>CAWIOH010000036.1:0-39456 GCA_963837675.1 uncultured beta proteobacterium | reverse complement strand
GAGCGCCGCGTGCGCGGCGATGCATGTGCCTGCCAAGGCGGTCGCGACCCAGTTACCCCGGGCACGCGCGGAGCGCGTCGCACCCCGCCATGACGTCCTGGGCCGTGAGCAGGCGATGGCGGCGGGGTTCGACATGGTCATCCTCCGGCAGGTGGCGGTGCGCAGCTGTCGGCAATCGGAATGCCTGAAAACCTGTCGTCGCTACGGTCGGCCGCACACCGTTTGGGCGCGCGGTTTGCCAGCCGTCGCGCAATGCACGGTGACGCCTCGGCAGTTGCACGACACCCACGTTGGCCGTGGCTTCTTGCGGTCCTGCTGCTGCTGTGGCTGGCCTGGCAGTTGCGCACGCCGCTGCTACTGCTCTTCGGTGCTGTGCTGGTGGCCACTGCGCTGAGCAGCGCCGCCACGCCGCTGCGCCGACTGGGGTGGAGTCAACGGCTGTCCGTGGCCTTCGTGACGGTGACGATGGCCTTGCTGCTCGGCCTCGGTCTGTGGCAACTGGGAGACCCGCTGGCCGAGCAACTGCAGGGGTTGCGCGGTGCCGTGCCGCAGGCCTGGCAAGCCTTCAATGACTGGCTGCACCTCAGCAGCGTGGGCCGACGTGTGCTCGAATGGCTCAACGGCATGCAGGATGCCAAGCTGCCCATCGCCGGCATCGCCGGCGTCGCTTCACAGATGGTGGGTGCGCTCGGTGGCGCGGCGCTGGTCATCGTCGTCGGCATTTTCCTGGCGGTGGACAGGCGGCTGTATCGCCGCGGGCTGCTCGAGCTGCTGCCGATGGCCCAGCGCCCACGCATCGATCGGGCGATGCAGCGCAGCGGGCAGGCGCTGAGCCAGTGGCTGCTGGGGCAGGTGGTGCTCATGGCGGTCATCGGCGTGACCGTGGCCAGCGGGCTGGCGCTATTGGGCATGCCGCTGGCACTGGCCCTCGGGCTGATCGCCGGGCTGCTGGAATTCGTGCCCTTCTTCGGCCCGATCGCCTCGGGACTGCTGGCGGTGCTGGTGGCCTTCTCCCAGGGGCCGGCGCAGGCGTTGTACGTGGCGTTGTTGTTCATCGCGTTGCAGCAACTCGAAGGCGTGCTGCTGGTGCCGCTGATCCAGCGCTGGACGGTGCGCCTGCCGCCGGTGCTGGGCCTGATGGCGGTGCTGCTTTTCACTACGCTGTTCGGCCCGCTGGGCGTGATCTTCGGCACGCCGTTGATGGTGCTGATCATGGTGCTGGTGCGCACCCTCTACGTCGAGGACGTGTTGCAAGCCGCGCCCGCCGATGACGGCAGCCGCGATCATTCCAGCGGCGCGCCGGCGCGCAGCAGATCGGTCTGACCGGCCTGCTGCCGTTCGTCGGCGACTTCCTTGTCGATCTCGGTGCGCCGTGAGATATCGGCCGACGGCGGCGTGCGCCTGGGAGGCAAAGGGGTATCGACCACGTCCTGCGCGGCGACACGTTGCAGCCGCACCTGCTGGGTCGGCTCGGGCATCGTCACGCCGGCGGCGTCGAAGGTCTCCTTGACACAGCGGATCGCCTCGCTGCGCACCTTCTGGAAATCGTGCTCGCGCTGGCCCATCCAGCCGTACACGCGCAGCAGCACGTTGAAGTCACCCAGCACCTCGACGACGCACAGTGGCGCGGGCAGGTGCAGCACACCGTCCATCGCCAGCAGCGTGCGCACCGCCAACTGGCGTGCGTGCGTCAAGTCGTCCTGGGTGCCGACGCCGACGTCGAACTCGAAACGGCGTTGCGGGTTGCGCGTGAAGTTCACCACGACGCCGTTGAGCACCGTGGCGTTGGGAATGCGCGCACATGGTTGCCGTCCAGGCTCATCAGGATCGTGGCGCGCAGCGTCAGCCGCACGACGGCGCCTTCATGGCCGGGGACGAGCACAAGGTCGTCGTGCGTGAAGGGCTGGCGCAGGCTCAACAGGATGCCGGCCAGGTAGTTCTCCACCGTGTCCTAGAGTGCGAAGACCAGCGCCTGGCCGACGACGCCGGCGGCGCCGAAGATGGTGCCGATCAGCGCGGTCGCGCCGATGATCTCGGCCGCCAGGAGCAGGCCGAACAGCATGATCGCCAGGCGCGCGCACCAGGTTGCGCAGCAGATCGCGCAGCAGTTCGTTCGACGTGAAGCGTCGGTACAGGCGGTCCGAGCGCGCGACGAGCGTCGCCACCCAACAGGCCAGCAGCAGCTGCACCAGCGCGGCCACGCCGAGCATCGGCAGGAAGGCGACGAAATCGGCGCCGCGCTCGCGCAGCCGCTGCAGCGCCGGTGTCAGGCGCTGCGATACAGCGCGCGCCACGTTGGTGTCGTCGACCACCTGGACCACGCCTTCGAGCTGCTGCGCCAGGCGCAAAGCCTGTTCGCCTGCTGCCGCGTCGCGCACCGCGCCGCCAAGGTTGACCACACCCGAGCGAACCTGCACGCGCAAGGCTTCGAGGCCCTGGATTTGCGCGTAGATCTGCATCAGCCGACGCTGTATCGCGCGGTCCTGCGAGGCACTGTCATGCGACTCGATGCGCGGCGCAGGCGCATCCTTGGCCTGATCGGCGCGTTGCGCCGTCGCCGGCACCACGCAGGACAAGGCGCAACCCAGGACGAGCACCACAAGCCAGGGCCTGCGGCAAGAGCCAAGCTTCAATCGGGCCCCTGTTCGCCGAGCAGCGCGCGATGTCGGACGGCAATCGGTTCCAGGTACCGATGACCGGCGCGCAGCATCCCCAGCGCGCCGAGCGGCCCGGCGGCGACGGAGGTGACAGCATCGTGCATGAGGCTTTGGGTCAGGCCAAGGTCAGCGGGGCAGCCGCGGTCCGGGGCAGCAAGCGGTATGCCCGCCCGGGCGGCTCAGCCGGCTGCGGCAGCAGCAGGCGCCGCGCAATCGCGTACGCCGCCATGGCAGGCGCTGGCGCGCGTCAGCCGCCCTCCGGCCAGGCGGCGCCGAGACGGTTCATCGGCGCTGATCGAGATAGGCCTGGATGGCTTCGCTGTCGCCGATCAGCCGGCCGTCGGCGAACAGCTGTGGCGTGGTCTGCGCGCCGGCCAGCGCGCCCAGCGCCTTGCTGCGGATCGCCGAGGGCAGCTCGATCTCGGCGTAGTCGCAACCGGCTTCGTCGAGCTGCTGCCTGGCGCGTGCGCAGTACTCGCAACCGGCGCGCGTCAGCAGTGCCAGCTGGTCGGGCTTCTTGGCGTGGGGGGCCAGGTAGTGGAGCATCGTATCGGCGTCGGAAAGCTCGAACGGGTCGCCGTCTTTTTGCGGCTCGATGAACATCTTCTCGATCCTTCGATCGCGCACCAGCATCGCATAGCGCCATGAACGGCGGCCGAAGTTGAGATCGCTCTTGTCGACCAGCATGCCCATGCCTTCGGTGAAGGCGCCGTTGCCGTCGGGCAGCAGCCGCACGTGGGCACAGCCCTGATCGCGCGCCCATTGCTCCATCACGAAGGGGTCGTTGACGGCGATGCACACGACCTCGTCGATGCCGTGCTGGCGCAGCAACGGCGCCAATTCGTTGAAGCGAGGCAGGTGGGTTGATGAGCAGGTCGGCGTGAAGGCGCCGGGCAGCGCGAAGACGATGACGTTGCGCCCAGCGAAGAGCTGGTCGGTGGTGAGCGTCTTCCACTGTCCGTTCTCGCGGTAGCGAAAGCGCACGTCGGGCACGCGCTGGCCTTCTCGATTCGCCAGGTTCATGGCTTGCATCTCTTCCTCTGCGGGTTGCGGGCCGATCGAAGCGCCGATCGCAGTGCAAGCCCCGTGCCCGGGCAACGGGCGTTGCGAATGCCGAACTCGCCCTGGCCCGAGCGTATTCCGTGCGCGTGAAACGTGGCCCTGGCCGCGAGGCGGCCCCGCAACCCATCGGCGCCGGTAAAGCTTGCGGCAAGGGCGCCGCTCGAACCGATTCCGCGAGCCCCGGCGCAGTGGCCGTGGGACAGCGAAAGCAACGGCAGACAGGAATGCCGGTTGCCGTCATCGCCGTATGTTCCGCGTGGTGACTTTGCTGCGACCGCTGTGCAAGGCCACGGTGTTGTGGGCCTGCATGGCGGCGACCGCTGCGCCGGGCGACACAGGCGCGGCAAGGCCGCAGATGCTGCTGATGCCGGCAGACGCCGTGGCCGACGAGCACTTTGCCGACGGGTGCTGGGTGCGTTTGTACGACGGGGTGAACTTTCAGGGCCTCTCGCTGATGCTTGCGGGTGCGCTCGAGCTGACGGACATGAGCGCCACGCTGCAGCCCTGGCGCGACTGGGACAGCGCCAGCATCGGGCCGCGCGCGCGGCTGCAGACCTTCAAGGTCAAGGGGTTCCGCGCGCCGGCCGCGACGCTCGTGGCGCGGCAGCGAGTGCCCGACCTGACTGGCTCCACCGGCCGTTTCGACGACATCGAATCGTTGCGCCTGCAATGCCTGCGGCAATGAGGTCGGCGCCGGCCTGCTGAAGCGCCGGTGCGCGGGAGGCTCCCGATCGCGGCCAGCGCCCTATCGTCGCTACGTTCGTAGGACGGTGGCGGCGATGCCGGCGCGGAGTCTGCCGACAGCGCCGCACAGACGCTGCCGACAGACGCCGCGCCCCCGCGCCCGCACAGTGGGCTCATCCACCACCCGTCGGGAGCCAACGATGAATGCCTCCTTCCCGCTGAATGACACGCCCTTCGAGATGCGCTTCGAATCACTGTTCCAGGCCGGCCGCGCGATGGCTTTCCCATGCGACGCGGGCGGCAACGTGCCGCTGAACACGATGCCGGAGCGGGCGCGAAACAACTACCTGTACGCACGCGCCATGATCGGGCGTGATTTCGCGATCCCGCGCGTCGTGCCCGCCGGCACGTGAGCGGCGCGGTGCGCAGCGCCTGCGCCGCATACAGCAGGGCCGCCAGCAGGAACAGCAGCGAGCCGTTGCGCAGCTGCGCCATGCGGCGGCGAACGCGCCGACGCTGCGGGCCATCTCCGAAGGCCACGCAGCGCGCGCCGCGCACGCCGAGCTGATGGCCCGGCGCGCGGTACAGCCAGCGGTAGACCGACGGCGCCATGTCCAGCGTGCTCGGCACATGCGCGGTGTGCCCGAGCATGTTGGCGTTCTCCTGGAACGCTCGGCCGGGCGGCAGGACGAGCTCGAGCAGACCTTCAGCCGCGCCGGGCCGCCCACCCAGGCGAAGCGCCACGGGCATGTCCGTTGCCCGCGCGCGGCACCGTCTTCTGCCCAATGACCACCATGCCCGCCAAATCCACCAGCGCCACCCTGAAGACCCAGCGCCGCATCCAGCGCACGCAGCGCCAGCGCGACGACGCCGACGACGGCCGTGGCGCGCGCCGATCGTCGAAGTCCGCTGGGGCCGAGGCCGCGGGCAAGAAGGACGAGGCGGTGCAGGCCGGGCACCGCGAGTACCCGAGCGCGCTGCCGCCCGAGCGACTGCGGAAGCCCGGCGTCGAGGCCCAGATGTCGCTGCGTCCGCAATTTCTTGCGCCCGACTACCGCGGCAGCGCCAAGCTGCAGGGCTTCGGCACGCTGATCACCGGCGGCGACTCGGGCATCGGCCGTGCGGTGGCGGTGCTGTTCGCGCGCGAGGGCGCCGACGTGGCCATCGCCTACCTGTCGTCCGACGCCGATGCGAAGGAGACCTGCCGCCACGTCGAGGCCGAAGGCCGACGCTGCCTGTTGCTGCGCGGCGATGTCAAGGACGACGCCTTCTGTCGCGAAGCGGTGCAGCACACGACCAGCACCTTCGGCCGTCTCGACGTGCTGGTCAACAACGCCGCCTTCCAGATGCATGCCAAGGACATCGATGCGCTCGACGATGCCCGGCTGTTCGAGACGCTGGATACCAACCTGGGCGGCTATTTCCGCATGGCGCGGGCGGCGCTGCCAGTGATGCAGCGCGGCGCGTCGATCATCAACACCGGCTCGGTCACCGGCCTGCGCGGCAGTGCCGAACTGCTCGACTATGCCGCCACCAAGGGCGCGATCCATGCGTTCACCAAATCGCTGGCGAGCAACGTGCTCGAGCGCGGCATTCGCGTCAACGCGGTCGCGCCGGGGCCCGTGTGGACGCCGCTGAACCCGGCCGACAAGGCGGCCGAGGACGTGGCCGAGTTCGGCCGGCACAGCGACATGAAGCGCGCCGCGCAGCCGGAGGAGATCTCGCCGGCCTATGTGTTCCTGGCCGCGCCGGCCTGTGCCAGCTACATCACCGGCGTGGTGCTGCCGATCACCGGCAGCGTCGGCGCGTATTGAAGAGTCCGGGGTCGGAAAAAGGCCCGGTCCGCGTGGCGGCGGACCGGGAACTTCCTGAGCGAAGTGCCGGCTGGCGGCTGACGCCGCGCCGACCACCGCAGTGTCGCGGCGGCACACGCATGCGCGCTGTCGTCGCGTGCCTCAGACGCCTGTAGGACACCACCCATCGCCGCAGCCGGGTATGGCGTTTGCCGATGGCAGCTCAACAGCGCAAGGAGCCGCCAATGACCACCGTTGCCGAAATCATGACCACCGACGTGCAGACCATCGCGCCGCAGGAGAGCCTGCAACGGGCGGCGCAACTGATGGACCGGCTGAATGTCGGCTCGCTGCCGGTGTGCAACGGCCGCCAGCTGCTGGGCATGATCACCGACCGCGACATCACCGTGCGCGGTACCGCCGCCGGCATGGGGCCGCAAACGGCCTGCGTGTCCGACGTCATGAGTGACGCGCCGCAGTGGTGCTCGATGGAACAGGACTTGGCGGAGGTGCTGCGCCTGATGGGTGACGAACAGGTGCGCCGCGTGCCGGTCATCAACGCCGGCCGCGAGCTGGTCGGCATCGTCGCCCTGGGCGACCTGGCGACCAAACAGAAGGACTGGGCGGTGCAGCCGGCACTGAGCGAGATTTCCACGCCGTCGCAGCCCGATGGCGGGCCGGCGCAGTCTTGAGAGGATTGGCGACGATGAGCCAGTATCTGATCGCCAGGTTGTTCTTCTGAAGCGCCGTGGGGGAGCAAGCGACAGACCGGCTGCGCAGCGCGCGGTTGCCGCCGCGCGCGAAGCGACGCAAGGCGGGGTCGACGCGGACCGCGCGCGACCAGCACGGCGAGCCGCAGTTGCCGCACGAGCGCGACGAGTCGAGCGACAGCCAGCAACAGCACCACCGCGACGAGCGCATCGACAAGGCAGCCTGCGATGTCGAGCAGGGCCGGATGGACACCGGCCGTGCGCCGGTGACGGAGGAATTGGCGCGCAGGCATTTCCCGCCCGAGCGGCGCCGTGACACACGGCGCCGCTGAGCGTCAGGCCGCGCTGGGCAAGCGGTTGCGGCCGAGCATGAGCCGCTGGATCCACAGCGACGACTGCGCCACCGGCTCGAAGCGCTGCGGTTGATGGCGCAGGCCGATGGCCACGCGCCCGGTCCACCACACCGTACGCCCGGTGCCCGGGATGACAAAAGGTCCGACGTGGCCCACCGGGATCGGCACCGGCGGCGCGACCGAGCTGTGGTCGATGCCGTTGCGGGGCGACGCGATTTCGAGTTGGCTTTGAACTGACATGCTGTGACTCCCTGTTCCAAGGCTCCCATGGTGCCGATCTTGGTGCGGCTTGCCATCACCGTGGCTGGGGGTGTGCAGACATCACGCGCCGTGCAACGGTTGCACATCGGCCGTCACAATTTCGAGCGCCCCCGAAGACCGGAACGCGCCCGGCCCGCCCGCCGCAGCGGGCGCCTGCGTTACACGGAGGTGTCCAGGGTCTGGGCGGGCTTGCGCCGGTAGGTGACGAAGGCGTAGTGCGTGCCGTTGGCGGCCGTGTGCGCCTCGCGCGCCGCTTCGACAAAGGCTTGGCGGTCCCACGCTGGGAACTGCACGTCACCGTCGAGGTCGGCGTCGATCTCGGTCAGCACCATCTCATCGATGCGTGGCAGGGCTTGCGCATACAACTGCGAGCCGCCGATGACGAAGGCCAGCGCCGTGCCGGCCAGACGCCCCAGCGCGGCATCCAGGCTGTCCACCGTTTCGGCACCCGGGGCTTCGTAACCGGCACTGCGTGTGACGACGATGTTGCGGCGCCCGGGCAGCGGTCGAAAGCGCGGCGGCAGCGATTCCCAGGTCCTGCGGCCCATGATCACCGCATGGCCACGCGTGGTCGCGGCGAAATGCCGCTGGTCCGCCGACTCCTTCCACAGCAGGTCGTTGCCGCGGCCGATCGCACCATTGCGCGCCACCGCGGCGATCAACGACAGCTTCACACCGCCACCGGCGCCTTGATGGCCGCATGGTGCTGGTAGTCCAGCACTTCGAAGTCTTCGTATTCGTAGTCGAAGATCGACTCCGGCCGGTGCCTGATGTGCAGTGTCGGGTAGGGGTAGGGCAGGCGGTCGAGCTGCGTGCGCACCTGCTCGCGGTGGTTGTCGTAGATGTGGCAGTCGCCGCCAGTCCAGATGAAATCGCCTGGAACCAGGTCGCATTGCTGCGCCAGCATGTGCGTCAGCAGCGCGTAGCTGGCGATGTTGAAAGGCACGCCGAGGAAGATGTCGGCGCTGCGCTGGTACAGCTGGCACGACAGTCGCCCGCGCGTCGCCGACGAATGGGCCGGCGCGACATGGAACTGGAAAAAGGCATGGCACGGCAGCAACGCCATCTTCGACAGCTCGGCCACGTTCCACGCACTGACGATGATGCGACGCGAATCGGGGTTGGTCTTCAGCTGCCTGACCACTTCGGCGATCTGGTCGATGTGGCCGCCTTCCGGCGTCGGCCAGCTGCGCCACTGCACGCCATAGACCGGCCCCAGGTCGCCATTGTCGGCCGCCCACTCATCCCAGATCGTCACGCCGCGCTCTTGCAGCCACCTGGCGTTGCCGTCGCCGCGCAGGAACCACAGCAGTTCGAGCGCGATGCTCCTGAAGTGCACCTTCTTCGTCGTCACCAGCGGAAAGCCCTCGCTCAGGTCGAAGCGCATCTGGTGGCCGAAGACGCTGCGCGTGCCGGTGCCGGTGCGGTCGGCCTTGGCGACACCGTGCGTGTCCACGTGGCGCATGAAGTCTTCGTACTGGCTGCGGATGGGTCGGTTCATGGACGGTGTGCGGATTGACCGCGCATTATCCGGCGCGGCGCCGGGCTCAGGCCGCCGGCTCCAGGTCGAACTGCATCGCTGCCAGCCGCGCATACAGACCGCCGCGCGACACCAGTTCGGCATGCGTGCCCATGTCCACGATGCACCCGGCCTCGAGCACGACGATGCGATCGGCGCGCTGCACCGTCGCCAGGCGGTGCGCGATGACCAGGGTGGTGCGCCCGCGCATCGCCGCTTCCAGCGCGGCCTGCACCATGCGCTCACTCTCGGCGTCCAGCGCGCTGGTGGCTTCGTCCAGCAGCAGCAGCGGCGGGTTCTTCAGCATCGCGCGCGCAATGCTGATGCGCTGGCGTTGGCCACCTGACAGGCGCACGCCGCGTTCGCCGAGGAAGCTGTGGTAGCCCTCGGGCAGGGCGCCGATGAAATCATGCGCGAAAGCAGACTTGGCGGCGGCGATGACCTCGGCATCGCTGGCCTCGGGACGGCCATAGCGGATGTTCTCCAGCGCGCTGGTGGAGAAGATCACGCTGTCCTGCGGCACGATGCCGATGCGCTGGCGCAGCGCGGTCAGCGCGGCTTGCTGCACCGGCACGCCGTCGATTTCGACGCGGCCATGTTGCACGTCATAGAAGCGCAGCAACAGTTGCAGCACCGTGCTCTTGCCGGCGCCGCTGGGCCCGACCAGCGCCACCGTCTCGCCGGCGGCGACGTCCAGACTGAAGTCGTGCAGCGTGTCCAGCGTCGGCCGCGACGGGTAGTGGAAGCGCACCCCGACCAGGCGACACGCCGAGCCGCCACGCACCGCGGGCAAGGGAAGGGGCATGGGCGGGTCGGTCACCGTCGAGCGCGCCGCCAGCAGCTCCATCAGCCGTTCCGTGGCGCCGGCGGCGCGCAACAAGTCGCCATAGACCTCGGACAGCACCGCCACGCTGCCCACCAGGATGACCACCAGCACGACGGTCTGCCCCAGATGGCCGGCACTGATCTGCCCCTGCATCACCGCCTGCGTGCCCTGGTACAGCCCCCACAGCAGCGCGCCGAAGGTGGCGCTGATGATGAAGGCCACCAGGTACGAACGCACCAGCGTGCGCTTGCGCGCCACCTCGAAGGCGTGCTCGCTGGAGCGCGCGAAGCGCTGCGATTCGCGTCGCTCCTGGGTGTAGCTCTGCACCACCGGAATGGCGTTCAGCACCTCCGCGGCGATGGCGCTGGCATCGGCCACGCGGTCCTGGCTGGCGCGGCTCAGGCGGCGCACGCGCCGGCCGAAGTACAGGCTGGGCAACACCACCAGCACCAGGATGCCCAGCACCTGGGTCATCACCACCGGGTTGGTGGCGATCAGCATGATCAACGCGCCGATGCCCATCACGGTGTTGCGCAGGCCCATGCTCAACGACGAGCCGACCACCGTCTGCACCAGCGTGGTGTCGGTGGTCAAACGGCTCAGCACCTCGCCGGTTTGCGTGTGTTCGAAGAACTCGGGGCTTTGGTCCACCACATGGGCATAGACGGTGCTGCGCAGGTCGGCGGTGATGCGCTCGCCCAGCCAGCTGACCATGTAGAAGCGCGCCGCGGAAAACACACCCAGCGCCGCACCGACGCCGAACAGCGCCAGGAAGTGCTCGCGCAGCGCCATCACGCGTGCGCCCGGGTCGCTGCTGATCAGGCCCTGGTCGATCAGCGACTTCAGCGCCAGCGGGAAGGCCAGCGTGCTCAGCGCCGCCAGCACCAGGAACAGCAGCGCCAGGCCGATGCGCCCGCGATAGGGCCGGATGAAGGGCAACAGGCCGGACAGCGAGCGCGGCGACTTGGCCGCGCCGCGGGAATCGTCTTTGGACATGGCCGAAGTCTATGCGGCGGTCGATCCCGGGCCGCAGTGGGCGAAAATCACGTCGCTTGTCCATTCGGTCGCGGGGACATCGGGCTTTGTGGTCGAATGCCACAACTTGGGTCATGATTCGATCGATGTTCGATCCCGCCGCCGAACCCCGCTGGATGCGCCGCTGCACTGCGTTGGCGCTGCGGCTGGGCTTCGTGCCTTCGTTGGCGGGCCTGAGCGCGGTGCTTTTGCTGGCGGTGCTGGCCGTGACGCAAGCCGTCCTGACGCTGCTCGGGCTCGGGCCTCGGCCGCTGGCGCTATGGGCCGCCGCGGGCGCGGGCCTGCTGGTGGCGCCGGTGCTGGCGGCATGCCTGCTGAGGCTGATGTTCCAGCTCGACGCTGCGCGCCAGCGTCACAGCGTCGACGCCATCCAGGACGAGCTGACCGGGGCCTACAACCGGCGCCATTTCATGCTGGTGGCCGAGCGTGAATGGGCGCGCTGCCGCCGTTACAGCGAAGACGGCGCCGTGTTGCTGATCGACGCCGACCAGTTCAAGAGCCTGAAGGGCAGCCATGGCAACGCCTGTTGCGATGCCTTGCTGCGCGACATGACCCGGCTGGTGTCGCAATCGCTGCGCCAGCCCGACCTGCTGGCGCGCTACGGCGCCGAGGCCTTGATCGTCTATCTGCCCAACACCGACCCGATGGGCGCACTCGACGTGGCCGAGCGCATGCGTGAGCGCGTCGCCGCGCACACGCTGCGCTGGCACCATGGTGGCGTCAGCAGCACCGTGAGCATCGGCGTGGCCTCGGTCGGGGCTGCGCATGTCACGCTGGATGCCGTGGTGCAGGACGCGCTGGGCGCGCTGCACACGGCCAAGGACGCTGGCCGCAACTGCGTGCGCGCGGCACCGGTGCAACCCCGCGCCGTGCCGGCCCGTCCGGTTTCGGCCGCCACCCGGCTGCGCGGGCCGCGGCGCTAGATCTTCGCCTTGTCGCCGACGCGCAGGCGGCCGGCGTAGCCGGTCATTTCCAGATAGCCACTGCCGATGCGGCGTTGCTTCGCATCGAACACATCGCTCAGGCCTTCCCAATAGACCGTACCGGTGCTGGCGCGGCTGTCGAGTTCCTGGGCATCGAGCAGCGCGCGCACCTCGAAGCGCCCGGCGGGCGTGTCGATCTGCCATTGCAACGGGTAGCGCGCGCCCGAAGTCGGGCTGGTCCACATCCGCCCGGGCTCGAACCGCAGCGCGTCACCGGCGAACACCCGCAGCGCGCCGTCGGCCGCGCGATAGCTGCCGCCGGTCCACAGGCTGCTGCCGTCGGCGCGACGCAGGCGGAAGGCGGTGAGCGCGCCGCCGTCGTCCAGGTTCATGCCGATCCAGTCCCAGCCCACCGCATCGGGGTGCAGCAGCTGGTCGCTCCATTCGTGGTCGAGCCAGGCCCGCCCGCTCAAGCCCAGGCGCTGGCCGGCGCGCTGCAGCGTGCCGGTTGCCGCCAGCTGCGGCTCGCTGAGGTAGTGGCTGGCCTGGACTTCGTCGGGCCCCTTGCGCGAAAAGCCGGCGTCGCCCTGCAACAGCAGCGGCTGCGTGGCGCGCAGCTGCAGATCGAGCAGCGTGTCCGCTGCGACGCTGAAATGCGCGTCGTAGCGGCTGCGGCCGTCGGCGTCGCGACGCTGCAGCGACCAGCCACCCAGGTGCACGTCGGTGTCGCGCGTCGACGCTCGCGCCAGCAGCGTGGTTTCATCGCCAGACCAGCGCGCGATGCGCTGCGCGTGGTGGTGGCGCATCGCGTTCAGGTCGGTCAGCGCCGCATGGGCGAAGAGCAGGTGGCGCGGTGCGAAGCGGCTGTCGAGATGCTGCGCCAGGCCGGTGCGGCTGCGGAAGAAGGTCACCTGGAAGCCGAAGCGCCGAGCGTCGGCCGCGCGCAGGTCGCCGGTGAGGTACCACCATTCGATGGCCGCGCCGAGGTGCGCGCCGTGGTCGCGCGGGAACTGCAACACCCGGCCACGCCGCACGGCATCGTCGTCGCCGGCGCGCGCCAACAACGGACAGGCCGCGGCCAACGCCAGGACCTTCAGCGCGCGGCGCCGGCTCACCAATCTTCCTTCACCGACAGCACGGCGCTGCGCGAGGCCGCGGCGCGCGCACTGAAGGCCGCCGTGCCGATGCCGGCCAGCAGCACCGCCGCGCACAGACCCATCAGCGTTGCCCAGGGCAGCCGCAGTTGCATCGTCCAGTGAAAGCTCTGCGGGTTGACGACATGCACCAGCACCACGCTCACCGCCAGCCCCAGCGCCAGGCCGATGGCGATGCCGGCGGCCAGCCAGGCGGCGCCCTCGCCAGCGACCACGCCAATGATCTGGCCGCGCGTCAGGCCCAGGTGCGACAGCAGGCCGAACTCCTTGCGCCGCGCCAGCACCTGCGCCGACTGGCTGGTGGCCACACCGACCAGGCCGATGACGATGGCCACTGCCTGCAGGTAGTAGGTGACGGCGAAGCTGCGGTCGAAGATGGCCAGCGAGATGGCGCGCAGCTCGGGGGTCGCGGCAAATTCCAGCAGCCCCCCGTTGCCGCCTGCGCTGACCAGCTCGCGCAGCTGCCGCTGCAACTGCGCCGCATCGGCACCGGGTGCGAACCACAGGGCCAGGTCATTGATGTGCGCGTCGCCGGTCAGCGCGCGGTAGCGCTGCAGATCGATCGCGATGGCGCCGAACTGGCGCGCATAGTCACGCCAGATGCCGAGCACGCGTACCACCAGATCGCCGTCGCCCGTGGTGCCGCGCAATGGCAGGCGCAGCGTCTGGCCGGGCTGCAAGTCGTAGATCATCGCCGCCGCCTCGCTGAGATAGACGCCGGTTTCACCCGCTGGCTCGGGCAGCGGCTGGCTGGTCAGTGGCAAGGTCGTGGCGGGATCGTCCAGCGGCCGCGCGATCAAGGCCACGGTCGGCTGCCCCGGCGCCAGTTGCAATGAGCGCACGCGCGAGCCCTGCACCCGTGCCACGCCGGGCAGCGCCGCCACGGCGTCGACCAGGGCCGGGTCGAGCCAGGCCTGCTCGCTGATGGCGCTGTTGCCGGCGCTGCGGGCATACAGGTCGGCGGGCAGCACCTTGTCCAGCCAATCGGCGACACCACCGCGGAAACTGGTGACCATCACCGTCAACGCCACCGACAGCGCCAGGCTGGCGACGACACCGGCCACCGCGGCGCTGGCGCTGTGCCGTTGAAAACGCGCACGCTGCACCGACAGCAGCAGCAGCGGGCGGCGCGACGCCGGCCACGGTGCCAGCAGCGCGCGCACCACCACGGGCACCAGCGCAACGCCGCCGAAAAGCAGCGCGGCCACCGACGCATAGGCCGCCAGCGGCAGACCGCCGAGCGGCGGCGCAAAGGCTAGCAGCCCCCCCAGCGCCAGCAGCGCCAGCCCCGGCCAGGCCGGGGCCGGGTGCGCGCCGGCGTCGCCCAGGCCTTTCAAGGCCATGGCGGGAGACAGCATTTCCGCGCGCCGCGCCGGCATCCAGCCACCGACCCATGCCGACGCGGTGCCCAGCAGCGCAAAACCCAAGGCTGGCAGCGGCTGCCAGCGCAGCGCCGGTGCGATGCCGGGAAAATAGCCGCCGCCTAGATCGCCGGCCAGCCAGCGCAAGGCCAGCGCCGCCAGCAGCGCACCCAGCAGCAGGCCGAGCGCGCTGCCGGCCAGGCCGAGCGCGGCACATTCGGCCAGCACCAACGCGCGCCGCTCGCGCGCCGTCAGTCCGAGTACGCCGAGCAGGGCGAAGGCCGGCTGGCGCTGCGCCAACGACAGCGACACCACCGAATAGACCAGGAAAGCGCCGACGAACAGGGCCACCAGCGCGAGCACGTTGAGGTTGACGCGGTAGGCGCGCGACAGGTTGGACAGGCGTTGCTCGGCCTCGTCGGCAGGCACGGCCGTCACGCCCGCCGGCAGCGGTAGCGCGGCCAGCACGCTCGATGCATCGATACCGGGCTCGAGCCGCAGGTCGATGCGCGTCAGCCGGTGCGCCATGCCGAAATGCGCCTGCGCGCCGGCCACGTCCAGCACCGCCAGCGCCGCACCGCCGGCCGGTACGCTGCCAGCCACGCGCAGCGTCTGCCAGCCGGGGCCCGCACGCAGCGCCAGCGTTTCGCCGTCCTTGACGCCGAGCACCTCGCGTGCTCGGGCATTCAGGAACACGGCGTCGGGATCGAGCACGCTGAAGGCCGGCGCCCCTTCAGCCGGCCGCGGCAGCAGCGTTGGCGCCATCGCGGCGATGCCGAGCGCGTCGATGCCCAGCACGCGCAGCGCCACGCGCTTGCCATCGGCTGCCCGACCGTAGGTCTCGATCTCCACCACCGGGCCGGCCAGCGCCACGCCCGGCGTGACCGCGATGCGCTCGAACCAGTCGTCGTCGAAGCCCTCGCGCTGCGCGCGCAGGCTCAGGTCGGGGTCGCCGTTGGCGGCGCGCACCGCGGCGGAGAACTCGGCCAGTGCCGACGCATTGATCAAATGCACCGACCAGGCCAGCGCCACGCCGAGCGCCACCGCCAGCAACGCCATGCCGTGGCGCCACGGGTGGTGGCGCCATTCGCGCCAGCTCAGGCGCCACAGCTGCCAGGGCATCGTCGGCGTCACGCCGCGCGGCGCGCGGCGTCGGACAGCGGCTCGATGCCGCCGGGGGTGAGGCGCAGCACGCGGTCCGCGCGCTCGGCGGCCGCGGACGAATGCGTCACCAACAGGCAGGCGGCGCCGGCCTCACGCACCTGCGCCAGCAGCACCGACAGCACGCGCATGGCGGTGTCGGGGTCGAGGTTGCCGGTGGGTTCGTCGGCCAGGATCAGCGCCGGGTTATGGACCACGGCGCGCGCGATCGCCACGCGCTGCAGTTCGCCACCCGACAGCTGCGACGGCAGGCGTTCGCCCATCGTGCCCAGGCCCACGGCGTCGAGCACGGCGGCGACGCGCGTCGCATCGGGCCGGCCCAGCAGCAGCAGCGGCAGCGCCACGTTTTCAGCCACGCTCAGGTGCGGCAGAACGTGGAAGGCCTGGAAAACGAAGCCGAGCTGGGCACGACGCAGGCGTGCCCGCTGGGCCTCGCCCAGCGCGGGCACGTCCGCACCGGCCAGGTGCAGCGTGCCGCTGTCGGGGGGTTCCAGGCCGGCAATGCAGTTCAGCAAGGTGGATTTGCCGACGCCGGATTCACCGATCAGCGCGACGAATTCGCCGCGGGCCACGCTCAGCGAGACATCGCGGAACACCGGCGTCGCGCCGAAGGATTTGGACAGAGAGCGCAGTTGCAACATCGGCTGCGCATCATGCCGCAAGGTGAATACAACCTGCTGGGGCATGCCGTGGCCGTGACCTGCCGCGCTCGGGGCTGCTTCCGGCCTCGCCTGTCGGACCATGAGATCAACGTCGCCTTCGACAAGCAGCGTCTCGGGCTGCCGGCGGCCGGTCCGGGCAAGCTCCGGTACAGTGACCTGTGCGGCACGATGCCGCCACGCGATGACGAGGAGACGACATGCAGAACCTGCCGGGCCGTGTGGCCGTGGTCACCGGCGCGGCCAGCGGCATCGGCCTGGCGCTGGCGCGGCGCTTTGCCCGTGCCGGCATGAAGCTGGTGCTGGCCGATATCGAAACGGCACCGTTGCAGCGCGCGCTGGCACAGTTGCGTGCCGAGGGCGCCAGCGCCATTGCCGTCACGGTGGACGTGAGTGACGAAGCCCAGGTCAACGCCCTGGCCGATGCGGCCTACCGCGGATTCGGCGCGGTGCACCTGTTGTGCAACAACGCCGGCGTGGCGTCGCCGACCTTGCGGCTGCCGACCTGGGAAGGCAGCGTCGCCGACTGGCAATGGATCATGGGCGTCAACCTGATGGGTGTGGTGCACGGCCTGCGCACCTTCGTGCCGCGCATGTTGGCCGGCGGCGACGAGGGGCACATCGTCAACACGGCGTCGGTGGCCGGGCTGCTGACCGGGCCGGGCCCGTATTTTGCGTCGAAGCACGCCGTCGCCTGCCTGAGTGAAGCGCTGTACAAGGACCTGAAGGCCGCCGGCGCCCGGTTGTCGGCGTCGGTGCTGTGCCCGGGCCTCATCCGCACCGCGATCCTCGATGCCGAGCGCAACCGGCCGGCCGGCTTCGGCGCACCGACCGATGTGGCATCGCTGCCCGAAGCCACGCAGCGCTGGGCGGCGGACTTTCGGGCGCAGCTCGAAGCCGGCTTCGACCCGGCCGCGGTGGCCGACGCGGTGGCCGACGCCATTGCCGAAGACCGCTTCTACATCGTGCCCGCGCAGCCGGCCTTGCTGGCGCTGATCAAGACCCGCACGCAGGACCTGGCCGAGCTGCGCAACCCGACCCTGCCGGCGGCTGCCTGACGCGCAGGGATGTCGAAAACGCGACGCCCGTTTCGTCGTACACGACAACCCTTTCATCTTCACCTTCATTGGAGACCCGCATGCCCCAGCTCAACGCCTATCTGTCCTTCGACGGCAACTGCGTCGAAGCGATGACCTTCTATGCCCAGCTGTTCGGCGCCAAGCTCGAAGCCATGATCCCGTATGGCCAGATGCCCGGCGCCGAGCCGATGCCGGCGGAACATGCCCAGCGGATCATGCATGCCTACCTTGTGCACCCCGACTTCGTGCTGATGGCCGGCGACGCGCCACCGGGTGTCGGCCATGACGGCGTCAAGGGGATCATGATGACGCTGACCTACGACACCGCCGCCGAGGCCCGGCGCATCTATGCCGCGCTGGCCGAAGGCGGCTCGGTGCAGATGCCGCTCGGCGAGACTTTCTGGGCCGAAGCCTTCGGCATGTGCACCGACCGCTTCGGCACACCCTGGGGCATCAACGGCGCCAGCAAGCCGATGCCCAAGGCTTGAGACACGCGCGCGACTTCAGTCCAGGCGGCGGCGCACCGCGTCGATCAGCCGTTGCGCGGCATCGGGCGCATCGGCCGCAATGCGTTCGCGCCCGGTCATCGAGCGCAGCCAGGTGAGCTGCCGCTTGGCCAGCTGGCGCGTGGCGGCGATGCCGGCGTCGCGCAGGCCATCGAGCTTGCCGCTGTCCAGCGCTGCCCAGGCCTGGCGGTAGCCGACGCAGCGCATCGACGGCAGGTCCGGCCGCAGGCCAGAGCGCTGGCGCAGCGCGCGCACCTCGTCGACGAAGCCGGCATCCAGCATCGCGTCGAAGCGCCGCGCGATGCGCTCGTGCAGCCAGGGGCGCGAGTCGGGCTCCAGCGTGATCAGTGGCCAGCGGCCGTCATCGGATGGTCGGCTTGGCGCGCGCATGGAAGGCAGAAAGCGGCCGACCGGTCGCGAGCCAGACCTCCAGCGCCCGCTGGATGCGCTGTGCGTCGTTCGGCGCCAGCCGCGCGGCGGTGGCCGGGTCCACGCGCTGCAGCTCGGCGTGCAGCGCCGGCCAGCCCTCGGCCGCGGCACGCGCGTCCAACTGCGCGCGCAGCGCCACGTCGGCGGCGGGCATCGCGTCCAGGCCGTCGCGCAGGGCCTTGAAGTACAGCATCGTGCCGCCCACCAGCAACGGCAGCCGGCCGCGCGCGCGGATGGCCTCGGCCGCGGCCGTCGCGTCGCGCACGAACCGCGCCGCCGAGTACGACTGCTGCGGTTCGAGCACGTCGATCAGGTGGTGCGGCATCCGCGCGCGTTCGGCAGCGTCGGGCTTGGCGGTGCCGATGTCCATGCCGCGATAGACCTGGGCCGAATCGACGCTGACGATCTCGACCTCGAGTTGCTGGCGCAGCGCGGCGGCCAGTTGCAGCGCCAGTGCGCTCTTGCCGCTGGCCGTCGGCCCGGCCAGGCAGATGGCCGGCGGCGTCATTTCCCTTCGCCTTGGCGCTGCACCAATGTCCAGGCCACCAGCGCCGTGGCCACCGACATCGCTCCTACCGTCAGCGTCAACGGCAACACCGTGCCATTCATGGCCACGCCCAGCCACGCGCCGACCAGCACCGCGCCGCCGGCCAGCAGAAAGCCGGCCAGCGCCGAGGCCGCGCCGGCGTTTTGCGGGAAGGGCCCGACCACCGCCGCCTGGCCGCAGGGCTGGTGCACACCGTGGCCGAAGGCATAGACGAACTGCGGCACGGCGATGGACCAGGGCCCGATGACGCCGGCCAGCGACAGCGCGGCCATCGACACGCCGCCGATGAGTGTGAACACCGCGCCGCGTCTGACCGCGCCGGCCAGCCCGTGGTGCAGCAGCCAGCGCCGGCACTGGAACGTGCCGGCGATGTAGCTGCATGAGCAGCCGGCGATGAGGGCGCCGGCCGCCATGCGCGAGGTGCCCAGCACGTCGATGAAGACGAAGGCCGAACTCGCCAGAAACGCCACCAGGCCGGCATAGGTGCAGGTCACCAGCAGCGACCAGGCGATGAAGCTCGGGTGGCGTGCGATGCGCCACCAGTTGGCCAGCATGGGCACGATGCGCAGGGCGTGCGGATCGAGCCGGCGCGCCGTTTCGGGCAGGCGCAGTGCCACCAAGGCCAAGGTGACGGCGCCGAACACGCCCGTCGCCAGCAGCGCAGCGCGCCAGCCGAGCGTGCTGGCGATCAGGCCGCCGATCAGCGGGCTGGCCAGCGCGATGAAGCCCAGCCCGGTCAGCGCCTTGGACATGACCCGCGCGCCATCGGTCGGCACGTAGAGGTCGCGCACCATCGCGCGCGCACACACCACCGCTGCGCCCATGCCGATGCCCTGCACGGCGCGCCAGGCGACCAGCGCATCGATGTCCGGCGCCAGCGCCGATCCCAGGCTGGCAACGACGTACAGCATCAGCCCGCCCAGCAGCACCGGCCGGCGGCCGAAGCGGTCGGCCAGCGGGCCGAGCAGAAGCTGGCTGCCGCCGAAGGCAAAAAGCAGCGCCGACAGCGTCAGCTGCGTGCGTGTCATCGGCGAGCCCAGATCGGCGGCCAGGCCGGGCAGCGCCGGCAGGTACAGATCGGTGGTGATCGGCTGCACGCCCAGCAGCATCGCCAGCACGCTGACGATGAGCAGCGGATTCATCCGCGCGTCAGCGGGTTCGCGACACCGGCGACTGCAGTCGGCTTCAGAAGCGTTCGTCGTCACGCAGGTAGCGCCACTTTCCGGCGGGCAACTTGCCCAGCGCCACGCTGCCGATGCGCACGCGCTTCAGGCCCAGCACCTGCAGGCCGACCGCCTCGCACATGCGGCGGATCTGCCGCTTCTTGCCCTGCTGCAGCACGAAACGCAACTGGTCCTCGTTGGCCCAGCTGACCTTGGCCGGCTTCAGCGCCTCGCCGTCGAGTTCCAGGCCGTGGCGCAACAGCGCCATCACGCGCTCCGGCACGGCGCCTTCGAAGGCATGTGCCACGCGCACCAGGTACTCCTTCTCCACCAGCGAGTTCTCGCCGATCAGCAGCTTGGCGATGCGCCCGTCCTGCGTCAGCACCAGCAGCCCGGTGGAATCGATGTCCAGCCGCCCGGCAGGCGCCAGGCCGCGCAGCATGGCCGGGATGGAAGGAGCGCGGGTCCTCGTCCCAGTGGTTGGCCGGCGGTCACCAGCGCCACAGCCGGCTCGTAGCCGTCTTCGGCCTGGCCGCTGACATGGCCGACCGGCTTGTTCAGCAGGATCGTGACGCTGCGCGCCTGCTGGGTGCGCGCCGCCGGGTCGATCTCGATGCGCTGCCCGGGCCGCAGGCGCTGGCCGAGCACGGCCAGCTGGCCATCGACGCGCACCCAGCCGGCGGCGATCCAGTCGTCGGCTTCGCGGCGCGAGGCGATGCCCTGCTCGGTCATGGCCCGTGACACGCGCATGCCCTCGGCGGCGGTGCGCGAGTCGGCGGGCGGCGGTGCCTTGCGCGCCAGCGCAGTGGCTGCGCTCACCGGCCGCGCGGGCGCCAGTTCGCGACGCGGCCTGTCGTTGTGCTTCGCGGCGGCCGGGGGCCGCGCATCGGCATGGCGCTTGGCATGCGGGCCGGTCGGCGCAGGTCGGTGGGGCGAAGCCCGCCCGCTGCGAGCCGCTTCCGTCGGGCCGGCCTGCCGCCGCGCCGGCGGCGTCGATTGCGGCTGGCGTGGTCGCTCGGGCGGTGACGCCGGCGTGGGACCGCTGGGCGGCGAAGCGGCCTTGCGCGGCGCCGTGCCGGCGCGCACGCGCAAGCGCCGCGGGTCGCGCGCCTGGGCGCCGGCTTTCAGCTTGAGGGTCGGACGTTCGCTCATCGCGCCGCGATTGGACCATGGCCCTGCGCGGGCGCGGCGCCGATGCCGAACAGCGCCGCGATGGCCTCGCGGTACTGGGATTGCCCGACGCTGTTGGTGTTGTGGTGCGAACCCCCTTCGACGAGTTCGAAGCGCTTCGGCGGCAGCGCCTTGTCGTACAGCGCACGGCCCAGTTCGGGCACGATCAGCGTGTCGCTGCCGCCATGCACCACCAGCAGCGGCGAGCCGATCAACGTCACACGCGCCGCCGCGTCGAAGCGCTGCGTGATCAACGGGCCCACCGGCAGCCAGCCCCACTTGAAGCTGCCGACCACATCGGGCAGCGAGGTGAACGAGCCTTCCACCAGCACGCCGCTTTCGTCGTCGATCTCGCTGGCCAGTTGCACCGCGATGGCGCTGCCCAGCGAATGGCCGAACAGGTAGCGCGGCAGGCCGGGATGTTGCGCGCCCAGCCAGTCCCAGGCGGCGTGCGCGTCCTCGTTGGCAAGGGTTTCGGAGGGCAGCGCATCGGTACTCTGGCCGAAGCCGCGGTAGTCGATGCCCAGCACGGCGAAGCCGAGTTCGTGCATGCGGCGCATGCGAAAGGCGCTGCTGCGCACGTCCCAGCGCGCGCCGTGCAGGTACAGCAGCAGCGGTGCATGCGCATCGGGTTGCGGCAGCCACAGGGCGTGCAGCTTCACCGGCTGGCCGGACTCGGCCGAGCGGAACTCGATCCAGCGGTCCTGCATGCCCTCGGACGATGCGCCCCACCAGCTGTGCCGGCTCGGCTGGAAGACCCACTTGCGCTGCTGCTCGTCGAGCGTGGTGCAGCCCGCCAGCGCCAGCGGCAGCAGGACGGCCAGCGCCACGGCCCATCGTTTCCAGTTCAGTGACATGGGCGAAGGGTGCCACAAGCCGGGGACCGGCGACCGACGCAAGGGCTTGTCAGCGCGCTGCGGATGCCGCCGGCGCCACGCGTCGCGCCTCGAACTCGATCGGCTTGTCGCTGCTGAAGCCACCTTGGCTGTCCATGCGAAACGCCAGCACCTCATCGGGCGGCTGACCGCGCAATTCGGCGGCGTAGCTGCGCGTCAATTCCTTGCTGACATCGCCCATGCTGCTGGTGCTGCGCGTCTGGAAGCGCAGATTCGCGCCGTCCAGTTGCAGCTTCTCGATGGCGCGCGGGTACTTCAGGAAGCTGGCCGTACCGGTCAGCGCGCCGGCGTGGCGCTTGAACTCGAAGGTCTCGGTGTAGTGGTCGCCCCAGGCGTAGCGCACGTCGGCGGCCCAGCTGCCGACGAGTCGCTCGCTCACGTCGGCGGGCCGCAGCGGCCAGCGCCCGCCCAGCAGCGCCAGCGCGACGACGCCCAGCAGCGCCGCGCCACCCAGCAGCCAGCGCCGCCGCGTGGGCCGCGGCTTGCCGATCAGCGTGGCCAGACGGTCTATATCGGCGCTCCAGTTGGCGTCGCTCAACGACAGGGCGTTGCGCCGCGCCAGCGCGCGCAGCGGCTCGGGCAGGCTGGCCTCGGTGGGCATCTCGGCACCGGGCAGCAGCACCGGCACCACGCGCGCCCCGCCGTCCAGCGCGGTGTGCACTTCCAGGCGAACGAAGTCATGCGCATCGTCGATGCGTCGCGTGCCGCACGCCTCGCCACCGGCCCAGCGCGGGCCGATCAGCACCAGCACGGTGTGGGCGCTCGCCAGGCGCGTGCGGATCGCGACCACGAAGTCGTCGCCCGGGGCAATGTCGAGCACGTCGCGAAAGACGCTGCCGTGGCCGAGCTTCTGTTCCAGCGCCTCTTCCAGCCGGCCGGCATAGCCCGCGGCATCGTCGCGCCGGTAGGAGATGAAGACCCGGTTCGCGCCGTCGTGCATGTCGATGGCTTTCAGCGGCCGCGCAGGAACATCGCGTCCAGTTCCTTCAGGCTCACCTGGCGCCAGGTGGGCCGGCCGTGGTTGCACTGATCGGCGCGATCGGTGGCTTCCATCTGCCGCAGCAGGGCGTTCATCTCTTCCAGGCTCAGGCGCCGGTTGGCGCGCACCGCGCCGTGGCAGGCCATCGTCGCCAGCAGCTCGTCGCGGGCCCGCTGCACCACGCGGCTGGAATCCACCTGCGCCAACTCGGCGAGCACGGCGCGCACC
Source organism: uncultured beta proteobacterium (assembly GCA_963837675.1). GTDB lineage: Bacteria > Pseudomonadota > Gammaproteobacteria > Burkholderiales > Burkholderiaceae_C > Rubrivivax. The sequence goes on along the minus strand of CAWIOH010000036.1, from coordinate 16,301 downwards.
AGCTCGGCCAGGTCGGCGTCGGGCAGCGCCGCGGGCCGGCTGCGCAGTGCCAGGGTGCTGGCCGACAGCGGCGCGACGTCCAGGCCCAGCGCCAGCAGTTGCGGCTGCCGCGCCGTCGCGGTGGCGACCTCGGCCGGCGTGGCGGCGAAGCTCAGTGGAATCAGCAGCGGCTGCGCCTGCAGTGCGCTGTCGCCCAGCGTGGCCTTCAGGCGCTCGTAGACCACGCGCTCGTGCGCGGCGTGCATGTCGACGATCACCAGGCCTTGCGCGTTTTGCGCCAGCACGTAGGCGCCCCCAAGCTGCGCCAGCGCGTGGCCCAGCGGAAGGTCCGGCGCATCGGCTGCGGTCTGCGGGGTGGTTACCGGCGCGGCGGCTTCGGCCTGCCAGGGCGCCGCCGGCTCCTGCGCGTACAGCGCTGCCAGGTTGTGCAGTGCCAACCGCCCCTGCACCGCCGGCGCGGCGGGCCGCGGAGCCGAGGCAAAGGGGTTGGGGCCGGGTGGACCGGCGCTCGCGAGATCAGCAGCGGCTTGGGTGGCCACGGCGCGCGGGATCGCCAGCGCATTTTCGGCGGCGTGGCGCACGCCCTGATGCAATTCGCGCGCATCGCGAAAGCGCACCTCGATCTTCGTCGGATGCACGTTCACATCCACCCGCGCCGGGTCGATGCCGATGAACAGGACATAGGCCGGCTGGCGCGCGCCGTGCAGCACGTCTTCGTAAGCCGAGCGCAGACCGTGCGCGATCAACCGGTCGCGCACGAAGCGGCCGTTGACATAGACGTACTGGTGGTCGGCACGGGCCCGCGCCGCATCCGGCGTGCCGACGCGCCCCTGCAGTTGCAGCGCGCCGATCTCCTGCCGCAGCGGCCGGCTGTGGGCCATGAAGTCGTCGCCGAGCACGTCGCGCAGACGCTGCTCGGGTGTGGTGCTGCGCCATTGCGCCACGCACTTGTTGTCATGCCAGACGGCAAAGGCCACGTCCGCGCGCACCAGCGCATGGCGGCGCACGGCCTCGATGCAATGCGCGGCCTCGGTGGCGTCGGTCTTCATGAACTTGCGCCGCGCCGGCGTGGCGAAGAACAGCTCGCGCACCTCGACGCTGGTGCCGCGGCTGCGCGCGGCCGGCGCGAGCTCGCCACTGCGTGCGTCGAGCCGGGTGGCACGGGCCGCGTCGCCGCTGCGGCTGGTGATCGACAGCTCCGATACCGACGCCATCGCGGCCAGCGCCTCGCCGCGAAAGCCCATCGTCGCCACCCGTTCCAGGTCGCTCAGCGAAGCGATCTTGCTGGTGGCGTGGCGTTTCAGCGCCAGCGGCAGCTCGTGGGCAGGGATGCCGATGCCGTCGTCCTCGACGACGATGGCGCGCACGCCGCCGGCCGAAAGCCGCACCTGCACCGTCGTCGCACCGGCGTCGAGCGCGTTGTCCACCAGTTCGCGCACCACCGAGGCCGGGCGCTCGACCACCTCGCCGGCGGCGATCTGGCTGACCAGCTCGTCGGGCAGTTCGCGGATGACACGACGCGTGTTCGCAGCGGCGTCGGCGGGCAGGGCAATCATGCGTCGATTGTAGGAAGCCCCGCGGCTGCCGCTGCGGCTCGGTGCGTCAGCGGCCTCGGCCGCCCAGCGCCGGGAACAACGCGGCCAGGCCGTCGGCCATGATCTCCACCGCCAGCGCCGCCAGGATCAGGCCCATCAGCCGCGTCATGATGTTGATGCCGGTCTGCCCGAGCAAACGGGCAATGCGCCCCGACGCCAGGAAGGCCAGATAGACCGCGATGCCGACCACCACGCCATAACCCACCAGCACCGCCAGCTCCCACCAGTGGCGCGTGCGTTGTGCGTAGATGACCATGGTCGAGATCGTCGCCGGCCCGGTCAGCAGCGGGATCGTCAACGGCACCACGGCGATGCTGGCGCCGGCATCGAGCTTGGCTTCGCCTTCGCTGAAATCGGTGGGTTTGCTCTCCGCCGGCTGGGCGTTGATCATCTGCAGCGAGCTGATCAGCAGCAGCAACCCGCCGCCGACCTGGAACGAGGCGATCGAGATGCCGAAGAACTCGATCACGCGCAGCCCGGCCAGCGCGCTCACCGAGATCACGACGAAGGCGCTGAAGGCACTGACCTTCATCGTGCGCAGGCGCTGCGCCTGGCTCAGGCTTTGCGTGAAGTGGATGAAGAACGGCACCACGCCGATCGGGTTGACGATCGCCAGCAAGGCGATCAATGGCTGCATCAGGTCCATGCAACGATGCTACGCGCTGCATTGACGGCCATCGGGATGCGCGCCTATCCTCGCGCGCCGTGCACATGCAGCCTGGCGCCGGTTGGAGATCGAAGCATGCTCACCCTCGAAGAACTCGCACGCGTTGCGCTGTTTGCGCAGCTGCCGCCGCGCGAGCTGCAGCACCTGGCCCGGCAGGCCGCCGACATCCATCTGGGCCCGGGCGAATACGCCGTCAACGAAGGCGACGCCCGCGCGCTGTTTGCGGTGCTGGAAGGCGAGATCGAAGTCACCAAGCGCTTCGACGGTGTCGAGCGCCGCATCGGCGGACGCTTGCCGGGCACGATCTTCGGCGAGGTGCCGATCGCGCTCGGGGGCCTGTTTCTCGGCGGCTACCGCGCCGTCGCTGCCAGCCGTGTGGCACGCATCGAGGCGCAGCAGTACTACGCCATTGCGGCCGCGTCACCGGCGTTCGCTGCCGCGGTGGGCGCGTTGGCGGCCGAGCGCATCGGTGGCCTGCAAGGGCTGGCCGCGAAGGCGCCCGACACCCAGGCCACGGTATTCGGCCACAAGTGGGACGGCGCCTGCTCCGGGTTGCGCCGCTTCCTGGCGCGCAACCAGGTGCATTTCGACTGGTTCAGCCCCGACGACCCGGAGCTGCCCGAGCGCTGGCGCGGTGCAGCCGCAATGGCGGCAAGCGGCGTGCAGCTGCAGCTGGCCGATGGGAGCACATTGCACAACCCGCCGCCGCGCGAGGTGGCCGAACGCCTCGGCCTGCAGACCCGCCCGCGACGCGCGGACTACGACACCGTGATCATCGGCGGCGGACCGGCGGGCCTGGCGGCCGCGGTGTACGGCGCCTCCGAAGGCTTGCGCACCCTGGTCATCGAGCGCGAGGCGCCCGGTGGGCAGGCCGGCACCTCGTCGCGCATCGAGAACTACCTGGGCTTTCCCAACGGCGTGTCGGGTGACGAACTGGCCAGCCGCGCGCTGCAGCAGGCGCGCCGGCTGGGTGCGGAAATCCTGGTCACGCGCGAGGTGCGGCGCATCGACCCCCTGACGCGCGACATCCACCTCGATGGCGACGACCGCATTGCCACGCGCTCGCTGATCGTCGCCACAGGTGTCAGCTGGCGGCGCCTGGCGCTGGATGGCTTCGATCGCTTCATCGGCAAGGGCATTTCCTACGGCGCGTCGCGCAGCGAAGCCGGCAACACCCAAGGCGTGGACATCCATCTCATCGGTGCCGGCAATTCCGCCGGGCAGGCGGCGCTGTTCTTCTCCAATCACGCGCGCTCGGTGACGCTGCTGGTGCGCGGCCCTTCGCTGCAAAAGGGCATGTCGCAGTACCTGGTGGAGCAGCTTCGCAGCAAGCCGAACATCGTGGTCGAGCTCAATGCGCAGGTGCTGTCGGCGCATGGCGACGGCCACCTGAGCGAGATCGTCGTCGGCAACGCCGACGGCAGCGCGCGCCGCTGCGCTTGCGGCGGCTTGTTCGTCTTCATCGGTGCCGACGCCGAGACCGACTGGCTGCCGGCCGAGATCGCACGCGATGCGCGAGGCTACCTGCTCACCGGGGTCGACGTGCAGAAGGCCGGCGCCTGGAAGCAAGCGCGTGACCCGTACCTGCTGGAGACCAGCGTGCCCGGCGTCCTGGCTTGCGGCGACGTGCGCTTCAGCCCGGTCAAGCGCGTGGCCGCCGCCGTGGGCGAGGGCAGCATGGCGATTGCGTTCACGCACCAGTACCTGCAGCGCGATGGCGCGCGCCCGGCGGCCTGAGTACGTCGACGGCAGACTGACCCGGCTCGAACAGGGCATCAAAGCGCGCGGCAGCGCTCCGGGGCGCCGGGCGATCGACCCGCGGATCCTGTTTGCACTGTCGCTGTACGCCACGCTGCAAGGCGTGGGCAGCGGACGGCAGATCGCGCGATTGAGCCTGGCGCACGACGCCTACCGCTGGATCTGCGGGGGCGTGGGGGTGAACTACCACGCGCTGAACGACTTTCGTGCCGAGAACGCGCAGTGGTTCGATGAACTGCTCAGCGACAACGTGGCGGCCCTGGCGGCCATAGGCGTGATCACGCTCAAGCGTGTGGCGCACGACGGCGTGCGCGTGCGCGCCAATGCTGGGGCGGCCAGCTTCAGGCGCCGCGAGCGGCTGGGCAAGCAGCTGAACTTGGCGCGCCAGCTGGTACAGACGCTCAAAGAGAAGTCTGAAGCCGACCCGGCTGCGGCCAGCCGGCGCGAGCACGCGGCGCGCGAACAAGCGGCGGTCCGACGTCAGAAGGGCATCGAGGCGGCGCTGGCGCAGTTGCCCGAGCTCGAACAGATCAAGCGGCGCAACGGCGGCAAGGCCGAAGACGCGCGCGCCAGCACCACCGACGCACAGGCCAACGTCATGAAGATGGCCGACGGCGGCTATCGCCCGGCGTACAACGTGCAGTACGCCAGCGACACCACGAGCCAGATGGTGGTGGGGGTGGATGTTGTCACCAGCGGCAGCGACATGGCGCAGTTGTGGCCGATGGTGCAACAGGTGCAGCAGCGGCTGGGTCGAGCGCCCGAGCAGTGGCTCGTCGACGGGGGCTACCCCGCGCACGATCAGATCGACGCCGTGCAAGGCAAGACCGAGCTGTATGCGCCGGTACCCAAGCCGCGCCAACCCAAGAAGGGCAAGGCCGACAACGGCAGCGGCAACGACAGCGGCAGCGGCAGCGGCAGCGATGGCGGCAGCGACAACGACAGCGGCAGCGCCAGCGATGGTGCAGCGAACACCACTGCGTGCCGCCGGCATTGGCAGGAGGAGCCGTGCCCGATCGCTGGGAAGCCGGCTGACGCCCTACGGCGCATGGTGGCCGGTCAGGCCGAGCGCGCCGCCGCACGCGGACGGCCAGGTCCGGACGTTCAAGGTCCGCCAAATTCGTGGCGCCAACGACCGGTCCCAAACTGATGGGTGGCAGGTCTTCAATGGCCCGAACTGGCGCTACCGACCCTTCAGCGACATACGCTGCCGTGAACTCGTCACCACGAAGCGGTCGGTCGCACATGCACCGAGGCCCCCGAGGCTGACCCCGTAGCAGTGGGCATGCGCAGATCGGGCCTCGACGCCGCCACCCCCTCCATGAAGGCCGTGGGGCAAGACGCTCCCGGGTTGGGACGACGGCGCACGAGTGTTGGCAGGGTGCCCGACGTACATTTCAAGCGCAGCGACCGTGATCGATGCTGATCGCTTCTTGTCGACGCGGTGTCCCAGACATAGTCCTCACAACGCAGCCGGAGCAAACCATGGCCGATTCGATCCGCACTCGCTTCACCGACCGCTTTTCCATCCGCTATCCGATCGCGCAGGCCGGCATGGCCTTTGCCGGCTGGTCGCCGCCGTTGGCGATCGCGGTGGCGCGCGCGGGCGGCATCGGGGCCATCGGCGCAGGCCTGTTGCCGCCGGACGTGGTGCGCGGCATGGTGCAGGCGCTGAAGGCCGCCAACGCTGGCCCGTTTCACATCAACTTCCTGACCCCCTTCGATCACGACGTGCCGGCGCGCATCTGCGCCGAGGAGCGCGTGCCCGCGGTGTCGTTCCACTGGGGCCATCCGAAGCCCGCGCTGATCAAGCTGCTCAAGGATGCCGGTTGCACGGTGTGGGAGCAGGTCGGCAACGTCGAGGACGCGCGGCGCGCCATCGGTGACGGTGTCGACGTGATCGTCGCGCAAGGCAACGAGGCCGGGGGCCACAACTACCAGGGCATGCCCACGTTTGCGCTGGTGCCGGCGATGCGCGATGCCATCGGCGACACGTTGATGCTGGCCGCCGGCGGCGTATCCGACGGTCGGGGCGTCGCCGCGGCGCTGATGCTCGGGGCGGACGGCGTGTGGGTGGGTACGCGGCTGGTGGCCACCGCCGAAGCCGCCGTGCACGACGAGCACAAGCGTCGGCTGGTCGGCGCGGCGGGCAGCGACACCGCGCTGAGTTCGATCTTCGGGCCCGAGAACCCGGCCTTCAACCCGATGCGCGTGATCACGAACCGCGTCGTGCGCGAGTGGAACCACCGCCTTTCGGAGGTGCCCGCCACGGCGCAGGCGCTGGCGGCGCAACCGGAGATCGGCAGCACCGTGCTCGGGGGTCAGACCATGACGCTGCGCAAGTTCAACGTGCTGCTGCCCACGCCCGAGACGAAGGGCGACTGGGAGGAGATGCCGTTCTTGGCGGGTCAGGGCGTGGGCCTGATCAAGGACGTCGCACCGGCACAGCAGGTTGTCGAGCGGATGATGAGCGAGGCGCGTGCAGTGCTGGCCGGTGCCGGCCGCATGGTCTAGGTCTAGGGTCCCTGGGGTCCAAGCGATTCCAGCGAGGCATTCATGCGTCCATTGCCCTTTCACCGGCTCTCACCTTCATCACCATCGCTGCTGAGCGCCTGCGCCGATCGCTTGAGCCCTCGAGGCGCCTCGCCGGTCATCGCTCGACTGCCGACTGGTCGGCCTTGACCCGCTTGGCGGAGGGCGGCAAAGCTGCCGTCAATCAGCGACAGGAACTGGCCGGAACTGCCGATTCGTCGGAATGCCAGGAAGCTGCCGGACGACGGCCTGCGCCTGATGGCAGCCGCCCCGGCTCATGCGGCGGGCTGGATGTTCTGGTTCACGCTGAAGAAGTTCGACGGGTCGAATTTCCGCTTCAGCTCCCGCAGCCGATCGTAGTTCTTGCCGAACGCCGCCCTGACCGCGTCGTGCTCACCGTCGGCCAGATAGTTCAGCAGATAGCCCCCCGTCGCGAACGGCTGTATCGCCTCCGACGCCTTGCGCGCCCAGGCGATGTGCTGATCGTCCTGCTTCGCGTCCGTCCACTGCGGCATGAAGCCGACGCAATAGTCAGGCTCACGCTGGGCAAAGGCGTTCTCGTCGATGGGCTTGCGCCCGCCCGCGCCGCCGTAATATTCCACCAGCAGCCCGGACATGGGCGATTGTTCGAGCTCTTTCCCATGCTCGGTGATCACGTCGATGGCGCCATCCGGCAGGCCCTTCACGAAGGCCGACTTCCAGTAGTTGCGCGTGCCTGACGGAAAGGCTCCATCCAGCATCGACTGCATCGCCGGGAAGGGCATCTCGCTCACCTGGACCATCATCGGCTCGGCCAGCGATTTCAGCGGCGCGATGGCCTGCTCGCCCGCCTTCATGTCCCTGCCGCTCCAGCACGGAATGACCGCCGTCACCGGCGTTCCGTCCGGCGTGCAGATCAGCCCGGCGTAGACCGTCAGATCCTCCGGCGCCGAGGCCATGAAATCGCGATACTTCCGCAGCACCGCACCGGCAGCCGCGCGCGGGTAGACGATCAGCCCGCCCAGCACCGTCGACACCGGATAGGCCCGCAACAGGAACGAGGTGACCACCCCGAAATTCCCTCCGCCCCCCCTGAGCGACCAGAACAGCTCGGGATCCTCCTTGGCGTTGACCGTGCGCACCCTCCCGTCCGCGGTCACCACTTCCATCTCGATCACGTTGTCGCAGGACGGCCCGTACTTGCGCACCAGCCAGCCGACACCGCCGCCCAGCGTCAGCCCGCCGATCCCGGTCTTGGAGACCACGCCCAGCGGCACCGCCAGCCCGTGCACATGGCTTTCTCGGTCCACGTCGCCCAGCGTCGCCCCGCCCTGCGCCCGCACCGTCTGCGCGGTCGGGTCGACGTGGATGCCCCGCATCCCCGAAAGGTCGATCACCAGCCCGCCGTCGCAAAGCGCCCGGCCCCCGACGTTGTGGCCGCCGCCCCGGACCGAGACCAGGACGCTGTTCTCCCTCGCGAAATTCACCGCCGATACGACGTCCGATGTGCCGCGACACTTCAGCAGCGCGCCCGGATGTTTCTGCACCAGCGCGTTCCAGATCTGCCGGGCCGCCTCATAGCCCGGATCGCCCGGGCGAGTGAGCGACCCGCCGACCTTCCCTGCGAATTCGGCAATCCGGTCTTCGGGTACGGACTGGCCTTGCCGGTCGAGCAATTTCCCCGTCTTCACGATGAACCTCCCTCATGATGTCGCCCGCTCGGAACCACCGGCGCTGACGAGTTGCCACAGAAGAATTTGGCCCTGGACCATCCTACCCGAGCGCAGGCCGAAAGTCGCTGTCGCCGACCCGCCTTGCCCGGTGGCCACCAGCTTCGTCACCGCGGCGCGCGCGCAACCCGGTGGCTGCAAGGAAGCTTTTGTTCACCGCCGGCCGTTGATGGCCCGCCAGTGTGAGTACGGGGTGGCGCCCGCGTCTAATACACCTCGCCACGGGCTTCGCAACTCCCATGCTCGTTCACCAGCCTGGGCGTGCGAAGCCTTTCGTAGGGCTTCGTCCCCACGGCCAGCAGGTTGGTTCGGTGTGTCTTGCCTGAACAGCGTCGGTTCCAGCAGTCAGACGGGCCTGGTCGCCCGAGTGGGCATCGCGAAGATCGCGCGGGAGGTTGTCCGCGTGGCAGCGGCTCACAAGCCCGCGTACGGATCCGACACGACCCACACGACCGGCAGACGGATATCGACCTTGTCGGCCTTGCCGCGCTCGAGCAAGAACGACATCACTTTGTCGAATCCCCCGCCCGGTGTCATGGGCTCGTCCAAGGGCTTGAAGAAGTTGTCCCAATGCACCGCGACCACCCGGCGCGCGCCCACGGTGCGCACCAGTTCATTCCAGTACGCCGCTTGGTAGGCCGCATCGCGGGTGTCGAGGCCACCGATCCCGAGGAACACGACGTCCGCCTTGCGTCCCTTGAGGGCACCAGGCACGTAGCCGGCGCTGCCCTGAACGAGCAAGGTGCGGCTGTCGTGCTCGATGAGCAGCGTATCGGCATCGCCGACCTTGAAGTCGGTGGCTACCGCCGGTGGGGCGAGCGGCACGCTGATTTCACCGGGTGCAAAGCCATTCGGCAAATGCTCGGACTTGACGAACGTCACGGAGAACCGGCCGAAACTCAGCTTCTCGCCAGCGCCGGGCACCGAGCGAATGCGCGCTTCCGGCATGCCGTACCCGCGACCGATGTTCGCCGTCGATTCGGAGCCCACCAGCACTGCGCCCGTTTCCATCGCCACGACGGGGGAATCGAGCGCATGGTCGAAGTGCGAGTGCACGGTGATGACTGCGGCCAACGACTTCACGCCGGCGCGCTGCAGTGACCGGGCGATGCGCTCGCGGTCGGGTTCGATCTTCGACGTGCGCAGCGTCTGCAGGTCCACGCGCGTGAAGTACCCGTCGGTCATGATCGCCGTTTCGCCATCGTCGAACAGCAGCGTCGTGACTCCCAGAAAGGTCACGCGCAACGGCTTCTTGCCGCTCTCGGCGGCCTGCAGGGGCGGCAGGTTGTATGCCGTGTAATCGTCGAGGCCGGCCGCGCCGCTGATCAGCGGACACAGCAACACGATCGACAACAAGGCTGCAGACAAGAGAGTCGGTACGCGATTCGTCATGCGAGTCTCCTGCCGGGACGCTCGTGCAACGTGCTCGAACATGCGCTGCGACAGCGCCGCGCGTTCCAGCACCGAGCAGGTCTATGCGTCGGCGATTCCATCACGGCGTGCGGCCTTGCACAAGGCCCGAAGCTGCAGCCGCCATGAACCCGGTCGGGCTCAAGCCGCGCACTGCGCCGCGATGCTTCTGGTGAATTCCTTTGCCCTGACCGAACAGGCGCCATGCCGCCAGGCACCGCCAGATGCCCTGCACGCGGTCGCCCTACAGCACGCGGCCCGGGTTGAGCCGGCCGTGCGGGTCGAGCGCTTGCTTGATGGCACGCATCAGTTGCAGCGCAACCGGCGATTTGCGCTCGGCCAGTTCGGCGCGCTTCAGCGCACCCACGCCGTGCTCGGCCGAGATCGATCCGCCGAAGCTGCAGACCGCGTCGTACACCAGCGTGTTGACCGCATGCTCGTGATGATCCATGAAGGCCGCAGCCGATTCGCCTTCGGGCGCCTGCACGTTGTAGTGCAGGTTGCCGTCGCCCAGGTGGCCGAAGTTCACCAGCCGCATGCCCGGGAAGGCCCGGGCCAGCGCGGCATCGGTGCGCTCGACAAAGTCGGCGATGGCCGACGCCGGCAGCGAGATGTCGTGCTTGATGTTCGGTCCTTCCTGGCTTTGCGCCAGCGGGATCGATTCGCGCAAGTGCCACAGCGAGTGCGACTGCGCCAGGCTTTCGGCCACCACCGCCTCACCGATCAGCCCGGCATCCAGCGCGCCTTCGAGCAGCGTTTCGAAGCGCTGGCGGGCCTCGGCCTCGCCCTCGTTGTCCGATTGCTCCAGCAGCACCGTCCACACCGCGTGCGGCAGCGGCTGGGGCAGGGCGGGGAAATGCCTGGCCACCAGGTCGAGCGAGAAGCGGTTCATCAGCTCGAAGCCGGTCAGCGCCGGGCCCAGCCGGGCACGCGCCAGCTCGAGCAGGGCGACGCACTGGGGCAGCGTGCCGGCCGAGGCCAGGGCAGTGGTGGTCGCTGCCGGCCGGGGCTGCAGCTTCAGCGTGGCCGCGGTGATGATGCCCAGCGTGCCTTCGCTGCCGATGAACAGGTCGCGCAGGTCGTAGCCGGTGTTGTCCTTGCGCAGGCCGCTCAGCCCGTGCCAGATGTCGCCATCGGCCGTCACCACTTCCAAGCCCAGGCATTGTTCGCGCGCATTGCCGAAGCGCAGCACCTGCGTGCCACCGGCGTTGGTGGCCAGGTTGCCACCGATGGTGCAACTGCCTTCGGCCGCCAGGCTCAAGGCGAACATCAAACCGGCATCGGTGGCGGCTTGCTGCACCGCTTGCAGCACGCAACCGGCTTCGGCCGTCAAGGTCAGGTTGGCAGGGTCGATCTGGCGGATGCGGTTCAGCCGGGCCAGGCTCAACAGCACCTGGGTGCCGCTGCCGTCGGGCACGCCGCCACCGACCAGGCCGGTGTTGCCGCCCTGGGGCACCAGGCTGGCGCCGTGCGTCGCACACAGCTTGACCACGGCCGCCACCTGGGCCGTGTCGGCCGGGCGCACCACCGCCAGCGCACGGCCGCGGAAGCGCTTGCGCCAATCGATCTCGAAGCCCGCCATGTCGGCGCCGAGCAGCACCTGCTCGGGCCCGACGCGCTCGCGCAGCGCGCGCAGGAGCGCGTCGTTCATGCCGCCGCCTGCGCCGCGCGGTGCAGCCGCCAGCGCACATGCACGGCACAGGCCGTGAACAGCAGCACGCACAGCAGCACCTGCAACCCGGCCAGCAGCGCCGACAGGCCATGGTCGCTGGCCGCGCGAACCACGCCTTCGGCGAAGTACAGCCACACCAGCAGGCTGAGCCAGCGGTAGGTGTACATGCGTGCGCGCCAAAGCCCCGGCAGCGGCAGCAGCAGCGGCAACACCTTGATGGCCAGGGTGCCCGATCCCGTGGGCGCAAGCCACAGTTCCCAGGCCAGCCCGAGCACGATCAGGCCGAGCACGCTGCCCAGCGCGATGACACGCGTCCAGCGCATCGTCGGGTCCATGACACGCAGGCCTGCGCGGGTGTCGGCATCGGGCATGCTGGCATCATAGCCAGCATGAGTTTTCGCATCGGCCCGTGGCAGAGGGGCACCGAGTGGTCGGCCGCGCTGCTGCAGACCTTGCGCGACTGGCCCTGGTTCGAAACCCTGCGCACATTGCGCCTGCGCTTCCGCGAAGACCGCCTCGGCATCACCTCCAGCAGCCTGACCTTCACCACCCTGATCGCGCTGGTGCCGCTGGTGACGGTGATGCTGGCGTTGTTCTCGGCCTTCCCGATGTTCGCCGAGTTCCGCGACGCGCTGCAGAAGTACTTCCTGCAAAGCCTGGTGCCCGACAACATCGCCAAGCCGGTGCTGGGCGCGTTGACGCAGTTCGCCGCCAAGGCCAACCGCCTGGGCACGGCCGGGCTGGTGTTCCTGGTGGTCAGCGCCTTGGCGCTGATGCTGACCATCGACCGCACGCTCAACGGCATCTGGCGCGTGCGCAAGCCGCGGCCGATCGCGCAGCGCGTGCTGGTGTACTGGGCGGCGATCACGCTGGGCCCGCTGCTGCTGGGCATCAGCCTGAGCCTGAGTTCCTACGCGCTGACCGCCTCACGCGGTCTCGTCAACACCCTGCCGGGCGGGTTGGCGCTGCTGCTCAATGCGTTGGAGTTCCTGCTGCTGTTGCTGGGCATGTCGGCGCTGTTCCGCTACGTGCCCAACACCGACGTGCGTTGGCGTCACGCCCTGGCTGGGGGCTTGTTCGTCGCGCTGGGCCTCGAGCTGGCCAAGCGCGGCCTGGTTTGGTACGTCGGCGCCATGCCCGGCATCTCGATGATCTACGGCGCCTTCGTCACCTTGCCGATCCTGTTGCTGTGGATCTACCTGAGCTGGCTGATCGTGCTGTTCGGTGCCGTCATTGCCGCCTATGCGCCGAGCCTGCAGATGAACCTGGTGCGCCACCGCGACGCGCCGGGCCAGCGCTTCGCCCTGGCCGTGGCGCTGCTGCGCGAGCTGCAACGCGTGCGCAGCGCGGCGCCCTACGGGCTGACCGCGCTGCAGGCCGCCAGCTTGCTGCGCACCGATCCGCTGCAGGTAGAGCCGATGCTGGAGCTGCTGCAGTCGCTGGGTTGGGTGGCGCGCGTCGACGAGGACGGCGTCAAGCGCCACGTGCTGCTGTGCGACCCGGCAGCGACGAAGGCCGAGGCGCTGATCGACCGCTTGCTGCTGGCGCCCGACCCGCGCACGCAGGCGTTCCGTCGGCGCGGCGCCTGGGCCGCGATGAGCCTGGCCGAGGCCATCGACGGCTGAGCGCGCGGCCCGGGGCCGCGTCGGCGCGTTATGCCGGAGTGCGATAGCTGCTAGTGCCGATCGACGGTTGTCGCCAGCGCCCGCGCTGACCATAATCGGCCTACGTTCCACCCGCCTGCCCCATGAACCGAAGCCTGCACGGCATCTCGTCGATGGCCACCCGAGCCCTGCTCGCCGATCTGGCACGCGCCTGGCGCCAGCAGGGTGGCGCGTCGGTTGAATTCGAGTCGGTGGGCGGTGTCGATGCCGCGCGGCGCGTGGCGGCCGGCGAGGCCTTCGACGTGGTGGTGCTGGCAGCGGAGGCGATCGCCAAGCTCGAGGCCGCCGGCGCGGTGGTCGCGCGCAGCAAGGTGGACCTGGTGCGTTCCGCCGTGGCGGTCGCGGTGCGTGCCGGCGCGGCGCGGCCGGACATCGGCACCGAAGCAGCCCTGCGCCAGACGCTGCTGGGTGCGGTTTCCATCGGCTATTCCACCGGGCCCAGCGGCACGGCGTTGCTGCAACTCTTCGAGCGCTGGGGTTTGGCCGAGCGGCTGCGCGAACGCTGCGTGCAGGCGCCGCCGGGGCGGCCGGTGGGTGTGCTAGTGGCCGGTGGCGAGGTCGAGATCGGTTTCCAGCAGTTGAGCGAGCTGATGCATCTGGATGGCATCGACGTGCTCGGCCCGATGCCCGAGGGCACGCAGATCGTCACCACGTTCTCGGCCGGCCTGTGCGCCACATCGAAGCAGGCCGACAGTGTGCGCGAGCTGATGCGCTATTTGCAATCCGGCGATGCCGACGCCGCCAAGCGCCGCCATGGCATGGCGCCGGCATGACGAGGAACCCCCGATGATCATCGATTGCCACGGCCACTACACCACCGCCCCGAAGGCGCTGGAGAACTGGCGCAACCAGCAGATTGCCGGCATCCAGGATCCGGCCGCCAGGCCCAAGGTCGCCGACCTGAAGATCTCCGACGACGAGCTGCGCGAGTCGATCGAGCGCAACCAGTTGCGGCTGATGAAGGAGCGCGGCAGCGACCTGACGATCTTCAGCCCGCGGGCCAGCTTCATGGCGCACCACATCGGCGACTTCGAAGTCAGCAGCACCTGGGCGGCAATCTGCAACGAGCTGTGCTACCGCGTGTCGCGGCTCTTCCCCGATCACTTCATCCCCGCGGCGATGCTGCCGCAAAGCCCCGGCGTCGATCCGAAGACCTGCATCCCCGAGCTGGAGAAGTGCGTCGGGCAATACGGCAACGTCGGCATCAACCTGAACCCCGACCCTTCCGGCGGCCACTGGACCAGCCCGCCGCTGAGCGATCGCCACTGGTACCCGATCTACGAAAAGATGGTCGAGCTGGACATCCCGGCAATGATTCACGTCAGCACCAGCTGCAACGCCTGCTTCCACACCACCGGCGCGCATTACCTGAATGCCGACACCACGGCCTTCATGCAGTGCCTCACGTCGGACCTGTTCAAGGACTTCCCGACGTTGAAGTTCATCATTCCGCATGGCGGCGGGGCGGTGCCGTACCACTGGGGGCGCTTCCGTGGCCTGGCGCAGGAGCTGAAGAAGCCGCTGCTGAAAGATCATCTGCTGAACAACATCTACTTCGACACCTGCGTCTATCACCAGCCGGGCATCGACCTGCTGACGAAGGTGATCCCGGTGGACAACATCCTGTTCGCCAGCGAGATGATCGGCGCGGTGCGCGGCATCGACCCCGAGACCGGCCACTACTACGACGACACCAAGCGCTACATCGAAGCATCGACGATCGTCGTCGGCGACGACCGCCACAAGATCTACGAAGGCAACGCGCGGCGCGTGTTCCCGCGCCTGGACCGCGCGCTCGAAGGACGGGGCCGATAGGCCACAAAGGGGCGGGGCCGCCAGGCGCGCTCTCCACCGGAGTTCTCATGTATCAACTCGGCATCGTCAAACGCAACATCGTCCGCGCCGATCCGGCAGCGGTGGAGAAGCTCTCGGCCTTCGGCACGGCCACCGTGCACGAGGCCATGGGCCGCGTCCTTGAGCGCCGGTCGAGGCGCGGAAACACGCGCCGCGCGTTGCCTTCGTAGATCTTTGGCGGTCGCGCCGACGACTCGTCGCTGGCTTCGATGTAGCGCTTGGTGTCGTCGTAGTAGTGGCCGGTCTCGGGGTCGATGCCGCGCACCGCGCCGATCATCTCGCTGGCGAACAGGATGTTGTCCACCGGGATCACGTTCGTCAGCAGGTCGATGCCCGGCTGGTGATAGACGCAGGTGTCGAAGTAGATGTTGTTCAGCAGATGGTCGTTGAGCAGCGGCTTCTTCAGCTCCTGCGCCAGGCCGCGGAAGCGCCCCCAGTGGTAGGGCACCGCGCCGCCGCCGTGCGGAATGATGAAGCTCAGCGTCGGAAAGTCCTTGAACAGGTCCGACGTGAGGCACTGCATGAAGGCCGTGGTGTCGGCGTTCAGGTAGTGCGCGCCGGTGGTGTGGAAGCAGGCGTTGCAGCTGGTGCTGACGTGAATCATCGCCGGGATGTCGTGCTCGACCATCTTCTCGTAGATCGGGTACCAGTGGCGGTCGGACAGCGGCGGGCTGGTCCAGTGGCCGCCGGACGGGTCGGGGTTCAGGTTGATGGCGACGTTGCCGTACTGCTCGACGCACTTCTCCAGCTCGGGGATGCAGGTCTCCGGGTCGACGCCGGGGCTTTGCGGCAGCATCGCCGCAGGGATGAAGTGTTCGGGGAACAGCCGCCACGCGGAAGCACAGCTCGTTGCAGATCGCCGCCCAGGTGCTGCTGACTTCGAAGTCGCCGATGTGGTGCGCCATGAAGCTGGCGCGCGGGCTGAAGATCGTCAGGTCGCTGCCGCGCTGCTTCATCAGCTTGAGCTGGTTGGTCTCGATCGTCTCGCGCAGCTCGTCGTCGCAGATCTTCAGGTCGGCGACCTTGGGCCTGGCGGCCGGATCCTTGATGCCGGCGATCTGCTGGTTGCGCCAGTTTTCCAGCGCCTTTGGCGCGGTGGTGTAGTGGCCGTGGCAGTCGATGATCATCGGGTTGTTCCTCGTCATGCCGGCGCCATGCCGTGGCGGCGCTTGGTGGCGTCGGCATCGCCGGAGTTCATGAATGCGCATCAGCTCGCGCACGCGTCGGCCTGCGTCGACGCGGCGCAGAGGCCGGCCAAGAAAGTGGTGACGATCTGCGTGGCCGCGGGCACGGGCCGACCACGTCGATGCCGTCCAGGTGCATCAGTTCGCTCAGTTGCTGGAAGCCGAGCTCGACCTCGCCTCGGGCCACCAGGTCCCACCGGCACGCCCGGCGGCGCCTGCACGCAGCGTTCGCGCCGGCGAAACCCCAGCGCTCGAA
>CAWIOH010000035.1:0-47425 GCA_963837675.1 uncultured beta proteobacterium | reverse complement strand
CTGAGCCACGCGCTGAAGATCGCCTACTTCGGCGGCGTGCTGGCCGCCGGCGATGCCGGTGTCGCCCCAGGGCTCGCAGCCGCGCTGGTGCTGCTGGCCTTTGCGGGCACCTCGCTGTCGCGGCGCGTGCTCGAGCGCATCAGCGACACCTCGTTCCGCCAATGGACGCGCTGGACCGTGATGAGCATGGGCGGGGTTTACCTGTTCAGCGGCCTGCGCCTGATGCTGGGCTGAAGCACCGGCGCTGGCGCGGCGGGCAAACTACGGCCAGAACGGCAGGCCGCTGAGCCCCAGCGTCTCGGCTTGCCCCGTCATCAGGTTGGCGTTCTGCACCGCCTGCGCCGCGGCGCCCTTGCCCAGGTTGTCGATGGCGCAGAGCGCCACCGCGTGGCCGGTGCGTGGATTGATGGTGTAGCTGACGAACGCCAGGTTCGAGCCCGCCACCCAGCGGGTGTGCGGCCCGCGGCCCTGCGCCATCGGCACCACCTTCACGAAGGATTCATCGGCATAGCGCTCCAGCGCCGCATCGACGAGCCGCTGCACGGTCGGCGTGCCATTCGGCCGGGCGTAGCAGGTGGCCAACAGGCCGCGCTTCATCGGCACCAGGTGTGGGGTGAACGCGATGCTGGCGCGTCGGCCCGCGAGTTGCGACAGCGCCTGCTCCATCTCGGCCACATGGGGGTGCGATTCGAGCCCGTAGGCGAACAAGTCCTCGCTGGTTTCCACATAGCCGAAAGCGCTGGCGCCACCGCGGCCGGTCCCGGTGACGCCGCTCTTGGCGTCGACCACGATGCCCTCCGGCTCGACCAGCCCGGCGGCCACCAGTGGCGCCAGCGCCAGCAGCACCGCGGCGGGAAAACACCCCGGGTTGGCCAGCCGGGTCGCAGCGCGGATCCGATCGCGTTGCGCGGGTAGCTCGGTCAGGCCGTAGACCCATCCGTCAGCAAAGCGATGGTCGCCGCCGACATCGATGACCTTGACCTGCGCTGGCACAAGCGCCAGCGGCGCACGCGACTTGCCGGTGGGCAGGGACGCGAACAGCAGGTCGATGCCGGGCAGGCGCTCGGGCTCGAAGATGACGATCGTCAAGTCGCCCATCGTGTGGCCGGCCAGCCCGGCAAAGTGCTGGCCGAGGCGCTGGCCGGCGCTCGACTCGCCGGCGACATAGGCGATCTCGAAACCCGGATGGCCGGCACACAGCCGCAGCAGTTCGCTGCCGCCGTAGCCGCTGACGCCGACGATGCCGATCTTCGTTCGCACTGCCATCCTGCGAAGGCTACACGCCCGCGGCGGCTTTCGCATGCCGCACGGCCTCAGGCCGCGCGGCGCGCAGCCGCACACCGTCGTCGGTGGTTTCGAAGGCGGGCCGGCCCACGATCAGGCCCTCGCCAGCGCAGGGCGCATGTCGCGCGCAGCCGCACGCGGCCAGACCAGCGCGGCCGCGCCCAGCGCGAGCACGATGTCCACCGCCCACGACAGCGTGTCGGCGCCGATGGTCTGCGCCACCCAGCCGCCGAACCAGATGCCGGCGAAGCTGCCGCACTGATGCACCAGCATGACGACGCCGAACAGCATGCCCAGCCGCTGCACGCCATGCTGGCGGGCGACAAGTTGCGAGGTCGGCGGCAGCGTGGCCATGAAGCTCGCGCCCATCAGCACCGCGAAGCCGATCAGCACCCACGGCGTGGCCGGCAGCAGCAGCAGCGCGACGATGCTCACGGCTCGCACCAGGTACAGGCCCGACAGCAGACGCGCCGCGTCGTGGCGCTTCAGCGCCGCAGCGATGGCCAGGCTGCCGGCGATGTTGGCGGCGCCGGACACCGCGATCCACTGGCCGGCCAGCGTGGACGGCAGGCCGCAGCGCTCGATCACGCCGGGCATGTGCACCGACAGGAAGGCGACGTGAAAGCCGCACGCGCCGAAACTCGCCGCCACGCGCCAGAAGCGCCACTCGCGCAGCGCATCGGCGACCGGCTGGGACGACCGCGTCGGCAGCGGCCGCGCCGGCCAGCGGAAGGGCAAGGCCAGCGGCAGCGCCAGCAGCCCGAGCAGTGCGGTTGCGCTCAGCGCCCAGCGCCAGCCCTCGGCAGCGATCGCCCATTGGGTGGCCGGGCCGAACAGCAACTGCCCGACCGAGGCGCCGGCGCCGACCAGCGCCACCACCATGCCGGCGCGCGCGGCAGGCACGTTGCGGTTGATTTCGCCGACCAGTAGCCCGTTGCTGGCTACCGCGCTGGCGGCCACCGCGCCGGCCACCAGCGCGGGCAGCGCCACGCTGGCCAGCGGCCAGGCGGCGGGCAGCCAGGTGGTGATTGCCAGGAGCATGGCGCCGACGACGATGACGCGCGCGGCGCCGAAGCGGTCACTCATCGCGCCGACCAGCGGCTGCGTGAAACCGACCGCGAGCTGGCCCAGCGCCAGCGCCATGCTCAGCCCAGCCAGGCCGGCGCCGGTGGCGGTATTGAGGGGCGAGACGAACAGGCCGAAGGCCGAGCGCGTGCCGACCACCAGCGCCATCAAGGCGGCGGCGGCCAGAGTCAGGCGCCAGGCCTTCGCATTCATCACGCGGCAAGCCTGGTTGCCGATTGCATGACCTTGCGGCGCGTTGCCGGCGCGGCGCCGATGAGCTCGGCCACTACCGAACCGATCTCGGTGCGATGCACACCGATGTCGCGCAGCATGTGGTCGTCGAGTTCCTCGAGCTCGCGCATCAGCTTGCGTTGCCGGCGCGCGCGCGCAGCCGCCTCGGTGACGCGTTGCGCGGCTTCGGCGATCGATTGCACGATGCGCTGCCAGGCGGTGGTGTGTGGGATTGATGGGTTGTAGGCAGTCATGACTTTCTCCTTTTGGGGGGGTTGGCCCGGGCGGCCTCCTGCCGCCCGGGACTTCGGTGGTGGTGCTCAGGCCGCCATCGGCAGCGGCTCGGGCTGCCGCGGCACGGCGTAGGTCAGCGGCGCCAGCGCGGCCTGGATGCGCGCGCCTTGCGCCTCATCGATCAGCGAGAACAGCACTTTCTGGAAGCGCGGCTCCGACACGCCGGAGACGATGTACTGCCAGCGGTAGGCTTTGAGAACGCCGTCGTGGATCTGCTGGCGCTGCGCCTCGCTGAAGGCGGTGCCGCAAATGTCGATGAAGTAACGCGCGTCGGCCGCGGCCTGCGACTGCAGGATGCCGTCCACGGCGCCGACCAGCTCGATCAGCTCGTTCACCGCCGGGTCGCGCTCGGACGCGCCGAGCTTCGCGTTCTCGGCGACCAACTCGAGCTCGTCGAGGATGGCGTGCTGCGACTCCTCTCGCCAATGGAACAGGAACACGTCCTTCCACAGCGGCGACAGGTTGGCGTCGGGCTCGATGCTGGCGCGGTAGTGCGCCTGCGTGAATAGCTCGATGTCCAGCGTCAGCGCCAGCACCGCCCAGGTGCTCTTGCCGAGCACGGCCTGCGCGACCGCATTCGGGTCGGCGGTCTGTACATAGCCCGGCGGCATGTCGGCGGCCATCATCTGCTCGAGCCGGCGGAACATCTCCTGGTGCTTCAGCTCCTCGTCAGTCATGCGCACCAGTGCCTCCAGCGCGACCTGGTTGTCCAGCGCCTCCGCGTGGGCGACTTCCATCACCTTGGCGGCGATGAAGCGCTCGACCAGGCCGAAGATGTAGGCGTAGCTGCGGCCCTGCACCTGGCTGAGCAGCCGCTGGTTGTCCGGGCTCAGGAAGCCCAGCTCGTTCACCAGCGACAGGCCCTTGGGCAGGAAGGTCTTGCTGTAGTCGAACTGACGGCCGCGGATGACATCGCGCTCGATGTCCCAGCGCACGCGCTTCGAGACCTCGATAACCTTGGCACAACGATCGGTGGTGGTGACGGACACGGTCGAACTCCTTCGTGGGTCGGTCGGAAAAACAAGGCGTCTGCCTTGCGCTCGGTCAGCGGCCTCGCCGCCTGGCAGGCAGTGTCGAAAGCGCGGGTATCGCGATTGCGTCGCGCGGCCGGCGCCTTGTTGCCGTCGTGTCGTGTCGTTGCTGCGGCGCGGTGCCTTTGTCGCCGGCGCGAATGCCGCGCTGTTACCCGCCGCATTCAGCCTGTAGCCGCCGCGCAACCGGGCCTTCCCGCGGCAGAATGACGCGATGGACGCCATCACAAGACTGCTGGTCGTCGACGACGACGCTTCGGTGCGCGCGATGCTGCGCGAGTACCTGGAAGGCCACGCCTTCGCGGTGGCCGAGGCCGGCAGCGGCGCGCAGATGCGCGAATGCCTCGAGCGCGAGCTGCCCGACGTGGTGCTGCTCGACATCCGGCTGCCCGGCGAGGACGGGCTGAGCCTCGCCAAGTACCTGCGCGAGCGCTACGACCTGGGTATCATCATGGTCACTGCCTCGGGCGACGTCATCGACCGTGTGGTCGGCCTCGAGGTCGGCGCCGACGACTACATTGCCAAGCCCTTCGACCCGCGCGAGCTGCTGGCGCGCGTGAAAAGCGTGCTGCGTCGGCTGCAGGCCAAGCCGCCGGCGGGCGACGCGGCGCCGGAGGCAGCAGCGGGGTCGCAACGGCGCCAGCACTTCGGCCGTTGCACCATCGACCTGGCGTCGCGCCGCCTGTTCGAAGCCGATGGCAGCGAGCAGCCGATGACGGCGATGGAATGCGACCTGATCCGCGTCTTCCTCGCCAACCCGAACCGCGTACTGTCGCGCGACCAGCTGCTGATGCACACGCGCAACCGCGAGTGGGAACCCTTCGACCGCTCGATCGACATCCGCATCGGACGGCTGCGGCGCAAGGTCGAGCCCGAGCAGGCGGGCGAGCCGCGCTGCATCCGCACGGTGCGCAACGCCGGCTACATGTACGTGCCCGGCGCATAGGCGCGGCAACGGCCGCGCGCGCTGTTCAGTGCAGGCGGGTGGGCAGCACCGCGGGCATGTAGAACTCGCGGCCTACCACGGTACGTGCGTATAGGTAATTGTTCAGTGCCCGCGGGCTCAGCGCGTCCAGGTCGACGCAGCCCTTGGCGTCGCAGGGGAAGGCCAGTGCGCGGCCCTCGTCGAACAGCGAGCGGAAGCGCAGTTCATAGTCGGCGGTTGACGGCATGTTCATCATCGGATCCTCCTCGACGCCGGGGGCCGGATGCGGTGCATCTGCACCGCCGGCAGGCCCGGCCTGCAGGTCGAATCTAGGAGCCGCCAGTATTCGCGCGGTGGCCGCCGCGCATCGCTTCGAAACGCCGTGTAGTTGCCGCGCAATTCGCGGGTATCGGGCGGCGCGCCGCCACGCGCCGACCACCCGTGTCGCCGCGTGCTGAGTTCCGCGCGGCAACTGGCGGAAGGCCGCGATGAGCCCACGATGGATGAGATGGGACTAGGCAGGCGTCCGTCGGCCCGTCGGGCTGGCCCCACTGCCCCTGGTCCTGCCCTCGGTGGTAAACCAGCCGCACTCGCGACTATGGCAAGGTCCGGAATCAGGGTGCTCTGAACCGGACGGTCGGGAGCGCCCGCAATTGGCCGACAGATGAAGGCCAGCTCTCGAAACTGCTCGCCCCAAACCGGCCGGTCAGATCTGATCTCGAATGTCAGCAAAGTGGCGTCGATTTCGCCTACCGGAGCACCCGCAGCCGGCCAAGAGCGGAACTCGATGAAGGGCCGCTTTCGGGCATGCAGCGCGAGGTACATGTATTCGAGGCTGTTGACCACGACCCTGTTGCTGCTCGCTCCGCCGGCGGGCCCGGTGCGAGCGTCACTGCCGGCAGCCCAGCCAATAGCGGCGTTCATTTCGCGCACGTCTGCAAGTGATCGACCAGCAGCCGCGTACTGGCCGAAAGCGGCACTCCGGGCTGCGTCACGAGCACGAGCCGGCGTTCGGCCCAGGGTTCGAGCAAGGGCACCAGGCGCAGGCGGCCGGCGCCGGCGTGCGGGGCGACAGCCTCGCGCGGGAGCAAGGCCATGCCCAGACCGGCGGCGACGATGCGGCAGGCGGCCTCGATGCTGGAGACCTGGATGCGATGGGCGGGCAGCCGGCCCAGCAGCGCTGCCTGGCGGCGCACAAGCGTAGCCACCGCGCCGCTGGGCAGGACCCCGATCGATTCATGGTCCAGCGTTTCCTCGAACCGCAGCCCGGGCCGTCGCGCGAGCGGATGGCCCGGCGCCATCACCACGCACAAATGGTCGGATAGATAGGGCCGGACCTGCAGGCCGTCGAGATCGGCGCGGTCCCACAGCACACCGAGGTCGGCCACGCCCTCGCGCACCTGACGCACGATGTCCGGGCTGAGACGCTCGTCCAGCGAGACACGCAAGCCGGGATGTGCGGCCAGGAACCTGGCGATGTCGTCGGGCAGCTGCTCGGCCAGCACCGAGGGACTGGCCGCCACCCGCACGCTGCCCTGAACACCCTTGCCGAACTCGCTCAACTCGACCCGGATGCGGTCCAGGGCAGCCAGCACCTCGCGCGCCTGCCGCAGCAGCGACTCGCCGGCCGGGGTCGGCGCCACGCCACGCCGCCGCCGCAGCAACAAGGCCACGCCGGCCTCGGCTTCCAGGGCGGCCAGGCGCTTGCTGAGCGCGGACGGGACCATGGCCTCGCGCTCGGCGGCACGTGCCAGGCTGCCGCTTTCACAGACGGCGACGAACAGACGCAAAGAGACGGGATCGAGGGGCTTGCTCATTTGACGTTCCGGATTGGAACGTCAACCTTGAAAAAAGACCACTCGTGCAATCACCATGGAATGCCTACATTGCGTAGCCATGAACACCATGACCGCCACCGATCCCGTCAGCGTGCGTGAAGTCGGCCTGCGAGACGGCCTGCAAAGCATCACCCGCACCCTACCCACCGAACACAAGTTGGCCTGGCTGCGCGCCGCGCACGCCGCCGGGCTGCGAGAAATCGAAGTCGGCTCCTTCGTGCCGGTGCGCCTGCTGCCCCAGCTGGCCGATACGGCCGAGGTGGTGGCCGTCGCAAAGACCCTACCGGGGCTCGTGACCTCGGTGCTGGTGCCCAACCTCAGGGGCGCCCAGGCCGCACTCGACTGCGGCGCCGACTTGATGCTGTTCCCGATCTCGGCGAGCCACGCGCACAGCTTGGCCAATCTTCGCAAGACGCCGGCCGAGGCGGTGGCCGAAGTCGCCAGGGTTCGCGCTGCCCGAGACGCCGCTGGCTCGTCCTGCGTCCTCGAGGTCGGCCTGAGCACGGCCTTCGGCTGCACGATTCAGGGCCGCGTGGCCGAAAGCGACGTGCTCGACCTCGTGAAGGCCGTGCTGGACGCGGGCGCCGAGCGGGTTGGTCTGGCCGACACGGTGGGCTATGCCGATCCGTTGCAGGTCACCCGCTTGTTCGAAAAATGCTTTGCGGTCGCCGGCGACCGCCTGACCTGCGGACATTTCCATGACACCCGCGGTCTTGGCCTGGCGAACGTCTTCGCGGCATGGCAGACCGGCGTGCGCCGCTTCGACGCCTGCCTGGCCGGCATCGGCGGTTGTCCGCACGCGCCCGGCGCCAGCGGCAACGTGGCGACCGAGGACGTGGCCTATCTGCTGGCAAGCATGGGCGTGCCGACGGGGCTGGACTTCGACGCCCTGATCGCCCTGCGCACCCACGTCGCGCGCTGGCTGGAAGGCGAGGCGCTGCACGGCACGATAGCGATGGCCGGGCTGCCGAAGACGATGCGGGCCACAGTAGCATGAGCGCCAAGTGCCCTCAGCCGCTGGCTGGCCTTCGGGTGGTCGAATTCACCCACATGGTGATGGGCCCGACGTGCGGCATGGTGCTGGCCGATCTCGGCGCCGAGGTGATCAAGGTCGAGCCGGTCGACGGCGAAGGCACGCGCCGCCTGCTCGGCGCGGGCGCCGGCTTCTTCCCGATGTTCAATCGCAACAAGAAGAGCATCGGCATCGACCTACGCCGGAGCGCCGGTGCCGATGCGGCGCGCCGGCTGGCCACGAGTGCCGACGTCGTGGCCGAGAACTTCAAGCCTGGAGCGCTGCACAAGTTTGGGCTTGACTACGCCACGCTGGCGGCCGTCAACGATCGCCTCATCTACGTCAGCCACAAGGGCTTCCTGCCGGGCCCGTACGACCACCGCACCGCGCTGGACGAGGTGGTGCAGATGATGGGCGGCCTGGCCTACATGACCGGCCGACCGGGCGACCCGCTGCGCGCCGGCACCAGCGTGAACGACATCATGGGCGGCCTGTTCGGCGCCATCGGCGCCTTAGGCGCACTGATCCAGCGCGGCATCAGCGGCAAGGGCATGGAGGTGCAGAGTGCGCTGTTCGAGAACAACGTGTTCCTGATGGGACAGCACATGCTGCAGTACGCGATGACCGGCCATCATCCGCAGCCGATGCCGGCGCGCGATAACCCGTGGGCGGTGTATGACGTGTTCACGGTCCGGGACGGCGAGCAGATCTTCCTGGCGGCCGTCAGCGACGCCCAGTTCGCGGTCTTCTGCGACGCGCTCGGCTTCGCCGATCTGAAGGCGGACCCGGCCCTGGCGACCAACAACGACCGTGTCAAGGTCCGCCCGCAACTGCTGGCGACCCTGCGCGAGCGGCTGGCGCCACGCAGCGCGGCCGAGCTGGCAGCGCTGTTCGAAGCCGCCGGGCTGCCGTTCGCACCGATCCGGCGGCCGGAGGACCTGTTCGACGACCCGCACCTGAACGCCACCGGCGGTCTGGCCGATGTCGAACTGCCGGACGGCGCCAAGGCCGGCCAGACCGTCAAAACCACCCTGCTGCCGATCACGCTCGCTGGCGAGCGGCCCGGCGTTCGGCTGAACCCGCCGCGCTTCGGCGCCGACACCGACGCGCTGCTGGCCGGCGTGGGCTACAGCGCGGACGAGATCGCCACGCTGCGCCGCGAC
Organism: uncultured beta proteobacterium; assembly: GCA_963837675.1. GTDB lineage: Bacteria > Pseudomonadota > Gammaproteobacteria > Burkholderiales > Burkholderiaceae_C > Rubrivivax. Next base: position 38,582 of record CAWIOH010000035.1, on the reverse strand, counting down.
CATGTGGTCGCCTGATATTTGTCCTTTCCCACAACACCGACAGGAGACTTCCCGATGACCTTCACGACCACGCGCCGCGCATTCGTTGCCGCTGCCGCCTTTGCCCTGACCACCGGCGCCTGGGCGGCCGACTACACAATGCGCCTGAGCCACCAGTTCCCGCCGTCGCACCACTCGGCGAAGAACCTCGAACAGTTCGCGGCCGACGTCAAGGCCGCCACCGGCGGCAGGGTCGAGGTGCAGATCTTCGGCTCGGCGCAGCTCTTCAAGCCGAACCAGAACCACGCCGCGGTGGCCAGCGGCAAGGTCGAGGCGGCATCGATCACCGGTTTCACGATGGGCGGCACGATCCCGGAGATGAACGTCACGCTGATCCCGTACTTCATGACCAGCCTGGACAAGATGAAGAAGTTCCCGGGCTCCGAGGCGGCGCGTCTGCTCGACGCCAAGCTGCTAGACAAGGGCGTCAAGAACATCGGCTGGATGGTCGACGCCAGCGACGGCATCTTCACGTCGTCGAAGTCGGCGCTGGTTAAGCCCGAGGACTTCAAGGGCGTCAAGATCCGCGGCCTGTCGAAGCTGTTCGACGCCGGCCTGATCGCGATGGGTGCGGCGCCGTCGGCGATGCCCGGCTCTGAGGTCTACCAGGCGCTGCAGACCGGCGTCATCGACGCCGCGATCACCGGCGTCGCGGCGGCCGACGAGCGCAAGTACTACGAGGTGCAGAAGTTCGGCGTCGCGTCCAACATCATCCTGGCGCACGACGTGCTGTTCGTGAACCCCGAGTGGTGGAACAAGCTGCCGGCCGATCTGCGCGGCGCGATCGAAGCCGCCGCGCACAAGGCCGAACAGCGCTCGATCCCGGCCAGCGCCGACATTCCGCCCGAGCAGATCAAGGCGCTGCGCGACAAGGGCATGACCGTCACGGTGCTGACGCCGGCGCAGGAAAAGACGATGACCGACGCGATGCAGCCGGCGGTGATGAAGGACTTCCTCGCCGCCAGCCCGGACGCGGCCAAGCTGGTGCAGCTGATCAACAAGCTCTGACGCGGTGGCCGGGCGGGCTACGTCCGGCGCCGCGTGCGCCGAGCCGCGCGCGTTGCGCTGGCTCGGCCGCGTCGTCGGCCTGCTGGTGCACGGCGCCATCGCCATCGCGGCGGCCAGCGTGTTGTTGTCGCTGCTGCTGATCGGCTGGTCGGTCATGATGCGCTATGTGCTGAACCAGCCGCCGGTCTGGGTCGACGACGCGGTCGGCTTCCTGCTCGTCGCGATCGTGATGCTGGCGGCGGCCGAGACCCTGCGCCGCGGCGAACACATCGGCGTCGATCTGCTCACCGACCGGCTGTCGCCGCGCGCCGCGCGCTGGGCCGGCATCTGGGCCGCGCTGGCGGTGCTGGCGGTGGCGGTGATCCTGGTGCGAAACGGCTGGGAGACGGCGATGCAATCGCGCCAGTTCGGCGTCGTCACCGAAGGCCAGCTCGAATGGCCGGTGTGGTGGCTGATGCTGCTGCTGCCGGCCGGTGGCGCGCTGCTCGGGCTGGTCGCGGTAGAGACCCTTTGGCGGCTGCTGCTCGGGCTGCCGGTCGCGAAAGCGCACGAGATCGGGGATGCCGAATGATGATCACGCTGATCCTGGTCGGTCTGGTACTGCTGCTCTTCACCGGCGTGCCGATCTTCGCCGGGCTGTCGCTGTTCGGCGGCGCGCTGCTGCTCACGCAAGGCGGGCTGGGTTCGGTCACCGAGGTGATCTTCGGCGAGCTGAACCGCTACCTGCTGGTTGCGATCCCGCTGTTCGCCTTTATGGCGCACGTGATGATCCGCGGCCGCATCGTCGACGACCTCTACGACACCGCGTACACGCTGACGCGCCATCTGCCGGGCGGCGTCGGCATCGCGACCATCGCGGCCTGCACGATCTTCGCGGCGATCTCGGGCTCCAGCGTCGCCACCGCGCTGACGATCGGAGCGGTCGCGATCCCGCAGATGATCCGCTTCGGCTACACGCCGCGCATGGCCTACGGGCTGGTCGCCGCCGGCGGCACGCTCGGCATCCTGATTCCGCCGTCGGGGCCGATGGTGCTGTACGGCGTGACGACCAACACGTCGATTGGCGGCCTCTTCATGGCCGGCGTCGTGCCGGGGCTGCTGATGGCCGCGGTGTTCGTCTGCTGGGTGATGTTGTCGACTGCCATCACGCACCGCCATCTGCGGCGCGAGAAACGCGCAACCTGGCGCGAGGCTCTGACGGCGATCCGGCGCTCGCTGTGGGCGCTGTCGTTGCCGGTGTTCGTGCTCGGGGGCATGTACGCCGGCATCTTCACCGCAACCGAGGCGGCGGCCGCCGGTGCGCTGCTGGCGCTGTTCGTCGCCAGCGTGATCTACCGCAACCTCGGGCTGAAGGCGATCTGGGACTCGGCCATCGAAGCCAGTCGCACGTCGGCGATGCTGTTCATGATCCTGTCCGGCGCCGGCGTGCTGGGCCACGTGATGACGAAGATGCGCATCCCGCAGCAACTGGTGCAATCGGTGGTGGCGGCCGACATCGGCGTCGCCGGTTTCCTGATCGCGATGATGCTGCTGATCTTCGTGCTCGGCATGTTCCTCGAGTCGATCTCGATCATCCTGATCACGACGCCGGTCATCCTGCCGGCGATGCACGCGCTGCACATCAATCCGATCTGGTACGGCATCCTGTTGACGATCAACCTCGAACTGGCGCAGATCACTCCGCCGGTCGGCATGAACCTGTTCACCATCAAGGCAATCACCAAGGCGCCGATGGGCGAGATCATCCGCGGCTCGGCGCCGTACGTGCTGCTGATGATCGCGGTGATGGCGCTGGTGATGGTCTGGCCGGAGATTGCGCTGTGGCTGCCCTCGACGATGATCGACCGGCGCTGAGGTTCGGCCGCGCCCTGCACCTGTGCGCCGGCCCGGCGGCGGTGCGTGCGCAGCTCGCGGGCGGCGCGCCGCCGCCGCAGCGCTGCGCGGGACGCCCGATGATGACCATCAGCTTTGCGGCTTGGAGTCAAGGTCTGCGAAGGTCTCGTTTGGGTCCGCGTGCCGGTGTACGCGGCCGGAGGTCGACGGGCAGCAGTGCGACGCACACCGGAAGTTCGAGGCCGGACGGCCGCAATGTGTCGTTCAGCGGTCGACCGCATCGGTCCGATGGGCGGTGCTTGACGGCCATCAGCTGTCAATGGCGACGGTCAGCTTCCAGGCAACCTCAAGATCATCGCAGCTGCCTAGATCGGCTCACGATCCCTGGTGCGAGCGAGTCACTCAACCCGCTGGAAGGTCGTCGTGACGACCATGTCGACGCCGTCCGCGACCGCCTTGAAAGGCGCCGAGACCATCTTCAACGTCTGGTCGGAGACCTCGAAATTGTCGACGATGAAAGTCGTGCCGACCCAACCCTCGTTCCATGCACCTTCGACGGTGTCGACGATCCTGCCCCCCTCAACCTTGTACGTTCCGAAGTAGGCGTACATGGTTTTGAACAAGGCAACGCGTTCGGCATCGGTTGGCTCGGTTGCCACAGGCTTGGGACGGTGATCCTTGAACCCGGCCCAGATGAATCGACCACCCTGGGTGTAGATGAGGTAGCCGCTGGGATGCTCCCCGAACAATTGGCTGTACTTGCCCGTGGCGATTTCGTGCCGTGTCCAGGAGGTCATCTTCCAGACCCCTGGCAGCTTGGCTGAATCATCGGCAAACGCCGGGGCCGCCAGCGCCAGGACAACGGTGGCAACAAGCCGTGTGCGCATCGCTTGATCCTCCTTCATGTCCGTTTCAACGCCTCGGGTCGCGCGAGGCTTGAAGACCGCCATGACGTACCTCCCGAGCCGCGTGTCCGGCGTGCAGGGATGTTGCCCTCGCCCGCAGTCAGACGCCTGAAACCCAGGCGAAAATGGGACGAAACTTGGCCGAAGTCGTCAGGTGGCGCGGCGTCCAGATTCCTGCTTAGACGACGGCCTTTGACACACCGGCGCCGCCGGGGGAACACCATGGACCATGCGCCGACCATGGCGACATATCGCTTTGCAGGTTTCGTCCTGGACATCGGGAAGGGGACGCTGCTCACGGCGGCGGGCGAGGAGATTCCGCTGCGGCGTCAATCCTTCGAGATGCTGCGCCTCTTTTCGGAGAACGCCGGTCGGCTGCTCGACCGAGACTCGATCAATCGAGCGATCTGGCCCGATGTCACGGTCACCGACGACAGCCTGACCCAGTGTGTTCGCGACATACGCCGCGCCCTCAGGGACGAGGCGCAACGGATGCTCAGGACCGTGCCCCGGCGCGGCTACATGTTCTCGCCCGACGTCGTCGCTCTTCGTGATCCACCGGCCGGTCTGGTGCAGCCCGTCTTGGCGCTGCCGGACCGGCCCTCACTCGTGGTACTGCCCTTTCAGAACATGAGCGGCGAACCCGAGCAGGGCTATTTCGTCGATGGCTTGGTCGAGGACATCACCACGGCGCTCTCGTGCATTCGTTCGCTGTTCGTGATCGCCCGCAATTCGGCGTTCGCCTACCGAGACCAGTCGGTGGACGTCCGGCGAATTGGCCGCGACCTGGGCGTCCGGTATGCGCTGGAGGGCAGTGTGCGCCGAAATGGCAACAGGCTGCGCGTCACCACTCAATTGATCGATGCCAGTTCTGGCGTTCACGTCTGGGCCGAGCGGTACGACCGCGACCTGAGCGATGTGTTCGCGGTGCAGGGCGAGATCGCGACGAGCGTCGCCGGTGTCATCGAACCCGCGGTGGCCGATGCCGAGCAGCAGCGGGTCCTGCGGAAGCCACCGGAGCGGCTGGATGCGTGGGAGGCCTACCAGCGAGGACTCTGGCACTTCTCCAACCACGGGCGGGACGAAAACGAGGCTGCGCGGACGTTCTTTCAACGAGCCATCTTGCTCGATCCGAAATTCGCGCCTGGGCACTACGGCTACGCACTGGCCCTGCAGTGGGAGATCTGGCACTACTCGTCGCGCCCCTTCGCGGAGGTGCAGGCCACCCCGCTCAAAGAGGCGCTGACCGCCGTCTCGCTCGACGACAAGGACGCCATGGGGCATGCCGTCCTCGCGCACATCAGGATGTGGGGCAGCGACTGGGAGGCCGCGATACGCGAAGCACGCACCGCGGTCGCGCTCAATCCCAATGGCGCGTTCGGGATCGGCATGCTCGGGTGTGTCCTGGGATTCGGCGGGTATCGCGAGGAGGCGCTGGATCGGTTGCGACAGGCCATTCGGCTGAGTCCGCACGACCCGTTGATGTCGCTGTGGATTCTCTGGATTGGTCTCATCCATTTCTACGCACGTCAGTTCTCTTCCGCCGTCGAGCATCTGCGCCAGGTGGGTCGGCTTCGACCGTACTACAACAACTACCACGCGGTGATGGCGGCAGCCCTGGCATTCCTGGGGCGTCGGGACGAGGCACGCGACGTTCTGCGTCATGCGCCACCGCTGGATCTTCGCTATCCGCAGGCACCTTGGATGCGGCCCGAAGACGTCGCGCTTCGCATGGAGGGAATCCGTCTCGCGGCCGGCGAATCCGAGCCGTAGTGCCCGTGCACAGGTTCGACCGGCAGCTTCGGGGCGACGAGATCAAGCCCGCGGATGGCCGATTCGGGTCGCGGCTTGACAGCCATCTAGCCAAACTCGTCGCCTCAAACCTGACCTCCACGTGTACGCTTTTGGTCTGCGGTGTACCAGCTCGGGTTTCCCCAACGCACGTTGACAAGACCGGCTACGCAGGGGGGATGGTTACAGAGGCGTGCGGCCATAGGTGATGGACTGAACCTTGCCGGCGCGCAAGGTCACGGTAGCGAGCAGGTCGCCCGGGCCGCGCTTGTACAACCATTGCTCAGTTGCTTGGCACGGCAGCACCGTACTGGCGAAGGGCTCCGGTACGGGGTGCGGCGACGGCCCGTAGTAGACCGCCGCGCAGAAGCTATCCGCCAGCAGCGGCTGCCCGCACTTGTAGATCAGGCTGAGACGCGAATCTCCCTCCGACGTGATGCCGCCTTGGCAGCGAAGCGACTCCGCCTCGGCCTCGACGAAAGGGAGGCTCAAGACGCAGATGAGAAAGGCAGCGCGGGTCGTATTCATGGCAGCCTCCGTGTCAGAAGGAAAAGCATACCTTCGCCACCGGGCGGGGTGCCAATGCCGCGCGCGGGTTGTGCAACCCGGGGTGTCGGTGAGGTCGTCATTCGAACGGCATCTTTCCGGCTCGAACTTGGATGAGACGAAGGACCGCACCGGGTCGGCGGCAGGTCTACACCAGCTCAATCTCGATGCCGTAGACCTGCCGGTCGAACTGGCATGCCACACAGCCGACCGTCGGGTGCGTCATGGCCGGCCATAAGCAGCCAGTAGCCAACGACTGCTCTGGACGCGACTACCTGGCGTCCGTCGGCACCCGTGGGAAGGCATCACGATCGGCGGTGCAGCCTGTTCATCTTGTTGACAATCGCATATCTGGAGCGAGCAATTCTTGCGTTCCTTGTGCGACTAGATGTCCATTCCAAGGAGAGCCCACCAGTCTTGCGCAGCGTGCAGCACGCGCACGATTGAGACGCCACCGCGACGCGGCACATAGAAGATCAGAAAGTTGTCGAACTTGCGCACCTGCCACTTGCGCAGCCCAGCCAGCTCCGGTCGGCGAAGTGTCAGGGGCGCGCCAATCTTGGGTTGTTTGGCCAAGTCGTTGAAGCTGACTTCGGCATTGCTCAGAAAACGGTCGGCGGTGGCATCGCCAGCGTTCGCCGCCAGATAAATGTAGTGCGCGATCAGGTCGCGGCGCGCACTGGGTCGTCGGTAGACCGTCGCCATTCAGGAGTGGCTCTTTCGAGCCTTCTTCACTTGCGCCAAGGCTTCCTGGCGGATCGCTTGCCAGTCCTGACGCGTGAAGGCAGTTTCCTCCCCCTGTAGGCCTTCAAGCAGTAGCTCTTCGAGTTGATCTTCGGCCTTGCGCCGTTCATCGGCGCGGATCAGCTCGCGCACGTATTCGCTTGCGCTGCTGTACCGGCCTTTGGCGACTTGCCCATCAACGAACTCTTTCATCGGGTCGGGCAGCGAAATGTTCATGCTCTGCATGGGCACCTCCAGTGTCCACCTACCATGCCACAGATGACATGAAATGGCAAGAACTGTCATGTTGCCGTGCGAAGCCGAAGCGATCCCGGGTCGTGCCTCGATTGCGTCCGTGGTCACACCGAAGCTTTGCGTCAGGACGTGCGGGGCTGGGGCTCACCGCAGGCGACGCCGTGATTCAACCTCAACCGGTGATGGAACCGGCGGTTGAGCACCAGCCAACAATCGCATGCAATGAATCGGTCAAGAGCGCCGAGATTCATAGCTGTCGATGTCGCGCTCCTTAGATAACATGAAATCCAGAAACGGGATCTCCTTATACCTACATGTTTGGTAGAGACTCAACAATATTAGATAATTTCTCAATCCAGGTTCGGTTACTCTGCCATTCGTTAGTCTTCTATACTTCGCAAATGGCTTTATGGCGTGTTCGGCATTGTTGTTGTTCCAAGGTACGCCATCAAAATCCAGGAATGTAAAGAGTTTCGATCGATATTTCAGTATTCTCTTATAATACTTCCCGGAAATCGCTGACATGGGAGACTTCTCAAGCGTTCTTATGAATGTCTCCACCGCGTTCTTGTGTTTGCATAGATGACTGCTCCTAAGTCCAAAACGATCGATTGTCCCTACTATTGATCTAAGCAACCGCGCCAAAAGGCGCCGCCATGTCTTTTAGTTCTTGGTCAAAAGGTTACTTCAAGACCGCGCCGCCGGTGAGCACGCCGAAGCGGTTGCGATAACCGAGCATGCGCGCCAACAGGATGCCGAAGCCGATGGTCAGCGCCACCGAGCCCACGACCATGGCGATCGGCCAAGCACCCAGCCCGGTGATCTGCGCCAACGTGATGCGCACGCCGAGCAGTGCCACGCCGATGCGCAGCAAGGTGCTCGCCAAGAACTGGATGCCCGGCACGCAGCGGCCTTCGCTGGACAGGAAGTTCATCGCCATGCCGAGCAGCAGCGCGAACAACAGCGCCGATGCGCCGTAGTGCTGGGACAGCGAGATGGCGGCCAGCGCGACCACCTCCGACACCAGCACGCCGTGGAAGTGGGTGCGCGCGGGCTCGCGCCAGGCCGACCAGGTCAAGGAGAGGTTCATAGGGTGGCCTTCGCGACAGCGTTCAGGCAGCGGTCGGCGCGACACGGGCCTGCTGGCGCGCCCTATCCGCGACGTAGCTGCGCGAAGCCAGCACGAAAACCACCGCCGAAGCCAGCGCCAGCGCCGGGGCCAGCGTCAGCGCGAGCTTCAGCCCGAGCGAGTCGGACAGCACCCCGACGATGAAAGGGCCGGGTGCCAGGCCGATCAGGTTGTTGGCCAGCGTCATCGTGGCCGTCACCGTGGCGCGCACGCCCGGGTGGGTGACGTCGCAGACGATCGCCGCGGAGCAACCGCCCTGCGCGGCGGCAAAGAAGGCACCGATAAAGATCAGGCCCAGTCCCAGCGGCCCCGGGGGCAGCGCAAAGCCGACCACCAGCGCCAACGCCGTCAGCACCGAATAGACCGCCGGCGCCAGGGCCCGGCGCTGCGGGTGCCCCGCGCTCAGCCGGTCGGCCACCGCGCCGCCGATGAGCATGCCCACACCGGACACCAGAACGGCCACCCCGGTCATCAGCGCGGCCCGCTTCACGTCCATGTCGTGGACGCGCACGAAGTAGGTCGGCAGCCAGGCGATCAGCATCGCCGGCATGGCCATCTGCAGACCGCTGGCCAGGTAGGCGAAATTGCCCGAGCGCGCGCCGAACACCTCGCGTGCGACCTGCTTGACGGTCAGGCGCTTTGGCGCTTCGCCGTCCTGCCCGCTTGTGGTGGTCATCGGCACGGTCTTGTAGTCGCGCACCACGAACGGGTAGAGCAACGCCAGCAGCAGCCCCGGCGCGCCGACGGCGAAGAAGGCCATGCGCCAGCCGTGCTCGGCCGCGACGGCGCCGCCGATGGTCACGCCGAGCACCGAACCGAACAGGCTTGCCGAGAGGAAGGCACCTAGCACCGCGGCGCGTTGTCTGGCCGGAAAGACATGCACCAGCAGCGCCGCACCGGCGGCGCCGTAGGCCGCCTCGCCGAGGCCGACGAATGCGCGAGCGCCCACCAGCTGGCCGTAGCTTTGCGCCATGCCGCAGGCAACGGTCGCGAGACACCAGACGAAGGCCATCAGCGTGATGCTCTTGACCCGTCCCCAGCGGTCGGCGACCAGCGAGATCGGTACCGTCAGCAGGCCGACGACGAGCGAGACCACGCTCACCAGCGTGCCGAGCTGCGCGTCCGACAAGGCCCATTCGGCTTTCAGTGCCGGAAACACCGCACCGATGACCTGGCGCGACAGGTAGTCCGACAGCATCAACCCGAAGGTCAGTGCGAAGACGGCCCAGGCGTACAGGCGTGACGCCGGTGCAGGCTCATGCGTGGAAGTCAGAGCCGCCTCGGCCGGAAGCGTTGCATTCATGAAGGTGTCTCCCGAGTGGAGTGGGGTAGATCAGATCGTCGTCGGCCAGGCACGCATCTCGTGCTGGCCGATGCCGCCGCTGCGCTCGCGACGGTGCGTGTCGAGTCCCTGGATCAGCCAGGCGCGGGTCTGTTGCGGCGCGATCACCGACTGCACGCCGAAGGCACCGGCCAGCGCATAGGCCGAGGTGTCGCGCGCCAGATCCGCCTTCAGTCGATCGAAGCGCTCGGGGTCGTCCTCGCGCTTGATGTTGTGGATGACGCTGACGCCGATCTGCGGGTCCATGAAGCTGACATCGGCGCTGGTCCAGGCCGCCACTTCGTCGCTGTTGCGCCCGCCGCCCATGTTCAGGTAGGCCTGGCCGTAGCTCTTGCGCAGGATCACCGACAGCTTGGTCACGCTGCACAGCTGCAAGGCGTGGATCATGTTCATGATGTGCGCCGGTGCGGCCTTGCGCTCGCCTTCAATGCCGACCAGGAAGCCCGGCGTGTCGACGAGGAAGATGAGCGGGATGTTGAACGAGTCGCACAGCACCAGGAACGAGGTGACCTTGCGGCAGGCCTCCGGGTCCATCGCACCGCCCTTGAACATCGGGTTCGACGCGACGATGCCCACGCTGTGGCCGTTCAGTCGCGCCAGGCCGGTGACGGCGGCGCGGCCGAAGCGGTCCTTCAGAACGAATAGGCTGCCCTCGTCGACGATGCCGGCGATGACCTTGCGCATGTCGTAGGTCTTGCTGCGTGCGGCCGGCACCCGTTCGATCAGCGCGTCGGCATCGGGCACTTCGGCCGCGGCCATCACGGGCGGCAGCGCGCCGGCATGCGACGGCAGGTAGCTGAGGAAGCGGCGGATCTCCACCAGCGCTTCGGCGTCGCTGTCGACGACCCGGTCGATCAGCCCCGTGGTCTCGGCATGCAGCTTCCAGCCGCCCAGGGTTTCGGGATCGACGGCCTCGCCGATCGCCAGCGAGGTTACACGCGCGCTCGACACCGCGAGGAAGGCGCCCTTGCGCATGACCACGAAGTCGGACAGGCAGGTGTACCAGGTCGACGATCCGAGGCACGGCCCGAGCACGGCACTGACCCAGGGGATTTCGCGACGCCGGCAATACTGCTGCGGATCCTGGCCGCCGGAGGCCATGGCCTCCGCGCCCAGCGTGTCCTGCACGCGTGAGCCGCTCGACTCGCCGAGGAAGATCAAGGGCATGCCGTTGCGCGTGGCCGTCTCCTTCAGGCGGCTGATCTTGCGCATGTTGACGGCCGACGAAGACGCCCCCTTGACCGTCATGTCATTCGACACCACGGCCACGCGTCGGCCTTCGATGCGGCCGGTGCCGGTGATCTTGCCGTCGGCCGGCGAACTCTCGCGGTCGGCGGGCACGCTGGAGACCGCCAGCAGGCCGGTCTCGCTGAACGAGCCCGCGTCCAGCAATTGCTCGATCCGCTCGCGCGCATTCAGGTGGCCAGTTGCGCGGCGCTGCGCGAGCTTGGCTTCGCCGCCCATTGCCAGCGCGATGCGCATGCGCGCATCGAGCTCGGCGCGTTGTTCATCGTAGGTGGCCGGACTCACCGGCGCTGAAGTCGTGTTCACTGAAGTCCTCTCGACGCTTTCAGCGCATCGTCCGGCCGACCGGGCCGAGGCGGCGGCCTGTGGCGCGGTACGCGTCTTCGATCCAGGCGCACAACAGCGGCCGCGTCGACGCCGGTTCGATGATGTCGAGCACGCCGAAGCGTTCGGCCGTGCGCAGCGGCGACGCGATGGCGTGGTAGTGCGCCTCGATGTCCAGCCGATGCGCCACGGGGTCGGCGGCGGCGGCGATGTCTTTCTTGAAAGCCGCGGCGACGCCGCCCTCGATGGGGATCGAGCCCCAGCGTGCGGAGGGCCACGCATAGCGGTTCGGCAACGCGGTGCCCGACGGGCCATGCCACGGGCACAGCATCGCGCCGGCCAGGCCGACGCAGCGCCGCAGCACGATTGCCAGCCAGGGCACGCCGGACTGCTCGATCGCATTCAGCGCCTGCATCGCGGCCGCCATCGTGCCTTCGCGTTCGGCATCGGGGCCGGTCATCACGCCCGGCTGGTCGGCCAGGTTGACGATCGGCAGGTGGAAGGTGTCGCACAGGTCGACGAAGCGCGCCATCTTCAGCGCCGCGCCGCGTGTCAGCGCACCGCCCATGACGACAGGGTTGTTGGTCATCACGCCCACGGCGTGGCCATTCAGCCGCGCCAGGCAGGTGATGGTCGAGCCGCCGAAGTCGGGCGCGATCTCGAACAGCGAACCTTCGTCGAAGATCGCCTTGAGGATCTTGCGCGGCTGGAAGATCTTGCGCTTGTCCGTCGGGATCGCGCGGTTCAGCCATTCATCGCAGCGGTCGACCGGGTCCGCGCAGGCCACGCGCGGCGGCTGTTCCCACACATTGCCCGGCAGGTACGACAGAAAACGCCGCGTCGCCCGCAACGCCTCTTCTTCGCTATCGACGGCCAGGCCGACCACACCGCTGGAGCGGTGCATCGCGTCGTAGCCGCCAAGCGCCTCCTTGTCGATGTCCAGGCCGAGTGCCTGCTTGACCACCGGCGGGCCGCCGGCGAAGACCTGGCTCTTGCCGCGGATCATGATCGCCAGGTGCGCGGAGGCGACGCGCAGCGCGCCCAGGCCGGCGCAGGCGCCTAACGCGATGCCGACCACCGGCACCGCGCCGAGCAGCTGCGTCATCGGCAGCATGGCGTAGCCGGGGATCTTGGTGTGGCCCATCTTGTCGAGCAGCTTGACGCTGCCGCCGGCGCTGTCGACCAAACGCACGATCGGCAGCTTGTATTCCCAGGCATAGCGGTCGGCGAAGATCCACTTCTCCGACACCGAGCCCTCGGACGAGCCGGCGCGGATGGTGTAGTCGTCCGACGCGACCACGGTGCGCCGCGCATCGATCTCGCCGATGCCGACCACCGCATTACTCGGCGTGAAGCTCTCGCGCTTGCGGTCGGCTCCGTACTTGACGCCGCCGGCGAGCACGCCGACTTCTTTGAAGCTGCCGGCATCGAGCAGGCCGTCGATGCGCTCGCGCGCGGTGAGCTTGCCTTGGGCGCGATGGCGCGCCACCGACTCTTCGCCGCCGAGTTGGTGCGCGATCGCGCGGCGCTCGGCCAGTTCGGCCAGGTCAGGGGCCCAATCGGTGGCCGCGGCTGCGGGCTGCGTGGTCGTGTTCATGTCGTGCTTGCTCCTTGGGGTTGGCGCGCCGGATTGGCGTCGCGGAGGTTGTTCCAGGCTGCTGTCAGCAGGTCGCGATCGAATGGCATGGCTCGCAGTCGGCGTCACTTCTGGACGAGGTTCGGCATCGACTTGGCGACCGACTGCCAGAAGGCGAGATCCTTGCGAAGCAGTTGCTGAAATTCGTCGGGACGGCTCGTCATCGGCTCCAGCCCGCTGGCGCGAACCTTCTGCACCATCTCGCTGTGCGTCATGATCAGATTCGTGGCTCGAGCCAGGCGTTCGACAACTGGCTTCGGCGTGCCGGCCGGCGCGAGCAGCCCGTACCACGCCACGATGTCGTAGTCCACGCCCGCTTCGACGAATGTCGGCACGTCCGGCAGGCTGGCGAGGCGGCTGGCGGTGGTCACCGCCAGCGCCTTGAGCTTGCCGGCCCGGATGTGGGGCAGCAGCACCGGAACCCCGGCATAGACCATGTTCACCTGGCCGGCAATGGCGTCGGTCGTGGCCGGTGCGCCGCCCTTGTAGGGCACGCTCAGCAGCTTCATGCCGGCCTTGGCGTTCAGCAACTCGACGAACATCTCGAGCTGTGCGCTGGAAATGGACAGCGTGCCCGGCGCCGCCCTGGCCGCGGCGACCAGTTGACGCGTGTCATTGAACGGCATCTTCGGGTTGGCGGCGACCACGAACGGCAGCTGAGCCAGCAAGCTCACCGCTTCGAACGAGGTAAGCAGATCGAAGCCCGGGTCCGGCCCGAACACCGGGCTCAGCACCTGCTGCAGACTGCCCGCCAGCACCGTGTAACCGTCAGGCCGCGCCTTGACGACCGCCGCGGCGCCGATATTGGTGCTCGCGCCGGGCCGGTTGTCGATGAGGACCGGCTGGCCCAGTTCGCGTGCCAGCTGTTCAGCGAACTGGCGCGCGAAGGCGTCGGCGCTGCCGCCCGGCGCGTACGGCACGACGATCTTGATGGCTTGCGTGGGCCACGCTTCCTGCGCGAGGATCGGCGCCGCACACACGCCGAGCAGCAGCGCGGCGACTGCCCGCGCGAGGATTCGATGCAGTGTCATGCCGTTGGCCTCTGCACTCGCAGCGCGCTTCATTTCGAAACCTCCGGGCTGCGCGCGACATACTCGTCACGCAGCGTGTTCTTGGTCACCTTGCCGGTGGCATTGCGCGGCAGCGTGTCGACGAACTCGATGACGCGCGGCTTCTTGTAGCCGGCGATCAGCTCGCCGCAATGTTTGCTCAAGCCTGCGGCATCGCACGCCTGCCCGGGCTTGCGCACGACGAACGCGGCGATGACTTCGCCCCATTCGGGGTTGGGCAGGCCCAGCACGGCCACCTCGGCCACCGCCGGGTGCGACTGCAGCGCATCCTCGACCTCGCGCGCATAGACGTTGAAGCCGCCGCTGATCATCATGTCCTTGTTGCGCCCGACGATGTACAAGAAACCTTCTTCGTCGAAGCGGCCTAGGTCGCCGCTGTAGTACCAGCCGTCGCGGATGGACTCGCTCTCCAGGTCGGGGCGGCGCCAGAACGCCACCTCGCCGATGCCGCGGCGGGCGATCGCGATCTCGCCGACTTCGCCGGCCGGCAGCGCTTTGCCCGCCGCGTCGCGCACGGTGATGTCGACATTCATCGTCGGCCGGCCGCACGAGGTGATGCGCGTCGACGGCTGGCCGTCCTGCAGGTGCTCGTGCGGGTAGAGCACGCACAGCGGCTGCACCGCCTCGGTCATGCCGTACTGCTGGCGCAGGATCGGGCCCAGCCGCGCCAGCGCCTCGTGCACCATGCTCGTCGGCGTCGGTGCGGTGCCGTAGTGCACACGCTTCAGCGCCGACAGGTCGGCCGCCGGGTTCGCGGCCATTGCTTCGAGCAGCCGGCTCAGCATCGTCGGCACCACCATCAGCTGGCTGATGCGCTCGCTGGCGATGCGCGCCAGCACCTGCTCGGCGTCGAAGCCGTCGGCGACGATGTTGCGCGCGCCGCGCAGGTAACACGGCAGCAGGTGCACGCCGGCGGCATGGGTCAGCGGGCCGACGTGCAGCATCGCGTCGTCGACGCCGAGGCCGTACTCCATCGCGCTGAAGTGGTTCGCCAGGCGTGCCTCCCAACGTTCGATGCTGTAGGCCACGCCCTTCGGCTGGCCGGTGGTGCCCGAGGTGTAGGCGATGCGCAGCAGCAGGTCTGCACTCACCTTGAGCGCCGGGAAGGCATCGACAGCGCGGCCGAGCAGCGTGTCGTAGTCGAGCACGCCGGCATCGGACCAGCCGACACCGATGACGTGGCGCAACGACGGTACCTGCGCTCGCACCTGCAGCGCGGTCTCGCGGTACTCGGGCCCGGCGATCAGCACGGCGGCCTCGGCGTCGTTCAGGATGCCGGCCTGTTCGCGCAGCGTATGACGCGCGTTCAGCGCGACATAGGCCAGCGCCGCCTTCTCGGCACCGAACTGACCTTCGATGCTGTGCACCGAGTTGTTCAGCAGCACCGCCAACCGTTCGCCGGGCTTCAGGCTCAGGCCGATCAGCGCATGCGCGAGCTGGTTGCTGCGCCGCTCGATCTGCGTGTAGCTGAAGCTGCGGTCGCGGAAGATCACGGCGGGCCGGTCGCGGAACTGCCCCGCGGCCCACGACAGCGCGTGCCCTGCGATTCTTCGGGTACTCATGGAAGATGTCCTCCTCGGATGAACGGAATCACTGCCAGCGCAGCAGGCGCTTTTCCAGCCAGCTCATGCCGGTGGTCACGGCCAGGCCGAGCAGCGCCAGCACGAGCAGCAACGCCATCACGCCGCTGGTGTCGAAGTTGGCCTGCAGGAAGCTCAGCACTTGGCCCAGCCCGTGCTCCGCGGCGATCAGCTCGGCGCCGATGACGCCGAGCATCGAATACACCAGCGCCAGGCGCAGACCGGAGAAGATCACCGGCACCGCCGACGGCAAGGTGATGGTCATGAAGATGCGCGGCGCCGACACGCCCAGCGAACGCGCCAAGGTCTGGATGTCGCCGCTGACGCCGCGGATCCCCGCCGTCGTGCTGGCCAGCACGATGAAGAACGCCAGGCTGACGCCGACCGCGATCTTCGAACCCAGGCCGAGTCCGAACCAGAGCAGGAACAACGGCGCCAGCGCGATGCGCGGAATGGCGTTGAGCAAGGTCAGGTACGGGTCGGCGAAGCGCTCGAGGCGCGGCGAGGCGATGAACAGCATGCCGGTGGCGATCGCCAGCACGCTGCCGACGACGAACGAGATGGCGGTGCCGAGCAAGGTGTAGCCCAGTTCGACCCACAGCTTCGACGAGCCGATGAAGCCGTCGCGCAGGAACGCGGCGATCTTGAACGGACTGCCGATCATCAGGGGGTTGAGCCAGCCCAGGCGGGCCGCCAGCTCCCATGCGCCGACGAAGGCGGCGATGAAGACGAGGTGGCCGATCCATTCGGTGCGCTCGTGGTGGACCTGGTTCATGACGTCATCCCCGCTTCGAGCTGTTCCCACACGTGGGCATAGATTTCGTGGAAGGCCGGCGTCTTCTGCAACTCGCGCACCGAGCGCGGACGCGGCAGGTCGATGTGCACGTCGGCGACGATGCGTCCCGGGCGCGAGCTCATCACCAGCACGCGGTCGGACAGCGCCACCGCTTCGGCCAGATCGTGGGTGATGAAGACGACGGTGCGCCGTTCGGCATTCCACAGTTCGAGCAGCAGGTCTTCGAGCTGCAGCTTGGTCTGCGCGTCGAGCGCGCCGAAGGGCTCGTCCATCAGCAACACCGGCGAGTCCAGGCAGAAGGTGCGCGCCAGTGCGTTGCGCTGGCGCATGCCGTGCGACAGCGCCTTCGGATAGTGGTCGATGAAGTCGCCCAGGCCGACGCGCTTCAGCAGTTCACGTGCCTTCGCCTCGCGCGGCTCGCGCGCCACGCCGCGTGCCTCCATGCCGTACACCGCGTTGCCCAAGGTGCTGCGCCAGGGCAGCAGGCAATCGCGCGCCAGCATATAGGCGACGTCGGGGTTGCCGGGAAGCACCGGCTTGCCGAGGATCTCGACCTGGCCCTGCTGCACCGGCAACAGGCCGGTCAACAGGTTCAGCAGCGTGGTCTTGCCACAGCCGCTCGGGCCGACGATGGACATGAACTCGCCGGGCTGCAACTCGAAGTTGGCGCCGGTGACGGCGGCAACCGAACCGAAGCGCACCGACACGTCGTGCACCCTGATGGCAGCGGCAGCCATTTCAGGGCGCCTTCGCGTCGATCAGTTCGTCGACCGTGACTTCGCGGTCGGCCATCTTCAACACCACCGCTTCCTTCGCTGCCCTGCCGGCGGCGGCACGGTCGATGCTCGAGCGATAGAACGGAATGAGCGTGCGCAGCGCCTGCGCGAGGATCTCGTCGCCCTGCGGCATGTTCAAATTCACCGACGCCTTGACGATCTTCAGCACCTCGTCGAAGTTGGCCGGGTTCTGCACGAACTGGTCGGCGTCGACCACGGTGGCGCGGATCGCGGCGACCGTCTGCGGGTTCTGCGCGAGGTAGGCGCGGCGCACCTGCAGCGGATTGGACGCACCCCGGTTGGCGATCAGCGCCGCCGGGCGGGTGGCGTCGGCGGAGCGCCACAGCACCTTGCACTGCTTGGTCACGTCGCAGACGGCGCCGAAGGGTTCGATGGCCAGCACGGCATCGACCTGGCCGTTCAACAGCGCGGGCAGCGCGGTGGGCATGCCGCCGACGGCGACGAAGGTCACATCCTCGGGCGACATGCTGGCGTCGCGCAGCAGGAAGTTCACCGCGAATTCGCCGCCGGTGCCGCGCGCGGCGACGCCGATCTTCTTGCCCTTCAGGTCGTGCAGGGCCGCGGGCACGCCCTTCGCGGCGTTCGGCAGGTCGACCTTGCTGCCGGCGACCAGCACCGCGGTGTTCGAGCCGACGCCGCCGACGATGCCGACGAAGTCGGCGCCCTTGGCGATCGCCCCGGCCTGCGACTCGATCGGAATCAGGGCCACGTCGATGCTGCCCGACGCGAGGGCCTGCGCACCCAGCGCGCCCGACGGGATGACGACGAGTTCGCACTTGATGCCGTTCTTCTCGCAAAAGCCCTTCGCCTTGGCGACCTTGACGAGCAGGTTGCCGACGCCGGGGTATTCCTGGAAGCGGACGGTTTCGCCCTTGCCCTGGGCCGCGGCCAGGCCGCTGATCAAGGTGAGCGACAGCGCGCCGAGCGCGGCGTGAATGATTGACTTCTTCATGGTGACTTTCCTGTTGGAGCTACGTGGATGAAAGGGGTGTAGGTGATTCGGGCGGCCCGTTGGCCGCGGCCGCGTTCAGCTGCCGGACGGCTTCAAGCCGCGATTGATCGATCAGGTGTTCGACGGCGACGGCCGCGCCGTTCGGGTCGCCGCACTTCAGCGCCTTCAGCATGGCGCGCCAGGTGCGCGCCGACTCCTTGCGCCGCGCCGGGCTCTTCAGGCCGAGATTCGAATAGCGCCGCGTCTGCCGTGCCAGCGAGCCGAGGATCTCGGCCAGGCGTTGATTGCCCGAGGCGTCGGCGAGCAGCCGGCCGAGTCGGTAGCTGGCGGCGAGATAGGCCGCGCCGGCGCCGGCCCCCTTGGCCAGCACTTCGAGTTCATGTACCTCGGCGTCGAGCCGCTGGATGAACGCCGCGTCGCTGCAGTCGAGGCGCCGGATCAGCGCGCCGACCAGGTCGCGGCGGATCTCGAAGATGTCACCGACCTCCTGGATCGACAGTTGTGTGACGTGCGCGCCGCGATTCGGCACGATGCGCACGACCAGGTCCTTCTCCAGCAGGCGCAGGGCCTCGCGCACCGGCCCGCGGCTGACATTGAATTGCTCGGCAACGGTTTCCTCGCGCACACGTTCGCCGGGCGCGTACTCACCGCTGGCGATGGCCGTGAAGATGCGCTCGGCGATCTGCTCGGGCAGCGTCATCAACTGGCGGCCTGCCGGCCGGGTGCGCGGCGGCGCGGCGTCCAGCCTGACGCCGACATCCTGCGCGTCGGGCGCTGCGCTGTTCACGAGGCTCACGCTTCCTCGAAGACGGCCAGGTCCTGGCCCTCGCGCACCGCCGCGCCCTCGGCGACGAGCAGCTCGACCACCCGGCCGCCCTTGGGCGCCACCACCGGAATCTCCATCTTCATGGATTCGAGAATCATGATCGTGTCGTCTTCCTGGAGCACGGTGCCGGCCGGGGCCAGGATCTTCCAGACCGTGCCGGTGATCTCGGATCGAATCGTCTGAGTGCTCATGTCGGGTTCCTTGAAATGGGTCCGACCCGCGTCGGATGCCCGCACTGTAATCGACATTAGTATTGTTGACAAGCAGAATGTGATCATGATGTAATGAAGTCATTGCAGCCAGGGCTGCGCTGACAAGGCGGCACAGCCGCTGCCAACCGGAGACCGACCATGCCCCTTTCCCATACCGACGTACGTCGCATCCTCGAGATCCTCGACAGCGCCGCACACCTCGAATCGCTCGACGTCACGATCGGCGAGTTCGAGTTGCATGCGCGCAAGCCCGGGGCCCTGTCCGCGGTTCGTGAACGCCCGCAGGCCACGACGGCCCGAGCCGCAGACCCCGCATCGGCCGTTGCCGTTAACTCGCCTGCCGTCGCTGCGACCAACGCACCCGCGGCGCTGACCGAAGTGCCCCCCGGTCTGGTCGCGGTGCGTTCACCGATGGTCGGCACCTTCTATCTGCGGCCGAGCCCCGATCAGCCGCCGTTCGTCACGGTGGGCAGTGCGGTGCAGGCCGACGACACGGTGTGCCTGGTCGAGGTGATGAAGATGTTCAACACCGTCAAGGCCGATGTCGCCGGCACGGTCGAGCGCATCCTGGTCGAGACCGGCAAGCCGGTGCAGCACGACCAGATCGTCATGCTGATCAAGCCGCTCGGCGCCGCCTAAGGAGGGCTGAACATGAACACGACTGCTTCCATCCCCGTCGCCACGCGCGACATCCGCCGCGTCTTCGTCGCCAACCGCGGCGAGATCGCCGTGCGCGTCATCCACGCCTGCCACAGCCTCGGCATCGAGGCGGTGCTGGGCGTGTCCGAAGCCGACACCGAGACGCTGGGTGCCAAGCTGGCCGACCAGGTGGTCGTGCTCGGCCCGCCGCTGTCCGCGGAAAGCTACCTGCGCGCTGACAAGATCGTCGCCGCGGCCTTGAGCAGTGGCTGCGACGCGGTGCACCCTGGCTACGGCTTCCTGTCGGAGCGCTCGTCCTTCGTGCGTGCCTGCGTCGAGGCCGGCCTGGTCTTCATCGGCCCGTCCGCCGAATCGATCGACGCGATGGGCGACAAGATCACCGCGGTGACCATCGCCACGAAGGCCGGCGTGCCGCGCGTGCCGGGATCGGGCAAGCTGACCGACGTGGCCCACGCGCAGCGCGTCGGCGCGGAGATCGGCTACCCGGTGCTCGTCAAGGCCACTGCCGGCGGCGGCGGCCGTGGCATGCGCATCGTGCGCGACGAGAGCGAGCTCGAATCGCTGATGAGCTCGGCCGCCAACGAGGCGCAGTCGGCCTTCGGCGACGCCACCTTGTACATGGAGAAATTCATCGAGCGCGCGCGCCACATCGAGATCCAGGTCATGGCCGATGCCCACGGCAACGTGGTCTACCTGGGTGAGCGCGAGTGTTCGACGCAGCGCCGCCACCAGAAACTGATCGAGGAGGCGCCGTCGCCGGCGGTCGACTCAGACATGCGCGAGGCGATGGGCGAGTGCGCGGTGAGCCTGACACGCAACGCCAACTACTGCGGCGCCGGCACGATCGAGTTCGTCGTCGACCAGCGTGACAACAAATATTTCTTCCTGGAGATGAACACGCGCATCCAGGTCGAGCACCCGGTCACCGAGATGATCACCGGCTTCGATCTGGTGGCCGAGCAGATCCGCGTCGCCGGCGGGCTGCCGCTGTCGTTCACGCAGGCCGACGTCAATCTGCAGGGCCACGCCATCGAATGCCGCATCAACGCCGAGGATTCGGAGCGCAACTTCCTGCCGCGCCCGGGGCTGATCAAGCGCTGGGACGTGCCCACTGGCGACGGCATCCGCGTCGATTCGCACTGTTATGCCGGCTACACCGTGCCGCCGTACTACGACTCGCTGCTCGGCAAGCTGATCGTGCACGCGCCCACGCGCGTCGAGGCGATCGCGCGCATGCGCGAAGCGCTCGCCGGGATGAAGGTCGAGGGCCCGACCACGACCGCGCCGTTCCACGATTCGGTCCTGGCGCACGACGACTTCGTCAACGGCCGCGTCACCACGCGCTGGGTCGAGGAGACCTTCCTGCCCGAGCGCAAAGCCGCGCAGAAGGCGGCTGCGAAAGCGGCCAAGGATGCACAAGCTGCGGCCGGGGGGCAGTCATGAGTGTGGCCGCAACCCGTTACACCGACGTCAGCCTGACCGACGGCCAGGGTGCGCGCTGGGCCGGCGCGCTGACGACGCCGATGGCGCTGGCCGTCGCCAGCCGCTTGGTGGCGGCCGGGCCGGCCGCCATCGAAGTCGCTTCGCCGGCCACCCTGCAGCAGTGTGTGGCGCGTGGCGAAGAGCCTTGGCAGCGCATCGAACTGCTGGGCGAGCGCTGTGGCGGCGTCACGCTGCGCGCGGCGATGGCACTGCTGACCGAACATGGCCAACGCGGCGCCGACGTGATCTCGACCGACGTGGCCACGCTGTGGCTGCGCGAACTGCAGCAGCGCGGCGTCACCGAGGTGGTGCTTATCGACGCGCTGCTGGACGTCGAGCGTTTGACCCCGGTGCTGCAGGAGGCCGGCAAGCTCGGGCTGACGACGATCGCTGCATTGCCCTTCGTGCCTGAGCGCAGCGACGTTGAGCTGTGTGCACAGGCCGCCGGTCTGGCCAAGGCTGGCGCCGCGCGTGTGATGTTGCGCGACGAGGCCGGGCTGCTGAGCGTCGATCGGCTGATCACATTGCTGCCCGCGCTGCGCGCCGGCCTCGGCGACACACCGCTCGACCTGCACCTGCGCTGCCAGACGGCGCTCGGCCCGATGGTCGCGATCGAGGCGGTGCGCCTGGGCATCGACGGGCTCGACACCGCGTTCGCGCCGCTGGCCAACGGTGCCTCGGTGCCGGCGCTCGGCACCCTGCTGAAATCGTTGCGCCTGCTGGGCCTGGGGACGCCGGCCAGCGCGCAGGACCTGCATGCCGTGGGCGAGGCCGACAAGCTGCTCGCCGAGATCGCCGATCGACACGGCTTCGCGCCCGCCCGCGCCTGGGTCTTCGACCTCGCGCCCTACGTCCACCAGCTGCCGGGAGATGTTGCGGCGCATTGCACGCAGCGACTTTCGGAGCTCGGCTTGACCCACAAGCTGCACGCCTTCGCCAACGAGTGCGCCCGCGTGCGCAGCGACGTCGGTGCGCCGCCGATGCTTGCGCCCTTTGCGCGAGCGATCGCCGAACAGGCGCTGCGGCATCTGCAGGGCGGGACCCGTTACGCCGTGATCCGGCCGGGCGTGCGCCGTGCCTTGCAACAGGTGCACAGCGCAGGCGCCGGCGCCATCGCCGTCGATGCCGGCCTGGCGCGACGTGTCGGTGCGTTGCCGAAGACACCCTCGACGTCGTCGGCGGCGCTGAAAGCGAAGCATGCCGAGGCCAGTGATGCTGCGCTGGTGCTGTCGCAGGCCTGCGGTGTGGCGCCTGCCGCGCTGCCCGCACCCGCGTCGCCCGATGCGCTGCGCTATGTCGCCGCGACCCCGGCCGATGCACTGCTGACGGGCCTGACCGCACGCGCCGCGCGTTACGCGCGGCTCGAGGTGCGCGGCCCCGGTGTGGCCGTTCAACTGCAAGGCACGGAAGGCTGACCATGCTCGACCATCTCAAATCCCTCGTCGCGGCGGAAACCGCGCGCACCGGCAAGCGCCGCAAGGTCCACCTGACCGACGACACGCTGCGCGACGGCCAGCAATGCCTGTGGGCGACACGCATGCGCACCGAGCACATGCTGCCGATCGCCGAGCGCATGGACCGCGCCGGCTTCCTGTCGATGCAGGCGATCGCGCTGGTGCAGTTCGACGCCAGCGTGCTGTTCCTGAACCAGGACCCGTTCGAGCGCATCCGGCTGCTCAGCGAGCGCATCACGCGCACGCCGCTGCGCGCGGCCATCCGCAGCAACCTGATGCGCGGCTTCTTTCCGGTGGCCGACGACATCACCGACCTGTTCGTCGAGCGCCAGATCGCCAACGGCGTGCGCGAGATCGGCCTGTTCGATGCGCTGATGAGCAACCACAACCTCGCCTCGAGCATCGCCACCGCGCGCCGGCTCGGCGCCGACGTCACCTTGCTGCTCGGCTACAACATCGCGCCGGGTTACGACGACGCGCTGTACGCCAGCAAGGCGCGCGAGGCGGTGGAGCATTTCGGCGTGCAGACCGTCACCCTGGCCGACGCGGCCGGCATCCTGACGCTCGAACGCGTGCGCACGCTCATCCCGGCCATCAAGCAGGCGATAGGGGCCAAGGCGCGGCTGGAGTTCAACACCCACTGCCTGACCGGGCTCGGGCCTTTGCTGGCGATCGAGGCCGCGGTGCACGGTGCCGACAGCATCCTCACCGCCGTCGACCCGATGGCCAACGGCAACTCGCTGCCGGCGGCGCAGATGATTGCGCGCAACCTGCGCGAGATCGGCTTCGAGGTGGCCGTTGACGACGAACTGCTCGACGAGGTCGGCGACTACTTCGCCGCGCTGGCCGAACGCGAGGGCCAACCGGTCGGCGTGCCGGCGGAGTACGAACCCAGCCACTACATCACCCAGTACGCCGGCGGCGCGATGAGCAACCTGCAATCGCAGCTGCAGCTCGCCGGCATCGCCGACAAGCTGCCAGCGGTGCTGGAAGAGATCGGCCGCGTGCGTGTCGAGCTCGGCTCGCCGATCATGGTCACGCCCTATCCGGCCATCGTCTCGGCGCAGGCGGTGATGAACGTGCTCAACAAGGAGCGCTACAAGGTCGTGCCGGACGAGGTGAAGAAGTACGTCTGCGGCTATTTCGGCGACCTGCCGCTGCCGGTGGATGCCAACGTCAAGGACCGCATCATCGCCAACGGCTCGAAGGACGTGGCACTGACGCCGCCGGTCATCGAACCGGTGCTGCCCGGGCTACGCCAGCGCTACAAGAACATCGGCGACGACGAACTGCTGTTGCGCTACATGTACGGCGATGAGAAGGTCGAGGCCTTAAGGCCGACGGCCAGCGGCGACAGCTACAGCCTGAACGACCCGGTCGTCGACCTGATCGCCGGGCTGGCCCAGCGCAAGCGCAAGGCGCGGGTGCAGGTGTCCGGCAGCGGTTTCTCGCTGAGCGCGAACTGAAGGAGAACGCGGTGAACCCTACACATCAAGGGCCGCAGCCGATCGCCACCGCCGAAACCGCGCCGTACTGGCGCGCGGCGCTGGAAGGCCGGCTCGAGATCCAGTATTGCCGCGACTGCGCGCGCCATCAGTTCTACCCGCGCCCGTTCTGCACCCGTTGCCTGTCCGACCGGATCGAGTGGGTCGGCGCCAGCGGCCACGGGCGCATCTACACCTATACGGTGTGCCACGTCGCAGCGCATCCGGCCTTCGAGTCGCGTGTGCCGTATGCGATCGGCATGGTCGAGCTCGACGAGGGGGTGCGCCTGCTGGCCGGCATCGTCGGGGCAGACCTGGAACGACTGAGCATCGGCGCGCCGGTGCAGGTGTGCTTCGAGGGCATCGGCGACGACGTGGCGCTGCCGATGTTCCGGCTTGCCGACGAGAGCACCGCCGCCCCGACCCAATCCTGAAACTGGAGACAACATGATCATCGACTCGTTCGACGCCGGCGTGACGGCATTCCCCGACCGCACCTTCGTGCAAGGCGGCGACATCCGCATGAGCTACCGCGAGGCGTCCGACGCGTCGCACGCGGTCGCCGCCGCGCTGGTGCGCGATGTGCGGCCCGGCACGCACGTGGCCGTGCTCTCGCCCAACCACCCGATGGTGCTGCCCGCCATGCTGGGCGTGATGCGCAGTGGCGCGGTCTACGTGCCGCTGAATGCGCGCGACCCGATCGAGGACATCGTCTGGTTCGCCAGCTTCTGCGACATCGCGGCGCTGATCTGCCATGAGCAGTACGCGCCGCACCTCGAACGACTGAACAAGGAGATTCCCACGCTCAAGCGCATCATCGGCCTGACCGAGCCGCTGGAGCCAGGCGGCGCGTCGATCGCGCAGTGGGTGAAGGAGTTTGCCGGCCAGCGCGTGCGCGTGATGCGCGGCCCCGACGACATCGCGCTGATCAAGTCCTCCGGCGGCACCACCGGGCGGCCGAAGGCCATCATGCAGAGCCACCGATCGCTGGAGACGGCCTACCGCATCACCAACCAGTTCTCACCGCCGCTTAAACGCGACCCGGTGCACCTGGTGGTCGCGCCGCTGACCCATGCCGCAGGCGCGACGATGGTCGCGCTGGCGCGCGTCGGCACGCGCAACGTCATCGCGCCGTCGGCCGACCCCGGCGTGGTCCTCGAGGCGATCGAGCGCGAGCGCGTGACGCACATGTTCATGCCGCCGACGATGATCTACCGCCTGCTCGTCCATCCCGACGTGGCGACGCGCGACTGCTCGTCGCTCGAATACGTGCTGTACGGCGCCGCACCGATGTCGGTGGACAAGCTGCGCGAGGGGCTGAAGCGCTGGGGCCAGGTGTTCGTGCAGTTCTACGGCCAGTCGGAAGTGCCCGGCGTCATCACCTGCCTGTCGCGCAAGGACCATTTCGTGCACGGCGACGCCGAGCTCGATAAGCACCTGGCCTCCGCCGGCCGCCCCTCGGGCGCCTGCGAGGTGGCACTGATGGACGACGCCGGCAACATCGTCGGCATGGGGGAGCGCGGCGAGATCGTGGCGCGCGGCGAACTGGTATCGCCCGGCTACCACAACAACCCGGAAGCCACCGCCGAGGCGCGGGCCTTCGGCTGGCACCATACCGGCGACATCGGCGTGTTCGACGAGAACGGCTACCTCTACGTGGTCGACCGCAAGAAGGACATGGTCATCTCGGGCGGCTTCAACATCTACCCCAGCGAGATCGAGCAGGTGATCTGGGGCCACCCGTCGGTGCAGGACTGCGCCGTGGTCGGTGTGCCCGACGCTGACTGGGGAGAACGCCTGACCGCGGTGATCGAGCTCAAGGCCGGCACCCGCCTGACGGCCGAAGAAGTGACAGAGATGTGCCGCAAGCGCTTCGGCAGCCTGAAGACACCGAAGCAGGTCGAGTTCTGGACCACGCTGCCACGCAGCCCGGTGGGCAAGGTGCTGAAGAAGGACGTGCGCGCACAGCTCGTCGCGGCATTGAAGCAGCCTTGAAAGGACTCGGCATGGATGCCAAGGATCTGGGGGGCCGCTACGCCATCGCCGGCGTCGGCGAGGCAGGCATGGGCAAGGCAGCCACCGGCGCCACGGCGCTGTCGCTGCAATGCGAGGCGGCGCGCCAGGCGATCCTGGACGCCGGCCTGAAGCCCGCCGACATCGACGGCGTGTTCGCGCACTGGGACGACCGCGCGGCCGGGCTGCTGGTGACCGAGTACATGGGCCTGGCGCCGCGCTATATCGATAGCACCGTCGTCGGCGGGCAGTCGAACCTGACGCATGTCGCGCATGCGATGGCGGCGATGTCGGCCGGCCTGTGCGACGTGGCGCTGATCACCTATGGCAGCACGCAGCGCCTGGACCGCAGCCGCTCGCGCGGCGGCGCGGCGCAGGACGCACGCATGCCCAGCGGCCAGTTCGTGCTGCCCTACGGCATGCTCAGCCCCATCGGCTTCTATGCCATGCAGGCGCGACTGCATATGCACCGGCATGGCACGCGCGCCGAAGACCTGGGAGAGGTCGCGCTGGCCGCGCGACGCTGGGCCCAGCTCAACCCGAACGCGATCGCGCGCGCGCCGCTGACGATGGCCGAGTACCTGGCCTCGCCGCTGGTCGCCGACCCGCTGCGCAAGCTCGACATCTGCCAGGTTACCGACAGTGCCGGTGCGGTGGTGCTGGTGCGTGCCGAACGTGCCAAGGACCTGCCACGCCCCCCCGTGCTGGTGCGGGGTTTTGCAGAACGCTACGTCCAGCATGCGACCCCCTTCGGCATGGACGACTGGCTCGACAACGGCATCCTGGCCGAGATGGGCCAACTGGCGCTGCGGCGCGCCGACCTGAGCCGTGCCGACGTCGACCTGGTGCAGATCTACGACGCGTTCACGATCGGCGTGCTGATCGGCCTGGAGGAACTGGGCTTCTGCGAACGCGGCGAAAGCGGCGCCTTCGTGCAGGGTGGGCGCATCGCACCCGGCGGCGAGTTCCCGCTGAACACCTCCGGCGGCGGCCTGTCCTTCAACCACGGCGGCATGTTCGGCATGCCGCTGATGATCGAGTCGGTGCGCCAGTTGCGCGGCGATTGCGGCGAACGCCAGGTGCCCGGGGCGCGCAACTGCCTGCTGCAGGCGGGGGGGCTGGTGATGTCGGCGTACATGGTGATGGTGCTGGGCACCGCGGCCTGACCCGGACCAAATCGCCGTTCGATCGACCGGGCGAACAGGCCAACGTCGAGATGGGGCTTGGCACGTTCCATCGCGCGGCCTCCAGGGTACGAATGGCAGCGTCAGTCGAGCCTGATGTCCGCGCGCTGCGCAATCTGCTCCCACACCTTCAGGTCGTCGCGGACGGTCTTCGCGAATTCCTCCGGCGACTTGACCGGCGGATTGCCGATGTTCAGCTGCAGCAACCGCTCGCGCAGTTCCGGCGACGCCAGCAGGCGGTTGACTTCCTGGTTGAGCAGGGCCACCACCGGTGCCGGCGTTCCCTTCGGCGCAAACACGCCGTACCAGCCGTCGGTCCTGAAGTCGATGCCCTGCTCCGACATCAGCGGCGCCGCGGGCAGGCCCGGAGAGCGCAGCGAGCCGGTCAGGCCGAGCACCTTCAGCCGCCCAGTCTTGACCAGCGGCATCGCGCTGGCCACGTCCATGAAGCCGATGTTGATCGTGCCGCCCTGCATGTCCTGCGTGATCGCGCTGATCGACTTGTAGGGGACGTGGTTCATGCGGATGCCGCTTTGCTGCTCGAGCCCTTGCATCACCAGATGACCCTGGCTGCCGATGCCCCAGGTGGCGTAGTTGTACTTGCCGGGCTGGGCCTTGGCGGCAGCGATGAACTCCTTCATGTCGTTCGGCGGGAAGTCCGGCGTCGCCACCAGTGCCACGCCGCCAGCGCCGACCTGGGCAATCGCGGTGAGATCGGTGCGCGAGTCAAAGCGATGGTTCTTCTGCACCGCCTGGTTGATCACGGTGCTGGACGCATTGCCGAACAGCAATGTGTAGCCGTCTGGCTTGGCGTTCACCACCGCCATGCTGGCGATGGTGCTGTTGGCGCCGACCCGGTTGTCGACGATCACCGTCTGCTTCAGGGCCGCACTCAGGCCGGTGGCGAGCACCCGGCACAGCAGGTCGCCACCGCTGCCGGCGCTGTTGCCCAGCACGATCGTGATCGGCTTGGTGGGGTAGGCGGTGTCTGCCGCTGCAGACACCGCACACAGGGCGGCCGCGGCAGCGATGAGGAAGTTGCGGCGCATGGGTCGTGGCGCAGACGACGCATTGCACACGATCGAGTCGAGGGATGGCATGGTGATCTCCTTATGCGGCGATGGCGAGCGCTTGATGCCGGCGCGACGCGTCGGCTTGAATCGCCGCCAGCGGGCGGGTGCCGTTGATGGTGACGCGGTAGCCGCTGCGCCGCGCCGGGAAGTAGTCGAAGATGGCCTGGTGCTGCGTGCAGCGGTTGTCCCAGAACGCGACCGAGTTTGCCTGCCACCTGAAGCGGCACATGAAGCGCGGGTTCTCGATGTGCCGGTAGAGCATGTCGAGCAACGCGTCGCTTTCCTTCGTCGACAGCGCCGGGATGTGCGAGGTGAAGACCTTGTTGACGAACAGCAGTTTGCGACCGGTGTCCGGGTGCACGGTGACGATCGGATGTTCGGTGCGCGCGTAGGGCCGTGACGGTGTCATGCCGTATTTGGTCCAGACCTTGGCACCGTCGTGGACTGCGGTGAGGTTTTCCAGGAACTGCTGCATCGGCCGCGACAGCGCGTCGTAGGCCGCGTACATGCTGCAGAACATGGTGTCGCCGCCGCTGGGCGGCACGTCGGTCAGGTACAGCATGCTGCCCATCGGCGGCTCTTCTTCGCAGCTGACATCGCTGTGCCAGTCTTCGCCGGCCGCACGCTGGGAGTTCTCGTCGGCGTGGATGCGCAGCAGCTCCGGATGGTCCGGGTGGTTGCCGGCCGCCAGCGGGTGTACGTGCAGCGAGCCGAAGCGCTGGCCGATCTGGATGTGTTGTTCGTGACTAATCTGTTGGTCACGGAAAAAGATCACCTGATGCGACACCAGCGCGCGGCGGACCGCTTCGACGTCGGCCGGCGAAAGCGGCGCCGACAGGTCGAGGCCGAACACTTCTGCGCCGAGCGCCGGCGTCAGCGGGCGTATCGCGAGCGGGGTGGGCTTGCTCATGGTTTGTCTCCGAAGGGGCTTTGAACTGTTCGTCGCCTTGTTTGACGACGATCAAATTGTGTTCACCGGCATGCTCTTTGGCCAATGAATTCGAGCCTCCGTGGCATAACCCAAAGGTTATGATGACGAACGCACAACGGGCCAGCCATGGCGAATATCTCCAGCGCTTTTCTTCAGCGAGCACTGACGCTGCGCCACCTGCGGCTGCTGGTGGCGCTCGAAGATCTTGGGCAGGTGGGGCGCGTGGCGGCGGCGCTGAACATCTCGCAGCCTGCCGTCTCAAAGGCGCTGGCAGAGATAGAAGGCGGTGTGGGCGTGGCGCTGTTCGAACGCACGCCACGCGGCATGGTGCCGACCGCGCATGGCGCGTGTCTGCTGCGCTACGCGCACATGATGAGCAGCGAGATCGGCCGTGCCGTCGAGGAGTTGACAGGACTCGAGCGCGGCATCGCTGCGACGCTGGCCGTTGGTGCCACCGCCGGTGCCGGCACCGGATACTTGCTGAATGCAGCAATTCTGCAGGCCCGCCAGCGCCTGCCGGAGTTGACGGTGACGGTAAGTGAAGGCCTGCGCGAACACCAGTTGCGCCAGCTGCGTACCGGGCGCCTGGATCTGGTGGTGGGCGCTGCGTTGGACAGCGCGGTGCCCGACGACCTCGACAACATGCCGCTGTACATCGACGCGTTGGTCATCGTGTGCGGCATGCGCCACACGCTCGCCGCGAAGCGCAAGCTGGAGTGGGCCGCCTTGGTGTGCGAGGCTTGGGTGCTGCCGCCGCGAACCACTCGCGTGCGCGCCGCGGTCGATGCGCTCTTTCGGCGCACCGGCCCCGCGCGACCGCGTGTGCTGGCGGAAACGCTGTCGCTCGACCTGATCCTCGAACTGCTGGCGCAGGGCGGCGCGCTGGCCGTGCTGCCGCAGCATCTGGCACGGCGCCTGGCGGTCGCGGGCCAGGTTCGTGCGTTGCAAGTCGACACGCCGGGGCTGGTTATGCCGGTATCGGTCTTCACGCTGGCGGCCGTGCCGCTCTCGGCGGCAGCCGATGCATTCAGGAGCTGTCTGGTGGAAGCCGCGGCACTGCGCTGAAACACGCTGCCCGCAAACCGATCACGCCGCCGTCTGGCGCGCTTCGAGCTGCCTGACAGCCTCGCGCTGCGAGTCCTCGATCAACTTCTCGGCGATGGTGGCGGCACCTTGCACGTCGCCGGACTTCATCGCCTTGTGCATCGCACGCCAGCAGCGCGCGGATTCCTTGCGCCGCGCAGGCGTGGCCAGGCCGAGCTGGGTATAGCGCAGCGTCTGACGAGCCAGCGAAGCAATGATCTCGGCCAGCCGCTCGTTGCTGCAGTTCTCACGCAAGGCGCGGTTGATGCGGAAAGACGTTTCGAAGTAGGCGGCACCGTCTGGTGCTTGGGCCAGCGCCTCGAGAGAGCGGATGTCTGCTTCGATGGTCGCTGCCGCGGCCGCGGCCTGATCGGGCGTGAGCCGGCCGATCATTACGCCCGAGAGGTTTCGACGGATCTCGAAGATGTCGCTGACCTCCTTGGCTGACAGCTGCGTGACATGCGCACCCTTGTTGGGCAGGATGCGGACGACGGAATCCTTCTCCAGGATGCGCAAGGCCTCGCGGACCGGCCCGCGACTCACCTTGAACTCTTCTGCCAGTGTCTCTTCGCGCACACGATCGCCGGGCAAGTAAGCGCCGTTCGCGATTTGCTCGAAGACGTGCTCGGCGATCTGTTCGGGCAGCGTCATCAACTGGCGACCGACCGACTTGGTGCGCAATGGCGGCGCGATGCCGCCCGTAGAGTGACTCAATGTCAACACGCCTAATGTGATCTTTCAATTAGAGCATAAAGCGCGACCTCCGCGGCAGATTGCCGACCCGCTTTCCCAGGTCCACGGCGCCGACGTTTCATCAGACTGAACCAGCTGAGGCCGAGGTGCCCGGAACCGGACGGTTGGGAGCACCCGCTTATGGCCGGCCATGACGCACCCGACGGTCGGCTGTGTGGCATGCCAGTTCGACCGGCAGGTCTACGGCATCGAGATTGAGCTGGTGTAGACCTGCCGCCGACCCGGTGCGGTCCTTCGTCTCATCCAAGTTCGAGCCGGAAAGATGCCGTTCGAATGACGACCTCACCGACACCCCGGGTTGCACAACCCGCGCGCGGCATTGGCACCCCGCCCGGTGGCGAAGGTATGCTTTTCCTTCTGACACGGAGGCTGCCATGAATACGACCCGCGCTGCCTTTCTCATCTGCGCCTTGAGCCTCCCTTTCGTCGAGGCCGAGGCGGAGTCGCTTCGCTGCCAAGGCGGCATCACGTCGGAGGGAGATTCGCGTCTCAGCCTGATCTACAAGTGCGGGCAGCCGCTGCTGGCGGATAGCTTCTGCGCGGCGGTCTACTACGGGCCGTCGCCGCACCCCGTGCCGGAGCCCTTCGCCAGTACGGTGCTGCCGTGCCAAGCAACTGAGCAATGGTTGTACAAGCGCGGCCCGGGCGACCTGCTCGCTACCGTGACCTTGCGCGCCGGCAAGGTTCAGTCCATCACCTATGGCCGCACGCCTCTGTAACCATCCCCCCTGCGTAGCCGGTCTTGTCAACGTGCGTTGGGGAAACCCGAGCTGGTACACCGCAGACCAAAAGCGTACACGTGGAGGTCAGGTTTGAGGCGACGAGTTTGGCTAGATGGCTGTCAAGCCGCGACCCAAACCTGCCGGCCGGGTTACTCCAAAGCAGTCGGACGGCGAGCCATCGCTTTTCTTGTTTCGCTTCTACGAAGCGGCCGTTTGTAGTCTCACACAGCCTCGGGCAAGCGCGGGAAGCTGCTTCGGTCACCTGTGATGGCCGCGGCATTTGCTGATGCCGCCACGTCTGGCATCCATCGCACCGACCGCGTAAGCGACCGACGCTGCCTCGAGGGCTCAGCGCCGACCAACAAAGTCCACGAACCCTTGTATGAAGACTTGCAGCTGCTTTTGCGCGTATGCGTCAGTCATTTGGCCACCCGGCGCAATCAATTTGTGCGCGCGCGACACGAGCAAACGTCCGCCAACCAGGGCCTCGTTCCCAACGTGCGCAGCACAGGCAACCATGCATCCTGGCTGAGGATGGTGCCGAAGCCTCCGGGTGATGCACCGCACAGCGCCACGGGCTTGTCGCCGAACACGCTTGCGATGTCCTCAGCGGGCCGGCTCAACCAGTCGATGGCGTTCTTGAAGACATCCGCAATGCCATTGTTGTATTCCTGCGTGAACAGGATGAGACCGTCTGCACCCGCGATCTGCTCCTTCAGTTGCGTCACTGCAGCGCAGGCAGCCCATCGCGCGCCTCGACATCCGCGTCGTAAAGCGGAATGTCCCGGATCGACCCCGCTCGAATTGCGCATCCTGACGGTGCCAGTTCGATCGCTGCGTGCAGCAGAGCCTTGTTGTACGAGGCCACGCGAAGACTGCATGAAATGCCGACAAGATTGATCATTGCTGAACCCCCGCGCGATCCTCGAGCCGATGGTCAAGAACCACTGTACCCGCATGAGCAGGACTATTTCGCGGGTGCCAGCGGCGGCAGCTTCCAGGTGCCGTTCATCGCCGCTCTCGCTGGGCCCGTAGACCCGCACCACGGCGCTGAACGGCCCGTCCGGCGCCGGCAGCCAGTTCGACTCCTTGTCCGGGCCCGGCGACTCTGGCCGAAGTAGACCGTCAGTCCACCGTCTGCGCCGTATTCAGTCCCCCGGTGCGATCGCCGATCGAATAGCGCTCCAGCGGATTGGCGATAGAGGAAACGGTCGGGGAGGTGTAAAGCGTCATCGACCAGAAGAACTTGGCGGCGGCAGATTGCGCCTTGTGAAGTGTGATCACTCTGCGCTGCGGCCGTCGCCACATAGCCGCCGTACCAGGCCTCTTCGAGCGAATTGCCGTACAGGCCCTTCGCGGCCGCGACGGCGCGGGTCATATTGTCGTCTTCGATCGGCGCGCGCGCCGAACAGGCCGTTCGACGTGAATTTCTTTCGATGGCCTCCTGGATCGGCCTTCGCCTGCTTCATCGCCGGCATCGATTGCCGCCAGCAACGCAGCGACACTTCGAGCTCGCCAGGGCCGGCCGGGCCCGATGCCGATCTTCGCGAACCGCTCGCGCAGCGCCACCTCGCCGCATGCGGCGGCTCGGCGAACTGCAGCAGGAAGTTGAGGTAGCTGATGAAGTCATGCGTGAGAGCCTTCGTCGGCTCCGGCGGCGGGAAGATCGGGCCTCGGCTGGACCGTAGGCGCCTGGTCCCCGCGAAGGCGCTCAGCGGCTGGATATCGTAACCGGCCTGCACGGCCGCGACAATCTTCGGATCGTCCGGCCCTTCAACGCGGTGCGGCCGAGGATCCGACGATGTCCGTTTCGGAGCGGAACACGTCCGTTATACCCCGGGCGTCTCGCCCTGCCATCCCGGCCCCGCCACCATGTAGGCGCCGGCGCCGTTCCCGGTGGTGCGGCTGCCGACATAGGCGAAGTTGTAGGTGAAGAGGTCGATCCACTGCAGCACGTAGTAGCGGTCCTCGGGGACCTCGGGCACCTGACCACCACCGGTTCGGCCCGCAGGTCCAGCCATGCCCAGGAATACGGCGTGTCGTTGTTCGGCGTGACGATGTCTGGTTCTCGGGCGTGAAGACGTCAGCGTAGTGTCGGAAGACGTCGAACCCGCCGACATACTCCGGCGCGTCGGCGTCGACCGCCTGCTTGTGCCAGGTGTTGTAGCTCTGGATTGGCGCGTAGCCGTAGATCCAGGCGTCACGGGCAATGCCGGTGGCCTCGTCAGGGGTGGCGTCTGCGCTACCGCGGTCCGCGGCCGCAAGGCGAATGCGGCAGCGAACTCAAGAAATGTCTCACAAGGCACCTTCCTCCAGATTGGGTCATTGGCGCACATTGCCGGCTGCACCGCGGGCGAATTCCATTCTCCGGACAGTAGCTCCGGTTTGGGCCAGTAGTAGCGCATCGCCAGCATGAACGGTCCCGTCCGGCGCCGGCAGCCAGTTGCTTCCCTTGTCTCTTCCGGCGAAACGCTCTGGATTAGATCGTCAAACCGCCGTCGGCGTCGAGCTTGAGGTCGGGCAGCATCGGCGAGTTGATCAGGTAGCGGTTCGATCGGATTCTTCACCAACAGTTGCTGTGGCAGGTCGTACATCGTCAGCGACCAGAACGCGTTCACCGGCGGGAACTGCCTTGGCAAAACGCAGCATGTAGCGCCCCTTGGGCCGTCGAGCGGCTGGCCGTCAGCGTCGTTCTCGTAGATCGGATACAGCGCCTCTTCCTTCGAATTGGCGCCGATGCCGACCTGCGCGCCGGCGGCGCGGTTCAGATAGTCGTTCTTCAGGAACTCCCGCGTGCCGAACAGCTCGTCGACTTGCCGGCTCGGCGTACGGCGCCGGCGTCGATCGCCTGCTGGCCGTCCGCCACGCCGGCCTCAAGCGCGGCTTGCATCTCGGGCGAAAGCGATGCCACGTCGAACGGCTTGCCCGCGCACGATGCCGATCTGCCGAAGCGCTCGCGCAGCGCCGACCTCGCGGGGTGCACCGGCGCGAACTGCAGCAGGAAGTTCAGCACGTTGAAGAATTCGAGCGAGGTGCGCTGCTCCTGCGGCTTCAGCGGCTTGATCCAGTCGGTGAGCGGCGCGGCCGCGGCCGGCTTGCCGAGGTAGACCGACAGCGGCTCACCTTGTAGCCCGCCTGGATCTTCTTCACGTTGCCCAGGTCCCCGGGTTAAACAGCTGCGTGCGGCCGATGACGCTGACCAGTTCGGTCTCGGAGCGCAGCACCTCGTGATGCCCTCGGCGTCTCGCCGTTCCAGCCGCGGCCCGGCGACCAGAAAGCGGCCGCCGCCGTTGCCACTTGTGCGCGTGCCCAAGTAGTCGAAGTTGTAGCTGTACATGTCGAACATCTGCATCACGAAATAGCGCTTCGGATCCATCGCCGGCAAGGTGATGACCATCGGTTCGGCGCGCAGGTCGAGACCCATGAAGGTGTAGGGCGTGTCCGAGTTGGGCGTGACGAAGGCGGTGTCCTCGGGTGTGAACACACTTGCGATGTTCAGCACGGTATTGAACGGCCCCTTGTACTCCGGGTTGCCCTCGGCGATCGAATACGCATGCATCACGCGGTAGGCGTCGAGCATCGGCACGCCGTAGATGTAGGCTTCCTGGGCGATGGCGCGCGCCTGCGTCGCCGGCACGCTGACCTGCGCTTGCGCGATGCCTGTCAGGGCCATGCCGGCCATCGTGATCAACGCTTGAATTGAACGGTGCATGGGGGTTCTTCCAAAGTGGGTGGCAGCGCTGCTCAGCCTGGGCTGCTGCCGCCGCGATTTCCGCGCGCCAGCGGGAACTGCAGGTAGACGCCGGCGAACCGTTGGGATTGCGGCTGGCGGACGCCGCCGCAGGCATTGGTGACAAGGGAAAAGAGTAGACGGCAATAGACGCCCTGCAAGGATGCCGGGAATGATGCAGGGGTTCTAGCCGGTGGTTGGCCGCGCTACGGACGACCTGGTTGACCCAAAGGTTGCTCTGGCCGAGCGGGGGATCAGGGGCAAGTTGGCACGTCCGGATCAGGCTGCGATGCGCCCGATGCGCCCGAAGCGCCCGCTGCTCAAATTGGCAATGGCCCGGTTGATCGCGGTGTGGCTTTTCATCACGAACGGACCGTAGCCGACGATCGGCTCGTCGATCGGCTCAGGGGAATGCTGCCCGATGAAGATCTTTACGACGCCAAGGTCATCGTGCTCGGCGAGTACGTCAACCACCACATCGAGGAAGAAGAAGACGAGATGTTTCCGCAGTGCCGCAAGTCCGACATGGACCTGGCAGCTCTTGCCGAAGAGATGGCGGCGCGCAAGGACGAGTTGATGGCGGAGGAGGCTGAGGTCGCGGCTTGAGGGGAAGGTCGTGCAAGCGACCGCGGCGCGTGGACGAGCGCACACGTCACGCGGTAAGTTGGCTGCTCCAACGCATCTCCGAAGTAGATACAAGATGAAAGCCTTGTGTTGGCATACACGACATCCCCTGCGAAACAGTGCCGGATCCGCAGATCGAGCATCCCCGCGACGCAATCATTAAGGTCACTTCCTGCGCGATTGCGGCCCAGACTTGCATTTGTTCGACGGAGCTATCCCGGGCATGAAGTCGGGTGACGTGATCGGTCACGCGCGCATGGGCGAGGTCGTCGAAGTCGGTCGGACAACAGCACGCTGAGAAGGTCGGCGATCGCGTTGTCGCGTCGCACCGGTCAAGGTCCCCGAAGGGCTCAGCGACGAGCAGGTCCTTTTTCTAAGCGACCTCGTTCTCACCGGCTGGCAGGCGCGGCCAATTCGAGATCGAACCGAGCGACACGGTAGCGGTGTGGGGTGCCCCGGTCGGGCAGTTCGCGCTGCGCAGCGCCGTGCTGATGGGTGCCGAGCAGGTCATCTGCATCGTCAACCTCGCAGAGCGGCTTCCGATGGCGCGTGCCTGAGGCGCGATCACGATCGACTTCGACGAGGAAAGCGTGCTCGATCGCCTACAGCGGCCCACTGGCGGTAAAGGCCTGCACAAGTGCATCGACGCCGTCGGCATGCCTACTGGCCGCGCTCGGACGACTCGATGATTGACTAGGCTAAGTACTTCGTTTCGGAAGTTCGCACACGTATTCCTCAGGCGGCGAGCTTCAAGGGCCGGCTCTGCGCCCATCGATCACGCATGCGTGCGATCAGTGCATTGAGATCGGCCCGCGGTGAACTTCCATTCGAACGGACGAGCGATGCTCTCGAAATGGCGCTCGAAGTTCGCCAGCCGTTCGGCGACCGCCGCGATGCAAGGGAAGTCGTTCGGGGTCAGCACCTTGCGCTGCACGATCGAGAAGTAGATTTCGATCTGGTTGAGCCAGCTCGCGTGGATCGGTCCGTGGACCGGGACCAATGTAGGGTGGGCTTGCGTGAGGCGGCGCACCGACGCCTGGCCACGATGCGACGAGCCGTTGTCCATGACCCAGAAGACGCGGCGAGCGGTGTTGTACGGCGACTGGCTCATGACTTGTTCGACCAAACGCTCGAAGGGCGCGATGCCGGTGGTCGCTTCGCAGCGACCGAACACTTTGGCGCGGTGCACGTCCAGCGCAGCCAAGTACGCCCAGGCGCCACCGGCGTGCGTACTCATGCTCCACGCGCATCGACTTGGCCGGCGCGGTGGGCAGGCTCGGATGGATACGCAGGCGAGCCTGGATGCTGGTCTTCTCGTCAGTCGAGATGACGAACTCGTCGTGGCGCAGTGCCTCGTCCTTGCGAGCGCCGCTCGTACAGGTCCAGGATTCGCCCGGCCTTGGCCTGGAAGTGCGGATCTCGGGGAAAGATCCAGCATCGGATGCTGCCAAGGGCGAATCGCGTCCTCGTGCAACCAACGCCAGACGGTGCTGTTGCTGATGCGGGCCACAAGGCCCGAGCGCTGCGCATGTCGCGCCACGTCGGCGACGCTGAGTCGCGACAGCGGCAAGCAGCCCAAGGTCGTCGGCAACTCGCACGCAAGCGCCTTGATCTCAACCGTGAGCTCTGGGGAGAAAGACCCGAGGGCGTCCCGGGCGGGTCTTCCTCCGAGGCCCGCTAATCGCTCCCTGAAGAAGCGCTGGCGCCACTGGCTGACCACCTCGCGCCGCGTGTCCAGGCGCGCGGCGATCTCGTCGTTGTCCATGCCGTCGGCGGCCATCAGGATCATCTTGGCTCTCACGACCTCGAAATACGGCAACGTATATTTGGCAGCACACCCGATTCAACTCGGCGGACTCGTCGGCAGACAGCTGGATACGGAACGGGCTCTTCCTCGGCATGCACAATCCCCGGTCGAAGGATCGCATCACGATGCCATACGCGGCCGAACTTATCAATTATATACGTGACCGTATTTATGAAACTGCCTACGAAGCAGGCGGTGATGCTCGAAAGTGACCGCCCGCACGTACTGCGCGAGATGATGTACGTGTGCCGCCGGGCGGGCACATTGTCGGTGGCCGGCGTCTATGGCGGCCCGGCCGACAAGATTCCGTTCGGCGCCTTGATGAACAAGGGCCTGACGATGCGAACCGGCCAGACGCACGTCAATCGCTGGACCGACGACCTGATGCGGCGCGTCGCCGAGCGTCAGATCGATCCTTCGTTCGTCATCGCGCACACGGTCGGTCTCGAAGACGGGCCGGCCATGTTCAAGACCTTCCGCGGCAAGGAGGATGGCTGGATCAAGGTCCTCCCCCTCCCATGAACACCCCACCACTCCATCCGCTGTCCGGATACCTGCCGACGCGCCCGATCG
>CAWIOH010000034.1:0-70733 GCA_963837675.1 uncultured beta proteobacterium | reverse complement strand
CGGCGGCATCGTGCTGTCGGCCAGCCACAACCCGGGCGGGCCCGACGGCGACTTCGGCATCAAATACAACATCGGCAACGGCGGGCCGGCGCCGGAGAAGCTGACGGTGGCCATCCATCGAGGCACGCTCGCCATCACGCGCTACCTGATCATCGATGCCTCCGATGTCGATCTGCAACGGCTGGGCCAAGGCGTGCTGGGCACGATGCAGGTCGAGATCGTCGACCCCGTGCAAAGCTATGCGCGGCTGATGCAGCGCCTGTTCGACTTCGAACGCGTCGCGGCGTTGTTGGCGCAACCGGGCTTCCGCCTGCGTTTCGACGCCATGCACGCGGTCACCGGCCCCTATGCCCACGCCATTCTCGAAGGCCTGCTCGGCGCCCCGGCCGGCAGCGTGCTCAATGGCACCCCGCTGCCCGACTTCGGCGGCGGCCACCCCGACCCGAACCCGACCTACGCCAAGGAGCTGGTGGCACTGATGAACGCCGAGGCGGCGCCCGACTTCGGCGCGGCGTCCGACGGCGACGGCGACCGCAACATGATTCTCGGCCGCCAGTTCATCGTCACGCCCAGCGACAGCCTGGCGGTGCTGGCGGCAAATGCACACCTCGTCAAGGGCTACGCCGCCGGGCTGAAGGGCGTGGCGCGCTCGATGCCCACGAGCGCGGCGGTGGACCGGGTGGCCGAAGCCTTGGGCATTGCCTGCCACGAAACGCCCACCGGCTGGAAATTCTTCGGCAATCTGCTCGACGCGGGGATGTGCACGCTGTGCGGCGAGGAAAGCGCCGGCACCGGCTCGGATCATGTGCGCGAAAAGGACGGCCTGTGGGCGGTGCTTTTCTGGCTGAACATCCTGGCCGTGCGCCGGCAGCCGGTGCAGGCCATCGTGACGGATCATTGGCAGCGCTTCGGCCGCAACGTCTATTCGCGCCACGACTATGAAGGGCTGGACAGCGCGGTGGCGCAGACGCTGTATGGCGATCTGCGCGCGTCGCTCGCTTCGCTGCCGGGGCGACGTCTCGGCTCCTACCAGGTGGACCGCGCCGACGACTTCGCCTATACCGACCCGGTGGACGGCTCGGTGAGCCAGGGCCAGGGACTGCGCGTGTTCTTCGACGGCGGCTCGCGCATCGTCTTCCGGCTGTCGGGCACCGGCACCGAAGGCGCGACGCTGCGGGTCTACCTCGAGCGCTTCGTCGCCGATGGGCCCGGCATGGCACAGCCGGCACAGCCGGCGCTGGCCGGCTTGATCGATGCGGCCGAGCAGCTGGCCGGCATCCGGGTGCGCACCGGGCGCGCCGCGCCCACCGTCATCACCTGAACCTGGATCGCGCCTGTCAGCGCGAGCCGAACATCATGCGCCGCGCCAGCTGCGACTTCAGCGGCCCGGCCCTCTGCAGCAGCGCCAGGCCCAGGCTCCGCGCCGCTGCCACGCCCGGCACGCCCCAGGTGAAGGCGCGGGCCAGCAGGTCGGTGGCGGCGATCATGCTCCAGCGGTCGACGGCGCGCGACCATTCCACGCGACGCAGTGCGGCGTCGATGTCGCCGCCGCCGCGCAGTGCCTGCACCAGCTCGAAAGCGTCGCGCAACCCCAGATTCAATCCCTGGCCGGCCACCGGGTGCAGCGTCTGCGCGGCGTTGCCGATGCGCACGCTGCGGCCGCTGACCAGCGTGCGCTCGGCATTCAAACCGAGCGCGAAATCCTTCAACATCGAAATGCCGCAGACCCGGCCCGCGCGTTCCGGCAGCAAGGTGTTCAGCACCGCGACGCGCTGCGCGTCGTCGAGCATGCGCACCGGGTCGTCGCCGCTGGCCACGCACCACACCAGCGCCGCCTGGCGCGGCGCGCCATCGGGCAGGGGCAGCGGCAGCAGCGCCAGCGGCCCGCGCTGCGTAAAGCGCTCGACCGCCAACGCCGGCGCGCCGCCGTCGAGCGTGACGGTGCCGACCCAGGCGGTCTGGCCATAGTCATGCGCCAGCGCCTTGCGCAGTTGCCCGGCGAAAACACCCCCCTCGGCGATCACGCCCAGATCGAAGCGCTCGGCAATGCCGGCATCCAGCTCGATGCCGTCGGCCAGCGCCTTGCACGCACCGACCGGCGTGCCGAAGCGGCTGGACAGGCGCTGCGGCTCGCGCTGCGTGGCGGCCACCCAGGCCTGCTGCAGCGGCGCGACCAGCTGGCCGTAGCGCAACACCGCGCCGAGCATCGGCACGCCTTCGTCGGCGCAGCGCAGTGTCACCTCCGGCAGGCCGAAAAGCAGGGGCAGCGAGGTCGGCGGCGCTTGCGAGACGTGCACCTCGAGGATCGGCTGCGCCGGCAGGCCCGCCCACACGCCCAGGCGCTGCAGCAATTGCACGCTGCCCAGCGACAGCGCCAGCGTGCGCCCGTCGGCAGCGACATCCTGGTCGAGGCGGCGGCTGTCGAACAGGCTGATGCGGGCCTGCGGCAGCAGCGTCGCGGCATGCAGCGCCAGCGCCAAGCCCACCGGCCCGGCGCCGATGACCGCGATGTCGATCGATGGGCGACTCATTGCCGCACCCCGTTGGCGCTGCATCCTTCCAGATACTCCACTGCCGGCACCAGGCCACCGCGCAAGGTGATGATGCGGCCATCGTCGTTGCTCTCCATGACCAGCGCGAATCGGCGGTCGGCCGAATACACCGCCAGTGTCTGCCCCTGCGCAAAGTACGGGTGCGGCGCCAGCTGAAGCCGCTTGCCGTATACGCGCTGCGCCTTCTTCATGTCATCACCGACACGCACGCCGCTGACCGTGGCATAGCGCGGATCGCGCGTCTCCACGCGGGTGAGCACGCCGCCATCCACCGTGTACACCACGCCCGGCAGCCTGGCGGCGCCGCGTTGCTGGCAATCGCCATCCGATCCCGCCAGCGGCTGCAGCGGCGCACCGAGTGTCGCTTCCACCTGCTGCAGGCTTTGCCCCGCCACCGCAGGGGCCAGCCCCAGGTAGCCGAAGCGGCCGTCGGCGGCGCCCGCCGCG
Source organism: uncultured beta proteobacterium (assembly GCA_963837675.1). GTDB lineage: Bacteria > Pseudomonadota > Gammaproteobacteria > Burkholderiales > Burkholderiaceae_C > Rubrivivax. Next base: position 67,734 of record CAWIOH010000034.1, on the reverse strand, counting down.
CCGGCGCCGGCCGCGCAGGCGACCAGCGCCCACAGCGACCGACGCGACGGGCGGGTGCGGCCAAGGATCCGATGTTGCGCGGTGCCGACAGCCATGGCTGCACGATAGACCATCCGGCCGAGTGCGCGACCCGGCGGCGCGGCACGGGCCCGCCGGATCGCCGCTTCACCGCCGGGCTGTCACGGCCGTGCAATCGGCGCTGCCTACGCTGCAATGGGCGGCGGCGCATTGCCGGCGCTGGCCCGCAGATCCTCACGACCTTTCATCAAGGAGAGACCCATGCGCAAGACCCTCGTCGCCGCCCTGCTCGCGGCGGCTGCCGCCAGCGGCGCCTTCGCCGCCACCGGCCCCAGCAGTTCGGCCACGCCGTACCTGACCGGGATTGCCCCGGGGGTGGACTTCACCTCGATCCTCACCGTTGGCGACAGCGCCCCGACCGGCTACAAGATGGCCGGCATTCCGGACGGCCTGGGGGCCTACGACAACCTCGACGGCACCTTCAGCGTGCTGATGAACCACGAGCTGGGCGCCGGCCTCGGCGCGGTGCGTGCCAACGGGGCGCCCGGCTCCTTCGTGTCGATCTGGACCATCGCCAAAGCCGACCTCAGCGTCATCGCCGGCCGCGACCTGATCACCAGCGCCTTCCTATGGAACGGCAGCGGCTATGTCGCATCGAGCGCGTCGTTCGCGCGCTTCTGTTCGGCCGACCTGGCGCCGAGCAGCGGGCTGTACAACCCGGCCAGCGGCCTGGGCACAACGGCCCGGCTGTTCCTGAGCGGCGAAGAGAATGGCAGCAGCGGCCGGCCAATAGCCACCATCGCCTCCGGCAGCAACATCGGGCAGAGCTACCAGCTTTACCCGTTGGGCACCAACAGCTGGGAGAACGTGCTGCTCAGCCCGAAGGTGCAGGACAAGACCGTCGTTGCCGGCATGTCCGATGGCGGGGACTCGCAGCTGCGAATCTACGTCGGCACGAAGACCGCATCCGGATCCGAGATCGAAAGGGCGGGCCTGACCAACGGCGCGACCTATTCGGTCAACGTCGCCGCCGGCAACGACGTGCGCGCCACGGCACTGTCCGGGCGCTTCACGCTCGAATCCGGCACCGGCAGCGGCACCACCTTCCTGCGCGCGGAGGACGGCGCCTGGGACACCCGGGACCCGAACCGCTTCTACTTCGTCACCACCGACCGCTACGACCAGACCAAGGACGGCGTCGGCAGCCAGGTGGGCCGCAGCCGGCTGTATTCGCTGACCTTCGACGACATCGCCGACCCGACCCAGGGCGGCCGCATCGAGGCGCTGCTCGACGGCAGCGAAGCGCAGAACATGCTCGACAACATGACGGTCGCCGCCGACGGCAAAGTGCTGCTGCAGGAAGACGTCGGCAACCAGGAGCACCTGGGCAAGATCTACGAGTTCGATCCGAAGACCAAGGCACTGACATTGCTCGCCGAGCACGACCAGGCGCGCTTCGGCAACATCGGCGTGCCGGCGACGGCGCCTTTCACCCAGGACGAGGAATCGTCAGGCGTGATCGAGGTCACCGGCTTGTTCGACGGCGTCGCCGGCTACGACACGAAGAACAACCGCTATTTCCTGCTCGACGTACAGGCGCACTATGCGCTGGACAGCCCGCTGATCGAGGGCGGGCAGCTGCTGCTGATGACTCAGGCCGTGCCCGAGCCCGAGACCTATGCGCTGATGCTCGCCGGGCTGGGGATGGTCGGCTTCATGGCCCGCCGTCAGCGCCGCGACGGCCGCTGAGCAGCCGACAGCGCGTCAGTCGTTTGCCTCGGCCAGCCGTTCGGGCGTGCCGACATCGACCCAGCGCCCCGGCCAGCGTCGAGCACCAAGGCGTCGCTGCGCCATCGCCGCGTCGAGCAGCGGGCGCAGCGGCAGCCGGGCGCCGACGGCGATGCCGGCAAACATTTCGGCGCGAAACAGGCCGACGCTGGCCCAGGTCAGGCGATCACCGTCGCGGCAGGCCAGGCCGTCGGCGTCGATGGCGAAATCGCCCTGCGGGTGGTGCGGTGCGTTCGGCACCAGCCACAGCTGCGCCAGCAGCGGCGAGAGGGCAAACTGTGCCGCCGCCGCGGCGTCGAATTCGAAGTCCGGCAGGTACACGTCGCCTGACACCACCCAGAAGACCTCGCCCAGCCAGGGCAAGGCCTTGACGATGCCACCGGCAGTCTCCAGCGCGCCGCCATGGTCGCGCCCTTCCATCGAATAGCGCAAATGCACCCCGAAGTCGCTGCCATCGCCGAGCGAGGCGGGGAACTGCTCCTCCAGCCAGGCGGTGTTGATCACCACGTCGCGCACGCCGGCACGGGCCAGGGCACGCAGATGCGATTCGATCAGCGGCCGGCCGTGCACAGGCAGCAGCGGCTTGGGCATGTGGTCGGTCAGCGGGCGCAGCCGTTCGCCGCGGCCGGCGGCCAGGATCAGGGCCTTCATGCGCGGCGAGTGTAGGCGTGCGGCGCGGAATGCGGATCGGTGCGTGCTGGCGAGCAGGGCCCGCCATCGATCGGGCGTCGGCCGGTGGGCAGCCCCTAAAATCGACCGCCTCCCTCCAACGTTCCGCAGCGCCAACCGGGGTCCACGCACATGACCGGCACATCGACCGACGAAACCGCCCTGATGGCGAATGCCATCAGGGCCCTGGCGATGGACGCCGTGCAGCAGGCCAATTCGGGCCACCCCGGTGCGCCGATGGGCATGGCCGAAATTGCCGTGGCGCTGTGGGACCGGCACCTGAAATACAACCCGGCGCAATCCGCATTGGGCCGACCGCGACCGCTTCGTGCTGTCCAACGGCCATGCGTCGATGCTGCAGTACGCGCTGCTGCATCTCACCGGCTTCGATTTGCCGATGAGCGAGCTGCGCAACTTCCGCCAACTGCACAGCCGCACGCCGGGCCACCCCGAAGTGGACCTGACGCCCGGCGTCGAGACCACCACCGGCCCGCTGGGCCAGGGCATCGCCAATGCCGTCGGCATGGCGCTGGCCGAAAAGCTGCTGGCGCAGGAGTTCAACCGCCCTGGCCACGCCGTGGTCGACCACCGCACCTATGTCTTCCTCGGCGACGGCTGCATGATGGAAGGCATCAGCCACGAAGCCAGCGCGCTGGCCGGTGCATGGAAGCTGAACAAGCTGGTGGCGCTGTACGACGACAACGGCATCAGCATCGACGGCGCCGTCAAACCCTGGTTCATCGACGACGTCAGGCAGCGCTTCCTGGCCTACGGCTGGAACGTCATCGGGCCGATCGACGGCAACGATGTCGGCAGCGTCGACGGCGCGCTCGCTGAGTCGCAAGCGCTCGCAGTCGCGGCCGACGCTGATCATCTGCAAGACCATCATCGGCAAGGGCTCGCCGAACCGCGCCGGCACCGCCAAGGCGCATGGCGAGGCGCTGGGGGCCGAGGAGGTCGCGCTGACGCGCGACCGCGCTGGGCTGGACCTGCGAGCCCTTCGTCATCCCTGAGACGGCCTATGCGCTATGGGACCACAAGGCGCGCGGCGACGCCGCTGAAGGCGCCTGGAACGACCGCTTCGCCGCCTACCGCGCGGCCTATCCCGAGCTGGCCGACGAACTGCTGCGGCGCTTGCGCGGCGACCTGCCGAAGGGCTTTGCGCAGACGGCCGTCGATGCGGTCGTCGCCGCGCACGCCCAGGCGGACACCGTGGCCTCGCGCAAGGCCAGCCAGATCGCGCTGGAAGCCTTCACCAAGGCGCTGCCCGAGATGCTCGGCGGCTCGGCCGACCTGACCGGCTCGAACCTGACCAACACGTCCTCGACGCCGGCGCTGCGCTTCGACGAACGCGGCGTGCCGAACGGCGGGCGCCACATCAACTACGGCGTGCGCGAATTCGGCATGGCCGCAGTGATGAACGGCATTGCGCTGCACGGCGGCTACATCCCCTATGGCGGCACCTTCCTGACTTTCAGCGACTACAGCCGCAACGCCATCCGCATGGCCGCGCTGATGAAGCGGCGGGTGATCCATGTCTTCACCCACGACAGCATCGGCCTGGGCGAGGACGGGCCGACGCACCAGAGCGTCGAGCATGCGGCGTCGCTGCGGTTGATCCCGGGGCTGGATGTCTGGCGCCCGGCGGATACCGCCGAAACGGCCGTCGCCTGGACGATGGCACTGAGCCGGTCCGACCGGCCCAGCGCGCTGCTGCTCAGCCGGCAGAACCTGGCCTATGCACCGAAATCCGGGCTCGACGAAATCAGCAAGGGCGCCTACGTGCTGGCCGAGCCGGCCGAAGTGGGGCTGAAACGCAAGGCGCAGGCGCTGATCGTTGCCACCGGCAGTGAACTGCAACTGGCGCTGCACGCACAGGCCGATCTGGCGAAGAGCGGCATCGCCGTGCGCGTGGTCAGCATGCCCAGCACGACGGTCTTCGACCGGCAGAGCGTGGCCTACAAGAGCAGCGTGCTGCCGCCGCAGCTGCCGCGCATCGCCATCGAGGCGGGCGTCACCGACGGCTGGTGGAAGTACGGCTGCGCGGCCGTGGTCGGTATCGACCGCTACGGCGAGAGCGCCCCGGCGCCGGCGCTGTTCAAGCATTTCGGTTTCACCGTCCAGAACCTCGCCGACACGGTACGCAAGGTGCTGGCGGGCTGAACCTTCTCATTTTTCACAGGAGATCGACATGAGCATCAAGATCGGCATCAACGGCTTCGGCCGCATCGGACGCATGGTGTTCCGTGCCGCAACCCAGACATTTCGACGAAATCGAGGTGGTCGGCATCAACGACCTGCTGGAACCCGACTACCTGGCCTACATGCTGAAGTACGACAGCGTGCACGGCCGCTTCAAGGGCGATATCGCCGTCGATGGCCACACACTCATCGTCAACGGCAAGAAGATCCGCCTGACCGCGGTGAAGGACCCGGCCGAGCTGAAGTGGGGCGAGATCGGCGCCGACATCGTCGTCGAATCCACCGGCCTGTTCCTCGATAAGATGCCGGTGCGCGCAAGCACCTGGCCGCCGGCGCGAAGAAGGTCATCATGTCGGCGCCGAGCAAGGACGACACGCCGATGTTCGTCTTCGGCGTCAATGACAAGGCCTACAAGGGCGAGGCCATCATCTCCAACGCCAGCTGCACCACCAACTGCCTGGCACCGGTGGCCAAGGTGCTGCACGACACCTGGGGAATCAAGCGCGGCCTGATGACCACGGTGCACGCCGCCACCGCCACGCAGAAGACGGTCGATGGCCCGAGCAACAAGGATTGGCGCGGCGGCCGCGGCATCCTGGAGAACATCATCCCCAGCAGCACCGGCGCGGCCAAGGCGGTGGGCAAGGTCATCCCCGAGCTGAACAAGAAGCTCACCGGCATGGCCTTTCGCGTGCCGACCTCCGACGTGTCGGTGGTCGATCTGACGGCGGAGCTGAACAAGGAAGCCAGCTTCGAGCAGATCTGTGCGGCGATGAAGGCGGCCAGCGAGGGCGCGATGAAGGGCGTGCTGGGCTACACCGACGGACAAGGTCGTGGCCACCGACTTCCGCGGCGAAAGCTGCACCAGCGTCTTCGACGCCGACGCCAGCATCGCGCTGGACGGTACTTTCGTGAAGGTCGTGTCCTGGTATGACAACGAATGGGGCTACTCCTGCAAGGTGCTGGAGATGGTGCGGGTGATGGCGCGCTGAGGCGCCGGCTGAAGCCAGCCATGCGCCGCCGCTTTGTCCCACAGGCCGTGGCGCTGGCGCTGCTGGCCGCGCTGACCGCACCGAGCCGATCCGACACCTTGGCGACCGCTGCCGATGTGCCGGCGCCTGCGGCCCGTGTCATCGTCGTGCTCAAGGCCGACGCCGCGCTGCTGCGCGAGCAGCCGATGGGCTATCGCGCGTCGGCCCGGACTGCCGCGGCCACAGTGCAGCGCCGCGCCGACCGCCTGGCGTCGCGCGCCGGCGTGCCACTGGCTGCCGGCGTGGCGATCAGCGAGCGTGTACAGGTGATGACCGCCCAGGGCATCGATGCGCGCACGCTGGCGCGGCGCCTGGCCACCGACCCCGATGTCGAATCCGCCAGCGTCGATCAGCGCCGACGCGCGCTGCTGATGCCCAGCGACCCGCTGTTCGCCAGCGGGCCGGCCTCGGGCCTTGGGCCGCAGGTCGGCCAGTGGTATTTGCGCACGCCGACGACCGAGTGGGTGTCGGCCGTCAACGCCGAAGGCGCATGGGACCGCGCCACCGGCAGCCCCGGCGTGGTCGTCGCCGTGCTCGACACCGGCGTGTGGGCCGAGCACCTGGACCTGGCCGGCCAGGTGCTGCCGGGCTACGACATGGTGTCCGACGTGGCCACGGCCAACGACGGCGACGGCCGCGACGCCGATGCCAGCGACCCCGGCGACTGGATCACCGCGGCCGAGGACGCCAGCGGCCCGTTCAAGAACTGCGGCATCGCCGACAGCTCCTGGCATGGCACCAAGATCGCCGGCCTGATCGGCGCGGTCGCGAACAACGGCCAAGGCATGGCCGGCACGGCCTTCGGCGTGAAGATCCTGCCGGTGCGCGTGCTCGGCAAGTGCGGTGGCTATGACTCGGACATCCAGGCCGGCATGCGCTGGGCCGCCGGGCTGGACGTGCCGGGCACGCCGCGCAACCCCAACCCGGCCCAGGTCATCAATCTCAGCCTCGGCGGCAGCGGCGCGTGCAGCGACAGTACTGGCTATCCTCGCGTGCTTGCCGAACTGCGCCAGGCCGGCACGACGGTGGTGGCCGCCGCCGGCAACAGCGCCGGCCAGGCAGTGGAGCTGCCCGCCAACTGTGCTGGCGTGATCGCCGTGGCGGGATTGCGGCATGCCGGCTCGAAGGTGGGCTTTTCCGATCTCGGCGCCGAGATCTCGATCAGCGCGCCCGCCGGCAACTGCATCAACATCGGTGCCAACGAACCCTGCCTCTACCCGATTTTGAGCAGCAGCAATTCGGGCACGCGGCGGCCGAATGCGGGCGGCTCGACATGGACCGACGGCTACGACATCAGCGTCGGCACCAGCTTCGCCGCGCCGGTGGTCGCCGGCACCGCCGCGCTGATGCTGTCGGCGCGGCCACAACTGCTGCCCGACGAGGTGCGCCAGTGGATGCAGTCGGGCGCGAGGCCCTTCCCCACCAGCGGGGCTGGCAACGACGAAAACGGTCAACCCGTGCCGATGTGCCATGCGCCCGGCGGCAGCGAGCAGTTGCAGTGTTATTGCAGCGTCGGCCTGTGCGGCGCCGGCATGCTCGATGCCGCCGCGGCGGTGGCGGCCGCGCAGAGTGCCCCGTTGGCGCGCATCGGTCCGCAAACCGTGGCACCGGTGGTTGGTGAAAGCTTCGGTCTGAGTGCAGCGGGCAGCCAGCCGGCCACCGGGCACGGGCTGGCGGCTTATGCCTGGTCGCTGGTCGGCGCTGCCGGCGGCGTGGCCGCCTTCGCCGGGGCCACCGATGGCGTCGAGGTGCAACTGCTGGCCAGCGCCGCCGGCACGGTGCAGGTGCAGCTGCAGGTTCGCGACGACGCCGGCCAAGTGGCCACGCAACAACGCAGCATCGTCGTTACCGCGCCGCCATTGCCACCGGTATCGGGCGGCGGGGGCGCCATGTCGGCGCTGTGGGTGGCGCTGCTGGGCCTGGGCGTGGCGGCACTCCTGCACGAACGCCGGTTATCGGGTCGTTGAGGCGGTGCGACCGGGCCGCGACAATCGCCCTCCCGATGATGTCGTCGACACAACATTACCGCTGGCCCCGGCCGGCGTCCCTGATCCCGGCCTTGACCCTGGCCGTGCTGTTTGGCGCAAGCGCCAGCCCTGCCGCATCCGCCGCAGGCGAACCCGGCCCCACCGCGCGGGGCCTGATCGTGCGCCTCAAGGCCGCGCCCGCCCACGAACGTCTGCGACCGCGCAGCGCCACGCCGCGCCAGCGCGAGCTGGCCGCCGCGCTGGCGGCCGGCGAATCGGCGCGCTGGCAGCGAGTGCTGGGCGAAGCCGGCTTGAGCGGCGCGTCCGGCAAGCGCGAGCCACGGCTGCGTCCGGTCGGCCGCGACCAGCAGCTGCTTGACTTCGAGCGGGCGCTGACGCGCGGCGAGGCCCAGCAGTTGCGCGACAAGCTGCTGCAGCGGCCCGACGTGGATTGGATCGAGATCAACGACCGTGAGCACCGGATGCAGGCCGGGCCGCCGTCCGACCCGCTGTTCGCGCAGCAATGGTGGCTTCATCCGGTGGGCGGCAGCAATGGCAATGCCATCGGCGAGCGGCTGCGCGGTGTCGCCGGTTTCCAGAGCGCTTGGATGAGCGCCAATTTCACGCCGGCGGTGGTGGCGGTGGTCGATACCGGCATCACGTCGCACCCCGAACTGACGGGCAGGGTGCTGCCAGGCTACGACTTCGTCAGCGTGCTCGAGTACGCCAACGATGGCAACGGGCGCGACAACGACCCCAGCGACCCCGGCGACTGGGTCAGCGCCAGCGACGGCCTGGCAGGCTGCGCGGCCGAAGACAGCTCCTGGCACGGCACCATCGTCGCCGGCATGCTGGCGGCCAATGCCAACAACAACCAGGGCGGTGCCGGCATCCACTGGGGCCTGAAGATCCTGCCGGTGCGCGTGGCCGGCAAGTGCGGCGCCGAAGTCGCCGACATCGTCGATGGCATGCGCTGGGCCGGCGGGCTGCACGTGGACGGCGTGCCCGACAACCCGCAACCAAACTGGGCGCGCATCGTCAACATCAGCTTCGGCGGCAGCGCCGCCTGCGGCCCGGCTTATCAGGGCGCGATCGATGAACTGCGCTCGCATGGCGTGGTCGTGGTCGCCGCCGCCGGCAACGACTGGTCGAGCCCATCGCGCCCGGCGAGTTGTGCGGGCGTGGTCGGTGTGGTCGGCCTGAACCGCGACGGTTTCAAGACCAGCTACTCGAACTTCGGCGCCGCGCTGGCCGCATCCGGCATCGCCGCCGTGTCCGGGGACGACGCCGATGGGGCATGGGGCCGCGTGCTGGCCGACAGCGGCCTGGTGACGCTGACCAATCGTGGCACCACCGTGCCGCTCGACGGCGGCTACGCCCGCCTGTATGGCACGAGCTTCGCGGTGCCGCAGGTGGCCGGCACCGTGGCGCTGATGCTCGGCCTGAACCCACAGCTGAGCTACGACCAGATCGTCGCCGGCCTGCGTGCCAGCGCGCGGCCGCATGTGACTTCGATGAAGATGGCGGAATGTTCGGCCGCCAACCCCGGGCGCTGCCTGTGCACCACGGCCACCTGTGGTGCCGGCATCCTGGATGCCGAGCAGGCCATGCGTTTCGCCTCGATGCCCGACAGCTACGTGCCGCCGAACCGCCTGCCCGCCGTCATCGACACACCCGAACTCGACCAGGCGTTGGCGCTGGCGCCGCAGGACCGCCCGAGCAACCTCTCGGCACCGGCCAGCGCCGATGACGGCGGCGGCGGTGCCTTCGGCCCCTTCTGGCTGATGGCGCTGTTCACCGCGGCGCTGTCGCTGCGGGCCGTGCAGCCGCGGCCGCGCTGGCACTGAATTCGGCCTCGCCGGCGAGGCGGGAATCCCGCGCCGACACCGCCGCAGCGGAAGCTGCGGCGGCGGCACTCGCCGGCGTTGCCGGCGGGCCGCGCTGCGCCAGCGCAGCCGCTGCCGCCGCCGGGTCGAGGACGCGCACGCTGCGCGGATCGATCTGCGCCGCCAGGCGCTGCGGTTCGCGCTGGTGCAGCGCCGACAGGCCGGCGTGGGGTTCCAGCCAGCCGCGCGACAAGGCCAGGAAAACCAGGTTGGCCAGCAACAGCAGCGCCAGCAACGCGCGCATGGCGGTTCAGTGCCCGGCCGGGCGCACGCTGACTTCGCCGCTGACCAGCGCGTGCACCGTGCCGGCACGCACACGCAGCGCACCCTGGTCGTCCACGCCCTCGGCCAGGCCTTCGGCAACGCCGGGAAAGGTGGTGCTGACGGCCTGGCCTAGCAGCATGTCACGCCGTCGGTAGGCCGCGGCGAAAGCGGCAAAGCCATCGGCCTCGAAGCGTTGCAGCGCGTGCACCAGCGGCAGCGCCACCAACTTCAGCGCCATCGGCGCATCCAGATCGCCGTGCAACTCGCGCAGGCAGGCAAAGCCCGAACTCAGCTCGCTGCCCACCGGCATGGGCAGCACGTTCAGGCCCACGCCGACCACCGTCATGCGCTGCTCACCCACCGCCACGGTTTCGATCAGCACGCCTCCGAGCTTGCGGCCACGCCGCTCATCGTCCATCAACCAAAGGTCGTTGGGCCACTTCAGGCCAATGCGCGGCGCGGCGTCGCCAGGCGGATCGAGCGTGTCGGCCAACGCCACGCCGACCGCCAGCGACAGGCCCGACCAGCTGTGAGGGCGCAGCACCATTCCCAGGGAAAAGGTCAGCGACGCCCCGGCGGCGGAAAACCAGGCGCGGCCGGAGCGGCCGCGGCCGCCGTGCTGGTGCTCGGCCACCAGCAGGCAAGGGCGGGTGTCGTCCTGGCGCCGGCCATGCGGTGTCGGCAGGTCCGCCGACGAGGCCATGGCATCGAGCTCGCCGGGCGTCGTCACCGTGCCGGCGCGCCGCCCGCTGGAGATGCGCGCACGCTCGAGCAACCGGGTGTTGGTGGAATCGGCGTTGGCCAGCACCTCGATACTCAGGCCGGGCAGCGCGCTGCCCAGTTCCTGCCACAGCGCCTCGGCGCCCCAGTGCAGGTGTCGGCTGTCGGACATCGGCATGCGGCGCCTGGGCGAGCCGCCGTCAACGCCTCTTCGGGGCCAGCAGCGTGCCGCGGCAACGCGCGCTGCCGCAGTGACACGGATACTCCTTCTTCAGCTTCTTGGTGAGCTTCTCGTCGATCACCAGGCCGTAGTCGTAGAACAGCTCCTCGCCCGGTGCGATGTCGCGCAGCGCCTTGATGAAGATGCGGCCGTCGTCTTCGTCGGCCTCGCAGTTGGTTTCGCAAGCGTGGTTGATCCAGCGTGCCGCGTTGCCGCCGACGTTCGCGTCGATGACGTGCTTGTCGTCGATATGGAAGTAGAAGGTATGGTTCGGCTGCTCGGGGTCGTGCGGGTGGCGGCGCAGCGCTTCCTTCCAGCTGATCACTTCACCGGTGTATTCGATGATCTTCTTGCCCGCGCGGATGGGGCGCAACGCGAACACGCCCTTGCCGTGCACGCCGCTCTTGCGCACTTGCACGCGGCGGCCCTTGCCGTTGGCATTGACGGCGGATGACGGTTGCACTGTCTTCGTCATTGGGTACATTGAAATGTGTGGGCGCGCGCGTGTGCGTGCATGCGCGCGAGAAGGCAGCGATTGTAGGCACGCCCCGGCGCGCCTGCGAACGGACAACCAAGGAACTCATGAGCAAGACGATCATCATTGCGGAAAAGCCCAGCGTGGCGCAGGACATCGTGCGCGCGTTGACGCCCGCCTCGGGCAAGTTCGAGAAAGCCGCCGAGCACTTCGAGAACGACACCTACGTCGTCACCTCGGCCGTCGGCCACCTGGTGGAGATCAAGGCGCCGGAGGAATACGACGTCAAGCGCGGCAAATGGAGCTTCGCGAACCTGCCGGTGGTGCCGCCACACTTCGACCTGGCGCCGATCGACAAGGCCAAGACGCGCCTGAATGCGGTGGTGAAGCTGGTCAAGCGCAAGGACGTGTCGCGCATCATCAATGCCTGCGACGCGGGCCGTGAGGGCGAGCTGATCTTCCGGCTGATCGTGCAATACGCCGGCTCCGAAAAGAAGCCGATCGACAAGCCGATCCAGCGTCTGTGGCTGCAGAGCATGACGCCGCAGGCCATCCGCGACGGCTTCGACCAGTTGCGCAGCGACGAACAGATGCAAGGACTGGCCGATGCCGCGCGCAGCCGCTCGGAGGCCGACTGGCTGGTGGGCATCAACGGCACGCGTGCGATGACGGCCTTCAATTCGCGCGACGGCGGGTTCTTCCTGACCACCGTCGGGCGCGTGCAGACACCGACATTGAGCATCGTGGTCGAGCGCGAAGAGAAGATCCGCAAGCATGTGGCGCGCGACTATTGGGAAGTGCGTGCGACCTTCGACGCGCAGGCGGGCCAGTACGACGGCAAGTGGTTCGACCCGGCGTGGAAGAAGAACCCGGACGATGCCGAGCTGCGTGCCGACCGGCTGTGGGACGCCGCCGACGCCGCAGCCGTCGCCGATGCGGTGCGGGGGCAGCCGGCCAGCGTCAGCGAGGAAAGCAAGCCGACGACCAGCAGCTGCCCGGCGCTGTACGACCTGACGACATTGCAGCGCGAAGCCAACTCGCGCTTCGGCTTTTCGGCCAAGACCACGCTGTCGATCGCACAAGCGCTGTATGAAAAGCACAAGGTGCTGACCTACCCGCGCACCGATTCGCGCGCGCTGCCCGAGGACTACCTGCCGGTGGTGAAGAACACCTTCGCGATGCTGGCCAAGGAAGACCTGCCGGGGCCGCTGAAGCCGCTGGCCGGCCACGCCGCGCTGGGGTTGAAAGAGGGGTACGTCAAGCCGCTGAAGCGTGTCTTCGACAACGCCAAGGTGTCGGACCACTTCGCGATCATCCCGACGTTGCAGGCGCCGCGCTCCCTGAGCGAGATCGAGGCCAAGCTCTATGACCTGGTGGTCAAGCGCTTCCTGGCGGTGTTCTATCCGCCGGCTGAGTTCTTGGTGACGACGCGGATTTCCACCGTCAAGGTGAATGCCAAGGAGCACAGTTTCCAGACCAACGGCAAGGTGCTGGTCAAGCCCGGCTGGTTGGCAGTCTATGGCAAGGAGGCGCAGGAAGACGACGCCAACCTGGTGGTCGTGGCGTCGGGCGAAGTGGTGCGCACCGAACGCGTCGACGTGCTGGCGCTGAAGACCAAGCCGCCGGCGCGCTACACAGAAGCCACCCTGTTGTCGGCCATGGAAGGCGCGGGCAAACTGATCGACGACGATGAACTGCGCGCGGCGATGCACGAGAAGGGCCTGGGCACACCGGCGACGCGGGCCACCGTCATCGAAGGCCTGATCTACGAGAAGTACATGCATCGCGAGGGCCGCGAGCTGGTGCCCACCGCCAAGGCCTTCCAGCTGATGACGCTGTTACGCGGCCTGGGCGTGGTCGAACTGACGCAGCCCGAACTCACCGGCAACTGGGAATTCCAGCTGGCCGAAATGGAACATGGCCGGCTGCAGCGCGACGCCTTCATGGCCGAGATCGCGCGCATGGCCGAGCACATCGTGCAAAAGGCCAAGGAGTACGACCGCGAGACCATCCCGGGCGACTACGCCACGCTGACCACGCCTTGCCCGAACTGCGGCGGCGTCGTGAAGGAGAACTACCGCCGCTTTGCCTGCGAAGGCTGCGATTTCAGCATCACCAAGATCCCCGGCGGCCGCAGCTTCGAGCTGGCCGAGGTGGAAACCTTCCTGCGCGACAAGAAGATCGGCCCGCTCGACGGCTTCAGATCCAAGGCCGGCTGGCCCTTTACCGCCGAGCTGAAGCTGTCCTTCGACGACGAGATCAACAACTGGAAGCTGGAGTTCGATTTCGGCGAGGACGCCAAGCGCGAGGGCGAGTCCGGCGAGCCGGTGGACTTTTCGGCACAGCAAAGCCTCGGCGCCTGCCCGAAGTGCCAGGGCCATGTCTATGAACATGGCAGCAACTATGTGTGCGAACACGCGGTGGGGGCGCACGTCACCTGCGACTTCAAGAGCGGCAAGATCATCCTGCAGCAGCCGGTGTCGCGCGAGCAGTTGCAAAAGCTGCTGCACACCGGCAAGACCGAGTTGCTGGAAAACTTCGTCTCCAACAAGACGCGGCGCAAGTTCAAGGCCTATCTGGCCTACGACAAGAAGGAAGGCAAGGTGGGCTTCGAGTTCGAGCCGCGCCCCGCACGCCCGGCGGGCAAGACCGCAGCCGGGGCGCCGGCCGCGAAAAAGGCCACGACTGGCAAGGCGGCGTGACCCGGGTGGCAACGCCACCGCGCAGTTGCATAGCGCAGAATGCGCGGCATGAACATCCCCTATTTGCGTGTTGCCGCTTCGCTGGTGCTGGCCGCCGTGTGCGGCCTGGCCCAGGCCAACCTGATCTTCGCGATCAACGAGGGCGTCACCTACCGCGTGCCGAACGAAGAGATTCGCGCGCGCTACGCGGCCATCGCCGCCGACCTGAGCAAGTTGCTCAAGCAGCCGGTGCAGATCGAGCCCGTGGCCGACTACCCCAGCCTGCGCAAAGGCCTGGCCGACAAGGCCTACGACCTGGCGCTGGTGCACCCGGCGCACCTGTCGATCGAAGCCATCAAGAAGAGCGACTACAAGCTGCTGGCGGTGACCAAGGGCTTCCAGGAGTACCAGGCCAACTTCCTAGTCAGCGCCGATTCGCCGCTGAAATCTCTGGCCGACCTGAAAGGGCGCAAGCTCGGCGCGCCGGACGAGGACTCGATCACTTCGTGGATGGTGCGCGCAACGATCCGCGACCAGATTGGCGACACCAAGCAGGTGGCCTACGTCTATACCCGCTACCAGGATGCTGTGCCGTTCTTCGTCGAGAACAGCCTCACGCCGGCCGGTGCGACGGCGTCCAGCGCGGTCATCAAGGCCTGGGTGGCCAAGGGCGGCAAGGTGCTCGCCACGTCGAAGCCGGTGCCGATCAAGCATGTCATCGCCAGCCCGAAGCTGCCGCCGGAGATGGTCGATGCGGTGCGCGAATACCTGCTGACGCTGGACAGCACCGAAGAGGGTCGCAAGAAGCTCGAGCCGACCAAGTGGAAGGGCTTTGCCACCTACGACAACGCGGCGATGATGGCCCTGGGCACCTGGCTCGGGGTCTAGGCACCTGCGACCCCACCGGCTGTCGTGCCGCCCCGGGGGCGGCCTGAACCATGTCCGCCCTCGTGCTGGGCAAGCTGCTGGCGATCATCGCCACCGTGGCGCTGGGCTGGGCGGCCGGCCGCCTGCGCTGGCTGGGCGATGCCCAGGCCGACCCGGCGCGGGTGCTGAGCAACGCCGCCTTCACCATCTTCGTGCCGGCGCTGCTGTTCCGCACCACCGCGCACGTCGATCTGCATGCGCTGCCAGCGGACCTCCTGCTGGCCTACTTCGTGCCGACGCTGGGCCTGCTGCTGGCGGTGTATGGCTGGCAGCATCGACGGCAGCGCGATCGCATCGGCGCCGCGCCCGCATTGCCGGCGGTGCGCGCCATCACCGTGATCTATGGCAACGCGGTGCAGATGGGCATCCCGATGTCGACAGCGATGTTCGGCGAGGCGGGCCTGGGCATCCACCTGATGCTGGTCAGCGTGCACGGGCTCATCTTGCTGTCGCCGCTGACCGCGCTGGTCGAGTTGGACCTGGCGCGCAGCCAGGCGCGGCAGGCGCAGGGCCCGCGCCTGTGGCACATCCTGCGCAGCACGTTGCGCAACACCCTCATCCACCCGGTGGTGCTGCCGGTGCTGGCCGGCCTGGCCTGGAACCTGGCGGGCTTCGGCCTGCCTGATCCGGCGGATGAGGTGCTGAAACTGCTGGGCAGCGCGGTGGTGCCGCTGTGCCTGGTGCTGATCGGGCTGTCGCTGGCCTACTACGGCCTGCAGGGCAGCGTCCGCGGCGCGCTGGGGTTGTCGCTGCTCAAGTTGTTCGGCCTGCCGGCGTTGGTGCTGGTCGTGGCCCATTGGGGCTTTGGCCTCGCCGGGCTGCCGCTGTCGGTGCTGGTGATGATGGCCGCGCTGCCGGTGGGCAGCAACGCGCTGATCTTCGCGCAGCGCTACCGCACGGCGCCGGTTGAAGCCACGGCGGCGATCGTCTTCTCCACGCTGGGCTTCGTGCTGAGCGCGCCGCTGTGGCTGGCACTGCTGGCGAGGCTTGACCGCATGAATTTGGGACAATGTCGATCTCATGAATCCGAACGACATCCCTGCCTACATGGCGCATGTGGGCGTGGCGGCCCGCGCCGCAGCCACGGCCATGGCCGCCTCCAGCACCGCGGCCCGCAACGACGCACTGCGCGGCCTGGCATCGCGCCTGCGTGCCGGCGTGGCCGTGCTGCAGCAAGCCAATGCCAAGGACCTGGAAGCCGCCCGCGCCGCCGGCCTGGCCGCGCCCTTGCTCGATCGGTTGAAGCTGACACCGCAAATCATTGCCACCGTCGCCGAAGGCTGCGAGCAGATCGCGGCGATGCCCGATCCGATCGGCGAGATCAGCGAGCTGAAGCGCCAGCCCAGCGGCATCAGCGTCGGGCGCATGCGTGTACCGCTCGGCGTGTTCGGCATGATCTACGAGAGCCGGCCCAACGTCACCATCGAGGCCGCGTCGCTGGCCATCAAGAGCGGCAACGCCTGCATCCTGCGCGGCGGCTCCGAGGCGCTGCAGTCGAACCTGGCGCTTTGGCGGCTGGCGCAGGCCGCGCTGGTCGACGCGGGCCTGCTGGCCGATGCGGTGCAACTGGTGGCCACCACCGACCGCGAGGCCGTGGGCCGGCTGATCACCATGCCCGAGTACGTCGATGTGATCATCCCTCGCGGCGGCAAGGGGCTGATCGAGCGCATCAGCGCCGAGGCCAAGGTGCCGGTGATCAAGCATCTCGACGGCAACTGCCACGTCTATGTCGATGAGCAGGTCGATCTGGACCTGGCCTTGCGCGTCACCGACAACGCCAAGACGCAGAAGTACAGCCCCTGCAATGCCGCCGAATCCCTGCTGGTGCACCGCGCGGCGGCCGATGCGTTCCTGCCGCGCATCGGTGCGATCTTCGCCGCAAAGGGCGTGCAGATGCGCTGCGACGCCGATGCCAAGGCACTTGTGGCATCGCTGCCCGGCGCCGACGTGATCGAGGCCGTCGAAGCCGACTGGGCCGAGGAGTACCTGGCGCCGATCATCAGCATCAAGATCGTGGACAGCCTGGACGAGGCCATCGCGCACATCAACCGCCATGGCTCGAATCACACCGACGCCATCCTGACGACGAACCACCCGCACGCGATGCGCTTCCTGCGCGAGGTCGATTCGGCCAGCGTCATCGTCAACGCCAGCACGCGCTTCGCCGACGGCTTCGAATACGGCCTGGGCGCCGAAATCGGCATCAGCACCGACAAGTTTCACGCCCGCGGGCCGGTGGGGCTGGAGGGGCTGACCTCGCTGAAATGGGTGGTGCTGGGGCAAGGCGAACTGCGCCGCTAGTCCCCGAGGCGCGGGTACGCCTCACCTGCGGCCGGCGCCGACGATCAGATCAACGGCCGGCTCGGCACGGGGCTCTGGAAGTATTCGGCCAGGCGCTGCAGCGCCAAGGGGTTGGGCAGGCTCAGCCAACCATCGTTGACCCGGTACAGCCCCAGCTTGTACAGCCGCCGCAATGTGCGGTTGGTGTGCACCAGCGACAGGCCGATCGCATCGGCAATGTGCTGCTGGTTGATCGGGAAGGGGACGCGCGCATCGACGTCCACGCCCAGGCTGACTGAGCGCTTGTACAAATGCATCAGCAGCACCGCGATGCGCTCCAGCGCGGTGCGGCGACCCACCGACAACAGGTTCTCGTCGATCAAGGTCTCTTCGTGCGAGGCCAGCCAGGTGATGTCGTAGCCCAGCGCCGGATGCTTGCGAAACAGCTCCCACAGCCCATCGCGGGCGAACTGGCACAGCTGCACATCGGTCACGGCCTCGACACCGTGCGGCGAGACCTCGGACATCTGGTCCTGCAGGCCGATCAGATCGCCCGGCAGCAGGAAGTTGAGGATCTGCCGCCGGCCATCCGACAGCGTCTTGAAGCGAAAGGCCCAGCCGCTGTACAGCGTGCAAAGCTCCGCGTCATCGGCCTCGCGCACGATCGACTGGCCGGCGGCCAGCGATACATGCTTGCGCTTAAAACTCTGGATGAAGTCGATTTCATCTTTCGAGTTGGCGCGAAACACCTCGAAGCGGCGCAATTCGCAGTCCCGGCAGGCAACGGCTTTCATCGGCTTGCTCCATCGCGGTGGTCCGGCCCGGCCCCCTGCGCTATGTCGTTTGACATGGCGCTGGCCGCGGCGCCGCGCTAGCGTGCGGACCCCGCATTTGCGAAAGACCGCAGTGACCGCACCGCCAACACCGCTGCTGCAGTTGTTGTACACCAGCAGCCTGGCGCCGACCGCCCAAGTGAGCGAGCTCGGCACGATCGCCCGCGCGGCGCGCGCACGCAATGCCGCGCGCGACATCACCGGCGCGCTGGTGTTCGACGGCCGACGGTTCGGCCACTATTTGGAAGGCGCCGAAGCCACGCTGCTGGCTCTGTGGCGGCGCCTCCAGACCGACCCGCGGCATGTCGACGTGGTGCTGCGGCATTGCGCGCCGCTGAGCGGCGCGCGCCGCTTTCCCGGCTCCAGCCTGGGTTACGCGCTGGCGCAGGAGGAGAGTCTGCTCGATCGGCTCGACACCGCCTGGGGCGAGCTGGCAGTGCGGGCACTGCGCCACGCCCTGGACGGCTGCGAACGCGAGCCTTGATGGCGGGCCGTGCGCGGGCGGCCGCGCCTGTCGGCCTTGTCCTACAGCCAGAGCGTTCCGTGGCCGACACGGACGCGGGCCGCGGTCCCATGGGCATCGGCGGCGGCGCTTCCTAAGCTTCAGTCATCGAGTGGCCAATCCGGCATTCGACCCGGTGACTCACCTCAGAAAGGACCGAATCATGTTGCATTACGCCGTCGTCTTCCTGGTCATCGCGCTGATTGCCGCGCTGCTCGGCTTTGGCGGCATCGCCGCCGGCGCCTCCGGCATCGCGCAGACGCTGTTCTTCGTTTTCATCGTGCTTGCCGTGCTGGGCTTCGCGGTCGGCCTGATCAAACGCCGCTGACCACCGTCGTTCCAAACCACCACCCACCACCGTAGGAGATCGACATGAACTGGGATCGCATTGAAGGCAACTGGAAACAATTGACCGGCAAGGCCAAGGAGCAATGGGGCAAGCTGACGGACGACGACCTGGATGTCGTCGCCGGCCGGCGCGATCAACTGGCCGGCAAGATCCAGGAGCGCTATGGCATCGCCAAGGATGAAGCCGAAGCGCAGGTGGCCAAATGGGAGCGCAGCGCCACCGACGACTGGTTCACGGTGAAGGACAAGACGCGCGTCTGACCGCGCTCACCTTCGCCCATGCGGGCCCGGGTTCGTTGTCGAACCCGGGCCCGCATTCCTTGCTTTGGCTGGCGCTATCATGTTGCACTGCACAATCCCAGGTCGCCGCCATGCCCTCTGCCGCACCCCAACCGCTGCTCGTCGATCTGGCGCTCCAAGGCGGGGGCTCACACGGCGCCTTCACCTGGGGCGTGCTCGACCGACTTCTCGAGGAGAGCTGGTTCACCTTCGAAGGCATTTCGGGCACCTCGGCCGGGGCGATGAACGCGGCCGTGATGGCCAGCGGCTTGGCGCATGGCGGCGTCGACGGTGCCAAGGCGGCGCTGGAGACCTTCTGGCAGAACGTTTCGGAGTCTGCGCGTTACAGCCCGGTGCAGCGCAGCCCGATGGCTTTCCTCACAGGCAGCTGGACACTCGAGAACTCGCCCATGTTCCTGGCCAGCGAGATCATGACGCGGGTCTTCTCGCCCTACGACCTGAACCCCACCGGCGCGCACCCGTTGCGGGCCATCCTGGCCGAAACCGTGGATTTCGCCAGCCTGGCGGCATCGCCGATCGCCCTGTTCATCACCGCCACCAACGTGCGCACCGGCACCGGCCGCGTGTTCCGCAATGCCGAGATCACCCCCGACGTGCTGCTGGCTTCGGCCTGCCTGCCGACGATGTTCCAGGCGGTGGAGATCGACGGCGAGTTCTACTGGGACGGCGGCTACGTCGGCAACCCGACGATCACGCCGCTGGTGCGCGAATGCCGTTCCCATGACACGATCCTGGTGCAGATCAACCCGATCGTGCGCGACGAGGTGCCGAAGACCGCGCGCGCGATCATGAACCGCCTCAACGAGGTGGCCTTCAACGCACCGCTGGTCAAGGAGCTGCGCATGATCGCGCTGCTCAACAAGGTGGCCGACCCGGGCCGCGGCGAAGGCGCGTTGTGGGCCGGCATGCGCATCCACCGCATCGCCACCGACCGCGTCACCGAGCTGGATTCGACTTCCAAGATGATCACCGAATGGCCCTTCCTGTGCGGGCTGCGCGATGAAGGCCGGCGCACCGCCGCGCTGTGGCTCGAGGCGCATGGTGCCGACCTGGGCAAGCGCTCGACGCTCGATCTCGACGCCATGCTGGCCACCGCCTGATCATGGGGCTGCTGGGCATCCTTCTCGGCCTGGCGCTGTTGGTCGGGCTGGCCTACCGCGGCTGGAGCGTGCTCGGCCTGGCGCCGCTGGCGGCGCTGGTGGCAGCGGCCTTCTCCGGCGAGCCGCTGCTGGCGCATTGGACGCAGACCTTCATGGGCTCGGCGGCCGGGTTCGTGGCGCAGTTCTTCCCGCTGTTCCTGCTGGGGGCGCTGTTCGGCAAGCTGATGGACGACAGCGGTTCGGTCAGCGCCATCGCGCAGTTCATGACCGACAAGCTCGGCACCGGCCGTTCGGTGCTGGCGGTGGTGCTGGCCGGCGCGCTGGTGACCTACGGTGGCGTCAGCCTGTTCGTTGCCATGTTCGTCATCGCGCCGATGGGCCAGGCGCTGTTCCGCGGCGCCGACATCCCCAACCGGCTGCTGGCGCCGGCCGTCGCCTTGGGCACCACCACCTTCACGATGACGGCCATGCCGGGCACGCCGGCGATCCAGAACGCCATCCCGATGCCGTTTTTCGGCACCACGCCCTTTGCCGCGCCCGGTCTCGGGCTGATCGCCTCGGCCGTGATGCTGGGCTTCGGCCTGTGGTGGCTGGCGCGGGCCGAACGGCTGGCGCGCGCTGCCGGCGAAGGCTTCGGCGGGCCGGCTTCCACCGCCGCCGACGCGGCGCACGACACGGTGGTGCGCGAGCGCGCCACCGCAGCGCAGTCCTTCGATCCGGCCGAAGCCGAACATGGCCGGCGCAGCACCGAGTTGCCCGGCATCGTCGTCGCCATGCTGCCATTGGGGGTGGTGATGGCGGTCAACCTGACGATGTCGCTGCTGATCCTGCCGCGCCTGGACACCCGCTTCCTGGCCGAGCCGCAGTGGGGCGGCACCAGCCTTGCCGGTGTCGGCGGCGTGTGGTCGGTGATCGTCGCGCTGTCGGCGGCCATCGTCGTGCTCTACATGCTCAACCGCGGCCGGCTGACATCGCTGCGCGACACCGTCGATGCCGGTCTCAATGCCGCCGCGCTGCCGGTCATCAGCGTCGCCAGCCTGGTCGGCTTCGGCGCGGTGGTCGCGGCGCTGCCGGCTTTCGACGTGGTCAGCGCCTGGGTGCTGGGCATCGAAGGCGGGCCGCTGGTCGGGCTGGCGCTGTCCACCAACGTGCTGTCGGCGCTGACCGGCTCGGCCTCGGGCGGGTTGACGATCGCACTCGGCGCCCTGGGCGAAACCTATATGCAACTGGCGGCGGACTACAACATCGACCCGGCGTTGATGCACCGCGTGGCCGCCATCGGCGCTGGTTCGCTCGACAGCCTGCCGCACAACGGCGCGGTGGTCACGCTGCTGGCCGTGTGCGGGTCCACGCACAAGCAGAGCTACTTCGACATCGTCATGGTCGGCATCGTCAGCGCGCTGCTCGCGCTGGCGGTGGTGATCGTGCTCGGCACGGCCTTCGGCTCGTTCTAGCGTCGGGGCCGCCGCGGTCTATAGTGACCGCATGCCCAGCCTGTCCTGCCGGGGCCGCCCGCGGCGCGTGCCGCGGCCATGACCAGCCAACAGATCGCGCTCATCGCCGCGGCGGCGCTGCTGCTGTTCTGGGCATTGGGCGCCTACAACCGCCTGGTGGCGCTGCGCAACCGCATCGGCGCGGCCTTCACGCAAGTCGATGAGGCTTTGCAGCGCCGCGCGGCAGCGCTGACGGCGCTGGCTCGCGGCCTGGGGGCGCAGGACAAGGATGCGCTGGCGCTTCTCGACGCCGCACAGGCCGCGAACCCGCCACTGCGAACGGCCGCGGACGCGCTGCGCGTGCGGCCGGTGCAGGCCGATCGTACGGCCGCGCTGGCGACGGCCGAAACCAGCGCCGCGCAGGCACTGGCGCTTGTGCTGGCCTGGCTGGAGCAACACCCCGGTGCAGCGGCCAGCGGCGACGTGGCGCCGGCGCTGGCGACGCTGCACGACGCGCTGCAGCGTCTGGCCTTTGCGCGCCAGCTGTTCAACGACGCCGTGGGGCAATACAACGCCGCGGCAAGGCAGCGACCGACACGCTGGCTGGCCAGGCTGTTCGGCTTCGCCGCGGCCGGGAATCTGTAGAGAACGCGCAGGCCAGGCCAATGCCTGTGCCGCGGAGGCGGACCCCATCATGCGCCGGGCACGTCGCGGCTCAGGCGCACGCGAAAGCCCGCCACCCGGTTCTCGTCGCAGGGGTCGGCATGCCAGCTCAGCGCCAGGCCATGCAACCCGGCGATGCGCTTGACGATCGACAGCCCCAGGCCGCTGCCGCTGCCGCACTGGCCGGGCAGGCGAAAGAAGCGGTCGCCCAGGCGCTGCCACTGCTCCGCCGGCACGCCCGGACCCTGGTCCCGCACTTCGATGGCGTCTTCCGTCAGGCGCAGCGTGACGCGCCCACCCGCTGGCGAATGGCGCACCGCGTTGTCCAGCAGGTTGCGCAGCATCAGGCTCAGCAGCGCGCTGTCGCCATGGCGCAGCAGCGGCGCCCGACCCCGCGCCGGCCATTCGCATTCGAGCTCGACGCCATGCGTTTCGGCCAGCGGCAGCAACTCGCTGAATAGCCGCTCGACCAGAGCGACCCAGTCGATCGGCAGCGCAGCTGCGGCCGCGTCCAGATGCTCCAGCCGCGCCAGCGCCAGCATCTGCGTCACCAGCCGGCTAAGGCGCTGCAGGCCTTCGCGGATCTTCGCGTCGGCGGGCGAGGCGCGATGGTCGGGGGCCAGCCGGGCCGCGTCCCACTGTGCCTGCAAGGCGGCCAGCGGTGTGCGCAGTTCGTGCGCCGCATCGGCGGTGAAGCGGCGTTCGAGTTCGAGCTGGCTGTCCACCCGCCGCAGCAGGCCGTTCATCGCCCGCACCAGCGGAAGCAGGTCGCTGGGCAAGTCGGCTTCGGACAGCGGCAGCGGTGCATCGCCGCGGCGTTGCTGCAGCTCGGCGGTCAGCCGGCGCATCGGCTTCAGCGCCTGACGCACGGCCAGCGCCATCGCAACCAGCAGCGCCGGCAGCGTCAGCACCCAGGGCAACAGCTGGCTCGTCAGGATCGAGCGCACCAGCACCGCCCGTTCCTTGCCCGGCTGACCCACGGCCACCAGCCAGTCGCCGCCGGCCGAGCGTTGCGCATACACGCGCCAGTCGCGACCATCGATGCTCTCGTCGCTGAAGCCGGTGCGGCCGGCCTGGAACGCCAGCCGCCCGCCTTCGCGATCGGCCAGCAACAGCTGGCCTTGGCGGTTCCATACGGCAATCGACAGATCGGCGGTGTCGGCCGCGCCCAACGCGGCGCGCGGCGCGAAAGGCACTGGCTCGGCCGGGGCGCTGTGCAGCACCGTCGGCAGCAAGGCGAGCACCTGACGTGCCAGTTGCACCTGCCGGGTATCGAACAGCTCATCGATCTCGTGGCGCACATGGGCCCCGCCGAACAGCAGCCCCACGCCCCACACCAGCGGTGCGGCCAGCAGCAGGAACAGCAGCACGCGGCGTTGCAGCGTCATCCGGCTTCGCCTTGCCACGGCGGCCCGAGCGCGTAGCCGACGCCGCGCACCGTGCGCACGATCGACGGGTGGATCTTGCGCCGCAGGTGGTGCACATGCACTTCGAGCGCATTGCTGTCGATGTCCTGCTCGAAGGCATAGAGCTTGTCCTGCAGCGTCGTGCGCGACAGCACACGCTGCGGGTGCGCCAGCAGCAGTTGCAGCAGCGCGGCTTCGCGCGGCGCGAGCTCGACTTCGCGGCCCCGCCAGAAGACCCGCCGCGAGCCGGTTTCGTAGCGCAGCGGCCCGTGCGACCACACCGGCTCGGGCCGGCCGTGGCTGCGGCGCAGCACCGCGCGGATGCGCGCCGCCAGCTCGTCGATCTGCACCGGCTTGAGCAGGTAGTCGTCGGCGCCGGCGTCGAGGCCGCCGATGCGCTGCTCGAGCTCGCCGCGCGCCGTCAGGATCAGCACCGGCACGCGCACGCCGCGCTCGCGCCAGCGCTTCAGCCATTCCAGGCCATCGCGGCCGGGCAGTCCCAGGTCGAGCACGATGAGGTCGAATTCGCCGCCGGCCAGTGCGGCATCGGCGGCGGCGCCATCGGCCAGCCAGTCGGCGTTGAAACCCAGCGCGCGCAGCCCGGCGCACAGACCGTCGCCGAGCAACCTGTCGTCCTCGACGAGCAGCAGCCTCATGCGGCCGGTGTCCCGGCCAGCCAGTCGAGCAACGCGGCGTTGAACGCATGCGGCTGTTGCAGCATCACCCAATGGCCGCTGGGAAGGCCGAGGACGCGGTTGCCAGGCACGGCCGCCACGCTGTCGAGCCAGGCTTGCGAATGGAACATGAAGGGCTTGCGCTGACCATAGATGTAGAGCATCGGCACCGTCGGCTTGAAGACGGGCAGCCGGCCGAAGCCACCCTTCACGCCGAACCATTGCACCGCATAGGGGTAGCCCATCTGCGCCCCGATGGTCGGCGCCGGCGCGGGGCAACGCAGCTTCCCGGCCATCCAGCGCGCCATGCGATCGCCGGCGCCGCCACCGATGCGCCAGGCCAGCGCCAGCCACAGCTGGTAGCCCAGCACCATCAGCGTGGCCCTGGCGTCGAGCGTGGCGCGATGCGTGCGCGAGCCGGCATCGCCGATGTCCACGCCGATCACGCGCGCCACCAGCTGCGGGTGGCGCAGCGCGAACTGGTAGCCGTAGACGCAGCCCCAGTCGTGCACCAGCAGCGTGACGCGCTGGCCGGCGCAGTACTGCACGATCACCCGCTGCAGCGTGGCGATGACCTCGTCGAGTCCATAGGCCCGGCCCGGGCGCGCCAGGTCGAAGCCCGGCAGCGTGAAGCGCACGCAGCGAAAGTGCGGCTTCAGCGCCTCGACCTGCGCGTCCCACAGCCGGTAGGTGTCGGGCCAGCCATGAACCATCACCACGGCATGGGCGCCTTGCCCCTCGACCCGGATCTCGATCTCATCGATGCTCATGGCGCCGCATCGTACCGACGCCGCGTGCAGGGCGCGCACAGGCCCGGGAGCCCCGCAGCGGGCCGGGAAGCGCGCGCCTGCCGATGAGGCACACTGCCGGCATGTCCACACCCAGCACCGTCGTCGGCGAAACCCATCGCGCCAGCCCCGATGCCCTGGCCAGCGACGACGCCAACCCGCGCCGGGTGCGGCTGCTGCTGAACGTCGGCCACGCCATCGACCACATGTTCCTGCTGATCTTCGCCACCGCGGTGGGCACGATCGCGGCCGAGTTCGGCTTCGCACGCTGGGAAGACCTGATGCCCTACGGCGTCGGCGCCTTCGTGCTCTTCGGCGTCGGCTCGCTGCCCTCGGGCCGGCTGGGCGACCTGTGGGGACGGCGGCGCATGATGCTGCTGTTCTTCTTCGGCATCGGTGCCGCGGCACTGCTGGCGGCGCTGACACGCAACGCCTGGCAACTGGCGGTGGCGCTGACACTGCTCGGCGCCTTTGCCTCGATCTACCATCCGGTGGGCATCCCGATGCTGTTGCAGAGCACGCGCAACCCGGGTGCCGTCATCGGCGTCAACGGCCTGTCCGGCAACCTGGGTATCGCCGTGGCGGCGCTGAGCACCGGCTTCATGGTGCAGTGGCTCGGTTGGCGTGCCGCCTTCGCGCTGCCGGGCCTGCTGTCGATGGCCTGCGGGCTGCTGTTCGCAAGATGGTGCCCGCACGAGACCGAAGCGCCGTCGCGGCGCAGCACCAAAGCCGCGGTGAGGCTGCCGCCGGCGTTGCTGGCGCGGGTGCTGGTGGTGATGACGGCGGCCGCGGTCACCGGCAGCCTGCTGTTCAATTTCACCACCAATGGCAACGCACAATTGCTGGCCGAACGCTTTCGCGGCGTTGTCGAAGATCCCGCGCTGCTGGGCATGATGCTGGCCGCGGTGTATGCGCTGGCCTCGCTGGCGCAGGTGATCGTCGGCCGGCTGATCGACCGCGTGGCACTGAAGCCGCTGTACCTGGGCATCGCCGTGGCGCAGATCCCGCTGCTGATGCTGGCTGCGCAGGCACAGGGCTGGTGGCTGCTGGCGCTGCTGCTGGCGGTGATGATCGTGATCTTCGGCTCGATCCCCTTCACCGACGCGATGATCGTTCGCTATGTCGATGACCGCATCCGCTCGCGCGTGGCCGGCGCGCGCTTGACGGTGTCGATCGGCATCAGTTCGCTGGCGGTGTGGCTGCTGGGCCCGGTGGTGAAGTCGTTCAGCTTCGGCGCGCTGCTATGGACCATGGCGGCGATCGCCGCCTGCACGGTGGCGGTGGTGCTGTGGCTGCCTGACGAACGCCAAGCCCGGGCCCAGGCCGAGCCGACCTAACCGATCTTTGTCACATTTAGGCCCGTTTCCCGAGGCCACCGGCCGCTGACCCGCATGGATGCTCACTGTCGGTTCAAAAGTGAAATGTAGTGCCATAATATTTTGTAACCGATGCTCCACGTGCCAGCATTTCGTGCAGCATCCAAGGGTGTTCATCCGGCGCACCCAAACCCGCAATCGCACCTGCGGCGAGCCCTACACGACCCACCGCCTGGTCGAGAGCTCCCGGGTCGGCAACGCCGTCATGCAGACCACGTTGCTCAACCTGGGCAGCCACTTCGATCTGCCCCAGCAGCAGTGGCCCGCTCTGGCCAGGCACATCGATGAGTTGTTGCGCGGACAGCAGCCCTTGTGGGATGCGACGCTTTCCGAGACGGGCCAGGCGCTGGCGCAGCGTTATGCGGCGCAGCTGATTGCATTGAGGCCCTCGGCTGCGGCCGTCGCCGCGGCTGAAGCGGCCAAGACGGGCTCGGACGAGCCCGGCCGATACCAGGAGGTCGATCTCGATTCGCTGGATCTGGTGCGCCCGCGCAGCGTGGGCGTGGAGCACGCGGCGCTGTCGGCGATGCGCCAATACGGCTTGGAGGACAAGCTGGCCGAGCTCGGCCTGAACCGCCCACAGATTGCCGCGGCCATAGGCAACATCGTTGGCCGCATGGCCAAGCCGGGCAGTGAGTTGGCCACGCACGCGTGGCTGCAACAACGTTCGGCCCTGGGCGAGCTGCTGGGCTTTGACTTCGAGTCGATGGATCTGAACCGCCTGTACCGCGCCTCGGACGCGTTGTACCAGCACCGCGAGGCCTTGCAGGATCACTTGTTCGCGCAGGCGCAGTCGATCCTGGGCTTCGGACCGACCATCACCCTGTACGACCTGACGAACACCTACTTCGAGGGCATCGCCGCGGGCGTGAGCAAGGCCAAGCGCGGGCACAGCAAGGAAAAGCGCAGCGACTGCCCGCTGGTGACCTTGGCCATGGCGCTGGACGGCAGTGGCTTCCCGCGGCGCAGCCGGGTGTTCGCCGGCAATGCCAGCGAGCCCGCGACGATGCGCGACATGCTCACGGGCCTGGGCGCACCCAGCGGCGCCACGGTGGTGATGGACGCGGGCATTGCCACCGAAGCCAACCTGAGCTGGCTGCGGGCCCAGGGCTACCACTACGTGGTGGTGTCCAAGCTGCGCGAGCGCCAGTTCGATCCGGCGCTGGCCACTTCCACGCAGTCGGCCGGCCAGGCGACGATCAAGATCCAGCGCGTGCTCGACGAGCAGGGCCACGCGCTGCTGTACTGCCACTCGCCGGCGCGCGAGCAAAAGGACCGCGCCATCGATGCGGCCAAGACCGCCGGCTTCGAGGCCGTGCTGCTCAAGCTGCAAGCGGGACTGAGCAAACCTCGCGGCACCAAGGATCTGGCCAAGATCATGGAGCGGCTGGGACGCGCCAAGCAACGCTACTCGCGTGCGGCGCAGCACTATCAGGTCGAGGTGAGCAAGGACGACAGCGGCACGCAGGTGCGCGCCATCACCTGGACCAAACGCATCAAGCCCGGCAGCGCGGCTGCGCATCCGGGCGTGTACTGCCTGCGCACGACGCTCGTGGAGTTGGACAACGCCACGCTGTGGCGCACCTACACGATGTTGACCAACCTGGAGTCGGTGTTCCGCTCGCTGAAGACCGACCTGGGCTTGCGGCCCGTGTTCCACCAGATCGACCGCCGGGTCGAAGGGCATCTGTTCATCACCGTGCTGGCCTATCACTTTGTGCACACGCTGCGCCTGCAACTCAAGGCCGACGGCATCGACGACAGTTGGGAAACCCTGCGCGAGACGCTCGGCACGCAGCGCCGCGTGACGGCCTCGCTGCAACGCCGCGATGGCCGCGCCGTGCATGTGCGCAAGGCCACCCGGCCCGAGCCGCAGCACCAAAAGCTCAAAGCGATCCTGGGCCTATCGCCCAATCCCGGCGGCACCCATCGCGTGTTCGTCTGAAGCGCTCCGGTCGACCGACCCAGCGCTGCGCCTCACTACATAAAAGTAGTGCCATACGCGCTGCAAAATCGCGCTAAGCCAATGATTTTATTGAGGGTCGTAGGGCCAAATGACAAACTTGGGCCAAGCCTGGCCGACGACCGACGCCGTGGCCATCAGTTCGTCGAACAGCGCCATCGACACCTCGCCCGACACCGCGAACGGGTCCAGCGTCGGCCGTCTCCGAATACTTCAGCAGCAGCGCCGGGTTCAGCCGCGCCATATTGACCTGCCCCATCGACCAGCCGGCGAAGCGGCGCTCGCCGATCTCCTCGTAGCGAGCAGCTCGACGTCGGTGTGGCGCGGGTCGGCGGCGATGCGGTTGTAGAGCCGGTTGACTGCGCTGCGCCCGCCTTCCAGCACCTGCAGGAAGATGCCTTCGCTGAAGCACAGCACGCCGGTGATGCCCAGCGCCGGGTTGTTGGCCTTGGACTTGCGCAGGATGCGCGACCAGCTCGTCGCTGGTCGACCGCCGCACGGCGCGGCTGGCATACATGAGTCGCACGAGCATCTGCGAGCTCCCCGGTTCAGTTCCTGGTCTTGCGCGGCAGCAGCGACAGGAATTCGCGCCGCAGATTGGCGTCCTTCAGGAACGCGCCGCGCATGACGCTGTTGACCATCGCCGTCTCGGTGTCCTTGACGCCGCGCCAGTGCATGCAGAAGTGGTCGGCCTCCATCACGATGGCCAGGCCGTCGGGGCGCACGCGCTCGCTGCAGTTCGTTGGCCAGCATCGTCACCGCCTCTTCCTGGATCTGCGGCCGGCTCATGATCCAGTCGGCGATGCGCGCGTATTTGCGACAGGCCGATCAGGTTGCTGTGCTCGTTCGGCAGCAGGCCGATCCAGACCTTGCCGAAGATCGGGCACAGGTGGTGGCTGCAGGCGCTGCGCACGGTGATCGGGCCGACGATCATCAGCTCGTTCAGCCGCTCGGCGTTGGGAAACTCGGTCACCGCGGGCATCGGCACGTAGCGGCCGCGGAACACCTCGTCGACGATACATCTTGGCCACGCGCTTGGCGGTCTCGTTGCGTGTTGTGGTCGCTCTCGGTGTCGATCACCAGCGCGCGCAGCACCTCCTGCATCTTGGCCTGCACCTCGGCCTTCAGCTCGGCCAGCTCGCCGTCGCGGATGAAGGCGGCGATGTTGTCGTTGGCGTGGTAGCGGCGGTCGGCGGCGACCAGCCGGTAGCGGATGCGCTCGGACGCCGGCAGCGCGGCCAGTTCCTCCTCGCTGCGGAAGATGCACGTGCGGCGTTTGGCGGCCGGTGCTGGTTCGGTTCGTGGACATGCGGTGGCGACGGCGTCTCGGGAAGGCGCGCATTGTGCGCCGGCTCGCGCGGCGGCTGCACGGCAGCGGGTCGACTGCACCCTAGACTGCCGCCGATGCCACGCTCCCGCGCCTCGCCGCCGCTGTCGCGACTGCTCGAGCACACCGCCGACGCGCGTGCAGGCGGTGCGCGGCGGCCGCTCGCTGACCGACGTGCTGGCGCGCTGCCCGGCCGACGTGCGCCCCGGCGTGCAGGCGCTGACTTCCACGCCTTGCGCCGGCTCGGCAGCGCCGGCGAGGCGCGCGCGCTGCTGGCGCCGAAGGCGCCGCCGCCGCACGTCGAGGCGCTGCTGCGTCACCGCGCTGGCGCTGCTGTGGCCCGACGACGCGCCGCCCTACGCCGAGCACACGCTGGTCGACCAGGCGGTGGCCGCGGCGCGCCGGCGCACGCCGGCGGCGGCGGCTTCGTCAACGCGGTGCTGCGCCGCTTCCTGCGCGAGCGCGACGCGCTGGTCGGCGCCGCTGCAGCCATCACGCCGGTCGGCGCCTGGAACCACCCGCTGTGGTGGATCGAGCGCGCTGCGCGCGCGACTGGCCGACGCAATGGCCGGCGCTGCTGGCCGCGGCCAACCAACGCCCGCCGATGACGCTGCGCGTCAACGCGCGCCGCGGCAGCGGCGCCGACTATGTGCAGCGGCTGGCCGCGCCGGGCCATGCGGCCCGTCTGCTCGGACGACCCGGCCCTCGGCGGCCAGGCGTGCGTGCTGGACCGGCCGTGCCCGGTGCACGACCTGCCCGGCTTCGCCGAGGGCGAGGTCTCGGTGCAGGATGCGCCGCCCAGCGCGCGGCGGGCTGCTGCTGCAGCACGGCCTGCCGCCGGGCGCGCGGGTGCTCGACGCCTGCGCCGCGCCGGGCGGCAAGACGCGCGCACCTGCTGGAGCTGGCCGATCTCGAGCTGCTGGCGCTGGACAGCGAACCGCTGCGGCTACGCCGCGTGCACGACACCCTGCAGCGGCTGCAACTGCAAGCCGAACTGAAGGCCGGCGACGCCCGCCAGCCGGCCGCCTGGTGGGACGGCCGGCCCTTCGACGCGATCCTGCTGGATGCACCCTGCAGCGCCTCGGGCATCGTGCGCCGCCACCCCGACGTCCGCTGGCTGCGCCGTGCGACGACATCTCGACGCGCTGGCGCGCATTGCAGGCGCGAGCTGCTGGAGGCGCTTGTGGCCGCTGCTGGCCCCCGGCGGCCGCCTGCTGTATGCCACCTGCTCGGTCTTCCGCTGCGAGGGCCAGGAGCAGATCGACGCGTTTTTGCAACGCCATGCCGGCAGCGACGCCACGCCTGGACCCGGCCTCTCCAGGCCACTTGCTGACCGTGCCCGACAATGGCCAACAGGGCGATGCCGCGCGTTGGCTGCACGACGGCTTCTATCTACGCCCTGATCCGCAAGACCTGAAGCACCCCTGCCCCCTACCCTTCCATGCCCTTCGTGCCGGTCCGCCGAAGCCTGCTGCGCGTGCTGGCGCTGACACTGCTGTTGGCGGCGGGGGCCTCGGCGCACGCGGGCGAGCCCGGCATCGAACTGGCGACGCTCAACCTGCAGCGTCTGGACGGCGAGTTGGCGCTGGATTTCGAGGTGCGCGTGACCTTGCCCAAGAGCGTCGAAGACGCCTTGCAGCGCGGCGTGCCGGTGTACTTCGTGGCCCAGGCCGCGATCTACCGCAGCCGCTGGTACTGGCGCGACGAGCGCCTGGCACGGGTTCAGCGCAGCTGGCGGGTGGCCTACCAGCCCTTGACCTCCAACTGGCGCCTGGGCTTCGGCGGCTTCAATCAGAGTTATGCCACGCTGGAAGAGGCGCTGGCGGCGGCCTCGCGCAGCGCGCGCTGGAAACTGGTCGAACTGGCGCAACTGGACCCCGATTCGCGCCACTACCTCGATTTCAGCTACCGGCTGGACATTTCGCAGCTGCCCAGCCCGATGCAGATCGGCCTGGGCGGTCAGGCCGACTGGGTGCTCGGCGTCGAGCGCACTCTGCCGCTGGAATGAGGCCGCGCCCGCCGTGAACCGCAACGCCCGCTGGGTCTGGATCGTCGTCGCCACGGCCGTGGTCGGCGCCGCGCTGGTGCTGGCTTTCGTCATCTCGCTGACCAGCGAGACCGCGGGTTTCTACGAGCGCAACTTCGTCTGGCTGTTCTGGCTGAACGTGGCGGTGGGCACGCTGCTGCTCATCGTCATCGCCGTGGCGCTGATCAAGCTGGCGCTGCGCCAGCGGCGTGGCAGGTTCGGCACGCAACTGTTGACCAAGCTGGCCGGCATCTTCGCGCTGGTCGGGCTGCTGCCGGGGCTGGTGATCTACACCGTGTCCTACCAGTTCGTTTCGCGCAGCATCGAGATCTGGTTCGACGTCAAGGTCGCCACCGCGCTCGATGCCGGCCTGGCGCTGGGCAAGGGCGGGCTGGAATCGCTGGTGGTGGACCTGGGCAGCGATACGCGGCAAGCGGCGCAGCGGCTGGGCGAGCTGGCCACGCCGGTCACGCCGTTGACGCTGGAGCGCCTGCGCGAGCAGCTCAACCTGAGCGAACTGGCCCTGCTCGGCGCCAACGGCCAGTTGTTGGTCAGCACCGCCGGCAGCGGCACCGCCATGAGCCCCGACCGGCCCGGTGCCGCAGCCTTCCGCCAGGCGCGCAGCCAGGGTGTCTTCAGCCAGCTCGAAGGGCTGGACGAGGAACTGCCGGGCGGCAAGGGTCCGTTCAATGCCCGGGTGCGGGCGCTGGCACCGTTGCCCGACATGCAGATCGCGCTGCAACCCAGCGAGCCGCGCTATCTGCTGGCCGTGCGCGCGGTGCCGCGGGCGCTGGCACAAAACGCGCTGGCGGTGCAAAACGCCTACAGCGAATACCAGCAGCGCGCGCTGGCGCGCAACGGCCTGCGCCGCATGTACATCGGCACGCTGACGCTGGCGCTGGTGCTGTCGGTATTCGGCGCGGTGCTGCTGGCCGCGCTGCTGGGCAATCAGCTGGTACGCCCGCTGCTGCTGCTAGCCGACGGCGTGCGCCGCGTGGCGGCCGGCGACCTGAGCAGCCGGCCAGTGTTCGCCTCGCGCGACGAACTCGGCGGCTTGACGCGGTCCTTCGCCGACATGACGGCGCAACTGTCCGACGCACGCGAGGCGGTGCAGCGCGGCGTGACGCAGCTCGAAGGCGCGCGCACCCGGCTGCAGACCATCCTCGACAACCTCACCGCCGGCGTGGTGGTGTTCGACCGTGAGGGCCGCATCGACACCGTCAACCCGGGGGCCACGCGCATCCTGCGCCTGCCGCTGTCGGTGTATCGCGGCCGGCGCCTGCAGGACGTGCCCGAGCTGGGCGAATTTGCCAGCAGCGTGTGGCAGCGCTTCGAACTGCACGCCACCAGCCCCGAAGATGGCGAGCGCGACCACTGGCAAGAGGCCTTCGAGCTGCGTCCCGGCCAACGCGACACGCAGATGCTGCTGGTGCGCGGCGCGAGCCTGCCCAATGACGCTCGACTGATGGTCTTCGACGACATCACCGAAGTGGTCTCGGCGCAGCGCTCGGCGGCGTGGAGCGAGGTGGCCCGGCGCCTGGCGCACGAGATCAAGAACCCGTTGACGCCGATCCAGCTGTCGGCCGAGCGGCTGCAGCACAAGCTGCAGCACAAACTGGAAGGCAGCGATCAGGCCCTGCTGGTGCGCTCGGTGGCCACCATCGTCAGCCAGGCGCAATCGATGAAGCAGCTGGTCAACGAATTTCGCGACTACGCGCGGTTGCCGGCGGCACAGCTGACGCCGCTGGTGTTGAACGACCTGGTGCTGGAAGTGCTGGCGCTGTATGGCGAAAAGCAGGACCAGGGACAGCTGGTGGCGCGGCTGGCCGACGGGCTGCCGCCGATCATGGGCGACGCCACGCAACTGCGCCAGGTGGTGCACAACCTGGTGCAGAACGCGCTGGACGCGGTGGCCGAAAAGCCCGATGCCCAGGTGCGCGTCAGCACATCGGCCGCGCTGGGCGAGCGCGGCGAGTTGCGCGCGGTGCGCCTCAGCGTCGTCGACAACGGCCCCGGCTTTGCCGACAACGTGCTGCAGCGGGCCTTCGAGCCCTACATCACGACCAAGAGCAAAGGCACGGGCCTGGGGTTGGCGGTGGTGAAGAAGATCGCCGACGAGCACCGCGCCACGGTGCGCATCGCCAACCTGATGCGCGGTGAGGCGCCGCACGAAAGCGTGGCCGGTGCGAGAGTATCGTTATCATTTTCGTCTTTCATGCCCCCGCCGGGCCTGGCACCTGCATCGGCAGCGCCGACGCAGGATGTCAAGCCGCAAGGCCCCGCACCGGCCAACGGTGAAACAACGCAGGTGCACTGAACGCTCATGGCAATCATTCTTGTGGTGGACGACGAGCTCGGCATCCGCGCCCTGCTGTCCGAGATATTGACCGACGAAGGCCACACCGTCGAGCTAGCCGAAAACGCCGCGCAAGCCCGCGCCGTGCGCGAGCGCATGCGCCCGGACCTGGTGCTGCTGGACATCTGGATGCCCGACGTGGACGGCATCACCTTGCTGAAGGAATGGGGCGCGACATCGCTGCTGAGCATGCCGGTGATCATGATGAGCGGGCATGGCACGATCGACACTGCCGTCGAAGCCACCAAGCACGGCGCGATGGCATTCCTGGAGAAGCCGATCACGCTGCAGAAGCTGCTGCGCGCGGTGGAGCAGGCCTTGGCCAAACCGGCGCAGCGCATCGCCGCCGCGGTGGCCGGGCAGCGCCTGGACCTGCACCACGCCGCCGATGGGCACGACGCGGGCCATGGCCTGGCGGGCGTCGAGACTCACGCCGACCCCGGCCCGCAACCCGAGCAGAGCTTCACCCTCGACCGCCCGCTGCGCGAAGCGCGCGACGCCTTCGAGAAGAGCTACTTCGAGTTCCACCTGGCGCGCGAGAACGGCTCGATGACGCGCGTGGCGGACAAGACCGGCCTGGAGCGCACGCACCTGTACCGCAAGCTCAAGCAGTTGGGCGTGGACCTGACGCGCAACAAGCGCGGCGGCCCGCTGTAGGGCCGGGCCGCCCAGGGGCGCTGGCTATAATCGCCGGCTCTTGGCCTGGTAGCTCAGTTGGTAGAGCAGCGGATTGAAAATCCGCGTGTCGGTGGTTCGATTCCGCCCCAGGCCACCAACAAAATCAACCACTTAGCCCATCCTTCCCGGTTGGGCTTTGTTGTTTCTGGGCTCCATGTAGCCACCATGTAGCCAGTGGTACGGGGTTTCGGGACGTGCTGGCGCGTTGTCGCCGCGGCGGTGAATAGTTCAGCCGGCCTGCCACAGCCCCGCGTCGCCCTCGACGCGCCGCACACGCCCCAGCGCTTCCAGCGTGTCGAGGATTACCGGCAGCCGCTCGCGCCAGCGTCCACGGGCCGAGAAGCGGCCTTAAGGTCGGTCAGCCTCATCGCTCGCTTACTGCCGGCCATCACGTCGGCCACGGCCTTGATTTGCTCGGCAAGGCCGGCCGGCCAGGGGCGCCTGGCCACGGGCACCGCGGCGCGCACCGGCATAGCTGCGGCCTCGTCGTCCGTGGCCTCGGCCCGTATTTCGGACACTGCGATTTCGATGACGCCCTGGGCGACAGTGCCTCGCTGCTGGAACTCGGGGCGCAGCCAGCGCACGGTTCCCGCGGCTTCCTCGGTGGCGCGCTTGGCGTTCAGCACCACCAGTCGCTCCAAAAGCGTCTCCACGGCCGCGGCCCGTGGACAACGCTCGCGCGTTGCCCACCGCCCGCGCCTTCGCCCACATGCCCACAGCCTTCGACCACTATGAGATCAAGAAGACCCGAACTCCAAACCCGCGGACGTCCCTCACTGCACCACCGCATCCCTCAACTTGCCGGTCACAGAATCAAGAGCAGACCGGCCGGTGAAATGCGATTTAGGGAGAGAGACAACACCTTCCGTAGCGGCGTCGAGGTTTTCGCTCAAGCCCGAGGCGATGGCGTGTCGTGAGCATACAGCCGGCTACAAGTGTCCTACTTCGGGATGTGGCTGACGTGGAGGCTGGCCGGCGTTTTTGGCCTGGCTGCAGCGGCAGTTATTGACTTTTATCGGAATTTGGATAAATTACTTGTATTCAGATACTTGAGGATAAGGTGATCCACTTCCCCCGTGATGCCCTGGCCCGGGAAATTGTCGCGGCGCTGCGCGGCCAAGCGGTCTTCGGCGACGCGCACAACGGCCTGTTCCTTGCCGCTCCGCGCCGCACCGGCAAGTCCACCTTTCTGCAGGCCGATCTGAAGCCGGCGCTGGAAGCGGCCGGCGCGGTGGTGGCCTATGTGGACCTGTGGGCCGACCCGCGGCGCGACCCCGGCTCCTTGATCGCCGACGCTGTCGCCCGCACGCTGGCGCCACGCCTGGGCGTGGTGAGCCGCGCGGCAAAGGCTGCCGGCTTGGAGGGCGTGACGATCGCTGGCGCGCTGAGGATCGACCTCAGCAAGATCGGCAAGATCGACGGTGTGACGCTGCCCGACGCACTTCGCGCACTGCACGAGGCCGCCAA
Source organism: uncultured beta proteobacterium (assembly GCA_963837675.1). Classification (GTDB taxonomy): domain Bacteria; phylum Pseudomonadota; class Gammaproteobacteria; order Burkholderiales; family Burkholderiaceae_C; genus Rubrivivax. The sequence continues at coordinate 31,366 of CAWIOH010000034.1, read as the reverse complement.
AGCACCGGTGGCATTGATCGTGGACGAGGCGCAGCATGCGCTGACCAGCGAGGCCGGCGAAGCCACGATGCCGGCGCTGAAGTCCGCCCGCGATCAACTCAACCGGCCGGGCGAAGTCAACCTGATGCTGGTGATGTCCGGCTCAGATCGCGACAAGTTGCTGCGGCTGGTCAACACCAACGGCGCGCCCTTCTATGGTTCGCAGATCTCGCGCATGCCGCCGCTAGGGCAGGACTTCATCGAACACGTTTCGCGCCTCATCACCGCGCAGCGGCCCGAGCTGGCGCCGGTGGATGTGGCCACGCTGCTGCACGCCTTCGAAACCTTTGGCCATCGGCCGCAGTTCTTCATGGAGGCACTGGGCCAGGCCCTCAGCCCACTGTCAGATGTGCAGGGGGTTCGGTTCGAGCAGGCGGTGCTTCAGGCCGCGCAGGAGCGGCAACAGGCCGATGAAGCGCAGATGGAGTCCGAGTACCTGGCGCTGCGTCCGCTGGAACAAGCGGTGCTTTGGCGCCTGCTCGAACAAGGGCCGCGCTTTCGCCCTTACGACGGCGAGGCGCTGCGCTTCTACCGCGAACGGGTGACGGGCCGTGTGACCCCGCAAATGGCGCAGCGGGCACTCGAATCGCTGCGCGAACGCAACCCAGCGCTGGTGTGGAAGTCGGCTCGCGGCGAGTACGCCGTAGACGACGCAGCCATGCACCGTTGGTTTGAGCAACGAGCAAGAGAAGGCCGCTGGCCGCCGATCGATCCCCAAGGCCAGTTGGCCATGCACGACTACGAAGTAGCCGCGACCGACGGACACGGCGCGACGGATGGATCCTGAAGTGCCTATACCGAGCCACCAGCTCCAGACAAGCTCCGGGAGCGTTTGCCGGCGCTGCTGAGTCAGCGGCTGGGCTACAGCCCCAATGTGATCGAGGCGCAGCTGGCGCACACCGTGCGTTGGGACAGTTCATCGATGCAGGGCGCGCTCCACCTCGTCCAGTGCCTGCGGATGGGGGGCAAGCAAACTCCGGAGTGCTGGTAGCCGTTGACAGGCTGCACCGAGCACCTCTTTGGGCACCGCCTTTGTCGAAAGCCCGAAGTTGTCGCGCTCTACCAGCACGGCCAGCAGGGTTGCGGCTTGCCGCAGGTCTTTTGCGGCCTTGGCCGTATCGTTCGCGCGCCGGGTGCTCGAATACAGCTTGTGCCATGCCAAGCGCTCCGGCGCCGGCGCATTGACCGGCACGCAGTGCCCTCCGGCCAGCATCGCCACCTGTCGCGGCGAGGTCAGCAGGTAATCGAAGTAAGGGACACACTGGGCATGCCAATCAAGCTCCGGCAGATGGACCACCCGGCCCAACTCCGTGCCAGACGTCAGGATGTCCACCCGCAGACCTTCCCGGCCAGGTCGCTTGACCGAGGTTGACGGCGCGGAAGGAGACAGACCTTGCGGGACCGCAGAGAAACCCAGCTTGGTCGCTTGCGCGGCCTCCATGAAGGACACGGGTGCCGCCAACTTCAGGGCGTGCCTGCGGGCCAAGTCGATGTCCTGGGTGCGCGAGCCGACTGCGAGCACGCCGAACTCGTTGAGCCAAGCCATGTGCGCCAGGGTGCCGACCAACACCAAGCCCGCAGCGAACAGCCCGCGGTTGTGCATCTCGACCAGCACCAGGGCAGCGTCCTTGTCGGCGACTTGCATGCCCAGGGCGCGGAGCAAGCGCACCTGCTCCTGGCTCCAGGAAGCCGATTCGATGCGATGGCTCATGACCTCGTGCGCCGCTTCGTCGTCCTGCGTGCACACGAAGTCTTCGACCTGAGGCAGTTTGGGCAAAGCGTAGTAGCGCCGGTACCAGTACGAGCCCGAACCAGGCCGTTGGCGCAGGGCGAGCGACCCCGGAGTCCCGGGCAGCAACTGTTCCTGGGACCGAGCGCGCTCGACCAGTTCTGCATACATTGTGCTGACAGGCCCCTCGAAAGAGGCATAAAGCGGGTTGGCGGCCTTGCTGCGAGGCATCACTCATTGTACCTTAAAACTAGTTTTTGAGGTACAATGCGAAAGAATGGCCCGGAGGCTCCCTTCGCCTGCCCCCAGCCGCGACGCCGGGACAGGTCCCCTACACACGTCATCCACGCGATCCGCAGGCGCGCGTTCGCGTTCGCCTTCGTAGCCGGGCCGGCGCACATCCTCGCGGCGCCATCGCGCTGAAAAACAGGCCAAAAATCATCACGAGGATGTGGGTCGAGAGCACTTAGATTGGCTGCAGGCTTCCCAGGAGATGTCATGCGAGCCTCCAGACGAACCCGCACAGATCACCGCGTCGTCAACGCGCTGAAAATGAGCCAAAAATCATCGCGCGAAAGTGGGTCAACGGTGCGTAGATTGGCTGCAGGCTCCTCAGGAGATGTCATGCAAGCCTCCCAACCTGAACCGATTCCAGGCGCGCCAAGCGGCGCGACACCGCTGGTGATGCCGGTGGCGTTCCTCCGTCTGGGCGACGTGATGCGCGTCACTGGCCTGGGCCGGTCCACGGTCTATCGACTCATGGCCGAACGACGCTTTCCACCGCCGTGTCGTCTGGGGCGGCGCGCGGTCGGCTGGCGCAGCTCGGATTTTTCCCAGTGGAGCGCCGCGCGCCCGGTTACTCGACGCTAGGTCCAGAAGAAGGGTGCCGTCATGAGCTTCTGGGATCGAATGAATGCCAAACAGCTGGAGTTGCTGGATGCTTCGCCGCAGCCGGAGTCCCAGTCGAGATCATCGAGCCCGTCGGATGCAAGCAGCAGGCTGGACTTGTCGGCGCTTGGACCCGTCGGTGCCGATGTGCATCCGCCAGGCGAACCGCTGTTGTTGCCGTTGGCTGCGCTGCTCGAAGATCCCGCCAATCCGCGCACCGAGTTTCCGGTGGCCGAACTGAATGAACTCACCGAGGACATCCGCCAGCACGGCATCCTGCAACCCATCGTCGTGCAGCCTGCGGATGCCACCGGGCGCTTTCGCATCCACTTCGGTGCGAAACGATTCCGGGCGGCGGCGCGCGCCGGGCTGTCGCAGGTGCCTGTGATCGTCCGCCAAGCCGCCGCTGATCCCTACGCGCAGGTCGCCGAGAACCAGAAGCGTCACGGGTTGTCGCCCCTGGACCTTGCGCGGTTCATCCGCTCGCGTGTCGACCTCGGCGAGACCAATGCAGCCATTGCCGGGCGGCTTGGCGTCGACCTGACGACGGTGGCACATCATCTCGCGCTGCTGGAGCTGCCACCCGCGCTGGACGCGGCGCTGAAATCGGGGCGCTGCGTCTCGCCACGCACGCTGTATGAGCTGCGCAAGGTGCACGCGAAGCAGCCCGGCGCAGTCGCCGAATTGCTGCAAGGAAACAAGCCGATCACGCGCGAAGCGGCAGCAGCCCTGCTTCGCCCGGCGCGGCGGCGGCGTGGCCCGGCACGAGCGGCATCGCCTCGTCCCAGCGCGCCAAAGAAGCCCACCGACCCCGGCACGCTCGCTGCACGCGCCGAGCTGCTGTGCACACAGTTGGCGACCACCTGCTCGCGGCTGCGCGGCGCAGGGTTCGAAGACGTGCCGGCCGATCAGCTTGCCGCGTTGCGGGACCGCGTGGGCGCCCTGAAGGTTCTTCTGGACCCGTGACGGTCCGATCGCGACCGGAACGATGTGATGGCAGGCAATGGCCGAGACCGCGTCACGGTCGATCTGCGAGGCGCCGGTCAGCTTGTGCATCAACGCGCGGCTGCGCAAGGGATGACCGTGGCGGCGTTCGCACGCCGCGCGCTGCTTGGCGCTGCTGCCCACAACGCATCTGAAGGGTCGGAGCCAATGGTGCCCTACGGATCGCCCGAGCCCGGCACGATCAAGGTCACCGTTCGCATGCCGATCGCCCATGCGCTGCTGCTGTCAAGGCGTGCGCGTGCGGCTGACGTGTCGCAGGGCAGCTATCTGGCGGACTCATCGATGGCACGCCGCTTCGCACTGCGCCTGACAGGCGCGAGGCGCTGGCGGCGCTGGTGCGTTCGACCGACCAGCTGGCAATCATCTGCGCCGACCTGAATGCCTTCATGCGGCTGCTTGGCGTCGGCACACAAGAGCAACTCGATCCCTACAGCGCCCGGATTTCGTCGCTTGCTGCCGATGTGCATGGCCACCTGGAACTGGCCGGCCGTTTCCTCGCCGATTCCAGCAAGGCGACTTCGGCGCGTTCCGGTAAATCTTCGGCGGGTGCGAGGCGTTGATGTCGACCGGGCAGACGGTCGACGGCGTGCTCGTGCAATGGGGCGAGCGCCTGGTCTACCCATCCAACCGCATCGTCAAGCCGCAGCCGACGCCGCGCCTGGAGCGCGACACTCATCTTGTCCGGTCGAACGACAAACATGATGGCCGGTGGTGAGGAGTCGAAGGCGGCGTAGCCGCCGTAGACGACGAACCACCGGCGGCGCCGGATTGGTGGGGTCAGACTGGTGGGCTCAGGTCTCAAGAAGAGGTCGGACCAGTGCCAGGCACCCGAATCACCGATCAGCAGGTTCACCTCTACATGAATATCCGCAAGAAGAAGTCCCAGGAGTTGGCCGCAGCCAAGGCGGGCATCAGCGAGCGCAGCGCGCGCCGCATCGAGGGCGCGGTCACGCTGCCCTCGCAGAATCCCCGTCGTTATTGGCGCTCCCGAGCCGATCCGTTCACCGATGTCTGGGACACCGAGATCGTGCCGCTGTTGCGCGGCGCACCCAAGCTGATGGCCGTCACGCTGCTGAGGAAGCTCCAGGACGATCACCCGGGCCGCTTCCCCGCCGGCATGCTGCGCACCCTGCAGCGTCACGTACGCCGGTGGCGCGCGCTGGAAGGTCCGTCCAAGGAAGTGTTCTTCCCCCAGGAGCATGCGCCGGGCCATCGCGGCCTGTCGGACTTCACCGCCATGGGCAAGTTGTGCGTCACGATCGCCGGCGCCATGTTCGTGCACATGCTGTACCACTTCGTGCTGGCCTTCTCGCGCTGGGAGATGTCGAAGTGGTCGAGGGCGGCGAGAGCTTCGAGGCCCTGTCCAAGGGGCTGCAGAACGCCCTGTGGCAAGCCGGCGGCGCCCCACACGAGCACCGCAGCGACAGCCTGTCGGCGGCGTTCAAGAACCTGGCCGAGGAACAGGACTTCACCGTGCGCTACACGGCGCTGCTTGATCACTATCGCCTGGCCGGTACGCGCAACAACCGCGGCGTGAGCCACGAGAACGGCAGCGTCGAGTCCTCGCACCGGTACCTCAAGGAGGCGATCGAGCAAGCGTTGCTGCTGCGCGGGCACCGCGACTTCGACGACCGGGCGGCCTACGAGGGCTTCGTGCGCGAGGTCGTGATGCGTCGCAACCGGCGCAACGCGGCGGCCTTCCGCATCGAGCGCGAGCAGCTGCAGGACCTGCCCGTGCGGCGCACCACCGACTTCGTCGAAGAAGAGGCGCGCGTCACGCGCTGCGGCACGTTCACCGTGCGCGCCATCCTGTACAGCGCCCCGTCGCGCCTGATCGGCCACCGCCTGAAGGTGCGCCTGTACAGCGACCGGCTCGATTGCTACCTCTCCGGCGCCCTGGTGCTGACGTTGGCGCGCGGCACGCGTTCGCCCACCGGCGGGCGCGCTCGGGTGATCGACTACCGGCACTTCATCGACGAGCTCAAGCGCAAGCCCCAGGCGTTCAAGAGGCTGGTGTTCCGCGACGCGCTGTTCCCGCGCGAGGCGTATCGCCGCACCTGGGAGCAGCTCGATGCCAGGCTGACGCAGCGACAGGCCTGCCAGGCCATCGTCGCACTGCTGGAGATGGCCGCCCGCGACGGCGTCGAAGGTGTCCTGGCGCAGCGGCTCGACACGTTGCTGGCCATCGGTGAACTGCCCGATGTGAAGCGGCTGCGCGAAGAGTTCGCACCGCGCAAGGCTGCAGTGCCGACAGTCACGGTGGAGATCCCGCCGGCCAGCCGCTACGACGCGTTGCTGCCGAGCAAGGACGACGAGCTCGAAGAGGTGGTCGCATGACCGCCACCTCCGTTGACGCCGGGCGCAACGCGTTGATGCTCACCGAGCTGCGCCTGCCCACGATCGCTCGGCTGTGGCCGGAACTGGCACAGCGCTCGGACAAGGAGGGGTGGCCAGCGGGTCGCTTCCTGGGGGGCTTGCTGGAACACGAAGTGGCCGAGCGTGCCAGGCGCCGCACCGAGCGCCATCGTGCCGAGTCGCAGCTCGATGCGACCAAGACGCTGGCGAGCTTCGACTTCGCCGAGGTGCCGATGCTGTCCAAGGCCCACGTCATGGCGCTGGCCGGTGGCGGCGCCTGGCTCGACAAGGGCGCCACGGTCCTGATCTTCGGCCCGCCCGGCGTGGGCAAGAGCCATGTCGGTTGCGGTATCGGCCACGCGCTGATCGACGCCGGGTACCGGGTGCTGTACATGCGCACGAGCGAGTTGGTGCAGCGCTTGCAGGCTGCCCGCCAGAGCCTGCAGCTGCCCCAGGCGCTGGCCAAGCTGGACCGCTACGACCTGCTCATCCTGGACGACATCTCGTATGTCAGGAAGGACCAGGCCGAGACCAGCGTGCTGTTCGAGTTGATCGCCGAGCGCTACGAGCGACGCAGCATCCTCATCACGGCCAACCAGCCGTTCTCTGGCTGGAGCAACGTGTTCCCCGACGCCGGCATGACCGTGGCTGCCATCGATCGCCTGGTGCACCACTCGACGATCTTCGAGCTGCACAAGGTCGAGAGCTACTACCGCGGCAAAGTCGCCGCACGCGAACAAAAACTCCAGCGCGACAACGACAAGGCTCAACGCAAACATCAATCATCCAGCGACAACGGCAACCAGCCCTAGGAGCAGCAACCACTTGACCCACTAAACAGCGACATTCATCCCCGTCCAACCGGCCAAGATGAATGTCGTTTTACCGGCCATGCTGCTTGACGCCGTCCACGCGCCTGGACACGATGGTGCGGCGCAAGGCGGCGGTGATCCGGGGCGCATCGTCGCCACGGTCACACGACGAGCGCCGCAGATGATGGTCAAGGTGACCGGCGGCGGCCGGGGCATGGCGGCGATCGCAGCGCACTTGCGCTACATCAGCAAGAACGGCGACCTGTCTATCGAGGACGACCGAGGCGTGTTGCGCGACGGCAAGGAATCGCTGAAGGACCTGGTCGACCAATGGCGGCACGGCGGCGCGCTGATCCCAGAGGAAGGGCATCGACGCGAGGCTTTCAACATCATGCTGTCGATGCCGCGCGGCACCGACGCGAAGATCGTGCAATGCGCCGCGCGGGAGTTCGCCGCCACCGAACTGGCTGGCCACCGCTACGTGATGGTGCTGCACAACCACCAGGCCAACCCGCACGTGCATCTGAGCGTGCGGGCGACGGGCCGAGATGGTTCGCGCTTGAATCCCCGCAAGGCTGACCTGCATCGTTGGCGCGAGACGTTCGCGGAAAAACTGCGCGGCTGGGGCATTGAGGCCGAGGCAACGCGGCAGGCCACGCGTGGCGAAACCCGGCGGTTCGACACCTGTGGCGCGTGAAGGCAAAGGATGAAGGCCGGCTGCTGACGCACAAGCCGTCGGTGAAGTCCGGCACCGCGCATTACAACAGTCGCAGAGAGGCTTTCGACGCCTGGTCTCACATCATGCGCGCGTTGATGGACTCCGATCGGCCCGATGACAAGGCGCTGGGTGATGAGATTCTTCGCTTCGGCCGCGAATCGCCGCTTCTGCGCGACGCCTATCGGCGTCAGGAGCGCGCGCGTGAGCGCCAGCGACAGGTGCGCGAACCGCAGCACAGCACCTTGCAGCGGACCCCCCTGACCCACACGGCTCTTGTCTCTTGTAGCACGTTTGCTATACATTTCAACCATGCGCTCCGCCACCTTCCCGCCCATCCGCGTCGAGCCCGAGGTCCGTGCAGAAGTCGAGGCCGTCTTGCGCGAAGGCGAGTCGCTGACCCAGTTCATCGAGGAAGCGGTCGTCGCGGCCGCGGCTTGGCGTCGCGTGCAGTCCGAGTTCATCACTCGTGGCGAGGCGGCGATCGAGCGGTGGAAGCAAGAAGGCGGCGGGCAGGCGGTCGACGAGGTCATGGCCGACCTGCAGGCTCGCCTCGATGACGCGAAGCGCCAAGCTGCTCAGCGCGCAGGCCGGTGACGACCAGCTACACGATCACGCTGCTGCAAGACGCGGTAGCGGACCTGCGGCGTCTGGAGGACTTCGCGATCGAGCGCGAGCTTGCGAGCGAGACCCCGGACTGGACCACACCCCAACGAGCACTGGACGCCATCCGCGAGGGCATGCGCGTGCTGTCTTGGTCGCCCTACTCATGCCGTCGGGCAGAACTGGGCAATGGTCGCTCGCGCGAATTGATCGTTCCCTTCGGCGGCACGGGCTACATCGTTCTCTTCGAGATCGTCGGCGACAACGTCGTCGTGGGCGCGGTTCGCCACCAGCGCGAAGAAGACTACCGGCACTGAAGCAAGTGGGTGGCTGCGCGACGTGGTCCATGTCGAATCGGCTTCCTTCCGTTCGTCGATAAAGTACGAGGCGCTCTCAGGCGGATGCGCCGACCGGTCAACCTAAAGGAGTCAAGGGGTGTCCTACATTGATGGTTTCGTGATCGCGGTTCCAACCGCCAACAAGCAGAAGTTCATCGAGCACGCGCGTCATTTCGACTCGCTTTTCATCGAGCTGGGCGCGATCCGGGTGATCGAGAGCTGGGGCGACGACGTCCCCGACGGCAAAGTCACCGATTTCCGCCGCGCAGTCCAGGCGACGGCCGAGGAAACGGTGGCCTTTGCGTGGGTCGAATGGCCTGACAAGGCCACCCGCGACGCCGGCATGAAGAAGATGATGGAAGACCCGCGCATGGACCCGTCCACACCCGGCAATCCGCCTATGCCCTTCGACGGCAAGCGCATGATCTTTGGCGGCTTCGAACAGGTGGTCGAAGTGAAGGCCTGAGCGGCGGTGCGACACTGCACCCGGACGCGGGGTGCGCCACAACGATCTGTGGCGACAGGGCTGAAAAGCCACGCCGCCTCGGCTAAGGGGGAATTCGTCCTACGTCGTGAGAGGAGTTCATAGCTTGCGTTGCACTGCGCTTCGCTGCACCCTTCGGCGCATGGCAGCACCTATCACCGTCACCATCCCTCACCAGCTCGGCCGCGTCGAGGCGCATCGCCGCATCGAGACCGGCTTCGCGAAGCTCGTCAACCTTCTGCCCGGCAAGACCGGCGCGAGCAGCGAACGGTGGGACGGCGACCAGCTGACCTTCAGCGCCGCAGCGCTGGGACAGACCGTCAGTGGCGTCATCACCGTGCTCGACACCGTGGTGACGATGGAGATCGAATTGCCCGGTGTGCTGGGCGTGCTCGCAAACAAACTCAAGGACAGGCTGCAGAAGTCGGGACAGCTGCTGTTGACAAAGAAGTAGCCGCGTCAGCAGCACCTGATAGTCCAAACCACCGCGGCGCGCCGCGAAACGGACTACATTCGATCGGGCGCTGGCGCGCGCACTCGGTGCGCAAAAGGTGTGATGCGATGCGCTGCCGTGAGGTATTGAGGCATGACCCTGAGCCCTGACGATTTGCGGCGCATTGCAGAGCGCACGCTGGCGCACTACGACCAGCGCGCCACTGACTACTGGGAAGGCACGCGCGACCACGACGTCAGCCAGAACATCAAAGCGTTGCTCGACCACATCCAGGCCACACCGCCCTTCGATCTGCTGGATTTTGGATGCGGTCCTGGGCGCGGCCTGCGCACCTTCAAGTCGCTGGGCCATCGTCCCGTGGCCTGGAAGGCTCCCGCAGAGGAGTTGATGGACTTGGTGGCGATGCTGCCTTGGTGGGCTGACGTCTTGCTGGCACTGTTGAGCTACGTGCTCCTGCATCGCGTCGCGGCTCAACCCCTGGCGATCTCGGCTGGCGGCCTGCCAACCGAAGCGGTGTTGAAGGGCCTGGCCACTGGGAGCCAGTACCTCGCCCCGGTCATCTTCCTCGCCGGCGCTGGCATGTCTGCGTGGCGCCGCAAAGAGCGTCAAAGCCTCGTTGCCAACGCGACGCAAAACAAGGCCGCCGACGCGCTCGGTGGCATCAGCTGGCGCGAGTTCGAAATGCTGGTGGGCGAAGGCTTTCGGCTGCAGGGCTAGCGTAGTGTTGCGTTCTGTTTGGAACTTAAGCGCGAATTCGCCCGAATTACCTTCTGCAGGATGTCGGCGGCGCTTTTCGTCCATATGAAGGGTTTGGGCTTGGCGTTGTGGTGGGCGACGTACGCATCAATGGCGGCGGTCAACTCGGGCACGCTGGTAAACACGCCTCGGCGCAGCCGATTGACGGTGATGTCGCGGAAGAATCGCTCCACCATGTTCAGCCAAGAGGCCGAGGTCGGCGTGAAGTGCATGTTGAAGCGCGGGTGCTTCTTCAGCCAGTCCTGCACAACCGGATGCTTGTGGGTGGCGTAGTTGTCGGCGACCAGGTGCAGCGTTTTGTCTTTGGGTGTTTCGCGGTCGATCTTGCGCAGGAACTTCAACCACTCGGCATGAGTGTGGCGCTGCTGGCACTGGCCGATGACTTGGCCGTCGAGGACATTGAGCGCAGCAAACAGCGTGGTCGTGCCGTTGCGCTTGTAGTCGTGCGTCATTGTCTGCGCGCGCCCCTTCTTCAGCGGCAGGCCAGGCTGCGTGCGGTCCAGCGCCTGTACCTGGCTCTTCTCGTCGCAGCACAGCACCAGCGCGTGCTCGGGTGGGGACATGTACAGACCCACGATGTCTTCGAGCTTGTCGACGAACTTCGGGTCGCGCGAGATCTTGAAGCCGCGCACCAAGTGCGGCTTCAAGCCGTTGGCCTGCCAGTGCCGCATCACGGTGCTGGGGCTGACCTGCAGCACCGCGGCCATCTTGCGTGTGCTCCAGTGCGTGGCCGCCTCGGGCGTGCTCTGCGTGGTCAGCGCCACCAGCTTGGCAACGTCCACCTTGACTGGCGGCGCGCCGCGCGGCAGGTCCCGCTCAATGCCTTGCACCCCGCACTCCAAGTAGCGTTCGCGCCAGCGCGCCACCTGCACCCGTCCGATGCCAAGCTGCTGGGCGATGTCCTTGTTCTGCAGGCCCTGCGCGGCCAGCAGCACAATCTGCGCGCGCTGCGCCAGCCTGACGCTGGTGCGCTTGGAGCGCGCCAGCTTCGCCAACTCGCCTTCCTGCTCATCCGTCAGCTCTATCGCCGGGGCAACTCGCAATTGCTCGCTCCAATGCAAACCGAAGTAGCGCATTGGAAACAGGGAACACACGTAAGTTCCTTCAAGAATCAAACACTACACTAGAAGTGGGTGGGCCGCCGCTCGGCCTGCGCCCAACGGCGGCCGCCCAGATTTAGCCATCTGGCTAGGGAGGAGCGTTGTACTGTGGGGAGGCAGTTCTCGCCACCGCCGCAGATGCCCACGAACCCATGAGCCTGATCGATCCTCGCCGCTTCGGTCTGCGCCTGCCCGCGCACCGTCAGGTGTTCGCGGCGTTCTTCCTGTACGCCTTCTCCTTCGGCGGCTTCTTTCCGCGTCTGGCGGAGCTGCAGCGCTCGATGGGTGTCACCGAGGGTGAGCTCGGCCTCGGCCTCATCGGCGCGGCCAGCGGAACGCTTGTCTCGCTGAGCTTCGCCGGGCGCCCGATCGAACGCATCGGGCACCGCCGCACGCTGCTCGTGCTGATACCGCTGCTGCCGGTGTTCTACGCGCTGGCCGCGCATGCGCGCGGACCGCTCGCGCTGTTCCTGTGCCTGCTGCCGGCCGGGTTGTGCATCGGTGCCATCGAGCTCGTCGTCAACCTCGAGGCCGACCGGGTCGAGCACCAGGGCAGCAGGCGCATCATGAATCGGGCGCACGCGTTTTGGAGCTTCGGCTTCTTCGGCGCCGGGCTGCTCGGCGCGGCGGCCGCGCGGCTGGCGGTTCCACCCCAATGGCACCTGGCGGCCGTGGTGCCGTTGACCGCGCTGCTCGCGCTGCTGCTGCTCGGCCGTTTCGACGATGCGCCGCAGCGCAGTGGTGGCAGCGAGGAGGCGGCGCACCGCTTCGCCAGGCCGACGACGGCGATCATGGGTCTGGTGCTGTTCTCGCTGTCCGGGCTGGTGCTCGAAGGCGCGGGCATCGACTGGTCGGCCATCTACATGCGCGACGCCTTCGGCGCGGCGCCATTCTTCGGCGCGCTGGCCGTCACCTGCGTCGCACTCGCGCAAGGTTGCACACGCTATGCGGCCGACCGCTACGTCGAGCGACACAGTCCGCGCGCCATCGCGCGCACGCTGCTCGGGGTACTGGGCCTGGGCACACTACTCGTTAGCATGGCGCCGGTGGCGCCGCTGGCGCTGACCGGCTTCGCGCTGATCGGCATCGGCACGAGCGTGGTGTTTCCGCTGGCAATGTCCGCGGCGGCGCAGCGCACGGACCGCCCGGCGTCCACCAACGTGGCCGCGCTGGCGCAGATCTCCTTCGTCAGCTTCATGCTCGCGCCGCCGCTGCTGGGCATCGTCGCCGAGCATTGGGGCATCCGCTGGACCTACGCGCTCGGCCTGCCTCTGGTGCTGCTGAGCGCCGCACTTGTGTCGACGTTGCAAACCACGCCCGCCGACCGCGCGCGTTCCCCTTCGGCTTCATAGCGGAACCAACAGGAGCCGGCGCGGCGGCGTCAGTCCCACGAAGAATGGCCAAAATCGTCGCGGAGAAGCGGGTCAACAGCGCGTAGATAGGCTGCAGGCCCCTCGGGAGATGTCATGCAAGCCTCCCGACCTGAACCGATTCTCGCGCGACGAGCGTGAACACGGTCAACGCAGCGCTGGGAAGGATGGGTTTCCCGGCCGACGAGGTGATCGGCCACGGCTTTCGGGCCACGGCGCGGACGATGCTGCACGAGCGGCTCGGCTTCAGCCCCGACGTGATCGAGGCGCAGCTGGCGCACACCGTGCGCGACAGCCTGGGCCGTGCCTACAACCGGACCGAGTTCGTCGAGCAGCGGCGCGAGATGCTGCAGACCTGGGCGGACTATCTTGATCAGCTGCGCAGCGGCAAAGATTGCCCGCCGCCAAAGCGCAGGCTCCCGTCACCGGGTTGGGCCAGTTGCCTTTGTCGTTCTACAGCGATCCTTTAGCTGAAAAACAGATACTTGCCTTGAATCTGAATAACAGATAAATTCTGTTCATCTGAGATTCAGATACGCGAATGAACCATCCAAGCGCTCAACCTCTCGTGACCGCCCCGCAACTGGGGCATTTGCTCAAAGCGGCCCGAAAGCAGCGCAAGCTGACCCAGGCTCAGGTGGCAGGACGGCTGGGGCTCAGCCAGAACCGGGTGTCGCACCTGGAGTTGCACCCGGACGAGCTGAGCTTCAAGCAGTTGCTCGGCTGGTGCGCGGCCGTGGGACTGCAGCTGCACCTCGCCGAGCGCGAGGCCTCCCCATCACCAGCGCCTGCGGAGTGGTGAGTTGGCGCGCCGATCGCACAGCCAGACCCTCGCCCTGTGGGCCAACGGTGAACGCGTGGGCCGCTGGACCTCCCCTGCGCGCGGCGACATGGAACTGCAGTACGACCCTGCCTGGCGGATTTCGGCCACGGGCCGGCCGCTGTCCCTGTCGCTGCCCTTCAACTTCAACAACGAGCCGCTGAAGGGCGACGCGGTCGCCAACTACTTCGAAGGGTTGCTGTCGGACAGCGACGCCATCCGCCGGCGTACCGCGGCGCGCTTCAAGACCGGCTCGCTCGAGGCTTTCGACCTGCTCGCTGCCATCGGGCGCGACTGCGTCGGCGCGCTGCAGTTGCTGCCCGAGGGCCAGGAGCCGGCCGGCCATCAGCATGTCGAAGGTGTCGAGCTCGATGAAGAAGCGATCGAGCGCCATCTGCTCGAGGTCGTCAGCCCGGATACGTTTCAAGGCGCACGCGATCCGGACGACGACTTCCGGATCTCGCTGGCAGGCGCGCAGGAGAAGGATGCCTTTCTGCGCTGGGGCGACCGGTGGCTGAAACCGCGCGGCGCCACGCCGACCACGCACATCTTCAAGCTGCCACTGGGCCTGGTGGGCGGCCGCAGGGCCGACTTCAGCACGTCGGTCGACAACGAGTGGCTGTGCCTGCGGCTGCTGGCAGCCTACGGCCTGCCGACCGCGCGCGCGGACATCGCGCGCATCGGCGCGCAGCGCGTGCTGGTGGTCGAACGCTTCGACCGCACGGTGTCGCGCGACGGCACGCGGCTGCTGCGGCTGATGCAGGAAGACTTCTGCCAGGCCACCGGCACATCGCCGCTGGTCAAGTACGAGAACGAAGGCGGTCCGGGCCTGGTGCAGCTGTTCAACCTGGCGCAGCAGTCCGTGGCCGCCGAGCAGGACCTGCGCACGTTGATGGCCTCGCAGGTGATCTTCTGGCTGCTGCGCGCACCGGACGGACACGCCAAGAACTTCAGCATCCAGTTGCTTGCGGGACAGGCCGGCCGCTTCCGCCTCACACCGCTGTACGACGTGATGTCGGCCTACCCTGTCATCGGTGACGGGCCGAACCAGTGGGCGGCACGCGACCTCAAGCTGGCCATGGCGCTGATCGGCAGGAACCGCCATTACCACTTTCACGCCATCCGGCGCCGGCACTTCAACAGCACGGCCCGCAAGGTGGGCTACGGGGCGTCCGCCGAGCCCCTGTTGCGCGAGCTCGTCGAGCGCACGCCGGCCGTGGTCGACGAAGTCGCGACCACGTTGCCTGCCGGCTTCTCGCAAGTGGTCGCCGACAAAGTGCTGGGCGGATTGCTTGCAGCCGCTCGGGAGCTCGAGCGAGGCGACGCCGCAGAGGCCTGAAGCCACGGCTGGACCGTCGGCCCCGCCCAGGTCAGCTAGTGTAGTGTTTGATTCTTGAAGGAACTTACGTGTGTTCCCTGTTTCCAATGCGCTACTTCGGTTTGCATTGGAGCGAGCAATTGCGAGTTGCCCCGGCGATAGAGCTGACGGATGAGCAGGAAGGCGAGTTGGCGAAGCTGGCGCGCTCCAAGCGCACCAGCGTCAGGCTGGCGCAGCGCGCGCAGATCGTGCTGCTGGCCGCGCAGGGCCTGCAGAACAAGGACATCGCCCAGCAGCTTGGCATCGGACGGGTGCAGGTGGCGCGCTGGCGCGAACGCTACTTGGAGTGCGGGGTGCAAGGCATTGAGCGGGACCTGCCGCGCGGCGCGCCGCCAGTCAAGGTGGACGTTGCCAAGCTGGTGGCGCTGACCACGCAGAGCACGCCCGAGGCGGCCACGCACTGGAGCACACGCAAGATGGCCGCGGTGCTGCAGGTCAGCCCCAGCACCGTGATGCGGCACTGGCAGGCCAACGGCTTGAAGCCGCACTTGGTGCGCGGCTTCAAGATCTCGCGCGACCCGAAGTTCGTCGACAAGCTCGAAGACATCGTGGGTCTGTACATGTCCCCACCCGAGCACGCGCTGGTGCTGTGCTGCGACGAGAAGAGCCAGGTACAGGCGCTGGACCGCACGCAGCCTGGCCTGCCGCTGAAGAAGGGGCGCGCGCAGACAATGACGCACGACTACAAGCGCAACGGCACGACCACGCTGTTTGCTGCGCTCAATGTCCTCGACGGCCAAGTCATCGGCCAGTGCCAGCAGCGCCACCCTCATGCCGAGTGGTTGAAGTTCCTGCGCAAGATCGACCGCGAAACACCCAAAGACAAAACGCTGCACCTGGTCGCCGACAACTACGCCACCCACAAGCATCCGGTTGTGCAGGACTGGCTGAAGAAGCACCCGCGCTTCAACATGCACTTCACGCCGACCTCGGCCTCTTGGCTGAACATGGTGGAGCGATTCTTCCGCGACATCACCGTCAATCGGCTGCGCCGAGGCGTGTTTACCAGCGTGCCCGAGTTGACCGCCGCCATTGATGCGTACGTCGCCCACCACAACGCCAAGCCCAAACCCTTCATATGGACGAAAAGCGCCGCCGACATCCTGCAGAAGGTAATTCGGGCGAATTCGCGCTTAAGTTCCAAACAGAACGCAACACTACACTAGCCGCTGACGCCATGTCGCCGATGCCACTCCGCCAAGGACTCCTGCGGATAGGCATCGAACGGCTCGTCGCCGGGCTTCACGTGCGCCTCGACCCAGTCGGGCTTGGAGCCCAGCATCATGTGCGTCACCGACGGCGGCACGGGCAGCGGGGTGTCGATCGCGCCGGCGTGCGGGTGCACGAGCTCGGGCCAGGTCGGATCCCACAGCCACAGCGCCGTGCCGCACAGCTTGCAGAAGTGGCGATGGCCGCTGCTGGGCTGGCCGTCCTGCATCGTCGCGCGGTAGACCGACACGTTCTCGATGCCGTCGACCTTCAACGTGGCGTGATCGGCACCGAGGTTGATCGCGAAGCCGCCCGTGCCGGCCGTCTTGCGGCAGATCGAGCAATAGCAGCGCATGAACGGCACGGGCTCGCGCGACTCGACGCTGAAGCGCACGGCCTGGCAGTGGCAGGAAGCTTTCAGAAGCATGGCGATCCTCCGCGGCGCGCGCCTTGACTGACGGCGCGCCGGCAAGCGCAAGGCTAACGCGGTACGCCCATGTCCCGCCTGCCTCGCCGCACGCCGCACGCCGAACCGAATTCGAGAGCAAGACCCGGGGTGCCCGCGAACAAGCCTGCTCCTACAGTGCCCCATCGAATCGGACACACTGGAGCACAGATGAACATCAGCACCCGCGCCACGCCCGCACAGAGCCCTGGCGACCGGCACCGAAGCCGACCCGCGCTGGGCCGCGGTCCGCGCGCGCGATCCACAGGCCGACGGCAGCTTCGTCTACTCGGTGCGCACGACGGGCGTGTATTGCCGACCGAGCTGCGGCGCGCGCCCGGCGCGGCCGGAGAACGTCGCCTTCCACGACACGCCGGCCGACGCCGAACGCGCCGGCTTCCGCGCCTGCCGGCGGTGCAGGCCCGACGAACCCTCGCTCGCGGCGCAGCAGGCAGCCATCGTCACGCGGCTGTGCCGCCGGCTGGAGAGCGACGAACAGACGCCCACCCTGGAGCAGCTGGCCGACGACGCGCAGTGGAGCCCCTTCCACCTGCACCGCGTGTTCAAGCGCATCACCGGGCTGACGCCGAAGGCCTATGCGGCCGCACACCGCGGCCGCCGCGTGCAGGATGCGCTGGCCCGCAGTGGCAGCGTCACCGAGGCCATCTTCGAGGCGGGCTACAACTCCGGCGGCCGCTTCTATGTCGATGCCCCGAAGCTGCTGGGCATGACGCCGACCCGCTGGCGCGCCGGCGGCGCCGACACCGAGCTGCGCTTCGCGGTCGGGCAGTGTTCGCTGGGCGCGATCCTCGTCGCGCGCAGCGAGGTCGGCATCTGCGCGATCGCTGCTCGGCGACGATCCGGACGCCCTGACGCGCGACCTGCAGGACCGCTTCCCGCAGGCCCGGCTGGTCGGCGGCGATGCCACGTTCGAAGCGTGGGTGGCGCGCGTCGTCGGCTTCGTCGAGGCGCCCGCCATCGGCCTGGACCTGCCGCTCGACATCCGCGGCACGGCGTTCCAGCAACGCGTGTGGCAGGCGCTGCAGGCCATCCCGCCGGGCGAGACCGCGAGCTATGCCGATGTCGCGCGACGCATCGGCGCCCCGGCCGCGACGCGCGCCGTCGCCCAGGCGTGCGGCGCGAACGCGCTCGCGGTCGCGATCCCGTGCCACCGCGTCGTGCGCCGCGACGGCGGGCTGTCGGGCTACCGCTGGGGCGTCGAGCGCAAGCGCGCGCTGCTGGTGCGCGAGGCGCAGCGATGAACGCGCGAGACGCGGGCCTCACGCTCGATGCAGCCGTCGACGACGAGATGCAGGCGCTGAACGCGCGCATTGCGGCGATCGCCTGGTCCTCGGTGCATGCCGACCTCGACATGCAGGGCGCGGCCGTCATTCCCGGACTGCTGGTGCCGCGGGACTGCCGCGACCTGGCGGCGCTGTATCCGCACGACGACGCTGTTCCGCAGCCGCGTCGTGATGGCGCGGCACGGCTTCGGTCGCGGCGAGTACCGCTACTTCGCCTACCCGCTGCCGCCGCGGGTCGAACAGCTGCGCACGGCGCTGTACCCCGCGCTGGCGCCGGTGGCCAACCGCTGGCACGCGGCGATGGGGCTGCCGGTGCGCTTCCCTGACCGGCACGCGGAGTTCATCGCGCGCTGCCATGCGGCCGGGCAGACACGACCGACGCCGCTGCTGCTGCAGTACGGCCCCGACGACTACAACTGCCTGCACCAGGACCTGTACGGCGAGCACGTGTTTCCGCTGCAGGTCGTCGTGCTGCTGTCCGCGCCGGGCCGCGACTTCGACGGCGGCGAGTTCGTGATGACCGAGCAGCGGCCGCGCATGCAGTCGCGGCCGATGGTGTTGCCGCTGCAGCAAGGCGACGCGGCGGTCATCGCGGTGCACCACCGGCCGGTGCAGGGCACGCGCGGCGTCTACCGCGTCAACCTGCGCCACGGCGTCAGCCGCGTGCGGTCGGGACGGCGGCACACGCTCGGCGTGATCTTCCACGACGCGGCCTGAATATGGCCATCATTGGCCAGGCGGGAACGATGGACCTGTTCGCCGACCCGCCCCCGGCGGCCGATGGACCGACGCGTCGAGCCGCTGGCGGATGGCGCGGTGGTGCTGCGCGGGTTTGCGACAGCGACGGCCGAGGCCTTGTGGCGCGAGATCGCCTGCGTGATCGAGGCGGCGCCGCTGCGGCACCTGGTCACGCCGGGCGGGCTGCGCATGTCGGTGGCGATGACGAACTGCGGCAAGCTGGGCTGGGTCAGCGACCGCAGCGGCTACCGCTACGACCCTGTCGACCCGGACAGCGGACGCGCGTGGCCGCCGATGCCGGCAGCCATGCAAGGCCTCGCGCGAGAAGCGGCCGCGACGGCCGGCTTCCCCGGCTTCGAGCCGGATGCGTGCCTGGTCAACCGCTACGAGCCCGGCGCCCGGTTGAGCCTGCACCAGGACCGCGACGAGAAGGACTTGGGGCAGCCGATCGTCTCGCTGTCACTCGGCCTGCCGGCGGTGTTCCTGTTCGGCGGGGTGAAGCGCAACGACGGCACCGTGCGCGTGCCCCTGGCGCACGGTGATGTCGTCGTGTGGGGCGGAGCTTCTCGGCTGAGATTTCACGGGGTGCTGGCGGTCAAGGACGGGTGGCATCCGATGACCGGGGCGTGCCGGATGAACGTGACGTTCCGGCGGGCTTCGGGCTGATGCAGTTGGCTCGACTGCGCGCAACGTAGTGCAGTCATGTTCGTTCCCGATTTAACCTGGCGCAACGATGCGCAGCTGTGCGCAGACGTATCGAATGCGGTTCACGAACGGTTCGCAGACGGGCCGCAAACGGGTCGCAAACGGGTCGCGCGTGTACCGCCAGCTCGCCGATTCTTTGTCGGTTGCTGGCAGTTGTTCGTCGCCTTGGAGGCGCCTTTCCTGCGCATCGGTCTTGTCGATGGGGAGGGCCTGGCGACAGCGATCTGCGCGGGCTGGTTCTCCGGGTTGACATGGCCGTTGGTGAAGCGAATTCCACTGACGAAACCGGAAACCGACGACTGGACGATCTGGCTCGACTTGGCAGAGGGGTGCTACCGGGTAAATCTGAATCAAATTACCAGAAACGCCGCGGTGGCAAAAGGAAACCTGAACTACATCCCAGCCACCAAGCAGTTTCCACGCTACTTGCCTGTTGACGTGATCCGTGCCTTGAGGTGTCTCGCAGTCATCAGGCCTGAGGCCGCCACCCTGGGCACGGTCACCGACGTCGTCGACGTTCCGGAGGAATACGTCATTGGGCAAGTCGCGGATCAGGTGCTCAAGCCGTCGATCTCGCGCTTCTACAGGACCCGCTCAAGCGCCTCAAAACATCTCAAGCTTTCCGCACCCTTAACCGCGCTGGCGATTGGAGAGTTTGCGCGGGTGACGCACAGTCGGATCTACTACCACACCACAACGCCGCACCAGCTTGACGAAGCGCTTGCTCGAGTCGCAGCGCTCCTCGGCTGGGGCGCGATCCGCAGCTCGGATCCCCTGGCCCAGATGATTGGTGCCTGCGTCGTGCCAAGGTCGGAGACCGTTGCCGCAATCGCGAGAGAGTTGGCGGACCGGGTATTGGCGGCACAGCCGCCTAAGCGTTATCGCTGGCGCCACATTCGGAAGTTTCACAACGCATTGGCCGACTACGTCGCCTTTCTTGTCGGCCTCGGCATATTGGGACGAGACCGGGACGCCGTCAAACTGACGGGGTCCAACTGGAGCTCTACCACTGGGCTTGCCGGCCTGCACGACAAGAGGTCCAGTTCCAGCAAGGGCGACACGCCCGTTGCCATTTGCAAACAAGTGGTCGACCAACTCGCTTTCTGGTTCAAGCACTTGAAGTTTCTGCTCGTGCGGATGGACCGGTGCGGCGAGAAGCTGACATTCTTGAGGAACAAGATTCAAGCGGTCCTTGATGGGCAATCGTCAGACATTGTTTTCAGGATTACGGAACGCGATCAACCTGTAAGCATTGGCACCAGCCAAGCATATGGCAGCCTCCCTGAAGACCTCAAGATCAAGGCAGACGGCGCGCGGCACTTCTGGGAACGGTTCTTCTCTGCAGAACAGGTGGACGATGCACTGGCTGATGCCCAGGCTCGTCGCAGCGTTCATTGGTCCAACTATTGGCACTCGATAACCCGATTGAGCGGCGCGCGTCTGCGCCGGGGCATCTGCACCTTGCAGGAGCGGGTGCTGGACGAGTTGGGCATTCGCCCGGTCAGGGGGCTTGTCAAATGAAGCTCCGCCCCATCGCTTCCACCGCGGCAGTCACACGAACTGGGCGCAATCCCACCGACTATCGCCTCACCAAAGCAACCAACCGGCTTGCGTCGACCTTCATCGCTTGGCAGAAGGCCTATATCCATCAACTCGCGGAATTGGAGGTGGAAGAGCGATACGCCCTCGGGGTCTTGCTCACCATGTCCGTCTGTGAACGTGAGGACCTGGCTGGCATCGGCGTGTCGGGCGCGGTGTACCACCCACCGGAAGGCCCGACACTCGAATGGCTGAGGCCCGACGGGCGACGGGGCGCGCGTCTGCTTTCCAGTCTTGTCCTCCTTTCGGACGTCGACGGCTTCGATCCGCGCTGCCGTGGGCAGTTCGTGAGGGTCCTCGAATCGGCGTTGCGAAAGCTTGATGCCGGCTTACAGCTCTCGGACGATCCGATCGAGGCAGCGCTGACCTGCAGTGAAGCCTGGTGCTTCCAAGAATTGACTGATTTCTTCTCGCATCTCAGCGGTGATCTGCCCATGACGCCCTTGCCAGGGACGGCCTACGTAAGGCTTGAATCGATGCACGCACTCAGCGCGCACTTCGAGGGCAACCTCAGTGATGAGGACGATGCGGCTGCCGCGATTGGCGCGTTCTTGCAGTCAGCCGGCAATGACAAAGACAGCCGCCAACGACTTTCGACCCTCACCAACTGTTGGTGTTTCGGCGACTCGGTGAGAGCACAACATTTGCTGCAGGCACGCGACTGCATGAGTCGATGGAAGCCGGGGTGCGAGTTGTGGCGAGAGGCCGCTTCGTTACACACATTCATTTGGGAACGACCATCGCGATGGAAGTGGACGCAGTCGATCCGGCAGCCGTGTGATCTTCGCTCTGATCAGCACCGCTTGGCGCCGCTTTTGGTGAGCATTGAAAGCACGCCTTGTGCGCTGAACCCTTTGGCCGGTCCAGGCGGAAACGTCGACGGCGGCAAACCGAACCGGAAAGTCTTCGATGGGCATTCGCCCTGTGACCGACTCGACCTATCTGGCCAAGCTGTCACCTCGGATGTTGACGCTGTAGATCAGCGTCAAGTCGACCTCGTCTTCGCGTTGCTCCCCCCAGTCGGGAATGACAGGTTCAGGGCGGCGAGATTTGACGACCGAGAACCGGCTCGCGACCCTTCAGCGACATTCATCGCCCTGAACTGGTTGCCTTGAAGCAGCCGTTCGTTTGAGCCCAAAAACGGCGGTTGAGCAGCACTCCCATTGGGCGAGAGCAAGCATTGGCTGGGCTCCAGGCCCAAGGCTCTGCCGGCCTCGTTGTCGGCATTGGTGGCGAGGCGGCCGACGCTACGCCCCACGGCGCCACCCGCACTGGCGGCCCGCGGTGCTATGAAACGACTGCTGGATTGACTGGGCGGCAGATGGCTGCATTCAGCCCTGTGTTCCAAGACTGGCAAGCGCTCTCGAACCCTGCGATCTCGAGAATCCCGCCATAGATCCTGGGCTGGGCAAGGTCTATCGCGTAACGCATAGAATGAAACGAGTTAATCGAATAATTGCATGGCATGTCGCCCTCTCTGTCCCAGTTGCGCAACTTCATCGCCTTGGCCGAGGCCGGCTCGTTCACGGCAGCAGCGAAGTTGGCTCACCGCTCGCAAGCGGCCTTCAGCCGCAGCATTGCAGAGCTGGAAAAGGCCATGGGTGGGGTGCTGGTGGATCGCATCGGCCACAAGAACGAGCTGACGCCGCTCGGGCAGGTGGTGTTGGAACATGCGCGTCACATTGCTGCCGACGCCGACGCCCTCGAGCGGGCCGTGCGGGTGCGTGCCCACGCGGGTGCCGATCTGCTAAGGGTGGGCATGAGCTCGACCCCGCTCGCGCTGCTCGCGCAGCCCTTGCTCAGCCTCGGTGCCGCAGGCCGGGGCGCACGTGTCTTCGTCACCGGAGGCCCCATCCCATTGCTCACCCGGGCGTTGCAGGAGCGCCGGCTGGACGCATTGGTGGTGGATTCAATGGCCGTGCCGGCGGGCGCCGACCTTGTCGTCGAACCGCTGGGCAGGCTGCCAACGGGCTTTCTTTGCCGCAGAGGGCATCCCTTGGCAGGCAGAACGCGGCTGCGCCTCGACGAACTCATGGCCTATCCGATCGCCAGCACGACCATCAGTGACCCGGTGGCGCGCGGCATGGTGGAACGCTTCGGACCCGACGCGCACCCCGATCGCGCCGTGACCTTGTGCTGCGAGGAGATCGCGCACCTGCTGAACGTGGTCGTGCGCAGCGATGCCATCTACCTGGGCGTGCTGCGGGGTGCACGAACACTCGAGTCCAGCGGCAAGGTCGTGCGGCTGCCGTTCGATACCAAGGGCTTCGACGCGACTTTTGGGCTCGTGCGACTGGGGGGGCGCACCGAGCCGCTGATGCTTCCGGCACTCCGGCAATTGGCCAACGAGGTGCTGGCCGATGCGCATCCCGCAACCCGAGGCGCCGCCCGCACGGCGCCTCGGCGCAGAGTGCAACCATGACACAACGCCGAGCGCGTGGTTTCGATTTCGGCCTGCGGGCGCCCGCCCGGCCTGCTGTCCTGACTGCACTGGCCGCAAGGACGCGCCCGCAGAGGTCACGCCCGGCCTGGTACGGGCCAGCAATGGCGGTCCTCGCTTGTGCGTGCGGGGTCAGTGCCGACTCTGCCAGTGCGCTGAGCTTCGAAGATGCGCGCACGGCGCTGCTGGCCAAATCCGACAAGCTCAAGGCGGCCGAGGCCAACCTGACCAAGCAGGAGTTCGAGGTCAAGGCGGTCGAGACGCTGGGCTACCCCGAGCTGATCCTGAACGCGACCCAGGTCTACGGCCGCAAGGAATTTGACCTGAGCGCGCTGCCCGTCGGCATCAATGCGTACAACTACAACTTCGATGGGCCGCGCAGTTCGGTGCTGATGACCTGGCCGCTGTTCACCGGCGGCAAGATCGGCGCGGCGCAAAAGCTGCGCGAGGCCGAAGTCACCGGCGCCAAGGCCGAGCTGCAGGAAACCGAGGAACGGCTCGATTTCCAGCTCGTCGCGCGTTATTTCGGGCTGCGCCTGGCGGCCACGGTCGAAGGCCTGCGAATGACGCAGCTGGAACAGGCCGATCGCCAGCTGGCGCGCGCGAAGCGCTTCGAAGCGCAGGGCCAGATCAGCGCGGTCGAGCGGCTTTCGGCGCAGGTCTCGCGCGACGAGGTTGCACGCGACATGGTCAAGGCGCAGCGCGAGCGCGAGTCCGCCGAGGCCGGCCTGGCACGCATGCTGCGCCAGAGCACGCCCCCGCGGCCGAGCACGCCGCTGTTCGTCATGACCACACCAGTCGAGCCGCTCGAGGACTGGATGCGCCAGGCCGAAGCCAAGAACCCGACACTGGCGCTGATCAAGTCGAAGGGCGAGGCGGCCGACCAGGGCATCACCGCTGCCAAGTCCGAATACCTGCCGCAGGTGTTTGCCTTCGGCCAGTACAACTTCATCACGAACTACCTGACGCCGATCGAGCCCAACTGGATCGCCGGCATCGGCATCAATTTCAAGCTCTTCAGCCGCGAGGACCGGGCCAGCAAGGTGGGCGCGGCGCAGGCGCAGAAGACGCAGGTCAATGCGCTGGAGGCTGAAGCCGTGAACAGCATCCAGGGCGCGGTCGAGACCGCCTGGTGCGCCTTGGCCAGGCGCGCGAACAGTTCAAGTTGTTCGATTCATCGGTGGCGCTGGCGCGAGAGAACCTGCGCCTGCGCGAGCGCGCGTTTGAAGAGGGGCAGTCGGTGTCGATCGATGTGAATGAAGCGCGCAACAGCCTGATCCGTGCCGAGACCGGGCGCGCGCAGGTCGCCTATGAGTTTGTCGTTTCGCTCGGCGCCCTGCTCGAGGCCTCGGGTCAGATCGGGCGTTTCCCCGAGTTCATGCAACGCGCCGAGGTGAAGCTCCTGCCATGACAAACGCCGATCAAGACAACCGCAAGAGCCCTGTCGCCGCCATCGCCGGGCTGCTGGTCCTGCTCGGTGTGCTGGCCTTCATCGGCTGGGGCCTGTGGCTGGCCTACCACCCCGCGCCGGTACCGTTGCAGGGCCAGGTGGAGGCGCGCACCCTCAACATCTCACCGAAGATCTCGGCGCGCATCGCCACGCTGCCGGTGCGCGAAGGCCAGGCGGTGGCGGCCGGCGCGGTGCTGGTCACGCTCGACAGCCCCGAAGTGCGCGCCAAGCTGGCGCAGGCCGGCGCGGTGCAGGCCGCCGCCGATGCGCGGCGCGACCTGGTCGACTTGGGCGCGCGTGCCGAAGACATCCGCGTCGCCAAGGCGATGTGGGACAAGGCCACCGCCGCCGTCGAGCTGGCCGACAAGACCTACCAGCGGCTGAATGCACTGTACAAGGAAGGCCTGGTGTCGCTGCAGCGCAATGACGAGGCGCAAACCAACTACAAGGCCGCGCTCGAAACCGCGCTGGCTGCCAAGGCCCAGTACGACACCGCCCTGACCGGCGCGCGCCCGCAGGAAAAGCGCGCCGCCGGTGCGGCTGCGCTGCAGGCCGCGGGCGGTGTGGCTGAGGTCGATGCGGCGGCGCTGGAACTGGTGCTGAAGGCGCCGCGCGCGGCCCATGTCGACAAGGTGGTGCTGCACGCGGGCGAGCTGGCCGGCGCGGGCTTCCCGATCCTGACGCTGGTGGACCTGGCCGACATCTGGGTGGTCTTCAACATCCGCGAGGACGACTTCGCCGGCATCAAGATCGGTGCGGTACTTGAGGGCAGCGTGCCGGCACTCGGCAGCAAGAAGGTCAGCTTGGTCATCGACACCATCAGCCCGCGCGGCGACTACGCCACCTGGCGCGCCACGCGCCAGTCCAGCGGCTACGACGTGCGCACCTTTGAGGTCCGGGCGCGGCCACAGGCGCCGGTCGAAGGCTTGCGGCCGGGCATGTCGGTGCTGGTCGAAGCGCGCTAAGGCTGACGTTCGAGGTGGCGATGACGACGACGGCCGCGACTGCGACTGCAATCCCCGCGATCCCAGCAGCTCCCGCGACCCAGGGTCTGCGCGCCGTGCTGGCGCGCGAACTTCGATACCTGCGCCGCGAACCCTGGGATCTGGCGCTGCTGCTGTGGTTTCCGATGGCGTCGCTGCTGTTGCTGTTGTGGATGTTCTCCACCGGCATCCCCACCGGCCTGCCGATTGCCGTGGTCGACGAGGACCACAGCGCGGCCTCGCGCGAGCTGGTGCGGCGCATCGCCGCGACGCGCGGGCTGGCCATCGCGGCGCAGGCGCCCAGCCTCGAGGCCGCGCAGCCGGCGGTGCGCAGCGGCGCGGTCTATGGTGTGGTGCACATCCCGGCAAACTGGGAGCGCGATGGCCTGCGCCACATGCCGCAGCCGGTGGTGCTGTACGACAACGCGCAGTTCTCGCTGGTCGCCGGCATCGTTGGCAACGACGTGCGCGCCGCCGTGGGCTCGATGGCCCTGGACACCGCGGTGGCCAATGAAGCGCGCTTCGGCGGCGGCCTGAGACAAGCCGCGCTGCGCCTGGGCGGCGTGCAGGCCGACCTGCGCACGCTGTTCAACCCCAGCCTGTCCTACGAAGCCTATTTCGCCGGCATGCTGCTGCCGGTGGCGCTGCATCTGTTCTGTGTCATCGCGGCGGTGTCGGCACTCGGCCGCGAGTTCCGCAACCGCAGTGTCGATGCCTGGCTGCACGACGCCGGGGGCAGCCTGGCGCGGGCGCTGCTGGGCAAGCTGGCACCGGTGGCCACGGTCTACCTGCTCCTGGCGCTGGCGGTGGTGGCCACCTTCGCCGGCTGGCGCGGCTGGCCGGCGGCCGGCAGCGTGATGCTGTGGATGGTGGCGATCGCGGTGCTGATGCTGGTCTCGATCGCGATCGCCATCCTGCTGGTCGGGCTGACGATCAACCTGCGCACTGCGCTCAGCCTGACCGGCATCTATGTGGCCACCGGCCTGGCCTTCAGCGGTTTTTCGTATCCGCGCGCCGCGATGGGCGAGGCGGCGCAGTGGTGGGGCGGCCTGCTGCCCTACACCCACTACCTGCCGGTGCAGCAGGGGCAGTGGCTGGGCGCCGCGCCGGCCAGTGCCTGGGCGCAGGGCATGCTGCCGCTGTGGCTGTTCATTGCCGTGCCCTTGCTGATCGGCTTGCCGCTGCTTGGGCGAGCCGTGCGCCAGCCGGCGCGCTGGGGTGGGCGGTGAGGCGGTGGCCGGCGGCTCGACCCACGCCGCCGCGGCGTGTGTCCTCGCAGCGCATCTCGTGTTCTTCGGATTGACTTCTCATTGAGGCCACCAGCCATGTTCCAGACCATCTCGCAAACCGCCATGCTTCATTGGGTCGGCTTGATCGCGACCTTGTTGTTCATCAACGAGCTGAGCCGCAGCAGCAAATGGTTCTCCGTGCTGTTCTACTTCGTCATCCCCATCCCGCTGACCTTTCTGGTCTGGATCCACACCGGCACCGACCCGGCCAATACCGACATCAACACCTGGTTCCATTGGGTCAAGCTCTATTCGGTGCTGATCGCGGTGGTCGGCTTCACGCTGATGCGCTTCACGGCGCTGGGCGAGAACCGATGGATGAAGTTCTTCCCGGCCTTCATCCTGTTCATCAACATCCTCGAGGCGGTGTTGCGCGACTTCGAACTCGGCGCCGACGGGGGCGGCATCTTCCACTGGATGAACGGCATTGCCGGCGTCTTCTCGGCCATCACGCTGTGCGGGATGAGCGGTGTGTTCATCGACAAGCAGCACAAGCGCGACCTGCTCTGGCCCGACATGACACTGTTCTGGATCATCGCCTACGACGTCTGGAACTTCACCTACATATACAACTGCGTGCCCGAGCATGCGTTCTACGGCCTGGCCGTGCTGCTGGCCTGCACCATCCCGGCGGTGTTCATCAAGAAGGGCACCTGGGTGCAGGCCCGCGCGCTCACGCTGGCCGCCTGGATGATGTACATCTTCACCTTCCCCGGCGTGGTGACGAGTGCTGCGTCCCGGGTCGATGCCGTCGAAAGCACGGGCCCGAACATGGCCCTGAGCGCACTCAGCCTGCTGTTGAACGGCGCGTTCTTCGTCTACCACTTCTGGCGCGTCTACACGCAAAGGAAGTTCACCCTGGGCGACGAGATCTACTCGGACACCGCCGGGTTCAAGAACATCGCCCAGTTCAGGACTGCGACCTGAAGCTGCGATGCGCATGACGATGCTCAGGCGCGCTGCGCGCGTCAGCCCACTGGGTGTCGTGCCGCTGCTCGGCGCTCCGCAAACTTGGCGAACCGGTCGGTGAGCTTCTGGCGCGCCCTGGTGGCCACGCTGGCCGCCGCGCTGCGCGACCGCGGGCTGGTCATCATGTTCGTGGTGGCGGTGCCGGCTTATTCGTTCTTCTATCCGCTGCCCTATGCCACGCAGGCGGTGCGCCATATTCCGCTGGTGGTGGTCGACCTGGACGCCAGCCCGATGTCACGCGATATCGTGTCGCGCTTGTCGGCCGTGCCGTCGGTGCGCATCGAAGGCAGCGCGTCGTCAGTCGATGAGGCCCGCGGGGCGCTGGCCAGCGGGCACATCGCCGGCATCGTGCTCGTGCCCGAGAACTTCGCGCGCGATGCGGCGCGCGGCACGCCGACCGCCGTCACCGTGTTCGGCACCGGCGCCTACCCGGTGCAGGACAAGGCGGTGCTTGGCAGCGTGGGCGCGGTGTTGCAGGTCGCGGTGGCCGAGGTCGGCGGCGTGCGCGTGGCCCACCAGGGGGCGCCGGCGGCGGCGCTGCTGCAGTCGGCGCGCGCCGGGCCGTCCTTCATCGACCAGCCGCTGTACAACCTGGCGCGGGGCTACGGCAGCTATGTGGTGGCGGCGGTGGGTATCCTGATCGTGCAGCAGGCGATGCTGATGGCCATTGCCTCGCTCGTCGGCACCTGGCTCGAAGGGCGCGCGGGAACGCTGTTCGGTACACAGCGGATGGGTTTGAGCGCCTTCGCCGGCACGCTCATCGCATTCGCCTTGTTCGTGTTCTTCGCGCTGCTGTACTTCATCGGTTTCGTCTTCTGGTTCCAGGACTATCCGCGCGGCGGCAACCTCGGCGGCGCGCTGGCCTTCGCGGCCCTCACCGCGTTGACCATCGCCAGCCTGGGCATTGCGCTGGGCGCCTGGTTCGCCGACCGCGAGCGAGCTTTCCAGATGCTGCTGGCGACCTCGGTGCCCTTCGTCTTCATGTGCGGCATCGTCTTCCCGCGCGAGGCCATGCCGGCGCCGATCAACGCTCTGGCGCTCCTGATCCCGACCACGCCGGGCATCTTCGGCTTCGTCAAGCTCAACCAGATGGGTGCCAGCTGGAGCGAGATCCGCCCCGAGTTCCTGAACATGGCGGTGCTGCTGCTGCTGTATGCGCTGCTGGCCGCCTGGGCCGTGCACCGGCGGCGCCGGGCGTGCCGCGCATGAAGCGCAGCCGGCTCTGCGGCGGCATGGCCATGGCGCTGCTGTTGCTGGCGGGCTGTGCGTCGCGGCCGGCGAACCCGCCGCTGGTGCAACAAGACCACGACCACGGCTACCGCCTGTCGAGTTGGCAGGCCGAGCGCGGCGACCCCGAATTCGGGCTGGTGGTGGCCATGTCTGGCGGCGGCACGCGCGCGGCGGCGTTTTCCTACGGCATCCTCGAGGAACTTCGCCGCACCGAGGTACCCACGAAGACCGGCACCGGGCGGCTGCTCGATGAGGTCAACATCGTCACCGGCATCTCGGGCGGCAGCTTCACCGCGCTGGCCTATGCGCTGTATGGCGAGCGCCTGTTCGACGAGTACGAAAGGCGCTTCCTCAAGCGCGACGTGCAAGGCGATCTGTTCGGCCTGGTGCTGAACCCGTTGAACTGGCCGCAGATGTCGGGCGGCAGCTTCACGCGCAGTGACCTGGCCGCCGACTACTACGACCGCATCCTGTTCGAAGGCGCCACCTTCGGCGGCTTGCGCCGGCGCGGCGGCCCCTTCACCAATGTGGCGGCCACCGAAGTCACCACCGGTGCACGTATCACCTTCAACCAGAACACCTTCGACCTGCTCTGCTCGGACTTGAGCGCCGTGCGCCTGGCTCGCGCCGCGGCGGCGTCATCGGCCGTGCCCGGTGTGTTTGCACCGGTGGGCTTCGACAACTATGCCGGCAGCTGCGGCTTCGACCTGCGTGCCAATGTCGAGCGTGTCTTCGGCGCGGACATCGGCAAGGAAGGCACCGGCCGGGTCACGCTGCGCGACCGCGAGTTCTTAGCGTTGCAGGATAGCGCGGCGCATCGCTACCTTCACCTGGTGGACGGCGGACTGTCCGACAACGTCGGCCTGCGCTCGGTGCTCGAAGGCCTGGAGGCCTCGGCCGCCAGCGAACGCTTCCGCAGCGTCTCCGGCTTCGACAAGCTCAAGCGCGTGGCAGTGATCTCGGTGAACTCGCTCGCTGACCCGGACACCGACTGGGGCACGCAGGAAAAGCCGCCCAACGTGGTGTCGATGCTGATCCGCGCCACGGGCGTGCCGATCGACCGCTACAGCTACGAGCAGGTGGAATTGCTGCGTGACTTCGTGCGCGAGATGCAGCACCTGCGCGGCTCCGACGGCGAGCCACTGGCGGTGGAGTTTTACGCCATCGATATCAACTTCGATGCCATCGCCGACACCGAAGAGAAGCGGTACTTCCGCAACCTGCCCACCAGCTTCGTGCTCAGCGATGAGCAGGTCGACCGCCTGCGTGAGATGGCCGGGCGGTTGCTCCGCCAGTCACCCGACTACCAACGGCTGCTGCGCGACCTGGGCACCAGCGCCAAGCCCGAGCCATAGCTCGAACTGCCAGCTCGGGTACCTGCGTTCGCTTTTCAGTCGCCTCGCAACTGCCTGCCGCCCTTCCATGCATCACAGACAACCTCGTTCTCGCCGCGCGTGCGAGAAAGGGACGCCGAGATGCCGGCAAGCGGTCTTTGGCGAGCGACTGGAAATGGCCGATTGCCGGTGCCCACGAGTGCCCGCTTTGGCGACACCTATCGGGTGCCCGGGTCGGGGTTTGACTACGCACGCCCGAGGGCCGTGTCGTCAATGTTCTGAGCCAACTCACTCGACGGTCGCCACCGGCCACCCTGGGCAATGAAACGCGACGCCACGTCGAGGACACGGTCGTCGCCGCTGGGCACGGCGAAAACACGGTCTAGCGCAGGTCTAGCGCCGACACTGCAAGTGCCCACTGCTGATTCTGGAACCGCGTTGTGACCAGACGGCCGGCCTCGCCAAAGCCTACGACGAAGTACACCCGCCGGACCACCTGGATCGGCCTACGGTCCGCAAGCTGAACGAGGATCTCCGCTATCCGCACGCGTTGGCCAGCCAGCGCAGGCATAGTGTGATGCTGTGGTTCGCGCAGCAGCCGCTCAAAGATGGCGTTTCTCAGCCGGACAAGCCTGCCCTCGTCGTCAACGATGAACCTGCAGCATCCGATCCCAACCGATCGCTCTCCCGACCTCAACTCGCCGTGTCCGGCCGCTCGCTGAGGTCCCAAAGCGTGCCTTGCCAGTTCGAAATACGGCCTTCGGCCAGGCAGCCCGGGCAGTGCCAGACGATGGCGTCGTCCTGGGCCAGTGCGGCCTCGACCGT
>CAWIOH010000033.1:0-59998 GCA_963837675.1 uncultured beta proteobacterium | reverse complement strand
GTCGTCGAGGCCTTGCCGTCCAGCGGCTCGTCGGCTGAACGCAGCCTGCGTCTGCTCGCCCGCCTGGCCGAGGCGGGCCGCGCGATGTCGCTGGCCGAACTGGGTGCCGCGCTGGCGTTGCCCAAGGGCACGGTGCACCGCTTGTGCACCCAGCTGCAGGAAGCCGGCTTCGTGGCCCGCGACGTGCGCGAGCGCGAATACGCCATCGGCCCGGCATTGCGCCAGCCTGCGGCGCTGGACACCCTGAACCACGGCACGGTGCGCGGTCTGCGCCATGAGGTGCTGACGGAGTTGGTCGCCCCAGTCGGCGAGGCGTGAATTCACGACGCTGGACGGCACCGAGGTGGTGTGCCCTCGACCGGGTCGAAGCGCCCTGGCCATGGCGATTGACGCTGGAGGTGGGCACCCGGGTGCCCATGCACTGCACCGCCAGCGGCAAGCTCTTCCTGGCGATGATGCCGGCGGCACGGCGCGGCGCGCTGATCGGCGGGCTGAAGCTGCGGGCCATGACGCAGCACACGATCACCGATGCCGCCGCGCTCGACGCCGAATGCCTGGGCATCGCGGCGCAGGGCCATGCTTTCAATAGCGAAGAATCCATCGACGGCCTGCTGGCCGTGGCCGTGCCGGTGTTCGGCGAGACCGCCCGCCAGGTGCTGGCCGCCGTGGCGGTGCATGCGCCGACCACGCAGCTGCAGCCTCGACGGCGCCATGGCGGCGCTGCCGGCTCTGCGCGAGGCGGCCGGCCGTTTGGGCCAATTGCTGTAGCGGCTGCGCCGAGGCGCGGCCGCCGCTATGCTGCGCGGTCGCACGTGACCCAAGGACATCCGATGCTCAAGGTCCACCACCTCAACGAGTCGCGCTCGCAGCGCATCTCTGGCTCCTGGAGGAGCTGGGTCTGCCTTACGAGATCGTCAGCACACCCGCGATCCGCAGACGCGCCTCGCGCCGCCCGCGCTGACCGACGTGCATCCGCTGGGCAAGTCGCCGGTGATCGAGGACGCCGGGCAGGTGGATCGAATCCGGCGCGATCATCGACTACGTCATTCGCCGCCACGCCGGCGGCCGGCTGGCGCCCGCTCCGCCAGCGCCGACTACGACGTTTACCAGCAGTGGCTGCACTATGCCGAGGGCTCGGCCATGCTGCCGCTGCTGCTCAACATGTATGTCGGCCGCCTGGGCGAGGCCGGCGCGCCGCTGCACCCGCGCATCCAGGGCGAGATCGCCAACCACCTGGCGTTTGTCCGACCACCTGGCAGGGCGCGAGTTCTTCGTCGGTGACACCCTGACCGGCGCCGACATCCAGATGAGTTTTGTCGGCGAAGCGGCCGGCGCGCGCGCCGACCGGGCCGGGTTTCCGAACCTGGACGCCTGGGTCAAGCGCTTCCAGCAACGCCCCGCCTACCGCAGGGCGCTGGAACGCGGATCGCCTGCTGCGCGTTCGCGTCCTGATCCGCAACGCTCGGCGGGCCCTTCAGCTCGACCGTATTGCCTTCGGGATCGTCGAGATAGACCGACGGACCCTCACCTTGCGCCCCGTAGCGCGATCCACGGGTCCGACCTCGACGCCTCGCGCCGATGCTCGCGCAGCGCCGCTCATCGAAGGGCTCGACGCGCAGGCAGAAGTGGTCCATGTTGCGCCCGTCGCGCCCGGGGCCGCACCACCGGCGCGGCCGAGCTTGCCGTCGACCGGCACCAGGTCGATCAGCGAGCGGCCGGCGCGCAACTGCACCAGCCCGATCGCATCGTCGCGGCGCTCGAGCGTGCAGCCGAGTCGCCGATGTAGAAACCCAGCATCGGCTCGCAGGTCGACGACGCGCAGCACGAGGTGGTCGATGTCGCGCAGTGGAATCATGAGCTTGCCGCTGCTGCCCCTGGTCATCAGTGCTGTACTTGTGCGCGATCGACTTGTCGGTGAACAGGTAGTCCTTCAATTCCTGAAAAGACCGGGTCCTGGCGCCGGATCCATTCGAGCACCATGGCGGCATGTTCCTTCTCCTCGTCGCGGTTGTGCGCGAGGATGGCCTTGAGCTTCGTCTCCTTGCAGGCATCGCGCGCTGGTTGTACCAGTCCACCGCTTCGAGTTCTTCCATCAGCGAGACGATCGCGCGATGCATGTCGCGGGTCGGCGGACAGTCTTCGAACGGCTCGTGATAGCCAACACTGGACATGAAGACCTCCTGCTGAAGCTGGGTCAATGAAATCCGCCTCGGCGGCCATGCCCGATGGTAGCGGCCAACGCATTGCCCGAGCCTGCGGCTGCGGATTCGGGGGGCGAGGACGATGCCCGCGCCGGCCCCGGCGCTCAGCGTTTGGCGGGCTTCGGCGGCAACGACGCCGCGACGCCGGCGCGCCGCTCGACCCAGGCCTGCAGATCCCCGTTGTAGGCCAGGCCCGGCGGATAGACATACACATAACCCTTCATCGGCCGGCCGGTGAAATCCATCGCCCTCACATAGGTCATGGCCAGCGCGTCGGCGTGGCGCTCGGCGCCGACCCGCGCCATGAGCGTCGACCCCAGCACGCCGACGACCATGTGGCCATGCAGCATGAAGGCCAACCCGCCGAACATGCGTCGTTCGCTCAGCCCAGGCAGGTCATTCGCAGCTCGCGGATGTCCTGCGCCCGGCCAGGTCGAAGGCCACGATCAGCGTTCAGGCGCTGGAGCCGGTGGTCAGTTGCTCCAGGGGTGCGTCGGAGGTGCTCTTGCCATGCGCCCAGAAGCCGTATTTCTGGAAGCCGCCGGTTGCCTCGCCGTCGATATAGCCTTGCAGAAAGCGCAATTCCACCCATTGGTGACCGCCACCGCCAGCGGTCGGGCGTTCGTAGCCGTGGTGGTGCGATTCGTGGCGCTG
The DNA here is from genome assembly GCA_963837675.1 of uncultured beta proteobacterium. Taxonomy (GTDB): domain Bacteria; phylum Pseudomonadota; class Gammaproteobacteria; order Burkholderiales; family Burkholderiaceae_C; genus Rubrivivax. The sequence goes on along the minus strand of CAWIOH010000033.1, from coordinate 57,143 downwards.
ACGCAGGACTGCATAAGCTGTTCGCGCAGCGCCGCGATGTCGGCTTGAACCTTGTCGAGCGCCTTGCGCAATTCACGTGCAAAGTCGTCGAGAGCGGCCTGCAGCGGCGGGCGCAGCGGCAGTGCCGCCTGGGTCACGAGACCGGCGCTGGCTGCCGGTGCGGCGCTGGCCGCGCTGGTCGCGGCCGCACCGACCGGCACACGGCCCGAGGTGGCCTTCGGCGAAACGCTGCCGCGGGTCTTGTGCGGGACCGGGGCCGCTTGCCCATTGGTGCTGGAGGCCATGCTGGGGTCGCTCCCATCCGAAGCGCGGGTCGCGCGGTGCGCAAAGACTGGCGCGCCGCCGGGGTGGGTGCGGTCGCCGCCGGCGTCGGTCGGCGGCGGCGGGCTCAGGCCTGCGGCACGTACATGTAGCCGGCGTTGCGCACCGTGCGGATGCAGCGCGGCTCGCCCAGCGGATCGGGCTCGACCTTGCGGCGCAGCCGGCCGATGCGGATGTCGATCGAGCGGTCGAACGGTTCCCACTCGCGGTTGCGCGTGTGCATCAGCAACTGGTCGCGCGACAGCACCCGGTTCGGGTTGGCGAGGAAGACCCGCAGCAGGTCGAACTCCATCGACGTCATCGGCACCTCGGCTGCCCTCCAGCTCGAACAGGCGGCGCGAGTCGAGGTCGACTTCGCAGCGGCCGAAGCGCTGCCGCGCGGGCGTCGCGCCGGGCCGCGGCGAGCTCGCGGGGCGGCTTGGCCTGCATGCCGGCGCAGCACGCTCTTCACGCGGGCCAGCAGCTCGCGCGGATCGAAGGGCTTGGCGACGTAGTCGTCGGCGCCCACCTCGAGGCCGACCACGCGGTCGATCACGTCGCCCGAGGCCGTGACCATGATGATGCCGACGTCGTAGTGCTCGCGCAGGTACCGCGCCAGCGTCAGACCGTCCTCGCCGGGCAGGCGGATGTCGAGCAGCACGACGTCGGGCGGCTCGGCCTCGATGCGCTCGCGCATCTGCCGCGCCGTCCGCCGGCTTCGCCGACCGCGTAGCCGTGGCCCTGGAGGTACTCATGCAGCATGGCGCGCACCGACGGTCGTCGTCGACGATCAGCAGGCGCGCGCGCTCGTTCATGGCCATTCTGCCGTGCGGCGGCGCTCGCGATAGGCCGGATACCGGCGCGATACCACACGTTGCACAGCTTACCGGTGCATACATGCCGGCCGCGAGCGCCGCCGGTCACCGGTCCCAGAAACAAGCGCCCTGCACCGACGCAGCGGATACCGGCGCTGCCCACACTGCTCAGCCGCGACGCCGCCGCAGCCCGCGCGATGCCGGCCGGGGGCCGTCGGCTCCGCCTGTCACCAACCCAAGGACCACGACCATGCATGCCGTCACCGCCCCACCCAGCCGCTACGCCAAGGTCATCGAAGTCTCCAAGCGCGTGCGCTGGGAGATCGAGCGCGACGTGATCCGCGGCCGCCGCTTCGACTACAGCCAGACCTTCCTGCCCGACGGGCCTGTCGCTGGTCAACGAGCTGGGCTTCCTGGGCCCCGACGACCAGCGCCTGCTCAGCCAGGTGCAGGGCCGCACCTACGCCTGCATCTTCGGCCTGGTCGAGCGCTTCATCTCCGCCAAGGTGCTGGAGCTTGAGCCGCGCGCATGTGTTCGGCGACCAGATCGCGCTGCGAAGCGCTGGTGCGCATGACCGACGAGGAGCTCAAGCACCAGGAGCTGTTCCGCCGTCTCGAAGCAATGATGGCCGCCGACATGCCGGCCGGCTACGTGATGACCGCCGACCCGAACGCGGTGGCGCATGCCGTGCTCGGCAGCGCGACTGGGCGGTGCTGGCGCTGACGCTGGATATCGAGCTGTTCACGCAGGCGCACTACCGCGCCAGCATCGAACCCGATGCCGACCTGTCCCCGCTGTGGAAGGACGTGTTCCTGTTCCACTGGCGCGAGGAGTCGCAGCACGCGATCCTCGACGAGCTCGAGTTCGTCAGCCGAGAACGCCAGGCTCGACGCCGCGCAGCGCGACGCCGCGCGTCGACGACCTGATCGCGCTGGTCGGCGCGGTCGACGGCATCCTGCAGGCGCAGGCCGCGAGCCGACGCGCGCTACTTCACGGCCATCGCCGGCAGCCGCTTCAGCGCCGCGCAGGCGCAGCAGATCGATGCCGCGTGCTCAAGGCCTACCGCTGGCAGTACATCGTCTCCGGCGTGATGGAGCCGCGCTTCCAGAAGGTGCTGTTCCCGCTGCTGGACGAAGCCCAGGGCGCGCGCATCCAACACGCGCTGGCGCCGCTGAGCTACGCCGTGCCCGCGCAACCCGCGCCGCTGCCCATGGCGGCCTGAAGACCTTGGCCGGGGCTGGGCGCAACGGCGCCCACCATGCCTTGCGATTCGAAAGGAAACGAGATGAATGCCCATGCACCCACCCTGACTTTCACCACGCGGCCGCAACGCCTGACGCGCCGGCTGGTCGCGCTGCTGACGCGCCTGTACGAAGCCTTGCGGCGGATGCGCCGCCGTTCACGCCTGCTGCACGAACTCCAGGCGCTGGACGATCACATGCTGCGCGACATCGGCCTGCACCGCGGCGAGATCGACTCGGTGGTGGCCGAGGTCATCGGCGCCGCACCGGCCACGCGCCGCCGCGTGTTGATCCCGCGACGCGGCGCCTGAGCGGCCCACTGCGCCGTTCGGCGCGATCGGGCACGATGGCGCGCAATGCCGTGCACCCGGGCGCGGCACGCGGTCGAAGGCCTTCCCTGAGGACGTGGACGGCCTGAGGGCCCTGGAAGACCGGCTTGCCGGCCATGGCCAGCGCCAGCCCGAGGTGTCGTTCCACGCCGAGCGGGCATCGCTGGCGATGCGACGCCATCTGCTGCGGCGCGTGGCGGCCGGGCGCGCCGGGCCGGGTTGATTCAGCCTCGTTGGGCGAGCGCCGCCTTGTCGCCGGCGCCCAGCTCCACCACGTTGCCGGCCATGGGCGTGGCATCCAGCATGGCCAGCTGCCCGTGCACCGCCGCGCCGACATCCATCTTCAGCTGCCGATAGCGGATGCTGCCGCTGACGCGGCAGTTCGATTGCAGTTCGAGGAAGTTGTCGACCTCCAGGTCGCCACGGATCTCGCCGTTGATCACGGCGTCGGCGCAGCGCACGCTGCCCTCGATGCGGCCCTTGTCCGACAGCACCAGCAGCGCGCCGTCCGCTGCCTCGCCCGGGAGCACCGTGACGTTGCCGAGCACGTGCCCGTCGATGCGCAGCCCGGTGCTGAAGTTCAGGTCGCCGGTGATGACGACGTCTTCGGCGATCAGCGTGCGCAGCTTGCCGAGCTGGATCGAGGCGGACTTGCGTTTCACGGAAAACATGGTGTCGGATTTCCTTCGTCGGTCAGGGAGATTTGGCGCGGCCCTTGCGGAAGAAGCTCAGCTCGTCCTGGGTCTCGCGCAGTTTGTCGATCAGCGATTCGACCTGGCGCTCGAGCTCCTGGCCGCGTGCCTGGCTGATGCGCAGGTTCGAGCGCGACAGCTCCAGTTGCTGGCGCAGCTGGGAGTAATCCTGCGTCGCGGCCAGGCGATCTTCCAGCGGGGCCAACCGCTGCCGCCAATGCCAATGGCTGGCCGCGGCGCCGAGCAGCAGCGCCAGCAACCCGAAGCCGACGCGCAACACCCAGGCGCCGCGCGCACCGCGCGGTGCGAGCACCAGGCCGACTTGGGTCAGCTGCCGCGTCGCGTTTCGGGCAGCGGGCATGGGCGTGGACACGCGGCGTCAGAGGGCGGCGAGGTAGCGCCGCGGGTCGATCGGCTCGCCATGGCGCAGCACCTCGAAATGCAGGTGCGGCCCGGTCGAGCGCCCGCTCGACCCGAGCCTGGCGATCTCCTCACCCGGCGCCACCAGCGAGCGCGGCTTGACGAGCAGCCGCGAGGCGTGGGCATAGCGCGTGCTCAGGCCGTTGCCGTGGTCGATCTCGACCATCCAGCCGTAGTCCGAGCGGAAACCGGCGAAGGCGACGGTGCCACCCGCCGCCGCGCGGATCGGGCTGCCGTATTCGGCCGCAAAGTCCAGCCCGGCGTGGAAGGCGCGCCGGCCGTTGATCGGATCACCCCGGTTGCCGAACGGCGATGTCAACTCGGCATCGAACAGCGGCGAGCGGGTCGGCAGGTGCATCAGCGCCAGCGCGCGCTGCGTGGAGGCGTCATCCGCCAGCGCGATCTGCCGCTCGATCTCGTCGATGCGCAACTGCAGCGCGCCCAGGTCCTGCAGCGTTGTCGGGCGCGGCGCCAGCATCGGCCCGCCGCTGCCGGTTCTGGCCTTGGACGGCGCGGCGTCATTGGCCGGCAGCGGCGCGGGGCGGGTGCCCAGACCCTCGTTCAGCTGCCGCGCCAGGCTTTCCAGCTTGAACAGGCGGCCCGACAGCTTGCCCAGCTGTTCCAGCGCAAAGGGCAGGGCGGCCGGCGCCGGCGGCGCCACCGCAGCGATGCTCGCACGCGGTGCCGACAGCCGGCAACCCAGCCCGACGCCCGCACCCAGCAGCAGCGATGCGGCCAGCGCGCCGCCCAGCCACAACCAGGCGCAGGGCAAGGTAAGCCAATGGGCGGCGCGGCGCGTGGTGCCGGTGGCAATCATCACGTACGACATCGTGCCCCCTTGCTGCGCGTGCCCCGACGTGGGGTGGTGTGGTGAGTATCGGCCGCGTCGAGCGCGACTTGACTGACACACGATGCTAGGCCCGGGGCGTTGTTGCCGGCTGTGAACCATCGCAACGCTTTGTAGTCGCCCGGCCACCCGGCCGCGTGCGCCTGGACACCGGGCGCGCCGGCCGCCGTGGTGCGTTTCAGCCAGGGGCGCGCAGCGCGTGGCCGGGCTCGGCCGGTGCAGGCTGGCCCCGCCGGATGAGCCACTCCGCGACCAGCAGGTTGGGCAGCCAGCACAGCCAGGCCACCCATGCATAAGCCGTGGCCACGCCGACACCGCCGGCCACCATTGCCGGCAGCAGCAGGCGCAGGCTGACGGCCGCCAGCGCCAGCGCGAAGTTGCGCCGCATCCAGCGCTGGTGCGCGGCCGCGTTGCCCATCAGGATGCATCGCAGCGCGATGGCAGCGCTGGCGATCCACAGCAGCGCCAGCATGGCAAAGCCGCTGCGTGCCCACGGCCCGCCGGAGGCGTTCAGCGCCAGCACCAGCCCCGACGAGCCGCCGATGCCCACGCCCAGCAGCAGATAGGCCCGGCCCAGCCAGCGATGCAGGCGCGGCCGGCTCGCACGCAGCGCGCCCCGGAACTGCAGCGGTCCAAGCAGCAGCGCGACCGCTGCCGCGAAGATGTGCAGGTACAGCAGCGTCGCGCCTTGCGCCAGGAAGGCGTCGCGCAATTCGGGATGCACCACGGTGCCCAGCGGCAGCAGCGCATAGGCAACGACGGCATAGGTACCGACGCCGAAGGACAGCAGGGCGACGAGCCCGAACGCAGCGCGCTTCATGTGCGAACCGCATGGCGCGGCGTGCCCGGGCCGGCCGTCCAGCCGTCGATCAGGCGCTGCAGGTTCAAGCGCGTGCCCTCGACGACCGGGCCGGCGAAGTCTCGCAGATGGGTATGGCGCAGTACCGCCGCGCCGTGCACCAGCGACCAGATGCCGAAGCCCAGCATTTCCACGGCCTCGCGCTCGCCGCCCAGCACATCGGCCACCCGCGCCAACAGCAAGCCGTAGGGCGAGCCCGGGCCCGGTGTCTGTTCGAGATCGCGTCGCGCGCTCGGCAATTCCATGAACAGCAGCGCGAACAGCGACGGCTGCGACTGCGCAAACTGCAGATAGCCCATCGCCGTGGACAGCAGGCGCGCACGCGCGTCGGCGCCGCGGTCCGCGGCCTGCAGCACCCGGCCCAGTGCGTCCACCGCATGCCGGCCGGCTTCGGCGAGCAGGGCCTCCTTGCTGTCGAAGTGCACGTAGATCGACGGCGCCTTGATGCCGACGCGCTGCGCCACCTGGCGCAGCGAAAGCGCCGCCACGCCCTGTTCGGCGATCAGGGCAGCGCAGGCCTCGACCAGCGCGTCACGGGTGGTGCTCATCAGTCCTCCTAACAGTGTTAGGAGTAAGCCTAACAGCATTAGGGCGGCTGCGCAAGCATCCCGGCCGAGACCCGAACCGACGCACCGGCAGGCCTCAATGCCGCATTGCCGCGCGCTCGCGCAGCAGCGCATCGGCCAGTGCCTGCTCGCCGCCGCGCCGCGCGGCCTCGATCAGCGTCAGGTCGAGCACGTCGCGCTGCGCATGGCTGCCGCCGAAACGGTGCGCGCCGCTGCGCACCGGACGCAGCAGTTGCACCGCGCCGGCGTAGCGGCCGTCGCCGAAGGCCGCCACCGCCTGCGTCGCGGCGGCGCCCACGTCGCGCAGGAAGGCCGCGTTGTCGCCCGCGGCCTGCAACCTGCCCCGCTGCGCCGCAAGCAGGCGCGCGATGTCGTCGCCGCGGCCGCTGCCGACGAAGGCCATCACCGCATGCAGGTCGTTGAAGGCGTAGTTGCCGGCCTCGGCCAATGGTGCCCAGCGCTCGGCCAGCGCCTGCCAGCGCGTGCCGAGCTCGATGCCGCGCAGGTGCAGTCGCCACAGGATCGACGAGGCGTCGACCATGTCCACCACCACCGCCGAGGCGGTACCGAGCACGCGCTGGTCGACCAGCATCAGCACCTCGTCGATCTGCTCCAGCCCGAGGTGGAACAGCGCCAGATGCCACCAGTTGTGGATGGCGAAGAAGCTGCCCTCGCTCCACGTCGCACTGTGGCTCGCCGAGCCAGTCGATGCCGTCGCGGCGGCGCTGCTGCATCTCCATGACATGCGCCACCGCATGCCAGCCCCAGCCGTCGCGTGGCTCGAGTTCGACGGCGCGGCGTCCCGTCGCCTCGGCGCGTGCGTAGTCCCCGTTCTCCTCCAGCCCGAAGGCATGCATGCCGAGCAGCGCGTGGTAGCCGGGCATGCCCGGCTGCCAGTCACCGCAGCGCGCGCGCGATGCGGTCGCGCAGCATGCGCGCATCACCGGTGAAGAAGTCGATCTGGTGTCCGGCCTGCAGCGCCAGCGCATCGCGCGGGTAACGGATGCTCAGGTCTTCGAGCCAATGGCCGGCGGCGTGCCACCGGCCGTCGATCAGCGCCTCGATGGCCTGGAGATGCAGCGCCTCGCGCTCGTTCGCCGGCAATGCGCGCGCCGACGCCAGCGCCGCCCGCGCGGCCGGCAACGCCGCGGCTTCGGTGCCCAGCAGGTTCAGCCAGGCGAGCAGCACATGGGCCATCGTCATCTCGGGACTTTCTTGCAGCGCGGCCTGCGCCGTCGCGACGGGGTCGCCGACGAAGCAGCGCAGCTGGTGGCAGCCGGCTTCGAAATGGTCCACGGCGCGCGGCGTGGCGCCGCTCAGCGGCAGTTCGTGATGGTCCTTGATGGGCATCTCGTGAGGCTCCCGTCAGGGGTTGGGCGTGGCGCCTCAGGCGGACAGCGCGCCGGGCGTGAGTTTCCAGGGCGGATCGAGCCGATGGCGCCCGGCATGGAACAGCCGCAGCTCATGACCGTCCGGGTCGGACAACCGCGCCTCGCGCCACAGGTAGGGCATGTCGGTTGGCGCTTGCGTGAACATCAGGCCGGCGGCGCGCAGCGCCGCCACGCGCGCGTCCAGATCCGCGCATTCGAAATACAGCTGCACGCGCGGTGGCAACGCGGACTCGCCGGTCACCTCGATCGACAAGGTGGTGTCGCCGTCGGGGCAGACGAGGCGCGCGTAACGCGGCGCCTCGTGCACGATCGGCGTCAGCCCCAGCGTGCGATAGAACCGCAGCGAGCGTGCAAGGTCGCCGACGATCAACGTGACGTGGTTCAGTTTCATGCGCGGCATTCTGCAATGGCGGGGATGGGCGATGCCGGCGTGCGCAGCCTCCTGGGCCGCGGGGGGCTCGAGGCGACGCGCAGCGCCAGCAGCTCATTCAGCACGCTGCGCGGCCGCTGCGTCAGCCGTTCGTGCAGCAGCTGGCGCGCCAACGTGGCCTGACCGGCGCGCTGCGCCGCTTCGAGCCAGGTCAGCTGCAGCAGGTCGCACTGTGCCTGGCTGCCGCCGCAGCGACGGGCCAGCGCTCGCACTTCCTGCAGGCGGCGCGAGGTCTCGGCGTAGCGCCCCTGGCCGAAAGCCAGCGCCGCCTCGCACACCGGCAGGGCGGATTCGTGCACCAGGCGATCCAGGTCGTGCGTGCGCGCGGCGTTGTCGCTCAAGGCCTCGACCAGACGGCGTGCGCTTGCCCAGCGTCCGGCGGCAACGAAGGCCAACATCGCGTGCGCGTCGTTGAATGGCCGCAAGGTACCCAGCGGCTGTCGTTCCCAGGCATCGGCCACGCTTGCCCAGGCGGGTGCGAGAGCGACGCCGAGCAGGTGCAGCCGCCACATCAGCGCGGTGGCATCGACACAGCTCGACATCGTGGCATCGGCCGCGCCCAGCAAGTGCTGCTCCAGCACCTGCAGCGCCGTGCCGATGTGGCCGCGGTCGAGGTGGAACAGCGCCAGATGCCACCACAGGTGGACGGCCCAGTCACGGCTTCGCGTCCACCAGTGCGCTTTGCGGCGCAGGCACTCGATGCCTTCCGCGCTGCGATCCTGCATCTCGAAGACATGCGCCAGCGAATGCAGGGCCATGGCATGGCGGGGTTCCAGACGCAGCGCCTCGCGCGCCGTGGCTTCCGCCCGTGCATGCTCGCCGTTCTCGGCCAGACCGAAGGCATGCATGCCCAGCACATGGGCAAAGCCCGGCTCGTGGTTGCGCCAGTGCGGCAGCACCGCCGCGATGCGGTCGCGCAGCAACGCGGTGCGGCCCCAGTGCAGATCGCCCAGGTGTGCGACGCGCAGCGCCAGCGTGTCGTGCGGATCGGCTTCGACGATCTCGCCATAGCCGCGCAGCGCGCGCTTCAGGTCGCCGTTCAGCCAGGCCTGCGCTGCGGCAAGATGCTGCCGTTCACGCGGCTGCGCGTGCCGCAGGTGCGGCGCCGCGTCCTGCAGCACGCGGGCCAGGGCCGCATTGCCGTCCTGCCGACCGGACATCAGCAGCATGGCGGCGCGAAGGCAGTGGGCCGCCACGCAGGCAGGGTCGGCGGCCAGCGACCGCGTCACCGTTGCCGCCGCGTCGCCCTGACCGGTGTGCAGCTGCTGCAGCGCGCGCCGACACAGGGCCAGGGCGGCGCGGCGGCGGTCATCGCAGATTGGAGTTTGGCTGGACATGGTGGCATTCCTGGTCACGGCCGGGGCGCTGGCCCCGGCGTGCGCTGCGTCAATCCGCCCGCGGCGGGATGTTGGCGTTGAGGTGGAACAGGTTGTCGGGGTCGTAGCGGTGCTTGATCCGCTGCAGCCGCCGGTGATGGATGCCGTAGGCCTGCTCGACGCGCGCCCCTTCATCGGCGGTCATGAAATTGACGTACGCACCGGCCGAGGCGTGCGGCGCGCAGGCTGCGAACACCTGCCGCGCCCAGGCGATGCATTCCGCATCCTGTTGCGCACTGTGCCAGCGGCCGTGCACGTTCATCACGAAACGCGCGTCGCGTGCGCCATAGGCGGTGGCATCGGCGCTCACGCGATTCGGTGCGCCGGCCAGGTGCGCCAGGAAGATCTCGCATTCCGGTGACGGCAACCGCGCGCCCTGCTCGATCACGGTATCGATCACCGCGTCGTGCAGGGCCGTGAAGTTGTGCGACTTCCAGTAGTTGCGCGCGCCCGGCGCCAGCAGCGGGTCGAAGGCCTGCTGCCACTGCGCATAGGGCATGGCACCGACGTGCGCGCCCAGCGGCTCGCCGAACTGCTGCAGCGGCGCCAGCGACGCGGCGTCGGCGCCGGGCGCGGTGTTGGCGACGGCGATGACGACCGCGTGCCGACCATGCGCCTGCGGCGGCAGGAAGGGCAGCGGCGGCGCCCGGCGGATCACCACCCAGGCGGTCGTCGATTCCGGCGCCGCGTCGGTAAAGGCGCGATAGCGGCGCAGCACCTGCGCCGCCTGTTCCAGCGGATACAGCACCAGCCCGGCGACGATCTCCGGGCCGACCGGGTGCAGCGCGAATTCGAACTGCGTGACGATGCCGAAATTGCCGCCGCCGCCGCGCAGCGCCCAGAACAGATCCGGGTGGTCGTCGGCGCTGGCGCTCAGCGCGCGGCCGTCGGCGGTGATCACGTCGGCGGCCAGGAGGCTGTCCACCGTCATGCCATGCTGGCGCGTCAGCCAGCCGAAGCCGCCGCCGAGCGTGAGCCCGGCGATGCCGGTGGTCGAGTTGATGCCGATCGGCACGGCCAGACCGTGCGCCTGCGTCGCCGCATCCACGTCCGACAGCAGCGCGCCGGGTTGCACGAAGGCGCGCCGCGAGGCGACATCGACGCGCACCTCGCGCAACATCGACAGGTCGATCAGCAGGCCGCCGTCGCACAGCGCGTGGCCGGCGATGTTGTGGCCGCCGCCGCGCACCGCGACCTCCAGCGCATGCTGCTGCGCGAAGCGCAGGGCCGCCTGCACGTCGGCCGCGTCGGCGCATTGCGCGATCAGTGCCGGGCGGCGGTCGATGCTCGCGTTCCAGATGCGGCGCGTGGCCTCGTAGTCGGCGTCGGTCGGCAGCAGCAGGCGGCCCTGCAGTGCATGGCGAAGTCGATCCGTGTCGTTGGCGGTGAGCGTGTTCATCATGCTTTCCTTGGTGGCAGAGGTGGAAGGGCGGAAGATGCGGCTCATGGGCATGCCGGGCCGCAGGCATCGTCCCGCTGCGCTGTCTCGCGCTCGGCCGACGCCCGAGGCCAATCGCCGCTGACGAACAGCGGCAACGCCAGCAGGCCGAAGAACACCACGACGCCGAGCAGTGCGGCGAGCATGAATTCGGCAAAGATGTTCAGCGAAAGCAAAGCGTTCATGACGGCACTCCTTGGTGAGCTGGTGCCGCGCAACGTGGCGGCGTGAAGGCAGTGTCGGCCGTGCCGGTATCCGGCGTTTGTCGTGGCGCCGCCGCTTTGTATCGGTGAGGTAATGCGCCGCGCCGGGCGGCGGCATCAGTGCAGCGGGGCGCCTCGCGCGCGCGCGGCCAGGCAGCGCTGCATGGCCGCGCGCAGCACCTCGGCATCGACCGGCTTGCGCAGCACGCCGCACACGCCGTGGCGTTGCTGCGCAGCGGCGTCGATGCCTTCGGCATTGCCGCTGTACAGCAGCGCCGGCAGCCCCGGGCGCAGCGTCGTGGCGCGCTGCGCCAGCGCCAGACCGCTGAGCTGCGGCATGGTCTGGTCGGTGATCAGCAGGTCCAGCGTGTGCGCCGGATCCTGCAGCCAGTCCAGCGCCTGCAGCGGGTCGCGCTGCAGCACCACCTCGATACCCCAGCCTTCGAGCAGTTCGGCCATGAACTCGCCGACCATCGCTTCGTCGTCGACGACCATCACGCGGCCGCACAGTGGCGCCCATGCCGCCGCCGGCGGTGCGTCGGCGGCTGGCGCGGCGAGCGTTGCCGCCGATGCCGGCGGCAGCAGCACGCGAAACACCGAGCCGGCGCCGGGCTTCGTTTCCACGCCGACATGCCCGCCATGGTCGTGCACGATGCCGTGCACCATCGCCAGTCCCATGCCCGAGCCGCGGCCGACCTCCTTGGTCGAGGTGAAGGGCTCGAAGATGCGGTCCAGCAGCGCGGGGTCGACGCCGCTGCCGCTGTCGGCCACGCTCAGCGCCACCCAGCGGCGCCCGTCGCCCGTCGCGCGGCAGGACGCACATTGCCAGGCGCCGCCGTGCAAGCCCAGGCCCACGCGGATCGAGCCCGGCCCCTGGATCGCGTCGCGGGCGTTGATGCACAGGTTGAACAGCACCTGTTCGAGCTGCACCGCGTCGGCCGAGACCTGCGTCTCCTCGTCGCCGGCGGTGGCGTGGAAATCCAGCGTCAGCGACGAGGGCATCGTGGCGCGCAGCAGCTGCAGCGTCTGGTTGATCAGCGGCGCCAGCAGCAGGGGCTTGTGCTCGCCGCGCTGGCGCCGGGCGAAGGCCAGCATCTGGGCAATCAGCTCGCGCGCACGCTGCGCCGCCAGGTGCGCCTGGCCGAGCTGGCGCTGCAGCTTCGCGTCTCCCAGGTTCGCGGCGCGTTCCAGTCCCAGCACCAGGTAGCCGATCACGCTCGTCAGGATGTTGTTGAAATCATGCGCGATGCCGCCGGTGAGCTGGCCGATGGCTTCCATCTTCTGCGCCTGTCGCAGCTGGCGCTCGAGTTCGCCGCGCTGCGCCTCGGCGCGGCGACGCTCGCTGATGTCGCGCGCCGCGTACAGCGCATGCGGCTCGCCGAGATGCAGCAAGGGCATGGCGCTGACCTCGATCTCGAACTGCGTGCCATCCTTGCGCGTGCCGGTGACCTCGAAGCGCACATGCTCGCCGGCCAGGATGCGGCCATGCTGCTCCGCGTGGCGCAACTGCATCGCGCCGTCCATTTGCGTCAGCACGCGCCTGGACTGCAGCACCTCGTCGCGCGAATAGCCGCTCATCGCCAGGTAGGCCGGGTTGACGTCGACGGCGCGATAGTTCTTGTCGCGCAGCACCAGGCCGTCGGCCGAGGCGTTGAAGATGGCGCGGTACTGTTCCTCGCTGTCGCGCAGCGCGGCTTCGGCGCGCTTGTTGGCGGTGATGTCGCGGCCCATGTACAGCACATGCGGCGCGCCGCGGTGCAGGATCGGCACGCCGCGCAGTTCGATCTCGAAGCGCTCGCCGTCGCGCCGCAGCAGCGGCACTTCGAGGGCGACCGGCTCGCCGCGCAGCGCGCGCGCGTGCTGCGCCCGAATCGCTGTGGCGACCTCGGCCGGGTTGGCGATGATGCGGTCGACGCCCAGCACTTCGTCGCGGCTGAAGCCGCTCATCGTCTCGTAGGTGGCATTGACGTCGATGATGCGGAAGTCGGCGTCACGCAGCACCAGCGCGTCGGCCGAGGCATTGAAGATGTCGCGGTACTGCTGCTCGCTGCGCTGCAGCGCGCGCTCGTGCTCCAGCCGCTCGCTGACGTCGCGGCCGACGCCGAGCGCGAAGCGCTGCTCGCCGATGCGCACCGGCAGGTAGCGCACCTCGATCTCGAAAGGGCTGCCGTCGCCGCGCGTGACGGTGGTGGTGGCCTGGCCGACCCGGCCGTCCAGCGCGCCCTGGATCAGGCCGAGCAGCGCCTCGATGTCGTCGGCATCGGCGCGTTCGCGCCAATGCCGGCCGACCACCTGCTCACGCGTCAGGCCGACCATGCGCACGAAGCCTTCGTTGACGTCGACGACCTGCAGCGCCTCGTTCCACAACACCATGCCGTCGACGCTGCCATCGAAGATGGCGCGGTACTTCTGCTCCTGCGAGCGCAGCGCGGCCAGCGACGCCTTGCGCTCGGTGATGTCGCGGCCGATGGCCAGCACGTGCGGCGCCGCGGCATAGCCGATCGGCAGGTAGCGCAGTTCCAGGTCGAAACGGCTGCCGTCCTTGCGCAGGCCGATGGTTTCGAGCGTGCCTTCCTGCCCGGCGAGCGCGGCGCGGATGTGCTGCAGCCGCCGTTCGATCTCGCGCTGGCCCAGGCTGGGCGGCAATGACTTGCCGAGGATGTCGGCACGTTGATAGCCGAACATGCGCTCGAAGGTCGGGTTGATGTCGACGATGCACGGCCCGTCGTTCCACACCGCCAGCGCATCGGCACTGCCGTCGAAGATGACGCGGTACTGCTCCTCGCGCGCCTGCAGCGCGGCCAGCGCGGCCTTGCGCTCGGTGATGTCGCGCCCGATGGACAGCACATGCGGTATGCCCCCATAGCGGATCGGCAAATAGCGCACCTCGATGTCGAAGTGGCTGCCATCCTTGCGCGCGGCCCGCGTTTCCAGCGAGCGCTCCTGGCCCTGCAGCGCGGCATGAATGCACTCGCGCCGCTGGCGAATGGCCTCGTCGCCGAAGCTTCGCGGAAAGGTGCCACCGACCGATTCGGCGCGCTCCCAGCCGAACAGCCGCGTGAAGGCCTGATTGACGTCGACGCAGCGGATGTCCTGATCCCACAGCACCAATGCGTCGGCACTGCCGTCGAAGATCACGCGGTACTGCTCTTCGCGCGCCTGCAGTGCCGCCAGCGCCGCCTTGCGTTCGGTGATGTCGCGCGTGAAGGCCAGGATGTGGTGGCGCCCGTCGATCATCACCGGCTTCAGCCGCACCTCGTCCCAGTGCAGGCTGCCGTCCTGGTTGCGGCGCTGCCATTCGAAGGGCGGGCAGCGGCCCAGCCTGGCCTGCTGCAGATGGCGCCAGGCCTGCCGACCGGTATAGGGCTCGATGCCCGAGCTGATGCGGTCGATCGGGGCGTTGATCAGTTGCTCGCGGCTGTAGCCGTAGGTCTCGCAGGCTTTGGGGTTGACGTCGAGCACCGCGCCCGTGTCCCAGTCGTGGATGAAGATCGCATCTTCGGCGGCTTCGAAGATGGCGCGGTAGCTGGCCTCGGAGCGGCGCAGCGCCTCGCCGGCGGCCAGGCGCTCGATTTCCGCCGCGGCGCGCACCGCGAAGATCTGCAGCAGCGATTCGATGCGTTCAAGCTGCAGCAGCGGCCGGCGTGACGCCACCGCGATCACGCCCAATGGCGTGCCGTCGAGCGAGCGCAGCGGGAAGCCGGCATAACTTTCCAGGCACTGCGCGCGGGCGTCGGCATCGTCGGGAAACTGTTCGCGCAATTGCGCTGGGTAGACGCGGAAGGACTGACCGAGCACGGTGTCGCAGGGCGTTCCCCGCAGCCGGTAGTCGAAGTCCCGCTGCAGCGCGCCGTCCTGCGTCATCGCCAGCATCGACAGCAGCTCGGGCTTGTCGGGGAGTTGGCGGGCGATGAAGGCGATCTCGCAGTGCAGGATCGTCGCCAGGTAGCGCACCAGTTCGGTGAAGACCGAGTCACCGCGCGCGCTGGACACCGCCAGCGCCGCGGCGCGCAACGCCTCGTCGGCGCGGTTGCGTTCGATTTCCGCCGCCATGCGTCCGGCAAAGATCTTCAGCAGGGCTTCGGCCAGATCGGGTTCGGCGATGGGCTGCCGGTCCATCACCGCCACCAGCCCCAGCGGCATGTCGTCGCTGTCGTTCAGCGGGAAGGCGGCATAGGCGTCCATGCCCTTGGCGCCGAACAGCGAGCCTTGGGGAAACTGCGTCGCCACGCCGCGCTCGACATGGCGGAAATCGTGGCCGACGACCTGCGCACACGGCGTGCCGGCGAGCGCGTAGTCGAAGTCGCGCAACAGCTTGCCGTCGAGCACCGCCGCCAGCATGCGCATGCGGCTGCGTGATTCGTCGGCGAAGACGGCCACGAAGGCGGTGGCCATACCCAGCGTGTTCGCCAGTTCGTGCATCAGGTGGGCGAACAGCTCCGGCCCGCCGGCGTGGCTCACGGCCTGGGCGGCGCGGAACATGGCCCGCGCCTGAGCGCTCCAGGCCAGCGGTGCGTTGGGTTGGGCCGCCATGCGCCGCAGTCTAGGGCGACTGTCGCGGGCGCGCTTGCCCATTGCCCGGCCGATACCGCGCGGATACATCGCCGATACACGCTGCCGCGGCCAATACCCCCTGACAACCGATCGCGCATGCGGCGACATGGGGCGAATACCGGGGTCGCGCAGTCTTGCGCCTTCGGTCCACCGTCGGGCCGCACCCGGCCGCTTCCGGCCCCAAGCCCAGCGCAGGAGTTCCAGCCATGCATGCCCGCTCCCACCCGTCGACAACAACCTTCCGCGCCGCCACGCGTCTCGCGCGGGCGCGGGCCTGGCTGCTCGCGGGCGCGCTTGCCGCCGGCTGTGCCGCGCCGCCCGAGCGCGCGCCGCTGCCGCCGACGCAGGCGCTGGTGGATGTCGCGGACACGCCGCTGGCGCGGATGGTGGCCGCCGCCACGCCACCGGGGCAGGCGCAACGCTCGGGCTTGCAGTTGCTGGTCGATGGCAAGGACGCCTGGCAAACGCGCCTCGCGATGGCCTGCAAGGCACGCAAGTCGCTGGACGCGATGTACTACCAGGTCGCCGACGACGCGAGCGGGCGGCAGTTCCTGCAGGCGCTGCTGCAGGCCGCGAAGCGTGGCGTGCGCGTGCGCTTGCTGATCGACGATCTGCACGCCGGCGAATCCCACGACCTGTTCGCTGCGCTCGACGCGCATGCCAACGCCGAGGTGCGGCTGTTCAATCCGCTGCCGGTGCGCTCGGGCCCGGCCCTGTGGCGCGTGCTGCTGTCGCTGCATCGCTTCGAGCGCATCAACCGGCGCATGCACAACAAATTGTTCCTGGCCGACAACCAGCTGGCGCTGACCGGCGGGCGCAACATCGGCGACGAGTACTTCATGCGCGGCGCGGCCGCCAACTTCATCGACGTCGACGTGCTCGCCGCCGGCAATGTCGTGGCGCAGTTGTCGGCGCTGTTCGACGCCTTCTGGAACGACCCGCTGGCGTACCCGTTGCAGGCTGCGCAGCCGCGCAGCGACGAGCACCCGGGTGCGGCGCCGCCGGCGGCACCGTGCCGCGGCGGCGCGCAAGGCGTCGCCGCGCAGATCGAAAGCGGCCATCTCGAACTGCGCTTCGCCGACGTGAGGGTCTTTGCCGATGCGCCCGAGAAGGCGGCCAACGATGGGCAGAGCGGGGCCGGCAAGGCGATGGAGCGTGCGCTGGCGCTGATGCAAGCGGCGCGCTCCGAGGTGCTGATCGCCTCGCCGTACTTCGTGCCCGGACCGCTGGGCCTGGCCTTGATACGCAAGGCCACGCAGCAGGGCATCCGCGTCGCGGTGACGACCAACTCGCTGGCTGCCACCGACGAGCCCCTGGCCTACCGCGGTTACGCGCGCTATCGGGTGGATCTGCTGAAGATGGGCGTGCGCCTGGCCGAAATCCGGCCCGTGGCCGAGCACGACGCGGGCCCGCCGCGCGGGTCGCTGGCGCGGTTGCACGCCAAGCTGGCGGTGGTGGACCGCCGCTGGCTGCTGGCCGGCTCGATGAACATGGACCTGCGTTCGTCGCGCCTGAACACCGAGTTGACGCTGGCCATCGACAGCGCCGCGCTGGCGGACGAGGCAGCGCAGCT
Source organism: uncultured beta proteobacterium (assembly GCA_963837675.1). Lineage (GTDB taxonomy): Bacteria > Pseudomonadota > Gammaproteobacteria > Burkholderiales > Burkholderiaceae_C > Rubrivivax. The sequence goes on along the minus strand of CAWIOH010000033.1, from coordinate 40,108 downwards.
GCTGGAGCGCCGCTGGTCGGGCGAGCAGTACCGGCTTCGCCTGGCGGCAAACGGCCAGCAGGTCGAATGGCTCAGCGACGCCAGCGACCCGGTCAGGGTGTATGCCGCCGAGCCGCAGGTCAACTGGCTGGTCCGCTGGCGCCTGAGTCTGGCTTCGGTCTTCGTCGCCGAGGAGTTGTTGTGAGCCGCAGCCGGCGGGCCCGGCGTGCCTTTCAGCTCAGCCGCACCGGCAAGCCGTTGCGGTCGAAAGGCAGCAGGCCGTCGATGCGCCCAACCTGGATGGCATCGACCATGCGCTGCAGTGCAGCCTCGATCTCCCCCGCAGGGGCCGGGGCGCCGGCCCGCCCCGACAGCGCGGCACTGAAGACGATCGCCCAAGGCGGCCCGGCGCGCTCGGCTTCGGCCATCAGCGCATCGAAGCTCGCCAGCGCACTGGCGGCCTTGTCCACGCACATCAGCGGCGCCAGTTCGCCGCCGTCGCCGGCCTCGAAGGCGGCGCGCTGCCGCGCGGTGGCGTTGGCCGGCAGTTCGGCGCCGGCAAAGACGAACAGCAACTGCTGCGGCGAGGTCATCGTGCGCGCCGCCTGCAGCAAGTCGTCGAAATGTTCGATGGTCATATCGGTGCCGCGCTTCATTGCACCAGCGGCGTGTCGGCGCTGTCCAGATCGACGCCCTCGACGCGCGACCGGCCCGCCAGCAGTTGCAGGTATTGCCGCAAGGCACTGACGAAGCTGTGCTGGCGCAGCGCCAGGGCCACGGCGCCGCGCACCGTCTCGAAGCCGGGCGCCGGCGCGGTTTCGCGCGCCAGCACCTCCACCACGTGCAGCCCGAAGCGGCTGTGCACCAGCCGCGGCAGCACGCCGATCTCTGGACCCGCGAAGATCTCGCGTGCGAACTCGGGCGCGCAGTCTTCGGCGCGCAGCCAGCCCAGCGCGCCGCCCTGCGCGGCGGACGGGCAGTTCGACAGTTCGCCGGCCAGGGCGGGAAAGCGGTCGCCTTCGCCGTCGCGGTGGCAGCGCAGCGCGAGCAAGGCGCTCTCGGCGCGCTGACGCAAGCGGCGCACATCGACACCCGGCGTCACTGCGAAGAGCACGTGCCGCACCTGGGCCCGGTCGCCCTGGCGGTAGCGCTCGGGGTGCGCGTCGAAGTGGCGGCGGCAGGCTTCGTCCGCAGGCTCGGGCAGGACCAGCTCGGATTCCAGCAGCGCTTCGATGGCGGTGCTGGCGGCTTCGCTGGTGCTGCCGTCGAGCGCGGCTGCGTCGTCTGCCGACAGCAGCTGCGCCTGCATGGCCGCCTGACGCAGCAACTCGGTGCAGGCGCGCTGGCGCAGCGCTGCGGCGTCCGGCGTCTCGCCGGCGGCATGCAGCGGCACGCCGTTGATGCGCGCCACGGTGTTGCCGGGTACGGTGTCCATGCGGCACTCCTCAACCACGCGCCGGCGGCGCGTTGTGGCCGGCCGGCAGGTTCAGCCGGCGCGAGCGCACCACCTGGTAGGGGCGGAACAGGTAGGCCACCGATGCGAAGCCGCTCCACACGTGCACCAGCCGGCTGAAGGGGAAGAGCAGGAAGATCGTCATGCCCAGCAGCATGTGCGCCAGGTAGGGCCAGCCGATGCCCACCAGCATGGCGGCGTCGGGGCGCAGGGTGGCGATGCCCTGCAGGTAGTTGGCCAGCACGATCATCGTCGTCGCCTCCTCGCGGTGGCCCCAGCTGTAGGGCAGCGTCACCAAGCCAATGGACAGCTGCACCCACAGGATGAGCAGGATGGCGATGTCGGTGCGGTGGCTGGTGAGGCGGATGCGCGGGTCGAAGATGCGCCGGTGCAGCAGCAGGCTCAAGCCGATGAAGCAGATCACGCCGGAGATGCCGCCAGCGACGATGGCCACGAACTGCTTCTGCGACGCGGTGACGAAGATTTCGTACAACCAGTGTGGCGTCAGCTGGCCGAACAGGTGGCCGAAGAAGAGAAACAGGATGCCGAAGTGGAACAGGTTGCTGCCCCAGCGCAACTGGCCGGCGCGCAGCAGCTGTGAAGAATCGCTCTTCCAGGTGTACTGGTCGCGATCGAAGCGCGCCAGGCTGCCCATGAAGAACACGCCCAGGCAGATGTACGGGTAGACGTTGAAGGCGAAGTTGTGCAGATAAGTGGTCAAGCTGTTCATGGACGCGCTCCCGCGGCAGTGCCTGGTGACTTGCGTTGGATCTGGATCGGCTGCGGCTGGCCGGGCCGCGACTGGCCGGCCGTGCTGCAGCCGTCGAAGGCGGCGGGCTCGGCCCAGCTTTCATCGATGGGCGCCTCGTCGGGCACCTTCACCGGTGCGCAGGTCTCGCCGGCCAGCTCGATCAGCGCACCCAGCACGCTGGCATAGCGGCTGCGGCGCTTGTCCAGCGCGCTGAAGATCACGTTGAAGATCTGCGCCATCTCGGCCAGGAAAGCCTGTGCCTCGCGCGGCGGCTGGGTCGACGCGTACTCCAGCACGACAGGCAGGTGGTCAGGCATCTCACCGATGGCCAGATACAGCCCCGCCGTCTCGAAGGTTTGCGCCAGGTCGATCATCGCCGGGCCGCGGTTGCGCGAATCGCCGTGCACGTGTTCGAACAGGTGCAGGCTGGTGCGCCGGCCGCTGTCGAAGAGCTGCACGTAGTCGGCCTCGGCGTCGATGGCGTCCTGTGCGGCGAGGCTGTCGATCAGCGCCTCGACTTCGGCCAGCCGGGCCGGTTGCAGCGCGACTTCGTGCCGCAGCGCCTGGCGCAGTTCGCCGAGGTGTTCTCGCAGCGCATCGTCGGGATAGCTCAGCAGACGCGCCAGCACGCGCAGCGTCGGCGACATGTTCCGTGTTGCCTTCATGTCAGACCTCCGCCTTGATCGGGATCGTGCGCTTCTTCTCGCTGCCGAACAGGCTGGTCTCGCCCGTGCCTTCGCTGCAGCCATTGCCGAAGCTGAAGCCGCAGCCGCCGCGCACGTTGAAGGTGTTCTCGGCGTATTCGCGGTGCGTGCTGGGGATGACGAAGCGGTCCTCGTAGTTGGCAATCGCCATCACGTGGTACATGTCCTCGACCTGGGCTTCGCTCAGGCCCACCTGCTTCAGCACTTCGAGATTGGTCTTGCCGTCGACATGCTTGCCACGCTGGTAGGCACGCATCGCCAGCATTCTTTCGAGCGCGCGTTCCACAGGCGCGGTGTCGCCGGCCGTGAGCATGTTGGCCAGGTAGGCCACCGGAATGCGCAGCTGCTTCACGTCGGGGATCTGGCCGTTGTTGCCCAGCTGCCCGGCGTTGGCCGCGGCCGAGATCGGCGACAGCGGCGGCACGTACCAGACCATCGGCAGCGTGCGGTATTCGGGGTGCAGCGGCAGGGCCACCTTCCACTCCATCGCCATCTTCCACACCGGGCTTGAGCGTGCGCCTTCCAGCCACGCCTCGGGGATGCCGTCGGCGCGCGCCTGCGCGATCACCTTCGGGTCCTTCGGGTCGAGGAAGATGTCGCACTGCGCCTGGTACAGGTCGCGGTCGCGCTCGACGCTGGCGGCTTTCTGGATGCGGTCGGCGTCGTAGAGCAGCACGCCGAGGTAGCGGATGCGGCCGACGCAGGTCTCGCTGCACACCGTCGGCTGGCCGGCTTCGATGCGCGGATAGCAGAAGATGCACTTCTCGGCCTTGCCGCTTTTCCAGTTGTAGTAGATCTTCTTGTACGGGCAGCCGCTGACGCACATGCGCCAGCCGCGGCACTTGTCCTGGTCGATCAGCACGATGCCGTCTTCCTCGCGCTTGTAGATGCTGCCTGAGGGGCAACTCGCGACACAGGCCGGGTTCAGGCAGTGTTCACACAGCCTGGGCAAGTACATCATGAAGGTGTTCTCGAACTCGCCGACCATGGCCTTCTGCGCCGCGTCGAAGCTGTCGAGGTTGCTGTCCTTGCTGCGCTGGCTGAACTCGCCGCCCAGGATCTCTTCCCAGTTGGGGCCCCAGACGATCTTGTCCATCTGCTTGCCGGTGATCAGGCTGCGCGGCCGTGCCGTCGGGCTGGCCTTCATCTCCGGCGCGCTTTGCAGGTGGTCGTAGTCGAAGGTGAAGGGCTCGTAGTAGTCGTCGATCTGCGGCAGGTTGGGGTTGGCGAAGATCTTCATCAGCAGCTTCCACCTGCCGCCCTGGCGCGGTTCGATGCTGCCGTTGGCCTTGCGCACCCAGCCGCCGTTCCACTTGTCCTGGTTCTCCCATTCCTTGGGGTAGCCGATGCCGGGCTTGGTCTCGACGTTGTTGAACCAGGCGTACTCCATGCCCGGCCGGCTGGTCCAGACGTTCTTGCAGGTGACGCTGCAGGTGTGGCAGCCGATGCACTTGTCCAGGTTCAGCACCATGCCGATCTGTGCGCGGACTTTCATGCGACCTCCTGGCGAACCGTCGTTTGCGGCTTCGCGTTGATGGATCTGCGGGCGAGCTTTTCACCCCTGCGTTCGAGCGTCTGCGCGGGGCCGCGGGCGGGCCACCGTCTGCGGCTTCGAATGCGACGCCCCGCCTTGCAGGCGGGGTGCCCTGCGGTGCTCGGTCTCGCGGCCCCGTTGCGGAACTCGCTACGCGAACTGGCGTTCGCTCCGCTCAAACATCCGCAACGAGTCAGAGCACGAGGCGCGCTGCGCGCGCGGGCCACGAGCCCTGCGCTTCTCGGCGCCGCGTAGGCGCCGCAGCCGGTGGCCCGCCCGCGGCCTGGGAGGCGACGGTGCTTCTCGGACAACAAGCCCTCGCGCTGCGGCGATTTGGCTGTTTGCGATGCCGCGAGAACCACAGTCGCTGCCAGCCGAGGATGGCGGGTGAGCGAATCCGGGAAGTAAAGGAGGAGGGGCGGGCGAAGCCCGGCCCGGGGGACATGGACGGATTCGCTTACCCGTCGTCCTCGGCCCGCGCAGACGATCGAAGGTCTAGCATTCGGGCGCATCACGCGTTCTCCCCCTGCGCTTGGACGAGCGCCACGCGTTCCTCGGCCACCGGCGTATCGAGCCAGTCGATCTTGTTCATCTTGCGCACCACCACGAATTCGTCGCGGTTGGTGCCGATGGTTCCGTAGTAGTTGAAGCCGTAGCTCAGCTGCGCATAGCCGCCGATCATGTGCGTGGGCTTGGTGACGATGCGCGTCACCGAGTTGTGGATGCCGCCGCGCACGCCGGTGATCTCGGCTCCGGGCGTGTTGATGATCTTCTCCTGGGCGTGGTACATCATCACCATGCCCGGGTTGACGCGCTGGCTGACCACCGCGCGCGCCGCGATCGCGCCGTTGACGTTGAACAGCTCGATCCAGTCGTTGTCGACGATGCCGGCGCTCTTCGCGTCATGCTCGCTGAGCCAGACGATCGGCCCGCCGCGGCTCAAGGTCAGCATCATCAGGTTGTCGGTGTAGGTGCTGTGGATGCCCCACTTCTGGTGCGGCGTGATGAAGTTGAGCAAGATCTCCTTGTTGCCGTTGCCGCGCTGGTTGTGCATCGCCGCGGTGGTCTTCAGGTCCACCGGCGGGCGGTAGGTGGACAGCCCCTCGCCGAAGGCGATCATCCACGGGTGGTCCTGGTAGAACTGCTGCCGCCCGGTCAGCGTGCGCCAGGGGATCAGCTCGTGCACGTTGGTGTAGCCGGCGTTGTACGAGACGGTCTCGCTTTCGATGCCGCTCCACGTGGGCGAGCTGATGATCTTGCGCGGCTGCGCCTGGATGTCGCGGAAACGGATCTTCTCGTCCTCGCGGTACAGCGCCAGGTGCTTGTGCTCGCGGCCGGTGGCCTTGCTCAGCGCCTCCCAGGCCTTCACCGCGACATGGCCGTTGGTCTCGGGTGCGAGTTGGAGGATCACCTCGCAGGCGTCGATGTCGCTGTCGATCTTCGGCATGCCCTTGGTCACGCCTTCGTCGCGCACGATGCCGCTCAACTCGCCGAGCTGCCTGACTTCGGTCTGCGTGTTCCAGCTGATGCCCTTGCCGCCGTTGCCGACCTTGTTCATCAACGGGCCGAGCGCCGTGAAGCGCTTGTAGACATTCGGGTAGTCGCGTTCCACCACGGTGATCTGCGGTGCGGTCTTGCCCGGGATCAGCTCGCATTCACCACGCGCCCAGTCGCGCACCTCGAACGGCTGGCCCAGTTCGCCCGGGGTGTCGTGCATCAGCGGGGTCAGCACCACTTCCCTCTCCACGCCCAGGTGGCCGACGCAGACCTCGCTGTACTTCTTCGCGAAGCCCTTGTAGATCTCCCAGTCGCTCTTGCTCTGCCAGGCCGGGTCCACCGCGGTGGACAGCGGGTGGATGAAGGGGTGCATGTCGCTGGTGTTGAGGTCGTTCTTCTCGTACCAGGTGGCCGTGGGAAGCACTATGTCGCTGTACAGGCAGGTGGTGCTCATGCGGAAGTCGAGCGTCACCAGCAGGTCGAGCTTGCCTTCGGGCCCTTGTTCGTGCCAGACCACCTCGGTCGGTCTGGCTTCTTCGTTGCCGAGGTCCTTGCCCTGCACGCCGTTGCTGGTGCCCAGCAAGTGCTTCAGGAAGTACTCGTGGCCCTTGCCGCTGGAGCCCAGCAGGTTGCTTCGCCACACGAACAGGTTGCGTGGCCAGTTGTTGGGGTGGTCGGGGTCGGTGCAGCTGAGCTTCAGCGAGCCGTCCTTCAGCGCCTCGACGACATGATCCTTGGCATCGACGCCGGCGGCAGCGGCGTCGCGCGCCACCTGCAGCGGGTTGGTCTGCAGCTGCGGCGCGCTGGGCAGCCAGCCCATGCGCTCGGCGCGCACGTTGTAATCGATCATGCTGCCGGCGTACTTGGCCTTGTCGGCCAGCGGCGACAGCACCTCGTCCATGCCGAGCTTCTCGTAGCGCCACTGGTCGGTGTGTGCGTAGAAGAAGCTGGTGCTGTTCTGCTGGCGCGGCGGGCGGATCCAGTCCAGCGCGAAGGCCAGCGCCGTCCAGCCGGTCTGCGGGCGCAGCTTCTCCTGGCCCACGTAGTGCGCCCAGCCGCCACCGCTCTTGCCGACGCAGCCGCACATCATCAGCAGGTTGATGACACCGCGGTAGTTCATGTCGCAGTGGTACCAGTGGTTCATCGCCGCGCCGATGATCACCATCGACTTGCCTTCGGTCTTGTGCGCGTTCTCGGCGAACTGGCGCGCCACGGTGATCAGCTGCGCGCGCGGCACGCCGGTGATGGCTTCCTGCCAGGCCGGGGTGTAGGCCGCGTTGTCGTCGAAGTCTCTAGCTCCGCTGCCGAGGCCGCGGTCGATTCCGTACTGCGCCACCTGCAGGTCGAAGACCGTGGCCACCAGCGCGTGGCGCTCGTCGCCTTCCTTGCCCAACCGGATGCGCGTGGCCGGCACGCGCGCACGGTTCAGTTCACCCTGCTGCGGGTTGTTCTTGAAATGCGGCGTGTCGGCCCCGGCGAAGTAGGGGAAGGCGACGTCGACGATGTCGTGCACCTGCGCCTCGCCTTCCAGCACCGACAGCTTGAGCTTGACGTCGGCATCGTGCCGCGCTTCCTTGTCCTCCAGATTCCACTTGCCGGCGTCGGCGCGGCCTTCGGGGCCCCAGCGGAAGCCGATCGAGCCGTGGGGCAGCACCACCTTGCCGGCATCGTCGAAGGCCAGCGTCTTCCATTCCGGATTGTTGGCCTGGCCGAGCTTGCCGTTGAAGTCGCTGGCGCGCAGGTAGCGGTCGGGCACCAGCGTCGTGCTGCCATCGGGCAGCTGGTGCTCCTTCAGCATCACCAGCAGCGGCAGGTCGGTGTAGCGGCGCGCGTAGTCGTCGAAGTAGGCGGAACGCCCGCCCGGAACGGGCCCTTCGGTAGCCCCGAAGAAGAACTCCTTCAGCACCACATGGCCCATCGCCATTGCCACCGCCGCATCGGTGCCCTGCTTGGGGTGCATCCAGATGTCGGCCAGCTTGGCGACCTCGGAATAGTCGGGCGTCACCGCCACCGTCTTCGCGCCCTTGTAGCGCACCTCGGTGAAGAAGTGCGCGTCGGGCGTGCGCGTCTGCGGTACGTTGCTGCCCCAGGCGATGATGTAGCTGCTGTTGAACCAATCGGCCGATTCGGGCACGTCGGTCTGCTCGCCCCAGACCTGCGGGCTGGCCGGCGGCAGGTCGCAGTACCAGTCGTAGAAGCTCATGCACACGCCGCCGATCAGGCTGAGGTAACGCGAGCCGGCGGCGTAGCTGACCATGCTCATTGCCGGGATCGGAGAGAAGCCGATCACGCGGTCGGGGCCGTACTGCTTGGCGGTGTAGACGTTGGCCGCGGCGACGATCTCGTTGACTTCGTCCCAGCTGCTGCGCACGAAGCCGCCCAGGCCGCGCACCTGCTGGTAGTCGCGCCGCTTGCTCTCGTCCTGCTGGATCGAAGCCCAGGCCTCGACGGGGCCGTGCTGCAGCCGCGCCGCGCGCCAGTGCTTCAGCAACCGGCCGCGCACCATCGGGTGCTTGACGCGGTTGGCGCTGTACAGGTACCAGCTGTAGCTGGCGCCGCGCGCGCAGCCGCGTGGCTCGTGGTTGGGCATGTCCCAGCGCGTGCGCGGGTAGTCGGTCTGCTGGGTCTCCCAGGTGACGATGCCGCCCTTGACGTAGATCTTCCAGCTGCAGCTGCCGGTGCAGTTGACGCCGTGCGTGCTGCGCACCACCTTATCGTGCGCCCAGCGGTTGCGGTAGGCGTCTTCCCAAGTGCGGTCTTCGCCGGTGGTGACGCCGTGCTCGCCGGAGAAGCTCTCGCGCGGCAGCGAGAAGTGGTTCAGTCGATCGAGGAAGTGGCTCATGTGATGTCCTTCAGGGGTTCTTCACGTAGGCGTTCTTGCGGAGGTAGAACCACCAATTCAGGAACAGGCACAGCCCGTAGAACACCGCGAAGCCGTACATCGCCGCCTGCGGCGTGCCGGCCTTGATCTGCTCGCCGATGACCACCGGCGCGATGAAGGCGCCGTAGGCGGCGACCGCCGAGGTCCAGCCCAGCACCGGGCCGGCCTGCTGGCGGTCGAAGATCACGCCGATGGTGCGGAAGGTCGAGCCGTTGCCGATGCCGCTGGCGGCGAAGAGCACGATGAACAGCGCCAGGAAGATGTAGAAGTACTCCTGCGGCGTGGCCGAGTGGTAGGCCTTCATCATCACGTAGCCCACCGCCACCGCGGCCGCGACCATCACCACGCAGACCCACTGCGTGACGATCGAGCCGCCGACCTTGTCGCTGATCCAGCCGCCCACCGGGCGGATCAGCGCGCCGACGAACGGGCCGATCCAGGCGAAGGCCAGCACCGCCGGCGCGTTCGGGTTGGCCAGTGTGTGCTGCACCACGCCGTTGGCGTCGCTCACGTGGCTGACGCCGAAGATCACCTTCATCGACAGCGGCAGCGCCATCGAGAAGCCAATGAACGAACCGAAGGTGACGATGTACAGGATCGTCATCGCCCAGGTGTGCTTGTTGCGGAAGATCTCGAACTGCCTGGCCACGCCTTCCTTCATCGGGCCGAAGGCGGCCAGCTTCATCACCGCCAGCGCCATCACGATGTCCAGTGGGATCGCCACCCACATGTTCAGCAGCCCGAGGCCGGTGGGCGCCGGCAGATACAGGTACAGCATTAAGATCGACGGCACGAAGGCCAGCGTGTACAGGTAGGTGATCTTGCTGAAGGCGACGACGGGCGAGCCGGTTTGCGGCGAGATCGTCTTCAGGTTGTTCATGCCGAACCAACACAGGATCGACAGCGGCGCCAGCGACAACACCCAGGCGAAGCCGGCGTTCTGGATCCAGGTTTGCGTGCCGGCGGGGATCTTGCCGAAGATCCAGCCGCTGTCCTTCAGCAGCGTCTGCGGCTCGCCGCCGAAGGCGCCGAACAGGCCCACCGTCATCACCAGCGGGATCACCACCTGCATCGTCGTCACGCCGAAGTTGCCCAGACCCGCGTTCAGCCCGAGCCCGGTGCCCTGCAGCCGCTTCGGGAAGAAGGTGCTGATGTTCGACATCGACGACGCGAAGTTGCCGCCGCCGACGCCGCACCACAGCGCCATCAGCTGGAAAGCCCACAGCGGCCAGTCCTTGTGCTGCAGCACGATGCCGGTGCCGATGGCCGGCGCCAGCAGCATCGCGGTGGTCAGGAAGATGGTGTTGCGCCCGCCGGCCAGCCGGATCAGGAACGACGCCGGGATGCGCATCGTCGCGCCGGCGATGCCGGCTATTGCCGTGAGCGTGAACAGCTCGGCCTGGGTGAACGGGTAGCCCAGGTTGAGCATCTGCACGGTGATGATTCCCCACATGCCCCACACCGCGAAGCCGCACAGCAGCGCGGGAATCGAGATCCACAGGTTGCGGTAGGCGATGCGCTTGCCGGTGCTTTCCCAGAACGCTTCGTCCTCGGGACGCCAGTCGGTGATGGTCGGGCCGGTGGACGCGGGCGCGGTGCCGGCGATGGCGGTGTTCATGATGTCGGTCCTCGGGTCAGTATTCGGTTCAGTGCGCGCCGGCCCTGGCCAGCGGGCTGGCGGGTGCGTTGCGGCCCATCAGCTCGGTCCTGCGCACCTCGGTCCAGTACATCCAGATCAGCGACACCCATACCACCGCATACATCAGCATGAAGGCGCTTGAGCGGATGCCTGTTGCGTCCATCAGCGCGCCGAACATGATCGGCAGCACGAAGCCGCCCATGCCGCCGGCCAGGCCGACGATGCCGCTGACGGTGCCGATGTTGGTGGGGTACTCGTCGGCGATGTACTTGAAGACGCTGGCCTTGCCGAAGGCGAAGGCGATGCCGAGTGCGAACATCAGGAACGTGAAGGCATAGACGTTCAACCCGATGTGGAAGGTGGTGGCGCCGTCGACGGTGGCGATCGTCATCTCGGTCTGCGGGTAGCTCAGCAGGAACAGGCAGATCCAGCTGACCCACATCACCCACCAGGTGACGTTGTGCGCGCCGTACTTGTCGGACAGCCAGCCGCCGAAGGCGCGCAGCACGCCGCCGGGCAGCGAGAAGCACGCCGCCAGCAGCGCCGCGGCACGGATGTCCAAGCCGTACTCGCCGACGTAGTACTGCACCATCCACAGGCTCAGCGCTACGTAGCCGCCGAAGACGATGCTGTAGTACTGGCAGTACTTCAGCACGTTCCGGTCCTTCAGCGTCTTCAGCTGGTCGCTGAACTTGGTGTGGCTGGGCACCAGGTGCGTCGAATCGCTGTAGCTGAACATCCAGAACACGACCAGCGTGAGCAGCATGATCACCGCGTAGACATGCGGCACCATGGTCCAGCCGAAGGCGAAGACCAGCGCCGGCGCGATGAACTTGTTCACCGCGGCGCCGGAGTTGCCGGCGCCAAACACGCCCATCGCGAAACCCTGCCGCTTCTTCGGAAACCAGCGCGCGACATACGGCGTGCCGACCGAGAACGAGCCGCCGGCAAGACCCACCACCAGGCCGATGACCAGGAAATGCCAGTACTGCGTGGCATAGGCCATCAGCCAGATCGCCGGCACGGTGATGGCCAGGATCGCGGCCATCACGATGCGCCCGCCGTACTTGTCGGTCCAGATGCCCAGCGGCACGCGTGATCAACGAGCCGCTCAGCACCGGCATTGCGGTCAGCAGGCCGAACTCGGTGGCGTTCAGCCCGAGCGTCTTCTTCAGCGGGATGCCGATGACGGCGAACATCATCCACACCATGAAGCACACGGTGAACGCCAGCGTGCTGACGATCAGCACCGACAGCGCCTTGCGGTTGTCAGTCATGGCGGTTGCTCTCCTGCGGGTGCATCAGCGCACTCTAGAAGTCACACGGGCGGCGCAACATCCTTCGCAAGGGCGGCGCGGCGCGGCGGAAGGAGGATGCCGATCTGCGGTCGCATCCTCCGGAAGAACTACGCGACCGACTTTCGCTGCGCGGCCTGCGTTATCTCAAGGCGGGCCCGGGGGGCGTCGCGGCAGGCGCGAACATCAGGCAGGGGCCGTTCCGTCCTCTTGGGCGTCTACGCCGCTCTCGTCGGGCTCAGATCGGGCGTCCGCAGTGCAGCATTAGCAGCCACTCGCGCTAGTAAGCGCAGCGGCCGATAAGCGCTTCGAAGGCGTCGTCTGCGAACGCGTGCATCGTCTCCGACATCGGCCGGATCATGGTGTCCCAAACCAGCCCGGCCAAAAACGCTCGACTCGCTCCGCCGTGAACGCGAGAATGCGCGCCATGCAAAGCACCCAGCGTCTGCTCGTGACCGGCGCCACCGGCAAGGTCGGCCAGACCTTCATCCGGCACTTCCTGAAAGAGCCGAACTTCGAGTCATGGACGGTGCGGGCGCTCTCCCACCATCGAAAACTCGACCCAGCGCCGCGGCTGGAGGTCGTGAGCGGCTCAATCGAGGACCGCAGCGTTGTCGACGAAGCGATGAAGGGCGTGTCGCACGTGCTCCACCTGGCGACCTGCAAGGAGACGCCGGAATCCATCATGGACGTGGCCGTGAAGGGCATGTTCTGGCTGCTCGAAGCCGCGCGCTCGAGCCCCACGTTTTCGCAGTTCGTGCTGATCGGCGGCGACGCGGGAGTCGGGCATTTCGTCTACCCGCGCCTGATACCCGTGACGGAGCTTGAGCCCCACCGCCCCTACCCCGGCTGCTACGCGCTATCCAAGGTGCTCGAGGAGGTGCTGCTCGAGCAGTACTACCGCCAATACGATCTCAACGGCTGCTGTCTTCGAGCGCCGTGGATCATGGAGAAGGACGACTTCAAGTACCAACTCTCGTTCGGCGAGGACGTGTTCGGAGGCCCGCGCTGGCGCGACCTCGTGTCTGCCGAAGAGGCGGACGGCTACGTGACGTCGGGCGCCGTCCCGGTAATGCTCGACGCGGAAGACGTGCCCGTGAAGCGCAACTTCGTCCACGTCGACGACCTCATCGAGGTCATCCTCTTGGCGCTCGACCACCCCAAAGCGCGGCAGCAGCTCTTCAACGTCTGCATGGACGAACCCGTCGACTACGGCGAGCTCGGCGACTACCTCGAAAAAACTCGAAAGCTCGCGAAGGTGCCGATCCGCACACCGTACCACTCAACCTGGCTCGACAACACGAAGGCGAAGCTCCTACTCGGCTGGCGCCCGAAATACGACTTGAAGAAGATGACCGACGCCGCGTTCGACTACCAGCGTTCGCCCCACGACCCGCGGAAGATCTGGTATCCGGGCTGAGCGCAGCGTGCAACTCGACGATCATGACGGGCGACGTGAATTCGTACGTTAGATCGTAGGGTCTTCCACGGATGTGGTGAGCAGGGGCAGCCGGCCAAGAAGCAGGCGTCAGCGACTGCTCTCGCCGACAGCGGTCGTCGGGAGGCGCCAGCCCGAACTGCCGCAATCAGTCTGAAGCGGTCCGCTATCCGGCATGGCTGAGTACCAGTTGCGGCCGCGTGCCGGCGCAGCCGACTGCAGGGTACAAGCGCGGCGCGCGCCCGATCCTTCCAGCGACATCTGCGTCCAGTGTCAATGCAAGCCGTGCTCGGTCGCAGCCACCGCGGCCTGCACGCGCGAGTTCACGTCGAGCTTGCGCAGCACGTGCTGCACGTGGATCTTCACGGTCGTCTCGGCGATGCCGAGCTCGCGGCGATCTCCTTGTTGCTGGCGCCGCGCGCGATGCCGCGCAGGATTTCGCGCTCGCGCGGCGACAGCTGGTCGATGGCCGAGGCATCGGCCGGCGCGTGCCTCGCCGGGCTGCGGCGCGGCGGCCGCGCCGCGATAGGCGCGACCAGCTTGCCGGTCATCTCCTCGGCCACCACGATTCGCGCCGCGCATCGCGCGCACGATGGCCGCGACCAGCGCATCGCCTGTCGATCGTCTTCAGCAGGTAGCCGCAGGCGCCGCCGCGCAGCGCGGCGGCGAGGTCGGCTCGTCCTCGCTGACGGTGAGCATCAGCACGCGCGCCGCCGGCGCCGCCTCGCGCAGCGCCGGCAGCGCGTCGACGCCGTTGACGCCGGGCAGGTGGTTGTCGAGCAGGATCAGGTCGGGCTGCAGTTCCTGCGGCGCGGCGCTGCGCCTCGCCGGCATCGGCCGCGTCGCCGACCACCTGCACGCCGGGTCGCCGCACAGCAGCGCGGTCAGCCCGCGCCGGAACAGCGTGTGGTCGTCGACCACCAGCATGCGCACCGGCTGCGCGTCGGGCGTTCGTCATGCGCGTCAATGGGCGGCTGCGTCATCGGGCCGGCAGCGCGGCCGCGGCACGGTGCAGCGGTGCGGCCTCGGCCGCAGCGGCATGGCCGGCAGCTCGAGCACGACCGACGTGCCGCGCCCCGGCGTGGACAGCACCTCGAGCGTGGCGCCGATGCGCTCGGCGCGCTCGGTCATGATGCGCAGGCCGACGTGCGTCTCCGCGCGCCCGGCGGCGCCGTCCGGCAGAAGCCGACGCCGTCGTCGCGCACCTCGAAGCGCCACTGCGGCTGCTGCTGCACGTCGAGCCAGACCCGCGTGCGCGCGCGCGTGCTTGCGCACGTTGGACAGCGCCTCCTGCACGATGTGCAGCACCTGGATCTGCACGTCGGGCGGCAGCGGCATGCCCGTGGCCCTGCATCGCCAGCCGCGGTCCGCAATGCCGCTCTGGTGCTCGAACTTGCGCAGCGTGGTCGCAGCGCCGGCTCGATGTCCTCGGCGTTGGCGCGGGTGCGGAAGTGCAGCGAGCAGCTCGCGCACGTCGCCGTAGCTCTCGCGCACGCCGGCGTCGATCTCGCCCAGCACGCGCTCGACACGCGCAGCGTCGCCGCCGGCCAGCGCCTCGCGCATCAGCTGCACCTGGATCTTCAGGAAGGCGAGCGACTGCGCGATCGAGTCGTGCAGCTCGCGCGCGAGCAGCGTTGCGCTCCTGCGACGACCGCCGCCTCCTTCTCGAGCGCGTTGAGGCGCAGGTTTTCCATCGCGCCGGCCAGGTGCGCGGTCGAGCGCCTCGAGCAGCGAGCGCTCGGCGTCGCGACAGCGCGATCTGCGCGTGGAAGAACAGGTTCGACCTCGCCCATCGTGCGCTCGTGCAGCCGCACCGGCACCGCGACCACGCGTCGCGAAGCCGGCGTCGGCTGCAGTGCGGCAGGCTGCGCCGGCGGCAGCGGCTGGATCGGGATCACGCGCACGCCGGCCGCCCCTGCGGCACGCCGCAGGCGCACTCGCCGGCCAGCAGGCACTGCTCCTCGTCCGCCATCGTCCTGCGGCAGCCCTTCGGCGGCGAGCAGCAGGTAGCGCCGGTTCGCCTCGTCCGACCAGCGCAGCGCCACCGCGTCGGCCTTGCGCCACGCGCCGCGACGCGGCGCGCGAAGCCGTCGCGCCAGCTCTTCCAGCGTCGTCGCGCTGGCGACGAGCGCCGTCACGTCGTACAGCGCTTGCAGCCGCTCGCGCTTCTCCTCGAGCTCGAGCGTCTTCTCGGCGACCTTGGCTTCGAGGTCGCGGTACAGCGACTGCAGGTGCTCCGCCATGCCGTTGAAGCCGTCGGCGAGCGAGCCGAACTCGTCGGCTCGTGCACGCGCTCACGCGGGCGCCGAAGTCGCCCCGCTGCATGCGCTCGATGGCCCCTTGAGTTGCCGCACCGGCTCCAGCACGAAGCAGATAGCCGGTGTACAGCAGCAGCGCGGCGCCGACCACGGCGAACGCCATCATCGCCATCTGCAGCGAGGTGCAGCAGCGCCGTCCAGCGCGACATGTGCGGCTCGATGGCGGCGACGAAGCGCATCGATGTCGGCGACGAAATCGCGGCCTGCGGCGCGCAAGCCGGCAACGTCTGTCGGAGGTCGGCCGGCCAATGCGCGCTGGAAGCGTTCCCAGTCCGCTTCGACGTCGGCAAAACGCTCCCGCACCGCATCGTCCCAGGGCACGAACAGCGGGCGCTCCAGGTCGCCGTGGCGCAGCAGCGCCGAGGCTGCGCTCGAACTCGCGCGCTGCTCGCGCCAGCGCGCCGGTCCGCCGTGCCGACCGACAGCGCCATGCGGTAGGACTGCATGCGCATGCGGCCGGCCTCGTTGACCGCCGCCGCGCCGCCGTCGAGCTGCCACGACACCCACAGCGTGAGGGCGATGGCCAGCAGCGCAGCAGCAGGAAGGGCGGCCCACCAAGCGCGAGCTTGGCGCCGAGCTTCCATTGCCGGGCTTCGTTCATGGGCGCGATGCTACGTCGCGGCCGCGGCCTGCCGGCCCGGGCCGCAATGCCACCGTCACCAGCAGGCTGGTGTCGCTGAGGCCGAGCACGGCATGCGGCTCGGCGCCCGGCAGCAGCGTCACCTGGCCGGCCGACAGCTCGATGCGGCGCCCGGAGGTCAGCACCGCGGCGCGTCCCTCCAGGCACTGCAGCGTGATCTCGCCGCGCACATGGTGTTCGGGCAGGGCCTCGCCGGCACGCAGCACCACGCGCATCAGCTGCAGGTCCTGCGACTTGATCAGGCTGATGCTGGGCGAGCCGGCCAGACGCTCGCCCAACGGGTCGAGATCGATGGCCTCGAAGGCCTCGGCGTGTTTGAGTGCCATGCTCTCCTCCTTCTGATCGGTCGGTGCGTCGGTGCCGGCTACGTTGCCCCGGCCAGCCATTGCAGCGCGCCCAGCGGATGCTTGGTCATGGCCACCGAGGCGATCCAGCCGAAGGTCAGCAGCGCGGCGGCCCAGGCGCCGAGGCGCAGCGCCACCGGCCGGCCCGGCCGCAAGGCCAGCATGCCCAGAGCGATGTACAGCACCAAGCCAACGATCTTGGCGGCCAGCCAGGGTGTGGTCAATGGGTTCAGGCGCAGCATCCCGGCCAGCGCCACGGCGGAGGCCAGCAGAATGGTGTCCACCAGGTGCGGCAGCGTGCGCGCCAGCCGCCGGCCCACCCAGGCCGCGCCGGCGAAGGAGGCCAGGCCGCGCAGGCCGAAACCGCAGACCGACAGCAGCACCGGGGTCTGGTGAACCCGCTTCAGCTCGGCGTAGTCCATCAGTCGGGCTTGCCGTCGAGCCTTGGGCGGGTCAGCACCGGCCAGTAGCGCACGGCGTACAACGCGAAGCCGGCCGACCACAGCGCCGCCGACAGCAGCACCCACGCCTGGGTCGACGCCGGTGCCAGCCATGGCATACCGACGCGCACCAGCGCGCCGCGCAGCACCAGCACGTAGCAGGCGACATCGGCACCGTCGGCGTGCAGCGGCCGTGCGGTGTGCCCGCGCGCGGTGCGCGTCATCATGCCGATGACCATGCCGCCGATGGCGCCGGTGGTCAGCGCGTGCGTTGCGCACGACGGCGCAGCCCACGCCGGCCACGGCCAGCGCACGCAACGCCAGATGCACGGGGACCCACAGGTAGGCAGCGTGCAGCACCCAGACGTGGGGACGCGCAGCGTCTTCCACGGCTGCCACAGCCGCCAGCGCAGCGCATGCACCACGGCGGCCGCCGCAGCGAGCCGCCGGCAAGCACGGCCGGGGCCTGCACGCATCCGCCAGCAGCAGCACCAGCACCCCGCCCAGAGGCCGCCTTTCGACGAGCGGATGGCGCCTGGCCGCGGCGCCGCGGACGCCGTTGTTGGTGAACATCGGCAGCACCCGCCCAGCCATGACCGAGACGATGAACAGCACCACGTCCAGCGCCAGCTGGATGCCGGCCCATGGGCCGGCATCGGCAGCACGCCCAGCAGCGCCAGATGCACGCCAGGCCGCGGCCGCCGCAAGCAGCAACAACAGGCCGACGAAGAAGTAGTTGCGCCGGCTGCCGCCGGCGATGAACGGCACGGCCAGGGCCATAGCCGCCGCCACCGGAAAGGCCACGTTCGCCGTCGCGGCCAGCCAGCCGAAGGGCGTCAGCACGAGCACGCGCGCCGCCAGCCACAGCAGCGCCAGACCGGCCAGCGCGGCGCCGGTGGGCGTGGACCGGCCGCTCCAGTTTCGCCCGGCGGTCAACAAGAAGCCGACGATCACCGCCAGCGTGAAGCCGAACACCATCTCGTGCGCGTGCCACAGCGGGCCGTGCAGGTAGGGCCTTCCCAGCCAGCCGGCGTATTGAAGCGCCCACAGCGGAATCGACAGTGCAGCAAAGGCGCTGGCCAGCAGGTAGAAGGGCCGGAAGCCCAGCTGCCACAGCGCAAAGCCGGCCGGCGGTGCGGCCTGGGTGCGATGCCCAGGCTCGTGAATGCGGATCAGCGTCGTCATGACATCGAGGGCAGCGGCGCCGGCCGGCGCGGGGCGGGCAGCGCCGGGATCGCCAGCAGGCGCGTCAATGCGCGCGGCCGGCGCACCAGGTCGGCCAGCGTATGGCGATCGAGCGAGGCGTAGAAGGCGTCCACGGCCTCGGCCAGCACGCCGCGCAGGCGGCAGGCACCGAGGATGGCGCATGCGGCAGGCGCATCGCCGAAGCAGGCGGCCGGCAGATCAGCGCCTTCGGTGCCGCGCACGACCCGGCCGATGCCGATCCGATCGGCCGGCTGCGCCAGTTCCAGGCCGCCGCCCTGGCCGCGCACCGTGGCCAACCAGCCCAGCCGCCCCAGCCCGTGCGCCACCTTCGTCATGTGATGCGTGGAGATGCCGTAGGCGGCGGCAACCTCGGCGATGGTGGCGCGTCGGCCCGGTTGGGCCGCCAGGTACATCAGCAGGCGCAGGCTGTAGTCGGTGTAGGTGGTCAGGCGCATCGGCAGTCGCAAGCGGCGGTTAAACATGCATATTCTATGCACCTATGGCGGCACACCTCCGCCGCTTGTTTGCGCGACATCAACAAGGCGGTGTGGCCCATGATGTCGTCACAATTGGGTCATGAGCAAGGCCTTCACACGCGAAAGCGACGCCGCGGACGAGCCTGATGCCGACGGAAGCTCGCTGCCGCCGATGCCCGCGGGCGCGCGCAACTACCTCACGCCGGCCGGCTATCGGCGGCTGCGCGACGAGCTGATGCAGTTGCTCGACCACGAGCGACCGAAGATCGTCGAAGTGGTGTCCTGGGCGGCAAAGAACGGCGACCGATCGGAGAACGGCGACTATCTCTACGGCAAGAAGCGGCTGCGCGAAATCGACCGGCGCATCCGCTTCCTGACGCAGCGGCTGGACATCGCCGAGGTGGCCGACCCGTCCCTGCACCATGGCAGCGACCAAGTGTTCTTCGGCGCCAGCGTGACCTATGCCAACGACGCGGGCGAGGAACGCACCATCACCATCAAGGGCATCGACGAGGCCGACAACCTGCACGGCGAAGTGTCGTGGGTGGCGCCGATCGCACGCGCGTTGCTGAAGGCCCGCGTTGGCGATGAAGTGGTCCTTCAAACACCCGGTGGGCCGCAGCACATCGAGGTGCTGGCGGTGCGCTACCCCAAGCCATAGGCGTTACCCGTTGTCGATGGACAGTGCGATGGCCTCGTAGGCGCGGCGGCGGACGTCGTCGTCGATCGTGCTCGCCGGGCGGTAGCGCACGGTACGCCGCGGGTTGACCGAAACCTCGCGCACCTGAACAGCTGGCGCCAGCGCGATGCCGTCACGCAGGTGCAGCTGCCTGATGGCCTGCCATTGCTGATCGGTGCGCATCTGTGCCGACAGCACCGGCGTGTCGGACGGGCGCGGCAGCAGCACGAGCAGCGTCAGGGCGACGCTGGCCGCGACGGCGAAGACGGCACTCCGTCGTGCCGATGCGTGATGCGGCCGCGGCGGTCGTGCCGGCGCAGTGGTACCGGGCCAGGCCGTGGCGCGCGGCCAGCGCCGGCCGTCGTTCACCGACAGCAGCCGTGCGCGCTGCAGCGCGCCGGCCGGGCGACGGGCGGCCGCTCCACACCGTGAACGGCACCGCCAGCAGCAGCGGCAGAGCAACGGCGCCAGATGCGGGGCGCCAGCGGCGCCCTGCACCAGCAGCAACAGCGCCAGCGCCGGCAGTGCCAGCGCGCCGATGCGCGCGCGGCGTCGCGCCAGGCCACCGCGGCGGCGTCGCGCGACGGCGACTTCCAGTCCAGGCGCAGGCCGGTCAGCGCGGCGAGCACGAAGATGCTGTGCGCCAGCATGCGCAACGGCGCCTGGAGCGCCGACAGCAGCAGTTCCAGTGCGGCGCTGCCCCACAGCCGCACGCTGCCGCCGAACGATGCCTGCTCGCCGCGCCGGCGCACCGCCAGCCACCCCCAGCAGCGCGGCAGGAACAGCAGCAGCAACGTCAGCATCCACAAGGCCGCCGCTCGATCCGCCGACGGCACCGAGCCACAGCCCCACAGCGACAAAGCCAGCCACAGCCGGCGCCACCAGGTACGACAGGCGCCCACCGCCAGCATCGCCCGATGCACCGGCCGCAGGCCGGGCTCGGCCAGCAGGCGCGCGTTCTGCAGGTTGCCCTGGCACCAGCGGCGGTCGCGCTGCAGTTCCTCGAGCAGGTTCGGCCGGGTGCTGCTCCCAGCTGCCGTCGCAGTTGGGCGCCAGCCAGACCTCGTAGCCGGCGCGGCGCATCAGCGCGGCCTCGACGAAGTCGTGCGACAGGATCTCGCCGGCCAGCCCGCCGCGCCCGGGCAGCGGCGCCAGCGCGCAGTGGCGCATGAACGGCGCCACGCGCAGGATGGCGTTGTGCCCCCAGTAGTGCGATTCGCCGAGCTGCCAGTAGGCCATGCCGAGCGCGAACAGCCGCCCGGTGACGCGGCTGGCGAACTGCTGCAGCCCGCGCATGCACGGTGCCGTGCCCGCAGCCCTGCGGCAGCGTCTGCACGATGCCGGCGCGCGGGTGGCGCTCCATCAGCCGCACCAGCGCCACCAGCGTGTCGCCGTGCATGATGCTGTCGGCGTCGAGCACCACCATGTAGCGGTAGTCGGCTGCCCCAGCGGCGGCAGAAGTCGGCCACGTTGCCGGCCTTGCGCCGGTGCGGCGGCGGCGCCAGCGATAGAAGACGCGGCCACCGGCGCGCACCGGCGCGTCGCCCAGCGTCGATCGCAGCCGCTGCCAGGCCTGCATTTCGGCGTGCGCGCAGGCCCGGGTCCGTGGTGTCGGACAGCACGTAGATGTCGAACAGCGACAGCGCGCCGCGTTGCCGCCAGCGATTCGCAGGTGGCGCGCAGCCCGGCGAACACGGTGGCCACGTTCTCGTTGCAGATCGGCATGATCAGCGCGGTGCGCGCGGCGCTGTCGATCGGCGCGCGCGCACGCGTCGGGCGCGCATGCGCGTGGCGGTCGCCGCGCAGCATCACCCAGGCGCCCATCAGGCAGTCGCAAAGCCCGCGGCCACCCAGGCCAACAGCAGCGTTGCCAGCGGCACCCGCACTCGCCAAGCGAGCGACGGCTCGCTCGGCGCGGCGAGCCACTGCGCCAGCAGCGCCGCCGGCGGCCACCGCCGCCACCACCGCGAGCAGGCAGCGCCGCCGCCGCCGCGCGGCACGCTGCCATGGCGCGCCGGCCGCGGCGGCGCGGGCCAGCGCATGCCCGGCCACAGCGCGAACAGCAGGCCGCGCGTCAGGCCGAACCAGGGGGGGCGCGCATCGGCGCGCGCTTCAGCGGCGGCGCCGTTCGCGCACCGGCGGTCGTTGCAGGTCGAGTGTTCATCGCTTCATTCGGGTGCCAGGGCATAGGACCAGGTCTCGCGAAGCACGTCGCCTGCCAGGCGCAACTGCAGCGCGCAGTTCGACCGGGCCGTCGCGCATCGACTGCGCTCGAACTCGCAGGCTCACGCGCCAGCCGCCGCGCTCGGTATTGGGATAGGCGATGGCGCTTGCAGCGCCGCGCACGTTGGCGTTACCACCGACCATGGCCTGCACAGGCGCATCGGCAGCCAGTGCATCAAGGGCGGGCCCGGTAAAATCGATGTGCAATTGTTGCTGCTGGGGTGGCAGGTCTTTCCGGTAGCCGTGGCCGCGCCGCGTCTGCACCACGCGTGCCAGCGGCGAGGGCGGTGCGCCGTCGAGCGTCCAGCGCACGCGCCAAGCCAGCTCGATGGGCTGGCCGCCCGGCGGCACCTGCGCCGGCACCCAGTACGCGGCGATGTTGTCGTGCGTCTCGTCGGGTGTACCGAACTGCAGCAACTCGACCCGCCCAGCCCCCCACTCGCCCAGCGGCTCGACCCAGGCGCTGGGGCGGCGGTGGTAGTGGGCTTCCAGATCCTCGTAGCTGGTGAACGCGCGGTCGCGCTGCATCAGGCCGAAGCCGCGCAGCGACGGCAGCGCGAACGACGTGACGAAGGGGTGCGCGGGGTTGACCAGCGGGCGCCAGATGCGTTCGCCGTTGCCCGATTCGACCAGCAGGCCGTCGGAGTCGTGCACCTCCGGGCGGTAGTCGTCGTTCGCCGACGGCTGGTTCTCGCCCGACAGGAACATGCTCGTCAGCGGCGCGATCCCGAGCGTGGCCACTGCCGCGCGCAGGTACAGCCGCGAGCGAACTTCAACCACGGTGTCCTCGCCGGGGCGTACCGAGAAGGCATAGGCGCCGGCCACGCGCGGGCCTTCGAGCAGCGCGAAAAAGCGCATCTCGCGCGCACCGGGCGTCGGACGCTACAGCCAGAACGCGGTAAAGGCCGGAAACTCCTCGCCGTCGTCCCCCACTGTGTCGATGGCAAGAGCGCGCGCCGACAGACCGTAGCGCTGCCGTGCACCCAGTCCGCGGAAGTAACTGGCGCCGAGGAACGACAGCACCTCGTCCTGCTTGCTCGCCTGGTGCAGCGGGAAAGCCACGCGCCAACCGCCAGCCCGCCAGCGACGCTTGCCGGGGTGGATGCACCGACGACGTAAATCGGATGCCGGCACTTGCACGGCCGCACCTGACATTCGGCCACTTCGAACAGCCGCAGCGGCCGATGGCGGCGCGACCGAGGGAAAGAATTGCACCTGGAACAGCGAACCCTGCCACGCCACAACGACCGCTCGGGACGGAAGCGGATGTGACGATATTCGTCATAGCTCAAACGCGCCAAGGCGGCATCGGCCGCTGGGGCCTGCCGATAGGGCGCGCGCGCCAGCGCTGCGGCTTCGCGCGCCACGTCGTCGAAGGCGAAGGCCTGTGCCAGCGAAGGCAGCAGCCCCGCCAGCGTGACACACAGCACGAGCAGGCGCGATACAACGCGCAGCCTGGGGAAAATACGAAGGGTCATCCGCCGAACGATGTTGTAGCGAGCCCGTGATTTTGGCAGGCTCCGAGCACCCGTGCCGGCAACAACATGTATCCCGCCGGGCGTCCGACAGGGCAGGGTGGCCTTGTCCTACGGCGCCGCGCCGCCGGGATCGCGCCGACAGCGAGCCTGCGGCCGGAGCGCGTTCATGGCTTGACGCGCCACACACGCAGCACCGTGCTCGAGCGGCGCACGGTGCGCAGCACCTCGGCCAAGTGCAGGCGGTCGCGCACGCTGATCAGCAGTTTCAGCTCGGCCGAGTCGCCGGCACGTTCGGAGCCCATGTCGAGGTGAATGATGTCGGCCTCGGCAGCGGCAATGGCCGCGGCCACCTGGGCCAGCACGCCCTTGCCGTTGTGCACCAGCACCATCACGGCGGTTTCGAAGGGCCGGCTCAGTTCCTCGGCCCACTCCACCTGCATCCAGCGCTCGCTGTCGCGTTCGAACATCCGCCGGCCGACCTGGCATTCGCGGGTGTGCACCAGCAGCCCTTCACCGCGGCCGAGGTAGCCGACGACATCGTCGCCGGGGATCGGCCGGCAACAGGGCGCCATCTGCACCGATGCGCCCTCCGAGCCATCGATGAAGACCACGCCCTGAGCGCCGGCGTTGTCGTCGGCGGCATAACGGCCAGCGTCAGCGTCACCGCGTCGGGCCGGTGGCCATGGTCGATCATGATCTGCGCCAGCCGCTTGGCGACGATGCCGGCGATCTTGCGCCCCAAGGCGATGTCGACCAGCAGATCGGCCCGGCTGCGGTTGCCGCTCCAGCGGGTGAGTTGCTGCCACAGCGCCACTGCCGCCGCATCGGCCGGGTTGCTGTCGGGCAGGCGCAGCCCTTCGGCGCGCAGTGCCTGGGCCAGCATCTTTTCGCCCAGGGCGCGGGACTCGTCCTGCTCCATGGTCTTGAGAAAATGCCGGATCTTCGAGCGCGCCCGACCGGTGCGCACGGTGTTGAGCCAGGACGGGTTGGGTCGGGCGCCGGGCGCGGTGACGATCTCGACCACGTCGCCGCTGCGCAGCTCGGTGCGCAGCGCCACGGCCTCGCCATTGACCTTGGCCGCCACGGTATGGTCGCCGACATCGGAGTGGATGGCGTAGGCGAAGTCCACCGGCGTGGCGCCACGCGGCAGCGCCAGGATTTTGCTGCTGCGGCGTGAACACATATACGGCGTCGGGGAACAGGTCGATCTTGACGTGTTCGAGGAATTCGGCCGAATCGCGGGTGTCGTCCTGGATGTCGATCAGCGACTGCAGCCACATCGCCCCCAGGCGCTGCGCGTCGCTGGCGTGGTTGGCGTCCTTGTCGTTGACCTTGTACAGCCAGTGCGCGGCAATGCCCGCCTCGGCCACCGCATGCATCGCGTCGGTGCGGACCTGGAACTCCACCGCCGTGCCCAGCGGACTGACCAGCGTGGTGTGCAGCGACTGGTAGCCGTTGGCTTTCGGGATGGCGATATAGTCCTTGAAGCGCCCCGGCACCGGCTTGTACAGCTGGTGCAGCACGCCGAGCGCCAGATAACACTCCGGCTGCGTGGCGACGACGATGCGGAAACCGAAGACGTCGCTGCACCTGCGCGAAGCCGGCGTGCTTTTCGCGCATCTTGCGGTAGATCGAATAGACCGTCTTCTCGCGCCCCGACACCTGATCTTGATCTCTGCGCTTGACGAAGGCCTTTTCCACATCGCGCCGCACCCGCTCGACGATGTCGCGCCGATGGCCGCGCGCGCGCTGCACCGCCTTGGCCAGCGCGCCGTGGCGCCACGGGTAGCAGAAACTCGAAGGACAGTTCCTGCAACTCGCGGTAGCTCTGGTTCAGGCCCAGGCGGTGCGCGATCGGGGCGTAGATGTCGAGCGTCTCGCGCGCGATGCGCTGGCGCTTGTCCGGCGCCACCGCCTGCATCGTGCGCATGTTGTGCAGCCGGTCGGCCAGCTTGATCAGGATGACGCGCACGTCACGTGCCATCGCCAGCAGCATCTTGCGGAAGGATTCGGCCTGGCCCTGCTCGCGCGTGCTGAAGTGCAGCTTGTCCAGTTTGGTCAGGCCATCCACCAGTTCCGCCGTGGGGGCGCCGAAGCGCTCGATCAGCTCGGGCTTGGTGATGCCGCAATCCTCCATCGCGTCGTGCATCAGCGCGGCCATGATGGCCTGCACATCGAGCTTCCAGTCGGCGCACAGGCCGGCCACCGCCACCGGGTGGGTGATGTAGGGCTCACCCCTGGCGCGGAACTGTCCGAGGTGCGCCTCGTCGGCGAACTTGTAGGCCTCCAGCACCTTCTTCTGATCGGCCTTGGACAGATAGCCGAGCTTGTCGGACAGCTCGCCGAAGGAGTCGGCCTGCGCGTTCTTGCTTGGCGCCGGTGCCGAGACAGCGCGCTGCAAACCCTGCAACGCAGAGGGCAGGAACTCGGCGGCGAGCGAGCGGATACCCATGAGGCAAATCTATCACCTTGCCGCCTTTGCAGTGCGCAGCGAGGAAAGAGACGGGCGCCTTGCAGGCGCCCGTGACAGTGGCAGCTGGCCGAGCGAGCGATCAGATCGGCACCTTGCGCAGCATCTCCACGCCCATTTCGCCAGCGGCGATCTCGCGCAGCGCCGTCACGCCGGGCTTGTTCTTGGTCTCGATCTTCGGCGCGTGGCCCTGGCTCAGCATGCGGGCACGATAGGTGGCGGCCAGCACCAGCTGGAAACGGTTGGGAATCTGGACAGGCAGTCTTCGACGGTGATGCGGGCCATGGCGGGCTCCAGGATGCGTTGGGGCGTTCAGGGCAGGTCGAGAGCCGCGAACACCTGCGGCCGGTTGCTGCGCTTGCGCCGCGTACTTGAGGCGTTGCGAGTGCACGATGGTCTTCAGGTCGAAGAGCGCGGACTCGAACAGAGCTGTTGATTATAACGAAGTCGAAGTGCCGCGCCTGGGCCACCTCGATGCGCGGCGTTGTCCATGCGCTGGCGGATCACTTCGGCGCCGTCCTCGCCACGGCGTTGCAGCCGCTGCAGCAGTTCCTCCCAGTTGGGCGGCAGGATGAAGATCAGCACCGCCTCGGGGAACAGCTGCTTGATCTGCAGCGCGCCCTGCCAGTCGATCTCGAGCACGATGTCCTGCGCCGCTGCGCAGGCTGTCTTCGATGGCCTGGCGCGAGGTGCCGTAGAGATGGCCGTGCACCTGCGGCCCATTCGAAGAAATCGCCGCGCTCGACCATGCGCGGAAGCGCGGCTCGTCGACGAAGTGGTATTCGCGGCCGTGCTGTTCCTGCCCGCGCGGCGCGCGCGTGGTGTGCGACACCGACACGCAAAGGTGCGCGTCGAGCTCGAGCAGCGCATTGACCAGGCTGGACTTGCCCGCGCCGCTGGGGGCGGCGACGACGAATAGATTGCCCGGTGTTTGCATGGATCCGACCGCTCGAGGCTACTCGATGTTCTGCACCTGCTCGCGCATCTGCTCGATCAGCACCTTCATTTCTACCGACACCTGCGTCAGCTCCAATGCGGCCGATTTCGAGCCCAGCGTGTTGGCCTCGCGCTGCAATTCCTGGATCAGGAAATCCAGCCGTTTGCCGACCTCGCCGCCCGTCTTCAGCAGCCGTTGATTTCGTCCAGATGAGCGCGCAGTCGCGCCAGTTCCTCGGCCACGTCGATGCGGATGGCGTAGGCTGCGGCCTCGTTGAGTGCGCGTTCCTTCAGGTTGTCGGCGCTGAAGGTCTGGGCTGCGCCGCTGCTTGCCAGGGCCTCGGCCCAGCGCTCGAGAAAGCGCTGCTGCTGGCGCTGCACCACGGCGGGCACCATCGGCTCGGCGGCGGCAGCCAGATCGCGCAGGCGCCGCAGCTTGTCCAGCAGCACCCCGACCAGCCGTGCGCCTTCGCGTGCGCGCGCCCGGCGCAGGCCTTCGACGCCCGCGCGCGCCGCCGCCAGCGCGGCCTCGTCCAGGCGCTCGGTGCGCGCGGTGCCGCGGCACCACAGCAGCGCTTCATTCACCGACAGGCCGCGCGCGTCCTTCAGCCAGCCCTGCACCACGCCTTCCAGGCGGCTCAGGCGGTTGAGTTGCTCGGGCGTCGGGTTCGGCCAGGCGCCTTCGGTGTCGCCCGCGGCAGCCAGTCGCAGTTCGATCTTGCCGCGCTTGAAGTGGCCGCCGAGCAGCTCGCGCAAGGCCGGTTCGAGCGAGCGCAGATCGTCGGGCAGCCGCAGGTTGACATCGAGGAAGCGGCCGTTGACCGAGCGCAATTCGACGCTCACGCCGGCCGTGCCAACTTCGGCCGCGCCGGCCGCCGACGAGGCATTGGCGTAGCCGGTCATGCTGTAAACTGACATCGACGCCTGCCCTCGAAAAACCGTCCGAATTATGTCAAAGCCCAAACCCGCGCCGTTGCCGTCTGGCACGGTGGTGGGCGGCTACCAGATCGTCAAGAAGCTGGCGGCCGGCGGCTTCGGCGTGGTCTATTTGGCCGAAGACGAAAAGCAGCATCTGGTGGCGCTGAAGGAGTATTTGCCGGCGTCGCTGGCCGAACGCGCGGCCGGTGAGTTGACGCCACGCGTCAAGCCCGACAAGCAGCCGCTGTACCGGCTGGGCCTGAAGAGCTTCTTCGAGGAAGGGCGCTCGCTGGCGCAGATTTCGCATCCGAGCGTGGTGTCGGTGCTGAATTTCTTCCGCCAGAACGAAACAGTCTACATGGTGATGAACTACCTGCAGGGCGACACGCTGCAGGATTTCATCATCACGGCACGCGATCTGAAGCGTGACAAGGTGTTTCGCGAGTCGTCGATCCGCAGCCTGTTCGACGAAATCCTGCGCGGGCTGCGCATCGTGCACCAGCACAAGATGCTGCACCTGGACATCAAGCCGGCCAACATCTTCGTCACCAACGACAACAAGGCGGTGATGCTCGATTTCGGCGCCGCGCGCGAGGTGCTCAGCAAGGAAGGCAACTTCATCCGTCCCATGTACACGCCCGGCTTCGCCGCGCCCGAGATGTACCGGCGCGACGGCACGCTGGGGCCGTGGACCGACATCTACGCCATCGGCGCGTGCATCTATGCTGGCATGCAAGGCTATCCGCCGAATGACGCGCCGCAGCGCCTGGAGAAGGACCGCCTCGCGCTGAGCCTGTCGCGGCTGCGCAATGTCTACAGCGACAACCTGATCGAAGTCACCGAATGGTGCATGTCGCTGGATCCGCTGAGCCGGCCGCAAAGCGTGTTCGCGCTGCAGAAGGAACTGGCGCGCGAGACCGAGCGGCGCTATACCAAGCTCAGCTTCAGCGAGCGCTTGAAGCTGCAGCTCGAGAGCCTGAAAACCGGCGCCAAGGCCTGAAGGCGCGCTGCATGCGATTTGCCGTCTATCAAGTCAGCCGCAAGGGCGGCCGCGAAAAGAACGAAGACCGCATGGGCTACTGCTACACCCGCGAGGCCGGGCTGTTTGCGCTGGCCGACGGCATGGGCGGGCACCCCGAAGGCGAAGTCGCCTCGCAATTGGCACTGCAGGCGCTGGCGGCGCGCTTTCAAAGCGAGGCCAAGCCGGGCCTGGCCGATCCACTGCGCTTTCTGCACGAGGCCATCGTCGCCGGCCACCATCAGCTGCTGCGCTATGCCACCGAGCGCGCGTTGATCGACACGCCGCGCACCACCATCGTCGCCTGCGTGCTGCAGGGCAATGCGGCCTACTGGGCGCATTGCGGCGATTCGCGGCTGTACCTGGTGCGTGGCGGCAAGATCGTGGCGCGCACGCGCGACCATTCCTACACCGAACTGCAGCAGACCATGTCGCAGGTGGTGCCGATCGGTGAGCGCATGAACCGCAACGTGCTCTTCACCTGTCTGGGCAGCCCGGGCAAGCCGGTGATCGACACCGCCGGTCCGCTGCGCCTGCAACCCGGTGACCGCATGCTGCTGTGCAGTGACGGGCTGTGGGGCGCCCTGGCCGACCCGCTGATCTGCGAGCAGATGTCGCGCCAGCCGCTGTCCGATGCGGTGCCCGAACTGGTCGAGCAGGCACTGCGCAGTGCGGGCTCGAAAAGTGACAACGTCACCGTGTTGTGCGTCGAGTGGGAAGCGGCCGAGGACGGCGACACGCAGGGCGGCGTTTCGACCCAGAACCTGGGCGAGCAGGTCTTCGCTTCCACCATCCAGGCCAGCATGATCGGCGATGCACCGCCCGACGAACTCGACGACGCCGAGATCGAACGCTCGATCCGCGAGATCAACGAAGCCATCCAGCGTTCATCGCAACGCAAGAACTGAGGTTGCCCATGGAGAGTCATCAACGCGCCGATGGCCGCGCTTCGGCCGCGCTTCGGCCGGTGTCGCTGAGCCGGCGATATACCGTGCATGCCGAAGGTTCGGTGCTGGTGGCCTTCGGGCACACCAAGGTGTTGTGCACGGCCTCGGTCGAAGAGAAGGTGCCAGCGCACAAGCGCGGCAGCGGCGAAGGCTGGGTCACGGCCGAATACGGCATGCTGCCGCGCGCCACGCACACCCGCGGCGACCGCGAGGCGGCGCGTGGCAAGCAAAGCGGGCGGACGCAGGAAATCCAGCGCCTGATCGGCCGCTCGCTGCGCAGCGTGTTCGACCTTCGGGCGCTCGGCGAGCGCACGATCCATCTCGACTGCGACGTGCTGCAGGCCGACGGCGGCACGCGCACCGCGGCCATCACCGGGGCCTACGTGGCCGCACACGACGCGGTGACCTGGCTGATCGCGCAGGGGCGCCTGGCCGCAACGCCCATCCGCGACGCCGTGGCCGCGGTGTCGGTGGGCATCGTCTCGGGCGCGCCGATGCTCGATCTGGACTATGCCGAGGATTCCGACTGCGACACCGACATGAACGTGGTGATGACCGGCAGCGGCGGTTTCGTCGAGGTGCAGGGCACGGCCGAAGGCGCGCCGTTTTCGCGCACCGAGATGGACGCATTGCTGGCGCTGGCAGCGTCGGGCATCGGCGCACTGGTGGCCGCGCAGAAGGCGGCGCTGGCCGCATGACGGTGCCACCGCGGCTGGTGCTGGCGTCGAACAACGCCAGGAAGCTGGCCGAACTGCGCGCGTTGTTCGCGCCGCTGGCGCTGGACCTGGTAGCGCAGCCCAGCCTGGGCCTGGGTGAGGCGGACGAGCCGCACGCCACCTTCATCGAGAACGCGCTGGCCAAGGCGCGCCATGCGTCGCGCGCCAGCGGTGGCGCGGCGCTGGCCGACGATTCGGGCTTGTGTGTCGATGCGCTCGGCGGCGCGCCGGGTGTCATTTCGGCGCACTATGCGGAAATCGAGCTGCCTGCGGGCGAACGCGAAGCGCAGCGCTCCATCCAGGACGCCGCCAACAACCGCTTGTTGCTGCAACGCCTGGAAGGCATCACCGAGCGGCGCGCGAGCTTTGTGTGCACGCTGGTTGCGTTGCGCAGTGCCGACGATCCGCAGCCGCTGATCGCCACCGGCTGCTGGCCAGGCGAGATCTTGCCGGCGGCACGCGGCGAGGGCGGCTTCGGCTACGACCCGCTGATGTTCATCCCGACGCTGGGCGCCACGGTCGCGCAACTGTCGCCGACGCTGAAGAACGCGCACAGCCACCGCGCACTGGCCGGGCGCCAACTGTTGCAGCTGATGCGCGCGCAACGTTTCCTCGGCCCGGCGTGAAGGCCGCCGCGGTCGAGCGCTACCTGCGCCCCGGCACCTTGCAGTTGCCGGCGCTGCCGCCGCTGGCGCTGTACCTGCACCTGCCCTGGTGCCTGAAGAAGTGCCCGTATTGCGATTTCAACTCTCATGAGGCGAGCCGCGCGGTGCCCGAGTCGCGCTACCTCGACGCGCTGTGCGCCGATCTCGAGGCCGCATTGCCGCTGGTGTGGGGCCGGCCGGTGATCAG
The DNA here is from genome assembly GCA_963837675.1 of uncultured beta proteobacterium. GTDB lineage: Bacteria > Pseudomonadota > Gammaproteobacteria > Burkholderiales > Burkholderiaceae_C > Rubrivivax. The sequence continues at coordinate 9,276 of CAWIOH010000033.1, read as the reverse complement.
CGTGTTCATTGGCGGGGGCACGCCCAGCCTGTTTGCGCCCGACAGCATCGAGCGGCTGCTGGCCGACGTGCGGGCGCGGCTGCCGCTGGTGCCGGATTGCGAGATCACGCTCGAGGCCAACCCTGGCACCTTCGAGCGCGAGCGCTTCCGCGCCTTTCGCGGCGCGGGCGTCACAAGGCTGTCGATCGGCGTGCAAAGCTTCGACGACAGCCTGCTGCGCGCCATCGGCCGCGTGCACGACGCGGCACAGGCTCGCGCCGCGGTGGCCGAGGCGCGCTCGGCCTTCGACATCTACAACATCGACCTGATGTATGCGCTGCCCGGGCAGACGCTGGCCCAACTCGACGCCGACCTCGACACCGCGCTGGCCTTTGCGCCGCCGCACCTGTCGGTCTATCACCTGACTCTGGAGCCGAACACGTGGTTCGCCACGCACCCGCCGCCGCTGCCCGACGCCGACCTGGCCAGCGACATGCTGGACCTGATCGTGCAGCGCGCCGGCGCTGCAGGCCTGCAGCGCTACGAGGTATCGGCCTTCGCGCGCAACGCGCACCGTTGCCGCCACAACCTGAACTACTGGCATTTCGGCGACTACCTGGGGCTGGGCGCCGGCGCGCACAGCAAGCTGAGTTTCCCGCACCGCATCGTGCGCCAACAGCGCTGGCGCGAGCCGATGCGCTACATCGAGCAGGCGTTGGCCGGCGACGCGCTGTCGCAGGATGCCGAAGTGGCGCGTGCGGAGCTGCCCTTCGAATTCATGCTCAATGCGCTGCGCCTGCGCGATGGCTTCGAGCCGGCGCTGTTTCACAGCCGCACCGGCTTGCCCGGCTCGGCCATCGACGCTGCGTTGCAACAGGCGCAGCAACGCGGGTTGCTCGACGCCGGTCCGCAGCGCTTGCGGCCCAGCGAAAAGGGCTTCGATTTTCTCAGTGACCTGCAATCGCTGTTCCTGCCGCCGCGACGCGGTTGAGCCCGCCCGCTGAGGAACGAATAGCCTGGTCTTGAGGGGCATTTCCGGCGTTGCGGCGCTGCAGGGCGCTGCTAGACTCGGCGCCCGTTCGACCTCACATCCGACACCCAAGGCTCAACCGGTGGCCCGTTCCTCGCCTGCGCCAGGCCCCGCGCCGTCCGCGTTGAAACTCGACGAGGCCTTGCAGCTGCTGCGCCAGTCCGGCCACGCACTGCCCGCCGCCGAGCCCGGCAGCGAGGCCTGGCTGCAGGCGCTGATCGATTCGCTGGTGGACATGTCCAGCCGTGATGCGCTCACCGGCCTGGCCAACCGCCGCAGCTTCGAGCTGGCACTGACCCGCGAGATCGATCGCGTGGCACGGGCCGGTGAGCCGGCGTTGTTGCTGGCGTTGGACATCGACCACTTCAAGCGCGTCAACGACACCCATGGCCATGCCAGCGGCGACCTCGTGCTGAAGGCGGTCGCGGCGGCGTTGCTGGACTGTGTTCGGCCGATGGATCTGGTGGCGCGTGTCGGCGGCGAGGAATTCGCCATCGTCATGCCGAACTGCGCGCCCAGCTTCGGCGAGGCCGTGGCCGAGCGCGTGCGCCTTCGCATCGAGGCCATGCCGGTGGCCATCGGGCTGTCGCAGCAACTGCGCGTCAGCGTCAGCATCGGCGGGGCCTTTGCGCCGCAATGGGTGCGCTCGTCGCCGGCCTTCTGGATCGAGCGTGCCGATGTGCAGCTGTACCGCGCCAAGGACGAAGGGCGCAACCGTGTCTGTCTGGAGCCGGTCACGGTGTCGGTGGTCAGTGCCGAGGAGAAGGCGCTGCTGTTTGGAATCTCGCAGTTTCAGGATATCGAATGAGTGCAGCGCCCAGCAAGGCCCGAAGTGGTGTCGGCAAGACGGAGGCGACGTCGGCCCGCGCCCGCATCACTGCGGTCACCAGCGGCAAGGGCGGCGTGGGCAAGACCTTTGCCAGCATCAACCTGGCCGCCGCGCTGGCACGCCAGGGCCGGCGAGTGCTGGTGCTCGACGCCGATCTCGGCCTGGCCAACCTGGACGTGATGCTCAACCTGGCGCCGAAGATCACGCTGCACGATGTCTTCACCGGCAAGAGCACGTTGGAGGACGCGATCCTGCCCGCGCCCGGTGGCTTCTCGGCATTGTTGGCCGGCTCGGGCATGGTCGAATACTCGCGCATGACGCCCGAGGTGCGCGAGCAGTTGCTGGCGGTGATCGAGAAGGTGGCGCCGCGCTACGACCATGTCATCCTCGACACCGGCGCGGGCATCTCCGACGTGGTGCTGTATTCGATCTCGCTGGCCGACGACGTGCTGCTGGTGGTGACGCCCGAGCCCACCTCGATGACCGACGCCTACGCCACCATCAAGGTGCTGGCGGCGACGCAGGCGCGATTGAAGGTGCAGGTGCTGGTCAACCAGACGCGCCGTCAGGGCGAGGGGCGCGCAGTGTGCCTGCAGTTGCAGCAGGTGGTCGACCGCTTCGTCAATCCGGGCCTGGCCACGCCGGTGCGCCTGGAACTGCTGGGCCAGGTGCCGCTGGACATCGCCGTCAGGGATTCGGTGCTGCGCCGCCAGTTGCTGATGGAGTTGCTGCCCGGTTCGCCGGCCGCGCTGGCGGTGGTGGCGGTGGCCACGAAGCTGCTGGCCTGAGCGCGGCGGCGGGCTTCAGCCCGCGCGGTGCGGGCTGCGACGCCGCTCCAGCAACACGATCAGCGCGCCGGCTCCGCCTTGGGGCCCGGTGGCCTGCGTGAAGGCGATGACCTCGGCACATTGCGCCAGCCAGCGCTGCACCTTGACCTTCAGCACCGGTTCGCCGCCGGGTGACCCCAATCCCTTGCCGTGCACCACGCGCACGCAGCGCTGCCCGCGCTGCAGCGCCTGGCGAACGAAAGTCGCCAACTGATCGCGCGCCTCGTCGCGGCGCAGCCCGTGCAGGTCGATCTGCGCCTGGATCGACCATTGGCCGCGCCGCAGCCGCGTCAGCACGTCGGCGTTCAAGCCCGGGCGGCGGAAGCTCAGGCCGTCGTCGGTGAGCAGCAACGACGCGACATCGACCTCGTCGGACAGCGCTTCGCGCAGTGCGGCGCGCTCGTCGGCCTCGCGCTGGAGCGGCTGCGGCTTCGGGCGCAGGCGCGGCAGTTCGGCGCGGCCCTGGTCGGGCAGCGCCCGCACGCGCCCGACGGCATGTGGCGAAGGCCTGCCGTTGTTGCACCTCGCGCTCGAGCCGTGCGCGCTCGGCCTCGCGCGCGGCCGTGGCCTGCGCCTCGCGCTCGCGCAGTGCATCGCGCAGCGTCGCCAGCTCCTGCAGCGAGCGCGCCTTCACAGCAGGCCCCGCTCGGCGAAGGACACGACGCTGCCCTGGCCGACCACCAGGTGGTCGAGCACGCGCACATCCACCAGTTGCAGCGCGCTCTTCACCGCCTGCGTCAGGTATTCATCGGCGCGCGAGGGCTCGGCCACACCGGACGGATGGTTGTGCGCCAGGATCACCGCGCCGGCGTTGTGCTTCAGCGCCTGGCGCACGATTTCGCGCGGATACACGCTGGTCTGCGTCAGCTGCCGTGGAACAGCAGTTCGAACTCGATCAACCGATGCTGGCCGTCCAGGATCATCACCGCGAACACCTCCTGCGAGCGCGCGCCCAGCTGCAGCGCCACGTAGTCCTTGACCTTCTGCGGGCGCATCGAACACCGCGGCGTCGCGCAGCGGCTGGGCCAGCGCGCGGCGCGCCATCTCCACCACCGCCGCGACTTCAGCACGCTTGGCCGGCCCCAGGGCCTTGATGCGTTTCAGGTCGGCCGCATCGGCGCGCAGCAGCCCGGCGAAGCCCTTGAACTCATCGAGCACCTGCCGCGCCAGTTCGAACACGCCCTGGCCTTTCAAGCCGGTGCGCAGCAGCAGTGCCAGCAATTCGATGTCGCTCAACGCGCCGGGGCCACGCGCGAGCAGTTTCTCGCGCGGGCGCAGTTCGGCGGGCAGGTCCTTCATCGGCATCGGGCTTCGCGACAGGGCCCAGGCCCGGTGCGCCTCGTAGAATCGAAGCCAGTCTATTCGACGCGTGGTCTGCCGCGCGCGCCTGCCGTGAATCGCGTTCAAGCCGGATCCTTCCTGACGCTGCACTACCGCCTGAGCGGCCCGGACGGCAGCGACGTGGTCAACACCTTCGACGACAAGCCGGCGACGCTGTCGCTCGGTGCCGGGCAACTGGCCCCAGCGATGGAATCGCGCCTGCTGGGCCTGGCCGAAGGCGCGCACGAACGCTTCGCGCTGGCGCCGGGCGAGGCTTTCGGGCCGCGCAATGCCGACATGCTGCAACGCGTGCCGCTGGCATTGATGCATGAATTGGGCGATGCCGACGCCCGCTATGCGATCGGCGATGCGGTGCGTTTCCCGACGCCGGACGGGCAGGGCGCCTTTGCCGGCGTTGTGCGCGAAGTCGGCGACGACTGGCTGCTGTTCGACTTCAACCACCCGCTGGCCGGCCAGGCGGTGAATTTCGAAGTGCAATTGATCGGGGTGCTGTGACGGACGGCCTGCGCATCGACGAAGTGTTGCTGGCCGAGCCACGCGGCTTTTGCGCCGGCGTGGACCGCGCGATCGAGATCGTCGAGCGCGCGCTGCGCAAGTTCGGCCGGCCCATCTACGTGCGCCACGAAATCGTGCACAACACCTATGTCGTCAATGACCTGAAGGCAAGGGTGCGATCTTCATCGAGGACCTGGCCGACGTGCCGGCGGGCGCCACCTTGGTGTTCAGCGCGCATGGCGTCAGCAAGGCGGTGCGCGCCGAAGCCGCGGCGCGCGGCTTCCAGATCTTCGACGCCACCTGCCCGCTGGTGACCAAGGTGCATGTCGAGGTCGCCAAGCTGGCCAAGGAAGGCTACGAATTCGTCATGATCGGGCACAAGGGCCACCCCGAGGTCGAGGGCACGATGGGCCAGTTGGGCGAAGGCATCTACCTGGTCGAAGCCGTGGCCGACGTGGCGCGGGTGCGGCCGCGTGGCGACAGGCTCGCGGTGGTGACGCAGACCACGCTCAGCGTCGACGATGCGGCCGAGATCCTGGTGGCGGTGAAGCGCCAGTTTCCCCACGTGCGCGAGCCCAAGCGGCAGGACATCTGTTATGCCACGCAAAACCGGCAGGACGCAGTCAAGGTGTTGGCGCCGGGGGTCGATGTCGTGATCGTCGTCGGCAGCCCGACCAGCAGCAACAGCAATCGGTTGCGCGAGTTGTCGCAGCGGCTGGGCACCCCGGCCTACATGGTCGATGCCGCCACCGACCTGCAGCCCGCGTGGTTCGAGGGCCGCCGCCGCGTCGGTCTGACGGCCGGCGCCTCGGCCCCCGACATCCTGGTGCAACAGGTCATCGAAAGGCTTCGCGACCTGGGCGCCCTGAGCGTGCGCCGCCTGGCGGGCGTGACCGAGGAAGTGCATTTTCCGCTGCCGCTGGGCCTGGGCGATCGCAGCATGGGCGAACTCGACACGCCCGCCGCCTGAGCCGTACCCCCGCATCCGAGGAACCCTTTCCATGCTCGACATCAACCTGCTGCGCCGCGATCTGGACGGCGTGCTGGCCCGGCTCGACAAGCGCAAGTCGCCGCAGCCCTTTCTCGACGTGGAGCGCTTCGTTGCGCTCGAGGCCCAGCGCAAGGCCTTGCAGACGCGGGTCGAGGAACTGCAGGCCAGCCGCAATGCGCTGAGCAAACGCATCGGTCAGCTCAAGGGCAAGGGCCAGGACAGCGCCGAGCCGATGGCGCAGGTGGCGGCCATCGGCGCCCAGTTGACCGAAGGTGCCGGCGTGCTGGCGCACATTCAGGCCGAGCTGAACGCGCTGCTGATGGGCCTGCCCAACCTGCCGCATGACAGCGTGCCGGTGGGCGCCGACGAGCACGCCAACGTCGAAATCCGCCGCTGGGGCACGCCCCGAAGCTTCGACTTCACGGTCAAGGACCATGTCGATCTGGGCGCTCCGCTGGGCATGGACTTCGACACCGGCGCCACGCTGAGCGGCTCGCGCTTCACCTTTCTGCGTGGCGGCATGGCGCGTCTGCATCGTGCGCTGGCGCAGTTCATGCTGGACGTGCAGAGCGACGAGCATGGCTACACCGAGTGCTACACGCCGTACATCGTCAACCGCGAGATCCTCGAAGGCACCGGCCAGCTGCCGAAGTTCAAGGAGGACATGTTCTGGGTGCTGCGCGGCGGCAGCGAGGAGCAGGCCGAGCAGTACCTGATTTCCACCAGCGAAATCTCGCTGACCAACAGCGTGCGTGAATCGATCCTCGACGCCGCCGCGCTGCCGATCAAGCTCACCGCGCACAGCCCGTGTTTTCGCAGCGAGGCCGGCAGCGCCGGGCGCGACACGCGCGGCATGATCCGCCAGCATCAGTTCGACAAGGTCGAGATGGTGCAGGTGGTGCAGCCCGAGCACAGCTACGCAGCGCTGGAACAGATGCTGGGCCATGCGGAGGCGGTGCTGCAAAAGCTCGGTTTGCCGTACCGCGTGGTCAATCTGAGCAGCGGCGACCTCGGGTTCGGCAGCACCAAGACCTATGACCTGGAAGTCTGGTTGCCGGGACAGAACGCCTACCGCGAGATCAGCTCGTGCAGCAATTGCGAGGCCTTCCAGGCACGGCGCATGGGTGCGCGCTTTCGCAATGCGCAGGGCAAGACCGAGCTGGTGCACACGCTCAACGGCTCGGGCCTCGCAGTGGGACGCGCGCTGGTGGCAGTGCTGGAGAACTTCCAGCGCGCCGATGGCTCGGTGGAGATTCCGGCGGTGCTGCGGCCTTACATGGGCGGCCTGTCGGAGTTGCGCGCATGAGCTGGGCGCCGCGCCTGCTGGCAGCGCTGGATGCGGCCAGCCTCTTGCCCCTGCCGTCGCAGGGCGACCCGAGCTTCGACCTGCCGGCGGCCTGTGCCGTGGCGGAAGAATTGCGCCAGCTGCGCATCGCGCGGGGCGAGAAGCCGGTGGGCTACAAGATCGGCTTCACCAACCGCGGCATCTGGCAACGCTACGGCGTGCACGCGCCGATCTGGGGCCCGGTGTGGGATAGCACGGTGCAGATGGCCGATGGCGGCGAAGCCCGCGTTTCGCTGGCGGCGTTGTCGCAGCCGCGGCTCGAGCCGGAGATCGTCTTCGGCTTCGTGCGCACGCCGCGCGCCGGCATGAGCCTGGGCGAGCTGCAGGATTGCCTGGCCTGGGTGGCGCATGGCTTCGAGATCGTGCACACGCATTTCGACGGCTGGCGTTTTGCCGCCGCCGACACGATGGCCGATTTTGCGCTGCACGGCCGGCTGATCGTCGGGCCGCGAGTATCGGTGCGCGACTGGCCCGCGCTGGCCGACGACCTGGCGGCGTTGCGCCTGGACCTGCATGGTGAAGGCCTGTTGAAGGAAAGCGGCCAGGCTTCGATCGTGCTCGATGGCCCGCTGCACGCGCTGCGCACATGGTTGGATGCGATGGCGCAGCACACGCCGTTCTGGACGGTCCAGCCGGGTGATGTCGTCACCACCGGGACGATCACCGATGCCTGGCCGCTGCTGCCGGGCCAGCGCTGGAACACCGTGCTGAGCGATGGGCGACTGTCTGCGCTGAGCCTGCACACCGAGGCCTGACGGCGCTGCACTACAATCCCGTCCTCGATTTCGACCCGCGCAAATCGAACCTGGAGAGGTGGCAGAGTGGTCGAATGTACCTGACTCGAAATCAGGCGTACGGTAACCCCGTACCGTGGGTTCGAATCCCACCCTCTCCGCCAGGCACTACCTATGACAAGGCCCCGAAAGGGGCTTTTTTCATAGGTAAATCGCCTGGATCAATGTCCCGAGTTGTGTCGGAAGATCCCGTATAATCTCCCTATCTTGTGGGGGTAAGTAAGGGGTAAGATGCCGCGCAAGGCCAGGGAGCTTTCCCCGCTTGAAGTGCGCCGGCTGGACCAGCCGGGGCGCTGGAGTGTGGGTGGCGTTGATGGATTGGCACTGCAGGTCACCCGATCCGGAGCAAGAAGCTGGGTGCTTCGCCTCGCCGTCTCCGGACAGCAGCGCGAAATGGGCCTTGGCAGCTTCCCCAGCTTGACATTGGCAGAGGCCAGGGACAAGGCGCGCCGGCACCGTGCACAGGTTGCCGAGGGGTCCGATCCGATCTCGCTGCGTCGCGCCGCTGTAAGTGCCGCTGCCGCCGACCGGATGTCGCAAAGGACCTTCGCAGAGGTCGCCGCGCAGTACATCGAACAGCACGAAAAGTCCTGGAAGAACGAGAAGCACGCAGCGCAGTGGGCTTCCACCTTGCAAACTTATGCGGCACCCGTAGTCGGTCAACTACTCGTCCGCGACGTGACCAGCGCGCACGTGATTCGAGCACTCGAGCCAATCTGGACCACGAAGACCGAGACCGCCACCCGTGTGCGCTCGCGCATCGAACTCGTGCTCGACTTTGCTGCGGCGCGCGGACTTCGAGAGGGCCCCAATCCGGCGCGATGGAAAGGCAACCTGGATGCTGCCTTACCGAAGGCGTCCAAGGTGGCGGCGGTTCAGCACCATGCGGCGGTCGCAATCGATGAAGTCTCAGCCTTCATGCGCCGGCTGCGTTTGCAAGACGGCATGGGCGCCAGAGCGCTGGAGTTTGCGATCCTGACGGGAGCGCGATCGGGCGAAGTGCGTGGTGCGGTGTGGGCAGAGATTGACCTGGCGACGTCGCTTTGGGTTGTGCCCGGTACCCGAATGAAGTCCGGGCGGGAGCACCGTGTTCCGCTCTCAAAGCCCGCCACCGACCTGCTTCGTGCGCTGCCGCGGGGCCAAGCGGGCGATCTCGTTTTTCCTGGCATGCGGGGGCCTCTGTCCGACATGAGTCTGACAGCCGTGCTGCGGCGAATGGACGTGCGAGCCACCGTACACGGATTTCGCAGCACGTTCCGCGACTGGATTTCGGAACATACCGACTACCCATCCGAGGTGGCAGAGATGGCGCTAGCGCACGCTGTCGGAGACAAAGTCGAGGCGGCCTACCGGCGAGGAGACCTGTTTGCCAAGCGCGTCGCCTTGATGAATGACTGGGCTGATTTTCTATCGGCCCCGAAAACGACATCAAGTCACAAGACCGTTCGGCGAAACACGCCAGCTGCGCGCGCGAACTCAGAATAGCAAGCTGTAGTCGTCACGTGTCCAGTCGGCCTGGTTGGTAGGACATTTCCGGGGTTCGGGCAACACCGACAGGCTGCCCGTTCGAGAAACTGAATGACCGACCGCTTAGCCAGGTCGAGCGGTCGTTCGTTGGTGGCGATTGGCTGGCAGCACCCGACCC
>CAWIOH010000032.1:0-18415 GCA_963837675.1 uncultured beta proteobacterium | reverse complement strand
GGCCACGACAAGCTGCTGGACTTCAGCTGCAACCGCCGCGGGTTCTCTCCATCCGGTGGCGCACGCCGCATGTCGCGGGCGGCCGCGCACCTGGTTGACCTCGTCATCCCGCACGTGCCGGTGCGGCAGTGGATCTTGTCGCTGCCGATCGCGCTGCGGCTGTTGCTGGCCGCGCAGCCGGAACTGGTCACTCCGGTGCTGCAGGCGCTGCAGCGCCTGACCACGACGAAGAAGGATGCCGCGGGTCGCTCTTGCCCGGGGTTCAATCCGATGGCGCAACACGACGCCACGCTCTTCAAGAGCCTGATGACCGGTGAGCATTGCCTACACGGCTTCACGAACCGCGACATCCGATCGCGGCTGACCGGCACACGCTGGCTACGCGCATGTGCCGACGACCCGAGAAGGCCAGCGCCAAGGTCGGCCGCTGCTTCAGGCGGCTGCACGCGCACGGGCTCATCGCCAAGATCCCGCGCACCCGGCGCTGGCGCGTCACCGACTACGGGCGCAAGGTCATGGGCACCACCATGTACCTGCGTTAGCACCACTTCCCGAACGTCTACTCCGGTGTCATGCACTGAACTCCTTCGCGAAATACAAGGAAGTCACAGCAAAAGAATCGATGCGCCCAACTGGAGCAGAACTGGATCGTCCTGCAGAACGGGAACGCCAGGATCGGGCTGTTCCAGGGGATGTTCGACAAGAATATCCTGACCTTCAACCCAGGGTGATCGAAGGACCAGGAGGCCTTGAAAGACTTCCAGGACGTCCGGGAACTGCAGTGCACCTTGAAATCGCGCGGCCTCGCGCTGGCGGTCGAGGCAGACTAGACCACCGACGGGTCTGCGCATTTCCAGGTGGTTGACCTCGACGGCAACGCGCTGCTGTTCGATCAGCACGTGCCGAGCCCGAAGCGCTGACCGGCCCGAGATGTTGGCCTCGACCGGGCGGCTGGTCTCGCTTCCGCCGCACGGTTGCAGCAGGTCCGCATAGTTCTTGGCCACCGCCGTCGCACAGCCGTCGAAGCTCACTTCGGCGCAGGTCTTGAGCGTGGCTCGGCAGCAGGCCAGCGCCTGCTCGGCGTCGTCTGCAGTCTCGCCCAGCAGCGTCATGCGGTCGCTGGCGGGAATGCAATGGTCCACGGTGCGCCACAGCAGCGTGCGCCAGTCGGTGGTCAACACACCGATCAAGCCCGTGCGGCCGTCACCGCCGCCGGCACCTGCAGGGCAAAGGCCTCCCGGCGGCCATTGGGGCTGCGAACGGTTGTGAAATCGTACTTACCCCAATCGCAGGGGTCGCCTGCCGCCGCGCCGTCACCGTGCAGCGCCATCTCACCAGGGCCACTGTCGCGCGCCAGCAATCGATCGCGTTGCGCGTCGTAGCGAAAGTCGAAGAGCTCACCCTGCGCAGGGCCCTCACCGTCGATCTGCCATGCCCAGTAGCGGTCGGCGCCGCCCTCAAACACCTGGTGCGCACAGACCACCACCTGCCGGCCGTCCCGGCTCAGCCTGAACCGGTCCCGGTGGCGGGGCTCCAGGTCGGCGGGCCAGCGGCCTTTGCGCAGCGTGTGCTGCCCTGTTGGTTCCCACACCTGGATCGCATCGTGACCGATCACCACCAGCGCCTGGCCATCGACGCTGAACGACGCACCGAACACGTCGGACAGGCGGGCCGTTTCCGCCGGCTCGCGCGGCTTCGACGCATTCCAAACCCGCAGGACTTCCCCCGACCGTGCGGCCAGGTGCGGGCCGCCAGGCTGGAAGGCGACCCAGTCCACCTCGCCGTCGAGCCCGGACATCATCGCCTGGGCGCTCGGCCGTTCGCCTGCCACATTCCACAAGTGCACGGTGCGGTCGGCCGCCCCCGTCAGCACGCGCTTGGCATCCGCGCTGAGGGCGACCGCCGTGATCCGCCCGCCGTGGTCGGGCAGCACCATCGTCTCACCCGTGCCATCGGCCAGACGCAGTCGCACCGTTGCCGCATGCCAGTCGAGCAGACGCTCGCCGTCACGGCTCAGGGCGATGCCCATCGGCGGCACACCCCTCTCCAGTCGCATCTGCCGCTGCTCGGGTGGGAGATGGCTGGTCCACAAACGCGCGGTGCCGTCCGCTGAACCCGTGGCAATCTGGGTGCCATCCGGGCTCCAGGCCACCGCCATGACGGGCCCGTCGTGCCCAGAAAGCTCACCGCCCAGCCGCCCCAGGCGGCTGGCCATGAATTCAGGCGACCCCGTGTGCACCGTCACGGCGGCCAAGATTCCCCTGCCGATCCCTTGATCCAGGCCGGTCAAAGCGCTGGTCACGAGGTCGAACGGCAGGTCCGGGTTCAGCCCGTCGAGATACCAGATGCGGGCAGTGCCGTCCGCCGAGGCCGTGACGGCCTGTTGGCCGTCCGGGCTGATGGCCAGCGCGTTGATGGCCTGCCGATGCCCCGACAGCACCACCGGCGGCACTGGGCCCTGAAGGCTCCACAGCCGAGCCGTGCCGTCGTCGGAGCCGCTCAGCAATTGCGCGCGACCCGGACGAAGGCCAGTGCGGTGACCCCCAGGTCATGCCCCGTCAGCACCTGCACGGCTCCCGAACCGTCGGTACGCCAGACATGGATGCGGCCATCCCGCGCGCCGGCGGCGACGCGCGTGCCGTCGCCGTTGATTGCCAGCGCGTCGATGGCCGATGACGGGCCCCGCAAGCGCACCGGCGCACTGGGGATGTCGGTGCGCCAGATCGAGACGGCGTGGTCCTTGGCGGCGAGCGCGACCTGCCGGCCGTCGGCGCTGAACGCCGCGCCAACCACCTTGTCAGCGCGCTCGCCGAAGGCCGTCGGCGCCGACGCCGGATCCAAGGGCCACTTCACCACGCTCGCGCCGGCTTCATCGCTGGAAGCAAAAAGTTGAAGATCCAGCAGGCGCCAGGCGGCCGCGACGACCGACGCGCCGTCGTCCGCCCACTGGACGCTCACCACCGCCTCGTCGAGCCCCTGGAGCACCACGGGTTCAGCGCCAGTGGGCAGCGGCCAGACGCGGACCGTCTGGTCCTCCGATCCGGTGAGCACGCGCGCGCCCTGGGTGTCGAAAACTGCAGCCCGCACCGCCGCGGAATGCCCGGTGAGCACCACCGGGTCGCCCCACCCACGGGTGGGCCAGATGCGTGCGGTGCGGTCATCGGCGCCGGTCACCAGGTGTTTGCCGTCGGCGCTGAAGGCCAGCGTCCGTATCGGCTGGGTGTGGCCTTGCAGGATCCTGGCGCTGGGTTGCCACTTCGCCAGGGCCTGGGTGGTCTCCCTGATCAGCGCGCCAGCACGGGTCGGATCGTCGGGAAAGGCGCGCGCAGCCGCCACCAGCGCGGCGCGTTTGGCCGCCCTGCCCCGCTCCACCGCCTCCAGCGTCTGTGCATGGGCGATGTAGGCGGCCACGGCCGCGGTGGTGGCCAGCAGGGCGAGCAAAGCCCCGGTGCCGGCCGCCCAGCGCCGGTTCCTTCGATGGGCCCGCACGGCCTCACCGTCCATGGCCGATTTCGATAGCCCATGCAGCGGTGCCGCCAGGTCCAGCACCACGGACCGCCAGCGCAGGTTGTCCAGCGACAGTGCCGGCTCATGGCGGGCCCACCGCACATCCACGAACAGCGGTTCCTGTGTCAGCGCATCCACCATGACCTTCGGCAGCGCGGTGGTTCGTTCCGCGTCGCAGCGGCCGGTCTCCCGCTGCCAGGCGATCTCACCTTCCGTCAGCACCACCAGCAGGCGATCCACCGGGCGGTTCGCCAGCCACCAGGCACATTCACGCGTGCACCAGGGCGACGCGGCAGCGGCAGGGCTGGCCAGCAGGATGAACCAACGGGCAGTCGACAGGGCCTTTTCGATCTCGACCCACAAGCCAGGCGCAGCAGACAGGTCGCTGCCGTCGTGGAAGACACGCAAGGCACGCAACCGATACCAGGGCTTGGCATAACCCTCGAGTGCCGAGTGCAGCCGCGGCGCAAGTTGGGCGTCGGCGCTGTGCGCGTAGGAGACGAAGGCGTCGTACCGGGTCACGCCCGGGGCGCTGGCGGTGGGTGAAACCTCTTTGCGCATGGGTTCGACAAGGGCTGCGGACGGCACATGCAGGATAAGACCTGAAGACAGCGGTGGCGAATCCCCTGATGGCAAGGGGCGGTCAGGTGACCTGGTCGGCCTCCACCAACGGCACGGCGGGTAACGGCTGCTTGGGCCAATACCCAGTCGCAGAAGCGGTCGACTTCAGGCCGTGCCCGCCGTCCGGGGCCCACCATCAGCCAATAGACCGCCGGGCTGGTCATGCGGCCGGCGACGCCGAACGGTTACACCAGTTCGCCACCCTGAAGCGCCTCGAAAACCAGCGCGGTGCGCGCCAGCGCCACCCCGTGCCCGGCCAGCGCGGCTTGCACCTGCTGGTAGGTGAAGTTCAGGTAGAGCCAGCGGCGTGGCTCCAGCTCGGGTTGCCCGTTCATGGCCAGCCAACGGCGCCAGGTCAACATGCGGCTGATGGAATGCGACGTGTCCTCCTCGGCCAGCGTGTGCAGCCGCAGGTCGGCAGGCGTCGACAAGGGCGGCAAGGCACCCGCGGCCACTTGCTCGGCATACGAATGGCTCACGACCGGCGTCAGCACCTCGCTGAACAACCGCTGCGCACCGGCCGTCGCCTTGCCGGGCGCACAGCAGCGCAGCGCCAGATCGATCTGGGGTCGTCCATGTCGTTCGCAAGCGGCAGCGCTCGTGCTGCTCAGCAACCGGCGACATGCCCGGCCCCCACGATTGGACTACCTCGCAGCCTCGGCCTCAGGAATGCATCAGTGCCGTGATGAGAGGGCAGCTGATCTTTCGCTTGGATGCCGAGCACTGTGCGACCAGGTCTTCCAGAGCTCGCTCAACGCCTGCAAGGTACGAATGCGGTTTCGCACTTCGGACAGCTTGTGCTAGCCGATACCACGCGCCGCCGAGCACGACTGGCCGTCGTCAAGCGGCAGAAGCACTTGAACATCGTCAAGCGAGAAGGCCGGGGACTGGGCACGCTTGATGAAACGGAGGCGCGTCAACGCGCTGGGCGGGTAGCGCCCAATGCCTCCGAACTCCCCCAAAGCCATGTCGCCGACCAGTGGCTCCTTCCACCGGCTGGTGACGGCGGCTCGCGACTCTTAAGCCGCCGGTCGCGGTATGGAAGTTCCGGCGCCAAAGCTGACGTAAACAATCAATCGCTGACGACATGTTGGGTCACCGCGCTTTGCTGGCGGAGAAGTTGCCCCGCAGAGTCACCATGTTGTGTTCTGCATCCGACCCGATCCGGACCGGCACCCCCGCAGATGGTTCTGCGGTTGTCAGCGCCGGCCACGAAATCAGCTTCGGCCCACGCAGTAGAGCCGCCAGGGTTCATCGAACCCCTTGAGTGCGTGCTGGCCACGATCGGCGAAGGGGGTGCTGCCGCCGAGCATCATGTCGCGCACCGTCGAGGAAACCCAGAACTCGCCATCGGCCGCCTTCTGTGACACGCGCGTCGCCAGGATTACGGCGATGCCGGTGATGTCGCCTTCGACGATGCCGATCTCGCCGGCATGCACCCCGGCACGGATCGTCACGCCGATGTCGGCCAGCGCCTTGAGCATCTCGACGCCGCAAGGCACAGCCTGCGACGGCACGTCGAAGGTGGCCAGAAGTCCGTCGCCGGTGCTGCCGACGACCTGCCCGCCATGGCGGCCGACCAGGTCGCGCGTCACCCGGTCATGCCCCTCCATCGTCTCGCGCCAAGAGGTGTCGCCTGCGGCCGCCGCCTGTTTGGTCGAGTTGACGATGTCGGTGCACAGGATGTTCGCGAACTTGCGCACGACCGTGTAGGGCACGGGCTGGCCGGTCGCGAACTCGATTCCCCGGTCCAGGGTCGTGCGCCAAACCGGCATGCACCAGGCGAAGTGGTCATCGCCAGGTATCTCCACATAGGTGGCCCCCGGGATCACCGAGGCGAGGTGACGGCTGCCGGCCGCCGGAAGAACCCGGTCCCCCTTGACATGATGGATCAGCGTCCGGGCCCGAATGCGTTCCGCTGCGTCGCCTGCGTCCAGAGCGATGATGCTTTCCAACTGCTTGCGGAAATCCCTTGGGCTCGCTGACATCCGGCAAAGACGAGCGATCCAGCGGCTCACGCCCTCGTTGCCGTTCTGGCTCGGCAACTCATAGTCGAGCATGAAGGTGGCGTCCTCACCCCAGGTCTCCGCGATCTTCAGGAATCGCTCACGAATACTCTCGGTGGTGGGGAGGGGCGGATCACCCTCTTCGAACCATGCACTCCTCTGGGGCCGGTACTTGCGCGGCGCAACGGAGTTGAGCAACCATACGCTCAACACCCGCTCGGGACAATTGGCCGCGAAGAGCTGCGCCATCAGCCCGCCCTCGGAGGTGCCTTGCAGGTGTGCCTGCTTCCATCCGACCGTGTCCATCACGCAAGCCATGTCCTCGATGCGCTCTTCCAGGGTCGGAATGCCGTCAAAACGGTCCGACAGACCGATGCCGCGCTTGTCGAATATCACGCAGGTCATGAACTTGCCCCAGCGCTCCAGCGTGCGTCGATAAAGCTCATGCTCCCAGGCGATTTCGACGTTCGAGATGAGCGCCGGCGCGATCAGGCACGGCGGCCCGTCGCCCCATTTCTGATAGGCAATGCGCAGACCGTTTGCGGTCTTGGCGTAGCGTGTGTCCGGGATGGTCATGAATTGGGGCCAAGGTGGCTTGCTGGACGGCCGGGTCTCGCAGCCCCAGTCAGCGTTGCGCCGCAGGCCGGCTGGCCAACGGCTTGTCTATCGGTTGGGTGAGCTTGGACGGGTGCACGCTGAACGCGACGATCCCGTGCCAGTCCGCACCGACATTGCGATGCACGATGCCCGCCGCAGCCGCAACGCGGCTGCCCGCTGACGCATGCTCGACCGTGCCGTCTTCGAATTCGGCGCTGGCAGTCCCCTCAAGCACATACGCAACGGTATCGAAGTCATGCCAGTGCAATGCATCGTCGGCAGAGAAAGTCTTTTCGATCGCATGCCAGCCGACGCTGGCGATTTCAGCCAGGGCTTGCTCCTTGGTCGTGAAATGGCCTTCTTCCTTGATGAATCGCATGTCGGTCTCCTCTGGGTTAAGGGTGAGGCGCAAGCCGAGGCTTGGGCGTTGACGCCAGCCGAGCACCGCTGAAGCTGCCGTCGGCTTGGTAACCAGGCATGTCCCAGCGCTCAGCCCAGTGTCGCGATCAACTCGGACAGACGCGCGACTGCCGGCTTGATGGTCTGCCGGTAGCGTTGCATCACGGCGACCTTCTCGGTCTCGTGAGCCTGGATGCGTCCCGCGGAGTGAAACATCGAATTCAGACGCGACTCGGCGAGCCACTGTTGCAGTTGCGGGTATCAGCGACACGCCGGAACTGCAAGTCCCGGCCAAAACCGGGCACACGCGACCGACAGCTTTGGGGGCTTTGCCTATGCTGCGGAGTCCCCACGCTGGAGCGCGCCATCAAAACTTTGCCAGCCGCTCGAAGACCCAGAACATCGCCAGGCAACCGATGGCGTAGGGTGCGACCAAAGTCGCCTGGCGCGGCCAGCTCACACGCATTCGGCGCAGCAGCCAGATGCAGCCCAGAACCGCTCCGACGAATAGCAGTTGCCCGGCCTCAACGCCCAGATTGAAGAACAGTAAAGCTACTGGGATCTGCCCTTGCGGCAAGCCGACCTCGCTCAGCGCGCCGGCGAAGCCGAAGCCGTGCAGCAGGCCGAAGACGAAGGCGACGATCCATGGTGCGCGTGCGCTCAGGCCCTCGACACCGCGCCGAGCCTGTATGACTTCCTGCGCAACGAACACGATGCTCAGCGCGATCACCGCCTCCACCGGTCGCTGCGGCACCTGCACGATACCCAGCGTGGCCAGCGCCAGCGTGATGCTGTGCGCCACGGTGAACGCCGTGATGGTCTGGATAAGCTGCAACGTGCGCCGGCACAACATCAACAGCGCCAGCACGAACAGCAGGTGATCGAAGCCGAACAGGATGTGCTCGATGCCCAGCTTCATGTACGCGCCGGCCACGGCCCAGCCGCTTCGCCGTGCGCTAGGCACGAAGCGCGGCGACGATGGGCGCACCAGCGTGGTTTGCTCGCTGCCGTCGAGCCGCTGCACCCGAACCAACACGTCGGTGATCGTGCCCTGCAGGCCGACGAACTCAATCGCCGCGTCACCGAGCCGGTCGAGGTCGCCTTCGACGACACGGCGCTCGATCAGCGAATCGTTCAGCTGCTGCAGCACCGGCTCGCCGCGAGGTGCTAGCGCCGGCGGCAGTTGCAGCGCCACCGGCAGGCGCTGGCCCGACAGCACCGGTGTGCGCCACAACACGCTGTAGTGCCCGGCGGCGGTCTCCTTGATCTCCAGGTAGGCCGGCCGCGATTCGTGCGCGAAGGCGCCGGCGCTGCAGGCGACAAGCAGCAGCGCGAGCAGCCAGCGCACGGTCCTGATCACGGTTTCGGCGCGGCCATCGTGGCACCGGCAGGCGCTGCGTCGGGCGGCAGCACGACGGTGTATTTCGCGCGCATCGATTCGTAGGCGGCTTGCTTGAACTCGCTGCGCTGTTGCTTCTGCCAACTGGCACGGACTTCGGCTTCGACCGCGTCGAAATCCGGAATCCGGCCCGGCGTCAACGACTCGACAAAGACCAGATGCCAGCCGAAGCCGGATTCGATCGGTCCGGACCAGGCGCCGGGCTTCAGGGCGAACAAGGCCTGCGCAAACGGCCCGCCGAAGGCGCCGGCCACCTGCTCGGGTGTGCGCTCGGCATAGCTGCCCTGCAGCGGGAAGGCATCGCCGGGCAGCCCGGCGGCATCCGCCGGCTTACCGGCAATGCGCGCCAGCGCCGCGGCCGCGTCGTCACCGGCGCGCGCGCCGCGTTGATCGAAGCCGAAGAAAAGGTGTCGGAAGCTGGCGCGCGGCGGCAGCGCGAATTCCGCTTCGTGCGTGCGCTGCCACGCCGTCAGTTCGTCGCGCGTCGGATCGCGCAGCGCGGACAGGTCCTCGGCCAGGAAGTCCATCTTCTGCGCCAGCCGGCGCTTGACGATGACGTCGTCGTTCTGCAGCCCCATCGCCAGCGCCTCGCGGTACAGCACCTCCTCGCGCACCTTGGTCTCGACCATGCGCTGCAGTTGCTGCGGACTCGGCTCGGGCCGGCCCTGCGCGCGCCACGCCACGCGCATCTGCAGCAGATCGTCGGGCGTGATCACGATCTCGCGTGGCGCGGCCGATTCGACCCGATCGCGGTTCAGCCAGAAGTACGCGCCGAACATCAGCGCGCCGACGATCAGGAAGTGCAGCAGCGGTTCGCGTCGCCAGGAACGGGTACGCGCCGGCGGCGCGTCGGATTCGGCATTCATGTGATTCGGGGGATATCACGGCCGGCCGCGGCACAGTGCCGCGGCCGAGGCGGGCGTCAGCGCTTGATCTTCTGCAGGTCGACCAGCGCCTGCGGCACCGGCACGATCTCGTAGTTAGCGAAGCCGAACTCGTCGCTGCGCGCGAGCAGCGTCTTGTCGCCCGACTTGTACGCCGTCCACTCCAGCGGCGCATTGCCGAAGGACTCGACCACCTTGCCGCCCTTGATCGAGTAGCCCGTCGGGATGCCCAGGTACGAGTCCTTCGCGGCGAAGCCGAAGTGCTGCGGCTGGTCGTCGCGCGGGTTGATGTTCCAGAACACGCGCTGGCCGTTCTTGTCCCAGACGATGCGGAAGATGCTGCCGGTGACGGTGTTGCGCAGCCAGGTGTTCTTGCCGACGAGCAGCGCCGTCAGCGCGGCATCGTCGAGCGGCGCGGCGCCTTGTTGCTTGAGCGCGGCGACGGTGACGCCGGCAGGCGCACCGTTCTTGGCCGATGCCGGCGGCGTATACCAGATCGGCGAGCTCCAGGCGCGCTCCTGCACGGTGGCGGGCAGGCTCTCGGGCGGCAGGATGCCGAGCTCCTTGGCCTGGATCGTGGTCCAGCGCGGCGTCGGAATCTCCAGCACGCGTGCGTAGTAGAACGCGTCCAGCGCCGGGTCGAAGTCCGGGTCGGTCCACACCGTCTTCAACTCGGTCTTGCCGATCGTGTTCTTGTAGCTCGCGGTGCGCAGATCGACGGTGGAGCCGATGGCCGGCACGCGGCCGGTGATGAAGTCGGGCTTGCGATCACCCGCCCAGACCACGTCGTAGACCTTCTCGAAGCTCTGGCCGTGCCGCGTCCAGCCCTTGACGACCTGCACCCGGTCCAGGTTGCCCGAGGTCGGGTCCTTCAACGCCCAGATCATGAACGACGGTGCCTTGGCCTTGGCCGCCGGCAGGTCGCCGCCCATCGGCACGCCCGCGGCATAGGCCTTCTTCACCCAGCCGGGCGCGAAGTCGTTGCCCAGGCCCCAGCCGCCGAAGAAGCGCAGCTTGATGCGCACGCCGCTGGTGGCGAAGGTCTCCTTGCGCTGCATGCCGTCGAACAGCGATGCGCGCGTGTTCTCCTCGGCCCAGATGGCCGACAGCCCGGCCGGGTTCATCAGCCGGATGTCGCCACCGGCGAACACATGCCCTTCCATGCGTTCCTTCAGGCCGCCGTCCTCCAGTGCGTGGCCGCCGAAGTAGTTGTCCTGCCGATACGGCGCGGCACCGTTGTGCGAATCCGAACCGCCGACGATGCCCGGCTTGTACGGGTTGTAGCCACGCGTGTCCTGCATCGCGATGCCGGTCTTCAGCGCGTCGCGCAGGTAGCTGCCGGGGATGCGTGGGAACTTGCCCTCGGGGTCGCCGAGCAGGTAGGACATGATCTCGAAATTGGCGAACTCGTCGTTCGGCGACAGCAGCGGGTGCGTTTCCGACGCGCCCTTGATCTGCTTGATCTCGATCAGCTTCTCGTTGCGCATGCGCGCCTCGGCCCACGCCTTGTCGATCGGCCGGCCCTTGAAGTCGACCTCGCTCGGGTACATCAGGCCGTCGGAGACGTTGGCGTTGTGCGAGATGGCGAGCAGCTCGATGCCCTGTTCGCGCTGCTTGTCCATCCACGACCACAGGTCTTCGGGTGCCTGCGAGTCGAAGGAGCTGAACGGCATCTTCGGCAGCTTCGCACCGTCACGGAAGAAGATGTTGCGGTGCAGGTTGGCGTTGTTCGGCGTCGAGGTCCACTCGTAGGAGTTGAACGCGGTGAACTTGCCCGGCTCGTTGGCCGCGTCCGCATAAGCATTGTTCTTGTCCCAGACGCTCGACGCCAGTGCCGGCGCGACCAGTTCGGCGATCGGCTTGTTGTCGATCATCGTCTGGCCCAGGAACAGGTAGATGCGCTGCACGTCGGCCTTGTCGCGCACGATCAGCTTCTTGCCCAGTTCGGACTGGTTCAACGGTGTGCCCGGCGTGTTCGCCTGCTGGATGACGCCGACGTATTCGGAGTGGTCAGTCACGCCCATCCAGTCGAGCGGCTGCTTGATCTTCATCTCGTAGCCCAGCGCGTGCTTCAGCGGCTTGCCCTTGGCGTAGTCGTAGGCTTCGCCCGGCGTGCTCTTGGTGTCGCCGAAGATGAAGGCGTCGAAGGACCAGCTGGTGTGCAGGTGCGTCTCGCCGTAGTAGACCTCGCGCTCGGGGTTCGGCTTCGGCGGCGCTGCGCTGGCCGGCAATATGGCGAGACCGAGCAGCCCGATGCAGGCCAGGGCGGCAGTGCCCGTCGTGGTTGTTTGCTTCAAGAGGCTCTCCGGTCGACGATGAATGGACTTCGGCAAGCCGGGAGTCTAGGCGAGCCATCGTCGGGCGCTTGTGCTTTTGTGACAAACTGCGGCCCAATGGGTATGGCCTGACGATGGCTTCGTGCTGCTTTTCAGGCCTCGACAACATGACCACAGCACCGCCAACGCCGACTGCCCGCCACGGCGTCGTGCCCGGCGGCTTCACGCGGGTCGCGGCGATCCTCGCGCTGCGCCCGCTGATGGACGGTCTGGGCGTGGCTTGGACCGAGCTCGCCGCGGCCTCGGGCTTGCCCACGGACCAGTTCCATGACCCCGAGCATCTGATCCCGTTTCGTCAGGGCAGCCGCTTTCTCGGTCTGTGCGCTGACCGCGCCGGGTGTGCGCATCTGGGTGTGCTCACCGGCAAGAACACCCCGTTGCAAGCGCTCGGCTTGGTGGCCGACCTGGCCCGCGCGGCCCCGGATGTGCGCAGCGCACTCGGCCTGGTCTCACGCTACCTGACCTTGAGCGACGGCGGTGGCCTGGCCAGCCTGTCGGAAGGCGAGCGCTACGCCTCTTACGGCTATGCCATCTACGAACCCGGCGTGGAACGCGCAGAAATCATCTATGACCATGTGATGGGCGTGGTGTGGAACGTGTTGCGCGAGTTGTGTGGCGGCGCCTGGCTGCCGCACGAGGTGATGCTCGCGCGCCGCCGCCCGGCTGATCTGCGTCCCTACCGCAACTTCTTCCGTGCACCGCTGCGCTTCGACGCCGATCGATCGGCCGTTGTGTTCGACAGTGGATGGCTGGATCAACCGATCGCCGGAGCCGATGCAGCGCGGCTGCGCGAGTTGCTTGCCCGGGTACGGCACATCGAAGCCCAAGCCGCCGGCGACTTGCCGGACCAGGTGCGTCGCGTGCTGCGCCGCCAGCTGCTCAGCGACAACGCATCGATGGAAAGTGTTGCGGAAGAGCTGTCGATGCATAGACGCACCCTGGACCGCAGACTCAAGACCTTCGCGGTGAACTTCCAGGCGCTGAACGATGAAGTGCGCTATGAGGTGGCACGCCAGCTTCTGGATGACACGGCGATGCCGGTCACCGCCATCGCGCAAAGCCTGCACTACAACGACACCAGTGCCTTTACCCATGCGTTTCGGCGTTGGTCAGGCCGCAGTCCGACACAGTGGCGGGCGAGCGCGCGACAGAACTGAAGCGCGGAGGCATGATCGTGTTGGCCCGGGTTCGTGATGAACCGACCCTTCTGGAGAATGAATTGCTCCGGCAGGGCGCCGGTTCCCACCGTCGTAAAGACGATCAGATAGCCTCTGACCGCGAGCGCGGTCGAGCACTCGTTTACCTACTTCAATTCGCTGCTGTAGAACCGCGCGCGCACTCCACCCAGCCGCGCAGGCGGCACAAGGGCTGGAGGCCGTCCTCACGCGACGGTAGGAAGGCGCGGGCTCCTTCAACGGCTGCTCGTCATCGAGAAGATCCTTGAACGCCTGGGACTGCGCGGGGTGCGCCGCCGCAAGCGAGTCGCCTGAGGTGGCTGACTGTCAGCTTTTCGGCTCGGAATCGAGCTAAGCGAAAGTCGGCAGTGGGTCGGCAGTGCCAGTTCGCCTTCGTGAACTGCAGACGCTCGACAGGATTTTGATGCCGAGCGCTACGGCGAGGCTTTGATCGTCCGCTTTGGAGATTCTTCTTTCCCAAGCTGCCGTCAACGTACGTCTGCTGTACAGCTGCAACCGGTCATCGGCGTGGTGATTTCGCGGCCGCTCGTAGGACTGGTTGTGGCCGACACCGGATCTCCAGCGAAGCGCCAGTAAGCTGAACTTGGCGGCCAGGAACACCGCGATACGAGGGACCGCCTCCTGACGCTGGCGCGGTTCTCGGCTCCCGGCCATAAGCAGCCAGTGGCCAACGACTGCTCTGGACGCGACTACCTGGCGTCCGTCGGCACCCGTGGGAAGGCATCACGATCGGCGGTGTGCAGCCTGTTCATCTTGTTGACAATCGCATATCTGGAGCGAGCAATTCTTGCGTTCCTTGTGCGACTAAACCGAAGTTCCGCCGATCGTTGATCGCATTTATCCATGTACGACAAGCGCTTGGCGTGAGAGTGCGGCTCGCGCTGCTGCCTACAACTCGATCTTCTTGAGCAATTCGAAGGCGCGCTGCTGCTTCGCGTTGGGAATGGTGATGACCTGGAAGGTGGGCGCCTCAGGCGCGGCATTGGGCGTGCGGCAGGTATTGCGCACGATGCCGGCGAGGTCTGCGAGCAAAGTCGAGAAGCTGTGTGCGGGCGTGCCATCGTCCAGCGTGTGGCTGGCTGCCTTGGTCTGAGCGGCCTTGGAACGCTTGGCGGGCGCCACGGGGTCGCGCGTGGCCTTGGCCGGCTGATCGGTGTCGGCGAACATCAGCTCGCGCCAGGCCTCGCGCATATGCCACTCGACGTAGTACGCAAGCATGCACAGGAAGATATGCGCGCGCACCCGCTCGGCCTTGCGGTGGTGAATCGGGCGGACCTTCAAGTCCACCGTCTTGAGCGAGCGGAACGCACGCTCGACCTGGGCCAGCGACTTGTAGTTGCGCACGCAAGACGGCGCGTCCATCTGGGCCGCGCTCACCGAGGTGCGGATGATGTAGATGCCGTCCAGCGCCGCCTCGGCAGCGATCGCGTCGAGCTTGCGCGCGAAGCTGAACGCGTTGTCATCGATGCTCAGCTCGAAGTGCTTGGCCACCTTGTACTGGTTGATGACCTTGCCCACGCGCACGCCGATCTCATCGCTGCCGGCGAGCTTGCCCGCGTCCACGCGGGCCTTGATCTTGTCCAGGCTGGTTTCAGTGGCCGCCAGCAGATCGCAGCGCTTGTGCGCGCGCAGCTTGGCCAGCTCGGGATTGCGGCACGCCACCAGACGCTCGCCGGGGTACTCGGGTGAACTCAGCTCGACCAAGTTACGCTCGTCGAACAGGCCGAGCTGCAACTGGCCTTGCTCGACCAGCGCGCGGATCGACACGCTCTTGAGCGCGGTGATCCAGCCGATGCCGTCGCTCTCGCGCAGCTCGGCGATGGCCTTGCTGCCGATCATGCCGCGATCGCCCACCAGCACGAAGCGCTCGATGCCGAAGTCCTCGCGCAGCCGCTTGACCTCGGGCATCAAGGTCTTGCTGTCGCTGACGTTGCCCTCGTACACCGACACGGCCACCGGGCAGCCGCGCGCATCGGTGAGCAAGCCGTAGTTGACCTGCAGCAAGCCGGACTTGCCGTCGCGGTTGTGGCCCAGCTTGGCCAGCACGCAGGTGGTGCCCTCGAAGTAGCTGGAGGACAGGTCATAGAGCACCAAGCCGCCCTCGCGCAGATGGCGTGCAGCCAGCTTCTTCTGGACCCGGTCCTGGCGCGCGAGCAGCCAGTCCATCGCTGCGTACAGGTCGTCCTCGTCGGCATCGACCACGCCAAACTCCTCGGCCAGCGTAGTCGCGTGCCACCAACGCGTGGTGGCCAGTTTGGTATGGGGCGCCAGAATGCGTGCGCCCAGCATCGCCAGCACCAGGTCGCGCTCGCGGCAGGGCTTGGATGCCAACAAGCCAGCCAAGCCCAGGCGTTGCAGCGTCAAGGCGACGGCCTGCACATGGCCGTGCGAAGGTGAGGCGATAGCCTCGAAGGGTTGCGCGAGGGGCTGCGCGCGAGGTTGCGCCACAGGTTGCACGGGCTGACCGAGAAGGGTGGCTCGGATGGCGTCGATCTGTGCGCTGGACAAGCTCGACAGGTTGGCCAGCGTGCGCTTGCGCACCTTGGAGCCCTCGCGGTAGGACTCACGCAGCAGCACCGTCGCAGGCGAACCGCGGTTGGGAACTACATGGATATGCATGCCTACAAATGTAAGCCTATTAATAAGCAACGTCAATCATTAGACATGCCTACATTCTGCAGCACGCTAAAGCACCCAACACGTTGATTTCACAGGCATTCAGCCGCTCAAAGCGCGACTGCGGCCGGGGAACTTCGGACTAAATGTCCATTCCAAGGAGAGCCCACCAGTCTTGCGCAGCGTGCAGCATGCGCACAATTGAGACGCCACCGCGACGCGGCACATAGAAGATCAGAAAGTTGTCGAACTTGCGCACCGGCCACTTGCGCAGCCCAGCCAGCTCCGGTCGGCGAAGTGTCAGGGGCGCGCCGATCTTGGGTTGTTTGGCCAAGTCGTTGAAGCTGACTTCGGCGTTGCTCAGAAAACGGTCGGCGGTGGCATCGCCAGCGTTCGCCGCCAGATAAATGTAGTGCGCGATCAGGTCGCGGCGCGCACTGGGTCGTCGGTAGACCGTCGCCATTCAGGAGTGGCTCTTTCGAGCCTTCTTCACTTGCGCCAAGGCTTCCTGGCGGATCGCTTGCCAGTCCTGACGCGTGAAGGCAGTTTCCTCCCCCTGCAGGCCTTCAAGCAGTAGCTCTTCGAGTTGATCTTCGGCCTTGCGCCGTTCATCGGCGCGGATCAGCTCGCGTACGTATTCGCTTGCGCTGCTGTACCGGCCTTTGGCGACTTGCCCATCAACGAACTCTTTCATCGGGTCGGGCAGCGAAATGTTCATGCTCTGCATGGGGCACCTCCAGTGTCCACCTACTATGCCACAGATGACATGAAATGGCACGAACTGTCATTTTGGGCGAAGCCGAAGCGATCCCGGGTCGTGCCTCAATTGCGTCCGTGGTCACACCGAAGCTTTGCGTCAGGACGTGCGGGGCTGGGGCTCACCCAGGCGACGCCGTGATTTACCCTCAACCGGTGATGGAACCGGCGGTTGAGCACCAGCCAACAATCGCATGCAATGAATCGGTCAAGAGCGCCGAGATTCATCGCTGTCGATATCGCGCTCCTTAGATAACATGAAATCCAGAAACGGGATCTCCTTATACCTACATGTTTGGTAGAGACTCTGACGAGGCTCCGCCTCAGACCGACGAGTGATACGGGTGCGCTCGCGGCGGTAGGTGCTGCGGTGTAAGGTGGCTCCGGTCGAGCCGTCTGGGCCAAGCCCAGAGATGTACGAGCTCGAAGCTCAATGGGGTCCGAAGACCCCGTGGACGACCGGAGCCGGATATGAAGTTACCACACAGCGTCTGCGAAGTCCTGCGCGACCATGTCGTGCTTGAGAGCGAGTGCATCGACCGGATGTACCTCAACGTCTACGTGCCGCAGTTGCAGCGCATCGGTGGCGTCGTGTGGTACGCGTTCCCATGGGTGGATGCGTGTGCGGTTGAAGCTGCTCGATCTCATCAGAACTCGGGCCACCAGCGCAACCTCGTTGGTAAGTGGCCCCTATGGGGATAAGCACATTCAGACATCTTCAGTTGAGTGTCCAGCGGCTGGCCGGCTCCACAGATCTTGGAATTGGGTTGCCACAAAGCGGCCGTTCGCCACCGGCTCCTTACGCTGCACTGCCGGCATTGGCGTCGCAACGCTGGCCGCGCCACTGAGGGTCGGCCAGCGACAGCAGGCTGAGCGATCTCACCGCCGGAAAGCGGACTCCCAAGTTGAGCGTCCGGATACCCGACGTCCACGGTCGGCAGTTGCCGACCCAACTGTCGGTCGCACCTTTTCGATCGAACGACCGGTCCCCCTTCGGAAGCGGTTGTTCGCCGAGTTCGTTGATGCAGTCATGGTTTGGCGACAGCAGTCGTTCGCCCGTATCCATGCAGATCGCGCCGCGAACAAGCGCGGCGTCGCGGCTTTGCAGAAACGGATTGGCGTTTTCGGCCAGCATCACTTCGACCAGCCTGCCGTCCGAGTCGGCGACGGAGTCAGCGTGAGCGAGGTTTCGAGAGCACGGCATGGCGAAGAACAGGCAGGTCAACCGTTGTTCATCACGCTTCTCCTGTGTCGAATCGCGAGGACGAGGTGGGTGCGAAAAGGCGGGCACATGCCGGCGCTGGTGCGAAGGCGCGACATCCTGTCCGACACATTGCGCATTACACGTGTTACGCGGCCTACGGTGCTGCACTGAAACCCCCGGCCAGCGCCGTCGCGCTCACGTACCCGGCACGAACTGCTCGGGCTCCGGCAGATCGAGACCGAGCCGCGCTTGCGTCGTCTCGAATTTGTCGAAACCGGCTTGTACAAGCAGCGAACGAACGGCGTTCGCATCGGACAACGCGAAGGCGGCCGCCACGCCCGACGCGGTTTGCGCGCCGAGGTGCTGCGAGACCGCCTCGACCAGAGCCTCGAAGTATGGGTTGACCTGCAGCGCAGCCCACACGCTGAGCGCGATGCCGCCACCTCGCTTGATCACGCGACGCATCTCGGCCTGCGCGAGCGAGCGGGCGGTCGCTTGCGCGCACAGCACCGCGTCGAACGTCTGGTCGTCGAACGGCAGCCGCTGCGCGTCTTGTTCGAGCCACTTGGTCGCAGCGCCTGACGATCCAGGCGTCGAGCAGGCCAAGGCGAGCAATCCCGGATTCATGTCGACGCCGACTACACGCCCCGCCGGGCCGACCCAGCTCGCCGAAAAGTGTCGCCGCGCCGGTTCCGCATCCGATATCGAGAACCGCCTCGCCTCGCTGCGCCGCAGGCCTACCCGATCGAGCAGAACCCGTCCGACCAGGCCGAGGATCGCCGGCACCAGGATCAGCTCGTAACGCTGCGTGGCATCGCTGCCGCGTTGCCATGGGGTCGAAGTAGACATCGCAACACCTCTTGTCTCGCCAGCCTCGGCGGCGCGATGGGCGCC
>CAWIOH010000031.1:0-26113 GCA_963837675.1 uncultured beta proteobacterium | reverse complement strand
TGTCGCCCATGGTGCGGATGCAGGCGGCGCTGGGCCCGATGAAGGCCAGGCCGGCACCCTCGACCGGTTCGACGAAATCCGCGTTCTCCGAGAGGAAGCCGTAGCCCGGATGGATTGCCTGCGCGCCGCTGACCTCGGCGCCGACAGGATCGCGGCCGGGTCGAGGTAGCTTTGCGCCGGCGCGGCCGGGCCGATGCACAGGGCCTGGTCGGCCTGGCGCACGTGGACGGCGCTCGCGGTCGGCTTCCGAGTGGACGGCCACCGTCCGCAGCCCGAGGCCGCGGCAGGCGCGCTGGATGCGCAGGGCGATTTCGCCGCGGTTGGCGATCAGGACGGTGTCGAACATGGTCTTCCTCACGCGAATCGCAGCAGCGCCTGGCCGGCCTCGACTTCGTCGCCCGAGGTCGACGAGGATGGCCTCGACGATGCCGTCGCGCTCGGCACGGACCTCGTTGAAGACCTTCATCGCCTCGATCACGCACAGCGTCTGGCCCGCGCTCGACGCGCTGCCCGGCGGCGACGAACGGCGGCCTCGCCGGGCTTGCGGTCTGCAGGTGGACGACGCCGAACAGCGGCGCACGGCAGCCGCGCGGCGCCGGCGGCTGCTGGGCATGCCGGGCAGCGGCCGTGATCGGCGCGGGCCGTCGCGCCGGTGCGACGACGGGCGACGGCCGGATCGCAGCGCCGGCGTGCTGTCGGCCGTCTACCAGGCGCAGTGTCCAGCCGTCCTGGCTGAACCGCATCTCGGCGAGGTCCGACGCCGCCATTGCGGCGATGAGTGTCTTGATCTGCTGCGGTTCCATGCACGTCCACCCGGGTCGAGTCACGAGGACACGTGCTCCCAGCGCGAAGGTATCGATGGAACGCGAGCAGCGCCAAGACGGATTGTCTGTGCCTCGATAAGGGTCTCTTATGACAGCGGAGGTGCGGCGATGTCTTCGCGCGGCGAGGAGCTCCCCGGCAGAGCTGCAACCAGCTCGCAGCAGGATCTCCTTGATCGCCTGCGCCGGCTCCGACAGCGGCAGGTGGTCGGACTGGCACAGCGCCAGCGGCGCCTCGATCGACCGGGCTCGACGATGCGGCACGCCATGCACCGCACGACGCCACCACTTCGCGCGCCATCGACTCCGGCAGGATGGTCGCACCCCAGCCCTCGGCGATCACGGCGGTCAGCGTGCTGGCCGATTCGATCTCGGCCACCACGCGCGGCACCAGACCGAGCCGGCGCAGGCTTCATTGACCATCCGGCGCACGACGTTGTAGGGCCGCGGCAGGTACAAGTCCATCTCGCTCAGCTCGCCCAGCGGCACCTGCTCGGGCGGCGCGGCAGGCTGCGCGGCCCGACGAGGAACAACTGCTCCTGCAGCAGCGGCAGGAACGACAGCCCGTGCACGGCGACCGTGCCGCCGTACAGCACCGCCGAGGTCCATGCGCCCGTTCATGATGAGCTCGGACAGCGTGCGTGCCGTAGGTCTCATTGAGGTAGAGCAGCACCCCGGGATGGCGCGCCCGCACGGTGCGCAGCAGCGGCAGCGCCAGCGACGCCGCCGCCGTGCCCGGCGCCAGGCCGACCGAGACCGCGCCCGACGAGGCCCTGCGCCCGGCCGCCTCCATGTCCACCCGCGCCTGCTCGCACTGGCGCAGGATCAGCTGCGCGTGCCGGTAGAGCACCTTGCCGGCCTCGGTCGGCGTGACGCCGCGCTTGGTGCGCAGCAGCAGTTGCTGGCGCACCTCGGCTTCGAGCGTGGCCATCTGCTGGCTCAGGGCCGGCTGGGCGACGTGCAGCATGTCGGCGGCCTGGGTCAGGCTGCCGATGTCGACGATCTTCACGAAGTACTTCAAGCGCCTGAGGTTCAGGCGTCCATTCCTGGATCCGCCGGCCAGTCGCGCCTGCGTCATAAGTCGGTCGGCCCATGTAAAGGCAGACCGAACTCGTCTTGGCCATCGGCGCGTTGCCGGCTCTACCGTTAGGCCGTCATTCGAGCGCAAGCCAAGGAAGAGCCGTGAGCCACTCCCGCATTGCCGAGCGCGTCAGCGCATCAAGCC
Source organism: uncultured beta proteobacterium (assembly GCA_963837675.1). Classification (GTDB taxonomy): domain Bacteria; phylum Pseudomonadota; class Gammaproteobacteria; order Burkholderiales; family Burkholderiaceae_C; genus Rubrivivax. The sequence continues at coordinate 24,067 of CAWIOH010000031.1, read as the reverse complement.
ATCGCCCAGCACGTCGGCCGCCGACCGCGCCAACGAGCTCCGCCGCCAAGGCCGCTCCATCGTCAACCTGGTCGTTGGCGAACCCGACTTCGACACACCGGCGCACATCCGCGCAAGCCGCGGCCCAGCGCGATGAGACGCGGGCGCCACGCGCTACACGCTGATGGCCGGCACGCCGGAGCTGCGCCAGGCCATCGCCGCCAAGCTCGAGCGCGAGAACGGCCTGACCTACGGCCCCAACGAGATCATCGTCACCAACGGCGCGAAGAGCGCGATCTACAGCGCGCTTCGCAGCCACGCTCGAGCCGGGCGACGAGGTGATCATTCCCGCGCCCTACTGGGTGTCGTACCCCGACATGGTGCTCGCCTGCGACGGCATTCCGGTCACGGTCGCCTGCCCGGAATCCGACGGCTTCAAGCTCACGCCCGGCCCAGCTCGAAGCCGCGATCACGCCGCGCACGCGCTGGCTGATCCTCAACTCGCCGAGCAACCCGACCGGCGCCAGCTACACCGCGGCCGAATACCGCGCGCTGGCCAAGGTGCTGGCTGCGCCACCCGCACGTGCTGGTGATGACCGATGACATCTACGAGCACATCCGCTTCGACGGCGACGCACGCCGCACCTGCTGGCCGCCGCACCGCGAGCTGCGCGATCGCACGCTGGTCGATCAACGGCGTCTCCAAGACCTACGCGATGACCGGCTGGCGCATCGGCTGGGCCGCCGGCCCGCGCGACCTGATCCAGGCGCTGGACACGCTGCTGTCGCAGTCCGCCGGCAACTGCTGCTCGGTCAGCCAGGCGGCCGCCGCGGCGGCGCTGAACGGCGACCAGTGCTTCGTCGCCGACAGCGTGGCGATCTACCAAGCAGCGGCGCGACAAGACGCTGGCGCTGATCAACGCCATCCCCGGCCTTCGCTGCCGCGCGCCCGACGGCGCGTTCTACCTGTACGTCAACTGCGCCGGCCTGATCGGCAAGACGACGCCCGACGGGCAAGCGGCTGGACAGCGACGGCGACGTGGTCATGTACCTGCTCGAGAGCGCGGGCGTGCGGTCGTCGCCGGCGACGGCCTACGGCCTGTCGCCGTACTTCCGCCTGTCGATCGCGACCGTCGATCGAGATCCTCGACGAAGGCTGTCGCCCGCATCGCCGCGCCGTCGCCGACGCTTCATTGAGGACGAAACCGATGAGCACCGACAAGGCCATCCGCAAGCATCCCCTCCGTCGCCCAGGCCGACGCGACACTGATCGCCGCTCTGCGCGAGACTCCCGGTCGCGCGCTGAGCGACAACTGCACCGCAACATCGGCGCCGCCGGCCTGCAGCCCTACCACCGCCCGACGGCAGACGATGGCCGGCACCGCCGTCACCGGCGCGCTCGCGCGGCGGCGACAACCTGACCTACCTGCGCGCCTTCGAGTTCTGCCGCCCGGGCGACGTGCTGGTGATCGACGCCGGCGGCGACCTCACCAACGCGGCCGTCGGCGGCATCCTCAGCTTCTATGCCGCCACGATCGGCATCGCCGGCATGGTGCTCGACGGCGCCATCCGCGACGTCGCCGAGATCCGCGAGCGCGACTTCCCGGTCTACGCCGCGCGGCGTCACCCACCGCGGCCCCTACAAGGACGGCCCGGGCGAGATCAACGTGCCGGTCTCGCTCGGCGGCATGGCGGTCAACCCCGGCGACATCGTCGTCGGCGACCAGGACGGCCTGCTCGCCTTCCCGCCCGAGGATGCGAAGAGCTCATCGTCAAGGCCCGCGACCGCGCGAAGCGAGGCCAAGACCATCGCAGGCGATGAAGGAAGGGCCGCTGGGACCGCATCCTTCATCGACGCGCTCGAAGCGCGCTGCAACAACTGAGCCATGCACACCGCTGTCCCCGCCACCCGCGCCACCGCCCAAAGCAGCGCTGAGATGCAGCCCAAGGTACTTGTGATGGGGGTGGCGGGCAGCGGCAAGTCGACGCTTGCTGCCCTGCTGGCGCGCGAACTGGGCGCCGACGCTGATCGAGGGCGACGACCACCATCTGCCGCAGAGCCAGAGCAAGATGCGGCGTGGTGTTGCCTTGCAGGATGCGGACCGCGATCCCTGGTTGGGACGCCTCGGCGACCTGCTCGCCTCCGAAGTGGGGCCGGCGGTGCTGGCTTGCTCGGCGCTGAAGCGCCGCTACCGGGAGCGACTGCGCACCGCGGTGCCGACGCTGCGCACCGTGTACATCGACATCGCGCCCGAGGAGTCGCGGGCACGCGTGGCCGCGCGGCCGGACCACGTCTTCCCGCCTGGGCTCGTGGCGAGCCAATACGACGCGCTCGAAGTACCGACCGGCGAGCCGGCCGTGCTTCGGCTGCCCGCCCAGCAAGACGCCGAGCGCCCAGGTGCTCGCCGTCCTGCACTGGCTGGCAGAACCCCACGAACACCGAGGCCGACCATGAACCCCATCGCCAAGCTCTTCGACCTGCAGGGCCGTAGCGCACTGATCACCGGCTCCCGCCCGGCATCGGCCTCGCACTGGCCGCGTGGCCTGGCCGCTGCCGGCGCACGGGTGGTCCTCAATGCGCCGCGATGCCGGCAAGCTGCGAAGCCGCCGCCGCGCCTTGCGGGACGCACGGCGCCGACGTGTCCACCGCGCCTTCGATGTCACCGACGCCGCCGCGGTCGAGCGGCGCATGGCGCGCATCGAGGCCGAGATCGGCGCCATCGACATCCTCGTCAACAACGCGGGCATGCAGCGGCGCGCGCCGCTCGAGGACTTCCCGACGACGCACTGGCACGAACTGATGCGCACCAACGCGACAGCGTCTTCCTCGTCGGCCAGCGCCGTCGCGCGCGACATGATCGCGCGCAAGCGCGGCAAGATCATCAACATCTGCTCGGTACAGAGCGAACTCGGCCGGCCCCACATCGCGCCCTACACCGCCAGCAAGGGCGCGGTGAAGATGCTGACCAAGGGCATGGCGATCGACTGGGGCCCCTACGGCATCCAGGTCAACGGCCTGGGCCCCGGCTACTTCAAGACCGAGCTCACCGAGGCGCTGGTCAAGAACGAGGAGTTCACGCCGCTGGCTGATCGGTCGCACGCCGTCGCGGCGCTGGGGCGATGTCGAGGACCTGGTCGGCGCAGCGGTCTTCCTTGCCAGCGATGCCTCGAACTTCGTCAACGGCCACATCCTGTACGTCGACGGCGACGTCACCGCCACACTTTGAAAGCACACATGGACGCTCTGTCATCCACTCCGCCGGCGACCTTCGGGTCGAGGATGTTCCCACCCCGACACTCGGTCCGCAGCAGTTGCAGGCGCGGGTGCGCTTCGGCGGCATCTGCGGCTCGGACCTGCACTACTACCAGCACGGCGGCTTCGGCACCGTGCGCGTCAAGGAGCCGATGGTGCTGGGCCACGAGATCGCCGGCATCATCGAGGCCGTCGGCGCCGACGTGCAGCGGCTTCCGGTCGGCGACCGCGTCGCGGTCAGCCCGAGCCGGCCCTGCGGCCAGTGCCGCTACTGCCAGCAGGGCCTGCAAACCACTGCCTGGACATGCGCTACTACGGCAGCGCGATGCGCACGCCGCATGTGCAGGGCGCGTTCCGCCAGCAGATCGTCGTCGAGCCGACCAGGCCTACCGACTGGCCGACGGCGTCAGCGATGCCGAAGGCGCGCTGGCCGAGCCGCTGTCGGTGGCGCTGCACGCGGTGCGCCGCGCCGGGCCGCTGCTGGGCAAGCGTGTGCTCGTCACCGGCTGCGGGCCGATCGGCGCGCTGATCGATCATCGCGGCGCGGCGCGCGGGCGCGGCACACATCATCGTCACCGACGTCGGCGCGCTCACCGCTGCGCAAGGCGCTGAAGGTCGGCGCCGACCAGGCCATCAACGTCGCCGAGCAGCCCGACGCGCTGGCGGCGTCGGCGCAGACAAGGGCAGTTCGACGTGCTGTTCGAAGCCAGCGGCAACGAACGTGCGCTGCGCGGGGCTTTCGACGCGCTGCGCCCGCGCGGCGTCGTTGTGCAAGTGGGCCTCGGCGGCGAGATGACACTGCCGGTCAACACCATCGTCGCCAAGGAATTCGACCTGCGCGGCGCCTTCCGCTTCCATGAGGAATTCGCGATCGCGGTCGAACTGCTGAACAAGGGGCTGGTCGACGTCAAGCCGCTGATCTCGGCGACGCTGCCGTACCGCGATGCGGGGCGGGCTTTCGCACTGGCAGCCGACCGCTCACAGGCGATGAAAGTGCTACTCGACTTCGAGTAGCGATGTTCGCGATTGCTACCGACATGTCAGTTGAATCTGCACGACTTGGCGGTTCTTGCGGAAGGCGTCCACGGACGCCCTCGGCGACTGGCCCGGGCCCCGCCGAAGGGCGCTCTCCATCGTCGGCAAGCTTCAGCTATCTGGCGTCGAACTCCGGCAATCCTACGGCAGCAGTGGGTCGGGAAGCGCCAGCGAGTCTTTCGCTTTCAATGGCATGAAGCAGCCATCGAAGTGCTTCATGCAAGCAACCGCGCACATCAAACAAATTCGATGTGCTTGCCCAGTGGCAGCTCGCGGATGCGCTTGCCTGTGGCCGCGAAGATCGCGTTGGCCAGCGCCGGCGCGGCGGGCGGCACCGGCGGCTCGCCGATACCATCGGCATTACCCGACTTCATTACTACCGCGGGCCCGTCCGCCACCCTCTCGCCTTCGGCCCACTTCCCGGCGGTCACCGGTTATAGGGCCTACCTGGCTCCGGCGATTTCGCGCCGGGGCGAGGAGGGTTTCTCCAGTTGCTCAGCTTGTCCTTGTCACCGTGCCATCGCTTCAACCCCGCCGAAGTGGAGCAGCCGCGTCGATCAGATTTCGGCTGTCCATGCTGCCTTCGCCCCTGAAGCGCGGGCTCGGCCTTCGGGATGAAGTTTCGAGGCCACATCCGCGTTCATTCGTTACGGCCCGGTGACTCGCACCTTCCCTCAAGGAAGGTCTGTCGATAGGCTTCAAATACTCGGTTTCCCTCCTACTTGCTATCCAAGCTACGGGGCTTCTGATTTTCTGCCCCGGCAGGTCTACCTCCTGCTGATCAAGCCAGCCTTCGCTGGACGCACGCTTCAGTCACATCGTTACCTCCATGACTGCTTATATGGACACCTCCCGTGTGGCAAGCAAGTTCTTGAAGTTCTGACTCGGCGGATATGACTGCGGTCTTATATCCGGCCTACTGTTGCAGTCCGGGCAAGCCCGCTGCTGGCCTTGATGGTCATTCGCGGGGTCGGTGCTCATCTCCGGTAGGGACTTCGCACGAAGCTTGTCCTGGCAGTCATTCAGCTTTACCCAACCCACGGTCCGACCGCTTTGCCATCACTTCATCGACTCGACTCGCGCACTCTTTGCGGCATCCGCTCCTATCGCTGAGGTTGATCTACGCAGACGCCGCTTGCGCGGTGCCGCACTCGGGCTTGGCGCTTTGCCAGTCCCGTTGGTAGGCACGCCCATGAGCCACCAGGGCCCAGGCCGTGCGCGCCATCTTGTTGGCCAGCGCCACCACCACCACGTTCGGCGGCCGGCGCGCCAGCATCTGCTGCAGCCACTTCGGTCTGTCCTTGGCGCGCTCGATCACCGAGCGCGCTCCGTGGATGAGTAGCGTGCGCAGGTAGGGGTCTCCGCGCTTGGAGATGTGCCCCGTGCGCACCTTGCCGCCCGTACCGCTGTGTGCAAGCACCAGGCCCAGGCTGGCGGAGAACTCTCGCCCGCTGTGCCAGGCCTTGCCATCACCCAGCGTGGCCGCCAGCGCCGTGGCACCGAGCACTCCGATACCAGGAACCTGACGCAGTTCGACGGCCTTGTTCAGCTGCTTTTGCAGCGCCGCGAGCTCGTGCTCTAACTGATCGATGCGCTGCTGCACCTGCGTCAGCGCCTGCAGCTGACCATCCACCAGGCCGCGCATGATCTGCGGCACCTGCTCATCGATCTGTGCGCGCTGCTCGGCCAGCGCCTTGAGCCCGGCCTTGCGGCCCCCGCGCAGCACCACGCCGAATTCGTACAGCAGCCCGCGCAGCGCGTTCACCGTGGCCGTGCGCACGCCCACCCAGTGCGAGCGCGTGCGGTGCAGCGCCAGCACGGCTTGCTGCTCGACGCTCTTCAGCGGCACGCGGCGGATGTCGCCGTGCTGCGCGGCCAGCCAGATCGCCCGCGCATCGGCCGCGTCGTCCTTGTTGCTTCGCACGAACGGCCGCACCTGCGCCGCCGGCAGCAGTTCGACCTCGTGACCCAGCTTGCCCAGCACGCGCGCCCAGTGGTGCGCGCTGCCGCAAGCCTCCATCACCACCCGCACCGGCAGGCGCTGCGCGAAGTAATCGACCAGCTTGGCACGCGCCAGCTTCTTGCGGCCGATCTCGCCCGTCTGAGCTTCAACCCAGTGCAGTTGCATCACGTTCTTTGCAATGTCCAAACCATAAGTCGTACGATCCATTTGGGGCCTCCGATGCGAGGAGTTGATGAACGCCAACTCCACTTTGGCACTCGATGCCGTTCGACGCGAGGCCCCACCCCCAACTTGACGTCGTTGGGGCCCCCTTCCCGCTGGCGGGAAGGGCGGGGGGATGGGTGGTTGCATTCGGCTTCATTTCCGATCACGTCGCTGGCGGTGGGTGGGAGGTGTCCATACCATCTCCGGTTGCTTCCGGCTGGAGCGGTTGCCGGGCGGGGCTTGCACCCGCTGGAAAGCGCCGCCTTTGCACGGCGCACGTCGGCAGTGGCAGTTCGCGGCCCGCGAGATCAGTCATTGGGCTGCCCCCGTCGCGGTGGAGTAGGACCGTCTTCCGCACGAATGCCGTTGGATGGCCGGTTCGGAGGTGCAGCGGACAGCCGGCCCGTGGATCGATCAGTGTCGGGTGTCGGCGGGAACTGCCATTGAGCCGCCGAACCCTGAGAGACAGCAGCCAGTCTTCTTCGGTCGTCCAACCTGCCGCCGCAACCGACGGCAAGGCGCCGCAAGCACCACATCAATCGATGTGGTCGGCAGGCGATGGCGCGTCAGTGCAGCAGCCGCAGCACGCCCATCACCAGCACCAGACCGCCGGCCAGCCAGGCCAATTGTGAGACGGTGTCGCGCCACGGCAAGCGGCGTTGCATCTGCGGCAGCAGATCGGCCACGGCGACGTAGACGAAGCTGCTCGATGCCACCACCAGCAGGTACGGAAACAGCGCCTCCCAAGGCCCGACGACGAAGTAGCCGACCACCCCGCCGACCACCGCCGCCAAGCCCGACAGCGCATTGAAGAACAGCGCCTTGCCGCGCGAGAAGCCGGCGTTCAGCAGCACGATGTAGTCGCCCACCTCCTGCGGGATCTCGTGCGCGACGATGGCCAGCGACGTCACCAGGCCCAGGTTGGCATCGGTCAGGAAGGCGGCAGCGATGATGATGCCGTCGCAGAAGTTGTGGATGCCGTCGCCCACCAGCACCGCCCAGCCGCCGCGCCCGGCCTGCTCGGCATCGAAATGATGGTGATGATGGTGCCCATCGCCTTCATGGTGGTGCGTGTGCCGGTACAGCTCGGCCTTCTCCAGCAGGAAGAAGAACATCAGCCCGCACAACAGCGTCAGGAACAGCGAGTGCGCGCTGGCCTGGCTTTCAAATGCCTCGGGCAGCACATGCAGCAGCGCCGTGCCCAGCAGCACCCCGGCCGACAGGCTGACCAGGTGCTGCACCAGCCGGCTGAGCACGCCCACCGTCAGGCTGGCGGCGATGATCACGGACAGCAGGCCACCGATCAGGGTGGCCAGCACGATGTAGGTCAGGGTCATGGGATGGCGACCAAGGCGGGCCGCGCCGCGGGCGACGGCCCGCGGCAGTCTGGCCGCAGCCTCACGTTAGCAGCCCTGTCAAGCCACGCCGTGTTGCTTGAACCAGTCCAGAGCCAACACCCAGCCCTGTTCGGCGGCTGCCTTGCGGTAGCTGGGCCGGTAGTCGGCATGGAAGGCGTGCGGCGCGTCCGGGAAGACGACGAACTTCGAGGCCCGCGCCGCCGGGCTGCCGTGGGCCAGCGCAACCTGCATCGCGCTCACCGATGTCTGCGGAATGCCGCTGTCGGCCGCGCCGTACAGGCCCAGCACCGGCGCCTTCAGCGTGTCGACCAGGTCGATGGCCCGTTTCGGGTTGGTGGCGCTGACCGTGCCTTCGAGCCGGCCGTACCAGGCGACTGCGGCCTTCAGCTGCGGGCTGTGCGCCGCATACAGCCAGGCGATGCGCCCGCCCCAGCAAAAGCCGGTGATGCCCAGCTTCTGCGTGGCCGCGCCCTGCGCCTGGGCCCAGGCCACGGTGGCGTCGAGGTCACCGATGACCTGCGCATCGCCGGTCTTGGAAACGACCTCGGCGACGAGCTTGGAGACTTCGCCATACGACTGGGCATCGCCCTGACGCACGAACAACTCCGGCGCCACCGCGAAATAGCCCAGCTTGGCAAGGCGCCGCGCCACGTCGGCGATGTGCTCGTGCACGCCGAAGATCTCGCTGATCACCAGGATCACCGGCGCGTCCTTGCGATGGGCCGGGGCGGCGCGGTAGGCCGGCATCTTGAAATCACCCACCGGGATGCTGACCTCGCCGACCAGCAGGCCCTCGCTGTCGGTCTTGATCGTGGTCTGCGCCACGACCGGCAGCACCGCCGCGGCGAAGCCGCTGCCCACCGAGGTGCGCACGAAATCGCGGCGGCTGAAGGCACGATTCGGCATCAGGCAATCGAGTTCTTCTTGCAGCATGACGGTCCTCCAGGCTGGCGAAAGGGTCGCGCATTCTAGGAAGGTGGCAGCGATGCCGCGGCGCCGGCACCGATTTGGCCTGTCACACGGCATGGGCACAATCCAGCCCATGCGCAGCCCACCACCTGTCCTGTCCGGCCCGCTGGGCGCCATCGACATGGGCTCGAACAGCTTCCGCCTCGAGATTGGGCAGTTGCAGCATGGCCGCTACCGGCGCATCGACTACCTGAAGGAAACCGTGCGCCTGGGCGGCGGGCTCGACGCCGACGGCTTGCTCACCGAGGCCGCCGCGCGACGCGGCCTGGACTGCCTGGGCCGCTTTGCCGAACGCCTCGCCGGCTTCACGCCGCAGCAGGTGCGCGCCGTGGCCACGCAGACCTTGCGCGAGGCGCGCAACCGCAACGCCTTCCTGGCGCGCGCGCAAGGCGTGCTCGGCTACCCGATCGAGGTCATCTCCGGACGCGAGGAGGCACGCCTGATCTACGCCGGCGTGTCGCACCTGCAGCCCGCCGACAGCTCGCGTCTGGTGATCGACATCGGCGGTCGATCCACCGAGATGATCCTGGGCCAGGGCCGCCTGCCGCTGCGGGCCGAGTCGTTCCAGGTCGGCAGCGTCAGCCTGTCGATGCGCTTTTTTGGTGACGGCAAGCTCAGCGAGAACGCGTTTCGCGCGGCGCAGATCGCCGCCGGCGCGGAGTTGGAGGAAGCGCTGCAGCCTTTCGCGCCGCAGCACTGGCAGGAGGCGCTGGGTTCGTCGGGCACGGTGGGTGCGGTGTCGCAGCTGCTGCAGGCCAACCGCGTCACCGACGGCCGCATCACGCCGCAGGGCCTGCGCTGGTGCATTGCCGGCTGCATCCGGGCCGGCCACATCGACAAGCTGCGGTGGCCGGCACTGCGCGACGACCGCCGGGCGGTGCTGCCGGGCGGGCTGGCCATCCTGTACACGTTGGCCACGCATTTCGGCATCGACACCTTGCTGCCGGCACGCGGCGCGTTGCGCCAGGGGGTGATCATCGATCTGCGCGAGCGGCTGGAAGCGCTGCGCCATGCCCACCCCGAGGACGTGCGCGACGAGTCGGTGCGCGAGCTGCAGTCGCGCTTCGCCGTGGCCACCGATCAGGCGTTGCGCGTGCGCACGCTGGCCCTGGCGCTGCATCGATCCGTCGCCAGCGGCAGCGAGGTCGAAAGCCAGCGCGAGCTGGGCTGGGCCTGCGATCTGCACGAAGTGGGGCAGATGGTGTCGCACCACGACCACCATCGCCACAGCGCCTACCTGGTCGGCAACGTCGATGCGGCGGGCTTTTCGCAAAGCCAGCAACGGCGCATCAGCGAGTTGGTGCTGGGCCAGCGCGGCGGGCTGCGCAAGCTCGAAGGCGCGCTCGACAACCGCGATTTCGCCTGGCAGGCGCTGTGCCTGCGCCTGGCGGTGATCAAGTGCCACGCGCGCGGCGCCGTCGACGCCCATGCCTTGCGGCTGGAACGCGACGGCGAGGCAGCGCAGCTCGATTTCAGCCCCGACTGGGCCGAGGCCCACCCGCGCACGCTGCACCTGCTGCGCGAAGAGGCCGAGGCCTGGTCGCGGCAAGGTCCGTTGCGGCTGCTGCTGTCGCGCTGACCTGATTTCAGGGCGTTTTCGGTGAAGAATCGTTCTCGGGCTGCGACCGTTGAACTGATCGCAACTCGGGCTGCGCAGCCAGCAGCAACCGCAGCGGGATCGGCAGCGACAAGACCCATTGCCGCACCGGCACGTGCGGGATGACGTGGTCCACCAGACGTGCCGCCGTCTGCGACATCCGGCGGGTGCCTGCCGGACGGTCGATCCGAGGGCACGGCCCGCGGCGGCGAACCCGCGGGACGCCCGTGCCCGGCCGTGTGCTGGCTAGCGGCCCCCTTGCGCCTTGGCTACAAGTTGTCGGGCGAGCGCACCGATACCAGCACCACGTCGGCCACGCCGGCACGCTCGCGGTGGCGCAGCCACCACACCGCGCCCTTGCGCACCGACCAGGCCGGCGTCTCGTGCGGCGCCTCCTCGCGCTCGGCCTCGGCCGTGGCCTGCGCACCGGCCATCAGCAGCGCCGCCGTCATGCCCAGCGTCGGCTGGTGACCGACGACCAGCACCGGCTCGCGCCGGTCCGGCCAACGCGCCAGCGTCAGCAGCGTGCCGACGCTGCCGGCCGGCCCCAGCCCCTCGCGGGTCTGGAACTTGCGGCTCAACGCCTGCGCCGTCTGCTGGCAACGCAGCGCCGGGCTGACGAGCACGCGCGTGCTGTCGGGCAGGAAGCGATTCAACCAGTCGGCCATGCGCGCGGCCTGCTTTTCGCCCTTGCCCGACAGCTTGCGCTGCAGATCGGCGATCGGGTCGTCCAGCGGTTCGCCGGCATCGGCGTGGCGCCACAGGATCAGGTCCATGCATTACTCCGGGTTCTTGGCATAGCGGCGCATCAGCGCCTGTTGCGCGCTGCGCCCGCGCTCGCCGATGCGCCGGTACTGGCCGTCGCGTTGCAGCGTCCAGGCGTCCAGCGTGTCGTGCAGGTAGGGCACCAGGCACTCGTCGATGACGCGCTGGCGCATCGCCGCGTCACGCACCGGCCAGGCCAGCTCGATGCGCCCGAGCATGTTGCGCGTCATCCAGTCGGCGCTGCTCAGGTACAGCGCTTCGTCGGCATCGCTCTCGCCCCAGCGGAAGTACATGACGCGTGAATGTTCGAGGAAGCGCCCGACCACCGAGCGCACGCGGATGCGCTCGGTCAGCCCGGGAATGCCTGGCGGCAGCATGCACGCGCCGCGCACGATCAGATCGATCCTCGCGCCGGCTTGACCCGCGGCCACCAGCGCATGGATCAGCGCCGGATCGGTCAGCGCATTGATCTTCGCGACGATGCGCGCCGGCGCGCCGGCCCTGGCCGCCGTCGCCACCTGGTGGATGTGGTGCAGCAGACGGCGGTGCAGCACGAAGGGCGCGGTCACCAGGTGGCGCGGTGCCTTCAGCTTGACCTGGCTGGCGAGTTGCAGGAACACCGCGTCGGCATCCAGCGTCAGCCCCGGGTCGGCGGTGAGGTAGCCGACATCGGTATAGAGCTCGGCGGTGCGCGGGTTGTAGTTGCCAGTGGACAGGTGCACATAGCGGCGCAGCCGCTTGCCCTCGCGGCGCGTCACCAGCAGCAGCTTGGCGTGCGTCTTCAGGCCGACGATGCCATACACCACCTGCGCACCCACCGCTTCCAGCCGCTCGGCCCAGTTGATGTTGGCCTCTTCATCGAAGCGGGCCTTCAGCTCGACCACGCACATCACCTCCTTGCCGCGCCGCGCCGCCTCGATCAGCAGTTCCATCAGCACCGACTTCGCACCGGTGCGATAGATGGTCTGCTTGATGGCCAGCACCTCGGGGTCGTAGACCGCCTCGCGCAGGAACTGCACCACCGGGTCGAAGCTCTCGAAGGGGTGGTGCAGCAGCAGGTCGCGTTCGGCCAGGCAGTCGAAGATCGCCTTGCCCGGCGGCAGGCGCTGCGTCGGCCAGGCCGGCACGAAGGGGGCAAAGCGCAACTGCGGCGCCGCGGCCTGGTCGATCAGCTGGGTCAGCCGGCCCAGGTTGACCGGGCCGTTGACGCGGTACAGCGCGGCCTCGGGCAGGCCGAACTGCGTCAGCAGGAAGGAGGACAGCTCCTCGGGGCAGGTGTTGACCACTTCGAGGCGGATCGCCTGGCCGTAGTGGCGTGTGCTCAACCCCGTGCGCAGCGCCTGGCGCAGGTTGGTGACCTCGTCTTCGTCGACATCGAGTTCGGAGTCGCGTGTCACGCGGAACTGCGAGAAGAACTCCACCGTGCGCCCCGGAAACAGCTCGGCCAGGTGCGCGCGGATCACGCTGTTCAGCAGCACATAGGCCTGGCGGCCGGCGCACAGGGCATCGGGCAGGCGGATGACGCGCGGCAAGGCGCGCGGCATCTTGACGATGGCGATCAGGTTTTCGCGGCCGAAGGCATCGCGCCCGCCCAGCCGGCAGATGAAGTTCAGCGACTTGTTGGCCACCTGCGGAAAAGGGTGCGAAGGATCCAGCCCCACCGGCACCAGCAAGGGGCGCACCTGCTGCTCGAAGAACTGGGCCACCCACTGGCGCTGCGCTGGATCGCGCTGCGCGTGGTTCAGCACGACGATGCCTTCTTGCTGCAGCGCCGGCATGACCACGTCGTTGAAGATGCGGTACTTCTCGTCGATCAGCGCATGCGCCTGCAGCGACACCGCCTGCACATCGGCCCTCGACACCTTGGTGTGCGGCGAGCGCGCCGCCTCGATGTAGTCGGCGAAACGCACTTCGAAAAATTCGTCGAGATTCGACGCCACGATGGTCACGTAGCGCAGCCGCTCCAGCGGCGGCACGTCGTCGCGCAACGCCTGGGCGAGCACGCGCCGGTTGAAGTCGAGGATCGCGCTTTCGCGATTCAACAGCCTCAGCACCGGCGCCTCTTCGGTGGCGGCCGGAAGAGGAGACGGCCTGTCGGCGCTGCTGCGGTCGCTCATACGCCGATTCTATGGACCGCGTGTGACAGCGCCACGACGACGGCGCGTCGGCGCGCTTGCCGCGCCAACGCGACAAGGCAGCCGGCCCGCGTGATGCGGGCCGGCTGCCTGTCTCGGTCTTGCTGGGTTGTCATGACCCGGGCGGGGCGCCCGGCGCGGCCGCTCGATCGCTCAGGCGGCGGCGGTCGCCGAAGCCTTGCGGGCCACGCGGCGCGCGGCGTTCGAGGTCTTGGTCGCGGTCTTGGCCACGGCCTGGCTGACGCGCTTGGTCGCGCTGCGGGTGGCCTTGTTGGCCGACTTCGTGACGGCCTTGGTCACACGCTTGCGCGTGGCGGCGGCCTTGCGCGTGCTGGCGTTCAGCGAGCGCGTGGCCACGGCGTTCGCCGGCACGTCCTTGCCCGCCACGCGCTTGACCAGCTTGCCGCTGCCCAGTTCGATGCGCTCGACCACCTGGGCGACGGCTTCGGCCGCCGGCAGCACCGCGCGGTTGATCTTCTCGAGCGCGTTCAGGTTGGCGGCATTGTCGATGCGCACGGCGCCCGAGGCCACCATGTTCACGCCCTTCGAGGCCAGATCCACGGCCACGCCGACGGCGCTTTGCGCACGGTCGCTGCCGAACTGCAGGCCCTTGACGTAGAAACCGCTGACGCGCTGCTGCGAGTCGATCAGGTTCGAACGGATCTGCTGGCTCAGCACCGGGCCGCGGTTCACGGCGTCGGCAAAGCGCTGATCGAAATAGCCGACCACGCGCTCGCCGCCGAAGCGGTAGGCGTTGATCATGTTGATGTTGATGATGCCGGTGGCTTCGATGACTTCGTTGGCGACGGTGGAAAGGTTCTTGGTGCTCATGGTTGCTCCTTGGATTGAAGGTCGGTCCTGACGTGGTGTGTCGTTCAGGGTTGCCGGCACTTTGCCCACGAAGCGTAGGGGGCGCACCCCAATTTCGGGGTTTTCCCTAGAGCGGCACCTCTAGGCTGAGCCCGGATCCGTGGCCAGGCGGTGCAACAACCCGGCCATCGTCGCCGGCATCGTGATGTGCGGGTTGTGGCTGGCGTCGAGCTCGAAATAGCGCCAGGCGGCATCGGCGCGTGCGGCTTCGGCAAAGGGACGGAACACATCGCCCGGCCCGCTGCGGGTGCAATAGATGTAGCTGCGCGGCAAGGCCTGCGCCGCGCCGCTCAGCCGCAGCGGCGTGCTGAAACAGCGGATCGGCTGCATGCGCCGCCGCGGCAGGGCCCACTCGACGTCGGCCGCAGCGGTGTCCGGCGGCAGCGGGTTCGGCGGCAGCCGCCAGCCCTGTCCTTCATCGCGCGCCTGCGCCTCGTTGCGCTCGCGCGCCTTGGCGGGAATCAGGTCGAACACGCTTTGCCCGTCGGCGGGCACGAAGGCGTCCAGATAGATCAGCTGCGCCAGCCGCGCCGCCGCGCGGTCGGCCACACCGGTTGCCACCATGCCGCCATAGCTGTGTCCGACCAGCACCGCCTCGCGCAGGTCTTCGTACTCCAGCACCGCCAGCATGTCCTGGATGTGCGTGTCCACGCTCACGTCGGCATGCGCCTGGTGGGCACGCTCGCCCAGGCCGGTGCAGGTGGGCGTGAAGACCTCATGCCCCATCTCGCGCAGCAGCGGGCGCAGCTTCTTCCAGGCCCAGCCGGCGGACCAGGCACCGTGAATGATCATGAATGTGGCCATGGTGTTGCCCCTTCAATGCGCCTGGTCCCAATTCGCGCCCACGCCGACCTCGGCCAGCAGCGGCACCGACAGTTCGGCCACGCCGGCCATCAGCCGCGGCACGGCCTCGCGCGCCCAATCGAGCTCGGCATCGGGCACCTCGAAGACCAGTTCGTCATGCACCTGCATGACGATGCGCGTGGCCTTGTGCTCCCGGTCGATACCTTGCTGCACCGCGAGCATCGCCAGCTTGATCAGGTCGGCCGCGGTGCCCTGCATCGGCGCGTTGATGGCCTGGCGCTCGGCAGCGGCGCGGCGCGGGCCGCTGCCGCCCTTGATTTCCGGCAGGTGGATGCGCCGGCCGAAAAGGGTTTCCACGTAACCCAGCTCGGCAGCCTTCAGCTTGGTGTCCGCCATGTAGCGCTTGACACCGGCAAAGCGCTCGAAGTAGCGCTCGATGTAGTCGCGTGCCGCCTTCTGCTCGATGCCCAGAGCGCTGGCCAGGCCGAAGGCACCCATGCCGTAGATCAAGCCGAAGTTGATGGTCTTGGCGTAACGCCGCTGCTCGCTGCCGACGTCCTCGAGCTTGGTGGCGAAGACCTCGCTGGCGGTGGCGCGGTGCACGTCCAGGCCATCCGCAAAGGCGCGCAGCAGCGCCGGGTCGGCGCTCAGGTGGGCCATGATGCGCAGTTCGATCTGCGAGTAGTCGGCCGACATGATGACGTGGCCCGGCGGCGCGACGAAGGCCTCGCGCACGCGCCGGCCCTCGGGCGTGCGGATCGGGATGTTCTGCAGGTTCGGGTCGTTGCTGGCCAGTCGCCCGGTGATGGCCACCGCCTGCGCGTAGTTGGTGTGCACCCGCCCGGTGTCGGGGTTGACCATCAACGGCAGCTTGTCGGTGTAGGTGCCCTTCAACTTGGCCAGGCTGCGGTGCTCGAGCATGCAGCGCGGCAGCGGGTGATCCTCGGCCAGCTTTTCCAGCACCTCCTCGTCGGTGCTGGGCGCGCCGCTGGCGGTCTTCTTCACGACGTTCAGGCCGAGCTTGCCGAACAGGATCTCGCCGATCTGCTTCGGGCTGCCGAGATTGAAGGGCTGGCCGGCCAGCACGTAGGCCTGCTGCTCCAGCGCCACCAGACGCTCGCCCAGGTCCCTGCTTTGCAACGCCAGTTGCGCGGCATCGATCAGCACGCCGTCGCGCTCGATGCGCTGCAGCAGCCCGGCCGTGGGCATCTCGATGCGTTCATAGACGAAGCGCAGCTTGGGTTCGGCGTCGAGCCGCGGCCACAGCGTGCAGTGCACCTGCATCGTCATCTCGCTGTCCTCGCCCGAGTAGACGGCAGCGCGTTCGATGTCCACTTGCGCGAAGGGAATCTGGTGCGCTCCCTTGCCGCACAAGTCTTCGTAGCTCAGGCCCTTGCGCCCGAGGTGACGGTCGGCCAGGCTTTCCAGGCTGTGCAGCTTGTGCGCTTCGAGCACGTAGCTCTGCAGCATCGT
This sequence comes from uncultured beta proteobacterium, assembly GCA_963837675.1. Lineage (GTDB taxonomy): Bacteria > Pseudomonadota > Gammaproteobacteria > Burkholderiales > Burkholderiaceae_C > Rubrivivax. Next base: position 7,662 of record CAWIOH010000031.1, on the reverse strand, counting down.
GTCGTGGCGATAACCCCGCACCGTGATGCCGTGGTTGGCGAAGACATGCTGGTCGTACTTGATGTTCTGGCCGAGCTTGGCCGCGGTTCCATCCTCCAGCCAGGGTTTGAGCCGCGCCAGCACCTCGTCACGCGGCAGCTGCGCCGGCGCGCCGGGATAGTCGTGGCCCAGCGGCACATAGGCCGCGATGCCCGGCTCGGTGGCAAAGGAGATGCCGACGATGCGCGCGCGCATGCCGTCGAGCGAATCGGTCTCGGTGTCCAGCGCCACCAGCTCGGCCCGGGCGATTCGCGCGATCCAGTCGTCGAGCTGTGCCAGCGTGAACACGGTCTGGTAGTCGCGCGCCGCATCCGCCCGGGCCACGGCCGGCGCATCGGCGGACGGCACCGCGCCGCCCGGCGCCAGGTCTTCGAGTTCCTTGCGCCATGAGCGAAAGTCGAAGCGCACGAAGAAGTCGAGCAGCCCCTGCCGATCGACCTCGTGCAGCGCCAGCGCGTCCAGCGCCGGCCAGCCCGGCACTTGTGCCGACAGGTCGCAGTCGGTGCGCACGGTGACCAGCTTGCGCCCGGTGGGCAGCCAATCGAGCGCCTGGCGCAGCTTCTCGCCGACGGCCCCCTTCATGCCGGGCGCGGCGGCGATGACGCCGTCGAGCGAGCCGTAGTCGGCAATCCACTTGGCGGCCGTCTTCGGGCCGACCTTCTCCACACCGGGCACGTTGTCCACGCTGTCGCCCATCAGCGTCAGATAGTCCACGATGCGCTGTGGCGGCACGCCGAATTTGGCCAGCACCGCCGCCTCGTCGAGCTTTTCGTTGCTCATGGTGTTGATCAACGTGACGCGCGCGTTGACGAGCTGCGCCAGGTCCTTGTCGCCGGTGGAGACGATGACCTGGTGTCCGGCCTCGGCGGCCACGCGGGCGATGGTGCCGATGGCATCGTCGGCCTCGATGCCCGGCACCTCCAGCACCGGCCAGCCGAGCAGGCGCACCGCTTCGTGGATCGGCGCGATCTGTTGCACCAGCGGCTCGGGCATCGGCGTGCGCTGGGCCTTGTATTCGGCATACCAATCGTCGCGGAAGGTCGGTCCCTTGGCATCGAAGACGCAGGCGGCGTGCGCCGCCGGGTACTGCTCGCGCAGCAGCTTCATCATCGCCACGAAGCCGCGCAGCGCGCCGGTGGGAAAGCCGTCCGGCGCGCGCAGATCGGGCAGCGCGTGGTAGGCGCGGTACAGGTAGCTGGAGCCGTCGACCAGCAGCATCGTCTTGTGGTCCATGCGTGGATTGTCGGCCAGCCGGCCCTGTAAGCTGCGGCCGCACCCCACCCCGCGCGAAGGCCCGCCATGAGCGATCAGTCGAATCCCCTGAAGACCACCGTGCTCGGTGGCATCGTGTTTCTGCTGCCGCTGATCGTGGTGCTGGCGGTGGTGGGCCATGCGATGGCGCTGTTGGCGAACGTGGCCGCGCCGCTGGCGGCGCATTTTCCGCAGCACCGGATCGGCGGCGTGGCGGTGGCCTCGCTGGTGGCGCTGGCACTGGTGCTGGCCCTGTGCTATGTCGCCGGTCTGCTGGCGCGCGCCGCGTTCGCGCGCACACTGAGCGAGAACTTCGAGGATCGGCTGCACGCGCTTTATCCACGCTATACCGTTATCAAGGCGATGGCGCAGCGTCTGGGCGTCTCCTCCGGCCCGTCCGCCCTGAAGCCCGTGCTCGCCACCTTCGACGACCACCAGTTGCTGGCGATGGAGATCGAGCGCCTGGACGACGGCCGGGTGGTGGTGTTCCTGCCCGGCGCGCCCGATCCCTGGTCGGGCAGCGTGGTGCTGGTGTCGCCGGAACGCGTGCAGGCCGTCCCCGCCGACATCTCGGCGTTGAACCGTTGCCTGAAAGGCCTGGGCCGCGGTTCCGGCGCCGTATTGAAGGGGTCCGACGCCTAGAATGCCGGCATGAAGATGCTCGTCCTGGCCGCGACGCTGTGCCTGTGCCTGGCCGCCGGGGCACAACCGGCGCCAATGGCGCCGGCGCCCGCTGCCTCACGGGCCGGCGCAGCGGCCGTCGCCCAGACCTCGCCCGAAGGCCCGCCACAGCGTGGCGGCGAGGCCAAGGTGCAGCGCATCGTCAGCGAGGACGAGTCGGTGCGCATCGACGAGTTGCGCGTGCGCGGCCTCACGCGGCGCGTGACGGTGCAGTCGAAATTGCCGGGTGCGCCAGCCTACGAGATCCGCAGCAGCGGCGACGGGCGCGACCACGATCAGGATCGTCGCTCCGAAGGCCGTTCGCTTTGGCAGCTGTTCTCGTTCTGACGTCGGCATGGCCGTTTATACCGAGGTGAGCTTCGAGCAAGCCGACCGATTCGTGCAAGCCCTGGGCCGCGGCCCGCTGGCGCGGCTGCAGGGCATCGGCTCGGGCATCGAGAATACCAACTACTTCGCCAGCACCGATCAGGGCGAATGGGTGCTGACGCTGTTCGAGCGGCTGCATTTCGAGGAGTTGCCCTTCTACCTGGGCCTGATGCGGCACCTGGCGCAGCAGGGCCTGCCGGTGGCCGAACCCCAGGCCGACACCGCGGGGCAAATCCTGCACCGCCTGCAGGATCGACCGGCCGCGCTGCTGAACCGCCTGCACGGGCGCCACCTCGCGCGGCCCGAGCCCCGGCACATCGAGCAGATGGGCGAGATGCTGGCGCGGCTGCATCGCGCGGGCGCCGATTTCGCGTTGCGGCAACCCAATCCGCGCGGCTTGGCCTGGTGCACACAGACCGTGTCCGAAGTGCTGACCTTCGTGGATGGAGTCCAGGCGCAACTGCTGCGCGACGAGTTGTCCTTCTTCCAGGCCGTGGCGGCATCCGGTGCCGCGGCCGCGCTGCCGCGGGGCGTGATCCATGCCGATCTGTTCCTCGACAACGTGGTCTTCGATGACGCGCATGGCGAGGACCGGCTGAGTGGCCTGTTCGATTTTTTCTTCGCCGGAGAGGACTGCCTGCTGTTCGACATCGCGGTGTGCCTGAACGACTGGTGCATCGATCCGGCCAGCGGCCGCCTCGTCGAATCAGAGGCCGATGCCTTCGTCCGTGCCTACCAGCGGGTGCGTGCGCTGACACTTGTCGAAGTGCGGCTGATGCCGGCGCTGCTGCGCATCGCGGCGCTGCGCTTCTGGCTTTCGCGGTTGCGCGACCGGCACCTGCCGCGCGACGCCACGCTGCTCGAAGCCAAGGCCCCCGAACATTTCGAGCGGGTGCTGCGCGAGCGCATCGATGGCCCCTGGCATCCGCTTCACTGAACCCAGCCATGGCCCTTTCGATCCGACAAGCCCCCCCTGCCGCGGGCGTGCAATGGACGCGCGACGCCTTCCGCCTGTTCACGCGCCGGCCGCTGCCTTTTGCCGGCATGTTCGTGTCCTTCTTGGTGGTCGCGCTGCTGGTGACGCTGGTGCCGCTGGTCGGCGGCGTGATCATGCTGACGTCACTGCCGTTGTTGAGCCTGGGGTTCATGCTGGGAAGCCAGGCCGCGTTGAACGACTTGCCGGTGAGCCCGGCGCTGTTCGTCGAACCGCTGCGCGGCGATGCGGCGCGGCGCAAGGCGTTGCTGTCGCTGTGCATGGCCTATGCGCTGGGGACGGTGCTGATCATGAGCCTGAGCGAGTGGATCGACGGCGGCAGCTTCGACCGGATACAGCAATTGATGGCCAAGGGCAGCGAGGGCCGTGCCGAGATGGAGGCCATCCTCGCCGACCCACGCTTCAGCTGGGGCTTGATCACCCGCTTCGGGCTGGCCGCACTGCTGTCGGTGCCCTTCTGGCATGCGCCGGCGCTGGTCTATTGGCAACGGCAGAGCGTCGGCCACGCGCTGTTTTCCAGCACGCTGGCGCTGTGGCGCTGCAAGGGCGCGTTCCTGATGTATTCGCTGTCCTGGGTGGCGGTGATCGGCTTGTTCGGTGCCGTCGCCGGCCTGCTCTTCAGCCTCTTCGATGCGCGCCAGCTGGCCGGGCTGATCGCCATGCCGGCAGGGCTGTTGTTCTCGACCGTGTTCTACGTGTCGCTGTGGTTCACCTACCAGGGCTGCTTCAGCACGACGAACACCGCCGCCGAAGACTGAAGTCCCGCCGGCTTCAGCGCTTGCGCGCCAGGCTCAGGCCGTCGCTGAAGGGCAGCAGCGACAGATCGATGCGTTCGTCGCGGTGCAGCTTGGCGTTCAGCGCCTGCAATGCCAGGGTGTCGGCTTCGCTCGATGCTGCGGCCACCTGGCCCCCCCACAGCGTGTTGTCGATGGCAATCAAGCCGCCGCTGCGCACCAGCCGCAGGCAGCGCTCGTAGTAGGCGTCGTAGCCGGTCTTGTCGGCGTCGATGAAGGCGAAGTCGTACGACCCCGATTCGCCCGCGGCGAGGCGGGCATCGAGCGTGGTCAACGCCGGCGCCAGCTGCAGATCGATCTTCGCTGCCACCCCCGCCTGCTGCCAGAAGGGCCTGCCGACGCGGGTGTAGTCGTCGCTGATGTCACAGGCCAGCAACCGCCCATCCTCAGGCAGCGCCAGTGCCACGCTGAGCGCGCTGTAGCCGGTGAACACGCCGATCTCCAGCGCGCGGCGCGCGCCCATCAGCTTCACCAGCAGCGCCATGAACTGCCCCTGCTCGGGCGCGATCTGCATGCCGGCGTGCGCGTGGGCCCGGGTGGCTGCCCGCAGCGCCGTCTGCGCCGGGTGCTCGCGCAGCGAATGCTCCAGCACGTAGCGGTACAGGGTGTCGTTCATGTCGAGGAAGCGGGCGCTCATGCGGTGGGTCTCCGGTGGGATGGGGTGGTCATTCGATTGGCGTGAGTTTGGCGATCGCCAACGCCAGCCACTTCACGCCATGGCGCCCGAAATTGATCTGCGCGCGCGCGTCCGCGCCGCGTCCCTCCAGCGTCAGCACCACGCCTTCGCCGAACTTGCCATGGAACACCGACTGCCCGGCCCGCAGGCCCGAGCCGTTGCCGGTGCGCGACGTGCTGGGCCCGGCGCCGAAGGCGGGCGCCGCCGCTTCGATGCGCCCGGCGCCGACGATCGAGCCCAGTCCGCTGCCGCGCGCCCAGGCGTTCTGGTACTCGCGCGCATGGCCCGAGCCGAAGGCCGCGCGGCGCGGCGACAGCCACTTCAGCGCACCATCGGGCAGTTCGTCGAAGAAGCGACTCTTGACGTTGTAGCGCGTCTGGCCGTGCAACAGCCGCGTCTGGCTGAAGCTGAGGTACAGCCGCTGGCGCGCGCGCGTGATGGCCACGTACATCAGCCGGCGCTCCTCTTCGACGCCATCGGCATCGGACAGCGAGTTCTCGTGCGGGAACAGGCCTTCTTCAATGCCGGTGATGAAGACCGCGTCGAACTCCAGGCCCTTGGCCGAATGCACCGTCATCAGCTGGATCGCGTCCTGGCCCGCTTGCGCCTGGTTGTCGCCGGCCTCGAGCGCGGCATGCGTCAGGAACGCCGCCAGCGGCGACATGATTTCACCGGTTTCGGCATCAGGCGCCAGACCGGCCGCGGCGTTGGCCGGCGATGAACCCGCGGCGATGCGGCCCGGCGACATACCCGCCCCCTGCTCGTCCACCGGCATGGCCACCGCGTCCTTGCCGAAGCCCTCCTGCGTGACGAAGGCCTCGGCGGCGTTGATCAGTTCTTCCAGGTTCTCGATGCGATCCTGGCCTTCCTTGTCGGCACGGTAGAAATCGAGCAGCCCCGTCGCGTCGAGCATCTGCACGATGATCTCGCGCAGCGTCGAACCGCGCGTCACATCGCGCATCGCATCGATCAGCGCGACGAAGGCCGCCAGGTTCGACCCGCCCTTGCCCTGCACTGCGGCCACGCTCTGGCTCAGGCTGCGGCCGCTGCCTCTGGCAGCGTCCTGCAGCAGTTCGATGGTGCGCGCACCGATGCCGCGCGCCGGGAAGTTGACGACGCGCAGGAAGCTGGTGTCGTCGTTCGGGTTCTCGATGAGCCGCAGGTAGGCCAGCGCATGCTTGACCTCGGCACGCTCGAAAAAGCGCAATCCCCCATAGACCCTGTACGGAATGCCGGCGTTGAACAGCGCGCTTTCCAGCACGCGGCTTTGCGCGTTGCTGCGGTACAGCAGCGCCATCTCGCTGCGTCGCATGCCGGCGCGGTGCAGCGCCTGCACTTCTTCCAGCAACCATTGCGCCTCGGCAAAGTCGCTGGTCGATTCGAACACGCGCACCGGCTCGCCCGGGCCGGCCTCGGTGCGCAGGTTCTTGCCCAGGCGGTGGGCGTTGTGCGTGATCAGCGCATTCGCCGCATCGAGGATGTTGCCGAAGCTGCGGTAGTTCTGTTCCAGCTTGATGATCTTCCCGACGCGGAATTCACGCTCGAAATCGGCCATGTTGCCGACCTTGGCGCCGCGGAAGGCGTAGATGCTCTGGTCGTCGTCGCCGACGGCGAAGACGCCCTGATCCTGCCTGCCCGCAGGGGGCGCGAACATCTTCAGCCAGGCGTACTGCAGCCGGTTGGTGTCCTGGAACTCATCCACCAGCACATGGCGAAAGCGAAGCTGGTAATGGTCACGCAAGGCATCGTTGTCGCGCAGAAGTTCGTAGCTGCGCAGCATCAGCTCGGCGAAATCGACCACGCCCTCGCGCTGGCACTGGTCTTCATAGGCCTGATAGATCTCGACCAGCTTGCGCGAATGCTCGTCGCGAATCTCGATGTCGCGCGGCCGCTTGCCGTCGTCCTTCGCGCCCGAGATGAACCAGCTCACCTGCTTGGCGACGTAGCGCTCCTCGTCCAGGTTCATCGCCTTGATGATGCGCTTGATGGCGCTCTGCGAATCCTGCATGTCCAGGATCTGGAAGCTCTGCGGCAGCGCAGCCAGCTTCCAGTGCGCGCGCAGGAAGCGGTTGCACAGGCCGTGGAAGGTGCCGATCCACATGCCGCGCACGTTCACCGGCAGCATGTTCTGCAAGCGCGCCAGCATCTCCTTGGCCGCCTTGTTGGTGAAGGTCACCGCCAGCACGCCGCCGGGCGAGACCTGGCCGGTGTGCAGCAGCCAGGCAATGCGCGTCGTCAGCACGCGCGTCTTGCCCGAGCCGGCCCCGGCCAGGATCAGCGCCGGCTGCGCCGGCAGCGTCACCGCCGCCAGCTGTTCGGGGTTCAGATGCTGCAGCAGCTTGCCGCGTGGGCGCGGCAGCGGCGTCGGGTGAGTAGCTCATCGATCGATTCTAGGCATCCGCCGACGAGGGGTATTCGCCGGCGGCGCATTGGGCGTAGGGTGAATTCGCCCGTGCCGGCCCAAGGGATCGGGATGCCGTCGGGCCGGGGTCGTGAGCGGCGGCATTCCCTGACGACAATTCATCAGGAGACATGCATGAAGTACATCATCATCTGGAAGTCTGCCCCGGCCACCTACAAGCGCCGCCGTCGCGCGCTTTCTGGAAACCGGCGGTCACGCCGCCCAAGGGCGTGAAGTTGCTCGGACGCTGGCACGGCATGAGCGGCCAAGGCGTCGCGATCAGCGAATCCGACGATGCGAAGGCCATGTTCGAGTGCGGCGCCCAATGGGCCGACCTGCTCGAATTGACCATCACGCCATGCCTGGAAGACGCCGACGCCGGTGCGGTGATGGCCGCGATGGCCAAGCGCTGAGCGGGCTGCCGCCTTGATCTCGGTCAGGACGGCAGGAAGTCCACCGG
>CAWIOH010000030.1:0-199159 GCA_963837675.1 uncultured beta proteobacterium | reverse complement strand
CGTGATCACGCGGAGTGCCATGCCCAGGCAAATCCAGCGCAGGACCTCGACCGCCCCGTGAACTCGGCGCTGTAGAAGGCCGTAAGAACGAGTGGGGCGAACGTGAGCGTCGCCAGCACCCCCGGCGCAGCGAGCAGGATGCTCACGTGGGCTTGCTCATTGACGACGCGGGTGCTCTGCGCGTGGTCGCTGCAAACACGGACGAGGCGAGGATAGAAGTCCGTGCCCATGGCCTGCAGGATGAAGCCCACGTACAGGCCGCCAAGCATCCATGCAGCCTGGTAGAAGCCCGCGGCTTCCAGCCCGGCGTCGCGTCGGACGACGATCCGGATCACGTAGGCGGCCCCCATCATCAGCAGGCCGCTCGACATGAAGGCCAAGCCGAGCTTCAGCAGGGCCAGGGCTTCGGCCGCGTCTCGTGAGAGGAGACAGTGACCTGCTCGATCCGTATCCGGTGGCAGTAGACCACGCAGGTCGCGACTGAGGTCGCTGCCACTGCAATCAAAGAAGGGACGATGCCGTCCTCGCGCAAGAAGTAGACGAGCGGGATGCCGATCACGGTTCCCACCAGCGCACCCCAGATGTTCATTCGGGCCAAGTCCGCCAATGCGGCGCATGCCCTGGAGCAGGGCGCTCTGACCATCCGCCACGATGGTCAGAAACACGGCGAAGGAAAGGGCAATGACGCCGCCCTGCGTTCGGTCGTGCCAAAGGTCAGCCGCGAGACCGGTTCGGCGAACAGCGCGAGGAGCGCTGCGCCGACCAATCCCAGCACGACCACCGTCCGCCGAAGCACGGTGATCGTCAGCGCGATGCGGCGCCTTTCCCCGGTGCCACGGCAGCTGCAATCTGCCGACGCCGCTGCTGTTGATCCCCATTCCGGCGAGCTCGTCGCCAGGTCGAGAACCGAGCTGAAGAGGCCGGCGAGTCCCATGCCGGCAGGGCCTAGCATGACTGCCATTGCCTTGGTGCGAACCATCGATACGCCAGTACCATCGCGGACGACCCGCCGATCACAATCGACGAGCGCAGGATCTGGAGGTAGCTGGACTGCCCAGCGTCCGGCGCCGCTGCGCCAGGTTCGCCAGGGCTTGTCGGCCCTCGCATCCACGGGTGGCGGGTGCTGACTCGGCGCCTCGGGCCTCGAGTTCTGATGGCCCGACTCAGGCAATCGAACCAGCGTCGGTGCGGGCGAGCTGTGTGCGCCGAACATGCGGCTGCGCAGGGCACGCTCGATTGCTGCTGTTCGTCGTCCGTCATGCCTGGATACAGCGGAAGCAGCATGCTCCGGTCCTGGGCGCCTTCGGATTCAGGCAGCGCGAACGGAGGGCGCCATGGCGCGTATGCCGGCTCTCGGTGGCTGCACATGATGCCGCGGCGCGTGCTGATGCCCTCGTCCAGCATCGCCTGCATCAACGTGCCGCTGGTCGAGGCCCGCGGCAGGCGGACGGCGTAGCTCTGCCAGTTGGTGCGCGCCCACGCCGGCTCGGCACGGCAGGCCGCAGGCCGCGATGTCGGCCAGCAGTTCGCGGTAGCGCGCGGCCAGCGCGCGCCGCTCGGCGACGATCGCCGGCAAGCGCTTCAGCTGCTCGCGCCCGACCGCCGCCTGGATGTCGGTCATCCGGTAGTTGTAGCCGACCGTCGGATAGCGACTCGAAGATCACCTGCGTCGAGCCGTGGCGCACCGTGTCCGGCACGCTCATCGCGTGCTGCCGCAGCAGGCGGAACCGCTTGTCCCACGTCGGCGTGCTGCGTCGTGAGCATGCCGCCGTCGCCGGTGCTGATCACCTTGCGCGGGTGGAACGAGAAGCAGGCCACGTCGCCGTGCGGGCGGCCGATCTTCTGCCACTCGCCGTCCCACAGGATCTCGCTGCCGATGGCGCAGGCGGCGTCCTCGATCAGCGGCAGGCCGTGCTCTGCGCGCGATCGGCACGATGCGCGCCAGGTCGCAGGGCATGCCGATCTGGTGGACGACGAGAATCGCCCTGGTGCGTCGGCGTGATCGCCGGCTCGATCAGGTCGGGGTCGATGTTGAAAGTGGCTGGCTCGATGTCGACGAACACCGGCGTCGCGCCGCAGTAGCGGATGCTGTTGGCGGTGGCGATGTACGAGTGGCTGACGGTGATCACCTCGTCGCCGGGCTGCACGCCGGCGACCAGCAGCGCCAGGTGCAGCGCCGTGGTGCAGTTGGAGACGGCGCAGGCGTGCGGCGCGCCGACGTACTCGGCGAACTCGCGCTCGAACGCGGCCACCTCCGGCCCCTGCGTGATCCAGCCGCTGAGGATGACGCGCCGCGCCGCCTCGGCCTCGGCCTCGCCCATCACCGGCTTGGCGATCGGGATCATGCTTGCTCCACCACCGCGCGGCTGCAGCTGCCACCAGTCGACCAGCCGCGCCAGGCCGTCCTCGAGCGCCGACCTGCGACTTGAACCCCAGCAGCCGCTCCGCCTTCTCGTGTCGGCCAGGCGGCGCGGCACCGGGTTCACCCCGCGCTCGGGGCCGTGCTCCGGCCGCAGGTCCGAGCCCATCACCTGGAGCAGCGCGTCGGCCAGGTCGTTCAGGCTGGTTTCGGTGCCGCTGGCGACGTTGAACACCTCGTCCTCGACGTCGGAGGCCAGCGCCAGCACGTTGGCGCGCGCCACGTCGTCGATGTAGACGAAGTCCATGGTCTGGTGGCCATCGCCCAGGATCAGCGGCGGCTGCCCGTCGGCGATGCGGTCCATCCAGCGGATCAGCACCTCGGTGTACTTGCCATGCAGGTCCATGCGCGGGCCGTAGACGTTGAAGTAGCGCAGCGCGACGTAGGGCAGCCCGATACATGTCGTGGTACGAGCGCAGCAGGCCTTCGAGCATCACCTTGCTCGCGCCATACCAGGTTCGGTTGCCGTAGGGGTGGTGGTCTTCGCGTGTCGGGAAGACTTCGGCCATGCCGTAGACCGATGCCGACGACGCCGCGACCACCTTCTTGACGCCGGCCTCGTGGGCGGCGTCGACGACGTTGAAGCTGCCGTCGCACATCACCTGCATCGCCCTGCGCGGGTCGGCGGCGCAGGCCGTGATGCGCAGCGCGGCCATGTGAATCACCGCATCCATGCCTTCGATCAGATGCGCGACCGTTTCGGCGTCGCAGATGTCACCCCGGACGAAGCTCAGTCGCGGGTCGTCCTTCGCGCGCTCGAGGTTCGCCATCGAACCGCGCACCAGGTCGTCGAGCACGACGATCTTTGGCGGGAGCGTACTTGCGCAACAGCAGGTCGATGGTGCTCGAGCCGATCATGCCGGCGCCGCCGGTGACGAGGATGTTCGCGCCGCTGATATCCATTCGATGTCTTCCCTCGGCTTTGCGCCAGCTTGTCGTTCGGTTCCAGCACTGAATGCGGCGGATGGCCTGTCTTGACGTCACCGCAGCAGCCCGGCTCAGTCGGCGCCTGCGCCGCGCAGCACCACCCAGATGGTCTTGAACAAGATCCTCAGATCCAGCGGCAGCGAGCATTCGCGGATGTAGCGCAGGTCCATCCGGACCATCTCGTTGAAGGGCACCCGGCTGCGCCCCTCCACCTGCCAGATGCCGGTCAACCCCGGGCGTGAGTGTCATCAGGCGGCGCAGGTGCCAGGGCTGGTATTGCGCGGCCTCGTAGGGAATCGGCGGGCGCGGACCGACCAGGCTCATGTCGCCCTTGATCACGTTGAACAGCTGGGGCAGTTCGTCGATGCTGGTCTTGCGGATCAGCCTGCCGATTCGCGTGATGCGCGGGTCGGCCTGCAGCTTGAAGGTATTCGGCGCTTCGGCCGAAGTGTCCGGTCTTGTCTTCGCCGGCGCCGATCAACTTTGCGACGAACTCGCGGTGCACGCTGTCGTCGGCGTTCGTCCGCATCGACCGGAACTTGTAGAAGGTGAACGGCAGGCACCCCTTGCCCATTCGCGTCTGCTTGAAGATGACCGGGCCGCGCGACGTGAGCGCCACCAACAGGGCGACCAGCAGCATCAGCGGGCCCAGCAGGCACAGCAGGAATAGCGGCGCCGACGATGTCCAGGGCGCGCTTCAACGGCATAGCCCTCTCGCCACCCCCCTGGACATCCGAGGCAAGATACGGCTGCAGCAAGGGCTCCAGCCCTTCGCCGTTGGCGACCTTGTCGAACAGATCATCCGGGTAGGTGGCCGCGACCCCGGCGAACCGTAGTCGCCGGCAAGCGCCTGACCTTCTTCATGAAGCCCCGGATGCCTTCGGCATCGGTGTCGGGACACAAGCATGGCGATATGGTCGGCGCCCGACATGCCCGACGATGTCGGTAACTCGCTTGGACCGGTACAGGCACTTCCACGAACTGGTCTGCCTGATGCACGCTCTTTGGAGACGAGTGCCTCTACACGGTACAGAACCATCGACAGCGAGGCCCCGAGCGCTCGGATCGACGCTTCTCGCGGTGCAGGTCCTTCAGGAAGCCCTTGGCGGGCAGCTTTGCAGTGCGAGCCTTCGACACGAGCCTGACGCGGTCGTTGGCCGCTGCGCGATCGCTGGTGCCACCGGTGGCCGTCCGGTCGCCCGGCACACTCGTCGCCTGATTGGTCGATCGGCCGTCGATTGCGGCTGCAGCCAACCCGGCTGAATGGCGGTGGCCGCTGCCGAAGCGCTGTCGACGTTCATTTCGTTCTCCGAATCAGCGGCCTGGACCTGGTGATGCCAGTCGCTTGAGCATGCTGTGTTCGAAGTTCGGTCATCGCGGCTGCAGCTCGATCAAGTCTTCCATGCGGCACATGCAGCGATGTGCAAGCATGGCGGGTCGAGAACCGGCACGCAACCAGCCGCATCGGAGGGCTCCCCCCGAATCGAGGGGTGGGGTGCGGGAAATGCGCCGTGACGTAGTTCACACTAGCGCGCTTTACCGTCCAGGCGCCGAATTTGCGGCTTGTCTGCGACGGGCCAAACAAGAGACGATCGCCGCGCATCAATGCTGAAGGAAGCTCGCTTGGGCGAACTGGACAATCTGACGGAATCGATCAAGCAGGCCCTGCGCATCGTGCGCAAGCGTCGCTGGCTGGCGCTGTGCGTCGGCCGCGATCGCGGCCGTTGCCTGTGCCGTTGGCGTCACCTTGGCGCCGAACCGCTACGAGGCCAGAGCGCAGGTGTACGTCGATACGCAGACGGTGCTGAAGCCGCTGATGTCCGGGCTTGGCCTTCCAGCCGGATGTCGACACGCAGGTGCGCATGCTCGCGCGCACGCTCGTGTCCAGGTCGAACGTCGAACGGCTCATCAAGACGCCGGGGCTGGATGTCGACATTGCCGACGAGAGCGCCAGGCAGAAGCTCATCACCCGCCTGACCGAGCAGATCAAGATCCTTCCTGCGCCGGCCGCGACCGGCAACCTCTACGACATCACCTACAAGGGCGAGGACCCCGAAGGCGCGCGCCGGCTGGTGGAGGCCACGGTGCAGATGTTCGTCGACGCCAGTTCGGGCGAAAAGCGCCGCGACTCCGCAGATGCCGGTCGCTTTCTGGAAGACCAGATCCGCAGCTACGAGGCGAAGCTGGTGGAGGCCGAAGACCGGCTCAAGAACTTCAAGGTGCACAACTTCTCCGTCACCGGCGTGTCGAGCCAGGACTACTACGCCCGCGTGTCGGCGCTGAGCGACTCGGTGACCAAGCTGCGCATCGAGCTGAGTGCGGCCGAGCAGGCGCGCGATGCGTTCCGGCCGCGAGCTCGCGACCGAAGACCCGAACCTGCCTGCCGAAATCGCGCCGCAGAGCTGCCGGCCCGGTGCCTGAATCGTTGGCGCGCCTCGAGGCGCAACGCCGGCAGCTCGATGACCTGACCGCGCCGCTACACCGATGCGCATCCCGACGTCATCAACGCGCGGCGTGTGGTGCGCGAGCTCGAGGCCGAAGAGAAGCTGCGCAAGGAGGCCGAGGCGCGCGCCCTGGCCAAGCTCGGCAAGCCAGCCGAAGGCGCCGACGAGCCCGGTGTACCAGAAGCTGCGCGTGTCGCTGGCCGAGGCCGAGGCGCAGGTGGCGGGCCTGCGCTCGCAACTGGGCACGCACCAGGCGCAGCTGGACCAGATTCGAGCGTCGGCGTCGCAGCGGCCGCAGGTGGAGGCCGAGCTGGCGCAGCTGAATCGCGACTACGAGGTCATGCGCAAGAACTACGATGCGCTGGTGGCGCGGCGGGAATCGGCGTCCATCGGCGCCAAGCTGGGCGAGACTTCGGGTTACGCCGATTTCCGTGTGGTCGAGCCGGCGCGCGTATCGACCTCGGCGGCCTTTCCCAACCGCCTGCACCTGGCCCTTTTGTCCATTGTCGTGACGCTTGCGGCGGGTGTCGGTGCGGCGCTGCTGGTCGAGAACCTCCGGCCTGCGGTCGACGCGGTCGACGCGCTCGCTGCGCTGTCCGGCCGACCCGTGCTCGGCGCGGTGTCGATGGTCGTGACGCCGCTGGAGGTGCGGGCCCGGCGCATGGGTGCCATGCGCTTCGGCCTGGCCTGTGCGCTGCTGCTCGTCGTGCAGTCGATCTGGGTGGCGTGGGTCGCGATGAACCCGCGCATCTCTTCTGAAGGTGCATCGATGAGCATCGTCGAGCAGGCCGCCAGGCGGCTGGAGCAACTCCGCAACGCGGGCATCGCGGTGCCCGACCTGGGCGCCGGAGCGATCACCGCCGCGCCTCAACGATGCGTCCGCGGCCAAGGTCGTCGAAGGAGCCCACGCCCGCGGCCGCGATGCGCAGGCTGGCCGAACTGTCGCCGGCTGCGGCACGAACGGCGCGACCGGCGGTGGTCGAGTCGACACGTTCCGGCGGCGCCGCCGGCAGTACCGAAAGACATCGCGAGCGAGGCGCCCGTCGCAGCGCCCTCGCCGACACAGGCTGCGAACAGGCCTCGTGTGCCCGCGATGGCGACGCTGGACTTGGCCAAGCTTCAGCAGGCCGGCTACCTGGTGCCGGCGTCCACGCGAACACTGCTTGCCGAGGAGCTGCGCCACGTCAAGCGCCCGTTGCTGAAGAATGCGCGCGACGCCGAACCCGGCGCGGCGCGCATGGCGCAGATCATGGTGACGAGCGCGTTGCCCGGCGAAGGCAAGACCTTCTTCTCGATCAATCTGGCCATCAGCATGGCCGCCGAGATCGACCGTTCCGTGCTTCTGATCGATGCGGACGTGATCCATCCGACGCTGTTCCAGCGCATCGGCGTGGAGCCCGGCAGGGGCCTGCTGGATGTCTTGATGAATCCCGATCTCGACGTGATGGACGTCGTGCTGGATACCAACGTACCCAAGCTTTCGCTGCTTTCCGCCGGCACGCGCAACGACCGCGCCACCGAACTGCTGGCCAGCGATTCGATGGAGGCGCTGCTGGCCCGGCTGGAACAGTGCTATCCCGAGCACATCATCATCTTCGACGCTTCACCGCTGTTGGTGACCAACGAGGCCAAGGTGCTCGCGACCCGGGTGGGGCAGGTGGTGATGATCGTCGAGGCTGCGAAGACCCCCAGGAGCGTGGTCGCGCAGGCCTATGCCTCCCTGGAGCATTGCCCGGTGGTGTTGTCGGTGCTGAACAAGTTGCCGGAGACGCACGCACCGATGGGCTACGGCTACTACTACCCCTGAAACGCCTTCGCCTGCCCCCCGGTTCAGGGGGGATGCGGGACCATTCGCTTCCGTTCGAGCACTTTGCACCTGCTTGCAGGGTTGACGTCGAATGGCCACTGTCCAAACATCGGCGCAATTGTTGACCGCCAGGCGTTTCCGGCGGTTCCGCGTGTCGATTGTCGAATTGGAAGGGGTTTTCAATGGCTGCCTTGGTGGGCTGTCGGCGACGTCGCTTGCTGGCATGGTCGGTCGGCATTCCGCTGACGGCGTGGCTGGCGGGGTGCGGCGGCGGATCAGACGACAGCGCCGTCGAGGCCAGGGAGGCTCCCACTGCGCGGGCGCTTGGCGAAGTACCGCCTTCGCGCGAGCGGCCGGCGAAATTCAAGCGCCGTGCGCGGGCATATGCAGGCCACGGCGTCACCGCCATGGCCATCGCGGCGGACGGTTCGGCGTTGGCGGTGGCTCACGCCGACGGCAGGGTTCGCTTGATGGACGGTGCTGCGGCGCAGGAGCGTAAGGTGATCAAGCGCCGAGGGGGTACGCCGGTCGTCGGGCTGGTGTTCAGCGGCGATGGGCGTTATCTGGTGACCGTCGGCCGCGATAGCTTGGCGGAGTTCTGGAGCGTTGAATCCGGCCAGCGCCGCTGGGTGCTGCACGGCCACGAACATGGGTTGCGTGCGGTGGCCGCCAACGCAGACGGCAGCGCGGTGGCCACGGCGGGCGACGAAACGCGCGTCATGGTCTGGGACGGCAACAGCGGCAAGCTGAAGCGCATCCTCGGCGGCCACACCGACTTCGTCAACACCGTCGCTTTCAGTTCCGTAGGCGATCTGATTGCCAGCGGCGACGCCAATGCCAGGATCATGGTCTGGCCGGTTGCCAAGGGCGGACCGCTGTACACCCTGCGCGGCCATGCCGACGAGATCCTGGCGTTGGCCTTCAGCCCGGACGGGAAGCTGCTGGCGAGTGCGGCAGACGACGGCAAGCTCATCTTGTGGGACTTGTCCACCGGCCGCCAGATTGGCGCGCTCCAGGGTCATCGTGCGGTGCTTCGCAGTTTGTCGTTCAGCCCCGATGGCACCTTGCTCGTAGGGGGCGGCGCGGACGGCAGGGTGATTGCCTGGGATATGGGCACGCGCGCCGTTGTGCGCGACGTCCCCGGCGCGGCCGGCGGCGTGAACGTGGTGGTGTTCGATCGCGCGCGCGGAAACCAGGTTTTCGTCGGCGACGACCAGGACGGTGTGTCCTCGCTGCGGCTATGACGATGGCCGGTTTCAATCGCATGCGCGCCGCTACGCTGCGCTGTTCCATTCGATGCCGCGGCGCGATGCGCGGTCTAAGGAAGGCTGGCTGATGTCGCGTCCGGCAATGCTAAAGCGGCCATTTCCCGGGCTGGTGCTCACGTTGCTGGCGCTGCTGCTGGCATGGTGCGCCATGCTGCCCCCTGCACGTGCGGCGGGCGACCCCGCGCAAGGGCCGGGCGGGCCGATCCTCGTCGTGACCTCGGGCTCGCCGACCTTTGGCAGCTACTACGCGGAGATCCTGCGTGCCGAAGGCCTCAACGCTTTCGCCGTGGCCGACATCTCAACGATCACAGCGGCCACGCTGTCGGCCTACGACGTGGTGCTGCTGGCCAAGATGCCGCTGGCCGCGAACCAGGTGACGATGTTCACCAACTGGGTGACGGCAGGCGGCAACTTGATCGCGATGGCGCCGGATGCACAACTGGGCAACCTGCTCGGTCTCACGCCGCAGGGCTCAGCGCTGGCGGACGGCTACCTGCTGGTCGATACCGCCGTGGCACCAGGCAACGGCATCGTCGGCCAGACGATCCAGTTCCATGGATCGGCCAGCCTGTACTCGCTCAGTGGTGCCACCCGGGTGGCGACGCTCTACAGCAACGCCACCAATGCCACCGCCTATCCCGCAGTGACCCTGCGTGCCTACGGCAGCGGCCATGCCGCGGCATTTGCCTTCGATCTGGCCGAGTCGATCGTCTACACGCGGCAGGGCAATCCGGCCTGGGCCGCGCAAGAGCGCGATGGCTATGCGCCGATCCGATCCGACGACAAGTTCTACGGCAATGCCGAAGGCGACCCTCAGGCGGACTGGGTGGACCTGAACAAGGTGACGATCCCGCAGGCCGACGAACAGCAGCGGTTGCTGGCGAACCTGATCCTGCACATGAACGAGGGCAAGAAGCCGCTGCCGCGCTTCTGGTACTTCCCGAACGGCAAGAAGGCCGTGCTCATCATGACCGGCGACGACCACGGTAACGGTGGCACCGTCGGCCGCTTCGATCAGTTCAAGGCGCTGAGCCCGCAGGGCTGCTCCGTGGCGAACTGGGAGTGCGTGCGCGGCACCTCGTACATCTTCACCTCGACGCCGATGAGCGATGCGCAGGCGGCGCAGTTCGTGCGCCGACGGATTCGAGATCGGAATTCACATCAACACCGGCTGTGCCGACTTCGACCTGAGCGGCCTTCAGGCCATCTACGACCAGCAGGTGCCGGAGTTCGCAGGCCAAGTACCCCAGTGCGCTGCCGCTGCGCACGCAACGCCACCATTGCATTGCCTGGAGCGACTGGGCTTCCGGCGCCCTGGTGCAGTTGAGCAAGGGCATGCGCCTGGACACGTCTTACTACTTCTGGCCGCCGAGCTGGGTGAGCAACGTGCCCGGCATCTTCACCGGCTCGGCGATGCCGATGCGCTTTGCCAAGCTGGATGGCAGCCTGATTGATGTGTACATGGCTGCGACGCAGATGACCGACGAGTCCGGTCAGGCCTATCCGTTCACGGTGGATACGCTGCTCGATCGCGCGCTGGGCCCGGAGGGCTACTACGGGGCCTATACGATCAACGCCCACACCGACGCAGCGACGATTGTCGAATCCGACACTGCCGTCAGCTCGGCGCTGGCGCGCGGCGTGCCCGTGGTCTCGGCGCAGCAGATGCTGACCTGGCTGGACGCGCGCAATGCTTCGTCGTTCGGTTCGATCGCGTTTGCGGGCAGCAGCCTCGCCTTTACCGTCGTCAAGGACCCGGCAGCCAACGGACTGCAGGCCATGCTGCCCCTGAGGCAGGGCAATCTGGCGCTGAACGCGATCACCCTGGGCAGCAGCCCCGTGAACTTCAGCGTTCAGGTCATCAAGGGCGTGGAATATGCGTTCTTCGCTGCCAACGGCGGCAGCTACGTCGCCACGTACGGGGCGGACACGAATGCGCCGCAGGTCACATCGACGGTACCCGCGGCCAGTGCGACCGGCGTCTTGCCCACGGCGCAGCCGACCGCGTTCTTCAGCGAGGCGATGGATCCGTCGACGATCGGTCCGGCGACCTTCGAGCTGCGCGACGCGGGCAATTCGCTCGTCAGCGCCTCGGTAAGCTACGATGCACAGCGCCTTGCTGCGGTACTGGTTCCGAGCACCCCGCTCGCAGCCGCAACCACCTACACGGCCACGTTGCGCGGCGGAGCGGGCACGCCGACGGTCAAGGATGCAGCAGGCAATCCGCTGCCGGCCAGCCTGACCTGGTCTTTCACCACGGCGGCGGTCGCCGAATGCCCGTGCGGCGTCTGGGGGCCGTCCGCGACGCCAGCCAATCCTTCGGTCGCCGACCCGAATGCGGTGGAGCTCGGTGTCAAGTTCAGGTCCGACGTCAACGGCTTCATCGCCGGCATCCGCTTCTACAAAGGCACTGGCAACACGGGCACACATATCGGCAACCTGTGGACCGGCGACGGCTCGCAGCTGGCCACGGCGGTCTTCGCCAGCGAGTCCGCGACCGGCTGGCAAGAGGTCATGTTCGCCACGCCGGTGGCGATCACTGCAAACACGGTGTACGTGGCGTCGTATTTCGCGCCCAATGGCAACTATGCTGCGGACGGCAACTTCTTTGCATCCGCCGGCGTGTACAACGCGCCGATCCGGCTGCTGCAGGATGGGGTCAGTGGCGGCAATGGCGTCTATGCCTATGGTTCCGCGAGCTCGTTCCCGGGCTCCACCTACCAGGCGAGCAACTACTGGGTCGACGTCGTCTTCACGACGACGGGCCCGGCGGACACCACACCACCCACCGTGACCTCGACCGTGCCGGCCAGCGGGGCGACCGGCGTGGCCATCGGCGCATCTGCGACAGTGACCTTCAGCGAGGCGATCGACGCCGAGCACCGTGAATGCGAACACCTTGCGCCTGCTGGCGCCGGGTGGGGCGGCTGTGACCGGTGCGGTGACCTACGACGCAGCCGCGCGCAGGGCGACCTTCGCGCCTGCCGCATCGCTGTCGCCATCGACCGCCTACAGCCTGGTGATCAAGGGCGGCGCCGCGGATCCGCGCATCAAGGATTTGGCGGGCAATGCGCTGGCGGCGGACGTGAGCGTGAGCTTCACCACTGGCGGTATCGGCGGCACCTGCGGTGCACCGGCCAACGCCGTCGTGGCCGAGAACTGCCTGGCCGGCAATCCGGCCAGCGAATGGGACGTCTCGGGCATCGGCGACGCCAGCATCCAGGGCTTCGCCACCGACATCAGCGTCAACCGCGGCGGCACGGTGTCGTTCAAGGTGGACACGAGTGCGTCCGCTTTCCGCTTCGACATCTACCGCATGGGCTATTACGGCGGGTTGGGCGCACGCAAGGTGGCCACGGTGCAGGCGACGAATCCTCAATCGCAGCCGAACTGCTTGAACGACCCGACCACCGGTTTGATCGACTGTGGCAACTGGAGCGTGTCGGGTCAGCTGGCCAGTTCCGGCGAACGCCACCTCGGGCATCTACTTCGCCAAGGCGGTCCGCGCCGACACGGGCGGCGCAAGCCACATCTTCTTCGTCGTGCGCGACGACGCCAGCACCTCCGACCTGCTGTTCCAGACTTCGGACACGACCTGGCAGGCCTACAACGACTACGGCGGCAACAGTCTGTACACGGGCGCGCCCGCAGGACGCGCCTACAAGGTCAGCTACAACCGCCCGTTCCATACGCGCGGCGTCGACAACGGACAGGACTGGGTGTTCAACGCCGAATACCCGATGGTTCGCTGGCTCGAGGCGAATGGCTATGACGTCAGCTACTTCACCGGGGTAGATAGCGACCGCTTCGGCAGTCGAATCCGCAGCACAAGGTATTCCTGTCGGTCGGCCATGACGAGTACTGGTCGGGCACCCAGCGGGCCAATGTCGAGGCCGCCCGCAACGCAGGCGTGAATCTGGCGTTCTTCAGCGGCAACGAGGTGTTCTGGAAGACGCGCTGGGAAAGCAGCATCGATGGTTCTGGCACGCCGTATCGCACGCTGGTCAGCTACAAAGAAACCCACGCCAACGCGATGATCGACCCGACCGCGGCCTGGACAGGCACTTGGCGCGACCCGCGCTTCAGCCCGCCGGCCGACGGCGGGCGGCCGGAGAACGCACTCACCGGCACGATCTTCATGGCCAATGACACGGGTGTACCTTACGCCATCAGGTGCCGGCCGAAGATGGAAAGTTGCGCTTCTGGCGCAATACCAGCATCGCCACGCTGGGCACGGGCCAGACGGCGACCCTGCCGGTGGGAACGCTGGGCTATGAGTGGGACTCGGACCTGGACAACGGCTTCCGGCCGTCAGGGTTGATGCGCTTGTCGAGCACGACCCTGACCTTCGGCGGGATGCTGCTTGACTACGGCTCGAACTACGGGCCTGGCACGCAGACCCATGCGTTGACGCTGTACCGACATGCGAGCGGCGCACGGGTCTTCGGTGCCGGGACGATCCAGTGGTCATGGGGTCTCGACGCCAACCACGACCGCGGCGGCATGCCGATCGATTCGCGCATGCAGCAGGCCACCGTCAATCTGTTTGCCGACATGGGCGCGCAACCGACCACGCTACTGGCGGGGATGGTGCCGGCATCCGCATCCGTCGATCTGGTCGCACCTTCGTCGGCCGTCGCTTCACCCACGCAGGGCGCCACGGTCGCCCCTGGCGTCGCAATCACCATCAGCGGTACGGCCACGGATGCCGGCGGTGGCGTGGTCGCTGGGGTCGAGGTCTCGGTCGACGGCGGCACGACCTGGCGCCGCGCCAACGGACGGGCGACGTGGTCCTACGGCTGGACACCGCCGACGAGCGGCTCCGTGACGATCCGCTCGCGCGCGGTCGACGACAGCGGCAACCTGGAGCCGCCGAGCGCCGGTGTGACCGTCAGCATCGGCGGCGGTGGGCCGCAGAACTGCCCGTGCACGATCTGGCCGAGTTCCGCGGTCCCGACGGTCGTCAGCGACAGCGACACGGGTTCGGTGAATCTGGGTGTGAAGTTCCGCTCCGATGTGGATGGCTACATCACCGGCATCCGCTTCTACAAGGGAGCGGCCAATACCGGCACGCACGTCGGTACGCTCTGGAGCAGCGCGGGTGCGCAACTCGCCAGCGCCACCTTCACCAACGAGACGGCATCGGGCTGGCAGCAGGTGAACTTCAGCACGCCGGTGGCCGTCACCGCCAACACCGTCTACGTCGCATCGTATCTGGCGCCGAACGGCCGCTATGCCGGTGACAACAGCTTCTTCGCTTCCGCGGGTGTGGACAACGCGCCGCTGCATGCGTTGCAGAACGGCGTGAACGGCGGTAACGGTGTGTATGCCTACGCCGCGTCGACCACGTTCCCCGCGTCCAGCTACCAGTCGTCGAACTACTGGGTCGACGTGGTGTTCACGACCGCGGCGCCTGGTGACACCACGCCGCCGACGGTGACGGCAGTGTCACCTGCCGACGGCGCGACCAGCGTTGGCATATCGGCATCGGTCTCCGCCACCTTCAGCGAAGCGATGAATGCGGCGAGCATCGGGAGCAGCAGCTTCGAGCTGCGCACGTCGGCCGGTGCGCCGATCACGGCCGTCGTTTCCTACAACGCGGCCACGCGCGTGGCGACGCTGACGCCGAATGTCCCGCTGGCAGCGTCGACGACCTACAACGCCGTCGTGACCACAGGCGTGACCGACGCGGCCGGCAACGCCATGATCGCCAACCGGACCTGGTCGTTCACGACGGCCGCGGCCGCCGACACGACGCCGCCCGTCGTGACCGTGGTCGTGCCCGCCAGCGGCGCCACGGGGATCAGTCCGTCGACGACGGTGGGCGCCACCTTCAGCGAGGCGATGGATCCGGCGACGATCGGTGTCGCCACCTTCGAACTGCGCAACGCCACGTCCGGTGCGCTGGTCGCGGCCAGCGTCGGATACAACGCCGCGACCAACACCGCTACGCTCACGCCGAGTGCGTTGCTTGCGTCGCAGACGGCCTACACGGCAACCATCACGGTGGGGGTCAAGGATGTGGCGGGCAATGCGATGACCGCGCCACGAACCTGGTCGTTCACGACTGCTGCGGCCGCCGACACGACGCCGCCGGTCGTGACCGTGGTCGCGCCCGCCAGCGGCGCCACCGGGATCAGTCCGTCGACGACGGTGGGCGCCACCTTCAGCGAGGCGATGGATCTGGCGACGATCGGTGTCACCACATTCGAACTGCGCAACGCCTCGTCCGGCGCGCTGGTCGCGGCCGTAGTCGGATACAACGCTGCGACCAACACCGCTACGCTAACGCCGAATGCCGCGCTGGCGTCGTCGACGGCCTACACCGCAACCGTCACGGTGGGGGTCACTGATCTGGCGGGCAATGCGATGGGCGCACCGCGAACCTGGTCGTTCACCACGGCGGCTGCCGGCGACACCACGCCACCGACGATCACGGCGCGCTCGCCAGCGGTCAACGCGACCAACGTCAGCCGCACGGCCAACGTGACCGTGACCTTCAGCGAAGCGATGAACGCGTCGACGATCGGCACATCCACCATCGAGCTGCGCGATCCGTCGAACAATCTGGTGGCCGCCGCCGTGAGCTACAGCACGACGAGTCGCGTGGCGACCCTGAACCCGACCCCGACGCTGGCTTTCGGCACCGTGTACACCGTGGTGGTTCGTGGTGGCGCCACCGGATCGCGGGTAATGGACTTGGCGGGCAATGCGCTCGCCACGGATGCGAGCTGGTCGTACACGACCGTGCCGGACACGACGGCGCCGACGGTCAGTGCGATCTCGCCGGCGGACGGTGCCACCGGCATCAGTACGACCGCCAATGTCACCGCCACCTTCAACGAGGTCATGGACGAGTCAACGATCAACGCGAGCACGGTCACGCTCACGGACGCCTCAGGCTCTGTAGTGCCCGCGGACCTGACCTACACCGCCAGCAATCGTCGCGTGACCTTGAACCCGATACCCAACCTCGTGGGTGGCGCCATCTACACGGCACGGGTGCGTGGCGGCGTGGACGGGGTCAAGGACGCCGCACAGAATCCGCTGGCCGTCGATCGGGTCTGGACCTTCACGATCGAGGCCACGCCACCGACCGTGACTTCCACGTCACCGGCCAGTGGCGCCACGGGCGTCAGCCGGACCGCGAACATCACGGCGACCTTCAGCGAGGCGATGGATCCCGCAACGCTGACTGCCGGCACCGTCGAGTTGCGTGGTCCTACCGGCACGCTGGTTCCCGCCGTGGTGACGGTCAGCACCAACAACCGCACCGTGACGCTGAACCCGACGCCGACGCTGACGGCGCTGACCGTCTACACGGTGACCATCAAGGGTGGTACGGGCGCAGCGCGGGTCACGGACCTGGCGGGCAATGCGATGGCCGCCGACCGCGTGTGGTCGTTCACGACACGATGACCCGCGGCGCCGCAGCCCTCGAGCATCGGGAATTGCACGGTGGCTACAGGCGCCGCAACACGCGAGCCGGGTTCCCGGCCACCACGGCGCCGACAGCGACATCGCGGATGACGTTACTGCCCAAGCCGACGAGACAGCCGGTGCCCACCGTCAGCCCGTTCATGATGCTGCTGCCGCTGCCGACGTAGCAGTTCTCGCCGACGGTGACGTTGCCGGCGACCGTGACGTTGGCGCCGATCAGCGTCCAGTCGCCGATGTGCACATCGTGGTGGATCACGGTGTTCGGCAGCACGCAGACGTGATCGCCGATCACCGCGTTGCTGGTGACCACGACACCGGCCATGATGAGCACGTTGCGGCCGATGCGCGCCAGCGGAGAAATTCGCGCCGCCGGATGGATGACACGGGCGAAGCGCTCGGGCGCAATGCCCAGGGCATCGATCAACGCACGACGTCCCTGAAATGAGCCGGCACTGCCTGGAACGGCGAGGACCCTCGCGTCCGGCCAGCGGATCAGTGCCTCCCGAGCATGAACAGCGTGACCAAGGGCGCTTCGCCCTTGCTTGGATGGCGTGTCGTCGATGAAGCCGACCAAGTCATAGGCATCGCCGAGGCAATCGAGCGCCTCCAGCCCGTTGCCGTTGTACGGGAAGATCAGCAACGGCGTGGTGCACCCGTTCGTCAGGCATGCTCTTGGATGACGCCCCCGCAGCCAACTCGACGTCGCGACTCAGACCGCCTGCACCGCTGAAATCGGGATGGCGCTCCCGGACGCCAGGTTCGTCACTGCCCGCGCCACCTGCTCGCATTGCCCGTGCGTCAACTCGGGAAACATCGGCAGCGACAGCACCTCGTTCGCAGCGCTCTCGGAATGCGGAAACTGCCCAGCGCGGTAGCCCAGGTCGGCGAACGCGGGCAGCAGATGCACCGGCGTCGGATAGTGGATGCCGCGTCTGCACGCCTTGCGCGAGCAGCGCCTCCTGCCACGCCTGCCGCTTGCGCCGTGCGGATCGCATAGATGTGATAGACGTGCCGGTTGTGCGGCATCGCCTTCGGCGTCGGCACGCCATTGCCAGTGAGCAGTCGGTCGTAGTGTGCCGGCGGCCGTGCGGCGGGCCTCGGTCCAGCCCTCGAGGTAGCGCAGCTTGACGCGCAGCACCGCACCCTGGATGCCTTCCATGCGGAAGTTGTAGCCCTTCAGAACATGGTGGTACTTCTTCTCGGCACCCCAGTCACGCAGCATGCGAATGGTGCGCGTGAACTCCGGGTTGTCGGTGGTCACCATGCCGCCTTCGCCGTAGGCGCCCAGGTTCTTGCCGGGATAGAAGCTGAAGCAGCCCATGTCGCCCATGCCGCCGGCGCGCCGACCCTTGTACTCGGCGCCGTGGGCCTGGCAGGCGTCCTCGATCGACGACCAGCCCGTGCCGCCGGGCGATGTCCAGGATCGGATCCATGTCTGCGCACTGGCCATACAGGTGCACCGGGATGATCGCCTTGGTCCGGGGCGTGATTGCGGCCTCGAGCAGCGCCGGGTCCATCGTGAAGGTCTGCGGGTCGATGTCGACGAACACCGGCTTCGCGCCGGTGTAGTCGATCGCCGAGACCGTCGCGACGAAGGTGAAGGGCACCGTGATGACCTCGTCGCCCGGGCCGATGCCGGCGGCCAGCAGCGCCAGATGCAGCGCGCTGGTGCCGGTGTTCACGGCGATGCCATGGCTGCGCCTGCGAGTAGGCCGCGAACTCCTGCTCGAAACCGGCGACCTCGCTGCCCAGCGTGAACTGGCAGCTGTCCAGCACGCCCTGGATGGCCGCGTTGACTTCGCTCTTGATCGACGCGTACTGCGCCTTCAGATCGACGAAGGGAATCATGCCGCTTTCCTCTTGAGTTCGATATTGACGGTTTCGCCGTTGCGGCGCACCTTGCGCCGCATCGACAGGCTGCACCGCTTCGATCACCTCGACGACGCGCAGGCCGAGTTGCCCGTCGGTCATCGGCGTCTTGCCGTTCACGATGCAATCGACGAAGTGCGCGCCTTCGACGGCCAGCGCCTCGGTGCCCGCCAGCTTCGGCGCCCACATGTCGCCGGTGCGGTAGCCGACGCGCATCTCCTGGATCTTTGCCGGATCGTCGGTGAAGCTGACGCCCTTGTCGTAGACCTTGATCTTCTCGCTGGGCTCGAGGTCGTCATAGGTGATCATCTTGCTTGTGCCGCCCAGGTGGATCTGCCGCACCTTGACCGGGGCCAGCCAGCTGACGCTGGTGTGCGCGATCGCGCCCGAGTCGTAGAACAGCGTGACGTAGGCCAGGTTCTCGGGTGTGCCGAGGAAGTGGTTGGCGCAGTTGGCCGAAACCGCCACCGGGTGTTCGCCCAGCAGGTGATCGAGGATCGAGAAGTCGTGCACCGCCAGATCGGAGACCACGCTGACGTCGCGCTGGAACAAGCCCAGGTTCACGCGCACCGAGTCGTAGTAGAGACGCGGCCGAGTTCACCGCTCTGGACAGTTCGCTTCATCTTCATCACCGCGCCGGTATAGATGAAGGTGTGGTCGACCAGCAGCACCAGGTTGCGCGTTTGCGCTTCATCGACCAGGTGCGCGGGCTTGCTCGGAGGTTTCGGTCATCGGCTTTTCGAGCCAGACATGCTTGCCCGGCACGCAACGCGGCAAGCGCCAGCTCGAAGTGTGTATGCACCGGCGTGGCGATCGCGATCGCGTCGATGACCGGATCGTTCAGCAAGTCGCGGAAGTCGGTGGTCGTCCTGACCGCCGGAAAGCGCCGTTGCACGAGGGCAAGCTTGGTCGTGTCCAGATCGGAGACGGCGGCGACGTTGGCTCCTGGCGTCTCGGCGAAGTTGCGAACCAGGTTCGGCCCCCAGTAGCCGTAGCCGATGATGCCGATGTTGATCATGGTGTGGTTCCCTTGATGGTTGATGTCGATGAATTGGGCTGTTGCGCCATTCAGACCTGGCGTTGACGGCTCAGCCTGTCGTCGGCGCGGACTCATGGCGCGCCTTCGTGCTGCCGATGACGCGTGCAGGCACGCCTGCCACTATCGCGAAGTCCGGTACGTCCTTGGTGACGACGGCGCCGGCCCCGACCAGTGCGCCCTCGCCGATCGTGACGCCGCGAAATGATGGTCGCGTTGCGTGCCGATCGACGCGCCGCGCCTGACACGGGTGACTTCCGACCGACCAGTCGGCCTCGGTCTGCAGGCGAGCCGTCGGCGATTGGTTGCGCGCGGGAAGCGATCGTTGGTGAACATGACGCCGTGGCCGATGAAGACCTCGTCCTCGATGACCACGCCTTCGCAGATGAAGGTGTGCGAGGAGATCTTGCATCGCGCGCCGATCGTTGCGTTCTTCTGGATCTCGACGAAGGCGCCGATCTTGGTGTCGTCACCGACCGTGCAGCCGTACAGGTTCACCAGCGTGGGCTGGAAGACCTTGACGCTGGGAGCAAGTCGGGCGCTCTCGGCGATGGGCATTTGGGAATCCGTAGTTAAGCCTGCGGCGTTGTCGCGGCGGATGCGAGCGAAAACCCGAAGAGAGTTTCGTCCATCTATCCCAACACAGGCATCCCCCAAGTGAGTGCCTGGTGCGGCAATATTTCTCGAAATCGCATGCCCGTCGACTGACAGTGCATGGACGCACGTTTCGGCACGCTCGGGGGTCGATGCCGGCGGTTCGCGGGTACCGTCCGCGAAGCGCTTGGACGAACCGCAAGCGCCGCCTCAGGTGCGCCAGACGCGCGGTGGCGTCGCGCCGAGACCCCAGGCAACGTTTCGCCACGCGGCCCATACCGCGTCCAGCAGCTGCATGGCGGGCTCGACCCGCTCGGCGAGCGCGCGCACCACGACCACCCGACTCGTTCGGCGCGGTCGCGCCCGCATTCGGCGCAGCGGCTCGCATGTCGTCGATCTTGCGCGCGCGCCGCGTCCAGCAGGCTTTCGCGCCGGGCCGATGCCAGCGCCTCCCCCGCACCGAACCACATCGTCGCCAGAACGCGCCGGCCGCCCCAGCCCAGCGGCGACTCGAGCAAGCCGGCATGTCGGCGGCGTCGATGCGGCCGCGCTCCAGCCAGGCGCCGGGCAGTTCCAGACTGCTGCAGGAAGCTTCCGCGAGCGAAGGCGCTGGCCTGCCGCTGGCAGACCCAGAGCCAGCACGTCCCAGCCGATCATTTCGGCGCCCGGCGCAAGATCGAAGCGCAGTCTGTTGTGCGCCAGGCAGCCGCTGTAGGCGATGGTCTCCAGCGGCAGCCATTCCAGCCGCGCGCCGTCGGCCAGCTGTGCATGCACCAGCTGCTGGGCGGTGTCACCGGCGCTGCGGTAGAAGCGCGTCGCGCCGGGCGTGGTGATCAGCGCGTGGCTGCCGGCATCGAGCCGTGCCTCCAGACTGCAGCGTGTCGCCGCCGACGATGCCGCCCGGCGGGTGCACCAGCACATGGTGGCAGATGCCCGGGCCTTCGGGGTACAGGCGCTGCAGCACCCGCAGCGGGCCGCTGTGGCGGTCGTGTGCCAGCGTGCTTCCGCCCTCGTGGCGGTAGTGCAGTTGCAGGTGGGCGTGCCAGGCCATCGTTGCTTCGGATTCGGCCGCGCGCCGCGGCGTCGCAGTGTAGGGGACTGCCGCCGGACGGCAGCCCTTCAGCGGAGCTGCGGACCGATCTTCAGCGCTGTCGCCAGAACTGACGGTGCAGCGCTGCGATCTCCTCTTCCACCTCCGCAACCGGGCCCCACACCTGCGATTGCCTTCTGCCCGCGCGCGAACACCTCGCGGCACGGCAGGTCGAGCGTCGGGTTCTCGGCGTGATTGCCGGTCAGCTCCAGCAGCCGGCGTTCGCTCATGCCGTACACCAGCTTGCCGATGTGCGCCCAGTACTGGGTGCCGGCGCACATCGCGCACGGCTCCACCGTGGTGACAAGCGTGCAACGCCACAAGCAGCTCGGGTGCGAACTGCCTGGCGGCATCGCGCGCCAGCACCGCCTCGGCATGGTTCACGCTGTCGACGTTGCGCTGTTCCAGCAGCACGGTCTCGCCGTCAGCGCGCCACCAGCAGCGCGCCGAAGGGATGGTGGCCGGCGTCCATCGCGGCGCGCGCCACCTCGTTGGCGCGACGCAGGTGGCGCAGCATCTGCACTTCCATCGGGTCGGTGCCCGGCAAGGTGTCGTTCATGCTTCAATGCCCCTGACTGCCGCGATGCGCCCAGGCCGTGGTGCGCTTCTCGATCACCGAGAACAGCTCGTACATCGCCATCGCCATGATGCCCACCACCACCAGGCCGGCGAAGGCCAGGCCCATCTGCATCGAGCTGCCGGCGCTGATCAGCAGGTAGCCGATGCCCTCGTTGCTGGCCGTCATCTCCGACACCGTGGTGCCGACGAAGGCCAGCGTGATCGCCACCTTCAGGCTGCCGTAGAAGTACGGCATCGAGCGCGGCAGGCCGACCTTGATCAGCACGTCCCAGCGCCTGGCGCCGAGCACGCGCAGCACGTCTTCCAGCTCGGGCTCCAGCGTGGCCAGGCCGGTGGCGATGTTGACCATGATCGGGAAGAAGCTGATCAGGAAGGCCGTGAGGATGGCCGGCCCGGCGCCGATGCCGAACCACACCACCAGGATCGGCACGAACGCCGCCTTGGGCAGCGCGTTGAAGCCGGTCATCAGCGGGTACATCGCGTTGTAGGCCAGGCGCGAGCTGCCCATCAGGAAGCCCAGCAGCACGCCGACGACGATGGCGATGCCGAAGCCCACCATCGTGACCCAGAAGGTGCGCCAGGCGTGGCCCAGGATCAGCCCGCGGTATTCCCAGGTCTGCTCGACGATGCGCGCAGGGCTGGGGAAGATGAACTCGCTGACCTTGAAGCCGGTGCAGATCAGCTGCCACAGCAGCCAGCGTGATGAGCCAGCAGCGACCAGCGGCGCCCAGCGTTCCAGGCGGTCTTGTTCATGGCGCCACCCCGGTGGCTCGCGCCCACCGGTTGGCCGCGATGGCGCCGATGTGCCCGCGCAGCTCGTGCACGATGTCGATGAACTGCGGCGTGTAGGTCACCTCCAGGTCGCGCGGGCGCGGCAGGTCGATGTCGCGCTTGCACGACGATGCGGCCCGGGCTCTTGCTCATCACGTACACCGTGTCGGCCAGGAACACGCTTTCGCGCAGGTCGTGCGTGACCAGGATGACGTTGAACTTCTGCGCAGCCTGCAGGTCGCGCATCGCGCACCACAGCTCCTCGCGCGTGAAGGCGTCGAGCGCGCCGAAGGGCTCGTCCAGCAGCAGCATCTTCGGCTCGTGCACCAGCGCGCGGCAGATGCTGGCGCGCTGCTGCATGCCGCCCGACAGCTGCCACGGGAACTTGTCCTCGTAGCCGCCCAGGCCCACGCTGTGCAGCAGCTTGCGCGCCTTGTCGACGTACTCGTCGCGCCTGGCGCGGAAGGTGGAGCGGTAGGGCTCGACGATCTCCAGCGGCAGCAGCACGTTGTCCAGCGTGCGTGCGCCAGGGCAGCAGGCTGGGCGCCTGGAAGGCCATGCCGCTGATCTTCAGCGGCCCGGTCACCGGCTGGCCGTCGATGCGGATCGTGCCCTTGCTGGGCATGTTCAGACCCGGTGGTCAGCTTCATGAAGGTGCTCTTGCCGCAGCCCGAGGGGCCGACGATGGCGATGAACTCGCCCTGGTCCATCTGCAGCGTGATGTCTTCCACCGCGAACTGGCCTGCCGCCAGCAGCTCGTGTTGTAGGCCAGCCAGACGTTGCTGGAAGTCGACGAAGTGGCTCATGGGACAGGGGGCGCCGCGGGCAGTGGGTTTCGCGGTCTGCAGCATGAGGGTCTTGCCATCGCGGCGCGCCATCGCACGGCGGTCATGGCCGGGCCGGGGATAATCCGCCAGCCTCTTCGTCCATGGCCGCATCGCGCCACGCTTCGCTCCATGCTCCCCAAACACATCGCGCCCCTTGCACTGGTCCTGGCGCTTGCCGGCCGTGCCGTTGGACCGTGCATGCGCAAGCCACCGACGAGCGAGACGCCTGCCGACGGCGGAGTCGATCATTCGGCGAGGGTTTCTGGCGCGGGATGGCTTCGCCGTACACCATCCACTACGGGTTCGGATACCGAGAATCATTCACGAGCCGGTGTACATGATCGGCCTCGAGCGCCAGCGCATGGACGGCTGGGTCTGGGGCGCCACCTATTTCAGCAACTCCTTCGGCCAGCCCAGCGCCTACGGCTACGTGGGCGAGAAAATCACGAACTTCAGCCCCTGGGACAAGCTGTTCATCCAGTGGACGGCCGGCATCCTGTACGGCTACAAGGATCCGTACGAGAACAAGGTGCCGTTCAACTGTCAACGGCTTCTCGCCTGGCGCGACCGTCAGCCTGGGCTGGCAATTGACACGCGACGTGTCGATGCAGGCCATTGCGCTGGGCACCGCCGGCATGATGTTCCAGTTCGCCTTCGACCTGCGCTGACGGCTGCCGGCGCCGCAGCGCGCGGGCAAACGGCCGCGCGGCGGCATCGGCCAAGGGGCCGCGCGGATCCACACCGGGCCTTACTTCTTCGCCGCAGCGAAGATGTTGCGCTCGGCCTCGCTGGGCAGCAGCGTGCCGTTCCACACGGCCGCCGGGTCGACGCGTTCCTTGGTGTTGAAGGCATCGGACACCTGGGTGGCCATCAGCGTCAGGCGCGGCATTAGCGCGTTGCCGAAGCCTTCGGCCTTGGCGTCGGGCGTCAGCACGGTGGCGTCCAGCGCCAGCTTCAGGCGGCGCAGCTCGAGCTCCTCGTTGACGATGCCGTCGCGCTCCTTGACGGTCAGCACGGCGGCGTTCGGGTCGGCGATCACGTCCTTCATGCCCTTGCTGAAGGCCTTGAGGAAACGCTTCACCGCCTCCGGGTTCTTCTTCAGGAACTCTTCGCCCGCGATGATGGCGTTGCCGTAGAGCTTGACGCCGTATTGCGGGTAGGGCATGCACGACGATGTCCTCGGCCTTCACGCCGCGCGCCTCGAGATTGAGGATCGAGGTGAAGCCGAAGCCGGTGATGGCGTCGATGTCACCACGCACCAGCATCGTTTCGCGCAGCGGCGGGTCCATCGCCGTCCAGTTCACGTTCGTCACGTTGTTGGCCTTGGCGAAGATCGGGAAGGCCTTGCGCCCGGCGTCGAACACCGGCGCGCCGAGCTTCTTGCCGTCCAGGTCGGCCGGGGTCTTGATGCCGCTCTTCTTCAGCGCCATGACCGCCGCAGGCGTGTTGTTGTAGACCATCATCACCGCCACCGGCTTGTTCGGCGCGGTCGGGTTGTTGGCGTGGAACTCCATCAGCGCCGCCATGTCGGCAAAGCCCATGTCGTAGGCGCCCGAGGCGACGCGCGTGACCGTGCCGCCGGAGCCGTTGCCCGCATCGACCACCACGTTCAGCCCTTCGGCCTTGAAGTAGCCCTTGGCCACCGGCACCAGGAACAGCGCCGACGGGCCTTCGAAGCGCCAGTCGAGCTGGAACTTGACGGTGCGTTCCTGCGCATGGGCCGGCGCCGGCCAGGCCGGCGGCGAGCGCGGCGGCCAGCAGCGGCCGGCGGGTCAGGGAAAACAGGTGCATGAAGAGCTCCAGGGTTGAGAGTTGTGGTCGGGCACGAAACTGCCTGCGAGCAAGAGAGCAAATTCTGTGCGCAAGCCACGCCCCAAAAGAATCGGGAGATTCGCTACTTTGGTGCACTCGATCGGGCTGAAGCAGGTCGAACAAGGTGCGCGCCACCACCTTCGTGGCGCGCCGCAGGTCGTCCAGCTGCGATGTGCTCGTCGGCGCGCTTGGCGTTGCTCTCGAGCACGGTGCGCGGGCCGGCGCCGTACAGCACCGCCGGGATGCCCTGCTCGCAGTACAGCCGCGCGTCGGTGTACAGCGGCGTGCCCGAGGCCTGGATCGGCTCGCCGAACACCGTCGCTGGCATGCTCGCACAGCGCGTCGACCAGCGGCTTGTTGCCCGGCAGGGGCTTCAGCGAGTTGGCCAGCAGCAGCCGCTTGATGTCCACGCGTGATGCCGGCGGCTTCGGCCACGGCATCGGCGATCACCTGCGCGGATCTCGGCTTCGACCTCGGCCGGGTTCTCCTCGGGAATCATGCGCCGGTCGAGCTTGATCACCACCTTGCCCGGCACCACGTTGGTGTTGGTGCCGCCGTCGATCAGGCCGACGTTCAGGTACGGGTGCGTGATGCCCGGCACCTGGCTCGTCACCTGCTTGTACAGCGTGTTCTGCGCGTACAGCGCGTTCAGGATCTTGGTGGCCGCCTGCAGCGCATCGACGCCGGTGTCGGGCACCGCCGCGTGGCCCATCTTGCCGTGCACCGTGACCTCCATCTGCAGGCAGCCGTTGTGGCGCGGTCACCACCTGGTAGCTGAAGCCGGCGGCGAGCAGCAGGTCGGGCTTCGTCAGCCCGTGCTGCAGCAGCCAGCCGGGGCCGAGCTCGCCGCCGAACTCCTCGTCGTAGGTGAAATGCAGCTCGACGCCGCCGTGCAGCGCGGCGCCCAGCGACTCGAGCGCGCGCGTGGCGAAGGTGAAGGTGGAGAAGTCGCACTTGCTGACCGCCGCGGCGCGGCCGTAGAGCTTGCCGTCCACCACCTCGCCGCCATAGGGGTCGTGCGTCCAGCCCTCGCCGGGCGGCACCACGTCGCCGTGCGCGTTCAGCGCGATGGTCGGCCACCGTCGCCGTAGGGCCGGCGCACGATCAGGTTGGTGATCGATTCGCAGGCCGTAGTCCTGCACCGCCTGCGCCGGCACCGGATGCTTTTCGGCCTCGAAGCCGAAGCCCGCCAGCAGCTCGGCCGTGCGTTCGGCATGCGGCGCGTTGTTGCCCGGCGGCGTGTCGGTGGGCACGCGCACCAGGGCCTGCAGGAACGTCACCTGCTCGTCGAAGTGGGCGTCGATCCAGGCGTCGAGCCGGGCGTAGGTGAGTCTGGCTCATGACAGTTCGGTGGCGAGTTGATCGAGCAGGTGGGCGAAGGCGCGCGACACACAGCTCGGTGTCGTCGTTGGTGATCGATTCCAGCGGGTTGTGGCTGATGCCGGCGTTCAGCCCGCGCATGAACAGCATCGCCTGCGGCATCACCTCGTGCAGCTTCATCGCGTCGTGGCCGGCGCCGCTGGGCATGCGGAACAGCGGCAGGCCCAGCGCCTGCACCGCGCTGCCCCAGCGCCGCATGCCAGGTCGGCGTCGCTGGGGGCGGCGGCGGCGCGCATGGTCTCCTCGAGCTTGTAGTGCAGGCCGCGCCGCTGCGCAGATGCGCTCCAGCTCGGCGCGCACGTCGTCGACGCAGGCGTCGCGCACCTCGTCGGTGGTGGCGCGGATGTCCAGGCTGAAGCTGCAACGGCCCGGCACCACGTTGATCGAGCCGTTCGGCACCTGCAGCATGCCCACCGTGGCCACCAGGTCGGGCACGCTGCCGCCGCGCTTTTCCATGAACAGCACCAGTTCGGCGGCGGCCGCGGCGGCGTCGCGGCGGCGGTCCATCGGCGTCGTGCCGGCGTGGCTGGCCATGCCGACGATCTCGCCGACGTAGCGCACGCTGCCGTTGATCGAGGTGACGATGCCCAGCGGCAGGTCCAGCTCGTTCAGCACCGGGCCCTGCTCGATGTGCACCTCGACGAAGCCGAGGTAGCTGCGACGGGTCGCGCTGCAGCTTGGGGATGTCGTCGATGCACAGGCCGGCGTGCTGCATCGCCTCGCGCATGCTGATGCCGTCGGCGTCCCTCTGCTCGAGCCAGGCGTGGTCGAAGTGGCCGGTCAGCGCGCCCGAGCCCAGGAACATCGCCTTGTAGCGCTGGCCTTCCTCTTCGGCGAAGCCGACCACCTCGATGCCGAACGGCAGGCGCCGGCCGGCGCGGTGCAGTTCGCGCACGCAGGCCATCGGCACGAAGATGCCCAGCCGCCCGTCGTACTTGCCGCCGTTGCGCACGGTGTCGTAGTGGCTGCCGGTGAGCAGCCGCCTGCGCGTCGCGGTCGGCGCCGTGGTAGATGCCGACGACGTTGCCCACCGCGTCGATCTCGACCTCGTCGAAGCCGCACTCGGCGCGCATCCAGTGCGCCAGCCGCTGCGCGCAGGCGCGGTGCGCGTCGGTCAGGTAGGTGACGGTGAGCTCGCCGCGCTCGGCGTAACCCGGGTCGCTGTGCACGGCCAGCTTCTCGGCCCAGTCCCAGACCTGATTGCCCAGCGCCGGCACATGGCCGAACTTGTCGTCCAGGCGGATCTCGGCGATGCGGTGGATGTTGCGCAGGCTCTCGGCGCGCTCGAAGTCGGGGTGGTTGTCCAGCCGGCGCGCGAAGGTGGCGATGATCTCGGCCTTGGCCAGGCCCGCTGCCGCGCGGCCCGCGCACCGCCAGGATGAAGGGCAAGCCGAAGCGCGCGTTGTAGTCGGCGTTGAGCTGCTGGATGGTGGCGAACTCGTCGGCGCGTGCAATCGGTCAGGCCGGCCCTGCCCTGCTCGTTCGTCGATTCGGCGGTCAGGGTCTTGCTGACCATCGCCTTGCCGGCCAGCTCCGGGTGGGCGCGGATCAGCTCCAGCTGCGGCTCGACGCCGGCCTCGTTCACCACCTCGACCAGCGCGCGCTTCAATGCGGCAAGGCTGGCGAAGGGCCGCGCGGCTCCACGCGCCTGCGGCGATCCAGGGCGAATGTTCGTAGATGCCGTCGAGCAGCGCGGCGAATTCCGCCTGCGAGGCCGCGTTGAGTTGTTCCAGCGTGAGCATCGAGGTCAGTTCCAGACGAAGGCGGTGGCCGCGTCGAAGGGATGCGCGGCCTTCCAGTGGCGCGCGATGTCGATGCGCCGGCAGATCCACACGCGCTCGTGCGCCTGCACGTGGTCGAGAAAGCGCTGCAGCGCGCCGATGCGCCCGGGCCGGCCGAGCAGGCGGCAGTGCATGCCGATGCTCAGCATCTTCGGTCGATCCTCGCCTTGCGGATCGCCTTCGGCGTACAGCACGTCGAAAGCTGTCGCGCAGGTAGTTGAAGAAGTGCTCGCCGGTGTTGAAGCCCTGCGCCTGCACGAAGCGCATGTCGTTGGTGTCCAGCGTATAGGGCACGACCAGGTGCGGCGCCAGCGTGCCGTCGCTCTTGCTTCACCTGCAGCCAGAAGGGCAGGTCGTCGCCGTAGTAGTCGCTGTCGTATTCGTAGCCGCCCTGGTCGGCCACCAGGCGGCGCGTGTTCGGGCTGTCGCGCCCGGTGTACCAGCCCAGCGGCCAGGCGCCGCCGGTCAGCTCCTTCAGCAGGTGCGTGGCCACGCCGACATGGCGCGCGCTCGGTGGCCTCGGGCAGGTTCTGGTAGTGGATCCAGCGCAGCCCGTGGCAGGCGATCTCGTGGCCGGCGTCGATGAAAGTCTGCAGCAGTTCGGGGTAGCGCTCCAGCGCCGATACCGACGCCGAACACGGTCAGCGGCAGGCCGCGCTGCTCGAACTCGCGCAGGATGCGCCAGACCCCCACGCGCGAGCCGTATTCGTAGATCGACTCCATCGTCATGTGGCGGTTTTCGTAGGCCTGCGCGGTGACCAGCTCGGACAGGAAGGTCTCCGACGTCGGGTCGCCGTGCAGCACGTTGTTCTCGCCGCCTTCTTCGTAGTTGAGCACGAACTGCAGCGCGATGCGGGCCTCGCCCGGCCAGCGCGCATGGCGGCACCTGCGCGCCGTAGCCGCGCAGGTCGCGGGCATAGGGCAGGGTGGGGGCGGGCATGGCGTTGCGGCCATGGTCGGAGGTCCTCGGGGTGGGCTCAGGCGGGTTGCAGCGCGTCGGCCAGGTCGGCTGACGCGCGGGCTCAGGCGCAGGTTGCGCTCGACATTGCCCAGGTGCGCTTCCATCAGGCGCACGGCGGCGCGGGCGTCGCGCCGCTCGCAACGCATCGACGATGGCCACATGCTCTTCCTGCGAATGCTCGGCCGAATGCGCCGACTGGTACATCAGCGCGATCAGCGAGCAGCGCGTCAGCAGGTCGACCAGCATTTCGGCCAGCACCTGGTTGCCGAGCATGCGCGCCAGCACCACGTGGAAGTCGGCCAGCAGCCGCGTGCGGCCGCCGACATCGGTGCGCGCCACCGCGGCCGCCTCGGCCTTCAGGTGCGCGCGCAGCTCGGCGATCTGCGCGTCGGTGATCGCCGGCGCACAGCTGCTTGACCATCGCCGCTTCGAGCATCGCGCGCACCTCGAACACCTGGCGCGCCTCTTCCACGCCGGGCTTGGCGACGAAGGCGCCGCGCGCCGGCTCCAGGGTGACCAGCCGGTCGCGGCTGAGCTGGTTCAGCGCCTGGCGCACGAGGGTGCGGCAGACGCCGAAGATGTCGGCGATCTGCTGCTCGGCCAGCTTGGTGCCCGGCATCAGGCGGCGCTCGACGATGGCGGTGGTGATCGATTCGACGATGCGCTGCGTGGCCCCGGCCTGCACGCCGTCCGGCCGGCGCCGCCGCGCCCGCGCGGCGGCGCGCGGGGGCTGGTTGCGGTGGCGGTGCGTGGCATGGTGAATTGGCGTGCGGAGGGGCTTGCGCGGTATCCGGAAGTGTATACACTTTGTCATGTCACGCAAGCCCTTGCGAGCCGATCGGACTATGGGAAAACTCACCACGCACGTGCTCGACACGATGCACGGCTGCCCCGCCGCCGGCATGGCGGTGCGCCTGTACCGCATGGACCGCGACGCCGCGGTGCCCGATGCAGCAGGTGCTGCTGAACGACGATGGCCGCGCCGACAAGCCGCTGCTGGAGGGCGAGGCATTGCAGCCCGGGTCGCTACCGGCTGGTGTTCAGCGTGGCGCCTTACTTCCGCGCGCGCGGCGTCGATCTGCCCGACCCGGCCTTCCTGGACGAGGTGCCGCTGGACTTCGGCATCGCCGACGCCGCGCTGCACTACCACGTGCCGCTGCTGGCCACGCCCTGGAGCTACTCCACCTACCGCGGCAGCTGATGCGGGCCAGCGCATGCGTCTGGGCGGTCAGCCGAGGCATGACGCAAAGGCTGCTGCAGCGCCTGGCCGATGCCGATGCGGTGTGGGTCGAGGTGCGGCAGGTGCAGGGCTCGGGGCCGCGCGAACCCGGTGCGTGGATGGCGGTGTTCGCCGACGCCTTGCTCGGCACCATCGGCGGTGGGCAGCTGGAGTTCGAGGCCGTGGCGCATGCGCGCGCGCTGCTGGGCGGGCAAGGTGGCGAGGCGCAGCGCCGCTTTGCGCTCGGCCCGTCGCTGGGGCAATGCTGTGGCGGGGTGGTGTGGCTGGGCTTCGAGCGCATCGGCGCAGCCGACATCGAACACGCTGCGTGACCGGCTCACGCAAAGCGCGCGCGCCCACATGCCGGTGGCGCTTGTTCGGCGGCGGCCATGTCGGCCGCGCCATCGTCGAGCTGCTGGGCACCGTGCCGGTGCGCACCCACTGGATCGACAGCCGCGATGAAGTCTTTCCCACCCGGCTGCCGGCCAACGCCAGGGCCGAGCATTCCGATCCGGTGCACGGCGCGGTGCCGATGCTCGAAGCCGGTTCGCGCGTGCTGATCATGAGCTTCAGCCATGCCGAGGACCTGGACGTCGTCGCCGCCTGCCTGAAGCGGCAGCGCCAGCATGGCGACCTGCCGTACATCGGGCTGATCGGCAGCAAGAGCAAATGGGCCACCTTCCGCCACCGGCTGGAGGCGCGCGGCTTCACGGCCGAAGAACTGGCCCAGATCACCAGTCCGATCGGCGTGGCCGGCGTCATCGGCAAGGAGCCCGAGGTGATCGCCGTGGCGGTGGTGGCCCAGATCCTGCAGCAGCGCGCGGCATGAGCGCGGCTGCCATGCCCCAACTTGGGGAAAACCCGATGAGCAGGCGCATGCAGACGTGTATACACTTTCGCGTACACGCCGCAGCGGCGCGGGCCCGAAAGTTCCATCTCGAAGCGGCCTGGTGCGCGGCCCATGCACAAAGGCTCAGAGCGCCCGCGGTGGTGAGCCGATTGGAGTGATCGATGGAAGCTTATGTGCTCGACTGGGTCAACCTGCTGCTGCGCTGGACGCATGTCATCGTCGCCATCGCCTGGATCGGCTCGTCCTTCTACTTCGTCTTCCTCGACTTCAGCCTGACCCGGCCGAAGGACCCGGCGCTGCTGGCCAAGGGCGTCGACGGCGAACTGTGGGCGGTGCACGGCGGCGGCTTCTACCACCCGCAGAAGTACCTGGTGGCGCCGAAGACGCTGCCCGACCACCTGCACTGGTTCTACTGGGAGAGCTACTGGACCTGGATGTCCGGCTTCGCGCTGTTCGTGGTGCTGTACCTGTTCAACGCCAGCACCTTCCTGGTCGACAAGAGCGTGCACGACTGGTCGGCCACCGCGGCGGTGGTCGCCGCGCTGGTCTTCCTGGCGGTGTTCTGGTTCGTCTATGACGCCATCTGCCGCGCCTTCGCTCAGAAGGCCAACGGCGACCTGATCGTCGGCGTGCTGGTGTTCGTGTTCGTCGTGCTGGCGGCATGGCGTCGCCTGCCAGCTGTTCGCCGGCCGCGCCGCCTTCCTGATGGCCGGCGCGATGATCGCCACGGCGATGAGCGCCAACGTGTTCTTCTGGATCATCCCGGGCCAGCGCAAGGTCATCGCGCAGATGAAGGCCGGGCAGCCGGTGGACCCGATCCACGGCCAGCGCGCCAAGCAGCGCAGCGTGCACAACACCTACTTCACGCTGCCGGTGCTGGTGACGATGCTGTCCAACCACTACGGCTGGCTGTACCAGGCGAAGAACAACTGGCTGGTGCTGGTGCTGCTGATGCTGGCCGGCGCGCTGATCCGCCACAGCTTCGTCGCGCGCCACAAGGCGCTGGTGGCCGGCAAGCGCGTGCCCTGGGAGTACGCCGTGGTCGGCACGCTTGCTCATCATCGGCCTGGCTGTGGCATTGGCGCCGGCGCCGCAACCGCCGCGGCCGCTGCGGCGCCGGCCAAGGTCGCTATGCCGAGGTGCGCGCCGTGCTCGACCAGCGCTGCGTGATGTGCCACAACGCCCAGGTGCAGCAGAAGAACGTCGCGCTGCACACGCCCGAGCTGATCGAAGCAGCACGCGCAGAACGTCTACCAGCAGGCGGTGGTGACGAAGATCATGCCGCTGAACAACGCCACCCAGATCACCGACGCCGAGCGTGCGCTCATCAAGCGCTGGTACGAAGCCGGCGCTGCGGTGAATTGAGCCGCCCTTGCAACGAGGAGAAGAAACGATGACCACGACCACGGCCGTCCACCCGGTGGACGAGAAGCTGCCCGATGCCGCGCCTGGCGGCGCTGGGCCTGCAGCATGTGCTGGTGATGTATGCCGGCGCCATCGCGGTGCCGCTGATCGTCGGCCGCGCGCTCAAGCTCTCGCCCGAGCAGGTGGCGCTGCTGATCAGCGCCGACCTGTTCGCCTGCGGCATCGTCACGCTGATCCAGTCGCTGGGCTTCACCCGGTAGTTCGGCATCAAGCTGCCGGTGATGATGGGCGTGACCTTCGCCGCCGTCGGGCCGATGGTGGCCATCGCCAACGCGCACGCCCGGTGTGGCCGGCGCGCGCGCGATCTTCGGCGCGATCATCGGCGCGGGCGTCATCGCCGATGCTCATCGCGCCGGTGGTCAGCCGGATGCTGCGCTTCTTCCCGCCGGTGGTCACCGGCACCATCATCACCATCATCGGCGTCAGCCTGATGCGCGTCGGCGTGGGCTGGGCGGTGGGCGGCCCGGCCTTCCTGGCGCAGCGCACCGACGTGCCCAAGCTGGTGGAGATGGTCGACAAGGCCAAGGCCACCGCCGCGGCCGCCTCGGCGCCGGTCACGCTCGGGTCCGATCCCGATGGTCGACAACCCGGCCTACGGCGCGCTGGACAACATGGCCATCGCCGCCTTCGTGCTGGTCGTGGTGCTGCTGCTGGTGAAGTACGCCAAGGGCTTCTTCGCCAACATCTCGGTGCTGCTGGGCATCGTCGCCGGCTGCGTGCTGGCCGCCGGCATGGGCAAGATGAACTTCGACAAGGTCGGCAAGGCGCACTGGTTCGACGTGGTCACGCCCTTCGCCTTCGGCATGCCGACCTTCGACATCGTGATGATCCTGACGATGTCGCTGGTGATGATCGTGGTGATGATCGAATCCACCGGCATGTTCCTCGCGCTGTCGGACATCACCGGCAAGAAGATCGACCAGCCGCAGCTGGCCGCGGGCTTGCGCACCGATGGCCTGGGCACGCTGATCGGCGGCATCTTCAACACCTTCCCGTACACCAGCTTCACCCAGAACGTCGGCCTGGTGGGCGTGACCGGTGTGCGCAGCCGCTATGTCAGCGTGGCCGGCGGCATCATCATGATCATGCTCGGCATGCTGCCGAAGATGGCGGCCTTCGTCGAAGCCATTCCGCAGTTCGTGCTG
Organism: uncultured beta proteobacterium; assembly: GCA_963837675.1. Lineage (GTDB taxonomy): Bacteria > Pseudomonadota > Gammaproteobacteria > Burkholderiales > Burkholderiaceae_C > Rubrivivax. Next base: position 165,515 of record CAWIOH010000030.1, on the reverse strand, counting down.
GGCGGCGCCGGGCTGGTGATGTTCGGCATGGTCGCGGCCACCGGCATCCGCATCCTGTCGCACCGTGGACTACAAGAACAACCGCAACAACCTGTACATGGTGGCGCTGGCCATCGGCTTCGGCCTGATTCCGCTGGTGGCGCCGCGCTGGACGCAGCAGATGGCGCACAGCCTGCATCCGCTGCTGGAAGTCCGGCATCCTGCTGACCTCGATCGCGGCCGTGCTGCTGAATCTGTTCTTCAACGGCGCCAGGGAGATGCGGCGGGCGCCATCGAAGCGGCGAAGGCGGCCGAAGCGCATTGAGCCCATGCCAACGCTGCTGATCCGCCACGCGCAGCTGCTCGTCACGATGGACGCGCAGCGGCGCGAGATCGTCGACGGCGCGGTGTTCGCGCGCGACGGCGTGATCGAAGCGGTGGGCGCCACCTGCGCAGCTGCCGCCCACGGCCGACGAGGTGATCGACGCGCGCGGCCAGATCGTCATCCCGGGGTTGGTCAACACGCACCACCACTTCTACCAGACGCTGACGCGCGCGGTGCCGGCGGCGCAGGACGCCGAGCTGTTCACCTGGCTGAAGACGCTGTACCCGATCTGGGCGAAGTTGACGCCGGAGATGGTGCGCGTCGAGCACGCAGACGGCGATGGCCGAACTGCTGCTGTCGGGCTGCACCACCAGCAGCGACCACCTCTACATCTACCCGAATGGCGTCACGCTGGACGACAGCATCGAAGCGGCGGCGCAAGATCGGCATGCGCTTCCACGCCGCGCGCGGCTCGATGAGCGTCGGCCAGAGCGCCGGCGGCCTGCCGCCCGACGGCGTGGTCGAGGACGAGGCCACGATCCTGAAGGACACGCAGCGGCTGATCGAGCGCTGGCACGACCCGGCGCGCCACGCGATGCAGCGCATCGTCGTCGCGCCGTGCTCGCCCTTTTCGGTCAGTCGCGAACTGATGCGCGATGCGGCGCTGCTGGCGCGCGAGCACGAGGTGTCGCTGCACACCCACCTGGCCGAGAACGACAACGACATCGCCTACACGCGCGAGAAGTTCAACTGCACGCCGGCCGAGTACGCCGAGCAGCTCGGCTGGGTCGGCCCCGACGTGTGGCATGCCCACTGCGTCAAGCTCGACGCCGCCGGCATTCGGCTGTTCGCACGCACCGGCACCGGCGTCGCCCATTGCCCGGGCAGCAACATGCGCCTGGCCTCGGGCATCGCGCCGATCCGCGCGATGCGCGATGCCGGCGTGGCGGTGTCGATCGCCGTCGATGGCTCGGCCAGCAACGATGCGGGCCACATGCTGGCCGAAGCGCGCCTGGCGCTGTTGCTGCAGCGCGTGGCGCACGGGCCGGTCAAGGGCCCGTCGGCGATGACGGCGCGCGAGGTGCTCGAGATCGCCACGCTCGGCGGCGCGAAGGTGCTCAACCGCGACGACATCGGCGCACTCGCGCCCGGCATGTCGGCCGACATCGTGACGCTGCCGCTGGACGAGATCGGCGTCGCCGGCGCGCTGCACGATCCGCTGGCCGCGCTGTTCTTCTGCCAGGTGCCGCGCGTGGCCCACGCGGTGGTCAACGGGCGCGTGGTGGTGCGTGGCGGCGAGCTGCAGGCGGTGGACCTGCCGGCGCTGGTTGCCCGCCACAACCGGTTGGCGGCCGGGCTGCTGGCCGCGGCCTGAAGCACGCTGCCGTGCCCTGCACGCCGATCGGGGTGCTGGCATGATGCGCCCGCCGTCTCGTTCGAAGCCGGCGCCTTGCAAAGGGAAGCCCCGATGAACATCCGCCTTCTCAACCGCCTGGCGGCGACGTTGGGCTGCCTGGTCTGAGCGGCCGCGGCCCCGGCCGCGCCCGCAGCGGCTTCCGCGCCGGCCGCCGCTGCCAGCGTCACCGACGAGGCGCGGCTGCTCAAGGTGAGCGCCAAGGCCTGGAAGGGCGATTTCGAGCAGATGCTCGAGCGCCGACGCATCCGCGTGGCCGTGCCGTACAGCCGATCGCTGTACTTCATCGACAAGGGCCGCGAACGAGGGCTGAGCGCCGAGCTGGTGCGCGACTTCGAGCGCTGGGTCAACAAGACCTACGCCAAACAGCTGAGCAAGCGGCCGCTCACCGTGTACCTGGCCACGGCCACGCGCGACGAGCTTTTCGAGGACTTGAACGAGGGCCTGATCGACATCGCCGTCGGCAACCTGAGCATCACGGACGAGCGCAAGCAGCTCGCCGATTTCGTTGCCATCGATGCCAAGAGCGTGAACGTGGCGATCCTGGTCACGGGGCCGTCGGGGCCGGCCGTGTCCGGCGTGGACGACCTGTCGGGCCAGACGGTGCACGTGCGCGAATCGTCCAGCTACCACGCCAGCCTGCAGGCCTTGAACCAGCGGTTGAAGCAGGCCGGCAAACCGCCGGTGAAACTGGTTCTGCTGCCCGACGCACTGGAAGACGAGGACATGCTCGAGATGGTCGACGCCGGGCTGATCGGCGCCATCGTCGTGGACAACTGGAAGGCCGAGCTGTGGGCCACGGTGCTGCCGAAGCTCAAAGTGCACAAGGACGTGGTGCTGCGCGAGGCCACGCCGATGGGCTGGGCCATCCGCAAGGGCAGCCCCCAGCTGCAGGCCGTGCTGAACGAGTTCTTCGGCACCTGGGTCAAGTCGGCCGGCGTGATCCCGTACCGCCAGCGCGAATACATGAAGCGCATCAAGGCGATGAACAACGCGGTTGCCGCCGCCGACCGCCAGCGCTTCCAGGACACCATCGCGCTGATCCGCAAGTACGGCGACAAGTACGACTTCGATCCGCTGATGCTGGCCGCGCAGGGCTATCAGGAATCGACGCTCGACCAGAACAAGAAGAGCCATGTCGGCGCCATCGGCGTGATGCAGATCATGCCGGCCACCGGCGCCGAGCTGAAGGTGGGCGACATCAAGTCCATCGAGCCCAACATCCACGGCGGCACCAAGTACATGGACCAGCTGATGACGCGCTACTTCAAGGACGCCAACTTCAGCCAGGGCAACCGCACGCTGTTCGCCTTCGCCAGCTACAACGCCGGGCCCGGCAGGATCTCGCAGATGCGCAAGGAAACCGCCAAGCGCGGGCTGGACCCCGACAAGTGGTTCAACAACGTCGAGCTGGTCACGGCCGAGAAGGTCGGCATCGAGACCACCACCTATGTGCGAACATCTACAAGTACTACGTGTCATACAAGCTCACCGAAGACTCCCGCGCCGAGGTCGAGGCGATGAAGCAGCAGGTGGCACCGGCGAAGAAGTAAACGCCGCGCCAGAGCGCCATCCACGGAAGGAACCGCCCATGCCCGCAGCCCAGCCCACCCCGACGATGCAAGGCCTGGTGCGCCGCGCGGCCCAGCGCTGGTGGGTGCTGGCGCTGCGCGGGCTGCTGCTGGTGGTGTTGGGGCTGTACATGCTGTTCCAGCCGAAGCTGAGCCTGGTGGCCTACGTGCTGCTGCTGGGCGCCTTCGTCATCGCCGACGGCGCGCTGGCCATCGTCGCCGGCATCGCCGGCTGGGTGGCGGCGCGCGGCTGGACCGTCGTGCGCGGCGTGTTGCTGCTGGCGGTGGGTGCTGCCATCGTCTGGCAGCCGCAACTGTTCGGCAAGGTGGCGGGAGTGACGCTGGTGGTGCTGATCGCGCTGGCATCGGTTGTCAGCGGTGCGGTGGAAATCACCGTCGGCCTGCGCGCGCGCCGTGACCGCGGCGGCGGCGGCTGGGCGATGTTCAGCGGCGCGCTGTCGGTGCTGTTCGGTGTGGTGCTGATCTGCGCGCCGCTGGTGTCGCTGGGTCTGCTGATCTCGCTGTCCGGCGCGGTGGCGGCGTTCATCGGCGTGGTGCTGATCTTCAGCGCCTTGCGGCTGCGGCGGGTGAAGGGCCTGTTTGTCGGGTGACGCGACCGTCAGCCTCGAGGCCCTCGACGCCTGTGGCGCCAGCGCCAGCAGGTTCCCGATGACCCAGCCCTATAGGCTGCCGGACATCGGCCAGACGGCGCCGCGCCATGCCGTCTCGCCAGGCCCTCAGCGCAAGTTGCCGGTGTGCCCCAGCGAATAGCGCCCCGGCTGCGGCCACACCGTCAAGCCGTGCGGCTCGGCGCCGACCTTGATGAAATCGACGGCGCCGCTGTCGGTGTGGATGCGATAGACGACATCGTCGTAGCGGCCCGACAGCCACAGGTACCTGCCGTCGGCGCTGACGTTGCCCATGTCGGGGCTGCCGCCGCCGGGGATCGGCCAGGTGTGGATCACCTTGCCGCTGGCGAAGTCGATCACCGACACGCTGCCCTTGCCCTTGGGCTTGCCGTGGATGTAGTTGGTGCCGCGGTTGGCGACGTACAGCTGCTTGCCGTCGCGGCTGGGGTACAGGCCGTGGGCGCCGACGCCGGTCTTGACGAAGCCGGTCTGCCTCAGGCTGTCGGCATCCACCACGTGCACGCCGTCGGCCATCATGTCGGCGACGTACAGCGTCTTGCCGTCGGGCGAGAAGCGCACGTCCTGCGGCATGCCGGGGGTGACGCAGATCTGGGCGCCGATCTGCGCCGGGTCGGGAACGTACTTCGGCGTCTTGCCCTTCAGCGCCACCAGCGCCAGCGCGTCGGGCCGGTCGAAGTACTGGCTCAAGCGGATCGTGCCCAGCACCTTGCGGTTCACCAGGTCCACCTTGGTCAGCGAGCCGTTGAATTCGCAGGTGAAGAACGCGGTGCGCCCGTCGATGCCGAAATCGGCGTGGTTGATGCCGTCGCAGGCGGGCGTGGCGATGCTGTAGGCCAGCGCCATCGTGCGCGGGTCGCGGAAGTCCAGCCGCTTGTAGGCCTCGGCGACGACGATGGCGTGCTTGCCGTCGGGGGTCCAGTACATGTTGTACGGGTCGTCCACGGGGATCGACGGCCCCGGCCTGGCGGTCAGCGGGTCGATCGGCGTCAGGCTGCCCTTGGTGCTGTTCTCGGCATTGTTGGCCACCCACAGCGTCTTCAGATCCCACGACGGCACCACATGCTGCGGATTCAGGCCGACCTTGAAGACGTGCGTCACCTGCATCGTGGCCGGGTCGATCACCGACACGGTGTTGGCGGTGTGGTTGGGCACGTAGACACGCTGCAGCGCACCGGCCACGGCCGGGCTCAGCTTGCCGGCCGCGGTCTCGCTGTACAGGTTCTTCGGGTCAGGCACCGGGGCCATGCCGGGCACGGTGTTCACGGCGGCGCTGGCTGCGGCGGTGGCGCCATCCTGCGCGGCAAGCAGGGGCAGCACAAGGGCCGCGCCGCCGATCAGGCCGGCGATGCTGAAGACGTTGGTGCGTGGGGTCATCGGTGTGATGGGGGCAGGTGCTTCGAAGTTTTCGCTCAACGCGGCGCGGCGACAACCTGGCGGATGGCGGCGACGCTGTCGTGCACCACCCGATCGACACCCAAGCGGCCCAGTTCGGCGCTGGCCCGCGTCGGATCTCCCTTAACGCCCGGGGCACCGCCGCCGCTGACAGGCGCGACGGCTTTTTGCGGCCACACCTTGCTGGCGTCCACGGCCAGCATCAGCGAGGTGTCGGCGGCGCCGGCATGGGTACCGATCTGGGCGTCGCTCAGGCCATGCTCGCGCAGCAGCCGGTTGAAGGGCGCCTGCGCCGCATCGTAGTAGGCGGCGATGAAGTGCGCGCGTGCCGGGCCGCCCTTCCAGTCGCGGTTCAGCGCGGCGGCCACGGCTTGCAGCTGGCCTTGGTAGTTGCCGCTGTCGCCGATGAAGACGATGTCGGTGAAGCCATGCTGCGCGAAGGACCGCGCGGCGCCGTCGAGCAGGCCCTTGAAGGCGGCCTCGCCGATCGAGATGGTGCCGGCGTAACGCATGTGCTCGGTGGGCGGCGTGATGTGGCCTTCGGGCACATAGGCCACCACCGGCGCCACCAGCGTGTGGCCCAGCTCGGTGGCGATGCGACCGGCCAGCGCATCGGCGCGGAAGTTGTGCTTGCCCAGTGCCATGTGCGGGCCGTTCTGCTCGGTGCCGCCCACGGGGATGATGATGGTGCGGGTGCCGGCACGGATGGCGTCGCGCACGTCGCTGCTGCTCAGCTCCTGCAGATAGACGCTGGCCAGCGCGGCCTGTGCCGGCGGGCCGCCCAGGCCCAGGCACAGCGCGGCGATGGCGAAGACCTTGGACATGGGTTGGCGGGGTGGCGTGAAGGGCGGGGCGGCCGGTGGCGCGCCGCGCAATGTAGCGCAAGTGGGGTGGCGCGGCGGCTGCGTAAGATCAAGGGTCATGAATACCGACACAGACCCGTCCAGCGCACCCGTCAGCGTCCAGCGGCCCGGGCAGGGGGCCTTGCCGCTGATCATCGATTCGCCGCACAGCGGCACGCGGTATCCGGCCGACTTCGGCCACGCCGCACCCATCGAGCTGCTGCGCCGCGGCGAGGACCTGTTCGTCGATCGGCTTTACGCCAACGCGCCGCGCTTCGGCGCCACCTTCATCGCCGCCAACTTTCCGCGCGCCTACGTCGATCCGAACCGGCTGCTGACCGACATCGACGCAACGCTGCTCGACGCGCCCTGGCCGGGCGAGGTGGTGGCGGGGCCGAAGACCCGACTCGGCATCGGCCTGATCTGGCGCCAGCTGGGCCAGGTGCCGATCTACGGCCGCAAGCTGAGCGTGGCCGAGGTGCAAGGGCGCATCGAGCGCTTCTACAAGCCCTACCACGCCGCGCTGGACGCGGCCATCGCCGACGCGTACCGGGCGCACGGCGCGGTGTGGCACCTGAACGTGCATTCCATGCCCGACGATGCCTATGCCCGCCTGGGGCTGCCGGACAAGCCGCTGGCCGACTTCGTGCTCGGCGACCTGGACGGTCGCACCGCCGGCGAGCCGCTGATGGCGCTGATCGAAGGCGTGCTGCGCGCGCAGGGCTACAGCGTGGCACGCAACGACCCGTTCAAGGGCGTGGAGATCATCGCGAAGAACGGCCGCCCGGCCGAACGGCGGCATTCGTTGCAGATCGAGATCAAGCGTTCGTGTTATGCGGATGTGCAGCGCCATGCGCCCCATGCCGGCTTCGAGCGCGTGCAGCGCGCGCTGGACACGATGCTCGAAGCCCTGGCCGCCCATGTGCGCGCCGCCACTGGGCTGCCGGCGGCTTGAGGCAAACTCCGCGCTGCGCAGCGCCGGCCGCGCCGCAACGATTCATCGCCAACTAAAAGGATCCACCATGAATGGCCTGATGCAACAGCAGCCGCTGCTGATTTCCTCGTTCCTCGTGCATGCCGAACGCCACCACGCCGATCGCGAAGTGGTGTCGCGCCGCGTCGAGGGCGACATCCACCGCACCACCTACAAGGAAGTCGCATCGCGCTCGCGCCGCGTGGCCAAGGCGCTGGGTGCGCTGGGCGTGAAGCAGGGCGACCGCGTGGCCACGCTGGCCTGGAACGGCTACCGCCACATGGAGCTGTATTTCGGCGTGTCGGGCTCGGGCGCGGTGCTGCACACGCTGAACCCGCGGCTGCACCCCGACCAGGTCTGCTACATCGGCGACCATGCCGAAGACCAGGTGCTGTTCGTCGACCTGACCTTCCTGCCGCTGGTGGAGGCGGTGGCCGCGCGGCTGAAGACGGTCAAGCACATCGTCGCCATGACCGACCGCGCGCACATGCCGGCGCAAAGCAAGATCCCCGGACTGCTTTGCTATGAAGAGCTGCTGCAAGCGCAGGACGACCGATACGACTGGCCGATGCTCGACGAGAACAGCGCCAGCTCGCTGTGCTACACCTCGGGCACCACCGGCAACCCGAAGGGCGCGCTGTACAGCCACCGCTCGACCGTGCTGCACTCGATGGCGGGCGCGCTGCCCGATGCGCTGGGTTGCTCGGCCAGCGACGTCATCCTGCCGGTGGTGCCGATGTTCCACGTCAACGCCTGGGGCCTGGTCTACATAGGGCCGATGGTCGGTGCCAAGCTGGTGCTTCCGGGCGCGGCCCTGGATGGCAAGTCGCTCTACGAGTTGTTCGAGAGCGAGCGCGTCACCTTGTCGGCCGGCGTGCCCACGGTGTGGCAAGGGCTGCTCGGCTATGTCGATGCCAACAAGCTGAAGTTCAGCACCATGAAGCGCAGCGTCATCGGCGGCTCGGCCTGCCCGCCGGCGATGATCAAGAAGTTCCACGACGACTACGGCGTGCACGTCATCCACGCCTGGGGCATGACCGAAATGAGCCCGCTGGGCACGGTGTGCTCCTTCAAGCCGCAGCACGAGGCGCAGACGCAGGAGCAGCGCTTCGCGGTGATGGCCAAGCAGGGCCGCGCGGTCTATGGCGTGGACATGAAGATCGTCGACGAGCAGGGCAAGGAAATTCCCTTCGGCAGCGAGAACTCGGGCGACCTGCTGGTGCGCGGGCCGTGGATCCTGGCGCAGTACTTCAAGGGCGAGGGCGGCAACCCGCTGGTGGACGGCTGGTTCCCCACCGGCGACGTGGCCAAGATCGACAACGACGGCTACATGATCATCACCGACCGCAGCAAGGACGTGATCAAGTCGGGTGGCGAATGGATCGGCTCGATCGACATCGAGAACATCGCCATGGCCCACCCGGCGGTGGCGATGGCGGCGTGCATCTCCGCCTTCCACCCCAAGTGGGACGAGCGCCCGCTGCTGGTGGTGGTGAAGAGGCCCGACGCCAAGATCACGCGCGAGGAGATGCTGGCCTTCTTCGAAGGCAAGATCGCCAAGTGGTGGACGCCGGACGACGTTGTCTTCGTCGATGCCATCCCGCTGGGTGCGACCGGCAAGATGCAGAAGATCAAGCTGCGCGAGCAGTTCAAGGACCACAAGCTGCCGACCGCCTGACGCTGACGACGCATACGCGATGGCGTTCGATCGCATAGAACGAGAACAAGCAGTATGGCGGAACCTGAACTTCCACTTCTTCTTGCGCGAGGCTTCGGTGGCGGCGAAGCCGGTGTGGGGGTGGCCGGCTGCGTTCAGGGAAATTCTTATTCACTCCCCCGGCCACGCCCACACCGACTTCGCCAACCCGCCGTAGTGCATCCCCAGCATTGAGCGAGCGCTGCGCGCTCGGCTGACGCGAATTCGACAGGCTGTGATCCGACACTGTCCCGGCCGGCAGTGGGGTGGCCCACGCAGTGAATCAGTGGTCGATGGCAATCTGATATCAGGGCCTGCCGCTGTCCAGTTGCATCGTCACGGCCAGCGCGTCGGCGGCGGTGCGCAGGTCGAGCCGGGTGCCTTCGCGCTGCACCGTGGCGGCACTTTCCAGCGCGCGCAGAAACGCCGCCTCCTGCTCCATCAGGCCCTCGGGGCCCATGCAGGCCTTGCGCGTGGCCGCCAAGGGCCGATCGTCAGCGCCTTGCCGTCCAGGCGCCAGCTGCCGCTGAAGCTGTTGCAGCCGCCGTTGCCGCTGACCTTGCCGTCGCTGCCGAAAGCCACGTTCAACCTCGTGCCGTCAATCACGCTGACCACCGCCTGCTGGCCATTGTTGTAGCCACCGACCCGCCAGGCGGTGCCTGCCAGGCCGGTCGCTTGCGCATCGAAGCTGAGCAGCGTGGCGCCGGCGGCATCCAGCAGCAAAAGCCTGGTGCCTTCGATGCGATAAGCACGGGTGTCGCTCAATGCCTCTTCGAAAACGCGCACCATCTGCGCGCCGTCCTCGGTGGGGCAGACCATCAGCGTGCTGGCCCGCTGCTGGCTGCCGAACTGCAGCTTGCCCGGCGAGGTGGTGAAGGGCGCGTTGAAGCGGTTGCAGCCGTCGCTGCCGCTGGCGCGGCCGGCCTCGAAGCGCAGCGTCGGCAGTGCCTTGGCGTCGGTGGAGGCACCGGCCGGCAGCGCCATGGTCCAGGCGCTGCCGTCCAGGCCCGAAGGCGCTGCCTTGTCGTCACTTTTCATCGTGCCGCAGCCGGTGGCGAAAGCGGCCGCCAGACACAGCGTGGCGGCAAGTGGGAGCGGTTGGCGCAAGATGTTTCGATCCTGGAAGGGTTGCTCGGTTGACGTTGCAGTCAGAACTTGGTGTAGCCGCCGTCGATGACGAACTGCTCGCCGGTGGTGTAGGCCGCGGCGTCGCTGGCCAGATACACCGCGATGCCGCCGAAATCGTCGATGCCGCCCCAGCGCCGCGCCGGAATGCGCGGCAGCACCGCATCGGCGAACTTGGGGTTGGCCACCGCACGCTCGGTCATGTCGGTGACGATCCAGCCCGGCAGGATCGAGTTGACGCGGATCTTGTGCCGCGCCAGTTCCACCGCCAGTGCGCGCACAAAGGCCGTCACCGCACCTTTCGATGCGCCGTAGTGGCTGTTGCGCGCCGCGCCTTCGATGGCCGCGGTGCTGGCCGTGGCCACCAGCGAACCGCCCTGGCCGTGCCCGGCCATGTGCCGCGCCGCTGCGCGGAAGGTCAGGAACACGCCTTCGACGTTGATGCGCTGCACGCGGCGGAATTCTTCCAGGCCCATGTCGATCAGCGGCGTGCCCTTGCTCGACACGCCGGCGTTGGCGAAGCAGGCCTGCACCGGGCCCAGCGCGGTGACGGATGCGGCGAAGGCCGCTTCCACCTGCGCCTCGTCGCCGACGTCGCAGACGACGGCGTGCACGCGCGCGGCGTCGCCGCATTCACCCGCCAGCTGCGCGCGGGCGCGTTCGGTCTTGTCGGCGTTCGAGCCCCAGATCGCCACCTTGGCGCCGGCGGCCAGCAGCGCGCGCGCCATGCCCAGGCCGATGCCGCCGTTGCCGCCGGTGATCACCGCCGCGCGGCCGCTCAAGTCGAAAGGTTGGTACATGGTGTGTTCCGTGACATGGGCCGGGCGAGCCGGTGGAGTCGGCGTGGGGGCAGCTTCAGGCCCTTACCTTAAACCATGAGCGGCCGCCTGTTTGCCTTTGTCGCGGTCCAGCCAGGCGACCTGCTGACGGGCGCGACCGCGCTGATCTCGGGCACTCAACCCTGCTCGGCCACGCGCAGCCGCTTGGCCAGTGCCTGCAGCAGCTTCCAGGCGATGGCGCCGTTGCGCTCGACCAGCGGGCGGAATTCCCAGAAGGTGAGTCCGTAGCACACCAGGTCGGTGGTGGCGACGACGGTGGCCGAGCGCGGGCCGCCGTCGATCAGCGCGATCTCGCCGAAGTGGTCGCCCGGGCCGAGCGTGTTGATCGTCGCGCCGTGGGTCGACACCGTCGCCTCGCCCGAATCGATGATGAAGAACGCGGCGGCCCCCGAACCTTCGTGGATCACGGTCTCGCCCTTGGCAAAGCGGCGTTCCTTCAGCAACCGGGCGATCTGCTCGGTCTGGCGCCGGTCCATGTCGGCGAAGAAGCGCACGCGTTGCAGCGCGCTCACCGCGTCGCGTGGCGGCGGCCGCATCGATGGCGCCTCGCTGCGCGACTGGCCGGTGGTGACGGCGCGGCATTGCAGCAGGTACAGCGTGCCGTCCTGCAGCGCCCACTCGATGTCGCGGCGCGGGCCGTAGGCCTGTTCGCATTGCAGCGCCAGGCCGGCCAGTGCCGCCAGCTGCGCATCGTCCAGGCACAGCTGGGCCACCTGTGCCGATGCGACCGGCTCCTCGAAGGTGCCGCCGTTGGGCAGCGAGCGCACGGCGATGCGCTTGCGGCCGGGTTTGCGCTCCAGCACCTGGCCGGCGCGGTCGAGGCGGAAGTGGTCGGGCACGACCAGGCCGGCGACGACCGCTTCGCCCAGGCCCCAGCTGGCTTCGATCAGCCGCTCGTCGGCGCCGGTCACCGGGTGCTCGGTGAACATCACGCCGGCGACGGCGGGGTTGAGCAGCGTCTGCACCACCACGCCGACGCTCGGCCGCGTGAACAGCCCCACCTTCTGCCGATAGGTGATGGCCGAATCCGAATTCGCCGACCACCACACCTCGCGCACCGCGGCCGGCACATCGGCCGCGCTGTGCACGTTCAACACCGTCAGGTGCTGGCCGGCGAAGCTGGCCGCGGCACCGTCCTCATCGACGGCCGAGGAGCGCACGGCAAAGGGCGGCCGCAGCTCGGCCAGCGCGGTGGCCAGCTTGTGCATTGCCGCGTCGTCGCTGCCGGCGATGGCCTCGACCAGGTCGCCCGACAGCGCCACGCCCGGTGGCACCGCCAGGCCGTGGCGCACGGCCTCGCCCAGGCCCACGGCCTTGGAGCCGAAGAGCGCGGTGTCGCGCGCCTTGGCGAAGGCAACGACCTGCTGCCTCATGCCAGCAGCGTCACCTCGCCGGCGTCGCCATCGACGCGCAGGCGCATGCCGTCGGCGATGCGCTCGGTGGCTTCGCGCGTGCCGACCACGCCGGGGATGCCGTACTCGCGCGCGACGATCGCGGCATGCGACAGCAGCCCGCCGTTGTCGGTGACGATGCCGCCGAGCAGCGGCAGCAGGATGTTGAAGGCCTCGGTCGTGGATTCGGTGACGAGCACGTCGCCGCGCTGGATGCGGCCGAATTCGCCCGGACCCGAGACACGCCGCGCCGGGCCTTCACACACGCCCTTGCTGGCCGCCAGCCCATACAGCACCTTGTCCTCGTTGGCGGCCTCGGAGCTGCCGAAGAGATGGCCCAGCGCGATGAAGGTGGCGCGCATCAGGCGGCCCGCGGCCGGCGGCAGCGCGTTCAGGTCCGGCGGCGGCGGGGGCGCCGGGCCGAGCAGTGGCGGCACGTCCTTGGCGGTGTGCGCTGCGCGGTAGGCGGCGCGCTGCGCGAGCTCGTCGGCGCCGGGACCGCCACGGCCTGCGACCAGCGCGCACATCTCGTCGATGTCGGCTTCGAGCATGTGCGGCGCCGCAGCGATGCCGCCCCGCGCCGCGACGCGCCGTCCGGCGGCCAGTGCGGCGCGCCGCATCAGCCCCGAGGCCCAGATGTCGCTGTAGACGCCGCGCTCGTCGCGCAGCCGGTACATCAGCCGGGCCTCGCCGAGCAATTCATCGAACTGCGCCTGGTGCGCCATGGGCACGCGCGCGCGCGCTTCCGCGACGCGGGCCTCCAGGTCCGACGCGGCCTCGGCCTCGCCCGACAACGCGATGCGCAGCGAACGCAGCAGCGCGTCGGGCAGCTCCAGCGCCGTCGGCTCGGCGATGTCGAAACCGTCGATCAGCCGGTGGCCGACGAGATCGAGATAGCCACGCACGGCCGCGCCGGCATCGCCGTCGAGTGTGCGCAGCCGCTCGAGCTGCTGCGCCGCATCGCCGTCGCTGGCCAGCAGCGCGCGTGCCGCCGCATCCTGCGCGCAGGCCTGCTTCAGACGCTGCATCTCGTCGGAGCCACCGGAGGAGACCTCGGCCGAGCCGCGCATCAGGCCCAGCAGCTCGGACGGCGGCAGGCCGGTCCATTCGCCGGCATGGGCCAGGAAGTCGCCCACCGGCAGCACCGCGCCGCCGGTGAAGCGCATGTGCTGCGTGATCATCGCCGCGTGATGGTCGCGGCAGCGGCGCAGGTAGGCCACCAGCTCGTCGTCGGACAGCGCGTCGGGGTCGATGCGCTGCAACTCGCGGTGCCTGGCGATGGCGGCAGGCTTGCACTGCTCGTCCCATTCGCGCAACTGCTCGCGCCAGAGTTTTTGCGCATAGACCTGCTCGGCGCGCTGGAAGCGTTCGGGCAGTTCGGCCTCGCCCGCCGGCACCACCTGGTTGTAGCCGAAGCCTTGCACGTAGGCCATCTGCAGGCCGTCGATCAACATGCCGTAGTAGCGCGCGAAGGCCTGGGTGCCCGCGCGGAACGCGCTCGGATGCATCTGCTGGAAGTAGCGCGTCATCGGCCGCGGGAAATGCACGCCATCCTGGGTCCATGGGCCCGGGCCGGGCGCTTCGAGCGGGAGCTTGATCGAGGTGTCGAACGCGGCCATGCGGTGGCTCCTTGCCGGCGTGGAGATGCCGCATCATGCGCCATCGGTGCGGCCGAATTCAAGCCGGCGAGGCGCTGCCCCGACCGCGGCGGCGCGCGGTACGCTCGATGCCTTCACAGACAACGGCAGGGACACGATGACGCGATGGAAGCAGCAGGCCCTGCACTGGTGGGCGATCGTGCGCGACGCGGCCCAGCTCTGGCTGGACCGCAACGCCTTCAGCTACGCCGGCTCGCTCGCCTTCTACACGCTGTTTTCGCTGGCACCGGTGTTCATCATCGCCGTGACGGTGATCGGCGTGGTCTTCGGCGAGGATGCGGCGCAGGGGCAGATCGTCGCGCAGCTGCGCGACCTGGTGGGCGCGGACGCGGCACGCGCGGTGGAGCAGGCGGTGGCGCGCTCGCGCATCCAGGCCTCGGGCCTGTGGCCCACGCTGCTGGGCGTGGGCACCCTCATCGTCGGCGCCACCACGGTGTTCGCGCAGATGCAGTATTCGCTGAACACGATCTGGGGCGTGACGGCGCAGCCCGCTCGCGGCAGCCTGTTCGTGTTCCTGAAGAACCGCTTGCTGTCGCTGACCGTGGTGTTGGCGATCGGCTTCGTGCTGCTGGTGTCGCTGCTGCTCGGCGTGGTGCTGCGCGCGGTGCTGCACTTCACCCACATGTTCCTGCCCGCGGTCGCGGCCCTGCTCAGCGGTGCCGAGCTGCTGGTGTCGTGGCTGGCGATGGCGCTGCTGTTCGGCGCCATCTTCAAGGTGCTGCCCGACGTGGTGCTGCGCTGGCGCGACGTGATCGTCGGCGCGGCCGTCACGGCACTGCTGTTCTCCATCGGCCGCTACGGCATCTCGGCCTATCTGGCCTACACCGCCACCGCCTCGACCTACGGCGCGGCCGGCTCGGTGGTGCTGCTGCTGCTGTGGGTCTACTACTCGTCGTTGATCCTGCTGTTCGGCGCCGCCTTCACCAAGACGCAGATGCTGGCGCACGGCCGCCCGGTGGTGCCGCGCAATTCCGCCGTGCGGGTGCGGCACGAGTTGCTGACCGAAGGCGAGGCGTAGGCGCCGGCACGGCCCTTCGGGCTCACCAGCCGAGGCCCAGCTTGAACAGCAGCAGCACGCTCGTGCCCGCGACGATCGGGCCGAGGATGCCGCGCCGCCACATGTACCAGGCGGTGGTGGCCGCCAGCGCCGGCCAGCGTGCGTCCATCCAGGTATCGACCAGCTGGCCGTTGATCATCATGATCTCGGGGGCGATCACCGCCGCCAGCGCGGCCAGCGGCGTGTAGCGCAGCCCCTGGCGCAGCCAGCCGGGGATCGGCAACTCGCGCTCGGGGAAGAGGAAGAAGCCGCGCGTCACCAGCGTGATCAGTGCCAGGCCGACGACGGCGATCACGCCTTCGAGGCTCACGTCAGATCCTTTTCGGGCCGCAGCGGCGGCCGCGCCGTGTGGTCGATGGTCAGCCCGGTGGCCACCGCGGCGGCGATGGCCACGAGGATGTTCAGCTTCAGCGGCAGCGCGTAGGTCGCCACCGCGGCAGCGCCGGCCACCACCGCGGCGATCCAGGTCGCGCGGTCGTCCAGCAGGGTGTAGCTCAGCGCCAGCAGTGCCATCGTGCCGGCGAAACCCAGACCCCATTCGGTGGGGATGCGCTCACCGAGGAACAGGCCGAGCAGGGAAGGAAGCTGCCAGGACAGCCAGTTCAGCGCCACCCCGCCCCAGAAGTAGGGCACCGATTCGGACACCGGCACGGGCTGCGGGAAGCGGCGCAGGAACAGCGCGTAGTTCAGGTCCGCGGCGAAGTAGGCCATGCGCAGCCGCTGCGCGCGCGGCAATGCGGCGAAGTACTGGCGCCAGGCCGCGCTGAAGATGACGAAGCGCAGGTTGACGCACAGCGCGGTGGCCCAGATGACCCACATCGGCGTGCCGCCGGTGAGCAGCGGCAGCGCCGCCAGCTGCGCGCTGCCGGCAAAGACGATCAGCGACATCAGCACCGCCAGCGGCATCGGCAGCCCGCTCTTGGCCATCGCGATGCCGGTCAGCAACCCCCATGCCGCGATGCCCAGCGCGGTGCCGACCATGTCGCGCCAGCCGCGGGCGAATTCGGGGTGCTGCCACAGGCGGGCAGGGCGGGGTGCGGCGGCGGGCATGCGCCATTGTGGCCAGCATCGCAACCGCCTGCAGCGGCGCCGCCGGCGGTGGCAGGGCGGCGCGCCGCGGCCCTCAGAACGGGTAGTGCCTTGCTTGAGTCTGCGGCGTGATCCAGCTCTCCCCCAAAGGCATGGTGTCGTTCTATGACCCCGATATGGGCGAAGCAGGCAGGCCGCCGTGGTAGTTGTGAGCCACACCGATCGCGTGAGCGCGTTGATGTCAAGCCATCGAAACAGGGGTTTGCGCCTCGCGTGCTGTGTAGTAGATGACGTCTGCACCCCATGGCTGGCTTCAAGTTCAACCGCCTGTTGCGCGCCTGCGTCTTTGCCGGCGCGCTCAGCGTGTCAACCGGGGCGATGGCGAAGATCGACATCGGCATCGATACCGGATCGCGAGGCGAAGAAAGCGGCAACGGAGGAGACAACGGCATCTTCAATCCGCCGGTCAAAGAGGTATCGGGTCACGGATTCGCGGGGCCTGGCGGCGGCGGCAGCAGCGTTCACGAAGGCCCCTTGGTCTGCCCGGGCGGGTCGTGCGGTCCGACAGCGTCGACGCCGGGCGCCAACGCCGCGGCCACGGTGAACATGAACGTGGGCCACTTTGGGGTCAGTGCAAGTGCCTGGGCCAACCCGCCCGAGGTGCACGAGGCACGCGTCTTCGTGAACGTAAGCGACACCCTGCAGGCACCGGTTCGATGACCTTCGACGTTCGTGTCAGCGTCGGTCTCGCGGCCGGCAACGCGTGGCGCACTTTCAGCGACTACATTTTCATGATGTCGATACGCATCGACCAAGACAACCTGCAGCCTTCTTCTTCTTCCGGGCATGGGACGACCCGCACCAAGAGATTACCGATGAGTCTTCGCCCCGCGGCGCCAGGGTTGCCGTCAACCGGTTCTGGAACGGACCCGGCGACGGTTTCGAAGAGTCCTTCGACACGGTGCCCGGCTCGTTCGAGACCAGCATCGTCGTGCCGTTCTCGTCCTATCTGGGCAACACTTTGGATCTTGAGATCTACAACTGGGCCAGTGCCGAGGCCGCGAATAGCGCCATGGCTTCGGTGTCCTCGCTGAATTCGGGCTGGCTGGGCATCGCAGGCGATTACACGTCGGCCTCGGGCTTCACCTACACGGGTTACAGCGCAGCGGTGCCGGAGCCCGGCACGGCCTTGCTGTGGCTGCTGGGCAGCGGCCTGTTGGCCTTTGCCGCGGGGCGCTCCACCCGCCGCTGACCCCCGTCGGCCGCGATTCGGCCCAAGGGCCGCGAGCGATGCCATCGCGCCGCAGCTACGCGGCAAATGGGTTGTGCACGCTCAGCGTGTCGATGCGCTGGCCATCCTGCAGGTCTTCGCTCAACAAGCGCGTGCAACCGGCGGCCAGGGCCGATGCGACGAGCAGCGAATCGTAGAAGCCGAAGCGCCAGCGCTGCTGCACGTCGAGCGCACGGTGGTACAGCGCTGCCGACGGCTGTACCTGCATCAGCGGCAGCAGCACCACGTCGAGGTAGCTGCGCGCCTGCTCGGCGCTCAGCGTGACGGCGGCCTTGCGCAGCGCCACGTTCAGGCATTCCTGCACCACCTGAAAGCTGATGCAGGCCCGGCCGCCGGCCAACGCATCGCGCACGATGCCCTCGGCGATGTGGTGCTTGCGCTTGTCGCTGCTGTCCAGATGGTAGACGAAGACGTTGGTGTCGATGAAGAGATCAGCGCTCATTCATCTCGTCCCGGCCGAGCTTGCGGCCGACCTTGACCCGGCCGCGCAGCGAAGGCATCAGCTCGTCATAGCGCTGCAGCCGACCGGCAGCGTCGGCATAAGCGGCCAGCCAGCGGCGGAACTGCTCGTTCAGCGTGGTCTTCTCGGCACGCGCGCGCTCGCGTGCCGCTTCGATCAGGCGCTCTTCAGCACTGAGGGTGATGTTCTTCATCGGCAGCTTCCGTGCAATCGCACGAGAAAAGTGTACACGACGGCAGTGTAGTCAGGCTGCCGTCATGGCGCAATCCGTCGGGCTTGCGACAATCCGGCAACGAGCCAACCCGAGCCCATTCCATGTCCCACACCATCCTGCAATCCGTGCCCGCCGGCCAGCGCGTGGGCATCGCCTTCTCCGGCGGCCTGGACACTTCCGCCGCGGTGCACTGGATGCGCGCCAAGGGCGCCGTTCCCTGCGCCTACACCGCACACCTGGGCCAGCCCGACGAGAGCGACTACGACGAGATTCCGCGCAAGGCCAAGGCCTATGGCGCCGAGATCGCGCGGCTGATCGACTGCCGCGCCTCGCTGGTGGCCGAAGGCATTGCCGCCATCCAGTGCGGCGCCTTCCACATCCGCACCGGCGGCGCCACCTACTTCAACACCACGCCGCTCGGCCGGGCGGTCACCGGCACCTCGCTGGTGGTGGCGATGCGCGAGGACGGCGTCAACATCTGGGGCGACGGCAGCACCTACAAGGGCAACGACATCGAGCGCTTCTACCGCTACGGCCTGCTGGCCAACCCCGCGCTGAAGATCTACAAGCCCTGGCTCGACCAGCGCTTCATCGACGAATTGGGCGGGCGCAAGGAGATGAGCGAATACCTCATTGCGCACGGCTTCGACTACAAGATGAGCGTCGAGAAGGCCTACAGCACCGACAGCAACATGCTCGGCGCCACGCACGAGGCCAAGGACCTGGAGTTCCTCGACAAGGGCATGCACATCGTCCAGCCGATCATGGGCGTGGCCTTCTGGCGCGAAGACGTGGCGGTGCAGGCGGAAGAGGTGTCGGTGCGCTTCGAAGAAGGCCAGCCGGTGGCCCTGAACGGCCGCAGCTTCGGATCGGCGGTGGAACTGTTCGAAGAGGCCAACCGCATCGGCGGCCGCCACGGCCTGGGCATGTGCGACCAGATCGAGAACCGCATCATCGAAGCCAAGAGCCGCGGCATCTATGAAGCCCCGGGCATGGCGCTGCTGCACATCGCCTATGAGCGGCTGGTCACCGGCATCCACAACGAGGACACGATCGAGCAGTACCGCCTCAACGGCCTGCGCCTGGGCCGGCTGCTGTACCAGGGCCGCTGGTTCGATCCGCAGTGCCTGATGCTGCGCGAGACGGCGCAGCGCTGGGTGGCCGCCGCCATCACCGGGGAGGTGACGCTGCAGCTGCGCCGCGGCAACGACTGTTCGATCCTCGACACCAGCAGCCCGAACCTGAGCTACCAGCCCGAGCGCTTGAGCATGGAAAAGGTCGAGGGCGCCTTCACCCCGGCCGACCGCATCGGCCAGCTGACGATGCGCAACCTGGACATCCAGGACACGCGCGCCAAGCTGGGCATCTATACCTCCACCGGTTTGCTGGGCAGTTCGTCGAACGGGGCGATCCCGCTGATCTCGCCGCCGAAGGTGGAGTGAAGCGTCCCATCGGTACGGCCGCGGCCTTTTGATTTCGGAGATCGCATTGCACAAACCCCTGCTCATTTTTGGCACCGGGCAGTACGCCGATCTCGCGCACTACTACTTCAGCCAGCATGCGGGCCGGCATGTCGAAGCCTTCACCGTGGAGGCTGCCTATGTGGGCGACGGCCATTTCCGCGGACTGCCGGTGCTGGATTTCGTCGAGGCACAGCGCCGCCATGGGCCGGCCACACACGACTTGTTCGTCGCCATCGGCTACACACAACGCAACCAGGTGCGAAGGCGCATCTTCATGGCTGCTCGTTCGCTGGGTTACACGCTGCCAAGCTTCGTGCACGAAACGGCCCACATGGCGCGCAACGTCGTGGTGGGTGCCAACAGCATGGTGCGCGAGTTCGCGGTGCTGTCGCCTTTTGCAACGCTGGGCGAGAACCTTTTTGTGGGTTCGCAGGCCTGTGTGTCGCACCACGTGCGCCTCGATAGTCATTGCTACCTGTCTTCCACGGCGATTGTGTGTGGCATGGCCACGGTCGAAGAGGGCTGTTTCATTGGCGCCCATGCCACGATTCGCAACGGCATCACGGTGGGCGCGGGCTGCGTCGTCGGCGCGGGCGCGTTGATCATGGCCGACTGCGAGCCGGACGGACTCTATTGCCTGCGGGGCGCGCCGCGCCAGGGTTGCGCCGCCGATGAAGCGCGTCGCCATCGTGCAATCGAACTACATCCCGTGGCGGGGCTACTTCAGCCTGATTGCCGCCGTGGACGAGTTCGTGCTCTATGACGAGATGCAATACACGCGCCGCGACTGGCGCAACCGCAACCGCATCAAGACCCCCGCCGGGCTGCAGTGGCTGAGCGTGCCGGTGCAGGTCAAGGGGCGCTACGACCAACGCATCAGCGACACCCTCATCGACGGCGAAGGCTGGGCCGGCAAACACTGGAAGGCGCTGCAGCTGAACTATGCGCGCGCCGCCTGTTTCGATCAGACCGCCGCCTGGCTCGAACCCCTGTACCGCCGAGCGCCGACGCGACTGTCGGCGCTGAACCGCATGTTCATCGAGGCGCTGTGCCGGCGGCTCGGGATCGGCACGCGCATCACCGGGTCGGCGGACGATGTGCTCGAAGGCGAGCGCAGCGAACGCCTGGCCGGCCTGTGCGTGCAGGCCGGCGCATCGGTCTATGTCTCGGGCCCGGCGGCGCGCGACTACCTCGACGAAGCGGCGTTCCGCCGGCGCGGCATCGAGGTCGGGTGGTTCAGCTACGCCGGCTTTGCCGAATACCCGCAGCTGTGGGGGCCCTTCGAGCACCAGGTCAGCGTGCTCGACCTGCTGTTCAACTGCGGTGCCGATGCGCCGCGCTACCTGCGGCGCGCTGCGCACTGAGCGGCGCCCGGGATTGCAGCGACGATCACGACACTGCGATGCTGCCGTTCAATCGCCCGCACCTGACCGGTCAGGAATTCGAATTCATCCGCCAGGCGCATGACCGTGGCAAGTTGTCCGGCGACGGCCCGTTCACCGCGCTGTGCCGGCAGCGCCTGGAGCAGCGCTTCGGCGCGCACCGGGCGCTGCTGACGCCGTCGTGCACCTCGGCGCTGGAACTGGCGGCGCTGCTGTCCGGCGTCGGTCCCGGGGACGAGGTGATCCTGCCGTCCTTCACCTTCAGCTCCACCGCCAATGCCTTCGTGCTGCGCGGCGCGGTACCGGTGTTCGTCGACATCCGCCCCGACACGCTGAACCTGGACGAGACGCTGATCGCGGCGGCGCTGAGCGCGCGCAGCAAGGCCATCCTGCCGGTGCACTATGCCGGCGTCGCCTGCGACATGGACCGCATCCTCGCCATGCCCGGCAGAACATCGCCTGACGGTGATCGAGGATGCCGCGCAAGGCTTCGACGCCACCTGGCGCGGCCGCGCGCTGGGCACGCTGGGGTCGCTGGGCTGCCTGAGCTTCCACGAGACCAAGAACATCACCTGCGGCGAAGGCGGCGCCTTGCTGGTGAACGACCCGGCGCTGCTGCAACGTGCCGAGATCGTGCGCGAAAAAGGCACCGACCGCAGCGCCTTCATGCGCGGCGAGTCCGACAAGTACACCTGGCGCGATGCCGGGTCGTCGGGCTTGCTGGGCGAACTGGCCGCGGCATTCCTGTGGGCCCAATTGCAAGCCGCCGATCGCATCACCGCGCAGCGCCTGGCCATCTGGAACACCTACCACGCCGCCCTGGCCGAGGCCGAAGAGGCCGGCTGGTTGCGCCGGCCGGTGGTGCCCCAGGCTGCGGCCACAACGCCCACATGTACCACCTGTTGCTGCCCACGCAGCGGGCCCGCGACGAAGTCATCCGCCG
The DNA here is from genome assembly GCA_963837675.1 of uncultured beta proteobacterium. Taxonomy (GTDB): domain Bacteria; phylum Pseudomonadota; class Gammaproteobacteria; order Burkholderiales; family Burkholderiaceae_C; genus Rubrivivax. The sequence continues at coordinate 143,821 of CAWIOH010000030.1, read as the reverse complement.
GCTGCGCGCCGACGGCGTGCAGGCGGTTTTCCACTATGTGCCGCTGCACGCGTCGCCCGCCGGGCGGCGCTTCGGCCGTGTCAGCGGCCCCATGACGCACACCGATGCGCTGTCGGCACGGCTGTTGCGGCTGCCGCTGTGGATCGGCGTCGATACCGACCAGGTGCTGCGCCATCTGCTGAGCGCCTGCGCCGCGGTGGCGGCAAAGACTCAGAACTTGCCGAATTTCAGGTAGGCCTCGACCGGGTCCATGCCCGACACCAACGCGCGGCGCATGTCGCTTTCGGTGGCGACGACCTCTTCGGTCTTGGTCACCACCTCTTCGGCGATCTCGGCCGGGATGATGACCACGCCGTCGCGGTCGCCGAGCAAATAGTCACCCGCGCGGATGGTGACGCCGCCGATGTCGATCGGCTCGCCATAGGCATGCGGAATCCAGCGCGCGACGATGTCCGATGGCGTGAGGAACGAGCAGAACACCGCGAAGCCCTGCGTCAGCACATGCTCGGTATCGCGCGAGCCGCCATCGACCACGTAGCCGAGCACGCCGCGCGCCGCCAGCGTCTGCGCCGACAGCTCGCCCATCAGCGCAATCTCGTGGTTGTGCGGCTGGCAAACCACCACATGGCCGGCGGGGGCCTTGGCCAGCAACGTGCACCAGCCCAGCAGGCAATCGTGGCGGCTGCGGCTGCGGTCGATGTGGCCGGCCACGGTCCACACCGGGCCGGCGAGCTTCTGTCCGGGCTGCAGCGCCTTGATCTGCGGCGGCAAGACGATGTGCTCATGGCCCATGCCGCGCAGCACGTCGTGCACGGCGCCGGTGTAGCAGGCACCCAGGCGTTCAGTCAGTGTCGGCATGCTGGTTTGGCGCCCAAGCTTTCAGTTGACGGTTTCCAGCGACGCCACCCACAGGTAGATGCCGGCCGCGCTGCGATCGACTTCGGCGCGGATGCGCACCTTGGTCTCGGGCGAGACCTTCTGGCCGCGCCAGATCTCGGGCTCGATCTCGACGCGGATTTCGCCGCTGGCATCGCGGAACATGTAGTAGTCGCCGCGCAGGTGGCTGGTGACGTTGCCGCTCAGCGTGACATAGGTGTTGACCCGCGCCTTGACCGCCTGAGCGACGGTGGACGTCGGCGCCGCGGGCGACGGGCCGGTGAACTGCGCCATGGCGCCGGACGACAGCAGCAGGGCGCCCACGGCGAGGGCGGTCGGTCGTCGGATGGATTCGGGGACATTCATGTCGCGGGCCTCGGTGAGGGAAGAACAAACTTTAACCGGCAGGGCGCATCAACCGTCGCCATTGCCCGCGGCCGGTCCGGTCCACCATTGGGCATCGAAGCGCTGCTGCAGGAAATCGACGAAGCCGCTGACCTTGGCCGGCAGCAGCCGGGGCGAGCTGAACACGGCGTGGATCTCCTGCGCCGGCAGCGTCCAGCGCTGCAGCAGCGGCACCACCGCGCCGCCCTGCACCGAGGCGTGCGCCACATACCACGGCAGCGCCGCCAGCCCCATTCCGGCGCGCGCCGCGGCGAGCAGCGCCGACAGGTTGTTGCTGCGCAGCGGGCCTTTCACCGGCACCTGCAGCGGCTGGCCGTCGCTGCCGCTGAAATGCCAGCGCTCGTCGCCTTGCACGCTGCTGTAGATCAACGCGTCGTGCTGGCTCAGTTCGGCGGGCGTGGCTGGCGTGCCGCGCCGCGCCAGGTAGTCGGCCGAGGCCACCAGCACCCACGGGTTCGTGCCCAGGTAGCGCGCACCCAGCGATGAGTCGGCCAGCCGGCCCATGCGCACCGCCAGGTCGATGCCCTGCTCCACCAGGTTGACGTAGCGGTCGTCGAAGCTCAGGTCGATCAACACGCCCGGATGCTCGCGCATGTAGCGCAACACCAGCGGTGTCATCACGCGGCGGCCGAAGGCCACCGAGGTGCTGATGCGCAAGCTGCCCTGCACGCGCGACTGCATCAGCGCGGCCAGGTTGTCGGCGTCTTCCAGCTCGCGCGCAATCGCCTTGGCCTTGTCGTAGTAGGCGGCGCCCACCTCGGTGGGCGTGACGCCACGCGTGCTGCGATGGAACAGCCGGGCGCCGAGGCGCTTTTCCAATGCGGCCACATGCTTGGTCGCCGTCGGTTGCGTGATGCCGAGGTCGGCCGAGGCCTTGCTGAAGCTGCCGGTCTCGACCACGCGGATGAAGAGCTGCAGCCCGGCGACGGTGTCCATGGCCGCACTGTAGCGGCGCGCCGCGCCGGGACAGCCGGCACAATCGACCCTCGTTCCGGCGGCAGGAGGCCTCAGCCATGCACTACGACGCGCGCACCCGCGATCACGGCCTGCGTCACGACCCGTTCAAGGCGCTGGTGGCGCCGCGCCCGGTGGGCTGGATCGGCACGGTTGGCCGCGATGGCGTGTTCAACCTGGCGCCGCACAGCTTCTTCAATGCCGTCAGCGACCGCCCGCCGATGCTGATGTTCTCTTCCGCCGGCCCGAAGGACACGCTGCGCAACATCGAGCACAGCGGCGAGTTCAGCTGCTCGATCGCCAACTGGGCGCTGCGCGACGCGATGAACCTGAGCTCGGCCGCGGTCGCGCCACAGGTCGATGAATTCGCGCTGGCCGGCCTGACGCCGGCGCCGTCGCGGTTCATCAAGGCGCCGCGCGTGGCCGAAGCGCCGGCCGCCTTCGAATGCAAGGTGTGGAAGATCGTGCCGCTGCCTGCGGCCGACAATGCCAGGAGCCCGCCCTATACCATGGTCATCGGCGAGGTGCTTGGCATCTACATCGACGAGTCCTGCATCGACGACGGCATGGTGCAGACCGCGCGCATTCGGCCGATCGCGCGCATGGGCTACATGGACTATGCGGTGGTGACGCCGGAAACGGTGTTCACGCTGAACCGGCCGATCGCCAGCGCGGACGGCCTGACGGCCGATGTCGTCAGCGGCCCGTGGGACGGCGTGTACCGCTGAAGGCACGCCACGGCGGGCGCGGGTGGCGCGCGCAGCGTCATGGATTTCACTGACAGGCCGGCTGCGGTGCAGTCATTAAAGTCGGCGCTACTCCAGCGCCGACCCGGCGCTCCCGGCGCACGCCGGCTCATTTCGACAGGAGACACCCTATGCCCCATCGCAAGCTCATCAAGACCTGCGCCGCGTTCGCGCTGGCCGCACTGACCATCACCCCGGTCTGGGCCGACAACGTCACGCTCAAGGCCTCGCACCAGTTCCCGGGCGGCAAGGGCGACGTGCGCGACGAGATGGTGCAGATGATCGCGCGCGATGTCGCCGCGGCCAACGTCGGGCTGGAGATCAAGGTCTTCCCTGGCTCCAGCCTGGTCAAGGCGCAGGAGCAGTGGAAAGCCATGCTCAGCGGCCAGATCGACATGAGCTCGTTTCCGCTCGACTACGCCTCGGGCTTCCATCCGCAGTTCGGCGCCACGCTGATGCCGGGGCTGGTGAAGAGCCACGCGCATGCGCGGCGCATGAACGACTCGGCCTTCATGAAGGAGATCAAGACCATCATTGAACAAGGCGGCGTCAAGGTATTGGCCGATGCCTGGCTGGCCGGCGGCTTCGCCGGCAAGAACAAGTGCATCAAGAAGCCCGAAGACGCCGCCGGCGAGAAATTCCGTTCGGCCGGCGCGACCTTCTCGCAGATGTGGGCCGGCGCCGGCGCGTCGATCGTCTCGATCCCGTCGAACGAGGTCTACAACGCCTTGCAGCAGGGCGTGGCCACGGCCACCGACACCTCGTCGGGCAGCTTCGTCTCGTTTCGCCTGTATGAACAACTGAAGTGCCTGACCGCGCCCGGCGACAACGCGCTGTGGTTCATGTACGAACCGGTGCTGATCAGCCTGAAAAGCTGGAACAAGCTCGACGATGCGCAGAAGAAGGCGCTGATGGCCGCATCGAAGAAGGCCGAGGACTTTTTCGAGGCCGAATCGAAGAAGCTCGACGACAAGCTGGTCGAGACTTTCAAGGCCAACAAGACCGAAGTGGTGTTCCTCAACGAAGCCGAGTTCGACGCCTGGCGCGGCGTGGCGCAGAAGACGTCCTACAAGAACTTCGCCGAAAAGGTGCCCGGCGGCAAGGAACTGCTCGACAAGGCGCTGAGTGTCAAGTAGTCCAGCCGCGCCGCCGTCCGGGCCGTTGCCGGCCTGGGTGGCGGCGGTGCAGGCGCTGTCGCGGCTGTTCGGCGTTGCCGCGGCGGGCCTGATCCTGCTGTCGGTGGGCGTGATCTGCCAGATGGTGTTCGTGCGCGCCGTGCTCGGCCAGTCGTCGATCTGGCAGACCGAGTTCGTGACCTTCTCGCTCGTCGCCGCCACCTTCATCGGGGCGCCCTACATCCTGCTGACGCGCGGCCACGTGGCGGTGGACGTGGTGCCGCTGCTGCTGGCCAACGACGCACGGCGGCGGCTGTATCTGGCCGGGCGCGCCATCGGCCTGGTGTTCTGCCTGTTCTTCCTTTACGCCGCCGTGCCCTGGTGGCACGACACCTGGGTCAGCGGTCAGACCACGCCGTCGATCTGGCGCGCGCGGCTGTGGATTCCTTACCTGTCGGTGCCGGTGGGATTGGCCCTGCTGTGCCTGCAACTGCTGGCCGACATGGTGCTGGTGGCGACGCGCCGCGCCGATCCGTTCGGCCTGATGCCGGGAGCCGGGTTGTGAGCCCGCTGGCCGTCGGTCTGTTGATCTTCACCGTCACGACCGTGCTGCTGGCCACTGGCCTGCCCATCGCCTTGAGCCTCGGCGCGGTGGCGCTGCTGTTCATGGTGGTCTTCGATGGCTGGAACAGCGTGCACTTCGTGCCCGAGACGGTGTTTGCGGGGCTGTCGGACTTCACCCTGGTGTCGCTGCCGATGTTCATCATCATGGGCGCGGCGGTGGCCAGCTCGCGCGCCGGCAGCGACTTGTACGAGGCGCTGGCGCGCTGGCTGCACAAGGTGCCCGGCTCGCTGGTCATCAGCAACATCGGCGCGTGCGCGCTGTTCTCGGCGCTGACGGGTTCGTCGCCGGCCACCTGTGCGGCCATCGGCAAGATGGGCATCCCCGAGATGCGCCGCCGCGGCTACGACGCCGACCTGGCCACCGGTGCCATCGCCGCCGGCGGCACGCTGGGCATCCTGATCCCGCCGAGCATCACGATGATCCTGTACGGCATCGCCAGCGAGACCTCGATCGGGCGGCTGTTCATCGCCGGCATCATTCCCGGGCTGCTGCTCACCGCTCTGTTCATGGCCTGGGCGCTGTTCCTCAGCTGGAAACGCGGCACCCGGCTGATCGACGAGGACCGCATCTACTCGATCAAGGAAAAGCTCGAGCTGCTGCCCAAGCTGTTGCCTTTCATCGCGGTCATCGTCGGCGTGGTCTATGCGCTGTACGGCGGCATCGCCACGCCGTCGGAAGCCGCGGGTGTGGGTGCGGCGCTGTGCCTGTTGATGGTGGTGGCGATCTACCGTGTCTGGCGCTGGAACGATCTGTGGGCCATCCTGCGCGACGGGCTGCGCGAAAGCGGCATGCTGCTGTTGATCATCGGCACGTCGATCCTGTTCGGCTACATGATGTCGTCGCTGCAGGTCACGCAAAGCGTGGCCACGGCCATCGGCGAGTTGCAGGTGAATCGCTGGATCATCCTGGCGGCCATCAACCTGATGCTGCTGGTGGCGGGCTGCTTCCTGCCGCCGGCGGCGATCATCCTGATGACCACGCCGATCCTGATGCCGGTGATCCTGGCCGCGGGTTTCGACCCGATCTGGTTCGGCGTGATCCTGACGATCAACATGGAGCTCGGCCTGATCACGCCGCCGGTGGGGTTGAACCTGTTCGTCATCAACGGCATCACGCCGGACGTGAGCCTGCCGACGATCCTGAAAGGTGCGTTCCCGTTCATGCTGTGCATGGTGCTGGCGATCGCCATCCTGTGCGTCTTTCCTGGACTCGCCACCTGGCTGCCGAAACAGATGATGGGGTGAGCGCTTGGATGCCATCGACTCGGTCCGGCTGAACTTCAACCCCCAGGCACAGCTGGGCCTGAGCGTGGTGCTGGCGCTGGTGATCTTCGGCATCGCGCTGGACCTGAAGGTGGCGGACTTCAGGGCCGCGCTGCGCACGCCCAAGGCGCTGGCCATCGGCCTCATCAGCCACCACCTGCTGTTCCCGGCCTTCACCTTCCTGCTGATCCAGATCGTCAAGCCCGCGCCGTCGATCGGCCTGGGCATGCTGCTGGTGTCGTCCTGCCCGGCCGGGCACATCTCCAACTTCTTCACCCACCGCGCGTTGGGCAACGCCGCGCTGTCGGTGTCGATCAGCACGCTGAGCACCTTGGGTGCGATCTTCTTCACGCCGCTGAACGTCAGCTTCTGGGGATCGCTCGACCCGGGCATGAACGCGCTGCTGCGCTCGTTCTCGCTCGATCCGCTGCACATGCTGATCGACGTGGCGCTGTTGCTGGGTGTGCCGCTGGCCGCAGGCATGCTCGTGTCGCACCGCTTCCCGGCGCTGGCGAAGAAGCTGCACGTGCCGATGCGCAACATCTCGCTGGCCATCTTCATCGTCTTCGTGCTCGGCGCGCTGGCGCTGAACTGGTCGATCTTCAAGGAATACGGCCGCTTCGTCGTTTTCGTCGTGTTCATCCACAACGCGCTGGCGCTGGCCGGCGGTTACGGCATGGCCAGGTTGTTCGGCCTGCAGGAGCGCGACCGCCGCGCGGTGGCCTTCGAGACCGGCATCCAGAACTCCGGCCTCGGCCTGGTGCTGGTGTTCAACTTCTTCGGCGGCCTGGGCGGCATGGCCATCGTCACCGCCTGGTGGGGCATCTGGCACATCGTCGCCGGGGTCACGCTGTCGACGATCTGGATGAAGCGGGCACCGGTGGAGCATGCCGTCGGCTGAACCGGGCGGATAGGAGTTGGAGGGGGTCCCCATGTCGCAGCGTCTTGCCTCTTGCAGTTGCGGTCAGCTCACGGCTCGGGTTTCGGGCGAGCCCGTCCGCGTCTCGATATGCCACTGCCTGGCCTGCCAGCGCCGAACCGGCAGCGCATTTGGGCAACAAGCCAGGTTTCGTCGCGAGCAGGTCTCGCTCGCAGGTGTCTCGTTGGCGTATGTTCGGCTCGGAGATGAAGGCTCCCGCATCGAATTCCACTTCTGCCCGAGCTGCGGCTCGACGGTCTACTATGAGCCGCAGGGGTTGGAGGAGTACCTGGCAATCCCTGTTGGCGCATTCGCAGATCCAGGCTTTCCGGCACCGTCCGTCTCGGTCTACGAGTCCCGAATGCACGGCTGGATCGTTCCTCCCCCGGACGCGGAGCACATCCCGTGAACGCGCCAGCACGCCACCGCCGGGCGTTGGGCCGCATGGCCAGCCTTCTCGGGGCCTCGCGTCGAGCCCCGACCGAAGCCTTCTCACCTGCCAGGAAAGGGATTCCCGCATGCACGACCATTCCGCGACGGTCACGATCGAGTTCCTCCAGGCGTTTGCGGACGCGTGGAACCGGCACGATGTCGACGCCCTCATGTCCTTCATGACCGACGACTGCGTTTTCGAGGCCTCGGCGGGCCCGGAAATCTGCGGCGAACGGTCCGAGGGCCGAGAGGCCGTGCGCCGCGCATTCGCCGAGGTCTGGGCGACATTCCCGGATGCGCACTGGGGCAACGCCCACCACTTCGTGTGCGGCGATCGGGCGGTGTCCGAGTGGACCTTCACCGGCACGCGCCGGGACGGCACGCGGGTCGAGGTGCACGGCTGCGATCTGTTCGTCCTGCGCAATGGCAAGATCGCGCTGAAGAACTCGTATCGCAAGAATCGCCCTGCGCTCGTCGGCTAAGCTGGCCGCACGCCGGCGGCCCCGCCGGCGCCACCCCACCGGAGCCCGCTTCATGCAGACCCTCGACATCGGCTTCATCGGCCTGGGCGTGATGGGCGCGCCGATGGCCGGCCACCTGGCCAGCGCCGGCCACCGGCTGCGGCTGCACGATGCCGATGTGGCCGTCGCCGACGCGCTGGCAAAGCAGTTCGCGGGCGCGACCACGGCCTGCGCCACACCGGCCGCGCTGGCCGAAGGCTGCGACATCGTCGTCACGATGCTGCCCAACGGCCAGGTGGTGCAGCAGGTGGCGCTGGGCGAGCACGGCCTGCGGCACGGGCTGAAGCGCGGCGCGCTGCTGCTCGACACCTCGTCGGCCGAGCCCTGGCTGACGCGCGCCACCGCCGCCACGCTGGCCGAGCACGGCGTGGCGATGGTCGATGCGCCGGTGTCGGGGGCGCAATGGGGCGCGCAGGAAGCCAACCTCGTGTTCATGGTCGGCGGTGCGGCCGGCGACGTGCAGCGCGTGCGCCCGTTGCTCGGCCTGATGGGCCGCGCGGTGTTCCATGTCGGCGCCCTGGGTGCCGGCCATGCGATGAAGTGCATCAACAACCTGATCACCTCGATGACCTTCAGCGCCACGATGGAAGGCCTGGTCATCGGCAAGCGTTTCGGGCTGGACCCGGCGGCGATGGTCGACGTGCTCGACGAATCCACCGGCGGCTCGTGGATCAGCAAGAACCACATCCGCCAGCGCGTGCTCAGCCGCAGTTTCGACGACCCCTTCAAGCTGGACCTGATGCTCAAGGACATCGGCATCGCGATGGAACTCGGGCGCGAGGCGCAGTTGCCGCTGCCGCTGTCGTGCCTGGGCCAGCAACTGTGGCGTGCCGCGGCCCTGGCTGCCGGCGCCGGCGCCAGCGTCAGCGAGCTGGCGCGCTGGGTCGAGCAGCAGGCGCAGGTGCCGGTCACGCCCGGCCGAGAGCCGCGCTGATGGAGATCGAACGGCGCCTCGCCGATTTCGTCTGCACGCTGCAGCCCAGGGATGTGCCGCCCGATGCGCAGCGCACCGTGCGCCTGGTGCTGCGCGCGGCGGCCGGCACCGGCATCGCCGCGGCGGCCGAGGACGGCATCGCCGAACTGCGTGCGCTGCTGCTCGAACGCGGCGGCGCAGCGCAGGCGCGCACGCTGGTCTTCGGCGACCGGCTGCCGGCCACTGCCGCGGCGCAGCTCAACGGCACGATGTGCCGCGCGCTCGATTTCTGCGACGCCATGGCACCGGGGCCGCACATCGGCTCGTCGCTGCTGCCGGCGGCGCTGGCCGCGGCCGATCTGGCCGGCGGCTGCAGCGGTGCGGACTTCCTGGCCGCGCTGGCGGCCGGTGCCGAACTGAGCGCGCGCTTCAACCTCAGCGAGATGCAATACGACGGCTTCGACCCCACCGGCGTGTGTGTGGTCTTCGCGGCCGCCGCGGCGGCCGCGCGCATCCTGCAGCTGACGCCGCAGCAGACGCTGCATGCGCTGGCGCTGGCCTTCAACCGCTGCGGCGGCAGCTTCCAGAGCAACGTCGACGGCTCGCTGGCGGTGCGCGCGGTGCAGGGCTGGGTCGCCGAGACCGGCGTGGCGTGCGCGCAGATGGCACAGCGCGGCTTCACCGGCCCGGTGAACTTCCTGAGCGGCGTGTATGGCTATGCCCACCTGTACGGCCGCGGCACGCTCGATGTGCGGCAGCTTGCCGACGGCCTCGGTGATGAGTGGCGGCTGCAGCGCATGATGTTCAAGAAGTATCCGAGCTGCGGCGCCACGCAGGGCATGACGGAGTTGACCCTGCAACTGGTGGCCGAACTCGATCTGCGGCCCGAGCAGGTGCAGGGCGTGACGGTGCGGCTGAACCCGTATTGCTTCAAGCTCGTCGGCCAGCCCTTCCGCGTGGGCGACAACCCGCGCGTCGACGCGCAGTTCAGCGCGCAGTACTGTGTGGCCAATGCGATCGTGCGCCGATCATCGGCGCTGGATCATTTCAGGGTCGAACGGATCGTCGAGCCCGCGGTGTTGCAAATGGTCGCGCGGGTACGGGTGGAATCGCACCCGGCGCTGGATGTGCGCGGCCACACCGCGGTGGATGTGGCGCTGCACACCACCGATGGCCGGGTGCATGAACGCGCGCTCGACATCGCGCCGGGCTATCCCGGCAATCCGCTCGGCGACGCGCAACAGCGCGATCGCTTCGACGCCTGCATGGCCTATGCGCCGCGGCCCTTGCCGGCGGCGCAGGCCGAAGCCTTCCTGCTGGCGGTGGAGCAACTGGGCGAACTGGACGACGCGCGCCGGTTGGCCGAGTTGCTCGTCGTGCCCGGCGCACCCGGTTAGCGCGCGGGGCCATGTACCGCTGGCTGCTGTGGCTGAAGGACCCCGAGAACCGGCTATGGGTCAAGCCGGCCGTGGGCAGCCTGGCGGCCGTGCTGTTCGCGCTGCTCGCCGTGCTGGCGAACCGCTTCATTCCCGCCGACGTGCTGCCCGACATCGAGCGCGAGACGCTCGATGGCCTGCTGCGCATCATCGCCAGCAGCATGCTGGCGGTGACCACCTTCTCGCTGTCGATCATGGTCGCCGCCTTCGCCACCGCGGCCGGCAATGCCTCGCCACGGGCCACCGAACTGGTGGCCGGCGACGAGGACACGCACACCGCCATCACGGCGTTCATCTCGGCCTTCATCTATTCCGTGGTCGCGCTGACGGCGCTGGGCACGGGGCTGTATGGCCGCAGCGGGCGCTTCGTGCTGTTCCTGAGCACCCTGCTGGTGTTGGCCTACCTGATCGTCACGCTGATCCGCTGGGTCAAGACGCTGTCCAAGCTGGGGCGCATGAGCACCATCCTGACGAAGATCGAAGGGGCCGCGGCGCAGGCGATGCGCGACCACCGGCGCTCGCCGCGCATGGGGGCGTTGCCGCCACCGCCGCGCTTCGACGGCATGGCGGCGGTGCGCGCGCCGCGCGTCGGCTACGTGCGGCAGATCGACATGGCCGCGCTGCAGAAACTGGCCGAACCAGCCGGGCTGCGTCTGCACATCCGTGTGCGCCCGGGCACGCTGGTGCACCCGGGCACGGCGCTGCTGCTCGTCGAAGGCGCCGAAGACGCCGACGCCGATGCGTTGAGCAAGGCCTTCGTGCTGGGCGACCTGCGCAGCTACGACCAGGACCCGCGCTTCGGGCTGATCGTGCTCAGCGAAGTGGCGCAACGCGCACTGTCGCCGGCCGTGAACGACCCGGGCACCGCCATCGCGGTGATGAACGCGATGACCCGGGTGCTGATCGATTCGCGCATCGACGGCGAATCGGTCGAGGGCACCCGACATGCCGCGCTGACGATGGTCGAGATCGACCCGGACGATTTCATCCATCAGGGCTTCGACCCGATCGCGCGCGACGGCGCGGCCTGCATGGAGGTGCAGGTGCGCATGCAGAAGCTGCTGGCGGCATTGGCCGACAACCGCATGCTGGCGCACGCGGCGCGCCGGCAGGCGGCGCTGAGCCTGCGCCGGGCCGAAGGCGGCCTTGCAATGGCGCAGGACAGACAGAGCCTGCGCCGGTTGTATCAGTCGCTGCATGAGCCCGCAGACGCCTGAGGCCGCGGGGCCCGCGCGCCGTGAGCCGACGCCGGGTCCGCCGCAGCAACGGCCAACGCCATGCGCTAGCGCGCTCGCCCGCGTCCCCCTCGTTCACGGGGGGTGAACGGCCATCGGTCGCTGGCCCGCTTGCAAATGGCGTTTGCGCTGCTAGTCTGGTCTGACGTGCTGCGCCAGGGAAGGAGGGATCGACCATGATCCGACGACATTGGACTGCGACGCTTTTCGCGGCCTGGCTGGCCGCTGCCAGTCCGGCCGTGATGGCCACCGAGTTCGGCGTCCAGGTGCTCGTGAGCAGCGATGGGTCGGCGCACCCGGCGCAACTCATCGATCCCGGGCTGCTCAACGGCTGGGGCCTTTCGTACAGCCCGACGAGCCCGTTCTGGGTGTCGTCCAACGGCGCCGGGACCTCGGTGCTGTACTCGGTCGACCCGACCACGCAGGCCACGGCCAAGATCGGCCTGACGGTCTCGATCCCGGGCGATGGCAGCGTGACCGGCCAGGTGTTCAACCCCGGCTCGGGCTTCAACGCCGACCGCTTCCTCTTCGTCAGCGAGGACGGCACCGTCTCCGGCTGGCGCAGCGCATTGGGAACGACGGCGGAGATCCTGGTCAGCCCTTCGGATGCGTCGTACAAGGGCCTCGCCCTGGCGGCAGTCGGCGGCCATGACTACGCTTTCGCCGCCGACTTCCACGGCGGAAAGATCGATGTCTTCAAGGGGGACCCGGGCGCGCCCGACCTGGCCGGCAACTTCACCGACCCGAACCTGCCGGCTGGCTATGCGCCGTTCAATGCACAGCTGCTCGGCGACCACATATTTGTCGCCTATGCGCTGAAGAGTGGCGGCAGCAACGAAGAGGTCGCCGGCGCCGGGCTGGGCATCGTCACCGAATTCGGCGCCGACGGCGTCCTCGTCGGTCGGGTGGCGACGGCGGGTGCGCTGGACGCGCCGTGGGGCCTCGCCATTGCGCCGTCGTCCTTCGGTGCCCAGGCCGGTGCGCTGCTGGTCGGCAATTTCGGTGACGGCCGGATCAACATGTACGACCTCGACAGCCATGCCTTCCTCGGCCAGGTGGCCGGGCTCGGCGGCGTGCCGCTGGCCATCGACGGCCTTTGGGCGCTGGCCCCCGGGAATGGCGGCAGCGGGGGTTCGCAGGCGCTGCTGTACCTGACGGCCGGCCCTGACGATGAGGCGAACGGCCTGGTCGCGGTCTTGAGACCGGTCCCCGAACCCGCCACCGCGATGCTCTGGCTCGGCGGGTCGATGCTGCTCGTGCTCCGGCGCCGCCGCATGCGCGTCTGAAACCGGCCCAACGCGGGCCGCGGCATCAGGCCTGGGCATTCCCCTGGGGAATAGCAGATATCCGCTGGCTGGACTTCCCGATCCAGGCCTCGGGGCCGAGCATTGCGCCTCGCAACAAGGAGAGCCCCATGGCAAAGATGAAGGCCATCATGGCCGCGGTGTTGGTGCTGGAGAAGGAAGGCGTGTCACAGGCCTTCGGCGTGCCCGGCGCGGCCATCAACCCGCTGTACGCGGCGCTGCGCGAGCGCGGCACCATCGCCCATGTGCTGGCGCGCCACGTCGAAGGCGCCTCGCACATGGCCGAGGGCTACACCCGCGCGGTGGCCGGCAACATCGGCGTGTGCATCGGCACCAGCGGGCCGGCCGGCACCGACATGATCACGGGGCTGTATTCGGCGCAGGCCGATTCGATCCCGATCCTGTGCATCACCGGCCAGGCGCCGCGCGCGCGGCTGTACAAGGAAGACTTCCAGGCGGTGGACATCGAATCGATATCCAAGCCGGTGACCAAGTGGAGCGTCACCGTGCGTGAGCCGGCGCAGGTGCCCCGGGCCTTCCAGCAGGCCTTTCACCTGATGCGCAGCGGCCGCCCCGGCCCGGTGCTGATCGACCTGCCCTTCGACGTGCAGATGGCCGAGATCGAGTTCGACATCGACACCTACGAGCCGCTGCCGGCCTACAAGCCGGCGGCCACGCGCAAGCAGGTCGAAAAGGCGATGGCGATGCTGCAGGCCAGCCAGCGGCCGTTGATCGTCGCCGGGGGCGGTGTCATCAACGCCGATGCCAGCGATCTGCTGGTGCAGTTGGCCGAGATTCTCGACGTGCCGGTGATCCCCACGCTGATGGGCTGGGGCAGCATCCCCGACGATCACCGGCTGATGGCCGGCATGTGCGGGCTGCAGACCTCGCACCGCTATGGCAATGCGACGATGCTGGCATCCGACTTCGTGCTCGGCATCGGCAACCGCTGGGCCAACCGTCACACCGGCTCGACCGAGGTGTACTGCAAGGGCCGCACGTTCGTGCACGTCGATATCGAGCCGACGCAGATCGGGCGCGTCTTCACGCCCGATCTGGGCATCGTGTCCGACGCCAAGGCGGCGCTGCAATTGTTCGTGCAGGTGGCCGGCGAGATGAAGTCAGCGGGCCAACTGAAGGACCGCGGCGAGTGGGTCGAACAATGCCGCGAGCGCAAGCGCACCATGCTGCGCAAGACCAACTACGAAGCCGTGCCGATGAAGCCGCAGCGCGTCTATCAGTGCATGAACAACAACTTCCCGCGCGACACCACCTATGTCTCGACCATCGGCCTGAGCCAGATCGCCGGCGCGCAGTTCCTGCATGTCTTCGGCGCGCGGCAGTGGATCAACTGCGGCCAGGCCGGCCCGCTGGGCTGGACCATCCCGGCCGCGCTGGGCGTGCGTGCGGCCGACCCGCAACGCCCCATCGTTGCGCTGTCGGGCGACTACGATTTCCAGTTCATGATCGAAGAGCTGGCAGTGGGCGCGCAGTTCAAGCTGCCCTACATTCACATGGTGGTCAACAACAGCTACCTCGGGCTGATCCGGCAGAGCCAGCGCGGCTTCAGCATGGACTATTGTGTGCAGCTCGGCTTCGACAACATCAACGCGCCGCAGTTGGAAGGCTATGGCGTGGACCATCAGCGCGTGGTCGAGGGCCTGGGCTGCAAGTTCGTGCGCGTGCACAGGCAGGAAGAAATCGCCCCGGCCATCAAGCAGGCCAATGCCTGGATGAGCGAGTTCCAGGTGCCGGTGGTGATCGAAGTGATGCTCGAGCGCGTGACCAACATCTCGATGGGCACCGAGATCGATGCCATCAACGAGTTCGAAGAGCTGGCCACCAGCATCGCCGATGCACCCACGGCGATCGGCCTGCTGGATTGAAGCACAAGGACACCCCGATGCCGAAACTTGCCGCCAACCTGACGATGCTGTTCAACGAGCATCCCTTCCTCGACCGCTTCGAGGCCGCCGCCAAGGCCGGCTTCAAGGCCGTGGAATTCCTCTTCCCCTACGCCTACGACAAGGCCGAGTTGCAGGCGCGGCTGAAGGCGAATGGCCTGCAACTGGTGCTGCACAACCTGCCGGCCGGCGACTGGGAGGCTGGCGACCGCGGCCTGGCATGCCACCCCGAGCGGGTGGCGGCGTTCCGTGACAGCGTGGCGCTCGGCATCGAGTACGGCACGGCCTTGGGCGTGCCGCACCTGAACTGCCTGGCCGGCAAGGCGCCCGCCGGTGTCGATGCCGCCACGCTGCGCAGCACCTTCGTTTCCAACCTGCGCTATGCCGCGGCGGAGTTGAGCAAAGCCCGGCTGAACCTGCTGACCGAGCCGATCAACCACTTCGACATTCCCGGCTTCTATCTCAACACCACGGCGCAGGCGCTGTCGATCCTGGACGAGGTGGGTGCCGACAATGCCTACCTGCAATACGACATCTACCATGCGCAGCGCATGGAAGGCGAGCTGGCCAACACGATGAGCAAGCAGCTGGCGCGCATCGGCCACATCCAGCTGGCCGACAATCCGGGACGCAACGAACCGGGCACCGGCGAGATCAACTACGCCTTCCTGTTCGCGCACCTCGACCGCATCGGCTACAAGGGCTGGATCGGCTGCGAATACAAGCCCGCCGCCGTCACCGAAGCCGGCCTGGGCTGGATGCAACGGCTGCTGAACTGACAACCAAGGACCTCAAGACATGGCTTCACGCAAACTCGGCTTCATCGGCCTGGGCATCATGGGCGCGCCGATGGCCATCAACCTGGCCAAGGGCGGGCATGCGCTGTTCGTGCACACGCGCAGCAAGCTGAATGCGCAGGTGGCGGCCAGCGGCGCCACGCGCTGTGCCAGCGCCAGGGAAGTGGCCGAGAAGGCCGACATCGTCTTCACGATGGTGCCCGATACGCCCGATGTCGAGGCGGTGCTGTTCGGCAAGGACGGTGTCGCTGCCGGCTTGAGCAAGGGCAAGACCGTGGTGGACATGAGTTCGATCTCGCCGATCGAAACCAAGGCCTTCGCCAGGAAGATCAACGAGCTGGGTTGCGACTACCTCGATGCACCGGTGTCGGGTGGCGAAGTCGGCGCCAAGGCGGCGTCGCTGACCATCATGGTCGGTGGGCCGCAGGCCGCGTTCGACGAGATCAAGCCGCTGTTCGAGCTGATGGGCAAGAACATCACGCTGGTCGGCGGCAACGGCGACGGCCAGACCACCAAGGTGGCCAACCAGATCATCGTCGCGCTGAACATCGCGGCGGTGAGCGAGGCGCTGGTCTTCGCCAGCAAGGCGGGCGCCGATCCGGCCAAGGTGCGCCAGGCCTTGATGGGTGGTTTTGCCAGCTCGCGCATCCTGGAAGTGCATGGCGAGCGCATGATCAAGCGCACCTTCAATCCGGGCTTTCGCATCGGCTTGCACCAGAAGGATCTGAGCCTGGCGCTGGCCGGCGCGCGCGCCCTCGGCGTGGCGCTGCCGCAGACCGCCGGCGCCGCGCAACTGATGCAGGCCTGTGCCGCCAACGGCATGCAGGAGCTGGATCATTCGGCGCTGGTGCGCGCGCTGGAGCTGATGGCGAATCACGAGATTGCGCAGGCTTGAGTCGCGCTGGCGCCACCGCATCGCCAAGTTAGGGGGCGGCGTCGCAGGGCTGCGTTGAACGCGCGGAAGGCGTGTAGATTGGCGCGCCGTCCTTGCCACCCAGGAGACCCACGATGTTTCGCCAGTTCGATTTCCCGGCCCGCACGGTCCTTGCAATGAGCCTCGTCGGCGTGCTGGCGCTGCCGGCGCATGCCGCGACGATCACGCTCGTCGGCACGCAGTTCGATCTCAGCTACGACAACGCCGGCTTCATCTTCCAGACCGGGGAAACCTACAACCCCGACACGATGGCGCTCGAGCCCTTCTACGAACAGCTCGGCGGGTTTTCCATCGTCGCACCCGATCGGGTGCGCTATTCGCTGCGTCCGCAAGAGGTGTTCTTCGATTCGAGCACGACCACCATCGTGCCTGGCGGATTGGTCGAGGTGGGCGGCTCGGCGCTGAGCAGCGCATCGGCCAGCGATGCGCAGACCTTCATGCTGCTGCCCAAGGCCGGGTTCGGTGCGCTGTCCGTGCAGATGCTGGCGCTCGGCAGCTACGCCAACCCCACCGACAGCGCGACGCTGACCTACAGCGAGTCGATCGCCGCAGCGGGCGCAAGTGGCGGCCTGGCGCTGTCGCTCGGCGTGTTCTCCTCGGGCCCGCTGCCCAGCGGCTCGACGGCGGCTTTCGTCGCGCGCAACACGCCCTTCGGCGTGAACTTCGCCTTCACTGTCGACGGTGTCAGCAGCGATCTGTTCGTGAATTCGAGCGCCAGCGTCGGCCATGTCGATTTTCTCGTCAGCTCGGTGCCCGAGCCGCGAAGCTGGATGCTGCTGCTGGGCGGCCTGGCGGCACTCGGCGCCGTGGCGCGCCGAAGCGCGTCGCGGCACGCGGGCGGGGCCGGGGCTGCGACGTCGAGCCTTCCCGCATGAGGGGTGCCACCGAGCCGCGCGCGTTGCTGCGCGCTTTGTACGACGCCGCCGTGCGGCGCGCTCTGCCGGCCGACAACACCGCGCGCTTCCTTCCTGCGCCGCCGGGGGGCGCACGCTGGTGCTGGGCGCGGGCAAGGCCGGCGGCGCGATGGCGGCGGCGGTCGATGCGCTGTGGCCGCAGGCAGCGCCGCTGTCGGGGCTGGTGGTGACGCGCTACGACCATGTGCCGCCGGACTACAAGAACAACCCGGGCCGCATCGAAGTGATCGAAGCCGCCCATCCGGTGCCCGACGCCGCCGGCGAACGCGCCGCGCGGCGCATCTACGATCTGGCGCAGGGGCTGACGGCGGACGACCTGGTGCTGTGCCTGATCAGCGGCGGCGCGTCGGCGCTGCTGTCGCTGCCCGCCGAAGGCCTGACGCTGGACGACAAGCGCGCGATCAACAAGGCCTTGCTCAACAGCGGCGCGGCCATCGACGAGATGAACTGCGTGCGCAAGCACCTGTCGGCCATCAAGGGCGGGCGGCTGGCGGCGCGCTGTGCGCCGGCCAGGGTGGTGACGCTGCTGATCAGCGACGTGCCCGGCGACGCGCCCGAGGTCATCGGCAGCGGCCCGACGGTGCCGGATTCGAGCAGCTGCGCCGATGCCATGCGCATCTTGCAGCGCTATGCCATCGACATCCCGACGGCGGCCCGCCAGGGGCTGGAAAGCGGCGCCTTCGAAACACCGAAGCCCGGCGATGCGCGTTTCGCCGGCCATGCGGTGCAACTGATCGCCACGCCGCAACAGAGCCTCGAAGCCGCGGCGGCGCTGGCGCGCGAAGCCGGCATCGATGCGCACATCCTCGGCGACGACATGGAAGGTGAATCGCGCGAGGTCGGCAAGGTGCACGCCGCGCTGGCACGCGCGGTGGCGCGGCGCGGTCAACCCTTTGCCAGACCGTGCGTGATCCTGTCCGGCGGCGAGACGACAGTGACCGTGCGCGGCAAGGGCGGCCGCGGCGGGCGCGCCACGGAATTCCTGCTCGGCTGCGCGATCGCGCTGCAAGGCCAGCCGGGCGTGTACGTGCTGGCCGCCGACACCGACGGCATCGATGGCATCGAGGACAACGCCGGAGCCATCGTCACGCCCGACACGCTGCAGCGCGCCGTCGCGCAAGGGCTGAAGGCGGCCGAGTTCCTCGACCGCAACGACGCCTACAACTTCTTCAAGCCACTGGGCGACCTGGTCGTTCCCGGACCGACCTTCACCAACGTCAACGACTTCCGCGCGCTGCTGGTGTTGTAGGGTTCCGTCCCGCCCGTGCGCGAGACGGGCCGGCTACGATGCAGGGCAGCATGATCGACATGGCTTCGCCGTTCTTTGGCACCGAGCATCGGCAGCTGCGCGACACGGTGCGCCGCTTCGTTGCCGAGCGCGTGTGCCCGCAGGCCGACGCCTGGGAGCAGGCCGGCTGCGTGCCGCGCGACATCCTGCGCGAGATGGGCGCGCTGGGGCTGCTCGGCGTGCGCTATGCCGCCGCGCACGGCGGCTCGGAGATGGACACGCTGGCCACGGTGGTGCTGGCCGAAGAGCTGGGCCGCAGCAGCTACGGCGGCTTCGCCATCACCGTGCTGGTGCACACCGACATGGCCAGCCCGCACCTGTTTCACGCCGGCAATGCCGAGCAGCTGGATCGCTACATGCCCGACCTGATCGCCGGCCGCAGGATCGCCGCCGTGGCGATGACCGAGGCCGACGCCGGCTCCGACCTGGCGGGCATGCGCTGCAGCGCGCGGCGCGACGGCGATGGCTGGGTGCTGAACGGCACGAAGATGTACATCACCAACGGCGTGTTCGCCGATGTCCATGTCGTCGCCGCCAAGACCGGCGCGCCGGGGCGCAACCGGCAGATGTCGATGTTCATCGTGGACAGGGGCACGCCCGGATTCAAGGTCGCGCGGCCGTTGCACAAACACGGCTGGCTCAGCAGCGACACCGCCGAGCTGGTGTTCGAGGACTGCCGCATCCCGGCGCGGCAACTGCTGGGCGAAGAGCACAAGGGTTTCTATGCGCTGATGCGCAACCTGCAGAATGAACGCATCGTGCTCGGTGCCATGGCCGTCGGTGAAGCGTCGAAGGCGATCGAGCTGACGCTGGACTGGGTGACCCAGCGCCAGGCCTTCGGCGCAGCGCTGTGGGACAAGCAGGTGATCCGCCAGCGGCTGGCGATGCGCGCCGCGCAGGTGGAAGCGGCCAGGGCGCTGGTTTACGACACCGCCTGGCGCGATGCGCGCGGCCAGCAAGTGGTGCGCGAGGTGTCGATGGTCAAGGCGCTGTGCGGTACGCTGGTCAACGAGGTCATGTACGACTGCGTGCAGTTCCACGGCGGCGCGGGTTACATGCGCGGCTCGCCGATCGAACGCATGGCGCGCGATGCGCGCGTGCAGGCCATTGGCGGCGGCGCCACCGAGGTCATGCTCGAAGAAGTGGCCAAGCGTCTGGTTTGAGGCGGCGCAACGCTGCGGCATCAGTCTCGCCGCGCCAGGTCGATCCACAGCCGGTTGTGCCCCTGCTCGAACGCATAGCGCAGCGCCGATGCCAATTCGGCCACCAGCAGCAAGCCCGCACCGCCCGGGGCCCGTTGCTCGGCCGGCTGGGCCAGTTGCCGGGCCGCCTGTTCGATCCGCTCCCGCGGGTCGAAGGGTGGTGCACTGTCGACGTACTGCAGCCGCACGTGGCTTGCCTCGGCCCGCAAGTGGATGCAGACCGGCGCATCGCAATCGCCGCCATGGCCGTGCTTCACGGTGTTGGTGAACAGCTCTTCCAGCACCAGCGCCAGCCGCAGGGCGTCGCTGCGGGCCACGCCGTGGCGGGTGCAGAAGGCGTCGCTGGCAGCCAGCAGCGTGTCCAGATCGTCCATGCGCGCCTGCACGCGTTGCTCGATGGTGCTCACCGGCGGCCTCGGCGGCAGCAGTTAAGCTGCGGGCTGCGCCGGCAACGGCCGTGCGCCGACATCCCAGCGGAGATCCCGATGAAGCTGCCGACCGTATTTCGCCGTGCCCTGGCGCTGCTGCTGGCGGCTGCGGCCCTGCCGGCCGTGGCCGACATCGGCCAGATCAAGACCAGCAAGGGCCAGGTCAGCGTCGAGCGCGCAGGCCAGTCGCTGCCCGGCGAGGTCGGGCTGCGGCTGGAGGCGGCGGACACGCTCAAGACCGGTGCCGATGGCGCGGTGGGCATCACCATGCGCGACAACTCCCTGCTTTCGGCCGGGCCGAACAGCATCCTGTCGCTGGAGCGCTTCGACTTCGACGCCGCCACCAGCCAGGGGCGCTTCGACGCGCAGCTGCAACGCGGCACGCTGGCGGTGATGTCGGGGCGCATCGCCAAACAGTCGCCCCAGGCGATGACGGTGCGCACGCCGTCGGCGCAGCTCGGTGTGCGCGGCACCGACTTCGTGGTGTCGGCCGGTGAATAGCCGCTGGCGCGGCCTGGCGGCGCTGGCGCTGGCCGCGCTCTCTTTGAGCCTCGCGTGCGGCGGCTGTGCCACGCCGCAGGGCCAGGTGGTGCTCTTGCCCGATGCCGCCGGCAGGTCCACCGCCGTATCGGTCAGGCAAGACGGTGGTGAACTGCTGCTCGACAAGCCCTATGCCGCCGCACAGTTGACCAGCGCCGGGCCGAAGCCCGCCACCTCCAGCGCCGAGCAGGTGCGGTCGCAATACGGCACGGCACTGGACGCGCGCCCGCTGGCGCCGGCATCGTTCACGCTGTATTTCATCGAGGGCAAGGACGAGTTCACCGACGACTCGAAGCGCGATTTCGAAGGCGTCTTCGCCGAGATCGCCAAGCGTCCGGTGCCCGACCTGCTGGTCATCGGCCACACCGACTCGGTGGGCAACGACGCCTTCAACGACAACCTGTCGCGGCAACGCGCCGAGGTCGTGCGCAAGGCGCTGGTGGCGCGCGGCATTGCGGCGCAGAACATCGTCATCGCCGGGCGCGGCAAACGCGAGTTGATCGTGGTCACGGCCGACAACGTGGCCGAGCCGCGCAACCGGCGCGTCGAGATTCTGGTGCGCTAGGCCAGGCTTCACGTCGCAGCCTCCGGCGGCCCGTTCCAGCGCAGCGCCAGGATCGTCAGGTCGTCCGCCGCCTCGGCGCCGGCGGCGAACTGCAGCACGTCGGCCTGCAAGGCGTCGACCAGTTGTTTCGGCGCGGCACCGCCTTGTTGCAGCGCCAGCAGATGCTGCTGCAGCCGCTGGTTGCCGTAGAGCTCGCCGGCCGGGGCCAGCGCCTCGGTGACACCGTCGGTGATCAGGCACAGCAGCTCGCCGCGCCGCAGCCGGCAGTGCGCTGCCTGGTAGTCGTAGTCGGCCACGGCGCACAACGGCGGGCCGTCGCCGTCTTCGATGCGTAGCGGCGCGGCGAAGGCAGGGTGCAGCCGGTAGGGGTTGTCGTGTCCGGCGTTGCAGTACGCCAATTCGCCGCTGTCCAGGTCGAGGATGGCCGCGAAGGCGGTGACGAACAGGCTGCCGGGGTTGTCGCGCGATACCTCGGCGTTGGCCACGCGCATGATCGCGCCGATGTCGGCATCGGGCGTGCGCAGCATCGCGCTCTTGTACAGCGCCTTGCTCACGGCCATGAAGATCGACGCCGACAGCCCCTTGCCGGCGACATCGCCGATCAGCAGGAACAGCCGTTGCGGGTCGAGCAGGAAATAGTCGTACAGGTCGCCACCGACCTCGCGCGCGGGCTGCAGCGTGGCGTGCAGATCGATGCGCGCATCGCCGTGCAGCAACTCGGCGCTGGGCAACATCGCGGTCTGCACGCGCTGTGCTGCCTGCAGTTCGCCCGACAGGCGTGCCGAATCCAGGCGTTGCGACTGCACCAGCCGTTCCAGCGTGCGCGATTGCTGCGAGGTCTCGGCCAGCGACAGCGCCAGCAGCAGGCCGAAGAACAGCAGCAGGCTCAAGGCCGGCGTGGCGGCGTCGAACAGCAGATGCTGCGAGCGGAAGGCGGCCAGCCCCAGCAGCACCGGCAGCGCCAGGCACGCCAGCAGCAGCAGCGCGGCGTGATGCGTGCGCCAGCGCGGCACCGTCCACAGCAGCACGCCGCCGAGCAGCAGCAGCGTCGCGGCTTCCAGCCAGACCGCCCAACGCGGGCGACGCAGCGCACTGCCGTCGACCAGGTTCTCCAGCAACTGGGCCTGGATCTCGCTGCCCGACATGCGTTCGCCGATCGGCGTGTTCTGGAACTCCTGCAGGCCCACGCCGGTCAGGCCGATCAACACCAGCCGGCCGCGCAGCTGGCTGGCATCGAAGCGGCCGTCGAGCAGGTCCGACGCCGAGACGAAGCGCGACGCCAGGTGCGGCGAGAAGTACACCCGCACCGCGCCGTCGGCTTCGGTCGGCACGCTGATGCGCCCGACGCTGACGTTGTCGATCGCCTCACCACGGGTGTTCAGCCGCAGCGATGGCGCGCCCTGCGCCACGCGCAGCATTTCCACCGCCAGCGCGGGCAGCAGCGTGCCGTCGATGCTGGCCACCAACGGCATGCGGCGGATGACGCCCCGCGACGGCTCCACCGACACCAGCCCCCAGCCGTCGGCCTGGCTGTCCAGCTCGGCGATGCTGCTCAGCGCGCCGGCGTACAGCGGCACGGCCGGGGCGCTGTCGGCGCCGGGGCGCGACGATTGCACCATCACCGGCGCCGCGCGCAGCGGCTGGTGCGTCGGCTCCAGCGTGCCGGCGATGATCAGCACCGTCGGCGCCGCCGCCATGGCACTGGCCAGTTGTGCATCGTGTGTCGGCAGGGCGCGCAGCATCTCGAGCAATCCGGGATCTTCGATCCGGGTCTGCGCCAGCAGCCGCTCGGGCGACAGCGCATCGGGTTCGGACATCAGGATGTTGATGCCGATCGCCGCCGGCGCGCCGCGCTGGATGGCGCGCACCAGCTGCGCCAGCTGGTTGCGCGGCCAGGGCCAGCGGCCGAGTGCGTCCAGGCTCTTCTCGTCGATGGCGACGATGGTCACCGGCAAGCTGCTCACCGTGCGCGGCCACAGCGCCTGGTGCGCGTCGAACCAGGCGCCCTGAAGTCGCTCGATCCATGGCATTTCGAGCAGCAGCAGCAGCGCCAGCGCCAGCAGCAGCGCCGCGCCGATCAGGCGGATGCGGCCATGGCGGCCGGCGGGCGGCTCCGGCGCACCGGCTGCAGTCACAGTTCGATGTCCAGCCCATCGTAGGCCGCGCTGATGCGCAGCGCCGCGCCGCTGCGCGTGATGACTTCCAGGCGCCGGGTTTCGGCCAGCATGGCGTCGATGGCGGCGTCGTCGAACACCGGTTCGTGGTGGGTCATGCACAGGTGCTTGGCGCCGGCCAGCTGGCACAACTCGACGCCGACGACGTTGCTGGAATGGCCCCAGTCGGCCTTGACCGAGATGGCGTCGGCCAGCGAATACATGGCGTCGAAGATCACCAGGTCGGCGTCCTTGAAGAAGTTGACGAAGCGCTCGGTGTGCGCCGGGTCGGCCAGCGGGTGTTCGGAATCGGTGGAATACACCAGCACCTTGCCGCCTGCGTCGAAACGGTAGCCATAGGAATCGCCGGTATGGCGTTGCAGCATCGTCGTCACGCCGACGCCAGCCACCTCGTGGCGCACGCCGGGCTCGAGCGGCACGAACTGGATGCGGTCCTCGAAGATGAGGTCGAAGCCGACCGGAAACGACGGCGGCTCCTGCTGGCGGTGCAAGGCCGCTGCGATGTCGCGGTGGCTGCCGTAGATGACGACGCGGTTGCCCGGGATGAAGGCCGGCACGAAGAACGGCAGGCCCATGATGTGGTCCCAGTGCAGGTGGGACATGAAGATGTGGAAGGTCTGCGCCTTGCCGGCGCGCTGCGCCATCGCGGCCTGGCCGAAGGGCCGCAGGCCGCTGCCCATGTCGCACACCAGATAGTCGCTGCCGCCGGTTTCGATCTGCACGCATGCGCTGTGGCCGCCGTAGGTGCCGCTGGTGGCAAAGGGCAGGGCGGCCAGGAAGCCGTGAATGTCGGCGTCGCTGTCGAGCGACTTGCCGCGCGCTTCTCGCAGCACCGCATGCAGCTTCTGGCGCAGCCCCGGGGTGGTCAGCGCCACCGGCAACGAGCCGCGCGTGCCCCAGAAGCGCACGCCCTTCATGATGCCGGCGGGCTGCGTTCGGCGCGGTAGGCGGCCAGGGCGGCGTCGGAGCTTTGCGACAACGCGTCCTCCAGCGTGGCACACACCACCAGCACCTTGTCGAAGCGGCTGATGCTGAAGATTTCGGCGACCACGCTCTGCAGCGCCGCCACCGACAGCTTGGCCTGCGCCGCACGCATCTGCCTGGCGGCGATCATCAGCACGCGCAGGCCGACGCTGCTGATGTATTCGACGGCGGAAAAATCGAGCACCAACGCGCCGACGCCAGCATCGGTGCCCGTGCCTGCCCGAGCCAGCAGCGGCGTCAAGGCGGCCTCGAATTCGGACGCGCTGCGGTGGTCGATGCGACCGGCGGGTGCGACGACGATCGTGTCGGCAAGGTGGCGCGTTTCGATGTGCACGGTGCGATCCTCGGGCGCGGGCTGCAGCGCGGATTCAGTATAGGAGAAGGCCGGCCGCGCGGCCGCCTGCGGCGAACCCTCAGCGGCGCACCGCGTGGCCGTGGCCGCCGTCGACATAGATCGTCTGTCCGGTGATCCAGGCGGCCTGCTCGCTGCACAGGAACACCACCATGTGCGCGATGTCGGCGCCGGTGCCGGCGCGCCCCAGCGGGATGTTGTTGCGCACGATGTTCTGCCACACCTCGCCACGCGGAACGTCGTCCATGCGGCTGGTGTCGATCATGCCCGGCGCCACCGAATTGACGCGGATGCCCTTGGCGCCCAGTTCGCCGGCCAGCACCGTGGTCAGCGCATCGATCGCCGCCTTCGAGGTGCCGTAGGCGGCGGTGTTGGGCATCAACATGCGCCCGGCGATCGACGAGATGTTGAGGATCACGCCGCCGTGGCCCAGCTCGCTCATGAGGCGCGCGAAGCAGCGCGACATGAAGAAGGTGCCGTCCAGGTTGGTGCCGATGACGCGGTGCCATTGCTCCAGCGGCAGTTCGGTGGCCGGGATGCGGTCGCCGCCGCGCGTCGAGCCGGCGTTGTTGATGACGAAATCGACACGGCCGAATTCGGCGCGCACCTGCGCCGCCAGCGCTTCCACCGCCTGCGCATCGCGCACGTCGGAGACCACGGTCATGGCCTTGCGGCCGAGCGCACGCACCTCGTCGGCCACCGAGGCGGTGTCGCGCCAGCCGGCGGCTTTTTCGTCCGCGGGAAAGGTCTCGGGCGAACGGCCGGAGCCGGTGAGCACCACGTCGCACCCCGCGCGCGCCAGTTCCACCGCGATCGGCCGGCCGATGCTGCGCATGCGCCCCGCGCCGGTGACCACCGCCACCTTGCCCTCGAAGCCCGTCAGGGTGTAGCTCATCGGGTTGCCCTCAAATCTTGCGTTGCAGCTCGGCGCCGCCGAGGTAGATGCGGTTGTGCACCGGCGAGATCACCAGTTCGTTGATGCACACATGCGCCGGCATCTCGGCGATGAAGCGGATGGTGCGGCCCATGTCGGCTTCCTGCAGCATGCGCGCCTTGTCCGCGTCGCTTGGCGGCACCGGGCGCTTGGCCAGGATCGGCGTGGCCACCTCACCCGGGCACAG
This sequence comes from uncultured beta proteobacterium, assembly GCA_963837675.1. Lineage (GTDB taxonomy): Bacteria > Pseudomonadota > Gammaproteobacteria > Burkholderiales > Burkholderiaceae_C > Rubrivivax. The sequence continues at coordinate 117,875 of CAWIOH010000030.1, read as the reverse complement.
CGAGGTGGCGCGCAGGCCGTGCACGCACTCCTCGATGTTGAAGGAATGCGTCAGCGCCATCAGCGCGGCCTTCGACGCGGTGTAGGCCGGCCCGGTGAGGTAGCCGTAGTGCCAGCCGGCGAAGGACGCGACGTTGATCACCGTACCTGCGCGTCGCGCCCGCATGCCGGGTAGCACCGCCAGCGTGCAGGCCATCGCGCCGTTCAGGTTGATGGCTACCACCTGGTCGAAGCTGGCCGCATCGGTGTGTGCCCAATAGCGCTTCGGCACGTTCACGCCGGCACTGTTCACCAGGATGTCGACCGTGCCGTGCTGCTGCTGCAGCGCCTGCGCCAGGCGCGCGACCGCATCGCGGTCGGCGACGTCCAGCGGGGCGGCGCTGATCGAACCGGCTGGCGCGCCTCGCGGCTGCGCCTGCGCGATGGCCGCGTCCAGCTTGGCGGCATCGCGTCCCGAAATGACCACGCGACAACCGGCCTGCGCCAGCTCCACCGCAGCGGCCAGGCCGATGCCGCTGCCGCCGCCGGTGATCCAGGCCAGCTTGTCTTGCAGACTCATCGATGTTCTCCCTTGGCAGTGTTCGGGCGGCGCGCCGCAAACCGTTCGCGACCAGCCCTATGTTAGGCCGCTCGCGCCTGCGACGGGCAACGCGCGGTCCCCGGGAAACTTCCGGTCGTGGGCTGAGGCTATGCGCCGCATGGTGATCGACGAGGCGGCGGCGCGCTGTTGATGGGCAAGTCGGTGACCACCGAACTGGCCACCTACACACCCGGCAAGACCCGCAATCCGCACCACCCGGGGCACACGCCGGGCGGCTCGTCCAGCGGGTCGGCCGCCGCGGTGGCCGCCGGCATGGCCGCTGGCCATCGGCACGCAGACCAACGGCTCGGTCATCCGCCTGGCCTCGTTCTGCGGCCTCTACGGCTTCAAGCCCAGCGCCGGGCTGATCCCGCATAGTGGCGTGCTGACCCAGTCGTCGCCTGGATGCGGTCGGCGTGTTCGGCCGCACGCTCGATGGCGTGGCGCTGCTGGCCGAGATGCTGGCCGGCCACGACGCGCTCGACCCGCTGACGCGCTTCGCCGTCAGCGATGCACCGCTGCCGCCGCCCCTGGCCTGAGGGGCCACGCCGTTCCGGCCGCGGGTGGCGCCGGACGCGCAGGCGGCATTCGGCGAACCGGTCGAGCGCGTCGCGCCGTTCGCGCTGCCCGAGCGCCGTCGATGCGCTCGACTGGCATCGCACGGTGATGGAGGCCAACATCGCCGGCTCGTTCGAGCTGGAATACGCGCGCGACGAGGACCAGCTGTCGGCAAGCCTGTGCGCGCAGATCGAGCGCGGCCGCGAAGTCAGCGCGGTGGCCTATCGCCAGGCGCCGGCGCGCGTGCCGCCGCTGCTGCGCAGCTCGGAACTATCGCCGTCGGGTTCATCGGCCTGGCGATGATGGTGATCGACCTCTGGCAGGCGCGCAACGAGCCGGACACCTGAGGCGTAACCGCCTGACGCGCCGCACGACCAAGCCCAGTCCAGCCAGCAGCAGCACCGAAGTGGCCGGCCAGGGTACGGCGGGCGGCGGGTTCTGGCCGAAACGGATGTTGTCGATGCCGATGTTGTCCTGCTGACCGCCGGGCAGGTTGCCGTAGTCGACCTGGATCTGAAGCACCGCCGCACTCAACGGCGCGGCGAAGTCGAAGCTGGTGTGTCGCGGGCCGGAGAAGTCACCCTCGATGTCCACGCCGGATTGTGAGAGCAGTTCGCCAGCGCCGTCGAACACCCGCACCGCAGCGATGGCGTAGTCCGTGTTCACCCAGCCCGCCAAGTCGAAATGATGCAACTGCACGGTGAAGCCCGGGTCGGCAGTCAAGCGCACGTTCAGCGACAACGAGCTGTTGTTGCCGATCAGGACGTTGACGAGGTCGCCATACGAGTCGTGCCACAAGGTGACGCGCGGACGAAGAAGGTCGGTCGCACTGCCGGCGAAGAAGTCCGCCACGATGTTCGGCGTGAAACCCTCGCCGGCGTGGCCGTAAGTGAACTGGCCGCCGGACACGTTCATCGGCGACCCCGTCACCTTGTCGCCGTAGTCCGGCTCCGGGCCGTTGCCGCTGATCGTCGGCACGACATTGCCGCCGACCCTGATCTGGTCGAATTCGAGTACCGTGGCCTGGCCGGGCAGGGCAGCACAGCCCATCGCTGCCAAGGCGGCTGCATGCCACTTGCCGGCACGCATCGGCCGGCGCGCGGTGCTCGCCGAAGCAGCCTTGTGCATCGGGCGGTTGAGGTTCATCGGCCGTCCTCCCGTGGCGATATCGGCACCTTCGACCAAGACCGGTCGTGTGGGGCCTCGGGGCTGCTCTAGATCCGGACGCAAGGTGCGCCGCAGGGCGTTGATGCTCACCGAAAAATGATGAACCGCTAAACGGCTTGCGGCCATCCCTAGGCCGCGGGCGGCTCGCCGGCCGGCAACGATTCGCCCCGCCGCGCCGTCGCGGGCTGCGCCAGGCGCCTCGTGACGCGACGGCTCAGGTCACCGGCGCCGGATTGAACAGCACCAACGCGTTGTGCAGCTGCCAACGCTCGGCCCAGGTCCTGCGCCCGCTGGCCACGTCGAGCATCAGCCGGAACAGCTCCCAGCCCACGTCCTCGATGCTGGCCTGGCCGTCGGCAATGCGCCCGGCGTTCACGTCCATCAGGTCGTGCCAGCGCCGCGCCAGATCGCTGCGCGTGGCCACCTTGATCACCGGCACGGCGTTCAGCCCATAAGGCGTGCCGCGGCCGGTGGTGAAGACATGCAGGTTCATGCCGGCGGCCAGCTGCAGCGTGCCGCAGATGAAGTCGCTGGCCGGGGTGGCGGCGTAGGTCAGGCCCTTCTGGCGCAGCTTGTCGCCGGGTGTGAGCACGTCCACGATCGGGGCGCTGCCCGACTTGACGATCGAGCCCATCGCCTTTTCGACGATGTTGCTCAAGCCGCCGGCCTTGTTGCCCGGCGTCGTGTTGGCGCTGCGATCGACACCGCCCCGCGCCAGATAGGCGTCGGTCCAGGCCATCTCGCGCTTCAGCGCCTCGGCCACCTGAGGCGTCGCCGCGCGCGCGGTGAGTTGGGCGATGCCATCGCGCACCTCGGTGTTCTCGCTGAACATCACGCTGGCACCGGCGCGCACCAGCAGATCGGTGCAGAAGCCCACGGCCGGGTTGGCGGTGGCGCCGCTGAAGGCGTCGCTGCCGCCGCACTGCACGCCGACCACCAGCTCGCTGGCGGGCACGCTTTCGCGCCGGCGCTGGTTCAGCCGCTGCAGGTGGCTTTCGGCGGTCGCCAGGATGTGGTCGACCATCGAGGTGAAACCGACGTGCTGCTCGTCCTGCAGGCGAACGCCGCTGGCCAACGGAATCGTTCCCGGCGGCAGCAGGCGATCGGGTTGCAGCTTCTCGCAGCCCAGGCTGACCAGCATCACCTCGCCGCCGAAATTCGGGTTCAGCGCGATGTTTCGCAGCGTGCGGATCGGGATCTCGGCGCCCGGCGCGTCGATGGCCACGCCGCAGCCGTAGGCGTGCTCCAGGCCGACCACGCCATCGACGTTCGGGTACTTCGGCAGCAGCTCGCTGCGGATGCGCTGCAGCGCCACATCCAGCACGCCGGCGACGCACTGCACCGTCGTGCTGATGGCCAGCAGGTTGCGCGTGCCGACGCTGCCGTCGGCGTTGCGGTAGCCCATGAAGCTGTGGCCTTCGAGCGGTGGCCGGACCGCCGGCTCGACGGTGGCCATCGGCAGGCCGTCGAGCGAGCGCGCGGCCGGCATGTCGAGCAAGCGCTCATGCACCCAGCTGCCGGCGGCAATCGGCGCCTTCGCGGTGCCGATGTTGACGCCGTAGCGCAGCACCTCGGCACCGGCCCGCAGATCGACCAGCGCCACCTTGTGCGCCTGGGGCACCTTCTCGCGCAACACCGGCCCATCGGGCAGGGGCGTGCCGGCCGGAAGCCCGCCGTCGTTGCCCACGATCGCGACGTTGTCGCGGTCGTGCATGCGGATCAGCACCGGATTCATCTCAGACCGCACCGCGCGTGTTCACGTACAGCGCATACAGCGAATGGCTGCTGGCCATGAACAGGCGGTTGTTCTTGGCGCCGCCGAAACACAGGTTGGCGCAGCGCTCGGGCAAATGCACATGGCCGATGGCGCGGCCCGCCGCGTCGTACACGCGCACGCCGTCGAGCACGGCGACATCGGCACCGGGCGCGCCGCTGCTGCCGAAGCCGCACCAGACGTTGCCGAGGGCATCGACGGCGATGCCGTCGTACGCGCCAGGGCCTTGCGCATCGACGAACAGCTGCTTGTTCGACAGGCTGCCGTCGGTGGCATGGTCGTATGCCCAGATCTTGCGATGCGGCTCGGCGCGGCTTTCCACCACGTACAGCCTGCGCTCGTCGGGCGAGAAGGCCAGGCCGTTGGGCGCGGCGAGGTCATCGAGCTTGCGCTGCAACGCGCCGCTCGCCGGGTCGATGCGATAGACGGCCATCGGCGTTTCGCTGTCGGCCGGCTCGCCTTCCCAGGCCGAAAGGATGCCGAACAACGGGTCGGTGAACCAGACGCCGCCATCGCGCGCGCAGACGATGTCGTTGGGCGAGTTCAGGCGCCTGCCCTCGAAGCGATCGGCCAGCACCGTGACGCTGCCGTCGTATTCGGTGCGCGTGACGCGCCGCGTCAAATGTTCGCAGGTCAGCAAGCGGCCCTGCCGGTCGCGCGCCAGGCCGTTGGCGTTGTTCGATGGCGCGCGGAACACGCTGGTCGCGCCCGAGGCATCGTCCCAGCGCAGGATGCGGTTGTTGGGGATGTCGCTGAACAGCAGGTAGCGTCCGTCGCCAAACCACTGCGGCCCTTCGGCCCAGCGAAAGCCCGTCGCCAGCCGCTCGACGCTGGCGCTGAACAGGCGCAGCTTCAGGAAGGCCGGGTCGAGCACCTCGATCGCCGGATCGGGGTAGCGAAGGTTGGGCGTGAAGGCCACGCCGGGGTCATCGGCTTGCATTGGTTCGTCGTCCCGCGATGTGAATCAATCCGGCGCCACGCTGCGGCCCTGGCGCGCCGCGGCCATGATGACATCGATTCGATGCCCGCCGCTCAGGCGGCCGCGCGCAGCGCAGCCAGCCGCGTCGCGTGGGCGGCGTTGACCGCGCCGGCGGGCATGCCGCCGCGCAGCAGCTCGCGCAACTGGGCCACCGTTTCCAGCGCCTGGTGCTCGACCGCCGGGGGCGTCAGGCCGCCGATGTGCGGCGTGGCAACGACGCACGGGTGCCGCGCCAGCGCCGGCGTGGGCATCTGGTCGGGCGCGCGGCCGACGTCGAGCGCCGCCCCGGCCAGCCGGCCGTCGTTCAGCGCCTCGCGCAGCGCGTCTTCATCGACCAGGTTGCCGCGCGATGCATTGATGAAGAAGGCGCCGGGCTTCATCTGTGCGAAGCGCGTCGCGTTCATCAGGTTCTCGGTCTCGGGCAGCGCCGGGGCCAGGCAGACGACGAAGTCGGCTTCGGCCAGCAGCTGTTCGAGCGCGCGCTGCGTCACCCCGGGCGCCGCCGACAGCGGCTGCGCATCGCTGGCGATCACGCGCATGCCCAGGCCCAGGCCGATGTCAGCCAGGCGCCGGCCGATCTGGCCGTAGCCGATGATGCCGAGCGTCGCGCCGTGCAGCTCGCGTCCCATCACCACCTCGGGCAGCGTGCCGCTGCGGTAGGCGCACACGCTGCGGCTGATGCCGCGGCTCAGGTCGAGCATGGCGCCGAGCACCCATTCGGCCACCGCCGTCATGAACCCCGCGCTGGCATGCGTGACCAGCACGCCGGCCGCGCTGGCCGCCGGCACGGCGACGTTGCGGATGTCCATGGCGCAGCGCAGGAAGACTGCCAGCTGCGGGCTGGCGGCAAACAGCTCGGCGCTGCCCGGCGCGGCGCGGTCGCTGACGATCACCTGGCAGCCGCGCGCCGCGTCGATCAGTGCCCGCGTCGACAACGGCTCGTGCTGCTGATTGAGCCGCACCTCGCCGAGCTGGCGCAGCGCGGCGAGCGCCTTGTCGCCGTAGTACAGCGCGCGCGGGCGCGGCGCGAAGCTGAGAAAGATGGTCGGCGCCGGAATGGCCGGTCTCACAGGCCGAAGGCGCGCGGCAGCCACAACGACAGCGCCGGAATGTAGGTCACCAGGCCCAGCACGATCAGCAGTGCGACGAAGAAGGGCTTCAGCGCCCGCGCGACCACGCCGATCGGCAGCTTGGACACCGCGCTGCCGACGAAGAGCACGCTGCCCACCGGCGGCGTCACCAGGCCGATGCCCAGGTTGACGATCATGATCATGCCGAAGTGCACCGGGTCGACGCCCAGCGCCTTGACCACCGGCAGCAGGATCGGCGTGCAGATCAGGATCAGCGGCGCCATGTCCATCAGCGTGCCCAGCAGCAGCAGCATGATGTTGATCATCAGCAGGATCATGACCTTGCTGTCGGCCACGCCGACGAAGAAGGCGGTGGCCTTGGTCGGTATCTGCATCAGCGTCATCAGGTAGCCGAAGCTCGCCGCAAAGCCGATCAGCATCATCACGATGGTCACCGTCTTGACGGTGCGATGCATCAGCCGCGGCAGGTCGCGCCAGCGATAGTCGCGGTAGATGAACATCGTGACGAAGAAGGCCCACAGCACGGCGATCGATGCCGACTCGGTGGCCGTGAACACGCCGCTCAGGATGCCGCCGAGGATGATGAACATCGTCATCAGCCCCCACAGCGCATCGGCGGCGATGCGCAGCGCCCGCTTCAGGCTGATGCGTTCGCCGACCGGGAACTGGCGCTTGCGCGCGATCAGCAGGCACAGCGTGGCCAGCGTCAGGCCGAGCAGCAGGCCCGGCAGCACGCCGGCGACGAACAGCGCCGCGATCGACACCGAGCCGCCGGCCGCCAGCGAATAGATCACCGCGTTGTGGCTGGGCGGGATCAGCGTCGCCTGGATCGAGCCGCTGACCGTGACCGCGGTGGCGAATTCGCGCGGGTAGCCCTTGCGTTCCATCTCCGGTATCAGCACCGAGCCGATCGACGCCGTGTCGGCCACCGACGAGCCCGAGATGGCGCCGAAGAAGGTCGATGCCAGGATGTTCACCAGCGACAGCCCGCCGCGCAGGAAACCGACCAGCACGCCGGCGAAGTCGACCAGCCGCCGTGCCATGCCGCCTTCGGCCATGATCGCGCCGGCGAGCACGAAGAACGGGATCGCCAGCAGCGAAAACTTGTTCACGCCGCTGGCGATCTGGATCATCACCGCGTCCAGCGGCAGCTCGATCCACAGCGCGCCGATCAGCGAGGCCATGCCCAGCGCATAGGCCACGGGCACGCCCAGCATCATCAGCACGAAGAAGCTGCCCAGCAGCACCAGCGCATCCATCTAGGCGGCCTCCTCGAAGTCGGCGCCGGGCTCGCCGATGGTGACCAGCGCTCGCCTGGCCATGGAGCCGAAGCACATGCGCTCGAGCACGAAGAGCGAGGTGAAGAGGCTGCCCAGCGGCAGCGCGGCATAGGTGGCGCCGACCGGCAGCCAGGGCAGGGTGTCGATGGTCTGGCCCCAGGTCAGGATGCACAGGTGCGTGCCCCACACGACGATGAAGCCGCACACCGCCAGCATCACCGCATCGCTCAGAAGGGCGGCCAGCCGCTGCAGGGGCGCTGGCAGGCTGGCGGTGAACATCTGCACCGCGATGTGGGCGCCGGCGCGGTAGGCGGCGGCACCGCCGAAGAAGGTGAAGATCACCATCAGCATGATGGAAATCGGCTCCGGCCAGTGCGAGCCGGTGCCCAGCACGTAGCGCGCGAACACGCCCCACGGAATCATCAGTGACATCGCGGCGACCGACAATCCGGCCACCCAGATGCACATGCGGTAGATCGGGTCGAGCGAGCGCGAGACGGCTTCTTGCATGTTGCAGGCGGGACGGCGTGGCGCCGTGCCCGCGGCGCCTTTGGCGTTCTTTTACTTGGTGTCGTTGATGCGCTTCATCAGGTCGACATAGTCCGCGCCGTACTTGGCACGCACCGGCGCGGTCGCTTCATAGAACGGCTTGGTGTCGATGCTGATGAACTCGATGCCGGCGGACTTGAGCTTGGCGGTGTACTCGCCCACGCTCTTCTCCCACAGCGCGCGCTGCTCGAGCTGCGCTTCCTTGGAGAATTTCTTCACCAGCGCCTGCTCGGCCGGCGTCATCTTGTCCCACACCACCTTGGACATGACGAAGATTTCCGGAATGATCAGATGGCGCGTCAGCGTGTAGTACTTGATGCCCGCGGTGTACTGGTTCGAGGTGAACAGCGTCGGCGGGTTGTTCTCGGCGCCGTCGACGACACCGGTCTGCAGTGCGCTGAACAGTTCGGTGAAGCCCATCGAGATGCCGTTGCCGCCCATCGCGTTCATGGTGTCGACGAACAGCGGGTTGCCCATCATGCGGATCTTCTGGCCCTTCAGGTCCTCCATGCTGCGCACGGCCTTCTTCGTGTAGATGCTGCGCGCGCCGCTGTCCATGTAGCCCAGCGCCACCAGCTTGGCCGGGCTGTTGGTGATGGCGTCCAGGATCTCCTGGCCGATCGGGCCGTCGATGACCTTGCGCATGTGCTCCTCGTCGCGGAACACGAACGGCATGTTGAACACGTTCACCGCCGGCACCACCGGCCCGAGCACGCCGAGCGAGATGCGCGCGATCGCGATCGCGCCGACCTGCGCCTGTTCGACCATCTCCTTCTCGCCGCCGAGCACGCCGCTGGGGAACATCTGCAGCTTGTACTTGCCGTTGGTCGCGGCCTCGAGCTTCTTGCCCAGGTTCTCGATCGCCACCACGTTCGGATAGCCGGGCGGGTGCACGTCGGTGGCCTTCAGCACGGTCTGCGCGCCGGCCGCGATCGGCAGGCCGTGCAGCGCGGCCAGCAGCGCGGTGCTGGCCAGTAGGTTGCGTCGAAATGTCATCTCGGTCTCCTGGTGTGAAGGGTCGGCGGTCGACCCGGGCTTGTATCGGCAGTGGCTGGGGATGAAGCTTCGGCTCAGCGCGGATAGGGGCCGAGCGCGACGAAGCCGCCGCCCTGGCGCAGCGTGACCGGATCGCGCATGTCGAGGTGCGGCTGGCGCGCCTCGAGCGCGGCACGCCAGGGCTCGGAACTGTCCTGGGCGCGAAAGCCGATGTGCCGTGCGGGCGTGTTGTCCCACCAGGTGCCGCGGTTGTCGGACATGCCGTAGACCACGCTGTGGCCGACCACCGGCGCGCTCAGGCTGGCGAGCACCAGGCGCTCCAGATCGTCGAAGCTCAGCCAGGTGGCGAGCATGCGCCGGTCCTTCGGCTCGGCGAAGCTCGAGCCGATGCGCAGGCTCACCGTTTCCAGGCCGTAGCGGTCGAAGTAGAACTGCGCCAGGGTTTCGCCAAAGGCCTTGCTCAGCCCATAGTGGCCGTCGGGACGCATCGGCGCGCGCGCATCGATGACCTCGTCCTGGCGGTAGAAGCCCGTGACATGGTTCGAGCTGGCGAAGACGATGCGCTTGACGGCATGCTGCCGCGCCGCCTCGTACAGGTTGTGCGCGCCGACGATGTTGGCCTGCAGGATCGGCTCGAAAGGCCCCTCGACCGACACGCCGCCGAGATGCACCACGGCATCGACGTCCTGCAGCAGCTGCAGCATCGCCGCCGCGTCCTGCAGCGGCGCCTGCACCACCTCCTCGCCCGCCGCGGCCGGGCCGAGATCGACGATGTCGCTGAGGCGCAGCGTGTCGCAACAGGCCTTCAGGCGGGCGCGCAGTTCTCGACCCAGGCCCCCGGCCGCGCCGGTCAGCAACAGGCGGCGCCAGCGCGGCGAAGTGGGTGGGGCGGTGGGCATGGCGGCAGGCCGGTGGCGTCGGGACAGGGGTCGATGCGGTTGCGGATTGTTGTAGGTTGTCGTACAACATGGTCATTGTTCGGTCTTCCATGCGCGGTGTCAAGCCGCGGCGATTTCGGGTTTTCACGGAGCAGCGATGAGGGCAATCGAAGGCCTGCGGGCGCGGCCACGCAGTCTGGCGCTGGAGCTCGTCGACGCGCTCGGCGACCGCATCCGCGAGGGCCGCCTTGCAGCCGACGACAAATTGCCGACCGAGGCCGACCTGATGGCCGAATTCGGCGTCAGCCGCACGGTCGTGCGCGAAGCCATTTCCAAGCTGCAGGCCTCGGGGCTGGTGCGCACGCGCCACGGTGTCGGCACCTTCGTCGTGGGCCTGGGCGATGCGGCGCCGTTTGTCATCGCGCCCGAGCAGTTTGCGCATCTGCGCGATGTCATCGCGGTGCTCGAGCTGCGCATCGGCATCGAGACCGAGGCGGCGAGCCTGGCCGCTCAGCGGCGGCGCGCAGACAACTTGCAGCAGATGCGAGCCGCGCTCGACGCCATCGGCGCCGCGGTCGACGCGGGCCGCGATGCCGTCGGGTCCGATTTCCAGTTCCACCTGGAGATTGCGCGTGCCACGCAGAACGCGCATTTCGCCGAGCTGATGGCCAGCCTGGGCACGATGATCATTCCGCGCGCGCGGCTGGGTGCGGATGCCGGCGTCGACGAGGCGCAGAGCCTGTACCTGCGGCGCGTGAACAGCGAGCACGAGAGCATCTACGATGCCATCCGCAACCAGGACAGCGACGCTGCAAGGGCGGCCATGCGCACCCACCTGGCCAATAGCCGCGAGCGTCGCCGCCGTGCCGCGGCGGGCGAAGCGGCGTGAAGGCCAGTCTGCCCCCAGCCGGTTTGCCACGATGGCTCAAATCCGAACTCATGTTGTACGATGACTGATGTCATGAACCCCGGCGAAATCCATCACTCCGGCCCGGGCGCAGCGCTCCTGCGGGCTGCGCGAGGGGCGGCCGCATGAGTGCGGGAGCGCTCGGCGAGAGCCCGCGCGTCACGGCCTTGCGCGCCATTCCAGTGGCGGGCCGCGACGGCATGCTGCTGAATCTGAGCGGCGCGCACGGGCCCTTCTTCACGCGCAACCTGCTGCTGCTGCAGGACAGTGCGGGCCACACCGGCGTCGGCGAGGTGCCGGGCGGCGAGGCCATTCGGCAGACGCTGGAAGACGCCGCGCCGCTGGTCATCGGCCAACCGCTGGGCGCGATGCGGCAGGTGCTGCAGCAGATGCAGCAGCGCTTCGCCGGCCGCGACGCCGGCGGGCGCGGCCAGCAGACCTTCGACCAGCGCAGCACGATCCATGCGGTCACCGCCATGGAAAGCGCGCTGCTCGATCTGCTCGGGCAGCACCTGGGCGTACCGGTGTGCGAGCTGCTCGGCGAAGGCCGGCAGCGCAGCGCGGTGCCGGTGCTGGGTTATCTGTTCTACGTCGGCGACCGCGGCAAGACCGATCTTCCCTATGCGAGCGAACCCGATGCCGACGACGACTGGAGCCGGCTGCGCCACGAAGCGGCGTTGGATGCGCAGGCCATCGTGCGCCAGGCCGAGGCCGCGCACGCGCGCTACGGCTTCGCCGATTTCAAGCTGAAGGGCGGGGTGCTCGCCGGCGAAGCCGAAGTCGAAGCGGTGCGCGCGCTGCATGCGCGCTTCCCCGACGCGCGCATCACGCTCGATCCGAACGGCGCCTGGCCGCTGCGCGACGCGGTGCGCCTGATGCGCGACCAGCGCGGCGTGCTGGCCTATGCCGAAGACCCCTGCGGCGCCGAGGAGGGCTTCTCCGGCCGCGAGGTGATGGCCGAATTCCGCCGCGCCACCGGCCTGCCCACGGCCACCAACATGGTCGCCACCGACTGGCGCCAGCTGACCCACGCGCTGTCGCTGCAAAGCGTCGACATCCCGCTGGCCGATCCGCATTTCTGGACCATGGCCGGCAGCGTGCGCGTGGCCCAGACCTGCCGCGACTGGGGGCTGACCTGGGGCTCGCATTCGAACAATCACTTCGACGTGTCGCTGGCGATGTTCACGCAGGTCGCCGCGGCCGCGCCGGGCCAGGTGACGGCGATCGACACGCACTGGATCTGGCAGGACGGCCAGCGCCTGACGACTGCGCCGCTGCGCATCGAGGGCGGCACGATCCAGGTGCCGACAACCCCCGGGCTGGGCGTCGAACTCGACATGGCCGAAGTCGACAAGGCGCACCGGCTGTACCGGCAGCATGGCCTGGGCGCGCGCGACGATGCCATCGCGATGCAATGCCTGATACCGAACTGGACCTTCAACCCCAAGCGGCCCTGCCTGGTCCGCTGAACCCGGAGCACGAAATGAGAGAGAACCGACTGCGCACGCTGTGGCAGGAAGACAAGCCGGCCGTCAACGGCTGGCTGGCGGTGCCGAACAGCTTTTCCGCCGAAGTCATGGCGCATCAGGGTTGGGATTCGCTGACCATCGACATGCAGCACGGCGTCATCGACTACGCCGCGATGGTGACGATGCTGCAGGCCATCTCCACCACGCCGACGGTGCCGGTGGTGCGCGTGCCCTGGCTCGAACCCGGCATCATCATGAAGGCGCTCGACGCCGGCGCCTACGCCGTCATCTGCCCGATGGTGAACACGCGCGAGGACGCGCAGAAGCTGGTCGCCTACACCCACTATGCGCCGCAAGGTTCGCGCAGCTTCGGCCCGGTGCGCGCGTCGCTGTATGGCGGGCCCGACTACCCGCAGCATGCCAACGCCACCATCGTCGCCTTCGCGATGATCGAGACCGCGCAGGCGCTGGACAACCTGGACGCGATCCTGTCGGTGGAAGGGCTGGACGCGATCTACATCGGCCCCAGCGACCTGTCGCTGGCGCTGGGTTGCAAGCCCGATTTCGACAACCCCGAGCCGAAGGCGGCACAGGCGATGGAGCACATCCTCGCGCGCGCCCAGGCGCATGGCGTGACCGCCGGCGTGCACAACGGCCTGCCCGAGGTGGCGCGCGCACGTGCGGCCAAGGGATTCCGCTTCGTCACCGTGGCTTCCGATGCGCGCTTGCTGGCGGCGGGCTCGCAGCAGATTCTGAAAGCCATGCGCGCACCCTGAGCTTCGCGTCCACCCCTGCGGGTTAGGATGGGCCGATGGGCAACGTCGGCGACACACTGCGGCAGTTGAGCGCCGGTCTCGGCGATCGTCTGGCGGCGCTGCTGCCGCAACTGCTCGGCGCGCTGGCGCTGCTGGCCATCGGCTGGGTGCTGGCGCGATTGCTGCGCGTGGCCACGCGCCGCGGCGCCTTGCTGATCGATTCGCTGCTGTCGCGCGGCACTTCGCCGTCGCGCTGGCGCGTCGGCCGGTCGGCCGCGCTGATGGGCAACATCGTCTTCTGGGTGGTGCTGCTGTTCTTCTTCACCGCCGCCACGCACATGCTCGGGCTGCAGACCTTCACGCAGTGGCTGTCGCGTCTGCTCGACCACCTGCCCGCGCTGGCCGCAGGGCTGTTGATCGTGGTGGCGGGCTACCTGGCGTCCGGCTTCGTCGCCGAGCTGGTGCAGGCCACCGCCACCGGCCTGGCGCCGCTGCAGCGCGCCGCGCTGGCGCGCGTGGCGCAGGGCGCGACCTTGATCCTGGCACTGCTGGTCGGTGCCGACCAGATGGGTCTGAAGGTCACCTGGATCGCCATCCTGGCCGCGGTGCTGGTGGGCACGGTCATCGGCGGCGTCACGCTGGCCGTGAGCCTGGGCGCGCGCGCCTATGTCGCCAACCTGATCGGTGCGCACTATCTGCGCCAGGCGCTGCGATTGGGGCAGCGCGTGCGCGTGGCCGGGCATGAAGGGCGCATCGTCGACATCAGCGTGACGTCGCTGGTGCTGGAAACCGCCGAGGGCCGCGTGCTGCTGCCAGGCGGCCTGTACCACGATCAGGCCATCGTGCTGCTGGCGCGAACCGATGGCGACTGAAAGCGGCAGCCAAAGCCTGAGCCTGGCCTTCATGCGCGGGCATCCGGCGCAGGCGGCGCGTGTGCTCGAGGCGCTGCCGGCCGACGAAGCGGCCGCGCTGTTTGCCAGGGTGCCGGCACGGCTGGGCGCCGCGGTGCTGGCGGCGATGCTGCCGCAAAGCGCGGCTCGCTGCGTGGCCGCGCTGGACGACGAGCGCGCGCTCGAACTGCTGTCGCCGCTGGGCGCGCAGGCGATCGTCGCCGTGCTGCGCTACCTGGGCGAGGCGCGCCGCCGCGAGCTGGTCAAGGGGCTGCCGACCACGGCCGCGCTGGCCTCGTCGCTGCTGCTTGGCTATGCCGAGGACACGCTCGGCGCCTGGGCCGACCCCGACGTGGTGATGCTGCCGACCGACACCCGCGCCGGCGATGCGTTGCAGCGGCTGCGCCAGTCGCCGCTGGCGCATGAAACCGTGTTCGTCGCCGATGCCCAGCGGCGCTTTGCCGGCAGCGTCAGCCTGGGGCAATTGCTTGCCGCGCCCGAGGCCGCGACCCTGGCCACGCTGGCGCAGCGGCCGCCCGCCGTGCTGGCGGCCCATGCGCCGTTGGCAGGCAGTGTCGAGCACCCGGGGTGGGAGCGCGCTTCGCTGTTGCCGGTGGTCGAGCCGGGTGACCGGTTGATCGGCGTGATGACACGCGACGCCCTGGCGCGCGCACTGCGCCGCGCCGCACCGGCGAGCGCAGGCGGTGGCGATGCGAGCCTGCCCTCGCTGTTCGCCCGTGCCTACTGGCAGACGCTGTCGGGCCTGCTCGAATCCGCCCTGGCCTTGCTGCCGCGCGTGCCGGCGCCGGGCGATGCGGGGCCACGTGGTGAAGGTTGAGGCACCTCTCAGCGCCGACGTCGCGCTGACGCAGCGCTACCTGCTCGACTTTCCGCACGAGGCGGCGCGGCTGTTCGAAGCCATGCCCGCGGCCGAGGCGGTGCAACTGTTGGCGCCGCAGCCGCCGCACGCCATCTCCCGCGCCTGGCAGGCGCTGGCCACCGACGTGGCGCGCAACGTGCTGGAACTGCTGCCCGAGCCGGTGGCCTTGCACCTGCTGGCCGAAGCCGAGCCGGCCGCTGCCGTGGCGGTGCTGGCGCAGTTCGACCCCGCCGGGCGCGAAGCCTGGCTGCAGCGGCTGGACAAGGAAGTGGCGCTCGAACTGCGCGAACTGCTGGCCTATCCCGACGATTGCGCCGGCCGGCTGATGGACCCGCGCGTCAGCCCGCTGCGCGCCGGCATGAGCGTGGCCGAGGCGCTGGAGCGGCTGCGGCTGATCCAGCGCAGCGGCCTGCGCGAGCTGTTCGTCATCGACGACGAAGGCCGGCTGGCCGGCCGCGTCGAGGTGCAGGACCTGGCGCTGGCCGCGCGCGAGCTGCCGCTGGCCGACATCACGCGCGGCGTGGTCGCCGTGGTGGGCGACCTCGACCCGCGCGAGGACGTGGTCGAGACATTGCAGACGCACCCGATCACTGCGCTGCCGGTGATCAACGTCGCCGGGCGCTTCATCGGCGTCATCCGCCAGGCCGAGTTGGTGGCGGCGGTGGAGGAAGAGACCAGCCTGGACATCCAGACCATGGTCGGCGCCAGCCCCGACGAGCGCGCGCTGTCGTCGCCGCTCTTCGCCGTCAGGAAACGGCTGCCGTGGCTGCAGATCAACCTGCTCACCGCCTTCCTGGCGGCGGCGGTGGTGGGTTTGTTCGAAAGCACGATCGCGCAGTTCACCGCGCTGGCGGTGTTGCTGCCGGTGGTGGCGGGGCAATCGGGCAATGCCGGCGCGCAGGCGCTGGCGGTGACGATGCGCGGCCTGGTGCTGCGCGAGATCAGCCTGCGCCATTGGCCCAAGGTGGTCGGCAAGGAAGCGCTGACCGGGCTGATCAACGGCTTGGCCGTGGCCGCGACCACCGGGCTGGCGGTGTATGTGTGGAGCCGATCGCTGGCGCTGGTGGGCGTGATCGTGCTGGCGATGGTGATCTCGATGTTCGCCGCAGGCCTGGCCGGCGCGCTGGTGCCGGTGCTGCTGCGCCGCTTCGGCCAAGACCCGGCGACGGCGTCGTCGATCATCCTGACCACCGTCACCGACGTGGTCGGGTTCTTCTCGTTCCTGGGCATCGCGGCGCTGTTCGCGCCGCTGCTGCGGCAGAGTCTGGGGTGAGCGCGCAGGGCAGCAACGCCGCCCGCGGTGCGCAGCACGATGCGCAACAAGGTCGCCCGGTCGGCGGTACACGGTACACGGTACATTCTTGCCAACCGGGCCAAGCCAGCCCGCCTCCGCGGGCCGGTTGGCTCCGTTTCAGGCGCCCGAATGCACCGCCTTGGTTCTCTTCTTCCCGTAGCTACTGAGGGCACAGTGCTCCGGCGATTCCAGAAAAGCGATCTCGAGCGCTTCCATGCTTACCGCTCCGACCCGCAACTCGCAATCTACCAAGGCTGGTCGCCCATGAGCCTGCAGGAGGCCAAGCAGTTCGTCGAGGACATGACCAATGTGGATGGGCTGCGCGCCGGCGACTGGATTCAGCTCGCAATCGCTGAGGCATCCTCGAGCTCCCTGATAGGAGACATCGGCCTGTTCCTGGAAGCCGACGGATCGACCGCCGAAGTCGGATTCACGCTCTGTCGCGAGGCGCACGGAAGAGTACCAAGTGGCCGGGCAAATGCTCAAGGCGCGTTCGCAGGCCGGCCTCACGCAGGACGCCGTCGCCGAACGCATTGGCACGACCAAGAGCGCGGTGTCGCGGCTCGAATCAGCGGGCAAGCACGCATCATCGCTCGCTACGCCCAGGCGCTATGCAACTGCGCTCGGCTGCGAGCTTCGGCTCAAACTGGTTTGCCAGAAGGCCGGATGACGCCCAACCCGTCGTCGCCGCGGACCGCCTTCTGCGTCCGCTCACCTCAATCTCCACGCGACTCAGCATGCTCATCGACTCCTCTGCGCTAAGGGACGTTGGCCACGCCATTCAGCTTGCGCTGGCGCCCGTCTTCCTGCTCACCGGCATCGCGGGAACCTTGAACGTCATGACGGGCCGCCTGGCGCGCATCATCGATCGAGGGCGGCAGATCACCGAGGCCGACGCGGGCGAACGCCCGGAGGCAGAAATCACCGTGGAACTGCAGAGTCTCGAGCTCAGGCGCCATCTCGCCAGCGCCGCCATCACTGCGACAACCTTCTCGGCGCTCTTGGTGTGCCTGGTCGTGACGGTCCTCTTCGTCGATGTGCTGCTGGCCGTCAGTCTGAGTCTGCTGGTCGGTATCCTGTTTGCCGGCTCCTCATTGGCGCTCGTCGTGGGCCTGACCTACTTCTTGCGCGAAGTTCATCTTGCCACCAGGACCGTTCGCATTCCAGCCATGCGTTGGCCCCGGGACAAGGGCGGCGCCTGAGGGCAACCGAACTCGCCGAACGTTACAGTCGCAACACAACCAAGGAAGCTCATGCCCTCGCGCTCACGCAAGACCAAGTCGGTGGTGACCCAGGCTGCAGAACTTGCCTTCGCCGTACCGCAGGTGGTCGCGCACCGCGTCACCCGCATGGCGATGGCCGGCCCCACGCCATCCGGGCGGGACCGCAAGGAATTCGCGCGCATGGTCGCGGAGAAGAACACGGCGTTCGCGCAGTCCTGGCAGGCCATGGCCACTCAAGCCGTCCTCGGCAATCAGTCATTGGCCTTGTCCATGCTTCGCACGGCCTGGTCACCGGCGAGCTGGGGCAAGCCCGCTGCCGCGAAGTTGGTGAGCCAGGCGCAAGGCGCGGCACTTGGCGTGCTCAGCAAGGGCATGTCCCCTGTGCATCGCAAGGCCGTCGCCAATGCCAAGCGCCTGGCGCGTACCAAGCTCCGCTAACCCTGCCGCTATCCACCCGATGAACTCCTCCAACGGCGATCGCGTCTTCTCCGGATCCATTGCGCAGTTGTATGAGCAGTACCTGGTGCCGCTGATCTTCGACCCGTATGCAAGGGACCTGGCCCATCGGGTGGCCTCGCTGCAACCGGCGGCGGTCCTGGAGATCGCTGCGGGAACCGGCGCGGTCACGCGTCACATGGCGCACCGGTTGCCCGCCGCGGTCTCCATCGTGGCCACCGACCTGAACCAGCCGATGCTCGACCATGCCAAGAGCGTCGGCACCGCTCGATCGGTGACCTGGCGACAGGCCGATGCGATGAGCCTGCCCTTCGGCGATGGCGCCTTCGATGCCGTGGTGTGCCAGTTCGGGGTCATGTTCTTCCCGGACAAGGCAGCGGCTTTCGCCGAGGCACGGCGGGTGCTGCGTCCGGGCGGGACGTTGCTGTTCAACGTCTGGGATCGGATCGAGCACAACGAATTCGCCGACTGCGTGACCCAGGCGATGGCGGGCCTGTTCCCGACCGACCCTCCCCGCTTCCTGGCAAGGGTGCCGCATGGCTACCATGACCCGGCGGTGATCGCCGCCGCGCTGGCCCAAGGCGGCTTCACGGGCGCCCATGCCTTCGACACCGTCACGGCGCAGAGCGCGGCCGAATCGCCTCGGCCCGTCGCCATCGCTTATTGCCAGGGCACGCCGCTGCGCAACGAGATCGAAGCGCGCGACGCATCGATGCTGGGCAAGGCGACGGACGTCGCCACCGCTGCCATCGGCCAGCGCTTCGGCATGGGCCAGGTCAGCGGAAAGATCCAGGCCATCGTCGTTTCAGCGGTGCGCGACGTGTAGAGCGAATCATGAAGACGCAAGAACGCGACCAGCTGCTTCAAGCCTTGAAGGCGCGCTTCGACAAGAACCCGCGTCGGCACAAGGGCATCGCATGGGCCGACGTGCAGGCCCGGCTCGAAGGGAACGCGGATGCGCTGAGATCGCTGCTCGCGATGGAAACCACGGGTGGCGAGCCGGACGTCGTCGGTCGAGACAAGGGCACGGGCCAGTTCGAAATCTGCGATTGCTCCGCCGAGAGCCCGGCCGGCCGCAGGAGCCTGTGCTACGACCGTGAGGCTCTGGACGCACGCAAGGAGAACAAGCCGCAGGGCAGCGCCGCCGAGACCGCTGCCGCCATGGGCATCGAATTGCTGACGGAAGAGCAGTACCGGGCCTTGCAGACCTTGGGCGAATTCGACGCCAAGACCTCCAGCTGGATCCAGACACCCGCTGAGCTGCGTGCGCTCGGCGGCGCGCTGTTCTGCGACCGGCGCTACGGCAAGGTCTTCGTGTATCACAACGGCGCGCAGTCGTACTACGCGGCCCGGGGCTTTCGCGGGTTGCTTCGGGTGTAGCCGCAGCGTCGGGCAGGCAGCCGCCAGCGCGACCGGCGCATGCTTCACCCGCCGTTCCCGGCCCCGTTCGCCTTGGGTAAATGCCGATAGGGCCCGGGTCCGCCTTCGGCCTACGATGACGGACTCGACTCTTCCTGGAGACCCACATGCTGAAACGCTTCCAACGCCGCACCCTGTTCATCGCCGTCAGCCTCACCTTCGCCGGTGGCGCGATGGCGCAGCAGGTCAAGCTGATGACCGGACCGCAAGGCGGCAGCTGGTACCCGCTGGGCGGGGCCATCGCCAACATCGGCGACAAGGCCGGCATGAAGGTGCAGGTGCTGCCCGGCGCCGGCATCGCCAATGTCAAGGCAGTGGACGCCGGCAAGGCCGACATCGGCTTCGGCAACTCCATCTCCACCGTCGATGGCGTGGCCGGCCGCGCGCCCTTCGACACGCCGACGAAGAACGTCTGCAACGTGGCCACGCTGTACCCGCAGTACTTCCAGGTGGTGGCCAATGCCGATTCGGGCATCAATTCGCTGGGCGACGTCAAGGGCAAGTCGCTGGCCTTCCAGCCCAAGGGCAACACGGCCGAATTCATCAGCAACCAGGCGCTCGAGGTCTATGGCCTGAAGCCGGCGGATGCCAGCCGCGTCAGCTATGTGTCGTACACCGATGCGGTGTCGATGATGAAGGACAACAACGCGCAGCTGTTCACCCTCGGCACCACGGTGCCGGCCTCGGCCATCATGGACCTGGCCTCGGCGCGCGACGTCAAGATCATCCCGATCGCCGACGACAAGTTCCAGGCCATGCGCAAGCTGAATCCGGGCTACACCAAGCTGACGATCAAGGCCGGCAGCTATCCCAAGCAGACGGCCGATGTGCCGACCATCGGCTACGCCACGCACGTCATCGCGCGCTGCGATCTCGATGGCGAAGTGGTCTACAAGCTGCTGAAGGGCATGGTGGAGAACAAGGCCGACCTGATCGCCATCACCAAGGCGATGGGCGAGACCACGCCGAAGATGATGGCCGAGGACATCGGCGTGCCGCTGCACAAAGGGGCGCTGAAGTACTACAAGGAAGTCGGCGTCCTGTGATGTACCGGGCCGGGTCGGCGCACCGCGCCGCCCGGGCCGCCATCGCCAGCCAGCGGGTGCGGGCCATCGCCGCGCCGGCCTGAACGGATCGTGCGCACCATGATGCTGCAGTTGCCCCCGAGCTTGACGCGCCGCGCCATCACCGTGGTGGCGGTCGCGATGTCGGTGTTCCATCTCTATGTGGCCTTCGTCGGCTCGCCCGATGCCTACGTGATGCGCGGCGCGCATCTGGCTTTCGCGCTGGCCATGGCCTACCTGATCATGCCCGGCGTGCGCGGCCGGGCCGAGCGCGCGAGCGTGTTCGACCTGCTGCTGGTGGCGGCGGCCGTGGCCGCGGCGCTGTACCCGGCCACGCACCTGAACTACATCCTCAACCGCATCTACTACGTCGATGATCCGCGCGTGTCCGACTATGTGTTCGGCGGCGCGCTGATCTTGCTGATCCTCGAGGCCACGCGGCGTTTCACCGGCTGGGCGCTGCCGCTGACGGCGATCGTCTTCCTGGTCTACGGGCTGACGCTGGGCAACCAGTCGGTGGGCATCATGCTCGACCAGCTGTTCCTGACCACCGAGGGCATCTTCGGCATCCCGCTGTACGTGTCGGCGACCTACGTGATGCTGTTCATCCTGTTCGGCGCCTTCGTCGAGCGCAGCGGGGCCGGCCAGTTGTTCATGGACTTCGCGCTGGCCATCGCCGGCCACACCTCGGGCGGGCCGGCCAAGGTGGCGGTCATCACCAGCAGCCTGTTCGGCACGGTGTCGGGCAGTGCGGTGGCCAATGTCATGACCACCGGCGCCTTCACGATTCCGTTGATGAAGCGCACCGGCTACCGGCCCGCCTTCGCCGGCGCGGTCGAGGCGGTGGCCAGCACCGGCGGGCAGCTGATGCCGCCGATCATGGGCGCGGCGGCTTTCGTGATGGCCGAGTTCCTGGGCGTGTCGTACCTGAAGGTGGCGGTGTTCGCGCTGTTGCCCGCCGTGCTGTACTACGTGGCGGTGTTCATGGCGGTGCACTTCGAGGCCAAGCGCATCGGCCTGGTCGGCGTGCCGAAGGCCGACCTGCCGCGCATGCGTCGGGTGCTGAGTGAACGCGGCCACCTGTTCCTGCCGCTGGTCATCATCGTCGCCGTGCTGCTGAGCGGCAAGAGCGCGGCCTTCGCGGCGCTGTGCGGCATCGGCTCGGTCATCCCCACCACCTGGCTGCGCGAAACGACGCGCGGCACCTTCACCCTGAAGGCCATCGTCGAGGCGCTGGAATCGGGCGCGCGCAACACGCTGGTGGTGGCACTGGCCTGCGCTTGCGCCGGCCTGGTGATCGGCACCATCACGCTCACCGGCATCGGCCTGTCCTTCACCGGCGTGGTGCTGGCCCTGAGCCAGAACTCGGTGATCCTGGCGCTGGTGCTGACGATGCTGGCCGGCATCCTGCTGGGCATGGGCCTGCCCACCACGCCGGCCTACATCGTGCAGGTGGCACTGCTGGTGCCGGCGATGGTCAAGCTGGGCGTGATGGTCGAGGCGGCGCACCTGTTCGTGCTGTATTTTTCGGTGCTGTCGGCCATCACGCCGCCGGTGGCGATGGCGGTGTATGCGGCCAACGGCCTGTCGGGCGCCTCGGTGATGGACACCGGCTGGGCGGCGGTGAAGCTGGGGCTGACGGGCTACATCATTCCCTTCATGTTCGTCTTTTCGCCGGCCCTGCTGCTGATGGGTGACCCGATGGTGGTGGCGCTGGCGGTGGTCAGTTCGACGGTGGGCGTGGTCTGCCTGGCAGGCGGGCTGCACTCGCACTTTTTCTTCGGCCGGGCCCGCGCGTGGGAACGGCTGATGCTGATCGTGGCCGCGCTGGCGCTGATCAAGCCCGGCTGGCTGACCGACCTGATCGGCGTGGGCTTGATCGCGCTCACGGTGGCCAGCCAGCTGTGGCTGCGGCCGGTCAACGCCGCCATCGGCAAGGAGAGCACTTGAGCATCCAGCTGTATGCCTTCGACACACCCAACGGCCGCAAGATCAGCGTCGCGCTGGAGGAGATGGGCCTGCCCTACGACGTGCACGTGGTGGACATCGGCAAGGACGAGCAGCACGCGCCGGCCTTCCTGAAGATCAGCCCGAACAACAAGATACCGGCCATCGTCGATCCCGATGGCCCGGGCGGCCGGCCGATCAGCGTGTTCGAGTCCGGTGCCATCCTCATCTACCTGGGCGAGAAGAGCGGCAAGTTCTGGCCTGCCGAAGCGCGCGCGCGGACGGCGGTGCTCGAATGGCTGATGTTCCAGATGGGCGGCTTCGGCCCGATGCCCGGGCAGGTGCACCACTTCATCGCCATGAAGGACGAGGCGCAGCGCGCCTATGGCCTGCACCGCTTCATGGCCGAGACGCGACGGCTGTACGGCGTGATGGACCGGCGCCTGGCGGGGCATGAATATTTTGCCGGGGCCCTGTCGATCGCCGATTTCGCCATCCTCGGCTGGGCCTGGCGGCACGAGCGGCACAAGGTCGATCTGGCCGATTTCCCGAACGTCAAGCGCTGGTACGACGCGCTGATGGCACGGCCCGCCGTGCAGCGCGGTTTTGCCGTGGCATTGCGCCGCGCGCAGTAGGCCGCTTCGGGCCGTGCCGGCTGGCGGGCGAATCAGCCGCTGCGGGGCTGATCGTTCTGCCAGGGCGGCATCCTGGCGCCGCAGTCGCGACAGAATCGCGCGCTCGGCGAATGCCCTTCGCTCAGGCATTCGTGGCAGGTGCGGGTGGTGACGTCGCGGTGCATCCGCTGCGCCGCGAACTCGGCACCGACGATGCCGGTGGGCACGGCCAGCGTGCCCCAGCCCAGCAGCATCATCACCGAGGCGATCCAGCGGCCGAAATCGGTTTGCGGCGTGATGTCGCCGAAGCCGACCGTGGTCAGCGTGGTGATGGCCCAGTACACACCCACCGGGATGCTGGTGTAGCCGTGCTCGGGGCCTTCCACGACATACATCAGCGTGCCCATCACCAGCACGACCATCAGCACGAAGCCGAGGAACACCAGGATCTTGCGCCGCGCCGCGGCCAGCGCGCGGTACAGCGAGCCGAACTCGGCCACGTACTCCGTCAGCTTCAACAGCCGCAGGATGCGCAGCAAGCGCAGGATGCGGATGTCCACCAGCGCATTCATGCCGGGCACCAGCACCGCCAGGTAGGTCGGCACGATGGCCAGCAGATCGATCACGCCGAAGAAGCTGCGCGCATAACGCAGCGGCTGGCGCACGCACGACAGACGCACGATGTACTCGATCGTGAACAGGACGGTGAAGGTCCATTCGCACACGCGCAGCAACTCGCCATGGCGGGAATGCACGGCGGCCATGCTGTCCAGCACCACCACGCCGACACTGGCCAGGATCAGCGCGATCAGCGTCAGGTCGAAGAGGTGCCCGGCGCGCGTGTCGGCTTCGAAGATGATGGTGTAGCCACCCGAAGGCAGGCACCCACAGGTAGGCGCCCGACGGGGCGATTGCGACACCGTGCGCGGCTTGAGACCGTGCGGGCTCACCACCTCGGGAGCCTCGCTTGCACGCCGTCGTCCAGCAGTCCCACAGGGCGCCGGACGGCGCCCGCTGCACTACGAGCGGCATCGCCCGGAGCAGACCACGCTGTACCGCCTGGTGCAGCAGCACGCGGCCAGCTTCATCGCCCACACCGAGGCCAACACCGGGGCCGAGCTGCCCCGGTTCATCAAGGACGAGTTCGACGCCTTCCTCGAATGCGGCATCCTGGCGCACGGCTTCCTGCGGCTGCACTGCGGCGAATGCGGCCGCGACAAGCTGCTGGCCTTCAGCTGCAAGCGCCGAGGGTTCTGCCCGTCGTGCGGTGCGCGGCGCATGTCGCAGACTGCGGCGCACCTGGTCGATCACGTCATACCCCACGTGCCAGTGCGGCAGTGGGTGCTGTCGCTGCCGATCCCGCCAGACGCAAGTGTCAAGACGTTGAACATCACTTGCCCTTCGGCGTCATCGTCAAGTTTGGCGATCCCAGTGCGGCGACGTCTACGCCGCTGCCTTCAGCATGAAGTCGACGTGCACCGCGGTGTACGGAAACTCGATCCGGCCCTCGTCATCCTTGCGCAGCACACCGGCCTGCAGCAGCATGTGCACATCCGAATGCACGGCGCGCACGTCGCGGCCGACCCGCCGCGCGGCCTCGCGCAAGGTCACCGGCCCGGCCCCGGTCAATGTCTGCACCAGCGCCATGCGGTTGGGCGCCAGCACCTTCCAAAGCAGGTCGAACGACTCGAACGAGATCCGCTCCGGCTGCCGCTTGCCCGCGAACGCAGCTTTCACGCGCTGCTTGAAGGACTCGGTCGAATCGACCGTGATCGTCACTGCACCCATCTCAATCTCCCTTCCATTCGGCAACGTCGGCCAAGAAGTCTTCGAGCAGCTGGTCGACGGAAACAAATACGTAGGGCATCTCCTCGGTGCCCACGTGCCGGTGGTCACCCTTGCCGGCCTCGTTGTCGTAGCGCAGAACGCACTCGTTGCCGACGACGTAAGCGAGCCGGTACTTGAGGCTGTGGGTCGAGCTGCTCAGCGGCTGCGGCAGCCTCCAGACGACCACTTCGATGAAGCCGGCCTCCAGCACGCGGCGTTCGCGCATCAGGAGTTCCGCTTTCATGTTGCTCATGCTAGCAACACCGGCGACCTGTTGTCAATGTCAGCAACAGCCAACAAGCGGCGGCGATGTTCCAGATGGGCGGCTTCGGCCCGATGCCCGGGCAGGTGCACCACTTCATCGCCATGAAGGACGAGGCGCAGCGCGCCTATGGCCTGCACCGCTTCATGGCCGAGACGCGACGGCTGTACGGCGTGATGGACCGGCGCCTGGCGGGGCATGAATATTTTGCCGGGGCCCTGTCGATCGCCGATTTCGCCATCCTCGGCTGGGCCTGGCGGCACGAGCGGCACAAGGTCGATCTGGCCGATTTCCCGAACGTCAAGCGCTGGTACGACGCGCTGATGGCACGGCCCGCCGTGCAGCGCGGTTTTGCCGTGGCATTGCGCCGCGCGCAGTAGGCCGCTTCGGGCCGTGCCGGCTGGCGGGCGAATCAGCCGCTGCGGGGCTGATCGTTCTGCCAGGGCGGCATCCTGGCGCCGCAGTCGCGACAGAATCGCGCGCTCGGCGAATGCCCTTCGCTCAGGCATTCGTGGCAGGTGCGGGTGGTCGGTTCGCGGTGCATGCCGCTGCGCCGCGAATTCGGCGCTGACGATGCCGGTGGGCACGGCCAGCGTGCCCCAGCCCAGCAGCATCATCACCGACGCGATCACAGCGGCCGAAGTCGGTCTTGCGGCGTGATGTCGCCGAAGCCGACCGTGGTCATGCGTGGTGATCGCCCAGTACACACCCACCGGGATGCTGGTGTAGCCGTGCTCGGGGCCTTCCACGACGTACATCAGCGTGCCCATCACCAGCACCACCAGCAGCACGAAGCCGACAGGAACACCAGGATCTTGCGCCGCGACGCGGCCAGCGCGCGGTACAGCGCGCCGAACTCGGCCACGTACTCCGTCAGCTTGAACAGCCGGAAGATGCGCAGCAGCCGCAGCATGCGCATGTCGACCAGCGCATTCATGCCGGGCACCAGCACCGCCAGGTAGGTCGGCACGATCGCCAGCAGATCGATGACGCCGAAGAAGCTGCGCGCATAACGCAGCGGCTGGCGCACGCACGACAGACGCACGATGTACTCGATCGTGAACAGCGATGCGTGAAGTTCCATTCGCAGCCGCGCAGCAAGCTCGCCATGGCGGGAATGCACCGCGGCCATGCTGTCCAGCACCACCACCGCCGACGCTGGCCAGGATCAGCGCGATCAGCGCCAGGTCGAAGAGGTGCCCGGCGCGCGTGTCGGCTTCGAAGATGATGGTGTAGATGCGCAGGCGCCAACCGGCCTCACGGCCGGCCCACCTGCCACACATCGACCTTGCCCTGGCGGGCGCTGACGTTCATGCCGGCGATGCTATGCCAGCGTGCACCGCCGCCACGCGCGCGGCGTGGATCGCCTGGCCCACCTGCACGCCGCTGTGGCCGCTGGCGGCGGCTTGCCCGGCCAGCGCGGCGGTGTCCACCGACTGGGCCGCGGCCAGCGCCAGCAACAACCGCTGGCGCTGCGGATAGGCACGATCGGCCAGGCCGCTGCGGCCGCGCG
The DNA here is from genome assembly GCA_963837675.1 of uncultured beta proteobacterium. Taxonomy (GTDB): domain Bacteria; phylum Pseudomonadota; class Gammaproteobacteria; order Burkholderiales; family Burkholderiaceae_C; genus Rubrivivax. The sequence goes on along the minus strand of CAWIOH010000030.1, from coordinate 91,504 downwards.
CGTCGCACTCGCAGGCCAGCAGCAGTTCGGCGAAACGCATCGGCCGGCGCAGCGCGTCGCAGCGTTCCAGCAGCCGCACCAGCGCCGCCGCGCCCAGGCCCAGGCTGGCATGCACATGGCCGTGCTCGCGGGCCGCCAGCAGCGCCAGTTCGCGGCAGTCGGTGGGCACCTTCAGCCGATCGCACAGCGCGCGCGTCAAGCGCTCGCTGCGCTGCTCGTGGCCGATGTGCCGCGGCCATTGCTCGCGCGGCGTGGTGCCCTTGCCCAGGTCATGGCACAGGCAGGCGAAGCGCACCGCCAGCGACGCGTCGGCCGCGGCGGCCTGGTCGAGCACCAGCATCAGGTGCACGCCGGTGTCGATCTCGGGGTGGTGCTCGGCCGGCTGCGGCACGCCCCACAGCCGCGCCACCTCGGGCAGCAGCACGCCAGCGCGCCGCATTCGCGCAGCACCTCGAACATGCGCGACGGGTGCGCCTCCATCAGCCCGCGCGCCGAGCTCCTGCCACACCCGCTCGGCGACCAGCGCGTCGGCTTCGCCGGCCGGACCATCGCGCGCATCAATTCGAGCGTTTCGGTGCGGCCAGCGTGAAGTCGCGAAGCGCGCCGCGAAGCGCGCCACGCGCAGGATGCGCACCGGGTCTTCGGCGAAGGCCGGCGAGACATGGCGCAGCACGCGCGCGCGCAGGTCGCGCTCGCCCGCCGAAGGGGTCGATCAGCGTGCCATCGGCGGCTTCGGCCATGGCGTTGATCGTCAGGTCGCGGCGCGACAGGTCCTGCTCCAGCGTGACGTAAGGGTCGGCAAAGACCACGAAGCCGCGATAGCCCGGCGCCGACTTGCGCTCGGTGCGCGCCAGCGCATATTCCTCCTGCGTGTCGGGGTGAAGGAAGACCGGAAAATCGCGCCCCACCTGGCGAAAGCCGGCGTCGAGCATCTGCTCGCGGCGTCGCGCCGACCACCACCCAGTCACGATCGTTCACCGGCCGGCCGAGCAGGCGGTCGCGCACCGCGCCGCCGACGACGTAGGCCGTCAATCCGTTGGCGGGGTCGGTGGCTGGGCTGGCGTGCATGGATGGCCCCGGACCGGGTCGTGCGGCCGCGGCAGGGCGGTTTCGATTGTCGATGAGCTTCGGCGTCGCCGTCGTACATCGCGTTACGAATGCCGCCAGCCGGCGCCGTGGCGGCGGCGTGAGCGCCGCTAGCATGCACTTGTGACATTCGCCCCGACCGGCCCATCGCGATATCGACCGGTGGCCAGCGTGCTCGTGCTGGCGGCGGCGCTGCTGATGCTTCACGGCTGCGGCACCACGCCGCAGCCCGAGGCGGCCGGCAAGGCCAGTGCGCCCTCTGCCCCGCCGCCGCGCCCGTCCGCGCTGCGCATCGAACAGCAATGGCTGCAATCCTGGTTCGAAGGCACGCCGGTGCGCATCGCGCAGCAAGGCGCGGAGGCCATCGTGGTCGAAGTGCCGCTCGAGTTCAGCTTCGACAGTGGCCGCAGCAAGGTCTTGCCGCCGCTGGCCGCCGTGCTGGACAAGCTGTCGTTGAGCCTGCGCCGCAGGCCGGACGCGCGGCTGGACCTGGTGGCCGCGCCGGGCGACGACGCAGCCGGCGCGGCGCTGGCGCTGCAGCGCGCCGAACAGGTGCGTCGGCACCTGCTGGCCAGCGGCGTGAGCACGGCGCGGCTTGCCAAGCCGAGCGCGTCCACCACCGCGGCGGTGCGGTTGCGCATGGAAATCGCGGCCCATTGACGGCTGCGCGGCCTTCGACGCCGGGGGATTGAAACGAGCAGTAAGTCACGCCGGCCGGCCTTGGGGCAGCGCCGCCGGGCGCATGCGGCGCCGTGGCGGCCGATGCGGCGGCGAATCCCGACACATCGTGTTGCAGTCGATGCCTTCAGGCGCTGTACCTTGCAACGCTGTATCCAAAGTGACAGGGCATGGGTGTGTTCGGCCGTTCCAGAGAAATCGTCTTCGAGTCCCATGGGCGCCGCCGCCGACGCGCCCGGCCGCCGCGCTGGCTGGTGCTGCTGCTGACGGGCATCGCGCTCGGCGCCGCCGCGGTGATCACCGTGCAGCAGCGCTACTTGCCACCGCGCCTGTCTTTCGATGAATCGGCGCATCTGAGCAACGCCTTCAACCAGGCCGACGCCGAGCGGCAGCGCCTTCGAGACGAACTCGAAAAGACGCGGCAGCGGCTGGAGGACACCGTCGCGAAGAGCCGGCAATTGGCCGACGAAGTGGCTGCCGGCCGCGCCGCCAGCACAAGGCTGCGCGACGACCTGGCCGTCGCCGTCGAATCGCTGCCGCCCGATCCGCGCGGCGGCCAGGTCGAGGTGCGCGCGGCGCAGTTCGTCGCCAAAGGCAATGTGCTCGAGTACGACATCGTGCTGCTGCGCGACGGCAGCAGCGGCAAGCCGATGCCCGGCGTGCTGCAGTTCGTCGTCGCGGGGGAGTCAGCGCGCGGAGCGGTCGACAGCGTGACGCTGAAGCCGGTTTCGCTGCTGCTCGGCCGTCATCAGGTGGTGCGTGGCGAGGCGGCGTTGCCCGATGGCTTCAAGCCGCGCCAGACCACGGTGCAGGTGCTCGATCGGGAAGCCGGCAAAGCCCTGGGCATGCGCGTGCTGCGGGTGCGGTAGCCGGCGCGGCGCGCGCAGCGGGCCGCGACAACTCGCTACGCGCCCTTCGGCCGCTGCGCTCGGACAGGCGCGCCGAGCATGAGGTGGATGCGCGCTGCTCGCGCGGGCCGCGAGCCCTGCGCTTCTCGGCGCCTCACAGGCGCGCCGCGGCCTGCCCGCACACGGCTTCGCGGCAGCCTGGGTGGCGTGCGAGGGGCGAGCACCGCAGCGAAGTCGGTGCGAAGCGCCGACCGCAGCAGCATGAGCTCCTGGCGGGTACCGGCTGGCGCGACGCCGCTCAAGGCCGAACCGCTGTTCGCGAGCGACTGGATTGCGCCGAAAGTTGCGGGCGGATTGAACGCGAACCGGTACTAGACCAGTACTAGACCACCGAATTCAACGCGCGCAGGATCGCCTCGGGTGTTGCCGGCGCCGACAGCGCAGGGTCGGTCTTGTGCCCGCCCGCCGCCGACACCGCGTCGCGGATGGCGAAGAACACGCTGAAGGGCAGCAGCAGCGGCGGCTCGCCCACCGCCTTGCTGCGGTGGATGCTGTCCTCGACATTGCCGTTGTCGAACAGCCGCGTGTTGAACACCGCCGGCGCGTCGTTGGCGGTGGGGATCTTGTAGGTGCTGGGCGCGTGCGTCAGCAAGGCGCCAGTCTTCGGGTGCCAGACCAGCTCCTCGCTCGTCAGCCAGCCCATGCCCTGGATGAAGGCGCCCTCGATCTGGCCGATGTCGATGGCCGGGTTCAACGACTTGCCGGCGTCGTGCAGCAGGTCGGCGCGTTGCAGCCTCCATTCGCCGGTGAGCGTGTCGACGATGACCTCGCTGAGCGCCGCGCCATAGGCGAAGTAGTAGAACGGCCGGCCGGTGAGCGTGTTGCGGTCCCAGTGCAACCCCGGCGTGGCGTAGAAGCCGTCGCTCCACAACTGCACCCGCGCCACGTACGCCTGGGCGACCAGCTCGTCGAAGCCGATGTCGACGCCGGCGCCGCGCACGCGCGTGTTCTCGAAGCGCACCGAACTGGCATCCACACCATGCTGCTGCGCCACCAGCGCAGCCAGGCGTTCGCGGATCTGCCGCGCCGCATCCTGTGCCGCCTTGCCGTTGAGGTCGCTGCCGGTGGAGGCGGCGGTGGCCGAGGTGTTGGCGATCTTGCTGGTGTCGGTGGCACTGCAGCGCACGCGTTCGAGCGGGATGCCGAGCTCGTGCGCCACCACCTGCGCCACCTTGGTGTTCAGGCCCTGGCCCATCTCGGTGCCGCCATGGTTCACCAGCACCGAGCCGTCGGTGTAGACATGCACCAGCGCGCCGGCCTGGTTGTAGTGGTTGACGTTGAAGGAGATGCCGAATTTCACGGGTGTCAGTGCCAGGCCTTTTTTCAGCACCGGGCTGGCGGCGTTGAAGCAGGCCACTGCCTGGCGCCGCGCCGTGTAGTCGGCGCCGGCCACCAGTTCGTCGGTCAATGCTTCGATGACGTTGTCGGTCACCGTCTGTCGGTAGGGCGTGACGTTGTTCGACGTCTGGCCGTAGTAGTTGGCGCGGCGCACGGCCAGCGCATCCAGCCCCAGCTGGCGTGCCACGCTGTCGAGGATGACCTCGATCGCCATCGCGCCCTGAGGCCCGCCGAAGCCGCGGAAGGCGGTGTTGCTCTGCGTGTTGGTGCGTGCGCAGAAACCGTGGATCGCCACTTCGGGCAACCAGTAGGCGTTGTCGAAATGGCAGATCGCCCGCGTCATCACCGGCGGACTCAGGTCGGCGCTGAAACCGGCGTTGCAGATCATCGTCACCTCGGCGCCGAGCACGCGCCCTGCATCGTCGTAGCCGACCTCGTAGTCGAACTCGAAGCCGTGGCGCCGCCCGGTGATCATGAAGTCGTCGTCGCGATCGGGACGCAGCTTCACCGGGCGCTTCAGCCGCCGCGCCGCCACGGCGGCGATGCAGGCAAACAGCGCCGACTGCGACTCCTTGCCGCCGAAACCACCGCCCATGCGACGGCATTCGACCAGCACCGCATGCGCCGCGACGCCCAGCGCATGCGCCACCACCTGCTGCATCTCGCTGGGGTGCTGGGTGGAGCAGTGCACGCGCATGCCGCCGGCCTCCAGCGGCACGGCGTAGGAGATCTGCCCTTCGAGGTAGAACTGCTCCTGCCCGCCAAGCACGAAGCTGCCCTGCAGCTTGTGCGGCGCACCGTCCAGCGCAGCGCGCAACGCCCCCGGCGCCGATTCGCGCGTCAGGTGCATCGGCGGCACGACATACGCGGCCTGCGCGTGCGCCTCGCGCATCGACAGCACGGCCGGCAGCGGCTCGACGTCGATGAAATCCTTGGCGCGCGCGGCCGCGCGACGGGCCGCATCGCGCGTGCGCGCGATCACCGCGAACACCGGCTGGCCCAGGTAATGCACCGTGCCATCGGCCAGGATCGGGTCGTCGTGCACGATCGGGCCGCACTCGTTGACACCCGGAATGTCGGCGGCGATCAGCACATCGACCACGCCGGGCAGCGCACGCAAGGCATCGAGCTTGACGCCTTTGAGCCGGCCATGCGCCAGCGGCGACAGGCCGAGCGCGGCGTGCAGCGTGCCGGCCAGTTCGGGCAGGTCGTCGATGTAGCTGGCGGTGCCGGCCACATGCAGTGCCGCCGATTCATGGGCATGGTCGCGGCCCACCGCGCCGGCAGCGTTGGCGAGCGTGAAGGGGGCATCGGCGATCTGGTTCATCACGTCTCCTTCAGGCCGTGGCCCACACGCTGGCCACGGCCAGCGGCTGCCGCGTCCGCGTTTCCAGCCACAGCCGCTTGAGCAGCCCGCGCGCCACCTGGCGCCGGTAGTCGGCGCTGGCGCGCAGGTCCGTCAACGGGGTGAAGTCGCTATCGAGTGCACGCATCGCCGCTTCCACGGTGACTTCGTTCCACGGCTTGCCGACCACGGCGGCTTCAGCGCCGGCGGCACGCTTGACCACCGCGGCCATGCCGCCGAAGGCGAAGCGGGCGTGCGTCACGACATCGCCATCGAGTTCGATCGCCAGCGCGGCGAACAATGCCGAGATGTCGCAGTCGTAGCGCTTGCTGATCTTGTAGGCACGCAGCTGCTGCGCCGCCGGCGGCAGCGGCACGCGCATCGCGGCGACGAACTCGCCGGGCCGCAGCTGGTTCTTCATGTAGTCGAGGTAGAAGTCCTCGAGCGGCATTTCGCGCGTGGCGGCGCCCTGGCGCAGCACCACGCTGGCGCCGAGCGCGATCAGCACCGGCGCGCTGTCGCCGATGGGCGAGCCGTTGGCGACGTTGCCGCCCATCGTGCCGGCGTGGCGCACCGGCGGGCCGGCAAAGCGCAGCCAGGCTTCGTCGAGCTGCGGCCAGTGCTCCGCCAGTGCCGACCAGGCGTCTTCGAGCGTGGCGCCGGCGCCGATGTGCAGCCTGCCGTCGACGACTTCGATGCGTTTGAGTTCGTTCACCTCGCCCAGGTAGAGGATGTCGCCGAGGTCGCGGAACTGCTTGTTGACCCACAGGCCGATGTCGGTGCAGCCGGCCAGCAGGCGTGCGTCGGGCCGCTCGGCGCGATGCTGAGCCAAGGCGTCCAGCGTGCGCGGCGCATGGAAATGCTCGGTGCGCTCGGGCGTGGCCGCGCTGGGCGCGGCATAGTGCAACGGCGGGTCGTCACGCAACCGGCGCAGCAGCGCGGCCAACGCTGCGGTGTCCAGCCGGCGCACGGGCAGCTCGAACATGCGCTGCCCGGCATCCAGGATCGGCCGGTAGCCGGTGCAGCGGCACAGGTTGCCCGACAGCTCGTCGGCCAGTTGCTGGCGCGTGGCCACGCTGCCGGCCTCCAGGTGACGTTCGTAGGCGGCGGTCAGCGTCATCACGAAGCCGGGGGTGCAGAAGCCGCACTGCGAGCCGTGGCACTCGACCATCGCGCGCTGCACCGGGTGCAGCTCGTCATGGCTGGCGTGAGGCGCTGCGCCACCGCCGATCGCCGCCAGGTCCTCGACGCCGAGCAGCGCCTTGCCGTCCAGCGTGGGCAGAAAGCGGATGCAGGCATTGATCGGCCGCAGCGACAACTCCCCCACCACGCTGGCCCGCGCGGTCGGTGCGTTCGAGGCCGCGCCGGCGTCGGCCAACTCGGCCACGATGACGGTGCAGGCGCCGCAATCGCCCTCGGCGCAGCCCTCTTTGGTGCCGGTGCAGGCGGCGTCCTCGCGCAGCCATTCGAGCACGCTGCGCGTCGGTGCGGCGCCTTCCACGCTGACGATGCGGCCACGGTGCACGAAGCGGATCGGTCGGGGGTCCATGCCATCCTTCATTGACTGCCTGAGGCGAACACTAACGCCTGCGGCGTCGAGATCTATACGTCGGTGTTTGTAATAGGTATAGCATCCATCGTATGGCGCAGCGTCAGGGAATGCCGACCATTGACCTCCATCTTGTCAAGGTCTTGTTCACCGTGATCAGCGAACGCAGTGTCTCCCGCGCCGCGATGCGACTGCAAAGCACGCAACCGATGGTCAGCGCCCAGCTGAAGCGGCTGCGTCAGCTGACGGGTGACCCGCTGCTGGTGCGCTCGGGGCAGGGGCTGGCGCCCACCGACACCGCGCTGGCCCTGCTCGAGCCGGCATCGCGGCTGTTGCACGAGGCCGAGACGCTGTTCGCCCCGGCCCTGCGCCGCGGCCCCTTCGATGCGGCCAGCAGCCGTGTCAACTACCGCATCGCCGCCAGCGACTATCTCGACCCGCTGTTCCTGCCGCGCATCGTCGAGCGCATCAAGCGCGAGGCGCCGCTGGCGCAGCTCGAGCTGCACCCGCTGTCGGCCGAGTTCGACTACCGGCGCAAGCTGGCGGCCGGAGAGGTCGATCTGGTCATCGGCAACTGGCTGCAGCCGCCGGAAGAACTGCACCTGGGGCGCCTGATGAGCGACGAGATCGTCTGCCTGGTGGCCGCCGACCATCCGGCCGCCGGTGGCGGCCGTGGCTGGACCGTGGAGCGCTACCTGCAAAGCGAGCACATCGCGCCGGTGGCGCTGCACGCCGGCGCACCCGGTGTCATCGACGACCACCTGCGCGCACAGGGGCTGCAGCGCAACATCGTCGCGCGCAGCGCCTACTTCAGCCTGTTCCCGCTGATGGTGGCGCGCAGCTGGCTGGTGCTGACCACGGGGCGGCTGTTCTGCAGCCGCTATGTGGAGACGATGGACCTTCGCATCGTGCGCTGCCCGGTGCCTTTCCCGCCGCTGACCTACTACCAGCTGTGGCATGAGCGCAGCCACGCGGCGCCGCCATTGCGCTGGTTGCGCGAGCAGGTGCGCGACGTGGCCCGGGGCCTGACCGCAGGCCGGCCGCAATGAGCGGCGCATCGCTGTCGCGCATTGCCCTGCGCGGCGACCTGCTCGACTTCGTCGCCACGCCGGCGCGCGCCGAACGCGACAGCGCGGCGGTGCGTTTCCGGCCCGACCACTGGTTGCTGATCGACAGCGGCCGCATCGTCGGCGCCCAGCCGGCCGCACCCGATGCCGGCTGGCAGCGCATGGACCACGCCGGCCGGCTGATCCTGCCCGGCTTCATCGACACCCATGTGCACAGCCCGCAGCTGGACGTGATCGGCTCCTGGGGCGCGCAGTTGCTCGACTGGCTCGAGAACTACACCTTCCCGGCCGAGCTGCGGCAGGCCGATGCGTCGCAGGCGGCGCAGACCGCGACGCTGTTCCTGGATGCGTTGCTGGCGCATGGCACGACCAGCGCAGTGGTGTTCCCGACGGTGCACAAGACATCGGTCGACGCCCTGTTCGAGGCGGGCGAAGCGCGTGGCATGCGGCTGATCAGTGGCAAGGTGCTGATGGACCGGCACGCGCCGGACGGCCTGCGCGACGACGTCGGGCAGGCGCAGCGGGACTGTCTGGAGCTGATCCAGCGCTGGCATGGCCGTGGCCGCCTGGCCTACGCCGTGACGCCGCGCTTCGCGCCGACCAGCACCGAAGCGCAATTGCGCATGGCCGGCGAACTGCTGCGCGACCATCCCGGCCTGTACATGCAGACCCATGTGGCCGAGAACCCGGCCGAGGTGCGTTGGGTGGCCGAGCTGTATCCGCAAGCGCGCAGCTACCTCGACGTCTACGAACGCTTCGGCCTGTTGAACCGGCGCGCCGTGCTGGCGCATGGCGTCTGGCTCGACGACGCCGACCGTGCCCTGCTGCACGAACGCGGTGCGCAGATCGCGTTTTGTCCCAGCTCCAACCTGTTCCTCGGCAGCGGCCTGTTCGGCTGGGCCGCGGCCGAGGACGCCGGCGTGGCGGTCAGCCTGGCCAGCGATGTGGGCGGCGGCACGTCGCTGTCGATGCAGCGCACCTTGGCCGACGGCTACAAGGTGCAGGCCATGGCCGGCACCAAGCTGTCGGCCTGGGCCTTGCTGCATGCGGCCACGCGCGGCGCGGCGCAAGCACTGCACTTGGGCGACGAGATCGGCACGCTCGAAGCCGGCGCGATCGCCGACCTGTGCATCTGGGACTGGGCCAGCGGCGCGGTGGCGCAGCGGCGCCAGCAGGTGGCGCGGGATTTGCATGAGAAAGTCTTCGCCTGGATCCTGCTCGGCGACGAGCGCGATCTGGTCGAAAGCTGGGTCGCCGGGGTGTGCCGCCACCGCCGCGAAGCCCGCTGATGGTCACACTGCGAACCCACCCCAAGCCCGGCGAACGACAAGACCCGAGGAGACGACAACATGCTGCGACTCGAACTGATCGGCATCAGCAAGCAGTACCCGGCCGTGCGCGCCAACGACAACGTCAACCTGCAGGTGCAACCCGGCGAGATCCACGCCGTGCTCGGCGAGAACGGCGCCGGCAAGAGCACGATGATGAAGATGATCTACGGCGCGGTGCGGCCGGACGAAGGCGAGATCCGCTGGAACGGCGAGCGCGTGGACATCAAGAACCCGCAGCAGGCGCGCGCGCTGGGCATCAGCATGGTGTTCCAGCACTTCAGCCTGTTCGATACGCTGACCGCGGCCGAGAACGTCTGGCTCGGCCTGGACAAGAGCGCGAAGCTGCCCGAGATCACGCAGCGCATCGTCAAGGTCAGCAAGGACTACGGCCTCGATGTCGAGCCACTGCGCCCGGTGCATTCGCTGTCGGTGGGCGAGCGCCAGCGCGTCGAGATCGTGCGCTCGCTGCTGACCAGCCCGAAGCTGCTGATCCTCGACGAGCCGACCTCGGTGCTGACGCCGCAGGCGGTGCAGAAGCTGTTCGTCACGCTGCGCCAACTGGCGGCCGACGGCTGCTCCATCCTCTACATCAGCCACAAGCTCGACGAGATCCGCGAGCTGTGCCACAACTGCACCGTGCTGCGCGGCGGCAAGGTCACCGGACACGTCGATCCGCGCACGGTGGACAACGCGCAGCTGTCGAGGTTGATGATCGGCGCCGAGCCGCCGCAGTTGCAGCACAAGCTGTCGAAGGCCGGCGCGGTGGTGCTGGCGGTGAAGGGCCTGTCGGTGCCCAAGCTGGACCAGTTCGGCACCTCGCTGTCGGACATTGCCTTCGAGGTGCGCGCCGGCGAGATCGTCGGCGTCGCCGGCGTTTCCGGCAACGGCCAGCAGGAGCTGATGGCGGCACTGTCGGGCGAAGACCCGCGTGGCCCGGCGGCGTCGATCAAGCTCTTCGGCAAGGACATCGCCGGCCATTCGCCGCGACGAAGGCGCCACGAAGGCTTGCACTTCGTGCCCGAGGAGCGCCTCGGCCGCGGCGCGGTGCCGGTGATGTCGTTGGCGCAGAACACGCTGCTGACGCGCACCGAGACGGTCAACGCTTCGGGCTGGGTCAACGTCGGCAAGGTCGACCTGCTGGCCGCCAACCTGATCGCCCGCTTCAACGTCAAGGCTGGCGGCACCGGCGCGGCGGCGAAGAGCCTGTCGGGTGGCAACCTGCAGAAGTTCATCGTCGGCCGCGAGATCGATGCCGACCCGAAGCTGCTGATCGTCAGCCAGCCCACCTGGGGCGTCGATGTCGGCGCGGCCGCGCTCATCCGCGGCGAGCTGCTGAAGCTGCGCGATGCCGGCTGCGCGCTGCTCATCGTCAGCGAAGAGCTCGACGAACTGTTCGAGATCGCCGACCGCCTGATCGTCATCGCCCAGGGCCGCATGTCGCCGTCGATACCCACCGCCGATGCCACCATCGAGCTGATCGGCGAATGGATGTCCGGGTTGTGGCCCAAGGGCGGCGAAGCGCCGGCCCCGGCTCCGGCCGCCGCCATTGCAGGAGTGCGCCATGCTCAAGCTTGAAGCCCGCCCGCAGCCGTCGAAGCTGATGTCGCTGGCCTCGCCGGTGCTTGCGCTGTTGCTCACCGCGATCATCGCCGCCATCCTTTTCGCCGCGCTCGGCAAGGACCCGGCCAAGGGCCTGAACATGTTCTTCATCGAGCCCTGGTCCAACTTGCGGCAGATCAGCGAGGTGCTGCTCAAGGCCACGCCGCTGATCGTCATCGCGCTCGGGCTGGCCGTGTGCTATCGATCCAACGTGTGGAACATCGGCGCCGAAGGCCAGTACTTGCTGGGCGTGCTCGGCGGCGGCGGCGTCGCGCTGTGGCTGACGACGCAGGGCATCCAGTTGCCGCAGATCGTCTCGGTGCCGCTGGTGCTGGTCGGCGGTGTGCTCGGCGGCATGGCCTGGGCCGCGCTGGTGGCACTGCTGCGCGACAAGTTCAACGCCAGCGAGATCCTGGTCAGCCTGATGCTGGTCTACGTGGCGCAGCAACTGGTCAACTACATGGTCTTCGGGCCCTGGAAGGACCCGAAGGGCTTCGGCTTTCCGCAGACCAAGAATTTCGATCCCTCCACCTGGCTGCCCGGCCTGCTGGGGGGCACGCGGCTGCACATCGGCTTCATCCTCGCGTTGGTGCTGGTGGCGCTGATGTGGGTCTTCATGTTCCGCATCTACCGCGGCTACCAGTTGCAGGTGGGCGGGCTGGCGCCGGCGGCGGCGCGCTATGCGGGCTTTTCGGCCAGCACCTCGCTGTGGACCGCGCTGATGATCTCCGGCGGCCTGGCCGGGCTGGCCGGCGGCATGGAGGCCATCGGCACCATCCGCCAGATCACGCCGCATGTCTCGGCCGGCCTGGGCTTCACCGCCATCATCGTGTGCTTCGTCGGCCGGCTGCACCCGGTGGGCATCGTCTTCGCCGGGCTGCTGCTGTCGATGATGATCATCGGCGGCGAGCTCGGCCAGTCACGCCTGGGCCTGCCCAACGCCCTGACCGGCGTGTTCCAGGGGCTGTTGCTGGTGCTGCTGCTGGCCTGCGACACATTGATCCATTACCGCATCCGCGTGCGCTCGGCGCTCGCGGCGGCGCACTGAGGCCGAGGAGAAGACCATGGATCAAATCGCCTTGCTCATCGCCGCCACGCTGGCCTCCGGCACGCCGCTGGCCATTGCCGGCCTGGGGTTGCTGATCAACGAGAAGGCCGGGGTCTTGAACCTCGGTGCCGAGGGCATGATGCTCGTCGCCGCCATCGCCGGCTTCGCCGCCGCCTTCGCCACGGGCAGCGACACGCTGGCCTTCATCGCCGGCGCGGCGGCCGGGGGTCTGCTCGCCGCCTGCTTCGGTGGCCTCGTCATCTGGCTCAACACCAACCAGTACGCCACCGGCCTGGCGGTGAGCCTGTTCGGCTACGGCTTCTCGGCCTTCGTCGGCGTCGGCTATGTCGGCCAGAAGCTTTCCGATCGCGCGCCCTTCGAGGTGCCGGGCGTGAGCCAGATTCCGTTCATCGGGCCCGCGCTGTTCAAGCAGCATCCGATGGTCTACATCGCCATCGGCCTGATCGCCGCGACGGTGTGGTTCCTCTACCGCAGCCGCGCCGGGCTGGTGCTGCGCGCGGTGGGCGAATCGCCCGAATCGGCGCATGCGCTGGGCTACAAGGTGCGCTGGATCCGCCTGCTGGCGGTGGTCGCCGGCGGCATGCTGTGCGGCGTGGCCGGCGCCTTCCTGTCGGTGGTGTATGCGCCGCTGTGGGTCGAAGGACTGGTGGCCGGGCGCGGCTGGATTGCACTGGCGCTGACCACCTTCGCCACCTGGCGGCCGGTGCGCGTGCTGCTCGGTGCCTATCTGTTCGGCGGTGTGACGATGGCGCAGTTTGCGCTGCAGGGCGCGGGCGTCAACTTCTCCAGCCAGCTGCTGGCGATGCTGCCCTATGTGGCGACCATCGTGGTGCTGGCGATCATCAGCCGCAACCCCACGTGGATCCGCATCAACATGCCGGCGTCGCTCGGCAAGCCGTTTCACCCGGGCTCATAATCGTTTTGTCGTCGCAGCGGACCCGGCCAGTGGCCGCTCGACTCGTTGGCCAGTCGCTTCACCATCCACAACCAGGAGTTCTCCCGCATGAGCCCTATCTCCAAACGTTGCCTGCTGGGCTTGACCGCCCTCGCGGCGCTGACCGCGCTGGTCGGCTGCGGCAAGAAGGAAGAGCCCGCCGCGCCCGCGGCGGCCCCCGCTGCCGCGCCGGCCGCCGCCACGGCCAAGGCCGAGCCGCTGAAGGCTGCCTGGGTCTATCTCGGGCCGGTCGGCGATGCCGGCTGGACCTACGCCCATGACGTCGGCCGCAAGGCGGTCGAGGCCGAATTCGGCGACAAGGTGCAGACCACCTTTGTCGAGAAGGTGCCCGAAAGCACCGATGCCGAACGCGTGCTGCGCGACCTGGCCAGCCAGGGCAACAAGATCATCTTCACCACCAGCTTCGGCTACATGGAGCCGACGGTGAAGGTGGCGGCCGAGTTCCCCGACGTCAAGTTCGAGCACGCCACCGGCTACAAGCTGGGCCCGAACCTGGGCGTCTATGACATCCGCTTCTACCAGGACGCCTACCTCTCCGGCATCATCGCCGGGGCGATGACCAAGAGCAACGTGCTCGGCTTCGTCGGTTCGTTCCCGATCCCCGAGGTGCTGCGCAACATCAACGCCTTCACCCTTGGCGCGCAGAGCGTGAACCCGAAGATCACGACCAAGGTGGTGTGGATCAGCACCTGGTTCGATCCGCCGAAGGAAGCCGAGGCCGCGCAGAGCCTGATCAACGCCGGCGCCGACGTGCTGCTGCAGAACACCGACTCGTCGGCGGTGCTGCAAACCGCCGAGAAGAACGGCAAGTTCGCCTTCGGTTGGGACAGCGACATGAGCGCGGTCGCGCCGAAGGCCCATCTGGCGTCGAACATGGCGTTCTGGGGGCCGTACTACAAGCACGCGGTCAAGGCGGTGATGGACGGCAGCTGGAAATCCTCGCGCGACGTCTGGGGCTACAAGGAAGACGCCAACGGCGTGATCAAGATCAACGACGCCGTGCCCGAGGAGATCAAGAAGAAGATCGACGAGGTCAAGGCCGGCTACAAGGACGGCACGATGGACCCGTTCAAGGGCCCGATCGTCGACAACACCGGCAAGGAGCGCCTGGCTGCCGGCGCGATGCCGGAGCAGGATTGGAAGGACAAGGTCGACTTCTACGTCAAGGGCGTGGACGGCCAGATTCCGACCGGCAAGTAACAACCTGCGGGTGCGCCCGCGCCCCGCTCACGCCGCCGTGCTTGCTGCCGGCGGCGTTTTGTTTTCCTGATTCAGAATCGGGCATGAGCGAAGCCGGCCCTCGCCCCTGGTGGCTGCCCTTGGCGGCCGCCGCGCAACTGACCCCGCAGCGGACTCTGGCGGTCGACCATCTGGGCGAGCCGGTGGTGCTGTGGCGCGACGGCGGATCGGTGATGGCCTTCACCGATCGCTGCCCGCATCGCGGCGCCCGACTGTCGCTGGGCTGTGTGCGCGATGGCCGGCTCGAATGCCCGTACCACGGCTGGCGCTTCGACAAAGCGGGCCAGTGCGTCGCTGTCCCGGCATTGCCGGACTTCGTGCCCCCGGCCGCGCACCGCGTCGCCACCTGGCGTGTGCGGGAGGCTTTCGGCCTGCTCTGGGTGGCCGCCGATGGCGCGGACGACGAAGAGCCCTTCGCGCCCCCGTCGCTGCCGCAGCTGCCGGCGCGGCGGGTGCTGTGCGGGCCTTTCGATGTGGCGTCCAGCGCGCTGCGGGTGGTCGAGAATTTCCTCGACACCGCGCATTTCGGCCTGGTGCACGAGGGCTGGCTCGGCGATCGCGCGCATCTCGAAGTGCCCGACTACCAGGTCGAACACGATGCGCTGGGCCGCCCGGGCGTGCCGCACTACCGTGCCTGGCAACCGCAGGCCAGCGCTGCGGCCAGCGGCGGCGCCTGGGTCGACTACCGCTACCAGTTGCTGTCGCCCTTCAGTGCGCTGCTGCACAAGAGTGCGCAAGCGGCCATGCCGGCCGAGGCCTACGCGTTGTGGACCGCGCCGAGCGGCGACGAGAGCTGCCGCGTGTGGTTCACGATCTTCGTCGATGCCGATGCCCCCGACGATGCCGCGCTGATGGATTTCCAGCAGCGCATCTTCGCGCAGGACCGGCCGATCCTCGAATCGCAGCGCCCGCGCCGCCTGCCGCTGCGCGGCGGCGAGTTATTCTGCGCCGCAGACCGGCTGAGCGCGGCCTACCGGCGCTGGCTGCAATCCTTGAACTTCGACATCGGATGCTGTTGACCATGACCCCGCTCACGCCAACGATCGACTTCGAATCCATCCCGCGCGAGCGCTTGCCTTCGCTGCTGCGTCGCATGCCGAAGGCCGAGCTGCACCTGCACATCGAAGGCTCGCTCGAACCCGAACTGATCTTCCGGCTGGCGCAGCGCAACGGCCTGCACCTGCCCTATGCCAGCGTCGAGGCGCTGCGCGCGGCCTATGCCTTCGGCGATCTGCAAAGCTTCCTCGACATCTACTACGCTGGCGCCAGCGTGCTGCTGCAGGAGCAGGATTTCTTCGACATGGCCTGGGCCTACTTCGAGCGCGCAGCGGCAGACAACGTGGTGCACGCCGAACTGTTCTTCGACCCGCAGACACACACCGAGCGCGGGGTGGCCTTCGAGACGGTGATCGTCGGACTGGCGCATGCCTGCCGCCGCGCACATGCCGAGTTCGGCATCAGCACCCAGCTCATCATGTGCTTCCTGCGCCACCTGAGCGAAGAGGAGGCCTTCACCGCGTTGGCGCAGGCGCTGCCGCACCGTCACCACTTCGTCGGCGTCGGGCTGGACAGCGGCGAGCGCGGCAACCCGCCGGAGAAGTTCGCGCGCGTCTTCGCCAAATGCCGGGAGCTGGGCCTGCATGCGGTGGCGCATGCCGGCGAGGAAGGGCCGCCGGCCTACATCGAAAGCGCGCTCGATGTGCTGCAGGTCGAACGCATCGATCATGGCGTGCGCTGTGTCGAAAGCGCGGCGCTGGTGCAGCGGCTGGCCCGGCAGCGCACGCCGCTGACCGTGTGTCCGCTGTCGAACGTCAAGCTGCGCGTCTTCGACACGCTGGCCGATCACAACCTGGGTGCCTTGCTCGACGCCGGCCTGTGCGCCACGATCAACAGCGACGACCCGGCCTATTTCGGCGGCTACATCAACGACAACTTCGTCCAGACCTTCGCGGCGCTGCCGCAGCTGGGTGCACGCCAGGCCTGGATGCTGGCGGCCAACAGCTTCGAAGCCAGCTTCGTCGATGCGGCGCAGAAGCAGCGCTGGCGCGAGCGCCTGGACGCGGTCTTCCTGGCCGGCTGAAAGCTGAAGGATGAGCGGTCGCGCCGCGCACCCAGGCCGCATGAAGCGCTGGCTGTGGCTTGTCGGCTTGCTGGCGCTGCTGGCCACCGGCGCGTGGTGGTGGTTGCAGCAGGCCTTTCCGCCGCAGCGCATCGCCGAGCTGGTCTCGGCCGAGGTCAGTGCGCGCAGCGGTCGTGACTTTCGCATCCAGGGCCGGCTCGACTGGCGCTTGTTGCCTCGGCTGGCCATCGTCGCCGAGGACCTGGTGCTGGCCAATGCGCCCTGGGGTTCGCAGCCGGACATGCTGCGGGTGCGCCGTGCCGCGCTGCAGCTGGCGCTGTGGCCGCTGCTGCAAGGCAAGGTTCAGGTCGACAGCGTTGCGCTCGACGGTATCGATCTGCTGCTCGAAACCGATGCCAAGGGGCGAGGCAACTGGCCCACTCCCGCTGCGGCCCCAGGCGCGGACAAGGGGCCGGCGACACCGGGCGGACCGCGGGCCTTTGCGCTCGACCGCCTGCAATTGAGCGAACTGCGGCTGGCCTATCTCAACGGCGCCAGCCGCCAGCGGCATGAGCTGCTACTGAAGCAGCTCGAGCTGCAGCGCGAGGCCCAGGGCTACGGCCTGAATGCCGATTGGCTGCTGGCGCAGCGGCGTTGGCAGGCCACCGGGCAGCTGGGCGCCATCGAGGCCCTGCTGGCCAACGCCACCGACTGGCCCGCCACGCTGCAGCTGCGCAGCGACGGTGCGCGCATCGACATCGTCGCGTTGCTGCGGCATGGCCCGCCGCCGCGCCGCGGCCGCATCGACATCGATGCCACGCTCAGCACGGCGGCCGCGCTGACACCCTGGCTCGACAACGCGTCGGCCCTGCCGTTGCCGATGACGCTGAAAACCAGCCTGGCGCTGGGCGCCGAATCGCTGCAGGCCGAACCCCTGCAACTGTCGCTGGCCGGACAGGTGGTGAACGGCCGGGCCACCTTGCGCAACACGGAACCATGGCAACTGCAGGCGCAGCTTGCCGCCAAGGCCGTCGACTTCCGGCGGCTGGCACCGCAGCGTGGCGCGACCGGCGAAGGCGCGCGCGGCGAGCGGAAAAAGCTGTTCGACGACACCTCGCTGCCGTTCGACAAACTGCCGCGCGGCAATGCCCAGATCGAGCTGTCGATCGAGCAACTGTCGCTGCCCGAGCTGCCGCCGCTGTCGGGACTGAAGACGCGGTTGAAGCTGCGCCCCGGCGCCCTGACGGTGGAGTCGCTGGATTTCGGTCTGGCCGGGGGTCAAGTGCACGGCAGCCTGGTGCTGTCCGAGGCCGCTGGCAGCGCGCCGCGGCTGAAGCTGCAACTCGATGCGAATGCGCTGTCGGCGCCGGCGCTGGCCCGCGCCGCCGGCCATGGCGATGCGCTGGGCAGTGGCCAATTGCAGTTGAAGACCGGCCTGGCAATGACCGGCAGCAGCCCGCGTGCGCTGGCGGCCAGTGCCAGCGGCGAACTTCTGTTGTCGGCCCAGGGGCTGACGCTGGCCGCCGGCGCCGCGCCGATCGGGCCGAACCTGCTGCCCAGGCTGCTGGAGGCGATGTCACCGCAACACAAGGCGGGCCGATCGATCCAGGTGGACTGTGCCGTCGTCCGGCTGCCTTTCGACAACGGCGTGGCTCAGGTCGCGCGCACCATCGCCGTCGAGACACCCGAGCTGGCGATCAGCGCCGCCGGTCGCGTCGACCTGCGCGACGAGACGCTGGCGCTGGCGTTCCGCCCGACGACCAAGGTGGCGCTCGGCCTGAACACCGCGCAGCTGGCGTCGCTGGTGATGGTCAAGGGCCCGCTGCTCGAGCCGAAGTTCACGCTCGACCCCAAGGGCGCCGCGGAACTGGCGCTGTCGCTGGGCGCGGCGATGGCGACCGGCGGCATGTCGATGCTGGGCCAGCAACTGCTCAAGCCATCGGGCGATCTGCATCCTTGCCAGTACGCGGCCACCGGTGTCGAGGCCGCACCGAAGGGCGACGCCGCGGCGCAGCCGAAGGCGCCGCCGGCACCGCAGAAGGCCTTGCCCGATCTGCTGCGCCGGATCTTCAAGTAGCCGTCGCGGCCGACGCGCTTGAGGTACCGTCGCACCCGATGACTGACGACGCCATCCGCCCACCCTCGAGCCTTGCATTGGCCTGGCGCCAGACCCACCGCGACTTGCGTGCCGGCGAACTGCGACTGCTGGCGCTGGCGGTGCTGCTGGCGGTGGCCGCACTCAGCGCCGTGGGCTTTTTCGCCGACCGCCTGAACAGCGGCCTGGCGCGCGACGCGGCCGCGTTGCTCGGCGGCGACGCCATCGTCGGCAGCGACCAGCCGGCGCCGCCGGAGCTGTTGCAGCGCGCCCGCGAACTGGGGCTGGACACCGCCACCAGCGCCAGCTTTCCGAGCATGGGCAGGGCCCCCGACGAGCTGGGCGGTGCGTCGCGGCTGGTGGCGGTGAAGGCGGTCAGCGACGCCTACCCGCTGCGTGGCCAACTGCAGCTGAAGGCCGCGCCCGATGCGCCGCCTCGCAACGTGGCCGGCGCGCCGGCGCGTGGCACGGTGTGGGTCGATGCGTCGTTGCTCGACGGCCTGCAACTGCGCGTCGGCGACGACCTGCTGCTCGGCGACATGGCGTTGGAGATCGCGCAGATCATCGCCATCGAGCCCGATCGCGGCACCGGCTTCATGAGCTTCGCGCCGCGCGTGATGCTGAACCAGGCCGACCTGGACGACACTGGCCTGATCCAGCCGGCCAGCCGCGTCAGCTACCGGCTGGCGCTGGCCGCGCCCGTCGGCCGCCAGGCCGCACTGCACGCCTATGTCGATTGGGCCGAGGCGCGCATCAAGGCCGCGCCCTATCGCGGCGTGCGCGTCGAATCGATGCAAAGCGGTCGCCCCGAGATGCGCCAGACGCTGGACCGTGCCGAGAAGTTCCTGAACCTGGTGGCGCTGCTTTCGGCGCTGCTGGCCGCGGTGGCGGTGGGCATCGCCGCGCGCGACTTCGCACAGCGGCATCTGAACGACTGCGCGATGCAGCGCGTGCTCGGCCTGTCGCAGGCGCGTATCGCCGGGGCCTACATCCTGGAGTTTGCCGGTGTTGGGTTGCTCGCCAGCGCGGTCGGCGTGCTGCTCGGCTTCGTCGTGCACAACGTCTTCGTCTGGCTGCTGGCCGGCCTGGTCAACGCCAGCCTGCCCGCGCCGGGGGCGTGGCCGGCGCTGTTCGGCCTTGGCGTGGGCATGACCTTGCTGCTGGGCTTCGGCCTGCCGCCGGTGCTGCAACTGGCACAGGTGCCGCCGTTGCGCGTCATGCGCCGCGATGTCGGCGAATTGAAGGCTGCATCGCTGGGGGTGCTGGCGGCGGGCACCGCCGGCTTTGTCGCCCTGCTGTTGGCGGTGTCGTCCGATGTGAAGCTGGGCTTGATCGCGGTCGGTGGCTTTGCCGCGGCGATCGCCTTGTTCGCCTTGCTGTCGTGGCTGGCCGTGCTGGCGCTCAAACGCGCCGTGCCCGAAACGCGCGCGCCGCGCTGGCTGGTGCTGGCCACGCGGCAGATCGCCGCGCGGCCGGCCTTCGCGGTGCTGCAGGTGTCGGCACTGGCGGTGGGGCTGCTGGCGCTGGTGCTGCTGGTGCTGCTGCGCACCGATTTGATCGACAGCTGGCGCCAGGCCACGCCCGCCGATGCGCCGAACCGCTTCGTCATCAACGTGCAGCCCGAGCAGGCCGACGCCTTCCGCCAGGCACTGGCGGCGTCGGGCGTGAAACGCTACGACTGGTACCCGATGATCCGCGGCCGGTTGGTGGCCATCAACGGCCGGCCGGTGAATGCCGAGCAGTTCAGCGCCGATCGCGCCAAGCGCCTGGTCGAGCGTGAGTTCAACCTCAGCCACGATGCCGCGCTGCCGGCCCACAACCAGCTCAGCGGCGGGCGCTGGACCGCCGGCGAAGCCGACGCCATCAGCGTCGAGGACGGCCTGGCCGAGACGTTGGGCGTGAAGCTGGGCGACCGCCTGCGTTTCGACATCGCCGGGCAGCAGCGCGAAGGGCGCATCACCAGTCTGCGCAAGGTGGACTGGTCGTCGATGCGCGTCAATTTCTTCGTCATGTTCCCGCTGGCCGACATGCCGGGTCTGCCGCTGAGCTACATCAGCGCCTTCCGTGCGCCCGATGCGGCCGGCTTCGATCGCCACCTGAGCCGCGAATTCCCGAACATCACCAACGTCGACATCTCGGCCACGATCGGCCAGGTGCAGCGTGTGCTCGATCAGGTGATCCGCGCGGTGGAGTTCCTCTTCGCCTTCACCCTGGCCGCCGGGCTGGTGGTGCTGTTTGCCGCCGTCAGCGCCACGCGCGAGGCGCGCGCCCGCGAATTCGGCCTGATGCGCGCGATGGGCGCCAGCGGCACGCTGCTGGCGCGGGTGCAGCGCACCGAGCTGCTCGGCGTGGGCGCGCTGGCCGGGCTGCTGGCCTCGCTGGCGGCGATGGCGGTGGGCTGGGCCCTGGCCCGCTACGCCTTCGAATTCAGCTGGAACCCCTCGCCCTGGGTGCCGGTGTTCGGCGCCGCCAGCGGCGCGCTGCTGGCCCTGGCGGCCGGCTGGTGGGGCCTGCGCGAAGTGCTGCGCCGGCCGGTCATCGACACGCTGCGCCGCGCGGCGGAATAGGGCGCCCGGGCGGGGTGACAGTTCGCACGCTTGCGCCCGCGCGTCGCGCCCGTGCCGTCCGGGGGCTCGGCGATACTTCCGGCATGAACGATCAGCCCGCACCGCGCCACCTGCGTGTGCTGCACCTGGAGGATTCCGATCTCGACCATGAGCTGGCGCTTGCGCACCTGCAACGCGCGGGCCTGCGGGTCGAGGCACGGCGCATCGAATCGCGCAGCGAATTCGCCGCTGAGCTGCTGGGCGACTGGGATCTGATCCTGTCGGACTACAACCTGCCGGGCTTTTCCGGCCTGCAGGCGCTGGACATGCTGCGCGCGAGCGGGCGCCTCTGGCCCTTCATCCTGGTGTCGGGCGAGATCGGCGAGGACACCGCGGTCGAGGCGATGCGCAACGGCGCCTCCGACTATCTTTTGAAGAACAACCTGTCGCGGCTGGCGCCGGCGATGGAAAACGCCATCGAGGCGGCCGAGGCGCGGCGCGCGAGGGCGGCCGCCGACGATGAATTGCAAGCCTCGCGCCAGCGCCTGGCCGAGCTGGCGCAACACCTGCAGACCAGCGTCGAACTCGAGCGCAGCGCGATCGCACGCGAGATCCACGACGACGTCGGTGGCTCGCTCACCGCGCTGAACTTCGACCTGGCGTGGATCGCGCGCCACGCCGGCGGCGAGCCGGTGCGTGCGCGCGCGCTGTCAGCGCTGGAGACGGTGACGCATGCCATCGAGGCCAGCCAGCGCATCATGCACAACCTGCGCCCGGCGATCCTCGAGCAAGGCCTGGTGGCGGCGCTGCAATGGATGGCCAGCCGCTACGAAAAGCGCACCGGCATCGAGTGCGAATTCCACACCAGCCACGACAGCCTGCAATTGCCGGCGGGCGTGCCGCTGGTGGCCTACCGCACCGCGCAGGAGGCGCTGACCAACGTCTCCAAGCATGCCCAGGCGACGCGCGTGCGGCTCGATCTGCTGCTGGCGCCGGACATGCTGTCGATGGAGATCAGCGACAACGGCCGCGGCCTGAGCAACCGCGACCTGGCCAAGGCACAGAGCTTCGGCCTGCGCGGCTTGAATGAGCGCGCGGTGACGGTCGGCGGCTGGATCGATCTGTCGAGCTCGAAGCGCGGCACGACACTGATCCTGTCGATCCCGATCGCTGCCGATACGGCGAGCGACGAGCCGGCCATCGAAAGCGCCGAGGCCGAGCTGTTGCACGACCCCTCGGCCTGGGGAGACCTATGATCCAAGTGATTCTTTGTGACGACCACGCGCTGATCCGGCGCGGCATCCGCGACACGCTGTCCGACGCCGCCGACATCCAGGTGGTGGGCGAGGCGGGCGACTACGGTGAGCTGCGCACACTGATGCGCCAGCTGACCTGCGATGTGCTGGTGCTCGACATCAACCTGCCCGGGCGCAGCGGCCTGGATGCGCTGCACGTGCTGAAGGACGAAGGCACTTCGGTCAAGGTGCTGATCGTCAGCATGTACCCCGAGGACCAGTATGCGATCCGTGCGCTGCGCGCCGGCGCGCACGGCTACGTCAACAAAGGTGGCGACCCGCAGTTGCTGGTGCAGGCGGTGCGCACCGTGGCGCAGGGTCGCAAGTACGTCACGCCGGAGATCGCGCAGATGCTGGTCGAATCCTTGAGCGCGCCGGCCAGCGAGCATCCGCACGAAAAACTCTCCGACCGCGAGCTGCAGACGCTGGTCATGATCGCCTCGGGCAAGCGCTTGTCGGACATCGCCACCGACCTGGTGCTGTCACCGAAGACCGTCTCGGTCTATCGCGCGCGAGTGCTGGAAAAGCTGCAGCTGACCAACAACTCCGAGCTCACCGTGTACGCCATTCGCAACGGCCTGGTCGGCAGTTGATCTGCATCGCAGCCGCCCTGCGCAGGCGGCCCGGGTTGTAAGGCAACCCTTCGAACGCGTGGCCCCAGGGCAGGGGATTTCCCCCGCGGTCCGGCGGGCCGCCGCGCTGGCTTGTTACCCCACCCCTCGCTAACGTGAGCGGATGCGATGGCAATCGGCCATTGCACGGCGCGCAAGCTGATTTCGGCGGGCTCGCCGTTGTCACCGCAACCCGCATTTCCAAGGACAACGCCAATGAAATTCACCCCGATCGTCGCTGCCGTCGCGCTGCTCGCCGCAAGCGCCGCGCAGGCCGACACCTCGCTGCTCGACGCCAGCATGTATCCCGCGCTGGCCGGCACCAACGGTGGCACCATCAACGGCGTCACCTTTGCCAGTGCCGCCGGCAACTTCATTGTCAAGACGCGTGGCACGCCGAGCATCAGCGGCCTGGGCGTCACCGGCGGGCGCACCAACGACGAAATCGACATCCGCGAAACGATCACGATGTCGTGGGCCGGCGGTCTGCAGATCACCAGCTTTGCGGTGGGCGTGCTGTACAACGGGCCGGAATTCGCCGACTGGGCCGAGACGGCGCAGGTCACGGCCTGGAATGGCGACAACCTCGTCGGCACCGGCATGCTGCAGGTCGCCGCCACCGGCACCGACATGGCCAGCTTCACCGGCACCGGCTTTGGCAGCGTTGCCAACCTCTCGCCGGCCACCGAAGCCGGCGGCGGCGGCTGGATGGTGAGCAACCCCTTCGGCACTTCCGTGGTGACCAAGCTGCAATTCACCGCCCTGACCAGCGCGGTCTGCGGCACGCAATCGAGCTGCACGAACCAGTCGGACTACACGCTGAGCAGCGTCACCGCCGTGCCCGAGCCCGGCACCTACGCGATGATGGCCGCCGGCCTGGGCGTGCTGGGCTTCGTCGCGCGCCGGCGCAAGCCCAAGGCCTGATCGTTTCGCTTTTCGACAACGGCCGCAGGCGGCGTGGGCTCACGCCGCCTGCGGTTTTTTCCATGTATAGACGGCGGTGACGGCGTAATTCCACACCGCGCCGACCAGCACCCCGGCCATCGCCGAAGCCACCCAGTAGGCGTTGCGCTCGAACAGGTAGGCGGCAATGCCGACATTGGCCAGCGCGCCGATGCTGCAGGCCAAGGTGAAGCTGACCCAGCCGCGCAACAAGCTCCAGCCGCGCAGCCGCATGTCGCGGTAGGTGAGCAGGTTGTTGAGCAGGAAGTTGCCGGTCATGGCGACGAAGGTGGCGGTGGTCTGCGCCGCGAGGAAGCCGACATGACCGCCCTTGAACAGGATGCTCAGCACCAGCAGGTGCAGCAGCAGTCCCAGGCCGCCGACCAGCGAGAAGGCGATGAATCGGATCGGCACCACCCGGCCGAAGAACCGGTCGAGCAGCATGACGAAATATTCCCAGGCGACATTGGTGTCGGCCTTGCTCTCGCCCGAGAAGCGGTTGCGGAAGTGGTACGGCACCTCCTTGAAGCGCAACGGCAGCGGCGCGGTGGCGAACAGGTCGAGCAGGATCTTGAAGCCCACGCCCGACACGCCGGCGCGCACGCAGCGCACCAGCACCTCGCGGCGGATCATGAAGAATCCGCTCATCGGGTCTTTCAGTTCGGCCTTCAGCACCAGCCGCGACAAGCGGGTCGCGAGCCGGCTGATGGCCGCGCGCGATGCGTCCCAGCCCTCGACGCTGCCCGCTTCGGCATAACGACTGCCGACGACCACATCGACGTCGGGATCGCGCAGCAGATCGAGCATTGCCGGCAAACGTGTTTCGTCATGCTGCAGGTCGGCGTCGATGACGGCGACGATCGGCGACGACGCGGCCAGCATGCCCTCGATGCACGCACTGGCCAGCCCGCGGCGGCCGATGCGCAGCATGCAGCGCACGCGCCGGTCCTGTTGCGCCAGATCGAGCAAGCGCTGCGCCGTGCCGTCGGGTGAATCGTCATCGACGTAGATCAGCTCCCAGTCCACGCCGGGCAGCGCGGCGGCGACGCGGTCGCGCAACTCGACCACATTGCCGGCCTCGTTGAAGGTGGGCACGACGATCGACAGTTGCGGCATCGCTGTTGGGTTCGCTCAGGTCAAGGGCTGTCGGGTTCGTCGCTGTCGTCGGCGCCAGGTTCTTGGCCACGAGGGTGACCACGATAGTTCGTTGCGCGGTAGATGTCGACGCGGCGCGTGACCTGGCCGAGGGCGCCGGTGCGCACCGTGTCCACATGTTCGACCTTGTCGAAGTACGGCGCCAGGCGCTTCAGGTCGAGTGCCGATTGTGATTGATCCGACACCACGAGGATGCCGCTGGCGCCTTGCAGCCGACTGCCCAGCTCGAAGTAGTCGTATTGCAGCGCCCGCGCGCCGTAGATGTCCTGCGCATAGGTGCGGGGCTGGCCGGGCAGGTAAAAGCGCAGCAGCGAGCTGATCTTGTAGTTGGGCGAGAAGACGAACACCTCCCGGCCCTGGGCACGCTCGGCCTGCACGATGCGATCGACATGCTGCGCGGTCTGCTGCCAGCCGCTCCAGCTGTTCATGTCACCGACGAGCGGCAGGTTCGGCGTCACCGCCACGCCAAAGGCCAGCAGCAGCATCGCCGCGGAGCTGCCCAGTCCCCAGGCCAGCTCGCGCGCCACCCTCGGCCGCTGCAGCAAGTGGTGCATGCCCAGGATGATCAGCGACCACCAGGCCGGCGCCAGCCAGTTGAGCTTGGCGTTCGAGCGGAAGCTCACGGCGGTGAATATCAGCAATGGCACCGCCGCGCTGAGCAGCAACAGCCGCGAGCGATCGTCGATCGCGCCGCGCCACCAGGCGCGCGCGCTGCGCCACAGCGCCACCAGCGACAGGCCGAACAGGTACGGCGTGACGAGCAGCAGTTGCGTGCCCAGCAGCACCAGGAAGAAGCGCGGCTTGAAGGCCGCCATGCCGGCCACGCGATGGCTGCCCTGGAAGGCGAACGAGGCCCATTGGTGGTCGGCGTTCCACCACAGCACCGGCGTGAACATCGCCGCGGCGAGCAGCATCGCCAGCCACGGCCCCGGCCGGCGCAGCCAGTGGCGCTGGGTGGGCGCGCCGGCCAGGTACAGCAGCACCACCGGCAGCAGCAGCACGGCCGAGTACTTGCCCAGCAGCGCCAGCCCGGCGAAGACGCCCGCCGCCAGCCACCAGCGCGCGCGGCCGCTGCTGCCGGCCCGCCAGACGGCCCAGACGGTGCCGATCCAGCCGAAGAGCAGCGGCCCATCGGGCGTCGGGCCGACGCCGTACACCTCGTACAGCAGCGTCAAGTTCAGGGCCAGCAGCGACCAAAATGCCAGCCGTCGGTCGCCGAACATGTCCAGCACCAGCCGGGCCCACAGCAGGTTCCAGCCCAGCGCCCAGAGCACGGCGGCGCTCTTCACGCCGAACACGGTGGAGCCGAACAGCGTGGTGGTCAGCCAGATCGAATAGGTGGCCAGCGGCGGGTGGTCGAAGTAGCCCGGCGCCAGATGCCGGCTCCAGGTCCAGTAGTACGCCTCCTGCGGCAGCAACGGCAGCGTCGCCGCCAGCAGCAGCCGCAGCAGCGTGAAGCCGACGATCAGCGCGGCGATCGCGTCGACGGATCTGGACGTGCCGAGCCCGTGCAGCCTGGGGCCGCGTGGCAGCGGGAGAGAAGAATGAGGAAGCACGGGGGCTGGTGAGAAAGCCGCCTGGGGCGGCGTCGGACCGCAGGCCCGATCGGCACCGCCTGCGGGCGCATCGATGGAGATCCATCGGTCCCGAAGCGCAACTTTTGGAGTGTCGCCCGGCCTCCTTAAGGGAGCATTAACCGCACGCGGCGCGCGGCGCGGGCCTCAGACCTGCATGTTCCTGATCGCGAATAGCCAAGCGCTGCATAGCTAGCAGGCTCATCGGGTATCTGTGCGGGTATCCATGCACCACACATCACCCCTGCGGAAGTACTCCCCCATCCGCAGGCCCCCGAACAGGTGCCCACCATCGGGTGCAGTCTGGGGCCCCATGGGCAGACGGCATCCTTCAACGCATACCCTGCAACTACATCGGCGCCGGCTCCGCTCACCTTGCCGGTGCCTGCAACGGCGCCGGCCGAATTCGATCCTCGAACGACGCCAGTCGCGGTGTGTCGGAGGTTTCCTACAAACGTAAGAGCATGACGCCTATGGGCACCGGGCGCAGCACGGATCAAAGTCGTGGGCATGGGTACCTTCCCGTCGTCCGACTCTGTCGTTGCCACAACGGAAGACCGCGACCGCTCGGGGAGTCAACGTTGGCTCGTGCTGCCCTTGGCTCTCTTGGCGTGGGCGCTGGTGCTGGCGATCGTCGCGCCGCTGTTGTAGTGCCGGTTCAATAGCGATAGGGCGCCGCGGCCCAAGCCTAGGAGTGTGGGCGGCAGAAATCTGCCGAGCCCAGGTGCTTGATCGATTGCCTGCGTAACGCAGGCGTTTTATCGGCTCGGTGGCCTCGTGTAGCCGTGGCGGCGCCCGGAGAGCTTTGCGAGCGCCCCTGGGACATGCTGTTCGAGTCGGTTTCGCTCATCTTGCTGCCCTCACGCTGCCTTCAGGCTGCCCATGCGCCTGAGGTTCAACGCCAAGCACACGAGCTTGAACTCGGCTTGCACGCGGTGCAGTCCTCGAAGGCTGAATTGCCGGAACCCGAGCACGCTCTTGATCCAGCCGTTGGGCGGTTCAGCGATCCATTTGCGTCGGCGGTAGGCCGCCTTGCCTTCTTTGCTCTGCAGCTTGGCGGCCATGGCCGCCGTGTGCGGACTTTGCTCGGCGTTGATCTCTGCGCAGCGCTTGCCCTCGCGCCCCAAGGCCACCACCGCGGCGATGCCTGAGCCAGCCAGGTCTTCGAGGTTCTTCTCGCTGCGGTAGCCCGCATCGGCCAGCAACTGCTGCGGTGCTTGGCCGATGTTGTCCTTGACGGCCTTGAGCATCGGCAGCAACTGCCCGACGTCGGCCGCGTTGTTGCCCACCTGCGCAGCCACGATGATAGATCGGGCGTCACTTTGCGCCGCGATACCTAGACCTAACCTAACTAACTAGCTGATTTGATTGGTTTCAGACTTCCAGCCGTAGAGGCTACACCTGCATGTTCATGATCTCGCTGTAGGCCTGCACCAGGCGATTGCGCACCTGCAGCGTGGCCTGGAAGCCGATCTGCGATTTCTGCATCGCCACCATCGTCTGCTCCAGGCTGACGCTGGGGTTGTCGAGTTGCAACTCGCGTTGCAGCGCCTGGGTGTCCAGTTGGCTCTGGCTCACGGATTGCAGCGCCTGTGCCATCGCCGACTGGAAGCTCGCGCCTTCGACCTTGCCGCCGGTCAGCGGCAGCCCATCGGGGCGCAGTCCGGCGCGGGCCACGGCCTGGGCGAAGTCGAAGGGCTTGAGTTTGAGGTCCATGCGTGCTGGCGGCCGGGCGGGCTCGGTGCGCTCGTGCTGGGGCTGAAGTCTAGGCAAGCGCCGTGGCCAGGATGGCATGTAACTGGTGCCGCTTTGCGCGCCTTCTTGTCCCATAGCACGGCGGGGCACTACCGAACAATCGACGCCAGAGCCAGCCACCCGCCTTGCCGCGGGCAAGCCGGTCCACCTTCACCCGGATCACCTCGCTTTCATGGACAACGCCGTCGCGCCGCTGGCCCCGCAGACCCTGGTGCCATTGAACTCTGCGGGCCCGAGCCTGGGTGCGCGCCTGGCGGCATTGCCGGCGCGCTCGCTGTTCGGCCTGGGCATCGGCGTGGCGCTGCTGGTGGCGGTGGCCGTGGCGTTGACGCTGCAGCAGGCCACGGCCGACTACAAGGTGCTGTTCGCCGGCCTGTCGGACAAGGACGGCGGCGCCGTGCTGGCGCAGCTGTCGCAGATGAACGTGCCCTACAAACATGCCGATGGGGGCAACGCCATCCTGGTGCCGGCGTCGCAGGTGCATGACGTGCGGCTGAAGCTGGCTTCTGCCGGCCTGCCCAAGGGCAGCGTCGGCGGCTTCGAGTTGATGGACAACGCGCGCTTCGGCCAGACGCAGTTCCAGGAACGCCTGACCTTCCAGCGCGGGCTGGAAGGCGAGTTGGTGCGCTCGATCGGCTCGCTGGCCGCGGTGCAGGCGGCGCGCGTGCACCTGGCGTTGCCGAACCAGAACGGCTTTTTCCGCGAGCAGCAAAAACCCAGCGCCTCGGTGCTGCTGACGCTGCACCCCGGGCGCACGCTCGATCGCTCGCAGATCGCCGGCATCGTGCATCTGGTGTCGAGCAGCGTGCCCGAGTTGAGCCCGAAGGCGGTCAGCGTGCTCGACGCCAGCGGCGCGCTGCTGTCCGGCGCCGACGACAGCAGCGGCAAGGGGCTCGATGCACAGCAGTTGCAGTACGTGCAGCAGGTCGAGGCCGGGTATCTGAAACGCGTGGTCGAGATCCTCGAGCCGGTGCTGGGCCGCGACAACCTGCGCGCCAACGTCACCGCCGACATCGACTTCACGCAGACCGAATCCACCTCGGAAGAGTTCAAGCCCAACCAGGGTGATGCGCCGGCCGCCGTCAAGCTGCTGCAGCGCAACGAGTCCACCCAGCCCGGATCGACCGTGCCCAGCGGCGTGCCGGGCGCTACCAGCAACCAGCCGCCGGTGCCGGCAACGGCGCAGATCGGCGTCGGCGGGCAGGCGCTGCAGGCGGCGCAGGGCGGGGTCAACGGCGGCGGCGCGCGTCGCGACGCGGTGACGCAGTACGAAGTGGACAAGACGGTGCGCGTGACGCGCAATGCCACCGGCATCCTCAAGCGCCTGAACGCGGCGGTGGTGGTGAACCATCGTGTGGTGACCGACGCCAAGGGCAAGACCACGAGCACGCCGTTGTCGGGCGAAGAGATGGAGAAGATCACCGCGCTGGTGCAGGAAAGCCTGGGCTTCAACAAGGAGCGCGGCGACTCGGTGAAGGTCATCAACGCGCCGTTCCGCGTCGAGCCGCCGCCGAAGATCGAATCGATCCCGCTGCATCAGCAGCCCTGGCTGCTGGATCTGCTGCGCGCCGCGGCGGCGCCGCTGGCGTTGGCGCTGGTGGCGCTGGTGGTGGTGTTCAAGCTGATTCGCCCGGCGTTGAATGCGACGGCGCAGCCCAGCACGGCGCCGGTGGGCGGCCGCCTGGACGTGGTGGCCGGAAACGACACGGTCCCGACCCCGCCGCGGCCGCCGCCACTGCCGGCGTTGAGCGGACCGCCGACCAACGAAAAACTGGAAAGCGCCCGCGCCTTCGCGCAGCAGAACCCGGCCGCGGTGGCGCAGATCGTCAAGGGCTGGTTCGGCGGTGACGCTGCGGCCGCCCCCGCGGCCCCCACCGCGGCCGCGGCCAACCGCTAGGGCAGCGCTGTCGATGGACGAACAAGGCATCGAAAACGCCGCCATCCTGCTGATGTCGCTGGGCGAGGAACATGCCAGCGAGGTCTTCAAGCACCTGGCGCCGAAGGAGGTGCAGCGCATGGGCGAGACCATCGCCAAGCTGAAGAGCGTCAGCCGCGACCGACTCGACCAGGTGCTCGACAAGTTCCGGCAGATCGCCGGCGACCAGAGCATGCTGGTCGAGGACAACGACGAATACGTGCGCGCCGTGCTGAAGCGCGCGCTGGGCGAGGACAAGGCGAATCTGCTGCTCGATCGCATCCTGCAGGGCAACGATGTCAGCGGCATCGAAAGCCTGAAATGGATGGAACCCTCGGCCGTGGCCGAGTTGATGCGCCACGAGCACCCGCAAATCGTCGCCGCGATCCTGGTGCACCTGGAATCCGACCATGCGGCCGAGGTGCTGAAGCTGTTCAGCGAGCGCCAGCGCAACGAGGTGCTGGTGCGCGTGGCCACGCTCGATGGCATCCAGCCGTCGGCGATGCGCGACCTGAACGAGGTGCTGAACAACGTGCTGGCCGGCAGCGACCGCGTGAAGAAGACGCACCTGGGCGGCGTCAAGCCGGCGGCCGAGATCATCAACATGCTGGGCGGCACGCTGGAAACCGCGGTGCTGGACTACATCCGCGGCGCCGACAACGACCTGGCGCAGAAGATCCTGGACAACATGTTCACCTTCGACGACCTGGAACGGCTGGACGACAAGGGCATCCAGTCGCTGTTGAAGGAGGTGCAGTCCGAAGCGCTGGTGATTGCGCTGAAGGGCGCGACGCCCGAGCTGCGCGAGAAGATCTTCAAGAACATGTCCACCCGCGCCGCCGAGACGCTGCGCGAGGACCTGGAAGCGCGCGGCCCGGTGCGCGTGGCCGAGGTCGAGGCCGAGCAGAAGGAACTGCTGAAGATCGTGCGCCGGCTGTCCGACGAGGGCGTGATCATGATCGGGGGCGGCGGTGACGACCAGTTCGTCTAAGCCCGGCGGCTTTCCCAACGTGCCGCCGCCGCAGGGCAGCAAGGCCGCGCCGAGCTATTCGCGCTTCATTCCGCGCGAGGAGCTGGGCGACTTTGCCGCCTGGGCGCCCGACAGCCTGAGTGGCGCTGCCGATGCGGCCGCGGCAGCGTCCGCATCGGCGTCGGCGCCCGACACGCCGAGCCAGCACGCGCTCATCGCCGCGGCCCGCCAGTCGGGCTACCAGGATGGCTACCGCGACGGCCTGGTGGCGCTGGACGGCTTCAAACAATCCTTTGCGGCGCAGATGGTGACGCAGCTGGGGCAGCTGATGCACAGCTTCGGCACGCAGATCGATGCGCTGGAGCAGCAGATGGCGCAGGCCGTGGCGCAATCCGCCGTGCTGCTGGCGCGTCGCGTCGTGCGCGGCGAGCTGCAGTCCCACCCCGAACATGTCGCCGAGGTGGCGCAGCAGGCGGTCAATGCCGTGCTGCTGAGCGCGCGCCACCTCCGCGTGATGGTGCATCCCGATGATCTGCCGCTGGTGGCCTCGGGCGCGGCCGAGGCGCTGCAATCGCGCGGCGCGCGGCTGCTGCCGGCGGTGGAGGTTGAACGCGGCGGCTGCCTGATCGAATCCGACCTGGGCCAGATCGATGCGCGCATCGAAGCCCGCTGGCGCCAGGCTGCCGCGGTGCTGGGCAGCGATCTGCCCTGGCACGACGACGCGGCGCCAAGCGCATGAACGGCGCCGACACCGCGGCGCGCCGCAGCGCGAACTGGCAACGCTATCTGGCCGACCTGCAGGCCTACGCCGCGCTGCCGCAGCCGCTGGACAGCAGTGGCACCTTGGTGCGCGTCACCGGCCTGGTGCTCGAAGCCGCGGGCGTGCGCGTGCCGGTGGGTTCGGTGTGCGAGGTGCGCGCCGAAGGCCAACCCGGCGTGCCCGCCGAGGTGGTCGGCTTCAACGGCGATCGCGCCTTCCTGATGGCCACCGGCGACATGCAGGGGCTGACCAGCGGCGCACGCGTGCTGCCGCTGCCGCCGCCGCACGCCGCACCGGGTTTCGGCATCGAGAACCACCCGTGGCGGCGCAGCGAAGACCGCGGGCTGCACCTGCCGATGGGCCAGGGGCTGCTCGGCCGCGTCGTCGATGCGCAGGGCCAGCCGCTGGACCGGCAAGGCGCACTGCGGCGGGTGCGCACCGAGCCCATGGTGCGCCGCACGATCAATGCGATGGACCGCGACCCGGTGCGCCTGCCGCTGGACACCGGCGTGCGCGCCATCAACGCGCTGCTCACCGTCGGCCGCGGCCAGCGCCTGGGCCTTTTCGCCGGCACCGGCGTCGGCAAGAGCGTGCTGCTGGGCATGATGGCGCGCTACACCGCGGCCGATGTCATCGTCGTCGGGCTGATCGGCGAGCGCGGCCGCGAGGTCAAGGAGTTCATCGAGGACATCCTCGAGGATGAAGGCCGTGCGCGCAGCGTGGTCGTCGCCGCGCCGGCGGATTCGGCGCCGCTGGTGCGCATGCAGGGCGCCAGCTACGCCACCGCCATCGCCGAGCATTTCCGCGACCAGGGCCAGCATGTGCTGCTGCTGATGGACAGCCTGACGCGCTATGCGATGGCGCAGCGCGAGATCGCGCTGGCCATCGGCGAGCCACCCGCCACCAAGGGCTACCCGCCGAGCTGCTTCGCCAAGCTGCCGCAGCTGGTGGAGCGCAGTGGCAACGGCCTGAACGGCATCGGCTCGATCACCGCCTTCTATACCGTGCTGAGCGAAGGCGACGACCCGCAGGACCCGATCGCCGACGCGGCGCGAGGCATCCTCGACGGCCATGTGGTGCTGTCGCGCGAGCTGGCCGAATCCGGGCACTTCCCGGCCATCGACATCGAACGTTCGGTCTCACGCGTCATGGGCAGCGTGGCCAGCCGCGAGCAGGTCGCCGCGGCGCGGCGCGCACGCCAGCTGCTGGCGCGCTACAACAAGGCGCGTGACCTGATCCAGCTGGGCGCCTATGTGCCGGGGCACGATGCCGAGCTGGACCTGGCGGTGCAGCTGCACCCGCAGTTGAGCGCCTTGCTGCAGCAGGACATGCACGAACGCGCGGCGCTGGAGCCCAGCTTCGCGCGCCTGAACGACGTGGTTGGCACCTGATGGACAGCACCCAAGGCCAGCCGTTGCAGCTGCTGATCGAGCGCGCGACGCAACAGCGCGACCAGGCGCAGACGCAGCTGCGCCAGGCCGAAGAGCAGGCCGCGCGGGCGCAGGCGCAGTCGGCACAGTTGCGCAGCTATCGCGACGATTACCAGACCCGTTGGTCGTTGCAGTTCCACCAGGGCGCGACGATGGAAATCCTGATGTGCTATCGCAGCTTCATGCAGCGGCTGGACCAGGCCGTGTCGCTGCAATCGCGCCAGGCCGAATCGGCCGCGGCGCGGCAGGCGCAGGCGCGCGTCGACCTGATCGAGAGCGAACGCCGTGTCGCCGCGGTGCGCAAGCTGTTGCAGCGGCGGCTGGCCGAACAGGCCCAGACGCAGCGCCGCCGCGAGCAGAAGCACAGCGACGAGCTGGCGCAGCGGCTGCACTGGCACACCGCCGGCACGCCCGAATCCCCTTGATCCCACGGCCAACGACATGCCCATGCTGAGCACACCTCCGATCCTGAATCAGCCCGCGCGGGGCGGGCCCGCACCGACGGCCGACCCGGCCAGCGCCGGCGATGCAGCGGCGCAGCCCTTTGCCCAGGCCCTCGATGCCGCGACCGAACACCAAGCCGGTGCCGGCGATGAGGTCGGCGGCCACCGTGCCCGCGAAGCTGCCGGACGCGGCGACCATCGACACCCTGGCGCTGCGACGTCGGCCCGGGCGGGGCGCGAGGCACTGGCGGCGAAGGCATCGATGCAGGAGCCGGCGGGCGCAGGCTTGCCCAAGGGCCCGAGCGTCGATCCGCTGCTCGCCGATCGCTCCACGGAGCCGCCGACGGCAACGGACGACGCGGCGGCGCAGGACGGCGATCCGCAGGGTCTGCTGGATCTGACGGCCTGGCTGCCCGGGCTGGCCCAAGCCGCAGCCGCAGCACCCGAGGTCGCGCCTGCACAAGGCGAGCCCGAGCATCGGCGCGGTGCCAAAGCCCAGCGGCTGGAGGCCAGCCGTGGTGACGCGGCAACCGCGGTGCGCAGCGCCGACGACGATGCACTGCGGCCCGGCGGCGTCGCCGCGGGCGAGGGCACGGCCGGCTCTCGCGGCCTGCCGCCCGCATTGCCAGTCGGCGACGCGCGTCGCAGCCCGTCGCCGGCTGCGTCGACCAGCGCTGCGACGATGGCTGCGCCTGCGGCAACGGCTCGCGACACGGCCGCGGCCGTCGGCGCCGGCGCGCAGACAGCGGCCCCGCGCCAACCCGTCGTCGTGGAAAAGAGCAATGCCGAGGCCGGCGCCGGCGTGGCATGGGCGACGCTGTTGCCTTTGACCGCGCCGCCGGCCACGCATCCCGCCAAGCCCTTCCAGGCCGAAGTGTTTGCACCGCTGGGCTCGCCGCAATTCGCGCCGGCGCTGGGCAGCCAGCTCAGCGTGCTGGTGCGCGACGGCATCGAGCATGCGCAGCTCAAACTCAACCCCGCCGACATGGGGCCGATCGAGGTGCGCATCAGCCTGGACGGGTCTCAAGCCCAGGTCGATTTCAGCGCGGCCCATGCCGGCACGCGCCAGATCCTGCAGGACGCCGTGCCCGCGCTGGCCAGCGCGCTGCGCGAATCGGGGCTGACGCTCACCGGCGGCGGCGTCTTCGACCAGGCGCGCGAGCAACGCGGCGATGCGCCGCGCGACCCGTCCCCACAGCGCATGCCGGGTTTCGAAGAGGCTCGCGACAGCTCGCTGCCGCTCGCGTCGGCGGCCCGGCCGGACCGCGCTCGCGGCGTGGTCGATCTGTACGCCTGAGGCTGGCGCGCCAACGCCACGGTTGCGGCGGCCAAGAGTGCCGCTGCATTGCTCACGCATTCAACGTCGACGCAGGATCCGGCTACTGGCAACGGAAGCTGGCGGCCTTCTCGACATCCCCGCCGACATAGCGCGCGACCTTCGGGTAGGGGCACAGGGGCCGGGTGCGATCGGCCGACCAGCCGGCCGGCAGGTCCTTGTTCACGCCGCCGCGGTTGCCGGCGCCGCGAGCCGTGGCGGCGATCGATTCCGGCGGCTGGCCCTGTTCCACCCACGCGACGATCGACGACACCATGTCGAACTGGTCGGTCGCCGGGCCGCTGCGGCAGTGGTTCATCCCCGGCACCTCGAACAGGCGCACGAAGTCGTGGCTTGCATCGCCGCTGTGCTGCTGGACGCGCTTCAGCCAGGCTTCGGTATCGTTCACCGAGAAGATCGCGTCGCTCACGCCGTGATAGACGAGTATCTTGCCTCCCCGGCCGTCGAGCCGCTGCAGGTC
Source organism: uncultured beta proteobacterium (assembly GCA_963837675.1). Lineage (GTDB taxonomy): Bacteria > Pseudomonadota > Gammaproteobacteria > Burkholderiales > Burkholderiaceae_C > Rubrivivax. The sequence goes on along the minus strand of CAWIOH010000030.1, from coordinate 55,994 downwards.
GCTGTCGTGCGGCGGCGTCATGAACTGCATCGCCGACGCGGTGAACGCGCCGCTGGTGGCGTGCACCGAGGCGAGCATCGCGTCGACATCGCCATCGAGCACGAACGCGCTTGCGTTGAAGGCCTTCGGATCTTGCGGCGGGGTGCCGAAGATGAAGCCGACCGCGCCGGAGTCGCGCTGCAGCGGTGCACTGAACTCCCACTGCGCGACATCCGGCGTCGCCAGCCCGGCATCGAACGGAAAGCTCGCGTAGAAGGGCTTGCCGTCACGCGTCGTCGCACCGCGGAAGATCGCGCCGATGGCGGCCTTCTGCGTAGCGCTGAGGCAGCGGCCGTTGCGCTCGCCGGTGCAGGTCGGCACGTCGCGGTCGAGGCTGAACGCTGCGGCGCAGGCGTCGCTGGCCTGCACCATGCCATCGCGCACGCCGTCGAGCGCGTCGCAGCGCTCGAGCACGGCGTCGACCAGCGTCTGCCGCTCCTGCGTGGTGAATGCGGTGGACAGGTCCTTCGGGTCGGTGGCAACGCGCTTGTATTGCTGCGCACCGAAGATGTTGGCCACCGCCGCCAGCGGCAGCCGGTAGCCGGGCGAGCCGGCGACGAAGCCGTCGTACTGATCGGCGTAGCGGCTCGCGGCGACGAGCACGTGGCGCCCGCCGTTCGAGCAGCCGCCGATGTAGGCAGTGTCGGGCCCGCGGCCGTAGGCGGCGGCGATCAGCGCCTTGGCCATCGGCGTCAACGTGCCGACGGCCATGTAGCCGTAGTCCAGCCGTGCCTGCGGGTCCAGGCCGAACTCTGGCCCGCGCGTCAACCGGTTGTCGTGGCCGGCGTCGGAGCTGATGACGGCGAAGCCCTGGCTCAGCGCCGAGGTGACAGGCCCGCCACCGAGCTCGCCGGTGGCGGGCACGACGCTGCCGTCGATGCCGCCGTTGGCCTGGTACCAGAAGCGGCCGTTCCACTCGCGTGGCAGCCGCATCTCGAAGCCGATCGCGAAGGGCATGCCGCCGACGCCCTTGCGTTCGTTCATCGCGCCCTTGACCAGGCAATGCTCGCCGACCGGCGCACCGCCGACCGTGACCGCGCCAGCCGGCTGCACGGTGGCCGCGGTGATGCGCGTCTGCGCGTGCGCGAAGGCCGTGACCAACGACTCGCATTGCTGCAGCTTCCCGGGTTTGGCGGCAAGCTTGGATGGTGTCGACGGCGGCATGGTGCAACCGCCCATGGCCATGGCTGCAGCCACGGCGGCGGCGTACCTGGTGGGCGAAGGTCTTTGCATCCGATGTCGGGCTGTGCGGTTCGGGGCGTGGCGGAAGTGAATGTCGGGTGGCAGGACAACGCACACGATCGGCTCCTTCACGGTGGGGTGCATTCGAAGTTCTCCGCCAGTTCGATCGACCCGGAGCCCTTGTACCGGGCATAACTCGGATAGGCGCACAGCGGACGCGTGCGCCTCGGGAACCAGGCATTGTTCGGCGCAGCCGCCGCGGCGATGCTCTCGGGCGCCTTGCCGTTCTCGACCCAGTCGACCATCGCCTGGATCGAGTCGAAGCGGTCGGTGGCCGGTCCGCCCGCGCAGTGGTTCATGCCGGGCACGACGTAGGCGCGGGCGAAGCGCTGCGTCGCCTCGATGCCGCCGTTGTTGGCGGCAAGCTGGTCGTAGTAGTCGAGCATCTCGCTGGCCGAGAAGATCGGGTCGGCCATGCCGTGGATCAACAGCAGCTTGCCGCCGCGCTGGCGAAACGCCGCCAGCCGGGTGTCCTCGTAAGTGTCGTACAGCGCCGAGAACCAGCGCATGCGCGCCGGGTCGCGGTCGAAATCGAACTTCCTGTAGTCGAAGCCCGGGTCGGGCGGGGTGAAGAATTCTCTGGCCAGCGCGTCGACCATCAGGAAGACATAGCGCGAGTCGGGCTTGGAGGTGGTCGACTGGCCCAGGGTCCATTGGCGCCAGCCTGGCCCTTCGACGCCCGGATCCCAGGGCTGGCCGAAGTACAGTGCGCGCCCGGCGCCGTCGCGCGGACCGTCGAAGACAGCCCGCAGCGCGCCAACCTGCGCAGCGCTCAGGCAGGCGTCGGTCTTCGCGCCGGCGCACTGCAGCGCGCCGGGGTCGAAGCGGCAGGCGCGGATGTTCTGCACCATGCCGTCCACGGCGCCATCGGCCGCATCGCACGACCCGTTGATTCCCTTGGCCAGCAGCTTCAAGTCGGCGTCGCTCAGCGCGCGCGACAGGATCGGCTGGCCCGAGGCGTCCTTCGGCGCGATGGCGGTGAACTGCAGCGTGTTCCACATCGCCGCGACGGTGGCACCGCTGGACACGCGCATCGCCGGCGCACCGGCAGTGATGCCGTCGAAGAGTTCGGGGTAGCGCTGCGAGAACATCATGCCCTGGCGGCCGCCGCCGGAGCAGCCGGAGAAATAGGCATGGTGCGGCGGCCGGCCGTAGCGCTCGGCGATCAACGCGCGGGCGGCCAGCGCCGTCTTGTGATGCGCGTCGAAGGCGTGGTCGACCCGCGCGCGCGGGTCGAGCCCGAAGTCCGCGCTCTGCCCGCGATGGCCGGCATCGGTGGAAACGACCGCCCAGCCCTGCGACAGTGGCGACGGCGTGGCGCCGGAGATCGATGACGACAGCGTCGTGTCGCGCAGCACACCGTCGTTGCCACCGCCGCCGATGTACAGCAGCCGGCCATTCCAGCCGTCGGGAAGGCTGAGTTCGAAGCCGGTGGCGTAGGGCTTGCCGTCGACGCCGGTGCGCGGATCGATGCTGCCGGTCACCACGCAATGGCCTGGCAGCACGATGCCGTCGGGCTTGTCGCCGGCGTGACGTGCGCCGGCGGCGACGTAGCGCGTGGTGAGTTGTGTCGCCGCCAGCGGCGAGTGCTGGGGCAGGTCGCGGCAGGCGGCTTCGCCGCCCGTCGACGCACCGGGCGCCTGGGCGCAGCCGGCCAGCGCCGCGGCGCCCGCGCAAGCCGCGGCGGCCATCACCTTGAGGTTCATCGATGTTTCCTTCGCTCGTTGTGGGGCCGGTCGCTGCGGCGTCGAAGGCCGGACGAAACCTTCCTGAACTTGCTCATGATGGCTCCATTCTCAGCGGAAGTAGCCTCATCGGCGCGCCGACGCTCGCACGCGCTCGCCTGAGCGTTCCTGCTGCGCCGCAGGCCCACCGCCGAGACAGCCGCCTTTGCCCCCCTTTTCGCGTCTTTCGGCACGCCGCGGCTTCGAATAATGGTCTGCAAACGCACACGCAGCGACGCCGGTGTCGCGCGTGGGTTGCATCACCTCGGGAGAAACCATGTCCACTGCCGCGGCCATCGAGGGCGCAGTGCCCGCCAAGGCTGGCAAGAAGAAGCTGCTGATCATCGTGCTGGCGACGCTGTTGCTGCTGGGCGCGGCCGGCGGTGGGCTGTTGTTCTGGCTGAAGGCGCGCGCCCATGCGGCGGCGCTGGCCGAGGAAGGCGATGACGCGGCTGAACATGCCGGTGCCGGCGCCGCGCACAAGCGCGATCCGAACGCGGTGCCGGTGTTCCTGGCGCTGGAAAACTTCACCGTGAATCTGGCCGACCGCGATGCCGAACGCTACGCGCAGATAGGCATCTCGCTGGAACTGGAAGACGCCAAGGCGGGCGAGCGCATCAAGCTGTTCATGCCGGCCATCCGCAACAACATCCTGATGGTGCTGTCGCACAAACGCTCGACCGACCTGCTGGACCGCGAAGGCAAGGAACAGCTGGCTGCCGAGGTGCTGAGCGAGACCGAGCGTGCGCTCGGCTATGAGCCGGCGGCGGCGGGCAAGAAGGCCGACGACACGCCGCGCCCCGTGCGCGCGGTGCAGTTTTCCAACTTCATCATCCAGTAGTCGTGAGTCAACAGATCCTTTCGCAGAACGAGGTCGATGCGCTGTTGCAGGGCATCACCGGCGAAAACCAGTCGCTCGAGCAGGACGCCGCGGCCGAGGACGGCACACGCACCTACGACCTGGCCAACCAGGAACGCATCGTCCGCGGCCGCATGCCGACGATGGAGGTCATCAACGAACGCTTCGCGCGCAACATCCGCGTCGGCGTGTTCAACCTGATCCGCAAGAGCCCCGAGGTGTCGATCGGCGGCATCAAGGTGCAGAAGTACAGCGCCTTCCTGCGCGAGATCGTCGTGCCGACCAACTTCAACATCGTCACCGTCAAGCCGTTGCGCGGCTCGGCGCTGGTGGTGTGCGATCCGAACCTGGTGTTCGCCGTCATCGATGCGCTGTTCGGCGGCGCCGGCAAGTACCACACGCGCATCGAAGGGCGCGAGTTCTCGCCCACCGAGCAGCGCGTCATCCTGCGCCTGTTGCAGACCATCAACAACGAATACGCCAAGGCCTGGGCCGGCATCTACCCGATCGAGCTGGAGTTCCAGCGCTCGGAGATGCAGCCGCAGTTCGCCAACATCGCCTCGCCCAGCGAGATGGTCGTCACCACCTCGTTCATGCTCGAGATCGGCGACAGCAGCGGCACGGTGAACCTGTGCTTTCCGTATTCGACGCTGGAGCCGATCCGCGACGTGCTCTATTCCACCAGCCAGGGCGATGCGGGCGAGCCCGATCGCCGCTGGGTCAACTGCTGAAGACCGAGATCCAGTCGGCCGAGGTGGAGATGGTGGCCACGCTGGCCACCGCGCCGGCCACGGTGGAGCAGCTGCTGGCTTTCAAGCCGGGCGACTTCGTCGAGCTCGACCTGACACCCGGTGATCCAGGCCAAGGTCGATGGCGTGCCGATCTTCGACTGCCACTACGGCACGTCGAACAAACACTATTCGATCAAGATCGATCAACTGCTGACCGGCTCCGGCCTGGGTTGGCTTGGAGAACAGGTCCATGGCCGCTGACAACACCGCCCTGCACGAAGACGATCGCGCCGACACCCCGCAGGCCGAACGCGAGGTGGCCGACGAAGTCACCGGCGCGGCCGACAGCGTGGCGCCGGCGACCTTCACCAATTTCGCGCCCACGGCGGCCTCGGGCGGCGCCGGCAACGACATCAACATGATCCTCGACATCCCGGTGCAACTGACCGTGGAGCTGGGACGCACGCGCATTCCGATCAAGCACATCCTGCAGCTGGCGCAAGGTTCGGTCGTCGAGCTCGACGCGCTGGCCGGCGAGCCGATGGACGTGCTGGTCAACGGCTATCTGATCGCCCAGGGCGAGGTGGTGGTGGTGAACGACAAGTTCGGCATCCGCCTGACCGACATCGTCACGCCCAGCGAAGCGCCTGCGCCGCCTGTCGCGCGGCTGAACGGCGGCCGGCGATGACGCCCGTCAACTGGACGCCGCTGCTGTGGTTCAGCGCGGTGATCGCGCTGATCCCGCTGGCGCTGTGGCTGCTGAAGCGCACGCCGCTGGGCGGCGGTGCGGCCAGTGGGCCGATGCGCAGCGTGGCGGTGCTGCCGTTGTCGACATCGCAGCGCCTGGCCATCGTCGAGGTCGGCGCCGGCGCGGCGCGGCGCTGGCTGGTGCTGGGCATCAGCGCCGCAGTCGATCAATACCCTGCACACGATGGATCCGATCGGCGAGGCGTCGGCCGGCCAGGCCGAGACATCGGCCACCTTCGCGCAACTGCTGTCACGCTTGCGGCGCAGCCCATGAGCGGGCGGCGCTGGCGACCGCTTCGGCGTCGTGCCGCCGCTGCTGCTGGGCAGCGCCGCGGCCTGGCGCAGCAGACGAGCGCCGGGATTGCCGCTGATCGTGGGCCAGGGTGCCGGCGGCACCAGCTACTCGGTGCCGATCCAGACGCTGCTGTTCTTCACCGCGCTGTCCTTCCTGCCGGCAGTGCTGCTGCTGATGACCGGCTTCACGCGCATCGTCATCGTGCTGTCGCTGCTGCGCCAGGCGCTGGGCACGCAGGCCGCGCCGCCCAACCAGGTGATCATCGGCCTGTGCCTGTTCCTGACCTTCTTCGTCATGGGGCCGACGCTCGACCGGGTGTACGAGCGAGGCCTACCTGCCCTACGCCAGCAACCAGATCGCTTTCGAGGAGGCGCTGCAAGCGCGCGAGGCGCCGATGCGCGCGTTCATGCTCAAGCAGACGCGCCAGTCCGACGTGGCGCTGTTCGCGCGGCTGGCCAAGCTGCCGGCCGACGTCAAGGCCGAGGACGTGCCGATGCGGGTGCTGCTGCCGGCCTTCGTCACCAGCGAGCTCAAGACCGCCTTCCAGATCGGCTTCATGATCTTCATTCCCGTTCCTGGTGATCGACATGATCGTCGCCAGCGTGCTGATGTCGCTGGGCATGATGATGCTGTCGCCGGTGCTGGTCGCCTTGCCCTTCAAGCTGATGCTGTTCGTGCTGGCCGACGGCTGGAACCTGCTGCTCGGCTCGCTGGCCGCGCAGCTTCGCGATCATCGAAGGCGTACGCATGAACGCGCAGCAAGTCCTCACCATGGGCCAGGAAGGCCTGATGACGCTGCTGATGGTCGCCGCTCCGGTGCTGCTGGCGGTGCTGGTGGTCGGCCTGGTCGTCAGCATCTTCCAGGCCACCACGCAGATCAACGAGGCCACGCTTGCCTTCGTGCCGAAGCTGGTGGCGGCGGTGCTGGTGCTGGCCATCGCCGGGCCGTGGATGCTGAGCACGCTGGTCGACTACCTGCGGCGCACGCTGCAATCGATTCCCAGATGCCGTCGGCTGAGCGCCGACGTCGCGCGTGATCAGCTTCACCGAAGCCCAGTTCCTGGCGCTGGATCACGCCGCTGCTGTGGCCCTTCCTGCGCGCGCTGGCGCTGTTCTCGCTCGCTGCCGCTGCTGGGCACGCGCACCGTGCCGGTGCGCGTGCGCGTCGGCGCTGGCGGTGCTGGTCGCGCTGGCGGCGCAGGCCTCGCTGCCGGCGATGCCGCATGGTGCCGCTCGACTCGACGGCGGCGCTGCATGCTGGTGCTGCAGCAGTTGCTGATCGGCCTCGGCGCTGGGCTTCGCGGTGCGGCTGGTGTTTGCCGCGGTCGAGTTCGCCGGCGAGCTCGTGGGCCTGCAGATGGGCCTGAACTTCGCCGGCTTCTTCGACCCGGTCACCGCCAGCCAGACCACCGCCATGCAGCCGCTTCTTCGGCACCATGGTGGGCTGGCTGTTCATCGTCATCAACGGCCACCTGCTGGTGATTGCCGCGCTGGTCGACAGCTTCAAGGCCTTTCCGGTCGGGCGACGAGCCCTTCGCTTTCCTGCAGCAGGCGCTGCCGCATCGATGGGGCGCGGAGATCTTCGCCACTGGGCTGTGGATCGCCTTGCCGATGGTGGCGATGCTGATGTTCGTCAACCTGGCGCTGGGCGTGATCTCGCGCGTGGCGCCGCAGATCAACATCTTCGCGTCGGCTTTCCGATCACGCTTGGGCGTCGGCCTGCTCGGCATCCTGCTGACGCTGCCGATGCTGCAGCAGCCGTTCACGATGGCGCTGGAGCGCATGCTGGGCTATTTCTGAAGCCGCGGCGCGGCTTGGTTGCTACTTGCCGAAGACCGTCTTCAGCAGGTCGGTCGTGCGCGCAGCCGGGTTCGTGCGAATCTGCTTCTCTTCCTGGCCGACCATGTAGAACACGCCGTCGAGCGCCTTGCGGGTGACGTAGTCGTCGAGGTCGAAGGACTGCGCCTTCATGAGTGGCACCTTCTGGTACGACCCCATCATGTCCTTGTACGCACGCGTCGCGCCGACTTCGTTGACCTTGCCCGACACGACGGGCTTGAAGGCTGCATAGAGCTTGTCGCTCGACGTGCGCTTGAAGAACTGCGTCGCCGCCGTGTCGCCACCGGTGAGAATGCCGCGCACGTCGTCCACGCTCATGCTGCGGATGGCATCGCCGAAGATCCTCGCCGCCAGCGGCACGGCCGCCTCGGCGGCCCGGTTCATGCTCAGCACGAATTCATCGACCTGTTTCTCGTAGCCCGCCATGCGCGCCATGTCGGCCACCTTGTGCATGCTTGCGGGCATCAGGATCTTGACGGCCCGGTTGCCGAAGTAGCCGTTGGCCTTCGACAAACCGTCGACGGCCTTCTCGGTGCCCAGCGCGAGCGCTTCCTTGATCCCCGCCACGTCGGTCTTGAGGTCCGACGATCCCGCCGCCGCGCCTGCCGCAACGCGCGACTTGGTCGCGCTCTTCATCAGCTTGTCCACCGAGGGCAGTTGTGCCAGCGCGAGGCCACTGGCCTGCACGCCGGCGAACAAGAACAAGCGTCGTTTCACTGCTGACTCCCTTTGCCCGAGGTCGGCCCCGACGGATGCGGGCCGTTGCTTGTGTGTGCTGCACCCCCGCATTCGAGGGGGTATAGGGTTAATACCCTCCCCAGTCAATGAACACGTGCACGAAACTGCGCGCGCGTCGGCGGCAGAGTGCGAGTTGCCGATGCCCATGCCGCATCGCTGTGCGCACCCCATGCACGGCCATGCTCGTTGCGCTTCACCGCGGTACGCCTCGCGGCGATGCCGCGCACTGCAGGAGTTGGAGATCCATGAAAACCGCAATCGCTCCCCTGGCCGCCGCCTTGCTCTGGGCCTCGATGGTGCCGCTGTCCGCGTCTGCGGCCACGGCCTCGGTCGCGATCAGTGGCCCCGGCGTGTCCGCAAACCTGACACTGACCTACGGACCGGGCACCGACGCCAAATATCCTGAAGCCTTCGAGGTCACCGGCATCAGCGGCACCTTCTCGGACGCCGCCGCGGGGGTCAGCAACGCCACGGTGCTGGGACTGGTCCAGATCGCCCACAACACGCCGGAAGCCACCAACCTGCTTGCGCCGCACGACTTCAGCCGCTTTGCCGTCGCTGCCGGGCTCGACCCGGTGAGCAATGGCTTCCTTTCCTATGACAACCTCTACTGGCCGGGCGGCGCACCGCAGACCGCCAGCGACTACCCGGCCTACGGCGGCATCGTCGACATCTATGGCCTGATGTTCCGCATCGGCGACGGCAAGGTGGTCAACTTCTGGAGCAACGGCGTGTTCGGTGGCCCTGCCACCGGGCCGATCTACGGGGTGGCAGTGGCCACGGTGGACCGAGCCCTGGACTATGCAGGCGGCATCTCCGCCGCCGTGGTGCCCGAGCCCGCCAGCGCGGTGCTGCTGCTGCTCGGGCTGGGTGCGACCGGACTGGCGGCACGACACCGGCGTCGCGCCTGACGGACTGCCTGCAAGCGCGGCATCGCCCAACCGGCGCGACGCGCGCAGTGCCGCCCGCGCCATGGCGCGGGCAAATGGCGACGCCCGAAGAGCGCATCGGGTCGGTTGGGTAAAGTCGCCGGGATGGCGCGAACGGCCGCAATGCGCGGCCGGCCGGTACCCGCCCCGCCACACCATCATGGGTACCCCGGCGCCGGTGCGCGGCTTGAGGAAGGACAGCCCGTGATCGATCTGCACTACTGGCCCACGCCCAACGGCTGGAAGATTTCCATCATGCTCGAGGAATGCGGCCTGCCGTACGCCTTGAAGCCGGTAAACATCGGCCGTGGCGAGCAGTTCCGCCCGGAGTTCCTGGCGATCAGCCCGAACAACCGCATGCCGGCCATCGTCGATCATGAGCCGCCGGGCGGCGGCGCACCGGTGGCGCTGTTCGAAAGCGGCGCGATCATGCTCTACCTGGCCGAGAAGACCGGCCGCTTCCTGCCCGGCGAGCTGCGCGCCCGATACGCGAGCTTGCAGTGGCTGATGTGGCAGATGGGCGGCCTGGGGCCGATGGCAGGGCAGAACGGCCACTTCCTGCTCTATGCGCCGCAGAAGATTCCCTATGCACTCGAGCGCTATGCCATGGAGGTGAACCGCCTGTATGGTGTGCTCGACGGCCAGCTGGCGCGCACCTGCGCCTTCGTTGCCGGTGCCGACTATTCGATCGCCGACATGGCGATCTTTCCCTGGGTGCGCACCTGGAAGGCACAGCAGGTGCCGCTGGAGCAGTTTGCCCACGTCAAGGCCTGGTACGAAGCGCTGATGCAACGCCCGGCGGTGCGGCGCGGCATCGATGTCGGCAAGGCGTTGCGCGCCAGCGCGCTGGACGACGAGGCGCGCAGCTCACTCTTCGGCCAAAGCGCGCAGACCCTGCGCGATGCCGCCACCAGGAACGCTTGAATCGAGGTGCCCCATGATCGAGTTCTTCTTCGATTGTTCCAGCCCCTGGACCTACCTGGCATTCCACAACCTCCAGCCGCTGGCTCGGGAACTGAAGGCGCCGGTGCGCTGGCGGCCGATCCTCGTCGGCGGCGTGTTCAACAGCGTCAACCCCAGCGTCTATGCCGCGCGCGAGCATCCTGTGGCCGCCAAGCGCGACTACATGCTCAAGGACTTGCAGGATTGGGCTCGGTCGGCCGGACTGAAGATCATCATGCCGCCGCGCGTGTTCCCGGTGAACAGCGTCAAGGCGATGCGCGGCTGCCTCTGGCTCGAGCCGCAGGGTCGGCTGCTGCCCTTCGCCACCGCGGTGTTCGAAGCCTACTGGGGTCGTGACGAAGACATCTCGCAGGAGCCGGTGCTGGCCGACATCTGCCGGCGCAGCGGCATCGACGTGCAGGCCTTCATGGCCGGCATCGCCGAGCCGGGGGTGAAGGCGCAGCTCAAGGCCAATACCGACGAGTTGATCGCGCGTGGCGGATTCGGTTCGCCGACGATCTATGTCAACCGCAGCGACATGTATTTCGGCAACGACCGGCTGGCGCTGGTGGCCGAGGCGCTGCGCCGCCACGGCGACTGAAGACACACGCGCCTCAGCGCGCCCCGTGGCGTGAGCGCGCCCGCCTTGCGTGCCGCCAGGTGGCGGCGCACCGTGGCTCGGACGACGACGCATTGGCACTAGCATGGTGCGTCGAGCGCGCCGGACCGGCATCGGCATGTCCTGCAGGCTTGCACTACCCCACGCACTACCCCACGCCTTTTCGCGGAACCGACGATGGACTCGATCAGACAAGGTACCGATGCGCTGTTCATCCTGCTGGGCGCCGTCATGGTGCTGGCCATGCACGGCGGCTTTGCGTTCCTGGAACTGGGCACGGTGCGCAAGAAAAATCAGGTCAATGCACTGGTCAAGATCCTGGTGGATTTCTCGGTTTCCACCGTCGCCTATTTCTTCGTTGGCTATGGCGTGGCCTACGGCATTCACTTTTTCGGCGGTGCCGACATGCTGGCGCAGAAAAACGGCTATGAACTGGTCAAGTTCTTCTTCCTGCTGACCTTTGCCGCTGCCATTCCCGCGATCGTCTCGGGCGGCATTGCCGAGCGTGCCCGATTTGGCCCGCAACTGCTGGCCACCGCGCTGGTCGTGGCGCTGGTGTATCCACTGTTCGAGGGTGTGGTCTGGGGCGGCCGCTTCGGCGTGCAGGGCTGGATCAAGGGGCTGACCGGCGCCGAGTTCCACGACTTCGCCGGCAGCGTGGTGGTGCATGCCGTCGGCGGATGGATCGGCCTGGCGGCGGTGCTGCTGCTGGGCGCGCGCAGCAACCGCTACCGCAAGGACGGCGCGATCAGCGCGCACCCGCCGTCGAGCATCCCCTTCCTGGCGCTGGGCTCGTGGGTGCTGGCGGTGGGTTGGTTCGGCTTCAACGTCATGAGCGCGCAGACCATCGACAAGATCTCCGGCCTGGTGGCGGTGAACTCGTTGATGGCGATGGTGGGCGGCACGCTGATGGCCACGCTGCTGGGCCGCAACGACCCCGGCTTTGTCTACAACGGCCCGTTGGCCGGCCTGGTGGCAGTGTGCGCCGGCTCCGACGTGATGCATCCGCTGGGCGCGCTGGTGACGGGCGGCGTGGCCGGCGCCATCTTCGTCACGCTGTTCACGCTGACGCAAAACCGCTGGAAGATCGACGACGTGCTCGGCGTATGGCCGCTGCACGGCCTGTGCGGTGCCTGGGGCGGCCTCGCAGCCGGCATCTTCGGGCTGCACGCGCTGGGCGGCATGGGCGGCGTGAGCTTCGCCGCGCAGCTGATCGGCACCTTGCTGGGCGTGGGCTGGGCGCTGGCCGGCGGCTTCGTCGTGTATGGCGCGATCAAGGCCTTCACGCCGCTGCGGCTGACGCAGGAACAGGAGTTCGCCGGCGCCGATCTGTCGATCCACAAGATCGGCGCCACGCCCGAGCGCGAGGCCAGCTGGTGAATCAGAGGTTGTCGATGGCCACCGGCTCAACCGCGTCGGCCAGCTCGAAACCGAAGACGCGTGAGTAGAAGTAGGCCTCGGCCTCCAGCGCGCGCACGATGTTGGCGGCTTGGCGGAAGCCGTGCTGTTCGCCTTCGAACTCGATGTAGGCCACCGGCAGGCCCTTGGCCCTGATCGCTGCGTGCATGCGCCGCGATTGTTGCGGCGGCACCGCCTTGTCCTCGGACCCCTGGAACAGGATCAACGGGCAATTGAAGCCTTCCAGGTGGTGGATCGGCGAGCGCGCGCGGTACAGCTCGCGTGCCTCCGGCCAGGGGCCGACAAGGCGGTCGAGGTAGCGCGCTTCGAACTTGTGCGTGTCCGTGGCCAGGGTTTCCAGGTCGCCGATGCCGTAGCGGCTGCAGCCGCAATGAAATGCACCGTGGAAGGCCAGCGCGCACAGCGTGGTGTAGCCGCCGGCGCTGCCGCCGCGGATGGCCAGGCGCCGGCCATCGACATCGCCGCGCTGCACCAGGAAGCGTGCGCCGTGCAGGCAGTCCTCGACATCGGCGACGCCCCACTGCCCGTCGAGCGCTTGCCGATAGGCGCGGCCGAAGCCGCTGCTGCCCCGGTAGTTGACGTCGAGAACGGCCAGGCCGCGGCTGGTCCAGTACTGGATGCCGGCCTTGTATTCATTGCCGCTGAGGCTGGTAGGGCCACCGTGGCTGAGCACCAGCAACGGCGGCCTCTGTCCGGGTGGGCCTTCGAAATCGCGGTTGCGCGGCGCATAGAAGAAGGCGTGCGCGACCTGGCCCGACGCGGTCGGGAACTCGATCGCCTCGGCCACCGCGGTGTCGTCGGCACTCACCGCCATCGAGCTGCCCTGGCGCAGCACTTCGACCGCGCCGCGGTCCAGGTCGAGCCGGCACACCGACGCGTGCTGCAGCGGTGACGCGCCGCAGAGAACCACGCCGGCGCCGGCCTGGGCCGACAGGTTGCCGATGCGCGTGAACGGCGTGGCGATCGGATCCAGCTGCAGCGTGTCCAGATCGAGCACGGCCAGCGTCGCCAGCCCGCGCTGCGTGTAGCTGCAGGCCAGGCGCCGCGGCGCGACGAAGGCGTGACCGCTCAGCCCGAAGACCCAGGGAGGCTCGCCGAACTCGGCGGCCATGGGACACAGCGGCTGCGCGGCGTCGCCGTGCCAGCGGTAAAGGTTCCACCAGCCGCCGCAATCCGAGACGAACAGCAATTCACCCGCATCCGACCATAGCGGCTGCTGCACTGCTTCGTCACGGCCACCGGCGATGCGGCGCGCGCCGTGCAGGATGCCGGCGTCGTCGACGTCGGCCAGCCACAGCTCGCAGGCGAAGAAGGGCATGTCGGGGTGGTTCCAGCGCAACCAGGCCAGCTGGGCACCGTCCGGACTCAGGCGCGGCGCGGCGACGAAGTCGCTGCCTGCGGCCGCCACCCGGCCACCGCTGGTGTCGCCGGCGCAGCGCAGCGTGACGATGCTGTTGCGCGCTTCGCCGTCACCGCGGTGGTCTTCGCGCACGCACCACAGCAACTGCCGTCTGGCGTCGAAGCAGAAGTCGGCATAGCGCAGCGCCGCCTCGGGCGTGATCGGCGTGGGTGTGCCGCCGGGGTCGAGTCGATGGACACGCTGGTCGGCGTCATTGCAGAAGTACAGCGTGCGCTCATGCACCAGCCAGGCACCGCCGCCGTATTCGTGAACGCGGCTGCGTGCGCTGAAGGGGGCGTCGAACAGGTCTTCGCTGCGGCCGTCGGCGCTGCGTTGCACCACCACGCAACGGCCCTGTTCGCTGGGTCGCTGCTCCAGCCACAGCACGGCGTCGCCGGCGCAGGCGGTCTCGCTCAAGGCCACGCCGGCGGCGACGGCCTGTTGCGCCGTCTGCGCCGAAAGCCAGCTGCCGTGGCGGTGCTGCGCTCGCGCGGGCACCGCCCTCAGCCCAGCACCAGTTGGGTCTGCGTGACCATCGCGCACAGCTTGCCTTGCTCGTTGCGGATGGCCGTCTGCCAGACCATGGTGGTGCGGCCCTTGTGCAACGGCGTGCTTTCGCCGGTGACGGTGCTGCCCACCTTGGCCGAACCGATGAACTTGGTGCTCGATTCCACCGTCGTCGTGCCCTTGCCTTCGGGCAGGTTGACAAAGGTGCCGACCGCGCCCAACGTGTCGGCAAAGGCCATGTGCGCCCCGCCGTGCAGGATGCCGCCGGTGGTGCACAGGTCGGGTCGCACCAACATCGTCGCAACCACGCGGTCGGGGCCGATTTCAGTGATCTGCACGCCCATCAGGCCGGGGAACAGGGGCTGCAGCCGCTGCTGCAATGCGGCGACGGGGTTTGTCATGGCTGGCCTTTCCGCGCAGTGGCGAGAGTGACCCGCGCAGCATAACGGCCCCGCCACGCGGGCGTCAGCGCATGAACACGCCGTGCGGGCCGGTCTTGTAGATGCTGCGGTGGCCGCCATCGAGATGGCGGATGCGCTGCTCCAGGTCGCACATGTCCACGGCCTGGGACAGGAATTTCTCATCGCGATCCTGCACGCCATTCAATGACGGGCTGAACAGGCTGGACAGGGACTTGAGCAGGGCAAACATGACAGAGGCTCTGGTATTGGAGTGGCATGCATTATAGGGTAAACCCCTAGTTTTTGCTTGCCCGCCAGTCATCGATACCGATGCCCCAGAGGCCGGGTTTCGATCGGCGCGTCAGACGCACCATCCGGCAAACGTCGACACGGCCATCACGGGGCCGCGAATATCATGCCGCGATGACCGCAGCGACACCGCCGAGCTTCGACACCCTGCTGCTGCAAATGGATGCCGGCATCGGCCGGCTGACGCTGAACCGGCCGCACAAGCTGAACGCGCTGTCGCCAACGACGATGCGGCAGATCATGGAAGCCTGCGGCTGGCTGGCCGCACGCGACGATTTGCGCGTGCTGCTGCTGGCGGGCGCAGGACGCGCCTTCTGCGGCGGCTTCGACCTGGATGCCATGCGCGAAGGCCGCGGCCGCTCGGACCACGAGGCCACCGACCTGGGCCGGCGCATGATCGAGGCGCTCGAAACCATCCCCGCGATCACCCTGTCGCTGGTGCAGGGTCACTGTGTCGGCGGAGGTGTGCTGCTGGCGCTGGCCTGTGATCTTTGCATCGCCGGCGACGACGCAGCCTTCTCCATCCCCGAGATGGAACTCGGCATCCCGCTGGGCTGGGGCGGTGTGCCGCGGCTGGTCCGCCGCGTGGGTCCGGCGGTGGCCATGGAACTGGTGCTCGACTGCCGGCCCTTCGATGCGCTGCAGGCACTGGCCTGGCGCTGCATCAATCGTGTCGTGCCCGTTGCCGAACTCGACGCAGCGGGCGAGGCCTGGGCCCGACGTCTGGCACAGCGTCCGTTGAACGCGTTGCGCACAACCAAGCAGCGCTTCCGCGCCGCCGGCGACGCACTGTGCAGCGCGGTCGGCAGCGAAGCCGATGCCGATGCCCTGCTCGCCGCCTACCGCGACCCCGAAACCCTGGCGGTGCAGCAGCGCTACATTGCCGCGCGGCGGCGCTGAATCCGCGCACCCGTTCATGGCCGCCGGCAGTTTGCTCGCGCTGATCGACGACATCGCCAGCGTGCTGGACGATGTCTCGGTGCTGACCAAGGCGGCGACGAAGAAGACCGTCGGCGTGCTCGGCGACGACCTGGCGTTGAACGCGCAACAGGTCAGCGGCGTGGCCGCCGAGCGCGAGCTGCCGGTGGTCTGGGCCGTGGCCAAGGGCTCGCTGCTGAACAAGGTCATTCTGGTGCCGCTGGCGCTGGCCGTCAGCGCCTTCGCACCGTGGGCAGTGACACCACTGTTGATGGTCGGCGGTGCCTACCTTTGCTACGAGGGTTTCGAGAAACTGGCGCACCGCTTCATGCACCGGCGCGACGAAGACAGCCGACGCAAGGCCGAGCGCGCCCGTGCCCGACAAAGCGGCGCACAAGATCTGGTGGCGCTGGAGAAGGCCAGGATCAAGGGCGCGATCCGCACCGACTTCGTGCTCTCGGCCGAGATCATCGCCATCACGCTGGGCACGGTGGCCGGCGCGCCGTTCCCGACGCAGTTGACGGTGCTGTCGGGCATTGCCCTGCTGATGACGGCTGGCGTGTATGGCCTGGTGGCAGGCATCGTCAAGCTCGACGACGCCGGGCTGCACCTGTCGCGCGCCGCGGGTGCGATGGCCTGGCAGCGCCTGCAGCGTGCCCTCGGTCGCGGCATCCTGGCGGCCGCACCGTGGCTGATGAAGGTGCTGTCGGTGGCCGGCACGGCAGCCATGTTCCTGGTCGGCGGCGGCATCCTGACGCATGGCCTGGCGCCGCTGCACCATGGCATCGAGGGGCTGGCGCGGCGCGCCGAAGCCTGGGGCGGGTCCGTATTGGCGGCGCTGACGCCGCTGCTGGCGAATGCCGCGCTCGGCATTGTCGCCGGTGCGCTGGTGCTGCTGGCCGTCGGTGCCGTGGGCAAGTTGCGCGCCGCCGCGGCGGGATAAGCACCGCCGACGCCCGATTGCGGTAGTTTTTGGACCCGTCACGGCGCATGGCGACATAGCATGCGGCCATGATTTCGATGCAAGGGGTGCCGTCTTCGCTGATCGCGAAGAACGAGTCCTGGGTGCGCAAGCAGGCCCAGGCGTTGGCGCGGCACCTGCCCTCCAATGTCGAGAAGGCCGACCTGATCCAGGTGGGCCTGATTGCCGTGGCCCAGGCCTCGCTCGGCTTCGAGTGGCAAGGCGACCGCGATTCGCCCGAGGCCACCGAAGCCTTCCTGCGTTATGCCCGGGCCCGCGTCAAGGGCGCGATGCTCGACGAGCTGCGGCAGATGGACCACCTCGGCCGCGGCCAGCGACGCAAGCTCAAGGTGTTGCAGATCGCACGTGAACGCTGGCGCAGCGCGCATGGTGGCGAGCCGAGCATGGCGCAGCTGAGCACGTTGTGTGGCATGAGCATCGACGAGGTCGCCAAGCTCGAGCAGGCCGATCTGGAAGGGCGGCTGAAAAGCAGCAGCGGCGGCGACGAGGACGATGACCACGGCCCCGTCGAGCACCGCGCCGCCACGCCGCACGACGAGGTCGAGGCGCGCGTCGATACCGGCATCGTGATGCGCCGCCTCGAGCGCTTTTTCGCCGCGCTGCCCGAGCGCGAGCGCCAGGTCATCGATGCCTATCTCGGCGTCGGCCTGACGCCCACCGAACTGGCTGCGTCGATGAAGGTCACGCCGTCGCGGGTCTCGCAGATGTTTCGCGCGCTGGTGCAGCGCATGGCCGCGCATTTCGGCCAGGACCCGAAGCGTGCCATCGACCGCTTGCCCGAGCGCTCGGGCATGGCCTTCGCGCAGCGTCTGGCGCAGCGCGAGGCGCAACTGGCCACCAGTGCCAGCGACGGCCCCTGGGGCCGGCTGATGGAAGAGGTGCTGACGCGGCCGATGGATCTGCCGGCCGAAGACGCGCCGGCGCCCGAACGGCTGCGCGTGACCAGCGACACGCGCTGGAAGTAGTGCGGCCCGCCGCTTGGCCAGGCTACTTGGCCGGGCTGATGGCCAGCAATTCCACCTCGAACTGCAGCGTCGCGTTCGGCGGGATCACGCCGCCGGCGCCGCGCTCGCCGTAGGCGATCGACGCCGGGCAGGTGAGCTTGGCCTTGCCGCCGACCTTCATGCG
This sequence comes from uncultured beta proteobacterium, assembly GCA_963837675.1. Classification (GTDB taxonomy): domain Bacteria; phylum Pseudomonadota; class Gammaproteobacteria; order Burkholderiales; family Burkholderiaceae_C; genus Rubrivivax. Next base: position 38,227 of record CAWIOH010000030.1, on the reverse strand, counting down.
CTGCACGCCCTCGGTCCAGCATTTGATGACGCGGTTCAACGGGAATTCGATCGGCTCGCCGCGCTGGTACGAGCTGTCGAACTCCTTGCCGTCGGGGAAGGTGCCGCGATAGTGCACCTTGACGGTGTCGGTGGCGCCGGGGCCGGCACCGTTGCCGTCCTTCAGCGAGCGATAGACCAGGCCGCTGGGCGTGACCACGGCACCGCTTTCCTTGGCGGCCGCGGCGGCGGCCGCGTCGGTCTGCGCCATCGCCGGCAGCACAGTCAGCAGAGCCAGCGCGCTGGCCAGAAGGGTCGATCGCATCGTCGATGTCCTGAAAGTGAAAACGGCGGCGATTGTCGCCGCAAGGAACGCGGGACGATCAGAACGCCACGTTCAGCCCGAGCAATGCCTCGGCCTGGGTGAAGCCGTCGCCCTTGATCGCCACCACGCAGCCGCCCGAGCAGAACAGCCGGCTGCTGCTGTTGACCAGCGTGAAGTAGCCGCGCAGTTCCATGCGCAGCGACAGCGGCCCGGCGATCGGCCATTGGTAGCCCAGCCCCAGGTTCATCGACGGAAAATATTCGGCCGACAGACCGGCCAGCCCTGGCGCCAGCCGCGTCGCGCCGATCCCGCCGACGACATAGGCGCCGCGGCCGATGCCGCCTTCGAAGTAGTTGGTGCCGCCCAGGTGCAGGTACGACACGGTCAGCGGGACGCTCGGCGTGCTGGACGAGGCCTCGACGTCGGTGGACTGGTACGACGCGAACAACTGCACCTGGCGCGACGAATCGACGGCCCAGCCGAACGCGACCGAAGCGGCCGCGCCGGATTTCAGGTCGAGGCGCTGCTGCGGGTCGGCGTCGGTGCGGAAACCGCCGCCGCCGCGATAGCCGCCATAGACCGTGAAGTCGGCCTGCGCGGCGCAGGGCCCGGCCAGCGCCAGCGTGGCCAGCAAGGGGGCGGCAAAGCGATGGACACGCATGGGCAGGATGCTAAGGGCCGAAGGGCGGCGCGGTCGGTTAGTCTGGCGACATCCGTCACGAGTGAGCCCGCCCGATGAAGACCTATCGCATCGAAGTGCAGCGCATCAAGGGCCTGTCGAACGAAAACGGCATGCTGCATGCGCAGATCGACGCCGCCGTCTTGCCCGGCGTGGTGAAGGACGACGCCGAGGCCAGCAGCTGGCTGAGCCTGAGCGAAGCCTCGGCGCGCACGCTGCAACTGCTGCTGAAGGCGCAGTTCGCGCAGATCGACGGCCGCAAGGCGCGCAGCCAGCGATGAGCCCGCCCGTTGGCGTTGGCGAAGCCGAGCTGCTGGCCCGCGCGGCCGATTTCGCGCGCCAGGTGGTCGCGCCCGGCGCGGCGCGCTGGGAGGCCGAGCGGCGCATCGCGCGCGAGGCCATCGAGGCCGCCGCGGCCATCGGCCTGACTGGCATCGAAGTGCCGTCGGCCTGTGGCGGCCTGGGACTGGGCTATGGCGTCAAGGCGCGCATTGCCGAAGTGCTGGGCGCGGCCGATTTCGCCTTCACGATGTCGTGGATCAATACCCACAACGTCGCGGCCAAGCTGGCGCGCGAGGCGCCTGCGCCGCTGGCGCAGCGCTATCTGCCCGATCTGCTGGCCGGCCGGCGGCTGGGTTGCACCGCGCTGACCGAAAGCCATGCCGGCTCTGATTTCGCGGCCATCCGGACCTTGGCCGTGCGCACCCCGCAGGGCTGGCGCATTGACGGTGCCAAGGCCTGGATCACCAATGCCGCCGAGGCCGATGTGATCGTGCTCTATGCGCAGACGCAAGCCGGCAGCGGCGGGGCCGGCATTGCCTGCTTCCTGGTCGATGGCCGGCGCGAAGGCTTCGTGCGCGAGCCGGCCTATGCGCTGAGCGGCCAGCATGCCATCGGTGCGGGCGGCTTTCGGCTCGAGGGGTACCTGGCGCAGGACGAGGAGATGCTGCAGCCGCCAGGGCGGGCTTTCAAGTCGGCATTGGCTTCGATCAACGGCGCGCGTTGCTACATCGCCGCGATGTGCAATGGCATGGTCGCTGAGGCGCTGCGCGTGGCCCGGGCCTACGGTGAATCACGCCACAGCTTCGGCCAGCCGCTGGCCGGGCATCAGGGCTGGCGTTGGCGCCTGGCCGAGGCGGCCACCGATCTGGCTGCCGGCCGTGGCTTGGTGGCGGCGGCAGCAGCCCTGGTGGAGTCAGGTGCCGACGCGCAGCTGGCCGCGGCACAGGCCAAGCTGTTCTGTGCGCGCATGGCCGAGCGCCATCTGGCCGCGCTCACCCAGGCCATGGGCGCCGAGGGCCTGCGCCAGCAACTGCCCTTCGGTCGGCATCTGGCCGGCGCACGCGTCGCGGCCTTGGTCGATGGCTCGAGCGAGATGCTGCTCGAGCGCATCGCGCATTTGACGCGCGCCTGACGCGCGTTCAGCAGCGCGTGTAGCCCGGCACCGACGCCTGCGGTGCGCACACGCTGGGCCGGCCCAGCGGCGACAGGCCGACACGCAGTTGTTCGCCGTCGGGGGCCTGCAGCAGTGCGGCGCTGGGCGTGGCGGCCAGCATCGGCGTCGGCTCGAACTGCAGATCCTGCGCCTGCAACAGACGGATGCCTGGGTGGTCCAGCGCGCGCACCGTCTTCAACTGGCACACTTGCGCCACGCGGCAGTCGCAGCCCGGCGCGGTGGCCAGCGCATAGCACCAGTCGGCGCCGGCCGTGATCTGCAGGTGCAAGGGCACGCCGCGCCGCGCGGCTTCGAAGCGCAGTTCGGCCAGGTCCAGCGCCAGGTTGTCGGCCGCCGCCTTCAGCCGGTGGCGCGCCATCATGGCGCCGAAGGAGGGCAGGGCCAGAGACGCCAGCACGGCCAGCAGCGCCAGCGTCACCAGCATCTCGGGCAGCGTCAGGCCCAGCGGGCGACGGCGTTGCAGCAACGCTGGCATCGGCATCAGCGGTTCCAGCAGCGCAAGCTTGGCGCGAACACGGCCTGGCCGTCATGCACCTGCAACCGCAGCACGCCGCAGGCGCTGTCGTCTGCCGCCGAGGAAGCGGGGCGCGCGGCCGCGCCAGTGCCTCGTAGTGGCTGCCGCCGTCGGCCACCAGCTCGATGTCGTACAGGCCTTCGTTGCTGCGTGCGGCCGAAGCGCTGCCCAGCACCGCCAGCTGAGTGGCATACAGGCCGTGATGGGCGCGGTAGCTCTCCTGCGCCAGTTGCACGCGCATCAGCGCGGCCACGGCATCCGCGCGGCGGCCGCGTTGCAACTGCGCCTGCAGCGAAGGCCAGGCGAGCGTGGTCAGCACGCCGGCGATCGCCAGCACGATGCTCAACTCCACCAGGCTGAAGCCCGGCCGTGGCCGCGCGCGCATGACTCGGCTCAGTGACGCGACAGCCGGCGCCGGCGCTGCTGGGTCTGGTCGATGTAGCGCTGCAGCGCGCGCTGCGCGGCGCCGTCCAGATCCTGCCATTCGCAGCCCAGGCGCTGGCCGTTGCCATGCAGGCTGCCGGCATGTTGCAGCCGCAGTGTGGCGGTGAACGCGGTGTCGGCGTCGATGATCACGCGCACCGCTTGCAGGCAGCTGCCCGGCTGCAGCGAGGGCACGTCGTCGGGCAGGGCCAGCGCGCAACCGCCGGCGCTGACATCGACGATGCGCAGCCGCAGTTGCATGTCGGGTATCGATGGATGGCGCAGCAGCACACTGGGTGCAGGCCGCTCGGGCGTGCGCAGGCGGTAGCTGCCGCGGCGCTGGATGCGGTAGAGCATGCCTGGCAGGCGGGCGCGCAGCGCGCAGCCGTCGTGGCCACGCACCAGCACCAGCTCCATCAGGTCGAACTGCAGCTTGACGCTGTCCAGGTAGGCCACGGCCGTGGTCTCGTCGCCGTCGGTCAGGCGTTGCAGCTGCAAGCTGTCGGCCTCGGCGCTGAAGTTCAGTTGGCCATGGGCCTCGTCCAGCGACCACAGCTGGCTGCGCAGTGCCTGGCCCTGCGGGTTGCTCAGCTGTACCGGCACGCAAGCGTCGCGCAGCTGCCGCAGCAGCCGCAGCACTTCGGCCGGGTCGTCGACGCGAAAGTCGGGCGAGGCCTTGGGGGGCGTTTCGGGCCCGCTTGCGCGCCGGCCGGCTGTCGTGCCACACGGCGCGGGCTTTCAGTGCAGCGTCGGGCTCTTGCCGTGCAGCAGCCGGTGCAGGTCCGGCAGCCAGGGCTCGGCCAGGTGGCGCACCTCGGCGTCGTTCACCAAGATGCGCTGCATGATGCGCGACTTGACACGGGCTTCCTCCTGCCCCAGCGGCGCTTCGCGCGCAGCCTGCTTGAGCTGGCTGATCAGCAGCACGCAGGCGCCTTCGAGCTTGACCACCTGGTCCCAGTCACCGGCGCGCGCGGCATTGAGCATGTCGGCGCTGGCTTGTTCGATGGCTTCGTAGTAGCCCAGTACGGAATCGCTCATCGTCGGTGCATCCATTGGCGTTGTGTTCGGCATGGGCTCAGTCGGGCAGGGCGGCATCGGTCTCGATCGAGGCCCACGCGTCGCGCAGCGGGCGAATCAGCCGGCGGCATTCGTCCAGCGCCGCGGCGTCGTTGTTCAGGTTGGCATGCAAGAGGCGCAGGCTGACGTAGCCATAGAGTTCGCTCAGATCGGAGGCCAGCACGCCGCCGGCGTCGAGGTCCAGGCTGGCCTTCAGGCCCTCGTCGACGATGCGCGCGGCACGGCCGATGGCACGGCATTTGGTCTGCACCGACCCGTCGTGCAGGGCACCCAGGGCCTGAGCGATGGCCTCGTCGAAACCGTCGAAGAGCATCAGCACCAGGCGGTGCGGCGAAGCGGCCGCGACACCGGTGACCAGGCCCACCTGCTGGTAGGCGCCGGCATGGGCGTTGGAATGGGGTCTGGCGGCGGTGGCGAACATGGCGCTGGGCGTGGTTGAGGTCTGCCTTGAATATCGGCCCACCCCCAAGCGACTTGAGCCGCGATGCCGCCGGCCGTGGCGCCGGATTGATGCGCCTTTGCGGGCCGTTTGTGCCGCTTCGACGCTGTCTTCGCCACTGCTTGCCCGAGTTCGGCGCAGGGCGGCTATTCAATGTTCCCAGTGTGCGCGTGGCTTCGGTGGCGGCGAAGCCGGCGTGGGGGTGGCCGGCTGCGTTCAGGAAAATTCCTATTCACTCCGCCGGCCACCACCACACGGGCTTCGCCAGCCCACGTCGCACTGCTTCGCCCACGTCGAGCGAGCGCTGCGTGCTCGGCGCAGGCGAATTCAACAAGCGTTGATCTGCCGCCGCTTCGGCCGGCACCGCCGCTGGCGGCCGCGTGCGCAAGGACGAATTCGAGCGTCGGGCTGCTTGAGCGGGGTGAAGCTCCACAGCGCGCCGCAAGTCGGCGCGCGCAGCGCCTGGACAATCGGCCCGTCAGTTGCTGCTGCTCTGGCTCATCGCGCTGATCTGCTGCGTCACGTAGTTGGACAGGCTCGTCAGCGAAGCCATCTGCTTGTCCAGCGCCGTGTACTGCGCGCGCAGGCGCTTTTCGACCATCGCGATGCGATCGTTGAGAGCGTCCTGCCGGTCCTGGTTGGTGTCGATGCGCTTGCGCAGGCCTTCGCTGCGGCTGCTGATGCTGCCTTCGATGCTCAGCACCTGGTCGGCCATCGCGCGCAATTGCACGGCGATGCCGTTGTTGCCCGGTGCCAGCAGGTCGCTGTTGGAAAACAGCTTCTTCATCTCGTCAAGATTGGCCAGCCCGTTGGTCAGCTTGGTTTCGTCGATCTTGATCGAACCGTCGCTCTGCACGTCGAAGCCGATGTCGGCGACCCGGGCGAACATTGCCGATGCGCCGCTGCTGCCACCCAGCAGGCTGCGCATCTGCGCGCGCATCGACACCGCGGCGCTGTCACCCTGCAGCACGCCCGCCGTCTTGCTGGCGGCGTCGTACTTGGTTTGCTCGAAGACCAGCTTGTTCAGGTCGTTGTAGGCCGTGACGAAGTTGTCCAGCGCCTTGCGGATCGCCTCGGTATCGGGTTTGGCCTCGACCTGGACCGGTGCGCTGGTCACCTTGTTCAAGGTCAGCGTGATGCCGTCGAGCACCTCTGGCAGCGTGTTGCTGGCCGAGGCGATCGGCAGCCCGTTCAGGCTGGCCGAGGCGTTCGCGGCGGCCAGCGCCTGCGCCATCGTCAGGATGCCGACGGACGGGTCGAAGGCCAAGGCCGACAGGCCGATGCCGTCGGAATGGTTGCCGTCGGTGTCGGTGACGCCAACGCGAAAGCCACTGTCGGCACCGGTGGTCGCGGAACGCAGCACCAGCCTGGCGCCGTTGGCATCGGTCAGCACCGATGCCACGACGCCGGCGTTGGCGCCGTTGATCTTGTCGCGCAGCTGCGCCAGCGATTCGGCCGGCGGGCCGACCGTGATGTCGATGGCCGTGCTGCCGGCCTTGGGAGTGAAGCTGGTCTGCCCGGCGCCCCAGGTGCCGATTTCGATGTGCAGCGTGCCTTCGCCCACCAGCGCGTCGGCCGAGGCATAGATGCCGGTCGGCATTCGATTGTGGCGTGGCCAGGCTCTGCACCTCGATGGCGTAGCTGCCCGCGCGGGTGCTGGCGCCGGTGCTCACGGCCACGGCCGACGGGTCGCCGCTGACGCCGGTGGTCGCGCCCCAGGTGCTGGCGCGTGTCAGCGCCGACGCTGCGTCGCGCAGCGCGGCCATGCCCGACTGCAGCTTGCCATAGGTGGACAGCTGGGTCTGCAGCGAGGTGGCGTCCTTCTGCAGCTGAGTCACGGGCACGCGCTCGACGGCGACCAGCTGGCTGATCACGCTTTCGATGTCCAGCCCGCTGCCGATGCCGATGGAAGAGATGGTGGCCATGGGTTACTTTCTCGATCCCTGTCGGGCTTTCGGCCGCCGGCGCAAGAACTTTAGGGCCGCGCAGCGAAGCCGCCCGCCCGGGTGCTCGACCGGGGCGGGCTCGGGTGGCGCTGGCCGGTCTTGCCGGTGCTCAGTTGCGCAGCAGCTGCAGCACCTGCTGCGGCAACTGGTTGGCCTGCGCCACCATCGCCGTGCCGGCTTGTTGCAGGATGTTGGCGCGCGACATGTTGGAAGTCTCGGCCGCGAAATCCGCGTCCATGATCCGCCCGCGTGCCGCCGACTGGTTCTCGCTGGCGATCTGCAGGTTCTGGATGGCCATCGAAAAGCGGCTCATCGCCGCGCCGTAGGTGGCGCGGCTGGTGCTGATGGTGTCGAGCTTTGCGTCGATGTCGGTCAGCGCGGTGTTGGCCAGCGCGGTGGTGGTGATGCCACCGCCGATGGTGGTCACCTGGGTGGTCGTCACCACCAGCGTGTCGCCGCTGTTGGCGCCGACCTGGAAGGTCTGCGCGCCGGCGCCGGGGCCGACGATGGCGGTGCCGTTGAACTTGGTCTGCGTCGCGATGCGACCGACTTCGAGCGCCAGCTCCTGGAACTCGGTGTCGAGATTGGCACGGTCGCCGGTGCCGTTGGAGCCGTTCAGCGCCTGCACCGCCAGCTCGCGCATGCGCTGCAGCGCGTCGGTCATCGTTGCCAGCGCGCCTTCGGCCGTCTGCGCCAGCGAGATGCCGTCGTTGGCATTGCGGATGGCGACGTTCATGCCGCGCACCTGTGCGTTCATGCGGTCGGCGATCGCCAGCCCGGCAGCATCGTCCTTGGCCGAATTGACACGCAGGCCCGAGGACAGCCGTTCCATCGACGTGGCCAGCGAAGCCTGTGAGGTGTTCAGGTTGCGCTGCGCGTTCAGCGACGAGACGTTGGTATTGATCGTTTGCGGCATGACTTGAGCACTCCTTCAGGAACCGAGAGCCTTCCGGCATCGGTGCCGGGGTTGCAGAGGCGCCGAGATGCGATCTGCATGCTGCATTCTGTGCAGGCCGGCAGGCCCGATTCGATCGAAAAGACCGGCATTGACGGCTCAATCACGAAACGCCCGGACACAAAAAAGCCGCCCTGGGGCGGCTTGTCGAAGGCGGGAGTGGCCGGGCTCAGCGCAGCAGCGCCAGCACCTGGTTCGGCAACTGGTTGGCCTGCGCCACCATCGCGCTGCCGGCCTGCTGCAGGATCTGGCTGCGCGACAGGTTGGCGGTTTCCGCGGCGAAGTCCGCGTCCATGATGCGCCCGCGGGCTGCCGACTGGTTCTCGCCGGTGATCTGCAGGTTCTGGATGGCCATCGAGAAGCGGCTCATCATGGCGCCGTAGGTGGCGCGGTTGGTGTTGATGGTGTCCAACGCGGTGTCGATCGCGCCCATCGCCGTGCCGGCATTCGCCGCCGAGGTCAGGTCGCCGGCCACGGTGGTGACGCCGGCCGTGGTGATGGTCAACGTGTCGCCGCTGTTGGCGCCGACCTGGAAGTCCTGTGCGCCGGCATCGGCGCCGACGATGGCCTTGCCGTTGAACTTCGTCTGCGCGGCAATGCGCGTGATTTCCGCCGACAGCTGCTGGTATTCCGTGTTCAGGTTGGTACGGTCGCCGGTGCCGTTGGAGCCGTTGGCCGCCTGCACCGCCAGCTCGCGCATGCGTTGCAGCGCGTCGGTGATGGTGGCCAGCGCGCCTTCAGCCGTCTGCGCCAGCGAGATGCCGTCGTTGGCATTGCGGATGGCGACATTGATGCCGCGGATCTGCGCGTTCATGCGGTCCGCAATGGCCAGCCCGGCGGCATCGTCCTTCGCGGAATTGACGCGCAAGCCCGAGGACAGGCGCTGCATCGATGTCGCCAGCGAGGCTTGCGACATGCTCAGGTTGCGCTGGGCGTTCAGCGAAACCACGTTGGTGTTGATCGTCATCGGCATGGAAAAGACTCCTAAGAATGGACAAGAAACCCCGGCCTGGCCGCCGGCGTAAGACAAGCACACCGGGCCCACCATGGACCCGAAGCCTCGGCTCGCGATCGATCGGCCCAACGCCGTCTCGACCGGCACCGCCCGCGCCAGCAAACCGTGGTGTTCCGCGGCCTTGACGCCACTCGACCATCGGCCGGCTAACCGGACCACGTCCCGAAAAATGCGGGTGCGTTGGCTGGGTTATCGGAGGGTCGGTTTGCGAACTTGAGTGCGCGTTGGGGCGCTGTTTCAATTTGGCTGCGCGAGAAGGCGGCGGCGCGGTCGGCGGAACAGCGGCTACATGCCGCGGCTGTTCTCGGCACCATGGGCGGCGTGACCCCGGCAGTCTGCGGGTCTTGCCGGCTCAAGCCCCCGCTGCGAACGATGAACTCCCTGGCTCTGGTCATGATCGCCCGCGACGAAGCGCACTGCATCGAGCGCTGCCTGCGCAGTGTGGCGCCCTGGGTGGACGAGATGTGCGTGCTGGATACGGGTTCGGTCGATGACACGCCCGCCATCGCCCGCGCCTGCGGTGCGCAAGTGCGTTCGTTTGCCTGGTGCGACGACTTCGCCGCAGCGCGCAACGCGGCGCTGGCGGTGACGCGCTGCGACTGGCGGCTGGTGGTCGACGCCGACGAGTGGCTCGGCAGCGGGGCCGGGCCGCTGGCCTCGTGCCGAGACGCCGAGGCACCGTACATTGGCCTGCTGCGCGTCAGCAGCCTCATCGACGATGCAGGGGCCGGCCTGCAGCAGGCGCCGAGTTGGATGCCGCGCCTGTTGCCGCGGGGCGTGAGCTATGAAGGGCGGGTGCATGAGCAGCCGGTCAGCACCTTGCCGAGGCGTCGGCTGCCGCTGACGTTGCAGCACGACGGCTACCTGCCCGCTGCCATGGCGCGCAAGCGCGGCCGCAACCGAGCGCTGCTGCACAGGGCGCTGGCGCAGGCGCCGCGCGATGCCTATCTGCACTACCAGCTGGGCAAGGATTTCGAGGTGCATGGCGACCATGCCGGCGCCGAGCCCTGCTACCGGCGCGCGCTGAGCTTGGTCGACGACCAGGCCGGGTGGCGACACGACCTGCTGCTGCGCCTGCTCTTCACGCTGAAGAAGCTGTGCCGCTTCGAGCAAGGCATGACCTTGGCTCAGGCCGAGATGGCCCGCTGGACCCATTCACCCGACTTCTTCTTCACGCTCGGCGATCTTTTGCTCGACTGGGCGGCATCCAGGCCCGTGCTGGCGCCGAGCCTGCTGCCATTGATCGAATCGAGCTGGCTGCGGGCGCTGCACATCGGCGAGAACCCGGCTTTGCAGGACACGGTCAGCGGCCGCGGCAGCTATCTGGCGGCGCACAACCTGGCCGTGATGTTCGAGGCGCTGGGCGATGCGGCCAAGGCGCGGCTGTGGCGCGAGCGGGCGGCCGCCATGCGGCAGGTGGCCGACCTGGCCCTCTTGACGCCAGCCTGATCGGCGGCGCCGCTGGCGCGCGCTTGGCACAGGCGCCGCGGCAGCCGCCCGTGCCTTCAGGCAACATCGCCTGCGTGACACAAGCTGCGACGCCGGCCCGACCCGCCGCAAGACGACGCTCGGCACGCCCGCGCGTGCTGATCCTGGGCGGCGGCTTTGCCGGATTGGCCGCGGCGCAGGCACTCACGGCGCAGCAGCACGATGTGCGGCTGATCCATCGACAGCAATGCTTTGAGTTTCTGCCCAACATCCATGAGTTGCTCTCCGGCGTCAAGTCGGCCGGGCTGTTGCAGTTGCCGCTGGATGTGTTGCTGCGGCGCGCCGGCCACGGCTTCATCGATGACACTGTCACGGGCATCGATCCGGTGGCGCGCAAGGTCAAACTACAGCGGCGGCGTCGGCCTCTCGGCTATGACGCCTTGATCGTGGCACTGGGCGGTGCCGAGGGTATGCGTGGCGTGAGCGGTGTGGCCCAGCATGCGCTCGGCCTGCGCTCGGTGGCGCAGTGCGAGGCTGTTGCCGGCAGGCTCGAGACGCTGGCGGCGCAGCGGCGGCCGGCCTGGGTGACGATCGTCGGCGGGGGCATCGTCGGCATCGAGGCGCTGGGGGAAATGCTGCGTCGCTATCGCAGCCACCCCCACCTGCGCTGGCGCGTCATCGAGGCGCGCGAGCGGCTGCTGCCCGAGGCACCGGCCGCGCTCGATCCGCACCTGCGTGGCCTGTGCGCGCCGTGGCCGGTGGAGTTTGAATTGGGCACGCCGGTGCAACGCATCCGCGCCGCCGCGGTCGAACTGGTCGATGGCCGTGTGTTGCCGTCGGCGCTGACGCTGTGGGCCGCGGGGCCGGTGGCGCCGGCGCTGTTGACCCAGTCCGGCCTGGCCGTGCCGGGGGCCTGGGCGCCGGTGCGCGCATCGCTGCAAAGCAGCCTGTACGACGATGTCTGGATCGCCGGTGACGCCGCCCACTTCGCAGCGACTTCTGCCTCCGCGCCCTTGGCCAAGCAGGCCTATCACGCGCTCGACATGGGGCGGCACGCCGCGTTCAATGCCGAGCGGAGGCTGGCGGGCCGGGCCACGACGCCCTTCAAGCCGTCGGCCAAGCCGGTGCTGATCGCCTTCGGCGACATGAGCTGCTTTCTGGTCGCCGGCCAGCGCGTGCTCGCCGGCCCGGCATTGGCGGCCGGCAAGGAAGGCGTGTTCGAGCTGGTGATGGCCCAGCTCGATGCGCAAGGCGGCCTGCGGCGACTGGCGCGCATCGGTGAACGCTCGCAGCGTGCCACCTCGTCGCTGTTGTGGCCGACCTTGATGTCGCCGTGGGCGCTGCGACGGCAGGCTCGCGTGACGCTGTTGCCCACCCGCTGAAGGAGCGCGCCCCTCACTCAGGGCCGCTGCAGGAAGGCCTGGACCGGCGCCACCGTGCCCTGCGCATCTTCTTCCTGCGGCACATGGCCCAGGGAGTCGAAGACCCTGAGTTCGCTGCCGGCGATGTCGGCCTGAAACTGCCGCCCCACCTGCGGCGGGATCAGCCGATCGCGGCCGCCCCACAGGATCAGCGTCGGCAGCTTGAGGGTGCGGATGCGTTCGGCATCTTCGCCGCGTCGGCTTTGCTGCAGGCGCTGCACCAGCGCGCGGCGGTTGCCTTCGCGCAGCGTCAGCTGCTGATAGCGGTCCACCAGCGCCTCGTCGACCTTGTCCGGATTGCCGTACACATCGCGCAAGCTGGCCTGCACCATCGCGCGCGGCAGCACCCAATCGAGCACCCGGTTCAATATCGGCAGGTTGGCGAGCACGAAGCCGATCGGCACCGATTGCGGATCGAAGGACGGCCCGGCCGCGTCCACCAGGATCAGCCGGCGCACCCGATCCGGCGCCAGCGCCGCCGTGCGCCAGGCCACCTCGCCACCGAGCGAATTGCCGCCGATGGCGAAGCGCTGGATGTGCAGCTGGTCCATGACGTCGAGTACGAAGCGGGCATAGGTGTCGCCGCGATAGTCGCCGCTGGCATTCGGCCCGGTCAGGCCGAAGCCGGGCAGGTCGAGCGTGATGACGCGGTGTCGCGCGCGCAGCGCCGCCACCCAGCCTTCCCAGGTGTGCAGGCTGGCCCCGGTGCCGTGCAGCAGAAGCAAGGGCTCGGGATCGTCGCGCGGGCCCTCGTCGCGCAGGTGCACCAGCTGGCCCTTCACGTCGATGAAGTCGGACGGCGGCGGCGCCCAGCTCGCCACCAAGGTCTCGACCGGCCAATCCGGCGCGCGCGACATCCACATCGCCAGCGCCGTCAGGAACAGACACGCGCCGAAGAGCTTCAGTGCCAGTGCCTTCATCCTCGGCGATTGTATGAAGTGCGGATCGATGCTTGAGGAAAAAGCCGCTGCCTACAATGCCCGCATGTCTTTCGTGCATCTGCGAACCCACAGCGAATTTTCGGTTGTCGATGGCATGTTGCGCATCGACGAAGCGGCCGCCGCAGCGCGCGCCGATGGCCAGGTGGCGCTGGCGCTGACCGACCTGAACAACCTCTTCGCTGCCGTGCAGTTCTACAAGGCCTGCCGCGCCCAGGGCGTCAAGCCCTTGCTCGGCGCCGACCTGTGGATGGAGCCCGAAGGCGGCGACAAGCAGCCCAGCCGTCTGCTGGTGCTGGTGCAGAACGGCCAGGGTTATCTGAACCTGTGCGAGCTGCTGGCCCGCGCCTGGACGCGCAATGCGCAGCGCACGCAGGCCTGGGTCAAATGGGACTGGCTCGATGAGCTGAACCAGGGCCTGATCGCGCTGTCCGGCGCCGATGCCGGCCTGGTCGGCCTGGCGCTGCTGGGCGGCGACGCGGCGCGCGCGCGCGCGCAGGCGCAGCGCCTGGCGGCGTTGTTCGATGGGCGCTTCTATATCGAACTGCAGCGCGTCGGCATGCCGACCAACGAGGCGCATGTGCGGCGCGCGGTGACGCTGGCGGCGCAGTTGCGCCTGCCGGTGGTGGCGACGCAGCCGGTGCAGTTCCTGCAGGCCGACGACCACGAGGCGCATGAGGCGCGGGTGTGCATCGCCGAAGGCGAGATGCTGGCCAACCCGCGGCGCGTGAAGCGCTTCTCGGCCGAACAGTACTTCAAGACCCAGGCACAGATGGCAGCGCTGTTCGCCGATGTGCCGACGGCGCTGGCCAACAGCCTGGCGATCGCCCGCCGCTGCAACCTGCAACTGACGCTGGACAAGCCGCAGCTGCCGAACTTTCCGATTCCCGAGGGCATCGGGCTGGAGGAATACTTCCGCAAGGTGTCGGTCGAGGGGCTGGAGCAGCGACTGCTCGCGCGCTTCCCCGACGCGGCCGAGCGCGAGCGGCAACGCCCGCGGTACGCCGAGCGGCTGGAGTTCGAGATCGTGACGATCCTGAACATGGGCTTCCCCGGCTATTTCCTGATCGTCAGCGATTTCATCAAATGGGCCCTGGCCAACGGCTGCCCCGTGGGGCCGGGGCGCGGCTCGGGCGCGGGTTCGCTGGTGGCCTATTCGCTGTTCATCACCGGGCTGGACCCGCTGCAGTACAACTTGCTGTTCGAGCGCTTCCTGAACCCCGAGCGCGTGTCGATGCCCGACTTCGACATCGACTTCTGCCAGGCGAATCGCGAACGCGTCATCGACTATGTCAAGGACAAGTACGGGCGCGACGCAGTCAGCCAGATTGCCACCTTCGGCACGATGGCGGCCAAGGCGGCGCTGCGCGACGTCGGCCGCGTGCTCGGCATGGGCTACGGCCATGTGGACAGCATCGCCAAGCTGATCCCCGCGCCGCCGGGCAAGCAGGTGACCTTGGCGCGTGTGCCGGACAAGCCCGACCCCGGCATCATTTATGCGCGCAGGGAAGCGCCCGAGCTGGAGCAGCGCGAAGCCGCCGAGGAAGAGGTGGCGGAACTGCTGGCCCTGGCGATGCGCGTCGAGGGCCTGGTGCGCAATGTCGGCATGCATGCCGGCGGCGTATTGATCGCGCCGGGCAAGATCACCGACTTCTGCCCGCTGTACCAGCAGCCGCTGAGCGACAGCGCGGTCAGCCAGTTCGCGAAGGACGATGTCGAGGCCATCGGTCTGGTGAAGTTCGACTTTCTCGGCCTGGCCACGCTGACGATCCTGGAACTGGCCAAGGATTTCGTCCGTGCGCGCCGTCCCGGCCTGCAGGCGTTCGACTATGACAAGCTGCCGCTGGACGATGCGCAGGTTTATCGGCTGTTCGCCGAAGGCAAGACCGAGGCGGTGTTCCAGTTTGAAAGCCGTGGCATGCAGTCGATGCTGCGCGAGGCGCGGCCGACGCGCATCGAGGACCTGTTCGCGCTGAATGCGATGTTCCGTCCCGGGCCAATGGAAAACATTCCGACCTTCTGCGCACGCAAGAACGGCAAGGAAGCGGTGACCTATCCGCACCCGCTGCTGGAGCAGGTGCTGGGCGAGACCTGCGGCATCATGGTCTATCAGGAGCAGGTGATGCAGGCGGCGCAACTGCTGGCCGGCTACTCGCTCGGCGGTGCCGACATGCTGCGCCGCGCGATGGGCAAGAAGAAGCCCGAGGAGATGGCCAAGCAGCGCGAGATCTTCCGCGCCGGCGCGGCTCGCCAGGGCATCGCGCAGGACAAGGCCGACGAAGTCTTCGACCTGATGGAGAAGTTCGCCGGCTATGGCTTCAACAAGAGCCATGCCGCGGCCTACTCGTTGCTGGCCTATCACACCGCATGGCTGAAGGTGAACTGCACGGCCGAGTTCTACGCCGCCAACATGACGGTGGAAATGGACAACACCGACAAGCTGAAGGTGCTGCTGGCGGATGCCAGACAGTTCGGCATCCGCTTCGAGCCACCCGACGTGAACCGCGGCACATTCCGCTTCGAGCCGGTGGACGACGGCTGCGTGCGCTACGGCCTGGGTGCGATCAAGGGCACGGGCGCCGGCGCGATCGAGGCCATCGTCGCGGCGCGCGAGGGCACGGTCGATGGCGGTGGCGCGCCGTTTCGCAGCCTGTTCGATTTTTGTGCCCGTGTCGATCGCCAGCGCATCAACAAGCGCGTGGTCGAAGCACTGATCAAGGCGGGCGCGTTCGACAGGCTGCACCCCGAGCGGGCGGAGATGCTGGCCAGCGTCGGCCTGGCGCTGGATTGGGCCGACACGCAGGCCGCGCATGCCGACCAGGGCGGGCTATTCGACTTTGGCGATTCGCATGCCGCCTCGACGCACGAACCGGCCTTGGTGGCAGTGGCGCCGTGGGACATCAAGGAGCGGCTGACGCAGGAGAAGGCGGCGCTGGGCTTCTACCTCTCCGGCCATCTGTTCGAGCAAAGCGAGGCCGAGGTGCGCCAGTTCTGTCCACGACGCATCGCCGACCTGGCCGATTCGCGTGAACCGCAACTGCTGGCCGGCATCGTCAGCGAGCTGCGGCTGATCAACGGCCAGCGCGGGCGCATGCTGATCTTCAGGCTCGACGACCGCAGCGAGAGCATCGAGGCGGTGCTCAAGGATGACGCGCTGGAGAGCTACCAGGCGTTGCTGCGCGAGGACGAACTGTTGATCGTGCAGGGCCGCGTGCAGCTCGACCGCTTCACCAACGGCTTGCGCCTGACGGTCTCGCAGGTGTGGGACCTGTGCGCCGCGCGAGCCCGCTTCGGCCGCTACCTGTCGGTGGCCGTCGATCGCCAGGCATTGCCGCTGGGCGAGTTGCTGCGTCAATGGCCGGCGCGCAAGCTGCACACCGATCAGGGCGATCTGGACCAGGGCCTGGGGGTGCGCTTGCAACTGCGCCGCCCCGATGCGGTCGCCGACCTCGACCTGGGCGCCGAGGCCCGCTTCTGGCCCTGCGACGAGGCGCTCGCGCGTTGGCGCAGCGTGGCCCACGAAGGGCGGGCCAGCATCGTTTACGGTTGATCGGCGCCCGGGCCGTGGTCGGCGCAGCCCGGGCGTGCCGTTCAGCGCTGTGCGGGCGCCTTGGCTGGTGCCGCTTCGGTCTTGCGCGTGCTGGCCTTGGCGTCGGTCGCCACGGCGGCCGGGGTGTTGTAGGCCACGTTGTTGACCGTCAGTCCGGCCTGCGAGAAGCGCGCCGCGTTGCCGTGGCCGACGCCGCCGACGCGGTCCACCAGATCGGTCCAGCTCTTGAACTCGCCGGCCTTGCGCGCGCCGAGAATCTTGCCCGACAGCGCCGGGCCGATGCCCTTGACGGTTTCGAGCTCGGCCTGGTTGGCCTTGTTGACTTCGACGGCGGCCTGGGCGGCCAGTGCGAAGGCGGCGATGATGAAGGCGACGAGGATGCGAAACATGATGAATGCCGTCGCGCTGGTGAATCCGCCAAGGGACGGTGTCGATGGGGGACCTCTTTCGGGGGAGGGGCTCCCTCAACAAGCCGTGCCGGCGCCTGTCTGGCGCATGGCGAGCGTTTGACGAGCGCTTGCGCCTGCGGCCGGGAGCCTGGCGCAGTGGTCCGGTCGAGGCAGCGCTGTTCATAGAATGACGCGCATGGGGTCATTCCCGAGCAGGAGAAGCGGGACCATGCCAACGCCCGTGAATGTCATCTGCATGAAGTGGGGCACGCTTTACGGGCCGGAGTACGTGAACCTGCTGCACGCCGGCGTGGTGCGGCACCTGAAGCGCCCTTTTCGTTTCGTCTGCTTCACCGATGACGGCCAAGGGCTGCATGACGGCGTGGAGGTGTTGCCTTTGCCGGACCTGGGCTTGCCGACCGGGCAGGGCGATCTGCGCTGGCGCAAGCTGGCGGTGTTCCGCAAGCCACTTCACGACCTGCGCGGCACCACCTTGTTCCTCGATCTGGACCTGGTGATCGTCGATGCGCTGGATGCCTTCTTCGAGCATCCGGGGCGCTTCCTCATCATCCGCGACGACGACCTGTTCCGGCGCAAGCCGCTGCGCAAGCTGAACCCGCAACGTGACCGCTTTTTGCACAGCGTCGGCAATTCCTCGGTGTTCCGCTACGAGATCGGCGAGCATGCGGACATCCTCGAGACCTACCTGGCCGACCCGGCAGGCGCCACGGCCGCCTACGAGATCTCGCAGCAGTTCCAGAGTGCCCAGTTGGCGAAACGTGGCCTGTTGGAATACTGGCCCAAGGGCTGGTGCGTCAGCTTCAAGAACGATTGCGTGCCGCGCGGCCTGAAGAGTTATCGCACCGATCCGGTCGTGCCCCCCGGGGCACGCATCGTCGTCTTCGCCGGCACGCCGAAGATGAGCGACGTGCTTGCCGGCGGCGGCCACAGCTGGTACCGGCGCATCGGCGATGTGCGCTGGCTGCACCAGGCCTGGGGTGCATCGGGGCCAGGCCTGTGAAGCAACGCATGGGCGTCCCTCGGGTCGCGCCGAGAAGGACGCCATGAGAGAAGGCTGCGTCGACGAAGAGGTGCCGGGACGGTGGGAACTTGCCGCGCACGAACTGCACAAGCGAAGTCTGCGCGGCATCAAGCGTGCAGTGCGTCCGCTGTGGATGCGCCGGCTGCTGCGGCGCAACCTCGACAGCCGTGAGTCCTTGCTGTCGGCCGACGGGCCGGTGGTGTCGCTGACCACCTACGACAAGCGCTGGCACAGCGTGCACTACACGATCGAGAGCATCGGCTGCGGGCGCCGGCGGCCGTCGCGCCTGGTGCTGTGGGTGGCGCCGTCGGTGCTGCAACTAGGCACGCCCCAGACGCTGCGGCGCCTGCAGGCGCGCGGGCTGGAAGTGCGCAGCTGCGAAGACCTCGGCCCGCACAAGAAGTACCACCCCCAGGTCAACACAGGACCGGCCGTGCGTGACCTGGTCACCGCCGACGACGACGTGCTGTACTGGGACGATTGGCTCGAGGCCTTGACCGAGGCGGCCGCGCGGCGGCCCGCGTTCATCCACGCGCACCGCGCGCACGTGATGAGCTTCGATGCCGACGGCAACTTCCTGACTTATGCGCGATGGCCGGCTTGCCGCTCGACCGCGCCGAGCCCGCTGCACTTCAGCACCGGTGTCGGCGGCGTTCTCTTCCCGCCCGCCATGCAGGACGCCTTGCGCGTCGCCGGCGACGGCTTTCGCGAATGCTGCCCGCGCGCCGACGACATCTGGCTGAACGCGGTGGCATGGCGCAGCGGCCTCCAGGTCTGCCAGATCCGCCGCTTCAGCCCGCTGTTGTTCGAGGTGCCGGGCACGCGCACACATGGGTTGGCGCGCGAGAACGTGGAAAGCGGCGGCAACGACCGGCAACTGCGCATGACCTACAGCCCCGAAGAGCGCGCCCAGCTGCATGCGCTGGCGTTGCGCGGCCGCTAGAACCCGCGGACCACGGACGCCTTCAGCTCGCCGCCGCGTCCGTCCACGCCTTGCGCAGCGCGCGCATCGGGATCACCGGCCGCAGATTGCCATGCAGCAACTCACCCCATCGCGTGCGCAGCCCGTAGCGCATGCCGAGCGCCTGGTGCGGCTTGGGCTGGCCGTGAAACTTGATGATGGTCGCATGGCGGAACAGGTCGCGTGCCGCCTCGGCGTCGCGCCGACCGAGCTGGCGGGCCGTCTTGAAGCTGATGATCTGGCCGGACGGGAACTGGCCCACCTGCGCCTGCAATCCGTATCGATGCACCACGCCGCGGATGAAGTCCTGGTCGCCGGGCACACGCTGCACATAGCGCTCGCCGCCGACGAAGGCCTGGTAGACGGCGCCAAGGCGTCCGCCGCCGCGGATGCGCATCACCGACGAGTTGTAGCCGTCGTTCTTCCAGTGCGGCACGATCACCAAGTCCTCCGGTCGGGCGAAGGCGCTTTCGAGCAGCGGACCCATGTCGCGCCGGATCACCACGCTCAGGTCGAGGTAGAGGAAGGCATCGAACTCGACATAGCACGGGTTGAACAGGCCAAGCTTGTGCGTGGTGTTGCGCATGTCCGCGCGCAGGAGTTCATGCCAGCCGGCGCAGTCGCGCAACTCGATCGCCTTTGGCAGCGCGGGGCGCGGCCGGTCGCTGTAGCAGTGCAGCGTGAAGTGGCTCGGGCAATGCCGCCCCAGCATCTCGTGCAGCCGCGTGATGTAGGTATCTGCCATCCCATGGATTTCGCCGAAGGCGAAGCACACCACCGGCAGGCGCTCGGGCACGACGCCACGGCTTTCAACCACGCGCGCAACCGTGTTGCTGCAGCGCCTGTATGACGCGCTCCGCTGCCTCGGCGGCCGACGTCCGGGTCGTGTCGATGCGCAACTCCGGCTGCTCCGGCGCCTCGTAGGGTGAATCGATGCCGGTGAAGTGCTTCAGTTCGCCGCGGCGGGCCTTCTTGTACAAGCCCTTGGCATCGCGTTCCTCGGCCACCTGCAGCGGCGTGTCGACGTGAACCTCGATGAACTCGTCGGCGCCGACGCGGGAGCGGGCCATCGCACGCTCGGCGCGGAAAGGTGAGATGAAGGCCGTGATGACGATCAGGCCGGCGTCGACCATCATCGCCGCGACCTCGGCAACGCGGCGGATGTTCTCGACGCGGTCGGCCTCGGTGAATCCGAGGTCGCGGTTCAGGCCGTGGCGCACGTTGTCGCCGTCGAGCAGGTAGGTATGCCGCCCCATCGCGTGCAGCCGCGTTTCGACCAGGTTCGCGATCGTGCTCTTGCCCGCGCCCGACAGGCCGGTGAACCAGATCACGCACGGGCGCTGGCCCAACGCTGCGGCACGGACGGCCTTGTCGATCTCCACGTGCTGCAGGTGGATGTTGTGCGAGCGGCGCAACGCAAAATGCAGCATGCCCGCGCCCACGGTGGCGTTGCTGAGGCGGTCGATGAGGATGAAGCCGCCGGTGTCGCGGTTGTCGCGATAGGCATCGAAGGGCAGCGGCTGGTCGAGCGACAGGTTGACGACGCCGATCTCGTTGAGATCGAGCTGTTTGGCGGCCAGGTGTTCGAGCGTGTTCACGTTCACGCGGTACTTCGGCTCGGTGATCGTGGCATTCACGGTGCGCGCGCCGGCCTTCAGCAGGTAGGGGCGCCCCGGGTACATGGGCTCGTTCGCCATCCACACCAGCGTCGCTTCGAACTGGTCGGCGACTTCGGCCGGGCTGTCGGCGCTGCTGATCATGTCGCCGCGCGAGACATCGACATCTTCGGCCAGCGTCAGGGTCACCGACTGGCCCGCCACGGCCAGCGCCAGGTCGCCGTCCGGCCCGATGACCCGCGCCACCTGCGCTTCGCGGCCCGAGGGCTGCACGCGCACGCGATCTCCCTGGCGCACCACGCCGCTGGCCAGCCGGCCGGCATAGCCGCGGAAGCCCGGGTCGGGCCGGTTGACCCATTGCACCGGCAGGCGCAGCGCGGCACGTTGCTGCCGCGTCTCGTCGATCTCGACGCCTTCGAGCCAGCCCAGCAAGGTCGGGCCCGTGTACCAGGGCGTGCGGGGACTGGGCCGCAGCATGTTGTCGCCGGCCAGCGCCGACAGCGGAATGGCGCAAAGCTCGCGCAATCCGATGCGCTGCGCGAATTCGCCGAACTCGGCCACGATGCGCTCGAACACCCGCGGGTCGAAGCCCACCAGATCCATCTTGTTGACCGCGAGCACGACGTGCCGGATGCCGACCAGGCCGACCAGATGGCTGTGGCGCCGCGTCTGCGTCAGCACACCCTTGCGCGCATCGACCAGGATCACGGCCACGTCCGCCGTCGATGCGCCGGTGATCATGTTGCGCGTGTACTGCTCATGGCCCGGGGTGTCGGCGACGATGAACTTGCGCCGCTCGGTGCTGAAGTAGCGGTACGCGACATCGATCGTGATGCCCTGCTCGCGCTCGGCCGCAAGCCCGTCCACCAGCAGCGCGAAGTCGATGTCGTTGCCCTGCGTGCCCCACTTGCGGCTGTCGGCCTCGACCGCCGACAGCTGGTCCTCGAACAGCATCCCCGCCTCGTACAGCAAGCGGCCGATCAGCGTGCTCTTGCCGTCGTCGACGCTGCCGCAGGTGATGAAGCGCAGCAGGCTCTTGCGCTCGTGCCGCTCGAGGTAGGCCGCGATGTCGGTGGCAATCAGGTCGGCGTCATGGGCCATCAGAAGTAGCCTTCCTGCTTCTTCTTTTCCATCGACGCGGCCTGGTCGTTGTCGATCATGCGGCCCTGGCGCTCGCTGCTGCGCGCCAGCAGCATCTCCTGGATGATCGCCGGCAGCGTGTCCGCCTGGCTCTCGATCGCGCCCGACAGCGGGTAGCAGCCCAGCGTGCGGAAGCGCACCTTGCGCAGCTGCGGCGTCTCGCCCGGCGCGAGGCGGAAACGCTCGTCGTCGACCATCAGCAGCGTGCCCTGGCGCTCGACCACCGGGCGCTGCTCGGCGAAATAGAGCGGCACGACGGGAATGTGATTCAGTTGGATGTACTGCCAGACATCGAGTTCGGTCCAGTTGGAGATCGGGAACACGCGGATCGATTCGCCGGGCCGTTTGCGCGCGTTGTACAGGTTCCATAGTTCGGGGCGCTGATTCTTCGGATCCCAGCGGTGCTGCGCGGAGCGGAAGCTGAAGATGCGCTCCTTGGCGCGGCTCTTTTCCTCGTCGCGGCGCGCACCACCGAAGGCGGCGTCGAAGCCGTGGTGGTCGAGGGCCTGTTTCAGGCCCTGGGTCTTCCACAGATCGGTGTGAACTTGGGAACCATGGTCGAAGGGGTTGATCCCTTGCGCCAGCGCGTCGGGGTTGCGCCAGACCAGCAGTTGCATGCCCGATTCGCGCGCCATGCGCTCGCGCAGCGCGTACATGTCGCGGAACTTCCAGGTCGTGTCGACATGCAGCATCGGGAAGGGCGGCGGCGCCGGGTGGAAGGCCTTGCGCGCCAGATGCAGCAGGGTGGCCGAGTCCTTGCCGATCGAATACAGCAGCACCGGGCGCTCGCATTCGGCGACGACTTCGCGCAGGATGTGGATGCTCTCGGCCTCGAGGCGCTGCAGGTGAGTCAGCGAGACCGGCGGTTGCGCGCTCATGAGGTGGGTTGAACCGTGAAATACGCTTCGATGGCGGAGGCGTCGCTCAGCGATGTGATGCGCAGCTCGTCCAGCAGTTGCCGGTCCCAGGCATCGCCCGAGGTCGAGGCGTGCAGCAGCGCGATGCACCGCACCTGCGGCATCAGCAAGCCGGCGGTGAGCAGGGTCGTGCTCATGCCACCGACCACGTTGAGTGTCCGATCACGCAGCATCAGGTACAGGCATTCCGCGGGCAGCGATCGCGGGATCTCCTGCGCGACACCGTGCGCGAGCAGGCCGAGGTAGTCGGCCTGCGACTCGCGCGGGTGGTACTTGACAAACAATCGCCCCGGCCGGCAACTGAGCGGCTTCGCGCAAGCCTCGATCAAGGCCCGGTATTCGGGGTTGCGCGTGGCGTAGCTCGAATGGCTGACGGTCAGCACGGTCGAGCCTGGCGGCACCGATCCGGGCGTGAAGCCGCTGTCCGCGCACAACGCGGCGGCCAGGCCGCGCAATGCCGGTGAGGCCAGCGCGGCCGCGGGAAAGGCCTGCGTGCGCTGCGTGCGCAACTCCTTGCGCAGCAGCGACGGACGCAGCGCGATGAACTGCTGCACCAGCGGATGCATGCCCAGCACCTGCACATCGTTCCATTGGCGCCCCAGGCGCAGCTTTTGCCGCAGCTTCACGGCCGCGCTGTGCGCGCGGTAGCTGAAGTGGGTGTAGGCCTGCGAGCCGTCTTCGGCACAACGCCGTTCGGCCTGCGGGAAATGGCGAGCGGTGGCGATCAACGCGAGCTGGCCGGCCTCCTCGCGGTCGTTGAAGACCGTCAGCGACAGCGGCCGCGCGTCCAAGAGTGCGGCTTGCAGTTGGCGGCGGATCGCTCCGGACTCGCGTAGGTGGCCCGCGGCGCCGGGCAGTCTGCGTGGGTCCATCGGCACCACGCGGTCGAAGGGCGATTCGGCCCATGTCGAAGCGGCGCGCAGGAACAGACCCGGGTCGAGCATGTCGGGCAGGAAGAGCATGCGGCTGCCTTGTTGCGTGCGCTCGCGCGCATCGGCAGCCAGCGCCGTGGCCAGAAGGTACTGCAGGGCGCTGCGGACGAGGAAGACATGCGTGCCGCGCGCGGCAACGTCGCTCATGTGGCGAGCGGCTTGCGCTCGACCGATGCCGACAGGCGCTCGAAGACATCCGCCCGCACGTCGCGGGCCGCCACGGCGCGGCGCACGAAATCCTCGCTGATGGCGCCGGACGCCAGGCACTCCTTCACCAGAGAAAAGAAGAAGGCCTCCTGCCGCGGATCGGGGTGCGGTTGAAAACGCCTGGCCGGCAACCAGCCGCCCTCGCGCAGCCAACGGCGCAGTCGTCCGGTCGGGCCCTGGAAGTTCATGTTGAAGTCGATCGGCAGACCGGTCTTCCACGGCTGCGTCAGTCGCTCGGTCATGTGCAGCAGCCGCGTGTCGGCTTCGAGCTTGTCGAACGAGTTCCAGACCTCGGGCAGTTCGCCGATGGTGTCCTGCGGCTCGTCGGCCAGCTGGATCCAGCGCTTGTAGTCCAACCGGCCCGCGAACATGGCGTCGATCTGTTCGTCCCAGCGCCATGACTGCAGCCGCGCACAGTCCAGCAGCAACACGCTGGTGGCCCATTGGCCTTCGCCGCCGCCTTTTTCGGCCGGCAGCTTGCGGCAGATCACGGCCTTGCCGCCCATGTCGCTTTCCAGCAGTTCGAGCACGTCGCCACTCACCGAGAAGACATCGGGGTCGGTCACCAGCGCGCGGCCCTCGAAGCCCATCAGCTGGGGCACCATGCGGCGCAACGGGCTGAAGGACTGCAGGTCGGCGTTGTGCCAGGTCGCCATCCTGCCCATGCGCAGGTAGCGTTGTCCGTCGCGGCGATGCAGGTGCGGCGTTTCCTCGAGGCGCAGGATCCGGACCTCGAACTTCTCCGCATGACGGCTCTGCCGCCGAAACGAGTGCGCGGAGGCGATGGCGCCGAGCATCTGCTGCTCGTTGGTGTGGATGAATACGACGGGCTTGCTCATCGCGGCGTTACCGTGGTGGCCTCACGCCGTGCAGTGTAAGGCGTCGCCACGCACGCCTTATGCTTCCCGCGCTTCGTTGCAAGAGGGCACGTCCGACATGACAGGGTTCACGCGATGCATCGTGCATGCGGGCACGCACAAGACCGGCACGACCACCGTGCAGGACGTGCTCGCGGCACACCGTGCGTCGCTGGCGGCGTCGGGATTCGCCTATCCGGCCATCGACCGAAAGGTCGTCATCGGTCCAGAAGGCGATTCGGCCGATGATGGGATTGGCCGCGGTGGCCCCGCAACGGTGACGGCATTCCCGCTTCCGGTCGGCGCGACGATGTTTCCCTTTCTTGAGGACGTAAAGCCAGCGGACGGGCATCGGGGCCGGCTGCGCGGTCGTGGCACCGGGAGGATTCGTGAGGCTGAATCCGCCTCCGAGGGTTGCAATCTGGCGCGGGATTGGCTGGATCGCGGGGGTCGAGAATGGGAAGGAAACCAGGTCTTGCCATCCGGTCCCGACACGGCCCGGCGACTGGTGGCCGGGGCGTTCAAATCCACCCAGAGTGCCGGTGCGCTCATCCAGGTGGCGGGTGGGACGTCGATTTGCAGATGCACTGCTTATGGTGGTCATGCAGAGTGTCAGGGGAATAAGGCGGTAGATGCGCTGCAGAGCCCGGCTGGAATCGAAGACCCTCAGCGCGCCGGGCTGCGAGGCCCAGGCGGTGTTCGGCTGGACGGTGGCATCGTTGATCTGGGCCTGGACCAGATTGACGGCATTGTCGGCGAGCGGCGGGTGACCGTGGTGGCGGAATCGCTGGCGGTGGATGCGCGTTCGGCTGCCGGCGCGCAAAAGCAGACCGACAATCAAAGCGGTGATGAGCACGATGATGGCCAGCACCACGAGAAGAGCCACGCCTTTCTTGACGGAATCGGGGAGGTCTCATTGCGGTTGATAGATCGCGCGTGGTGGCGGTGTCGGGGTTCACTTGAATGGTGAGGTAATTGCTCGAGGTCAAAGCCGTTTGTTCCGGAACGACACTCACGTAATTCTTGGACCGTTCATTGGTTTGATAAGATGGCACGAGGGTTCCGCCCGGTCGGATGCGAAAGGAAACGTACGAGGGGTTGGCCGCGGTGCCGTTGGTCATTACACCCGTATTGGTCAGCAGGGCGAAAAGCGGGGAAAGTTTGGTCGTGTCGGAGGAGATGAAGATCGATTCCGGAAGCCGGGTCGCAGGCGGTTCATGGGAACGATGGCACCGGACGGCGAGGCCCCCCAGATTTGCAGGGCATGGTACCCACCGGGAGAGCCGTCCGGCAGCTTGATCAGCCGGATTTCCATGGTGGCCGAACGGGTCGACGCGAGCTGACGGGCGAGGTTGACCTGGTCGGAAAATAGTTGCCCGGCGCGGGTGAGGTTGGTGGATCGAAGCAACGAGGAAATGCTCGGAACGATGAGTGCATCATGGTGCCCATGATGGCCACGACCACCAGAAGCTCGATGAGGAGAAGGCCGCGCGCCGGGTTCGCGTCATGATCCGCTCCATTTGGATTCCCGGAGGGAGATGGAAGAGGTGAAGACCTCATCGGAATCCGGGCCGGCGATCCAGGGACGGCATTCGAGGTTTCAGATCGGTGTCGAAATTGGACGGGTTGGTGAATTTGCCAGCCAGGGCATTGGCGATGACTGCCGGTTCCGTTGACCCGGAATCGAGGCGATCGGCGGTGGCCTTGTCGATGACAACCATGGTGAGTTGCAGGACGGGGGGAAGCTGGGCTCGTTGAATCGTCGTGCCCGCCCGCGAGTCGTATTGATAGTTGCCCGAGAGCGTGGTTCCGGAACCGTCCTCCGCCTGGGAGAGGCGGGGCCGACGATCAGGGCGATGACGTTGGTGGCGATCGGCCATTTGTTGGTGATGGCCGCGGAGGTCCAGCCCGACGTTGTATCGCTGAAAACCGTGAAGCTTTCCGTCGGCTGGATGGCTTGCATGAGCCGGTAGCGATAGTGGGAATCGCCGGAAAAAAGGGCGGGCTGATAGGCGTCGAATTGGAAAATTCCACGAAGTATCCGCAGGCATTGAGCAACCCCTGGGTTAGGGTGTTTTGGTCATTTTGGGAGATGGCCAGGGGCGATTAAAAGACCGCCTGACCGAAGCTCCCGTTCTGGCTGATCAGGAAATGAAGGTCGGAGGCGCGGTCGTATTTCGCGGGTTTGAAGGTGGCGGCATTGGCGGGCGTCCGGCGCTGGTTCGCGGAATCGTAGTAGTCCCATAGGCGTTCAGGGTCGCCTGCGAAAGCGTGCGGCCCATGAGGTCAAATGCCGTGCGGGCCTGCTGGAAAGCATCCACTTTGGTGGAGGTCCGGCGGACTGCGGAGCTGGCTTGGGTGATGACCAAGCGGCAGGTCATCGCCGACCAGCAATGGAGGACGGTCAAGGAGGAGGACGAGCAGAACAAGCAGCTGCTCGGGCTCTCACAACAGATCCTCGGGCTGACCAAAGAGATCCGCGGCTTCGCGGGCCTCGTACAGCAGGGCCACGAACAGAACGAGCAGTTGCTGGACTTGTCGCGGCGCACCCTGGCCCTGACCGAGCAGGTCCACGATGCCGCCGAAGCCGGCGGGCCGGGAAGCCACGACTCGAGCGGACCGCCCACGACTCACAGGAAGGCGACGCATGACGCGTTTCGGGGCCACGGCGGCCCGAGCCGATTAGGATATGTCCCCCGCGCCAAGCGTTCCCGCACCCGTGGTTTGTTGCACGTGCCGTGACGGGATCGTTGGCCCCCAACTCCTCGCAGGAGGTTGACATGGCTTTATCGGACCAATTGACCGGGCTGGCCGCGCGGGCCAAGGAGGCGGAGGATCGCGCTGCAGCGGCGCAGGGCAAGGCCAAGGCCGACCTTCAAGCGGATGTCGAGACCTCGCGAGCGTCTGCTCAAGCCCAGGCTCAGAAGCTCCGCGAGTCGGCCGACGCGAACAAGAACAAGCTCTCAGTTTGGTGGAACGACTTGCAGCGCTCATGGAACGAGCACGTCGCCAAGGTTCGGGAAGACATCGATACCAAGCGGGCTGAGCACGACGTGGATCGCGCCGAGAAGATCGCCGAGAAGCGAGAGGATGACGCAGCGTTCGCAGTTGAGTTCGCGTACGCCGCGATCGAGGAGGCAGAGTACGCAGTGCTCGACGCTGCCCTTGCAAGGACGGAGGCGGACGAGGCGTCCGCGGCCTGAGCAGGGACCCGCGTCCCACCGAACTAGCCCTGTCGAGAAGGGGCAGCGAACCTCCGACTTCCGCTTCTGAGCAGCAGGAGCACTGAAATCGCGGGCGGCGCCGAGACTGCCGCTCGCCTTACGAGAGCAAGAGTGCGGTCGCGAGCGGTCCCTGGCGGCGGCGGACGGCTCGCCAATCAGGCCGACGCCTATGCAGCGCCGGGCGGCTCCTCCACGAGCAGAAGTCTTCACTAAGCGGACGGGCGCTACCGAGTTGGAACGGACTCGACACTCTCGTGCGTGGCCGGGCAGAGTTGTTGTCGCTCAGCCTGCTTTCCCATTTGAAACGTAGTTGGACCCCCGCGATACAGGCTCGCGGGATCGCTCGCCGGAAGCCGCATGCTGGCGTTTTGAGCGGTGGCGTGGAGCTGGGATCCCGCCGGCTCGGCAACGAGAGCGAGACCTTGGTGCGCTTGCTGGCCTGCGCGTATCGGGTGATTAGCAAGCGCTTGGGCGACAGCCGCTTCAGCGGCAAAGGAGCCGTCGCGCGGCGCCGCGCCAGACGACTGCTGGTGGGCGATGGCAGCAGCGGTCGCGCTTGGAGCAGACTGCTTGCAAGGTCCGGGATCCAATACGCGTCAGCTAACGCAGAAACGCACGAGATGCTTGCTGAGACTCATTGGCATGAGCAAGCACGTCAGCAAGTGTTGCGGCGGATCTCCCACACGCCGGGGCCCATCCAAGCCGTTGCGCACGGCGTGTTTGAAGAGGCGCCGTGAGCGTCGGCGGCGCGCGTCACGTTGTCGGACCGGCAGGCGAGCCGGGTGCGAGGGACCCGCGACGGACTTCGGCTTGCTCGCGGCGGTGCTGAAGTGCCTGCAGGAGCGCAGCACGTAGATCGGCTTGGAACCGCTCGAGCGCTGATCGCAGACTGTCGATGTGGTTACGGACGGGAGCGAGTCGAGTCTCGACCACGTGGTCGCCCGGCGACAGTCCCGTCGTGTTCGTGAGCTCGAGGTGCAAGGCGTCCTCGGTGACATGACCGAACGGTCCCGCCATGTACCCGGGGCCCGATCGTGACCGTCGCGGTGTTGGGTCGAGCTCGAAGAAATCGGGATCACCCCTGAACGGCACCACTAGAACCGACGCTTGCGTCGATCCATGGTCCTCGATGTAGGCCTCGTGCTCGAGCAGCACCAACGGCTCGACGACGAGGCGCTCGACCAGTTGGGTAGCCCAGTCGTCACTAACCGCCAGGATCGCCTCGTCGGAGAACACGTCAGCGGCTCTGTGCGCGTGGCACAGCCAGTCTCGCAGCGAGTGCTCGAGCGGATGCGCCCGAAACAGTTCGCGTACGCGGGGATCGCGTCCGAGATTCATCGGCGCGGCGTTCGAGCTTCGTCCGGCGCCGGTCGGTTCCGATCGTCGCCTCGCGTCGCGCTCGCGCCGCCCGTGCGGCCCCCCGTTGTGCATGTTGTCTGTCATCGTGTTGGAGCCTTCCTGTCCGGTCTCGGGGTCGACGCCGAAACGAACACGGCGAGAACCCGCGCGATCAATCCGATCGGGACGCGGTAACTGGGGGGCTGGCGTAACGCCGGTAGGACGTCCGGACCATTCCCGTAGTCAATGCGCGGCAGTCCCCGCCTCGCGTCTCGCGTGCGTACGCGTGAGCGGTCGGTGGCGTCCGGGCTTGCGTCGGGCGTTCTGGCCGCAACGGCCAGCGCTCGATCGACTCTACTCCTCCCGTATCGCGGGCCGTTCGCCAAAACCCCACAAGTCCGCCAAAACCCGTCGATTTGCACGTAAGTCTGCTTGCGCCCGAGATGATCTTCTCCGTCATCGCCACCGTGAAAATCTCGTTTCGGTGGCGTTTTGCTTCGTCGCGGCTAGGATTCGGCGTACAGCGATTTCCGACTAGTGGTCATTGATCAGCTCGGGGGTTGCGACTTGAGAGCGGAACGAGTGCGCGGTCATACGATGGCCGCAGCCGCTGTGGTCCGTGGCGACCGGATTGGCCTACAGGGCCGTGGAGTTTCCTCGTGGACGGACCTCAGATCGCTCGCACGCCGCGGCGAGTCGTGGGTGAAGCGGATTCGTCGCTCGTTCGTGTTTCCCGCGAGGGTGCGTGGCTCGATCGAAGTTCGATTCCACTGTCCGGGGTCTCGGCAGCCGCTCTCTGCAGTGTTAGGCGCGATTCCCGCGGCGGTTCGGGCCGCGGCGGTTGGTTCCGGCAGCGGGGTCGCGGCGTCTGGTGGGCCGCGACCGGTGGGGCGATCGCCGTCGCGGGTCGTGCCAGCAATGTCGCGTCCTTCATACGCGATCCGGTCTACAGCAGCGGCGTGATGATCCATTTTGACTGTTCTCGTTGAGGGTTCTGGCGTGTCCGGGGCCATGACCGCGCCGGCGCTTGACGCGATCGTGCGCTGGGTTGATGCCTTCAACGAACGCGATCTCGAAGGCATGCTGGCTCGCTTTCACCCAGAGGTGCGTTTTCACCCGCTGAGGCTCGTCGGGCTCGATGGCTCTTACCGCGGGCATGATGGGGTTAGGCGGTGGTTCGTGCGACGTACGCAGTTGTGCCATGAACATGTCTTCGTGTTGTCCGACGTCAACGGCGCAGGCGATGACCGAGTGCTCGCGGTCGGTGCGCTGACGCTCGCCGGGGAGTTCGAGATCGCGCCGTTCTGCGCTCTGCATCGAATCGTCGATGGCCTGATCGTGGCAGCGCACCACTACCTCACCGACGCGGACATGTTGGAACGCCTCGGCTTGGTCCGATGACGGCGCGCATTTGCCTGGGGAGCGACTCGCTCAGCGTGCTCGTCGCAGGCGCGGCGGAGGTCCTCGAGCGCTGCGAAAGAGAGGAGCCGGTGATCGACCGGTCTCGGCGCGCAGTGCCCGGTGCCGGTGTCGTGGCCGCGTCGTTTTGTGTGTCTACGTTGACAGTGATGGCCGCGTGGCGTGGTTGCGCGGGCGATCTTGAGGGGTGAGGCCGTGAGCGGGCATAATGGTGCAGGCGCCAGCGTGGGTTTGGTCCTGGGTGGCGGTGGGGCGCGTGGCGCCTACACATCCGGGGCGTTGTCGGTGCTGCTGCCCGAGCTCAAGGATCAGGTGAGGGTGATCGTCGGGACGAGCGCGGGGGCGCTGGTCGCCTCGTATCTGGTGGCCAACTGGCATCGTCCTGCTCAGGACGCGATCGAGGACGGTTTGAGCTTCTGGCGCGATTTGACGTTCGGGGACGTGTGCGCACCGCTGATGGCGGTCGGCGGCGCGACTCGGTTTATGCGCTACGTCGGCGAGTTTCTGCCGGTCCGCAGCATGCACGGCCCGTCGATCCTGCACCCCGAACCGCTCAAGCGGACGCTTGCAAGGCTCGTGGACTTCGACCGGCTGGGCAAGAACATCCGCGAGCAGCGGTTAGCGCTCGGGGTCGTCGCGGCCCCCGCGTATGGCAGCCGGTCGGTCGTGTTCCATCAGGGGGGGATTCCGCGACTCCGCGAGGACCCGTTGCGTGGGATCGAGTACGTCGCGACCCCCGAGCTGGGGCCAGAGCACATCCTCGCCTCCTCGGCGATCCCGGCGCTGTACCCGGCGGTGCGCGTAACGACGCCCGAGCCGGCGGCCGGCTGGTACTACGATGGCGGCTCGCGGCTGAACACGCCGATCAAGCCGGCGCTGTGGATGGGCGCCGAGCGGGTGATCGTGATCGCGCTCAATTCCGTTGCCCCGAGCCGGACTGCGGCCCCCGAGGAGCAGCCCGACTTCTACGTCGGGGCCGCGCACCTGCTGCATGCCGCGCTCGGCGACCCGCTCGCCCAGGACATCCGCACGCTCGCCAACACAAACGCGCTGATCGCAGCCGGGGGCTCCGCCACCAACGGACGCTCTCGCGACCGCCGTTCCGCTGCGCGCCAGCAGCAGCCGGGCGCGCTGCCTGAGCCGGTCCAGCCCGTGCCCTACATCTTCATCGCGCCCGAGGACCCTGCGGCGATCGGCGAGATCGCCAGGCGCGTGTATCGCAAGCACTACGGGCGCCCCTGGAAGACCGGTGCGCGCGATCTGTGGCTGCTGGGAAAGATCCTCGACGCCGGCGCCGACGCAATGCACGGCGAGATCATGAGCTACCTGTTCTTCGCCGGCGAATTCGCCGAGGAACTGATCCAGCTCGGCCAAGCCGACGCGCAACGATGGATCGACGAGCACCCCGCGGACCTTTGGCGGCTTGATCCACTGCCCTCCTGGAGCCGAGCCCCCGACGCCGCCAACGGCAACGCAGGCGCGCTCAGCCCCCTGCAACGATCGCAAGTACGTGCGATCACGCCCGCGAGAGCTCGCGACCGTTCCACGCAACGAAAGCAACCGGGTCGCTGAGCAGCGGCGCACGCCGTCCAACGGCCGACAGCCCCGCCGGCCTGACAAGCGGTAAGCAGCACTGGAGCCCTACCGGCATAGCGGTACTGGGGGTGGCGCCAGACTGGCGCTTGGAAGGTAGGCGCCAGGCGTCGGGCCTGCGAACGCAAAGGCGCGACGGTGATCACGGGCGGCGACGGCAGTTGCAGCCACGCGAGACCGCCGCGCCGCAGGGCGTGAGTTGGAGCTTCAAGGGTCAGTGGGTGTCCGTGCTGGGGAGTGGTTCGAGCACGAACACCTCGACCGCGAGGTCGGGGTCGATGTGGTTATCGCTCATGAAGCCGATCACTTTGCGTCCCGTCAGCTCCTCGATCTCGCGGCTGACGTCGTTCTTCATGACCATTTGCCAACGGTGGCGGAGATCGAGCACTGCCTCCCCTTGGCCGGCGTCAGCGAGCGTCTGCTCGCCTCGTGTGAGGGTGTCCTGCAGTACAACGAAGACGCCGTTGGCGCCGAGTGTGGTCTTCGCCTTGGTGGGGCCGCGACCGGTCGTCCGGGACAGCGCTCGGACCACGGTCCTCGAGATCTTGGCGGCGAGTTCCCCGTCTCGCAGTTCGCTCTCGGGTGTCATTGTGCTTCTCCGATCTGTTGCCCGCCAATCCTGGCACGGTGGCTCGTTCGCACGCCAGCGGGGGGCGCGGCGTTGCCGAACCCGTCTCGCCTCCGGCGACCCGAACACGGTCCGTGTTGCGACTCCGCGGCGCCGTGACTGGAGTCTACGCTCGCGTCGTCGCTTGCCGGCGGCGTTCGAATGCGAGACGATGAGGCGATTCGGAGCGATGGAATGAACTGGCCGCGGTTCGCGCCGGTCGTTGTCCGACGTTGGCGTTGCGTGAATGCCGCCCGGTGGGCAAGACGCGTGCGCGCCTGGTGAACCCAGGGCGGTGATGTGCTCTTGCTGGTTTTCGCCGTCGAGGCCGTGACGGACGCGCCAGGACTCGCTGCCGGTATCGATCGGGTGCTCTCGGGTGCGATGCGGGTCGACGACGATCGTGGCGAGCCTTGGTTGGCGAACGCGTTGGTCGACTCGCCGAATCGGGAGGTTCATCGTGTAGATCAGGCTCTGGCGTCCGTTGCGCTCAAAGACGACATGGAAGAACGGCTCGTTGTCCGGTCGCGGCGCGCGAGATACTCGAGTTCGTCGAGCACGACAAGTTCGGTGCGGAGCGTAGCTGCCGACATCGCGTCCGAGCTCGCGGTATGGGCGTCCTTGGAGTTCCGTCAGCGAGCGCGGCGAGGGTCGTTGACCGCACCCGGCGGGCGCCGGTGGCGAGCGCGGTCGCGAGCATCGTCTTGCCGGTGCTCGGCTCGGCGATGAAGATGACCGGCTCGCGACCATCGACCCAGGTGTCTTCGGGAAGTCGCGGGGCGATCGCTGTCTGCTGTGCCATCAGGGGTAGAATCGGTGGCGCGCTGGCCGTTACGCCGGACGCTTGACGCAAGCCTAGACGCCACCGACCGTGCGACGTTGTCTGCGAAACGCGAGGCGGGGGCTGCCGGGTTTTGACTACGGGAATGGTCTGTACGTCCTACCGGCGTGACGCCAGCCCCCCGGTTGCCGCGTCCCCATCTGATTGATCACTCGGGTCCTCGCCGTGGTCGGTTCAGCGTGAACCCTGAGAGGGACGGAAGGCACCAAACACGATGACAACCAAGACGCAGAACTGGGCGACGCGCACGCGATGCGACCTCGATCGCGATCGCGACTGCTAAGCGACGATCGGAGGCGATCGCCGCCCGAGGAAGCGCGAACGCGCGGCGAACGGATCGCGCCGGGGTCAACACGGACCGGTTCGGTCCGATCAATCCCCGCTTCGCTTACCTGACGCGAACCTTCGACTAGCAGTTCCCGATCACGTACTCGCGAGCTGCCTGTGTTGCCCGACTTGACACGGTGGCACCGCTCATCCGCATGCTGAGCGGTCGGGGGATCGCGTCGCGCGGCTGGTGGCTAAGCAGAGCTTGTGAGGTGGGCTGGTGAGCGGCGGGGAGGACACGCCCGAGCGGGTCGGGGTCGCGGTGCGGCTGTATGTGGCGGCTGACAGTGCGCCATCGACGTTGGCGCGTCGGCAGCTTGAGTTGGTGCGCGAGCGGTTAGGCGGCGTGGATTTGGGAGGTCGAGGTTGTGGTGTGTTGGAGTGCCCTGAGGTAGCCGAGGCCGACGGGATCGTCGCGACGCCTGTTTTGGTGCGGTTGTATGCGGCGCCTCGGCTGAGTGGAATGGCCAGCCTCGATGCGCGGGGCTGTCGTCTTCGGTAAGAATTGTCTGGAATGCGTGTGCCGCCTTTGGCTGCGCTGGCGCTGGGCGATGAGAGATGACGTGTTGGTGTTGAGAGAAGGCGAATCGTTTCGTGCTTGACGTTGTCCGTGTGGTCGCCTTGCGGGATGCGGTCGGGCGATCGCCTGGCGCGGCTGGTGGCTGGTGGCTGAGCGGGGCGTGTGAGGTGCGGTGGTGAGCGGTGGCGAGGACGCGCCGGGGCGGGTCGGGGTCGCGTTGCGTTTGTATGTGGCGGCTGACAGTGCGCCGTCGATGTTGGCGCGTCGGCAGCTTGAGTTGGTGCGCGAGCGGTTGGGGGGGGAGCACTTTGGGGTGGAGGTTGTGGATGTGTTTGAGAGCCCTGAGGTGGCGGAGGCCGACGGGATCATCGCGACCCCTGTGTTGGTGCGGTTGCACCCGGAGCCTCGGCTGAGCGTGATTGGGGATCTGGGGGATTGGCGGGAGGTCGCGAGGATTCTGGATCTAGGGGAGTGGTTTGATGAGTGATCGGCGAGAGGGGTTGGATGCGGGAGCGCGGGTCGGTGACGGGATCGATGAACGACTAGGAGGGGTGGAGTTTGGAGCGCGTTGAGGTTGGCATTTCGGGTTTTGATTCGCTGGCTTTGGGCGGGCTGCCGCGGGGTCGCACGACGTTGTTGGCTGGGAGCACGGGGTCGGGTAAGACGGTCTTTGGCCTTCAGTTCTTGGCGAGCGGCGCGAGGGAGTTCGGCGAGCCGGGGGTGCTGGTGACGTTCGCGGAGCGCCCGGATGATCTGATCGCTAATGCGGAGAGCTTTGGATGGGACCTTGCTGGGTTGGTGGGTGATGGGCGGTTGGTGATCGTTGACGCGACGCCGGATCCGGAGGCGGTCGTGAGCGGCCGGTTCGATTTCGGGGGCTTGGTGTCGCGGATCGCTCACGCGTTGGCGCAGGTTCAGGGCAAGCGGTTGGTCCTTGACCCGATCGATGCGCTGCTAGTGGGGTTCGCTGGCGCGGCGGAGGTGCGACGGGCGTTCGCGGCGGGGGTGCGCGAGCTACGGGGGCTCGGTGCGACGACGTTGTTGGTGGCTGAGCGCGCGGGAGAGGGCGGCTATGTGGCCCGTTACGGGGCCGAGGAGTTCGCTGTCGACAACGTGGTGATCTTGCGTAATGACCTTGATGTGGCGTATCGGCGCCGCACGGTCGAGGTGCTGAAGCTGCGCGGCGCCGAGCACGGGAAGGGGGAGTTCCCGTTTGTGATCGATCCGAAGGCCGGGATCGAGATCGTGCCGTTCTCGATCATCGAGGCGCCGCGCGACGCGGCTGCGGAGAGGATGTCGTTTGGAGTGCCGGAGCTGGATGAGATGTGCGGGGGAGGGATTTACCGCGATTCGCTGGTGATGGTCACGGGCGCCACTGGTACTGGCAAGACGCTGATGAGCGTGCAGTTCATCGCGGCTGGGCTGGCGGCCGGGGAGCGGGGGTTGTTGTTGTCCTTCGAGGAGAACCCCTCACAACTGATCCGCAACGCAAGGTCGTGGGGAATCGATCTCGCGACGGCGCAGAGCGACGGTCGGCTGCGGATCGTTTCGCGCTATCCGGAGCGCGTGGGGCTCGAGGATCTGTTGGTCGAGATCAAGCACAACATCGACGAGTTCGCGCCGGCGCGGTTCGCGATCGACAGCATGACGGCGCTTGAGCACAACACGCCGCCGAGGGCATTTCGCGAGTTCGGCGTCGGGCTGACCGGCTTCCTGAAGGCGCGCGGTGTCGGGACCTTGATGACGACCACGCTTCCGAGCCTGCTGGGCGGCGAGCACGCGACGGCGGTGTACCTGTCGACGATCACTGATTCGATCATCGCGTTGCGCTACTTCGACCTCGATAGCGAGATCAGGCGCGCCGTGTTGGTGCTCAAGCTCCGCGGCGGTGCGCATGCCCACGCGATGCACGAGTACGAAATCACCGACAGCGGGATGCGTGTGCTCGGCCCGATTCGCGGGGTGCGCGGGATCCTGGCCGGACAGGCGCAGGTCACCCCTGAAGCCGACGGCGCTGAGGGCGGTCACGAGGGCGGGCCGCGGTGAGCTCGCAGAGCAACGAGGGTAGCGCCGTGGCCGCCGGCTCACCGGTCGCGGAGCAGAGTCTGCGGACGGTGATCCGCGAGAACGTCGATGGGATGCTGGTGATCGACCGCGAAGGCGTCGTCGTGTTCGCCAACCCGGCCGCCGAGCGGCTGCTCGGCCGCGCGGCGCAGGCGCTCGAAGGCACCCGGCTCGGCTTTCCCCTCGTCCCAGGCGAGTCGAGCGAGATCGACGTCGTAGCCGGGCCTTCACCGAGGACGGCTGAGATGCGCGTCGTCGCGATCGACTGGGAAGGCCGGCCCGCGACGCTCGCGGCGCTCAGGGACGTGACCGATCGCAAGCGCGCCGAGGACGAGCTGCGCCGACTGTCGGGCGAGCTCGAGTTGCGGGTCCGCGAGCGCACCGCCCAGCTCGAAGCCGCCGTGAGCGAACTCGAAGCGTTCAGCTACTCCATCTCGCACGACCTGCGCGCCCCGCTGCGCGCGATCCACGGCTTCACCACGATCCTCGAAGACGAACTGGGAGACGACCTGCCCCCCGAGGCGCGTCACTCGATGCAACGAGTCAAGGCGGGCGCCGAGACGATGGCCAGCTTGATCGACGGGCTGCTCAAGCTTTCACGACTCGGCCGGCAGCCACTCGCGCACACGACCGTTGACCTCAGCGCCGTGGCGCACGAGATCGTCGCCGAGCTACGCGGCAGCGATCCCGGGCGCGACGTCGACGTCTCGATTCAGCAGGGCCTGCGCGTCACCGGCGACGAGTTGCTGCTGCGCATCGCGCTCGCCAACCTGCTCGAGAACGCGTTCAAGTTCACCGGCCACACCACA
Source organism: uncultured beta proteobacterium (assembly GCA_963837675.1). Lineage (GTDB taxonomy): Bacteria > Pseudomonadota > Gammaproteobacteria > Burkholderiales > Burkholderiaceae_C > Rubrivivax. The sequence continues at coordinate 1,280 of CAWIOH010000030.1, read as the reverse complement.
GACGCGCGCGTCGAGATCAGCGGGGCGCGCGATGGTGAGAACCTCTGCGTGCAGGTACGCGACAACGGCGCCGGGTTCGACCCCGAGCACGCGGAGCGACTGTTCAGTCCCTTCAAGCGCCTGCATGCCAACAGCGAATTCGCCGGCACCGGCCTCGGACTGGCAACCGTCCAGCGCGTGATCCACCGCCACGCCGGCAACATCACCGCCTGCGCGGCTGTCGGCCGCGGCGCGAGCTTCTCCTTCACCCTCCCGGCAGCCCCCGAGCCGGATCCTGCCACGACCAAGGAAACAGCACCATGACCACCGGCAAGATCCTGCTCACCGAGTAACCCGACCACGCCGAGCTGAGCAACTACGCGCCGGGCAATACCGGCATCGCCAACAACACAGCTCCCACATCGCCGATGGCCGGCCAGTCTTCGAGCATCTGCCAGACGACACCCTCGAGGCTCAGTGCTCGTGCTCCTCGACCTCAAGCTCTCGGGGCTCGAGGTCCGCGCCGGTTTCGAGCGGCCGACCGGACTGCGCTGTGCCGGTCGTGATCCTGACGACCTCCGATGAGCCCGCCGGCATCCCTAGCGCGCACAGCAACGAAACCAACGCCTATGTGCCGAAAATGATCGCGGCGTCGCAGCGCATTCGCAGGCCGCTGCACTTCCAGCGTGCGAACGAGCGTACGATGAAGACGCCCTCGAGCGCCGGCGGTGAGATGTCGTCCTCTGCGACGAAGCGATGCCGCACTTCAGCTCGCAGCGCGCGTTGGCCTTGCTCGCGCGTACGGAGCCGTCGCTGCCAGCCATCATGGTCTCGGGGGCGACCGGGGAGGAGATGAAACCCCGAAACCCGGGACCCACGGCGACTGGTCGCGGACGTTTGGCGGCGGCTCGTTGGTCACGAGCCAGTACAGGGCGAGTTGATGGACCGCCTCGGAGAACTGGTCGAAGTCGAGCGGCTTGCGGACGTAGCTGTTGGCCCCATGTCGATAGCCCGCGGCGACATCGATCGGCGCGTCGGAGCTCGTCAAGATCACCACCGGCGTCAGGCATGTGCGCTCGTCGGCGCGGATGCGCCGCAGCACCTCGAGCCCGTCGATGGTGGGGAGCTTGAGGTCCAGCAACACCAGATGCGGCATGCTCTTGGCGTCGTTGAACAGGTAGTCGAGTGCCTCGTGGCCGTCGCGCGCGACCTCGACGTCGGCGGTCGTGCGCATACGCAGCGCACGCACCGTCAGCTCCTCGTCATCTGGGTTGTCCTCGACCAGCAGGATCGTCGGAGGG
>CAWIOH010000029.1:0-102519 GCA_963837675.1 uncultured beta proteobacterium | reverse complement strand
AGGAAGTGCTCGCGCTCGACCATGAAGGCGGCGAGCGCCGCGAAGGCACGCCACCCCACGCGGCGATCGGCGCGATGCAAGCCGCGCTCGAAGGCTGATCAGCCTGGCGGCAGCAGCGACAGCAGCCGCCACGCACCGGCGCCGAGCAGGGCCAAGCCGAGGAGCGTCGCGACGCCTTCGCCGCGCGGCGCGAGCTTCTCGACCGCAACGACGATCGACAGCGCCGCGATCCATGCCAGGTTCATCACCCCGCCAACGAACAGCAGCGCCATCAGCGCCCAGCAGCAGCCCAGGCAGAACAGGCCGTGGCGCCAGCCCATGGCGAAGCCGCCGAATCGCCCGCCGCGCCACTCACCGATGAGGAAGCCCATCGGTGTGCGGCAGCGTGCCAGGCAGATGCGCTTCAGCGGCGAGAACTGGTACCCGCCGGCCACCAACAACAGCGCGCCGGACAGCGGCGCTGAGGTGCTGACGATCATCGGGTTCACCCAGCCATCGGTCTGAAGCAGCCATTGCGCCGCGGTCGCCGCGACGCTGAAGATCAACCACACCAGCAAATAGGCGCCGACGAACTGGCGCGAGCGCGCGCGCTGCCCGTTGCGCCGGCACAGCGCGAAGAAGGCCAGCACCATCGGCAGAGCCGACGGCAGCATCATCGCGGCCATCATCACCGCCCACATGACGAAGGTGGCCAGCAGGTTGGCCGCGCTCCACTGCGGCGACACCGGCATGGTCAGCTGCGCCAGCGGATGGCCCATGTCGAAGGCGAGCCAAGCGAGTCCGGCCCAGCCGAGCAGGGCGAGCGCCAGCCACAGTGCGGCCACCATCGACAGGCCTTGCGCCCGCGGCGGTACCCTCTTTCGGCGCGGGTGGTCATTGCTGGCTTCGCGCGTGTGCGTACGGCATCCGCCCACGATGAGCGGCGCGGCGCTGCTTGTCAATCGTCAGCGCCCGGGGTGCAAGGCGATCACTGCGCTTGCTCGCATCGCTGTTGGGCGTACGGTGAGCCCCTCGGCACCACCGCCGGTTGCCCGGACAGGCCGGGCGCATGTTCACACTCGCAGAGGAGCAGTCATGGCGACCTGGCAGATCAGCGGCGAATACATGGAAACCTGCAACTGCGCGCTGCTGTGCCCGTGCATCACCTCCAACCTGGCGGCCCTACCGACAGAAGGCGACTGCAAGGCGGCGGTGACGTTGCGGATCGACAAAGGGCACAAAGACGGCGTGCAACTCGATGGCCTGAGTTTCATCGTGATGATGCATGCGCCGGGCGCGATGGGAGCGGGCAACATCACCGTCGGGCTGATAGTCGATGAGCGTGCCAGCGATGCGCAGGTCGAGGCGATCAGCGCCATCGCCACCGGCGCGGTCGGCGGGCCGATGGCCGCGCTGGGGCCGCTGGTCGGCAAGATCGCCGGCGTCGAGCGTCGGCCGATCCAGTTCGATATGGACGGCCTGAACCGCGCGGTGCGTGCCGGCGATTTGGTGGACCAGGCCTGCGAAGGCATCCCCGAGCGCCAGCGCGCCCGGCCAGGCGATCGGGGTGGACAACACTGCGCACCCGGTGAACAGCCGACTGTCGTTGGCCAAGGCGACTCGCAGCCTGTTCAACGTCTTCGGCATCAAGTGGAACGACTCACCGGCACGCGCAACGGCCACTTCGCGCCTTTCGCCTGGGCCGGCTGAATTGCAGCGCGCGCCAGCGCGAATGCGCCTCCGGCCATTGGGGAACGGCCCGCTCAGCACCATTGACGCGGAACCACTGATGACCAGCAGCCCGGGCACCTGATCGAAGAGCAGCCAGCCCAGACCGTCATGTAGATGATCTGCTGGAAAAGGAAGGGGCCGAGTGTGGCGGCCGAGGCGTAGCGGTGGGCCTGCGCCACCATGAAGTGCCTTGAGTTCGACGCACAATCCGCAGGTGGCAGTCAGCGCACAGGTGTACCAGCCGGCGGGCGATTGCGAGCTCGCTGGAGAGCATGTGCCGGTACGTCACCAGCCTGGCTCGATCAGACGAGCGGGCGCGTGCAACGCTGCCGGGCGGTCAGAGCCCAAGCTCAACGCGTGACGCGACGGCACGATACGCTTTGTGATGTCGCCCTGGGAGTGCATGCAGCGGCCGGAGGCGCTGACTCGGCCAGCCATGACCACACCCGCAAATGGCAGCTTCGCGGCAGTCAAATTCGGCGGTCGGATGCCAGGTTTGGGTCCTGCGCCGGCATAGCCGGAGGGCGGTTGACGCACCGCCGTATGCCACAAGGCTGACTTCGCGGCCTGAGTGCCCGGTATGCGCTGATCAGCTGCCACTGGGCAACGTCACCTCGCGAGCAGTAGTCGGCCACAAGCTGACAGCGGCGACAGGCAGCTTCGTGGCATCTCAAATGGCCATGTACGTACGGTCGGTGGCGAAGGTGTAGCCACCAGAAGGTAGACCTCCTGAAGCAGGCAACCACAGATGGGCGCCCGTGAACGTAATTGCAATGCGGTGCATGGCTTGAGGCCGTAGAGGTCACATCACAACCTGGGGAGTCTCGCGTGCAAGCCATCGGCCGGCAGCCCCAGCGGGCGCCGGAGACGGTGTTCACCTGAAACCAAGGTTGCGCAGCACCCCATCGCGGGTCGCTGACCGGTCCACAACGCTGACCGGGACTGGGGTGTCAAAACCTCCGGTACACCCGATCAGGCCGCCGACATGCCACCGTCCACCGAGAAGCAGCCACCAGTGCAGAAGCGGCTGTCGTCGCCAGCCAGGAACAGTGCGACGCCAGCCACTTCCTCGACGCTGCCATAGCGGCCGGCGGGGATGCGGGTGGTGATAAGTTGTTTCGCGGCTGCCTCGGAGCCGGGCGCGCGGCCATGCTCGATCGAACGCATCATCCGGGTGTCGATCGGTGCTGGGTGGATCGTGTTGATGCGCACGCCCGACGCGCCGGTCTCCAACACGGCCGAGCGCATCAGCCCCACCACCGCATGCTTGCTGGCCGAATAGGCCGACAGCTGCGCGGCGCCCTTGTAGCCGGCGACAGACGAGGTGATCACGATGCTGCCGCTGCCTTGCCGTTCCATCACCGGTAGCGCTTGCTGCAAGCCCAGGAACACGCCACGCACATTGACCGCCAGCACGCGGTCGAACATCGCCAGCGGGTAGCCAGCGATCGGCGCGACCGCGCCCTCGATGCCGGCGTTGCAGAACAACACGTCCAGCCGGCCGTGGCGCTGCAGTGCGGCGTCGACATAGACGCGCGCTTGAGCTTCGTCGCTGACATCGGCTGCCAGCGTGCTGACTGCGGCGCTGCCCAGCTCGGCAGCGGCTTCGCGCAGCTTCTGCTCGTCCAGGTCGACCAGCACTACCTGGGCGCCCTCGGCGACGAACAGCCGCGCGGTCGCCATACCGATACCGCCACTGCCGCCGGTGATGACGGCCACCTTGGCTTTCAGTCGGTCCATACGGGTCTCCTCGATGCTGGGGTAATCAGGGAGCGACGGGCCGTTCGCCTCGCCAGTCACGCGGTATGCGGCGGCGCTCGATTCCGAGAAAACGGCTTGGCGACCCGCATTTGTATGTCTCGCCCTGCGTGCGCCGCCGCTACGGGAAAGGATTTCCCTTGCGAGATCGAGTGTCACTGGCGCCAGGTTGGCCGTCAAGACTGAAGGGCTGTGTGCGTCGTCGGAAGCCCGGCCCGCCATTCACCTTGGCGGTGCCGACCGATGAGGCGTTGGAAGCTGTGTCTCATCGTCGCTTGGCCGGCGACGCACCTCAGTCGGCAGGGCGCTCTGGTTGAAGTGCTCAGCGTCCATCGCCGCCGGCAAGCTGCGGCAACGATCTTTTTGAACCCCCGTGACGCCGATCGGCGCGTGCGCCTTCGCTGTCGCCCTTGTCGTGGATCTGCAGCGCGCGCACTGTCAACTTGCCGAGCAGCGCTTCGAACATGGCCGCCTCACCCGCATCCAGCGCCGCCATCAGCCGTCGATTGATCCGCGCCAGCTGCGGAAACAGTGCGCTGTAAAGCTGTCGGCCCGACGGCGTTGCGCCAAGTTCTGCGCGGCGTCGGTCACCAACGCGTTCGACGCGCTGCACCAGCCCCTTGGAAAGCAGTCCGGTCACCTGCCTCGAAACGATGGCCCGCTCCTGCTGGGCGCGCTGCGCCAGCATGGAAGGCGACATCGGCCCGCTTTCCACGAGCGCAGCCAAGACGCGCCATTGGTGACGTGTCACGCCGTAGCGCCCCTCGCACAGTCGGATCGCAGGCGCACCGCCGAGGGTTACCAGGCGCTTCAGGCGGTAGTTCAAGAACTCGTCGTGCTCGATCGGATCGGCCAGACCGCTCATGGTTTACCCCTACATGAGTTCATTTCAATCATTCGTGGTCTTCAGCTTACGGTCTGAGCCTGCTTGACCTATGGCCACTTCGGGAGCCGCATCATGGACATTGCACGGACACTCACGCTGGCTGTGGCTGTTCTCGTCGCTGCAGCAACGGCCAACGCGCAGCCGCTGTCAACGCAGCCGATCACGATCGTCAACGGCTTTGCAGCTGGCGGCAATCCCGACAATGCGCTGCGCAAGATCGCGGCGCGACTGGCCGAGCGGCTGGGGCAACCCGTAATAGTGGACAACCGCCCCGGCGCATCGGGAACGATTGCCGCCGGCGCGGTGGCCAGAGCGGTTCCCGATGGCCATACGTTGCTCTTCGGCGTGGCGGCCAACCTGGCAGTGGCCCCGGCCACGATGAAGGTGCCGCCCTACGACCCGGTGCGCGCATTCACGCCCATCATCGAAGTTGCAAGTGGTCCGTACCTGTGGATGGTCCGGGCCGATCTGCCGGTGCGCACGATGCCGGAATTCATCGCCTGGGCCAAGGGCAAGCCAGGCAAAGGCAACTACGCGTCACCGGGGGTGGCCAGCGCTCATCATCTGGCCAGCGAAATGCTCTTGCAAACACTCGGTGTCGAGATGGTTCACATCCCGAGCCGCAACCTGTATTCGGCGCTGCTGTCGGGCGAAGTCGATGCCATGTTCGATACGCTGCCCGGGCCGATGGCCCAGGCAAAGGCCGGCAAGCTTCGCGTGTTGGCCGTCACCGGATCGAAACGCCTGACCGTGTTCCCGGACGTGCCGACGCTGGCCGAACAAGGGCTTCCCGACGTGCCGGTGAGGTTCTGGTGGGGACTTGTCGGACCTGCGGGCTTGCCGCCGACGATCGTGGCTCGCCTGAACGCCGAGGTTGCTGCCATCCTTGCAGAAGATCCGGTGCGAGCGGTGTTTGCGTCTTGGGGCATCGAGGCCACCGGCGGGAGCCCAGAAAGTTTCGGCACACGGATCGCTGAAGAGTCAGCGCGCTGGCGCGATTTTGCTGCCCGAAGCAAGATCGCATTGCAGTGAGTTTCGAACTGTGTGTCAGGGCGCCGCCCTGCAACTCGACACGGGATGGTCATCTTCCGGCGGATCCGACCGTCGCCCAACGCGACATTGAACTTCGGTTCCGAGGCCAGCAAGCTCAAGCAGGTCACGCTCGACACGGCGCCGACCGCGTCGCGGTGACTGCGCCGTCGCAGGCGCCTCAGGCGTGCGCGCTGCCGCCTGGCGCCCGACGGCGCACGGCAAAGCCGACCACGCCCAGCCCGGCCAGCAGCATGGCGACGGTTGCCGGCTCCGGCACGATGGCCACCGTCGGGTTCAGGCGGTAGTCGTGTCCGCTGGCGCTTGTCACGACCATGCCGTCCGGCAACTCGCCCAGCCAGATGCCAGCGGTGTTGCGCCCATCGAGGAAGGCGCCGAACTGCGTTGTGTAGGAAAGCGGGCCGATGTTGGCGTCGCCGGAAATCCCGATTAGCGCGCTGATGGGCAACTCGTCGCCGACGCGCGCGTCGACCAGGAGTTCGAAGCTTTGGATTGTGTACAGCGTGTTGCCGCTGGGCAGGGTGGTCTGCGAGAAAGGAAACAGAGGGCCCTCACTCGATAAGATCTGCGGCCCGTACCCGGGGATATCAAAGCGAACGTAGACGCTGATCGGGTGGGCCGAATATTTCGGATAGCCAAGCCCAGGTGTGCCGACCAACTCGGCCACATAGTGCATCGGCACCTGAACCGGCGTGCCCACGGCCATGCCGGGAACATCGACGTGCAGGTAGTCGGTGAACGAGGCTGCCGCCCTGATTTGCGTGTACACCGAATCGGTATTCGGGGTGACGGGCACGTTCGGCGCGTTCAACACCGGACTGGCAATGGCCATGTCGGCGCCGTAGACGCGCAGCACGCCCGGGTCGGCCGATGCGAAGCCCTGCACCGATCCACTGGTCATGCCCGGCGAATAGAGACACGGCACCGAGCAGGTGGTGTAGTAGTCACCGCCTTCGCCGCGGGCCTGAACGTGCAGCGGCCCGTTGCTGTTGTAGGTGACGTCGATGTGGATCCATTCGGATTCGGGGATGATCCCACTGCCCAGCGCGTAGTAGCCGCTTACCGAAGCGTCGACCTTCGGTGTGCCGGCAGCAAGCACCGACGAAAGCGGCACGAGCACGAGCACGAGCCAAGCGCCAAGCACGACTGCAGATCTGAACATGAAATGTTCTCCCTGTCGGCAAGGGCGCTGCCGGCGATGCAAGGGATTGTCGAGCACTCGCGCCGGGCTCGGGCGGAATCCGCCCCCCCTAGTGTAGTGTTGCGTTCTGTTTGGAACTTAAGCGCGCATTGGCCCGAATGACCTTCTGCAGGATGTCGGCGGCGCTTTTCGTCCAGATGAATGGCTTGGGTTTGGTGTTGTGATGGGCGATGTACGTCTTCGATGGCGGCGATCAACTCGGGCACGCTGGTGAACACGCCTCGGCGCAGCCGGTTCGATGGTGATGTCGCGGAAGAATCGCTCCACCATGTTCAGCCACGAGGCCGAGGTCGGCGTGAAGTGCATGTTGAAGCGCGGGTGCTTGGCCAGCCACTCCTGCACGGCCGGATGCTTGTGGGTGGCGTAGTTGTCGGCGATCAGGTGCAGCGTCTTGTCCTTGGGCGTTTCGCGGTCGATCTTGCGCAGGAACTTCAGCCATTCGGCATGGCGGTGGCGCTGCTGGCACTGGCCGATGACTTGGCCGTCCAGCACATTGAGCGCGGCAAACAGCGTGGTCGTGCCGTTGCGCTTGTAGTCGTGCGTCATCGTCTGCGCGCGCCCCTTCTTCAGCGGCAGGCCTGGCTGCGTGCGGTCCAGCGCCTGCACCTGGCTCTTCTCGTCGCAGCACAGCACCAGCGCGTGCTCGGGCGGGGACATGTACAGACCCACGATGTCTTCGAGCTTCTCGACGAACTTCGGGTCGCGCGAGACCTTGAAGCCGCGCACCAAATGCGGCTTCAAGCCGTTGGCCTGCCAGTGCCGCATCACGGTGCTGGGGCTGACCTGCAGCACCGCAGCCATCTTGCGCGTGCTCCAGTGCGTGGCCGCCTCGGGCGTGCTCTGCGTGGTCAGCGCCACCAGCTTGGCAACGTCCACCTTCACTGGCGGCGCGCCGCGCGGCAGGTCCCGTTCAATGCCTTGCACCCCGCACTCCATGTAGCGCTCGCGCCAGCGCGCCACCTGCACGCGTCCGATGCCAAGTTGCTCGGCGATGTCCTTGTTCTGCAGGCCCTGCGCGGCCAGCAACACGATCTGCGCGCGCTGCGCCAGCCTGACGCTGGTGCGCTTGGAGCGCGCCAGCTTCGCCAACTCGCCTTCCTGCTCATCCGTCAGCTCTATCGCCGGGGCAACTCGCAATTGCTCGCTCCAATGCAAACCGAAGTAGAGCATTGGAAACAGGGAACACATGTAAGTTCCTTCAAGAATCAAACACTACACTAGCTTCGTGTCCGCAACGGCGATGTTAGCGCCGCAGGTGCCGGCACGGGCGGCGCCAAGGCGCCACGCTTGGAGCGACATTCGATCATGGCTTCGTCAGAAGAATCTGTGGGCGAGTTTCGGCTCGGGAAGCCTGCCGAGCACGTGATACAGGGAGAGTTCTGCGATTCGGAAGGTCCTGTAGCCGTACGCTTTTCTCAGTGTGACTTTGCACTTGTTGTTCAGGCCCTCGATGACGCCGCTGGAGAACTGCTTTTTGGCCCGGAAGTAGTTGAGCAGCAATTCGCGGTGCGCGCGCACCGTGCGGGCGAACTTCTTCACCGGCTCAATGCGCGATCGCATCGCCTCGTTGCACCAGCCGTCGAGGAATTTGGCCGCCCAGGCCGGCGAGTCGTACTCCCAGAACAGCTGGAACTCTTCCTTGAGCAGGTAGGCCCGCACGCTCTTCAGGTTGTAGCCCAGCAGCTCGCGCAGACTCAGGCGCTGCTTGTCCGTCAAGTTCTGCGGTCGCTTGAGCAGGCACCAGCGCTTGTTCTTGAGCACCGGCTCGCAGCCCTCGCGAAGCATGCGCCGTGCCTCGCCGGCGCGCACCTCGTCGAGCGCCTTGTTGAGCTTGGCCACCATATGGAAGCGGTCCAGGATGTTCAACGCCTCGGGGACAGTGCCTGGCGATGAGCTCCAGGTAGGGCCGCCACATGTCCGAGCAGACGAACTCGATCCTGCCAGCCAGCTCCTGGCCGATGAGGGTGAAGAACTGCTCGAAGCTGTGCATCGTGCGATCCTTGCCCACCCACAGCAGCCGGGTGCAATCGGCTTCTATCTGATAGACCAGCGTCAGGAACTTGTGGCTCTTGCCCGATGTGGATCTCGTCGACGCCGATAGCGCGCAAGGTCCCGAGCTCGCGATGCTCGCAGCCCCCATTGAACGACATACTCCACCGCATGACAGACCTGATCCCAGGTCGTGCCAAAGCTTGCGCGCCGTCTCCTTCCACGACAGCTTGCGCGCCCAGTGCGCCAGGTACAACATGTAGGCCTTGGTCAGGCTGTGCTTGCCGATGCGCCCAGGGCACCTGTCTCGACCTTCACCCCGCACCGGCGACACTGCACGCGCCTCATGGGATACAGCAGCCTCACGGCATAGCCCCAGATTGGGATGAACTCGAAACGCCGCATCGGGCAGCACGTCGTATCCGGGCGCGGTCTTGCCGCAACAAGAGCAGTGCGGCTTGGAGCCGCGTCGCGCTCGCACGTCGACCTCGATCGTGCTGGTGGCCTCGATCAGTCGTACCGCGGCGTAGACAAAGCCCGGCAAAGTGGTGACAGGCATTGAGCAACCGGGCGAGCAACATGGCCGACTCCCGTAGTGGCGCCCACAGCGCAGCCATTCTCACGCCGCTTGACGCGCAGCGCATTCGGCAAGCCTGCCCCGACTTGGACGACTGGCCGCGGACCTGGCACGTCATGCCGGCGGACATCGCCATCGGTCAGCAGATCGTCGCGGTGCTCACGCCGTTCCTGCTCCATCTGCTGGATCAGGCTCTGGCCAAGACCACCGCGCGCAGGCATCGCGACAACCTCTGGTCGCTCGGCGGCGAACTCATCCGGCGCCGTTACGACGACGATGAACTCGCCCCACAGGACGTCAAAGACGCCCTGCGACAACTCATCGAAGGCGACGGTGGGCCATTGATCTGGCCGCACATCACCGAATCGGAACACGATGCGCTGGACGCCACCTGTCGAAAGCTGAATCGGTTCCTGCGCGATCGCGCTGCAGCCGACTCATCGGCCTCACGCGACGACTGAAGCTCGGCCCAGTCGGCGTGGCCGACGTACTCGCCCTCAACCCACGGTGCAGAGTTGTCCACGGCGGCGGGCGCGCGGCGCTTGCGACGCTACGCACGACCGACGCGGTGGACAACTCGTGTCAAGCGCTCAGGATGGGCGTTTGGCACCCACAAATAGTCCGGAAGAACCCGATCATGAACCTCTCCGAAGTGGGGCACGTCGTTGTTGATATCGGGCGTTCGCCGATTTCCCACTGCTGAGGCTGCGCCGATTTGAGGGCGAGGATCAAGTGTCTAGCCTGCCCATCGTTCTTCAGTCGGTGCGTCATTCGGATCGGCCAGAAGCAGCCGGTCGTGCGGGGCCTTCGGTTGAAGCAGTACGCAAGGACGTTTGAATAGGGCGACAAGGTTGAAGGTGGTGAACAAAAACACGGTCAAGATGTTCGCAACGATGAAGGCAGCCAGCCTTCAGCTCGTAGGCCAGTTCCTCACAGAGCGACACGATGCGTTCGGACTGCAATTTGCCCAGGGTGGGGAACATCCGCATGGTGGTGCATCCTAATTCGATGCGCTGGACTTCGGGCGCCGACGGGTCGAGTTAGTGTCAGCGAAACGGCGCCACTGCCGGCCTCGTCCGCCTTGGCAAAACCGTTCTTGAAATGCGCCGGATGACCGTTGCGTGGGACCACGCGGCAACCGACGCGCCGACATCGTCGACACCTCCTGATGCTCTCAACAGGGTTTCGCCGAGTCTTGCCTGATCCTACCCAGTCTTGCGCGGCTCAGCGTTGATGCGCTGTCAGATTTCCTACCTGCCAGGCGCTACGATGCCGCTCCATCAACCCCGCGCCCAGCCGGCCCATCAGCAGGCCGACGCGCCTCACCAGGAGACCCTGATGAAGCCCTTTCGCATTGCCGCGCTGGCTACCGCTGCGCTGTGCGCCACTGCCGCCCAGGCTCAGGACGCCGGCCAGCTGAACGTCATCTGCTCCGTGCAGGCCGAGTGGTGCAACATGATCCAGACGGTGTTCGCCAAGAGCACCGGTATCAAGGTCAACATGTCGATGAAGGGTTCGGGCGAGGCGCTGGCGCAACTGATCGCCGAGCGTGCCAACCCGAAGACCGACGTTTGGTTCGGCGGCACCGGCGACCCGCACCTGCAGGCGGCCGAGCAAGGCCTGACGCTGGAATACAAGAGCGCCACGCTGCCGCAACTGCACGACTGGGCGCAGCGCAAGCCAAGCAGTCCGGCTGGAAGACCGTGGGCATCTACTCCGGGCCGCTGGGCTTCGGCTACAACACCGAGCTGATCGCCAAGAAGAAGATGCCCATCCCCAAGAGCTGGGCCGACCTGTTGAACCCGGTCTACAAGGGTGAGATCCAGGTCGCCAACCCGGCTTCGAGCGGCACCGCCTACACCATGGTCGCCACGCTGGTGCAGCTGATGGGCGAGGACAAGGCCTTCGACTACATGAAGGCGCTGCACAAGAACATCAGCCAGTACACGCGCAGCGGTACCGGCCCGATCAAGGCGGTGGCGCGCGGCGAGACCACGGTGTCGATCAGCTTCGTGCACGACGGCCCGGGCGAGGCCATGCAGGGCTTTCCGGTAGCGACCATCACTCCGGCCGAAGGCACTGGCGCCGAGATTGGCTCGATGAGCATCATCAAGGGCGCTCGCAACCTCGACAACGCGAAGAAGTTCTACGAATGGGCGCTCACCGCGCAGGCGCAGCAGTTCGGTGCCGCGGCCCGGCAATTCCAGCTGCCGTCGAACAAGGCCACGCCAGTCGACCCGCGCGTGCCCGACTTCAAGAAGATCAAGTTCATCGACTACGACTACGCCAAGTACGGCGCAAGCGCCGAGCGCAAGAGGCTGATCGCCAAGTGGGAGAAGGACGTCAACTCGCTGCCCCGCTGACGCGGCATGGCTGAGGCCGCGGCCCTGGGCGCGCGTTGCCGGCGCACCGCGGCCGGCAGCGCGGCACGGCGCATCGTGCTCGGTTGGGCGCTGTTCGGGCCTGGCCGCCTTCGTGCTGCTGCCCTGGTACTTTCCGCAGAACATGACGTTGTGGAAGTCGCTGCCGGGCGTGTTCGGCGGCGCGGACACGGCCAGCGGTCTGGTGCAGGCTGCGGTGCATCGCAAGCCGTGGTTATGGGTTGGCGCGGCCGGCCTGCTACTGGCATTGTTGGCCCTGCGTGCACCGGCCCGGCCTGCACAGGGCCGGCTGCTGCTGGCCGGCGCCGGACTCGGCCTGTTCGGTTTGCTGGCGCGCTGGTTTCGGCATCGGCGCTGCCGGCTGGTCCTTCGAGTTCCTTGAAGCCTGGTTCGGCGCACTGTCCAGCGGTCAGTTCGGCATCGGCCTGGGCGGCGCGCTGGTGCTGCTGTCCTTGCTGATGCTGCTGGGCGCGGGCATCGCGCGCCTGGGCTACTTCCGCGGCGACCTGTTCGTCGCCGGCGCCGTCGTCCTGTGCAGTGCGCTGCTGCTGCTGTTTGTCGCGCTGCCGGTTGGCAAGAGCCTGCTCGGCGCCTTTCTTCGACGATGCCGGCCAACCGTCGTAGCGGCGCTGGCCGAGCGCCTGGCGCACGAGCGCGTCTGGGGTCTGGGCTGCCTGGCCGGCGGTGTGCGCTGCGGAGTGGCCTGGAACACGCTGTTCCTGGCGTTGCTCACGGCCGCAGGCACGACGTTGCTGGGCACCTTGATTGCGCTGTATGCCGAGCGCGGCAACAAGCGGCTGGGCAAGTCGTTGAACGTGCTGGCACTGCTGCCGATCATCACGCCACCCTTCGTCGTCGGCCTGGGTCTGATCCTGCTCTTCGGCCGCGCCGGGCTGGTCAACCAGTTCCTCGAGGCGTTCTTCGGCATCACGCCGACACGCTGGTTCTACGGCCTGACCGGCATCTGGCTGGCACAGATGTTCGCCTTCACGCCGATCGCCTTCATGATCATGCGCGGCGTGGTCCAGGGCATCAGTCCGAGCATGGAGGAGGCGGCACAGACGCTGCGTGCGCCGCGCGCAGACCTTCACCACGGTGACGCTGCCGCTGATGAAGCCCGGGCTGGCAAATGCCTTCCTGGTCGGCTTCATCGAGAGCATCGCCGATTTCGGCAACCCGATCATCGTCGGCGGCCCTACGCGGTGCTGTCGACCGACATCTTCTTCGCCATCGTCGGCGCGCAGTACGACCAGGGCAAGGCGGCGTCGCTGGCGCTGATCCTCACCGTCTTCGCGCTGACGGTGTTCTTCATCCAGCAGCGCGTGCTCGGCAAGACCAGCTACACCACGGTGTCGGGCAAGGGCGATGCCGGCATGGCCATGCCGCTGCCCGAAGCGGTGCGCCGCGTGTGCATAGGCGTGGCCGCGCCGTGGCTGGCCTTCACTGTGGTGGTCTATGTGTTCGCCTTCATCGGCGGCTTCGTGCAGACCTGGGGCCGCGACTACACGCCCACGCTGGCGCACTTCCGCACGGCCTTCGACCTGCAGTGGGGCGTGGACGGGCTGGTCTGGGCCGGCACTGCCTGGAATTCGCTGTTCACCACGCTCAAGTTGGCGGGTATCGCCGCGCCGATCTGCGCGAGCCTGGGGTTGCTGATCAGCTGGCTGCTGGCGCGCACACAGTTCGTCGGCCAGCGAGCCTTTGAATTCGCGGCACTGTTGGCCTTTGCTATCCCTGGCACGGTACTGGGGGTCAGCTACATCCTGGCTTTCAACGTGCCGCCTTCGAATTGACCGGCACCGGCTTGATCATCGTGCTGTGCTTCGTGTTCCGCAACTTGCCCGTGGGCGTGCGCGCCGGCACGGCCAGTTTCAAACAGCTGGACAAGAGCCTCGACGAAGCCAGCACCTTGCTGCGCGCTGGCACCGCGACGACCTTGTGGCGGGTGGTGTTGCCGCTGCTCAAGCCCGCGCTGGTGGCGGCACTGGTCTACAGCTTCGTGCGCAGCATGACCACGGTGTCGGCGGTGATCTTCCTGGTCACGGCCGAGAACGAACTGGCCACGACCTACATCATTGGCCGCGTCGGCAACGGCGACTACGGCGTGGCGCTGGCCTACTGCACGGTGCTGATCGTGCTGATGTCGGCCGTAACGGCGGCGATCCAGTTCCTGGTCGGCGAGCGCAAGCTCGGCCGCAGGAAGGCAGCATGAGCGCAAGGGGTCGTTCCCGAGCACTCATACCGGCGCGCGACGCGCAGAGGGCTCCCATTGAGCATCGAGTTCCAGCAGGTCACCAAGCGCTACGGCGATGCGCAAGTCGCCGCTGGTTGTCAAGGGCGTGGACCTGCAGGTGCCCAAGGGCACGCTGACCACCATCCTCGGCCCTTCGGGCTGCGGCAAGACCACGCTGCTGCGCATGATCGCCGGGCTGGACGCGCCCACCTCCGGCCGGATCTTTATCGACGGACAGGACGTGACCACGCTCGGACCCGCCGAGCGCAACGTCAGCATGGTGTTCCAGAGCTATGCGCTGTTTCCGCACATGAACGTGCTGGCCAACGTCTGCTACGGACTGGTGGTGCAGGACATGCCCCAGGGCCAGGCCGAACAGTGCGCGCGCGCCACGATGGACATCGTCGGCCTCGCCGGCTACGACACGCGGCTGCCCAGCGAGCTGTCCGGCGGGCAGCAACAGCGCGTGGCGGTGGCGCGCGCGCTGGTGCTGCAGCCATCGGTGATGCTGTTCGACGAGCCGCTGTCGAACCTGGACGCGCGGCTGCGCCGCAGCATGCGCGAGGAGATCCGCGCGCTGCAGCAGCGCCTGGGCCTGACCGTGGCCTATGTGACGCACGACCAGAGTGAAGCACTGGCCGTCAGCGACCAGATCATCGTCATGGAAGCGGGCCGGATCGCGCAGGCCGGCACGCCGCAGCAGCTGTACGAACACCCGGCCAGCGAATTCGTCGCCGGCTTCATGGGCGAGGCCATGCTCTTCGACGGCCAGGCGCTGGCCGACGGCACGGTGCGGCTCGGCCCGCTGACGGTGACACCACGCTTGCCAGTACCCCCGGGCGCGGTGAAGGTGGCGGTACGGCCCGAGGCCTGGAAGCTCGGCGCATCTGCGACCCCAGGCATGGCGGGCCTGCCCGGCACGGTGCAGAAGTGTGCCTACCTCGGCAGCTTCCAGGAGGTGACGCTGCAGACCGAACTGGGCTCGATCTTCGTCGTCTCGCCCGAACTGGAGCCTACTTGGCAACCGGGGCAGCCGGCCTGGCTGTTGCTGGCCGGGCGCGGGCTGTCGGTCGTGGCGGCTTGAGTCGCTGCGGCCGATTTGCATCGCCTTCGATTTCGCCGTCGTGCCACTCCACAGGCGGCGGCCGCTGCGGCTGCAGCGCGCCCAGACGCGGCATGCTGCCGTCGCCGACACCAGCGCCCTGGGCCTGGAGCAGGCGATCTTCGCAGGCTGTGGCCTTCTGAGCGCTCGCCGGCACATCGTGGCGACGGAGAATCGAGTTCCTTCGAGGTCGTTTCCGGTTTCAGTCGATGTTCAGCCAGCCCTTTGATTTAGAGCCGGTTTCCCTGAGCCGCCGTGGCACCGTGCTGGGCGCGCTGGGCCTGCTTGCGCTGCCCGCAGGCGCCGCCCCGTCGGCTCCGCGGCCGGACCTGTGGCCACGGGTCTTGCCGGTACCGGGAGGTATCGCCCGCATTGCGCTAGGCGTAGCGCCAGCGAAGCCGACTGCGCGATACGGCAACGCGCCCCTGCTCATCTCGGGCGACCCCGTGGCGTGGACGGCGCTGGTCGGCATTCCACTTGCCGCGCAACCCGGCGTGGCCACCATCTCGGTGCGGCAGACCGAGGGCGGCGCGTCGCGCGACATCGCCTTCACCATCGCGCCCAAGCGATACAGCGAGCAGCGCCTGAAGGTCGCACCAGGCAAGGTCGATCTGTCGGCCGAGGACCAGGCGCGCTACGAGCGCGAGCGTGTGCACCTTGCCGCCGTGATGGCAACGTTTTTCGAGGCGCCGCCGGAGGATCTGCACATGCGCGTGCCGGTACCTGGGCGTCGTTCCGGGTCCTTTGGACTGCGCCGTGTGTTCAACGGCCAGTCACGCAATCCACACAGTGGCATGGACATTGCGGCTAGCACCGGCACACCGGTGTTGGCGCCACTGGCGGGGCGAGTGATCGACACCGGCGACTACTTCTTCAACGGCGGCACGGTGTGGCTGGACCACGGCGCCGGCCTGCTGACAATGGTTTGCCACCTGAGCTCGATCGATGTCAAGGTGGGCGACGTGTTGAGAGCAGGCGAGCGCTTCTGTGCCGTCGGTGCCACCGGCCGGGTGACGGGCCCGCACCTGCATTGGTCGGTGATGCTGAATCGGGTCATGGTCGATCCGGCGCTGTTCATCACGGAGTGAACCCAAGACCTGCACTGCTACTGCGGTCCTGGTGCGGCCCTGGGCGACACTCGAAGGATGAGCTTCGAGGTTTCCGACGCGGCGCTGCCCACTGTGGCGCGTGCCGAGCCGTGCGACGCACGGACATTGTCAGGCGCCGTGTGGGCCACGCGCATCCAGTTCGCGGCGCTGGGCCTGCTGGGCGGCGCCTGGGGCGTGCACATCCCGTCGGTCAAGGCGCAGTACGCGCTCAGCGAGGCGATGCTGTCCACCGTGCTGCTCGCCGCCGGCATCGGCGCGGTGGTTTCGCTGTTCGGTCGCCGGCACGCTGATCGGCCACATCGGCGCGCGCAAGGCCTGCGCGCTGGCGGCCGCCGTGATGGGCGCGATGCTCGCGCTCGCGCTGGTCTGGGGAACCCTGTGGCTGCTGCTGCCGGCGATGCTGCTGTTCGGCATGGCGATGAGCCTGTTCGACGTGGCCGTCAACACCGAAGGGACCGCCCTCGAGGTCGTGTCCGGCCGTGCGGTGATGAGCAACCTGCACGCGATGTTCAGCGTCGGTGCGATGGCCGGTGCGGCGCTGACCGGTGCGCTTCTGCGTGTAGCGATCGACCCGCGCGTGCAACTCGCGGCGATCGGTGGCTTCACCGCGGTGGTGGTCATGCTGGCCGCGCGTCGGATGCTCGAAGCGCACCCCGCACCTGCCGATGCAACGCAGCAGCACTTCGCCTGGCCGCGCGGCATGCTGCTCGTGATAGGGCTGATGATCTTCGGCGGCATGAGCGCCGAAGGCGTGATGTACGACTGGAGCGTGCTCTACCTCAAGCAGGAGTTGCATCTGCAGCCAGGACGTGGCTGCGCTGGGCTACGCGAGCTTCGCTGGCGCGATGGCGCTGGCGCGCTTCGGCGGCGGCGCGCTGCGCGTGCGCTACAGCGAGCGCTACCTGCTGCGTGCGGGCGCCGGCCTGTCGGCCGCGGCGATGGCGCTGGTGCTGGCCAGCGGCAATGCGGTGGTGTCCATCGTCGGCTACGCGCTGGTCGGCGCAGGTCTGGCACCGGTGGTGCCGATCCTGTTCAACGCCGCCACGCGCGTGCCGGGCACGAGCCGCGCGGCGGCGATCGCTGCGGTGTCGTCGATCGGCTACGCGGGCTTCATGATCGGCCCGCCGCTGATCGGCGGCCTCGCGCAGGCCTTCTCGCTGACGGCGGCGATGTGGGTCGTGGTGCTCGCGGCGGCGCTGCTGGCGATCGGCGCGCGCAAAGTCGGCTGAACGCATTTGGGCCACGATGGGCTGCGCGCGTCTTGGCACGCCATGCGTCGATTGCGACGACTCCGGCATCTGCGCGCTGCCATACACCGCCGAAGACGTCGATGAAGCGCCTCCCAGTCTCTCCGCACATGCGTGCAGGGTCGCTGCGCGAGGGCCAGAGGCAATCGCCTGCCGCAAGAGTGCTCAGTTCGGGAACAACTGGACCTGTGACGCCTGGAGCCCGACGCGCACGGAAGTGCCTGCGTCATAGCCCGGCGCGCCGGCGTGGTGCGGCTGATCCACGGCCAGCGCATGCGAGCCGACACGAAGCCGGTATCGGGTGGATTCACCCAGGAACTCCCGTGACTCCACCGTGCCCGGCACCCAGACAAACGCGGCGTCGCCAGCACCGTCCTCGGCCTGCATCGTCACGGCATGTGGCCTGAAGCTGAGCAGCAGTCGCGGTGAATCGGGCACGGCGCCCGCCTTGTTCGACAACGGCCATTGCACATTGCCGACACCTTCAATCTCCAGCGTCAGCGTCTTCCCGTCGCGCTCGCGCACCAGGCCTGGCAGCAGATTCATCGTGCCGACGAAGCCGGCGACGAAAGGGTTCACCGGGTGGTCGTACAGCGCGGCCGGCGCGCCCACCTGCTGCACCACGCCCTTGTCGAGCACCGCCATGCGGTCGGCGGTGCGTCATCGCCTCTTCCTGGTCGTGGGTGACGAAGATCGTCGTGATGCCCAGGCGGCGCTGCAGCGCCAGCAGTTCCTGGCGCATCTGCACGCGCAGCGTCTTGTCCAGGTTGGACAGCGGCTCGTCCAGCAGCAGCACCTGCGGCTCGATGACGATGGTGCGCGCCAGCGCCACGCGCTGCTGCTGGCCGCCCGACAACTGGTTGGGCCGCCGCTCGGCGAAGCCCGTCAGCCCGACGAGTTCGAGCGCCGCCCCGACGCGCGTCTTCAGCTCCGCCTGTCGACACCTTGCGCTCGACCAGGCCGAAGGCGACGTTGTCCCACACGCTCAGGTGCGGCCACAGCGCGTAGCTCTGGAACACCATGCCGATGTTGCGTTTCCACGGCGGCTGGCCGGTGATGTCGACGCCGTCGATCAGCAGCTGCCCGTGCTGGTGCGGGTTGAAGCCGGCGATCAGCCGCAGCAGCGTGGACTTGCCCGAGCCCGAAGGCCCGAGCAGCGCGAAGAACTCGCCCGGCTCGATGTCCAGGTTGACGTCCTTCAGCACCTCGGTGGCGCCATAGGCCAGGCGCACGTTGCGGCACTCGACGCTGACTTTTTTCATGGCGTCTTCAGGTTCTGGCGTGGCACGATGGACAGTGGCGGCAGCGTGTCGTCGGTCGGGCGCGTCACGAAACGCTGCTGCGTGCGCTCGACCACCCGATGCGACAGGTAGGTGCCGATGGCCGACGACGACGATGGCCAGCACGCCCAGCGCCGCGCCGGGCCCGCGCCCGGCGATGCTCTGCATGTACAGGTAGATGCCGTAGCTCATCGGCGCCTGCGATTCGGCCGACACCAGCAGGATCGTCGCCGACAGTTCCACGGCGGCGGTGATGAAGCTGGTGACGAAGCCGGCCAGGATGCCGCCCGCCATCAGCGGCACCACGACGCGGCGGATGGTGCGCATCTTGGTCGCGCCCAGGCTCTCGGCGGCCTCTTCCAGCGACACGTGCACCTGCTGCAGTGCCGCCACGCACGAGCGCAGCGCATAGGGCAGGCGGCGCACGGCATAGGCCAGCATGATCATCACCCAGGTGCTCGTGACCAGCACCTCGGTGCCCGGCACCAGCACGCCCTTGTACAGGCGCAGGTAGCCGATGGCCAGCACGATGCCGGGCACCGCCAGCGACGCCGTGGCGATCCAGTCCAGCCACTGGCGAGCAGGCAGCGTGGTGCGCAGGATCAGGTAGGCGATGGTCACGCCCAGCACCACGTCCAGCCCCGCCGCCAGGCTGCAATAGAGCAGGGTGTTCTTGATCATGCCGCTGGAATCCTGGAACACCGTGGCGTAGTGCGCCAGCGTGAAGCCGTCCGGCAGCGGCGCATAGCTCCAGACCGGCGCGAAGCGACAGCAGCAGCACACCGATGTGCGGCGACAGCGACCAGCAGCACCACGCCGATCCAGCGCGTAGGCCAGCGAACGAGCCCAGCGGCGACAGCCGGCGCCGCTGCAGGCTGGCGCCGCCCTTCTGCATGGTGGAGTAGTCCTTGCCCTTCAGCACGCGCGCCGACAGCGCCATCGCGCCGATCGAGAACACGATCATGATCACGCTGATGACGTAGCCTAGCGGGTCCTCCAGCCCGACCTGGGTGATGCGCAGGTAGGCCTGCGGCGCCAGCATGTTGGTCTGGCCCAGCACCAGCGGCGTGCCCAGGTCGTCGAAGACCTTGACGAACACCAGCGACGCGCCGGCCACGAAGCCCGGCAGGCCAGCGGGAAGATGACGCGGCAGAACAGCCGCCAGCCGCGGCAGCCCAGGTTCATGGCGGCTTCTTCCATCGCGCCGTCGATGTTGCGCAGCGCCACCGTCAGGTTCATCAGGATGAACGGGAAGTAGTGGATGCTACTCGACGAAGATCACGCCGTTCAGGCCGTCCATGATCGGCAGCGTGAAGCCGAAGTGCTCGCCCAGCAGCAGGTTGAGCGAGCCCGAGCGGCCGAAGATCAGCTGCATCGCCACCGCGCCGACGAAGGGCGGCATGATCAGCGGCAGCACGCCCAGCGTCTGGATCAGGAGCGCGCCGCGGAACTCGAAGCGCACCGTGAAATAGGCCAGCGGCACCGCGATCAGCGCCGCGAACAGCGCCGACATCAGCGCCACGTACAGGCTGTTGAAGAACGACTCGCGCATCAGCGCCCTGGCCGAAGAAGGCGCCGAAGTGGCCGAGCGTCAGGCTGCCGTCGGCCTGCGACGAAGGCGGTGACGAACACCTTGCGCCACCGGCAGCACCAGGAACAGCAGCAGGAAGGCCAGCACCAGCGCGCCGGCCAGCCACACGCCGGGCGCGCACCGCGCGGCCCGTAGGCACGCGGTGGTCGAGGTCAGCATCGGATCAGGCGTGCGTCACTTGGCCATCGCCAGGGCCTGTTCGGCCAGCGCGCGTGCGCGTTCGTAGTTGTCGCGCGCGTGGCTGTTCCAGCGGTCCTCCAGCCCCGTGACCTGCTTGTTCACGGCCGCGTCCTTCTTGTTGGCCGTGAACAGCGCCAGGAACTCCTTGTCGCCGGCCATGCCTGCGCCGACCACCGGCGTGAAGGCCAGCCCGCGCGCCTGCTTCACCAGCTCGCGGCCTTGGCGTTGGGCTTCTTCGCCAATGCGGCCTCGGCGTCCTGGATCGCCTTGGTCGCGGCCTGCAGTTCCTTCAGGCGGAAGGTGATGGTCTGGTCGAACATCGACGAGACGACGTTGTAGCGCGATTCCGACAGGTCGGAGTCGAACTTGCACCTTGGCGCGCTTGGCGATCTCGAACGGTTGGGGTAGCCGGCCGGCGCCTTGCCGCCCATCGCCGCGGCGGCAGCACCGGCAGGCGCGAGATCTTCGGGTCGAGCAGCAGCTGCTGGCCTTCGTGCCGACAGCGTGTACGCGATGAACTTCTTGCGCCTCGTCGGGGTTCTTGGCACCGGCGACCAGCGCGATGTTGGCCGGCACCATCGGCGGTCACGTCGGGGTAGACGAACTCGACCGGGAAGCCCGAGTACTTGCCGGCCAGGCCGAAGAAGTCGATCACCAGGCCGACGCCGAACTGGCCGTTGTTCACGCCGTCGGGCACGCCGAAGCTGCGCTCGGTGATCGCGGCGCTAGTTGCCGGCGATCTGCAGCAGCTGGGTCCAGCCCTTGTCCCAGCCTTCGCCCTGCAGCATCGTCTCGACGGTCAGGTGGGTGGTGCCCGAGCGCGAGGGCGCGCTCATCGCCACGTGGCCGAAGTACACCGGCTTGGTCAGGTCGGCCCACTGCGCTCGGCGCCGGCAGCTTGTTGGCCGCCATGTAGCGCGTGTTCCACATCAGGCCGTAGCCGGCCAGCGCCTGGCCGAGGTACAAGCCCTCGGGGTCGTTGATCGGGTAGCTGCCGACCTTGGCCGGCGCGACTTGTTGGCCAGCGTCGGCGACGTTGTCGCAGCAGCTTCGGGCCGGCCAGCACCTCGAAGGCGTCGGGCGCCGAGGCCCAGAACACGTCGGGCCGCTGGCCGGCCGGCAGCTCGCGCACATAGGCGATGCCCTGCACGCGTGTTCTTGTTCAGGATCTCCAGCTTGATCGTCGGGGTTGGCCGTCTCGAAGGCCGTCTTGTAGGCCTGCGTCAGCTCCTTCGGGAAGGAGGTGACCACGGTCACGGTGCCGGCAAAGGCGGGAGTGGCCAGCAGTGCCAGTGTGAGAGCGGCAAGGCGCCGCAGGGTGCATCGGGTCATGGTGTTCCGGGTGGGCGAGGATCGGCGCTCACCATAGCGGCCTGGTCTGGGTAATGCCTATCGGGATTTGTGATGATCGCAACGTCCCGGCAACAGTGTCCTTCGGGCTTTCGATTGCAGACCGCATGGGCGTATGCACTACCAATCTATGTTCAATCCCGGTCCAGCGTGATTTGCGTTAAGGCCTGCGAGTATGGCAATGCCACCAACAGGCTGGGTGAAGCCACCATGTGCGCGACTCGACGGAATTTCTGAGTGCCTGAGCGCCCGATCTGGCGCCGGGTAGCTCAGCGCGACCGAACTGCGTGCTCCTCGGCCAGCGGTAGTGTCTAGATTGCGCAAGTCCTGGCCGACCGCTTTGCGGCGGCCATTTAGTCCGGGCGAGTGTCAACTATGGGTCGAGGCTGTGTGGAAAGTCGGCCGTAGGGCAATTTCGGGGGTTCTTCAACCCTCACCGATGTCGCGATCGTCGATCCTGAGCCGATCTGAGAGGCCAGTGTTTCGCGCGAGGTGCGTCGCGACGACTTTTCACACAGCCTCGGTCGGCAAGTGCAATTCGCGACGACAGGAAGAGCTCCCGCCAGCAGCCATTCAGTTGGCCATCCGACTCCGCATCCGCGCAACCGCGAGTGCGCATCGGATTTCCAAGACGGCCGGTCCGGGCCAACCTTGTTGATCACACATCAGGACCCTGTCGTCACCTCCGGCCTTGCATCCTGGCAAAAGCCGCCCCCATCGCGCCCTGGCCTGCCGCCTCTGGCGCGCGGGCGCGCTCGCCACGCGATGCCGGGCGGAAGCTGTTGTCGGCCCGTGCGGCGCCCTGGGGCACGGCGGGCGCGTCGAGCTTCATCGTCAGCGCCAATGCGCTTGCGCGCCAGGTCGACCTCCAGCACCTTGCACCTTGACGATGTCGCCGGTCTTGACCACCTCGCGCGCGTCGTTGACGAACTTGTGGCTCAGCTGGCTGACGTGCACCAGCCCGTCCTGGTGCACGCCCAGGTCGACGAAGGCGCCGAACTGGGCCACGTTGCTGACCGTGCCTTCGAGCACCATGCCGGGCTGCAGGTCCTTGATGTCCTCGACGCCGTCGTTGAAGCGCGCCACCTTGAAGTCCGGGCGCGGGTCGCGGCCGGGCTTTTCCAGCTCGGTCGAGGATGTCCTTGACGGTGATGGCGCCGAAGCGCTCGTCGGCGAAGGCTTCGGGCTTCAGCGCTGCGCAGCACGTCGGCTGCGGCCCATCAGCTCGCGCACCGGCTCGCCGGTGGCTGGCCAGCATCTGCTCGCACCACCGGGTAGGTCTCGGGGTGCACGCCGGTCAGGTCGAGCGGGTTGTCGCCGCCGCGGATGCGCAGGAAGCCCGCCGCCTGCTCGAAGGTCTTGGCGCCCAGGCCGGCGACGTCGAGCAGCTGCTGGCGGTTGCGGAAGGCGCCGTGCGCGTCGCGCCAGCGCACGATGCTCGCCGGCCACCGCCGGGCGACAGGCCCGACACGCGCGCCAGCAGCGGCGCTCGACGCGGTGTTCAGGTCGACGCCGACCGCGTTCACGCAGTCCTCGACCACCGCGTCCAGCGTGCGCGCCAGCTCGCTCTGGTTCACGTCGTGCTGGTACTGGCCGACGCCGATGCTCTTGGGGTCGATCTTCACCAGCTCGGCCAGCGGGTCCTGCAGCCGGCGCGCGATGCTGACGGCGCCGCGCAGGCTCACGTCCAGGTCGGGCATCTCCTTGCGGGCGAATTCGCTGGCCGAATAGACCGAGGCGCCGGCCTCGCTGACCACCACCTTGTCGAGCTTGCAGCTCGGGCGCCAGCCTGCTGCGACGCGCTTGATCAGGTCGCCGGCCAGCTTGTCGGTCTCGCGGCTGGCGGTGCCGTTGCCGATGGCGATCAGGTTCACGCCGTGCTTGGCGCACCAGGCGGCCCAGCGCGTGCAGCGAGCCTTCCCAGTCGCTTGCGCGGCTCGTGCGGGTAGACGGTGTGCGTGTCGCCAGCACCTTGCCGGTGTCGCTCGACCACCGCCACCTTCACGCCGGTGCGGATGCCGGGGTCCAGCCCCATCACCACGCGCGGGCCGGCCGGCGCGGCCAGCAGCAGATCGCGCAGGTTGTCGGCGAAGACCTTGATGGCGACCTTCTTCGGCCTCTTCGCGCAGCCGCGCGAACAGGTCGCGCTCGAGGCTCAGCGACAGCTTGACCTGCCAGGTCCAGGCGACGCATCTTGCGGATCAGGTCGTCGCCCGCGCGCTGGCCGTGGCTCCAGCCCAGGTGCACGCGCGATGCGGCCTTCGGCCAGCGACACGAAGGCGTGCCCGGGCTGCGTGGCTTGCCGGCGCCGGCGGTTCGTCGAGCACCAGCTTGGCGTCCAGCACTCCAGCGCGCGGCCGCGGAACACGGCCAGCGCGCGGTGCGAGGCACGCGTGCGGATGGGCTCGGCGTAGTCGAAGTAGTCGCGGAACTTGGCGACGTCGGCGTGCTTGCCGTCCTTGCCGTCGACCAGCTGGCTCTGGAACAGGCCCTCGGCCCACAGCCATTCGCGCAGCTTGCCGCACCAGCGCCGCGTCTTCGGCCCAGCGTTCGGACAGGATGTCGCGCACGCCGTCGAGCACCGCCGGGCGCATCGGCAAAACCGGCCGTCGGCATTGATGAAGGCCGCGGCCTCGGCGAGCGGCTCGAGCGTCGGGTCGGCGAACAGCTTGTCGGCCAGCGGCTCGAGGCCGGCTTCGCGGGCGATCATGCCCTTGGTGCGGCGCTTGGGCTTGTACGGCAGGTACAGGTCTTCCAGCTCCTGCTTGGTCGGCGCGGCCTCGATGGCGGCGCGCAGTTCGGGCGTCAGCTTGCCCTGCTCGTCGATGCTCTTCAGCACCGCGGCGCGGCGGTCTTCGAGCTCGCGCAGGTAGCCCAGCCGCGCTTCGAGCTCGCGCAGCTGGATGTCGTCCAGGCCGTCGGTGGCCTCCTTGCGGTAGCGGGCGATGAAGGGCACGGTGGCGCCGCCGTCGAGCAGTTCGACGGCGGCTGTTCACCTGGGCCGGCCGAACCTTCAGCTCGGCGGCGATCTGCAGAACGATCTTGTCCAAGAATTCGAGCCAGAAATAGCGAAGCGGCGAAGTCTAAAGGCTCGTCTGGTCGAGCCAGGGGCCGGACCGTGGTGCCGTTTGCGTACGCGTCTTGTGGCTAGTTTCCCCCATACTTTCTTTCCCTCTCAATCATCTTCAATTCACATATAATAAAAATTCTTAAACCATTTTCTACCCTAAACCTTCACCGCACGCGCTGCTCGCGGTGAGCTCCGCCCAGCATCACCGTGTCCTTCGTCCCGTGCCTCCGGTGGTGTGCGCCCAGCGTGGCCTTGGTCTGCGCCAGGTTCTCCAGCATCCGACGTGCCGAAGCGTCTGGCGTGAGCGCGATCCTTGTCAGGCTCACGAGCGTCAAGCCCAGCACAGTGGCAAAGATGTGCAGCCTTAGCGATCCATCGGCCCATTGATGCGACGGCCCCCAGAGAAACACGCCGCCTTTCTTCGCTCTGCGAAACAACTCCTCGACGTGCCATTGACCCCTGAAGGCGTACACGATGCGCCCGGTGCTCCAGTTGTGGCGATCCGTGCACAGCACTCGCCGGCCCAGCCGGTCTTCTCCAGATCGCGGCGCTTGGCGGCATCGACTTCCCATTGCAGGTTGGCGCTTTGTCCGTGCCCGCGATAGTGGTCACCACGAAGCTTGACAAGTGTTCTCGAGCGAGCGCCTTCTTGACTCGATCTTCGAGACGCTGCGCGTGATGCGTGCGTTGTCGATCAGCGCCTCGAGCTTGCGCAGTTCCACTTTGGCTTTGCGCAGGCCGCCGCGACGCCGCGCTTTTGCCCCTCGAGCAATCTTGGCTCTCCACCACACCAGCGTACGTCCAACTCGCCCACAGTGGTTCGCATACGCGCGCTCGACCTCGCTGAGCTTGCCAGACAGCGTTCATTGCACCTCGCTGCGCGCCATTTGCAACGCCTCCGCCGCCGCCTTGTGTCCGAGTGGCAGCGAGATGAGCTGTAGTAGCCGCGGCATCGAGCTCCAGCTCGAGTTGCGCTCCAAAACCCGCCGTCTCGCACAAGTGCGCTGCGCCGGCGCTGCCGACCCTCGCCACTGTCGAGGCCCTCGTGCAACTGCGCCAATCCCCCGAGGCAGGCCGCCAGCGCGGACTGGTCCGAGCCGTTGCCGCTATAGGTCCGATACAGCAGCGGCACATGCCCCGTCTCGCTAACCAAGACGCCAATCCCACCACCCGCAGGTCCTTGCGCTTGCTCTTGGCGTGTCCTCGCTTGGCGAGCTCACCTGGCGTCAACGTGGCGATGTGGGTGTCGAAGTTCGTCGTGTCGAATGCGAGCACGTCCGCCGACAACTCGAACCCGGCCACCGCCGCCTTCCAGATCGCCACCTGAGCTTGCTCCAAATCGAGCTCGGTGACCTGCTGGGCTGCACGATGAAACGCCTGTCCCGTAAACGCCGATCCCGGCAAGCACGAAACGCGCGGCAGGCTCGCATCGAGAAACTCGCCAAGGTCGCGCTTGGGTCCCGGTGAACACGCGCGTTGGATTGCCACCGCGACCGCCAACTCGCCGACCGAGGGGCCACCCTCGGCGCCGATCCCTCCGCAGGCTCTATCAATGAGCGCGACCAGATCGAGCTGCTCGGCCACCCAGACCAGCGCGCCAACGTCGCCCAGCGCACGCGTCCCCACCGTGTGCGTGGCACTCAGATCGGCCACGGGCGGCGCCGCCGCCGGCCCCAGCACAACCTGGCGCGCCACGAGCCACCCGCCTTGGAGTCCCACACCGACTGAGCAGCGATGCGGTAGCGGCGGCCGCTGACTTCGCGTTCGAATATTTGCATGTTCCTTCATGTAGTATATTCGAGACGAAAAGAGAAAGCAAGCCCAACATCCGCGCGGCTGCTCGGATCGAGGAACATCCAGGTAGCCCTCAATCTTGCGAAGGTAGGGCTAGTTCGCGGAGGCAAAACCAGAAATCAGCGGTGTGCCGTTGTGCCGTAGCGATCACGGCGGTTCAATGAAGGCTTTGCGGCGGTCAAGGTCTTCACGTCGACGACTGCTCGGGGTCGACGACGGGCTTACGTGTACTCAATCTCGTTGCCGCAGACCTGTCGGTCGCACTGGCATTGCCATACAGCCGACGACAAAGAGCATCATGGCCGGCCACAAGCGGGAACTCGCGACCGGCCGGTTATGTGTGCGCTAGCTACCAAGGGAGGCCCCCCGGCTCTGCCGGGGTGGCAGTAGAAGTTTGAGGAGTAGCCGACAAGGCTGCCGATTTTGAGGGGTGTGAGTCCCCTTACCGCCAATTGCCCGGTTTGGGCGGTTAGCGAATCCGCTGCACGGGGAGGTAACGAACCGTGATATGCGCGGACTGAAAAGCCACGGCTGCCCGGCACCGCAAGGTGCGAGGGTGGGAGCTACCGGTGTGGCGAGCAAACGTGCGGGTCTGAACATGAGGGAATGACTGCAGCTCCGAAATCTACTGCCCAACGGAAGTGGCTGTTGGGGGACTTGTCATGCGCCGACCCGGTTCAAACGCGGGGAAGGCCAATGTCCCAGGGGAAGAAACGGGAAGTGCACCCTGGGGGCTACCGGAGTAGGGGTCCAGACACGTACGGAAGGATCGGCAGAGATAGCGTCGGGAAGAACCGGTGCGCAGCAGGGGCTGACAGCAACCTGCAAAGACCGGCCGCACAGGAGGCGATGCCAGAGGCGACCGGAGGGCAGCGGTTTGGCGCATGAGCCCGTAGGAGCGATGAAGTGGAAGTAATGTTCTGCGAGGAGACGCATGACGTCTTCTGCATGGCGGTAACGCCGGCATGCAGCGAAGGGGCTCTGGGCACTTGGCGGTCCCAAGGCGGCCCTCGGACTCTGAGCCGAGCCAAGCCGGCCTTCGAAGTGGGGACGAGGTCGTGGGTAAACCAGCGTGGGTGGGGTGTACGTATGTCAGTGCTTAAGCCTCGTCGCGAATCTGGGAAGGCCCACGAAGGAAAGCCAAGGTCAGAACCGGAACGGGGAAATCCCGCCTTCCGGGATCGTAGGGGGGGCTTGCGGAAACGTCGCAACTACGGGAGCCGGACTGAGGCCCATCGGTAAACCGCTGGACAGGCCACCGGACCCTACGGTTGCGTGCGCGCCGTACTTCTATCCCGACCGTTTCAAGGAGTTGTCCACCGTGGAGACTTCCAAGCGTGAGCCGCCAAGCACACGAAAGGAAGAAACACGATGGACAAGTTCGAAAGTTTGAGCCACACGGCATGGGACTGCAAATATCACGTTGTCTTCATCCCGAAGTGTCGGCGCCGAAGGCTGTACGGGCAGCTTCGCCAGCATCTGGGCGAAGTGTTCCGCAAGCTCGCGGCGCAGCGGGAGTGTCGAGTCGAAGAAGGGCACCTGATGCCCGACCACGTGCACATGATGCTGTCGATCCCGCCGAAGTACGCGGTGTCGCAGGTAGTCGGGTTCATCAAGGGCAAGAGCGCGATTCATCTGGCGAGGGTGTATGGGGAGCGCAAGCGCAACTTCGTGGGGCAGCACTTCTGGGCGAGGGGCTATTTCGTCTCGACCGTAGGTCGTGACGAGACGGTGATCCGGGAGTACATCAAGAACCAGGAAAAGGAGGACCAACGCATGGATCAACTCGGACTCTGGAGATAAACAGCCACCGAAAGGTGGCCCCAGAAATGAGGGGCCGCGTCAGCGACCCCTACCAGCCGCTTCGAGCGGCTCACATCACGAATGCCCCCGGCTTTGCCGGGGGATGGTTACCTGAGCCGGTCTGCTGTCGCCTGCCTGATCGGGCCTGCTCCTGCGACTGCAGACCAACGGTCGATCTACAAGGTTCTCCCGCGCATCGACGCCGGCTTGCCTGGCAGCTTCACGAGCGTGCCGGTGTTTGTGACCGTGTCGCCGTCCACCCGCAGCACGGAGATGTCCGAGTCGAGAAAATTGCCGACATAGAGCCAGCGCCCGTCGGGGCTGAACACCGCACCCTCGGGCAGGCCGCGGACCTCGACCTCGCCGACCTTGGTGACCTTCTTGCCATCGATCTTGAGCACCACGACGCTGCCGTTGCGGTTGTAGAAGAACTCCGTCTTCGCGTTGTTCGAGCCCCGCAACAGCACGGCCACCGCGAGCTTTTCCGGTCGGGCTGATGGCCAAGCCCTCGGGTGCGTCACCCACCACCACCTTGTCGATCACCCGTTCTGGTCTGGCCTCGAGGTCGATCACCGAGACCGTGTCGACATTGCCATCGGAGCCTCCGTTGTTGCCGTTGTCGGCGGTCAGCGCCAACCGACCATCGGGCGTGACGTCCAGGTTGTAGGGCCACAGCCCGACCGCCAGGTCTCGCTTGGTGTAGGTGACTTTCTGGCCGTCGACTTCGAGCAGGGCGGCCTTGTGGCCCGGGAACCTGCCGGCAAGTGCGCGCTTGCCGTCGGGAGTGAACACCACATGGGCGACGTGTTCACCGATGACGACCGTGTCGATCATCTTGACCTGCTTGCCTTGGATCGAGAGCACGCTGATCGAGTTGTCGGCGCGGTTGGCGATGAGCGCCAGGTTTCCGGCCCGGTTGATCGACATGCCCGAGGGTTGCTTGCCCACCGCCACGGTTTCGATTAGCGACGGCGGGCTCGTGGTGAGATCGATGACGTAGAGCTTGTTGTCGGGCACGGATTTCCAGCCGGCACCGTCGGCTACCCAGTCCACCGAGTTGGCCACCAGCGCAAGTTGGCCGTTGGGCGTGATTCCCAGGTTGGTCGGCGGGCCGAAGATCGAGTTCATCAATGGCAGGTTGGCCACGATCTTCGGATTGGCAGGGTCGGTGCCGATGTCGACGATCGTGACCCGCGTCCTTGCCGGGCGGCAGCAACTGCAACTTGCCGTCTTCGCTCCAGGTGACCTTGTTGTCGATGCCGACCACCATGAATTCGGGCTTGACCTTCGACGTGGGATCGGGGCTCGCACAGGCCGCGAGCACAGCCACGGTCACGGCCAGCGCTGTCGAGGTAATTCGATTCATCTGGGTCTCCTGTTGATGCATGGACTTGTTCGGTATGGCCCGCCAGTGGTGACCAAACACGAGCGGTAGCAAATCGGCGGCCCGCGCCGAGCAAATTCACCGTACAGGGCCCACCCACCTGTGTCAATTGGTAGTCTTGTCCAACGAGGTATGAGCCTGGAGCCGGGCGCGAGATTCCATTGAGGAATGAGCCTGGAGGACGCCTGGGATCGGCGATTTGGGGGCTGGCAGGCAGCCCACCGGCGCAGCGGGTCGATCATCGAATCGATGGTGATCGACATGGACGAAGCCCAGGTGCGCACGCTGGAGCAGCTGCGTCAGGTGCTGACGGGTACGCAGGCGATGGAGTTCCAGGCGGCCGCTGGCGACGAGGGTCGGTATGCGTGGATCGAGTCGGTGCTGCGGCGCTTTGAGTACCGCCGGCTACGCCCGCGCAGACCGCGGCCCCGTGCTGGCCTACCTGCAGCGGCTGAGCGGCTACAGCCGTGCCCAGATCACGCGGCTGGTCTCACGCTGGGACGCCGGCAAGCCGCTGGTCAAGAGCTACGGCGCGCCACGTCACCCATTTGCCCGCCTGTACACGGCTGCGGACGTGGCGCTGCTGGTCGATGTGGACCGTGCCATGGGCACGCTGTCGGGCCCGGCCACGGCCTGCGTGCTGCGCCGCCAGCATGACGTCTTTGGTGATGAGCGATTCGAGCGGCTGGGCTCGATCTCGGTGGGTCACCTGTACAACCTGCGCCACAGCGCTCGCTACCGCAAGCAGCGCGTGGTGCTGACCAAGACCCAGCCCGACCAAGAACACCAAGATCGGCGTGCGCAAGGCGCCGGCGCCCGAGGGCCGCCCCGGCTTCATCCGCATCGACAGCGTGCACCAGGGTGACCTGGACGGCATCAAGGGGCTGTATCACATCAACGCCGTGGACTGCGTCACCCAGTGGCAGGTGGTGGCCAGCGTGCAGGCGATTTCCGAGGCGCACCTGCTCAGCGTGCATCGAGGAAATGCTGGCGCAGTTCCCGTTCGAGATCCTGGGCTTTCATGCCGACAACGGCAGCGAGTTCGTCAACCACAAGGTAGCGCGGCATGCTGGACAAGCTGCGCATCGAGTTCACCCGCAGCCGCCCGCGGCACAGCAACGACAACGGCCTGGCCGAAACGAAGAACGGGGCCGTGGTGCGCAAGGAGTTCGGCTACGAGCACATCCACTCGCCGTCATGCCGCGCGCTTCGACACCTACTGCCGCGGTACCTCAACCCGTTCCTGAACTTCCACCGGCCATGCCTGTTCGCCACCGAGCTGGCCGACCCCAAGAAGCCCGGGCGCATCAAGCGCCTGTACCGCGCCCAGGGACGCGATGACGCCGCTGGACAAGCTGAGCAGCCTGCCCGACGCCGCGAGCTTCCTGCGCCCCGGCGTCGCGCTCGCTGGAGATCCAGCAGCTCGCGCGGGCATTCACCGATGTCCAGGCCGCTGAGGAACTCAACGAGGCCCGCCAGACGCTGTTCAGCAAGGTGCCGACGCGTACCGGCTGAAACCCGCATCAGAACACAACAACCGAACCAAAGCAAAGCACTGTGGACATGTGGACGATGCGCTGACGCGCACCGGCGCAGCCCGTGGACAACGCTCGCGCGTTGCCCACCGCCAGCGCCTTCGCCCACATGCCCACAGCCTTCGACCACGGTTGATGAACTCCTAAAACCCGGGCCCCAATACACTGTCCAGACCTACAACGGATCGACGTGCTTCGCGTCGTCGATCTCAGGACGCTCCAGGCTCATACCTGATTGGAAAAGACTTTTTGGTCGGGTCCCAGTGGCCAGCCCCCACCCTTGATCCGCATCGTCCATTCGCCGTCGACGAGCCCTTCGATCTGCGCACGGCCAACGATAGTTCGACGTCGTGCCCTGACTCTCAGGGGCGACGGCAGATGGGTCGTTGACGGCCAGAACCGACCGCTGTCGAGCGGCTGGTTGGAAGGCCGACAGTCGACGATCTGACTAGCGCATAGATTCGCTGCGTGGCAGAAGAAATACGGGCAGCATCTTCTGCCTGTCCACGAAGGTGCCACCATGCCAAAGCTCATTGCAATCCACGAGGTGAACGACGTCGCACACTGGCTTTCGTCGAAGAAGCGTGAAGAGGTCTTTAGCGGAGTGGCGAAGGACATTCGCACCTTCGTTCATCCAGATGCACCCAATCGCGTCGGATTGTCCATGGATGTCGCCGACATGGACGCATTCCAAGCGATCATGCAGAGTGAAGCTGGTGCTGCAGCGATGAAACATGATGGCGTCAGGCCGGAAACCTTGGTTGTTCTCGTCGAGAAGTAAAAGCGTGGCGCTCGTTGCAGGGGTGGATGCGGGTGACGCCGGCGCCAACTGCGACTGAAGCCAATCACCGATGCGTGCCATCTGCTTCTTTGCATGGTTGGCATTGCCGGAATGCAGCTTGAGCCTTGATCCGTCATCGAGCACGAGACTGATCGAGTATCGACTGGCGCCCTCATAAGTTGACACAAAGATCAACGTTGCCTCGCCATTGCCGGTCGCCGATGGACGCTTCCTCCATTGCTCCACTTCGTGAGTGATCCAGGTGTGTGGCAGGTATCAGCCGCCAGCCTCACACTGGATAGTCGGACGCAAGGAAGCGCAGCAGCGCCGCATTCACCTCCGCGGGCCGCTCCTGCTGGATCCAGTGCCCACCACCGGGGATCAGCACCTTTTCGCGAAGGTTCGGCACGCTCGTCGCCAATGTTTCCAACGCCCCACGCCCCATCGGCGAGGCGATCACCCCATCGCGCGTTCCCGCGATGAACAAAGCTGGCGGTTTGACTTGAGCACCCTGAAACGGTGCCAGGAGTGCCCAATTGCGATCAATATTGCGATACCAGTTGAAGGGCCCGCGCAAGCCGTTCTTGCGAAACGATGCCGCATACACAGCAATGTCGGCTCTCGCTCAGCCACCCTGGCAACTCTGGTGGATCGATACGGTCATCCAGGAACCCGCCGCTGGCCGGTACATTCAAAGAACGGTCGCGATCGGCCGGCGCGTCACCTGAGCCAGCGAACAGCACGCGCCGTATCGCTGACTCAATGTCACGCTCGAACTCGGCCTCGGCCACGCCTTCACGATTGAAGTAGAACCAATAGAAATTCTCGAGCCCCGCCGTCCGCAGCAAGGTCAGTGGCGCTGCCGTTGGGTTGCGCGGGCGGTGCGGCACGCTGAGAGCGGCTACTGCCGTGAACAGATCGGGGCGCATAAGCGCGGCACTCCAGGCCACATTCGCGCCCCAGTCGTGTCCGACAATGCAAGCTCGGGTCTGCCCCAGCGCCGCCACCAGCGCCACCATGTCGCCCACCAGATCGGTGATCGCGTAGGCAGCGATGTCGTGTGGCACCGAGCTTCCGCCATACCCCCGCATGTCGGGCGCCACGACGTGATAGCCCGCTTGAGCCAGCACCGGGATCTGATGGCGCCACGAATACGCCAGTTCGGGCCAACCATGGCAAAGCAGCACCGGCGGGCCGCTGCCCTGCTCGGTGATGTGCAGCGTTATGCCGTTGACGGCGATGTCGCGCTGTGTCCGTCCTTCTGACATGGCTGCTCCTTCTTGTCGGCCGATATTGCACGAGCGAGTCTCATTTCTCTTCAGGCGCTTGATGGCCAAGACATACCCTATGTTCGGACACGTCGGGTCCGACCTGCCGTTGCTTGCCAGGCGATCGTGCTGTGCGGTCAGCAAGAATCGCCGCGTCGCGCTGAAGAGAGCGGCGGCACTTCTAACGAATGATGAAGGAGCGCGAGGCCGCGCTGGCCGCGTGCGTCGCCCTCCACATCAAGTACGAAGCGTAGACGAGCCGGAAGAAGCGCGCAGGTGCATGCCCCGCTTTGTCCGACGCCACCAAGTGAGGGCGACCTCAGCGTGGATTCGATGCCTGCTATCGGGCAAGCATTCTGTGCTTCGGAACGTCTGGAGTGGGTCGTTGGCAGGTCCTCTGGACCTCGATCTTCTTGACGGATACCTGCCGGTCACTATGGACGGCCACACATCGGCTACCGATCACTGCGGCCGGCAGGTGTGGGGCTATGTCGGACATTGCTGCGAATCTGGAAACGCAGGTCATCGAAAGCATCCTGGGCCTCAGCCTATCATCGGGAGCATGGCCGCTTTCGGCAGGAGGACGACCCGATGACCTGGTCGATTCTGGCGCGGGACGACAAGGGTTCCTTCGGTGTCGCGATCGCCAGCAAGTTCTTTTCCGTCGGTGCTTTGTGCGTGCACACCCGGCGCGGTGTCGGCGCGATCTCGACCCAGGCGTTGATGAATCCGCTGTACGGACCAGCCGGGCTTGATCTGCTGGCTCAGGGGCGCTGCGCTGAAGACACGATCGAGGCATTGACCGCCGCGGATGAAGGGCAGGCGCAACGACAGGTACATATGCTTCCGGCTGCTGGTGCAGGCGTAGCGCACACAGGCGCGGCCTGCATTGACTGGTGTGGCCATGTGGTGCACGACGGATTCAGCGTGGCTGGCAACATGTTGGCCGGGCCGCGTGTCATCGCCGCCACTGCCGAAACTTATCTGCGAAGCGCGGCTCCGACGCTCGCCGAACGCCTGCTCGACGCGATGGACGCCGGCCAAGCGGCCGGGGGCGACAAACGGGGCAGGCAATCGGCAGCGCTGCGTATCCACGGCGACGAAGACTATCCGGCGCTGGACCTGCGCGTCGACGACCATGAAGACCCGCTGCTCGAATTGCGGCGCCTGTATCGTGTGAGCTTGGAGCGTTACCAGCCGTTCCTGAGTTGCCTGC
This sequence comes from uncultured beta proteobacterium, assembly GCA_963837675.1. Taxonomy (GTDB): domain Bacteria; phylum Pseudomonadota; class Gammaproteobacteria; order Burkholderiales; family Burkholderiaceae_C; genus Rubrivivax. The sequence goes on along the minus strand of CAWIOH010000029.1, from coordinate 68,024 downwards.
CCGGGCGCGGACGCCCGAGCGGCATTACAGACCGGCCAACCATCGAGGCGACGATCGAGCGATTTCACGCGCAGCGCCAGGGCGCCACATGACGGTCCTTCTTGAAGTCAGCGATCTGCGCACAGTGTTCGCCGGTGACGATGGGGAGTTTGTAGTTGTCGATGGGGTCAGCTTTTCGGTCGAAGCGGGACGTACGCTAGCCATCGTTGGCGAGTCGGGATGCGGCAAGAGTGTCACTCGCTGTCCATCATGGGCCTGCTGCCGAAGGGCCAGGGTCGAATCGCGGCAGGCTCGATCAAGTTCGAGGGTCAGGAGCTGGTCGACGCGGACGAAAGCACGCTGCAAGACCTGCGCGGCAACGGCATCGCGATGATCTTCCAGGAGCCGATGTCTTCGCTCAACCCGTCCTTCACCGTCGGCGAGCAGATCGTCGAGGGTCTGCTTCGACATCGCCGCATTGGCCGCGCCGAGGCCCGCAGCAGGGCGATCGAGATGTTGCGCAAGGTGCACATACCCTCACCGGAGCAGCGGTTCGATGACTATCCGCACAAGCTCAGCGGTGGCATGCGCCAGCGCGTGATGATCGCGATGGGCTTGGCGTGCGAGCCGCGCTTGCTGATCGCCGACGAGCCGACGACCGCGCTCGACGTCACGATCCAGGCACAGATTCTCGAACTGATGCGCGCATTGCAAGAAGAAACAGGTACCGCGATCGTGCTTATCACGCATGACCTCGGTGTGGTCGCCGAGGTCGCAGACGACGTGGTCGTGATGTATGCCGGCCGAGTCGTCGAGCGCGGCCCGGTGCAAGCGATATTTGACGAACCCCAACACCCCTACACAGTCGGATTGCTGGGTTCGATTCCGCGCCTGGACACTGAACAGCAGCGTTTGGCTTCGATCGAAGGCCAAGTGCCCGGCCCGATGCAGGTGGGGTCCGGATGCAGCTTTGCCGAGCGTTGTCCGTTCTCCGATGCTGCGTGCCGCGAATCGGTGCCCGTACTGCGAGCGGTCGGCCAGCTGCATTGGTCGGCTTGCTTCAAGGCGCCGCTGGACCCGGCGCAGTTGTTGACGCATCAGCCGCTGGAAATGGCGGCGTGAACCAGCCGGCGCAAGCAGGCTCGCAGACTGCGCTGTTGCGCGCCAGCGGCTTGGTCAAGCACTTCCCGGTTCGCCGAGGCTTCTTTAACCGCGTCGCGGGTCACGTGCGCGCGGTCGACGGCGTCGATCTGGTGCTGAGCCGTGCTGAAACGCTAGGCGTGGTCGGCGAGTCGGGCTGCGGAAAGTCCACGCTGGGACGTTTGCTGTTGCGGCTGATCGAGCCGACCGACGGCACGCTGCGGCTCGACAACATAGACGTGTTGGATCTTGGTGCCGCCGCGTTGCGATCGCAGCGGCGCGACATGCAGCTGATATTTCAGGATCCGTACTCGTCGCTCGATCCGCGCAGGACCGTCGGGCAAACCCTGCGGGAGCCACTGCATGTACATGGGCTGCACACCGGCCGCGAGGCGGAGCGAGTGACCGAGTTGCTGCACACCGTGGGCATGCCCGCGGATGCAGCACTGCGCTATCCGCACGAGTTTTCCGGCGGCCAGCGCCAGCGCATCGGCATTGCCCGGGCGCTGGCGGTCGAACCCCGATTCATCGTCTGTGACGAGGCGGTGTCGGCACTCGATGTTTCGGTGCAGGCCCAGGTCATCAATCTGCTGCAGGACCTGCAGCACCGGCTCGGACTGTCCTACCTATTCATCGCGCACGACCTGGCGGTGATCAAGCATATTGCCCATCGGGTAGCGGTCATGTATCTGGGGCGCATCGTCGAGATTGGCGAAAGGGCGCGGCTGTTCGCGTCGCCGCGCCATCCATACACCCAAGCGCTGATGCAGGCCATTCCGATTCCCGAGCCGGGGCTTCGGCAACGACCTGCATTGCTCGGCGGCGACGTGCCCAGCGCGCTCAACCCACCGAGTGGCTGCCATTTACATACCCGCTGTCCGTATGTGCAGCCAATTTGCGCGTCGGTCGCGCCGGCGCTGACTGGCGATCCGGCGCATTTGGCTGCTTGCCATTTCCCTCTGCCGCTGTCGGCGGCGGCGGATTCCGTGGCGACCGTATTGAGCCCTGCGCGTCGGCGCCTGCAACTGCTGCAGTCGGCTTTCGTGCCGAGTGCGTCGCCATAGCATCAATCGATTCCGTCCACCCTTACTACCAAGGAGCATTGCAATGAATCCGATCATTCGCACATTGGCCGGGGCAAGTCTGCTGGCCCTGATCTCGTTCGCTGCACAGGGGCAGACCCTGCGCGTGGGCCTGGCTGAAGACCCGGACGTCCTGGATCCGACACTGGCGCGGACCTTCGTCGGGCGTATCGTCTTTTCCGCGCTGTGCGACAAGCTGCTGGACGTGGACGAGAAGCTGGCCATCGTGCCGCAGTTGGCCACGAGTTACCAATGGGCGGCCGACAACAAGTCGCTGACGCTCAAACTGCGTAGCGGCGTGACCTTCCACGACGGCGAGAAGTTCGACGCCGAGGCGGTCAAGTTCAACATCGAGCGCCACAAGACCATGTCCGGTTCGAACCGCAGCGGCGAACTGCGCCCGGTCACCAGTGTGGACGTGATTGATGCCAGCACGGTGCGGCTGAACCTGAGCGCGCCGTTTGCGCCGCTGCTGGCGGCGCTGGCCGATCGCGCCGGCATGATGGTCTCGCCCAAGGCAGCTAAGGCAGGCGGTGCGAATTTCGGCACCGCTCCGGTCTGTTCCGGGCCTTTCAAGTTCGTCGAGCGCGTTGCGCAGGACCGCATGGTGTTCGAGAGATTCCCGAACTACTGGAACAAGGGCGCGATCCACTTCGACCGCATCGTCTACACGCCGATTCCCGATGCGACCGTGCGCCTGGCCAATCTGCGGGCCGGCCAGCTCGATTTCATTGAACGAGCGGCGTCGAGCGACATTGCCAAGCTCGCGACCGATCCCAAGTTTAAGGTCAGCAAGATCACCGAGCTCGGCTACCAGGGCATCACGATCAACACCGGCAAGAGCGACAGGGCGCAGGCCAACCCGCTGGGCAAGGATGCCCGGGTGCGCGAAGCGTTCGAACTGTCGCTCGATCGCGACGGCATCGTCCAAGTGGTGATGGACGGCGAGGCGACGCCGGGCAATCAGTGGGTCGCCCCGAGCAACACCTTCTATGCGAAAAACGTGCCCATCCCGAAGCGTGATGTCGCAAAGGCGAAGGCCTTGCTGAAGGAGGCCGGCGTGCCCAATCCCAGTTTCACGCTGATGACCGCGACGACGAGCGACGCGCAGAAGATTGGCCAGGTCGTGCAGGCGATGGCCAAGGAAGCGGGCTTCGACGTGAAGATCCAGTCGACGGAATTCGCCACCTCGTTGAACCTCGCGGACAAGGGCGACTTCGACGCCTATGTGCTGGCCTGGAGCGGCCGCGCCGATCCCGACGGCAACGTCTACAGCTTCCTGGCCTGCAAGCAGCCGCTGAACTATTCGGGCTACTGCAAGCCCGAGGTCGATGTACTGCTCAACGAAGCACGCACCAAACTGAACACCGCCGAGCGGATCAAGGCCTATGAGCAGGTGGCTGCACACGAGGCGGCGGATCGGCCCATCGTCTACGTGTATCACCGCAACTGGTTGTGGGCCTACACCAACAAGCTCAGCGGTGTGCGCGAAGTGCCCGATGGGCTGTTGCGTGTCACTGGTCTGAAGCTCAACTGAAGCCACGCCCCACTGCGGCGGGCCGAAGCGATGTTTGCGTTCTTCATTCGACGCCTGGTCGCGCTGGCGCCCACGCTACTGTTCGTGTCGATGCTCATCTTCGGCCTGCAGCACTTGCTGCCGGGCGACCCGGCACAGATGATGGCCGGCGAGGACCAGGACCCGGCCGTCATCGCGCAACTGCGCGAAAAACTGCATCTGGACAAATCACTGCCTGCGCAATACGGCTACTGGATGGGTGGTGTGCTGCGCGGCGACCTTGGCGAGTCGGTGCGCACGCAGCTGCCCGTGCTCGATCTGATCATGCAGAAACTGCCGGTCACGGTCGAACTCGCGTTGTTGTCGATGTTGATTGCGTTGGTGATCAGCATTCCCGCCGGCGTCATCTCGGCAGTGCGGCCCGGCAGCCTCTGGGATCACGGCGCCACGGTGTTCGCGTTGTCGGGTCTGTCGATGCCCAACTTCTGGCTCGGCATCATGATGATCCTGCTGTTTTCGGTGCAGTTGGGCTGGTTGCCGGCGTCGGGCTACGTCAGTCCGTTCGAGGATCTCGGTGCCAACTTGGCGGCCATGATCATGCCGGCCTTCGTGCTGGGCACCGGCATCTCCGCGGTGCTGATGCGCCACACCCGCAGTTCGATGCTGCAGGTGCTGGGCGCCGACTACGTGCGCACCGCGCGCGCCAAGGGTCTGAGGGAGTCCACCGTCGTGCTCAAGCACGCGCTGCGCAATGCGTTGACGCCAGTTATCACACTCGGCGCGCTGGAACTGGGCACGTTGCTGTCGGGCGCGGTGCTGACCGAGCAGGTGTTCACGATTCCGGGTTTCGGCAAGCTGATCATCGATGCGGTGTTCAATCGCGACTACGCGGTCGTGCAAGGAGTCGTGCTGGTCACGGCCACCGCGTACGTTCTGCTCAATCTGATGGCCGACATGGCCTATTTCGTGTTTAACCCCAGGCTGAGGCACTGAAGCCGTGGGTGCACTGGCAACTACGCGTTCCCAGCCTTTGCCCGCTTCGCCGCAGGCCGGCCCATGGCAGCGCGCCGTGCGCAAACTATGGCGCAACAAGGTCGCGATGGCTGGTCTGTGCACCGTCGTGTTCTTCGTGCTGCTGGCGTTGCTCGCTCCGTGGATCGCACCGCACGATCCGTTGGCAACCAGTTGGAGTGCAGTCCGCAAGCCGACGAGCAGCACCTACTGGTTCGGCACCGACGAATTGGGACGCGACGTATTGTCCCGTGTCATTTGGGGTACACGCGCTTCCTTGCTTGCCGGTGTCGTGTCCGTCGCGATCTCGCTGGTGTTGGGCGTTGTGATCGGCATGGTCGCCGGCTTCTTCGGTGGCCTCGTCGACGCGCTGATCTCGCGCGTCACCGACGCATTCCTGGCCTGTCCGTTCCTGATCCTAGCGATCGCGCTGGCCGCATTCCTGGGCCCCAGCCTGACCAACGCGATGATCGCGATCGGCGTATCCGCGGCTCCGATCTTCGTGCGCCTGACGCGCGCACAGGTGATCAATGTCAAGGTCGAGGACTACATCGAGGCGGCCCGCGCGGTAGGCTGTTCGCCAATGCGCATTGCGTTCTCGCACCTACTGCCCAACATCACCGCTCCCGTGATCGTGCAGTCGACGCTGGCCATCGCCGCTGCGGTGATCGCCGAGGCCAGCCTGTCGTTCCTGGGCCTGGGCCAGCAGCCCCCGGCGCCGAGCTGGGGCAGCATGCTGAACACCGCGAAGAACTTCATGGACAACGCGCCGTGGATGGCCATATGGCCGGGCCTGGCGATCTTCCTGCTGGTACTGGCCTTCAACCTGCTCGGTGACGGCCTGCGCGACGCGCTCGATCCGCGCCGCCGCTGACACCCAACCACCACCATCACCACCTCTTTTTCCTCAGGACATCGCCCATGTCGTTCATCAACCCGGCTGCGTCCACCCTGGGTGGCGGCCGCAAGTTTTGACGAATTGGACCACTTGTAGTGTCGGTCGAGCCCAGCGATCGAGCAACATCCTTGACTGGCGAGTGTGTGGCGCAAGCGTTGATCCCTGGCGCCACGGCACTGCGTATCGGGTGACCTCGCCTCTGAAGCACGAGCCGGTGTGGCGGCCGCGACAGCATCAGCCAACGACTGCCCTACCGCTATCAATCTCTGTGGTCGGATGCCCGGTTCACGCCCTGACTCAACAGACGCTGCAGGACATTCAATGGCAGGGAGCCGTCATCAACGTGATGCCGTCGCGAGCCGTAGTTCGACTTCGTCGCACCACCAAGACCGGCCTTCGGAACATCGTGCGCTCCTCATCAGATTCCTCCGCCCCGACCGCAGCGCCGGCGCATTGCCGGTCCAGGCAAGCGAAACAGCGAAACAGCGCGGCTTCTGCTCAACCGAGCTTGCCGAGCTGCAGCGCAAGATCGTGCAGCGTGTCGCGCAGGGCCTTAAAGCGCTTGGCACCCAGGTGCGCCGTCCATTCCTGCTCAATCTCGGCCACGCACCTGCGGATCGGTTCGACCATGGCCCAGCCCTTGGCCGTCATGCGCACGAGCGTCGTCGTCGCGCCTGGGCCCGCCTGCCGCTCTATGTAGCCGCGGCGCTCCAGTCCCGTGAGTACATAGTTCATGGCCTGGCGGGTCATGCTGCACTGCCGCGCCAGATCTGCGGGCCTGCGCCCCTCGGGGCCCGGATAGAGAAACACTCCCAGCTCGGTAGAGGTGATGTCGAACCCTTGGTTGTCGAGTGCCGCGAGCATGCGCGCCATGACGACCTCATGGGGCAGTCGCAGCAGTGAGCCGATCATGGGCGTGATCGCCGGCCGTGCCGGGCTCTTCGGGGCGACTGTTCTACTCATTGACATGGCCGCAAAGGCTTTGTAAAGTAAAGATACTTTACATGAGGAGTTTGTCATGACCCCGACCCAATTGCAAGACGCACCGGAGCTGATCCGCATGGGAACGCTGGAGATCCGATACCTGCAGGCGGCGGGCAATGGCTGTGAGATGGGCGTCTTCGAGATGCGTGTTCCCCCTGCGTGCCATGTGCCGCCGCCGCATAGTCACCCCGCCAACGAAGAGCTCGTGTATGTGCTCGAGGGAACACTGCGCTACACCGTAGGCAGCGAGACGCGCGACTTGCGACCTGGAGAGTTCATGGCCACGCCCCGCGGCTGCGTTCACGCCTTCAACAACCCCCATGCTGTCGACGCGCGAGCACTGGTCATCAACTCCCCGGACATCGGGCCGGGGTATTTCCGCGAAGTGGCGGCTATCGTGAATGCGGGTGGACCGCCTGATCGGTCCAAGCTCATGACTACTATGCAAAGCTTCGGGCTGGTGCCAGCGGCACCGGCGGTTGCGCAGCCGCATTGACAACGCATGGCCTGCCGCGCGTCAGGCCGGCGCAGCGGCGGTCAGTCCTTCAAGCGCAGGCGGCCCAGGTAGTCGCGCTTGGCCAGCGGCATGCCACGAAGGCGCAGCAGGTCGTAGGCCCTGGTGATGTGGACGTAGAAGTTGGGCACCGAGAACGAGAGCGGGAAGTCTTCGCCAGGAAGGGCAAGGGCGCTCGCCAAGCTGAAACACCATGTCGGTGCCTTCCAGCGCATTCACCTCGTCGCGGCCCAGCAGGCCCAGGCTCTTTCGGGCCTGTGCCACCAACGCCTGCAGATCGACGAAGTCCAGCCCATCGAGTGGCGACGGCGGTTTGAACATGCCCTGACGGGCGGCGCTGAGCGCGCCATCGAGTGGTGTGCGGCCGCATCGACGGCGATTGGCGTTACCGCTTCGTGGCTGCAGGACAAGCTGGGGGAGCCGGCGTGATTGAAAGAGGCGGCCGTCAATGTCGGCTTCGCGGCCAGAATTTCGTTGAGGCGACAGACAGCTGTGGGTCGTGCAGCGCCGGCCAATCCCTTGGATTCGGAACCCGGAAGCCGCCATCGGATCAGGCGATGCCGTGCGGCTGACATGCAGTCTCGGCGATCCCGGCCAGCAACAGTCGTTCAATCTGTTGCCTGAAGCCGGTCGCAACTCGAGAAGTACTGACTGCTGACTGGGACGACGCCAGCACCCCAGCGGGTCACCTTGCGGACCGGTTGCACCTCTATCGTGTGGCCCGCAGACGCTTCGCCTCGATCTTGATCAGCCGAACCAACTTGTCCGCGGCGGCCGGTAGCGGCGAATCGCGCTTCATAAAGAGGCTCATCGTCGACGAGGCCATCCTTTCGTGGACGCTGATCGGCTCGAGCAGCCGGTCGGCGATACCCAGCGACAGCAGCGATCTGGGCACTGTGGCGATGAGATCGGATTGCGCCGTAATCGCAATCAGCCCGGGCACCGACTCGCAGCGAATCGCCCAGCGTGGGGTGGGCAGGCCGGCCGCCGTGAACATGTCGTCGACGATCAGGCTGGCGGTGCCCAGTCCGGCAGTGATCCATTCGCAGTCCATCAGGTCCACCAGCGATCGTGTGGCAGCCAGGGGGTGGCCGCGCCGCACGACGATCGCCATCTCATTCCGATACAGAGGCGTGCAGGCGAGGTCGCCGGCAAGTGCAGCGCGTATCGAGGGGCCCAGTGCGAAATCGAGCGATTCGTCGCGCACGCGCGGCAGCGTCGCCACCGGCATGCCCTCGATGATGCGCACATCCACCGGAAAGTCGCGCCGTAGAACCTTGAGCGGCCCTGGCAACAGCGCTGCCGCGGCGGCGGGCGATGCGCCCAACACGATGGGGCCACCCGCGTGAGTCGCTGCATCGGCGAGCTCCGCCTCTCCGCGTTCGATCTCGCGGCAGGCACTTCGGGCGCGCAACAGGAACGTGTGCCCATGCTTGGTCAGCTCGGTGCCGCGCGCCGTGCGGCGCACGAGCGCCACGCCAAGCTGCGCCTCGAGAGCGCGCAGGCTCTTCGTCACCGCGGGCTGCGAGACCCCGAGCGCGCGCGCCGCGGCGCCGATGCTGCCGGCGTCGGCAAGCGCGACCAGTTGCCGCAACTGGGCAAGGCTTAGTGACATAAGCGCATGTTATGGGCAAGAAGCTCATGACGTCTGGCGCCCGGGCGGCGAGGGGACTCCACTGGCGGCTTCAACTCTGGAGTCCGACATGTCGACTACCACCATCCGCCGGCTGGCCCTGTTTGCCCTGAGCGCCGCCCTCGTCGCCGCAGCGCCGGCCGTGGCGGCCGACGGCTATCCATCGAAGCCGATCCGCATCCTCGTCACTGCGACACCCGGCGGCCCGCCGGACATCCTCGCCCGCTGGCTCGCCGAGCGCCTCGGGCCGGCGCTGGCCGTGCCGATCGTGGTCGACAACCGACCCGGCGCGGGTGGCAACGTCGCGATGCAGGAGGCGGCGCGCAGTGCGCCGGATGGCTACACCTTGGTCGTCGCCGGACAAGGCCCCTTTGCGCTCAATCCGCACCTGTACGCCAAGCCGGGCTACGACCCGATCGCCGACTTTGCGCCGATCACGCAGATCGAGCGCGGCGCGCTGCTTCTGGCCGTGAATGCGGATATGCCGGTGCATTCGGTCGCGGAGTTGATCGATCTCGCGCGAAAGAGGCCAGGCGAGTTGAACTACGGCTCGCCCGGTACGGGCACACCGCCACACTTGGCCGGTGAGCTCTTCAACCGAAGCGCAAACCTGAAGGTCTTGCACATCCCCTACGCTGGTGCGCCAGCGGCGATGCTCGACCTGCTTGCCGGCCGCTTGACCTATACCTTCGGCACGGTAAATGTTCAATTGCCACAGATCCACGGCGGCAAGATCCGGGCACTGGCTGTCACGAGCCTCACCAGGCTCGACGCGCTGCCCGATGTACCGACGTTGGCCGAATCCGGCCTGCCCGGATTCGAATACAACGGCTGGATCGGCATCGCAGCGCCGGCCGGCACGCCGGAGGCGATCGTCACGCGGCTCCAACGCGAGATCGCAGCGGTCCTGCTGACCGATCAGGCGCGCCTGTACTTCGCCTCATATGGCCGCGAACCCGTGGCCAGCACGCCCGTAGCGTTCGCAGCGTTCATCCGCGCGGAGCACGCAAAATGGGGCCAAGTGATCCGCGATTCGAATATCCGCGCCGACTAGGGTTAGGGAGACCGCCATGTCCGACACCCGCTACGTCTTCGACAATGCGCACGGCGAGACGCGCGAGCGCTTTCCTGCGCTCGCCGATCTGTACGACGGTGAGACGATTCGGTGCCTGCAAGGCATTGGCGTGTCGCCGGGATGGCGGTGCCTGGAAGTAGCCGCCGGCGGCGGCAGTATCGCCCGGTGGCTCGCCGGCCAGGTGAGCCCCGGCGGCCGGGTGATCGCAACCGACATTGATGCCCGATTTCTCGAGCCGCTTGCTGACCCCGCCCTCGAGGTATGGCGGCACGACATCGTTCGCGACCCGATGCCCGAGGCGGCCTTCGATCTCGTGCACGCACGCCTGATCCTCGTGCACCTCCCGCAGCGCGATCTGGCCCTGGCCAAGATGGCCTCCTCGCTAAAGCCGGGCGGCTGGCTGGTCTGCGAAGAATTCGACTCGCTGTCGATGCCGGCCGACTCGGTTCGGCATCCGGATGAAGTCGCACTGAAGGCGCAGGCGGCGATGCAGCGTGTCATGGCGTCGCGGGGCACAAACACGCGGTATGGCCGCGACCTGGCCGCGCGCATGCGTGCCCAGGGCATGGTCGACATTCGTGCAGATGGACGCATGGCGATGTGGCAAGGCGGATCCGACGGTGCGCGGCTGTATCGCGCCAACTTTGAGCAGTTGCGCGAGGAGTTTCTGCGTCGCGGCTTACTCACGGTGGCCGAGTTGGACGATGAACTCGCCCGCCTGGACGACCCGCAATGCCTGTTTCCCTCGCCAGTGATGTGGACAGTGCGCGGCCGCAGGCCCCACCGATAGTAGAACTGCTGGCGTGGTATCCCGTTCGCAAACAAGCGATTGACTGCGTCGAGGCGGTCACGACCACCCAACCGACGAAGAAGGCGGGCAGGTATGCACGCTCAAGCAGCCGCTCGACGCTCGAACGGCTGCTTGATGTCAGTCAGCCGCCATCGGCACCTGCACATTGGGCACCGGGACTCGGCCATCTGCTGACTGCCGCGAAGGACCGCTTGCTGCCATCTCATTGGACCTCCTCGACACTATGCCGAAAGCATCCGCCGATTTGACGGTTGCAGCAAAGTAGGCGGCGATAGGAATCAGTGGGACTTTGCGCTCATCAGAGTTGACCCACTTTCGCTCACCGGAACTGACCCATCAGAGACGGCGTGGCATTCGGGTGGCGGGGTAGCTGCATGCCTGGTCACCTTGAAATCTGTTTGACTGTCGAGCTCTCATCGTCTACAAGTCATTTCGTGTGAGTAGTGCCTGTCAGCGTTGAGGGAATGGAAGCGAATTGACACCTGTTGGCGCGCGCCAACACGCGCAGCGAATTGGCATGTAGCTCGGCTGCACGTGCGCGCACTGCGCACTGCGCTGCGCACTGCGCACTCCGCGGGCGGTAGTGCTCACGAATTGACACCCCATCGTTGTGGATTTCAATGAGTGACAGGGTCCTGATAGCGTGGACGCCAAACGTGCACTCGCACGCCCCGGCTCATACGGGAATACAGCGAAGACGTCGCCGACGCTGAAGAAGCCATCAGGGCGCGCCGGCAGCAGGTGGCACGCATCAGCCAATGCCCGCGAACGTGCAATAGGAGTGCGCCACGATCGCTGCGCTGCTTGTCCAGAGAGACACCCGCCCGGCTACGCCGTGGCTCTGCAGCGATAAGGGCCCTTCCCTGGGGCAAGCCCCAGCCCGCGGCCTAGGGCCGCACGCGTCGAAAGGTGCTGGTGCCCATTTGACTGCCCGCCACCGAGCGCGTGGCCGGCCCACTGCCCAACGCGAATCACGTTCGCACACCGGCGATGACGCCGTCACCGGCACTACCGAATTACCCTAAGCCAATGACCGCGCAGGCACGAACAACTGCGCACTCGGTGGGTCAGTTTCTGGTGAGCAGACCTGGGTCAGTTCCAGTGAGCGCCGAGGGTGGACGACGTATGTCAGATCGGCTCGCCTTGGCGCACTTCAGCGGCGCGCTTTCCCTGTGACCGGAACGCGACGCATCGCAGCAGTGTGCCCACCTCGCGATTTCCAACTTGCAAGCACCTCCTCCTCGAAGGGCGCGACCTCGGTTTCCGCCTGGACCACAAACTCGCGAAAGCGCAGCGCGGCCGAACTCATCGGGTGTCCCTTGAGGCTGACGATGCCGTAGTGTGTTGACAACCAGGGTTTCGTCCCCAGCAATCCGAGTCGTTGCTGCTGCAGCTCTGTGGCACAGCAATTCAGCGTCAAAGCCGTCACGGCGTCGGACCCTTCGACGATGCGCTTGACCGCCGCCAAAACGTTGAACTCCAGCGAGGGAAACGCCTGTGGCACGGCCTTTCGAACGGCGAATTTGCGTCGGGCCTGGAGCATCGGTTCGAGCAGACGCGGTGGGATGCGCGCCGGCGAAATGAACGGGTAGGCAAAGGCCTCCGCGGCGGTGACGTTGTCACCCACCGCCAGCGGGTGCGCGTGGCGGCCGACGAACTACAGCGAATGCTCGGACAAAGGTTCCACCTGCAGGTCGGACTCGGTTTTGAGCGTGCTGATTTCGGCGACGAAAAGTCCAGTTCGCGCGAGCGCAGTCGTGGCAGAAGCTCGTCCCAGTCGCGCACCTGTACGCGCACCGCGATGGCCGGGTGCGCCGGGATGAAGCGTTCGAGTGCCGTGGTGATTACCGATTCCAGTGGGTACGGCCCCGCTCCGACGCTCAGCTGGCCAGCCTGCAGCGTACGGTTGGACAAGACGTCCTGATCGAGATCCTCGGCCATTGCCGCTTGCCTCGCTCCCAGCAGCGTCCGATATCGTCGCACCACCCCCACGGCAGAGCCAGGAACAACGCGAACCGATCTGCCGTTCGAGCATCTGGATGCTGCGTGACAGCGCAGGTTGGCTCAAGCGCAAGGCCACAGCGGCGCGGGCAAAGCTGCCGTGCTCGGCCAGCGCTAGTTGCGTTCTGTTTGGAACTTAAGCGCGAATTCGCCCGAATTACCTTCTGCAGGATGTCGGCGGCGCTTTTCCTCCATATGAAGGGTTTGGGCTTGGCGTTGTGGTGGGCGACGTACGCATCAATGGCGGCGGTCAACTCGGGCACGCTGGTGAACACGCCTCGGCGCAGCCGATTGACGGTGATGTCGCGGAAGAATCGCTCCACCATGTTCAGCCAAGAGGCCGAGGTCGGCGTGAAGTGCATGTTGAAGCGCGGGTGCTTCTTCAGCCAGTCCTGCACAACCGGATGCTTGTGGGTGGCGTAGTTGTCGGCGACCAGGTGCAGCGTTTTGTCTTTGGGTGTTTCGCGGTCGATCTTGCGCAGGAACTTCAACCACTCGGCATGAGGGTGGCGCTGCTCGCACTGGCCGATGACTTGGCCGTCGAGGACATTGAGCGCAGCAAACAGCGTGGTCGTGCCGTTGCGCTTGTAGTCGTGCGTCATTGTCTGCGCGCGCCCCTTCTTCAGCGGCAGGCCAGGCTGCGTGCGGTCCAGCGCCTGTACCTGGCTCTTCTCGTCGCAGCACAGCACCAGCGCGTGCTCGGGTGGGGACATGTACAGACCCACGATGTCTTCGAGCTTGTCGACGAACTTCGGGTCGCGCGAGATCTTGAAGCCGCGCACCAAGTGCGGCTTCAAGCCGTTGGCCTGCCAGTGCCGCATCACGGTGCTGGGGCTGACCTGCAGCACCGCGGCCATCTTGCGTGTGCTCCAGTGCGTGGCCGCCTCGGGCGTGCTCTGCGTGGTCAGCGCCACCAGCTTGGCAACGTCCACCTTGACTGGCGGCGCGCCGCGCGGCAGGTCCCGCTCAATGCCTTGCACCCCGCACTCCAAGTAGCGTTCGCGCCAGCGCGCCACCTGCACCCGTCCGATGCCAAGCTGCTGGGCGATGTCCTTGTTCTGCAGGCCCTGCGCGGCCAGCAGCACGATCTGCGCGCGCTGCGCCAGCCTGACGCTGGTGCGCTTGGAGCGCGCCAGCTTCGCCAACTCGCCTTCCTGCTCATCCGTCAGCTCTATCGCCGGGGCAACTCGCAATTGCTCGCTCCAATGCAAACCGAAGCAGCGCATTGGAAACAGGGAACACACGTAAGTTCCTTCAAGAATCAAACACTACACTAGATTGCGGGACGGATTCGGCGAGCGTCAAGTTCCGGGGGTGAACCGGTCGTTCGCTCAAGAGAGCACCACTGGCTCCGTTGGGTCGGTCGCCGGCACACACGAACAGCCGCTGACCGGCACTCCGTTTTTTGGCTCGGCGCGCCTATGCCACCCAGGGTGACCGGCTGCTCACGCTGCATAGCAGCCCTCGACAAGGCATTCCCGATGGTCCGTCGTGGGACCGAGTTCGACTGCTGAATGCGTCGAAAGGCCTGCTCAGGTCAGCGGGAATTGACAGCGGCGGCCGAACGCGCACAACAGATCGTCGGACGGCGTCAAAGGACAATGGGCGATGCCTTCCCCGATCTCGCCCCCGCCGCCTGCCGCACCCGCACCGGCGCCAGTTCCCGTCCTGGCCATCGCGGCCTTGTCGCTCGCGGCCCTGGCCAGTGGAGTGTCGCTGCGGCTCACCGACGCGTTGCTGCCGCGCCTGGCTCAGGAGTTCTCGGTCTCGCTCGGGCAGGCTTCTCAGGTGATCACCTCGTTCGCGGTTGCCTATGGCCTGTCACAGCTCCTGTTCGGCCCGTTGGGCGACCGCTTCGGCAAGTACCGGGTCGTGGCCTGGGCCTGTATGGCCTCAGCGCTCACGGCCTTGCTGTGCGCCTGGGCGCCGGGGTATTCGACCCTGCTGATCGGCCGCCTGCTGGCCGGCGCGGCGGCCGCCGCCGTGATTCCCTTGTCCATGGCCTGGATCGGTGATGCCGTGCCCTACGAGCGGCGCCAGCCCGTGCTGGCGCGCTTCCTGATCGGTCAGATCAGTGGCCTGGCGCTAGGGGTCTGGGCCGGCGGCTACGCGGCGGAACATCTGCCCTGGCGGACGCCGTTCTACGCGGTCGCCGCGCTCTTTTTCGCAGTCGCCATGGTCTTGCAGTTGGCGCAATGGCGACTGCCAGCGGCCGCCTTGCGGCCGGCGTCAAACGTGCGCACGCCGCGGCCGACCATGATGGGGTGAATTCCGTGCCGTGCTGTCCACGCCCTGGGCGCGCACGGTGCTGCTCACGGTCTTTCTGGAAGGGGCCAGTCTGTACGGGGCGTTCCCCTTCATCGCAGCGCATCTGCATCAGCGCTTCGCGCTCCCGCTGTCGGTGGCCGGTGGCATGGTGATGCTGTTTGCGGTGGGTGGCGTGGCATTTTCCCTGGCTGCGCAGGCGCTGGTGTTGCGGCTCGGGGAAGTGGTTCTGGTGCGGGCGGGCTCCATCGTGATGGCGATCTCGTTGCTGCTGGTCGCGGTGTCGCCGGCCTGGTGGTGGGCGATCCCGGCCTGTGGCGCCATGGGGCTGGGCTTCTACATGATGCACAACACGCTGCAAACCCATGCCACGCAGATGGCACCGGAGCGTCGGGGTGCCGCGGTGGCCGCCTTCGCCGGCTGCTTCTTCTTCGGTCAATCAGTCGGGGTCGCGATCGCGGGGCTGCTGGTCGGCGGCGTGGGTACTGGGTGGGTGTTGGCCATCGGCGCCGGCGGCGTGCTCTGGGTGGCCTGGAACTTCAATTGGCAGCGGCGCACGCAGTACAAGACTGCGGGCGGCGTGCCTGCCTGAGGCGCTGTCCCTGGGCGCGTGCCGCAATTCGGGCGCACGTCATGCCGAGAGCCTGCCGAACAGCTTGAGGCTGTCGAACAGGATCGACGACAGGACCAGCACGGCGGCGATCCGCTCCCCGCGCGGCAACGGTTCCTCGAATGAGATCCGCGACCGCCAGCGCCACGATCCAGGCCAGCTTCATGACGCCGCCGACGAACAGCAAGTCCATCAGGTCGCATCCTTGCAGCTTGCTGTCGATGCCGAGGTTGAACAGCGCAAGCTCGCGCATCCGGCCCTCCATCTGGACGCGGATACGCAGCGCCCAGATGACCTCGAGCTTGAAGGGCACCTTCTGGCCGACGATCTTGCGCTCGTTCCACGGCCCGCGAGAAGTGGCGTCGCCTGCGGTTCCCATGAAGGTTTCCCATCGAGTTGAGGGCTTCGCAGGATGCGCTCTCGAGGCGCAGGGCCATTGTCCTTGCTCCAGCCGAAACGGCGAGCAGTGCCGGGCTGGAAGGCCGCTTCCGGGTGCTCCCGCCGACTCACGGTCCCGGCCATCAGCTGGCACTCACGCTCGCGAATTGGATGACAGCAATGTGGCCCATTGCCGTCATTCGGCCGTGTGACTTCAGCGACAGCAATGCAGGGCGAAAGCGGCCGGTCACCTCTGGTCGGTATAGGCACGCCGAGCCAGAGAATTTGAGTGCCTGTCAGCGGCCGATCGTGTGCGCCGGCAACCGACCCATTGCGGCTATACAAGCTTACCGATTGGTCGCCTGGAAGCCGTCACCGGCAATGGCGGCGCAGACCTTACCGCCCACGCCTCGTCAGGCTGGGGGCTCGATGAGGCGATACTGCGTCGGCGGGTTCTTGCAGATCGGGCATATGCCCTCGGGGATCTTGTTCACCGTCGAGCCGCAGAGTTGGCAGATGAAATAGCGGCCCGTCTTCTCGTCAATGGTGCGTGCCACGATATCGAAGAATGACGGTGTCCAGCGCTGGATTTGCTTGATCTTGTCTCGGTGCTGCTTCTCCGAGGCCCATGCGAACTGCACCGCGTCGATCGCATCGGCGTGCTTCTCGCCGGAGATCTTGGCCAGCAGGCCAGGGTAGAAGCCGTCGATCGATGCCATCTCGCCGTTGGCTGCCAGGATCAGGTTGTCACGGGTGCTGGCCGCGTTGACCGCGGGCTTGGGCAGCGGCGCCAGTTCCTCGCCCAGCCGCGTCAGCACCCGGCCGAAGTTGCTGGCATGCACCTGCTCTGAGGCCGCGAAGGCCAGGAAGAGATAGGCGATGCCACGGTAGCCTTCGTCACGGGCGCGCTTGCCAAACTCTGTGTAGTGGTAGTAGACCTGAGTCTCGTTCTCGCGCGCCGCCTTCATCGCGTCGATGGTCACCGGATAGGCTGCGGCACGCGCAGCGCGCGGACAGGCGACACCGGCGCAACCGACGGCGGCCAGCACTTGCAGGCAACGACGTCTGCACGGGTTCATCGCCCGGCGTTGACGAGGGTTGATCTCAGTGCGGGGATTCATGGTGAAGTCCTCCAGCAGGCTCCGGAAACTGCAGTAGGCGCCTTGACGAGGGAGTGCCGGCAAAGGCCCCCCGATGCTGCTTAGCCGAAGTTCAAGGCGACGAAGCGCCGCCTTGTTCAGACGAACTGGATCCATCCGGGTCATCCGGCCCGTCCTGCTTCGGCGGAAACAGCTCATCAAAGAGAGCGTCGGGCACGGTGTCCGGGTCGTCGCTGACGTCAACGCCGCTCAAGAGGTCGAAGGATGAAGACGCCCAGCCTCCGTACGAAACTCCCGGCAGGTCGCCCTTCGGAGGGTCGTTTCGAGACTTGGTTGGATCGACCCACTGCCCTTGCGGCGCCTCGGCGCTGATGCGCCAAACCAACGCACTCTTCGTACTCTTCGTGGGTTTGCGCGTATTCATTCATTGCCTCCGCCGGCGTCGAGCCGCAAGACGTCAGCACAGGTTCGGATGCCAGTATGCGCGTGCTTGTGGTTCACGTCCGATCCGTCGATTCAAGGCAAGATGCAGCCGTAGCGATACGTCGTGTGGCACCGGTAGCCTGCTGCCGCAGCCGTTGCGCTACGAGATCGCGCTGCACCGCGTCTGCAGTCGCCCTTTGTTCCAGAACTTCAACAGCAAGCTGTGCGTCACCGATGGGGCGGCAGCTGCCGGGTCGACCTTGGCAATAAACAGGTCGTCGAACTTGACCGGACTCAACATGCCAAAGGCGCTTATCGAGCGAAAGGCCATCGTCCAGTCCGCGAACTCTCGCGCCGGGATCGGCTCGCGCACCAGCTCGATGATGCCGCTGTGCAGCCGGTCGGCCACGATGTGCTCGTAGACCCGCGCCACGCCGGCGCGTGGTCCTTCGAGGTACTGCATGAAGTTGCCATGCGAGTACAGCAGCACGCCCGTGACCTGCTCGTGCGCGTTGCGTGTGCGTGCAGGATCGAGAAGATGGCTGATCTCGGCTTCCGACAGATAGTGCGACGCCGTCGATACATAGACCAGCGCCTGCAGGTCGTTCATGAGTCTGTCCTGCCTTCCACGCTGTTTCGGGGATCTGACTTGCCGGCGCACTCGCAGCCAGTGAAATCGAGGGCGAATCCGATCTAGCCATGCTGCACGTTTGCCGCCGGTGGGTCTTGATCGGCGTCATCACTGCGGCATGCTGACCTCGTGTGTCGCCTTGAGGCGATCGAAGTTGGCTGGGTGGTCGGCGTATGCCGACCCACAGCAGCCACTCGATCTGCCGCCCTGATGCAGTCGGCCGAGGTTGTCGCCGAATGCGCTGCGCAGGCTTGCTTCAGTGCGATGCGCGGGTAAACGCCAAGGTGGAATTGTCGGAATTCTTTGCAGCTTGTTCCGAGCCGCTTGCAGCCGAATTGCCAAGTCGTTGAATCTTCGAGACTCTGTCTGGTGAGGCTTGGTTCTTGCATATGCTGACTTACCTGCGTGGTTTGTTCGGCATGCGCAAGGTCGGTAAGGCCCGGCGCCTGATCGACTTCGGAGAGCCACGCATGAAACTGATCCAATCTTTGGCCTTGTCAGGCCTGTCGCTGCCCAAGACCTTGGCCGCTGCGGCCGCCATTGCCATCCTCGGGCTGGTCAGTGCCGCCCCGGCCAGCGCGGGGCCGATCACGATCACGGGCAGCTACACGACTGCGATTACCCTCGACGGCACTACGGACCAGGTCAATACCGAATCACAAATCGCATCGAGCAACCCGGTGGTCGTATTGCTCATCCCGGGACCGGAGGTCACGAGCACTACGCCGATGCGCCCCGTGCTGCGGGCATAGCCCTGCTGCTGGGCATGAAGGGCACGATCAGCGAGATGGAGCTGGCCAGCTTCAGGCAGCGGGCGCAAGAGGCGATGAAGCAGAAGGCCAAGCGCGGCGAGCTGTTCATGCGCGTGCCGATCGGCTACGTGCGGACCTTCGACGATCGCATCGAGAAGGACCCCGACGAACGGGTTCGCACAGCCGTCGACTTGGTGTTCGCCAAGTTTGCTGAGTTCGGCAGCGGCAGGCGCGTGTTCTTTGGCTGTGCGAGCAAGGCATCGATATGCCCGCGGTTGCCAGACTCGGCAGCAGCGAACGCGTCATTTGGAAGGCGCCGCGCTACCACAGCCTGTTGAGCATGCTGCAGAACCCGATCTATGCCGGGGTCTACGCTTACGGCCGCAGCAAGACCAGCGTGCGAATCGAGCACGGACGCAAGCGCGTCGCGCGCACCCGTCATCGCACGGCCGAGGACTGGGCGGTGATGCTCCCCGAACACGACGAGGGCTACATCGACTGGGACGCATATCGCGGCAACCAGGAGCTGATGGTGCACAACACCAACGGCCGTGGCGGCGCCGTGCGCGGATCGATCAGGAGCGGGAGCGCATTGTTGACAGGGCTGCTGCGATGCGGCCAGTGCGGGGCCAAGCTGTGCGTGGCGTACCCCGGGGCCACCAGCATCCGCTATCAATGCACTACGCGCATTCTCGGCCGCGGGCACGCCTGCTGCGTCATGTTCGGTGGCCTAGGCGCGGATCGATTGGTGGCCGAGCAAGTGCTACGCTGCCTTGAACCCTTGGGGCTCGAAGACGCGATGCAAGCTATCGAGAATCTGCAAGGCGCGGAGGATGAACGGCTCGTGCAAAAGCGTCTGGCGCTGCAGCGGGCACACTACGAGGTCAGCCGCGCGCAGCGACAGTACGATGCTGTGGATCCCGCAAACCGTCTTGTCGCCGGCTCGCTGGAGAAGCGCTGGAACGATGCGTTGGCGGTGCAGTCTCGGCTTGAAGAGGAGGTCGCGGAGTTGATGCGACAACGTCCCGATGCGCTGAACGAGAAGACAAAGCAAACCGTTCTTGCATTGGCCGAAGATTTGCCGCGCCTGTGGGAACATCCCGAGACCTCCCATGACCTCAAGAAGCGCATCCTGCGCACCGTGCTCGAGGAGATCGTTGTCACTTCCGAAGGCGACTCGGTGCGCTTCGTCGTGCACTGGCAAGGCGGCGATCACACCGAGCTGAGGCTGAAGAAGACGCCCACAGGTCGACATGGCCAGGTCACGAGCACCGAGACAATCGAGCTGATCACATCGCT
Source organism: uncultured beta proteobacterium (assembly GCA_963837675.1). Lineage (GTDB taxonomy): Bacteria > Pseudomonadota > Gammaproteobacteria > Burkholderiales > Burkholderiaceae_C > Rubrivivax. The sequence goes on along the minus strand of CAWIOH010000029.1, from coordinate 47,922 downwards.
GGCCCGCCTGCAGCCGGACGAGCGCATCGCGGCGACGATCAATCGGCTGGGGCACCGCACGGCACACGGACAGACGTGGACCGCTGCCAGGGTGTGTTCAATCCGCAATGGCCACGGCATTGCGCCGTACCGTGAGGGCGAGCGGCAAGCACGCGGTGAAATGACCGTGGATGAAGTCGCCATCACACTGCAGCTCCCGCATACGACCGTTCTGCGGCTGATCCGGCAGAAGGACCTCGTGGCCAAGCAAGCCTGCCGCAATGCGCCGTGGACCATTCGCCAGAACGATCTCGAAGAATTCCTCGCCGCCAGGGCTGAGCAAAGCCAGTCAACTCGCATCTCGGGCCAGCTGGCCCTTGATATTCAATGACATACGAAGGAGTGCAGTATGAAAGGCAGTCGAAGAACAGTTCGACTTGGCAGCGCGCAGCCGGTACAACTCGCCGACCGTCTGCGGCGGCAGGCTGGTGTTGTTGGTCAGGAAGGTGATGCGCTTGCCGTCCTCGTCCCTGACCACCACGCGGCGCAGTGCGGTGGGGTAGCCCTGCTTGGAGTAGTAGACCTCCAGCCCGAAGGTCTGGGCGCACAAGACGGTCGTGTTGATTCTGTCCACCGGGTGCGAATAGCGACGCTTGAAACGCAGCCCGCGCTTGGCCCAGATCAGAAAGAACCTGCCGGCCTCGTGCAAGGCGTGAAGCCGAGCGAAGGCCATGCAGCCGCGATCCATCAGGTAGAACGCACCCGGCTCGGGCGTGAGTGCCTCCAGCACATTGACCCCGTGGGTTCTTCCGTCGCTGATGTGGATGAAGCTCGGGATCAAGCCGCGCACATCGAGCAGCGTGTGCAACTTGATCGCGGCCTTGGTGGAGCGAAACGGTGCCCACGGATTGACCGGCAGGCACTTGCTAGTCATCCTGATTCTGTTGTTGCTCGGTGTCATTCCAACTTGGCCGCACAGCCGGAGTTGGGGTTACGGACCGGCCGGTGGATTGGGGCTGGTGTTGATCATCGTGATCGTGCTGCTTCTGCTGGGACGGCTTTAGCCGGTGTAGATCCGATGCGTCTGCCGCAATGCAGATACCGGTCGGAGCTGGATGCGGCGCTGCCAAGCCGGGTAGCAGCCGGCCTACGCCGAATCGCGGGTTCCGTCAAGGAAGCCGCGGGCAGCTGCAGCAGAAGAACCGGCAAGATTGTCGGCAGCAGGAAGCAGGCCAGCCAAGGGTCCTGGCCACGAAGATCGAAGGCAAGGCGCAAAAAACAGTCAGGGACGCCAATGAAGCGTTGAAAGACGCGAGAAGCAGGCTCTGGAAACTGCACAACCCTCTCGGGTTCTGTGTTGGTTCCAACACCACATTCAAAGGAGCGCGATCGTGAAAAGAATGATCTGGCGGTGGGTGCAGTGGTAGATGCGCGGCGGGTTCCGCTGCCATGAATCCTGCTGAGGCCTGATTCCAATCAGAACGGAGGTAGTTGCTCGGCAACGATGAGCAAGCGGCGTGATCGGCCGGGAGACTGGCAACACCCTCAAGTCGAGGCCACGATGCGCTTGATCTTGCCCGTTCTCCCTGCCTGGGCCGGCTTGCCCGCGCGACAGCGAATGTGTATGCCCGCCGCGCCCTGGCACGCGAGGAACTCACCGAGCACCCCGCGGGCGCGTTGCAGCGTCGCGTTGGCATCTGGTCCGCTCATCCCAGTGCACAGGAGCAGGTCGCGCGGCCCGCGCTGAACGAGCTGGAAATCGAAGAGCCCGGCTTCGTCCTCAAGCACTGTGCTCAGCGCCAGCGGCACCACGCTCACGGAGTCCCCGCGCGCAGTCCGCAGGCGCAGCGTATCGTCCACGCGGCCTTGCACGTCGATCCTCGGCAGATGCGAGCCGCAGGGGCAGACCTGTGAATCCAGCGTCACTCGGTCGCCGAGGTCGTAGCGAATCAATGGCTGCACGTGGTTGGCGAGGTTGGTCAGCAACGTCGTGGCACCCGCCACCCCAGGTGGAAGGGCGCGGCCGCGCTCGTCGACCGACTCGAGGATCGCCCAGTCGCTGTTCAGGTGCAAGCCGCCCAGCCGGCATTCGGACGCGAGCGACAGGAACTCCGAGGCGCCGTAGCTGTCGGCGACGGGACAACCGAACGCCGACTGCACGAAACGCCGCAGCGCCGGAGAGAACGCTTCGCCGCCGGTCCAGATCTCGCGGGGTTCGATCCGAAGACGTCCGGCAAGATATTCCGACGCGAGCAGCACGGCGGCGCTTGGATAGGTCGCGAGGATCGTGGGCGCCAGCACGTTCAACCGATCCACCAGTTCGGGCATCGGCAGCAGGAGCGAAATGCAGTGCATGCGCGTCGCGAGCACCGGGTTGAGTCGCCGCAACCGCTCGATCGACGCGATGCTCGCGAAGTGCCCGCCGATCGCACCGACGAAGGCGCTTCGCTCCCCGATGCCCCACGGATCCAGCCATCGCTGCAGGGGCCGAAGCGTCGGCCGACGCAACGCCTCCAGCGCATCGTACGTAGCCATCGCGGCGCCATCCTGGACAAAGATTCCGGGTTTGCCGCTGCTGCCCGAGCTTTCCCACACCGTGTAGCGACCAAGGAACGGCTCGCCGATGCGTGAGGGCTCGGCGATAAACGAGCGCAGCGCGTCGAGTCGCAATTCGGGGTCACCTACCCAGTCATCGAAGCGCGACATCAGGTCGGACTTGTGCATGATCGGCAACTGCTGCAATGCCAGCGTGGACGTGTCGCGGTCATGGAACATGCGCCGGTACAGCGGCGAGTCTCGACCGGCAGCTGCCAGCAGCGCATCCAGCCGATTCTTCCGGCGTGCGGTCAGCCCGGCATCGTCCGCAAACGACGCGGCCGCGACGTCCGCGGCAATGGCATATGAACTCCATGCATTGAACGGCGGCGGCGCGGCACTGCCCACGCTCACTCCCTGGCGAAGCCGATGGTCTGCGACAGCAGCACTTGTTGATCGTGAGACAGGCCGAGCGAGCGCGCAATGGCCTCCCGGTCGACCCAGGCCCGCAACACGGTGGCGAGGCCGGTGCTCGCGGCGAAGAGATAGACGTTCTGCGCGATCGCGCCGGCCGCCACATTCGCGAACGCCTCGCGTTGCCTCACCGGCACCATCTTCATTCGACCGTGATCGGCGACGTAGACGAGGTCGAGCGGGGCCTCGTCGACGAAGTCCTGATACCCCGTCACACGCCGCACGTCCTGCGCGCAGATGAGCTGCAAGGCATGCGAGGGCGCGTCGAAGCGGTAGGCACCGGACGGCAGAGCGACCACGATGTCGATCTCGCGCGCGTCGAGTGCCGAGGGCGCCGTGCGGCCGCCGTCGGGGCGGTTGACGCCGTCGGCCGCCCACAGCAGCGACGACAACAACGGCATGGGCAGCACGTCGCGTCGGAATTCTCGTGACGAGCGGCGTTTGCCGAGCGACTCGAGCAAGCTGGCACCGCCGCTGACGCCCGGCGGAGGCAACTGGATCATGGACGCGGTGTCGCCGAGCGCTGGCCGCGGATGCAGCGCACCCATTGCGCCCAGAACCAGTTTGGTCAGCGTGCTCATCGCAGGCCGCCTGAAATGTCAATCGCGATGTGAGTGCCAATAAGCATGACGCTGTCCGCACGAGTGGTTGAGAGCAAAGTCATTCGATCACCGCTGTCTTGCTCCACGTTTGCGCTGGATCAGTCCGCTTCGACGCAAGACATGCCGCAATCGCTTTCGATACCCACGCCGTCCCTACGATTTGATGACACCTACGGCCACACCCCCGTCATTGCACGCTGCTGACCGCCCGCTGCGCGTCCTGTCACTTGCGGGCGGCGGCTTTTTGGGCCTGTATACCGCGGTCGTGCTCGAGGCACTTGAAGCCAGGGCCGGTGTGCCGCTGGCGCGCCGCTTCGATCTCCTTGCCGGCACTCGATCGGTGGGGTGCTCGCGCTCGCGCTGGCCTTCGAGATCCCGATGTCGCGGCTCGTGCGCCTGTTCAGTGAACATGGGCAGGCGGTGTTCTCGAGCCGCGCGCTACCCGGCGGCACCGTGAGTCGGCTGCTGGACCTCAGCCGATCGGTACTTGAACCCAAATACTCGGGCGAGGCGTTGCGGGCAGCCCTGAATACCGACATCGGCGATCAGCGGCTCGCCGATGCCTTGCACCCGGTGATCATTCCTGCGGTCGACGTCGATCTGTGCCAGACCAAGGTGTTCAAGACGCCACACGCACCTGCCTCTCAAGGCGATGGCGAGCTGCGCGCCGTCGACGTCGCGATGGCGGCGTGCGCGGCGCCTGCCTACTTCCCGGCCGTTCGCATCGGCCGACGACTGTGTGCAGATGGCGGCCTGTTCGCGGTGGCTCCGGATCAAGCGGCGCTGCACGAGCTCGAGCACTTCATGGGCATCGAACCGAGACGCGTCGTGATGCTGTCCATCGGCACAGCCACGGCCCACTATCGGCCAGCCGAAGGCGTGCACGATGATTCCGGTGCGGTTGGATGGCTGGTCGACGGGCGGCTCGTGCTGACGCTCCTGTCGGTGCAGCAGCAGCACGTCCAGGCGATGCTGGAGAATCGCCTTGGCGATCGCTACCTTCGCCTGGACGCCAACTGGCCGCCCAATGCCGGCCTGGGCATCGACGCTGGCAACGCCCGCGGCCATCGACACGCTGATCGGCCTGGTCCGGGCGACCGTCCGCGATGCGGACCCGCGACGCTTGGCGACGTTCCTATCGTGAACGTGTGACCCCGCGCGCGTGACCGAGCTGGCAGATCGCCCAGCGTTGTCCGACCCGGCGCCAGCCCTTGCGCTGGCGCAAAGCGGCCGGAGCCGGCGATGCCAAAGTGTTCGCGCATGGTCGAAGCCGTCACCCCACCGGCCGAGCCGCCGCGCGCGGGCGGCGGCAGCGAACTCCGCCTGGAACAGCAGTTGCGCATGCTGCGCTCGCTGCGCCGGAGTCCGTCGGAACGGCAGGGCCGGCCAGTCGCGCAGCACGAGACGCACATTTCCTTCGTGCTGGTGTGCGGCGACCATGCCTACAAAATCAAGAAGGCGCTGAAGACGGCATTCCTCGACCAGTCCACGCTGGCCTTGCGCCAACGAGCCTGCGACGGGGAACTGCGACTGAACCGCCGTCTGGCGCCCGACCTCTACCTGGGCGTGGTGCCGATCACCGGCCGGCCCGGCAACGCAGAGCTGGCCGGCGCCGGAGCGGTCATCGACGTGGCGGTGAAGATGCACGCCTTCGCGCAGCGGGGCCTGTGGGACGCGCTCGCCGCGCGGCGGCAGCTGCGCGCGACGCACACCGACGAACTCGCGCAGCTCCTGGTGCCCTTCCACGCCGCCGCCGCGGTGGCTGACGCGCACGGCACCCCGGGCTCGCCGCGCAGGTGCGCGCGCCGCTGCTGCAAAGCCTGGACGAGCTTGGCGGCCTGGTCACCACGGCTGCCGAGCGCGACAACGTGGACCGGCTGCGAGCGTGGGAGGCGGCCGCCTTTCAGCGCCTGCAGCCGGTGTTCGCCGAGTGGCTGGCACAGGGCCGGGTGCGCGAATGCCACGGAGATTTGCACCTGGGCAACGTCACGACAGTGGCCGGTCGCGCCACCGTCTTCGACGGCATCGAGTTCAAGGACGACTTCCGCTGGATCGACGTGATGAGCGAGGTCGCCTTCATGGCCATGGACCTGCATGCCCACAGCTTGTCGCCGCTGGCGCACCGTTTCATCAACGGCTACCTGGAACTCGGCGGCGACTACGACGGCGTGCGCGTGCTCAACTACTACCTCGTGCACCGCGCGCTGGTGCGCGCCAAAGTGACCTTGCTGCGTGCGCTGCAGTATGCCGATACTGGGGCGGTCGGGCTGCGCGATGCACGCCAAGCCTCACACCACCGCACGGCGGCGCAGGGCTACCTGGAACTGGCACTGCGCTTCGCCGGCGCGGCCGGCAGCGGCGCAGCGCCGGTGTTGCTGCTCACGCATGGCTACTCGGGCAGCGGCAAGTCCACGCATACCCAAGACCTGCTCGAAACCCTGGGCGCCATCCGCATCCGCGCTGATGTCGAGCGCAAGCGGCTGGCCGGGCTGCAGCCGGGGCTCGGCGATTGCGCTGTACGGCGCGGCGATGACGGCGGCCACCTACGAGCGCCTGGACCGCCTGGCCGCCTTGGTGTTGCAAGCCGGATACCCCACGATCCTCGATGCGACCTTCCTGCGCCGGGCGCAGCGCGATGCGGCGCGCCAGGTCGCGGCCCAACAGGGCGTCGCCGCGCTGGCGTTGCACTTCGACGCGCCCGCCAACGTGCTGCGCCGACGCCTGCACGAACGGGGGGCACGCGGCGTCCGACGCGTCGGACGCCGATGCCAAGGTGCTGGCCGCGCAGCTGCAGACGGCCCAGCCGCTGCAGGCCGACGAAGCCGAGGCGGTGTTCGTGTGCCGCGCCGCGGACGCGCCGGCCGGTGGCCGCCCGCGAGTCGACCGGACGCCGCTGCTGCAGCGGCTCAGCAGTGCAGCACCGCCGCGCCGTTGAGGCGGCCGGTACGCAGGTCGTCGAGGGCCTGGTTGGCATCGGCCAGCGCATAGCCGCGCACGTGCACCTGCAGCGGCAGATCGGCCGCGACGCGCAGAAATTCCTCACCATCCTGGCGCGTGAGGTTGGCCACCGAGACAATGCGACGTTCGCCCCACAGCCAGGCGTAGGGGAAGGCCGGGATGTCGCTCATGTGGATGCCGGCGCAGACCACGGTGCCGCCGGGGCGAACGGCCTGCAATGCCAGCGGCACCAGCGCGCCGACCGGTGCGAACAGCAGCGCAGCGTCCAGCACCGCGGGCGCCGGCTGGTCCGAGGCGCCGGCCCAGACCGCGCCCAGCTCGCGCGCCAGCTGCTGCGCCGCGCCGTCGCCGGGCCGGGTGAAGGCATAGACCTCGCGCCCGTGGTGCACGGCCACCTGGGCCAGCAGGTGGGCCGCGGCGCCGAAGCCGTAAAGGCCGATGCGCCGCGCCTCGGTGCCGGCCGCGGCGTAGGCGCGCCAGCCGATCAGCCCGGCGCACAGCAGCGGCGCGGCATGCGCATCGTCGTAGCCCGGCGGCAGCACGAAGACGTAACGCGCGTCGGCCAGCACCTGCTCAGCGTAACCTCCGTCGATCTGCCAGCCGGTGAAACGCGCGTGTTCGCACAGGTTCTCGCGCCCGGCGCGGCAGGGTTCGCAGCCGCCGCAGGTCCAGCCCAGCCAGGGCACACCGACACGCTGCCCCAGCGCCAGGCCCTGCACGCCTGCGCCCAGCGCGGCGACGCGCCCGACGACCTCGTGCCCCGGCACCACGGCATGCGAGGGGAACGCCAGCTCGCCATCGACGATGTGCAGGTCGGTCCTGCAGACACCGCAGGCGGCAACGCGGATGCGCACCTGACCCGCCGCCGGCCGCGGCAGGCCTTGCCGCAGCACCAACTGCAGCGGGCGGCCGGGCGCCGACAACTCCATCGCGCGCCAGGGTGCGGGGTCGGCGGCATCGGGCCTTTCGGCGGCCATGGTCTTCGCGATCGTCATTGCAGCACCTTGCAACAGCTTACGCGACGACCAGGCAACGTTGCGCGGGCAGCTTCAGCAGCAGTACCGGTTTCCATCGCGTCGGGGTTGGCGGCGCAATGCGAGGCTCAGGGTGTCGGGTGCGCCGCAGGTGCGCGGCGCTCCCACGCGGTTTGGCACGCGGTACAACGCAGCGCCGCCGGCTGCACCTGCAGGCGCTGCGGCGAAATCGGTTCGTCGCAGTCCTGGCAGTTGCCATAACGACCTTCGTCCAGGCGGCGCAGTGCCGCAAGCACGAGCTCGGCCTCGGACTGTTCGTGCCGCTGCACGGCTTCGTCGATGCTCGACGCCAGGTGCCGATCGGCCGCGTCCTTCTGGTCGCTGACTTCGTGCGCCGCGACGGCCGCATCGGCCAGACGGGCCGACTCGCCCGACTGCAGTTCGTCGCGCAACTCGTGCAACCGCCGCAGCAGTGCCAGGCGAAGCGGTTCGTATCGGGATTGGGGGGTGGATTCCATGATGCAACGGGTTTGGCGGTTGGTTTGGGGAACGACATCGACTTTGCGCCGCAGCGCACGCATCCGCTTTGCGCGAACGCAAAGCGGTGTGGCCCAGACGCGCTCAATGAACCATCAGCACCGGCAAGGTCATCGAGCGCAACACGCTGCGTGACGCGCCGCCCAGCACCCATTCGCGCGAGCGGCTGTGGCCATAGCAGCCCATCACCAGCAAGTCGGCGCTGGTGTCGACTGCCAGCGACAGCAAGCCTTCGCCGACCTCGCCGGGGCCCAGGTGGTGCACCTGGGGCGCTGCCGTGACACCCTGGAGTTGCAGCCAATGCCGCAGTGCCGCGGTGTGGTTGAAGTCGGCCTGAGCTTCTTCGGCGCGTGTCGCCACGTGCACCTCCGACGCCAGACGCAGCCACGGCAGTGCGTCGAAGCGTAGGCCTTGTCGTGTGGCGGCGTTTGATCCGGCCTCAAGTCGGCAGCGTCGAACCGGGGCCGCGGACCTCTTGCGCCCGCATCCCGGGCGGTCAGTTCGATCATGCCGCTGGTGCTGCGGCACTTGCTGCAGCCTGAGCCGAGAACCTTGATTTCCATTTCGATGAGTTCTTACGCAGGACGGCAGGCCGCGGTGCGACGGGTCAGGGCAGTGCCGATGTCAAACGCCGCCGATCGCGAACGAGCAGCAACGGGATCAAAAGGCCGCCGAAGAGCAACGGCCAGTCCTGGATGACCCCCAGCAGAAAGGCGGCACTGCCGGCCACCAGCGACCAAAACAGGGGAATCACCAGCAACCAGCGGGGAACGGGCGCCCGCGTGAGCAGCAGCATGCCGAAGGTGAAGAGCGTCAGCGGGCATGGCGTAATGCCGAACATGGGAAGTCCCGGGTATCGATGCCCAGTCCATGTACCCAACAACGGGTAGAGCACGGCCGCATAGACCACCAGGGCCCAGCCGAGCCATGCGGAGGTGCCGGCGGCTGGTTGGCCAAAGACGAGTCGCGCTGCGAAACACCCCAGCGTAGACAAGAAGCACACCCTGGGTGACGAAAAGCGCAGCGAAACCGAGTGCCGCGCGGTTGATCGCGGCGAAGAACAAGCCGTGATAGGCGACGCCAGTCCACCCCCACATCAATCCCAGAGTTGCGGAGGCGAGGCGAGGCGACTGCGCGTACGTGATGGTCGAAGCACCGCGACGACCAGTCCGACGGCCAGCGCATAGGCCACGACCTGCACGGGCCACACCGCAAGGTTGTACTCGGCAAAGACGGCCATGAACTGCTCGCGCGTGAAGGGCAACATCGACGACACCTGCAGTACCGCACGCCAGCGGCAAGATACAGGTGGCGGGCTTGGAGTTTGCTGATTTGAGTCAATTCCACGCGCGGGAGATTCGTGCGGCCCTGGGTGAACGACCATTCTGGCCTGCGGCCATCGTCCCTTCGCTCCCCTGATACGCACCCTGCCGATCACGCTCGCCGAGCGAGGCTTCGAAACCGAAGTCGGCGTGCTATGGCGCTGCTCTTCTTCGGCTGTCGGGCAACGTGTGGCCCCTCGCGCTTCCGCGAGGTTGAGGTTTGGCGTCCAGTTCTTCAGATGCTCGGCGCGCCGCGCGCTGATCTACATCAATTCGGCGGCGTAGTAGCTTGCTAAGGTCCGCGCATTGAGCACTGATCCACCGGGCGGTTGGGCCGAAGCTCCGGCCCGCGATGCAGGAGGCGGAGATGATGAAATGCCCCAAGCTTGAGCACACGCGCAATTGCGTCGCGACCGCTCTCGCGCTGCTGGTGCCGGGCGTGGCGCTCGCAGCCGGCTTCGCACGGCAGGAAAACTCCGGCAGCGGACTAGGCAACGCTTTTGCCGGCGGTGCCGCCGCGGCCGAGGACGCCTCGTCCCTGTGGTCCAACGCTGCAGGTATGGCGCGGCTGGGTGGCAGCCAGATGGTCGGTGCGCTGAACCTGATCCAGCCGTCGCTGAAGTTCCGCAACGCGAATTCCCTCGCCGCCGCACAGCAACCGCTGGGCAGCGACGGTGGCAATGCCGGCAGCCTGAATGTCGTGCCGAACCTCTACATCACTATGCCCATCGACAAGCGATGGTCGGTGGGGCTGGGCGTGAATGCGCCATTCGGCCTGGTCTCCGAATATGACAACGGCTGGATCGGCCGTTTCCAGGGTTTGAAATCGGAGATCAAGACGATCAACGTCAATCCAGCCGTGGCGTGGAAGCCCATCGAGAATGTGGCCATCGGCCTGGGTGCGAACTATCAGCACATCGACGCCACGTTCACGAGCAATGTCAACTACTCGGCAGCGTTGCTGTCGGCTGCAGCACAGAGCGGCATCGCCCCCGGCTCGCCGCTCTTCAACACCATCGTGCAGTCCACTGCCGAGCTGGCAAGCAGCGCCAGCGTCACTGGCTCCGACTACACCTGGGGCTGGAACCTCGGCGTACTGGTGGACATCGACGCGGCGCAGCGCATCGGTGCAGTACCGCTCGGCGATGAAGTACACAGTCACAGGCAACGTGGCCTTCGTGAACCCGACCCTGCCGGTGCTGGCGCCGCCGCTGGGCACCATCGTCGGCCAATTGTCCGGCGGCATCAACAGCCAGTTGCTCTACGACTCGGCGATCAGCTCGCAGATCAAGCTGCCTGAGATCATCAACGTGTCTTACTTCGGCAGGTTGAACGAGCAGTGGGACCTGATGGCCGACGTGCAGTACACCGGCTGGGGCTCGATCCAGCAGCTGAGCTTCACACGCATCGACGGCAGCCCATTGCAGACCACCAACGAGAACTTCGACAATGCCTGGCGCTTTGCCGTCGGCGCCAACTACCGCCCTGACAGCCAATGGCTGTTGCGCGGCGGACTGGCCTACGACCAGTCACCAGTCCAACCGCCTACCGCACCGTGCGCTTGCCCGATGCGGACCGGACCTGGTTAGCCCTCGGTGCGCAACACAAGTTCAACCCGAGCCTGTGGCTCGACTTCGGTGCGGCCTACATCTGGGTGCGCTTGCCACCATCAACGACATCGGCTCGACCAACCTCGGCATACCGCCGAGCGCGGCACAGAACGGTTTGGTCAACGGCAGCTACAACAACAGCACCGTGGTCATTTCCGCGCAGTTGACCTACGCCTTCTGAGGCCACGGTGCGGGCCGATGCGGGCCCTAAAGGGGCTGGCCGCGGGTTGCCCCGTACACGAACCTCCTTGGACAGTGGCGATTGCCAGCCTGCCCGGTCCAGAACTGCCAATGCCGATCGCCGTCGCATTCAATCAATTCAAGGTCAGCATATGAGTTTCAGGTCTTCTCCCCCGAGCAATTCGGACGCCGATCCCAGTACGCGCAGTCGCGAGGTGGCGGCTGCGCTTGATGGCGCTTTCCACGCCGCGATGGCGCCCCTGACGGGTGGGCTGTCGCCAATCTCGTTGCTGCTGGCCCAGGCGGACTGGGCGCTGCACCTGATCACCCAGCCGGCGCAGTCGCTGCGGCTTGCATTGGACGCGCAGCGCGGCCTGGTCGAATGGTCATCCCTCGGTCTGGCCTCACCGCGTGATGAGCCAGCGGCACCGGCCGAGGATCTGCGCTTCAGCCATCCGGGCTGGCGGCAATGGCCCTACGCCGCGATGGTGCGGGCCTACCGGAGCGCCGAATCGTGGTGGGAGGATGCCAGCGCGCTGCGCGGCATGACCGCTCACCATCAGGAACTGACGCGCTTCTTCGCCCGGCAGTGGCTGGACACGTTGTCGCCGGCCAACTTCGCGCCGACCAATCCTGAGGTGCTGCAGCGCACGCTCGAACGTTGCGGCGGCAATTTTGTCGACGGCACGGCCATTGCGTTGGATGAATGGCGTCTGCGCACGGGGCTGCCCCCGCTGCATCCGCCCGAGCACCCCTACCAGCCCGGCGTCGATCTGGCGCTTACACCCGGCAAGGTGGTGCATCGCAATGCACTGGTCGAACTGATCCAGTACACGCCGCAGACGCCCAAGGTGTCGGTCGAGCCGGTGTTCATCGTGCCGTCGTGGATCATGAAGTATTACGTGCTCGACCTGTCGCCGCACAACTCGCTCGTGCGCTGGCTGGTCGGCCAGGGGCATACCGTGTTCATCGTCTCCTGGCGCAACCCGGACGAAGGCGATGCGCTGCTGGACATGGACGACTACCTGCAACTCGGCGTGTTCGACGCGCTGGCCGCTATCGCGCGGCTCGTGCCGCGAACACGCGTGCATGCCTGCGGGTATTGCCTGGGCGGTACCCTGCTGGCGATCGGCGTGGCGGCCCTGGCTCGCCACGAACATATCGAGCGCGCCGAGTTGCTGGCCCCGTTGGCCAGCCTGTCACTGCTGGCGGCAGAGACCGATTTCTCCGAGCCGGGCGAGATGGGCGTGCTGATCGACGAATCGCAGGTCGCGATGCTCGAGGATCAGATGGCCGAGCGGGGCTTTCTCGCGGGTCAACAGATGGCCGGCAGCTTCCAGTTCCTGCATTCGCGCGAGCTGGTGTGGTCGGCGCTCACGCGCGAACGGTTGCTCGGAGAACGCCTGCGCCCGAACGACCTGATGGCCTGGAACGCCGACGTCACGCGCATGCCGGCTGCCATGCACAGCGAGTACCTGCGCCGCTGCTACCTGCGCAACGAGTTGGCCGAGGGGCTGTATCCGGTCGATGGCCGCCCGGTGTCGCTGGCCGACATCCGGCTGCCGATATTTGCGCTGGGCACGGAGAAGGACCATGTCTCGCCGTGGCGCTCGGTGTACAAGCTGCACAGGCTGACCAGCACCGAGCTGACTTTCGTGCTGACCAACGGCGGTCACAACGCCGGCGTCGTCAGCGAGCCGGGGCATGCCAATCGGCACTACGCGATGCTGACCAGCAAGCCGGGGGACCCGGTGCGCGATCCGCACGCCTGGCAGTGCCACGCCCGACAGCATCAGGGCTCGTGGTGGACGGCGTGGCACGCCTGGCTGAAGCATCGCAGCACACCTACTCAAATACCGGCACGCCGCATCGATCCGGGCACGGCCTTGTGCGATGGGCCGGGCACCTATGTGATGGTGCGCTACAACGACTGAGCTCGGCGCGCGGCACACCGGCCGGATGCCTGACGTGCTGCCCGACCGGCCTCATTCAGGTCTGTCCGCTTGCCGGCCCGCGCACTCGTCGGTGTGAATGACGCGGACCAGTTGTCCACCTGCCCTCGACGCACGATGACGCGGCGGACGCGGAGCCAGGACGCTTCAGCCCGCGTGCCAGATCACCTTCTTGCGCGCATGCTCCCATTGCTCGTAGAAGGCGCCGAACCTGTCGTCGAGCCGGTTGCGTTTGACCTTGAAGGTCGGGGTGATCAGATCGTTGTCGACTGTCCAGGCTTCGTCCGTCACGACGATGCATTTGAGCCGCTCATGCGGATCGAGGGTGGCGTTGATGTTGCGCACGTGCTCGGCGAGCGACTGCTCCAGCGCGCTGCGGCCTTCGGCCCCAGCGGCGTCATGCATCGCCTCGAGGTTGAGCATCACCAGCGCGAGCGGCTGCGCCAGACTCGCGCCCGTCACGCAGCAGGCCTCCACCGCCGGGTGCATCACAAGCTTGTCCTCGATCGGTGCCGGCGCTACGTACTTGCCCTTGCTGGTCTTGAACAGGTCCTTCACGCGACCGGCGATCCGCAGATTGCCGCGCGCGTCGATTGAGCCCTTGTCGCCGGTGCGCAGGAAGCCGTCCGCGGACAGCACTTGCGAGGTGAGTTCGGGTTGTCGGTAGTAACCGGTCATCGTCGCGGCGCTCTTCACCAGGATCTCGCCGCTGGCCGGATCGATCCGGCACTCGACGCCGTCGTATGGACGGCCAGCGGTGCCGATGTCCTCCCCTGGCACGGTGATGTGACTGAGCGCACAGTTCTCGGTCAGCCCGTAGCCCTCGGCGATTTTCAGGCCGATGCTGGCGTACCAGCGCAGCAGCTCGGCCGGTATCGGCGCGGCGCCGCTGATGGCCGTGACGCACTGATCCAGGCCGAGCGTCGTCAGGATCTTCTTCTTCACGATGCCGCTGACGATCGGCACCTTGAGCAGCAGGTCGAGCTTGCTTTGCGACATCTTGTGCAGCACCGCATGCTGGAACTTGACCCACAGGCGCGGCACACTGAAGAACACGGTCGGCCGAGCACGCTGCATGTCTTCGGAGAAAGTCTGCAGACTGTCTGCGAAGTAGACACGGAAGCCGATACCGAGCTGGCCATGCTCGACCAGGCCGCGCTCGACCACATGCGAAAGCGGTAAGTACGACAGCATGCGCGAATTGGCGTTGAGCGGCAGGCGCGTCAGTCCCGTCTGCACGGCGAAGGCCAGCGTGCCGAAGGTATGCATCACCCCCTTGGGCATGCCCGTGGTGCCCGAGGTATAGATGATCGTGCACATCTCGTCTGCTGGCCGCACCGGCTCGCCGGCCAGCGGCTGGGTGCGGGCGACGATGTCGTCCCATCGCGCCTGGCTCGCCTTCCCGTCCTCGCCCGCAAGAGGATGGGCAATGCAAGGCAGGTCGGCAGGAATGCCTGGTCGCATCTGCGCCCAACCGTCGAGCTTGCCGACGAACAGCAGCTTGCTGCCGCTGTGCTCGAGGATCTGCCGGATCGTCGTCGGCGTCAGCGTCGGGTACAGCGGCACCGACACCGCGCCGGCCATGAAGATCGCGTAGTCGCTGATCATCCAGTGCACAGTGTTCTTGGACAGGATCGCCACCCGGTCACCTGCGCCGATGCCCATCGATTGCAGGTGCGCTGCCATGCGGCGGGCCTGGTCGACCACCTCGCCCCAGCGATAGTCCCTTACGACACCGCCGCCGATCGGCTGTGTGAAGGCGATACGCTGCGCAGCAGTTCTTTCCCAGAAGTAAAGGCGCTGCAACCGAGTCGATACGCTGCCATTGAACCGCGCATGCGGTGCCGAAGATGCACCGCTGCAGCCTGAGCAGCCGACGCGGGCGCGACACATCGCGACCATGACTGCCCGTGTTTGCCCCCCAAGGCCGCAGCCAATTGGAGCCGCTTTCCTTGGCAACGAAGAACTTGGTGTTCTGGTGGTGCTGAAGTCCCCCGAGAAGCTGGCCATCACCGGCCCACCTCGCGGACGAACGCTGCTCGACCGTGTCACGAACGCGGTGCCGCCTGGCGGGCCAGCTATGCGCTGCTCGGTCCGTGGGACTACCTCGACGTGATCGAGGCGCCAAGTGTCGAAGCCGCCACCCGCGTGTCGGTGCTGGTGCGAAGCTACGGCCACGCCCACACCGAGGTCTGGCCGGCGATGCCTTGGCCGGCCTTCGAAGAGTTGCTGCGCCAGTTGCCGGCGCAGGATTGAAAGCTGTCGTGAAGCGCTCCACCAAACGGCATCCGAAGACTCGCGCAGCGCGCAAGCGCGCCATGCCGGCACCGCTGCCGGCCGATCAGATGCCCGCCGAATTGGCGGACGAACTGATTGGCGGAGTGTCGAAGCGGCCCAGCAGTTCGGGCCAGCCGATGGCCCGCGCAGCCCGCAGACCGACATCGAGCGTGCCGACGAACCAGACTTGGTTCGATCGAGACCGTACCGGGCGAGGCGCTGGAAGACCGCATCACTGCCTTCACAGAAACCAGTGGCGAAGATTACGACAGACCTTGCGCAGGAACCGCCGGCGCGCGTAGCTGAGCGCGGATCAGCTCAGAGCGAACGGCTGCTTCGGGGCGGGGAACTCGGCGATTCGAATTTCGGGTTTGGGTCGCCTGCCGGCGCTCGCTGTTCGCCGCTGGCCGGCAGCAATGCGGCGCATACCTGACTTTGCGGCTTCGATGACTGCTGTGCAACGCGCAGCAGCCACTGGGAAGCGTCTTCTCGCGGGCGGCCGTCGGCCAAAACCGGCCCCTGGCGATCCGCTCAGGATTCTCCCTGTTGGCCCGCCTTGGATGACTGGTTTACGGCGACCAACTTGAACTCCGCGTCGGCCCGTCCCGGCCATCAGGAGTCGGTCATGGCCGGCAGCTTCCCGGCGGCTGAACAGGTTCGCCTCTATTTCAGGGACACCGGTCGTCGAAGAATTCTCACCCACGTGGGGCCGGAGCCGCAGCTGCCGCCCAATGGCGCGGGCCGCATCTCGCGGATTGAGCGGCGCCTGCCTTGAGACGCACCCTACGCGTGAAGTGCAGGCGCTCGGTGGCCCTGCCGCTTGGGCCGGCGCGATCAGCGGAGCCGAGCTACAAAGGTCTCCCGCCTTCAATCTCCGTTCAGCTGGACGTACCCGGACCAAACATCTCGCGCAGCCCATGCCGATGCGCGTACGCGAACAAGGCCAGTCGATTGGCCACGCCGAGCTTACTGTAGACGGACGTCAGATGATTGCGTAGCGCGTGCTCGCTGATGAACCAGGCCAACGCGGCAGCGACGTAGGTATCCAGGTTTGGGCCGGTGGCGTCGCGCGCTCGATTCATGCTTCAAGGTCGTCGGGGAGGCGGTGTGCTGGAGCTCAGGATAGTGGGCAAACCGCAAGGGCAGGAACCACTTCGCACCATGGTGGAGTAAGCTGAATCCCCGCCCGCCGTTGACCCGATGCGATAGGGCTGCGCTTGAACAACGCGTGCGACCACCGGTTGGCCGAAAGCTTAGTGGCGGCGTTCGTTGACCGTAGTGAGGCATGTTGTTTCCAGCCGGCAAGCGATACGCGGCATCGCAGGCGCAGCTATGAGGTCGAACTGGCGCGCCTGGCCTTCGCCAGCTCGATGAATTCGCGCGTCTTCTGCGGCGGCTCGCCGCGTCCAGGCCAGGCGGCATAGAGCGTGACCTGTGGCAGCTTGACGCTCGGCAGGACGCGCACCAGCCGACCGGCATCGACCTCGGCTTGCAGCGCAAAGTGCGGCGCGGCGAACAGGCCTACTCCAGCCAGCGCGAACGCGCGGCCTCCAGCGGTGCTGGACGTGCTGATCGTGCGTTGCAGCCGCACCGACTGCTTCTCGTCCCGCGTCTGCAGCGTCCAGGGATGCGGGATGGGCGTAAAGGCGATCCAGGCATGCGAGGCCAGATCCGCCAGACGCAGGGGCGTGCCGCGCTCGCGCAGGTACTGCGGCGCCGCCACGCACCAGACGTCGAACACGGCGAGATTCACCGCCCGCAATGAAGAGTCGCGCCGGCCCGTCGTGCGCAGACTCAGATCTATGCCTTCGGCCACGAGGTCCACCAGCCGGTCGCTCGGCCGATATTCGACCTGCATGCCGGGTTGACGCCGCAGGTACTCGGCAACCAGCGGGGCCAGCCAAGGGGCGGTGTCTTCTGCGGAGGTGAGTCTCAAGGTGCCCGTGAGTTGCGCGGCTTGGTGCCGGGTTCGCTCCGTCAGCCGCCGGGCCTGTTCCAGCAGGGCCCGCGCTTCGTCGCGCAATGCCGTGCCGGCCTCGGTCAAGGTGAGGCTGCGGGTCGAGCGAAGCAGCAATTGAACGCCCAGCTCCCGTTCCAGCGCGGCGACATGCTGGCTCGCCGCGGACTTGCTCATGGCCAGATGTTCCGCGGCGCGCGTAAAGCTGCCCGCAGCGCAGACGGTGATGAAGACCTCCAGGCGCACCAGATTCATTTGTCCAGTATCACTGAACAATAAGTTCTGGACAAGACGCTTGTTGGCGACGATCTGGGCGGGCACGATGCACGCACTCCATCAACCTCATCGAAGGAACTGCCATGTACGTCTTGCTCGGATCCAATGGCCAGATCACCTCCAGGCTCGCCGGCTTGCTGCTGGCCTCGGGCCATCCCGTGCGCGTCGTCGGCCGCAGTGCTGCCTCATTGGCACCGCTCGCCAAGGCCGGTGCGGAAGTCGCCGCAGGCGACGTCGGGACGCCGCGTTCCTGGAGCGCGCCTTCGCCGGCGCGCGCGGCGCCTACACGATGATCCCTCCGTGCTACGCGGAGGAAGACATGCGCGCAGCGCAGGATCGCATTGGCGCAGCCATCGCGCGAGCACTGTCCAAGGTGCCCGTCCCGCGTGTCGTGAACCTGTCCAGCATGGGAGCGGAGCTGTCGCGTGGCACTGGTCCGGTAGAGGCGTTGCACGCCCAGGAACAGCGGCTTTTGGCTGTCCCCGGCATCGACCTGTTGCACCTGCGGCCAGGCTCGTTCATGCAGAACCTGCTGCCTGCGGCGGCCGCGGTGGCAGCGGCCGGCGTTCTTCCTGGCTTGGAAGTACCGGATGCCGCAATCCCGATGATCTCCACCGGAGACATCGCGACCATTGCTGCGCGCGAGTTGGCGACGCCTCGGCGTCGCGGCGTCTTGCTGCTGCACGCGCCCAGGCACATCACCATGCGTGAAACAGCCGCCGCGCTTGGCGCGGCGATTGGCAAGCCCGGTCTGGTCTACGTCCAGTCTGCGCCGACCGAAGGCAAGGCGGAGTTGCGTGCACACGGCTTCTCGGCAAGTGCCGCCGATCAGATCGAAGTGCTCGCCCGCTGGCTGTCTACTTCGCCGCTTGGCTCGGCGCGCGTGGCGCCTGTAGAAGTGCAGCCGACGACGATCGAAGTGTTCGCCCGCGAAGAGTTCGAGTCCGCGCATGCTCGGCTCGCGGTGGCGAGGGCATGAAGTCCAGCGGTACGGTCTGCGAACGGCGGCTGTCGGGCGGGCATTTTGCGCCTCCGGCCGACAGAAGTGGGTCTCGGCATGTCAGTCGATACCCTGCGAACTGGCGGCCCTGGCAGGGCCGCTTTGCCCCCGCTAGAGACCGGTTCATCCCAACGCGACGGCCAAGGCGCATACACCGCCGACAATCGGCAGACCTGCCGTGCACATGCCTGCCATGCCCCCACCCGACAGCGCCGAACCGGTGGGTCCAGTCCCACTGCGTCGCGGCTTCGCCATTGCTTGGCTGCTGTTCTGGGGCCTGTTGACGACAGTCGGTGTGCAGGACCAGCTGCGCCAGGGCAATGCCGCGGTCTGGAAGCCCCTGCTGTGGGAAGGCAGCTCGTTTGTGGTCGCCAGCGCCGTCGCGTGGTGGCACTGGCGTCGCGCTTCCCGCTTCGACGCCTTGCTGACCCGGCCCTGGCGCTGGTTCGCATCGAACCTGGTTTGGCTGCCGCTTGTCGCCCCAGCATTCGTCGCCGTGGTGTTCGCGCTGCGCCACGGCATCTATGCACTGCTCGGCCAGACCTACACGCACGAGCGCTGGGTGGTGGTGTTTCGCTACGAGAGCCTGAAGTTCGCGATGTTCTTCCTGCTGTTCACAGCCATCGCGTTCGGCATCCGGTCGCACGCGGCGTTCGGCAATGCGCGGCTGCGCGCCGAACGCGAGCGCCGCCTGGCGCAGCGCGCCCAGTTGTTGCAGCTGACGCAGCAGATCGAGCCGCATTTCCTGTTCAACGCGCTGAACACGATCGCTTCGGCAATACACACCGACCCGGATCTGGCCGACGCCTTGCTCACCCGGCTGGCCGCGCTGTTGCGCGCCGCCACCGACCTGGCGCGCCAGCCCGAGACGACCTTGACCGAGGAACTGCGGCTGCTCGAAGGCTACGCCGCGATCATGCGCCAGCGTTTCGCCGAACGCGTCGACATCCAACTCGAGATCGATGTCTCCACGCATGCCTGCCGCGTTCCCACGCTGCTGCTGCAGCCGCTGATGGAGAACGCGTTTCGCCATGGTGTCGAACGCCGCGCGCAGCGCACGTCGATCACGGTGCGCGCCAGCCTTCGCGGTGACCGGCTGCTGCTGGAGGTCGAGGACGATGCCGGGGTGCTGACCGGCGCGCCGGTCTTCGGCGTGGGCCTGTCGAACCTGCACGAGCGGCTGCACGCGCGCTACGGCGAGCAGGCCGCGCTGGCGTTGGTGCCGCGTGTGCCGGCGGGGGTCGTCGCCCGCATCGAGTTGCCATGCGAGTGCTGATCGTCGACGACGAGGCGCCGGCGCGCGAGCGGCTGCGCCGCCTGTTGCTGGCCTTCGAGGACCTGCGCGTGGCGGCGAGGCGCGCGACGGCACAGAGGCGCTGGAACAGGTCGCCTCGCTCACGCCCGATGCCGTGTTTCTCGATGTGCAAATGCCGGGTTCGAGCGGGCTCGACGTGGCGGCATCGCTGCCGGAGCCGCCGCCGGCGGTGGTCTTCGTCACCGCCCACGACCGCTACGCGCTGCAGGCCTTCGACAACGCCGCGCTCGACTATCTGCTCAAGCCGGTGGAGCCGGATCGCCTGGCACGCGCGGTGCAGCGATTGCGCACGTCGCCACGCATCGCCGCGCGCGGCAGCGTCGGTGCGGCGGCACGGCTGCTGATCGCGGACCGCGGCCGCACCAACGTAGTACCGTGTGCCGACATCGAGTGGCTGCAGGCCGCCGACAACTACGTCGAAGTGCACTTCGGCGGACGCTCGCTGCTGATGCGTCGCACCTTGGCAGGGCTGCTGCGCGACCTGGGCCCGGCCTTCGTGCAGGTGCACCGCAGTGCGGCGCTGGCGCTGGCTCATGTGCAATCGGTTCAGCCACGCGAACGCGGCGACGCCGTGGTGCTGCTCGGCAGCGGCGCGCAAGTGCCGTGCAGCCGGCAGTACCGCGCTGCGCTGATGGCCGAACTGCAGGCACCGCGGCCCTAGCTCCGGCCTTGGCCCTCCGGCTCGCCCCGCGGCGAGCCCGTCTCGTCCCGGCGCTGTGGCGGCGCGCCCGTGCCTTGCGTAACCTGCGCATCATGTCGACATGCCGCGCAAACCGCATGAACCACCGACCGTACAGAAGGCGCCTGCTGCAATGGGCCGCGGCCATTCCGTTCCTGCCAGGCGCAGTCACTGCGGCGCTGGCGGCCCCGCCCACCCCCGGCCGACTCGCCGCAAGGTGCCGCCCCGGCGATTCCGGCTGGCCGAGCGAAGGTCAGTGGCAGGCGTTGCGCCAACAGGTCGGTGGTCGCTTGCTCGAGCCGCGCTCGCCGTTGCAGGCCTGCCTGCAGGCACCGGGCGGCGCGGCCTGCAGCGCGTTGCTCGAATCGCTGAAGAACCCCTACTTCATCGGCGACGAGGTGGCGCTGACGCAGACCCTAAGCTGGGTCGACGCCTGGACCTCCAAGCCCAGCGTCTACGCAGTGGCCGCGCGCAGCACCGCCGACGTCGTGGCGGCGGTCGACTTCGCGCGCCGGAACAATCTGCGGCTGGTCGTCAAGGGCGGCGGCCACAGCTACCAGGGCACGTCCAGCTGCCCCGATTCGCTGTTGCTCTGGACCCGGCGGATGAACGACATCACCTTGCACGACGCCTTCGTCGCCAGCGGCTGCGCCGCCCCGCCGACGCGCGCCGTCACCGTCGGCGCCGGCGCCGTCTGGGCGCAGGTCTACGACGCCGTGACGACTCGCGCCGGCGGCTACGTGCAGGGCGGCGGCTGCACCACCGTCGGCGTGGCCGGGCTGATCCAGAGCGGCGGATTTGGCAGCTTCTCCAAGGCCTATGGCTTGGCCTCGGCAAGTTTGTTGCAGGCCGAAGTGGTCACCGCCGACGGTGAGGTACGCATCGCCAACGCCTGCACCCACCCCGAGCTGTTCTGGGGCCTGAAGGGCGGTGGCGGCGGCAGCCTCGGCATCGTTACGCGACTGACCTTGCGCGTGCATCCGCTGCCAGAAACCTTTGGCGCGGTGAACATCTCCGTCCAGGCGGCTTCGGCCAGTGCCTACCGCAAGCTGGTCGGCATGATCGTCGAGTTCTATGGCACGAGCCTGATGAACCCGCACTGGGGCGAACAGATCCGCCTGCGCCCCGACAACGTGCTGCAGATCGCGATGGTCTTCCAGGGGCTCAGCCGAGGACAGGCGCAGCAGGTCTGGGCGCCGTTCCTGGACGCAGTGGAAGCGGCGCCTGCTGAATTCAGCATCGAGTTCGCACCGCTGAAGATCGTCGCCACGTCGGCGCGCGACTTCTGGGCACCCACGGCATTGAAGAGCCTGCTCGGTTTCATCATGAGCGACGACCGGCCGGGCGCACCGAAGCAAAACGTTTTCTGGCCGGGTGACCAGCACCAGGCCGGTCAGGTGCTGCACGGTTTTCAGTCGATGTGGCTGAGCGCGTCGCTGCTGACGGACAATCGACGCAGCGCGCTGGTCGATGCACTGATCGCCGCGAGCCGCCACCGGGCCGTCTCGCTGCATCTCAACAAGGGGCTTGCGGGGGCGCCGCCCGAAGCGATTGCCGCGGCCCGCGATACGGCGATGAACCCGGCCGTGCTGGATGCCTTCGCGCTTGTCATCTGCGCGGCCAGCGGGCCGACGGCCTACCCCGGCCTTGCCGGCCGCGAGCCCGACGCCGCACTGGCGCGCCAGCAGGCACAGGCCATCGCACGCGCCATGAACGAGTTGCGCAGTCTGAGCCCGAGCGCCGGTTCGTACGTTTCGGAGAGCGACTACTTCGAGCCCGACTGGCAGCAATCCTTCTGGGGCACGAACTACCGGCGGCTGCTCGCCGTGAAGCAGCGCTACGACCCCGAGGACCTGTTCTTCGTACATCACGGCGTCGGCAGCGAGGCCTGGAGCGCCGACGGGTTCGAGCGCGTAGGGTGATGTTCAAAACCGCGTCGATGCGCGATTCTGAGTCGCTCGACCTCACTGGATGTCGAAATGAATGTTGATGTTCGTCGTCTGTGGAGTGGACGGCTTCGCGGTCCCTTTCGCCACTGGAGAACCCGATGATCACTCTCTATGCCTTCGGCAACATCTTCCCCGCCGGGCGCGGCGAGACGAAGGACCTGCGCGCGCAGTGGGCGCTCGAGGAGACCGGCCTGCCGTATCGCGTGCACGCGCTCGACCACGCCGGCGGCGAGCTCGACGGCGACGCCTACAGCCGGATCAGCCCGTTTCACCAGGTGCCTGTCATCGACGACGACGGCTTCGTGGTCGCCGAGTCGGCCGCCATCGTGCTCTATCTCGCCGAGAAGGCCGGAAAGCCGACCCCGGCGGACGCCCAGGGGCGCACCCGCGTCGTCCAGTGGTGCTTCGCGGCGGCGAGCACGGTGGAGCCGACCCTGGTGTGCCTCGACATGCTCAGCATCTTCGATGAGGACAACGCTGCCGGAAAGGTCGCCGCGGAGGTGCGCAAGCTCGCCGGCCGCTGGCTCGGCGGCGTCGAGCGGCGCCTGCAAGGCCGCGCCTGGATCGCCTGCGCCGACTTCACCGTGGCCGACATCATGATGGCCTGCGTCCTGCGCACCATTCGCAAGACCGACTTGATGACTCCCTTCCCCGGGGTGAAGGCCTACTACGAACGCTGCTTCGCCCGCCCGGCCTGGCAACGCACGCTCGCCCTCTATGCCGAACGACTCGGCGTGGGCGTCGACGAGATCCGCTAGATTTTTCGAGCAAGCAACCATCCATTGGAGAACGAAGATGACGAGCAAGAACACGATCTGTCTGTGGTACGACGGCACGGCCATGGATGCGGCGCGCTTCTACGCGCAGACTTTCCCGGACAGCTCGGTTGGCGCGGTGATGCGCGCGCCGGGCGACTTCCCCGACGGCAGGCAAGGCGATGTGCTGACGGTCGAGTTCACCGTGATGGGCATCCCTTGCGTGGGTCTCAACGGTGGGCCGGAGTTCCAGCACAACGAGGCGTTCTCGTTCCAGGTCGCGACCGATGACCAGGCTGAAACCGACCGGCTGTGGAACGCGATCGTCGCCAACGGCGGCCAGGAGAGCGCGTGCGGCTGGTGCAAGGACAAGTGGGGCCTGTCGTGGCAGATCACGCCGCGCGCACTGACTGCTGCGGTGTCCGATCCCGATCGTGCGGCGGCGAAACGCGCATTCGACGCGATGATGCAGATGAAGAAGATCGACATCGCCGCGATCGAGGCGGCGCGAAGGGCTTGATTCATGCGTGTCAGCACGGTTCGATGAGCGAGATGGCAGCAGTCTGCGCTGCGCCGCAGGCGCGTCAACCGCGCACCAGCACGACGAAGGAGGTCAAGGTGGCATTTGCAACCGCGACCCAACAGATCGATGACGATGGGCGAATGACCGGTGTCACCCGCCCGGCTCAGCCGTCGAGCGCAGCGGGCGAACTATGATGACCGCTCCCCCCCACGAGGAGACATCGATGAAGCTCACCGGGCGCTGCTACTGCGGCGATATCAAGTACGAATTCGATGGCGAGGTGCAAGGCGCGCTGCAGTGCCATTGCCGTGAGTGCCAGTACATCACCGGCGGCAATCCGAATGTCGTGTTGGTGGTGCCCGAGTCGGGCTTCAAGATCACGCACAGCCAACCGTCGGCCTTTGCACGAAGTGACTTGGAGCGGCCCGTGACACGCTACTTCTGCCCATGCTGCGGCACCGCGCTGGGTACGCGTTCGCCGGCACGCCCGGGTTCGTTCATCCTCAAGGTCGGCACCCTGGACGACCCTTCGGTATTCAAACCGCGAGTGGCCATCTTCACGATCGACAAGCAGCCGTTCCATCACATCCCCGAGGGCCTGCCAGCCTACGAGCGCCGACCGGGCTGACTTCGCTGCTTCGGGTCACCGGTCCGAAGGGTACTGCTGACCTTGACCAGCTGGATTTGAGCCGCACCGTTCGCACCAGGCAGAACGACCGCTGAAGGAAGCCGTGAATAGGCGGTACCGGCCAGCCGACAGTGGCGACAGGCAGCTTCTATGGGGACTCGTTTGTCAAGGCTCTTCATGGGGGTGCGCGTGGCCAGGTCCGTACAGTTTTCTGCACGAGCTGAGCAAGGCATCAGCGGATCCGAGGTCGGGGTATGTCGAGCGTTCGAGCCAGTGCTCGGACGAACTTCTATCCGTGTCGGACGCAGGCATCCGACACCACATGCAACATACGCGCAAGTGCGCTGGCAAACCCCTGTTACCTGCGCGCCCCATCTTTGATGACGGTCACGTTGTGGTGACCCGCAGCCATTTCGGGCGCGTCGACCTTTGATCATGATGTTGATGATGCGTTGACTGCCAGCCGTGAATCGCAATGGCCTCTGTCGCGTTCAGCCAGCGACTGGCTTGAGCACTGCGCCGGCTGGAATCTCGCCGTGCTTGAGGTAGCGCCATAGCGCGATCACCAGGCGCCGCGCCAGTGCGACGATGCCGACGCGCCGCATGCGTTTACCCCCGCCCGCGAAGCGCCGGTTGAACCACTGCGTCAACGCACTGTCGGGCTGCAGCTTCAGCCACTTCCAGGATTGCTCAACCAGCATCGCTCGTACCCGCCTGTTGCCCGCCTTGCTGATGCCTTGCTCGATCTCGCTGTCACCGCTGGCATAAGGCGTGGGCGCCAATCCGACGCAGCCGGCCAGCTCGCGCCGGTTGGCGAACTCCCGCCAGCCGAAGATCTCCTTGACCAGCACCCAAGCTCCCTTGGGTCCGATGGCACGTAGCTGGATCAGCTGCGCCACCAACGGCTGCTTGCCGTCCTCGATCTCCTGGCGCCGCCGGCCTCAAGGACCTTGATCTGCTCCTTGACCAGCTTGAGCCGCGCGCTCTCGCGCTCGATCTCCGCGCGCAGCAGCGGCGGCACCTGCGCGCTGTGGTGTTCCCACCAGGCAGCCCAGTCGCGCCCGCCAATGACGATGTGCGCTCGTAGGTTGTGCAGCACCAGCAGCGAGCCGATACGGTTGGTGTGCGCAATGCGCTCGTGCATCAGCCGCGCAAGTTCGCGGTGCGTGCGGCGCGCGTCTTCGTCTTCGGCGCTCGGCTCGCGCAGCACCGACCACACGCGCTCGCCGGCATGGTGGCGCAGCAGCATGACCAGCAGCTTGTCGCCGTCCAGGCGATCGGTCTTGGCTCGCCGGGCCCGGCGGTTGACCTCGATGCTCGCGGCGTCGACCACGATGTTGTCGATGGCCTGCTCGATCAGCCAGCGGTGCAGCCACCAGCCGTCTCGGCCGGCCTCGTAGCAGGAGTGAACCTTGCACTGGGCACTCAGGCTGCAGCGCGTGCGGACCTTGCGTCAGGCACTCCAGCACCGCGACGGTGTCGCCGGCGTCCACGGTGTATCGGCTCGGACCGCGCCGGCCGTCGCCGATCGTCAACTTCCACGTCTTGTCGGCCAGCTCGAAGCTCATGTAGAGCTCGCCCTGGCTCGCCGTATCCTTGCCCTGTGGGGCTGTCTGGGTTGTCTGCATTTCCGTCTCCTTCGTTCAGAGGTTTGGAAATTTCCGTTGTAGTCCAACGGGGTCGCTTGGTCAGTCCCACATAGCATCTTGCTGGCATCACAGCAAACCATGCACGCTTCAAGGTGGTCAGGCCCACCAGCCGCCATCGTGTATGAGCTTCACGGGCTCGCCACTGGGCAACCTGACCCTGTGGCGTAATCTCCGCGCGCACAGTGCGACGAACGGGGCGTGGTTGAAAACCCCCGCTGCGGGCCCACTTGAAGGGGCTTCAGCCAACGAAGTGGAATCATCATGATCTACACCAAGTCCCCAGAGACAATCGCCAGGCTCACCCCCGAGCAGTTCAATGTGACGCAGCGCGGCGGCACCGAACGTGCGGGGACCGGCGAATACCTGGACAACCACGAGCCCGGCATCTACGTCGACATCGTCTCCGGCGAGCCGCTGTTCGCATCGTCCGACAAGTTCGAGTCGGGCTGCGGCTGGCCGAGCTTCACCAAGCCGATCGTGCCGGCACACGTGAACGAGCTGCGCGACATCAGCCACGGCATGGTGCGCACCGAGGTTCGCTCGGTCCACGGCGACAGTCACCTCGGACACGTCTTTCCCGACGGCCCACCCGATCGGGGCGGGCTGCGTTACTGCATCAATTCGGCCTCGCTGCGTTTCGTGCACCGTGACGACATGCAAGCCGAGGGTTACGGCGAGTACCTGGACCAGGTCGAGGAGATCTGAAATGACGACCGAACGCGCGGTTCTGGCAGGCGGCTGCTTCTGGGGCATGCAGGACCTGATCCGCAAGATGCCAGGGGTGGTGTCGACCCGGGTGGGCTACTCCGGCGGCGACGTGCCGAATGCCACTTACCGGAATCACGGCACCCATGCCGAGGCGATCGAGATCATCATTCGATCCGGCGGTGCTGAGTTATCGGCGCCTGCTCGAGTTCTTCTTCCAGATCCACGACCCGACGACGCCGAACCGGCAGGGCAACGACCGCGGCATGTCGTACCGCTCGGCGATCTACTTCGCTTCGGAAGCCCAGCGGCTCGAAGCGATCGACACCATCCAGGACGTCGAGGCCTCCGGCCTGTGGCCGGGGAAAGTGGTCACGGAAGTAGCACCCGTGGGCGCCTTCTGGCAGGCCGAGCCGGAACATCAGGACTATCTGCGAGCGGCACCCTGGGCGGCTACACCTGCCACTTTGCGCGGCCGAACTGGGTCTTGCCACGGCGCGCCGCGGCCTGAACGAGTGCGTCGTGCCGTGCTGTGCGGGAGGGCACGGGCGCTTGCCGCGGTCGGCCGTGGGCTGTGAGCGCCCTGCCTCAACGCCTCGGGGCTTCGAGCCCCTTGCCATGCAGCACCGGCAGCGCGCGCAGCTGTTCGGCCGCGAACTGCATGAACTCGGGCACTTTGGGCGCCGCGCCGCGCTCGGCAGGGTAGATCAGGTGCACCGGCACCGGCGGTGGCTCGCTCAACGCGCCGAAGTCGGCTCGTCGGCTGACGGCGCACCGTTTGGTAGATATCACGGCGTGATGCGCCAGCGCGTCGTGGCCGGTTGCTGTCAATGGCATGGCGACGCGTTGGAGGGCGGTGCCAGGGCGCTGAACAACAAGCAACTACTGGGACACGCTTGGGGCAAAGAGCAACTGCTTGACGCGTCGAAGCAGTTCCCGCATGGCGGGTGTGCCCAAAGTGACTGGGTCGAAGTGGCCTGCGTCCTGGACATGAACCAGTTCGATGTTGTCCTTGCCCTTGCGGCGCATGGTTTGCTCGAATCCATAGGCCACATACGGCGGCACGAGCCGATCAAGCACCGCGCTGATGAGTACAACGGGTCCGCGCGACGGTGACATCAAGCAACTGTTGCGCCGCACAGTCCAACCCTTCGGCTGAATTCAACTTCAAGCTCGCGCCGCCTCCTGGCTGAGGTTGATGGTGCTTCTCCTACGCCGCCGCTGACGTACATGCTGTGCGGCGACCTGCCGCTCGGCACGCGATCTCGCCACGTGGGCATTAGGGGGTTGCCTCGGAGATGCGCGAGGCGCAATCTGCTCGTTTGGTACAAGCCGGCGGCATACGCTCATGCGAGCGGTTGAATCGACATGCCGCCCTCAGCCTTGGAGGAGCCCCCATGTTCGAGAAGCTGCGCGCCGACCCCACTTTCCACCCGTCGCCGCGCCTGGCGATGGAAGCCGAGCGCGAACATATCGCCTACACCGCGCTGCTGTCGCCCGATGCCTCGCGGCCGGATGCACTCGCCGTGGTCGACGTCGATCCGGGTTCCAAGACCTACGGCTCTGTGCTGCACCGTCTGGACATGCCGCACCGTGGCGACGAGTTCCACCACTTCGGCTGGAACGCCTGCAGTTCGGCGCTATCACCCATGTCGGGCCATGCATTCGTGAAGCGCCGTTACCTGGTCTTGCCGGGCATTCGTTCGTCGCGCATCTACATCATCGACACGCAACCCGATCCGACACGGCCGACGATCGCGAAAGTCATTGAGCCCGAGGAGGTGATGCGCAAGACCGGCTACTCGCGTCCGCACACCGTGCACTGCGGACCTGAGGGTATCTACATCAGTACGCTCGGCGGTGGCGGCGCCGACGGCACCCAGGGCCCGCCCGGCATCTTCCTGATGGACTGCGAGAACTTCGAAGTTCTCGGAAAGTGGGAGATCGAGCGCGGCCCGCAGAAGCTGCACTACGACTTCTGGTGGAACCTGCCGCGCGACTACATGGTCTCCAGCGAATGGGGCCTGCCGCCGCAATTCGAAAACGGCATCGTCGCCGAAGACCTCTTGGCCAATCGCTATGGGCACAGCATTCATTTCTGGGAGTTGAGCTCGCGCCGCCATGTACAAAGCATCGACCTCGGCGCGAACCACCAGATGGCGCTGGAGCTGCGCCCGGCGCACGACCCGACGCGCGAGTACGGCTTTCTCGGCGTGGTCGTCGATACGACCAACCTCGAAGGCTCGATCTGGACCTGGTACCGCGAGGGTGGCAAGTTCCACGCGAAGAAGACAGCCGTGATTGCGCCGGAGCCGACCGATGCGTCGCTGCTGCCTGGACTCCTCAAGGGCTTCGGTGCCGTGCCCCCGCTGATCAGTGACATCGACCTGTCGCTGGACGACCGCTTCCTCTACGTGGCCTGCTGGGGCACGGGTGAGCTGCGGCAATACGATGTCAGCGACCCGATGAAGCCTGACCTGGCTGGCAGCGTGCACATCGGCGGCATTGCGCGGCGCACGAAACATGTGAACGGTTCGACCTTCGGCGGTGGCCCGCAGATGACGGAAATCAGCCGCGACGGCAAGCGCGTGTACTTCACGAACTCCCTGTACAGCGCCTGGGACAAGCAGTTCTATCCCGACGGCGTGCCAGGACGACAGGTGATGTGCAACGTCGGCCCCGACGGCGGCATCACGCTGGACAAGGAATTCGTCGTCGACTTCGGGGCCGAGTACGGGGCCCACCAGATCCGGCTGCAAGGGGGTGACTGCTCGACGGATTCCTTCTGCTATCCGTCCGCCTGATAGCCGACCGAGCCGTGTTCAATGACGCCACCGCGTGGCTGTGGCTGGGCGTGGTGGCGATCGGTGCCTATCACGGCTTGAATCCGGCGATGGGCTGGCCATTGGCGGTGGCCAACGGCCTGACCGACAAGCGCGACGCGTCGGTCTTCGCAACCTTCGTGCCGCTCGGCGCGGGCCATCTGCTGGCCATGGCGGTGGTACTGGTGCCCTTTGCGCTGCTGTCATGGTTGCTGACGTGGAGCCGCGAAATACGCATCGGCGCCGGAGTTCTCGTGGTGCTGTTCGGCGTGTCAAGGCTGTTTCTGCGCGGCCACCCGCGCTGGCTGACGCGCGTGGGGCCATCTCAAGTCTTGCTGTGGTCGCTGTTGATGGCCACAGCGCATGGCGCGGCACTGATGCTGCTGCCGTTTCTCATGGGGCTTTGCGAGACGACGTCTTCCGTAGCAGGTTCCTCGCCCGGCGTACTCGAACACGAGAGCGTGATGGCGCTCATGCGGTCGAATGTCGGCACCGCGGTTGTCGTATCGATGCTGCATTCGGCTGCGATGATGGGCTCCGGTCTGATCGCAGCTTGGGTCGTCTATCGCTACTTCGGTCTACGTGCGTTGAGGTCAGTCTGGTTCAATCTGGATGTGGTGTGGGCGTTGAGCCTGATCGCATCGGGCGGCGTCGCGGTTGCAATGGCGCTGTAGTCCGCATCCGTCGCAAGCATCTGATCGTCCAGGCGGATTGGACAGCGGTCGAGGTGTCATGAAACGTCCGAGACGTGAAGCGCAATCCCCACAGGCCGGACACGACCAGCCCCGCAACTCCAATGGCCGCTTTCTGCTTGCCAAACCGCAAAGTCGTACGTCAGGAGTGGGTCGAGGGCAGGTGCTCGCAAATTGGATCTCGTCGCCTTGAACCGGTCAGTCAAGTCGGACCGCCATAAAGCCGCCGACCGGCAACACCGTGTCCCGGCCATAACCTGCCGGTGGCGAACGACAAGTTTCGGGCGGTCTAACCCCACCGGGCCCGCTACAGCGCACCGGACGCCCGCACGCGGCGACTGCTCAGGTGAACGCGAATCCCGAATCGTAGGTCGAGCTTGCCGCTGCATCGTGGGCGCATCGCGGATACTGGGGCGCGAGAGCATGAGGGGAGCAACCACGATGAATGCAGACGCCGAAAAGCAGCGGCTCGAGCAGGCACGCAAGCGCCAGGCCCATTGGAAGAAGTGGGGACCGTACCTCAGCGAGCGCCAGTGGGGCACTGTGCGCGAGGACTACAGCGACAGCGGCGATGCCTGGAACTACTTCAGCCACGACCAGGCGCGCTCGCGCGCCTACCGCTGGGGTGAGGACGGGTTGGGCGGCGTCAGCGACGACCACCAGGTGCTGTGCTTCGCGCTGGCGATGTGGAACGGCCGCGACCCGATCCTGAAGGAGCGCGCCTTCGGACTGGCCAACAGCGAGGGCAACCACGGCGAGGACGTGAAGGAGTACTACTTCTACCTCGACAGCACGCCCACGCACTCGTACATGAAGTACCTGTACAAGTACCCGCAGGCGGCCTACCCGTACAGCGATCTGGTCGACACCAACCGCAAGCGTGGCCGGCACGAGCCCGAGTACGAACTGCTCGACACCGGCGTGTTCGACGCCAACCGCTACTTCGACGTCTTCGTCGAATATGCCAAGGCTGGCCCTGAGGACCTGCTGGCGAGGATCACCGTGGCCAACCGCGGGCCCGACGCGGCGCTGCTGCATGTGCTGCCGACGCTGTGGTTCCGCAACACCTGGTCGCAGAAGGGGGGCGGTTCGAAGCCGGAGCTGAAGGCGTTGGCCGGCGCCGGCCATCCGGTGGTGCATGCGCATCACACCGATGCGCTGTTCCAGGAGTCGCTGAGCGACTACTACCTGCATGTCGATGGCGATGTGCCGCTGCTCTTCACCGACAACGAGAGCAACCACGCGCGGCTGTTCGGCTCGCAGAACGCGTCACCGTATGTGAAGGACGCGTTCCACAACTTCCTGATCCATGGCGACGCCGTGGCCATCAACCCGGCCGGCACCGGCACCAAGGTCGCATCGCATCACCTGCTCGAGCTTGCGGCCGGGGAGACGAAGACCTTGCGTCTGCGCCTGACGGCCGCCGTGCCGGAAACGGCGAAGAACGCCTTCGCCGACTTCGACACGATCTTCGCCGCACGCCTGGCCGAGGCCGATGCCTTCTATGCGGCACTGACGCCGCCGGCCGTGGCGCAGGACGCCGACCGCGCCAACGTGCTGCGCCAGGCGCTGGCCGGCATGCTGTGGACCAAGCAATACTTCTACTACGACCTGGACCTGTGGCTCGACGAGCACGGCGCCGGCGCGCACCTGCCGGCGCAGCAGCGCAAGCGGGTGCGCAATGCCGACTGGTCGCACATGTTCAACGACGACATCATCTCGATGCCGGACAAGTGGGAGTACCCCTGGTACGCGGCCTGGGACCTGGCCTTCCACATGATCCCGCTGGGCATGGTCGACCCCGATTTCGCCAAGCAGCAGCTTGACCTGATGCTGCGCAACGACTACCTGCACCCCAACGGCCAGCTGCCGGCCTATGAATGGAACTTCGGCGACGTCAACCCGCCGGTGCATGCCTGGGCCACCTTCCAGTTGTACCTGATGGACAAGGAGCGGCGCGGCGGCCACGGTGATGTCGAGTTCCTGAAGTACGCCTTTTCCAAGCTGCTCGTCAACTTCACCTGGTGGGTCAATCGCAAGGACCGCACCGGCGCCAACGTCTTCGAAGGTGGCTTTCTCGGGCTGGACAACATCGGCGTGTTCGACCGCTCGGCACCGCTGCCCACCGGCGGCTACCTCGACCAGGCCGACGGCACCGCCTGGATGGTGTTCTTCAGCCAGCAGATGCTGCGCATCGCGGTGGAGCTGGCGCTGCACGAGCCGCTGTACGAGGAGTTCGTCGAGAAGTTCTTCCAGCACACGCTGTTCATCGCCGGCGCGCTCGACCGCATGGGCGATCGGCACGACGAGATGTGGGACGACGAGGACGGCTTCTTCTACGACGTGCTGCGCCTGCCCGACGGCGGCGCGACGAGGTTGAAGGTGCGCTCGATCGTCGGCCTGCTGCCGCTGGCCGGCATGGCGGTGTTCGAGGAGGACATCCTAGAGAAGCTGCCGCACTTTCGCGAACGCGCGTTGCTGTTCGCCAAGCGCCACCCGGAGCTGATCGCCACCGTGCACCTGCCCAACCGGCCGGGCGTGGCCGACCGGCGCATGCTGGCCATCGTCGACGAGCGCAAGCTGCGCCGCATCCTCGCGCGCATGCTTGACGAGGACGAGTTCTTCGGCCCGCACGGCATCCGTGCGCTGTCGCGCCACCACCTGGAGCACCCCTACGTCTTTCATCACGCCGGGCAGGACTACCGCGTGGCCTACGTGCCCGGCGATTCGGACAGCGGCATGTTCGGCGGCAACTCCAACTGGCGCGGCCCGGTGTGGATGCCGATCAACTACCTGCTCTACACCACGCTGCTGCGGCTGTACGCCTACTATGGCGAGGACTTCAAGATCGAATGCCCGACCGGCTCGGGCCAGATGATGACGCTGCTCGAGGTGGCCAAGGAACTGGGCGAAAGGCTGGCGCGCATCTTCCTGAAAGACGGCTCGGGGGCACGGCCGGCCTTCGGCGAAGCCCACAAGTTCCGCGACGACCCGCACTGGCGCGAACTGCTGCAGTTCCACGAGTACTTTCACGGCGACAGCGGTGCCGGCATCGGTGCCAGCCACCAGACCGGCTGGACCGGCTGCGTGGCGCGCATCATCCAGGGCAATGCCCTGTTGACCAAGGAGTTGCTGCTCACGCCCGGCGCCGAAGCGGCGATCTTCAGGGCGATGCAGGCGCCGGCGGCGCCGACGGTTGGTGCCAAACCCGGCAAGCGCGGCTGAGCGCCGCACCCTGATCGCCCAAGGAGCCTCATGAAGAGCTACTACGACCACATGAACCTGCCGCAGCCGGTGTTGCCGGCGTTACAGCATCTGTCGCTGCTCAAGGGCCAGACGGCGCTGGTCACCGGCGGCAATTCCGGCATCGGCCGGGCCATCGCGCTGGCGCTGGGCAAGGCCGGGGCCAACGTGGTCGTCAACTACGTGGTGCGGCCCGAGGAGGCCGAGGCGGTGGCCGCCGAGATCCGCGCCGACGGCGCAGGCGCCGTCACCGCGCTCGCCGACGTCTCCGACGAGGCCCAGGTGCAGGCGATGTTCGCCGCCGCGGTGCGGGAGTTCGGCACGCTGGACATCCTGGCCAGCAACGCCGGCATGGAGAAAAACGCGCCCTTCCACGAGATGACGGTGGCGCAGTGGGACCAGGTGATGAACGTCAACCTGCGCGGCGCCTTCCTGTGCGCGCGCGAGGCGGTGCGCGAATTCCTGAAGCGCGGCGTGCGGCCCGAGGTGTCGGTGTCGACCGGCAAGATCATCTTCACGAGCTCGGTGCACGAGCTCATCCCCTGGGCCGGGCATGTTATCTACGCGGCGTCGAAGGGCGGGCTGATGCTGCTGATGAAGAGCCTGGCGCAGGAGGTCGCCGAAAAGCGCATCCGCGTCAATTCGATCGGCCCGGGCGCGATCCGCACGCCGATCAACACCGCCGCCTGGGCACGCCCGAAGCCTATGCCGAGCTGATGAAGCTGGTGCCGTACAAGCGCATCGGCGAGGTCGACGAGATCGGCCGCGCCGCCGTCTGGCTTGCCTCGGACTTCAGCGACTACATCGTCGGCACCACCTTGTTCATCGACGGCGGCATGACGCTGTACCCCGGTTTCGAAACAGGCGGTTGAACCCCGTGCCACGCTATCCCGCGATGTACCAGATCGACACCCGCGTGCGGCAGACCGAGCCGGCGCACGCGCTTGGGCGCGCCGCACGCTCGATGAATTTGGTCTGCGTAGACGCGTCCCATCGTGAGTGGCGCCAGTCGGCCCACCCCACAAGCGAGGCTTCGTAGCTCGAATCGAAGCTCTACGCTGCATAGCACCCGACGATTGCTTGCTCTCGCCTCAGCGCTACTGCGCAGATGCTGCGAGCGGCAGCCGACGGGTAGGCAATCGATGCCGCCGTCCGGTGGCAACGGGTCGTTGGCCGCCCGCCGCGACCGGTGGAGATCCGAGAGCCCGATGCGGTCGTCAGGCGGGCGCGTGCATTGCTTGGCCAAGCATGCAAGGCTGCATGAAACTCGGGACGGTTCACGCCCAGCCGGAAGAGAGCGCTTTGGGGGTTCATCCGGCTCGCGTGGATTCGGAAGAGATGACGCCGGATTCTGCCGTCCCGGCGCTCACTAGCCCTCGACCGTCAACGCCAGCAGCACGTTGCCCGGCGCGCCGCCGAAGAAGCCGTAGCCCGAGTTGACGAACACCATGCCGCCGACCACGACTGGACCCGGACCGTCGATCGATCCACCGTGCGCCGCGACCTCGTTCACGGTGGTATATGGCCGCTGCGTGTCGAGATCCCAGACGATCCGCCCGGTGTCGGCCGCATAGGCGCGCAAATGGCCGTCCAGCCCGCCGGAGAACACGATGCCGGGGATCGCCGTGACCGCCGCCGACTGTGCCGGGCTGCAGCCCGGCACGCCGCCGCAGCCGGGATGCGGCGTGCGCCAGACGATCGCGCCGGTCGCCAGGTCCAGCGCCAGCAATCCGCCGCCGACCTCGGCATCGAAGCGCACGCTGACGCCGGACGGCGACGGCCGGGCGCCTGGCGCGTCGGCCGGCACGACGTGGATGCGCACATCGGACACCGCAACATAGGCCTGTCGCTCGTCTGCGGCCAGCCCCCATTGCACGCCACCCAGCTTGCCGCCCTTGCCAACCCTCGTCTGCCACAGCAGCGCGCCGTCGTGATCCGGGTCGAGGGCGTGGATGACACCGGACTTCTGGCCGGCAATCAGCGCGCGCCGGCCCCCATCCAGCGACACCAGCATCGGCGAGCTGCCGAAGTCCGCGTCCGGCCCGCTCACCAGCGGGCAATTGCCGACGCCAGGCGCCTGGTAGTTGCAGGCAACGTTGTAGGCGTCGCCGGCGGTCAGCTGATGCGTCCAGACCCGCGCGCCGTCGTCGCGCCGCCAGGCGATGAAGGCGTCGGCACTGTCCGACGGTGGATCAGCATAGCTGTCGCCGGTGGTGGCGACCGCCCGGCCCGTCTGCCGGTCGACCGTCGGCGCCGACCATATCGCCGCACCGGCGGGGCCCAGGTGCACCGCGCCCTTTTCCTCGGTGCGAACCGGTGCGGCCGGGCTGGCAATGCTGAACGCCTGCCACAGCCGCCGGCCGGTGTCTGCCTGCAGTGCCACCACGCTGCCGCGGAAACTGCAGCAGGGGTAGTCTGGCAACACAGCCGCCGCCTCCTCGCTTGAGCTGACCGGCACGTACAGCACGCCTGCGTCCAGCGTCGGTGCGCCAGTGATCAGCGCATACGGGTGGGGGTCGACCTGCGTCGTCCACACCACGCGGCCGGTCAGGGCGTCGAGCGCGTAGGCGTTGCCCCGCTGGTCGCCAAAGTGCACCAGCCAGCCGCGCGGCCCGTCGCCTACGCTCATGGCCGTGCGCACCGGCCCCGCCGCCTTGAAGACCCAGTGGGTGCAGCCGGTGGCGGCGTCCAGCGAATAGACCTCGCCACCGGCGCTGCCGACGAAGACCCGACCGGCAACCACCGTCGGCTGCGCGTAGGCGCGGGTGGCGCCGGCAAATCCGAAGGCCCACTTCAACTTTAGGCGCGGCACGTCGTCGGGGGACAGCCCCGCCATCGCCGCGGTCTGGTAGCGGCGCTGCTCGGGGCCGGCGCCCCAACCGTTCCAGTGCGGTCGAGACAGCGCGTCCGCGAAGTCCTCGCCGGGCGATACGCAGTGGCCGGGAGCGGCGCCGGGCGCGGGCGTCGGACCATCACGCTGCGCCGCGCCATCTTCGGCGGGACACACCGCCGTTGCGGCCAGCAAGGCCAGCAGCGGCACCCAGGCTTTCCACCGCGAAGCCGACATCGCATCACTCTCCTAATAATTGTGAAGGTCAGACTACGCCGCCCGGCGTGTCGCCGGCTGCGGGTCAATGTAGAGTTCTGCGGCGCCGCCGCGCAGTTCATTTTTTGCCGGCATGCAGTCGAGCGCCTGGGTCCACGCTCGTTTGCCAGTCTGCTGAACTTGGCATTGCGAACCTGTCGTTCAAATCGACGATACCGGTCAGCCGACGTTGAGTGGCCCGGGTCAGAAACAGTCAGCGGTGGGCATCGGCTTCGAATGCGTTGAAGGCGTGACGCCAGCGCGTTTACTTCTCGGCCGCAATGCTGGCCCAGCAGACGATGGCGCTGCATACCGAACTCCAGCGCCCGAAGCCTTTGTAGATATTGGCCGCGATCTCGGCCTGCTGCTTCAAGGTAAGCCCGTCGGCCTTGATTTGCGGGTCCGACACATTGCGGATGGCCAGCCAGCGCGGCGCGGCGTTGCCGAGCTGCGAGGCCACCAGTCCGAGCACGGCATCGCCCATCTCCGACACGTCACCCAGGCCCTGCAGCTTGAAGTGATCGTCAGACGTATCGAAGCCGAAGAAGTCCGTGGTCAGCACCGACTTGTCGCGCGCCTTGACGGGTACCTTGATGATCTTGGGCGCGCGCGTGTTGTCCTTGGGCAATTGCGCCGAATTGAACTTGAAGAGAGACTTGGCCGTTGCGAAATGGGTGGTCACGGGCGCGCTGCTGGTGAAGGACACCGTGGCGAAGGGTTCCTTCTTGAACTTCGCGATGCAATCAAAGCGCACCACCGGGCTGACGACCACGTCACCGACCTCGAAGGCCGTTCCGATGCCACCGGCTGTCCCCGTCGTGATCACGAGCCTGGGTTGGACCTCGTCGATGATCTGGCGCCATACATCGATGTTCGGCAGCTGTGGCCCGTCCTGCGACATGTGGGAGTCGGACTTGAAGATCACCACCGACTTCTTGCCGATCGTGGTCGTCCAGTACGCACCCAGGCGCTTGGCCTGCGTGGCGGGACAGCCTGCGCGCATCTTCTTGGAGATGGTGTCGTAGTTGTGCGTGTAGTGGACGTAGTCGTTGCGCGAGTCCTTGCCGGGAGTCAGCACTCGACTCAAGGCGTGGCCCTCGTCGACCGTCCAGGTGACGACGAGCACATCAGCCTTCGGCAACGGCCCGCCGACGGACCCGGACGGGACCGACCCGGTCTTGGGCGCCAGGCCTTTGGGCCAGACGATCTCGGTGAACCGGGACAGACCGGTGGCAGTGCTGAACGCCAGGAACTCGCGACCGCTGGGCGCTTCGGAATCGAAGTCGATGATCTCGCGCTGAAGGTCTTCGACGGTGCGCGTGCTGCGCGCGGCTGCGAAGGCGAACGTGCTGGCTGGCGGTGGGGACTCGATCGGATCGAACCCCAGATTCCTCAGCATCCATTTTCGGTCGACGCGCATGCTTGTCTCCCAATGCAGGGCAACATAGCCATCTGCATCTCAACCCGCAATCCCTAGACAAGCCATAGCTCGGGCTTGCGCCGGAGAATTCGAGGACGCCGCCGGACATACCTGGTGATGGCGCCGCTGGAGCCTAGCAAGTGGCCGCTTTACGGCTGCCCGATCCGCTGGTTCTATGTCTGGTGTGGGTCGAGGGTGGGTCCTCCGAGATCCAATCGAATCACCCTGGAACCTGCCAGTCACGGCGGATCACCACATTGCCGACGGCAGCCAACGCTGAGCCTCGGCCCGGAGTGGCCGCTCGCGAGTGACTATTTCCGGCAATCTCATACCACTCGTCTACCTTCTCCGAGCAGTCCGTGCGCCTTGACCCCTGCCACACAACACCTTGCGACACGACTCCGTGTCGTGAAGCATGCGGTTGTCTACCGCGGATCTGCGAGCCGGCAAAGGGGTGAGAGGCAAAATCTTTCGCCCTCACCGCGAAGTGTCAACGCGTACTTCTCCCGTTTCATCGAATCTCTTGCGCCCGCAGGCTCGTTGCCTCGCCCGCTGCGGCGCATCGAAGAGGCCAACCCAATGACACCAAACGCCATCAAGAACGACCTGCGCGCCGGGAAGACCATTGCCGGCGCAATGATCTTCGAGTTCTTCTCGCCGGGCATGGCCAGTATCCTGAGCAACGCGGGCTGCAAGTTCGTCCTGTACGACATGGAGCACACCGGCCTGGGCTACGAGACGCTGAAATGGCTGTTCGCTTCGTGCCGCGGTCTGCCGATCGAGCCGATGGTGCGCGTGCCGAGAGGCGAGTACACCTGGCTCGCACGAGCGCTCGATCTGGGCGCACGCGGCGTGATGATCCCGATGGTCGAATCCGCCGCCCAGGCGCGTTCCATCGTCGAGGCGTGCCGCTATCCTCCGGTCGGCCGACGCGGCGCGGCGTTCGGCTTCGCCCAATGCGACTACCTCGGCGGCGATGTCGGCCAGAAGATCTCCGAGGCGAACGCGCGCACCATGATCATCGCCCAGATCGAGACCGAGCGTGGGCTCGAGCAGGTCGAGGAGATCGCAGCGGTCGACGGGGTCGACGTGCTCTGGGTCGGCCACTTCGACCTCTCGAACTTCTTGGGCATCCCCGGGCAGTTCGACGACCCGCGCTTCGACGCAGCGATGCGCAGGGTGGCCGAAGTCTGCCGCCGGCACGGCAAGGCCGCCGGCTTCATGGCGACTGACAGCGCGTGGATCGAGCGCGCGCGCGACATGGGCTACACGATGATCGCGGGTGGCACTGACAGTGGCTTGCTGCAGCAGGCCTTCACCAGCCTCGTCGAGCGGATAGGCAGCGGCAGCCGCTGAGGAGAAACGATGTTCGATCTGAATCAGAAGATCGCGCTCGTCACCGGCGCCTCGCGCGGGCTCGGCTGGGCGATGGCGCAATCGCTCGCGGGCGCGGGCGCCCACGTCGTGCTGAACGCTCGCGACGGCGCCGCCCTCGAAGCCCGAACATCCGAACTGCGGGCGCTGGGGCTCTCCGGCGAGGCGGCCGCGTTCGATGTCAACGACTCGGTGGCCGTCGAGGCCTGCGTCAGCGGCATCGTCGCGCGCCACGGGCGCCTGGACATCCTGGTCGCCAACGCCGGCATCAACCACCGCGCGCCGATCGCAGACTTCGAGCGTGCCGACTTCGAGCGTGTCATCGGCACGAACCTCACTTCGGTCTGGCTGTTGTGCAAGGCGGCGGCGAAGGAAATGGCGTCACGGCGGGCCGGCCGCATCATCATGACCGGATCGATCAGCGCCCTCAATGCGCGTCCCACGATCTCGGCCTACGTCGCCAGCAAGGGCGCCGTGCATGCGTTGACCCGGCAACTGGCGGTCGAACTGGCGCCGGACCAGATCACCGTCAACTGCATCGCGCCGGGTTTCTTCGCGACCGAGATGAACACGCCGTTGCTGGCGAATGCCGAGTTCAACGACTGGGTCTGCAAGCGCACGCCCGCCGGGCGCTGGGGCAGCCTGCACGAGATCGGGCCGGCCGCGGTGTTCCTCGCGTCGGACGAGGCCTCGTACGTCACCGGCCTGGTGATGGCGGTGGACGGCGGCTTCACCGCGGCGATGTGAAGGGGATCATGCGATGAGCGAATTCCGGGTCGGCATCACCGCCGACGTCCTCAGCTCCGACGGCGAGCCGATCTTCGGCCGCGAGGTGCTCGGCCTGCTCGACGCGGACGGCATCGCCTGGGAGTACATGGCGCAGGCGCCGGACGGGCTGACGCCGACGCAGGCGGCGCGCTATGACGCGGTCTGCGCGATGCTGACCCGGGTGACGCCGGCGAGCCTGGCGGGGCCGGATTGTCGCTTGAAGTTGATCGCGCGCTTCGGCGTCGGCTACGACACGATCGACGTGCCCGCCTGTACGGCGGCCGGCGTGCTGTTGACGGTTGCCCCTGACGGCGTGCGTCGACCGGTCGCCACCTCGGCGCTGACCTTCGTGCTGATGCTGGCCCAAAAGGTGCTGATCAAGGACCGACTCACGCGCACCGGCCGCTGGAGCGAGAAGCTCGATCACATCGGCACTGGCCTCACCGGCCGCACGTTGGGCTCGATCGGCCTGGGCAACATCGGTGTCGAGCTGTTCCGGATCGCCCGCCCGCTGGAGATGAACGGCATAGCTCACGATCCGTATGCCGATCCGGCCCTCGCCGCGGAACTCGGCGTGCGCCTCGTCGACCTTGAGACGCTGTTTCGCGAATCCGATTTCCTCGCCGTGAATTGTCCGCTCAGCGAGGCGACCCGCGGCCTTGTCAGCGCCCGCCTGCTGAGCCTGATGAAGCCGAGCGCCTATCTGATCAACACCGCGCGCGGTCCGATCGTCGACGAGCGCGCGCTCCACGATGCGCTCGTCAGCGGCCGGCTCGCCGGCGCCGGCCTCGACGTCTTCGAGGAAGAGCCTACGCCAGCGTCGAATCCGCTGCTGCAGCTCGACAACGTCATCGTCACGCCGCACGGCATCTGCTTCACCGACGAATGCATGCGCCGGCTCGCGGAGAGCGCCTTTCGCGCCGTGCTCGACGTCGCTGACGGCCGTACCCCACCGTACGTCGTCAATCCGCAGGCCATTGGCTAGCGCAAGTGAGTGCTTGGCGGGGAACGCGCCCCGAGCTCCCCGATGAGAACGGGCGGCGCCGCGCGCCCATTGACTTGGCAGCAATCCATGCGCATCCTTCGAGACACCGAGTGGTGGGACGCACCACCCTGCCTGATGCAGAGCCCAAGGGGGCTCTACGGTGAAGGCATTGCTTCATCCCAACTTAGCAGGCCGTTGAAGTACCACTGATGAACTCGAGTTCCGCCATTGCAATTCAGCTGCGCGAGTTCATACAGCTCGCGCGTGTCGCCACAATGGCCGGAACTGGCCCTTTGCGCGGTCATTCGATCGATTGGACGGGGTCATTTCGACCTTCTTGCCGCTCATTGGGCGCACTGCGGGCGCAATTGCGCCAAGGTCCGCAGCCGCGTGAGGTTGTAGGCCGCCATGGTCAGCGTCAGAAGCTGGTCGACCTTATCCAGTCCCTGCACCATGACCTGCCGGATCGGGCCGATCACCTTGCCCCAGCCAAAGCACTGCTCGATGCGCTTTCTCTTGCGCTGACTGACTTCATAGCCGACGTGTCGAGTGGTGCGCCCGTCGATCGCGCTGCCACCGGTGCGGTTGATGTTCTGCGCGACATGGGGGGATCGACGTTGATTTCGCGGCAGGCTCTCACGAAGCCCTTGGTGTCGTACGCCTTGTCGGCGGGATCTCTGAATTGGTTCGGGTCTAGAGCGAGCTTGTTGCCCCCGAATCGGCGGCCCGGCCATTCACGCTGATACGCACCTACATGCTGACCTCGCATGGGGATATCGCGTATTGACATCTCGTGTGAGAGGTTCATCTTGGACCTCCACTTGGACCCACCCGCGGCATGCCCCCAAGGGCTAGCGCTTGGTTCGACATGTCGCCTCCTAACCCTGGAGGATTCACCATGTTCGAGAAACTGCGTCCGGACCCCACGTTTCACCCCTCGCCTCGCCTGGCGATGGAAGCCGAACGCGAACACATTGCCTACACGGCGCTGCTGTCACCCGACGCCTCGCGCCCCGACGCCCTGGCCGTGGTTGACGTCGATCCCGGCTCGAAGACCTATGGCAGCGTGCTGCATCGACTCGACATGCCACACAAAGGCGACGAGTTTCACCACTTCGGCTGGAACGCGTGCAGTTCCGCGCTGTCGCCGATGTCGGGGCATGCATTCCTGAAGCGTCGCTATCTCGTCATTCCGGGCATCCGCTCGTCACGCATCTACATCGTCGATACACAGCCCGATCCGACGCGGCCGACGATCGCCAAGGTGATCGAACCCGAGGAGGTCCTGCGCAAGACCGGCTATTCGCGCCCACACACCGTGCACTGCGGACCGGAGGGCATCTACATCAGCACGCTCGGCGGCGGCGGCGCTGACGGCACCCAGAGCCCGCCCGGCATCTTCCTGATGGACTGCGAGAACTTCGAAGTCCTCGGCAAGTGGGAGATCGAGCGCGGTCCACAGAAGCTGCACTACGACTTCTGGTGGAACCTGCCTCGCGACTACATGGTCTCCAGCGAGTGGGGCCTGCCGCCGCAGTTCGAAAACGGCATCGTCGCCGAAGACCTGCTGGCGAACCGGTACGGGCACAGCATTCATTTCTGGGAGTTGAGCTCGCGCCGCCATGTGCAGACCATCGACCTCGGCGCCAATCACCAAATGGCGCTGGAGTTGCGCCCGGCGCACGACCCGACCCGCGAATACGGCTTTCTCGGCGTGGTCGTCGACACCACGAACCTAGAAGGCTCGATCTGGACCTGGTATCGCGAAGGCGGAAAGTTCCACGCCAAGAAGACGGCTGTGATCCCGCCCGAGCCGGCCGACGCGTCGCTGCTGCCAGACCTGCTCAAGGGCTTCGGTGCCGTGCCCCCGCTGATCAGCGACATCGATCTGTCGCTGGACGACCGCTACCTGTATGTCGCCTGCTGGGGCACGGGCGAGTTGCGCCAATACGATGTCACCGACCCGATGACGCCAAAGCTGACCGGCAGCGTGCACCTCGGCGGCATCGTTCGACGCACCAAACATTCGAACGGCTCCACCTTTGGCGGCGGCCCGCAGATGACCGAGATCAGCCGCGACGGCAAGCGCGTGTACTTCACGAATTCG
The DNA here is from genome assembly GCA_963837675.1 of uncultured beta proteobacterium. Taxonomy (GTDB): domain Bacteria; phylum Pseudomonadota; class Gammaproteobacteria; order Burkholderiales; family Burkholderiaceae_C; genus Rubrivivax. Next base: position 4,590 of record CAWIOH010000029.1, on the reverse strand, counting down.
CTCTACAGCGCCTGGGACAAGCAGTTCTATCCAGATGGTGTGCCGGGACGACAGGTGATGTGCAACGTCGGCAAGGACGGTGGCATCACGCTGGACAAGGAGTTCGCCGTCGACTTCGGTGCGGACTATGGCGCGCACCAGATCCGGCTGCAAGGCGGCGACTGCTCGACCGATTCGTTCTGCTACCCATCGGCCTGATCGTTCGCGAACCGTGTTCAATGAAGCCACTGCGATGCTGTGGCTGGGCGTGGTGGTGGTCGGTGCGTATCACGGCCTGAATCCGGCGATGGGTTGGCCGTTGGCCGTGGCCAATGGCTTGACTGCAAAACGCGGTGCGCAGGTCCTTGCAACCTTTGTACCGCTTGGCGTAGGGCATCTTCTGGCCATGGCGTTGGTGCTGGTGCCCTTTGCGCTGGCGTCATGGCTGATGACTTGGAGCCGCGAGCTCCGCATTGGCGCTGGCGTGCTGGTGGTGCTTTTCGGCGTATCGCGCTTGTTCTATCGCCGGCACCCACGGTGGATGATGCGTGTGCGGCCCACGCAGCTGCTGCTGTGGTCGATGCTGATGGCCACCGCACATGGCGCAGCGCTGATGCTGCTGCCGTTCTGGATGGGGCTGTGCGAGGCGCCGGTCGCGACGGCTGGCAGTGCGAGCGGCCCTTTCGGGCATGACAGTGTGATGGCGCTTATGCGCCTGAACGTCGGGATGGCGGTCGTCGTCTCGGTGCTTCATTCGGCCGCGATGATGCTCTCCGGACTGGCCGCGGCGTGGGTCGTGTATCGATACGTCGGCTTGCGGGTGCTGCGCGCGACCTGGCTCAACCTGGACATCGTGTGGGCGTTGTGCCTTACCGTCTCGGGTGGCGTGGCGATCGCGATGGCGCTGTCGTCCCCATCTGCTACCAGTGTTTGATCTTGACCTTCGAATGCACAGCAACGAGTAGGTCTCGTTCGACGTCTTCGTCGACGAAGTCGACGTCATGGCCGATCGGCACTGGCGCCAATTGCGGCTGGTGTCCAACGCACTACTGATCGCGATCTGGTGACGGCTCAACGGCGAGCAATGTCGGTTGTTGTGCGGCTGCATTGGGTCGGCAGCACCAGTACGTGACTTTCGGATGCAGTCATTCGGCTGCGAACTCGTGGCTGTCGTCGGTCCGCACGCGTGAACGACCGCAGTCGCCAGCTCTGGTTTGCTCGACGGCTTCGCCAAAGGTCAGCTTCCGCGGGTGGACCGGTCATTCGCCCAGAAAACCGCCGCCGTCTCCTTTGGGTCGCGTGAAGGTCTTCCAGAAGCTGACTCAACGACCAGGAATCTGCCGGTGACGAGCGCATGCCGCCTCCCTGGCCGCCACCGCCGGAAGAGCGGCTCAGTACAGTTTCGCCAGCCCGGTGCGCACGGCCTCGGGCAGGTTGGGTTGCTCGGCAATCTGCGCCAGGAAGTTCGCATCGTCGGCCACGGTCAGCGGATCGAGCTCGATCGGCTGCAGCAGCGTCGACAGCGGCGCCGCCGCGCGCGCCGCGAACAGCTCAGGCCCGGTGAAGTCACGCGGCCCGTCGAACGGCAGCCGCGGGCGCTGGTCGACCCCGGTCGGCTGAATCTCGTCCAGCGCCAGCGACCAGACCACCGGCTGCGGCGCATCGAGACGCCCGCATCGCCTGCTTGGGCTTCGGCTGCTCCAGCTCCAGGGCGAGCCTGGGCAAGTCCCTGAACGCCGCCTTCAGCGTGTCGCGCGCCGCGCCGAGCGACACGGCGGCGACATCGGGGTCACCGGTTTGTTGCTCCAGGAACAGCTGGCGCGTCTTGCCTCCCACGCGCAGCGTCTCGCCCTGGGCCTTCAGCGCCTTCATCAGCGACGGCATGCCGTAGCGCGCGATGCCGTTGATCATCACCAGCCGCAGGTCGGTTTCCTTCGCCTTGATCAGCGCCTCGTACGGATCGCCGGTCTTGCCGGCGACCACGATCAGGTCGGCGCGCTTGCCGGTTTCCAGCGTGCCGAGCGCGTGCTGCCACTTCAGGATGGCCGCCGCGTCACGGGTCGCCATCGCCACCAGGTCGCGCGCGCTGAACAGGCCATTCAGCAGGTGCTTGGAGTAGAGCCAGGCGACCTTCAGCTCGCCCAGCAGGTTCTTGCTGCCCGAGGGCGACCAGTCGCTGCCCAGGCCGATGCGCACGCCGGCGCGCTTGGCCTCTTCCACCCGCGCGGTGGCGCCGTACAGCAGCAGGTTGCTCAGCGGCGACCAGACGATCGAGCCACCATGCCGGGCCAGCACATCGAAGTCCTCGGCAAGCAGTCCGGCGGAGTGGATGCCGGTGAACCGGTCGTTGATCGCCCACTCGTCTGGGGCCACCTGCAGCGCCAGGAAGTGCCGCCGCGCGACCGAGTCGGTCTGGCCGGCTGGCGTGATGCCTTCGCTCAGGTGCAGCAAGAAGCAGCTGTCCTCCTTCTTCAGCCGGGCCAGGAACGAGCGCGCGTCCTTGGCGTCCATGTCGGCGATGCGCCCCTGCGCCTCGAACAGTTGCGGATCGTCGGTCTGCTCGACGTTGCGCACGATGCCGCGGTAGAAGCGCTGCACGCCGGCGTTGCTGCTGAGCATGATGCCCTGGCTGGTGGTGACACCGCCCAGCAGGCACTTGCACTCGACATAGCGCACCAGCGGCGCCAGCAAGGCCGCCTTGCCCTGGGCGTCGCGATACTTGCCCACCACGGTCATCGGGCCGCTGATGAGCTTGCGGTAGTCGGGATGGTCGGGCCACTGGCCGCGGTGCTCGAACCGCTTCGGCACCGGGCTCCACAGCGGCAGCGCGTTGTAGCTCAGGTGGTTGTGCAGCTCGATCAGCCCGGGGAAGATCGTTCCACCGGTGTTGACCCGGGCAATGTCTTCGAAGCCGGCCGGGGCCGCTTGCGCGCGGTCCAGCACGGCCACGATGGCGCCTTGGTCGATGTAGACGACCGCGTCGGTGCGCACGGTGAATGCATCGTCCATGGTGACCACGCGTCCGGCCAGGGCCAGCTTCGGCCCGGTCAGCGGGTCGACGGGCCCTCGCCTTTGAGCGTCCTTCGCCAGAAGTGCCGCCCGGCCGCGTGGCGCCGTTTGGCTCGCCGCCAAGCGGGTACCAGCGTCGTCGGTGTGCTCATGCGACGACTCCCTTCGTGACCGTGATGGTGATGTTGCGGCGCTTGGCCAGGGCGTCGGCCCCGGCGCGCCTGGCCCAGCCGTCGTTCTGATGCATCCATGCCGGCAACCCGGCGGGGAAGTCGGCCTCGGGAATCGCCACGCGGTCGCCGTCGAGCCAGCTGTCGCCATAGAGCACCAGGGGTGTGGGCTCGTCCGGATGCTGCACGGCAGGCGAGAGCGACTGCAGCGCGGTGTTCCAGTTCTGCAGCAGCTTCTTCGTCGCCGCTGCGAGTTTGACCTTGGTCGCCGCCGGATGAACTCTCGGGCTGGGTGGGGTGGGTCACCGCGGCATAGGCGACGTTCGCGCCTTGGGCAGCTGGCGAGGCGTGCCAGAACTTCCAGGCTTCGTCAGCCGCCGCGCCAAAGGCGACGACGGCTTCGATGCGGCCGGTGCTCAGCAGCGCTTCGATCCAGCGGTTGCGGTAGTCGATGAGCTGGGCGTTCCTGCGTGTCTTGGCCTTGACGCTGCCGTAGACGCTGTACAGGTAGGTGTTGATGAACACGTAGCTGCGCGTGATGCCAAGCTTGGCCAGGAATCCCTGCACACGGCGCCCGGCTTCGCCGACCAAGATGCGGCGCACGACGGTTTCGTGCTGGGCGGGATCCTGGCCGATGACGAGCACGCGCGCCGAGCCGTCGAGCCGGCCGCGGTGGAAGATCGGTCCCCATTCGAGCCGGAACTGCTCGGGCGGGTAGACCTCGGCCTCGGGGTATTCGGCGCACAGCGTCAGGTACGGCTCGGCAACGTAGCCAGGGTCGAAGGGGTGAGGCATTCGGACTCTCCTGCGGCCGATCCGGTGGGCCGCATGGTTGAGCCTTCTACAGCGTCCAGGCGGTTAACTCCAGCCCTAGTTTGGGTCCTGCTTCAGGACTGGGATTCTCCACGGGAGTGTTCAGTCGAATGTTCATTTCCCCTCAACTGGACCTGGAGCCCGCCATGCAAACCAACGCAACCGCAGGTCATCGCGAGCCTTGGAACAAGGGCAAGATCGTCGGCCAGAAGGCGCCGTTCAAACTCAAGGACATCTGGGCACTTCGAGTTCGCCTGCAAATGGCGAAGCGCGTTCGCGAACTGGCGCTGTTCGATCTCGGTATAGACAGCAAGCTCAGGGGCTGCGACCTCGTCAAACTCAGGGTGCGCCACATCTGCCACGGAGACCAGGTCGCCTTGCGAGCGATTGTCATGCAGCAGAAGACGCAGCGTCCCGTGCAGTTCGAGATCACGCCGCCGACACGCGACGCAGTCCAGAAGTGGATCAAGCAGGCCGGACTGCGATCCGACGACTTCCTGTTCCCGAGCCGCATTCACGACTCCCCACACCTTGGCGCCCGGCAGTACGCCAGGATCCTGGAAGGATGGGTCGAGGAACTTGGGCTGGATCCATCGGCCTACGGTGCACATTCGATCCG
>CAWIOH010000028.1:0-13690 GCA_963837675.1 uncultured beta proteobacterium | reverse complement strand
CCCGCGCGCGCTGGCCGGCGTGCTGCGCAGGCTGCGCACCGAGCTGCGCAAGCTGCCGGGTGACGAGGCTTCCACCCAGGCCTTGCTGGACCACCTGCCGCCCGAAGGCGCCGGTGTGCAGCTGGCGCAGCTGCGCGGCGCCGACGAAGCCCGGCTGCAGCAGCTATTGGGCGAGGTCAGTGGCGGGCTGCGCCACAGTGGCCTGGCGCTCGCCGACGAGCTGGGTCACCGCTTCTTCGCTCACGCGTCGACCGGCGACGCGCTGCAGCGGGTGTGACCGTGGCCATGACGGTGCTCGAAGTCAACCACCAGACGCGCTACCGCTACGCCGCGCCGGTGGCGCAGGCGCAGCATGTGGCCTATCTGGCGCCGATGAACGATGCCCGCCAGCAGCTGCTGGCGCACGAGCTGCACATCGATCCGCCGCCGGCGCAGCTGACGCACGAGATCGACGCCTACGGCAACCGCTGCGTCCATTTCGGCCTGACGCAGCCGCACCAGGCGCTGACGGTACGGGCCTTCAGCCGCGTTGCGCTGGACGACGCCGTCGCAGCGCTGCGGCCGGACCAGGGCCCGCCATGGCAGGCGGTGGCCGCCGCGCTGCGCTACGAAGCCGGTGCGCGCTATGACGCCGCGGTGGAATTCGTGCAGCCCTCGCCCTACGTGCCGCGGCTGGCGCCGCTGCGCGACTACGCCGCGGCCAGCTTTCCGGCGGGCCTGCCGGTGGCGCAGGGTGGGCTCGACCTGATGCGGCGGCTGCACGAGGACTTCGCCTTTCACAGCGCCAGCACCGAGGTCGATACGCCGCTGCTGCAGGCTTTCGAGCAGCGCAGCGGGGTGTGCCAGGATTTCGCGCACCTGATGATCGGCATGCTGCGCATGCTGGGCCTGCCGGCGCGCTATGTCAGCGGCTACCTGCTGACGAAGCCACCCGCGGGCCAGCCCGCGCTGCAGGGCGCCGACGCCTCGCACGCCTGGCTGCAGCTGTATTGCCCGGGCACGCCCGGCGCCGCCGAGGGCTGGCTCGACCTGGACCCGACCAACAATCGGGTGCCCGCGGCCAGCCATGTGCGCCTGGCGCGGGGCCGCGACTATGGCGACGTGACGCCGCTGCGCGGCGTGATCCGCGGCGGCGGCGAGCATGTGCTGGAGGTCAGCGTGGACACGCGGCGCGTCGAAGACGCGCCGTCTGCCTTGGCCTGATCGGGCAACCGCGCCGCGCCTATCGATAGCCGCCCGCCTGCGCCGGCCCGCGGTGGCTGTCCAGCAGTTGCAGCGCCGCCTCGTCGCTGAGCCGCGCGCTGCGGCCGTCGTCGATCTGCACCAGGTGCGGAAACGCGATCATCAACGCCATCACCAGCACCTGCACCGCGACGAAAGGCAGCACGCCGACATAGATGTCGCGGGTGCTCAGGCCCAAGACCCGCCGGCCGGTGGCGGCGTCGATGCGGTCTTCGGCCGGCGCCGCACCGCGCAGGAAAAACAAGGCATAGCCGAAGGGCGGCGTCAGGAACGAGGTCTGCAGGTTCACGCTCAGCAACACGCCGAACCAGATCAGGTCGATACCCAGCGCTTCGGCCACCGGCGCAAGCAGCGGCACCAGGATGAACGCGATCTCGAAGAAATCGAGGAAGAAGCCGAGCACGAAGACCAGGGCGCTGACGACGATCAGCAGGCTGGTCGCGCCACCGGGCAGCTCGCGAAACAGGCTGGCGATCCAGCGCGTGCCTTCCAGGCTGTTGAAGGTGTGGGTGAAGACCGTCGAGCCGACCAGGATGAAGATGACGAAGCAGCTCAGCTTCAGCGTGGTCAGTGCGGCCTCGAGCAGCAGCGGCGGCTGCAGGCGGCCGCGCGCAGCGGCCATCGCCAACGCGCCGAGTGCGCCGATGGCGCCGCCTTCGGTGGGCGTGGCCAGGCCCAGGTAGATCGTGCCCAGCACCAGAAAGATCAGGATCAGCGGCGGGATCAGCACGAAGGCCACACGCCGTGCGAGCACCGAGAGCCAATCCAGCCGCAGCACCTTGTCGGCCAGCGCCAGCAGGTAGGCGAAGAACACGCACGCCGCCAGGCCGACGATGACCCGTTCGTCGGCGGGCGGCGCCAGCAGGTTGCGCCCGATGCGCATCAGCAGGCGGGGATAGAACGGCATGAACAATGCACTGGCCGCGGCGCCGAGCAGCATCAGCACCGCCAATGAGCGCAGACCGCTGGCGCCGCCGCGCTCGCGCGCCGCGAGCGCCTGCGCGGGCAGCGCCGGCATCGCGGCCGGCCAGCGCCAGGCCCACAGCGCCACCAGCAGCAGGTAGCCACCGATGACCATTGCCGCCGGCACCAGCGCGGCGGCATACATCGCGCCGACGCTGCGGTTCAGCTGGTCGGCCAGCACGATCAGCACCAGCGACGGCGGCACGATCTGCGTCAGGCTGCCCGACGCCGCGATCACCCCGGCGGCGGCGCGCGGGTCATAGCCGTGGCGCAGCATCAGCGGCAGCGAGATCAAGCCCATCGAGATCACCGACGCGGCGATGACGCCGGTGGTCGCACCGAGCAGCGCACCGACCAGCACCACCGCCACGGCCAACCCGCCGCGCAGCGGGCCGAACACCTGGCCGATGGTTTCCAGCAGGTCGCGCGCCAGGCCGCAGCGGTCCAGCACCAGACCCATCAGCGTGAAGTACGGAATCGCCAGCAGCATGTCGTTGCCCATGATGCCGATCAGCCGCAGCGGCAGCGCCTGCAGCAAGGCCGCCGGCATGACGCCGAGTTCGATGCCGATCACCGCGAACAGCAGGCCGCACGCCGCCAGCGCGAACACCACCGGCACGCCGCACAGCAGCAGCGGCACCAGCAGCACGAACATCAACGGCGCCAGGTGGGCCGCGAGCCAGACGGTCATCGGACTTTGTCGCGGCCTGGACGCGGGAATGGCGGCAGGTCGGCCTCGGTCAACACGGGCCTGTCCAGCCCGCCCCGCAGGAAGGCGATGCGGCGGACCAGCTCGCTCAACGCCTGCAGCCCGAGCAGTGCCATGCCCAGCGGCATGCACAGATAGATCGGCCAGACCAGCAAGCCGCCGGCGTTGAACGAGCCCTCGCCGGTGTCCAAGGCGCGGACAAACAGGGCCCAGCCGAAGATGCCGAACAACGCGGTCATCGGCAATGCCACCAGCGCCAGCACCACGGCATCGACCATTGCCCGTGTGCGCGACGACCAGTGGCGCGACAGCGCGTCGACGCGCACGTGCTCGTCGACCAGCAGCACGTATCCGGCGCAGCACAGGAAGGCGACGGCGAAGAGGTGCCACTGGATCTCGATCCAGGCGTTCGAGCTCAGGCTGAAGAACTTGCGCGAGAAGGCGTTGCCGGCGCTGATCAGCACCGAGGCGAGCAACGGCCAGATCATCGCGCGGCCGACGAAGCGGTTGATGCGGTCGATGATGCGCGCGAAGCGCAGCAATGCGTGCATGGCCGGCCGATGATAGGGCGTAGCGCCAGCTGAAGGCCGGCACGACCTCGCTTCGGACCGCGCGCTACAGTCGCGCACATGCCCTATGAACTGCACTACTGGCCGACGATCCAGGGTCGCGGCGAATTCGTGCGCCTGGCACTGGAAGCGGCCGGCGCCGCGTACGTCGATGTCGCTCGCGACGCAGCGGACGGCGCTGAGGGTGAATCGGCGTTGCTGCGAAGGATGCGCGACGAGACACTCGCCCAACCGCCGTTTGCGCCGCCGTTTCTGCGGGACGGTGCGGTGTTGGTGGCCCAGACGGCGTTGATCCTGCAGTACCTCGCGCCAGCGCTCGGGCTCGTGGCGCGGGATGAGCCAGCGCGCGTCTGGACGCAGCAGATCCAGCTCACCATCGCCGACATGGTGGCCGAGGCGCACGACACGCATCACCCGGTGGGCGCCGGCCTCTACTACGAAGAGCAGAAGCCCGAGGCGCTGCGCCGTGCCAAGGAATTCTGCAGCACTCGCATGCCGAAGTACCTGCAGTGGTTCGAGCGCATCGTCGTGCACAACCCGGCGGGACCGCGGCACCTCGTGGGCGACCGCTTGAGCTATGCTGATCTCTCGCTGTTCCAGCTGGTCGAGGGCCTGCGCTATGCGTTTCCAAGGGCGGCGGCCAGGAGCTTGGCGACGACGCCAGCGGTCGTGGCGCTGCACGAGCGCGTTGCCGGCATGCCCAAGATGGCTGCCTACCTGCGCAGTCGACGGCGCGTGCCGTTCAACGAGCAAGGCCTGTTCCGCCGCTACCCCGAGCTCGACCTTGAGTAGGGCACACGGGCTCAGGGCTGCAGCGCCACCGTGAAGAAACCCAGGACCGCCGCGTTGAACTCGCGGTGAAAGGCCGCCCTGTCGAAGCCGGGCTGACTGATGCACAACGGCGGCGCTGTCGCGGCAAAACGCGGCGTGCAGGGCGCCAGGAAGTCGAAATGTCCCGCCTCGGGCACCTCACGGTAGTCCAGCGGACCGGGCAGCGCCGCGCGCACGGCTTCGGCATACCACGGGTGCGGCAGCACCAGGTCATCTGCCGCGCGCCAGAGCTGGATGGGCACGGAGACGGCCGCGAGCGACGCCTCGGTGAAGCTGAACCCGAGCGCCGGCGCCACCACCACGGCCGCGCGCACACGTGCGTCACGGCCGGCCACGACCGCTGCGGTCCCCACGCTTGCGTTGTCGGTGGAGTGCCGCGCAATCAACTGGCAGGCGTAGTCACCAGGGTGTCGCTGGCAATGAGGGGCGACACGTCCCAGATCGGCGACACCACCTGCCAACACCAATGCGGTGAAGCCACCCGATGAGAAGCCGAACACGCCGATGCGTGCAGCATCGATGTGGTCTCGGCCGGGCCACTTCGTCAGCATGTGGTCGATCACGCGGCTGATATGGCGCGGGCGATCCGTCATCGAAGCCTCTCGGCCGTGGTCGGCGTGGTTGTCGCCGGTGTGCGTGACCGCAGCCACGACAAAACCCGCCTGAGCCAAGGCAACCGCGGTGTCGTGGTGCCCGAGAGAAGAGCCGCCGTTGCCGTGCGACATCACGATCAGCGGCAGTCCCCGGCCCGCGATGGCGCCGCCACGGGCAATGCGGAGCGTGAAGGGCCCGAGATCGACCTCCTGGGCCACCGCCTCGGTGGGATACCAGACCGTCACCTGCAGCGGTGTTTCCGTGCCGTCGGCGGCCTGCAGGCTCTCGAAGCCAGCGGCCAGGGGCTCCGCCGCCAGCACCGACGACAGCAAACCGGTGGCAAACCAGAGCATGGCCGAACCGGCCAGCCGATAGACGAAACGGAGGGTCATGCAGGCTTCCATCGGCAGCTCCTCAAGGTCATTGCGTCAGCGGCAACGAGCGTAGTGCGTCGGCCCGCGGGGCGGAAGGCGCATGATTTGCATTCGGTTCATGCATGGCGCGCCATGTCGGGACCGCCAAGCTTGAAGCGACCTCATGTCCAGACTCGATCTCAACCTGCTGTTCACCCTCGACGTGCTGCTCGCCGAAGGCAACGTCGCGCGCGCCGCACGGCGGTTGCGCCTGAGCCGTCGGCGATGAGTCGCGCCTTGGCGCGATTGCGCGAGGCGACCGGCGATCCGCTGCTGGTGAGGGCGGGTCGCGGCATGGTGGCTTCGCCCCGCGCGCTCGAGCTTCGCGATTCCATCACGCAACTCGTGCATGACGCAAGCGGCGCTGCGCCCCGCCAACAAGCTCGACCTCGCGCAACTCGATCGAACGTTCACCCTGCGTGCCAGTGAAGGCTTCGTGGAGAACTTCGGCGCCCGGCTCCTGGCTCGCCTGGCCGAGGAGGCGCCCGGTGCGCGCCTGCACTTCCTGCACAAGCTCGACAAGGAAAGCGGGCCGCTGCGGGACGGGACCGTCGATCTGGAAACAGGCGTCGTCGACAAGGCCATCGGCCCGGAAGTGCGCGCGCAGGCATTGTTCAGCGACCGCTACCTGGGTCCTCCAAGTGCCTGCGACGACCTGCGACCACTTCGGTGCTGAGCGGTCCCCAGACCGAATGGATGCCATTCATCGATGCGTCGAGGGTGTTGCTGTCCATGTTGCTGCCTTCCTTTCGTGGGGTTCGAATGAAACCTGTTCGGGTGCGAGCCCAGAAGATTGTCATTCACCCAACGCGGCGGAAGGCGCAGCGTCTGCATTCGGACCTTGCGTCTGACGCCATGTGGCGCCGCCCTGCGCGAGGCCGGCCGCGCGGGGCCGCCGCCTGCAGCGTGGCACGACAATGCCGCGATGCCGAGCTTCCCCGGCGCGGCTGAAAGCTTGGATGCATGGACCAGACGATCATCTTTCGGCCATTCGTTGCGACTCTGCTGTTGACCCTGGTGGTGTGGGTCTACATGTATGCCCGCAGACTGTCCTTCATCTTCGCCAACGGGTTGGATCCGAAGCTGATGACGCCGCCCGAGCTGGCGCGGGTTTCGCCGCCGCAGGTGTCCAATCCGTCCGACAACCTGAAGAACCTGTGCGAGCTGCCCACGCTCTTCTATGCCACGGTTCTCTACCTGCATGCGACGCAACAGGTCGACATGGGCTACGTGGCAGCGGCCTGGTCCTTCTTCGTGTTCCGGGCCTTGCACAGCGCGGTGCATTGCACGTGCAATGTCATTCCGCTGCGCTTCGCTCTCTACGTCGTTTCCGCGGGGGCACTGGGGTGGATGGTCCTGAGGGCCTCGCTCACGGCGGTCGGGTAATGGCGCTCGGGCGCCATGCCGCCGCGGCTCGCATCCGCCACTTCATTGCCGGGCGTGCTTTGTCATGTGCCATGCCTCTCGCGACGTCTTTCACCCGGTGACCTCAAGGTCGGTGAGCGCCTGCCCCCGCGAGCAGAACAGCACGCAGTTGAACGACGGTCGCCCGACGCTGAGCGAGGCGCTCAAGCTGCAGCTGTCGTGAAAGTGCGGCCAGGCTCTTCCGGCGGCGTCTTCGTGATCAGCCAGGCCGTGCCCACCGAACTGGGTGGCCAGCCGCTTGCGGATATGCCGATGGACGACTTCGCGGTGGTGATGGAGGCGCGGCGGATGATCGAGCCTCAGGTTGCACGCACGCCTGCGGCCTGTGGCACGCCTCTGGCAGGGTCGCGTCGCGGTGAATGCGCCGGTCGGATGGTCACACCGACCGCGCCGCAACCACGACGCGCCATGCTCGCCGAGGATCAGGCCTTGTCGATCTGATCCTTCACCACCTCCTTGGCGTCGCCGTAGTTCTTCTGCACCTTGCCTTCGACTTGCTTGTTGATCCCCTTGACTTGCTGTTCGGGGCTGTCGATCAGCTTGCCAGTCTTCTCCTGTACCTTGCCGGCTGCTTCCTTGACGGTGCCCTTGACTTGATCCTTGTTCATGCTGTTTGCTCCGAGAGTTGATTTGGGACATCGAGCCGTGTTTGCCGACCCGCCATCCATTGGGCGCCCGGCGTGCGGGCGGCGGTGCAGTCCCACGCCGCGACGGCTTGTCGGACTCAGCCTACGGCATGGGCCTTCAGTCAGGGCGCGCCGCGCCCGACCGCGTGGCCGTTCGCCTCAAGGCTCTTGGCTCGTGGCGGTGGCCGAGCGGCGCCAGGTCAAAGAACAGCGCCAGGCGTTCCCACGGCCCGGCGCTCGGCCAGTGTCAAATCCCGCCCAGGCAGACGTACTTGATCTCGAGGAAGTCGTCGAGACCGTACTTCGAGCCTTCACGTCCCAGCCCGGATTGCTTGACGCCGCCGAACGGGGCTTCCGCGGTGGAGATCAAGCCGGTGTTGACGCCGACGATGCCGGACTCCAGTCGCTCGGCCACACGCATCACGCGGCCGATGTCGCGGCTGTAGAAGTACGCCGCCAGGCCGAATTCGGTGTCGTTGGCTGCCGTGATGACTTCATCCTCGGTGTCGAAGGCGAAGACCGGTGCCAGCGGGCCGAAGGTCTCTTCGCGTGCCACCAGCATGTCGGCAGTGGCACCGCTGATGACCGTCGGCTCGAAGAACTGCCCGCCGAGCGGGTGGCGCTTGCCGCCGGTCAGCACCTCGCCGCCCTTGGCGCGGGCGTCGGCGATGTGCTCCTCGATCTTGGCCACCGCCTTGTCGTCGATCAGCGGGCCCTGCGTCACGCCGGCTTCGGTGCCGGGCCCCACCTTCAACGCCTTGACCTTGGCCACCAGCTTGCGATTGAAGGCCGCGAGCACGCCCTTTTGCACGTAGATGCGGTTGGCACACACGCAGGTCTGTCCGGTGTTGCGGTACTTGCTGATCATCGCGCCTTCGACGGCGGCGTCCAGGTCGGCGTCGTCGAAGACGATGAAGGGCGCGTTGCCGCCGAGTTCGAGCGACAGCTTCTTGATGGTGTCGGCGCTCTGGCGCATCAGCGTGCGGCCGACTTCGGTGGAGCCGGTGAAGCTGAGCTTGCGCACCAGCGGGTTGCGCGTCATCTCACCGCCAATCCGGGCGGCCGATCCGGTCAGCACCGACAGCAAGCCCTTGGGCAGGCCGGCGCGTATCGCCAGTTCAGCGAATGCCAGCGCGGAAAACGGCGTCTGCGTCGCCGGCTTGACGACCATCGAGCAGCCCGCCGCCAGCGCCGGGCCGGCCTTGCGCGTCAGCATCGCCGTCGGGAAGTTCCACGGCGTGATCGCCGCGGTGGTGCCCACCGGCTGCTTCAGCGTGAGGATGCGCTTGTCGCCCTGCGCCGCGGGGATGGTGTCGCCATAGACGCGTCGCGCCTCTTCGGCGAACCATTCGATGAACGATGCCGCATAGGCGATCTCGCCCTTGGCTTCGGCCAGCGGCTTGCCTTGCTCGCTGGTCATGATCAGCGCCAGGTCGTCGGCGTTGGCCAGCATCAGGTCATTCAACTTGCGCAGCACGGCACTGCGCTCCTTGGCCGGCAGCCGGCTCCAGGCGCGCTGCGCCACGTCGGCGGCGGCAATGGCGCGCTCGGTCTCGGCCGCGCCGCACATCGGCACGGTGCCGAGGATTTCGCCATTCGCCGGGTTGGTCACGGCCACGGTCTTGGCGTCGTCGGCGTCGGTCCATTCACCGGCCACCAGCACCTGCTGCTTGAACAGGCTCGGATCCTTCAGCTTGAGCATGTCGTGGTTTCCTTTCAGGCTTTCATCGCCTCGGCCAGCATGGCCAGGCCCTCTTCGAACACCTTGTCCTCGATCGTCAATGGGTAGAGGAAGCGAACGACGTTGCCATGCACGCCGCAGCTCAGCAGCAGCAGCCCCGCCTTTTGCGCGCGCTGCAGGATCGCTTTGACGCGATCGGCATCGGGCGTGCCGTCGGGTCTGGCGAATTCCACCGCCACCATCGAGCCCAGCCCGCGCACCTCGGCGATGCCGGGGTCGTTGGCGCGATGCGTCTGCAGCTGGGTCGTGAGACGCTGGCCCAGAGCCGCGGCACGCGCGCACAGCTTCTCGTCGTCGATGACGTCGAGCACCGCATGCGCCGAGGCGATGGCCATGGCGTTGGCCGCATAGGTGCCGCCCAGGCCGCCGGGGGCGGGCGCGTCCATCAGCTCGGCCTTGCCGCTGACGGCTGACAGCGGCATGCCGCCGGACAGGCTCTTGGCCAATGTCATCAGGTCGGGCACGACATCGCTGTGTTCCACCGCGAACATCCTGCCGGTGCGCGCAAAGCCGGTCTGGATCTCGTCGGCGATGAGCACGATGCCGTGCTCGTCGCACAGCTTGCGCAGCGCCTTCAGGAATTGCGGCGGCATGACGTAGAAACCGCCTTCGCCCTGCACCGGCTCGACGATGATCGCCGCCACCTGCGTCGCCTCGATGTCGGCCATGAACAGCTGCTGCAGCGCACGCAGCGAATCGTCGACCGACACGCCGTGCAGCGCCATCGGCGCGGGCACGTGGTAGATGCCGGCGGGGAAGGGCCCGAAGCCGATCTTGTACGGCGCGACCTTGCCGGTCAGCGCCAGGCCCATGTAGGTGCGGCCGTGGAAGGCGCCGCTGAGCGCGACCACCCCCGGTCGGCCGGTGGCGCAGCGCGCGATCTTGATGGCGTTTTCCACCGCTTCGGCGCCGGTGGTGAAGAAGGCGGTCTTCTTGGCGTGGCTGCCGGGTGTGGCGGCGTTGATGCGCTCGGCCAGCGAGACCACGCTCTCGTAGGGCACCACCTGGTAGGCGGTGTGCGTGAAGTGTTCGAGCTGCTGCTGCATCGCCTTGACGACGCGCGGATGGCGGTGACCGGTGTTGAGCACCGCGATGCCCGAGCCGAAGTCGATGTAGCGCTTGCCCTCCACGTCCCACAGCTCGGCGTTGAGCGCGCGGTCGGCGTAGATCGAAAAGCCGATACCCACGCCACGCGGTGTGGCGGCCACGCGGCGCGCATCGATTTGCGCGTTGTTCCGCGCCGTGTCCGGCGCTCTCGTGGCGGCGCCGACATGGGCCGATTCGGTTCGCGTGGTGGTGTTCATGAAAGACCTCCGATTCCAGCCCGGTGGGGCTGCGTGACTTGGCACAGACGCCAGTTTAGGGCCACGGGCGCTGGGCAACCGTGCGCTGCAACAAGCGCGGATATGGGTGCGGTTCGAGCGCCCGGCCGCCGCGCTGGAGCCGCCGCTTTGATCGCCACGGCGCCGCCCTGCTTTGGTGAATCGGCTGCTCGGCGGGGTGCGCAACCGTGCGCCGCGTTGGTGCATCCGCTCACCGGGCATGGGCCTGATTGTTGCTAAAGTCGACGCAAACAAGGAGCCATGGCATGCAGCGTCGTTTTGACGAGATGTCCGTCAGTGACACCGAGACCCGCGAACACTACCGTGCCTACCAGGCATGGCTCCAGACCCAGCCCCACGACCTGATGATCGACCGGCGCGCCGAAGCCGAGATGATCTTCCGCCGCGTCGGCATCACCTTCGCGGTGTATGGGGCGAAGGACGAGGACGGCGCGGGCACCGAGCGGCTGATTCCCTTCGACCTGATCCCGCGCATCATTCCCGCGCACGAGTGGCGCGAGATGGAAAAGGGCCTGGTGCAGCGCGTCAACGCGCTCAACCGCTTCCTGCACGATGTCTATCACGAGCAGGAAATCCTCAAGGCCGGCTCGTGCCGGCCGAGCAGATCCTGAACAACGCGCAGTACCGCGCCCGAGATGACGGGCGTGGACGTGCCCGGCGGCATCTACTCGCACATCTCCGGCGTCGACATCGTGCGCGCCCCGGACGCCGACGGCACGGCAGTACTACGTGCTCGAGGACAACCTGCGCGTGCCCAGCGGCGTGAGCTACATGCTCGAAAACCGCAAGATGATGATGCGGCTCTTTCCCGAGCTGTTCAGCCAGCACCGCGTCGCGCCGGTCGCGCACTACCCCGACCTGCTGCTCGAAACCCTGCGCGCGGCGGCGCCGGCCGCGGTCACCGACCCGACCGTGGTCGTGCTCACGCCCGGCATGTACAACAGCGCCTACTTCGAGCACGCCTTCCTGGCGCAGCAGATGGGCATCGAACTGGTCGAAGGGCAGGACCTGTTCGTCAAGGACGACTTCGTCTACATGCGCACCACGCGGGGCCGCAAGCGGGTCGACGTGATCTACCGCCGCGTCGACGACGACTTCCTCGATCCCGAGGTGTTCCGCCCCGACTCCACGCTCGGCTGCGCCGGGCTGATGCAGGCCTACCGCGCCGGCAACGTGGCGCTGGCAACGCGATCGGCACCGGCGTGGCCGACGACAAGTCGATCTACCCCTACGTGCCGAAGATGATCGAGTTCTACCTGGGCGAGAAGCCGATCCTGAACAACGTGCCGACCTACATGTGCCGCAACCCGGACGACCTGGAATACATGCTGGCCAACATGGAGGACCTGGTGGTCAAGGAAGTGCACGGCGCCGGCGGCTACGGCATGCTGATCGGCCCGGCCGCCACGAAGGCCGAGATCGAGGATTTCCGCAAGGCGCGTGATGGCCAAGCCCGACGGCTACATCGCCCAGCCGACGCTGAGCCTGTCGACCTGCCCGACCTTCGTCGAGTGCCGGCATCGCGCCGCGCCACATCGACCTGCGACCCTTCGTGCTGTCGGGCAAGGAAGTGCAGATGGTGCCGGGCGGCCTGACCCGCGTGGCGCTGAAGGAAGGCTCGCTGGTGGTCAATTCGTCGCAGGGCGGCGGCACCAAGGACACCTGGGTCCTCGAGGCGTAAGGAGCTGAGCATGCTTTCACGCACCGCCGACCACCTGTACTGGATGTCGCGCTACACCGAGCGCGCCGAAAACACCGCGCGCATGCTCGATGTCAACTACCAGACCTCGCTGCTGCCGCAGTCGGCCGAAGCCGCCAAGCAGGGCTGGCAGGGCCTGCTGTCCATCAGCGAGCTGACCGCGCTTACCGCGAGAAGCACGGTGAGATCATGCCGCGCGCGAGGTGATGGATTTCATGGTCAAGGACGCGCAACCCGTCGTCGATCCTGCCTGCCTGAAGGCGGCGCGCGAAAACGCGCGCGCCGTGCGCGGCACGCTGACCACCGAGGTGTGGGAGACGCAGAACCCGACCTGGCTGGAGGTCAAGCGCATGCTGCGCGCCGGCGACTTCGAGCGCGACCCGAGCGCGTCCTTCGAATGGGTCAAGTTCCGCTCGCACCTGTCGCGCGGCGTGACGCTCGGCACGATGCTGCAGGACGAGGCCTTCACTTCTTTCGCATGGGCACCTTCCTCGAGCGGCCGACAACACCGCGCGGCTGCTCGACGTGAAGTTCCACGCCGTCAACAGCGATTCTTCGGCGCGTCGCGAGCCAGAGCCGAGCGGAACGGACCCGAATATCGACTTCTACCACTGGAGCGGCGATCCTGCGCTGCGTCTCCGGCTTCGAGGTCTACCGCAAGGTCTACCGCGACGTCATCACGCCCGAGCGCGTGGCCGAACTGCTGATCCTGCGCCCGGACATGCCGCGCTCGCTGGCAGCCTGCCTGAACGAGGTGGTGGCCAACCTGAAATGGTCGCCAACGAGCAGTCAGCGGCGAGACCCTGCGCCGCGCCGGAAGCTGCGGCCGACCTGCAGTACGGCCGCATCGACGAGATCCTCGCGACCGGGCTGCACGCCTTCCTGACGCAGTTCCTCGACCGGGTCAACGACCTCGGCGGCGGATCAGCCACGACTTCCTGGTGCCGGAAACGGCCTGATACCGAGTCGCGATCAAAGGTGTGGAAGTCGGCATCGGCTGTCGGCGCCTTGCTGTCATGCGGTCCAATGAACTGGCGGGCGGCAAAGCAGCGTTTTCTGTCGTTCGAATTGCGGCGACGGCTGACAGTCGATCTACGTCGCCGCAGTCGAGTTGCTACTTCTTGACAGTCTGCGAAACCAGCTCCATCTCCTGTGTCCCTTCGCCAAAGGGATTGGCTGCCGAGCGCTTGCTGCTTGACTTCACGAAGATCCCAAGCTCCGGGCTGAACCAAAGTGCATCTTCCACACCTGGCGTGTTGGAACATTCCACCTTCCACGCCTTGAATGTGCCCGCTGGCACGCTGACGTCTTCGACAGACTTCTCCGCGCAGCTTCGCGTGTAGGGAATGGTTCGGTCAGCTCCAACGATCAGCCGGTAGTCGCGCGTGAACGTCTTTCCGACCTGCAGCGGCCAGTCCCAATTCTGATGAGGCTCCCACCGGAGCAACGGCTTGTCGTCCCGCCCCACAAATGCCACGTCACCACCCTCTGGGTCCATCAGAAACACTCCGCGGGCACCCATGAACGCAATGACC
>CAWIOH010000027.1:0-55011 GCA_963837675.1 uncultured beta proteobacterium | reverse complement strand
GTCGCGCTTGGCCTGCACCAGTTGGACCTCGGCATCGAAGTACTGGCGCTCGGTGTCCAGCACCTCCAGGTAGCTGGACACGCCGCCCGAGTAGCGCAGTTTCGCGACCTCGCTCGCATCCGACAGCGCCTTGACCAGCAGTTCCTGTTGCGCCGGAAATCCTGCCGCTTGCGCACCGACACCAGCGCGTCCGAGACTTCGCGCAGGGCCTGGCGCAGCGTCTGCTGGTAGTTCAGGCCGGCGACGTTTCGCCTGGGCCTCGTTGAACTCCACGTTCGCCTGCAGGCGCCCCATGTTGAACACCGGCACGCTGATCTCGGGCAGCACGCTGAGGATCCAGTAGGGCCCGAAGCTCGTGCCGTTGACCGTCGCATTGCCCGCCCCGCCGAAACCGGCAATCGTCACCCGCGGATAGAGATCGGCCTTGGCGACACCGATCTGCGCGTTCGCCGACACCAGGCGCTGCTCGGCCCGACGGATGTCCGGCCGTCGCGTCAGCAGCTCCAGCGGCAGCCCCGGCGGCAGGCTCGGCGCGGCGACCTGCTGATTCAGCGGCCGGCCGCGCGGGATCGGCCCCGGGTTGCGGCCAAGCAGCACGTTGATGAGGTTCTCGGTCTCCTCGATCTGGCGCTGGAGCTCGGGGATGGTCTTGGTCGCGCCGTAGTACAGCGTCTCGGCCTGGCGCAGGTCGAGAATGCCGGCGACGCCGCCGTCGAGCCGCGCCTGCACCAGGTCGACCGACTGCGTGCGCGAATCGACCGTGCGCCTGGAAACCTCCAGCGTCAGGTCGAGCGCACGCAGGTGAGGTAGGCGCGGCCGACGTCCGAGACCAGCGTGGCCATCACCACGTAGCGCGCGTCTTCGGCGGCCAGCAACTCGGCCCACGCGGATTCGGAATTGCGCTTGAACTTGCCCCAGAAGTCGATCTCCCAGGCGGCGCCCAGGCCGATCTGCGGCTGGAAGCTGCGGTCTGGGGTGCCGGCCGGCAGGTCGGAGCCGGAGTAGTTCATATAGGGGCCGTTGGCACGCCGTCCACCGTCGGGTAAGGCCGCGAGCCGGCCACCGTCACCTGGCTCTGTGCCTGCAGGATGCGCTGCACCGCCACGCGCAGGTCGAAGTTCTGCGCCAGTGCGGTGCGGATAAGGGCCTGCAGCTCCGGGTCCGGAAAGACGCCCCACCATTGAAGGGCGCCGAAGGTCTGGTCGCCAGCGCCGCCGGCGAGGCATCGGCGCCGCGATAGGCCGTCGGCAGCCCGGGGTCGGGCCGGCGTAGTCGGGGCCCACCGTCGTGCAACCGGCGGCGAGGCTGGCGAGGGCGCCGAGCAGCAAAGTGTGTGCGACTCATCAGGCAAGCTCCGTGCTGCGCACTGCGGCATTCGACTTGGGAACGGCCCGGCGGCTCATCTCAATCGCCCCCCTTGCGCGGCAGGCACGGGCGGCGGCACCGCCGCCGCCTTCTTGCGCCGGCCCATGCCTTCGACGAAGGTGTAGTTGCCGGGAATGATGAACACGCCCAGCACGGTGGCGACCAGCATGCCCCAGAACACGCCCGGTACCCATCACGTTCTGCGCGCCGGCGCCGGCGCCGGTGGCCAGCATCAGCGGCACGACGCCCAGGATGAAGGCGAACGCCGTCATCAGGATCGGCCGGAAGCGCAGCCGCGCCGACTCCAGCGCCGCCTCTTCGAGCGACATGCCCTCCTCGTGCTTGGCCTTGGCGAACTCGACGATCAGGATCGCGTTCTTCGCCGCCAGGCCGATCAGCATCACCAGGCCGATCTGCACGTAGACGTTGTTGTCGAAGCCCATCAGCCAGACGCCGAAGAACGCGCCGAGTGCGACCAGCGGCGAGCCGAGCAGCACCGCCCAGGGCAGCCGCCAGCTCTCGTACAGCGCCGCCAGCAGCAGGAACACGCAGACGATGGCCATGATGAAGGTCGGCCCGGCGGGCGGGGCGATCTTCTCCTGGTACGACATCGACGAGAAGGCGAAACCCATCTCCGCTGGCATGGTCTCTGCGAACACCTGCTGCAGCGCGGCCAGCGCCTGGCCCGAGGTATAGCCCGGCGCCGGCGCGCCCTGGATCTCGACCGAGCGCAGCAGGTTGAAGCGTGTCGTCAGCTCGGCGCCGGCGACGTCGCTGATCGTGACCAGCGTCGAGAGCGGCACCATCTGGTCGGTGGTCTTCGAGCGCACGTAGATCTTGCCGATGTCCTCGGCCTTCAGGCGCTGCGTCGCTTCGGACTGCACGTAGACGCGGTACAGCCGCCCGAAGCGGTTGAAGTCGTTGACGTAGCTGCCGCCCAGCGTCGTCGCCAGCGTCTGGAAGACCTCGTTGACCGGCACGCCCAACGTGCGCGCCTTCTCGCGGTCCAGATCGACCCGGACCTGCGGGTAGTTCGGGTCGAAGGAGGTGAACACCGTGCCCAGCTCGGGCCGCTGGCGCGCGGCGGCAAGGAACTTCTGCGCCTGTTCGCCGAGCTGCGCGATCGACAGCGTGCCGCTGCGGTCCTGCAGCAGGAAGTTGAAGCCCGAGGCGGCGCCGAAGCCGGACAGTGTCGGGATGTTGAAGGGGAAGATCGACCGCCTCGGGGATGGCCGCGAACTGCGGCCGCAGGCCGCCCATGATGCCGTTGACGTGCAGCGCCGCGGTCTTGCGTTCGCCCCAGGGCTTCATGCGCACGAAGACCGTGCCGTAGTTCGGCTGGAAGGTGTTGGTCACCGCGCCATAGCCGCCGACGGTCTGGTACGAGTCGAGGCCGTCGGTCTTGGCCAGGATGTCCTCGATCTTCTTCAGCACGACGCTGGTGCGCTCGAGCGACGCCCCGGCGGGCAGTTGGACGTTGACGCCGAAGATGCCCTGGTCCTCGTCCGGGATGAAGCCGGCCGGCAGCACGCGCGCGAACAGGCTGGCCCCGATGGCCACCGCAACGACGATGCCGATGGTCAGCAGCGAGCGGCGCACCAGCAGCCGCGACACATTCACGTAACCCTTGTGCCGCAGTCGAAGGCCTTGTTGAAGCCCTTGAAGAAGCTGCCGAGCGGGCCGCGCATCGGCTTCGGCGGCTTCAGCAACATCGCACACAGCGCAGGCGTCAGCGACAGTGCGTTGAAGGCCGACAGCAGCACCGAGATCGCGATGGTCAGCGCGAACTGCTTGTACATGCTGCCGACCAGCCCACCGAGCAGGGCGACGGGGATGAACACCGCCGACAGGATCAGCGCAATGCCGATCACCGGCGCCGTCACCTCCTTCATCGCCTGGATCGTCGCTTCCTTCGGGCTCATGCCGTGCTCGAGGTGGTGGATCACCGCCTCGACCACGACGATGGCGTCGTCGACCACGATGCCGATGGCCAGCACCAGGCCGAACATCGACAGCGTGTTGATCGAAAAGCCGAGCATCGGAAAGAAGATGAAAGTGCCGATCAGCGACACCGGGATCGTGATCAACGGGATGATCGTCGCGCGGATGTTCTGCAGGAAGATGAAGACCACCAGCGTCACCAGGATCAGCGCCTCGACGAAGGTATGCACGATGCTTTCGATCGACGCCTCCACCGCCGGCGTGGTGTCGTAGACGATCTTGTAGTCCATGCCGGACGGGAACTTCTCCTTGGCCCGCTCCATGGTCGCGTAGATGCTTTCGGAGGCCTTCAGCTGGTTGGCGCCGGGCAGCAGGTACACCGCCATCGCGCCGGCCGGCTTGCCGTTCAGCCGCCCGAAGGCGTTGTAGTCCTGCGAGCCGAGTTCGGCGCGGCCGATGTCCTTGATGCGCACCACCGCGCCGGTATCGCTCTGCCGCACGATGATGTTGTCGAACTCTTCCGGCGTGACCAGCCGCCCCTGCGCGCTCACCGTGTTGGTGAACTGCTGGTCCCGCGGGGTCGGCGCGGCGCCGACCTTGCCGGTGGGCGCCTGCAGGTTCTGCTCCTTGATGGCGTTGATGACGTCGGCCGGGGTCAGCCCCAGCTTGGCCAGCCGGTCGGGCTTGAACCAGATGCGCATGCCGTAGTCGGTGCCGCCAAACAGGTCGACCTGGGCGATGCCCGGAATGCGCAGCAATTGGTCGCGCAGGTTGATGCCGGCGTAGTTGATGAGGAAGTTGTCCTGATACGCGTTCTCCGGCGAGTACAGCGAGATCACCATCAGGATGCTGGGGCTCTGCTTCTTGACGGTGACGCCCTGCTGCGTGACTTCGACCGGCAGGCGTGCCTGTGCTGCCGAGACGCGGTTTTGCGTCAGCACGTTGGCCGTGTCCTGATCGGTGCCGACCTCGAAGTTGACGTCGAGCAGCATGCGCCCGTCGCTGGTGTTCGACGACTTCATGTAGATCAGCCGGTCGACGCCGTTGACCTCCTGCTCGATCGGCGTGGCCACCGACTGCTCCACCGCCTCGGCTGAGGCGCCCGGGTAGGTCGCGGTGACGCGGATGTTCGGCGGCGCCAGGAACGGGTACTGCTCGATCGACAGGCCCTTGATCGTGACCAGGCCGAGCATCACCGTCAGGATCGCGATGACGATCGCGACGATCGGCCGGCGGATGAAGAATTGGGCCATCGGCTACTTCTCCCCGGCCTTCGCGACGGGCTGCGACGCCGCGGACGCGCTGGCCATGCCGGGATTGACCTTGGTGCCGGGCCGGGCCTTCTGCACGCCGTCCACGACCACCCGCTGGCCGGGCTCGAGGCCCTCGCGCACGATCAACAGGTCGCCGACAGTGTCGCCGGGTTGGATGGTGCGCAGCGCGACCATGTTGTCGCTGCCGACGACGAGCACGGTCTTCAGGCCCTGGATCTCCTGCACGGCGCGCTTCGGGATCACGATCGCGTCCTTGACCGTCTCGGCCACACCGCGCAATCGACCGAACTGCCCGGGGCGCAGCTGCCCCTCGGGGTTGGGGAACTCGGCGATGAAATTGATCGTGCCGGTCTTCGCGTCGACCGCCCGATCGAAGATCACGACCTTGCCCTTGGATGGAAAGACGCTGCCGTCGGCGAGGATCAGCTCGAGCGACCTGGCGCCCAGGCTCTGTTCATTGCGGTGGGCGAAGAAGCGCAGGTACTCCGCTTCGCTGACGGTGGCGTTGACGCGGATCGGGTCGATGCTCGAGACCGTGTCGAGCAAGGTGGCCTCGCTCTTGCCGACCAGGTTGCCGGGGTCCACCAGACGTTTGCCGATCAGCCCCGTGATCGGCGAGCGGATCGTGGTGTAGCTCAGGTCCAGCTCGGCGGCAGCGACGTTGGCGCGCGCGGCCGACACGTTGGCCTGGGCGGCCATCAGGTTCGCGGCCGCGTTGTCGTAGTCCTGCTGCGGCACGGCGCGGCGCTCGGCCAGCGGCTTGAGCCGCCGCTCGTCGGTTTCGGCCTTGCCGAGCCGGGCCAGTGCGATGTCGAGTTCGGCCTTCGCCTGTTGCAGCTTGTTCTGGTACTCGCGCTTGTCCAGCGTGAACAACAGCTGGTTCTTCTTGACGATCGTGCCTTCGGTGAAGTGCTGCGCTTCGAGAAAAGCCTGCACGCGGGCGCGGATCTCCACCGTCTCCCGGGCTTCGGTCTGCGCCACGAACTCCTTGTTGATCGGCACGTCCTTGCGCACGGCCTCGGCGACAACGACGGCCGGTGGCGGCGGGGCCGCGGCCGGCTTGGTCTTGTCGGCCTCCTTGCCCTGATCGCAGGCCGCCAGCGACACGGCCAGGCACGCGCCGGCAAGCGCCGCCGCGACGGTGCGCGACCCGCCCTTCAGGAACCACTGCGATACGGTCATCAAAACTCCTAGCGGCGGGATACGAAACGCGTACTCGGGTCCGAAGCGACGGCAGGCACCTGCTCTGCTGCGGCGTCCAGGTCAATATTCAACGCGGTGAAACGGGCCTGATTATTGCCTTCGGCGGCCAGGCCGAGAAGGCTGCAGAGCCTGACTTGTTGCGCATCAAAGAAACACCGTTGAGGCGCTCGGATTGTCGGCAGATGACCGATCTGCGCCAAAAATTGTCCAGCGATGTGGCGACGCACGGTAAAAATGCGATTCGACGCTCGGTGACGGTCACACCCAAGGAGATGAGCATGGCGAAGAAGGACATGGGCAAGAAGAGCACGCCCGAGGGCAAGGGCCGCAAGCGCGGCGCCGAGTCCCCCGACACTGCGGCCGAGCCGGCCGCCGAGGCATCCGGTGACGGAATGCTGTCCAACAAGGACTACGCACGCGAGCTGAAGAAGCTGCACGTCGAGCTGGTCAAGCTGCAGCAATGGGTGGTGCACAAGGGCCTGAAGGTCTGCATCCTTTTTGAAGGCCGCGACGGCGCCGGCAAGGGCGGCACCATCAAGGCCATCACCGAGCGCGTGAGCCCGCGCGTGTTCCGGGTGATGGCGCTGCCGGCGCCGACCGAGCGCGAGAAGACCCAGATGTACTTCCAGCGCTACGCGGCGCACCTGCCGGCGGCGGGCGAGGTGGTGATCATGGACCGCAGCTGGTACAACCGCGCGGGCGTCGAGCGCGTGATGGGTTTTTGCTCGGCAGTTGAAGCAAAGCGCTTTCTGCAGGGGGTGCCGCTGGTGGAACGCGCGATTGTCGACTCCGGCATCATCCTGCTGAAGGTCTGGCTCGAGGTCAGCCCCGAGGAGCAGGAGCGGCGTCTGCGCGACCGCATCGACGACGGCCGCAAGATCTGGAAGCTGTCCCCGATGGATGTGAAGTCCTTCGACAAGTGGGACGCCTACACCGAAGCCCGTGACGACATGTTTGCCGCCACCGATTCGTCCTGGGCGCCGTGGTACGTGGCGCGCTCCGAAGACAAGAAGCGTGTGCGGCTGAACGTCATCAGCCATCTGCTGGCGCATGTGCCGTACAAGGACGTGCCGGCCGACAAGGTGACGCTGCCCAAGCGCAAGATCGGCCGGTACCAGAGTCCGGACTATCCGTTCCGGTACGTGACGGACCGCTTCTGATCGCGGCCAACCCGGCGCTGCGGGCAGTCCGCACCGGGCCATCACCGCAACGGCGCGCATGACCAGCCATCCGTCGACACCCCCGCCGGGCCCGGCGGGTGGGAGCGCGCTGCGCCTGGACGTGGTCGCCGGCCTGACCGCCGCCGCAGTGGTGCTGCCCAAGGCCATGGCCTATGCCACGGTGGCCGGCTTGCCGGTCGCGGTCGGCCTGTACACCGCCTTCGTGCCGATGCTGGTCTACGCGCTGCTCGGCTCGTCGCGCGTGCTCAGCGTCAGCTCCACCGCCACGCTGGCCATCCTGACCGCCGCGCAGCTGGGGCTGGTGGTGCCTGACGGCGACCCGGGCAAGCTGATCACCGCCACGTCCACGCTGGCCGCGCTGGTCGGCGCGATGCTGCTCGCAGCCCGCCTGCTGCGCCTGGGCTTTGTCGCCAACTTCATTTCCGCGCCGGTGCTCACAGGCTTCAAGGCCGGCATCGGCCTGGTGATCGTGTTCGATCAGATGCCCAAGCTCTTCGGCATCCATATCGACAAGCAGGGGTTCTTCCGCGACCTGCTCAGCGTCGCGCACCACCTGCCCGACACGTCGCTGCTGACGGCGGCGGTGGCGCTGGCGACCTTGGCGCTGCTGATCGGCATGGAGCGCCGATGGCCGCATTCGCCGGCGCCGCTCGTCGCGGTGGGCGGCAGCATTGCCGCATCGTGGTTCTTCGGCCTGCGGGCCGCCGGTGTCTCGACAGTGGGCCTGATTCCGCAAGGCTTTCCGTCGCTCACGTGGCCGGACCTTGCGCTGGTCACCGCCCTGGCCCCAGGCGCATTGGGCATTGCGCTGATGAGCTTCACCGAGACGATCGCGGCCGGCCGTGCCTTCGCCGGCCCGGGCGACCCGCCGATCAACGCCAACCGCGAACTGGTCGCCACCGGCGCCGGCAATCTCGCGGGTGCGCTGCTCGGGGCCATGCCGGCCGGCGGCGGCACATCGCAGACGGCGGTGGTGCGCTCTGTGGGCGGGCAGTCGCAGAAGGCCTCGCTGGTGACGGCCGGCACCGCGCTGGCCACGATGCTTCTGCTGGCGCCGCTGCTGGGACTGATGCCGCATGCCACGCTGGCAGCCATCGTCATCGTCTATTCCATCGGGTTGATCCAGCCGGCCGAGTTCCGCGCCATCCGCAGCGTGCGCACGATGGAATTCCGTTGGGCGCTGATCGCCTGTGTCGGCGTGCTGGTGTTCGGCACGCTCAAGGGCATCGTGGTGGCCATCATCGTGTCGATGATCGGGCTGTCCGCCCAGACCGCCCAGCCGCGCGTGTCGATCATCGGCCGCAAGCGCGGCACCGACGTGCTGCGGCCGCTGTCGCCCGAGAACCCCGACGACGAGACCTTCGAGGGCCTGCTGATCCTGCGGCCGGAAGGGCGGCTGTTCTTCGTCAATGCGCAGAACGTCACCGAGCAGATCAGCACCCTTGTCGCGCAGCATCAGCCGCGTGTGCTGGTGCTGGACCTGAGCCGCGTGCCCGACATTGAATACTCTGCGCTGCAAGCCCTGATGGAAGGCGAGAAGCGTGCCACCGATCGCGGTACGGTCGCCTGGCTGGCGGGACTGAACCCCGGAGTGCTCGACATGGTGCGCCATGCCGGGTTCGACCAGCGGCTGGGGCGCGAGCGGCTGCTGTTCAACGCACGCGAGGCGATCGCGCGCTATCAGGCGCTGGACGCCGCGCCCCGTACGGGTTGCGCTCAGGTGGCCGGGCCGCCCAGCCGGTCGCCGTAGCGCGCGCGCAGACGCTCGACGACCCGGGCCATGATGAGCATCGTCTCCTGTTCGCCCAGCGCCACCACGGCCTGGTCGCGCACCGAGTAGTGCATCATCGGCGACTGGCGCAGCTTGTCGAAGGCGCGAGGGTTCTGCGTGCCGCACACCAGCGTGTCCTTGTGCAGCACCCGCTCGATCACGCCGGGGTCGAGGATCTGCACCTTGCAGACCGACGCGAGCTATGCGATCTCACGGTCGATCTCGTCGAAGTGCTTGGTCCAGCGTGCTTGCCGATAGGGCACCTGGTCGGGTTGGGCTTCGTCGGTCATGGTGGCCGGTCCTTTGTGAGGTGAGAGGGTGGCGGTGCAATCGATAATGGTCAGCCGCCGAGCGCGATGACGATGGATTCGATACCCAGGCCCAGCCCCACCATCACCAGGCCGGTGCGCGAGGCCTTCAGGCCGGCGTAGCGGCCCCAGGCATGTCCGCACAGGAACAGCATCGCTATCGCAACGGCGGCCGAGACCCGCTTGGCCATGCCCGGATCGGCGATGAGGACGAAGGGCAGCACCACCGGGAAAGTCGACAGGAAGACCAGCAGGAACACGGCCAGGGCGCCGCGCAGGTCTTGCGCGGTGACACGTGCGGCCGGACCGGCATGCACCGGCTGAGCCACGATCCATTGCCGCATGCGCTCGAGCTCTGCCGCAGACAGCGCGGCTGAAAGCCCGCCGACCTCGTCATTGATCAAACGGTGGGCCTGCTCGGGCTTCGTGGCACCGCGCACGGCCCGCACCACTCTGGCCTTGCGCCCACGGGCGACCAGGCTGCGCAGCACGTACATCATGCCGTCGACGAAGCCCCACGCGATGTTGCAGCCGATGGCGGCGATCAGCATGCTGCGCACCTCGTCGCGCCCGCTGTCCAGTACGCTCAACGTGCCGGTGAAGGTGAGCACCATGAACAGGCCGAACAGCACCTCCGAGATGCGATCGATCGGGTCGAGCACGCGGGCCTGGCCGTCGATCGCAAAATCGTCCGTCATGCGGGCCGCTAACCCGTTACAGGGACTTCCCCCCCTTGTCAAGCTGTATTCGTATTTCTCGATGAGACGCCGATGATGTTGGTGATTGAAGAGCAGGCGGCGACGAAGAGCATGAACGAGGAACAGACTGCACCTCTACAGACGGCCTTGTTGCACCCTGATGGGGTGCGGGCCCAGATGCGAACCGCTCAGCAGGGCTCCATTCCATCCTGGCTCATCGACGATCGCGCGACCAAGGGTTACCGAGCTTGCCCGCTGCCGGTCTGACCTGTCACTGCATCTTCGCGCTATCGCCTGTCCATGTTGGATGTTGTGACTCACGCTGCCTGGCTGCCGCTGGCAGGCGCGCCGGGCTTGACGCTCACGTGGTTCGCATCGAAGGGCTCGCCGCGGGTCATCACCGCCCACAGGATGCGGGCGTTCTTGTTGGCCAGGGCCACGACGGCCTTCTGCCAGCCCGCGCTCGCGCAGCGCGGCCGCCCACTGCGAGATCCGGTCCTGCGTTTGTGCGCCGTCATCACCGCGGACTTGGCCCCCTGGATCAGCAGCGTGCGCAGGTACTTGTCGCCGCGCTTGGTGATGCCCCCGAGGTTGTTCTTGCCACCGCTGGAGTGCTGGCGCGGCATCAGCCCGAGCCAGGCGCCGAACTGCGCGCCACTCCTGAACTGCCTGAAGTCGCCACGCTGGCCACCACGGCCGAGGCCGTGATGGGGCCGATGCCGAGCAGCGTGGCCGCGTGCTCACGTCGTCGCTCCCTGGCGTGCGCGGCGATGCGCTCGTCGCACCAGGCCATGTGGCAGTCCAGTTCGAGCCACTGCAGTTGGGCTCGCTGCAGCGCCAGGCGCGCCAGTGCGTCATCTCGTTGCTCGCATCCTCCAGCACTTCGGTCAACGGCCGCAGAGCACCTGGGCTCTTGCGCGAACACGAGCCCGAACTCGGCCAGCAGCCCTCGGATGCGGTTGATGCAGGCGGTTCGCTCTTCCTTGTAGCCCTCGCGCAGCCGGTGCACGCAGAGCATGCTCTGCTGCTCGGCGACTTGACCGGCACGAAGCGCATCTGCGGTCGCGGCGGCCTCGCAGATGGCCGCCGCATCGTTGGCGTCGTTCTTGCCGCTGGCGCCCTGCTTGCGGTACGGGCTGACCAGCTGCGCGGCGATGATCCGCGGTTCCAGGCCGAGTGCGCCAGCTTGCGCGCCCAGTGATGCGCACTGGAGCAGGACTCCATGGCCACGACACAGCCAGCGGGCAGCTGGGCGCACCAGGCCATGAACTTGTCGCGCGCGAGCGCTCGGCCCATCAGCACGCGGCCCGGCGCGATCGACAGCATGAACCTGGATCACCTGCTTGGCCAGGTCCACCCCTACGCGAACGACTCCCCTCGTGTAATCTGCTCCACGGACTTCCCCTTTCATCGGCTTCAGATTGATGACTTCAACACCACCAATCTTGGCGCACCGACGCCGTTGCCCGAAGGTGGGAAGTCCCTTCGCATTCCTTTCTCAACTGGCGTCAACGGGGTCGGCCGCCGACAACCGCTAAGTTGTTGATTTGACTTGTTGCGAGGCCCGAAGGTCTCCACTACATGGCGGTTTCGCTGTCTTCGTTGCGAGTCGTTGACTCTGCGGTGCTGATTCTTCGGCGGTGGCTGCTCGGGCAGTTCGCAAGTCGCATCCGCTCCAGCAGCATGCGATGTTCGGGCTTCGGGCTGGGTGTAGCGCGACAGGATCAGCTCGCGCCCGTCGGTGGTGGGCAGTGCACGTCCACCATCTGCATCGGCTTGAACTTTCTCGAGCACGGCGCGCGGCGTGATCCCGCCGGCCAGGGCCTTAGCCGCGCCTTCAGCGTCACCTGCAGGCAGTAGGCCAGGAAGGCCACGAAGATGTGCGCCTCGATGCGCTCCTCGTTCTGGTGGTAGATGGGACGCATCGCCAGATCGCGTTTGAGTTCCTTGAAGGCCTGCTCGACTTCGGTGAGTTGGATGTAGAATTGTCCAGAGCTGGTCGGGTCGTCGGCCGTGAGGTTGGTGCGCAGCAGGTAGCGGCCCTCGCGGCGGCGCACTTGGCGCAGCTTCTCGCGGTCGAGCGTGAACTCAAGGCTCGCCGGCTGGCGCGTCTTTCTTGGCGTCGACGACCTTGACCAGGCCGCCAGCGCGCCCGGCGCTTCCTGCTGGGCCGCGCCCAGCTTCATCAGCAGCTGGTCGCGCGTGAGCTCCTGGCCTTGCGATTGCCTGCAGCCGCTCCACGAGCTGCTGAGCTGGCGCCGGCGCATGCCGCGCTCCTTGTCGATGCGCGCGTCGCTCTGGGCGCAGCACGTAGAGTCGTCCTCCTCGCGGCCAGCAGCTTGACCTGACGCCCTCGCGCACCTTCTGCCAGGGCTTGTCGCAGGAAGGCTGCTCCAGCTTGGTCAGCCGGCCCTTGGGCGTGCCCACCAGGTAGCTCCGGCGGCTCGCTGCTGCGCATCTGGGCCAGGGCCGTCCTCGGTGGGGATGCCGCGGTCCATCACCCAGATGCGCTCGGCCTTGCCGTACTGCTTCTCGATGCTGGTCAGGAAGTCGCTGCAGCGTCGTGCTGTCGGCCGTGTTGCCGCGCAAGCACTTCGTAGGCCCAGCGGAAAGCCCTCGGGCGTGACGATCAGCGCAATGACCACCTGCACGCAGTCGGCGCGCTTGTCGCGGCTGTAGCCGAACGGCGCTTGGTCCCTCGGGACACGGTCGGCTCGCTCTCGAAGTAGGTGCTGGTCAGGTCGTAGAGCAGCACGTCGAACCAGGCGCCGAAGAGGTCCCCCCAGCGCTGCTCCAGATGCGAGAACAGTCCTCCTTGTGCTCCACCAGCTTGTCCAGGCACCGGTACAGCGTGTTCTTCTCGGCCAGGCGCGAATCCGCTCCAGCAGATCGGCCATGGCGCTGTGCATCGAACCATTCCCGGTGCAGCCGCCACTCGCTGCCCGGATCGATCAGCCGGTAGGCCACCAGCGTCTTGAGCACCTTCAGCCACGCGCGTCCCTTTGCGGCTGGGCGCAGGCGCTGGCGCCAGAAGCCATCCAGCTCCAGCTGCTGCCACAGCTGCAGCGCCAGCCAGCAGGCGCCCCACTGGCGGGGCGGCGCAGCTCCAGCTCGCTCAGGCGCACGCCGATCGCGTCGACGTCGTCGGCGCGGCACGATCCTGCCGGGAACAAAGCCACTTGGCGGCGCTGCCCGGCTCCTCGAACACCTCGATCGTTTTGCGCCAGGCCTCCCGCTGGCTGGCGTTGATCTCGCCCAGGTACAGCACGTGCCGCTGCACCACGCGCCCGTCGTGCACGCGCCGGTTCTCCACCAGGCTCCAGTACTCGTGGGCCTTGCCGTCCTTCTTGCGTCGGGTGCAGCGCAGGAACATGCCGCGCACTCTACGAATCGCACCGACTGACCGCAAGGACCAAAGTCTTCACTACAAGCGTTTGCGCGAGCCGGCCCATACGGATCAAGCACTTGCGCAGCCAAAACGGCCGATTCGCAGGAATGCAACGGCGAGTTGAGAAAGACGGGCTAAGCTTCTGGTGGACCTGGCTGTCGGGGGTGGGCGTCGATCATCGATGTCATCCGTATGCCGTAGCGATTGTCGCGCGCGGGCGTGCCGTCGCAAGCCATTGGCATTGATTGCGGACAAGTACTACGTGAGGGAGCCGATCCGACGGATCCGGTACCTGACGGACGAAGAAGTGCGAACGCTGCTGGAGGAGTTGCCGGAACACCTGGCCGACATGGCCGAGTTCTCACTGGCAACCGGCCTTCGGCGAGCCAGCGTGACGCGGTTGCTGTGGAGCCAGGTGGACCTGGAGCGCGGGCGGGCATGGGTTCATCCCGATGAAGCCAAGGCCAAGGCGATTCCGGTCCCCTTGAACGACGATGCCGTCCGCGTCGTACGCAAGCAAGTCGGAAAGCACGTCGAGTTTGACTTCATTCGACTTCCTCCGTTGTTTCGGCAATCGTGCAGCCCAACCACGGGCTTCAACTCCAACTCTCAATCCTGCCAGCTTGCGGTCCTCGCGCCTTGAGCGTAGTCAAGGCGCGTTGCGCGCTCGTCTTGTCTCTGGCTGGGCTGGCAACATGCGAAAGGAGCAGTTGTATTGCCGATCTGCCGAGCATCGGTAACACTCCCGGAGCGCGCCATGCCCACCACCTCTGACCAGCAAGGGGCAGGTCCCCACCCGGTTGGTCGATCCGCCGCAGTCGCGTGCGCAGGCCCAGATCCACGGAACTCGCGCATCTAAGCCGGTGGTGTATCCGCGGAGCTGTCGCTTGTCGTTCTCCAGTTTCTCGAGGCGCTGGATCGGGCGCGTTCGCCCACGCTGGCCCTTGCGTTGCACGAGATGGCGCCCTCCCCGCGCTCTTCCTGGCCGGCAAAGGCCTACCTGCAGTACCTCAGGCGCGGCGGCAGCAAGGCCCAGGGTCCTGCCCGCCTTCTTCCATCGCGCGCGCACGCGGCGGCGCAAGGCTGGCCCCTGCTGACGCGCGACACCGGGCGCTTTCGCGCTAGCTTTCCCAGCCTGCACCTTGTCGCCCCCTGATACCGCCGAACCCGAAACGGTGGCCCAGCGGCGTGCCCGACTTTGCGGACTTCGGCGCCCCTTGTCGATTGCGGTCCACGGTGGCGGCCTCTGCCCCATCACCCTATCATCGACCACCGCGCACCACCATAGGCGACATGCCATGTCCGACTCTGAAAACCGTCTCCTGCAACGCATCACCACCGAGCCCGGCAAGTGCGGCGGCAAGCCCTGCATCCGGGGCATGCGCATCCGCGTGACGGACGTGCTCGAACTGCTTGCGAACAACGTCTCGCGCGAGCAGATACTGATCGACTATCCAGACCTTGAGCCCGAAGACATTCAGGCCAGCCTGCGCTTCGCGGCACGACGCGCCAATCACGCGCGGCTGGTGGCGTGAACTTCATCGTCGATGCGCAATTGCCGCCAGGATTGGCGCGATACCTGACTGATCGTTTCGCAGTCCGGGCCACCCACGTGCGAGACCTCGGCTTGCGCGATGCTGACGACCTGGAGCATCCATCGGTACGCGAAGGAAACTTCCTCCGTCGTCGTCACCAAGGACAGCGACTTCGTCGAACTCGTGCATCGGCATGGCGCTCCTCCGCAGATGGTCTGGGCGACCTGCGGCAACACGACCAATGCCAGTCTGATGCGGCTGTTCGATGCCACCTTCGCCGACGCGCTCGAGCTGCTCCGGGCCGGCGAGACGATCGTCGAAATCGCCGACGCGTAGTCCCCTCGGGCAACTGCGGCGCCGCATCCTGACGGCATTTGGCGAAGAAGGTTTGCAGCCGACGCAGCGGGCGTCAATTGAGATCCGCGTCCTTGAAGTACCTCGTGCCGGACACGCTGATCGTGGCGGAAAGCCCCGTATTCGTGAGTTGGTACAGGTAGACACCCGGTGACACCGCGGCGGCGCCACTGAACTGCGCGCCCTGGCCACCGGCCATCGCCGACAGGTTGGCCTGGCCACCGAACTCCCAGCCCTGATCGATGAAGTTGCGCAGCGCGCGTTCGTTGGTGAAGACGAAGATCAGGCGGTTCTGGTTCACGCCGAAGCCCAGTCCGCCCTGGACCTGCACCATCTTCATGAACGTCTGCCGGTGGGTGCGGTTGTTGACCACCATGCCTTTGCCCGTGGTGCCGCCGGCGAAGAAGAGCTTGAGCCCGAAGGTGCTGAACACGGCGTAGCCCGCCGCGTTCTCGATGGCGCGCTTCGTGGTGGGTGCGACTTCGTAGAGCGTGGCCAGCGAGTCCTGCGCCATCTCCCGCACCTGTTGCCGGGCCTGGATGATCTTGGCCTCGTTCGGCACGCCCGCGGGCAGCGCGTTCTCGACGTCCTTGAGCGGGTCCCAGGAGAATATTTGCGCCGCAACGGGCGGCGAGGCGAGGCACACGACCAAGGCGAACAGTGCGGCAGACAATTTCATGGGGATCCTTCTCGGGGGATGCTACGCCAGTTTCGCTACGGCGCAGGACGTGGCGGCCCGATCAGCGGCGTCTTCACCGGCTTGGCCATGCCGTAGAACACCACCACGCCCTGACCAGCGCCCCGGGTGCTCAGGGGTTCGGATGCCTGCCCGAACGCAGCGGCGTCGATGTCCCAGTTGTTCGTCACCCAGACATTTCAAATTGCCGGTGGTTAAGCTGACATAGACAATCCCTGGCGCGCCCTACGGTTCGGGATCTGGGCGGCTTCTGTGCAATGGGAACTGCCGCACGAGGTCGGAGTCAGTTCATTCATGTTGGCCAGCATGCCTCGGTGAAACGATGGACAGTGAACACAAGAACTGCATCGCTCACCGCCTATCCGCCCATGTCGCCCGAATTGCTGGGCCTCGTCGTCGCCTTCTTCGGAGTATCCAGTGAATATCACCGCAACCGTCAGGAACGCTGGCGCGACTCACGAAGTCACCGTTTCGACCCAGGGTCATGCCCAGAGCTTGCAGGTGCCTGCCAAGTCTGCGGGCGCCGGATCGGCTGTGAATGGTGGCGAGTTCCTGATGCTTGCCCTCGCCACGTGCTACTGCAACGATCTCTACCGCGAAGCGGCTCGCCTAGAGATTGCCGTTGCGAGTGTCGAAGTTGAAGCTTCCGCTGAGTTCGCCGGCATTGGCCTCGCCGCAACCAATGTCAGCTACAGGGCCAAAGTCAATTCTGCCGCACCGGCAGACCAGATCGCCAAGCTGCTCCGGCAGACTGATGCTGTCGCCGAGGTCCACAACACCATGCGTTCTCCTATTGCGGTAGCTTTGGTGCCTTGGGAGGACGGACCGTGAGAAGCGGTTGCGCTACGCAGCCAATCTGGAAGACCGAAGACCGCTGAAAACTTCTGGTTGATGTTCACCCCTGAGCCGTTACGTGTTCTTGCGAATGGCCGACCAGGAACCCGTCCTTCGGCAAGACTGACCGGATAGAGCCAGACAAGCCATGTGCGCAACTGACCGGCTCGGGACACAATTCCCAGGTGACCAACGATCAAGTTCCAACCTTCCAGCCGTTGACCGGCATCTACGAGCCGTCGGCGATACAGCAGCTGCCGGACGGGCGTTTTCTCGTGGTCGAGGACGAGAAGAGCCATCCGTTGAGTCTGATCACCATCGGTGCCGACGGCAGCGTCGACGGCACGGCGCTCACTGCCGGGCTGTTTCAGATGTTCAGCGGGTTCTGGAAGCTCGATGACCTCGAGGGACTCGCTCTCGATCGCGCGGGTTTCGTCTATGGCATCACATCGCACTCGCGCGATGACGATGGCGACGAGAAGAAGGCCCGCGAAAAGCTGGTTCGGTTCCGGGTCGAAGGCAAGCGGGTGGTCGACCGCAAGGTCGTCGTTGGATTGAAGCAAGCCCTAACGAAACGACATGCCGTGCTGGCGGCAGCAGCCGAGGTACGTGACGTCAAAGCCAGCGGAGGCCTCAATATCGAAGCCCTGGAAATCAGCCCCGACCAGAAGCGACTATTGATTGGTTTCCGCAGCCCGCTGCGCGACGGTCGAGCGCTCATCGCCAGTGTCGAGAACCCTTCTGCAATCTTCGACTCGGATGAGGTGCCTCGGATCGCGCCTTTGCTCGAAGAATTGGATCTGGGCGGCCACGGAATCCGCGGTTTGTCCTACGTTCCTGCCATCGGCGCGTATCTGGTGATTGGTGGCCCTGCATCACGCGAACCGGGCAACTTTGACCTCTGGCGCTGGAGCGGCGAGCCAGGCGCGCCGGCGCAGCGGGTGACGGTTCCCGGCTTGCGCAGCTTTGAGAAGGCTGAAGGGGTGAGCCCGGCCGTTGTCGGTGGCATGGAGCGAATCGTCATCGTCAGCGATGACGGGAACAGGAATGCCGGACAGCCTGCCAGCTATCTTCTGCTCGACCCGGCCCAGCTGCAGATTGCGGCTTGATCGTGACTGACGCCAATTCGCCGGGACCCTTGCCAGCGAACGTCAGCTGACCGGCATCGATCACCTTCGCCGGCCTGCTGCCCATGGCGTCGATACACGCCCAGCGCCACCAGCATCACGCGGCGGCCGGTCGGTGGTGTCGGCCAGCACGCCGGCCGGCAGCGACAGCACGAACATCGGCAGGAACACCGCCGCCTGTACCAGCGTCGCGAGGAACGACGAGCCCGTGCGCTCGACCAACAGCCAGGCCGTGGCCATCACGTGCGTCGCGTTGGCGATAAAGTTGGTCGCGCTGGCCAGCCAGACGATGGGGAAGGCGCAGGGTGCCCCGGAGGCCGTCGTCGTCGGCCGCGGTCAGGCCTTCTGCAGCCGCTTCACCGCGGCCTCGTCCCACTCGATGCCGTTGCCCGGCCGGTCGGGCACCATCACCGCGCCGTCGCGTACCTCGAACGGCGACGAGAGGAACGGATGCGCCCAGTCGCGCCACTCGAGCCAGTCGGCGGTCTCGCTCACGCGCAGCAAGTGCGCGCTGACCTCTGGATAGAGGTGGCTCGACAGCGGCAGCCCCGCCGCGCCGGCGATCGCCGCGCAGCGCAGCCAGCCGGTGACGCCGCCGATGCGCATCAGGTCGGGCATGTAGAGGTCGGCGGCTTGCGCCTGCACCGCGCGCCAGAAGCCGCGCGGGCCGTAAAGGTTCTCGCCGATCTGGATAGGCGTCTTCAGCTCGCGCGCGAGCTGCGCGGAGCCTTCGAGGTCGTCGAACTGGATCGGCTCCTCGAACCACTGCAGCCCCTGGTCGTCGAGCGCGTGCAGGCGCAGCAGCGCCTCGCCGCGGTCGAGGCCCTGGTTGAAGTCGGACATAAGCCGCACGTTGGGGCCGATCGCCTCGCGCACGATGCGCACTGCCTCCAGGTCGGCCGCCAGCTTGGTGCGGCCGAAGCGCATCTTGATCGCGCCAAAGCCGCCCTCCTCGATCAGCCCGCGCGCCTCGGCCGCCAGCTCACCGGGCGGCAGCAGCCACAGGCCGTTGGTGTTGTAGGCGCGAACGGGCCCGACACTGCCGCCCAGGCACACTGCCAGCGGCTGGTTCGCGGCCTTCGCGAACGCGTCCCAGATCGCCATGTCGAGCCCGGCCGCCGCGATCAGGCTGACGCCTTCGCGCCCGTGCAGCTGCAGCGCATGCACGCTGCTGCGGAAGGCGTCGATCGGCGCCAGCGGCATGTTTGCCAAGCGCTCGGCCGCCGCCTCGATGGCCGGCGCGATGTAGCGTGTCGAGCCGAGCACGTATGGCTCGAGGTAGGCGCGCCCGACGACGCCCTCGTGCGTGCGCAGGTCGATCAGGATGAAAGGCCACTCGGTAAAGCGACCGACGACCGGGTTGGAGACGATCGGTCGGCGCAGTGGCGCGGTGACGACGCGGATGTCGACGCTGTGCAGGGTGAGGCGGGGGGCGGAGGGCATCATCAGGGTCTCCCGGAGCAA
Organism: uncultured beta proteobacterium; assembly: GCA_963837675.1. GTDB lineage: Bacteria > Pseudomonadota > Gammaproteobacteria > Burkholderiales > Burkholderiaceae_C > Rubrivivax. The sequence goes on along the minus strand of CAWIOH010000027.1, from coordinate 35,871 downwards.
ACGAAGGCTGAAACGTTCGAACAGCGCGTGGGCAGTGTCAAGTCCACGACGGGGGTCGAGACCCTTGCGCCGTTGTCAGTCGATGAACAGCGTCGCCGGCACCTCCAGCAACTGCCTCACCCGCTGGATATAAGCCGCCGCGACCGCTCCATCCACCACCCGGTGATCGAAGGACGACGACAGGTTCATCATCTGCCGCACCTGCACCGTGCCGCCGTGCAAGTCCCTGACCATGGGCCGCGCGACGATGCGGTTGATGCCGACGATCGCCACCTCGGGGTGGTTGATCACCGGCGTCGAGACGATGCCGCCGAGCTTGCCGAGGCTGGTGACGGTGAGCGTGGATCCCGAGAGTTCGTCGCGCGTGGCCTTGCCGGCGCGCGCCTTGGCGGCCAGTTCGGCGATGGCCTGGGAGCAGTCCCACAGGTTCAGCGTCTGCGCCTGGCGCAGCACCGGCACCATCAGGCCGCCGTCGGTCTGCGTGGCCACTCCCAGATGCACCGCGTCGTACAGCGTCAGCACGCCGGCCTCGTCGTCGAAGCGAGCGTTGACCTGCGGGAAGTCGACCACGGCGCGCACGATCGCGCGGATGGCCAGCGCCAGCGGCGAGAGTTCGCCGCGCTGTACCGCGTACTGGCGGTTCAGTGCCTCGCGCAGCGCCACCATCTCGGTCACGTCGACTTCCTCGACGTAGGTGAAGTGCGGGATCGAGCGCTTGGACAGCAGCATCTTCTGCGCGATCGCGCGGCGCAGGCCGATGAGCTTGACCTCACGCGTGCCATCGGTCGGCGCGGCGGCCGTCGCGGTCGTCGCTGTCGTCATACGCGCACCGGTCGAGCGCGCGGCGTCGACATCGGCGTGCACGATCCGGCCGTCGGGGCCGCTGCCCTTCAGGCGTGACAGGTCGATGCCGAGAGCTCGGGCGCGCTCGCGCACGGCCGGCGCGGCCAGCGCACGCGGCGCGGTCGCGGCCGATGCCGAGGGGTTCGGCGCTGCAGCCGGCGGCGGCGGTGATGGCACGTGGCCCGGCGTCTCCGGTTTGGTTGCCGCAGGTGTCGGCACGTCGGGCGATGGTGGCGGTGCCCCGACGGGCGCCGAGGGTGATTCCACTGCAGCGGCTTGCGGCGGCGGCACCTGCGCCGCCGCTTTCTCGCCCGCCTCGCCGCCGTCGTCGATGCGGATCAGCACCGAGCCCACCGCCATCACCTGCCCGACCTCGCCTCCGAGTTCCACCACGCGGCCGGCCACCGGCGAGGGCACTTCGACCGCGGCCTTGTCGGTCATCACGTCGCACAGCGCCTGGTCCTCGGCGACGGTTTCGCCCACCTCGACGCGCCACTCGACGATCTCCACTTCGGCGATGCCTTCGCCGATGTCCGGCATACGGATGGTGTGAATGCTCATGACCTCATCACCCTGCGATAAGCCTCGCCCACCCGCTGCGGCCCCGGAAAGTAGGCCCACTCCAGCGCATGCGGATACGGCGTGTCCCAGCCGGTCACGCGCTCGATCGGCGCTTCCAGGTGGAAGAAGCAATGCTCCTGCACCAGCGCGGTCAGCTCGGCGCCGAAGCCGCTGGTGCGCGTGGCCTCGTGCAGCACGACGCAGCGGCCGGTCTTCTTCACCGACTGCACCATCGTCGGCAGGTCCAGCGGCCACAGGCTGCGCAGGTCGATCACCTCGGCGTCGATGCCAGTCTCGCGGGCGGCGGCCTCGGCCACGTAGACCATGGTGCCGTAGGTCAGCACGGTGAGATCGTCGCCGGGCCGCACCACCACCGCCGACTCCAGCGGCACCGTGTAGTGGCCCTCGGGCACCTCGCTCTTCGGGTGCTGCGACCACGGCACCACCGGCTGGTCGTGGTGGCCGTCGAAGGGCCCGTTGTAGATGCGCTTGGGCTCCAGAAAGATCACCGGGTCGCCGCACTCCACAGCGGCGATCAGCAGCCCCTTGGCGTCGTACGGGTTGCTCGGCATCAGCGTGCGCAGCCCGCAGACATGCGTGAACAGCGCCTCCGGGCTCTGGCTGTGCGTCTGCCCGCCATAGATGCCGCCGCCGCACGGCATGCGGATGACCACCGGCGCGGTGAAGTCGCCCGCCGAGCGGTAGCGCAGCCGCGCGGCCTCGGAGACGATCTGGTCCGACGCCGGATAGAAGTAGTCGGCGAACTGGATCTCCACCACCGGCTTCAGGCCGTAGGCGGCCATGCCGACCGCGGTGCCGACGATGCCGCCTTCGGCGATCGGCGAATCGAACACGCGGTGCTTGCCGTACTTGGCCTGCAGGCCTTCGGTGCAACGAAACACGCCGCCGAAGTAGCCGACGTCCTCGCCGAAGACGACGACGTTCTGGTCGCGCGCGAGCATCACGTCCATGGCAGAACGCAGGGCCTGGATCATGGTCATCGTGGCCATGTCATGCCACCTTGTGCTCTGCAGCCTGGCGCATCTGCTCGTGCAGGTGCGGCGGCATGAGCTCGAACACGTCCTCGAACATGGTCGCCAGCGGCGGGATGTGGCCGTCCTGCAGCGAGCCGTGCTTCGAGGCTTCCTTCAGCGCTGCCGCCATCTCCTCGTCGAGCGCCTTCTGCGTGCGCGTGTGCTCATCGTCCGACCATGCGTCCAGGCCGATCAGGTGCTGCTTCAAGCGCGCGACCGGATCGCCGAGCGGGAAGTGCGCCCAGTCGTCTGCCGGTCGGTAGCGCGACGGGTCGTCGGAGGTGGAATGTGCGCCGGCGCGGTAGGTCACCCATTCGATCAGCGTCGGCCCCAGGTTGCGCCGCGCGCGTTCGGCGGCCCAGCGCGAGGCCGAGAGCACGGCCAGGAAGTCGTTGCCGTCCACGCGCAGCGAGGCGATGCCCGCGCCCACGCCGCGCGCGGCGAAGGTGGTGCCTTCGCCGCCGGCGATGGCCTGGAAGGTGGAGATCGCCCACTGGTTGTTGACCACGTTCAGGATCACCGGCGCGCGGTAGACGTGGGCGAAGGTCAGCGCATTGTGGAAGTCGGCCTCGGCGGTGGAGCCGTCGCCGATCCAGCCCGAGGCGATCTTGGTGTCACCCTTGATCGCCGAGGCCATGGCCCAGCCCACCGCCTGCACGAACTGCGTCGCCAGGTTGCCCGAGATCGAGAAGAAGCCGGCCCGCTGGTACGAGTACATCACCGGCAGCTGGCGGCCGCGCAGCGGGTCGCGCCCGTTGCTGAGCAGCTGGCACATCAGCTCGGCGACGTCGATGTCGTCGCGGCACAGCAGCAGGCCCTGCTGGCGGTAGGTGGGGAAGTTCATGTCGCCGGGCCGCAGCGCCTGCGCGTGCGCGACCGCGATCGCTTCCTCGCCCAGCGCCTGCATGTAGAACGAGATCTTCTTCTGCCGCTGCGCGATCAGCATGCGCGCGTCGAAGGCGCGGGTGCGCAGCATCGCGATCAGGCCACGTTGCAAGTCCGCCACGTCGACCTGGGGCGCCCACGGCCCGACCGCATGCCCCTCGGCATCGAGCACGCGGATCAGCTTCCACGCCATCGTGCCGGTGTGCGCTGGCTTGATGTCGATGGCCGGGCGCGACACTTCGCCGGCCGCCGACAGGCGCAGGAAGGAGAAGTCGGTGGCCTGCCCCGGCCGGCCGGTGGGCTCGGGCACATGCAGTTGCAGCGGCATGGTGGCGCCAGGCATGATTCTTCTCCTCAGGCTGCCGGGTGGGGCGGCGCAGAGTGATTCTGGACGAACACCGGGCTGGCGTTAAGCCCGCCGCACAGCAGGCCAGGTGCGCGCCCCGCACTGTAACTGCGACCCCGACCGTCGCTTCGCAGCGCGCGATCAGCTGCATCTGCCGGTCAGCCCACACGCCGGCAGCTCCACTGGTTCATCGACGCGGCCAACACAGCACGCCCATGCCGAGCTGCCCTCGACTGGGCGGACACCGCCTCGAAGCTGCGCATCTGCACCAAAATAGCGAGGCTACCCCAGCCAGGGTGGACGCACTCAATACATCAGTTGCTAGGGCCTCGAAGATTTGACGCTCGGACGAATTCGCAGCATGCTGGGGCCCACAGGAGCGTTGGGCAGGTGACACCGTCACATTGCCACATAGTGGAGTGAAGCTGATGTCGAAGCAGGATGATCCGACCGGCTGGATGTGGATCCACGCCTGCGAGGTGATCGTGAAGGCCGAACGGCTGCAGCGGCAGTTCTTTCAGCCCAGTGCGTCGCAGCGCACGCTCGCCATATGGGAGCCGCCAGTCGACGTCTTCGAGGACGAGAGTGAGATCGTCATCGTCGTCGCCATGCCGGGCGTGACGCCAGAACGCGTGCAGGTCACGCACGAGGCGGGCACGCTGATCGTGCGCGGCGTGCGGCCCTTGTCACTTTCTGGCTCCCGCCACCATGTACGGCAGCTGGAGATCCCCTACGGAGCCTTCGAGCGCCGCATCGCATTGCCGCGGGGGCGCCTCGAGATCGGCTCTCCGGAACTGGCCCAGGGTTGCCTGACGCTGAGACTGCGAAAGATCGATGAGGCGCAGCCATGAACCAGGACACAAGCTCCGACATGCGTCCGGCACAACCTGACACGACCGACCGACAGGCAGCCGACGCGACCTCGCAGCCGCTGGTCACGACCCGGCCCATGCCGTCGGATGCGCTGCTCATCGTGCCGGTGCGCAACGCCGTCTTGTTCCCGGGCATGGTGTTGCCGCTGACGGTCGGCAGCGAACGGGCACGCGCCGCTGTGCAGGAGGCGGTGCGCCTGGAACAGCCCATTGGCGTGCTCTTTCAAAGCAAGGCCGACGCCGACGACCCTGGGCCCGACGACTTGCACTGGGTCGGCACGAGTGCGGGCGTGCTGCGCTACGTCACGACGCCCGAGGGCGTGCACCACATCATCTGCAAAGGCCTGCGGCGCTTCCGCGTGTTGCAGTTCCTGGACGACCAGCCGTTTGCCGTCGCCCGCGTCGAGTACATCGACGACCCAGAGAGCTTCGACGCGGAAATCGAAGGCCGCGGGCGTGCACTCAAGCAGCGTGCCCTTGAGGTGCTGCAATTGCTGCCGCAAGTTCCCGCCGAGCTGGCGGTCGCACTGCAAGGCGTGGACAGCCCGGCGCAACTCGCCGATTTCATCGCCGGCATGATCGACATCCCGCTCGAGGAGAAGCAGGCGCTGCTCGAGACCTTCGACCTGACGGCGCGCCTGGACAAGGTGCTGCTGCTGCTGGCGCGCCGCATGGAGGTGCTGAAGGTGTCGCGCGACGTCGACCTGCGCACGCGCGAATCGATCGGCGATCTGAATCGCAAGCATCTGCTGCGCGAGCAGTTGCGCACCATCCAGAAGGAGCTGGGCGAAGACGACGAAGGCGGTGCCGAGATTGCCGATCTCGACAAGGCCATCACCGAGGCCCACATGCCCGAGGACGTCGACAAGGTGGCTCGCAAGGAGCTCAAGCGCCTGGAGCGCATGCCCGAGGCTGCGGGCGAATACTCGATGCTGCGCACCTACCTCGAATGGCTGATCGAGCTGCCCTGGACCATCGACGCCGGCCCGCCGATCGACATTGCCGAGGCCCGGCGCATTCTCGATGCGGACCATTTCGGGCTGGAGAAGGTCAAGAAGCGCATCCTCGAATACTTGGCGGTGCGCAAGCTCAATCCATCGGGCCGTGGCCCGATCCTGTGCTTCGTCGGGCCGCCAGGGGTCGGCAAGACCTCGCTCGGGCAGAGCATCGCCCGCGCCACCGGGCGCGAGTTCTCCCGTGTCAGCCTGGGTGGCGTGCATGACGAAGCGGAAATCCGCGGCCATCGGCGCACGTACATCGGCGCCCTGCCCGGCAACGTCATCCAGATGCTGCGCAAGGTGGGCACACGCAACTGCGTGATGATGTTCGACGAGGTCGACAAGCTCGGCGCCGGCGGCTTCCACGGCGATCCGTCGTCGGCGCTGCTCGAGGTGCTCGACCCGGAGCAGAACGCGAGCTTCCGCGACACCTACCTGGCGGTGCCGTTCGACCTGTCGCAGGTCATGTTCATCTGCACCGCGAACGTGCTCGACACCATCCCCGGGCCGCTGCGCGACCGCATGGAAGTCATCCAGCTCGCCGGCTACACGACGCAGGAGAAACTGCAGATCGCGCGCCGCTACCTGCTGGCCCGCCAGCTCGCAGCAGCCGGGCTCGATGCGGCGCAGTGCGAGATCAGCGACGCCGCGTTGCTGGCGATCATCGAGGACTACACGCGCGAGGCCGGCGTGCGCAACCTGGAGCGCGAGATCGGCCACCTGCTGCGCCATGCCGCGGTGCGCATCGCCGAGGGCAGCGCGCAATCCCTGCACATCGATGTCGCCGACCTGCACGCCATTCTCGGTGCGCAGAAATTCGAAGCCGAAGTGGCGATGCGCAGCGGCATTCCCGGTGTGGCCACCGGCCTGGCCTGGACGCCGGTGGGCGGCGATATCTTGTTCGTCGAGGCCGCACGCACTCCCGGCGACGGCCGACTGATCCTGACCGGGCAACTCGGCGACGTGATGAAGGAAAGCGCGCAAGCCGCGCTGTCGCTGGTCAAGGCGCGTGCCGGGCTGCTGGGCATCGCACCCGAGCTGCTGGAGAAGTCGGACGTGCACATTCACGTGCCGGCGGGTGCCACGCCCAAGGACGGACCGAGCGCCGGCATCACGATGTTCGTGGCGCTCGCCTCGCTGCTGACCGGCAAGCCGGTGCGCAGCGACGTCGCCATGACCGGCGAGATCAGCCTGCGCGGGCTGGTGCTGCCGATCGGCGGTGTCAAGGAGAAGGTGCTGGCCGCGCAGCGTGCCGGCATCAAGACCGTGATGCTGCCGGCACGCAACCAGCGTGATCTCGAGGACATTCCAGCGGATGTGCGGGCGCAGCTCGAGTTCGTGTGGATGGAGCAGATCGACGATGCGATCCGCAGTGCGCTGGTGCCCGTGGCCGCCGCCCCGGCGCGGACCTGAGGGGCCGGGAGAATGCCCTTGCGTGCGCAAGGGCAACGACGGCTTGTCGGGACCCCCGCGTTCTCAATGCTTATCAAACTGCACGCACGCCATGGAAGGCGGCTATCCGGCCCGTCAATCCATGCGCGTGATCGACTCCAGCCGACCCCGGAGTTGACCTACGCCGCCCCGATCAACATACCCAGGAAAATGGGCTGCGCCCACAAGCTTCCGAGGCACGCGCACCTTAACCTTGACCGTCGCCAGCTTGGCAGCTCCAGTCAGGCCGACTTCAGACCCCGGCAAGCATCCTTTCGCTTCAAGTCGGCACACTACGCCACTCGGTTCGCTCCACGCCGGCCACTGCCCCTGCGCGGCCGCGCAGCAATCTCCATCGGTAGTTCCACCTAAACGGCCGCCCTGCTGCCGACCGCTGAAGCATCGACTATGCGCGCTGCCGCACGGACACATGCAAAGCGACGCCGCATATTCGGCTTGGCGCCGATTCCGACTTGTCGTGTCCCCGCTCCATAGGGTTGTCATGACGAAGCAGCGGCATCTGCGCACCACAGGGAGAGGCATATGAGAAAGCTGACAATCGCCGCGGGCACGACCGCAATGGCAATCGCAGTGGCGCTGCCTGTCGCATTGGCACAGACGGCACCCAATCCCGAACCGTCGCCGCAGGCCGCATCGGGGTTCGGCAGTGAAACAGGTCCCCGCATGATGTACGGTCCAGCAAAAGATCAGCCGGGGGGACAGGTGCAACCTCAAGTGCAACCTCAGGGACAAGTCGGCTACGGCCCCGGCATGATGAATGGCAACGGCGCAGTCCAAGTACAAGGTGGCTACGGCTCCGGAATGATGGGCGGCTATGGCGGGAACTGGATGGGCGGATATGGCGGGATGTGGGTACCTGTCCTGCTGGTGGGCCTCCTGGTTGTCGGCCTCGTGGTCTGGGTCGTCAAGCGAAAGGCCAAGTGAACGTACCTTGCAATCACGCGCGCATGGCTGTTTCAGAACGCCTTCATTCGAACGAGGCTGTGACCGCAGTCCTCCACCCTGACGCAGCATTCATCCCCGTATCGCCCCGCCGTGGCAACGGGGACTCACGAATGAGCACGGTGTTTCAGATTCGCAGCGCCAGCCTGATGATTTGCCAAGAGCACTTGGCGCGGACTATCGCGGCCGGCATGGGCTCGCAGTCAAGTGCGGCGAGGGCTGTCAAGGTGCTCGACGAGCGCCGCTTGCAGGGCGAGCAGGTCTGTGTCTTCCCAATGCGTGGGCAGTGGGTGGTTGAGCCAATCTAGCTAGTTTCTCCACCACCGTGGTGTCGACTCTCATGCGTCGGCCCTGCACGACACCGCACTCGCAGGCGACGGCCACCAGTCGCCGATGCACCCGTTCCACCACGGCCGGGCCCAGCGCAAGCCCGATCCGGCCGAGCGTCTTCGCATCGGGCACCTTGCCGGCGCCCACGTGCGTGAACTGCCGGTAGACCAGGTTGGCTCGCACCTCGCGTTCGAGCACGCCGTAGCTCCAGTTGCGCACGTGCTTGAGCACCAACAACCGCAACACCACGTCGGCCGGCGTGCCGCGGCGCCCGCGGGTGCGGCTGTGCGTCCAGCGCCGCGCCAGTGCTTCGTAGACCAGCTCGACGAGCCGCTCGTCCGACAGCAGTTCGTCAACTTGCCACATCCAGCCTTCCCAGAGGGCGGCGACATCTTCGGTGATCGGGCCGCCACCCGATGAGAGAGGACAGCGGCTTCGCTCGATCACCGGGAGGTCTTGGCTCGCGCCTTGGCGCGGCGGCTATACCAAGGCAGGCGCACTTGGCGCTGCCAGGGTGATACCTTGTCTGCTTGCGAAAGCCGTGATCGAGCGGCTCGGGGGGTCGCACTCGCGCTTGGTCTGATGACTAGGCGCGCTCTGCCGAGTTCACGCTCGTTTCCTGGTCGCACATCGATGGACAACGCCGATTCGCGCGAGTCCGGCTTCGGCGGCTCGCAGTGGATCGCCACCGGGCTTCTGCTCACGGTGACCGTGGCGCCGATCCTCAACTACGTCGTCGGGGCGTCGCCCGTATGGATCTTCGCGGCCGGCGCCGTCGCCATCGCCGTGTTGGCCGACTGGATCCGGCGCCGCACGATACCGAAGGGACGTGGACGATGGCGGCCTCGATCGGCGTGCTCATCGGCGCGACGGTACTGGTCGCCATGGAAGCAGAGGCCGTGTCGGCGGCGCTCGAGGCCACCGCCGCAAGCCTGGGCCTCCCGGACATCTTCATCGGCGTCATCGTGCTGGCCCTGACCGGCACCGCATCCGACCTCGTGGCCGCGGTTTGATTCGCAAGGCGCGGCAAGGTCGGGCTCGCCCTCAACATCTGCGTCGGGTCGTCGATCCAGGTCGCCCTGGTCGTCGCCCCGCTTCTCGTCATCGCGTCCTGGGTACTCGGCAAGCCGATCACGCTGGTCTTCGCCAACCCGCTCGACCTGGCCGGACGCGCCTGCTACGCACGCTCGCAACCGGCGTGCTGGCGTATCCCGGTGCACTGGCAGTGATCGCCACCATCACCAACGAGTGCCAGACGATATGGGCGTGGCGCATTCGCGAGTCGAACGAATACGCCAAATGCCGGCTGCGTCGCACTGTACGCCAGCGCACAGTGGTCGGTCCAGTGCAGGAATACATTGGCAGGTGCGAGGCCGGCATGAGCTGCGCAGGTGGGCCTCGCCTCAAAGCGCATGACGCAGCCAAGGGAGAAGAAGCGTGAACCAAATCATCTGGCTCGTCGGTGCCGTCGTCATCATCTTGTTCGTCCTCGGCTATCTCGGCCTGCGCTGATCTCGCGGGCTCTTGCGATGCGTGTCGACCGTGACGTCAACCAGGACCTGGCCACCAGCGTTCCGACAAGCCCGCAGACCTGCGGCAGGCCACGCTGTACCCACAGCACGCTGACGCCTTGATGTTCGGCGGAAGTCGACACGGGATTGCGGCCGGGCACTTGGCGAAAAGCGGGTCGGCCGCGGTGGCACCCAACTTGCCTCAAGGCTGAAGCGGTCCGAGGTGATCGAAGGTCCGCAACGACGGCGCAGCCTCTTTGTGGGCGTGACCACAAGGCCTCGGTTCGGCCATCTTCTTCACATTTGCCAACCGTGCAAGCCGACCCTTCCGCCGAGGTAGAACCGATCCCCGATGCCGTGCCCGCCGAGCCGGTGCGTGTGCATCTGCACATGCCGGTCAACGTACGCAGCGTGTCGCAGGCGCTGGTTGCACTCCTGGTGAGCGTCTACATGCTGCGCTGGGCCAGTGCAGTGTTCATTCCGTTGCTGCTGGGCGTGATGTGCAGTTACACGCTGTCGCCAGTCGTCGACCGATTGCAGCGGTGGCGCGTTCCGCGCTCGATCGGGACGGCGACGCTGCTGGTCGCGGTCCTCGGCGGTCTCGGTTTGATCGTCTACTCGCTGAACGACGAGGCCACAGCATTGGTCGAGTCGCTGCCCGACGCAGCGCAGAAGGTTCGCGAATCGCTGCGCGCGCCGGGCGGCGCGAGCGAGAGCCCCATCCAGAAGGTGCAGAGGGCCGCCTCAAGACTCGAGGAGGCGGCTGAAGCGAGCGGCTCAGCCGCGCCGCCGGCCAGCAAGGGCGTGACCCGCGTTCAGATCGAGCGGCCGCACTTCAACATCAAGGACTATCTGTGGAGCGGCACACTTGGGGTCGTCGGCTTCATCGGTCAAGCCATGGTCGTGTTGTTCATCACCTATTTCCTGATTGCGTCCGGCGACAGCTTTCGCCGCAAGATGGTGAAGATCGCCGGACCGACCTTCAGCAAAAAGAGGATCACGATCCAGTTGCTTGACGAGATCACTGGGCAGATCCAGCGCTATCTGATGGTGCAGGTTCTGACAAGCGCCCTGGTCGGCGTGGCGACCTGGCTTGCATTCGCGTTGATTGGGCTGGAACATGCTGCGGTGTGGGGTGTCGCCGCCGCGGTGCTCAATCTCGTGCCCTACCTCGGTTCGATCGTGATCAGCGGCGCCGTGGCGCTGGTGGGTTTCCTGCAATTTGGCACGCTCAGCATGGCGCTTCTGCTGAGCGGCGTATCACTTGTCATCCACACGCTCTCCGGCAACCTGCTCACGCCCTGGCTCACCAGCCGGGCAAGCCGCATGAACCCCGTGGCGATCTTTGTGGGTGTGCTGGCCTGGGGATGGCTGTGGGGCATTTGGGGATTGTTGCTCGGTGCCCCGCTGCTGATGATCTTGAAGGCCGTTTGCGATCGCGTCGACGACCTCAAGCCCATTGGCGAACTGCTCGGCGCGTAGCGGTTCATGTATGTGTGCCACCGAACAGACGCAATCGGCACTCACATCCGGACTCGCGCCCGCGCGCGTCTTTCCGTGTTCTCCTGGAATTGCTCGCGATGGAACTTCCCCGGCGCGCGCGGCGATGAACTGCTCGAACCTGGCGCATTGATACGCGTTCGGGAACGCCTGCGCCCACTTGCGCGGCAACACGAACTGTCGTCCGTTATTGCCTGTGCGTTCGCCGCCCCCCGGCGGGACAAGCAAAGTGGCACAGCCACATTTGCTTGAGAGTTCGTTGGCGCACAGACGGCGAGCCACTGACCGCCTATGGTCGTCTTTGCGCTCCAGGGGATCAGCAGCGCCCGGAGCCACTCACCGCAATTCGATGCCAGTTGCTCCTTGTCAGACGGGCGCCTGGAGGTTCCACCGCATGACTCACATCCAAGGGAAAAACGTGGAAGCCAACACCGCCACGCGCGATAGCTTCGGCAAGTACGCCAACAGCGCTTCGGGGCCAGGACCCTCGCTGATGGGCGCCAACACGCTCCTGGGCAACGACGTCTACAACAAGGACGGCGAGGAACTTGGCGACATCAAGGAGTTCATGATCGACATGGCCTCCGGCAAGGTCGCATACGCGGTCTTGTCCTTTGGCGGCTTGCTGGGAATGGCGGACAAGCTGTTCGCGGTGCCCTGGGCGGCGCTAACACTGGACACGGTGAACAAGCGCTTCACGCTCAATGTCCCGAAGGATGTCCTGAGCGACGCACCGGGCTTCAACAAGGAACGTTGGCCCGTGATGTCGGACAAGACATGGGCCAGCGGTGTGCACAAGTTCTATGGCACGCCCTACTCGGCAGACTGAGCCGTGGCCTCGCGCCACGGCCACGCTGGCCTTTCAGCTTCAACGCACGGAGAAACCATGAACAAAGATCAAGTCAAGGGTACGCTCGAGGACGCCGCCGGCAAGGTGCAGGAGACCACCGGCAAGTTGATCGGCAGCAACGAACAGCGGCTCAAGGGCGTCGAGAAGCAGGTGGATGGTCAGGCACAGAAGGCCGTGGGCGACGTCGAGGAAGTCGTCAAGGGGGCCAACAAGAAGTAGGTATGGCCCCAACCGGGGGCTCAGCCCCGTTTTCCAGCGACCCAGACGTCACACCACCATGCACTACACATTCAAGTCCAAGTCGACCGGCAACCTGATCATGATGGGTGCGAGCGGTGACTCGATCTTGCGCCTCATCGGCAAGGAGCCCTCGGACAAGGGCATCGTCCAGGCATCCGAGCTGCCCGCCGCCATCGCGGCCCGCCCAGGACGCAGCTACTCTCCTCGCCTCGAGTTGTGATCGTCTGCGTCAAGCCAGCGGCGATCGCCGTGCGTGAGCAAAGCCTGCCCGAATGAACGCCGCCAACCTCGCTCGCATCCAAGCCTTGGCACTCTGCATGACACAGCGGATGGCGCTGTTGCGGACGGCCGGTGCGTTGAAAGCCTGGGTCCGGCTCGGCGCGGTCGTTGGCGTGATGCTGAGCGCGGGTTGTGCCGGCGTCGAGCCCGAGCCGCGGCACGACGCCTCGCCGCAAGCCAAGTCAATGGCGACGCCCGTCCCGGTCGAACCCAAGCTGGCTGCACCGATGCCGCCAACCCAAGAGACGACGGCGCGCGCAGGCACCGCGGACAAGGCAGCGCAGCCCAGTGTCGTGCCGTCGGTCTCACCACCTGCTCAAGGCGCGGGCAAGGCCGCTGCAACGCCGTCCAAGGTGCCAGCGAGGTCCCCCGTTGCGCCGCCGGCCGCGGCGCCGTCATCGAAGGGCGAAACGCCCACCGTGGCCCTCCCGAAACCGCAAGCCGCGGCGCCGCTGGATCTGAAGTCGCTCGAGACCCGCCTCAAGGAGACCCAGGCGATCGGCGTATTCACCAAACTCACGCTGAAGAGCCAGATCGACGAACTGCTGGGTCAGTTTCGGGCGTTTTACCAGGGCAAGCTGAAGACCTCGCTGGCCGACTTGCGGCGCTCGTATGACATGCTGGTGCTCAAGGTGCTGGCGCTGCTGCAGGATGCCGACCCGCCGCTGGCCAGCGCGATCGCCGGCTCGCGCGAGGCCATCTGGGGCATTCTGTCCAATCCTGCAAAGTTCGCGGCGGTCTAGCTGACGTTCCCGAAGGAGAGATGTATGTTGAATAGCGGCGCGAGCGCCTGGATCCTTGCCGCCTTGTTGACAGCGTTGTCGTCGGTGCCAGCGCGCGCGGCAGAGGATGCCGCGCTGCTGAAGGACCTGACATCGGTCATCGCACTGCTCGGCCAGCCCTGTGGCCAGGTGGTCTCGGCCAAGCGGCTGAACGACAACGATCACGTCGCGACATGCAACGACGGCAAACGCTATCGGGTGTTCATCAACGCCGAGGGCAAGGTGGTCGCGCAGAGGCAGTAGGCGCCACACGGGAGAAGAAACTTCCCGATGCTCCTGGTGCGCCCGACGGCAAAAGGCCCGCGGATGCGGGTCTTCATTCAATCAATACGGCGCGTGGGGCTTCAGTTCTTGCCGAAGCTCAGCTTGGCGGCGCTCAGGCAACTGGCCTTCGGGTCTGCGGCCATCGCGTCGCACTTCTCGACGGCGACGTTGTAGTCGGCATCGCGCTTCGCTTCGCCGGCATCGACCTTGGCCTCACCGATCTGCTGGCCCATTTTCGCGTCCGCCAGTGCTTTGGTTTCGACCGCTTTGGCTTCCTTGACGCAGACGTCCTTGGCATTGCCAGCCTGGTCGTCGCACTTCTCCTTGGCCACCGAGTAGGCCGATTCGGCCTTCGCCACCTGCAGCTTGGTCTGGTCGGCCGGCTTGCCGATGTAGCCGAACTCGAGTTCGGCACGTGCCACCTTCTGCTTGGCGCTGGCCTCCTTGCGAATGGGCCGCTCGTGGGCCAAGCGGACGGCGCCGCCAATGTGGGTAGTCGATCTCCTACGATGCCTCTTCGGAAGCCGGCTCACAGGCCAATCGCCCGCGTCGAGCGGACTACGGTTCAGGGCCCCGACCGGATCGGCGTCTTCGTCCTCGTGGGCCGACCCGAAGTGTCCCGGTTCGGCCGGCATGCCCTGGGCGGCGTGTTCCAGCGCTTCAAATTTCGGGCCGCGACAAGACACGCAAGACTCGACAGATCTGTGCGGCCGCATCGGCCGTATCGGTCTCGGACTCGCCGTGTGACACTAGCGCCCGGAAATCGCCGATCAAGGTCGCAGGATCTGCTGGCCGCAGTCTGCCGTGGCGAAATCCGGCATGTCTGTCCGCTGTCCAAACTGCGCACGCCGTCGTTCGTGCCGCAATGCGTCGACTCGGCGCCGCGCACAGCGGGCTTGCCACTTGGCCGGATGCACAAGCCGTCTGTAGGGCGACGCGCGTCGGCGTCGCCCGAGGCAGCACTGGATACACCGGCGCCTCCGGCGACACCAGCGCGGCGGGCACCATGGGCAGCACGGGCGCCACCGGGGACACGGGTACCACCGGCAGCAAGGGTGCCAAGGGCACCACTTCGGGCACCACGGTCGGGGTGGTGCCGCCGAAGCGGTAACCTCGACCCGCCGAGCGGGGCCGCTGCTGGCGCAGTGGCCCCGGGTCTGAGGATGGCATCGCTAACCGTGCTTCGCGAGCTCGGCCAGCAGCGCCAACTGCTCGCGCTGCAGCCGCAGCAATTCGTCCCAGCGCGCCTGGCGCAGGTCGTCGAGCTTGGTGTGCAATTGCATGATCTCCAGCTCGGCCTTGAGGTTGACCTCGTAGTCGTGCTCGGAGGACAGCCGATCGCGCTGCGCCTGGCGGTTCTGCGACATCAGGATCACCGGTGCCTGGATCGCCGCCAGCATCGACAGGAACAGGTTGAGCAGGATGTAGGGGTACGGATCGAAGGTGCTGCCGCGCCGGGCCATCAGCAACGTGTTCAGCGCCACCCAGATCAGCATCGTCGCGGCGAACAGACCGACGAAGATCCACGAGCCGCCGAACGAGGCCACCCGGTCGGCCGCCCGCTGGCCGAAGGTAGGCGAGCGGTCCATCTCGGCGACGATGTCGCGCGCGATGTGCTCGCGCGCTGCAATGTGCCGTGCCACGCGCCGGGCGCGTTCGTCCAGCGCCGCGGCGGCAACGTCCGGCCCGGTGGCTGCTTCGCTGGCGGTCACCATCGATCCGCGTGCACGGTCTTAGTGGCTGCCGCTGCGCGGCGCGGCAGGCGCGACCGGTGTCGCTGCGGTGGGCACCTGCGTCACGAGTTCGGTCAGCGTGCCGCCGGCAGCGACGCTGCCCGTGGTGGTGCCCTGCCCGTCCATGCGAGCGAGACAATCGCGCTGCTCGTCACCGGTCAGGACTTTGCAGCGCTCTCGCGCATTGCGCGTGAAGTTCTTCGACGCGCCAGCCAGCTTGCCCTGCCGGTCCATGGCGTGGGCCGCTTCGGCCTCCTTCAGGCAGGTTGCCCGGTCCTGGTTCGAGCGGCCGTCGGCGCATGCGGCGCGCTCCTTCTGGTAGCGCGCCTGTTCGGCGGAGTCGGTGTCGGCGTGAGCGGCCACGAACGGCGCGCTCGCCAACACGACGAGAAGCGCCGTGAACGTCCACACCGGACTTGAATGGCGGATGCGTTCGAGAGTCATGATGTCTCCTGCTGGGGTTCGCGCGTGGCGATGGACTCGATTCGGACGCGCCTTCACTTGCGCTTCGCCGGCCGGGCCCCGGGCGGAGCCGTTGGCACGGGGGTCCCGGACGGGGGCAGTGGTTGCGCCAGGGCCGGCGCAGGCTCGCGCTTGGGCTGCTTGGCTTCCTTGTTGCCGGTTCGATGCTTGGACATGAGGAACTCTCCAGGATCAACGCAAGCGCACCGGCATCGGCACGCCGGACAGGGGGCCGCGGTTCACATCCGCCCCATCACCAACAGCACGACGACGACCAGCGGCGCCAGGCCCAGCCCGCCGCTGGGCATGTAGCCCCAGTTGCGGCTGGGCGGTTTCCCGGCGGCGAGGCCGAGGGTTGGACCACGATCACCGCCGCGTCGGCCCCTGCCTTGCCGGCCGCGCCGGTCTTGCCCTGGGCACCGGCTTCCCCGGCCGGCCCGGCAGGCCCCGCCGTCCCGGCGAGGACCACCGCGGGCGTCGGGGTGACGGCCGCCGACCGGCCATCGAGCAAGGGCACCGGGGCAGATCGACAGCCTATGCGCGCGCTACCGGAACTTCCGTGCGCCAGCGAACACAGCGACTCGACCGATCTGTCCTGCAGCATTCGACGACCGGTCGGTCGCCGCGCGGGACCACCGGCCGCGGGAGTCGTGACCAGCCTGTCCGACGAGGCGTGCACCGCAACTCGCCAAGTACCGAAGGTGCCGCCAGCGGCATCACGAGCAGCTGTCACCGCGCTCGCCACGCCACATGGCCTTCGGCAGCAGCGGAAGGCACACCCTTCGAAGTCTGTGCGGCGCCAGACCGACGTCGGCATTCAGCAAGGGTTGAATGGGCAGACGCCTTGCCTTTGGCGAAGGGAACGACTCATGCCGGATCTGTCCCCGCAAGAGCTTTGGGCCGCGCCGACGGCCTCGTCGTACTGCTGCGCAGGCGCTTTGCCGATGCGGCCTGCGCGGGCAAACTCGAGGTCAACCAGGCCATCGTGGCGCACGGCGGCGCCGCGTGGGTTCAGCTGCGTGCAGCGCTGATCGACGCGCTCGCCGAGGCCCGGACCGCCGCAGGCCGGCACGCGCCGCGTTGAGCGGCCCACCACGGCGGCCCACCCAAGCCGTCTACCACTCCAGCGGCGGCAACTCGTGGAAGACCCTGCGCGTGCCGGCGATCCATTGTTGCTTGAGCGACTCGAAATAGGCATCGCCAATGTCGAAGCGGCGCCTCATGTCGACCCGAAGCCTGTCGCGCGCGTAGCACAGCAGATCGATCGGCATGCCCACCGAGAGGTTGCTGAGCATCGTCGAGTCGAACGACACCAGCACGCACTTGGTCGCGTCGTCCAACGTGGCGCTGGACGTGATGCCGAGATCAAGGATGGGCTTGCCGTATTTGGCCTCGCCGGTCTGCAGGAAGCTGGTGTCGGTGCCGGCCTCGATGAAGTTGCCTTCGGCATAGATGCGGAACAGGCGCATGTCCTCGCCCGCGATCTGGCCGCCGAGGATGAACGACGCGTTGAACTTCATGCCGCCTTCTTCGAGGTACGGCGCATCCCGGCGCTCGATCGCGCGCATTGCGTCGGACACCAGGTTGGCGACGTCGAACATCGAGCCCACGCTCCACAGGTGCGGCGGCTCGGCGGCAGCGCGCTGGCGCAGCACGTTGATCACGGCCTGCGTGCCGGCCAGGCCGCCGGAGCTCAGCAGCACCAGCACGCGGTCTCCGGCGCGCTCGAACACCGTCATCTTGCAGAACCTGGCGTAGTTGTCCACCCCCGCATGGGTGCGCGAATCGCTGGCGAGGATCAGGCCTTCGTCGAGCTTGACGCCGACGCAGTAGGTCACGGCAAGGCCGCGCCTGTCACGCTGTCGTCGACCACGTCCGTCCAGACCTTGAAGCCTTCGAGCGTGTTCGGCCCGAAGGTGCTGGACAGCGCCACGTCGCAGGCGTCGCGGCCGCGCGCGATCAGCACCCTGCCGATGCGGGGTGTGTTGTTGCGCGCGTCGAAGGTGTACCAGCAGTCGCCGAGAAAGGCCTCGAACCAGCCGGCGAAGTCCATCGGCCCATAGGGCGGCTCGGTGCCGTAGTCGCCCAGGTAGCCGGTGCAGTAGCGCGCCGGGATGTTCATGCAACGGCACAGCGCTATGGCCAGGTGCGCATAGTCGCGGCATACGCCGATGCCTTCGTTGTAGGTCTCCCATGCCGTGCGCGTGCGTCGCGCGTGGTGGTAGCCGAACTCGATGTGGCCGTTCACGAAGTCGCAGATCGCCTGCACGCGCGCCCAGCCGGTCGGCCCCGCGCCGAAACGCTGCCAGGCGATGTCGGACAGCTGGTCGGTCTCGCAGTAGCGACTGCCGAGCAGATAGACCAGCGTCGATTCGGGCAACTGCTGGACCGGCGTCTGCATGGCCGACGGCACCACGACATCGGGCTGGCCACTGTCGTTCACCAGCGCGTCGGTGCTGAGCACGAAGCGGCCCGGCGGCGCCACGATGCGGCTGCACCAGTTGCCGAACAAGTCTCGGTAGGCGGTGATGGGCACCGACGGCACGGTCCGCAGGTGATCCGGCCCGATCAGGTCGGACGTTCGCGAATAGTGGATGTTCAGCACCAGCAGCATCGGCGTCGGTTGCGGGCACCGATAAGCCATCTCGAATCCCACGCGGATCAACATGCTCGCTCCGAACAAAGGGTCAGTATCCCCGCGCTGGTTGCGCGGGTCTGTTCGGAAGGGAACAGAGGGCAAGGGCACTCGACCGGCAGGGTCATGAATGGATGCACGGTGTTGACCCTGCTGGCCGCCGCCCGAGTGTTGGGTCATAGCCGGACCACGGGGTGGAACAAGACTGTTCGCTCCTTGAGTTGCCTGATGCAGCGTCGGGGAGGGCATCCCCGATCGCGCAAGACCATTGGTCCCGCCGGTGCGCGGCGCGTATGCCGGTTCAACCCGCGCTGCGTCGTAAGAGCACACCGACGTCGTCGGTGTGCCGCACAGACGCCAGGTTGTGTCTTTCGTGCGGCTCCATGTCGCCGTTCGTGTGCGCCAAAGCGGTCTTCAAGGTGCCGGCACCCGCTCCGGACTCTCGCCCTTGATCGTCAGCTACGCTTTCGCACCGTCGAGAACGGACATGCCGACAAAGGAATCGCGCTGCGTGCGCTCCGGCAACCTAGCCAAGGCCTCGATCGCACGGATCGCGTCGTCCATCAGCGTTCGGTTGACGCGCAGATCGGCAAGCACGGCTTCATGGTTTACCAACTCCGTCATGGCAGTCCTCCTTCTTGCAGTTTCGGTTTGACCGGCTCAGGATCGTCAGCTAGGACTCGATGGGTCGAAGAACGCGAACCCTGTGCGGGCGTGTTGGGCTCGGTTCATCGCGGTGTCGGCACGTTTGAGCAACGCACTGGCGGTCGTTCCATTCGCCGGCGACATGGCGATGCCGATGGCCGGACGCAGCCGATACTCGAACGAGCCGACCAGCATCGGCGCCGCAACGGCGTCGAACACCTTGCGCGCCAGACTGCCAAGCGGCTCATGGGCTGACAGGTTCGCGATCAGGCAGGCGACCTCATCACCGGCCACGCAACGCACGACATCGCCCGACCGCAATGCGTGCCGCAGCCGCTCGCCGACGATGCGCAACACCGCATCGCTCACGCTGGTGCCGAAGCTGAGAGCCATCGAATCCAACCCTTCGATTCTGACAAGCAGCACGGCGAGCTTGCCGCGTTGTGCTGCGGCCCGCCCGAGCGCAAGGCGCAACCGATCGCGGAAGTCGTGGCGATCCGGCAGTGACGTGAAGTCCTGGTGCCAGACGCGATGGCGTGCGCGTCGATCGCGTGATATGCCGCCGTCGACAGAGATGCCCGTCCCGGCCAGAGTGCCCGCAATCGGGTCCCGGTCTGGTCGCAGTGCGAGTGCCTTGTGCAGCGTCTGACTCAAGCAGCCCAGCCCGGCCAGGCCATCTCGCAACTCGGTCGTGGTCACGGTGGTGTTGGGTTGCAGGCATCGCTCGATGAGGGCCAGCGACAAGCGCCAGTTGTATGCCGCCGGGTCCGGGGCAAGATCGCACAGCGCTTCGACCGTCTGGCGAAGCGCGTCGATTGGCGAACCGACGCGGGCATGGCGCACATTGGGACGCCGTTCTTCGGCACCGTATTGCGCTGACGAAGGCATCAGATCTTTCCGCGTGGTCTGGGATTGACGTGCTTGTAGCGCCGCCAAGCCGGCCCGTCTGTGCGCCACCGAACAATGATGTGCTGGCGGGCGCGGGATAAGTACGCGGTCCGCACCCTGATCCAGGTGCCGGGCCGCGGCGGTCGGACGCGGCTTCGCTCGCGCAAATGCGAGTAACAGCCGGACAGCACACTAGGTTCGCCAGCGCACAGAAGTCGCCTGCGCATCCGCCTATTCTCCACATTGCGAAGCTGGTCCGGCCGGTGGGCTCTGCCTCGAACGCGATGCAGTAAATCGCTGCTGCGCCGGCACGCTCGATCTCACGTCACGCCAATTGAATCCGATTGATGCCGCCAAGGAAACACGCCATGAGCATTGCCACCATCCTGTTGATCGTCTTGGTCCTGCTGCTGGTAGGTGCGCTGCCCACTTGGGGCCACAGCCGCAGCTGGGGCTACGGTCCCAGCGGGGGGCTGGGCCTGGTGGTCCTGGTGCTCGTCGTGCTGTTGGTGTTGGGGCGGATCTGAAGCGTGGCGCAGCCTGGTACGTGATGGTCGTGTCCGACCTTCCTGCATCGCGCTTTCGCCGCATTCAGTCCGCAGGGGTTGCGCTTCGATGCCATTTGTCCGAGGTTCGCTCGCGCGTCTCCTGCCAGCCTACACCCACCCCGCGCGAAGAGCCTGAAGCCGCGTCACGGACGCCTGCCCACACTCCCGGCGCGAGCCCTCACATGCGCAAGCCTTGACCGTGGTCATCGCATGGGTATGCATCCCCTGACGCAGAGGCCGAGCGCTACGCCAATGGTGCAGCAGCCCGGGCACCCTGAAAGCCTTTCGATGCAGTGGCATCGCCGCTTGAAAGGTGTGCGGCTCGCGCTGCTGCCCAGCATCGGCGACTGAAGGGGACGCCTGCACCCGCGCCGGCAGCTATCTGCTGAACGTCCCCCTCGGGGGATACCGGGAACTCAGCGAAAGCCGAAGTAGCCGAGAACGAACAGCACGATGACGACGGCGCCGACGAGCCAGATGATTCGATTCATGGTCACACTCCACAGGTATTTCACTTCGCACTGGCCCGACCGACAGATGCTGCCGGTGGCGAGACACGAGGCCGCCACAGCACTGCGCGCAAAGGGGTCGGAAAAACATGATGCCGCACGGGATTGCGGCAGCGGTCACTCAACCCACGTCGTAGGGCGTGCCGTAGAAGCGGTGCACGCCGCCAGCCCAGGCCTTGTCGGACATCGGCGGCCAACTGTGCTTGTCAAAGCCGGGGGCTTCCTTGAGCCGGTCCTTCGGCACGTTCAGAGTGAAGCGCTCGTTCACGGTGTCCAGCCTGAGGGCGGCCCATGGCACAGCGAACAACTTGTCACCCATGCCTAGCAATCCGCCGAAGGACAGGACCGCGTAGGCGATGCGGCCACTAGACATCTCGATCATGAATTCCTTGATGTCGCCCAAATCCTCGCCGTCCTGGTTGTAGACGTCGTTGCCCAGCAGCGTATCGGCACCCATCAGTTCAGGGCCCGGGCCGTGGTCCTTCTTTGCGTACATGCCGTAGGTGTCACGCGTCGTGTAGTTGCTGGTCATCACGTCTTCCTTGTTGGGATGAAAAGTCCAGCTTAGGTGCGCGCGCGAGCGAAGTCTGTAGGACCATGGCTCTCACGCCCGTCAGGAGAAGTCGCGTGTCCGTGAGGCGGCTCGGCGAGACCGCCGAAGCTGGCGTCGATGGGCCGACGCCGTGTCACTGCCCGCTCGGTGAGGACGGTACGACGTTTACTAACGGTCGCCAGACCCTGTACGTCAAGCAAGGGGTGCTCTCGTGGGCGATCGGACACATGGCGGCGGAAACCTGCAAGCCTGATTGATTGGCCCTACAGATGCGCTTGGTGCGGGGGCTTGCAGCGGCCTGATCTGTACATAAAGCGTTCGCCGCGAGGGCGCTCCGGATCTGAAGGGGAGGAGAGACCCTCAACGTCAGCTTTGTGGCGACGGATACGCTTCGGTGAACGTCGCTGATGGTCGCCTCGCGCCCCTCACAACGTCGATTTCGGCGGCCAAAACCCCTCGCCCAATCAGCGGACCCTGTGTCCTGTCCATCGCGCTCGCGTCGCGCCCGATGGCCATGTCGCGTTCACCTTACAGTTCTTGACGCGCGCCCGAGTCCATGGACCCCCACCAGCCTGAGTTCGATGCAGATTCATCGGCTTGACACCGAAGCGGCCCTGGCCAGCTTGAACACCACAGCCGCCGGCTTGTCTGTGTCTGAAGCGCTGCGCCGCAGGGCGGAGTTCGGACCGAACCACGTCGAGGAACTGGGCCGCGAGTCGGTTCTGCTGAGCTTCGCCCGCGAGTTCACTCACTTCTTCGCAATCATCCTTTGGGTCGGTGCGGCGCTGGCCTTTCTTGCCGACCGTTTCGATCCGGGCCAGGGCATGGCCCGCCTCGGCGTGGCCATCGTCGGCGTCATCGTCGTCAATGGCATCTTCTCGTTCTGGCAGGAATACAAGGCCGAACGGGCGGTGGCCGCGCTGCGGCAGTTGCTGCCGCAAAAGGTGCAGGCGCTGCGTGCCGGCGAGATCATCGAAGTGCTGGCCATCGATCTGGTGCCCGGGGACATCGTGCTACTCGAAGAAGGCAATGCAGTTCCGGCAGACTGCCGCCTGATCGAGGCTTTCGGGCTGCGCGTGAACACCGCCACAGTCACTGGCGAGTCCCTGCCCAAGGCGCGAAATGCCGACCCCAGCAACGAAGACACGGCGCTGTACGCCAAGAACGTCTTGCTGGCCGGCACTTCGGTGGTGTCGGGCCAGGCGCGTGCAATGGTCTACGCCACCGGCATGCGCACCGAGTTCGGCCGGATCGCGCAGCTCACGCAAACTGCCGGCAAGCAAGCCTCACCGCTGCAGCGCGAGATCGCGCGCCTTTCGCACATCGTCGCGGCGCTCGCCACGGGCATGGGGGTGGCGCTGTTCTTCGTCGGTCAGGCGATGGGTTTGCCGACCTGGGCGAACCTGCTGTTTGCCATCGGCATCATCGTCGCCAACGTGCCGGAAGGCCTGCTGCCCACAGTGACGCTGTCGCTGGCGATGGCGACACAGCGCATGGCCAAGCGCAATGCCCTGGTGCGGCACCTGCCAGCGGTCGAGGCGCTGGGTTCGACGACGACGATCTGCTGCGACAAGACCGGCACGTTGACACAGAACCGCATGTCGGTGCAGCGCCTGTGGCTGGGCGGCGGCTTTCTCGACTTTGGCGAACTTGCAGCGCAACCGCGCCTGACCGAGGAGAACCGTCAGCTGTTCATCAATGCCGCGCTCTGCCACAGCCTGCGCGAGATCGACGAGCATGGTCAGCGCAAGCTGCTGGGCGACCCGATGGAAGTGGCACTGGCCGGCATGGGACGGCAGGTGGCGGGTGAACTGGCTGACCACGAGCGACTGGACGAGATTCCATTCGACACTGAGCGCAAGCGCATGTCGGTGCTGTGCGCCTGTCCTCACGGACGCACGCTCTATTGCAAAGGTGCGCCAGAGACGGTCTTGGCCGCCTGCGACTTCGTCCAGTTCGACGCAGGCATCGTGCCGCTCGATCCGGTGGCGAAGACACGCCTGATGGCGGCTCAGCAACAGATGACCGAGGCCGGTCTTCGCGTGCTGGCCTTTGCCCACGCCGCAGTGGACGACGGCATGCCGAACGAAGAACGCGGCCTGACCTTGAGCGGGCTCGTTGGGCTGGAGGACCCGCCACGCGAAGAAGTGCCAGACGCCATCGGGCGTTGCATCGCGGCCGGCATTCGCGTCATCATGATCACCGGCGACCACCCGCAAACGGGGCTGGCGATTGCCCGCCAGATTGGCCTGGTGAAATCGGAACAGCCGGCGGTCATCAGTGGTGACCAACTGCGCTCGATCTCGGCGGCACAGTTGCAGCTTGCCCTCGATGCGAAAGAGATCTTGTTCGCCCGCGTGGCCGCCGAGCAGAAGATGTTGATCGTGCAGGCCTTGAAGGCGAAGGGCGAGATCGTCGCCGTCACCGGCGACGGCGTGAACGATGCGCCGGCCCTGAAGTGCGCCGACATCGGCATCGCCATGGGCATCGCCGGCACCGACGTCGCGAAAGAGGCGGCGGACCTGATCCTGCTCGACGACAACTTCGCTAGCATCGTGGCCGCCATCGAAGAGGGGCGCGCGGTGTTCGAGAACATCCGCAAGTTCCTCACCTACATCCTCAGCTCGAACATTCCCGAACTGGTGCCTTACCTGGCTTTCGTCTTGTTCCGGATTCCGCTGCCGCTGACGATCATCCAGATCCTGGCGGTCGATCTGGGCACCGACATGCTGCCGGCCTTGGCGCTGGGCGCAGAGAAGCCCGATCCCGGCGTGATGCGCCGCCCGCCGAGGGCGCGCACGGAGCGACTGCTGTCTTGGGGCCTGATGGCGCGCGCCTACCTGTTTCTGGGCATGCTTCAGGCTGCGGCAGCTATGGCCGTGTTCTTCTTCGTGCTCAACCGGGCCGGCTGGCAGTATGGGACCAGCCTCGACCGCAACGATCCGCTGTATCTGGAGGCAACGTCCGCCTGCCTCGCAGCGATCGTAGTGATGCAGATGATGAATGTATTCCTGTGCCGCCACCCGCTGAAGTCATCGCTGTCGTTCGAGTTGTTCAGCAACCCCTACATCCTGATGGGTCTGGCAGCAGAGCTGGCGCTGATCCTGTTCATCATCTACACCCCAGCCGGCAACTGGGTGTTTGGCACGGCCCCGGTCGGCCCCGAAGTGTGGCTGCTGGCGCTTGCCGGTGCAGCGTTGATGTGGGTATTGGAGGAGGCGCGCAAGGCGTGGCAGAGAAGGGCGTTGGCGGGGGCCATCAGCGCCTGACTGCGACCCGGGAGCGATGCAACC
Source organism: uncultured beta proteobacterium (assembly GCA_963837675.1). Taxonomy (GTDB): domain Bacteria; phylum Pseudomonadota; class Gammaproteobacteria; order Burkholderiales; family Burkholderiaceae_C; genus Rubrivivax. Next base: position 10,916 of record CAWIOH010000027.1, on the reverse strand, counting down.
CAAACCGCCGCGTAGGCGCCCGCGAACGCGGCCGCGGGTTGCGGCCTTGCAGGACGGACTTGGAGATCGCTCGAACAGAACGATCACGCTTGAACGACGGCCTTCCAGAGTCAAAATCGAAGTGGTGAACTTCGGCTTTGGGACCCTTCAGCGACACTCGCCACCCCAAATCGCCCGCCGCGAAGCAACGGACCGGACGCGGTCAGCCGGTTCCGGACCCATGTGCTGTTGACTGCCTCGATCAGTTCGGCACCCTGATCGTATTGCCGCCCACGAAGTCGATGGCATCGCCAGCCGAGGGTGCGGCGACGAAGTTCGGCACATGCGCCGCGGTGATCGCCGGCGCCGCCCCCGGCAGGCCGCCGCGCGGTGTCGTGCGCACCACCTGGCTGGGCGGCAGCGCAGTGCCGTTCTTCAGTTTCGCGTACATCGCGTCCATCGCGCGGTTGAAATAGCCGTGCAGCGGCACGAAGCGGTTGTCGAAGCCCGAGAAAGGCAGGAAAGTATCGAAGTGCTGCGCATTGACGACCTCGATATAGCTCAACTTGGTGGCCGCTCCCTCGACGCTGCGGTTGTAGGCGCTGTAGGCACGTGAGGCGTGGTTGATCGGCACCAACGCATCGCTACGGCCGGCCACGATCAGCGCAGGCTTGCCACGTAGATTGCCATTCAGCAGCGCTTCGCCCATGCCCGTGCGCACCGCTTGGCTCTGCGCCTGCGTCGGCGTCGTGCTGGCGGTGAGGTCGGCGCCTGTGGCCGGGTCCTTGCCGGTGACGAGTGCACGCTGGCAAAGTGCTGCGTCGAGCGCGAAATCGGCCGTACCGCTGGATGGCGAGACGCCGAAGGCCCAGGACTTCGCGCCGCCGACAGAATCGTTGTAGACCACGCTCGCGGGCACGCCGTTGAGGGTGCCGTTTCCGGCGGCGAAGCTCTGCGCCTTGGTCGCGGCCGCCACCGGCACCACCGAACCGGCGGCGTCGACCTGGGCCGCACTCATGCCGCACAGGTTGTCGGTGATCGAGAAACGGCCGAAGGCGTTGGTGTACATCATCGCGATGATCGGCGAGTTGCCCAGCCCATAGTGGGCGTTGTGCATCGTGTCGTTGTCGGCCGTGTAGCCATAGTCGCGCAGCTTCTGCAAGGCGTCGGTGGCCTGTTCCGCGGTCGTCGTGCCCGTCACCAGCCCCTTGGCCGCCAATGCGGTACAACGATTCGTGGCCCGCGCATTCATCCCGGTCAACGTCATGTAGTTGTAGACGGAGGCCTCGGCCATTGTGGCGGCCGGCGCCAGCGCCGCGCAGGGCTGGTAGATGTTGGCAAATGTGAAGACGTCGATCAGCGGCTTGCCGATGATCGGCACAGCGGCGCCCCCGACCTGCACGCCGAAGCCGCTGCTGGCCGACGGCTGAGCGCTCGGCTCGGAGGTGACGACGCCATCGATCAGGCCATCGGTATCCTGTCGGCGGCACGCAGCACCGCCGCTCCGCCGTTGGACACAGAGCCGGCGATGACCAGGGTGTTGCTGGCGTTGAAGCGGGCCTCTCGGTCCGTGCGGAAGGGCAGGCTCCGCCCATGCTCCTGGTTCAGCGCGTAGAGCGCATAGCGGATCGAGACCAAGGTGTCGCTGCCCCAGTCCTTCTCGGGGTTCATCTGCGAATGGGCGTGCTTGACGGCCAGCCGGTTCGGGAATGCCGCATTGAAGGCGGCGCGCACGCTGTCGGTGATGTCGGCCGCGAAGATCGACAGCGCACCCGCGGCGGTGCGCGTCGCGCGCGTGCCGTCGATCTGGTTGACGGTGTCGTCGGTGGGGTCGTACAGCCCCACACCCTTGCCGGCGTCGGTCAGCGCCACGGCGCAGCCGTGCTTCAGGCCCCACTCGGAGGCACTGCCGATCGAGCCGTAGACGCCGCGCGAGCCCGAGGAGGGGCCGGCCACGATGCACGGGTTGCCGACGTCGAAACTGGCCGGGACCTGCACCGCGACGACGACCTTCTTCTTGCCGCTGCCGTCGTCGATGGAGGCGATGTACTCCTTGCCGGGAATCAGGCCTTCGCCCAGCGTGTCGTTGCCGGCGCTGTCGATGTTGGGAGGAAACTGGCGCCGCCTTCGATAGACGTAGGACTACCTCATGGTGGTTTCCCGGATGCACGAAGCCGACGACCCGCCCGCGAGCCCGATGCGTGCCGCCGACGAGGTGGCACTCGCCTTCGACCTCGCGCCGGTGGGCCTGTGCGTTTCACGCGATCGCATCATCCAGCGGTGCAACGCGGCGTTCGCTGCCATGTTCGGCGACGTGCCGAAAAAGCTCGAGGGGCTGTCGCTGGAATGTCTCTATCCGTCGCGCGCCGAGTTCGAGCATATCGGCGCGCAGGGCCTTCCGGTGATGCAGCGGACCGGTCACTACAGCGACGAGCGCATCATGCGCCACCGTAGCGGCCGCCTCTTCTGGTGCCACGTGGCCGGCCGTTCATTGCGGCGCGACGATCCCTTTGCCTATGCGGTGTGGATGTTCGAGGACATCTCGGCTCGCCGGCCCGTGGCCGTGGAGCTGACGGTGCGCGAGCGCGAAATCGTACGCCAGCTGGCCGCCGGGCTCAGCACCAAGGAGATCGCACGCGCGCTCGGCGTGAGCCCGCGCACCATCGACGGACATCGTGCGCGCATCATGAAGAAGGTCGGCGCCAGAAGCGCGAGCGAGATGATCTCCAGGCTCGTCGGCCTCAGTTGAAGGTTCTCGCTGGCCAGCAGCTGACTCAGTACCCACTGGTGTACCGGTACGTGGCGAATGACATGTTCCAGGAGGCGTGCGACGGTCTGCGCCATGCGCCGGGCAACGCACGACTGGCAAAGTCCAAGGCGCTTGCAGTTGCAGGCCATCAGTTTGTCGTGGCCGCACTCCACGAAGCGCCGCCTCAGGAACCCGTGCGCCTGCATGCCGCACTCAAGAATGGCGTCGAACTGCGCGATAGCACCGTCGGCCAAAGTCGGCTTGCGGCGACCCTCAGGAAAGTCTTGTCCCGGCCACTTCCAATGGGATGGACGCCCCCACCCGTAAACGGCATCGAAGTGCCAAAGTGGAAGTGTCTGCAACCACTTGAACCGGAAAGGGGCGTCCGCCATGAAGATTACGACTGTTGGCATTGACTTGGCAAAGAGCGTGTTTCAGGCTGCACGCGGTCGATGAACGCGGTCGAGCGGTGCTACGCAAGCAGCTGCGGCGTGATCAGTTGACCGCCTTCTTCGCCAACCTGCCGCCGTGTCTGATCGGCATGGAGGCTTGCGCCAGCGCCCATCACTGGGCCCGCACGCTGCAAAAGTTCGGTCACACCGTGCGCCTGATGGCACCGCAGTTCGTCAAACCCTACGTGAAGACGAACAAGAACGACGTCGCCGACGCCGAGGCGATCTGCGAAGCGGTGGGTCGACCGAACATGCGCTTCGTGCCAATCAAGACGGACAGTTCAAACTGCACCTCGCGCAGGCACCGCGACAGGCGAGGTGACGATCCGTCATCCATTTCATCCTCTGTTCTCGAAGTCCTTCGAGGTTCTCAAGCGTCGACGCGTGTCCGGTGTGGACACGTTGACGCTTCGGCACGTTGATCACGGCACGCTGACGGTTCCACGCGAGTGGACGGACCTGGCTGATCCGGACCCGCTGTCCGAACTTGGGCAGCCAGCGGCGCGGCTCAATCCCATCCTGTTGCTCGAACTGGCCGAGTTGCTGCGCCAACTCGAGCAACTCCACGCAAATGAGACTTGAACGACGGGTGGGTAGTGACTAAACTGTCGGTACAGTCTTATATGTGTTCTGACAGAGATGGAGAAGAAATCCGCTTCTGCTCTGCGCAGTCGTCGAGCTCGGCTGCTGCGGACGTTGCCATCCATGGAACATGTTCTACGCGGTTCGCTCATCGAGCGGTACTTGCGCTGCGGCAAACCCGGCTGCAAGTGCGCTCAAGGCAAAGGTCATGGTCCCAAGTTCTACTTGTCAGTGAGCTTCGCGGGTCATCGTCCGCAGATGGACTACGTGCGTCAGGGCGACTACGAGCGCGTCAGTCAAAGCCTGTCGAATTACCAGCAGCTTCGCGCCGCCATCGAAGAGATCTGCGAGATCAATCGCGAGCTGTTGCGCCGCCGAGAGGCGCCCTGAGACATGCGGGTGGACGAATTGAATCGTCTGCCCGTCCCCACGATCGACACCGTTGCTGCTGCTGTGGTTCTGACCGACATGGTCCAGAGCTGGCTCGATGCCCGAGGCAGTCGCGGTCCATTGGCGACGGAGGTATGCGATGAACGGCAAGATCACCGAACAACACCAGCGCAAGCCGGCATACGTGTACGTGCGGCAGTCGACCCCTGGACAGGTGCGTCACCATCAAGAGAGCACCCAGCGCCAGTACGCGCTGAGGGATCGGGCGCTGGAACTGGGCTGGAGCGAGAGTGCGATCCGGGTGCTCGACCGGGACCTGGGACACTCGGCACAGCTGGCGGGTCGCGAGGACTTCAAGATGTTGGTGGCCGAGGTCTCGATGGGCCAGGTGGGAGCGGTGTTTGCGCTGGAAGCGTCGAGACTTGCCCGCTCGAATGTGGACTGGCACCGCCTGCTGCAACTGTGCGCGTTCACCGACACGTTGGTCATCGATGCGGACGGCTGCTACAACCCTGCCGACTTCAACGACGGGCTGTTGCTCGGGCTCAAGGGCACCATGGCTCAAGCCGAATTGCACTTCTTGCGCGCCCGGCTTCAAGGTGGGAAGCTGAACAAGGCCAAGCGCGGAGAGCTGCGCGTACCGCTGCCCGTAGGACTTTGCTACGACGCGCGAGGACAGGTTGTTCTGGATTCGGACGAGGAGGTGCGTGGGGCCGTGGCACTGATCTTCCGGCTGTTCCAAGAAACCGGCAGCGCTCACGCGGTGATGCAATGGTTCGTGGCCCACCAGCTTCTCTTTCCCAAGCGCCGCCATGGCGGCGTGTGGAACGGCGAGCTGGAATGGGGGGACTTGACCTACGGCCGGACGTTGGAGGTATTGAAGAATCCTTCTTACGCCGGCGCATATGCCTTTGGCCGACATCAATACCGGCGGGAACTCACGGCCGATGGCGAGGTGCGCTGTCATATCAAGACGGCCGAGCGTTCGCAATGGCGCGTGCTCTTGGTTCAGCACCATGTCGGCTATGTTGAATGGGAGCAGTTTGAGCGCAATCAGCTGCGCTTGGAGAAGAACCGAACCAGCGCAGGGACGATGATTCCGGGAGGGGCGGTGCGCGAAGGGGCGGCGCTCTTACAGGGCTTGTTGATGTGCGGCAAGTGCGGGCGTCGACTCAGTGTGCGTTACAGCGGCACTGGTGGGATTTACCCGACCTACATATGTGGCTCACACCATCGCGAAGGGCGATCGACCAAGGACTGCATGAGCGTACGCTGCGATCCGCTGGATACGTCGGTTGCCGAGCAGGTGCTCGATGCCCTACAGCCGACTGAACTGGAACTTGCCGTGGGCGTGCTCGAGAATCTGGAGGGGCGCGACCAAGTCCTCATGCACCAATGGAAGATGCGTGTCGAGCGAGCCGAGTACGAAGCAGACTTGGCCGAGCGGCGGTACCGGGAGGCGGATCCCAGCAATCGTCTGGTCACCAGCACCGTCGAGCGTTGGTGGAACGAGGCCCTGCTGCGTGTGGAGGACCTCAAGCGCCAGTACATCGAGGTCCAACATCGCACGGCGCGGGTGGTCACCGCAGAACAGAGAGTGCAGGTGATGGCGCTCGCGCGCGAGTTGCCGCGGTTGTGGAACGCACCCAGCACCTCGGCCAAAGATCGAAAGCGAATGCTGCGCTTGCTGATCAAAGATATCACCGTGGAAAGATGCTCGGCACCCAAACAGGTGATGCTGCATATTCGGTGGCATGGCGGCGCGTGCAGCAATGTGCCAGTTGATGTACCTCTGCCTCTTGCTGATCGCGTACGCTGCGCGGAATCCACGGTGGCGCGCGTCACAACGCTTGCGCTCAATATGAGCGATGGCCAGATCGCTCGTCAGCTCAACCAGGATGGAATCACAAGCACTCAGGGCAAGGCGTTCAACGACTCGATGGTCAGATGGATTCGTTGGCGTCACGGGATCCCCGCGCCGATGCTCACGAAGCCCCAAGAGTCGACGCGTGCAACTGATGGCAAGGCGATCCCGCGTGAGCGTCAACATCTGACTGCGAAAGGTGCAGTATGAAAGCGACATCAAGAGCGTCGAGCAGCAGGCGGTGCTGTCGCTGCACCGTGTGCGACAGGGCTTCGTGAGGGCTCGTACGGCGCAAGGCAACCAGATTCGTGGCTTGCTGGGCGAGCTCGGGCTGATCATCCCCAAGGGCATCGTCAACGTGGCCAAGCGGGTGCCCGTCCTGCTCGAGGATGCAGGCGACGAGTTACCAGCATCGTTTCGACAGCTGATCGAGCGCTTGACCAAGCACCTCAAGGAACTCGATCGGCAGGTCGACGAGTTGGAAGCGCAGATCAAGGCGTGGCATCGCGGCAGCGAGCTCAGCTGCAAGCTTGAGAAGATCCCCGGGATCGGCCCCCTGGGAGCCAGCGCGCTGGTCGCCTCCATCGCCGATGCGAACAGCTTCGACAACGGCCGGCAGCTGTCGGCCTGGCTGGGACTGGTGCCCAGGCAGGACTCCAGCGGCGGCAAGCCCAAGCTACTGGGCATCAGCAAGCGCGGCGACGTGTACCTGCGAACCTTGCTGATCCATGGTGCGCGCTCGGCGATCGTGGCGGCGCAGCGCAAGAGCGTCAACACGAACGTCTGGCTGGCCAAGCTGCTCGACCGGCGTCATCCGAACATTGCGGCGGTCGCGCTGGCCAACAAGAACGCGCGAACGGTCTGGGCGCTGCTTGCACACGGCCGGGAGTTCCGAGCCGACTACGCGCCCGAGGTCTCGGCGGCGTAGCCGCATCGGCGGATCGACAAGACAGACTCGACGAAGGAGAACACACCACCGATTGCTCAGGCGATCACGCAGTGATGGCAAGACAGGTTAGACCGGGGTTGGCGAAGCCCAGAACGACCGGAGCACCTCGAGTGCGATACACCGATTGAGGAGCCAACCAGCAAATCCCATCAGGGACAGCGGCCATGCCGCAACCAAAGTCCGGATGTACGGGTGCAATCTTCCCTTCCAGCCGTCATGAACTGAAAGCTTGGCAAACCGGGGGCGTCCATGTACGGTCATTGCGTTCATTGGTGCCCGCGGAGATGTTTCTGATGGACCCAGAGGGTGGTGACGTGGCATTTGTGGGGCGGGACGACAAGCCGTTGCTCGTCGGAAAGACGTTCACGCGCGACGACCGGCTGATCGTTGGAGCTGACCGAACCATTCCCTACACGCGAAGCTGCGCGGAAAGTCTGTCGAAGACATCAGCGTGCCAGCGGGCACATTCAAGGCGTGGAAGGTGGGAATGTTCCGACACGCCAGGTGTGGAAGATGCACTTTGGTTCAGCCCGGAACTTGGGATCTTCGTGAAGTCAAGCAGCAAGCGCTCGGCAGCCAATCCCTTTGGCGCAGGGACACAGGAGATGGAGCTGGTTTCGCAGATTGTCAAGAAGTAGCAACTCGACTGCGGCGACGTAGATCAACTGTCAGCCGTCGCCGCAATTCGAACGACAGAAAACGCTGCTTTGCCGGCCCGCCAGTTCATTGGACCGCATGACAGCAAGGCGCCACAGCCGATGCCGACTTCCACACCTTTGATCGCGACTCGGTATCAGGCCGTCTCCGGCACCAGGAAGTCGCGGCTGATGCCGACCCCGAGCGTCGCCGACGCGCGTCAGGAACTGCGTCAGGAAGGCATGCAGCCCGGTGGCCAGGATCTCGTCGATGCGGCCGTACTGCAGGTCGGCGCGCAGCCGCCCGGCGCGGCGCAGCGTTTCGCCGACTGTTCGTTGGCGACCTGCGCAGGTTGACCAGCACCTCGTTCATGCAGGCCGCCAGCGAGCGCGGCATGTCCGCGCGCAGGATCAGCAGTTCGGCGACGCTCTCCGGCCGGATGACGTTGCGGTAGACCTTGCGATAGATCTCGAAGCCCGAGACCGAACGCAGGATCGCGCCCAGTGGTAGAAGTCGACCTCGGGCTGTCCTGGCGCGGTCTGCCCGGGCCGAAGAACTCGCTGTCGACGGCGTGGAACTTCACGTCCAGCAGCCGCGCGGTGTTGTCGGCGCGCTCGAGGAAGGTGCCGATGCGCAGGAAATGAAGGCCTCGTCCTGCAGCATCGTGCCCACCGTCACGCCGCGCGACAGGTGCGAGCGGAACTTCACCCACTCGAACAGCGCGCTCGGGTCGCGCGCGAAGTCGCCGGCGCGCAGCATGCGGTGGAACTCGAGCCAGGTCTGGTTCTGCGTCTCCCACACCTCGGTGGTCAGCGTGCCGCGCACCGCACGCGCGTTTTCGCGCGCGGCCACGCAGGCAGTTGCGGATGCACGACGGGTTCTGCGCGTCGCTGCACCATGTAGTCCATCACGCTGCGCGCGTGAACGCCACCGAAGCGCTTCGCGGTAAATCCCCGTCAGCTCGGAGATGGACAGCAGGCCCTTCCAGCCCTCTCGGTAGCGTCGGCCGACTGCGGCAGCAGCGAGGTCTGGTAGTTGACGTCGAGCATGCGGCGCGGTGTTCTCGGCGCGCTCCATGTAGCGCGCCATCCAGAACAGGTGGTCTGCGGTTCTCGACAAGCATGTCAGTCCTTAGCCTCGAGAACCCAGGTGTCCTTGGTCCCGCCGCCCTGCGACGAATTGACCACCAGCGAGCCTTCCTTCAGCGCCACGCGCGTCAGCCCGCCCGGCACCATCTGCACCTCCTTGCCCGACAGCACGAAGGGCCGCAGGTCGATGTGGCGCGGCGCGATGCCGCTTCGACGAAGGTGGGGCAGGTCGACAGGCTCAGCGTCGGCTGGGCGATGTAGTCTGCCGGGTTGGCCATCAGCGCGCTTGCGGAAGTCGGCGATCTCCGCCTTCGTCGCGGCCGGGCCGACCAGCATGCCGTAGCCGCCCGCGCCGTGCACCTCCTTGACCACCAGCTCGCCCAGGTTGGTCGAGCACGTACTTCAGGTCCTCCGGCTTGCGGCACATGTAGGTCGGCACGTTGTTCAGGATCGGCTTCTCGCCGAGGTAGAACTCGATCATCTTCGGCACGTACGGGTAGATCGACTTGTCGTCGGCCACGCCGGTGCCGATGGCGTTGGCCAGCGTCACGTTGCCGGCGCGGTAGGCCTACAGCAGCCCGGCGCAGCCCAGCGTGGAGTCGGGCCGGAACGCCAGCGGATCGAGGAAGTCGTCGTCGACGCGCCGGTAGATCACGTCGACGCGCTGCGGGCCCTGCGTGGTGCGCATGTAGACGAAGCTGTCCTTGCACGAACAGGTCCTGCCCTTCGACCAGTTCGACGCCCATCTGCTGCGCCAGGAAGGCGTGCTCGAAGTAGGCGCTGTTGTACATGCCCGGCGTCAGCACGCACCACCGTCGGGTCGTTCACCGCCGGCCGGCGCCACCGCGCGCAGCGTCTCCAGCAGCAGGTCGGGGTAGTGCGCCACCGGCGCGACGCGGTGCTGGCTGAACAGCTCCGGGAACAGCCGCATCATCATCTTGCGGTTCTCGAGCATGTAGCTCACGCCGCTGGGCACGCGCAGGTTGTCCTCGAGCACGTAGTAGCTGCCGCTGCCGTCCGGCGTTCGCGGCGCGCACGATGTCGATGCCGGCGATGTGCGAGTAGACGCCGCCGGGCACGTCCACGCCCATCATCTCGGGCCGGTACTGCGCGTTCTTGAAGATCTGCTCGGCCGGCACGATGCCGGCGCGGATGATCTCCTGGTCGTGGTAGACGTCGTGGATGAAGCGGTTCAGCGCGTTGACGCGCTGCGCCAGGCCCTTTTCCATCTCATCCCATTCGTGCGCCGGGATCACGCGCGGGATCAGGTCGAACGGGATCAGTCGCTCGGTGCCCGAGCCGTCCTCGTCCTTCGCGCCGTACACCGCGAACGTGATGCCGACGCGGCGGAAGATCATCTCCGCTTCTTCGCGGCGCGACATCACGTCGTGGGGCTGGGCTGGAGCCAGCCTGGTAGCCCCGATAGTGTTCGCGGGTCTCGGTGTCACTGACGGACATCTCGTCAAAACGACGCTGCATGCCCGCTCCTTGTTTGCGTCGACTTTAGCAACAATCAGGCCCATGCCCGGTGAGCGGATGCACCAACGCGGCGCACGGTTGCGCACCCCGCCGAGCAGCCGATTCACCAAAGCAGGGCGGCGCCGTGGCGATCAAAGCGGCGGCTCCAGCGCGGCGGCCGGCCGCTCGAATCCACCCACATCCTCGGCGCTTGTTGCAGCGCACGGTTGCCCAGCGCCCGTGGCCCTAAACTGGCGTCCGTGCCAAGTCACGCAGCCCCACCGGGCTGGAATCGGAGGTCTTTCATGAACACCACCACGCGAACCGAATCGGCCCCATGTCGGCGCCGCCACGTAGCGCCGGACACGGCGCGGAACAACGCGCAAATCGATGCGCGCCGCGTGGCCGCCACACCGCGTGGCGTGGGTATCGGCTTTTCGATCTACGCCGACCGCGCGCTCAACGCCGAGCTGTGGGACGTGGAGGGCAAGCGCTACATCGACTTCGGCCTCGGGCATCGCGGTGCTCAACACCGGTCACCGCCATCCGCGCGTCGTCAAGGCGATGGGAGCAGCAGCTCGAACACTTCACGCACACCGCCTACCAGGTGGTGCCCTACGAGAGCGTGGTCTCGCTGGCCGAGCGCATCAACGCCGCCACACCCGGCAGCCACGCCAAGAAGACCGCCTTCTTCACCACCGGCGCCGAAGCGGTGGAAAACGCCATCAAGATCGCGCGCTGCGCCACCGGCCGACCGGGGGTGGTCGCG
>CAWIOH010000026.1:0-42186 GCA_963837675.1 uncultured beta proteobacterium | reverse complement strand
TCACCACACCACCCCACGTCGGGGCACGCGCAGCAAGGGGGCACGATGTCGTACGTGATGATTGCCACCGGCACCACGCGCCGCGCCGCCCATTGGCTTACCTTGCCCTGCGCCTGGGTTGTGGCTGGGGCGGCGCGCTGGCCGCATCGCTGCTGCTGGGTGCGGGCGTCGGGCTGGGTTGCTGGCTGTCGGCACCGCGTGCGAGCATCGCTGCGGTGGCGCCGCCGGCGCCGGCCGCCCTGCCCTTTGCGCTGGAACAGCTCGGGCAAGCTGTCGGGCCGCCTGTTCAAGCTGGAAAGCCTGGCGCGGCAGCTGAACGAGGGTCTGGGCACCCGCCCCGGGCCGCTGCCGGCCAATGACGCCGCGCCGTCCAAGGCCAGAACCGGCAGCGGCGGCCCCCTGCTCGCGCCGCTGCCCTGCCGACGCCAGCCCGACCCCGGCGCGCTCGAGCGCGCGCGGCCGCATCGAGCGCCAGATCGCGCTCGTCGCCGAAGCCGCCGCGCTGCGCACGCTCGAATTCATGCGCCTGCCGTCGCGCCTGCCGATCGCCGGCCGCGCTCACCTCACTTCGGTAACCGCTTCGATCCGTTCGCGGGCAGCTGCGTTCCATGCAGGCCTCGATTTCGCGGCCAGCGCCGGCACGACGATCCGCTCGGCGGCCGGCGGCGTCGTCGTGTTCGCCGGCATGCGCACCGATTTCGGCCGCGTCGTCGAGATCGACCACGGCAACGGGCTGAAGACCCGCTATGCGCACGCCTCGAGGCTGCTGGTCGAGCCCGGCGCGCTGGTCGCGCCGGGCGATCGATCGCGCTGGTCGGATCGACCGGCCGCTCGACCGGGCCGCACCTGCATTTCGAGGTGCTGCGCCAGGGCGTCCCGGTCGACCCGAGGCGCTACCTCGCCGGGCTGTGAGCCGCGTGTGCCGACGCGCCATGCTTCGCTCGCCCGCCATGCCACGCGCCAGCTCACCCGCGTCGGTCTCGTGCTCGCGCCGCGGCGTGGCTCGGGCGCTGGCTGGTGCGCTGGGCCTGCTCGCCATCGTGCTCCGGCGCCGGCCCGGCTATGCCGCGCTCGGCGGTTGCGGTTGGCCCCGCTGGACGTCGCCTGGTCGCGTCGCCCGATTACTGCCGCAGTTGCGCCGCGACGGCGAGCAGGCGCGCTCGACCTGCGCCTCGCCGAGGCGCGCGGCCAGGAGTTCGAACGCCAGGTCGATGCGCTCAACGAGCGGCTGCGCGAGACCCGACGAGCTGACGTTCTTTCGCAAGGCGCCGCGCCAGATCCCCGGACCGACGCACAGGAAATCAGACACCATGTTTTCAGGAACCGCTGAAGGAAGTCCGTCGATCCAGCTCGGCAAGCTGCGACGCTGATCGCCGAGACGTCGAGATCACCGGCGACCTGAACTTCAGCACCGCGGCTGCGCATCGACGGCCACGTGCTCGGCAACCTGAGGTCGCCCGGGCGAGGCAGCGGACGCTCGCTGCTGGTGCTTTCGGACAAGGGCCGCATCGAGGGCAGCGTGCGCTGCGGCGACGCCGTGATCAACGGCGCCATCCGCGGCGACCTGGAGGTCGACAACTCCTCGAACTGCAATCGAACGCCGCGTCAGCGGCAGCATCCGCTATCGGCAGCTGAAGATGGATGTCGGCGCGGCGGTGCACGGGCAGCTGGCCATGCTGGATGCCACGCCCATGGCCGGCAACGTGGTGAGCTGGGCGCCGGCGACAAGGCGGCGCTCGCCCAACGAGGCTGAATCAACCCGGCCCGGCGCGCCCGGCCGCCACGCGCCGCAGCAGATGGCGTCGCATCGCCAGCGATGCCCGCTCGGCGTGGAACGACACCTCGGGCTGGCGCTGGCCATGGCCGGCAAGCCGGTCTTCCAGGGCCCTCAGGCCGTCCACGTCCTCAGGGAAGGCCTTCGACCGCGTGCCGCGCCCGGGTGCACGGCATTGCGCGCCATCGTGCCCGATCGCGCCGACCGGCGCAGCGGGCCGCTCAGGCGCCGCGTCGCGGGATCAACACGCGGCGGCGCGTGGCCGGTGCGGCGCCGATGACCTCGGCCACCACCGAGTCGATCTCGCCGCGGTGCAGGCCGATGTCGCGCAGCATGTGATCGTCCAGCGCCTGGAGTTCGTGCAGCAGGCGTGAACGGCGGCGCATCCGCCGCAAGGCTTCGTACAGGCGCGTCAGCAGCGCGACCAGCCGGTGCGTCAGGCGTTGCGGCCGCGTGGTGAAAGTCAGGGTGGGTGCATGGGCATTCATCTCGTTTCCTTTCGAATCGAAGGCATGGGCGGGCGCCGTTGCGCCCAGCCCCGGCCAAGGCTTCAGGCTGCCATGGGCAGCGGCGCGGGTTGCGCGGGCACGGCGTTGCTCAGCGGCGCCAGCGCGTGTTGGATGCGCGACGCCTGGTCTTCGCCCAGCATCGGGAACAGCACTTTCTGGAAGCGCGGCTCCGACACGCCGGAGACGATGTACTGCCAGCGGTAGGCTTTGAGCACTGCGGCATCGATCTGCTGCAACTGCGCGGCGCTGTAGCTGCTGCCGGCGATGGCCGTGAAGTAGGCGACGTCGGCTGCGGCCTGCCCTTGCAGGATGCCGTCGACCGCGCCGACCAGCGCGATCAGGTCGTCCAGCGCGGCGTCGCGCTGCGCGGCGTCGAGCCTGGCGTTCTCGGCGACGAACTCGAGCTCGTCGAGGATCGCGTGCTGCGACTCCTCGCGCCAGTGGAACAGGAACACGTCCTTCCACAGCGGCGACAGGTTGGCATCGGGTTCGATGCTGGCGCGGTAGTGCGCCTGTGTGAACAGCTCGATATCGAGCGTCAGCGCCAGCACCGCCCAGTTGCTCTTGCCGAGCACGGCATGCGCCACCGCGTTCGGGTCCGCGGTCATGACGTAGCCGGCCGGCATGTCGGCGGCCATCATTTCTTCGAGACGGCGGAACAGCGCCTGGTGCTTGATCTCCTCGTCGGTCATGCGCACCAGCGCTTCGAAGGCCATCTGGTCGCCGAACACATGCGCCTGGCTCAACTCGACCACCTTGGCGGAGATGTAGCGCTCGACCAGACCGAAGATGTAGGCGTAGGTGCGGCCCTGCACCTGGCTGAGCAGGCGCTGGTCGTCGGGGCCCATGAAGCCCAGCTCGTTGACCAGCGACAGCCCGTTGGGCAGGAAGTCTTGCTGTAGTCGAACTGGCGACCGCGAATGACGTCGCGCTCGATCTCCCAGCGCACCCGCTTCGAGACTTCGATGACCTTGGCGTAGCGCTCGGTGGGGACGGTGCTTTTGGCAGTGAACATGTCGAACTCCTTGGGTGGGTGAAAAGGCGGAGCCCGACGGCCCCTCGGTCACGGCATTCGACGCGGGCTGCGGCGGTGTCGCGGCTTGGGTGCAGTGTGGGCAGCGCCGGTATCCGGCGTGCGTCGGTGCAGGGCTGTCTTGTTGCCTGTGTGTACCGGCTCACCCGGCGGCGCATCGCGGCCCGGCACCCGTGTATCGCACCGGTAAGCCGCGCGACGTGTTGGTATCGCGCCGGTATCCGGCCTTTCGCGAGCAGCCGCCGCACGGCAGAATGGCCCCATGAACGCACCCGCCCGCTTGCTGGTTGTCGACGACGATGCGTCGGTGCGCGACATGCTGCGCGAATACCTCGAGGATCATGCCTTCGCGGTCAGCGAGGCCGGCAGTGGCGCGCAGATGCGCGAACGCATCGAGGCCGAGTTGCCCGACGTCGTGCTGCTCGACATCCGTCTGCCCGGCGAGGACGGCCTGAGCCTGGCGCGCTACCTGCGCGAGCACTACGACCTGGGCATCATCATGGTCAGTGCCTCGGGCGATGTCATCGACCGCGTCGTCGGCCTGGAGCTGGGTGCCGATGACTACATCGCCAAGCCCTTCGATCCGCGCGAACTGCTGGCGCGCGTGAAGAGCGTGCTGCGCCGGCTGCAGGCCAAGCCACCCGATGAAGAGTCGCCCGGCCCGGCCGTGCAGAAGCCGGTGCGGCAACGCTTCGGCCGCTGCGAACTGGAGCTGGAAGCGCGGCGGCTGTTCGAACAGGACGGCACCGAGGTGCCGATGACGGCGATGGAGTACGAACTGCTGCGCGTGTTCCTCGCCAACCCGAACCGCGTGCTGTCGCGCGACCAATTGCTGATGCATACGCGCAACCGCGAGTGGGAACCCTTCGATCGTTCGATCGACATCCGCATCGGCCGGCTGCGGCGCAAGGTCGAACCCGACCTCTCGGGCGAGCCACGCTGCATCCGCACGGTGCGCAACGCCGGCTACATGTACGTGCCGCAGGCCTGAGCCCGCCGCCGCCGACCGACGCCGGCGGCGACCGCACCCACCCCTGTGCGCGTGCTAGTCTTTGCGCACCGCGCGACCCGCGCTTCGGATGGGAGCGACCCCAGCATGGCCTCCAGCACCAAGGGGCGTGCGGCCCCGGCCCCGCACAAGACCCGCGGCAGCGTCTCGCCGAAGGCCACCTCGGGCCGTGTGCCGGTCGGTGCGGCCGCGACCAGCGCGGCCAGCGCCGCACCGGCAGCCAGCGCCGGTCTCGTGACCCAGGCGGCACTGCCGCTGCGCCCGCCGCTGCAGGCCGCTCTCGACGACTTTGCACGTGAATTGCGCAAGGCGCTCGACAAGGCGCAAGCCGACATCGCGGCGCTGCGCGCAGAGCTGACGCAGCTGCGTCAGCGCCACGAATCGCACCACCACGGCTACGAACGCCCGACCGCTGGCGGTGGCGGTCACCAATGGGTGGAATTGCGCTTTCTGCAAGGCTATATCGACGGCGAGGTCGCCGGCTTCCAGAAATACGGCTTCTGGGCGCATGGCAAGAGCACCTCCGACGCACCCCTGGAGCAACTGACCACCGGGCCCAGCGCCTGAACCCGCATCGTGGCCTTCGACCCTGGCCTGGCGCAGCGTATCCGCGAGCTGCTGAATGACCGGCCCGGGCTGAGCGAACGACGCATGTTCGGCGGGTTGGCCTTCATGCTGCATGGCCACATGGTCGTCGGCGTGCTGGGGTCGACGCTGATGGCGCGGGTCGGCGCCGAGCGCCACGCCGACGCGCTGGCCATGACCCATGTGAGGGCGATGGATTTCACCGGCCGGCCGATGAAGGGTTATGTGTATGTCGATCCGCCGGGCCTGGCCGACGACGGGGATCTGCAGGCCTGGGTCGAGTGGTGCGCCGGCGTCGCGGCGTCGTTGCCGCCGAAGCCCGCCAAACGCTGAGCGCCGGGGCCGGCGCGGCATCGTCCTCGCCCCCCGAATCCGCAGCCGCAGGCTCGGGCAATGCGTTGGCCGCTACCATCGGGCATGGCCGCCGAGGCGGATTTCATTGACCCAGCTTCAGCAGGAGGTTTTCATGTCCAGTGTGGGCTACCACGAACCGATCGAGGAACTGTCCGATCAAACCCGCGACATGCATCGCGCCATCGTCTCGCTGATGGAAGAACTCGAAGCCGTCGATTGGTACAACCAGCGCGCCAATGCCTGCAAGGATCCGGAGCTGAAAGCCATCCTCGAACACAACCGCGACGAGGAGAAGGAACACGCCGCCATGGTGCTGGAGTGGATCCGGCGGCAGGACCCGCGCTTCTCCGATGAAATGAAGGACTACCTCTTCACGAACAAGCCGATCGCGCACAAGTAGGCTCCACGACCAGGGGCAGCAGCGGCAAGCTCATGATTCGACTGCGCGACATCGACCACCTCGTGCTGCGCGTGCGCGACCTGCAGCCCATGCTGGATTTCTACGTCGGCGTGCTCGGCTGTTCGCTCGAGCGGCGGCTCGACGACATCGGCCTGGTGCAGTTGCGCGCCGGCCGCTCGCTGATCGACCTGGTGCCGGTGGACAGCGAGCTCGGCCGCGCCGGTGGTGCCGCGCCAGGGACGCAGGGGCGCAACCTCGACCACTTCTGCCTGCGCGTCGAGACCTTCGACGAAAGCGCGCTGCGCGAGCATCTGCTGCGACATGGCATCCAGATGGGTGCGGTGGCTTCGCGCTACGGGGCCGAAGGCCAGGGCCCGTCGGTCTATCTCGACGACCCCGAAGGCAACGTGGTCGAGCTCAAGGGCCCGCCGAGCGTTGCGGATCAGGACGCGAACGCGTAGGGGCCACCGCGTTCCAGCGCCCTGCGGTAGGCGGGGCGTTGCTGGAAGCGCTTGACCCAGGCGTCCAGGTTCGGAAACCCGGCCCGGTCGGCGCGCGCGCCGGCCGCTTCGCCGACAAAACTCATCTGGATGTCGGCGCCGCTCAAGGCATTGCCAACCAGCCATGATCGGCCCTGCAATGCGTGCTCGACAAAGCCCAGGTGGTTGTCCAGCTCACTTTCGATGCGCGGCCACAGCGGCGCGCCGGCGTCGCCCAGACGCGACACATACATCTTGAGCAGCAGCGGCAGCATGGCCGAGCCTTCGGCGTAATGCAGCCACTGCTGGTAGTCCTCGAAGTCGTCGCTGTCGGCCGCCGGCTGCAGCCGGCCCTGGCCGTGGTGGCGAATCAGGTAGTCGATGATCGCGCCCGATTCGATCAGCGTGCGCGAGCCGTCGCTGAGCACCGGCGACTTGCCCAGCGGATGCACCGCCTTCAGCTCGGGCGGCGCCAGGCGGGTGGCGGCATCGCGCCGGTAGTGCTTGATCTCGTACGGCAGACCCAGCTCCTCCAGCAGCCAGAGCACGCGCTGCGAGCGCGAATCGTTGAGGTGGTGAACGACGATCATCGGATGTCCTTGGTTGCGCTGCGACCGCGCAGCATAGCGGCGGCCGCGCCTCGGCGCAGCCGCTACAGCAATTGGCCCAAACGGCCGGCCGCCTCGCGCAGAGCCGGCAGCGCCGCCATGGCGCCGTCGAGGCTCAGCCGCGTGGTCGGCGCATGCACCGCCACGGCGGCCAGCACCTGGCGGCGGCTGTCGAACACCGGCACGGCCACGGCCAGCAGGCCGTCGATGAATTCTTCGCGATCGAAAGCATGGCCCTGCGCCGCGATGCCCAGGCATTCGGCGTCGAGCGCGGCGGCATCGGTGATCGTGTGCTGCGTCATGGCCCGCAGCTTCAGCCCGCCGATCAGCGCGCCGCGCCGTGCCGCCGGCATCATCGCCAGGAAGAGCTTGCCGCTGGCGGTGCAGTGCATGGGCACCCGGGTGCCCACCTCCAGCGTCAATCGCCATGGCCAGGGCGCTTCGACCCGGTCGAGGTACAGCACCTCGGTGCCGTCCAGCGTCGTGAAGTTGCAGGTCTCGCCCACTCGGGCGACCAACTGCGTCAGCACCTCATGGCGCAGACCGCGCACCGTGCCGTGGTTCAGGGTGTCCAGCGCCAGCTGGCGCAATGCCGGGCCGATGGCGTATTCGCGCTCGCGCACGTCGCGGGCCACGAAGCCGGCTTCCTGCAGCTGGGTGCACAAGCGGTGCACCGTGCCCTTGGGCAACGCCAGCGCGGCACCCAGTTCGGCCAGCGACATCGCGCGGCCCGCCTCGGCCAGGCGGGCGAGCAGACGCAGGCTGCGTTCAGCCGACGAGCCGCTGGACGGCAAGGCCTCGACGACGGTGGCGGCAGCGGTGACTGGCATCAGGGAAAACTCCAATACTGGAACGATTCGTTCCATTATGAAATAGTTTCACGCAACGCAACAGGTCTGTTCGTTCCGATTTTCATGCGGAAATGGGCCCGGCGAAGGGCTGGGAAACGGCAAGAGGATGAGCGAGGAATACGACTACATCGTCGTCGGCGCCGGTTCCGCCGGCGCGGTGCTGGCCGGGCGCTTGAGCGAAGACCCGGGCACGCGCGTGCTGCTGCTCGAAGCCGGCCCGCCGGATCGCTCGTTCTGGATCCACCTGCCCATCGGCTATGGCAAGACGATGTGGAGCAAGACCTACAACTGGTGCTTCCATACCGATCCCGATCCGAACATGAACGGCCGGCGCATCTACTGGCCGCGTGGCAAGACGCTGGGCGGATCGAGCTCGATCAACGGCCTGATCTACATCCGCGGCCAGCGCGAGGACTACGACCACTGGGCCGCGCTGGGCAACTCAGGCTGGAGCTACGACGAGGTGCTGCCCTACTTCATCAAGAGCGAGCGCAACCAGCGCGGCCCCGACGCCTTTCATGGCGCCAACGGGCCGCTGAGTGTGTCCGACATCGGCGATCGCCACCCCTTGATCGAAGCCTTCATCGGCGGCGCCAACGACATCGGCGTGCCGCGCACCGATGACTTCAACGGCGCCGCGCAGGAAGGTGCCGGCTACTACCAGCTCACCACCTGGAAGGGTTGGCGCTGGAGCACCGCCAAGGGCTATTTGCGGCCGGCGCGCGCACGCCCGAATCTGGACATCCAGACCGGTGCGATGGCCACGCGCATCGAAACCACCGCGCGCCGTGCCGTGGGCGTGCACTACCGCCAGGGCGGCACCGACAAGCTGGCGCGCTGCCGCGGCGAGGTGCTGCTGAGTGCCGGTGCCATCCAGTCGCCGCAATTGCTGCAACTCTCGGGCATCGGCCCGGCGGCATTGCTGCAGGCGCGCGGCGTGCCGGTGGTACACGCGCTTCGCGGCGTGGGCGAGAACCTGCAGGACCACCTGCAGATCCGGCTGATCTTCGAATCGACCCGGCCCACCACGAACGACGAATTGAACTCCTGGTTCGGCCAGGCCAGGCTCGGCTGGCAATGGCTGCGGCACCGCAGCGGCCCGCTGGCGGTGGGCATCAACCAGGGCGGCTGCTTCATGCGCGCGCTGCGCGAGGAAGCGAAGACGCCCGACATCCAGTTCCACGTGGCCACGCTGTCGGCCGACATGGCCGGCGGCAAGGTGCACGACTTTTCCGGGCTGACGATGTCGATCTGCCAGCTGCGCCCCGAATCGCGTGGCCACATCCGCATCAAGTCCACCGACCCCTTGGAGCCGCCCGAAATGCAGCCCAACTACCTGTCCACCGACCTCGACCGCCGCAGCGCCGTGGCCGGCATGAGGTGCGCACGCGCCATCGCCGCCGCACCAGCGATGCGCCCGTTCATCAAGCGCGAAGTCAAACCCGGCCCCGATGCCGCCGACGATGCCGCGCTGCTCGAGTTCTGCCGCAACAACGGCGCAACCATCTTCCACCCCACCGGCACCTGCGCCATGGGCCGCGAGCCGGCCGCGGGCGCCGTGGTCGATGCACGGTTGCGCGTGCATGGCATCGATGCCTTGCGCGTGATCGATTGTTCGGCCATGCCCACGCTGGTCTCGGGCAACACCAACGCACCGGCCGTGATGATGGCCGAGAAGGCCGTCGACATGATCCGCGAGGACGCCCGCCGACGCTGACCCCTTGCCCCGCCCATGTGCCGCACCGGCGCCGGAGTCGGCCCGGCGCCCTGAAAGCACGCCCCCCCGCCGACTCCGCCCGCACCGACCTTTCACCCCCGCCACCAGGAGACCCCCCATGGCACAGCAAACCCCTCTCGACCGCCGCGGCTTCATGAAGATCGCCGGCACCTACGGCCTGAGCTCCACCGCCTTCGCGGTGGCCGGGTTCGCCGGACCGCTGACGCTGGAAGGCGTCGGCAAGGCCGCGGCCCAGACCGCCGCGGCGCGCAGCGGCACGCCGGTGATCACCTTGAAGTTCGGCGCGGCCGGCTTCAACGAGGACAACCTGAAGGTGCAGCGCTCCGGCCAGCTGTGGTTTGCGCAAGAGCTGGAAAAGCGCAGCGAAGGCGCGTTGAAGGTCGAGTTCATCGGCAACAACGCGATCTGCAACCAGGGCGACTGCGTGAAGAAGACGCAGCAGGGCATCGTGGACATGTTCACCGCCAGCACGCAGAACTCGGCCGGATCGGCGCCGTACTACAACGTGCTCGACTTTGCCTACATGTTCCCGACACGCGCCTCGCAGCACTACTTCTTCTACAGCCACAAGAGCGAGGCGCTGTTCCGTGAGCCGATGCGCAGGCTGCACAACCTGGAATTCCTGTACACCCACGCCGAGCTGCGCGGCATCATGCTCGGCAAGAAGTTCCAGGACAAGCCGACGGTGACCAGCGTCGAGCAACTGGCCGGCACCAAGAACCGCGTCACCGGCACGCAGCTGGGCCGCATCGCGATGACGCTGATGAACCTGAACCCGACGCCGCTGGCCTGGGAGGAAACGCTCGACGGCTTGAAGCAGGGCCTGATCGACGGCGCCGAAACCTGGATGGGCGCCGCGGCCTACGCCAACATGGCGCCGGTGCTGTCGCAGGCGGTGGACCTGCGCTTCTTCTGCGGCACCGAGCACACGGCGATCAACTACGCCACTTTCAAGAAGCTGCCGCCGAAGCTGCAGGACCTGTTCCGCGAAACCGCCTTCGATGCCCAGCAATACACGCAGAAGAACCAGGAGATCGCGCTCGTCGAGGTGGTCGGCGCGGTGCCCAACCCGGGGCCGAACACCATCTTCGGCAAGAACGGCGTGCGCGTCGCCGAACTGTCGCCCGCCGAGCTGCTGAAGGCCGAGAAGATGTGCTCGCCGCAGTACGTGCCCAAGCCCTGGGAAGAGTGGCGCGAGCGGCTGAACAAGATGTCCGGCGGGCATGACGTGTACAAGGAAATCTTCGCCATCGCGCGCGAGATTCCGTTGACCACGACGGTCGCCGAAGTCAAGCCCAACCGCTGGTGGAAGAGCTGACCCGCCCCTGAGGGCACGCGACCGCATCGCCGACAAGGCGGCGGCGCGTGCTCCGCCCCGCCATTGCGAGGAGACCCCACGATGAACCTGCTGCTGGCCCCGCTGCGCTGGCTCGACAAGCACGCCGAGCGCACGCTGATCCTGATTGCCTACTCGTCGATGGCGTTGATCATCGTCTTCGCGGTGATCGAGCGCTTCATCTTCAAGACGCAGATCCCGTGGAGTTCATCGATCCCGATCTACCTGTTCCTGTGGGTCACGTGGATCGGCTGCTCGCACAACGTGCGCCAGCGCACGCACCTGGTGTTCAACGACATCCGGCTGCGCCTGCCGCATGGCTGGCAGTTCGCCTGCCTGTGCCTGGACGCGCTGCTGTGGCTCGTCTTCGGCGCCATCGTCCTGTACTACACCATCGAACAGACGAAGCTGGTGGAGATGAACTTCGCCATCGTGCAAGGCACCGACAACGTCATGCAGTGGTGGTTCTACCTGGCCACGCCGCTGGCCTGGTCGCTGCTGATCGTGCGCGTGCTGCAGAACCTGTGGGACGACCTGGGCCGCTGGCGCCGCCGCGAGCCCTTCCTCGTCGACATCCAGGCCATCGGCCAAGGCTGAGGACGCACCCATCATGGACCAAGGCGCCCTGCTCGGCCTGATCTCGGCCGGTGTCGTCGTGCTCTTCCTGCTGGGCGTTCCGATCTTCCTGGTCATCGGCTACTGGGTGGTCGGCGCCTCCCTGGTGATCGACTTCACCCTGGCCAACATCGGCGTGACCCTGTTCGAAGGCCTGAACTTCTTCGGCCTGCTGTCGCTGCCGCTGTTCATCCTGACCGGGGACCTGATCGCCGCGGCGGGCATCGCGCGGCGCCTGGCCGACTTCGCCCACGCCTGCATGAGCTGGCTGCGCGGCGGGCTGGGGCTGGCGACGCTGGGGTCGTGCGGGCTGTTCGCCGCCATCTCCGGCTCGAACTCGGCCACCACCGCCACCATCGGCGGCATCATGCATCCGCTGCTGGTGAAGGACGGCTACGACACGCGCTTCGCCGCCGCCACGGCCGCCGCCGGCGGCACGGTGGGCATCATCATCCCGCCGTCGATCATCTTCATCGTCTACGGCTTCATCATGAACCTGTCCATCTCGGACCTGTTCGTCGCCGGCATCCTGCCGGGGCTGCTGATGGTGGTATCGATGATGGGCGTGTGCTGGTATGCGTCGCGGCGCAACGGCTGGGGCTCGGTCGAAGCGCTGCAATGGCCCCGCATCCTGCGCTCCGCGCGCCGTGCCTACCTGGGCTTCTTCGCCATCTTCATCGTCATCTTCGGCATCTATTCAGGCATCTTCTCGCCCACCGAAGCGGCGGCCATCACGGTCGGCTTCTGCCTGCTGGCCGGCTTGCTGCTGACGCGAGAGATCAAATGGAAGGCGCTGCCGGATGTGCTGCTGCGCTCGGGCCAGCTCACCGGCATGCTGGCGCCGATGATCGCGATATCGATCGTCATGCAGCAGGTGCTCGGCCTGCTCGGCGCGGCCGAAACCGTGGCCGCCTTCGTCGCCTGGTTCGGCAACAGCGAAGCCGTGGTGCTGCTGGTGTGCATGGCCATCGTGATGGCGGCCGGCTGCATCCTGGAAAGCCTGCCGGTGACGGTGATCTTCGCGCCGATCCTGGCGCCGATCGCGGTGGCGCATGGTGTCGACCCGGTGCATTTCAGCGTCATCTTCCTTGTCGGCGCGGCCATCGGCTTCATCACCCCGCCCTTCGGCCTGAACCTGTTCGTCGCCAGCGGCGTCACCGGCATCCCCTATTCGAAGCTGGTGCGCTTCGCGATGATGTACCTGGCAGGCCTGTTGGTGGCTTGGATGCTGACCGCCTTCGTGCCGTGGTTTTCGCTGGTGCTGCTGCCCAAGACGGGTTGAGCCGCCCTGCGCGGCGTCGCCATGCGGTGCGATGATGCGCGCATGCGTTCGAGCCGCGTCCCCACCCCATCCCCGGCAAGGCTCGGCCGGGCCCGAGGCCACGCATGTCGCAACGCCTGAACGGCGCGCTGTGGCGCCAGCTGCGTGACCGCTCGGCACGCGAGCACCTGACGCTGCAGGCGCAGATCCGCGAGATGCTGGTGGCCGCCATCCTCGACGGCCACCTGGCTCCCGGCGTGCCGATACCGTCCAGCCGGGACATGGCCGACCAGCTGGGCGTGGCGCGCAACACCGTGGTGCTGGCCTACCATCAGTTGTGCGATGAGGGTTACCTGCAGTCGCGCCAGCGCAGCGGGCACTTCGTCAATGTCGAGATGCTGGCGGGCAGGCTGCAGCCGCCGGCGCAGCCGTCTGCGCCCGGGCCGGGGCGTCACGCGCCGGACTGGTCGCGCCGGCTGCAGTTGCAGCCTTCGGCCCAGCGCAGCATCGTCAAGCCGCGCCGACTGGCAGGACTTCCCCTACCCCTTCCTGTACGGCCAGTTCGACGCCTCGTTGTTCCCCACCGCCGATTGGCGCGAGGCGTGCATGAAGACGCTCAGCGTGCTCGACATCCGCGAATGGGCGCCTGACCAGATCGCGCGCGACGACGAGGCGTTGGTGCAGCAGATCCGCACGCGCGTCCTGCCGCGCCGCGGCGTCGTGGGCGGCGGCCGACGAGCTGATGGTGACGGTGGGCGCACAGCATGCGCTGTACATGGTGGCCGACCTGCTGATGCGCGATCAGACCCGGGTGGCGATCGAAGACCCAGGCTACCCGGACGCACGCAACATCTTCGCCAGCCGCACCTCACGGCTGGTGCCGCTGCCCGTCGACGAAGGCGGCCTGCCGGTGGACGAGCGGCTGCGTGATTTCGACTACCTGTACACCACCCCCAGCCACCAATGCCCGACCGGCGTGACGCTGTCGCTGCAGCGCCGCCAGGCACTGCTGAAGCTGGCGGGCGACTCGAACCTGGTGATCATCGAGGACGATTTCGAAAGCGAGAACCGTTTCGAAGGCGACCCGATCCCGGCGCTGAAGAGCATGGACCGCGACAACCGCGTGATCTATATCGGCAGCCTGTCGAAGAGCCTGGCGCCGGGGCTGCGCGTCGGCTACGTGGTGGCCGCGCCGGCGTTGATCGAGGAGCTGCGCGCGCTGCGCCGGCTGATGCTGCGCCACCCTTCGGCGCTGATCCAGCGCGCCTTTGCGCTGTACCTGTCGCTGGGCCATCACGACGCGCAACTGCGCCGGCTGGCGGTGGCGCAGCGCGAGCGCGGCGAGGTGGTGTTGCGCGCCCTGGCGCGCCACCTGCCGCAATGCAAGGTGGCACCGATCATCGGTGGCGGCTCGTGCTGGGTGGCGCTGCCGCCGGGCATCGACGCCGGCGAGCTGACGGCGCGCGCCGCCGAGAAAGGCGTGCTGCTGGAACCCGGCGATGTGTTCTTTGCGGCCACACGGCCACCCGGCGGCTTCATCCGGCTGGGCTACCAGTCGATCACCGTCGAGGCCATCGAGCGCGGGCTGCGCTGCCTGGCCGAGGTGCTGGCGACACTGCCGGCCGGCCGTGCCATCGCCACCCATGGCGAACTGCGCCCTGCCCAATAGACGCTGAAGTCCTGCCGAGAAGGCTGGCGGGTCGGATATCGATCGCCCGCGCTGCCCTCCCTGCGGTGAGGAGCGACGCTATTGCGCGGTCCAGCCGCCGTCGACCGGCAATGCGACGCCGGTGATGCCCGCCGCGGCGTCGCTGCACAGGAACACCGCGACGTCGCCGATGCGCTGCGGCGGCAGCAGCGTCAGGTTCGGCTGCTTCTCGCGCAGCAGCTCACGCACGCCGGCGGCGCGGTCGCCGCCGAGCGCGGCGGCGCGTGCTTCGATCTGCGGCTGGATCAGCGGCGTGTCGGTCCAGCCCGGGCAGATGCAGTTGACGGTGATGCCATCGGCCGCGGTCTCGAGCGCGATGCCCTTCGACAGCCCCACCAGGCCATGCTTGGCGGCCAGATACGCGGCCTTGTTCACTGAGGCGACCAGGCCATGCACCGACGCGATGTTGACGATGCGGCCGAAACGCCGCTCGCGCATCGTCGGCACCACCGCTTTCATCGCATGGAAGCCGACGACAGGTTGATGGCGATGATCGCGTCCCACTTCTCCTCGGGGAAGCTCTCGATCGGTGCGGTGTGCTGGATGCCGGCGTTGTTCACCAGCAGGTCTGGGAAGGCCAGCGCGCGGGTCGCGGCGGCCACCAGGCCGGCGGCTTCGCGGGCCTGCGAGACATCCGCGCGCACGTAGGCGGCGCGCACGCCGTGTGCGGCCGCCAGCTCGGCGGCGATGCCCAGGCCGCGTTCGTCGGCTTCGATGCCGTGCAGCACGACATCGGCACCGGCCGCGGCCATGCGCTGCGCGATCGCCAGGCCGATGCCCTGGCTCGAACCGGTGACCAGGGCGGTACGTCCTTTCAGCATGGGACTCTCCTGCGTGGGATGGCCGTCATTGTGGCAGCGCCGCGCCGGGCGCGGTGGCGCTCAGCCGGCCGCTGGCGGCGACTCGATCTCGCGCAGGTGCTGCTGCGCCTCCTCCGCCGATTCGTAGATGTGCGGCGCGACGCCGCGCTGCGACAGCGCGTGCCCGAGCTTCATGCGCAGGAACCCCGAGGTCGTGTAGCGCGTGACGTTCCAGTAGTAGTCTTCGCACCAGCGCCTTTGACCATCGCTGCCACGGTCGTCCATCGACCTCGGGCGGGATGCTCGAAGTTGTCGTAGTTGACGATCGCGTAGACCTTGCGCCCGATGCGCTCGAGCTTGTTCGCGACATGGCGCCGCGATGTCCTCGACGTCCTGCAGCGCTGCGGACGCTCAGGCGCTCGAAGTTGATGAACAGCGCGTTCTGCTCGGCGTGCGTAGGCCAGGCGCCGATCGAGCGGCATCGTCGAGCATCCGCTCGCGCAGGCCCATCGGCTCGTTCGCTGAAGATGCGCTCGATCCATCAGCTTCGGCGGCGCCGTGCGATCACCGGCCGGAATTCCATCTGCGCGAGGATGTCGCGCTCGATGTCGATGCCGGGCGCGATCTCGGTCAGCTCCAGACCCTTCTCGACGAGCCGGAAGACGCAGCGCTCGGTGATGTAGAGCACCGGCTGCCGGCGCTGCCACGCGTGGCGGCCGCAGAAGGTGCGGTGCTCGACCTGCGCGCACGAACTTGCGCGCGCGGCCCTCCTGCACGATCGCCAGCTTGCCGTCCTGCACCGCCGACCTGCAGCTCGCCTGCGGTGAAGGTGCCGACGAACACCACCGCCTTCGCGTTCTGGCTGATGTTGATGAAGCCGCCGGCGCCGGCGAGGCGCGGGCCGAACTTGCGAGACGTTGAGGTTGCCCTCGCAGTCGGCCTGCGCCAGGCCGAGGAACGCGATGTCGAGCCCGCCGCCGTCGTAGAAGTCGAACTGGTAGGGCTGGTCGATGATCGCCTGCGGATTCGTCGCCGCGCCGAAGTTGAGGCCGCCGGCCGGAATGCCGCCGATCACGCCGGGCTCGGCCGTGAGCGTCATCAGGTCGATGATGCGCTCCTCGGCCGCGACGCTCGGCCACGCCTTCGGGCATGCCGATGCCGAGGTTGACCACGCGTTCGGCTTGAGCTCGAGCGCGGCGCGGCGCGCGATGATCTTGCGCTCGCACATCGGCATCGGCGCCAGCGTGTGCATCGGCACGCGGATCTCGCCGGCGAAGGCCGCGCTGTAGGGCTCGACGAACGTCTGCATGTGGTATTCGGGCTTCTCGGCCACGACCACGCAGTCGACCAGGATGCCCGGGATCTTCACCTGCCGCGGCGGCAGCGAGCCGCGCTCGGCGATGCGCTCGACCTGCGCGATCACGATGCCGCCGGAATTGTGCGCCGCCATCGCGAGCGACAGCGCCTCGAGCGTCAGTGCCTCGCGCTCCATCGTGATGTTACCGTCCGGATCGGCGCTCGTGGCGCGCACGAAGCCGACGTCGATCGGGAAGGCCTTGTAGAACAGGTACTCCTCGCCGCCGAGCGTGAGCAACTCGACCAGGTCCTCGGTGGTGCGCGCGTTGATCTTGCCGCCGCCATGGCGCGGGTCGACGAAGGTGCCCAGCCCGACACGCGACAGATGGCCCGGCTTGCCGGCCGCGATGTCGCGGAGCAGGTGCGTGATCACGCCCTGCGGCAGGTTGTAGGCCTCGATCTGCCCGGCCACCGCCAGCGCCTGCAGCTTGGGCACCAGGCCCCAGTGGCCGCCGACGACGCGCCTGGCCGAGGCCGGGATGGCCGAGGTGGTTGAGACCGCGTTCCTTGCCGTCGCCCTGGCCGGCGGCGTAGACCAGCGTCAGGTCGCGCGGGTGCCCGATGCCGCCGGGGTCGTCCTTCGCGCTGTCGACGAAGCGCTGCTCGAGGGCGACCGCGATGTTTTCGGCGAAGCCGATGCCGACGAAGCCGCTGGTGGCGAGCGTGTCGCCGTCGCGGACCAGCGCACCGCCTCGTGCGCCTTGACGATCTTGCCGTGCTCGAAGCTGCGCAGCGCCGATAGCAGTTCGGCGGTGGTCTGGTGGTCGCTCATCGCTTGTCTCCGGCCCGCGGCCGCTCGAGGTGGCGGCCCTGGCGAGCTTACAGGCCCGACGTGCCGTGGCCAACCCGACTCAGGGCTCCAGCCTGAACGCCACGTTCAACGTCACCTGGTAGTGAGCGACCTTGCCGTCCACGACATGGCCGCGCGACTCGAGCACTTCGTACCAGTCCACATGGCGCAGTGTCTTCGACGCCGTGGCGACGGCATTGCGGATGGCGTCATCGGTGCCGCTGGTCGAGGTACCGACGATCTCCACCTTCTTGTAGACATGACCGCTCATGGTGCTCCTCCTTGGGGTTGTGCCGGTTCAGCGCAAACTCGCCGTGCGCACACAATGAACCGGATGACGCCAGGCGTCAATGCGTGACATCGAGGCGGTGGCCGAGTGCCCCCAGGAGCCGGGCTGCACCCGGCGCCGCCCTTGCGGCGCTCAGAAGATGTGGCGGATACCGACCTCGGTGCCGGAGGAGTTGTTGCCGCGCGTCAGCGGCGACGCGAATCCGGTCACGCCGTAGGCCGTGTGGTGGTTGTCGATCCAGGACGCCGTCGCATACAGCGTCGTGCGCTTGGACAGGTTGTAGTCCAGGCCGGCGGCGAACTGGCTCGCATCGTTGTCTTCCAGGCGGTTGCCCGCGAGGCTGCCGCTTTGCCTGACGGCGCCGTAACTGGCCTTGACGTTCCACAAGCCGAAGGGCGCGGCCATGCCGACGAACCAGTTGTTCTGCCTGGCATTGCCCCCGGGCAGGCCCTCGATTTCCAGCGCGCCGCAGAAGCCCATCACCTTGACGACGCCGAAGTTCCACGAACCGCCGAGGTTCCAGTTGGGGGCGGTGACGTTGCCCGCAACATCCACCCAGGTGTAGCCGTAGGCGGCGGCGACGTCGAAGGGTCCCCTGGCGTAGCCGATGCGCCCGGCATAGAACTTGTTGGCCGGCGCGTTTTCGCCCGCGGCGACCATCAGCTGGCCATACAGCCCCGGGCCGAACAGGCCGTTGGGCAGGATGTACTGCACGCTGTTGTTGGCGCGCACCAGCGTGCCGTAGGCACCGGCCGCGCCGGCCACGCTGCGGATCTCCGCGGCGATGAACAGGTTGCCGGCCGAGCCCAGGCCGTTGGTGCCGAAGGGGTCGAAGACACCGATGTTCCAGAAGGTGGGCGTGTAGTCGCGGCCCAGCCGCAGCTCGCCCCAACGGTTCGACAAGCTGAGCGTCGAGCGGCGCAGGAAGGCAAAGGCGTCGGCGCGGCTGCCGCTGCCATTGCCATTGCCGTTGCCGTTGCCGAAACTGTTGTTGCCCAGGCCGGTGTCGGGGCCCAACTGGCCTTCGAGCCAGAAGCCGGCCTTCAGGCCACCGCCCATGTCTTCGATACCGCGAAAGCCGAGCCGGCTGCCGGCCATGCCGTCCTGGCCGAGCTGCCAGGTCGACGCGTCGTTCTTCACGTGGCGCAGGTTCAGGTCGACGATGCCGAACACCGTCATGGACGATTGGGCGCAGGCGCTGCCGGCCAATGTGGCGAGCGCGGCCAAGCTGAGGAGTCGTCGCTTCATGGGTCTGGTCCGGAGGGAAACGCCGAGCATGAGGCCAGGCCGCGCCGGCTCAGTCTTAGCACATCAGCGGTAACCCATCAACCCCGGCAGCCACAGCGACAGCGCCGGCAGGTAGGCGATCGCGAACACCGCGATCACCGAGACCAGCACGAACGGCAGCACGCGCACGACGATCTTCTCCACGGTCTCGCCGCCGATGCCCGAGGCGACGAACAGGTTCTCGCCCAGCGGCGGCGTCATGAAGCCGATCGACAGCACGCAGATGACGACGATGCCCACGTGCGTCGGGTCGGCGCCCATGGTGTACATCACCGGCAGCAGCACCGGCACCAGGATTAGGATCGCCGCCAGCGTTTCCATGAACATGCCGACGAACATCAGGAAGGCGATGATCAGCGCCCACACGACGTAGATGTTGCTGGTCAGATGCCAACAGCGATTCGGCAATCTCCGCGGGGATGCGCTGCTCCACCAGCAGCCGGCCGAAGGCGGTGGCGGTGAACAGGATCAGCAGCACGCGCCCGGTGATCCAGGTGGTGGTGCGCAGCGAGTTCTGCAGCGCCGGCAACTTCAGCTCGCGGTGGATGAAGAAGCCGACGAACAGCGTGTAGAAGATGGCCACGATTGCCGATTCGGTGGGCGTGAACAGCCCGGTGTAGATGCCGCCGAGGATGATCACCGGCGCCAGCATGGCCCACACGCCGCGGCGCAAGGCATGGCGCATATCGGCGCCGGACCATTTCTCGCTCAGGCCCCGATAGCCGTTGCGGCGGGAGATGATGTAGTTCACCACCAGCAGGCCGCCGGCCATGATGATGCCGGGCACCACGCCGGCAACGAACAGCTTGGGGATCGACAGCGACGCGAAGGTGCCGTGCCTCTCCACCGCCTCGGGCGGCGGCTGCATGCCCAGCGCGGCAATGCCGAAGATGATCATCGGGATCGACGGCGGGATGATGATGCCCAGCCCGCCCGAAGCGGCGGTGATGGCCGAGGCATAGGGCCGCGCGTAGTTGCGCTTGGTCATCGCCGGGATCATCAGCATGCCCACCGCCGCGGTGGTGGCCGGGCCCGAGCCCGAGATCGCGCCGAACAGCAGGCAGGCCAGCACCGTGGCCGCGCCCAGGCCGCCGGTGATCGGTCCGGCCAGGGTTTCGGCGATGTCCACCAGCCGCCTGGAGATGCCGGCGGCTTCCATCAGCGCACCCGCCAGCACGAAGGCCGGCAGCGCCATCAGCGGGAAGCTGCCCACCGAATTGAAGGCGATCTGCACCAGCGCGATCGGATCCTTGTCCAGCGCCAGGTACGCGGCCATGGCCGCGCCGCCCAGCGCCACAGTGATCGGCGCGCCGATGACCAGCAGCAGCAGAAAGCCGCCGAAGAGAATTTCGGTCAGGTAGATGTCCATGGTTCCTCGCCTGCGGATGTGTCAGGGTGGCGCGACCGGCAGCGCATGCTTGAGCCGTTCGATCTCGGCCGCCTCCGGGTCGAGCAGGTCGATGCCCTTGAACACGCTCAAGTACAGATTCCAGAGGATGCGGATCGACATCAGCGTGAAGGCGATCGGCAGGATCATGTAGAAGTACTTCATCGGCACGCCCAGCGTCTGCGACTTCCAGAACAGGTTCATCTTGTTGAAGACGAAGTCGTAGCTCAGCCAGGCAAAGTACATGTTGAAGGCCACCCACAGCAGGTCGGCCAGCGCCAGCAAGGCCTTGCTCAGGCGCTTGGGCATGTACTGCAAATGGAAGGTCACGCGGTTGTGCGCCGACATCTTCGCCGCCACCACTGCGCCGAGGTAGGCGAACCAGACGAACATGTAGGTCGACAGCTCCTCGCTCCAGGCGATGGAGTAGCCGAACAGCTGCCGCGACAGGATCTGCGCGAACAGCAGGCACACGAACACCGCCAGCAGCAGCTCCGACAGCAAGGTCTCGATGTTGTTCAGGAAATGCCCGACGCGGCGGCTGATCGACATGGCGAAGACTCCAGGTTCAGCCGGTGCCGCCGCGGCGGCAGGTCACCGGCATCGAAGTGGCGGCGGGCACGCGGCCCACGCGCGCGGTCAACGGCCCAGGCTCTTCAGCACCGCGTCGAGCTTGGCCTTGCCGCCGATGCTGTCGTAGAACTTCGGCCACACCGCCGTGGTGGCCTTGGCGATCCATTCCTTCTCGCCGTCGGCGGGATCGACGATCT
Source organism: uncultured beta proteobacterium (assembly GCA_963837675.1). Taxonomy (GTDB): domain Bacteria; phylum Pseudomonadota; class Gammaproteobacteria; order Burkholderiales; family Burkholderiaceae_C; genus Rubrivivax. The sequence goes on along the minus strand of CAWIOH010000026.1, from coordinate 21,247 downwards.
GCATGCCCTTGCCCACCAGCTCCTTCTTGATCTTCTCCTCGGTGGCCTGCAGGTACTTGAAGCTCGCTTCCGTGGCTTCGGCGCCGGCTTCGACGATCGCCTTCTGCACATCGGGCGGCTGCTTCTTGAACACCGCCTCGCTGACCACCAGCGGCTCCAGCGAGAAGACGTAGCGGATGTTGGTGATGTACTTCTGCACCTCGTAGAACTTCATCGCCGACACCGTGATGTACGGGTTGTCCTGCCCGTCGACCACGCGCTGCTGCAGCGCGGTGAAGGTCTCCGACCAGGCCATCGGCGTCGGGTTGATGCCCCAGGCCTGGTAGCTGGCGATCATGATCTCGTTCTTCGGCACGCGGATCTTCAGGCCCTGCAGGTCGGCCAGCGTCTTCACCGGCCGCTTCGAGTTGGTCAGCACGCGAAAGCCCGAATAGGCCCAGCCGACGATGTGCACGCCGGCATCGCGAATGGTGTTGTCCGTCAGCTCCTTGCCCACCGGGCCGAGCGTGAGCTTCTTCGCCTCGTCGGCGCTCTGTATCACATAGGGCAGCGTCAGCACGCCCACGGTCGGCGAGAACGGCGTGATGTTGTTGACCGCCAGGATCGAAAAGTCCAGCGTGCCCATCTGCGCGCTGCTGACGGTGGCCTCCTCGCTGCCGAGCTGGCCGTTGGGGAACAGATCGACCTTGTGCTTGCCCCCGGTCCTGGCCTCGAAGGCCTTCTTGAACTGGGTGGCCAGCTCCCACTGCGTGCCGCCCTGGGCATCGCCCACCGCCACCTTGAAGGTTGTCGCGCCCGCCGATGCGCTGCCGAGCAACACGGCAACGGCCAACATCGGGGTCCATGGGAACTTGATCTGTTTCATGACTTTCTCCTGGGGGTGGTGTGGGTGGATTCAGGCCGCCGGCAACGCCGGACGGTCCTTGCGATAGGCGTTCTTCACGGCGATCTTGCCGTCGCGGAAGGTGAAGACATCGACCATGCGCGCCTCGACGCGCGTGCCGTCGGCCTTGGTGCCGCGGAACGTCGATTCCGAAACGCCACGATCGCCGCTGACGAAGTGATCGCCGTCGAGCCAGGCGGCGTCAGGGAACGTGGTCCAGGCCAGCTTGAAGCCTTCGGCCACGGCCTCGCGGCCGATGAAGCTGCGGCCCAGCAGCTCGGGCCCGGCCACGGCGTGGAAGGCGCAGTCGTCGGCCATGAAGGACATCAGTGCCTCCAGGTCATGGCGGTTCCAGGCATCGGCGAAGTCGCGCAGCATCTGCACGGTGGCGCTCGGATTGGGCATCGGGGCTCCTTGTGGTGTGTAGGGTAGCGCGACCGCTCGTCGATCACACTGCATTCGAAGGTGCGCAGCGTAACCACCGCCGCCGCCAGCCCGTAGAACCAGTTGACAACCATCGATGGGGCCAAAGCTGCGGCGGGCGTGGCGCCATCGACGTCTGGCCTCATTGAAGGCGAGCATCTGGTGCTACGGGATGGTGCCCGGGCGGACTAGTCTTGCGGCACTGCCGCTGCGTTCGCATACCGGCGGTGCCACCCGAACCACGATGCACACCATGGACATGTCATCCCCTGCGCTGAAGGCACTCAGCCCCTACGACCCGCAGTACGACCCGCTGGTTGCGCCGAACCCCGGCCGCGGCAAGGACTATGCGCCGACCTACTGGGTCGCCAGCGCGGGCGCCCCACCTGCGGACGACGGACCGATCAGCGGCGACGTCGATGCCGACGTCGTCATCGTCGGCTCCGGCTTCACCGGCCTGGCGACAGCGCTGTTCCTGGCACGCGAGCACGGCATCCGCGCGACGGTGCTCGAGGCCAACCGCGCGGTCTGGGGCTGCACCAGCCGCAACGGCGGCCAGGGGCAGAACGCCAGCGGGCGGCTGTACCGATCGCAATGGATCGAGCGCTGGGGCAAGGACGTGGCGCTGAAGCTCGATGCCGAGATCCGCAGCGGCTATGAAACCTTCAAGAGCCTGGTCGCCGAATTCCCCGAATGCGAGCCGCAGCCCGGCGGCCACCTGTACACCGCGCACCGCGAGAAGAAGATGGCCTTCCTGCGCAGCGAGGCCGACGTGATGCGCAAGGTCTTCGGCTACGACACGCACATCCTGTCGGCCGAAGAACTGCGCCGGCGCTACGTCGGCGACGCCGAGGCCTTCGGCGCGATGCACGAGCCCGACGGCATCGGCATCCACCCGTTGAAGCTGGCCTTCGGCTACCTGCGCAAGGCGCGCGAACTCGGCGTCATGGTGCACCCGGCGAGCCCGGTGATCGGCTTCGAGACGAGGAACGGCGTGCACCACCTGCGCACGCCCGGCGGCACGGTGCGGGCACGCGCCGTGGGCTTCGCAACAGGCGGCTACACCAGCAACGGCCTGCACCGCAGCCTGGACTCGAAGATCATGCCGATCCTGTCGAACTCGCTGGTGACGCGGCCGCTGACGCCGGCGGAACTCGAGGCCACCGGCTTCAAGTCCACCGTCTTCATCACCGACACGCGCACCCTGCGCCACTATTACCGCATGCTGCCCGACCGGCGCGTGCAGATCGGCAGCCGCAGTGCCATCACCGGCGCCGATGCCCCGAACCCGAAGCACATGGCCGGGCTGGTGCATGGCCTGGAGCGCAAGTTTCCGGCGCTGAAGGGCATCCAGGTCGACTACTCGTGGTGGGGCTGGGTCGACGTCAGCCACGACATGATGCCGCGCATCACCCAGCCCGACGCCAAGGAGTCGGTGTTCTACGCGCTCGGCTATGGCGGCAACGGCGTGTCGTTCTCGGCACATGCCGGGCGGCGCATGGCGCAGCGCATTGCCGGCAAGGCCGACACCGCTTTCCAGCTGCCGATCTATGACGCGCCGCTGGAGTACCCGAATGTCTTCAACCTGGTGCGCTCGCGCGCCTTTGCACCGTTTCGGCGCTTCGGTCAGCGCTTTCTCTATCACTGGTACTACCTGCGCGACGAGAGGCTTTGAGTCCGCGCTTCAACCCGTGGAAACCCTCGCTCGCTGGTCCCATCGAAAGCTCGGCGTTGGACCTACGGCCTGGCGCCACGGGCTCCTAAACTGGATCGGTATCGCGCCCGCCCTCAACCATCCCGATCCTGGAGCAACGCCAATGACGACCTGCCAACCGATCCGACGCCATGTGCTGGCCACCCTGTTTGCCGTTGCCGCAGCCGCGCTGTCACCCGCGCAGGCCCAGGAAACGCCCAAGAAGGGCGGCACCTTCATCGTCGGCACGACACAGACGCCGCGCCATCTGAACGGCGCGGTGCAGTCGGGCATCGCCACCGCGATGCCGTCGACGCAGCTGTTCGCCAGCCCGCTGCGCTTCGACGACAAGTGGCAACCCCAGCCCTACCTGGCCGAAAGCTGGAAGCTGGCCGAGGACGGCAAGTCGCTGACCTTGAACCTGCGCAAGAACGCGGTCTTCCACGATGGCAAGCCGATCACGTCCGCCGACGTGGCCTTCTCGATCATGGCGATCAAGGCCAACCACCCGTTCCAGACGATGATGGGCCCGGTCGAGAAAGTGGACACACCCGACCCCTATACCGCCATCATCCGCATGAGCACGCCGCACCCGGCGATCGTGCTGGCGATGTCGCCGGCGCTGTGCCCGATCCTGCCGAAGCACATTTACGAGGCCGGCGACCTGAAGACGAACCCGCGCAACAGCAACGACGTGGTCGGGTCCGGCCCGTTCAGGCTGGTCGAGTTCAAGGCCGGCCAGCGCATCGTGCTGGAGCGCTTCGACAAGTTCTTCCTGCCCGGCAAGCCGTACCTCGACAAGGTGGTGTTCAACCTCACGCCCGACGCATCGAGCCTGATGATCAGCCTGGAGCGCGGCGAGTTGCAGATGGTGCCGTTCCTCACCGTGCCCACCGACCTGAAGCGCCTGGCAGGCAACACGCAGATCACGCTCACCTCGAAAGGTTATGAAGGCATCGGCCCGATCAACTGGCTGGCCTTCAATCTGGAGAAGAAGCCGCTGTCGGATGTCAACGTGCGCAAGGCCATCGCCACCGCGATCGACAAGAAGTTCATCACCAAGGCACTGATGGGCGGCTTCGCCACCGCCGCCGACGGACCGATCGTGCCGACCAGCCCGCTGGCGTCGAGCGAGCTGACGCGCTACCCCTTCGACCTGAAGAAGGCGGCGCAGATGCTCGATGCCGCCGGCTACAAGGCCAACGGCGACGGCGAGCGCTTCAAGCTGACGCTGGACTACATCCCCGGCGGTGACGACCAGCAGAAGACGGTGGCCGAGTACCTGCGCGGGCAGCTGAAGAAGATCGGTATCACGGTCGAGGTGCGCGCGTCGGCCGACTTCCCGGCCTGGGCCAAGCGCATGGCCACGCACGACTTCGACATGTCGATGGACATCGTCTTCAACTGGGGCGACCCGATCATCGGCGTGCACCGCACCTACCTGTCCAGCAACATCAAGCCCATCGTCTGGACCAACACCCAGTCGTACCGCAACAAGGAGGTCGATGAACTGCTGGCCTCTGCCGGCGGCCTGCTCGACCCGGTGAAGCGCAAGGCCTACTACGCCACCTTCGAGAAGATCGTCACCGATGACCTGCCGATCGAATTCATCAACGTCGTGCCTTACCACACCGCCGTCAGCAAGAAGGTGGGCAACGTGCCGATGACGATCTGGGGGCCGATGTCGCCGTACGACGAGGTCTACCTGAAGTAAGCCGACGCGTCGATTCGCAGAGCCTTCGTCATGTCCTTCGGCCGCTACGCGCTGACCCATTTGGCCCAGGGCCTGGCCCTGGTGCTGGCAGTGGTGGTGCTGAATTTCCTGCTGGTGCATGCCGCACCGGGCGACCCGGTGGAAACCATCGCCGGCGCCAGCGGCGGCATGAGCGAGGAGCTGAAGGCGCAGCTGCGCACGCAGTACGGGCTGGACAAGTCGCTGCCGGTGCAGCTCGGCGTGTACCTCGGCAAGGTGGTGCGGGGTGATCTGGGCTATTCGTACTTCTTCAACCTGCCGGTGGCCGGGTTGATCGCCGAACGGCTGCCCGCGACGCTGTTGCTGGTGGTGTGCTCGGTGCTGCTGGCCTTCTTCGTCGGCACGGCGCTGGGCGTGCTGGCGTCGCGACGACCCAACGGCCTGCTGTCGCAATCGATCACCGTGATCTCGCTGGTCGGCTTCGCCGCGCCCGTGTTCTGGACCGGCATCATGCTGGTCATCCTGTTCGCGTCGGTGTTGCCGTGGTTTCCGGTGTCGGGCATGCGCGCCGTCGACACCACGGCCAGCGGCGGCAGCATGCATGACATGCTCGACGTGGCGCACCACCTGGTGCTGCCGACCTTGACCTTGTCGCTGGTCTACCTGGCGCAGTACAGCCGGCTGGCGCGCGCTTCGATGCTCGACGTGCTCGGCAGCGACTATGTGCGTACCGCCCGCGCCAAGGGCCTGGCCGACCGCGTCGTGCTCTACAAGCATGCGCTGCGCAACGCGGTGCTGCCGGTGGTCACCGTGCTCGGCCTGCAGTTCGGCAACGTGCTGGCCGGCGCGATCCTGGTGGAAACCGTCTTCAACTGGCCGGGGCTGGGCCGGCTGGCCTTCGAGTCCGTGCTGCGCCGTGACTACCCGACGATCCTGGGCGTGCTGCTGTTCTCGTCGATCGTCGTCGTGGTGATGAACCAGCTGACCGATTTCGCCTACCGCCTGATCGATCCGAGGATCAAGAAATGAGCGCCGTGTTGCCTCAGGCTGCGGCGCCACTGCCGAAGGCGGACAGTCCCACGGTCGAGGCGCTGCGCATGTTCCTGCGCAACCCCTCGGCGATTGCCGGGTTGCTGATGCTCGGCCTGATCCTGCTGGTGGCGATCGTCGGCCCGATGGTCTATCCGGCCGACCCCTTCGAGATCCGCGCCGCGCCGTTGACCGAGCCTTTCACCGAGGACGCCTGGCTCGGCGCCGACTACCTCGGCCGCGATGTGCTGACCACGCTGATCTACGGCGGCCGCGCCACCTTGCTGGTCGGTGCGGTGGCGGCATTGCTGTCGGTGCTGATCGGCGTGACCATCGGCGCCCTCGCCGGCTTCTACGGCGGGCGCATGGACGCCGCGCTGATGCGCTTCACCGAGTTCTTCCAGGTGCTGCCGGCGCTGCTGTTCGCCATGGTGGTGGTGACCTTGTTCGGTCCCACGCTGATCACCGTGACCATCGCCATCGGCATCGTCAGCTGGACCGGCACCGCGCGCCTGACCCGTGCCGAATTCATGAAGGTGCGCGGCCAGGAATTCGTGCGCGCCGAGCGCGCCATCGGTGCCGGCAACGCCCGCCTGATCTGGAAGGTGATCCTGCCCAACGCCTTCCCGCCGCTGGTGGTGTCGGCCACCCTGGCGGTTGGCGGCGCGATCCTGTTCGAGGCCGGCTTGTCCTTCCTCGGCCTGGGCGATCCGAACCAGATGAGCTGGGGGCTGATGATCGGCTCCAGCCGCGCCTATGTGCTGACCAGCTGGTGGGCCGTGGCTTTCCCCGGCGCGGCGATCTTCGTCACCGTGCTGGCCGTCAGCCTGATCGGCGACGGGCTGAACGACGCGCTGAATCCGAAGTTGCGGGAGCGTTGATGGAAATTTCGACGCAGCCGCTGCTGAAGGTCGAGGACCTGCATGTCGAGTTCCGCACGCGCAAGGGCGCGGCGATGGTGCTGAACGGCGTGGACTTCCAGATCAAGTCCGGCGAGACCCTGTGCGTGGTCGGCGAATCGGGTTGCGGCAAGAGCATGACGGCGCTGGCGCTGCTGCGCCTGATTCCGACGCCACCGGGGCGCATCAGCAGCGGGCGCGTCGAGTTCCAGGGCGAGAACCTGCTCGACGCCAGCGACGCACGCATGCGCCAGGTGCGCGGTAACCGCATCTCGATGATCTTCCAGGAACCGATGACCTCGCTGAACCCGGTGTTCACGGTCGGCGACCAGATCGGCGAGACCCTGCGCCTGCATTCGGGCCTGTCGGCGGCGGCGGCGCGCGAGCAGGCCATCGACATGCTGCGCCAGGTCGGCATCCCGGCGCCGGAGCGGCGCGTCGACGAGTACCCGCATCAGCTCTCCGGCGGCATGCGCCAGCGGGTGATGATCGCGATGGCGCTGGCCTGCCGGCCCGACATCCTGATCGCCGACGAGCCGACCACGGCGCTGGACGTCACCGTGCAGGCGCAGATCTTCGACCTGCTGCGCGATCTGCAGAAGGACAAGGGCACCGCCATCATGCTGATCACGCACGACATGGGCGCGGTGGCCGAGATGGCCGACCGCGTGATGGTGATGTATGCCGGTCGTGTGATCGAGCAAGGCACCTGCGCCGAAGTGCTGGGAACGCCGCGCCACCCGTACACGCAAGGCCTGATCGAATGCCTGCCCGAATTGGGCAGCAGCCGGTTGGAAGAACGCGCCGAACTGGTGGAGATTGCCGGTGTGGTGCCATCGATCTGGGAGCTGGGCAGCGGCTGCGCCTTCCGTGAGCGCTGTCCGCACGCGATGGCGCGCTGCGCCAGCGAGGTGCCGCCGTTGATTCGCACCGAGGACGGCCACGGCGCCGCCTGCTGGTTGCTGGAACAAGCCGAAGCGGTGGGTTCGCCATGAGCGAGGCCACGTTGCTGTCGGTGCAGGACCTGAAGGTGCACTTCCCGCGCCCGAAGCAGGGCTGGTTCAAGCCGCCCGAGGTCGTCAAGGCGGTCGACGGCGTATCGCTGGAAGTGCGGCGTGGCAGCACGCTGGCAGTGGTCGGCGAATCCGGCTCGGGCAAGACCACCACCGCGCTGGCGGTGATGCGGCTGGCGCCGGTCACGGCTGGCCAAATGCGCCTGGGCGATACCGACCTCGTCGCGCTGGAAGGCGAAGCCCTGCGCCAGAGCCGGCGACGCATGCAGTTCATCTTCCAGGACCCGTTTTCGTCGCTGAACCCGCGTCAGCGTGCCGGCGACGCCGTGCGCTCGCCGCTGGAGTTGATGAACATCGGCACGCCGGCCGAACGCGAGGAACGCGTCGCCGAGCTGTTCACGCAGGTCGGCCTGCGGCCCGAGCAGCAGCGGCTGTTTCCGCACCAGTTTTCCGGCGGGCAGCGCCAGCGCATCAACATCGCCCGCGCGCTGGCGACCAAGCCCGAGCTGGTGATCTGCGACGAGCCGGTGTCGGCGCTGGACGTGGCGGTGCGCGCGCAGGTGCTGAACCTGCTGGCGCGGCTGCAACGCGAACTGCAGCTGACCTACCTGTTCATCTCGCACGACATGGCGGTGGTGGAACACATCTGCGACGACATCGCGGTGATGTATCTGGGTCAGATCGTCGAGCGCGCACCGCGGCGCCAGTTCTTCGCCAACCCGCTGCACCCCTACAGCGTGGCGCTGATGTCGGCGGTGCCCACCGTGCACGGCGGGCGCCAGCGTGCGGCGCAGCGCATCAAGCTGAGTGGCGACCCGCCGAGCCCCATCGCCCCCCCGCCGGGCTGCCGCTTCGCCGGCCGCTGCCCGATGGCCGAACCGGCCTGCAGCGATGCGCTGCCGCCTTTGCGCGAAGTCGAGCCCGGGCATTGGGTGCGTTGCCGCCGCATCGACGTGGTCGACGGCAAGGCGCGGCCGATCCTGCAGCTGCCGGCGGCTTGAGGCGATGCTGCCCTTGCTGTTGCGCGGCGCGCGGCTATGGCGGCACGGCCCGGCCGACGTGCTGCTGCGCGATGGCTGCATCGAGTCGATTGCGCCGGCCCTTGCCGCGCCACCCGAGGCGGATGTGATCGACGCGCGCGGCGGCCTGCTGCTGCCGGGGCTGGTCGACGGCCACGCGCACCTGGACAAGACCTTGTGGGGCACGCCCTGGCATGCGCACCGGGCCGGGCCGACATTGCTCGACCGCATCGACAACGAACGGCGCGTGCTGCGCGAACTCGGCCTGTCGCCGCAGCAGCAAAGCCTCGGGTTGGCACGGCACATGGTCACGCTGGGCACCACGCATGTGCGCAGCCATGTCGATGTCGCGCCCGACATCGGCCTGCGCCACCTGCACGGCGTGATGGCGATGCGTGAAACGCTGCGCGACCTGATCGACGTGCAGCTCGTCGCCTTCCCGCAGTGCGGCGTGATGCGCCAGCCGGGAACTCTGGATCTGCTGGACCAGGCGGTGCGCGAAGGCGCCGAGGTCATCGGCGGGCTCGACCCGCAAGGCATCGACGGCGACGCCGCAGGGCAGCTAAACGGCATCTTCGCCATCGCCGCGCGGCATGGCTGCGGCATCGACATCCACCTGCACGAACGCGGCGAACAAGGTGCCGGCAGCATCGCCATGATCTGCGAGCGCGCCGGCGCGCTAGGCCTGGCCGGCCGCGTGGCGATCAGCCACGCCTTCTGCCTGGGGCAACTCGACGATGAGCGCCTGGCATGCGTGCTCGACCAGTTGGCGCGCCACGACATTGCCGTGATGACGCACGCGCCGGGCGGCTACACACCCTTCCCGCCGATCCGCAAGCTGGCCGAGCGCGGCATCCGCCTGTTCAGCGGCAGCGACGGCGTGCGCGACACCTGGACGCCGATGAACACGCCGGACATGCTGCAGCGCGCCTGGCTGCTGGCCTACAACAGCGGCTATCGCGACGATGCCGATCTGGAGCGGGTGCTGGGCATGTGCACCTACGGCGGCGCACAACTGGTCGGCGCGCAGGGCTACGGCCTGCGCGCCGGCGACCGTGCCGACCTGGTGCTGATCGAAGCCGAGAACGGCGCCGAAGCCGTGGCCATGCACCCGCGGCGCCAATGCGTCATCAAGCATGGCAAGGTGGTGGCGCGCAATGGCCGGCTGGTCGAAGCTTTGCACTGAGCGGCTGGCCGACATGTCCCCGTGGATGCTGATCGCCGTGGCGCTGTGCGTCGGTGCGGCCGTGCCGCTGCAGTCCGCCGTGAATGCGCAGATGGGGCAGCACCTGGGCCACCCGCTGTATGGTGCCCTGGCCAACACCGCCGTGGCGAGCCTGACCCTGGCGCTGCTGCTGCCGCTGTTCCGGGTGAACGCGCCTCAGCTGGGGCGCGCGCTGGCCGGCCCGTGGTGGTTATGGACCGGCGGCTTCGTCGGCGCAGCCTTTGTCTTCGGCGCGCTGTTCGTCGCACCGCGCATCGGCGCCGCGCCCTTTGCCGTGGCCACGATTTTCGGCACGCTGGTGGCATCGTTGCTGATCGACCATTTCGGATGGCTCGGATTTCCGTTGCATGCCATCTCGCCAACGCGGCTGCTTGCCGCCGCCCTGGTGCTGGCCGGATTGCTGCTTTTGCAGTTCGGCCCGCGCTGAAGCCCTTCACACCTCCAAAGGCCCGACCACCATGAAGCAGACGACTGTCTATGGCGCCCGCAAGATCATCACCATGAACCCGCGGCAACCCGCAGCCACGCACATCGCCGTGCGCGAGGGCCGCGTGCTGGCGGTGGGCGACCTGCCGCGCATGCAGGCCTGGGGCAAATTCGATCTGGACGAACGCTTCGCCGAAAAGGTGCTGATGCCCGGCTTGATCGAAGGCCACTGCCACCTGAAGGAAGGCGCGGTGTGGGACCAGCCTTACCTCGGCTGGTTCGAGCGCCGCGACCCGCAGGGCAACATCTGGCCGGGCCTGAGCTCGATGGACGCGGTGGTGGCCAAGCTCATCGAACTCGATGCGCAGATGAGCGCTGCCGGCAGGGGCGACGACCAACCGCTGCTGTGCTGGGGCTTCGACCCGATCTACTTCGGCGGCGAGCGCATGACGGTCGAGCATCTCGACCGTGCCAGCCGTCAGCGGCCGATCGTCGTCGCGCATTCCAACGGCCACCTGATGAACGTCAACAGCGTGATGCTGCAGCAAGCCGGCATCACGCGCGACACCGAGACCGACGGCGTGATGAAGTTCGCCAACGGCGAACCCAACGGGGAACTGCAGGAGCCGGCGGCGATGTTCCTGGTGGTGCGCAAGGTCGGCAGCGCCGGGCTGATGGTGCCGATGAACGACGCCGGCATGCGCAACTTCGGATTCATCGCCAACATGCAGGGCGTGACCACCGCCACCGACCTGGTGAACCGGCTGGGCGCCGACGACGTCGCGGTGCTGCGGCGCAGCTGCGACGACGACGAATTTCCCGTGCGCATCGCGCCGGCGTTCCAGGCTTTCCACGGCACGCATGGCGCGGCCGAGGGTGCGGCGCACGTCCGGCAGTTGATGGAAGGCAACACCGACCGCCTGCGCTATGGGCTGGTGAAGATGATGATGGACGGCTCGATCCAGGGATTCTCGGCACGGCTGCGCTGGCCGGGCTATTTCAACGGCGCGCCGAACGGCATCTGGGTGACCTCGCCGGCGCAATACGAGGCCGATTTCGAGACCTACCACCGCGCCGGCCTGACGATCCACACGCACACCAACGGCGACGAAGCCAGCGAAGCCGCCATCGATGCCATCGAGCGCGTGCTCGCCCGCGCCGCGCGCGCCGACCATCGCCACACGCTGCAGCACGGCCAGATGATCGATGCGGCGATGTTCCGCCGCATGGCCGCGCTCGGCCTGTGCGCCAACCTCTTCGCCAACCATGTCTGGTACTGGGGGGATCAGCACCTGTCGATGACGATGGGGCCGGACCGTGCCGAGCGCATCGACGCCTGCCGCAGCGCGCTGGATGCCGACGTGCCGCTGGCCATCCACAGCGATGCGCCGGTGACGCCGCTGGGCCCGCTGTTCACCGCCTGGTGCGCGGTCAACCGGGTCACGCCCGCCGGCCGCGTGCTCGGCGCGGCCGAGCGCATCACGGTCGACGAAGCGCTGCGTGCGATCACCCTCGGCGCCGCGTGGACGATGAAGCTCGACCACGAACTGGGCAGCCTTGAATGCGGCAAACGCGCCGATCTCTGCGTGCTCGATGACGACCCGACGGCGATCGACCCGATGAAGTTGAAGGACATCGGCGTGTGGGGCACGGTGCTGTCGGGCCGGGTGTTTGCGGCCGGCTGAGCCCGCCATCGGACCGGCCCGCTTCGCCAACGTTTCCGCAGCCGCCATGACCGACACCACTGTCTTTGTCGCACGCAAGTTCCTCACGATGAATCGCGCGCAACCCCAGGCCACCCACGTGGCGGTGCGCGGCGGTCGGGTGCTGGCGGTGGGCGATGCCGAACGCATGGCGGCCTGGGGGCCGTACCGGCTGGACGAGCGCTTTGCCGATCAGGTGCTGATGCCCGGGCTGGTGGAAGGCCATGCCCACCTGACGGCCGGCGGGCTGGCGCAGTTTGCCTATGTCGGCTTTCATCCGCGGCCGGCGCCCGCCGGCATTCGTTGGCCGGGTTGCCGCAACTTCGACGAGGTGGTGGCCCAACTCAGCGCCGTCGACGCCGGCATGGACGACCCCGCGGCGCCGTTGCTGGCATGGGGCTTCGATCCGATCTTCTATGGCGCGCAGCGCATGAGCCGCGAGCACCTCGACCGCGTATCGAGGACACGCCCGGTGGTCATTCTGCATGCCAGCCACCACCTGCTGAACGTCAATTCGGCAGCGCTGGGCGCGGCCGGCATCGACCGCGACACCGACGTCGAGGGCGTGGCACGCTTCGACGACGGCGAACCCAGCGGCGAACTGCAGGAGTTCGCGGCGATGTTCCCGGTACTGCGGCTCATCGGCAACGGCTTTCGCGCCGCCGGCACCAGCGAGATCGGACTGCGCATGTTCGGCGAACTGGCGCAGCGCGCCGGCGTCACCACCTCGGCGGATTTCGGCAACGACCCGTCGGATGAAGGCTATGCAACGCTGCGCCGCGTCACCGCCGAAGCGACGTTTCCGGTGCGGGTGGTGCCGGGCGCGATGTCCTTGCACGGCGACGTGTCGTCACGGGCGCATGCCGACAAGCTGCGCAGCCGTATCGCCGCAAACCACGACAAGCTGCACTACGGCATCGTCAAGCTGTTTGCCGATGGCTCGATCCAGGGCTTCTCCGCGCGCCTGCGCTGGCCCGGGTATTTCAACGGCCACCCCAATGGCATCTGGAACAGCGCACCGCAACAGTTGGCTGAAGCCATCGACTTCTTCCATGGCCAGGGTTTCCAGCTGCACATCCACGCCAACGGAGACGAGGCGATCGAGGTGGTGCTCGACGCGCTGCAGGCTGCGCTGGCAAAGCACCCGCGGCCGGACCACCGGCACACGCTGCAGCATGGCCAGATGGTCGATGAGGCCTTGCTGCGGCGCATGGCGCGGCTGGGCGTGTGCGCCAACCTGTTTGCCAACCACCTGTACTACTGGGGCGACGCGCACCACGACCTGACGATGGGCCCGGACCGCGCGCACCGCCTCAACCCCTGCGCCAGTGCCTTGCGCCTGGGCGTGCCGCTGGCGATCCATTCCGACGCGCCGATCACCCCGCTGGCACCGCTGTTCACCGCCTGGTGCGCAGTCAACCGGGTGACGTCGTCGGGCCGTCTGCTCGGCGCGACGGAACGCATCGGCGTGGACGATGCGTTGCGCACCATCACCTTGGGCGCGGCCTACACGCTGGGTCTCGACCACCGGGTCGGCTCGATCGAAATCGGCAAATGGGCCGATTTCTGCGTGCTCGCCGACGACCCCATGGCCGTCGATCCGATGAAGTTGAAGGATGTGTCCGTGCTGGGCACCGTGCTGGGCGGACGGGCCACTTGAGCTGCGCATGACTTCCAGCCGCATCCCGCTGACCGTCATCGGCGGCTTCCTCGGCGCCGGCAAGACGACCTTGCTCAACCACCTGCTGAGCGATGCCGGCGGGCGCCGCGTGGCCGTGCTGGTGAACGATTTCGGTGCCATCAACATCGACGCCGCGAAGGTGGCATCGACCTCGGGCGACACCATCGCATTGAGCAATGGCTGCGTGTGCTGCTCGATCGGCGACGACCTGAGCCGCGCGCTGATTCAGGTGCTGGACGCACCCGTGCCTTTCGATGCCGTGCTGATCGAGGCCAGCGGCGTCTCCGACCCGTGGAAGATCGCGCAGATCGGCCTGGCCGATGCGCAATTCACGCTCGAGGCGGTGATCGTGCTGGTCGATACCGCGGCGGTGCTGGCGCAGGCCCGCGATCCGCTGCTCACCGACACGCTCGAGCGCCAGCTGCTGGGGGCCGACCTGGTGGTGTTGAACAAGACCGACCTTGCCGACGCGGCGCAGCGCCGGCAGGTGCATGCCTGGATCGAGGCGGTGGCACCCTCGACACCGCGCTTCGAAGCCGTGCGCGCCGAACTGCCCGAAGCGCTGCTGGTCGCGCCGGACCCATTGCGTGCCCGGACACCGCCCGCGCCGCAGCCGCGCGGCCACGCGGCGCATGCCGGCGGGCATCATGGGCACCATCGGCACGATGCAGCCTTCGAGAGCTGGTCGATGCGCAGCGACGCGGTGTTGAGCGCGAGCAGCCTGCGCGCGCTGCTGAAGCACATGCCACCGGGCGTGCTGCGACTGAAGGGCGTGGTGCGCAGCGACGAGCATGGCTGGTCCGAGATCCAGTTTGCCGGCAAGCACGGCAGTGTGCGACGCGCCGCGCCATCGACGCTCGACACCGGCGCGGTGGTGGCGATCGGCCTGCACGGCCAGCTGCCGTGCGCGGCGCTGGACGCGGCCTTTGCGGCCGCGACCGTCGGTCATGGCGCCGCGCCACCGAAGTTGTAGGTGAGGCGCAGACCGAAGGTGCGCGGCGCACCCGGATAGACGGCGTTCTCGCCGCCAGCGGAATAGACGGAGGCGTTGTCGCTGTAGTAGTAGGTCGTGTTCCCGACGTTGGTCAGCGCCGCGTCGAAGCGCAGCGGCCCCCATGTGCCGCCCAGGCCGAGGTCGAAGATCAGGTAGTCGGGCAAGGTCACCGTGCCGCCGTTGACCATCTTGCGTGAATCCACGTAGTTCGCTCCGGCACGCAACTCGACCGAGCCAAGCATGACGCGGGTCGAGACGGTCGCGCTGTTGCGCGGTGTCTCCGCGAGTTGCGCGCCGACCAGGCCGGCGGTCGTCGATCGCGTCACCTCGCCGCCGAGATAGGCATAGCCACCTTGCAGCCACCATCCGCGCAGCGGTGACCATTCGCCTTCCAGCTCGACCCCGCGCACGCGATACCGACCCTCCTGGATCTGGAAGCCGGGATTGGCGGTGTCGGGCGCGGCGACGTTGTTGCGCCGGATGTCGAACGCCGACAGGGTGGCCCGCTGCCCATCGCCGATCCACCTCAGGCCGATCTCTGCCTGGGCGGATGTCTCGGGCTGAAACGGCGCGCCATCGCGCTTGCGCGCGCCGATCACGTACTCGAGATCGAATCCGGTGTTGTAGCCGCCGAACAGCGACACGCCCTGCCCCAGCGCATAGGTCGTGCCCAGTTGCCAACTCGTGTTGGAGAGCCTGGCGGAGCTTGGAGCGCTGAAGAAGGCAGTGCTGAAATTGTTGTCGTTGTCGAACTTCGAATAGCGAATGCCCGCCACGACATTCCAATCGTTGCTCAAGGCGATCTGGTCCTGCGCATAGACGGCGAGACCGGCGATCTTGTTCACCGACAGGAAGCCGAAGGCAGCGGTCGGCGAGCCGCAGCCATAGACCGGATGCAGCGAGTCGATGGACCCGATCCCGCAAGGGACCATGCCGAACTGGCGAAAGTTCACCCGCTCGTCGTTGTACTCGGCGCCGAACAGCAAGCGATGGCTCATGCCGAGGGCCGTCGCACGACCCGACAGGTCGAGCTGGCCGGTGTAGAACCGGTCGTCTTCGTTGGTGTTGCGGCCGCTGCGCTGTATCAGCGTTGTCTGGCCCGGCAGCGGCTCGCCCAGGATCGCCTGCCGGCCCAGGTTGTTGAACCCCGAGTATTGGAAGCGCGGGGTCAGGGTCCACGTATCGGCGAGCTTGAAATCGACCCAGGCCTGGAGCAGCGGCGCGTCGGCCTCCAAGGCCGTGTAGCTCGGCTCGCCCAGGAATGTCGATCGCTGGACCGTGGCGATACCGTTGCTCTGCACCGTTCCGACCACCGGCAGGCCGGGGTTGTTCTGCGTCGTACGGCGGATGTATTCGGCGACGAAGTGCGCCGACACCGATGTGCTCGGCCGCCACGCCAGGGCAAGGCCGACATTGTCCCGGTCCATGTCCTGGTAGTCGACGAAGGTGCCCGATCGCTCGACCTCGCCGGTCAGCCGAAAGCCGAGCGCATCGCCGAGCGGCCCGCCGAGATCGAAGGTGGCCATCTTCCGGTCATACGAGCCGCCCGTCAGCGCCACCGAACCCACGAACATGTCCGTCGGCTGCTTGGTCGCGATCGAGACGATCCCGCCCACGCCCAACTGCCCGAAGAGCACGGCCGAGGGGCCCTTCAGGACCTCGATCGCCTCGATGTTCGACAACGCCGAAGGATCGACATCCTCGTAGTAGCGCTGGCGCATGCCGTTGCGCATCTGGTTGGCCGAGAAGCCGCGGATCCTCAGGCTGAAGCTCTGGTAGCGCGACTCGCGGCTGCCGCCGACCGTCGCCGAGGGCACCGCGCGCAGCAGGTCCTCGACGCTGCGAGCGCCGCGTTCGATCTGCGCATCCACGTCGAGCAGCTGGATGCTCTGGGGCATCCGTTCGAGCGGGATGGCGGATCGCATGCCAAAGGCGTCGGTCTTGCGGGTGTCAGTGATGACGACGGGCTCGGGTCTTTCTTCGAGCTCCCGGTCCTGTGCGGGCGCCGGCAGCGCGACCAGCGCCACGCACGCAGCAAGCAGCGCCTTCATGGAGTTGCTTTCATGCAGGTGAATGAGTGATCGAGGTGTCGATCCGGAACTACAGGCCAAGGCGCTCACGCCAGTCCGCCGGCACCACGGCGTCGACGAACAGCGCAACCAGCATCGATGCCCCGAGCAGCGGATAGAGCAGACCGAGCAACACCGCGATCGCGATCGCGCCGACTGCGGCACGGTCGGCATGCCGGCGAGGCGGTGCGGCCAGGTGGCCGCGCGGGCGTCGCTTCCACCACATCACGGCAGCTGAAACCGCCAGCGCCACGATGGCCAGGCAGCCGGCCAGCATCACGAGCTGGTTGACCCAGCCGAACTGGCGGCCCGTGTGCAGGCTGATGCCCCATTCGGTCAGCCGGCCGGCGACGCCGTAGTCCGCGTAGCCCGTGTCGGCGAGCACGGCACCCGAGTAGCGATCGAGGTGGACCACGCGCTCCGCCGTGGCGTCGTCGGGAAACAGCATGGCGGTGTAAACGCCGTGCGCACCCGTGGGCAGCTTCACCGGCGTGCCGGCAGGCAGCTGCAACCGCGCGAAGATGCGCAAGGCCTCGTTCAGCCCGATCGACGGGGCGGCCGCTGCCGCCGCCGCAGGCGCCGTCGCGGTGTGGCCTGCATGCAGCGCCGACTGCGGCAACGGTGCGTGGGTGAGCGGCCACGGCACGCTGCCCAGGCCGACCAGCGGTGACGAGGACTGAGGTGCCGCCTCGAACAGGTATTTAGGCAGGCCGACACCCCATTCATTGGTGAGGCGGGCGAACTGCGCGCCCCAGAAGGCCGACCACGGCATGCCCGTGACCGCCAGGAAGAGGATCGCCGCGGCAGCCGTGATGCCGGTTGCAGCGTGCAGGTCGCGCCACCAGGTGCGATGCGTGGGGCGCCCCCGCAGCCTGTAGATGCCGGCCTCGCGAGCGCGCGGCCACCACAGGAACAGGCCCGACAAGACCAGCACGATGGCCCAGCCGGCCACCACTTCGATCCAGTGGTTCGCCACCGTGCCGGCGATGGCCAGCGAGTGCACGTGCTTGACGACCTCCATCAGCTTGAGGTCGTCGCGCAAACGGCCGAGCACGCGTCCGCCGACGGGGTCGAGGTAGACCGAGACGGTGCCTGCGGCCGTGCGCATGCCCACCTCGTTGCTGCGACCGGCCTGCGCCGCAGCGATGAAGCGAACGGGTTCGCCCGGCTCGGCCGCCTGTGCCCGGGCCACCAGCGACTCGGCGTCCAACGGCGGTGCCGGCGTCGCCTCGACGAAGCGCAGCTGGCCGTAGACCAGCGATTCGATCGGCTCCTTGAACAGGTAGAGCGCGCCGGTCAAGGCCATCATCGCGAGGAAAGGCAGGCAAATCAGGCCGGCATAGAAATGCCAGCGCCAGACCCGGCGGTACAGCGCGGATTCGGCTGCGGCCCGGCTCGGCGCAGCGCCCATGTCGGCGCGCACCGGGGCACGCACGACGGGTTCGATCGTCTTCAAGCAGACTCTCCTGAGGGGCCGTGCGGGCGCACGGCTGGACGGGAATGCGCCGGCGGCGAGGGGTCGGCGTGGACCCTCGCGCCAGGGCGTTCAGTCGGTCAGGACAGGGGCGGCGGTCCTCGCGGCTGCGCTGTCGCCCACGCGTGCAACGTGCCTGGCGCGGCCAAGAACGCAGGCGGGAAGTCTTCGATCAGGTCAAGAAGCAGCGCCCGCGTTGGCGTCGACGGCGGCAGGCCCAGGGCCATGTGATGACCGATGCAGCAGGGACAGTGCTCGAGCAGGTGCGACGCCGCTGGCGCGCCACCGGACTTCTGCTTGTCCGGAAGCCATTTCGAACCTTGGACGGTGCAGACCTCGATCCAGGAGGCGCCCCGGGCGGAAGCCGCTTGTGCGATCGCCGGAGCGAGCGACGTCAGCAGCACCGCCGCAACGGCGAGCCAGGAGACGAGATGGCGATGGATACGGAACGAATGCACGCGACCTCATTCTAGGCTGAAGTTCGCCGCACTTCCCTGAGGTGCGGTGGCGGCAAGCCCCTGTCACGTCTCGCAAATTTGGCCCTTTCGGGCCTTTTTCGTGCCCAAGTATGTAGTCACTAAATATATTGACATGTCGCGTCAATAGGCGCACAATTGCCTTCATGCCAGCTCGCACCGGAACCGCCCACGTCGTCACCACTCGACGCACCTACAAGGACAAGGTCTATTGCACCCACCTGCTGCGTCGCAGCTACCGCGAGGACGGCAAGGTCAAGAACGAGACCTTGGGCAACCTGTCGCACTTGCCCGATGCGCTGATCGACATCATCCGCCGCTCGCTGCAGGGCGAGACCTTCGTTGCCGCCTCCCAGGCCTTCGAGGTCGTGCGCTCACGCGCCCATGGTCACGTGCAGGCCGTTGCACTGACCATGCAGCGCCTGGGCCTGGCCTCGGTGATCGCCTCAAAGCCCAGCCGTGAACGCGACCTGGTGCTGGCCATGGTGGCCTCGCGCATCGTGCAGCCCGACACCAAGCTGGCCACCTCCAGGCGCTGGCACTGCTCGACCCTGGCCCAGGACTTCGGTGTGGCTGACGCCACCGAGGACGACCTGTATGCCGCCATGGATTGGCTGCTGGCTCGCCAGGACGCCATCGAGCAAAAGCTCGCCGCGCGCCACCTGCGCGAGGACGCGTTGGTGCTGTACGACTTGTCGTCGAGCTACTTCGAGGGCAGCACCTGCCCACTGGCCAAGCGCGGCTACAGCCGCGATGGCCGGCCCGGCACGCTGCAGGTCAACTATGGGTTGCTCACCGATGCGCGCGGCTGCCCGGTGGCCGTCTCGGTGTTCGAGGGCAACACTGCCGACAGCCTGACCTTCGTGCCCGCCGTGCAGCGCGTGCGCGAGCGCTTCGGCCTGACGCAGGTGGTGATGGTGGGCGACCGCGGCATGGTGTCGCAAAAGGCCATCGACGAGCTTCGCGGCCAAGGCGGGATCGACTGGATCACGGCGCTCAAGAGTGTCTCGATCCGATCCTTGGTTGAGCAGGGCCACTTGCAGCTGGGCTTGTTCGATCAGTACAACCTGGCCGAGATCACTGCGCCGGAGTATCCCGGTGAGCGCTTGGTGGCCTGCCGCAACGACGCCTTGGCCAAGCTGCGCGCGCACAAGCGCGAGAGTCTGCTGCAAGCCACCGAGGCCCTGCTGGCGCTGGTCAAGGCCAGTGTGGATGCGGGCCGGCTCACGGGGCAGGACAAGATCGGCGTGCAGGTGGGCAAGATCATCAACCGGCACAAGGTGGCCAAGCACTTCGAGCTGAGCATCGGTGAGACAACATTGGGCTGGGCGCGAAGGCAAGGCGCCATCGATGCCGAGGCGGCGCTGGACGGGCTGTACGTCATTCGCACCTCGCTGCACATCACAGCGCATGGATGCACCCAGTTGCGTGCGCAGCTACAAGGCCTTGTCCAATGTGGAGCGGGCGTTCCGCTCATTGAAGACGGTGGACCTGAAGGTGCGCCCCATCCACCATCGATTGGCTGAGCGGGTGCGCGCGCACATCCTGCTGTGCATGCTGGCGTTCTACGTCGAGTGGCACATGCGCGAGGCCTGGCGCGAGCTGATGTTCGCCGACACCGACCAAGCTGCCAAGGCCACGCGCGATCCGGTGGCCCCAGCCAAGCGCTCAGCCTCGGCGCAGCGCAAGGCCGCATCGAAGCTGCTCGACGATGAGCAGCCCGTACACAGCTTCGCCACCCTGATGGCGGAGATGGCCACTCTCGTGCGCAACACCTGCCGCACGCCCAGCGCTGTCGCCGATGCACCGACCTTCGAGCTGCTCACCACCGCCACCGCACACCAGCAGCGCGCCCTTGCGCTGATCCAGGCCATCCAACCGTAGTCAGAAAACCAAACCCGAAATCCATCGCAAGTGATTGATGGACCAGGAGAATTCGGGTGCGAGACGGCGGAACTTCAGCCTAGGCGGCAGGCATGCCGCCCGAGGTCGCCCACGGACGGAATTCCAGGACGCGCCGCCCAGGTCGATCAGCGCGCGCAGCACGCCCAACGCCCAGATCACGATCAGCAGCCGCAGCACATGGTTGCGGTAGCCGGCCGGGCTGGCGTTGGCGAAGGAATGACGGCCGATCCAGATCCCCAGGAACATCGTCGGCGCCAGCATCAGCGCCCAGCGCAGCGTGTCCATGCTGATCAGCCGGGTGCCCGTTCCCAGTGGCAACAACAGCGCGCACAGCAAGGCGTAGCTGCCGGCGAACAGCAGGAATGCGACCATCGTCGCGCGCATCGGCGCCGCCGGCAGGCGCGACGCGGCCATCAGCATCGCCGCGGCCACGCCGCCGCTGGCCGCCACGCCGTTCAGCAGGCCTAGGCCACGCCCGCGGCGATGCGCAGTGCGCGTGTCGGTGCAAAGCTGCGCTCGCTGGCACGCAGCAGCCCGATGGCGCTGAGCAGCACTGGCGCGCTGCCGACCAGCAGCCGCAAGACGGTGGTCGGCAGCACCACCAGCAGCATGATGCCCACCGGGATGAACACCAGGTTGCCG
>CAWIOH010000025.1:0-98166 GCA_963837675.1 uncultured beta proteobacterium | reverse complement strand
CCGCGCAAGCCGGTGGGTCGCCGGACTCTTCGCCCGCGGCGTCTCCCGCGCCACACAACTTCGATCGCGCCGTCGCGATGCCGTCCCCTGACTCTAGTCCAGACGATCCGGCGTTTGCAAGTTTCGCCGAGACGGGCGCCGGTTTTCGCCACCCCTACCTGTTTTCGTATTCGCCTGGAACCTGCGCCGGCTGGGCCGCCGCGCGTCGCCAAGGGCAATCCGGGGGCTGCCGTTTCGCCGTCACCGCCGCCACCGACGCGGTCGCCAGCGGCACCGGCGCCGGACTCTTTGCCGCGTTTGTCGTCGCGCGCTTGGGAACACCCTCACGATACGAGCGAAGCAGGGTCCGACACGCGACGGGCGCTCGACCTGATCGAACGGCTCGTTGCCGGCGACGGTTCGCGAGCCTCCGCTTCGGCGGCGACCAAGCAACCTGAGGAACGGCCGAGCGGGCGCGAAGGGACTGAGAGGATGGCCCCGCAACCGGCTTCGCTGCCGTCGATGGTGCGTCGGGGAGGGTGGTGCTCCAGACCGTGGCGCGCGAGGTTGCAGCCTCCGCGGCACAAAGCAGCCCTGCCCGCGATCGAGCGCCGAGGACGATGCCGCCGCAGCGGCACCAACGGGGGCGACCGCGGCCGCCCACGAGATGCTTCGCCCGCAGGCGGAGCTTCTCGCGCCGGAACCCCTTGAACGTCCCGCGCCGCCGCCCCGCCTGACGCCGCGAGTCGAGCGGGCTCCTGTTTTCCCTCCGGCGCCGGCTCCGCCTTCGAGTGCTCCCGTCGATTCGCGTCACCATCGGCCGTGTTGAAATACGCGCCACGACGGACGCGGGCCGGCTCCGCTCCCGCAAGACCGCAGCAACAGCCGGCGCTGATGGAGTTCTCCGATGCCTACCTGGCGCAGCGCGGTGCGGGGGAGCGCCGATGAGCAACGCGCTTTCGATCGCCGCGGTTACCCGCACGCTGCGCAGCCTGCTCGATAGCGTCGCCGCCACGGACTTCAGCGGCCTGCCAAACGATACGCGCCCGACCGCTCAAATCGAGGTGACGACGCTGCCGCCCGACCGCGCGCGGCTGCCCCCGACACTTCGCGGAACCGAGCTGAACCTGTTCCTCTATCAGACCGAGCTCAACGCCGCCTGGCGCAACATGGATATACCGCGCCGCGTTCGTCCGGGCGAGAACGGGTTTCCGTCGCTCGGCCTGGGATCTGTTCTACCTGATTACCGCTTACGCCGAGAATGACAGCGACCCTCATCGGTCATCAGTCCTGCTGGGCACGGCGATGCGGGTTCTGCATGATCATGCGGTGTTCAGCCGCGCCGAGATTCGCACCGCGCTCTCGTTGAGCGAACTCGACGCTCAGATCGAGCGTGTGCGGATCACGCCCCAACCGTTGTCGCTCGACGAGATTTCGAAGCTGTGGACGGGGTTTCAGTCGGAGTATCGCCTTTCGGCGGCGTATCAGGTGGCGGTGGTGCTGATCGACAGTGAGCGTGCCCTGCGCGCGGCGCTGCCGGTGCTGCGGCGGGGCAGCGAGGAGTGAGGGAGCGTTCGTGGTGGCCGCGCCGTCGCCGACCTTGCTGAAGGTGAGAAGGAATTTTTCGATCCGACGTTACCGGCGCGCCCGCCGCATGGCAAGCCCGCCGCGGAACTCGGCGACGTGATTGTCCTCGCCGGCGCCCCACTTCGGCGGCAACGACATGACGGCGCGCTTTCTGCACAGCCGTCTCGACGATCCGCTGGAGCGTGCCCTCTCGAAGCCGAGCGCACCGGCACCGAGGTGCAGGTGGCGCTGCCTTCGTGGGCGATGCCGGCGTTCCGGCGGCCTGGCCGGCGGGCTTTTACACGGTGGAGCTCGAAGTGGATCGACCGACGCCGCCGAATTGGACGACGAATCGCCTGCCGTTCGGGCTGGCGCCCACGATCACGAGCCTCAACCCGACTTCGCAGGCCGTGGCCGCGCTTCCTTTTCGACCTAACGGTGACCTGCACGCCCCAGGTGTTATCCGAGCAGCGCGCCGTGCTGCTTTTCGGCGATCGCGAGCTGGCGCCGAGCAGCGTGGTCACCCCAGCCGACCCCGACGCCGATACGACGCTGCGTTGTTTTTCCGATCAGCGACGCTGCTGAAGGGGCGTATGTGGTGCCTATTTGGCGTCGATGGCGTAGACAGCATCCCGATCGATTTCACGGCCAGTCCGCCGCAGTTCGACGGCAGCCAGACGGTGACGATAACACCATGACCGATCAGGAACGCGCCATGAACCAGCAGCAACTTGCCGCCAGCAACGAAGTGCAGTGGCAGAGGAACAACGATGCCTACCTGGGCGCCGCGCTGCAGTCGCTGCGGACGCGGCTGCATGGGCTGGCGAGCGCGCCCGAGCCGCCCGCGATCGAGCCGGAATCGAAGCCTGCGCGAACCTGGTTCTTCCAGCGGCGCGAGGAGGAAAGGCCGCGGCTGGCGCTTCCAGCGGGCGATCCCTCCGACGCCGAGATCAAGCGGGCGGCGGCCCAAACGGCAGCGGCGGAAGACGTCGAGCCGCCGCCCGCGCTGCACATCCTGGCGAGCCGGTTCGGCCTTTCGCAGTTCGAGCGCGAGGTGCTGCTGCTGTGCGCCGCCATCGAACTCGACACGCGCATCGCCGGGCTCTGCGCCCACCGCGCAGCAGGACCCCAACCGGCCCTATCCGACCTTCGCCCTGGCGATGACGTTGTTCTTCCGTGCCGGCTCTGCGGCCAGCCGCATGCGGCCGCAGGACCTGCCGCGCGCGCTGATCGAGCGCGCCAAGGTGCTGCACCTGTCGGGCATCTCGCTGGCCATCAGCGCGATGGCCTGCGACACCGGCTATGCGGCGATCGAGATGGCCCGCGCGGCCGGCGCGAAGATCAGCTTCGACACCAACCTGCGCCTGAAGCTGTGGCCGATCGACCGCGCGCGCGCGGTGATGAGCGACGTGCTGCGCCACACCCACATCGCGCTGCCGAGTTATGACGACGTGGTGGCGATCACCGGCCTGTCGGAGCCGGAGGCGATCGTCGACCACTGCCTCGGCCTCGGTGCCGAAGTAGTGGCCTTGAAGCTCGGCGACAAGGGCGCGATCGTCGCCAGCGCCGGCGAGCGCCATCGCATCGCGCCGCATCGCTGCAAGCCCGTCGATGCCACCGGCGCAGGCGACACCTTCGGCGGCGCCTTCGTCGCGCGGATCGTCGGTGGTGACGGGCTGCGCGAGGCGGGACGCTATGCGGCAGCGGCCGCCGCGCTTTCCACCGAAGGCTACGGCGCGGTGGAGCCGATTCCGCGCGCCGAGGCAGTGCGCCGGGCTCTTGCGAGCTGAACGCCACGGCACACATGAACTCACGCCAGATCCTCATCACCGGCGCCACCCCCGGCATCGGCGCCCGCGACTTGCGAAGTGGCGCCGGGCTAGTAGGTGCCCGGATAGGCCCCACCATCGAGCAGGATGTTCTGCCCCGTCAGATAGGCCGCCTGCGCGCTGCACATGAAGGCGCAGACCGCGCCGAACTCGTCGGCGGTGCCGAAGCGCCTGGCGGGAATCGTCGCGCGGCGCGCCGCCAGGATTTCTTCCACCGGCTTGCCGGCCTTGGCCGCCGCGCCGACAGAGGTGCTGCGCACGCGGTCGGTGTCGAACACGCCGGGCAGCAGGTTGTTGAGCGTGACGTTGGCCGTCGCCAGCCGCGCTCTGCCGCGCCAGGCCGGCGACGAAACCGGTCAGGCCGCTGCGCGCGCCGTTGGACAGGCCCAGGATCTCGATCGGCGCCTTCACCGACGCCGAGGTGATGTTGACCACGCGGCCGAAGCCGCGCGCCGGCCATCTTGTCCACCGTGGCCTTGATCAGCTCGATCGGCGTCAGCATGTTGGCGTCGACGGCCTTGATCCAGTCGTCGCGGTGCCAGTCGCGGAAGTCGCCGGGCGGCGGGCCGCCGGCGTTGTTGACCAGGATGTCCACCTGCGGGCAGGCGGCCAGCGCCGCGGCGCGGCCGGCGTCGGTGGTGATGTCGCCGGCCACGGCCACCACCTGCGACCGCCGGGTTCAGCGCGCGCAGTTCCGCGGCCGTGGCTTGCAGCGCCTCGTCGCCGCGCGCGGTGATGACCACGTTGACGCCTTCGCGCACCAGCGCCTCGGCGCAGCCCTTGCCCAGGCCCTTGCTGGCCGCGCAGACCAGCGCCCACTTGCCGTTGATTCCCAGATCCATGTCAGGTGCTCTCCTGTTGCCATGAAAGGATTCAGCGCCAGCGCGTCAGCAGCCACACGCCGCCCAGCACCAGCAGCGTGCCGGCGGCGACCCAGACGGTGAAGGCCTCGTCCAGGATCAGCACGCTCATCACGATGGTGCTCAGTCGGCCCGATCATGCCAGCCTGCGAGGCCATCGCCGCGCCGATGCGCTCGATGGCCATCATCACCATCAGCACCGGCGCGAAGGTGCAGGCAGTGGCGTTCAGCACCGACAGCCACAGCACCGGCGGCGCCACGTGAAGGCGGTATCGATCGGCCGCAGCAACACGAACTGCACGATGCACAGCACGCAGGCCACGCTGGTGGCCAGACCGGTCAGGCGCAGCGCGCCCAGGCGCTGCACCACCTCGCCGCTGTAGACCAGGTACAGCGCATAGCTCAGCGTGCTGGCGAAGACCAGCGCGCCGCCGAGCGCGGCGTTGGCGCCTTCGATCTTCAGTTCCTGGCCGAAGACCAGCAGCACGCCGGAATAGCTGACCGCCAGCGCGACCAACTGCCTGCGCGCCACCTTGCGGCCCGAACAGCACACGCCCCAGCAGCAGCACCAGCGTCGGGCTCAGGTACAGGATCAGCCGCTCCAGGCTGGCGCTGATGTACTGCAGGCCCAGGAAGTCGAGAAAGCTGGCCAGGTAGTAGCCGCTGAAGCCCAGGCCCACCACGGCCGCCCAGTCGCGCCGGCTCAGCGCCGGCCTGCCGCGCCCGGCCCACCAGGCCAGCAGCACGAACAGCGGCAGCGCGAACAGCATGCGCAGCATGATCAGCGTCACCGCATCGACGTCGTGGCGGTAGGCCAGCTTGACGATGATGGCCTTGCCGGAAAAGGCGATCGCCCCGCCCATGGCCAGCAGCAAGCCCGGCCACAGCGACGGGCCCTGGCCGCACTGCCGCTCAGGCGGGTTGCCGCAGGCGGCGCAGACGGCAACGCGCTCAGAAGCCCGCCGCCAGCCCGTCGCGCCGCGGGTCGCTGGCGGCGACATAGCCTTCTGCTGCCGGGTCGCCCAGGCGCCAGATGAACTGGCCGGCACCGAAGTCCTGGTAGCTGTCCTGGATGTCGTCGAGCTGATGGCCCAGCGCCTGCAACCCTGCGACGGTGTCGGCGTTCATGCCCGGCTCGAGGTTCAGTTTCTTTTCCAGGTTGAAGCGCCAGCGCGGCGCGTCGCATGCGGCCTGCGGATTCTGGCCATAGTCCAGCATGCGCACCAGCGTCTGCAGGTGGCCCTGCGGCTGCATGTCGCCGCCCATCACGCCGAAGCTCATCACCGGCGCGCCCTGCTTCGTCAGGAAGGCCGGGATGATGGTGTGGAACGGCCGCTTGCCCGGCGCCACGATGTTCGGGCTGCCCTCGCGCAAACTGAAGCCGTGGCCCCGGTTCTGCAGGCTGAGGCCCCAATCGGGAATGACCACGCCCGAGCCGAAGCCCATGTAGTTGCTCTGGATGAAGCTGACCATCATGCCGCTCTCGTCGGCGGCGGTCAGGTAGATGGTGCCGCCCTTGACCGGGTTGCCGACGCCGAAATCCTGCGCGCGCTTCGGGTCGATCAGCTTGGCGCGGCCTTTGCAGATAGGCGTCGTCGAGCAGCTGCTCGACGCGTCACCTCCATGGCTCGACGGCTCGGCCACGAAGCGGTAGGTGTCGGCGAAGGCCAGCTTCATGGCCTCGATCTGCAGGTGCGTCGATGCCGCACCGTCCACCGGCAGCGCCGCCAGGTCGAATTGCGACAGGATGCCCAGCGCCATCAGCGCGGCGATGCCCTGCCCGTTGGGCGGGATCTCGTGCAGCGTGTGGCCGCGGTAGTCCTTCGAGATCGGCGTGCACCCACTCGGGCCGGTAGTCGGCCAAGTCGGCCACCGTCATCGCACCGCCCTGCTCTTTCGCGCAACGCGCCAGATCCTCGGCGATCTCGCCACCGTAGAACGCGGCGCCCTGTGTCGCGGCGATGGCGCGCAACGCACGCGCCGCGCCGGGCATGCGAAACAACTCGCCGACATGCGCTGCGCGGCCGCGCGGCAGGAAGGTCTGCGCAAAACCGGGCTGCGACACCAGATCGGGCACCTGTGCGGCCAGCATCCATTTTTCGGCCAGCACCACGGGCACCATGTAGCCGCGCTCGGCGATGTCGATGGCCGGCGCCAGCAGGTCGGCGAAGGGCAGCTTGCCGAAGCGCTCGCTCAACGCCACCCACGCCGCCACCGCACCGGGCACGCTCACCGAATCCCAGCCGCGCTCGGCGGTGGCCTGGCCGATGCGGCACCGTACTTGCGCTCGAAGTAATCCGGCGTCCAGGCCGCGGGCGCCGGACCCGAGGCATTCAGGCCATGCAGCTTCCTGCCGTCCCACAGGATGCAGAAGGCATCCGAGCCCAGCCCTTGCTGCAGGGTTCGACGATGGTCATTGCCGCCGCGGCGGCGATCGCCGCGTCGACCGCGTTGCCGCCGGCCGCCAGCATGCGCAAGCCGGCCTGCGCCGCCAGCGGGTGCGAGGTGGAGACGATGTTGCGGGCGAAAACGGGCCGGCGCGGCGTGGCGTAACTGCCTTGCCAATCGAAGTCTGGTGTCATGGAGCACGGGCGCGCTGAGGCGAAAGCCGCCATTGTCGCGCGCCGCAGCGCAAACGCCGCCTCAGGCGGCCGCTTCGCGCCGTCCAGCGGTCGAGCTTTTCGCGCGCGCCGTTGTTCGCCGGGCCCAGTGCCGCGTCGTGCCGCGGCAGCTTGGCGCAAAGCTCGATGACGTAGCCGTTGGGGTCGCGGAAGTAGATCGAGTGGATGAAGCCATGGTCGGAAATGCCGCGCGTGTCGATGCCTTGCGCCTTGCCCTTGTCGAGCATCGGCTGCAGCACCGAAGCATCGACCTCGAGCGCGATGTGCAGATCGAAGTCATGCTGCTCCTTGAACACGAAAGGCATGTCGGGCGCCTCGAAGAAAGCCAGGTGCGAGCCGTCCTCGAGCTGATAGAAGCTGTGCAACACTTTCGTCTCGCGCCCGGTCTTCGTCTGCCGGATCTCGAAGGCCTCGACCAGCGGCAAGCCGAGAAAGCCCTCGTAGAAGCTTGCGCGTGGCTTCCGAGTCACGGCAGCGATAGGCGTTGTGGTGGAGTTTGCGGATCATGGTGTCGCCTCCTGAATCACACCGCCACCATCGGCTGGCCCTTCAGTGAAGCGCCGAAGCCGTCGATGGCCTCGTTGACCTTCTTCCAGGTCGAGGCGGGGTGGTAGTACAGCTTCATGCGACTCCTCCATCGAAGGGGACGCACAGCTTACCCTGCCGCGGTCACCGTGTCGATCGCAGGCTTCGCCTCGCGAGCGCCGCTACGGCCTCGGCGATCGCCAGGCAGGCGGTCAGCCCGGGCGACTCGATGCCGAACAGGTTGACCAGCCCCGGCACGCCATGCACCTGCGGGCCCTGGATCATGAAGTCCGCCGCCGGTTCGCCCGGTCCCGCCAGTCTTGGGCCGGATGCCGGCGTAGGCCGGCTGCAGCGCGCATCGCTCAAGCGCCGGCCAATAGCTGCGGATGGCGTCGGCAAAGGGCGCGCCGCGCGCCGGGTCCACGCTGTAATCCTCATCGCCCAGCGGCACCAACGGCAGCCACTGCACGTCGGGCCCGAAGCGCATCTGGCCGGCCAGATCGAGCGTGACATGCACGCCCAAGCCGGCCTCGTTCGGCATGGGTAGATCAAGCGCGAGAAGGCCGGCCGCCCCTGACAGGCAAAATAGTGGCCGCGCGCCCAGATACGGCCGCGGCACATGCCGCGCATCCAGCCCGTCGAACCGCGCGCCAGTTGCAGCGCATGCAAACCCGCGCTGTTGACGACGCAGCGCGCATGCAGTTACATCGGCTCGGCCCCGCCCACCTTCATCTCGAAGCCATCGGCCACGCGCGCACCGAGCGCACCGGGCTTTGCAGCGCCAGCATTGCGCCATGGTCCTCGGCATCGCCCTGCAGCGCGAGCATCAGGCCATGGCTGTCGATGATGCCGGTGGACGGCGAGTGCACCGCGGCGTGCAACGCAACGCCGGCTCCATCGCCATCGCCTCGGCCGCATCGAGCCAGCGCAGGTCAGCCACGCCACAGGCCTGGCCGCGCCGCAGCAGCGCCGCAGTGCGCCGCGCTTGCGACGCTTCGGTGGCCACCACCAGCTTGCCGCAGCGCCGATGCGCCACGCCATGGCGGCGCAGTAGGCGTACAGCGGCCCGGCCGCTGCACGCACAACGTTGCCTTCAACGAACCCGGCGGGTAATACAGCCCGGCGTGGATGACCTCGCTGTTGCGCGAGCTGGTGCCCGTGCCGATGGCCGGCGTGGCTTCGAGGATCACCACCTCGCGCCCGGCCATCGCGAGCGAGCGCGACACCGCCAGGCCGACCACGCCGGCACCGATGACCACGCAATCGACACGCTCCATGGCCGGCTACCAGGGCCAGTGGTTGCTTCGCCGCAGCGCTTCGGCGACGATAGCGGCTCACCGCGGCGGCGCGCCGCCCCTGTGAAAGGACGGCGCGCCGCTCGCGCAGGCCGGCGTCGGCGGCGCTGAAGCGCTCCAGGCGCCGGTGATGCTCGACCCAGCTCTCATCGACGAAATACTCGATGTAACGCCCCGGCGCGCTGGTGTCCTTGAACAGGCCCCACGACAGCGCGCCCTGGCCCAGCCGCGCGCGGCGTGTTTCGCGCATCACGGCGGCAAATGCGGCCGCTTCGGCGGGGTCGATCTGATACTCCACCGTCACCATCACCGGGCCTTCGTCGGGCTCGACGTCGATGGCCACCTCGGGCACGCTGACCAGCGCTGCGGGGCTGAAGTCGGGATCGGTGCCGCCTTCGACCGACAGCCGACGCGTCAGCAGCCACAGCGTCGGCCCGACCACCGCCGCGCGGCCACCGCGATGCGCACGCTGTACAGCGCCCGCCACCTGGCCCCACAGCAGCGAGCCCGCCGCGGCGCCGCCCATCAGCGCCATCTGGTAGATCGCCATGCCGCGCGCGCGCACCCAGTTGGGCAGCGCCACCTGCGCGGCGAGCGTCAGCGAATTGGCGGTGGAGATCCACGCCATGCCCAGCACCACGATGGCCGGCAGCGCGACCCAGATGTTGGGCGCGAACACCACCACCACCGACATCGCCGCATGCATCATCGTGCCGCCGACGACGAACTGGTCGCGATTGAAGCGCCGGCGCCAGCGCGGGAAGTACATCGCCGCCACCACCGCGCCGCCACCGATGCAGGCCAGCATCAAGGTATAAGTGGCCGGCCCGGCGCCGTGGATGTTGCGCGCCACCAGCGGCAACAACGCCAGCAGCGCCGACGAGTGCAGGAAGAAGAAGAAGATGCGCAGAGCACCACGCGCATGCCGCGGCGATTGGCATCACATGCTGCCACCCGACGCGCATCGCACCGACGAAGCGTTCGCCGGGCAGCGTGCTGGTGCGCGGCTCCGAGCGCCAGCGCCAGATGGTCGCGAAGGCCAGCGCCGCCAGCACGGTGTTGAGCACGAACACGGCGCCGCTGCCCACCGCCGCCAGGATGGCGCCGGCCACCACCGGGCCGACGACGCGCGACAGGTTCATCGAAATGCCGTTCAGGGCCATCGCCGCGCCCAGGTGTTCGCGCGGCACCACTTCGGGCACGATGGCCGAGAACACCGGCCAGCGCATCGCCAGGCCGATGCCGTTGGCGAAGGTCAGTCGCCAGCAGCAGCGGTGCGCTGAGCGAATCGGTCAAGGCCAGCGTGGCCAGCGTGAGCGCCGTCAGCGCCACCCACAACTGCGTGGCGGCGAAGTAGCGGCGGCGGTCGACGATGTCGGCCATCGCGCCGCTGGGCAGGCCGAGCAGGAACACCGGCAGGGTGGACGCCGTCTGCACCATCGCCACCAGCACCGGGCTGGTGGTCAACGACGTCATCACCCAGGCGGCAGTGACGTCGTTCATCCACATCGCAATGTTGGCGGCGAAGCTGGCCAGCCACAGGTTGCGGAACACCGCCGTGCGGAAGGGCGCGAAGGTCGGGCTTTGGGCGAGCGCGCGCAATGGTATCGGCATGGGTGAAGCATAGCCTTGGCGCCCGAGGCATGGCCGGGGACTTCGCCCGCATGGAAGCAGCGGCGGCGGACGCCTGCCATGCGCCGCGAGCCGTCAACGCCACGCGATGGTCGCGCGCCTGTCGGCAGCGACTTGGTTCAGTCCTCTTCCTTGAAGGCGACTTCGCGCTGGCTCTTGATCGTCGGCAACGACACCAGCACGACCATCAGCGCTGCGGCGATCAGCAGACCGGCCGACAACGGCTTGGTGACGAAGGTGCTCCAGTCGCCGCGGCTGAGCAGCAGCGCGCGGCGCAGGTTCTCCTCCATCATCGGCCCGAGGATGAAGCCCAGCAGCAGCGGCGCCGGCTCGCAGCCGAGCTTGAAGAACACGAAGCCGACGATGCCGAAGCCGCGCCGCCATGTAGACGTCGAAGTTGTTGTTGTTCAGCGTGTACAGGCCGATGCAGCAAAAGGCCATGATCGCCGGGAACAGGAAGCGATAGGGCACCGTCAGCAGCTTGATCCACACGCCGATCAACGGCAGGTTGAGCACGATCAGCATCGCGTTGCCGACCCACATCGAAGCGATCAACCCCCAGAACAGCTCGGGGTTGCTGCTCATCACCTGCGGGCCGGGCTGGATGCCCTTGATCGTCATCGCGCCGACCATCAGCGCCATCACCGCGTTCGGCGGAATGCCCAGCGTCAGCATCGGGATGAACGAGGTCTGCGCGCCGGCGTTGTTGGCGCTTTCGGGGCCGGCGACACCGCGGATGTTGCCCTGGCCGAAAGGCACCTCG
The DNA here is from genome assembly GCA_963837675.1 of uncultured beta proteobacterium. Lineage (GTDB taxonomy): Bacteria > Pseudomonadota > Gammaproteobacteria > Burkholderiales > Burkholderiaceae_C > Rubrivivax. The sequence goes on along the minus strand of CAWIOH010000025.1, from coordinate 87,096 downwards.
CCCGCGCGCCCGCGCACCTTCTTCTCCACCGTGTAGGCGGCGAAGGACGAGAGCAGTGCGCCGCCGCCGGGCAGCACGCCGAGGATCGAGCCGAGCGCCGTGCCGCGCACCACCGCCGGCCAGGCGTCCTTGAAATCCTGCTTCGTCGGCCACAGGCCCTTGACATCCTTGGTGAAGACCTCGCGGTGTTCGGCCGGGCGGCTCAGGTTGGCGATGATTTCGCCGAAGCCGAACACGCCCATGGCGATGGCGACGAAACCGATGCCGTCGGTGAGTTCGGGGACGTCGAAGGAAAAGCGCGGCACGCCGGAAATGACGTCGGTGTTGATCTGGCCCAGCAGCAGCCCGAGCAGGATCATGCCGATGGCCTTGACCAATGAGCCCGAGGCCAGCACCACGGCACCGATCAGGCCCAGCACCATCAGGCTGAAGTATTCGGCCGGGCCGAACTGGAAGGCCAGTTCGGTCAGCGGCGGCGCGAAACCGGCGATGACGATGGTGCCGACGCAGCCGGCGAAGAACGAGCCCAGCCCCGCCGCCGCCAGCGCAGGGCCCGCCCTGCCCTTGCGCGCCATGGCGTAGCCGTCGATGGCGGTCACCACCGAACTGCTCTCGCCCGGCACGTTGATCAGGATGGCGGTGGTGGAGCCGCCATATTGCGCGCCGTAGTAGATGCCGGCCAGCATGATCAGCGCCGGCGTCGCGTCCAGCGCGTAGATGCTGGGCAGCAGCATGGCGATCGTGGCCACCGGGCCGAGGCCGGGCAGCACGCCGATCAGCGTGCCAAGCACGGCGCCGAAGAAGGCATAGAACAGGTTCTGCAGCGTGAAGGCCACGCCGAAGCCGATGGCCAGGTTGTGGATCAGGTCCATGAGCCGCCTGTCAGCCGGTGACGAAGGTGGGCCACAGCGGAATCACCAGCGCGAGGCCCTTGATGAACACCGCCCACGATCCGACCGTCAGCACCACGCAATTGATCAGCACCTCTTTCAGCTTGAACTCGTCGCCGGCCAGGCTGGAGACGACGATCAGCAGCGGCAAAGCCAGGAACATCCCGAGAGGCGGCAACGCGGCACCGAAGACGACCACCGACAGCACGATCAGGCCCAGCGGCTTCCAGGGCACGGCGCCGATCGGGTCACCGCCTTCGGATTCGACGCTGAGCGCCTTGAACAGCACCACCGCACCCAGCAGTGCCAGCAGGATGCCGAGGCCGAACGGGAAGTATCCAGGCCCGGGCCGCGCCGAGCTGCCGAAGTTGTAGTTGGTGGCACCAGCCGCGAAGCCCAGGCCGGCGACGATGAACATCAGGCCGGACCAGAAGTCTTTCTGGCTCTTGATCTTCACGTGCGCTCCTCGCCGGGATGGTGCCGACGATTCTAGGCAGCCCCCTTCGCCCACGCGGCCGTGGTTTCCACGTACGGATCGGTTGCGCCCGGCGCGGCCCTCAGGCCTGGAAGCCCGGGGTGCTGCGCAGCACTTCTTCCGTCGTCGTCAGGCCTTCGGCGACCTTCATCGCACCGGCCAGGCGCAGCGCCCGCATGCCGTCCTTCACGGCCTGACGACGCAGCGCCGCGGCATCCAGCGCCGGATGCACACAGGCGCGCGCGGCATCGCTCATGACCAGCAGTTCGTACAGGCCGACGCGGCCCCGGTAGCCGGTGTGGCGGCATTCCAGACAGCCCACCGGCTTGTAGGGCCGCACGCCGCCCGACAAGCGCCACGGCTGCGCCAGCGCATCCAGCGATTCACGCGTCACGCTTTCGTCGCGCTGCTTGCAGGCCGGGCAGAGCATGCGCGTCAGCCGCTGCGCCAGCACGCCGATGACGGTGGCGCTGATCAGGTACGCCGGCACGCCCAGGTCGGCCAGCCGCGTGATGGCCGATGCCGCATCGTTGGTGTGCAGCGTGCTGAATACCAGATGGCCGGTCAGCGCCGCCTGGATCGCCATCTCGGCGGTGGCCAGGTCGCGAATTTCGCCGACCATGATGATGTCCGGATCCTGCCGCATCAGCGCACGCAAGCCCTCGGCGAAGCCCATGTCGATGGCGGCGTGCACCTGCGTCTGGTTGAAGGCCGGCTCGATCATCTCGATCGGGTCTTCGATGGTGCAGACGTTGACGTCCTCGGTGGCGAGTTGCTTCAAGGTCGAATACAGCGTCGTCGTCTTGCCCGAGCCGGTCGGCCCGGTGACCAGGATGATGCCGTGCGGCTGGCCGATCAGCTCCTGCCAGGCCTTGGTGTCGTGCGCGCCGAAGCCCAGCGATTCGATGCGCTTGACCGCCGTCTCGGGATCGAAGATGCGCATCACCAGCTTCTCGCCGAAGGCGGTGGGCAAGGTGGACAACCGCATCTCCACCTCGGCGCCGACCGCCTCCGCAGTGTCGGGGCGCTTGGTCTTGATGCGCCCATCGAGCGGGCGGCGGCGCTCGACCACGTCCATGCGGCCGAGCAGCTTGATGCGCGAGGTCATCGCGTTCATCACACCCAGTGGCACCTGGTAGACCGTGTGCAGCACGCCGTCGATGCGGAAGCGGATGGCGCCCATGTCGCGCCGCGGCTCGAGATGGATGTCGCTGGCGCGCTGGTCGAAGGCGTACTGCCACAGCCAGTCCACGACCTGCACCACGCCCTGGTCGTTGGCGTCGAGTTGCTTGGCCGTCTTGCCCAGCTCGACCAGCTGCTCGAAATTGGCCGCGGCCGACACCTCGCCGCTCTTCTGTGCCGCGCGCACCGATTTGGCCAGCGCATAGAACTCGGTCGTGTACTTGCGCACATCCTGCGGGTTGGCCAGCACCAGCTTGACGCCGCGCCGGGTGTGCGCCTCGATCTCCGCCACCCAGCCGATGTCGAAGGGCTCGCTGGTGGCGATCACGACCTCGGCGTTGTTCAGCTGCACCGGCAAGGCGCAGCGGCTCTCGGCATAGTGCACCGACATCACATCGGCGACGCGGCCGACATCGGCCTTCAGCGGGTCGATGCGCAAGTAGGGCATCTTGATGCGCGCCGCCAGCCATTCGGTCAGCGCCTCGGTGTCCAGCGGCTTGCGGTTGCCCGCGCGTTGCAGCCCGGCCGCGCCCAGGCGCACCAGCGCATGCTGGCTCGACGCGCCGGCACCGAAGCGGCGCAGCACGCGCTCGTTGTCCTCGGCCGGGATCAGCCCGTCGTCGCGCAGCCAGTCCAGCAGCAGGCGCCAGTCGAGCTTGCCCTTCCATGCCTGCGGCGCCGCGGCGCGCGTGTCGGCAGGCGCAGGGTGCGCGCCGTGCCGCTGGGTGGAAACCGGGTTCATGGAGGGTCGCCTTGGATGTCGGTGTCGTCTTGTCCGGCCGCGCCCTGCGTGCCGAGTGGGCGCAACATGCGCGGCCATTTTCGCGCCGGCAAACCCCAACGGCCGAAGCGCGACTCCAGATGGGCCGCGCGATCGAGCAGCATGGCACGCTCGGGCAGGCACACATTGCGCCCGGCCAGCACCACGCAATTGCCTTCGCGCGTGGGCCGCAGGGGGCACACCTGCGCTGCGCCGAAAGCGGCCACCATGTGCGCCAGGCTCTGCGCAAAGCGCGCGTCGCGCCCGAACAGGTTGACGCTCATCACACCGCCATCGTCCAGCACGTCACGGCAAGCGGCATAGAAGTCGGCGCCATCGAGCACTGGCGCGGCCGCCTGCTCGTCGTACAGATCGACCTGCAGCAACCGGGCGCTGCCATGGTGGCGGACATCCCGCACCCAATCGGCGGCGTCCTGCTGCAGCACTTGCAGCCGCGGGCCATCCTGGGGCAGCCGGAAAGCCCGGCGGCACAGCGCGATGACCTGCGGATTCAGCTCGACGGCGGTGCAGCGCATGCGCAGGGCCTTCAGCGCGAAGCGCGTCAGCGTGCCCGCGCCCAGCCCGAGTTGCACCGCATGCCCCTGGCCCAGCGCCTCGGTGGGCAACCACAGCAGCCCGGCCAGCATGCGCTGCACGTATTCCAGCTCGATATGGTCGGGCTGGTTGATGCGCATCGAGCCCTGGATCCAGATGCTGCCCAGGTGCAGGCTGCGCACCCCCTGGAATTCGGAAGTCATGGCCGGCGGCAAGGCCGGCGGCGGGCAACGTGGGGTCGGCATGCGTGGCGGCGGCGTGGCCCGGCACGATAGCGCACTCGTGCGCCGCGCTCGGAGCGCGGCAAGCCGCTGAACAGGGCCTACAGCCCGTTCGGCGACAGCAGCTTGGTCGCCGCCTGCTCTTTCTGTTCGGCCGACTGCAGCATCTTCATCTGCTGCTCGAACTGACGCGACGCCGCGATCATCGCGACCATCGTTTCCACCGCGCTGACGTTGCTGCCTTCGAGCGCGCCTTGCTGCACGCGCGCGCCGGGGTCGGCTCGGCAGCTCGCCGGCGGCCGCGCGGAACAGGCCGTCGTCACCCGCTCGCCAGCCGCGCCTCGGGCGTGACCAGCTTGAGCTTGCCCAGCTGCTGCGCGCGGCCCTCGCCCACCCGGGCCGTGACGCTGCCGTCGCGCGCCGATGTCGATCTGCGCATTCGCCGGCACGGTGATCGGTCCGCCGTCGCCCAGCACCTGCAGGCCATTGCGCGTGACCAGTTGCGCCTTCGGGGCTGATGTCCAATGCGCCGGCGCGGGTGTAGGCCTCGGTGCCGTCCAGCGCCTGCACCGCCAGCCAGGCTTTGCCCTGCAGCGGCCACGTCCAGCGCGCGGCCGGTGGCCTTGCATCGGGCCGGGCGGCGTCGTTGTAGCCGGGCGTCTTTCCAGCGCGTACACCCGCGTGCTCGCGCCGTGCCCTGCACCGGCACGGCGCGGAAGGCGGGCATCTCGGCGCGGAAGCCGGTGGTCGACACGTTGGCCAGGTTGTTGCGCCAGCATGTCCTGGCGCTGCAGCGTGGCCTTGGCGCCCGACATCGACAGGTAGATCATGCGGTCCATGGTCGGCGCCTTCGTCGACGTGAGTGATGTGCTCGGGATCAGCGCAGGTTGACCAGCGTCTGCAGCACCTGGTCCTGCGTCTTGATGGTCTGCGCGTTGGCCTGGTAGATGCGCTGCGCGGTGATCATGTTGACCAGCTCGCCGGTCAGGTCGACGTTCGATTCCTCCAGCGCGCCGGCCTGCAGCACGCCCATGTTGCCGTCGCCGGGCACGCCGACGACCGGGTCGCCCGAGGTGAAGGTGCGCGCCCAGGCGTTGCCGCCCAGCGGCTGCAGGCCCTGCGGGTTGCGGAAGTTGGCCAGCTCGATCTGCCCGGCCGGCTTGCGCTGGCCGTTGGAATAGCGCGCCATGCACGATGCCGTTGCGGCTCGATCGAGATGCCGTCAGCTGGCCCGGCGCATAGCCGTCCTGCGTATGTCGGTGACGCCGAAGGCCGAGCCGAACTGCGTCACGCCGCTCAGGTCGAGCGCACGCCGGTGATCGGCAGGTGTCGCGCCGGCGGCGTTGGTCGAGGCCGGCATGTCGATGCGTGACCGGCGCCGACCGGCGCGGTCGGCGCGCTGCCGTTGCTGCGGGAAGTTGATCGTGGTGATCGGCGCCGGTGCCGCCGGCGGTGCCGCCCACGTGCTGCCGTTGGCGGTGGCGAAGACGTTCCAGGTGTCGGTGGCCGCCTTCTGGAAATAATAGGTCAGCGCCACGTCCTGGCCCTTGGCGTCGTACACCGTCAGCGAGGTGGCGTTGTTGTAGGTGGTCGGCGTTGGCGAAGTCGATCGCGGCGCCGGCCGCCGGCGCGGTCGCGGCCTTGCGCGAGTCCAGGTTCATCTCCATCGCGATGGCGGTGCGTCGGGTTCGGGTCGATGCCGCCGGTGGGCAGCTGCAGCGGCGCCGCCTGCGCCGGGCTGGATCACGCCCTTGCCGTCGGCGGCGTAGCCCATCAGCTGCGCCTGGCGTTGTTGACGATGTAGCCGTCCTTGTCGACCTTGAACTGGCCGTTGCGCGTGTAGGTCGACCGGGCTCTGGCCGTCGGTGACCTGGAAGAAGCCGGCGCCGTTGATCGCCAGGTCCAGCGGGTTCTCCGTGGTCGTGATGTTGCCCTGGGTGAACTGCTGCGCCACCGCCGCCAGGTTGATGCCGATGCCGACCGCGTTGGTGCCGGCGCCGTTCAGCGCGGCGGCATACACGTCGGCGAACTCGGCGCGCGACGACTTGGCGCCGTAGGTGTTGGCGTTGGCGATGTTGTTGCCGATGACCTCCAGGCTCTTGCTGGTGGCGTTGAGGCCGGAAAGGCCTTGCTGGAAGCTCATGGGTGTCCTTGTGGGAGAGTTGTCAGTTGAAGGCCTTGACGTCGCGTAGGCGACGCGGCCGGCGTGCGCGAGTTCAGCTCAGCGTGCCGCCGGCGGTGCCGACCGCGCGACGCGGTCGCGCATCAGCGTGGTCGCGCGGCACGCTGGCCGCTGCCGCTGGTGGCGCGTGACGCGGAAGGTGTAGCCGTCGCCGTCGGCGACCGCGCCGGCGCGGCCACTCGAAGCCGTGGCGGCCGGCGCCTGCGCGCCCAGGTCCAGCGTGTCGACGACCTGGCCGCCGGCGCTGAGCACCTCGACCTTCACGTTGTCGGCGGCGCCGGCAGATCGAAGCCGCCGACGCCGTTGCCGTCGCCGAGGCCAGCCGGTTGCCGGCGACCGTCACGTCGCGGCCCACCAGCGTGGCGCCCTGCAGCGCCTGCATTGCACGAACTGGCCGTTCAGGCCCTGCACGGTGGTGTTGAGCTTCTCGATGCCGCTGACGGTGTTGATCTGCGCCATCTGGCTGGTCACCTGCGCGTTGTCCATCGGGTTCATCGGGTCCTGGTTCTGCATCTGCGCCACCAGCAGCTTCAGGAAGCGGTCCGCGCTGCCGGCGTCGTCTTCGGCGGTCGTGCGGTGCGGCCGGTCGATGGCGTGAGCTGGCGGTGCGCATGGCCATGGGTTGCCGTTCGGCGGCGGCACGGCGGCTCATGACTGGCCCATCTGCAGCGTCTTCAGCAGCAGGCTCTTGGCGGTGTTCATGACTTCGATGTTGTTCTGGTACGAGCGCGAGGCCGAGATCATGTTGACCATCTCCTCCACCGGGTTGACGTTGCTGTAGGTGACGTAGCCTTCGGCGTCGGCGCCGGGTGCTTGGGGTCGTGCACGCGGCGGCCCGGCGTCTGGTCTTCGGCCACCGTCGGCGACGCGCACGCCGGCGGCGCGCGTCGCCGGCTGCGCCCATCAGCTCGGTCTGGAACACCACCTGGCGCGCCTTGTAGGCCTTGCCGTCCGGTCCGGCCACGGTGTCGGCGTTGGCCAGGTTGGAGGCCACCACGTTCAGGCGCTGGCTTTGCGCGCTGACCGCGCTGCCGCTGACCTTGAAGATGTCGAACATGCTCATGCTTGACTCCTGTCACACGCTCAGCCCTGCTGCGGCGACTTCATCGCGTCCAGCATGCTGCGCACCTGGCCGTTGATGAAGCGCAGCGTGGCTTCGTACTTGAGCGGCGTTGTCGGCGAAAGCGGCGCGCTCGCGGTCCATGTCGACGCGTGTTGCCGTCGAGGTTGGTCTGGCTCGGCGCGGCATAGCGCAGGGTGGTCTCGGCGCTGGCGCCGAATCCCGCCGCCGAGCGGCAGTTTCAGTGCCGCCAGCGCGGCCTGGCCGGCCACCGGCATGCCGGTGGCCCGCGCGCAGCGCGCTGGCGAAATCGATGTCGCGGGCCAGGTAGCCCGGCGTGTCGGCGTTGGCGATGTTGCTGGCGAGCAGGCGCTGGCGCTCCGAGCGCAGCACCAGCGCCTGGCTCTGGAAATCGAGGCTGTCGCCAAGGCGGTTGATCATCGCGGCTCCAGGCCATGAGGGTTCATGCAGGCGCATTGTGGGCAGCGCCTGCGCCGCCCATGGGCATGAATAGCGGGCGCTTGGCCGGCCAATTCGCTGCGCCACGCAACGCGCCGGCCCCCTAGAGTGCGCAGCGTGAACGCCAAACCGTCGTGCCTCACCTTGACGCGCATGCCCAGACGCACCGGCATGACGCTGGCGGCCATCGCACTGGCCTGGCCGATGCTGCTGCCGGCGCAGACGCCCGGCGCGGTCGGCACGCTCGACGCCGCGACGCTGCAGCAGATTCAGGCACTCGGCGAAGCGGCCAGCACGGGCCTCGCGCCCGGCGCAGTGCGCGTGGAGATCGAAGCCAGCCGCCTCGATCCGCGCCTGCGCCTGGCGCCTTGCCAGCGCATCGAACCGCACCTGCCGCCTGGCGCGAAGGCCTGGGGCCGCACGCGCGTCGGGCTGCGCTGCGTCGACGGGCCGACGCCGTGGAACGTCTACCTGCCGGTGACCGTGAAGGTCTTCGCCCCCGGCCTGGTGGCCGCGGTGGCGCTGCCCGCCGGCACCGCGCTGCGCGCCGAGCAGTTGCAACTGGCCGAGGTCGATTGGGCTGCGGGGCGCTCGCCGGCGTTGGCCGATGCCTCGCGTCTGGTCGGCCGGGTGCTGCTGCGGCCCCTGGCAGCGGGCACCGCGCTGCGCCAGGACGATCTGAAACAGCACCAATGGTTCGGCGCCGGCGACACCGTGCAGGTGCTGGCCAAGGGCCGCGGCTTCAGCGTCAGCGGCGAGGGCCAGGCCTTGTCGCCGGGCATCGAAGGCCGCCCGGTGCGCGTGCGCACCGACAACGGGCGGGTGCTCAGCGGCCTGGCGGTCGGTCTGAACCGGGTCGAGGTGCCGCTGTGACAGGCGCGCAGCACGCTCCCCGCGGTCGCGGGGGTGATGCCAGAATCCTGTCGATCGACGCTCAAGCTTTTGCGCCGGGCGGCCGATATCCGCTGCATGCACATCGGGCATCGGCCGGTTTGGCCGCCCGCAGGAGACTTTCATGAAGATCGGCCCCATCGACATCAAGTCCGCCGCGCCGCAGGCCGTGGGCGAGCGCAAGGCCACGTCCGCCCCGGTGTCCGCCACGGAAGCCAGCGCCAAGGTCGAGTTGTCCAGCCAGGCCGCCCTGGCCGGCAGCGAAGCCAGCCGCGCCGACTTCGACACCGAGAAGGTGGCACGCATCGCACAGGCCATCCGCGACGGCAAGTTCCAGGTCAACGCCGAGGCCATCGCCGACAAGCTGATCGCCAACGCGCAGGAACTGCTGCCCAAGCCCTCGCACTGATCCGAGCGCCCAGCCCACGGCGGTTCGGCAGGCGCCGGCCGCCCCTTGCCCACGTCAGCGATCGAAGCCATGCCGCAACACGAAGATCTCGAGACCTGCATCGCGCACCTCGAGCAGCGCCTGGGCGCGCTGGGACAGGCGCTGCGGGTGCACCAGGCCGAGGCTGTGGAAAACGAAGCCGCGGCGCTGCAGCGGGCGCTGAACGCAGCCATCGAACAATTGCGTCTGGGCCAGCGTGGCGGCCGGCTGCCGATCGCGCTGCGCCAGCGTGTGGCCCTGGCCGGCGCCGAGGTGGCGGTGCAGCGTGAAGCGCTGGCGCGGGCCAGTGCTTCGCTCGACCGCGCCATCGAGGTGCTGCTGCCCAGTCCCGCGCCGCGCGGTGCCTATTCGGCCGCCGGGCTGAGTTCCCGGCCTTCCAGCAGCGGCTTGCTGCAAGCCTGATCGACGGCACCGCACGGCGCCGATGCGTGCGCGCCACGCCTGCGGGAAATCCCAAGCCCGGAATCCGGCCGAACCGACGACACTTGCAAGCCAAGCGCTGCAGGCGGTACTGGGGCTTTGAGCCCGGGCCGCTGGCGGCGCGTCAAACCAGGCCTGCATCACGACAGGCCGGCCTACAAAGAAGCTGTCGTTGGGAACCAAAACCCGCCCTCGCGCGCCGCAGCCGGGCCACGTCGACGTCGACCCCTGGGCTCATGCCGTGCCCCGGCGACCGGCCAGGCGCATGGCGGCGCTGTGGCCGCTGAGTGCCGGCGCGTTGGCCTTGGCCGCGCTGGCGCTGCTGGCCTCGCAGTTGCCGGCGATGCAGCCGATGGAGGCCGCCGCCGCGCTCGGCCTGTTGGGCCTGGCGTTGCTGCTGCCGCTGCTGGCGCTGTGGCGGCAGCGGCGGCGGATCCGCAGTTCGCTGCATGACTTTTCCGACGCACTCGGCCACGACCGCTGGCGCGACGCGGTGCAGCGGCTGCGCGACGACCGCCTGGGCGCGCCTTCCGCCTTCGACGCGCTCGCCAGCGGCGTCGAAACCGTGCTCGGCGAAGCCGAGCGGCGCTGGCAGGCACTGGCCGAGCTGTCGGCCGACTGGTACTGGGAAAGCGACGCGCAGCACCGCCTGAGCTGGCTGTCTGGCCTGGCGCCGATGGCGTTGCTGCCTGGCGTGCGACGAGCGCGCCCTGCTCGGCCGGCGCTTCGACCAGATCAGCGCCTTTCAGCGCGCCGGCGCGCGGCTGGGGCTCGCTGCACGCGCGCATGGCGCGGCTGGAGCCCTTTCGCGACCTGGAGTTCCAGGTGCAAGGCCTGAGCACGCCACGCTGGCTGTCGATCAGCGGCCGCCCGCGGAGCGACGCGCATGGCGCGGTGCTCGGGGTACGAGGGCGTGGGCCGCGATGTCACCGAACGCCGCGCGGCCCACGAGCAACTCGTCGCCAGCGAGCAACGCTGGTCGATGATGGCGCGGCTGGCCGCCGACTGGTATTGGCAGACCGATGCCGAACACCGGCATGCTGCCGCTGAGCGGCGCGCAGCAGCAGCGCGTCGGCGCCGAGCTGGCCGACCGGGTGGAGGGGCGCACCCGCTGGGATGCACACCCCGACGGCGCTGACGCCGCAGCAATGGGCCGAGCACCGCGCCGACCTCGATGCGCATCGGCCCTTCCGCTCGCTTGCAGTTCGAGATCGACATCGGCGAAGGCCGCTTCCTGTGGATCTCGATCAGCGGCCTGCCGCGCTTCGACGCCGAGCGCCGCTTTGTCGGCTATCACGGCGTGGGCCGCGACACCACCGCGCGCAAGCAGGCCGAAGCGCTGCTGCTGCGCCACAACGAAGCGCTGCAGCGCGCGGTCGCCGAGCGCACGCAGGATCTGCAGCAGATGAACCTGCGACCTGGACGCCTTCGCCCGGCAACTGGCGCACGAGTTGCGCACGCCCATCGGCCAGGTGCAGGGCCTGGCACAGATGCTCGCCGACCGCGGCGCGGCGAACGCCTCACCGACGATGAACGCGGTCTTCTTGACCTGCAGGTGCAGGCGGCGACGCGCATGCGCGACACGGTGGATGCGCTGCTGGCGCTGGCGCGCTCGACGCTGCAGCCGATGCCGCTGGAAACGTCGACCTGAGCGCGCTGGCGCGGCAGGCCGCCGATGAGCTGCCGCCGCTGGCGCGGGCCGCGCCGTTGTGCTGGGACATCCAGCGCGACATGCGGGTGCTGGCCAACCCGGCGGCGCTGAAGATCGTGCTGGCCAATCTGATGGGCAATGCCGCCAAGTTCACGCGCGACGCCGAGCCGGCGCGCGTGCGTGTCGGTCAGCGCGCCGACGGCGAGGCGTTGTGCGCATCAGCGTGCAGGACAACGGCGCCGGCTTCGACCCGGCACGCGCCGACCGCTTGTTCCGGCCTTTCAGCCGGCTGCATGCGCGTGACGAGCTATGCCGGCAGTGGCATCGGCCTGAGCATCGTGCAGCGCATCATCGAGCGCCACGGCGGCACGGTGCGGGCCAGCAGCGACGGCGCCGGGCTGGGGCGTGCTTCGAGTTCACGTTGGCACATGCCCCGGTGGAGCCCGCCTGCAGCGGCCATCGATGGCGCCGTGCCGGCGCCGAGCGGGCGGCCCGACAGCGTTGTGGCCATGCCGGGCTGAGGGCGCTGCGCCGAGCGGGCCGGCCGGCCATCGCGTCTCGACAGTCCGTCGATGCCCGCATCGGTGCCGATGCGGGCTTGCTTCCGGGCCGCTCACCACTCGCGCAGCTTCGCCCGCAGCCGCGCGATGACTGGCTGTGCAGCTGGCACACCCGGCTCTCGGTGACGCCGATGCACGGCGGCGATCTCCTTCAGGTTCATGTCGTGCTCGTAGTACATGCTCATCACGTACTGCTCGCGCTCGGGCAGGTGCTTGATGGCCTCGACCAGCGCCAGGCGCATGCGCTGATCCTGCAGCAGCGCCAGCGGGTTGGCTCGTCGCTGGCGACATGGCGGTCGAGGTAGTCGTCGTCGCCCTCGTCGCCGCTCATGTCCTCCAGACACACCAGTTGCGTGCCGCGCACCTTGCCCAGCAGTTCCTGGTAGTCGCGCAGAGCCAGACCCATCTCGGCGGCGATCTCGCCTTCGGTCGGCGCGCGGCCGTGGCGCTGCTCCAGCGCGTGCACCGCGGCTTCGATGCTGCGCTGGTGGCGACGGTCGCCGCGGCTCATCCAGTCGTTGCCGCGCAGTTCGTCGAGCATGGCGCCGCGGATGCGCTGCGTGGCGAAGGTCTCGAACATCACGCCCTGCGCGGCGTCGAAGCGGCTCAGCGCATCGGTCAAGCCGATCATGCCGACCTGGATCAGGTCGTCGAGCTCGACGTTGGCCGGCAGCTTGGCGATCATCTGATGCGCGAGGCGGCGCACCAGCGGGCTGTACTGCTTGATCATCGCGTTGGCGTCGAGGCGCCCCTTGGCGGTGTACATGGATGCTCGGGCTTTCGATTGTCGATTTCAGTTCAAGGACATGGCACGCGGCGCAACGGTGCGGCGCCGGCCAGGCCGGTGCTGCCGGCGGTTCGCACGACAACGCCAGCTGCGCGGCCACGCAGCGCGTTCAACGCCTCGCCGGTCGGGTCGCGCACGTCGCAGGCCGGGTCGATGGCCAGCCACTCGCGCAACGCGGCGCCCAGGAAGTTTTCGGCACAGCTGGCCAGGCGCCGCGCGATCAGCGCGGCGCGCGGCGCTGTCGGCGCCGCGGCCAGCAGCAGGTCGCAGCTCAGCCAGCCACAGCGCTGCGCCAGCAGCTTCAGCGACGCATAGGCGTGGGTCAGGCTTTCGGGCTGGTCGGCGGCCAGCAGCAGCGGGCGCAACAATCGGCGTGGGTGAACAGCCGTGCCAGGTCGGCCGCGCCGGCGTGCACCAGCAGCACGCGGCAGTTCGGCGCCGCGCCCTGCAGGCGGTCGAGCAGTGTGCCGACGAGCCGCGGGTGTCCACATGTGCCAGCGGCAGGCCGCGTGCGGCCAGATAGGCACACGCTCGGACAGCGGTTCGATGCCGGCGCGCAGATCCAGCGCCGCCAGCTCGCGCGGCGCGGGCGAGCTGTCGGCGGCATCGACCACCAGGGTCGTCGCGCCCAGCGCGGCCAGCGCGGTAGTCAGCCGCTCCAGCACCACGCTGGTGAAAGCGACGTGCGGATTGGCAACCAGGGGAATGTGGATCGCCGCCGCGCTGGCAAACAAGCGGCGCAGGCCATGCGCCTGGTCGGTGGGCGACGGGGTGTCGGACAAACGGGACGCGAACATGCCGAGCCTGTATCGGGGGCTGCCGCTCAGGCGCCGCGAGCGACGCTCTGCGCGCCATGCAGCGCTTGCGACGGCATCGCGCGCAGGCCGGCAAACACCAGGTTCATCTCGCCGCTGTCGATGCGCCAGGCGCTGGCCGGCACGCTGCGCAAGGCCTGCTGCACCAGGGCGGCGGACGACAGCCGGTGCCAATCCTCCGGCACGCGCTGGCCGTTGGCCACGGCCAGCACCTTGAGCTTGTGGCGGATCATCGCGTCCAGCGCCGGGCCGAGCTTCACCGCTTCGTCGATCTTCGACAGGATCACGCCGCGGCAGCCAGCGGCGCGGTAGGCGTGCAGCACGTCCTCGATGGTCTCGCCCTGCGCCGCGGCGTTGACCACCAGCAGACGATTCACGCTGCGATGCGACAGCATGTCCAGCAGCTCGCGCGTGCGGGTGTCGCGCTGCGCCATGCCGGCCGTGTCGATCAGCACCATCTTCTTGGCCGACAGCAGCTCGAGCAGGTCGTCGAGCGAGGCGCGGTCGTGCGCGGTATGCACCGGCACGCCGAGGATGCGGCCATAGGCGCGCAATTGCTCGTGCGCTGCGACGCGGTAGGCGTCGAGCGTGATCAGCCCCAGGTTGGATGCGCCGTGGCGCGTGGCAAACGCTGCCGCCAGCTTGGCCGTGCTGGTGGTCTTGCCTACCCCCGTGGCACCGACCAGGGCGAACACGCCGCCGCTGTCTTCCAGCGGTGCTTCGGCTTCGCTGCCGAGCAGGTTGCGCTCCAGCACGCTGGCGGCCCATTGGTTCTCTTCGACATCGTCGGGCAGGCTGTCGGACAACTTGCGGATCAGCGCCGGCGAAAATCCCAGGTCGAGCAGCCTTTGCGTCAGCTGTGCCTGGCGCGGCTGGCGCTGCAGCTTTTCCATGAAGGCCAGTGCACCGAACCGGTCTTCGATCAATGTCTTCATCGCCCGCAGTTCGTCGAGCATCGGCTGATCGTCGGGACGAGCCGCGGCCGGCGCAGGCTGCGGCACGGCCGCCACGCCGATCGGCAGCGCCGTGGCCAGCGCCTCATGCATCGGCAGCGAAACCGCTGCCTCGGGCGCTGGATGCAGCGTTGGCAGCGCGGCACGGGAGGCGACTTCGGCGCGACCGGCTTCGGCCCGCTCGCGCAAGGCCTGGGCGGCCGGTGGCACCGGCCGCGCCTGCCGTTCGGCGGCCTGGGCCAGGGCCTGCGCCTCGCTTTGCTTCAGCTGCTCCTGCGACTGCTGCTCGGCACGGCGGCGGCGCAGCATGCGCTCGCGCACATAGTCCTGGAACGACAGCGTGCTCATCGACAGTTGCGCCACGTCCTGCTCGACGCTGTCGGGTTCGGCAGGCTCCTCGCGGCCTACCGCCGACGGCAGCACCGGGCGGCGCAGCGGTGGCAGCAGCGGTGCGGCACCGGCCTGGGCGGGTGTGCCCCCCGGATCGCCGCGCGGCACGCTGTCGCCCGCCATCGCCAGCACCTCCACGCCTTCGGCGCAGGGCCGGGTGGACAGCACCACGGCGTCGTCGCCGAAGGCCTGGCGCACGAGGCTCAAGGCGTCGCGCGAGCTGCGCGCGCTGAATCGTTGCACGTTCATGTGGTACTCCCTATGACTGAGCCGATGCGGATCGAATGGGTTTCAGGAATCTCGCTGTGCGACAGCACCTTCAGGCGGGGTGCGGCGCGCCTGAGCAGTCGCGCGATCGGTGCACGGATCATGTCGGGCACCAGCAGGCAGGCCGGCACGCCCAGGTCTTCCTGCGTGCGCGCGCTGCGCGCCGCCTGCTGCGTCAGCGTCTCGGCCACACCGGGGTCGAGCGCGGCGCCGTGCGGCGAATTCAATGCCTGCGTCACCAGGCGTTCGAGTTCGGGATCCAGCGCGATCACGTCCAGCTCCTTCACCGGGCCGTAGATCTGCTGCACGATGGCCGGCGCCAGGTGCACGCGGATGCGCCGCGCCAGTTCGGCCGGGTCGGTGGTGGCGGCGGCGTGTTCAGCCAGGCATTCGACGATGCCGCGCATGTCGCGGATGTGCACGCCTTCTTCCAGCAGCAGTTGCAGCAGCTTGTGCACGGTGGCGATGCCGACCATCTTGGGGACCACGTCTTCCATCAGTTTGGGAGCCAGCTTGGTGACATGGTCGATCAACGCCTGTGCCTCGATGCGGCCCAGCAGCCGTGCCGCATTCACCTGCATCAAGTGTGAAAGGTGGGTGGCGACGACGGTCGCGCAATCAACCACCGTAAAGCCGGCCATCTGGGCCATCTCGCGGTGGCGTTCCTCGATCCACACCGCGGGCAGGCCGAAGGCCGGATCGAGCGCCTTGGTACCTGGCAGCTGCTGCGTGGCGCCGCCGGGGTTGATGGCCATCCACAGCCCGGGGAAGGCCTCGCCCTCGCCCACCACAGCGCCACGCAGCGTGACGCGGTACATGCTCGGCTTGAGCTCGAGGTTGTCGCGGATGTGCACCGCCGGCGGCAGGAAGCCGACGTCCTGCGCGAACTTCTTGCGCACGCCCTTGATGCGCGCCAGCAGGTCGCCGGCACGCGCCTTGTCCACCAGGCCGATGAGGCGGTAGCCGACCTCCAGCCCGAGCGTGTCCACCGGCAGCAGGTCGTCCCAGCTGGCTTCGGCGTTGGGCGGCGGCACTTCGGCCTCCTTCGGCCTGGCGGCCAGCAACTGCTCGCGCTGCTGACGCCGGCGCACCCACCAGGCCAGCGCCCCGATGCCGCCGGCGATCAGCAGGAAGATCAGATTGGGCATGCCCGGCACCAGGCCGAGCACGCCGACGATGCCGGCGGTGATGATCAGCGCCTTGGGCGAACTGAACACCTGCGCGCCGATCTGCGCGCCGATGGCGGTTTCCTTGCCGACGCGCGACACCACCATCGCCGCCGCCACCGAGATCAGCAGGGCGGGAACCTGCGCCACCAGCGCGTCGCCGACCGCAAGCAGGATGTAGCTGCTTGCCGCCTCCTGGGCGCTCAGTCCGTGCTGGGCGATGCCGATGACGAACCCGCCGACGACGTTGATGAACAGGATCAGCATGCCGGCGATGGCGTCGCCGCGCACGAACTTGCTGGCGCCGTCCATGCTGCCGAAGAAGTCGGCCTCCTCGCCGACCTCGGCACGGCGCCGGCGCGCTTCCTTCTCGTCGATCATGCCGGCGTTGAGCTCGGCGTCGATGGCCATCTGCTTGCCCGGCATCGCGTCCAGCGTGAAGCGCGCACCGACCTCGGCGATGCGCTCGGCGCCCTTGGTGACGACGATGAAGTTGATGACCACCAGGATGGCGAAGACGATCAAGCCGACCGCGAAGTTGCCGCCGATGAGGAAGTGGCCGAAGGACTCGATCACCTTGCCCGCCGCCGCCGGTCCGGTGTGGCCATCGACCAGCACCACGCGCGTCGAGGCCACGTTCAGGCTCAGCCGCATCAGCGTGGTGATGAGCAGCACGGAGGGAAAGGCCGCGAAGTCCAGCGGCTTGACCATGTGCGCCGAGATCATCACCACCATCAGCGCCATGGCGATGTTGAAGGTGAACAGCAGGTCCAGCGCGAAGGCCGGCAGCGGCAGCACCATCATCGCCAGCACCAGGATGACGAAGATGGGCACGCCCAGCGACTTCAGCACCGCGGCGCGCGGGCCAAGCAAGCCCTGCAACTGCTGCATCAGCGCGTTCATTCCTCAGCCTCCGCGACGCCGTGCATCGGGTCGAGCTCGGGCGGCACTTTCAGCTCCGGCAGCGGCGGTGGCGCCTTGCCTCGACCCAGCAGGTGCGCGCGCAGTTGGTACACATGTGCCAGCACCTGCGCCACGGCACTGAACAGCGCCGCCGGCACCGGGCCGTCGAGCTCGGCATGGGCGTACAGCGCGCGCGCCAGCGGCGGCGCCTGCAGCACCGGCACCTTCGCGCCTTGCGCCGCGTCGCGGATGCGCAGCGCCATCAGGTCTGCTCCCTTGGCCACCACGCGCGGCGCGCTCATGCGCCCTTCCTCGTACTTCAGCGCCACCGCGTAGTGGCTCGGGTTCATCACCACCAGGTCGGCCGTCGGCACCGCCGCCAGCATGCGGCGGTTGGCCAGCTCGCGCATGCGCGAGCGCTGGCGTGACTTGACTTCAGCGCTGCCTTCGACCTCGCGCTGCTCCTGCTTCACTTCCTGCGCGCTCATCTTCAGTCGTTCGGCCAGCTGGTGGCGCTGCAGCGGCACGTCGACGATGGCGAACAGCGCCAGCGCGCCGACCAGCAGCAGCACGCCGTCCAGCACCACGCCGCCGGCATGGGCCATGGCCTCCGGCAGCGGCAGCGCCATGGCCTCGGCGAAGCGCGGCAGGTTGAGCTCCAGGTAGGCCATGCCGATGGCGCCGAGGATCACGGCCAGCAGGCAGGACTTCAGCGTGTTGAGCAGTTGCGCCGGCGAGAACATGCGTTGCATGCCGGCCAGCGGATTGATCTTCTCGAACTTGGGTTGCAGCGCCTTGAGGCTGAAGTTCCAGCCGCCCGACAACACGCCCGCCACCACGGCAACCAGCAGCATCAGCGCGCCGATCAGCGTCACGAGCGCCACGGCCGGCAGGCCCAACAGGGCCAGCCGGTGTTGCATCACCTGATCGTCGGCCAGCACGCGCGCGTCGAAACGCAGGCCGGCCGCCAGCTTGGTGCTCAGCCACTGGGTCAGCTCGGGCGCGGCCACCGCCAGCAGTGCGACGCACAGACCGATCGCCACCAGGTGCGACAGGTCGCGCGAGCGTGCCACCTGGCCTTCGGTGCGGGCCTTGCGGATCTTGCGTTCGGTGGCGGGAAGTCGGCGGTCCTGGGCGTCGGCCATGGCGTCTTGGGCACGCGTCAATCGCGAGCCTTGCCATGGTGCCGGGGGCACCTTGAAACTTGAGGGCGATAAGAGGGCGAAAGTCGCCGATGTTCACGCCAGCAGTTTGTGCTGCTTACATCTGCCGCGCCGGCACCCCGCGCCAAGTGCCCTGTTTCAGCGCGGCAAACCGGGCAGCCAGCCGGTGCCGCTGGGCGCCTCGCGGCCGTCCTGGCCGCTGTCCGATTCGATGTCTTGCGGCTCGGTGCGGAAGATGCGGTCCTCGGCCTCGCGGTTCATGACGATGATGCTGATGCGCCGATTGGCGGCGCCCTGAGGGTCCTTGGCATCGAAGGGCGTGCTCGCCGCCAGCCCCTGCACCCGCAACATCCGGTCCTCGGGCAGGCTGCCGGCCATCAGCTCGCGACGCGAGGCGTTGGCGCGGTCGGCCGACAACTCCCAGTTGCCGTAGCCGAGTTCGCCGCCGACGAAGGGTGCGGCATCGGTATGGCCTTCCAGCGTCAAACGGTTGGGCACCTCGGCGAGCACCGCGCCGATCTCGCGCAGCAGCTCGCGCATGTAGGGCTGCACCACGGCGCTGCCGCTGGCGAACATCGGGCGCTGGTTTTCATCGACGATCTGGATGCGCAGCCCGTCGCGCGTCATGTCCAGGCGGATCTGCGATCTCATCGCCGCCAGCCTGGGGCTGGAGTTGATCTTCTGCTCGACCTTGGCCTTCAACTCCTCGAGCCGCGCCTTTTCGGCGCGCTGCTGTTCGGCCTTCAGCGCCTGCAAATTGACCGTCTTGCGCCGCGAGTCGATGTCGCCGCGCTTGACCTGGCCGGCACTGCGTGTCATGTCCTGGCCGCCGCCCTTGACCACATGCGAGGCATCGCCCGCGCCCGATCCGCCGTTCAGCAGCGCGATCTTCAGCGGCGTCTGGAAATAATCGGCCAGGCCCTTCTTGTCGCCCTCGCTGGTGCTGCCCAGCAGCCACATCAGCAGGAAGAAGGCCATCATCGCCGTCACGAAGTCGGCATAGGCAATCTTCCACGCGCCCCCATGGTGGCCATGGCCGCCCTTCTTCACCCGCTTGATGATGATCGGCTGCAGCTTCTTCGCGTCACCCGCCACGACAATCTCCGCTCACTTCTTGCCCTTCACGTGCTTTTCCAGTTCGGCGAAGGTCGGGCGTTCCGTCGAGTACAGCACCTTGCGGCCGAACTCCACCGCCACCTGCGGCGCATAACCCTGCATGCTGGCCAGCAGCGTGGTCTTGATGCACTGCAGTTCCTTGCCGGCCTCGTCGACCTTCTGCTCCAGCAGCCCGGCGAGCGGCTCCGCAAAGGCATAGGCCAGCAGAATGCCGAGGAAGGTGCCGACCAGCGCCGAGCCGATCATGCCGCCCAGCACCGCCGGCGGCTGCCCCACCGAGCCCATGGTGTTGACCACGCCCAGCACGGCCGCGACGATGCCGAAGGCCGGGAGCGCGCCGGCCAGCCGTTGCAGCGCGGCCACCGCCGAATGGGCCTCGTGGTGGTGGGTGTCGATCTCGTTGTCCATCAGGCTTTCGATCTCGTGCGAATTCAGGTTGCCCGAGACCATCATGCGCAGGTAGTCGGTGATGAACTCGGAGACATGGTGGTCGTTGCCGACCACCGGGTACTTCTGGAACAGCGGCGAGCTGTGCGGCTCCTCGACATCCTTCTCGATCGACATCAGGCCTTCCTTGCGCGCCTTTTGCAGGATGTCGTACATCAGCGCCATCAGTTCCATGTAGCGCGCCTTGGTGTACTTGCTGCCCTTGAAACATTGGCCCAGGCCGCGCGCAGTGGCTTTCAGCACCTTCGGCTGGTTGTTGGCAATGAAGGCGCCGAAGGCCGCGCCACCGATCGCCGCCATCTCGAAGGGCAGCGCATGCAGCACCACGGCGATGTTGCCGCCGTGCGCGATGAACACGCCGAACACGGCAGACAGCGCGACGATCCAGCCAATGATGACGAACATGAGGTGGGGCGCTTCAGGCGACGAATGGGGCGGCGGGCCGGCACATGGCTGGCGATGGCCGCCCGCGGCATGGGGTTTTATCGGCCCGGCGCGGCGCCACTTGAGGCTGGCGCGGAGCGCAGCGGCAGCCGGTACAGCCACAGCCGGCGGCCATTGGGGCACGGCAGCACGGCTTGCGGCACGGCGCCCGTGACCTCGAATTCCAGGCTCACCAACCACGCGCCCGCGGCCATCTCGGCACGCGCCTTGGCGGCGGCGCGCGGCATGCTCTCCGGCCGCTGGAACAGGTACACCAGATCGAACGCTGACCAACTGTCCGCCCAAAGGTCGGCACGCCGCACCGTCGCGCCCGGGCAGGTGGCACGGGCCCACCCCGCCAGCGGCCAACTCCATTCCACGCCTTCGAGCCGCACGCGCGGATAGGCGCGGCGCAGCGCGCGCAGGCCGTGGCCCAGTCCGCAGCCGGCGTCGAGCACACGCGCGCCCGGCGCCAGCGACAGTGCGGCCGGCAGCGCGTCCAGCGCGCCGCGCGGCGTCGGGAACAGCGGTGCGTCGCGCCAGGCCCGGCGCGGATAACACAGCCACACCGACGCCAGCGGCAGCAGCCAGGCCCACGCCGGCATCCCGAAGGCCACGCCGCTGGCCAGCAGCGACAACGGGAAACCGGCCGCCAGGACCCACTTGCGCAGCCGCGTCGCGACCCAGCCGCTCGACCACAGACCCGCCCCCATGGCCGCCGTGACGGCCAGCCAGGCCGGCGCGCCGAGTCGGCTCGTGACCATGAACGAAGCCCAGGCCAGCGCCCAGGCGAGCAGGGCCGGCACGGGCCAGCGCAGGGCCGCACCGGCCGCGCGGCGCATGGCAGCGTAACGGCCGGCCAGAGCCACGGCACGATGCAAGGATTTCAAGCCCGGCAGTGTCGCGGCCGCGCGAGCGGCGCGAGCCCGCGAAAAAGGCCATGGCGGCCCGGCTGATCAGTGCGCCAGGCCGGGCAGCCAGGTGGCCAGCGGCGGAAACAGCAACAGCAGCACGATCAACAGCAGCGAACAGGCGATGAACGGCGCCGCCGCCTTGTAGACATCGATCATCGTCGTGCCCGGCGGCGCCACGCCCTTCATCACGAACAGCAGCAGCCCGAAGGGCGGCGTGGTGTAGCCCACTTCCAGCGCCAGCAGCATGATGATGCCGAACCAGGTGAGGTCGAAGCCCATCGCCTTGGCCAGCGGGAAGAAGATCGGCACCGTCAGCAACATCATCGATAGCTGGTCCATGAATGTGCCGAGGAAGAGAATGATGCCGATCATCACCAGCAACAGCCCCATCGGGGGCAGGTCGAAGCCCAGGAAGAACCTGACCAGCCCGCCCGACGCACCGGTGAAGGCCAGGATCTGTGCGAAGGTGGCCGAGCCGAAGATGATCAGGAAGGACATGATCGTCACACGCAGCGCGCCTTTCAGCGAGGCGCGAAACGCCGCCCAGGTGAGCGTGCGGTACACGCAAGCCAGCAGCATCACCGCGCCGGCGCCCAGCGCCGCGGCTTCGGTCGGCGTGGCCCAGCCGATGAGCATCACGGCCACGGTGAAGACGATCACCGCCACCATCGGCACGACGTCGCGGCGCAGCAGCCGCAGCTTCTCGGCCCGCGGCACCGGCGGCACGTCGTACATCGGTGCGGCCTCGGGATCGACGCGCGTCCAGCCCCAGATCATCAGGCCGTACATTGCCGCCAGCAGCAGCCCCGGCACCACGCCCGCGATCAGCAGGTCGCCGACATCGGTCTGGCCCAGCGTGGCCAGCAACACCGCCAGCGCGGAGGGCGGGATGATCACCGCCAGCCCGCCGACGCCCATGATCGGACCCATCGACAGGTACTTGTTGTAGCCGCGTTTCATCATCTCTGGCACCATCAAGGTGCCGAGCAACGCGCAACTACCGATGCTGGAACCGGCCGAGCCGGCGAAGGCTGTGCCGCCGATCAGCGTGACGAAGGCCAAGCGGCCGCGCACGTTGCCGAGCAGCTTGTCGGTGGCATTGAAGAAGCGCGTCGCCAGCCCGGTGTGGAAGAACAGTTCGCCCATCAACAGGAACATCGGTATCGGCACCAGCGCGAAGGTGGTCATCGCGCCGAAGCCGTTGTTGATGATCTGCGCAACGCCGCTGGCGCCACCCATGAACAGCATGGCGGCGACGATGTTGGTGGCGAAGAAGGCGATGGCCACCGGCACGCCGATCAGCATCAGGCTGACCGACAGGCCGAACAACACCGCGGCGGCGACGGTCCAGTGCACTCAGGGCTCGATGCGTTGCGGCGCGCCACCGGACAGGTCCGGCCCCAGCTCCATCGAGCCGAGGAAATCCTCGCCGCGCAGCAGGTGGCGCGCGAACTCGGTGGCCATGAAGAAGAAGGACAGCGGGATGCACATCACCAGCAACCAGCGTGGCGCGTCGAAGGAACGCACGTCCTTGTCGTCGAGCGTGTAGCTGCGCAGCGTCACCTCCAGGCCGTACCAGGCGAGCACGGCGCACACCGCGATGCACAGCAGGCCGATGACGACCACCATGCGCTTGCGCAGCGCCGGCCGCAGCGCGTTGAGCACGATCTCGACATACACATGGCCCTTCTCGCGCACCAGCCACGGGGCGCCGAAACACGGCACCATCAGCAGCGCGTATTCGGTGAACGTGAACAGGTGCGCCGAGCTCTGCAGGCCCAGGTTGCGCAGGAAGACATCGACGACGATGGCGACGAACATGGCCGCCATCAACAGCCCGGCGAACCAGGCCATCGCGTCGATCAGGGTGTCATAGGCCCGCAGCGCCGTTTTCATGCGCCGCCCACCCCGCGCTTCAGTTCGCGGGGGCGAAGAGCTTGACGATGGTGTCGTAGGAACGCGCGTCGCCGGTCTTGTCCATGCGTTCCTTCATGCGCGCCCACGACGCCGCGCGCGCACCCTCGACGAAGCGCTTCTGCGATGCCGGCGGGAGCGCCACGACCTTCATGCCGCGCTTTTCGAGCTCGGCAAATTCCTTGGTGCGCAGCGCGGCCAGCGCCTTGACGCTGGAGACTTCATGCTCGATGACCACGCGCTCCAGGATCTCGCGGGACTTCGGCGACAGCGAGTTCCACTTGGCGACGTTCATGATGATGCCGAGGTCGGTGGAGAAGAATCGGGGATCGATGCGGTACTTGAGGAACTTGTCCCAGTTGGCATCCATCAGGCCGATTTCGGTCCAACCGGTCATGTCGATGGTGCCGCGTTCCAGTGCCGTGTAGACGTCGGTCGAAGGCAGGTTGATGACCTGCATGCCGAGGTAGTTGGTGAGGAAGGCGTTGTAGATCGGGTTGCCGCGCATCTTCACGCCCTTGGTCTCCAGGTTGCCCTGGGCGTCGATCTTCGGCTCCTTGCTCGACCACAGGTGGAAGTGGATGCCGCTGTCCACCCAACCGAGATAGAACAAGCCCATGCGACGCAGGTGCGCGGCCTTGAGCGCATCGTAGGCGCCGTTCTTGCGCGCCATGGGCCCGTCGATCGACGAGGCCGAAACGGCGTCGCACTCGGGCACCGACGCGGCGTAGAAGGCGCAGGGCGTATAGACCATGTCGACCACGCCGTCGCGCACCGCGTTGGGTTGCTCGAACATGCCCATCGCCTCCGGACCGCCGCGCACGGTGATCTCGAACACGCCCTTGCCGGCGTCGTTGGCCTTCTTCACGAACTCGAGAAAGCTCTTCGAATAGACCCAGTTCGCCGGGAAGGCATGCACCGCGCTGATCTTGTCCTGTGCCGACGCGCTACATGCCACGACGGCAAAGAGGCTGACGGCCAGATGCCGGGCCAGGCGGGAGAAGGTTCCGAACGACATGAGAGGGCTCCTGTGGGAAGGGCATCGGTCCATTCCAGCATATCCTGTGGCCCCACACCTGACAACGATGGGAAGCCCGCATGCCCAAAGCCAAAAGCAAGACGAGTGCCACAACAGCCGCCGCGGCGCCCAAGCGTCATCGCATCTGGTTCCAGGGTGCCACCGACCGCGTGGACATGGCACCGTACATCGGCCGGCTGGAGCCGCACCTGCGGCGCGTGCTCGATGCGCGCTACGACTTCAGCTTCAACACCGTCACGCCACCCGCCACCACCACCCATGCGCTGACCGAATTCCGCATGGCCCGCGCCTTCATCCGCAATGCCGTCGAGGCCGAGAAACAGGGGTACGCCGCAATGGCGATCACGCATTTCCAGGACGCAGGGTTGCACGAGGCCAAGTCGGTGGCCAGCATCCCCGTGTTGGGCCTGGGCGAGACCACCCTGCTGCATGCCTGCATGCTCGGCCGCAAGCTCGGGCTGGTGACCATCAACCCGAGCTTCATCCCCTGGCATGAAGACCAGGTCACACGTTATGGCCTGCAGCAACGGGTGGTCGGCGTGCGCGCGGTGAATGCGCGGGTCAGCGATTTCATGGACGCCTTCGCGACGAAGAAGGGCTACCGGGCGCTCTACCCCAAGTTCGAGCGCGAGGTGCATTCGCTGCTCGATGCGGGCGCCGATGTGATCGTGCCGGCCGGCGGGCTGCCGATGCTGCTGTACGGTGCGGTGCATGGCGCGCAGATGGGTGGCGCGCCGATCGTCGATGGCCTGGCCGTCGTCGCCAAGGCCGCCGAGATGGCGATCCAGTTGCGCGAACTTGGCGGCATCGCGGTCAGCCGGCGCTCCAACTACGCCCATCCGCCGGAAAAGGCGCTGCGCGAGTTCCTCGAGCAAGGTTGAGGCCGGCCCCCGGCGCAACCCGATCGGCGCGCGGACCGGTGCGCAAACGCCGCTGCGACACTTCGGGCGCCGCGGCTCAACGCAGCGCCAGGATGCGCCGGTGATCCGGGCGCACCTTGACGCTCGCGCTGGACACCGCCGCACGCACCGCGTAGCGCGCTTCGAGCGTGTCGCGCAGCGCCGGCTCGCCCAGCGGCAGACCACTCGGCGCCACCAGGCTCGCCACCCACGGCAGGTTGGCGCGGCGCCCGCGCGAGACGACGATGCCGCGCTCGCCGTTGGCCAGTTCGACGAAGCTTCCCGGCGGGTACAGCCCGGTCGCGCGCAACAGCGCGCCGCCGACCTCGTCAGGCACCCCGCCGGCACCCAGGCAGGCTTCGCGCGCGGCCTGCACCGGCGACATGGGCGGGCGGCTGCGGCGCCGACTGATCTTGGCGGTGAAGATGTCGGCGCGGCGCAGCAGCCGCGCCAGCCGTCGCTCGGGCGGTAGCTCGGCCAGCGCGCGCTCGCCGTCGCCGCGGTCGTGATGCAGGCGCACCGCCTCGCACCACAGCGCATCGGCGACACCGGCCTCGCGCAGCAACGCGGCGCCTTGCTGCGGGTGTTCGTCGATGTGGGCGCGTGTCGCCGGCGTCAGCGGCATGTCACTGTCGGCCAACTGATCCTGCAGGCCGGCCATGGCGACATTCATCGTCAGCGCGGCGCAGCCCAGGCTGCGCACCGCGTCGTCGCTCCAGCCCAGCAGCAATGCGGCTTGCTCGCTCACCAGCATGACCAGCAGCGCATGGTGACTGCTGTACTTCTCCAGCGAATGGCCGGCGCTGTGGATCAGGTGGTACAGCGAGACGTCCACCTGCTGTTGGCCGAGCTTG
Source organism: uncultured beta proteobacterium (assembly GCA_963837675.1). Taxonomy (GTDB): domain Bacteria; phylum Pseudomonadota; class Gammaproteobacteria; order Burkholderiales; family Burkholderiaceae_C; genus Rubrivivax. The sequence continues at coordinate 61,292 of CAWIOH010000025.1, read as the reverse complement.
CTGGCGCGCGCTTGCAACTGGTTCACGCGGGCGACGAACTCGGCATTCGGCCCGGCCTCGCGCAGCGCGGCGTCGAGCGTCACGGCCAGGCCTTCCCATTGATCCGGCAGGCTGCTGTCGTGGGCCGCCATGTGGTCGCGCGCCTCGTCCGGCGGCCGCGCCTTGGCGATGGCCTTCAGCGGCGCGTTCTGGCGCAGCATCGCCCCCATGCTGGCCCCCAGCTTGCGCCGCCACTCGGTGGATTCCTGTTCGTCGGCGAACAGTGACTTGGCGCGCAGATAGGCCAGTTGATCGTCGTTGACGATGCGTGCGCCGGCCTGCAACAGCAGCGCACCGCCATCGTCGCGCACACCGAAAGGCAGCGTCGCGTCCCGGCGCAGATGCTCCGGCGAAAAAGGAATCAGCTTCACGGCTTGAACTTCGGCCGGGCACGCGGGATCTTGAACGCGCGGCGGGCTGAAGAAAAAAGCGGGTCCCGAAGGACCCGCTGAAAGCACAGAGGTCTGTGCCAGGAGGAGACAAGCATGAACAAAACCAATCTGCCCTGTTTATCGGCCAAGGCGGCGCCGTGCGCAGCGAAAAAGTCGTGACTCAATGCGCATGCGCGGCGTGCCCGGTGGTGGTGCGGGCCGGCGCCGACGGGATTTGCAGCGCACCGGCCAGCTTGCCCTTCCCGGCACGGGCCGGTGGGTTGCACATGCCGCACACATAGTGCTTGGCGATCTCGTAGGGGTGGGTGACGAAATGGCCGGCGCAGCTGCTGCACTTGGTCAGCGTCAGCATGCCGTTGTCGACGAACTTCACCAGCCGCCAGGCGCGTGTCACGCTGAGCAGCGGTTCCAGTTGCTGCGAGCGGGTCTGCTCAAGGTACAGCTGGTAGGCCTTGATGACGCTGTCGATCTCGTCCAGCTCGGCCGCCTTGTTCAGGTATTCGTGGATGTTCAGGAAGAGGCTGGCATGGATGTTCGGCTGCCAGGTCATGAACCAGTCGGTCGAAAACGGCAACTGACCCTTGCTCGGGCTCTTGCCGGCGACTTCCTTGTACAGGCGCAACAGGCGCTCGTAGCTCAGGTCGGTTTCCGATTCCAGCACCTGCAGCCGCGCGCCCAGATGGATCAGCGTGACCGCACGCTCGATCTGCTTGGCTTCGGTGAGGATGCTCTTGTTGCGCGCCATGGCCTGAAGCCTCAAGCCGCCTCTTGATGGCGCCCGGCCATCAAGATCGACGCATGCAGGCGGTTGACGCTTTCGTTGGCAGCTTGCTTGCCGTGGCTGGTGAGCAGGTTCCAGACGATGTCGTCGTCCATGCGGAAACGACACAGCAGCGTGTTGCTGGCGGCGATCTTCATCATCTGCGCGGGTGTCAGCGTGTCGATCAGCTTGGCGGTGTCCTCGCTCACGCCCAGCCGGTACAGCGCCTGTTCGCGATCGACGCGAATCAGGCTTTGCGCCAGCATCAGGTAGGACAGGTTGGCTTCGCGGATTTCGGCGAGGATCTGGTCGGCGGTCATGGGGTTCGCTCCTGAGGTGGCAAGGGCTGCGGTTGCAACTTGAAATGGACTGTAGGCGCGAGAAATGGCGCCTTACATCAGGCCAGTTCCGTGGCTTGAGTCCCGCTTTGTCCAATGCCCCTGTCAGGCAAATTCCTACACGGCCCGAGGTTGCCGACGCGATCTGGGTGGTGGAAGCGGCGCTGATTTCGACTTGGCCCCGGCACGCGACCGAACAGAATTGCGCCACCACAGCCAGCCCGCGCCGGGCGCACCGTCATGATCGATATCCATCCGATGGCGCGCATCTCGCACCTCAGCGACATCGAGGATTCGATGCGCGGCACGCGCATCGCCGTCGGTGCATATTCGTCGATCGACAGCTTCGTGAAGATCAAGCCGGGCGTGGGTTCGGGCGATGTGGTCATTGGCGAGCATGTCGCCGTGCACTCCTGCTGCGTGCTTTACGCCGGCAACGGCATTCATATCGGCAACCGCGTGACCATTGCTGCCAACTGCACCCTGGCCCCGCTGAACCATGCCTTCACCGAGCGCACGAGGCCGGTCCGTGGCCAGGGCCCTCCGCCGAGCAAGGGCGGCATCGTCATCGAGGACGATGTCTGGGTCGGCGCCAACTGCGTGCTGCTCGATGGCGCGGTGTTGCGCAAGGGCTGCGTCATCGGCGCAGGATCGCTGGTCCGCGGCGAGGTCGCGGCCGGCAGCGTCCAGGGCGGGCGGCCGCTGGCCAGGATCGGGCAGCGTCCATGAGCGCTCAGGCGTGGGCGGACTGACCGACGCACTCGTCAGGCCGCCGCGCCACGTCGCGCGTCCAGGCTCATGCCACCCGTGCCCAGGGCAAACAGCAGCAGCAGACCTCCCGCCACCGACAGGTTCTTCATGAACATCAGCTGCTGCATGTATTGCTGTTCCGCCGGCATGGCCCAGAAATTGTGGAACAACACGGAGGCGAGCAGCGTGAATGCGGCCAGCGCCAGCGCGGCGTAGCGCGCGCGCCAGCCGAACATGATGGCCAGGCCACCCAGCACTTCGAGCGCCGCGGTGCCGAACGCCAGCATCATCGGCAGTGGCAAGCCCTTGCTGGCGATATAGCCGGCTGTGCCGCCGAGGTCGGCGAACTTCGATGCGCCGGCCAGGACGAACATCAGCGCCAGCAACAAGCGCGCCATCAAGACGACGGGGGTGGGAATGTTGTTCATGGTGTCTGCCTCTTTCATTTGAAACGGTTGGAGAAATGGTTGCGGCTCAAGCCGCCAGGTCGAAGACCAGCACCTCGGCGTCGCGGCCGCCGTCGAGCTGAAGCTTTGTTTCGCTCTCGAACAGCGCGGCATCGCCCGCCGCCAGGTCGGCGCCGTTGACGCGCAGGCTGCCGCGCACCAGGTGCACGTAAGCCTTGCGTTGCGCGTCCAGCGCCAGCGTGGCACTTTCGTCGCCGTCGAACAGCCCGGCGCGCAGGGACGCGTCGGCGTGCACCGTCACCGAGCCCTCGCGCCCGTCGCCGGAGGCGATCAATCGCAACCGGCCGCGCTTGTCGGCCGCGTCGAAGTGCTTCTGCTCGTAGCCCGGGTCGATGCCGCGCTGCTGCGGCTCGATCCAGATCTGCAGGAAATGCGTCGTCTGGTCGGCGGCGTGGTTGAACTCGCTGTGCATGACGCCGTGCCCGGCGCTCATGCGCTGCACGTCGCCGGGCAGGATGACGCCGGCGTTCTTGCCGCCAGCCGCACCGTTGCCCATGCTGTCCTTGTGCGCCAGCGCCCCGCTGAGCACGTAGCTGACGATCTCCATGTCGCGGTGGCCGTGCGTGCCGAAGCCGCTGCCCGGGGCGATGCGGTCCTCGTTGATGACACGCAGATTGCCGAAGCCCATGTGGGCCGGATCGTGATAGTCGGCAAAGGAAAAGCTGTGGAAGCTCTTGAGCCAGCCGTGGTCGGCAAAACCACGCTCGGCGCTGCGGCGCAGGGTCATCATGCGGTGGTCCTCTCGAAGGTGAATGACATGCACTCAATGTAGGGCGCGACGGCGGCGCCATCGACGCGCCGCCGTTGAAGGCCTCGTTCAAATAAGATGAAGTGGCCCGCCACCCGAGCCTTTCGCCACCGCCATGCCCCTTTCGCACCTTGCGCTAACACCCGACGCGCTGACGATGATCGACACCATCGAGCGCACCGGCAGCTTTGCCGCCGCCGCACGCGAGCTCGGCAAGGTGCCGTCGGCGCTGACCTACAGCGTGCGCCAACTCGAAGAAGCGCTGGACGTGCTGCTCTTCGACCGGCGCTCGCGCCAGGCCAAGTTCACTGCCGCCGGCACCGAGCTGCTGAACGAGGGGCGGCGGCTGCTGGCCGAGACCTCGGCCGTGGCGCATCGCGTGCGCCGCGTCGCTGCCGGCTGGGAGACGACACTCAGCATCGCGGTGGACGACGTCATCTCGCGGCGCACGCTGTTCGAGCTGTGCGAGGCCTTCTACGCACTCGACCCCCAGGGCAAGGCCGGTGCCGGTGCCATCGGCAACGGCGGCCCGGGCACGCGGCTGCGGCTGCGCACCGAGGTGCTGGCCGGCACCTGGGAGGCCTTGGTCAGCGGCCAGGCCGATCTGGCCATCGGCGTCGGCCTGCACAGCCCGCCGCCCGACGTGGCCATCGAGACGCTGGGCGAGATGCCCTTCGTCTTTGCCGTGTCGCCGCACCACCCGCTGGCGGCCGCGACCCGGCCGCTCGACGATGCCGAACTTTTGCGCTACCGCGCCGTGGCCGTGGCCGACACGGCGCAGCGCCTGTCGCCGCTGACGCTGAATCTGCTGCCGGGGCAGGACGTGCTCACCGTGTCCAGCATGGCAGCGAAGATCGAGGCGCTGCATCGCGGCCTGGGCTGTGGCTATGTGCCCGAGATGATGGTGCGCGAGGCCTTGCGCGAAGGGACGCTGGTGGCGAAGCCGACGCTGCGCACGAACGCCCCGGGCAAGCTCGGTTACGCCTGGCGTTGCGGCAGCGGGCGCAAGCAGAAGGCGGCGCTGGGCCTGGGGCTGCAGTGGTGGTTGCAACAGCTGGCCGGGCCCACCACGCGGCACGCGCTGCTCGAACGCCAGGACACACATTGACGACGCGCGCACCCGCCGCGCCGAAACCCGCGGGCCGCTTTGCGCCCTCGCCCACCGGGCCGCTGCATGCCGGCTCGCTCGTGGCGGCGCTCGCTAGCTGGCTGGATGCCCGTGCCCGCGGCGCGCGCTGGCTGGTGCGCATCGAGGATGTGGACACGCCGCGCTGCGTGCCCGGCATGGATCGCGTCATCCTGCAGCAGCTGGCCACGCTGGGCCTGGTGCCGGACGAGGCACCGCTATGGCAGTCGCAGCGCACCGATGCCTACCGCCAAGCACTGGACACACTGCGGGTGGCCGGCTGGGCCTACCCCTGCGGCTGCACGCGCAGCGACATCGATGCGGCGCTGGCGGCGCAGGGCCGGCCGCGCGCGCGCCACCGGCAGGCGGTCTACCCCGGCACCTGTCGCGACGGCCTGCACGGCAAGCTGCCGCGTGCGGTGCGCATGCGAACCCGGCGCGACGCCAGCGACCTGCACATCGACTGGCGTGACCGCCGCCTGGCGCGATGACGCAGAATGTGACACAGGAGGTCGGCGACTTCGTGCTGCAGCGTGCCGATGGCCTGTGGGCCTATCAGCTGGCGGTGGTGGTGGACGACGCCTGGCAAGGCATCACCGACGTGGTGCGCGGCGCCGACCTGGCCGACAACACTGCGCGGCAGATCCTGCTGCAACGTGCCTTGAGCCTGCCGACGCCGCGCTACCTGCACACGCCGCTTGTGCTCGGCGCCGACGGCCACAAGCTGTCGAAGCAGAACGGAGCTGCCGCACTGGATCTGCAAGACCCGCCGGCCGCGCTGCGCGCCGCTGCAAAGGTGCTGCAGCTGCCGACCATCGCGGGCAGAGGTTGCTCGGAATGGCTGCGCACCGCAGTGCCCGCCTGGGCCGCCCGTTGGATGGCATGATGCGCGGCTTCCAACAACGGACGACCTCTGCCATGCCCATGATCTCCACCCCCAGCGGCCTGCGATACGACGACACCTTGGCCGGCACCGGCGACACGGCCTGCGCCGGCCAACAGGTCAGCGTGCACTACACCGGCTGGCTGCACGAACCCGCCGCTGCCGACGGACGCGGCAAGAAATTCGATTCCAGCAAGGACCGCGGGCAGCCCTTCAGCTTCGGCCTGGGTGGCGGGCAGGTCATCGGCGGTTGGGACGAAGGCGTGCAGGGCATGCAGGTCGGTGGCACGCGCGTGCTGCTGATCCCACCCGAACTGGGCTACGGCGCACGCGGCGCCGGCGGCGTGATCCCGCCGCATGCGACGCTGGTGTTCGAGGTCGAGCTGCTGTCGACCTGAAGCCACGGCGCTCCCCGGGCGCCGAAGCCGGCGTTGCAGAAGCCGAAGACGCCGCGGCGCTGCGGCGGCGAAGGCTCAGCGCGCCGGGCGCGGCTTGCCACCGCGCGGGCCCGGATGGGCCCAGGGTGCGCCACCACCCGGGCGCCGATCGGCATGGCCGAAGGCGGGACGACCACCCGGGCCGGCACGGCGACCCTTGTCGCGTGCGGGCGCGAAGCGCGCCGGCGCAGCGGGCTTCGGCTCCGGCCTGCGCGGCTCGAGGCCGGCGATCGTCGCCACCGGGATCGTCTGCGTCGTGAACTGCTGGATGCGGCGGATCATGCCGCTGTCATTCCGCTCGGCCAGCGTCATGGCCAGGCCGCTGCGCCCGGCACGGCCGGTGCGGCCGATGCGGTGCACATAGTCCTCGGCCTTCATCGGCAGGCCGTAGTTGATGACGTGGCTGATGCGTCGGCACGTCGATGCCGCGCGCCGCCACGTCGGTGGCGACCAGCACCTGCAGCTGGCGTTGCGCAGGCCCTGCAGCACGCGGTTGCGACGGCCCTGCGGCATGCCGCCGTGCAGCGAAGCCACGCGCGTGGCCCATGTCGGCCAGCCGGTCGGCCAGCCAGTCGGCGTCGCGCTGCGTGCTGGTGAACACGAGCGCCTGCTCGACATTCGCGCTGGGTCAGGATGTGGTCCAGCAGCGCGTTCTTGTGCTGTGGTCGTCGGCCCAGTGCAGGCGCTGCTCGATGTCCTCGTGCGTGTCGGTGTGCGACGCGACGTCGATGCGCTGCGGGTCGCGCAGCAGGTTGCGTGGCCAGGCGGCCGACGTGGCCGGCGAAGGTGGCGCTGTACATCACCGTCTGGCGCGCGGCCGGACGTGGTCGGCGATGGTCTGGATGTCGTCGATGAAGCCCATGTCGAGCATGCGGTCGGCTTCGTCGAGCACCAGCATCTCGACGTTGTCGAGCACGGCGCGGCCGGTCTGCAGGTGGTCCAGCAATCGGCCCGGCGTGGAGATCAGCACGTCCAGCGGACCGCGCAGCGCCGCCAGCTGCGCCCGATACGGCACGCCGCCGACGACGGTGGCCACGCGCAGCCCCGGCACGAAGCGGCCATAGGTCGACGGCCGCCTTGGCCACCTGCATCGCCAGCTCGCGCGTCGGCGCCAGCACCAGCACGCGCGGACCGTGACGGCGCCACCCTTTTGCGCGGCCGCGCGCGGCCCGCGCGCCGCCAGCACACGCTGCAACGCAGGCAGGATGAAGGACGCGGTCTTGCCGCTGCCGGTGCTGGACGAAACCATCAGGTCCTGGCCTGCAGCGCCGGCGGAATGGCCGCTGCTGGACTTCGGTGGCTGCCTGTAGCCGGCTTCGGCACGGCCTGGTGAGGGCCTCGTGCAGGCCCAGGGAATCGAAACTCATTGTCTTCTTTCTCGAATGAGCGCCGTCCGCGCGGACGCCGGCGCACGCCAACGGCACCGTCAACGGGTGACGGGAGTCGCTGAGGAGACGTCCGCCGCGCCCGGGTGGGCGCAGGCGGGAACAGTCAGAAGCGACGGCATCGCCGCCAACCATTCCCGCGAGGGGCTTCGAACAGGCCGCGCGGCGCTGCCTGGCGAGCCGCGGGAAAGACACGATGAAGGTCAGAGGGGATGAACGAACAGGCTCCTGCTCGAGCCAAGCTCAGTATAACCGATCGCGGGTTTTTACGCGTGTGCCCGTCAGCGCAGCAGGAAATGCTCCCGGTAGTCAGCAGCTCGTCGATCGACTCGTGGATGTCGGCCAGCGCGGTGTGCGCCTGCGCCTTCTTGAATCCGGCCAGGATGTCGGGCTTCCAGCGCCGCGCCAGTTCCTTCAGCGTGCTGACGTCCAGGTTGCGGTAGTGGAAGTAGGCCTCCAGCCGCGGCATGTGCGGCCAGGAAACGCCGGTCCTGGCAGATGCTGTTGCCGCACATCGGCGACTCTTGCCCGCCGGCACATACGCCGCAGGAACTCGATCACCTGCGCCTGCGCCTGCGCCTCGTCGATGGTCGACGCCTTGACGCGGTCGATCAGCCCGCTGCGGCCGTGCGTGCCCTTGTTCCACGCGTCCATCGCGTCGAGCGCGGCATCGCTCTGTGGATCGCCAACACCGGCCCTTCGACGCGCACCGCGAGCTGGCATCGGTCACCACGACGGCGATCTCGATGATGCGGTCGCGCTCCGGCAGCAGCCCGGTCATCTCCAGGTCGATCCAGATCAGGTTCTGGTCGTTCGTTCAGGCGCCATCGCAGCGTTCGCTCATGGGGTTCTTCGCCTCAGTGGGCAATTCGCAGATTCTCGCCGGAGCCTACACTTCGCGCCTCATGCGACGCCCCCGTTCACCCTTGCCTTCGCGGCGCGCGCTGCTGCTCGCCTCTGATGCCAAGTTCTGGCTTGCCACGCGGCAGATGCGCCACGTGGCGGCGCACCGCAACGCGGTGCCGGCCGCCTTTGCCGCCACGGTCACGCCCGGGCGCACCAGCCGCGCCGCCGACTACACGCTGGCCAAGGGCCGCTTCGGCCTGCTTGCCATGGCCTTCGGCGCGCCGTGCTGCTCGGCTGGACCTTGCTTGGCGGGCTGGCGCTGCTGAACCACTGGCTGCTGCGACGCGCGTTCAGCCGCGCTTGGGCGACATGGCCTACCAGTTCGCGCTGCTGGCGGCCTTCGCGTTGATCGGCAGCGCTGCTCGACCTGCCGTTCGAGCTGTACAGCACCTTCCGCATCGAACAGCGTTTCGGCTTCAACCGCGTCACGCCCAGCGCTCTTCATTGCCGACCTGCTGAAGAGCGCCGCGCGTCGGCGCCCTCATCGGCCTGCCGCTCGCTGCGGCGATCCTCTGGATCATGGGCGCAACCGGGGCCCTCTGGTGGCTGTGGGCCTGGGGCGCGTGGATGGCCTTCAACCTGCTTGTGCTGGTGCTCTACCCGACGGTCATCGCGCCGCTGTTCAACAAGTTCGAGCCGCTGGCCGACGACGCGCTGAAGGCGCGCGTGCAGGCGCTGATGCACGCTGCGGTTTCGCCGCGAAAGGCCTGTTCGTGATGGACGGCAGCCGCCGCTCGGCGCACGCCAATGCCTACTTCACCGGGCTTGGGCGCGGCCAAGCGGGTGGTCTTCTTCGACACGCTGCTGCAGCAGCCTGTCGCCGGCTGAAGTCGAGGCGGTGCTGGCGCACGAGCTGGGCCATTTCAAGCACCGCCATGTGAAAAGCGCATCGTCGGCATCTTTGCCTTCAGCCTGCTGGGCCTGGCGCTGCTGGGTTGGCTTTCGGGGCAGAGCGTTTCTACGAGGGCCTGGGTGTGATGCCGACCTGGCCGCGCCGAACGATGCGCTGGCGTTGCTGCTGTTCATGCTGGCGCTGCCGCCCTTCAGTTTTTCGTCTCGCCGCTGATGGCGCATTTCTCGCGCCGCCATGAGTTCGAGGCCGATGCCTATGCCTGCGCGCAGTCCAGCGGGCAAGATCTGGCCAATGCATTGTTGAAGCTGCATGAAGACAACGCTGCCACGCTGACGCCGGACCCGGTGTACGTGCGCTTCTATTACTCCCACCCGCCGGCCTCGGAGCGTCTGGCCGCGCTGGCCACGTCCACCCGTTGAAAGCCCGAGCATGAGCGACTTGACAACCCGGCATTGCCAGCCCTTGGAGGGCCAGCCGCCGATGGCCGCCGCGATGATCGCAACGCAGCTGGGGCATCTGGCCGCTTGGGCATTGAAGGATGGCGCCATCGAACGCCGCTTCGACTTCGCCGACTTCCACCAGACCATGGCTTTCGTCAACGCGCTGGCCTGGATCGCGCATCGCGAAGACCACCACCCCGATCTCGCGCTGGGCTACAACCGCTGCGTGGTGCGCTTCAACACGCATTCGGTGGGCGGCATCTCGATCAACGATTTCATCTGCGCCGCCAAGGTGGACGCGCTGCTGGCTTGAGCCCTTTCAACGGCCTGGACATCGCGCGCGTCGTCGCCGCGCATGGTCGCCACGCCGTCATCGAAACCGTGCGCGGTGAGCGAGTGCAGTGCCACTTGCGCGGCCGCAAGGCCGACCTGGTGGTCGGTGACCGGGTGCGCTGGCAGCCCGCCGGCGACGAGGGCGTGATCGAGGCCGTCGAGCCGCGTCGCAACCTGCTGTTCCGCCAGGACGAGTGGCGCACCAAGTCGTTTGCCGCCAACCTCGACCAGATCCTTCTGCTGGTGGCCGGCGAGCCGGTGTTCAGCGAATCGCAATTGACGCGCGCGCTGGTGGCCGCGGCCAGCGCCGACATCCCGACGCTGATCGGGCTGAACAAGATCGACAAGCCCAGCGCAGGGCAGGCGCGCGAACGCCTGCTGCCCTACCGCGCGATGGGCGTGACGATGCTGGAGATGGCACTGAAGGCAGACCCCCACGCCGCACGCGCGCTGCTTCTGCCCTGGCTGAAGGGCAGGACCAGTCTCGTGCTCGGCCCCAGCGGCACCGGCAAGAGCACACTCATCAACCTGCTGGTGCCGCACGCCCAGGCGCAGGTGGGCGAGATCTCGCAGGCGCTGAACTCCGGGCGCCACACCACCACCAGCACGCTGTGGTACTGGCTGGACGAAGCGCGCGACGGCGCGCTGATCGACTCACCCGGCTTCCAGGAATTCGGCTTGCGCCACGTCGAGGCGGCGCAGTTGGCTGGCCTGATGCCCGACTTGCATGCGCATCTGGGCGCTTGCCGCTTCTACAACTGCATGCACCGCCACGAACCGGGCTGCGGCGTACTGGCTGCCGTGCAGCGTGGGGCGATCACCGCGCAGCGCTACCGCTTGTATGCCGAGATCCACGACGAACTGACGCAGTCGCGGCGGTAGCTATCCCAGGATGTTGGCCAGCGTCATCAGCGCCAGCAACAACATCCACAGCACCACCGATCGCCACACCAGCCCCACCACGCCTTGCAGGTGCGAGGTGGTCAACGCCGCGCCGGGCGTCGAGCCCTGTGCTGCACCGCTGCCGCCGAGGGCGCCGCCACTGAAGGTCTTGGAGCGGTCGGGCGTGACGCCCGGTGCTGCCTCGCCGCCCAGTTGCAGGCCCATCGCGCCCGCCGCCGCAGCGAGGATGATGCCTTCATGGGGCTGCAGCCACAGCCCGGCGTCGCGCCGCCAGCCGTTGATCGCCTCCTCGAAATTGCCGACGACGGCAAAGCCGAAGGCAGTCAGCCGCGCCGGCACCGCATCGATCAGGCCGAAGACACGCTGGGCCCGCGCCAACAGGCGCATGTTGGCCGGCGCGTCCAGCGCGCGCTGGCGGTAGCCCCAATAGCGGGTGACGAACTCGGCCAGGCGATACAGCACCGCGCCGGCTGGCCCCAGGCCCAGCGCGGCACAGACGATGAACCAGAAGAACACGCCGTAGACATGACGGTGCGCCGCCAGCAAGGCGTGTTCGACCATGTGGCGCAGCACTTCGGTACGCGGCAGCTCGCTGGTGTCCAGATGCAGCCATTCGCCCAGCAGGCGTCGCACCTCGTCCTCATCGCCACGCTCCAATGCGTCGCGCATGTCGGTGAAGTAGTGGCTGAACTGGCGGAAGCCCAAGGTGAAATACAGCACTGCCACGTTGAAGAGCATGGCCGCCACCACGCCGAAGCTGGCGATGCCCCGGTACAGCGCCACCACGCCCAGCGTGGGCAGCAACACGGACACGCACCACACCACCCAGACATGGCGCGACTTGCCCGCATCGAAATTGCGTCCGGCCCAGCCGACCCAGGCCACCAGTCGATGATGGACCCAGTTGTCGCGCGGCAGCGGCTTGAGTTGTTCGATCAGCAGTGCGAAGAGGACGGCGAAGAAACTCATCGGCGCCGATCATAGCCACGCAGTGCGCGGCGCCCAGCCGCGTCAGCGCGCCAGGAATCCGTACAGGTTGCGCAACATGGCCGCGGTGGCGCCCCAGATGAAGTAGCGCCGCGTCACGCCGTCGCTTCCGACCCCATCCCAGGGCATCGACAGGAACTGTCGTCGCTGCCCGTCGAACTCGAATTCATGGCGCTGGTGGTGCGCCGGCGTCATCAGGAAGGCGAGCGGCACCTCGAAGGCCTCGGCCACCTCGAAAGCATCGAGACGCAGCGTGAACGGCGGGGACACCAACGCCACCACCGGCGTCACGACATAGTTCGTCACCGTGGTGTAGTTCGGCAGCGTGCCGATCACGTCCACCGCCGATCGTGGCAGGCCGACCTCCTCCTCGGCCTCACGCAGCGCGGCGGCCACGGCATCGACGTCATGCGCCTCAACGCGCCCACCAGGGAAGCTGATCTGCCCGGCGTGGTCACGCAGATGCTGGGCGCGCTGCGTCAACAGCACCTGCAGGCCATCGGGGCGCTGCACCAGCGGCACCAGCACCGAGGCCGCCGACAAGCTTGCGCCTGTCGGGCCGGCGTCGCCGGGAATGTCGGCCTGCCAGGCCCGGTCCGCTGCAAAGCGACGACGCAGTGCCAGCGGCGTCAACAGTGCCGCAGGCAGCGGAGCCACGAGGTGGTCGGTACCGACCACCGGTATGGATTGCGGATCGAGGATGCGCGGACGGGACATGCGCGGCTCACGCGCTGCGCACGACTCGCGGCACGGCCGCGGGTCGATCGAAACTCAGGCCAGCTTCTCTTTGATGCGGGCCGACTTGCCGCTGCGCTGGCGCAGGAAGTACAGCTTGGCACGACGCACGTCGCCGCGGCGCTTCACCGCGATGCCGGCGATGATGGGGCTGTACAGCTGGAAGGTGCGCTCGACACCCTCGCCATTGGATACCTTGCGCACGGTGAAGCTGCTGTTCAGGCTGCGATTGCGCTTGGCGATGACCACGCCTTCGAAGGCCTGGACCCGTTTGCGCGTGCCTTCGACCACGTTGACGCTGACGATCACCGTGTCGCCCGGTGCGAACGGGGGAATCGTCTTGTTCAGGCGCGCGATTTCCTCATGCTCGAGGGTGGCGATCAAATCCATTGGGCTTCTCCGTGCGATCTTGCTCGCGCCTTTGTTTGGGGCCTGTCATGGAGCGGCCGTCTTGGCGACAGCCGCTGTTGTGGGCGGCAGAGGATCGAAAAGCTTGTGATTATAGCGCGCCAGGGAGCAAGGCTTGCTTACCCAAGAACCGCTCGTCGTCCTCGTCCAGGCGCCCTGCCGCACGTGCCGCCGCGATCAGGTCGGGCCGTCGCCGTGCCGTCAATGCCAGCGACTGTTCGCGGCGCCAGCGGGCCACGTCGCGATGGTGCCCGGACAGCAGCACCGGCGGCACCGGCATGACACCGCCGGGCGTGGCCAGCACTTCCGGCCGGCTGTACTGCGGGCCTTCGAGCAGCCCGTCGGAGAAGCTGTCCTGCTGGTGCGACGACGCGCTCAGCACGCCGGGCATCAGCCGGGCCACGGCGTCCAACAACACCAGCGCCGGCAGCTCGCCACCGGACAGCACGAAATCGCCCAGGCTGATCTCGTGCGTGACCTGCGTATCGATCAGACGCTGGTCCACGCCTTCGTAGCGGCCGCACAGCAGCGCCGCCCCGGCACCGGCAGCGAATTCGCGCACCATGGCCTGGTCGAGCCGTCGGCCAACCGGGCTGAAGTGCACGACCGGCACCGTCGTCCCATCGGCTCGCGCAGCACGCACGGCGGCGACGGCGCGTTGCAGCGGCTCGACCAACATGACCATGCCCGGCCCGCCGCCATAGGGTCGATCATCGATGCGGCGGTAGGCATCGTCGGCGAAGTCGCGCAGCGGCCACACTTGCAGTTGCATCGCACCGCTGTCGAAGGCGCGGCGGTTGATGCCGTGTTTCAGCGGGGCATCGAAGAACTCGGGAAAGAGCGTGACGACGTCGAAGCGCATGGCCTTGCGTTCAGTAGTCCAGGCCCCAATCGACATGCACCTGTCGTGCCTGCCGATCGACCTCGTCGATGTACGCGGCAACGAAGGGAATCAGGCGCTCCGTCTCGCCCAGCACCCGCAAAACGCTGTGCACACCGTTGTCGATCAAGTCAATGACCTCGCCGAGCAACACGCCGTCACGGTTGACGACCTGCAATCCGATCAGATCGACCCAGTAGAACTCGTCGTCCGCAAGGCTCGGAAAGCTGCTGCGCGCGACGAAGATGCGTGCGCCACGCAGCGCCTCGGCGGCATTGCGGTCGGTAACGTCGCGGACCGACGCGATCACCGCATCACCATGCTCACGCGCCTCGATCACGCGCAGCAGCGCCGGAAGCCCGACGGCTCCGCGATCGGCAGGCCGTGCGGCCTTGGCCTGCGGAGGTTTCAGGAACCAGCGCCGCGACGAGAACAGCGCCTGCGGGTCCTTGGCGAAGGGCTGCACCTCGACCCAGCCCTTGATGCCCCAGGCATCGACGACCCGAGCGACCTCGACGGCGTCGGGCGGAAACTCGGCGTCGGTCGCCGAAGGGTCCGACACGCGCTGGCCACCCGGCTGAGGTCAGGCGGCGGCCTTGGCCTGCTCGACCAGGCGCGCCACGGTGGGCGACAGCTTGGCACCGACGCCCGACCAGTAGCCCACGCGATCGATCGCGACGCGCAACGGCTCTTCGCCGCCCGAGGCCATCGGGTTGTAGAAACCCAGGCGCTCAATGAATCGGCCATCGCGACGCTCGCGCGAATCGGACACCACGATGTTGTAGAACGGGCGCTTCTTGGCGCCGCCACGAGACAGCCGAATAACGACCATGATGGAACTGTCCTTCAAAAGGAAGCGGACTCCCGCGCCGCGAATACGATCGCACGGCCCACGACGATACGCCGACCTTGCGCCACAGCAGGGCTGGGTGCCCGGGGGCGGGAAACCGCGCATTATAAACTCAGGCCCGACAAATCATCTGTCTCGCGTTCCGCGCCCTGCCACCGCAACCCGGATGGCCGCCGATGGTTGCGGGATGCGTCAGCTTCACAGTCCTCGATGGCTCACTCCAAATCGCTGGCCACCTGGCTGGCCGTGGTCGGCGGCGTGTTCGGCCTGCACCGCTTCTACCTGCACGGCTGGCGCGACAAGCTGGGTTGGTGCTTCCCGCTGCCCACGCTGTTGGGACTGGCCGGCGTGCAGCGCCTGAGCGCCTTCGGCCAGGACGATCGGGCCGCCTGGGTGCTGATCCCGCTGCTCGGTTTGATGATCTCGCTGGCCATGCTGACGGCCATCGTTCTCGGCCTGACGCCGGACGACAAATGGGCCGAGCGCTACAACCCTGGCTCGGCCCCGCGACCGACCGGCTGGCTGCCGGTGCTGGGCGTGATCGTGGCCCTGCTGCTGGGCGCCAGCGCGCTGATGGGCACCGTGGCCTTCGGCATGCAGCACTTCTTCGAGTGGCAACTCGGCAAGACGAGCTAGAAGATCGCCCTGCCCACAAAAAACGCGAGCGCCGCCATCAGCGCCGTGGCCGGAATCGTCAGGAACCAGGCCCAGACGATGTTGCCGGCCACGCCCCAACGCACCTTCGAGGCATTGCGCACTGCGCCGACGCCGACGATCGCGCCGGTGATGGTGTGCGTGGTCGACACCGGGATGCCCAGGCCGGTGGCCAGGAACAAGGTGATCGCGCCGCCGGTTTCGGCACAAAAGCCACCCACCGGCTTGAGCTTGGTGATGCGCTGACCCATGGTCTTGACGATGCGCCAGCCACCGAAGAGCGTGCCCAGGCCGATCGCCGTGTAGCAAGCGACGATCACCCAGGTGGGCGGCGACGCCGCGCCGCTCGCCACCGAGCCCGAAGCGATGAGCAGCAGCCAGATGATGCCGATGGTCTTCTGCGCATCGTTGCCACCATGGCCCAGAGAGTACATCCCGGCCGATACCAGTTGTAGACGCCGGAACCAGCTGTCGACGCGCAGGGGCGAACTGCGCCGGCAGATCCACGACACCGCCACCATCATCAGGCCGGCCAGCAGGAAACCCAGCACCGGCGAGACGACGATGAAGGCCACCGTCTTGAACACGCCGGCCAGCTGCAGCGGGCCGGCACCGGCCTTGGCCAGCGTCGCGCCGACGATGCCGCCGATCAGCGCGTGCGACGAACTCGACGGGATGCCGTACCACCAAGTCACCAGGTTCCAGGCGATGGCGCCGATAAGGGCACCGAAGACCACGTATTGATCGACCACGGCAGGATCGACGATGCCCTTGCCAACGGTGGCCGCGACCTTGAGCTCGAAGACAAACAGCGCGGCGACGTTGAAGAAGGCGGCAAATGCCACCGCCGTGTGCGGCCTCAGCACGCCGGTGGAAACCACCGTGGCGATCGAGTTGGCGGCATCGTGGAAGCCGTTCATGAAGTCGAACACCAGCGCCAGCGCGACCAGCATCAGCACGACCCACAAGCCGATATGCAGCGGTGCCATGCGCAGGTTCAGGAATTCTCGAGCACCACGCCTTCGATCATGTTGGCCACGTCCTCGCAGCGGTCGGAAATCGACTCCAGTTGCTCGTAGATGGCCTTCAGCTTGATCAGCTCGCGCACGTCGGGCTCCTGGCGAAACAGCTTGGACATGGCCGCGCGCATCACCCGATCGGCATCCGATTCGAGCAGATCGATCTCGGCGCAGGCCTTCAACGCAGCCTCGGCAACCTCGGCTTGACTGAGCTTGGGCAACAGCGTCACGGCATGCTGCACGCGTTCGCAGCAACGCGCGCTGATCTCGCCCAGGCGCAGCACGTCCTCGCTCAGCCGGCGCACGTCGTACAGCGACAGGCTCTCGGTGGCGTCCTGCAGCAGATCCACGATGTCGTCCATGGCATTGATGAGGCCATGGATCTGCTCGCGCCCGATCGGCGTGATGAAGGTCTTGTGCAGCTGACGGTTGACCTCCGCAGTGATGCGGTCGGCCGCATGCTCGGCCGCGTCCACCTCGGCGCCGTGCTGCTCGCGGGCGGCGGTGTCGTCGTAGTTCTGAATCAGCAGCATGAAAGCCCGCGCCGCCCGCGTGATGCAGGCTGCATGCTGATCGAACAGCGCGAAGAAATTGCCTTCGCGGGGCAGCAGCTTGCCGAACAGCATGTCAGGGACTCCTCGCGCACGCCGGTGCGCTGCATGGGCGGCGGGATTGTAGGAGCCGCGTACCGCTCAATGTCCCGCGATGCGCTCGACGCGCTGGTCGGCCGTGCTTTGCAGCCACGGTCCGAGCGGCCCGAGCCCGGGCAACTCGAGCGCAGCGTCGATCTCGGCCAACGGCCGCAGCACGAAGGCGCGCCGGTGGGCGCGCGGATGCGGCAGCTGCAGGCTGTCGCTGCGCAGCACGACATCACCATACAGCAGCAAGTCCAGATCGAGGGTGCGCGGCGCGTTGCGCTCACCACGTTCGCGGCCGAAAGCGGCTTCGATGCCGAGCAGCCGCTGCAGCAAGTCCGGCGCGCTCAGCGTGGTGCGCAGCTCGGCCACGGCGTTGATGAAGTCGGGCCCCGTGGCTTCGATCGGCGCGCTGCGGTACAGCGACGAGCAGGCGATCAGTTGACTGTCGGCGAGTGATGCCAGGGAACGCAGCGCCGCACGCACCGTGGCTTCGGCATCGCCGAGGTTCGCGCCCACGCCGACGAAGGCCCGCCGGGCCGCCAGCATCGTCAATCCACGTCCCGTAGCGGCACGGAGGCCGCAGCCCCGTCGGACGCGGCGCCGGCCGGCTTGCGCCGGCGGCGACGGCGCTTGCGCGGCGGTGCCTCACCGCCGGCGGTCGCCGGCTCATCGTCGGTGGTCGCTTCGCCGCCGCGCCGCACGGGCTGCCGTTGCTGCCGCTCCCTGGCGGCCAGCAGCAAGGCCTCGCGCTCGTCCGCGTCGCCCAGCGCGAAGTCTTCCCACCACTCGGCCAACTCAGCGTCGATCTCGCCGGCATCGGCGCGCAGCCGCAGGAAATCGTAGCCGGCGCGGTATCGCGGCTGCTCGACCAGCGAGCGGGGCGTATTGCCGCTGCGCCGCTCGAAGCGCGGTTGCATCAGCCAGATCTCGCGCATGTCGGCCGCCAGCTTGCCGCGGCCCGAGATGTCACCGATGCGGGCTTCGAACACCGCGTCGACGGCCTGCTGCAGCGCCGGATAGACCGGCTCGCCCTTCGACTGAATGGCCATCCAGCGCTCCAGCACCTCATGCCACAGCAGGCAGGCCAGCATGAAGCTCGGCGCCACCGGGCGGCCTTCGGCCACGCGCCGGTCGGTGTCGGCCAGCGCCAGCTGCACGAAGCGGTCGCGTGCCTCCTTGTGCGCACTGGGGGCTTGCAGTGCATCGAGGATCGGGAACACGCCGCGCTGCATCCCCTGCTTGCGCAGCTCATCCAGGCTCTTCAGCGCATGGCCGGTCTGCAGCAGCTTGATCATCTCGTCGAACAGGCGCGAGGCCGGCACGTTGGCCAGAAGCACGGCCATCTCGCGCATCGGCGCCTGCGTCTTCGCCTCGATGGCGAAGCCCAGCTTGGCAGCAAAGCGCACCACGCGGATGATGCGCACCGGGTCTTCGCGGTAGCGCGTGGCCGGGTCGCCGATCATGCGCAGCACGCGCTTCTTGCCATCGCGAAAGCCGTGGTGGTAATCGACCACGATCTGCTCGGTCGGGTCGTAGTACAGCGCATTGACGGTGAAGTCGCGGCGCGCGGCATCCTCGATCTGCGGGCCCCAGACGTTGTCGCGCAACACGCGCCCGCTGGCATCGACCACATGACTCTTGCCCGACAGCGCCTGCCGGGAGGTCTTCTCGTTGCCACTGACCTGGTCGGCGGCGGCACTGTCGAGCAGCGCGCGGAAGGTCGAGACCTCGATCACCTCATGCTCGCGGCCGCGGCCGAAGATCACGTGCACGATGCGAAAGCGTCGGCCGATGATGAAAGCCCGGCGGAACAACGCCTTGACCTGCTCGGGCGTGGCGTCTGTGGCGACATCGAAGTCCTTCGGCCGCAGGCCGACCAGCAGGTCGCGCACCGCGCCGCCGACGATGTAGGCCTCGTGCCCGGCATCCTTCAACGTGCGCACCACCCGCACCGCGGGTTCGTCGAGCAGGCTTTGGTCGATGCCATGTTCGGCCGCGCCGATTTCGACACGCTTGCCCAGGGGCACCGCGATCGGGGCAGGGCCGGCCTTGCCCAGCAGGCGATCGATGAATTTCTTGATCATGCGAACAATGTGAGTACGGGCCAGCCGCGTTCGCTGGCAATGCGCCGCAGCGCGTCCGTCGGGTTGGTGGCCACCGGATGGCTGACGCTTTCAAGCAGCGGCAAGTCGTTGGTGGAATCGCTGTAGAAGCTGATGCGCTCGAAATCGGCGCAGCGATGGCCCCGCGCCTCGAGCCATTGCCGCACGCGCGTGACCTTGCCCTCGCGATAGGCGGGCACGCCGTGGATCGCCCCGGTGACGCGCCCGGCCGCGTCGCGCTGCAATTCGGTGGCGATCAGATGCTCGATGCCGAACAGCGCCGCGATCGGCCGCGTGATGAAGTCGTTGGTGGCCGTGACGAGGGCCACCTGGTCACCGGCATCGACATGCTGGCGCACCAGCCGCAGCGCCACCTCATGCACCGCCGGGGCGATGATCTCCTGCGTGAATCTGGCGCTGGCTTCGGCCAGTTCCGCGCCGTCGCGCTCGCGCCAGCAGGCGGTGGCAAACCCGATGTAGGCCGCCACGTCCAGCCGCTCGGCCTGGTATTGCGCATAGAACCGGTCATTGGCACGGCGGTGGGCCTCGCCCTCGGCCCAGCCCGATCGCACGACGAATTCACCGAAGGCGTGGTCGGAGTCGATCGGCAGCAGCGTGCCATCCAGGTCGAACAAGGTCAGCCGCATCGCGCCACCCCGACGTCGGCCGGCTCTTCCTGCAGCATCTGGCGCAGCAGCGGCACCGTCACCTGGCGTTGCCGCGCCAGCGCGAAGCCGTCGATGCGGTCGAGCAGGCGCATCAGCGTGCCCAGGTCGCGCGCGGCGCGATGCAGCAGGTAGTCCATCACCTCGTCGGACAGGAAGATGCCGCGGCGGTCGGCCTCGCGACGCATCGCGGCGCGGGTTTCGGGCTCGCTTTGCGGCTGCAGCGCGAACACATGGCCCCAGGCCAGGCGGGTGCGCAAGTCGTCGCGCAGCGGCAGATCCACCGGCGGCACGCGGCCGGCGGCGGCCCATTGCACGCCCTGCTCGGCCGCCTGGACGAACAATGCGAAGGCAGCCTGCTGGCGCTGCGCATCGAGGCGCTCGCAGCCGTCCACGACCACCAGCGTCCAGCCGTCCTGCAGCGGCCACGGCACCGGGTCGTCGGCGTCGAAACAGCCGGCGCGATCGCCATGGGTCTGGTGTTCGTGCACCAGCGCGCGCAACAGATGCGTTTTGCCGCTGCCCGCCGGGCCCCACAGGTACACAGGGGCGGCCGGCAGGTCCAGGGTGCGCAAGTGAGCCAGCGCGGCGGCGTTGGCACCGCTCAGATAGGAATCGAAGGTGGGCAGCGGATCGGGGCCGATCGCCAGCGGGATCTGCTTCATCGAAAGGTGGGGCTGCCCATGCGCCGCATTTTAGGCGGGCCGGTCAGGCGCAACCGGCGTCGCGTCGGCAGGGCTCAATGCAGCGGTCCGCGCTTGTCCTCACTCAGATGCTGCAGTCGCGCGCGCACGGCGGCGGCGTCGTCGGCCTCGGGCATGTGCCGAAGGTACAGCCCCAAATCGTCGGCGGCGGCACTGCTGCGGCCCATCTGGGCCAGCGTCAGACCGCGATCGCGCCGCTCCTCCCAGGCCCGCGGCAGCAGGACGACCAGGCGCTCGTTGACCGCCAGCAGGCGCGGCCATTCCTCGGCCGCGCGGTGGATTTCCTTCAGGTTGCGCAGCATGCGCGCAATGACGTCGCGCGGTCCGGCCGTCTGCAGGAACAGGCCCAGCGGCACTTCGTTCTCACCCGTCAAGCCGTGCTGGCGACGGTAGGGCTGCAGCCGCTGCTCCAGCTCTTCACGCGACAGCGACTGGCCGCTCATCGGATCGATCACCACCTCGCCCTTGGCGGCGCGCAACTTGACCAGGAAATGCCCGGGGAAGGACACGCCGCGCGCGCTCAGGCCGATCTGCGAAGCCAGCTCGATGTACAGCAGCGCCAGCGTGATCGGAATGCCGCGCCTCTTCGCCAGCACCTCGTGCACGTAACTGTTGCGCGGGTCGTAGTAGTCGTTGACGTTGCCCGCGAAGCCCAGGTCCTGGAAGAAGTAGCGGTTGAGGAAGCGCAGCTTCTGCAGCACCACGGCGTCGGCCGGAACGCGCCGCTTGAGTCGCTCGGCCAAGGCATCGATCTGCGCCAGCACGCCCTGCGGATCGAGCCGAGGGTGCTCGTCCTGGGCCAGCGAGATCGCCGCCTCGAGCGTGTTGAAGCCATCGTCCTCGGCCACCAACGAGGTGAAGTACTGCAAGGCGGTGGGCACCTCGAAGCGCAGCGTGTCGCTCATCGATCAACTGGCCGGCCTGGACAGGTCATGGGCGCAGTGTAAATCTCAGCGTCGAAAGTGCGCCGGCCGCAGCCCGCTGGCCAGCAGCACGACGAAGTACAGCAACGCGGCGCCGGACAGCACCGCCGCCATCCACAGCGCACGCTGCCCCCATTGGGGTTGCAGGCCGATCCAGTCGATCGCCCGTCCAGCCCACCACAACAGCCCGGCCAGCGCGGCACAGGCCAGCAGCACGCGCGCCATGAACGCACCCCAGCCGGGCAGTGGGCGGTAGGCGCCCGCGCGCCTCAGCCCGGTCAGCAGCCAGCCGGCGTTGATCAGCGCACCCAGGCCGATCGACAACGCCAGACCGGCATGGCCCAGCCAGGGCACGAACAGCAGGTTCATCGCCTGCGTGCCGGCCAGCACGGCGATGGCAATGCGCACCGGTGTGCGCGTGTCCTGCCGCGCGTAAAAGCCCGGCGCCAGCACCTTGACGCCGACCAGGCCCATCAGGCCGACGCCGTAGCCCATCAGCGCGCGCGTCGTCTGGGCCACATCCTGCGGCTGGAACCGGCCGTAATGGAAGACCGTGGCCACCAGTGCTTGCGGAAAAACGATCAACGCCAGCGCGCACGGCAGGGCCAGCAAGACCACCATGCGCAGGCCCCAGTCGAGCATGTCGGAATAGCCGTCGTGGTCGTTCCTGGCCTGCGCGGCCGACAACTGCGGCAACAGCACGACGCCGAGGGCAACGCCCAGCAGCGCGGTCGGAAACTCCATCAACCGGTCGGCGAAAGTCAACCACGACACCGCGCCCACGCCCACATGGCTGGCGATCTGCGTGTTGATCGAGCATCGAAATCTGCGCCACCGACACGCCCAGCAGCGCCGGCGCCATGCGCCGCAATATGCGACCGACGCCGGGGTGCCGCCAGGCGCTTCGGATCGTGGCCGGGGTCGCGGCAAAACGCGGCATGCAACCGATGGCGCGCAGCGCGGGAATCTGTATCGCCGCCTGCAACAACCCGCCGAGCAACACACCGGCGGCCAGCGCCAGGATCGGGTCCAGCCCCAGGCCTTGAACTGCGGCGCCCCCCAGGCGGCGGCCACGATGACCGCAGATGTTCAGCAACACCGGCGTCAGCGCCGGCACGGCAAAGCGCCTCCAGGTATTGAGAATGCCGGCCGACAGCGCCACCAGCGACATGAAGCCGATGTAGGGAAACATCACCCGCGTCATCGTCGCCGCCAGATCGATCCGGGCCAGGCCCGAGCCGATCAGCCATACCAGCAATGGCGCGCCAACCATGCCGAGCACACAGGTGGCGAGCAGCGCCCAGGCCAGCACGTTGGCCACTGCGTCGATCAGCCGATGGGTGGCGGTGTCGCCCTCGCGCGCACGCGTGTCCGCCAGGATGGGCACGAAAGCCTGCGAAAACGCGCCTTCGGCAAACAGCCGGCGCAGCAGGTTCGGAATGCGAAAGGCGACGTTGAAGGCGTCGGTGGCGGCGCTGGCGCCGAACGCCGCGGCGATCAGTTGCTCGCGCACCAGACCGGTGATGCGCGAGGCCAGGGTCAGCAGAGAAACGGTGGAGGCGGCCTTGAGCAGGTTCATCGCTGGCGAACTTGAAAACGCGCGTCGGTCCTGCTGCGGTGCGGCCGATTATAGGCAGCCGCTTGTCGCACCTTGTGGGCACAAGCCCGCGCGGTGTTATACTTTTAGGCTTTGCACCATACCTCCGCCCAAGCATGGCCACATCGACCAAAGCCAAGAAGAAGACCGTCCGCCTCGCCTCGGGCCTGAAGCGCGTGCGCCAGGACGCAAAGCTCAATGCCGCCAACACCTCGCTGCGCTCCAAGTTCCGCAGCGCCGTCAAGAATGTGCAAAAGGCCGTGCTCAGCGGAGACAAGGCCAAGGCGACCGAGCTGTTCAAGGCCGCGCAGGGCACGATCGATGCCATCGCCGATAAGGGCCTTTTCCACAAGAACAAAGCGGCGCGACACAAGAGCCGTCTGTCGGCGAAGGTGAAGGCGCTGTCGGCTTAAGACCGCCACCCAGCTTCCCCCGACGAGAGCCTGCGATGCAGGCTTTTTTCATTGCCAGTCCTAGAATCGATCCGCATCCCCAAAGTCCCCGAGGAGCGCGCATGAATGCCCCCGAACCCGCCGTGACATCGCCGATGCCGCACGTGATGAACACCTACGGCCGGCTGCCGATCGCGTTGTCGCACGGCCGGGCTGCTGGGTCTGGGACACCGAAGGCACGCAAGTACCTCGACGGCCTGGGCGGCATCGCCGTCAACACGCTGGGCCACGCCCACCCCAAGCTGGTGCCGGCGCTGCAGGACCAGGTCGCCAAGCTGATCCACAGCTCCAACTACTACCAGGTGCCGCTGCAGGAAACGCTGGCCGCGCAAGCTGTGCGACCTCTCCGGCCTGACCAGCGTCTTCTTCTGCAGCACCGGCCTGGAAGCCAACGAAGCCGCGCTGAAGATCGCGCGCAAGTTCGGCCACGACCAGCGGCATCGAGCGGCCGGAGATCATCGTCTACGAGAGCGCCTTCCACGGCCGCTCGATCGCCACGCTGTCGGCCACCGGCAACCCGAAGATCCAGGCCGGCTTCGGCCCGCTGGTCGAAGGCTTCGTGCGCGTGCCGCTGAACGACCTGGCGGCGCGTGCAGCAGGTGGCGCGCGAGCAACCCCAACGTGGTGGCGGTGTTCCTCGAGACGATCCAGGGCGAAGGCGGCATCCACCCGACGCGCTGGGACTACCTGCGCAGGCCTGCGCGAGCTGTGCGACGAGCAGCGACTGGCTGCTGATGCTCGACGAGGTGCAGTGCGGCATGGGCCGCACCGGCAAGTGGTTCGCGCACCAGTGGGCCGGCATCCGTGCCCGACGTGATGCCGCTGGCCAAGGGCCTGGGCTCGGGCGTGCCGATCGGCGCCGTCGTGGTCCGGCCGCGCAGGCCGCGAACGTCTTCGGCCCGGGCAACCACGGCACCACCTTCGGCGGCAACCCGCTGGCGATGCGCGCCGGCGTCGAGACGCTGCGCATCATGGAAGAAGACGGCCTGCTGGCCAACGCGGCCGCGGTCGGCGCACGTGCTGCAAGGCGGCCTGCAGCGCGAGCTTGCAGGGCGTGCGCCGGCGTGCGTCGAAGTGCGCGGCCAGGGCCTGATGCTCGGCATCGAGCTCGACCGGCCCTGCGGCGTGCTGCTCGGCCGCGCCGCCGAGGCCGGACTGCTGCTCAGCGTCACCGCCGACAGCGTGATCCGCCTGGTGCCGCCGCTGATCCTGGCGGCCGACGAGGCGCGGCAGATCGTCGCCATCCTGTGCCCGCTGATCCGAGACTTCCTGGCCGAGCCTGCCGCGGCATGAAGCCCGGGCACAGCCTGATGCAAGCACTACCTGCAGTTCAAGGACCTGCGCGCCGAGGAATACGCCTACCTGTTCGAGCGCGCGCGCATCATCAAGACGCGCTTCAAGAACTACGAGCGCTACCAGCCGCTGGTCGACCGCACGCTGGCGATGATCTTCGAGAAGGCCAGCACCCGCACGCGCGTCAGCTTCGAGGCCGGCATGTACCAGATGGGCGGCTCGGTCGTGCACCTGACCACCGGCGACAGCCAGCTCGGCCGCGCCGAGCCGGTCGAGGACAGCGCGCAGGTGATCAGCCGCATGGTCGACATCGTCATGATCCGCACCTACGAGCAGGCCAAGCTCGAGCGCCTTCGCCGCGCATTCGCGCGTGCCGGTGATCAACGGCCTGACCAACGAATACCACCCCTGCCAGATCCTGGCCGACATCTTCACCTTCATCGAGCAGCCGCGGCTCGATCGCCAGGGCAAGGTGGTGGCCTGGGTCGGCGACGGCAACAACATGGCCAACACCTGGCTGCAGGCGGCCGAGATCCTGGGCTTCACGGTGCACGTCAGCACGCCCAGCGGCTACGAGGTCGACCCGCGGTGGCCGGCATCTCGCGGCGCGACTGCTACAAGGTCTTCGACGACCCGATGGACGCCTGCCGCGGCGCCGACCTGGTGACCACCGACGTCTGGACCAGCATGGGCTACGAGGCCGAGAACGAGGAGCGCCAGCAAGGCCTTCGCCGACTGGTGCGTCGACGCCGAGATGATGGCCGCGGCCAAGCCCGATGCGCTGTTCATGCACTGCCTGCCGGCGCACCGCGGCGAGGAGGTCGCCGCCGATGTCATCGACGGCCCGCAGTCGGTCGTCTGGGACGAGGCCGAAAACCGGCTGCATGCGCAGAAGGCGCTGATGGAGTACCTGCTGCTCGGACGCGTCGGCTGAAGGCCGCACCATGGCGCGACTCTGGGACATCTCCCCACCGGTCGATGCCGGCGCGCCGGTGTTCCCGGGTGATACGCGCTATCGGCAGCACTGGACCGCGACGCTCGGCCCAGGCTGCCCGGTCAATGTCGCGACGCTGACGCTGTCGCCGCACACCGGCGCCCATGCCGATGCGCCGCTGCACTACGACCGTGACGGCGCGGCCATCGGCGCGGTCGATCTGGCGCCCTATCTGGGCCGCTGCCGCGTCATCCATGCCATCGCCTGCGGGCCGCTGATCGAGTGGGCGCAGGTCGAACACCGCATCGCCGAGCTGCCGCCGCGCGTGCTGCTGCGCACCTACGCGCACGCGCCGATCGAGCGCTTCGATCCCGGACTTGACGGCCTTCGCGCCCCGGACGATCGAGCGGCTGGCCGACCTGGGCGTGCGGCTCGTCGGCATCGACACCGCCAGCATCGACCCGGCCGACAGCAAGACATTGCCCAGCCATCAGGTGATTCGCCAGCGTGGCCTGCGCGTGCTGGAAAACCTGTGGCTCGACGAGGTGCCCGAGGGCGACTACGAACTCATCGCGCTGCCTTTGAAGTTGATGAGCGCCGACGCCAGCCCGGTGCGCGCGGTGCTGCGCGCACTGACCTGAAGGAAGCCCGATGCAAAGCCTGCTTGAAGCCGAAGCGCTGGATGCCGCCGACCCGCTGGCGCCGCTGCGCCACCAGTTCGACCTCCCCGAGGGCGTTGATCTACCTCGACGGCAACTCGCTCGGCGTGCTGCCGCAAGGCCACTTCGGCGCGCGTGCAGGAGGTGGTGCAGCAGGAGTGGGGCGTCGGCCTGATCGGCAGCTGGAACAGCGCCGGCTGGATCGATCTGCCGCAGCGCATCGGCGACAAGATCGCGCGGCTGGTCGGCGCTGGCCAGCGTGAGCTGGTGGTGGCCGATTCGACCTCGGTCAATCTGTTCAAGGTGCTCAGCGCGGCGCTGAACATCCAGCGCAGCGACGCACCGCAGCGCAAGCGCATCGTCAGCGAGCGCAGCAACTTCCCAACCGACCTGTACATTGCCGAGGCGCTGGCGAAAGAGCGCGGCCTGGAACTGGTGCTGGTCGACGCGCCCGAGGATCTGCCTGCGACGCTCGACGAGCGCTGCGCCGTGCTGATGCTCACGCACGTCAACTACAGCACCGGCCGCTTGCACGACATGGAGGCGCTGACGCGTTGCGCACACGGCGCGGGCGCCATGGCCCTGTGGGACCTGGCGCATTCGGCCGGCGCGGTGCCGGTGGACCTGCGCGGCAGCGGCGCCGACTTCGCCGTGGGCTGCGGCTACAAGTACCTCAACGGCGGGCCTGGTGCCCCAGCCTTTGTCTGGGTGGCGCCGAAGCACGCCGAGCGCTTCTGGCAGCCGCTGGCCGGCTGGATGGGCCACGCCGCGCCCTTCGAATTCGACCCCGGCTACCGCCCTGCGCCGGGCATCCGCCGCTACCTGTGCGGCACGCCGCCGCTGCTGTCGCTGGCGGCGCTGGAATGCGGCGTAGACAGCGTGCTTGCGGCCGAGCCCTTCGGTGGCATGGCCGCGCTGCGCACCAAGTCGCTGGCCCTGACCGAGTCCTTCGGCTCGCTCGTCGAGCAGCGCTGTGCCGGCCATGGGCTGCGGCGGGTGTCGCCACGCGCGAGCAACGCTGCGCGGCAGCCAAGTGTGTTTTGCGCATCCGCACATGGCCTATGCGGTGATGCAGGCGCTGATCGCGCGCGGCGTGGTCGGCGATTTCCGCGCGCCCGACATCCTGCGCTTCGGCTTCACGCCGCTGTACACGCGCTTCGTCGACGTGTGGCAGGCGGTGGAGCATCTGTGCGCTGTGCTCGCAGGCCAGGAATGGCAGCAGCCACGCTTCAACCAGCGCGCGGCGGTGACGTGAGCGATCCGTCGAAGACCGAAAACATCGTGCGCGACGAGGGCGCGAAGCTCGACTTCGCCACGGACATGAGCTATGGCGACTACCTGCACCTGGACGCGGTGCTGAATGCGCAGCAGCCGCGCTCGCCCGACCACAACGAGATGCTGTTCATCGTGCAGCACCAGACCAGCGAGTTGTGGATGAAGCTGATGCTGCATGAGTTGCGTGCAGCCATCGCCAACGTGGCCCGCGACGAACTCGGCAGCGCCTTCAAGATGCTGGCGCGCGTCAGCAGGATCATGGAGCAGCTGGTGCACGCCTGGGACGTGCTGGCCACGATGACGCCGCCCGAATACAGCGCCATCCGGCCCTACCTGGCCAGCAGCAGCGGCTTCCAGAGCTGGCAGTACCGCTGCATCGAGTTCAGCCTGGGCAACAAGAACGCCGCAATGCTGAAGCCGCATGCCCACCGGGCCGACCTGCTGGCACGTGTTGAAGCGGCCTATGTCGCGCCTTCGCTGTACGACGAAGCGCTGCGCCTGCTGGCACGGCGCGGCTTGGCCGTGCCGGCCAGCCATGTCGAGCGCGACTGGACGCAGGCCTATGCCGCGAGCGCCGAGGTCGAGGCGGCCTGGCTCGTGGTCTATCGCGACCCGCGGCAATACTGGGAGCTGTACCAGCTGGGCGAGGAACTGACCGACCTGGAAGACGCTTTCCGCCTGTGGCGCTTTCGCCATGTGACGACCGTCGAACGCATCATCGGCTTCAAGCGCGGCACCGGCGGCACCAGCGGCGTCGGCTACCTGCGCAAGATGCTCGACGTGGTGTTGTTCCCCGAGATCTGGGCGCTGCGCACCGATTTGTAGTCAGCTCATTGCCGCATCGAGCGCATGCTCGAACGTGGCCACGGTACGGTCCACGTTCTTCAACTTGTCCAGGCCGAACAGGCCGATGCGGAAGGTCCGGAAATCCGCCGGCTCGTCGCAGGCGAGCGGCACGCCGGCGGCAATCTGCAATCCTTGCGCTGCAAAGGCCTGTGTGTTGGCCCAGTCGGCGCGCTCGGTGTAGCTGACGACCACGCACGGCGCCTGGAAGCCATCGGCCGCCACGCTGCGGATGCCGCGCGCGGCGAGCAGCCTGCGCACCTTGTCACCCAGCGCCTGCTGCGCGTCGCGGGCGCTGTCGAAGCCGAACATGCCGGTCTCGCGCATCGCGTCGCGCAGTTGCGCCAGGCTGTCGGTGGGCAGCGTGGCGTGGTAGGCGATGGCGCCCTTCTCATGCGTCTCCATGATCGACAACCACTTCTTCAGGTCCATCGAGAAGCTGCTGCTGGTGGTGTCGTCGATGCGCTTGCGGGCCTGCTCGCCCAGCATCACCAGCCCGGCGCAGGGCGTGCTGCTCCAGCCCTTCTGCGGCGCGCTGACCAGCAGGTCCACGCCGGTCTTGGCCATGTCCACCCACATCGCGCCCGAGGCCACGCAGTCCAGCACGAACAGCCCGCCATGCGCATGCACCGCGTCGGCCACGGCGCGCAGGTAGTCGTCGGGCAGGATCATGCCGGCCGAGGTCTCGACATGCGGCGCGAACACAAGGTCGGGCTTCTGTTCGCGGATCGCCGCCACCACCTCGTCGATCGGCGCCGGCGCAAACGGCGCCTGAGGGCTGGCGGCAATGGCACGCGCCTTCAGCACCATGGTCTCGGACGGGATCGCGCCCATCTCGAAGATCTGGCTCCAGCGATAGCTGAACCAGCCGTTGCGGATGACCAGCACCTTCTTGCCGGAGGCGAACTGGCGCGCCACCGCCTCCATGCCGAAGCTGCCGCTGCCCGGCACGACGATGGCCGAACGCGCGCCATAGACCTGCTTCAGCGTGGTCGAGACATCCTGCATCACGCCCTGGAAGCGCAGGGCCATGTGGTTCAGCGCGCGGTCGGTATAGACCACCGAATACTCGAGCAAGCCGTCAGGGTCGATGTGGGGTAGCAGGCCGGGCATGGTGCCTCCGAGTTCAGTTGAGCAACGGCTGGCAGGTTAGCAGTCGGCGACGTTTCGCGTGCCCGCGATGCCGGCAAGGCGGCACGCCCGCGCCTAGAATCGATGCCCTTGTCGCCCTTGGCTGGAGCCGCGATGGATGCACGCACCTCCCCTTTCCGCATGCGGCTGACGCAGGTGCGCGAAGCATTGGCGCAGCGCGGCATCGATGCGCTGCTGGTGCCGAGCAGCGACCCGCATCTGTCGGAATACCTGCCCGAACGCTGGCAGGGGCGCGCCTGGTTGTCGGGCTTCACCGGCTCGATGGGCACGCTGGCAGTGGCGCGCGACGCAGGCGGCGCTGTTCGCCGACAGCCGCTATTGGGTGCAGGCCGAGAGCCAGCTCGCCGGGCAGCGGCATCGAGCTGGTGAAGATCGCACTCGGCGCCATGCGCCAGCGCATCGTGCGACTGGCTGGCCGCAGCAGGTGCCGCGGGGCGGCGTCGTGGCGGTCGACGGCCAGGTGCTGGGTCTGGCGCCGCCACGGCGCTTGCGGCGCGCTGGACGCCGCGGGCATCGGTCTGCGCACCGACATCGACGCTGCTTGGACGCGGCCTGGCCCGATCGCCCGACCTTGCCGGCCGCACCGGTCTACGAGCACCGCGCACCGCAGGCCACGCCGGCGCGCGCCGACAAGCTGGCACGGGTGCGCGACGCCATGGCCAGGCACGGGCGCCACGCACCACTTCGTCTCCACCGTCGACGACGTCGCCTGGCTCACCAACCTGCGCGGCAGCGACGTCGAACTACAACCCGGTGTTCCTGGCGCACCTGCTGCTCGACACCACGGGCGCCACGCTGTTCGTCGGCGCCGGCAAGCTCGAGCGCGCCATTGCGCGCCGACTCGCTGCCGACGGCATGCCGCCTTGCGCCCTATGCCGCGGCCGCGGCCGCCTTGGCCGGCCTGAGCGCGAAGGCACGTCTGCTGCTCGACCCGAAGCGCATCACGCTGGGCTTGCGCGAGCAGGTCGGCGGCGGTTGCGACGTGGTCGAAGCCATCAACCCGAGCACGCTGCTGAAGAGCCGCAAGACCGCCGAGCGAAGCCGCCTTCGTGCGCGAGGCGATGGCCGAGGACGGCGCCGCGATGTGCGAGTTCTATGCCTGGTTCGAGGCCGCGCTGGCCCGCGGCGAGCGCTCGCCGAACTGACGTCGACAAGCAGCCTGACCGCCGCACGCGCGCGGCGCGCCGGCTTCGTGGGCCTGAGCTTCTCCGACCATCGCCGGCTTCGACGCCAACGGCGCGATGCCGCACTACCGCGCCACGCCGCAGTCGCATGCGCGTGCATCGAAGGCGACGGCCTGCTGCTGATCGATTCCGGCGCCCAGTACCTGGGCGGCACCACCGACATCACGCGCGTGTGGCCGATCGGCACGCCGAGCGCGGCGATGAAGCGCGACTACACGCTGGTGCTGAAGGGCACGATGGCCCTGAGCCGCGCGCGCTTTCCGCGCGGCACCTTGAGCCCGATGCTCGACGCCATCGCGCGCGCGCCGCTGTGGGCCGAAGGGCCTCGATTTCGGCCACGGCACCGGCCACGGCGTGGGCTACTTCCTGAACGTGCACGAAGGCCCGCAGAGCATCAGCCGCACGATCCCCGATCCGCACATGGCGATGGAGCCGGGCATGATCACCTCGATCGAGCCGGGCGTCTACCGCCCCGGGCAGTGGGGCGTGCGCATCGAGAACCTGGTGCTCAACGTGCCGGCGGCCACGCCCGAGGGCGACCACTTCGCCGAGATGCTCGAGTTCGAGACGCTGACGCTGTGCCCGATCGACACGCGCTGCATCGATCGCTGCCTTGCTGCGCGCCGACGAAGTCGACTGGCTCAACGCCTACCACGCCACGGTGCGCGAGCGGCTGGCGCCGCGCGTGCAAGGTGCCGCGCTGGCCTGGCTGCAGTGGCGCTGCATGCCGATTTGAGCGGCGCGGCATGCCGCTGCAGCGCTGGGCATCGACCTGGGCGGCACCAAGATCGAGGCCATGCTGCTGTCGGCGGCCGGCAATGAGCTCTGGCGCCGGCGCGTGGCCACGCCGGCCGGCGACTACGCCGGCACGCTGCAGGCCATCGCCGCGCTGGTGGCGCAGGCGCGCGCCGCAGCCGGTGGCGACGTCAGCGTGGGCCTCGGCACGCCGGGCAGCCTGACGCCCGATGGGCTGATGAAGAACGCCAACTCGCAGTGCCTGAACGGCCGGCCGCTGCAGCGCGATCTCGAGGCCCTGCTCGGCCAGCCGCTGCGCACCGCCAACGACGCCAACTGCCTGGCCCTGTCCGAAGCCACCGACGGCGCGGGCGCCGGCGCGCGCGGTGGTCTTCGCGGCCATCCTCGGCACCGGCACCGGCGCCGGCATCGCGGTGCACGGCCGCGTGCTCAGCGGGCCGAACGGCCTGGCCGGCGAATGGGGCCACAACCCGCTGCCCTGGGCGGTGGCCGGGGAAGACCCGCTGCTCGACTGCTACTGCGGCCAGCGCGGCTGCATCGAGACGCTGCTCAGCGGGCCCGGCATGGCGCGCGACCATCAGCGGCACGGCGGCGCGGCGCTCGACGCCAGGGTGATCGCCGCAGCCGCCGCGGCCGGCGATGCCGGCTGCGAGGCGACGCTGCAGCGCCATGCCGGACGACTGGCGCGCGCGCTGGCCGCGGTCA
This sequence comes from uncultured beta proteobacterium, assembly GCA_963837675.1. GTDB lineage: Bacteria > Pseudomonadota > Gammaproteobacteria > Burkholderiales > Burkholderiaceae_C > Rubrivivax. The sequence continues at coordinate 29,117 of CAWIOH010000025.1, read as the reverse complement.
TCAATCTGCTCGACCCCGATGTCATCGTGCTGGCCGGCGGCGTGTCGCGCATCGGCATGCTGTACCACCGGGTGCCGAAGCTGTGGGGCCGCTGGGTGGTGTCGGGGGGGCATCGCGATGACGTTCGCACCCGATTGCTGCCCAGCCGTCATGGCGACGCATCGGGCGTGCGCGGCGCTGCCTGGCTGGGGCGCGACGCCCTCCTCGACCCGCCGGCCTGAAGCTTCGGCAGACGCCTCGAATCCAGCTCAGACGCCGGCGCGCTGCATCTTCGCCGACAGCGCCGTCGCTAGCGTGTCGGCACTGTCCTGAAGATGCGCGCGCGTCGCGGCGTCCAGTCCGGCGCTGTGCTTGAGGGCCTTGTCGAGCTGCTTTTGCAGTTGCAGCGCCTGCATCCGCATCAGGCTGCGCGCATCGGCGCGGGCCTGCGGGCTGGGGCGCAACATCGCGTTGGCCACGCGGTTGACGTGGTCGCGCTGCAGCTCGCGGCGCGACGGGGCGATGTTGACGCCCAGCGCCAGCTCGCTCCAGACCTCGCGGTTGAGTCGCTCGTACAGCTCGGCCAGCTGGAACGCCGTGTCGGGGCGGTCGGCCTTGCCAACGCTGTCCAGCATGCGCGCGGCCAGCGCGTCGCTCATCAGCTGGTTCAGCACCGCGCGCTGCAGGTCGAGCAGGCGCTGCGGCACCGAATAGTCGGTGCTGGCGCCGACGACCTCGAGCCGCTCGTCGAAATCCGGTGCCAGCCGGCGCTGCAACGCCGGTGTCACCGCCAAGCCGTCGATGGCCAGCACATGCTGCGCAATCAGGTCCAGCGCCCGGCGCTGCGTGGCGGCATCGTTCGGCTGCAGCGGGTCGCGGCCGCTGCCGGGGTAGTCACGCAGCGTGCGCACGCCGCCGATCTGCCGCACCAGCACGCCCACGGCGCGGCCCGAGTCGGCAATCGCATAGGACAGCGAGCGGCGCAGCACCGCGTAGTTCTGGTCGGTGCGCAGCTCGCGCACCTCTTGCCGGCGGAACAGGTCGCGGGCGATGGCCAGCCGCTTGGCGGCATAGGCGATCGGGTCGGCGCCCAGGTCGAGCTGGATGGTTTCGGGGTCGATGCCGAAGGCCGCGTCCTCGTCGGTGCCGAAAGCCAGCAGCGGCTCGTTGCTGCGCGACGCGATGCGCTGCAGCTCGCCCGGTTCCTGCTGCGCCGACAACGGCTTGTAGGCGTATTCGATGGCCCAGTAGTCGTACGGGCCGAGCACGGTCTGGAACGGTGCGCCCGCGGTCTGTCCCGGCGCCGGCAGGTTGATGGCGTTGTATTCCATCACCGACCCGGTGGTGCCGTGCACGCGCGTGAATTCCGGGTCGGACAGCTGCGCCTCGGTATAGACGCGCGACGCGCGGAAGTTGTGGCGCAGGCCGAGCGCGTGCCCGACCTCGTGCATGATCGTGTCCTTGACGTAATCCTGCACGAAGGCTTCGGCCTGCGGACCGGCCGGGTCGATGTCGCCGCGCGCCTCGAACACGTCCAGCGCATAGGACAGTTGTTCGGCCGCCAGGTCGGCGTGCTCGCAGTGGTCCTGCCCGGCCATCGCCGGTTGGCCCAGCACCGCTTCGAAGGCCGGCGCGCCGGCCAAGGTCTGCGCCACCAGGTTGCGGTGCGAGCGCGAGCTCAAGCCTTCGAAGCCGATGTCGGCGTCCAGGATCTCGCCGGTGCGCGGATCCACATGGCGCGGTCCGATGGCGCCGAAGCTGGGCACCGCCGACATCAGCCAGCGCACCGAGGCGTAGCCTATGTCGAGCGTGTCGAAATCGGCATCGTCCGGCTGCTGCTTGACGACGATGGCGTCGATGAAGCCGATGCGCTCGAAGGCCTTGTTCCATTCGAGGATCGCGCCGGTCACCGTGGCACGGTACTGCAGCGGCACGTTGCGGTCGATCCAGAAGGTGATCGGCTTCACCGGCTCGGACATCGGCGCGGCCGGATCCTTCTTCTCCAGCCGCCAGCGCTCGACGATGCGCACGTCGCGGCGAGCGCGCCAGGTCGTCGCTGAAGTCGAGCATGCTCTGCGTCATCAGCCCGATGCGCGCATCGGCGCGGCGCGCGCGCATCGGCGACTCGGGCAGCGGCGCCAGCGAGAAATGCAGGCCGACGAACATGCTGCGTGTGTCCGGCAGGTACTTCGGCAGCGACGGCACCGGCGCACCCGGCGGCGCGCCAGGCGGCCGTTCGTTCAGACTGCCGGCATAGAAGTGGTTTTGCGTCTCGATCTCCAGCGACACCGCCGAGCCGCGCACCGACGTGATGCCGCTGTTGCGCGGGTCGAGGGTGTAGCCCTGGCGGAAGCTGCGCTGCAGATGCAGCCCGACAGCCAGCATGTCGGTCAGGAACAGGCCGTTGGCTTCGACCAGCACTGACCCGTTCTGCGGCTGCGGCTGGCTGACGATCGGCCCACTGCCAAGCAGGCTGGGCGAATACGACACCGCCGTGGCCCGCCCTTCGGGCGTGCCTTCCTTGGCGATGACTTCCAGGTTGCGCGCGCGCAGCTGGATCTGCTTGTGCACGCGCACGAATTCCACCACCTGCTGTCCGCCGGCACCGCTGACCGGGTAGGCCATCAAGCCGCCGAGCACCACCGCCTCGCCGATGCCGGTGCTGATCTTCGGCGACAGGATGAAGGGCTTGCCGAAATCCTCGGGCGCCAGCTCGAGCCAGACCTTGTCGTCCTTCTGCCAGGCCTTGATCGGGCCGTCGATGCGCGTCGCGCCCTGGGTGACGAAGGCGAACGGTGGCGGCGAGCCGGGCGGCAACGGTGCCGCCGCGCCGGGCGGCGTCGGCGGCGGTGTGGTCACGCGCAACGGCGGTGTCTTGCCGGCCACGGGCGCCGCCACGGGGGCGGGCGCGGGGGGCACCGGCGCGAAAGGCGCGGCCACTGGGCTCGGCGGCGCCGCCGCCTGCGGCACCGGCCCCGGTGCCGCGGCACACCCTGCCAGCAGGCCCAGTGCCAGCCATGAGCTCAGGCGCAATCGGAACGGGGTGGCCATGGGCATCGAGGACTTCGCGGTCGGGGCTCGAATCAGAATGTGCGCAGCCCGAATTGGTTCATCCGATTTTCGCGCATTCGTTGGCGCACGTGGCTCACGGCGCCAGGGCCGGCGTGTGCAGCAGCCGGCGGATGCGCTGCGCGAGCAGCCAGCCGGCCAGCGCGCAGCTTGCCGTGACGGCACCGGTCCATTGCCAGCCGCCGGCACGGCCCGCCACCCAGGCCACCAGCGGCGGCACCACGAACTGACCGAAGGACGACCATTGCTGCAGCCAGCCGATGCTCTGGCGATGGTGTCCTCGCCGGGCGCCAGGCGCACCGCCAGGGCAAACAGCGTCGCCGGCACGATGCCGCCGACGCCCGAGAACACCATCACCGCGACGAAACGCAGCGATGCCGGCAGTTCGCCGCCACCGCGCTGGCAAAGCCGCCAAGGCCATCGCACGCCATCACCGCGAAGCCGATCCACAGCAGCCGTGTGCGGCGGCACGCCACGCTGCATCAGCCGGCCCGCGGCCACGTTGCCGAGCATGTTCACCGCCGCCACCAGCGCCGTCAGCACGCCGGCCATGCCCGCAGCGATGCCGGCCCCGCATAGACCGTGGGCAGGAAACCGATCACCGACATCCACTGCCCGGCATAGGTGGCGAAAGCCATCGCCACCAGCCACGGCCCGGGCACGGCCAGCGTACGCCGCACCCGCGCCAGCCAGGCGAGGCCGCGGCGCCGGCGGCCGCTCGCGGGCCCGCCGCCGGCACGCGGCGCGCCAGCAGCCGGCCATCACCGAGCGACACCGCACCCAGCAGCCACCACCAGCCGCGCCAGCCCAGCGCCGCGATGCACCAGGGCCCGAGCAGCAGCGCCGTGGCCGTGCCGAAGGGCATGTAGGCGCCCCAGACGCCGATCATCGAATTCAGCTTCGCGCCGGGCACCAGCTGGCGCACCAGCCCCGGCGCGGGCAGCACCACCAGCAGGAAACCGAAGCCTTCGAGCACGCGCAGCACCATCAAACCGGCACGCCCGTCGCCATGCCGCCGCAAACGCTGCCCAGGCCGAGCAGAACCAGCCCGCCGAGCATGCTGCGTTGCCGCCAAGGCCGTCGGCCAGGACTCCGAAGGCCAGTCCCACCGTCATGCCGGCGAGTTGCATCAACGACAACAGGAAGCCAGCCTGCAACAGCGACACGCCCATCGCCTGCTGCAGGGCGACGATGGCCGGCGGCAGCTTTCCGACGTGCAGCGCGGCACTCACGCCGGCCAGCACCACGATCCAGGCCGCACGCATCGAGGCCTCGGGCGCGTCGCAGCCTTGACGCACGCAATCGGCCTATCGAGAAGCCGAGGGGCCTATTTCAGCGCCTTGTAGCGCAGGCGGTGCGGCCGGGCACCCTCCTCGCCCAGGCGCTTCTTCTTGTCGGCTTCGTATTCCTGGTAGTTGCCGGCGTAGAAGACCCACTGCGAATCGCCCTCGGAGGCCAGGATGTGGGTGGCGATGCGATCCAGGAACCAGCGGTCGTGGCTGATGACCATGATGCTGCCGGCAAATTCCAGCAGCGCGTCTTCCAGCGCGCGCAGCGTTTCCACGTCGAGGTCGTTGCTCGGCTCGTCGAGCAGCAGCACATTACCGCCCTGCGCCAGCGTCTTCGCCAGGTGCAGCCGGCCGCGTTCACCGCCCGACAGGCTGCCGACCAGCTTCTGCTGATCGTTGCCCTTGAAGTTGAAGCGGCCGAGATAGGCGCGCGAGGGCATCACGAACTTGCCGACGACGATGTTGTCCAGTCCGCCCGACACGTCCTGCCACACCGTCTTGTCGGCCGCCAGGCTTTCGCGGCTCTGGTCGACGAAGGCCAGCCGGGCGGTGGCGCCGACCACCACCTCGCCGCTGTCGGGCTTCTCGATGCCCTGGATCATGCGGAACAGCGTCGACTTGCCGGCGCCGTTGGGGCCGATGATGCCGACGATGGCGCCGGCCGGCACGCTTGAAGCTCAGGTTGTCGATCAGCAGCCGGTCACCGAAGCTCTTGCTGACGTCGTTGAACTCGATCACCTCGTTGCCCAGGCGTTCGGCCACCGGGATGAAGATCTCGTTGGTCTCGTTGCGCTGCTGGTATTCGACGTCGCTCAGTTCCTCGAAGCGCGCCAGCCGTGCCTTGCTCTTGGTCTGGCGCCCCTTGGCGTTGGAGCGCACCCACTCCAGTTCCTTCTTCATCGCCTTGGTGCGCGCGTCTTCGCGTCTTCTGCTCCTGCTCCAGGCGCTCCTCCTTCTGCTCCAGCCAGTCGGAGTAGTTGCCCTTGTAGGGGATGCCGCGGCCGCGGTCCAGCTCCAGGATCCACTCGGCGGCGTTGTCGAGGAAGTAGCGGTCGTGGGTGATGGCCACCACGGTGCCCGGGAAGCGCTTGAGGAAGATGCTCCAGCCAGTCGACGCTCTCGGCGTCCAGGTGGTTGGTGGGCTCGTCCAGCAGCAGCATGTCGGGCTTGCTCAGCAGCAGCCGGCACAGCGCCACGCGGCGCTTCTCGCCGCCGGACAGCTCGCCGATGCGTGGCGTCCCACGGCGGCAGGCGCAGCGCGTCGGCGGCGATCTCGAGCTGCAGGTCGGTGTTCTCGCTGCCGGCGGCGGCGATGATGGCTTCGAGCTCGGCCTGCTCGGCGGCCAGCTTGTCGAAGTCGGCATCGGGCTCGGCGTATTCGGCATACACCTCGTCCAGCCGCGCCTTCGCGGCCAGCACGCCGCCGATGCCCTGCTCCACCGCGTCGCGCACCGTCTGCGTCGGGTTCGATCAGCGGCTCCTGCGGCAGATAGCCGATCTTCAGGTCGGGCATCGGCACGGCTTCGCCCTCGATGTCCTTGTCCAGCCCGGCCATGATCTTCAGCAGCGTGCTCTTGCCGCTGCCGTTCAGGCCGAGCACGCCGATCTTCGCGCCGGGGAAAAAGGACAGGTTGATGTCCTTCAGGATCTGCCGCTTCGGCGGCACGATCTTGCCGACGCGGTTCATGGTGTAGACGTACTGGGCCATGGTTTGTCTGTAGGGAAAGTGGGCTGTGGCTTCGCCGAGGGGCGTGCCAAACCCGTTATTGTCGCCGCTCGGGTGAAAACACCGCCCAATCCATAGGAGAGTCGCTCGATGCCCATGCCCCCCGTGAAGACCCCGAACGTGCGCGAAGCCACCTTCGCGCTGCTGCGCGAGTGCGGCATGACCACGGTCTTCGGCAACCCCGGCTCGACCGAGCTGCCGCTGTTCCTCGACTTCCCGGCCGACTTCCGCTACGTGCTGGGGTTGCAGGAATCGGTGGTCATCGGCATGGCCGACGGCTTTGCACAGGCCACGCGCAACGCCGCCTTCGTCAACCTGCATTCGGCCGTCGGCGTCGGCCATGCGATGGGTGCGATCTTCACGGCATTCAAGAATCGCACGCCGTTGGTCATCACCGCCGGGCAGCAGGCGCGTTCGATCCTGCCCTTCGACCCCTTCCTTGGCTCGGCCCGCGCCACCGAGCTGCCGCAGCCCTATGTCAAATGGGCGGTGGAGCCGGCGCGCGCCGCCGACGTGCCGCTGGCCATCGCGCGTGCTTACCACCTGGCGATGATGCCGCCGCGCGGGCCGGTGCTGGTGTCGGTGCCGGCCGACGATTGGGGCCTGCCGGCCACCGCGGTGGCGTCGCGCCGCGTGAGCAGCGCACTGCGTCCCGAGCCGGCGCTGATCAACGAAATCGCCGCTGCGTTGAACGCCGCCGCACGCCCGGCCTTCGTCGTCGGCGCGGCCATCGACCGCGACGGCGCCTGGGACGCCACCGTGCAGCTCGCCGAGATGCACAACGCACGCGTGTTCCATGCGCCGATGTCGGGCCGCTGCGGCTTTCCCAATGCGCACCCGCTGTTCGCCGGCTACCTGCCGCCCATGCGCGAGCGCATCGTCGAAACACTGGCCGGGCACGACCATGTGCTGGTGATCGGTGCGCCGCTGTTCACCTACCACGTCGAAGGCCAGGGCCCGCATCTGCCGCAGGGCACGCGCGCGGCGCAGCTGATCGACGACCCGGCCATCGCCGCCTGGGCACCCGAGGGCACGGCGGCGCTGTGCAGCATCGGCCTGGGGCTGGCGGACCTGCTGGCGCGGTCGAAGCCCCCTGCGCGGGCGCTGCCGGCGCCGCGCCGACCGCCACCGCGCGCCGCGCCGCCGCGCGACGGTGAACGGCTGTCGGTGGCCTATGTGCTGCAGACGCTGGCCGAGGTGCGCGACCCTGGCAGCGTCATCGTCGAGGAGGCGCCGAGCGCCCGCCCGGTGATGCACGAGTACCTGCCGATCCACCACGCCGAGACCTTCCACGAGATGTGCAGCGGCGGCCTGGGCTTCGGCCTGCCGGCCGCCGTCGGCGTGGCGCTGGCGCGGCCAGACCAGCGGATCATCGCGCTGATCGGCGACGGCTCGGCGATGTACGCCATCCAGGCGCTGTGGAATGCTGCCCAGGCGAAGCTGCCGATGGCCATCCTGATCCTGAAGAACAGGCGCTACGCGGCGCTGCAGGACTTCGCGCCGCGCTTCGGCTTCGCGCCGGGAGAGCGCGTCCAGGGCAGCGATCTGCCCGACCTGGACTTTTGCGCGCTGGCCGCCGGCCAGGGCGTGGCGGCGTGGCACATCGCCGATGCCGCTGCGCTGCACGAAGCGCTGCCCAAGGCACTGCGCAGCGAGTTGCCGGTATTGCTCGAAATCGAGGTGGCGTAGGGCAAACGGCGCGCGCAAGCCAAGGCCGTTAGAATCAGCGCTTGCGCCGCGACTCCCAGTCAACGCGGCGCGGTCGATTCCGACGCTTCTCTCGCCCTCGCGCCTTCAGACTGGTGCGCCCGCAACGGGTCGCCGATGGCCGCGAACATGGCTCATCCAGAGCCGCAATCACAACAATGAAATTCGATGAACTCGGCCTGGCCGAGCCTCTGTTGCGCGCCGTTCATGAACACGGCTACGACGTGCCCACGCCGATCCAGGCGCAGGCCATTCCGCAGTGCTCGGTGGCGGCGACCTGCTGGCCGGCGCGCAGACCGGCACCGGCAAGACCGCCGGCTTCACGCTGCCGATGCTGCAGCGGCTGATGGCCAAGGCGCCGGTGCAAGGACGCGCGTGGCCGCGTGCCGATCCGCGCGCTGATCCTGACGCCGACGCGCGAGCTGGCCGCGCAGGTCGAAGAAAGCGTGCGCGTCTACGGCAAGTACAGCCGCCTGTCCAGCATGGTGATGTTCGGCGGCGTCGGCATGCAACCGCAGATCGACAAGCTGCGGCGCGGCGTCGACATCCTGGTCGCCACGCCCGGCCGCCTGCTCGACCACCACGGACAGCGCACGCTCGATCTGAGCCAGATCGAGATCTTCGTGCTCGACGAGGCCGACCGCATGCTCGACATGGGCTTCATCCACGACATCAAGAAGGTGCTGGCTGTCGCTGCCGACGAAGAAGCAGAGCCTGCTGTTCTCGGCCACCTTCAGCGACGAGATCAAGGACCTGGCCGACCGCTTGCTGAACAAGCCGGCGCTGATCGAGGTGGCGCGGCGCAACGCCGACTGCCGACCCGATCGCCCAGAAGGTGCACCCGGTGGCGCGCGAGCGCAAGAAGGAGCTGCTGGCGCACCTGATCAAGCAGGGCGACTGGCACCAGGTGCTGGTGTTCACGCGCATGAAGCACGGCGCCAACCGGCTCACCGACTACCTCAACGACCAGGGCATCAGCGCGATGGCGATCCACGGCAACAAGAGCCAGACCGCGCGCACCAAGGCGCTGGCCGACTTCAAGGCCGGCGAGCTGCAGGTGCTGGTGGCCACCGACATCGCCGCGCGCGGCATCGACATCGACCAGCTGCCGCATGTCGTCAACTTCGAGCTGCCGAACGTGCCCGAGGACTACGTGCACCGCATCGGCCGCACCGGCCGCGCCGGCGCCAGCGGCGAGGCGATCTCGCTGGTGTGCGTGGACGAGGACATGTTCCTGCGCGACATCGAACGGCTCATCAAGCGCCGCGATCCCGCGCGAGCTGGTGCCCGGCTTCGAGCCGCCGATCCGCACGAGAAAGCCGAGCCGATCGTGCTGGGCCGCATGACCATCGGCGTCGGCGGCACGCGCCGCAACAGCGGCGGCGGGGGCGGTGGACGCCAGGGCGATGGACGTCGTGCGGGTGGTGGTGGCGGTGGGCAGCGCCCTCGCCGCGACGGCCCGCGGCCCGGCGGCGCACGTGCCTCCAGCGGGCGCCGCTGAGCACGGCATGGCCGCCGACGAACCGCGTGTGCTGCCGCTGCAGGGCGCCAGCAATTTCCGCGACCTGGGTGGCTACCCGGGCCATGGCGGCCGCCCGGTGCGCTGGCGCCGGCTCTTCCGCAGCGCCCATCTGGCCGACCTGAGCCATGCCGACCGCGACCTGCTGCAGCAGCTGGGCATCAGGCGCGCCTTCGACTTCCGCGGCGTGGACGAGCGCGCCGCCGTGACCTATGAGCTGCCCGGCCTGGCGCAGCATTCGCTGGCCATCGAGCCGAGCGTGGTGCAGCGAATGCAGGACATGCTCGCCGCCGGCGAACGGCTCGATGCCGCAGCGGCGACAAGGCTGATGCACGAGCTGTACCGCACGCTGGTCAACGACCAGGCGCATCGCTTCGCCGAACTCTTCGAGCGGCTGCTGCAGGAAGACACGCCCGCCGTCTTCCATTGCACCGCCGGCAAGGATCGAACCGGCTTTGCCGCGGCGCTGATCCTGCTCGCCCTCGGCGTGCCGCGCGACGTGGTGATGCAGGACTACCTGCTCAGCAACGGCTTGTATCGCCGTCCTGAACTGCCGTCGACGCAGACACCACGCGACGCGCTGGCAGTGCTGTGGCGCGTGGAAGAAGGCTTTCTGCAGGCCGCACTGGACGCCGTGGACAACGACCACGGCGGCATCGAGCGCTATCTCGAGCAACGCCTCGGCCTGAGCCCGGCGGCGCTGCGGACGCTGGCGGCGCGCTACCTCGCCGGCGCGGGCGCCGCGGGATAGCCGCGACGCCCAGGCTCAGCCGGCCGCCGGCTCGCGTTTGGCCACCCAGAAGGTGGCACCCAACGCGCCGCTGGCTTCGCTGTGCAGTTCGCCGGCGTCGAGTTCGAAGGACTCGCCGACAGCGCAGCGCTGCAGCTTGCGTGCGCCTTTGACCCACAGGTCGCCCTGCACCACCAGCGCCTTGACGGCATACGCGTGCGCGTGCTCGCCCATCGCGTAGCCGGGTGGCCAGTGGCGCACCAGCACCTCGTCGAAGCCGGCGCGCAGCATTTCGGCTTCGTACGCGGCAAAGTCAGGGATCATGCGTTTTTCGCGATCAGGCTCTTCGCCGCGGCCAGCAGTTCCCTGCCCTTGAAGCCGCGCTTGTCCATGTCGGCCACCCATTCGTCGTCGATCGCCGCCGACAGCTTGATGAACTCCTGCGCGCTCGGCCGAGGTGAAGGTGTAGATCGTGTTGCCGCGGTCTCGACCGCGACCTTGCGGCCGAGCGCGTCGTTGCCCTGCTGCGTCTTGCCCAGCCAGGCCGAGGTGGCCAGGCCCGAGTTGGCGTCGATCACCTTCTTCAGGTCGGGCGCCAGCGAGTCGTACTTCGGCTTGTTCATCGCCATCACGAAGGTCGTGGTGTACAGCGCCGGGCCGGCTTGCTGTCGAACTCGCTGTGGAACTTGCACAGCTCGTTGCACCTTGACCGACGGCACCACTTCCCAGGGGATCACGCAGCCGTCGATCGTGCCCTTGGACAGCGCGTCGGGGATGCTGCGGCAACGGCATGCCCACCGGCGTCGCGCCGAGCGCGCCGAGCAGCTTGGTCACCTGGCGCGTCGGGCCGCGCACCTTCATGCCGCGCAGGTCGGCGGGCGTCTTCGACGAGCTTCTTCGCCGATGTGGAACATGCCGGGGCCGTGCACGTGCAGCGCCAGCACATGCGTCTCCTTGAACTCGTCGGGGCACTGCGTCTGGAAGTACTCCCAGTAGGCCTTCGACGTGGCCTCGGCGTTGTTCATCGATGAACGGCAGCTCGAAGACCTCGATGCGCGGGAAGCGCCCGGCCGTGCTGCCGCGGCAGCGTCCAGACGATGTCGACGACGCCGTCGCGCGCCTGGTCGTACAGCTGCACCGGCGTGCCGCCGAGCTGCATGGCCGGGTAGGCCTCGAACTTGATGCGCCCGCCGGACTCCTTCTCCACCTTTTCCATCCACGGCTTGTGCATCAGCAGCCAGACGTTGGACATCGGCGCCATGAAGGTGTGGAACTTCAGCGTCACCGTCTGCTGGGCCAGCCCGGCCAGGTGCGGCACGCCCAGCGCCGCGGCGGCGGCGCCCTGGACGAAGGAACGTCGTTTCATGATGCGATCTCCTTTCGTTTGAAGGAACCGCGCAAAGCTAACGGCAGCGCGCTGGACGGCACGGTCCCGGTTTACCCTCAGGCCGACGTACTGCACCAGCCACAGCGACAGCGGCGGAAAGAAAAGCAGCAGCAGCGTGCGCAGCACGTCGCTGATCAGGAACGGCACCACGCCGCGGTAGCTCTCGCCGATCGGCACGTCGCGCGCCATGCCGTTGACGACATAGACGTTCAGGCCCACCGGCGGCGACAGCAGGCCGAAGCCCACCGTCATCAGCACCATGATGCCGAACCAGATGGCCACGACTCCCTGCGCCATGCCGAAGTCCAGGCCGATGACCATCGGAAAGAAGATCGGAACCGTCAGCAGGATCACCGACAGCTCGTCCATCACCGCACCGGCATCAGATAGAACACCAGGATCGCGCCCACCACCGCGTGCGGCGACAGGCCCCAGCGCCGCACCAGCGCGGCCAGCTGATTCGGGCACCTGGGTCAGTGCCAGCGCGCGTTCATCAAGTCGGCGCCAAGGAAGATCAGGAAGATCATCGCCGACGGCGGCGGCCGTCGCGTAGAAGCTGCGCTGCGAGCTTGGCCCAGCTCAGTTCGCGCCGCGCCAAGGCGGCCACGAAGGTGGCGGCCGCACCGACGCCGGCGCCTTCGGTGGGCGAGAACAGGCCGCCGTAGATGCCACCGAAGACGAGCGCGAAGATCAGCGCGATCGGCAACACGCCGGCCAGCATCGCCCAGCTCAGCCGCGGCATGTCGTCGGCATCGTGCTCGGGCGCGTGGCCGCGGAACAGCCGCACGTAGATCGCGATGGCCAGCACATAACCGACCATCGCGATCAGCCCCGGCACCATTGCCGCGGCAAACAGCTTGGCGATGTTCTGCTCGGTCAGGATGGCGTAGACGACCAATGGCACCGATGGCGGGATCAGGATGCCCAGCGTGCCGCCCGAAGCCAGCGTGCCGGTGGCCAGCCGGCCCGAATAGCCATGGCGCTTGAGCTCCGGCAACGCCACCTGGGTGATGGTGGCCGCGGTGGCCACCGACGAGCCGCAGATCGCACCGAAAGCGGCGCTGGCCACCACCGCGGCCATCGCCAGCCCGCCGCGGAAACGCGCCATCACCGCCGCGGCACATTCGAACAGCGCGCGCGACAGACCGCCCTGCGTGGCGAAATTGCCCATCAGGATGAACAGCGGGATGACGCTCAGGTCGAAGCTGGCAAAGCGTGCGAAGGCCTGGGTGTTGAGAAAGCTGGCCAGCGGCGCCCAGCCGGCCTGCACGACATAGCCGATGGCGCCGGCAATGAACATCGACACGGCGATGGGCACGCGCACGGCCATCAGCACGAGCATCAGCGCGAACATCGCGAGCGTCAGCGCCACCGGACTCATGGGTGCACCCTAGGCGCTGCGCGCCGTCCCGCCAAGCGGGAATGAGCCCCTTCGGGCGGCCGTGCGCGACTCATGCCCGGGCTTCCGGCAACTCGCCACTGAGCGCCTGCGCGAAGGCGATGAACGCGCTCAATGCCAGCGGCGGCACGATGCCGCAATAGACGATCCATTCCGGGAAGCCCAGCATCATCGAGCCCGAGCCACTGTCCCAGGCGCTCAAGCCGCCGACCGCGCTGCGCCAGGCCAGCAGCGCCATCACCGCGCCCAGCAACAGCGTGCCGAGACGGTCCATCGCATGCTTCGCGCCGGCAGGAGCCTTCATGGTGAAGAAGTCGACGATGATGTGGTTGCCGCGCATCTGCGCCAGCGGCATGAACAGCGCGATGGCCGCGCCCGCGGCCGAGGCCGTGAGCTCGAAATCGCCGACCAGCGTCCAACCGTTGGTGTTGCGCCCGACCAGGCTGGCGCAGACCATGAAAGTGATGACGGTGAGCAGCGCACCGCCAAGCAGGGCACAGGTGCGGGCCAGCAGGTCGAGCACTTTCAAGGACTTTTCCGATGCAGGTCAGAAGCGGCTGAAGTATTCCCGCGCCTGCCAGTCGCCCTTGTCCTGGGCGGCATCGAAGCGCTGCACTTCCTGGCGCTTGACCTGCAGGTAGTGTTCGACGAAGGCAGGGCCGAATCCGCCGCACAGCGCCGCGTCCTGGGCCAACGCCCCGAGTGCATCCGACAGGTTGCCGGGCAGCAGGCTGTCACTGCTGGCGTAGGGCGATTCCGTGGCCGGCGGCGGCAGCAGCTGGCGCCGCAAACCATCCAGGCCGGCATGCACCTGCGCCGCGACATACAGGTAGGGGTTGGCCATCGGCTCGCCGCTGCGGTTTTCGATGCGCGTGGTGGCGTCGCCCGCTGCGCCCAGCACGCGCAGCATGGCACCGCGGTTGTCGCGGCCCCACAGCACGGCGCGCGGCGCCAGCGCGTTGATGCCGTAGCGGCCGTAGCCGTTGATCGTCGGCGTGGCAAAGGCGCTGCCGCCGCCGGCATGCGCCAGCAGCCCGGCCAGCCAGTGGCCGCCCAGGTCGGACAACACGCTGGCCGCATAGCTTGGCGAGGCATCTGCCGCAGGCCGCTCGCGCATGAAAAGGTTGCTGCCACCGGCCGCATCCACCAGCGACTGGTGCAGATGCCAGCCGCTGGACATGACGTTGGCAAAGGGCGGGCGGCACATGAAGCTGCACAGGTAGCCGGCGCGCCGCAGCGCCTGCGCCACGCCGTTGCGGAACTGCACCATCTGGTCGGCGGCGGTGAGCGCATCGGTGACATCGAACACCGCCTCGAACTGGCTCGGCCCGAGTTCGATCTCCAGCGAGCGCAGCGGCAACCCCAAGCCCACGGCCGTGTCTTGCACGATGCGCAGCGGCGCGTCGCAACGGTCGGCCCAGGCTTCGGCCAGCAGGTTGTAGCCGGGGTGCAGCATCGATACCGCTGGCGGCGCACCGGGCCAGGCCGCGGCGGCCGGGTCCAGCGGCTCGGCGTCGATGCGATAGACGTGGAATTCGACTTCCAGCCCGCAGCGCAGGCCGTAACCGGCCGCCGCCAGCCGCGCCAGCGCGTCGAGCAACACCTGCCGTGCATCGAGCGCCACGGGGTTGCCATCGGCAAAGTACGGCATCGCACGCAGCCAGCCGGTGCCTGGGGCCCAAGGCAAGGCAACGAAACTCGCCGCGTCGGGCAACAGCAGCAGGTTGTTGGCCATGCCGAAACCGGGCAGCCGCTCGGCCAGGCCCGGCTCGAACACCTTGTAGGCGGTGCGGTCGGAGGTGTCCTTCAGCATCAGCGTGCTGACCATGCCGATGCCGTCGTCCAGCGCATCGGCCAGCGCCGGCAGCATCAAGGTCTTGCCGCGCAGCGCGCCGTGCAGGTCGCACCAGCCGATGCGCACACGCTCGATGCCGCGAGCCGCCAGCTCTTGCAGCAGCCGCGCGCCATCGTGGCGCCGGGCGTCGCTGTCGAGCCCGCAGCGCGCCGCCAGGCTGGTCACGCAACCGCCTCGGTCGTGTCGTGCAGCCAGGCGGCGCCGGCGCGCTTGGCACGCATCGCATCGTCGGCGAAACGCTGCCAGTCACCGGCCGGCGCGATGCAATCGATGGTGTCCGGGCCATGCAGCGCTTCGGCCGCCGCCGCGTCCAGCGCCAGCGGCGGCTTGCCGCCGGCACGCACGGTGTCGATGGCCTGGCGCAGCACGCGCCGGTTCGCCATGATCGCCTTGTCGGTCGTGCCCAGGTGCTCGCGTGTGCGGTCCTGGATCGCGCCCATGCTCTCCACCGCCCATTGGTCGTGGCGATTGATGTCGTCCTCGCCCATGCCGAGGAAGGTGCGCGTGCGCTGCTGCTCGGCGTCGAAACCCCAGTCGTTGTACCGGCCCATGCGCGGCAGGTAGTCGGGCAGGCTCACGCCTTGCAGCCGTTGCGCGCGCATCGCTTCATGGTCCAGCGCCGCATCGAAGCTGGTGAAGAAGCTGTACCAGTAGGTGCGCGTGTCGTCCACCGGCACGTGCAGCTGCGTGATCGTCAAGGTCGGCGACAGCGGAATGACGAAGGTGTGCGGGAACAAAGCATGCGTGATGCGCACATGCATCAGCGCATCGTTCATGGCGCGCAGCGTGATCAGGCGCATCACGCCGTCGCGCGGTGTCTCGATGCGGATCTCGGGCGAGCAGAACTCGCGCATCACGCGCGTCATCGGCCAGCGCTGGCCGGCGACATCGCCGACGCTGGCGGCGCGGAACTGCTTGCCCGACCTGTCCTGCTCGGCCGTGTCCAGCGCCTCGTCCCGCAGATAGCGATGCAGGAACGACGGATGCGCCGGGTCGATGCCGACCTCGAAGGCCTGCAGCCAGTTGCAGTGCCACAGCCCCTTGAACGCGAAGCTGTGGCTCGGCGGCGCGACGAAGCAATCCAGCCGCGGCAGCGCCGGCGGTGTGCCGCCTTCTGGCCCGAGCCACGCAAACAGCACGCCCGATTGCTGCAGCACCGGGTAGCTGCGCTGGCGCACATGGCGGCACAGCGTCGAGCCCTTGGGTTCGCCCGGTGTTTCCAGGCAGGTGCCGGCGGCGTCGAACTTCCAGCCGTGGAAGGGGCAGCGCACGCCGTCGCCTTCGTGGCGGGCATAGGCCAGGTCGGCGCCGCGATGCGGGCAATCGCGGTCGAGCAGGCTGTAGCGGCCGGCCGCGTCGCGCCACAGCAGCAAATCCTGGCCGAGCAGGCGCACGGCCTTCAGCGGCCGATCGGCCATGCGTGGGTCCAGGCGCGGGTCGAATTCATCGAGCAGCGCCACCGGCTGCCAGTAGTGACGCAGCAGCGCGCCGCCGTCGGTGCCGGGCCCGGTGCGGGTCAGCAGTTGGTTCAGTTCGGCTTGCATGCGCGCGAGTCTAGACACCGCATGGCAGCGCCACAAGCTGCTGAAAACGCGGTGCGCGAAGCGCCCGGGCGGGTAGAGTCCGGCATGGGCCGCGAAAGGAAACCGAGCATCCTGCTGGCCGGCGGCACCGGCCTGGTTGGACGCGAGCTGGCCCGGCTGCTGCTGGAGGGCCGGCCCCGCGCAGGGCTGCACCAGATCGTGCGCCGCAAGCCCGCCGATGCCGATGCGCGGGCCGTCTGGCATGTCGTCGACTTCGCTGCGCTGCCGGCGTTGCCCGCCGCCGAGGAGGCCTGCTGCTGCCTGGGCACCACCATCAAGACGGCCGGGTCGCAGGCCGCCTTCCGCGCGGTGGATTTCGATGCCGTGCTGGCCTTCGCCCGCGCCGCCCGGGCGGCCGGCGCGAAGCGCTTCGCGGTGGTCTCGGCGCTGGGCGCGAGCACGCGTTCGGCCACCTTCTACAACCGCGTCAAGGGCGAGATGGAAGCCGCCGTGGCCGGCCTGGGCTTCGACAGCGTGGTCATCGCGCGGCCGTCGCTGCTGGCGGGCGACCGCGAGACCACCGGCCAGCCGATGCGCAGCGGCGAACAGTGGGCGCTGCGCCTGACCGCGCCCTTCGCCGGGCTGATCCCGAAATCGGTGCGGCCGATCCAGGCGCGCTGCGTCGCCAAGGGCCTGCTGGCGGCGCTGCGCGAAGCGCGGCCCGGCGTGCGCATCGTCGAATCGGCGGAACTGCAGGACCTGGGCGGCTGAAGGCCACCGCGGCGAAGATCAGCTGAACACGCCCTCGCGCAGCCACTTGGTGGCGACCCATTTTTCGCCGTCGATGACCGGCGCGCCGCCATGCAGCGTGCCGGTGCTGGCATCGGGCCGGTCATAGCTGAAGAACAGCGCATGACCCTTGATCGGCGCGACTTCGAGGTCCAGGTCGGGGAAGATCGTCGCGCCGCCGCGCAGCGGCGTGTTCAGGTACATCAGCAAGGTGCCCACGCGCTGCCCGCCGCGCCGCAGCACCGCCGCGGTGCCGGGCTGTGCGGGGTCGAAGTAGTCGAAATGCGGCCGGTACTGCGCACCGGGGCGGTAGCGCAGGATCTGCAGGCCCTCGCCACGCTCCACCGGCCAATGCAGCAGCGCCGCGACACGCCGTTCGATGCGCTGGATCAACGCCGCTTCACCGCGCTCGAAGAACATGCCGTCGCTGGTGCGTGCGGCGTTGACCTCGCTGCCGCCGGTGTGGTGATCGACGGTTTCGGAGCGTGCCAGGCGCGGCGCCGACAGCGCCATCAGCGCATCGCATTCCTCGTCCGACAGCAAGCCGCCGAACAGCACCACGCGCGCCTGCCGCAACGTGAACAGCACCTGCACCTCGCGGTCGGGCAGCTGCAGCAGCGACGACGAGGCGCCGAGCTCGGGCCCGGGCACCGGCACCGCCGCGGCCGGCTCGGGCTCGGCCACCGGCAGCGCCGGCGGGCCCGCCTCGGGCAGACGCAGCGTCTGCGCCAGCGCGGCACGCGCCACGGCGTCGTCCCAGCCGCTGGCCAGCATCGACTTGTGCATGTCCTCGACGATGCAGCCCGCGGCCGCCTGGGCGAGGATCCATTCGCGGATGGCCGGCGTCACGGCCTGGGTGGTGATCTGAATCTGCATGAGCCGATTTTCGCAGGCTGCAGGCAAGCCATGTAAGGGGTTGCATCGGTCGCGAGCGCATCGCCCGCCGTGCTCAACGGAAGTTGCGGCTGTGCGTGACCAGGCCTTGCAGCAGCGCCGAGTGGTCCACCAGCTTGCGCGCGATCAGGTGCATCACCGCACGCTCGCCCTCGCCTTCACGCTGCCACACGCCATACACCGTGAGCAGCGTGCTGCCCAGCAGCGGCTTGCGCTGGGCTTCGGCCACGTCGGGCCAGACGATGATGTTGACCGTGCCGGTCTCGTCTTCCAAGGTCACGAAGACCACGCCCTTGGCCGTCTCCGGCCGCTGGCGGTGCGTGACCAGGCCACTGGCGCGCGCCAGTCGGCCCGAGCGACAACCGCGCAGCACGCTGGCCGGCTGCACCTTGAAAGCTTCGAGTCGCTGGCGCAGCAGCGACAGCGGGTGATGCACGAGCGACAGGCCGGTGGCGCGGTAGTCGGCCAGCATCGTCTCGGCCGCGCCTGGCGCGGCCAGCGTGGCCGGCGCTTCGTGCGTGCGCGTGACTTTCAGCAGCGGCGTGGCGCGCGTGTCCACCCCGGCCACCGCCCAGGCCGCCTGATGGCGGTGGCCGGTGATTGAACGCAGTGCGTCGGCCCGGGCCAGCAACGCCAGCTGGCCGGCGTCGAGTCGAGCCCGGCGCGCCAGATCCTCCGGGCCGGCAAAGGGCGCTGCGGCGCGCGCGGCCAGCAGCCGCTCGGCGGCGTCGTGCGGGAAGCCGCCGATGCGATCGAATCCCAACCGCACCGGCCACAACGCCTCCCCCTGCGCGGGCTCGAGCAGGCTGTGCCAGTCGCTCGACATCACGTCCACCGGCAGCACCGTGACGCCATGCGCACGCGCGTCGCGCACCAGCTGCGCCGGCGCATAGAAGCCCATCGGCTGGCTGTTGAGCAGCGCGGCCAGGAAGGCATCCGGGTGGTGGCACTTGATCCACGCGCTGGCATACACCAGCAGCGCGAAGCTGGCGGCGTGGCTTTCGGGGAAGCCGTATTCGCCGAAGCCCTCGATCTGCTTGAAGATGCGCTCGGCATAGTCGCGCGCGTAGCCCTTCTCCACCATGCGCCCGACCAGCCGTTCGTGGAAGGGACCCAGGCCGCCCTTGCGCTTCCACGCCGCCATCGCGCGGCGCAGCGCATCGGCCTCGCCGGCCGTGAAGTCGGCAGCGAGCATGGCGATCTGCATCACCTGCTCCTGGAAGATAGGCACGCCCTTGGTGCGCATCAGCGCGGGCTTCAGTTCCTCGGGGCAGTCGATCTGCGCGTCGCTAAGGCTGCGGTTGCGCAGGTACGGGTGCACCATGCCGCCTTGAATGGGGCCGGGCCGCACGATCGCCACCTCGACCACCAGGTCGTAGTAATTGCGCGGTTGCAGCCGCGGCAGCATGCTCATCTGCGCACGGCTTTCGATCTGGAACACGCCCACGGTGTCGGCGGCGCAGACCATGTCGAAGGTCGGCGTATCGCCATCGGGGATATGGCCCATCTCGAACGGGCGCCGCAGCTTGTCGCCGATGAAGCGCAGCGAACGCTGCAGCGCGCTCAGCATGCCCAGCGCCAGGATGTCCACCTTGATCAGCCCGAGCACGTCGAGATCGTCCTTGTCCCACTGGATCACGCTGCGCTCGGCCATCGCGGCGTTTTCCACCGGCACCAGCCTGGCCAGGTCGTCGCGCGCGATGACGAAGCCACCGGGGTGCTGGCTCAGGTGGCGCGGGAAGCCGATGAGCGTCTGCGTCAGCTCGACCCACAGCCTGCACAGCGGCGCCGCGGGGTCGAAGCCGTTCTCGCTCAAGCGCTCGGGGCTGACCTTGCGGCCGTCGAACCATTGGGTCGATTTCGACACCGCGTCGATGCGATCCAGGTCGATGCCCAGCGCGCGACCCACGTCGCGCAGTGCCGAGCGCGGCCGGTAGCTGATGACCACGCCGGTGAGCGCGGCGCGATGCCGGCCGTACTTCCTGTAGATGTACTGGATGACCTCTTCGCGCCGCTGGTGCTCGAAATCGATGTCAATGTCGGGCGGCTCGTTGCGCTCGGCGCTGATGAAGCGGCCGAACAGCAAGGTGGCACGCTGCGGATCGACCTCGGTCACGCCCAGGCAATAACAGACCAGTGAATTGGCCGCGCTGCCACGGCCCTGGCACAGGATGCCTTGGGCGCGCGCCCAGTGCACGATGTCGGCGACGGTGAGGAAATACGGCTCGTACTTCAGCAGCTCGATCAGCTTCAGTTCTTCTTCCAGCGTGGCACGGTGCCGCGATGGCATGCCGTGCGGGAAGCGCCGCTGCACGCCCTGTTCACTGAGCCTGCGCAGCCAGCTCGTCGGCGTGTGGCCGGCGGGCACGATCTCTTCGGGATACTCGTAGCGCAGCTCGTCCAGCGAGAACGCACACTGCCCGGCGATGTGCAGCGTGGCATCGAGCCATTCGCGGCGGAACAGCGATGCCAGCCGCGCACGCGAACGCAGGTGCGCCTCGCCGTTGGCCTGCAGTGCCAGCCCGCACGCCGACACCGGCCGCTTCAGCCGCGTGGCGCTGAGCACGTCCTGCAGCGGCTTGCGCGAACGCGCGTGCATCAGCACGCCGCCGCTGGCCACCAGCGCCAGGCCGCTGGCCTGCCCCACACGCTGCAGCACATCGAGGCGCGCAGCGTCGTGCGTGCCGTGGTGCCACTGCACCGAGACGAAGGCCCGATCGGCGCCGAACCAGGTCTTCAGCCACATGGCATGGGCGAACACGGTTTCGAAACTCTGCGCATCGGCGGGCAGCAGCAGCGCGATGCAGCCCGGCAGCCCGGCCAGGTAAGGCGCATGCGGCACGCGGCCTTCGACATCGGCGGCGTGCGCCAGGTAGCTGCCCTTGGCCGCGCGGCGCCGCGCCACCGTGATCCACTGCGACAGGTTGCCGTAGCCGCGCCGCGACTGCGCCAGCAGCACCAGGCGCGGGCCGCAGCCCGGCTCGGCCACGCGCTCGCCCTTGTCCTTGGCCACCGGATGCGTGAGCTGCATCTCGGCACCCACGATCAGGTGCAGGCCGCTGCGCTTGGCCTCGACATGCGCGCGCACCACGCCGGCCAGGGAGCATTCGTCGGTGATCGCCAGCGCCGAGTAGCCCAGCGCCTGCGCACGCTCGACCAGCTCTTCAGGGTGCGAGGCACCGCTCAGGAAGCTGAAGTTGCTGCGGCAGTGCAGCTCGGCGTAGGCGGGGAGCATGGGCCGGCGGCATCAGGGGGCCTGCAACGCATCGAGCGGGCTGCGCACCGCCTCGCCGGCGACTTCGAGCACGTGCGTGTAGATCATCGTCGTGCTCACGTCGCTGTGGCCCAGCAGCTTCTGCACCGTGCGGATATCGGTGCCCGACTGCAGCAGGTGCGTGGCGAAAGCATGGCGCAGCGTGTGCGGCGTGGCCGGGCGGGTGATGCCGGCGGCCAGCACCGCCTGCCGGAAGGCGCGCTGGAAGGTCTGGTCGTAGAGAGGGTGCGGCGCTCGACGCCGCTGCGCGGGTCGACCGATAGCGTGCCCTGCGGGAAGGCCCCGAACCACGGCCATGAAGCGCCGGCGCGCGGGTACTTGCGCGCGAGCGCGTCGGGCATCTGCACGCCACCGCGGCCATTGCGGGCATCGCCCAGCCACAAGCCGTGGGCACGGCGCAACTGCGTCTTCAGCGCCGGCGCCAGCGATGCCGGCAGCATGACGACACGGTCCTTGCCGCCCTTGCCGCAGCGCACGACGATGACGGCGCGTTCGAAGTCGACGTCCTTCGCGCGCAGCTGCAGGGCCTCGGTGATGCGCATGCCGGTGCCATAGAGCCACCGGCCCAGCACGGCATGCGCGCCATCGAGCAAGGCCAGCACGGCGCGCACCTCGGCCACCGACAGCACCACCGGCAAGCGCGGCTTGCGCTGCGGGCGATCAATTTCCTGCATCCAGGGCAACTGCAGGCCGAACACCTTCTGGTACAGAAAGAGCAAGGCGGCCAGCGCCTGCCGGTGCGTGGACACCGACACCCGCCGCTCGGTAGCCAGCCAGGCCAGAAAGGACCGCACCTCGGCAGCGCCCATCTGCTGCGGATGGCGCAGACCCGACCAGCGGACGAAGGCGCGCACCCAGTGGCCGTAGGCCTCCTCGGTGCGCAGGCTGTAGTGCAGATAGCGCAGTTGCCCGCGCAACTGATCGAGCAGGCGCCGCTGCGGCGCCGCCAAGGCATCCGGCGGCGCAAGTGCCGCCACGCCAGGCGACGACGCACTGGAAGCGGGCGGCGATGTACTGTACATGCCTAAGGGGTATCCACTTAGCTCCACTAAGAGCCAATGTACTGGATGTCCATCCAGTAGATGCTACTCGCTCGGAGGCGGTGAAGGCAAGCCCTTGACGACGCTGTGGTACGTCACTGGTCCGGTCACGACGGCCTGCTGCATCAGCCGGTAGAACAACATGCCGCGCGAGGTGGAAGTACGCCGGTTGAAGCGGAAGACGAACTCGTCGAGGTAGGCGTCGAGGTGTCCGGGCTGCACCGAGCCATGATGCGTACCCAGGATCCAGCGCTTGACCAGGGATGCCACCCGGTGCACGCCGGGCATCGTGACGTGGGCCGGTGACTCGGCGCCGAGCATGACTTGGCGGTTGTGCTCGAAGCCGATCTTGCTCAGCGAGCGGTAAGCTGCCGAGCCGTCGGTTAGCACCCGCGCACCGCGCTCTATGTTGTCCTGCACGAACGGCACCACGCAGGCATCGGAGTCGTTGTCGATGCGGCGCAAGCGAATCCGAGCGAAACCCTTGGGCTGGAGAATTTCCACGGCGATGGCCACCAGGATCTTGTTCGTCTTGCTCTTGCGTCCCTCGCTGGACAACGGTTTGTCGCGATCGGAGATGGCCAGGTAGGTCTCGTCGACTTCCACCTCGCCCTTGAGCAGTTCGCGCTCCGGGCGCACCATGGCTCGGCGAAAGCGATGCAGCATCGTCCAGGCCGTCTCGTAGCTGCCCAGCCCGAGTACGCGCTTCAACCCCAGCGCACTGACACCCAGCTTCTGGTTGGTCACGTACCAGGCTGCCGCCAGCCACACCCGCAGCGGTGTGCGCGTCTTGTCGAAGATGGTCCCAGCCGTCACCGAACCTTGGTGGGAGCAGCTGCGGCACATGAGGCGAGATCGGCTCGATCGGTACGGCTCATCGGCGACCCCGCAGGCCGGGCAAACGAAGCCGCCTGGCCAGCGCAACTTCTCCAGATAGCCCAAACAGGCCTCTTCGCTGGCAAACCAGTCCAGGAATTCGCTCCAGTTGCGCGGGTAGTCAGTCTTTACCTGCAACAGGCGCTGCGGTATGCTGGATATTCATCCAGTAACTCTAGCGCAGCTGGAGCTAAGTGGATACCCATTACATGCCTACAGTATATGACTCGCATGCCCTGGCCGGCAAGCACGACCCGGCGTCCGTGTGCCCCTAACCGGTTACCGTGAAAGACCACCCCGTTGAGGGCGAGTTGAGCCCTCCCGCCGAGTGGCAGGATTGCCAAGGCCGCTGAGCCCGACCCCTCGAATTCAGCGGCGAGTCAAGCGCTGGCGGTAGCCGGCGCGCTGTCGGACGCGGGCCACTTGCCGATGAGCTTGAGTTGCTTGATGGGACGTGTTGATCGCGAAATTCAAGGAAGACGATGTCGACCTGGTGGTGCTCGAGGCCACCGGGGGCTACGAGCGCGGGCTGGTGTGTGCACTGCAGGGTGCGGGCATCACGGTCGCACGCGTCAATCCGCGGCAGGCGCGCGACTTCGCCAAGTCCATGGGTGTGCTGGCCAAGACCGACCAGGTCGACGCCCGCACGCTGCGTGACTTCGGCGACGTGCTGCCGCGCCACAAGGCTCGGGGGCGAGGAACCGTCATCATGGCGGGTTAGGCCGCAGAAAACGCGCACCTTGCCAGCCTCACGCGCTGTAGCTACACTTGTGCATGCGTTTCACCTGGTCCGAGCGCAAGCGCGGCATCAATCTGAAGGAACGCGGCCTCGACTTCATCGACGCTCCCCGCGTCTTCGAAGGCTTGACGTTTACCTATGAGGATGACCGCTTCGCATACGGAGAGCAACGCTTCATCACACTGGGGCTCCTGGCTGGTGTGCCAGTCTCCGTCGCACACACAGAGTCAGACGATGAAATCCGCATCATTTCCTTCCGCAAAGCAACCGGTCGCGAAGCGCGCCGCTTCTTCAGTGAAGTCCAAGACTGATTGGGGTCGCCTCATGTCCACGAAAAAGGGGGCGGCCACGGACGAACATCCAGAGTTTGACCCTGCCCACGTCGTGCGCGGCATCGTACGCAGGGGTCTGAAACCGGTTCCATCAAAGGAACTCATTTCGCTGCGCGTCGATCAAGATGTCATCGAGTGGTTCAAAGCGCAGGGTCCGGGCTACCAAACCCGAATCAACTCTGTATTGCGCGCCTTCCGCGATGCATCTGCGGCCTAACCCCTCTACAAGGACTTCCCTCGGAGTCAAGCAGTTGTCTTGTATTTCCTCTTGCTAAGCTGGCTGTTTGGTATTTCGATGTTTCGTGTTCAGGACATGCGACGATGAAGCTGCGGTGCGACAGAGAACAGACTGCACATCTACAAACGGCCTTGCCTTGGCGCTCATGTTTTCTGACCCACCTGTGCTCACCAGAAGTTGACCCAGCGAGTGCGCAGTTGTTTGTGAGTGCGCCGGTGGGCGGTCGGTGATTGGCTTAGGGAATATCAGTAGTGCTGATGACCGGCGGCGTCGGCCGGCCAGGCGAGATGGCGCAGGCCCTGCCCCTGTTGACGCTTTGCGGCCATAGGCCGCGGGGGCTGGGGCTTGCCCCAGGGAAGGGCCCGTGCAGGGCCCGCTGCAGAGCCACGGCGTAGCCGGGCGGGGGTACCCCTGGACAAGCAGCGCAGCGATCGTGGCGGGCTCCTGTAGCACCGAGCGCGGCGCCCGCCCTGCGAGCTGCTCCCATTGAGCCCGCGCCCTGAATCGCACGTCAGCTCTCGAAGACCACAATGATGGGGTGGGTCAATTTCAGTGAGCAGACACCAATGTGGTGCTGCGCGCGCGCAGTGCGCACACGTCCGCTCCTCTTGAATCTTCCTTGCCGCAGCGCGCGCCGCGCGTTGGCGCGCGCCAACAGGGGTTCATACCGTAGACACCTCTTGGTGCCGCCCGCACTTCTCAATTGGATATTTGTAGTTGATGAGTTTGCGATTGTCAAACGCCCGCGTTCAATCAATACCAAGAGCGACGCGGCAAACCCCACACGTCGCCATGCACTTGGTGGGTCACTTCCGATGAGCGAAAGCGGGTCAGTTTCCGTGAGCGCGACTGCACATCTACAAACGGCCTTGTTGCACCTTTCGGTGCGGACCCAGATACGAACCGCTCAGCCGGGCTCCATTCGTTCCGTTCCACGGGGTTGGGCGCGATTGCCGCCGCGTAGGGTTAGTCGAGTTCACCGGCTGCCGGTCTGACCTGTCAATGCATCTTCGATAGCACGTCGTCGGTGGAAGGAATCGGTACGGTGTTGTCGGGTTGATCGGATGGCGTGGCGCTCAGGCCGGGCAAGGCGTCGCCATCGCGGGCGTTGCGGCGGTTCGCTCATGCACCGGCCGCTTTGCATCAGGCTTGACGCTGACGTGCTTGGCATCGAAGCCTTCCTCGCGCGTCATCACCGCCCACAGGATGCGCGCGTTCTTGTTGGCCATGGCCACGCAGGCCTTCTGCCAGCCCACGCGAGCGCTGAGCTGCACCAGCCAGCGCGAGATCGGATCGTCGCGCTTGGGTGCGCTCATCACCGCCGCCTTGGCACCCTGGATGAGCAGCGTGCGCAGGTAGTCGTCGCCGCGCTTGGTGATGCGCCCCAGGCGAATCTTGCCGCCGCTGGAATCCTGGCGCGGCACGATGCCCAGCCATGCGCCGAACTGCCCGCCACTCTTGAACTGCTTGAAGTCTCCCACGCTGGCGGTGAATGCCGAGGCGCCAATCTCGCCGATGCCGATGAGCTTGGCCGCACGTTGGGCCGCCGGCGTGTTGCGCACATGTTGGCCCACCTGCTGATCGCACCACAACAGGTGGGCATCGAGTTCGCGCCAGTGCGCGAAGGCGCATTGCAGCACCAGCCGCGCTTGGCCACTGAGCTCGTTGTCGGCGTCTTCGATCACGTCGCTGAGCACCGCGCGCAGCACCTTGGGGCTCTTGGCGAAGACCAGGCCGAATTCGGCCAGCACGCCGCGAATGCGGTTGACACAGGCGGTGCGTTCTTCCTTGAGTCCTTCGCGCACCCGATGCAGGCTCATCACGCCTTGCTGCTCGCAGCTCTTGATGTCGCTTTCATACTGCACCTTTCGCAGTCAGATGTTGACGCTCACGCGGGATCGCCTTGCCATCAGTTGCACGCGTCGACTCTTGGGGCTTCGTGAGCATCGGCGCGGGGATCCCGTGACGCCAACGAATCCATCTGACCATCGAGTCGTTGAACGCCTTGCCCTGAGTGCTTGTGATTCCATCCTGGTTGAGCTGACGAGCGATCTGGCCATCGCTCATATTGAGCGCAAGCGTTGTGACGCGCGCCACCGTGGATTCCGCGCAGCGTACGCGATCAGCAAGAGGCAGAGGTACATCAACTGGCACATTGCTGCACGCGCCGCCATGCCACCGAATATGCAGCATCACCTGTTTGGGTGCCGAGCATCTTTCCACGGTGATATCTTTGATCAGCAAGCGCAGCATTCGCTTTCGATCTTTGGCCGAGGTGCTGGGTGCGTTCCACAACCGCGGCAACTCGCGCGCGAGCGCCATCACCTGCACTCTCTGTTCTGCGGTGACCACCCGCGCCGTGCGATGTTGGACCTCGATGTACTGGCGCTTGAGGTCCTCCACACGCAGCAGGGCCTCGTTCCACCAACGCTCGACGGTGCTGGTGACCAGACGATTGCTGGGATCCGCCTCCCGGTACCGCCGCTCGGCCAAGTCTGCTTCGTACTCGGCTCGCTCGACACGCATCTTCCATTGGTGCATGAGGACTTGGTCGCGCCCCTCCAGATTCTCGAGCACGCCCACGGCAAGTTCCAGTTCAGTCGGCTGTAGGGCATCGAGCACCTGCTCGGCAACCGACGTATCCAGCGGATCGCAGCGTACGCTCATGCAGTCCTTGGTCGATCGCCCTTCGCGATGGTGTGAGCCACATATGTAGGTCGGGTAAATCCCACCAGTGCCGCTGTAACGCACACTGAGTCGACGCCCGCACTTGCCGCACATCAACAAGCCCTGTAAGAGCGCCGCCCCTTCGCGCACCGCCCCTCCCGGAATCATCGTCCCTGCGCTGGTTCGGTTCTTCTCCAAGCGCAGCTGATTGCGCTCAAACTGCTCCCATTCAACATAGCCGACATGGTGCTGAACTGCTCGCGCTTGAGCGCCCGCGACACCACGCGCCGGCCCATCGCATCGACGGCGTCAACTTGAATCACGCGCTTGGCTAGGTCGACCCCTACCCGGGCAATCAGTGCTCGTGTAATCTCGCTCATGGACTTCCCCTTTCCGGTTTCAGATTGACTCTCCGCTCGTCAATCTTGGTGCCTCGACACCGTCAGTGGACTGGGGAAGTCCCTTCGTATTCGTTCGAGGCGAGGCCCAGCGGCAAGCCACCAGCCCCGGGCCGGTGGCACACGGTGCATTTTCACCGGCCCGAGGCTGGCGTCTTGCCGTCGGTCCCGCCTCAACTCGAACGTTAGGTTGCACCGTCCACCCAAGCCGTTGCAACGCGTTGGGGCCCAAAACCAAGGACACTGAACCGCACTCGCAGACTCATCGCCTGAGCAGACAAGGAAACATCAATGCCAGCGTTGCTTCCTTCCGGTCTCGACGCGCCTCGTTCTGCTCTGCCTTGTAGCGCTGCACTTCCGCTTCAAGTTCATTCACTCGAGCGCTGAGACCAACGTTCGTCTCGCCCAATCTCTCCGCAACGCCCGTGACTTCACGCTCCCGTTGCATGCTCTCGTCGAGTAAGGCAGCCAATCGTTGGCCGCCTTGCCCTAGCGCTTCCGTCTCTTCGTCGTACAGAATCTTCATCAGCGTGGCGGGCGACGCCCCAGCATTGGCCTCGAATGCATCGTGAATCCGGCTCGCAACAATCTCGATATCGAACGGAGCCCATCCATGGCCGTGTCCACAAGTGGGTCCGTGTAGCTTGCGTGAAATACGGCAATGCCGTAGCATTGCGTCATGCGCACGGTTGGCGAGACTCCAGTCTTCGTTCGCTACGCCGCCGAAGTCTGGTCCGACGCGGAGCGCCAAGAGTTCATCAATGTCATCGCCGCGATTCCGGAAGCCGGAGACATCATTCGTGGGTCTGGCGGCTGCCGCAAGGTCAGGTGGTCGAGGGCGGGGACGGGCAAGCGCGGGGGCGCGCGCGTCATCTATTTCTTGGCACCCGAAGGCACGGTGTGGCTGTTGATCGTTTATGCGAAGGCGAAGTTCGACAATTTGCCTGCTTCGTTCCTCGCGCAGTTGAAGAAGGGGGTTGAAGATGCGATCTGAAGTTCAGAAGTTTCAAGATGATCTGCTGGCTTCGGTCAAGCAGATGCGGCGCGGCCGAGCCGCGCGCGTTACGAAGGTCCAGCTCCCGGCAGCAGCCGAAGCGAGGGCCAGTGTCGGTCTGTCGCAGCAAGAGTTTGCGCAACTGCTGGGTGTATCTGCGCGAACGCTTCAAGACTGGGAGCAGGGGCGCCGAGAACCGACGGGCGCCGCACGCACGCTACTGAAGGTTGCCGTCAAGCATCCCAAGCTCTTGCGCGCATTGGAAACGTGACGCCAAACCCGTCGTTCCAGCCGACCGCCTTCGGCGGCGGCTGGAGTTTCCGCAGCCATTTGCCCGCCGGCTGAGGGTGAGCCGAAGCGGCCTTGACTCGGCCGAGAAGCCATGGTTCCGAAGTCGGTGCTTGCAGCGCCGGTACAGAAATCTGTATCATGCCTTCATGAAGACCACCCTCGACCTGAACGACCAACTCCTTGCCGATGCCAAGACGCTTGCGGCTCAGCAACGGACGAGCCTGACGCGCTTGATTGAGGAAGGCCTGCAACTTCGACTTCGCGCAAAGTCGGACTCGCCCAAGCGCGGTCGAGTTCGCCTGCCTGTCTTCAAGGGTCGCGGTGGCTTGGTAGAAGGTGTGGATCCACTGAGCAACAAGGCTCTGCTGAAGGCCTTGGCCGATGACGCCTGACGTAAATGTC
>CAWIOH010000024.1:0-269632 GCA_963837675.1 uncultured beta proteobacterium | reverse complement strand
CGGCTCCAGCAGCTTCAGCCCCAAGGTCTCGGGCAGGCCGCCGACGTTGTGATGACTCTTGATGCTGGTAGCCTTCTTGGTCTTGGCGCCGCCGGATTCGATGACGTCGGGGTAGATCGTGCCCTGCGCCAGCCACTTCGCGTTGGCCAGCCGCATCGCCTCGCGCTGGAACACCTCGACGAACTCGCGGCCGATGATCTTGCGCTTGGCTTCGGGGTCGGCCACGCCTGCCAGCTGGCCCATGAACTGCGCGCTGGCGTCGACATGCACTACCTTGGCATGCAGTCGGCCGGCAAACATCTCCATCACTAGGCGGCCTTCGTCCAGGCGCAGCAGACCGTGATCGACGAAGACGCAGGTCAGCTGATCGCCAATGGCGCGGTGGATCAGCGCCGCGGCAACGCTGGAATCGACGCCGCCGCTCAAGCCCAGGATGACCTCCTCGTCGCCGACCCGTTCGCGGATCTTCGCCACCGCCTCGGCCACATGGTCTCGCATCACCCAGTCGGGTTTCGCGCCGGCGATGTCGAGCACGAAACGCTCGAGCAGCACCCTGCCCTGCAGCGTGTGCGTGACTTCGGGGTGAAACTGCACGCCGTAGTAGGCGCGGGCTTCATCGGCCATGCCGGCGATCGGGCAGCTCGGTGTGCTGGCCATCAGCTTGAAGCCCGGCGGCAGCGCGGTGACCTTGTCGCCATGGCTCATCCACACCTTCAGCATGCCGTGGCCTTCGGCGGTGCTGAAATCCTCGATGCCCTGCAGCAGCCGCGTGTGGCCGTGGGCGCGCACCTCGGCGTAGCCGAATTCGCGGTGACTGCTGGCTTCGACCTGGCCGCCTTGCTGCACCGCCATCGTGAACATGCCGTAGCAGATGCCCAGCACGGGCACGCCCAGGTCCCATATCGCCTGTGGCGCGCGCAGTTCCTGCGCCGCGTAGGTGCTGGCGTGGCTGCCGCTGAGGATCACCGCCTTCGGCGCGAACCCCCGCACGAAGGCCTCGCCCACGTCGTTGGGGTGGATCTCGCAGTAGACGTGCGCTTCGCGCACGCGGCGGGCGATCAGCTGCGTGACCTGCGAACCGAAGTCGAGGATCAGGATCTTGTCGTGGGGCATTTCCATCTCGGGTCGACGATCAGAGGGCTTCGGCCAGCGCGACGCGCTGCCGGCGCCGGGCCTTGAAGTGGCGCAGTGCGATGACGGTGGCCAGTGCCTGCAGCAGCGCGCAGAAGTACAACGGTGCGCCGAGACGCCAGTCGCCCTTCTCCAGGTGCGAGACCATCACCAGCAGCGGCCCCCCGATCATCGGCGCCAGCACCGCCATCATGCTGTTCAGCGAGGCCATCGCGCCCATCGTCCGGCCCTGCGTGGTGGCGTCGGCGGCGTTGGAGACGATGCTCTGGATGGCGGCCTGCACGGTGAAGCCGAGCACGTTGGCGAAGATCACCGGATACAGCATCCATCCCTCGGTGGCCGCGCCCCACAGCAGGTAGCAAAGGCTCGACGACACCAGCCCCATGATCGTCAACCGTTGTGGAGAGAAGCGCCGCAGCAGCCGGCCGAGCAGCACGCCCTGCACCAGCACCGACATCAACCCGATGGCAAACAGCGACCAGCCGTTCTGACCGGGTCCCCAGCCGAACTTGAAGGTGGTGTAGAGCACCCAAGTGCTGTGCGTCATGTACATCGCCAGGCCGCTGAGCGCGACCACGCCCATCAGCAGGCCAACGCCTTGCAGCTGACCGAGTTCACGCAAGGACGCGACCGGGCTGGCTTCGCGCCACTTGAAGGGTTGTCGCCGCTCGGGCGGCAGCGATTCGGGCAGCACGAAGTAGCCGTACAGCCCGTTCAGCACCGCCAGCCCGCCGGCTACGAAGAAGGGCAGGTGCAGATCGATGGCACCGAGCAGGCCGCCCATCACCGGCCCGAGGATGAAGCCCATGCCGATCATCGCGCCGAGTTTGCCGAAGCTGCGCGCGCGCTGGTCGGGCGGCGTGATGTCGGCCATGTAGGCGTTGGCCACGGCGATGTTGGCCTGCATCGCGCCGCTGAACACGCGCACCACCAGCAGCATCCATAGCGCGGTGGCAGCGCCGGTGACGAAGAAGCTCAGCGCCAGGC
Source organism: uncultured beta proteobacterium (assembly GCA_963837675.1). GTDB lineage: Bacteria > Pseudomonadota > Gammaproteobacteria > Burkholderiales > Burkholderiaceae_C > Rubrivivax. Next base: position 267,514 of record CAWIOH010000024.1, on the reverse strand, counting down.
CGGTGAAGCCGATCAGCAGCACCGGGCGGCGGCCGTAGCGATCGGACAATCGGCCCAGCACCGGCGAGCCGAAGAAATTGGCGATGCCGTAGACGATCGTCACCACCGCCGCCCAGGCCGCCTGTTCGGACTGCGACGCGGTGAAGGTGCCGACCAGAATCGGCAGCACCGGAATGATCAGCCCGATCGACACCATGTCGATCAGCACCACCGCCATGATGAAGGGCATGGCCGCAGCGCGGCGGGCGTCTCGGGGCTTCGCCGCGTCGTCCGTCGCGGCGCGCGGCGTCGGTTCGTGCGTCATGCGCCGCTATTCCATGCGGTAGTTCGGCGCTTCCTTGGTGATCTGCACATCGTGCACATGACTCTCGCGGATGCCGGCGGCCGAGATCTCGACGAACTCGCAACGCTGGTGCATCTCCTCGATCGAGGCACAGCCGCAGTAGTGCATCGCCGCGCGCAGCCCGCCGGCCATCTGGAAGACGATGGCCACCAGCGAACCCTTGTACGGCACCTGGCCTTCGATGCCCTCGGGCACCAGCTTGGCCGAATTGGCGCTGTCGCTGCCGCCTTCCTCCTGGAAGTAGCGGTCGGCCGAGCCCTGCTGCATCGCCCCCAGCGAACCCATGCCGCGGTAGCTCTTGTAGCTGCGGCCCTGGTAGAGTACGACCTCGCCCGGCGCCTCCTCGGTGCCGGCAAAGGCACCGCCCATCATGGCGCTGTGCGCACCGGCGGCGATGGCCTTGGCCAGGTCACCCGAATAGCGGATGCCGCCGTCGGCGATCAGCGGCACGCCGCTGCCGGCGATGGCCTTGGACACCGATTCGATGGCCATGATCTGCGGCACGCCCACGCCGGTGACGATGCGCGTGGTGCAGATCGAACCCGGCCCGATGCCCACCTTGACCGCATCGGCACCGGCCTCGACCAGCGCCAGCGCGCCGCTGCCGGTGGCGATGTTGCCGCCGATGACATCGACCTGCGGGAAATTCCTCTTCACCCAGCGCACGCGTTCCAGCACACCGTCGCTGTGGCCGTGCGCGGTGTCGACGACGATGGCATCGACCCCGGCCTTGACCAGCAGTTCAACACGCTCCTCGGTGCCTTCGGCCACGCCCACCGCCGCGCCGACGCGCAATTTGCCCAGCGAATCGCGCGCGGCGTTCGGGAAGTCGGTCTGCTTGGTGATGTCCTTCACCGTCATCAGGCCGCACAGTTCGAAGGCCTGGTTGACCACCAGCACGCGCTCGAGTTTGTGCTTGTGCATCAGCGCCTTGCCGTCGTCGATGGTGGCGTGCTCGCCGACGGTCACGAGGCGTTCGCGCGGTGTCATGATCTCGCGCACCGGCGCATCCATGCGCGTTTCGAAACGCAAGTCACGTCCGGTGACGATGCCCACCACCCTCTTGCCCTGCAGCACCGGAAAGCCGGAAATGCCATGCTGTCGCGACAGCGCCACCACCTCGCGCACCGGCATCTCGGGACCGACGGTGATCGGGTCGCGCAACACGCCGGACTCGTAGCGTTTGACGCGTGCCACCTCGGCCGCCTGCCTCTGCGCCGGCATGTTTTTGTGCACGATGCCAATGCCGCCTTCCTGTGCGATGGCGATGGCCAGGCGCGCCTCGGTCACGGTGTCCATCGCCGCGGACACCAGCGGCAGGTTCAGCGGAATGTTGCGCGACAGGCGGGTGGCCAGGCTGGTATCGCGGGGCAAGACCGTGGAATGCGCGGGCACCAACAGGACATCGTCGAAGGTGAGCGCTTTGCCTAGGAGGCGCATGTAACAAGCTCCTGACCCAAAAGCAAATTATACGGACGCGCCATGGTGCGGCGCCGCAGCGTGACGCTTTGCACACCCGTTGCCAGGGGGTGGGCCACTACACTTGATGCATGCGGATGATCCCTTGTCTGACGCGCCGATCGGCGTCCTTGTTGTTGCCTATCCTGGTCTGTCTGGCATTGGCGAGCCCGGCCCAGGCGCAATGGAAGTGGCGCGACGGCCGAGGCCAGATCACCGTCAGCGACACGCCGCCGCCGCGCGACATTCCCGCCAAGGACATCCTGCAACAGCCCGAGGTGGTGATGCGCAAGCCGGCGGCGCCACCCGCCGCGGCTTCGGCAACCGCGTCGGGCGTTGCCGGCAAACCCGCGGTGGACCCGGTGCTGGAGCAACGCAAGCTCCAGGCCGAGCAGGAGCAGGCCGCCCGTGCCAAGACCGACGAACAGAAGGCAGCCGTCGCGCGCCAGGACAACTGCCGGCGCGCGCGCGAGCAACTGGCGACGCTAGACAGCGGCCAGCGCGTCGCCCGCGTCAAGACCAACGGCGAGCGCGAATATCTGGACGACGACGCGCGGGCCGCGGAAACCCAGCGCGCCCGACAGGTCGTCTCCAGCGATTGCCGCTGAGCGGCGGCCCGCCTTTCACTTCGCTGCGGCAGCACCCTTGGCGCGCTTGTAGCGCAAGCGCCGCGCCTCCTTGGGATCGACCGCCAGTGGGCGGTAGATCTCGACGCGATCGCGGTCGCGCAACGGGGTCGCCGGATCGCGCACGCGACCCCACACTCCCACACGCCAACCGCCTTCCGTCAAGGCGTGGCGTTGCAGGATCTCGCTGGCGACCAGCGCCTCGTACACACTGGCACCGGCCGGCAAGCGCAGGCTGACCCGATCGATACGGCCCGGCGCAGGGCAATACACCACCTCGATGCGCAACGCGCCGTCGTCAGCGCGAGCCATAGACCTGCTCGGCACGCGCGACGAAGGAATCGACGAAGGTGTTGGCCACCTTGTCGAACACCGGACTGAGCACGGTTTCCAGCGTCGGGCTGGCGAAGGCATAGCGCAAGTCGAATTCGATCTTGCAGGCCTTGGCCTGCGAGTCGCTCGGGCCCAACGGCAGGAAGGCCCAGGCGCCGTCAAGCAGCGAAAACGGGCCATCGACCAGCTTGACCAGCACCGACTCGCCTGGCACCTGCTGATTGCGCGTGGTGAACGCATGCCTGATGCCGGCATAAGCCAGGCCGATGCGCACCGTGACGCCGTCATCGTGGACGGCGATCACCTGCGCGTCGTCGCACCAGGGAAGGAAATGCGGGTAGTCCGCCACGGCGGTCACCAGGTCGTACATCTCGCGCGGTGAGTACCACAGCAGGACCGACTTGTTCACATGCTTCATACAATGAAGCGAATTGTAGGGGCCGCCTATCCGGCCCCTTGCCCATTCCGCCCATGAGCCCGCCGGGCCGCCCCAGGGGCGAAGACCGGTGTGTGCAGCCCGAAGGTACCCCAGTGAGCCCCATCGCCGAAAACCGTCGCGCGCGCTTCGAATACCAGATCGACGAAACCCACGAAGCCGGCATCGTGCTGCAGGGTTGGGAGATCAAGGCCGTGCGCGCCGGCCAGGTGCAACTGACCGATGGCTATGTGGTCATCCGCGACGGCGAGCTGTACATGATCGGCTGCCGCATCAATGCGCTGCGCAGTGCCTCCACTCACGTGCAACCCGAGGCCGACCGCACCAAGAAGCTGTTGATGCACAAGGCCGAGATCAGGCGTCTGGTCGGCAAGGTGGAGCAAAAGGGCTTCACGCTGGTGCCGCTGAACCTACACTACAAGGGTGGCCGCGTGAAGGTCGACATCGCGCTGGCCAAGGGCAAGGCCGAACACGACAAGCGCGACACCGAGAAGAAGCGCGACTGGGAACGGGAGAAAGGCCGGCTGATGCGGCACAAGGTCTCATCGAAAGCAAAGTCTTGAGGCGCGGGCGAAGACACCGCGCCGACCACAGTCACCCGTCGAATGCGATCCTCAGCGCCGCTTCGAGATCGTCCTGAAGGTCTTGCACCTCCTCCAGGCCCAGCGAAAAGCGCACCAAGGTGCCGCGCCCCGACGAACCCGGGCGGATGACGGCAAAGTCGTAGGGCACCACGAGGCTGAGCGGCCCGGCCCAGGAGTAGCCCAGCTTGAACAGCTTCAGCGCATCGATGAAGGCATGCACCTGTTCACGTGAGCAACGCCCGTCGAAGACCACCGAAAACAGCCCGGCGGCTTGGCTGCAGATGCGCTGCCAATGCGCATGGCCCGGCGAGCCGGGCAGCGCAGGATGCAGCACCCGCTCGATCTGCGCCTGCCGCTGCCACCACCGTGCCAGCGCGCGCGCCGAAGCATCCTGCGCGGCATAGCGCAGGGGCAAGGACGGCAGCGCACGCAGCACCGCCTCAACATCGTTGCCGCCGACCCCAAAGCCCATGCGCATGTGCGTGCCCTTCAGGCGCAGATGCAGCGCATCGTCGCGCGTCGTCACCGCGCCCATCAACACATCGCCCCCGCCCGACGGAAACTTGGTCAGCGCATGCGCGCTGATGTCCACGCCCAGGCCATCGCCCAGATCGAAGGCCTTGAAGGCCAGGCCCGCCCCCCAGGTGTTGTCCAGCGCGCACAGCACGCCCTTGTCTCGAGCGATGCGCACCAGCGCCGGCAGGTCGGGAAACTCCATCGTGATCGAGCCGGCCGCCTCCAGCCACACCAGCTTCGTGGCCGGGCCGATCATCGCGGCCAGCGCCTCGGGGTTCATGGCATCGTAGAAGCGGTGCGCGATGCCCCAGCGCGACAGCTCCTGGCGCGCCAGCTCCTTGCCGGGGCCGTAGGCGTTGTCGGGGATCAGCACCTCGTCGCCGCTTTGCAGCAGCGCCATGTCGACCAGCGCGATGGCGGCCAGGCCGCTGGGCACCAGCAGCGTGTCGCTGCCGCCTTCGAGCGTGGCGATGCGCTCCTCGAGCAAGAAGGTGGTGGGCGTGCCGTGCAAGCCGTAGGTGTAGCCGCCCTTGTCCTTCCAGTTGCGCGCCTGCAGTGCGGCAACGTTCGGGAAGATCACTGTCGAGGCTTTGAACACACCCGGCTGCGGCGCCTGGAAGCCCGCGGGCGGCGTGTAAGGATGATGGATCAGGCGTGTGCTGGCCCCGGGCTTGTCGTGCATGCTGGCTTCTTTCAGATGGGCAATCCGACCAGGTCGTGCCCCTGTGCGCCGACGATGCGTGCGGGCGTGAACTCACCGGCCTTTAGGGTCTTCGAAGCCTTCTCGGGCGGCAGCAGGTGCACCACGCCGTCGATCTCGGGGGCGTCCGCGTAGCTGCGGCCGACACCGCCCTTGCGGCCCAGCGCCCGCGCATGGTCCACCAGCACCTGCATCGTCGCGCCAATGCGCTGCTGCAATTTGGCGATCGACTCCGCTTCGGCCACGGCCATGAAGCGCGCGCGCCGTTCCTCGCGGATTTCGGCCGGAAGTTGTCCGGGCAGCGCGTTGGCGGCGGCGCCTGCCACGGGCGAATAGGCAAAGCAGCCGGCACGGTCGATGCGCGCCTCGCGCACGAAATCGAGCAGCGTCTCGAACTCGGCGTCGGTCTCCCCCGGAAAACCGGCGATGAAGGTCGAGCGCACGACGATTTGCGGACACAGCTCGCGCCAGCGTGCCAGCCGCTCGAGGTTGCGTTCGCCGCTGGCTGGGCGCTTCATGCGCTTGAGCACATCGGGGTGCGCATGCTGGAAGGGCACGTCGAGGTACGGCAGCACCCGGCCGCTGGCCATCAGCGGGATCACGGCATCGACATGCGGATAGGGATAGACGTAGTGCAACCGCACCCAGGCGCCGAAGGGCTCGGCCAGCGCGCCGAGTTGCTCGCACAGCGCAAGCATCTGCGTCTTCACCGGCTTGCCGTCCCAGAAGCCGGTGCGGTATTTGGCATCGACGCCATAGGCACTGGTGTCCTGGCTGACGACCAGCAGCTCCTTCACGCCGGCTTCGAACAGTCGCCTGGCTTCACCCAGCACATCGCCCACCGGCCGCGACACCAGGTCGCCGCGCATGCTGGGGATGATGCAGAAGCTGCAGCGGTGGTTGCAGCCTTCGCTGATCTTCAGGTAGGCGTAGTGGCGCGGCGTGAGCTTGATGCCTTGCGCTGGCACCAGATCGACGAAGGGGTCGTGCGGCCTGGGCACATGCAGATGCACCGCGTCCATGACTTCCTGCGTGGCATGCGGACCGGTCACCGCCAGCACCTTGGGATGCATCTGTCGCACCAGGTTGTCGCCGCCCTCACCCGGCCGCGCGCCCAGGCAACCGGTGACGATCACCTTGCCGTTGCGCGCCAGCGCTTCGCCGATCGAATCCAGACTCTCCTGCACCGCGGCGTCGATGAAGCCGCAGGTGTTGACGATCACCAGGTCGGCGCCGTCGTAGGTCTTGCTGGTGGCGTAACCCTCGGCCTGCAACTGCGTCAGGATCAACTCGGAATCAGTCAGCGCCTTCGGGCAACCGAGGCTGACGAAGCCGATGGTCGGCGCAGCAGGGTGCGACGCGAGGACGAGGGGATCTTGCATCGCCCGGATTGTCCCGCATCCGCGCGGGGGCACCTCGGCCGCTCAGCGCTTGGTGCCCGGCACGGTGAACAGCGAGCCGGCCTGCTTGGCCATCTGCTCCTGCATCTGCGCGAACAGGCCTTTGGACTGCTCCAGGTAGGCGCCGACCAGGCCCTGCATCGCGCTGCCCTGCCCGGTCATGAACTGCGACCACATTTCGGGCGTGAAGGTCTTCGGGTCGCCGAGCGCCAAGCCGGGCGGTGCGAAGCGCTTCTGCAGCTCGACGAAGGTCTGCAGGTTCTTCTCCAGGTACGCCCCCATCATGCCCTGCATCGAATGCCCGTAGAAGCGGATCATCTGCGCCAGCATCTGCGAGCTGAACATCGGCACGCCGCCGGATTCCTCGTCGAGGATGATCTGCAGCAGGATGCTGCGGGTCAGATCCTCGCCGCTCTTGGCGTCGCGCACCTCGAAGTCCTCGTGCTTCAGCACCATCGCCTTGACATCGGCCAGCGTGATGTAGGCGCTGCCGCGGGTGTCGTACAGACGCCGGTTCGGATACTTCTTCAACACGCGCGGTCCAGCCTCGGCGGTTGCGGCGGGCGGCGCTGCGGCACCGCGGCGTTGGGCAGGCATCGTCAGGAGCTCCTGTGGGCTGGGCAAGGACATTCTAGGAGCCGCCCCAGGGCCTCGCGGCGGTGGTTTCCCTGTCCAAGCGTGCCAGGATGCCGACCACACGCTGCGCGTGCCGCCGTCGGGTCCCGGCCTGCGCCTAAGATGCCGGGCCCGCGCGATGCCCGACGCGCGCTACCTCATCCACGGAACCCGATCTTGCCGCCTGTCGCACTCGACCGCTCCTGCCGTCCGGCGCGGCTGCGCCACCGCTGGGTGCTGGCGCTGACGGTGCCGGCCGGCCTCGCAATGGCCCAGAGCGCCGGGCGGCCCATGGCCGCAGGCCCGCCGGGCGCCGCGGCGACGGCCATCAGCAGCCCCGCCAGCGACCAGGCCGGCGACGCGCAGACGGCCTACCTGGAACGGCGCGTGCAAGACTTGGAGCAGCCGGCGCGCGGCGTGCCGATCGAGCAGTTCGCGCAGCGGGTGTCGCGTGCGGTGCTCGGCAATCCGGCGGCACTGGCGGCGCGCTCGACCGTCGGTGCGGCGGGCGAAGCCGTGCGCGAGGCCCGGGCAGCTGCGCTGCCGCAGATCAGCGGGCAGATCGATGGCACGGCGCGCAACAACGATCCGAGCACCATCTTCAACAACCCGCGACAGCGCTACGAGACCGCCGGAGCGGGGCTGTCGCTGCGCCAGAGCCTGTTCAATTTCGGCGCCACGCAGGCTTCGATCGATGCCGCCCGTGAGCGTGAGGACGCCACCACCGCACGCGTGCAGAACCGCCAAGGCGACCTGGCGCTGCAAAGCGTCGAAGCCTGGTTCGACCTGGTGCGCAGCCGCAATCAGGCCGAGCTGGCGAGATTGAATCTGCAGGCCGTGCAATCGCTGCTGTCGTTCCTGAAGCAGCGCCTGGAGCTCGGCGGCGGGCCGGTCAGCGATGTGCTGCGCGCGCAAACCCGCGTCACCTCGGCCTTCGCCGCGTTGACGACGGCGGTGTCGCGCGAGCAGGTCAGCGCCGCCGCCTTCCGCGAGCTGTTCCGCGAGGAGCCGGGCACGATCGACCTGCCGGTGCAGGTTGCGCTGGACCCGGACAAGGTGGCTGCCGAAAGCGCCGACATCGTGCGCGACTTTCCGGCGGTGCGCAGCGCCGAGGCCGCGCGCCGCGCCGCCGAGCAGGATCGCGAGCAAAGCATTGCGCAAGGCCTGCCGCAACTCAACATGGAGCTGACCGCGCAGCGCCGCGATTGGGCCGGCACCGGCGAACCTGGGACCGACCTTGGCGCGGCGGTGGTCATGCGCTACAACTTCTACACCGGCGGTGCCGACACCGCGCGCACCGCGCAGGCGGGCTACCGCGTCAGCGAGGCCGCCGAACAGGTGCGCAGCATCAGCCTGCAGGTGCAGCGTGCGCTGGCCCAGGCCATGGCCGAGCAGCGCAGCGCGGAAACGGTGCTGCAAGCGCGCGCCGAAGGGGTGACACAGAGCATCGTCGCGCTGGAGGCAGTGCGCGAGCTGTTCGTCAACCGCCGAGGCAGCCTGCTGGATCTGCTGAACGCGCAGGAGACCGTCAACCTGAGCGGCCAGGCATTCGTCGATGCCGAGGTCGACGCCGCGCTGTCGCGCTGGCGCGTGCTGTACTTCACCGCTTCGTTCTGGACGCTGCTGGGCCTGCCGCAAACGCCGACGGCATACTCGGCACCCGGCGCCGATACGCCTGGCTTGTTGACGCCGGCACAGGGCACTGCGCCAACCATGCCCTGAGCCAGCGCCGCCCCCACCCCGCCAGCCCATGTCCGCCACCTCCCCGCTTGTCACTCCCGCGCTGCCGGCGTCGGCCACGGTGTCCGAGCCGCCATCGACGCGCGGCGTGCAGCCGTTGGAAGCCTGCTTGCTGTTCCTGCTGGCTCACCACGGCCAGGCGCTGTCGCTGGCCGCGTTGCGCGCCACCGTGGCCCGCCCTGACGCCGACTGGCGCGACGGCGACTTCATCGAAGCGGTGGAAAGCCTGGGCTTCCGCACGCGCAGCGGCACGTCGGCGCAGCCGCCGCAGCCGGCGCAGAACGAACCGCTGCTGCTGCTGGGCCCGGACGGCGCCGCCTGCGTGCTGTTGTCGAAGAGCGGCGAGGAAGGCTATGAAGTGCTGCTGCCCGGTGCCGACCGGGCGCGGACCTTGGGCCGCGAGGCATTGGCGCCGTTCTACGACGGGCGCTGGATCCAGGTGCAACCGCCGTCTCGCCTGCGCCGACTCTGGGGCGGCATGGCGCAAGGGCGTCGCGGCCACTGGTTCTGGGGGCCGGTGTTGCTGGCCCGACCGCTGTACGCGCGCGCCGCGCTGGCCGCGACGCTGACCAATGTCTTCGCACTGGCGACCTCGATCTTCTCGATGATCGTCTATGACCGCATCATCCCGAACAATGCGGTGACCTCGCTGTACGCGCTGCTGCTCGGCGTGGCCATCGTCTTCGCCAGCGACTTCACGATCCGCAGCCTGCGCGCCTATTTCCTCGACGTGGCCGGCAGCCGCGCCGACGTGGAGATCGCCGACGCGGTGTTCGATCAGGTGCTGGACCTGGACATGCGCGCACGTCGCGGGCCGTCGGGCTCGCTGGCCAGCGTGCTGCGAGAGTTCGAATCGATCCGCGACTTCTTCACCTCGGCGACGTTGACGACACTGATCGACATCCCCTTCGCGCTGCTCTTCATCGTCGTGCTGTACTGGATCGGCGGGCCGATGGCCTGGGTGCCGATCATCGCCTGGCCGCTGATGATCGGCGCCGGCCTGCTGCTGCAGCCGGCGCTGCAGCGCCAGTCGCAGGTCAGCCAGGAGGACAGCCAGAACAAGCAAGGGGTGCTGGTCGAGGCACTGAGCGGGCTGGAGTCGATCAAGTCGGTCGGCGCCGGCGCCATCATGCGCCGCCGCTGGCAGGACGCGGTGTCGCATCAGGCACGCCTGGGCCTGCAGACGCGCATGCTGGCCACGCTGGCCGCCAACTGGTCGAACCTGGTGTACATGGTGTCGCAGGTGTCGGTGGTCACCGTCGGCGTGTTCCTGGCGGTGCAAGGCCACATCGGCTCCGGCGCGGTGGTGGCCGGCTCGATTCTGTGCGGGCGCGCCATCCAGCCGCTGGCGCAACTGTCGCAGTTGCTCGGCCGGCTGAACCAGTCACTGGCCAGCTTCGCCGCGTTGAACAAGATCATGAGCCTGCCGCGCGAACATCCGGTCGGGCAGGAGCGGCTGGCGCATGACGTGCTGCGCGGCTCGATCGAGATGCGCGAGGTGTCGTTCCGCTATCCGAACCAGACGCAGCCGATCCTGGAGAAGATCTCGCTGCGCATCGAGCCGGGCGAACGGGTCGCGATCATCGGCCGCGTCGGCTCGGGCAAGACGACGCTGGTGAAGATGCTGCTCGGCCTGTACCCGCCCGACGAAGGCGCGCTGCTTGTCGGCGGCAGCGACATGCGCCAGATCGATCCGGCCGACCTGCGCCGCAACATCGGCGCGGTGCTGCAGGACGTGTGGCTGATGAGCGGCACGCTGCGCCAGAACATCGCGCTCGGTGCCGACCGGCCCAGCGACGCGCAGATCATCGCCGCGGCCGAGCTGGCCGGCGTGCATGAGTTCGCGGTGCTGCACCCACAGGGCTACCAGCTGCGCCTGGGCGAAGGCGGCGAGGGCCTGTCGGGCGGCCAGCGCCAGGCCGTGGGCATGGCGCGCGCGCTGATCGGCGAGCCGCCGATCCTGCTGTTCGACGAGCCCACCAGTGCGATGGACCCCACCGCCGAGCGGCTGCTGCTGCAACGCCTGAAGGACGCGGTGCAGGGCAAGACCCTGGTGCTGGTGACGCACAAGCCGTCGATGCTGGAGCTGGTGGACCGCGTCATCGTGCTCGAGCGCGGCCGCATCATCGCCCAGGGGCCGAAGGAGCAGGTCATGCGCGTCGCGGCCACCCCGCCGAAGGGGGCCGTGTGAAGTTGGCCGATCGCCTGGCCGGCTGGCTGACCCCTGCCGGACGCCGCGGCGAATCGATTGCCGAAGCCGCGCGCATCGGCGAGATCAGCCGCGCATCGAACATCCTGCTGCTGGCCATCGCCACGGTCTTTGCCGCCCTGCTCACCTGGGCGGCGATGTCGGAGATCGACACCGTGGCGCAAGCCAACGCCAAGGTGGTGCCCTCGGCCCGCGTGCAACTGATGCAAAGCCTGGAAGGCGGGCTGATCACCGCCATCCATGTCAAGCCGGGCGACGTGGTCGAAGCCGGCACGTTGCTGGTGTCGCTGAGCCCGACGCAGGCGAACAGCGACTACCAGACGCGACAGCAGCAGGCTCTGGCACTGCGCGCGCGTGTCGAGCGGCTGCGCGCCGAAGCCGAGGGCGGCAAGCCGGTGTTCCCGAGCGAGTTGCAGAAGGACGGTGCCGAGTACGTGCGTGTCGAGCGGGCGGGCTTCGACGCGCGCCAGGCCGAGCAGCAATCGCAGATGGCGGTGCTGTCGGCGCAGATCGCGCAGCGCACGCAGGAATTGGAAGAGGCGCGCATCGCGATGGACACGGCGCAGCGCACGCTGGCGGCCGCCGTCGAGGAGCGTGACATGCTCGACAAGCTCGTGGCCAAGGGCCTGGAGCCGCGCATCGAGCTGGTGCGCATCGGCCGTGTCATCACCGATGCCGAAGGCCGCGACCAGGGGGCGCAAGCGGCGATCAGTCGGCTGCGCGACGCCATCGTCGAAACCCGCGCGCGGCGCGACAACGCGCAGCAGCTCTTCAAGGCGCAGGCGCGCGACGACCTGAATCGGGCGCTGGCGGAACTGCGCGCCATCGAGCAGGGCCTGCCGGCCCTGGAGGACCGCTTCGACCGCACGGCGCTGAAGGCGCCCGTGCGCGGCGTGGTGAATCGCGTCTTCGTCAACACCGTCGGCGGCGTGGCCAAGCCCGGCGACCCGCTGGTCGAACTGGTGCCCGCCGACGACCCGCTGGTGGTCGAGGCCATGGTCAGTCCGCGCGACATCGGCTTCATCAAGCTCGGCCAGGCCGGCCGCGTCAAGCTGACGGCCTACGACTATTCAATCTATGGCGCGCTGCCCGGCACGGTGGTGCAGGTCGGCGCCGACGCCATCAGCAACGAGCGCGGCGAGGCCTACTACCTGGTGCGCGTGCAGACCGACAAGAAGCTGACGGATCGTTTCGGCAAGCCGCTGCCGATCATCTCCGGCATGCAGGCCCAGGTGGCGATCATCACCGGCTCCAAGACCGTGCTGCGCTACCTGCTCAAGCCCCTGATTGCCGTGCAGGAAAACGCCTTCCGGGAACGCTGAGGTCGCAGGGCCGCTACAGCGGCAACTCGAAACGCTGGCCGCGGATCGACAGCAGCACCGATTTCGGGCGAATCTGCTCCAGCTTCAATTCCGGCGCCAGCATCGCGCCCTCGGCGAAGACCTGGCCATTGAGGATGACCATGCGCTTGTCGGGCTGCGGCGAATAAACCGACCCACCGACGGACAGCGCTGGCACCTGGCGGCGCAGGTCCTCGGGCAGTTCGGCCAGGCGCAGTATCAGCGTCGCCGGCGCCGAGGCGGCGGCCATGCTGTTGACCTTGGGCACGGCCTGCGGTGTGGCCATGGCCTCGTCCCGGGCCGCCGCCTTGGCCTCGGCCTGCTTGCGCGCCCTGGCCGCTGCCGCTTCGCTACGTTTGCGCGCCAGCTCCGCCTTGTCGGGGCCCGGTTTGGGCGTGGTCTTGGCAAGCTCCACGGGGGGCGCACTCATCGACGCGGCGCTGGCCGGCATCGACGCCACCGGAGCAACTGCTGCGACGGCCGGTGCGGAGGCCGTTGCCGGCGGCGCCGTGCCCTGACTCGCCATGGGTGCGACCGAAGACTCGCCACCCAGGCTCCACCACAGTACGCCGGCCAGGCCCAGCAGCGCCAGGCCCCATGCCGGCCACAGGCGCCGCGCCTTCGCACCGCGCTGCATGTCGTCGTCGTCCGGCGAGCCGGGCAGCAGCTGCGACTGCAGGTCGGGCACGGCGCCGCGCTCGCGTTCGGCATCGGCCTTGCGCAGCGCTTCGAGGATGTACGACATGCGCCCCTACCTTTCCGCCTGACTCGCGGCAGGGGCTGCGGCACCGCTGCCGCCGGATCGCAGCGCGTGCCAGCCCAGCGCGGCCGAGCCGGCCAGCGCCGCGCCGATCAGCACGCCCAGGCCGAGCGTGGCGCTCCAGCGCACACGCGGCGACCAGCGCGCGCGTGCACCCTTGCGCTCGGCCGGGCGGCCCAGCACCTCGGCCGCGGCCTTGTCGACGATGGCCACGTCGGCCATGGCCTTGCCACTGGCGTAGGCGCCGAGCAGTGCGCGGTCGCACAGCAGGTTGATGCGTCGCGGCACACCGCGCGACAAGGCGTGGATGCGCTGCATCGCCTGCGCGTCGAAGGGCACGGCGGTGCGCAACCCGGCCACCGCCAGGCGGTGGCGGATGTAGCGCTCGGTCTCGCGCGCACTCAGCGCGTCCAGGTGGTAGCGCGCGATCACGCGCTGCGCCAGCTGCTCCAGCTCGGGCCGCGCCAGCATGTCGCGCAATTCGGGCTGGCCGATGAGGATGATCTGCAGCAGCTTGCGCTCGTTGGTTTCCAGGTTGGTGAGCAGGCGCAACTGCTCCAGAACCTCGGCCGACAGGCTTTGCGCCTCGTCGATGATGAGCACGTTGTTCTGGCCGACACCGTGGGTGCGCAGCAAGTACTCGTTCAGCACCGCGACATGGTCGCGTGCGCTCGGCCGATGCTCGCCCGGCGGCTCGCGCGGGATGCGAAAGTCGTGGCACACCGAATCGAGCAATTCCTCGGCCGTCTGCCTGGGGTTGAAGATGTAGGCCACGTTGCAGCGGCGCGGCACCTGCTCCAGGAAGCAGCGGCACACCGTCGTCTTGCCGGCACCGATCTCGCCGGTCAGCAGCACGAAGCCACCGCCGCCGCGCACGCCATACAGCAGATGCGCCAGCGCCTCGCGGTGGCGCTCGCTCATGAACAGGTAGTGCGGGTCGGGAGCGATCGAAAACGGCTCCTGCTTCAACCCGAAGAACTTCTTGTACATCGGCCAAGCATAGTCGTTGGCCCGCACAGGGCTGGGCTGAAGGCTCGGGACGGCGCCCGACAACGTGGCGTTTGCCGCGCCACGCAAGACGTGTGCCTCAAAGAATGCGGCGTGGCCGCCTGGCAGTCGCACGGCGACGGCCGTCGCTGCCGCAGCCGGACTACTGCTTCGCCTGGGCCTTGCCGGCCGCCACGCCCTGGTTGAAGGCCGCGGTCTGCGCCGCCTGCTGCTGCGCGCGGTTGTGTTCCGTCAGGTAACCGGCGCCGGCGCCGATGGCGGCACCGGCCGCGGCCCAGGCCCATTCGCCGGTGATGGCACCCACGGCCACGCCGGCGGCGGTGCCGATGCCGGCGCCCGACAGGGTCGATTGCTGGCTGGCAGACATGTCGGCGCAGCCGGCGCCAGCCAGGCTAGCCGCTATCGCGGCGCAAAGAATCAGTTTCGATGTCATGTCATGAACTCCTGGGGGATCAGCGCTTGCAGGGATAGGCTTCGGCGGCAAAGCGGAACAGCGCGTCGATGGCCTTGTCGTTGTTGTACTGCGGATGAGACTTCATCCAGTCCACGAAGCCGCTGGCAACCTGGGTCCGTGTCGGCGGCGGGTTGGGCGCACAGACAAAGCGGTCGGCCGCCGGTGTCGAGGCTTCGAAGTAGCCATAGGCTCCGGCCAGCACGCCGTGGCAGAAGGCAGCCGCGGCAACGGCGTCGGCCTGCGCCGCTTGCGGCGCACAGACATGCGCCAGCGCGGCGGCGTTGGTCAAGCCGTAGTGGTCGGGTGCAGCGGCCTGCGCGGCGCCGGCGAGCAGCAGGCCGGCGCCAAGAAGTGCGACTTTCATAGAATCTCCCCAAGTTGTGAAACAGGCGGAATGCTACCAAGTCGCCGACATCATGGGCGATGACCTCCACCCGGCGGCATGCGTGCATCGGCGCGGCCAACGACATGACACCTGATTTCGCCGTCACCGCGCCAGAAGGCGACGCCGACAGCGACGCCTTCGCCGTGGTGCGCGAGGCGATCCACGCGCGCGCGACGGTCCTGCCGAGACATCTGGTCGAGCCCGGGCCGACGAAGCGGCAACTCCTGGCGCTGCTCGAGCTGGCCGCCGCAGCGCCCGACCACGGGCTGCTGACGCCGTGGCGCTTCATCCTGGTCCCGGCCACGCAGCGCCACCGCCTGGCCGAGGCCTTCGCGCAGGCCCTGGCCGACCGCGATGCGCACGTCACGGCCGAGCAGCTTGCCCGGGCGCGCGCCAAGGCGCACCGCGCGCCGCGGCTGCTGTTGGCCGTGGCCTGCCTCGGGCCACGACAACCCGATACGCCGACGCTCGAACGTATGGTCTCGATGGGCGCGGCCATCCAGAACCTGCTGCTGGGCGCACAGGCCATGGGCTTTGGCACCGCGCTGACCAGCGGCCAGGCCATGACCTCGCCGCGGCTGCAGCGCCTGTTCGCGCTGGCCGAGGGCGAGGTGCCCGTGTGTTGCGTCAACATCGGCACCGCGACGAGAGGCGCTCGGCGCGCCGCACCGCGGCCGTCGCCGGCATCGATCCTCAGCGAGTTGCCGCCGGCCGATTGACACGGCGCTAGCATGGGTCATCGTCAACGACCCAAGGTGAGCCATGAGCTACATGCTGTTGATCGTCGAACCGCCCGAGCAGCGCCGCAGCCGCAGCGAGGCCGAAGGCCGTGAAGCCTATGCCCAGATGCAGGCCTTCGGTGAGGGCCTGCGCGCCCAGGGCAAGCTCGACGCGGTGTCGTCGCTGGCCTCGCACGCCAGCGCAACGCGGGTGCGCAGGCGTGGCGGGCAGGCGCAGGCGATCGACGGCCCCTTCACCGAAGCCAAGGAGATGATCGGCGGCTTCTTCCTGCTCAACTGCGACAGCCGCGACGAGGCCGTGGCCATCGCCGCCCGCTGTCCCGCAGCCGAATGGGCCACGGTGGAGGTGCGTGCGCTGGCCCCCTGCTTCGACGACAGCCTGTGATTATTTCAATCCCGGCGGTCGAATCCGGCCGGGCTGCTTCGTCGTCGACATGGGCAGGCCCAGAAGGCGCAATCCGCGCCTCGACCTGTGATCCGGAGGCTCCGCCATGAACCCTGTCGTGCACTTCGAAATGCCCTACCGCGAGCGCGAGCGCGCCGCCCGCTTCTACAGCACGGCCTTTGGCTGGCACACGCGGATGCTGGGCGAGAAGATGGGTCACTACCTGCTCGTCACCACCGCCGTGGCCGACGTCAAGCCGGGTGCGCCGGCCGGCGCGATCAACGGCGGGCTCTACCCGTACAAGGAGGACTGGCCGGCGCAGTATCCGTCGGTGGTGATCGGTGTGGAGGATCTGCCGGGCGCGATGTCGCGTGTGGTCGCGGCCGGCGGGCAGGTGCTGGGCGAACCGATGACCATACCCGGCGTCGGCGCGTACGTGGCCTTCGTCGATACCGAAGGCAATCGTCACAGCATGTTGCACCCTCTGCCACCGACACGCTGAAGGAGCGCGCCATGCGTTTCATGATCATGGTGCGCTCGACGCCCGAATTCGAGGGCGCGCAGGGGCCGTCGGCCGACGCGGCGGTGCTGGCCGCGATGGCCAGCTACCACCAGGAACTGGCTCGCGCCGGCGTGCTGCTCGATGGCGCGGGCCTGCAGCCCAGCCGCAAGGGCTGGCGCATGGCCTACGGGGCCGCCGGACAGCGCCTCGTCGATGGGCCATTTGCCGAAACCAAGGAACTGATCGCCGATTACACCTTGATCCAGGTGCGCTCGCGCGACGAAGCGCTGGAATGGTCGCGGCGCTTTCCGAACCCGGCGGGCGTCGGCCGCCCGGCGCAAATCGAGGTGCGCCAGCTGTACGAACTGGAGGAGTTCGCTGCCGGTCCGGCGATCGAGCACCTACGCGAACTGATGCCGCCGCCGGCCCTGCCTTGACGCCGGCACCGCGATGCGCTCGGATGTCCACCAGGCCATCGCCGCCGTCTGGCGCATCGAGTCAGCGCGCATCGTGGCCGCGGTGGCGCATCTGGTGCGTGACCTCGGCGTGGCCGAGGACCTGGCGCAGGACGCGTTGGTCGCGGCGTTGGAACACTGGCCGCAGCAGGGCCTGCCCGACAACCCCGGTGCATGGCTCACCACCACCGCCAAGCGCCGCGCGCTCGACCATCTTCGCCATGTGCAGATGTCCGACGCCAGGCACGAAGACATCGCGATGGACCTGATGGCGCGGCAGGCCAACGTCGTGCCCGACTTCGTCGATGCGCTCGACGCCGCACGCCAGGACACGATCGGCGACGACCTGCTGCGGCTGATCTTCACCGCCTGCCATCCGCTGCTCGGCGCCGATGCGCGCGTGGCGCTGACCCTCAAGCTGCTAGGCGGCCTGAGCACCGGCGAGATCGCCCGCGCCTACCTGGTGCCCGAGGCGACCATCGCGCAACGCATCGTGCGCGCCAAACGAGCGCTGCGGGATGCCGGCGTGCCTTTCGAGGTGCCGCGCGCCGATGCCTTGGCGGAGCGCGTCGGCGCGGTGCTGGAAGTGATCTACCTGATCTTCAACGAAGGCTACAGCGCCACCAGCGGCAACGACTGGATGCGCCCTGCGCTGTGCGACGAGGCGCTGCGCCTGGGCCGGATGCTGGCCGTGCTGATGCCGCAGCACGCCGAAGGCCATGGCCTGGTGGCGCTGATGGAACTGCAGGCCTCGCGCCTGACGGCGCGGGTGGATGCCGGTGGGCAGCCGGTGCTGCTGGCCGCGCAGGATCGCGGCCGCTGGGACCACCTGCTCATCGGCCGCGGCCGCGCCGCGCTGGCGCGCGCCGCGGCGTTGGCCACGCCAGGCGGTCCCTACCAGTTGCAGGCAGCCATCGCCGCCTGCCATGCCGGCGCGGCGTGCGTCGAGGACACCGATTGGGCGCGCATCGCCGGCCTGTATGCGCAGCTGATGCAGGTGGCGCCTTCACCGGTGGTGGAGCTGAATCGGGCCGTCGCCGTGGCCATGCACCGCGGCCCGGCCGCCGGGCTGGCGATCGTGGACGCGCTGCAGGGCGAAACGACCCTGGAACACTATCACTGGCTGCCCAGCGTGCGCGGCGACCTGCTGTTGCGCCTCGGTCGCACGCAGGAGGCACGGGCCGAGTTCGAACGCGCCGCCGCGCTCAGCGAAAACAGCCGAGAGCGCACGCTGCTGCTGGCGCGCGCAGCGGCTGCCGCGTGACGCGCACTCAGTCGAAGATCAGGTTCGGCAGGAACAGGCTGATCTGCGGAATGTAGGTCACGATCAGCAGGAACAGCAGCAGGATCGACAGCCACGGCAACGCGGCTTTCGTGACCTGCACGATGCTCATGCCGGTGATGCCGCTGGTGACGAACAGGTTCAAGCCGACCGGGGGCGTGATCATGCCGATCTCCATGTTCACCACCATGATGATGCCCAGGTGGATCGGGTCGATGCCCAGATGCGAGGCGATGGGGAAGAAGATCGGCGCCAGGATCAGGATGATGCCGGTGGGCTCCATGAAATTGCCCGCTACCAGCAGGATGATGTTCACCACCAGCAGGAACATCCACGGCGCCATGCCGGCGGCCAGGATGTGTTCGGCAATCGTCTGCGGGATGCGCTCGGTGGTCAGCACGTGGGCGAACAACAGCGCGTTGGCGACGATGAACATCAGCATCACCGTGGTGCGACCGGCGTCCAGCAGCACTTCGGGCAGTTGCTTGATGCCGATGTCGCGATACACCGCCACCGCCACGACGGTGGCATACACGGCCGCCACCGCCGCCGCCTCGGTCGGCGTGAAGACGCCGCCGTAGATGCCGCCCATGATGATCGCCAGCAGCGCCAGGCCCCAGAACGAATCCTTGAAGGCCACCAAGATGTCGCGCGTGCTGGCGCGCTCGGAGCGCGTCAGCGTCAGCTTGCCGGCGCGCCACCACACCGCCAGCGCCAGCATGAAGGCCAGCAGCAGGCCGGGAAGCACGCCGGCCATGAACATGCGGCCGACCGACACCTCGGTCACCGCCGCATAGACCACCATCACGATCGACGGCGGAATCAGGATGCCCAGCGTGCCGGCGTTGCAGATCACGCCGGCGCCGAACTCCTTCGGGTAGCCGCTCTTGACCATGCCGGCGATGACGATCGAGCCGATGGCCACCACGGTGGCGGGACTCGAACCCGACACCGCGGCAAACAGCGTGCAGGCCAGCACACTGGCAATCGCCAGGCCGCCGCGCATGTGGCCCACCGCCGCGACGGCAAAGCGCACCATGCGCTTGGCCACGCCGCCGGTGCTCATCATCGCGCCGGCGAGGATGAAGAACGGGATCGACAGCAGCGTGTAGTGCTCGCTGGTCTCATACAGCTTGATCGACAGGCTGGCCAGCGAATCCTCGCCGAACAGCAGGATCGTCAACAGGCTCGACAGGCCGAGCGAGATGGCCACGGGCATGCCCAGGCCCATGAAGACGAAGAGGCTGACGAACAGGATGGCGGTGTTCATGGCGCTTCCTCGCTCTTCAGTTTCATGGCTTCGGCGACTTCGTCACCCAGGTGCAGGCTGTCGGACTTGCCGGTCAGCAGCGCCCACAGCAGCTGCAGGAAGCGAAAGGACAGCAGCACGTAACCGAAGGTGAGGATCGATCGCACCATCCAGATCGGTATCGGCAGGTCGTCCAGCTCGACGCCCACCGCCTGCATCTTGCTGACATAGACGACGGAGCCGTAGATCACCAGCCCGGCATAGACCAGCGACAGCAGCACGACGACGATCGACGTCACGCGGCGCGGACCGGAGGGCAGTTTGGCGACCAGCGCATCCACGCCGATGTGCGCACCGACGCGCACGCCGTAGGAGATGCCGACGAAGATCATCACCGCGAAAAAGATGGTCGTCATCTCCAGCGCCCAGGTCCAACCGGAATCGAAGACGTAGCGCATCACGACCTGCGTGAAGGTCAGCAGCGTCATCGACGCCAGCATGGTCATGACGATGAATTCCTCGAACCTGTCGAGCCACTTCATGTGTTGCTCCCAGCGCGATCGGCGTCCGCACGATCCGTGCGGCGTCCAGGTGTTTGGGTCAGAC
Source organism: uncultured beta proteobacterium (assembly GCA_963837675.1). Lineage (GTDB taxonomy): Bacteria > Pseudomonadota > Gammaproteobacteria > Burkholderiales > Burkholderiaceae_C > Rubrivivax. Next base: position 247,388 of record CAWIOH010000024.1, on the reverse strand, counting down.
CTTGCCCGCGGCCGTCAATGCCGACCGCCGCGGGCCGATGCTCAGGAGCCGTTGTTGGCCTTGAGCGCGGCGTCGATGACGTCCTTGCCGATCTCGGGTTCGAACTTCTTCCACACCGGCTGCATCGCCTTGCGCCACGCCGCGATCTCTTCCTTGGTCATCGGCAGCACCTGGGCCTTCTTGTCGTCGATGACCTTCTGCCGGTAATTGACGGCTTCGATGAAGGCCACTTTGTTGCCGTAGGCGATCGATTCGGTCATCGCCTCGGCCAGGCCCTTGCGGATGTCGGGCGGCAGCTTTTCCCACCAGGCGTTGTTGGTGATCACCATGTAGTCGAGCACGCCATGCTCGGAATCCATGATGAACTTCTGCACCTCGTGGAATTTCTTCGTGTAGGTGTTCGACCAGGGGTTTTCGGTGCCGTCGACGACGCCGGTCTGCAGCGCCTGATAGACCTCGGCGAAGGCCAGCTTCTGCGGGTTGCCGCCGACGGCCTTGAACTGCGCCTCGAGCACGTCGGAGCTCTGGATGCGGAACTTCAGGCCCTTGGCGTCGGCCGGCATCTTCAGCGGCACGTTGGCCGACAACTGCTTCATGCCGTTGTGCAGGTAGCCCAGGCCCTTGATTCCCTTCTTGGTCATCGAGTTCAACAGCGCCTGGCCGGTCGGGCCAGCCTGGAAGCGATCGACCGCGGCGATGTCGTCGAACAGGAACGGCAGGTCGAAGACCTGCAGCTTCGGCGTGTACTTGCCGAACTTGGCCAGCGACGGCGCGATGATCTGCACATCACCGAGCAGCAGCGCTTCCATCTCCTTGCCGTCGCCGAACAATTGGCTGTTGGGGAAGACCTGCACCTGCACCTTGCCGGGGAACTTCTTCTCGGCCAGTTCCTTGAACTTCAGTGCCGCCTGACCCTTGGGCGTCTGGTCGGCGACGACGTGGCTGTACTTGATGACGATCGGCGCCTGCGCCAGGGCCGTCGTGCCGAAGCCCAGCGCGGCGGCGGCCAATGCGCCGGCGCCAAGCAGGTGGCGGCGAGAATGATTCATGGCTTTCACGTTTGTCTCCTTCAACATCGCTAACAAATTCCATCGCTGCCACATTATCGTCGCCCTTCGGGGCGGATCGGCACCTCGCCTTCCCCTAGTAGCGAGCGCAGCGCCAGCAGGTAGGTGGCCGCATTCCAGCTCTGACCGGCCATGCCCATCGGCGCCAGTGTCCGACCGTGGAACCATTCGGTGAAGCGCCAGCCGTCGCGTGCATGCCACGCGGCCAGATCAGCCAGGGCCGACCGCGCAGCATCGCCCAGGCCCAGTTGCACCAGCGCCATCACCCAGAAGCCGCCGACGAAGGGCCAGACCCCACCGTTGTGATACTGGTGCGGATGGTTCTGCTGGTGACGCCCCATGTACGGACGCCACAGCTCGTGCTCGCGCGACAACGGGCGCAGCGTCACGCGGATCGGACAGGGATCGGCCGCGCGTGACGCCAGCAGCGTGTTGACGATGCGCTGGGCGGCCACCTCGTCGGCCAGGCCGTACAGGACGGCCAGCAGGTTGCCGAAGACATCACCTTCGCTGCCGAAGGTGGCGAAGTTGACGAAGCTCAGGTAAAGACCGGGATCGCGCTGGCCGCGCCGCGCGTAGTGCTGCAGCAACCGCGCGCGGTGGTATTCGGGCAGGTCGCGCTGGACGGGATGGAACAGATGGTTGAAGTGGTGCCGCGTGACCTCGGCGTCGGCCAGGCCGAAGCGCTGCTTCACCGCGAACCACAGCGCGTTGCTGTACAGCACATAGCCCGAGCGCGGCATGATGTCGGCCCAGTCGCTGGCCTCGTTTTGCTGCAGCAGGCGCAGCCGCTGGTGCTCCTGCGCCAGCAGCCATTGCAGCGCCAATCCGATCGCCTTGTCCCAGCGATCGGCACAGCCTGGCAACGGGCTGCGTCGGCGCACGTGCTCGGCCGCCAGCAGCCACCACAGCGTGGCATCGATGCAGCCCAGGTACCAGAAGTCGGCGTCTTGGCCGTCAGGATCGACATACTTGGCGATCTGGCCGTTGGCCGCCTGCTGCGCCGCAAGCGCGTCCAGGCTGGCCACGGCGCCGTGCTCCAGGGCATCGATGCCGCTGCCGCACATGGCCAGCGCGCAGATCGCCGCGTCGCGGCCGAAGATGCGGGTGTAGCGCCGCGCCTCCGAGGCCTCGTTGCGCGTTGCCGCAAGGATGCCCATCGGCGTCAGGTTGTTTTGCAGCAGGGCCAGCGCGGCCTGGCGGCAGGGTTCGATCAGCGCTGCACCGTCGGGCATGGCCCGCATCATCGCCGAGCTCGTCATTCACCCACCAGCAGCGCCACCGGAAAATCCTGCAGCAGCGGCGCCAGCGCGAGGCCGTCGGCGCCCGTCTCGTGCACCCGCCCGCCGAGCGTGTCGCTCAAGCGCAGGCCGGGCGGCAGCGCCAGCCGCGTGTCGCCCCAGACGGTCGCCGATCGGCGGCTGGCCGACCGCCAGACCGAGTGACGCATACAGCCGCGGCGCGACCACGACGATCCAGCGCAGCGCCTGCCGCCGTGCGAAGGCGACGACATGCGCGGCACGCTCGCCGGTCAAGGCCAGCGGCAGGTACTCGGCATCGCGCAACATCGCCGCATGTTCGCGGCGCAGTTGCAGCGCCGCCCAGGTGACGCGGAACTTGGCCTCGCCGTCGGCGGCACGGGACAGCAACTCGCGCAGTTCGGCAGGCCGGTCGGCCAGCTGACAGCTGGCCTCGGCGCGTTGCAGCAGCGCGCGGCGCAGTGCATGGTCCACCGGGCGACGGTTGTCGGGATCCATCAACGACAGCTCGATCGCGGCGTGCCCCTGGTAGAAATCGGGCACGCCCGGCGACAGGCACTTGAGCGCGGCCAGCGTGATGCTGTTGAGCGCACCGTACCAGGCGAACAGCGGCACGGTGCCTTGCAGATCGCGCAGGAACAGGTTGCTGTCGCGGCGTTCCAGCACGGCCCTGACGAAGCCGCCCAGTGCGGTCTCGTAGGCCTCGTTCGGGTTCATCCAGCTCGTGATCAGCTTGGATTCGCGCGCGCTCTTCAGCATCGCCTGTTCGATGCGCTGGCTGTAGTCCGGCCAGTGCCGCATCGTCGAGCTGGCCGGCCGGCAGGCTGCCCACCAGCGTCTGGTACAGCAGGTATTCGTCGTTTCGGCTGGGTGCCGTGGCGCCATCGACCGTGCGCTTGAGGCGACGGTTCAGCCGGCTCCAGCGCCGCACCGTCAGCCGCCACGCCGCCGGCATCTCGCTGATGACGTCGATGCGCGCGCGCACGTCCTCGCTGCGCTTGGCGTCGTGCGTCGAGGTGGCCAGCATGGTGTGCGGCCGGCGCAGCGCCCGCTCGCGGCTGGTGGCATGAAAGGCCGCCACCGACATGCCGAAGGCATCGGGCTCGCCGCCGACGTCGTTGACCGAGATCAGCCGGTGGTGGCGGTACAGCGCCGTGTCCTCGATGCCCTTGGCCGCCACCGGCGAGGTGAACTGCTGCAGCCGCCGCGCGAAGGCCCGGTAGCGCTGCGCCCAGGCCAGCCGGCGCGCCGCGCAGCGGCCTGCCCAGCAGCACGCGGCGCAGGAAGTCGAAGGCACTGGCGTCCGAAGCCAGGCTGCGGCGTCGCGCGCGGCCGATGGCCCAGTCGATGAAGCGCCGGTCCTGCGCGCTGGGCTTGTCGATGATGTAGGTGCGGTACACCGGGAACGAGGCCACCGTGTCGGCCAGGGTGCGCCGCAGCAGGTTGAAGCGTGAAGTCGCGCGTGCGCCGGTCCTCGCGCGCCAGGCGCGTCAGCGCCGTCGTCAGCACCGTCAGCTCGCCGGCCAGCGCGCCGTCCATCACTGCATGGCGGCAGCGCCAGGACAACTCGTCGAAGTCCACCGCCTCGTCGCCGACGAAGGCGCGCCAGGCGCGGTCGAGCCGGGCCTTGGCCGTGCCGTCGATCGAGCACGCCGTTGACGATGTTGGCAAAGCGGTAGCCGGTGGTGCCGTGCACCGCCCAGTCCGGCGGCACCTGTTCGTGCAGCGCGACGATCTTCTCGATGGCGACGTACAGCGGCTTGGCCGGCAACGGCTGGCCGGGCACGCTCGGCCAGGCCCAGCCCGGCCAGTTTCGGCATGGCGCAGTTGCAGCCGGCGGAAGTAGCCGGCCGGGTCGGCCAGGCCGTCGGGGTGGTCGATGCGCACGCCATCGACCGCGCCGCTGGCGGTGAGCGACAGCACCAGCCGATGCGTGGCCTCGAAGACCTCGGGCCGCTCCATGCGCAGCGCGGCGAGTTCGTTGATGTCGAAGAAGCGCCGGTAGTTGATCTGGTCCGCCGCCACGCGCCATTGCGCCAGCCGGTAGGGCTGCTCGGCGATCAGCGCGTCCAGCGCGTCGAAGCTGCTGCGCTGGCCGACCACGCCGTTCAGCCGTTGCACCAGCGCCGGCGATCTCGCGCGCCAGCGCCGGCTGGGCCGGCACCTGGCGACGCCAGCGTCTGCTTGAGCAGCGTCTTGTCGCGCTGGCGCTGCCGCATGGCCTCGGCGTCGCCGCCGTCGCGCGGCGGCAGTCGCTCGAAGCGCTTCGATCAGCGCGGCCAGCGCCTCGTACGGCATCGGCTGTCCAGCTCGCGCGGGCGCAGCCGTGCCGCGGCGCGGCGCAGCAGGCGGCCGTAGCTGCGCGGGTCGATCGGCAGGCGGTGTTCGAAGTAGTCCAGCGTGAAGCGGCCCGGTTCGGTTGCGAACTGCAGCTGCAGCTCGCCGCGCTCGAGCACGAGGCCGTACTGGTCGCCCAGCAGCGGCAGCAGCACGCGCCCGGTCAGCGCCGGGTCGGCCGAGTGCCAGTCGATGTCGAAGTACTCGGCGAAGGCCGAGGCGCGGCCGTTTTCCAGCACGTCCAGCCACCAGGCGTTGTCGCCGCCGAGCACGCCCATGTGGTTGGGCACCAGGTCGATGAGCATGCCCATGTCGTGCGCATGCAGCGTGGCCACCAGCGCATCGAGATCGGCGCGGCTGCCGATCTCGGGGTTGAGCTGCGCCATGGTCGACGACGTCGTAGCCGTGCGTGCTGCCGGCGCGGGCGCGCAGGAAGGGGCTGCAGTAGAGGTGGCTGATGCCCAGCCCGGCCAGGTACGGCACCAGCGGCCGGGCGTCGCTGAAGCGAAAACCCGCATGCAGTTGCACGCGGTAGGTGGCGCTGCGGGATGATGGCCTGCAGCGGCGGTCGCTGCGCCGCGCACGCGCGCTCATGCCGCACCGTTCCAGCGACACGCGCACCGACCAGGGCGGCCGCTGCAGGCTGCTCGACACGCGCGTGGCTGTGATAGACGAGCGCGCCCGGCGGCAGCGCGGCGGCGTCGCGGCCGCGGCGTCGTCCAGGTTGGCCAGCAGGTGCAGCGCGGCGCCGTCGCCCAGCGGCCAGCGCAGCGCCAGCAGGCCGGCGCCGCCGAGCGCGTCAGCGGCCGCGCGCCGGCCCTGCGCCAGCCGCGGCACCAGCTGTTCGCCGCGCAGGCGCAGCAGCTGCGCGTACAGCGCCAGCCAGCGCGCGTGCGCCGAGTGCCTTGCGCTCGGTCCAGTCGAGCTTGCTGCGCCGGAAGGTGGCCTCGTCGTTGGGGTCGGGGATGCGCTCGCAGCGACTCGGGATCGCGGAAGCGCGAGAAGCGGCGGAACTCGTTGCGCCGCCCTTCGGTGACGGCCTGCGCCAGCGTCGCCGCTGAAGTCGCAGAAGTACAGGAACGGCGACGACGCCGCCCACTCCTCGCCCATGAACAGCATCGGCACCGGCGGCGACAGCAGCACGCAGGCCAGCAAGGCGCGCAGCGCGTCCTCGCTGTGGTTCTGCCCGGCCAGCATGCGCGATGCGTTCGCCGAAGGCGCGGTTGCCGACCTGGTCGTGGGTCTGCAGCGAATTGACGAAGGCCAGCGGCGGCAGGCCGGCGAGGGCGTGCCGTGCGGCGCGCCGTCGCGGAAGGCCGACGCCTCGCCCTGGTAGGCGAAGCCCTCGGCCAGCGCGCGCGCCGAGCAGCGCCACCGGGCCGGTCGGCATAGTCGGCGTAGTAGCCGTCGCGCTCGCCGCTGACCAGCACGTGCAGCGCGTGGTGCACGTCGTCGTTCCATTGCGCGGTGGCCAGCACGCGGCTGCGCCGTCGGCGCCGCGCGGCAGGCGGGCGGCGTCGTTGCGTTCGTTCTCCAGCACCAGGTGCACATGGCGCCGCGGCCCGGGCCGTCGTGCACGGCCGGCGCCAGTTCGTCGATGAAGTGCAGCGCCGAGCCGTCGTGCATCGCATGCACGGCGTCGATGCGCAGGCCGTCGAAGTGGAACTCCTCGATCCAGTACAGCGCGTTGTGGATGAAGAAGCTGCGCACCGTGCGGCTGCCCGGGCCGTCGAAGTTGATGGCCGCGCCCCAGGGCGTGTGCACCGTCGGGTTGAAGAAGGCCGGCGCGTAGGCGTGCAGGTAGTTGCCGTCGGGGCCGAAGTGGTTGTAGACCACGTCCAGCAGCACCATCAGGCCGCGCGCATGCGCCGCCGCCACCAGTCGCTTCAGCTCGTCGGGCGTGCCGTAGGCGGCTTCGGGCGCGAAGGGCAGCACGCCGTCGTAGCCCCAGCCGCGGCGGCCCGGGAAGTCGGCCACCGGCATCAGCTCGATGGCGGTGATGCCGAGCGCCACCAGGTCGTCCAGCCGCTCGATGGCCGCGCTGAACGTGCCCGCGGGCGTGAAGCAGCCGATGTGCAGTTCGTAGATCACCGCTTCGTGCCAGGGCCGGCCGGCCAGTCGGTGTCGGGCCAGTCGAAGGCCAGCGGGTCGATCAGCGCGCTGGCCGCGTGCACGTCGTCGGGGTTGCGGCGCGACGCCGGGTCGGGCACCACCAGGCCGCCGTCGATGCGATAGGCATAGCGCGCGCCGGCGCCGGCCTGCGGCCACCTGCGGCTTGATACCAGCCGTCGGCGCCGCGCGCTGCATCGGCAGCGGCCGCGCCGTCGAGCACCAGCTCGACGTGCGTGCGCCCGGGCGCCCACAGACGGAAGCGCGCGCCGCCATCGCCGAGCGGGCGCGCGCGCCGAAGGGCATCGAGTGTTCGCGCCTCATCGGCAATCAAGGCGGCCTCACTCGCGTCGCTCGCGCGCAAAGCGGATCAGCGCCAGCGAACGGCCGCCAGCGTGAGCGGCTGCGCCGGTGTCGAAAGCGCACGGCACGGCAATGCGTCGTCGCCGCGCGAGGTGTCGATCAGCAGCTCGCCGTGGCCGCCGACCAGTGCCGGCGGCAGCGTGAAGACCACGCCTTCGGCGGCGGCGTTGAACAGCAGCACGAAGTTGTCGTCGCGCACCGGCCGGCCGCGGCCATCGACTTCGCTCAGCCCGTCGCCCGACAGGAACACCGCCAGCGCGCGCGCGAAGTCCTGCTGCCAGGCGTGCTCGCTCATCTCGGTGCCGTCGGGCTGCAGCCAGACGATGTCGCGCACCTGGCTGCCCATCAGCGGGCGGTCCTGGAAGAAGTCGCGGCGCCGGAACACCGGGTGCGCGGCGCGCAGCGCGATCAGCCCGCTGCGTGAAGGCCAGCAGCGAGCTGCCGCGACGCGTCGGACGGCCAGTCCACCCAGCCGATGGGGTTGTCCTGGCAATAGGCGTTGTTGTTGCCCTGCTGGCTGCGGCCGAACTCGTCGCCGGCCAGCAGCATCGGCACGCCCTGCGACAGCAGCAGCGTGGCGATCAAGTTGCGCTGCTGGCGTGCGCGCAACGCGAGCACGGCGGCGTCGTCGGTCGGGCCTTCGACGCCGTGGTTCCACGACAGGTTGTGGCTGTGGCCGTCGCGGTTGTCCTCGCCATTGGCTTCGTTGTGCTTGTCGTTGTAGGACACCACGTCGGCCAGCGTGAAGCCGTCGTGCGCGGCGACGAAGTTGATGCTGGCGTAGGGCTTGCGGCTGGAGCGGTTGTACAGGTCGCTGGAGCCGGTGAGGCGTTGCGCGAACTCGCCGATCAGGCCGCCGTCGCCCTTCCAGTAGGCGCGCATGGTGTCGCGGTACTTGTCGTTCCACTCGGTCCAGCCGACCGGGAAGTTGCCCACCTGGTAGCCGCCCGAGCCCAGGTCCCAGGGCTCGGCGATGAGCTTGACGCTGCGACAGCACCGGGTCCTGGCGCAGCACGTCGAAGAAGGCGGAGAGGCGATCGACCTCGTACAGCTCACGCGCCAGCGCCGAGGCCAGGTCGAAGCGGAAGCCATCGACATGCATCTCGGTGACCCAGTAGCGCAGCGAGTCCATCAACAACTGCAGCACCCGCGGGTGCTGCATGTTCAGCGTGTTGCCGCAGCCGGTGAAGTCCTGGTAGTGGCGCGGCATCGCCGGGGCTCAGGCGGTAGTACGCGGCGTTGTCGATGCCGCGGAACGACAGCGTCGGCCCGAGCTGGTTGCCTTCGGCGGTGTGGTTGTAGACCACGTCGAGGATGACCTCGATGCCGGCCTCGTGCAGCGTGCGCACCATGGTCTTGAACTCGCCGAGCTTGTGCGACGCGCCGTAGCGCGGCTCGGGCGCGAAGAAGCCGATGGTGTTGTAGCCCCAGTAGTTGCGCAAGCCCCTTTCGACCAGGTGGCGGTCGTCGACGAAGGCGTGCACCGGCATCAGCTCCAGCGTCGTCACGCCCAAGGCGCTTCAGGTAGTCGACCACCGGCGCGCAACTCAGGCCGGCATAGGTGCCGCGCAGCGGTGTCGGCACGTCCGGATGCAGCATCGTCAGCCCGCGCACATGGGCCTCGTAGATCACCGTGTCGTGCCAGGGCACCCTGGGCGGGCGGTCGTCGCCCCAGCTGAAGGCCGATTCCACCACCTTGCAGCGCGGCATGTAGGCGGCGCTGTCGCGGCGGTCGAAGCTGAGGTCGGCCTCGCCATGCCCGATGCGGTAGCCGAACAGGGCATCGTGCCAGCGCAGCTGGCCGACGATCTGTCGCGCATAGGGGTCGAGCAGCAGCTTGTGGCCGTTGAAGCGGTGGCCCTGCTTCGGGCGGTACGGCCCGTACACGCGATAGCCGTAGAGCAGCCCGGGTCGGGCCTGCGGCAGGAAGCCGTGGAAGATCTGGTCGGTACGCTCGCGAAAGGCGATGCGCTGCGTCTCATGCCGCCCGCTGCTGTCGAACAGGCACAGCTCCACCCGCTCGGCATGCTCGGAAAAGAGCGCGAAGTTCACGCCCATGCCGTTCCAGGTGGCGCCCCGCGGATAAGGCAGCCCCGGCCACAGGGCGTCGATGACCTGCTCTCCCGGCATCAGCGGCGGACCTTGCCATCCACGTCGCGCGGAAACCAGCGTTCGATCAACAGCGCGGCACGATCGCGCGCGCCCAGGCCCAGTGCCAGCGCGCCGGCGAAGACCACGCCGGCCAGCAGGATCAGGAAGGTCTGCTGGATCAACCCGCCGCCGATGTCGAGGTGGTCGATGGCCAGCAGGACGACGAAGACCATGATGCCGTACTGTGCCGCGCGGCCGAGCAGATCGCCGTCGCTGATGGCCACGCGTTTGCAGTAACCCCGCACCGCACCGCCGATGAAGCGCGCAAAGTAGCTGCCGAAGATCACCACCAGCAGCGCCACCAGCAGCCTGGGCAGGAAGAACACCACCTTGCCCAGCAGATCGGTCACCTGCGACAGGCCCAGGCCGTTGCTGGCCAGGATCAGGCTGGCCAGGATGACCAGCGCATAGGCGATCCAGCCGAACAGGTCGGTGGTGTCCTTTTCGGTGCCGCCTTGCTGCAGGAAGTCGTCGATGCCGGCGCGCTCGGTCAGCACATGGAAGTTCAACGCCCGCAGCGCCTTGACCACGCCGATGCGGAAGGCCTTGGCCAGCAGCCAGCCGGCCACCAGGATGCCCACTGCGATGGCCAGTCGCGGCAGGTAGGCGCCGATCTGCAGCAGCAGCCCACGCAACGGGTCGAGCATGACGTCGAGGTTCTGCATGTGGAGTCCTCAGTTGGCGATGCCGGCCAGCGCAGCGATGCCGGCCAGCGGCACGGCCACCCAGTCGGGCCGGTTGTCGATCTCGTAGCGCAGTTCGTACAGCGCCTTCTCGAGTTCGAACAGATCGAGCAGCGGCTGCATCGCGGCGAAGCCGGCGGCATCGGCATACAGGCCCCCGGCCACCACCCTCTGAGCATAGCTGCCGACAAAGGCGTCGCGCATGCGCTGCACCCAGCGTTGCGCCAGCGGCGCCAGGCGCAGCAGTTCGGTGCTGTTCTGCGCCACCTGGTGCAACGCGGTATGGCGGGCGTACTCGAAGGAGCGCAGCATGCCGGCCACGTCGCGCAGCGCCGAATGCTTGCGCCGCCGCTGCTCGAAGCTGCGTTGCGGCTCACCCTCGAAGTCGATGATCAGGAAATCGTCGCGACGGATCAGCACCTGGCCGAGATGCAGGTCGCCGTGCATGCCGGGTCTTCGAATGCACGGGCATCGGGTGCAGCGGCCACCGCGTCGATGCGCGCCTGCAGCGCCGCCGGCCGCGCCGCTCGACCGCGGCCGCCAGCGCATCCGCCGGCGCGGGCCAGGTGTTCGCTGCGGCGCGTGCCAGGCGCTGCAGCGTCTGGCGCAATTCGCTGCCGACCGCGGCGCACCATGCGCCGCATCGGTCGGGCGCCAGCAGCGGCTCGGGGTCGAAGGCCGGCATCACCACTGGCGCCGCGCCAGCGCGACATGCAGCTCGGCCACGCGCCGCGCCAGCAGCTGCATGCGCTCGGCCATCGCGGCGATGGCCGCGTCGCTGCTCGGCGCCCTCGCTGCGCGGCGCTCTTCGAGCCAGCGCTGCCACTGGTCGACGGTGGCAGTCCAGGCGTCGCCCTGGTTGGCCACCTGCGCCTGCAGCAGCGCCAGCGTCCAGACCTGGCCGTCGGCGTCGACCCACTCGACGCTGCCGGCCACCGGCACGCTGTGCGTGAAGCCGGCGACGTCGGTCAGGAAGCGGCCCATTTCGAGCTCGGGGTTCATGCCCGGCTGAAGCCGGCGGTAGGCCTTCAGGAACAGGCCCTGCCCGAGCAGGCTGATCGGAGTTGCTGCTGGTCGTCAGCCGGCGCAACGGCGTCGTCGTCGTCCAGCGCGTCGCCGACCACGGCCTCGAAACCCTTGCCCGGCGTGAAGCGCAGGCTGCCACCATCGGTGCGCAGCGTCTTGCCCTCGCCGATGGCCGCCACCAGCGCGCGGCAGAAGTCCTCGTCGCCCATCGCGTCGGCGATCAGACCCATCTCGGCCTGCTGGCGCACCTTGGTCACCGCCAGACCGGCCAGCGTGCGGGTGCGTTCTTCGTCATGGTCCTCGAAGGCCAGCGACAGCGGCACGAAGTAGCGCGCGCCTTCATCGGCCGCGCCTGCCGCCTCGATCGACCGCCCAGCAGCCAGGGCTTGCCCTCGGCATCGAGCAGCGCATGGTCGATGATGCCTGGCCCGCTCAGCGTGTCGGCCTTGGCGCCGAACCAGCGCTGGAGCTGCATGAAGCGCGGCAGCAGCTCGCGTCTCGAACTGCGTGCGGGTCTTGTCGGCCAGGCCCATGCGCCAGGGCACGACGCGGCCGCGGAAGAAGCTGTTCCAGCCGTCGAACAGCACCAGCGTGGGCAGGTCGTCCAGCGAACGCGTCTCGGCGTGCCAGCTCGGCGGCTCGGCGTCGAGCGACAGGCGAAACCAGAAGAAGCCGTAAGCCGGCAGCGTCAACAGGTAGGTCAGATCGCCGATCGGCGGGAAGGCGTTGCGCCCGGCCATTTCCACCGGCACACGGCCCTTGAACTGGCGCAGCTCCAGCTCCACCGGCTGCGCGGTGCGGCTGACATTGGCCACGCACAGGATGATGTCGTCCTCGTACTCGCGCACATAGGCCAGCACCTTGCGGTTGCCCGGGTGCAGCATCGTGAAGCGGCCGCGGCCGAAGGCGTGCGAGGTGGCTACGCACCGCCAGCATGCGCCGCGTCCAGTTCAGCAGCGAAGAGGTTCTCGCGCGACTGCGCCTCGACGTTCAGCGCCTCGTAGCCGTAGATCGGGTCCTGGATCGCCGGCAGGTACAGCACGCTGCGGGTCGGCGCGGCTGAAGCCGCCATTGCGGTCGCTGAAGTCCACTGCATCGGCGTGCGCACGCCGTCGCGGTCGCCGAGGAAGATGTTGTCGCCCATGCCGATCTCGTCGCCGTAGTACATCACTGGCGTGCCCGGCATCGACAGCAGCAGGCTGTTCAACAGCTCGATGCGCGCGCGGTCGTTCTCCAGCAACGGCGCCAGGCGTCGGCGAATGCCCAGATTGATGCGCGCCCGTGTGTCCGAGGCGTACATGCGGTACAGGTAGTCGCGCTCCTTGCTGGTCACCATCTCCAGCGTCAGCTCGTCGTGGTTGCGAAGGAAGATGGCCCACTGGCAGTTGGGCGGGATTTCGGGCGTCTGCGCCAGGATTTCCACCACCGGGTGGCGGTCTTCCTGCGCGATGGCCATGTACATGCGCGGCATCAGCGGAAAGTGATACGCCATGTGGCATTCGTCGTCGTCGCCGAAATACTCGCGCACGTCCTCGGGCCACATGTTGGCCTCGGCCAGCAGCAGCTTGCCCGGGTACTTCTGATCGATGCGGCTCGCGCATCTGCTTGATGACGCTGTGCGTTTCGCGCAGGTTCTCGTTGCTGGTGCCGTCGCGCTCGATCAGATAGGGAATGGCGTCCAGCCGGAAGCCGTCCACACCCATCTCCAGCCAGTACTCCATGGTCTTGAGCACCGCTTCCAGTACCACCGGGTTGTCGAAGTTCAGGTCGGGCTGGTGGCTGAAGAAGCGGTGCCAGAAGTACTGCTGCGCCACCTCGTCCCAGGTCCAGTTGGACTTCTCGGTGTCGGTGAAGATGATGCGCGTGCCGCTGTACAGCTTGGGGTCGTCGGTCCAGACGTAGAAGTCGCGTTCGGGCGAGCCCTTCGGCGCCTTGCGCGCCGCCTGGAACCAGGGGTGCTGGTCGCTGGTGTGGTTCACCACCAGTTCGGTGATGACGCGCAGGCCGCGCCGGTGCGCCTCGATCACGAAGGCCTTGAAGTCGTCGAGCGTGCCGTAGGACGGGTGCACGCCTTCGTAGTCGGCCACGTCGTAACCGTCGTCGCGCAGCGGCGACGGGTAGAACGGCAGCAGCCAGATGGTGTTGACCCCCAGCGACTGCACATGGTCCAGGCGCTGCGTCAGGCCGGCGAAGTCACCGATGCCGTCGCCATTGGCATCGGCATAGGCCTTGACGTGCAGTTCGTAGATGACCGCGTCCTTGTACCACTGCGGATCGCCCTCACGCAGTGCATCGCGAAGGCCGTCGGCTTCGATCGCGGTTTCGGCTGTCAACGATGGCCTTTCAAAGGCGCGAGTCAGAGGAAATAGTCGAAATCATTCTCGCGCTTCAGGTGCCGGCGCAACTGCATCACGTGCACCGGGCTGCGCTGCGGATCCAGGCTGACGAAGTTGCGATCGCCGTGCCACAGGAAGTGAGCGCCGCTGATCGCATCGAACATCTGATAGCTCTGCTGCGGCTGCAGGCCCAGCGCGGCCGGGTCGATCTGGAGCCAGCCGCTTTGCACGTTGTGCGGGTCGAGGTTGACGACGCACACGACGATGTTCGACAGATCCTCCGTGGCCTTGGCATAGGCGATCATCTGCTCGTTGTCGATGGCCAGGAAACGCAGACCGGCATCGTTTTGCAGCGCCGGGTTCTCGCGCCGCACCCGGTTGAGCGTGCCGATGAAGTCGGCCAGCGAATCGGCCCGATCGCGCTGCCAACCCAGCAGCTGGAACTTCTCCGAATCGAGATACTCCTCGCCACCCTCGCGCAGCGCGCGATGCTCCAGCAGCTCGAAGGCCGGGCCGTAGATGCCGAAGTTGGCCGCCAGCGTGGCCGCCAGCGCCACACGCGACATGAACACCGGGCGTCCGCCGTACTGCAGCGCGGTGGGCAGGATGTCGGGCGTGTTTGGCCAGGCGTTGGGGCGGAAATATTCGATGCCCCGTCCGCTGCTCAGCTCGGTGAAGTACTCGGTCAGTTCCTGCTTGCTGTTGCGCCAGCTGAAGTAGGTGTAGCTCTGGCTGAAACCCACCTTGGCCAGCCGGTGCATGACACGCGGCCGGGTGAAGGCTTCCGACAGGAAGATCAGATCGGGCCAGGTCTGGCGCAGGCGTTTGATGGCCCATTCCCAGAACGGAAAGGCCTTGGTGTGCGGGTTGTCCACGCGGAAGATGCGCACGCCCTGCTCGGCCCAGTAGCTCGAAGACATCGGCCAGCCCCACCCACATCGCGCGCCAATCGCTCGGTTTCAAAGTCCAGCGGATAGATGTCCTGGTACTTCTTGGGCGGGTTCTCGGCGTACTGGATGCTGCCGTCGGCGCGCTTCTTGAACCATGCCGGATGCTCCTTGACCCAGGGTGGTCGGGTGCGCACTGAAAGGCGATGTCCAGCGCGATCTCGATGCCGTGCTCGGCGGCGCGCTTGCACAGCCGCTGGAAGTCGGCCAGCGTGCCCAGCTCGCTCAGTATCGCGTCGTGCCCGCCTTCGGCAGCGCCCACGGCCCAGGGGCTGCCGACATCCTCGGGCCGGGGTCGAGCGTGTTGTTCCGGCCCTTGCGGCTTCGAGCGGCCGATCGGGTGGATCGGCGGGAAGTAAAGCACGTCGAAGCCCATGCGCTGCACATAAGGCAACCAGGCTTCGCAATCGGCGAAGGTGCCGTGGCGCTGGCCATCGCCGGCGGCCGAGCGCGGGAAGAACTCGTACCAGGACGAAAAGCGGGCGCGCTCGCGCTCCACCGTCAGCGGGTAGACCACTGGATCGACCAGCGCGTGCGTCAGGTCGGGGTGGCGCATGGCGATCGGACCGCGCGACCTCGTCCAGACCCAGCGCCTTCAATGCCACCAGTGAGGCATCGGCCTTCACCGCCTGGGCCAGTTCGACAGACCAGGCGCGCAGCAACTCGACCTCGCCGGAATCCGTCGCGCGGCCCGCGGCCTGCTTCGATCAGCGCGGCACCGGTCTGCGCGGCGACGCGCAAGTCTTCCGCATCGACGCGCCGGACGAAATCGTGCCGCCAGGACAGGAAGGGGTCCACCCAGGCGCGCACCGCTGTACTGCCAGTCGCCGATGGCAGTCGACCGTGAACGCGGCGCGCCAGCGGTCGTTGCCCAGCGCCACCATCGGCTGTCGTGGACCAGGCTTCGGCTGCCGGCTGCGGCGCCACAGCAACTCGCAGGCCACCACGTCGTGGCCGTCGGCAAAACAGTCGGCCTCGACGCGCACCGCATCGCCGACGATGCGCTTGGCCGGAAAGCGCCCGCCGTCGACGCTGGGCGTGACGCTTTCGATGACGACGCGAACGCGGCCATCGGACACGGCGATCGGTGTCACCGCGTCGGCCGTCATCGCGCAGGCCCTTCGTGCTCCAGCATCAGGATGCCCAGCGGCGGCAGACGCAGGTTCAGTGCCTGAAAGCGTCCATTGCGCAGGCACCGGCACGCTGCCGATGACGCTCGATGTTGCCGATGCCGCTGCCGCCGTAGAGCGTGGCGTCGCTGTTCAGCAACTCGCGCCAGTCGCCCCGCCTGCGGCACGCCGACCAGGTAGTTGTCGCGCGGCAGCGGCGTGAAGTTGGCCACCACCAGCATCGCTGCTGCCGTCGCGCGCCTTGCGCAGGTAGCTGAGCACGCTGTTCGGTCATCGTCGGCGTTGAATCCACTCGAAGCCGGCGGCTTCGAAATCCAGCTCGTGCAGCGCCGGCTTGGCGCGATACAGCCGGTTCAGATCCTCGACCCAGCGCTGCAGGCCGCGAGTGCGGTTCGTGTTCCAGCGAGCGCCAGTCGAGCGCGGCGTCGTGGTTCCACTCGCGCCGCTGCCCGAATTCGCCGCCCATGAACAGCAGCTTCTTGCCCGGGTGCGCCCACATGTGGCCGAGCAGCAGGCGCAGGTTGGCGAACTGCTGCCATTCGTCGCCCGGCATCTTGCTGATCAGCGAGCCCTTGCCATAGACCACCTCGTCGTGCGACAGCGGCAGCATGAAGTTCTCGGTGAAGGCGTACATCGATCGAGAACGTCAGCTGGTTGTGGTGATGGCTGCCGGTGCACCGGGTCCAGCCGCATGTAGCCCAGCATGTCGTGCATCCATCCCATGTTCCACTTCATGCCGAAGCCCAGGCCGCCGATGTCCGTCGGACGCGACACCATCGGCCAGGCGGTGGATTCCTCGGCGATGACCTGCACCCCGGGGTGGTCGCGGTAGGCTGCGGTGTTGAGCATCTGCAGGAAGCTGATGGCTTCGAGGTTCTCGCGCCCGCCATGGCGGTTGGGGATCCATTCGCCGTCCTTGCGCGAATAGTCCAGGTACAGCATCGAGGCCACGGCGTCGACGCGCAGCGCGTCGATGTGGAATTCGTCGAGCCAGAACATCGCGCTGGACAGCAAGAAGGCGCGCACCTCGTTGCGGCCGTAGTTGAAGATCGACGAATTCCACTCGGGGTGAAAGCCCTGGCGCGGGTCGGCGTGTTCGTACAGGTAGCTGCCGTCGAACTGCGCCAGGCCGTGCGCGTCGGCCGGGAAATGCGAGGGCACCCAATCGAGGATCACCGCCACGCCGACCTGGTGCAGCGTGTCCACCAGGAACTTGAAGTCCTGCGGCGTGCCGTAGCGCGAGGTCGGCGCGTAGTAGCCGGTGCACTGGTAGCCCCAGGACCCGTAGAAGGGGTGCTCCGTCACCGGCATCAGCTCCACATGCGTGAAGCCCATGCCGCTGACATAGGCCGCCAGCTGCGTCGCCGCCTCGCGATAGCCGAGGAAGCTGTCGTCGGCATGGCGGCGCCAGGAGCCCAGGTGCAACTCATACACCGACATCGGCGCATCCAGCGCATTGCGTGCGGCGCGCTGCGCCATCCAGGCATCGTCGTTCCAGGCGTGGTCGCCTGCGTCCCAGACGATCGAGGCCGTGCCCGGTGCCTGCTCGGCATAGCGCGCAAACGGGTCGGCCTTCTCCAGCCGTCCGCCTTCGTGGGTGCGAATGACGTACTTGTAGCGCTGGCCCTGGCGCACGCTGCGGCACGTCGGCCTGCCAGATGCCCGAGCCGTCCCAGCGGGCGGCGGCGGCATGGCGCGTGTCGTCCCAGTCGTTGAAGTCGCCGATCACCGCCACCGACCTCGCGTCGGGTGCCCAGACGGCAAAACGCGCCTGCTCGGCGTCCAGGTGGCAGCCCAGCAGGCGGTACAAACGCGCGTGCGTGCCTTCACGGAAGAAGAACACATCCTGCTCGCCGATCAGCGGCAGCCCGGGCGCTCCCTTGGGACGCGGCGCGCGCTTGGCACGGGCTTTCGGCGCGGTGACTCGACGCTTTTCCTTGCCCGTTGCCAATGTCATCGCCTCCCCTCTTCGTTGCCGTCGCGGTCCTCGTCGAGCCGCGATATTGACACGGCCTGGACGACATTATGCATTGACACAAATATACCCAGGTTCGAGCCGCGCGCCGGCTCATGCGATGGCGGTGGACAATGCGTCAAGCGGCACGTGCCCGTGCCCTCGCCATCAATCACCGGAGAGCTTTCGATGACCGCCTCAGCCGAATCCCTTGGCATGTGCTCGACGCGCCTGAAGCGCATCGACCGCTTTCTGGCCGAACGCTACGTCGAACCCGGCCGCCTGCCTTGCGCGCAATTGCTGGTCGCGCGCGACGGCCAGATCGTGCACCAGAGCGTGCTCGGCAAGGCCTCGCTGGAAAGCGGCGCGCCGCTGCGCGAGGACAGCCTCGTGCGCATCTATTCGATGACCAAGCCGATCACCAGCGTGGCCTTCATGATGCTGGTGGAGCAGGGCCTGGTGGCGCTGGACGATCCGGTGCACCGCTATATCCCGTCGTGGCGCGACCTGGGCGTGTACATCGCCGGCGGCAACGGCCTGCCCGGCACGCCACCGGGCTGGCAGACCAGGCCCACCGACGCACCGATGCGCATCATCGACCTGCTGCGCCACACCTCGGGCCTGACCTACGGCTTCCAGTCGCGCACCAACGTCGATGCCGCCTACCGCGCCAACAACATCGACCCCTTCGCGCAGGGCGAGGGGTCTGGAGGCCTTCATCGAGTCGCTGTCGAAGGTGCCGCTGGAGTTTTCGCCCGGCAGCTCTTGGAACTACTCGGTCTCGACCGACGTGCTCGGCTACCTGATCGGCAAGATCTCCGGTCTGCCTTTCGACGAGTACCTGCGCCGCCACATCTTCCAGCCGCTGGGCATGGTGGACACCGCGTTCCATGTCGGCGACGACAAGGCCGCGCGGCTGGCCGAGTGCTACGTCAACGGCCCCGACGGCAAGCTGGTGCCGCTGACCACGCTGGGCGACTTCCGCACCGCCGCCGGCCACGCCCTCCGGCGGCGGCGGGCTGGTGTCCACCGCCGCCGACTACATGCGCTTTTGCGAATGCCTGCGCCGTGGCGGCGCGCTGGGCGACGTGCGCCTGATCAGCCCGAAGACGCTGGCGCTGATGCGCGCCAACCACCTGCCCGGCGGCAAGGACCTCGCCGACCTGTCGATCTCGCTGTTCAGCGAAGCGGTGTTCAAGGGCGTCGGCTTCGGCCTCGGATTTGCCATGACCACCGACGTGGCGCAGACCACGGTGGCCGGCTCGGTGGGCGAATACTGGTGGGGCGGCGCGGCGTCCACTGCCTTCTGGATCGATCCGGTGGAAGACCTCTGCGTCGTCTTCCTGACGCAGTTCATGCCCTCGAGCCTGTACCCGATCCGCCGCGAACTGCGCACGATGGTCAACGCCGCGGTGATCGAATCGAAGGCCTGAGACCTCAGCGCCTTGGCGCCGCGACCCATTCGCGGTAGCGCGCGGCGTTTTCCTCGTTGGGCGGATACAGGCCCGGCAACGCCGCACCGCCGGCTACCTCGGCCATGATCCAGCCTTCCAGCTGCTCCTGTTCGACGCCTCGCCCGCCACCGTCTCCATCAGCGCCGCCGGCACCAACACCGCGCCGTCCTGATCGACGACGATCAGGTCGTCGGGAAACACCGCCACGCCGCCGCAGGCGATCGGCTCCTGCCAGCCGACGAAGGTCAACCCCGCCACCGAAGGCGGCGCGGCCGTACCCTGGCACCACACCGGCAAGCCGGTGGCGAGCACGCCTTGCAGGTCGCGCACCGACGCCGTCGCTGACCAGTGCCGCCACACCGCGCTGTTGCATGCGCGCGCACAGGATGTCGCCGAAGATGCCGGCATCGGTGATGCCCATCGCGCCGACCACGGCAATGCAGCCGGCGGGCATGGCCTCGATCGCCGCGCGCGTCGAGATCGGCGACGCCCCACGAAGCGGGCGTGGCCAGGTCTTCGCGCGCCGGCACGAAGCGCAGCGTGAAGGCGCGGCCGATCTGACGCTTCTGCCGCGGCGCCAAGCGGCCGTGTGCCGCGCAGCCAGACGTTGCGCAGGCCTTTCTTCAGCAGCACCGTCGTCAGCGTGGCGGTGGTGACGCCGGTCAGCCGGCGCATGACGTCAGTGCTGGAGGCAGGTGTTTCGATCGTCATTTGCATTCCTGGGTGTGGCCGGCAGCGGGCTTGCACCTGGCTTCAGGGGAGATTGAGGCCAGCGGCCAGGGCAGCTCGTCGCATGTGCGCTGGCCAGTCGAGGAGGCCGCTATGGAATAGGCCAGTGCCCCATCGTCCAGATCCGCCTTCGGCAACTCGTCCTTCTCGACCGAATAGTCCTGGCCATGCACCCAAGGCGCCGGTCGCCCTGCTTCGGCAGCAAGTGCATGCCTCGCGCCAGGTAGCCCGGGTTGAAGTTCTGCGGATCGACCCAGGGCAACAGCGTCATGCCCTTGTCCTGCGGCCGCAGCGTCGGCGTCACCACCGCCGCGCCCTGCGCATCGCGGTGCTGCAGCAGCCGGCAGACGAAGTCGCCGATCAGGTCGGCGCGCAGCGTCCAGCTGGCGCGGAAGTAGCCGAACACCCAGGCCAGGTTCGGCACGCCGCTGAACATCGCGCCGCGCCAGGTCACGGTATCGCTCCAATCCAGCGGTTTGCCATCGATGTGGAAGTTGATGTCGCCCATCACGTTCAGGTTGAATCCGGTGGCGGTGACGACGATGTCGGCCGGCAGCAACTGGCCCGACTTCAGGCGGATACCGTCTGTCGACGAAGGACTCGATCTCGTCAGTGACGATCGACGCCTGGCCCTCGCGGATGCTCTTGAAAAGGTCGGCGTCGGGCACGAAGGCAATGCGCTGCTGCCACGGGCGGTAGCGCGGTGTCAGGTGCTGTTCGACCACCTCGTCATGCCCAGGGCCGAGCGCAGCGCCGACGCCCGCCAGCAATTCCTTCTTCACCAGCTCGGGCTCCGGCGAGGCAGCGCCGCGTGAACGCTTGCCTGATCGAACAGCACCTTGCGGCGCACGATCTCGTGCGTCCATTCCGGCGGGATGTCCAGCTGGCGCAGCATGTCGGCCAGATCGTTGGCGTTGCGGCCGGTGATGAAGTAGGTGGGCGAACGTTGCAGCATCGTCACGCTTTGCACTGCCCGGCGATGGACGGAATCAGCGTGGCCGCCGTAGCGCCGGAGCCGATCACCACCACGCGCTGTTCGCCAGGTCCAGATCATCGGGCCAGGTCTGCGGGTGCACGATGCGGCCCTTGAACTGCGCCATGCCCGGCCAATGCGGCGTGTAACCCTGGCCGTGGCGGTAATAGCCCTGGCACATCCACAGGAAGTTGGCGCGTGAAGCCGTCGCGATCTGCGGCGTGGCATCGTCCCTCGCCTTCGACTCGCACCTGCGAGATGCCAGCACTTGCTCCGCGCTCGACCAGTCGGCATCGGTGATGGTGTGCCGGTAGCGGATCATCGGCGCAAGCCGGTTCTCGTCGATCACCTCGCCAGGTAAGCTCTGGATCTCCTCCGCGCATGGCGATCGGCTTGCCCATCCACGGCTTGAAGCGGTAGCCGAAGGTGAACAGGTCGCTGTCGGAGCGAATGCCCGGGTAGCGATGCGTGCGCCAGGTGCCGCCGAAGCCGGCCTGCGATTCGAGAATGACGATAACGCTTGTCCGGGCATTGCTGCTGCAAGTGATACGCCGCGCCGACGCCGGAAATGCCGGCGCCGACGATCAGCACGTCGAAGTGTTCGGTGCTCGGCATGTCGGCGCTCATTGGAACTCGGGCTCGTCCCACCACGGGAAGAAGGTCGGGCATGTCGCTGGACACCTTGTTCGGATACATCGGCGTGCGCTTTTCCAGGAAGGAGCTGACACCTTCACGCGCATCGGCCGACTGGCCACGTGCCTGGATCGCGCGGCTGTCCACCCGGTGCGCATCCATCGGGTGCGCGGCGCCGGCCATGCGCCACAGCATCTGCCGCGTCAGCGCCACCGACACGGGAGCGGTGTGGTCGGCGATTTCGCGTGCCAGCGCACGCGCCGCCGGCAGCAGTTCATCGGGCGCGTGCAGCGAGCGCACCAGGCCGCGGTCCAGCGCCTCCTGCGCATTGAAGATGCGCCCAGTGAAGCACCATTCCAGCGCGGTCTGCATGCCCACCAACTTCGACAGGAACCAGCTTGATGCCGCCTCGGGCGTGATGCCGCGGCGCGCGAAGACGAAGCCGAAGCGGGCGCTGGTGCTGGCCATTCGCATGTCCATCGGCAACTGCATCGTCATGCCGATGCCCACTGCCGCGCCGTTGATCGCGCCGATGACGGGCTTCAGGCTGTTGAAGATGCGCAGCGTGGCGATGCCGCCGCCGTCGCGATACGTGTCACCGACCTTGTGACGCTCGCGCGCTTCATCGCCACGCGCCTTGTAGTCGAAGGTCTTGCCCCCGCTGGACAGGTCGGCGCCAGCGCAGAAGGCCTTGCCCGATCCGGTGACGATGACCGCGCGCACCGCGTCGTCGGCATCGGTGGCGTCGAAGGCGGCCACCAGGTCGTCGCGCATTTGCGCGGTGAAGGCGTTCATCTTCTCCGGCCGGTGCAGCGTGATCGTGGCAATGCCGTCCTCCACGCCATAGAGCAGGGTCTCGAAGGTGGGCAGTGCCGTCTGTGTTGCCATACGGGTCGTCTCCTTGAATTCGGCCGCGCAGCATAGCGCGCGCAGCCCCTGCCGCACTGTCACCCGCGCAGCAGCCGGCGCGCGCAGCTGCCGTCACAATTGAAGGCTCGTCAGACGCGCCAAGGAGCCCCCGAGCATGGACCTGAGCTATTCCCCCGAAGAACTTGCCTTTCGCAATGAGGTTCGCGACTGGCTGGTCGGCAACCTGCCGCCGAGATCCGCGCCAAGGTCACCGGCTACCAGCACCTCACCAAAGAAGACCACCTTCGCTGGCACAAGATCCTGGCCGCCAAGGGCTGGTCGGTGCCGCACTGGCCCGAGGAATGGGGCGGCACCGGCTGGAACATCACGCAGCGATACATCTACGACGAGGAGTTCGGCCTGGCGGGCGCGCCGATGCTGCCGCCCTTCGGCCCGGCGATGTGTCGCTTCGGTGCTGCATCGCTTCGGCACCGACGCGCAGAAGCAGCGCTTCCTGCCGCGCATCCGCGAGGGCGACGATTTCTGGGTGCAGGGCTACTCGGAGCCCGGCGCCGGCTCGGACCTGGCCGCGCTGAAGACACGCGCCGTGCGCAAGGGTGACCACTACGTCGTCAACGGCCAGAAGATCTGGACCACGCTGGGCCACTACGGCGACTGGATCTTCTGCCTGGTGCGCACCGATGCCACGGCCGAGAAGCGCCAGGAGGGCATCAGCTTCCTGCTGATGGACATGAAGACGCCCGGCATCACGGTGCGCCCGCTGATCCTGATGGATGGCGGCCACGAGGTGAACGAGGTCTTCTTCGACGATGTGAAGGTGCCGGTGGAAAACCTGGTGTTCGAAGAGAACAAGGGATGGACGGTGGCCAAGTACCTGCTGGGCCACGAGCGCATGGGCTCGGGCGCGGTGGGTTCTTCCAAGCGCGAGTTGGCGGCGCTGAAGGCGCTGGCCGCGAAGGAGATGAAGAACGGCAAGCCGTTGATCGAAGACCCGCGCTTTCGCGACCGGCTGTCGCGCACCGAGATCGAGCTCGACGCGCTGGAGCTGACCTCGATGCGCTTTCTGGACAAGATGCGCCGCACCGGCCAGCCGCCGGGCGCCGATGTGTCGATGCTGAAGATCCGCGGCACGGAGATCCAGCAGTCGATCACAGAACTGATGATGCAGGCGGTGGGACCGATGGCGCAGCCCTTTGAGGCGGTGGACGACGGTAAGGTCGATGCGCTGGCCTCGCGCCTGGCGCCGCGCTATTTCAACTATCGCAAGACCAGCATCTACGCCGGGTCGAACGAGATCCAGCGCAACATCATCGCCAAGATGACGCTGGGCCTGTAAGGACAAGACCATGAACTTCGAAACCAGCAGCGAGCAACAACAACTGGCCGATTCGGTCCGCAAGGTCCTGGCCAACGACTACAGCTTCGAGAAGCGCAAGCCGATCCTGCAATCCGCCAGCGGCTTTGCGAAAGCATCTGGAGCACGCTGGCCGAAATGGGCCTGACGGCGATCGCCGTGCCCGAAGCCGACGGTGGCTTCGGCGGCGGCGCGGTGGATCTGATGGCCGCGATGGAAGCCTGCGGCGAAGCCCTGGTGGTGGAGCCGCTGCTCGAACAGGTCGGGCTGGCCGGGCGCTTGCTGTCGCGCGCGGCTTCAGTCGCGCAGCGCGACGCCTTCATGCCGGGGCTGATCGACGGCTCGACACGCTATGCCTTCGCGTACCTGGAACCGGGCCGGCGCTATGAACTTGCGCCCGAGGCCACCACCGCCAAGGCGGCCGGCGACGGCTGGGTGCTCGACGGCGCGAAATCCGTGGTCATTGGCGCGCCGTCGGCGCACAAACTGATCGTCTCGGCGCGCACTGGCGCTGCGGGCACGGCCAGCCTGTTCATCGTCGACACGCAAGCAGCCGGCGTGACGCTGAACCCCTGCCGCACCGTCGACGGCCAGCGCGCCGCGGATGTCGCCTTCAAGAGTGTCAAGCTCAAGACCGATGCGCTGCTCGGCGCAAAGGACGGCGCGCTGCCGTTGATCGACGAGGCCGTCGACTTCGCCACCGCACTGCTGTGCGCCGACGCCATCGGTGCGATGCAGTTCGCCAACGACGCGACGCTGGAGTACCTGAAGACACGCAAGCAGTTCGGTGTGCCGATCGCGTCCTTCCAGGTGTTGCAGCACCGCATGGTGGAGATGTTCATCCACCTGGAGCAGGCGCGCTCGATGGCGATCCTGGCGGCGGCCAGGGTGGACAGCGCCACCGATACCAACGAACGCCAGCGCGCGGTGTCTGCCGCGAAGATCAAGATCGCCGACGCGGCGCGCCACATCAGCCAGGAATCGGTGCAGTTGCACGGCGGCATGGGCATGACCGAGGAGCTGAAGATCTCGCACACCTTCCGCCGCTTGACGATGATTGCGCAGCGCTTCGGCGACGCCGACCACCATCTGGAGCGTTATGCCGCCCTCGGCTGAGACCGCGCCGGTCGGCTACGACACGGCCAAGGTCGAAGCCTGGATCGCGGAGCACGTGGCCGCGCTGCGGCCGCCACTGCGCTGGACGCGCCTGGAAGGCGGGCATTCGAACCTGACCTACCTGCTGCAGGACTGCCTGGGCCAGCAGGCGGTGATCCGCCGCCCGCCCATGGGCGAACTGCTGCCCAAGGCACACGACATGGCGCGCGAGTGGGCGTTGATCAGCGCGCTGGGCGGCACCGCGGTGCCGGTGCCGGATGCGCTGGGCTTCTGCGCCGACATGGCCGTCATCGGCGTACACTTCTACGTGATGGGCCGCATCGACGGCCACCCACTATATTCGGCCGGTGATGCCGAACGCTTCGTGCCGCCGCCGCTGCGCCAGACGCTGGCGCACTCCTTCATCGATGTGCTGGCCGATCTGCACTCGATCGACCCCGATGCAGTGGGACTGAGCGACCTGGGCAAGAAGGACGACTACATCGGACGCCAGCTGAAGACCTGGTACCGCTCGTGGAACGCGTCGATCGTCGGTGCAAAGATGGACGATCCGCGCGCGCACGATCTGCAGAAGTTCTTCCTCGAGCACGTGCCCGACCAAGGACCCGCGCGCGTCGTGCATGGCGACTACGGGCTGCACAACACGTTGGTTGGTCCCGACGGCAAGATTGCCGCGGTGGTGGACTGGGAGATTTCCACGCTGGGCGACCCACTGGCCGACCTGGGTTATGCGCTGAACCAGTGGGCGGAACCGGGCGATCCACCGTCGGTGCGCGCGGTGCCACCCACCACCCTGCCCGGCTTCCCGACGCGACGCGAACTGGCGCAACGTTATGCGCGAGCGCACCGGCCGCGACCTGTCGATGCTGGACTACTACGTCGGCTTCAACCGCTGGAAGAGCGCGGCCATCGTGCACGGCGTGTACGCGCGCTACCTTGAAGGCAAGAAGAGCAGCGAAGGCGTGGACCTGCCCGCGCTGAAGGCGCAGATCCTGCGCTCGTTGCAGCTAGTCCGACGAGGCGGTGCAGCGCCTGCGCGCGCGCTGAGCGCGGGATCTGTGATCGGGCGTCGTTGCCGCAGCCCGCGATCCCGACACGGCCGGTCGGTGCGCCGTGGAGCATTCAACCGATCGCCATCAGGCTGGCATTGCCATCCGCAGCCGCGGTGTTGACGTCAGGGACCCTGGCGACACGCGTCCGGGCGGCGCCTACTGGCTCACCCGTTCGACCTCGCTCGGTCGCCAGGTCTTGGCGAAGAACGGTTCGAGCGGGCTGTACAGACGCAGGCACGGGAAGAAGCCCTTGCCGGGCATCGTCTGGATCCAGTTGCCGCGCTCGACGCCGCTGGGTTGCTGCGGCCCGAAGTAGATCGTCGTGGTGCCGTCGGCGTTGGGCTTGGCGGCCGGGGATGGGAGCTCTGGCTGCCGGCGCGCGGGTAGCGCTGCGGTGTGTCGAGCATGGAGCGGGTCATCGTGTCGTACACGGTGAAGGACCAGAACTTCTCCGCCGGGATGTCCTTGGGCAAGGTGACCTTGTAGGTCTTGGCGCCGTCGAAATAGTTGCCCTTCGCGTCGACCATGGTCCACAGGTAGGTCGAACCGATGCCCGGCAGCCGCATCGCCATCGCCGGCGTGATGCCGGTGACGCCATAGAAGAACGCGCGGCGCGCGTCCAGCTGCCGGTAACCGGTGGTGGGGAAGGGCTTGACGCCTTCCTTCGTGATCAGCGGGATCGGCGTCTCGAACTCGTGGCCGGTTGCGAACAGCATGTTCTGCCAGTTGCCGTCGGGGTAGTAGTACCAGGACCGGTCACGCGGGCTCATGAACAGGCTGCGTGACGTGGCGTTGGCCACCGCCAGTGCTTCCGTCATGATCTTCTTCATGCGCGCGTCGGGCGCGAAGGGCCTGCCCTTGACGATGCCGATGGCCGCGATCGGCCCCATCAGTTCGGGGTCGAGCGCGGTGGCCGGCTCCTGCTGCACGACCTCGTTCAGCATCTCGTAGTACGTCCAGTCGTTCGGCGGGATGGTGTTCATCACCTTGCCGCTGCCTTCGTGGAACACCGTTGCCGGTGGCGGCGTGATGCGGCCCAGCTTTGCCTTGCCGGCCAGGAACTCGGCGATCGGCGTGCCGACGCCGCCGGGATCGTAGGGGTAGACCTTGGTGAGCTGGCGAATGCGCTCGGCCACCGGCTTCGGGTCGTTGCCGTTGTCGATGAAGGCGCGCACGAACCACACGCCGTGGTTGGTCTTGGAATGGGCGACGTTGAAACCACCGCCTTCCGGCAGCGTGCCCTCGTACCCGGGCGGCACGATCAGGTACTTGCCGCCCTGGCCGCGATCGGGCCCGGGCAGGCCCATGTCGATGACCCAGCGGAACCACGCATCCTGCACCGTGCCCAGTACCTCGGGCGGCACCTCGATCACCATCGGGCCCTTCGTCAGGTCGAGCCCGCCGATGACGTAGATCGTGTCCGCGTTGGCGGTCAGGAACAGCGACTTGGCATCCATCAGCTCCGAGAAGACGATGACCTCGTTGTCCTTCACGCCGACATCCTGCAATCCCTTGCGGATGGCGTGGATGCTGACGCCTTGCAGGGTGTCGGAGAACGCGCGCAGCGCATGCGTGTAGTCCAGGTGGTCATAGACCTTGTCGAGGGTCGCCTTGCTCGGCAGGCCGTCCTGGAAGTCGAGCGTGCCGATGCGCGACTCGACTATGGCGGGCGTGACCAGCGAAGGTGGCATCGCGCCTTGCGCGTGGCTGAGCGAGGGCACCAAAGCGGCGAGCGCGCCGATCCGGGCGAAACGAGTGATGAGCATGGGTCCCGATTTCATGGTTGTCGTCTTGGCAGATGAACTGGCCGCAGAGGTACGGCGAGCAGCCTCGGTTTTACACGCGGCGAGCGTACCCCGGCTTGAACACGGCCACCGGGGCACCCCAATGAACCGATATTTCGAATGCTGGCGCACGTCGGGTTGGCGTGCCCGGCCGAAGGCGTCCACAGATCGGCCGGGACGCGGTCCTGGCCGGCGACCGCCGACGCTGTTCGCGCTATCGATCGCGGATCAGCCGGCGCCGGCGGCGATCTGGCGCAGCGCCTGCTCGAAGACCTCCGGTGGCTGCCCGCCCTGGATCAGGTGGCTTGCCATTGACGATGATCGAGGGCACCGCATGGATGCCCAGTTGCTGGAAATGGCGGATCTGCGCGCGCACCTCGTCGGCATAGCGGGCGGATCCGATAACCGCCTTCGCCTCGGCCTCGTCCAGCCCGCGCCGACGGCGCAGTCGAGCAGGACCTCGGGGCGCCGGGTTCTGGCCCTCGCCGTGATAGGCCTGCAGCAGCGCATGTTTCAGTTCGCGCTGGCGTCCTTGCAGCCCGGCCCAATGCAGCAACCGGTGCGCATCGAAGGTGTTCCAGGTGCGTTCGCGCTGGCCGAAGGCGAAACCGACGGCCGCACCGCGCTCGCGAATCGTGGCCTGCGTCTGCGCGATGTCCTGCGGCGTCTTGCCGTACTTCTGCCCCAGGTACTCCACGATGTCGCGGCCCTCGGGTTCCAGTCCAGGGTTCAGCTCGAAGGGCTGGAAGTGCAACTCTACCGGCACCTCGTCGCCGACCCGTTCGAGCGCGCGCTCCAGCGCGTACAGGCCCACCGCGCACCAGGGGCAGGAGACATCGGAGACAAAGTCGATTCGCATAGGATGAGTCTAGCGCGCAAGCTGTTTCCCGGCCTGCGTCGTACCCATCACTTCGCGCAAACGAGTCCTGCCATGAACCCAGCCCCACCCACCGGCCCGCTCTGGCAATGGAGCGCCTGCGACCTGGCCACGGCCGTTGCCCGGCGCGAGATCAGCGCGGCCGAAGCCGTCGGCGCCGCGGTGCAGCGCATGCGCGCGCTGAATCCGAAGCTGAACGCCGTGGTCGATGACCTTGGCGATGCCGCGCTGATCGAAGCCGCGGCGCACGACAGGCATCAGGCATCGAAGGGCCCGCTCGGCCCGCTGCACGGCGTGCCAGTGACGATCAAGGAAAACGTCGATCAGGCCGGCCGCGCCACGCCGAACGGCGTGTCCGCATTCAAGGACATCATCGCGCCGGCCGACGCACCGGTGGTCAACAACCTGCGCGCGGCCGGCGCCATCGTCATCGGCCGCACGCAACACGCCGGAGTTCTCGTTCCGCGCCACCACCGCCAACGAACTGCACGGCCGCACCTTCAACCCCTGGAACGACTGGGCGTCTTCGGGCGGCTCCTCGGGCGGCGCCTCGTCGGCGGTGATGGCCGGCTTCGGCGCCATCGCCCACGGCAACGACATCGGCGGCTCGCTGCGCTACCCGGCCGCGGCCACCGGCGCGGCCACGGTCAAGCCCGGGCTCGGCCGCGTGCCCGCCTACAACCCCTCGGCCAAGGCCGAACGCGGCCTGCTGGCGCAGATCATGTCGGTGCAGGGCGTGATTGCGCGCGAGGTGCGCGACGTGCGCCTGGCGATGCAGTCGCTGGTGCGCTACGACGCGCACGACCCGTGGATGGTGCCGATGCCCTTCGAAGGGCCGGCCGTGTCCGGGCCGATCAAGGTGGCCTTCACGCGAAACACGCTCGATTTCGTGCGCCACCCGGCCGTCGAACGGGCGCTGGACCAGGCGCGCGATGCGCTGCGCGACGCCGGCTACCAGGTGATCGAGGTCGAAGCGCCGATGTCGCAGGACCTGGCCCGCGACGCGCTCGGCTGCCTGTTCGGCGAGGCCAAGGCATTGATGTTCGACGACGTGCGCCAGCACGGCAGCAAGACCATCAATGCCATCTTCGACGCCTACTTCGAGGCCTACCCGCCCTTCGAGGGCAAGGAACTGCTGCTCGCCGCGGCCCGCCGTGCTCGCTACGTGCGTGACTGGCAGCTGTTCATGCAGGCCTACCCGCTGGTGCTGACGCCCTTCCTGCCCGGGCCCACCTATGCCTGGGACCGCGACACGCAGGGCCTGGACGGCGTGCGCGAAGTGCTCGGCGCAGGCCTGTGGAGCTGGACCATGAACTACATGGGCCTGCCGGCGGGCAACGTGCCGGCGAACTACAACGACGGCCTGCCGGTGGGCGTGCAGATCGTCGGCCGGCGCTTCCGCGAGGACCTGATCCTCGATGCCTGCGAGGCGATCGAGGCGCGCGTCGGCGTGATGGCCGAGCGGCTGTTTGCGCGCGAGCGCTGAAGGCCCGCGCGGCTATTCGGCGGCGCGCAGCGCCAGCCGCATGCGCAGCCCCACCGGCGCCATCGCGAACATCAGCCGCTCCGCCGGCTCGCCACCCTCGGCGGTGCCCACCGACACGATGTCGAAGCGCGTGAGCAAGGTCAGCAGCACCATCTTCATCTCCTGCAGTGCCAGGTAGCGCCCGGGGCAGATGCGCGGCCCGGCGCCGAAGGGCATCGAGATGCGCTTGGCCGATCCGGGCGACAGCCCGCCCTCGCCCAGCCAGCGCTCGGGCTTGAAGGCCGTGGCCTCGGGAATGAACTGCTCATCGATGCTGTCGTGGCGCAGCAGGGTGATGACCACCGTACCGGCTGGCACGGCGACGTCGCCGAGCACCGTGTCCTTCAGTGCCTGCAGCGGCAACTGCGGCGCCACCGGCTTCAGCCGCATCGTCTCGTGCATGCAGGCTTCGATGTAGTCCAGCCGCGCCAGATGATCGAGCGTCACCGGCCCGCCATCGGCCATCACGCCGCGCGCCTCGGCCGTGGCCCGAGCCAGCGCATGCGGATGCTGGTGCAGCAGCCAGATGCACCAGGCCAGCGTGTTGGCGGTGGTGTCCTCGCCGGCCAGCAGCATCGTCATCACGTTGCCGGCCACCTGGTCGTCGCCGATGCCGCTGTCGGGCTCGTCGGCGGCGACGAGCATCGCTTCGAGCAGGTTCTGCGGCCGGCTGCGGCGCGACGGGTCATCGGCCAGGCTTTGCCGCGCCGATGCGATGAAGCCGTCGATGGCGGCGTTCACCGCGGTCAGCGCGCGGTCCAGCTCGCGGTCCGACGGCAGCTTGAACAGCCGCCAGTACGGCAGCGGCGCGATGATGCGCGTGAACAGCTTGGGAAAGATCTTGTCCAGGTGCCGCTGGATCACGTCGTCGTCGGATTCCAGCGTGTTGACGTCGGTGCCGAAGGCCAGCCCGGCGATGGCATCGACGGTGAAGCGCATCAGGTCGGCCTGCAGGTCGATGTCGCTGCCCGCGGCGGCGGCGCGGGTCCAGCGGCCGGCCAGGCGCTCGCCGCATTTCACCAGCGCCGGATAGTAGGCCTTGACATGCCCGGGGTCGAAGGCCGCCATGACCATGCGCCGCTGGCGCTTCCAGGCGTCGCCGTTGACGCCGAACAGCCCGCCCTTCAGCCCCATCTCCAGGCCGATGGCTTCGAGCCGGTCGGTGCGCCGGAAACCGTCGGGCCGATCGCGCAGCACCTGCGCCACGGCCGCGTGGTCGGCCACCACCAGCATCAAGCGCGGCCCCAGGCGCAGTTGGTAGAAGCGCCCGAACTCGCGCGCCCACCGGCCCAGCTGCAGGTGGAACTCCGGCGGCTTGACCTGCGGCAGGCTGCCCAGCACCGGCCAGCCCTTGGGCCCCGGCAGGTCGGCCAGGCGGCGCAGCGTGACGGGGGCCGGCGCGGCAACGGGTTCGGCGGGCGGCAGGACAATGGACATACATTCTCCCTGGGGTTGCACTGGGACGGCTGCGCCCCGGCGAAGCGTAGCCCAGCTTTCAGCGCGGCGCGGGCGCGGGCAGCAGGAAATCCAGCGCCTGCTGCCACCAGCCCGGGTGCACCCGCACCGGCCAGTCGTTGTGCCCGGCGCCCGTGATCGTCACCAGGCGCCTGGGCTGCGGCAGGGCGTCGTGCAGCGCGCGGCCGAAATCCGCCGGAACGACGGTGTCCTGCTCGGCCACGGCCACCAGCACCGGCTTGCCGAAAGCGGCCAGGTGGTGCGCGCTGTCGTAGCGGTCGCGCAGCAGCCAGCGCACCGGCAGCCAGGGGTAATGGAAGGCAGCCACCTTGTCCAGCCGGTCCCAGGGCGTGATCAGCAGCACGCCGGCCACCTGCTCGCGCTGCTGCGCCACCGCGGCCGCGGCGACGCCGGCGCCCAGCGATTCACCGATCACCAGCAGCGGCGGGCCGAAGGCGCGAAACGCGGCGTCGATGCCGGCCGCGGCATCGGCCACCAGCGAAGCCTCGCCGAGCGCGCCGTCGCGCGGGCCGTAGCCCGGGTACTCGGCCAGGATCACGCGCATGCCCAGCGGCCCCAGCGCGGCGGCGAAATAGCCGCGCTGCCCAGCGTGGCCGGCGTTGCCGTGAAACACGATGGCGGTGCCGCGCGCGGCCGCCGCGGGCTCGGCCACCAGGCCGCGGAAGTCGTCCGCCGCCGGCCAGGGCGAGAGCCCGCCGTGGCTCATCTCGGCCACCGAGGCCTTGGCCGGGAAGTACAGCAGATGGTCCTGCCACATCAGTCATCGCTCCCAGCACCAGGGCCGCAACCAGGGCCCAGCGCAAGATGGGCGCGACGCGACGCCGGCCATCGGACGACAAGGCGCTCACACCGAGCGTGTCAGCCCGCCGTCGATGCGGATGTTCTGGCCGGTGACGTAGGTCGAGCGCTCGCTGGCCAGGAAGGCGATCAGCTCGGCCACCTCGTCCACGCTGCCGTAACGCCGCATCGGGATGCGCTCGCGCCGCTCGGCCTTCTCCGGCAGGCTGTCGATGAAACCCGGCAGCACGTTGTTGATGCGCAGGCCATCGGCGGCGTATTGGTCGGCGAACAGCTTGGTGAAGGCCGCCAGGCCGGCGCGGAACACACCCGAGGTCGGGAATGCCGCTTCGGGCTCGAAGGCGGCGTAGGTCGAGACATTGACGATCGCGCCGCGCCGCTGCAGCTGCATCACCGGCGCCACCAGCCGCGCCATGCGCACCACGTTGAGCAGGTAGAAGTCCATGCCGCGGTGCCAGTCCTCGTCGCTGATCTCCAGCAACTGGCCCTTGGGCCCATGGCCGGCGCTGTTGACCACCGCGTCGATGCGGCCCCAGCGGGCCAGGGCACCATCCACCAGACGGCGCAGGTCGGCCGGGTCCAGGTTGGAGCCGGTGATGCCCAGGCCCCCCAGCTCCTTGGCCAGCGCCTCGCCACGCCCCGAAGACGACAGGATGGCGACCGACCAGCCTTCGCTGGCCAGGCGTCGCGCGGCGGCCGCGCCGATGCCGCTGCCGGCGGCGGTGAACAGGGCGACCGGGGCTTCCATGACCGACATTGTCGATCAATCGACGCCGCATCGCCGTCAGCGCGGCGGCGCGGCGGGGTCTGCCTGCGGCCCGCGCAGCAGGCCGGCGGCGCCACGCACCACGCCGGTGGCGCCGCGCGCCACCCCGCCCAAGGTGCCGCGCGCCAGGTTGGGCACCGACAGCGCGGCCACGGCCGCGGTCACGGTCGCCCAGCGCACCTGCCATTGCGCGCTGCCGAAGGGGCCATGCAGTTCCACCGGCACCGTCACGCCGTTCAGAAACACCATCTCCGGTCCGGCCCGGCCGCTGGCCGTGTTGACCACGCGCGTGCGCAGCAGGTAGTCCAGACGGCCGCGCGCCAGGTCCACCGTGCCCTCGCCGCTCAAGCGCAGGAAATCACTGCGGCCATCGAGATCGCTGTTGTGGGCCACACCGTTGCGCACGTCGAAACTGCCGGTAAGTTCGCTGAAATCGGTTTGCCGTCCAGCGTCTGAGGCCACCGTGTCACCGGCCTGCGACGCGGTGCGCCAGGCGCTGAGTGCCTGCGCCAGATCGACCCCGCGCAGCGCGGCCGGCCGCAGTGCCAGCGCCGCGCTGCCGTTCAGCGATGCGCGCACCGCACCCACCGTGGTGCCGCCGCCGCGCAGGTCGGCGTCGATGCGGCCCCGGCCGCGCAGGCCGTCGTAGCCGGTGGTGTCGGCGAGCAGCGCGCGCAGGTCGACGTCGTTGGCACGCAGCCGCAGGGCCAATTGGTTGCTGCCGGCATCGGCACTGCCGCTGGCTTCGAAGTGCCCGCCCCAGGCCCTGCCGGCCAGGCGGCTGACATTCAGCATGCCGTCGTCGACCCGGGCCTGCAGCTCGAAATCATCGACACGGTACGGCGGCCGCACCAGCCGGGTCGCGCTCAAGCGCAGCCGGGCATCGGCCCAGCGCAGCGCCGTGCAGGTTCACCGCCACGTCCGCCGCGGTGGGCGTCGGCACTCGCGGAACGTTGGTCGGCGGCGACGAATCGGTTCAGGTCGAGACTGCCGAAGCGGGCATCGATGTCGAACAAGCTGCGCGGCGACCTCAGCTTGGCGTCGATGCGCGCATCGACACGCTGGTCGTTCAGCGTTCCTTGCACCTGCCCGGCCAGCATGACCGGCGACACCCGCGCGCTGCCGCCGAGCTTGAGCTGCAGTGGCGGCAGGCTGGGGTCGTCGATCTGCAGTGTCAGCGTCATCGCGTCGAGCGAGGCCGTCCGCGGTGCGGGCTCCAGCACCAGCGTCGCCTCGGCCTGGCCCTTGATGGCGCCCGTGCCCAGCCGGCCGTCGACGTCGACCCGCAACTGGGGAAGCGTGATGCGCTCGAAGCCGCCGCTGGGGGCCTTGGAGCGCAGCTGCAGCTGCAGCTTCTGGTCACCGGCGAGCGCCAGATGTCCCTGCACCGGCCCTCCTTGCAGGTTGTCACCCAGCACCTCGAGTGCAGGCCATTGCAATTGCGCATCCAGCGTGGTCGCGCCGCGATGGCCCTTGGCCGACAGCACCAGCCGTTCGAGTTTCAGCTTGCGTTCGCCCACGTCCAGCCGCAGGCGCGCCAGGGCGAGACTGCCGCTGTCCACCTGCCAGCTCAGGCGCCGGCCGCTGAACCGCAGCTTGAGATCCTCCAGCTCGACGTGGCCGTCGTCGATGCTGGCATGCGATCCGTAGTCGAGGTGGATGACACCGGCATCGATCTGCAGGTCGACATCCTTGAACTCATCGCCATCGCCTTGCAGGCGCAGATCGGTCTTGTCCAGCCGCAGCCTCGGTGCCGCACCCGGCTGTAGCGGCGGCAGCAGCTCGACACTGGCTTGCAGCATCAGCCTGCCATTCAGCGGCGGCCGCTGCAATTCGGCCTGCGCGTGCAGCACCAGCGGCGAGTGCTGGCCGGGTCCGAATTGGCCCAGGCTGAGCGATTGCACCGCCAGTCGCCCATGCACCCCGGTCAGCGCATCGTCGATGTGCAACTCGGCATCGCCAAGCTCGACATGGTCGATGGACAGTGGCTGCCGCGAAGGACCGGATGCTTCCGGTTTGCCGTCGCCCGCGGCCATCAACAGCAGGTCGTCGATGTTGCGCCGGCCTTCGGCACTGCGCTCGAAACGCAGCTTCACCCCATTGGCCGCGATGCGATCGAAGGCGATCTCGCGGCGTTCGAGCAACGGGCGCAGGTGCAGGCTCAGCACAGCATGATCGATGGCGGCAAAGAGCCGGTCGGGCTGGCCCGCTTCCGACAGCCGCACGCCTTGCAGCGTGATCGCCGGTTGCGGCCACAGCTGCAAGCCCACCGGTCCGGCGAAGGACAGCTCGCGCTGCTGGTGGCTGCGCATCCAGTCGATCGCGCTGCGCTGGAAGCGCGCGGCATCGAAGCTGGTCGCGAGCCACAACGCCCCGGCGGCCAGCACCAGCACGACCGCGCCGAGGAGATAGAGGCCATAGCGAATCCAGGGACGCATGCTGCACAAGGAACGTCAGGCCGCACCGCGGATGCGGGGCGGCTGCGGCGATTGTGCAGGAGCGGCCAGGCCCGCGATGACGCGCCGAGGCGTGGCCTCAGGCGCAGGCCGAACGCAGCCGGCGCAGGGCCTCGTCGGCGGCGGGCAGATTGGTGCGGTCTTCGCCGGCAAAGTAGCGCGCGCCGGCGGGCATCTGCTCGCCGCCCTTTGGCGGCCAGCCGCGCACGGCCACCACGCCATCGACGAGGTTGGCACGCCGCAGTCGCCCGCTGTCCAGGTCGCGCTGGCAGACCAGCAGCACACCGTTGGCCGCGAGCACCCGCTGGCGCAGCGCCGCCAGGGTCGGCGGGGCGCGCGGTGCCAAGGCATCGGTCTGCGGTGGCAGCGACAGCAGGAAGAAGCGCCGGCCATCCGGGTTCTGCGTCATCGCACGCTCGGCCGCGACGCTGAAGCTGAATTTCTCGTCGGCGATGTACAGCCCGCCTTCGGCCGCGGCGCGCGCCGTCGTCGCGCCGCCAACGAGCAGCAACACGGCGAGGGCCAGGGTGGACGGTGGGCGAAAGAGGGATGACGGCATGCACGGGCTCCGGCTGCGGCGCGGCGGAATGGCGCGCACCGCGTCGAATGCTAGTGCCTCGCCGGCATCGACCCGCACGCGGCGGGCGTCCCAAGGCGCGTCATATGCCGCAGCCTGGTCATCAAAACGCGGCGGTCGTGCGGTCGAGTTGCAGGACCCGAGCCGGATCGAAGCACGTGTTCTCCGGCAGCGGCATCCCCGGCGTCTCGTAGCCGCGCGGGTTGCACACCACGCGGCAGCCGCCGACGCGGTAGTCGTGACTGCAGTGCGTGTGCCCGTGCAGCCACAGCACGGGCACCTCGAAATAGCTTGCAGGCAGTTCCGACAGGTAGGCGGCCGAGACCCAATCCGCCGCGAAACGCGGCGCCAGCGAGCCGCGGTGCGGCCCATGGTGGGTGATCACGACGGTCGGGCCATCGAAGCTTTCAGCCAGGGCGGCTTGCAACCAGGTGCGCTGGTGGAGATGCATCGCCAGCGTGTCCTGCGGACGCAGCCGGCGCCGCACACCGGCGTCGAGCCAGTCGATGCAGCGGTAGTCGGCCATGCGCTGCAAGGCTTGCGCCATGCCGCGCTGGCTGTCGCTTTGCCGGCCCTGGGGCGTGTCGATGTGCAGCCCGAAATCGGTCCACAAGGTGCAGCCGAGGAAGCGCACGCCGTCGACCACCACCTGGGAACAATCCAGCAGATGCAGCGGCGGCGCATCGACCCGCTCGGCGGCGGCCTGCATCGCGGCTTGTTCGCTCTGCAGCACGCTGTCGTAGAACTCGTGATTGCCGGCCACCATGATCACCGCGCGGGCGCGCCGCAACGGCCGCGACCGGCGCACCCAGTCCGCCGCGCCCGATCCGGGGCAGCGGATGTCGCCGGCCAGCACGGCGACATCGAAATCGGCCCGCGCCGGCAGCGCCAGGTCGGCGAATTCCAGGTGCAGGTCCGACAGCAGCAGCAAGCGCACGCCTACAGCCGATCGATGTAGGTGAAGGTGCCCTGCTGCCGGACTTCGGTGGCGGCCTGCATCAGCCCGGCCATGGCGGCGCGGTACAACGACGTGGCCAGACTGATGCGGCGCACGCCGGCCTCGCGCAAGGCCTCGACATTGAAGCTGCGCCCCTTGATGCCGACCATGAAATTCAACGGCTTGCTCACCGCCGCGCACACCGCGCGCACGGCGTCCAGATCGGGAAGTCCCGGGCGCGAACAGCACGTCGGCGCCGGCCTTCTCATAGGCCTGCAGTCGCGCGATGGTGTCGTCCAGGTCGGGGTGGCCGCGCAGGAAGTTTTCGGCGCGAGCGGTGAGTGTGAAGGCGAAGGGCAGCGAGCGCGCGGCCTGTGCCGCGGCGGCGATGCGCTCGACGGCATGCGCCAGCGTCGTAGATGCGCCGCTGGCCACGCCGCCGGCATCCTCGATCGAGCCGCCGACCAGCCCGGCCTCGGCGGCCAGGCGGATGGTGTGCGCGGCGTCGGCGGGCGCATCGCCGAAGCCGTTTTCCAGATCGGCGGCCACCGGCAGCTCGGTGGCCGCGACGATCGCCCGGGCATGGGCCAGCACTTCGTCGCGCACTCAACTCGCCGTCGCGCCGGCCCAGCACGCCGGCCGACGCGCCGCTGGAGGTGGCCAGCGCTGCGAACCCCAGGCCTTCCAGCGCACGGGCGCTGCCGCCGTCCCACGGGTTGGGGAACACGAAACACGGGCCGCGGTGCAGCGCACGAAAGCGCTGCGCCTTGTCTTGCTGGGATGCGGCATGCAGGCTCCTTGTGGCGGGCACGCCGGCGCCCACGTCGGGCGAGCATAGCGCCGGGCGCACGCGCCGAACGCACGCGCTGGACGGCTTCACGCTAGAGTGGCCGTCCGCTCCGGCAACGCTGCCGCCGCGACGCAACCCCCAAGGTCTTCGATGATCAAGTTCTATTTCAACCACGCGCCCAACCCGGTGAAGGTGGCGCTGATGCTGGAGGAAACCGGCCTGCCCTATGAGCCGGTGCCGATCGACACGCGCAAGGGCGAACAGTTTACGCCAGCCTTCATGGCGCTGAACCCGAACGCCAAGGTGCCGGTCATCGTCGATGGCGATGCCACTGTCTTCGACAGCAACGCGATCGTGCTGTACCTGGCGGAAAAATCGGGCCGCTTCCTGCCCGAGAACACGCCCGCCGCGCGCGGCGAGCTGCTGTCGTGGCTGATGTTCGTGGCCTCGGGCGTCGGGCCCGTTTTCCGGGCAGTACGTGCACTTCAAGAACTTCGCTCCCGAGCCCAAGACCTATGCGGTCAACCGCTATGGTGTCGAGGCGCGACGACACTACGGCATTCTCAACGACCGGCTGGCAACACGCGCTACTGCTGGGCGACAGCTACGGCGCTGGTCGACATGGCGGCGTGGGGCTGGGCACGGCTGGTGCCCTTCGTCTTGGGCGACAACGCCTTCGACGAGCTGCCGCACCTGAAGCGGCTGGTGGACGAGATCGACCAGCGCCCCGCCGCACAACGCCTGGCCGCGCTGCGCGACAAGTACAAGTTCAAGACCGAAACCGACGAGGAAGCGTGCGCTACCTGTTCCCGCAAAACGCCTTCCTAGAACAAGGCTCGACCGCGGCGTGAGGACCGTCACCGCCACGCGCTATGTGACGCCGTTGCGCGAGGGCGGTTCGCTGCCGGCCATCGTCGAGGCCGATGACGATGGCCTGTATGTGCTGAAGTTTCGCGGCGCCGGCCAGGGGCCGAAGGCGCTGATCGCCGAATTGGTGGCCGGCGAGCTGGCGCGTGCGCTCGGCCTGCCGGTGCCCGAGATCGTGTTCATGCAGCTCGACGTGGCACTGGCACGCACCGAGCCTGACGCGGAGATCCAGGACCTGATCCGCGCCAGCGGCGGCCTGAACCTGGCGCTGGACTACCTGCCCGGCGCCCTGGCCTTCGACCCGCTGGCGATGCGGCCGGATGCCGAGCTGGCCTCGGCCGTTGTCTGGCTGGATGCGCTGGTGTGCAACATCGATCGCAGCGCGCGCAACACCAACCTGCTGTGGTGGCACCAGCGGCTGTGGCTCATCGACCATGGCGCGGCGCTGGTGTTCCAGCACCAGTGGGACGGCTACCTCGAGCGCAGCACCGCGCCCTTCGCGCCGATCCGCGAGCATGTGCTGCTGCCCCTGGCCACCGCACTGGCGTCGGCCGACACCACGCTGCCGCAGCGCCTGGCCGAGCCGGTGCTGGCCGACATCGTGCGGCGCATCCCTGACGATTGGCTGCTGCCCGACCGGGCCTTCAACAGCGCGCAGGCGCAGCGCGATGCCTATCGGCTGTATCTCGAGCGGCGGCTGCGCTCGCCGCGCGCCTTTGCACAGGAGGCCCGGCGTGCCCACGACCTTCTGCTATGACTACGCCATCGTGCGTGTGCTGCCGCGGGTGGACCGGGGCGAGCAGATCAATGTCGGCGTGATCCTGTCCTGCGCGGCGAACGGCTATCTGGCCGCGCGCTTCGAGCTCGACGCCGCAGTGCTGTCCTGCCTGGCACCGGGCCTGGACCTGGAGCCCGTGCGCGCCGCGCTGGGTGGCATCGAGGCCGTCTGCCGCGGCGGCGCTAGCGCCGGGCCGATCGGTAGCCTGTCGCCGCGCGAGCGCTTTCACTGGCTGGTGGCGCCGCGCAGCACCAGCGTGCAGGTCTCGCCGGTGCACAGCGGTCGCTGCGAGGGTCTGGACGCGGCGCTGGAGGACCTGATGGTGAAGATGGTGCGGCGGCCCTGATCGCCGGCGCAGGCGGCTTTCAGAGCTGGAACCCCACCCACAGCACCATGCCTTCGGCCAGATCGCGCAACAGCCCGGGCTTTTTCGGCGCATAGGCCGAGGCCGAGGCGCGTTCGCGATCGAACCAGGCGCCGAAGCGCAGCACGTCCTGAGCCTCGTGGAAGGCGACCATCATTTCGTAGTTGAGAAAAAGGCTGCGGCTGTCGAAGTTGGCCGAGCCGGCCAGTGCGAATTGCTCGTCGATGACCGCCAGCTTGGCATGCAGCATCTGCGGCGCCAGCCAGATGCGCCCGCCGGCATGCGCCAGTTGCGCGCAGCGCGCGGCCGCGTGCGATGTCCGACAGCGGGTGATTGG
The DNA here is from genome assembly GCA_963837675.1 of uncultured beta proteobacterium. GTDB lineage: Bacteria > Pseudomonadota > Gammaproteobacteria > Burkholderiales > Burkholderiaceae_C > Rubrivivax. Next base: position 207,513 of record CAWIOH010000024.1, on the reverse strand, counting down.
ACTTCGGGCCGGCATCAACAGGTCGACTGCCACGCCGCGCCGCGCCGCCAGGCACAGCGCCATCAGCAGCGCCGCATCGGGCACGAAGTACGGCGTGACCAGCGCGATGCGCCGCCGCGCCTGGTACGCGGCGCTGAGCAACAGTGCGTAGACCGTGTCGTCCTCCTGGTCGGGGCCGGAGGCGACGAGTTGGGCACCGTGCGCCGGCGAGTCATCACCACCGTCGTCGGCTTTCACGGGCATGTGCCGCGGTGCGCGCTCGGTGTTGGCGAAGGCCCAGTCGCGCTCGAACAGGCCAGCGCCTGCAACACGAAAGGCCCGTCGAGATCGAAACTCAGGTCGTGCCAAGGCGGCTTGCCGGGCTGCCCTCAAAATACTCCGAGGCCAGGTTGCGCCCGCCGCTCCACAGCCAGCGCGTCTCCAGCGCGCCGTCGATGATCAGCATCTTGCGGTGGTCGCGCAGGTTGGTGCGGCCCTTCAGCGGCGAATGCAGCGGCGGCACGAACAGCACCACGCTGGCGCCTGCCTCGCGCAGCGCGTCCAATTCGGCCGCCCGGCCATCAGGCTGCCCATGCCGTCGAGCAGCAGCCGCACGCGCACGCCGGCGCGCGCCTTGGCGGCGAGCGATGTCGATGACTCTGCTGACCCACCGGCCCGCGCCCGAGGATGAAAGTGCACAGCTCGATCGACTCGCGTGCGTCGGCCAGGCCGCGATGCAATGCGGCCAATGCCTCGCGGCCATCGGCGTGGATCTGCAAGGTCACGATATGACCGCTGGCGCGGGCTGGCCCAGCGCATGAAGCGTCTGCAGCGCCCATGACGCCGCACCGACGCCGGGGCGCCAACAAGTGGTTCGTGGGCCGACTGCGGCCGCGCCTGCTTGCGCGAGCCGAAGGCCACGTACATCGGCAACGCCGCATAGGGCAGCAGCAGCATGAACAGCACCCATGCGATCGCCGCCGTCGGGTGGCGGCGCTGTTCGAACAGGTGGAGCCGTCACCACATAGACCAGCAGGCCCAGGCGACAAACAGTGTATGAAGCTGATGTAGGATCCATGGTCGGCGCGCGCAGCATACCCGCAGCGCGCATGCGCAAGAATGGCGCATCCCAACCCCACCCGATTACTTTCCGCAGGTCGCTGAACGCAATTGCGCGCAATTTCCCGGTCGAGGGTAGTTCAAGGTTGGCGGGGCTTCGAGGTCGATGAGGCGCTCGGTCTGTTCCTCCCAGGCTCGCATGAGTTTCTTGACGCGGCGCTGGTTGTCGATGGCCTGCTGCAGTAGGTTGGCCTGCTGTGGTGTGACCACCCGGTGCACGAGTTTGCCGCCCCTGAGGTGCCCCCATTCGTAGTACGGACCGTGCCGCGCGAGCGGGTCCTGGGCGCAGCGGCAAGTCGGCCTGCCGCACACCTTTGTGCGCTGGTGCAGCGTGCCCGAGCATAGGTACTCGATGCCGGTGAGCGCGGCGCGGATGCGGCCGATCTTCTCGCGGGTTTGTTTGATGCGCTGGGCGACGGAACTCGGCATGGGCTCTTGACAGGTGCGATGCTGGCGACAATACTATCGCCAGCATGTCGCGCGCGCAAGCCCCATCTTCCGTACCGGAGGAGGCAGGCTTCACTCTGCGTACCGAGCGGCTAGCCCTACCTTCGCAAGATTGAGGGCTACCTGGATGTTCCTCGATCCGAGCAGCCGCGCGGATGTTGGGCTTGCTTTCTCTTTTCGTCTCGAATATGCTACATGAAGGAACATGCACATATTCGAACGCGAAGTCAGCGGCCGCCGCTACCGCATCGCTGCTCAGTCGGTGTGGGACTCCAAGGCGGGTCGCTCCGTGGCGCGCCAGGTTGTGCTGGGGCCGGCGGCGGCGCCGCCCGTGGCCGATCTGAGTGCCACGCACACGGTGGGGACGCGTGCGCTGGGCGACGTTGGCGCGCTGGTCTGGGTGGCCGAGCAGCTCGATCTGGTCGCGCTCATTGATAGAGCCTGCGGAGGGATCGGCGCCGAGGGTGGCCCCTCGGTCGGCGAGTTGGCGGTCGCGGTGGCAATCCAACGCGCGTGTTCGCCGGGACCCAAGCGCGACCTTGGCGAGTTTCTCGATGCGAGCCTGCCGCGCGTTTCGTGCTTGCCGGGATCGGCGTTTACGGGACAGGCGTTTCATCGTGCAGCCCAGCAGGTCACCGAGCTCGATTTGGAGCAAGCTCAGGTGGCGATCTCGAAGGCGGCGGTCGCCCGGTTCGAGTTGTCGGCGGACGTGCTCGCATTCGACACGACGAACTTCGACACCCACATCGCCACGTTGACGCCAGGTGAGCTCGCCAAGCGAGGACACGCCAAGAGCAAGCGCAAGGACCTGCGGGTGGTGGGACTGGGCGTCTTCGTTAGCGAGACGGGGCATGTGCCGCTGCTGTATCGGACCTATAGCGGCAACGGCTCGGACCAGTCCGTGCTGGCGGCCTGCCTCGGGGGATTCGCGCAGTTGCACGAGGCCCTCGACAGTGGCGAGGGTCGGCAGCGCCCGGCGCAGCGCACTCTGGTGCGAGACGGCAGGTTTTGGAGCCCGCAACTCGAGCTGGAGCTCGATGCCGCCGGCTACTACAGCCTCATCTCGCTGCCACTCGGACACAAGGCGGCGGCGGAGGCGTTGCAAATGGCCGCGCAGCGAGGTGCAATGAACCCGCTGTCTGGCAAGCTCAGCGAGGTCCGAGCCGCGCGTATGCGAACCACTGTGGGCGAGTTGGACCGTACGCTGGTCGTGGTGGAGAGCCAAGAGTTGCTCGAGGGGCAAAAGCGCGGCGTCGCGGCGGCCCTGCGCAAAGCCAAAGTGGAACTGCGCAAGCTCGAGGCGCTGATCCACAACGCACGCATCACGCGCAGCCGTCTCGAAGATCGAGTCAAGAAGGCGCTCGCTCGAGAACACTTGTCAAGCTTCGTCGTGACCACCATCGCGGGCACGGACAAAGCGCCAACCCTGCAGTGGGAAGTCGATGCCGCCAAGCGCCGCGATCTGGAGAAGACCCGGCTGGGCCGGCGGGTGCTGTGCACGGATCGCCACAACTGGAGCACCGGGCGCATCGTGTACGCCTTCAGGGGTCAATGGCACGTCGAGGAGTTGTTTCGCAGAGCGAAGAAAGGCGGCGTGGTTCCCTGGGGGCCGTCGCATCAGTGGGCCGATGGATCGCTAAGGCTGCACACCTTTGCCACTGTGCTGGGCTTGACGCTCGTGAGCCTGGCAAGGATCACGCTCACGCCAGACGCTTCGGCACGTCGGATGCTGGAGAACCTGGCGCAGATCAAGGCCACGCTGGTGCGCACCACGACCGGAGGCCCGGGACGAAGGCCCACGGTGATGCTGGCGCCGGAGCTCACCGCCGAGCAGCGCCGTGCGGTGAAGGTCTTCGGGCTAGACAAATGGTTTCCAGACATTCTTTCATCTATCACTGCTCGCCCATTGAAGCCATGATTGACGAGGGAAAACGACCAACTCGTTCATGTGGCGTGCGAAGGTAGGGCTAGGCCCGCTGCCTCTGATCAACCACTTCATCGAGCGCATCGGGCTGCGCGAGACGCTGTCGCACTTCGTGCCCTCGGACCGGCGTTGCGCCATCACCCACGCCAATGCACTGGGCGTGCTGCTGCGCTCCTCATCGTCGAGCGCGAGCCCATCTACCGCCAGCAGGAGACGGTGCACGGCTTTGCCGACGGCATGTTCGGCATCAGCGCCCGCGAGATGGCGCTGCTCAGCGACGACCGGCTCGGGCGCGCCCTGGACCGGTTGTTCGATGCCGACCGCAGCGCACTGCTCACCGAGCTCGTCCTGGCCGTCGGGCAGCGCTTCGGCGTGCGCTTCGACGAGTTCCACAACGACTCCACCACGATCAGCCTTTGCGGCAGCTACCGCGCCGCCGGCGGCCGCCGCATCCGCGGCCGCAGCGCCCCCGCCATCACCTATGGGATGTCCAAGGCGCACCGCCCAGATCTCAAGCAACTGCTGTTCATCCTCACCATGAGCGCCGACGGCAACGTCCCCGTGGCGTTTCGCTGCACGGACGGCAACGCCAGCGACTCACGTACCCACATCCAGACCTGGAACACGCTGCGCGCGGTGGCCGGCCGCAGTGACTTCCTGTACTGCGCGGACTCAAAACTGTGTTCGCTCGAAAACATGGATCACATCGACCGCGCCGGCGGCCGCTTCGTCACCGTGATGCCGCGCAGCCGACGGGAGGACGCGCAGTTCCGCGAATGGATTCAAACCCACACGCCCGACTGGACGCTGGTCTGGGACCGGCCCAACCCGCGCTACAGCGACGGGCCGCGTGACTGCTGGTACGTCCACCGTGCGCCGCTGCCGTCCATGGAGGCCTGGTCCATCGTCTGGGTCTGGAGCACGCTGCTGACGCTGCGCCAGCACGCCAGGCGGTTGCGCAACATCGCCGCTGCTGTGGAGGAGTTCGAGCAGCTGCGCCAGCGCCTGGCCTCCCCCAAGGCCCGACTGCGCGGCGCCCCCGAGATCGACCTGCAAATCAAGCTCATCCTGGTCAAGCACCACGTCGGCCGCTACCTCAAGGTCCGCCGCGTCGTGCGCGAGCAGCACGTCTTCAAGCAGGCGCGCCGTGGCCGCCCTGGTCCCGATACCGCCTATCGAAAGATCACCAAGCGGCGCTTCGACGTGCAGTGGGACACCGACGAGGACGCCATCGCCTACGACCGCAGGAGCGATGGCATGTACCCCCTCATGACCAACGACCGCAAGCTCACTGCTGCCCAGGTGCTCGAGGTGCACAAGGGCCAGCCCATGATCGAGAAGCGCTTCGAGCAAATCAAGACCGTGCACGAGATCGCCCCGGTGTTCCTCAAGGATGAGGGCCGCATCGAGGCGCTATTCACCCTGTATGCCATCGCGCTGCTGGTCCAAGCCCTCATCGAGCGCGAGTTGCGTCAGGCCATGGCCCACCAAGGCATCCACGAGCTTCCCATCTACCCCGAGCAGCGCCAGTGCGCGCACCCCACCACCGAGCAGGTGCTGCGCTTGTTCAGCCTGGCCCAGCGCCACCATCTGCTCCAGCGCGGGCGCACCGTCCAGGTCTTCGAGCTGAAGTTGACCGACTTGCAGCGCCAGGTGCTTGCTCTCCTTGGCGTCCCACGCGACGCGTTCTAGACACCGCTCACCCCAAATACGTCATCCCCGAAATTACGCGCAAATGCGTCCGCCGACGTGCGGAAAGTTAAGACCCGAGGCCATGAACACATTGACACTGCAGCAAGCCCGAACCCTGCTCGACGCGGCGCTGTCCGAAGCCCGCGCCAAGGGCTACCTGCCGATGGGGGTGGTGGTGCTCGACGCCGCCGGGCAGATCAAGGCCGTCGCACGCGAAGACGGTGCCAGCGCACTGCGCCTTGACATCGCCGCCGGCAAGGCGGGTGCGGCCATCGGCATGGGCGTGAATTCACGCACGCTGGCGCAGCGCGCCAAGGATCTGCCGGCCTTCTTCAATGCCGTGGCCAGCACGGCGTCGCAACGCTTCATCGCGCAGACCGGCGCAGTGCTGATCAAGGACGCCGGCGGCCAGGTGATCGGGGCGGCCGGCGCATCGGGCGGCACCGGCGACGAGGACGAGGCGATCTGCATCGCCGGCATCGCGGCGGCGGGATTGAGCCACGCCTGAGATCGCCGGGCGCGGCCCAGCCGGTGCCGGACGATCGCCTACAAGCCCAGCCCGCCGTCCACACGCAGCGTCTGGCCACAGACGTAGGCCGCCAGCGGCGAAGCCAGGAACAGCACCGCGCCGGCCATGTCGGCCGGCGTGCCGAGGCGGTGCAAAGGGATCTGTGCCAGCGAGCGTTGCAGCCGCTCGGGGTGATCCGTCGTGACCTTGGTCAGCTTGGTGTCCACCAGGCCGGGCGCGATGCCGTTGACGCGGATGCCCTGCCCCGCCCAGGCGGCCGCCAGGGTGCGTGTCAGGCTGATGACGCCGGCCTTCGAGGCGGCGTAGGCCGGGTTGCCGACGTTGGCGCCATAGCCAGCCACCGAACTGACGGTGATCAGCGCACCGCGTGTGGCCGCCAGCATGTCTTGAAAGCGCGTGGCGCAAGCCATCACGCCATGCAGATTGAGGTCCAGCACCCGGGCGAAGCCGGGCATGGCAAATTCCTGGCGCTTGTACAGCACCGTGCCCTGACACAGCACGAGCACATCCAGCTGGGCGAAACCTGGCCGGAAGGCCGCAAGCGCGGCGAAGTCCGATGCGTCCACCTGCGCGTAATGCAGGCCGGTCAGATCGCTGCCCTCCTCGACGCGGTAGGCGCCGGCATGCGCGCGGGTGCCCCACACATGCACCTCGGCGCCGCGCGCGCGGAAAGCCTGCGCGATGCCGTTGCCGATGCCGCTGCTGCCGCCCACCACCAGCACGGTCTTGGCACTGAAATCCAGATCACCCATGACTCAGAGCTTGCCGAAACGTGTCACGCCCGAGCGCGTCAGCACCAACAGGGCACCGTCATTGGCCACGAGCATGTCCACCGGCGCGTCGCTGACCGCACCGAAGGCGTAGGCGGCGTTGGCATTGGCCGGATCGATGAAGCCGACGAAGCGGCCGGCCAGGTCGGCGAAGAAGTAGCCGCCGCGATACGGCGCGCCGAAACTGCCGGTGTCGGGATAGAACGTGCCGCCCGTGATGGCGAAGCCGACAAAGAAGCCGCCCGGGCCGGAGCCTGCGGGCGTAGCAAGCGCATGGCCATAGGCGAACAACGGGGCGGCGACACCCGCACCGGCCCCATCGGGCCCTTCCGAAGCAGGCCAGCCGTAGTTGGCGCCGGCGACGCAGACGTCGATCTCTTCCCAGCGGCTCTCGCCGACATCGTTGATGAAGATGCGGCCGCCGCCCGGTTGCACGGCAAAGGTGAAGGGGTTGCGCAGTCCATACGCCCAGACGGCGCAGGCGGGGTTGGCGGCATCACTGCAGAACGGATTGTCGGTGGGGATGGTGCCGTCGTCGTTGTAGCGCAGCATCTTGCCCAGGCGTGTGTCCAGGTCTTGCGCATTGGCACCGCGGGCGTTGTCGCCGACGCCGACATAAAGCTTGCCGTCGATGTCGAAGTGAAGCGCCCCGCCGTTGTGGTTGGTGGCGGCCGACAACGCCGGCAACTCGACCAGCCGCAGTTCGCTGCCGGGCAGGACGCGATCGCCGCTCAATGTGAAGCGGCTGATGCGGTTGTGCGTGCCGCCGTCGCGCGTGGTGTGGTACAGATAGATCCACCCGTTGCTGGCGAATTGCGGGTGCAGCGCCACCCCCAGCAGCCCGCGCTCGCCGGCGGCGTCCACCGCCAGCGTGACGGCAGGCGTGGCCAGCAGTCCGCCGGCATCGACGACGCGCAACGCACCGCCCTGCTCGGCAATGAACAGCCGGCCATCGGCCGCGGTGGCGAAGGCCGTTGCCTGGCGCAGGCCAGCGACGAAGGCCTCGTCGCGCACGAAGCCAGCCGGCTGCGTGCGACGGCCCGCGAAGTGCAGCGTCACCGCCGCCCAATTGGAGGCCTGCCCCAGCGCATCGACGGCGCGAGCGCGCAGCACATGCTGGCCCGACGCGTGGCGCGTGGTGTCGATGCCGATGCTGTACGGTGCCGCGTTGGCGACGCCTGCGTCGATGCCGTCGAGCTGGAACTCGACCCGGGTCGTTTGCACATCCGCCGTCTGGGCGACCGCCAACAGTATGCCGTCGAGGTTGGCGGCCAGGTCGGCCGGAGCGACGATCGTCACGGCGGTCGGCGGCGGCGCGGGGATGAAGGGGCCGCCGCCGTCGCCCCCGCCGCACGCGGCCATGCATGCCAGCACGATCGACGCGCTGGCATGACGCGCGCGATGGCTTTGGACTGGCAACCTGGCTATCGCGTGCCCCTGCTGCGCACAAACGACGGCGGCCTTGCCTCGCACCACGTCATCATCGGCGGGCAGAGGCTTGATCAGCGGACCGAGCAGACGGCCCGAGGCCTCGGTGGTGAGCACGTCTTGCGCAGCCAGCTTGATCAATTCCGGCTCCGCAATCCGTGGCTCATGGACGTCCTCGCCGATCAACCGGCCGCGATCATCATAGGGCCAGATCATCTGCCGGCCGACGACCTTGTACAGGTACATGTCGTCGGGGTCCGAGTGATGGTGCTTCTGGTCCAGCACCGCCTCCAACAGGCGCCGCGAGATGGCCTTCGGGAGGAAGGCGAGCCACTTGTTGGCGCGCACCGATTTGCCCGACACCTGCTGGTACACCGTGCCCGCCACGGAGACGACGTGGTTGTCGGACGCCGCGATCTGCTCGTCCTCGACATAGAAGACGCTCTGGTGGGTGTCGGCCCACATGCGACACAGGCTCCTGACCCGCTCTTCGCCCTTCAACTCGATCTCGTTGCCATTGACGTTCAGGTGATAGACGGGCCGGCCGACGGTCATGTCGAGTGCGAAGATTTCGCTGTAGCGTCCGGCCACCTCCAGGTAGCGATCCCGGCCATAGGCCATGAGCAGGTATCTGTCGCGTGGATTCTCCGTCTGTTCCAGCAAACGGTCTACGGCCACATTGAGTTTCGTCATATCGAACTTTGCCATGATGGTTCTGTGTTGCCTTGCAACGTGATGGATGGGGTGCGCCCTGGCTGTCGCCCTCAGCTTGCGCAACGTTCAAGAGACAGCCAGATCATCGGACGCTGGCGACGTCTGCGCGATGTCACTTGCCGACAGTTGCTTGTCCGCTTGTGACACCTGCGGACAATCCCTGCACCGACCCCGGCGCTGCCGCACTCCCTGCTCAACGACCGGCACATGCGCCGGCGCGCAGCCGCGCGCGCCCCGGTGTCGCCGTGGTCGAAGACGACCTGCGTGAGCCGAACCCGGCCGTGCGTGTCGTCATCAAGCCGCGCATGGCCCCATAGAATGGCCGTCAAAGAAAATAGCTTGCGCCCTGCTGCCGCACGCGGCGCAGCACAACCGACAAGATCAGGAAGCAGCAAGAAGAATGGTCAACACCCCCGCGGCGCGACGCAACCCGACCGGGCGCTCCGTCGCACAGGACAAGGAGACGACGATGAGCACGAAAATCTGGCACAAGAGCTATGGCAGCGTGCCCACCGAGATCAACCCCGACGCGTGGCCGTCGGTGACGGCGATGATGGAAGCGGCGATGCAGCGCTACGGCGCCAAACCGGCCTTCCGCTGCGCCGGGCAGACGCTGAGCTATGCCGACATGGACCGGCTGTCGCGCGACTTCGCCGCCTACCTGCAGCACAAGCTGGGCGTCAAGAAGGGCGACCGCGTCGCGGTGATGACGCCGAACCTGCTGGCCTTCCCGATCGCCTTCCTGGGCATCATCCGCGCCGGCGCGGCGCAGGTGAACGTCAACCCGCTGTACACCCCGCATGAGCTCGAGCACCAGCTGAACGATGCCGGCGTCGAAACCATCATCGTCTTCAGCGGCGTATCCGGCACGGTGGCCGAGGTCAAGGCCAAGACGAAGTTGAAGACCGTCATCACCAACGGTGTGGGCGACGGCAGCGGCGTGAACATTCCCAGCCCGCCGGTGGATGCCCGGTTGGGCGCAGCGGTCAGTTTCGCCGACGCGCTGGCCGAAGGCGCCAAGCTGCCGTTCACGCCGGTCGAGACGAAGGGCGAGGACCTGCTGTTCCTGCAGTACACCGGCGGCACCACCGGCTTGTCAAAGGGCGCGGCGCTGTCGCACCGCAACCTGGTGGCCAACACCGAACAGTACCGGGCCTTCACCGCCGGCCGGATGAAGGACGGCGAGGAGGTCATCGTCACCGCCATTCCGCTGTATCACATCTTCGCGCTGATGGTGAACTTCATCACCTTCTTCTCGCTCGGCGCGGACAACTGGCTGGTGCCGAACCCGCGCGATTTCGACAGCTTCATCGACACCATGAAGAAGGCCCGCCCCAGCGTCTTCATGGGCGTGAACACGCTGTATGCGGGGCTGGTGGCGCACCCGAAGTCGAAGGAGGTGGACTGGTCGCGGCTGCGTCTGGCAGGCGGCGGCGGCGCGGCCATCATTCCGGCGGTGTCGGACAAGTGGAAGCAAATGACGGGCGTCATCATCCACGAGGGCTACGGCCTGTCGGAGACCAGCCCGGTGGTCAGCTTCAACCCGATGTGGCTGACCGAGTTCTCCGCCACCACCGGCCTGCCGATGCCCAGCACCGACATCAAGCTGCTGGGCGATGACGACAAGGAGGTCGCCCATGGCGAAGCCGGCGAGATCGTCGTCAAGGGCCCGCAGGTGATGGCCGGCTACTGGCAAAAGCCCGAGGCCAATGCCGCCGCCTTCACCGCCGACGGCTACTTCCGCACCGGTGACGTCGGCGTGTTCGATGACAAGGGCTACCTGAAGATCGTCGACCGCAAGAAGGACATGATCATCGTCTCGGGATTCAACGTCTACCCCAACGAGATCGAGGCCGTCGCCACCGCCTGCCCGGGTGTGCTGGAGTGTGCCTGCGTCGGCGTGCCCGACGAGAAGTCCGGCGAGGCGGTGAAGCTGTTCGTCGTCAAGGCGTCGGGTGCGCAACTGAGCGAAGCCGAGGTCATTGCGCACTGCCGCAAGGAACTGACCGGCTACAAGATTCCGCGCCACGTGGTCTTCGTGGATGTGCTGCCCAAGTCCACGGTGGGCAAGATCCTGCGCCGGGAGTTGCGTGACCTGAAGTAGTCTCGTCCGAACGCCGTCGCCGTGCCGGCTCCAGTGCGGCCTTGAATTGGAAACGCCCATGGCCATTCTCGGCAACCCCGATTTCGACGTCAGAAGGACCCATCGCGCGATCGGTGATCTGCTGGAGTTCGCGACCCATTCTCTTCCCAGTCTCGAGGCCCCTTTCGCCACCGCGCTGGCCATGACGGCAATCCTGTGCTCATCCACGGCACATGCCGAACTGTCGGCGGAAGAACTGGCCAAGCTGGCGCAGAACCCGGTCGCGAACTGGTGAGCGTGCCCTTCCAGAACAACACCAACTTCAACACCGGGCCGCTGTCGGGCACGCAGAACATCCTGAACATCCAGCCGGTGATCCCGGTGACGATCGACCCCGACTGGAACCTGATCACGCGCACCATCCTGCCGCTGATCTGGCCGCCCGGCTTCACACCTGGCGAGGGCGACACCTTCGGGCTCGGCGATGTTCAGTTCTCTGCCTTCGTGTCGCCGTCGCAACCAGGCGCGGACGGCGTGATCTGGGGCGCCGGCGCGATCGTCCAGGCGCCGACCAACACCAGCGACGCGCTGGGCAACAAGAACTGGGGCCTGGGCCCGACCGCAGTGGTGCTGCGCGTGCGCAAGGGCGATCCGTGGGTCTATGGTGCGCTGGTCAACAACCTGTGGTCACTGTCGAGCGACAAACGCGGCGGCTCGTACAGCAACTTCCTGCTGCAGCCCTTCGTCAACTACAACTTCCCCGCAGGTTTCTATCTCACCAGTTCGCCGATCATCACGGCGAACTGCAAGGCCGACAGCGGCCAGCAATGGACCGTGCCGCTGGGCCTGGGGATCGGCAAGATCTTCCATCTCGGCAAGCTGCCGCTCAACACCCAGCTGGCTGGCTACTACAACGTCGTGCATCCGGACGACAACGCGAACTGGCAACTGCGATTTCAGGTGCAGTTCATGTTCCCGAAGTAGTGCCACGGGCCGGGTGGCCAGGCTGCCCCGAAGCCGCTCTGCCGAACCTACGCCGCAGCAGATCGCCACCGTTGTTCGGTGGTCCCTTTGCGAAGGGGTTGTTCGAAGCCGCGCCCCGGCCGATCGAGTCTGCCTTCGGCCGGCACCGGGTGTTCGTCGATGCGTTGACACCCGGGCGGCTGCCGGCGTTCGAGAAAATCGAGGGGAAGTCAAGGCGGCATGGACCCAGCAGCAGCGCGCCGTGCTGAAGCGCCAGGCCTATGAGTTCATGCGCGCGAAGTATCGGGCGGTGCTGCCGAGTTGGTCTGTGCTGACCACGCCCTACGGGCTCGTGCACACCGTGCCCTTCACGCTGCGATCCGAATCCAGCCGCTCCATGTTCTGCAGGATCTTCAGCAGGTAATGCAGCGCATGCGCCAGGTCGTTGACCGAAAAGTCAGCCAGCACCTGCGCGTAGTAGGCGCGGATCTTCGGTTGCGCCAGCACCTCCCACACATGGCGGCCGGAGTCGGTCATGGTCACCACACGGGCGCGCCTGTCGGTGTCGCCGGGCACCACCGACAAATGGCCGTCCCGCTCCATTCGGCTGATAAGGCCCGACAGGTTCTGGCGGCTGACCATGAGGTAGCGCGCCAGTTCGCCAATGCTCAGGCCCGCATCAGCCGGCTCGCGTGACAGCGCACCGAGCACCGCCCACTGCTGCGTCGTCAGGCCTTCCGCTTCCACGGCCCGGCTGCCTGTCTTGTGCAACATGTTGGCACATTGATAGAGCCTGAAGAACAGTCGGTTGGCCATATCGAACTGGGTCTCGGACATTCTCTTCATGGCTTCTCCCTTGTCCTCGCAGTCGGTCGGTGACGCTCGATCGGCAACTTGCGCGAGTGTCGCGGCGACGCTAAACTATGTCAATATATTGTCTTTATTGCCCCAAGTGACGCAAACAGGAGACACCATGCAGCGCTTCGACCATCGCACCGTCATCGTCACCGGCGGGGGCGGCGGCATCGGCGGTGCCACCTGCCGCCGCTTCGCGCGCGAAGGTGCACGCGTGGGCGTGCTCGACTTGAACCTCGACGCCGCCGAGCAGGTGGCCGCAGCCATCCGTGCCGAGGGCGCCCAGGCGCTGGCGCAGCGCTGCGACATCACCGACCGCGCCAGCGTCGATGCCGCCGTGGCGCGCACCGAAGCCGAACTCGGTGCCATCGACGTGCTGGTCAACAACGCCGGCTGGGACGTGTTCAGGCCCTTCACCAAGACCGAGCCGGCGCAGTGGGACCAGCTGATCGCCATCAACCTGGTCGGCGCGCTGCACATGCACCACGCCGTGCTGCCGCGCATGGTGGAGCGGCGGCGCGGCCGCATCGTCAACATCGCTTCCGACGCGGCGCGCGTCGGCTCCTCGGGCGAGGCGGTGTACGCCGCCTGCAAGGGCGGCATCGTCGCGTTCTCCAAGACCATCGCACGCGAGCACGCGCGACACGGCATCAACGTCAACGTCGTCTGCCCCGGCCCCACCGACACCGCGCTGTTCGCCGACTACAAGCTCGGCGCCGGCAACCCCGAAAAGCTCGAGGAAGCCTTCCGCCGCTCGATCCCGCTCGGGCGCATCGGCCAGCCCGACGACCTGCCGGGTGCGATCCTCTTCTTCGCCAGCGACGACGCCGCCTACATCACCGGTCAGGTGATCAGCGTCTCCGGCGGCCTGACGATGAACGGCTGAACCCATTTTCCGAAGGAGTCCTCATGAACTACGAAGACCTGCTGTACGAAGTCCGCAACGGCGTCGCCTGGATCACCATCAACCGCCCGGACAAGATGAACGCCTTCCGCGGCACCACCTGCGACGAGCTGATCAAGGCGCTGTACCGCGCCGGCTACGACAAGGGTGTGGGCGCCATCGTGCTGGCCGGCGCCGGCGAGCGCGCGTTCTGCACCGGCGGCGACCAGTCGGCGCACGACGGCAACTACGACGGCCGCGGCACCATCGGCCTGCCGATGGAAGAGCTGCACACCGCCATACGCGACGTGCCCAAGCCGGTGATCGCGCGCGTGCAGGGCTTCGCCATCGGCGGCGGCAACGTGCTGGCCACGATCTGCGACCTGACGATCTGCTCCGACCAGGCCACCTTCGGCCAGGTGGGGCCGAAGATGGGCTCGGTGGACCCGGGCTACGGCACCGCCTTCCTGGCGCGCGTGGTCGGCGAGAAGAAGGCGCGCGAGATCTGGTACCTGTGCCGCCGCTACTCCGGCGAGCAGGCGGTGGCGATGGGCCTGGCCAACATCTGCGTGCCGCACGACCAACTCGACGTGACCGTGCAGCAATGGGGCGAGGAGCTGTGCGAGCGCAGCCCCACCGCACTGGCCATCGCCAAGCGCAGCTTCAACATGGACACGGCGCACCAGGGCGGCATCGCCGGCATGGGCATGCTGGCGCTGAAGCTGTACTACGACACCGACGAGTCGCGCGAAGGCGTCAACGCGTTGAAGGAAAAGCGCAAGCCGGAGTTCCGCAAGTTCGCCAAGTAGGCCGGCGATGAACCCCTACCTCGACGACGAGTTGCGCGCGCTGGCCGAGCAGGCCCGGCGCTTCGCCGCCCAACGCATTGCGCCGGGTTTTCAGGAGCGCGACCGCACGCGCGTGCTCGATCGCGGCCTGATGCGCGAGATGGGCGCGCTCGGGTTGATCGCGCCGGAGCTGCCCGAAGCCGTCGGCGGCCTGGGCACCGGCTGTCTGGCCGCCGGCGTGATCCACGAGGCCATCGCCGGCGCCGACCTGAGCATGAGCTACGTCAACCTGCTGTCGTCGCTGAATGGCCAGATCCTGAGCCAGCATGCACGGCCGGCCGTGGCACAGCCGTGGCTGGCCCGGCTGACGCGCGGCGAGGCGCTCGTCGCACTGGCGCTGACCGAACCGCGCGGCGGCTCCGATGCCGCCAGCCTGCGCCTGAAGATGGAGCCCGCCGCCGACGGCTCGGGTGACTGGCTGCTGAACGGCGAGAAGACCAGCATCAGCGCCGCCGACCAAGCCGATGCCGCGGTGGTGTTCGCGCGCAGCGGCAAGGTGGAGGACGGCGCGCGTGGCGTCTCCGCGCTGTTCGTGCCGCTGACGCTGCCCGGCATCAGCTCCACCCGCTTCGACTGTCACGGCCAGCGCGCCATCGGCCGCGGCAGCCTGCACTTCGACAACGTGCGCGTGCCGGGTGACCATTTGCTCGGCGAACTCGGTGCGGGTTTCGTGCAGGTGATGCAGGGCTTCGATTTCAGCCGTGCGCTGATCGGGCTGCAGGTGCTGGCGGTGGCGCGTGCCGCCCTGGATGAAACCTGGGCCCACGTGGGCGAGCGCGAGGCCTTCGGCAAACCCCTGGCCTCGTTCCAGGGCGTGAGCCACACGCTGGCGACGCTGGACACGCAGGTCGAAGCGGCGCGGCTGCTGTGCCTGCAGACGCTGTGGCTCAAGGACCACGGCCTGCCGCATACCGCCGAGGCGGCGATGTGCAAGTGGTGGGGGCCGCAGCTGGCCTACGACACCGTGCACCAGTGCCTGTTGATGCACGGCCACGGCGGCTACGACCGCGGCCTGATGGAGCAGCGCCTGCGCGACGTGCTCGGCTTCCAGATCGGCGACGGCACCGCACAGATCATGAAGACCATCGTCGCTCGCGCCCGTGCCGGCCGCCAGGCGGTCGGCAACTGATGGACATGCAGGCCGCCTTCATCACCGGCCACGGCGGCAACGAGGTGGTCGAGGTCGGCACGCGGCCGATGCCGCAGCGCCGCCCCGGCGAAGTGCTGGTGCGCATGTGCGCGGCCTCCGTCAACCGGGTCGATCTGTACATGCGCGACAGCGGCGCGGGCATCACCCACCGCCTGCCGCAGATCATGGGCGTGGACGGCGCCGGCATCGTCGAGGAAGTGGACGCCGACGAGCCACGACTGAGGGCCGGCCAGCGCGTCGTGCTCTACCCCGGCATCACCTGCGGGCGCTGCGAGTTCTGCCTGCGCGGCGACGCGGTGCTGTGCACCCGCATGCAGCTGCTCGGCGAGCACCGTGACGGCACCTGGTGCGAGTGGGTCGCGCTGCCCGCGGCCACGCCCTGCCCTTTCCCGGCCACCTCGACTACGCCGGTGCGGCTGCGCTCGGCGTCAACCACCTCACCGCTTGGCGCATGCTGTTCACGCAAGCCCGGCTCAAGCCGGGCGAAACGGTGCTGATCTTCGGCATCGGCGGACGGCGTATCGCTGGCTGCGCTGCAACTGGCCCAGATGGCGGGTGCGCGCACCATCGTCACCAGCCGCGAGCCGGCCAAGTTGCAGCGCGCCCTGGCGCGGGGCGCAGACAACGGCGTGCCGGACGATGGCCAGGACCTGGCCAAGGCGGTGCTGGCACTGACCGACGGCCGCGGCGTCGACGTGGTGATCGAGAACGTCGGCGCCGCCGTCTGGCAGGCGGCGCTGAAGAGCGCGGTGCGCGGCGGCCGCATCGTCACCTGCGGCGCCACCAGTGGCGACCAGCCCGGGGCCGACCTGCGCCGCGTCTTCATCCGGCAGTTGCAGATCTTCGGCAGCACGATGGGCAATCCGGGCGAGTTCCAGGACCTGCTGCAGGCGGTGGCCGCCAGGCGCCTGCAGCCCGTGGTTGATTCGCGCTTCGGGCTGGCGCAGGCGCATGCCGCCCTGGCAAGGCTGGAAAGCGCCCAGCAGTTCGGCAAGGTGATGATCGAATTTGGCTGAGCCAGGGCGCCAATGGCACCCCGGACCCTCGACCCCTACTTCTGCGTCTTCGCAAACTCGGCCGACTGCTGCTTCACCACCTTCTCCACCTCGTCGGTGTAGGCGGCGATCCAGTCGCTCTGCGGCACCCACTTCGCGCCGTCCCACATGTCGATGCGCGTCTTGCCGCCTCCGCCGTGGTCATCGGCGGTCACGGTCACCGGCGCGATCAGGCCGTTGGAGTCGAAGTTCTTCAGACTTTCCAGGCCGGCCTTGATCTTGGCCGGCGTCAGCGGCATGCCGCCTTGCTTGATCGCCAGGCGCACGCCCTCGAAGGCAGGGGCGTACATCGCCAGGCCTGTGTTGTAGTAGATGTCGTTCATGTTCTTGACATCGCCGTTGCCCTTGCCCTTGGCGTAGAGCTCGGATCGATCTGCTTGACGATCGGGTGGTCCTTGCCGCCGACGACATTGGTGCCGCGCTTGATGCCCTTGGCTTCGGCCGGGCCGATGTTGGCGATGTCGACCTCGTTGAACCAGTTGACGACGATCAGCCGGTCCATCGGGAAGCCGTTGCGCTTGGCTTCCTTGGCCGCCACCACGTGCATCGCGCTGAGGTTCCAGCTGATCACCCAGTCGGGGTTGGCGCGGCGGATCTGCGTCCACACCGCCGCCTGGTCCTTGCCCGGCAGCGGGTTCGGGAAGAGCAGCAGTTCGAAGCCTTCCTTGGCCGCCAGCGTCTTCAGAACCGGGATCGGCTCCTGGCCGAAGGCGTAGTCGGGGTAGAGAAAGCCGATCTTCGCGCCCTTCAGCGTGCCCTTGTTCTGGCTCTTGATGAAGGCCACGTCGTTGGCCACCTGGCTCCAGTAGGTCGGGCCGATCGGGAAGATCCACTTGAAGACATCGCCGTCGACGGCGTCGCCGCGGCCGGCGAAAGCTTTGCAGCATGACGTTGCCGTCGGCCATGGCACGCGGCAGCACCGCGCGCGACACCGGCGTGGACAGGAAGTCGAACACCATCACGCCTTCGCGCTTGAGCTTCTCGTAGCACTCGATGCCGCGCTGCGGCTCGTTGCCATGGTCCTGCGCGATGATCTCGATCTTCTGGCCTTCGATGCCGCCTTTCGAGTTCAGCAGGTCGGCATAGTCCTTCACCGCCTGCACCACCTGCGGCGTGACGAAGGTGTAGGCCTTGCTCAGGTCATAGCACAGGCCGAACTTGACCTGCGCCTGGGCCGCGCCCGCGGCCAGGGCCAGCGCGGCCAGGGTGGATAGGGTTGTGAACTTCATCGTCGGTCTCCTGCGGGTGGTGAGTGAACTCATGACAACCACCGCTTGCGGCGGCGGTAATGCTTGATCTCGTTGAAATCGCGGCCCTCGTGGCCGCCCAGGTAGAACTCCTGGATGTCGGGGTTCTTCTTCATCGCCTCGGCGCTGTCGTGCATGACGATGCGGCCGCCTTCGATCAGGTAGCCGTGCGACACCACCTCGAGCGCGGCGATCGCGTTCTGCTCGACCAGCAGCACCGACAGGCCTTCTTCCCTGTTGATGCGGCGCACGATATCGAAGATCTCGGCCACCAGAAAGGGGGCCAGCCCGAGGCTGGGTTCGTCCAGCATCAGCAGCTTGGGCTTGCGTCATCAGCGCGCGGCCGATGGCCAGCATCTGCTGCTCGCCGCCGGACAGGTAGCCGGCCTGCGCGGTGCGGCGCTCGAACAGGCGCGGGAAGTAGCCGTAGACGCGATCGCGGTTGCGTTGCAGATCGGTGCTGCCGGTGCCGCGCACGGCCGAGGCGGCGACCAGGTTCTCGTCCGGCGTCAGGTGCTCGAACACGCGCCGGCCTTCCAGCACCTGAACGATGCCGCGCTGCGACCCGCGTCTGCGGCGGCAGCGCGTCGATGTTCTGGCCCAGGAAGTGCAGTTCGCCGCGCGTGACTTCGCCGCGCTCGGCCTTCAGCAAGCCGCTCACCGCCTTCAGCAGCGTGCTCTTGCCGGCGCCGTTGGCGCCCAGCAGCGCCACCATGCCGCCCTGCGGCACCTCGATCGAAGCGCCCTTGATGGCCAGCGCGACGCGGTCGTAGATGACCTCGATGTTGTTCAGCGTCAGGATGGCGTCGGCGCTCATCGTCACTTCCTTGCATAGCCGAAGGGCCACACCATCAGGTAGTTGCGCACGTTGGCATAGAGCTTGCCCAGCCCCATCGGTTCCACCAGCAGGAAGCCGATGATCAGGCCGCCGTAGACGGCATAGGGCAGGTGGGCCAGCGTCTCGATGCCGATGTCGGCGCCGAGCAGCTCGGCACCCCAGGCGATCAGCGAATGGATCTGCCCCGGCATCAGCAGGATGAAGGCCGCGCCGAACCAGCTGCCGATGATGCTGGCCAGCCCGCCGACGATGACCATCGCCAGCAGCTCGATCGACACGTTGACGGCGAACTGCTCCGGTGTCACCGCGTGATAGAAGCAGAAGATCAGCATCGCGCCGCTGACGCCGCCGATGAAGGACGAGGTCGCAAAGGCCACCAGCTTGTAGCGGAAAGCCTGCACGCCGATGACCGCGGCGGCGTAGTCCTTCTCGCGCACCGCCACCAGCGCGCGGCCCAGCGCAGTGCGGCGCAGATTGAGCATGAACAGCGTCACCAGCAGCGCCCAGCTCAAGGCCACGTAATACAGGCCTGACCTCGGATTCGATGCGCTGGCCGAGCAAGCGCCATCGCCGGCGCCTGCAGCGTGGCGCTGACGCCGCCGCTGATCGCCGGCACGTGCGAGATCACCCAGTCCATCACGAATTGCAGCGCCAGCGTCTGACAGCGCCAGGTACAGGCCCTTGACGCGCAGCGCGGCGAAGGCGAAGCCCACAGCCGATGACCGTGGCCACCAGGCCGCCGAGCACCACCGCGATCTCCCACGGAATGCCGTGCCTTGTACGCATGCACGGTGGTGTAGGCGCCGATGCCCATCACCGCCGCATAGCCGAAGTGGAATTGCCCGGCCCAGCCGATGATCAGGTTCAGCCCCAGCGTCGCCGACACCCAAACCAGCCACGGCATCAGGTAGCTGGACACGGCGAGCGAGCTGAACAGCAGCGGCGCCGTAGCGCCAGCACGAGCAGCGCGAGGATCCGATGCGGTCGGCCGGGATCGGGAACAGTTCCCGATCGGACGCGTAGTCGGTGTGGCGGATGCCGGCGTGGCGGTACAGCATCGCTACAGCCTCTCGATATCGTGGCGGCCGAACAGGCCGTGCGGGCGGATCATGATGGTCAGGATCAGCACCAGCGCCACCGACCAGGTCGCGGCGTGCCGCCGCCGAGCATCGGGTCGAGCACGCCGCTGGCGACGGCCTCGATCACGCCCAGCAGCGATGCCGGCCAGGATGGCGCCACCGAGGCTGTCCATGCCGCCGAGCACGGCGACCGTGATGCCCTTGAGCAGCAGCAGCGACAGCGACTGGTCGACGCCCTGGATCGAGCCCCACAGCACCCCGGCGGTGGTCGCCACCAACGACGACATCGCCCACGACAGCGCGACGCCGCGCTCGACCGAGATGCCCACCGACCACGACGCGGTGTAGTCGTCGGCGATGGCGCGCAGCACCATGCCGCGGCGCGTGCGGAAGAAGAACACGAAGACCACGAACAGCGCCAGCGCCACCACGGCGCCGACCACGTAGGTGCGGTTGAGCAGCAGCGGGCCGAGGAACAGCGGCGTCGTCGCTGATGCCGATGTCCAGCGGCCGCGCGGTGCCGCCGCCGACGACCAGCGTGATCGCGCGCAGGAAGATGTCGAGGCCCAGCGTCATCATCAGGATCATGACGATCGGCCGCCCGGCCAGGCGGCGCAGCGCGACGCGCTCGATGCCCATGCCCATGCCCATCATCGCAGCATCGCCAGCGGGATCGCCGACCCACATCGGCAGCCCGGCGCCGTGCGCGAAGGCCAGCACGACATAGGCGCCGACCATCGTCAGCGCGCCCTGCGCCAGGTTGGGCACCGACGACGACTTGTAGATGAGCACGATGCCCATCGCCACCAGCGAATACATCAGCCCGGACATCGCACCGTTGATCGCCGAGCTCGAGCAAGAGTACATCAGGTCCATCGGCTCAGACCTCCACGATCGCGCAGTTCGCGCTCGATCACGCCGACCTCGCCGGTCTCGTAGACGATCTGCGCCTTCATCGACACGCTCGGAACGGCCGGCGTAGATGGCCTCGATGATCGGCGCGTAGCGCTCTTCGACGACGTTGCGGCGCAGCTTGCGGGTGCGGGTGATCTCGCCGTCGTCGGCGTCGAATTCCTTGTGCAGGCTGACGAAGCGGCGCAGCTTCAGGCCGTCGGGCAGCGTGGCATTGACACGCTGCATCGCCGCCTTGACCAGTTCGATCACTTCGGGCTTCTGCGACAGGTCGGCATAGGACATGTACGAGATGCCGCGCAGCTCGGCCCAGTGGCCGACCGGCTCCTTGTCGATGCAGACGATGGCCGACAGCCGCTCGCGGCCCGCTGCCGAGCACGGCCACGTCCTTGATCTAGGGGCTGAACTTCAGCCGGTTCTCGATGTAGTTCGGGATGTAGCGCTCGCCCTGCGCGGTGTGCACCACCTCCGACAGCCGGCCCAGCACCACCAGGTGGCCGTCGGGCTTCGACGTAGCCGGCGTCGCCGGTGTGCAGCCAGCCGTCCTGCGAGCGCCTCGCTGCGTCGCCTCGTCGTTGCGGTAGTAGCCGCCGAACACGCTAGCCCGAGCGCACCAGGATCTCGCCGTCCTCGCTGATCTGCAGCCTCGACGCCGGGCAGCGGCCGGCCGACGGTGTGCAGCTGCACCTCGTCCGGTTCCTGCATGGCGTTGAAGGCGCTGCTCTCGGTCTGGCCGTAGAGCTGGCGCAGCTTGCACGCCGAGCGCGCGGTAGAAGACGAAGGTGTCCTCGCCGAGCGCCTCGCCGCCGGTGAAGGCGTTGCGCATGCGCGTGAGGCCGAGCTGGTCCTTGATCGGGCCGCAGACCAGCCACTCGCCGAGCGGGCGCATCAGCTTCTGCGTCGGCGCAGGGCTGGCTGCCCGGCCCTCGAGCTTGCGGCGCTCGCGCCGCGAGCGCCCGTCCATGAAGACGGTCGTAGATCGCACTTCTTCAGCCGGGTCGAGTCCTCCATGCGCACCTGCATCTCGTCAGCAGGTTGTCCCAGCTGCGCGGCGCGGCGAGGTAGAAGGTCGGCGCGATCTCGCGCAGGTTGTGCAGCACCGTCTCCGGCGACTCGGGCATGTTGATGGCGAAGCGCAGCGCGATGCCGGCGCCCAGGGTGAAGGCGAAGTCGCCGATCCAGGCCATCGGCAGGTAGGCGAGGATCTCCTCGCCGAAGCCGAAGGCGCCCGGCGCCGATAGGCATTGGCCGACGCCCGGCGAGCAGGTTGCGGTGGCTCAGCACCACGCCCTTCGGCCTGCCGGTGGTGCCCGACGTGGATGAACGACGGCCGGGCCGTCGGGCGGGGCGCGCTCGATCAGCGCCTCGCGCAAGCCCGGCTCGCGCTGCAGCCGCTCGGCGCCCGCTTCCAGCAGCCGCGTCCCACGACACGCAGCCCCGGCGCGGTAGTGCGGCCAGGCCGCGCGGATCGTCGTAGACGATGTGCGCGATCGCTCGGGCAGGCTCGCGCAGGTCGAGGAGCTTGTCGACCTGCTCCTGGTCCTCGGCCAGCACGAAGCGCACCTGCGGCCTGGATCGAAATGGCGCACCTCGTCGGGCGCGGCATCTGGATACACCGGCATGGCGTAGCCGCGCAGCGCGCCGGCGGCAAGCAAGCCGATGTAGAGGTGCGGACGGTTGTCGCCGACGCACCAGCAGCGCGTCGCCGGCGCGCGAAGCCCAGCGCCTCCAGCCCGGCGGCGCAGCACGAGCATCGACTCCAGCCACTGCGATCCAGCTGCCTGCTGCCAGATGCCGCGGTCCTTTTCGCGCAGCGCCACCGCGATCGCCCAGCGCCTGCGCGTTGGCGGCCAGCAGGCGCGGCAGCGTGGTCGCGGCGCGACAGGTTCCAGGGCCCGCGCAGTCGTGGCTTCAGCGCTTGGCCATGCGCGTGCGCCTCCCGAGGTAGGCCTCGATGACGCGCGGGTTCTTCACCACTTCGCGCGGCACGCCGGTGTCGATCATCTCGCCGTAGCTCAGCACCAGCATGCGGTCGCAGATGCCGGTGATGATGTCCATGTGGTGCTCGATCAGCAGCACCGTGACGCCGCGCTCGTCGCGCGCGTCGAGCACGAAGCGCGCCATGTATTCCTTCTCCTCCTGGTTCATGCCGGCCATCGGCTCGTCCAGGATCAGGAAGCGAGGCTCGGCCACCAGCGCGCGCGCCAGCTCGACGCGCTTCTTCAGACCGATCGGGATGGTGTCGACCAGGTCGTCGCGCACGCTCTGCAGCTGCATGAAATCGATCGTCTCCTCGACCACGCGCGCGGTGCGCGATCTCCTGCGGCCGCGCCAGCCACGGGTACAGCGCGGTGCGCAGCACGCCCGGCCGCATGTGCACGTGGCGGCCGAGCAGGATGTTGTCGAGCACCGTCATGCCGTTGAATAGCGCCAGGTTCTGGAAGGTGCGCGCCACGCCGACGCCGCGCCACCGCAGTGCGGCGCCATGCCGGTGATGTCGTGGCCCTCGAGCTTGATGCGCCCCTTCTGCGGCGGGTAGAAGCCGGTGATGGCGTTGGTCAGCGTGGTCTTGCCGCTGCCGTTGGGGCCGACCAGGCCGAAGATCTCGCCGCGCTGGATCCGCAGGTCGACGCCGGTCAGTGCCACCAGGCCGCCGAAGCGGCGTTCGATCTGCTCGACCTCAGCAGCACGGCATCGTCTTGCGGCGCGATGGCGGCCGCACTGCTCACCGGGCAGCTCCGCGGGCTCGGTGCCGGGCACGGCGCGCACGGCTCGCGACCGGCGGGCGCAGCGTCATGCCGTCCAGCACCAGCGCCGTGATCTGCGCGGCCAACTGCTCGACGCCGCCGCGCCGCGGGTTGTACCAGTCCACCGGCCAGTTCAGCGCACCCATCAGGAACTGGCCGTCACCATGGGACCGGAATGTCGCTGCGCAGCAGGCCGGCGTCCACCGCCTGCCTGCAGCAGATCGTCCCACAGCCGTGTGTAGGCCCGGCGCAGCGCGAGGTGCCGCGCCTGCGCGCGCCGTGTCGGACATCATAGCGGTAGATGCGGATGTGCGCGGCGGTGAACTCGCCGCGGTGCAGCATGCCCCACAGATGGCCTTCGACCGCGGCGCCGAGGCGCGCGCGCATGTTGCAGCCAGGCGGGCAGAGCCGAAGGCGTCGGCCACCGCATCGGTCAGCGCGTCATGCCCTCATCCAGCACGCAGGCGGCGATCTCGTCCTTGCGTCGAAGTGGTGGTAGATGCTGCCGGCCTGGATGCCCGCTTCTCGGCGATCTGGCGCAGCGTGGTGCTGCATAGCCGGTCGGCGGAACAGGCGCGCCGCCACCAACAGGATCTGCTCGCGCGTGGCCAAGACCGGCAGTGCGCGCGGCGTGCGGCGTGAAGCTGGCGCAGCCGCGGCCATGGTCATGCGCCGGCCGGGGTCTTGTCGCAGCACTTGCCATCCATCGAAGTTCGCTCTCACGCTCGGTCGCCACACGGCAGGCGCGGTTGTACCTGCCAAACGCTTGTTAGGCCAATTGGTGTTGTCCCGCACGGGTGGGATCCTGAGCGCAGCGGCCGGCGAGATGGCTCAACGGCCCAGCAGTTCGTCGCTGATGATGATCTTGCGCACCTCGGTCGTGCCCGCGCCGATCTCCAGCAGCTTGATCGAGCGGTACAGTCGGTTGATCTCGGATTCCCAGATGTAGCCGCTGCCGCCGTGGATCTGCACCGCCTCGTCGAGCACCCTGTTCATCGTGTTGGCGGCGTACATCACCGAAGCCGCCGTGATCTTGTGGATCTCGCCGCGGCCCGCCGCCACCGATCTCCAGGTGGTTGGCCGCGCGCAGCGCCTGGTAGGTCATGACGCGCGCATCGATTCGATCCAGACGTACATGTCGGCGAGCTTGCTGCGCACCATCTGGAAGTTGGCGATCGGCTGGCCGAACTGCTGGCGCGTCCTGGCGTATTCGATCGACAGTTCCAGCGCGCGTTCGGCAGATGCCCAGACACAGCGGCGCGACCATCGCGCGCTCCAGGTCGAGCCCGCTCATCACGACCTGCACGCCGCGGTTCTCGCTCGCCGACCAGATTGTCGGCCGGCACGCGGCAGTCCTCGAACACCAGCTCGCCGGTCGGGCTGCCGCGAAAGCCCATCTTCGTCGAGCTTCTGCGCGACCTTGAAGCCGGGGAAGCCCTTTTCGACGATGAAGGCCGAGATGCCCTTGGACCCCTTGTCCTTGTCGGTCTTGGCATAGACCAGCAGCACGTCGGCGACCGGACCGTTGGTGATGTAGAGCTTGGTGCCGTTCAGGAGGTAATGGTCGCCCTCGCCATCGTTGGCAAGGACGGCGGTGGTGCGCATCGAGCCCAGCGCGTCGGAGCCCGCGCCCGGCTCGGTCAGGCCCAGCGCGCCGACGCTCTTGCCGCTGCACAGGCCGGGCAGGTAGCGCCGGCGCTGCGCCTCGTTGGCGTTGCGGTAGATGTTGTACAGACACAGGTTATCGTGCGCCACCCAGCTCAGCGCCAGCGCGTGGTTCCAGCGCGCGAAGGCCTGCGCCACCAGCGCGCTGGCAAACAGGTCGAGGCCGGCGCCGCCATACTCTTCCGGCACCGGCACGCCGAAGTAGCCGGTGGCGCCGATCTTCGGGAAGGCTTCGGCGGGCCACCATTCCTCGGCGTCCATGCGCGCGGCCAGCGGGTACAGCTCCTGGCGCGCGAAACGGTCGGCCTGGTCGAGGATCTGCTGCTCGTCGGTCGACAGCCCCGAGAACACCTGCGCCGCGCTGCGTTCGCTCATGCTTGACCCTCGCTCAATTTGTGTCCCGCATCGTGACGCGCGGTGTCGGTCGTTGGCAGGGTAGATACCCTCGCATTCCGCTCGAGAACCGCTCATGAGTCGGGGTCAAAACTGGTTGACAGCACGACGCCGCCCGGCCACGATGCCTGCATGAACCCGCCCGACCGCACGCACAGCCTGGAGCGCTACCGTTCCGTGTTCCGCCCCAGCCTGTTCAGCGGCCGCTGTGTCGTGGTCACCGGCGGCGGCAGCGGGCTGGGCCGCTGCACGGTGCACGAGCTGACCAGCCTGGGTGCGCGGCTGGCCATCGTCGGCCGCAGCATGGACAAGCTCGATGCGGTGGCCGACGAGATCGCCGCCATCTACCCCGAAGCCGCCGCCACGCTCACACGCCATGGCTGCGACGTGCGCGACGAGGCCGCCGTGGTGGCGACGGTGGGCGAGGTGCTGGCCACGCACGGCCGCATCGACGGCCTGTTCAACTGCGCCGGCGGCCAGTACCCGGCGGCGCTGCGCGACATCACGCTCAAGGGCTGGGACGCGGTGGTGCGCAACAACCTGCACGGCACCTTCCTGTTCGCCCGCGAGTGCTACCGGCAATGGATGGAAGCGCACGGCGGCAGCATCGTCAACATGCTGGCCGACATCTGGGGCGGCCTGCCCGGCATGGGCCATTCCGGCGCGGCGCGTGGCGGCGTGCTCACCTTCACCGAGACCGCGGCCTGCGAATGGGGCCATTCGGGCGTGCGCGTCAATGCGGTGGCACCGGGCTGGATCGCCTCGGCCGGCATCGACACCTACGACGACGACTACCGCCAGCTGCTGCGCGGCCTGCGCGACAAGGTGCCGCTGCAGCGCTTCGGCACCGAGGCCGAGCTGTCCTCGGCCGTGGTCTGGCTGCTGTCGGAGGCGGCCGGTTTCGTCAACGGCACGGTCATCCGTGTCGACGGGGGCGTGCCCACCGCGCGCCACACCTGGACGCTGGCCGCGGCGACGAACCGCTTTGCCTACGACGGCTTCCCGCAATACCAGCCGCCGCAGACCCTTGCCGACCTGGTGCCGCCGCGCGCATGAAGCTCGCCTCCCGCCAGGCCGAGGCCGCGCCGGTGGCCGCCGGCGCGCAGACACCACGCCGCCTGCGCCGCGCCGCCGAAATCGTTGCCGCGGCGCGCGAGGCCTTTGTCGCCAAGGGCTTCGAACGCACCTCGGTGGCCGAGATCGCGGCGCGAGTGGGCGTGGTCGAAGGCCTGGTCTACAGCTATTTTCCGAGCAAGCGCGATCTGCTCAACGAGGTGCTGCGCAGCATGTATCGGCCGCTGCTGCACGATGTCGAAGCCGGCTTCGCGCGACTGCAGGGGTTGCGCAGCCGGCTGCGCTTCCTGATCTGGCGCCATGTGCGCGTCTATGCCGAGGAGCCGGGCCTGTCGCGCCTGGCGCTGCACGAGGTGCGCACCGGCCCCGACTATTTCGAGTCGGTGCTGCACGCGCTGCAAGTGCAGTACACCTCCTTCCTGCTGCGCACGGTGCGCGAGGCGGTGCGCCATGGCGAGCTGCCGGCGGAGACCGACGCCGAGCTGGTGCGCGGCCTGGTCTACGGCGGCATCGAACACCGGCTATGGGGCGTGCTCTATGGCCGCGGCGGCGGCATCGACGTCGAGGCCACGGCCGACAGCTGGACCGAGGTGGTGCTGCACGGCATCGCGCCCGCCGCGCGCCAGGCTGCCCCGCTGCTGGAAAGCCGCCTGGCGCGCCTGGAACAGCTCGTCGCCCGACCCGCCCGCGCCGCGCGTGCCAAGCGATCATGACGCCGATGCGCAAGCTCTTCATCGCCAACCGGGCCGAGATCGCGCTGCGCATCGTGCGCAGCGCGCGCCGGCTGGGCATCGGCACCGTCGTGCCCTGGCATGCCGCCGACCGCCACGGCCCGGCACTGCAGGAGGCCGACGAGAAGGTGCAGCTGGTCGGCGAGCCGCCGGTTGCGGCCTACCTGGACATTGCCGGCCTGGTGCGCGCGGCGCGCGACAGCGGTTGCGACGCGGTGCATCCGGGCTACGGCTTCCTGTCGGAGAACGCCGCCTTCGCGCGCGCGGTGGCCGAGGCCGGGCTGGTGTTCGTCGGGCCGGGCGCCGAGGTGATCGAGCGCATGGGCGACAAGATCCGCGCCCGCCGCTTTGCCGTCGCGCAAGGCGTGCCGGTGACGCCGGCGGCCGACGAGGCCGACGACCCGGCCAGCTTCGCCGAGCGCGCCCGCGCGCTGGGCTTTCCGCTGCTCATCAAGGGCGCCGCCGGCGGTGGCGGCAAGGGCATGCAGATCGTGCACGAGCCCGGCCGGCTGGCCGAGGCCATCGACGTCGCGCGCCGCGAAAGCGAACGCTACTTCGGCGATGGCCGGCTGTTCGCCGAACGCTTCGTCGAACGGCCGCGCCACATCGAGGTGCAGGTCTTCGGCGACAGCCACGGCAACCTCATCCACCTGGGCGAACGCGAATGCTCGATCCAGCGCCGCTTCCAGAAGCTGATCGAGGAGACGCCCGCGCCGGGGCTGGACGCTGCGCTGCGCGAGCGCATCTGCGACGCGGCCGTGGCGCTGGCGCGGGCGGCGGGCTACGTCAATGCCGGCACGGTGGAATGCATCGTCTCGCCGCAGGGCGAGTTTTTCTTCCTGGAGATGAACACGCGGCTGCAGGTCGAGCACCCGGTGACCGAGATGGTGACCGGGCTGGACCTGGTGGAGTGGCAGTTGCGCGTCGCGGCCGGCGAGACGCTGCCGCTGCGCCAGGACCAGGTGTGCTGGCATGGCCATGCCATCGAGGCGCGGCTGCTGGCCGAAGACGCCGACGCCGGTTTCGTGCCCGACACCGGGCGCGTGCGCCTGCTGCGCTGGCCGCAGGTCCCGGGCCTGCGCATCGACGGTGGCGTGACCTGCGGCGCGCCGGTCACGGCCGATTTCGATTCCATGCTGGCCAAGCTGGTGGCCCATGGCGCGACCCGCGAGCTGGCAGTCTCGCGATTGCAGCAGGCGCTCGGCGAGACAGTGCTGCTGGGCGTGACGATCAACGCCGACTACCTGGCGCGCGTGCTGCGGCATCCGGCCTTCGCGCAGGGCGCGACCGACACCGGCTTCCTGCAGCGCCATCACGACGCGCTGCTGCCGGCGCCGCTGGCCGACGACGAGCGCCGGCTGCTGCTGGCGGTGGCGGCACGCGCCCTGCCGGAGCCGCACGCCCGCCCGATGCCCATGCCGTACGCCGCGATGGGCGCCTGGCGCAACTGACAGCCCCGATGAGCCACTTCCACTTCAGCGATGCGCCGGCGCGGCGCCACCGTGCGCAGGGCGATCCCGGTGCCGACCTTGTGCACGTCGACGGCACGGCCGTCAGTGTGCAGTCGGACGGCGCGCAACGCTTCATGGCCCGCCTGGACGGCCGCACCGAGCGGCTGCATGCGGTGGCCGACGGCGACCAGGTCTGGGTGCACTGGCGCGGCCGCGCCTGGCAGCTCCAGCGCATCGACCCGACGCGCGCCTCGACCGCCGGCGCGCAGGACGCCGCGGGCAGCGTGCACGCGCCGATGCCGGGGGTGGTGGTCTCGCTGCTGGTGGCGATTGGGCAGGACGTGGCCGAAGGCGATGCGTTGCTGGTCATCGAAAGCATGAAGCTGCAGACCACCTTGTGCGCCGCGGCGGCCGGTACGGTGGCCCAGCTGCCGCTGGCCCACGGCCAGACCTTCCAGCGCGGCGCGCTGCTGGCGCGGCTTCAACCGGCGTGAACGAGCCCATGAGCCAGGCCCCCCGCTTCTTCCACACGCGCGCCGCTGGGCGCGCCACACCAGGGAACGTGCCGTGAGCCGGATCGTCAGCCACGTCGATACCCGCTCGGACGGTTTCCGCCACAACCATGCGCAGATGACGCGGCGCGTGCAGGCGTTGCGCGAGCTGACGCACAAGGTGCGCCACGAGCGCCCGCAGCGCGACCTGGACCGCCTGCAGCGCCAGGACAAGCTGCAGGCTGCGCGAGCGGATCGACAAGCTGCTCGATCCGGGCACGCCATTCCTGGAGCTTTCGACGCTGGCCGCCAACCATGCCTATGGCGGCGAGGTGCACGGCGCCGGGCAGCTCACCGGCATCGGCATCGTGCAGGGCCGCGAAGTGGTGATCCGCGCCGACGACCCGAGCATCAAGGGCGGCGCCTGGTATCCGCTGTCGGTGAAGAAGATCGTGCGCGCGCTGGACATCGCCATCGAGAACCGGCTGCCGGTGATCCATCTGTGCGACAGCGCCGGCGGCTTCCTGCCGCTGCAGTCCGAGCTGTTCCCCGACCGCTACATGGCCGGGCGCATCTTCCGCAACCAATCGCTGCTGTCCAAGCTGGGCGTGCCGCAGATCGCGCGTGGTGCTCGGCCACTGCACGGCCGGCGGCGCCTATATCCCGGCGCTGTCCGACTACAGCGTCATCGTGCGCGGCAACGGCGCGGTCTTCCTGGGCGGCCCGCCGCTGGTGAAGGCGGCGACCGGCGAGGAGGTGACGGTCGAGGAGCTGGGCGGCGCCGACATGCACACCAGCATCTCCGGCACCTGCGACTACCCGGCCGACGACGAGCCGCAGGCCATGGCCATTGCCCGCGAGATCGTGGCGCAGTACCGACGCCGGCCGAGAAGCAGCGCATCGACCGCGCCACCCCGGAGGACCCGTACTACGACCCGGCAGAACTCTACGGCATCGTGCCCAGCGACATCAAGACCGGCTTCGACATGCGCGAGGTCATCGCCCGGCTGGTCGACGGCAGCCGCTTCCACGAATACCAGCCGCAACTACGGCACGCACGCTGGTC
The DNA here is from genome assembly GCA_963837675.1 of uncultured beta proteobacterium. Lineage (GTDB taxonomy): Bacteria > Pseudomonadota > Gammaproteobacteria > Burkholderiales > Burkholderiaceae_C > Rubrivivax. The sequence continues at coordinate 177,380 of CAWIOH010000024.1, read as the reverse complement.
TGCGGCTTCGCGCGCATCTGGGGCTACAAGGTCGGCATCCTGGCCAACAACGGCGTGCTGTTCAACGACTCCTCGCTGAAGGGCGGCGCATTTCATCGAGCTGTGCAACCAGAACCGCACGCCGCTGGTGTTCCTGCAGAACATCACCGGCTACATGGTCGGGCGCGAGTACGAGCGAGCGCGGCATCACCAAGGACGGCGCCAAGATGATCATGGCGCAGGCTGGGCGTCCGGTGCCGAAGTTCACGGTCATCGTCAACGGCTCCTTCGGCGCCGGCAACTACGGCATGTGCGGGCGCGCCTTCGACGGCCGCTTGCTGTTCATCGTGGCCGCAGCGCCAGATCGGCGTCATGGGCGCCGAGCAGGCCGCCAACACGCTGGCCGAGGTGAAGATCCGCCAGTTGCAGCGCGACGGCGGGCAGCTCGACCGACGCGCAGATCGCCGCCATCCGCGAGCCGGTGCTGCAGCGCTTTCGCGAAGAAAGCGACGCCTACTATTCCACCTCGCAGCTGTGGGACGACGGCATCCTCGACCCGCTCGACACGCGCAACGCGCTGGGCATGGCCATCGTCGCGTCGCTCAACGCCCCCTTCGGCACGCCCGGCTACGGCGTGCTGCGGTTCTGACACGCGCACAACGTCGTGATCGTCCCCGCAGCCGACGCCACCATCGGCGACACCTTCTTCCAGTGCGCCCGGGCCTATGCCCCGAACGCTTTCCTGGCGGTGCCGGCGAACCCAGCGCGCAGCTACCACCCCTGCGGGCACGAGTTGAGCTATGCCGCGGCCGAGCAGGCCGTGCGCACGCTGCTGCAGCGATATGCCGCCACCGGCTACGGCGTGGGCCATCGTGTCGCGCTGCTGCTGGACAACCGGCCCGAACACCTGCTGCACGTGCTGGCGATGAACGCACTGGGCATCTGCTGCGTGCCGCTGAATGCCGACCATCGCCCGCGCGAAATGGCCTACGTGCTGGAGCATGCCAAGGTCGACCTGGTGGTGGTGGCCGACACGCTGCAGCCGCTGCTGGCTGCCGCGATGAACCTGTCGGCGCACCGACCGGCCACGGTGCCAATGGAGCGCTTCGACAGCGAGCTGCCCGCGACCCGCAGCCCGGCGCTGTCCACGACGCCGCATGCCGACACCCCGGCCAGCGTGCTCTACACCTCGGGCACCACCGGCCGGCCCAAGGGCTGCGTGCTGTCGCACCGCTACCAGCTCGAAGCCGGCCGCTGGTATGCCAGCGCCGGCGGGCTGGCAGCCTTCACGGATGGCGCCGATCGCCTGTACAACCCGCTGCCGCTATTCCACGTCAATGCCTCGATCTTCTCCTTCTACTGCGTGATGCTGCGTGGCAACTGCCAGGTGCAGACCGACCGCTTCAGCCCCGCGCGCTGGTGGACCGAGGTGCACCAGACCCGCGCCACCGTCGTGCACTACCTGGGTGTGGTGGTGCCGATGCTGCTGGCGCAGCCGCCCTCGCCGCTGGACCGCGGTCATCGTGTGCGCTTTGCCATCGGCGCCGGCGTCGACCCGCAGCGGCATGCACAGTTCGAGCAGCGCTTCGGCTTCCCGCTGATCGAGATCTGGGGCATGACCGAGATGGTGCGCGCCACCTTCGACAACCAGGCGCCGCGCCAGGTGGGCACCCGCGTGTTCGGCCGCGCGATGCCGGGGCTGCAGGTGCGCGTGGTCGACGACCGAGACCGCGATGTGCCCGACGACACGCCCGGCGAGATGCTCGTCCGACATTCGGCCGAGACGCCGCGCAAGGATTTCTTCAGTGGCTATCTCGGCGATGCCGCGGCCACAGAGCTGGCCTGGCGCGGCGGCTGGTTCCACACCGGCGACATCGTCACGCGCGCGCCGGACGGATGGCTGCGCTTCGTCGACCGGCGCAAGAACATCATCCGCCGCTCGGGCGAGAACATCGCTGCGGCCGAGGTCGAGGCGGTGCTGCAGGCGCACCCCTGGGTGGAGCAGGTGGCGGTGCTGGCCGTGCTCGACGACCTGCGCGAAGAAGAGGTGCTGGCCTGCGTGGTGCTGCGCGAGGCCGGCCGCACCGACCCGGCGGCGGCGATCGAAGCGCTGTTCGCGCACTGCAATGCCGAGCTGGCCTACTACAAGGCGCCGGGCTGGGTCTGGTTCACCGACCACATCCCGACGACATCGACACAGAAGATTCAGAAGCACCAAATCTTCGAGCCCGGCATCGACCCGCGCACGCTGCCCGGCATGGTGGACCTGCGCAGCCGCAAGAAACGCGACCCGAAGGAGACGCGATGAACGACGACCAAGTGCTGACGCGCCGCGAAGGCGCGGTCGGCGTGATGACCTTCAACCGCGCAGACAAGCTGAACGCGCTGAACATTCCCATGCTGCACGCCATCGAGACGGCGCTGGGCACGCTGGAGGCCGACCCGCTGGTGCGCAGCATCGTCTTCACCGGCGTCGACGACCGCGCCTTCATGGCCGGCGGCGACATCGCCGACCTGGCGACACGCCGCCCGCGCAGCTGGTACGACGAGTTCGGCCCGACGGTGCACCGCGTGTTCCGCCGCATCGAGGCCTGCGACAAGCCGACCCTCGCCGCGGTCAACGGCTGGGCCCTGGGTGGTGGCATGGAGCTGATGCTGTGCACCGACCTGCGGCTGATGGCGGCCGAGGCCAGGATCGGCCTGCCGGAGATCAAGCTCGGGCTGTTCCCCGGCGGCGGCGGCTCGCAGCGGCTGATGCGACAGATCCCGCTGTGCCATGCAAAGAAGCTGATGTTCACCGGCGACAGCCTCGGCGCACCGCAGGCGCTGGCACTGGGCCTCGTCAACGAGGTGCTGCCGCGCGCCGAGCTGATGGCGGCTGCGATGGCGCTGGCCGCGCGCGTGGCGACGATGTCGGCGCAGACGCTGAAAGTGTTGAAGCACGCCATGCTGCATGGCGCCGAGATGCCCCTCGAAGGCGCACTCGCCTACGAGCGTGCGATGCTCGGCATTGCCTTTGACCACCCCGACGCGCTCGAAGGCTGCAATGCCTTCCTGGACAAGCGACCAGCACGCTTCGAGGGCACCTGAGGCAACGCCGCGGCGCCACAACGAGCCGCCTGGCAGGCCCGGCCGGCACATCGCTGCAGGAACTCGTTGCTCACGAACACCATCGAATATGGGCAACGACGTCGGCCTTGCCCGGCATCTCGAACGCGCCCTCCGACATTGGAGGGTGCATCTGGCAACGGCGTAGACGCCCGGTGCCGAGCCCGTCGCGGCATTCACCACTTTTCGTTCCACGGCCTCAGCACGATTTCGAAGGCCCAGGTCGAGCGGTGCTGGCGATGCAGTTGCAGATAGGTTTCGGCGATGCGGTCTGGGTCGGCCATGTTGTCGTCGACCGTCGTGCCCGCCAGCCGGTGGGCGCGTGTGCCGTCGTCGCGCGTCCAGCCGATCGCAGCGTCGATCGGCACCTGGGCGACGTGGATGCCCTGGGGCATCAACTCCCTGGCCATGCTCTGCGCGAGGCCGGACTTGGCCTGGCAGGCCATGGCAAAGGCACCGCTCGACGGGAATCCCTTGAGCGCCGCACTCGCGTTGGTGAAGACGATCGTGCCTCTTGCGCCGCTGGCGTCGGGGCGGTTTTCGCGAATCAGCCGAGCGGCCTGCTGGCCGATCAGGAACGCGCTGAATGCCGAGTTGCGCAGGGTGTCCAGGGCCATGCCCGGGTCGGCCTCGGTGATCCCCTTGCGCAGGATGCCGGAAACCCGGCCGTCGATGTTGTGCACCACCAGCCTCGGCACGCCCAGGTCGCGCACCAGCTCGTCGAACAGCTGCTCCACCGCCGCCGGCTGCGCGGCGTCGCAGGCATAGCGGCGCACGCCGTGAGTTTTCTCCAGATCCTCCAGGACCGGTTTGTCCGGATTCCTGGCCGCGATGCCCACCCGCATGCCGCTGCGCGCGAACAGCCTGGCGCAACTCGCGCTGATGCCGGGCCCGCCCCCGACGATCAGCGCCACTTCAGCGGCGGCGGCTGGTGTATCGCCTGGCTCGGACTGAGTCATGTCTCGTGCTCCCGGCTTGGCGGCTCTCAGCGGCCCTGGAACTCGGCCTCGCGCCGCTCGACGAAGGACCGAATGCCTTCCTTGAAGTCTTCGGTCGCGAAGACCTTCTCCTTGATCGAGGGGATGGCGTCGATGGCGGCGCGCTCTCCTTCGTGGATGTAGGTCAGCGCGGCCTCCTTGGTGGCGCGCAACCCGAGGGGTGCGCACTTGCAGATCGATCGGGCGATCTCCATGGCACGCTCGCGGTGCTTGCCGTAGGGATGCACCTCCTGGACGAAGCCCAGGCGCAACGCCTCCTGCGCGCCGAACTCGTCGCACAGGAACAGGTGGTACATCGCGTTGCCCCAGCCGGTGCGGGTGAGATAGCGGAAGTGCGCGCCACCCAGGGGCGCAATGCCGCGCTTCGACTCGAGCTGACAGAAGCGCGCGGTGTCGGCGGCGATGACGATGTCGCCGGCCAGCATCATCTCGATGCCGATGGTGTAGGTGATGCCGTGCACGACCGAGATCACCGGCTTGCGGCAGCGCTTGCCCAGCCCGAACGGATCGACCTGATCGGCGGGAGTGGGCTTGGCGGTGGCGGTCGGGCCGAAGAACTTCGGCATGTCCAGCCCAGCGGTGGTGTGTTCGCCAGCCGGGTCCAGCACCGCCACCCATAAGTTGTCGTCGGCGTCGAAGCTGCTCATGTGTTGGGACAACTGGTCCATCAACTCCGGCGTGATGGCGTTCTTCTTGGCCACGTTGTCCAGCGAGATCACGCAAACGTGTCCCTCGACGTGCATTCGCACTTCTGCCGCTTTCTGGTCGGTGCTCATGGGCTTCTCCTGGCAGTGAGGGGGGCATATCCTGAAAAGGCGGATCTACCAGTTTTCGCTCCAGGGGCGCAGGTCGAGCTCGTGGGTCCAGGCGGAGCGCTTCTGATGATGAAGGTTCAGGTAGTTCAGCGCGATGTCGTCCGGTTTCAGTACGCGGTCCTCGGCGAGCCTTTGCTCCAGGTCGGCGATGTTCTCGCGCGAGAACACGCCGTCGATCGAGCCATCGCAGACGACATGTGCGACATGGATGTTCTTCTTGCCCAGTTCGCGCGCCATGGTCTGCGCCACAGAGCGCAGGCCGCTCTTGGCCGCGGCGAAGGCCGCAAAACCTTCCTTGCCACGCAGGCTGGCGGTCGCGCCGGTAAAAATGATGGTGCCGCGTCCGCGCGGCACCATGACCTTGGCCGCCTCGCGCCCCGCTAGGAAGCCGCCGAAGCAGGCCATCTCCCAGACCTTGGTGAACACCCGCGACGTCGTCTCCTCGATCGGGAAGCGCACGTTGGCGCCGATGTTGAAGACGACGACCTCGAGCGGCCCGATGTCGCGCTCGATGTCGCGGAACAGGGCCACGGTTTCCTCTTCGGATCGGGCATCGACGCCGCGGGTATGCACCACGCCGCCCAGACCGCGAATCTCCTGCGCAATCGTCTCGAGTTCATCGAGATGGCGCGACCTGCGGGTAATGACCGTCTCGAAGCCGTCCAGGGCGAATGCCTTCGCAATGGCGGCACCGACGCCGATGCCGACACCGATGACCAGGCAGACCTTCTTCGCTTGTGCGTCAGACATGCTGTTGTCCCTCAATCAATTTCAATTGGGTTAAAGACCGATGGCCCGGACCTACGCGGTCGCGAGCGAACTCGTCTTGTGCGATCCACTCTGGCGCACGAACTCCTCCTCGACTTCGCGCAGTCTGTCCTTGCCGAAGAAGATCTCTCCCCCGACGATGAAAGTCGGGCTGCCGAAGGCGCCCGCGGCCACCGCCGCCTCTGTGTTGGACACCAGCCTCGCCTTGACGACATCGGTCTGGCAGAGTTCGAGCAGCTTGTCTGCCGGCAAACCGGCTTCGACCAACGACGCGCGGAACACCGCAGGGTCGTCCATCTTGCGTTCACGCTCCCACACGCAGGCGTAGATCTCGTCCACGTAGCGCTCGAAGACACCGGCGTCCTGCGCCGCCACCGCACCGCGCATCAGCTGCAGGGTGTTGACGGGGAAGTGTGGGTTGCGCCGGTAGGCGCTGACGCCGTGCCGTGCGACGAACCGGCGCATCTCGATGTTCTCGTAGTCGAGCTTGTTCTTGATGCCGGCGAAAGCCGTGAACGGCGACTGGTTGCCGGTCAGCTTGAAGATGCCGCCGAGCAGCACTGGCACGTACTCAAACCCGGCCCCGCAACGTGCCTGTACCTGCGGAATGAGCTTGTGGCAGAGGTAGGCGTTCGGGCTGCCGAAATCGAAAAGGAACTGCACATCGTTCACTGGGTTCTCCTGTGTTGCGGCTGCCTCACCCACCCTGCCGAGGGAGTGAGATCAGTGGATTCTCAAATGAAACTGACGATAGCACGCTGTGACTGGATGAAGCAAGGGATCGGGTCAGGGCCTCAAAGTCGAATCACTTCGGGCCCAGGCAAGGCCGAGTAGAGCTCGTCGACGAGATTGGCGCGGCACTCGAGCACACCGCGCTGATTCACACAGCCCTTGTCCGTGGTTTCGCCGGCACCGATGCACAGCGCCGCATGCAGGATGCGAAAGGCCGAGACACGATGGGTGCTGCCGCCGGCGTGGCGATTGAACGCCTGCAGGCGTCCGGCAGCGCGCTGTTCTGGGTGCCGCTCGATGGCAGCCCACCTCGAACGGGTCGTCCAGCTCGGACCGGGCGCTCGGATCGAGTGCTAAAGTAGAACCTGTGGCGAGCGCCTGCCTGGCCGAGTGCCGCCGACCCCGGCCATCGCGCCGGCGTGGGCCCGAGGCGTCGCGCGGTTCATTTGAAGGGAGATGTCGTGCAGTGGGGCGAGTTGGAGCAGCAGTCGTGTTCGGTGGCTCGAACCTTGGCCGTGATCGGCGATCGCTGGACGCTGTTGATCCTGCGCGACTGCTTCCTGAAGGTGCGCCGCTTCGACGATTTTCAGTCCCGCCTGGGCATCGGCCGCCCGATCCTGGCCGACCGGCTGCAAAAACTCGTCGATCACTTCGTGCTCACCAAGATGGCCTACCAGACGAATCCGGTTCGCTACGAGTACCGCCTGACCGCAAAGGGCCTCGAACTCCATCCGGTGATCATGGCGATCGTGCACTGGGGCGACGTGCACATGTCCGGCAAGAAGGGGCGGCCGCTGCTGCACCGCCATTCCGCTTGCGGTCATCTCTTCAACCCGGTGCAGGTGTGTTCGAGTTGCGGTGAGGCGCTGAATCCGCGGGAGGTGGTCGTCGAACCGGGACCGGGCGCAGGTGCGTCGGCGGGCATGCTGAACGATGCCCAGAAGCCGCGCAAGGTTGAACTCGCACGTGCGGCCCGGGCGGACAAGCGACGCAGGGGTTGATGCGCCTTCTGGCCTGCTGCGCCCTCGTCGTCGGTGCCAGGCCATCCTTCACCCACCCTCGGGCTGCGATGCCGGCCGCGCGATGGCCTCAATCTCCGTGGTCGGGCAATAGGTAGAAGCGCGCCGTGGCCAACTTCGAGGCGTAGAAGCCGTCTGCCAAAGCCAGCTTTGTCAACGGCGCCTGCACCGCGCGCAGCCAGACCTGCGCCAGCGCCAGGTGGCCGACCGGCCGCAGGCTCGGCACCGCGGCCGCGCCGGTTCCACCCCGACGTCGCTGCCGACCGCCTTGACGATCGGCCTCAGCAAGGCAACCAGTTCCGCGGCCTCGCGACTGCGGTCGCTCAGCTGCAAGGCCCACGGCGCCAGCGCGCGCAGGCCCTCGACGTCGCCTTCTGCGTCAGCAGCATGCGCCGCACCTCGGCATGCATCACGATCGGGTCTGCACCGGTGCCGGCGTCTCGCGCCCCGGGCAGCACCCCATCAATTCGAAGGCTCCCACTTCATCTCACCGATGACGCTGGACACGTCTCGCGGGTTCGGCAGGAGCCGGTTGTGCGCCCCGAGCCGAAAGCAGGTGATGGCGATGCCCGGCGGGTCGATGTGGACTTGCGCCAGGGGCGCAGGTTCACGGAGTCTCCTTGATCCACTACTGGCCTAGCCGCGCTCAAGCCGCGGCGACGATGCCGCCGTCGCTGGCGATGACCTGCCCGACCACGTATTCGCCGGCGCGTGAGCACAGAAAGGTGGCCAGTCCGGCAATGTCCTGCGGCGTGCCGACACGCCCACTCGGGTTGCGCGCGCCGACACTCGCCCAATCCACGCCCTCGCCCTCGGTCTTGCCGCCGAAGCCGACGCCGGTGGACAGCATCCAGGTCGGGTAGGGCCCAGGCGCAATGGCGTTGAACAAGATGCGCTGCTTGGTCAGCCGCGAGGCCATGAAACGCGTCAGGTGGTGCACCGCCGCCTTCGAGGCGCCGTAGGACCAGGCGTCGAAAGACGAGGCCTTCAACCCGTCGATCGAGCCGATGTTGATCACCCGCGCCGGCGAGTTCCCGCCAGCCGCGGCGCGCAGCAGCGGCATCAGCTTCTGCGTCAGAAAGAACACCGCCTTGACGTTGGTGTCCATCACCTTGTCCCAGCCGGCCTCGGGGAAATCGTCGATAGCCCCGCCCCATGAGGCGCCGGCGTTGTTGACCAGGATGTCGAGCACGTGTTCGCGCTCCATCATGGCCTTGGCCAGCGCCTCCACGCCGTCCAGTCGCGACAGGTCGGCCGGAAGCGAGATGCATTCACCGCCGTAGTCCCTGGCCAGCCTTGCCGCGGTGGCATGGCACACATCGGCCTTGCGCGACGAGATGTAGACCTTGGCGCCTTGCGCCAGGAAGCCGGCAGCGATCATTTCACCGATGCCGCGTGAGCCTCCGGTGACCAGCGCCACCTTGCCGCGGATCGAGAACAGCGAGTCGAAGGATTGAATGCTCATCATCGGTCTCCTGTTTGGCTTTCAGCTGCGGAACACCGCGGCCATGCTTGCGTCCTGGTGGCTGCCGACGTGCATGCCCAGCTCGTTGCGGCCGACCACCATGTGGTGCACCTCGTCGGGGCCGTCGGCCAGGCGCAAGGTGCGCTGCGTCGAGTACATGCGCGCCAGCGGCGTCTTCTGCGACACGCCCAGCGCGCCGTGCATCTGGATCGCCTGGTCGATGATCAGGCACACACGCTCGGGCACCAGCGCTTTGACCATGTGCACCCACAGGCGCGCCTCGCGGTTGCCGAGCACGTCCATCGCCTTGGCCGCCTTCAGCACCATCAGGCGCATGCTCTCGATCTCGATGCGCGCGCGCGAGATGATCTCGATGTTGCCGCCCAGCCAGGCCAGTTCCTTGCCGAAGGCCTTGCGCGACAGCCCGCGCGTGACCATCAGGTCGAGCGCCTTCTCGGCCTGGCCGATGGAACGCATGCAATGATGGATGCGCCCCGGCCCCAGCCGCAGCTGGCTGATCTCGAAACCGCGGCCCTCGCCGAGCAGCATGTTGTCCTTGGGCACGCGCACGTTCTTGAAGGTGATGTGCATGTGGCCGTGCGGAGCGTGGTCCTCACCGAAGACATGCATGGCGCCTTCGATGATGACGCCCGGCGTGTCCTTGGGCACCAGGATCATCGACTGTTGCCTGCTCGGCGCCGCGTCCGCACTGGTGCGCACCATCGTGATCAGGATCTTGCAGCGCGGGCTGCCGGCGCCGGAGATGTAGTGCTTCTCGCCGTTGATGACCCATTCGTCGCCTTCCAGCACCGCGCTGGTGGCGACGTTCTTGGCATCCGATGAGGCGTGGTGCACTTCGGTCATCGCGAAGGCCGAGCGGATCTCGCCGTTGAGCAGCGGCTTCAGCCAGCGCTCCTTCTGCTCCGGCGTGCCCACGCGCTCGAGCACTTCCATGTTGCCGGTGTCGGGGGCGGAGCAGTTCATGCACTCGCTGGCCAGCGGGTTCTTGCCCAGCTCGGCGGCGATGTAGGCGTAGTCCAGGTTCGACAGTCCTTCACCGGTCTCGGCGTCGGGCAGGAAGAAGTTCCACAGGCCCTCCTTCTTGGCCTGCTGCTTGGCGCCGTTGAGCAGGTCCAGCTGCCCCGGCGCATACTGCCAGCGGTCGGCACCGCTGCGCCCGTCGCCCAGCGCCTCGTATTTGCGACTCATCGGCTCGACCGTCTCGGCGATGAAACGCTTGACGTGCTCGTACAGCGGCATGGCCTTGGCCGACATGCGCAGATCGTGCAGTTCGTCGGTGGGGTTCAGCCCGAAGGCCGATGCCTTCTTGGCGGATGCTTGGGCGGTGTTCATGGATCGGTGTCTCCAGGGAAAGGGGCGCGCGGGCAGTTGCCCGCGGCGCGGGGGTGGCGCTGTCCGGCCGAGGCGCGGGCCTGCGACCTGGATCAGTTCCGAAAAGAGTATCGGCGTTGGCCGCTGCCTGCGCAGTCCGCAGCGCGACACGCGGCGAACGGGTTTGCACCAGTCTGGCGGGGCTGGCACATTGTCAGGCTGCGTCCACGATCGCCACTTCGCAACTTCACTTCGCAACTTCTGAAGGACCTCCCATCATGCGCCAAGCCGTCGTCGTTTCCTATGCCCGCACCGGGCTGGCCAAGGTCGCTCGCGGCGGTTTCAACGACACGCCCGGCATGACCATGCTCGGCCACGCCATCCGCCATGCGGTGCGGTGCGCCCGGGTCGATCCGGCGGAGGTCGAGGACGTGATCGCCGGCTGCGTCGCCGCATCGGGCAACGTGGCCCGCGCCGCAGCATTGCTGGCCGGGCTGCCGGTCAGCGCCTCCGGAATGACGCTGAATCGCGCCTGCTGGTCGGGGCTGAACGCGATCGCCATCGCCGCGCATCACATCTTCGAGGGCGGCGCCAGCGTGATGGTCGGCGGCGGCGTCGATTCGATCAGCTTCCAGGGCGGCGGTGGTGGTGGCCGCGACGACCACCTGCTCGACATCGCGCCGGCCTTCTGGATGCCGATGATCGACACGGGCGACAACGTGGCCGAGCGTTATGGCCTGAGTCGCGAGTACCAGGACGAGTATTCGCTGCGCTCGCACAGGCTGATGGCCGCGGCACAGGAGGCCGGCAAGCTCGAGGACGAGATCATCCCGGTCAAGACGCGCATGAAGGTGGTGGACAAGGCGACCAAGGCCGAATCGATGCTCGACGTGGTGGTGCTTTAACTTTCGGCGGTGACAAGCCGGTGAACGATCTCGACGCCGACATGGCGCTGCTGAAGGCTGCCGTGCGTGAAGCCGGTGCGCTGGCCCTGCGCTACTTTCGAACCCAACTCGCGGTCTGGCAGAAGACCGACGGCACGCCTGTCAGCGAGGCGGACATGGCCGTCGACGCGCACCTGCGCCAGCGGCTGCGCAGTGAGCGGCCCGAGTACGGGTGGCTGTCCGAGGAGACGGCGGACGATCCTGCGCGGCTCGCCCGTGCGCGCGTCTGGGTCGTCGATCCGATCGACGGCACGCGCGCCTTCCTGGAGGGCGTACCGCACTTCTGCCACGCCGTGGCCCTGGTCGAGAACGGAACGCCGGTGGCGGCGGTGCTGTTCAATCCGGCCGAAGACCGGTTCTATGAAGCCGTTGCCCACCGGGGTGCGCGACTGAACGGCGCGCCGATCCGGGTCGGCGACCGGCAGCAGATCGCCGGCTGCCGCATGGCGGCGTTCGGGCCGATGTTCAAGCATCCGGCCTGGCAACAGCCGTGGCCGGAGATGTCGATCATCCAGCGCGACTCGGTCGCCTGGCGCCTGGCGCTGGTGGCCAGCGGCGACGCCGACGCCGCGATGGGCCTGAACACCAAGAGCGATTGGGACTTGGCCGCCGCCGACTTGATCGTGCGCGAAGCCGGCGGCGTGGTGACGACGCACGACGGCAAGGCGCTGGCGTTCAACAACCCTGTGCCGCAGCAGCCGAGTTTCATTGTCGCCGGGCCGAGCCTGCATGCGGCCTTGCTGGCACGCACCGGCGACATCAAGCTCAGACGTCGAACGACCCCCTGACCCGCTGGTCAGGCAGAGCCTCCAGATACGGCGTCAGTGTCGCCGGGGGCCCTTTCATGCCCCCAGCTGGTGTACCGCACCGCCACCGCTGCAGCGAGCCCAAAGACCGCCATGCCAAGCGCGACCAGCGCAAAGATCGTCCACGGCTCGGCCTGCGCACGCGCCAGGAACCATCCGCCGACAGCCACCACCGCCAGGCGCAGCGTGCCGGCCAGCACTGGCCCTCCGACCTTGCCCGCACCCAGCGCCGAAAAATACAGGCACAGCCCCAGGCCGAACAGCCCGTAGGCCGGCCCGGCCCAGCGGAAGTACAGCGCGGCCGAAGCCACCACCAAAGGCTCGTCGGTGAACAGCCGCGTCCACAGATCGGGCGCCAGCGCCAGCACCCCGCCCAGCAGCCCGAGCACCGCGGTGGCCAGCGCCGCGGCCGTCCAGGCGACGCGCTTGGCACGCTCGACCATGCCGGCGCCGATGGCCATGCCCACCAGCGGCACCGAGGCCACGCCGATGGCGAAGGCGATCGGCACCAGCAGGAACTCCAGCCGCGAGCCGATGCCGTAGCCGGCCAGTGCGGTCGGGCCGAACTGCGCCACCAGCCAGGTCAGGATCAGCACCGTCAGCACGGTCTGCAGTGGGGAGAAGCAGGCCAGCGCGCCGACGCGCAGGATGTCGCGCAGCAATTCGCCCTGCAGCGGCGTCGCGCGCACGGACAGCCGCACCTTCGAACTGCCGGCGCGCAGGTGGAAGTACAGGAACGCGGCACCGGCACTGAAGGCGATCACCTGCCCCGCCGCCACACCGGGCATGCCGAGCCGGGGAAACGGTCCCCAGCCCAGGCCGAGCGCGCCGCCAATCAGCACCTGCGCCAGCGAGACCAGCAGGAACGTGGCCGACGGCACCACCATGTTGCCCGCACCGCGCAGCACCGAGGCGAAGGTGTTCATCAGCCACACGCCGATGGAACCGACGAAGGCCACGTTCGAATACGCCACCGCCTGTGCCAAGGCCTCGCCGCGGCCGCCGAGACCGGCGAAGACCGCCGGGCCGAGACTCAGCATCAGCAGCGAGGTCAGAGCGCCGGCAGACAGGCCGATCCACATGGCGTGCACCGCCAGCGCATCCGCCCGCGCCGCGGCACCGGCACCCAGTGCCCGGCTGATCGCCGAAGAGATGCCACCGCCCATCGCGCCCGCCGACAGCATCATCTGCAGCATGACCATTGGAAACACCAGGGCCATTCCGGCCAACGATGGCACGCCGAAGCTGCCGACATAGGCGGTTTCGGCCACGGCGGCCAGCGCCGTGGCCAGCATCGCCGCGATGTTCGGCAACGCGAAACGCACCAGGGCGGGCAGGATCGGCGCGGTCAGCAGCGCCTCGGAAGGGCGCGGCGCAAGGGATGCAGGGGCTTGGGCAGCAACGACCGTCATGGGATCAGGCTCTCTGGTGGATGTGTCGATGATCGCAATTATGCATTGCATATGCAATCAATGCATATACAATTGTCGAATGACCCGACCCCAGCCCACGCACGATGTGCCCAGCGCTGCGCCTCGTGGATGCACCAACCTGCAATTGCGCCAGCTGACGCGCCGGGTGACGCAGCACTACGACGCCCAGATGGCGGCCAGCGGGCTGAAGACGACGCAGTACTCGCTGCTGTCCACGGTGAATCGGCTGGGTTCGGTGCGTCCGTCGGACCTGGCGCGGTGCTGAAGATGGACCCGTCTACCCTGATGCGCAACCTGAAGCCGCTGATCACGGCGGGTTGGGTCGAGACGGTTCCCGGCGCCGATGCGCGCACGCGTGCCATGTCCATCACCTCCACCGGGCGCGCCAATCGCGCCGAGGCACAGCGCCACTGGCTGGCGCTGCTCGCGCCCGAAGAAGGAGCGGATATCGCAACGGCAGCCCGCAGGAGGCGACGACGCCCGTCAGGTACGTGGCCAGGCAGTACGGCGGCTGGGCGTTGGGCATCCTGGGTTTGTTCAACATCCTCGGCAGCCTGGCCATGGGCTGGGCGGTCGGGCGCTGGCGCATGAAGTCGCTGCTGTCGCTGGTCTACGCGGCGCGGGCGCTGGCTGTGCTGGTGTTCGTTTTCGCGCCGAAGACCGGAACCGTGGTGCCGGTCTTCGCCGCTGTGATGGGCCTGACCCGGCAGTTTCTATTCCATACCATGAAGGACGCAGCATGAAGATTGAAGACACTGTCGTGTTCGTGACCGGTGCCAACCGCGGCATCGGCCTGGCCTTTGCGCAAGCCGCGCTGCGACGCGGCGCACGCAAGGTGTATGCGGCGATGCGCACGCCAACGCCGATGCCAGAGGGATTGCAGGTGGTCACGCTCGATGTCACGAACGCCGAACAGGTGCGCCAGGCGGCGGCCGACTGCGGCGACGTGAAGCTGCTGATCAACAACGCCGGCGTCGCGCAGATGGGCGGCTACCTTGCCGCCGACAGCGCCGCGTCAATCCAGCGCCACATGGACGTCAACGTGTTCGGCGTGCTGCGCATGTGCCAGGCCTTCGCGCCGGTGCTGGCGGCCAACGGTGGCGGCGCGGTACTGAACGTGCTGTCGGTCGCCAGCTGGTTCAATTCACCGCTGCTCGGCGCCTATGGGTTGAGCAAATCCGCCGCCTGGGCGCTGACCAACGGCCTGCGCGAGGAACTGCGCGCCCAGCGCACCCAGGTGACCGCGCTGCACATGGGCTTCGTCGACACCGACATGACTCGCGCGATGGACGTGCCGAAGACCTCGCCACGGGACATCGTGGAGTGCGCGCTGAACGGCCTGGCTGCAGGCGACGAGGAGGTGCTGGCCGACGAGCGCTCGCGGCAGATCAAGCAGGGGCTGACCGCGCAGCCGCCCTTCTACCTGAATCTCCAGCCCCGCTGAGCTTGTCCGTGCGCGGCACGGGCCGTCCAGCGCAAGCGACAAGTTTGCGGCAAGCTCGCTTCGCCCGCCCGATGGCACGAGGCTGGGTGTACCTGGTGGCGGTGCTGGACTGGGCGAGTCGCCGCGTGCTGGCGCACCCGAGGCTGCTGGCAGGGTGCACAAGGTGATCGGACGGTACACCATGGGCGCGCTTGCCGAGCGGCCTAAACTGACCGGCCATGGACCGCTACCTTGCCATCGACGCCTTCGTGCGCGTTGCCGAGGCGCAGAGCTTCGCCCAGGCCGCGCGCCAGCTGCGCGTGTCGCGCTCGGTGGTCACCGCGCGCATCCAGCAGCTGGAGGACTTCGTCGGCGCGCCGCTGTTCCACCGCAACACGCGCAGCGTGCGCCTGTCCGAGCTGGGCCAGGCCTTCCTGCGCGACTGCACCGAGCTGGTGGGCCGCACCAACGAGGTGGTGGACCAGATGCGCGAGGTCAGCGCTTCGCCGGCCGGTCGGCTGCGCGTGCATGCACTGCCCGGCTTCGTGCTCGGCCACCTGGCGCAGGTGCTGCAGGAGTTCCAGGCGCGCTATCCGCAGATCGTGCTCGAGCTGTTCGTCAACGACGCAGTCATCGATCCGGTAAAGGAAGGCTTCGACTGCGCACTGCAGATTTTTCCGCCGCACAGCGAGGAGTTGGTCTCGCGCAAGCTGTTCCCTGTGCGGCGCGTGTTCTGCGCCACCCCGGCCTACCTGCGCCAGCAGGGTGCACCGCGCGAGCCGCGCGAGTTGCTGGCGCACCGCACCGGTTGGTATTCGGGTTATCCGACACGCGAACGGCTGGCCTTCCACGGCGCGGGTGAGCCGGTGCTGCTGGAGCTCAAACCCGTGCTGCTGACCAACAGCGTGCACCTGCTGCGCGAGTACGCGCTCGAAGACGCCGGCATCGTCTGCCTGCCGACACTGGTCGCTTCGGCTTCGGTACTGTCGGGCGAGCTCGAGCTGGTGCTGCCGCAATACCAGCTCAGCGCTTTCTGGCTGAGCGTGTTCTACCCGTCCACGGTGCGCAGTGCGCTGAAGCTGAAGCTCTTTCTCGATGCGCTGTATAGGAGCTTTTCCGGCGTGCTGCCCTGGGATGCGACGCTGATCGAACGCGGGTTGATCGCCGAACGAGTGATCGATTGATATGAGTCGCCAGAATGGGCGCCTTCGATCAACCCACCGCACCGAGGCCATCATGATCCACGTCGTCGCCATCATCACCGCCCACCCCGGCCAGCGCGCCAAGGTGCTCGAAGCCTTCCTGGCCAACACCGCGGCGGTGCGCGCCGAAGACGGCTGCATCGAATACACCGCGACGGTTGATGCCAAGGGCATGCCGGCCTCGCCCGGCAGCGTCGGCGACGACGCCTTCGTTGTCGTCGAGAAGTGGGCCAGCCTGGCCGCACTGCAGGCGCATGCGGTGGCGCCGCACATGAAGGCCTATGCGGCCAAGGTGAAGGACTTCACCGCCAGGCGCGTGATTCACGTGCTGGAGCCGGTTGCCGCCGGCTGATCGGTTGGTGGGCGCGGCAAGCGCAGGCCTACGGCCTGCCGGAATCGCTCGCCCTCTGTGCGTCGGTCGCGGCACGGATCGCATCGAGCAAGGCGATGCGCGCAGCGATGAAGTCCCTGGTGAAGTTGGCGTCCGGCGCCGCACTGTTGATCGCAACCACCAAGCGCCGTGAGGGGCCGATGTGGAACTACGGGCAAACCCGCATTTTGTTCGTCATTGCCGAACAATCCGGTCGGCCCGCAGTGGCTACCGGCCGGGCGGCCTCGGTCCTAGACTGCCTGTCAGGCGCTGCAGCTTTGCGGCCCGCAGACAGGAGACCGCAAATGCCCGAAGTCAGCTACCAGACCAAGTTCGGCTCGCTCGCCCACTTCGAGAAAGGCGGCGTGCAGATCATCGACGACAACGTCAGGAACTACGCCTTCTCGAACTGTTTCGAGATCGCCAGCAAAGCCAGGCCCTACGAGCGCGTGGTCTTCGGCCAGAACCAGATCTACGTGCTGGAGACGGTGCGTGCCGAAGGCCACTCGCCGTGGTTCACCTGCGCACATGACGAGTTCGCGCTGTGCATGGACGGCGAGGTGGATATCCACCTGATCAAGCTGACGCCCGAGCAGAGCGCGCCCGATGTGGAGCACAACGGTGCGGTGCTGGTGAAGGGCGAGCCAAAGGGCCAGAAGATGGGCTGGCTGAAGATCAGGCGCGGCCACCAGGCGCTGTTGCCCAAGAACAGCGCCTACCAGTTCCGCGCCGCGAAGCCCGGGGTGCTGGTGCTGCAGACCTGCAAGGGCGACCTGAGCGTCGAGCGCTGGGCCGACATCTGCCAAGTGGCCTGAAGGCCGAAGGAGACACACACCATGAACGCACCCGCAGACATCGCCAAGGTCATCGCCAGCCAGCCCGACGCCACGCTGGGCTATCGCGACTTCGGCCTCGGCAGCTTCAAGTTCAAGCGCGACGAATACTTCGCCCACATCGCCTGGACCACACGCGACGGCCGGCCACTCTCCCACACGATGGACGTCGGCAGCTTCCTGCGCGCGCTGATGCGCGACGTGGCCTGGGGCTTCTTCTACGGTGGCGTCAACTTCGACCATGTGTTCGGCACCACCAACCACTACAAGACGGTGGACCTGTACGCCGGCACCTACAACGCGACGATGAAGGCCGCGGGCGTGGACCTGCTGGAAAACTTCGAGACCGCGCAGATCGCCGCCACCTTCGCCGAGATGCTGGACGATTGGACCAACGAAAGCTTCGACCCCTTCAGCTCGCCGCAGGAAACCGGCTCGCCCTACGGCCGCAAGAAAGGCAACAACCGCGCCAAGATCACCCGGGCGCGTGAGCTGGCCACGCGCTGCGTCGGACTGAAGGGCGACCTGAACCTGCGCAGCGACGAGCGCGGCGCGCCGGTGAACCGCGCCTTCGCCGACGTGCCGCAGGACCAGCCCGAGCTGCACCCCGAACCCGGCTTCGAGAACGAGGTGCATGCCTTCAACCTGTTCGCCTTCCTGTCGCGCAGCCAGGTGACCTGGAACCCCAGCTTCACCAGCGTGGTGAAGTACAGCTTCATGTGCCCGACCACCGAAGAGCACATCCTGCCGATCATCCATGCCAACGATCGCGTCGAGTGGTTCTTCCAGATGACCGACGAGATCCACTGGGACTGCGCCGACAAGACCACCGGCAAGCCGCTGGCGCGCGTGATCATGAAGGCCGGCGACATGGCCGCGATGCCGGCCTACTGCCGCCACCAGGGCTACAGCCCGAAGCGCAGCATGCTGCTGGTCTGGGAGAACGGCAGCCCGAACCTGGTGTACGAGATCCAGAAGGGCGAGGCGCCCGAGATCCCGGTGAAGTTCTGAGCGCGGCAAAGGAGCCCACCACCATGAACCTCGCGGACATCCAGGCCGCGGCGGGCCTGCGCTCGCCGATCCGCCACCAGCTGTTCATCGACGGCCAGTTCGTGAGTGCGCAGAGCGGCGAGACGCTGGCCACGCTGAACCCGCACGACAACTCGACCATCGCCGACGTGGCGCTGGCCGGCAAGGCCGATGTGGATCTGGCCGTGGCCGCCGCGCAGCGCGCGCTACCGGCTTGGAGCCACCTGGCCGCATCGGACCGCGGCCGCATCCTGCTCAAGCTGGCGGATCTGATCGAAGCCAATGCCGAAGAGCTGGCGCGGCTGGAATCGCTCGACACCGGCCACCCGATCAAGGACAGCCGCGCGCTGGACGTGCCGCGCACTGCGGCGTGCTACCGCTACTTCGGCGGGATGGCCGACAAGTTCCAGGGCGAGACGATTCCGGTCGAGGCCGGCTTCCTGAACTACACGCTGCGCGAACCGGTGGGCGTGGTCGGCCAGGTGGTGCCGTGGAACTTCCCGCTGATGTTCACCAGCTGGAAGATGGCCCCGGCGCTGGCCGCGGGCAACACCATCGTCATGAAGCCGGCCGAGGTGACGCCGCTCTCCAGCCTGAAGATCGCCGAGCTGATGGCCGAGGCCGGTATGCCGCCGGGCGTGGTGAACATGATCCCCGGCCTGGGCGCGGTGGCCGGGCAATACATTGCCGAGCATCCCGGCATCGCCAAGGTGGCTTTCACCGGCAGCACCGCCACCGGCAAGCGCATCGTGCAGGCCAGTGCGGGAAATCTCAAGAAGGTTCAGCTCGAGCTCGGCGGCAAGGGGCCAAACATCGTCTTCGACGACGCGAATCTGGTCGCCGCGGTGAACGGCAGCGCCTGGGCCATCTTTCACAACCAGGGCCAGGCGTGCATCGCCGGCAGCCGGCTGATGCTGCACGAGAAGATTGCCGACGCCTTTTTGGAGAAGTTTCTGCCGCTGGCCAAGTCGATCCGCCTGGGCAACCCGCTCGATGCCGCGACCGAGATGGGCCCGCTGACCAGCAGCCTGCACCGCGACCGCGTGCTCGCCTACGTGGACGTGGCGCGCGAGCAAGGCGGCGAGGTGCTGGCCGGCGGCAAGCCGCCCGCAGCGGCCGACCTCGCACGCGGTTGTTATGTCGAGCCGACCGTGGTGCGCGCCCGCGCCCACACCGACCGCGTGGCGCAGGAAGAAGTCTTCGGCCCCTTCGTTACCGTGCTCACTTTCAAGGACGATGCCGAGGCGCTGGCGATTGCCAACGGCACCGACTACGGCCTGGGCAGCGGGCTATGGACCAGCAACCTGCAGCGCGCACACAAGTTCGCACGCGACCTGCAGGCCGGCATGGTGTGGATCAACAGCTACAAGCGCGTCAACCCGGGCTCGCCCTTCGGCGGCGTCGGCCAAAGCGGCTACGGCCGCGAGATGGGTTTCGACGCGATGCGCGAGTACACCCAGGTGAAGAGCGTGTGGGTCAATATCGACGCGCAGATGCCGCCTTGGTACCCGCGCTAGAGAATAGAAGCATCTCAACCCCCAAGGAGCGCCGTCATGGCCAAGATCCTCGTCCTGTACTACAGCAGCTACGGCCACATCGAAACCATGGCCCAGGCCGTGGCGGAAGGCGCACGCTCGGCCGGCGCCACGGTGGACATCAAACGCGTGCCCGAGCTGGTGGCGCCCGATGTAGCCAAGGCCTCGCACTTCAAGACCGACCAGGTGGCGCCGATCGCCACCGTGGCTGAACTGCCGGACTACGACGCGATCATCGTCGGCGTGCCCACGCGCTTCGGCAACATGGCCGCGCAGATGAAGAACTTTTTCGACCAGACCGGCGGCCTGTGGTTCGCTGGCAAGCTGGTCGGCAAGGTCGGCTCGGTCTTCACCTCCACCGCCACGCAGCATGGCGGGCAGGAGAGCACGATCCTGTCCACGCACACCGTGCTGCTGCACCAGGGCATGGTCATCGTCGGCCTGCCCTATGCGTGGCAGGGGCAGATGCGCATGGACGAGATCACCGGGGGCAGCCCCTATGGCGCATCCACCATCGCCAAGGGCGACGGCTCGCGCCAGCCCAGCGCCAACGAGTTGGACGGCGCGCGTTTCCAGGGCAAGCACGTGGCCGAGATCACGATGCGACTGGTGCGCTGACCATTAGTCCGGAAACGCCCGTGGACCCGTTCGTCTACCAGGCCCGGCTGCCTCGCGTCGTCTTCGGCGCCGGCGCGCTGCAGCAACTGGCGGCCGAAATCGAGCGGCTCGGCGCGCGACGGGCGCTGGTGCTGTCCACGCCCGAGCAGGCGGCCAGCGCCGAGCGCGTGGCCGAGATGCTGGGCCCGCGTGCGGCCGGCGTGTTTGCGCAAGCAGTGATGCATGTGCCGGTGGAAGCCGCGCGTGCGGCGCGGGCCGAAGCGCAGCGCCTCGGCGCAGACGTTGCGGTGGCCATCGGCGGCGGCTCGACCACGGGTCTGGGCAAGGCGATCGCACTTGAATCGAGCCTACCGATCGTCGCCATCCCCACCACCTACGCCGGCAGCGAGGTGACGCCGATCTGGGGCCTGACCGAAGGCGGCATCAAGAAGACCGGCCGCGATGCGCGCGTGCTGCCGCACACGGTGATCTACGACCCCGAGCTGACACTTGGCCTTCCGCTGGCGATGAGCGTGACCAGCGGCATGAATGCCATCGCCCATGCGGCCGAGGGGCTGTATGCGCACGACGGCAACCCGATCACCGCGCTGATGGCCGAAGAGGGCATCCGCGCCATCGCCGGCGCGCTGCCGAAGCTGGGCATCGGCCCGCGCGACCTGGACGCGCGCGGCGACGCGCTGTACGGCGCCTGGCTGTGCGGCACCGTGCTCGGCACGGTGGCGATGGGCCTGCACCACAAGCTGTGCCACACGCTCGGCGGCAGCTTCAATCTGCCGCATGCCGAAGTGCACACGGTGATCCTGCCGCATGCGCTGGCCTACAACGCCGTCGCCGCGCCATCTGCGATGGCGCGCATCGCCCGCGCGCTGGGCGGAAGCGATGCGCCGCGCGCCGTTTTCGAGCTGGCGCGCAAGATGGGCGCGCCGACCTCGCTGCGCGCCATCGGCATGCCGGCCGATGGCCTGGACCGCGCCGCCGACCTGGCCGCGAGCACGCCCTACCCGAACCCGCGACCGCTGGAACGTGCGGCGCTGCGCGCGCTGCTGCAGCGCGCTTACGACGGCGAAGCTCCCTCAACCTGAACCACACTCGGAGACAAGAATGAGCCTGAACCGCAGAACCTTCGTGCAAGGCGTGAGCGCCGCCGCGGCCCTGAGCGCATCGAAGCTGGCGCTGGCGGCCGACACGCTGAAGATCGGCTACGTCTCGCCGCAGACCGGCCCGCTGGCGCCTTTCGGCGAGGCCGACAAATGGGTCATCGAGCAGATGAAGGCCGCGTTCAAGGACGGCCTGACGGTCGGCGGCAAGAGGTACACGGTGCAGGTGATCCTGAAGGACAGCCAGAGCAACCCGAACCGCGCCGGTGAAGTCGCCAACGACCTGATCCTGAAGGACAAGGTGGCCTTGATGCTGACGGCCGGCACGCCCGAAACCGCCAACCCGGTGTGCGACGCCTGCGAACTGAACGAGTTGCCCTGCATCAGCAGCGTGGTGCCGTGGCAGCCGTGGTTCTTCGGCCGCAAGGGCGACCCGGCCAAGGGCTT
The DNA here is from genome assembly GCA_963837675.1 of uncultured beta proteobacterium. Taxonomy (GTDB): domain Bacteria; phylum Pseudomonadota; class Gammaproteobacteria; order Burkholderiales; family Burkholderiaceae_C; genus Rubrivivax. Next base: position 155,427 of record CAWIOH010000024.1, on the reverse strand, counting down.
CAACTACACGTACCACATCTTCTGGGGGCTGGAGGACGTGATCGCCACCTTCACCAGCGGCTGGAACAGCGTGAAGACCAACAAGAAGGTCGGCGGACTGTTCCCCAACGACGGCGACGGCAACGCCTGGGGCGACAAGGAACTGGGCTTCCCGAAGCCGCTGGCCGCACAGGGCTTCACGCTCGTCGATCCGGGCCGCTTCCAGAACGGCACGCAGGACTTCAGCGCGCAGATCGCCGCGTTCAAGAAGGACGGCGTCGAGATCGTCACCGGCGTGGTCATCCCGCCCGATGCCAAGACCTTCCTCACCCAGGCCAAGCAGCAGGGCTTCCAGCCGAAGGTGATCACGCTCGGCAAGGCGCTGCTCTTCCCCGGCGCGATCGAAGCACTCGGCGATCTGGGCTACGGCCTGAGCACCGAGGTCTGGTGGAGCCCTTCACACCCCTTCACCTCGTCGCTGACGAAGCAAAGCGCCAAGGCGCTGGCCGAGGCCTACGAGGCCGGCAGCAAGAAGCAATGGACGCAGCCGATCGGCTTTGCGCATGCTCTGTTCGAGGTGGCGGCCGATGCGCTGAAGCGCAGCAAGAGCACCGAGCCCGAAGGACCTGCGCGACGCCGTGGCCGCCACCGACATGGCCACCGTGGTCGGCCCGGTCAAGTGGGGCGGCCAGGGGCCGTTCAAGAACGTCAGCAAGACGCCGCTGGTGCTGGGCCAGTGGGGCAAGGGCACGAAATACAAGGTGGAGCTGACGATCGTCGACAACGCCGGGGCGAAGAACATCCCGACCGGCGGCACGCTCAAGCTGATCGGCTGAGAAAGCGGTTCAGCAACAGCCCTTGGGCGCCGTCGCGCCCCGGCCGAACTCACCCCGAACCATGCCCCTGCTCGCCCTGCACGCGGTCAGCAAGTCCTACGGCGCGCTGAAGGTCACCGACGACATCTCGCTCGCGGTGGACGAGGGCATGACGCTGGGCATCCTGGGCCCCAACGGCGCGGGCAAGACGACGCTGTTCAACCTGATCAGCGGCGACGTGCGCTGCGACGCCGGCCGGGTGGAGTTCGAGGGCCGCGACATCACGGCGTTGAAGCCGCACCAGCGCTGCCGCGCCGGCATCGGCCGCAGCTACCAGGTGCCGCAGCCCTTCGGCCACATGACGGTGTTCGAAAACCTGGTCACCGCGGCCTGCTTCGGTGGCGGCCTGCCCGAAGCGCAGGCCTGGGACAAGGCGCACCAGGTGCTGCAGCAGACCGGGCTGCTGCCACACGCCAACAGGTTAGCCGGCGGACTGACGCTGCTGAACCGCAAGCGGCTGGAGCTGGCGCGTGCGCTGGCCACCGGCCCGAAGCTGCTGCTGCTGGACGAGATCGCCGGCGGGCTGACCGAGCCGGAAGCGAAACAGTTGGTGGAGGAACTGCAGCGCATCAAGGCCAGCGGCGTGACGATGATCTGGATCGAGCATGTGGTGCATGCACTGCTGTCGATCGCCGACCGCCTGTTCGTCATCAACTTCGGCGTCAAGCTGGCCGAAGGCGAACCGCAGGCGGTGATGAACGATACCGAGGTGCGGCGCGTGTACATGGGGATGGAGGCATGAGCCGGCGCCGGGCCGCCCCAAGCCGGCTCACCCCCTCGGGGGGCGGGCGCGCCGCGCCCTGGGGACAAGCATGACGTTGCTCAGCACGCACGGCCTGACCGCGTTCTACGGCGACGCGCAGGCGCTGTTCGGCGTCGACTTCGAGGTCGGCGCGGGCGAGATGGCGGCCATCATCGGCGCCAACGGCGCGGGCAAGAGCACCTTCATGAAGTGCGTGACCGGGCTGCTGCGCGCGCCGCGCGAGCAGGTGCACTTCGACGGCCAGGCCATCGGCGGCCTGCCGCCGGGCGAGATCGTCCGGCGCGGCATCGCGCTGGTGCCCGAGGGGCGGCGCCTGTTCCCCAGCCTGAGCGTCGAGGAGAACCTGCTCATGGGCGGCTTCGCGCAGCGGCCCGGGCCGTGGAACCTGCAGCGGCTGTACCAGCTGTTTCCGATCCTGCAGAGCAAGCGCGCCCAGGCCGGCACCGCGCTGTCGGGCGGTCAGCAGCAGATGGTGGCCATCGGCCGCGCGCTGATGAGCAACCCGACGCTGCTGCTGTGCGACGAGCTGAGCCTGGGGCTGGCGCCGATCGTCATCAAGGAGATCTACGACGCCATGCCGGCGATCTGCGCCGAAGGCATGACGGTGGTCATCGTCGAGCAGGACGTGAGCATGGCGATGCGCGTGGCGCAGCGCATCTACTGCTTCCAGGAAGGCCGCGTGTCGCTGCAGGGCGTGTCGGACACGCTCACGCGCGAGCAGATCTCGGCCGCCTACTTCGGCATCTGAGCCCATGGTCGAAACCGCCACCCAGATCCTGCTGCAAGGGCTGCTGCTCGGCGGGCTGTACTGCCTGTTCGCGCTGGGCCAGTCGCTGATGTTCGGCGTGATGCGGCTGACCAATACCGCGCAGGGCGACTTCATCATGCTCGGCGCCTTTGCCGCGATCGCGGGCATCGGGGCGCTGGCTGCGGCCGGATTCGAAGGCCCGGCCGTTCCTTTCGCAGTGGCGCTGGCGCTGCTGCCGCTGGCCTTCGGCTTCGGCTATGCGGTGCAGCGCACGGTGCTCAACGGCACGCTCGGCAAGGACCCGCTGCCGTCGCTGGTGGTGACTTTCGGCCTGGCGATCGTGATCCAGAACCTGCTGCTCGAGCTGTTCTCGGCCGACCCGCGCTCGATCGAGACCGCGGGGTTGAACACGCAGAGCGTCACGCTGCCCGGCGGCATGGCGGTGGGCGTGCTGCCGCTGCTGATCCTGGCACTGGCCGTGGCCGCCACCGCCGACGCTGCAGTGGCTGTTCAACCGCACGCAGCTCGGCCGCGCCTTCCGCGCCGTGTCCGACGACAAGGAGATCGCCGAGCTGATGGGGCTGGATTCGCGCAAGGTCTACGCGCTCGCCACCGCCATCGCCTTCGTGCTGATCGCGCTGGCCGGCGTGCTGCAGGCGATGCGCACGACGGTGTCGCCGTCCGACGGGCCGCTGCTGCTGCTGTTCGCCTTCGAAGCGGTGATCATCGGCGGCATGGGTTCGTTCTGGGGCACTCTGGTCGGCGCGATGCTGCTCGGCGTGACGCAGCAGATCGGCTTTCGCATCGACCCGGGCTGGGGCATCTGGGCCGGGCACATCATGTTCCTGCTGGTGCTGGTGCTTCGGCCGCAAGGCTTGTTTCCGAAAACGCGAGGGTGACGATGGACAGCGTGCAAGTCATCCGCCGCAACCGCAGCAGCCGCGCCGCGCTGGTCGCCGCGGTCCTGTTGGTCCTCGTTGCCGCCACCCTGCCCTGGTGGGCGCCCGAAGGCAGTGCCTCGTCGTGGATGCGCGACTTCGTCGAGATCGCCTGCTACTTCATCTTCGCGATGATGTGGAACCTGCTCGCCGGCTACGGCGGCATGGTCAGCATCGGGCAGCAGGCCTTCTTCGGCTTCGGCGGCTACGTGATGCTGATCCTGGGCAACTTCGCCGGCCTCAACCCCTTCGTCGCGGTGCCGCTGGGCGCGCTGGCCACGGCCGCGATCGCGGTGCCGGTGTCCTTCGTCGCCTTCCGGCTGCAGGGTGGCTACTTCGCGATCGGCACCTGGGTCATCGCCGAGGTCTTCCGCCTGAGCTTCGCCAACGTCTCGGCGGTCGGCGGCGGCTCGGGTACCAGCCTGACGGCGCTGCGCGGCATCGAGCGCGCCACGCGCGAGACCGCCACCTACTGGATGGCGCTGACCTGCGTGGTCGCGTCGATCGCGCTGGTCTATCTGTTCCTGCGCAGCAAGCGCGGGCTGGCGCTGCTGGCGATCCGCGACAACGAGATCGCGGCTGAAACCAGGGCATCGCGGTGCGGCGAATGAAGCTCGCGGTGTACGTCGTCGCGGCCTTCGGCGCGGGGCTGGCCGGGGCGCTGTACTTCCTTGGCAACCTGCGCATCAGCCCGGATGCGGCCTTCAGCGTCAACTGGACCGCGTTCGCGATCTTCATGGTCGTGATCGGCGGCATCGGCCGCATCGAAGGGCCGATCGTCGGCGCGCTGATCTTCTGGGCGCTGAACAAGGCTTCAGCGACTACGGCACGTGGTACCTGCTCGGCCTGGGCGCTGCTCGCGATCGTCGTCACGATCTTCTTCAAGCAGGGGCTGTGGGGCTGGGCGCAGCTGCGCTGGGGCTGGGCGCTGTTCCCGACTCGGCGCACGTTGAAACTCTGAAGGAACGCAGCATGCGCAACATCGACACCACCACGATCACGCCGGCCTTCCTGGCGCGGCTGGACCACTGCACCGACCCGCGGCTGAAGGAGATCCTGTCGTCGCTGGCCACGCACCTGCACGACTTCGCGCGCGAGGTGAAGCTCACCGAAGCCGAATGGATGCAGGGAATCCAGTTCCTCTCCGGCACGGGCCAGAAGTGCAGCGACACGCGGCAGGAGTTCATCCTGCTGTCAGACACGTTGGGGCTGTCGATGCTGCTGGTGGCGCTGAACAATGCAAGGCCGCCCGGCGCCACCGAGGCCACGGTGTTCGGGCCGTTCCACACCGACGACGCGCCGGTGCTGCCGCAAGGCGCCGACCTGGCACGCGGCGCGCCGGGCGTGCCGCTGTTCGTCGATGCCACCGTGCGCTCGCTCGACGGCACGCCGATCGCCGGCGCCCATGTGGATGTGTGGCAGGCCGATGCAGACGGCCTCTACGACGTGCAGCGCGCCGAACTCGGCAGTCAGCGCCGCGCACGCGGCGTGCTGCGCAGCGATGTGCAGGGGCGCGTGCGCTTTCGCAGCATCACGCCGGTGGCCTACCCGGTGCCGACCGACGGGCCGGTGGGGCAGATGCTGCTGGCCAGTGGCCGGCACCCGTGGCGGCCGGCGCACCTGCACTTCAAGATCGACGCGCCCGGGCACGAGCGGCTGATCACGCACATCTTCCGCGACGGTGACCCGTACCTGGACAGCGACGTGGTCTTCGGCGTGCGCTCGTCGCTGATCGGCAACTTCGTGCACCACGAAGGAGGCAGCGCGCCGGACGGCAGCACGATGGACGGCGAGTTCTGCACGCTGCAACAGGACTTCGTGCTCGCGCCCAAGGCTTGAGACGAGCATGTACTTCGCCGTCTGGGCCACCGACAAGCCTGGCATGCTTGCCGAGCGCCAGCGCGTGCGCGACGCGCACCGCGCGCGGCTGCGCGATCCCGGGGCGCATGCGGTGCAGGTGCGGCTGGGCGGCCCCACGCTCGATGCCCGCGGCGAGATGAACGGCACGCTGCTGGTGATCGAAGCCGAACACATCGACGCGGTGCGCGGCTTCATGGCCGATGACCCATACATGGCCGCCGGCGTCTATGCCACGGTCGACATCCGCCCCTGGGCCTGGGGCCTGGGCCAACCGCAGGAGGAACCCTGTCCATGATCGACAAGGTCTTCGCCAGCGCCGAAGCCGCGCTGGCCGACGTGGCCGACGGCGCCACGGTGATGATCGGCGGCTTCGGCACCGCCGGGCTGCCGAACGAGCTGATCGATGCGCTGCTTGACCACGGCGCGCGCGACCTGACCATCGTCAACAACAACGCCGGCAACGGCGACACCGGCCTGGCCGCGCTGCTGGCGGCAGGGCGCGTACGCAAGATCATCTGCAGCTTCCCGCGCCAGGCTGACAGCCACCATTTCGACCGCCTCTACCGCGCCGGCAAGATCGAGCTGGAGCTGGTGCCGCAGGGCAACCTGGCCGAGCGCATCCGTGCCGCCGGCGCCGGCATCGGCGGCTTCTTCACGCCCACCGGCTACGGCACCGAACTGGCCAAGGGCAAGGAGACGCGCGAGATCGACGGCCGCATGTACGTCTTCGAGTCACCGATCCATGCCGATTTCGCGCTGATCAAGGCCGAGCGCGGCGACCGCTGGGGCAACCTGACCTACCGCATGACGGCGCGCAACTTCGGCCCGGTGATGGCGATGGCCGCGCGCTGCACGGTGGCCACCGTGCACGAGGTGGTGGAGCTCGGCGCGCTCGACCCGGAAAGCGTCGTCACGCCGGGGTTGTTCGTGCAGCGCGTGGTGCACGTCGACCGCCAGCGGACCATCGCCGGCGGCTTCAGCCGCGCAGCTTGAAGGAGATCGAGATGGCCGACTACAAGCGCTGGACCCGCGACCAGATGGCGATGCGCGTGGCGCGCGACATCCCCGATGGCGCGGTCGTCAACCTCGGCATCGGGCTGCCGACGCTGGTGGCGAATCACCTGCCGGCCGGCCGCGAAGTGATCCTGCACAGCGAGAACGGCGTCATCGGCATGGGCCCGGCACCGGCCGCGGGCGACGAGGACTACGACCTGATCAACGCCGGCAAACAGCCGGTGACGCTGTTGCCCGGCGGCTGCTTCTTCCACCATGCCGACAGCTTCGCGATGATGCGCGGCGGGCACCTCGACATCTGCGTGCTCGGCGCCTTCCAGGTTTCGGCCACCGGTGACCTGGCCAACTGGCACACCGGCGCGGCCGATGCCATCCCCGCGGTCGGCGGCGCGATGGACCTGGCCATCGGCGCGAAGCGCACGCTGGTGATGATGGAGCATTGCACCAAGTCCGGCGAGAGCAAGTTGGTGGCGCAATGCAGCTACCCGCTCACCGGCATCGGCTGCGTCAGCCGGGTCTACACCGACCTGGCGGTGCTCGACATCACGCCGGCCGGTATGGTCATGGTGGATATGTGCGAAGGCCTGTCGTTCGAGGCACTGCAGTCATTGACTGCAGTATCCCTGCTGGCCCAGGGGAACCGACGATGACCCACGCCACGTCGGCGAGACCCGCAATCGGCGACCGAGATTCGACTGCCTGATTCTCGGCATTTCGGCGTCGAGTTGGGGGGCTGGTGGGCGTGCGTCCCGTCGAGCGCTCGTCGCGTGTGGGATTGGGCGCAAGCACGCCGCGGCCGCATCGAGCTGCTCAGCATCCCTTCAGTGGCGCATCGACTACTGCCTTCGCTTGCGTGCGAGGTCGCCAAGCAGCAGGGGGACGTGAAGATCCATGTCCACGACCATCCGGATCAGGTGCTGAGGCAGGTGCTCACTCGACGTCGAAATCGACGACGCAGAACAGCCGACGCCGCTGAATACGTCCCCATGAGCGACCAGATAGCCGGCTGCGAAGGCTATAACTCGACGTGAATCGAGCTCGCATTCACGCGCGTGCCTTCGGCGGAGAGCATGCCCTTGGCTTCAGCCTTCCTGCCCACGCGCAGGTCCGATGCCAGGCCGCCCTCGAAGCGGGTGCTGTCGGTGTAGGCCACGGTGACGCCGCGCAGCACGAAGGTACGCGCCACGCTGTCGACAGCAGATATCAGGCCCTCCAGCTCGATCGTGGCATCGCTGGCCCCGTCGTCCGATTCGAGTTTCACGGTCTTGGCGATCACGGTGCCATCCACCGAGCGGCCGCTGACCTCGACACGCGCACCCTTGCGCAGCCCGGCACTGCCGGCCGGGAAGCTGGCGGCCGACGCGTCGATCGGGATGCCGTCGACGTCGAAGGACGCGGCCGAGCCGAAGCGCGAGATCCGCCCCTCGATCTCGACGAACTCGCGCGTGGCCACTGGCAAGGCCGTGCCGCGAAGTCCAGTGGCCACCCAGGTGCCGCCCACAGGCGAGGTGCGCAGGCGCAGGCGTACGACGTCGCCGAGTGCGATGTCCGCCGCCCTTGGCGCAGGCGACAACGTAGCCAGGTCGATGCGCAGGCCGCCCGCGACCATGGACTTGCCGGCAGCGTCGAAAGCCGAGACGATGGCCTGCAGAACGAACGTGGTCGCACCCGGTTGCGGCTCCAGGCGTGTTGCGACCACACGGGGCACCGCGCGATCGATCTGGCCGCTGACCGCCACGATGTCCCCGATACGCAGCGCAGCCATCCCGCCCGCCAATGCATCGTCGAAGACGGTGCTGGCCTGGGTCGCGACCGTCTGCCCCAGCACCTGCAGCGTCCCTGCTGCGGCATCGATCCGGTCCACCGGGCCAACCAGCAGCTTGCCGACGCGGATCGACAGCGCCCGCGATTCCAGCCGTTGCCCCGTGTCCACCAGCGCAGAGCCTTCGACGGTGACCATGCTGCCCAGCTTCAGTGCCGATGGCGTCAAGGGCGTTTCGTCCTCGTCGGTGATGCGGGCGACCGCCTCGTCGGTGTAGTGCACGCCGTTCACGACGATCGAGCCGAAGCCGGAGATCGGACCTGCTGCCAATGTTTGTGCACTGATGCCGGTGCCGCCGGAATCCACGCCACCGCCGCAGGCCACGGCCAGGGCGGCGGTGGACACGACGAGCGCCAGCCGGCGGATCGATTCAAGGTTGGGAGTCATCTTCGTCCTCGGGCAAATCCTCGTGATAGCTGTACAGCCCGACGCGCAGGCGCTGGCGGCCCTAGCGCCCGGCGGCTGTGTCGGCATCGATCAGGCGCTGCAGCGCTGGCGCCATGTCGGCGAGCAGGCGCCGCCACTGTTGCTGCACCAGTTCGCTCCGCGGCCGCGACGGCTTCGTCGGACAGTCCATTGGCGAACACCGCCTGCTCGAGGTGACGACGGTCGCGATGCATGCACGTTGGCCGTTGCGGCCGACAGGTGGTCTCCGACATTGGCTGCCAGCATCCCGAACAGCCGCTCGTCGTCGTGCTGCGGCACCGCCCGGTCCTTCTGCAGAACGACGGATTCGCCGTCGTCGGCCAGCGCCACCAGGCCCAGGCGCAGCAGTTCGTCGAGCAGGCTGCGCGGATGCACATGCCGGGTGACCGACGTGGCCAGCGTCTCGAAGCTCGGCGCCGGCCCCTGGCGCGGCAGCTTGCGGATGCGGCCGTTGCCGTGCCGGTAGGCCGGGTCGGCGGCCCAACGTGTAAACACCTGTGTCGCCGGCGACAGCCGCTGCGACGCCCGCGGGCGCAGCGCGGCGGAAACCCGGCCGACATCGCGGCGGCTCAGGCCGGTAGCAGTGGCCACCTGGCTTACGTCACGCCGGCTGTCCGCGCCGGCGGCACGCCGCGCGTCGCGCGCCGCACGCACGTAGGCTCGCTTGAATAGCTCCTCGGCATGGGCATAGGGCAGCCCCTGGCCCAGGCACAGGCGCGCCAGCGGCACGCAGGATGCCCTCCAGCGCAGCCCGTAACAACTGCTGACGATCAGGCGTTGACAGCGCTCGGCTCATTGACGCGATGATAAATGCACAATATTGTGCTTTTCAACCCAAGCCCTTGAACGGCGGGTCTGTCGCCCCCCAACTCAGCCCGGAGATCCCATGCCCACTACAACCTCAACGTCAACGGACAGGCGCACAGCGTGAACGTGTCACGCGAGGACATGCCTTTGTTGTGGGTGCTGCGCGACGTGCTCAACCTGACCGGCACCAAGTACGGTTGCGGCATCGAGGCCTGCCAGCGTGCACGGTGATGATGAACGGACAGCCCGAGAAGAGCTGCGTGGTGGACATCTCGTCGGCTGCCGGCAAGAACGTTGTCACCATCGAAGGCCTGTCGCCTGATCGCAGCCACCCTGCACAGAAGGCCTGGATCGAGCACCAGGTGCCGCAATGCGGCTATTGCCAGAGCGGCATGCTCATGTCGGTGGCCTGCGCGATGCGTGCCGGCCACCATGGCAAGGAGATCACGAGCGAGGTGAAGAACTTGTGCGTGTGCGGCACCTACCAGCGCGTCCGCGACGCGGTGGCCGGACTTTGAACCTCCACAGGGAGACCTCCATGGCCACTTGCGCGACAAGTTCCCCAACCTCGATCAACCGCCGCGGTTTCCTGGGTGCCTCGGGCGGGCTCAGCCTGGCCTTTGCGCTGCCGATGCTCGGCCGTCCTCTGCAGGCCCAGGCCGCCACCGCGGCCCAAGTCAACGCCTGGCTCACGGTCGGCAGCGACAACACCGTGACGTTGACCGTGGGCGTGTCCGACATGGGCCAGGGATCGTTCCAGGGACTGGCGCAGGTGCTGGCTGAGGACCTGCAGGTGGACTACCGCCGTGTGGCCGTGGTGCAGGGCGGGCCGACGCTGGCCAATCCCGCGCCGTTGGGCAGCGCCATCAACACCGTCGGCTCCAGCGTCACGCGCAGCAACTACTGGCGCATGCGCGACGCGGCCGCAGCGGCGCGCGAGATGCTGGTCAACGCAGCCATGGCGCGTACGGGCGACAGTGCGCGCGCCAACTACGTGGTACAGGATGGAGTGATCGTGCACACGCCCACCGGCCGCAAGCTCACCTACGGTGAATTAGCTGACGCGGCGGCCAAGCTGCCGGTGCCGGCGAACGCGGCGCTGGTGCCGGATGCTTCCTTCAAGATCATCGGCCAGCCCGTGCCGCGGGCCGACATCCCCTCCAAGGTGGACGGCAGCTCACGCTACGGCATCGACGTGCGGCTGCCGGGCATGGTCTTCGCCGTCGTGCGGCACTGCCCCACCTTCGGCGGTACGCTGGTGGCGACACCGTCGGCATCGGGGGCGATCGCCGTCGTACCGCTGTCGGTGAGCCCGGGCACCGGGCGCGGCACCGAACAGGCGGGCGCGGTGAACGCCGTCGCGGTGGTGGCCTCCACCACCTGGGATGCGATGCGGCTGGCCCGCGGGCTCAGCCCCAAATGGAACCTGCCGGCCTACGCCGGCCAGTTGAGCGACGCGCAGTTCCTGTCGCAGGCACAGGCGCTGGCCGCTCAGGCCACGCCCTACGCTGCCGGCGCGGCCAATGGGCCGGGCACGCTGTTCACGGCGGAAGCCACCGCGGCCGACCCGCATGCGGCCTTCGCGCAACCCGGCGCCAAGGTGGTACAGGCCGACTACGTGCTGCCGTACCTGTCACATGCCTGCATGGAGGTGCTGAACTGCACCGTCGACTTCGTGCCCGGCGTGCGCTGCGACGTATACGCTCCGACTCAGTCGGCGCGCGGCGCGCTGGCGCTGGCGATGCAGCTCACCGGCCTGCGCGAAGACCAGGTGACGATCCACACCACGCTGCTCGGCGGCGGGCTGGGCCGCAAGGCCGAGCAGGATTTCATCGGCCAGGCGGTGCAGCTGGGCATTGCGCTGAAGCGGCCGGTGCAGCTGGTGTGGCCGCGCGAGGAGGACTACACGCGCGACATTACCGCCCGATGGCCCTGGTGCGCGCCAAGGCGAGCGTCGATGCCAACGGCTACATCGGCGGCTGGAGCTACCGCAACGTGTCGCCTTCGATCCTCGGGCAGCGCGGCGTCCCGCTCGGTGCGAAGGGCGACAGCCAGGGCACCGAGGGCTCGCACGAGCTGCCCTACACGTTGGCGCGCGACGGGTCGAGTGGGTCAGCCATCCGTCGCCGATCCCGGTGGGCTTCTGGCGCTCGGTCGGCGCGTCGATCAACACCTTCGCGGTCGAGTCGATGATCGACGAGCTGGCCGCCGCCGCCGGCAAGGACCCCTTGAATTCCGCCGCGCGCGGCTGACGGACCCGCGCTGGATCGCCGTGCTGGAGGCGCAGCCGCCTCGGCCGGCTGGTCGAGCGCGCCGGCCCGCGGCACGGCGCGCGGCATCGCCGTCGGCGCGGCCTTCAACACCATCGTGGCGATGGTGGTCGAGGTGTCGGGCAGCAGTCTCAGTTCGTTCAGCGTGCGCCGTGTGTGGGTCGCGGTCGACCCGTACCTGGTGGTCAATCCGCTGAACGTCGAGGCGCAGATCGTCGGCGGCGTGGTGCACGCGATGAATGCCACGCTCTACGGCCAGCAGAATTTTGTGCAGGGCGTCGCACAACGCCGCAACTTCAATACCAATCCGATGCTCCGGCTGAGCCAGATGCCGCAGGTCAAGGTGACGCTGATTCCGCCTCTCGCGGTGGCCGACCGCACGGTGCCGATCGGCGGCATCGGCGAACTCGGCGTGCCGACCTTCGCGCCGGCATTGGCCAATGCGATATTCAGTCTAACTGGTCAACGGGCGCGCCAGCTGCCGCTATTGGGTGGTAGTTCACGCAGGGCTTGAGCGGGGAAGCCCGCACGGGCACAGCGCGGCGATGAGTCCGACCGAGCGGTGCGGCTGTCGCTTGAGATATCGGCAACCACTACTGCAAGACGGAGCCAACGCACGCGCCCTGCTTGATCGGGTCTCCCGCAACGCTGAACAAGCGACCTGCCCCCCGCCAGCCCGGGCCCAGCGTCCCGCCGCCGTCGACCGCCTAGATCATTCATTGAACGGCGGCTTGAAGCGTCGAATTTGCGTCAACCTACGACAGCAGTGGGTCGGCAGCGAAGATTGCCGCTATCCGGTTGGCCGGCAGCTGTCCAACAGGGAGCTGACTCTCGCGCCGTCATAACGCTTGCGCCGCTCGCGCTCCGAGAGTCTTGCACGGGGAAAGAAGCGCGCCCGGGTCTAGACCCCCGGCCGAATGCACGGGGCTTGATGCAGAGCAGTCCCACACCTCGGCCGCGCGTAAAGGACTTCAGCAATCACCGACAGAGACATCAGGGTGCATGGTGAACAACACAGCCGCCACCTTGTTGACGACACGCCGTTCTGGACAACGGCGCGATGGCAAACGTGGTTTACCCCTGGCGGATCTCAAAGAAGAACGGGTCAGCCCCTTGTGAAAGCTCTAACCCGTTGATTTGATTGGTCGGGACGGCGGGATTCGAACTCGCGACCCCTTGCACCCCATGCAAGTGCGCTACCAGGCTGCGCTACGCCCCGACTGCCAAAGAATTATAGACTGCCCCGTGGGCCAGTCCGGCCCAGGCCGCCTCGTCACGAGGCCAGCAGCTTGCGTATCGACTGCAGTTCCTCGCGCAATTGCGGCAGCGTCAACTCGCGCACCATCGGCAGCGGCAGCGGCTCCGCCTGCACCTTCAGGCACGCGCGGTGTGTCGGGCGCGTCGCCTACGTCTGCGGCGCGGGTGTCGGCGGCGGTCGGCTTCGTGAGCTCGGCGGACCCATTGGACGGCGCCGATCGCGCCTGTTGCCCCAATTCCGTCAGGCGGTTGCGCGCCCCGCTGATGGTGAAGCCTTGGTCGTACAGCAGATCGCGGATGCGGCGGATCAGCAAGACCTCGTGGTGCTGGTAGTAGCGTCGATTGCCGCGGCGCTTTACCGGCTTGAGCTGGGTGAATTCCTGTTCCCAATAGCGCAGCACGTAAGGCTTCACGCCGCACAACTCGCTCACCTCACCGATCGTGAAGTAGCGTTTGGCCGGGATTGACGGAAGCACTTTCTCCATTGAAATCAATATGATCCAGCGGGAAAGCTAAGACTTTACTCGAAGTCGTCTCCGGCCGGGGTTTCGCCTTGCACGATGGCCTTGAGCTTGTGGCTGGCGTGAAATGTGACCACGTTTCGGGCCTTGATCGGAATCGACTCGCCGGTGCGTGGGTTGCGTCCCGGGCGCGGCGCCTTGCGCCGGATGTTGAAGTTGCCAAATCCCGAAAGCTTGACGTCGCCACCCTTGACCAGGGTGTCGTGAATGATGTCGAAATAAGCTTCGACCATGTCCTTCGACTCGCGCTTGTTCAATCCCAGGCGCTCGAACAGCAGTTCGGCCAGGTCGGCCTTGGTCAGTGTCGGCGTTTCGATGCTCGGCAGGATCACGGAGGCCATGGCGCTGTGTGCGAGTTGTGTTGGGGGTGATGGGCTCAAGCGCGCAGCCGCGCGCCGAATGCGTCCGCGGCGCGCTGCACCGCCGCGGCCACCGTGGCGTCGATGCGTTCGTCGGTCAGGTTGGCCTGGTCGCCCTGCAGTTCCAGGCGCAGCGCCAGGCTGCGTTCGCCGCTGGCGATGTCGGCCACCGGCTGCGCGGGCCGGTACACGTCGAACAGCGTACGCTGCGCACCAGCCCCGATGGATCCTTCGCCAGCAGCCGGGCCAGCGCATCATGGTTCACGCTGTCACGCAGCACCAGCGCGATATCGCGCGTCGCCGAGGGATGCCGTGGCACGGGCACGGCCAGCGGCAATTGCCGCGCCAGCACCGCGGCCAGGTCGAGTTCGAACAACAACGGCGCATGCGGCAACTCGTAGGCCTGTCGCCATTTCGGATGCAACTCGCCGACATGGCCAATGGGGTGGCCGTCGAGCTCGACGCGAGCGCAACGCCCCGGGTGCAGCGCCGGATGAACGTCGGCCACGAACACCGGCTGGCGCGGCGCGAGCAGGGCTTCGATATCGCCCCTCAGGTCGAAGAAGTCGAGCCCGCGGTCCTTGATGCCCCATTGCAGCGGGGCGGCGCTGCCGTAGCCCAGGGCGGCCAGGTGCATCGGCTGGGCGACACCGGCCACCTGCCTGGCGCCTTCGCCAGCCGCCGGGTCGCGCTGGAAGACGCGCCCGATCTCGAACACCCGCACGCGGCCCGCGCGGCGCGCCAGGTTGTAGCGCAGCACCGCGATCAGACTGCCCATCAGGCTGGAGCGCATCACCGCCAGCGGTGCGGCGATCGGGTTGAGCACGCGAACCGGGTCGGGGTTGCCGGCAAGCTCGTTTTCCCAGCGTGTCTCGACGAAGCTGTAGTTGATGGTCTCCTGGTAGTCCAGTGCCGCCATCGCATGTCGCAGCGAGTGCGCGCTGCGCGTGCTCTCGCTCGGCACGCGCGCGCGGATCGGCGCCAGCGGCGGCGTGTCCGGCAGGTGCTGGTAGCCGACGATGCGCGTCACCTCCTCGATCAGGTCTTCCTCGATGCGCAGGTCAAAGCGCCAGCTCGGTGGCGTCACGGTGATGCGGCCCGGCGCTTCGCTGAACTCGAAGCCCAGGCGACGGAAGACCTGGGCGCAGCGCGGCGCGTCCAGCGGCATGCCGCTGACCTTGGCGGCGCGCTCGACGCGCAGCGTCACCGCAACCGCCTGCGGCAGGCTCAATACCTGATCGTCGAGCGGCCCGGCCTCCCCCCACAAATGTCCAGGATGAGTTGCGTGATGCGCTCGATGTGGGCGGCCGTCAACGCAGGGTCGACACCGCGCTCGAAGCGATGGCCGGCATCGGTTGAAAAGTTGAAGCGCCGTGAACGCCCGGCCACGGCCTCGGGCCACCAGAAAGCGGCCTCGACATAGACATGCCGCGTGTCGTTCGACACCGCGGTGGCGTCGCCGCCCATGATGCCGGCCAGCGACTCGACGCCTTCGGCGTCGGCGATCACGCCGACCGAGTCATCGATCTCGATGGTGCTGCCGTTGAGCAGCTTGAGGCTTTCGCCCTGGCGGCCCCATCGCACGACCAGACGCTCGTGAATCTTGTCCAGATCGAAGATGTGCGAGGGCCGGCCGTACTCGAACATCACGTAGTTGGAAATGTCCACCAGCGCGCTCACCGAGCGCTGGCCGCAGCGCGCCAGGCGCTCCACCATCCATGCCGGTGTCCGGGCCTGCGTGTCGACATTGCGCACGATGCGCCCGGAAAAGCGCCCGCAAAGATCGGGCGCCAGAACCTGCACCTGCAAGCGCTGGTCGTGCCGCGGCGGCACGCACTCGATCGCCGGCGTGCGCAGCGGCGTGCCGGTCAGCGCGGAGACTTCGCGCGCCACGCCGAAGACGCTCAGTGCGTGCGCCAGGTTCGGCGTCAGCTTGAGCGTGAACACCGTGTCGTCCAGCCCCAGCACGTCGCGGATGTCGGCGCCCAGCGGCGCATCCGCCGGCAGCTCGAGCAACCCGCCATGGTCGTCCGACAGCTTTAGCTCGCGCGCCGAGCACAGCATGCCAAGGCTCTCCACGCCGCGAAGCTTGCTGGCTGCGATGGCCAAGGGCCTGCCGTCTTCGGTCGGCGGCAGTTCGGCGCCGACCATGGCCAGCGGCGCGCGCAGGCCGACACGCGCGTTCGGCGCACCGCAGACGATCTGCAACATCGCGTCCTGGCCCGCCTCACTGATGCGCACCTTGCACACGCGCAGCCGGTCGGCATCAGGGTGTGGCTGCGCCTCGATGATCTCGGCCACCACCACGCCCTTGCATGGCGGCGCGACGGCATGGGTGTCCTCGACCTCCAGGCCGGCCATGGTCAGCAGCTCGGCCAGCTCACGGGTGTCGATGGGTGGGTTGCAGAATTCGCGCAACCAGGATTCGGGGAATTGCATTCGCGGCTCGTGCTCTATTTGAACTGCGACAGGAAGCGCAGATCGCCATCGAAGAACAGGCGCAGGTCGTTCACGCCATAGCGCAGCATCGTCAATCGGTCCGGACCCATGCCGAAGGCGAAGCCGATGTGCGTTTCGGGGTCGAGGCCGAAATTGCGCACCACGTTCGGATGCACCTGGCCGGAGCCGGCGACTTCCAGCCAGCGGCCCTTCAACGGCCCGCTGGCGAAGGCGATGTCGATCTCGGCCGAAGGTTCGGTGAAGGGAAAGTACGACGGACGAAAGCGCACATCGAGCGCGTCGGTCTCGAAGAACTGGCGCAGGAAATCGCTGAACACCACCTTCAGGTCCTTGAAGCTGACGTTCGCGCCGATCCACAGGCCTTCGCACTGATGGAACATTGGCGAGTGCGTGGCATCGCTGTCCACGCGATAGCAGCGCCCTGGCGCGATGACGCGCACTTCGGGCATCGGCTGCGCCCCGGCATGGCGCTGGGCATGCGCCTGGGCATAGCGCACCTGCATCGGGCTGGTGTGCGGACGCAGGTTCAGCCAGCGCCCCTCGGCATCCTTGACATCGACATAGAAGGTGTCCTGCATCGAACGCGCCGGATGGTTTTCGGGGTTGTTCAGCGCGGTGAAGCTGTACCAGTCGGTTTCGATCTCCGGGCCGTCGGCGACATCGAAGCCCATCGAGGCGAAGATGGCCTCGATGCGCTCCATCGTGCGCGACACGGGGTGCAAACCGCCGACACCCCGATGGCGGCCGGGCAGCGTCACGTCCAGCGCCTCGGCCTGCAACTGCGCGCGCAGGTCTTGCTCGGCCAGAGCATCGCGGCGTGCCTGCAGCAGCGCTTCGATGCGCTGCTTGGCCAGGTTGATCATCGCGCCGCGCGCCTTCTTCTCGTCGCCGCCCAGCGCCGCCAGGCCTCTCATCGCTTCGGTCAGCTGGCCGGCCTTGCCCAGGAAGCGCGCCTTGGCGTTCTCCAGCTCGGCCGGCGTCGGCGCGGCATCGAAGGCCGCGCCGGCCGCCTGCACCATGGGTTCGAGATCGTTCATCGACTCACTTCGAATCTTGCTGCGTGGAAATGAAAAATGGCCGCCCTTTAGCGACGGCCATCCAATGCTAGCGGCACGCCGTGGGCCACGGCGCGCCGGTGATCAAGCGAGCTGGGCCTTCACCTTCTCGACGATGCTGCCAAAGGCCGCCGGGTCGTTCACGGCCAGGTCGGCGAGGACCTTGCGGTCGATGTCGATCTGCGCCTTCTTCAGGCCGGCCATGAACTTGCTGTAGCTCACGCCCATTTCACGCGAGGCCGCGTTGATGCGGGCAATCCACAACTGGCGGAACACGCGCTTGCGCGTGCGACGGTCGCGGTAGGCATACTGCCCGGCCTTCATCACCGCCTGCTTGGCGATGCGGAAGACGTTCTTGCGGCGGCCGCGGTAACCCTTGGCCAGGGCCAGGATCTTCTTGTGGCGGGCGTGCGCGGTAACTCCACGTTTGACGCGAGGCATGTCTTTCTCCTTGTGTGCGTTGTGAAGCTCAGAGACCGGCGAAGGGCATCATCTTGGCGATGCTGCCCAGGTTGGTCTCATGCACCTCTTTCACGCCACGCAGGTGGCGCTTGCGGGTGGTGGACTTCTTCGTGAGGATGTGGCGCTTGTACGCCGCACCGCGCTTGACGGTGCCCCCCGGACGCACGCGGAACCGCTTGGCCGCGCTCTTCTTGGTCTTCATCTTGGGCATTGCTGCTCCCTTCTCTAAGTTGCCATTCGGCAGGCGACCGCATGGAAAACGCGGTACTTGTAGGCCTGCAGCGGCTTGTGGTCGCCACCCGGGGTGACCAGACCCCGGGCAGCGAATTCCTCGTTCCTACTTCCTCTTCGGCGCCAGCACCATGATCATCTGCCGCCCTTCCAGCTTGGGCATATGCTCCACCACCGCCACGTCGGCCAGTTCATCGCGGATGCGTTCCAGCAACCGCATGCCGATGTCCTGGTGGGTGATCTCGCGGCCACGGTAGCGCAAGGTCACTTTGCCCTTGTCGCCGTCTTCGCTGATGAAGCGACGCAGGTTGCGCATCTTGATGTTGTAGTCGCCCTCGTCGGTGCCGGGCCGGAACTTGACTTCCTTGATCTCGATGATCTTCTGCTTGGCCTTCGCTTCGGCGGCCTTCTTCTGCTCCTGGTACTTGAACTTGCCGTAGTCCATCAACCGGCACACCGGGGGGTCGGCCGTGGCTGCGATCTCGACCAGATCGACATCCTTGTCGCCGGCCATCTGTAACGCATCCATGATGCTGACGATGCCCAAGGGCTCGTTGTCCACACCATTCAGGCGCACCTGAGGCGCCATGATTTCCCGATTCAACCTGTGCTTGCGCTCCGCGTTCGGAGTACGGCGGTCCATGAAGGAAGTAGCGATAGTTCAAACCCCTCAACGCGACCCCAAGGCAAAGGGAGCCGCAAAAACGACAAAGGCGCGCCGGCGTGTCAGACCTTGCGTGTGATGTCGTCGGCGAGCTTCTTCAAGAAGCCGTCGAGCGCCATGACCCCGAGATCCAAATTACCCCGAGCGCGCACCGAAACGGCCCCGTCTGCCTTTTCCTTGTCGCCTACGACCAGGATGTACGGGACCTTCTGCATGGAATGCTCGCGTATTTTACGCGTGATCTTCTCATTGCGCAAATCGCTCTGTACCCTAACTCCTTGTTTTTGAAGCGTTTTCGCGACGCTTGCGGCGTAGTCCGACTGGTTCTCGGTGATCGGCGCCACCACCACCTGCAGCGGTGCCAGCCAGGCGGGCAAGGCCCCGGCATGCTCTTCGATGAGGATGCCGATGAAACGCTCCAGGCTGCCGACGATGGCCCGATGCAGCATCAGCGGGCGCTGACGGCTGCCGTCCTCGGCGACGAACTCGGCATCCAGCCGCTCGGGCATGTTCGGGTCGATCTGCATCGTGCCGCACTGCCACTCGCGGCCCAGCGCGTCCTTCAGCGAATATTCCACCTTCGGCCCATAGAAGGCGCCCTCACCCGGCGAGATCACGAATTCGCAGCCCGAGCGCCGCAGCCCCTGCATCAGCGCCTGCTCGGCGCGGTCCCAACCCTCGTCGGAGCCGATACGCGCCTCGGGCCGCGTGGCCACCTTGTAGATGATGTCGGTGAAGCCGAAGTCGGCATAGACCTTCTGCAACAGCGTCGTGAAGGCCGCGCACTCGTCGAGCACCTGATCCTCCGTGCAGAAGATATGGCCGTCGTCCTGGGTAAAGCCGCGCACGCGCATGATGCCGTGCAGCCCGCCGGTGGGCTCGTTGCGGTGGCAGTTGCCGAACTCGCCATAGCGCAGCGGCAGGTCGCGGTAGCTCTTGATGCCCTGGCTTGAAGATCAGGATGTGGCCGGGGCAGTTCATCGGCTTGAGCGCGTAGTCGCGCTTTTCGCTCTCGGTGACGAACATGTTCTCGCGGTACTTGCCCCAGTGGCCCGTTTTCTCCCACAGCGTCTGGTCGAGGATCTGTGGCCCCTTCACCTCCAGGTAGCCGTTGTCGCGATAGACCGCGCGCATGTACTGCTCCACCTGCTGCCACAGCGTCCAGCCCTTGGGGTGCCAGAACACCAGCCCCGGCGCGTGCTCGTCCAGGTGGAACAGATCCAACTCGCGGCCGAGCTTGCGATGATCGCGCTTCTCGGCCTCTTCCAGCCGATGAAGGTACTGCTGCAGTTCCTCCTTCGTCGCCCAGGCGGTGCCGTAGATGCGTTGCAGCATCTCGTTGCGGTGGTCGCCGCGCCAGTAGGCGCCGGCCACTTTCATCAACTTGAAGTGCTTCAGCTTGCCGGTGCTCGGCACATGCGGGCCGCGGCACAGGTCCTCGAAGGCACCTTCGCGGTACAGCGAGACATCCTCGTCGGCCGGGATGCCGGCGATGATCTCGGCCTTGTAGTGCTCGCCGAGGCCTTTGAAGTAGGCCACGGCTTCGTCGCGTGGCAGCACGCGGCGCGTCACCGGCTCGTCCCTCTTCGCCAGTTCGTGCATTCGCGCTTCGATCGCCACCAGGTCCTCCGGCGTGAACGGGCGCTTGTAGGCGAAGTCGTAGAAGAAGCCGTTGTCGATGACCGGGCCGATGGTGACCTGCGCTTCGGGAAACAGCTCCTTGACGGCATAGGCCAGCAGGTGCGCCGTCGAATGGCGCAGCACCTCCAGCCCTTCTGGGCTCTTGTCGGTGACGATGGCCAGATGCGCATCGCCCTCGAGGAGGTGGCTCAGATCGACAACGCGTGCGTCGTTGCCTTCGACAAGCCGGCCGACCAAGGCCGACTTGGCCAAGCCGGGGCCGATCGAAGCGGCCACGTCGGCCACCGTCACCGGGCCGGGGAATTCCCGCTTCGAGCCATCGGGCAGCGTGATCGAGATCATGTTAAAAAAGCTCCGGGCAACAAAAAAGCGCGGTGGACGGCCGCGCTCTATTGGACAGGGGATGTACAGGCGAACTGGCGCGGCCGATCAACGTTCGGTGACGAAGCGCGTAGTTCGCGGTGTCATAACCATGCTGCCTTCCCCCGTTCCTTGTGGGCTGCCGTGGGGATCGATTGTAAGGCAGCCGCTTCATTGCAGCGGCTGGGCCTCGATGGGTCGGCCGGAACCGACGAGGTCGGCGAACTCGTCGGCGAGGCGCTGGCTCTCGGCAAGCGCGCGGCGCCAGGCCGCAATGCGGCCGGCCAGATCGTCGCCATAGGCCTTGAAGTCGCTGCGGTCGGGCAGCTTGGCGTTGGGCAGCGCGCGCACCCAATCGGGGTGCGGCGACAGCAGCACGACGTTGTCCAGGTGTGCGGTGGCGCGATGGCGGTGCTTCAGCGCCTTGTCCAGCCAGCCAGGAATCACCGTTCGCTGGAAATGCGGGTAGAGCACCAAGCCGCCATCGGCGCCGTCGGCGCGCCGCATCGAGCCATAGTCCAGGTGCAAGTGATAGTCGGTGATGCCGCCATCCCAGTAGGCGCCGGTCGGCGCACCGGGAACGTCCCGCACCGCCTCCAGCCAGAACGGGATCGAACAGCTGGCAAGGATGCTGGCGCACAGGTTGTCCGCCGCCAGCGGCACCTGGTGGGTGCGGTAGTCGTGCAGCGCCAACGGCAGCGGCTCGCGCGCGTCGGAGAAGATCACTCGCTCCAGCCACCCGCCCATCGCCTTGCGGCTGACGCTGTTGGCCAGAAAGGCCCCGGCGTAACCCAAGGGCATGCGCAAGCGCCCCTGACGATGCAGCAGGTGCCGGCCACGGCTGGTGAAGACATGCAGCCGATAGTGCGGGTGCTGCAGCACTTCGGCCTCGTGGCCGCCGAAGCGCTGTCTCAGCTTCGCACCGAAGACCTGGCTGACATGGCGCGGCGCTGGCGGCTTGCCCGGCGCGTGTGCATAGTCCTGCACGATGTAGTCCTCGGCCATCTTTGCCAGTTGCAGGGCCGGATTGTCCAGACACGCGCTGGCCATGCGCCAGGCACCGATCGACGCGCCGAGCAGGTGCACCGTCTGCTTACCGGCCGCCAGCCACGTGCCGAAAATGAAGCGATCGAGCGGGTTCAGGATCAACCCCTTCGGCCCGCCGGCGGCGCCGGGTATCACCCTCACGTCGGCCGCACGCAGGCCGCGCTCACGCAGCACTTGTAGCGCCGCCGCACCCGCGTGAATCGTCAAGGCCTGCATGGCGTGCACTGTAAGCCGCCGAAACGATAGGATGCGTCCATGAGCCACGATCACGACGACGACCACAGCGAACTCGACCCGATGGAGTTGCGCGTGCGTGCGCTGCAAAGCGTGCTCACGCAGAAGGGCTACATCGACCCTGCCGCGCTCGAGGTGCTGATCGACACGTACCAGACCAGGATCGGCCCGCGCAATGGTGCGCGTGTCGTCGCCAAGGCCTGGAGCGATCCGGCCTTCGACGAATGGCTTAAGCGCGACGCCAGTGCCGCCATCGCCTCGCTCGGCTACAGCGGCCGCCAGGGCGAGCACATGATCGCGTTGCACAACACGCCCGCGCGGCATCACCTGGTGGTGTGCACGCTGTGCAGCTGCTACCCCTGGCCCGTGCTCGGCCTGCCACCCACCTGGTACAAGAGCGCGCCCTATCGCGCGCGGGCGGTGAAGGATCCGCGCGGCGTGCTCGCCGACTTCGGCGTGAGCCTGGCCGAGGGCACAGAGATCCGTGTCGCCGATTCCACCGCCGAAGTGCGCTACCTGGTGGTCCCGATGCGGCCGGCCGGAACTGAAGCCTTGAGCGAGGAACAACTGGCAGCGCTGGTGACCCGGGACGCGATGATCGGCACCGGCCTGCCCTTGGCCCCCTCGCCATGATCTACTGCAGCCACGCCGACTTGGGAGGCCAGCCGGACCACGGCCGGGTCGTGCGCGAGCCCGAAGGCGAGCCCTTCCATGCCGCGTGGGAGCCGCAGGTGCTGGCGTTGACGCTGGCCATGGGTGCCACGGGTTCCTGGAACATCGATCAAAGCCGCAGTGCGCGCGAGACACTGCCAGACTACGCCCACCTGAGCTACTACGAGATCTGGCTCGCTGCGCTGGAACGTCTGCTGGCCGAGCGTGGCTTGGTCACGGCCGACGAAATCGACGAAGGCCGCGCGCTCCTGGCGAGCGCCTCGGTGCCGCGCGTGCTGCGTCGCGCCGACGTGGCGTTGGCGCTGGCCCAGGGCTCGCCCACTGTGCGCAGCATCCACGCGCCCGCACGCTTTCGCCTCGGCGATCAGGTGCGCACCGTCGCCGCGCAGGCGCCGCACCACACGCGGCTGCCGGCCTATGCGCGCGGCAAGCTCGGCATCATCGAAGCGATCCACGGCGCACATGTCTTCGCCGACGCGCATGCCCAAGGCCTGGGCGAAGCGCCGCAATGGCTGTACCGCGTGGCCTTCGATGGCCGCGAGTTGTGGGGTACCGACGCGTCGCCGGGTCTGAGCATCACGCTCGATGCCTGGGAAAGCTACCTGCGGGTGCCATGAAGACCGAGACGCTGCCGGGCCAACCGCTGCAACAAGCCGAGCCTGTCTTCGCCGCGCCGTGGCAGGCCCAGGCGTTTGCAATGACGCTGTCGCTGCACCAGCGCGGCCTGTTCTCGTGGGCCGAGTGGGCCGAAACGCTGGCGCGGCAAATCGGTGCCGCCCAGTCCGCCGGAGATGCCGATCTCGGTGACACCTACTACGGGCACTGGCTGGCCGCGCTGGAAACGCTGGTCGCACACAAGGGTGTCGGCTCGCTCGACGAGCTGGCACGCTATCGGCACGCCTGGGAGCAGGCTGCCGAGCGCACGCCGCACGGCCAGCCCATCGAACTGGAGCCGGGCGACTTCGATCCGCCGCATCCGCCGCCGGCCTGAAGGCATCGCTGGCCGGTCGCTGCGGCTGGCGCGTGAATTTGTGGCAGCCGCGCCCGGCGCTTTGGTACCGACGGGGCGCCGGATGACGCCGTGCTCAAGGCGCTGGCGCGGCGGCCGATAGTGACTGAATGTTGACGAACTCGCCGACAACCCCGGCTCGCGCCTGCAGCGGCGCGCGCCGTCGCGCCTGAGACGACCGTGGGCGGGTCACAGTTCAGCCTGCAGGCCCTGGCCATGCCGCCGCCGTTGAGCGTGCTGGTGGTACTTCTCGCGACCTATGTCACGCTCGAACTCGGTCAACGACTGCGCCACCTCGGCGCGCACGCGGGTTGGCCCTGGTGGCTGGCGTCAGCGCTGGGCCTGAGCATCGGCCTTTGGTCCGGCGCGGTGCTGAGTCTGGCCGAGTCTCCTGGGCCCGAGATCGGCTTCGCAGCGCTGGCCGCCAGCGGCGCGGCGTTGCTTTCGATGGCCTTGGCGATCGCCGGCCTGCGACCCTTCTTTGTCGATGCCCCATCGCGCCGCCAAAGGCTGGTCGCGGCGGGCCTGCTGGGCGGGGCTGCGGTGGTGGCGCAGGGCCTGGTGGTGGCCTCGCTCGGACTGGCGCCGGGCGTGCGGCTGAGCCCTGCGCTGACGGTCGCAATATGGTTGGCCTGCAGCGCGGGCTTTGCGGCCGGCCAGCATCTGCTGACGCTGCGGCGCAGCCCGGTCCAACGGCCGCAGCGGTTGTGGCAGGCAACGGTGGCGATCGTCGCACCGGTGGTGCTGAGTCAGGTCTTCGTGATGCACGTTGCCGGCCGGTCCGGGACGACGCCGCTGCCGCTCGACGGCCTGGTCGGCGCCAGCACGATGAGCATGCTGGCGTCGATCGGCGGAACCGAAGCGTTGCTGCTGATGCTGCTGGCCCGCGCCGTCGAAGCGCGCCTGCGCGGCACCTTGGAAAGTGCCCGCTCGGCCTTGCAGGGTCGGGCGCTGCGGGACGAATTGACGGGGCTGCCGAACCGCGTCGGCTTCGAAGCCGTGCTGGCGCGCACTCAGCAACAGGTCGATGCGCGCCGCGGCCAGTTGGGGTTGCTGGTGGTGGCGCTCGACGGCTTCAAGCAAGTCAACGAAAGCTACGGCCATCCGTTCGGCGATGAATTGCTGCGCAGCATGGCGCGGCGCCTCGGCGACCTGGCGCCGCCACAGCATGTCGCCCGGCTGGGCGGCGACGAGTTCCTGTTGCTGCTGGCCGATGCGCCGGACGTGCAGCAGGCAGGCGCCAAGGCCTTGCGTGCACTCGAAGCCATCGCCGCCCCATGCCGATTGGAGGGTCGCGACATCGACATCACTGCATCGGTCGGCGTGGCGCTGTACCCGCAGCACGGCGCGGTGTCGACGCTGATCAAGCACGCCAGCGTGGCCATGCGCGCGTCGAAGCATGCCGGCGGGGCCACCTATTCCTTCTTCGACTCGCGCATGATGGTCGATTCGCGCGACCAGGCCGAGCTGCTGCGTGACCTGCGTCTGGCGCTGGCGCGGGATCAGTTCGAGCTGTACTTCCAGCCGAAGATCCACGCACCCAGCGCGCAGATCACCGGAGCCGAGGCGCTGCTGCGCTGGCACCATCCGCAGCGCGGCATGATCAGCCCGACGGTCTTCGTCCCGTTGGCCGAACGCAGCGGCCTGATCAACGCCATCGGCGCCTGGGTCATCGACGAAGCCTGTCGCCAGGCGCGCGTGTGGCGCGACCAGGGGCTGCGCATGCGCGTGGCGGTGAACCTGAGCGCGCACCAGCTGCACCAGGCCGACTTGCCGCAGCGCGTGGCCGACGCGCTGCGCAAGCACCAGATCAACCCCGACTTGCTGACCTGCGAGATCACCGAATCGGTGGCCATGGAGAACACCGAGGCCACGATGCAGTTCTTCAAGGAGCTGGCGGCGGTGGGCGTGCACATCTCGATCGATGACTTCGGCTCGGGCTATTCCAGCCTGGCCTACCTGCGCAAACTCCCGGCTGGCGAGCTGAAGATCGACCGCGCCTTCGTGCTCGACCTGGAACAGAGTGAAGAGGCACGTGCGATCGCCGGGGCGGTGGTGCAACTGGCGCGCGCATTGAACCTGAAGGTCGTGGCCGAAGGGGTGGAGACGGAGGCGCAGTTCCAGATCCTGCGCACGCTGGGTTGCGACGAGTTGCAAGGCTTCCTCTTTGCCAAGCCGATGTCGGCCAAGGCCCTGGCGCGCTGGGCCATTGCCGACGAAGGCCCACGCTCGATCGAGTTCAGCGAGGCGCTGTTCCAGGGCACGCGCGAGATGGCGCTATGACCTCGGGCGCCCCAGCCAGGCCAGCACGCCAGCGCCTGCGGCGCGGCCGCTGGCCAGGCAGCCGCTGAGCAGGTAGCCACCGGTCGGCGCCTCCCAGTCGAGCATCTCGCCTGCGCAGAACAGCCCCGGCAACGCCCGCAACATCAGCGATGCATCGAGCGCCTCGAAGCGCACGCCGCCGGCGGTGCTGATGGCCTCGTCCAGGGGCCGCGGCGCCAGCAGCCGCAACGGCAGCGCCTTGATGGCCCGAGCGAGCTGCGTCGTATCGGTCAGCACCTCGCGCGACAGCAGTTCGTGCAGCAGCGCCGCCTTGACGCCTTGCAGGCCGAGACGGCTTTTCAGGTGCGTGGACAACGAGCGGGCGCCGCGCGGATGCGCCAGCTCGGCCGCCACCCAAGGCAGGCTGCGTGCCGGCAGCAGGTCCAGCAGCAGCGTGGCCTGGCCATCGGCCTGGATGCGCCGACGCAACCGCGCCGACGCGGCATACACCAGACTGCCTTCGATGCCGTAGTCACTGACCACGCACTCACCGAGTTGGCGCCAAGCATGGGTGCCGCCGTCTTCAAGCATCAGGGCCACTGTCTTCAGCGGCTGGCCGGCGTGGCGATCGACAAAATGCGCGGTCCAGCCGTTGCCGTCGCGCCCGGCCACCACAAAGCCGCAATTGGCCGGGCGCAGCGGTGTCACCTCGGCGCCGCGCGCGCGCAACGGCTGCACCCACGCACCGTCGGACCCGAGGCGTGACCAACTGCCACCGCCCAGCGCCAGCACCCAGGCGTCGGCGAGTCTCGCGACCTCGCCGTGCGGCGTATCGAAACGCATGGACTGCGCAGCGGCCTCGTCCTCGGCCCAGCCCAGCCAGTGGTGGCGCATGTGCAGCCGCAGGCCCTGGCGGCGCAGCCGCTGCAGCCAGGCGCGCAGCAGCGGCGCGGCCTTCATGTCACGCGGAAACACGCGGCCCGAGCTGCCGACAACGGTCTCGATGCCCAGTCCCGCGGCCCAGTCGCGCTGCATGGCCGGCGTGAAGGCTTCGAGCAGCGCTTGCATCTCGGCCTGGCGTTCGGCATAACGCGCGACGAAAGCCTCGAAGGGCTCGCCGTGCGTCAGGTTCAGCCCACCCTTGCCGGCGAGCAGGAACTTGCGCCCGACGCTGGGCATGCGCTCGTACAGGTCCACGCTGGCGCCCCCTGCGGCAAGCACCTCGGCCGCCATCAGGCCGGCCGGGCCGCCGCCGATCACCGCCACCAGCGCTGTGCTCATCGGGGCCGGGCATGGCTCTTCATCGAGGCACACTGTAAGGCAGGCAGGCGTGGCGCCGACCCAGGTGCGGCACACGCCGCCGCTGCCAGGAGTCGTCGATGCTTCATCACTTGCTGCGCCTCATCGCCTGGGTCACCCTGGCCCTGCCGCTGGCCGCGCCGGCCGCCGAAATCTGCTCGGCGAAGTCCGGCGCCCGGGCCGCCCATGTGGTCGAGCTCTACACCTCGGAAGGCTGCAGCTCCTGCCCGCCGGCAGACCGCTGGCTGTCCAAGCTCAAGGGCCAACCGGAAGTGGTGGCGCTGGCCTTCCACGTCAGCTACTGGGATCGGCTGGGCTGGAAGGACCGCTTTGCCAGCCCGGTCTACACGCAGCGCCAGGCCGAACAGCAGCGCATCAACGGTGCGCGCTACAGCTACACGCCGCAGGTCGTGCTCGACGGCGGCGACGAACCGCGCTGGTACGGCCGGCCGCTGCCGGGGGCCGGCGAACGCCGTGCCACCGTGAAACTGAGCCTGTCGCGTGACGGCAGCAACTACCAGGCGTTGGTGCAGCCCGAGCCCGGCGCGCCACCGCGCTTGGCGGCGTATTGGGTGCTCACCGAAAACGGCCACCAGACAGCGGTCAAGGCCGGCGAGAACGAAGGCGCCACGCTGACCCATGATTTTGTGGTGCGCGAATACCAGCCGGTAGCCGCCTGGAAGGCGGTGCCCGGCCAGCCGGCGACGCTGAATTTCAGCCCCGACACCGCGGCCGATGCGCGCCATCCGCGCGAGTTGAACCTCGTGGTTCTCGATGCCGACAGCGGACTGCCGCTGCAGGCCCTGAAGCTGGGTTGCTGAAAGCGCAGGGTCCTGCGCTGTCGTCAGGCCGCCTTGATCTGAAAGCCGATGCGCGGGAAGTGCACGTGCACGCGCCCTGCCCTGTCGTCCACCCTTTCGATCACCGACTCCTCCACGCTCAGACCGACCAGCCGGCCGGCCACTGGATCGGCGCCGTAGTCGAGGGCGTTCACCGTGACCTCGGCGCCGGCTTCGAATCCCAGCGAGGCATCGACGCCGCAGGGCGCGTAGCCCGGCGCGGCCGCCGCGATGGCCAGGGCTTCGGTACTCGACAGCTCGGTCGACTGGCCATGACCGAAAGCGATCATGCGGTCGTGCCATTCGCGAAGTTTGGGATAGGACGCCAGCATCGGCGCGACGCGCGCCGACAGTTGCATGAACCAGGTGGACTGCACGACGGCGAAGTCGGCGATGCAGGCCAGGCTGCCGAGCAGGAAGGGTCGGCCATCGCTCAACTGCTGCTCCAGCCAGCCCAGGTAGTTGGCCAGCATCGCGCGCGCATCGTGCACACCGGCACGGCGCACGCCAGCCGACATCGCGGCACGGTCGGCAGCGAAGGCTTTCATGAACTCCATCGATGTGTCGGGCAGGATGCCGGCCGGCCCACCCACCTGGATCGTCATCGGCACCGCCACCCAGAACAGCGCGCTGTCGGCCCATTGCGCGGTGATGTGGGCGACGGCGCCGATCTGCTCGGGGTACAGCGCCGGCTCGGGCTGCAGCCGGTCGATGACGCGGCACATCAGCGCGCTGTCGCAATAGATGTCGCCACCGATCTGCATGAACGGCGTGCGCCGATAGCCGCCGGTCAGCGCCACCACGTCCGGCTTGGGCATCATGACCGGCACCGTCACGCTGTGCCAATGCAGGCGCTTCATGCCGAGCACCAGGCGCACCTTCTCCGAGAACGGCGAATTGCCGTAGTGGTGCAGGATCGGTTGAGATGGGTTCATCGACGTCCTTTCATTGCGTCGGCGGCAGGGCGCGCCGCACGATGGCGTTCAGATCGGTGCCGCCCGGCAGCAGGCCGAAGATGTCGGTCGTGCCGTCGAGCCGCGATGCGCAGAAGGCCGAGAACACCGCGTCACCGCTGGGCAGCATCAATGCGGCTTGCAGCAGCAGCGCAATCTTGCGCGCCAGACGCCGCGCTTGCGCCTCGTCGGCGGCTTCATGGATGGCGGCCGACACGCGCGCCGCGGCGCGCTCGACGGCCGGGTGCGCGGCGCGCGCGGCGGCCGTCTCCTGCATCAGCGCGTCTTCGACCGCACGGCCCTTGAGCACGCGCAGCAGGTCCAGCGCCTGGATGTTGGCAGCACCTTCCCAGATGGAGTTGAGCGGCATCTCGCGGTAGATGCGCGCCATCACGCCTTCGCCGTCGGCTTCGACATAACCATTGCCGCCCAGGCATTCCATGGCTTCCTGGGCGAAGTGGCTGCCGCGCTTGCAGACCCAGAACTTGGCGATCGGCGTCAGCAAACGGCGCATCAGCAGTTCGTGGTCGCTGCGCGTGGCGGCATGCTCGCTGCGGTCTACGGCGGCGGCCAGACGCAGCGCCAGCAGTGTGGCGGCCTCGCTCTCCAGCGCCAGATCGGCGAGCACGTTGCGCATCATCGGCTGCTCGATCAGGCGCTTGCCGAAGGCCTTGCGCTGGGCGCCGTGGTGCAATGCCAGCGACAGCGCGCCGCGCATCAGCCCCGCGGTGCCGAGCGCACAATCCAGCCGGGTCATCGCGCCCATCTCCAGAATCTGCGCGACCCCTCGGCCATCGGGCCCGACCAGCCACGCCGTGGCGTCGTTGAACTCGACCTCCGAGCTGGCATTGGCGTGGTTGCCGAGCTTGTGCTTCAGCCGCTGGATCTGCACCGCATTGACGCTGCCGTCGGGCAGCAGGCGCGGCAGGAAGAAGCAGCCCAGGCCCGCGTCGGTCTGTGCCAGCACCAGGAAGGCGTCGCACATCGGCGCCGACATGAACCACTTGTGGCCGGTGAGCCGATGGCGCTTGCCCCAGGCATCGTCGGCGACGAAGGCGGCGCGCGTGGTGTTGGCGCGCACGTCGGAGCCACCTTGCTTTTCGGTCATGCCCATGCCCATGGTCACGGCTGACTTCCGATCGAAAGGCAGGAAGCGCGCGTCGTACTGCGTGGCCGCCAGCTTGGGCCACCAGTCATCGAACAACGGGCCCTGGCCGCGCAGCGCCGGCGTGACGGCGTAGCTCATCGACACCGGGCACAGCACCGACGGCTCGAGTTCGGTGAAAAGCATGAACCCGGCGGCGCGTTCGATGTGCGCGCCCGGCCCTTCGCCCCAGGGCGTGGCATGCAGCTTGTGGCGCAGCGCGCTGGCCATCAGCGCGTGGTAGCTGGGGTGAAACTCGACCTGATCGACACGATGGCCGAAGCGGTCGTGTGCATGCAGCGTGGGCGAATGCAAGTTGGCCAGCCGCGCGTGGGTCTGCATCGCAGCGCTGCCCAGCTCGGCGCCCATGGCCACGAAACGCGCGCCGTCGAAGCCCGGATGCCAGCGCTGCAGGGCTTCGCGCAACGGCAGGTTGGCCTCGAACAGATTGCTGTCCGTCAGCGGCGTGCTCTGGTTGAAGACTTCATGCGTGCTGTTCATCCCGGCCTCCGTGTCATCTGCAGATGCGGCATGTTGTCCTCCAGGTAGTCGTCGGAAGCGCCTTCGAAGCCCAGCGCCTCGTAGAAGCGCCGCAGCCGCGACTGTGCGCTGATGCGCAGCGTTTGGCCGGGCCATTGCTGCGCACAGCGCGCCAGGCCTTCGTGCATCAGTGCGCGACCGAGGCCGGTGCCGCGACGCTCGGGCGCAGTGACGACGCGGCCGATCGACGGCTCGGCGTACTTCACCCCGGGATCGACGGCGCGCAGATAGGCCACCAGCAGGCCCTGCTCATCCCGCCCGCCAAGGTGCCAGCACTGCGGATCGACACCGTCCGGGTCGAGAAAGGCGCCCTGCTCCAGAACGAAGACGCGGCAGCGCAGCGCCAGCACGTCATACAGGCCGTGCACGCCCAGGTGGTCGAAGCGTGTCCATGACCAGCGCACGCCGCGCCTCGTCTCAGATCAACTTGACCAGTTGCTTGCCGAAGTTGCGGCCCTTGAGCAGGCCGATGAAGGCCTCGGGTGCAGCTTCGATGCTGGGCGCCACGGTCTCGCGGTACTTCAGCTTGCCGCTGGCCACGCCGGTGCCGAGTTCCTTCAGCGCCGCCGGCCAATGCTGCATGTGCTCGCTGACGATGAAGCCCTGCACCTTCATGCGGTTGATCAGGATCAGCGACGGGTTCTGCAGCGGGATCGGCTCGCCGTTGTAGCCGGAAATCATGCCGCACATGGCGATGCGCGAGAACGCATTGGCGCGCAGCAGGACCGCGTCCAGCGTGATGCCGCCGACGTTTTCGAAGTAGCCGTCGATGCCCTTCGGGCAGGCGTCCTTCAGGGCCGCCGCCAGCGACTTCAGGTCGGGATGCTGCTTGTAGTCGATGCAGGCATCGAAGCCGAATTCCTCGACCACCGCCTTGCATTTGTCCGGCCCGCCGGCCAGACCCACGGCGCGGCAGCCCTTGGCCTTGGCCAGTTGCCCGACGACGCTGCCGACGGCACCGCTGGCCGCGCTGACGACGATGGTTTCGCCGGCCTTGGGCTCGATGATGGTGATTCAGCCCGACCCAGGCCGTGACGCCGGGCATGCCGACCGCGCCCAGGTAGGCCGACAGCGGCACGTGCGTCGCGTCCACTTTGCGCACATGCCGGCGTGCGGGCGTCGATCACGGTGTACTCCTGCCAGCCGCCCATGCCGACGACGTTGTCGCCCGCCTTGAAGCCATCGTGGCGTCGACTCCACCACCTCGCCCACGGTGCCGCCGACCATCGGTTCGCCCAGCGGTTGAGGCGCGGCATAGCTCTTCATGTCGTTCATGCGCCCGCGCATGTACGGGTCCAGGCTCAGGTATGGTTGCGCACCAGCACCTGGCCGTCCGCAGTCGGGCGTATCGGCACTTCGACCAGCGGAAATTGGCGGGCTCGGCCTCGCCGGCGGGGCGCGACACCAGGTCGATTGTTTGTTCATCATGCTCATGCGACCCTCCTTGTCGGGGGCTGTCGTGCTGGAGCGGCCGGGCCCGCGCCGCTGGGCAGCCCCGACAGATACTTGAAGGTGCCGGTGGCATGCGCCAGCGCTCGCCGGCTTCGTTGACGACGCTGGCCTCGATGAAGGCCAGGGTGCAGCTGCGATGCAGCAGCGGCCCGTCGCACAGCCGGCCCCTCGGCCGGGCGCATGAAGGTGGTCTTCATCTCGATGGTCACCATGCCGGCGTGTCCGGCCTTCGCCCGGTTTGCGTGCTGCGTGCGGCATGTGCCATGGCCACGTCGAGCAGCGTCATCAGCACCCGCCATGCGCCACGGCCCAGCTGTTGCTCAGCTCTCGCGCAGGTCACGCGCATCTCGGCTGACGCCCGCATCGAAACGCCAGCAGCTCCGCGCCCAGCAGTTCCACAAACGGCAGGGGATGCGCGAGCGGGAATTCATTGGCCATGTTTCATCAACCGCCACCATGCACCGCACTGACGCCGCCGTCCACCGCCAGGATCTGCCCGGTGATGTGCTTGCCCGCGGCGCTGGCGAACAGCAACGCCGCGCCCTTCAGGTCGTCGTCGTCGCCGAGGCGGCTGCAGCGGCGCGTTGGCGGCCAGCTTGTCCACGCCCAGTTGGGCGAGCACGCCCTTGGTCATCTTGCTCGGGAAGAAGCCCGGCGCGAGCGCATTGACGGTGATGCCGTAGGGCGCCCCATTCGCCGGCCAGCGTGCGCGTGAAGTTGACCACCGCGCCCTTGCTGGTGCCGTAGGCGATGAACTTGGCTTCGATTCGCCCGCCGAGCCCGGCGATCGATGCGATGTTGATGATGCGGCCGTGCTTGTGCGGAATCATGCTGGCCTTGCCCACCGCCTGCGCGAACAGGAACAGGCTGCGGATGTTCAGGTTCATCACCTTGTCCCAGGCCTCGAGCGGATAGTCCTCGGCCGGCGCGCCCCAGGTGGCGCCGGCGTTGTTGACGAGGATGTCGACGCGGCCCAGGCGCTGCATCGTCTCGCCGACAGACCTTCTTCATCGTCCGCCGGGTCGCTGGCGTCGGCGGCGATCCAGCGGGTGTCGATGCCGCTTGCGCCGCGAGCTCGGCCGCCGCCTCTTCCAGGTCGGCGGCCTTGCGGACGACGAGCATGATCTTGGCGCCGGCTTCGCCCAGCGCTTCGGCGATCTGCAGACCCAGGCCGCGCGAGCCACCGGTGACCAGCGCCGCCTGGCCGCTGAGGTCGAAAAGCTTGTCGATCGGGGTGCCCATGGTGTCTCCTGTCTTGATTCTGTTCAGCAGCCAGGCTGCGCGGGGATTGCGGTGCGTTCGGGTCAGGCCGGGCAAGGGTCTCGTGCAGGGGCGTTCAGCTATCGGGCGGCATGCGCGAGCGCAGCACCACCAGCGCGGCGCCCAGCACACCAGCACGCCGCCCCCGATCATCAGCGTCCAGCCCAGGCCGCTGTCGCTCGCCGCACGAACACGCCCAGGCCGAAGATCAGCAGGCCCGGCGTAGATCAGCACCCAGATCCAGATCTTGTCGATCTTGCGCTGTTCATGCTCAGAACCATCGTCGGGCATCGTCGCGGCACAGCGGCTGCGCGGCGGCGACCACCCGCAGCCAGGCGTCGATCTTCGGCAGTTCGTAGGCGAAGAAGTAGCGCATCGCCGCCAGTTTGCCCTGGCGCAGCGCATCGGGCCGGCATCGTGGCCGCAACACACCCGCGCCACGTCCAGCCAAAGCCAGGCCAGCACGACGTGCCCGAAGGCCTGCAGGTACGGTGTGGCATTGGCCAGCGCGTCCTCGGGCACGCCGGTGGCTCCAGGCCGCGCGGGTCGCCGCGCCCAGCGCTGCAGGCCGTGCGCAACTGCCGCGCCGGCGCGGCCAGGCCCGGCGACAGCGCGGCGCGTCCAGCGTGGACCCCACCCGCCGGCCAGCAGATCGAGGCCCGCACCACCGTGCATCACCACCTTGCGGCCCAGCAGGTCCAGCGCCTGGATGCCGTGCGTGCCCTCGTGGATCATGTTCAGTCGGTTGTCGCGCCAGTACTGCTCGACCAGAAATCGCGGGTGTAGCCGTAGCCGCCGAGCACCTGGATCGCCAGCTAGTTGGCCTCCAGGCACCATTCGCTGGGCCAGCTCTTGGCGATCGGCGTCAGCACCTCGAGCAGCGTGCCGGCCTCGCCGCCGCTGGCGCTCGTCGCCGGTATGCGACTCGTCGACCAGGCGTGCGCAATACAGCTCAGCGCCAGGCCGCCTTCGACGTAACTCTTCTGCGCCAGCAGCATGCGCTGCACGTCGGCGTGCCGATGATCGGCACCTGGGGCTGCGTCGGCGTCCTTGCCGCTACCCCGATGGGCCGGCCCTGCGGACGCTGCCGCGCGTAGTCCAGGCTGGCCTCGTAGCCCGCGTAACCGAGCATCACCGCACCCAGACCGACGCCGATGCGCGCCTCGTTCATCATGTGGAACATGCAGCGCAATCCCTCGCCGGGGTTGCCGACCAGGTAGCCGACGGCACCGGGACGGCCGACCGGGTTTGAACTTGCCTTCGCCGAAATTCAGCAGCGTGTTGATGGTGGCGTGGTAGCCGAGCTTGTGGTTCAGCCCGGCCAGTGCCACGTCGTTGCGCTCGCCAGTCAATTCGCCGTCGGCGTTGACCATCTTCTTCGGCACGATGAACAGCGAAATGCCGCGCGTGCCAGGCACCAAGCTGCCGTCGGCCTTGGCAATCTTGGCCAGCACCAGGTGCACGATGTTTTCGGTGATTTCGTGCTCGCCGGCCGAGATCCACATCTTGTTGCCCCTGCAGGCGATAGCGCGGCCCCAGCGGATCGGCCTCGAAGCCGTCACCATCGGGCGCGGCGCGCGTCGCCACGTCGCTCAACGACGAACCGGCCTGCGGCTCGCTCAGGCACATGGTGCCGAACCAGCGGCCGGCAAACTCCTTCTTCGCGAACACCTCGCGCTGCGCCGGTGTGCCATGCGCCATCAACAGGTTGGCGTTGCCGCTGGTCAGCATCGCATAGCCACCCATGGCCACGCTGGCCTTGGTGAAGAAGGCGTTGGCCGCCATTTCGATGACGCACGGCAGTTGCATGCCGCCGATGTTCGTAGTCCTGCGCGGCGGCGAGCATGCCCGATTCGACATAGGCGGCGAGCGCCTCGTGCGTGGCCTTCGGCAGATGGACCTTCTCGCCGTCGAAGCGCGGCTCCTGCGCATCACCGAGGCGGTTGAACGGCGCATACCTTTCGCGCGCGATGCGTTCGCAGGTCTCGAGCACCGAGGCGAAGGTCTCGAGTGAATGCTCCGCGAAACGCGGCCGCTGCAGCAGCGAAGCCACGCCGAGCCAGTCGTTCAGCAGGAAGTCGAGGGTTTGGCGCATGGTGATGTGTTCTGGGCAAGCCGCGCGGCACCGCGCCGCCACGCGTGCCTCAGGCCAGCTTGAAGTGACGCAGCGCGGCCTCGGCTATCGGCCCGCCGCGTTCCTGCACGAAGTGGCCGCCATCCGCCACTTCCATCGGCTCGGCGCAGCCCTTGATGATCTTGCGCAGCGAGCGCATCGCCGCCGGGCCGAGCACCGGATCGGTCATGCCGATGGCCATGAAGCTGTCGCCGGCCCAAATCTCTGACCAGAACTTCGCCGCCTCGCACTGAGCGCCGCACCCGGCGCGGCCGCGTTGTCGGGAACCAGGTTCGGAAACGCGCGCACCCCGGCCTTGTAGCGCTGGTCGGGGAACGGCGCGTCGTAGGCCGCCATCTCCTCGGCCGTCATGCCGGGTGTGCCGCGGGCGATCAGCTTGCCGACCGCCAGGTCCGGCTGGGTATTGCAGTAGGCGCGCCACTGCTTGAAGCCATCCGTCACCGTGCCCAGCCCCAACCCTGTGTTCATCACCAGAAGCCGGGTGTAGCGCTCGCCTTGATGCAGCGGCAAGGTCAGGCCGAGCAGGCCACCCCAGTCCTGCACCACCAGCATCACGTTGCGCAGATCGAGCCGGTCGACAGCTGCAGCATGCTTGCGCGGTGGCGCTCGAAGCTGTACCAGGCGTCGTCCTCGGGCTTGTCGGAGCGGCCGAAGCCGAACCAGTCGGGCGCCACGACGCGCAAGCCCGCAGCGGTGAACACGGGGATCATCTTGCGATACAGGTAGGCCCAGCTGGGCTCGCCGTGCAGGCACAACGCGACCACCTTGGCGTCGCGCGGACCCTCGTCCACATAGTGCATGCGCAGGCCATCGATCTCGGCGTAGTGCGCCGCGTACGGAAAGCCGGGCAGCTTCGCGAAGCGCTCGTCGGGCGTGCGCAGGACGTCGCCGGCCACTCAAAGCACCTCGAACACGCCGGCGGCGCCCATGCCGCCGCCGACGCACATCGTGACCACCACCTTCTTCGCGCCGCGGCGCTTGCCTTCGATCAGCGCGTGGCCGGTCAGGCGCTGGCCGCTGACACCGTAGGGGTGGCCGACCGCGATCGCGCCGCCGTTGACGTTGAGCCGGTCCATCGGGATGCCCAGCTTGTCGGCGCAGTACAGCACCTGCACCGCGAAGGCCTCGTTCAGTTCCCACAGGTCGATGTCTTCCACCTTCAGGCCCAGGCGCTTCAGCACCTTGGGCACGGCGAATACCGGCCCGATGCCCATCTCGTCGGGTTCGCAGCCGGCCACCGCGAAGCCAAGGAAGCGGCCCAGCGGCTTCAGGCCCTTCTGCTGCGCATAGGTGTCGCTGACCAGCACGCAGGCACCCGCGCCGTCGCTGAACTGGCTGGCATTGCCGGCGGTGATGACGCCGCCAGGCAACGCCGAACGAATGTCCTTGATGCCGTCGTAGGTGGTGCCGGGGCGCAGGCCCTCGTCGGCGCTGATCGTCACTTCCTTGGTGCGGATGCCCAGCTGCGCATCGGCCACGCCGGCGGTGACGGTGCAGCTGACCATCTCGTCGTTGAACTTGCCGGCTTCCTGCGCGGCGCAGGCCTTTTGCTGGCTGCCCGCACCGTACTCGTCCATGCGCTGCTTCGGGATGTTGTAGCGCTTGGCCACGGTTTCGGCGGTTTCCAGCATCTACATGTAGATCGCCGGCTTGTGTTCCACCAGCCAGCTGTCGGCGATCATGTGGCGGTTCATGTCGCTGCTGCACGCAGGAGATGCTCTCCACGCCGCCGGCCACCAGGCTATCGCTCTCGCCGGCGATGATGCGTTGTGCCGCCATCGCGATGGTCTGCAGCCCGCTGGAGCAAAAGCGGTTCACGGTGGCGCCGCCGACGCTGATCGGCAGTCCGGCACGCAGCGCGGCCTGGCGCGCGATGTTGGCGCCGGTGGCGCCTTCCGGGTTGGCGCAGCCCATCAGCACATCGTCGACGGCGGCCGGGTCGATGCCGGCGCGCTCGACCGCGGCCTTGATGGCGAAACCGCCCAAGGTCGCGCCATGCGTCATGTTGAAGGCGCCCTTGAAGCTCTTGGCCAGGGGCGTGCGGGCGGTGGAAACGATCACGGCTTGGGTCATGGTGGGTCCTCGGGATGAGAGTGGCAGAGGTGGCAGGCGCTCAAGCCGCGCCCTGGCTGAGAAGGCGATGGTAGAAGCGGACGAGTTCGGACAGGTTGGTGACGGCGATGCGCTCGTTGGTGCCATGGAAGCGCGCCAGGTCTTCGGGCTTGGCGCGCACCGGCAAAAACTTGTAGATGTGGTCGCTCAATTCCTCGAAGTGCTTCGAGTCGGTGCCGCCGACCATCAGCCCCGGCGCGACGATGGTGCCGGGGAACAGCTCGCGCACGGTGCGCTCGATCAGCTTGTACGAGGCACTGTCGGTCGGCGCGACCTTCGACGCCTCGGCCGCGGTGCGCACCTTCAGCGTCACCTTGTCGTTGCCGATGGCCTGCCTGGCGTGTTCCAGCACCGTGGCCTGCGTGTCGCCCGGCAGCAGCCGGTAGTTGACGGTGGCCTCGGCCAGCCCGGGCAGCACGTTGTCCTTGTTGCCGGCGTTGACGATGGTCAGTGCGGTGGTGGTGCGCAGCATGGCGTTGGTGCTGGCGCCGGCTTCGAGCTGCTTTTGCACGATGGGGCCGAACAGCCACAGATTCGACAGCGCGACACGGCTGAAGCCGGTCATCTCCGGCGCCACGGTCTGGAACATCTCGCGCGCCACGCCGCGGATGCTGGCCGGCAGTTGCTGGTCGTCGAGCTGCGTCAGCGCGGCGCTCATCATGGCGATGGCGCTGGTGCCCTTGGGCGGCGGAATCGACGAATGCCCGGGCTGGCGCCGTCACGCTGAGCTCCAGCGATACGTAGCCCTTCTCGGCAATGCCGATGATGGCCGCCGCCGGCTTCAACCCTGCCAGCACACCCTCGGTGATCAGCAGCCCTTCGTCGATGACGAAATCGAGTTTGGCGCCGCGCTGCTTCAGCAAGTCGGCGATGGCCTTGGCGCCACGCCGGCCACCGACTTCCTCGTCGGCCCCGAAGGCCAGGTAGATCGTGCGCCTGGGCTTGAAACCCGAAGCCACGAGCATCTCCACCGCTTCCATCTGCGCGATCAGGTTGGCCTTGTCGTCCCACGAGCCGCGACCCCACACGAAGCCGTCCTTGAGGTTGCCGGCGAAAGGCTCGGTTTGCCAGCGTGATCTCCGTCCCCGGCGCGATCGGCACCACGTCCTGGTGCGCCATCAGCACGATGCCCTTGGCCGATGGGTCACTGCCCGGCCAGGTGTAGAGCAGGCTCAAGCCGCCCACGACTTCGCGCGTCAGCGCCGCATGCAGCTTCGGGTAGCGCGCCTGCAAATGCGCGTGCAGGGCTTCGAACTGGTCGGCGTTGAGCGCCGCGTCGCCCAGCGACGACACCGTCTTCGCACGGACCGCCACCGCCAGCGATGCGGCCGCAGCCTTCTCGTCGACCGCGATGGGTTGCAGGGGCGGCACATCGATCTGCCGCGAGCCCTGGCGCCAGGTGTTCAGTGCCAGCACAACCACCAACAGCCCGATCAGCGCCAGCAGCGCGACCAGGCCCTTGAGAACCCACTTCATCGTCGATGCATCAAGTGAAGGTCTTGCCTTCAGCCGCCAGCTTGGCCAGCAGCGGCGCCGGCTGCCAGAACGTCGCGTCATCCAGCGGATTCGCGGCAAAGCGCCTCATCGCCTGCACCACGTTGAACAGCCCCTGGGTGTCGGCATAACACATCGGCCCGCCGCGATAAAGCGGGAAGCCGTAGCCGGTGAGATAGACCATGTCGATGTCGCTGGCCTTGCTGGCGATGCCTTCCTCGAGGATCCTGGCGCCTTCGTTCACCAGCGCGTAGACCAGCCGGTGCACGATCTCGTCGTCGGCGATCTTGCGCGCCTTGATGCCCTTTTCGGTGCGGTACTTCTCGATCATTGCCTGCACGTCGGCGTTGGGGATCGGGTTGCGGTTGCCTGCCTTGTAGTCGTACCAGCCGGCGCCCGTCTTCTGGCCGTAACGGCCCATTTCGCACAGCAAATCCGCCGTCTTGCTGTAGCGCACGTCGGGCTTTTCGACGGCACGGCGCTTGCGGATCGCCCAACCGATGTCGTTGCCGGCCAGGTCGCCCATTCGGAACGGCCCCATCGCGAAGCCGAACTTCTCGATCGCCTTGTCCACCTGTTGCGGTGTGCAGCCTTCGTCCAGCAGGTAACCGGCCTGGCGGCGAGTACTGTTCGATCATGCGGTTGCCGATGAAGCCGTCGCACACGCCCGAGACCACGGCCGTCTTCTTGATCTTGCTTGGCGACCGACATCACCGTGGCCAGCACGTCCTTGGCGGTCTTCTCGCCGCGCACCACTTCCAGCAGCTTCATCACGTTGGCCGGGCTGAAGAAGTGCATGCCGACCACGTCCTGCGGCCGCTTGGTGAACGATGCGATCTTGTTCACGTCGAGCGTGCTGGTGTTGCTGGCCAGGATGGCGCCGGGCTTCATCACCTCGTCCAGCGTCTTGAAGACCTTCTCCTTGACGCCCATTTCCTCGAACACCGCCTCGATCACCATGTCGGCGTCCTCGATGTCGGCGTAGTTCAGCGTGGTGCGTCAGCAGCGCCATGCGCCCTGTCGAGCTTGTCCTGCTTCAGCTTGCCCTTCTTGACCTGCGCCTCGTAGTTCTTGCGGATCGTCGCCGACGCCGCTTGTCCAGCGCCTCCTGCTTCATCTCCAGCATCATCGACGGGGATGCCGGCGTTGAGGAAGTTCATGGCGATGCCACCGCCCATCGTGCCGGCGCCGATGACGGCCACCTTCTCGATCTTGCGCTGCGGCGTGTCCTCGGGCACGTCGGGGATCTTGCTGGCGGCGCGCTCGCCGAAGAAGGCGTGGCGCAGCGCCTTGCTCTCGGGCGTCATCATCAGTGCGAGGAAGATCTCGCGTTCGACACGCATGCCGTCGTCGAAGCTTCATCTTCACCGCGGCCTCGACGCAATCGACGCACTTCGCCGGCGCCGGGAAGTTCTTCGCCATGCGCCGCACCATGTTGCGCGCGAAGGCGAAGTAGGCGTCGGGATTCGGGTGCTCGGCCTTCAGGTCGCGCACCAGCGGCAGCGGTGCGCCTGTTCGGCCACTTCGGCGGCAAAGGCGCAGCGCGCACCGGCCATCAGGTCGCCGTCGACGATCTTTTCGAACAGCTTCTGGCCCGGCATCGCGGCGAGCACTTCGCTCTTCACCGGCTCGCCGCTGACGATCATGTTCAGCGCGGTCTCCACGCCGAGCACGCGCGGCAGCCGTTGCGTGCCGCCGGCACCGGGCACCAGGCCGATCTTGACCTCGGGCAGCGCCACCGCGTGCCGGGCGCGGCGACGCGATAGTGGCAGCCCAGCGCCAGTTCCAGCCCGCCGCCCATGCACACGCCGTGCATCGCGGCAACCACCGGCTTGGCACTGTCTTCCAGCTGCTTGATCAGGCTCAGCAGGTTGGGCTCGGCCAAGCGCCTTCGGGCTGCCGAATTCGCGGATGTCGGCGCCGCCGGAAAAGGCCTTGCCGGCGCCGGTGACCACGATGGCCTTGACCGCGGCATCGGCCATTCGCCCTGTCGACGCCGTCGGCGATGGCACGCCGCGTGTCGTAGCCCAGGCCATTGACCGGCGGGTTGTCCAGCGTGATGACGGCAACGTTGCCGCGGACTTCGTAGCTGGCGCCCATGGCAGTCTCCTCGGCTTGCCGAAAGAATCGAACGCTCGTGCGATTTAGGTGCCGCGACACCCGAGGCGCTGTAACGACAGCGACAGCCGTCAGGGTCGGCTCGCTGCTGCCGCCAGGCGTGACAGCCTACACCTCGAGCCACTCCTTGCGGATGTCCGCATTGGCGCGCAGTGCGTCGGGCGTGCCCTCGAAGACGATCTGGCCATGGCCCATCACCAGGCAGCGGTCGGCCACCTCCAGCGCGATGGTCAGCTTCTGCTCGACCAGCAGCACGCGCGATGCCGCGGCGCTTCAGCTCGCGCAGGTACTCGGCCACCAGTTCGACGATCTTCGGCGCCAGGCCTTCGGTGGGCTCGTCGATCATGATCAGCTCGGGGTCGCCCATCAGCGTGCGGCACAGCGTCAGCATCTGCTGCTCGCCGCCCGACAGCACGCCGGCTTCGGTGTGCTGCCGCTCCTTCAGGCGCGGGAACAGCGCGTACATGTCGTCGAAGGACCAGCGCCCGGCTTGTCGCGCTGCCCTTGCTGGCCCAGCAGCAGGTTCTGGTGCACGGTCAGCGTGGGAAAGATGTCGCGGTTCTCGGGCACGTAGCCGATGCCGGCGTGCGCGATCTCGAAGGCCTTGCGGCCCAGCATCTTCTGCGCCCTTCCAGCTGCACCGAGCCGGTGCCTTCGACCAGCCCCATGATGGCCTTGACGGTGGTGCGAGCGGCCCGAGCCGTTGCGGCCCGAGCAGCGCCACGATCTCGCCCGGCGCGCACCTCGAAGTTCACGCCATGCAGCACGTGGCTCTTGCCGTAGTAACGCGTGCAGGTCGCTCGAGCTTCAGCATCTCAATGCCCCGCCGTCGGCGGCCTGCCGGCCTCGGCCAGCACCGAGCCCAGATAGGCCTCCTTGACGCGCTGCGTTGGCGCGCACCGCCTCGGGCGCGTCGAAGGCGATGACCTCGCCGTAGACCAGCACCGCGATCCGGTCGGCCAGGCCGAAGACCACGCCCATGTCGTGCTCCACCGTCAGCAGCGTCTTGCCGACGGTGACCTCGCGGATCAGCTCGACGAAACGCGCGGTCTCGCTGCGGCTCATGCCGGCGGTCGGCTCGTCGAGCAGGATCACGCTGGCGCCGCCGGCGATGGTGATGCCGATCTCCAGCGCGCGCTGCTCGGCGTAGGTCAGGTTCATCGCCAGCACGTCGCGGCGGCGGTCCAGCCTGATCATCGCCAGCACCTCCTCGGCGCGCTCGTTGGCGTCGTCGCAGGTCGGCCAGGAACCGCCAGAACGCGTAGCTGGTAGCCCAGGCTCCACAGCACCGCGCAGCGCAGGTTCTCGAACACCGACAGGCGGGTGAACAGGTTGCTGACCTGGAAGCTGCGCGCCAGGCCGCAGGCGGTTGATCTCGTAGGGCTTCAGGCCGTCGATGCGCTGCCGTGCAGCAGGATGTCGCCGCTGGTGCTGCCGAAGCGGCCGCTGATCAGGTTGAACAGCGTGCTCTTGCCGGCGCCGTTGGGGCCGATCACGGCCACGCGCTCGCCCGGCTGCACGGCCAGGTTGGCGCCGCGGATGATCTCGGTCCGGCCGAAGCTCTTGCGCACGTCGCGCAGTTCGAGCGCGTAGCGGCCGGGTCATGCCGCCGCCTCGCGCCGCTTGATCTCGGCTTCGATC
The DNA here is from genome assembly GCA_963837675.1 of uncultured beta proteobacterium. GTDB lineage: Bacteria > Pseudomonadota > Gammaproteobacteria > Burkholderiales > Burkholderiaceae_C > Rubrivivax. The sequence goes on along the minus strand of CAWIOH010000024.1, from coordinate 112,705 downwards.
TCTTCCTGGATGCGGCTCCACTGCGCGCGCGAACTGCGCCGGCGTGCATCTCGAACAGCAGCACGCCCACCAGCAGCACGACGCCGGCGCCGACCCAGCTGTCGCAGCGCCCTTGGCGTTCAGCGCCACGCCCAGGAACTTCATCTCGGGCCCGAGCGCCTGGTTCAGCTGCAGGTGGTAGACCATCTCGATCATCGCGCCGGCAGCCGAGCAGCACGACCGGCGCCGCCGACGACCAGCGCCAGGTACAGGCAGCAGCAGCGGCCGCAGCTTGCCGAACGCGCCACGCGCACGTTCATCATGATCAGGCTGGCGATGCCGCCCGGCGCGTACATCACCATGAAGATGAACACCAGGCCCAGGTACAGCAGCCAGGCCTGCGTCAGTTCGGACAGCAGCACCAGCGCCAGCACCAGCAGCACCGCGCCGATGATCGGACCGAAGAAGAAGGTCGCGCCGCCGAGGAAGGTGAACAGCAGGTAGCCGCCCGAACGCAGCGGCGCCCACCACCTCGGCGGTGACGATCTCGAAGTTCAGCGCCGCCAGCCCGCCGGCGATGCCCATGAAGAAGCCCGATGTCGATGAAGGCGAAGTAGCGCACGCACTGCGTGTTGTAGCCGACGAACTCGACGCGCTCGGGGTTGTCGCGCACGGCATTGAGCATGCGGCCCAGCGGCGTGCGCGTGAAGGCGAACATCAGCCGCGGTGCAGACGAAGGTGTAGACGGCGATCAGGTAGTACAGCTGGATCTGCGGCCCGAAGGTGATGCCGAGGAAGGGCTGGCCGGCGACGCGGTTGCCGGTGATGCCGCCCTCGCCGCCGAAGAAGCCGGGGAACATCAGCGACATCGCCGCCACCAGTTCGCCCATGCCCAGCGTGATCATCGCGAACGGCGTGCCGGCCTTCTTGCGTCGTGACGTAGCCGAGCAGCGCGGCGAAGAACAGGCCGCGCCAGGCCGCCGACCAGCGGCATCAGGCTGACCGGCAGCGCCAGCGTGCCGTCGCGACACCAGGTTCAGCGCGTGGATCGCGAAGAACGCGCCCAGGCCCGAATACACCGCGTGGCCGAAGCTCAGCATGCCGCCCTGCCCCAGCAGCATGTTGAAGGCCAGGCAGGCGATGATGGCGATGCCCATCTGCGACAGCATGCGTCAGCGCCAGGCTGCTGCGTGAACACCAGCGGCGCCAGCACCATCACCAGCGCGTAGCCGCCCCAGACATCAGCCCAGCGGCCGTCCGAGCCGTGCGTGACGCCGGAACTGACGCCGTGTCGACGCCATCACGCCCTCCCGCGTGCCGAACAGGCCCTTGGGCCGGAAGATCAGGATCAGCACCAGCAGCAGGTACGGCAGGATGGCCGCGATCTGGCTGCAGCTTGACGCTCCACAGCGCGTAGCCGAAGGTCTCGCGGCGTGACCGCCATGCCCAGCGCGCCAGGCCATCGACGATGCGAATGGTCGCTGCCGACGGCGAAGCTCTGGATCACGCCCAGCAGCGACGATGCGACGAAGGCGCCGGCCAGCGAACCCATGCCGCCGATCACGATCACCACGAACACGATCGGCGCCGACCGCCTGCGCCATCGACGGCTCGGTGACGCGCAGCGCGCCGCCGATCACGCCGGCCAGCGCCGCCAGCGCGGTGCCGCCGCCGAACACCAGCATGAACACGCGCGGCACGTTGTGGCCCAGCGCCTCGACCACTGTCGGGATGGGTCAGCGAGGCCTGGATCACCAGGCCGATGCGGGTGCGCGTCAGCAGCAGCCACAGCGCCGACCAGCATCAGCACCGCCACGCCCATGCCGAAGGCGCGGAAGGCCGGGAACGGCGTGCAGACCACGCCGCCGGCGGCCGCAGCACGTGCAGGCGTCTCGCCCCAGGCGAAGCGACAGCGCGGACCGGCGCATGCGCACGATCGTGAACAGCGGCCCGCAGCGACGCCGGCGGCGCGAAGTCCAGCGCCTGACCGGCCCCAGATCAGCTGCACCAGTTCGAGCACGATGTAGCTCAGGCCGAAGGTGATCAGCAGTTCGGGCACGTGGCCGAACTTGTGCACCCGGCGCAGCGCGTAGCGCTCGAAGAGCGCGCCCAGCGCGCCCACCAGCAGCGGCGCCAGCACCAGCGCCGGCCAGAAGCCGATGCACGCTGCGTGATCGTATAGGCCACATAGGCGCCCAGCATGTAGAAGCTGGCGTGGGCGAAATTCAGCACGCCCATCATGCTGAAGATCAGCGTCAGCCCCGACGCCAGCATGAACAGCAGCAGCCCGACCGACAGGCCGTTCAGCAGCGAGATCAGCAGGTAGGAAGCGTCCATGGCGGAGTGCCCGATGCGCGGCCTGCGACCAGGCTCGACGACCGCGCGCCGGCGCAGCGGCGCTGCGTCGCGTTCGGGCCGCCGTGCGCCGGCGACGCGATCAAGGGCCGCTTCATCTGGCAGCGAGGTCGGCGTGCTCGCCACGTAGGCCGGGATCTCCTTCACCAGCTGGAAGTTGTAGCCCGTGTTCTCGACGCTGTAGGGGTGCTTGGCGTCGGCCTTGCGCCCACTCGCTGATGAACAGCGGCTGCTGCAGCTGGTGGTCGGTCTTGCGCATCTCGACCTCGCCGGTGAAGCTCTTGAAGCGTCAGCCCTCCATCGCCGCCGCCACCTTCACCGGGTCGGTGCTCTTGGCCTTGGCCATGCGCCTCGCTCAGCAGCGCCAGGCCGTTGTAGGTCGTGCGGTGGTGTACCAGTCGTCGTTGAACTTCTTCTTGAACTCGTCCTGCAGCTTGCTGGCAGACGCCCGGCATGGTTGTTGTGGCGCGTAGGCCACCACGCGCACCTTGCCGTCGACGCCCGCGGCCAGCGCCGTCGGCGTGCCGCTGGCGCCGGCGTAGTAGGTGTAGAAGTTGGCGTTCAGCCCGGCGTCCTTGGCGGCCTTGATCAGCAGCGTCAGGTCCTGGCCCCAGTTGCCGGTGACGACCGCGTCGGCGCCCGATGGCCTTGATCTTGGCGACGTAGGGCGCGAAGTCCTTGACCTGGCCGATCGGGTGCAGGTCGTCGCCGACGATCTGGATGTCGGGCCGCTTGCGCGCGATGTCCTCCTTGAAGTACTTGCGAGACCTGCTGGCCGTGCGAGTAGTTCTGGCCGATGATGTAGACCTTCTTGATCTCCGGCTGGTCCTTCATGAAGCTGGTCAGCGCCTCCATCTTCATCGAGGTGTCGGCGTCGAGGCGGAAGTGCCAGAAGCTGCACTTCTCGTTCGTCAGCGCGGGGTCGACCGCGGCGTAGTTCAGGTAGACCACCTCCTTGCCCGGGTTGCGCTCGTTGTACTTGTTGCACCGCGTCGCATGATGGCAGCCGGCGGCGCCCGAGCCGTTGCCCTGCACGACGTAGCGGATGCCCTGGTCGATGGCCGCCTTCAGCATGTTCAGGCTTTCCTGCGGCGAGCCCTTGTTGTCGAAGGGCACGATCTCGAACTTCACGCCCGGCCGGATTCTTCTTGTTGAAGTAGTCGGCGACGAACTGCCAGCTCTTCAGCTGGTTCTGGCCGACGTTGGCGAACGGGCCCGGACAGCGGGTCGATGAAGGCGATCTTGACGGTTTCGGCCTGCGCCACGAGGGCACTTGCCCCCAGCGCCAGGGCGATCGGCAAGGCACGCCGAACATTTGGTCAGCAGTTTCATTTTGGCAACCTGATCGTTGTAACGAGCCCGGGACAGATAGCGCATTGCTTCCTCCCGCCTTTCAGGGACTTCCCTCAACTCCTGTCGCGCTCGCGACGCAAGGCGCCGCTGGCCGCGAGCCGGAACTTGACCCTGCCGGGCCTGGGCACGGCGCCGGCTGGATAGACTGGCGTGCATGCTTGCTGCGACAACCGTCACCGAATGCCGCCGCCGAACTTCGCTGGCGCCAACCGCTTCCATGCGCTCGGCGCGGACTTCTACACCGAGCTGTCCGCCCAGCCCCTGCCCGACCCCCGATGGGTGGCCATCAGCGAAGCTGGCGCCGCGTTGCTGGGCTTTCCGGCCGACTGGTGGCGGCGCGACGACTGGAACGCCCTGCAGGTCTTCAGCGGCAACGCGCTGTTGCCCGGCATGCGCAGCCTGGCCAGCGTGTACAGCGGCCACCAGTTCGGCGTCTGGGCCGGCCAGCTCGGCGACGGCCGCGCGCTGCTGGCTGGGTGAGCCGGCCACGCCCGCCGGCGCGATGGAGCTGCAGCTCAAGGGCAGTGGGCTGACGCCGTACTCGCGCATGGGCGACGGCCGCGCGGTGCTGCGCTCGAGCGTGCGCGAATTCCTCTGCTCCGAAGCGATGCATGCGCTGGGCATCCCGACCACGCGCGCGCTGTGCCTGATCGGCTTCGGCACTGCCGGTGCGGCGCGAAACGATCGAGACCGCAGCGGTGCTGACCCGCGTCGCGCCCAGTTTCATTCGCTTCGGCCACTTCGAGCATTTCTGCCACCACGACCAGCACGCGGCCTTGCGCGCGCTGGCCGACTTTGTCATCGACGCGCATCTACCCGGCTTGCCGCGACAGCGCGAGCCCCTATGCGGCACTGCTCGAAGCCGTGGCGCGCCGCACCGGCGAGTTGCTGGCGCAGTGGCAGGCGGTGGGTTTTTGCCATGGCGTGATGAACAGCGACAACATGTCGATCCTCGGGCTGACGTTGGACTACGGGCCTTTCGGCTTCCTCGATGCCTTCGACCCCGGCCACATCTGCAACCACACCGATCAAGCGGGGCGCTACGCCTATGCGCGCCAGCCCAACGTGGCCTTCTGGAACCTGCATGCGCTGGCCCAGGCACTGCTGCCGCTGATCGATGACCAGGACACCGCGTTGGCCGCTCTGGAGCCGTACAAGACGGTGTATGCCGGCGCGATGCTGGCGCGATGGAGCGCCAAGCTCGGGCTGAGCCAGGCCATGCCCGAAGACCGTGAACTGGTCGATGATCTGCTGCACCGCATGGCCGCCGACCGCGCCGATTTCAGCATCACCTTTCGTCGCTTGTGCCGCTTCGACAGCGCCGCAGGCGCCGGCAACCCCGCCGTGCGCGACCTGTTCATCGACCGCGAGGCCTTCGACGCCTGGGCGCTGCGCTATGCCGCGCGGCTGCGCGCCGAGTCCAGCGATGACGGCCAACGGGCGGCGGCGATGTTGCGGGTCAATCCGAAGTACGTGCTGCGCAACCACCTGGCCGAAGCAGCGATCCAGCGCGCGCGCGAAGGCGACTTCACCGAGGTGCAGCGCCTGCATCGGCTGCTGCGGCTGCCCTATGACGAGCAGCCCGAGCACGAGGCCGATGCCGATTTCCCGCCCGAATGGGCACAACACCTGGAAGTGTCCTGCTCCTCATGACAGGCATGGCTTGGGCCGGGATAAACTTCGCCCGACCCCCACAAGCGGCACCCCCGCAAGGGCCCTGAGCGGGCCGAGCGCATGAAAATCCTGTTCGACTTCCTGCCGATCTTCCTGTTCTTCGGCGCCTTCAAGTATGCCGAGGCGCACAAGGACTGGGCCGCCGCATTCGCCACGGGACAGTTCGGCTTCCTGGTGTCCGGCGGTGTCGTCGGGCCCGAAGAAGCGCCCGTGCTGCTGGCCACGGTGGTGGTGATCGTCGCCACGCTGGCCCAGGTGCTGTGGCTGAAGCTGCGCCGCCGCAGAATCGACAGCATGCTGTGGGTCAGCCTGGCGTTGGTGGTGGTGCTGGGCGGCGCGACCATCTACTTCCACAACGACACCTTCATCAAGTGGAAGCCGAGCGTGCTCTATTGGGCAATGGGCCTGTCCTTCTGGCTCAGCCCGCTGCTCTTCGGCAAGAACCTGCTGCGCGTGTTGCTGGGCGAGCAGATGCAGTTGCCGGCGATGGTCTGGCACCGGCTGAACTTCGCCTGGGTGGCCTTCTTCGCGTTGATGGGGCTGATCAACCTGTGGGTGGCCTACACCTTCAGCACCGACGCCTGGGTCAACTTCAAGCTTTTCGGAGGCATCGGGCTGATGCTGCTGTTCACCCTGGCGCAGGGGCTTTACCTGAACCGCTACCTGAAGGACGAGCCCGGCGCCGAAGTCAAGACGCCGGCCGATTCGGCATGAGCGTCAGCGCACAGGACATCGACGCCGCGCTGCGCGGCACGTTGCGACCGACCGAGTTGAGCGTGCGCGACGACAGCCACCGACATGCCGGCCATGCCGGCGCGCGCGAGGGCCGGCACTTCCACGTGCGCATCACCAGCGCCGAATTCGCCGGCCGCAACCGGGTCGCTCGACACCGCCTCGTGTATGATGCCTTGCGCTTGTTGATGCCTGCCGGCATCCATGCGCTGGCCATCGAGGCGCACGCCCCCGACGAGGCCTGAACCCACCGTTTCCCAGCGATTTTGACTGCGGGCTGCGACCCGCCCCGGGCTTGCGTGCCGGATCGTCGGCCGCCAGCCCGCCCCCTCGAGAAGGACCCACCGGACATGAAGTCGAACACCCGCGCCGTGCGCGCCATCTTGCTTGCCGCCGCTGCGGCGCTGCTGCTGCCCGCCGCCGCGTTGGCGCAGAACATCACTGTCGTCAACGGCAAGGCCGTGCCCAAGTCGCGGGTGGACACCCTGCTGCGGCTGCAGCAGGCGGCGCGCCCCGGCCAGCCACTGGGCCCGGAGATCGAGGCCCAGGCCAAGGACCAGGTCGTGCTGCGCGAGATCTACGCCCAGGAGGCCGAGCGCAAGGGCATAGCCGCATCCGCCGACTACCGCGCGAAAATGGAACTGGCACGGCAGAGCATCCTGATCGGGGAGCTGTTCGAAGAGTACAAGAAGAACAATCCGGTCTCGGACGCCGATGCCAAGGCCGAATACGACAAGTTCAAGGCGCAGGTCAGCGGCACCGAATACCGCGCCCGCCACATCCTGGTCGAGAATGAAGACGAGGCCAAGTCGCTGATCAAGCAGATCAAGGCCGGCGCCAAGTTCGAGGATCTGGCGAAGAAGTTCTCCAAGGACCCGGGCTCCGGGGCCAATGGCGGCGACCTCGATTTCGCCAAGGCCGATGCCTACGTGCCCGAGTTCGGGCAGGCCATGACCCAGCTGAAGAAGGGTGAGATGACCGAAGTGCCGGTGAAGACGCAGTTCGGCTACCACATCATCCTGCTCGAAGACACGCGCGAAGCACAGTTCCCGCCCTTCGAGGACGTCAAGGCGCAGATCGTGCAGCGCATCGAACAAAGCAAGCTGCAGGACTACCAGGAAAGCCTGCGCAAGGCGGCGAAGACCGACTACAAGTTCGGCGGCTAGCTGCCACGCCAGGCGGCACAACAAGCGCGGCGCGGCCGCGCTTTTTTGCGTCCGTGGCGGCCTGCGGCCGGCGCGGTTTCGTGCGCGCGCTGGGCTATCGCGATCCCCAGTGACATGCGAGCACAAACAGTGCACAGTGCAAGCTGACACGATGCTGGTCCGATCATCGGCATGAGTGCCGCAATGCGAGCGCGGCAAGCCCTCCCATTCCATCGACCCACGGAGACCCTGCGATGCAACACTTGAGCGGCGTTGACGCTTCCTTCCTGCACCTCGAAACCCCGGAGACGCCGATGCATGTCGGCAGCCTGATGCTGTTCGACCTGCCCAAGGGCTACAAGGGCGACTTCTACGACGACGTCAAGGCTCTGATCGCCGACCGCATGCATCTGGCCAGCATCTTCCACCGCAAGCTGGCGCAGATGCCCTTCGAACTGGCCGAGCCGGTATGGATCGAAGACGACGACATCGACCTGGACTACCACGTGCGCAGCGTCACGCTGCGCAAGCCCGGCTCGATGGCGCAGCTCGAAGCGCTGGTCGCGCGGCTGCATTCGACGCTGCTCGACCGCAGCCGGCCGCTGTGGGAGGTGTATGTCATCGACGGCCTGGCCAGCGGCCAGATCGGCTACTACACCAAGGCCCACCACAGCGGCATCGACGGCAAGGCCGGTGTGGAGATGGCCAAGGCCTTCTACGACCCGACGCCCGAAGTGCGCAAGGTGCGACCGCCACCCGTCCGGCGCGGCGGCAGGGCCTACCAGCTGGGGATCGCCGAACTGCTGCGCGCCGCAGTGTCCAACGCTGCCACGCAGTATGCAAAGGTGGGCCGCATGGTGCCCACCGGGGTCAAGGCCCTGAACACCGTGCGCAAGATCCTGAAGCAGCGCCAGCAGGTACCGGGCGAACGCAGCCTGAACCTGGGGCTGGCGCCGAAGACGCCGTTCAACGTGTCGATCACCAACCAGCGTTCGTACAGCACGCTGTCGCTGCCGCTGGACGAGCTGAAGGCGCTGGGCCGGCGCGCCGGTGGCACCGTCAACACGGTGGTCATGGCCATGAGCAGCGGCGCTCTGCGGCGCTACCTGGCCGAGCGCAACGAGCTGCCGGACAAACCGCTGATCGCGATGGTGCCGGTGAGCCTGCGCGCTGCCGACGACGATTCGATGAACAACCAAGTGTCGGCGATCCGCGTCGACCTGGCCACCGAACTGGCCGACCCGGCCGCAGCGCTTCAAGGCCATCCACCAGTCGTCCGAGGCCGCCAAGCGCGTGGTCAGCGCGCTCAAGCCGGTGCTCGGCGCCGACACGCCGATCATCGGCTCGCCCTGGTTGATGACCGGCCTGGCGTCGTTGTATGGCCGCTCGAACCTGGCCTCGCGCATGGCGCCGATGGCGAATGTGACGATCTCCAACGTGCCCGGTTTGCCGGTGACGCTGTACATGGCCGGCGCGAAGATGGCGAACTACTACCCGGTGTCGATCCCGTACCACGGTGCGTCGCTGAACATCACGGTGCAAAGCTACGCCGGCAAGATGGAATTCGGCGTCACCGTGTGCCGCCGCGTCATGTCACAGGCCGAGGCGCATGAACTCATCGAGCACCTGAAGGCCGCGCTGGGCGAGATCGAAGCCCTGGCGCCGGCCGACGCCGTCGCGGCGCCGGCGGCCGTGCCGAAGCCCGCCGTGCGGCGCAAGGCAGTCGCGAAGAAGCGCGGTGCGGCGAAGACCACGCCGAAGGCTCGATCGGCAGCGGCGAAGAAGCGCGTCGCGGCCCCGCGTGCGGCGCCCGCCGCGGCGGCCGCCCGATGACGCGCAAGCCGCACCCGGGTCACGCGTCACCGTCATCGAGGAACAACGTCATGGCCACCGCCAAGAAGATCACCCGCGCCGGCGTGCGCATCGGGGGGCATGAGGTCGGCCGCGTGCTGATCACCGGTGCGTCCGCAGGCATCGGCGAGCAGCTGGCTCGCGCCTTCGCGCGCCGCGGCCACCGACTGACGCTGGTCGCGCGCAGCAAGGACAAACTCGGCGCCTTGGCTGCCGAACTGAAGTCCGAGTTCGGCGTGGACGTGCAGGTCGTGGTGCAGGACCTGGCCAAGCCGGCCGGTGCGGCCGCCGTGGTGCGCGCGGCCACCGCGGGCAGCGAAACTGTGGACGTGCTGGTGAACAACGCCGGTGTCATCGATGTCGGTGCATTTGCCGCGGCTTCCACCGACAAGCTTGTCGGCCTGGTCGACCTGAACGTGCGCGCGCTCACCGAACTGACGCATCGCCTGTTGCCGGGCATGATCGAGCGCAAGTTCGGCCGGGTGCTCAACGTGGCCTCGCTCGCCGCCTTTCAGGCCGTGCCCTCGATGGCCGCCTATGCCGCGAGCAAGGCCTATGTGCTGGCACTGACCGAGGCGCTGTCGGTGGAACTGCGCGGCAGCGGTGTGAAGGTGACCGCACTGTGCCCGGGCATGACCGACACCGCGATGGTCGCCGACATCAAGGGCGGCATGGCCGCCGCCGCGCGCCTGCCGGCTGGCCTGGTGTCCCGGCCTGAAGATGTGGCCGAGCAGGCCTACAAGGCGTTGATGGCCGGCCGCACGGTGGTGGTGCCCGGGTTGCCGAACCAGATCAGTGCCGCCTGGGTGCAGGCCACGCCCCGCTGGTTGGTGCGCCATGTCAGCGGCTTTGCGGCGCGCGGCGCCGATTGGCTGCAGGCTCGCTGAAACCGCGCCGCCATTCGGCGTGGCGCGCTCACTCCAGGCGCCCGGCCTCGATGCGCAGCTGGCGCTGGCAGCGCTCGGCGATGGCCGGGTCGTGCGTCACCAGCACCAGCGTGGTACCGGCTTCGCGGTTCATCTCGAACATCAGCTCCATCACCTTGGCACCTGTGGCGAAATCCAGGCTCCCGGTAGGCTCGTCGGCCAGCAGCACGGCCGGGCGCACGACGAAGGCGCGGGCCAGCGCCACGCGCTGCTGCTCACCGCCCGACAGCACCTTCGGGTAGTGGCCCAGGCGGCTGGACAGCCCGACCCGGCCAAGCATCTCGACGGCGCTGGCGCGGGCATCGCGCCGGCCCAGCAGTTCCAACGGCAGCATGACGTTTTCCAGCGCGTTCAGGTTGGCCAACAGCTGGAAACTCTGGAACACGAAGCCCACCTTCTGAGAGCGCACCGCGGCGCGCGCATCCTCGTCCAGGTCGAAGAGCTCGGTACCGGCCAGCCGCACCTGCCCGCTGGTGGGCACATCGAGCCCGGCAATGATCGACAGCAAGGTGCTCTTGCCCGAGCCCGAGGCGCCGACGATCGCCACCGACTCCTGCGCGCGCAGCTCGAAGTTGATGTCGTGGAGAATGGTCAGGGTACCGGTGGCGTCGGCCACCTGCTTGGTGATGTGTTGGACGGTGATGATCGCTTCGGACATGCTCGTTGTTGGTCGTGGGCTTACGCGGCGTGCGCTGCTGCGGCAATGTAGCCTGCTCGGGCTGACCGCCGTCGCGATGGGCGTATCGGCCGCGCCGAAGGGGCCCCACCAGCAGGCGACTGCCACGCGACGCGGCCCGTTGCTGGTGGTGGGCGACAGCCTGTCGGCCGAATACGGTCTGGAGCGCGGCAGCGGCTGGGTGGCTCTGCTGGAGCAGCGGTTGCAGCGCGACAAGGTCAATATCGAGGTCATCAACGCCAGCATCAGCGGCGAGACCACGTCGGGCGGCCGCTCGCGCCTGCCGGGGCTGTTGGCCCAGCACAAGCCGAGCGTGGTGATCGTCGAACTCGGCGGCAACGACGCCCTGCGCGGGCTGCCGCTGAACATGACGCAGGCCAACCTGTCGGCCATGGCGCAAGCCGTCAAGGCGGCCGGGGCGCGCGTGCTGATTGTCGGCATGCAAGTGCCGCCGAACTACGGCCAAAAGTACGCGCAGGACTTCGCCGCGCTGTTTGCCACCGTGGCCCAGGCCGAGGGCGCGGCGCTGGTGCCTTTCTTGCTGAAGGGCGTGGCCGATGGCGCCGACGCCGAAGGCCAGTTCCAGAACGACCGCATCCACCCCAACGCCGCGGCACAGCCCAAGCTGCTGGACAACGTCTGGCCGGTGTTGAAGCCGCTGCTGGGCTGAGCGCAGCCTGCGCTATCGCTCGCGCGGGTTCTGTCGCGATTCCGGTGTGCGCCGGCGCTCACCGAGGTCGCGGCCCGCGTCGCCCCCTTTGACGCTGCCCGACTCGGTGCCCGCCACCGGTTCGACTGGCTTGGTGGCCACCGGCGCGGCGGGCCTGAACGGATGCGGCGCAGCGCCATGTTTCGCCGCGGTCGTGGCCTGCCCGCCAGGTGGGGCCTGCGTGCCAGGGGTCACCGCGATCGGCGCCGCGGGCGTGCCGCCGGCTGCCGCGGCTGGCCGTGGCGCCACGGCGGTGGCGGCCGGCGCTGCAGCGCCCGTCGTCGCTTCCGCGCGCGCGCCCGGTGGCCTGCGCGGTGCGTTGTCGGTCCTCGGCGTGGCCATCGGGTTGTTGCCGGTCCCGGGCGCACCGGTTGATGCACCTTGCGTCGCCACGGCGCCGCTGTCCGGCGGGGCATGACGTGGCATGGGTTGAGTGGAGGGCGGCCGGCCGAAGTAGGGCCCCGTCGCTGGGCCGGACGGCAGGCCTGCGGTCGAGCCCGGTGGCCCAGGGTCGGGCCGCGTTCGAGTGCCACCTGCCCCACTTTGCGCCGGTACCGCCGGCGGCACCGCACCCATCGACGCCGACGGCCGCGCCCCGTTCTGCTCGCGTGCGGGCCAGGACGGTCGCACCGGCGCCTGCTGCGAAAACGGCTCGGAGCGCCAGGCTGGCTGCTGCGCCAGCCTGTCGTCGCGCAGCGCTGCGGCCGCCACCGGCTGGCGCGCACGCAGCGCCGGCACCACCGTCACCGCGCCGGGAACCGCGCGGTTGCCATGACCGGGGGGCAGAGGCTGCTGCAACGTGGCGTGCGGGTTGAGCCGGTTCACGTGGCCCGGGCTGGCGCGGTACGCGGGGCGATAGGCTTCGCGCGGCGCCAGCGGCACCCACCCGACCAGCGGCCGCCCGCCGGCGCCGCGCGGCGGCCCGCCGCTCCATGCCACCAGCGCCGGTGCAAACACCGGGCGGCGCACCATGGGTCCCGGCGCCCAGCACCAGCGGCTGCCCCACCAGAACCAGCGGCCATAGTGGAAGGGCGCGAAGCCCCAGGGTGCATCGTCCACCCAGGTCCAGCCCCAGGGACGCAACCAGACCCATTGGCCATAGCGGTATGGGGCCCAGCCCACCGACACCACGGCAGGGCTCCACACCGCACCGTACTCGGGATGTTGTTGCCACTGGCCCTGGCGGTCGAGATCGTCCACGCCGGTCATCTCCGGCGGCACGAACTGCGCGGCAACGCTGCGTGGCTCGGGCACGTCATCGCGCTGCACGGCGCGGGCGAATTCATCGTCCAGTGGGGTCAGCCAGATGCTGCGCGTGGCGGGCGGCTGGCCGTCCTGCCAGAAGCGTGCACGCTGGCCGGCCTGCAGCGCCACGTCCACGTCGGGCGACTGATAGCGCAACTCGCCACGCCAGACTTCGGCCTCGCTGCGCTCGTCCAATCGGTCGATGCGATACAACCCGGGCGCGGTGGGCGTGAAGCGCCCTTCGAAGTTGGCCACCATCAGCTCGGCCGCGGCCTCGCGCGAGCGCACGCGCAGGCCCAGACTGCCCTGCTCGAGACGAAAACGCATTGCATCGTCGTCCAGTTGCATCACGCTCAGCTCGCTGCTCGGGCCCAGGTAAAGCACCGTCGAGCCGATCTGCAGCGTCGCACCGCCAGCGGCGGCAGTGGCTAGGCGGTCGCCGCTGGTGATGGGGCGATTTCGCGGCGCGGTCAGCCATTCATCCTGCTCGGTCTCGAAGATCCACACCTCGCCTTCGAGCGCAGCGATGCGGCCGACGCGGCCGGGCGGGTCATCCTGCGCCAGTGCGGGCCAGCACAAGAGCGCCGAGCACAGCCACAGCAGATCGCGCAGCCAATGCCAAGGTGCTTGCACTGCCTTGCCACTTCCACCTTGTCCTCGCATGCTATGCCTCCACACCACCGACCATCGCGCGGCGCCGGCCTGTTCAACGCACCGGCAGCCCAACGGGCTGACGCCGCGCGTGTAAAGAATCGTGGCGACTTCGGCTCGGGCGGCTATTTCAGCTCGATCTCGACGAAAGCGAACTCGAGGTCGCCGGCGTTGATCACGTTGTGCGAAACACCCGCCGCGCGCGCGTAGGACGCGCCGGCACGCATCGGCACGTCGCGCGACCCGTCGGCATCGACGATGCGCAGCGTGCCGTCGGTCAGCGGCACCACCACGTAGTCGTGCGCGTGCACATGCTGGCCGGTCTCGGCGCCGGGCGCAAAGCGCCATTCCGTGACGATGACGCGCGGGTTGTCGACCTGGACAGTGGGCGTCGCATGCGTCGCCATCAGTCATCACCTTCGTTCGCGTCCAGATCGGGAAACAGCACGCTGGTGAAGCCCAACTGCCGCAGATCGCGCATGCGTGTCGGGTACAGGCGGCCGATCAGATGGTCGCACTCGTGCTGCACCACGCGCGCGTGGAAGCCGTCGACCTCGCGTTCGATGGCTTCGCCCTTGGCGTCGAAGCCGCGATAGCGGATGCGCACATGGCGCGGCACCACGCCGCGCAGTCCCGGCACCGACAGGCAACCTTCCCAGCCATCGACCCATTCATCGTCGAGCGCTTCGATCACCGGGTTGCACAGCACCGTCAGTGGCACCGGCTCCGCGTCGGGGTAGCGTTGGTTGTGTTCGAAACCAAAGATCACCAGTTGCAGGTCCTCGCCGATCTGCGGCGCGGCCAGCCCGGCACCGTTGGCGGCACGCATGGTGTCGAACATGTCTTCCACCAGCGCCAGCAGCGCGGGGCTGTCGAAATCGGCCACCGGCGCGGCCACGCGCAGCAGCCGTTCATCGCCCATCTTCAGGATCTCGCGCACTGCCATCGCCGCGTTCCTTTCCTGCTACTTGAAGTTGACGGACACCACCGGGTTGCCCGGCAGGCCCTGATACTGCACCGTGACCTTCTGCCCGGCCTGCGGCGGCAGCAGCTTGGAAAACGAGCCGACGCTGACCAGGTCGCCCTTCTTCAACGCCATGCCCTGGCGATTCAGCTCCTGAGCCAGCCAGATCACCGCATTCAGCGGATGCTCGAGCACGTCGCTGCCCTTGCCCCGGTCCTGCTCGCCAGCGGGCCCGCTGACGATCACGACCATCGTGCGCAGCGCCTCGCCCACCGGGGTGGTCGGCACCACCGGGATCGGCGTACCCATGACGAAGAAACGCGCGCCGACGTTGATCGCAGCAATCGCCGCACCGTCGAGCTTGGACGGCGCGGCCACCACCAGATCGGGCAGCTCGATCGCCGGAATGACCTGGTCGATGTGGCGCACCACCTCCTCGGGCGTCTTGGCCTTGTTGACCAGCGCGTCGCGCACCCGCACCAGCAGGTCGGCCTCGTACAACGGGCGCGCGCCGAACTTGGCTTCGACCGTGGCGCCGTCCTGCAACATCATCGATTGGTACAGCACGCCATACACCGGGGCCGAGGCGTTGAATCGCTTTTGCACCGCCGGGTTGGTCAGCCCGGCCTTGTAGCCGATGACTTTGCCACCGGTTTGCTGCAGCAGGTACTTGTTGACCTTGGCGCGAGAGCAAGTGGCGTCGGCATCCGACAGACCCTCGGGGTTGGCGGCGGGCGTCCTGGCCATGTAGTTGGCGACCAGGGCCGCTGCCTGCAAGTCGCTCAGACAATCGGCATGGGCTGCAGCGCAAAAGCCGAGCAATGCCACCAGCACGAAGCCGAGGCTGCCGCATGGTTTGCGAATCGTCACAGGCATCTCCGTGGGCATGGAAGGCTGCGAATTATGCGCGGCCAGCGCGGCGCTTCGCAGGCGATATAGGGCACGGTTGGCGCGGCCGCAGACCCGCCGCTGAAACCCTACTTGGTCAGACGCCGTCGGCAGTGGCTGCCAGCAGTTTCAGCAGGCCGGCCTCGTCGAGCGTCGGCACGCCGAGCTCCCGCGCCTTGTCGAGCTTGCTGCCGGCGTCCTTTCCCGCAACGACATAGGCCGTCTTCTTCGACACCGAGCCGGCCACCTTGGCACCGGCCTCCTCGAGCATGGCCCTGGCCTGATCGCGTGTCAGCGACGGCAGCGTGCCGGTCAACACCACGGTCAAACCGGTCAAGGGTTTCGGCGTCGGCGTCACGCCCTGGTGTTCATCCCAGACGATGCCCGCCGCGCGCAGTTGCTCGACGACTTCGCGGTTGTGCGGCTGGTCGAAGAAAGTGCGGATGCTTTGCGCCACCACCGGCCCGACATCGTTGATCTCGAGCAATTCTTCGAGCGAGGCGTCCATCACCCGGTCGATGCTGCCGAAATGCGCCGCCAGATCCTTGGCCGTGGCCTCGCCGACCTGGCGGATGCCCAGTGCATACAGAAAGCGCGGCAGCGTGGTGTGCTTGCTCTTGTCCAGCGCCGCAACCAGGTTGGCGGCGCTCTTGTCGGCCATGCGCTCCAGTGCTGCCAGCTTGGCCACGCCCAGCTTGTACAGCTCGGGCAGCGTGCGCACGATGGCGCCATCCACCAGCTGATCGACCAGCTTGTCGCCCAGGCCTTCGATGTCCATCGCGCGCCGGCCGGCGAAATGCAGCAGCGCCTGCTTGCGCTGCGCGGCGCAGAACAGCCCACCGGTGCAGCGGTGATCGATGCCACCCCTTTCGCGCTGCACCGCGCTGCCGCACACCGGGCACTGGCGCGGCATGCGGAAGTTGGGCACGTAAGCCGCGCGCGGCCGCTCGATGCGACCCACCACCTCGGGAATCACGTCGCCGGCGCGTCGCACGATCACCGTGTCGCCCATGCGCACGCCCTTGCGCCGCAGCTCGAACAGGTTGTGCAGCGTGGCATTGCTGACCGTCGTGCCGCCGACGAACACCGGCTCCAGCTTGGCCACCGGCGTCAGCTTGCCGGTGCGGCCGACCTGTACCTCGATGCCGTTCAGCCGCGTCAGCTGCTCCTGCGCCGGGTACTTGTGCGCCACCGCCCAGCGCGGCTCGCGGGTGACGAAGCCCAGGCGCTGCTGCAGCGCGATCGAGTTGACCTTGTAGACCACGCCGTCGATGTCGAAGGGCAGCCGGTCGCGCTTCTCGGCCATCGCCTGATGAAAGGCCACCAACCCCTCGGCACCGGCCACCAACGCGCGGTCGGCGCTCACCGGCACACCGAAAGCGGCGATCGCGTCGAGCGTCTCGGTGTGGGTCGGCGGCTGCTGCCAACCGCGCACATCGCCCACGCCATAGGCAAAGAAGCTGAGCTTCTTGTCGGCCAGTGCCTTCGGGTCGAGCTGGCGAATCGCACCCGCCGCGGTGTTGCGCGGGTTGATGAAGGTCTTGCCGCCCTTGTCACGCTGCCGTTCGTTCAAGCGCTCGAAGTCGTCGCGTCGCATGTAGGCCTCGCCGCGGATTTCGATCAGCGGGGGCGCATCGCCGAACAGCCGCAGCGGGATCTGGCCGATGGTGCGCAGGTTCTGCGTCACGTCCTCGCCGGTCTCGCCGTCGCCGCGGGTCGTGCCCTGCACCAGCACGCCATCTTCGTAGCGCAGGTTGATCGCCAACCCGTCGAACTTCAGCTCGGCCGCGTATTCGACCGGCGGCGCATCGGCTGTCAGCCCCAGTTCACGCCGCACCCGGGAATCGAAGGCCAGCGCGCCGCCGGCCGTGGTGTCGGTCTCGGTGCGGATCGACAGCATCGGCAGCGCATGTTTCACCGGCGTCAGACCGTCGAGCACCTGGCCGATGACGCGCTGCGTCGGCGAATCGGCGGTGCGCAGTTCGGGGTTCGCCTCTTCCAGCGCCTGCAGCTGCTGGAACAGGCGGTCGTATTCGGCATCGGGAATCTGCGGCGCATCGAGCACGTAGTACTGGTGCGCGTGGTGTTGCAGCTGCTCGCGCAGCGCGGCGGCTTGTTCGGCGGAAGACTTCATCGGCCGCTAGCATGCCACGACGGCCTACGCTGGCAGAATCAGTCGTCCCGGGTTAAGCAGACTGCCGATGCCTGCGGCCCCGGGCTGGTGCAACTGGCGTCAGGTTGACATACAACATCCATGGCAATGCTCTCGATCACCCGCCGCGGCTGGCTCGCCGCCGTCGCGCTGACCACGCTGCTGGCGGGCTGCGCGCCAATGGCGCCGGCCCCCGGCGCCGACCCGTTGCCGTCGTGGAACGAGGTTGCCAACAAGCAGCGCATCGTCGACTTCGTGCGCGCGGTCACCACCGAAGGCGGCAAGGACTACGTGGCGCCGGCCGAGCGCATCGCGGTGTTCGACAACGACGGCACCCTGTGGCTGGAGTACCCGCTGTACACGCAGGTGCGATTCGTCTTCGACCGCATCCGCGAACTGGCGCCACAACATCCCGAGTGGCAGACGCAGGAGCCGTTCAAGTCGGTCATCGCCGGTGACATGAAGGGCGCGATGGCCGGTGGCACCAAGGGCCTGCTTGAGATGCTCGGCGCGGCGCAAAGCGGCAGCGCACCGGCCGACTTCGAGGTCATCGTCAATCAGTGGATCAAGGCCTCCAACGATCCGCGTTTCAAACGGCCCTACACCGAATTGACCTACCAGCCGATGCAGGAAGTGCTGCGGCACTTCCGCGCCAACGGCTTCAGGACCTACATCGTTTCTGGCGGCACCGTGGACTTCATGCGCGCCTTCACCGAACCGGTGTACGGCATCCCGAGCGAGCAAGTCATCGGCACGCGGCAGAAATTCGCGTTCGAGGTCAAGGACGGCCAGCCGGCGGTGAAGATGCTGCCCGAACTGGAGTTCAACGACGACAAGGAAGGCAAGCCGATCGCCATCGCGCAGATCATCGGCAAGCGGCCGATCGCCGCCTTCGGCAACAGCGACGGCGATTTCCAGATGCTGCAGTGGACGACGGCCGGCCAGGGCAAGCGCCTGGGCATGCTCGTGCACCATGACGACGCGGTGCGCGAGTACGCCTACGACCGCGACTCGTCGATCGGCAAGCTGGCCGAAGGGCTGGACCGGTACCAGGCGATGGGCTGGGGCCTGATCAGCATGAAGAACGACTGGAAAGTGATCTTTGAGCCGATGAAGTAGTCTTCGCCGATGGCCGACGACTTCGACCTGATCGTGATCGGCGCCGGCTCGGGCGGCGTGGCCGCGTCGCGCCGCGCCGCCGCCCATGGCGCCAAGGTGGCGGTGATCGAGGCCAGCCGCGTCGGCGGCACCTGCGTGATCCGTGGCTGTGTGCCGAAGAAGCTGCTGATGTACGCGGCGCAATACGGCGACGGTCTGCGCGAGGCCTCGGGCTACGGCTGGGATATCGGCGAGGCACGCTTCCAGATGCCGCGCTGGGCCGACGCCAAGGCGGCCGAGACGCAGCGCCTGGAACACATCTACCGACAACTGCTGGCCGGATCGAAGGTCGCGCTGATTGAGGGCCGCGCCGTGGTCGATGGCCCGCGACGCGTGCGCGTCGGCGAGCGGGTGCTCAGCGCGCCGCACCTGCTGGTCGCCAGCGGCGCCGCGCCGGTGCGCGACAGCATTCCAGGTATCGAGGACTGCCCGACCAGCGACGACCTGCTCGACCTGCGCGAGTTGCCCCAGCAGGCCGGCATCGTCGGCGGCGGCTTCATCGCGGTGGAGTTCGCCAGCATGCTGGCGCGGCTGGGCGTGAAGGTGTGCTTGTTCTACCGCGCTCATTTGCCGCTGCGCGGCTTCGACGAGGACCTGCGCACCCGTGCCGCCGCGGCGCTGCAGGCCGCGGGCGTCGAGTTGCACCCCGGCATGCTGCCGCGCCAGGTGCAGCGTGCCGGCGACAACTGGTTGCTGATCGATGCCGACGAGCGCATGCGCGAGTTCCCGTTCGTGCTCAACGCCACCGGGCGGCGCCCGAACACGCAGGGCCTGGGGCTGGAGTCCTTGGGCATCGAACTCGACGCCAGCGGCGCGGTGCCAGTGGATGCGTCGCTGCGCACCACGGCCGATGGCGTGTACGCCATCGGCGACGTCACCAACAAATGGAACCTGACGCCGGTGGCCATCGCCGAGGGCCGCGCGCTGGCCGATTCGTTGTTCGGGCCGAGCCCGCGCGAGGTCGATCTGAGCCGGGTGGCCAGCGCCGTGTTCATGCTGCCGCCGCTGGCGACGATCGGGCCGACCGAAAGCGAGTTCATCGCTGCCGGCCGCAGGCTCGATGTCTTCGAAGCCGACTTCCGGCCGATGCGCCAGGCCTTCATCGATGGCGACGAGCGCTGCTACATGAAGCTGCTGGTCGACGCCGCGACGGACCGCGTGCTGGCAGTGCACATGCTCGGTGCCGATGCGCCGGAGATCGTGCAGAGCCTGGGCGTGGCACTCAGCGCCGGCGCCACCAAGGCGGACTTCGACCGCACCATCGCCGTCCATCCGACCGCGGCCGAGGAATTCGTGTTGATGCGCGAGGCCACGCGCCGCGTGGGCTGAGTGCCCACCACTGCGAGAGGAAATCCACCATGTCCACCGCCACCCTCGATGACATCGCCGCCCGGGACATCGCGTCCGCCGTCGAGGGCCTGCGCACGCCGGCCGTGACGATGCTGCGCGAGTTGGTGCGCGAGCCGTCGCTGCTGGGTCACGAGATGTCGGCGCAGCGGCGCATGGCCGCCGCCTTCGTCGACCTCGGCCTGGCGGTGGATGTATTCGAAATCGACGAGGATGCGATCCGCGCCCATCCCGGCTATTCACCGTCGATCGTGTCCTATGCCGGGCGCAGCAACGTCGTCGGCGTGCATCGGCCGAACGGCCCGGTGCAGGGCAAGTCGCTGATTCTCAACGGCCACATCGATGTCGTGCCCGTGGGCGCCGAGCGCCTGTGGACGCAACCGCCCTTCGAGCCGGTGGTGCAGGGCGACAAGCTTTTCGGTCGTGGCGCGGGCGACATGAAGGCCGGCATCGTCGCCTACACCATGGCCTTCAAGGCGCTTGCAAGCCGCTGGGGCTCGAGCCGGCCGCGCCGGTGTTCCTGCAATCGGTGATCGAGGAGGAATGCACCGGCAACGGCGCGCTTGCCTGCCTGGTGCAGGGCTACCGTGCCGACGCCGCACTGATCCCCGAACCGATCGCCGGCATCATGACCGGCCAGATGGGCGTGATGTGGGTCGGCATTGAGGTGCTGGGCATGCCGGTGCATGCGGCGGTGGCGCAGACCGGCGTGGCGGCCATCGAGTTCGTGCAGTACCTGTGCGCCAAGCTGAAGGAGACTCGAGGCGCAATGGAACCAGCCGGCCAACCGGCACCCGCACTACGCGCGACCACGATCACCCGATCAACTTCAACATCGGCAAGCTGTCGGGCGGCGAATGGGCGTCGTCGGTGGCCACGCAATGCCGCGCCGATGTGCGCATCGGCTTTTACCCCGGCATCAAACCGGCCGAGGTGCGTGCGCTGATCGAAGCCGCGTTGCGCGCGGCCTACGAGGCACACCCGAAGAAGGCCAGCGTGCGCTACGAAGTGCTCTACGAAGGCTTCCAGGCCGAAGGCATGCTGGTGGACATGAACCAGCCGATGATCGACACGCTGAAGGCCTGTCACCACGAGGTCGCCGGCGGCCAGATGGCGCTGATTGCCAGCACCGCCACCACCGATGCGCGCTTCTTCCAGCTCTACGGTGGCATACCCGCCACCTGCTACGGGCCGAGCTCCGGCAACACCCACGGCATCGACGAATGGGTGTCGATCGACAGCATGATGGAAGTGACGCAGGTGCTGGCGCTGTTCATGGCGCGCTGGTGCAAGATCAACGCGTTGTAGGGTTTGGCCGCGCATCTGCAGGGTTCATGTCGTTTTGCTCCGGTGGAGTGCCGGACCGCCACCACACCGCCTTCATGTTGCGCCCATAGCAGCCATGACCCATGGATGGGTCTGAGGCTGCGGCTACATGCCCGCGTAGTTCGGCCCGCCGCCACCCTCGGGCGCGACCCAGACGATGTTCTGCGTCGGGTCCTTGATGTCGCAGGTCTTGCAGTGCACGCAGTTCTGCGCGTTGATCTGCAGCCGCTCGCTGTTGTCGTCGTTCTTCACGAACTCGTACACGCCGGCCGGGCAATAGCGGGCCTCGGGGCCGGCGTAACGCGCCAGGTTGATCGACACCGGCACGCTCGGATCCTTCAGCGTCAGGTGGGCGGGCTGCTGCTCCTCGTGGTTGGTGTTGCTGATGAACACGCTGCTCAAGCGGTCGAAGGTGAGCTTGCCGTCGGGCTTGGGATAGTCGATGGGCGTGCATTCGGCCGCCGGGCGCAGCATCATGTGGTCGGCCTGCTCGCGGTGGATCGTCCACGGCGGCGTCTTGATGCCCAGCTTGGGCAGCAGCCATTGTTCGATGCCGGTCATCAGCGTGCCGATGATGAAGCCCTTCTTGAACCACTGCTTGAAGTTGCGCGAGCGGTCCAGTTCTTCGTGCAGCCAGCTTTGCTCGAAGGCCTGCGGATAGGCGCTCAACTCGTCCCGCGCGCGTCCGGCCTGCAGCGCGGCGAACGCGGCTTCGGCGCAGAGCATGCCGCTCTTGATCGCCGCATGGCTGCCCTTGATGCGCGCGGCGTTCAGGTAGCCGGCATCGCAGCCGACCAGCGCACCGCCGGGAAACACGGTCTTCGGCAGACTGAGGATGCCGCCGGCGCAGATGGCGCGCGCGCCGTAGCCGATGCGCTTGCCGCCTTCGATGTGCTTGCGGATGCTGGGGTGCGTCTTCCAGCGCTGCATCTCCTCGAAGGGGCTCAGGTACGGGTTCTCGTAGTCCAGCCCCACCACCAGGCCGAGCGTGACCTTGTCGTCCGTCCAGGTGATAGAGGAAGCCGCCGCCGTAGGTGTCGTTGTCCATCGGCCAGCCGGCGGTGTGCACCACCAGGCCTGGCTTGGCCCGGCCGGGTTCGACTTCCCACAGCTCCTTGATGCCGATGGCATAGCTCTGCGGGTCGCGCCCGGCGTCGAGCTTGTACCGGGCGATCAGCTGCTTGCCCAGCTGGCCGCGCGCGCCTTCGGCAAACAACGTGTACTTGCCGAGCAGTTCCATGCCGAGCTGGAAGCCGTCGTGCGGCTCGCCGTCCTTGCCCATGCCCATGTTGCCGGTGGCCACGCCGCGCACCGCGCCCTTGTCGTCGTAGAGCACTTCGGCGGCGGCAAAGCCGGGGAAGATTTCCACGCCCAGGGCTCTCGGCCTGCTGCGCCAGCCACTTGGTGACGTCGCTCAGGCTGATGACGAAGTTGCCTTCGTTGTGCAGGCACTCGGGCACCAGCATGTCGGGCGTGCGCGCTGCGCTGCCCGCGCGCAGGATCAGCACCTCGTCGCCGGTCACCGGCTGGTTCAGCGGCGCGCCGCGTTCCTTCCAGTCGGGGAACAGTTCGGTCATCGCGCGCGGGTCCATCACCGCGCCGCTGAGGATGTGCGCGCCGGGCTCGGAGCCCTTCTCCAGCACCACCACCGAAACTTCCTTCTCGGCCGCTGCCGCGAGCTGCTTGAGCTTGATGGCCGCGGCCAGCCCCGCCGGGCCCGCGCCGACCACCACGACGTCGTATTCCATCGACTCGCGCGGGCCGTGCTTTTCCAGGATCTGCTGGGGTGACATGGGCGAGGCTCCAATGAAATCGACGGTCGATTCTAGCCGGCGGCCCTCGCAAAAAGAACGATCGTTCTTTTTTCGCTGGCCAGTGCAAGCGACGACGCAGGCCGCGCGCAACCTGCACCGGCGGCCGCGGCAGGCTGCGTGCTATCGTCGAAATCGCAATAAACGAGGAATCGGCATGAGCTACAACATCGACCTGTCGGGCCGCGTGGCGCTGGTCACCGGCGCGTCCAGCGGGCTGGGCGAGCAGTTCGCGCGCACGCTGGCCAAGGCCGGTGCCGGCGTGGTGCTGGCGGCGCGGCGCATCGAGCGGCTGAAGACGCTGCGCGCCGAGATCGAAGGCGATGGCGGCGATGCCCATGTCGTCGACGCTGGACGTGACCGACACCGACAGCATCAAGGCGGCGATCGCGCACGCCGAGACCGAGATGGGCACGATCGACATCCTGGTCAACAACTCGGGCGTCAGCACGCACGCAGAAGCTGATCGACGTGCGGCCCCGAGGACTACGACCATCGTGATGAACACCAACACGCGCGGCGCCTTCTTCGTCGCGCAGGAAGTGGGCAAGCGCATGATCGCGCGCAGCCGCGGCGCGGCGCCGGGCACCTTCATCGGCGGGCGCATCGTCAACGTCGCGTCGATGGCCGGGCTGCGCGTGCTCGGCCAGATCGGCGTGTATGCGATGAGCAAGGCGGCCGTGGTCCACATGACCCGCGCGATGGCGCTGGAATGGGGCCGCTACGGCATCAACGTGAATGCGCTTTGCCCGGGCTACATCGACACCGAGATCAACCACCGCCATTGGCAGACCGAGGCCGGCCGCAAGCTGGTGGACATGCTGCCGCGCAAGCGCGTGGGCCAGCCGCAGGACCTGGACGTGGTGCTGATGATGCTGTGCGCCAACGAGAGCCGCTTCGTCAATGGCGCGGTGATCTCGGCCGACGACGGTTATGGCGTCTGAGATGACGCCCCAAGACGGCTCGTCGTCGTCCCCCAGGGGAGCATGGCCCGCTTGGGGCGGCCCGACATGCGTGCACTGACGCCGCTGGAAGCGCGCGTGCTGGGCGTGCTGGTCGGAAAAGCAGCACACCGTGCCCGACACCTACCCGTTGTCGCTGAATGCGCTGGTCGCGGGCTGCAACCAGAAGACCGCGCGCGATCCGGTCATCGACGCCACCGACGCCGAGGTGCTGACCGCGGTGGACGGGCTGAAGTCGCTGAGCCTGGTGTTCGAAGGCAGCAGCAGCCGCGTCGTGAAGTTCGAGCACAACCTGCCGCGTGTCTGCAACCTGCCGGCCGCTGTCGGCCGCATTGCTGACGGTGCTGATGCTGCGCGGGCCGCAGACCTCGGCCGAATTGCGGCTGAACTGCGAGCGGCTGCATCGCTTTGCCGACATCTCTTCGGTGGAAGGCTTTCTCGAGGAAATGGCCGAGAAGGAGCCGCCGAGGGTGCTGAAGCTGCCGAAGGCGCCGGGCGCGCGCGAGGCGCGCTGGGTGCACCTGCTGTGCGGCGAGCCGGACCTGTCGGCGCTGGCGGCTGCGCCGGCGGCGAGCGGCGAGGTCGGCGTCAGCGCCGGCGAGATCGCCGCGCTGAAGGCCGAGCAGACGCGCCTGGCCGACGAGGTGGCGCGCGTTGCGCGCACTGGTGCAGCGCATGGCCGGCGAACTCGGCATCGCAGACCGGCTGACCATGCGCTTCGACATCCCGGAGCGAGAAGAAGCTGGTTCATCGAGATGCGCATGCCCATCCGCTGGGGCGACATGGACGCGATGGGCCATGTCAACAACACGCTGTACTTCCGCTACATGGAGTCGATCCGCATCGAGTGGCTGTTCACAGGTCGGCGGCAAGCCGGACATGAACGGCGAAGGCTTCGTCATCGTCAACGCCTTCTGCAACTTCATCCGCCAGCTCGAATACCCGGGCGAGGTGCTCGCCAGGCAGTACGTTGCCAACGCTGGGCGCAGCAGCTTCGACACCTTCGTCACGCTGGAACGTTGCGACCAGCCCGGCGTGCTCTACGCCACCGGCGGCGCCACGCACGGTGTGGCTGAACATCCCGCAGGGCAAGACGGTGCCGCTGCCCGACTGGCTGCGCAAGATCGTCGAATGACATGGCAGCCAACGGCTTCGAGACCCGCCGTGCCTGGGTGCGCGAGGCCATCCGGCGCATCGAGGCCGACTTCCAGCGCAGCAGCGACACGCACCTGATCCCGCTGCCGCTGCCCGGCTTCCCCGGCATCGCAGCTGTACCTGAAGGACGAATCCAGCCACCCGACAGGCAGCCTGAAGCACCGGCTGGCACGCAGCCTGTTCCTGCATGCGCTGTGCAATGGCTGGCTGCGCGAAGGCGGCGCGGTGGTCGAGGCGTCGAGCGGCTCCACGGCCGATCAGCGAAGCCTACTTCGCGCGGCTGCTGGGGCTGCCCTTCGTCGCGGTGATGCCGCGCAGCACCTCGCCGCAGAAGATCGCGGCCATCGAGTTCCACGGCGGGCGCTGCCACCTGGTCGATGACCCGACGACGATCTATGCCGAGAGCCAGCGCCTGGCCGATGAACTGAAGGGCCACTACATGGACCAGTTCACCTTCGCCGAGCGCGCGACCGACTGGCGCGCCAACAACAACATCGCGCAGAGCATCTACACGCAGATGCGCGAGGAGTCGCACCCCTGCCCGGCGTGGATCGTCGCCAGCGCCGGCACCGGCGGCACGCTGGCCACCATCGGCCGCTACGTGCACTACTGCCGCCACGACACGCGCGTGTGCGGCGTCGACGCCGAGCACTCGGTGTTCTTCGACCACTACGTCAGCGGCAGCCAGCGACTGACCTTGCAGCGCGGCTCGCGCATCGAAGGCATCGGCCGGCCGCGCGTCGAGGCGTCCTTCGTGCCGGGCGTGCTCGACGCGATGGTCAAGGTGCCCGACCTGTCTGGTCGCTGGCGGCGATGCATTCACTGAGCGTGCGCCTGGGCCGCCGCGTCGGCGGCTCCACCGGCACCAACCTGGTGGCGGCGCTGGCCTGCGCGCAAAGCCTGAAGGCCATGGGCCGGGCGGATCGATCGTTACGCTGTTGTGCGACGACGGCGAGCGCTACCGCCACAGCTACTTCAATGACGACTGGCTGCGCGACAACGACCTGGAATGCGGTGCGCAGAGCGATGCCATCGATGCGCTCATCGACAAGGGCGAGTGGCCCGCCGATCTGCGTCGCAGCTGGCGCCTGGCGGGTGACCTGAGCCTGTGACGCCGGCGATCCGTCGTGCCGCTCAGCCCGCGAACAAGCGGCGCGCCGCCGGCGAGCCCGCCGCCAGGTCGTGCGACTCCAGCGCGGCGTACAGCTGCGCCAGCTCCTTGCCGATGGCGTCGAAGGCGTGCAGCGTGATCGGCCGGCCGGCATCGTCCAGCAGATCGGCGTCCATGTCCTGCGCCAGCGCATGCGCCGCCTTGTGCCAGGCGGGGAAAGGCTCGGCCGACGCGGGCGTCTGTGGCACGTCCAGGCTCAGGTTCATTCGCGCAGCGCGGCGGCCTGCGGGTCATCGGCCAACGCAGCCTGCGCATCGAACTCCAGCACCAGCACCGGCGGGCTGCCTTCTTCGGCCGACGGCAGCACCAGTCGGCCTGCCAGCGCGCCGGGCACCAGGCCCTGGCGGCCCGCACACTGCTCGATGTAGCCCACCGACCAGGCCACCGATCTGGCCACCAGGCGCACCGCCAGCTGCGCATCCAGCGGGCCGGCAAAGGCGTCGAGCTCGCGTGCCCGCGCCACCACGTCGAGCATGTCGGGGAAATCCGGCATCGCGCCCACGCCTTCGGCAAAGGCCTGCAGCTTGTGCACGAACTCGGAGTATTCGATCTCGTTCAGTGCACCGCTGCGGTTGGCCAGCTGCACGCCGGCCTGCAGCTCGCTGTAGCGCTGGTCGATGGCCGGCTGCTCCCAATCGCCCGATGCGACGTTCAGGCCCTCGATGTAGAACGGCTTGGTGCCGGCGCGGCGCGTCGCCGGCCATTGCGACAGCACCAGTTCACCGCTGACCGGCGCTTCCAGCGACAACGGCACGATGGCATCGACCAAAGCATCCAGCCGCGCCTGGCGCCGCGCCGGCGGTGGGTGGCGATCGAGCGGACCGGGCTCGGGGCCCGGCGGCGTCGGCGCGCCGAGGCTGTCGCCCAGCGCCGGCTCGACACGCTGCGCCACCTGCGCCGCATCGGCCTGGCGCGGGCTGGCGCGGCGCGCGCTCCACCAGCCGTGCACCAGCAGCGCCACCAGCACCAGCCCCCCCAACAGCGCCAGCGGACAGCGTCATGGCTCATCACGCCAGTTCGGCCATGCCGATGGCTTCGTCCATGTCCACCGCGACGATGCGCGACACGCCCTGCTCCTGCATCGTCACGCCGATGAGTTGCTCGGCCATTTCCATCGCGATCTTGTTGTGGCTGATGAACAGGAACTGCGTGCCCGGCTCATCTCGCCGACGAGCTTGCAGTAGCGCTCGGTGTTGGCATCGTCCAGCGGCGCATCGACTTCGTCGAGCAGACAGAACGGGGCCGGGTTCAGCTGGAAGATGGCAAACACCAGCGCAATCGCCGTCAACGCCTTTTCGCCGCCCGACAGCAGGTGGATGGTGCTGTTCTTCTTGCCCGGCGGCTGCGCCATCACCAGCACGCCGGCATCCAGAATCTCGTCGCCCGTCATCACCAGCTTGGCGCTGCCGCCGCCGAAGAGGCTGGGAAACATGCGGCCGAAATGCTCGTTCACCTGGGTGAAGGTCTGGCCCAGCAGGTCACGTGTTTCCAGGTCGATCTTGTGGATCGCGTCCTCGAGCGTCTTCATCGCCTCCTGCAGGTCGGCGTACTGCGCGTCGAGGAAGGCCTTGCGCTCGCGCGATGCGGTCAGTTCGTCCAGCGCCGCCAGGTTCACCGCACCCAGCGCGGCGACCTCTCGGTTCAGCCGCTCGATCTCGCCCTGCATGCCCCACAGCTTGACGTTGCCCTGTTCGATGCCCTCGGCCAATGCCGCCAGATCGACATTGGCGGCGCTCAACTGTTCCATGAATTGCGCACCACCCAGCATCGCCGCCTGCTGTTCGAGCTGCAGCCTGGTCAGGCCTTCGCGCATCGGCTCCAGGCTGCGCTCGGTGCCCAGACGCTGCTCTTCGGTGGCGCGCAGCTTCGCACTCAGCTCGTCGTAGCCGCTGCGGGTCGTGGCCAAGGCCTGTTCGCGGGCCAGCTTCAGCGCCAGCGCAGTCTGCAACCCGGCCTGCGCGGCGGCGTCGTTCAACTGCACCAGCTCCTCGTTGAGTTGCGCGGCGGCCTGCGCATTGGCCGCCACCTGCTGCCGCGCCGTGGCGATGGCGCGCTGCAGTTCGCCTTGGCGCGCCAGCAGCGTGCGCGACTGGAATGCGGCTTCCTGCGCCTGCCGCTCCAGCGTGCGTTGTTGATCGCGCGCGCCGCTGAGTGCGCTTTCGGCGCCGATCACCTCATCGTCGAGTTCGCTGTGCCGCTGCTGCGCGACGGCCAGTTGCTGGTCGAGTTCCTCGAAACGCGACTCGGCCGCGGACCGGCGTTGCGCCAGCGCCTCCAGCTGGGCGTGGACCTCTGTCAGCTCGTCGTCCAGCTGGCTGCGGCGCGCCTGGCTGGCTTGCGCCTGCTGGCTCAGCCGCAGCAGTTCCACCTGCGTCTGGTGCGCGCGCGTCTGTGCCTCGGCGGCCTCGCGCCGCACCGCCGCCAGGCGCAACGAGGCTTCGGTATAGGCCGCTTCGGCGCGCACGCCGGCGCTGCGCGACTCATCGGCAATCGACGACTGCGCGCGCCATTGGCGCTCGAGGTTCTCGATCTCCTGCTGTCGCGCCAGCATGCCGGCCTGCTCGGAATCGGGCGCGTAGAAGCTCACCGCGTGCTGTGACACCGCATGGCCTTCGCGCGACATGATGACTTCGCCATGCGTCAGCTGGTTGCGCGCGGCCAGCGCCTCGTCCAGGTCGGGCGCCGTGTAGACGCCTTCGAGCCAATCGTTGAGCAGCGCCTGCAATCCGGCGTCGTTCAACCGCAGCAGCTCCGACAGGCGCGGCAGCATGCGATGCGTGCTGGCGATGGCGCCGGCATCGGTCGAATAGAAGGCCAGCCGCGCCGGCGGTGCGTCGGCGGCGAAAGCGCGCACGCTTTCCAGGCGGCCGACTTCGAGCGCATTCAGCCGTTCACGCAGCGCCGCTTCCAGCGCCGTTTCCCAGCCGGGTTCGATGTGCACGCGCGTCCACAGACCTTGCAGGCTGTCCAGCCCATGCTTGACCAACCACGGCTTGAGACGGCCACTGCTTTGCACCTTGTCCTGCAACGCACGCAATGCATCCCGTCGCGCCGCCAGCTCGGCCTGGCGCGAGGCGTCTGCGGCCGACGCCTGGGCCTGGCTGCGGCGTTGTTCGTCGAGCAACTGCAGCTGCTCGCCCAGGCCCTGCAATCGGGCTTCGGCCTCGGCCCGGCCTTGGTCGAGCGCGGCACTGCTGCGTTGCAACTCGGCCAAGCGCTCCTCGTCGGGCGGCGTCAGGCCCTGGCGCTCGACGCCGAGCCGCTCGCTGCGCTGTCCCAACTGGCGCGATTGTTCGTCCAGGCTTCGGCTTTCGGCGGCCAGCACCTGGATCTGCTGCTGCACCTCGCCCACCGCCAGGCGCTGCTGGTGGCTGCGCTGCCGCGCGTCGCGCAACGCGTCCTCGAGGCCCGGTAGCTGCTGCGCCTGCTGCTCGGCCTGCGCGGCCTGCTGCGCCTGCGCGGCTTCCGCCGAGCGCATGCCATCGGCGACGCGCAGCAGTTCGGCATCACTTTCGGCCTGGCGCTGCGCCCACTGTTCGTCCTGGGCCTTCAGCTCGCGCAGGCGCGATTCGGCGCGCTCGCGTCCGTCGACGACGTAGCGGATGCGCTCCTCCAGGCGGCTGACCTCGAGTGCGGCCTCGGCCAGCTCGCCCTGGCGCTGGTGCAGCGCATCGCCGGCGGCGTAGTGCGACTGACGCACGGCTTCGAGCTCGGCCTCGAGGTGACGCAACCCGGCCACGCGGGCCTCCAGCGCGGTGCTGGCATCGAGCAGCGCCTGGTGCACGCGCTGCTCTTCGGCCGCCGCGTCGCGATGCTTCAGGAACCAAAACTGGTGCTGCTTGCGTGTGGCCTGATCCTGCAGCGTGCGGTACTGCAGCGCCACCTCGGCCTGCTTTTCCAGCTTGTCGAGGTTGCTGTTCAGCTCGCGCAGGATGTCCTCGACACGCGTCAGGTTCTCGCGCGTGTCCTTCAGCCGGTTCTCGGTCTCACGGCGACGCTCCTTGTACTTGGAGACGCCGGCGGCTTCTTCGAGGAACAGCCGCAGCTCCTCGGGCCGGGACTCGATGATGCGGCTGATCGTGCCCTGGCCGATGATGGCGTAGGCGCGCGGGCCCAGGCCGGTGCCCATGAACACGTCCTGCACGTCGCGGCGACGCACCGGCTGGTTGTTGATGTAGTAGCTGGAACCGCCGTCGCGCGTGAGCACGCGCTTGACGGCGATCTCGCCGAACTGGTTCCACGGCCCGCCGGCGCGGGCGTCGCTGTTGTCGAACACCAGTTCGACGCTGGCGCGGCCGGCCGGCTTGCGCAGACCCGAGCCATTGAAGATCACGTCCTGCATCGACTCGCCGCGCAGCTCGCTGGCCTTGCTTTCGCCGAGCACCCAGCGCACCGCGTCCATGATGTTGGACTTGCCGCAACCGTTGGGGCCGACCACGCCGACCCGCTGGCCCGGCAGCGCGAAGGTGGTGGGGTCGCTGAAGGACTTGAAGCCGGCAAGCTTGATCTGGTTGAGGCGCATGGCGGGCCGAGGGGCGGCAGGTCAGGCCTGAGAATCAAGCCAAGTTGTTGATTTACAAAGGAAATGTGGCTCTCCGCGAGCCGCGATCATAACACCCGGGCGGCCCTTACAGCAGCTCCTCCGGCACCCAGGGCTCCAGCAGATCGAGCAGCAGGCGCCTGCCCAGGTCGGTGTCGGGCTCGATCTCCAGCAACGGCTGATCGTCGCCGGCGGAAAACCAGCGCAGCGTCTTGCCGTCGGCATCCAGCCGCAGCCGGTACGACCCCTCGCGCGCCATGCGCTCGATGAAGCCGCGCATCTCCTCGGCCAGCTCGGGGCTGCGGATCAGCAGGCCGAATTCAGTGTTCAGGTCGCGCGAACGCGGGTCGAAGTTCATCGACCCCAGAAACACCAGTTCACGATCGACGATCGCCGCCTTGGCATGCAGCCGGAACACCGTGCCGCCGGCCAGCGCCTCGCGCAACACACGATCGCCCCGCGCGGGGCTCCATTCGTAGAGTTCGGCGCCGGCCGCGAGCACGTCGGCGCGGTACTTGCGGTAACCGAGGTGCACCGCCGGCTCGTCGGTGGCGGCCAGCGAGTTGGTCAGCAGCACGACGCGCACCCCATGCTGGTGGAACTGGCGTAGCGCGGCCACGCCGGTCGGCCCGGGGATGAAGTACGGCGTCACCACCCACAGTTCGTGCTTCGCCTGGCGCACCGCATGCGCCACCGCCAGCCGCACCTGCGCGCCCGCGGTGGCAAGCATGCCCAGATCCACCGCCACTTGCTCGTTCTCGAGCTTGTCCGGGGAGTCGTAGGCTGCCTGAGCCATGGCCTGGCGCATCGGCACCCAGCCCTGCGCGAACTCTCGTGCCAGAGCGCTGTCCTTCGCAGCAGGGGACGGGCCAGGAGGCAACAGCGCCGAGAGGTGCGCGCGGCGTTCGGTGCGGGGCAGCGGCTCGTCGACGACGGTGCGCAGCTCGTGGCTGTAGGCGCTGTTCCAGTACAAGTCGAAGGCCAGTGCCATCGAAGGCACGACCGCGCCGGCCACCAGCACGTCGATGTCCACGAAACGCTCGGGCGCCTGCGTCAGGAAGTAGGCATCGGCGATGTTGCGACCACCGGCCAGCGCCAGAACGCCATCGGCGACGAGCAGCTTGTTGTGCATGCGACGGTGCATGCGCCCTTGGCCAATGGCCGACTCCGCCAGCCGGCTCAGGTGACTGTCGCGCCCGGCCATGAAGGGGTTGAACAGGCGCAGTTCCACGCCCTCGTGCGCGGCCAGGCCGAGCCACAGCGCATCGTCGCCGGCGGTGTACAGGTCGTCGAGCAGCAGGCGCACACGCACGCCGCGGTCGGCCGCATCGCGCAATGCGCGAACCAGCATCAGGCCGGTGCCATCGCCCTTGAACTGGTAGGCCTGCATATCGATCGACACCTGCGCCCGCTCGATCAGCTCCAGCCGCGCCTGCAGTGCTTCGCTGCCCGAGGTCAGCAAGCGGAATCCGCTCAGCTCGCCGGAGGCCACCGAGGCGTCGGCGATCCGGCCCAATCCGGCCATGCGGGCTGGCGGCAGGGCCGCATCCCAGTGGCGATCGGTGACATCGGGCAAGGACGCACAGCCCGCCAACGCCACCAACAGACACAAGCCCGCGAGCCACGAAAAAGCCGACGCGCCCCGCCCGAGATCGCGGCGACGCTGGCCCGGCCGATGCGGTGTTTTCACGCGGCGCGGATGGTAGCATCGCGCCCCTTTACTGGAACCGGCCGCACTGGCCCCGCAGCGTCATGCCCCGCTCCCCGCCGAAGCCCGAGCGGCCGCGTGCCACCACGCAACGCCAGGCGCCCGCCGAGCCACCGAGCCGGCCGAGCAAGCAGCTCGACGTCTTCGACAATCCGGCCGCCCAGCGCGACTACCTGATCCGCTTTCAGCTGCCCGAATTCACCTGCCTTTGCCCGCTGACCGGCCAGCCCGACTTTGCGCATTTCAGCATTGACATGGTGGCCGACAAGCTGTGTGTCGAGCTGAAGAGCTTGAAGACATACTTCTGGAGCTACCGCAACGAAGGCGCGTTCCACGAGAAGGTGAGCAACACCGTCCTCGACGACATCGTCGCGGCAACGCAACCGCGCTTCGTGCGCGTGACCGCGCGCTGGTTCGTGCGCGGCGGAATCTATACCGACGTGGTCGCCGAATACCGCAAGAAGGGCTGGAAGCCTTCGATACCGATCGAGTTGCCGAGCGCCCGCCGCGCCACCGGGCTGGCCGAATGAGCGTGGCTCTGCCGGCGGCGCCGCTGCTGGAAACGCCGCGGCTGCGGCTGCGGCAGTTCGTCGAGAGCGACTGGCCGGCCTATGCCGCGATGTGCGCGGACGCCGAGGTGATGCGCCACATCGGGGCCGGCGGGCCGCAGTCGAAGGAAGACGCCTGGCGCGGCATGGCGGCGTTCCTCGGCCATTGGGCCCTGCGCGGGCACGGCATGTATGCCCAGGAACACCGCGCAAATGGCGCCCTGCTTGGCCGCATCGGATACCTCGACTGGCCGGGCTGGCCTGGCTTCGAGCTGGGCTGGCTGCTGGCGCGTGAGCATTGGGGCCACGGCTACGCGCGCGAGGCCGCGGCGGCAGCACTGCGCCATGCCTTCGAGGACATGCGGCGCGAGCGGGTCATCAGCCTGATCCGCCCCGGCAACCGGCGCTCGATCGCGCTGGCCGAAGCCATCGGCGAACGCCTGCACGGCAGGATCGAGATGCTCGGCAGCGACGCGCTGGTGTACGAAGCGCTTTGCAGATAATTCGCCGATGAACCCGCTGCTCGGCCGCCTGCACCCTTACCCCTTCGAGCGGCTGAAGCAACTGTCGCGCGAGGTCACGCCGAACCCGGCGTATCGCGCCATCAGCCTGGGCATCGGCGAGCCCAGGCATGCGACGCCGGCCTTCATCGAGCGGGCCTTGATCGACGCCCTGCCCGGATTGTCGAGCTACCCGGCAACCGCCGGCGAGCCCGCGCTGCGCCAGGCCTGCGCCGGCTGGTTGCTGCGGCGCTATGGCGTGAGCGTCGATGCGCTGACGCAGACGCTGCCGGTCAACGGCTCGCGGGAGGCGCTGTTCGCGCTGGCGCAGACCGTGATCGACCCGACCCGCGACGGCGCCACCGTGGTCTGCCCCAATCCGTTCTATCAGATCTACGAAGGCGCAGCGCTGCTGGCCGGTGCCCGGACCGCCTTCGCCAACAGCGACCCGGCACGCAACTTCGCCGCGGATTGGTCGCTGATCGACGAAGCCACCTGGTCGCGCACGCAGCTGCTGTATGTCTGCTCCCCCGGCAACCCCACCGGCGCGGTGGTGCCGCTGGACGAATGGCGCAGGCTGTTCGAGCTGAGCGATCGGCACGGCTTCGTCATCGCCAGTGACGAGTGTTACTCGGAGATCTATTTCGGCGACGCGCCTCCGCTGGGCTCGCTGCAGGCCGCCAAGGCGCTGGGCCGCGATGACTTTCGCCGCCTGGTGGCCTTCACCAGCCTGTCCAAGCGTTCCAACGTGCCGGGGCTGAGGGCCGGCTTCGTGGCCGGCGACGCCACGATCCTGAAGTCCTTCCTGCTTTACCGCACCTACCACGGCAGCGCGATGAGCCCGCTGGCCCAGCGCGCCAGCATCGCCGCCTGGGACGACGAGGCGCATGTGCAGGCCAATCGCGACCTGTACCGCGCCAAGTTCGCTTCAGTCACGCCGCTGCTGGCCGATGTATTGGAGGTGCGCTTGCCCGACGCAGGGTTCTACCTGTGGGCGGCGGTCCGTGGAGGAGACGACATCGACTACGCGATGCGCTTGCTGGCTCAATACAATGTAACCGTCCTGCCCGGCAGCCTGCTGGCCCGCGAGGCCCACGGCCACAACCCCGGCACCGGACGCATCCGCATGGCCCTGGTGGCGCCGACCGACGAATGTGTCGAAGCGGCCCATCGCATCCATGCCTTCACCCTGTCTTATCGCGAGTGCACATGACACACAAACTGCAGGATCTGATCGAACTGGCATGGGAAGGGCGCGCCCAGATCACCGCGGCCTCGGCCCCCGACGTGCGCCAGGCCGTCGACGACGTGATCGGCGACCTGAATGCCGGGCGCATCCGCGTGGCCGAACGCCAGGGCGTGGGCCAATGGAGCGTCAACGAGTGGATCAAGAAGGCGGTGTTGCTGAGCTTCCGGCTGTCGGACAACAAGCGCATGCAGGCCGGCGATTTGGGGTTCTTCGACAAGGTGCAGACCAAGTTCGCGCACCTCGACGAGGACGCGATGCGCGCCACCGGCGTGCGCGTGGTGCCGCCGGCGGTGGCGCGGCGCGGCAGCTACATCGCCAGGAACGTGGTGCTGATGCCGTCGTATGTGAACATCGGCGCCTATGTCGATGAAGGCACCATGGTCGATACCTGGGCCACGGTGGGCTCATGCGCGCAGATCGGCAAGAACGTGCATCTTTCCGGCGGCGTCGGCATCGGCGGCGTGCTCGAGCCGCTGCAGGCGGCGCCGACGATCATCGAGGACAACTGCTTCATCGGCGCGCGCTCCGAGGTCGTCGAGGGCGTGATCGTCGAAGAGAACTCGGTCATCAGCATGGGCGTGTTCATCGGGCAGAGCACGAAGATCTACGACCGCGCCACCGGCGAGGTGCATTACGGCCGCGTGCCGGCCGGCTCGGTGGTGGTGTCGGGCTCGATGCCGGCCATCGACGGCAGCCACAGCCTGTACTGCGCGGTCATCGTCAAGCGCGTCACGGCTTCGACGCGCGCCAAGACCAGCATCAACGAGCTTCTTCGAGCCTGAACAAGGGATCCAGCATGAGCGCCGGCAACATGGAAAAAGTCTTGCGGCTGATGGCCGACAAGAGTGCTTCCGACGTCTATCTGTCGGCCAACACGCCGATCCTGATCCGCATCAACGGCCAGATCATGCATCTGTCCGACCAGGTGCTGACACCTCCGCAGATCCGCCAGTTGCTCGGCGAACTGCTGACGCCGCAGCAGTTCGAGGAGTTCGACGACACCGGAGAGCTGAACCTGTCGATCAGCCTGTCGGGCATCGGCAGCTTTCGCATGTCGGCCTTCCGCCAGCGCGGCACGATGGCGGCAGTGTTCCGCTGCATTCCGTTCGACATTCCGTCGCTCGATTCGCTCGGCCTGCCGTCGATGCTGTCGACGCTGGTGCTGGAAAAGCGCGGTCTGATCCTGATGGTCGGCGCCACCGGCACCGGCAAGAGCACCACGCTGGCCTCGATGCTGGAATGGCGCAACCAGCAGGCCACCGGTCATATCCTGACGATCGAGGATCCGATCGAATTCCTGTTCAGCAACAAGAAGTCGGTGGTCAATCAGCGCGAGGTCGGGCGCGATTGCGAGACGCTGCAGATTGCGCTGAAGAACGCTCTGCGCCAGGCGCCGGACTGCATCCTGATCGGCGAAATCCGCGACCGCGAGACCATGACCTCGGCCATCAGCTACGCGCTGTCGGGCCATCTGGTGCTGGCCACGCTGCACGCCAACAACAGCTACCACGCGCTCGGCCGCATCCTGTCGTTCTATTCGCCCGAGGCGCGTCCGGCACTGCTGTCCGACCTGGCGGCAGGCCTGCGCGCCATCATCTCGCAGCGGCTGTTGCGGGCCCATGCCGGCGGTCGTGTGGCGGCGGCGGAAATCCTGCTGAACACCGTGCTGGTGGCCGAACTGATCGAACAGGGCAACATCGCCGGCGTCAAGGAAGCGATGGAAAAGTCGCTGGCCGAGGGCTCGCAGAGCTTCGAGGCCGACATCGCCCGATTGATCACCGAAGGCGTGGTCTCGCGTGATGAAGGCATGGCCTATGCCGATTCCCCGACCAATCTGATGTGGCGGCTCCACAACGACATGACGCCGCAATCGAAGGCGAGCGCGCCGCGTGAAGAAGCCGAGGGTGCCAGCTTCACCGACATCACTCTCGACGTGCTGCCGCCCGAATCGCGCGCCGCACCGCTCGGGCCGCGATGAACGCGTTGCGCCTGGCCGAGGCGCTGATCGCCCGTGCCAGCGTCACGCCGGACGATGGCGGTTGCCAGGCGTTGCTGTCCGCGCGTTTGTCGGCGATCGGCTTCGATTGCGAGACGCTGGTCTGCGGGCCCGATGACTTCCGCGTCGTCAACCTGTGGGCGCTGCGACGTGGCGGCAAGCCCGGCCCGACGCTGGCCTTCGCCGGCCATACCGACGTCGTGCCGACGGGTCCGCTGCAGCGCTGGACGAGCGACCCCTTCGTGCCCGCCCACCGCGAGGGCCATCTGTTCGGCCGCGGCGCGGCGGACATGAAAAGCTCGATCGCAGCGATGGTGGTGGCGGTGGAGGAATTCGTCGCCGCCACGCCCGGGCATGCCGGCGCCGTGGCCTTCATGCTGACCAGCGACGAGGAAGGCCCCTCGACGGATGGCACGGTGCGCCTGGTGCAGATGTTGCAACAGCGCGGCATCGCGCTCGACGCCTGCATCGTCGGCGAGCCGACCTCGGTGGAGCAACTCGGCGACGTCATCAAGAACGGCCGCCGCGGCACCTTGTCGGGCAAGCTGACGGTGCGCGGCGTGCAGGGCCACATCGCGTATCCGCAATTGGCACGCAACCCGATCCACGACGTCGCGCCCGCGATGGCCGAGCTGGCGGCCATGCGCTGGGACGAAGGCAATGAATTCTTTCCGCCCACCAGCTGGCAGATGTCCGACATTCATGCCGGCACCGGCGCCGGCAATGTCATTCCCGGCGAGCTCGAGCTGATGTTCAACTTCCGCTTCAGCAGCGAATCCACGCCCGATTCGCTGCAGCGGCGCGTGCACGCCGTGCTCGACCGCCACGGCGTGGACTATCGGCTCGACTGGACGCTGGGCGGCGAGACCTTCCTCACCCCACCGGGCAGCCTGAGCCACGCGCTGGGCGATGCCATCCAGGCCGAGTGCGGCCTCGTGCCCAGCCTGTCCACCACCGGCGGCACTTCGGATGGCCGCTTCATCGCCAAGATCTGCCCGCAGGTGGTGGAGTTCGGTCCGATCAACGCCAGCATCCACAAGATCGACGAGAACGTGCGCGTGGACGATGTCGAACGCCTGAAGAACATCTACCGCCGCACCCTGGAGAAGCTGTTGCGATGACGCTGCTGCCGCTGATCGAAGCCGTCAGCGCCCGCCTCCGGGAGGCGGGCGTTGCCTTTGGGCATGGCACGACGAACGCGTTCGACGAGGCGGTGTGGCTGACGTTGTGGCGCCTGGGCCTGCCGCTGGATGACCTGGATGGCGTGGCCGGGCGGGAACTGAGCGACACGGAGCAGGCGGCGATCGAGGCCCTGATCGAGCAGCGCATCGCCACGCGCAAGCCCACGGCCTACCTCACCGGCGAGGCCTGGCTGCAGGGCCTGCCCTTCGATGTCGATGAGCGCGTGATCGTGCCGCGTTCGCTGATCGCCGAAGTGCTGGCCGACGGCACGCTCGACGCCTGGCTGACGCGCTCACCGCGGCGCGTGCTCGACCTGTGCACCGGCAGCGGCAGCCTGGCGGTGCTGGCCGCGCTGGCCTGGCCGCAGGCCCGCGTCGAGGCCACCGATCTGTCCTCCGACGCGTTGCACGTGGCGCAGCGCAACCTGCAGCGCCACGCATTGGGCGCCCGCGTGGCGCTGCGCCAGGGCGATGGCCTGGCCGCGGTGGCCGGGCGCTTCGACCTGATCCTGTGCAACCCGCCCTACGTCAGCCGGGCATCGATGGACGCGCTGCCGGCCGAGTACCGCGCTGAACCGGCGCTGGCTCTGGATGGCGGCACCGATGGCATGGACTTCATCCGCCGCCTGTTGCCGCGTGTCGGCCGCTGCCTGAACGACGAAGGCGTGCTGGTGCTGGAGGTCGGCCACGAGTGGGCGCATTTCCAGGCCGCATTTCCCAGGATGCAACCGGTGGGCCTGCCCACCAGCGCCGGCGACGAAGCGGTGCTGCTGCTGATGCGCGAGCAACTGCCTTGATCACGCTGCGTGATCTGACGCTGCGGCGTGGCGTCAAGGCCGTGCTGCAAGGCGCCAGCCTGACGCTGCACGCCGGCGAGAAGGTCGGTCTGATCGGCCGCAACGGCGCCGGCAAGTCGAGCCTGTTTCTGCTGCTCACCGACCGCCTGCACGCCGATGCCGGCGACGTGGAGATCCCGCCGCGCTGGGTCATCGGCGAGGTGGCGCAGTCGATGCCCGAAACCGACGACGGCGCGAGCGATTTCGTGCTCCAGGGCGATGCGCCGCTGCAGCGTGCCCAAGCGGCGCTGGCCGCGGCCGAAGCCAGCGGCGACGGCCACGCCATGGCCGACGCCCATCTGGCCTTGGACGAAGCCGGTGCATTCGACGCCCGGGCTCGCGCGCAGGCTTTGCTGCTCGGCCTGGGTTTCCAGGTGGCGCAACTCGACGCGCCGGTGAACAGCTTTTCCGGCGGTTGGCGCATGCGCCTGCAGCTCGCACGTGCGCTGATGTGCCCGGCCGATTTGCTGCTGCTGGACGAGCCGACCAACCATCTCGACCTGGATGCGCTGGTCTGGCTCGAAGCCTGGCTCAAGCGCTTCGAGGGCACGATGATCGTCATCAGCCACGACCGCGAGTTTCTGGACGCGATCACGCGCGTCACGGTGCACCTGGATGACCACACCCTGACACGCTACAGCGGCAACTACAGCGCCTTCGAGGAGATGCGCGCCGAGCGCATCGCGCAAGCGCAGGCCGCCTTCGGCCGGCAGCAGGAGCGCATGGCGCACCTGCAGCGCTTCATCGACCGCTTCAAGGCCAAGGCGAGCAAGGCCAGGCAGGCGCAAAGCCGCGTCAAGGCGCTGGCACGCATGGAGAAGCTGGCGCCGGTGCTGACGGCGTCGGACTTCGAATTCGAGTTCCGGGAGCCGCAGAGCCTGCCGAACCCGATGCTGGCCTTCGACGCACTGAGTTGTGGCTACGGCAAGACAGCGATCGTCGGCGGAATCGACCGCTCGGTGCTGGCCGGGCAGCGCATCGGCATCCTCGGCGCCAACGGCCAGGGCAAATCGACACTGGTGAAGACCATCGCGCGCGCGCTGCCGCCGCTGGGCGGTCAGATCGTCGAAGGCAAGGGCCTCGTCATCGGCTACTTCGCGCAGCAGGAACTGGACGTGCTGCAGCTCGACGACGGCCCGCTGATGCACATGCTGCGCCTGGCGCGCGACGTCGGCCCCAGTGCGCGCGAGCAGGAGCTGCGCGACTTCCTCGGCCGCTTCCGCTTCACCGGCGAGATGGTGCAACAGCCCGTGGGCTCGTTGTCCGGCGGTGAAAAGGCGCGCCTGGTGCTGGCGATGCTGGTCTGGCAGCGCCCCAACCTGCTGTTGCTGGACGAGCCCACCAACCACCTCGACCTGACCACGCGCGAGGCACTGTCGATCGCGCTCAACGAGTTCGAAGGCACGGTCATGCTCGTCAGCCACGACCGCGCCTTGCTGCGCGAAGTCTGCGACGAGTTCTGGCTGGTCAGCCATGGCCAGGTGCAACCTTTCGATGGCGATCTGGACGACTACCAGAAATGGCTGCTCGAGGTGTCGCGCGCCGCCGCCAAGGGCTTGGCCGCTCCCGCCTGGCAGCGCCCGGCCGAGGCCGCAGCGCCGCCGCCACCTGCGCCTGCGCCCAACGTGGCCGTGCGCCGGAACCCCCCCGTCCGCGACGAGCGCAAGGCCGACAAGCAGCAGCGTGCAAGGCTGTCGCAGCGAAGCCGGCCCGTGCGCGTCGAGTTGCAGCAGATCGATGGCCGGCTGGCCAGGCTGGCGGCCGAGAAAGCCGATGTCGAAGCCAAGCTGACGGATGCCGGCGCCAGGCCGGACGATTTCGCCGAACTGGGCCGCCGGCTGGCGCACATTGCCGCCGAGACGCACCTGCTCGAGGAGCGCTGGCTGGCACTGCACGCCGAGCTCGACGCGCTCGATGCGGCGCCCTGACCGAGCCTGATCACGGTCATCGGCGCCGTGGCGCTGCCGGTCGAGGCACGCGAAACCCCGCGCGCCGTACTGCTTTACCTTGCAGACACACGCCACGCCGATTGCTTTGTTAGGCTAACTGTTCGTTCGACAAAGCAAAACTCGAAGATGGGTTCCACCGCAATGTCCCGTGCCTGTGCCGACAGCGTGCTCGACGTCCTGCCGGAAGTGATGGATGCCATTCGCAGCGGCATGCGCTCGCAGCTCGACCAACGGCTGTCGGTGCCGCAGTTTCGCTGCCTGAACTTCGTCGACCACCAGCCTGGCTGTTCGGTCGGCGACGTGGCGGCCTATCTCGGCGTGACGATGCCGACCGCTTCGGCGATGGTCGACCGGCTGGCCCGCGCCGGCCATCTGTTGGTCGCCAGCGCCGCCACGGACAGACGGCGCAGCGAGCTGTCGATCAGCGCCAGCGGCAAGACATTGCTCGAGCAGGTGCGCGAGGACGCGCGCCAGGATCTCGCGGCCCAGCTGGCCAGCCGCACGGCCGAGGAATTGCGCAGCATCAGCGCGGGCCTCGCGGCATTGAAGAGGGCTTTGAGTTGATCGCCTGCACGCCCCTCAGGGCCGGCGCTGCACCTGCCCTGCTGTGGAAGCTGGTCCTGGTGCTGGCGCCGGCACTGGCGCTCATGGCGTGCGGCCGCGGCGAACAGCCGGCCGAAGGCACGGCAGCCACCGCGCTCTCGGCTTCGGCATCGGGCGCGCCCGCGTCGGCCGCGTCGTCGCCGCCGGTGGCGGTGTCCACCGTCGTCGCGACGCAGCGCGCCTTCCCGATCACCGTGCGCTCGACCGGCAACGTGACGCCTTTGTCGTCGGTCGATGTCAAGGCGCAGGTCGCGAGCACGATCCTGCAATCGCATGTGCGCGAAGGCCAGTTCGTGCGTGCCGGCGAGCTGCTGTTCACGCTCGACGCGCGGCCGGACCAGGCCAATCTCGGCAAGGCGAAGGCCCAGCTGGCACGCGACATGGCGACCCTGGCCGACGCCAGGCGGCAGCTGGAACGCAGCCGTGAGCTGCAGGCGCAGAACTTCGTCAGCCAGGGCGCGGTCGACACCGCGCAGGCCGCCGTCGACGCGCAGCAGGCGGCGGTGCAGGCCGACCAGGCGGCAATCGA
This sequence comes from uncultured beta proteobacterium, assembly GCA_963837675.1. Taxonomy (GTDB): domain Bacteria; phylum Pseudomonadota; class Gammaproteobacteria; order Burkholderiales; family Burkholderiaceae_C; genus Rubrivivax. The sequence continues at coordinate 70,836 of CAWIOH010000024.1, read as the reverse complement.
TGCCGTCAACGTCAACCTCTCGTACAGCCGCGTCACGGCGCCGAGCCCGGGGCGCATCGGCGCGATCATCGTCTTTCCGGGCAGCAGCGTGTCGCCGACCGGCGCGCCGCTGGTGACGATCACGCAACTCGACCCGATCGCGGTGGCGTTCAGCCTGCCGCAGCGCTACGTGCCCGATGCGCTGAAGCTGCTCGCCGGCGGCGCCGGCGGCAACGTCACCGCGGTCCTGCCCGAGAGGCGCGGCAGCCGCGACGGCCGCCTGCAGTTCGTCGACAGCCAGATCGACGCCAGCTCGGGCACGGTGCGCGTCAAGGCCGACTTCGCCAACGCCGACCACGGGCTCTGGCCTGGCGCCTATGTCGATGTCGTGCTGACGGTGCGAACGCTGCCCGATGCGATCGTCGTGCCGCAGGCGGCCATCGTCACCGCGCCGCGCGGCGACGTGGTTTTCGTCGTCGGCCCCGACCGGCGCGCCCAGTTGCGACCGGTCAAGGTGTTGGAGGCCGCTGGCGACGACGCCGTCGTCAGCGGCGTCGATGCCGGTGAAAGCGTCGTCGTCGACGGGCGGCAGAACCTGCGCCAGGGCACGCCGCTGCTGCTGCGCGAATCCGCCGGCGGCGCCGGCAACGGCCGTCCCGCCTCGGCGCCGGCGCGCGGCGCGTCGGCGGCCCGGCCCGCGCCCTGACGGCCGGACGCGCGCGGCGAGAACGACGATGAACCTGTCCGAGCCCTTCATCCGGCGCCCGGTCATGACCGTGCTGCTGAACGCCGGCATCGTGCTCGCCGGCGTCATCGCCTACGGCCGCATTCCGGTGGCCGCACTGCCGAGCTACAACACGCCGGTCATCAACGTCAGCGCGCAACTGCCCGGCGCCAGTCCGGAGACGATGGCGACCTCGGTCGCGCTGCCGCTGGAAAAGCAGTTCCAGACCATCCCGGGGCTGGACGTCATCAGTTCGACCAACACCCTGGGCAGCACCTCGGTCACGCTGGAGTTCAACGAGGCGCGCAACGTCGACGACGCCGCCGTCGACGTGCAGGCCGCGCTGTTGCGCGCACAGCGTGCGCTGCCGGTGGAGATGACCAGCCTACCGGCCTATCGCAAGGTCAACCCGGCCGATTCGTCGGTGCTTTTCATCGCCCTGACCTCACCGGCACTGTCGTTGTCCGAGCTGAACGGCTATGCCGAACACCTGATCTCGCCCACGCTGTCGACGTTGCCGGGCGTGGCGCAAGTCACGATCTTCGGTGCCAAGCGCTTCGCGGTGCGGGTGCAGGTCGACCCCGACGCGCTGGCGGCGCGCAACCTGACGCTGGACGAACTCGGCGCCGCGCTGAAGGCGGCCAACGCCAACACCCCGGTCGGCACGCTCGACGGCAAGCGCCAGACGCTGACGTTGCAGGCCAACCGGCAACTGCGCAGCGCCGCCGAATTCGCCGACCTGATCGTCAGCGTGCGGGGTGGCAACCCGGTGCGGCTGCGCGACGTGGCGCACGTCGAGGACAGCGTCGAAACCTTCAAGACCGCCGCCACCTTCAACGGCGAGCCCTCGATCTCGCTGGCCGTGTACCGCCAGACCGATGCCAACACGGTGCAGGTGGTGGACGCGGTGCGGGCGGCGGTGCCGGGCTTTCGCGCGCAGCTGCCGCAGTCGGTGCGGCTGGACGTCGTCAACGACCGCTCGGTGTCGATTCGCGATGCGCTTCACGATGTGTCGTTGACGATGTACGGCACGATTGCGCTGGTCGTGCTGGTGATCTTCCTGTTCCTGCGCCGCTTCGTCGCCACCGCCATTCCGACGCTGTCGCTGCCGGTATCGCTGCTCGGCGCCATCGCCATGCTGTGGGGGCTGGGCTATTCGCTCGACAACATCTCGCTGCTCGGCCTGACGCTGGCCGTCGGCCTGGTCGTCGACGACGCCATCGTCATGCTCGAGAACATCATGCGCCATGTCGAGGAAGGCATGCCGCCGTTCGAGGCGGCGCTCAAGGGCTCGCGCGAAGTCGGCTTCACGATCCTGTCGATCTCGAGCTCGCTTGTCGCGGTGTTCATCCCGATCTTCTTCATGCCCGGCGTGATCGGGCTGCTGTTCCACGAGTTTGCCGTCATCGTCGCGCTGGCCATCGTCGCCTCGGCCTTCGTCTCGCTGACGCTGGTGCCGATGCTGGCCGGGCGATTCCTCACCGACCAGGCGCATGCCAGGCGGCCGGGCATGCTGGTGCGCAGCTTCGAGCGTGCCTTCAATGCCACGCTGGCCGGCTACACGCGCACGCTCGACCTGGCGCTGCGCCATCGCGGCATCGTGCTGCTCGTCGCGCTGGGCACATTCGCCGCCACGGCCTGGCTGTTCGTGACCATTCCGAAGGGCTTCTTTCCGGAAGAGGACATCGGCCAGATCAGCATCACCACCGAGGCCGCCGAGGACGTGTCCTTCGAGCGCATGGTGCAACTGCAGTCCCAGGTGGTGAAGATTCTTCGCGAGGATCCGGCCGTGGCCACCGTGAGCTCGTTCAACGGCGGCTCGGCGGGAACGCTGAACTCCGGGCGCATGTTCATCAATCTGGTGCCGCGCGGGCAGCGGCCGAAGATGCACGAAGTGGTCGAGCGGCTGCGCCGCCAGCTGCGCGCGGTGCCCGGCATCGCAGTCTTCATGCGGCCGATCCAGAACCTGCGTCTGGGTGGACGCATCAGCAAGGCGCAATACCAGTACATCCTGCAGAGCGTGGAGGCCGGTGAACTCGATGCCTGGGCGCAGAAGCTGCAACTACGCATGCGCGCCGACCCGCTGTTCCGCGACGTCACCAGCGATTCACAGCTGCGCGGGCTGCAGGCCACGCTCCACATCGATCGCGACCGTGCGAACGCGCTCGGGGTGCCGATCGATGCGGTGCGTTCGGCACTGTTCAGCGCCTTCGGCGAACGCCAGGTGTCGACCATCTTCACCAACGTCGACAGCTATCAGGTGATCATGGAACTGCTGCCGAAGCAAAAGCAGGACGAGAGCGCCTTCAGCGGCGTCCATGTGCGCTCGAGCAGCGGCGCGCTGGTGCCGCTAACCTCCTTCGCGACCGTCAGCCGTACCGTCGGTCCGACGTCCATCAACCACGTCGGCCAGTTGCAGGCGATCACCGTGTCTTTCAACCTCGCGCCGGGCGCCGCGCTCGGCGATGCCACTGCGCGCATCGACCGGTTGCGCGGCGAGATTCAGCTGCCGAGTTCGATCATCACCAGCTACGGCGGCGACGCCGCCGTGTTCAAGAGCTCGCAGGGCAGCCAGGCGATTCTGATCGTGTCGGCGCTGCTCGTCATCTACGTTCTGCTGGGCGTGCTGTACGAGAGCTACATCCACCCGATCACGATCCTCGCGGGGCTGCCGTCGGCGGCGGTCGGCGCGCTGCTGACGCTGCGGCTGTTCGACCTCGACCTGACGCTGATCGCCACCATCGGCATCGTGCTGCTGATCGGCATCGTCAAGAAGAACGCGATCATGATGATCGACTTCGCACTCGACCAGCAGCGCGGCCACGGCATGGCCCCGGCCGAGGCCATCCGCCAGGCCTGCCTGCTGCGCTTCCGGCCGATCATGATGACCACGCTGGCCGCGTTGATGGGCGCGCTGCCGATCGCCATCGGCCTGGGCGCCGGCGCGGAACTGCGCCAGCCGCTGGGCCTGGCGGTGTGCGGTGGGCTGGTGTTCTCGCAGGCGATCACGCTGTACATCACGCCGGTGATCTACCTGACGCTGGACCGCTTCAGCGGCCGCGGGCCAGTGACGACGCCGGAGGCTGCGGCAACGGCGCACGCCGGCTGAGCACGGGTGCCGCGGGTCGCGAGACGTGCTGCAGAACGACAAGCCCCTTCCCGCCAGGCGGGTTTCAATTGTGCACAATTGAATTGCCAGCTATCATATCGGCATGGCACGCAGGACAATCCCCGTCGCAACGGCCGCTTGGCTGGCTCTGGATCGCCAGTTGTGTTTTGCGCTGTATTCGGCCTCGCTGGCGATGACCAAGCGCTACAAGCCGCTGCTCGAACCGCTGGGCCTGACCTACCCGCAGTACCTGGTGATGCTGGTGCTGTGGGAGGCAGACGGCCAGACGGTTTCGCAGATCGGCGAGCGGCTGTCGCTGGACTCCGGCACCTTGACGCCGCTGCTCAAGCGCCTCGAAGCCACTCACTTGCTGCAGCGTCTGCGCGACGCGTCGGACGAACGTCGCGTGCGCTTGCAGCTCACCGCGGCCGGGCGTGCCTTGAAGGCACACGCCACCGCCGTGCCCGTCGCGGTGGCGCAGGCCAGCGGCTGCGAGCTGAACGAACTGAGCGACCTGACAGAGCGGCTGCACGCGCTTCGTCGGCGCATCTCCGACGCCACTTTCCCCACCCCCCGCGCGATCTGACCCGGGCCGCGCATCACCCACGAAAGGCAACCCTCATGGCCATCGACAAAGCCCTCTACACCGCCCATGCCACCTCCACCGGCGGGCGCACCGGCAGCACCGAATCGTCGGACGGCAAGATCAAGCTGCAGCTGTCCACCCCCAAGGAACTGGGCGGTGACAGCGGCCCCGGCACCAACCCCGAGCAGTTGTTCGCTGCCGGCTATTCGGCCTGCTTCATCGGTGCGATGAAGGCGGTGGCGGCGAAGCAGAAGATCGCGCTGCCCGCCGATGTGTCGATCCAGTCCAGCGTGTCGATCGGACCGATGACCGGCAAGGCCGGCGCCTTCGGCATCGCCGTGACGATGGCGGTGCACGTGCCGGGCATGGACAAGGCAGCGGTCGAGACGCTGGTGAAGACCGCGCACGAGGTCTGCCCGTACTCCAACGCCACGCGCGGCAACATCGACGTCGATTTCAGCGTGGCCTGATCCGCGATCGCAGAGGGACGACATCGACGGGTCGCGCCGATGTCGCATCTCGACCCCGTCGGTGCGCCGAACGAAGTCGCCCCCGAGGGTCTGACGATCTTCAGCCTCGGCAGCCAGACCTATCTGGCCGTGGCCAACGAGGTCTCGGGCACCACCTCGGTGTTCGCCATCAGCGCCATTCCCGAGCCGCGAACCTATGCGCTGCTGCTGGCCGGCATGGCAGCGGTGGGCGCGATGGCGCGACGCCGGCGCGGCTGAGCGTTCGTCAGTGTCCGGCAGCCATCAGCTCCAGCAGCAGTTCGATGCGCGCCTGAACCGGACTTGCTTCGCCGGCCGAAGGCAGCGCATCGGCATCGCCGCCAATGACACTGCCGCCAGCACAGCGTGTGCAGCGCCGCACCGCCACGCCCATCGCCATCGCGCGGCGCAGCGCGGCCTCCAGCGCCGCATGCACGCTGCCATTGCCGGTGCCGGCGACGACGATGCCTTGCGGTGGCGGCCGCTGCGTCAGCAAGGCGTCCACCAGTCGGCCGTCCGCGCCGGCATGGCTGAGCACGATTTCGACGCGAGGCCATGACGCCACGGGCCGTTGCAACAAAGTCAGCCCCAGCGCCGGTTCTTCGGGCCAGGCGCGATAGCGCCGCAAGCGCCCTTCCTCGATGCGGCCCAGCGGCCCGGCGTCGCCGGCCGACAGCGCATCCAGCCGATAGCTGTGCGCCTTGCGCAGCCCCGGGGCGACGAAGACCTGCTGCGCCAGCACCACCAGCACGCCGCGCGCGCTGGGCGTGGCAGCCAGTGCCAGCGCATCCAGCAGGTTCTGCGGTCCGTCGCTGAGCAGCGCGCTGGCCGGGCGCATCGCGGCCGTCAACACCAGCGGCTTGGCCGGCGCCAGCACGCGGTGCAGCAGGTAGGCCGTTTCCTCCAGCGTGTCGGTGCCGTGGGTGATGACCACCGCGCCGACCTCGTCACGTGCCAGGTGCATCGCCACGCGCTGCGCCAGCGCCTGCCACAGCGCAGGGTCCATGTCCTTGCTGTCCAGCTGCGCCAGCTGCTCGGTCTCGACGGCCACGCCCGCCGGCAGTGGCATGGCCTCGAGCAACTGCGCCACGCCCAGCTGGCCCGCGCGATAGCCGACGTTGTCGAACGCGTCGGCGGCGGTGCCGGCAATCGTGCCGCCGGTACCAACCACGACGATCCTGGGAGATGGCTTTTGCATTTTTGACACTTCTGTATGAAAATACAGTCACTGGACAAACACCCAGCGCAAGCTCCCACCGCGAGGCCCCATGATCGAAAGCCCCAAGCTCACCGACCGCCAACAGCAGATCCTCGACTTGGTGCAAAGCGCGATCGAGCGCACCGGTGCCCCGCCCACCCGCGCCGAGATCGCCGCCGAGTTGGGCTTCCGCTCGGCCAACGCCGCCGAAGAGCACCTGCAGGCCCTGGCGCGCAAGGGCGTGATCGAACTGGTGGGCGGCACCTCGCGCGGCATCCGCTTGCAGTCTGACACATTGCGTGCGCTCAACGCCGCCAGGCTCAGCCAGTTTGGCAAGCAGTACAGCCTGCCGCTGCCGCACATCGCGCAATTGACGTTGCCGCTGGTCGGCCGCGTCGCGGCCGGTGCGCCGATGCTGGCGCAGGAACACATCGACCAGACCTATCTGATGGAAGCCAGCCTGTTCGCGCGCCGGCCCGATTACCTGTTGAAGGTGCGCGGCATGAGCATGCGCGACGCCGGCATCATGGACGGGGATCTGCTGGCGGTGCAAAAAAGCAAGGAGGCCAAGAACGGCCAGATCGTCGTCGCCCGCCTGGGTGACGAGGTCACGGTGAAGCGCTTCCGCAAGACCAAGGCCGGCATCGAGCTGATCCCGGAAAACCCGGATTTCGAGACGCTGCACGTCGTGCCCGACGACGACGGCTTCGAGCTCGAAGGCCTGGCGGTCGGCCTGATCCGCAACACCATGCTGATGTAATGCCAGCCCGCATGGTCAAGTCGCCCAAGGCCGCCAGCCCGGCCGATTGCCTGCGACTGGAGCAGTTGCCCAACATCGGACCGGCGTTGGCGGCCGATCTGCGGTTGCTGGACATCCAGACGCCGCAAGAGCTGCGCACGCGCGACCCCTTCACGCTGTACCAGGCGCTGTGCGCCAAGACCGGAAAGCGCCAGGACCCGTGCGTGCTCGACACCTTCATCGCCGCGGTGGACTTCATGCGCGGCGCCGCGCCCGCGCCCTGGTGGCACTACACCGCCCGGCGCAAGCAAAGCTACGGCGCGATCTGACGCGGCGCAACGCCGCGCCACCGGTGCCTGGCGCCCCGGGCCTTCGGACCCATGCCAGCGCCGAACTGGCGCCCCTTGGGGCCTTTGTTTCACGCTTAACACAACTTCACAGCGTCGAACAATGCGCTCAAGTTTGTTGCCACGTGTCCGAAGTCACAGCCATGATGTCTTTCAGCCTGCTTCTTCGTCCCCGCTACCGCGACTCGTTGGCCTCGCGCATCGGCTGGCGTGCCGAAGTCTGCCCGCCGTCGCTGCGCCAGGCACCGGCCTCGCCATGGCACCGGCTGTGGTTCTGGTTGATGGCGCCGGGCCCGCTGCAGGCGTCGCCGTCGCTGAACCGACTGCCGCCCGTGCGCCAGGATTTCCGCGACAGCCTGCGCGACATCCGCGGCAACGATGCGCGTGTCTTGGGCCAGCGCATCGATCAGGCGCGCACCCTGCGCGAGATGTGGCACCTGCGCTCCGAGCTGTACAGCGTGGTCGCGGTGTTCCACAGCCAGCATGAGGCCGAGCGCCGCCTGGCGCGCCTGAACCGTCATTTCCCGACACGCGCGCCGCGCTCGGGCTTCGCCCCGCTGCTGCCGTAGCCACTGCACGGCCATGGACGGCACCGCCCCGCGCCATCACCTGAGCCGGGCCGTGCTGGCCGGAGCCGGCACGCCCCAAGACCGGCAGACGCGGCTGGCCGCGCGCCGCGCCTTCGTCAACCTGAAGCAGACCTACCTGCTGGCCATCGACGCCGCCAGTGGCGCGCGCGCCGAATGGCTGCGCTTCCAGGTGCGCCACGCCGAAGAGCCCGCCGACCTGTGGCTGCTGCGCGCGGCCGTGTTCGACGCGCTGCCGGCGCATGAATTTCGCGAGCAGCGCCAGTCGCTGCAACGCGGCATCGAATCGCTGTTCCCCAGCAGCGGCGCGAACAGCGGCTTCGCAGCGTTGTTCTGACGCCGCCCGTGCTGGCGCTGTCAGCGCCCCAGGTAGTCGCGCTTGCCCAACTCCACCCCCGCGTGCCGCAGCAGCATGTAGGTGGCGGTGGCGTGGAAATAGAAGTTGGGCAGCGCGAAGTGCTTCAGGAAGGTTTCGCCGTCGAAGCGCAACGGCTCGCCGCTGCGCATCGGGATGACGATCTCGCGGCTGTCCGCGCCGTCCAACTGCGCCGCCGCGATCGACTGCACATGCGCCACGGTCTTGCGGATGCGCACGCGCAGGTCGTCGAGGCTGGCCTCGTTGTCCTCCCACTTCGGAATCTCCTGCCCCGCCAGCCTTGACATGCAGCCCTTGGCACCGTCGCTGGCGATCTGCACCTGATTGACGAAGGGCAGCATGTCCGGCGCCAGCCGCAGGCCCAGGTAGTTGGTGCTGTCGAATTTGCGCGCGTCCGCGTGGGCCTGCGCCTTGTCCAGCCACGCCAGCATGTTGCCGAGCACGCGCGCAAACACCGGCGCACTGGCCGAATGCATCGAAAGACTCATGGTTGTCGCCTGGTCTTGAAGTGAAGGAGGGGCGCATCGTAGCCCTGCGCCGTCCGGCGCGCCCGGCAAGGCAAAATGGATGTTCCATGAACATCATCATCCTCGACGACTACCAGGACGCGGTGCGCAAGCTCAAGTGCGCGTCCAAGCTCGACAGCCTGAACGCCAAGGTCTTCACCAACACCGTCAAGGGCATCGGCCAGCTGTCGGTGCGGCTGCGCGATGCCGATGTGCTGGTGCTGATCCGCGAGCGCACGCAGTTTCCCAAGCAGCTGCTGGAAAAGCTGCCCAAGCTGAAACTGATTTCGCAGACCGGCCGCGTCGGCTCGCACATCGACGTCGAGGCCTGCACCAAGCTCGGCATCGCCGTGGCCGAGGGCGTGGGCTCGCCGGTCGCCGCCGCCGAGCTGACCTGGGCGTTGATCATGGCCAGTATGCGCCGGCTGCCGCAGTACATCGGCAACCTGAAGCACGGCGCCTGGCAGCAATCGGGGCTGAAGGCGGCGTCGATGCCGCCCAACTTCGGCATCGGCCTGGTGCTCGAGGGCCGGCACCTGGGTGTCTGGGGCTACGGCAGGATCGGCCAGCGCGTGGCCGGCTATGGCCGCGCCTTCGGCATGCGGGTCAGCGTCTGGGGCAGCGAATCGGCACGCACCAAGGCGGCGTCCGACGGCTTCGAAGCGGCGCCGTCGTGCGAGGCCTTCTTCGAGGGCTGCGACGTGCTCAGCCTGCACCTGCGCCTGAGCGAGCGCACGCGCGGCGTGGTCACGCTCGACGACCTGTCGCGCATGAAGCCGACCGCGCTGTTCGTCAACACTTCGCGCGCCGAACTGGTGGAAGAGCATGCGCTGGTCTCGGCGCTGAACCGCGGCCGGCCGGGCCTGGCGGCGATCGATGTCTTCGACAGCGAGCCGATCCTGCAGGGCCACCCGTTGCTGCGGCTGGAGAACGCGGTGTGCACGCCGCACATTGGCTATGTCGAGCAGGACAGCTACGAGCTGTACTTCGCCGCGGCCTTCGACAACGTGCTGCACTTCATTGCCAACAATCCGACCAACCTCGTCAACCCCGAAGCGCTGAAGGTGCTGCGCTGAAGCTTGCCACCGCCCATCCGGGCGCACGCTGGGCGCTGTTGATAGGCAACTTTGCCATCGGCAGCGGCGTGATGGTGACGGCCGGCGTGCTGAATGACCTGGTGCGTTCGCTGCAGGTGTCGGTGGCATTGGGCGGGCAACTGGTGGGCGCCGCCGCGGTGGTGATGGCCTTCGGCTCGCCGCTGTTGGCGGCACTGTTTTCCGGATGGGACCGGCGCCGGCTGCTGGTGCTGGCGCTGCTGTGGTATGCGGCGTGGCATGCCATCGGCGCGCTGATGCCGAGTTATGCCGCGCTGCTGCCGGTGCGCTGCATCTGCATGCTCGGCGCGGCGGCGTTCACGCCGCAGGCGGCATCGGCCATCAGCGAACTGGTGGCGCCGGCCGAACGCGGCCGCGCCATCACCTTCATCTTCCTGGGTTGGTCGCTGGCCTCTGTGCTGGGCATGCCGCTGGCGGCCTACATCGGCGAAAGCGCCGGATGGCGTTGGGCCTTTGTCGCGGTGGCGCTGCTGGCGGCGCTGGCCGCCATCGGGGTGGCGCGCGCCCTGCCCTCGGGCATCCGGCCGGCGGCGCTGTCGCGTGCCGACTGGGGTCGTGTGTTCACGCACCCGCTGCTGATGTTGATCGTCGCCGTCACGGCGCTCAGCAGTGCCGGCCAGTTCACGCTGTTCAGCTACTTCGCGCCGTACTACAGCCAGGTGCTGGGCGCCAGTGCGGCGCAGATCAGCGGGCTGTTCCTGTGGTTCGGCGCCGTCGGTCTGGCGGGCAACGTGCTGCTGACGCGCTTCATCGATCGCATCGGCGCGGCCACCGCGGTGGCCATCACGCTGGGCTGCATGGCGCTGTCGCTGCTGAGCTGGCCGCTGGCGGTGGGGGTGGCCAGCGCGTTGCTGGTCACCGCGCCATGGGCCTTGGGCTGCTTTGCATCCAATTCCGCGCAGCAGGCGCGCCTGGCCCTGGCCGCGCCGGCCCTGGCGACGGCGCTGATTTCGTTGAACTCGTCGGCGATGTACGTCGGCCAGTTCGCCGGCGCGGCCAGCGGCGGCGCCATGATCGCTGCCGGCGGCTTCGGCGGCTTGAGCTGGGTCGCCTCGCTCTGGATGCTGGCGGCACTGGCCACCAGCATGTGGGTGGCGCGGCGCATGCGCGGGGTTTCACATGTCTGACGCGGCGCGCCGCCCGCGGTCGGTGGGCGAGGTGTTTCGCGTCTTCAACCGCATGGCGCTGCAGGGCTTCGGCGGCGTGCTGGCGGTGGCGCAGCACGAGCTGGTCGAGCGCGAAGGCTGGCTGAGCCGCGAGCAGTTCGTGCGCTCGCTGTCGTTGGCCCAGGTGCTGCCCGGGCCGAACGTCGTCAACCTGGCGCTGATGACCGGCGACCGCTTCTTCGGCTGGCGCGGCGCGGCGGCGGCGCTGGGCGGCATGTTGTCCCTGCCGCTGCTGATCGTGCTGCTGCTGGCCGCGGCCTACGGCCACTGGCTGCACCTGCCGCCGGTGGCCGGCGCGCTGCGCGGCATGGGTGCGGTGGCGGCCGGGCTGGTGATCGCCACGGCTCTGAAGCTGGTCGGCACGCTGCGCACCAGCATCCTCGGCTGGCGGCTCGCAGCGCTGTTCGCGCTGCTCACACTGCTGGCGATCGGCGTGTTGCGCTGGCCGATGGTCGGCGTGGTGCTGGGGCTGGGTGCCCTGGCCGTCGTCGCGGCCTGGCGGCGGCTGTGAACGCGCTGCTCTTCGGCGTGCACGGGCTGCACGGTGGCGTGCTGCTTGACCTGTTCATGCACTTCGGCATGCTGTCATTGCTGGCCATCGGTGGGGCCATCACCACCGCGCCCGACATGCAACGCTATGTGGTCGGCGAGCGCGGCTGGATCAGCGATCTGCAGTTCACCGCCTCGGTGGCCATCGCCCAGGCGGCCCCTGGACCGAACGTGCTGTTCGTGGCCGTCGTCGGCTGGAACATCGCCGGTCTCGCCGGAGTGCTGGCCACCGTGACGGGCAGCCTGCTGCCATCGACCACGCTGGCCCTGGCGGCCACACGCTACAGCGAGCAGCGGCGCGATTCGCGCTTCGTGCGCGCCTTCACCGCAGGTCTGGCGCCGCTGACGCTGGGCCTGCTGCTGGCCACCGGCTGGATCCTGACCGAGCCGATCCGCGCCAACCTCGGCGCCATGCTGCTGGTGCCGTTGACCGTGCTGGCGCTGCTGAAGACGAAGCTCAGCCCGGTGTGGCTGGTGGCGGCAGGCGCGGTGGCCGGCGCGCTGGGGCTGACGGGGTGACCGGGGACTGCGGCCTCGCCTGCATCACGCGGTAGAGCAGCAGCAGCGCCGCCGCGCTGAAGCCGGCCAGCCCGAGCGGGCTGCCTTCGATCAGGGCCGCGAAATCCTGCAGCGCCTGCGGATCGACCTGCTCGGCGAAGCGCGCCAGTTCCGCCACCTGGTCGCCGGAGACGCGCGCCGCGCGATCGACATCAACCGCCGCACCAGCCAACGCGACCCCGCGCTGCAGGGCCCAGGCGAAGGCCCCGGCGGCGATGCCGGCGATGCCCAGCGGCCCCATGCGGCGAATCAGACTGGCCAGCAACCGGGCACGCAGCGGACCGTCCGCCGCCACATACAGCCTGGCCACCAGCCGCGACGCGCTGCTCTGCGACGCCGTCACCGGGCTGGCGGCGCCCGCGCGCAGCGGCCGGTCGAGCAGTTCGTCGAATTCGTCGGACATCGCGGTTCTCCTGCGGTAGTTTGCGATCGGGTCGATCACTTCTGTTCATCCCCAGCCCGGCGCGATGATGTCGCATGCTGCATTAGCGCCGGATTAAGGCCGTGGCTGCCGCGACTACCAGCTAAGGCCCCCTTAAGCCGGCGAGGCCGACACTGCGCGGCTTCGCACCCCGAGGCCGGCGCCGAGGCGCGTACCATGCCCGCGCCTCTCGTCGGTGGCGGCACCGCCACGACGGCTCACCCGCCCGGGGCAAGCCTTGGCCACCCACCCGCCCATGCGCATACTGCTCATCGAAGACGACGAAATGATTGCCAAGGCTGTGCGTCAGGGTTTGCTGCTGGCCGGCTTCACGGTGGATTGGGCCGGCGACGGACGTGCCGCCGAATTGTCTCTGGACACGGGGGTGTACGACCTGGCGATCCTCGACCTGAGTCTTCCCAGGAAGGACGGCATGGCGCTGCTGCGCGGCCTGCGCGCCAAGGGCGATTCGCTTCCGGTGCTGATCGCCTCGGCCCGCGACACCGTCGGCGACCGCATCGCCGGCCTGGAGTCCGGCGCTGACGACTATGTGCTCAAGCCCTTCGACCTGGACGAACTGGTGGCCCGCGTGCGTGCGCTGCTGCGGCGCCATGCGGGCAGCGGCATACCGCTGCTGCGCTGCGGCGCGCTGATCCTCGACCCGGTGCGCAAGTCGGTGACGCGCGACGGCCAAGTCATCGAGCTGTCGGCGATGGAATTCGCGGTGCTCGAAGCGCTGATGCAGCGCCCTGGCGCCGTGCTGTCGCGCGAGCGTCTCGAGGACGCTGTCTATGGATGGGGCAAGGAAGTGGGCAGTAACGCCATCGAAGTGCACCTGCACCATTTGCGAAAGAAGCTCGGCGGCGAGTCGATCAGGAACGTGCGCGGGGTCGGCTACCGCATGGCCGCGACCTGAATGCGCTCGATCGAGCGTTACGTGCTCGGCTGGCTGCTCGGCGCCCTCGGCGTGGGCATCTTGCTGATCACGCTGCTGACCTACCTGGTGACGCTGGACGAGATGAACGAGGTCTTCGACGGGGACTTGCGGCACGTGGCCGAATCGCTGGGCGGCTACCACCATGTGGGCGTGGCGCTGAGCGCGAGCGAGCCGCAGCGCATCGTCCATCGCACCGACACGCCCGACCCGGACGACATCGTGACCCTCACCTGGACCGAGGACGGCATGCTCGTGTATTCGTCCGACGCCCGCGTGCACATGCCCTTCCTGCGCCAGGAGGCGCTGACGCACGTCGACGTCGATGGCGAAGCCTGGGTGGTCTATACCGATGTCAGCCCGACCGGCATCGCCCAGGCGGCACAGCGCGTGAGCGCGCGCGCCGATGCGGCGCTCGAGGCAGCGAGCAAGATCCTTCTACCGATCATCGCCGTCTCAGTGCTCATCGGCGCGCTGCTGGTGTTCGCGCTGCGCCGCGGCCTGCGCCCGCTGGACCGCGCCGCGCGCGACATCGCCGAGCGCAGCGCGGTGTCGCTGACGCCGCTGGACAACGACGCGGTGCCGAGGGAAATCTCGCCGCTGGTGAGCGCGATCAACGCGTTGATGGCCAAGCTGGCAGATTCGCTGTCGATGCAGCGCCGCTTCCTGGCCGACGGGGCGCATGAGCTGCGCACCCCGGTGACAGCGCTGCGCCTGCAGGTGCAATTGTTGCGGCGCGCCGGCGACGAGCGCGCGCGCGAGGAAGCCATCACCGAACTTGAGAACGGCGTCCAGCGCTCGGCCCACCTGGTGCAGCAGTTGCTGCAGATGGCCCGCTCGGAGCCCGATGTTCGGCCCGGCCACATCCAGCGCGTCGATCTCGGCGCGCTGGTGCGCTCGACAGTCGGCGAGATGAGCGTCAAGGCCGATGACCGACACATCGACCTGGGCGCGCAGACCGACGCGCCGGTGCTTGTGGATGGCGACCGCGAGGCCTTGACCGTGCTGCTGAACAACCTGGTGGAAAACGCGCTGCGCTACACGCCGGCCGGCGGCACCGTCGATGTCGAGGCCACGCTGCACGAAGGTCGGCCGCTGCTGACCGTCACCGACAACGGCCCGGGCATCCCCGAAGCCGAGCGCGAGCGTGTTTTCGACCGCTTCTACCGCGGTGTCGATGCCGTGTCGGTGCCTGGCGCCGCTGGTGGCAGCGGCCTGGGCCTGGCGATCGTGCGCTCGATCGCGCAGCGGCACGGGGCACGGGTCGCACTGCTCACACCCGCCGCTGGCCGCGGGCTGGAAGTGCGAGTCGAATTCCCGGCACCGGCGGCCTAGCCCTCGGCCAAGCGCAATGGCGCCAGCGTCCGGCTCAGCGCTTGCAGCACGATGCCTTCGCGAGCCAATGCGTCGGCAAAGTCGGCACCCGACAGCGCGTGGTATTCGGCGCAACGCGCGGCGGAATGATCGATGCCGTCTGCCGCACCCATGCCGGGGTGGCACATCAGCAGGTCGCCGTCGCCGCAGGCCGCCAGCCAGCGCGCCAGATGCCGCGCATAGCAGCCCGGCGTCGGGTCGAAATCGTAGATACCCAGAAGATGCCGGTTGAGGCCGAAACCCTGCTGCCGCGCCTGCCGCTCGAAGGCCGGCATGCCCAGCCTGGCGACCACCCAGCGCTTGAATTGCATCGGCAGCGGCCGCAGCGGGCTGCGCGTCGAGCGCAGCCATGGCCGCCGCGCGCCATAGCGCAGCCGCAGTTCCTGCAGCAGCTGCTCGCGCACCACTGGCAGCTGATGCACATGCAGATGGCCATCGACGAAGGCCGGCGGACGGCCGATGGCGCTTTCGAAGGCGTCGAGCTGCGCGCACACCGTCGTGCGCAACCCTCGCACGTCGATTTGGCGCAAGCCGCTGGCGGCCCAGAGCGCCGGCAGGCGCCGCCAGCGTCGGCCTTGCAGCGGCCGCTCGCTCAGGTCCAGATGCAGGCCCACATCGATCACGGCCGGCTCGAATCCCGCCAACAGCGTGCAGCTCTCGCGCCAGGCGACGCCGCCGACCATGCAGCCGACGGCGTGCACCCGCCCCATCGCCACCAGGCGAGCGGTGGCGCCGGCTATGCCGGCGTGCAGCCCGAAGTCGTCGGCGACGATGCACAGCGCACGTCGCACTGGCTGCGCGGGCGGCCTTGAGGCGGCGCCGCCTTGCGCAGCAACCCCGAACCCCACCGCATCGCCAGGTTCATCGCCATCGGTTGCGCCGCGGCCATGGTGCACTGGGCCGTCGCCGTCACGCTGATGCTCGTGGCGCGGTGTGGGCCCTTGTTGGCCAACGTCGGTGGCTGGCTGGTGGCGATGAGCGTGTCGTATGGCGGCCATTCTCGTTTCAGTTTTCGAGGCCATGGCGCTCCCGCCCAGGACGCGGAAAGGCGCTTCCTGCTGGTGTCTGGCGCCGGCTTCGCCGTCAACGAACTCAGCTTCGCGCTGGTGCTGCGGCACAGCGACCTGCGCAAGGAGTGGCTGCTGGCCGCCGTTCTCGTGGGCGTCGCGGTGGCTACTTACCTGCTGAGCCGGCACTGGGTCTTCCAGAGCAGCCGGCCGCCTCGATGAAGGCCTTGTTTCGTGCGTCAACGCGCCACAGCGCGATGCCGTCGCGCGCGCTGACGGCCACGGCACGGGTCAGCAACGGATAGCGGGCCGCTGCATCGTCCGGGCCGACCAGCCAAGTGGTCGGCGCCGAACACAGCAGGGCCGGCAGCGCGACGGGCAGCACCAGCGTCTTCGCGGCTCGTGCCGGCGCAAAGCGCCCAGCATCGGCGATTTCCTTGCGCGCGTTGTCCTGCAGCGCAATGCCGGGATCATCCCAGCGGTCCACCACCGCCACAGGCGACCGCAGCTGCAGGTAGAACGGCAGGTCGAAGACGTAGTGATCGAGCATCAGCACCTGGTCGCCCTCTCGCAGCTGCGTCGCCAAGGTCAATGCCGGCCCGCGAGCCGAATGCGGGGGATGGGTTGCGATCCAGGCCACACCGGCAATTCCGGCCACCACCGAAATCACGATGCTGGTGAGCCATCGCGCGCGCACTCGCGGCGATGACCCGTGGGCCGCGAAGCCGTCGGCAAACAGAAAGGCGAGCGGCGGCACCACCGGCAGGATGTAGCCCAGCGGCTTGGACTGTGGCACAGAGAAGAACAACACCACCAGACCGACCCATAGCAGCATCAGCGAGCGCAGCGGCTCGCCCCACAATGCCGCCCAGCGGCTGCGATCGAAGTAGCGCGTCAACCAAGGCAGCCACGGCAGGCACAGCAGCGCCAGGGCCGCCGGATAGAACCACAGCGGATGCACGTTGTTGAAGCCACCACCGGCAAAACGCCTGAAGTGCTGAACCACGAAGAAGTAGTAGAGGAAGCCGGCATGGCGCTGCTGCATGGCGATGAACCAGGGCATCACCAGCAGCAGGAACAACAGCGCGCCAGGCAGCGACACAAGCGCCCACAGCGTACGCCAGCGACGGCGCAGCAGCAACCACGCGCCGATCACCAGCAGCGGCAGTGCGGCGCCGATCAGGCCCTTGGCAAGCACGCCGAGCGCGGCCGCCGCATGCGCGGCAATCAGAGGCGCGCGATGGGGTGCGCCGTGCTCGAAGCGCAGCGCCGCATGTGCCGCCAGCAGAATCGTCACGCCGATGCAGCCCGCCACCAGCATGTCCAGGTTGGCGAACTGCCCGCCGATGAAGAACAGCGGTTGCGCCGCCAAGGCCACCAGCGTCAGCCGGGCACTGCGCGCGCCGGCCCAGTACCGGACGAAAACGAACAGCGCCACCGCCGTCACCGTGGCCGCGAGCATCGGCGCGGCGCGGGCGGCAAAGGTCGACGGCCCCCACAAGCCCATCGACGCAGCCGTGATCCAGTAGAACAGCGGCGGCTTGTGGAAGTAAGGCAAGCCGTCGAGCGTCGGCGTCAACCAGTCGCCGGAGCACAGCATCTCCCAGGCCACGCCGACGTAGCGCCCTTCGTCGGGCAGCCACAACGGCCGAGCCCAGGCGCTGGCGGCCAGCCAGGCCAGCGACGCCAGGCCAACGCCGACGACCGATGCTGCGCTACCGCGTCGTGGCCACCTCATGGGCGCCGCGGCTTCAAGCCCTGACCCCAGTGTCGCTTGACGACGAACAGCGGTCGCGCCTTGACCTCCTCGAAGATGCGGCCCACGTACTCACCGACGATGCCCAGCGAGACCAGCTGGATGCCGGCAAAGCCCATCAGGCTGACGACGAGGGTGGTCCAGCCGCTGGCCACGTTGCCGTACAGCAGGTAGCTGCCGGTGACGAACGCGCCGTAGCCGAAGGCCAGCAAGGCCAATGTCGTGCCGACCAGGCTGACGGCGCGCAGCGGCACCGTGGTGAAGGCAGTCAAGCCGTCGAGCGACAGCCCGATCAGCCGCCACAGGCCGAAGTGGCTGCTGCCATGGCGGCGTGGCGCCGGCGTGTAAGGCACGGCCACCGCGTCGAAGCCGACCCAGGCGTACAGGCCCTTCATGAAGCGGTTGCGTTCCGGCAGTGCCAGCAGCGCATCGACGGCGGCACGCCCCATCAGCCTGAAATCGCCCGCACCGGCGGGCACCTCGAAGCGACCAGCGGCATTCAGCAGCCGATAGAAGCAGCGCGTGCCGAAGCGCTTCAAGCGGCTTTCGTCGAGGCGGTTCTCGCGCACCGCGTAGACCACTTCGGCGCCATCGCGCCAATGCTCGACGAAGCGCGCGATCAACGCCGGCGGATGCTGCCCATCGGCATCCATCATCAGCACCATGTCGCCGGCCGCGGCGCACAGGCCCGCGCTCAGCGCCGCTTCCTTGCCGAAGTTGCGCGACAACTGCAAGGCCCTGAAGCCCGTCAGCAACGTCCAGTGGGCAATGACCGAGGCGGTGGCGTCGGTGCTGCCGTCGTCGACCAGGATGATCTCCCACGCCGGCACGGCGGCGTTCAAGGCATCGCGCAGCAGCGGCAGCAGGCTCATCAGGTTGGCGCCTTCGTTGCTGCAGGGCAGGATGCACGTCAGGCTGCCGTGGCGCCGTGCGTCGGGCGCGGCGTGCGGATGGGGCGCGGTGCGGGTCCCATCCGCCTCGGCGCTTCGCAAGAAGTTTGTCAGCACGTCGCCCGGGGTTTCGCTCGGCAGGACAAGGTCCGGGTTCATCGATGAGTCACAGCACAACGCGTGGCAGCGAGCGCCGACTGTGCGCCGCGCGGACTTATCCCCCCCTTAAGACCGCCAGCGCTCACCCCGCTCACGGCCATCGCTGCCATCAGCGCCGCCACGGCAAGTTGCGCGCCGAGGCCTGGATCATCGGATGCGTGCGGTGCAGCGTCTCGCCCGCCGCGATGCGCTCGTAGTAGCGCAGGTAGTCGTTGGCCATGCGTTGCGCGTTGAAGTTCTGCACGGCATGGTGGTGGCAGGCGCGCGGGTCGGGCCTGTGCTCGCACACGGCCTCGGCCAGCTGGCCGACGCTGGCGGCGAGCACGCCGCAGGCCTCGGGCACCAGCTCGGGCAAGGCACCGTAGGGCGTGGCGAAAACCGCGGCACCGAAATACAGGCTTTCGATCACCGCCAGGCCGAATGGCTCGTGCCAGCGCACCGGAAAGATCAATCCTCGCGAGGCGTGCAGCAGCTCGTTCTTGCGCGCACCGCCGACCATGCCGTGGAACCTCGCGCGGCGCGACAAGGTCCAGCGCAAGCCTCGGCGGACATTGAGGCGATCACCACCAAGCACGTCGATTTCGACACCGGCTCGTCGTGCCACGGCGATCGCCCCGCGCACGTTCTTCACGCTCCACGCGGCCTTGCCCAGGAAGTGGTATCGCTGGCGTGGTCGCTGCAAATCGACATCGCCGTAGGCCGACCAGTCCAACCCGTTGTGCACGAACTCGCGCGAGCCATAGCGCGCGGCATGATCGCGGGAGACGAACACCGTGTTCAGCGGCAACGGATGGGCCCTGCGCGCGTTGCCGTGTTCGGTCACGAGGTGCGCCCGCATGACGGGCGCGTCGGGGTTGAACTGGAAGTGCGCGACATCCACGTCGGGCGGAATCTGCGCATCCCAAGGCTGCCGCGGTTGCAGCGTCAGCACGGGGCCGAAGGGGCAGTGGCTGCCCGGCGCCACCAGGTAGCTCACGCGATGACCCAGCGCCACCAGTGTCTTGCCCAGATCCCAGATGACGCGCTCGGTGCCGCCATAGGCATGCACCGGAATGACGGAATTGCTGATCAGCAGGACATGCATGCGCGGGTGTCGGCGCCAGTCTCAGCGCAGCACCCGCCCCGACAGGCTGTCGCGGTCATAGCGCAGCGCGGCATAGCGGAAGAAGCCTTCGAGTGCGACGAACAAGCAGTACATGAAGCCGGCGCCACCGCTGAGGAATCCCAGCCGGAAGACGTACAGGCGCAGGAACATCGATGAGCCCGACCCCAGGCCGCGCAGCACGCCGCCGCGCTGCCCAGCTGCCGCACGCTTGGCGGCGCCCAGCATCGTGTATTGGGTCAGCTTGTCCAGGCTGGCGCGCACGCTCGGGCGGGTGTCGTGCGGCAGCCGCGCCCGTATCAGACGGCGCGGCACGGCGGCACCTCCACGCAGCTTGGCTTCCTCGTGCACCACGCCGGAAAAGCCTTCCACCATGTCGCGCACGAACAACCGCTCGATCCGTGATTGCGCGCGAAAGTGGCGCAGTTCGCGGCCGAACGCGGCCATGCGCCAGCGGATGGTCCAGACCGCGCGATCGCCGCTGCGCACGATCTCCTGCAACTCGCGCCGGAAGGCCGGTGTGATGACTTCGTCGGCATCGAGAAAGAACACGTAGTCGCCGCGCGCTTGCCGCAGCAAGCGGTTGCGTTGTTCTGCGAAGCCCTGCCAGTCGGCGTGCACGTGGACCTCTGCGCCCAAGGCCGCGGCGATGCGCCGCGTGTCGTCGCTGCTGCCGCCGTCCACCACCAGCAACTGGTCGGCGAAAGCAGCGCTGCGCAGGCAGGCCTCGATGCACCGCTCCTCGTTCAATGTCAGCACGGCCACGGTCAGGCGCGGATGCGGATCCGGCTTCAAAGCGGCGTCGAAGGAGGTGTTCATCGTTCGCAGGGTGGCTTGTATGCCACGCACTGTGCGGCCGGTCGTCTTAAGCGGCGCTTAGCGGCCGCCCGGCGTCGATCATCACGGCCAAGTCACGGCCAAGGCAACGCGTCGCAAGCTGCGGTTTCCTGCCGATTCACGAAGTCACGCCGCATGCCGTCGATGGCAGTTCCCACCGGTTCTTGCCGCTGGGCGCTTAAGTCGAGGCTAATTCGCTGCCGCCTAGATTCGTCGCAGCGGGGGTCATCCCTGCGCTTCGGCGGGCATACCCATGCATCGCATTCGACAGCACGCTGCGGTGGGGGCCATTCTGTTGGCGTGCGGCGCGGCATCGGCGCAGAACTGCGGTTGGTCGCAGATCGATCACCGCGTCAACTACGACGCATCGGGCCTATGGAATCCGACGGCCTATCGCGGCGTGTTCGGCGCGCTGACGCTGGCCCAGCTGGGCGGCGCCGCGTGGGTGGGCGCCGAATCGACTTTCGGCAAGACGATGTGGCAAGGACTGGACGGCGAGATCATTGCTGGCCTGGCCAGCACTGCCGGCAAGCACATTTTCACTCGGGTTCGGCCTTCCGAGACCAACAACCCCTGCCTTTGGTTTCAGGGTGGCTCGAACTACAGCTTCCCCAGTGGCGAAGCCGCCGCGGCCGCAGCTTTGGTGACGCCCTACATGCTGCAGTACGGCGGGGAGTATCCCGCCACCTACTTGCTCGCCCTGCTGCCGCTGTACGTCGGCGCCGGTCGAATCAAAAACCAAGCGCACTGGCAGAGTGACGTGCTGGTCGGTTGGACAGTGGGTGGGCTTTCGGGCTGGTATGCCTACAGCCGCGACACGTCGCTGCTGATCCAGGTCCTGCCGCACAACTTTGCACTGGGATATCAGCACGCATTCTGAGCGGGCCTCAAGGGAGGCAGCAAGCGGTTGCCGGCAGCGACAATGGGCAGCCCGCCTCACCGCATCCTCAGCCCGCCTTGTCCGAAGCCGGCCCGCATTCCCTTCAAGCCATGGCCGCCCGCCACGGCCTGCGTTACCGCTGGCTGGTGCTGATGACGGTGATGGTCGGCAGCATTGCCTCGGTGATGTCATCGACCATCGTCAATGTCGCCGTGCCCGACCTGATGGCCCACTTCCACATTGGCCAGGAGCGCGCGCAGTGGGTCGCCGCCGGCTTCATGGCGGCGATGACGCTGTCGATGCTGCCCACACCCTGGCTGCTGGCGCGCTTCGGCTACCGCCATGCGTACATCGGCGCCGTGGCCCTGCTGATGGGCGGTGGCATCGTCGGCGGGCTGGCACGCCACTACGAGCTGGTGCTGGCGATGCGCGCCGCCGAGGGCCTGGCCGCCGGCGTGTTGCAGACCATCCCGTCGATCGTCATCCTACGCGCCTTCGAGCCCGGCACCCAAGGCCGGGCGATGGGCATTTTCGGTTTCGGCGTGGTGCTGGCGCCGGCCATCGGCCCGAGCGTCGGCGGGGTGCTTGTCGAGCACTTCGGCTGGCGCTCGATCTTCTTCTTCGTCGTGCCCTTCGCGCTGTGCGCGATGGCGCTGGCGCGGCGCTACCTGCCGGTGTCGGCACCGGGCGGCGCGGCGCCAGGCGGGGCCGGCGCGACGCTCGACAAGCCGGGGCTGGCGTTGGCCGCGATCGGCGTCGTCGGTCTGCTCAACGGACTGGTGCATCTGCACGATGCGTCGTTGCACGCCGCGGCGCTGCTGCTGGGCACCGGGCTGACGGCACTGCTGCTGTTCGTCTGGCATGCTTCCCGCACCGCGACTCCGCTGCTCAACCTGCGGCTGTACCGTTCGCGGCCCTTTGCCATGGCCAGCGTCGTCGCCTTCATCTATGGCATGGGCCTGTTCGGCTCGACCTATCTGGTGCCGGTGTTCCTGCAAAGCGCACTGCACTTCCCGCCCTCCGAAGCCGGCGCCGCGTTGCTGCCGGCGGGGCTGGTGCTGGCCCTGGTGATTCCGCTCGGCGGCCGGCTGGCCGATCGCTTTGCGCCCCATGCGCTGGTCGCGGTGGGCCTGGCGCTGCTGGCGCTGTCGTTCGTGCTGATGGCCACGGTGGGCTTCGGCACGGCGCTGTGGGTGCTGATGCTGTGGGCCGTGGTCGGCCGCATCGGCCTGGGCTTCGTGCTGCCTTCATTGACGCTCGGCGCCGTGCCGGGCCTGATTCAGGCCGACATACCTCAGGCTGCCAGTGGCATCAGCTTCGTGCGCCAGCTGGGCGGCGCGGTGGGCGTCAGCGTGGTCGGCATTTTTCTGGAATGGCGGCTGCGCATGCACGGCATAGCTGCCGGCAGCGCCCTGGCCGGCTTTGCCGACACCTTCTGGCTGGTGGCCGCGCTGTCGGCTGCCGCGACATTGGCGGCACTGCGCATGCGCCAGCCCGCACCGCGAAATCGGGATGCGGCCAGCTGAGCTGAGGGCGGTCGCCTTGGCGCACGCGGGCCGCCAGCGGCGGTGGCCCACTGCGTTCAGGGAAATTCTTACTCACTGCTTGGGCCACCCCACTGCCGGCCGAGACGGTGGCGGATCAAAGCCTGTCGAATTCGCGTCTCACGAGCGCGCAGCGCTCGCTCGACGCTGGCGAAGCACTACGGCGGGTTGGCGAAGTCGGCGTGGGGGTGGCCGGTGGAGTGAATCAGAATTTCCCTGAACGTAGCCGGCCACCCCCACGCCGACTTCGCTGCCACCAAAGCCAAAGCCGCCGGTGTCAGGCGCATCGGGCCTCGGCCCGTCAATTCCGGCTCGGGTCGATCAGCACCTTGGTGCCCGTGGCACGCTGCGCGTACAGCGCGATCGCCTCCGGTTGCAACGCGCCGGCCAACGAAACTGTGCGCGTGTAGTGGCTGGCAAACGTGGTCTTCAGTTCCGCGGCCACGCGCTCGCGCAGCTTCCGGCCGCCCTCTGGCCCGATCTTCTGCAGGAAGGGGAACAGCAGCCAGCCGCCGATGCCCCAGGCCATGCCGAAACTTCGGTGGAGCTCGGTCGGCCCCGGGTCGAGCATGCCGTAGAGATAGACCTGCTTGTGTACCGGCGAGCCGTAGCGGCTGTATTCGGTGGCCTTGCGGTTCAACGCCGCTTCCATGCAGCTCAGAATCTGGCCCGGCAGCTTACCGCCGCCGATGGCGTCGAAGGCGATTGTGGCGCCGGTTTCGACCAGCGCCTCGGTCAGCTCGGCCAGGAAATTCTCTGACGCGGTGCTGCACACATGCTTGGCGCCGGCGTCGCGCAGGATCTTTTCCTGCTCCGCCTTGCGCACGATGTTGACCAGCGCAATGCCATCCTTCAAGCAAATGCGATTCAGCATCTGGCCCAGGTTCGACGCCGCCGCGGTGTGCACCAGCGCGCTGTGGCCTTCACGCCGCATCGTCTCGACCATGCCGAGCGCGGTGAGCGGATTGACGAAGCACGACGCACCATCGGCCGCGCTGGCATCGGGCGGCAGCACCAGGCACTGCGCCACCTTCAGGCAGCGGTACTGGGCGTACATCTCGCCGCCGATGCCGGCCACGGTCTTGCCCAGCAGGGCTTGAGCAGCGGGCGAAGACCCGGCCTTCACGACCACGCCGGCGCCTTCGTTGCCGACCGGCAGCGACTGATCCACGCGAGCGGCCATGGCTTTCATGAATTTTTCCGGGATGCTTGCGCTGACCACCGGGTTGTCGGGAGTGCCAGACGCCTTCAGCGTGCTCAGGTCGGCGGCGCCGAAGAGCAGGCCCAGGTCGGAGGGATTGATCGGCGTGGCCTGAACGCGCAGCACCACCTCGTCGGCCGCCGGTTCGCCGACCGGCACGCGCTGCAGCGACACCTCGAGCTCGCCGCTGCCGCGCACCAGCGAGCGAAGTTGCAGGGCATGGCGCGGGACATCGTGGCTCATCGGGGCTTCTCCTGGTGTTGGCTGGTCGACCAGTCTATCCCCGCAGCAACCGGGATCGCCCAGATCCATCTCGACATGCACCACGCCGTCCTCGCTGCGCTTGCGCATCGGCAGGCCACAGTGCTGAAAGACGGCCAGCATCGCCGGATTGCCGGCCAGCACCTCGGCGTCGAAGCGCCGGATACCGCGCTCGCGTCCGATGGCGATCAGCAGGCGCAGGAAGATCCCCGCCAGGCCCTGGCCGTGATAGTCCTCTTCGATGGTGAAGGACACCTCCGCCGTGACCGCCGCGGCCTCTGGCGGCGAGTTGACGGTATAGGCGCCGCCGCCGACGATGATCTCGTCGTCGCCTTCGCCCAGCGTGGCCACCAGGATCGCGGCGTGCACGAAGTCGCTGCTGTCGATGCGGCCGAGGTCGGCTTCGCTGAGTTCTCGCTTGGCGGTGAAAAAGCGCGTGTAGATCGTCTGCGCATCGAGCTTCCGGAAGGCCGCGACGATGCGCTGGCGGTCGTCGGGACGGATGGCACGGATCAGCACCGGCGTGCCGTTGCGCAGCGTCGCATGGTGGACAAAGTCGACGAAGGTGCTGGGCATGGCGGCATTCTGCCCGCACGCCGCATTCAATTCTTCACGATCACCTCGAACAGGTGGTGGCCCCAGGCGGGCAGGTCCAGGTACAGACCGCGCGCCGCGAGGTCGTCGGCCGAGCGCTCATAGACCGCCGGGCCGAGCTGATCGGTCAGGCACAGCGTGCGGCCTGCCGCATGCATGTCGGGCCAGCGCACGAAGCACTGGCCGGACTGCGGTGCATAGTTGACCGCCGCGCACAGCCAAGGCCTCCCCGGCAGGTGCCAGCGCCACGCGATGAACTGCCCGGCGCTGGCGTTGCCGGACCAGGCCTCGACACACTCGAGCAGCGACCAGTCCCCATCGCGCAAGGTCCCGTGCCGCAACGCCGCCAGCAGCCGCTCGTAGATTGCGGCGATGGCGTCATTGACAGCTTCGTCCGGGCCGCGCACCAGGTGCGGCGGGATGTGCGTGCGAAAACCCTGCAGCTGTCCCTGGTGGAACAGGCGCAGGCCCGGCGTGCCGTAGCACAACAGCGCCGCCGCCGCGTGCTGGCCGCCGGGGAACGTGGCGGCGGCGCGCGGCTCGTCGTGATTCTCGAGAAAGCGCACCATGAGGTCCTGGTAGTCGAGCCCGGCCCCCAGATGCTCACGCACCGCCTGCGCCGGCCCGGCACGCAAGCGGTCGTACAGCCGCTTGTCGTAGGCATGATCGAAGCCTTGCTGCAGCAGTGTCCAACCCATGTCCCAATAGGCCTCGGCCATGAACTCGAAGTCCGGATGTCGATGGCGCACTGCGGCGATGGCCTTGGGCCAGAACGGCTCGCTGCGGATGCCCCAGGTGCGCTGGAACACCTGCGGCAGCACCAGCATCGCCATATCGCAGCGCAAGCCGTCGCATTCACCGGCGATGCGTTGCAACTCGCCGATCATCGCCTGCTGCAACACCGCCTTGCCGTAGTTGAGCTGAAGCGTGTCGGGCCAGCCGCCGAAGTTCGGGTCGCGGCCGTAAGCCAGGACGCGCGGCCCGGCGCTCGTCGCCACGCGGCACCAGTTCTGCGGTGCGCGGGCCAGGTCGGCCTCGCTGCCTTCGACGAAAAATTCCGGGTGCTGCTCCAGCCACGCATGGTCGGGCGCGACATGGTTGGGCACCAAGTCCAGCATCAGCTTCAGCCCATGGGCACGCATGCGCTGACGCAGTCTGGTCAAGGCTTCGTCGCCGCCCAGCGCTGCAGGCACCAGGTAGTCGCTGATGGCGAAGCCCGAGCCGCCGATGTCGTCGTCGCGCAAATCGGGAAGGGTCTGCTCGAAGGCCTGCCGCCAGAGCGCGTTGCCGCGCGAGATGCGCTGTGCGGCGGCGCCGGTTTGCCACACGCTGAGCAGCCAGATCCAATCGAAGCCCAGTGCCCTCAGCCGGTCGAGCTCTGCATCCTCGATGTCATCCAGCGTGGCGGGCCGGCCCAGCGCGCGCGCCAATCCGGTCAGGAACACACGGGTGTTGAGCTGGTACAGCGCCGGATAGCGAGGGCTCGGCATGGCCGCGTTCTTTGCGCCGACGCCTTCAGTGCGCCGGGCGAATGTGCAGATGCGGTGCCGCGGCAACCTCACCCTTGCGCTTCGCGCGCCCCTCGCCATCGAGCGTGTGGCGGTGGGCATGGTGAAGTTCGACGCCGATCAGGTTCAGCTTGCCGTGGCGCACGCCGCGTTGCGCACACAGCTGATCGGCGAAGCGGTGCACAGCCTGCAGTTTGCCGCGCAGCACCAGCGTCTCCAGGCGGAACGCATGGTCCAGCGGCACGTGCATCGCGGAAACCAGCAGGTCATGGTGGTCGTGGTGCAACGCGCTCAGCCGCCTGGCCACATCGAGCTCGTGGCGATCGTAGACGTAGGATAGGCTGGCCACGCATTCCGCCGTGGTGTTGTGCTCCAGGTCCGAGCGCTCCAGCTCGGCGCGCAACAGGTCGCGGACCGCCTCAGAGCGATTGGCGTAGCCATGCCGGGTGTTCCAGTCGTCGAAGGCCCGCGCCAGCTGGTCGTCAAGAGAGATCGTGAAGCGTTGCATCGATCGGCACCGTGGAGGGACTGCGCGGCAGCCTAGCAGATTGCCCGCGCCTTGCATCCAAGGCTGGCATGCCTGCGTATCCCAGTATGATGATTTGCATAGTTTTCATACCACACCCACCGAGAGGGTGTCTCATGCGCCATCGTTCCCGACCGGGCATTTCCGGGGTTGCCGTCGGCATGGCGCTGGCGCTGGCCTGCGGCGCACCCCGCGCGCAGGGCACGCAAAGCGTCGAAATCACCGGCAACTACATCAACAGCCTGGGCAGCAGCGATGCGGCCAGTGCCGGCACGATCACGCCCCAGCTGATCGAGGCCCGGCCGTTGCTGCGACCGGGTACTTTGCTGGAGTTGATCCCGGGCATGGTGGTCACGCAGCACAGCGGCGCCGGCAAGGCCAACCAGTATTTCCTGCGCGGCTTCAACCTCGACCACGGCACCGATTTCGCCACCTGGGTGGCGGGCATGCCGGTGAACCTGCGCACGCATGCGCACGGCCAAGGCTACACCGACCTGAACTTCATCATCCCCGAGCTGATCTCGCGGGTGGAGTACTGGAAAGGCCCGTACTACGCACAGATTGGAGATTTTTCATCGGCCGGCGGCGCAAAGATGCTCTACACCGACGCGCTGAAGCAGAACCTGGCGCTGGGCACGCTGGGCGACTTCGGCTATCGGCGCGCCCTGCTGGCCGGCTCGCCGGCCGCCGGCCCGGGCACCCTGACCTACGGCTTCGAATACCAGCATGCCGACGGCCCGTGGGACCTGGCGGCCGACTACCGCAAGTGGAACGGCGTGCTCGGCTACGCCATGCCGCTGGGCGAGGGCCGCCTGGCCCTGACCGCGATGGGCTACGACGGGCAATGGAATTCCACCGACCAGGTGCCGCAGCGCGCGATCGATTCGGGACTGATCGGCCGCTTCGGCACGCTGGACGCCAGCGACGGCGGGAAATCCTCGCGCTACAGCCTTTCGGCCGACTACGGCGTGCCGCTGGCGGGTGGCGATTTGCAGACCACGGCCTACTGGTTCAAGTACCGCTTGAATCTGTTCTCCAACTTCAGCTACTTCCTCAACGACCCGGTCAACGGCGACCAGTTCGAGCAAGCGGATGACCGCAACGTCTATGGCTGGACCGGCGAATGGACGCGCACCGTGCAGCTCTTCGAACGGCCTTCGCGCTGGACGCTGGGCTACGAGCTGCGCCAGGACCGCATCAAGCCGGTGGGCCTGTACGCGACGCGCGAACGCGAGCGTCTGGACACCACGCGCGAGGACGACGTGATCGAAGGCAGCGCCGGCTTCTACGCATCGAACGACACGCAATGGAGCGACAAGCTTCGTGCGATCCTGGGCCTGCGCTACGACCGCTACCGCTTCGACGTCACCAGCCTGAGCGAGCCGCTGAACTCGGGCGACATCGATGCCGGCATCTGGTCGCCGAAACTGGCGCTGATCTTCGGCCCCTGGGAGAAGACGGAGTATTTCGTCAACGCCGGCTACGGCTTCCACAGCAACGACGCGCGCGGCGTCTCCATCAGGATCGACCCAGCGACCGGCCAGCCGGTCGACGCGGCGACACCGCTGGTGCGCAGCAGGGGCGGCGAGCTGGGCCTGCGCACGGAAGTCATTCCGGATGTGCAAACGTCGCTGTCGCTGTGGGCCCTGAAGCTGGACAGCGAACTGGTCTTTGTCGGCGATGCCGGCAGCACGGAAGCCGGACGGCCGTCGCAACGCCATGGGACGGAGTGGTCCACTCGCTGGCGTGCCCGGCCCTGGCTGCTGCTCGACCTGGATGTGGCCTGGAACCATGCCCGCTTCACCGGCAGCTCACCCGAGGGCGAGTACGTGCCCGGCGCGCCCGATTGGGTGTTGGCCGCCGGCGCATCGGTGCCACGCTACGGGCCGTGGTCGGGTTCGCTGTTCATGCGCTACATCGGCTCCTATCCGCTGACCGAGGACAACAGCCTGCGCTCCGATGCGCAGACGGTGTTCGATGCGCAGCTCGGCTACCAACTGGCGCTCGACGTGAACCTGCGCCTGGACATCTTCAACCTGTTCAATGCACAGACCAACGACATCAGCTACTACTACACCTCGCGCCTGCCGGGCGAACCGCGGCAAGGCGTGGACGACCGACACGTGCACCCCGGTGAGCCGCGCAGCTTTCGAATGTCGTTGTCCTATCGGTTCTGATCCGCCCATTGAACAAGACTGATTCCGGCGACGGTGCGCTGATGGCGCGCGCGGCGATCGTTCAACGCTGCCTGCGTTCGCGTGGCTTCGGTGGCGGCGAAGCCGCGTGCGGGCAGGCCGCGCCGCAGCATGAGCCCCTGGCGGGTGCCGGCTGGCGCGACGCCACCCACGGCGGAACCGCTATTCACGAGCCTTACTTTCCGCAGGTCGCTGAACGCAATTGCGCGCAATTTCCCGGTCGAGGGTAGTTCAAGGTTGGCGGGGGGCTTCGAGGTCGATGAGGCGCTCGGTCTGTTCCTCCCAGGCTCGCATGAGTTTCTTGACGCGGCGCTGGTTGTCGATGGCCTGCTGCAGTAGGTTGGCCTGCTGTGGTGTGACCACCCGGTGCACGAGTTTGCCGCCCCTGAGGTGCCCCCATTCGTAGTACGGACCGTGCCGCGCGAGCGGGTCCTGGGCGCAGCGGCAAGTCGGCCTGCCGCACACCTTTGTGCGCTGGTGCAGCGTGCCCGAGCATAGGTACTCGATGCCGGTGAGCGCGGCGCGGATGCGGCCGATCTTCTCGCGGGTTTGTTTGATGCGCTGGGCGACGGAACTCGGCATGGGCTCTTGACAGGTGCGATGCTGGCGACAATACTATCGCCAGCATGTCGCGCGCGCAAGCCCCATCTTCCGTACCGGAGGAGGCAGGCTTCACTCTGCGTACCGAGCGGCTGGGCCCGCTGCCTCTGATCAACCACTTCATCGAGCGCATCGGGCTGCACGAGACGCTGTCGCACTTCGTGCCCTCGGACCGGCGTTGCGCCATCACCCACGCCAATGCACTGGGCGTGCTGCTGCGCTCCATCATCGTCGAGCGCGAGCCCATCTACCGCCAGCAGGAGACGGTGCACGGCTTTGCCGACGGCATGTTCGGCATCAGCGCCCGCGAGATGGCGCTGCTCAGCGACGACCGGCTCGGGCGCGCCCTGGACCGGTTGTTCGATGCCGACCGCAGCGCACTGCTCACCGAGCTCGTCCTGGCCGTCGGGCAGCGCTTCGGCGTGCGCTTCGACGAGTTCCACAACGACTCCACCACGATCAGCCTTTGCGGCAGCTACCGCGCCGCCGGCGGGCGCCGCATCCGCGGCCGCAGCGCCCCCGCCATCACCTATGGGATGTCCAAGGCGCACCGCCCAGATCTCAAGCAACTGCTGTTCATCCTCACCATGAGCGCCGACGGCAACGTCCCCGTGGCGTTTCGCTGCACGGACGGCAACGCCAGCGACTCACGTACCCACATCCAGACCTGGAACACGCTGCGCGCGGTGGCCGGCCGCAGTGACTTCCTGTACTGCGCGGACTCAAAACTGTGTTCGCTCGAAAACATGGATTACATCGACCGCGCCGGCGGCCGCTTCGTCACCGTGATGCCGCGCAGCCGACTGGAGGACGCGCAGTTCCGCGAATGGATTCAAACCCACACGCCCGACTGGACGCTGGTCTGGGACCGGCCCAACCCGCGCTACAGCGACGGGCCGCGTGACCGCTGGTACGTCCACCGTGCGCCGCTGCCGTCCATGGAGGCCTGGTCCATCGTCTGGGTCTGGAGCACGCTGCTGACGCTGCGCCAGCACGCCAGGCGGTTGCGCAACATCGCCGCTGCTGTGGAGGAATTCGAGCAGCTGCGCCAGCGCCTGGCCTCCCCCAAGGCCCGACTGCGCGGCGCCCCCGAGATCGACCTGCAAATCAAGCTCATCCTGGTCAAGCACCACGTCGGCCGCTACCTCAAGGTCCGCCGCGTCGTGCGCGAGCAGCACGTCTTCAAGCAGGCGCGCCGTGGCCGCCCTGGTCCCGATACCGCCTATCGAAAGATCACCAAGCGGCGCTTCGACGTGCAGTGGGACACCGACGAGGACGCCATCGCCTACGACCGCAGGAGCGATGGCATGTACCCCCTCATGACCAACGACCGCAAGCTCACTGCTGCCCAGGTGCTCGAGGTGCACAAGGGCCAGCCCATGATCGAGAAGCGCTTCGAGCAAATCAAGACCGTGCACGAGATCGCCCCGGTGTTCCTCAAGGATGAGGGCCGCATCGAGGCGCTATTCACCCTGTATGCCATCGCGCTGCTGGTCCAAGCCCTCATCGAGCGCGAGTTGCGTCAGGCCATGGCCCACCAAGGCATCCACGAGCTTCCCATCTACCCCGAGCAGCGCCAGTGCGCGCACCCCACCACCGAGCAGGTGCTGCGCTTGTTCAGCCTGGCCCAGCGCCACCATCTGCTCCAGCGCGGGCGCACCGTCCAGGTCTTCGAGCTGAAGTTGACCGACTTGCAGCGCCAGGTGCTTGCTCTCCTTGGCGTCCCACGCGACGCGTTCTAGACACCGCTCACCCCAAATACGTCATCCCCGAAATTACGCGCAAATGCGGGACTGGATTGCGCCCCAATCGCCGATCGCTATCCGTACAACCGACGGGAAGCGTTACGAGGCGCCGGGGCCGGTCTGTCAGCCGATGCAGGTGCGGTTCTTGCCCGTGCGCTTGGCTTCGTACAGCGCTTCATCCGCACGTTCCAGCGCAAGCTCCAACGCCTCGCTCTCGCGTAGCGCAGTGACGCCCGCCGAGAAGGTGACAAAGATTTCCTGGTTGTCGTGCATGAACAGACTGGCCGTCAGCTTGCGCTGCAGCCGCGTCAGCACGCTCTGCGCTTCTCCGGTGTCGGTGTCGGGCAGCAGCACGACGAATTCTTCGCCGCCGAAACGTGCCACCGTGTCCAGCGGACGCAGCTGATCGCGCACCTGGGCGGCCAGCTTCTGCAGTGCCACGTCGCCGGCGGCATGTCCCAGCGTGTCGTTGAGCCTCTTGAAGTTGTCGATGTCGATCAGGCCCACCGCCAGGCCGCAGGCCGCGCCCTCGGTGCGGGCGCGCTTCAGGCGCGCGCGTTCGGCCTCGAAGGCCTGCGCCAGGCCACGGCGATTGGCCACTTGCGTCAGCGCGTCGGTAGATACCTCGTCGGACAGCCGGCGCAGCTCGCCTTCGAGCTCGCGCACGCGCATCTGCATCTCGCCCGCACGCGCCTGCTCGCCGCGCAGACGCGTTTGCGTCTGGCTGACCAACGCCTGCACTTCCTTGCTGTCGTCGAGCATCTCGCGCACCACGCCAGCCAGGCTGCCGATGGAATCGGCCTTGGCGATGGCCTCGGCATGACGACCGACGTTTTCGTGAAAGCGGCCGGTGTGCTCGCTGAATTCATCCAACTCGGTGAGCATGCCCTGGATGAGCTGTTTGAGCGCATCGCGCGCCTGGTTGCGCTCGCCACGCACCAGCGCCTGCTGCTTGCGTGCGCCGGCCAGCAGGTCACTGGCGGCGCGCACGCTGCGCACGTTCAAGCCCTCGGCCAGGCGGGTGTGCAGCATCTTGCACTGGCCCTCGGCCCAGCTGTCGTCCTCGGCCAGTTCGGTGAGGCCTT
Source organism: uncultured beta proteobacterium (assembly GCA_963837675.1). Classification (GTDB taxonomy): domain Bacteria; phylum Pseudomonadota; class Gammaproteobacteria; order Burkholderiales; family Burkholderiaceae_C; genus Rubrivivax. The sequence continues at coordinate 38,190 of CAWIOH010000024.1, read as the reverse complement.
GGGTCAGTTCCAGGCACAGCTTGCCCAGTTCGTCGAGCAGGTGCTGGCGGTGTGTCAGCAAACGGCGTGCACGCTGGCACAGCGCATCGGCATGTTCGACCAGCGGCGGCGTCGCGCCGCTTGCGCCCAGCTGCTCCACCAACGCCGCCAACTGCTGCGCCAGTTCGGCTGCACGCACATCGCCTTGCGGCAGCGCGCCGCGTAGCGTGAGCTCCAGGCTGTGCACCACCGATTGCCAGTCCGCCGCATCGGAGGGGGCCTGCGGCGCCAGCGCCTCGGCCGCTTCGGCCTGCGCCGCGACGCCGGGGCCCGCCCCGGGCTCGTCCAGTGCGCCTTGCAAACTGTCGATGCCTGGTTCGTCGGTTTCGCTCTCCCAGGCCGCGATCAGGTGCAGCACGCGCAGGCGCAGGCGCTGCGCGTCGGCGCGGCTGCCGGACAGCACACGCGCCAGGCTGTCCTTCTTGCGCGCAGCGGTCCACAGCCGACTGCCGCGCTCCAGGCCGCGCGCCAGACGCTGCAACAAATCGGCCCAGCCCTGCGCGCTGCTCGTCGCTTGTTGCGCAACGCTGTCCAGGGCCTGCTCGGCGGCGTCCCACTGTCCGGCCATCAGCGCCTGCACCACCCGTTCGCCGGGCGCACCGCCCTCGTCGCCCAACGGTGCCGCCAGGCGTTGCAGCAGCGGTCTGGCCCGGGCGGGCAAGGCGGCAATGCTGTGACCGCCTTCGGCCGCATAGGCACGCGCGTAGTTTTCGGGTGTCGGCTCGATCTTGTCCAGCGCCAGACGCCGCAGCGCGGCCTTGGCCACCTGCACTGGCGATTGCGCGGCCAGCGAGGCGGCACCGTGCGACATGTCCATGCTGTGCTTCGCTCCTGCGTCCGACAGGGCTGTCAGCGGCTGCGCGCGCGGCGCGGCGGCGCGTCGCCGACTTCCAGATCGTCGGCCTGGCCGATCCACGGCGCCTTGCGCGGCAGCACGGTCTGCTGCAGCCAGCGCTCCAAGTCGTCGGCCGGAATGGCGCGGCTGAACAGGAAACCCTGCATCAGGCTGCAGCCCAGGCGGTGCAGCACCTCCATCTGGCGCAGCGTTTCCACGCCCTCGCCAATGACGCGCAGCCGCAGCGAACGCGCCACCGCAATGATGGCCGTGACCACGCCGGCGCTTTGCGACGTGATGCCCAGGCTCTGCACGAAGGACTTGTCGATCTTCAGCTCGGAGATCGGCAGCGTCGTCAGGTAGGCGAGCGAAGAATAGCCGGTGCCGAAGTCGTCGATCGAAATCTGCACCGGCAGCTGGTTCAGTGTTTCCAGCGTCGGGATCACCAGCTGCAGATCCTTCATCAGCCCAGTCTCGGTGATCTCCAGCTTGATCGAGCGGTGCGGGATGCCGTAGTTGGTGACGCACTGATGAATGTGATCGCGCAGGTCGGAGCGTTCGAACATGCGGCTCGGCAGGTTGACCGAGATGGTGTCGTCGAAGCCGAAACTGTCGCGCCACACCCGCGTCTGGCGCGCCGCTTCATGCAGCGCCCATTTGGACAGCGGCACGATCAGGCCGGATTCCTCGGCCAGGGGAATGAAGTCGCCCGGCGGCACCAGCACATCACCGCGCTGCCAGCGCATCAGCGCTTCGGCACCGCGCATGCTGGCCGAGCGCACATCGACGATGGGCTGGTAGTGCAGCACGAGCTCGTCGCGCTCGATGGCCTTGTGCAGCGCACTCTCCAGCTCGAGCTTGGCGCGGCCCTGCCCGGCCAGCTGCGGGCTGTAGATCGCCGATGCGTCCTTGCCCATGGCCTTGACCGAATACATGGCCACGTCGGAATTGCGCATCAGGTCGGCCACCGAATTGCCGTCGCGCGGGAACACGGCGATGCCGACGCTGGCGGTGACGAAGCACTCCTGAGCGCCGACCAGCACCGGGTCGCGCATCACCTCGAGGATGCGCGCGGCCACGCGGTTGGCATCCTCGTCGTCGGTGATCTCGGGCAACAGCGCGACGAATTCGTCGCCACCGAGCCGGCCCACGGCCTCGAGCGAGCGGTGCGTGCGCGCGCCCACGGCCTCGACCGCGGGGTCGGTCACCTGGTCGCTGTGGCGCACACAGGCCCGCAGTCGCCGCGCCACCTCCATCAGCAGCTCGTCGCCGGCAGCATGGCCGAGCGTGTCGTTGACGATCTTGAAACGGTCCAGGTCGATCAGCAGGAAGGCGCAGGAATGGCCCAGCCGGCGCGCATGTTCGATCGCCCGCTCCATGCGCGCGACCAGATTGCGCCGATTGGGCAGGCCGGTGAGCGCATCGAAGTTGGCCAGCTGCTGGATATGCTCCTCGTACTCGCGCCGGTCGGTCACGTCCTGCACGATGCCGGTGTAGCCGACACCATGCCCGTGCTCGTTGAACTCAGGCTCGGCCTCCATGTGGATGACACGTTGATGGCCGTCGAGCAGCGTCAGGCGCACATCCTTCTTGAGTGGCGCACCATGCTGCAGCGAAACCCGCAGCCAAGCCCGGATGGCCGGGCGCTCCTCGACCGACACCCGGCGCAGGATGCTGCGCAGGCTGACCTTGTCGGCCGGATTGAAGCCCAGCACGCGCAGGCCCTCGGGCGACAGCTGCAGCGAGCCGATGTCCGCGGCACCGTGGCGACGCCAGTCGAAGCTGCCCATGCGCGCCAGATCCTGGGCGCGCGCCAGCTTGGCCTTGCTGCGCTCGAGCTCGATGCGCGTGCGCGATGCGCGCAGCAGATAGTGCAAGCGACCGGCAAGCAGGCTCCACTGCGTGGACTTGACGAAAAAGTCGGTAGCCCCGACCTGGTAGGCGCGCGTGATCGACGCATCGTCGTCCAGCCCGGTGAGCATCAGCACCGGCACGTTCTCGTAGCCCGGCATGCGGCGCAGCCGCCGGCAGGTGTCGAAGCCGTCCAGCCCCGGCATCATGGCGTCGAGCACGATGATGTCCGGCGCCCAATCGACGAGTTGTTTCAGTGCATGCGCCCCGCCGCTCGATTCGGTGATCGAGAAACCGCGCTCACGCAGCGCGATGGCCGTGAGCAGCAGATTGACCTCGTCGTCATCGACCAGCAGCACCTCGGGCGGCTTGGCGCCCGGTTCGACCGCCAGCGGATGGGCGGGTGTCATGGGCAATGCGCCTTCGGGCAGGACAGCATCGATTGCACCGCGGCCAGTACGCGCCGGCCCTCGTGATGCAACCCGGCCCACAGGCGATCGACCCCTTCGAGCCCGGCGTCGCGCAGGCGGCTCTCGATGTCGTTACAGCGTCGCGACAGCTCCAGCGCCCCGACGCTCGCCGACGACGACTTCAGCGTGTGCACCACATGCCGCAGCGCCTCGCTGTCCAATCGTGCGAGCGCCTGATCGCCCTGCGGCAGAAGCCGCAGCAACGACGCGTCGAATGCCTGCAGGACGCGCTCGACCACACGGTTGCTGCCATCCGGATCGAGTTCGTGCAGCCGCTGCAATGCACCCTCGTCCAGCTCGGCGGCTTCAACGGGCAATGGAGGGGCGATGGACTCGGTCATGGCACAGGCGCAGGATGAACGATGATAAGGAGGTGTGGCTGCCGTGACTCCCGCAAAAGTCACGCATTTGGCCTTGCAGCGACGCATCCGTTGGCTTTTGGCGGCGGCCGGCGCTTGCCGGGTGCTCCTTACAATGCCGCGCATGCCGTTGTCGAGCCCTGCGCAAAGTGCGTTCCCATGGCTCTTTGCCTGCCTTGCGCTGCTGCTGGTGGCCGCCGCCGCTTTCGTCGCTGGCCGGCTGCTCGAACGCCGGCGGCAGGCGCAGGCCCTGCGCGAGGCCCGCGCCCGGCACCAGTTGCTCGCCCCGTTGCTCGATGTGTGGTTGTGGCAGACCGACCGGCACCATCGTCTGGTGCACCTGCAGCCCCCGGCCGGTTCGCCGGACACGGCCTGGACCGGAAACGATGGCAGCGGCCAGCCGCTGTGGGAGCGCTTCGCTGGCGCCACGGACGATGCCAGTGGCCTGCGGGCGATGCTCGAATCGATGGTGCCGCTGGTGGATGTGGCGGTACGCCCGTTGAACGCCGCCCCGCAGACCCATTGGCTGCTGCGCGGCACGCCGCGCTTCGATGCCGAAGGCCAGTTCGAAGGCCATCTCGGCACCGCCAGGGCGGGGCCGCCGGCCGCGACGGCTGCCGCCACACGGAATGCCGCCGCCGCAACGCCGGTCGATGCGATGACCCTCGCCGGTGCCACCGACCACGCCGAACTGCTCAGCGAGCAGGCGGCGTTCAGCTACACCGTGACACATGACCTGCGCGCGCCGATCCGCGTGGTCGAAGGCTTTGCGCGCATCCTGAAAGAGGACTACGGCCGCGCGCTCGACCGCATCGGCAACGACCACCTCGACCGCGTGCTGGCCGCCGCTGCTCGCATGAACAGCATGATCGACGCGTTGTTGACGCTGGCCAACCTGTCGGCGCAACCGCTGGCGCGCCAGCCGGTCAACCTGTCGCAGGTGGCGGGCTTTGTCGTCGATGACCTGAGACGCGCGGCCGCCGAGCGCCACGTCGAAGTCGAGGTCGCCGCAGGCATGGTGGTCGATGGCGACCCCACCCTGCTGCGGCTGGTGCTGGAAAACCTGCTCGGCAATGCCTGGAAGTACAGCGCGCGCAATCCCCAGGCGCAGGTGCAGTTTCGTTGCGAGGCGCAGCGCGGCCGGCAGGTCTTCAGCATCAGCGACAACGGCGCCGGCTTCGACATGCGCAATGCCGATCGGCTGTTCGGCGTGTTCCAGCGGCTGCACAGCGCCAACGATTTTCCCGGCACCGGTATCGGCCTGGCGTCGGTGAAGCGCATCGTGCGCCGCCATGGCGGCGACATCTGGGCCGAATCCGAACCCGGCCGCGGCGCGCGGTTTCACTTCACGCTGCAACCCTGAGGTCCGCGAGCGTTCAGGCGCTGCCCGGACGTGCCAGTTCCTCGACCGCACGCACCAGCCGCTCGGCCTGTTCGCCCAGGCTGACATTGGCCGCATCGGCAATGCGGCGCAGGCGTGCGAAGGCCTCGCCGCGCGGCAGCGAATATCGGTGCATCAGCACGCCCGCGGCCAGCGACACCACGTCGGGCATGGAAGCGTTGGCCGCCTCCTGGCCGCGCGGCAGGATCGCTGCCTGGGCACGCTGGGCGCGCAGACGCTCGAAGGCGGCCTCGACCGTGGGCACGATCTGCCCCACATCCAGCGGCTTGACCATGTAGGCCACCGCACCCAGCGCGGCCACCTGCGCCACGGTGTCGGGATCGGCGAAGGCCGACAGGAACATAAAAGGGATGTGGCAGGACTCGCGCAGATAGGCCGCAACGTCGAAGCCGTTCTTGCCCTCCATGCGGATGTCCAGCAGCGCCAGTTCGGGTCGGTGCTGGCGCGCCAGCAGGATGGCGTCATCGCCGTTGTCGGCATCGATCACCTCGTAGCCGGCCTGCGACAAGCCATGGCTCACGGTGGCCAGCACCAGCCGGTCATCATCGACGACGAGAATCTTTCCTTTGGCTGCCATGCGGGTAACTTGTCTTGCGTCGTCGGTCGTGCGTGGGTGATGCCGCATTCTCGCCCAAAGCGCGCCGTCGCGGCTCAGGTGCCTTCGCGCACCACGCTCGGTGGCTTCAGCAGCACCTCGGTCAGCACCTCGTCGCCGACCTGGCTCAGCGACAACGTCGCGCTGCGCCGCGGCAACAGCGCGCGCACCAGGCCGAGGCCCGAAACCCCGCCCGGAAACTGCGCCAGGCTGAAACCGTCGCGCAGCCGCCCTGCATTGCAGATCCGCAGCTGCACCTCGTCACCGTCGCAGCCCAGGCTGCAGCGCACGTCGCCCTGCGGGCTGTGCTTGACGGCGTTCGTCAGCAGTTCGTTGATGGTCAGCGCAATCGGGATCGATTCGGCCTCGGGCAGCAGGTGCACGCAGACCTCATTGCCATGCTGGCTGAACTGCACCGTGCGGCCGAAGGTGCGCTGCACCGACACCGCGATCGCCTCGACCACGCTGGCCAGGCGCAGCGGCCCGCCGGCACCGACCTGCAGGCCGTAGACCTGTGCGATGGCCTGCACCTGGCCGACCGATTCGCTCAGCATCGCTGCCAGCTCCGGGTGGCGCGCGGCGTTCTGTTGCAGCAGGCCGGCCACGCCCTGCAGGTTGTTCTTGATGCGGTGGTGCACCTCCTTGACCAGCATCTCGCGCTGCGAGATCGCGGCGGCGAAACGCTGCTCGGCCTCGGCGCGCTGCTCGGTCACGTCGCTGGCCACCAGCAGCACCTGCTCGGCCGCGCCGACGCTGCGCGGACAGCGACACCAGGCGCACGTCCCACACGCGCAGCCCCTTCGGCCCGTCCAGCCGCATCTCGCGGCGTTGCACTTCGCTGGAAGCCAGCGCCACGGCCAGATCGGCACTCAGCGCCGTGGCGGGCTCGCCGCCCGAACGCTCGCGCAGCGTGCTGCCGACCCAGTGCAGGGTCGGCCGGCCGAAGAAGGCCGCCGCCATCTGGTTGTGCTGCAGCACGCGCTGCGTGCGACCGTCGAATAGCGCGATGGCCAGTGGCGCGGTGGCGATGATGCGTTGCAACGAGGCTTGCGCCTGCGCACTGTCGAGTTCGGCCTTGCGCCGCCGGTCGATATCGAGCAGTGCGAAGGTGATCTGCCGGCCGGTGGATTCGCTCGCCGTCACGACCGCGTTGCCCACCACCCAGAACTCGCGACCGTCACGCGCCTTGAGCCGGCATTCGAAGGTCTGCGCGCGGCCTTCGGTCAGCGTGTGCAGGTAGTGCGTCTGGCGCAGCGGATGGCCCGGCTCGGGCGTGGCCACGGTGCTGATCGGCGCGCCGACGAAGTCGGCCAGGTCCCCGGCGAACATGCGCCGCGCCGAACGGTTCATCCACTCGATGCCGCCGTCGCCGACGGTGACGATGCCGACCAGCACCGAATCGAGGATGGCACGCGTCCGCTCGGCCTGCGCCTGCATCGACTGCGCGCGCACGGTGGCGCTCATCGACATCGACGTAGGAGCAGATGCGCCCGGCCGACTCGTCGTGCGCGTCCACCAGCCGCTGCGCCACCTGCACCCACACCAGGCCGCCGTCGCGCCGGCGCAGCTGCCTTTCGCCGTGATAGCGGCCCGAGCTGGCGCAGCGCCTGCCGTTCTTCGGCCCGCTGCGCCTGGTGCGCGTCGCCGCTGGCGGCCAGATCGGCCGGGTCCAGCGCCGCCAGTTCGGGTTCGGTATAGCCGGTCAGCGCGGCCATCGCCTGGTTGGCACGCTCGATGTGCGCGCCGCGCAGATAGACGATGCCGACGTCGGACAGGCTGAACATCAGCTCGCGATCGCGCAACAGCGCTTCCAGTTCTGCCTGCTGCGACTTCAGCCGCGTGATGTCGGTCAGCACCGCCACCGCTTCATGTTCGCCGGGTGCGGCCTCGGCGCGGCGCACCGACAGTGAATACCAGGCCGGCGCGGCGTCGTCGTGCCCGGCACCGCCAGTTCGCATTCGAAGCTCTGGCCGGCCAGCAGCGGCACCATCGCCTGGCCCGGGAAGCGGCCGAACAGTTCCTGCGTCGTGGCCCCTGCGGCGGCCCCGGTCAGCAGCCCGAGCATGGTCTCGAAGCGGCGGTTGCAGCGCACCAGCAAGGCGCCGCGCAGGTAGGCGATGCCGGCCGTGGTGCCGTCGAGAATGGTGGTCAGCTCGCGCAGCCACTGCTGGTTCTGGCGCTGCGCGCTCTCCTGTTCGGTGACGTCCACCGTGACCACGGTGCGGCGGCCAGAGTCACCTTCGCCCGGCTCCACGCGCGTCAGCAGCCAGCGGCGGCCCAGCTCGGCGTGGTTCACCGCATAGCGCACCTCGGCGCGCTCGCCGTGGCGCAGTGCGTTTTGCAGCCGCTCGTATTCCGGCAGCGACGCCGGCTCGACGATGTCGCGAGCGATCGATTGCAAGCCCGCCGACTTGGCCGCCGCGCGACGCCGCTCGGCGCGCGGGCGCAACCAGCCGCGTGCGCTGTCGAAGGTGGCCACGCCGACGCCGGCGGTGTCCATCAGGGCACCGATCTCCAACTGTGCCAGGTCGCGTTCCTCCTCGGCGCTGCGGTCTTCGACCACTGCCATGTAGCGGTGCAGTCCCTGGTCGGTGGCAAAGCCGCGCACCCGCGCGCTCAGGCGCTGCCGCCGGCCGTCGGGCAGCGGCAGCGAGACATGGTTCTCCAGCGGCTGACCGCCGGGCCGCAGCGCCTTGCGCGGCGCCCCATCGGCCCAGGCCAGCAGCGCCTGCAATTCGGGTGAGGCATCGCTCAACAGCACGGGGACCTGCCCGACCAGCGCCTCGAAGGCCGGGTTGGAGCGCACGATCAGTCCGGCTTCGTCGAACACTAGCATGCCGGTCGGGCTCAGGTCGAACCATTGCGCCAACTCGTCGAGCGAGCGGTCCGCCTGCGCCCGCGCCACATGCTCGGCGGTGGAATCCTGCAGCAGGCACAGCAGCAGCGGCTGGCCACCATCACCCGTTACGCGGTAACCCGAGACGCGGCTCCAGCGTTCGCGTCCCGAGACGTCGAGCAACCGCTGTTCGCCCAACAACGGCACCGCCTGCGCGGCCAGCCGTTCGGGCAATTCGCGCCGCGATTCGATCTGCGTGGCCCGGTCTTCCTCCGGTTGCAGCAGCACCGGGTCGGTGCCGAGCAGCGCCTCGCGCGTGCGGCCGCTGAAAGCCAGGTAGGCATCATTCACCGCCACCAGCCGGAACTCGGCATCCTGCAGCGTCGCCGGAAACGGCGAGGCCCACAGCATGTGCAGCATATCCAGCGTCGGCCCGCCGGGCAGTGGCAATGGCTCCGCGGCCTCGGGCGCGCGTTCGGCCTGGGGCTGCACCCGCAGCGCCGTGTCGCGCGCCACGCGCCAGCACGACAGGCGTGCGCCGCGGCCGTCGGCCAGCGTGACTTGCACGCTGTGCAGATCGGCCTGCGGCGAGCGCAGCCGATCGCCCAGCCACGCCACCGCCGCGGCGCCGAGCACGGCCTCCAGCTGCGCCGCGCCCTGCCCCGGCTCGGCACGCAACTGGCGCATCGCCGCGCGGTTGCAGAAATTCAGGCGGCCGAGGTCGTCGAAGAGTAGCAAGGCCTCGTCGGTGCCGTCCAGCAACGCCGCCAGCGCCGCACGCGACGGCAACAGGGCCAAAGGCAATTCGGCGGCGGCGGGCTGAGGTTGGATCGACATCGGATGCGGCACTGCGCGACAGCCGCGCAGCGGCCATCATCGCTCAATCGACCCCGTCGAGCTGCCGCGCGGCCTCCAAGGCGCGCAACAGCGCGCGATTGATCTCGGCCAGCGAGAGCATCAGCGACTCGGCCGCGTCGCGGATGTCGAACAGCGATTCGCGTTCCACCGCGCGCACCAGTTCCAGGTAGGGCCAGTAGCGACCGTCATGTTGCACCAGTGCATCGACCACATCCTGCGGCACCGGAATGCTCTTCAGCAACTGGTCGAAGGGCTGGCCCATCATGATGTCGAGCAGCGAGAACACGCCGCAGATGAACATCTCGCTGCCCATCTGCTCGTCGCCCGCGCCGCGCACCAGTTCCTCCATGAACAGCCCGCGGCGCACGGCGGCGAACATCACCGGCTTCATGTCCGGGTCCGAACTGGCCGAGGCCAGCAGCAGCGCCAGCCAGCGCTTGAGCTTCTGGTAGCCGAGCATCATGATGGCGTGGCGGAACGAGCTGATCTCCACGCGCAGCCCGAAGGCGGCCGAGTTGATGTAGCGCACCAGGCGGAAAGCCAGCGTCGGGTCGTTCTTCAGCACGGCTTCGAGGCGGTCGATCGACTCCTGCCGATCGACGCGGTTGATCAGCTCGACGATGACCTTCAGGTCCGGTGCCACGCTCTTGCCGCTGCCCTTGCCCACCGCCTCGTCGATCGGCCAGCCGAGCACGGCCACCGCGCCACGCTGGAAGGCGTCCGCCACCTCGGACGCGCGGCTGACTCCAGATTGCACGAAGCCCAGGGATCGCGCCTCGCCGGGCGGAGCCGCAACGGGGCCACGACGTTCCTCGTCCGTCTCGATGATCGAATGGCGGAAGCAGGCCAGCGCCGCGGGCGGCAGTTCGTCGGCGGGACGGCCCTTGACCAGCAGCGCCACGCCTTGCGCGTGCAGGGCCTGCAAAGAGGCTTGCTGGCCCGGATCGGTGGCCATGAAGGCCGGCACTTCGAGCATCACGTTCACCGCGGGTGCCGCGGCCATCGTGTCTTGCAACAGCGTTTCGCTGGCGATGTTCAGCAGCACTCGACGTTCGCCCTCCGCAGGCCAGACTTCGGCCAGCGCTGCCAACATCGCGCCGGCGTCGACGCGGGTGTCGGGCCGCAGGGGAAACACCGTCAGGCGCGTCCCCACGACCATGCGCTGGCGATCGATCATCGGGCAGTAGCCCAGCGCCAGGTGACTCAGGATCGGGTGTTCGTTCATGCTTCGCGCTTCGGCGGATGGGCTTCAGCCACTCAGGTACTGGAACAGCGACATGCGCTGCACCAGCGAATAGGTCTTCAGCGCGGCGTCGTAGCCGGTCTGCTTGGCCTGGAAGTCGGACAGCGCCTGCACCATGTCCAGGTCTTCGGCGACCGAACGATCCGTCTGCGCGCCGAGCTTGCTTTCGGCGATGCGGTCTTCTACCGTGTCGATGCGGTTCAGGCTTGCGCCCGCCATTGCCCGCTGCAGTTGCAGGTTGCCGAAGGCCGCATCGACGTCGCGCAGACCGCTGCTCACCGTCTGCGCCACCTGGGCCGCACTGCGGCCGGCGGACTGCAGATCGGTGGCCACGCGGTCGAGCGCGCCGAACAGCGACAGATCCGGCGCCGAGGATTGCAGGTCGAAAGTATCGCCGTCGGCCGGTGTGCCGTTGACCGTGACCGCGATGCCGTCGAACCCGATGGCCTGGCCGGCCACATAGGGTTGGTTGTTCAACGCGGTGGGTGCGCCGTTTTGCAGCACCGACCAGGTGCTGACGCCGCCGGACACGCTGAACACCACCTGGTAGCCCGCGCCGGTCAGCGCCGAAGGATCGGTGACGTTGCCGCTGTCGATCCAGGCGCCGCTGCCGTTGCCGGCGGCCGGGGTGGTGACGAACACGCCGTTGCCACTGCGCGACTGCAGCCATGCGGCGCCGCCGTCCAGCGTCATCGGGAGCAGCTCGCTCCCTTGCGCCTCGGTCTGCCCGCTGGCACCGTGGAAGACCACGCCTCCCGGTGCATCGACGAAAGGCGGGGTGGCCGAGCCCTGGCCGCCAAAGAGATAGCCGCCAGCGCCATCGCCGCGGTTGGCGATGGTCAGCAATTGGTCGCGCAGGCCGCGGATGCGTGCACCCAGGGTGGCCCGTTCGGCGTCGCTGTAGCTGCCGTTGCCGGCGCCGACCAGCAACTCGCGCACCTGCTGCATCGCCTCGGTGGCTTCACCCAGCGCGCCTTCGGCCTGCTGCATCGCGTTGCGACTGGCCTGCAGGCCGCGCTGGTCGGCGTCGGCGCGCGAGCTCGAGGCCAGCGCGCGCTCGATGCGTGCCGCCGCGGCCGGATCGTCGCTGGCACGGGCCACCCGCTTGCCGCTGGTCATCTGGTCCTGCGCGCGCTGCAACTCCTGCTGACGGCGCTGCAGGTTGTCGACGCCGGTCTCATAGGCATTGGCCGAGGTGATGCGCATGGTGTTCGTCTCAGCCCGTCGCATCGAGCAACGTATCGAACACGCTTTGCGCGATCTGCAGGATCTTGGCCGCGGCCTGATAGCTTTGCTGGTACTGGATCAGCCGCGCCGCTTCCTCGTCGAGATTGACGCCGCTGGTGGCACTGCGCGTGGCTTCGGCCTGGGCGGCCACCGCGCCCGAGATGTCGGCCGCGGCGTTGCCGCCCTGCACGCGCACGCCGATGCCGGCCAACGCCGAGGCATAGGCATCGGTGATCGAATTGCCACCACCGACACCACCGCCGGCCAGCGGTGCGCGGCCGACGATGGGCGCATCGCGCAACGCGGTGAAGGCCAGCGCGTTGCCGTTGCTCGACGCCGGGAAGGCCGTCTTTTCCACCGTGAACACATCGCCGCTGCGTGGCACGCCGTTGAGCTGCAGCTCGAAGCCGTTGAGCCCCAGCGCTGCGCCCGCGTTCCACAGCCCGGTGCCACTGCCGACCAGCGCGTTGCTGCTGCGGTCGCGCAGCTCCCAGGCGTAGTCGCCGCTATCGCTGGTGAAGTTGAAGGTGGCCGTGAGCTGCGGGTCGGCGGTGGCGCTGATGACGTTCAGGGACGCGACGCTGGCGCCGCCGGTGTTGGCGCCGGCTGCGCCGGCAGTCAACGGTGAAGCAGCCGCCAGCCCGCGGATGTCGTCGAGCACGCGCTGCATGCCGTTGGCCGCGCGCGTCACCGGCTGCAGCAGGAAGCGGTCGCCGGGCGCCGGCAGGCCCGGGCCGAGGTCGACGCGCAAGCCGTCGAAGGTGTCGCCACTGGCGACGCTGCGCACCAGGCCATCGGCCAACCGCGTCAGCTGATAGACGCCCGGGGCCCCGCCGGGGTCGGCGCGAAGATCGTATTCGCTGGCCTGCAGCAACGTGGCATCGGTAACGCTCAGGCTGACCTGTCCGACAAAGGCGCCGCTGCCGTTGATCGTGTTGTTGGCATTCGGCAGGGCGGCAGGTGCGCTGACAGCGAAGATCGGCGCCCCGCTGCCCGGCGGGTTGCGCAGGTCCAGGCCGAGCGCCTGCTGCTGGTTGACCGTGCCGGCCAAGGCTGCGGCCATCTGCCCGAGCTGGTTTCGCGCGGCCGCCAGATCGTCGTTCTGGAAGCGCAGCAGCCCGGCCACCGAGCCGCCGCCGAACTCGTCGCTCGGCAGCAGGCGCACGAAGCCGCTCTCCGTCTGGCCCAGCGCCACACGCGTCGAATCGCTCGGATCGACCTGCAAGGTCAACGGCTGCACCTGCGCGCCCAGCACCAGACGCTGGCCGCCGGCGATGAACACGCCGAGCGAGCCGTCGTCCGCGGCCACGGTGCTGAGCTGCACCTTTTCGGACAGCTTGGCGACGACCTGGTCGCGCTGATCGAGCAGGTCGTTGGGCGTGTGGCCCAGGCCGACCACCGAGGCGATGCGCTGGTTCAGGTCGGCCACGCTTTGCGCCAGCTGGTTGATCTCGGCCACCTGGGCCTTCAAATCCTCGCGCACCGCCTGCTGCAAGGTGTCGAGTTGGGCACCGGCCGCGCCAAAGCGCTGCGCCATCGCGTCGGCCTGCGCCAGCACCACCTGTCGCGTGGCAGAATCCTGCGGCCGCGCCGCCAGATCGACCATCGAATTCAGGAACTGCCCGGCCGCGTAGCCGACGCCCTGCTCGCCGGTGGGGAACGCCGCCTCGAGCTGGTTCAACATGCCCAGTCGGGCGGCGTCCTGCGCCGCCAGCGAACGCGACGTGGCCGCCTCGCGCGTCAGGAATTCATCGTGCGCTCGCGTCACGGTCGTCACGTCGACGCCCTTGCCGAAGAAGCCGGCCCCGCTGAACTGGCCGCTGGCCGTGGCCAGCTCGGCCTGCTGGCGCGAATAGCCGGCGACATTGGCGTTGGCGATGTTGTGGCCGGTGGTGGCCAGCGCGGCGTAGTTGGCCGTCAGCGCCTTCGTGCCCAGCGACATCAACGCGGAAGCGCTCATCGCTCGAAGCTCAGCCGGCCAGGCGTTGCAGGTGCAACGTGGTGTTGATGACGCGTGTCAGCTTGTCGGCATAGGCCGGGTCGGTGGCATAGCCGGCGCGCTGCAGCCCGTTGGCGAAGCCGCTGGCGTCCTGGCCTTGTGCCAGCGCCTGCTGGTAGCGCGGGCTGTGCAGCATCAGTCGCGCGTAGTCCGCGAAGGCGTCGGCGTAGCTGGCATAGGCGCGAAAGCGCGCCACGCCCTTCACCGCCTGGCCGTTGACCACCTCGGTGGTCAGCGTCTCGGCCACCGCACCCTTCCAATCGGCGCCGGCCTTGATGCCGAACAGGTTGTGCGACGGGCTGCCGTCGGCATGCCTGATTTCCTTGCGGCCCCAGCCGGTTTCGTGGGCGGCCTGGCCGATCATGAAGGCCGCCTGGATGCCGGTGCGTGCCTCTGCAGCCTTGGCGGCGTCGCTGTGCTGTTGCACGAAATCGGCGGCCGCCTTGTCGGGGATGCGCACCGGCCGCTGCACGTCCGGCGCCGACAGCGGGTTTGCTGCCGCGCCCGGGTTCGGCCCCGCCAGCACGCCCATCTGGCGCTCGAGCTGCTTGGTAATCGCCTCCGACAGCCCGCCGGGCAAGCCGGTCATCTGCGTTGCCAGTTGCTGGTCGAGCATTTCGGTGCCGAGCTTGCCGCCTTCATTGTCGAGCATGCCGGAGGCCAGCGTCGCCGCGCGCATGCTCTTCATCAGTTCCTGCATGAACAGCGCCTCGAACTGCCTGGCGACTTCGCGCACCGCGGCCTTCGGATCGGCATTGGCTCGCGCGCGCAAAGCCGCCAGCGAGTTGACATCGCCCGCCAGCGCGGCACCCTGCAGCGCCGTCATATGACCTCGATCTCGGCCAGCAGGGCGCCGGCGCTCTTCATCGCCTGCAGGATCACCAGCAGGTCCTGCGGCGTGGCGCCCATGGCGTTCAGGGCCTTGACCACGTCACCCAGGCGCACGCCGACGGGCAATTCGATCATCGCCTTGCTGCCGGTGGCGATCGAGATATCGGATTGTTCGGTGACGACGGTGCGGCCGTTGGCCAGCGGCCCCGGCTGGCTGACGGTGGGGGTGGTCGAGATCGTCACCGACAGGTTGCCGTGGGCCACGGCGCAGGCACCCAGGGTGACGGATTCGTTCAGCACCACCGAGCCGGTGCGCGCATTCAGGATGACCTTGGCCGCGGGCTTGGCCAGCGTCACGCTGAGGTTCTCGATCTCGGCCATGAAGGCGACACGCTGTTCGTACGCCGCCGGCATGGCCACGCGCACCATGCGCGCGTCGACCGCCGTGGCGGTGCCGGCCCCTTTGGCCTGGTTGATGGCCATCGCCACCGAGCTGGCCGTCTGGTAGTCGGTGACGTTCATCGCCAGTTGCAGCGTGTCGCCCTGCAGCGCGGTGCTGGGCACGGCACGTTCGATCATCGCGCCGGCCGGCACGCGCCCCGACGACAGCTGGTTGATCACCACCTTCGAGCCGTTGGCCGCCGCGCCGGCACCGCCGATCACCAGGTTGCCCTGCGCCAGCGCGTAGATCTGCCCATCGACGCCCTTCAACGGTGTCGAAACCAGCGTGCCGCCGCGCAGGCTCTTCGAGTTGCCGATCGACGAGACGTTGACGTCCACCACCTGACCCGGCATCGCATAAGGCGGCAACACCGCGGTGACCATCACCGCGGCAACGTTGCGCAATTGCAGGTTGGTGCCGGCCGGGATCGTCACGCCCAGCTGTTGCAGCATCGAGATCAGGCTTTGGGTGGTGAAAGGCGCGGCGGTGGTCTGGTCGCCGCTGCCGTCCAGGCCGACCACCAGGCCATAGCCAGTGAGCTGGTTGCTGCGCACGCCAGCCACCGACGAGACTTCCTTGATGCGCGCGGCATTGGCGTCCACCGGCCACCACAGCGCGGCGCTGGCGAGGACGAAGGTCAGCCAGATGGCCCGGCGAAGCAGACGCTCGAAAGCATCGGCGCCTGCGGGAGCGGTCAGCCTGGGGTTCATCAGATCGGCAGGATGTTGAGGAAGAAGCGGCTCAGCCAGCCGACGGCCTGCGCATCGGCCTGCTGGCCGCGGCCGCGCTGCTCGACGCGCACATTGGCGATCTGCACGCTCTGGATGGTGTTGCCCGGCAGGATCAGCAGCGGATCGACCTGGCCCGAAAAGCGCAGCACGTCGACATTGCTGTTGACGCCGATCTGCTTCTCACCGGCCACCAGCAGGTGGCCGTTGGGCAACACGTCGGTGACGATGACGCTGATGCTGCCGAAGAAGTCGTTGCTGTTTTCGGTGGCGCCCTTGCCGGCGAAGGTGTT
This sequence comes from uncultured beta proteobacterium, assembly GCA_963837675.1. Taxonomy (GTDB): domain Bacteria; phylum Pseudomonadota; class Gammaproteobacteria; order Burkholderiales; family Burkholderiaceae_C; genus Rubrivivax. The sequence continues at coordinate 22,182 of CAWIOH010000024.1, read as the reverse complement.
GCTGCTCGATCCCTCGGCGCTGGCACGCGAGAACTGCGAAGGCTTGAAGCCCGGCAGCGCGGTGACACTCGCATCGATCTTGCCGCTCTTGTCGATCGAGCTGGTGGACTTCTGGCTGGCAACGATCTTCTCGACGATCTCGACGCGCAGCGTGTCGCCACGGTGGCGCGCGCGGTAGTCCTCGAACAACGGCCGGTACTGCGCCGCCTGGAAGATCGCGCCATTGTTCGGCGTCAGCGCCGGTGGCACGGACGGGATGGCGTTGGTCGGCTCGGCCACCTCGACGCGCGGATTCATCGTCAGGCAACCGCTGAGCGCCGCGCCCAGCGCGGCCATGAGCAAGGGGCGGATCACAGCTGCCCCAAGCGCTGCAGCATCTGGTCGGTGGTCTGGATGGCCTTGGAATTGAGTTCGTAGGCGCGCTGCGTGGCGATCATCGACACCAGCTCTTCCACCACGTTGACGTTGCTGCCTTCGACGAAACCCTGCAGCAGCGCGCCGCGGCCGTCTCCGCCCGGGGCACCGCTGCTCGGTGTGCCCGACGACGCGGTCTCGGCATACAGGTTCTGGCCTCGCGGCTCCAGGCCACCCGGGTTGATGAAGGTGGCCACCTGGATCTGACCCACCGATTGCGGCGTGGCCTGCGTCGGCAAGGTCACGCTGACGGTGCCGTCGGCGGCGATGCTGACGCTTTGCGAGTTGGCCGGGATGGTGATGCCGGGCTGCAGCACGTAGCCGTCGGCGGTGACCATCTGCCCCGCGGGGTCGAGCTGGAACGAGCCGTCACGCGTGTAGCCGGTGCTGCCGTCGGGCAACTGGATGGTGAAGAAGCCCTGCCCTTTGATCGCCAGGTCGAGGTTGTTGCTGGTCTGCTGCAGGTTGCCCTGGCTGAAGTTGCGTGTCGTGGCCGACACGCGCGTGCCCAGGCCGACCTGCAAGCCGGTGGGCAGCTGCGTCTGGTCGCTGCTGGCCGCGCCGGCGGAGCGCAGGTTGTCGTACATCAGGTCTTCGAAGACCACGCCGCCGCGCTTGTAGCCGTTGGTAGCCACGTTGGCCAGGTTGTTCGAGATGGAGTCCAGCTTCATCTGCTGGCCTTCCATGCCGCTCTTGGCGATCCACAACGACCGATTCATGCACAATGCTCCCGACACATGCCGGGCAGTGTCGGCCGAACTCGAGCGCGCGAGCCAAGCGAAAAGCACCGCCTTCGCGGCGCTTCTTACACCCGGCGCGGCCGCCTCAGGTGCCCAGCAGCGGGGGCAAGGCGGCGGCCACCATGGCCAACCCGGCCAAGGTCAGCAGCAGCAACACCACGCGACGAAAGGCCTCGGCACTGAGACCCGTGTACAACCTCGCGCCCAGGATCGCCGGCAGGATCATCGCCGGCGCCACGATGGCAAAGCGCGGCCACATCTCGGCGGTGACGGCGCCGGAAAGCATGTATCCGGCCATCGTCACCGCCAAGGCCGACAGGCTGAAGTTCTGGATCACGCTGCGCTGCAGGTCCTTGTCGTAACCGCGCAGCGTGCACCACAGCGATGGCACGACACCGCTGAAGCCCCCGATGCCGCCCATCACGCCGCCGGCGGCGCCGACCGCCGCATCGGCCCAGCGGCCGCCGCCGCGCACCGCCGGCAAGCGGGGAGCGAACATCATCGCCGGGCAGAACAGCATCAGGAAGCCGCCCAGCACCAGCTTGAAAGACGCCGGGTTCAAGTACGGCAGGATCCACACCCCCAGTGGCGCGCCGGCCACGGCGCCGGCCAGGTAGGGCAAAAGCACCTTCATGCGCAGGCCGCGGCGCACTGTGAACAGCCCCAGCAACTGACCGACTAGGCCGCCGAACACCGCCATGACCGTGGCCACGCGCGGTTCCACCCCCCAGACCCAGACCGACATCGACACCATCGCGAAAGCGAAGCCGGAGATGCCCTGCACCAGCCCGGCCAATACCGCGCCGCCGACGAGCCACCACAGTTCAGGGTTCAGCACGGGGAGCGAAGGAGCGCCGCGTCGGTATGGGACGCGCCCTCACCCCGCGTGGACCGCGGCGGCGGCCACGAGGGCGTCGATCTCGGCCTCGGCGTAGCCGTGCTCGCGCAGCACCTCGCGGGTGTGCTCGCCGTAGCCCGGCGCCGGCCGGCGGATGTTGCCCGGCGTGGCGCCGAACTTCACCGGCACGCCCAGCGCGTGCGTGCGCCCGGCCACCGGGTGCTCGAGCTCGACCACCATCTCGCGCGCCAGGGTCTGCGGGTCGGCGACCATCTGCGCAATCGAATGGATCGGCCCCGCCGGGACGCCAGCGGCGTCGAGTTCGCGCAGCCAGTCCTGCGTGTCGCGCTGGCGCAACCGCTGCTCCAGCAGCTCGGCCAGTTCGTCGCGGTGACGCATGCGTGCACTGTTGTCCACGAATCGCGCGTCGGTGATCAGCTCCGGTGCGCCGACGATCTTCGCGACGCGCTCCCAGTTCGCCTGGTTCGCGCCACCGATGTTGATCCAGCCGTCGCGCGTCGGAAAGGCCTGGTACGGTGCGGCCAGCACATGGCTCGAGCCCAGCGGCCCGGGCGTGCGGCCGCTGGCGAAGAAGATCGCCGCCTGCCACGCGGTCTGGTGGATGCCGGCTTCGAGCAGCGAGGTGTCGACGAACTGACCCTGGCCGGTTTTCAGGCGGTGCACATAGGCGCTGACGATGCCCAGCGCCGCCAGCAGGCCGGCGTTCATGTCCGTGACCGGGCTGCCGACCTTCACCGGGGGGCCGTCGGGCTCGCCGGTGATGCTCATCAGCCCGGCGTAGCCTTGCGCGATCAGGTCGAAGCCGCCCTTGTCGGCCGCCGGCCCGGTGCGGCCGTAGCCGGAGATCGAGCAGTAGATGAGCGCCGGGTTCAGCGTGTGCACCGCCGAATAGCCCAGCCCCAGCCGATCGAGCGCCCCCTTGCGGTAGTTCTCGGTCAGCACGTCGGCGCCGAGCACCAGGCGTTGCAGCACCTGCCGCCCGCCTTCGCTCTTCAGATCGACGGCGATCGAGCGCTTGTTGCGGTTCATGATCATGAACGCTGCGGATTCGCCGTTGACCTGCGGCTCGGCATAGCGACGAGTGTCGTCGCCGCCGGGCAGCTTCTCCACCTTGATCACCTCCGCACCCAGGTCGGCGAGCAGCGCGCCGCAACTCGGGCCGGCCATGATCTGCGCCAGCTCCAGCACCTTCAATCCGGCCAGCGGGCCGGTGGCGGCGGGCGGCGTCATCGGCCGACGAACAGCGGCGCGGTCTTGGCCAGGAAGGCGCGGTAGCCGAGGCGGAAGTCCTCGGTGTCGTAGCAGCGAAAGCCCGCGTCGCGCTCGGCCTCGCTCAACGGCGCGCCGCTTTCGATCTGCCGCAGGAACTGCTTGTGCCAGCGCGCCACCAGCGGGGCGCCGGCGGCGATGCGCCGCGCGGCGGCGTAGGCCTCGGCCTCGACCTCGTCGTCCGGCACGACGCGGTTCACCAGCTTCTTGTCCAGCGCCTCACGTGCGCCGAAGACCCGCCCTTCGAGCAACATTTCCAGCGCCACCGCACGCCCGGCCAGTTGCACCAGCGCGGCCAGCTCGGCATGCGCCATCACCAGCCCGAGCTTGTTGATCGGCACGCCGAAGCGGCTGCCTTCACCGCAGATGCGCAGGTCGCACAGCGCCGCGATCTCCAGGCCGCCGCCGACGCAGATGCCCTGGATCATCGCCACGGTCGGATGCCGGCAATCGGCAAGCGCGCCCAGCGCACCATGCATCAGCTGACCGTAGGCCTTGCCCTGCGCGGCGTTGCTGCGCTCGGTTTCGAATTCGGCGATGTCGTTGCCCGGCGCAAAGGCCTTGCCGCCGGCGCCGCGCAACACCACGCAGCGCAGCGCGTCATCGGCCGACAGTTCGCGCATCGTCGCGCCCAGGCGCTGCCACATCGGCAAGGTCAGGGCGTTGAGCTTTTCCGGGCGGTTCAGCACCACCGTGGCGACGACGCCGTCACGCTGCACCAGGATCAGGTCTTCCATCTGACGGCCCTCAACGGTAGAACCAATCGACCAGGAACATCGGCACCGCCGGCACGTAGGTGACCAGCAGCAAGGTGGCGATGAGCACGCCGATGAACGGCAGGTTCACGCGCGTCACCTTCCACATGTCGGCCTTGGCGATCGAGCACGAGGCCATCAGCACGCTGGCCACCGGCGGCGTCTGCTGGCCGATGCCCAGGTTGAGGGTCACGATCAGCCCGAAGTGCACCGGGTCGATGCCCACCGCCTTGACCAGCGGCATGACGATCGGCACCACCAGGATGATCGCCGCGGCCGAATGCAGGAACAGCCCGATCACCAGGAAGAACACATTCAGGATGCCGAGCACGGCATAGCGGTTGGCGGTGATCGACGACAGCCACTGCGCCAGTTGTTGCGGCATCTGCTGCTCGGTGAGGTACACGCCGAGCAGCGCCGACGCGGCCACCAGCAGCATCACCGTGGCGGTCTGCGTCGAGCCTTCGATCAGCGCCGCGTACAGGTGCTTCCAGTCCAGTTCGCGATAGATGACGCCACCGATGAACAACGCCGCCAGCACCGCCAGCGCCGCGCCCTCGGTGGCCGTCACCACGCCGCCGAAAATGCCACCGAGGATGATGACCGGCAGCAAGAACGCCCAGGCCGCGTCCTTGAAGGTGGACTTGACCTTGTGCCACTGGAACACCTCTTCGACCGGGTAGTTGTAGCGCCGCGCGAACCAGTACGACAGCGCCATCATGCCCACGCCGGCGAGGATACCGGGCACGATGCCGGCGACGAAGATCTGCACCACCGAGGCGTCGGCCATCACCGCGTACAGGATCATCGGGATCGAGGGCGGAATGATCACCGCCAAGGTCGCCGACGACGACATGATCGCCGCGGCGAACTCCTTCGGGTAGCCGCGCTTCTTCATCGCCGGGATCAGGATCGAGCCCATCGCCGCCACGTCGGCCACCGCCGAGCCGGAAATCTCGGCAAAGAACATCGAGGTGCCGATGGTGATCATCGCCAGCCCGCCGCGGATGAAGCCGAACAGCGCCGAGGCGAAGGCGATGAGTCGGCGCGACAGGCTCGAGGTGTTCATGATCGCGCCTGCCAGGATGAACAGCGGTATCGCCAGCAGCGGAAAGCTGGTGGCGCCGGTGAACATCACGATGGCGGCGTTGAGCAGTGAATCGATGCCGCCCGACCCGATCATCGCTCCCATCGCCACCAGGCCGAGCGAGATGGCGATCGGCACGTTCAGCAGGATCAGGGCGACCAGCGCCAGGAACATCAGCGCCACCGTCATTGCAGCGCCTCCTTCACCGGCGCCATCTCGGCATCGTCGATGCCGGCACCGCGCGCCTGGCGCAGCACCTCGGGCAGGCTGAACAGCTGCGCCACGATGAACAGCGCGCCGCCGATCGGAATCACCGACTGCGTGACCTGTGTGGGCACCCAGGTCAGGCTGACCATGCTGTCGCCTTGCAAAATGAGCAGCACGCGCACGCCGAACCAGGTGAGCAGCGCGAAGAAGCCGATGACGCAGACCTCGCCGAACAACACCGCCGGCACGCGCAGATGTGTCGGCATGGCGTTGACCAGGCCGGGAAAGCCGATGTGGGCGCGCTTCAGCGCGGCCAGCGCGGCGCCGTAGTAGGTCATCCAGGCCAGCATGATCGACGCGCCTTCGTCGTACCAGACCAGCGGGATGTCGAGCTTGCGGCAGGCTACGCCGAGCAGCACCACCACCGCCAGCGCGGCCAGCAGGAAGATGACGAAAGCCGTCAGGCCACGCTCGAAGGCGCTTTTAGAGGCAGCAAACACGCGGCACCACTCCGATTGCGTGAAAAAGCCGGCCGCGGCCGGCTGAGGAACAGGGGTCTGCGCGGCTACTTCATGCCCTTGCCGAGTTCGATGGCCTTGTCGACCAGCTTGCCGCCTTCGGGCACTTCCTTGCCGAATTCCTCGTACACGCCCTTGCTGGCGGCGATGAAGGCATCCTTGTCCGGGTCGTTGACCTTGACGCCGGCGGCCTTGATCTTTTCCAGCAGATCGTTGTCGAGCCTGGCCGCCTGCTCGTACACATAGGCCTGCGTGTCCTTCGCCGCCTGTTCCAGGATGGCCTGCACATCCGGCGGCAGCGACGCAAACTTGGTCTTGCCGCTCACCAGATAGGCCGGCGTGTAGACGTGTCCGGTCATCGACAGGTATTTCTGCACCTCCTGGAACTTGGACGAGTAGATCTGTGTCAGCGGGTTCTCCTGCCCGTCCATCACGCCGGTCTGCAGCGCAACGAACACTTCCGACAGCGCCATCGGCGAGGGGTTCGCGCCGTAGGCCTGGAACATCTTCACGCGCCACTTGCCTTGCGGCACGCGCAGCTTCATGCCGGCCAGATCGGCCGGCACGTTGATCGGCTTGGTGTTGGTGGTGATGTTGCGAAAGCCGTTCTCCCACACCGCCAGGATCTTGTAGCCCTTGGCATCGGCCAGCGGCGCCAGCGTCGGCCAGACCACCGCCGCCTCGATCTTCTTCATGTGCTCGCGGCTCTTCACCAGGTACGGCATCTCGAACATGCCGAAGGCGTCGACCGCCGACGACATCACCGTCGAGGGAATGGCGAATTCCACCGTGCCGAGCCGCACCTTCTGCATCAGTTCGGCGTCGCCGCCGATCTGGCTGGAGCCGAACACCACCACCTTGGCCTTGTTGCCCAGCTTCTCGTTGGCGCGGCGCGCGAATTCGTTGGCCGACAGTTCGAACAGCGAGCCCGGGCCGCCGACGTGGCCGAGCTTCAGCTCCATCTGTGCGGCGGCCGGCAACGCGGTGGCGGCGATCAGGGCGGCGGCGAGGATCGTGCGGCGGGTGGTCATGGACGTGTCTCCGTTTCGAGGTGATGTCGTTTGGGGTCAGTCGGCCGTGCCGCGCGGCATCGGGTGTTCGGCGAAATAGTCCATCGCCGTCTGCACGCCACTGCCCGCCAGCGCCACACCACTCAGGCGCAGGCCCATTTCCACCCCCGACAACGCGGCCATCAGCGACAGGTCGTTGCAATCGCCGAGATGGCCGATGCGGAACATGCGGCCCTTGATGCGGCCCAAGCCGGTGCCCAGCGACAGGTCGAAGCGCTCGTGGATACAGCGGCGCAGCCTGTCGGCGTTCACGCCCTGTGGCGTGATCACGCCGGTCAGCACCGGCGAATACAGGTCGGCGTCCGCGCACTGGATCGGCAAGCCCCAGGCGCGCACCGCGCACCGCACCGCCTCGCCCCAACGCCGGTGGCGGGCGAACACCGCCTCCAGGCCCTGGCTCAGCAGCATGTCCAGCGACTCGTGCAGGCCGTACAGCAGGTTGGTGTTCGGCGTGTACGGCCAGTAGCCGCTGCGGTTCATCTCGACGATCTCGTCCCAGGCCCAGTACGAGCGCGGCAGCTTCGCGCTGGCGCTGGCCTGCAGCGCTTTCGGCGACAACGCGTTGAAGCTGATGCCCGGCGGGAGCATCAGGCCCTTCTGCGACCCGCTGATGGTGACGTCCACGCCCCATTCGTCGTGCCGGTAGTCGGCGCTGGCCAGGCCGGAAATGGTGTCGACCATCAGCAGCGCGGGGTGGCCGGCAGCGTCGATGGCACGGCGCACGGCGGCGATGTCGCTGGTGACGCCGGTGGAGGTTTCGTTGTGCACCACGCACACCGCGCGGATGCGCTGATCGCGGTCGGCACGCAGCGCCTCGCCGATGGCCGCGGCATCGACGCCATGGCGCCAGGCCAGCGGCAGGCCGGTTTCGGCGCAGGTGCCGGGGCGCGTCAGCAGTTGCGGCGCCAGGCCCAGGCGCAGCGCCAGCTTCTGCCACAGCATCGCGAAGTGGCCGGTCTCGACCATCAGCACCGCGTCACCCGGACTCAGCGTGTTCACCAGCGCCGCTTCCCATGCGCCGGTGCCCGAAGCCGGATAAATGGCCACCGGATGCTGCGTGCGAAACACCTGCTGCAGGCCTTTGATCAGCTTCAGACCCAGCGCGCCGAACTCCGGGCCACGGTGGTCGATGGTCGGCAGGCTGATGGCGCGCAGGATGCGGTCCGGCACCGGGCTGGGCCCGGGAATCTGCAGGAAATGCCGGCCACTGGGATGTTGGTCGAGAGTCAACATGCGCATGTCCTCATGCCCCAAGTTTTGCATACAGAATTCTTTTGTCAATGAAAAACACCTAGACTGCGTGCCCGATGGGTCATCAGTTTCTGCATACAAACCAGGGATAACCCGTGGCGGACGTGATCTCGATTCCCCGGCAGGTGCTGCACCAGCAAGTGGCGACGCGGCTGCGTCAGCGCATCGTCGAAGGGCTGATCGCGCCCGGCGCCAAACTCAACGAGCGCGAGTTGAGCACGCAACTGCAGGTGTCGCGCACGCCGCTGCGTGAGGCCATCAAGATGCTCGCCGCCGAAGGCCTGGTGGCATTGCTGCCGAACCGCGGCGCCGTGGTGGCGCAGCTGCACATGCAGGACGTGATCGACACCTTCGAGCTGATGGCCGGGCTCGAAGGCCTGTCGGGCGAGCTGGCGGCGCAGCGCATCACGGATGCCGAGCTGGCCGAGATTCGGGCGCTGCATTTCGAGATGCTGGCGGCCTACACCCGGCGCGACCTGTCCAGCTACTACCGGCTGAACGCGCGCATCCACGACTGCATCAATGCCGCGGCACGCAACCCCGTGCTGAAGCAGATCTACCTGACCGTCAACGCCCGCCTGCAGGCCCTGCGCTTTCGCTCGAACTTCGACGAACGCAAGTGGCAACGCGCCGTGGACGAACATGCCGCGATGCTCGAGCACCTGGCGGCGCGCGATGCCCCGGCGATGCGCGCGCTGATGGTGCAGCACCTGCAGCACAAGCGCGACGCGGTGATCGACCTGATGCAGCGTGGCGACCTGCCGATGGCCGCGAAGGCCGGCCAATGAACGCGACGCTCGGCACGGCCGAACTCGACAGGCTGAAACGAGGTGCCGGACCCGATGCCGCCGAACTGGCGCGCCGGCTGCGCGCCGATACCCAGGGTGAGGTGCACTTCGACGCCGCCTCGCGCGGCCGCTATGCCACCGACGCGTCGATCTACCAGATCATGCCGGTGGGCGTGTTCGTGCCGCGCGCCAGCGCGGACGTGGCTGCGGCGATGGCCATCGCGCGCGAGCTACAGGTGCCGTTGTTGTCGCGCGGCGCCGGCAGCTCGCAGTGCGGGCAGACGACCGGCGCGGCGCTGGTCATCGACCACAGCAAATACCTGCGCAAGGTGCTTGACATCGACGTGCAGGCGCAGCGCGCCGAGGTCGAGCCGGGGATGGTGCTGGACCATCTGAACGCGCAGTTGAAGCCCCATGGGCTGTGGTTCCCGGTGGATGTGTCGACCAGCGCGCAGGCCACGCTCGGCGGCATGGCGGGCAACAACTCCTGCGGTTCGCGCAGCATCGCCTACGGCAACATGGTGCACAACGTCGCCGGCATCGACGCCTGGCTGGCCGACGGCACGCTGGCGCGGTTCGGGCCGGTCGAAGCGCTGGGCGCGCGCGAGCGCGGCATCGCCGAATTCGTGCGCGGCCTGGCCGACACGCACCGCATGCAGCTCGAGCAACACTGGCCGAAGGTGATGCGCCGCGTCGGTGGCTACAACCTGGACATCTTCCATCCGCAAAGCGAACGGCCCTACACCGCCGATGGCAGCGTCAACCTCGCGCACCTGCTGGTGGGCAGCGAATGCACCCTGGCCATCACCGAGCGGCTGCATCTGCAATTGAGCCCGCTGCCGCGCGCCAAGGTGCTGGGGGTGCTCAACTTCGCCAGCTTCCACGCGGCGATGGATTCGGCGCAGCACATCGTCAAACTCCAGCCCAGCGCGGTGGAGCTGGTCGACCGCACGATGATCGAGCTGGCGCGCGCCAACCCGTCGTTCCGCCCTGTGATCGAGGCGGCGCTGATCGGCCGGCCGGCGGCGATCCTGCTGGTCGAATTCAGCGGCGACGAGCGCGGGCCTTTGCTGCTGCGCCTTCGCCAGCTGGTCGGAGCTGATGGGCGACCTGGGTCGCCCGGCTGCGTGGTCGAGATGCCCGACGAAGCGCCGCAGAAAGCGCTGTGGGAGGTGCGCAAGGCCGGCCTGAACATCATGATGAGCCTGAAGGGCGACGGCAAGCCCGTCAGCTTCATCGAAGACTGCGCGGTGCCGCTGCAGCACCTGGCCGAATACACCGATGCGCTGACCGAAGTGTTCGCGCGCCACGGCACGCGCGGCACCTGGTATGCGCATGCCTCCGTCGGAACCTTGCACGTGCGCCCGATCCTCGACATGCGGCGCGACGGGGCCGCGAAGATGCGCAGCGATCGCCGAGGAAGCCAGCGTGCTGGTGCGCAAGTTCAAGGGCGCCTACAGCGGCGAACACGGCGATGGCCTGTGCCGCGGCGAATGGGTCCAGTGGCAGTTCGGCCCGGTGCTGAACGAGGCGCTGCGCGCGATCAAGCAGCACCTCGATCCGACGGGGCTGCTGAACCCCGGCAAGATCGTCGACACGCCGAAGATGGACGACGCGGCGCTGTTCCGCTATGCGCCGGGCTACCGCACCATCGCGTTGACACCGGTGTTCGACTGGTCGGCCTGGAACGTGCAGAACGACGCCGCGACCGAGGCGATCAGCGCACCCGGCAGCGGCGGCGACAACACCGGCGGCCTGGCCAAGGCCGTCGAGATGTGCAACAACAACGGCCACTGCCGCAAGTTCGATGCCGGGACGATGTGCCCGAGCTATCGCGTCACGCGCGACGAGCAGCACGTGACACGCGGCCGCGCCAACACCTTGCGGCTGGCCTTGTCGGGCCAGCTTGGCGACGAGGCCTTCAGCGGCGACGCGGTACGCGACGCGCTTGAACTGTGCGTCGGCTGCAAGGGCTGCCGGCGCGACTGTCCGACCGGCGTCGACATGGCGAAGATGAAGCTGGAATTCACCGCGCAGCGCGCTGCGACGCACGGCCTGTCGCGGCTGGACAAGCTGCTCGCCGGCCTGCCCGAACTGGCGCGCGTTGCCAGCCGCTGGCCGTGGCTGTTCAACCTGCGCGACCGCCTGCCCGGCGCCGCGGCCTTCACCGAAAAGCTGGCTCGGGCTGTCGGCGCGGCGCTCACTGCCGCGCTGGCGTCGCGACAACTTTGCCGCGGCAGCGCCGTCGCTGGGGCTGGCCAGTGCGCGAACAGGTGCTGGCCGCGCCCAAGGGCGTGGTGCTGTTCGTCGACACCTTCAACGGCCACTTCGAAACCGAGAACGCCAGCGACGCGGTGCGCGTGCTGCAGGCCGCGGGCTACGCGGTGCACGTGGCCACGCGCCCCGATGGCGGCGCGCTGTGCTGCGGCCGCACGCTGCTGGCCGCCGGCCTGGCCGACGCGGCCAAGGCCCGCGCACGGCAGCTGCTCGACGCATTGCTGCCCTTCGTCGATGCCGGCCTCGCATGTCGTCGGACTGGAGCCATCGTGCCTGCTGACGATGCGCGACGAGATGCTGGTGATGGGCCTGGGCGAAGCCGCGCAGCGGTTGGCGTCCAAGGCCCTGCTGTTCGAGGAGTTCCTGGCGCAGGAAGCCGGCGATCGGCCGCTTCGCGCCGGCGCTGAGACCAGCCAGCGCGCCGATGCTGGTGCACGGCCACTGCCACCAGAAGGCCTTCGGCGCGATGCCGCCGCTGCTTGCGGTGTTGCGGATGATCCCCGGCGCCGAGGTCAACCTGATCGACAGCTCGTGCTGCGGCATGGCCGGCAGCTTCGGCTACCAGGCCAGGCACTTCGAGGTGTCGATGCAGATGGCCGAACTCAGCCTGCTGCCGGCAGTGCGTGCCGCCGGCCAGGCCCTCATCGTTGCCGACGGCACCAGCTGCCGGCAGCAGATCCACGATGGCGCGCAGCGCCAGGCCCAGCATGTCGCGCGCGTGCTGGCCGCACACCTTTCGCAGGCATCCCGATGAACCCGATCGACGACACCGTGGCAAAACTGATCGCAGCGCGGCGCAGCGGCGTGCCCGCGCCCGCGACCACGCCCGGCGATGCGGCGGCCGCCTATGCGGCGCAGGCGGGCGTGGCACGCGAACTCGGCTGGTTCGGCCCCGGCTGCGCACGACACTGGAAGTCCGGTGGTCCGTCGCGCGAAACCGCCACGCATGCACCGCTGCCGCCGACCGGCGTAGTCAGCAGCCCGGCCGACCTGCGCCGGTTTCCGCTGCGTCTGCGCGGCATCGAAGCCGAGATTGCACTGCGCCTGGGTGAGGCGGTCGATGCGCAGCGCGCCGCCACGCTGAACGAGACCACGGCGCGCGCGCTGGTGGATGCAATGTGCGTGTCCATCGAAGTCATCGATTCACGCTGGAACGAAGGCTTCGATGCGCCGCCGCTGGCCAAGCTCGCCGACCTGCAACTGCATGGCGCGCTGGTGCTGGGCGAATGGCAACCCTTCGCGGAACGCGACTGGTCGGTTCAGCTGTGCGTGCTGCACGTCGGCACGCAGCCGCCGCGCAGCTTTCGCGGTGCGCATTCAATGGGCGACCCTTGCGCGGTGCTGCCGGCGTGGCTGCGTCATGCCACGCGCGGCGGCGGCGTGCTGGCAGCCGGCAGCGTGGTGACCACCGGCACCTGGTGCGGCATCGCCCGGGCACGAGCCGGTGACGAGGTCGTGGTCGAGTTCGAAGGCATTGGCCACGCCCGCTTGCACCTCTGAAGCCGCAGGCGGTCAGGCTGCGTACACCACGGTCCGGCGGTGCCGGTGTGTCAGCGGTCTCGTACAGCACATCCACGGTACCTTCCCGCAGCACACGCCGGCCCAATGCGCAAAGCCTGTCGCGGCTGTCCGCAGCTCGGTTTCGCTGCAGCCGCCGGGGTAGAAGAGCACGTCGCCCGCGGTCGGGTGGCTGGTGTGGTTCTCGAAGCCGACACCGAGCTGGAAATCGCCCAGCAAGCCCCAGCAGGCTTCGCCGCTCCAGCGCCCATGGTCACGATCTGGGCATTCGCGGCCTCGATGCACATGCCGCCTGGGTCGCAACGACGGCAGGCGTGGAAACCGGCTGCCTCGGCCACGCCGATGCTGTCGTGCAAGCGCGCGTTCCTCGGATCCTCAGGGCGCGACGGACATGCGGGCCGGCAGTCGACGCCCGTCGTCTCGACCGAATACCAAAACGTGCCGTCGGCGTGCTCGGCGCACTCCGGCTCTTGCTTTCGAATCGAACTTCGAGGTCGGGTCGGGCAGGAACCGGCGTCGCACAATGGGTCCGTCCCACTCTCGAGGCCGGGAATGAAGATTGCACTGCTGTCCGACCTGCACCTGTCGGTGCAGGCGTTGCCGCCACCCCCGATCGAAGCCGACGTCCTGGTGCTGGCCGGCGACCTGCATCGCCCGGCGGGTGCCATCGAATGGGCGCGGCAGTTCGACATGCCGACCCTCTTCGTCGCCGGCAACCATGAGTTCTACGGCGGCGACCTGGTCGGCACCGTCCGCGCACTGCGCGAGCACGCCGAAGGCAGTTGGGTGCGCGTGCTCGAGCACGACGTGTGGCATCGGCATGGCGTGCGCTTCCTGGGGTGCACGCTCTGGTCCGACCACCGGCTGTACGGGTCGCCGCTACAGCGCGAGCAGGGCCTGCAGCAGGCCCGCGCGATGGTGCGCGACTTCTCGCGCATCCGTGTCGCACCGGACTTCGACGACACGCTCACACCTGCCGTCGCGCAGCTGCTGTTCGACGATGCGGTCGCCTGGCTGGAGCAGCTGTTTGCCGTTCCCCATGACGGGCCGACGGTGGTCGTCACCCACTTTGCGCCGGCACGCGGCAGCATCGCCGCGCAGTTCGCCGGGTCACCGCTGAACGCCTGTTTCGTTTCCGACCTCGAGGCACAGATCCGCCGCTGGCAGCCTGCCCTGTGGTTGCACGGACATGTTCACGGCAGCTTCGACTACCGCGTCGGCAACACCCGCGTGGTCGCCAATCCGCGTGGTTATGCGCCGAACGGGGTGGTCGAGAACAAGGCCTTCGACCCATCGCTGGTGATCGAGGTAGGCTGAAATGCACTCACCGCGAATGTCACTGCGCCGGGTCCCGAGAATCACGAGGAGCTTGCACGAATGTCACCTTCCAGTTCACTCGGCGAGCGGATCGTCGAGCAGGCAGCGGAAGCGGTCGTCTATGCGAAACGTGCAGGCATCATCGAGCGCTGGAACGCCGCGGCCACCACGATCGGCTACTCCAGCGCCGAAGCGCTTGGGCATAGCCTCGACGTGATGATTCCCGAGCATCTGCGCAAGGCCCACTGGCGTGGCTTCGACGCCGCCATGGCGAATGGCAAGACGAGGCTCGCCGGGCGTCCGACCCTGACCCGTGCCCTGCACAAGTCAGGGCAGAAGCTGTACGTCGAGATGAGCTTCGCGCTGGTGGTCGACGACGCGGGACTCCCGTGCGGCTCGGTCGCCGTGGCACGTGACGTCACCGAGCGGGCGGAGCGCGAGAAAGCGGCCGGTGGAAGTAGCGCGCGCGTGCCCTAGTTCCGAACGGGGATCGTGTCTCCAGCAGCCACCGATCGGCGTCATACCCATCGGAGCGTCCGCGCACGAGCTGAGGACTTCTGCCGCCGCAGCTTCGCTGCACTATCGTGCACCTTGGTGAGGGATTGTCCCGGCGGAGAGGGTGTCCTCCATGCCGCTAGCCCTGGCAAGGCTTTCAAGGCCCTTGCTAATCGGTACCCCTTACCTACCCCATAAAAGAATTGCACTGTGAAGTGTGTATGGCACCGGCCAAATGGCGCTCCCTGCATGGCATCGACGTGGTGAGCGTGTCAGGCAACTATTCGAACAAGTCAGCATGGGTTCCAGCGCGAACGAAGATGATCTGCTCCGCATCACCTGCGCCGCCAAGGCGATAGATCAGCAAGAAGTCGCCGCCAATATGGCATTCGCGATGATCTGCCCAATCCCCGGCCAGAGGATGATCGAGCCACTCAGCGCCAAGAGGTGCATCGCGGGCTACCAGCAGCAGCATTGCTTCCTTCAGCCGCGTCATGTCGTACCGGCCGGAGTGCGAGAGCCGGGTCCAGTCCTTTACGAAGGCCTTCGTGCGATCGGAAGTCCTCGGAAGGACTGCGCGCTTAGCGCTTGGTGCCTTCTTCGAGGTCATGGATCAGCGCAACCGCTGAGGCATAGCGCGCTTTGCTGATCGCCCGCGCTTCGCGCATCGCGGCTCGCGTGCTCGCATTCGGTGCCTGCAGCGCGAACGGAAGTTGCTGATCGGTCACCACGCGCGTAAGGAAGACCCTGACAGCATCGGATACGGTGAGCCCCATCGACGCCAACGTCTCAGCAGCTTGATTCTTGATGCTCTCGTCCACCCTGACGTGAACCATACTGGTTGCGGCCATCACGTACTCCATTGCTGATGTAAGCGATACATTGTATCTCATCGAGAAATCGGTACGAACTGATTTCACCCGACCGGCGGGCTTTCTCGGCGCCGCCTGGTTGACAGGGCCTGTAGGAAGGCAGAAGTCTGCAAATCGTTCGCGGACGTCACTACTGTCCGGTTAAACGCCAAACAGAATCAACTGGTTGGGATCGGCGGGGTTGTTTGATGCGTGAGCATTTTCGGTAAGGGCTTGTTGCAGCGGCATTTTTTCGAAGATGTGACCGAAGAATCTGTAGCAGCGTGTAGAGCGAGGCATCGAGTTGCAACTCCTTCTTGACGATGGCGATGAGCACGTAGGTGGCCACGGCGCACCATACCTGCGTCTTCACCGCGTTCTCGCTGTTGCCCAGGAAATGCTTGATGCGCAGGTGCTGCTTGATCCACTTGAAGAACAGCTCCACCTGCCAGCGGCTCTTGTACAGCGCGCAGATGGTCAGCGCCGGCAGCGCCGTGTTGTTGGTCAGGAAGATCAGCGTCTTGCCCGACTCGGGGTCCTTGAATCGAATGCGCCGCAGATGCTCGGGATATTTCTTGGCCGAGTAGTAGCCGTTGAGCATCACGCGCTGATCGCAGAGCACACCGGTGGTGCGGTCGGTGGTCGCCGAGTACACGCGCCGAGCATCCATCGGCGACTTGGCGCGCGTGACGAAGAAGGCGCCGGCCTGATGCAGCGTATACAGGCGCGCGAAGTCCAGATAGCCGCGATCCATCACGTAGAACGCGCCAGCCTCCAAGGCCAGCATGTCCAGCACATTCACGTCGTGCAGCTTGCCGTCGCTGATGTGGATGAAGGCGGGAATCGCGCCGCGCAGGTCCAGCAGCGTGTGCAGCTTGATGGCGGCCTTGGTCGAGCGAAACGGCGCCCAGTCGAACAGGCTCAAGCACAGATCGATGGTGCTGGAGTCCAACGCGTAGACGGTGTTGTCCAACTCGACGCCGAGCGAGTCGTTCGCGTAGAGCTTGCGCGCGCGTCGGATCAGCACCGCGGCCAGATCGGCCCAGATGTGCCAGTCGCGCAATTCGTTGGCATCGGCCAGCGTGGAGCGCCTGACCGCCGAGCGAAAGCCCATCGCGTAGAGCTTGGCCGCATTGGCCGACAGGCTCGCCTCGATGTCGCGCAGGCTCTCGCGCCAGGTCAGTTGCGCGAAGGCCATCGCGCGGAACTGCTCGGCGCACGACAGCGTGCGCGCACCGGCGTTGCCGCGAGTAGCGATCCACGATGCGCGCGAAGCTGGTCCACGGCACGAACTCCATGACTTGGGCGAACAGTGTCTTGCCAACATGCATGCGCGCTCCTCGGGGCAGTCAACCCGGGGAAACTACGCGATTCTTGGCAAACGAAGTTCAAATCGGCACCAAACAAAATCGGCCTGGAACCCGCGCCAGTGCTTGATCTCGGGCTCGGCACAGGTCATTTAACCGGACAGTAGTGCGCGGACGTCTCGATTGAACGCGCCAACACCGTTCGGCAACCGCACTCGAAGGCGCCCCCAGCGCGCGGCCAAGTTGCAATCAGCATTTAAATCCTGCCCGCCCCGGCTGGGCGAGCTGGCTCGACTTCGCGTCGGCGCTGCTCGGGTCTCGCCACGCTCTTCCTCGATGTCGAGTCGGCCGTTCTTGCTGATGTAGTGGAAGTGGGCGGCGATGGCCATCATGCCGCGCCCACCACCGGTGACCTTGACCATCACCTGTGGTGCTCGGCGGACGACGGTGGCTTCGATGCGTTGGCGGATGGTTGCGGCGCGCTGTTGCGCGGCCTGGCCCCTGAGCTTGGGTTGCGGCCGGACCCGCATGATGCGGTTGCCGGGATAGAAGAGGCGATCGCCCCACTGCATCAGGACGCCGTCGATGTTGGGTGCTTGAGGCATGGTGATGCTCCCGTCGTCAGGTGGTGGGTGCTGACTGCTCGGCACTGCGGCTGCGCGGCCGCAGGTCGGCCAGCACGCTGGCGGCGAGCATCAGGTGGCCGCGGACGTCGCAGGCCAGCGTGTCGAGCATTTCGCGGTACTCCCGCGCGGCCGGGATTACCTTGGCGCAATAGCGACGTGAGGTGATGGATGTTGCGGCTCAAGGTAGAGAGTTCGGCGCTGGAGGCGATCAGCGCCGCGATGTATTCGTTGCTTGGCCCGCCCGTCAGCGCGGGCACGCCAGCGACCAGCCCCGCGACGAAGGCGCCTGGGGTCAGGCCGGCATGGCGCGCCGCCGCCAGAGTTCGGCTGCGTCTCGCGGCTCATACGCAGCGAGAAACTCACGTGGCTCCCGACGGCGCGGCCGCGCGTCGCGGGCCGCTCGATCGTGAGACTCGGAGCCGTCGAGCGCCGCGGCCAAAGGTCGCACGGACCAGGCCTGAAGGCGAGACGCCGAGGGCCAGCGCGCGCTCGAACAGCGCCGCCTTCAGGCCATGCAGATCGACCGTGATCCGGTCGCGTGACGAGGGTGCCATACCCGAGCCTCCTTGACATGCGGAGCGTGTCAGACAACGGCGCCACCGCGCCTATCTCTGCACTCACCACATCTTCATCTTCGTCGATGAATCGGCCCTTCGAGCTGCTGAATTTCAGCGCAAATTCAGCAACCGAAGACGTCTGGGCGAGGCCAACAATGGGTCAAACCGAATCGAACTGAGTGAAACTGAACCCCCGCATCCCTCCCGGCCGATCCAATCGCAAGGCACGCGCGTGCGTAGCCGAGATCGCCCGACTGCGCCTGGTCGGCTACGGCTGCCAGGCGATCCGCGAGGCGCTGGCGGATGCGGGCGTGAACGTCAGCAAGAGCACGGTGCAACGTGAACTCGCGCGCCTCTCGCGGCCCGCCCCGATTGCCGCGTGGCAGATGCCGGTGTTACCTGCTCACCAGGATCCTGAACTGGCTTCGCCGGCAGCGCCGACACCCACTCGGCAAAGCCTGGCCAGCGAGCCCCGCTCCGGCAAGGACATCGCCGAGGCCTTCGTCAAGGGCCGCATCACCAACCCCCTCCTTCGCAACAGGAGCTGACATGAAGATCGCCGTCATCAACTTCTCGGGCAACGTGGGCAAGACCACGATCGCGAGGCATCTGCTGATGCCGCGCATCCCGGGGGCCGAACTCATCGCCATCGAAAGCATCAACGCCGACGAGGGTCACCAGGGGCAATCGCTGCGGGGCCGGCAGTTCGGCGAGCTGCAGGAATACATGCAGACCGTCGACAGCGTGGTCGTGGACATCGGCGCGAGCAACGTCGAAGACCTGATGGCACTGATGCGCCGGTACCAAGGCAGTCACGAGGACTTCGACTGCTTCGTGATCCCCACGGTCGCCGCCCTCAAGCAGCAGCAGGACACCATGGCGACGCTGGCGGAGCTGGCCCGCTCGGGGATTCCCGCCTCGCGCTTGAAGGTGGTCTTCAACATGCTCGACGACGGCGTCGAGGTCGCCCACGCCTTCGAGCTGTTGCTGGCCTTTGTCGAGCAGCACCCGGTGGCCTGCATCTCGACGCGCTGCCGCCTCGGAGCCAACGAAATCTACGGCCGGGTCAAGGCCATGGGAGCGGCCATCGATCTGGCGGTGCTGGCACGGGACACGACGGACTACAAGTCACTGATCGTCAAGGCGGACAACGTCGCGCAGAAGCTGGCGTTGGCGCAGGCGTTGGCCACGCGCCGGCTGGCCTGTGGCGTGGTACCGGAACTCGATGCGTGCTTTGCCGCGCTGGAGCTCGTGCCATGAATCGGCCCGCGACAGCGCGTGAAGCCCTGGTCGCCGAGCTGATCGGCGATGTCGCGATACTGCTCGAGCGGATGGAATCGCTGCGCCCGGCAGTGGACGAGGCGACCCAGGCGCTGGTCGATGCGGCCGAGCGGGTCGCCGGCAGCGTCGGGCCATTGCAAACTCAGATCGCGGGCGTCGCCAAGCAGACCCAGGTCCAGGCGGTGCAACACATCTCTGTTCGCGCCCAGCAACTGGCCAGCGCCATGATCGTCGAACAAAGTGCGGCGATGACGCAGGCGGCACAGTCGATCGTGCGCGAGCAGGTGGGGCCGACCTTGCAACGGCTGACAGCGGCCCTGGAACGCGTGATCAGGCGTGCCGATCGGCCGTGGGACATGTGGCTGATGCATGCCGGCACGGCGGCCGTGTCGGCGGGCGGATCGGCGGTGCTGGTGCTGTACCTGCTGGGCCGGTGGTGAAGCCAGCATTTCGGATAGAGCGCACGCACCGCCTTGATCATCAGGCGGTGCGTGATCACCGCTCGTCAGCGGGGGCGATGCTTCGGTCTCGAATGCATCGCCCTGCCCTGGCCCTGCGCTTCAGGCCTTCAGCTTGCGCATCTCCTCGGCCAGCACCCACAACGCACGGTTCAGGCTGACGTTGCGGTCGATGCTGGCGACTTCGCGGGTGCGCATGCGACGGCCCTGCACAGTTCGGCCCGGCAGTCCACCGCGGGTGACATGCTCCTGCACGCGCTGCAGGCTCAGCCACAGACTGTTGCCCTGATCCTCCGGCCGGCGCACCTGCAGCAGCTGCTCGGCGGTGATCGGCGCCGGTGGCTGGCCTTCGAGCTGTACGCCATAGCGCAGCGTGATCGCGGCGCGGGCAAACGCCCTCTCCTCCTCGGGGTGCAGGTCGATGACCTTCATCGCCTCGGTGCTCTCGTCGATGGCCGCGAAGTTGTCGAGCACGCGGAAGGCGCCGCTGATGACTTCGTCGCGCACGTCGCCCTTGTGTGCGATGCGGATGTCGTCGCTGGCCTCGCCGACCACCATGCCATTGCAGCAGACGAAGCGGAATTTGCCGGCCAAGAGTTGGTAGGAGCTGGCGCCGTCGTGGCTGTTGATCAGGATGATCTCGTTGGCCTCGGGTGTGGCCGGGCGGCCGCCGTCGCGCGCGACGTGGCGCATGCGGATCATGTGCTTGGTGTATTCCGTCTTGCCTTCGATGCGGCTGTTGCCCTGCGCCACCATGAAGGGCTCGAAGCCTTCGCGCTGCAGGCCGTGCAGCACGTCGATCGTCGGGATGTAGGTGTAGCGCTGCGAGCGGCTGATGTGCTTGCCTTCAGCGAAGATGGACGGCGCGGCCTGGCGCATCTGCGTTTCGGCGAGTGGGAATTCGCTGCGCAGCACGCGGGTGCTACTGGCGAAACGGGTGGCGAGTGTGGGTTGTGCGTACATGATGCTTCCTTCTCAATGAGTGAATGCAGCAGCCCTGCGGGCTGCTGGCGTGTTTCAGGCTTGGGCGCGGCTTGTGCGCTTGGCGGGCTGGGCGGCCTCGGCGCCGTTCATCTCGTCGATGAACTCGTGGCGGCCGCGCCGGGTTTCGGATTCCGTGCGGCTGTCGAGGTAGTCGATCTGCTCGACGGTGAAGCTGAGCGCGTACACCGTGCCGCCGTCGGCGGCCGGATAGTTGTTGTTGCGCAGCGTGCCGACGATGTTGACGTGGCTGCCCTTGCCCAGGTACTGGGCGGCGTTCTCGGCCTGCTTGCCCCACAGCACCCACTGCAAGCTGGTGGGTTCGTCGGCACGTTCGTCGCCGCGGCCGTGGCGGTGGTTGCTGATGGCGGTGAGCGTGGCCCGGGCGATGGGGCCTTCGCTGCCCTTGACCTGCTCGAGCCGGACGGCGCCGGCGAGGTGCGCATTGCGCTGGATGATCTGGACTTGTGCCATGGTGAGCTCCTGACTGAGCGGCTCGGCCGGGCCCCGATCCGGGTTGCCCTGAAAACCGATCCTCTCGCTCGGACTCGCCTCGCTCCCGCCCTGGGGCGGGCGGGGGGTGGGGTGAACGGCCCCTTCCCTCACGGCGAAGGGGTTGGGGATGGGTGGGGTTCTTGAAGCAGCCGAAGCAGTGAGCCGGTTACCCGGCCCACCGCTTTGAAGATCCCCCCACATACATGGACGCCCCCGGTTTGCCAAGCGGTCGTTCGACGACGGCGAGAAGGGGAAGATTGCAGCCATACATCCGGCCTTTGGTGCGACGCGTGGTCGCTGGCCCTGATGGAATACGCTGACCGAGCCCTCGACAAGTCCGCGTGCTCGAGGCACGTCGTGGGGGCCAGGGTTCCTCGGTCACGGTCTGACCTGTCTTGCCATCATGTCGTGATCGCCTGAGCAATCGGTGGTTTGATTCGGTGGTTCCTATCTCCTGGTTTTGGATGTCGTTGGAGTTTCCTTCCCGCTGGCGGGAAGGGCGGGGGGATGGGTGGTCGGCAGCTGCATGGGTAGACGAGATTCCTACGATGTTGCGTAGTCGGGTCGGAACTCACGCTCCCGCGCGAGCAGCGCCCAGGCTATTCGTGCGTTCTTGTTGGCCAGCGCGACCGCGCAGATGTTGTGGGTGCGCCGTTGCTGAAGCTTGTTCAGCCAATCGTCGGGGCTACGTCGGCTCTCAGCCGTTCGCACGACCGAACGGGCGCCATGGATCAGCAGCGTGCGCAGGTAGGTGTCGCCGCGCTTGCTGATGCCCAGCAGCGTGGTCTTGCCGCCGGTGGAGCTCTGTCTGGGCACGAGTCCCATCCAGGCTGACATCTGGCGCGCGTTCTCGAAGCATTTGGCATCACCCACCGTGGCTACCACCGCGCTGGCCGTGATCGGCCCGATGCCAGGAATCTTCTCGAGCTTGCAGCTGAGTTCGCTGGAGCGGTGCCAGGCGCGGATCTGATCCTCGAGTTCATCGACCTGCCGGTGAGTTCTTTGAGATGGTCCATGAGTCGCTGC
Source organism: uncultured beta proteobacterium (assembly GCA_963837675.1). Lineage (GTDB taxonomy): Bacteria > Pseudomonadota > Gammaproteobacteria > Burkholderiales > Burkholderiaceae_C > Rubrivivax. The sequence goes on along the minus strand of CAWIOH010000024.1, from coordinate 35 downwards.
ATCAGTTGGCGGAACGATCCGGGCAGCTCGTTGGC
>CAWIOH010000023.1:0-145128 GCA_963837675.1 uncultured beta proteobacterium | reverse complement strand
CGCCATGTCGCGCACGATCACCGGCGACTAATGTGGAGTACCCACTAATGTGGAGAGGTCGGCCGGATTGCTACAGGGCAAGAGGATCGGCCGACCGGGCTTCACATTACTTTTGCACTACAGCGAGGCGAGCCAATCAATGATCGAGGCATCTTTGCGCCAAGCGTGCGGGACACTGAGGGAGCGTCCAAGCGCGCCCGCCTTCTTGGCGATGGCTTGTCTCTTCATTTCCAGGTCTGCGGTTGCGTAGCGGTTCGTCGTATCAATACTTGCGTGGCCGAGCCAGTGGCTGACGTTGACCAGATCCACACCGGATTTGAGCAGCAGCATGGCCGTGCTGTCCCCATGCAGTGCGGGTGAAGTCGTTTCTTGGCAAGCGACGGACACAACGCCTTCCGCAGCGCGGCAACGCTTCGAAAGAATGTAGACAATCCCAAAACGAGTTAGCCGCTGTCCTCGTAGGTTGCAAAAGAGCGGCGCGCTCGAGCGGGCGTCCGCCTGCGTTTCTGCGACGCAGTCTTTCAACACATGCGCCGTCTCGGGCCAGAGCGGGCAGATTCTTCGTCTTGGGTCCTTTACCGAGCAGCTTGACGTTCGGCGGGGACGCTGATTGCACGTCGCACACATTCAGGTCCACAGTCTCCTGGGCCCGTGCGCCGGTGCTTACAAGGAGGGCCAGCAACGCGTAATCGCGACGACCCTGGCTCGTAGTTCGATCGACACATTTGAGCACCGCGTCGATCTCCGGTTCCTCGAGGAGTCCACGGGTGCAGCCCGGGTCCGCTTGAATGGGATGCCCAGGATGCGCTGGGCTTGCTCGATATGTTCCGGTGCATGGGTCGCCACGTAACGGAGAGAACGCGTGAATGGCGGCAAGGCGCACATTGCGCGAGGAGGTCTTGTTGTGACGCTCATGCTCAAGGTGATTCAAGAAGGCTAGCACTGCTTGGGGAGAAATCTCCTCCAAATCCAAGTTCACAGGATCACGCGGGCGTAAATGCGCCACGAAGCGCAGCAGCAGCGTCACGGAGTCCCGATAGCTGAGCAGCGTATGGCGGCTCACGCCACGTTGCTCAGTCAGGTATTCGCCGAAGAACGCGCGCACCGTTCGGGCCAGTGAGTTCGGGGTAGGCGGCCTTCATGACGCACCTATTAAGTCGGGCAGTGGCCGCACGAGCGCGCCGTAGCGACTGGCGAACCGACTACTGGCAGCGGCAGCGACTCGGCGACAAAGGGAAGGTAATACTCGGTCGAGTTGATGCTGACATGCCCCATATAGGTGGCAAGCATCGGAAGCTTCGCTTGGACATCGGCGCCCGCGTGATACCAGCGCAGCAGACGCCGCAGGTCGACTGAATTCGAAGGTCGTGGCAGCGTGGCAAGTGCCCGTCTACCTTGAGCACACTGCCCGAACGCAGAAGCTCGCGAATTCCGCTGCCTATCCCGCAGGCAGAATAGCCGTTGGGATAGCAATTCCACAACAAACGCGAATCCGCTCCCATCGGCAAGTGGCAATCGCGCCGCAGAGCGAGATAGATGTCCAATTCCCGCACCGGCATCCGCCGACAGCGGCAGGTAACGGGACTTGTGGAACTTGGTGTGGCGAATGTGCAGGGTGCAGTTCGGCTGGTCATAGTCGGACAGCGTCAAGCGCGCAGCTTACCTCGCCACGCCGGTGGTGTAGAGCAGCACGATTGCCAAGCGAAAGACCTGAGGACGTAAGGGAGAGTTCGGCACCGGCTCAAGCTTTGCGGCGCCCTGCAGTAGCTTTGCGATCTGCGCGTCGGTAAAGATGTGAGGCCGAACTGGCTGGTGGGGCCTCGGGACCGGCTTGATCCGGAACAAAGCAATCGGGCTCGGTTCGGCGCCGGTACAGGCAGAAGCTGTGCACGATTCGCATTTGGCTGCGTCTCACCGTCGGCGACACATGGAATCTGGCAATTGGCACCAGCGGTCAAATTCGACCTGGGTCCAATCGGAAGCCCCGAAGCGAGTCATGAACTCCTTGACGGATTCCAGGGCGCGCTGCTCATTTGCGTAGCGCCGCCCCCGTGCCTGCTTCATCTCAAGGAAGCGGTCGATCGACGCGGGCACAGTTGGACTGACGGCGCGCCTCATGATGCGGTCTCCCCAGGCAGCGGTAACGCCACTTCACGAAGATCGTCCAGATCGAGTCGAAGATAGACACAGGTGCTTTGCGTGCTCGCGGTGCCCGAGAAGATCACCGATGGTCTTGAGAGACACACCCTGGCGTAGCAAATGGAGCGCGTAGGAATGGCGCAAACAATGAACACCCCGATACCGGATATCGAGACCGCTGCGCTTGACGCGGTAGCGAAACGCATATCCAACCGTCTGCCTTTTGATCGGCAGAATCGGAGCCGGCACTGTGATGAACACCTGCCGGAAGGCCACGGGCGGGCGTGCATCGCGCAAGTAAGCCAGCAGGGCTTCGGCGACCGGATCGGTCAAAGGAAGACACAGCGGCTGGCTGGTTTTTGATTCGCTGCACACTGCAGTTGCCAGAACGCCAATCGATGTCGTTCAGTGTCAAGCCGGCAACGTCACAGCCGCGCAGTCCGTATGTGGCAATGAGCAAGAACATCGCGTAGTCGCGAAGACCCCCGGCACTCGTGCGATCGATAGACTCGAGCAAGGCACACACGGTATCCCACTGCAACGCCCGAGGAAGCTGTTCCAGCCGGTAGACACGTGGCGTGTCGATCTGCCGATCCAGTCCCACCGGCAGCGCATCGCGAGGAACCGCAGAAGGCCACGAATCTGTGCGACGACATGCTGCAGTGTGCCGCGGCCATATCGTTTGCCCGCATCGGTGACGAAGCGTTCGATACGGGCTTGCGTCAAATCGGCGAGCCCAAACGCGTGATCCCTGGCCAACTGTGTAACAGCTGGCAAGCCATCCTTACGTCGATCAATGGTGGTCGGAGCGAGCCCCCTCACGTCGAGCAAATATTGACGATAGGCATCCAGAGTAGCAACGAACGGTCCGTCCGCTGGAGGCTCGGGAGCAGGCAAGATCTGTTGATCACGGAGGAGCGCTGCAAGCACCTGACAACCGCGGAAATCCCGCCTGGACGACGGCGGTGATATTGCCAGCACTGTTGCAGACTCTTCCACGTCAACGCCGCAAGACTATGTTGCTTGCGGCGGTGAAAGTACGCTTCAATCGCGGTGCAGCGAAGGACGTAGCACTGTCGAGAATTGAATCGATATCCCTTCGTGATGCGCCGTCATCGATCAACTCGTTGAGGACCGAACCAAGCAACGGAAGAGACAGGTGCTCTGAATAGGACTGGGGCAACAGGTCGCAAAGCATCAGCGGCTCCTTCATGTGGAAGTTGGAGGAGCCTCTGATCGTGTCAGAGGCTAAGTCTTCGCCTCTGAATCCTTGGGCGGCCAGCGCGGACACTCCACATTAGTGGGTACTCCACATTAGTCGACAAATGTTCCGCATAACATTTCTTGACGAGGACGGGTCTACGACCCGGCGCACTTCAACGACCGGCTGCTGCTCGGCCTGAAGGGCACGATGAGCGAGGCCGAACTGCACATCCTGAAGTCGCGCCTGCAAGGCGGCATCCTCAACAAGGCTCGGCGTGGCGAGCTCGAGATGCCGCTGCCCGTGGGGTTGGTCTACGACGCCATGACCGCGTGGTGCTGGATCCTGATCGGCAAATCCAGGACACGTCCGGCTGCTGTTCGAAACGTTCCGCGAGACCGGTTCGGCCTGCGCCGTGGTGCGCCGCATGCGGACTCAGAACGTGCTGTTCCCCCGGCGTATCGGCGCGGCATCGGCAAGGGGGATTTGCTGTGGGGCGAGCTGGACCACTCGCGGGTGCTGCAGCTCCTGCACAACCCGCGCTACGCCGGCGCCTTCGTCTATGGGCGTACGCGAGGAGCCTACAACGCCGAGCTGAAGCAGGTCCAACGCAGCGTCAAGCAGGAGAACTGGCAGGTGTTGATCCGTGACGCCCACGCGGGCTACATCTCCTGGGAGGAATTCGAGCGCAACCAGGTCACGCTGAGGCAAAACGCCTTGGGTTCTCCAAGGGCTGCGCGGCAGCGCGCCGCGCGAGGGCAATGCCTTGCTCCAGGGTCGAGTGCTGTGCGGGCACTGCGGCGCGCGCATGCGCGTGCACTACGAGCTCCTGAGCGGACAGTTGCAACCGTACTACCGTTGCAACGAGCAGTTGGTGCGCCATGCCGAGCAAGCGTGCCTGTGGGTCAAGGGCGTCGCCATCGATGAGGCCATCGGCGCCTTGCTGCTCGAGACGGTCGCGCCCGCGGCTATCGAGGTCGCGCTGGCCGTTCAGCAGGAGATCGCGCAGCGCGTCGAGCAAGCCGCCGCACTGCGACAGGCGCAACTTCAGCGCGCCCGCTACGAGGCCGAATTGGCCCGTCGTCGCTACGCCAAGGTCGACCCCGACAACCGGCTGGTAGCCGACGCGCTGGAGGCCGAATGGAACGAGCGGCTGCGCGAGCTCGATGCGCTTCAGCGCGACCATGAGCGTCAGGAGCAAGCCGATCAGGCGCTGCTGGATGAGCCAGCTCGCAAACGCATCCTCGAACTCGCGCGGGACTTCCCTCGCGTGTGGAACGACCCAGGACCAGCGCGGTGGAGCGCAAGCGCATGCTCGGCCTTGTTGATCGAGGACGTGACGCTGGTTGGCGGCCAAGATCGCCGTGCAATGTCCGCTGGCGCGGCGGGCGCACTCAGACACTGTTCGTCGACAAGCCGCTGCCGATTGCGCGCATCCGCAAGACGTCGCCGAAGTGGTGCAGCTCATCGACGAGTTGCTCGAGACCATCGACCGAGAGAGATCGCCACGCAGCTCAACGAACTGGATCACCGCAACTGGCTCGGCGAACCCTTCACGACAAAGAAGGTCATGCATCGTACGCATCGCCTACAGGCTGAGGAGCCGTGTCGCAGCGGCTGCGTGACGCGGCATGCTCACGGCTGAGGAGGTCGCCAGCAACTCGACATATCGACCACCACGGTCCACGAGTTCGTGCGCACCGGGCTGCTCAAGCGGCATATGTACGGCAACACCATCGATGCCTGTACGAGCCGCCTGGTGATGTCAAACTCATCAAGGGCGCCGGCAGTCGCGCGGGCGGCCGACCGCCGCGGTTAATCGCCGCTCCAACCGTCCGCACAAGGTGCATTATGAAGTCAACGCCTTGTCCTTCGGCGAATACGGCCGCGCCGGCAGGATCGAGACGCCGTAGTGACGGGCGAAGTCGTCGCACCGTCTGGTTGAGCTTGGGCTCGTAGCGGTCAGGCCTCGCTGACGAGCGCGCGCGGGTTGTCGGGCACGATCAGTTGCGGCACGCCGCCGATAGAAGCTCAGCGCGCGGCGCCATGCGCGCCGAGCCACGAGCGCATGCTCTGGTCGGCCGTCGCGCAGGCGAAGGTGTAGCTCGACGCGCCCATGGCGGCCACGAAGACCTGCGCGCGGGAGCCGTCGCTCAGCGCCAGGGTCGGGCCGGCGTAGTCGATGAACAGCTTCTCGCCGGCGCGGCGCTGCTGGCGCATCGAGCGCTTGAGCGTCTTGGCGAACGCCTTGTAGTGCTCGCAGAACTGGGTGTAGGCCCAGGTGCGCCGGCCCTCGTTGGCGGCGCGGTACTCCTGCCACAGCAGCATCAGCGTCACGCCCTTGCGGCGCAGCTCGATGTGCACGCGGGCGAAGTCGGGCTCGACGACCGCGGTCTCGGCCGCGCCGCGCCCGAGCAGCCGGCGTTCGAGCGATGCCTCGTCCAGCTCGGCCGTCGCCGCCCAGTCCAGGCCGGCGGCGCCGGCCAGGCCGAGGTACTTGGCGACCACGCCCTTGGAGATCGACAGGCTGCGCGCGATGGCCTCGTGCGAGAGCCCGCCGCTGTACTTGAGTCTGAGTATGTCCTTGATCATGCGTATGTCCATTCGTTGCTGCGGCATCGGCTCTCCGGCCAAAAGGCCGTGAGGCTATGCCCCAGCGGTGGTTCATACGCAACACCAGCACCGACCCCTTGACAGGTCGGCAGACCGCGCTCAGGCGGCTGCAAAAACGTCCGTCGGTCACGTCACCGAAATGGCCGGTCACGTTCCCGAAATCGGCGGTCACGATGCCGAAACGGCCGGTCACGATGTCCGAAATACGCAACACCGTGTTCTGCTTTCCAAAGCCGCCGTCGACCTGCTTCGTGCGCTGCAAAGAGGCCAAGCGGGCGATCTCGTCTTTCCTGGCGTTGGTGGACCGCTGTCCGACATGAGCCTGACGGCGGTACTGCGGCGTATGGATGTGCAAGCTACCGTACACGGATTCCGAAGTACTTTCCGCGACTGGATATCGGAACGTACCAACTATCCGTCCGAGGTGGCTGAAATGGCACTTGCGCATGCTGTAGGAGACAAGATTGAGGCCGCCTACCGGCGCGGAGACCTGTTCGATAAGCGCGTTGCCTTGATGAGCGACTGGGCCGACTTCCTATTGCCCCATGATTCGATTTCGGTTCGCAAGCGCGTGCGGCGGGACTCGACCACTGCCCGCGCGATCTCCGAAAAACAGGCCATTTCCTCGTATCCAACCGGCCAGACTGGGGTCGACCCAGTCGCTGAATGACATTTCCACCGCTCGGCCAAAACAGGGTCGCGCTATTCGTTGCTGGGGGCGAGCGACCCGCTGCTGCCCGTGCACGGCGAATTGCAAAGTCAGCAATACGTTCCATTGCAGTCATCCAATCCGTGGACACGCGCGACAGCAATGCAGCGTAAGCCGCCAGTGGCGAGCGTCCGGTTTCTGGCAACCCAATTCCAAGACCTGTGCGGCCGGCAAGCCGCTGTTCGTGTAGGCCGGCAGCCGACCCACATCTGACACTCGCTCGGCCAAGTTCGCAACCCGGAAGCTGACGTCTGAAGCCGTCCCCGGGAGCGCGGCCTCGAACTTGCTCACCCAGTTGATCTTGCTCAGTGGTCCAATCAAAGTCGTTGCAGTTTGCGCGCAGCACCCGCGTAGAGCACCTCTCGCATTGCAGCGGACGCGCGAGCGTGGAAAGCAACCGCTGCTGGATCGAAATCCCGGGCCGGTACGGGCGTGCGCTCGAAGTGCCCGTAGCGGTCCTCACCGCGCACCAACGCGGCGCAATCCCAACTACCAACCACTTGTTTGGTCGTGGGCGGCATGAAGTGCATCGACACGCCGATGCGCCGATCCGCAGACAGGTTCGGCCCCGACCCATGTGCCAGGCAGTAGTTGTGCAAGGACATCTGCCCGGCCCGCAAAGGCATGAAAGCGGCCCGCGACTCGTCCAGCCCGGGAATCGACTGCCCGCGCGTCAGCATGTTGTCCTCGTCGTAGGTGTCCTGGTGCGACAAGGTTTCGCCCTCATGAGTCCCCGGGATGACCTTCATGCACCCCGCCTCGATGCTGGCATCGGATATGGCGAACCAGGCCGTGAGGACGTTGCGCGACGACAATCCCCAGTAGGTGTTGTCCTGGTGCCAGGAAACGAAGCTCTTCGAGCCGGCACCCTTGATCCAGAAAATGGTGCTCCAGCACAGGATGTCGGGCCCGATGAGCTGTTCGACCGGATCCAGGACGCGTGCATCGTGGATCAGCTCGTCGAGCCACTTGAACAGCAAGTAAGACCGGCTGCGCTGCACGGCCTCGAGCTTGCCGCCCTGGCGGGCTTCGACCGCCTCGAGCTGACGTCGCAGGCCAAGCGCTTCCGCCGCCGGCATCACCGCAACGGGGCAGACATACCCATCGCGTTTGTACTGCGCGACTTGTGGTGCAGTGAGCATCATTGGTTCCATCATACAAAGTATGGTTGGGTCGGCCACGGGGTGCTGCCGACGCTCGACCGCCGCGCTGCTCTGCAAGAATCAGCGTGGACCCCTTCTGGCCACCGGAAGCCGCATGCAACACGTCCACGCCAACGGCCTTGACTTTGCGTACCTGGAGCAGGGCAGCGGCCCTGTGGTGCTGATGCTGCACGGCTTTCCGGACACGGCTCACACCTGGAGCCACCAGATGCCCGCGCTGGCCGCAGCCGGCTATCGCGTGGTGGCGCCTTTTCTGCGCGGCTACTACCCCACGGCCATTCCGGCCAATGGCTACTGCGACAAGGCCACGCTGGCCACCGACGTGGCCGAGCTCATCCGCGCACTGGGCGGCGGCGAGCCGGCGCACCTGGTGGGCCAGGACTGGGGTGCCAGCGTTTCGTATGCGGTGCTGGCGGCTTTTCCACAGTTGGTGCGCCGCGCGGTGGTGATGGCGGTGCCGCACCCGGCCGAGGTGGCCAAGAGCATGCTCAAAGACAGCCATCATCGGAGCGCTGAACTTGAATGACGGCAGCCAGTCTGTTGCCGCCTTTCGCCCAGCGGGTTCGAACCGCAGCTTGAACGTGGCCATGTAGCTGCCTGCGTATCGCTGATTCCCGCCCGAATTCGGTGACGGCTTCTGGCTTTGGGGTTTGATCGGGCGGTCGGCGCATGCCGACCCTTTCCGGTCACGCGAGGCTACTCAAAGCTGCCGCTCAGTGCGCCGGACAAAACGCCGTTTGGCGCGAGGATTCAGTCGTCAGCGGACGAGCCCTGCTGGGTCGAACGGCGGCCGCTCAACTGAGACTCTGGATTCCGTCGTGGCTTGTACAACTACTCAGACAACGGTTTCGGCGCAGCTATGGCGCCGTTCACGCGGTCACCGGAGAATCGAGTTTTGTCGCCTTCTTTCACCCCCGCCCGCAGGGCCTTCCAAAGCCGGAAGGTGGCGACTGAAGTCTGCAAGTACCCGGTCGGGTCAGTCTCGCCGCCAAGCACCGCTTCGCTGACGAGCGTGTTTGAAGTGGCCAGCCCTCCCTGATAGTCTGAAGGCAGGCCACGGAGATTGAGGTAGCAACGAAGTGCAGCGAGTCCCCTCTCGGGATAGTCGGCCTGCACCAAACGGCAATCGCCGTTTCCAGTGAACGGCAGCTCGGCCAACTTCCCCTCGGCGTAGAAGTTGAGAACTCTAGGGTCGAGGGTTGCTGCGCTGCATGTTCGAATCTCGCCGACCTTGCTGGTTTCGGCGTCGGCGATTCGACCTGTCTGAGGCTCTGCCCGCACGGACCACAACCCGAAACGTTCCTCGAGAACATCACCAGTGAGCAGCGCGAAACCCGCTCGATCCGGAGTACACCAGCTCGACTCCACGATTCGCTCTTCGCGAACGCTATGCAATACGTAGATGTCTTCGCGTGAACTTGGAGCCGGACCGCGCCCCTGAGCCGCTCCCAGTATCACGAAGCCAAGCGTCGCAGCTGCTAGGAGCGACGCTCGTGCCGCCGCGACTGCGCATCGCGCGGCAGCCGCAGCAAACTCTTTGGTCTCAGCAGTCTTCACCCGGCCTGTCGTCATCTTGGACGCTTCGCAAGTTGTCAACGCGTGGAAGGCGAGGATCTCGCACGGAGGCCGATTGGGGGTCACCGCCCAGCGCCCGCTCGTGGCCGATTGTCGTGCTACCAAGGGTCAGTGCTTCCACTGAACGAATCGCGGCATAGAAGCGCGGAATTGGAGGACGGCCCCGAGGGTTCGCCGAGCCAGTTGCGGTGATTCAGTGCGTTGAGTCGCGTGGCGATCTGGCTCTCCGTCATGGTCTCGAGCAGTTTGTCGATGAGTTGCACTACCTGCGGCGAGGTTCGGCGAATGCGCGCAATGGGCACCGGTCTGTCGACGAAGAGTGTCTGAGTGCGCCCGCCTCGCCAGCGGACATTGACGGTGGTCTTCGAGCCCCCAACGAGAGTCACGTCCTCGATCAACAAGCCGAGCATGCGCTTGCGCTCGACCGCGTTGGTTCGTGGGTCGTTCCACACGCGCGGGAAGTCGCGCGCGAGCTCGAGGATGCGTTTGCGAGCTGGCTCATCCATCAGCGCCTGGTCGGCTTGCTCCTGACGCTCATGGTCGCGCTGAAGCGCATCGAGCTGACGCAGCCGCTCGTTCCACTCAGCTTCCAGCGCGTCGGCTACGAGACGGTTGTCGGGATCGACCTTGGCGTACCGACGACGGGCCAATTCGGCCTCGTATCGGGCGCGCTGAAGTTGTGCCAGGCGCAGTTCGCCAGCTTGTTCGACGCGCTGTGCGATCTCCTGCTGAACGGCCAGCGCCACCTCGATTGCTGCGGGTGCGACCGTCTCGAGCAGCAAGGCACCGATGGCCTCATCGATGGCGACGCCTTTGACCCACAGACACGCACGCTCGGCATTGCGCAACAGCTGCTCATTGCAACGGTAGTACGGTTGCAACTGTCCGCTCAGGAGTTCGTAGTGCACGCGCATGCGCGCGCCACACTGCCCGCATAGCACTCGTCCCTGGAGCAATGCGTTGCCCTCGCGCGGCGCGCCCCCGCGCGAGCCTTTGGAGAACCCGAAGGCGTTTTCCCTCAGCGTGATCTGGTTGCGCTCGAATTCCTCCCAGGAGATGTAGCCCGCGTGGGCGTCACGGATCAACACCTGCCAGTTCTCCTGCTTCACGGTGCGTTGTACATGTTTGAGCTCGGCGTTGTAGGCGCCGCGCGTACGCCCGTAGACGAACGCACCGGCGTACCGCGGGTTGTGCAGCAGCTGTATCACCCGCGAGTGGTTCAGCGCGCCCCACAGCAAGTCCCCCTTGCCGATGCCCCGCCGTATAAGCCGTGGGAACAGCACGTTCTGGGCACGCATGCGGCGCAGCACCGCGCACGCCGACCTGGTCTCGCGGAACGTGTCGAACAGCAGCCTGACCGTGTTCTGGATCTGCCGATCCGGATCAAGCACCAAGCGGGCATTGGCGTTGTAGGCGAACCCGATCGGCAGCGCCATCTCGAGCTCACCACGCCGAGCCTTGTTGAGAATGCCGCCTTGCAGGCGTGACTTCAGGATGTGCAGTTCGGCCTCGCTCATCGTGCCCTTCAAGCCGAGCAGCAGCCGGTCATTGAAGTGCGCCGGGTCGTACACACCGTCCTCGTCGCTGATGATCGTGCGCGACATGGCGGCCAACTCGAGCAGGCGCTGCCAGTCGGCGTTGTTGCGTGCGAGCCGCGAGACCTCCAGCCCCAGCACGATGCCGGCATGGCCCATCGCCACCTCGGTGACCAGGTGCTGGAAGCCGTCGCGATCGCGGGCCTGGGCGCCCGACATGCCCAGATCGTTGTCGATGACGTGCACGCGCTCCAGTGGCCAGCCCATCGCGACCGCACGATCGCGCAGTGCGTACTGGCGCTTGGTGCTCTCGGTGTTCTCGAACACCTGGCGCTGCGTGGACTGGCGCACGTAGACGAACGCGTCGCGCCGCAGATGGTCGGCGTTGATCTTCAAGGCGTAGTCAGTAGGCATACTCATCCTTGGACTGCGTGAGCAGCAGCATGTTGGCGAGCAGGCGCACGAGTTGCGGATCGTGCGCCGCCGGGACCACCGGCGCATCGGGGATCGCCGGTGTTGCGATCAAGGCCGGCCGTGGTGCGCTGAGCAGCAGCCCCAGGCCGCGCCACATGCCGTGGAAGACGATGGCGCCCAGTCCATCGGGCCGAGCTTGGCCTTGCAGCACCTGGGTGCGCAAGGTCTCGTAGGTCTGACAGGCGTTCACGGGCAACTTCGGCGGGTTCGTGTTGGAGCGATGCGTCAGCGTTTTTTTTTCCGCGCGATCGCTCGCTCGATGCTTCGCGGGTGCACCGACAGGCCCAACTGCTGGTGCACCAGTTGCGCCAGGGCGCGCGCCTGGATTGGGCCGGTGCCGCGGTGGTGCTCATCGATGATGGTCATCACCTCGGGTGTGAGCTTGTGGGGCGACTTCGGTCCACGGGGCTGGGGCAGCAATCCGCTGATCCCGTCACGCGCGTAGGAGACCTCGGCCAGGTAGAAGGTCGGCCGCGACAGGCCGAACAGGCTGGCCGCCTCGGCCTTGGTCACGCCGTCCTCGCGCGCATGGCGAAGCATCTCGTACTTGACCTGGACGAGGTCATTGGCGTCGAAGAAGCCGGCGCTGTCGAACCATGCCGCGTGAACCCGCAGCGGCTGCGGGTTCAGCACGCCGAGCTCGCGCAGGCGATCGGTCTTGGTCAGGTGCTTAGCCATGGTGTTTCGTGGGATCTGTGCGTAAGGCACCATACGCCGCATTCATTAGCCTGTCAAGCCGTAACTGCCGAGTCAACTTGGTCAATTTATCGGGCATATTGCAGAGCTAAGCAAAGTTTGCTTGCAGGACATTGCGGCGTATAGTAATTTACTTTTGCGGCGCATTGCTCTTTACGCCTTTGCGCCGTTGCATTGCACTGCGGAGCTCATCGACGAGCGCCCTCAGGCGCGCGAGATCGTCCAAGCGCAGCCACGCTCGACCGGCGGCGGCACGGGTGAATGCGTCGGGTTCATCGACGTTGGTCCACGCCGCAAGCAGCGAGCGCAGATGCCCGTGCCCATCGAAGAACGTCACGCGGTCCTCGCCCCAGTTCTGCTTGCGCGTCGTCAGCACGAAGCGCTTGCCCCGCCATGGGTGGAACGGATGGGTGATCTCGAACTCAATGGGCGCGCCAGCGCTCACATGGCATGCAGTTCTTGACCCTTGGTAAAGCGTCTGCCGAATCTTCGGTCCAGGTCGTCAATCGCTGGATACTGGCGCGGCTGCGCCACACCGTGCTGGACGACGTCCACGCCGCTGACGCGGCCATCGCGGCGCTGCTGCCGTCGCTGAACGATCGACGCGTTCCAGAAGCTCGACGGCAGCCGCGCGAGCCTGTTCGCTGCGCTGGACGCGCCGGCGCTGTCGACCGCTGCCGGCACAGCCCTGGCAGTGGGCCACCTTCAAGACGGTGAAGGTGCACATCGACTACCACGTTGAGGTCGACTTCCACCGCTACAGCGTGCCGCACCCGCTGGTGGGCTTGAAGCTGGAGGCGCGCATCACGGACGCGCTGGTGGAGGTGCTGCACCGCGGCCAGCGCGTCGCCTGCCACGCGCGCAGCGATCGCCGCGGTGGCTTCACCACGCTGGACGAGCACATGCCAGCGGCGCACCGCGCGCACAAGCAATGGACGCCCGAACGGCTGATCCATTGGGGCGGCGAGCATCGGCGCGAACACCGGCCGACTTCGTCACTCAGTTGCTGCAGCGATTCCGCCATCCCGAGCACGGCTACCGCAGCTGCCTGGGCCTGCTCAGCCTGGCCAAGCGCTACGGGCCGCAACGCGTCGAGGCCGCCTGCACGCTGGCCCTGGAGCTGGGCGCCGGGCACTACCGCCATGTGCGCGACATCCTGAACAACGGACGCGACCTCATCGCGCGAGCAGCACCCGAGCCCGAGTGGGTGGCGCCCGCGCACGACAACGTGCGCGGCGCCGCGAACTACCATTGATAGCACGGCAACAACCCACACACGCAATGAAGGATCCTACCCCATGATGATGAACAACACCCTGGCGCAGCTGCGCGAACTCAAGCTCGCCGGCATGGCCTCGGCCGTCGAGGAGCAACTCTCCAGCAGCGCGAGCACAGCGCTGAGCTTCGAGGAGCGCCTGGCGTTGATGGTCGACCGCGAGGTGCAACACCGCGGCGACAAGCGCCGTGCCGCGCTGCTGAAGAGGGCCGGGCTGAAGTACCCACAGGCCTGCATCGAGGATGTCGACGGCAAGCGCCGGCCGGGGCTTCGAGCGCAGCGCGTTGATGAGCCTGGCGCTATCGCGCTGGGTCGAGGATGGCACGGCGATCCTGGTCACCGGGCCAACGGGTTCGGGCAAGTCGTGGCTGGCATGCGCGCTGGCGCAATACGCCTGCCGACGCGGGCACTCGGCGCTGTACCTGCGCGTGCCGCGCCTGGCCGAGGAGTTGCGCATCCTGCACGGCAACGGCGGCTTCGCTCGCTGGCTCGCCGCGGTGGCGCGCACTGACGTCCTGGTGCTCGACGACTGGGGACTGGCCGCACTGGACGGCCCGACGCGCGTCGGACCTGATGGAGGTGATCGACGACCGCGCGGGAACGCGCTCAACCATCGTGACCAGCCAGCTGCCAGTCGAGCACTGGCATGCGTGGATCGGCGATGCAACCGTCGCCGACGCGATCCTCGATCGGCTGCTCTCTCGCAGTCACCGCTTGGTGCTCAAGGGCGAATCGATGCGCCCGCGCAAAGCCGCCGGCACAGTCAACGCGCTCACCGCCGACAGCGCGACCATCAAACCCAGCGCAGCCACCGGCAAGTCGCGCTAGGCACCCGCCCCGTGGATTTGTGGACAGGCCCGCTGGCGCGGGCTCCCCGACTGAGCGCCGATGGCGCTCTCCTGTGGATGGTCGGTTGGACAACCCTGCGGGTTGCCCACGCGCCCACCCACAGGCCGTCGGCTGTCCACAAGCTCCACAGGGCCCCACCACCACATTCGAAGAAAGGCAAGAAAGAAACAGCAAAGCCCTTCACCGCACTGCGGCATCAGGCCCCACGTCAAGTTCACAACGGAGGTGTTCAACCCGCCCAAACCAACCCCATCACTACAATCTTCTGCGCGCAACCCAGCGTCCGATCGAAATCGGTCACGTTGCCGAAATCACCGGTCACGTTCGCCGAAATACGCAGGTGTTCGCGCCCGGCCTTCATTCGAGTCCCTGGCACGACCCAGAGCGACGCTTCCAGGTCGATCTCTGCCCAAAGTGTGCCACGCACTTCTCCCGATCGCGCGCCTGTCAGGATCACAAACGCCAACGCCCTAGACTAGTGTAGTGTTTGATTCTTGAAGGAACTTACGTGTGTTCCCTGTTTCCAATGCGCTACTTCGGTTTGCATTGGAGCGAGCAATTGCGAGTTGCCCCGGCGATAGAGCTGACGGATGAGCAGGAAGGCGAGTTGGCGAAGCTGGCGCGCTCCAAGCGCACCAGCGTCAGGCTGGCGCAGCGCGCGCAGATTGTGCTGCTGGCCGCGCAGGGCCTGCAGAACAAGGACATCGCCCAGCAGCTTGGCATCGGACGGGTGCAGGTGGCGCGCTGGCGCGAACGCTACTTGGAGTGCGGGGTGCAAGGCATTGAGCGGGACCTGCCGCGCGGCGCGCCGCCAGTCAAGGTGGACGTTGCCAAGCTGGTGGCGCTGACCACGCAGAGCACGCCCGAGGCGGCCACGCACTGGAGCACACGCAAGATGGCCGCGGTGCTGCAGGTCAGCCCCAGCACCGTGATGCGGCACTGGCAGGCCAACGGCTTGAAGCCGCACTTGGTGCGCGGCTTCAAGATCTCGCGCGACCCGAAGTTCGTCGACAAGCTCGAAGACATCGTGGGTCTGTACATGTCCCCACCCGAGCACGCGCTGGTGCTGTGCTGCGACGAGAAGAGCCAGGTACAGGCGCTGGACCGCACGCAGCCTGGCCTGCCGCTGAAGAAGGGGCGCGCGCAGACAATGACGCACGACTACAAGCGCAACGGCACGACCACGCTGTTTGCTGCGCTCAATGTCCTCGACGGCCAAGTCATCGGCCAGTGCCAGCAGCGCCACACTCATGCCGAGTGGTTGAAGTTCCTGCGCAAGATTGACCGCGAAACACCCAAAGACAAAACGCTGCACCTGGTCGCCGACAACTACGCCACCCACAAGCATCCGGTTGTGCAGGACTGGCTGAAGAAGCACCCGCGCTTCAACATGCACTTCACGCCGACCTCGGCCTCTTGGCTGAACATGGTGGAGCGATTCTTCCGCGACATCACCGTCAATCGGCTGCGCCGAGGCGTGTTTACCAGCGTGCCCGAGTTGACCGCCGCCATTGATGCGTACGTCGCCCACCACAACGCCGAGCCCAAACCCTTCATATGGACGAAAAGCGCCGCCGACATCCTGCAGAAGGTAATTCGGGCGAATTCGCGCTTAAGTTCCAAACAGAACGCAACACTACACTAGCGCCCATGCCCTCTTGCAAGCGAAGTCGGCGCATGAAGGGCGCGACCTCATCTATTGCGACCGCCGTGTGGTGCCGAACCACCGCCACCTTCGACGCCTTGGGAAAGGCAGCATCCAGATTGCCTTTCCAGCGCGCCGGGTTGGGGCCTTCTCGAAGTCCGCGCGCCGCGGCGAAGTCGAGCACCAATTCGATGCGCGAACGCACACGGGTAGCGGTCTCGGTCTTCGTCGTCCAGATCGGCTCCAGCACTCGAACTACGTGGGCGCTGGTCACGTCGCGAACGAGCAGTTGGCCGACAACAGGCTCTGCGTAGGTTTGCAAGGTGGAAGCCCACTGCGCTCCGTGCTTTTTGTTCTTCCAGGATTTCTCGTGCTGGGCAATGTACTGTGCGGCCACCTCGGCGAAAGTCCTTTGTGACATCCGATCGGCGGCAGCGGCGCTAAAGACGGCGCGACGTAGCGAAATCGGATCGGACCCCTCGGCAACCTGGGCACGGTGCCGACGTGCCTTGTCCCGGGCCTCCGCCAAGGTCACTGTGGGGAAGCTGCCGAGGCCCATTTCGCGTTGCTGTCCGCATACAGCGAGGCGAAGTACCCAACTTCTTGCTCCGGACCGGGTGACCTGCAGCGCCAGCCCATCGACACCGCCCACGCTCCAGCGCCCCGGCTTGTCCAGCCGGCGAACCTCAAGGGGAGACAGCTCCCTGGCCTTGCGTGGCATTGTGTACCCCTTACCTATCCCCAGAAGATAGGGGGATTGTATGGGATCTGGTGACACAACGTGAGACGTCGCTTTTAGCAGATCAGCTATGAAAAAAGCCCCTAGCGGGGCCTGTTCTGGAGTTGTTCATGGCGGAGGGAGCGGGATTCGAACCCGCGGGGGGCTGTTAACCCCCACACGCTTTCCAGGCGTGCGACTTAAACCGCTCATCCATCCCTCCGGCAGCGGCGATTCTATTCGCCGGCCACGGGGCTGAAGACGCGCTTGCGCGGCCCGCCCATCGGCAGGCAAGTCGGAGAACCGCGGCAACAGGCAGCAGCGGCGTGTCCAGCACCTTTCAGCCACCGTCAGTTGGCTGGCACACCCTTGATCAACGCCATCGCAGTGGCGATCAGGCTCGACACCTCGCTCATGTTGCCGGGCACGATCATGGTGTTGTTCTTCTGTGCCAGTTGTGCATAGGCCTCGACCGCCTTTTCCGCCACTTTCAGTTGCACTGCCTGCTCACCGCCCGGGGCGCGGATGGCCTCGGCCACCTTGCGGATCGCATCGGCGGTGGCTTCGGCCACAGCCACGATGGCCGCGGCTTGGCCCTGCGCGTTGTTGATCTCGGCCTGGCGCTGGCCTTCGCTGCGCGCGATGAAGGCTTCGCGCTCGCCGGTGGCGATGTTGATCTGCTCCTGCTTGCGGCCTTCGACTGGCGGCGATCAAGGCGCGCTTCTCGCGCTCGGCGGTGATCTGCGCCTGCATCGAGCGCAATATCTCCGCCGGCGGCGTCAGGTCCTTGATCTCGTAGCGCAGCACCTTCACGCCCCAGTTGGTGGCGGCTTCGTCCAGGGCGTTGACCACCGAGGCGTTGATCGCGTCGCGCTCCTCGAAGGTCTTGTCCAGTTCCATCTTGCCGATCACCGAGCGCAGCAGCGTCTGCGCCAGCTGCGTGATGGCGAAGACGTAGTTGCTCGAGCCGTAGCTGGCGCGCATCGGGTCGGTCGACCTGGAAGTAGATGATGCCGTCCACCTGCAATTGGGTGTTGTCGCGCGTGATGCACACCTGGCTGGGCACGTCCAGCGGCACTTCCTTGAGCGAATGTTTGTACGCCACCCGTTCGATGAAGGGTACGACGAACTTCAGCCCCGGGGTCAGCGTGCGGTCGTACTTGCCCAGACGCTCGACCACCCAGGCGTTCTGCTGCGGCACGATCTTGATGGTCTGCGTGATGAAGACGATGGCGATGACGGCCAGGACGACGGCGATTTCCATGTGCGCTCTTTCGGGGGACTGCGTTTCAGGTGGGTGCGGGCGCGACGATCAGGCGGTTGCCCTGCACGGCGACGATCACATGCTCACCGGGATGGGGCAGGCCGGGGCCGCGAAACTGCACGGTCCAGCAGGCTGCCGCGATATTCGACGCGCGAGGTCGCGCTTCGTCCCATGCCGGACACGCGGATGTGCTCGCCGACGTCGAGGTTGACATCGCGGTTCGACTCGGCCGGCGCCGAACGCGGCGCGCGTGCGCGCTTGAAGTGCCACAATGCCGTCGCACCGCTGCCCAGCACCGCCGCCGTCACCAACTGCACGGCTCGGACCCAGGCCGGCATGCGCGGCCAGCGCGCCGGCAGCACAGCCCAGCGCCACCATGAGCAGGTAGAAGGTGCCGGCATTGAGCTCGGCGACCACCAGCACGCCGGCGGCCACCCACCACATCGTTGCGTAGCTCCAGTCCATCGTTGCCTCCGGCTGACAAAGCCTGCGGTCGAGTGTAGCGACAGCGCCGCGCAGGCGCGGCGGCTCTACACTCTTCCGCTTCCCATCCGCCACCCGCCGCGACGGGCCGCCCATGCAGCGCTTTCACTTTCCCATCGTCATCATCGACGAAGATTTCCGCTCCGAAAACACCTCGGGGCTGGGCATCCGCGCGCTGGCGCAGGCCATCGAGAAGGAAGGCTTCGAGGTGCTGGGCGCCACCAGCTACGGCGACCTGAGCCAGTTCGCGCAGCAGCAAAGCCGCGCCAGCGCCTTCATCCTGTCGATCGACGACGAGGAGTTCAAGGGCGGCCCGGAGCTCGACCCTGCGGTGCTGAGCCTGCGCAAGTTCATCGAGGAGATCCGCTTCAAGAACGCCGACATCCCGATCTACATCTACGGCGAGACGCGCACCAGCCAGCACATCCCCAACGACATCCTGCGCGAACTGCACGGCTTCATCCACATGTTCGAGGACACGCCGGAGTTCGTGGCGCGCCACATCATCCGCGAGGCCAAGAGCTATCTCGACGGCCTGGCGCCGCCGTTCTTCAAGGCGCTGGTGGACTACGCGCAGGACGGCTCCTATTCCTGGCACTGCCCGGGCCACTGCGGCGGCGTGGCCTTCCTGAAGAGCCCGGTCGGGCCAGATGTTCCACCAGTTCTTCGGCGAGAACATGCTGCGCGCCGACGTGTGCAACTGCGGTGGACGAACTCGGCCAGCTGCTCGACCACACCGGCCCGGTTGCGCAGAGCGAGACGCAACGCGGCGCGCATCTTCAACGCCGACCACTGCTTCTTCGTCACCAACGGCACCTGCACCAGCAACAAGATGGTCTGGCACCACACGGTGGCGCCCGGGCGACGTGGTGGTGGTCGACCGCAACTGCCACAAGTCGATCCTGCACGCGATCATCATGACCGGCGCGGTGCCGGTGTTCCTGACGCCCACGCGCAACCACTACGGCATCATCGGGCCGATCCCGCAGAGCGAGTTCTCGCCCGAGGCCATCCGCAGGAAGATCGCCGCCAACCCGCTGCTGACGGGCGTCGACCCGAAGAAGGTCAAGCCGCGCATCCTGACGCTTGACGCAGAGCACCTACGACGGCGTGCTCTACAACACCGAGACCATCAAGCACGCGCTCGACGGCTACATCGACACGCTGCATTTCGACGAGGCCTGGCTGCCACATGCGGCCTTCCACACGTTCTACGGCAGCTTCCACGCCATGGGCAAGAAGCGCGCCGCGGCCGAAGAACCAGCTGGTGTTCGCCACGCAGTGCACGCACAAGTTGCTGGCCGGTCATCAGCCAGGCCTGCCAGGTGCTGGTGCAGGACGCCGCCGAACCGCAAGCTCGACCGGCACCTCTTCAACGAGGCCTACCTGATGCACACCAGCACCAGCCCGCAGTACGCCATCATCGCCAGCTGCGACGTGGCCGCGGCGATGATGGAAGCGCCGGGTGGCACCGCGCTGGTGGAAGAGAGCATTGCCGAGGCGCTGGACTTCCGCCGCGCCATGCGCAAGGTCGACAAGGAGTTCGGCCATGACTGGTGGTTCAAGGTCTGGGGACCGGACAAGCTGGCCGACCGAAGGCATCGGCCAGGCCGACGACTGGGTGCTGAAGGCGGGCGACAAGTGGCATGGCTTCGGCGACCTGGCCGAAGGCTTCAACCTGCTCGACCCGATCAAGTGCACGATCATCACGCCGGGGCTGGACATGTCGGGCAAGTTCGCCAAGACCGGCATCCCGGCGGCGATCGTCACCAAGTTCCTGGCCGAGCACGGCGTGGTGGTCGAGAAGACCGGGCTGTACTCGTTCTTCATCATGTTCACCATCGGCATCACCAAGGGCCGCTGGAACACGCTGCTGACGGCGCTGCAGCAGTTCAAGGACGACTACGACAAGAACGCAGCCGATGTGGCGCATCCTGCCCGAGTTCTGCGCCGCGCATCCGCGCTACGAGCGCATGGGCCTGCGCGACCTGTGCCAGAGCATCCACGAGATGTACGCCAAAGGTGACATCGCGCGCCTGCGACCGAGATGTACCTGTCGCGACCTGCAGCCGGCGATGAAGCCCAGCGACGCCTTTGCGCACATCGCGCACCGCAAGACCGAGCGCGTGGACATCGACGCGCTTGGAAGGCCGCATCACGACGTCGCTGCTGACGCCCTATCCGCCGGGCATTCCGTTGCTGATTCCGGGCGAGCGCTTCAACAAGAAGATCGTCGATTACCTGCGCTTCACGCGCGCAGTTCAACGCAGCCTTTCCCGGGCTTCGACACCGACGTGCACGGCCTGGTGGAAGAAGAGCAAGCCGACGGCAGCCGGCGCTACTTCGTCGACTGCGTGCGCCCCGGCCCCTGAGCAACGGCGTCAGTCGCCGGCCGCGACGTCCATCGGCCCCAGCGCCACCTGGCTGAAGCCGCCATCCACATAGGTGATCTCGGCGGTCACGCCGGCCGCCAGGTCCGACAGCAGGAAGGCCGCGACATTGCCGACATCGTCGATCGTGACATTGCGTCGCAGCGGTGCGGTCCTGGCGAAGGTGTCCAGCAGCTTGCCGAAATCCTTGATGCCGCGAGGCCGCCAGGGTCTGATCGGCCCGGCCGAGATGCCGTTGACGCGCATGCCCCTCGGCCCCAGGCTGGCCGCCAGATAGCGCACGCTGGCTTCCAGCGAGGCCTTGGCCAGGCCCATGGTGTTGTAGTTGGGCACCACGCGCTCGGCGCCCAGGTAGCTCAGTGTCAACAAGGCGCTGCCGCTGCGCAGGCAGCGGCAGCGCCGCCTTGGCCAGCGCCGGGAAGCTGTAGGCGGAGATGTCGTGCGCGATGCGGAAGTCCTCGCGCGACAGGCCGTCGAGAAAGTCGCCGGCAATCGCCTCGCGTGGCGCAAAGCCGATGGAATGCACCAGTCCGTCGAACTGCGGCCAGGCGGCGCCGAGTTGCTCGAACATGGCGTCGATCTGCGCGTCGTCGCCGACATCGCAATCGAAGATCAACGCGCTGCCGAACTCCTTGGCGAATCCGACGATGCGCTCCCTGAAAGCGTTCGCCGACATAGCTGAAGGCCAGCTCAGCGCCTTCGCGGTGGCAGGCGCGGGCGATGCCATAGGCGATCGATCGATTCGACAGCACCCCGGTGATCAGCAGTCTCTTGCCGGCCAGGAATCCCATGTGTGCTCCAGCGTTGCGCCGGGAATTCTGGCATGCCAGACCCGCCCGACCCTTGGGCCCGCCGGCCGATATTGCCCCGCCCGGCCCCAGAGGTTACAATGCGCCTTTCGCTGACACACTGCATGGGCGGATTTCTCCAGCCCATTTTTTTTGGTTGATCGCTTTTCGCGGGACCGCGAAAGGCGATGAGGCAAGGCAACGGGTTTGGCTACGACGCGACAGCATTTGACCATAGAGCGCACGGTCGCCGGCTTGGACTACGAGCTGGTGGCGGTGGAGCGCTCGGCCGCTGGCTTGCTGCGCGTGTTCATCGACCGCGTTCCGGGCCGCAGCTATCCCACCGGCGAGGCCGAATTCGTCACCGTCGAGGATTGCGAGCGCGTCACGCGGCAATTGCAGTACGTGCTGGAAGTCGAGGCGGTGGCCTACCAGCGCCTGGAGGTGTCCTCACCCGGCCTGGACCGGCCTTTGACGCGGCCGGCTGACTTCGAGCGCTTTGCCGGGCAGGAAATCAACCTGACGCTGAAAGAGGCCTTCAAGGGCCGCAAGAACTATCGCGGCCAGCTTCAGGCCGCACCCGATGGCTGGCGCCTAGCGTTGAGCGGCGACAAGGCCGATCAGGCACTCGACTTCAAACTGCATGAGGTGCGCGAGGCGCGCCTGGTGCCGGTGCTGGACTTCAAGGGACGCGGCAGCAAGCTGCCCGGTGCAAACAAGTTGGCGGACGCGGGCCGCGGGGTTGACGGAGGTTTGACAGCGATGAATCGCGAAATGCTGATGTTGGTCGATGCCATCTCGCGCGAGAAGAGCGTGGAGCTCGAAGTCGTTTTCGAGGCGGTCGAATCGGCGCTGGCGTCGGCCACCAAGAAGCTGCATGGTGGCGAAGTCGACATCCGCGTGGCGGTCGATCGCGACAGCGGCGAATACGAAACCTTCCGCCGCTGGCATGTGGTGCCCAACGAAGCCGGGCTGCAGATTCCAGACGCCGAGACGCTGCTGTTCGAAGCGCAGGAGCAGATTCCGGACATCGAGGTCGATGACTACATCGAGCAGCCAATCGACTCGGTGCCCATCGGTCGCATCGGTGCGCAAGCCGCCAAGCAGGTCATCCTGCAGAAGATCCGCGATGCCGAGCGTGAGCAACTGCTGAACGATTTCCTGTCGCGCGGCGAGAAGATCTTCGTCGGCACGGTCAAGCGGCTGGACAAGGGCGACATCATCGTCGAGTCGGGCCGCGTCGAGGGCCGGCTGAAGCGCAGCGAGATGATCCCGAAAGAGAACCTGCGCACCGGCGACCGCGTGCGCGCCTTCATTGCCGGCATCGACCCGACGCAGCGCGGCGCGCAGATCATGCTGTCGCGCTCCAGCCCAGGTTTCATGATGGAACTGTTCCGTCAGGAGGTGCCCGAGATCGAGCAGGGCCTGCTGGAGATCAAGAGCTGCGCCCGCCACCCCGGCATGCGCGCCAAGATCGCCGTCGTGTCGCACGACCGGCGCGTCGATCCGATCGGCACCTGCGTAGGTGTGCGCGGCTCGCGCGTCAACGGCGTGACCAACGAACTCGCCGGCGAGCGCGTTGACATCGTGCTGTGGTCGGAGGACCCGGCGCAATTCGTCATCGGCGCGCTGGCGCCGGCCAACGTGCAGTCGATCGTCGTCGACGAGGAGAAGCACGCGATGGACGTGGTGGTGGACGAGGAGAATCTGGCGATCGCCATCGGACGCGAAGGGCAGAACGTGCGCCTGGCCTCGGAACTCACCGGCTGGCGCATCAACATCATGACCGCCGAGGAATCGCAGGCCAAGCAAAGCGAGGAGAGCGACTCGGTGCGCAACCTGTTCGTCGACAAGCTCGACGTCGATGTCGAAGTCGCCGACATCCTCATCGCCGAGGGCTTCACCAGCCTGGAGGAAGTGGCCTACGTGCCGCTGCAGGAGATGCTGGAAATCGAGTCCTTCGACGAAGACACCATCAACGAGCTGCGCACCCGTGCCAAGGACGCGCTGCTGACGATGGAGATCGTCCGCGAAGAACAGGTCGATGACGTTTCGCAGGACCTGCGTGACCTGGAAGACATGACGCCGGAGCTGATCGGCAAGCTGTCGGATGCCGGTATCCACACGCGCGACGACCTGGCCGATCTGGCAGTGGACGAGTTGACCGAGATGACGTCCATCGATGAAGAACGTGCCAAGACCCTGATCATGAAGGCGCGCGAACATTGGTTCACGGCTTGAGCTGCCGGTCCACCGATTCATCGCCCGCCCCCGATGCTGCATTGCAAGCTGTACTGAAGGAAACCCGCCAATGGCCGTGACCACCGTCGCCCAGTTCGCCACGGAGCTGAACCGCCCCGCTGCCGCGCTGCTCGAGCAGTTGCTGTCGGCCGGCGTCGCGAAGAAGTCCACCGACGACGCGCTGACCGAAACAGACAAGGAGCGGTTGCTGGAGTTCCTGCGCAGCGCGCACGGCACCGCCGGCGGCGAGCGCAAGAAGATCACGCTGGTGCGCAAGTCCACCAGCGAGATCAAGCAGGCGGATGCCAGCGGCAAGGCGCGCACGATCCAGGTCGAGGTGCGCAAGAAGCGTGTCTTCGTCAAACGCGACGATGCCTCAGGCGTCGACGAAGCCGCCGCAGCGGCTGCGGCAGAAGCCGAGCAGGCCGAGCTCGTGCGGCGCGAAGCCGAAGCCCAGGCCCAGGCCGAAGCGCTGCGTGCGCAGGAAGCCGAGCTGGCCGAGCGCCGCCGTGTGCGCGAAGAGCAGGAGCGCGCCGAGCGCGAAGCTGCCATGGCCAAGGCGCGCGAAGAGGCGGCCGCCGCCGAAGCCGCGGCTGCATCCGCCAACACATCGCCGAAGGGCAAGGCGAAGAAGGACGACAAGGTGGCCGAGGCGGCACCTGCCAGCGAGCCCGTCGCCGCGCCAGCCGCCGAAGCGCCGAAGCCCGCGCTGCGTGTCATCAAGGCCTCGACCATCGAGGCCGAGGACAAGAAGCGGCAGGCGGATCTGGACCAGCGGCGCAAGGCCGCCGAATCGGAAGCCGCGGCCATCCGCGAGATGATGAACCGGCCGAAGACCGTGATGGTGGCCAAGCCGCCCGAGCCCAAGCCGGGCGAGCAGGGCAAGGAAGCCATCACCGGCACGATCCACAAGCCCAAGACGGCGCCGGGGGCCGGCGCCACCGTCGCGAAGCCGGGCGACAAGAAGGCGCTCAAGTCCGAGAAGCTTTCCTCCAGCTGGGCCGACGATGCCGCGAAGAAGCGCGCGCTCAAGCCGCGCGGTGACGGCGGTGCCTCGGGCCGCCCGGGCTGGCGCGCGCCGCGCGGCTCGCGCCGCGGTGGCGATGCGCGCGAAGGCTCGGGCAACGGCTATGTCGCGCCGGCCGAATTCGTCGCCCAGGAAGTGCATGTGCCCGAGACCATCAGCGTCGCCGACCTGGCGCACAAGATGTCGGTCAAGGCCAGTGAACTGATCAAGCAGCTGATGAAGTTGGGCCAGATGGTCACCATCAACCAGCAGCTGGACCAGGAAACAGCCATGATCCTGGTCGAGGAAATGGGCCACAAGGCGGTGGCCGCCAAGCTCGACGATCCCGAAGCCTTCCTGGAGGAAGAAGAAGCCGCCACCACCGGCGACGAACAGCCGCGCGCCCCGGTGGTCACGGTGATGGGCCACGTCGACCACGGCAAGACCTCGCTGCTCGACCACATCCGCACCACGCGCGTGGCCTCGGGCGAGGCTGGCGGCATCACGCAGCACATCGGTGCGTACCACGTGGAAACGCCGCGCGGCATGATCACCTTCCTCGACACTCCCGGCCACGCCGCCTTCACGGCGATGCGTGCGCGCGGCGCCAAGGCCACTGACCTGGTGATCCTGGTGGTGGCCGCCGACGACGGCGTCATGCCGCAGACCAAGGAGGCCATCAGCCATGCCAAGGCGGCGGGCGTGCCGATCATCGTGGCCATGAACAAGATCGACAAGCCCGAAGCGAACGTCGAGCGCGTGAAGAGCGAACTGGTGGCCGAACAGGTCGTGCCGGAGGACTTCGGCGGCGACTCGCCCTTCGTGGCGGTGTCGGCCAAGACCGGGCAGGGTATCGACGACCTGCTCGAACAGGTGCTGCTGCAGGCCGAGGTGCTGGAGTTGAAAGCGCCGGCCGACGCGATGGCCAAGGGCATCGTCATCGAAGCGCGGCTGGACAAGGGTCGCGGTCCGGTGGCCACCGTGCTGGTGCAGAGCGGCACGCTGAAGAAGGGCGACGTGGTGCTGGCCGGGTTCGAGCTATGGCCGGGTTCGTGCCATGCTCGACGAGACCGGCAGTCCGTCCGACGAGGCAGGGCCGTCGATCCCGGTCGAAATCCAGGGCTTGACGGAAGTGCCGCAGGCCGGCGACGACTTCATGGTGCTCGGCGACGAGCGTCGTGCTCGCGAGATCGCCACCTTCCGCCAGGGCAAGTACCGTGACGTCAAGCTGGCGAAGAAGCAGGCCGCCAAGCTGGAGAACATGTTCGAGACCATGGGCGACGGCCAAGCGCAGATGCTGCCTTTGATCGTCAAGGCCGACGTGCAGGGTTCGCAGGAAGCGCTGGCCCAGGCCTTGTCGAAGCTTTCCACCGACGAGGTCAAGATCCAGATCGTGCACTCGGCGGTGGGCGGCATCAGCGAAAGCGACGTCAACCTGGCCATCGCCTCGAAGGCGGTGATCATCGGCTTCAACGTGCGCGCCGATGCCGGTGCGCGCAAGCTGGCCGAAGGCAACGGCGTCGATCTGCGCTACTACACCATCATCTACGACGCGGTGGACGAGATCAAGGCGGCGATGACCGGCATGCTCGCACCCGAGCAGCGCGAAGAGATCATCGGCACGGCCGAGATCCGCACCATGTTCGTGGCCTGAAGATCGGCACGGTGGCCGGCTGCATGGTCACCGCCGGCCTGGTGCGCCGCGGCGCGCGGTTGCGCATCCTGCGCGACAACGTCATCGTCTACACCGGCGAGGTCGACAGCGTGCGGCGCATGAAGGAAGACGTGCGCGAGGTCAAGGAGGGCTTCGAGTGCGGCGTCAAGATGAAGAACTACAACGACATTGCCGAAGGCGACCAGTTGGAGTTCTTCGAGGTCAAGGAAGTCGCCCGGACCCTCTAGCGGCGGCGCGCGTCTGATGACAGACCCCGCCTTCCGCGACGAAGGCGGGGTTTGTCGTTTGAAGGAGCCCCCGTCCAGATCACTTTCAACATGCGACACAAGCGATCCATCCCCAACCGCGGCTTCCGCATCGCCGACCAGATCCAGCGCGATGTGGCCGTAGCTGTGCGCGAGCTGAAGGACCCACGCATCGGCATGGTCACGATCAACGCGGTCGAGGTCACGCCCGACTACGCCCACGCGAAGGTCTTCTTTTCGCTGCTGACCGGGGACCTGGCCGAATGCGAGGCCGCGTTGAACGAGGCGGCCGGCTTCCTACGCAACAGCCTGTTCAAGAAGCTGCAGATCCACACCGTGCCGACGCTGCACTTCCACTTCGACCGCAGCACCGAGCGCGCTGCCGAGCTCAGTGCGCTGATCGCCCAGGCAAATGCGAACCGGGCGAAGGACGACGAGTGAACATCCTGCCGCGACAGCGCGATCATGCGCCGTGCCGTGCACGGCGTGCTGCTGCTCGACAAGCCGCTGGGCCTGAGCAGCAACGACGCCTTGCAGAAGGCCAAGCGGCTGTACCGCGCCGAGAAGGCCGGCCATACCGGCACGCTCGACCCGCTGGCCACAGGCCTGCTGCCGCTGTGCTTCGGCGCCGCGACGAAGTTCTCGCAGGTCAGCCTGGACGCCGACAAGAGCTACCGCGCCACGCTGCGATTGGGCCAACGCACGAACACCGGCGATGCCGAAGGCGAGGTGATCGAATCGAGCGACCGGTACGGTGTCGATCGCGCAGCGATCGATGCGGCGCTGGCGCACTTCACCGGCGAAATCGAGCAGCTGCCGCCGATGCATTCGGCGCTGAAGCACGAGGGCAGGGCGCTGTACGACTATGCCCGCGCAGGCATCGAGATCGAACGCGACGGCGCGCCGGGTGCATTCACGTCGTCATCGACATCGTCGATTGGCAGGACGAGCGCTGACGCTCGACGTCCGCTGCAGCAAGGGCACCTACATCCGCACGCTGGCCGAAGACATCGGCGAGGCGCTGGGCTGCGGCGCGCACCTGAGCGCGCTGCGCCGCACCGCGCAGCGGCGCGCTCGACCTGGCGGATGCCGTCACGCTGGAGCAACTCGGCGCCCTCAGCGAGCCCGAGCGCGATGCGCTGCTGCGCCCGACCGATGCGCTGCTGGCCGACTGGCCGCAGGTGCACTTGGCCGACGACGAGGCCGGCCGCTTCCTGACCGGCCTGCGCCGTCGCGTTGCGCTGGCCGACGCCCCGGCGGTGCGCGTCTACGGCCCACCGCCGCCGACCCAAGGCAGCAAGGCCGAGCGTCTTCCTGGGCAGCGCCCACATCGCGGGCGGCGAACTGATCGCCGACCGCCTGCTCTCGCCCGCCGAAGTCGCAGGCTTGCTCTGAAAGCCCGACACATGACCCGACAGATCCGCAACATCGCCATCATCGCCCACGTCGACCATGGCAAGACCACGCTGGTCGACCAGCTGCTGCGCCAGAGCGGCACCTTCCGCGAGAACGAGAAGGTCGCAGAACGCGTGATGGACAGCAACGACCTGGAAAAGGAACGCGGCATCACCATCCTGGCGAAGAACTGCGCGGTCGAATGGAAGGGCACGCACATCAACATCGTCGACACCCCTGGCCACGCCGACTTCGGCGGCGAGGTCGAGCGCGTGCTGTCGATGGTCGACAGCGTGCTGCTGCTGGTCGACGCGGTCGAAGGGCCGATGCCGCAGACGCGCTTCGTCACCAAGAAGGCGCTGGCGCTGGGCCTCAAGCCCATCGTCGTGGTCAACAAGGTCGACCGCCCCGGCGCGCGGCCCGACTACGTCATCAACGCGACTTTCGACCTGTTCGACAAGCTGCACGCCACCGAGGCGCAGCTCGACTTTCCGGTGGTCTTCGCCTCGGGCCTGAACGGCTGGGCCACGCTGAAGCAGGGCGAAGCCGGCACCGACCTGGCGCCGCTGTTCGACGCCATGCTCGAACACGTGCCGGCCCACGAAGGCAGCCCCGACGACCCGCTGCAGCTGCAGATCTGCTCGCTGGACTATTCCACCTACGTCGGCCGCATCGGCATCGGCCGCGTCAACCAGGGCACGCTCAAGCCGATGCAGGACGTGGCCGTGTACAGCGGCCCGGACAGCACGCCGATCAAGGCGCGCGTCAACCAGGTGCTGAAGTTCGAGGGGCTGGAGCGCAAGCAGGCCACCGAAGCCGGCCCGGGCGACATCGTGCTGATCAACGGCATCGAGGGCATCGGCATCGGCGTCACGCTGACCGACATCGACAACCCGGTGCCGCTGCCGATGCTCAATGTCGACGAGCCGACGCTGACGATGAACTTCTGCGTCAACAACTCGCCGCTCGCCGGCCGCGAAGGCAAGTTCGTCACCAGCCGGCAGATCCGCGACCGCCTCGACCGCGAGCTGCAGAGCAACGTGGCGCTGAAGGTCAAGGAGACCGACGAGGACGGCATCTTCGAGGTCTCCGGCCGCGGCGAACTGCACCTGACGATCCTGCTGGAAACGATGCGCCGCGAAGGCTACGAGCTGGCGGTGAGCAAGCCGCGCGTGGTGTTCCACGAGGTCAACGGCGAACGCCACGAGCCGATCGAACTGGTTACCGCTGACGTCGAAGACCAGCACCAGGGTGCGGTGATGCAGGCGCTGGGCGAGCGCAAGGCCGAGCTGGTGAACATGGAGCCCGACGGCATGGGCCGCGTGCGTCTTGAGTACCGCATTCCGGCGCGCGGCCTGATCGGCTTCCAGAACGAGTTCCTGAACCTGACGCGCGGCACCGGTCTGATCAGCAACATCTTCGACGGCTACGAGGCCTACAAGGGCGAGATCGCCGGCCGCAAGAACGGCGTGCTGATCAGCCAGGATGACGGCGAGGCGGTGACCTACTCGCTGGGCAAGCTCGACGACCGCGGCCGCATGTTCGTCAAGGCCGGCGATCCGCTGTACGAAGGCATGATCATCGGCATCCACAGCCGCGACAACGACCTGGTCGTCAACGCCGTGCGCGGCAAGCAGCTCACCAACTTCCGAGTCAGCGGCAAGGAAGACGCGATCAAGATCACGCCACCGATCATTCTGACGCTGGAGTACGCGGTGGAGTTCATCGCCGACGACGAGCTGGTCGAGATCACGCCGAAGTCGATCCGCATTCGCAAGCGGCACCTGAAGGAACACGAGCGCAAGCGTGCCAGCCGCGAGGCGGCCTGAATCTGGACCCGCTCATGTCGCATCGCCGCGCGGTGCTGTTGATGCTCGCCGTGACGCTGATGTGGAGCA
This sequence comes from uncultured beta proteobacterium, assembly GCA_963837675.1. Taxonomy (GTDB): domain Bacteria; phylum Pseudomonadota; class Gammaproteobacteria; order Burkholderiales; family Burkholderiaceae_C; genus Rubrivivax. The sequence goes on along the minus strand of CAWIOH010000023.1, from coordinate 115,150 downwards.
TCGCCGGCATCGTCACGCGCCATCTCGATAGCGCGGCCGGCTTCGAGGTCACTTTCTGGCGCAGCCTGTTCAACGCTTTGGCGCTGACGTTGATGCTGGGCTGGATTCGCGGCCCGGCGCTGCTCTGGCGCACTCTGCGCGGCGGTGGGCGCGCCCTGTGGCTGTCGGCCGCCTGCTGGGCGGTGATGTACACCGCATTCATGGTGGCCATCACACTCACCGACGTGGCCAATGTGCTGGTGACGATGGCCCTGGCGCCGCTGCTCACGGCGCTGGTGGCGCGCGCCGCGCTGGGCTTCCGGCTGCCGCTGCGCACCTGGCTGGCAATCGTCGTGGCCGGCGTCGGCATCGCCTGGATGTATGGCGCCGGGCTGGCCGGTGCCGAGGCGCGCCATCTTGTCGGCACCGCCGTGGCTTTGTGCGTGCCGATCGCCGCCGCGATCAACTGGACGCTGCTGCAGCACCTGCAATCGCGCCACGGCAACGCCATGCCCGACATGCTGTCGCCCGTGCTGCTGGGCGCGGTGCTGTCGGCGGCGATCACGTTGCCGCTGTCGCTGCCCTTTGCCGCCACGACGCACGACCTGACGCTGCTGGGCCTGCTGGGCGTGGTGCAATTGGCCATCCCTTGCCTGCTGGCGGTGCGCCTGGCCAGGGTGCTCAGCGCGCCCGAGATCTCGCTGCTGGCGCTGCTGGAGGTGGTGTTCGGCGTCGCTTGGGTCTGGCTGGGCAGCAGCGAGGCGCCGACCACCGCCGTGCTGGGAGGCGGTGCGCTGGTGCTGGCGGCGCTGGGCACGAATGAGGCCTTGTCGCTGCGGCGAGCCGCGCAGCCGGCGATCCGCTAGCCCAGGCACCTCATCGTCATCCTGGCCGATGCAGCCGATCTGTCGCCGGCGCGACAGTGGCTCTCCATCCCCTTGAAACGCGCCGCAACGGGCTAACATGAGGCTCATCGAAGCCACGCGTCACACCGGCGCCAACGCCCATGTCCACCGCAAACCAAGGCCTCGAAGCGCGCCCCCCCAGCCCCTGGCTGATGTTGCTCGAAGCCCGCGCACCCTGGGAATATGCCGCCGCCTGGGCAGCGATGCCCTGGCTGACGCGTGGCCCGCAGGGCGATGGTCATCCGGTGGTCGTGCTGCCCGGTTTCCAGGCTTCGGATCTCAGCACCGAGCCTATGCGCCGCTTTCTGCGGGCGCGCGGCTACACGCCCTATGGCTGGGGTCTGGGCACCAACCACGGCCCCAGCGGCGGTGTGCGCGAGGCCTGCAGTGCGCTGGTGCTACGGTTGGCCGAACGCCATGGCGCGGCCGTCAGCCTGGTCGGCTGGAGCCTGGGTGGTGTCTATGCGCGGGAGATCGCCAAGCAGCTCGAAGCGCAGACGCGCTGCGTCATCACGCTGGGCTCGCCCTTCACCGGCCACCCGCGTGCGAACAACGCGGCGCGCGCCTATGAACGCATCAACGGTGCGCGACCCTACGACCCCGAGCATGCCGCCCGTCTGAGCCAGACGCCCAACGTGCCCACCACGTCGATCTACAGCCGCACCGACGGCGTCGTCGATTGGCGTTGCAGCCTGAACGAGGCCGCGGCCCATACCGAGAACATCGAGGTGTCGGCCAGCCACATCGGCATGGGCGTGAACCCGCTGGCGCTGTATGTCATCGCCGACCGGCTGCACCAGGACCCGAAGCATTGGCAGCGCTTCGATGCCCGCGCCGCGCACCGCTGGTTCTTCCGTGGCGAGCGGGCCCGCCGCTACCGCGAGGCCCACTGATGCAGGTCGTCTCCAACGGCATTCAGATCGAAGTCGATGTCCAGGGGCCGCAACAGGGCGAGCCGCTGCTGCTGATCATGGGCCTGGGCATGCAGTTGATCGGCTGGCCCGACGAACTGGTGCAGATGCTGGTTGCGCGTGGCTTTCGCGTCATCCGCCACGACAACCGCGATGTGGGCCTGAGCCAGGGCTTCGACAAGCTGGGCGTGCCCAACGTCGCCGTGGCGGCACTGCGCCATCGCCTGCGCCTGCGCGTGCGTGCGCCGTACCAGATTGCCGACATGGCGGCCGACGCGCTGGGGGTGCTTGACGCACTGGGCGTCCAGCGCGCGCATGTCTGTGGCGCATCGATGGGCGGCATGATCGCGCAGCACATTGCCGCCAAGCACCCGTCGCGCGTGAAGAGCCTGACGCTGATCATGACCACCTCGGGCGCACGCGGCCTGCCGCAAGCCCGGCCGGCGGCGCGCCAGGCGCTGCTGTCGCGGCCGCCCGCCGGCGATCCGGAGGCGTACATGATGCACACGACGCGCGTGCTGTCGGTGATCGGCAGCCCTGCCTACCCGCCCGACCCGCAGCGGCTGCGCCAGCGATTGCAGGCGTCGTATGCGCGCGCCTACCGCCCCGCCGGCACGGCGCGACAACTGCTGGCGGTGGTGGCCGATGGCGACCGCTCGCCGCTGCTGCGTCACATCACGGCGCCGACGCGCGTGATTCACGGCGCGGCCGATCCGCTGGTGCCCGTGCATGCCGCGCACGATCTGGTGCAGAAGATTGCCGAAGCCGAAGCCGACATCATTGCCGGCATGGGGCACGACATGCCGTTGCCGCTGATCCCGCGCGTGGCCGAGGGCATCGCCCGCAATGCGGCGCGCGTCTGAGCCAGCCCGTCCTCACCTCCGAAGGAGTTCCATGGCGACCCGTAAGAACAACTCAAGCAGCCTCGACAAGGCCACCAGGGATCTGAAGAAGGCGACGCGCCAGTTGGGCGAGGCGCTGGCCGAGAAGATCAAGGCGCTGGGCGATGCCGCCGCGGCGCGCGTCAGGAAGACGCAGCGCGACGTCAGCCGCAGCGGCGCGCAGACGCAGCGCAGGATCGAAGCCAGTGCGCGCAAGGCCAGGCGCAGTGTCGAGAAGACGCTGGCCGATGCCAGGAAGCATGCGCAGGCCGAGATCGGTGCGGTGCGCAAGACGGCATCGGCCCGGGTCGCGGGGCTGAAGAAGAGCGCTGATCACGAGATCGACGCCGTCAAGAAAGCGGTCAAGGTCAAGGCCGCTAAAGTCAATCGCGCCGCCAGTCGCAAACTGGCCGAACTGAAGCCGGCCAAGACGAAGGCCGTGGCCAAGAAGGCCGCCGTGAAAAAAACGCTGGCAAAGAGGCCGGCCGCGGCGCGCAAGGCCGTTTGAACGCGGCGGACAACGCTCCACAGGCGGCTGCCGTGCCCGAAGCGCCGCTGACCTCGACGGTGTCGCCGTGGCGGCTAAGCGTCGCGCCGATGATGGATTGGACAGATCGGCATTGCCGTTTCTTCCACCGACAGATCACGCGACGGGCACGGCTTTACACCGAGATGGTCAGCACCGGCGCCTTGCTGCACGGCGAGGTGCCGCGCCACCTCGAGCACGATGCCGAGGAGCATCCGCTTGCGCTGCAACTCGGCGGCAGCGATCCACGCGAACTGGCGCACGGCGCGCGGCTGGCGCAGGCCTGGGGCTACGACGAGGTCAATCTCAACTGCGGCTGCCCCAGCGACCGGGTGCAGCGCGGCGCTTTTGGCGCCTGCCTGATGGCGGAGCCGGCGTTGGTGGCCGATGGCGTGAAGGCGATGCGAGATGCCTGCGATCTGGCGGTGACTGTGAAACACCGCATCGGCATCGACCGCAACGAAGACTTTGCCTTCGTGCGCGACTTCGTCGGCATCGTCGCTGCGGCGGGCTGCCAGGTCTTCATCGTGCATGCCCGCAATGCCTGGCTCGACGGACTCAGCCCCAAGGACAACCGCGAGGTCCCGCCGTTGCGCCATGCCACGGTGCACCGTCTGAAGCGCGAGTTCCCGGCGTTGACGATCGTGCTCAACGGCGGCGTGGCCGGTGACGGCGCGATCGCCGAGCAGCTGCACCATGTGGATGGCGTGATGCTCGGCCGCGAGGCCTACCACCACCCCTGGTCGATGGCGGGTTGGGACACGGCCTTTCTCGGCGCCAGCCCGACTGGCACGCCCCCGGATCGCGACGCCGTCGAAGCCGCGATGCTGCACTACATGGAGGCGCTGCAGGCCCGAGACACGCCATGGATGCACGCCGCCCGTCACATGTTGGGCCTGTGGAACGGCACTCCAGGCGCGCGCAAGTGGCGGCAGGTGTGGTCGGATCATCGGCTGAAATCGCTGCCGCCGGCCGAAGTCGCCAACCGGGCGCGCCGGGCGCGGCTGGCCGCGCAGCCTGACGACCAGGCGCTGGCGATGACGCCGTAGTCAGGCGCTGCGCGCCAATCCGTCGCGCCTGACGCCGCCTTGCGGCCAGGTGGCCAACAGCAGGCCCGCCACGGCCAGGGCAAAGGCCACCAGGTGCAGTGGCCCGAAGCCCTCGCCGAGGAACAGCACACCCACCAGCGCGGCGCTGATCGGCAACATCACCGTGAAAACTCCCGCCTGCGGTGCGGGCACTTGGCGCAGGCCCATCATCCACAGCCACACCGTCAACATGCTGGCGGCGATGGCATAGAACAGCAGCAGGCCCCAGGTGGGCGCCGCAATGGCGCCGAAGTCGAAGCCCCATGCCTGCCACAGGCCGAAAGGTGTCACCAGCGCCAGCCCCCACAGGTTGATCAATGCGCTGATGCGACGCGGCGAGACACTGCCGGTCAGCCTTTTGCCGATGACCACGTAGCTGGCTTCGCACAACACCGCACCCAGCAGCAGCGCATAGCCCCAATAAGTGGCGGTGCCGCGCGCCGTGCCTGCGGATTCCTTGGCCAGCGCCAGCATGGCGATCCCGGCGACGGCGCAGCCGATGGCCAGCGACACGCGGCCGCGGATGCGTTCGCCGAGGAAGATGCGCGACAGCAGCGCCACCGCCGCCGGGATCGCCGCCATGACCACGCCCGCGGCCACGGCCGAGGTCAGCGCCACGCCGAAGAGCATGCAGATCGAAAACAGGAAGTTGCCGAGAAAGCTCTCCCAGAACAGCAGCTTGCGGTCATGACCGGACAGTGGCGTGTCGCCGTCGCGGCGGCGCACCCAATGCGCCATTGCCAGCGCCGCCAGGCCGAAACGCAACCAGGCCAGCAAGAACACCGGGAAGGCTGCCAGCAGCAGCTTCGACAGCCCGACATACAGCCCGACCACGGCCATGCTCGCACCCAGGCTGGCATAGGCCAGCCAAGGCACCACCGGCTGCGCGGTGCGGGTCAAGGCGCGACGGACCCGCAGCCGCGGCACGGACGATCAGAATGCCGTGGCATAGCGCTGCAGCTCCCAATCGCTGATTTGCTGCTCGTAGGCCAGCACTTCGTCGCGCTTGATGGCCAGAAACTGCCGCGTCAGCGTCTCGCCGAGGGTGCTGCAGATGAGTTCGTCGGCGGCGAGCGCGTCGAGCGCGTCGTCCAGGCTGCGCGGCAGCGCGGCGATGTCGCGCTCCCGGCGCTGCGCTGCGCTCAACTCGAACAGGTCATCGCTGCAATCGGGCGGCGGCTCGAGCTTGCGATCGATGCCGTCCAGGCCGGCGGCGATCAAGGCGGCCGTCGCCAGGTAGGGATTGGCGCTGGCGTCCGGCACGCGCCACTCGAAGCGGCCGTGCAGCGTGCGCAGCGCGGCCGTGCGGTTGTTCGGGCCTTGCGCCACATGCGCCGGCGCCCAGCTCGTGCCCGAGCGCGAGGGCCCGACGCGCAGCCGCTTGTAGGAGTTGACCGTCGGTGCGGCCAGCGCGCTCAGCGCCGCCGAATGGGCCAGCACGCCGGCGACGAAATGCCGCCCCAGCGGCGACAGCTGCTTGTCCAGATCGGCACTGCCATCGCTGCGGTGCGGCACGAAAACACATTGCGCGTTGTCCGGGCGCTTCGGGTTCCAGCCCGACCACAGCGACACATGGAAATGCATGCCGCTGCCCGGCTGGTCGGCAAAAGGTTTGGGCATCATCGACAAGAACATGCCGCGCGCCTCGGCCAGCGCATGTGCGGCCAGCTTGAACAGCATCAGATGGTCGGCGCTGGCCAGGGCCTCGTCGAAGCCGAAATTCACCTCGTATTGGCCTTGCGCGTCCTCGTGGTCGATCTGCAGCACGTCCATGCCGGCATGCGTCAGCGCGTCCTGCAGCGCGTGCAGGAAGTCCGCCTGGCGCGACAGCGTCTTCAGGTCGTAGGACGGTTTGTCGAGGCGGTCCTGCGCATCGGCGGCAGCGAGGCGGCCGTCATGCACGCGCAGCAGGAAGAACTCGGGTTCGATGCCTGTGCGCATATGCCAACCGCGTTCGGCCAGGCGCGCGATGGCGCGTTTCAGCACCTGGCGCGGACAGGCGTCGAAAGGCTGGCCGTTCACGAAGCCGTCGCAGACCACGCGCGCCACGCCGGGCATCCATGGCAGCGGCGTGACGCTGCTGGCGTAGCCGCGGGCGTAGTACTCGCTGCGCGGCCCGACCCGCGGCAATCCGGTGCCGACGATCGACGGGCCGGCAAAGCCGACGCCTTCGGTGAGCAGCGGATCCAGATGCGCCAGCGGCACCAGCTTGCCTTTGGCCACGCCATTCAGATCGGCGAACTGCGCCAGCAGCGTGTGCACGCCGGCGGCGCGCAGTCTTTCGATCAGGTCTTTCATCGTCTCTCCCCCGTGAAGCCCGAGGGAGCATGCTACGCGGTCGCAGCGATCAGAACGACACCACCACCGAGGTGCCCAACACGGTGTTGTTCTTGCGGAACCTGCCGTCATCCATGTACTGGAAGACGTTCAGGTTCGACCAGTCGTAGCGGGCTTCCGCCTTGAAAATCGTGTAGGCATTGAAGTTGTAGTTCACGCCGAGCGACAGCGCGTAACGGCTGGCGCCCTTGTTGCAATCCGACGTGTAGGTGCCGTCGCAGCCCAGGTTGCCGTCGGGGCCGATGCCGTTGCCGTAATCCATGCCGTAGCCGAGCAAGCCACCGCCATTGTTGCCGTTGTAGAGGTAGTCGAAGCGGCCGACGCCCTCGAAGCGTGGCGTGAACTTGTAGGCGGCCAGCGTGGACAGGCCGTACCACGACGCTGTCTGGAAGGCGCCGTTGGCGTTCTGGGTGATCGCCGCATCCTTCTGGTAGCCATAGCTCAGCTGGCCCTGCACCGTCCAGTCGCCGCGGATGAAGTAGCCATCGACCTCGATCAGCCCGAGGTTCGAGTTGGTCGGGTTGCTGGCATCGCCGACATAGCCATTGACGAAATTCGGCGCCTGCCCATAGACACCCGCCAAGCCGAAGCCCTGGTACTCGCCGCGGGCGTAATCGGCGCGGAAGGCCAGCACCGAACCCTTGGCGACCGAGTAGTTGGCGTTCTGGTTCATCTGCGCCAGTACCGCCTTCGTCACCCATTTGCCGCTGGTGTAGTCGATGCCGGCGCCGATGTAGGCGGTGGGCAGCGTGAAGTCGAACAGCAGGTTGTGCGTGATCAGCTTGTTCAGCGTCGGCTGCAGGTATTCGTAGCCCGACCAGTCGGGGATCTGGCCAGCGATGAAGCGCGTCTGCAGGTCCGTCAGCGGCACCGAGACGCTGGCCTCCTGCACGATGGAATAGCCGTCGATGGCCGAGCCCACGCCACGCTGCGGCGCCAGCGTCAGCCGCCATTTGGTGCCGTCCTGCATCTCCTTCTGGAAATCGAGGATGGCCATGCCGATGTAGGAGTTCCAGTAGTTGTAGCCATAGTTGGCGACCGAATCCAGGAACTGGAAGCCGGCCAGGTCCTGCGCCTGGTTGTAGATGTAGGCGGCCTGCATCTGGCCGCTGATCTTCAGGCCCATGAAGCCGTTGGCCTCGCGCGAATCTTCCAGCGCTTCGGTCTTCACCGTCAGCCGGTTCAACTCGGCCGCCTGCTCCGGCGTCATGCCCCATTGCGCCCCCGGCGGCGGCGTGGGGATGGCGGCCGCCTTGGCCTTGGCGTCTTTCAGCTCCGCCTCCAGTTGATCGACGCGCTTTTGCAGGGCCTCGAACTTCTGCAGCATCTCGGCGTTGCTTTGCGCGGCCACGGGAAAGGCCGCCACCAGGGCGAGGGCCAGCAGCGTGATCTTCGGTCGGTTGAAGGGCATCGAGTGTCTCCTTGTGGAAAGGGCAAACGGCGGCAAGGTCGATGTCAGGCGCGGGAGGCTTCGGCCAAATCCAGCAGCCGCTGGCGCTCGGCGCGCGCGATCAAGTAGCTGGCGACGAGCACGCCGATGGCGACGATAGCCACGATCAGCGTGGCCACGGCGTTGACGCTCGGGTTCAAGCCCAATCGTGCGCGTGAAAAGATCACCAGCGGCATCGTCGTCGCACCGGGGCCGGAAAGGAAGGCCGACAACACCACATCGTCGAGCGACAAGGTGAAGGTCAGCAGCCAGGCCGACATCAGCGACTGCGAGATCATCGGCAGCGTCACCAGCCAGAACACCTGCGACGGCCTGGCGCCGAGGTCCATCGCGGCTTCTTCGAGCGACGGGTTCAGGTCGAGCAGGCGCGACTGCACGATCACCGCCGCATAGGCCATGCCGACCAGCAGGTGGCCGAGCCAGATGGTCATCAAGCCGCGCTCGGGAAAGCCGATGGCGCGCTGCACCGACACCAGCATCAGCAGCAGCGACAGGCCGATCACCACCTCGGGCATGACCAGCGGCGCATTGACCATGCCGCTGAACAGCGTGCGGCCGAAAAAGCGCTTGTACTTGACCAGCGCAAAGGCCGCCAGCGTGCCCAGCATCACCGCACTGCAGGCCGTGAGGAAGGCGATCTTCAAGCTCAACCACAAGCCGGCCTGCAATTCATGGTCTCGCGCCAGCGCCGCATACCACTTCAAGGTGAAGCCGCGCCAGACGTTGGGGATCGGCGAGTCGTTGAACGAATAGACCACCAGCGCCACGATCGGCAGGTACAGGAAGACATAGCCAACCGACAGCCAGCCGCGCGCGAACCAGCGGTTGAAGGTGTTGGCCGGCTTCACTTGCGCGCCTCCTGCGCTTCGGCCTGGTACTTGTTGAAGATGGCCAGCGGCACGATGATCAACAACACCATCACCACCGCCACGCTGGAGGCCATCGGCCAATCGTTGTTGGAGAAGAATTCGTCCCACATGACGCGGCCGATCATCAGCGTCTCGGGCCCGCCCAGCAGCTCGGGGATGACGAACTCGCCGATGCAGGGAATGAACACCAGCATCGAGCCGGCGATGATGCCGGCTTTGGACAGCGGCACGGTGACCTTCCAGAACGCCGTCCAGGCATTGGCGCCGAGATCGGCCGCGGCCTCGAGCAGGCGCAGGTCCATCTTCGCCAGGTTGCCGTACAGCGGCAGGATCATGAACGGCAGGTAGGTGTAGGTCATGCCCAGCACCAGCGAAAACGGCGTGTGCATCAGCCGCCCCGGCGCGGCGATGAGGCCGGCGGCGGCCAGCAACTGGTCGACGCCGCTGCCGATGATCAGATCGGCGATCAGGCCGTTTTCGCTGAGCAGGCCCTTCCAGGCATAGACGCGCAGCAGGAACGAGGTCCAGAAGGGCAGCATCACCAGCATCAGCAGCGTCGGCTGCAGCGTGGACCTGGCGCGGGCCATGAAGTAGGCGAAGGGGTAGCCGACGGCAAGGCACAGCACGGTGGTCGCTGCGGCGTACTTCAGGCTGGCCAGGTAGGTGCTGAGGTACAGCGCATCCTGCGCGATGAAGGCATAGTTCGACAGCTTCAGCGTCAGCTGCAGCAGGCCGTCGTTGAATGTGATCAGGTCCTTGAACTGCACCGTCTCCATCTCGGAGACGCTGATCCTGAAGACGATCAGGAAAGGCAGCAGGAAGAAAGCCAACAGCCACACATAAGGCGCGGCGATGACCAGCGCACGCCCGCGCAGCCAGCTCGAGCGCAGTGCGTCGAGGTTCACGACGTCAGCACCACCTGCGCCAGCCGCGACCAATGCGCCCAGACCTTGTCGCCCCAGGTGAATTGATCGTCGCGATGCCGCTGCACGTTGGCCTGGCTGACCTTCAGCCGCGCGCCACTGGCCAGCTCGAGGTGATAGACGGTGAAGCTGCCGAAGTACGACATCTCCTTGATCGTGCCCATCGCGTGGTTGAATGGATCCTCGGGCTGTCGGCGCGACAGATGGATCTTTTCCGGCCGCAGCGCCACGCTGACGTGCATGCCCTCATTGCCGGAGATGCCGTGCGCGACGAAGTGCCTGCAGTCGGCACTGTCGATGACCACGTGGTCGGCCTCATCGACCACGACCGTGCCGTCCATCAGGTTGACGTTGCCGATGAAATCGGCAACGAAGCGCGTGGCCGGCGCTTCGTAGATCTCCGATGGCACACCCACCTGCAGGAAGCGGCCTTCGCTCATGATGGCGATGCGCGAGGCCATCGTCATCGCCTCTTCCTGATCGTGCGTGACCATCACGCAGGTCACGCCCACTTGCTCGATGATGTTCACCAGCTCGATCTGCGTTTCCTCGCGCAATTTCTTGTCCAGCGCGCCCAGCGGCTCGTCCAGCAGCAGCAGCTGCGGTTGCTTGGCCAGGCTGCGCGCCAGCGCCACACGCTGCTGCTGCCCGCCGGACAGTTGATGCGGCTTGCGCTTGGCGAATTTTTCCAGTTGCACCAGCTTGAGCATGGCCTCGACGCGCTGCGCAACCTGCTCGCGCGGCATCGGTCCGCGTTTCAGGCCGAAGGCGATGTTCTCCCACACGCTCAGGTGCGGGAACAGCGCGTAGCTCTGGAACATCATGTTCATCGGTCGTTCATACGGAGGCAACGTCGCCAGGTCGCGGCCGGCCAGCACGATGCGCCCCGACGAGGGCACCTCCAGCCCCGCCAGCATGCGCAGCAAGGTGCTCTTGCCGCAGCCGGACGAGCCGAGCAAGGCGAAGATCTCGCCCTTGGCGATATCCAGGCTGACAGCGTTGACGGCCTTGTAGCCGTCGAAATCCTTGGTCAGGTGCTCGATGCGCAGGAACGCGGCATCTCCAGCCTGGTTGTTGTCACCCACCACCATCGACAAGCTCCAGGGTTCGTGCTTCTGCTACAGGCCCGTCTTGAAGGAGGTGAAGGTGCGTGTCATCAGGCGGCGCAAATCGTTGTTCAGCGATTCCGGCGGCACCATGTTCTTCAAGTCGGCAGGCGACAGGAACACCGTCGGGTTGCCGGCCACCTCCGGCTTGATGAATTTCTTCGATTCGATGTTGGGGTTGGCATAGAACACCTTGTTCGTCAGCGACGCATGCACCTCGGGGCGCAGGATGTAGTTGATGAATTTGTGCGCGTTGCCGGGGTGCGAGGCATCGGCCGGGATGACCATCGTGTCGAAGAACAGCAGGCCGCCGTTCTTCGGAATCAAGGCTTCGATGTTGTTGCCGGTCTTGCCGTCGATGGCGCGCTGTCGCGCGATGTTGATGTCGCCCGACCAGCCGAGCGCCACGCAGATCGAGCCGTTGGCCAGATCGTTGATGTAGCCCGAGGAGCTGAAAACCGTGATGTAGGGACGCACCGCCTTCAGCACATTGGCCGCCGCCGTGTAGTCGGACGGGTTCTTGCTGAATGGCGGCTTGCCCAGGTAGTGCAGCGCCGCCGGCACGACCTCGGTGGCCGAATCGAGGAAGGACACGCCGCAGCTCTTGAGCTTGCTGACGTATTCAGGCTTGAAGATCAGGTCCCAGGCGTTGTCGGGCATCGGCAGCGGCGCGATCGCGGCCTTGACCTTGTCCACGTTGATGCCCACCGTGGTGTAGCCCCACAGCCAGTTGACCATGTACTGGTTGCCCGGGTCGAGCTGGGCCAGCTGCGCCTGCAGGGCCGGATCGAGATTCTTGTAATTCGACAGCTGCGCCTTGTCGATCTTGCGCAGCAGCCCGCCGTCGATCTGCAGCTTGGCCCAGTTGGACGAAGGCACGACGATGTCGTAGCCGGTCTTGCCGGCCACCAGCTTGGCATGCACGATCTCGTTGTTGTCGAAATTGTCGTAGCGCACCTTGATGCCGGTTTCCTGCTCGAAGTTCTTGATCGTGTCTTCCGAGATGTAGTCCGACCAGTTGTAGACGTTCAGGACCTTTTCTTCCTCCTGCGCCTGCAACCCGGGGGAGGCCAGCGCCATCACGCCAACCAGGAACGCAGACGCGGGGCGCAGGATACGTAGGCTCATGAAGCAGGCTCCGGGTGGGGGTGGAACGACGTTGGCAGCAAGTGTAGGGGGGCCGCCGTTCGCGCGGCATGAGGGGAAGCGCTCAGCCCAGCCAGCCGTTCCGACGGGCATCGGCCAGGCTCAGGTCCAGGCAGCGGCGGATGAGCGTCATCATCTCGTCGATCTGCGTGCGCGTGATGACCAGCGGCGGCGCAATGATCATGCGATCGCCGACGGCACGCATCACCAGCCCGTTGTCAAAACAGTGCCCGCGGCAGACCATGCCGATGTCCGCCGATGCCGGGAAGCGAGCGCCGCCGGCCTGGTCCTTGACCAGCAGCATCGCGCCCATCAGGCCACAGGTCTGGGTTTCGCCGATCAACGGGTGCTCGGCCAGCGTCTGGAACTGCTCGGCCAGATAAGGGCCGACGTCGTTGCGCACGTGCTCGACCAGACGCAACTGCCGGATCAGCCGTATATTGGCCAGGGCCACCGCGCAGGCCACCGGGTGGCCCGAGTAGGTGTAGCCGTGGTTGAACTCTCCGCCCTGGCCGATCAGCACTTCGGCGATGCGCTCGCCGACCAGCACGCCGCCCAGCGGGATATAGCCACTGCTCACGCCCTTGGCGAAGGTCATCAGATCGGGCTTGAAGCCGAAGCGCTCGCAGCCGAACCAATGGCCCGTGCGGCCGAAGCCGGTGATGACCTCATCACTGACCAGCAAGATGCCGTGTTTGTCGCAGATGCGCTGGATCTCGGGCCAGTAGCTTTCCGGCGGCACGATCACGCCGCCCGCGCCCTGCACCGGTTCACCAATGAAGGCCGCCACCTTGTCGGCACCGACTTCGAGGATCTTGTCCTCCAGCCAGCCCGCGGCGACGCGGCCGAAGTCATCACGGCTCAGGCCCTGGGGTCGGCCATGCTCCCACCAGTAAGGCTGTTCGATGTGAACGATGCCGGGGATCGGCAGTCCGCCCTGGGCATGCATACCGTCCATGCCGCCGAGCGAAGCGCCGGCCATGGTCGAGCCGTGATACGCATTGCGCCGGCTGATGATCACCTGGCGCTGGCCCTGGCCGAGGATGTCCCAGTAGCGGCGCACCATGCGCACGACGGTGTCGTTGCCCTCGGAACCGGAGCCGCAGAAGAAGACATGCCGGAACTGCGGCGGGCTGAGGTCGGCCAGCGCTTCGGCGAGCTCGATGGCTGGCGGCGTCGCGGTCTGGAAGAAGGCGTTGTAGAAGGGCAGTTCGCCCATCTGCTTCGTCGCCGCGTCGATCAGTGATTGCTGACCGTAGCCGACATTGACGCACCACAGCCCGGACATCGCATCGAGCAGTCGCCGGCCCTCGCTGTCCCACAGGTAGATGCCCTGGGCCTTGGCGATGATGCGCGAGCCCTTGCGCGCCAGCGACTTGAAGTCGGTGAAGGGGTGCAGGAAGTGCGCGGCGTCGGCGGCCTGCCATTGCGCGGTGCTGCGCGAGGTGGAAGTCGGGGTGTCGGTGTTCATGATGGGCTAGGTCGTTGGGCTAGGTCTGCAGACTCGGTGGGGGCGGCTACACGTGCAGCAGCAGGTGGTCGCGCTCCCATGGGGAGATGACCTTCATGAACTCGGCGTATTCGATGTCCTTGACTTCGGCATAGACGGTGACGAAGTCCTCGCCCAGCACCTGCGCCAGATCCTTGTCGCCGCGCAGCAGGTTCAGCGCCTCGCTCAGGCTGCGTGGCAGCACATGCTCACCGAGGTAGGCATCGCCCTTGCATTCGGACGAGGGCTGGATCCTGTTCTTGATGCCCAGGTAGCCGCAGGCGAGGGTGGCCGCCAGTGCAACATAGGAGTTGGCATCGGCGCCGACGACGCGGTTCTCGATGCGCCGTGCCTGCGCGTTGGCCACGGGCGAGCGGATGCCCACGGTGCGGTTGTCGGTGCCCCATTGGATGTTGATCGGCGCCGAGGTGAAGCGCGCCATGCGCCGGTAGCTGTTGACATAGGGCGCGAACAGCGCCATCGCCGCCGGGATGTAGCGCTGCAGCCCGCCGATGTACCAGAAGAACTCGGGGCTCGGCGTGCCGTCGGGCCGGCTGAACAGATTCAGGCCCGTGGCCTTGTTGACCACGCTCTGGTGCACGTGCATCGAGCTGCCCGGCTCGCCGGCAATCGGCTTGGCCATGAAGGTGGCGTACATGTCGTGGCGCAGCGCGACCTCGCGCACCGTGCGCTTGAACAGGAAGACTTCGTCGGCCAGCCCCAGCGGATGGGCATGGAAGAAGTTGATCTCCATCTGCCCGGCGCCGATCTCATGGATCAGCGTGTCGACGTTCAGCTCCATCTTTTCGCAGTAGCTGTAAACGTCCTCGAACAGCGGGTCGAACTCGTTGACGGCGTCGATCGAATAGGCCTGGCGCGACGTTTCGGCGCGTCCGCTGCGGCCGATCGGCGGTTTGAGTGGAATGTCCGGGTCGGTGTTGCGCGCCACCAGGTAGAACTCGAGCTCCGGCGCCACCACCGGCTCCCAGCCCTCGGCGTCGAACAGGCCGCAGACGCGGCGCAGCACCGAGCGCGGCGCAAACGTCACCAGCGCGCCGTCCTTGTCGTAGCAGTCATGGATGACCTGCGCCGTCGGGTCGGTGGCCCAGGGCACGATGCGCACCGTGGTCGGGTCGGCCTGCAGGTGCATGTCGCGGTCGGTCGGGCTGATGACGTCGTAATACGGCCCCTCTTCCGGGAATTCGCCGGTCACGCCCATCGCCACCACCGCCTCGGGCAGGCGCATGCCGCGGTCTTCGGTGAACTTCTCGCGCGGCAGGATCTTGCCGCGCGCCACGCCCGTCAGATCGGGCACAAGGCATTCGATCTCCGTCACGCGGTGCAGGTCGAGCCATTTTTCCAGCTCGCTGAAGTTCATCTTTTCTCGCTTGACCATGAATCACCTTGGCTGTCTTGCTGCGCGGCGGCTTTCGGGGCGCCTGCGCCGAACCCCTCGATCGCTGCCCGGCCTCGTCAAGGCCCGCGTTCGTCGCGCAGCCGTCGGTACTTGCCGCAGGCATCGCCGAAGGCCCGGGCCAGCCGCAGCGACACCGGATTGTCAGCGGCCCGCCATTCGGGATGCCACTGCACGCAAAGGTTGAAGCCCACCGCACGGCGGTGAGTAAACGCCTCGATCAGGCCGTCCGGCGCGCGAGCCTCGACCTGCAAGTCCTGCGCCAACCGGTTGACTGCTTGAGCATGTACCGAATTCACATCGAAGCGGACGTCACCGACGATGCCCGCCAACAGCCCGCCCGGCACGGCCTGGACCTCATGCGCCGGACCGTATTGACGCTCGGCCGAGGAATTTCCGTCGGCGCGGTGATCGGCCATGCCCGGCAATTCCTGCACCGCCTGGTGCAGCGATCCGCCAAGCGCCACGTTGGTCTCCTGCGCGCCACGGCAGATCGCGAACAGCGGAACGCCCCGCTCCAGCACCTGGGGAATGAAGGGCAGCGTCCATTCGTCACGGTCGGCGTCCAGCGGCAACTCGGAGTTGTGCACGCTTTCGTCGAAGTGGCGCGGGTGCACGTTCGACGGCGAGCCGGTGAGCAGCACGCCATCGGCCAGTGCCAGCAGCGAAGCCTGCTCCTCGGGCCTTGCGTTCGGCACGACCAGCGGCACGCAGCCGGCCAGGCGCACGAAGTCGATGTACTTGCTGCCGGCGACGTGAAACGGGTGCTCGCCCAGCTGACGGTTGCAGGCGGGCACCAGCACCAAGGGCATTTGCCGGTCTTGATTCATGCCATCAGGTCTTTTAGGCGGTACCACGCCATGCCCAGCACCAGCGCCGGCATGCGCAAGGCCCGGCCACCTGGGAAGGGCCGGTGCTTCAGCTTTGCAAAGACGTCGAAGCGCGACGCATCGCCCGCAATCGCCTCGGCGACGAGCTTGCCCGCCAAGCCCGACAGCGCCAGCCCATGCCCAGAGAAACCCTGCAGGTAGTACACGTTGGGTGCATTGTCGCCGGCCGCCGTCAGCCGGCCGAAGTCGGGCGCGCGGTTCATCGATATATCGACGAAGCCGCCCCACGCGAACTCGATCTTCGTGCCGGCCAGTTGCGGGAAGGTGCCGAGGCAACGCGCCAGCATACTCCTGGCCAGGTTGCCGGGCGTGACGGTGCTGTAGCTGACACGCCCGCCATAGAGCAGGCGCCGATCGCGGGTGGTGCGGAAGTAGTCGAGCACGAAATTGGTGTCGCACACCGCCGCACCCGAAGGGATCAGCGACGTGGCGAGGCTGGCTTCCAGCACTTCGGTGCAGGCGATATAGGTGCCCACCGGCATGATGCGTGCCTCGAGTTGGGGCGCGATGCCCTGCAGATAGACATTGCCCGCCAGTAGCACATGGCGGGCCCGCAGTTCGCCCCGTGCCGTGCGCAGCGTGGCCACCGCTCCAGGCCGCAGCGCCGTCACTGCGCTGTCTTCGTGAACGCTGACGCCGGCCGCCGCGGCGGCGCGGGCCAGCCCGAGCGTGTAGTTCAACGGGTGCAAATGGCCGGAGCGCGGATCGAGGACACCACAGTGATAGCTCGAACTGGCGATCCACCGGCGCATGTCGGCCGGCCCGATGCGCTGCTGCGGGTAGCCGTAGTTGCGCTCCAGGCGATCGGTCGCTTCCAACAACGCGCGCGCCTTGGCTGCGGACGTGGCCACACTCAGGTAGCCGTCGCGCCAATCACAATCGATGGCGTGGGCGCGGATGCGCTGGCGCAGCAGGTCCAGCGCCTCGATCGACATGTCCCAGACTCTTCTGGCGTCGTCGGCGCCGAGCTGGGATTCGATGCGCTCCTGGTCGCAGGCCAGGCCGTGGATCGCCTGTCCGCCATTGCGCCCGCTGGCTCCCCAGCCGACCTGCCGGGCTTCGAGCAGAGTCACTGCAAAACCACGCTGCGCCAGCTCGAGCGCTGCCGACAGCCCTGCCAGGCCGCCGCCCACCACGGCCACATCGCACACGGCACTGCCCTGCAGCGGCGGAAAGTCCTGCCGGCGAGCGGCGGTCGCGGCGTAGTAGGAATTGCGGGCGAGTTCGCGATCGGCGCTCAGCAGGTCCATGAAGCGTATGCGCTAGTGTAGTGTTTGATTCTTGAAGGAACTTACGTGTGTTCCCTGTTTCCAATGCGCTACTTCGGTTTGCATTGGAGCGAGCAATTGCGAGTTGCCCCGGCGATAGAGCTGACGGATGAGCAGGAAGGCGAGTTGGCGAAGCTGGCGCGCTCCAAGCGCACCAGCGTCAGGCTGGCGCAGCGCGCGCAGATTGTGCTGCTGGCCGCGCAGGGCCTGCAGAACAAGGACATCGCCCAGCAGCTTGGCATCGGACGGGTGCAGGTGGCGCGCTGGCGCGAACGCTACTTGGAGTGCGGGGTGCAAGGCATTGAGCGGGACCTGCCGCGCGGCGCGCCGCCAGTCAAGGTGGACGTTGCCAAGCTGGTGGCGCTGACCACGCAGAGCACGCCCGAGGCGGCCACGCACTGGAGCACACGCAAGATGGCCGCGGTGCTGCAGGTCAGCCCCAGCACCGTGATGCGGCACTGGCAGGCCAACGGCTTGAAGCCGCACTTGGTGCGCGGCTTCAAGATCTCGCGCGACCCGAAGTTCGTCGACAAGCTCGAAGACATCGTGGGTCTGTACATGTCCCCACCCGAGCACGCGCTGGTGCTGTGCTGCGACGAGAAGAGCCAGGTACAGGCGCTGGACCGCACGCAGCCTGGCCTGCCGCTGAAGAAGGGGCGCGCGCAGACAATGACGCACGACTACAAGCGCAACGGCACGACCACGCTGTTTGCTGCGCTCAATGTCCTCGACGGCCAAGTCATCGGCCAGTGCCAGCAGCGCCACACTCATGCCGAGTGGTTGAAGTTCCTGCGCAAGATTGACCGCGAAACACCCAAAGACAAAACGCTGCACCTGGTCGCCGACAACTACGCCACCCACAAGCATCCGGTTGTGCAGGACTGGCTGAAGAAGCACCCGCGCTTCAACATGCACTTCACGCCGACCTCGGCCTCTTGGCTGAACATGGTGGAGCGATTCTTCCGCGACATCACCGTCAATCGGCTGCGCCGAGGCGTGTTTACCAGCGTGCCCGAGTTGACCGCCGCCATTGATGCGTACGTCGCCCACCACAACGCCGAGCCCAAACCCTTCATATGGACGAAAAGCGCCGCCGACATCCTGCAGAAGGTAATTCGGGCGAATTCGCGCTTAAGTTCCAAACAGAACGCAACACTACACTAGGCAGGTCCTTGGTGCGGGCTGAAAGGCGTGGACTCAGGCCGCGCGGCGGATCGCACCACGCAGGGTGTCCACGATCTGATCGATCTGCTCGCGCTCGATGATGAGCGGTGGCGACACGGCGATGATGTCGCCGGTGTAGCGCACCATCACGCCCTTGTCCCAGCAGTCGAGAAACACGCCCAGCGCGCGCTTCGTCGGTTCACCGGCCAGCGGCGTCATCTCGACGCCGCCGACCAGGCCGAAGTTGCGGATGTCGATGACGTTCGGCTCGCCCTTCAGCGAATGCAGCGCCTCACCGAAGTACGACTGCATTTGCGCGGCGCGTGTCAGCAGCTTTTCGTCGGCATAGGTTTCCAGCGTCGCCAGGCCAGCCGCGCAGGCCAGCGGGTGTGCCGAATAGGTGTAGCCGTGGGCGAATTCGATCAGGTGTTCGGGCCCGGTCATGAAGACATCGTGGATCGCCTGCTTGGCCAACACCGCCCCCATCGGCACGCAGCCGTTGGTGATGCCCTTGGCCAGCGTCATCAGGTCGGGCGTGACGCCGAAGGTGGTGGCGGCAAAGGGCGAGCCGGTGCGACCGAAGCCGGTGATGACCTCGTCGAAGATCAGCAGGATGCCGTGCCTGTCGCAGATCTCGCGCAGCCGCTGCAGGTAGCCCTTGGGCGGGATCAGCACGCCGGTGGAGCCGGCGATCGGCTCGACGATGACTGCGGCAATGGTCGAGGCGTCGTGGAGTGCGACCACACGTTCCAGGTCGTTGGCGATTTCGGCGCCATGTTCGGGCTGACCCATGCTGAACGCGTTGCGCGCCGGATCGTGCGTGTGGCGAATGTGATCGACACCGGTCAGCAGGCTGCCGAACATCTTGCGGTTGCCAGAGATGCCGCCGACCGAGATGCCGCCGAAGTTGACGCCGTGATAGCCGCGTTCGCGTCCGATCAAGCGGGTGCGCGTGCCTTCGCCGCGCGCACGGTGGTAGGCGATCGCCATCTTCAGCGCGGTTTCCACCGACTCCGAGCCGGAATTGGTGAAGAACACCTTGTTCATGCCCGCGGGCGCCAGCTTGGCCACCTTGTCGGCCAGCTCGAAAGCCTTGGGATGGGCCATCTGGAAGGGCGGCGCGAAGTCTAGCTCCGCGGCCTGGTCCTGGATCGCCTTGACGATCTTCGGCCGCGTGTGGCCGGCGTTGACGCACCACAGCCCGGCCACGGCGTCGAGCACCTGCCGCCCCTTGTCGTCCCAGTAGTGCATGCCGGATGAACGCACCAGCATGCGTGGCGCCTTCTTGAAGTGGCGGCTGGCGGTGAAGGGCATCCAGAAAGCGTCGAGTTCGGGTTTCATGAGTCAGACTCCTGAAGTGGCAAGGCAGGTGCCACGCAGTCTAAGCACAAGGGCTTGCAATGTGCTGGCGACGAGGCGATGCAACTCTGGGCTGCGCGCAATATCATGGCGCCATCGAACGCCTGAGCGAAACAATATGCGAGCACTTTCCAATGAGGCGCAACTCGATTCGATCGACCGTGCGATCCTGGACGAACTGCAGCGTGACGGGCGCCTGCCCAATGTGGACCTGGCGCAGCGGGTGCACCTGTCGCCGTCGGCCTGCTTGCGGCGCGTCAAGCAGCTCGAGGACATGGGTGTGATCGCCCAGTACGTGGCGCTGTTGAATCCCAAGTCGGTCGGCCGGCACGGCACGAGCTACACCATCATCAACCTGGAGAGCATGAACAACCAACAGCTCGAAGCCTTCGAGCAGGCGGTGCGCGATGCGCCGGAGATCCTCGATTGCTTCTATGTCGCCGGCTCCAACGACTACCTGCTGCGCTTTGCCTACCGCGATGCCGAAGATCTGGAGCGGCTGCACACCGAGGTGTTGATGCGCCTGCCCGGCGTCGCACGGCTGAACTCGATGTTGGTGCTGCGCACGTTGAAGAAGACCACAGCGCTGGCGTTGTAGCGCAGGGCGCCATGTCAGCCCGGCGCCGCCGCGGCGTGCGCGATGCAACCGCACAGGTAGGTCCAGACGAAACGCGCCGCGGCGTAGCTGCTGAGTTCGGCGTGGTCGTAGGGCGGCGCCACCTCGACGCAATCCATGCCCACGAAAGGCAAGCCGGCCAGCTCTTCGAGCACCGTGAAAACCTGGTTCGTCGTCAGGCCGCCGGGCTCGGGCGTGCCGGTGCCCGGAGCGAACGCCGGGTCGAGCGCGTCGATGTCCAGGCTCAGGTACAGCGGCGGCTGGCCGTGCAGCGACAACCGCTGGCGGATGACCGCGATCACCGGCGCCAGTTGCCCGGCGCTTTCCAGGCCGCGCAGCTCGCGTGCGGTGAAGATCTTGCCGCCCTGGTCGTTGACATATTCCCGGGCATCGCGCTGCCCGGCCGAGCGGATGCCCAACTGGAAAAAGCACTCGTTGATCACGAGGCCTTCTTGCACTGCCTCATAGACCCAGGTTCCATGACCGCTGGGCTCGCCGAAATGGTCGCTCCAGGTGTCGCAATGTGCGTCGAAGTGGATCACCGCCAAGGGGCGGCCGAGCCAGCGCCGATAACAGCGCAACAAGGGCAGCGTGATCGAGTGGTCGCCGCCGAGCCAGGCCATGTGATGTCGGCGGATCAGCGCATCGACCAGCGGCGTCATGGCCTTGCGCATCTCGGCCAGGCCGGTGTTGGGCAAGGCCAGATCGCCGGCATCGCCGAGCCGGCCCTCGGGGCTGACATCGAAGTGCGGATGCACGCCGTCGCAAAGCATGTGGCTTGCCTGACGGATGGCGCGCGGGCCGAAACGCGCACCTGGCCGGTTGGTGGTGGCGCCATCCCAGGCAATGCCGGCCACCGCATAGGGGTGGGCCGCCGCGGCGTCAGGACACTTGAGGAAGCGGTTGTCGGAAAGGAAGGCGAATGAATGCATCGGCAGACGCTTGGGCTGTAGCCGGTGGATCATAGAGTCCGGCCGCCGACCCACCCAACGCCTCGACGATGAATCCGGTCCTGATCCTGCAGCACCTCAGTTCCGACGGCCCGGCCTACCTGGCCACCTGGTTGCGCCGCTACAACCTGGCGCACGTGGTGCGCGACAGCCAGGCCGGCGAGGACTATCCAGAGCGCATCGACGGCTATTCGGCGCTGGCCGTGCTGGGTGGTGAGATGAGTGCCAACGACGCATTGCCTTCGCTGCGCCGCGCCGAGGCGTTGATCCTCGACGCGATGGCGCACGACCTGCCGGTGATCGGACATTGCCTGGGAGGGCAATTGATGGCGCGTGCATTGGGTGCTGCGGTGACGAAGTCGCCTGCCCCGGAGATCGGCTGGCAGCCACTGCAAGTTGCCGATGACGAAGTGGCGCGGGCCTGGTTTGGCGCCACCGGTCCATGCCACGTGTTCCAGTGGCACGAGGAGGCTTTCGGCTTGCCGGCCGGTGCCGTGCCGCTGGCCGGCAGCGAGGCGTGTCCGCATCAGGCTTTTGCCATCGGCCGGCACCTGGCAATGCAGTTCCACCTGGAAGTGGACGAAGAGAAGCTGCGTCGCTGGTCGGCGCTGGACACGCCGGCCTACCGCGCGCAGCAGCGGCGCCACCGCAGCGTGCAAAGCGGCGCCGACATGCGTGCCGCGATGGCAATGTGGTTGCCGGCGCAACAGCGCCTTGCGGACCATGTCTATGCGTATTGGCTGGCGCGGGTGCGTGGGCAGTGAACGACGGCGCGGGTTCACATCGCGAAACGTAGTTTTCGTGTTGTGGCACGAGCCTACGCTGCGGTGCAGCATTGGCTTTCGTCAGGTCGATGGTGATTTCGTATGATGGAGCGAAAGATATAACTCCTTGATTTATCAGCAAGTAAAATTCAGTCTTATATAAGACATAAGTCTTCACAAGCGAGAGCGGCGCGATTAAGCTGAGGCCTGCTTTCACACCCTGATCACTCAACCAACCCACCAAGGAGCCCCTAATGAGCCAGCCCACCCGCGAACAACAAGCCGCCGCCCTCGACAAGGACTGGGCCGGCAACCCCCGCTGGAAGGGCGTGAAGCGCTCCTACAGCGCCGCCGACGTGGTGCGCCTACGCGGCTCCTTCCCGATCGAGCACACCATCGCCAAGCGCGGCGCCGAGAAGCTGTGGAACCTGGTGAATACCGAGCCCTTCGTCAACACGCTCGGCGCGCTCACCGGCAACCAGGCGATGCAGCAGGTCAAGGCTGGCCTGAAGGCCATCTACCTGTCGGGCTGGCAGGTGGCGGGTGACGCCAACATCGCCGGCGAGATGTACCCCGACCAGTCGCTGTACCCGGTGAACTCTGTGCCGAACGTCGTCAAGCGCATCAACAACACCTTCCAGCGCGCCGACCAGATCCAGTGGTCCGAAGGCAAGAACGACGTCGATTTCTTCGCGCCGATCGTGGCCGACGCCGAAGCCGGCTTCGGCGGCGTGCTGAATGCCTTCGAACTGATGAAGGCCATGATCGAGGCCGGTGCCGCGGGCGTGCACTTCGAGGACCAGCTGGCGTCGGTGAAGAAGTGCGGCCACATGGGCGGCAAGGTGCTGGTGCCGACGCGTGAAGCGGTGGCCAAGCTGACCGCCGCGCGCCTGGCCGCCGATGTCATGGGCACGCCAACCTTGGTGATCGCGCGCACCGATGCCGAGGCCGCCGACCTGGTGACCAGCGATGTCGACGACATCGACAAGCCCTTCCTCACCGGCGAGCGCACGGTCGAAGGCTTCTACCGCTGCAAGCCGGGCCTGGATCAGGCCGTCTCGCGCGGCCTGGCCTACTCGGAAGTGGCCGACATGGTGTGGTGCGAGACCGGCAAGCCCGACCTGGCCTATGCCAAGGCCTTCGCCGATGCCATCCACAAGAAGTTCCCGGGCAAGCTGCTGGCCTACAACTGCAGCCCGAGCTTCAACTGGAAGAAGAACCTCGACGACGCCACCATCGCCAAGTTCCAGCGCGAACTCGGCGCGATGGGCTACAAGTTCCAGTTCATCACGCTGGCCGGCTTCCACAGCCTGAACTACAGCATGTTCAACCTGGCCCACGGCTACGCGCGCAACAACATGAGCGCCTTCGTCGAACTGCAGGAGGCCGAGTTCGCCGCCGCCGAGCGTGGCTTCACCGCGGTGAAGCACCAGCGCGAGGTCGGCACCGGCTACTTCGATGCAGTGACGACGACCATCGAGCGCGATGCCTCGACCGCCGCACTGAAGGGCTCCACCGAAGACGAGCAGTTCTTCGACCAGAAGCACGGCTGATCGCACGGATCGCTCCAGTCGCAGCCCGAAGGCCAAAAGCCTTCGGGCTTTTTTCATGGCCGCGGCTATGCTCGCGCGCTTGAGCACGACCCTGCTGACACCGCGCATGGACAGTTTGCTGCAGCGCATCCAGCGTGCACAGCGCCGGCCTTTCCATGCGATGTTGCCGATCGAGGCGCGCGCGGCCTACGAAGCGGCGGCGGAAGTCCTCGACCTGCCGCGCCTGAAGCTGCAGCGCGTGCATGACTTCAGCCTGCCGGCACATGACGGCACGCCGCTGCGCGCGCGCTTGTATGCCGATTCAACGCACGTGCTACCGGTGCTGCTGTATCTGCACGGCGGCGGCTTCGTCATCGGCTCGCTGCAGACGCATGACAGTCTGTGCCGCCAGCTGGCCCGACGCAGCGGCGCGGCGGTGGTCGCGCTGGACTATCGGCTTGCGCCCGAACACCGCTTCCCGACAGCCGTCGAGGACGCGTGGTCCGCACTGACTTGGCTGCAAGGGCAGGGCGCTTCGGTCGGTGTGGACGGTGCCCGGCTCGCCGTCGGCGGCGATAGCGCCGGCGGCACGCTGGCGGCGGTGTGCGCCATCCGCGCCCGTGATCGCGGCCTGCGGCTGGCGCTGCAGTTGCTGATCACGCCGGGCACGACCGCCCACTCCGACACTGCGTCGCACCGCCTCTTCGCCAACGGCTTCATGCTCGATGCGGCCACCATCGGCTGATTCTTCGACCAGCACATCGAGCCGACCCATCGGCGCGACTGGCGCTTTGCGCCGCTGGAACACGACGACCTGCAAGGCGTGGCGCCGGCCTGCGTGATACTGGCCGAATGCGACCCGCTGGTCGACGAAGGTCTGGCTTACGCCGACAAGCTGCGCCTGGCCGGTGTGCCCGTGGCGCTGGAGCTGTATCGCGGGCTGACCCATGATTTCATCAAGATGGGCCGCGTGCTGAGCGAGGCCGCCGAGGCGCAACAAGCCCCCGCGCTGTCCCTGAGAGGAGCCTTCGAGCGATGAACCGTGCCGACTTCCGTTGCTTCGAACACCTGCGTGTGCGCTGGGTCGAGGTCGACGTGCAGAAGATCGTCTTCAACGGTCACTACCTGATGTATTTCGATACCGCTGTCGCGGGCTACTGGCGCACCATGGCGATGCCATGCAACACCTTGGCGGCGACCTGTCTGTGCGCAAGGCGACGCTCGAATACCTGGGCTCGGCACACTACGACGACCAGCTCGACGTCGGTGTGCGTTGCGCGCGCATCGCAAACTCGTCCATCCTGTTTGCCGCGGCCGCCTATCGCGGCGACACCCTGCTGGTCAGCGGCGAGCTCACATACGTTTTCGCCGACCCCGGCACGCAGACCTCCCTGCCCGTGCCGGCGCCCCTGCGCGACTTGTTGCAGGCCTTCGAAGCCGGCCAGCCGATGCTCGACGTGCGCGTCGGCTCGTGGGATAAAGCCGGCCGCGAGGCACAGGCAATCCGCACGAGCGTGTTCGTGCAGGAGCAGAAGATTCCGGCGGCAATGGAATGGGACGCCGCCGACGGCGGCTGCGTGCACGCCGTGGCCTACAACCGCTTCGGGATGGCTGTGGGCACGGGCCGGCTGATCGAACATTCGCCCGGCGTGGCCAAGATCGGCCGCATGGCGGTGCTGCAGACGATGCGCGGCGCCGGCATCGGCCGGGCTTTGCTTGAAGCCCTGACGCGGTGCGCGCGCGAGCGCGGCGAGCGCGAGCTGCTGCTGCATGCGCAGCTCCGCGCGGCAGGCTTCTATGCGCGCGCCGGCTTCACGCAGCGCGGCGATGTCTTCGACGAGGCCGGCATCGCGCATGTGGCGATGGTGTGTGCGCTGTAGCGATGGGCCGCGCGTGCAGCGCGCCGCGCTATGGGTCGAGCGCCTCGAAAACCTCGACATGGCGCTTGCCGCGCTGCCATCGCGTCAGCGCCGCGCCGGCGCTCATGTCGATGTCTTGTTGTAGCGCCAGGCCGATGCCGTCGGCATTCACGCTGGCGTCGAGCGCATAGGTCTCCATCAGCGTGCTCTGCGCAGCGTCAGCGTCGCTGCGCAGAAACAGTCGGCAGTCCAGCCCAGGGTGACGGCTGCGCAAAGCGGCCTGCAATTGGCGGGCGGCAGTGCAGGCCGCCGGGGCATCGGAGAGGGCCGTGCGCCAGTAGGCAAACAGTTGGCGACGCCCGGCGGACACGGGTGCGCCTATGCGACTTCGGCATCGAGCGGGTAGGGCAGGGCTCGCGCTGACAGCGGCGGTCCGTCGATGCTGCCGGCGCGCAGGTCGCCGCCGTCGAGCGCGGAGATCTTCAACTCCACCAATGCGGCGTGCCGCCCGAAAGGCGCCGACGCCGCCAGCACCACCATGCCGGCCGGCTGCGCTGCGTCACCGCCGTGGAACACCTCCATGCCGGGCGCAAGCGCTGCGGGGCTGCTGAACAGATAGGTGCGCCGCTTGATCGTGCCGCGATACTGGCTGCGCGCCACGATTTCCTGGCCCGGGTAACAGCCCTTCTGGAAATTGACGCCGCCCAGTAGTTCGAGGTTCAGCATCTGCGGAACGAACTGCTCGGCCGTGGCGGCGGTGACGCGCGGCACGCCACTGAGGACCTCCAGCCAGGCCCAGGCTGCGGCGTCCAGCGCCGGCAATGGCGGTGCTTCGGCGGCCGGCGCCGCCACCAGCCAGCGCGGCGCGCCAGCGGCATCGGACAGCCGGAAGACCTGCGCCGTACCCAGGGTGGCCAGCGTCCACGGAGCGGCACTCGCACCGTCGCCCAGCCATCGGGCCGCGGAAGCGCCGGCCGCTCCGTGCAGCAGCACCTGTTCGCTGGCGTCGCTGAGCTTGCACTTGGCGCGCAACACGAACATCGCCAGACGCTTTAGCGTGGCCGGCAGCAGGTCGGCGCTGCAGGCCAAGAGGATCTGATCCGGCAATGCGCGCCAGACCATGAAGGTGGCCAACAAGCGTCCCTTCGCCGAACAGTAGCCGGCAAGCCGGGCTTGGCCGGTGTCCAGGTGCGTGATGTCCTGGGTCAACTGGCCGTGCAGAAAGCTTGCGGCATCAGGGCCTTCGGCGCGAATCACGCCCCAATCGGCAAGGCGCAGCGCGCCGTCAAAACTGTGCGCATCCAGAGTGTCTTCGGGCATGCGCCGATTATGATCGCCGCCCATGATTTCGCTGTCCAAGGGGTCGCGCCGGCTGCTCACGGCTCTGGCCCTGATGGCCCTCGGGGTCGGCCTGGCCGCTGTGCTGGCCTGGCGCTGGCTCGACCGGCCGCTGACGCTGGCCTCGCCATCGGTGGAGCTGTCGATCGAATCCGGCACTGCACCGCGCGAAGTGGCCGAAGCCTGGGTCAAGGCCGGCGTGATGACGGACCCGAAGATCCTGTACCAGTGGTTTCGCTGGTCGGGGCAATCGCGGCGCATCCGCGCTGGCAGCTACGAGATCGATTCCGGCACCTCGCCACGGCAGTTGCTTGCCAAGATGGTGCAGGGTGACGAAACGCTGGAAAAGCTGCGCTTCGCCGAAGGCTCGACATTGCGCCAGCTGCGAGCCGCGCTGGCGGGGGCGCCGCACCTCCAGCACCGCAGCCGCGACATGAGCGAGGCCGAGTTGATGCAGGCGCTGGATCAGCCCGGCGTCGCGGGGGAAGGGCGCTTCTTTCCCGACACCTATGCCTACAGCCGCGGCGTCAGCGACCTGACGCTGCTGCGCCGCGCGGAGGCCACGATGCAGCGCCGGCTGGATGCCGTCTGGTCGCAGCGTGCGCCCGACACGCCGTTGCGCAACCCTCAGGAGGCGCTGATCCTGGCATCGATCGTCGAAAAGGAAAGCGGGCCGAAGGACGACCCCGGCTTGGTGGCGGGTGTGTTCCTGAACCGGTTGCGCATCGGCATGCCGCTGCAAAGCGACCCGACCGTGATCTATGGCCTCGGCGAAGCCTTCGACGGCAACCTGCGCAAGCGCGACCTGCTGGCCGATGGCGCCTACAACAGCTACACCCGGCCGGGCTTGCCGCCCACGCCGATCGCCATGCCGAGCCAGCGCTCGCTGCAGGCCGTGACGCAACCGACGCCGACCAAGGCCCTGTACTTCGTGGCGCGCGGCGACGGCAGCAGCCACTTCAGCGACAACCTGGCCGACCATAATCGTGCCGTGAACATCTACCAGCGAAAGGCCGGCCCTTGAGCGGGCGGCTCATCACCTTCGAAGGCATCGACGGTGCCGGCAAGTCCACCCACATTGCCGCGCTCGAGGCCTGGATTCGACAGCGTGGACTGGAAGTCTTGCTGACGCGCGAGCCTGGCGGTACGGCTTTGGCCGAGCAACTCCGTGGGCTGCTGCTGCACCAGACCATGGATGCGCTGACCGAGACGCTGCTGGTTTTCGCCGCGCGGCGCGACCATTTGCAGCTTCGCATCCTGCCGGCACTGACGCGCGGCGCCGTGGTGCTGTGCGACCGCTTCACGGACGCCACCTTTGCCTACCAAGGCGGGGGCAGGGGTTTCGACGCTGCCGTGCTGGCGCAGCTCGAATCCTGGGTGCAGGAAGAGCGCCAGCCCGACCTGACGCTGTGGTTCGATCTGCCGCCCGAACTGGCCGCCGAGCGGCGCGGTGCTGCCCGCGCGCCCGACCGGTTCGAGAGCCAGGACGCGGCCTTCTTCGCCCGCGTACGCCAGGCCTATGCCGAACGCATGACCGGCGCGCCGTTGCGCTTCGTGCGCCTGGACGCAGCGCAGAGTCGCGATGCGGTGTGGGCGCAAATCGAGCAGGCGTTGCTGCTGCGGCCATGGTGGTAGGCGACGACGGCCGCATGCCGCAACCCCTGCCGCTGCCGTGGCTGCGGACACCGCTGCGCCAGGCGCTCGCACAGCAGCGCTCGCACGCCTTGCTGGTGCAAGCACCACAGGGCGTCGGCGCGCTGGAGTTCATGCTCGCGCTGGCCCAGGCCTGGCTGTGCGAAGACGAGGGCGAAGGCCACGACAAGCCCTGCGGCCACTGCGGCAGCTGCCATCTGGTGCGATCGCGTGCGCACCCTGATTTGCGCTTGCTGCTGCCCGAGGCCTTGCGCGTGTCGTTGGGTTGGGCCGAGGCGGGCGAAGATGGCGATGGCGGCCGCGGCAAGGCCAAGCCCAGCCGGCAGATCAGGATCGGCGAGGTGCGCGGTGCCATCGACTGGGTGGTTCAGACCTCGTCGCGCGGCCGCGCCAAGGTGATGCTGCTGCATCCGGCCGAGGCGATGAACCTGCAGGCCGCCAGCGCGCTGCTGAAGACACTGGAAGAGCCGCCGGGCCGCGCGCGGCTGGTGCTGGGCACGCGCGATCCGGCCCTGCTGTTGCCAACGCTGCGCAGCCGCTGTCAACGCATCGGCCTGGTGCCTCCGCCCTCCGAAATGGCCAGTCGCTGGCTGGCCGAACGGGGCGTGGCCGACGCACCGCTTCTGTTGGCGGCCGCGGGTGGTGCGCCGCTCGGCGCGCAAGCTCTCGCCGCCGCGGGCATCGATGCGGCGCTCTGGGCGTCTTTGCCGCGCGCCGTGTCGCAAGGGCGGGCGACGGCCTTCCATGGCTGGCCGGTGCCGCAATTGCTGGATGCCTTGCAGAAACTCTGCCACGACGCCATGGTTCGGACGGCGGGCGGCGCGCCGCGCTACTTTCCGGCGGCGGCGATCCCGCCTGAGGCCGACCTGGCGCGGCTGTCGGCCTGGGCGAAGACGCTCGCTCGCGTGGCGCGCCACGACGAGCACCCCTGGAACGACGGCCTGCTGGCCGAAGCGCTGGTTGCCGAAGGCAGCGCATGCTGGCAAGAAGACACGACTCGCGTGCCCAGGCGCGCCTGAGCATTGGCTACACTGAGGCGATGAACGACCGCGCCTCCGCTCGCATCGGCACGCCGCCCTCGGGCGTGGCCCAGGCCGGCGCAGTGGTGACGGCGAACCGTCCCAGCGTCATCCAGTTGGTGTTTCGCGAAAAGGGCGCGCTGTATGCGGCCTACATTCCGCTGCTGACCGATGGCGGCCTGTTCGTGCCCACGGCGCGCGAGTACCGCTTGGGTGAAGACATCTATCTGCTGCTGTCGTTGCCCGACGACCCGCAACGCTACCCGGTGGCTGGAAAGGTGGCCTGGATCACCCCCAGCAACGCCTCGGGCGGGCGCACCCAGGGCGTGGGCGTGCGTTTCCCCGCCGACGAGAAGACACGCGGGCTGAAGCTGAAGATCGAAGAACTGCTGGGCACGACGATCTCGTCGTCGAAACCCACGCAGACCCTGTAGCGCGGCGGGCAGGCCGCCGGGCGTGACAATCACGCCCATGTTTGTCGATTCGCATTGCCACCTGAGCTTTCCCGAGTTGCATGGGCGCATCGCCGACATCCGCCGCGCGATGCACGATGCCCAGGTGCTTGGCGCGCTGTGCATCTGCACGACGCTGGAAGAGTTTGCCACCGTGCATGCGCTGGCCCTGGCGCACGATGACTTCTGGGCCAGCGTGGGCGTGCATCCGGACAACGAAGGCGTTGAAGAGCCCACCGTCGAGGGCCTGCTGCAGCGAGCCGCGTTGCCCAAGGTGGTGGCCATCGGCGAGACCGGGCTCGACTACTATCGGCTCAATGGGCGTAGCCACGCGCAGATGGCCTGGCAGCGTGAGCGCTTCAGGGTACACATCCGCGCCGCGCGCGAATCGGGACTGCCGCTGGTGGTGCATACGCGCAGCGCCAGCCAGGACACCCTGGCCTTGTTGCGCGAGGAGGGTGCCGGCCAGGTGCGGGGTGTGTTCCACTGCTTCACCGAGACCCAGGAGGTGGCCGATGCGGCGCTGGACTTGGGCTTTGACATCTCGTTTTCAGGGATCATCAGTTTCAAGAATGCCGAAGCGCTGCGACAAGTGGCGCGCAGCGTGCCCTTGGAGCGTTGTCTGATCGAAACCGACAGCCCCTATCTGGCGCCGGTGCCGCACCGCGGCAAGACCAACCAGCCAGCCTACGTGGCGCATGTGGCCTCGGCGCTGGCCAGCTTGAAAGGCCTGGACGTCGAGCAGGTGGCCGACGCCACGCGCCGCAATTTCGCCCGCATTTTCGCCCGCACAGGAGTCGATCTGTTGTGAGAATCTACATTAAATGTGCTTTGTATCTATCTATCCTGATTGGAGTTTCATATTCGTACGCCGATGCGTATGTCGACTTTTTCAGAGCCGTCGACGTGGACAACGCCAGCGGCGTGCAGGCGCTGCTGGAGCGCGGTTTCGACCCCAACACGCTCAGTGAATACGGACAGACCGGCCTGTTCCTGGCCATGCGCGAGGAATCGCTGCAGGTGGCGGAGGTGCTGCTGGCCAGCCCGAGCCTGAAGATCGATGCCGTCAATTTCGCCGGCGAAACCGCC
Source organism: uncultured beta proteobacterium (assembly GCA_963837675.1). GTDB lineage: Bacteria > Pseudomonadota > Gammaproteobacteria > Burkholderiales > Burkholderiaceae_C > Rubrivivax. Next base: position 84,173 of record CAWIOH010000023.1, on the reverse strand, counting down.
GTGATGATGGCCGCGCTGCGCGGCCGGCTGGACTGGACGAAGAGGCTCGCCGATCGCGGCGCCAGGATCAAACGCCCGGGCTGGACGCCGCTGCACTACGCGGCCAGCGGACCGAATGTCGCTGTGGTGGCCTACCTGCTCGATCAGGGCAGCGACATCGATGCCGTCGCCCCCAATGGCAACACGCCGCTGATGATGGCGGTTCGCTATGGCGAGGAAGAAAGCGTCAAGTTGCTGGTGCAGCGAGGTGCCGACAAGAAACGGCTCAACGACCGCAACCTGAGTGCTGCCGACCTGGCGCGCAACGCCGAGAAGTTCTGGTTGCTGCCGCTGCTGCAGTGACACCGACTGGCGCGGACAGGCTTGTCAGCGTGTTTCCGACAGCCGGCATGGTCGGCCACCCACTGGGCATGTGCTGTGTCATCGATAGAGTGAGCCATGCCAATCCCGGCGAGGAGAACATCGATGAGCCAGCCGCACCTTCGTGTCAGCAACCCCTTTGCGCTGCTGATGGACCCGCAATCGGTCTTCAGGGCGATCGAAAGCTCCGAGCGCCTGGCGCGTCTGCAAAGCCGCGTGTGCCGCCCGCTGGACAAGCCGCTGCTGCCGCATGCCGTGGCTGAGGCCGCCGAGACCTTCGACAAGGACGTCGAGTCGTCATCTGACGACTTCGTGTTCGATGATCTGCCCGGGGAGCCGGTCTGAGCGCTGGGGGAGCGCTCGTTGCAGCGTCGGCGCGGCCAGACACGCATGCGCGACGATGTATATTATGTCTACTGCGGTGCTGATTCATCCGTCGCTTCACGGATGTCGGTGTCGGTACCAGCTTTCCCTGCCAACGACCCAAGCTAAGCCTGCCAACGCTTCCAAGTTGGTCCTGCCAACGACGAACTTCCCGGGACCTTCGCCAGACCCTCATCTGTTCGCAAACCCGGGCCAAGCGGGACGCTTGAGCCGATGGTCTTGTACCGACCGCTCTACAACCTGACAGGCATGTGGGTCCGCCCGTTCGACATGTTCTTCGAGCTGGTGGAGGTCGATGGTGTGGCGCGACCTCGGTTCGAGAAGGTCGAGGGGCCGACGAATCACGAATGACAGGGTACCGGCCGACTGCAGAAACCTGGATTGCCTTCGCCCTAGGCCCAATACTCGTCACTTAAAAATCCGAATTGCCTGATTGATGATCACTGACTGCGGTGGTTTGGCGTGACATCGTCGAAGCGGCCAGTTGCTCATCTTGCGTTTGACGCCGCGCAGATTGCGCCGGCCGCGGCGGCAGGCGAGCCGCTCCTGCAAGATCTCGTCGAGCACGCGCTCATGGAACGCCTTCCTCTGCACAGGGGGGAATAGCGTTGAACGCCGGGAGTTTGCGCCTGACGACGCGCACGGCGTGGATGAACGACAAGGTGTCGCAGTCCACGTCCGCTTTCAGCGCCGCTTCGTGCATCAGCGCGCGCACGGCGAAGTGGGCCATCAAAAGGCCGTAGAACTCCTGGCGCACCAGGTCGGGGGTCTTGCTGCGCAATACGATCTTGGCGCCGCGCAGGTGTGTCTTGAGCTCGTCCAGCGCCGTCTCGATCTCCCATCGCTCGTGGTACAGCGCAGCCAGCTCCTGTGCCGGGCCTTGCTGCGTGTCCATCACACTGGTGGCCAAGCGATAGATCGGCTCGGCGTCAGCCACGCCTTCCAGGCGGTATTCGATGACCCTGACCTGGATCGCGTTGGTCTGGTGCCGCTTGTCTTTCTCCGAGGGGTAGATGCGACTCAGATAGGAGCCATCGGCCAGCCGCTTGTCACACGGCAAGACAGCATTCTTCTTCATCCGCCACAGCAGCTGCGCGTTCGTGCAGGTTGATGCTGGCAACCAGGCCGCCAGCCCGCGCTAAGTGCCTGATTCTTCGACGAGCGCGTTGGCACCTATTGCTGGTACCTACAACGGATGAAGAAACGGGCCGTTCGGGGCCCGCTTTCCTTGGTTCGGCGAGCAAACGCTCGCGTTGACCTCAAAGTCGCTCGAACACCGCGGCAATGCCTTGACCGCCGCCGATGCACATCGTCACCAGCGCGTACTTGCCGTTGCTGCGATGCAGTTCATAAACCGCCTTGGTCGCCAGAAATGCGCCCGAACAACCGATCGGATGTCCCAACGCGATCGCGCCGCCGTTGACATTGGTCTTCTTCATGTCCAGTTCGAGCCCGCGCGCCACTGCCAGCGCCTGCGCTGCAAAAGCTTCGTTGGACTCGATCACATCCATCTTGTCCAGCGTCAGGCCGGCTTTCTTAAGCGCCATCTTGCTCGCCGGGATCGGGCCCTCGCCCATGATCTCGTTCGGCACACCCGCGACCGCATACGAGACAAGCCGGGCCATCGGCTTGTGGCCAGCAGCTGCGGCGACGGTTGCATCGGCCAAGACGAAGAACGCGGCGCCGTCGTTGATGCCCGAGGCATTGCCCGCGGTGACCGTCCCGTCCTTCTTGAACGCCGGCTTCATCTTGGCCAGGGTTTCCATCGAAGTCGACGGCTTGACATGCTCGTCGGTGTCGAAGGTGACCTCGCCCTTGCGCGTTTGCTTGACGATGGGCACGATCTGCGACTTGAAGCGCCCTTCGGCAATGGCCGCCGCGGCGCGCCTGTGCGACTCCACAGCCAGCGCGTCCTGGTCCTCCCGGGTCAGGCCCCACTTGGCAGCGAGGTTCTCGGCCGTGATGCCCATGTGACCGACGCCGAAGGGGTCGGTCAACGTGGCCACCATCATGTCGATCAACTTGGTGTCACCCATGCGCGCGCCCGTGCGCATGGCCGGCGACAGGTAGCCACCGCGACTCATCACCTCGACACCGCCGCCGATGCCGTAATCGCAATCGCCGAGCAGGATGTTCTGCGCCGTCGTGACGATGCCTTGCAGGCCAGACGAACACAGCCGGTTCACCGACATGGCCACCGAATCCATCGGCAGACCGGCCTGGATCGAAGCCACCCGGGCGACATAGGGAAAGCGGCTTTCCGTGGGAATGGTGTTGCCCACGGTCACATAGTTGATGGCCTTCGGGTCGACGCCCGAGCGCTTGATCGCTTCCTTCATCACCGTGCCGGCCAATTCCGCCGGTTCGATGTCGGACAGCGAGCCACCGAAACTGCCTACTGCGGACCGCGCCGCACCCAGAACCACGACATCACGCTTGCTCATCTTCATCTCCTTGACAACTCGGGACACCAAACCCTGAAGATACAGCCAACGGCTGGCTGCCCGCTGACAGCCGCCAAATAGGCTTGCGCTGCGTGCAGTCAGTCCAGGGCCAACTCAATCGACGCTCGTGGTTCTGGCGGAGCCGGAGGGATTCGAACCCTCGATGCAGGTTTTGCCCACATACTCCCTTAGCAGGGGAGCACCTTCGGCCACTCGGTCACGGCTCCGCAGAAGGACGGTGAATTCTAACTGCTGCGCTGTGCGGCACCCTGCCCGGCGGGCGTCGCCTCCAGCTCGAAAGCCTTGTGCAACGCGCGCACGGCCAGTTCCATGTATTTCTCGTCGATCACGACGCTGGTCTTGATCTCGCTGGTGGTGATCATCTGGATGTTGATGCCCTCTTCGCTCAGGGCGCGGAACATCTTGCTCGCGACACCCACGTGGCTGCGCATGCCGATGCCGACGATCGACACCTTGCAGATCTTCGGGTCGCCGGTCACCTCGGCCGCGCCGGCCGCTGGGCCCACGCTGGCCTTCAGCAGCTCCAGCGCGCGCGCGATAGTCGTTGCGGCTGCACGGTGAAGGAGAAGTCGGTGCGCCCACCGTGCGAGACGTTCTGGATGATGACGTCGACGTCGATGTTGGCGTCGGCCACCGGCGCCCAGGATCTGGTAGGCGATGCCTGGCCGGTCGGGCACGCCCACGACGGTGATCTTGGCCTCGTCGCGGTTGAACGCGATGCCCGACACGACGGCTTGTTCCATCTTTTCGTCTTCCTCGAAGGTGATCAGGGTGCCGGAGGCGGCTTCCTCGGTCGAGGTCGATGTCCCAGGGCGTGAAGCTCGACAGCACGCGCAGCGGCACGCGGTACTTGCCGGCGAACTCGACCGAGCGGATCTGCAGCACCTTGCGAGCCCAGGCTGGCCATTTCCAGCATTTCCTCGAAGCTGATGGTCTGCAGCCGCCGCGCCTCGGGCACGATGCGCGGGTCGGTGGTGTAGACGCCGTCGACGTCGGTGTAGATCAGGCACTCGTCCGCCTTCATCGCCGCGGCCACGGCCACGGCCGAAGTGTCGGAGCCGCCGCGGCCCAGCGTCGTGATGTGGCCTTGCTCGTCGATGCCCTGGAAGCCGGTGATGATGACCACCTTGCCCGCCGGCCAGATCGGCGCGCACCCGCGCGTCGTCGATGCGCTGATGCGGGCCTTGGTGTAGGCCGAATCGGTGCGGATCGGCACCTGCCAGCCGGCGTAGCTGACCGCCTGCAGGCCCTCGGCCTGCAACGCCAGCGCCAGCAGGCCCACCGACACCTGTTCGCCGGTGGCGGCGATCAGGTCCAGTTCGCGCAGCGACTGCGGCGTCTGTGCCTCGGGCGCCAGGTCCTTGGCCAGGCCGAGCAGGCGGTTGGTCTCGCCGCTCATCGCCGACGGCACGACGACCATCTGGTGGCCGGCGCGTGACCCACTTGGCCACGCGCTTGGCGACGTTGCGGATGCGCTCGGTCGAGCCCATCGAGGTGCCGCCGTACTTGTGAACGATGAGTGCCATGTCGCGTCGAGGCGGAATGCAGTGCAAGCACACGCGAGCCGCGCAGCAAACCGCGGATTTTAACGGTGCGACGGCTCGGATCGACCGGCGGGCCCGCCCTCGGCGTCAGGCCGCAAGGCAACCAGCGCAAGCCCAGCTGGGCGGCCCGGCGCAGCGAGCGCCGCGCATCGATGCCCAGCCCGGGCACGATACAGCAGCTGGCCGCTGCGCATAGAGCAGCGGGCCCGCGCGCGCCCAGGCCGGCACGCCGGCGCCTGGAACTGCTTCTTCAAGCCGCGCGGCGAGCCTCGCGGTGCCGCCTGGAAGCGCTCGCCGCCGCTGCGTGCGCGCAGTTCGCATGCAAGCCAGGCGCTCGGGCGACAGGCCGCCCTGCGCCGACGCGGCGACCATTTCGAACGTCCCCTGCCAGGCCGGCAGCTCGACGCGGCCGGGCCGGCTGCAGGTCGATCGGCACGTGACGCCGCCGGCGCGTCGGGTCGCGCCGTCGAGCCGTCCGGCATCGCCGAGCGCGGCCGTCGGTGCAGCCGCAACTCGCCGCCGGCGATGGCCAGCGCGCGGCTCGCGGCATGCGGGCAGTTCCGCAAGCAGCCGGCCGACCAGGCTGTCGGGCACGCCGCGCATCGGACCAGGCCGCAGCCAGTGCGCGCAGCAGGTTGGCACGCCGGGCTGCGGACAGCGCCAGCCACGCGGCTCAGCAGCAATGCCCTGCTTCGGCGCGGCAGCGCCTGCAGGTCCATGGCTGCCATCTCGTCGCAGGCAGCCGGCTGCTTCCTGGGCGCGCGCGGCGCCGGCGCCGAGCGCGGTCGTCCGGCATCGGGAAAGCCGTCGATCAGCGCCGGCCACACCGCGTGCCGCAGGCGGTTGCGCGCGAAGCGCGGTGTCGTCGTTGCTGGGGTCGTCGACGTAGCGCAAGCCGGTGGCGCCGGACATAGGCCTCGATCGCCTCGCGCGGCTGCGCCAGCCAGGGCCGCGCCCAGGTGATGCCTGTCGCGCTCGGCCTGCGCGCGGCATCGCCGCCAGCCCGGCCGGGCCGGCACCGCGCAGGGCCTGCAGCAGGAACGTCTCGGCCTGGTCGCGGCGGTGGTGGGCCAGCAGCACCAGGTCGCAGCCGTGCTCGCTGCGCCATCGCGGCCAGTGCGGCGTAGCGCCCGCGTGCGCGCCCAGGCTTCGACGCTGTCGCCGCGCGCCGGCGCGCCGCTCAATCGGCGCCGCTGCAGCTCGACGGGCAGGCCGCCGGCGGCCCAGCGCCGGCCTGCGCGTCGCAAGTGCCGCAGCCAGTCGTCGGCCTCGGGCATCAGGCCATGGTGCACATGCAGCGCACGCACCTGAAGCTGGCCGCTGCTCGGCCGCCAGGCGTGCCGTCGCAGTGCCAGCAGCGCGGTGGAATCGCGCCCGCCGCTGACGGCCACGGCGATGCGCGCTTGGGCCCGGCCGTCGGCAGGCGCCCGCGCGCCACGGCTTCAGCGCTCCTTGGTGTCGTTGAAGCGGCCGTAGGCCTGCAGGCGCTCGTAGCGCCGCTGCAGCAGTTCCTTCGGCTTCAGGTCGAGCACCTGGCGCAGCGCGTCGTTCAGCGCCGCGCTTGAGGTGACGCGCCATCCGCTTGCGCGTCGCGGTGCGCGCCGCCCACCGGCTCGCTGACGATCTTGTCGATCACGCCCAGCGCCTTCAGGCGGTGCGCGGTGATGCCCAGCGCTTCGGCCGCATCGGCGGCACGCTCGGCGGTCTTCCACAGGATCGACGCGCAGCCCTCGGGCGAGATCACCGAATAGACCGAGTACTGCAGCATCAGCACCTGGTCGCCGACGCTGATCGCCAGCGCGCCGCCCGAGCCGCCTTCGCCGATGATGGTGACGATGATCGGCACCTCGAGCTGCGCCATCTCGAAGATGTTGCGGCCGATGGCCTCGGACTGGCCGCGCTCTTCGGCGCCGATGCCGGGATAGGCGCCGGGCGTGTCGACGAAGGTGAACACCGGCAGGCCGAACTTCTCGGCCAGCTTCATCAGGCGCAGGGCCTTGCGATAGCCCTCGGGCCGCGACATGCCGAAGTTGCGCAGCGCCGCGCTCCTTGGTGTCGCGGCCCTTCTGGTGGCCCAGCACCATGCAGGCCTGGCCGTTGAAGCGCGCCAGGCCGCCGACGATGGACTGGTCGTCGGCGAAGTGCCGGTCGCCGTGCAGTTCCTGGAAGTCGGTGAAGATCTCGTTGACGTAGTCCAGCGTGTAGGGCCGCTGCGGGTGGCGCGCGATCTGCGTCACCTGCCACGGCGTCAGGCTGGCGTAGATGTCCTTGGTCAGCTGCTGGCTCTTGCTGACCGAGCCGTTCGATCTCGTCGGAGATGTCGACCGCCGATTCGTTCTGCACGTAGCGCAGTTCCTCGATCTTCGAATCGAGTTCGGCGATCGGCTGCTCGAACTCCAGGAAGTGGCGTTTCGCTACATGGCGATCAGTAGTCTACCGGCAGCGGATCCAGGCTGCGCCAGATGTACCAGGTGGCCACCGAGCGGAACGGCGCCCAGGCGTCGCCGACTTCGCGTGCCTCGGCGCGCGACACCGGCTCGCCACTGAAGTAGTTCAGGCTGATGCCCTTGAGCAGGCCCAGGTCGTCCAGCGGCAGCACGTTCGGGCCGCATCAGGTGGAAGATCAGGAACATCTCGGCCGTCCAGCGGCCGATGCCGCGGATGGCCACCAGTTCGTCGATGATGGCCTCGTCGTCCATCTGGCTGCCATTGCTCGCACGTGCACCGTGCCGTTGCCGAAATGCTGCGCCAGATCGAGCAGGTATTCGGCCTTGCGCAGCGACAGGCCGGCCTCGCGCAATGCGCCAGGCGGCCATGCGCCTGCACCGCGGCAGGGGCCAGCCTGCTCGACGGCGAGCCCAGCAGCGTCAGCAGGCGGTCCCACACCGATTGCGCGGCCTTGACCGAGATCTGCTGGCCGACGATCGATCGCGCCAGCGTGGTGAACGCGTCGCCACGGCTTTGCAGACGCGCCTCGCCGAAACGCGGGATCAGCTTCTTCATGACGCGGTCGCGCCGCGCCAGATGCTTGCAGGCGTCGTCCCAGTAGTCCGGCGTCACGCCGTTCGCAGCGCTCTTGGACATGGCGGTCAATGCGCCGGACCAGGCCGCGTCATGCCTTGACCCAGGTCGTGCCGTGCGGCCGAATCCTTCAGCATCACGCCGTGCTCGGCCAGGCTCGTCGCGGATGCGGTCGGCGGCGGCGAAGTCCCGCGCCTGCTTGGCGGCGGCGCGCGCGTCGATCTGCCGTTGCGATGCTGGCGTCGTCCAGCGTCGGCGCCGCCTTGCAGGAACGCGCGCGGCGCCTGCTGCAACACGCCCAGCACCTCGCCCAGGCCTTTGAGCAGCGCGGCAGTGTGCGGCGCGCGGGAGCGGTTCAGCTCGCTGGCCAGATCGAACAGCACGGCCAGCGCGCCAGCGGCGTGTTGAAGTCGTCGTCCATTGCCGCGCGAAACGCGGCGGCCTGCGGCAGCGTCCAGTCGAGCGGCTGCTCGCGGCACATCGATGCCGTCGAGCGCGGTGTACAGCCGGCTCAAAGCGGCACGCGCGTCGTCGAGGTTGCGCGTCGCTGAAATTGAAGGGGCTGCGGTAGTGCGTGCGCAGCATGAAAAAGCGCAGCGTCTCGCCGTCGTAACGCTGCCAGCACGTCGCGAATGGTGAAGAAGTTGCCCAGTGACTTGGACATCTTCTCGTTGTCGACGTTGAGGAAGCCGTTGTGCAGCCAGACAGTTGACGAAGGGCTCGCCGCTGGCGCCTTCGCTCTGCGCGATCTCGTTTTCATGGTGCGGGAACTGCAGGTCCATGCCGCCGCCGTGGATGTCGAAATGCTCGCCCAGCAGCGCGCAACTCATCGCCGAGCATTCGATGTGCCAGCCCGGCCGCCCGGGGCCGTAGCCGCTCGGCCATTGGGCATCGGCGCGGCTCGTCGGCCTTGGCCGACTTCCACAGCACGAAGTCGAGCGGGTCGAGCTTGCCGTCGAGCACGGCGACGCGCTCGCCCGCGCGCAACTCGTCGATCGACTTGCCCGACAACTTGCCGTAGCCCGGAAACCTGCGCACCGCGAAGTTGACGTCGCCGTTGTCGGCGCGATAGGCCAGGCCCTTGTCTTCGAGCGCGCCGATCAGATCGAGCATCTGCCCGACGTATTCGGTGGCACGGGGCTCATGCGTCGGCGGCAGGATGCCGAGCGCACCGATGTCGCGGCGCATGGCCTCGATCATCTGATCGGTCAGCGCGCGGATCGAGATGCCACGCTCGATGGCGCGCCGGATGATCTTGTCCTCGATGTCGGTGATGTTGCGCACATAGATCACCTTGTAGCCCAGCTCCAGCAGCCAGCGATAGATGACGTCGAAGGCCATCATCATGCGCGCGTGACCCATGTGACACAGGTCGTAGATCGTCATGCCGCAGACATACATGCGCACCTCGCCGGGGGTGATCGGCGTAAAGGTTGCCGTGTGGCGGGTCAACGTGTTGTGCAGGCGCAAGGACATGGCGGCATGGGGCGGGGGGGTGAGCCAACGGTGCCGCTGGCACGTGCGCGCTGGGGCGACGAGAGCGCATGGCTACAATCGAATCAGTATAGCGGCGGGCCTTGCGCCAACCTGCGTCGCGTCGCTGGCTTCTTGTCCTCGCCCCGCGCTATTGCCACCCCTCTGACGATGTCGGTCCGCTCGCTGTGCACCGCGCTGGTGCTGGTCTTGGCTTGCTCTGGCGTCGCTCGCGCCGACGAGTTGAAAGACATCGAGGCGCTGTACCACGATGGCAAGGTCGAGCAGGCGTTGCAGCGTGCCGATGCCGCCATCGCCGCGCAGCCTCGCGCGGCGCAGATCCGCTTTCTCAAGGGCGTGATGCTCACCGACCTGGGGCGCAAGCCCGAGGCGATCGAGGTCTATGTGTCATTGACCCAGGACTTTCCCGAGCTGGCCGATCCGTACAACAACCTGGCGGTGCTGTATGCATCGTCGGGCCAATTGCAGGACGCGTTGACGGCACTGCAAAGCGCGCTGCGCAACGATCCGCACCACCTGCGCGCGCGCGAGAACCTGGGCGATGTCTATATGGCGCTGGCCGTGCAGGCCTGGGAGGCGGCCGAAGTGCAAAGCAAGGGTGAAGATGCCAAGTTGCTGCGCAAGCTGAAGAAAGTCGACGCCGTCGTGCCGAAGTCGGTGACCGAGAACCCGGCGCGCCGCCAGCGCTAGACTGCGCCCCTTTCAATCGATGTGCAAAGCCAGCTGATGACCATGACCCTGACTCGAATCTGCAAGACCATGCCAGGCGCTGCCTGCGCCTTGGGCCTGGCGCTGTGCGCTGCCCTTCCCGCCTGGGCGCAGAAGGTGCGTCTGGACACCAGTCTGGGCGAGATCGTCGTTGAACTCGATGCCGCCAAGGCGCCGAAGACGGTGGCCAACTTCGTCGAGTACGTCAAAGCGGGCCACTACGACGGCACGGTGTTTCACCGCGTCATCCCGAATTTCATGATTCAGGGCGGCGGAATGACCGCCGAGATGAGCGAGAAGCCGACCCGCGCACCGATCGCGCTGGAAAGCAAGAACGGTCTGAACAATGCGCGTGGCAGCGTCGCCATGGCGCGCACCAGCAATCCCAGTTCGGCCACCGCACAGTTCTTCATCAACCTGAAGGACAACGCCTTCCTCGATGCCGCCAGTTCACCCGACGGCAACGGCTATGCGGTGTTCGGCAAGGTGGTGTCCGGCATGGACGTGGTGGACAAGATCGCTGCCGTGCCCACAGGCAGCAAGGGTCCGCACCAGAACGTGCCGGCCACGCCGGTGATCATTCGCAAGGCCAGCTTAGGAGAATGAAGTGACCAAGACCGTGGAGATGGAAACCAGCGCCGGCACGATGCGCATCGAACTCGATGACGAGAACGCGCCGCTTTGCACTCAGAACTTCCTGGACTATGTGCGCAAGGGGCACTACGACGGCACGGTGTTCCACCGCGTCATCAAGGGCTTCATGCTGCAGGGCGGCGGCTTCGATGCGCAGATGAGCCAGAAGCCCACCGCCGCAGCCATCCAGAACGAAGCCAACAACGGCCTGAAGAACAAGCGCTACACGCTGGCCATGGCGCGCACCTCGGCGCCCCACAGTGCCACGTCGCAGTTCTTCATCAATGCGGCGGACAACGCCTTCCTCGACTTCACGGCCGAATCGGCGCAGGGGTGGGGTTACGCCGTCTTCGGCCGCGTCGTGCAGGGCACTGAGGTGGTGGACGCGATCGAAAAGGTGCGCACCGGCAACCGCGGCGGACACAGCGATGTGCCCGTCGAGGCGGTGACCATCGTGCGCGCGGTCGAGGTCAGCTGATTCGCCTGGCCTGAACGATGAGCGCCGTCGCCAGCGCGCTGCCACCGGCTAGCGTCTGGTCGGCACCGGCGTCGTGGGCGGCGATCGACTTCATTTCCGATCTGCACCTCGGCGCCGCGTTGCCTCGCACCTTCGAGGGCTGGGCCGCCCACATGCGCGGCACGCCGGCCGACGCGGTGTTGATCCTCGGCGACCTGTTCGAGTTCTGGCCGGGTTCGGACGCGGTGCAGCTCGACTTCGAGCGGCAATGTATCGATGTACTGGCCGATAGCGCAGGTCGGTGCGCCGTGGCGCTGATGGTCGGCAACCGCGACTTCCTGCTCACATCGCAACTGCTGCAAGGCATCGGCGTGCAGTTCCTGAACGACCCGACCCTGTTGCGGGCCTGGCAGCACGAACTGCTGCTGAGCCATGGCGATGCGCTATGCCTGGCCGACCTGCCCTATCAGCAGTTCCGCGCCTGGACGCGCAACCCGGCCACACAGCGCGACTTCCTGGCGCGGCCCCTGGCCGAGCGCGTGAAGATGGGCGCCGGCATCCGCCACGCCAGCGAAGCCAGCCGGCAAAAGCCCCCTCCCCCGGCGGTTGGGCGGACATCGACGCCGACGAGGCCGTGACTTGCCTGCGCGCCGCCGGCGCAACGCGATTGCTGCATGGCCACACCCATCGACCGGGTGACTCGGCGCTGGCACCGGGTTTCGACAGGCTGGTGCTCAGCGACTGGGACCTCGATGGCGACACGCCGCGCGCCGAAGTGCTGCGCCTGCGCCGCGACGGACTCACGCGGCTGGCTTTGTCCGACGCCTTGCAGCCACTGTGACGCTGCGCTGGTGGGACCGGCTGCGCCAGCGCCGTGAACAACGCGCGCTGGCACGGCGCGCGATTCCGCAAGCCCTCTGGTCGCTGACGCTGCAGCGCTATCCCTTCCTGGCGCGACGCAATGCCGACGACCTGACCGAACTGCGGCGCCAGGCCAGCCTGTTCCTCGACCGCAAGGAGTTCAGCGGGGCCCACGGCCTGCAGGTCAGCGACGACATGGCAGTGGCCATCGCCGCACAAGCCTGCCTGCCGGTGTTGCGCCTGGGCCTTCAGGCCTATGACGGGTTCGTTGGCATCGTCGTCCAGCCCGACGAGGTGAGGGTGCGGCGCGAGGTGATGGACGAGGCAGGCCTGGTCCACGAATACGATGATGTCCTGTCCGGCGAGGCCATGGAAGGCGGGCCGGTGATGCTGTCGTGGCGCGACGTGCGCGAAGCCGGTGAAAGTGCGGTCTGGGGCTACAACGTGGTGGTGCACGAGTTTGCCCATGTGCTCGACATGAGCGACGGTGTCACCGACGGCATGCCGCCGCTACCGACGGCCGCGGCGCGCCAGCATTGGCAGATGGTGCTGAAGGCCAGCCACGCCCGCTTCTGCAGGCGCATCGATGCCGGCCGCGCCTCGGTTCTCGACCCCTACGGCGCCGAGAGTCCGGAGGAGTTTTTCGCGGTCTCGTCCGAGTCGTTTTTCGTCGTGCCGCAAGGTCTGGCGGCCGAGCTGCCGGCCTGGTACGGGTTGCTGGCCGACTACTTCAAGCAAGACCCGGCGGCCAAGTCCGGCTGAAAGCGGCAATCAGGCCGCCGTGGTTTCGGCCTTGGGCTTGTCGCTCTTTTTCGGCGGCTGGATGTCGAGCTGGATTTCGCCCTTGTCATCGACATCCACGCTGAGGCGGCCGCCATCGACCAGCCGGCCGAACAGCAACTCGTCGGCCAGCGCTCGGCGGATCGTGTCCTGGATCAGGCGTTGCATCGGCCGCGCACCCATCAGCGGGTCGAAGCCCTTCTTCGCCAGGTGCTTGCGCAACGTGTCGCTGAAAGTCGCCTCGACCTTCTTTTCCACCAACTGACTTTCCAGCTGCAGCAGGAACTTGTCCACCACGCGCAGGATGATGTCCTCGTCCAGCGCGCGGAAGGAGACGATCGCATCCAGCCGGTTGCGGAACTCGGGCGTGAACAGCCGCTTGATGTCGGCCATCTCGTCGCCCAGCTGTTTCGAGTTGGTGAACCCGATCGAAGCCTTGTTCAGCGCTTCGGCGCCGGCATTGGTGGTCATGACGATGATGACGCTGCGGAAATCGGCCTTGCGCCCGTTGTTGTCGGTCAGCGTGCCGTGGTCCATGACCTGCAGCAGCACGTTGAAGACGTCTGGGTGCGCCTTCTCTATCTCGTCGAGCAGCAGCACCGCGTGCGGCTTCTTGCTGATGGCCTCGGTCAGCAGCCCACCCTGATCGAAACCGACATAGCCCGGCGGCGCGCCGATCAGCCGGCTGACCGCATGCCGCTCCATGTACTCCGACATGTCGAAGCGGATCAGCTCGATGCCCAGGATGTAGGCCAATTGCTTGGCGACTTCGGTCTTGCCCACGCCGGTCGGGCCGCTGAACAGGAACGAGCCGATCGGCTTCTCTTCCTTGCCCAGGCCCGAGCGAGCCATCTTGATCGCCGCGGCCAGGGCCTCGATCGCCGGTTCCTGGCCGAAGACCACGCTCTTCAGATCGCGATCCAGCGTCTTCAGCTTGCCACGGTCGTCGCTGGACACGCTCGCCGGCGGGATGCGCGCGATCTTGGCGACGATCTCCTCGACCTCGGTGCGGGTGATGGTCTTCTTCTGCTTGTTCTTCGGCAGGATGCGCTGCGCCGCGCCGGCCTCGTCGATGACGTCGATGGCCTTGTCGGGCAGGTGCCGGTCGTTGATGTACTTGGCCGAAAGCTCGGCCGCCGCCTGCAGCGCGCCGACGGCGTACTTCACGCTGTGGTGCTCTTCGAAGCGCGACTTCAGGCCCTTCAGGATCTCGATGGTTTGCTCCACCGACGGTTCGATCACGTCGATCTTTTGGAATCGCCGCGACAACGCCGCGTCCTTTTCGAAGATGCCGCGATACTCAGTGAAGGTGGTGGCGCCGATGCACTTCATCGCGCCGGTGGACAGCGCCGGCTTGAGCAGATTGCTGGCGTCCAGCGTGCCACCCGACGCCGCACCGGCACCGATCAAGGTATGGATCTCGTCGATGAAAAGCACTGCGTTGGGCTGGTCCTTCAACTGCTTGAGCACACCCTTGAGCCGCTGCTCGAAGTCCCCGCGGTACTTGGTGCCGGCAAGCAGCGCGCCCATGTCGAGCGAATAGACGGTGGACGCGGCCAGGATCTCGGGCACGTCGTTTTGCGTGATGCGCCAGGCCAGGCCCTCGGCAATGGCGGTCTTGCCGACACCGGCCTCACCGACCAGCAGCGGGTTGTTCTTGCGCCGCCGGCACAGCACCTGAATGACGCGCTCGACTTCATGCTCGCGGCCGATCAGAGGATCGATCTTGCCGTCGCGTGCCAACTGGTTCAGGTTCTGCGTGAACTGGTCCAGCGGCGAGCCCTTGGCATCGGTGGCGTCGTCCTTCTCGGCCTCGCCACCACCGCTCTCGCTCGACTTCGAAGGCTCGGGCGGGTCGCTCTTCTTGATGCCATGGGCGATGAAGTTGACCACGTCCAGCCGCGTCACGCCCTGCTGATGCAGGTAATAGACCGCATGCGAATCCTTCTCGCCGAAAATCGCCACCAGCACATTCGCGCCAGTGACTTCCTTCTTGCCGCTGCCGGTGCTTTGCACATGCATGATGGCGCGCTGGATCACACGCTGGAAGCCGAGCGTCGGCTGCGTATCCACTTCTTCCGTGCCGGAGACGGTGGGCGTGTTTTCCTTCACGAAGGTGACCAGGCTCTTGCGCAGGTCGTCGATGTTGGCGGCGCAGGCGCGCAGCACTTCAGCGGCCGAAGGGTTGTCCAGCAGCGCCATCAGCAGATGCTCGACGGTGATGAACTCGTGCCGCTGCTGGCGCGCCTCGACGAAGGCCATGTGCAGGCTGACTTCCAGTTCTTGCGCAATCATGCGGCCTCCATAGTGCACTGCAAAGGGTGCCCGACCTTCCTGGCCGCGGCCACCACCAACTCCACCTTCGTTGCGGCGACGTCCTTGGGATAGACGCCGCAAACTGCCTTGCCCTCATGATGAATCTTCAACATGATGAGTGTGGCGGTTTCCAGATCACGCTGGAAGTACTGTTGCAAAACCATCACGACGAATTCCATGGGTGTGTAGTCGTCGTTCAGCATCAGCACCTGGTACATGCGCGGCGGCTTGGTCCGCGCGGCCTTGCGTTCGGCCACGACCGCGCCTTGTCCGCTGTCGGGACGCGGCACCGCCGGGGCAGGTGCAGGCGGATTGGGCTTTTCCTCGGGCATGTTTCATTCTATCGAGATGGGGCCTGAGCGGTGGCGGGGCGGCGGCGGCCCTGCGATCCATGGGCATATTGCACCCGCGGCACGCTTTTCAAGCGCGCATCGAGGTTGGCCCCGGGGTGTCGGGCGCCGACATTGACACCTCGGGCCTGCCGCTATGCTTGCATCGGTGTGTCCCGTCCCCGCCACCAGGAGAGCTGCGATGCCCCGAGCCGTCAAGAAGACCACGCCCGCCAAGCGCGCCCCACGTCAAACCAAGCGCGTCCAGCCTGTCGCCACGGTGCCAGACCTGCCGACGCTGCAGCAAGCCGGCGGCGCCGCCGTGCGCACGCTGGCGCGACAGTTGCACACCTGGACCGGCAGCCTGCTCGGCGGCGTGGGCACTGCGGCCGACATGTCGCTGGCCCTGGCCGCCGCATCGGTCACGCGACCCGGGCCGAAGGCGGCGGTGGCCAAGGCCTCGGCGCTGCTGCGCGATGCGCGCGAGGCCGCCGGGTTGACGCTCGACGACCTGGGCCAGGCCCTGGATCTGAAAGACCCTACTTTCATGCGGCTGGTGGAAAGCGGCAAGGTCGGCCTGCCCTTCGAGCTCATCCTGCGCATGGCCACGATCCTGGGCCGCAACGATCCGGTGACCTTTGTGCTGCAGCTGACGCGCTCCTTCAACCCCAGGGTCTGGAATTCGCTCGAAGCGCTGGGCGTGGCCAAGCTGATCGTGCAGGCCGGCCGCGAGCGCGAATTTGCCAACATCTATCGCAGCAACACGGCGGCGCGCGCGCTGTCGGACAAGGATTTCGCCGCGGCGTTGGCATTTGCCGCCTCGGCCTTCGAGAGTGCGCTGGTGTTCCTGGGGCACGCCCGAAAGACCGGCACCGGCAAGGCCGAATGAGCGGTCGCTGACCGCGGCGCCGCCATGCCTTGACTTGGAACAAGGCGGCAAGGGACATGCGGTGCGAGCCTACGCCAGGCCGATCGGGAAAGGCGAGAGGAACGCATGAGCCACGCCGCATTGCGCATCATTCACGAAGAGCATGCCGCGCTGTCGGCGATGCTGCGGTCGATCCTGTTGCTGCTGCAACAGCATCGCCGCCAAGGCACGCTGCCGGACTTCGGCGCCCTTCGCGCGATGTTGTTCTACGTGGACGAGTTTCCCGAGAAGCGCCACCATCTGAAGGAATCGCAAGGGCTGTTTCCGAAGTTGCGCGCGCGCAGCGGCGAGGCCGCGGCGCTGCTCGATCGCCTGGACCATGACCATGCCGATGGCGAGCGGGCGATACGCGATCTGGAGCACAGCCTGCTAGCCTTCGAGATGCTGGGTGAGTCGCGGCGTGAGGCCTTCGAGCGCGCGGCGCAGCAGTACGTCGATTTCTACCTCGAGCACATGATGCTCGAAGAAGCGCAGGTGTTGCCCCTGGCCGAGAGGGTGCTGACGGCGCCGGACTGGGCCGAGCTCGACGAGGCCTTCGGCGCCAACCGTGATCCGCTCACCGGCCATGAGCCGGAACGGGAGTACCGCAACCTGTTCTCGCGCATCGTCAACCTGCTGCCCGCACCGATCGGCTTGGGCCCGGTCGGCTGAGTCACTGCAGGGACCGGGCGCCGCGTCGAGGCTGAGGGGACTGACTGCTTGCGCGACGACTCGCCGCGCGCCGGGTCGCCATGCCCGTGCGCGGGCTTCATCGGTGTTCTGCGCTCCGGCGTCAATGTTCGAGCTTACTGATGCCCATCAGCTTGAGCACGTATTTCTCGTACACCGGTTCCGAGCTGCCGTTCTTCATCTTGTACATGAAGTACTTTTCGAAGGCGATCTTCGCCAGGTGCACCCATTTGCCCTTCTTGAACCAGTTGACGTTGCGCGGCGGGATCTGCGGCAACGCGACGAAGGCCGCGCCGGTGTCGCCCATGTCGGCCAGGCAGATCGCGTTCCAGGTGGCCTTGGTATCGGCCGGCTGCCCGGCGATGTCGGCGGCGATGTTGTGCACGATGGCCGTGACCATGGTCTCGATCATGTAGCCGGTCTTCGGCGCGCCGGTGGGCACCGGCGTGGCTTCGACGGGAGGAATGGCCACGCACACTCCGGCCGCGAAGATGTTGCGGTACTTCTTGCTGCGCTGGTACTCGTCGATGAGCACGAAACCGCGCGGGTTGCACAGCCCTTCCACGGCCGCCACCGCATCCACGCCCTTGAAGGCCGGTAGCATCATGCTGTACTTGAAGGGCAGTTCGTGTTCCTTCCTCACCGCGCCTTGCTCATCGAGTTCGGTGACGAACATCTTGTCGGCCTCGACCTTGGTCACCCTGGCGTTGCAGATCCACTTGATGTCGTTGTTGCGGAACTCGCTTTCCAGCATCGACTTGCTGTCGCCCACGCCGCCCAGCCCCAGGTGGCCGATGTAGGGCTCGCTGGTGACGTAGGTGATCGGCACCTTGTGGCGCAGCTTGCGTCGCTTCAGGTCGGTGTTGAAGATGAAGCTGAACTCGTAGGCCGGGCCGAAGCACGACGCCCCCGGCATCGCGCCGATGATCGCCGGGCCGGGATTCTTGACGAACGCCTGGTAGCTTTCGAAGGCCCTTTCGGCATGGTCGACCAGGCAGATCGATTGCGTGTGGCCTTCGGGGCCGGCACCGGGTACTTCGTCGAAGCTCAGCTTCGGCCCGGTCGTGACGACCAGGTAGTCGTAGGCCAGACGGCTGCCGTCCTGCAGCTCCAGTGCGTTCCCTTCGGCGTCGATTCGCGCCACGCGCTGCGCGACGAAATCGATGCCCTTTTTTTCCAGATGAGGACGGATCGGGAAGGTGATGCCTTCGCGGTCGCGCCAGCCCACCGCCAGCCAGGGGTTCGAGGGCACGAACTGGAAGTAGTCGACCGCGTTGACGACGGTGATGCGGTGCGTCTTGTCGAGCTTTTCGCGCAGCTCGTAGGCCGCGGGCATGCCGCCAGTGCCGGCGCCGAGGATCACGATATGGGTCATGAGAGTCTCCTTCGATTGAGGGGCAAGCCACGACTTCAGCGCGGCGGGTTCGGGCGCAGCAGGCTGGCATTTGCCTGCTGCAGTTGGTCTTCGTCCAGCCGCCCCGCCAGCGACGCCAGTCGCAGGCGGTCGAGCAGCAGCGACACGCGGGCCTGCAACAGCGCCAGCTCGGCTGCGGCGGCATCGTTCTCGGCGTTGAGCAAGTCCAGCGTCGTGCGTTCGCCGACCTGGCGGCCGATGCGCGTGGCATCCAGGCGCGAACGCGTGGCGCGCAGCGCTTCGCTCAACGCGGTGACGCGCGACGCACCCACGGTCAGTCCCAGCCAGGCGGCACGCGTGTTCAGTGCTACCTGCTGCGCCGACCGCTCGCCTTCGGCCACGGCCTTGTCCGCCAGGTGCAGGGTCTCGTCGCGGCGCGCGCTGCGATAGCCGCCGCTGTACAGCGGCACGTTCAGCTGCACGCCGATGAGCGCGTTGCTCATGCTGTTGGAGGCCGAGCCGTAGTCGCCGCTGCCGCTGAGCCGGTCCTGCGCCAGGCTGGCCACCAGGTCCAGCGTCGGCGCCACTTCGCTCTTGTACTTGGCGGCTTCCTGACGCGTCACTTCGACGCTGGCGCTGATCACGCGCAATTGCAGGTTGCCGGCCTTTGCGTCAGTCAGCCAGTTGGCCAGCGGCGGCAGGTCGTGCGGCACGGCTCCGCCCGGCAGCGCCAGCGACGAAAACTCGTTGCCTTGCCAGCCGGTGAGATCACTCAGTGCTGCTTGCTTCAGCGTCAATTGGGATTCAGCTGCCAGCACTTCGGCACGCACCGCCTGGGCGCGCGCTTCAGCCTCGTGGGTGTCGGTGACAGGTGCATCGCCGAGCTTGAAGCGGTCGCGCGCCTCGACCAACGCGGATTCCACCGACTGCTGCTGGCGCCGAAGCACGCGCAGCGACTCGGCCGCCAGCGCAGCATCGAAGTAGCCTTGCGCCGTGCGCAGCATCAGCGCTTGCTGGGCCAGCTGCCACTGCAGATCGGCCACGTCGGCCGACAGCTCAAGCTGGCGCCTGTTGGCGTCGCGCTCGGGGCTGTACAGCGGCTGGCGCGCCTGCAGCGCCCAGCGCGTGGCGGTGCCGCCGTTGATCGAGGTGTCGAAGTTGGCGCCGTCCACCGTGCCGAAACCGGGGGCGGAAAAGCGTGCCCCGCTGATCGACGTGTCGCCGTTGGCCACGCCGACGGTGCCACTGAAATCCAGCGACGGCCGCCACAGCGAGGCGCCTTGCTCGCGCCGCGTTGCGCCGGCGTCGCGCGCGGCCCGTGCGGCAGCGAACTCGCGGTCATTGGCCTGCGCCGCGCGCCAGGCCTCGACCAGGTCGGCCGCGGCGACGCCCTGCACCGCGCCCAGCGCGGCGAGCAAGACGAGCAGGCGTCTCATGCCTCGACCCGTCAGGCGCTGGCACGCGCGCCGAGCTTGCGCATGATGGTTTCGAGCAGGCACCACCGGGTCAGCCCGCTTTGCAGCAGATTGACGCCGACGAAGGCGGTGAAGGCCAGCCACCATTGGCTCACGAAGACCGGGCTGCCGGGGATGCCCAGCGCCAGCGACAGCAGGATGAAGATGCCCGCGAAGATGCGAACGAGTTGCCAGGATGTCATGCGATTTCTCCTTGAGAGAGTTGAGGAACGAGCTTGGAAATGCGGTTGCGATAGGCCACGAAATACAGCAACGGAATGATCACCAGCGTCAACAGCGTGGATACCAGGATGCCGAAGATCAGCGAGATCGCCAGCCCGTTGAAGATCGGGTCGTCGAGGATGAAGAAGGCGCCGAGCATCGCGGCCAGGCCGGTCAGCAGGATGGGCTGCGAGCGCGTGATGGCCGAATTCACCACTGCGTCCTTGAAGGGCACACCATCGCGCACCTGCAGATTGATGAAGTCCACCAGCAGGATCGAATTGCGTACGATGATGCCGGCCAGCGCGATCATGCCGATCATGCTGGTGGCCGTGTATTGCGCACCCAGCAGCGCATGGCCGGGCATCACACCGATGAGGGTCAGCGGGATGGGTGCCATGATAATCAGCGGCGTCAGGTAGCTGCCGAACTGCGCCACCACCAGCAGGTAAATCAGGATCAAGCCTACGGCATAGGCTGCGCCCATGTCGCGGAAGGTCTCGTAGGTGATCTGCCATTCGCCGTCCCACTTGACGGTGTAGCCGCGGTACGGGTCGTCGGGCTGGCGGATGAAGGCTTCGGCCAAGGTGCCGCCGCCCGGCGTCGCGATCGCACCGACCTCGCTGCGCATCTTGAACATGCCGTACAGCGGGCTGTCCACCGCACCAGCCATGTCGGCGACGACGAAGTTCACCGGCAGCAGGTCCTTGTGATGGACCGGCTGCTCGCGCAGCGTGTCGCTCACCGTCACCATTTCGCGGATCGCGATCAGGCGGCCGTCGGCACCGCGCACCGTCAACTGCAGCAGCGCGTCCAGATCGCCATGCAGGTCGGCCGGCAACTGGATCGTCGCCGCCGCCGGGAACTTGCTCTGGTCGTGCAGGTAGGCTGCCGCCTCGCCGGCCAGGCCGGCACGCAACGTGCCGACGATCTGCTGCTGCGCCACACCCAGCATCGCGGCCTTGCGCCGGTCCACCAGCAGCAGCGTCTTCGGCGCATCGGCGATGCTGCTGTCGTCGATGTCCACCACGCCGTCGGTCTTTGCAAACACCGCGCGCACTGCCTTGGCCACCTCGCGCCGTCCTGCGGCGTCGGGGCCATAGATTTCAGCCACCAGCGGCGACAGCACCGGCGGGCCGGGCGGCACTTCGACCACCTTGACGTTGGCGCCGTGGCGCTGGCCGATGGCCTGCAGCGCCGGTCTGACGCGCGTGGCGATGGCATGGCTCTGCTCGCTGCGGTGGTGCTTGTCCACCAGGTTGACCTGGATATCGCCGACCTCACCGCCGCTGCGCAGGTAGTACTGACGCACCAGGCCGTTGAAGTTGATCGGCGCCGCCGCGCCGGCGTAGGCCTGGTAGTTGATCACCTCAGGCAGCGTGGCCAAATGCGCACCGAGCTCGCGCAACACCGCGGCAGTCTTTTCCACCGGCGTGCCGGCAGGCATGTCGACGACCACCTGGAACTCGGACTTGTTGTCGAAGGGCAGCATCTTCAGCTGCACCAGCCCGAGCACCGGCAGCAGCACCGACAGGCCGATCAGCACCAATACGCCCATGCCGAGCAGCAGGCGGTTGCGGCCGCCGCGCCGATCGTCGAGCAGAGGCCGGAAGATGGCGCGGAACAGCGGCGCCAGCCTGGCCGACAGGCCGTGCGTCACGGCGTGGGCCGGCGCCGCCTTCATCCAGATGCGCGCCAACCAGGGCGTGACGACGAAGGCGATGGCCAGCGACAGCACCATGCCCATGCTGGCGTTGATCGGGATCGGGCTCATGTACGGGCCCATCAGGCCGGACACGAAGGCCATCGGCAGCAGCGCCGCGATGACCGTCAGCGTCGCCAGGATGGTCGGGCTGCCGACTTCATCGACCGCGCCGGGGATGATCTGCGCCAGCGTCCTGTCGGGGTGCAGCTGCTGGTGGCGGTGGATGTTCTCCACCACCACGATGGCGTCGTCCACCAGGATGCCGATGGAGAAGATCAGCGCGAACAGCGACACGCGGTTCAGCGTGAAGCCCCAGGCCCAGGACGCGAACAGCGTCACCGTCAGCGTCAGGATGACCGCGCTGCCGACGATGGCCGCCTCGCGCCGGCCCAACGCAATGAACACCAGTGCCACCACCGCTGCAGTGGCGAAGAGCAGCTTCTGGATCAGTTTGATCGCCTTGTCGTTGGCGGTGGCGCCGTAGTTGCGCGTCTCCACCACCTGCACGTCGTTCGGTATCACGGTGTTGCGCAGGCTGTCCACGCGCCGCATCACTGCGTCGGCCACGTCGATGGCGTTCTCACCGGCCTTCTTGGTGATGCTGATCGTCACGGCAGCGAACTCTTCGCCGGCCTTGCCGTTTTCACCGGCGACGCCGTGCCAGACATAGCGCGCTGCCGGCAGTGGCCCGTCATGCACCGCGGCCACGTCCTGCAGGAACACGGGTTTGCCGTCGTGCACGCCGACCACCAGCGCGCCAACCTCTTGCGCATCCTTCAGGAAGGGGCCCGACTCCACCGCCACCGCCGTGTTGCCGGCCAGCAGTTCGCCCACCGGCAGACCGAGGTTGGCCGACTGCAGCGCAGCGCGCAGTTCGGCCACGGTCACGCCGCTGCTGGCCATGCGCGCCGGATCGATCTCGATGCGCACGGCGCGACCCGGCCCACCGATGGTGGTTACCTCGCGCGTGCCGGGCACGCGTTTCAGGTCGGCCTCGATGCTGTGCGCCACGCGCTCCAGATCGAAGGCGCCGAGCGTGCCGCCGGGGTTGAACAGCGTCAGCGTGACGATCGGTACATCGTCGATGCCCTTGGGCTTGACGAGCGGGTCGAGCACGCCCAGCCCGCGCGGCAGCCAGTCGGCATTCGAGTTGACGGTGTCGTACAGGCGCACCAGCGCGTCCAGGCGCGGCACGCCGACCTTGAACTGCACCGTGACCACAGCGATGCCGGGCCGCGACACCGACATCACGTGCTCGACGCCGGAGATCTGCGACAGCACCTGCTCGGCCGGCGCGGCGACCATCTGCTCCACGTCGCGCACCGACGCCCCTGGGAAGGGAATCAACACGTTGGCCATGGTGACGTTGATCTGCGGCTCTTCCTCGCGCGGCGTGACGAGCACGGCGAAGATGCCGAGCAGCAGCGCCACCAGCGCCAGCAGCGGCGTGATCTGCGCCGACTGGAAAAAGGCGGCGATGCGGCCCGACAGGCCCAGGGTCGGTTTCACGTGTCTGTCCTCAAGGCATCCGCACCGCGGCCCGCGGGTCGAGTGCAACCTGCTCGCCAGCCGATACGCCAGCCAGCACTTCCACCTGGTCGCCCTGCACTCGGCCCAGCCGCACCAGGCGCAGCATCGGCTTGCCCTTGGCATCGACGACGTACAGGGCGTTCATCTCGGCATGGCGCACGATCGCAGACAGCGGCACGACCAGGCGTGCGCCTGAAGTGGACGCGGCGGACGGCAGCCACACCCGCGCGAACATGCCCGGCGCCATGCCGTTCGCCATGGCCGCCAGCGGAATGCGCAGCGTCACCGTGTGCGTCGCCGCGTCCACCGTCGGCAGCAGCTGAACCTGTTCAGCCGGCAGCCAGCGCTGCGCCGCGGGCAGCGACGGGAACTCCACGCGTGCCGCCTCCACCGGCTGCACCAGCGCACTTTGCGGCACCGCCGCCGTGACGCGAAGCGCACCCGGCTGGTACAGCGTCAACAGTGCCCGCCCGGGCATCGCCATGTCGCCCAGCGCCACCGGCACCTCCGACACCACGCCCGCATAGGGCGCGCGCACCACGTGCAGGCCGCTCTGCGTGCGCGCCGCGCTGGCCTGCGCCAGTTGCGCTGCAGCCTGCGCCTGCGTGGCCTTGTACTGTGATTCGGCGCGTTCCAGCGCCGCCTGGCTGATGTACTGCTTGTCGAACAGCTGCTTCTGGCGCTGGTAGTCCTTGTGGGCCATCTCCAGCAGCGCCTGCGCGGAGCGCACCTGGGCATCGCTGGCGCTGGCGGCATCCTCGGCGGTGCGCGCGTCGATGCGCGCCAGCACCTGCCCGGCCTTGACGCTGTCACCCACCTTGACCTCCAGCGAGGTGACCGCTCCGGCCACCTGCGCCGCCACCACGGTCTGGCGTACCGCCTCGACCACGCCGTCGAAGCTGGCCAGCGCGACGCTGCCGGCGGCGCGCACCGGCACCGTGGCCAGCGCGCCGGCCGCGGCCGAGGCGCCGACCGCCACCATCGCGCTCAGCAGTCCGGCGCACAGCGAAAGCGCAGTTCGCGTCGTTCTGCTGGCCTGGGACATGCGGTTTCTCCTTGTCTGTGGCGCCCGACCGGCCCCGACGAGGGCTGGTCAAGTGCGTCGATTAAGCGTTATTATTTGCGCAATCAGCTAAATAGTCAAGTGCGCATCAATGAACTTATCTATCCATGCAGGCGGGGATCGGGCATGATGCAAGCGCCTCAATCCTCCGCGTGTGCCCGTATGCAAGACCTGCCCAAGGAAGCGCTCGTCCAGGTGGCGGCCTATTTCCAGGCGCTGTCCGAGCCCACACGCCTGTCGCTGTTGAACCTGCTGCGCGACGGCGAACGCAACGTCGGCGAGCTGGCGCAGGCGACCGGCTTCACCGCCGCCAACGTGTCGCGTCATCTGGCGCTGCTGACGCAGCATGGCCTGGTCGTGCGCGACAGCCGGGGCACCAGCGTGTACTACCGCATCGCCGACGAATCGGTCTATGCGTTGTGCGACCTTGTCTGTGGCAATCTGGCGCGCCGCTTCGAGCGCGCCGCGGCGCAGCGCGCGGCCTTTGTCAATATACCGACCTCGCGCCAGCCTTTGTCCAAGCGCAAACGCGCGCACGCCGCCTGACCCATGCAAAAGCGCCCGAAGCCGCCGTGGAGTCTTGAACCGACCGGGCAGCAGCGTACTCGAAGCCCAGACACGCCCCCCAGCACGCCCAGCGGGCTGCCATTCAACTTCGAAAGCACGCCATGACTTCATTCACCCTTCCCGCCGACTCCCGCCCGGACCCTGAGCGCCGCACCTGGCTGTTGGCCACCGGCGTCGCCGGTGGCGCCGCCGCCGTGGCCACCGCCGTGCCCTTTGTCGCTTCCTTCGAGCCGAGCGAGCGCGCGCGCGCCATGGGCGCCGCCGTCGATGTGGACATCGGTGACATTCCTCCTGGCGGGATGAAGACCGTCGAATGGCGCGGCAAGCCCGTCTGGATCCTGCGCCGCACGCCCGAGATGCTGGCCGCGCTGGGCGGGCACGACGCCGAGCTGGTCGACCCGCAGTCGAGGCGCGACCAACAGCCCGACTATGCGCGCAACGCCACGCGCTCGATCAAGCCCGAGGTTTTCGTCGCCGTCGGCATCTGCACGCACCTGGGTTGCTCGCCCACGCGCACGCCGGCGGGCAGCGGCAACCCCAGCCTGCCGGCGGACTGGCCGGGGGGATTCTTCTGCCCTTGCCATGGCTCCACCTTCGACGGTGCCGGGCGGGTGTTCAAGAACAAGCCCGCGCCGACGAATCTCGAGGTGCCGCCGCACGAGTATCTGGCGGCGACGCGGCTGTTGGTGGGCGATGACTCGCGCGCAGCCTGACACTCATATGATCCGTGAGAAGCGATCGCGCTGCCGGTCGATTTGCAGGTAGTGGTCGAAAACCATCGCCACCGCGCGCACCAGGTACCAGCCGGTGGCGGTGACCTGGATCGCGTCCGCTTCGATCTCCACCAGGCCGGCCTCGGCCATCGGCCGCAATTGCGCCAGCTCGGCAGCGAAATACTCGCGCATGTCGATCAGATGGGCGAGTTCGATCGATGCGAATTCCACGCGACCCTGGCACATCAGCGCCATGATGACGGCGCGGCGCAACACGTCATCGCGGTTCAGTGCAATGCCGCGCTGCACCGGAAGCTGCCCCTGGCGCAACGCGTCGTGGTACTCGGGCAGCGTCTTGGCGTTCTGGTAGTACGCCGCGCCCACCTTGCCGATCGCCGAAACACCCAGGCCGATCAGGTCGTTGTCGGGTTGCGTGCTGTAACCCTGGAAGTCGCGGTGCAGGCGTCCCAGGGACCTGGCCACCGCCAGGCTGTCATCGGGCAAGGCGAAGTGGTCCATGCCGATGTAGCTGTAGCCATGCGACAGGAATCCGGCGATCGCGCCGCCCAGCATGCTCACGCGTTGCGCCGCGCTGGGCAGATCGTCGGCCAGGATGCGGCGCTGCGGCTTGAAGCGCTGCGGCAGGTGCGCATAGGCATACAACGCGATGCGGTCGGGCCGCAAGTCCCCGATCTGCGCCACGGTACGCTCGAAGCTCGCGGCCGTCTGCCTGGGCAGCCCGTAGATCAGATCGGCGTTGATCGAGCGGAAGCCGAGGTCGCGCGCCGCCAGCATCAAGGTGCGCACGCCGTCGAAGGGTTGCACGCGGTGGACCGCGTGCTGCACGCGCGGGTCGAAATCCTGCACGCCGAAGCTGATGCGGTTGAAGCCGAGGCCGCGGCAAAACGCCAGGCGCGCGGCATCGACGGTGCGCGGATCGATCTCGATCGATATCTCGGTGTGCTCGTCGAAGCGCAGATGGCTGCGCAGCAGGGTCATCACGCGGGCCAGTTCGGCGTCCGCGAGGAAGGTGGGCGAACCCCCGCCGAAGTGCAACTGCGACACGCGCTGGCCCGGGCCGACCAGGCCGAACACCAACGCGGCTTCGTGCTCGAGCGCATCGAGGTACTCGGCGGCGCGTTCGGGGTGCCTGGTGATGACCTTGTTGCAGGCGCAGTAGTAGCACAGCGACTCGCAGAACGGGATATGCACGTACACCGACAACGGCGCGTGCGCGCCAACGACACGCCCGGCGACGCGCTGTTGCAGCGTGCGCCGCGCCTGATCGGCACCGAAGGCCTCGACGAAGCGGTCGGCCGTGGGGTAGGAGGTGTAACGCGGCCCAGGCGCATCGAAGCGACGCAGCAGCGCGTCGGACAGCTTCGCACCGTCCTGGCCGGTGGCAGTGGTCGACGATCGGTCCATGCGGCGGCATGTTGCGGCAGCGGCTTCGGGCTTGCCTTGATCTACCGCAACGGCCATTGGAGACCGGCAGGAGGATTGGTTAAGATCGGCCGGGCCTCCATTTGCATCGAGTCCGCATGAGTACACCCGCCACCGTGGTGCCGATCAGGGCCGCGGACCTGAAGGTCGCCTGCTCCAACTGCAACCTGCGCGAGCTGTGCCTGCCGGTGGGTTTCAACGAGCAGGAACTGCAGCGCCTGGACAGCCTGGTAACCGCCCGTCGCGGCGTGCGTCGGGGCGATATGCTGTTCCGAGCAGGTGACGGCTTCGACTCGCTCTTCGCCGTGCGCACCGGCTTCTTCAAGACGCGCGTCTCGTCCGAGGAAGGGCGAGACCAGGTCACCGGCTTCCAGATGGCCGGCGAGTTGCTGGGCCTGGACGGCATCAGCACCGATCGCCATACCTGCGACGCGGTCGCGCTCGAGGATTCCCAGGTCTGCGTGATTCCCTATGGCCAGCTCGAAGCGCTGTCGCGCGAGTTCACCGACCTGCAACGCCAGTTTCACCGCATCATGAGTCGCGAGATCGTCCGCGACCAAGGGGTGATGCTGTTGCTGGGCAGCATGCGCGCGGAAGCCAGGCTGGCCGCCTTTCTTCTCAATCTGACGCAGCGGCTGCAGGTGCGCGGCTTCTCGGCGTCGTCGCTGGTGCTGCGCATGACGCGCGAGGAAATCGGCACCTACCTGGGCCTGAAGCTCGAGACCGTGAGTCGCTGCTTCTCGAAGTTCCAGGACGACGGCGTGCTGCGCGTCAAGCAGCGCCAGATCGACGTGCTCGACGCGGCGGCGCTGCGCGAACTGGTCAACGGCAGCACCTGCTGAAACCGGCCGGCCTGGCGATGTCGTGTCGCCAGGCATCCCATCGCCGTCCAAGGCATGAACACTGAATCTTCCGGCGTGGGCGCCATCGGCCATGTCTTTCCCAGCGGCTGGCCCGAGCTCAACACCTTGGTGGTGTTCGGTCTGCTTCTGGCGCTGGGTGTGCTGGGCGGGCTGCTGGCGGCGCGCGCGCGCTGGCTGCCGTCGATCACCGGCTTCATGGTGCTGGGCCTGCTGGTCGGCCCAAGCGGCCTGGGGCTGCTGACGTCGCGTTCGCTGAACGAGTCCAGCGTGCTGGTGGACATTGCGCTGGGCCTGATCCTGTTCCGCCTGGGTGCCACGTTGCATCCGGTCAAGGCGCTGCGCGACCGCAAGCTGGTCATCACCAGCCTGTTCGAAGGGCTGGGCACCTTCGTGGCCATCCTGCTGCTGATGCTGTGGGTCGGTTCGTCGCCGGTGCTGGCGGTGCTGGCCGCGGCCATCGCCGTGTCGTCGTCGCCGGCAGTGCTGATCCATGTGGCCGAGGAGCTCAACGCCAGCGGTCCGACCGTGGAGCATGCGGAATCGCTGGTTGCGGCCAACAACGTGCTGTCCTTCGTGCTGTTCTCGCTGGCGTTGCCGCTGGCGCTGGTTGGCGACGCGTTCGAGCTGAAGACCGCCGTGTTGTTGCCGGCCTACCAGTTTGCCGGCGCGGTGGTCGTGGCCTTGTTCGTGGCCTGGCTGGTGACCTCCATCGCCCGCCTGACACGGCACGGCGAAGAGCACTTTCGTTTCGCGCTGGTTGTCGGCGCGGTCATGCTGACGCTGGGGCTGGCCCAGGGCTTCAAGGTGTCTTCGCTGTTCGCCAGCCTGGCGCTGGGCATCGCCTGCCGCACCCTGCAGAGCGGAACCCGGCTGACGCGGGTGGAGTTCGGTGGCGGTGGCGACGTCTTTTTCATCATCCTGTTCGTCTTTGCAGGCGCCAATCTGCACCTCGCGGAAATGCTCGAATACGCACCGATCGCCATCGCCTTCGTGGCCGCGCGCATGCTGGTCAAGGTCGGGTCGGTCTATGGCGTTGGCGTGGCCTTCGGCACGGCGCACGCCGCGGCCGCCGCCGCTGGCCTGATGCTCGTGCCGATGGCCGGCCTGGCGATCGGGCTGGTGCAGACCACCAGCCTGCTGATGCCCGAGCTGGGCGCGCGTGTGGCGGCCATCGTACTGGCCGCGGTGGCGATCTTCGAGACCATCGGCCCGCCACTGGTGACTTTCGCGCTGCGCTTGTGCGGCGAGGCCAGACCCCCGGTCGAGGCCGATGACGGGCAAGCGCTGTCCCCGCCTTCGCTGCCGCGTTGACAACATATATTGCTATCAATATGCTTTGCCGGCAACGCGGTGCAGAGTGAAGGAGGCAGGGTGTACAGGCGCATCATGATCGTCGTCGACCAGCGTCCGGTAGCGCAAGCGGCGGTCACCGAGGGCTTGGCGCTGGCCAGGACGCAGGACGCCACGGTGATCTTCTTCACCGCCATGCCGCTGTACCCGATGCCCCTGGCCGATGTCCCGCCGTTTGTCGTGGTGCCCCCGAAGGAGTACCAGCAGGCGGCCGATGAAGAGGCCGACAAGCTGCTGTGCGCCGCCGCGGCGCGGGCCGTCAAGTCCGGGGTGCGCGCGCGCGTGGTCAAGGGCGCGGGCGAAGACCCGGCACAAAGCATCGTCGAGGCGGCCAGGCGGCGGCGCTGCGAGCTGATCGTGGTCGCGTCCCAAGGCCGCAACGCGCTGTTGCGGTTGCTCACCGGCAGCGTCATTCCGGCGTTGATCACCGCCTCACCGATCCCGGTGCTGATCTGCAAGCAAGTGGTTCGGCCGGCCGGCCGGTCGGGCCACGTCGCGCCGGCGCGCAAAACGCTGCCCAGGAAGCGCCGCACCGGCACCGCCGCGCGCTGATCGGCGAATTCATGCGCGCTGCCTTCAAAGCCGCCGCCGAACCTCGGCCCGCAAACACCGCCGGCGACCGCATCGCGGACGCGGGTGACGCGCCGGCCTCGCTCCGTCCGGCGGCGCAGGACGCGCATGCCAAGGTGCTGCAGCAATTCAGGATCGTCTTCAATGCAGTCAAGACCCATTTCCAGCAAGTCGAGCGACAAGCCGGCGTGGGCGGCGCGCAGGTCTGGGCGTTGTCGATCATCCGCGACCGCCCGGGCATCGGCGTCAACGGCCTGGCGGCCGCACTCAACATCCGCCAGCCCACCGCCAGCAACCTGGTGCGCAACCTGGCGCTGCAGTCGTTGATCGAGGTGCGGCGCGAGGGCGAGGATCGCCGCGCCGTGCAACTGCATGCCACGGCGCTGGGGCGGCGCATGCTGCGGCGCTCGCCCGGCCCCTTTGCCGGCGTGCTGCCCGAGGCCCTGGCCGCCATGGAGCCGCAGGCGCTGAGCCGGTTGGAAGGCGACCTGGCGGTGCTGATCCGCCATCTTGGCGCCGACGAAAGCGCGGCGACGATTCCGCTGGCGCAGCTTTGACGCGGTGCCCGGAAGTTGGGCGGACTCAGCGGTCGGCTTCGTTGCGCGCTTGCCAGAGATCGACCAGCATCATCGCGATCCCGATGAGCACGACGATGCCCATCGCCAGCTCCCGAACCTTGATCACGAAGCTGGCCAGAAACGCCACCATCAGCAAGGCGCCAAACAGACCGAAGATCAGTTTCATCGAGTTTCCCTTGTCATGCCGGCGCCGACAGCGCTTCGGCCACGTGGCGCACCAGCCAGCGCGCCGTGCGCAGCAGCCGCGCATCGTCGCCGCGCTTGCCGACCAGCTGCACGCCGATCGGCAGGCCGTTGGCGCCATGCAGCAGCGGCAGGTTCAGCGCCGGCATGCCGAGGAAGGTCCACAAGGTGCACATCAGCGGATCGCCGGTCGAACCCAGACCCTCCGGTGCCGTGCCTAGACTGGCCGGCGTGACCAGCGCGTCGAAATGCTCGAACACGGCTTCCAGGCCTTGCAACAGCACCGGCACGCGCGCCAGCGCCTGGCGATGGGCCACGGCACTGACCGCGCGGCCGCGTTCGATCTGCGCGCGCAGGCTGGCCGACAGCTGCGCCTTGCCGCGCTCGTATTCCAGTTCGAAGGATCCGGCAATGTCGGCCTCCATGACCGTACGGTGCCAGCCGATGGCCTCGACGGCGCTGTCCGGCAGTGCAAACGGCGCAATGCGCGCGGCCAGAAGCTCGAGCAGTTCGCCGAACGCTGCCTGTGCGTCCGGCGCCACCTGCTCCCAGAAGGGCGTGGCCACCCAAGCCAGGGTCGGCGGCAGCGGGGCATCGCTCGCGGCCATGCGCGCCAACGGCGGCGTGGCGCGCGGCTGCGACAGTGGATCGCGCTCATCGTGGCCGGCCAGCGTCTGGGCCAGCAGCGCGACGTCGTCCAGCGTGCGGCCGAACACGCCCACCGCATCGAGCGCGGGCGATTGCGTCAGCACACCGCTGCGCGGAATCAGCCCGGCGCTGGGCTTGAAGCCGTAGACGCCGCAGAACGAGGCAGGCCGGATAACCGAGCCGTTGGTCTGCGTCCCGATGGCCAGTGGCACCATGCCGGCCGCCACCGCCGCGGCCGAACCGCTGGACGAGCCGCCCGGTGTGTGCGCCGGGTTGTGCGGATTGCGCGTCTTGCCCGGCGCGTAGGTGGCGAGTTCGGTGGTCACCGTCTTGCCCATCACCACGCCGCCAGCGGCACGCAGAGCGCGCACCAGCGCCGCGTCGTGCTGCGGCATGCGCCCCGCATGCAGCACGCAGCCGTCCTCGGTGGGCAGGTCGCGCGTGTCGATGATGTCCTTGACACCGACCGGCAGGCCGAACAGTGGCCCTGTCGGCAGACCGAGCGCGCGTGCCTCGTCGGCAGCTTCGGCCTGAGCCAGCACATGGGCACGGTCGAGGTGGGCCCATGCCTGCACCTGCGGCTCGACGTCCTCGATGCGCGCCAGCAAGGCCTTGGCGTAATCGGTGGCCGAGAACTCGCCGGCCACCAGCCGCCGCTGCGCCTCGACCGCGCTCAAACCGCAAAGCATGTCCGGTGTCGCCATGGCCTCAGCGGCTGTACAGCAGCTGCGGCAGCCAGCTGACCAGCGACGGAAACACATAGATCGCTGCCATCGCGACGAAGACCATCGACAGGAACGGCATGCACCCCTTGAAGATCGTCACCAGCTGCACCGAGGGCGGCGCCACGCCTTTCAGGTAGTAGGCCGACATGGCCATCGGCGGCGTCAGGAACGAGGTCTGCAGGTTCAGCGCGACGAGGATGCCGAAGAAGATCGGGTCCACTTGGAAATGTTCGAGCAGCGGCAGGAAGATCGGCACGAAGATGATGATGATCTCGCTCCACTCCAGCGGCCAGCCCAACAGGAAGATGATGGCCTGGGTGAGCAGCAGGAAGGTCACCGTGTTCAGGTCCAGGCCGAGCACGAAGGACTTGATCATGCCTTCGCCGCCGAGGTAGCTGAAGATCGACGAGAAGGTCCACGAGCCGACGAACAGGTAGCACACCATGGCCGAGGTGCGCGCCGTCAGGTACACCGCCTCGCGCAGCTTGCCCCAGGACATCGAGCGGTAGATGATGGCCAGCAGCACCGAGCCGAGCGCGCCGATGGCCGCGGCCTCGCTGGGCGTGGCCAGGCCGAACAGGATCGCGCCCAGCACCGACATGATCAGCACCGCCAGCGGCACGAAGGCCTTGAGCAGCAGCACGCTGACTTCGGCCGAAGCCCATCCGCGCCTCGTCGGCCGGCAGCGGCGGCATCAGCTTCGGGTTCATCACCGCGCGCACCACGACGTAGAGCATGTACAGCCCGGCCAGCAGGAACCCCGGCAGCAGCGCCGCGGCATAGAGCTTGACCACCGACACCCCGGCGGTGGCGCCATAGACGATGAGCATGATCGAAGGCGGAATGAGGATGCCCAAGCGTGCCGCCAGCGCAGATCACGCCGGCCGAGATGCCCGGGTCGTAGCGCGCCTTCAGCATCGCCGGGAAGGCCAGCAGCCCCATCAAGGTGACCACCGCGCCGACGATGCCGGTGGCCGTGGCGAACAGCGCGCAGGTCACCAGCGCGGCAATCGCCATCGCCCCGGGGATGCGACGGAACGCCACCTGCAGGCTCATGAACAGCTTGTCGAGGATGTTCGAGCGCTCGATCATGTAGCCCATGAACAGGAACAGCGGGATGGCCACCAGGATGTCGCTGTTCATCACGCTGAAGGTGTTCTGCGTGAACAGGTAGAAGACGCGGTTGTCGAAGAACGCCTGGTCGGGCTGGAAATAGGCGTAGTAGCCGAACGCCACGCCCATCGCCATCAGGGTGAACGCGATCGGGAAGCCGAGCAGGATGATGAAGATGAACAGCCCCAGCATCACCAGGGCGAGCTGCGGATTGGTCATGATTTGCTTCCGGTGAGCACATCCATCGGATGCACGCGCTGCAGCGTGCTTTCGATTTCCTCCACGTCGTGCAGCCGTGGCGGCCACTGGCCTTCCTTCAGGCACAGCAAGCAGCGCAACACTTCGGCGATGCCTTGCAGCGTGAGCAGCACGCCGGCCGCGGGAATGAGCATCTTCAACGGCCAGATCGGCACGCCCACGGGACTGTTGACGCTGGCCTCGCGGATGACGAAGGCATCGTGGCCGTAGCCCCAGCCGGCGATGACCAGCGCCAGCACGCCGGGGAAGAAGAACAGGAAGTACAGCACCAGTTCCACCGTCGCCTGGGTGCGCGGCCGCCAGCGACGAGAGAACACGTCGGCGCGCACATGCCCGCCGCGCGACAACGTGTAGGCGCCGGACATGATGAACAGCGCGCCATAGAGGATGTAGCTCAGGTCGAAGGCCCAGCTGGTCGGATCGCGCAGCACATAGCGCACGAAGACCTCGTAGCTCACGCCCAGCGTCAGGATGACGATGCACCAGGCGAAGGCGTGGCCGACCGACTTGTTCAGCAGGTCGATGGTGCGAATGACGGCGCGCATCATGGCGAAATCTCAAAAAAGAGGGAGGCCCCGGCCTCCCTGCTTGCAGGCGAAAGCATGCGCGGCTTCAGGCCATCCCGGGGATCTTGCCGTGGATGTGCTCGTAGCCGACGCGGAAGTCGGCGTCGTTGAGGAACCAGTACTTGGCCACGCGCTTCGACCACACACGCTGGCTTTCCACCACCTTCTTGAAGAACGGATCCTCGTCGGACAGCTTCTTGGTGATCACGTCCCAGGCCTTGATCTGCGCTTCGAACACCGACTTCGGCGTGCGCACCACGGTGACCTTGTCCTTGGTGATCAGTTCCTCCAGATCCTTCGGATAGTTGTCCATCGCGGTCCAGAAGTTCGACGACGAAGCGGCTTCCGCGCCGTAGCGCAGGATGGCCTGCAGGTCCTTCGGCAGCGTGTCGTACTTCTTCTTGTTGAAGATGATCTCGAAGAACTCCATCGCCTGGTGGAAGCTGCCCATCATGTAGAACTTGGCCACGTCCTGCGCGCCGAAGCGGCGGTCGGAGGTGGGGTTGTTGAACTCGAAGGCCTCGATCACGCCGCGGTCCATCGCCGGCACGATCTCGCCGCCGGGCAGCTGCGTGACCTTCGAGCCCATTTCCTGCATCAGGTCGGCGGCCAGGCCGACGGTGCGGTACTTCAGGCCCTTCATGTCGTCGCCGCTCTTGATCTCCTTCTTGAACCAGCCCAGGGGCTGGGTCGGCATCGGCATCGCGAAGAAGCCGATCACGTCGAGGTTGAGCTTCTTCAGCAGCTCGTTGTACAGCTCGAGACCACCGCCGCGGTAGATCCAGGCCAGGGTCTGCTGCGCATCGCTGCCGTTGATCGGGCCGGAGCCGAACAGCGACGCCACCTTGCTCTTGCCGTACCAGTACACCGGCACGTTGTGGCCGGCGTCGAGCACGCCCTTGTTGACCGCGTCCATTACCTCGAAGGGCTTGACCACCGCGCCGGCGACCAGGTAGTCGATGCGCAGCCGCCCGCCGCTCATCTCGTTGACCTTCTTGACGTAGTCCTCGGCCATTTCGTTGAAGATGTCCTTGGCGCCCCACGCGCCCTGCATCTTCAGCACGATCGGCGACTGCGCCACCGCGATCATCGGCGCGGTCAGTGCCGCCGCGCCCGCTGCGCCGGAAACAGCGGCGCCGAGGAAACGGCGGCGCGCAGGCTGGGCCTGTGGCGTGGCGATCGGGGCAGTGCGGCTGGGCTCGCTCATCGATGTCTCCTGTTGATGGAATGTGAAGAAACCGCCCGCGCCCACGGAAATCCTGCGGGCAACGTCAGCCTGCTCACTATCGACGGCCTCGACCGACAGCGCAAGCCGGTATTTCCCCGAGCCGGCGCCCGGCGCGGCGGGCCCTGGGGTCGAGCGTCGTCGTCGACCGGTCGCGACGGCGCGGCACGCCAGGGACAGAATAGGCGGCAGTCGTCACTTACATTGCAGGCATGCGCAAGACGGCAGGATGGCCAGCGCGCGAAGCCCGAAAATTCGCCACAGGAGAGACCACGTGAGCACCGACCCCACCATCATCTACACGCTGACCGACGAGGCCCCGGCACTTGCCACCAATGCCTTCCTGCCGATCATTCGCAGCTTCATGAAGCCGGCCGGCATCCGCGTCGACACCAGCGACATCTCGGTCGCGGCGCGCATCCTGGGCAGCTTCGCTGACCGGTTGACGCCGCAGCAGCGTGTGCCCGACACGCTGAGCGAGCTGGGCAAGAAGACGCTGCAAGCCGATGCCAACATCATCAAGCTGCCCAACATCAGCGCTTCGGTGTCGCAGCTGATGGCGGCCATCAAGGAGCTGCAGGCCAAGGGCTACGACATCCCGGACTTCCCCGAGAACCCGAAGACCGACGAAGAGAAGGCGATCCGCGCGCGCTACGCCAAGTGCATCGGCAGCGCGGTGAATCCGGTGCTGCGCGAAGGCAACTCCGACCGCCGCGCACCGAAGGCGGTGAAGGAGTACGCGCGCAAGAACCCGCACAGCATGGCCGACATGGAGCCAGGCTTCGCGCTCGCACGTCTCGCACATGCACGGCGGCGACTTCTATCACGGCGAGAAGTCGATGACCCTGGACAAGGCGCGCGACGTGAGGATGGAGCTGATCACCAAGAGCGGCAAGACCGATCGTGCTCAAGCCCAAGGTGGCGCTGAAGGACGGCGAGATCATCGACTCGATGTTCATGAGCAAGAAGGCGCTGCTGGCCTTCTATGAGCAGGAAATCGAGGACGCGCACAAGACCGGCGTGATGTTCTCGCTGCACGTCAAGGCCACGATGATGAAGGTCTCGCACCCGATCGTGTTCGGCCACTGCGTGCGCATCTTCTACAAGGACGCATTCGACAAGCACGGCAAGCTGTTCGACGAGCTCGGCGTCAACGTCAACAACGGCATGGTCGATCTGTACGACAAGATCGCCACCCTGCCGCAAAGTACGCAGGACGAGATCAACCGCGACCTGCACGCCTGCCACGAGCACCGGCCCGAGCTGGCGATGGTCGATTCGGCCAAGGGCATCACCAACTTCCATTCGCCCAACGACATCATCGTCGACGCGTCGATGCCCGCGATGATCCGCAACGGCGGCAAGATGTGGGGCGCCGACGGCCGCCTGAAGGACGTCAAGGCGGTGATGCCGGAGAGCACCTTCGCGCGCATCTACCAGGAGATCATCAACTTCTGCAAGTGGCACGGCAACTTCGACCCGAAGACCATGGGCACGGTGCCGAACGTGGGCCTGATGGCGCAGCAGGCCGAGGAATACGGCTCGCACGACAAGACCTTCGAGATGCCCGAGGACGGCGTCGCCAACATCGTCGACATCGCCACGCGGCGAGGTGCTGCTGTCGCAGAACGTCGAGCAAGGCGACATCTGGCGCATGTGCCAGGTGAAGGACGCGGCGATCCGCGACTGGGTCAAGCTGGCCGTCACACGCGCGCGCAACTCGGGCATGCCGGCGGTGTTCTGGCTCGACCCCTACCGCCCGCACGAGAACGAGGTGATCAAGAAGGTCAAGACCTACCTGAAGGACCACGACACCGCGGGCCTGGACATCCAGATCATGAGCCAGGTGCGCGCGATGCGCTACACGCTGGAGCGCGTGGTCCGCGGCCTGGACACGATCTCGGTCACCGGCAACATCCTGCGCGACTACCTGACCGACCTGTTCCCGATCATGGAGCTCGGCACCAGCGCGAAGATGCTGTCGATCGTGCCGCTGATGGCCGGCGGCGGCATGTACGAGACCGGCGCCGGCGGCTCGGCGCCCAAGCACGTGCAGCAGCTGGTCGAGGAAAACCACCTGCGCTGGGATTCGCTGGGCGAGTTCCTGGCGCTGGCGGTGAGCCTGGAGGACCTGGGGCATCAAGACCGGCAACGCCAAGGCCAAGATCCTGGCCAAGACGCTGGACGCCGCCACCGGCAAGCTGCTCGACAACAACAAGACGCCCGTCGCCGAAGACCGGCGCAGCTGGACAACCGCGGCAGCCAGTTCTACCTGGCGATGTACTGGGCGCAGGCGCTGGCCGCGCAGACCGAGGACGACGCCAGCCTGGCAGCGCACTTCGCGCCGCTGGCCAAGGCGCTGGCCGACAACGAGCAGAAGATCGTCGCCGAACTCGCCGCGGTGCAGGGCAAGCCGGTCGACATCGGCGGCTACTACCTGCCCGACAGCGACAAGGTCAGAGCCGTCATGCGCCCGAGCGCCACCTTCAACGCCGCCTTGGCAGCGGTGCAGAGCTGAGGCTGAGCGCCTGGTGGGCGCCAATGGTTCGTCGGAGCGTCGCTGGCGCCGGACCGCTCAGGTGAGGCAATAGGCCAGGACGCGGTCGAACAGGTCGTGTCCCAAGGCCCACGCCGAGGCCGCGGTCAGCGCGGCGCCGGCCAGGCGCACCGCCCAGGTGCTGATCTGCAGGGCGCCCGCGCCGCTGCTGGCCAGACGCGCGAAGGCCCACGGTGCCAGGCCCAGGCCGGCCGCGCTGGCCACGGCAAACGCCGCCATCGACGCTGCCCCGCCCCAGGCGCTGTTCGACAGCGCCGCCACCACCAGTGCCGACTGCAGCAGCCCGCACGGCCAGGCGACCCACAACGCACCGGCGCCGGCGGCACGCGTCGGGCCGCGCAGCGTCTGCCAACCGCCAGCGCGTTGGGGCGCGATGCGGCGGGTGCCGCGACCCAGGTTCTCCAGCCAGACGGGTTGCCGTCCCTGCCACAGCAGCCACAAGCCCAGGCCCAACGCCGCGCAATGCAGCAGCGTCCACAGCGGGCGCAGCAGCGCCGAGCCCTGCCCCAGTTGCGCCAGCAGCCCGACGCTCGAGGCCGCCACTGCGCCCGCTGCGGCATAGGCGCAAACCCGCGCCGCATGGAAGGCCCAGGCTGACGATGGCGCGTGCTGGCTGCAGCCGCGCAGCAGCGCCGCGCTGGCCGGGCCGCACATCGCCGCGCAGTGCGGCGCTCCGGCGGCGCCGAGCATCAAGGCACCGAGAACGAGAGCGGCATCCATGTTGCCCGCGCGCCGTCCCGATCAAGGCCGCGGCGCATCCAGCGGCCGGTCGCGGTTGATCTCCTCGGCCGGCCGCACCAGCAGCAGCGCCAATGCTGCCCCAACCGCGCAGATTGCCCAGAACACGAAGAACGCCAAGGTGTAGATGGCGCGCGCCGGCAAGTCGATGGCTTCGCCGTTGAGCCACTGCAGGCTGGCCGGGTCGACCACGGCAAAGACCAGCATCTCCAGCACGGCCGCCATCAGGAAGGCGGACCATAGGACACTCATCCAACGCTTGCCCGGTGTCATCGCGTCCATGCCGTGCTCGATGCGTCAGCGCTGCGGCGTCGCTGCATGATTGCGGCCCTGAATCGCCGGCAGCTTGGCTGCATCGGCCGCCGCGCTGTAGCGTGGCTCGGTCAGCACCTCCTCGGCGCCCGACACGGCAATCGCCGCCGTCACCAGCGAAGCCACCACCACCGCCAGCGGACCGCCCACCACCAGCCAGACCATGCCGACGCGCCACCAGGGCATGGCGGCGCCTTCGTCAGCGACGGGGCGGGCGTCCGTGGGTGATGTCATGGTGGCTCTCGGTCGATGATTCGGGGTCTCAGCGCGGCACGACGAAGGTGGACTTCTCGATCGAACGTGCCACCTTGGCACCGTCGGCCGTGTCCTGCAGTTCGATGTCGAACTCGATCGGGTGGGCACCCGGGCCACGCTGTTCGGCGGTTTGCGGCGGCAGGCGCACCGAAACCGTCATCCAGCGCGCCTCGGCCGGCATGACCTCGATGGTCGACGGCCCATCGAGGGCGATGCCGTCCAGCCCGCGCACGGCGACCCGGTAGCGATGTGGCGCCTCCGTGGCGTTCATGATCTGCAGCCGATAGACGTTTTCGACCTGACCGTCGTCCACCTGTCGCGCCAGCGCGCCGCGGTCACGCACCACATCGACGCGGAACGGGCTGCGCGTGGCAATGCTCCCCGCCAGCGCCGCCACCAGCAGCAGCAAGACCGCGGTGTACACCAGCACACGCGGCCGCAGCACGCGCTTGAGCACCTCGGCGCGCGACAGGTGGCGCGCCAGGCCGTTCTGCGTGGCATAGCGGATCAGCCCGCGCGGGTAGTTCATCTTGTCCATCACGCCGTTGCACACGTCGATGCAGGCGGTGCAGCCGATGCATTCGTATTGCAGACCCTGGCGGATATCGATGCCGGTC
The DNA here is from genome assembly GCA_963837675.1 of uncultured beta proteobacterium. Taxonomy (GTDB): domain Bacteria; phylum Pseudomonadota; class Gammaproteobacteria; order Burkholderiales; family Burkholderiaceae_C; genus Rubrivivax. The sequence goes on along the minus strand of CAWIOH010000023.1, from coordinate 44,615 downwards.
GGGCAGACCTGCACGCACAAGGTGCAGTCGATGCAGTCGCCCTTGCCCAGCTTCTTCGGATCGGCCTTGCGCGGGCGCGAGCCGCGCGGCTCGCCGCGTTCGGTGTCGTAGCTGACGATGAGCGTGTCCTTGTCGAACATCACGCTCTGGAAGCGGGCGTACGGGCACATGTACTTGCACACCTGCTCGCGCAGGAAGCCGGCGTTGCCATAGGTGGCCAGGCCGTAGAACAGGATCCAGAACAGCTCCCACGGGCCGAGCGCGAATTGCGCCACCAGGCCGCCCAGGGCGCGGATCGGCGTGAAGTAGCCGACGAAGGTGAACCCGGTCCACAGCGCCAACGCGATCCACGCGGCGTGCTTGGCCGCGGCGCGCCAGGCCTTGTCCAGCGACATCGCCGCCGCGTCGCGACGCATGCGCGCGCTGCGGTCGCCCTGGATCTTGCGCTCGATCCACATGAACATTTCCGTATAGACCGTCTGCGGGCAGGCGAAGCCGCACCACAAGCGCCCGGCCACCGCAGTGAACAGGAACAACGCATAGGCCGAGATGATCAGCAGCGCCGTCAGGTAGATGAAATCCTGCGGATACAGCACCAGGCCGAAGATGTAGAAGCGCCGCGCGCCGAGGTCGAAGAGCACCGCCTGGCGCTGGTTCCACTGCAGCCACGGCAGGCCGTAGAACACCAGCTGCGTTGCCCAGACCATGGCCCAGCGCCAACCGGCAAACCAGCCGCTGACGGCGCGTGCGTAGATCTTCTGCTGCTTGACATACAGCGACACGACGGCGGTGGCCGCGTCTTCGCTGCTCGCGTCGGCGGTCGCGCCCGCTGCGCCCAGGCTCGTTGTCGGCGTGGCCACCGGGTTCACAGGCCAGGCCTATTTCGCCGCCACCGTCGCCGGTTGCGAAAGGCTCCAGACGTAGGCAGCCAGCACATGGATCTGCGCGGGCGTCAGCCGCTCGCCGAACGCGGGCATGATGTTCGTCTTGCCCTGGCTGATCATCGCCAGCACGGCGCCTTCGCCCCAGCCATGCAGCCAGATCTTGTCGCTCAGATTGGGAGCGCCCAGCGTCGGATTGCCCTTGCCCTCAGGGCCGTGGCAGGCGGCGCAGACCACGAACTTCGCCTTGCCCAGTTGCGCGGCGGCGCTGTTGTGCGCACTGCCCGACAAGCTGAGCACATAGTTGGCGACATTGCGCGCGTCTTCGGCCGTCCCCACCGCCGCGGCCATCGGCGGCATCATGCCCGTGCGGCCCTTGGTGATGGTCTCGGCAATCGTCTCGGGCGAGCCGCCATACAGCCAGTCACCGTCGGTGAGGTTCGGAAAGCCCTTGCTGCCCTTGGCATTGGAGCCGTGACAGCCGGCGCAGTTGTTGCCGAACAGCCTTTCGCCGATGCCGACCGCCACCGGGTCCTTGGCCAGTTGTTCGGGCGACATGCCTTTGAACTTGTCGAAAACCACGGCCATGGCCTCCTGCGCGCGCTCCTGCTCGGTCTTGTACTGGCCGACGCTGCTCCAGCCGAGCACGCCCGGGAACTTGCCGAGTCCCGGATACAGCACCAGATAGACGGCGGCGAAGATCACGGTGATGACGAACAGCCACAGCCACCAGCGCGGCAGCGGGTTGTTCATCTCCTTCAGGTCGACGTCCCAGACGTGTCCGGTGGTGTTGTCGTCGGCCATGGCCTTGCGCTGGCTGGCCACGAACAGCAGCCACAGACACCACGCCAGCCCCAGCACGGTGACCGCGGCAACGAAGATCGACCAGCCACTGTGAAAGAAGTCGCTCATCGCTTTTCTCCGTTGTCCCGCTCGGCTCGCTCGTCGTCCAGGAAGGGCAGGTTTGCAGCCTCGTCGAAGGCCTTGCGCCGGCGCTTGCTCCAGGCCCAGACCCAGATGCCGATGAACAGCACCAGGCCGAGCAGCATCACCGCGATGCGCATGTCGTTGATGTCCATCGGCGTCACCGCTGCTACTTGACCAGCAGGCCCAGGCCCTGCAGGTAGGCGATGACCGCCTCGAGTTCGGTCTTGCCCTTGACCGCGTCGCCGGCCTTGGCAATGTCGTCGTCGCTGTAGGGCACGCCCACCATCCGCAGCGCCTTCATCTTCGGTGCCATGTCGGCTGGATCGATGGTCGCGTGCTCCAGCCAGGGATAAGCCGGCATGTTCGATTCAGGCACCAGGTCGCGCGGATTGATCAGATGCAGGCGATGCCACTCGTCGCTGTACTTGCCGCCCACGCGCCACAGGTCGGGGCCGGTGCGCTTGCTGCCCCACTGGAACGGATGGTCATAGACATACTCGCCGGCGCGCGAGAACGCGCCGTAGCGCAGCGTCTCGGAGCGGAACGGCCGCACCATCTGTGAGTGGCAGTTGTAGCAACCCTCGCGGATGTAGATGTCGCGCCCGGCCAGTTGCAGGGCCGCATAGGGCTTGAGCCCTTCGATCGGCTGCGTGGTTGACTTCTGGAAATACAGCGGCACGATCTCGACGATGCCGCCCACCGCCACGGTGAGCAGGATCAGCACGATCATCAGGAAGTTGCTGGTCTCGATGCGTTCGTGGCCGGTTGCGACCTTGTCTTGCGCCATGGCGATGTCCTTTGTCCTTCGATCAGGCGTGGGCAGCGGCCACGGGCGGCACCTTGGCGATCGTCACCTTGCCGGCACGTATCGTCATCACCGTGTTCCAGGCCATCAGCAGCATGCCGCCCAGGTACAGCAGCCCTCCGAGCAGCCGCGTCATGTAGAAGGGATGAGTGGCCTTGACGCTCTCGACGAAGGTATAGACCAGCGTGCCGTCGGGATTGATGGCGCGCCACATCAGGCCCTGCATCACACCGGCGATCCACATCGCGGCGATGTACAGCACGACACCGAAGGTCGCAATCCAGAAGTGCAGCTCGATCGCGCGCACGCTGTACATCTGCGTGCGGCCGAACAGTCGCGGAATCAGGTAGTACATCGAACCCATGGTGATGAAGCCGACCCAGCCCAGCGCGCCGGAGTGCACATGGCCGATGGTCCAGTCGGTGTAGTGCGACAGCGCGTTCACCGTCTTGATCGACATCATCGGCCCTTCGAAGGTGCTCATGCCGTAGAACGACAGGCTGACGATCAGGAACTTCAGGATCGGGTCGTCACGCAGCTTGTGCCACGCGCCGCTGAGCGTCATGATGCCGTTGATCATGCCGCCCCAGCTGGGCGCCAGCAGCACCAGCGAGAACACCATGCCCACGCTCTGTGCCCAATCGGGCAGCGCGGTGTAGTGCAGGTGGTGCGGCCCGGCCCACATGTAGGTGAAGATCAGCGCCCAGAAGTGCACGATGCTCAAGCGATAGCTGTACACGGGCCGCTCGGCCTGCTTGGGGATGTAGTAGTACATCATTCCCAGGAAGCCGGCGGTGAGGAAGAAGCCCACCGCGTTGTGGCCGTACCACCACTGCACCATCGCATCCTGCACGCCGGCATAGGCCGAATAGCTCTTCGTCAGGCTGACCGGAATGGCCGCGCTGTTGACGATGTGCAGCAGCGCGATGGCGATGATGAAGGCGCCGAAGAACCAGTTGGCGACATAGATGTGGCGCACCTTGCGGATGCCGATGGTGCCGAAGAAGACGACGGCATAGCTCACCCACACCACCGCAATCAGCAGGTCGATCGGCCATTCCAGTTCGGCGTATTCCTTGGCCTGCGTCATGCCCAGCGGCAGCGTGATCGCGGCGGCGACGATCACCAGTTGCCAGCCGACGAAGGTGAACCCGGCCAGCCATGGGGCGAACAGCGGTGTCTGGCAGGTGCGTTGCACCACGTGGTAGCTGGCGGCGAAGAGACCGCAGCCGCCGAAGGCGAAGATCACGGCGTTGGTGTGCAGCGGCCGCAGCCGGCCGTAACTCAACCAGGGTATGCCGTGAAACAACTCCGGCCAGGCCAGCTGCGCGGCGATGATCACGCCCACCAGCATGCCCACCACGCCCCAGACGACGGTGGCCAGCGCAAACCAGCGCACGACCTCGTCGGTGTAGACCGGGGCCGTGGATTTCGAAGTGACTGCCATGGATCGGTCCTCCCCTGCGGGCATTTCAGACTGGGCGCGATTGTTTCGATGGCTGGGCCGCAGCGTCTTGATCGGCATCAACCTGGGCGGGATCGTATTCCAGGATACGCTCTCCCTCGCGCTCGAGATCCTCGAACTGGCCGCGGTACAGCGCCCAACCGAAGACGCCGAGAATGATCAGCACCAGCGCGGCCGACAGCGGGATCAGCAGGTACAGGATGTCCATCGGGCGCGGGCCTGACGATCAGCGCGCCACGCGCAGCGCGTTGGCCACGACGAACAGCGAGCTCAACGCCATGCCCATGCCCGCGGCCCAGGGCGGCAGCAAGCCGGCCAGCGCCAGCGGCACGCAGGCCGCGTTGTAAGCCAGCGCCCAGACCAGGTTCTGGCGCACGATGCGCATCGCGCGCCGCGATACCGCCAGCGTGCGGACGATGTCCATCGGGCGATTGCCGGCCAGCACGGCGTCGGCCTGCGCACGCGCCACCAGCGCACCCTGCCCCATCGCCAGCGCCACATCGGCACGGGCCAGCACCGGCGCGTCGTTGACACCGTCACCGACCATGCCGACGCATTCGCCCTGTCCCTGGGCGGCGGCCACCGCCTGCAGCTTGTGCTGCGGCGTGGCACCGCCGATGGCGGCATGCAACTGCAAGCGCTGCGCCATCTGCTGCGCGCGCGGCGCGCTGTCACCCGAGAGCAGGCTCAAGCGGTAGCCCATCGAGCGCAGCGCGGCCATGGCTTCGGCCGCGCCTTCACGCAGCGCCTCGTCGAACTCGAAGCAGGCCAACGCGCCGTCGTTGGCCGCCAACCACACGCTGGGCCCGGTGTGATCCTCGCCCGGCTCCTGCGCGGCGGCGCCGACCCATTGCGCCGATCCCAGTCGCCAGGCCACGCCTTGCGGATCGCGGCCGCACAGCCCCTGCCCGGCCACCTCCTGCACCTGGGTCCAGTGCCCGCGCGACCGTGCCCGCATTGGCGCCCGCGACCAGCGCAGCGGACAGCGGATGCTGCGACCATTGCGCCAGCGAGGCGGCCAGCCGCCGTGCGTCATCGGCTTGCGCCAGGCGCACCGTGGGCCGGATCACCCGCGCACGCCGAAGCTGCAGCGCCCGCGTCGTCAGCGTGCCGGTCTTGTCGATGAACAGGTGATCGAGGCGGGCCATGCGCTCCAGGGCGTCGAGCCGCTGCACCAGCACGCCGTGCCGCGACAGGGCACCGGCCGCCGCCACCAGCACCGCGGGCACCGCCAGCGACAGCGCACAGGGGCAGGTGACGATCAGCACCGACACCGCCACCCACACGGCGCGCGACGGGTCGATCACGCTCCACACCAGTCCGGCCGACAGTGCCAGCCCCAGCACCACCCACAGGAACGGCCCGGCCCAGCGGTCAGCCACGCGCGCCATGGCCGGGCGCTGGCTCAGCGCATCACGCATCAGCGCGACGATGGCTTCATGCCGGGTGTCGGCGCCGACCCGCTGCACCGTCATCGTCACCGGCGCGCCCAGGTTGGTGCTGCCGCCGACCAGCGCATCGCCTTGCACCTTGGTCACGGGCGTGGATTCGCCGCTCAGCAGCGATTCATCGACCTGTGTGCGGCCCTGCAGCAGCATGCCGTCCGCGGGAAAGGCCTGGCCCAACGCGACCTGCACCCGATCACCCGGCGCCAGGCGCAGCACGCTGACGGTTTCGCGATGGCCATCGTCGAGCAGCCTCTGCGCCTGCTGCGGCATGCGCTCGAGCGCCGCCTCGAGCGACTGCATGGCGCGGTGTCGGGCGTGCAATTCGAGGAAGCGCGCCGCGAGCAGGAAGGTGACGAACATCGTCATCGAATCGAAGTAGACCTCACTGCCGAACACGCCGCCGGGGTCGAAAGTGGCGCCGGTGCTGGCGATGAAGGTGACCGCCACGCCCAACGCCACCGGCACGTCCATGCCGATGCGGCGCTGGCGCAGGCAGCGCCACAGGCCTTGGAAGAACGGGCCGGCAGAAAACAGCAGCACGGGCAGGCTCAGCACCCAGCTGCCCCAGTTGAGCAGCCGCGCCATGTCGGGGCTCAACTCGCCGGGTCCGGCCACGTACGACGGCGTGGCCAGCATCATCACCTGCATCATGCAGAAGGCGGCGACGAACAGCCGCCACAGCGCCTGGCGGCTTTCGGCACGGCGCAGTTCGCGCGCCGATGCGGCGGCATCGGGCGCGGCGTCGTAGCCGGCTGCGCGCACCGCTTCGATCAGCCGCGAGGCGCGCGTTCGCTGCGGGTCCCAGCGTACCGCGGCGCGTTGGCCGGCGGCGCTGACGCTGGCCTCGGCGACACCGTCCAGCGCCAGCAGCGCCTGCTCGATGATGCCGGCGCAGGCAGCGCAGGTCATGCCCGACAGGCGCAGCGTCGAATCGGCCATGCGCCGGCCGTCGGCAGCGGTGCTCCAGCGCGTGAAGCGCTGCTGCTCGAGCGGGTCGTCGAGCACCGCGGCATCGCCGTCGGGCGGTGCGCCGTGCGAGGCAGTGGCGGCAGCGGCAGTCATCGCTGGCGGAAGGTTCGGTGGGGCGTCGGCGGAGCGCGGATGATCGACAATCTCGGCTTCTACGCGAGTGACCTTACATGAAGACCGTCTCATTGATTCGACGCTTGCTCGGCCTGCTGCCGCTGGCCCTGGCCCTGTCGGCGGCGGCACAGACCGAGGCCCAGCCGAAGCTGGACACCGTCACGCTGCACGCCGGCATGCACAACATCCGCGCCGAGGTGGCGCGCACGCCGCTGCAGACGCAGACCGGCATGATGTTCCGCAAGGAGATGGCGGCGCACGAAGGCATGCTCTTCGTCTTCGACAACCTGGCGCCGCGCTGCTTCTGGATGAAGAACACGCTGCTGCCGCTGAGCATCGCCTACATCGCCGACGACGGCAGCATCGTCGATGTCTTCGACATGCAGCCGCAAACCGAGCAATCGCATTGTTCGACGCGGCCGGTGCGCTTCGCCTTGGAGATGAACCAGGGCTGGTTCGCCAAGCGCGGCGTCGCGCCAGGCTTCAGGCTCAGGGGCGCGCCCTTCGGCAGTTGAAGCACCGAAGGCGCGCGGCCCGTTGCGGCATCAGCCGAAATTGCGCTGGGCGAAGTCCCAGTTGACGAGCGAGGCCATGAAGCTCTCGACATACTTCGGCCGCAGGTTGCGGTGGTCGATGTAGTAGGCGTGTTCCCACACGTCGACCGTCAGCAGCGCCTTGTCGGCGGTGGTCAGCGGCGTGCCGGCGGCGCCCATGTTGACGATGTCCACCGTGCCGTCGGCCTTTTTCACCAGCCAGGTCCAGCCCGAGCCGAAGTTGCCTACCGCGGACTTGACGAAGGCTTCCTTGAAGGCGGCATAGCTGCCCCACTTGGCCTTGATCGCGGCGGCCAGCGCACCGCCGGGCTCGCCGCCGCCGGCCGGCTTCATGCAGTTCCAGAAGAAGGTGTGGTTCCAGATCTGCGCGGCGTTGTTGTAGATGCCTCCGCTGGCCTTGCGCACGATGTCCTCGAGCGCCATCGATTCGAACTCGGTGCCCTTTTGCAGGTTGTTCAGGTTGACCACGTAGGCGTTGTGATGCTTGCCATGGTGGAACTCCAGCGTCTCGCGGCTCATGTGCGGCGCCAGGGCGTCCAGGGCGTAGGGCAAGGCGGGCAGAACATGTTCCATGGGGTGTCCTTTCGGTGCGTCGGCAGCGCGCGGTGCGCGGCCGGGGTTGAGAGCGCTTCATTGTAGGCACCCGTGCGGCGCCTGCGCTTCACGGGGCTGGCGCTACGGCTTGTCGGCGGGCGCGGCTTCGACCTGCCGCACCTCGACGATCGCCGCGCCGTCGGCCCACACGGTACGCAGCCGATCGCCGCGCGCCACCGCGTGCGCCGACAGCACCGGCCGGCCATCGGCGCCGGCCACCCAGGCGTAGCCGCGGCGCAGCACGCGTTGCGGATCGAGCCCGTCCAGCCGCTGCGCGTCCGCACGCAGGGCCTGCGTGCGGCGCTGCAACTGCTGATGCATCGCGCGCACCAGCCGTGGCGCCCCACTGCGCCGGCGCATGAGCCGCCGCTGCCGTGGCCTGACGCAACGCCAGGCGCAGTCGCGATTCCAGCGCGCGCAGACTCTGTTGCTGCAGCGCCAGGCCGCGCGCCGGGCCGCCCAGACGCTGCGCCAGCGCATCCAGTCGCTGCGCCTGTTGGTCGAGCCGGCCGCGGGCGCGCTGCCGCAGCGCCGCGGCCAAGGTGTCGAGCCGCGCCAGAGCCTCGGCCTGCGCCGGTGCGGCCAGTTCCGCCGCCGCCGTCGGCGTGGCCGCCCGCAGGTCGGCCGCCAGGTCGGCCAGCGTGATATCGCTTTCGTGGCCGACGCCGCAGACCACCGGGATCGGCGAGGCCACGATCGCCCGCACCAGCGCCTCGTCATTGAAGGCCCACAGGTCCTCGAGCGAGCCGCCCCCGCGCACCAGCAGCAAGGTGTCCACCTCGCGCCGGGCGGCCGCCAGGCCGCAGCGCAGCCACCAGCGCGGCCGGCGCCTCGGCGCCTTGCACCGGGCTGGGATAGACGATCACGCGCAGCTGCGGCGCGCGCCGCCGCAGACTGGCCAGCACATCGTGCAGCGCGGCCGCGGCCAGCGATGTGACCACGCCGAGCGTCGCCGGCCAACGCGCGATGGCGCGCTTGCGCTGCGCGTCGAACAATCCCGCCGCATCGAGCCGCGCCTTCAGGCGCAGGAACTGCTCGTACAGCGCGCCGGCGCCCAGCCGCGTCATCGATTCGACCACCAGCTGCAGTTCGCCGCGCGGCTCGTACAGCACGAAACGGCCGCGCAGCTCGACCTGCTGCCCTTCCTGCGGCTCGAAGGCCAGCAGCGTGGCGGCCCGTCGGAACATCGCGCAGCGCAGCAGCGCGGCCGCGCCCGCCATGTCCTTCAGCGTGAAGTAGCGGTGGCCGCTGGCCGCGCGCGTCAGCCCGGCGAGCTCGCCGCGCACGGCGAGCGCTCCGAAGCGCGCTTGCAGCAGGTCACCGGTGGCCAGCAGCAGCGCGCCGACATCCCAGACCTGCCGCGACGGCGCGGCGGCGAAGGGCTCAATCGCCGGCAAAGCCAGCATCCATGCGGTTGCGGACATCCACAGGCGCGCCAGCCTTGGCGTGCAGCCCCGATGCGCCCGTCATCGAACCGTCATGTTCATGCAAGTGCTTGAATATCAAGGCTTTTCTGGTGGTCAAAAAATGAGCATCACAAACCGCAGCCAGCATTGGCGCGGTTTTGCGGGCACCCGGTTCGGGTTACGCACATTGTTATCCACAGTTGCGGTGGATTACCTGGCTGGCCCGTCATCGGCGCCACGCGGCTGCAGGCGGTGGCCCATGGGCCAGCAGTCATAATCCCCCGTCGTTGGGATGTTCAAAAACACGAGCGGGGACAACTTGCTTTCGATCATACAAGCCGCTGGCTGGCCGATCTGGCCGCTCATTCTGTGCTCCGTCGTCGCGCTGACGATCATCATCGAACGATTGATCAGCCTGCGGCCGGCGCTGATCGCGCCGAACAACCTGCTCGACGAGGTCGTGGCCGTCACGCGCACCAGCCTGCCTGGCGCCGACGTGGTCAACAAGCTGGCCGGCAATTCGCTGCTCGGCGGCGTCTTCGCCACCGGTTTGCGCAGCGTCATCGCCGAGCCGCGCATCACCGAAGAGGTGGTGCGCCAGTCCTTCGAAAGCGCCGGGCGCATCGCGCTGCACCGGCTGGAGCGCTACCTGAACACGCTGGGCACGATCGCCGCGACCGCGCCGCTGCTCGGTCTCTTCGGCACCGTCATCGGCATGATCGAGATCTTCGGCTCGCAGGCGCCTGCCGCCGGCGGCGCCACCAACCCGCAGTTGCTGGCGCACGGCATCTCGATTGCGCTGTACAACACCGCGTTCGGGCTGATGATCGCGATCCCCTCGCTGATGTTCTATCGCTACTTCCGCGGGCGGGTGGACGAATATCAGCTGACGATGGAACTGGCGGCCGAGCGCCTGGTGCCGCACCTGATGCGCTTTGCCGTGCGCCGACCCGTGGCGGCTGCCAGCGCGGCGCTGGCCGAGACTGGCGCATGAAATTCAGGCGCCATCGCCATGAAGAGCCGGAGATCAACCTGATCCCGTTCATCGACGTGCTGCTGGTGATCCTGATCTTCCTGATGTTGTCCACCACCTATTCGCGCTTCACCGAACTGCAGCTGACGCTGCCGGCGGCCGACGCCGAACCGCTGCGCGAGCGCCCGGCCGAGATCATCATCGCCATTGCCGCCGACGGCCGCACCTTGCTCAACCGCCGCGAGGTCGATGGCCGCAGCGTCGAGCGCCTCGAGCGCCGAGCTCAGTGCCGCCGCGGCGGGGCGTGCCGACAGCGTGCTGATCATCTCGGCCGATGCGTTGAGCTCGCACCAGTCGGTGATCAACGTGCTCGACGCCGCGCGCCGCGCCGGCTTGTCGCGGCTGACCTTCGCAGCGCAGAGCGGCGACGCCAAGACGGCCCGCTGAAGTGGGCCTGGCCGCGCGTTTCGAGGCCGCGGCGCAGCGCCTGTGGTGGCGTTCGCAGCCCGGCTGGGGCGCTCGGCTGCTGTGGCCCCTGGCGTGCCTGTATGGCGCCGCGTTGGCGCTGCGCCGCGCGCCTTACGGCTTCGGCTGGCGCGTGCCGCAGCGCGCACCCGTGCCGGTGCTGGTGGTCGGCAACCTCATCGTCGGCGGGGCCGGCAAGACGCCCACCGTCATTGCCCTGGTGCAAACGCTGCGCCGCAGCGGCTGGACCCCTGGCGTCGTCTCGCGCGGCCATGGCCGCCGGGGTTCGCAACCGGCCGAGGTGCTGGCGGACAGCGCGGCAGCCGAGGTGGGCGACGAGCCGCTGCTGATCCATCGCCGCACCGGCGCACCGGTGGTGGTGGCGAAGCGCCGCATCGACGCGGCGCGGCGGCTTTGCGCCGGGCATGCCGACATCGATGTGCTGGTCGCCGACGACGGCCTGCAACACCTGGGATTGGCCCGCGACGTGCAGGTCATCGTCTTCGACGATCGCGGCATCGGCAACGGCCTGCTGCTGCCCGCCGGCCCGCTGCGCCAGCCGCTGCCGCGGCATGTGCCGGTGAACAGCCATGTGCTGTACAACGCGGCGCGGCCCAGCATGCGCTGGCCGGGTACGCTGGCGCAGCGCAGCCTGGCCGGCGCGGTGCTGCTGCAGGATTGGTGGCAGGGCATGCCGGCCAGCGCGCAGGCGCTGACGGCGCTGCGCGGTCGCCGGCTGCTGGCCGCTGCGGGCATGGCGGCACCGCAGCGTTTCTTCGCGATGCTGCGCGACAACGGGCTGGACATCGACCCCCTGCCCTTGCCCGACCATCACACGCTCGACCCGCTTCCCTGGCCTAGCGCCACCGCCGACGTGCTGATCACCGAGAAGGATGCGGTCAAGCTGCCGCGCGCGACCGCCGGTGGGGGGCGCATCTGGGTCGTGGCGCTAGACTTCCGCCTGCCGGAAGACTTCACCGCTGCCGTGCTGCACAACCTGCGAGCGCTGCAACATCCATGAGCATCGATCACCGCCTGCTCGACCTGCTGGTCTGCCCCGTCTGCAAGGGCGCATTGCAACCGCATCGCGACCCCGCCGGCCGCCTGGTGGAGCTGCATTGCATCGCCGACCGGCTGGGCTTTCCGATACGCGACGGCATTCCGGTGATGCTGGAACCCGAGGCGCGCAGCCTCGACACCACGCGCGCCGATTGATGGCCTTCACCGTGCTGATCCCGGCGCGGCTGGCTTCGACCCGCCTGCCGGGCAAGCCGTTGGCCGACATCGCCGGGCTGCCGATGGTGGTGCGGGTGGCGCGCCGCGCGGCCGAGGCCGGCGCCGAACGGGTCGTGGTGGCGGCCGACGACGCCGGCATCGTCGCCGCCTGCCGGGCACATGGCGTCGAGGCGCTGCTCACTCGCAGCGACCATGCCAGCGGCAGCGACCGCCTGGCCGAAGCCTGCATGCTGCTTGGACTGGACGGCGACGCGGTGGTCGTCAATGTGCAGGGCGACGAGCCGCTGATCGACCCGCAGCTGGTGCGTGACTGCGCCGCCTTGCTGCAGCGACGGACGGACTGCATGATGAGCACGGCCGCGCACCCGATCGAACTGCTGGCCGACTACCTCGACCCGAACATCGTCAAGGTGGTGCTCGACGCGCGAGGCGACGCGCTGTACTTCAGCCGCGCACCCATCCCCTGGCGTCGCGATGGTGGCAGCGCCGGTGCGCCGGCGCTGCCCGAGCCGGCCGCCTTGCGTCATGTCGGCCTGTATGCCTACCGCGCCGGCTTTCTGCGTGGCTTCCCGGCGCTGCCGGCGACCGGCCTGGAGCGCACCGAGGCGCTGGAACAGCTGCGCGTGCTGTGGCATGGTCACCGCATCGCGGTGTGCGTCAGCCGGCTCGCGCCGGGGCTGGGCGTGGACACTCCCGAAGACCTGGAGCGCGTGCGCGCGCTGTTGTCCTGAGCGCCGTCGCCGACAAGCCCGATACACCGTGGCGCGTGGTAGTCTTTCCGCCGCCCTGCCCACCCATCCACGACGCGCAGCGCGAGCGGCGCAAAGGTAGCAACACATGAGATTGATCCTTCTGGGCGCACCCGGCGCCGGCAAAGGCACCCAGGCCACGCAGATCTGCGGCAAGTACGGCATCCCGCAGATTTCCACCGGCGACATGCTGCGCGCCGCGGTCAAGGCCGGCACGCCGCTGGGCCTTGACGCCAAGAAGGTGATGGACTCCGGCGCGCTGGTCAGCGACGACATCATCATCGGCCTGGTGAAGGAACGCATCGCGCAGCCCGATTGCGCGAAGGGCTTCCTGTTCGACGGCTTCCCGCGCACCATCCCGCAGGCCGAGGCGATGAAGGCCGCCGGCGTCAAGCTCGACGTGGTGCTGGAGATCGACGTGCCCGACGAAGCCATCATCGAGCGCATGAGCGGCCGGCGCGCGCACCTGCCCTCGGGCCGCACCTACCACGTCAAGTTCAATCCGCCGAAGGTGCCTGGGAAGGACGACGTCACCGGCGAAGACCTGGTGCAACGCGCCGACGACGCCGAAGCCACCGTGCGCAAGCGGCTGGAGGTGTATCAGGCGCAGACGCGGCCGCTGGTCGACTACTACGCGAAGTGGGCCGCCAGCGGCGACCCGCACGCGCCGCGCCATCGCCGCATCGACGGCACCGGCACGGTCGAACAAATTACGCAGCGCGCCTTCGCCGCGCTGGCCTGAGGGAGCGGCGCATGGACATCCAAGGCAAGGTCTTCATCGTCACCGGCGGTGCCTCGGGCCTGGGCGAGGGCACGGCGCGCATGCTGGCGGCACATGGCGGCAAGGTGGTGGTGGCCGACCTGCAGGCCGAAGCCGGGCAGAAAGTCGCCGAGGACATCGGTGGCCTGTTCGTCAAGTGCGATGTCAGCTCCGAAGCCGACGGCCAGGCGGTCGTCGCGGCGGCCACGGCGGCGGGCAGGTTGATGGGACTGGTCAACTGCGCCGGCATCGCCCCGGCCGTCAAGACGGTGGGCAAGGACGGCGCGCACCCGCTGGACGCCTTCAGCAAGACGATCATGGTCAACCTGGTCGGCAGCTTCAACATGATCCGCCTGGCAGCCGAGGCGATGTGCAAGAACACACCCGAGCCCACCGGCGAGCGCGGCGTGATGATCAGCACCGCCAGCGTCGCCGCCTACGACGGTCAGATCGGCCAGGCCGCGTATGCCGCCAGCAAGGGCGGCGTGGTCGGCATGACCTTGCCGATCGCGCGCGACCTGGCGCGCAACGGCATCCGCAACATGACCATCGCACCGGGCATCTTCGGCACACCGATGCTCTTCGGCATGCCCAAGGAAGTGCAGGACGCGCTGGCCGCCAGCGTGCCCTTCCCCAGCCGCCTGGGCAAGCCCGAGGACTATGCCAAGCTGGTGCACCAGATCGTCACCAACGACATGCTCAATGGCGAAGTGATCCGCCTGGACGGGGCGATCCGCATGGCGCCGAAGTAGCAACGGCGAGGGGCCGGCTCAGACGGCGCGCACGAATCGCCCGTAGGCCTTCAGCGCCTTGTCCGCGGTGAGCAGCGTCAGCCCCTCGACCATCGCCTGCGCGACCAGCATGCGGTCGAAGGGGTCGCGGTGGAGCGGGGGTAGCGCCGCCACGCAGGCGATGTGCCGCGGCTCGATAGTCACTTCCAGGATCCCTTCGTCCTGCAGCGTCTTGCGCAATGCCATCGGATCGACATCGAAACCCGGCTTTCGCAGCGACGTCTTGATCGCGATTTCCCAGACGGTCGCAAGGCTGTAGCGGGCCGTGACCGCACGATCGCTGATCAGCTTGAGCGCGGGGCGCGGCAGCCGCTCGGGTTCCAGCACCGACCACAGAAGCAGATGCGTGTCGAGCAACAGACCCTCAGCGTTCGCCATAGAACATGGCCTCGATCTCCGCGGCAAAGTCTTTCTTGACATCGAGTTCGATGACGCCTTTGCCCCTCAGGGTGCCCAGCCGGCGCTTGGCCGGAGGCGCTTCGATCGGCACCACCCGCACCATCGGCTTGCCGGCCTTGGCGATGACGAATTCGTGCCCCTTGGCGGCCTGCTCGACCAGGCGCGACAGGTGGGTCTTGGCTTCGTGGATGTTGACGGTGACAGTCATGGCAGGTCACAGTAAACTAAGTTCGGTGAACCAAGTATAGCCGCCTTCCACGCCGTGGCCGGCGCCGGGGCCGCCGCCGCGGCAGTACGATCGAGGTCTTCCGCCGTGCCGATTCCGGTGCCGCTTGGAGCGCGCTTGCGACGCAGCTGCTGCATCGTCCTGGCTACCTTGGCGATCGTTGCCGGGTGCTCCAGTGCACCTCGCGATCCGACGGCCGAGGCCGATTTGTGGCAGGACGCCGTCTTCGACGCCCCTGCCCATGCCGTGGCCGTGGACACCGCCGACTTGTTCCGCCTGGACCCGGGCCTGCTGCAGGCGTTGCACGAAGGCAGTGGTGCCGCGGCATCGGCCAAGCAGCGCCGCGCCCAATTGCTGGAGCTGGTGTTCGGCAGCGAGATGAAGGCCTTTCGCTACGCCGGTGGCCACTCCACGGTGGCAGCCGATACATGGCGCCGGCGCAGTGGCGACTGCCTGTCCCTGTCGATCATGACCTTGGCCCTGGCGCGTGCACTGGACCTGCGCGTGCAGGTGCAGGAGGTGCAGATCCCGCCTGCCTTCGATCGCCGCGGCGGCGTCGACTTCCTCAACGCCCATGTCAACGTGCTGCTGCGCAACGACCAGCCGTTGCAGGCGATGAACCGTTGGCTGCCGGCGGGAGACATCGTCATCGACTTCGAGCCGCAGCCCGGCACGCGCCAGCGGGGCGTTGCGTTGAGCGACACGGCCATCCTGTCACGTTTTCTCAACAACCTCGCGGCCGAACATCTGGCGGCCGGTCGCGACGCGTTGGCCTATGCGCATTTCAAGGCTGCGATCGTCGCCGACCCGAGCTACGCGGCTGCCTACAGCAACCTGGCCCAGCTGTACCTTCGCGCCGGCCTGAGCGGCAGTGCCGAAGCCTTGTTGCGGCGCGCTTTGGCGCTCGACACGCAAACCGATCTGGCGCTCGGCTCGCTGCATCGGCTGTTGCTGGCGCAGGGCCGCGACGCCGAGGCCGCCGATATCCAGCGGCAGTTGCTGGCGCGACGCGAACGGGATCCGTACTACTGGCTGGGATTGGGTATCGAAAGGCTGCGGCAAGCCCGGCTCGCTGAGGCCATCGACGCGCTCGAGCGCGCGCAGGAGCTGACCACCGGCTTCGAAGAGGTGCACCGTTACCTGGCCATCGCCTATTGGCACCACGGCGACGAGCGCAAGGCGCGCGAGCAACTCGCCGTGCTCGGCGCCATCGACGGCGCCGATGGCAGTCTCGCCTTGCTGAGCCGCAAGTTCAAGAACGGCGGCGCCGACGCGCGACGCCGCGGCGATCAGAACTTGAACGTTCCGGTCAGGTAGACGAAGCGGCCGCGTGGGTCGTATTGCGAGGAGTCGTAGCTCGACTGGAACTGGTTCAAGTACGAGTTCGAGAAGCCGGCGGGCTGCTTGTCGAAGACATTTCTCGCGCCCAAGGTCAGCATCGCGTTCTTGAAGCCGGTATAGGCGACTTGAAGATCCCACAGCGTCTGCGTCGGCATGCGCACCTGCTCATCGTTCCAGTCCGCTCCTGCGAAGTAGCCCAGGGCAAACTGGTTGCCGACCGTCGTCGCCCAGTCGCCTTGCGCCCAAGTCGCGCTCAGGTACTGCTTGTAGCGCAGCACCACGCCCATGCCGTCGAGTTGCGCGGTCGATGAGATCACCGGCTGCGTGCCCGTCGAATCGGTCATCGTCGCCACCTTTTGCGAGGTGCCTATACCGGGGACGCTCTGATCGAACTGCAGATAGTAGGTGCCGTTCACCGTCATGCTGAGCACGCCCGGGCCGAGCTTCTCGCGGTAGCGCAGATCGCCGTCGATGCCCTGCGCCTTGATGGTGCCGTTGTTGCCGATCGGGTTGATCACCTGCACGATGTTGCCCGCGCCATCGCGGATGACGCGGTCGACGAAAGGCGCCACGCCCCTGGCAGCCTGGTCCAGCACGAACTGCGTCGCGGGCGTCGAGATGGTGTTGTCGATCTCGATGTTGAACCAGTCGAATCCGACCGCCAAGGTCGGCAACGGCTGGAACACCAGGCCCAGCGAATACTGAGTCGAGGTCTCCGGCTTCAGGTTGCGATCGCCGCCCGTGACCTCGTTGACCTGCCCGACGAAGGGCGTCAGCGGATCCTGAATCGTCGCCGAAGTCTGGTTGGTCGGCGGGTCGTACAGGTTGTTCAGGGTCGGGGCGCGGAAGCCGGTGCCGTAGGACCCCCGTATCAACAACTGCTGCGTGGGCTGCCAGCGGAAGTTGCCTTTCCAGTTGGTCGTCGAGCCGACATCGCTGTAGTCGTCATAGCGGGCGGCGAGGTTCAGGTCGAGGTTCTTGATGATCGGAATGTTCAGCTCGCCGAAGACGGCGTTGATGTTGCGGCCTTCGTCGATCGGCTTGGTCGCGCCGCCAAGCCCGGCAATATCGCCGCTGAGAAGCGCCGCGCTGGGCGACAACTCGAGCTTGTCGTTGCGGTACTGGTAGCCGGCCGCGTATTGCATCGTGCCCGCCGGCAGCTTCGTCACATCTCCCGACAGGGTGGCGTCGAGGGTGTACAGGGTCGACTTCGCACTGAGCGTCGGACCGACATATTCCGAGCTCGCCACCAGGTTCTTCCAGCCCTGCGACTGATCGAGTGACCAGGGATTCCAATCGCTCGCCGGGTTCTGTGTGGCCTGGGCATAGCCGAGCTGTGAGAAGTAGCCGCTCTTGACCTTGCCGTCGAGCTTGTTCTGGCTGGCCGTGAAGGCGACGTTGTAGGACTGCTCCATCACGTCGCCGCGCACGCCGGCCACCAGCCGAGCCTGCGTGCTGGTGTCTTCCGTCACGCGGTTGCCGAAATCGAAGACGCGCGCGGTGATGCCCAGATCGCTGCCCACCAGGCTGCCCAGGCCGATCGAGTTGAGGTAGTTCGCCGCCAGGCCGTAGTTCGGATTGGTGGTGCGCAGCAGCAGCACGCGGTCGGTCGCGCCCGGGGTGCCTGGCGCTCCGCCGAACAGATCGTCAGTGTCCATGAAACTGGTGCGCAGCGGGCTGGGCTGGATCTCTGTGGTGGCCACCGAGCGGGACCACAAGGCGTCGGCGAAGAACTCGGCCTGGTTGTTCAGCCGGGCGGTGAAGTTGCCCGTGAGCGAGGTGTTTTCGACCTGCCCGAACAGTGCAAGATTCGCACCGCTGTCGTAGACGCAATAGGGAATGTCCTGAAAGAAGTTGCTGTTCAGGTTCTTCACTTGAGCGCAGGCGCCAGCAGCGCTGAGATGGCTGCCGTACGCGAAGCCATCGCCACCCAGATAGGGCGCGTCAGCCGGATTCACCGGTCCGGCACCCAGCTGCCATGCGCCCTGGATGTTGCCCTGGCCAGTGGCGGTGGGCACCGTCAGCGGAAATCTTTCGTCGGTCTTGGCGTAACTGCGGTCCTTCGAGAACAGGGCCTGGCTTCTCTGGTACTGGCCGCTGACCGTCAGGTTCCAGCCTTCCTTGGGTTGGTCGCCCCAGCCGGCGATGAAGTTGGCCTGGTACTGCTGGCCCCCGCCGCTGGCGGTCGGCGTACCGACGGTGCCGCCGAGCTGGTAGCCCTGGAAGTCCTTGACCAGGATGAAGTTCACCACGCCCGCCTGGGCGTCGGAGCCGTAGATCGCCGAAGCACCGTCTTTCAGAATCTCGATCCGTTCGATCGCGGCCAGCGGAATGTTGTTCATGTTCACCGCACCGGTGCCGCTCGAGAACGGCGCCATGCGCCGGCCGTTCATCAGCACCAGGGTGCGCTCCTCGCCCAGGCCGCGCAGCGACACGCTGGACAAACCGTAGGTGCCCAGCGTCACGCCCGTCGCGCTCGCCGTCTGCCCCGACGACGACATGGCCGAGATGGTCTGCATCAACTGCTCGACCGTTTGGACGCCGGTGCGCTCGATGTCGGTGCGCGTCAGCGTCTGCACCTGCAGCGCGCCTTCCGCCTCGACGCGCTTGATCGACGAGCCGGTGATTTCCACACGTTCAGCCTGTGCCGCAAGCGGCAGTCCCGAAAGCACGACACCGGTGCCCAGGGCAAGGGTGACGGCCTGGCACAAACGGGATTTCTTGAACATGGTTTCGACTCCTTGGAACGACGGATGGTGGGCAGGCCCATTGCCGAGCGCGAAACGTGCCAACCCTTCGCGTGGGCGGCCTCTCTCGGTTGCAAACCCGATGCCGAAGATTTTCAGGCGACGGTGTGGGCGCCAGACTGCGGGTAATCCATTCGTGCGCGATCTGGACCCGTCAGCCTAGGGAAATGCCCTAGCTTTCCATCGCTTGCTTGTCGCTGCGAAACCACAGCAGGCGGTCGCAAGCCACGCCGCACGCCGGCAACCCATGGCGGACCGGGTCAAGCTTGCGCGATGCGCGGCACCGCCGCCAGCAGTTCGCGGGTGTAGCCATGGCCGGGTGCGCGCATCACCGCCTCGCAAGCGCCCTGCTCCACGATCTCGCCGGCGCGCATCACCGCCACCCGGTCGGCGATGTACTCGACCACGCCGATGTTGTGCGTGATGAAGACAGAAGCTCAGCCCCATGTCGCGCTGCAGCTCGCGCAGCAGGTTCAGGATCTGCGCCTGTACCGACACGTCCAGCGCCGAGGTCGGCTCGTCGCAGACGATCAGCTTGGGCCGCACCGCCAGCGCCCGGGCAATCGCGATGCGCTGGCGCTGCCCTCCGGAAAACTCGTGCGGCAGGCGCTGCAGCGCGTCGCGGCGCAGACCCACGCGCTCGATCAGCTCTTCGATGCGTTCGCGGCGGGCCTCGGCGGTCATGTCCGGGCGCAACGCCTCCAGACCCTCTTCGAGCAGTTCGAACACCCGCATGCGTGGGTTGAGCGAGGCAAAGGGGTCCTGGAAGATGATCTGGATGTCACGCCGCGCGGCCAGCAGTTCGTCGCCCTGCAGCGCGAACAGATCGCGGCCTTCCAGCAGGGCCTGCCCGGTGATCTGGGCCTGGCCGCGCAACAACTGCACCACGGCCCGGCCGATCGTGGTCTTGCCGCAACCGGATTCGCCGACCAGCGCCAGCGTGCCGCCGATCGGCACCTCGAAGCTGACGTTGCGCACCGCCTCGAAACTGCCGCTGATACGCTGCAGCAGCCCGCTGCGCATGGGAAAGGCCACGCTCAGCTGCCGCACCTGCAGCAGCGGTGCCGCCTGGGCATGCACGCCAGCGTCGGCAGGCGGCGCTGCCGGCGCCGCTGTCAGCGCCTCGACGCTGTCTTGCGCACGCGCCATGCCAGGAGCGTAGAGCACACAGCGCACCTGGCGCTGCGCACCGCGTTCGAGCATCGCTGGCCTTTGCGTGGTGCATAGCGGCAGCGCCCGAGCGCAGCGCGGTGCAAAGCGACAGCCCTCGAACTCGGCCCACAGCGGCGGCACCGTGCCTGCAATGGCCTCGAGCGGCCGGCCCCTGCGAGCGGCATCGGGCAGCGCGCGCAGCAAGGCACCGGCATAGGGGTGCAGCGGCGCGGCAAAGAATGCTTCGGCCGGCGCCACTTCGATGATCTGCCCGGCATACATCAGCGCCACCTGCTGCGCCATGCCGGCCACCACGGCCAGGTCGTGCGTGATCAGCAAGAGGCCGAGCTTGCGCTCGCGCTGCAGGTCGCGCAGCAGTTCCAGAATCTGCGCCTGGATGCTCACGTCCAGCGCGGTGGTCGGCTCGTCGGCGATGAGGAAGTCAGGCTCGGCAGCCAGGGTCATGGCGATCATCACGCGTTGCTTCTGCCCGCCGGACATGCGAAACGGATAGTCGTCGATGCGACGCTCGGGCTCGGGGATGCCGACGCGGCGCAGCCAGTCGACGGCCTTGGCGCGCGCCGCCGCGCCACGCAAGGCCGTATGGGTCTCGATCGCCTCGACGATCTGCGCGCCGACGCGCATGACGGGATTCAGGCTGGTCGAGGGCTCCTGGAAGATCATGCCGATGCGCGCGCCGCGCACGTCGCGCATCGCCGATTCGCTCAGGCCCAGCAGGTCCAGCCCGCCCAGCCGCACGTGGCCGGCGCCGATGCGGCCGTTCTCGGGCAGCAGCCGCATCAGCGCCAACGCGGTCATGCTCTTGCCGCAGCCGCTCTCGCCCACCAGGGCGAAGGTTTCGCCGCGGACGATGGCCAGACGGATGCCGTCCAGCGCCCGCACCACGCCGGCGTCGGCATCGAGCTCGACCTCGAGGTCCTCGATCAGCAGCCGCTCGGGCGCGTTCATGCGGGGGCCCTGGTGCGCGCGGTTCGTGGCCGGGCGATGCGCGCGTGTGGATCGAAGGCGTCGCGCACGCCGTCGGCAAACAGGTTGGCGGCCAGCACCATGGTCACCATGAAGGCAAAGGCCGCGGCAAAGGACCACCAAACCACCGGGTCGCGGCTCATCTCGCTGCGCGCCAGGTTGATCATGCCGCCGAAGCTGTTCATCGACGGATCGACGCCCACGCCGACATAGGACAGCACCGCTTCGTACAGGATCAGCGAGCTGAAATCGAGCACGGTGACGATCAGCATCAGGTGCGCCACATTGGGAAAGATGTGGCGGCGCATGATGCGGCCCTCGGCGACGCCGAAGGCCTTGGCGGCCTGCACGTACTCCAGCTCGCGCAGCTTCAGCGTTTCGCCGCGCAGCAGCCGGCACAAGCCGGCCCAGCCCGTCAGGCCGAGCACCATGCACAGCAGCAGCAGTTTCAGGTCGGCGCGCTCGGCGCCGGTTTCGAACAGATCCGGATGCTGGTCGAGGAAGACCTGCACCATCAGCACGCAGGCGGCGATGAGCAGCACGTTGGGCACCGACGACAGCACGGTATAGAGGTACTGGATGACTTCATCGACCCAGCCACGCAGGTAGCCGGCCAGGATGCCCAGGCCGACGGCCAGCGGCAAGGTGGCGACGGTGGCCAGCGTGCCGATGACGAAGGCCGTGCGGATGCTCTTCAGCGCCTGGTAGAGCACGTCGTTGCCGGTGAGATCGGTGCCGAACACGTGGTAGTGGCCGGCCCACATCGCCGCCGGCCCCACCAGCAGGCCGATGGCCAGCAGCGTCCAGCACGCGGCGCGCCAGGGAATGGGCCCATCACCCCGCCAGGCGGCCGCCGAGACCTCGCGCAGTGTCTGCCGGCCGTCACGTGCCACCAACCCCAGCAGCAACAGCGACAGCGTTGCCGCGGCCAGCGCGCCAGACAGCAGGCCGAGCGCGCCGCGCCAGGCCAGGTCGCCGAGCCATTGCGCCTGCGGGTCCGACAGGTGGGCACCGCCATGCTTCAGCCGCGGCGCCAGGCGCTGGATCTCGCCAGCCACCTCGACCGACTCCTTGGTGAAGCCGACAAAGGACAGCGGGCGCGAATAGGTCGCCTCGCGCGATTCGACCAGCGGCCCGAGCACCAGGTCGAGGGCGGACCGTGTGCGCGTGTCATAGGCCGGCCCGGCGGCCGCGCCGCCCGAGGCCGGCGGCAGCAACGGCGCGGAAATGGATGCTGTCGAGCAGCGTCAGCGCCAGGCACAGCAGCAGGATCACCGACGAGGCCAGTGCCGACGGGTCGGCAAAGACTTTCTTCCAGTTGGCGGCAAGCGCCCGGCCGGCGCACGACCATCGCGATGTAGGCCAGCAACGCCGCTGCCATCAGCCACATCGCGGCATCGGTCCAGAGCAGCACGAACCGCGGCATGGGTCAGGCGAGCCGCACGCGCGGGTCGGCCCAGGTGTAGGCCACGTCGATCAGGATGTAGCTGACGATGTACAGCAGCGAACCGAGGAAGACCATCGTGCGCACCACGGCGAAGTCCTGCTTGGTGATGGCCTCGATGACGTAGGCGCCCAGCCCCGGCAGGCCGAAGAAGCTCTCGAACACCAGGCTGCCCAGGAACACATAAGGCAGGTAGCTGCCGGCGCTGGTGATGATCGGAATCAGCGCGTTGCGCAGCACGTGGCGATACAGCACGACGCCTTCGGACAGGCCCTTGGCGCGCGCGGTGCGCACGTAGTCCTTGCCCATTTCCTCGAGGAGCATGGCGCGGTACAGCCGCGCCTCGCCGCCCAGCCGTGCGACCAGCGACAGGCCGATCGGCAACACCAGGAACTTGGCCACGTCCCAGCCGGACACATAGCCCGAGAGCGGCGCCAGCCTGAGCACGCGCGAGAAGAAATACTGGCCGACGATGATGTAGAACAGGCTCGAGATCGACAGCATCAGCACGCAGGTCACCACGCCCCAGAAGTCGAGACGGGTGTGGCGGAACATCGCCAGCAGCAACGCGAAGGCCGCGCTGGCGATCACCTGCAGCACGAACAGCGGCAACGCCAGTTGCAGGCTGACCACCATGCGCGTGGCCACCTCATGGCCGATGCTGCCGGCGCTCTCGGCATCGCTGCGGCCGAAATCGAGCGCGAACAGCGATACCGAGCGCTCCCAGAAGACGGTGTCGGTGATCTTTTCGGCGCCCGGCTTCGCGGCATTGAAATACAAGGGCTTGTCGTAGCCGCGCTCGGCCTTCCACTTGTCGATGACCTCCTGGTTGACGCGCTTGCCGCCGATGTTCAGCCGCGCCATGTCGTCCGGCGTGTTGACGGTGAAGAACAGGAAGAAGGTCGCCAGGTTGACCCCCAGCAGCACCAGCACGCCGTAGGCGATGCGGCGTGCGATGTAGTGCAGCATCAGGCCAGCACCTCGCCGCGCGCATTGGTGCGCTCGCGCCGGCGCAGGCTGCGCCAGGCGATGCCCACCAGCGCCAGCAGGGCTGCGCCGCCCAGGATCATCGGCCACCACACCGGTCGGTTCCATTCGGCCAGCTTGCGCACTCGCTCATCGATGTCCAGGCGCAGGTACTTGCCATGGTCGCGGATCATCACTGCCGGCTTGTAGTTGTGCACCCAGGACTGGGCGGCGCCGGAGGCATCCGGGAACTTGCCGAAGCTCCACGGTGCATCGAGCTGGACGATGCGCGTCATGCGGTCGATCACCGCCTGCTTCGCCGGCCCGTCCTCCATGGACTTCATTTCGAGGAACAACCGGTCGTACTCCGGATTGGCATAGTTGCCCGTGTTCTCGCCGTCATGGTGGGTCTTGCCGTTGGGGCCGTAGAGCAGGAACATGAAGTTCTCGGCGTCCGGGTAGTCGGCCAGCCAGCCCAGCGCGAAAACCTGGTAGTTGCCTTTGCGCACCTTGTCCTGGAACTGGTTGTTGTCGGTGGCCCGGATTTCGAGCTGGATGTCGATCTTGGCGAATTGACGCACCATCCAGTCGAGCCCTGCCTTGACCTCGGGCGTCGGGGCACCATAAAAATCGTAGTTGATGATGAGTGGCTTGCCGGTGACCGCGTCGCGCCCGTTCGGGTACCCTGCCTCGGCCAGCAGCCGCTTGGCGTCCTCGATCGGCCGGCGCACGGCCTTGCCATTGACCAGCACATGCGTCACCGGGTTGATGCCTTCGGCCGTTCCCTGGCGCGAGCCGACGACACCCCTGGGCAGCGGCCCCATCGCCGTCTCGCCGGCGCCTTCCGGAAATATCTTGGAGTGCTCCTCCCAATCGATGGCGATCGAAATCGCCTGACGCAGCTTGCGGTTGCGTTCTTGCTGCGCCGCTGTCTTGCCCCACCCGATCACCGGGTCCAGCATGTTGAAGCCGATGAAGCGGCTGTTGACGTCCGGGAAACGCGGCAGCCTGAAGCCCTTGTGCTCGTACTCCTTGCGCACCTCCTCGGCGTCCTGCATCTCGATCAGGTAGTCCAGGCCGCTGTTGGTGCTCTCGAAGGTCTCGATGTCGTAGAAGCCCTGGCGGAACTTGCCGCGCAGCGGCACGTTCTCGCGCTCGATCGTGAAGACATAGTTGTCGATGAAGGGCATGGTCTTGCCACAGTCATCCAGCAGGCCCGCCTCCCTGTCGCCGGGCATGCCTTCGCAGGGGTAAGGCTGGCCGCGGAAGTTGGGGTTGCGCTTGAGCACATGGCGCCGGTCCTTGATCGACTCGACCATCATGTACGGCCCCGTGCCCACCGGCCAGCGGTCCAGTGACAGGCCAGCGGCCGCCATGCCCGGCTGCGCATAGAAGGCATCCGCCTCCCAAGGCACCGGCGCCATGAAGGTCATCGTCATCCAGTAGTTCCACTGCGGGTACTTGCCCTTGATGCGGATGCGCAGCAAGTCCTTCTCCGGCGCACTCGCACCCGCCAGCGGCCACTTGCGAAAGTCGAGGAAGGGCTTGTCCTGACTGGCGGCATCCAGGCCGGCAAGCAGTTTCTTGTCCTCGGCCTTGATCAATGGGATGTAATCCTTCAGGCCCACCACGTTCTCGGCGAAGATGCCGGCGATCGGCGTGGTGATGCGCGTCGTGGCGTGGCGCTTGAGCGCATACACGTAGTCCTCGGCCACCAGTTCGCGCGTCCCCGTGTGCTCGAAATCCAGCGGCGAGCGGCGATCGCCCAGTTCGCCGGGCTTCATCGCGTGGTAGCGGTACGCGCCCTTGTCATCCATCGCAAAGGCCGGGTGCGGCTGGTAGCGGATGCCGGGCTTGATGCGGATGTCGTAGACGCTCTCGGCCACCTGGTCACTCGGTGCGTCGTCGGGCAATGGCCGGCCGTCGCTGTCGAGGTAGCGCGGCCGCACCACCTGCTCGGCCGTCTTCGGCACCAGCTTGAAGGGCCGCATCAGGTAGTGGTAGCCGTAGGGCGGCTCGTAGATCTGGTAGGTGTAGGGCGTCTCGTTGACCCAGTAGGAGGCGGTCGGATCCAGATGCCGGGGCGAGCTCTGCAGAAACGCGCTGACGGCGGTGTTCGTCGCCGCCAGGTCGCTTGGCAACGGGTTGTTGTTGCAGGCCGCCAGCAGCACGCTGGCCAGCGACACCAGCAGGCGCAAGGCGGCAGAAAGTGACGCCGGTGTACGACTCATGCGCTACCAGCCAACGAAGACATCGCGTCCCTGCACAACCAATTGCACCCGCCGGCCCTGCGGCAGGCTGACCTTGGTCGGAATGTGACCGAAGGGCAGCCCGGTGAGGATCGGCGTGCCGCACACCGAGCGTAGGTGCGCGATCGCCGCCTTGAGCGAGTAGCCACGGTCCATCGGCGAACGCGTGCGCACCGTGAAGTCGCCCAGCAGCACCGCCTTCTGCGCCGCCAGCACGCCGGCCTGATGCAACTGCAGCAGCATGCGCTCGACGCGGTACGGCTGCTCGTTGACATCCTCGAGAAACAGCACACCGCCGCGGATG
The DNA here is from genome assembly GCA_963837675.1 of uncultured beta proteobacterium. Lineage (GTDB taxonomy): Bacteria > Pseudomonadota > Gammaproteobacteria > Burkholderiales > Burkholderiaceae_C > Rubrivivax. The sequence continues at coordinate 18,663 of CAWIOH010000023.1, read as the reverse complement.
CGCGGCCAGTGCCTTGTTCCCAGCAGCGACATCAGCACGCACAGGTTGCCGCCCCACAGGCGGCCACTGCGATCGAGCCCGTCATAGCCGGCTTCGGTGCGCCAGCCCACCGCTTCGAGCTCGCCACTCATGGCTTCATTGAAGCAGGCCGCGGTGACATCGTCGACGCCGCCATCGGTGTCGCTGCGGCCAAAATCTTCCACTGCCGTCGGTCCGGCCCAGCTGAGCGCGCCGCCATGCGCCAGCATGCCCAGTTGCAGCGCCGTCAGGTCGCTCAATCCGATCCAGCGCGTACCGCGCCCGACGCTGCGCGCCAGCAGCGGCCAGTCGATGCGGTCGAGCAGGCGCGTCAAGCCATAGCCACCGCGCGTGGCCATGGCGATGTCGGGCGCCTCGTTGGCCACGCGGTGCAGTGCGGCCAGGCGCGTGGCATCGTCCCCGCCGAAGCGCTGATGCCGCGCCAACGCCGCCGCGTCGATGCGCACCGCATAGCCCATGCCCGACAGACGCCGCGCCGCCAGGCGCAGCGGCGCCGCGCGCGTCAGCACGCCGGCTGGGGTGAACAGGGTCAAGGCGGTCATCGCTGCTTGGGTTCGGGCAAGGGCAGCGGACCGATCTCGCGGGCCTCGCCGGCCGGGATCGGCTCGGACGCGTCCGCCGCATTGCGTTCGGCGCGTTGCTGGGCGCGGCGTTGGGCAAAGAAGTCGCGCAGAAGTTCCGCGCTGGCGCCGGCCAGCACACCGCCCGCGTAGGCGGTCTGATGGTTCAGCTGGGCGTGGGCGAAAAGGTCGAGCACCGAGCCCGCGGCGCCGGTCTTCGGATCGGCGGTGCCGTAGACCACGCGCTTCAAGCGCGCGTGCAGCAGCGCCATCGCGCACATCGCGCAGGGCTCCAGCGTCACATACAGCTCGCATTCGGGCAGGCGATAGTTTTCGAGCAGCTGCGCGGCGTGGCGCAGCGCCACGATCTCGGCATGCGCCGTCGGGTCGTGCGTGGTGACCGGCCGGTTGTAGCCCGTGGCGATGACCTGGCCGGCACGCAGGATCACCGCGCCCACCGGCACCTCGCCCACCAGCAGGGCGTTGTGCGCCTGGTCGAGGGCCAGCCGCATGCCGGCTTCGTCCCTGCGTTGCTGTTCGTCGTCGTTCATCGGTGGCGGCGGCTTGCGCGCAGCGGCGCGCGCCGCATTTTGCCCTTTCGCGTGCGGCGCGTTGCGCCTGTGCTTACGCCGCAGGTAATCGACCTGAGCTCGCGCTGGCCTGAGACTGGCGCCATCACGACCCACAAGGAGCGCGTCATGCCTGGATCGGAGTTTCTGCCCGTGGCGGTGGCCATGCTGATCGGCATCCCGGCCCTGGGTTCATGCATCGGCGTCGGCCTGGCGTCGATGAAGCTGCTCGAGGGCAGCGCGCGCCAGCCCGAACTGATGCCCGAGATTCAGACCAAATTCTTCCTGGCCGTGGGCGTCATCGACAGCGCCTTCATCATCGCCACCGGCATCGGCCTGTGGTTTGCCACTGCCAGCCCTTTCCAGTGAGGCGGGACCATTCCCACTCCATTGTCAACAGGTATACGCCCCGAGACCGTTGCACGCGCCGTCCGCATTCGCGGATCCTGCGTGTCATCACGCGATCGCGCTTTGCATTGCTTTTGACATGATGCCCGTTGGCGAGCTTCAGCGCCGCCGGTTCCACTCACGTGCTACCCGACCCATATGACCTGCATCTCGCGACGCAGTGCGGCGATCACACCGCATGCCACCGGGTGCACAGCCTGGCGAAGCTCCGGCTGCACCTCGACCTTCAGAGTGCCTGCCGCACTCTCGGCATGGACCATCAGCCGGTGACGTGCAACAGGTCCGGGATGCCGCACGTCGACGCGCGTCGCGTCCAAGCCCGGACCCGCCAGAGCGGCCGCAACCGCTATGTTCACGGCGTTGGGAAAACGTCGCGCGGCCTCTCGGACCGAGCCACCGAATCGCAGTTCGGCCATCCCCGGGCCAGGCAGCAGCTCGATATCGAGCTGCAACTTGGTGCCGGGTGCGGCTGCCGCTGCTGCCACGCCATCCAGCCCCGCCAACGCACCGGGCAGGATGCGCAGACGGTGACCGCACTCGCGACCGACAGCCTCCAGGCGTTGCACCAGTGCTTCGTCAACCAGCGCTGCGGCACTGACAGTCCACGTCTCGGCGCGGCGGAGCAACTGCTCACCCATGGCGGCCAGCGCCATAGGACCCGCGACTTCCACAATGAGGTCGGGCCGGGTGGCGAGAAAGACCCCCAACTCGGTGGTGAACAGATGGTCGCGTTGCGCATCCACCCGCCGCACGAGCACGCCACAGACCTCCCAGCCAGGCAACTGGCCGGCTTGACTGGCGGCGAACACGGGCCCACCGATTCCTCCAGCGCCAATCAGCCCCAAGCGTCTCAATGGTGGCTTCATCCGTCGATCTCCACGTCGGAGACGGGCGCGGCCAGGCAAGCCAGACATTCATGTTCGTCCATCTGTGGCGTGGCACCGCTGTGCCAGACCCGGCCCGCAAGCAGTCCCACTCGGCAAGTCTCGCATTGACCGAGGCGACAGCCGCCAGACAACGGGACTCCCACACGTTCGGCCAACGAGAGCAGATTCGTGTCGGACGCGCCCCAGATGGTCTGCACACCGCTGCGCACGAAGCTCACGCGTCGGCCTATGGCATACGCAGGCGGCGACTCGGGCACAAGGGTGAAGGCCTCACTGAAGATATCGTGGCGCGGTACGCCACGCGCCACCAGTCCCGCCACGGTGTCCTTGAGCATGGCGGGCGGACCGCAGACATGAAAAGTCGCATGCTGCTCGATCCAATGCGCAGCCACGTGTAGCGCACTGACATGAGCGCGCAATGCACCCGATGTGCCGCCGCTGTGCAGAGCCACTACCCGCAGCTTTGGCAAACCACGTGCGATCTCGGCCAAGTGGCGTGCATAAGGTTGCTCCTCTGGACTGCGGCTGCCGTGCAGCAACAGCACCGGGCCCCGCATTGACGGCGGCTCGGCCGCCCAGCCTTCGAGCAATGACATGAAGGGCGTGATGCCGACACCCGCAGCCAGCATCACGACGGGCCGCGATGGCCGAGACGGCAGCAGAAAGTTCCCGACAGGACGGCGCACTCGCAGCGCCACTCTGCATTCGGGATCGCTGCGGAACAGGCGGTGCAGCTCGGCCGACAGCTTACCGCCGTCGCGCGCCAGGCTCACCGCGATGCGATAGGTGCGCCGGTCAGGCTGCACTGCCGCGCCCACCAGCGAATAACAGCGCTCGCATTGCGTTCCATCAGCCATCGGCAGCGTGATGCGCACATGCTGACCAGGCAGGTAGTCGGGCAAGCGCCTGCCGTCCGCCGCACTCACTTCGAGTTCCACAACGCGAGCCGACGGCCAGCCCGCGCAGCGGCCAAATGCTGGGATGCCGTCGTCCCAGCCCTGCGCATCCTCCGCGGGAGCGATCGCGCACGGGAGCGAGCGCAAGGGCGCCGAACCGGATGGACCGTCCAGCAGCGTGGCATCGACGAGAGCGTTGGGATTGGCATGGCCCGGCGCCAGTGGGTCCGTCGCCGGCAGCCCCAGCTCGTCGCAGCCCTGCCACCAGCCGAAGCTGGCCAGCACGCTGCCCTCGGCCAGCGAGGCGTCGAACTCGGCGCGATAGCGCGCCGACCCACAGGGGGTGCGCACGTCCATCCAGTCGCCGGCCGCGATACCGTGGCGGTGCGCAAGCTGCGGATGCAGCCGCGCCAGCGGCTGCGGCTCCCGCTGGCGCAGCGACGGTAGCGCGCGGTGCTGGCTCTGACAGTAGTAGCCGCTCTTGGCGCTGGACAAGGTCAGCGGGTAGCCGGCCTCGCGGCCGTCGGACGGCGCCACCCACTGCGGCACCGGTGCGATGCCCGCGCGCGCAAAGCGGTCCGAGTGCAGCTCGACGCGCCGGCTGGGTGTGCCGAAGCCGGCGACGCGACCATCCGGCAGACGGACGCTGTAGGCCCTGTCGATCTGCTGCATCGGCACGCGCACGCCCGCGGGCTGCGCTCGCAGCTTCGCCATCGACAGGCCGAGCGGCGCCAACACGTGGTCTTGGGCACGCTCGGTGTCGCCGTCGAATAACATCTCGCCCAGGCCCAGGCGCGTGGCCAGCGCGAAGACGATGTCGAGGTCGGAGCGCGCCAGGTTGCCCGGCGGCGCCGGCACCAGCGCCCGGCGCAGCTGCACCTGCTCCACCGCACGGGGGCCGATCTCGAAGCCGATGCGCAGGCCTTCGCGTTCCCAGGGCGTGGCCACGGGCAGCAGGTAGTCGGCGTGGATTGCCGTCGGGTTCGCGAACAGATCACAGTGCACCTGGAACTCCAGCGCATCCAGCGCGGCGGCGGTGCGCGCGGAGTCCGCCTGCGACAGCACCAGGTTGGCACCAAAGCCCACCAAGGCGCGGATGCGGTAGGGCACGCCTTCCAACGCGGCACGCTGGAAGTCGTCGGCCAGCGCCCAGCCGTGGGCCGGCGGGCCCAGCGGCCGCTGTGCCAGGCCGAGCGCCAGCGCGGCTTGCGCCGGATCCATCAGGGCGCGATCGTTGGCCGCGTTCACCGGTAGGCGACGCAGGTGGCGGTTCCCGCCGGGTGCGTCGACGCAGCCGGTCAGCGCATACAGCAGCGCGATGGCGCGATCGGTCTGCGTGGCATTGGCATGTTGTGCGATGCCGGTCCAGCTGAAGTAGCTGGTGCGGCGCGAAGCGGCCAGCAGCTGCGCAGCCTGCCGCAGCTGCCCGGCGGGAACGCCGGTGGCCTGCTGCACCTGCACCGGGGTCCATGGGTCGCAGACCTCGGCATAACAGTCCAGGGCCGTGTGGCAGGCGATGCCGCGCACGACATGGCGGCCACGCAGCGCCAGCGCAGCGGGAAAGGCGTCGCCGGTGTCTAGCGGCACCGGCGCATCGGCCGCCTCGTCCCATGCCACGGGTCGCTCGTCCTGCGTCGCTGGGTCCAGATCGGACGCCCTCAGCCAGCGTCCGGTGTCGTCGCGCACCAGGAAGCAGGCATTGCTCCACTGCCGCACGAAGGCCTCGTCCCAGCTGCCGTTGTGCATCAGCTCGCGTGCCAGGCCCAGGGCCAGAGCGGCGTCCGTTCCAGGCCGCGGCTGCAGCCACAAGTCCGCGCCCTGCGCATGGCGCGTGCGCGCCGGGTCGATGACGATCAGCCTGGCCCCGCGCGCGCGTGCCTGCGCCAGCGCCTGTGCCTGTGCCAGCCAGACGTTGCCGGGGTTGAAGCCCCACAGCAGCACCAGGTCGGTCTGGGCATAGTCCGGCATGCCGATGCCGGTGCCGAAGCTGAAGGCATGGTTGTGGTCGCGGTGCCAGTTGCAAAGCTCTACCCCCGTGAGGAAGTTGGGGCTGCCGAAGGCGAAGATCAGACGTTCGAGCCACTCGAGGCTGTCCGCCATGCCGCTGGCGCCGGGCGAGGCGCTGGCGAAGGCCACCGCGTGCGCGCCATGCGCATCGCGGATCGCACGCAGGCGAGCGCCGATGTCGTCCAGCGCCTCGTCCCAGCCGACCTCCTGCCAGCACGGATCGGGCGCGCCGCGCGGCGTGGTGCGCCGCAGCGGCCTGGACAGGCGCTGCGGGTGCGCCTGCAGCTCGGGCGCAGCGCGTCCCTTGGCGCACAGGCCACCGCCGGTGGGATGCTCCGGCCAGGGCTCGACGCCAACCAGGCGCTCCCCGTCGACCAGGTAGCGCGCGCCGCAACGCGAGCGGCACAGCACGCAGAAGCTGTCATGCCGCTGCACGCGCCGGCTCCCGATAGTCAGCCGTTGGTCTCACCCAGCGGTACCACGCTGAAGTCGCCATGGTGCAGCGTGCGCTTGGCCAACCGGGTGATCTTGAAGCGCGCCCCGCAGGCCGGATCGGTGGAGGCGATCAGGCAGTCGGAGGTCATCCAGTCGTTGGGGTGGGTGGGCCGCTGCTTGGCCGGGATGAAGGGCAGCACGGCCAGCAGGCCGTAGAGCGAGAACTCCGGCCGGTCCTTCGGGAAGATCAGGCGCCCGCCGATCACGTCGAAGTAGTCGCCCTTCTTCACGTGCATGACGGCCGGGCGCTCGGATTCAACGACCTCCACGCGCAAGTCGTACATCTCGAACACGTCGTCTTTGGCTGCGCGGTCGCTCATGTCTTTCCCCTCAGTTCGTTCAAGTCAGGCGCCATCAGCATGTTCACCGGCGCGCCGTGCACGTTCTGGTTCATCTGCATGATGCGCTTGTGGGTGCTGGTCGGGTCGCGCTCGACGGCGTAGCAGTCACCCGGCGCGCCGGACGAGGATGCCGCCAGCGTGTCCAGCACTTTGCGGTCGTCGTCGTCGAGCTTGACGCGGAAGATCTCCAAGGTCTCGGCCAGGTGCTTCGCGTCCTTCGCACCCACCAGCGCCAGCGCCACCTGCGGCTTGTCCAGCACCCAGCGCGCGGCGATGGTGGAAATGCCGGTGTGATGCTTGCGGGCGATGACATCCAGCTGGCGCAGCAGTTCCTGGAAGCGGTCCCAGCCGCCGAACTCCTCGACCATCAGCCGGTACTTCACCTGCGAGCGGTTGGCATAGGGCTGCGGCGGGTCGCCCTGCCCCAGCCACTTGTTCGACAGGAAGCCGCCGGCGATGGTGCCGTAGCAGAACAGATGGATGCCATGCTCGCGGCAAAACTCGACCATGCCGCGCTGCGGCCGCAGGTCGAGCAGCGAGTACTGCAGCTGATGGCTGAACAGCTTGACGCCGGCGCCGACGATGTCGCGCATGTGCGCCACGTCGAAGTTGGTGGTGGCCACGTGTGCCACCTTGCCGGCCTGCTGCATGTCCTGCAGCCACAGCATCGCCTGCACGCAGCCGGGGATGTCGTAGTCCCACCAGTGGAACTGCACCACGTCGAGCCGCTCCACGCCCAGGCGCTGCAGCGAGGTGTGCACCGCCTCCTCGACATGAGCCTTGGTCAGCGTGGGCAGCAGGTCGAGGTCGGGCGTGTACTTGGTGGACACGCGCAGCTGGCGCGCCAGCTGCGGATGGCGGGCGCGGAAGCGGCCGATCAACTCTTCCACACCGACATAGTGGTCGGCGCAGTCGAAGGCGTTGATGCCGGCTTCGACGAAGCGGCGCATGTCCTCTACCGCCTCGTCCTGGTCGTAGGCCGCGCTGTGGCGCTCGGCCAATTGCCAGTTGCCCTTGGCTACGCGCGAGACGGTGTAGCCGGGCGCCAGCGTGATGGTCTCGACCGAATTCATCGGCACCCTCCGCGCTGCGCGCTGCGGGATGAGCGCTTGGGAACGGCCCGGCGCGCTCAACAGCCCCACCTTCTTCTCGATCGCCTGCATTTCCTCGGTCGTGAAGGTGCGCTCGGTGACGATGTTGCCGCCCTGCACCTTCCACACCAGCATCGGGCCGATGACGTCGCCGTTCTTGTCGAAGGTGAAGGCGCCGGTGGCGCCGACGTAGCGGATCTTCTTGCCGGCCTTGAGCGCGTCCAGGCCCTTCTTCAGCCCCTCGACGCCGGTGCCGACCACTTCGCCCTGCGGGTCCTGCACGGCGCGCAGAGCGTCGCGGATCGATGGGCCGTCGAGCTTGGGCGCGGCCTGCATGGCCAGCAGCGTGATGGCCGCGGCGTCGTACATGGTCTGCAGGCCCGGGCCCACGGCGGGCCGGTTGTACGCGGCCTGGAAGTCGCGGCTGAAGGATTCGGCGCTGGGGCCGCTGGCCGGCGCGTTGTCGATGCCCACGGCCTTTTCCAGAAAACGCTCGCCGACGTTCTTCAGCACGTCGGGCGAGCGCATGGTGTTGTGCAGGATCACGTTCTGCGTGCCGCCCAGCGCAAACCATTCACGCAGCACGGCGGTGCCGTCCTGCGACAGGCCGATCAGGATCAGCGAGTCGGGATTCATGGCGAGCGCCTTCTGCACGTCCGAGCGGTACGAGGGCTGATTCTCCGCGTAAGGCACCATGCCGGCCACCCCGCCGCCCAGCTTCTCGATGGCGCGCTTGGTATCGGGCGCCACGCCGTTGCCGAAGTCATTGTTGATGTACATGATCACCGTCTTCTTGTAGCCCTTGTCCACGGCCGTGGTGGCATGCACCAGGGCCATGCTGCGTGCCACGGGGATGGTGCGGAAGAAGTAGCCGCCGGTCTTGCCCTCCTCGGCCAGCTTGGTCAGCGCCGGCGTGACGGCGCAGCAGGCCACGGTGGGAATCTTGTTGGGCACCGACACCGCATTGACGACCTGCAGCGCCGTGCCGCTGCCCACCAGGCCGACGATGGCGTTGACCTTCTGCACGTCGACCAGGAAGCGCGCCGCGTCCAGGCCCACCGAAGGCTGGCTGGTGTCGTCGCGCACCACGAACTCGACCTGGCAGCCCTTGACGCCACCGGCCTTGTTGACCTGGTCCACCGCCAGCTTGCCGGCATCGGCGATGACCTTGCCGATGGCGCCTTGCGCGCCGGTCAATGCGATCACTCCGCCCAGCTTCGGGCAGTCCTGCTGGGCCGCGGCGTGGCCGCTGGCAAAGACGAGAAGGGAGGCGGCGGCCGGAACGGCCAGTTGGCGCAAGGTGGACATGGTGAGCTCCTGGGGTTGAAGGGAACGAGGACGGGGGGAACGGGAGTGATTCAAACGGCTCGACGAGCGCCGAGCAAGCCTTGTGGACGCAACAGCAGGGTCAGCACCAGCACCAGGCCGACCAGTATCGACTGCAGCGCGCCGCCCTGGGCCTGCCAGCGTGCCGGCAGCATCAGTCCGATGAACGCGCCGGACAGCGTCCACAGGCCCCAGACGACGAAGGTGCCGGCGATGGCGCCGCGGTTGCTGCCGCTTCCGCCGACGATCAGCATCGCCCAGATCTGGAAAGTGAGGATGGGCATGAACTCGCTTGGGCTGGTGGTGCCGACGAAGCCTGCGTACAGCGCGCCGGACAGGCCCATCAGCACCGAGCCGAGCACGAAGCTGGAGAGCCGAAGGCGCACCACGTTCTTGCCCAAGGCGGCGCAGACGGCCTCGTCCTCCCGGATAGCCCGTTGCACCCGGCCCCAGGGAGAGTGCAGCAGCGCCTGCAGCGCCACGTAGCACAACGCCAGCAGGCCCATTGCGACGGCCGCATAGGCCCACGCAAAGCCCTGCGCGCCCAGCGATTCGAAGGGGCGCGAAAATCCCACCAGCCCGCGCGAGCCGCCGGTCAGCGGCTCCAGGTTGTTAGCCAGCAACTGGATGGCGGAGCCGACACCGAAGGTGGCGATGGCCAGGTAGTCGCTGCGCAGGCGCAGCGTGGCCAGGCCCACCAGCAACGCCGCGGCGGCGCTGGTGACCAGGCTCGCGGCAAGTGCCACCGCGAAGGGCAGGTTCCACTGCACCAGCAGACGCTCGGTGGCCGGCATGCTGAGCACGGCCAGCGTGTAGCCGCCGATGGCCACGAATCCCACCACACCGGCATTGAATTGCCCGGAGATACCCCATTGCAGGTTCAGCCCCAGCGTGGCGATCGACAGGATCGCCGCCACGGTGATGAAGAACAGGAGGTAGGACCCCATGGCTACTTCTGCCCGGCTATCGGGAACAGGCCCTGCGGCCGCACATAGAGCACGAGCAGCAGCAGCACGAACGGCACCAGCGGCTTATAGGCGCCGGGCATGACCAGCGAGAGCAGGTTCTCCGCCAGGCTGATCAGCAGCGCCGCCAGCACGGCACCGGGCACGCTGCCCACACCGCCCAGGATGGCGGCGGTGAACAGTGGCAGCAGCAGGCTGATGCCCATCTCTGGACGCACCTGCACCGTCACGCCATAGAGCACGCCGGCCAGTGCGGCCAGGGAGGCGGAAACGATCCAGGTCATGCGCACGGTGGCGGCCGTGTCGATGCCGGTGACGCCGGCCAGCGAGGGGTTTTCGGCCACGCAGCGCATGGCGATGCCGTGCCGGCTGCGTTGCAGGAACAGCCACAGCCCGAGCAGCACCAGCAGCGTGATGCCGAACACCACGATCTGGTCAGGCATGACCAGCACCGGGCCAGGCAGCCGGATGGCCATCTGGATCTCGCTGGTGTACTGGTGCGGATCGGGCCCGAACAGCAGCAGGATCGCGCTGCGCAGCAACAGCGCCAGGCCGAAGGAGGCGAAGACCAGCGTCAGCGGATCGGCCGCGCGTGCGCGCAGCGGACGGTAGACCAGGCGCTCGAGCAGCAGCGCCACCGTCACCGCCACGACGATGCCGGCGGCCAGGCCAACGACCAGCAGCCAGCCGAATGAAAAGGGGCCGAAGGGGACATCCAGCGCCTTGGCGGCGGTGCTGATCGCACCCAGCAGCACCACGCCCAACGCACCGTAGGCACCCACGCCCAGCAGGTCGCCATGCGAGAAGTTGGCGAAGCGCAGGATCGACAGGCTGAAGGTGACGCCGATCGCGCCCAGTGCCGCGATGGCGCCGTTGAGCAGGCCGTCAACGATGGCCTGGGCAATCATGGCTTGCCAGCCTGGGCGGAATGGCGGCCGAGATACAAATCGGCCAACAGCGGGTCGCCCTGCAGCGCGGCGGCGCTGCCCTGGTGCACGACGCGCCCGCCCACCAGCACCAGCCCGCGGTCGGCAATGCCGAGCCCCGCCTTGACGTTCTGCTCCACCATCAGCACGGCAATGCCGCTGTCGGCGATGGCGCGCACCTGGCGGAACACCTGGCCCACCATCAGCGGCGACAGGCCGGCGCTGGGCTCGTCGAGCATCAGAACCCGCGGTGCCATCATCAGCGCGCGAGCCACGGCCAGCATCTGGCGCTGCCCGCCCGACAGCGCGTGGCCCGGGTGCCGGCGCTTGGCCACAAGGTCAGGAAAGCGCACCCAGGCCTCCTCGAGGCGCTGGCGCAGCAGTCCCGGCTCCAGCAGGTGACCGCCGGCGCGCAGGTTGTCCTCGATCGACAGCGTGGTGAAGACGTTGGCAGTCTGCGGCACGAAGCCCATGCCGGCTGCCGCCAGCTGGTGCACCGGCAACGCACTCACGTCCTGGCCGTCCAGTTGCACGCGCCCGCCGAAGCGCGGGCAGGTACCTGCCAGACACTTGACCAGCGTCGACTTGCCAGCGCCGTTGGGGCCCAGCACCACCAGGATCTCGCGGGGCGCCACCTGCAAGCTGGCGCCGTGCACGATCGGCAGGCTCGTCCGGTAGCCCCCCACCACGTTCTCGGCCGCGAGCAGCGGCGCGGTCACAAGGCATCCCCCAGGTAGGCGTCGATGACACGCGGGTCGCTGCGCACGGCCGCGGGCTCGCCCTGTATCACCAGCTTGCCCTGCGCCATCACCACCACCGGGTTGCACAGTCGCATGACGAGGTCCATGTTGTGCTCGATCAGCAGAAAGGTCACACCGCGCCGGTGCAGCAACTGGATGCGCTCGACCAGGCTCTCCAACAACACCGGGTTGACGCCGGCGGCCGGTTCGTCGAGCAGGATCAGCTTGGGATCGACCATGAGGATCCGCGACAGCTCCAGCAGCTTCTGCTGACCACCGGAGAGCACGGCGGCGGGCTCGTTCATCAGCTTTGCGAGGCCGGTGAACTCGAGCACTTCGCGCGCTTTGTCGCGTTGTGCTGCCTCCTGCGCGCGGATGGTTCCGCGGCGCAGCCATGCCGCCCAGAAATGCTCTCCAGCCTGCTCTGTAGGAGCGAGCAGCAGGTTCTCAATGACGCTGAGGCCCGCCAACGGCCTCGGGATCTGGAAGGTGCGGCCGATACCGCGATGAAACACCTGGTCGGCGCGCAGTCCGGCGATGTCCTGCCCTTCGAAGACCGCACGGCCCTCGTCAGGCGCCAGCGAGCCGGCGATGACGTTGAACAACGTGGTCTTGCCGGCGCCGTTGGGGCCGATCAGGCCGGTGATGCTGCCCCGGGACACGGCGAAGCTCACCCCATCGATCGCCCGCAACGCACCGAAGGACTTGGTGAGACATTCGATTTGGAGCAGGACGCTTCTCCAGCAGCGGGCCAGTCGGAACGCCGAGGCGATCTTCCGCCCCGTGTTGAAACCGATTTCGGTATATTTTTATACCAAACCGGTGAGCGCTGTCACCTGGTTTTTCGGGCTTTGCCGGACGGTGAGCGCGCGATGGCCCCTTGGGCCGCTGTCGCAAGCGGCGCGATGCCCGCGAGAGCGGACTGCGACATGCCGATGCCTTCAGCCACCAACCGCAACAGTGGCCGCCGGCGCAGTCGCTTGCCTGTGGCACGCTCCCAGGACTGCTCCAGCAGCGCGATGCGGCCGAAGGTGGCCCGATCAATGCTCTCGGGGTCCCCGCTCTCGATCGCGGCCAGGCTGTCAGCCAAGGTACGCGTGGACAGCGTGATGTCGTCAAGATCGGCAAGCGCACGCAGGCGCACAGGCTCCATGCGTCGCAGAAGCAGCTCCATGATCTGCACCATCATCGCGTTCTGAGTGGCACGGGCCATGGCGATATTGAAGCGGGTGCTGGCCAGCGTCATAAGCTGCATGCCCTCGAGAGTGATGCGGCGGCGCCGGAAGGGACGCGCCGCTTCCTCGCTCAGTGACACGGCCTCGTGCATGGCCTGGAAATCGGCCCGCGTGCCGAAGGCCGCGGCCATCCGCGCGACCTGCGGCTCGATCAGTCGCCGCGCCTCCATCACGACCGCCAGATCCTCCATCGGCATTTCCGGCAGCGGCTGGCCGCCGAGTTCGGTGGGCACGGACTGGTTGATCACGAAGATGCCGCCCGACGAGCCCGGCCGCACTTCCAGGACGCCGGATGCCGAGAGCAGCTTGAGCGCTTCGCGCAGTGTCGGGCGGCTGACGTTCAACTGGGAGCTAAGGTTTTGCTCGGAGGGCAGCCGCTCGCCGACCTTTACATCACCGGCGCGAATGGCCTCGGCGATCCGGTGTGCCACCACCTCGGCCGGGCGGACGAGTTGCACAGGCCGGAAGACGTGTCGGGTGGAGGGAGCGCGAGGCACAGTAACGATGAAGAGGCCGGTGACTCAAGGTGAAATATTGAGCATCAACAGCGCAAAGCTGCCAGTACTTTACGAACACCGCAAATGTACGCTGGCTGTGCCACTCAGACCCGCTCGCTTCAGCGCAAGTGTCGCCGATCGCATCAGTGCTCAGAAACCGCGCACCAGGTATTGACAGCTTCATGCTCGACATTCGAACTGTTTGCGCAGAAGATTGAAGTACCCGACTGCGGCGCGCGTCGTGGACGACCTGATTGCGCTGTCCTCAGCGACGGCGCCGCCACCTTGCCACGCTCGGAATGGCGGGCATCACGAAGTACCTCCACAGCCGCGTGCACAAGTTGCTATGGGCAAGCGGTGGCGAACCGGTCTTCGACGTGGACGGAGTCGTGGAGCCCTTCTTCGCTGACGCGCAGGCTATGGCTTCGGCCACTTGATGTAGGAGATGGCTGATGCGCAGCGCCAACATCCTCCTACGCCGCACTTCGGTACTCCGGGCTACGCTTGAGCTTGCCCATTCACAGGAAGGAGGCCGCCATGGCTACCGCAAATCAGACCCCCAAAGGCGCCAACGAACAGCGTGAGGCGCTGAAGCGTTCGGAGAAGAACGCCACCACCGCCGAGCCACAGAACTACCGCGACGAGGCCAACGCGGACAAGGTGGTGCAGATTCCACCGGACAAGGAGGACACGCCGATCCAGGGCATCGATCCCGAGGACCGCGGAAGCAAATCGAGATAGGCGCATGACAGAAGTTGCGGCGCAAACGCCTAACTGCCACATGATCTTCGATGCCATCCGCGAGAGCCACGACCTGCAACGCGACCTGTGCCGCAAGCTCACCGCATCGCGCCACGACATGGCTGCGCGTCAGCTGCTGTTCCTGCAGTTGAAGGTCGAGCTGATGGCACACGCGGCGGCCGAGGAACGCCACCTGTACGTACCGCTGCTGATGGAGGACGGCGGCCTCGACGCGTCGCGCCATGCGCTGCATGAGCACCACGAGGTTGACGAGTTGCTGGATGACTTGTCGGTACGCAATAAGAAGCAGGCCGGCTGGATCGCAACCGCGAAGAAGCTGAGCTTCAAGGTACGCCACCACCTGAAGGAAGAGGAGTCGAAGTTCTTCCAGGTCGCTGGGCGCCTGCTGTCGGCGACGAAGAAAAGGCAGCTTGCCCGCAAGTACGCGCGCGAGATCGTGCGCATGCGCATGCACTACGCTGCCGAGTACGAAACCGTGGCCGTCGAGGCGGCGAGCGGCCTCGTCAAGCCTGCGAAGCGCATGGCCGACAAGCCCGCTACGCGGGCAACGCGCGCTCGGGCGCCGAACTGCGAGGCAAGAGCGAACCGCGCCGCACGCGCTGATCAGTCTCGCCGTAGCAACACGCGAACAGGGCATCCAAATCCACCGGCTTGACCAGGTGGGCATCGAATCCGGCGGCCCGCGTTCGCGCCCGATCTTCTGCCATCCCGTATCCCGTGAAGGCGATCAGGCGGCAACTCCGGCCGATTTCTGTCGCACGGATCCGTGCTGCCAGGCCGTAGCCGTCGATCCGCGGCGGGCCGATATCGAGGATCGTCACCTCGGGGGCAAACTCCTCGAGGAGCGCCAACCCGGCATAGGGGTCGGTCGCTATGTGCACCTCGCAACCGCTCACCCTGAGCAAGGCCGCCAGCGTCTCGGCGGCGTCCTGATTGTCGTCGACCACGAGCACGCGCTGGCCCCGCGTGGGTCGGGCCAAGTGGGGCCGGCATGACCGGACAGCTTTTGCTGGAGCATCTGAGGCGCCGTCCCGCGGACTGGGGATCGACACGTCCGCAATTCCCGCAGGCAGGGCATCTTGATTCCGTAGTCGGTGATGCCGCGGGCGACCGAGGTAGTTCGACGAAGCGCCTCCTGAGGGAAGCTGAACGACAGTTGCCGGCCTGAGCCGTACGTAGCGTTTTGCTGTGCATGAACACCGGGGTACTCACGGTTTTGGGAGAGGAGACAAGTCCCTCAGCCACTGCAAGGCCGCTGGGCGTTCTGGCAGGGTCTATGCCTCCTGTCGTCGAAACGAGCGGCCGTGGTACAAGCCCGAATGACCAGTGCCCATGTGACCGCGGTCGAACGTTTCTACGACTTTCACCCGATCAACGCCAGGCAGATCCTGGATGCTGTCGCTGCCCGGGGCCTTGCCCCGGATGCGATCACGCAGGAGGTGCTGCAGCAGCATGACCAGGATCACTACGGCGGCATCGCGGCAACCGACCGACTGATCGAGGCGGCGGCGGTGAGGGCCGAAGACGTGGTGCTGGACGTGTGCAGTGGCATGGGCGGACCGGCACGCTATCTGGCCTGGAAGACTGGCTGTGACGTCACTGGGCTGGACATCACGGCCAGCCGCGTGGAAGGTGCCAGCGAACTCACCCGCGTTGCGGGGCTGTCCGGCTCAGTGCGCTTCGTCCACGGCAATGCGTTGGCCATGCCGTTCCAAGACGCTTCGTTCACGCTCGCCATCGCGCAGGAGTCTTTTGCGCATATCCCTGACAAGCCACGCTTGCTTGCCGAGTGCGCGCGGGTGCTGCGACCGGCCGGCCGGCTGGTGTTCTCGGACATCCTGCACCGAGGAAACTTGTCGGTCCAGGACATGCAACGGCTATTCGAGGGCATGACTTTTTCCGACATCGCGACGGTGGAGGAATACGCGCAGCAGCTGCGCTTGTGCGGGATGGAGGTCGTCCAACTGGTCGATCTCACGCAGGAGTGGACGCGCATCCTGGTCGAGCGGCTCGCGATGTACCGCTCGCTGCAGTCGCAGACCGTGGCGCGCCTTGGGCGCGAGCACTTTGAGCGCTACGACCGCGCGTACGAACATTTCGTCGGGCTGTACCAGAGCGGAATGCTCGCAGGGGCGCTGATCCACGCTGTCAAGGCCAGACCTCTTGAGAAACATGCGGATGGAAGGGCTCCCGTCAGGCGGTAGTTCCGGCAGGCGTGATCGCAAAGCCGAGGTCGGCTGCACGGCGCCGCAGAGCGGCGATCCTGCGCTGGCGCTGCTGCTCTTCGTAGCGCTGCTGGCCTTGATCGACGAAGTCTTCGCCACGGGTGAGCATGAAGTACACCATGCGGGCGAGCTTGTGGGCGACAGCAGTGTTGGCGCGCGGCTTGTCCATGCGCGCGCACAGGCGGCGATAGAACGCGCCGAGCGCGGAGTCGCTGCGAGACAGGCTCATGGCCGCCATCTTCAGCGCCTGACGAACCCGGTTGGCCGAGCGCCTGGTGCGCGCCGACAGCACCTTGCCGCCGCTGATCTTGGTGCCCGGGCACAGCCCCAGCCACGAGCAGAAGTGCTTGACGTTGGCGAAGCGGCTCAAGTCCGGACCGATCTCCGACAGCAGCTTCATCACCAGGTCACCCCCAGCCCGTTGATGCGCGTGAGGTCGACACCCGCCCAGTTGGCCAGCGCTGGCGCACGTCGAACTCCGGCGTGCTCTTGCTGGCCGCGCTTGGCCGGCGCTGGCCCAGATCGACCTCTGGCGTCCGCAGCGGTCGGCCAGCAGCGCTTGCAGCTTGGCATCGCACTCGCCAAGCGCTGCGCGATGTCTTCGTACATCGCCAGCGCCTGCCCCAGCACGAACAGGTGCTCGTCGCGCCAGTTGCCCGTCAGCGCTCGTGGCATCGTCCGCGGCGCTGGCCTTGACGCGGCCGTGGCGGTGCCGCGCCAGCACCGCGCGCATCGCGCTGGCCGGCCACGATGTCGCGGATGATCGCCTGGCCCGTCTGCCCCATCACGTCGCTGAGGACCTCGGTGAGCTGGATGTTCATCTGCACCAGCGCCTTTTGCATGCGCTGCACCCAGCTGGCCTGCTCGGCGAGCAGCACCTCGCGCTGGCGCACCACGGCCCGCACCACGCACACCGTCGCCGCCCGGGCGCCACGCTGCGCGCAGCAGCCCCAGGCTCATGAGCTTCTGCAGCCACTGGCAGTCCTGCACGTCGCTCTTGCGCCCGGGCACGTACTTCATCTGCCGCGCATCGACCAGCCACACCTTCAACCCGCGCTGCTCCAGCACCTCGTACACCGGGATCCAGTACACCCCAGTGGACTCCAGCGCCACCGTATCGACCCCGCACGCCAGTAGCCAGTCGGCCAGCGCGTTCAGGTCATCGGTCATCGGCCCGAACTCGCGCACCGGGTCATCGCGCCGATGCGCGGCACCGCCACCCAGTGGCTCGATGCCCCTACGTCCATCCCCGCCGCGTTGGGAAACACCTCTCTTCGTCGCGCTTGCGCATCGCCATGGCCTGCTCCACTATCGTTGATGAACGGCAGCGCCATGGGAAGCGTCGAATTCGACTCGATCTCTCAAACGGGATGCGGCTCGCGCCGCTCACCACTGTCACCGACGATTCCCGGACCATGCTCACAACGGGCTCGCACCGGCGTCGGCTAACGCCGGGGCTCGCACCAATGACGTGTCGGTCATCTCGGCGCTGCCGTTCACCTTGTAGCGCTAAATGTTTCTTCGCGAACGCCGGGCCCGGCCACGGGCTTGGAATGCTCACAAGAAACAAGAATATCGGTCTGCGGTTTTATGACGGAAAGTAGTAGTTCCTTCATGAACGCCTAGCCCGCGACAGCGGAGTTGGGAAGCTGATTAGCGAGATTCCTCAGCAGGCTCATCTGGTGAGCCTATGAGCTTGGAAGATGGCGACATTTTTAGCAGGAGGTACAGCCATGAAGATGAACCGAATCCAGTTTCAGCCCGGACTGTCGATGCCAGAGTTTTTCGAGCGCTACGCAACCGAAGTGCAGTGCCAGGCGGCGCTGCAGGCGGCGCGCTCACCAGTCGGGCTTTGTCTGCCCGAAGTGCGGTGGTGCGGCGCGAAGCACGTTTCGTCCGTGGCGGCTTGCCGTACTGGCAGTGCGGCGCGTGCCCGCACCAGACCAGCCTGATCAGCGGCGCCGTGTTCGAGGAGCCAGCAACTGCCGCTATAGCGCACTGGTTCCTGACCCATGCAGTTGCTCACCCGGTCGAAGAACAACGTCTTCGGCCCTGGAACTCAAGCGCCCAGCTCGGCGTGAGCTACCGCAGCCCCCCTGGCTGATCAAGCACAAGATCATGCAGGCCATGCGCCTGGCCGAGGACGGGCGCGGAGCCTGTCCGGAATTTCATGTGCGAGGCATAGCATGACCGAAAGGAGCATGTATGCCAAGGAGGAAGACGACGGAGGCGGCCCCCGCCGCCAGCGGCGGCGATGCCGCCGATCCCCAAGGAACCCATTGACCAGTTCGTGACCGGCCCCATGAGTGCTGGAGGCGGTCAACGCCGCCTCGATGGCGTTCAAGAAGGCGCTGATCGAGCGCGCCCTGGGCGGCGAGCTGTCGCACCACCTGGGCGACCTCTGCTTGAACCATACGAAGAGATGGACGATGCCGAGCATAGCGGCTCGCTGCGGACATGCCGACCCAAACAACCTCGACCCAGTTCATCGTGCGGCACTATAGAAGCCCTGGTTCAATGCCTTGAGTGCCGGCTCCAGGCCGTGGCATCGCAGTGGGCCACTGATTGCTACTGAACACCCAGTTGCAGGCAGGCATTCGTCGATCTTGCCAAGGTCGGGTTGCTGGCGAGCAATCAGTCGTGTCGGCAGGTCGGGCGAGGCGGCGCCAATTGACGACACGCAGATCGCGGCAG
>CAWIOH010000022.1:0-94705 GCA_963837675.1 uncultured beta proteobacterium | reverse complement strand
CATCATCAGCCGCTCGTGGTTGAAGTTGTGCATGATGGCCTTGAAGCCCTGCCCTTCGACGCCGATCAGGTTGGCCAGCGGCACACGACAGTGGTCGAAACGCAGATGCGCGGTGTCGCTGGCCCACCACCCCATCTTGGCGAGCACGGTGCGCGAAAGGCCGGGTGTGTCGCCGTCGATCAGCAGCAGCGACACGCCGCCCGGGCCGCGATTCGCCGGATCGGTGCGCACCGCCACGGTCAGGAAATCCGCCCGCATGCCCGAGGTGATGAAGGTCTTTTCGCCGTTGACGAGGTAGTGGTCGCCGTCGCGAAGCGCCGTCGTGCGCAACGCCGCCACGTCCGACCCGCCGCCGGGCTCGGTGATCGCCAGTGCGGCGATCTTCTCGCCCGCCAAGACCGGTGGCACGACGCGCCGCTTCAAGGCATCGCTGCCCTGCGCCACGATCGGCGGCAGCGCGATGCCGTGCGAGCCGAGGCTGGCCTGCAGACCGCCCGAGCCGGCGCGCGCCAGTTCCTCGGCCGAGACGATGCTGTAGAACAGATCGGCCGGCGTGCCGCCCAGTTCTTCCGGGTAGCCCATGCCGATCAGCCCGATGGCGGCCGCCTTGCGGTACAGCTCGCGCGGAAAGCTGCCGGCTTCGTCCCAGGCATTGACAAAGGGCTCGATCTCGCGCTCGACGAAGACACGGATGCTGCGCCGCAAGGCCTGGTGCTCGGCGCCGAAGTACTCGGCGCGTGGGGGCAGATCGAACATGGAGGGCTCTCAGGCGACAATCATGGTTTTGTCCGCGACGGCCGGCACAGTGTGCCGCAACCGCGCCAAACTGCCCGCAGACGCTTGCGCCTGCCTTCCCCGTGGAGATGATTCGATGACCCGTGTCTTCAACTTCAGTGCCGGCCCCGCCGCACTGCCCGAGCCCGTGCTCAACACCGCCGCCGAGGAGATGCTCGACTGGCATGGTTCGGGCATGTCGGTGATGGAAATGAGCCACCGCGGCAAGGAGTTCATCGCGATCCACGCCGAGGCCGAAAGCCTGCTGCGCGAACTGCTGTCGATCCCCGCGAACTACAAGGTGCTGTTCATGCAGGGCGGCGCCATCGGCGAGAACGCCATCGTGCCGATGAACATGCTGCGCGGCAGGACGGGGGCCGACTACATCGATACCGGCGAATGGTCGAAGAAGTCGATCAAGGAAGCCGGCAAGTATTGCAAGGTCAACGTCGCCGCCAGCGCCAAAGGCGACGGCTACACCCGCATCCCGCCACGCGACGGCTGGAAGCTGGACCCGCATGCCGCCTATGTGCACATCTGCAGCAACGAGACCATCGGCGGCGTCGAATACCACTGGACGCCCGAGGTCGGCGACGTGCCGCTGGTGGCCGACATGTCCAGCAACATCCTGTCCAGGCCGGTGGAGGTGTCGAAGTACGGCCTGATCTACGGCGGCGCGCAGAAGAACATCGGCCCGGCCGGGCTGACGATCGTCATCGTGCGCGACGACCTGATCGGCAACGCCCTGCCCTTCACGCCGTCGGCCTTCGACTACAAGCAGCAGGCCGACAACGACTCGATGCTGAACACGCCGCCGACCTATGCGATCTACATCGCCGGGCTGGTCTTCAACTGGATCAAGGCGCAAGGCGGGTTGAGCGCGATGGCCGAGCGCAATCGCGCCAAGGCGGCGTTGCTGTACGACTATCTGGATTCGACGGCCTTCTACAGCAGCCCCGTTGCCAGGTGCGACCGCTCGCTGATGAACGTGCCCTTCAAGCTGAAGGACGAGGCGCTCGACGATGCCTTCTTGAAGGGCGCGCAGGCGCGCAAGATGCTGCAGTTGAAAGGCCACCGCTCGGTCGGCGGCATGCGCGCGTCGATCTACAACGCCATGCCGGTCGAAGGCGTCAAGGCGCTCGTCGCCTACATGAAGGAATTCGAGGCCAGCCATGGTTGAGCCGCTGACGGTGCTGGTGCTGAACCAGATCTCGACCAATGGGTTGAAGCGCTTGCCGGCGGCGCGCTACACGGTGGGCAAGGACCTGAAGGCGCCCGATGCGGTGCTGCTGCGCTCGGCCGACATGCACAAGATGGAGATCCCGGCCAGCGTCCAGGCCATCGGCCGCGCCGGCGCCGGCACGAACAACATCCCGGTGCCATCGATGAGCCAGCGCGGCGTGCCGGTGTTCAATGCCCCCGGCGCCAACGCCAACGCGGTGAAGGAGCTGGTGCTGGCCGGCATGCTGCTGGCTGCGCGCAACCTGCCGTCCGCGCTGCGCTTCGTGGCCTCGCTGGATGCGACGAACACCGACATGGACAGACAGGTCGAAGACGGCAAGAAGGCCTTCGCGGGCTATGAACTGGCCGGCCAGACGCTGGGCATCGTCGGCCTGGGCAAGATCGGCTGCCTGGTGGCCGACGCGGCCATCCGGCTCGGCATGAACGTGCTCGGCTTCGACCCCGACATCACCGTCGATGCCGCATGGAGCCTGCCGGCGCAAGTGAAGAAGGCCGCCAGCGTGGCCGAGGTGCTGAAGAACGCCGACTTCGTGACGCTGCATGTGCCGCTGGTGGCCGCCACGCGCGATCTGGTCAACGCCGACAACATCGGCCTGATGCGTGCCGGCGCGGTGCTGCTGAACTTCTCGCGCGAAGGCGTGGTCAACGAAGCCGCGGCGCTGCAGGCCCTGGCCGGGGACCGCCTGGGACACTATGTCTGCGACTTCCCCAGCGGCGCGACACAGGGCAACCCCAAGGTCATCGCCCTGCCGCACCTGGGCGCCTCGACGCGCGAGGCCGAAGAGAACTGCGCGATCATGGTGGTCGATCAGCTGCGCGACTATCTCGAAAACGGCAACGTGATCAATGCTGTGAACTTCCCGCAGGTGTCGATGGCCCGCGAATCGGCCTACCGCGTGGCGATCGCCAACGCCAATGTGCCGAACATGCTGGGGCAGATTTCCACCGCCATGGCCAGCGCCGGGCTGAACATCCACAACATGGTCAACAAGTCGCGTGGCGAGATGGCCTACACGCTGGTCGATGTCGACAGCGCCGTGGGTGAAGCGGTGCTCGACAGCCTGCGCGCCATCGGTGGCGTGCTGTCGGTGCGCTACCTGCCACAGCCGGACGCTTGAGGCGCGTGGCCACAAAGCGCCGTAAATCATCCGTGCCCGGCGCGGCGACCGCGCCGCCCAAGCCGCCCGCGCCACCCGAAGCGGCCGAAACCCGCGGCGCGGCAGCAGCACGGCGCTGGCCCTGGTGGGCCGCCTTGGGTGGCATGTTGATGGCAGTGGCCGCGGCCGGCTGGTGGTCACAGCGCAGCGGCAACGCCCCGCCAGACACTGCGGTGCAGGTCACGGCGGCGGCGCCGGCGACCGCGGCGTCCAGCCCGCCCGCGCCAAGCTATGTAGACAATCAGCAATGCCTGGGCTGCCACGCAGCGCAAGCCGCCGCCTGGATGCCGTCGCACCATGCCAAGGCGATGGCGGTGGCCGACGCGCAGACGGTGCGGGCCAACTTCAACGGCACCCGCTTCAAGCACAAGGGGCTGACCACGCGCTTTTTCAGGCGCGGCGACAAGTTCATCGTCAATACCGAAGGCCCCGACGGCAAGCTCGCCGACTTCGAAGTCAGATACACCTTCGGTTACGAACCGCTGCAGCAGTACCTGATCGAGACCACCGATGGCCGGCTCCAGCCGCTGACCATCGCCTGGGACACGCGCAATAAGCGCTGGTTTCACCTGTTCCCGAACGAGGTCACGCCGCCTGGCGACGTGCTGCACTGGACCGGTCGCTACCAGACCGCGAACACGATGTGCATCTCGTGTCATACGACGGCCTTCGAGAAGCGCTACGACGCCGAGGCCGACCGCTTCGCGTCGCGTTGGGCCGAGGTCAACGTGTCCTGCCAGTCCTGCCACGGCCCCGGCCAGCAACACGTGGACTGGGCCCGCAGCCCTGCCGAAGGCAAGGCGAGCGCACCGCCGCCGAACCACGGCTTGACGGTGAACACGCGCGGCGCCACGCCGCAGCGCCTGGTGCAGCTCTGCGCCGCCTGCCATTCGCGCCGCGCGGAACTCAGCGCCGCACCCCCGCCGGGCGCTCCGCAGCTGGACCACTATCTGCCCAGCCTGCTGCGCGAAGGCCGGTACCACGCCGACGGCCAGCAGCTCGACGAGGTCTTCGTCGACGGCTCTTTCCGCCAAAGCAGGATGTACCAGCAGGGCGTGAGCTGTCTGAACTGCCACGATGCACACAGCGCCAGGACCAAACTGCAGGGCAATGCGCTGTGCCTGCAATGCCACCAGGCGCCGGCCAACCCCGCTTTCCCGCAGGCCGCCGGCAACTACGACACGCCCGCGCACCACCACCATCCGCAAGGCAGCCCCGGCGCGCAATGCACCGCCTGCCACATGCCCGCGAAGATATTCATGCAGATCCAGTCACGCCCCGACCACAGCCTGCGCGTGCCGCGGCCCGACCTGACGGTTGCCATCGGCACGCCCAACGCCTGCAACAACTGCCACGACGACAAGAGCGCGAAGTGGGCGGCTGACGCGATCACAAGGTGGGTCGGCCCGAAACCGCGGCCGCGGCACTACGGCGAGGTTTTCGCCGCGGCCCGCGCCGGCAAGCCCGAGGCCGACGCCGCCCTGGCCGAGCTCGCGGCGGACAAGGCCTTGCCAGCGATCGTTCGCGCCACCGCGCTGGACATGCTGCACGGCCAGGGCGGCGCCGGCCTGGATGCGCGCATCGAGGCCACGCGCGATGCCGATGCCGAAGTGCGTGCCGCGGCCGCCGCCGGTCTGGACGAACTGCCCGCGTCGTCGCGTGTGCCCACGCTGGGGCCGCTGCTGACCGACCCGGTGCGCGCCGTGCGCATCGCTGCCGCGCGCAGCCTGGCGACGTTGCCGCCCGCGCAGTTCGATGCACCGCGCCGCGCCGCCTTCGAGGCCGCGCTGGCGGAGTACATTGCGGCGCAGTCGGTGGCGCTGGACATGCCGGGGCCGAACCTGAACCTGGGTTCGCTGTACGAAAGCCTCGGCCGCGATGCCGAGGCCGAGGCCGCCTACCGGCGCGCGCTGAAGATCGACCCCGATTTCACGCCGGCCCGTGCCAACCTGTCGCGCTTTTATGCCACGCGCTCGCGCCCCGCCGACGCCGAGAAGGTGCTGAGCGAAGGCCTGCAACGCCAGCCCGACATCGGCGAGCTGCAGTATTCACTGGGCCTGCTGCTGGCGGAAGGCCAGCGCCTGCCCGAAGCCGAAAAGGCTTTGAGCCGCGCCGCCAGACTGATGCCTGGCAACGCGCGCGCGCAGTACAACCACGGCCTGGCGCTGCAGCAGCTGGGCCAGCGCAAGCCGGCGGAGAGTGCGCTGCTCGCGGCGCAACGTCTGGCCCCGAACGAGGCCGACTTCAGCTATGCGTTGGCGGTGCTGTACGCGCAAAACGGGCAACGCGACAAGGCCATCGCGGCGGCGGAACAACTGCAAGCCCTGCGGCCCGGCGATGCCCAGATCGGGCAGTTCCTGCAGCGGCTGAGGTCGGGTGCGCCATGATGTCATCCACGGTCATTCACGACAGGCGCTTGCTGGCGTCGGGCCGACTGCCGCTGAATCCGACACAGTACGCCGGGCAGTAGCAACGCGAAGACGCGGTACCTGATCTCGTTCGACGACGGCGCGATGGCTCAACTCCGGCTGACGAAGGGCCGGCCGTCGGCCAGGTTCGCCGTCCCCGCAGACCAAGGCCGTGATCGGCGGGGTCTCGCGAGGCGCTTGAGCGCCGGCCATGATGCCCCAGTCAACGCCCCCGACGCGCGCGCATTGAACCTTATGGCAGGGGTGAGTTGCGAAGCGCGCCGACGCAAACGAACCACCCGTCTTGTGCACCATGAAGACCGCTCAGGCCACCGCGGCAATCATGTGCCGCCGCGGCAGCCGCGTGAACGCCAGCGCCGCCAGGAAGGCCCCGATGCCCAGCGAGAACGCGCCGATGAAGAGCCACGCATAGCTGGAAAACCGGTCGTAGATCAACCCGCCCAGCACCGGCCCCAGCGCCATGCCGAGACTGCTGGCCATCGTCGTGCCGCCGATCACCGTGCCCATCATGCGCAGCGGGAAGTTCTCGCGCGCGATCACGGCAAACAGCGGCATCACGCCCGCATAGGTGAAACCGAACAACGCCGCGACGGTATAGAAGCTGCCCAGCTCGCGCGCGAGCACGTAGCCCAGCACCACGACGGCCTGGGCAAGCAGCGCCAGCACCAGGACGCGCGCCGCCCCGAAGCGGTCGCCCAGCAGCCCGAACACGAGGCGCCCGCCCATGCCCGCGAGCCCTTCCAGGCTGTAGATCGACACGGCGGCCATCAGCGGGATGCCACACGTGACGGCATAGCTCACCGTGTGGAAGATCGGTCCCGAGTGGGTGGCACAGCTCAGAAAGCTCGTCAGTACCAGGATCAGGAACGGCGTGGAGCGCAGGGCTTGCCCGACGGACAAGGCCGGCTCATGCGCCGCGCCCGGCGCGGCTGCGGCTTGCCTCAGTGCGGGTGGCCGGCGCACCAGCCAGGCCACGGGCACCATGAGGGTCGCCACCAAAGCCGCGATGAGCTGCAGCGAGGCACGCCAGTCGTGCGTCTGCACCAGCCACGCCGCCATCGGCGACATGGTCATCGGCGCCATGCCCATGCCAGCCGACACCAGCGACACCGCCAGGCTGCGCCGCGTGTCGAACCACCCGGTGACGCAGGCCATCATCGGCGCGAAGATCGCCGCCGCGCCAAAGCCGACGACCATGCCGAACAACAGCTGGAACGCGACGAGTGATGTCGCCAGGCTGGCCAGCGCCAGACCTGCCGTCAGCAGCAGCGACCCCGCCAGGACGACGATGCGCGGGCCCACGCGGTCAGACAGAGCGCCCCAGGCAATGCTGCCAAGTGCGAGTGCCACGAAGGCGAAGGTCATCGCCGCGGAGATCCCCGTGGTGGACCAGCCGGTGTCCTGCGCGATCGGCCGCAGCAAGACCGGCAGCGAGAACAGCCCGCCGATCGCCACGCAGCCGAGCACGCCGCCTGCGGCCACGATGATCCAACGGTAGTGCGTGCGTGCAGCGTCGATCCAAGAAGGCATTTCCCGTCCTTTGCTGATTCGTTGTGGTCCGAGGGTCAGGCTAATGCGCCCGGCGCGACAGCGTGAGTAACAAGCGTGGCGCGATTGCCGGCCTCAGTACGGCGGGACGATGCCGCCGCTTCATGCCCACGACGAACGAAGAGCAGCCGGATCGACATTCGTGGCCCCGCGCGGGGGCGTTCGGTCGGACCGCCGATCGGATGCCTTGTCGGCTAACCGCCGCGCACCTTGCCGCGAAACACCCAATACACGCCGGCGGTATAGACGGCGATCATCGGCAGCACGATCACCCCGCCGTAGAACAGGAAGCTCAACGACGCGTCGGGCGCAGCCGCGCCGCCCACCGTCAGCGCATACGGCACCATGTAGGGCCAGAACATCACACCGAGGGTGACGAAGGCGCTGAGGAAAAACAGTGCCGTGAAGGCAAAGGGCAACAGGTCGCTGCGCGCCCTGGCGCCGAGCAGCGTGGCGGCCAGCGCCAGCACGCCCGCCACGGGAAAGGCCCAGCCCCAGGCCCGATCGCGCAGGTGCCCCTGAGCCACCGCGCCGGCATCGACACCGAGCACCACCGCAAACGCGGCGGCGATGATGACGAAGACGATGCCCACCAGCCAGGGGATGCGCGCATAGGCCCAGTCGCGCAGCGCGCCCTCGCTCTTCACGACCAGCCAGCCGGCGCCCAGCAGCGCGTAGCCGAAGACCAGGCCTATGCCGGTCAATATCGCAAAGGGATGCAACCAGTCGAAGGAAGCACCGGCAAACTGCCCATCCTTCACGGCGATGCCGCGCATCATCGCGCCCACCGCCGCGCCTTGCACGAAGGTCACGACCACCGAGCCGAGAAAGAAGCCCCAGTCCCACAGCCCGCGCAAGGCCTCGGTGCGATGCCGGAACTCGAAAGCCACGCCGCGAAAGATCAGCCCGAACAGCAGCAGCAGCACCGGGATGTAGAACGCACCCATGAACACCGCATACACCGCCGGAAAGGTGGCGAACAGCCCGGCGCCGACGACCACCAGCCAGGTTTCGTTGCCGTCCCAGAACGGCGCGATGCTGTTCATCATCGTCACGCGCATCGGCTCGTCGCGCGCCGGGCCGAAGAGGATGCCCACGCCGAGGTCGAAGCCATCGAGGATCACATAGACCATGATCGACAACGCGATCACGCCGGCCCAGAACAGGGCGAGGTCGCTGGGCGGCGGGCCGTTCATGGCGCGCGCCTCACGCCAGCACCGCCCCTAGCTCCGTTGGCACTGGCGGCATCCCCGGCAAAGGCCATCGGGCGCTGCGCCGTGGCACCGGGAATCGGCGTCGCCGGCAGGCTCGGCCCGTCACGCAGCAGCTTGTAGATGTAGTACACGCCGAAGGAAACGAAGACCAGATAGACGACGATGTAGGCGCTCAGCGAGAACAGCACGTCGCCGGTGGTCAGCGACGGCGTCACCGCGTCCTCGGTGCGCAGCAGCCCGTACACCACCCACGGCTGGCGGCCGACCTCGGCGGTGTACCAGCCGGCCAGCGTGGCGACGAAGCCGGTGGGAAACGACAGGAAGGTGCCCCACAAGAACCAGCGTGTCGTCTGCAGCCTGCCGCGCCAGCGCAGCCAATTCCCGAACCACGACACCGCCAGCATCACCAGCCCCATGCCGACCATGATGCGAAAGCCGAAGAACGGAATCAGCACTGGCGGCCGGTCTTCGCGCGCGAACGATTCCAACCCGACTTCGGCCGAGGACCAGTTGCCCGAGGCAATGAAGCTGCCGAGCCTGGGTATCGTGATGGCGAAGCGGTTGCGTTCATTGGCGGCATCGGGCCAGGCGATCAGCACCTCGCTGGCCGGCTGTTCGTTCTGCCAGCGCGCCTCGATCGCGGCGAACTTGACGGGCTGATGCTGCAGCACATACAGCCCCGTGAGGTGGCCGAAGAACAACTGCACCGGAATCAGCACCGCCACCAGCCCCAGGCCCCAGTGCAGCATGACGCGGCCTGCGTCGCGGTGCACGCCGCGCAGGCCGTACCACGCACCGGTGGCGGCGACGCACATCGCGCTGGTCAGCAGCGCGGCCAGCAGCATGTGCGGCCAGCGCACCATCTGCACCGGGCCGAGCACGATCTGCATCCAGTCCGACGGCACGATCCTGCCGTCGACGATGGCGTGTCCCAGCGGCACCTGCATCCAGCTGTTGTTGGCCAGGATCCAGAACGACGAGAACATCGTGCCCAGCGCCACCATGCAGCAGGCGAAGAAATAGAAGCGCGGCGACACCCGGTCGCGGCCCAGCAGCATCACGCCGAAGAAACTGGCCTCGAGCATGAAGGCGGTGAAGCTTTCGTAGCCGAGCAGCGGACCCTGGATCGAGCCGGTCTTCTCGGCCAGCACGCCCCAGTTGGTGCCGAACTGGAAGGCCATGACGATGCCCGTGACCACGCCCATGCCGAAGGACACGGCGAAGATCTTCAGCCAGAAGTCGAACACGCGCCGGTACAGCGCATTGCCGGTGACCAGGTGCGCCCCTTCGATCGTCGCCAGCCACGCGGCCAGGCCGATGGTGAAGGCCGGGAAGATGATGTGGAAGCTGATGACGAACGCAAACTGGATGCGCGACAGGATGATGGGGTCGAGGTCCATGAGGCGACATGCTATCGGCTCGGACGTGCACTGCGTCAGCCCGGTGGCGCGTCGCCCCGCGCCGCGGACGCCGGTGCCGACGGCCCCGACAGCGCGCGCTTGAACTGCTGGAACTGCGGGGATTCGCGCAGCAGCGTGCCGCCGACGGCCTTGAGCCGGTCGATGGTTTCTGCCGGCAGGGTCAGCGAGGTCGGCAGGCCGAGGAAGAACTCGCGATCGGCGGCATCGGGTATGCCGGCGAAATCGAGCACGATCGGATAGAACTCGATCGCCGGCCGCGCCGGCGCCGCCGTCGGGTTCTGCTTCGCTTCGAGAGCGCGCAGCTCGCCGAGCAGTCGCCAGCGCTCGAACATCGACTGCATCAGTACGATCTCGTCCATCGAGTTGTGATCGATCGGCACGCTGGTGGCTTGCAGGATGGCGTCGATGATGTTCGGCCCGCCGGGCGAACGGTCCCAGCCCGGCGGCGGATCGGCCAGCGAGTTGACGACGATCACCGCCACCCGCCGCACTTGGGCCGAGGCCAGCAGTTGCTGAAAGTCGTCGCGCAACTGCAGCAGCTCGAGCAAGTCCAGGATGGCGCGCAGCCCCAGGTTGTCCGACACGCCACCGTCGACGAGATGCAGCCAGGGCCGGCGGCGGCTGTCGCTCAGATCGAGCAGCTGCTTGACGCGCTGGTTGAGCGACAAGGTGGCCGCCGCGCTGTCGGCGCTGGCCTGCCTGGCCCATGCCGGCAACCGCACGCCGCAGCTGCCGCCCCAGTTGGTCAGGGTCACCGGCGCAAACGCCACGGGCACCGCAGACGACGCCGTCGCGGCCAGCGCCAGCCGCGTCGGCGACAGATCGGTGCACAGCAGGTCGAAGGTGTCCTGCGTGAAGGTGAAGCGGTAACCCGAAGCAAACTCGGTCGATGACGCCATGATCAAGGGCCCCGGCTTGCCGGCCAGGTCGCCGAAGGTGGCACCGTTGAACAGAATCGCGTCGTAGTAGTCGGCGGCCAGGTCGGATCGCGTGAAGCCGCCGAACATCATGCCCGGCCAGTTGAGCGGGTTGACGATGTCGTTGATCAGCGCCTGCTGCACATCGCGCTTGAGAAAGCGCGGCTCGAACTCGCTGAACATTTCTTCACCGTACAGGCCATAGGCGAGCGAGGTGAAGGACCCGCCCGACACGCTGGAGATCGCATCGACGTGGTCGAGCATGCGCGTCTCATGGCCCGCCACCCCCACCGGCGTGCGCCGCAGCTCCTCCAGCACGCCGTAGGAGAAGGCGGCGGCGCGCGTGCCACCACCGGAAAACGCGATCAGCAGCAGCGTGTCCGGATAGTGGTGGACGATGCGGCCAAGCCCGGCGCTGACACGATAGCCCGCCGCCGGATCGACTTGCGCGATGCGCACCTGCTCCGGCCGGGTCGCGCAACCGGAAATCAGCAGGGCCAGCGCGCCGGCGACGAGGACGCTGCGCGTGGGCGACAACGTCGACACCGGGCGGACCGGTCCACCGAAATCAGTTCAGCTCGTCGTCCTTCCAGACCTTCACGCCCGCCACCGCGATGCCGGCTTCGACGCCGTTCTTGGTCAGCGTGAAGGATTCGCTGGTGTTCATCGCGCTGCCGGCCATGCCGCCGCCCGCCGACTTGTCGTTGGCGCCTGCCGCCGCCGCCGCACCGCCCGAGACGCCCCAGCCGTTGGTGACGAAGTCCTGCATCGCCGCAGGGGTCTTGAAGATCACCAGCATGTCGTTCTGTTCGGCCCCCAACTGGAACCCGACGCTGGCCGAGCCGAGCTTCATGTAGGTGTTCGTCTTGCTCTTGTTGTCGTGCACCAGGCCCGTGCCGCCCGAGCCGCCGACCAGGAAGCTGACGCCGTAGGTGGTGAACACCGCATAACCCGGCGCCTTGGCGACGGCGGCCTTCAGTTCGGGCTTGGCTTTGTAGAACTTGGCCAGCGCGGACTCGGTGGCCTTCTGCACTTCGGCCTGTTTCTCGGCCTTGGTGGCAGCGAAGGCGCCGCTGGTGGCCAGCGACAGCGTGAGCATGCCGGCGGCAAGGATGTGATGCATCTTCATGGGGTCTTCTCCTGGAGGTATGTTGGGTTGACAAAATGCCCGCACGGCTGCATTTCTTCTGCGGGCTAACCCTTATTGTGGCTCAGATTGCGAGAGCGGCCCGGGCTTCGCGCGCGCGGGCGCGCGCGCCAGCAGCAGGCTCGCCAGCGTAGGAAACGCGAGCACCGACAGCACGGCCGCGCCGACCATCGCTGCCGCCACCGGCGTGCCGATGTGTCCGGTGTGCACCGCGATGTCGGTGATCACCACCACCAGCGACAGCGAGGCCACCGCCGACATCAGCGCGAAGGGCCAGCGCTCGTGCCGCTGCAGGCGACGGCCGTACAGCAGCACCGGCAGCCCGCGCACCGCCAGCAGCAGCAATGCGAAGGCCGGTACCAGCAGCGCCGTGGTCATGTCCTGGCCGATGGCCTTCAGGTCGAACTTCAGCCCCGTGCCGACGAAGAAGAAGGGCACGAACCAGCCGAACATCACGGCATCGATCTTGTGCCGCACCGTCTTGTTGTCGTGGCCGCGCGTGGCCATGCCCACCAGCATGCCCGCGGCGAAGGCACCCAGGATGTTCTCGAAGCCGAAGGCATCGGCGATGACGAAGTAGCCGGCCAGCAGCAGCAGCGCCATGCGCACCGGCAGCTGCGAACTGGCATGCAGATGCCGGCGCAGCAGCTCCACCAGCTTGGGTGGTTGCTGGCGTCCGCTGGCCAGCGCCATGAACAGCACGAGGCCCAGGAAAACCAGCAGCAAACCGGCCTCCTGCCAGGTGCTGTACTGCCGTGACATGGCCAGCGACATAACCACCACCGGGCCCACCTCGGCCACCGTGCCGGCCGCCAGGAACAGCCGGCCGAAGTCGCCCTCCAGCTGGCTGGCGTCGCGCAGCACCGGCAGCAGCGTGCCCAGCGCCGTGGTGCTGAGCGCCAGCATCACCACCACCGGCGCGTGCGCCAGCGGCGTCAGGTACAGCAACATCGCCGCGGCCAGACCGAGCAGCAGCGACATCGCCCAGCCACGCAGCGCCAGCCACATCGGCGCGCCACTGATGTGCTTGAAATCCAGCTCCATGCCCGCCATGAACAGCGTCGCACCCATGCCGATGCCGAACATCGCGGCGACGAAGCCGTCGAACTGCAGCAACCCCAGCCCGTGGGGCCCGATGGCGATGCCGAGCAGGATCTCGAACACCACCACGGGCACCCGCAAATGCCGCGGCAGTTCGGACAGCAGCGGCGCAGCCACCGCCGCGAGCATGATCCACAACACCGGGTGCAGGTCGGACATGGCGTGGCCGTCCAGAACGGCATCCCGGCCGATGGAAATGCCCGGCGCATGCCGCGATCCGCACGGGCACCGCAGGCCATGCACAATGATTTCCGGTTCATCGCAGGAGCGTCCCCATGCCAAAGACTAGCAGCCCACGCACCGCCCGCCCGGCCCACGCCTTCGCCGGCACGCTGAAGCGCTTCAAGACCGCCTCGGGCCGCGAAGGTCAATTCTTCTCCCTGCCGGCATTGGCCAAGGCCTATCCGAACATCAAGCGCCTTCCGGTGTCGATCCGCATCGTGCTGGAAAGCGTGCTGCGCAACTGCGACGGCAAGAAGGTGCTGCCCGAGCACGTGACGCAGCTGGCCAACTGGCAGCCGAATGCGCCGCGCAGTGACGAGATTCCCTTCGTCGTCGCGCGCGTGGTGCTGCAGGACTTCACCGGCGTGCCGCTGCTGGTGGACCTGGCGGCCATGCGCAATGTCGCGGCCGACGATGGGCAAGAATCCGAAGGCCATCGAACCGCTGGTGCCGGTGGATCTGGTGGTCGACCATTCGGTGATGATCGATCACTACCGCGGCAAGAACGCGCTCGACCTGAACATGAAGCTGGAGTTCCAGCGAAACCACGAGCGCTACCAGTTCATGAAATGGGGCATGCAGGCCTTCGACACCTTCGGCGTCGTGCCGCCGGGCTTCGGCATCGTGCACCAGGTGAACCTGGAGTACCTGGCGCGCGGCGTGCACCGCCGCGAGGACGGTGTCTACTATCCCCGACACCCTGGTCGGCACCGACAGCCACACCACGATGATCAATGGCATCGGCGTCGTCGGCTGGGGCGTCGGCGGCATCGAGGCCGAGGCCGGCATGCTCGGCCAGCCGGTGTACTTCCTGACGCCCGACGTGGTCGGGCTGCGCCTGAGCGGCCGGCTGCGCGAAGGCTGCACCGCCACCGACCTGGTGCTCACCGTCACCGAACTGCTGCGCAAGCACAAGGTGGTCGGCAAGTTCGTCGAGTTCTTCGGCGCCGGCACGCGCACGCTGGCGCTGCCCGACCGCGCGACCATTGCCAACATGGCGCCCGAGTATGGCGCGACGATGGGCTTCTTCCCCGTGGACGAGCGCACCATCGACTACTTCAAGGGCACCGGCCGCAGCAAGGCCGAGATCGAAGCTTTCGAGGCCTACTTCAAGGCGCAGCAGTTGTTCGGCGTGTCCGAAGCCGGCGACATCGACTACAGCCAGGTGGTCGAACTCGATCTCGGCACGGTCGCGCCGTCGCTGGCCGGGCCGAAGCGGCCGCAGGACCGCATCACGATCACCGACCTGTCGTCGAAGTTCGGTGAGCTGTTCAGCGCGCCGATCGCCGACAACGGCTTCAACCAGCCGGCCGACCAGCTGAAGCTGCGCCATGCCGTGCCCAGCGCCAACGGTGTGGCGGCACAGGATGAACCCCGCGTCAGACCCGGCGCCGCGCGCGACGTGGTCGAGATGGCCGACAACCGCAGCACCATGGCTGCAGCGCACACGCGCGCTGCGCCGGCGCCGACGCCGTTGAGCATCGGCAACGGCGATGTGCTGATCGCCGCCATCACCAGTTGCACCAACACCAGCAACCCGAGCGTGCTGCTGGCGGCGGGGCTGCTGGCGAAGAAGGCGGTCGAGGCCGGTTTGCAGGTCAGGCCGCACATCAAGACCTCGCTGGCACCGGGCTCGCGCATCGTCACCGAATACCTGACGAAGACCGGGTTGCTGCCCTATCTGGAAAAGCTCGGCTTCGGCGTCGCGGCCTATGGCTGCACCACCTGCATCGGCAATGCCGGCGACCTGACGCCGCAGATCAACCAGACCATCACGCAGAACGATCTGGTGTGCGCGGCGGTACTGTCGGGCAACCGCAACTTTGAAGCTCGCATCCACCCCAACCTGAAAGCCAACTTCCTGGCCAGCCCGCCGCTGGTCGTGGCCTATGCCATCGCCGGCAACGTCATGGTCGATCTGATGACGCAGCCGGTGGGCATCGGCAAGGGCGGCAAAGCGGTGTACCTGGGCGACATCTGGCCCGGCAGCGACGAGATCCACGCGCTGCTGAAGTCGGCGATGGACCCGAAGGCCTTTCGCCAGAACTACGACAACGTGGCCGCACAGCCGGGCAAGCTGTGGACCGCGATCAAGGGTGTCACCGGGCAGGTCTATGACTGGCCGAAGAGCAGCTACATCGCGCGACCGCCCTTCTTCGACGGCTTCGCGATGAGGCCCGAGCCGCCGGCGCCGGGTGTCGAGGGCGCGCGCATCATGGCGCTGTTCGGCGACTCGATCACCACCGACCACATCTCGCCGGCCGGCGCCATCAAGGAATCTTCACCCGCCGGACAGTACCTGCGCGGCCTGGGAGTGCTGAAGGCCGACTTCAACAGCTATGGCTCGCGCCGCGGCAACCACGAGGTGATGATGCGCGGCACCTTCGCCAACGTGCGCATCAAGAACCTGATGATTCCAGCGGCGGCCGACGGCTCGCGCGAGGAAGGCGGCGTGACGCTGTTCCAGCCGTCGGGGGCGAAGATGTTCATCTACGACGCGGCGATGAAGTACATCGCCGAGGGCACGCCCACCATCGTCTTTGCCGGCGAGGAGTATGGCACCGGCTCCAGCCGCGACTGGGCCGCCAAGGGCACGCAGCTGCTCGGCATCAAGGCGGTGATCGCGCGCAGCTTCGAGCGCATCCACCGCAGCAACCTGATCGGCATGGGGGTGCTGCCGCTGCAGTTCCGCGGCGGCGATTCCTGGCAGTCGTTGGGCCTGAGCGGCAACGAAACCATCGATGTCAATCTCGGCAGCGAGGTCGTGCCGCAAAGCGAGGCCACGCTGGTCATCACGCGTGCCGACGGCACGCAGAAGAAAGTGGCGCTGACACTGCGCATCGATACGCCGATCGAGGTGGACTACTATCACCACGGTGGCATTCTTCCGTATGTGCTGCGACAGTTGCTCGCCGCCTGAACCCGCAAAGGAGATCGATCATGATCAAGGTCAGCGTGATGTACCCCAACCAGGAAGGCGCACGCTTCGATCACGCCTACTACCGCGACAAGCACATGCCGCTGCTCAAGGCGAAGATGGGCGATGCGTGCAAGTTCTACACCGTGGACAAGGGCCTGGCCGGCGGTGCGCCCGGCGCACCCGCGACCTACGTCGGCATGTGCCATATCCATGCCGAATCGGTCGAGGCCTTCCAGAAGGCCTTCGGACCCCATGCCAAGGAAATCATGGCCGACATCCCCAACTACACCGACATCGCGCCGGTGATGCAAATCAGCGAGGTCGTCGTCGGGCAGTAGTCGCAGTCGTCCGGCGCGGCGCCGCGAAGGCGCTGGCGCCGGCCGCCATCAGCCCTTGGCCTTGCTGGCCGCCAGCGCCTGGCATTCGGGCACCGGCGTGATCGCGCCCTTGCCGCCGAACCAGGACACCAGGTTGTCCACCACCAGCTGTCCCATGGCGTTGCGCGTGTGCACCGACGCCGAGCCGACATGCGGCAGCAGCACCACATGTTCCATCGCGATCAGCTCGGCCGGCACGCGCGGCTCGTCCTCGAACACGTCGAGGCCGGCCGACAGGATCCTGCGCTCGCGCAGTGCCGCGATCAGCGCCGGCTCGTCGATCACCGTGCCGCGGCCGACGTTGATGACGATGCCATCCGGCCCCAGCGCTTCCAGCACGTCCTTGTTGACGATGTGCCGCGTTTCGGCGCCGCCCGAAGCCACCACCATCAGCACGTCGCAGCTTTGCGCCAGGCCGAGCAGCGTGGGGTGGTAGCGGTAGTTCACCCCAGGCTGCGGGTTGCGGCCATGGTATTCGATCTCCAGTTCACAGGCTTCGAGCCGCCGTGCGATGGCCTTGCCGATGCGCCCCAGGCCGAGGATGCCGACCTTGCGCCCGCGCAGCGTCGTCGTCAGCGGATACGCGCCCTTCAGCCATTTGCCTTCGCGCAGGTAGCGGTCCACCTGCGGCAACTGACGCACCGTCGCGATCAGCAGGCCCAGCGCCAGGTCAGCCACCTCGCCGGTCAGCACGTCGGGCGTGTGCGTGACGACGATGCCGCGCCTGGCCAGCAACGCGGCGTCGATGTGGTCGTAGCCGACGCCAAAGCTGGAGACGATTTCCAGCCGCGGAAACAACTCGACGAAAGGGCCATCGATGCGCGTGTGGCCGCCACACACCGCCAGACCCCGCACCTCCAGATCGGCCTCGCGCACCACGCGGAAGTGATCGTTCAGGCCCTTGTCCACCAATGGCGGCGCGGCGCCGACGGCGCAGATCGTGGCTTTCTTGCTCATGCAGTGACCTTTCGAGGCAAGCGAATCAGTGGTTGTCGCGCGGCACGCCGAAGGTGGCATGGATCTTCTGGTACTTCACCGCCGGCTTCAGCACCATGCCGTTGGCCAGTTCATCGACGATGCCGCGCTGGATTTCCTGCCACGGCGTCTGGCTGGCCGGGTACGGATAGCCGCCGGCGGCCTGCAGCGCCACGCGCCGCGCGGCGAGTTCGTCCTCACCGATCAGGATGTCGGCCCTGCGCTTCTTCAAGTCGATGCGCACGCGGTCACCGCTCTTCAGCAGCGCCAGGCCGCCGCCGGTCGCCGCTTCGGGCGAGGCGTTGAGGATCGACGGTGAGCCGCTGGTACCCGACTGCCGGCCGTCGCCGATGCAGGGCAGCGCGGTCACGCCCTTCTTCAGCAGGTACGAGGGCGCGCGCATGTTCACCACCTCGGCCGCTCCGGGGTAGCCGACCGGGCCGACGCCGCGGATGAAGAGCACGCTGCGGGCGGTGATCCGGGTCTTCGGGTCGTCGATGCGCGCGTGGTAGTCCTCGGGCCCGTCGAAGACCACGGCCTCGCCCTCGAAGGCCATCGGGTCGGCCGGGTTTTCGAGATAGCGCGCGCGGAATTCCGGCGTGATGACGCTGGTCTTCATGATCGCCGAGTCAAACAGGTTGCCTTTCAGGTTGAGAAAACCGGCCTGCTTCTTCATCGGCTTGTCGTAGCCGAAGATCACCTTGCGGTTGCTGGTGAAGCGGCCTTCGCAGTTCTGCGCCAGCGTCCTGCCGTTGACGGTGACGGCGTCCTTGATCTTGCCCTTCTTCACCAGCTCGGCCACCACCGCCGGCACGCCGCCGGCGCGGTAGTAGTCCTCGCCCAGGTACTCGCCGGCGGGCTGCAAGTTCACCAGCAGCGGCAGCGCGTAGCCGATCCGTTCCCAATCGTCGTTGTCGAGCTTCACGCCGATGTGCCGCGCAATCGCGTTGACATGCACCGGTGCGTTGGTGGAGCCGCCGATCGCCGAGTTGACGACGATGCAGTTCTCGAAGGCCTCTCGCGTCAGGATGTCACTGGGCTTCAGGTCCTCGCGCACCATCTCGACGATGCGCTTGCCGGTCAGGTAGGCCATCTCCTGCCGGTCGCGGTACGGCGCGGGAATGGCCGCGCTGCCCGGCAGGCACATGCCGAGTGCCTCGGTCAGCGAGTTCATCGTCGAGGCCGTGCCCATGGTGTTGCAGTGGCCGGTGGACGGCGCCGACGAGGCCACCAGTTTCAAAAACTGCGGGTAGTCGATCTTGCCCGCCGCCATCAGTTCGCGCGCCTTCCACACGATCGTGCCGGAGCCGGTGCGCTCGCCCTCGTGCCAGCCGTTGAGCATCGGCCCGCTGTTCAGCGCGATCGCCGGAATGTCCACCGTGGCCGCGGCCATCAGCTGCGCCGGCGTGGTCTTGTCGCAGCCGGTGGTCAGCACCACGCCGTCGAGCGGGTAGCCGTAGAGGATTTCCACCAGCGACAGGTACTGCAGGTTGCGGTCCAGCGCCGCCGTGGGCCGCTTGCAGGTTTCCTGGATCGGGTGGATCGGGAACTCGAAGGCCACGCCGCCGGCGTCGCGGATGCCTTCGCGCAAGCGCTCGGCCAGCACCAGGTGGTGGCGGTTGCAAGGGGCGATGTCCGAGCCGCTCTGCGCGATGCCGATCATCGGCCGGCCGGACTGAAGTTCTTCCAGCGACAGCCCGAAGTTCATCGTGCGCTCGAGATACAGCGCCGTCATGTCGGCGTTGGCCGGATTGTCGAACCAGGCGCGCGAGCGCAGTGTCTTGCTGGCCTTGCGGGACTTCGCGCGGGCCGGGGGCTTGCTCATCGGTTTTTTCCTCGTGGCGAAGCGGCGGTTTTACCAGAGGCCGCCGCGCAGCGGTGGCATCATGCATCGGCACCAACCCGCCGAGGAAGCACCATGGACAAGCGCCCGATCGACTATCTGCCTCTCGGCGCCAGCGGGCTGAAGGTCTCGCGCCTGTGGCTCGGCGCGATGATGTTCGGCGACCGCAGCGACGAGGCCGAGGCCGCTCGCATCGTCGCCGCCGCACGTGAAGCCGGCGTGAATGCCATCGACACTGCCGACGTCTATGCCGGCGGCGAATCCGAACGCATCACCGGCCGGCTGATCGCGCCTCAGCGAAACCACTGGGTGCTGGCCACCAAGCTTGCGAATCCGATGGGACCCGGGCCGAATGACCGCGGCACCTCGCGCCGACACGTGCTGCAGGCGGTGGACGCGAGCCTGCAGCGCCTGGGCACCGACTGGATCGACCTGCTGTACCTGCACCGCGACGACGACAGCACGCCGATGGAGGAGACGGCGGCGACGATGGCGCGGTTGATCGCCGACGGCAAGATGCGCTATTGGGGCGTGTCGAACTTTCGCGCCTGGCGCATCGCGCGGCTGGTGGAAACCTGCCGCGCGATGGGGGTGCCGCCGCCGATCGCCTGCCAGCCACCGTACAACGCCATGTCGCGCGGCATCGAAACCGAAGTGCTGCCCTGCTGCGCCCATTACGGCGTCGGCGTGGTGGCCTACAGCCCGCTGGCGCGCGGCGTGCTCAGCGCCAAATACGACGCCGATGCACCGCCACCCGAAGGCTCGCGCGCCGCGCGCAACGACCGGCGCCTGATGCAGACCGAGTTCCGCCGCGAATCGCTGCTGCTGGCACAGCGCGCGGCGGCCCATGCGCGCGCCCGCGGCGTGCCGCTGACGCAACTGGCGTTGGGCTGGGTGTGGAACAACCGCCTGGTCAACGGCCTGATCGGCGGGCCGCGCACGCTGGCCCAATGGCAGGACTACCTGAGGGCGGTCGGCCAGCGCTTCGAGGCCGAGGACGAGGCCTTCTTCGACAGCCTGGTGCCGGCCGGGCATTCCTCGACACCCGGTTATACCGACCCGCAATACCCGGTGGCCGGGCGCGTGCCGGTGGTGGGCTGAGCGATTGCGGCAACCGCCTTGCGGCGCGGTTAAAGTGCTGGCCGCCGCGTCCCGCGGTGCGATGCGCGAAAGGCCCCCATGAACAAATCAGCGATGGCCCTCGTGGCCGCAGTGCTGCTGGCCGGCTGCGCGCCGGACCAGTTCAGCAACATCAAGGCCACCGGGCTGAACGGTTTCATCGACAACGTCGCGGCGACCTGCGCGCCGCTGTATGTCG
The DNA here is from genome assembly GCA_963837675.1 of uncultured beta proteobacterium. Lineage (GTDB taxonomy): Bacteria > Pseudomonadota > Gammaproteobacteria > Burkholderiales > Burkholderiaceae_C > Rubrivivax. The sequence continues at coordinate 74,100 of CAWIOH010000022.1, read as the reverse complement.
GGCCGATGGTCATCACGCCGAATTACCAGCCGCCGAACTACGCCACCGCGCAGTACGGCGTCTGGCTCGACCAGGTGTCGAAGCTGTACTACAAGCGCATCGAGCCGGCGGTGTTCACCGAGAACATCAACAACCTGTTTCCGGGCGAACGCACCGCCAAGGCCAACCGATGCCTGGTCGACAACCTTCCGCCGCCGGCCGAGCGGCCGTTTGCGCCGCAATAGCGCCGAAGCTCCGCGCCGTCAGCGCATGTCGAGCTTGAAGGCGATCATCGCGCGCAGCTTGTTCGGCAGCACCGGTTTGATCAGCAGGTGGAAATCGTGCTCGGCGGCCTCGGCCTCATGGCCGCCGATGGTGCTGCCGGTGACGACGATGGCGGGCAGCCTTTGGCCGGGCCAATGCTTGCGCAGCAGCGCCAGCGCATCCAGGCCCGTCGTCGCCTGCGGCAGCCGGTAGTCGACGATCAGCAGGTCCGGCGCTTCGGCCGGCGCGGTGGCCAGCCAGCCTGCCACCGCGGCCACGGTGTCGAAGGCCAGCACGCTGGCGCCCCAGGCCTTGAGCAGCACCACCAGGCCGTCGCGCACCGCGGCTTCGTCTTCCACCACCAACATCGAGCAGCCCTGCAGGGTCAAGCCCAGCGGTGACTTCAGGCGCTCGGTGGTGGGCTGCAGGCCACGCACCGCCTTGCCCACCGGCACCTCGAAGCGGAACACCGTGCCATGGCCGACACGCGAGCGCACCGTGATCGGCGCTTGCATCAGCGATGCCAGACGGGCGACGATGGCCAGGCCCAGGCCCAGGCCCTTGCGCTGGTGCGCAGCCAGCGGCCGCTGGCTCTGCACCTGGTAGAACTCGTCGAAGATGCGCGGCAGGCTGCCTTCGGAGATGCCGATGCCGCTGTCCCACACCTGCATCAGCAACCTGTCGCCATCCTTCGTGGCCCTGGGGCGGCAGCTGACGAGCACACCGCCGTCGTCGGTGTAGCGGATGGCGTTGCTGACCAGGTTGCGCAGGATGCGCTCCAGCAGCACCGGATCGGCATGGGCCACATGGCGCTCGCCGTGGAAGCTCAAGGCCAGGCCCTTCTCGAAGGCGATGGGCTCGAAATGCAGCCGGATGCGCGCGAAGAGTTCGCGCATCGGCACCGCCGCGGGGTTGACATCGACGCCACCCGTGTCGATGCGCGTGATGTCCAGCAGCTCGCCGAACAGGCCTTCGAGCGCATCCACCGACTCGTTGATGCTGTTCACCAGCGACGCCACCTCGGGGTCGTGGCTGCGCTGGCGCAATGCCTCGGCGAACAGGCCCATCGCGTGCAGCGGCTGGCGCAGGTCGTGGCTGGCGGCGGCGAAGAACTGGGTCTTGGCCAGGCTGGCGGCCTCGGCCGCGCGACGCGCACTGTCCGACACGCCCATTTCGACCTGCAATTGCGTGGCCAGCTTGTCGGTGTGCGATTTCAGGCGGATCACCTGGTCCAGCGCACTGCGCTGCATGCGCCCCATGATGAGCACGATCAGAAACTGCAGGCACAGGATGCCCGCCAGCTGCCGATGCCACGGCTGCGTCGTGTCGGTGCCGATGCGCACGATCGCCGGCACCAGCACCAGGCAGGTGAAGGCGATGAACAGGCGTTGCTGTGTGGCCAGCAGTTGCACCGAGGCCACGCAAAGGCTGAACACCACCAGCATCAGCGCCGTCAGGTGGTACGGCGTGCCCAGGCCCCAGAACAGCCACACCGCCACGCCCCAGGTCGAGGCCTGCAACAGCACCAGCAACTTCCAGCTGCGCCGCCACTCGTGCAGCGTGGCATCGTCGGCGTCGGGCTGGCGGCGAAAGCGCAGGTAGTGCGCCAGGCGCAGCAGCAGCAGCAGCGCCAGCGCGGTGCTCCAGGCCAGCATCGCCGCGCGCGGCGCCAGTGGCCAGTACATCGCCACCATCAAGGTCCAGCCGATGAGGTAGCCGATCAGCGAGGCCGGCGTCTGCACGAACAGCGCACGCACATGGTCGAAGCGGCGCGCGGCGCTCACCGACGGCGCGGCCACGGCGGCAATCGCGGCCGGCGGCGCGGCGTTCATCCGCTCGATGTCGGGGTCTGGCGCGCGCTCTGCGCCGCCTGCTGCTGCATCTGGCTCACCGCCAGCACCGCCTGCGTGCGCGAGCTGACGCCGAGTGCGCGCAGCACCGCAGCCACATGGTCCTTGACGGTTTCCACCGAGACATTCAACTCGCGCGCAATGAGCTTGTTCGGCTTGCCCTGAAGCAGCAGGCCGAGCACGTCGTTCTGCCGCGGCGTCAGCCCCACGGCGTCGAGTGACGATGGCGCCTTCTGGAAGCCCGGCCTGGCTGGCCTGCATGGCCACCGGGCGCATCACGTCGGGCACGGTGTCGCCCTCGTGGGTGGCGTTCGACTCCAGCCCCAGCATCATCGGCGGAACGTACAGCCCGCCGGACATGACCATGCGCAGCGCCTCGAACAACATGTCGTTGGAGGAGCGCTTGGGCACGAAACCCATCGCCCCCAGGTCGATCGCCCGGATGACGTCGCTGGTGCGGTCCGAGGCCGACAGCACCACCACCGGCAACGCCGGGTAGGCGGCGCGAAATTCGACGAGAACATCGAAACCGTCGGCGTCGCCCAGCGCCAGATCGAGCAGCACCAGGTCGTAGTTCGCATCCTGCTTCAGTGCCGCACGCGCCTCGGCGGCGCTGCCGGCGCCGAGAACGCTGACATCGTCGCCCACGCCCTTGATGACGCTTTGCAGCGCCGAAAGGATCAACGGATGGTCATCGACCAGCAGCACCTTCATCGTTGCTCTCCTGGCTCCCCCTCATGCCGCCGATGGTAGTGCAGCGCCGCACGGCGTCAGGGCCAGGCGCTTTCAGACATAGCGGCGCGACAGCGCTTCGGCAACGCAGGCGGGTTTGGCCGACCCTTCCAGTTCCATGCGCACCGTCGTCGTCAGCTGCGCACCGCCCTCGATGGCGTCGAAGGCCTGCAGCACGAAGTGCCCGCGCAGCCGGCTGCCGCTGGCGACCGGCGCGGTGAAGCGCACCTTGTTCAAGCCGTAGTTGACGCCCATGCGCACGTCGTCGATGGCGAAGGCGCTGGCGAACATCTCGGGCATCAGGCTCAGCGTCAGGAAGCCGTGCGCGATGGTCGTGCCGAACGGGCCCGCGGCGGCCTTCACCGGATCGACGTGGATCCATTGATGGTCGCCGGTGGCCTGGCAAACCGGTCGATGCGCTGTTGATCGACGGTGATCCATTCGCTGACGCCGATCTCCTGGCCGACCATCGACTGCAGGTCCTGCAATTTGGCAAAGTGTCTCATCGTGCGCATCCATTCCTTCAAGGGCACCCATTGTTCCAGGTCGCGCTCGACGCGGCTGGGCGCCACGTCCCACAGTGTCAGCCCGTGCGCCGCCAGTTGCACGTAGTTCTGCGTGTCGCGCAGCCAGGCCACCACCGGCACGGTTCAGCGTCGCCAGGTACTGGTGCAGCTGGTCGTTGGCCAGGGTGTGCTCGCGCACGCGCATGCCGACCAGCCCCAGCTGGATCTCGGCGGCACGCGGGTGGGCGCGCAGCTGGGCGCAGGAAGGCATGCGTCGCCTGGATGTCGAACAGGCTGGGCTGCAGCGGGACCAGCATCGTCGCGCGATGCGCAGCACCGCATCGAGCCGCTTGCCATGCAGTCCGGCGGGCGTGTCCAGCACGACGTGGGTGCTGCCCTTGGGCGGGCGGACGATCTCGTTGTGGTGCGTCTCCCAGCCCTGGATGCGCGGCAGATGGTCCGGGCGCAGCGCCAGCCACTGGCGCGACGACTGCTGCCGATCGACATCGCCCAGCATCACCGCGTGCCCCTCGCGTGCCAGCAGCCCGGCCAGGTTGGTGGCCAGCGTGCTCTTGCCGACCCCGCCCTTGGGGTTGGCGACCACGATCACGGGCATGCACGACTCCGTCTGTGAATGGGATCGGGTTATCGTAGCGGCGCGCGCCGGGCGACCGTCAGCCGGGCAAACCCAAGCGCAGCGTCTCCCCTGCCGTCCTCCATGCCCGACATCGTCGTCCTGGTCGCCCACCCGCAGCAGGAACATTCCCGCGTCAACCAGCGGCTGATGCACGCGGCGGCGCTGGCTGCGCCGGGGCACATCGAGGTGCGCGACCTGTACGCGCTGTACCCCGACTACCTGATCGACGTGGCCGCCGAGCAGGCGCTGCTGGCCGGTGCGCGACTGGTGGTGTGGCAGCACCCGGTGCACTGGTACGGCATGCCGCCGCTGATGAAGCTGTGGCTGGACGAGGTCTTCGCCTTCGGCTGGGCCTACGGCCCGGGCGGCGACCGCCTGCGCGGCAAGGACCTGTGGCTGGTGGCCTCGACCGGCGGGCCGGAGGATTCCTACGGCCCGAGGCTACAACCGCTACTTCTTCGACGCCTTCCTGCCGCCCTACGAGCAGACCGCGGCGCTGGCCGGCATGCGCTTCCTGCCGCCGCTGCTGCTGCACGGCGCGCACCGCGTCGGCGAGGCCGAACTCGCCGCGCACGAGCGGACCTATGCGCAACGGCTGGCCAGCCATCCCGACTGGCCGGAGATCGCCGAACTCGAGCCGGACCTGGCCTGCAAGGTGGCGGCCGGCGACCGCCCGACGCCCGGTCTGAGAACGCCGCAATGGAACACGGCACCCCGTGGCTGCAGATCAGCCTGGTCTACCTGGGCGCCGCGGTGCTGGCCGTGCCGCTGGCGCGGCTGCTCGGGCTGGGTTCGATCATCGGCTACCTGGCCGCCGGCATCGCCATCGGGCCCTGGGGGCTGAAGCTGGTGACCGACGCGGCAACGATCCTGCACTTTGCCGAATTCGGCGTGGTGCTGATGCTGTTCCTGGTCGGCCTGGAACTCGAGCCGAAGCGGCTGTGGGCGCTGCGCCGGCCGATCTTCGGCTGGGGCAGCGTGCAGTTGCTCGGCTCGGCCGCGCTGATCATGGGCGTAGCCATGCTCGCTGGTGCCGAGTGGCGGCTGGCCCTGGTGGCGGGGCTGGGGCTGGCGCTGTCGTCCACCGCCATCGGCCTGGGTGTGCTGAACGAGCGCAACCTGATGGCCGACCAGCGTCGGGCCCCAGCGTGCTCAGCGTGGCGCTGCTGCAGGACATCGCCGCCATACCGATCCTGGCGCTGCTGCCGTTGCTGGCCGTGGCCGGCGCTGGGGCTCATGGTGACGGCGGCGGGCTGGTTGAGCGCGGCCAAGGCGGTGGGCGTGATCGCCGCCATCGTGCTCGGCGGGCGTCTGCTGCTGCGCCCGGCCCTGCGCTGGATCGCGCGCAGCGACACGCCGGAGATCTTCACCGCCGCATCGCTGCTGCTGGTGGTGGCCACCGCGGCGCTGATGGAATCGGTGGGCCTGTCGATGGCGCTGGGCGCCTTCCTGGCCGGCGTGCTGCTGGCCGAAAGCGAGTACCGGCGCGAGCTGGAGACCGACCTCGAACCTTTCAAGGGCCTGCTGCTGGGGCTGTTCTTCATCGCCGTGGGCATGAGCATCGACTTTGCGGTGGTGCATGCAGCGGCCGCTGCTGGTGGCCGCCATCGTGCTGGGTTTCCTGCTGCTGAAGGCGCTGGTGCTGTGGGCGATGGCGCGGGCGATGCCGCTGCCGCTGGCCGAATGGCCGGTGTTCATGGTGCTGCTGGCGCAAGGCGGCGAGTTCGGCTTCGTCGTCTTCCAGGCGGCATCGTCGGGGGCGGTGATCGGCTGCCGAAGCGGCGTCGCTGCTGGTCGCCGCGGTGGCGCTGTCGATGCTGTTGACGCCGCTGCTGCTGGTGCTGGTCGACCGCTGGCTGGCGCCGCGACTGGCGCGGCACGGGGCGGTGCAGGCGCCGCGCGAGATCGACGAAGCGCAGGATTCGCCGATCATCATCGCCGGCTTCGGCCGCTATGGCCAGATCGTCGGCCGGCTGCTGAACGCCAACGGCCTGAGCGCCACCGTGCTCGACCACAGCGCCGAGCAGGTCGAAACGGTGCGCCGCTTCGGCTGGCCGGTGTTCTATGGCGACGCCACGCGGCTGGACCTGCTGCGCATGGCCGGCGCCGCCCAGGCGCGGGTGTTCGTGCTGGCGATCGACGACATCGACCAGAGCGTCGAGGTCGCCCGCCTGGTGCATGAGCATTTCCCGCAGGCGCAGATCGTTGCGCGCGCGCGCAACGTCACGCACTACTACCGGCTGCGCGAGCTGGGCGTTGCGCTGATCGAGCGCGAGACGCTCGATTCGGCGCTGATGAGCGCGCGCAGCGTGCTCGAGCTGATGGGCTGGCAGCCGCACAGCGCGCGCAACCAGGCACTGCGTTTCCGGCGGCACAGCATCGAGCTGATGGACCAGATGGCGCCGCATTTCGGTGACGAGAAGAAGCTCATCGCGATGTCCAAGCAGGGCCGTGCGCAGCTCGAGGCGCAATGGGCCGAGGAGCGGCGGCAGGCGCGCGAGCGGCTGACGAGCGCCGACTGGCACCCCGACAGCGGCGATGCGCCGAATGCGCAGGTCGAATAGCGCCGCAAAGCCGGCGCTGTTGTCACGACCGTGTCACGCGCTGGGGCCTACAGTCCGATTGTCTGAGCGCAAAACCGGCCGCACGATTGGGCGGAGGGAGCCATCCCGGGGGAACCCGTCACCCAGCGCAGGAAGACCGTCATCGCACCCGGCGCGGGTCGATGCCCGGCAAGGAGCCCGCCGCCAGCGATGGTCGCGGGCTTTTCTTGTGGCGAGCGGCAGAACCCTTCAGCGCAGCCCGTCCCACAGCAGCTTGGCGCCGGTGAAAAACATGCCGGTGTAGGCCACGCGGTAGAACCAGCGCGGCTCGATGCGTCGCGCCAGCCACACCCCCAGCCACACTCCCAACGGCGCCAGCGGCATCAACAGCAGCGAGGTGGCGAGGTTGGCGCGATCGAACAAACCCAGCCAGGCATAGGGCAGCCACTTCGCCAGGTTGATCACGGCGAAGAACACCGCCGCCGTGCCGGCGTAGGCGATCGGCTTCAGCCGCAGCGGCAGCAGATAGGCATTCAGCGGCGGGCTGCCGGCGTGGGCCACGAAGCTGGTGAAACCCGAGGCGGTGGCCAGGCCGAAACCCACCCAGCGCGGCGGCGGCGGTGCGTGCGCCGTCGGTGGGAACAGCAGGCGCTGCGCCAGGAACAGCAAGGTCAGTGCGCCGACGATGCCGGCCACCGTCTTGCCCGACAGCACGCCGAACAGCAGCGTGCCGATCACGATGCCCAGCAAGCCGGGCAGCAGCAAGCGCGCGCAGCAACGCCGCGTCACGTTCGCGCCAGAGTTGCTGCAAGCCGGTGGCGTCCATCGCCAGCAGCAACGGCAGCATGATCGTCGCCGCCTGCGGCACCGGCACCACCAATGCCAGCAGCGGCGTCGCCAAGGCACCGAAGCCGCTGAGGAAGCCGCTCTTGCCCAGGCCCATCAGCAGCACCGCCGGCACCGCGACGGCGTAGAACTTGGGCTCGGCGATGAAGGGCCAGGCGGCCAGCCATTGCGGCATCAAGCCAGCCGGCAGGCCTCGTCGAAATCGAGGCGCGGCAGGCGCTGCAGCACCTTTGCCGGGTCGCCGCGACCCAAGGCGCAGATGAAATTGGTCGTGACCTGTGTGCCGGCCCAGAAGGCGGCGTCCATCTTGGCCGCGTTGAAGCCGCTCATCGGCCCGCAATCCAGGCCCAGCGCGCGCGCGGCGATGATCAGATAGGCGCCTTGCAGGCTGGAATTGCGGAACGCCGATTCACGGATCGCCGCGTCCTTGCCGGCGAACCAGGAACGCGCATCGGTGTGCGGAAACAGCTTCGGCAGATGCTCGTGAAATTCGAGGTCCATGCCGACGATCACCGTCACCGGTGCCTGCGTGATCTTGTTGACGTTGCCGGGACTGACGCATTGCAGCAGCCGCGCCTTGGCCTCGGCGGAGCGCACGAAGATGAAGCGCGCCGGGCTGCTGTTGGCTGACGTCGGGCCCCATTTCATCAGCTCGTAGAGCTGGCGCAACGTGTCGTCGGACACCGGGTCGTCGAAGTAGCCGTTCTGCGTGCGGGCTTCGGTGAAAAGTCGTTCGGTGCTGACATTCATGCGTGGATCCGGGAAAGGAGTGGTCGGCCACAATTGTGAAATGTTCCAACCATCGCAACATGACGTAAGCGTCATTCTTCTGCGCCACCTGGCGCAAGCAGCGCGAAGGCACGCCGCTGCTGCCGATGGAAGACAAGGCGGCCCGCTGGATCGACGAGCACCCCGAATACCACGGCGTGCTGGCCGACGAGGCGGCCGCGCTGGCGGCCAGTTACCGCGTCGAGGACGGCCGCGAGAACCCGTTCCTGCATCTGTCGATGCACCTGTCGATCGCCGAGCAGTGCGACATCGACCAGCCCATCGGCATCCGCCAGGCGGTGGCGTTGCTGGCGGCCCGGCGCGACTCGCTGCACGAGGCACATCACGCGGTGATGGAATGCCTGGGCGAGATGATCTGGGCCTCGCAGCGCAGCGGGCTGCCGCCCGACGGGCAGACCTACATCGACTGCGTGCGCCGCCGCGCCACGGCACTAGAACTTCCAGTCGTAGTTGACGATGATGCGGTAGTCCTCGATGTTGCCGGCGCTGCGCATGTCCACATAGGCCGCGCGGCCGCGAATCCAGAACGGTCGCGCCCATTCGGGCCAGGTCTTGGCGGCGAAGCGATAGTCCATCGTCAGGTCGTATTCGGTCCAGTTGGGTTGGCCCGCGCCGGTGTCGGGGTTGATCGCATCCCATCCATAGACGATGTTGGCGTTCAGTGCCAGGCCCGGTGCGCCGATCGAGGCAAAGTCGTAGTTGCCGCCCAGCAGCCACGCCTTCTGATTCGCCAGATTGAAGCTCTTGACGATCATGAAGGTGTAGCCGGCCCAGCCCGAATACGGCGTCTGGTAGTTGGCGCCGCTGCCGGTCTGCTGGTAGACCGTCGTCAGCGTGGCCGGCCCGGCGATCAAGTCGGCCTTGACCCCTCCCGACCAGGTGGAAAAGTCAGCGCCGCCCATCAACAAGTTGTCGCCCACGCTGCTTTGCACCATCGCCTGACCACCCAGGCGCAGCTTGTAGTCGGCCGACAGCGGCGTCAGCCATGAGATGTCGGCATAGGTGGAACTGATCATGTTGGGCACGTAGTAGCGGACAGTTTCCACGCCAGCCCGGGCAGCGGCTGGCCGGCCAGCCCGAACAGATACAGCGGCTCGCCGTCGGCGCCACTGATGCCGGCGGCCTGGGTGAAGTTCTGGAAGTCTTCGCTGGTGCGCGGCTTGGTGGCGTTGAGGTACGCGGCGTAGTAGTCCACGCCTGTCAGCTTGCCGGCCAGGTTGCCGCCGGAATAGGTGATCGGGGTCATGCGGATGTCGGTGCCGTAGATCTCGGGCTGGAACACCTGGAAGCGCCCGCCGGTGAGCGTCTGGTCCCACAACTTCAGCGAGGCGTAGGCCTCGCCGATCACCGAATAGGGCTGCTGCTGCGGTGCAAGCAGGCCCGAGCCGTCCTTGTCCAGCGGGCCCCACAGCCGCTGCGAGGTGTAGCCGACGACGCCCAGCGCGCAGCGCATTCGGCGATCCAGCCGCTGTGGTAGCCGATCCATCCGCCCGCCGCCCAGGCGGCGTTGGTCACGTCGCCCGGCTTTTGCCGGTCGAAGTAGTAGGTGCGAAAATGCAGGTCGACCACGCTGTCGCGGCCCAGCGCGTCGGCCAGGCTTCCCTGCGCTGCGGCGCCGGCCGAAGCCAGCGTGGCGCAAAGGGCGAAGGCACCGACCCGTCCGACGCGCCGTCGCGCCGCGTCAAGCACTGGGGTAGCCCTCCTCGGCCAGCGCCCGCTCGAAATCCGCCGCCGGCAGCGCCGATTCGATGTGCAGCGTATGTGTCGGCAGGTCGATCTGCACCTGCGCGGCGGCATCAACCTGCTGCACCGTGGCGGTGACGGTCTTGACGCAGTGGCCGCAGGTCATGGTTGGCAAGCGGAGTTCGATCATGGCTGTCTCCTTCGGCGGACATTCTGCGGCAACCGCTGGCCGGCGTGCCGCAGTTCTCGACGCGCTGTCTGTCGGCGCTCAAGTCCGCCCAGCCGGGGCCGATGACGCTGAAGACCGCTTTCTCCCTGGCCCAGCGGCAGGCCCGACCACACATCCCAAGCAGGAACGCAATGCAATTCTCGCAACTCGCCACCGTCAAGCACCGTGTCGCGGTGGGCCAACCCCTGCCTTTCAATGTACGCAACGCCGACCAGACGCTGCTGCTGGCACGTGGGCAGGTGGTCGATACCTTCGACCAGATGGAGGCGCTGTTCACGCGCGGCGCGCTGGTGGACATTGCCGAGCTGCGCGCAGCGCAGGACAGCATCCAGGACGCAGCGCCGGAACTGCTGCCCAAGCTGTGGGGACAATGCCTGGATCGCGTCGGCCAGACGCTGCAGAACAGCACGCAGGAAGGCTTCGGCCAGGCGCTGGACGAGGTCACCGGCCCGGTCCAGGCGCTGATCGAGCGCGACGCCGATCTGGCCATCTTCCAGGTGCTGCGCCAGGACGGCAATGCCTTCACCCAGTATGGCGTGACGCACTCGATGCACGCCGCCATCACCAGCTTCCTGGTGGCGCAGCGGCTGGGCTGGGACGACAGCAGCGTGCACAAGGTGTTCAAGGTGGCGTTGACGATGAACCTGTCGATGCTGGAGCTGCAAGGCCAGTTGGCGCAGCAGGCCGAGCCGGTGACGCCCGAGCAGCGCGCGTTGATCCATTCGCACCCGCAGCGCAGCGTAGAGATGCTGCGTCTGTCGGGCATCGACGACAGCGAATGGCTGGACGCGGTGGCCCATCACCATGTGGCGCCCGATGGCAACGGGTATCCCGCCGGGCAGCATGAGGTCAGCGACCTGGCCGCGCTGGTGCGCCGCGCCGACATCTACACGGCCAAGCTCAGCCCGCGCAGCGGACGCGACGCGATGGCCGCCGACCGCGCCGGCCGCGCGATGTTCATGTACGACCCGGGCAACTCGATGACCGCCGCCCTGGTCAAGGAGTTCGGCGTCTATCCGCCGGGCTGCTTCGTCAAGCTGGTGTCGGGCGAGACCGCGGTGGTGGTCAAGCGCGGGCCCAGCGTCATCACCCCTTTGGTGGCGGCGCTGACCACGCCCAGCGGTGCGGCGCTGCTGGACCCGCAGCCGCGCGACACCTCGTTGTCCGAGCACTCGATCTCGGGCGTGATCGGCGAAAACTCGGTGCCGGTCAAGCTGGCGCCGGAAAAGTTGATGAAGCTGGCGTTGGCCTGAGCCGCGCGAGCGCAGTCCCCCGGCCGAAGCCCCGCAGCGCGGGGCTTCCTGCCATGGGGCAGCCGACGCGCCACGCCAAAAGGGTGGGAGCCGGCCACCCTATAGTGGTGCGCATGCAGGCCCCCTACTCGCCGCGCCGCAGCGGCCGAAGCCAGTTCGTGCGCTTGCGCGGCATGAATCATCACCTGAACATCTGGGGCGATGCCTCGATGGTCAGCGCCGAGCGCCCGCCGTTGTTGTTGATGCATGGCTGGATGGACGTCGGCGCCTCGTTCCAGTTCACCGTCGACGCGCTGACGCAGGAGCGCTATGTCATCGCGGCGGATTGGCGCGGTTTCGGCCTGAGCGACCCGAGCGGCAGCGACTGCTACTGGTTTGCCGACTACCTGGGCGACCTGGATGCGCTGGTCGAGCATCTGGCGCCCGGGCAAGGGCTGGACCTGGGCGGCCACAGCATGGGCGGCAACGTGATCATGAGCTACGCCGGTGTGCGCCCCCATCGCGTGCGGCGGCTGATCAATCTGGAAGGTTTCGGCATGCCGCAAACCAGGCCGGAGCATGCACCGAAGCGGCTGGCCCAATGGCTCGACGAACTGCGTGAGCCGCAATCGCTGCGCAGCTACGCCAGCGCGGACGAGGTGGCGGCGCGACTGATGAAGACCAACCCGCTGCTGTCGGCAGACAAGGCGGCCTGGCTGGCACCGCATTGGGCGCAGCGCCGCGACGACGGCCGCTGGCACGTCCTCGGTGACCCCGCGCACAAACGTATCAACCCGGTGCTGACACGCGCCGAAGACACGATCGCCACCTGGAAGCTGATCACCGCGCCGCTGCTCTGGGTGGAAGGCGACCGCACCGAATTCGGCAAGTGGTGGGGCGAGCGCTTCACCCACGCCCAATTCGAAGAGCGGCTGTGCGCGGTACCCAATGTGCAGCGCCTGAAGCTGCACCGCGCCGGCCACATGCTGCACCACGACCAGCCCGAAGCGCTGGCGCAGGCGATCGAAGCCTTCATCGATGCCGGGTGATGCCGGCGCGGCAAAGCTCGAGCGCCTCAACCCCTTGACTTGAGCACCGCAAAGCGCCGCAAGCTGCGCTCGCGAGCCACGTCGTGTTGCACCAGCGGCAGCGGGTAGTCCCTGCCCAGATCGACATGGGCCGCGGCCAGGTCGATCGGCTGCGCCAGCCACGGCGCGTGAATGAGCTTGTCGGGCAGCGCGGCCAATTGCGGTAGATAACGGCGGATGAACTTGCCTTCGGCGTCGAACTTCCGGCTCTGGCTCACCGGATTGAAGATGCGGAACCACGGCTGCGCATCGCAGCCGGTCGATGCCGCCCATTGCCAGCCGCCGTTGTTGGCAGCCAGGTCGAAGTCGTTCAGCTTCTCGGCGAAATAGGCTTCGCCGCGGCGCCAGTCCAGCCCCAGGTCCTTCACCAGGAAGCTGGCCGCGACCATGCGCAATCGGTTGTGCATGTAGCCGGTCTGGTTGATCTGCTGCATCGCCGCATCCACCAGCGGATAACCGGTGCGGCCTTCGCACCATGCCGCGAAAAGCGCGTCGGCATGCTTGCCATGCTCCCATTGGATGCGTTCGCATTCGGGCCTGAAGGCGTGGCCGACGACATGGGGATGGTGATGCAGGATCTGGTGATAGAAATCGCGCCAGACCAGTTCGGACAGCCAGGCCTCGGCGCCGCGTTCGCTGCCCCGGCGCATCCAGGCCTCGCGCGCCAGGTGGCGGACCGACACCGTGCCGAAGCGCAGGTGCACGCTCAGGTAGCTCGGGCCCTTGACCGCCGGGAAGTCGCGTGTCTCGTGGTAGCGGCCGACGCGCTCGGGCAGAAAGTCGTCGAGCAGTTCCAGCGCGCCGGCGCTGCCGCTGGGCAGCTTCAGCGCATGCAGGTTGCTGGGCTGAAATCCGATGTCGGCCAGCGTGGGCAGCGTGGGCTGCATCCCGGTCGGCAGCGGCGCCAAGGCGCCGGCATGGTGCGCCACCGGATAGGCCCTCAGATAGAAATCGTCGGCCTTCTTCAGCCAGGCGTTCTTGTAGGGCGTGAACACGCTGTAGGGGTTGCCGCCGAGCGTCAGCACCTCGCCGCGCTCGAAGATGACATGGTCCTTCGAGCTGTGCAGCGCCACGCCGATGTCGGCCAGCGCGCCACGCGCGAGGGCGTCGCGCGCCAGCGCGGCAGGGTCGTCGTCATGGTTGATGTACACCGCCTCGACCGCCAGCCGGGCGGCCAGCGTCGCCACCTGCTCGACTGCATGGCCCTGGCGCACGATCAACCCGGCGCCTTCGACGCCGTGCGCGGCGGCCGACGCGCGCAGCTGCGCGTCCAGCCCGACCAGGCTGTCGCGGATGAACTCCACCCGGCGGTCCTGGCGCGGCAGCGGATCGAGGATGTCGCGGTCGAAGACGAACACGCACCACACCTGCCGCGCTGCGCGCAACGCGTGGTACAGCGCGGCCTGGTCGTCGGCGCGCAAATCGCGCCGGAACCACACCAGTGCACGGGCCAGCGGCTTGTTCATGGCTCGATCATGCCCTGAGGCCGGCGGGCGGAATAAAATGGCTGCATGGCCTCCGCCGCCTTCAACCTCAGCAACCAGTTCCTGATCGCCATGCCGGGCATGCTGGATGACAGCTTTGCCGGCTCGGTGGTCTATCTTTGCGAGCACAGCGAGAAGGGCGCGCTGGGACTGGTCATCAACAAGCCCATCGACATCAACCTGAAGAACCTGTTCGACAAGGTCGAGCTGGATCTGCAGCGCGAGGAGCTGGGCGCGCAGCCGGTGTTCTATGGCGGCCCGGTGCAGACCGAGCGCGGCTTCGTGCTGCACGACAAGCGCGCCGATGACGCGGCCCAGTACAGCAGCACGCTGTCGGTGCCCGGCGGGCTGGACATGACGACCAGCAAGGACGTGCTCGAAGACCTGGCCAACGGCACCGGACCGAGCCGCATCCTGGTGACGCTGGGCTACAGCGGTTGGTCGGCGGGCCAACTGGAAGACGAACTCGGGCGCAATGGCTGGCTCACCGTCGATGCCGATCCGTCGATCATTTTCGACACCCCCATCGAGCAGCGCTATGAACGGGCGCTGGCATTGCTGGGCTTCGACCCGCGCATGCTGTCGCAAGAGGCGGGGCACGCATGAGCACGGCCCGGCCGCCTTCGAGCCGAAGGGGCCACCTGCGTGGCCTGGGGGCTCATTCCCGCCTGGCGGGACCGGCCGCAGGCCGCAGGGTGCGTCAGTGAAGGGCGCGGCGCCGGCCCGATCGGCCGCCGCGCCGATGTGCTTTCTGGCCTTCGACTTCGGCGAGCGTCGTATCGGCGTGGCGGTGGGCAATTCACTGCTGCGCCGCGCCCAGCCGCTGCAAACCGTGGCCGCCGAGGGTGAGGCGCGATTTGCCGCCATCGACGCCTTGATCAGCGAATGGCAGCCCGGGGCGCTGGTCGTCGGCGTGCCCTTGCACCCCGACGGCGCCGAACACGACAACACGCACCGTGCTCGGCGCTTCGGCCGTCGGCTGCACGGCCGCTTTCGCCTGCCGGTGAACGAAGTCGACGAGCGCTACAGCACCACCGAGGCGCTGGCGGCCGGTGCCGCCGACGTCGATGCTGCCTCGGCAGCAGTGATCCTGGACCAGTTCCTGCGCACGCTCGATGAGTAGCTTGTCGCTCGACGCCGAGGCGCTCTACGTCGAACTGCTGGGCGGCGTGCGCCGTCTGCTCGAAACGCAGAGCGTGATCGTCGGCATCTGGTCCGGCGGCGCCTGGTTGGCGGAGCGATTGCAGGCCGACCTGGGCCGCAGCGGCCCGGCCGGCGTCATCTCCAGCACGCTGCACCGCGACGACTTCGGCTCGCGCGGCATGGCCGCCGGCACCGATGCGACCAAACTGCCTTTCGCCATCGATGGCAGCCACATCCTGCTGATCGACGACGTGCTCTACACCGGCCGCACCATCCGCGCGGTGATCAACGAGCTCTACGACTTCGGCCGCCCGGCCAGCGTGCAACTGGCGGTGCTCGTCGATCGTGGTGGGCGCGAACTGCCGATCGAAGCCGCCTTTGCCGCCGCTCGCGTGGTCTTGCCGGCGGCGCAAAAACTGACGCTGGCGCGCGACGATGCCGGCCGCTTCGCCTTCACGCTGCGGGATCGAGGCTGATGCTGTCGCGCCGCAACCCGCAGCTCAACGCGCATGGCGAGCTGATCCACCTGTTGTCGATCGAAGGCCTGCCGCGCGCGGTGTTGACGCAGATCCTCGACACCGCCGGCACCTTTCTCAGCGTCAACGACCGCGAGGTGAAGAAGGTGCCGCTGCTGCGCGGCAAGAGCGTGTTCAACCTGTTCTTCGAAAACAGCACGCGCACGCGCACCACCTTCGAGATCGCCGCCAAGCGCCTGAGCGCCGACGTCATCAACCTGGACATCGCGCGCAGCAGCGCCACCAAGGGCGAAAGCCTGCTCGACACGATCGCGAATTTGTCCGCGATGCATGCCGACATGTTCGTCGTGCGCCACGGCGAGAGCGGCGCGCCCTACCTGATCGCGCAGCACTGCGCGCCGCATGTGCATGTCGTGAACGCCGGCGACGGGCGCCATGCGCACCCGACGCAGGGCCTGCTCGACATGTACACCATCCGCCACTACAAGCAGGATTTTTCGGGGCTGGTGGTGGCGGTGGTCGGCGACATCGTGCATTCGCGCGTGGCGCGCTCCGACATCCATGCGCTGAGCATCCTGGGCGCGGCCGAAATCCGCGCCGTCGGGCCGAAGACGCTGGTGCCGGGCGACTTAGCGCAGATGGGCGTGCGCGTGTGCCACGACATGGCCGAAGGCATCCGCGACGCCGACGTGATCATCATGTTGCGCCTGCAGAACGAGCGCATGAGCGGCGCGCTGCTGCCCAGCGCGGCCGAGTTTGCCAAGAGCTACGGCCTGACCGGCGACAAGCTGACGCTGGCCAAGAGCGATGCCATCGTCATGCATCCGGGCCCGATCAACCGCGGCGTCGAGATCGACTCGGCGGTGGCCGACGGCGAGCACAGCGTGATCCTGCCGCAGGTGACCTTCGGCATCGCGGTGCGCATGGCCGTGATGTCCATCATCGCGGGCAACGAGGCATGAAGATCCTCATCCGCAACGGCCGCATCGTCGATCCGGCCTCGGGCCGCGACGAGGTCGGCGACCTGGCCATCGCGTCGGGGCGCATCGTCGGCATCGGCCGGGCGTCCGATTTCGATGCCGAGCGGGTGATCGAGGCCAGCGGCCTGGTGGTCGCGCCGGGGCTGGTCGATCTGGCGGCGCGGCTGCGCGAACCCGGCCGCGAGCACCAGGGCATGCTGGAAAGCGAACTCGCCGCGGCCGCCGCCGGCGGCATCACCAGCCTGGTGTGTCCGCCCGACACCGACCCGCCGCTGGACGAGCCCGGCCTGGTGGAGATGCTCAAGTTTCGGGCACGCAAGCTGAGCCGCTGCCGGCTGTTTCCGTTGGGCGCGCTGACGCGCGGCCTGGCCGGCCAGGTGCTGACCGAGATGGCCGAGCTGACCGAGGCCGGCTGCATCGGCTTCTCGCAGGCCGACACCGCCATCGGCGACACGATGGTGCTGCTGCGCGCGATGCAATATGCCGCCACCTTCGGCTATGCGGTGTGGCTGCGCCCGCAGGATGCCTTTCTCGGCCAAGGCGTCGCGGCCAGCGGCGCGGTCGCGACGAGGCTGGGCTTTTCGGGCGTGCCGGTGGCGGCGGAAACCATCGCACTGCATACCATCTTCGAGCTGGCGCGCCTCACCGGTGCGCGGATTCACCTGTGCCGGCTCAGCAGCGCCGCCGGCGTGGCGCTGCTGCGCCAGGCCAAGGCCGAGGGCCTGCCGGTCACCGCCGACGTCAGCATCAACTCGCTGCACCTGAGCGACGTGGACATCGGCTACTTCAACGCCGACATGCGCCTGACGCCGCCGCTGCGCCAACCCGGCGACCGCGACGCGCTGCGCGCCGCACTGGCCGATGGCACGCTGGATGCGCTGGTGTCGGACCACAACCCGGTGGACGACGACGCGAAGACGCTGCCCTTCGGCGAAGCCGAGCCCGGCGCCACCGGGCTCGAATTGCTGCTCAGCTTGGCGCTGAGATGGGGCGCCGACGACGGCGTGAGTCTGGCCGACACGCTGGCCCGGGTCAGCTGCGGCCCGGTGCGCGTGCTCGGCGACGCGCTGGGCTCGCTGGCCGCCAGCGCCGGGCGGCTGGTGGAAGGCGGCGTGGCCGATGTCTGCCTCTTCGACCCGACACTCGACTGGCCGCTGCACCCGCAGCGACTGAAGAGCCAGGGCAAGCACACGCCCTTCAGCTTTGCCAGCACCGGCATGGCGCTGCGCGGCAAGGTGCGCGCCACGCTGGTCGCCGGCACGGTGGCCTACGAAAGCGACTGACGCCGATGCACCACCTGCGCGCGGCCTGGCGCTTGCTGCGCCTGGTGCTGCACCTGCTGCACGGCATGGCCGTGATGGGCCTGCGCTTCCCGTCGCTGGATGCGGCGCAGCGGCAGCAGCGCATCCAGTGGTGGTCGGCCAAGCTGGTGCGGTGCGCCGGCATCACGCTGCAACACAGCGGCACGCCCCGCCCGGGGGCGACGCTGCTGCTGGCCAACCATGTGTCGTGGCTCGACATCGCCGTGATCCACGCCGTCGCACCGCAAGCGCGCTTCGTCTCCAAGGCCGATGTCCTGGCCTGGCCGCTGCTGGGTTGGCTGATTCGCGGTGCCGGCACCTTGTTCATCGAGCGCGAACGCAAACGCGATGCCTTGCGCGTGCTGCACCAGGTGGCCGATGCGCTGAAGGCCGGCGACACCGTGGCGGTGTTCCCCGAAGGCACGACCGGCGACGGCCGCACGCTGCTGCCTTTCCACGCCAACCTGCTGCAAGCCGCCATCGCCACAGGCACGCCGGTGCAAGCGGTGGCGCTGCGCTATGGCGACGCCCGGCAGCGCTTCAGCCCGGCGGTCGAATTCCTCGGCCCAACCACCCTGGTGCAAAGCGTGTGGCGCATGCTGTCCGCAAGTGGCTTGACGGTGCAGGTGGACATGCTGTTGCCGCAAGGCGCGCGCCATGCCGACCGGCGCGCGCTGGCCGAGCATCTGCGCGAACAGATCGGCGCACGACTGCACGACCTACCGGCCGCGGTACGGCCACCCGCCGTTGCCGCATCGACCGCCGACGCCGTCGTTACGGCGGGATCGGCGGGCCGTCCCTACCCCGCTGCGCCGCCATCCGGCCCGGACTGAAGCCAACTCATGATCGACCTGCTGCTGGCCTTCGACGACGAGACCCACCTGGCGGTGCCGCTGTCGGCGGCGCTCGGCGTGCCGCTGCGCCGGGTCGAAGTCCACCGCTTCCCCGATGGCGAAAGCAAGCTCAGGTTGCCGGCCGAACTGCCGCCGCGCGTGGCCATCCTGCGCGGGCTGCAGCGGCCGAATGACAAACTGGCCGAGCTGATGATCGTCGCGCCCGCGGCGCGTGAACTCGGCGCGCGGCAGCTGAGCCTGGTGTGCCCGTACCTGGCCTACATGCGCCAGGACATGGCCTTCAGCCCCGGCGAGGCCGTCAGCCAGCGCCATATCGGCAGCGCGCTGGCGGCCTGGTTCGACCAGGTGATCACTGTCGATCCGCACTTGCACCGCGTTCGCGACCTGGGCCAGGTGTTGCCCGGCAAGCGCGGGCAGGTGCTGTCGGCGGCGCCGCTGCTCGGCGCCTGGGCAGCACGCCACGCACAAACGCCGATCCTGCTCGGCCCCGATGCCGAAGCGGCGCAATGGGTGCGCGCCGCCGCCGCGGCGCAGGGACTGCAGCACGCCACCTGCGTCAAGCAGCGCCGCGGCGACCGCGATGTCGAGGTCGCACTGCCGGACCTCGACGTCACCGGCCGCGAGGTGGTGCTGATCGACGACGTGGCCAGCACCGGCCGCACGCTGCTCGCCGCCGCGCAGGCTTTGCGCACGCGTGGCGCCGTGGCGGTGGACGTGGCGGTGACACATGCCTTGTTCGTTGGCGATGCCGTCGCACAGCTCGTCGCCGCCGGCGTGCGCCATGTCTGGAGCAGCGACAGCGTGGCGCACGCCAGCAACGTGGTCTCGCTGGCACCGCTGCTGGCAGCGGCCTTGCGTTGCGAGCCCCGCTCGGATGGATGATGATTGACGTGAAGCCTTCCGCACCGGTTGTCCGCCGCCTCCGCGTTCGGCCCGTGGTGGTGCCGATGACGCGGCCCTTGCACACCGCCAGCGGCGCCATCGATCAGGCCGCGCTGGTGCTGATCGACATGGACACGGACGCCGGCCTCACCGGCCGGGCCTACCTCTTCGCCGTCGCGCCGGCGCACCTGAAGCCGATCGTCGCGCTGCTCGACGCCATGGGCGGGATGCTCGTCGGCGAGCGTGTCGCGCCCTTCGACATCGAGCGGAAGTTGCATGCGGCCTACCGGCTGCTCGGGGTGCACAACATCGTGCTGTTCGCGATGTCGGGCATCGACATGGCGGCCTGGGATGCGCTGGCGCAGTCGCTGGGCCAGCCCTTGACCACGCTGCTTGGGGGCACCGCGCGCCCGGTACGGGCCTACAACTCCAAGGGTCTGGGCATCCAGGCGCCGCTCAAGCTGGCGCGCGAGGCGCGTGCCTTGCTCGACGAAGGCTTCGGCGCCGTCAAGCTGCGCCTGGGCCGCGCCGAGGCGGCCGACGACCTCGCCGCGCTGCGTGCGGTGAAGCAGGCCATCGGCGACAAGCCCGTGCTGATGGTCGACTTCAATCAGGGCCTGAGCGTGGCCGAGGCGATTCGTCGCGGCCACATGATCGACGCCGAGGGCGGCGTGACGTGGATCGAGGAGCCGGTGCGCGCCGACGACTTCGCCGGCTGTGCCAAGGTAGCAAGCGCGATCCGCACACCGATCCAGATCGGCGAAAACTTCATGGGCCCTGAACAGATGGCCCAGGCGCTGGCGGCCGGGGCCTGCGATCTGGTGATGCCCGACCTGCAGCGCATCGGCGGTGTCAGCGGCTGGCTGCGCGCGGCGGCGTTGGCCCAGGGCGCGGGCATCGAAATGTCGAGCCACCTGTTTCCGGAGCTGAGCGCCTCGCTTCTGCCTGTCACGCCCACCGGCGGTTGGCTGGAGTATGTGGACTGGGCCGACCCGGTGCTGGAGCAACCGCTGCGTATCGACCGCGGCTTCGCGATGCCATCGTCGGCACCCGGGTCGGGCCTGCGCTGGAACGAGAAGGCCGTGAAGAAGTACCATGCCTGAGCCATGAAGTCATGGCCCCGCCCGGGGCATGCGATGTCCGCGGCAACGCCACCATCTCCTTGAAGCCGTCCCAGAACATGCGCTTGCCATTGAACGGCATGGTGCTGCCTTCGATGGCGCTTACGCCGGCATTTGCCATCACCTTGGCATTGACCGCGTCGGCTTGACATCGTCGCCGGCGCATGCGTGCACCGCCGGCGCGCCGTGTTCGATCCAGCGCCGCGAATTCGACAAAACGGGGTCGCGACGCCTGAGGCGCCCGGCACCGACCCGGCCCTGGGTTCAAGTCCGCGGCCACAGTTGCCGAAAAGCCAGTGGCAGGCCGCGCCAAGTGCGGGCCATGAATCCACAGGACCCATGCAATGTCGGGCAAGATTGGCATCGAAGAGTTGCGCGTTGGCATGTTCATCCATCTCGACCTGGGCTGGATGGCACACCCGTTCCCGGTGGGCAGCTTTCGCATCACGCATGCGCAACAGATCGACAAGATCCGCGGCCTGGGCCTGAGGCAGCTGCGCTGGAGCCCCGAGAAGAGCGAGCTGGCATCGCCGCAGCCGACGCCCGACGCGGATGACGCTGCCGCGCCCCTGGCCGAAGGGGCAGCCCCGGTCGAGGAAACGGCGCAGCAAGCCACCGAACGCGTGCGCCGCGAGATGCTCTCGGCACAGCGCGCAGCGGCCGAGTTGTGCCAGCGCCAGTTCGATGAAGCCGGTCTGGCCTGGCATGCAGCTCAGGATCGCGTCATCGCCAATCCCGAGCAGGCCTGCCGCGACACCGAGGATCTGGCGCGCTCGTTGCTGGACAAGATGTTGGTCGACGGTGACATGTGCATCCGGCTGCTCACCTGCAATGCCGGCGACAGCGCCGGCTCGCACGCCATGAACGTGGCGGTCATTTCCTTGCTCATGGGGCGTGTCTTCGGCCTCGGCGACGATGAAATGCTCGATCTCGGCACCGGCGCGCTGATGCACGATGTCGGCAAGCTCGACCTGCCCGAGCGCGTGCGCCAGATCGATGAGCGCATGGACAAGGAAGACCTGGCGCTGTACCGCGACCATGTCGCGCACGGCGTGGCCCATGGCCGGCGCATGGGCCTGCGCCCGGGTGCGCTGCTGGTGCTGGCGCAGCACCACGAGAACGCCGACGGCTCGGGTTTTCCGCTGCGGGTGAAGTCCGAGCGCATGTCGGTGGCGGCGCGCATCGTGGCGCTGGTCAATCGCTACGACAAGTTGTGCAACTCGCCTCTACTGGCGCAGGCGCACACGCCGCACGAGGCCTTGTCGCTGCTGTTCGCGCAGGCACAATCGAAGTTCGACGCCAGCCTGCTGAACTCCTTCATCCGCATGATGGGCGTCTATCCGGCGGGCTCGGTGGTGCAGCTCACCGACGAGCGCTATGCGCTGGTGATGAGCGTCAACTCCAGCCGGCCGCTCAAGCCCAACGTGCTGGTGCACGACCCGAAGCTGCCGCGCGACGAGGCGCTGCACCTGAACCTGATGTCGATGCCCGATCTGGGCATCCGCCGCAGCCTGAAGCCGTCGCAGCTGCCCGCCGACGCGCTGGCCTACCTGGCGCCGCGGCCGCGCGTGGCCTACTTCTTCGAATCGGCGCACGCAGGCATCACCGCGCCGGAGGAACTGGT
This sequence comes from uncultured beta proteobacterium, assembly GCA_963837675.1. Classification (GTDB taxonomy): domain Bacteria; phylum Pseudomonadota; class Gammaproteobacteria; order Burkholderiales; family Burkholderiaceae_C; genus Rubrivivax. The sequence continues at coordinate 51,857 of CAWIOH010000022.1, read as the reverse complement.
GCACGCATGACGCCGACGGCCGCGCCCGCGCTGGCCGACACGGCGCCGCAAGGCGCCGCTTTTGCGTTTGTCGACAGCCTGCCCGATGCCGCATGGATCGTCGATGCGCGCACGCGCCGCGTGGTCGCAGCCAACGCCGCCGCCCGGCAACTGCTCGGCCGCGACATGGCGGGGCTGATCGGCGCGCCGGCCGACGCGCTGATCGCGACGCCGGAGGACATGGCCTTCTGGGACGAGGCGGCGCACGGCAACGCCGGCACGCTGCAATCGGACACGCTGCTGCACACCGCCGACGGCCGCACCGTGTTCGTCGCGCGCAGCATCCGGCCGCTGCAGCGCGGCGGCAACGGCTCTTGCCACTACACCGTGGTGGCCAGCGACCGCAGCGTCTGGCGATCGGCGGAAGACCAACGCGAACAGGTGGTGGCCGAACTGAAGGCGACGCTGGAAGCCACCGCCGACGGCATCCTGGTGACCGACCTGCTGGGACGCATCCGCGCCTTCAACCAGCGCTTCGCCGCCACCTGGGGCATACCTGCCGATCTGCTCGAATCCCACCAGGACGACGCGGTCTATGACTGGATGCGGCGCAGCGTGCCCGACGCCGCGGCCTATCAACGGCGCTTGCTGGCGATCCAGGAGGCAACGCTGCTAAGCACCAGCGACCGCCTCACGCTGCACTCGGGCAAGGTGCTGGAGCGCGTGACGCGGCCGCTGTGGTGCCGCGGCCAGGCAATGGGCCGGGTCTATTCGTTCCGCGACCTGAGCGAGCAGGTCGCGGCGCAGCACCGCATCGAGGAACTGTCGCTCACCGATGCGCTCACCGGGCTGCCGAATCGCCGCCAGATGGCCGAGCGCGTGGCCCGCACCAGCCGCCGGCTGCGCGCCGATGGCGGCAGCTTCGCCCTGCTGGTCATCGACCTGGACCGCTTCCGTCAGATCAACGACAGCCTGGGCCATGCCACCGGCGACCGTGTGCTGATCGACGTGGCGCGGCGCATCCAATCGTGCATGCGCGCCGACGATCTGTTGGCACGCACCGGCGGCGACCAGTTCGCGCTGCTGGTCGATGGCGCCGGCCCCGACGCCGCGGAGCGCAGCGCGCGACGCGTGCTCGACGCCGTGGCCGCGCCCTACAACCTGGGCGGCGCGCAGTTCACGCTGACCTGCAGCATCGGCGGCGCACTGTGCCCCGGCAACGGCCGCAGCGCCGATGAGCTGGTGCGCCATGCCGAGGCCGCGGTGCTGGCGGTGAAACGCGGTGGCCGCGCCAACTACCGCATGCACAAGGGCCAGCGTGGCGGCGACCGGCGCGCCGACATCCAGCTCGACCACGCGATGCGCCAGGCGCTGGCCAGCGGCCGCTTCCGGCTGCACTACCAGCCGCAGGTCGAGCTGGCCAGCGGCCGGGTAGTGGGTGCCGAGGCGCTGCTGCGCTGGCACGACCCGACGCTGGGCGAGGTGGCGCCCGCGCGCTTCATTCCCGTGGCCGAGGACAGCGGTTTCATCGTCGCACTCGGCGATTGGGTGCTGGCGCAGGCCGTGCGCCAGGCGGCCGACTGGCAACGGCGCGGCCTGCACATGCCGATCGCCATCAACGTCTCGGCGCTGCAGTTCCAGCAGCCGCAGTTCGTCGATCGTGTGGCGGCGGTGCTGGCCGCGGCGGGGCTGCCACCCCATCGACTGGAACTGGAGCTGACCGAATCGATCCTGGTGCACGACGCCGACGAAGCCTTGCAGCGCCTGCAGGCGCTGGCACACATCGGCGTGCGCCTGTCGATCGACGACTTTGGCACCGGCTATTCGAGCCTGGCCTACCTGAAGCGGTTTCCGATCGACAAGCTGAAGATCGACCGCAGCTTCGTCATGGGCCTGCCCGGCGGCGACAGTGACAGCGCCATCGTCGTGGCCATCCTGCAGATGGCCAGCGCGCTGGGCATGCAGGTCATCGCCGAAGGGGTGGAAACCGAAGCCCAGCGCCAGTTCCTGGTGGACAGCGGTTGCCATCAGTTCCAGGGTTTCCTCTATGCGCCGGCCCTGGACAGCCACAGCTTCGAGCAGCGACTGCGTCTGTCGCTGGCGCAGGTCGGTGCCATGCCATCACGCCGAGCGCCCAAGCCGCGCCGCGTGCATCTGGTCAGCGGCTGACCGCGGCCTTTCCCGGTCACGCCGCGATGCGGTGGAGATTCGGTAGAGTTGGGGCGCTGACGCTACGACGCTCCATCACCATGATCGAATCCCTGGTCGCCCAGCGCCTGGGCAGCCTGTCCGCCACTTCACGAGACGCCTTGGCGCTGGTCCTGCCGGGCGGTCGCCGCATCGGGCCCGACGACGCCCGCGTCACGCTGCGCCTGGCCGGCCTGGCGCCATTGGCGCATGTCGCTGCCGGGCAGGTGGGCCGCCTGGCCGAGGACTATGTCGAAGAGCGCATCGACATCGAAGGCGCGATGCGCGACGTGGTGGACGTGGCCGCGCAACTGGTGCGCGATGACCCGACGCGCGCGGCCGAGCCGCCGGGCCCGCTGGCCTGGTGGCGCGAGCTGACACGGCGCAGCAAGTCGCGGGCGCGGCACCGTGCCGAGGTCGATGCGCGGCAAGTGCAGTTCCACTACGACGTGTCCGACGATTTCTACGCGCTGTGGCTCGATCCGCGGCGCGTCTATTCCTGCGCCTATTTCCGACAGCCGATGATTGACGCTGGCCCAGGCGCAGGAGGCCAAGCTCGACCACATCTGCAGCAAGCTGATGCTGCGTCCCGGCGAGCGCTTCCTGGACATCGGCGCCGGCTGGGGCGGGCTGCTGCTGTGGGCCGCCGAGCATCACGGCGTGACGGCCACCGGCATCACGCTGTCGAACAACCAGCACGCCCATGTCAGCCGGCTGATCGAGCAGCGCGGGCTGACGGGCCGGGTCGCAGATGCGCCTGCTCGACTACCGCGACCTGCCCGAGGACGAAGCCTTCGACAAGATCGCGTCGGTGGGCATGTTCGAGCATGTCGGGCGCGCCATGCTGCCGCGCTACTTCGCCAAGATCCGCCGCCTGCTCAAGCCGGGCGGGCTGGTGCTGAACCACGGCATCACCGCCGGCGGCACGGGCAACCGCGCAGCTGGGCGCCGGCATGGGCGACTTCATCGAGCGGTACATCTTTCCCGGCGGCGAGCTGCTGCACGTCTCGCATGTGCTGCAGGTGACTGGCCGAGCAGGGGCTGGAAGGGCTGGACACCGAGAACCTGCGGCCGCACTACGCGCGCACGCTGTGGGCTGGTCCGACGCGCTGGAGGCGCGGCTGGCGCAGGCGCGCGCCATCACCGGCGACAAGGTGGTGCGCGCCTATCGACTCTACCTCGCAGGCAGCGCGATGGCCTTCGAGCGCGGCTGGCTGTCCTTGCATCAGACCCTCGCCTCGCGGCCCAGCGGCGACCCGGCCGGCGGCGCTTTGCGGGGCGCACAATCGGGCTATCCGTTCAATCGCGAGTACATCTACCGATGATCTACAAGTTCAAGTCCAAGGCCAGCGGCGACGTCATCATGCTCGGCGCCAATGGCGACCAGATGCTGCGCATCATCGGCCACGAGCCGGCTGCCAAGGGCATCATCGAAGTCGCCGCCATGCCGGCGGCGATCGCGGCGCTGAAAGCCGCTGTGCAGGACGATGCGGCGGCGCAGGGCGGCGACGACCAGTCATCGGGTGGCAGCGGCGTGGCCCTGCATCAACGCCTCTTCCCGGTGATCGACATGCTGGAGCGCTGCCTGAAGGCGGGCGAGGCGGTGGTGTGGGGTGTCTGACCCCGCGCTGACGCAAGCCACGCGCATCCTCGCCATCCGCCACGGGCAGACGGCCTGGAACGCGGCGGCCCGCATCCAGGGCCATACCGACATCGATCTCGACGACGTCGGGCAGTGGCAGGCCCGCCAACTGGCCGCCAGCTTGGGCCATGAGCAAGTCGACGCCATCTACAGCAGCGACCTGGCGCGCGCCCGCGACACGGCCGCGCCGCTGGCGCAACGCCATGGGCTGCCGCTGAACATCGACGACGGCCTGCGCGAGCGCGGCTTCGGCGACTTCGAAGGCATGAGCTTCGAGCAGATCGAACAACGCTGGCCCGAGCAGGCGTTGGCTTGGCGGCGGCGCGACCCCGCTTTCGGCCCGCGCGGCGGCGAGGTGCTGAGGGACTTTCGCGAACGGGTGGTGCAGGCGCTGACGCGGCTGGCGCTGGCGCACCGCGGTCAAAACATGGTGCTGGTCACGCACGGCGGCGTGCTCGACCTGCTGTACCGGGAGGCCACGCGCCTGGCGCTGGACGCACCGCGCACCTGGCAGGTGGCCAACGCCAGCATCAACCGGCTGCTGCACACCGGCGAAGGCCTGATGTTGGTCGGCTGGGCCGACGTGGCGCACCTGGAAACCGCGCGCGACGACGCGGATTGACGTTGCCGCGCCGTCGCCGCAGGCCGCGCTACTGGGTCAGCGGCACTTCGCGCCAGTTGAGGCGGCGCAGTCCGGTGCCGGTGCCCCAGTCGCCGTCGAACTTCTTGGTCTCGCCGGTGTCGCTGCCGGCCAGCAGCCGCGCCTTGCCATCCACGTTGTAGAAGCGCAGGTCGGTGACCACGCCCGGCAGCGTGCTCAGGAAAGGCACGATGACGCTGTTGCTCGTGCCATCGGGGTTGGTGCTGCTGGTGCGCAAGCGGCTCTGCCCGGTGCCCAGGTCGATCGCATAGACGCGGCTGTTGCCATGCGGTTCGCAGGCGCTGTCGCTGGTCGGCACCATCGCGGTGAAGGCGACGAAGCCGAGGTAGGAAGTGGCATCCGAGATCACGCGCCAACCCGCGCCGCCGGCCACCACGCCCAGATCGACGAACCAGCCGATCTCGGTGGCGACATCGAGATCCACCTTCTTCGTCAGGTCGGTCAGTTCCTTGAGATTGTTGCGCGTGAGCGGGAAGCTCATGCCCGAGGGCAGATCGCTGGACGAGTTGAAGTGCACGCCGCTGCCGTCGATGATGGCGAAAAAGCGCTGCGCCTGCGTGCTGCCGCTGTCGTTGGGGTGCAGCAGCCGGCCCGTGCCGACGGTCACGAAGCGCTTGTTCGTGCCGGGCTGCACCACCACCAGCGGACGCGACGTCACCGGCAGGCGCACGCCAGACGCGTCGGTCAGGCTTGCGATCTGGTCGGCGCCGGATAGGCACCGCTGGCCGCCGTCAGGTCCAGTCGCCACAGGTTGCCCGTGCAGATCGCCGGCATAGACACTGTCGGCGGTGCCGTCGGTACGGTCGAGCAGGAAGGCCTGCACATGCGCCAGGCCGGCGGCGTCGGCGACGCTGCCGGCGCCGGTGCCGATCTTTTCCAGCAGCGCACCGGTGCGCGGGTTGATGATGAAGAAGTAGCCCTGGCCGTCGCTGTTGTTGTAGCCCGAGCCGGCGATCAGCACCCAGCCGTACTTGCGCGTCTTGACGACCGCCGGCTCGCCATAGGTGTAGCCCATGTCGGCGTCGCGAGAACTCCCACAGCACCTTCGACGCCAGCGTGGTCTCGTTGGTCATGGCGGCCGGGTCGGTGACGTCGATCGCGTAGTAGCTACTTGCCGCCCTTGCCCAGCCCGCCGACCAGCAGCGAGCGCCAGTCGGTGCCGGAGCCGCCCGGCGTCTTGCCGAAGTTCGAGGTCGGCCACCTTGGGCGTGGCATCGACCATGTTGTAGTGCGTGAACACCGGGTCGCCCAGGTTCTGCAGGCCACGCGTGGCGCCGTACATCGAACCCGGCACGTAGGCGAAGACTTCGCGCCCGGCGTTGGCGCCGGTGAGCGAGCCGTCGATGCCGTGCAACATGCCCTGCGTTGGTGCCGACATAGACCATGGTCGGGCGGCTCGCGTAGGTCGCCTTGAAGGCAGCGTAGCCGGGGTTCGCGGCGGCCGAGTACGGCGCGCTCGGCGGCGGGATCGGGCGCGCCTTCGAGCCGACGATGTCGCCGATCAGCGTGGCACGGTCGCGGTAGGCCTTGGAGCTGCCGGCGACGGTGGACGAGCGCTCCTGGCTGCGGTCGCCACGCAGGTAGTTGAGGTAGTCGCTGCTGTCGTCGCCGCTGCGGTAGGAGGTGTCCAGTGTCGCCAGCTGCGCCGCCGACAGGCTGGCCGTGCGGAAGGGCACGCCGACCCCGGTCTCGGTGTTCAAGGTGGCGATGCGGCGGTTGGTGTTCCAGCCGGTGCCGGCGGCCTGGGCATCCAGCTTGGCCGAAGGCGCCAGCTTTCGGTCAGCGCGGGCTCGCCGTTCGCGTCCACGTTGGCGGCGCTGGCCACCATCTCGCCGCTCCAGGTCTTGGCGTCGAACTGGGTGGCATAGCTCGCCGAGCCGAGCGAGGAAATCTGCGGCAGCGCCGTCGAGAACGACGTGGTGTAGGACTTCAGCTTCGAGGCGATGCTGGCGAAGGCCTGGGTCAGGCCGGCCACCATCTGGTCAGGGCGCGAGGCGGTGAAGTAGGTGTCGGGGCGCTTCTGGCCGCCGACGGTGTCGGTGTTGGTGTGCCACCAGCGCTCGGCAATGTCGGTGCTCGTGCCGTAGGTGTCGAAGTTCTCGGGCGCGTTGAAGCCGCCGTACTTGGCTGCCAGATAGAACTGGTTGTCCGTCTTGTAGTTGCTGGTACTCCAGCATGTCCAGCCAATAGGTCTGCACCGTCTGCTTGCCCTTGGTGCGTGCCAGGTCCGTCGGGTCGTCGGGGCGGATGTCCTTGGTGTTGGCGTCGTAGGCCAGTCCGGCCATCAATGCAGCCGTTGTTGATGCAGCAGCCGCCATAGCCCTGGGTGTTGCCGATCGCGCCGATGCCGTGCAGCGCGCCCACCTTGTTGGTGGCCACCAGGCATCGACCGTGGTGTCGCCGGCAACCTGCGCCGGCATGGTCGGCTCGTTGCTGCCGGCGGCACCGGGCACGTTGCGGTCCGCGTGGGTGTTGATGTCGCCGATGCCGAGGATGAAGTTCTGCTGGCACGAATACTGGATCGGATCGTCCCAGTCGTGATCACCGGAAAGCCGTCGATCCAGGTCGTCTTGGTGGCGTCGGCGGCGCTGCTCGACGGAGGCGATTCGGCACGTTGCCCTGCTTCTTCAGTAGCGCAGCGCGCGCGTAGTACAGCTCGCTCGACCGGGTCGTAGCGTCTTGTAGCTGCCTGCTGCTGATCTGGCCGAACTTGTTCAGGTAGTTCATGACGCCGCTGTTGGTGATGGTCACGCCCAGCAGGCTGGTCGCGCTGGCGTCGGCGCCGAATCCGGGTTCACGGCCATGCACACCGGTGCTGGCGTCCCACTCCGATGGCCGCGTTGGCGATCGGGCCGCCGCCCGGCACCGGCTTCGTCGGGCCGACGAACTTCTGCCGCGCACGCAGCACGCCGCCGTCACGCTGCACGGTTGCGTCGTTGAGGTAGCCGAAGGCGCTGTAGCGGATCTGGTCGGCGTATTGCTGGATCAGCCCTGTCGGGCTTGTAGTTGCCGGCCGGATAGGGCTTGCAATTCGTCTCGATCCGCCGGCGCCGGCGGCGTCGTCGCAGACCTTGACGCGCACGCTAAACTTGTACACCGTCGTGTTGTCCACGGCCGCCGCGGGTATGCGTAAGCGGTCGGGCGCGTTGCCCACCGTGTTGGCCGCACCGCCGGTGAAGCGCATCTTGTTGCCCAGACCGTACACGCTTCTTCAGCGAACGAGAGCCCAGGCGTGTGGTCGATCGGTGCTGCGGCGTGGGCGATCTTGGCGGCGTTGCCGAGCGTGGGGATCAGCGGGAAGTTGGTGTCGCTGCCCTGGTGCCGACGCCTAGGCCCTTTCGAGATGGTGGTGGTGGCGGTATCGACCGCACGGTAGCCGCCGGTCAGCGCCCATCGGAACGGGTCGATGGTCTGCATCGTCGCCAGTTCATGAAGTTGCCGCTCCACTTGCTGTTGCCGGTGCAGGTGCGACTGCGTCGCCAGGCCGACCGGGTAGAAGTAGCGCTGCGCTTCGGTCGCGCTGTAGTTGTAGAGGTAGCACTTTTCCGGATCGAAGTAGCCCAGGTAGCTCTTCGTCGGGTCGTAGGTGGCGCCGGTGTGCGCCACGCTGACGGCCGTGGGAAATTCCACCGACAGCGCCAGCGCCATGTTGCCCGGCACGGCGATCGTCGAGAACACCGGCTGGTCGGCCAGCGGCGTCACCGCCTGGGTGGCCGCACCGGCGCCGGCGAGCACCGCCGCGACGGCCAGGGCGCGCACGCGCATGGGAAGGGTCGGGAGCTTCATCGGGGCACCTCTGCGCGCGGCGGCTAGATCGTGAAAGTGGTCTGGAAGAACGATTCGGTGCGGCGCGGTCCGGTGACGCGGATGCTCACGCGATAGACCACCTGCAGTCCCACGGGTGATGGGATCGGTGGCGCACCGGCGCCGGGGTCCTCGGCGCGCAGCAGTTCGCTCTCACTGCCGCCGGCGGGCAGTTGATCGCCGGCCAGCGTGCAGCCGTCCAGATTCGCCGGCCCGGGGGTCACGCACAACCGGTCCACCACGTAGCGCACGGTCACGCCCATGTCGGCCAGAGCGATGTCGTTGCCGGCCACGCCAACGCCGCCGAAGGCCGCGTCGGTCAACAAGGCGTTGGGCACGCCCTGCGCGTTCACCGGCAACACCACGGCGCTGTAGTTGTTGGCGGCGGAATTGTTGCGACGCGTGGCCTCGTCGGCCAATGCCCCTGTCTGCACCGCGTCGAGCACGGCGTTGATGGCGCGTTCGCTCTGGTTGGTCAGATCGCGCTTGAAACCGAAGTTGCCGGCCTTGAACAGCGAGTTGTTCATCGAACGCATCAGCGCCACGGTGCCGATCAGCAGGATCACCAAGGCGATCATCGCGAACAGCAGCACGGCTCCGCGCTGGGCGCGGCGCAGGTTCAAGCGGCGGGTGCTTTTCATTGGCGCGCGGCGATCATCACGTTGCGCAGCGGCACCGTGAACTCCACCGTCCTGAAGCGTTGGCGTCGATCGCCGGCGGCGACGTTGTAGGTGTGCTGCAGCGCGCCCGCCAGGTCGGGGAACAAGGTCAACGCGGCCGGCGCCACGTCCTCGCGTTCGATGCGGTCGGAATGCAGCACCAGGCCGACGCGCACTTCCATGATGCGCAGCAGCTGCTGCTTGGCGGCCAGGGTGTCGGCCGACAATTCGGCGGCGGTGTAGCCGGCATCGGTCGGCGCCACCCAGGTATCGACCACGCCGTCGTTGTCGGTATCGACACCGTAGCGTGCCCGCAGGTCGGCCACGCCGGCGGCCACCGGCTGGGCCGCATCGTTGCCGTCCAGGCGCAGCAGGTCGTAGCTGAACAGCAGCTCGTTGGCGCCGATGCCGAACAGCCTGAACATCGGCGGGTTGCCCACGGTGTTGCCGAGCAGCGAGACATAGGCCAGACGCAGGCCGCCGAAGCTTCTCAGTTGGAGCGCATCGATGTCGGCCTTGGCATAGTCGCCGCCGAAGGTGAGGAGCTGGTCGGCGCCACCGGTGAAGGGCGCGGCGACCTGTTGCAGCATGCAGCCCGTGCCGTCCTCGGCCAGCAGCACCAGGTCATTGCCGCGCAGGCCGACCGTGCTGGTGACGCGCAGGTCGGTGTCGGTGGTCGATCCGGATTGCACGCGGATCGGCGTCTCACCCAGGCCCGAGGCGCCGGTGGCCACCGCCAGCACGTCCGAGCCACCGGTTCCGGCACCCGCATGGATCAGCAGCGGCGCGAGGCGCACCTGTTGCGGCACCGCGGCGAAGGGGTCGGGAAAAGCGCCGCCACGCGGCAGGATCTGCGCGCCACCGCGCGCCACGCGCAGCAGGCAGCCGTAGCTGTCGCGCCAGTTCTGCGTGAAGCCCGAACCGGCGCTGCGCAGCTCGTTGTCCAGCGCATAGGAGACGAAGCCCGAGGTCAACGACAGGTCGTTGCTGGAGATCATGGTGCGCTTGCCACCATCGTGGCGAATCATGATCGTCGTCAGCGCCAGTACCAGGGCCATACCGATGACCACGGACACCAGCAGCTCGACCATCGAGAAGCCGTGAGCGCGGCGCGGCGGATGCGAAGATGGGCTGTTCATGGTGCGGCGGCGGCGCCCCCGGGCGGCAGCACCGGGATGGCCACGTCGGTGACATAGCGGTTGTCCTCGCCCGAGGCGGCATGCGGCGCGCGCCACTGCACGGTGATGCGCGCGACGCTGCCGTTGACCGCCACGCTGCCGGTGGCGTTGGGCAGTCCGGCGACGGTCGGATCGGCGACACGCGCCTGCCAGGCATCGGTGGTGGCGCTGGGCAACGTGACGGTGTTGGCGCCCCACATCGCGGACGACAGCTCGGCGGCCAGCAGGGCCGCGCGCTGGCTGTCCTCGGCACTCACCGAGAACTGCGCCGCCCGCGCCTGCAGCGACACCAGGCCGAGGATGCCGAAGGAGATCAGCACGATCGCCACCAGCACCTCGATCAATGTGAAGCCGTGCGCCGGTCGCGGCCGATGGGCGTGCAAATGGCGCGTCATGTCGGGCAGCCGTCGGGTGTGGATGCCGACAAGGCCTTCGCCGGGTCGCACATCTTGATGCTGCCGCCGAGCGTGACCAGCACGCGCAGCGGCCGGTCGGCACGGCTGGCGCTGATATCGAAAGTGCTGGTGCCGCTGGCGTCGAGATCGCAAGCCGCACCGCCAACCTCCGGGTCGGCATTGGCCACCTGGCGGCCGATGGAGTTGAAGCACAGTGCCGTGGCACCGGCGATGCCGACATCGGCCGTCATGTCGGACAGCTGGCCACATTGCACCGCTTCCACCGGGTCGCCGGCCATCAGCGGCAGCGTGCGCAGCACCCACGCGCTGCCGCCGGCATCGGCCGTGGTGCTGGCATCGCAGGTGGCTTGATTGGTGAGGAAGAACACCACCTGGCGATGCCGGCGGATGGCTTCGGCCTGCGCCAGCCGGATGCCGCCCTGCAATGAATCGCTGACGGTGCGCACCTGGGAATTGCGAATCCACGTCGAGAACGATGGTGCGGCGAGTGCCAGCAGGATCGCCATCAAGGCGATGGTGACCATCAGCTCGACCAGCGTGAAGCCGCGCGCACGCCGCGTGCGCTGGCGCCCGGCACCGGGGCGACTCAACATGTCTGGCCCTTCTTCATCAGCCACTTGTTGGCGCAGGTGTTCCAGCCGCTGGCGGCGGCGGTGGTGGCGCGCACATCGGCCTGGTCGATGGTGAAGGTGAAGCCGGTCGCCGGGCCGCTGCCCACGGCCTGCAGCGTGAAGGTGGTGGCGTCGGGCGTGCCCGAGCAACTGACGACGAAGTTGCCGAAAGTTCGCGTGGCGGCAGCCGCCGCGCAGGGCGTGGTGAAGGCACCGACGGTGGCGTAGGTGCGGTTGTCCTGATAGTGGCGCTCCATCTGCGCGCGCACCCCAGCCAGCCCGTTGACGGCCTCGGCCAGGTGACCACGCATGATGTAGGCGGAGTACGACGGCACCGCCACCGCCGCAAGGATCGCGATGATGGCCACCGTCACCATCACTTCGATGAGAGTGAAGCCGGTTGGGGCGGGGTGTATCGCGCGTTTCATTGAGAGCTCTGGGTTGCGTGCGCCGACTGTGTAACTGCACGGTCTGCCGGTCACCGCCCCGCCGGCATTGGGGCGTCACGAAGGGTTGCATTGGCAGGTGCAAGGCAGCCCAAAGGGACGCATCGATCCTATTTATCGGCACGGTGAAGGGCAACTTGAGCGGCACCCGAAACGCGGCAGCCATTAACGATTCGAAGCTGCCGAAACAACTTGTGTCGCCACCCCGCGCACAAAGTCACGGCGGATACAAGTGCGAACATTGCAAGGCCTTGACCCCCGTATTCGCGGGGTGCAGGCGATGGGCAAACAGGTCAGCCACCGACCATCGCGACCGCGTGTGAAGTGATCGCGCATCTGCAGCGCCTGCCGGAACTCCAACTTCCACTTTCTTGGCGTGGCTGCGGTGGGCGGCGAAGTCGGCGTGCAGGTGGAGGGCTACCTTCAGGGAAATTCTTGTTCGCAGTGGTCCAGACCGCTGGCGGCCGCGTGCGCAAGGACGAATTCGAGCGTGGGGCTGTTTGAGCGAGATGGCGTTGCGCCATGCGCGGAAAGCGCACGCCTCGTTCGATGCGAACGAAGGCGCGGCGAATCAGCCGGCGAACAGGTCCGCGCCGGCGATGCCGCCCTGCGGCGGCGCCACGCCCAGGTGCCGGTACGCTGCCAGCGTGGCAATGCGCCCGCGCGGCGTGCGCTGCAGGTAGCCCTGCTGAATCAGGTAAGGCTCGATCACGTCTTCGATCGTGCCCGGCTCCTCGCCAATGGCGGCGGCCACGTTGTCCAACCCCACCGGCCCGCCGTCGAAGCGCTGGATCACCGCATCGAGCAGCTTGCGGTCCATCACGTCGAGGCCCAGCGGATCGACATCCAGCATCGCCAACGCCAGATGCGCCAGCGCCTGGCCGATGCGGCCGTCGCCCTTGACATCCGCATAGTCGCGCACGCGACGCAGCAGCCGGTTGGCGATGCGCGGTGTGCCGCGCGAACGGCGCGCGATCTCGAAGGCGCCGTCGCCATCGGTGGGCACGTTCAGCAAACCGGCCGAGCGCGTGACGATGCGCGCCAGCTCTTCGGGCGAATAGAACTCCAGCCGCGCGACGATGCCGAAGCGGTCGCGCAGCGGGTTGGTCAGCATGCCGGCGCGCGTGGTCGCGCCGACCAGCGTGAAGGGCTGCAGATCGAGCTTGATGCTGCGCGCGGCCGGACCCTCGCCGATCATGATGTCGATCTGGTAGTCCTCCAGCGCCGGGTAGAGGATTTCCTCCACCACCGGGCTCAGGCGGTGGATCTCGTCGATGAAGAGCACATCGTTGCGCTCCAGGTTGGTCAGGATCGCCGCCAGGTCCTTGGGCTTCTCCAGCACCGGGCCCGAGGTGCTGCGCAGGTTGACGCCGAGTTCGTTGGCGATGATGTGGCTCAACGTGGTCTTGCCCAGGCCGGGCGGGCCGAACAACAGCACGTGGTCCATCGCCTCGGCACGCTTCTTCGCCGCGCCGATGAAGATTTCGAGCTGCTCGCGCGCCTTCGCCTGGCCGACGTAGTCCTGCAGCCCCTTGGGGCGCAGCGCCCGCTCGATCGCCACCTCGTTGGCCGAGGCCGGCGCCGCGCTGAGGACGCGGCGCGCCGGGGCGAAATCATCGGTCTGGATGGCCATGCGCGATTATCGGCACATGCGCGGCTTCGGCCGCGGCGACTGGCTACACTCGGCGCCTGTTTTTCGCGCCCGTCGCTTCCCGAAGGAATCGCTCATGAACAAGACCCTTGCATTGCTTGCCCTGTTGGCGATTGGCAGCGTTCATGCCCAGACCAGCGTCAAGGACGCCTGGGTGCGCGGCACCGTGCCGCAGCAAAAGGCCACCGGCATGTTCGCGCAGATCACCTCCAGCAGCGGCGGCACGCTGGTGTCGGCGTCGTCGCCGGTGGCCGGCATCGTCGAGATCCACGAGATGAAGATGGAAGGCAACGTGATGAAGATGAATGCCGTGCCCGGCATCGATCTGCCGGCTGGCAAGGTGGTGGAGTTGAAGCCCGGGGGCTACCACGTGATGATGATGGACCTGAAGAAGGAGCTGAAGGCCGGTGACACCGTGCCCGTGACCCTGGTGATCGAAGGCGCCGACAAGAAGCGCGAAAGCATCGAAGTCAAGGCCACGGTCAGGGCCCTGGGCGCTGAGATGCCGATGAAACACTGAGCGCGCGCCACCAGCTCGCGTGCCAGAATCGCGGCCCACGCATTGACGACCGCCCTCGCGCCATGGACATCGAACGCATCAACCAAATCGGCAGCTTGCTCGCCGACCTGACAGCACGCACGGGCGCGCTAAGGGGGTATCTTTGACTACGAGCGCAAGGCGCTTCGACTGAACGAGGTCAACGCCGCGCTGGAGAATCCGGCGGTCTGGAACGAGCCGAAGCGCGCGCAGGAACTGGGCCGCGAGAAGAAGTCGTTGGAAACCGTGGTCGAGACCATCGACCATCTGAACCGCGAGTTGTCCGACAACACCGAGCTGTACGACATGTCGAAGGCCGACCAGGACTTCGACGCGCTGATGCACATCGAACAGGCCACCGCCGGCTTGCGCGAGACGGTCGAGCAACTCGAATTCCGCCGCATGTTCAGCAACCCGGCCGATCCGGGAAACTGCTTCATGGATATCCAGGCCGGCGCCGGCGGAACCGAAGCCTGCGACTGGGCGCAGATGCTGCTGCGCCAGTACCTGAAGTATTGCGAGCGCAAGGGCTTCACGACCGAGCTGCTGGAAGAAAGCGAAGGCGACGTTGCCGGCATCAAGAGCGCCACGCTGAAGATCGCAGGCGACTACGCCTTCGGCCACCTGCGCACCGAAACCGGCGTGCACCGGCTGGTGCGCAAGAGCCCCTTCGACTCGTCGGGCGGCCGGCACACCAGCTTCGCCAGCATCTTCGTCTACCCCGAGGTCGACGACTCGATCGAGATCGACATCAACCCGGCTGACGTGCGCACGGACACCTTCCGTGCCAGCGGCGCGGGCGGCCAGCACATCAACAAGACCGATTCGGCGGTGCGGTTGACGCACATCCCCACCGGCATCGTCGTGCAGTGCCAGAACGACCGCAGCCAGCACCGCAACCGCGACGAAGCCTGGCAGATGTTGCGCAGCCGGCTCTACGAACACGAGATGCGCATCCAGCAGGCCGAACAGCAAAAGCTCGAGGACAGCAAGACCGACGTCGGCTGGGGTCACCAGATCCGCAGCTACGTGCTCGACAACAGCCGCATCAAGGACCTGCGCACCAACGTCGAGGTCAACGCCACGCAGAAGGTGCTGGATGGCGATCTGGACGTTTTCATCGCCGCGAGCCTGAAGCAGGGGCTGTGATGCGCGCGCGTGAGCACCGATGTCGACACCAGTGCGCCGGTCAAGCGCTACGTGCACGAGGCCGACTCGCAGGTCTTCGTCCAGGCGACACGCCTGATCGAGGAGCTCGATGTCGCCCCGGCCATCGTGGACGCGCTGCATGTCGCCTGTGCCACGGCGCTGGGATGCTCCGATTTCGCCACCGCAGACCGCCAGCAGGCGCTCGCAGCGCAGCGCTGCGGACTTTCGATCCACGACTTTTGCACCTGACAAACCATGCGTGAAGGCCCTGCCACCGTCGTGAGGCGCGAAGACTACGCCGCGCCGGCCTACTGGATCCGCAACGTCGAGCTGAGCTTCGATCTCGACCCGGCCAAGACCATCGTCGCCAGCCGGATGACGATCGAGCGCAATGCCGCCGCCGCGCAGCCGCTGGTGCTCCACGGCGAAGGCCTGAACCTGCTGCGCGTGCTGGCGAATGGCGAAAGCGTGTCGTTCCGCGAGGAAGGCGGCACGCTGGTCATCGACAACCCGCCCGTCGAAGCGCGGTTCGTTCTGGAGATCCGCAACACCATCGCACCGCTGAAGAACACTGAGCTCAGCGGCCTGTACACCAGCGGCGGCGGTCTTTATACGCAGTGCGAGGCCGAGGGCTTCCGCCGCATCACGTACTTTCTCGACCGGCCCGACGTGATGGCGGTCTATGCCGTGACACTGCGCGCCGACAAGGCCAGGTATCCGGTGCTGCTGAGCAACGGCAACCTGGTCGACAGCGGCGAGCTGGACAACGGACGTCACTTTGCCAAGTGGCACGACCCGTTCCCGAAGCCGAGCTACCTGTTCGCGCTGGTGGCCGCAGATCTGGTGGCGCGCGAGCAGAAGATCCGCAGCCGCGCCGGCCGCGAACACCTGCTGCAGGTGTACGTCAAACGACGCGACCTGGCCAAGACCGAACACGCGATGAACGCGCTGATCGCCGCACTGGCCTGGGACGAGGCCCGCTTCGGGCTGAGCCTGGACCTGGAGCGCTTCATGATCGTCGCGGTCGAGGATTTCAACTTCGGCGCGATGGAGAACAAGGGCCTGAACCTGTTCAACACCAAGTACGTGCTGGCCCATGCCGAGACTGCCACCGACGCCGACTTCCTGGCCGTGGAAAGCGTGGTGGCACACGAGTACTTCCACAACTGGACCGGCAACCGCATCACCTGTCGCGACTGGTTCCAGCTGTCGCTGAAAGAAGGGCTGACGGTCTTCCGCGACCAGGAGTTCAGCATGGACATGGCCGGCGACGCGTCGGCGCGTGCCGTCAAGCGCATCGAAGACGTGCTCGAACTGCGCAGCCGGCAGTTCCCCGAGGACGCCGGCAGCATGGCCCACCCGGTGCGGCCTGAAAGCTACCAGGCGGTGAACAACTTCTACACCGCGACGATCTACGAAAAGGGCGCTGAGGTGGTGCGCATGATGCACACGCTGGTCGGCCGCGAAGGCTTCGCGCGCGGCATGGCGCTGTACTTCCAGCGACATGACGGCACGGCCGCCACCTGCGACGACTTTGCCCAGGCCATCGCCGATGCCAACCCCGCATCGTTGCTGGCCAGCGATCTGGAGGTCTTCAAGCGCTGGTATGCCCTGGCCGGCACGCCGCGGGTCACGGCGCGCGGCGACTACGACGCCGCGACGCAGCGCTACACGCTGCGGCTGTCGCAGCAGCTGGCGTCGGCCGATGGCGTGGCGCTGGTCATCCCGGTGCTGACGGCGCTGCTGGATGCGCAAGGCCGCGCCCTGCCCTTGCAGCTGGCCGACGAGCCTGCCTCGGTGGGCAGCGAGCGGCTGCTGGTGCTGCGACAGCCGCAGCAGCACTGGACCTTCGTGAATGTCGCTGCCGCACCGGTGCCTTCCCTGCTGCGCGGCTTTTCCGCGCCCGTGACATTGGACGACGGGCTCGACGACGCCGCGCTGCTGCGGCGGCTGGCCAGCGACACCGACGCCTTCAACCGCTGGGAGGCCGGCCAGCGCCTGGGCCTGCAGCGCCTGCTGGCCGCGATCGAGCAGCCCGATCTGCCGGCGCTGGACGAGGCCTATGTGCAGGCGCTGCGCGGCGTGCTGCGCCACCCCGATCTGGACCCGGCCTTCAAGGCGCTGGTGCTGCGGCTGCCCGGCGAAGCTTATGTTGCCGAACAACTGGCCACGGTGGACCCGCAACGCATCCATGCGGTGCGCGAGCGTCTGCTCGACCAGCTCGCCGAGCGGCTGCATGACGATTGGGCCTGGGCCTTCGAGCGGCACCAGGTTGGCGGGGCCTATGCGCCGACACGACAGCAGTCGGGGCAGCGCGATCTGGCGGCCGTCGCGCTGGCGATGCTGTGCCGGCACGCGGCGCTCAACGGCGACCCGGTATGGCCGGGGCGCGCCTACCAGCAGGTCAAGGAAGCCAGCAACATGAGCGAGCGGCTGGCCGCCCTGAATGCGCTGGTCAACGGCCGCTGCGCGCTGGCCGACAGTGCGCTGGCGCTTTTCCATGCCCGCGCGCACGGCGATCCGCTGGTGCTCGACAAGTGGTTCGACGCACAGGCACGGGCCAGCGAAGATCCACACCGCCCGGGCGCGGTGCTGGCACGCGTCAAGGCGCTGATGCAGCATGCCGACTTTTCGCTGCGCAACCCGAACCGCGCGCGCTCGCTGATCGTCAATTTTTGCCGCGACAACCCGGCGGGCCTGCACCGGACCGACGCCTCGGGCTATGTGTTCTGGGCCGACCGGCTGATTGAACTCGATGCCATCAACCCGAACGTCGCTGGCCGGCTGGCACGTGCGATGGACCGCTGGGCCCACCTGGCAGAGCCGTACCGCGGGGCGGCGCGCGAAGCCATCGCCCGCGTCGCGGCGCGCGGCGAGCTCAGCGACGAGGTGCGCGAGATCATCAGCCGGGCGCTGGCGGCAACATGAAACCCATCAGGCCGACGCCATAGCGGGCGGCGCCAGCGCGTCTACGACGCCCTGGCGAGGCCGGTGCCGAACGAGGCGCGCGCCGTTTTCCGCCGCCCGAACATCCTGAGGCCGACCAGGCCGACCAGCCACAAGGCATGGCTCGCGGGCTCGGGGACGGAGAGCACCCGCGTCGGGTCGATCGTGTAGTCGTGGCCGCTGGCGCTGGTGATCGTCATTCCGGCAGGCAGCTCACCGAGCCAGATCGCCGCCGTGTTGCGTGCGTCGGCAAAGCCGCCGAAGTCGCGCTCGTAGGTGAGCTCGCTGACGCTGGCATCGCCAGTGATGCCGAACGTGGCGCTGATCGCCAGCACATCGCCGACATGCGCCGTGACCGTGAAGGGGCTGCTGCGCACGACATAGAGTCCGTTGCCGTTGGGCAGCGTCGATCTTGTCCACGGGAAGTAGGCCGATTCGGTAGAAAAATTCTGTGGCCCGATGCCTGGGATGATGAAGCTGGCGTAGGCACTGATCGGATGGCGCGACCAGAACGGATAGCCGAGCGGGTAGTTCGACACCACTTCGGCCAGGAACATGAACGGCACCTGCACTTCAGTGCCCAACGGCTGCACGGCGTCCTTGACCGTGAGGTAATCGGTGAATCCGGCTGCGGCGCTGACATGCGCCATGGCCGTGTCGATATTGGGCGAGCTGCCCAGGCCCGCCTGAGGCACGCCCACGGCAGGCAGGGCGGTCGCCCTGTTGTTGCCGTACACATGCAGCACGCCAGGATCGGCCGACGCGAAGCCAGCGGCGAAGGCGCTGGTCTGTCCCGGCCCGGTCTGCCCGGCGACGCCCGGGATGACGATGAAGCTGCCGCCCTCACCGCTCGCCTCGGCATGAAGCGGGCCATCGTTCCTTGTCACGGGAATCGATACCCAATCCGATGGCGGAATGATGCCGCCGCCGCTGCGGATCGCCTGATAGCCGGAAACGCTGGCGCTGACGGTCGGCGTCTGGGCAAGGGCCCACTGCAACGGTGCGGTCAGCGCCAACCCGGCAAGAAGTGAAATTGGTCGCTTGAACATAGCTGTTCCACCTTGTGCCAAGCTGGCAAGAAAGCCCCGCCAGCAATCTTCACGCAAATCTGCGCGATTCAGTTGGCGCGCAGTTGCCAACGAAGTCAATCCCTGCGATCGGCAGATCACCCCGCGGAAGACTGGCAGGGCATCGCCACCAACCTCAGGCCGCCTTGGCCACGAGCAACCGCGCGCTGCTGGCCAGTGCCGCCACGCCCGCCAGGGCAGCGCCAAGCCACAGTGCCCAGACCGGGCCGCGCGCACCGGCCAGCCCGAAACACAGCGCCACCAGCGCAGCGCCGATGGCCTGGCCGTTGAGCCGCGCCATGGCCACCATGCCGCTGGCCCCGCCGCTGCGATCGGGCGGAGCCGACGACATCAGCGCATTCAGGTTGGGGGACTGGAACAGCGCAAAACCCAGGCCGCACAGCGCCATGCGCAGCACGATGGCGGCGGTCGATGCCTGCGGCGGCAGCGCCGCCAGCAAGGCCATGCCGGCGCTCAACAACAGCAGGCCGATGCCGCCCATCAGACCCGGCGGGTAGCGGTCGGACAAGCGGCCGGCCAGCGGCGCGCCGGCGGCGACGACGATGGCCCAGGGCGCGATCAGGAAGCCGGTTTGCACCGGCTCGCGCTGCAGCACGCCTTCGATGAAGAAGGGCAGCGACACGAAGGCCAGGCCCTGCGCCGCAAACGACGCCATCGAGGTGGCCACCGACAACGCGAACAGCGGCCGGCGCAGCAGGTCCACCGGCAGCATCGGCGACGCCTGCCCGGCCTGCCGTCGCAGCAACGCCACGGCGCTGGCCAACGCGACGCCGGCCAGCATCAGCGCGGTCACGGCGGCGCCGCGCTGCGCGGCCGTGGCCAGCGCGGCCAGGCCGCTGGCGAAGGTGAGCGCGGTGAGCAAGGCGGTCAAGGCGTCGAAGTGAGCGTCCCGCGCCGCGCTGCGCGGCAACGACGCGCGGGCCACCGCGAAAGCCAGCGCGCCCAGCGGCACATTCAACAGGTACAGCCAGGGCCAGGACGCGAGCGCCAGCAGCGGCGAGGCGAGCGTCGGGCCGAGCGCGAAGGACACCCCCACCACCAGTGCATTCAAGCCGACGCCGCGACCGAGGCGGTGCGCCGGGTACAGCTGGCGCACGAGTGCGATGTTGACGCTCATCGTCGCCGCCGCGCCGAAGCCCTGCAACGCACGACCCAGCACCAATGCTTCCAGGCTCCACGCCACCGCGCTGACCAGCGAAGCCAGCACGAAAAAGGCCAGGCCGAAGAGATGGATGCGCCGCGCGCCCAGCCGATCGGCCAAGGCAGCGAAAGGCAGCAGCGCGGCCACCACCGCCAGCTGATAGGCGTTGACCACCCAGATCGACGTCGCCGGCCTGGCCTGCAAACCAGCGGCAATGGCCGGCAGCGCGGTGTTGGTCATCGACGCGTCGAGCGTCACCAGCGACACCGCCATCAGCACCGCGGCCAGCGCGCGCCGGTCGATCGGCGCGGCGCCCGGTGCGGCCTTCAGGGCCGCAGCACCTTGGACACCGGCGCCGGGCGCAGGCGATAGGCGTCGGGCATGCCCGACCCCAGCAGCGGGCGCAGGTACAGGCGGAAGGCATCGGTGACGTCGGTGCCGTTGGCCGTGATGAACTCGTCCTCCATCACGCGCGTCTTGCCGGCCACGTCGCTCAGCGGCACCAGTTCATAGTCGGCCGAATAGAAACCGGTGCGCTTGATGATCACCGAGCCGTCGCGGTCGCCCCACATCGCGTACTGCACCGCCTTTTCGCCGACCTCGCGCGCCTCGCGCGCATCGACATCGCTGACGCAGCCGATGAAGCTGCGCTGCAGGTAGCCGAAGGTGTCGCCGCGCACGCGCTTCAGGCCCAGCTTCGATTTGATCTCCTCGCACAGCAGGTCGGCCAGCGCGCCGCTGCCCGAAAGTTGCACGTTGCCATGCGCGTCGTGTTCCAGGGCCTTGGCCAGCTTGGCCAGCATCGGCGTGCCCGAGGCATCGTGGATGCCCTCGGACACCGCCACCATGCAGCGGCCGTGGCGCTCCTGCGTGGCCTTGACATCGGCCAGGAAACGCTCGATCGAAAAATCGCGCTCGGGCAAGTAGATCAGGTGCGGGCCGTCGTCGAGGAACTTCTTGCCCAGCGCCGAGGCCGCCGTCAGGAAGCCAGCGTGTCGGCCCATCACCACCGCCACGTACACGCCCGGCAGTGCGGCGTTGTCGAGGTTGGCGCCAGCGAAGGCCTGGGCGACAAAACGCGCCGCCGACGGAAAGCCCGGCGTGTGGTCGTTGCACACCAGGTCGTTGTCGATGGTCTTGGGGATGTGGATGCAGCGCAGCGGGTAGCCGGCCCTGGCCGCTTCTTCGCTGACGATGCGCACCGTGTCCGATGAATCGTTGCCGCCGACATAGAAGAAGTGGCCGATCTGGTGCGCACGCAGCACTTCGAAAATCTGCTGGCAGTACTTCATGTCCGGCTTGTCGCGCGTCGAGCCCAATGCCGAGCCGGGCGTGGCCGCCACCATCTCCAGGTTGTGGCTGGTCTCCTGCGTCAGATCGACGAAGTCTTCGTTGACGATGCCACGCACGCCATGGCGTGCGCCGTAGATGCGCTCCACCGGACCGAAGCGGCGCGCTTCCAGCACCACGCCGACCAGCGATTGGTTGATCACGGCGGTGGGTCCGCCGCCCTGGGCGACGAGGATCTTGGCTGCGGACATCGGTGCTCTCCTGACGGTTTCGATTGGCGCCGATTGTGCCGCGACATGGCCGTGTGCCGGCTTCCGAGCAGCCGGCTGGCCAGGCCCTGACGCTGGTAGTCCTCCTCGATCGTGACGGCCACTTCGGCGCTGCGCACACCGTCCTGTGGGTGGCCTGCGACGTAGGTGGCGCTGCCGACGACGAACTCGTCGGCGCCGGCGCCGATGCTCACCACCACGGCGGCCAGGCGCACCAGATGGATGCGATCGATGCGGTTCAGCGGCCTTCCGGCAATTCCTTGCGGAAAGCGAAGAATCGGGTGTAGATCGACCGGCTGTCGAGCTTCGCGAAGGCCGCTATCAGCTTGTCCTTGTCGTCCGGGCGCATCAGCCGGACCGTCGCCGTTGTGCCCTCGCGCAGCGACGCCGTCTGGCTGAATCTGAAGTCATCGTTGACGCTGCCCATTCAGTGGGCCTTGGGAATGACCCGCAGCGGGCGCTCCGGCTCCTGGTAGTCGTCGGGCCACTGCCGCGGCGGCAGCTTCAGCTTGTCGCACGGCAGTTCCTTGTACGGCACCTTGCTCAGGATGTGGCTGATGATGTTCAGCCGCACCGACTTCTTGTCGTCCGACGGTGCGACGAACCAGGGCGCGAACTCGGTGTCGGTCTCGGCGAACATGGCGTCGCGCGCGCGAGAGTAGTCATACCAGCGGCCGCAGGACTTCAGATCCATCGGTGAGAGCTTCCAGATCTTGCGCGCGTCCTCGAAGCGATCCTTCAGACGCCGCGTCTGCTCTTCGGGGCTGACCTCGAGCCAGTACTTCAGCAGGATCACGCCCGAATTGACGATCGCGCGCTCCACGAGCGGCGTGGCCTTCAGGAAGGCGTCGGCCTGCTCCTGGGTGCAAAAGCCCATCACCCGCTCGACGCCGGCTCGGTTGTACCAGCTGCGGTCGAAGATCACCACTTCACCGGCCGCCGGCAGGTGCGGCAGGTAGCGCTGCACGTGCAACTGGCTTTTCTCACGCTCGCTCGGCGCCGGCAGCGCCACGACGCGGAAGACGCGTGGGCTGACGCGCTCGGTCAGCTGACATCGGCTCGTGCGCGCCGCCCGCTGTCGGCTCGGCAACCGCTTGGGCATCGTGTGCAGGCTTGCGCTTGGACTCCATGGCGTGATGCATTCTTGGACGAGAACGATCGCAGACAACCGGTGCGAAGATACAGCTTCAGCAGCCTGGGGCGGGAACAGTCTTCTGATCGCCAAAGCCACCGCCGAGACCGCGGCGCGGATGCGGCAGCTCAACCATTCGCTCGGGCCTGCACATCCGCGGGCGAGCCAACCCTCTGCTCATCGCGCACCGCCCTGCGTATGGTTTCGATGATCTCGGCACCCGGGGCCAGCTTGCTGAAGAAGCCGGCGCATCCGAGTGCCTCCGCCCGCGCCCGCGCTGCCGGTTCGTCGCGGGCGCTGATGAAGATGACCGGCGGGCAGCTTGGCGCGGCGGCGATCCGTGCGAACAACTCGACCCCCGACATGCCGCCCATGAGCACGTCGAACACGAGGCAATCGAAACGCGGCTGCTTGTCGTCCGCCAGGAAAGCCTCGGCCGACAAGTAGCTGATCGGCTGGAAATGTGCCTGCCGCAGCAAGCGGCTCAGCGATGTGCAGACGCTGAGGTCGTCGTCGACGATCGCGATGTAGGTGTGGCTGGCCATGCTCGTTTGCGCAGACGAACAGCGTAGTGCCGGGTGCACCGGCTCGTCTACTGCCCTTTGGGGAAGCTCTCGCCGTCGCCGTCGGGCAGCCCCGCCGCTCGCCAGAGCTCGGCAAGTTCGACGGCCGAGTGCACCTTCAGCTTGGTGGTGATCGCCGTTCGGTGCAGCTTCACGGTGCGTTCGTGGATGCCCAGCGCAGCGGCGATCTGCTTGTTCAGCCGACCGCGCACGACATGCGTCAGCACCTGGCGTTCGCGCGCGGTCAGCACGTCGAAGCCCGAGCGCAGGGCCTGAATCCGCGTGCGTTCGGCACGCGTGCCGGCCTCGCGCGACAGCGCGCGGTTCACTGCGTCGATCAGTTGCCTCTGGGGGCAGCGCTTCTCCAGAAAGTCCTCGGCGCCGCCGCGCATGGCGCGCACCGTCGAAGGGATGTCGCCCTGGCCGGTCAGAAAGACGATCGGCAGGCTGGGGCACGCCTGCGCCAGCGCGTCCTGAAGGTCGAGCCCACCCAGGCCCGGCATGCGCAGGTCGGCGACCACACAGCCCCGCGTCTCGGGCGAGACCTGGGCCAACAGCGCCGCCGCCGATGCGAAGGGCCGGACCGCGAAACCGCGCGCGCGCAGCAGCCGCGCGGCAGCGGCCCGGAACGAGCTGTCGTCGTCCACCAGGTGGACGGTGGCTGTGGGCGCATTCAAGGCGGGCTCGCGACAGGCACGGCCGGCAGCGTGAAATTGCAAGCTCGCGCCGCAGCCGGCAGGCTCACCCGCCCAGAGCGTGCCGCCATGCGCCTCGACCAAGGTGCGCGAAATCGCCAGGCCCATGCCCATGCCGCAGGTCTTGGTGGTGAAAAAGGGGTCGAAGATGCTGGGCAGGTTCTCCGGCGCGATGCCATGGCCGGTATCACTGACGCAAAGCTCGATCTGCCCGTTGCCGGCCGGCCGGGCGCGCAGCGTGACCCGCGCCTGACCGTCGGCGGCTTCACCGATGGCATCCATGCCATTCACGATCAGGTTGAGAAGCACCTGCTGCACATGCACGCGGTCGCAGCGCGCGGCGGGCGTGGTGGCCGTAACCTCGCTGACGATGCGGATGCCCCGTGCCGTGGCATCGGATATCACCAGCCCGATGGTCTCGTCCACCAGTTGCACCAGGTCGGTTGGGCGCGGCTCGATGCGGCGCCGCCGCAACAACGCCCGCAGGCGGTCGATCACGGCGCCGGCGCGCTCTTCGTCGCGCTTGATGTCGGCGACGATGGCACGCAGCTCGTCCAGGTCCGGCGCCGCGCTTTGCAGCAGCAGCTCGGCGGTTTCGGCATTGCGCAGAATTGCGCCCAGCGGCTGGTTCAGCTCGTGGGCCAGCGTCGCGCTGAGTTCACCCATCGTCGCGACGCGGTTCAGATGGACGAGCTGGCGCAGACGCAGTTGTGCTTCGGCATCCGCAACCTTGCGCGCCAGTGCGTTGGCGAAGATCTGCCCGACCAGCTGCAGCCGCCTGACGATCGCCGCCGTCCAAGCGCGATGCGCCCGCGTGGTGTTGAAGGTCAACGCGCCCACCGGCGCTCCACCGCCCACGTTCAATGGCAGGCCGACGTTGGATTTGATGCCGTGTCGCTGGAAGGTCTCCCGGTCGAGATCGGCCTCGGCCGGCAGATCGTCAAGCGTCGAATGGACGTACATGCGGCCCGCCAGCAATTGCGCATGGCTCCATGGCAAGGCGGTCCGAACCTCCTCCGGTGCAGGCACCGGCGGTCCGCCCAGCGGACGATGCATGTGCGTCAGCGTCAATCTGGCCGACGGCGGACTCGACCACTGCCACAGCAGCGACGCGTCGAGCCGTAGACATTCGCAGACCCGGCGCTGCGCGTCCTCGATCTCGCTGTCCACCTGGTCGGCCGGGACGTTGACGAAGCGTGCCGACAGGTCGATCAGCAGTGTCTCGAATCGCAGGCTTTCCTCCAGCTCGGATTGCAAACTGTCGTGCGATGGGGGCATCTTCGCGCTGCGGGATCTCGACCAGTGTCGAAGTATGGCCGACGCCCGCCACCGGCCCGTTGCAGCCGCGGACTCGGGCTTTCGCCGCCGTGCGCGCAGGTCGTCGACGCCCGGCCGTCCTGACCTTCCCCAAAGGGCAGTAGACGAATGGCCACGACCCTGGTTAGGCTGGCCGGCACAGTAGACAAGCGGGTCGAAACACCGTCGGGGGAGAGGCATGAAGCTGCGCACGACACTGGCCGCCCTGATGGCGCTGGCCCTGGGCTCGGCCGGGGGCCTGGCGCAGGCCCAGTCCAATGCCGAACTCAAGACGATGCTGGATCAGGCACTGAAGACGATCGATGATCTCAAGGGCCGCGTACAGGCGCTCGAGGAGGAGAAGAAGAAGCCGCCCGCCGCCGCGCCGGTGGCCGCGGCCGCCTCGGCGCCGATCGGCTGGGGTGCCCCGGTGGTGTCGGTGGGCACGCGCGCCGAGGACGCCGGCACGCCCGATGCCGACAAGGCGCGGATCGAGGTCTACGGGCAGGTGATGCTCGACGCGATCTACGACTTCAAGCGCATGAATCCCGACTGGAACGCGACCGAGCGACCGTCGCAGATACCGGTGGTGTGCCCGGGCAGCGCCGGCTGCGGCAAGGATGGCGCCACGATCTTCAGCGCGCGCCAGTCGAGTCTGGGCCTGCGCAGTTTCATTCCCACCGTCATGGGGCCTGGTCAAGACCGACCTGAGCTTCGACCTGTTCGGCAGCGATGGCAGCACGTCGATCCATTGGCTCAGCATCTGGGCCGAGCTCGGCAAGTTCGGCGCCGGCCAGACCTACTCGAACTTCATGGACATCGACGTGTTCCCGAACACCATCGACTACTGGGGCCCGAGCGGCATGGTCTTCGTGCGCAACCCGCAACTGCGCTACAAGGCCTGGGACCAGGACGGCATGGGTATCGTCGTGTCGCTGGAGGCGCCGAACTCCGCCATCGACACCGGCAAGATCAGCGACATCTCGCCGGACTTCGGCGCCGGCTTCACCGGCTGGAACCGGCTGCCCGACCTGACCGCGTCGTGGCGCATGGACGGCGATTGGGGCCACGTCAAGGCCGCCGGCATCCTGCGCCAGGTCGGCTACCAGAACACGCTGACGCCGGACGGCAATCCGTCGGGGCACAAGACCGGCTACGGCCTGAACCTGACCGGTGGGCTGAACGTGTTCGGCAAGGACCGGATCAATCTCGGCGTCGTCTGGGGCAAGGCCATCGCCAGCTACATGAACGACGGCGGCGTCGACCTCGCACCGGGCCCGATCCGGCTCGGCACACCTCGGCCGAAGCAGTGCAGTCGCATCGGCTGGCTCGCCTACTACAACCATGTCTGGGCCGAGAGCTGGACGAGCACGATCGGCTTCTCGCAGCACATCCAGGACAACACCGACGGCCAGACCGCCACCGCCTTCCGGCGCGGCAGCTACGGCAACCTGAACCTGCTGTACACGCCGTGGAAGAACGTGCTGACCGGGCTCGAGTTCGTCTATGGCGATCTGGAGCAGAACGACGGCCAGTCGGCCAGCGACTACCGGCTGCAGTTCTCGACCAAGGTCACGTTCTGATCGAATGCGCTGGCGTTCACGAAGGAAGACACGATGAGCCTGAAGGGCCACTTTCCGATCCTGATCGCGCACGCCGAGGTGGGCGCGCAGAGCGTGGCCGGCGTGCGGCTGCGGCAGATCCAGCACGAACTCGAAGCCGAAGGCTGGAAGACGCTGGTCGTCGCCAGCGAGGCCGACGCCGGCATCGTCGCCGGCGCGCATCGCGGGCTGTCGGCGATCGCATTCCGTGCCGAGGCGATGCAGAAGGACGCAGGCGCCGGCCAGCGCCTGATCGACCTGATGAACAAGGTGCACCAGCGCGCGCCCGGACTGCCGGTGATCGCGCTGGGCGAGACGGTCACGCTGGAGGGCAGCGTCGCCGAAGGCGGCACAGGCGCTGCGCAACCTGCACGGCATCCTCTACCTGTACGAGGACACGGTGCCCTTCCTGGCGCGGCAGATCATGCGCGCTGCCGAGGACTATCTCGACCAGCCTGCTGCCGCCGTTCTTCAAGGCGCTGACGCACCACGCCGAGCGCTCGGCCTATTCATGGCACACGCCGGGGCATGCCGGCGGCGTCGGCTTCCTCAAGTCGCCGGTCGGGCTACGCGCTGCACCAGTTCTTCGGCGAGAACACGCTGCGCATCGGACCTGTCGATCTCGGTGCCCGAGCTGGGCTCGCTGCTCGACCACACCGGGCCGGTGAAGGAAGCCGAAGCACGTACGCGGCGCAGGTGTTCGGCGCCGACCACACCTACTTCGTCACCAACGGCACCTCGACCGCGAACAAGATCGTCTGGCACTCGATGGCCGGGCGCGGCGACCTGGTGATCGTCGACCGCAACTGCCACAAGAGCCTGCTGCATTCGCTGATCATGACCGGCGCGACGCCGATCTACTTCACGCCCTCGCGCAACGACCACGGCATCATCGGCCCGATCGGCGCTGGACCAGTTCTCGCCCGCGGCGATCAGGAAGAAGATCGACGCCAGCCCGCTGGCCGCGGGGCCACAAGGGCAACGTGCGCATCGCGGTGGTCACCAACTCCACCTACGACGGCCTTTGCTACAACGCCGAGAAGATCAAGGCGGTCGTCGCCGACCAGGTCGACGCGCTGCACTTCGACGAGGCCTGGTACGCCTACGCGGCGTTCCACGAGTTCTACGCCGGCCGCCACGCGATGGGCGTGCCGCGCGGCCACGCGCGCGCCGACCACACGCTGGTCTTCGCCACGCATTCGACGCACAAGCTGCTGGCCGCGTTCTCGCAGGCCTCGATGATCCACATCCAGGAATCCGAGAAGCGCAAGATCGACACCGACGCGCTTCAACGACGCCTTCATGATGCACGGCTCGACTTCGCCGCACTACGGCATCATCGCGTCGCTGGACGTGTCGCTCGGCGATGATGGAAGGCTCGAGCGGCCGCGCGCATCGTGCAGGAAACGCACGACGAGGCGATGCACTTCCGCCGCGCGCTGGCCGCGCTGGGCGCCGGCTTCAAGAAGGGCGACTGGTGGTTCCAGGTCTGGCAGCCGGACGGGCTCGACCTGGCCAAGGCCGCCGGCGCACCGCCGACTGGGTGCTCGACCCGAAGGCCTCGTGGCACGGCTTCGGCAAGCTGGCCGACGACTACGTGATGCTCGACCCGATCAAGGTCACGCTGCTGACGCCGGGCCTGGGCAAGGGCGCGAAGCTGGCCAGCAGCGGCATTCCCGCCGCGGTCGTCAGCAAGTACCTGTGGGAGCGCGGGCTGGTGGTCGAGAAGACCGGCCTGTACAGCTTCCTGATCCTGTTCTCGCTGGGCATCACGCGCGGCAAGTGGAGCTCGATGGTCGACGCGCTGGTCGACTTCAAGAGCTGACTACGACCGCAATGCGCCGCTGAAGCAGGCGCTGCCGAGCATCGCCGAGGCCGGCAAGCACGCCTATGCCGGCTGGGGCCTGCGCGACCTGTGCGACGCGCTGCACGCCTGCTACCGCGACAACGACACCGCAGTGGCGATGAACGCGATGTACACCGACCTGCCCGAGCCGGCGATGACGCCGTCCGAGGCCTACGACCGCATGGTGCACGGCGCGGTCGAGCCGGTGCCGATCGACGAGCTGAAGGGCCGCATCACCGCGGTGATGCTCGTGCCCTACCCGCCCGGCATCCCGCTGATCATGCCCGGCGAGCGCTTCATGACCGATTCGATCATCGACTACCTGAAGTTCGCCCGCGACACCGACGACCGTTTCCCCGGCTTCGAGGCCGACATCCACGGCCCGCGCTTCGACTTCGACCGCGAGGGCCACAAGAGCTGGTTGGTCGATTGCGTGAAGAAGGAGCTGATGCCGTGAACCGCTATTCGAGCTATTCGCTGCAACCGCAGGCGGTGCCGATCCCGTTCCACAAGCTGCTGAAGATCGTCGCCGTCGTCGACCCCGACAGCGCGCCGACCCAGGAACTGCTGGCGCAGATCCGCGCGGAGGGCTACGAGATCGAGCTGGCCTCGGTCCATACGCGCGACCTGACCGAGGACGCGTCGGTCGGCGCCTACATCCTGCTCACCGACGGCGCCAGCCTCGAGGGCGCGAAGACGCTGGTGCGCGGCGTGCGCGGCCTGGGCTTTCGCACGCCGCTGTGGGCCCTGGCCGATGCGCACCGCATCAGCGACCTGCCGGTGGTCGGCGGGCTCGGTGAGGTCGAGGGCTACATCTACCTGGGCCAGCAGTCACCGATCTTCTACGCCAAGCAGGTCATCGCCAGCGTCGTCAAGTACGGCATGAGCCTGCTGCCGCCCTTCTTCGGCAAGCTGATGGCCTACGACGGCAAGGCGACCATCGCCTTCGACTGCCCCGGCCACCAGGGCGGGCAGTTCTATCGCAAGTCGCCGCCGGGGCAACTGTTCTTCAAGCACTTCGGCGAGGCGATCTTCCGCAACGACCTGTGCAACGCTGACGTGGAACTCGGCGACCTGCTGATCCACGAGGGCGCGGCCCAAGAGGCGCAGGCGCACGCGGCGCAGGTCTTCGGCGCCGACCGCACCTACTTCGTGCTCAACGGCACCAGCACCTCGAACAAGATCGTCACCGGCGCGCTGCTCAAGCGAGAAGACCTGGTGCTGTTCGACCGCAACAACCACAAGTCGCTGCACCAGGGCGCGCTGGTGCAGGCCGGGGCGATTCCGGTCTTCCTGCCGACCGCGCGCAACGCCTTCGGCATGATCGGCCCGGTCGACTGGGAGGCGTGGGACGAGGCCAGCCTGCGCGAGCAGATCCGCGCAGCACCCGCAGGTCAAGGACAAGTCGCTGGCCGATGCGCCACGGCCCTTCCGCATGGCCTGCATCCAGCTGTGCACCTACGACGGCACGGTCTACAACGTGCGCAAGGTGCTGGAGCAGATCAGCCAGCTGTGCGACTACGTGCTGTGGGACGAAGCCTGGATCGGCTACAACGCCTTCCACCCGCTGTTCGATGGCCACAGCCCGATGCGGCTGGAGGACCTGCCGCCTGAAGCCTGCGGGCTGTTCTCGACGCAGTCGGTGCACAAGCAGGGCGCCGGCTTCTCGCAGGCCAGCCAGATCCACAAGCGCGACGAGCATCTGCGCGGGCAGAAGCGATTCGTCGACCACAAGCGCTTCAACGAGTCCTTCCTGCAGCATGTCTCGACCTCGCCGTTCTATCCGCTGTTCGCGTCGCTCGACGTCAATGCCAAGATCCACGAAGGCAAGGCCGGCGAGATGCTGTGGGACCGCTGCATCGAACTCGGCATCGAGACGCGCAAGAAGCTGCGCGAGTTCGGCGAGCACTACGCGCGCAATGGCCGCACGCCGCAGGAGCAGTGGTTCTTCGACCCCTTCGTGCCGGACCGCGTCAGCGTGCGCGGCTCGGCCTTCGGCGCCGATGCGATCGACGTGCCCTGGGAGAGCCTGCCGACCGAGCTGATCAAGCGCGAGCAGCAGTGCTGGAACTTCGAGCCCGGCGCGGCCTGGCACGGCTACGCCGGCATGGCCGCGGGCTACGCGATGGTCGACCCGAACAAGCTGATGCTGCTGACGCCCGGCATCGACCGCAAGACCGGCGACTACGCTGACTTCGGCGTGCCGGCCACCGTGGTCGCGAACTTCCTGCGCGAGCAGCGCATCGTGCCCGAGAAGTGCGACCTGAACAGCATCCTGTTCCTGATGACGCCGGCCGAGGACGAAAGCAAGCTCAACACGCTGATCGCCAAGCTGGTGATGTTCAAGACACTGTGGGATGCCGATGCGCCGCTGCAGCAGGTGCTGCCCGTCGCTGTACGCGGCCAACAGCGAGCGCTATGCGCGGCTGCGACGATCCGCAGCGTCTGCCACGAGATGCACGGCTTCTACCGCGAGCCGCGACATCAAGGACCTGCAGCGCCGGTGCTTCCGCGCCGAGAGCTTCCCGGAGACTGGCGATGCTGCCGCAGGACGCCTACCGAGCGCTGGTCGGCAACGAGGTCGACTACCTGCCGCTGGACGCAGTGCAAGGGCCGCATCGCGGCGACCTTGGCGCTGATCTATCCGCCGGGCATCGGCGTGGTCGTGCCCGGCGAGCGCTGGGACACACGCGCGCAGCCGATGCTCGACTACCTGCACGCCTTCGAGGAATCCTTCAACCGCTTCCCCGGCTTCAACTACGAGGTGCAGGGCGTGTTCCAGGAAGTGATGGACGGGCGCATCGTCTTCCACACCTACGTCGTGCGCGAATAAGGAAGAAGCTGAAGCATGGCCGATACCCAGAAGAAGATGAACGTCGTGCAGCTGACCTTCATCGTCACCGTCAACATGATGGGCTCCGGCATCATCATGCTGCCCGCCAACATGGCCCAGGTGGGCGCGATCTCGCTGCTGTCCTGGCTGGTCACGGCGCTCGGCTCGCTGGCCATCGCCTACGGCTTCGCGCAGGCGGGGCTGTTCAGCCGCAGCAGCGGCGGCCTGGCCGGCTACGCCGAGGACGCCTACGGCAAGGACGGCTACTTCCAGGTCTTCTTCCTGTACTTCATCTCGCTGGCCATCGCCAACGTGGCGGTGGCGAGTTCGGCGCTGGGCTACCTGGCGGCCTTCTTCCCGCTGCTTGTCGTCGACGCCGGTGCTCAGCTGCATCAGCATCATCGGCTGCTGTGGCTGACCACGGTGGCCAACTTCGGCGGCCCCAGCCTGACCGGCAAGATCGGCTCGGTCACGGTGTGGGGCGTGATCCTGCCGGTGGGCTTCATCTCGATCGCCGGCTGGTTCTGGTTCAGCGGCGACACCTTCGCCGCGGCCTGGAACCCGAAGGGCATCAGCCTGGCCGAGGGCATGGGCTCGAGCATCTCGCTCACGCTGTGGGCCTTCCTGGGCATGGAGTCGGCATCGCAGAACGCCTCGGCGGTGGAGAACCCGAAGCGCGACGTGCCACTGGCCTGCATGTTCGGCACGCTGGGCGCGGCCGTGATCTACATCCTGTCGACCACCGTCATCCAGGGCATCGTGCCGAACGCCGAGCTGGCCGAATCGAGCGGGCCCTTCGGCCTGGCCTTCGCCAAGATGTTCAACCCGGCCATCGGCCAGGTGGTGATGGCGCTGGCGGCGATGGCCTGCGTCGGCTCGCTGCTCGGCTGGCAGTTCACGCTGGCCTCGACGGCCAAGGACGCGGCCGACGCGCAACATGTTCCCGAAGATCTTCGGCAAGGTCACCGCCGCCGGCGCGCCGATCATGGGCATGGTGATCATGGGCATCCTGCAGTCGGTGATGGCGCTGTCGACCATCTCGCCGAACCTGAGCGAGCAGTTCGCCGCGCTCGTCAACCTGGCGGTGGTGACCAACGTCGTGCCGTACATCGTGGCGCTGTCGGCACTGTTCGTGATGATGCGCGACGCCAAGGTCGACGCGGGCGTGTTCAGGCGCAATGCCTTCGATCGCGGTGATTGCGATGCTGTATTCGGTGTACGCGCTGTGGGCCTCGGGCAAGGATGCGGTGATGGGCGGCATGCTGGTGATGGGCATCGGCTACATCGTCTATGGCTTCATCGCGCCGCGCTTCGTCGCCGCCGCGCGGCCGCCGCCAGGGCCGCCTGACCGTCGCGAAAGGAATCCAACATGCAAGACATATTCAACACGCCCCCTGCCAGGCGCGTCGCGCTGATCGCCGCTGCTGGCCGTCGCTGGCGCTGCCGGCGCTGGCGGCGGGCACGCTGGACAAGGCTCAAGGACAGCGGCAAGCTGACGCTCGGCTACCGCGCCGACACGCGGCCCTTCGCCTTCAGCGACGGCGGCAAGCCGGCCGGCTTCTCGGTCGAGCTGTGCCAGCGCATCGGCCGACGCGGTGAAGGCCGAGCTGAAGCTGCCGGCGCTCGCCGTCGACGTTCGTGCCGGTCACGGCGGCCGACCGCTTCGACGCGCTTGCAGCAGGGGCAGATCGACCTGCATTGCGGCACGGCCACGCCGACGCTGCAGCGGCGCGAGACGGTCGACTTCTCGATCCCGATCTTCAATGCCGGCATCGGCGCGGTGGTGCGCAGCCGACAGCCGCGCGGCGGCTGCGCGATGCGCTCGCCGGTCGCCGCGACCCGTTGCAGCCCGATCTGGCGCGGCTCGCCGGGCGACTTCGACCGAGAACGTGATGCTTTGCCGTGGTCGGCGGCACGACCATCGAGAAGTCGTTGATCGAGGCGCTGAAGGCGCGGCGCATCGAGGTCACCGTGATGCCGGTGCCCGACTACGCGGCCGGCTTGACAGACGGTGCTCGACGGGCGCGCCGCCGCGCTGTTCGGCGACCGGCCGGTGCTGCTCGATGCGGCGCAGCGTGGCGCCGCCGCCGGCGAGCTGCTGGTCATCGAACGCAGCTTCACGCGCGAGCCGATCGCGCTGGCCATGCGCCGCGGCGACGATGCCTTCCGCCTGCTGGTGGATCGCACCTTGAGCCGGCTGTACCGCTCGCCGGACCTCGCTCCGCTGTACAGCACCTGGTTCGGCGAGCCGGACGCTGGCACACTGGAGTTCTTCCGGTCATCGCGCTGCCCGACTGACTCAACCGAAGGAGATGCTGCATGCAAGAACTGGGCGTACACAGCGAAGTCGGCAAGCTGCGCACGGTGATGGTGTGCCGCCCGGGCTGGCCCACCAGCGCCTGACGCCGGGCAACTGCCGCGACTGCTGTTCGACGACGTGATCTGGGTGCAGGAGGCGCAGAAGGACCACTACGACTTCGTGCTGAAGATGCGCGAGCGCGGCATCGAGGTGCTCGACATGCACGAGATGCTGGCCGAGACGCTGGCAGACAAGGCGGCGCGCGCCTGGGTGCTCGACCGGCGCATCACCGCCAACGATGTCGGCCTCGGCGTCGCCACCGTGATGCGGCCCTGGCTCGACGAGATGCCGGCGGCAAGCTCGCCGAGCACCTGATCGGCGGCATCGCGGTGCTCGACCTGCCGAAGAGCGAGATCGTCGACGATGATGGCCGAGGCCTTCGACGGCACCGACTTCATCATCGCCGCCGGTGCCGAACACGCTGTTCCAGCGCGACCCGTCGTGCTGGATCTACAACGGCGTCACCTGCAACCCGATGTTCTGGCCGGCGCGCCAGCCCGAGACCCTGCTGCAGCGCGCGGTCTACAAGTTCCACCCGCGGTTCAAGGGCGCCGACTTCACGATCTGGTGGGGCGACTCCGACGAGCGCTTCGGCGAGGCCACGGTCGAAGGCGGCGACGTGATGCCGATCGGCAAGGGCGTGGTGCTGATCGGCATGGGCGAGCGCACGACGCGCCAGGCGGTCTACCAGGTTGCCGGCCAGCTGTTCAAGCAGCGGCGCGGCCGAGCGCGTCATCGGCTGCCTGATGCCGAAGAGCCGCGCGGCGATGCATCTCGACACGGTGTTCAGCTTCTGCGACCGCGACCTGGTCACCGCCTTCCGCGAGGTCGTCGATCAGATCCGCTGCTACAGCGCGCGGCCCGATCGGCGACAGGGCGGCATCGAGGTCCATCGCGACAAGGGCCATCTGTTCGACGTCGTGCGACGAAGCGCTGGGCCTGAAGGAGCTGCGCGTCGGTCGAGACCGGCGGCAACGCCTGGCAGCCGCAGCGCGAGCAATGGGACGACGGCAACAACGTCGTCGCGCTCGAGCCGGGCGTGGTCGTCGCCTACGACCGCAACACCCACACCAACACGCTTGTTGCGCAAGGCCGGCATCGAGGTCATCACCGTGCGCGGCAGCGAACTCGGCCGCGGCCGCGGCGGCGGCCACTGCATGACCTGCCCGATCTCTGCGCGACCCCGCCTACTGATCCACCAGACGGAGTGACACCGACATGAGCTTCAACCTGCGCAACCGCTCGCTGCTGACGGTGCAGGACTACACCCAGCGCGAGTTCCGCTACCTGCTCGACCTGGCGCGCGACCTGAAGCGCGCCAAGTACGCGCGCACCGAGCAGGAGCACCTGAAGGGCAAGGAGATCTGCCTGATCTTCGAGAAGACCTCGACGCGCACGCGCTGCGCCTTCGAGGTCGCCTGCCACGACCAGGGCGCGCAACGTCACCTATCTCGACCCGGCGGGCTCGCAGATCGGCCACAAGGAATCGTTCAAGGACACGGCGCGCGTGCTCGGCCGCATGTTCGATGCGCATCGAGTACCGCGGCGCCAGCCAGACGGCGTCGAGACTCTGGCCAAGTATGCCGGCGTGCCGGTCTACAACGGCCTGACCGACGAATACCACCCGACGCAGATGCTGGCCGACGTGATGACCATGCGCGAGCACAGCGACAAGCCGATCTCGCAGATCAAATACGCCTTCTCGGCGACACGCGCAACAACATGGGCCATTCGCTGATGATCGTCGGCTGCCTGATGGGCATGGACGTGCGCATCTGCGGGCCGAAGAAGCTCTGGCCGGCGGACGAGTTCATCGCCATCGCGCGCGAGCTGGAGAAGAAGTACGGCGCCAAGCTGACCATCACCGACGACCCGAAGGCCGCGGTCAAGGGCGTCGACTTCATCCACACCGACGTCTGGGTCTCGATGGGCGAGCCCAAGGAGGTGTGGAAGGAGCGCATCAAGCTGCTCACGCCCTACCAGGTCAACGCCGAGCTGATGAAGGCGAGCGGCAATCCGCAGGTCAAGTTCATGCACTGCCTGCCAGCCTTCCACGACACCGAGACCACGCTCGGCAAGCAGATCGCCGAGACCTACGGCATCAGCGACGGCCTGGAGGTGACAGACGAGGTGTTCGAGATGCGAATGGAACGTCGCCTTCGAGCAGGCCGAGAACCGGCATGCACACGATCAAGGCGATCCTCGTCGCCACGCTGGGGGACTGAGCCATGCTGGTCGTCACCGCGCTCGGCGGCAATGCACTGCTGCGAGCGGGGCGAGCCGATGACCGCCGAGAACCAGCGCGAGAACGTGCGCATCGCCGCGCAGGTCGCTGGCGCCGGTCGCCGCGCGAGCATCGAGCTCGTCGTCGGCCACGGCAACGGGCCCGCAGGTCGGCCTGCTGGCGCTGCAGGGTGCGGCCTACGAGCAAGGTCGAGGCCTATCCGCTCGACGTGCTCGGCGCCGAGACCGAAGGCATGATCGGCTACATGATCGAGCAGGAGCTCGGCAACCTGCTGCCCTTCGAGCGGCCGTTCGCCACGCTGCTGACGATGATCGAGGTCGATCCGACGACCCGGCCTTCAGCAACCCGACCAAGTTCATCGGCCCGGTGTACGACAAGGCCGAAGCCGACCGTCTGGCCGCCGAGAAGGG
This sequence comes from uncultured beta proteobacterium, assembly GCA_963837675.1. Taxonomy (GTDB): domain Bacteria; phylum Pseudomonadota; class Gammaproteobacteria; order Burkholderiales; family Burkholderiaceae_C; genus Rubrivivax. Next base: position 15,222 of record CAWIOH010000022.1, on the reverse strand, counting down.
CTGGACCTTCAAGCCCGACGGCGACAAGTGGCGCCGCGTCGTCGCCTCGCCGCGAGCCGAAACGCATCTTCGAGCTGCGGCCGATCAAGTGGCTGCTGGAGCAGCACACCGTCGTCATCGCTGCCGGCGGCGGCGGCATCCCGACGGTGTACGAGCCGGGCTGCCGAGCGCAAGCTGGTCGGCGTCGAATGCGTGATCGACAAGGACCTGGCCACCGAGCTGCTGGCGCGCGAGCTGAGCGCCGACCTGTTCGTGATGCTGACCGACGCCGACGCGGTGTACGTCGATTGGGGCAAGCCCACGCAACGCGCGATCCGCCGCGCGCCGCCCGACGCGCTGGCGGCCATGCGCATTCGCCGCCGGCTCGATGGGGCCGAAGGTCGATGCCGCCTGCCGCTTCGTGCGCGCAACGGGCAAGCGCGCCGCCATTGGCGAGCTTCGCAGCTCGAGCCGGATCCTGGCCGGCGAGGCCGGCACCACCATCGACGCGGCGGCGACCGGGATCACCTATGCGCCATGATCCGCAACTGCGGGCATCGGACATGAATGCGGCTTCGCCGCGTTGGCGTGGCCTGCCGCAGCAGGCCGCACCAGTTTGCCCATCCACAACAACCTGAAGGAAGAACCAATGACGACGCACTCTTTCATCGCGAAGCGGCTGCTGATGGTCGCTGTCGCGTTTGCCCTGCTGCCTGCCGCATTCGCGGCGGACCGATCGGCGCTGGAGCGAGACGCGCGCGCGGCGCTGCAGACGCTGACGGGCTCGGTGCCTGCGGCGAAATCGCTGTCCGGGTCCGCGGCGGGGGTGCTGATCTTTCCGAAGGTGACCAAGGCCGGGCTGGGCGTCGGCGGGCAGTTTGGTGACGGCGTGTTGTTCAAGAAGGGCAAGGTGGCCGGCTACTACAACACGGCAGGGGCCTCGGTCGGGCTGCAGGCCGGCGCACAGCAGTTCTCCTACGCGCTGTTCCTGATGAACGACAAGGCGATCAGCGCACTGAGCGCAAACGATGGCTTCGAGGTCGGCGTCGGCCCCACCGTCGTGCTGATGGACGAGGGCAAGGCCAAGACGATGACCACCACCACCGCCAAGGACGACATCTATGCCTTCATCTTCGGCCAGAAGGGCCTGATGGGCGGCCTGGGCGTGCAGGGCAACAAGATCACGCGGTTGAAGGACTGAACAGGCCCGCCGCAGGGGCGCTCAGGCTGGTTACCGCATCGAAATGCAAGCTGTCGCGATCGACGCGCAGGAGGGCATCACCATGAACGACCCCAAGGCAAACGATCGCCCCAGCGAACAGCGCGACGAGCGCCGATTGCTCGATGTGCTGATCCGCGCCGGCCTGGTGCTGGCGCTGGTCATGCTGTGTTACAGGATCTTCTCGCCCTTCCTCGTGCTGATGGTCTGGGCGCTGATCCTGGCGGTCACGCTGTATCCGCTGCACCAGTGGCTGGCCGCGAAGATGGGCGGGCGCACGGGCTGGGCGGCGACGCTGATCGCCGTGCTCGGCGTGGCGCTGATCGTCGCACCGACCGCCGTGCTGCTGAGTTCGATCGGCGACTCTGTGCATCGCCTGGTCAACGACGTGCAGCAGAACACGCTGCAGATACCGCCGCCCAGGCCGGGCGTCGCCGCATGGCCGGTGGTCGGGGAGCGGGTGCACGCTACCTGGCAACTGGCGCACGACGACCTGCCCGCGCTGGTCAAGAGCCTGCAGCCCCAGCTCGGTGAACTGGCCAAGACGGCGCTGGGCATGGTGGCCAGCATCGGCGGCGGCATCCTCGCGTTCGTCGCGGCCTTCATCATCGCCGGCATCATCATGGCCTTCGGCGAAGCCGGAGATCGTGCCAGTCGGGCGATCTTCGCGCGCATCTTCGGCTACGAGCGCGGTGACGAGTTCACCACGCTGTCGGTGGCGACGATCCGCGCCGTCGCCCAGGGCGTGATCGGCATTGCCTTCATCCAGGCCATCCTCGTCGGCCTGGTGCTGCTCCTCGCCGGCGTGCCGCTCGCGGGCGTGCTGGCGGTCATCGTGCTCGTGCTCGGCATCGCGCAGGTGCCGGCGCTGATCGTCACGCTGCCGGCGATTGCCTACATCTGGATGAGCGGCGCCTACGACACCGGCGCGGCCGTGGTGAACTCGGTGCTGCTGTTCGTCGCCGGCATGGCCGACAACGTGCTCAAGCCGCTGATGCTCGCCCGCGGCGTCGACGCGCCGATGCCTGTGATCCTGCTCGGCGCACTCGGCGGCATGGCCGCCGGCGGCATCCTCGGCTTGTTCGTCGGAGCGGTGCTGTTGGCGCTCGGCTACCAGATCTTCATGGGCTGGGTGGCGGCCAACCCTGAGGCGAAACCGTCGACGGTTGACAGTGGCCCGACCGTGGCCAGCTGAAGCTGCTGCGGCCGATGATGGCGGCCTCGCGCGGGCGGGTGCGCATGACGGTGCCTGCGACCGTGGTGCTGCTGTGCGGCTGCACGACCCTCGGGCCAGACTTCCACGCGCCGCAGGTGCCCTGGCTGCAGGGCTGGTCGGGTGGTGCCTGGCGCACGCTGGCCGACGAAGCGCCGCGCCATGCCCAGCCGCGCGACGACGAATGGTGGCGCCAGTTCGACGACCCGGTGCTCGACCAGCTGGTGGCCGAGGCGCAGCGGCTGAACCCGGGCGTGCGCACCGCCGGTCTGCGCATCCTGGAGGCACGCGCGCAGCTCGGCATCGCCGGCAGCGCGCTGTACCCCCAGCTGCAGCAAGTCAGCTCCGAGGCGCTGGTCGCGGGCAACCGCGGCAGCAACGGCCAGGGCCGCACTTTCGGCTCGTTCGGCCTGGCCTTCGACCTGGCCTGGGAGCTGGACTTCTGGGGCAAGTTCAAGCGCGGCATCGAGTCGGCCGATGCGGCCTACTTCAGCAGCATCGCGTTGTACGATGACGTGCAGGTGCTGGTCGCGGCGCAGACGGCGAGCCTGTACGCGACCATCCGCGCCACCGAGCTGCGCCTGCGCATCGCCAACGAGAACGCCGCGATCCAGCAGCGCAGCCTGGAGATCACCGAACGGCTGTTTCGCAGCGGCAACGATGCCGAGCTCGACGTGCAGCAGGCGCGTTCGCAGTACCTCGGCACGCTGGCGACGATCCCCGAGATCGAGAGCGGCCTGCGCCAGACGCGCAACGCGCTGTGCGTGCTGCTCGCGCGGCCGCCCGATGACCTGCCCGAGCTGCAGGGCGGGCGCGCGAAGATTCCCGAGGCACGGCTCGAGGCGATCGTCGACCTGCCGGCCGAGATGCTGCGGCGCCGCCCCGACGTGCGTGCCGCCGAGATGCAGCTGGCCGCGCAGTCGGCGCAGATCGGCATCAGTGAAGCCGCGCTGTACCCGTCGATCGCGCTCGCGGGGTCGGTCGGTCTGTCGGCGACCACCTTCGGTTCGCCCGGCGCCACGCTGGCCTGGGGTCTCGGCCCGGCGCTGGTGTGGAACGTGTTCGACCACGGCCGGCTGACGAATCAGGTGCTGGTGCAGGACGCGCGCTTCCAGCAGCTGTACGAGCAGTACCAGGACGTGGTGCTGCGCGCCGCGCGCGAACTCGACGACGCGGCCAGCAGCTTCGCCTACACCCGCGCGCAGGTCGACATCCTGCGCGATGCGGTGCAGGCCGCCAGGCGCTCGCTCGACATCGCCACGGTCCAGTACCGCGAAGGGCTGGTCGACTTCCAGCGCGTGCTCGATTCGCAGCGCGCGCTGTTCAGCGCGCAGGAACGACTGGTCGCCAGCCAGGGCGGCGTGGTGCAGTACCTGATCGCCGTCTACAAGGCGATGGGCGGCGGCTGGCAGGCGGGGCGCTCGCGGCCACTGCTCGACGATGCCACGCAAACCACGATGGGCGAGCGCAGCGACTGGAAAGCGCTGCTGCGCTCGCCGCTGCCGCCGCCGTCGGTGGAGTTCCCACCGTCCCCCACGAGCGACACGCCATGAGCCAGGATCCTGCTGCTCCACGCGACGAATCCGCACCGACGGCACCGCCGCCGGCGGCAGCTGCACCCGCAGGCCGCGGCACCCGTATCGGCGCGCTGGTCATCATGTTGCTGATCATCACCAGCCTGGTTCTGTACTTCGTCGGCGACCGGCTGACGCCGAGCACCTCGCAGGCCCGCGTGCAGGCCTTCGTCGTGCCGGTGGCGGCCGAGGTCGCCGGCAAGGTGCTGGCCGTGCACATCCGCAACAACGACGAGGTACAGCCCGGCCAGCCACTGTTCGAGATCGATCCGCAGCCGTACCGCATCGCGCTGGAGAGCGCGCGCGCCGGCCTCGACTCGGTGCGCAGTTCGGTCAAGGGCTCGCTTGCCGGGGTCGAGTCGGCGCGCGCCTCGCTGGCAGTGTCCGAAGCCAGCCGCGACATGGCCGAGCGCGACGCCAGCCGGCTGGAGAAGCTGCACGAAGAAGATTCCGGCGCGATCTCGGTGCGCCGCCTCGAGATCGCCCAGGCCACGCGCGATGAGGCACGCAGCAAAGTGCAGCGCGCGCGGGCCGACCTGCGCAAGGCACAGGAAGGCGCCGGAGCGGCGGGCGACGCCAACGCGCAGCTGCGCAGCGCGGTGGCGGCAGTCAACAAGGCCGAGCTCGACCTGGCGCGCACGCGCACCGTCGCGCCCGCGCGCGGCGTGGTCACCGACCTGCGCACCGACGTCGGCCACTTCGCGCAGCCCGGCGCGCCGGTGATGACCTTGATCGCGATGCACGACCTGTGGATCAGCGCCGACCTGACCGAGAACAACATCGGCCATGTCGACCCTGGCGACCCGGTCGCGATCGTGCTAGACGCGCTGCCAGGCGAGGTGCTGAAGGGCCGCGTGCGCAGCATCGGCGGCGGCGTCGGCAGCGGCCAGTCGACGCCGCCGGGCACGCTGCCCGAGGTGCAGAACAACCGCGACTGGCTGCGCCAGGCGCAGCGCATTCCGGTGGCGGTGGAGTTCGATGCCGACGTGCTGCCGCGGCTGAAGGTGGTTCGCATCGGCGGCCAGGCCGACGTGCTGGTCTACACCGGCGACCACCCGCTGATGAACCCGCTGGCCGCGCTGTACATGCGCGTGATCAGCTGGGTCACCTACTTGTACTGAAGGTCGACATGACGCGCGGCGACAAGGCGGCACTGCGGCTGACCCTCGGTCTGGGCCTGGCCGTGTTCGTTGCCTATGGCCTCGGGCTGCAGGCGCCCTTCGTCGTCTGCATCATGGCGCTGCTGGTGCTGTGCAAGCCGGGGCCGCCGCTGCCGCTGGCCAAGGCCGTGGTCATCGCCGGCGTGTTCGCCGCGCTCGTCGCCGCCGGCGTGCTGATGGTGCCGCTGCTCGAACACTACGCCGCCACCGGCCTGCTGCTGACGGCGGTGCTGCTGTTCGCGCTGTTCTACATGGGGCAACTGCGTGCCAACCCGCTGACCACCGTGCTGGTGCTGGCCTTCACGCTGATCCCGGTGGCCGGCGTGCAGGAACAAGCCCTGGTCGGCGTGCTCGCCGGGACCTTGGCCGTCGGCGTGCTGGTCGGGGGCGCGGTCAGTGCGGCGTCGCATGCGCTCTTCCCCCGATCCGGCCGGCGCCTGCGCCGCGCGCCGCGCCGGCCACCCCGCCCGATCGCGAGAACGCGCGCTGGGTCGCCTGGCGTGGCACGCTGATCGTGATGCCGGTGTTCGTGCTGGCGCTGACCAATCCGTCCTTCTACATGGCGGCCATCATGAAGACCGTGGCGCTGGGCCAGCAGGCCGGCGAGACCGATGCCCGGCACGCCGGGCGCGAGTTGGTGGGCTCGACGCTGATGGGTGCGCTGATCGCGCTGGCGGTCTGGCTCGGTCTGTCGCTTTGGCCCAGCCTGTGGATGCTGGTCCTGTGGCAGATGGCCGCCGCGCTGTGGGCCGGGTCGGCGCTGTTCGGCGCGCGGCGCACCGGTTTTCGGCCCTCGTTCTGGAGCAATGCGCTGATCACCTCGCTGATCCTGCTCGGCCCGGCGATCGAGGACAGCGCCAGCGGCAAGAGCGTGCTCAAGGGCGCCGCGATGCGCACCAGCCTGTTCGTCGGCGTGGCGCTGTATGCCTGGGCCACCGTCTTCGCCCTCGAGCGCTGGCGCGCGCGGCGGCCGCGCGCCGTTGCCATCGATGCATTGCTGGAGAAGAGATCATGACCTTCGTGAACTTGCTGATCGGCCTGCCGACGATGCTGCTGTGCCTGATCGTGCAGGTGGCGGTGGCCTTCTGGTGCGTGCGCTACTACGTGCACCATGTGCCGCAGGTCGGCGGCGGCTTCCTGGCCGGTATTCGCCCGCTGCTCGTCGCCTCGCTGGGGATGATGTTCGGCACCCTGGTGCAGATCATGCTCTGGGGCGGGCTGTTCCTGTGGCTCGGCGAGTTCGAGCAGGCCTACGACGCGATCTACCACTCGGCGGTGAACTTCACCTCGCTCGGCTACGGCGACATTGTCATGCGCCGCGAGCGCAGGCTGCTCGGCCCGCTCGAGGCGGTGAACGGCGTGCTGATGCTCGGCATGAGCGCGGCGGCTCTGATGGCGATCGTGCAGCACATGATTACCCAGTTGCGCGATGCACGGGCGGATGCGCAGCCTGGCAGCCGGCCATGACCATGAAAGGCCGTCTGCCGATCCTCGTCCTCGTCATCGGGCTGTTGGCCGGCTGCGCGGCGCCGCCGTTGCCGGTCGACCGCGTCGCGTCGCAGGCGCTGACCGACACCGCGCAGACCCGGCTGGGTCAGGCGGTGGCGCCGCGGCTGGCGCAGCATCCGGACCTGTCCGGCTTCATGCCCTTCGAGGATCCGCACGATGCCTTCGCGGCGCGCGTGCTGCTCTCCCGCCTGGCGGAGCGCTCGCTCGACGTGCAGTACTTCATCTGGCACGGCGACGCCGTCGGCACGCTGCTGTGGCAGGCGATGTGGCAGGCCGCCGAACGCGGCGTGCGCGTGCGCCTGCTGGTCGACGACGCCAACAACGCCGGGCTCGACCCGATGCTCGCCGCGCTCGACGCGCACCCGAACATCGAGCTGCGCCTGTACAACCCTTTCGTGAACCGCGGATCGCGCGCCATCGGCTACCTCACCGACTTCAGCCGGCTCAACCGGCGCATGCACAACAAGTCCTTCACCGCCGACAACCAGGTCAGCGTGGTCGGCGGCCGCAACATCGCCGACGAGTACTTCGGCGCCGCCGAAGGGCTGGGCTTTGCCGACCTGGACGTGATGGCCATTGGCCCGATGGTGCAGGAGGTCTCGCGCGAGTTCGACCTGTACTGGAACAGCCCATCCGCCTACCCGGCCGCGCCCTTCGTCGGGCCGCCGCCCGCCGATCCGGCGGCAGTGCTGCAGCCGCGCTTCGACGCCGTGCCGCAGGACCCGCGCGCCGCGCTGTACCTGCAGGCGGTACGGCAGGCGCCGTTCGTCCAGGAGCTGCTCGAACGCCGGCTGCAGTTCGACTGGGCCACCGGCCAGGTGCTGTACGACAACCCCGCCAAGACCTTGGACGCCAGCGCAGACAGCGACCTGATTCTGCTGCCGGTGCTGATGCGGCGCATGGGCTCGCCGCAGCAGCGACTGGACATCATCTCACCGTACTTCGTGCCCGGCGCCGTCGGCACCGAGATGCTGGCCGACATGGCCCGGCGCGGCGTGCAGGTGCGCGTGCTGACCAATTCGCTGGCCTCGTCGGACGAGCGCGTCGTGCACGCCGGCTACCTGAAGCGGCGCATGGACCTGCTGCGCGCCGGCGTGCAGCTGTACGAGCTGAAGCCGGGCGCCGCCAAGTCTTCGCTGCGCGTGCGCGGTCGCTTCGGGCCGGGCAAGGTCTCGGGGCTGCACGCCAAGGTCTACGCCGTGGACGGCAAGCGCATCTTCGTCGGCTCGTTCAACTTCGACCAGCGCTCGGCACACCTGAACACCGAGATGGGGTTGGTGATGGACAGCGCGTCGGCCGCGAAGCAGCTGGCCGACGCCTTCGACACTGAAGTGCCCGACATCGCCTACGAGCTGCGCATCGCGCCCGACGGCGTCAACCTGCAGTGGATCGAGCACACCCCGTCGGGCGAAACGGTGGTGTATGACGTCGATCCCGAGACCAGCGCTTGGCAACGATTCCAGGTCGGTTTCCTGGCCGGCCTGCCGATCGATTGGTTGCTTTGACCTGCGTAGCCCGGGAGAAACAGCCGCGTCAGTACGGCGGATTGACGACGATGAACTGCGATCCCTGAGGCTGGTACCACGTGCTGCCGCACTGCTGGTAGACCATGCCTCCGTAGTTGACGGGCACGCAGTTCGCCGGCACGGTGCGCACCATCGAGCCGATCACGGCCGAGGTCACCGCAACCGTGGCGGTGATCGCCGCGGCCGTGGCCACCGGGTGGTAGTCGTCGTCCCAGCCGTTGTTGCAGCAGTTGTTGTTGCCTTCGACGTTGACGTTGACATTGGTGTTGCGGCTGGTGTTGACGTTGTTCACGCTGGTCGAGCGAACGTTGTTGCTGCGCGTGTCGGCCTTGGCGTTGTTGGCCTGAGCTGCCGACCGGTTGGCGCCGCCGGAACTGGCGCGAGCCGTGCCGCTGCCAGCGCCCTGGCTGGGCGCTGCGCGGTTGCCGCCACCACCGCCGCCAGCACCTCCACTGCGGCCCTCGCGTGCGGCCTCGGCCAAAGGGGTCAATGCGAAGCCGGCGACGGCGACGAGAGCGACCAGTCTGGCCTGGGCCCGCATGTTGAGGAAGGCTTGCATGTTCGCGCTCCTTTACTTCGACTTCACCGGAACGATCTCGATCTTCGTCGCCCCCTTGGGCGGCGAGAACTTGAAGGTCGATGCACTGAAGGTCGGCTTCAGGTTCCAGTCCATGATGCTGACCGATTGCGGTCGGGCCTCGTCGGCACGGCTGGTGATGACGAGCTTGCGCGGCAGCGGCTTGGCTCCGGTCGTGATCCAGATCTGCCAGTCGAATTTGCCCTGCCTGAAGGCGTAGTGGTCGCACAGGTCGTTGCCGACGAAATCCTGGCCGGCGGTCATCGCCGACTCGATCTTGTCGACCGGCGCCGCCGCGGTTCCCCACTTGAACAGGTCGGACAGCGGAATCTCGACACCGAAGCGCTGCTCGAGGCGGTCGACCAGCTCGGCATTCGTGCCGCTGAACTCCACCGACGAGTAGTACTTCTGTGCAGGCACGAAGATCGTGAAGGTCTTGCCGTCGAAGAACAGCTCGCGTTCCGACCGTGCACTCCACATGCGCGCACGCAACCTGTCGGGCCGCTGGGCGTCGAGTGTGGCGTAGGCGATGTGCTGCAGCTTCTGGCCGTCGCTGAGCACCCGTTCGCCGGTCAGCGTCGTCGAGGTGCGGAAGCGGCTCAGCGACTGCAGATGGGCGCCCATGTCCTTCAACGCCTGGATCGATGCCGGGTCGACGGGGTTGGCCGCGGCTGCGGGCGCGCTGGCCGCCGCGCTGGCCTGGCCGTACACGGCTGGCGCTGCCAGCGACAACACCAGCAACACCGTGGAAAGTACTTTTCTTGAATTCAAGGGACGCTCCCACTACTGTCCGGTTAAAAGTCGAACAAATTCAACTGGTTAGCGATGCTGGGCAGGTCGATCTGGGAGGCATCGGCCTGCAAGGCGCATGAAACCTCGGTTTTCTCGAACACCGAGACCGACAAGATCTGTAGACATGTGTAGAGCGAGGCATCGAGTTGAAGCTCCTTCTTGACGATGGCGATGAGCACGTAGGTGGCCACGGCGCACCAGACCTGCGTCTTCACGGCGTTCTCGCTGTTGCCCAGGAACTTCTTGATGCGCAGGTGCTGCTTGATCCACTTGAACGAACGGGGCGACATTCTGCCCGTCAACATCTCTCGCGTGATGTCGTAGTCCGCTACCGCTTTCACCCTCTTGTGGGTGAATGCCTTGCGGTCGTGCGGCTGCATCACGTCCATGACGAGCCTTGCTATGTCGTGCGGCGGTCCGACGGATCAACCGTGTCGGTTCCCGCGTGGATGACCGAGATCGCCGCCGGCAATGTGCAGATCGTTGAGCAGGCCGCGCGTGTCGCTTGCGGCGCTGCTGGAGCTGCGTCGTTGGGTATCGACGTTTCTATCCTCTCGGGGCCCGTACAGCCCCGATAGGAGAGCGCGATGCCGCCACGCCCGATGGCTCAGAGCCAGTGCTGTTCGAAGACGCCGAATCGACACCGCTGCCGCAACTGCCAGCAAGACGTTCAGATGCAGCTACTGCAGCAGATGGTGCAGTGGATGCAAGCCGTGGCCCTGGCGATCAACAAGGAGGCGCGCGATGAACAAGATCACCGCTGAGCATCTGTCGCGCCGCGCTTGCGTGTACGTTCGCCAATCGACGCCCGACCAGGTGCAGAACAACCTCGAGAGCCAACGCCGGCAGTACGCGCTGGTGGAACGGGCTCGGCAACTGGGATGGCAGCAGGTCGAGGTCATTGACGATGATCTTGGACGCTCCGGTTCAGGCACGTCGCGCCCGGGCTTCGACCGATTGCTGGGGTTGCTGTGCGATGGAGAGGTCGGTGCGGTGTTGAGCATCGAAGCATCGCGCCTGGCGCGCAACGGCCGCGACTGGCACACGCTGCTGGAGTTCTGCAGCGTCGTGGGCGCATTGCTCATCGATGCGGATGGCATCTATGATCCCGCGCAGATGAACGACCGGCTGCTGCTGGGCATGAAGGGCACGATCAGCGAGATGGAAGCTGGCCAGCTTCAGGCAGCGGGCGCAAGAAGCGATGAAGCAAAAGGCCAAGCGCGGCGAGCTGTTCATGCGCGTGCCGATCGGCTACGTGCGGACCTTCGACGATCGCCTCGAGAAGGACCCCGATGAGCGCGTGCGCGCGGCCATCGAGCTTGGTGTTCGCGCAAGTTCGCCGAGTTCGGCAGTGCGCGGCGCCTGTACTTCTGGCTGTGTGAGCAAGTGCATTGACATGCCCGTCGTGGCCGGCGTCGACAGCAGCGAACGCGTCGAGTGGAAGGCGCCGCGTTATCACAGCCTGTTGAGCCTGCTTCAGAACCCGGTCTATGCCGGGGTCTACGCCTATGGTCGCAGCAAGACCAGCGTGCGCATCGAGCACGGACGCAAGCGCGTCGTCGCGCACCCGGCATCGCAAGGCCGAGGACTGGTCCGTGATGATCCCCGAGCACCACGAGGGCTACATCGACTGGGACGCGTATCGCGGCAATCAGGAACTGATGGCGCACAACACCAACGGCCGTGGCGCAGCCGTGCGCGGATCGATCAGGAGCGGTAGCGCGTTGTTGTCAGGGCTGCTGCGCTGCGGGCATTGCGGGGCAAAGCTGTGCGTGGCGTACCCCGGAGCCACCAGCATTCGCTATCAATGCACGACACGCATCCTCAGCCATGGGCACGCCTGCTGCGTCATGTTCGGCGGCCTCGGTGCGGATCGAATGGTGGCCGAGCAAGTGCTGCGCTGCCTTGACGCCCAGGGGCTGGAAGCGGCGCTGCAGGCCATCGAGAATCTGCAAGGGGTCGAGGACGAGCGGCTCGTGCAAAAGCGCCTCGCCCTGCAGCGGGCCCGCTACGAGGTCAGCCGCGCGCAGCGACAGTACGATGCCGTGGACCCGGCAAACCGTCTTGTCGCCGGCTCGCTCGAGAAGCGCTGGAACGAAGCGTTGGCGATGCAGTCCGGGCTTGAAGAGGAGGTTGCCGAGTTGATGCGGCAACGGCCCGATGCGCTGAGCGAGGACACCAAGCAAACCGTGCTTGCATTGGCCGAGGATTTGCCGCGCCTGTGGGACCACCCCGAGACCTCGCCTGACGTCAAGAAGCGCATCCTGCGCACCGTGCTCAAGGAGATCGTCGTCACTTCCGATGGCGACTCGGTGCACTTCATCGTGCACTGGCAAGGCGGCGATCACACCGAGCTGCGGTTAAAAAAGACGCCCACAGGTCGGCATGGCCACGTCACCGAGCGCCGAGACGATCGAGTTGATCGCCTCGCTGGCCCGCCTGCAACCGGACGAGCGCATCGCGGCGACGATCAATCGACTGGGTCACCGCACGGCGCACGGGCAGACGTGGACGGCGGCTCAGTGTGTGTTCAATCCGCAAGGGCCACGGCATCGCAGCCGTATCGTGAGGGCGAGCGCCAAGAGCGCGGTGAGCTGACCGTCGATGAAGCCGCCGCCGCACTCCACGTCACGCACACCACCGTGCTGCGGCTGATCCGACAGAAGGACCTCGTGGCCAAGCAAGCCTGCCGCAATGCGCCGTGGAGCATTCGCCAGGACGATCTCGACGACTTCCTCGCCACCCGGGCTGAGCAAAGCCCGTCAACTCGCATCTCGGGTCAGCTGGTCCTTGATATTCAATGACATACGAAGGAGTGCAGTATGAAAGGCAGTCGAAGAACAGCTCGACCTGCCAGCGGCTCTTGTACAGCGCGGCGATCGTCAGCGCCGGCAAGGCCATGTTGTTGGTCAGGAAGATCAGCGTCTTGCCCGACTCGGGGTCCTTGAATCGCACGCGCCGCAGGTGCTCGGGATACTTCTTCGCCGAGTAGTGCCCGTTGAGCATGACCCGCTGGTCGCTGATGACGCCGGTGCTGCGATCGGTGGGGGCCGAGTACACGCGCCGCGCATCCATCGGCGACTTCGCGCGCGTGACGAAGAAGGCGCCGGCCTGGTGCAACGCGTACAGCCGTGCGAAGTCCACGTAGCCGCGATCCATCACGTAGAACGCGCCGGGTTCGAAGGCCAGCATGTCCAGCACGTTCACGTCGTGCAGCTTGCCATCGCTGATGTGGATGAAGGCCGGGATGGCGCCGCGCAGGTCCAGCAGCGTGTGCAGCTTGATGGCCGCCTTGGTCGAGCGAAACGGCGCCCAGTCGAACAGGCTCAGGCACAGATCGATGGTGCTGGAGTCCAGCGCATAGACCGTGTTGTCCAACTCCACGCCGAGCGCACTCGTTCGCGTACAGCTTGCGCGCGCGGCGGATCAGCACGCGCGGCCAGGTCGCGACCAGATGCGCCAGTCGCGCGATTCGTTGGCGTCGGCCAGCGTCGAGCGCTTGACCGCCGAGCGAAAGCCCATCGCATACAGCTTGCCGGCATTGGCCGACAGGCTGGCCTCGATGTCGCGCAGGCTCTCGCGCCAGGTCAGCTGCGCGAAGGCCATGGCGCGGAACTGCTCGGCGCACGACAGCGTGCGCACGCCCGCATTGCCGCCGTAGCGCTGCACGATGCGCGCGAAGCTGGTCCATGGCACGAACTCCATGACCTGCGCGAACAACGTCTTGCCGACGTACACGCGCGCTCCTCGGGGCTGTCAACCCCGGGAAAGCTACGCGATTCTTGAGCAGTCGAAGTTCAAATCGGCACCAAACCAAATCGGCCCACAACCCGCACCAATGCTTGATCTCGGGCGTCGGCGTAGGCTCATTTAACCGGACAGCAGTGGGACGCTCCCTTCGAACAAAAAAGCCGGCGATCGGGCCGACAATACACGCCCGATGCGAGCGGGCGCAACGTCACAAGCGAGTGATATTGTGACCCTCGGCGCGACCAGATGGACAACTCATGGATAGGGATATGCACATGAACAAGTACGCTGCGGAATTCCTCGGAACCTTCTGGCTGGTACTGGGCGGCTGCGGTAGCGCCGTGCTGGCGGCAGCCTTCCCCGAGGTCGGCATCGGCCTGATGGGCGTGTCACTGGCCTTCGGCCTGACGGTGCTGACGATGGCCTTCGCCATCGGACACATTTCGGGTTGTCACCTGAACCCGGCCGTGTCGATCGGCTTGTGGGCCGGGGGCCGCTTCCCGGCCAAGGACTTGCTGCCCTACATCGTGGCGCAGGTGCTGGGCGGCATCGTCGCCGGCGGGGTGCTGTACCTGATCGCCAGCGGCAAGGCCGGATTCAGCCTGAGCGGGGGATTTGCCTCGAACGGCTACGGCGAGCATTCGCCGGGCGGCTATGCGCTCGGCGCGGCCTTGGTCTGCGAGGTGGTGATGACGATGATGTTCCTCGTCGTGATCCTTGGCGCCACCGATGCGCGCGCGCCGGCAGGCTTCGCGCCGATCGCCATCGGCCTGTGCCTGACGCTGATCCACCTGATCAGCATTCCGGTGACGAACACCTCGGTCAATCCGGCGCGCAGCACCGGTGTGGCCGTGTATGTGGGGGGCTGGGCGGTCGAGCAGTTGTGGCTGTTCTGGCTGGCACCGATCGTCGGCGCGCTGATCGGGGCGGTCATCTATCGCGCCATCGGCTCCGAGCGCTGAGCACTACGTGCCGGCATTCTCCCTGCCCGGCGGATAGACGCCGGCCAGGCGGGCGATCAGGATCGCCAGGAAGAGCGCGCCCACCAACTGCTCGAGCACACACAGCCCGCGCGCGTAGCGCAGCAGCGGCACGGCGTCGCCAAAGCCGGTGCTGGTCAGCGTGGTGAAACTGAAGTAGAGCAGGTCGCCGAGCAGAGGCGTGGCGACGGTGCCGCCGAACGCGAAGGACCCCGGCTGCAGGTGGTTGGCGATCGCGTAGAGATAGCCCCACAGCACGCCGAGCATCAGGTACGCGGCCGCGGCGCCATAGAGCTTGTCGGCCGTCATGACGTCGCGCTGGAAGACGTAGCGCAGCAGGTAGGCGATCGTCGACGCGTACAGCGCGGCGCCGAAGGCCCACGAGTGCAGCAGGAACCGGGACTCGCCGCCGTCGATCGCGAGCAGCTGGAAGAACAAGGTCGGCGCCGCGAGCAGCAGCGCGATCACGAACGACAGCTGGGTGCGTCCGACCGCAGCGACCGCCGCGACCACGACGAGCAGATTGCCGACGTTGAGCACGACCCGTCCGCGCGATGTGGGCTCGAGCAGCAGCACCGACATGATCAGCGCCAGCACCGCAACGAAGAGATAGAAGCAGCGCTGGAAGAATACCTGCGCGAGAGCCGTGCGTGCGCGGTCGATTGCCATGCCTTACCCCCTGTGGAACCATTGCCGACGACAAAACTCACCGGGCGTTCGCTGTGTGCTGTGGCACGGCGTCGGGCACTGGTACAGGCCCATGGCGTTGCTCGATCCGCGGATGAACAGCGGGTCCTTGGACGGCCGGTAGGCGTCTCGCGGGCTATGGGGAGGTGGCAGTTGCCGCGCCTGCGACCTGCCGCGGCGAGATCGCGGCGGCCGCACCATCGGTCTGCCAGCCGCCACCCAGCGCCTTGTACAGTTGGATCACGCTCAGCGATTC
>CAWIOH010000021.1:0-109373 GCA_963837675.1 uncultured beta proteobacterium | reverse complement strand
CGCGTCGAGGCACCTGTTGCAGTCTTGGAAGCGTTCGCCATTGCGTTGCCAACGCCTGCGGTAGCGGCGAGCACCTGCTTCAGCGCGTCGGCCTGCGGCGTGCTCACCTTGCCGTTCACCACATCACTCGCGACGACGTTGCGGCTGTAGTAGGCGCTCGTCTGGTCCTGATCGAACTTGATGTCCATAACGCCGACGGCGGCGCCGGCAAAGAGTCCCATGGCATCCGACCAGAGAGTGATGTCGCCCTTGCCGGCGGAAACCCGACCCTCCTTCGACCACTTGACGATCGTCAGTCCGGCATCGGCATCGAGCGACCAGTTGTTGCTGCGCGTGAACCTGTCCACGGCCTTGTCGTTGTTGAGCACGAGCACGAACGAGCCGCCCTCGGCTCCGATCTGCGCGCCCGCGCTGACGCCGCCGAAGTTGTAGAAGGCCGGGTCGCTCCAGGCGCCGCCGTGCTTCACCAGCAGCAAGCCGACGCCTCCTTGGCCGCCGATCCCGACCGCTGCCTGGCCGAACTTGGGTACCACGAACACTCCCTTGGCAGCGTGCAGCAGTTCGCCGGCTTTCGGATCCGACATCATGCGTTGGATCACCGCGGTCGCCTGGTCGACGTCGCGCGCTGCGCCTCGCGCCTCGTCCTTCGCATCGCCGCTCGGGTGGCTGTACGCGCTCGACGGCGCACTGGAGTTGTCAACCGTTGTCTTGCCGATTGCCGATCCCATCGTCAACAATGCTGCGGAACAACCCACTACTACCGCCCGCAACGTTTTCTCATCAATGCTCATGACCGATCTCCTTCCGATGGTGGCTAGGTTTGCCAGTATTTGTTGGAGCGCGACGGATAAGCGGAGTTGCACAAACAATGGAGGACTTGCGCCAGGCGACCGCGCACGTGCGTGCGTTCCACTCGCCCGTGCAGCAGCGATACGGCTGTGCCGCGCGACCGATGAGGCCCCTCATTGCGACGGGCGATCGGCAGCGCGGGCTTCGTGTTGCCGCTACCAGTCGAAGATCATGCGTTGAGGCTTGTTCGCCGCGATCGTGACATCGCGCGTCTTCGTCACGCCGTTGTCGGTGGCAGCGATCGTGTACTTCCCTGCGGGCAGCTTGGCGAGCAGGAACGGACCTTCCGAAATCGTCGACAGCTCGGTCTTGCCCGCGGTGTTTCTGATCGACACGCTGATGTTCGCGAGCAACTGGTCAGTCGGCTTGGCGTGCTTGATGAACTCGACCGACAGCGGGTAATGGGTTGCCGCCTTTTTCATCGCCACGGCTTCGTCGTGGCCGATGCCGCCGCTGCGGTACGTCGCGGTGCCCTGAACGTGCTCGGCGGGCAGCTTGTTCATTGACATGCTGGTCGCGGGCGCCGACACGGCGAATCCAACGAGGGCCGTCGCGGCCAGCATGAACGATGCCTTGCTGTTCATTTCGTCATCCTTCACGAAAGTTGAAGACGGGCGGCGCGGCTTGTCGCGGCGCACCGCCACCTGTGCGGTCGGAGCTGAAGTCGGGCACCGCGACGGCGGCGGTGGCCGCCGGCGTGCGTGCGCTCGCCGCCGGCGGCAGCTCGCCCAAGGGAGCCTCGCTCGCATGCAAAAACGGAATCTCGGCTTTCGCGCAACCTGCAAGGACTGCCGCGGACAATCCCGCGGCCATCAGGCTGCGCATGATCGGATTGATGGTCATGACGTAAACCTCCGGCAATTGAACGATTCGGTTGCTTTGACGAAGATCGTATGCGCGTCGAATTAAGGCGAGCTTAAGAGCGATGCGTCGGCTCGAATGCCGGCGCATCGTGCCTCGCATGCGTTGCGCGTAGCCGTTCGTCGGCGTGGTTCGGCGAGATCGACGATCCGCGCTCGTGGCGCCCGAGATCGAGATGGCGCTCGTGAAACGCAGCGAGCGTCGAACGGTGGCCGATGCTCACCAGCGTCGCATTCGGCAGCCGCTCCTTCAGCAATCGGTACAGCCGTGCTTCGCTCGCCTCGTCGAGCGCGGAGGTCGCCTCGTCGAGAAACAGCCAGTCCGGTCGCTGCAACAGCGCGCGCGCGAAGCCGATGCGCTGCTGCTCGCCGGGCGACAGTTGCAACGCCCAGTTGGCCGCCTCATCGAGCCGGTCGCCAAGCTGCGGCAAGCCGCACGTGGTCATCGCGTCACGGAGCGCGTCGTCGCCGAACGCGGTGCTCCCGCCGGGATAGCTCAGCACCCGCCGCAGCGTGCCCACCGGAAGATACGTGCGCTGCGGCAGGAACAGCATGCTCGCGCGCTCCGGCAATTCGATCGTGCCGCGTCCGAACGGCCAGATACCGGCGATCGCGCGCAACAGCGTGCTCTTGCCGGTGCCGGTCGGTCCCGTGATCAGCCATGTCTCGCCGACTCGCACCGAAGCGTCGACACCCACAATCAGCCGTTCGCCGCCGGGCAGCGAAAGCGCCAGATCACGCAGTGCGAGGCGGGCATCGTTGTTCGGCACGTGCGCGATGCCCGGCACGGCGCTGCGAGCCTTCGCCGAGGCGATCGCCGCGCGGAAGCTGGTCAGCCGGTCGATGGTCGCCTTCCATTGCGCGAGGGAGGCGTAGGCAGCGACGAACCAGCTCAATGCACCCTGAACCTGTCCGAATGCCTGCGCGGTCTGCATCAGTCCGCCGAGCTGGATTGCCCCGGCAAAATAGCGCGGCGCGGCGGCGAGCACCGGAAAGACGACAGCGGCCTGCGTATACCCGGAGGTGAACCATGTCAAACGCTTCTGCCGTTTCATGATCGCCCACCAGTTGGCGACGATCGCGCCGAAGCGCTCGCGCAGGCCGGTCGCTTCTTCATGCTCGCCGCGATAGAGCGCGACCGCCTCGGTGTTCTCGCGCAGGCGCACGAGCGAGAAGCGGAAGTCGGCTTCGAAGCGTTGCTGCTCGAAGTTGAGCCGGATCAACGGGCGGCCGATACGATGGGTGAGCCACGTGCCGCCGACCGCATAGAGCAACGCCGCCCACAGCATGTAGCCGGGAATCGCGACGCCGGTGGCGCCGAGCGGCAGCACGAGCGTTCCGGAAAGGCGCCACAGGATCGCGGCGAACGAAGCGAGCGTGACCACCGAGCTCAGCAGCCCGAGTCCAAGCGTCAGCGTCCCTTCGACGAAGAGCTGAAGATCGTTCGCGATCCGCTGGTCGGGATTGTCGATGCGATTCTGATCGAGCTGCAGGTGGTAGTACGCACGCTCGCCGAGCCATTCGGCGAGGTACTCGTCCGTGAGCCATCGCCGCCAGCGAATCTGCAGCATCTGGCCGAGATAGGTCTGGTAGACGGCGATGACGATGAAGACCACCGCCAGCACGCAGAAGTATGCAAGCTCGTGCGAGAACTGCGCGAGGTCGCGCTGCTGCAGCGCGTTGTAGAAGCGATTGTTCCAGTTGGAGAAGAGCACGTTGACGTAGACGAGCGCGAGGTTCATCACCACGATGACCGCCAGCAGTCCCCGTGCGCCCCAGCGCTCGCCCGAGACCCAGTACGGGCGGGCCAGCGCGAGAGCAGCGCGAAGAAACTCGGACGTGCCGGCAAACATCGCTCTCGACTGTTGGCTTGAGGAAGCGAACGTGCCTGCCGATGCTAACGGGTTCGAATTAAGCGAGCCTTAGGACGGCAAGCGGTGTGAACAAGCGATGGCGGCGAGGCCGCGGCGGCCGCGACCCGCCGGCGAATGAAACCGCCGGCGAGCCAATGCCAGACCTATTGCAACGAAGCCGCTATCCGGCGCTCGCCTGATTCGGCGATTGGTACGTCGGCGACTCGGATGAAAGCGCCTGCATTTGTGCATCCGACAATCCATGCCGCGGCACCGCATCGGCGGGCGCCGCTGCCAGTGTGCTCGGCGCCGACGACTGCGCGTGAAATGTCGGAGACTCCGACGATACCGCCTGCATCGCGGAGTACGCCAGCCCCGGCGAGGGATCCTGGGCGATGAAGCCGGACTTGAGCTTGTGCAGCTGCCAGGTCGGCCCGGTGGCGGAATACGACTGCAGTACCTTGAACTGGTGGGCGAAGGCCTTCGCGCGCGCAGCGGAATCGGATGGAGCGCTTTGGGCCAGCGCGCCGGAGGCCCCACTTGCGAGTGCAATGACGATCGCGAGCTTGACGAGAGATTTGTTCATTCGCAACTCCTGACGTGATTTGAAGGTGGGCGCGCAGCGGGGACTCACGAAGATCCCGCGCACGGCGCGTTCATTGAGCACCTCGATGTCGTAGCCGTCGAGCCGCTCGAAGGAAAAGACGTTGTTCATGGATTTAACCAATTTTGAGCATGTCGTGCACTGACTGAAGAACGAGCTGAACGGTCGCGACGACCATTGCCAACGCAGTGGCCCGAGTGTGAGTGCCATCGACGGCTCGTTTCAAAAAATTGAATTGTCGACTACGAGTGCGCGGGCGAGGGCACATCGTCCCGTGCATGGTGGTGGTCGAACGACTCGAGTCCGGAGGTTTTCAGCAGTTCGTGCGCACGCTTGATCTCCTGCGCATCGCCGTGCACGACGAGCATGAACTTGTTCGCCTTGACGGCGGTTTCGTAACGCAGCACGGAATCCTTCGGAATTCCAACCGCCATCAAGGCGCCGACCAGGGCGCTGGCGCCACCCACGACCACCGCGCCTTCGAGGCCACCGAACAACGCGGCCGCGAGAGGGCCGAGCACAATCACGTGGCCGACGACCGGGACAAACATCATCGCGGAACCGAACAGCACGCCCATCAGGCCGCCCCAGAATGCGCCCCACTTGCCGAAGATCTTGGCCCGATCGCCGGCGTTGAGGAACCCGATGACGTGCTCCTCTGATTCGTAGTCCTTGCCGATGATCGAGATCCTTTTCATGTCGAAGCCGGCGCGTTGCAGCGCCTTCACGGCCCTCTCGGCCCTGGTATGCAGGTCGTAGACGGCCACGGCGATATCGGTCTTGGTCGTAGTCATGATGTCGTCCTTGGTGGGTTGGGTTCTTTGGAGGGCGTCGCGCTGTCGCCTTGGTCCCGCGAGCATGAGTGAACTCTAGCTCTCGGCCGATCACACGTAAGCTGCTGAAGGTCACCATCTCGCACTGCAGGAAGTCACAAAGTGCGCGTGACGATGGTCATGGGTGCAAAGCGCAGGCTTCGATGCCCGAGTCGTGCGAGCGTCAATGCCCCGTTGCGCCGGTGCGCGACGTCCAGACGCGGCAACGCTTGCAACGATCCGCCAAGCAGCGTCACGAATTCGCGGTGACGGCGCATCGGGCGCGTCCGGCTCGCGAGGTCATCCGCAATCCAAATATGCGGACTACATCGGCGCGACGCGCCACAAGCGGCCATCGGTGCGCAGCACGCAAATACAAACCTGGTTGTAAACACGAGCAGCAGCAACACCACCGTCTGCAGCTGTGCAGGGTCGATCCCCTGCGCGCTGCGCACCCACCAGCACAGCGAACACAAGAACCGCGTTGGACACCTGCAGCATCGCGATCACCAGCGCTTCCAGGTGCCGGCGAAGCAGCGGTCGCAGCGCGATCGCTGGTTCGCGGCCGCATCGGTCAGCCCGCGCGCGCTGTCAGTCGGCGCCGGGGGCGCCGTTTCGGATGGTTGGGCGGGGGCGGCGTCGGGCCTGTTGACGGCGGTGAACGCCGCATCGGCGCAATGCTCGAGATAGCCACGCTGCACGGACCGCATGTCGACATGCGACAGGCTGCCGCTGGCGAGGGACAGCCGATCACCGACGTCGCGGGCTCGGTCGACGGCGATTACTCGCCATGTCCCTTTCTGATCGACATCACGGCGAGCTCGGTGCGCGTATTGGCATGGAGCTTTTCCATTATCCGGCTGACATAGTTCTTGACCGTGCCCTCAGCCAGGAACACGGCGGCGGCGATCTGCTTGTTGCTCTTTCCTTCGGCGAGGAGGCCCAGGATCCTTTCCTCCTTGTCGCTCAGCGTCTCGGCGGTTCGATCGCGGAGACCGGCGTGTTCGCTCGCGGATGCTTCGTCGGACGCTGGAGCGGTGTGGCCCGCACCGTACGCGGAGGCGGCCCCGGAAGCCGCGGCAAGCCGCCGGAACTGATCCATCACCTTGCGGGCGATCTGTGGTGTAAGGCGCGATTCGCCCCGATGCACCGCGCGCACCGTTTCGAGCACTTCCTGTTCGCTCGCATCTTTGAGCAGGTAGGCGTGAGCGCCCGCGCGGACCGCTTCGAAGACCGTTTCGTCGGTGTCGAAGGTCGTCAGCACCAGCACGTGCGTGTCCGGGAGCAGCCGTACGATTTCGCGGGTGGCGGAAACGCCGCCCTTGCGCGGCATGTGCAGGTCCATCAGGACAACGTCGGGATGCAAGCGCTGCGCCATCTCCACCGCTTCGATGCCGTCGCAAGCTTCGCCGATGACTTCGATATCCGATTCGAGCGCCAGCATCAGCGTCAAGCCGCGCCGGATGATCGCCTGATCGTCGGCGACGAGCACTCGGATCCGTGGCGAACCCGCGCTGCGTTCGGACGTCATGTGGCCGTCCGATCGCCGCCGCCCTCGCGCGTGGGTAATGCATCGCCCAGTTGCTCGCGGATACGCCCGACCCACGGAGATGGAAGCCGCGCCGCAAGATGCGCGAGCACGGCTGCAATCGCGCACGCGGCCTGAGCCTCGGAAATGCCCGCACGCCGCGCGACCAGCCGTATCAACTCATCCATGCTTCATACTCCATGGCGACGCGCACTGCTGCCTTGAAGACAAGCCTAGCCGATGCTTGGCGCGGCCGCGAGAGCCGTCGGTCACGGAGTTCATGTTACTTTCGTCACTTGCGTCAAGCGCGTGAATCGTTTCGCATGGGCTCATTCGCGGGTCATTTCGACCCCGGCCGCAGCCTGGCAGCCGCGATTGGGTGGCTGGTGTTCGCACTGTCGCTCATCGTGGCGCTGGTTGCGATCGCCTGGGTCGACGACATCGTACGTTCCAACCTGCTCGACCAGCGCGGCCGGGAATTGGAACGGACAGCACAGCGCATTGCCGCCGAACTCAATCTCGAGCTCGCGCTTCGACTGCAATCGGTGCGCGCGCTGGCCGCAATCGTGACCACCGACCTCGGCGACGAAGACCGGGAAGCGCTCGGCAGGAGTCTCGACAACCTGCAACGTGCGTACCCCGATTTCGAATGGATCGCCGTGGCAAACCAGCACGGCCAGATGCTGGCCAGAACCGAAGGCGCGCCGGAGAGCGCGCGCGTCGGCGATCGCGACTGGTTCATGCAGGGCCAAAAAGGGCCTGCGATCTTCGCCGAGCCCAGCGCACAGACGGCGAGCAGTGCGACCGAATCGTCTGCAACCGCCCATCCGTCCGAGCCTGTCGTGCATCTCGTCGCCTCGGCGTTCGACGCTCGCGGCCGTCCGGTCGGCGTGATCGGAGCGCAGATGAGCCGGCGCTGGCTGCTCGATATCGCTGGCCGTCTCGGAGAGGAACAACGCGCGTCATCCGGCATCCGGGCCGTGGTCGTCGATCAGGCGGACACGGTAGTGCTCGGGCCCGCGAGCCTGCAAGGCACGCGATGGCACAGCGCGGCAGAGCACACCACGGCCGCAAAGTCGCCGCCGCCCGTCGACTCGAAAGGCGCGCGCCTCGATTGGCGCTCGCAGGTGGAGCAGCTTGCCGATGGCGAGCCCGTTCTCGCGGCTCGCGCAACGCCGACAGCCGGCGATGCCCTGCACGCGCTCGGCTGGCGTGTCGCCGTATTCCAGCCGTTGCAGGATGCCGCTAGGCGCGCGCGAATCCTGCAGGGTCAGATCGCCGCCGTCCTGCTCGGGTTGGGGATCCTCGCCGCAATCGCCGGCGCGCTGGCGGCTCGCCGCGTGACGCACGACCTCGAAACGATCGCCCTGTCGGCCGACGCCGTCCGCGCCGGCGCTGCGCAGGAGATCGTCATCCCGCCGGGACGCAACGAAGCGGCGCGCCTTGGGCACGCGCTCGCCGAACTGCTCGGCTCGCTGCAGCGCGAACGCCACGCATTGCAGACGTTGAACGCCGAGTTGGATCAGCGCGTGGCCGCGCGCACGCTCGAGGTCGAGCGGCTGGCCGAACAGGAACGCTACGCCGCGGTGGTGCGCGAGCGATTGAAGATCGCCCGCGACCTGCACGATACGCTTGCGCATTCGATGATGGCGATGCTTGCGGAGATCCGACTCCTGAAGAGACTGGCGGTCGCCGACCCCGGGGCGCTCACCGACGAATTGGCGCATGCGGAGGAAGCTGCACATCAGGGACTGAAGGAGGCACGCGACGCGATTGCCCGAATGCGCTTCAATCCGGTACGCGACGAGGGGCTGGCCGCGGCGCTGGCAGATTTCGTGAACAGGTTCATCGAGCGCAGCGGGATTGCGGTCGATTTCGAAACCGACGCGCCGGCCGGCGCTTTCGCGGACGATCGGGCCGAGGTGCTCTTCAGGATCGCGGAGGAGGCGCTGCACAATGTCGAGATCCATGCAGGCGCCTCCCACGTGACGCTTTCATTGCGCGTCACTTCCGACGGTCGCGGCCTGAACATGAGGATTGCCGACGACGGCATCGGCTTCGACCCGGACGGTGCCTATCCGGGGCACTACGGCCTCGCCGGCCTGCGCGAGCAGGCGCAACTGATCGGCGCGGTGCTCGCGATTCGCAGTGCACCGGGACGGGGCACCACGGTCAGCGTGGCGTGGCAGCCGCCGACGGCGGCATGAGCGTGCGAGCGAGCAGCCGTCGCGCGTGCACGAGGAAATACTCGCCGCCGGTCGTCAGCGAAACGCGCCCGCCTACGCGCTCGAACAGTGGCACGCCGGGCGTTCGCTCGAAACCCGTCACCTGCACCGACAGCGAGTGATCGCCGCGGCCGGTGCGCCTTGACAGGACGGCGTTTATATTAGAGATTACTAATATTGTGCCCGGCGCGTCGACCGTGCCATCACTCTTCTTTCCCCCTGGAACGGCCATGAATTTCGACAAGGAACTCGATGCCCGCGGACTCAACTGCCCGTTGCCGATCCTGAAGGCAAAAAAGGCGCTGACGGACATGGCAAGCGGTCAGGTCTTGCGCATCGTCGCGACCGATCCCGGCTCCGTGAAGGACTTCGAGGCGTTCTCCAAGCAGACCGGCAACGCGCTGCTGTCGCAGTCTGCGACGGCAAGCGAGTTCACGTTCTTCATGAAGAAGAAGTGACGTCGGCCCCGCCGACGCATCGACTCCCGACCGGTTCTCCTCGCACGATGAATGCCGCTGCGCACGATCCGGTGCGCCGCTGGCATCCCGCCGCGTTCGTCGGTCACGACATCTATCGTCAGGCGGCGTACGGCCGCCTGCACCCGCTCACGATCGCGCGCGTCGAAGCGGTGATCGACGTCTGCCGCGCGCTCGACTGGTTCGTGCCCGGCGAGTACGTGACGAGCCCGACGGCGAGCGAGGACGAGCTGCTGGCGTTCCATTCCGCCGACTACGTCGCTGCGCTGCGCGCGGCGAGCGCGAGCGGCGCGGTGGCCGCCGACTGTCGTGCGCGCTACGCGATCGGCACGATGGAGAATCCGCTGTTCGCGGGATTGTTCGAGCGCGCATCGACCGCGGTCGGCGGTTCGATCGCCGCCGCCGAGCTCGCGCTCGACGGCCGGGTCGGGTTCAATCCGGCCGGTGGCACGCACCACGGGCGCCGCGACCGCGCGAGCGGCTTCTCGCTCGGCAGCTTCTCCTCCAGACCCACAACAAGACTCCGTTCCAAGAGGTTGAACATCGCGGTACCTGATGCGCCGGAGACCGCCGCAGAGACTACCGTTCGTGGCGGACAACTGATCGTTCGGCAGTGGCGCCGAGAAATCCTTCAGTTGTTGGTAGGTACACCACCAAGACGAGACGGCTTGCGGATTGGTCACACGGCGGCCGCCACCCTGTTCCGATTCCTCGTTGTGATCGTGCCGGGAGCCGGCCTTACAGTCACTCGGGCCATCTGGGTGCTTCCGGAGTTCGACGACTACATCCGAGTTGCTCGTCGACGCTGATGATTGGGACACGCGATAGTAGTCACCGAGTGGGCCTCATGCCACCCGAGCGGCGCGACCGAGCAACACGCGGTTGCGTTGGCTGGTCCCCTCACTGCCCGCCCGACAACTCTATGCCCCGACCAGCCGACGGATCACTCGCGACGTAGGAGGCTGGTGCTCATGTGCCTCCCCGCGCCTGCGACAGAGTGCCGTTGTGTGCTCCATCGTAGGGTTTACGACTAGTAAACGTCCACTGATGCCACATTCGGCTTCACTGCCCCGCTGGTTCCGCAGCTGAGCGGTCCCGTGCCCAGAGGCGAAACTCTCGACTCACCGTTCGACTAACGAGACCTTCACTGCCCATTCGCGTCGGCGCCGCCCGGGCGCTGTCTTTGCAGGTCACGGCCATGGCCCAGTGGTGGAGCACTTGACTCTGCGACCGCGTGCGAAAGACTTCAAAACAGCGACCCTCTGATCTGCGTTTCCCCAGGTCAGAAACGGTTCTTGGTCGGGCTGACAGGATTTGAACCTGCGACCCCTTGACCCCCAGTCAAGTGCGCTACCAAACTGCGCCACAGCCCGATGCCCCGCGGATCAGGGGTCCGCTGGGCGGTGTGAAGGCTACCGCAGGCCGTCGGGGCTCCCGAATCCGCCCGGCGTTCCGCAGGGTCGGACGACCAGGGGTGGACGCGGCGTCCTTCAGGAAGTTCTTCGGCTCCGGATACGGTCGTCCTAGCGGTCTCACAGGTCTCTCATCGGTTGGAGGTGCTTGATGGATCCATCCGACGAGGAGGAGCCCATGGACGAGTACGACGTACCACCGGACTACGACGCACCCACGCCCCCGCCTCCGCCTCCCTCCGCGCCTCCCTCCGCGCCTCCCCCGGCGCCGCCCAGCCATGCCCGGGCCGGCACACCCCGGCTGCTCATGGCGGGCCTGGCAGTGGGTGTGCTCGCCGTCGCCGGAGGTGCGGGCTTCGCGCTCGGCCGCGGCGGGGGTACGACGGGAAATCGGCTCGCCCCCGGCTACGGCTTCGGCGGGCAGGCCCCTCAGTCGGGCCAGGGTGGTCTCGGCGGTACGCCGTTCACCGGACCGAGCAGCCCCGGGGCCGCGCCGTACGACTCGTCCAGCAACGGTGACCAGGCCTCGGCCAGCCAGCTCACCGGCCTGGTGCGCATCGCCAGCACCCTGAAGTACCAAGGCGGACTGGCCGCGGGCACCGGCATGGTCCTCACGAGCACCGGCGAGGTGGTGACCAACCACCACGTCGTCCAGGGAGCGACCGCGATCCGGGTGACCGTGATGAGCACGGGGCGCCAGTACTCCGCGACCGTCGTGGGCACCGACGCCAAGGACGACGTCGCCGTCCTCCAGCTGGCGAACGCCACCGGGCTCGCCACCGTCCACACCGACACCTCCCCCGCGACCATCGGCGAAGCGGTGACCGCGGTGGGCGACGCCGGCGGCTCCACCACGGCCTTCACGGCAGCCACCGGCTCGGTGAGTGCGATCAACCAGCACATCACCACCAACAGCGAGGACGGCCGCACCAGCGAGAGGCTCAGGGGTCTCATCGAGATCAGCAGCGACGTGATCTCCGGTGACTCCGGCGGCGCTACGTACGACGACCAGGGCGAGGTCGTGGGCATGACCACCGCCGCCTCGACCGGTGGCAGCGACATCGTCGGCTATGCCATCC
This sequence comes from uncultured beta proteobacterium, assembly GCA_963837675.1. Lineage (GTDB taxonomy): Bacteria > Pseudomonadota > Gammaproteobacteria > Burkholderiales > Burkholderiaceae_C > Rubrivivax. The sequence continues at coordinate 97,675 of CAWIOH010000021.1, read as the reverse complement.
CGATCGCCCGGGTGCTCCAGGTCACCGGCGATCTCGAGAACGGCGTCCAGAACGCCCGCTACGACTACGGCGCTCCCGCGTTCGCCGGGATCAGCCTGGCGGGAGACGGCACCACCGTCGACGGCGTCTTCCCCGGTACGCCGGCCCAGCAGGCGGGGATCACCGCCGGCGACACGATCACCCGGGTCGGCACCACGCGCGTGCACACCTCCGCCGCGCTGCGGAGCGCCATCACGTCGTACTCCCCCGGCGACCAGGTCACCCTCGTCTGGACCGACACGTCGGGCACCTCTCACGTCGCAGGAGTCACGCTGATCGCCGGCCCCGTGGCCTGAACGGGGGTCTTTACCTCGTTCTGGGGGTTTGGGGCTTGACACGGTGGGGCAGGCTGAGGCTCAAGGCCGAGCCGGCGTGGCTCAGACGTCGGCGGGCGCTAGCACCGAGGACAGCCCCATGACGAACCTGACCATCGCGAACATCTTCTTGTTCCTTGCGATCCTGTGCATGACGCTCAGCGCCGCCGCAGGTCTCACGCTCTTCTTCATCTACTCGATCGGCGCGACCACCCTGGCGGGGGCCGTCCGGCACCAGCAGCTCCCGCACGACTGATCCTCCGGACACTCCCTGGCGAGGGAATGACCCTCGCCGGCGATCGGTTGCGCCCATGAACGCACCCCTTCGACCGAGGAGATCGCATGCCCACCCGTACCTCGCGCACCGCCTGGACCGGAACGCTCCAGGAGGGCTCCGGCCAGGTCGAGCTCAGCAGCTCGAAGCTCGCCACGTTCGACGTGTCCTTCCCCAAGCGCGCGGCCGAGCACGCCGACGGCACCACCAGCCCCGAGGAGCTGATCGCCGCTGCCCACTCCGCGTGCTACGCCATGTCGCTGTCGGGCGGGATCGCCTCGGCCGGCGGTACGCCGATCGCGCTCGACGTGCAGGCCGACGTCACGCTCGGCCCCGACCCCGCGGGCGGCTTCCGGCTGACCGGCATCCTGCTGACCGTGCGTGGCGAGGTCGAGGGCCTCGACGCCGCGGCGTTCGAGCAGGCGGCCCAGGCCGCGAAGGCCGGCTGCCCGGTCAGCAAGGCCCTCACCGGTGTCGAGATCACCCTCGACGCGTCGCTGGAGAGCTAGCGGGTCCGGGCCCTGCCCTTGGGCGGCTTGAGCGACGAGGTGTCCACGGCCACGAACTCGCCGGCCGGGATGCCCTTCAGCTGCTCGACCAGGCGGTCCGGCCAGTGGGCGTTCTGCTCGCCCTGGAAGAACCACGGCGAGCCGTTGTCGGCGAGCACGAGCCCGTAGACCTTCATCGCGTGCACGACCGCTCGGGCCTTCGCGCCCATGCCGGTCGGGTGGTACGACGCGCGCAGCCGGAAGCGGGCCCCCATCGGCGGGTAGTGCCAGCTGCTGATGTCGCTGGCGTCGTGCCGGGCGGGCCACAGGTGGTGGCTGGAGGTGAGGTCGGTGGTGAACCGGATCGCGTGGTCGATGTCGTGGCGCTTCACCTCGTTCCAGCGGAGGAGGCCGGGCAGGATCGGCAGCCCGGCGGCATCGGCGGAGGTCCAGCCCGGGTGCCGCAGCCTGTCCGAGAGCAGCGACCACGTCGCGCCCGAGCCGGCGTGCCAGTGGCCCTGCCTCACCTGGGTGTGGAACGTCTCGTAGAGCCGGCACGTGTCGCGGTCGACGATGATCGCGTGGCGGTCACCGGAGGACCTGCGGCCGCCCTCGATGCGGGTGTCGGCGCCCAGCGGGTAGCCCACGTGGTCGCTCTCTCTGGCGGATTGGAAGTGCACCTTGACCCGCGGGTGGCCGCGCCCGACCACGGTGATCGGGATGCCGTAGTTGGGCCCCTGACCGAACGACGGCCCGAAGTCGGGGTGCAGGTCGAGCGACGTCGACATGTGGGAGAGCCACTGCTTGCTGTGGGAGTCGACCGGCAGCCGGCGGATGTCGGCGTGCCAGTAGTTGTCGGCGGGGAACGTCGGGCAGTGAGTGCCGACGACCGGCCGGCCGGTGTCGTACGTTGAGGGGGTGCTACGGCGCATCCCGCCCGCGTGGGACCCGCGGGCGAACGCGTGCACGCCGTCGACGCGCCGCTCACCGCCAGCGCGAGGCGACGCCGAGGACGACACCGCGCGCCCTCATGCGTCCGGCCCTCCGCTCACCCCACGGCGACACCCAACCCGATCATCGACATCCCGCCCACCGTGCCGAGCGCCCGGCCGCGCGACGGGGAGGCGTTGAACCAGCGGCGCAGCTGGCTCGCCAGCAGCGCCCAGAGGCTGTCGGGCGAGCCAATCACGAACGCGACGATCAAATCAAGGAGGAGACTCGTCGCCTGTCTCGCGCCGCGCTGGAGGAGTTGCTGGCCCGATACTGGACTCTGACGGAATCCGACGACATTCCTGAGAACGGCGCTAAGGCTGGACTGTGTGCCTTGATGGCCGCGTCTGAACCGGACTATTTTGAGGACCGCATCGTGGAGGGACTCCACCTCGAGGTCCAACGGCGGAACACTGTAGTCGACAAGGAGACCCGGCCGATCTCCCGGCGGATACGGCTGGGAATTCGAACGTGCCGCGGTCGCCTGCGGCTCGCCCATGGCCAAGCGGCTTTCGCCACTCCTTGGCAGCCGAGATGAAACCGGAGTCATCCGTGGTGTGATGCGGGAGATCGCGCTTCGCCAGTGGCATAGAAGCACGTTCGATGGCGCACTCGACATACAGGCTCGAATAGCCCGCCTTGAGGCAGGGCTCATCCTCACTCAGCGTGACGACGAACAGCAAGTCTGGACCGATGCCTTGGCCGCACAAATCATCTCGCTCTTGGAGTCGTGCGGCGACCAAGAGGTCAGCCAGAGGGAGAACCTAGTACATCGCCGCTGGTGGCTGATGACGATGCTCGCTTCTCTCCCAACCCGCGTTGGACGGGATGCGCTCAAGAAGTGCCTCGTCCGACCGGATGCGCTGCGCGACCGCTTCATCTACGCTCTGAACTCGCAGGTGTCTCAAGGCGCAAACATCGACGACCCCGGCATTGGTAAAAGCGCTGCGAAAAAAGTTTTGCGAGCGGCTTGATACGAAGGAATGGCTCGACCCGCAGCGGGACACAGACGATGGAAGACCTTGCAGCCCTGCATTTCTTCATCGACAGCGCCAGTTCTCTGCGGACGATCTGAGCGCTACCGTTGACCGGTGGGTCGCCAAGGCACGCCCCTACGCCGTCGCCCAGAAGCTTCGCGCCATTGGCACGCCCGCAGCACTGCAGCAGCTATTCCGTCTGGCCAAGGCAGGAGTGTTTAAGGGTTCCGATGAGGTCGCGTACGCGTTCCTGTACTCCATCATCCCGGCAGTCGACCTCTTTTTCCATGGCTATCGATGGTTCACTCTTCGCGGTTCTGGATGGATACCACGCTGAGAACGCGGTCGCACGACAACTGTCGGAGTACATCGGGGATAACCGCGAACGGCTCCATGAAGTCCTTGAGGCTTGCTCGAAGCAACAGGGAGACGTCGCCGCAGAACTTGCGATTGAGCTTGTACGATCACTCCAAGAACCGGACGACCGCTCGGTCGACTACTTGCTCCACTATGTGGACCGGGCCGGTCGCGGCTTGATCCGCCTTGATCTCCACTCGCTAACCGGCCTGTTCGAGGATCGAGAAGCGGTGGAAGGCTCCTCCTCAATGCAGAACGTCTCATCGAAGGCTTGTAACTATCTTCGGCGCCAGCTGTTCGCTTCCGTGACGCAGCACGCCGGCGGCCCGCCTCGTGGCAGAGCTATTGCTTGCCGTTGAAGAGACTCGCTTCCGCTATGGCCGACCGGCAGATGAACCCCGACACCCGAATCTCGCAGGCGGACATGCTTGGCCGCAAGCGCTTGGCGACGTCCGTGTGCCCGAGACTCGCGCCGGATAAGCCTGTGTCCAGCTCAAGTCGAACGGATGCAACGAGTCGAGAGCTTCCGTTGGCGCGCTCCACGAGCAGTCGTTCACGCGGCCGCAACGTCCAGCGCCCAGCCAAATGGCGGCAGTCGAAAGTCGACCCCGTCCCGAGTGAGCTAGCGCATCCGTACGGGCGGGCGTGTCGCGCTCCAGCGATCGACATCCGAACGTCGCCACGCGACGGCACGTGGACCAAGGCGCACGGGACGCGCCGGGAACATGTCGGCCGACATTAACCTGTAGATAGTGGAACGTCCCAACCCGGTCGTTACCGAACCACCGAGGCGATGCGGAGGAAGTGCAGCTCTCGGCCCAGGGTTCTGAAGTGGAACTCTCGATACGTAGCGACTGCACAGGCGGCCTCCGGCTGTCGGTCACTCTATGGCGCGACGTCCAAAGTCGCGCGTCAGATTCGCTGGAATTTCTTTCAAGTCGCCCACTAGCCGCCGTTCATGAACTGACCTTTCGGTTCGGGCCCAGCGCGTGCGTTGCGCGCAGGACACAGGCGGACGGCGCCCGACGATTTCGGACACCGGCAGGACACCACGCTCAAAAACGACAAGAGGGTTAGCGGCTAACCGGCTGACTCTTGTCTTTCTTGGCTCCCCGACCTGGGCTCGAACCAGGGACCTACGGATTAACAGTCCGGCGCTCTACCAACTGAGCTATCGAGGATCAGCCTCAAATTATAGCCTCGCTGCGGCCAATCGCCGGCTACAGGCTGGCCTGCAGCGACAGCGAGAAGGCGCGCGGCGCCTGTGGGAACAGGTACGAGTGCCCGAACTGGAAGGGCGATTGCCGCCATGCGTCCTGGTTGAAGACGTTGTCCACGCCGGCACGCCACACCAGTGTTCGCTGGCCGAGCGTCTGCTCATAGCGCAGTCCCAGGTCGATCCGCGTCACTCTGGGGATGCTCAGGCTGTTGTCGGGCATGACCATGCGGTTGCTTTCATACAGACCGTTGGCCAGCAGTTGCAGGCCCGGCAGCGCGGCCACGCGGTAGCCCAGCTGCAGCTTCAGCGTGTAGGCCGGCACGTTGGTCGGGCGCAGGCCGTTGATGCCGGCGTCGGCACTGCCTTCGCGCCTTGCGTGCAACGCCATGGCGCTGCCGCTGATATCCCAGAGACCGTAGCGGCCGGCCAGCGTGCCTTCGATGCCGCGGTGCACGGCGCTTCCGTCGCGCACGCGCGTGCAACTGTCGTCGCTGTCGCAACTGCCGCTGTCGGCGGACACGGGCCGGTCGATGTCGAAGGCGGCCACGGTCCACTCGCCGTTACCGAGCACGCCCTTGAGCCCGACTTCGACCTGCCGGCTTTGCAATGCCGCGCAAAACCTCGCCCCGGTTGATGTAGCGCGGCTGGTTCGGCGCCACGTCCGATTCGTAGCCCGTGCCGTAGCTGGCATACACCAGCGTGTCGCCGGGCAGGCGGTGGCTCAGTGCCACCCACGGCGCGTTGAAGTTCTGGCTCGCACCAGTGGCCTTCGCTGCCATCGGTGCGCACCGAGTTCACGTCCTGCCGCGTGTGGCGCAGGCCCAGCCACAGCGTGGTTTGTTCGTTAAACGCGATGGCATCGCGCAGATAGAGCTCGGTCGAGCGTGCGTCGCGGTCGGTGTTTTCGCCCGTCAGGTCCGGTGCCGGTGGGGTGAACAGCGTGCCTTGCACGTTGCCGACGCCCGCGTAGTTGAAGGCCTGGCGATGAAAGCGGTTCGTCACCTGGTTGAACTGCAGCCCCAACGTCAGGTCGTGGTGTACCGTGCCGGTGAATAATGCGCCGTTCAGCGCCAGGTCCACCACATTGTTGCGACGCTTTTCGCCCGGGCTGCGGAAGTCGTACAGATCGTAGGTGCCGTCGCTGCAATAGCGGTCGTAGAACCCTTCGGCGCTGCAGCCGTACGGAAAGGCGATGTTGTCGTCGGTCTTCAGTTGCTGGGTGGCGGCCTGCGCAACGAGGTTCCATTTCGCATCCAGCCGCTGGCGCCAGCGCAGCGACGCCGTCGTGCCGTCGAACACAGTGGGCTGCGACCAGGGCTGGTTGTTAAGGTTGATGCGCGGGTTGCCGGGCGCCGGCACCACCGAGCCCAGTACGCTGAAGCCGGGCACGCTCGGCTGCTCGCGGTGGGAATATTCGATTTCGGCTTCGAGCAACGTGTCGGCGCTCACGCGCCAGTCGCCGGCCAGCGCCAGCACAAAGCGGCTGCCTTCGGCGACATAGGTCTGCGGGTCCAGGCGCTCGTAAGCCGCGTTCAGTCGCAGGCCGACTTGCCGCTGATCGCCGAAGCGGTCGCTCAGGTCGGTGGCAGCCATCAGGCTGCCGTCCTGCCGCCAGCCCAGCCACACGTCGCGCAGCGATGATTCGGTCGGGCGCTTGACCACCAGGTTGATAATCCCGCCGGGCGAACCGATGCCCGACTGCATGCCGCTGGTGCCTTTCAGCACCTCGATGCGCGACTTGTTTTCCAACGGCAGCGAGGTCTCGCCACTGATCGGCAGGCCGTCGCGCCGGTAGTTGAAGCGGTTGTCGATGACGAAGCCGCGAATCGTCATGAAGTCGTAGTAGCCCTCGGTGTTGTAGCCGTCGCCCACCGACGCGTCGATGCGTGCCAGGTCGGACAGGCGGCGAATGCCCAGGTCCAGCATCTGCTCTGCGCTGGTCACGCCCACCGACAACGGAATGTCGGCCAGCGACAGGTTGCCGAAGCCGGTGATGCCGGCCACCGATCTGGTGGCAGTGATGGTCACGCGGGCTGGCGGCTCGACGGTCTGTGCGCCTGCGCGGCTGCCGAACATAGCAGCGTGCTTAGCGCCCATGCCGGCGCGTGGGGAAGGGTGAAACGGGTCTGCGTGGGTGCCATCGTCTTTCCAGGTCGATGGCAGGTCGGCGAAGCCCACGGCCTGGCGGCCGCTGATCGGGCGTGCTTCCCTGCGCGAGGATTACCTCAATCAGGTTCAAAGGGACTTTCTCAGTCGACACCGTCCGAAGACCGTGCAAACACCCCTAGCGAAGGCGCCGCAACAAGCCGCAGCGCAATAGAACTATACCCAACAAACGGAAAGGGCCCGCAAAGCGGGCCCGCTATCGTTTCTCGCCGCAGGCGTGCGACTGGCCGCAGGCGCAAGTGTCAATCGAAGTTCGGCGACTCCACGCCCAGCACCTTGTGCAGCTTCGGGCTGGTGGTGGTGTACTGCAGCAGGATGCGCTTTTCCGGGAAGATGTAGGGTGCCGCACCGAAGGCGGCCAGCGCCGCCTCGTGGAAGCCCGACAGGATCAACTTCTTCTTGCCCGGATAGGTGTTGATGTCGCCCACGGCGAAGATGCGCGGCTCGCTGCTTTCGAACTTCTCGGTGTCCACGACGATCTGCTTGCGCTCCAGCCCCAAGCCCCATTCGGCGATCGGCCCCAGCTTCGGGCTCAGGCCGAAGAACACCAGCAGCATGTCCAGCGGCACGCTGCGCGTGACGCCGTCGCCGCCAGTCACCTTCAGCGCCGTCAAGCGGCCGTCGCTGCTCTTCGATGCCAGTGGCCTGGCCGACCAGGAACTGCATCTGCAGGTCATCGCACAGCTGCTTCATTCGTGCCACCGACGCCGGCGCGGCGCGGAAGCCGTCGCGCCGGTGCATCAGGATGACGCTGGCGGCCTGATGCGGGCCTTCCTGCACGAAATTCAGCGCCCAGTCCAGCGCCGAATCGCCGCCGCCGACGATGACCAGATTCTTGCCCGCAAACTGTGCCGGGTTGCGCACGCGGTAGAAGAGTTGCGTGTCGGCGTACTTGTCCAGCCCGTCCAGGCTTGCAGCATGCGCGGCTGGAACGAGCCTACGCCACCAGCGATGAACAGCGTCTTCGTCAGGAAGCGTGTGCCCTTGCTGGTGGCCACTAGGTAACGCCCGTCGTCCTGCTTCTCCAGCAGGCTGACCTCCTGGCCCAGGTGGAAGGTGGCGCCGAAGGGCTCGATCTGCTTGAGCAGGTTGTCGGTCAGTTCCTTGCCGGTGCACACCGGCACCGCCGGGATGTCGTAGATCGGCTTGTCGGGGTACAGCTCGATGCACTGGCCACCGGCGTAGGCCAGCGAATCGACGATGTGGGCCTTGACCTCCAGCAGCCCCAGTTCGAACACCTGGAACAGACCCACGGGGCCCGCGCCGACGATGACGGCATCGGTTTCAATGGGTGCGTCGTGGCTTCGTGCTGTGTCTGCCACTTCGGGGTTCAATGTCGGGTCCATGCAGGGTCGCGGTGCGCGCTCGGCGCGCGGCCGGGTAGTGTGGGCGGGGAGGGTCAGCGGATCAGTTCGGACAGCTTGTCCTTGACGTCTTTCCAATCGTCGGCATCGGCCGGCGCCGGCTTGCGTTTGGTGATGCTGGGCCAGCCGCGCGACAACTCGACGTTGAGCTTGATGAAGTGCACCTGGTCCTGGGGCACGTCTTCCTCGGGCAGGATGGCGTTGACCGGGCATTCGGGAATGCAGACCGCACAGTCGATGCACTCGTCGGGGTCGATGCTCAGCATGTTCGGCCCCTCGCGGAAGCAATCCACAGGGCAGACGTCCACGCAGTCGGTGTACTTGCAGCGGATGCATGATTCGAGAACGACGTGGGTCATGGGCAGCTCAAGTGGGACATTGGGGTGAGTGTGCGACTGTCTACGCACCGGGCACACCGGCCCGCCGCGTGGCAGCGACCAGTCCCGCGATTTTAAGGCGACACGGCAGGCCGCTCAGGCGCAGGGCTGTCCACGGCGCTTGCACGGGCCCAGCGCATCAGCCTGCGCGGCCCACGGGCTCGGCCGCGGCACCCACGGTCACGACCGTCGGCCGGCCGGCGTGCAGCACGGTGGCGCCGGGCAGCGTGTCGAATGTCGGTGCTGGCTGACCCACTGGTCTGGCCAGCCGGCACGGGACACCACGCACACGGGCGTCGTCGGCGGCCCAACCCTGGGCCAGCAGACGGCGCGACAGGGCGCCCAGTTGCTTGCCCGCCATGTAGTACACCTCGCTGTCGGCACTGCGCGATGCGCGCAGTTCACCTTGCTGCGTCATCGCGGTGCTGAAACTCACGCTGCGTCCACGGCCGCGGCGTGTCAGCGGCCGGCGGGCTACTGCGGCTGCCGCCAGTGCGGCGGTCACACCGGGCACCACCTCGCAGTCGATGCCGGCCGCGGCCAATGCCTCCAGCTCTTCTTCGAGGCGGCCGAAAACGCTCGGGTCGCCACCCTTCAGGCGCACCACGCTTGTGTGTTCGCGTGCCATGCGCACCAGCAGCGCGTTGATCGCCGTCTGGTCGGCGGATCGGGCGAAGCCACGCTTGCCCACGTCGATCCATCGTGCGGCCGGCGCAAGTTCGCGCAGCGCCGGGTCTGTCAAGGCGTCGAACAGCACCACGTCGGCGCGCGACAGCGCGCGCGCACCGCGCAGCGTGATCAGGTCGGCCGCGCCCGGCCCGGCGCCGATGAAGGTGACTTTGCTCATCGTGGGGGCAGTCCCACTTCAACGGACCGAGTGCACCAGCAGGGCGCCGCTGGTGCGGTGGCTGCCGGGATCGACGACGATGAGTGCGCCCGCGACGCGATTGCTGGCGTAGGGCTGCAACGGCAGCGGCTGCTGCAATTCCATCACCACGCGTCCGATTTCGTTGACGGCCAGTTCATGGGCGTTGGTGGGCTGCAGTGTGCTGCACGTCCAGGCGGTGGCAGATGGACGCGATGCGCGCCTGCACCCAGCGGTTGCCGTGACGCACCAGGTACTTGCGGCCGACCACCGCCGGTTCGGTGTCCAGCCAGGCCAGCGTGGCGCCGAAGCGTTGTGCGGGAAGCAGGGTGTTCGGGCGTGCCGATCCAGTCGCCGCGCGACACGTCGAGCTGGCGGTCGAGCACCAGCCCAACCGACTGACCGGCTTCCGCCTGCTCCACCACCTGGCTGGCACGGTGCAGTGCAAGGCACGGTTGCGAGTTCGCCGCTGGGGAAAAGCTGCACGGCGTCGCCCGCGCGCACGCTGCCCTGCGCGATGCGGCCCCACAACGTGCGTGGCTGGTGGCCGGTGCCGCCTTCGCCGGGGACGCTCTGCTCGCGTGCGACGTACTGCACCGGCAGCAGCAGCGCGCCATCGACGTTTTCCTGCGCGCTCGGCAGGCCCTCCAGCACCTGCAGCAACGACGGGCCGCGGTACCACGGCGCGTCCAGCGGCCGGGTGATGTTGTCGCCGCGCAGCGCCGACACCGGCACCACGGCGGCCACGGCCATGCCGGCCTCGCGCGCAAAGCCCAGCAGCGCGTGACGCACCGCTTCGAAGGCCGGTTGCGGCTGGTCCAGCGCGTCGATCTTGTTCACGGCGAAGACGATGCAGGGTACGCGCAACAAGTGCGCCAGCAGCGCATGCCGGCGCGTTTGCGGCAGCAGTTGCACCGGCGAGGCCGCCCAGTCGATCTTGGTGATGTCCACCAGCACCACTGCGGCATCGCTGCCCGCTGCGGCAGTGACCATGTTGCGCGTGTACTGCTCGTGCCCCGGCGCATCGGCAATGATGAACTTGCGCCGCGGTGTGGCGAAGTAGCGGTAGGCCACGTCGATGGTGATGCCTTGTTCGCGCTCGGCCTCCAGCCCGTCGGTCAGCAGCGACAGGTCGATCGGCGCGCCGGCAGAGCGCTGTTCCAGCTGGTCCAGTTGGTCCGCCAGGATGGCGCGGCTGTCGAACAGCAGGCGGCCGATGAGGGTGCTCTTGCCGTCATCGACGCTGCCGGCGGTGAGGAACCTCAGCGCGCGATGATCGTCCGCTTGCGGCGCCGCGAATGCGGGCGCGTCCGCGATGCAGGTTTCGAAGACTGCGGACATCAGAAATACCCTTCCTTCTTGCGGCGCTCCATGGCCGCGTCCGACGCACGGTCGTCCAGCCGCGTCGCACCGCGTTCGCTGACGGTGACGCTCAGCGTTTCGGCGATGATCTCCACCGCGCTGCCGCGTCGCTGCCCTCGACGGGGCAAGTGCAGCTCATGTCACCGACGGTGCGAAAGCGCACCGTTGCGGTTTCGGCCACCTCGCCGTGCTGCAGCGGCGTCACCTCGGTGACGGGCACCAGCAACCCCCTGCGCCGCACCACCTGGCGCGGGTGGGCGAAGTACAGCCCGGGCAGGGGAATGTTCTCCCGCGCCAGGTACAGCCACACGTCCAGCTCGGTCCAGTTGCTGATCGGGAAGGCGCGGAAGTTCTCGCCCGGGCGCAGGTGCGTGTTGAACAGCGTCCACAGCTCGGGACGCTGCTCCTTCGGCTGCCATTGGCCGAAGCCGTCGCGGTGGCTGAAGATGCGCTCCTTGGCGCGCGCCTTTTCCTCGTCGCGCCGCGCGCCGCCGATCAGGCAGTCGAAGCGATGCTGCTCGATGGCCTCGAGCAGCGCCACCGACTGGTGGCCGTTGCGAGATTCCCTCTCGTCGGTCAGGCGCACGCTGCCGCGGCGGATCGAGTCTTCGAGGTGGGCGACCACCAGCCGTTCGCCGGTCTCGGCCACGCGGCGGTCGCGGAACTCGATCACTTCCGGGAAGTTGTGGCCGGTGTCCACATGCAGCAGCGGCAAGGGCAGCCGACCTTTGAACTCGCTGGCCGCAACCAGCGCCGGGCCACTCCAAGCCGGTTGCGCGCCCCCTTGGGGGGCTGGCGCCGAGGGCGCCTTCGGGGTCACATTGACATGCGATTTGAAGGCCTTCTCGGCAAGGCGCAGCAGTACGCACGAATCCTTGCCGGCGGAAAACAACAGGGCCGGGCGCTCGAAGCCCGCCACCACCTCGCGCAGGATGAAGATGGCTTCTTCCTCGAGCCAGTCGAGGTGACGGTGGTGGGTGGCCGGCAGCAGCCGTTCGATGCTCAACGGGGCGTTCATGCGGTCGCCCCCTGTTGCGATGTTCACGTGCAGGCCGCACTCCTTGGCCGTTGTCTGCTCCCACCACCATCGGCCCGCGCGGAAGTCCTCGCCAACGGCGATGGCGCGAGTGCAGGGCTCGCAGCCGATGCTGGGGAAGAAGCGGTCGTGCAGTTCGTTGTAGGGCACCTGATGAGCTCGATGTAGTGCCACACGTCCGCCCAGCTCCAGTCGGCCAGCGGATTGAACTTGGTGCGGCCTTGCGCGTCGGTCTCGCTGAAGGGCACGGCATCCGCGGTTCTCCGACTGCTGCCGTCGCAGGCCGGTGACCCAGGCGCTGCGCGATGTCCAGCATGCCGCGCCAAGGGACTGCAGCTTGCGCAGCTCGCAGCAGGCCTTGCGCAGCTCGATGCTGCGAAGCATCGGCTCGGCGCCGTTGCTGGACGAACTGCACGACATGCTCGGGCACCGGCGCATGGCGTTCGATGCTCAGATCGAGTAGCGCCGCTCGATGCGCTGTGACCAGCGCCAGCGTTTCGGCATGCAGCATGCCGGTGTCGAGCGTGGCGACGGCGATCGGCAGTTGCATGGCGCGCAATCAGGTCGGTCAGCACCATGTCCTCGGCACCCAGGCTGGTGGCCTGCACGATGCGGCCGCCATGCTCGATGGCGGCCGACTGCAGCACCGCCAGCGCATGCGCCACGCGCTCGTCGGAATCGTTCGCCGCGCCGCGCGTAGAGCGAAATCGCACCCATGCTCAGATGCCTTGTCCGGCGAACAGATCGCGGCTGCCGGCGCAGCGCGGCTTCGGCAGCCACGTCGCGGGCAAAGGCCGGCCGTGGCTCGCGCACATCACCCTGGTAGTGGCCGGCGAAATAGTCCGAGCGCGCGCACCGCATCCTCGACGCGCTGGTCATGGCGCAGCTGCACCGCGTCGAAGCCGCAGCGCTGCAGCAGCGGCAGCATGTCCACCAGCACCTCGCCGGTGGCCCGCACTTCACCATCGAAGCGATGGCGAGCGCGCAGCAGACGCGCCTGCGAATAGGCGCGGCCGTCGGTCCACTTCGGGAAGTGCAGCACCAGCAGCGACAGGCGCGAGCCGGGACCGCGCAGGTCGGCGGCGAGCGTGGCGACGTCCAGCGTGTTCGGCAGCAGCACGCCGGTGGGCAGATGGGACGGCCAGGTCTCGCGCACCGCGCGCCATTGCTCCAGCGTCAGCAGGCGCTGTGGCATCGGGTCGGGATGCGGCAGCGGGCCGTCGTCGCCGGTGACGGTCTTCCACGGGTCGGATGCGGGTGTCGATGTAGCGCATGCGCGTTGCTCCTTCAGGCTGCGACGCGCGCGGTGGCCCGGCGCACGGCGTCGGTGGGCGCCCGAAATGCCGCGGTGCCCAGGCGCTGCGCGGTATCGATGAAACGTTCGCCGACATGGCGCTCGGCCAGATAGGTGTCGATCAGCGCCTCGATCACATCGGGCACCTCTTCAGCGGCGAAGGACGGGCCGATGACCTTGCCCGGCACCGCCGCGCCACTGAGCGTGCTGCCGTCCGAGCCGGCCAGCGTGATCTGGTACCACTCGGCGCCGTCCTTGTCCACGCCGAGGATGCCGATGTGGCCGCTGTGGTGGTGGCCGCAGCTGTTGATGCAGCCGCTGATGTGCAGGTCGATGTCGCCGATGTCGTAGAGGCGATCCAGGTCCTCGAAGCGCTCTGTGATGGCCGCGGCTACGGGGATGGAACGCGCATTGGCCAGCGCGCAGAAGTCGCCGCCGGGGCAGGCGATCATGTCGGTCAGCAGCCCGATGTTCGGGGTAGCGAAGCCGGCCTCGCGCGCCGCCAGCCACAGCGCATGCAGATCGGCCTCGTGCACCCAGGGCAGCAGCAGGTTCTGGTCGTGCGTGACACGCAGTTCGCCCTGGCTGAAGAGCGTCGCCAGCTCTGCGGCGCGGTCCATCTGGTCGCCGGTGGCATCACCCGGCGCCTGGCCGATGCGCTTCAGCGACAGCGTGACCGCGCGATGGCCGCTCAGCTTGTGACCATGCACGTTGCGCTCCAGCCAGCGCGTGTAGGCCGGCGGCTCGTCGCCGGCGCGCGCCGGCGCGACGCGGTCCAGCGCCAGCCCGGGCGGCATGCACAAAGCTGGTGCCACGCGCTGCAGCTCAGCTTCGGGGATCAGGTGCGCGGCACCGCCTTCAGTCGTGTTCGAGGATGTGGCGGAACTCCGTCTGCACCGCATCGACGAAGGCCTGGCCCTCGGCCTTGACGAGGATCTTGATGCGCGCCTTGTACAGGTTGTCGCGCCGGCCGAGGCGGTTGTAGACGCGCACGACGGCCTCGATGAAGATCAGGATCTGCTGCCAGGGCACGAACGCGCCGATGACGCTGCCGATGACCGGCGTGCGGCCCATTCCGCCGCCGACCAGCACCTTGAAGCCGACTTCGCCCGCAGCGTTCTTCAGCAGCTGCAGGCCGATGTCGTGCCAGCCGATGGCGGCACGGTCTTCCTTCGCGCCGGTGACGGCGATCTTGAACTTGCGCGGCAGGAAGGCGAACTCCGGGTGCAGCGTGCTCCACTGGCGCAGGATCTCGCAGTACGGCCGCGGATCGACCACCTCGTCGGGCGCGATGCCGGCCAGCGCGTCGCTGGTGATGTTGCGGATGCAGTTGCCGCTGGTCTGGATGCCGTGCATGTCCACATCGGCCAGCAGCTCCATCACGTCGGCGGCGCGGCTCAGCGGGATCCAGTTGTATTGCAGGTTCTGTCGCGTCGTGAAGTGGCCGTAGTCGCGGTCGAATTCGCGCGCGATGCGTGCCAGCTGGTGCAACTGGCGGCTGCTGAGTTCACCGTAGGGCACGGCCACGCGCAGCATCGGCGCATGGCGTTGCACGTACCAGCCGTTTTGCAGCCGCAACGCCTTGAAGTCCTCGTCCGGCAACTCGCCGTCCAGGTGGCGTCGCAATTGGTCGCGGAACTGCGCGGCCCGGGCGCGGACGAACTGGCGGTCGAATTCGGTGTACTGGTACATGGCGTGCAAACATAGGGCGCGCGGCCCTGGTTGTGGCTGCGCACTCTAGCCAGCGCTCATATATTTGGGAACAACATAAAAGTTGAATGCATATTCAGATGGACGCTAAGGAGCGGGAGCGGGAGCGGGAGCGGGAGGGGCAGGGGCAGGGTTGTCTGCTGCCGCGCCGCCGCACCAGCTTGGTCTGGCTGGGAGCGCTGGCGCTTGCGGCCTGCCAGACGCCGCCGCCCGCGCCGGTGCTGCCACCACCCTCGCCACCGCCGCCCCAACCCAAGACGCCACCGAGGCCGCCAAGCATCGGCCTGGCGCTCGGCGGCGGCGCAGCCCGCGGCTTCGCCCACATCGGCGTGATCCAGGTGCTGGAGGAAGCCGGCATCCGGCCCGATCTGGTGGTCGGCACCTCGGCCGGCAGCCTGGTGGCGGCGTTGTACGCCTCGGGCATGGGTGGTGTGGAAATGGCGTCGCTGGCGCTGTCGATGGACGAGGGCGGATTGACCGACTGGGCCTTTCCCGGCCGCGGGCTGATCCGCGGCGAGGCCCTGGCGCGCTATGTGCGGCAGCACACCGGGGGCAAACGCATCGAGCAGATGCCGCTGCCGCTGGGCATCGTCGCCACCGACCTGGACAGCGGCAACGGCATCCTCTTTCGCGTTGGCGATCCGGGCGTGGCGGTGCGCGCGTCGAGCGCGGTGCCGGCCGTGTTCCAGCCGGTGCGCATCGGCGCGCGCGAGTATGTCGATGGCGGCCTGGTGGCGCCGGTGCCGGTGCGTTATGCGCGCGAGATGGGCGCGCAACTGGTGATCGCGGTGGACATCGGCATGCCGCCCGATGGCGCGCCCACGGGCGATGCCCTGCGCATGCTGCTACAGACCTTCTCCATCATGGCGCGCAGCATCAACCGCTTCGAGTTGCGCGAGGCCGACATCGTGCTGCGGCCCCAACTGCCGGGGGTGTCGAGCGCCGACTTCACGGCCCGCGACACCGCCATCAAGGCCGGCCGCGAGGCGGCGCAGTCGATGCTGGCCGCCATGCGCTTGCGCATCCTGGCGCTGACGCTGTAGCCGGTGCCGTCCGACAAAAGAAGCGGCCCGGTCAGACCGGGCCGGAAGATACCTTGGCAGGGGGTTGCTGCCAAGGTACCGAGGAGACAACCATCCACAGATGCCGCAGCCCTGAAAAGGGCCGCGCCGGGCTTGAGATGCGCCGTCGCCCCGGAAAGTTCAATTGCCCGGGCGCCAAGCCCGGGCGAGCCCGGGCGCTGCCCGGTCAGGCGCGCTTGGCCTTGGCGGCGGCTTGCGAAGCCTTCACCGCCGTGTTGGTCACGGCCGTGAAATTGGCTTCGGCCACGTCGGCGGCCTGCTTGGCGGCCTTGCTGACGCTGTCGTAGGCGTTGTTCGCGGCGGCCATGGCCGACTTGACCAGCGCAACGGCGTTTTCGCTGCCGGCGGGCGCGTTCTTCAGCACGGTTTCGACGCCGGCGGCGAACTTCTTCTGCGCTTCGGCGAACTGCGCCTCGGCAACCTTGGCCACTTCGGCCTGGGTGGAGGCGGCAATGTCGTACAGGTGGCGGCTGTAGGCGGCGGCCTTTTCGGCGGCGGGCTGCAGCATCGTGGCTTGCAGCGCCAGCAGTTCCTGCGCGTCCTTGACGGACATCGCGGCGCGGGCGTGGTCGGCGGCTTCACCCATCGCGGCCTTGGCCACTTGCAGGTTCAGTTCGACGAGTTTTTCGACGCCTTCGAAAGCCTTGTCGGTCAGGCCGAAGCAGGGTCTCGACATTGGCCTTTTGCGCGGCCATCACTTGTTCAGCGGTCAGCATGGTGAAATCTCCTGGGTTGCGGTTGAAAGTCTGGCATCTGGCAGGCGTTTGTTGCACTGCAGCATGGATGGAAGTATAGAGCCGCTGCACTGGATTGCAAGCACTTTTTGTTGCGGCGCAGCAAAGTAGAGACATTCGCCTAGGCAGCCCCCGTTCGCCCCTTTGCATGCAGGCCTTCCACTCCGACACCTTCACGCTGCAGCTGCCACCAGGGCACAGCTTTCCGATGGGCAAGTACCGCGCTGCTGCGCGCGGCCGTCGAGCGCGAGCTGCCGCAGCTGCAGGTGCAGAAGGCCCTGCCGGCCAGCGACGGCGTGCTGGCGTTGGCGCACAGCCCAGCGTATGTGCACGCGGTGGCCGAGGGCCTGCTCTCGGCGGCGATGCAGCGCGAGATCGGCCTTCCCTGGTCGCCGCGCCTGGCCGAGCGCGCGCGGCGCTCGGTCGGCGCGACGATTGCCGCGGCGCGCGTTGCGCTGACCGAAGGCCTGGGTGCCAACCTGGCGGGGGGCACGCACCATGCCTACGCCGATCGCGGCTCGGGCTATTGCGTGTTTAACGACGTCGCGGTGGCGGCGCGGTTGATGCAGGTCGAATGGCACCGCCACCACCGGCAACTGCTGCGCGTGCTGGTCATCGACCTGGACGTGCACCAGGGCGACGGCACGGCGGCGATCTTCCGCGACGACGCGACGGTGTTCACGCTGTCGCTGCATGGTGCGAAGAACTTCCCGTCACGCAAGCAGTCCAGCGACCTGGACGTCGAACTGCCCGACGGCTGCACCGACGCCGACTACCTGGCGGCGCTGCGCGCCGCGCTGGACGAGGCCTGGCGGCTTCAGGCCGGCGCGATGCCCGGCCTGGCGTTTTATGTCGCCGGCGCCGATGCCCATGAGGGCGATCGTCTGGGCCGGCTGAAGCTCAGCTTCGACGGCCTGGCCCTGCGCGACCGCCTGGTGTTCGAGGCGCTGCGCGCGCGCCGCATCCCGGCGGCGGTGTCGATGGCCGGTGGTTATGGCCGCGACATCGGCGACACCGTCGCGGTGCACCTGCGCACGCTGCAGGAGGCGCAGCGCAGCTGGCGCTTGTGGCCCGGCCAGACCACAGGCCCAACGATGGAACAATCCGCGCCTTGTTCCGCGACCCGCTTGCAGCGCCAGCCATGACCGAAGCCAACCTTGCACAGCACAGTGCCGCCGTCGATGCGGCGATCACCTCGAGACGATCGTTGCGCGGCTTCCTGCCCACGCCGGTGCCCCGGCAGGTGATCGAGGACATCCTGGGGGTGGCCGCGCGCGCGCCCTCGGGCACCAACACCCAGCCCTGGCATGTCACGGTGCTGACCGGGGAAGCGAAGACCTCGCTGTCGGCCAAGATCAAGGCGGCCTACGACGACCCGAAGGCGCTGGCCGAGCACCAGGAGGAATACGCCTACTACCCCACCGAGTGGGTCTCACCCTTCATCGAGCGGCGGCGCAAGGTGGGCTGGGATCTGTATGGGTTGCTCGGCATCGACAAGGCCGACAAGGCTGGCATGCACCGCCAGCATGGACGCAACTACGAGTTCTTTGGCGCGCCGGTCGGGCTGATCTTCAGCATCGACCGCGTGTTGCGCCAGGGTAGCTGGCTCGACTACGGCATGTTCCTGCAAAGCGTGATGGTGGCGGCGCGCGGTCGCGGCCTGGACACCTGCCCGCAGGCGGCGTTCATGCGCTTTCATCGCATCATCATGCAGCACATCGATGCGCCGCCCGGCCAGATGCTGGTGTGTGGCATGTCGCTCGGCCATGCCGATGTCACGGCCACGGCCAACCGACTGGTCACCGTGCGCGAACCGGTGTCGGCGTTCGCCCGCTTCATGGACTGAGGGGCGGAGTCGTGAACAAGGTGCTGGTGGCGCGCGCGGTTTTCCCCGAGGTGCTCGAGCGTTTGTCGGCGCATTTCGATGTCGCCCACAACCAGGCCGATGCGGTGTGGACGCAGGACGAGCTGATCCGGCGTCTGCAGGGCAGTGACGGGGTCTTCGTCACCGGCACGGAAAGCATCGACCTGAAGCTGCTCGACGCCTGCCCGCGGCTGCGCGCGGTGTGCTCGATGGCGGTGGGCTACAACAACATCGATGTCGAGGCCTGCACCGCGCGCCGCGTGCTGGTCAGCAATGCGCCCGATGTGCTGACCGAAACCACCGCCGATTTCGGCTTCGCGCTGATGATGGCCGCAGCGCGGCGCATTGCCGAGAGCGAACATTTCCTGCGCGCCGGGCGCTGGACGCGCTGGGGCCACGACATGTTCGCCGGTGCCGACGTGTTCGGCGCGACCTTGGGCATCCTGGGCATGGGCCGCATCGGTCAGGCGATCGCGCGGCGCGGCGCCTTGGGCTTCGGCATGCGCGTGATCTATCACAACCGGTCGCGCCTCGCCGCGGCGGTCGAGGCGAAGCTCGGTGCGCGCTACGTAAGCAAGTCGCAATTGCTCGGCGAAGCCGACCACCTGATGCTGGTCCTGCCCTATGGGGCGGCATCGCACCACGCCATCGGCGCGCCGGAACTGGCGCTGATGAAGCCCACGGCGACACTGACCAACATCGCGCGCGGTGGCATCGTCGATGACGCAGCGTTGGCCGAAGCCTTGCGCCAGCGGCGCATCGCGGCCGCCGGCCTGGATGTCTTCGAAGGCGAACCGCTTTTGCACCCGGCGTTGCTGAGCCTGCCGAACGTGGTGCTGACGCCGCACATCGCCAGCGCCAGCCTGCCGACGCGGCGCGCGATGGCTCAGCTGGCGGCGGACAACCTGATCGCCGCGCTGGGTGCGGGCGCGCATCCCGGTGCGCCGCCGACCGCGCTGAATCCGCAGGTGCTGCGCGCCGGCTGATCGTGCGGCGAACTGGCGCGGCTTTGCCCGGCTTGCTCCGCGCCTGCTGCTGCGGCGATCCTGGACAGAATATCCAGGGTGTGTCCGCGCGGAGACGATCATGCCGTCCAGATCATTGATGCTCGCTACCCTGCTGCTGGGCCTGACCGGCTGCTCGGGCCCGCAGGTGCGCACCCTTGGCACCGGCGATGCGCTGCCGGCCTACGAACTGCGCGGCAGCAGCCTGGCGGAACTCCGGGCCGAGGCGGCACGGCTCTGTGGCCAGGGCTACGTCGTGCTGCGTCAGGCGCAGCGCTACGCCCCGCCGCAGCCCGAGGACAACCCTGCCACGCTGTGGTTGCAGCAGGTCGGCAACTGGCTCGAAGGCATGCCCGACAACCAGGCTCAGGCCACGGTGCAGTGCCGGGCTTGAGCCGGTGCGGGGCCGAGGCGGCGCCATCGGCCTGAGACAATCACCCGCATGGGTGAATGGTGGATCGCGGCGCTGCTGGCGCTGATCGTGTTGCTGCAGCTGTGGCTGCTTTTGCGGCGGACCGACGACAGGCCTTTGCAGGCCCTGGGCGAGACCCTCCAGGCTGCGGCGCGCCGCGATGCCGAACGCCTGGAACGTGAGCTGCGCGGCGAAGTGCAGGGCAGCGCCAGCGGCACGCGCCAGGAGCTCGGCAGCACCCTGGGCTTGTTCCAGCAGGCGCTGCTGCAGCACGGCGGCGACACCGCGCGGTCGCAGCACGAACAGATCGAGGCCTTTCGTGCGCAGATGGCCGCGATGCAACAGCACAGCGGCGAGACGCTGGCGGCGGCGGGCCGCGCCCAGGCGCAGCAGACGCTGGCCGCGCGCGACGCGCAGGACGCCGCCTTCAAGCGCTTGTCCGAAAGCGTCGGCGAACAATTGCGCGTGCTGTCGGAAGGCAACGAGCGCCGCTTGGGTGAAGTGCGGGCCGCGGTGGAAAGCAAGCTCGCCGCGCTGCAGGAGGGCAACGAGAAGAAGCTCGAGCAGATGCGCGCGACGGTCGATGAAAAGCTGCACGCCACGCTGGAACAGCGCCTGGGCGAAAGCTTCAAGCAGGTGGCCGAGCGGCTGGAACAGGTGCACAAGGGCCTGGGCGAGATGCAGACGCTGGCGCGCGACGTCGGCTCGCTGAACCGCGTGCTGACCAACGTCAAGACACGCGGCATCTTCGGCGAGGTGCAGCTCGGCGGGTTGCTGGAGCAGGTCTTCACGCCGGAGCAATACGCCACCCACGTGGCCACCGTGCCGGGCAGCAGCGAGCGCGTGGAGTTCGCGATCCGCCTGCCGGGCCAACGCGACGATGGCGCGCCGCTGTGGCTGCCGATCGACGCGAAGTTTCCGCGCGAGGACTACGAGCGCCTGCTCGACGCGCAGGAGCGGGCCGACCTGACCGCCATGGAAGCGGCCGCCAAGGGCATCGACACGCGACTGCGGCTGGAGGCGCGCACCATTCGCGACAAGTACATCGCGCCGCCGCACACCACCGATTTCGCCATCCTGTTCGTGCCCACCGAAGGCCTCTACGCCGAGATACTGCGGCGGCCCGGCCTGGTGCAGGCGATGCAAAGCGAGTTCAAGGTGATGCTCGCCGGGCCGACCACGCTGCTGGCGACCTTGACCAGCTTGCAGATGGGCTTTCGCACGCTGGCGCTGGAAAAGCGCAGCGCCGAGGTCTGGGAGGTGCTGGGCGCGGTGAAGACCGAGTTCGGCAAGTTCGGCGATGTGCTGGCCAGGACGCGCAAGAAGCTGCAGGAAGCCACGAACACCATCGACCAGGCGCAGACCCGGACGCAGGTCATGACGCGGCGGCTGAGGTCGGTGGAGGCGCTGCCCGAGGCGCGGGCGCTGCAGCTGCTGCCCGGCGTCGCCGAGGGCGAGGCGGCCGGCACCGCGGGGGAGGCGCCGCGTGCCTGAGGCCGAGAGTCCGTCGCGCGCCCGGTTCAGCCAGCTGCTGCTGGCGCTGATCGTCGGCCAGATCGGGCTGCATGCCACCATGGCCGGCGTGCGCATGGCGGCACCGTTGCAGGCGCTGCGCGACGGCCACAGTGCCTGGAGCGTGGGCGTGCTGCTGGCCTTGTACGCCGCGGCGCCGGTGCTGCTGTCGCTGCCGGCCGGGCGCATGGCCGACCGCCTGGGCTACCACCGGCCGGTGCGCATCGCCGTCGGCCTGGCGCTGTTCGGCGCCATGCTCGCGCTGGGGTCCACCTTTGTCGGCAGCGAGCTGAAATTCGGCGTGCTGTGCGTGTCGGCGGTGTTCGTCGGCAGCGGCGCCAACATGGGCCTGATCGTCATCCAGCGCAGCGCCGGCCAGGCGGTGCGCGACAGCACGCAGAGGTGTGCGCATGTTCAGCTGGCTGGGCATCGCGCCGTCGTTGTCGAATGTCATCGGCCCGGTGGCGGCCGGGCTGATGATCGATGCCGGCGGCTTCCGCGCGGCGTATCTGCTGCTGCTGGCGCTGCCGCTGCTGACCTGGTGGTGCTCGCGGCGCATTCCGCGCGAGCCGGTGCCTGCACCGCGCGCGCCGGACGCGGCACCGCGGCGTGCGCGTGAGCTGCTGGCCGCCCCCGGCATGCAGCGGCTGCTGGGCGTCAACTGGTTGCTGTCGGCTTGCTGGGACGTGCACGCCTTCGCGGTGCCGATCCTGGGCTTCCAGCGCGGCTTTTCCGCCAGCACCATCGGCCTGATCCTGGGCACCTTCACGCTGGCCATCAGCGCCGTGCGCCTGCTGATTCCGTTGTGGGCGCATCGCATGCAGCAGGTCAGGGTGCTGCGCGCGGCGATGCTCGGCACTGGCGCAGTGTTCTCGCTGTACCCGTTGGCGCATTCGCCCTGGGTGATGGGTGGCTGCGCGGTGCTGCTCGGCTTGAGCCTGGGCGCGGTGCAGCCGATGATCATGTCCACGCTGCACCAACTAACGCCCGAAGGGCGGCATGGCGAAGCCATCGCCTTGCGCTCGATGGTGATGAACGCCTCCAGTACCGCGATGCCGCTGGTCTTCGGCGCGGCCGGCACGGCGCTGGGCGCGGCGGCGCTGTTCTGGCTCATGGGCGCGGCAGTGGCTTCGGGCTCGTGGCTGGCGCGGCGGCTGCCCGGCGGTGACGAGGCCGAGGGCGCAGCGGCGTTGCTCGAAGCCCGCCGCTGACCCGGTGCGATGCGCAGCGCGGTTTCCTCGGGCGCCGCGAAGGCGGCGCTGGCGTTCGATCAGAAGCGCAGTCCGGACGGCGTCGCCGGCAGCGGGCTCGCGGGCGCCGCCGCCGGCGCCGATGCCGTCGCGGCGCGCGCCGGCGCCGAGCCGTCGTGCGCGGCGCGGCCGGCGCGACCAGTGGCGTCGCTTCGACGCGGGCTGCCAGCCGCGCGGCAGGCTCGATTCGCGCGGGTAGCCGGCGGCATCAAGATAGGCGCTCCACTCCGGTTGCGACAGGCCGCGCAGCACCTGCGCGCCGATGGTCAGCGACGGCACGGTGCGCACACCGATGGCGCGCTGCAGCGCGTCCGCATCGTCGTCACTGGCAACCCGCTTCTCGGTGAAGGGCACGCCACGCTGCAGCAGCAGCTGCCGCCCCTCTTCGCAGGGCGAGCAATCGCTTGGCGGTGTACAGCGTCACCGGGTAGCGCTCGGCGGTCTGGCGCAGGCTCAGCGGCAGCCGATCCTGCGGGTTGCTCTCGACAACATTGCTCTCGCCGCCCGCGCCGCCCACCGTGCTGACGCGCCCACCGCCGTCGGCCGGGGGCCGATCGGTGTAGGTGATGCGCCCGTCGGGCCCGACCACCTTGTACAGAGCCGCCGCCGGCAGGCTCAGGCACAGCAGCAGCGCGCGCCAGCAGCCCGGTGCGGGCCGGCGCGAAGGCCCGGGCCGCAACGTGGATGAAGGGATCTGTCGCATGGCAACAATCTCGCTCAAGGTCGCGCAGCAAGTCGCAACGGGGGCTTCAGACCATGCCCTGGTGGCGCAGCAACGCGTCGATGCGCGGCTCGCGTCCGCGAAAGGCCATGAAGTTGTCCATCGCGCTGCGGCTGCCGCCCACCTCGAGGATGCTCTGGCGATAGCGTCGACCCGTTTCGGGGTCGAACACGCCGGCTTCCTCGAACGCGCTCCAGACATCGGCCGACAGTACTTCAGCCCAGGCATAGCTGTAGAAGCCGGCACCGTAGGCGCCGTCGAAGATGTGTGAAAAACTGTGCGCAAAGCGGTTGAACGGTGCGGCCGGCAGCACCGCCACCTGCGCGTGCACCGCGGCGGCGATGCGGTCGAGCCGCGCCGCTGCGCCGGCCTCGCTGTGGATGCGCAGGTCGAACAGCGAGTATTCGAGCTGGCGCAGCATGCGCAGCCCGCTGTGGAAGTTCTTCGCGCCATGCAGCTTGTCGAACAGGGCGCGCGGCAGTGCCTCGCCGGTGACCGCATGCGCGCTCAAGCGCTGCAGCACGGGCCATTCCCAGCAGAAATTCTCCATGAACTGGCTCGGCAGTTCGACCGCGTCCCACTCGACGCCATTGATGCCGGATACCGGCAAATCCTCGACCAGGGTGAGCAGATGGTGCAGACCATGGCCGAACTCATGGAACAGTGTGGTCAGGTCGTCGTGCGACAGCAGGCAGGGCACCCAGCGGCCGTCCTGCAGCGTTGGTGCGGCGAAGTTGCATACCAGCAGCGCCACCGGCAGCTGCAATGCGCCATGGTCGGGCCGCCGCCAACGCTGCTGCGCATCATCCATCCAGGCGCCCGAACGTTTGCCGGGCCGTGCATACAGGTCGAGGTAGAAGTGCCCGATGGCCGTGCCGGCGCGCTTGACGCTGTAGTGGCGCACGCTGTCGTGCCACACCGGCGCCGGCTCGGCCTGGATCTGCACCTCGAACATCGTCTGCACGATCTGGAACAGGCCGCCGATCACCTGCGCTTCGGGAAAGTAGGCGCGCAACTCGTTGCTGCTGAAGGCGTGGCGCGACTGCTTCAGCTTCTCGGCGGCGAAGGCCATGTCCCAGGGCTGCAGGTCGGTCAGCGCCAGCTCGCGCGCAGCGAAGTCGCGCAGGTCGGCCAGTTCGAGCTCGGCGAAGGGCCGCGCGTGGCCCACCAGCTCGTCGAGGAAATGCCGCACCCTGGCCGGCGAATCGGCCATCTTCGGCACCAGCGACAGCTCGGCAAAGCTGGCATAGCCAAGCAGCTCGGCCTCTTCCTGGCGCAGCTCGATGAGTTCGCGCATCACCGCGGAATTGTCGAACCGGGGCTCGCCGAATTCGCTGGCGCGGGTGATGTAGGCGCGGTACAGCCGCTCGCGCAGGGCGCGGCTGTGGGCCGTCTGCATCGTCGGGAAGTAGCAGGGCTCCTGCAACGTCAGGCGATGGCCGCCTTCGACACGCGTGGCCGCGAGCACGTCGTCGGGAACGCCGGCCATCTCTTCGGGGCCGACCGTCAGGCTGAAGGCGTCGTTGGCGTCGAGCGCGTTCTCGGCGAAACGCTGGCGCAGTTCGGCTGCGCGCGCCTGGATCTGCGCGAAGCGCCCACGCGCCGCGCCTTGCAACTCGGCGCCGCCGAGCACGAAATCGCGCAGCGTGTTCTGCAAGGCGCGCCTCCGCGCGTCGCCGTGGGTGGTCGCGGCGACGCCGCGGTACTTGCGGTACAGCCGCTCGTCCGCGCCCAGGCGGGTAAGGAAATCGGTGACGCGCGGCAGCATCCGGTTGTAGGCGGCGCGCAAGGCGGGGGAGTCCGCCACCTCGTTCAGGTGCGTCACCGCGCTCCAGGCGCGGCCGAGGCGCTCGATCGGCACGTCGAGGCTGCACGACAGCTTGTCATAGTCGGGCGCGACGGCATCGTCGACCGCCTGCTCCAGCGCCGCATCCGCCGCCGCAACCAGCCACTCGATGGCTGGCAGGACATGGCCGGGTTCGATGCGGTCGTAGGCCGGCACGCCCAGCGGCTGCAGCAGCGGGTTGGCGGCGTCGCTGGTCAAATCAGGCGTTGGCACGCTCGGCGGCATCCAGCGTGTTGACCAGCAGCATCGTGATCGTCATCGGCCCGACACCGCCCGGCACCGGCGTGATCCAGCCGGCCACGTCGCGCACGCCGTCGAAATCGACGTCGCCGCAGAGTTTGCCCTGCTCATTGCGGTTCATGCCGACGTCGATGACGATGGCACCGGGCTTGACCATGTCGGCCGTGAGCGTGCCGCGGCGGCCGACCGCAGCGACGACGATGTCGGCTTCGCGCGTGTGCCGCGCCAGCTCCGGTGTGGCGCTGTGGCACACCGTGACGGTGGCATTGGCCTGCAGCAGCAGCAAGGCCATCGGCTTGCCGACCGTGTTGCTGCGGCCGATGACCACCGCATGCTTGCCCTTGATGGGCAGCCCGGTGCTCTCGATCAATTTCATGCAGCCGTAAGGTGTGGCCGGGCGCAGCCCCGGCAGGCCGGTCATCAACTGACCGGCCGAGTGCACGCTGAAACCATCGACATCCTTGCGCGGGTCGATGGCGGCGATCACCGCCTGCGCATTGATGTGCCGCGGCAACGGCATCTGCACCAGCACGCCGTGGATGCGCGCATCGGCGTTCAGCGCCGCCACGCGCGCCAGCAGCTCGGCCTGGGTCATCGCGGCGGGGTAGGTTTCGAGCACGCTGCGCAGGCCATGCTCCGCGCAGGCCTTGACCTTGTTGCGCACGTAAACGGCGCTGGCCGGATCGTCGCCGACCAGGATCACCGCCAGGCCCGGAGCGGCGGCCGGCAGCCGTCAGCCGTGCGAGCGCGCTCGCCGACTTCAGCGCGCAGTGTGCGCGACAGCGCCGTGCCGTCGATGAATGTCGCCGTCATCCTCGCGTCGGGCTCAGCGGAAGCTGCTCAGCGCTCGCAGCGGCGCGATCAAGCGCGCTGTCTGCGCGCCCAGCGCAATCTTCAGCAAGTCGGCCACGGTGTTGGCATTGAGCTTTTCCATGATATTGGCGCGGTGCGCTTCCACCGTCTTGATGCTGATGCCCAGGTCGTCGGCGATCTGCTTGTTCAGCCGCCCGGCGACGATGCGCTCCAGCACCTGGGCCTCGCGCGTCGTCAGCCGCGACAGCAGAGCATCGCGGCTGGCCTGCTCCTGGTGCAGGCTGAAGGCGTTGCGCGCCTCTTCGAGCATGCGCTCGACCAGGCCCAGCAGTTCTTCTTCCTTGAAGGGCTTTTCGATGAAATCCATCGCGCCCTTCTTCATCGTCGTCACCGCCATCGGCACGTCGCCGTGGCCGGTGATGAAGACCACCGGCAGAGGGCTCTTGCGCTCGAGCAGACGGTCCTGCAGTTCGAGCCCGCTCATGCCTTCCATGCGGATGTCGGCAATCAGGCAGGCCACCTCGCGCGGATCGAAGCGCGACAGGAAGGATTCCGGATGAATCGAAGCACTTGACGCGGTAGTCCTTGCCCTCGAGCAACCATTGCAGCGAATCACGCACCGCCTCGTCGTCATCGACGACATAGACCGTGCCCTTCTTTGGAATCAAGCTCATCAGGACGTCACGGTGGATTTGGGTTGGGTGTCGGGCTTGGCGTCTGCGGTGGCGAGGCCGGCTCGCCGCGGGCCGCCACTTCGACGGGCAGGGTGAAGGCAAAGCGGCACCCTGAAACGGAGCCGGCATTGTAGAGGTTCTGCGCACGCATCCGGCCGCGGTGCGACTCGACGATGCTGCGGCACAAGGACAGCCCGATACCCAGGCCCTCGGCCTTGGTCGAGAAGAAGGCTTCGTACAGCCGGGCGATGACTTCGTCCTGCAGGCCCGGGCCCATGTCGGTGACGCTGAACTCGATGACGCCGCCTTCCTCGGGCGTGTGTCGCGGCACCACGCGCAGCTCGATGCTGCGACGCGACGCCGGCATCTGCGCGCTGTCGATGGCCTCGGCGGCGTTCTTCAGCAGGTTCATCAGCACCTGCTCGATCAGGATCGGATCGACCTCGAGCATCGGCAACCGCTGCGCGCACATAGGTGCGGATGGCGACATTGCGGCGACGCAGTTCGATGCTGGCCAGCTCGACCGCGTCCTCGACGATCTGCCGCGCATGCGCCGGCTGGCGCTGCGGCTCGCTCTTCTTCACGAACTCGCGGATGCGGCGGATGATCATCGCGGCGCGCTCGGCCTGGCGCGCGGTCTTGCGCAGCGCGGCCACCAGGTCGGCCTTGGCAATCGAATCAGCATCGACGCGCGAGACCATGCCGTTGCAGTAGTTGGTGATGGCCGTCAGCGGCTGGTTCAGCTCGTGTGCCACCGACGAGGCCATTTCGCCCATCGTCACCAGCCGGCTCGTCACCTGGGCACGCTCGGCCTGCTGCGCGGCCTGTTCCTCGGCGCGCAGCCGTGCGGTGATGTCGGTGGCGATGAGCATCTGCGCCAGGCGGCCGTCGGTCCATTGCAGGTAGCGCGAGCGCACGTCGAACCATTTCTGCAGCTGCGCGACGAAGACCTCGCGCGGGTCGGCGCCCGATTCGGCGATGTCCTGCTCCGGCAGGCCGGCCATGCCATCGCTCGAGATCCTCGGCGTCGGGCACGTAGGCCGACCGCGTCGGCGTCGCCGGTCAGCAGCGCATGGCCACCGGCATCGGCGCCGAACCACAGGCGGTACGAGCGGTTGGCGAACAGCAGTTCGCCCTGCGGCACGGACAGCACCGACACCGAGGCGTCGAGCCCTTCGAGCACGGTGGTGAAGCGTTCGTGCGACGCCGATAGCTGGTCGCGAATGCGCTTGGCCTCGGTGATGTTGGTCATCGATGTCATCCAGCCGGTCTGCTGCCCGCGCGGGTCGATCAGCGGCGAGACGTACATGCGCGCGTCGAACAGCGAGCCATCCTTGCGCATCACGCGCACCTCGATGCCGCCGGCCGGGCTTCGACCGCTGAGTTCCTGCTGCAGCAGCCGCGTGTTCTCGTCGATGCGGTCGTGCGGCCAGTAAGGGATAGGGCGGCGCCTGGTCGATCAGCGCGGCTTCGGAAAAGCCGGTCATTGCGCAGAACGCAGCGTTGACGTAGGTGATGCGGCCCTCCAGGTCCATCGCCCGCATGCCGGTGAGCATCGAGTTTTCCATCGCACGGCGGAAGTTGGTTTCCTGCACCAGCGCGGTCTGGATCTGCGCGCGGCGGCGCAGGTGGCGCCAGCTGCCCAGCAGCATCCACACCGTCAGCACCGACATTGCCACGACCATCCAGAACAAGGTATTGCTGATCAGCCCGATGGAGGTGCGATAACCCTGGCCGCGTAGCAGCAGGCCGTTGACGGTCGGCGCCAGCGGCAGTTCATAGATGATCGGCGGACTGCGTCTCGCTTGCCCCGGCATCTGCGCCACGGTGCTGGCCAGCACCTGCTGCTGGTCATCGACCACGGCCATGGCATGGCGCCGCGAGACGTCCGGCGCGACGAAATGGCGCAGCAAGGATTCGACCGAATACTCCACCAGCAAGCGTGCCACTGAAGGTGTTGCGCGCCACCAGCGGCACCTGCATCTGGAACACGGAGGCGCCGACGCTGTCGATGAAAGGCCGCGAATAGGACGGGCTGGCGCATGTCGCGTGCCTGCACGAAGGCCACTTCGGCCTCGTTGCGCAAACGGGGCTGCGGCATCGACGGGTTGGCGGTGTCGCTGCCGGCAGCGCTTTCCTCACGGTACAGCGAGGCCCAGCGCACGGCCTTGCGCTTGCGGTTCTGGTCGAGCCAGGCGATCTGCGTGATCGTCGGGCGCTCGCGCACGAAGCTCATCGCCTGGCCCGTGAAGTCATCGACGTCGGTCTCGCGTTTGACCAGCTCGCTGGCAATGCGCACCAGTTGCTCCTGGTTCTCGATCAAATGCAATCGGATCTGCTGTTGCGCGATCTCGGTGTCGCGCTTCAGCGATTCGGTCTCGCGTTCGATTTCTTCGTTGCGCAGATACCAGAAGGCCGAGATGATCGCCGCCAGGAACAACAGCACCGACACCAGCGGCGCCAGCGTGACGAACCGATCCTGCCGCGATGCCGACTGCCGAGCCACCAGCTGCCCAGCAGTCGACGCAAGCGCGCCCAGGCCGAGTTCGGATGGCTGGGGTTGGGCGAAGTCGCAGACATATGGTCCGCGATTATCCGAGGCGTGGGCGAAGCTTGGCCGGCATCGACAAAGTGCGCATCGAATTGCAGTATGTGAAACGACACATCTATCATTTGAAATGGCCACGCTTTGTGGGACACTCGCGCCGAACTGCAAGAATGGCCTTTCAACAATAGACAGGAGACAAAGTCATGTCCGCAATGCCCGATTCGAAGAGCGGCAGCCGCCCTTGACGCCGATGCCCAGGAAACCCGCGAATGGCTGGACGCGCTCGGCGCGGCGATCCAGGCCGAAGGCGGCGAGCGTGCCCACTTCCTGCTGGAGAACTGATCGAAGAAGCACGCCAGTCGGGCATCGACATGCCGTTCTCGGCGACCACCGGCTACGTCAACACCATCGAGCCCGAGGACGAGCAGCGCAGCCCCGGCAACCTCGAACTCGAAGGCCGCCTGCGCGCCTACATGCGCTGGAACGCGATGGCGATGGTGGTCAAGGCCAACCGCCTGCACCCGGCCGACGGCGGTGACCTGGGCGGGCACATCAGCACCTTTGCCTCAGTGGCGCACATGTTCGCTGCCGGCTTCAACCATTTCTGGCACGCCGACAGCGAAGATCATGGTGGCGACCTGCTCTACATCCAGGGGCACAGCGCTCCCGGCATTTATTCCCGCGCTTACATGGAAGGGCGGCTGAGCGAGGAGCAGTTGCTGAACTTCCGCCAGGAAAGTCGGCGGCAAGGGATTGTGCAGCTATCCGCACCCGAAGCTGATGCCGGAGTTCTGGCAGTTTCCGACCGTGTCGATGGGGCTGGGCCCGCTGATGGCGATCTACCAGGCGCGGTTCCTGAAGTACCTGCACGCGCGCGGCATTGCCGACACGGCCAAGCGCAAGGTCTGGGTCTTCTGCGGCGACGGCGAGATGGATGAGCCCGAGAGCCTGGGCGCGATCGGCCTGGCGGCGCGCGAAAACCTGGACAACCTGGTCTTCGTCATTAACTGCAACCTGCAGCGGCTGGATGGCCCGGTGCGCGGCAACGGCAAGATCATCCAGGAACTGGAAGGCGAATTCCGCGGCAGCGGCTGGAACGTCATCAAGCTGATCTGGGGCAGCAACTGGGACCCGCTGCTGGCGCGCGACAAGGACGGCGCGCTGCGCAAGCTGATGATGGACACGCTGGACGGCGACTACCAGGCCTTCAAGGCCAACGACGGCGCCTTCGTGCGCAAGAACTTCTTCGGCCGTGACCCGCGCACGCTGGAGATGGTGGCGCACATGAGCGACAAGGACATCTGGAACCTGCGCCGCGGTGGGCATGACGCGCAGAAGGTGCATGCCGCCTTCCACGCCGCCAACGGCCACCAGGGCCAACCCACGGTGCTGCTGATCAAGACGGTCAAGGGCTGGGGCATGGGCAGCGCCGGCGAGGGCAAGAACACCGCGCACCAGACGAAGAAGCTCAGCGACGACGACATCCGCTTCTTCCGCGATCGTTTCAACATCCCGATCCCCGACAAGGACCTGCCGAACATCCCGTTCTACAAGCCGGCCGACGACACGCCGGAGATGAAGTACCTGCACGAGCGGCGCCAGGCGCTGGGCGGCTACCTGCCGAAGCGCCGCGTCAAGGCCGACGAGCATTTCACCGTGCCATCGCTGGAGACATTCAAGGCGGTGCTCGATGCCACCGCCGAGGGCCGCGAGATCAGCACCACGCAAGCCTTCGTGCGCTTCCTGACCCAGCTGTTGCGCGACAAGGCGCTGGGCCCGCGGGTTGTGCCGATCCTGGTCGACGAGGCACGCACCTTCGGCATGGAAGGCCTGTTCCGGCAGATCGGCATCTACAACCCCGATGGGCAGAAGTACACGCCGGTGGACAAGGAACAGGTGATGTACTACCGCGAGGACAAGGCCGGCCAGGTGCTGCAGGAAGGCATCAACGAGCCCGGCGGCATGAGCAGCTGGATCGCTGCCGCCACCAGCTACAGCACCAACAACCGCATCATGGTGCCGTTCTACGTCTACTACTCGATGTTCGGCTTCCAGCGCATCGGCGACCTGGCCTGGGCCGCCGGCGACATGCAGGCGCGTGGCTTCTTGCTCGGCGGCACCAGCGGTCGCACCACGCTCAACGGCGAGGGCCTGCAACACGAGGACGGCCACAGCCACATCCTGGCCGGCACCATTCCCAACTGCATCAGCTACGACCCGACGTTTGCGCACGAGGTGGCTGTGATCCTGCACCATGGCTTGAAGCGCATGGTGGAAAAGCAGGACAACGTCTACTACTACCTGACGCTGCTGAACGAGAACTACCCGATGCCGGGGCTGCAGGCTGGTACCGAGGAGCAGATCATCAAGGGCATGTACCTGCTGCAACAGGGAGAAGGCGGCAAGAAGTCACCGTGTGGTCAACCTGCTGGGCAGCGGCACCATCCTGCGCGAATCACAGGCCGCACGCGAACTGCTGGCCCAGGACTGGGGCGTGGCCGCCAACGTCTGGAGTTGCCCGAGCTTCAATGAGCTGACGCGCGACGGGCAGGACTGCGAACGCTGGAACTTGCTGCATCCCGACCGGCAAGCCGCGCGTGCCCTTCGTTACGCAACAACTGGACAAGCATGCCGGGCCGGTGATTGCGTCCACCGACTACATGAAGAACTACGCCGAGCAGATCCGCGCCTTTATCCCCAAGGGCCGAGTTTCATGGTGCTGGGCACCGACGGCTTCGGGCGCAGCGACTTCCGCGGCAAGTTGCGCGAGCACTTCGAGATCGACCGGCATTACATCGTCGTGGCCGCGCTGAAGACGCTGGCCGACGACGGCGCCATGCCTGTGGCCAAGGTGGCCGACGCGATCAAGAAGTACGGCATCGATGCCGAACGCACCAATCCGCTGTACGCCTGAACACCCGCACAACAAAACGAGGAGACGGACATGGCCATGGTGGAAGTCAAGGTGCCGGACATCGGCGATTTCGACAAGGTCGAGGTCATCGAACTGCTGGTCAAGGCCGGCGACACGGTGAAGGTGGAGCAGTCGCTGGTGACGGTGGAAAGCGACAAGGCGTCGATGGAAATTCCTTCCTCGCATGCCGGCGTGGTCAAGGAGCTGAAGGTCAAGCTCGGCGACAAGGTGGGCGAAGGCTCCTTGTTGCTGCTTCTGGAGGCGGCCGGCGCCGCATCAGGCGCCTGATGCTGCACCTGCGCCTGCTGCTGCGCCTGCCTGCGCCTGCACCTGCAACCGGCTGCCGCGCCGGCCGCAGCAGCCCCGGCACCCAAGCCGCGGCGGGCGGTGGCAAGGTGGATATCGTCGTGCCAGACATCGGCGACTTCGACGAGGTCGCCGTCATCGAGTTGCTGGCCCAGCCCGGAGACACCATTGCCGTCGAGCAGAGCCTGATCACGGTGGAATCGGACAAGGCTTCGATGGAAATCCCTTCTTCGCACGCCGGCGTGCTGAGGGAAGCTGAAGGTCAAGCTCGGCGACAAGGTGTCGAAAGGCACGGTGATCGCCGTGATCGAGACGGCAGCCGGTAGCGCAGCGCCGGCCGCCGCGACGCGCCCTGCGCCGCCGGCTCCGCGCCCAGGCGCTGACGGCATCGGCCGAGGCCGGCCCGGCGGCCGCCGTCGTGCCGCCCATGCACCCGACGCGCCCAGTGCATCGTTGCCGCATGCCTCGCCGTCGATCCGTCGCTTTGCACGTGAACTCGGCGTGCCGCTGGACCAGGTCAAGGGCAGCGGACCGAAGGGCCGCATCACGCAGCAGGACGTTCAGTCCTTCGTCAAAGGCGTGGTCGCCGACTGCAGCGTCACCCAAGGCCACGGCGGCAGCAACCGGCGGCGCGATGCCGGGCCTGCTGCCCTGGCCGCAGGTCGATTTCACCAAGTTCGGCAGCGTCGAGCGCAAGCCGTTGAGCCGCATCAAGAAGATCAGCGGCGCCAACCTGCATCGCAACTGGGTGGTGATCCCGCATGTCACCAACCACGACGATGCCGACATCACCGAGCTGGAAGCCTTCCGCGTCGCGACGAACAAGGAAAACGAGAAGTCGGGCGTCAAGGTGACGATGCTCGCCTTCCTCATCAAGGCCTGCGTCGCGGCGCTGAAGAAGTTCCCCGAGTTCAACGCCTCGCTCGACGGCGAAGAGGTGGTGCTGAAGCAGTACTTCCACATTGGCTTCGCCGCCGACACGCCGAACGGCCTGATGGTGCCGGTGATCAAGGACGCCGACAAGAAGGGCGTGCTGCAGATCAGCCAGGAGATGGGCGAGCTGGCGAAGAAGGCGCGCGACGGCAAGCTCGGGCCGAACGACATGGCCGGCGGGTGCTTCTCGATCAGCTCGCTGGGCGGCATCGGCGGGCGCTACTTCACGCCGATCATCAACGCGCCCGAGGTCGCGATCCTGGGTGTGTGCCGCAGCAACATCGAGCCGCGCTGGGACGGCAATGAGGCCTTCCAGCCGCGCCTGATGCTGCCCTTGAGCCTGAGCTGGGACCACCGCGCGGTGGACGGTGCCGCCGCGGCGCGCTTCAATGCCTATCTCGGCGCGATCCTGGCGGACTTCCGCCGTGTGTTGCTCTAAGGGGAACGGAACATGCCACTCATCGAAGTGAAGGTTCCGGACATCGGCGAGTTCAAGGACGTTGCCGTGATCGAGCTGCTGGTCAAGGCCGGCGATGCCATCAAGGCCGAACAGAGCCTGGTCACGGTGGAAAGCGACAAGGCCTCGATGGAGATCCCGTCGCCCAGCGCCGGCGTGGTCAAGGAGCTGAAGGTTAAGATCGGCGACACCGTCAACCAAGGCAGCTTGCTGCTGATGCTCGAGGCCGAGGCGGCGCCGGCCGGGTCCTCGCCGCCAGCCCTCGCCGTCGAAGGGCGAGAGTGCAAAGCCTGCGCCGACGCCTGCCGCCCCGGGACCGGCCCCGAGCCATGCGGGCGGGGCCGATCTGGAATGCGACATGCTCGTGCTCGGCGCCGGCCCGGGGGGCTATTCCGCGGCCTTCCGCGCCGCCGATCTGGGCATGAAGGTGGTGCTGGTCGAGCGTTACGCCGCACTCGGCGGCGTCTGCCTCAACGTCGGCTGCATTCCCAGCAAGGCGCTGCTGCACGTGGCGGCAGTGATGGACGAGGTGAAGCATTTCGCTGCACTGGGTGTCAGCTTCGCCGCGCCCACGGTGGACACGGCCAAGTTGTTGGCGCACAAGAACAAGGTGGTGGGCAAGCTCACCGGTGGTCTCGGCGCGATGGCCAAGATGCGCAAGGTGACGGTGCTGCGCGGCTACGGCAGCTTTCTCGATCCGTACCACCTGCAGGTCGAGGAGACCAGCGGCGACGCCCAGGACAAGACCGGCAAGGCGCAGACCGTGCGCTTCAGGCAATGCATCATCGCCGCCGGCTCGCAGGCGATGCGCCTGCCCTTCCT
This sequence comes from uncultured beta proteobacterium, assembly GCA_963837675.1. Classification (GTDB taxonomy): domain Bacteria; phylum Pseudomonadota; class Gammaproteobacteria; order Burkholderiales; family Burkholderiaceae_C; genus Rubrivivax. The sequence continues at coordinate 62,711 of CAWIOH010000021.1, read as the reverse complement.
GCCCGACGACCCGCGCATCGTCGATTCGACCGGCGCGCTGGAACTGCGCGACACACCGAAGCGCATGCTCATCGTCGGCGGCGGCATCATCGGCCTGGAGATGGGCACGGTGTATTCGACGCTCGGCGCGCGCCTGGACGTGGTCGAGATGCTCGACGGCCTGATGCTGGGCGCCGACCGCGACCTGGTCAAGGTGTGGCAGAAGATGAATGCGCCGCGCTTCGACCACATCATGCTGAAGACCAAGACCGTGGGTGCCAAGGCCACGGCCGACGGCATCCTTGTGAATTTCGAAGGCGAGAGCGCGCCGCAGGAGCCACAGCTTTACGACCTGGTGCTGCAGGCGGTGGGCCGCAGCCCGAACGGCAAGAAGATCGGCGCCGACAAGGCCGGTGTGGCGGTCAACGAGCGCGGTTTCATTCCCGTGGATGCGCAGATGCGCACCAACGTGGCGCACATCTTCGCCATCGGCGACATCGTCGGCCAGCCGATGCTGGCGCACAAGGCGGTGCACGAGGCGCATGTCGCGGCCGAAGTGGCTGCGGGCGACAGCAAGGCGCTGTTCGACGCGCGCGTCATCCCGAGCGTGGCCTACACCGACCCCGAGGTCGCCTGGGTCGGCCTGACCGAAGACGAGGCCAAGGCCAAGGGTATCAAGCTGAAGAAGGGGCTGTTCCCGTGGACGGCCTCGGGCCGGGCCATCGCCAACGGCCGCGACGAGGGCTTCACCAAGCTGCTGTTCGATGCCGAGACACACCGCATCCTCGGCGGCGGCATCGTCGGCACGCATGCCGGCGACATGATCGGCGAGGTGGCGCTGGCGATCGAAATGGGCGCGGACGAGGTGGACATCGGCAAGACCATCCACCCGCACCCGACACTGGGCGAGAGCATCGGCATGGCAGCAGAGGTGGCGCACGGCAGCTGCACCGACCTGCCGCCGCAGCGTAAATAGGATCGGTGCGGCGCACGGCGTGCGCTTGGCACGTCAGGGCGCGCCGGCACCGCGGGCGGGGCTCAAGTCGGGCGCCGCAGGGTCGATGGATGGGAGGTAGCGCCAGGCGGTCCTGTACCACCAGCGGCGCGCTTCGGGCCGATGCCCTGCCGACCCCTTGTCGCCCATTCGTCACGCAACGTCCTGGCGCTCCACGTTCGGCCATCTGCGCCATGTTGCCGTGGCCCTGGGCCTGGTTTGCGCGGGTGCCGCCGCCGCGGCGGCCGACATCGAGCGCTTGCTGCGCAGCGCGGCCCAGACCGGCCCGCGCGCCGCATCGGCGATGCGCCAGCTGGCACCGCTGCTGAGTCCCGCGCGCAGCGGCAAAGTGCTGGCGCAACTGCAGACCATCAACCGATTCTTCAATCAGCACATCGCCTTCGCCGACGACCGCCAGGTCTGGGCCCAGGTGGACTATTGGGCCAGCCCGCTGGAAGCCCTGGACAAGGGCCAGGGCGACTGCGAGGACTATGCGATCGCCAAATACTTCAGCCTGCTGGCGGCCGGCATGCCGGTGGCGCGGCTGCGGCTGGTGTACGTGCGTGCGGTGCTGGACGACGCGCGGGTGCAGGCCCACATGGTGCTGGCCTACTACCCGAGCGACGGCGGCGAGATCCTGATCCTGGACAACCTGGTCGATGAGATCGTGCCCGCCGCACAGCGCGGTGACCTGACGCCGGTGTTCAGCTTCAACAGCGCCGGGTTGTGGCAGGGCGTCGGCACGGTCGGCGCCGGTGATCCGGCGGCGCGGCTGACGCGCTGGCGCGAGGTGATTGCCAAGGCCCGCGCGGAGGGCTTCTTTTGAGCGAAGATCGGCGTCGATGATGACCCTGATCCGCCAGGTCTGGTTGATGGTCTTCGGCGTGCTCCTGTTCGCGTTGGTCGGCAGCGGGTCACGCACACATGGCTGGCGCGCCAGTCGCTGCAGGACGAGTTGCAGCTGCGCAATGAAGACGCTGCCAAGCGGCTCGCGCTGCTGCTGGCGTCACAGCTTGGTGATGACGGCTCGGCTGGGCCAGGCGGCGATGGCGCAATTCGATGCCGATCGGTGGTTGCGGCTGCGCTTGCTGCGCCCGGACGGCAGCAGCGTTTCCGAGCGCGAGGTGCCGCCGCGGCCGGGTCATGCGCCGGCCTGGTTTGCCGATCTGTTGCCCATCGCCGCAGCGCCCGGTTTCGCCATGCTGGTCGCAGGGCGGACGCCTGCGGGCAGCGTGCAGTTGTCGAGCCAGTCCGCCTGGGCGACCGATGCGCTGTGGACCGGCAGCCTGCGCATGGCCGGCGGGCTCGGCTTGCTCGGCCTGGTGTCCGCGGCCCTCGCCGCGCTGGCCTTGCGCGCCTGGCGGCGGCCGCTCGACGCCACGATGGCGCAGGCGCAGGCGCTGGAGGAACGCCGCTTCGTGCTCGCGGCCGAACCTAAGGTGCCCGAGTTGCGGCGCCTGACGCGTGGCATGAATTCGCTGGTGCGGCGCTTTCAGTCGGTGTTCGAAAGCCAGGCGACGCAGCTCAACGAACTGCGTGTTCAGGCGCACCTCGACGCCGCTGACGGGTTTGCTCAATCGCCGCCAGTTCGTCGCGCAGCTGGGGGCTGCGTTGGGCAGCGAACGCCATCGTGGCGCCGGCCTGCTGCTGGTGCGCTTGCGCCGACTGGATGCGATGAATGCGCGCATCGGCCACGAGGCCACCGACCGCCTGCTGGCGGCCCTGGCGCAGGTGTTGCAGAGCTATCCGCGCAAGGTCAAGGCGGCGCTGGCCGGCCGACTCAACGGTGCCGACTTCGCGCTGTACCTGCCGGCCCCTGGCATGGCCACGGAAACCGCCCGCTCGCTGCTGGACGCGCTGCGTTCCGCGCTGGCCACGGTGGACCATGGGGCCGAGCTGGTCATCGGTGGTGCCGAGTTGCCGCACGCCGGATCGGCCGCCGACGCGCTGTCGATGGCTGATCGCGCCTTGGCACAGGCCGAAAGCAGCGGGCCCTTTGCCCTGGAAATACGCGCGGCCGCAACGCCGGGTCCGCAGCAGGGCCAGCAGCAATGGCACGCACAGATCGTCGACGCCTTGCCGAGCGGACGCGTCGCGTTGGCCGAATTCGCCGTGCGCGGCCCGGACGGAGCCTTGCTGCACCTGGACTGTCCGACACGGCTGCAACTCGATGCCCAAGGGCCCTACGAGCCCGCCGCGGTGCATGGCTGGCGATGGCCGTGCGCTGCCGCCTCGTGGCCCAGGTGGATCTGGCCGCGCTGGCACTGGCCCTTCAAGCCGTGCATCGTGATGGTCTGCCGCGCTGCGTCAACGTGTCGGCGGCGTCGTTGGCCTCGGCGGGCTTCATCGCCGAGGTAGAACAACGCCTGCGCGCGGCGCCCGGCGTTGGCCGCGCTGCCTGAGCTTCGACTTTGTCGAAGGCGCTCTGCGGCGCCCGAAGCGGCTGCGCGCGGCCGCCGCGCTGTGGCGCCGTTGCGGTGTGCGCATCGGACTGGAGCATGCCGGCGCCGACCTGCGCGACCTGGCCGAACTGCATGCGCTGGGCCTGGACTACATCAAGATCGACGCTGCCTTCGTGCAGGGTGCTGCGGGTGTGCCGGCAGTGCGAGAGCTGGCGCGGGGCCTGATCACGTTGCTGCGTGGCATGGACATGCAGCTGGTGGCCGAAGGGGTCGAGGACGAGGCCGATCTGGCCACGCTGTGGGCACTCGGTTTCCATGGCGCCACCGGGCCGGCGGTGCGCCGCGCCTGAGGGGCGTCAGCCGATGTCGGCAATGTGCAGGTCGAAGCGACCCTGGCGGCGGTCGGCGAAATACAGTTGCAGCGTTTCGCGGCTGGTGCGAAAGGCGATCTCGTCCCACGGGATCTGATGCTCGTGGAACAGCCGCGCCTCGATCGATTCGGGGCCTGGCGCGAAATCGGTGTCGTGCAGCCGGGCGCGGTAGAAGAAGTGCACCTGACCGACCCGCACCACGTTGAGCAGCGTGAACAGGCCCTGCAGCTCGATGCGCGCTCCGGCTTCCTCGACCGTTTCGCGCACCGCACCCTCGGCGATGGTCTCGCCGAGTTCCATGAAGCCGGCGGGCAGCGTCCACAGTCCGTAGCGCGGCTCGATGTTGCGGCGGCACAGCAGCACCTGCTCACCCCACACCGGCAGCGTGCCGACCACGTTCAGCGGGTTCTCGTAGTGCACCTCGCCACAGGCGCCGCACACCGCGCGGTCGCGGTTGTCGTCGGCCGGCATGCGATAGGCGGTCGCCGCGCCGCAGCGGCGGCAATGCTTGATGCGGCGCGTGTCGTGCATGGCCGGCAGTTTAGCCGCGCAGGTGAATGCTGGGCCCGTGGCATCATGTGCCGGCCCCGCCGTGGGGCCTCGCCCAACGTCCTACGAGGAATTGCCATGAGCCTTGTGCTGACCCCGCCCGCAACGGTCGTCGTGCCGGTGGCCGATGGCCGTTCGTTCCCGGTGCATCGCATCTACTGTGTCGGCCGCAACTATGTCGAACATGCGCAGGAAATGGGCCACACCGGCCGTGAGCCACCATTCTTCTTTCTCAAGCCGGCCGACGCGGTGTTGCCGGTGGCCGAAGGCCAGACCGGCGCGATGGCCTACCCCAGCCTGACGTCGGACCTGCATCACGAAATCGAACTGGTCGTGGCCATCGGCCGCGGCGGGCGCGACATCGCGGCGGCCGATGCGACGTCGCATGTCTGGGGTTATGCCATCGGGCTGGACATGACGCGGCGCGACCTGCAAGGCGACATGAAGAAGCAGGGCCGGCCGTGGTGCATCGGCAAGGCCTTCGAGCAGTCGGCGCCGATCGGGCCGCTGCATCCGATCGCGCGTACCGGCAAGCTCGACAAGGGCACGATCAGCCTCAGCGTCAACGGCCAGCCGCGGCAGAAGGGTGACCTGGCGCAGCTGATCTGGAGCGTTGACGAAATCATCGCCCACCTGAGTGCTGCGTGGCTGCTGCAGCCGGGAGACCTGATCTACACCGGCACCCCGGCCGGCGTCGGCGCGGTGCAGCGTGGCGATGTCATGGAAGGGCGCATCGAAGGTCTGGGCAGCCTGCGCGTCGCCGTGCGCTGAAGGCCCTGGGAGACGCTGGCATGGAGCTGTACAACTACTTTCGCTCGTCGGCCTCGTACCGGGTGCGCATCGCATTGGCGTTGAAGGGGCTGGTTTACGACTACAAGGCGGTCCACCTGGTGAAGAACGAGCAACTCGCCGAGTCCTATGCGGCGGTGTCGGCGACGCGGCTGGTGCCGCTACTGCGTGACGGCGATCGGGTGCTGACGCAGTCGCTGGCGATCATCGAGTACCTCGACGAGACGCACCCCGAGCCGGCGTTGTTGCCCGCCGATCCGGCGCAGCGTGCGCGCGTGCGTGCGTTGGCGCAGGACATCGCCTGCGAAATCCACCCGCTGAACAACCTGCGTGTGCTGCGTTACCTGGTGCACGCTCTCAAGATCAGCGAGGAAGACAAGGACCGCTGGTACCGCCACTGGGTGGAAACCGGCTTCGAAGCCGTGGAGCGCCAACTTGCCGGCCGACCCGGCCGCTATTGCCATGGCGAGTCGCCGACGCTGGCCGATTGCGTGCTGGTGCCGCAGGTCTTCAATGCCTTGCGCTTCGACTGTCGTACCGATCACATCCCTCACGTGATGCGCGTGCACGAGGCCTGCATGCAGCTCGACGCGTTCGAGAAGACGCGTCCCGAAGCCTGCCCGGATGCCTTCTGAGGCCTTGCCGGGCGGCGTGAGCTGGCGCCCCGATTGGCCCGTGTCGCCGCGCGTGGGCGCGCTGATGAGCACGCGTGCAGGCGGCGTCAGCGCGGCCCCTTGGGACTCACTCAACATCGGCATGGCGGTTGGCGACGACCCGGCAGCGGTGGCCGAGAACCGAGCTCGCTTCGCCGCAGCGTTGGGCGCGCGCCCGGTGTGGCTGCGGCAGGTGCATGGCGCCACGGTGCTTCGCCTTGTCGGTGGCGACATCGATGCGCCGCTGCCGCAGGCCGACGCCGCCTGGACCGACGAGCCCGGCCTGGCCTGCACCGTGCAAGTGGCCGACTGCATGCCGGTGCTGATGGCCACGGCCGATGGGCGTGCCGTGGCCGCAGCCCATGCCGGCTGGCGCGGCCTGGCCGGCGGCGTGGTGGAAGCGGCGCTGGCCGCGCTGTGTGACGGCGCCCATTGCCCGCCGGCCGACGTGGCCGTGTGGCTCGGCCCTTGCATTGGCCCGCGCCGCTTCGAGGTTGGCATTGACGTGCTGGAAGCCTTCGGCCATTCGCCGGCCCATGGCGACGGCCGTGCCTTCGTGCCCGGAGCGCCACGCGATGGCCGGGCACGCTGGTTCGTCAATCTGCCCTGGCTGGCGCGGGAGCGCTTGATGTGCCTGGGTGTGCGCCAGGTGAGCGGTGGCCTTTGGTGCACGGTCGAGGATCGCTCAAGCTTTTTCTCGTTCCGACGCGACGGGTGCACCGGCCGCCTCGCCGCAGCGGTCTTCGTGCGCGGCTGACTCGGCCTGCGCGCGTCGGCGGGCACGCCGGCGCATCGGTGCGCCCAGCACATGGAGCACGATCGACAACGGCAACACGCCGTAGAGCAAGAAGCTCAAGAACGCGCCCAGCAGCGTGCCTTGCGGCGACAGCGCCTCGGCCACCGCCATCATCAGCACGACATAGATCCAGGCCAGGGCCACCAGGTGCATCGGTGCGTTGCGAGCCGGTCGAAAGTGTGGGGAGCGCGGTCAGGCTGAGCTAAGCTAGTGGATTCAGAATAATGCCTTCGCGCCGACCTCGCCGCAGCGAGGCCGGGCGTCGAGCACAACACACATCAGGAGACCGCGTCATGAGCCAGCCGAACGCCTTCTTTCCCGACCTGGGCACGCAAGGCATGGGCGCGGCGCTGAGCGATGCCTGGCGGCGCCTCGCGGGAATGAACCTGCCGGCGCCGACACTGGTTCAACTGCAGCGCGACTATCTGGAGGGCGCGACCGCGCTGTGGAACCACAGCCTGCAATCGCGGCCTGGCGACGCCCCTGCCGACCGGCGCTTTGCCGCCAAGGCCTGGGCCGACAACCCTGCCGCCGCCTTCACCGCGCAGATGTACCTGCTGAACTCGCGCACGCTCATGCGCCTGGCCGAAGCGGTCGAGGGCGATGCCAAGACCAAGGCGCGACTGCGCTTTGCGGTGCAGCAGTGGATCGATGCCGCGTCGCCCAGCAACTTCCTGGCGTTGAACCCCGAAGCGCAGCAGTTGGCGCTGCAGACGCAAGGGCAGAGCCTGGCCGCCGGCATGCAGCATCTGCTGGGCGACGCGGCCAAGGGCCATGTCTCGCAAACCGACGAATCGGCCTTCGAGGTCGGCCGCAACGTGGCCACCACCGAAGGCGCGGTGGTGTTCGAGAACGAGCTCTTTCAGCTGATCGAATACAAGCCGCTGGGTGCCAAGGTCTTTGAGCGCCCGCTGCTGCTGGTGCCGCCGTGCATCAACAAGTACTACATCATGGACCTGCAGCCGGAGAACTCGCTGATCCGCTATGCGGTCGGGCAGGGGCATCGCAGCTTCGTCGTCAGCTGGCGCAACCCCGATGCCTCGCTGGCCGACAAGACCTGGGACGACTACATCGAAGGCGCTGCCATCCGCGCCATCGACGTGGTGATGGATCTCACCGGCGCGAAGACGATCAACACCCTGGGCTTTTGCGTCGGCGGCACGATCATCGCCACCGCGCTGGCGGTATTGGCGGCGCGCGGGCGCCAGCCGGCGGCTTCGTTGACGTTGCTGACGACGCTGCTCGATTTCAGCGACACTGGCGTGCTCGACTTGTTCATCGACGAGACGGGCGTGCAATTGCGCGAGATGACGCTGGGCGATCAGGCACCCAACGGCCCGGCGCTGTTGAAGGGCCAGGAACTGGCCACCACCTTCAGCTTCCTGCGGCCCAACGACCTGGTGTGGAGCTACGTCGTCGGCAACTACCTCAAGGGTGAATCGCCGCCGGCTTTCGATCTGCTGTACTGGAACGGCGATGCCACCAACCTGCCCGGGCCCATGTACTGCTGGTATCTGCGTCACACCTATTTGCAGGATGAGTTGAAACAACCCGGCGTGCTGACGGTTTGCGGTGAAAAGCTCGACCTGACCCGCATCAAGGCGCCGGTGTTCATCTACGCGTCACGCGAGGACCATATCGTGCCGTGGAAGGCGGCCTATGCGTCGACGCGCATCATGTCGGGCAAGAAGACCTTCATCCTCGGGGCCTCCGGCCATATTGCCGGGGTCATCAACCCGCCGGCGAAGAAGAAGCGCAACTATTGGAAGAACGCGTCGTTGCCGGCCGATGCCGACGACTGGTTCGAAGGCGCTACCGAAGTGCCCGGGAGCTGGTGGGACGAATGGGCGGCGTGGCTGAAGCCGGCTTCCGGCAAACAGCTGCCGGCGCCCAAGGCGCCCGGCAGCCGCAAATACCCGCCGATCGAACCCGCGCCGGGCCGCTACGTCAAGCAGAAGGCCTGATGCAGGGCGAACCCGATTGACGCCGGCGACGGCCTGGGCGAACCTACGATTCACAAACCAAGGAGATGAGCATGAGCAAGAAAGTGGCCTACGTGACCGGCGGCATGGGTGGCATCGGTACCGCGATTTGTCAGCGCCTGCACAAGGAAGGCTTCACCGTCGTCGCCGGCTGCGGACCGACACGCGACTGGAAGAAGTGGCTCGATGAACAGAAGGCTCTGGGCTACGGCTTCCAGGCATCGGTGGGCAATGTCGCCGAATGGGATTCCACCGTCGCGGCCTTCGCCAAGGCGCGCGAGGAGGTCGGCCCGATCGACGTGCTGGTCAACAACGCCGGCATCACCCGCGACCGTATGTTTCTCAAGATGACGCCCGAAGATTGGAAGGCGGTGATCGACACCAATCTGAACAGCATGTTCAACGTCACCAAGCAGGTGGTGCCCGGCATGGTTGAAAAGGGCTGGGGCCGCATCATCCAGATTTCCTCCGTCAACGGCGAGAAGGGCCAAGCCGGCCAGACCAACTATTCCGCGGCCAAGGCGGGCATGCACGGTTTCACGATGGCGCTGGCGCAGGAACTGGCAAGCAAGGGCGTCACCGTCAACACCGTCAGCCCGGGTTACATCGGCACGGACATGGTGCGGGCGATCAAGCCCGAAATCCTGGAAAAGATCGTGGCCACGATCCCAGTCAAGCGGCTGGGCACGCCCGAGGAAATGGGCTCGATCGTCGCCTGGCTGGCCGGCGAGGATTCCGGCTTCACCACCGGCGCCGATTTCAGCTGCAACGGTGGGCTGCACATGGGTTGATTGCCGGCCGGGTCCGGCATTTGCCGGATTCAGGTTCCGGCCAGGAAGAACTTGATCACGCCCTTGGCGGCGAACCCGAGCAGGCCGAAACCCAGCGCCAGGAAGAGCACGAAGGTGCCGAACCTGCCGGCCTTCGATTCGCGCGCCAGCTGCAAGATGATGAACACCATGTACAGCATGAACGCGCCGACGCCGAAGGTCAGCCCGAACTGGGCGATCTGCTCTTCGCTGTAGCCGAACATCAGTCGGCACCCGGCGGGTCGCTGGCGAGCACCAGGTCGCGGTACGCATGCCAGCTGGCGTAGGACAGCCAGGGCACGGCGACGATCAGGCCGAGCAGCAGCGTGCTCATGCCGATGAAGGTGATGGCCAGCAGCAGTGCGCCCCACAGCGCCATCGGCCCGGGGTTGAGCAGCACCGCGCGCCAACTCGTCAGCACGGCGGCGAGCACGCCGATGGGCCGCTCCAAAAGCAACGGTATCGCCACCACGCTGGACGCATACACGGGTGCGACCAGCACGCCTCCGAGTGCCAGCCAGCTTTCGAACAGGTAGCTGCCGTCGTCCAGCATCACCACGCGCAGGAAGTCGATCGGCTCGTTCACCGGACGTGGCGCGAAGGCGGTGATCAAGGATGCCGAGGTCAGTACCCAGCCGGTGCCGGCAGCCGCCAGCAGCACGCCGAACAGCACCAGCCGGTGGTCGCGGGGCCGCCAGGCCGCCAGCGCGGTGGCCAGCGTGGCCTCGCGCCCCTGTTCAATGGCGCGGCTGACGGCATACAGGCCGGTGGCCGCCAGCGGCCCGATGAGCAGGAAACCACTGAAGGCGCCGGCCAGCAGCCAGAACTGGCGATAGGCCAGCCCCAGCAGCACGACGCCGAAGACCGTGACGGCCAGGCCATGGGCCAGCGCCGGCAGCGGCCGGCGCAGCATGTCGCGCCAGCCGCGCGCCAGCCAGTCGAAGGGCATGGCGTAGGTGATCGTGCCGAGCCGGCAGCGCAGCGATTGTTGGAGAGCGGTTTCGGATGACATCGTCACGGTCCGGTTTCTTGGGCTGCGCGGCCAGCTCCCAGGGTCGATGGCGTCTGGCGCCATTGTCGTGGCGTTGGCCGGTCCGCCCCCTCAGGGTAGCTGCTGCGCAGCGAGCGTTGGTACAGCGGGTCGTAGTGCTGCAGCATCAACTGGCTGAACAGCTGTGGCCAATGGCCCGCGAGCGCCATCGCCTGCCAGGCCTTGACGATCGCACGGCCGCGCAGTTCGACCTGGCCTTCCAGCAAACGCACGAAGGCCGCGGCGTCATCGGCGAAGTGGGCAGAGTCCTCGAGCAGCAAACGCAGGCGCGCCGACTCGTCGAGCACGATATCGATGCATTGCCCCTTCTCGCGCATGGTGGCGATCAACGCCTCCGGCACGCGCAGCGCGCCGACCTTGCGGCTTTCACTCTCGACGAAGACGGTGCGCCCCGGATCGAAGCCCTTCAGGGCCTGCCATACCTGCGAGTCGAAGTGCTTCTGGCTCGGCTGCGGCAGCCCCGGCACCGAGCCCAGCACCGAGCCGTGGTGCGCCGCCAGGCCCTCCAGATCGAGCACCTGTGCACCGGCCTTGGCCAGCGCGTGCAGCAAGCGACAGCAAGCGCGTCTTGCCGCTGCCGGTGCGGCCGCACAGCACGCGGTAGTCGAAACGCCGCGGCAGGCTTTGCAGTTCGTCGCGCAGCATCGCGCGCCAGGCCTTGTAGCCACCGTTCAGTTGGGCACTGCGAAAGCCGATCTGGCCGAGAAACCAGCCCAGGCTGAGCGAGCGCTGCCCGCCGCGCCAGCAATACACCAGCGGCTGCCACTCGCGCGGCTTGTCGTGCAGGTGGCGCTCGACATGACCGGCATGTTGCGCGCCACCAGCGCCGCGCCCACCTTGCGCGCCTCCAGCGCCGACGCCTGCTTGTACAGCGCGTGCCGACTGTGCGCCGTTGTGCGTCGTCCGGCACCGGCCAGTTCAGTGCGCCGGGAAGGTGATCTTCCGCGAACTCGGCCGGCGAGCGCACATCGATGATCGCGTCGAAGCGTGTCGGCCCGGCCGCCAGCTCGGCGACGTTGATCGCCCGTGAGGCTCACGCCGGCGTCACCGCATCCAGCAGTTCGCTCTCCACCTGCAGCTGCGTGCGCGAGCGTTGCAGCGCCGGCCCATCGACCAGGAAGGTGTCCTCGACACGCTCACCCAGCGTGCTGATCTTCGCCAGATGCAGGTTGATCTCGTGCTGCGCCAACACGCGTGCGATGCCGTAGAGCAGGCCCGAGCGGTCGCTGGCGCTTATCGTCAGCAGCCAGCGCTGGGCCCGATCATCGGGATTCAGCGTGACCCGCGGCGTCACCGGGAACGAGCGCACGCGCCGCGACACCCGGCCGCGCCCGGGCTCGGGCAGGGGCCCAGTGGACGACAGCGCCAGCACGGCCTGTGTTTCGACCAGCGAGATCAGGTCGCGGTAGGCGCTCGGGTCGCCCGGCTCGAAGCGCGTGCTGACCACCTGGAACGTGTCCAGCGCATAGCCGGCGCGGGTGGTGTGGATCTTCGCGTCCTGGATGCTGAAGCCGGCGCTGTCGAAGTAGCCGCAGATGCGCGCGAACAGGTCGGGCGCGTCGGGCGAGAACACCAGCACCTGCAGACCTTCGCCGACGGAGGATGGGCGCGCGCGCACCACGGGTTGTCGCGTGTCCAGATGGCGCCACAGCGAACGCGTGTGCCAGGCGATTTCGGAGGCATCGTGACGCGCGAAGTAGCTCAGGTCGAGCGTCTTCCATAGCGGCTCCTCGCTGCCCGGCAGCGACGAATGCCAGGCCAGCAGATGCCGCGCCTCCTGCTTTCGCGATTCGATTTCGGCACCGACGTTCGGCTTGCCGCCGCCGAGTGCGCGCAGCGTCAGCCGATACAGGTCTTCCAGCAGCTTGCCTTTCCAGGCGTTCCACACCTTCGGGCTGGTGCCGCGGATGTCGGCGACCGTCAGCAGGTACAGCGCGGTCAGGTGCCGTTCGTCGCCGACCAGTCTGGCGAAGGACTGGATCACATCCGCATCGCTCAGATCTTCCTTCTGCGCGATGCGGCTCATCGTCAGGTGCTGCAGCACCAGGAACTCGATCAGCGCGGCGTTGTCGGCATCGATGCCATGGTCGACGCAGAAGCGCCGCGACTCGCTGGCGCCGAGGATGGAATGATCGCCGCCGCGCCCCTTGGCCACGTCGTGAAACAGTGCCGCTACGTACAGCACCCAGGGCTCGGCCCATTGCGAGGCCAGCTGCGAGCAGAACGGGTATTCGTGCGCATGCTCGGGGATGAAGAAGCGGCGCAGGTTGCGCACCACCATCAGGATGTGCTGATCGACCGTATAGACATGAAACAGGTCGTGCTGCATGCGCCCGACGATGCGGCGGAAGACCCAGAGGTAGCGCCCCAGCACCGAGGTCTGATTCATCAGCCGCAGCGCATGCGTGATGCCGTGCGGCTGGCGCAGCACCTGCATGAAGGCGTCGCGGTTCGCCGGGTTGCGGCGAAAGGGCGCATCCATCAGGTAGCGCGCGTTGTACAGCGCGCGCAGGGTGCGCGCCGACAGCCCCTTGATGCCCGGCGTGCGCTGATAGGTCAGAAAGGTCTGCATGATGGCCAGCGGCTGCTCGGCATAGAGGTTGTCGTGCGCCACCTCGAGCATGCCGCCGCGGTCGAGAAAGTTGCTGTCGATGGGCCGCATCGGCGCGGCCTCCGAGCCGTTGATGCGCTCCTCGATGTTCAGCATGAGGATCTGGTTGAGCTGCGTCACTGCCTTCGCCGCCCAGTAGTAGCGATGCATCAGCACTTCCGAGGGGCGCTGGGCACGCGTCGCCTCGTAGCCGAAGCTTTCGGCCACGGCGGTCTGCAGGTCGAAGACCAGCCGGTCCTCGCGCCTGCCCGCCACCAGGTGCAGCCGCGCGCGGATCAGGCGCAGCACGCCCTCGTGCTTGTGCAGCTGACCGACCTCGAACGGGGTGATCAGCCCGTTGGCCGCCAGCTCGGCCCAGTTGCGGCCCAGGCCCGCGGCGCGCGCCACCCAGATCACCACCTGCAAGTCGCGCAGGCCACCCGGGCTTTCCTTGCAGTTGGGCTCGAGCGAGTAGGGCGTGTCCTCGTACTTGACGTGGCGCTGGCGCATCTCCAGCTGCTTGGCGCGCAGGAAGGCGCGCGGATCCAGGGCCGCATCGGTGGCGGCACGATAGTCGGCGAAGATGCGCCGCGAGCCGCACAGGAAGCGCGATTCGAGCAAGGCTGTCTGCACCGTCAGGTCGCGCCGCGCCTGCTCGACGCATTCATCGATGCTGCGCACCGACGAGCCGATCTCCAGCCCGATGTCCCAGCAGGCATGGACGAAGACTTCCAGCGACGCGCGCAACGAATCCGCCGGCGCCTCGCTGTGGCGCGTCGCGGCCCGCGCGGCGTCGAGCTTGGGGCCGGCCGGCAGCAACACCAGCACATCGACATCCGAGTAGGGGAAGAGTTCACCGCGGCCGAAGCCACCCACGGCCACCAGCGCGGCGCCGGCCGGCATCGCCGCCTGCTCCCACAGTTCGCTCAGCGCCTGGTCGGCCTGACGCGTCAGCGCCTTGGTCAGCCGGGTGGCCGCCAAGGCCGTGGGGCGCGCTTCGCCGAATTGCGCCAGCAACGCGGCCTTGCCTTCGCGAAAGCGCTCGCGCATCGCGGCCACATCGGGTGGCGGACGCTGGCGTCGCGGCGACGCCGCGGGGCGGGGCAGGGCCGACAAGGTTTCAGCCGTTGACGAAGGCCGGCGGCGGGGGGCTGTCGGCCGACAGCGTCAGCACCTCGAAGCCGGTGTCGGTGACCAGTACGGTGTGCTCCCATTGGGCCGACAGCGAACGGTCCTTGGTGACGATGGTCCAGCCGTCGCCGAGCTCGCGGATTTCGCGCCGCCCGGCGTTGATCATCGGCTCGATCGTGAAGGTCATGCCCGCCTGCAGTTCGTCCAGCGTGCCCGGACGGCCGTAGTGCAGCACCTGCGGTTCTTCGTGGAACTTGCGGCCGATGCCATGGCCGCAGAACTCGCGCACCACCGAGAAGCCCTGGTTTTCGCTGAAGGTCTGGATCGAATGCCCGATGTCGCCGAGCCGTGCGCCCGGCCTGACCTTGACGATGCCCTTCCACATCGCCTCGTAGGTCAGCTGGCACAAGCGTCTGGCCTGGATCGAGCCTTCTCCGACGACGAACATGCGGCTGGTGTCGCCGTGCCAGCCGTCCTTGATGACGGTGACGTCGATGTTGACGATGTCGCCGTTCTTCAACGGCCGCTCGTTCGGAATGCCATGGCAGACCTGATGGTTGATCGAGGTGCAGATCGACTTCGGATAGGGCACATAACCCGGCGGCGCATAGTTCAACGGTGCCGGCACGCCGCCCTGCACGTTGACGATGTGGTCGTGCGCCAGCTTGTCGAGCGCGTCGGTGGAAACGCCGGCCTTGACATGCGGTGCCAGCATGTCCAGCACCTCGGCCGCCAGCCGGCCGGCCAGACGCATGCCATCGATGTCGGCGGCGCTCTTCAATGTGATTGTCATGGCGCGCGATTATCCCATCGGGCCAATAAAATGAAGCTTCACCTGCCGATGCCTCCGAACGCGGCGCCGGTCTTTGCAATCGCACCGCTGACGCCCCCAGGGACCGCATGGCCTCCATCCCCACCGTGTTGCTGCACTTCGAAGGTGGCAATCCGCTGTCGCCCTTCCGCGCCGCGGCGCTGCTGCGTGACCTGAAGGCCTTGAACACGCGCATCCAGGCCGTCAGCGCACGGCATGTGCACTGGGCGCGTTGCGCCGCCGCCATCGAGCCGGCCGACCGCGACAAGCTGGCCGCGCTACTCGAGGCCGGCCGGCCGGCGGCGGCGCTCGACGGCCTCAAGGTGGTGGTGATGCCGCGCCTGGGCACGGTTTCGCCCTGGGCCAGCAAGGCCACCGACATCGCCCACAACTGCGGCCTGCCAGTGCAGCGCATCGAGCGCGTGACCGAGTACGCGCTGCGATTGCAGCGTGGCCTCTTGGGAGGCGAGCCGTCGCTGGCCGCCGATGAGCTTCAGGCCATCGCCGACCGATTGCATGACCGCATGACCGAAAGCGTCGCTTTCGAGCGCGACGCCGCGCGCCACCTGTTCGACGAACAACCGGCCGCAGCGTTGGAGCATGTGAATGTGCTGGGTCAAGGGCGCTCCGCGCTGGCGGATGCCAATCGCCGCTTCGGCCTGGCGCTGAGCGACGACGAGATCGACTACCTGGTGGCGGCCTTCACCGGCCTCGCGCGCAACCCCAGCGACGTCGAGCTGCTGATGTTCGCCCAGGCCAACAGCGAGCATTGCCGGCACAAGATCTTCAACGCGACGTTCCGCATCGACGGCGAAGAGCGGCCGCTGTCGATGTTCGCCATGATCCGCCACACCGAGGCGACTTCGCCGCAGCACACGCTGGTGGCCTACCACGACAACGCCGCCGTGATGCATGGCGGGCCGGTGCAGCGCTGGCTGCCGCAGGGCTACACCAACGCGCCGCTGTACGCGGCGCGAGACGAGCCGGCGCATGTGCTGATGAAGGTGGAGACGCACAACCACCCGACGGCCATTTCGCCGTTTCCGGGCGCGTCCACCGGCGCCGGCGGCGAGATTCGTGACGAGGGCGCCACCGGTCGCGGCGCGAAACCCAAGGCCGGCGTGACCGGGTTTTGCGTATCGAACCTGCACCTTCCCGGCACCGACGAGCCCTGGGAGCGCGCGCCGATCGGCAAACCCGCGCACATTGCCAGTGCGCTGCAGATCATGCTCGACGGCCCTCTCGGTGGCGCGGCCTTCAACAACGAGTTCGGCCGGCCCAACCTGGGCGGTTGCTTCCGCGTCTTCGAGATGGACGTGGCGGGAGTGCGACGCGGTTACCACAAGCCGATCATGATCGCCGGCGGGCTCGGCACGATCAGCGACGCGCTGACGCACAAGCTGTCCTTCGATGCGGGCGCGCTGCTGATTCAGCTGGGTGGGCCGGGCATGCGCATCGGCATGGGTGGCGGCGCGGCCAGCTCGATGGCGGCGGGCAGCAACACGGCGGCGCTGGATTTCGACTCGGTGCAGCGTGGCAACCCGGAGATGCAGCGCCGCGCGCAGGAAGTCATCAACCATTGCTGGGCCCTGGGCGAGGCGAACCCGATCCTGGCGATCCACGATGTCGGCGCGGGCGGCATCAGCAATGCCTTTCCCGAACTCGTGGACGGTGCCCTGCGCGGCGCGACTTTCGACTTGCGCAAGGTGCCGCTGGAAGAAAGCGGCCTGGCACCGAAAGAGGTGTGGTGCAACGAGAGCCAGGAGCGCTATGTGCTGGCGATCGCGCCCGGGGCGCTGCCGATCCTTGCCGCCATGACCGAGCGCGAGCGCTGCCCCTTCGCCGTCGTCGGCGTGGTCAGTGCCGAACGCCAGCTGGTGCTGGAGGACGGCCCCGGCGGCCAGCGCTTCATCGACATGCCGATGGAGGTGCTGCTGGGCAAGGCGCCGCGAATGCTGCGCGACGTGTGGCGCGTGCCGCGCCAGGAGGCCGCGCTCGAGCTGACCGGCGTCGCGCTGGACAAGGTGGCCTTCGATGTCTTGCGCCATCCGAGTGTCGCCTCGAAGCGCTTCCTCATCACCATCGGCGACCGCAGCGTCGGCGGCTTGAGCCACCGCGACCCGATGGTCGGACCGTGGCAGGTGCCGGTGGCCGATTGCGCGGTCACGCTCGCCGATTTCGCC
Organism: uncultured beta proteobacterium; assembly: GCA_963837675.1. Taxonomy (GTDB): domain Bacteria; phylum Pseudomonadota; class Gammaproteobacteria; order Burkholderiales; family Burkholderiaceae_C; genus Rubrivivax. The sequence goes on along the minus strand of CAWIOH010000021.1, from coordinate 45,621 downwards.
GGCTTTCGCGGCGAGGCGATGAGCATGGGTGAGCGCACGCCACTGGCCGGCCTGTGCGCCCCGGCCTCCGGGCGGATGGCGGTGGGCGAGGCCATCACCAACCTGCTGGCCGCGCCGGTGGCGCTCGATCGCATCAAACTCAGCTGCAACTGGATGGCCGCCTGCGGCGAGGCGGGCGAAGACGCTGCGTTGTACGACACCGTGCATGCGGTGGCGATGGAACTGTGCCCGGCGCTGGGCATTGGCGTGCCGGTGGGCAAGGATTCGCTGTCGATGCGCACGCGCTGGGACGACGCGGGCCGGGTGCAGCAGGTGACGGCGCCGGTGTCGCTGATCGTCAGCGCCTTCGCCACGCTGGACGACGTGCGCGGCACGTTGACGCCGCAGTTGCAGGACCTTGACAGCGCGCTGATCCTGGTCGATCTGGGGGCCGGGCGCAACCGCCTGGGCGGCTCGATGCTGGCGCAGGTGCTGGCGAGCTTCGGCAATGACGTGCCCGACCTGGACGACGCGCTGCGGCTGAAGGCGTTGGTCGCGGCCGTGAATGAACTGCGCCAGGCCGCCCAGGTGCTGGCCTACCACGATCGCAGCGATGGCGGCCTGTGGGCCTGCGTGTGCGAGATGGCTTTCGCCGGGCATGTCGGCGTCAGCCTCAACGTCGATCTGCTGGTCACCGAGAGCGACGGCATCGGCGACAGCCGCGCCGAACATGGCGATTCGAAGAACTGGGCGGCGCAGATCGGCGAGCGGCGCAACGAGCTGACGCTGAAGGCGCTGTTCAACGAAGAACTCGGTGTCGTGCTGCAGGTGCCGCGCGCGGCGCGCGACGCCGCCATCGGCGTGCTGCGCCGGCATGGGCTGGGCGCGATGAGCCATGTGATCGGCAAGCCCAACGACAAACATTGCATCGAGGTCTGGCGCGATGCGAAGAAGGTCTTCGGCGCACCGCTGCGCGACCTGCATCAGGCCTGGGACGAGACCAGCTGGCGCATCGCCCGCTTGCGCGACCACCCGGATTGCGCCGATGCCGAGCACGCGGCGGCCGGATTCGAGGACGATCCGGGTTTGCACTGGCGCCTGAGCTTCGATCCCGCCGAGGCGCCGGCGCTGCTGAAGACACGCCCGAAGATGGCGGTGCTGCGCGAGCAGGGCGTGAACAGCCATGTCGAGATGAGCTATGCGCTGGCGATGGCCGGCTTCGACTGCTTCGACGTGCACATGAGCGACCTGCAGCAGGGCCGTGCGCGGCTCGACATGTTCCAGGCCCTGGTCGCCTGCGGTGGTTTCAGCTACGGCGACACGCTCGGCGCGGGCGAGGGCTGGGCGCGTTCGATCCTGTTCAACTCAGGCTTGGCCGAAATGTTCGCGGCCTTCTTCAACCGGCCCGAGACGCTGGCGCTGGGCGTGTGCAACGGCTGCCAGATGATGGCGGCGTTGAGCCCGATCATTCCCGGCGCAGCGGCGTGGCCGGCATTCACGCGCAATCGCAGCGAGCAGTTCGAGGCGCGTCTGTCGCTGGTCGAAGTGCTCGACAGCCCGAGCCTGTTCTTCACCGGCATGGCTGGCAGCCGATTGCCGATCGCGGTGGCGCACGGCGAAGGCTTCGCCGACTTCTCGCAACGCGGCGATGCGCGGGCCGTGCAGCGCGCGATGCGCTATGTCGATCACCGCGGCGCAGCCACCGAGGCCTACCCTTTCAACCCGAACGGAAGCCCTGAGGGACTGACGGCCGTGACCACCGCCGACGGCCGCTTCACCGCGCTGATGCCGCACCCCGAGCGCGTCTTCCGCAACATCCAGATGAGCTGGACCGCCGGCCCCGCCGATGCCCGCAGCCCATGGATGCGCATGTTCCACAACGCGCGCCGCGCGTTGGGCTGAAGCTCGCGCTCAGGGCGCCGGGACCGCGGCAGCAAAGCGCCGCTGGAACGCGGGCAGCGCCTGCGGATTGATGCAATGCGGTGGCGCCTGGCCGCGCAGCAGGTGTTCGACGGCCTGCGCGACTGCCAGACCCATGCGCTGCATGCTGTCGTCGGTGATGCCCGCCACATGCGGCGTCAGCAGCACCTGCGGCATATCCCAATAGGGATGGTCCTGCGGCAGCGGCACCTGGTCGAAGACATCGAGCGCCGCGCCGGCCAGATGCCCCGATGCCAACGCGTCGATCAGGGCCGCTTCCACCACCACCGGGCCGCGCGCCACATTCACCAGCCAGGCGCCGGCACGCATCGTCGCCAATTGCGCGACGCCGATCATGCCGCGCGTGCTCTCGGTCAAGGGGCAGCACAGCACGACGAAACGACTCTCGCCGAGCAGCTTGTCCAGGCTCGCCACCTCGGCCCATGCCGGCGCGGCCGCCACGCCCGAGGGCGAATGCGCCAGCACCTGCATGCCGAAGCCCTGGCTGCACAGCCGTGCAACCGCCTGGCCGACATGACCGTAGCCGACGACGCCGACGCCGCACCCGCGCAACTCGAAGCCGCTGTCGGCCAAGGCGCGCGCCTCGGCCCAGCCGGCGCGGCGCCCGGCCTGCAGGCGCGCCTGCATGTCCTTGCCGTGGCGCGCCATCTGCAGCAGGCAGCGCAGCACATGCTCCGCCACGGCGTTGGCATTCACCCCCGGCACGTTGGCCACCAGCACGCCGCTGGCGCTGGCGGCGTCGATCGGGATCATGTCCACGCCCGCACCGTGGCGCACCGCCCCCAGCAGGCTGGGTGCGGCTCGGAAGATGTCGTCGGGCAGCTGCGCGCGCACGACGATGACCTGGCATCCCTGGGCGCTGCGGCGCAGGCTGTCGACGTGGGTGTCGGGCGCGGTCATCAGCTCGCCCAGTTCCCGCAGGCGTGCCTCGGCCTGCGGGTGGATCGCCTGGGTCAGCAGGATGCGCGGCATGCGGCTCAACGCAACGGCAGGGCCTTCTTCGGCGTCCCGCGCGATGCCGGTGCGCTGCGCGCCGGCACAGACCTTCGCCCGGGCAAGGGCTTGGCCTTGATCACGCCGCGGCCCTGCCGCGGCGATGCCTTGGCCACGCCGGCACCGTCGGCGAAGAACATGCGGAAGTAGGTGTCCACGCCTTTGAGGTGGCGGCGCAGGATCTTCAGCCCGGTCTCGGCATCCTTGTCTTCGATGGCACGGTAAAGCTGCAGGTGCTGGGCGTGCGAGCGCTGGCTTTGCGCGTCGGCCTCGAAATAGACCTCGCGCCGCTTGCGCGAAGCGCGGTAGAACACGTTGATGAAGCGCAGCAGCAGGTCGTTGTGGGTGGCCGCGACGATGGCCTTGTGGAAGTCCGCGTCCAACTCGGCCAGGGTGCCGCCGGCGGCGATGGTCTCGGCGCTTTGCCGCAAGATATCGCGCAGCCGGGACAGGTCGTCGGTGTTGCGGCGCAGACAGGCCAGGCGCATCGACTCGCTTTCGAGCACGCTGCGCAGCTCGACCGATTGCGCCACCTCGGCCGCTGTCAGCGGCGTGTTGGTCTCGGCGAACAGCACCATCGCTTCGATGCTGCGCTCGGCGCTGAAGGGGTGCAGATAGACCCCGGATTTGGGCCGGCTCTCGATGATGCGCAGCGTGTCCAAGCGGATCAGCGCTTCGCGCACCGCGCCGCGACTCATGCCGAACTCGGCCGCCAGGTCGCGCTCGGACGGCAGCTTGTCGCCGGGCTCGAAGCCACGCTCGCGGATGAGTTGCAGCAGCCGGGCGGTCTGGTCGAGGCCTTCCATCGCCGAGCGCCCCTACGGCCTGCGGTAGCGGGCGACGAAATCCTCGCGCACCGTGATGCCCAGGCCCGGGCGCTCGGGAATGTCGAGCCAGCCGCCTTCGACCTGAAAGCGCTCTTCGACAAGCTCGTGGATCATCGGGTTCGCGCCGAGCGAGTATTCCAGGATGAAGGCCGCAGGGCTGGCCGCCGCCACATGCAGCCCGGCGGCGAAGGCCGGCGCGCCTGCCCACAGGTGCGGCGCCAAACGCAGGTTGGCCGCGCTGGCCAGCGCACCGATGCGCATGGTTTCGGTGATGCCGCCGCAGATCGCCAGGTCGGGTTGCAGGATGTCCACCGCGCGGAGTTCGATCAGATCGCGGAAGTCGAAGCGCGTGCCGTCGCTTTCACCGCTGGCGATGGGGATGTGCGTGGCGGCGCGCACCTCGGCCAGGCCGCGCTTGTCGTCCGCGGTGACCGGCTCTTCGAACCACAGCAGGTCGCAATCGCCGACCAGGTGGCAGAACTGCTTGGCCTCCGACACGGTGAAGGTGCCATGCGCGTCGCACATCAGCCCGATGTCGGGGCCGAGCGCGGCGCGTGCGGCCCTCACCCGCTGCGCCGACGCGCCCGGCGAGCCGTCGAACACGCCGATGCGCATCTTCACCGCGCCGAAGCCACCGCGATCGACGTAGCCCAGCAACTGCTCGCCGATGCCGGCGGCGTCGGCCCAGCCGCCCGAGGCATAGAGCGGCATGCGCGCGCTGCGCCGGCCACCGAGCAAGCGCCACACCGGAACGTTCAGGGACTTGCCGAGGATGTCCCACAGCGCGATGTCGATGCCCGAGATCGCCGACACCGAGGCGCCACGCCGACTCATCGTGGGGAACACATGGCCGCGCGCCAGTGCGTAGTGGTCGCGCGTGCCGCTGTACAAGCTTTCCCAGTGGCGCGTGATGTCGCGTGGGTCCTGGCCCATCAGCCGGGGGGCGAACTCCTGGTTGACGATGCTGACCACACCGTGATAGTCGCCGAAGCTGCCGGCCGAGACCTTGGCCTCGCCCCAGCCGGTGATGCCGGCATCGGTGTCGATGCGCACCAGTGCACTGTCGAAGGTGGCGGCGCGGCCGAAGTCGCTGACATGCTGTTGTGCCGGTGGGATCGGCACCTGCAGCCAGACGGCTTCGACTCGGGTGATCTTCATCGCGGGCATGCCGTCATGCGCTGGCGAACTGCCGGTACAGCTCGGGCCTGAACCAGCGCTCGCGCGCCTGGTACCGCCGCTCGGGCGGAATCACCGGCTGGCTCTCTGTCTCGGCCGCGCTGTGGAAGGTGAGTTCCAGTTGCACGCCATTCGGGTCGTAGACGAAGAGTTGCCACAGCGGCGTGGCCGGCACCAGGTTCTCGCGCCATTCCAGACCGAACTTCGCGAAGCGCTCGCGAAAGTCGCTGTAGCCCTGGCAGGCCACCGACACATGGTCGATGGCCCCGGTGCGCACCAGGATCGAGCCGTCGGGCTCGCGCGCCGCATCGCCGGCGTAGATGTGCAGGATCGCGTCGCCACCCGGTTGGGCTGACTTGAGCCATGCGCCGGGAAAGCCGATCGGCGGGCGATCGGCGACGAGCATCCCCATCACCTGGGTATAGAAGCGCACGGTCGCGTCGAGGTCGGCCGTGCGCAGCGCGATGTGAAAGAGTTGGCCGAACAACATGGTCAGTCCTCAGCAAGAAGCGTGCGCGAGTGCATCGCGAGCTTCAGATCAGTGGGCGCAGCACCTTGACCGACTGGGTGTACAGGCCGGTGTAGAACTTGTCGGACAACAGGTTCGAGCCGTGGTCGATGATGAACTTCATCTGCTCGGGCGAGACGTCCACCGGGTTGGTCTCCACCTGGTCGCCGTAGGGGCTGGCGGGGGTGCGGTCCACCGTAGCGACGAACTCCAGGGTCAGGGCGCCGTCGTAGCCGGTGCCCTTGATGGTCTCGACGATGGCCTTGAAGTCGAGCGTGCCCATGCCCGGAGCGAAGCGGTTGTTGTCGGCGATGTGCACGTCGTAGATGCGGCCCTTGCACTTGCGGAAGGCTTCGAGGATGTCGTTTTCCTCGATGTTCATGTGAAACAGATCGAGGCACACGCCGCAGTTCGGGCCCACCGCATCGGCCAGCGCCAGCGCCTGGTCGCCGCGGTTGATGAGGTAGGTCTCGAAGCGGTTCAGCGGCTCGATGGCGATGCGGATGCCGGCTTTCTCCGCATGCGCATAGACCTCCTTGATGCCATCCACCAGCCACGTCCATTCCTGGTCGGGCGTGCCGTCGGCCACCACCTTGCCGACGGTGGCCGGCACCATGGTGATGATCTGCCCCCCCAGCTCCTTGGCCAGCGTGACCACGCGCTTCATGTAGTCCACGGTCTTCTCGCGCTGCCCGGCATCCTTCGACGCCAGGTTGCGTTCGCCCAGGGTCAGCGTGACCGAACCCCAGCAACTGCGGCCGTTGTCCTTGAGCAGCTGGCGCACCTCCTTGACGTCGTACTGGTCGGGTTCGCCGGAAATTTCCAGCGCGTCGACGCCGGTCTGGCGCATGCGTTCGATGGTGCGCTTGATCGATTCGGGGCGCATCCAGTTGTGGGTAGCGATGTGCATGGTGCTCTCCTGATGAACGGGTGGGGGGGTGGAAGTGCTCAGCGCGGGCGCAGGGCCTCGCCGCTTTGCGGGTCGAAGAAGTGCAGTTTGTCCTGCATGAAGGCAATCCGCACCGGCTGGTTCAGCGCGGTCGGCGTCTTCGCCGGCACGGTGGCGCGCAGCCTGTGGCCGCCGGCCTCGATGACGGCGATGATTTCGGCACCGTGGTTCTCGGCGCCGTAGATCGCGCCACCGATGCCCGACGGGTCGCTCTCGGCGACGAGCCGGATGTTCTCGGGGCGCACGCCCAGGCGCACCTTGCCATCGGCCGGCTGCATCGTGGCCAGGCGCTCGCGTGCAGCGGCGTCGAGCGCAAAGGACAAGCCGCCGTTGTGCGCCCGGCCCTGGGCCAGGTCGATCTGCATGTCGAGCAGGTTGATCGCCGGCGCGCCGACGAAGGAGGCGACGAAGGTGTTCTTGGGTGTGTTGTAGATCTGCTGCGGCGTGCCCACCTGCACCAGCTGACCCTTGTGGATGACGCCGATGCGGTCGGCCATGGACATCGCCTCGACCTGATCGTGCGTGACGAACACCAGCGTCGTGCCCAGCCGCTGCTGCAGGCCCTTGAGTTCGGCGCGAAGCAATTCGCGCAGCTTGGCGTCGAGATTGGACAGCGGCTCGTCCATCAGGAACACGCGCGGCTCACGCACGATGGCGCGGCCGATCGACACGCGTTGCATCTCTCCGCCGGACAGGCGATCGGTGCGTCGGTCGAGCAGGTGCGTGATGCGAACCGTGGCGGCGGCCTTGTTCACCCGCTCGTCGATCTGTGGTGGCGTGAAGCTGCGCAGCTTCGACTTCAGCGGAAAGGCCAGGTTCTCGCGCACGGTGTAGTTCGGGTACAGCGAGTACTGTTGGAACACCAGCGCCACGTCGCGCTGCGCTGCGCTCCAGTCGTTGACCCGCTCGCCGGCGATCAGCACGTCCCCGCTGCCGGGCTGCTCCAGGCCGGCGATGCAGCGCAGCGTGGTGGTCTTGCCCGAACCTGTCGGGCCGAGCAGCACGAAGAACTCGCGGTCGTGGATGTCGAGCGTCAGCTCGTGCACGGCCTTGACGCCGCCGAAGCGCTTGCTGACATCCTTCAAGGTGACCGCGGCCATGGGGTTCAGGCCTGGTCGCGCAGCGAACGGCCGCTGCGCTTGTCGAAGAAATGGGTTCGCGCACCGTCCAGGCCGAGCCAGACGGCATCGCCCTGCGCGCGCACGAATTGGCTCGGAGTGCGGGCCCGCAGGCTCTCCTCGCCGAAGCCGATGTCGACGATGTCATAGGCCCCCAGCGGCTCGATCAACTGCACCCGCGCACTGACCAGGCCCGGCGCAGGCTGCAGTTGCAGGCTGACGGCCTCGGGCCGGATGCCCAGCGCCAGGCCCTCCGCAGGCGACGCGGCGGCCAGCAGTTGCAGTCGCAGTTCGGGCTCGCGCAGTACGAAAGGCTGGGTCATGCCGGCCAGCCGAACCTGGAGGCTGTCGTCGGCGACCCGGCATTCGCAGTCGGCGACATTCATGATCGGACTGCCGACGAACTGGGCGACGAACAGGTTGGCCGGATGGTCGTAGACCTCGTCCGGGTTGCCGTACTGCTGCAGCACGCCGTCGTGCATGATGCCGATCTTGTCGGCCATGGCCATGGCTTCGACCTGGTCGTGCGTGACATACACCGTGGTGGATTGGTTTTCGACATGCAGGCGGCGCAGCTCGGTGCGCATCTCCTCGCGCAGCTTGGCATCGAGAGCACCGATGGGCTCGTCCATCAGCATCGCCTCGGGTTGACGCACCAGCGCGCGGCCGATGGTCACGCGCTGCATGTCGCCGCCCGACAGCGCCGAAGGCCGCTTGTCCAGCAGCTGTTCGATGCGCAGCACCTTGGCCACCGCCGCGACGCGCTCACGCACCTGCGCGTCGGGCCGGCCCACCGCGCGCAGCGGAAAAGCGATGTTGTCGAAGGCCGTCAGGTGCGGGTAGAGCGAATACAGCTGGAACACGAAGGCGGTGTTGCGCTCTTGCGGCGGCAATTGGTCGACGCGCCGCTCGCCGATGCGGATTTCGCCGGAGTCGATGCTTTCCAGCCCGGCGATCGCCCGCAAGGTGGTGGTCTTGCCGCAACCCGAGGGGCCCAGCAGTACCACGAACTCGCCGTGACGAATGTGCAGGTTGAGCTTGCGGATGACGTGGTTCGTGCCGAAGTGCTTTTCGGCGTCGATGATCTGGATGTCGGCCATGTCAGCTGGCTTCGGCTTCGCCGCCGTTCGGTGGCGTGATGCGCGAGAACACGTTGAACGCCACCAGACCGACGATGATCGTCAGCACGCTGTAGCGGTGCAGGAACTCGTTCCACGGCTGGCACAGCGCGACGATGCCCAGCAGCATCAGCGCCATGCTGGCCTTCTCGAGTGCGGCGGCGTAGCGTCGGAACATCGTGCTGCTCAGCGCCGGATGGCGCCGAAGGTCACGCCGCGCAGCAGGTGCGCGCGCAGGAAGAAGGTGAACAGCGCCACCGGAATCAGGAACAGCAGGCTGCCCGCGGCAATCACGGTCCAGTCGGTCAGGCCCGAGCCCAGCTGCGACGGGATGTAGGGCGGCGCCGTCTGCGCGGTGCGGTTGGTCATCATCAGCGCGAAGGCATATTCGTTCCAGGCGGTGATGAAGCAGAACACCGCGGTCGCCGCAATGCCGGTGGTGGCCTGCGGCAGCACGATCTTGAAGAAGGCTTCCATGCGCGTGTAGCCATCGACCAGCGCGGCCTCCTCGTATTCCTTCGGGATCTCGTCGATGAAGCCCTTCATCAGCCACACCGAGAACGACAGGTTGAAGGCGGTGTACAGGATGATCAGGCCGATGTGGGTGTCCACCAGGCCGACGGCGCGGTACATCAGGAACATCGGGATCGCCACCACCACCGGCGGCAGCATGCGCGTGGACAGGATGAAGAACAGCCAGTCGTTCTCGCCCGGCATCTTGAAGCGCGAGAAGCCGTAGGCCGTGATCGTGCCGAGCGACACCGCCAGGAAGGTGCTGATGACGGCGATGATGATGCTGTTGAGGAAGCGCGAGACATAGCCGGAGCTTTCGATCCTGCCCTTGTCGTCCTTGATGAAGCGGTCGCCTCCGTCCATGACGAGCTTTTCCCACCACGGCGCTGGCCCTGTACTCGGCCTCGTCGCGCTCACCGCGTTGCTGCACGCGCGACGTGAACAGCTTGATGAAGGGGGTGATCTCCGGGGTGAAGAAGACCGTCGGCGGCACCGTTGCGGCGTCCGCGCGGCTCTTGAACGCGGTAGAGCCGATCCAGTACAGCGGGATCATGCTCACCAGCAGCATCAGCAGCGCCATCGCGATCGCGGCGCGGTTCCACCAGCGCGAGCTGCGGGATTGGACGACGGCCATCGGGTTCAGCGTTCCTTGAGCTTGTTCAGGTACTTGACGTACACGTTGGTGATCGCCAGCACCGCCAGCAGCATGATGTAGGCCATGGCACAGGAGCGGCCGGTCTGCCACTCGTTGAAGGCCATCTTGTACAGGCGGATCGCGGCCAGCTCGGTCTCGTCCATGCTGGTCATCACATAGGCAATGTCGAAGGTCTTGAAGGCCTCCATCGTGCGAAAGATGATGGCGATCAGCAGCAGCGGCGACACCAGCGGCAACGTGATGTTGCGAAACACGAACCAGCGCGAGGCGCGATCGATGGCCGCCGCTTCGTACAGCGACGGCGGGATCGCCGACAGCCCCGCCAGCGACAGCAGCATGACGAAGGGCGACCACATCCAGATGTCGGTGATGGCCACCGCGTACAGCGCCCAGTCGGGGTCGGACAGCCACTCCTTGCCCTCGGTGAACAGCAGGTAGTTGACGATGCCCCACGAGGGGTTGTAGAGCAGCTGCCAGAACAGGCCGACCACCGCCATGCACATCATCATCGGCAACATCATCATCGTCGTCAGCAGGCCCTTGGCGGGAATGGCGCGGTTGAGCAGCAGCGCCGCGCCGAAGCCGACGATCACCTGCCCGGCGACCGAGACGACGCACGTACTTCGCGGTGAGGGTGAAGTTGTTCCAGATGTTCTCGTCGGCGAGCAGTTCACGGTAGTTCTGCAGGCCGACGAAGTTGACCTCGTCGTTCATCGACGCGCGGTAGTCGGTGAACGAGTAGACCAGCGAATACAGCAGCGGGAAGATGTTGAAGACGATCAGGAAGACGATCGTCGGAATGATGAACCAGTTGCGGATCGCCAGATCGCTCATGCCGCGCAGCGGCGCCCGCGGGGCGTGGGGAGCGTTGGGGGTGAAGGCCATGGGGGATGCGTCGGACTTGCAGACTGACCCGCGCCGGGGCTATGCGTCCGGCACGAAGCGCGGATTCGAAAGTCGCCTGGCGCAGGTGGCGAAAGGAATGGCGGCGCGTCCTGCGCGCCGCCACCGAAGGACCGGCTCTACTTCTTCGCGTACTTCTTGAAGGTCGCCGCCCAGTCCTTCTCGAGACCGTTCATCGCCTCTTCGGCCGTGCCCTTGCCGCCCACGACGAACGGGTGCCAGCGCTTGTTCGCGGCGGTCAGCAACTCGGCATACTCGGGCACGGCCCAGAAGTCCTTGACCATGAACATCGACTGGTAGAAGGCCTCGTTGTAGGGCGTGGCCTTGCGGAAGGCATCGGACTTCAGGATCGCCGCATTGCAGGTGTAGCCGCCAAGCTCGGCCCACTTCTTCTGCACGTCTTCCTTGACGAACCACTCGAGGAACTTCATCGAAGCATCCTTGTTCTTCGAGTAGCTCACGATCGAGATGCCCTGGCCGCCGAGCGCGGCGAACTGCTTGCCGGTCGGGCCCTTGGGCATCGCGAAGTAGCCGGTGACCTTGGCGTACTTGTTGGTCTTCTCGTTGGCCAGCGCCGGGAAGAAGGCGAAGAAGTTCATGCTCATCGCCGCCAGGCCTTCGGTCATCGCCTGGTTGGCTTCCTGGAAGAAGGTCTTGCCCCAGTCCGGCGGCGTGTAGCCGTACAGCTTCTTGTAGAAGTTCAGCGCCTCGATGTTGCTCTTCGAGTTGATGATGCCGGCGACCTTGTTGGTCGGCGTAGTCGCCGAGCTCGCCGCCATAGCTGAAGATCACGTTCTCGACGCCCATGACCAGCGCGTCGTAGCTGTTGTCGGTGTAGATCGTCAGGCCGTAGCGCTTTTCCTTCGGCCGATGGAAGAACTCGGCGATGTCGCCCAGTTCCTTCCAGGTCTTGGGCACGCCCAGCTCATAGCCGTACTTGGCCTTGAACGCGGCCATCTCCTTCGGATCCTCGAACCAGTCCTTGCGATAGGACGATGCCGGTGGCGTCGCCCTCCAGCGGAATGGCCCAGTACTTGCCGCTGTTGCCGGGGTATTCGGCGTAGCCCTTGACCGTGGCCGGCGCCATGCGTCTCGGCGATCTTGTACTTCTTGAAGAAGTCGGTCAGCTCGACGTAGTGCCCGCCGGTGGAGCCCGCGCCGAGCCACTGCGAATCACCGACCACCATGTCGTAGGCCGAACCCTTGGCGGTGAATTCCTTGAAGGCCTTGTTCTGGAAGTCGGGCCACGGCGTGGTTTCGACCACCACCTTCACGCCGCGTGGCCTTCTCGTAGTCCTTGACCAACTCCTGCAGATAGTTGGCCGGGTCCCACTGCGCCCACAGGATGGTGAGCTTGCCCTGGGCCAGGGCAAAGGGTGCAACGCTCAGCAGCGCCAACGCTGCCACCAGCCTGGAAAGCATCTTCATCGCTTGTCTCCTGTTGCGGCGGCGGCCTGTCGGCCACGCCGTGTTGTGGGTTTCAATCTGGTCTGACCAGCTCAGGATAGGCGAAGGGTCGGAGCGTGTCAACTGGTCAGACCAGATATTGACAGACCGGCATCGCCGCGGCGATCATCGACGGCGCGCGGCATGTTTCGATCGCCCGCCCGCCGCGGCCGACATCCCGATCCAGACAGCAGGAGACAGACGATGAAGACCATCAAGGGGCCGGCCATCTTCCTGGCCCAGTTCGCCGGCGACGCGGCGCCGTTCAACAGCCTCGATTCGATCGCGCAAGTGGGCCGCCGGCCTGGGCTACAAGGGCGTGCAGATCCCCAGCTGGGACGGCCGCCTGTTCGACCTGGAAGAAGGCCGCCAAGAGCAAGACCTACTGCGACGAGGTCAAGGGCACGCTGGCGCAGCATGGCCTGCAGATCACCGAGCTGTCGACCCACCTGCAGGGCCAGCTGGTGGCGGTGCACCCGGCCTACGACGCCGGCTTCGACGGCTTCGCCGCGCGAAGCGTGCGCGGCGATCCGGTGAAGCGCCAGAAGTGGGCGGTGCAGCAGATGAAGTACGCCGCCAAGGCATCCGCCAACCTGGGGCTGACGGCGCACGCCAGCGTTCTCCGGCGCGCTGGCCTGGCCATACATGTACTCGTGGCCGCCGCGCCCGCCGGGCTTGATCGAGACCGCCTTCGACGAGCTGGCCAAACGCTGGCGGCCGATCCTCGATGCCTTCGACGATGCCGGTGTCGACGTGTGCTACGAGATCCACCCCGGCGAAGACCTGCACGACGGCGTCAGCTACGAGATGTTCCTCGAGCGCGTCGGCAACCACAAGCGCGCCTGCCTGCTTTACGACCCGAGCCACTTCGTGCTGCAGCAGCTCAACTACCTCGACTACATCGACATCTACCACGAGCGCATCAAGATCTTCCACGTCAAGGACGCCGAGTTCAACCCGACCGGCCGGCAAGGCGTCTACGGCGGCTTCCAGTCTTGGGTCAATCGCGCCGGGCGTTTCCGCTCGCTCGGCGACGGGCAGGTGGACTTCGCCGCCATCTTCTCCAAGATGGCGGCCTACGATTTCCCCGGCTGGGCGGTGCTGGAATGGGAGTGCTGCCTGAAGCACCCCGAGGACGGCGCGCGCGAAGGCGCCACCTTCATCGCCGAGCACATCATCCGCGTGGCCGATCGTGCCTTCGACGACTTCGCCGGCGGCGGCGTCGACGTGGCCGCCAACAAGAAGATGCTCGGCATCTGAAAGGGGACGCGCCATGGCGATCGAAGGCAGCATCGCAAGCGGTGGCCGCACCGCGGCGGCTGCGCCTGGGCATGGTCGGCGGCGGCCAGGGCGCGTTCATCGGCGGCGTGCACCGCATGGCGGCGCGCATCGACGATGCCTACGAACTGGTGGCCGGTGCGCTGTCGTCGGACGCGAGCGCGCGCCGCGGCCAGCGCGGCCGAGCTGCACATCGCGCCGCAGCGCGCCTACGCCGACTTCGCCACGATGGCCCAGGCCGAGGCGAAGCGCGAGGACGGCATCGACGTGGTCGCGATCGTCACGCCGAACCATCTGCACACGCGCATCGCCACGGCCTTCCTGGAGGCCGGCATCCACGTCATCTGCGACAAGCCGCTGGCCAGCAACCTGGCCGACGCGCTGGCGCTGGCCGAAGTGGTCCGGCGCAGCGGCAAGCTGTTCGCACTGACGCACAACTACAGCGGCTACCCGATGGTGCGCCAGGCGCGCGAGATGGTCGCCGCCGGTGAACTGGGCGAGATCCGCGTGGTGCAGGCCGAATACCCGCAGGACTGGCTCAGCACCGATCTGGAGTCGACGGGTCAGAAGCAGGCGGCTTGGCGCGTCGATCCGGCGCAGGCCGGCGCCGGCGGGTCGCTGGGCGACATCGGCACGCATGCCGAGCACCTGGCGCGGTTCATCATCGGCCTCGATCTGGCCGAGGTCAGCGCCGACCTCCACACCTTCGTGCCGGGCCGGCGGCTGGACGACAACGCCCATGTGCTGCTGCGCTACACCAAAGGTGCGAAGGGCATGCTGTGGTCGAGCCAGGTCGCACCGGGCAACGAGAACGCGCTGCGCGTGCGCGTCTACGGCAGCAAGGCCGGGCTGGCCTTCAGCCAGGAGCACCCGAACCAGCTGTGGTTCACGCCGCTGGGCCAGGCGCCGCGGCTGATCACGCGCGGCGGCGCCGGCGCCGGCGCCGCCGCCGGCCGCGCCACGCGCATCCCGTCGGGCCACCCCGAAGGCTATCTCGAGGGCTTTGCGCAGCTCTACAAGGACGTGGCCGAACAGTTGCAGGCGCGGCTGGCAGGGCCGCGCGCCCGACCCGCTGGCGTGCTGGGTGCCGGGCATCGACGACGGCCTGCGCGGCATGAAGTTCATCGAGGCGGTGGTCGAGTCGAGCCGCGACAACGGCCGCTGGGTCTCTGCCCGGTTGCCGACCTAGAGCCGGCGCCGATGGATCTGGGCATCGACATCGGCACGTCCGAGGTCAAGGCGCGTGCTGCTCGACGAAACGCAGGCCGTGGTCGGCAGCGCGCATGCGGCGTTGCCGATCAGCCGGCCGCAGCCGCTGTGGTCGGAGCAGGACCCGGCACGATTGGTGGGCCGCCACGCAGGGCGGCCCTGGCGCGAGTTGCGCGCCGCACAGCCGAAGGCCTATGCCGCCGTGCGCGGCATCGGTCTGTCGGGCCAGATGCACGGCGCGACGCTGCTCGACGCCGAAGACCGCGTGCTGCGCCCGGCGATCCTGTGGAACGACGGCCGCAGTGCGGCGCAATGCGCCGAACTCGAAGCGGCCGAGCCGGCCAGCCGCCGCATCACCGGCAACATTGCCATGCCCGGCTTCACGGCCCCGAAGCTGCTGTGGGTGAAGGCGCACGAACCGCAGGTCTTCAAGGCCGTCGCGCGGGTGCTGCTGCCGAAGGACTACGTGCGCCTGCGACTCACCGGCGAGGCGGTGTCCGACATGTCCGATGCCGCCGGCACGCTTGTGGCTGGACGTGGCGCGGCGCGACTGGTCCGACGCCATGCTCGATGCCACGCAGCTGCAGCGTCGCCACATGCCGCGGCTGGTCGAGGGCAGTGCAACCGGGCGGCAGCTTGCGCGCCGAGGTGGCGGCGCAACTCGGTCTGGCCAGGCGCGGTGATCGTCGCCGGTGGCGCGGGCGACAACGCCGCCAGTGCTGCCGGCCTCGGCGTGGCGGCGCCGGGAACGGCCTTCGTGTCGCTCGGCACCTCGGGTGTGTACTTCGTCGCCAACGCCGCGTTCTCGCCCGCGCCGCAGCATGCGGTGCATGCCTTCTGCCACTGCTTTCCCGACACATGGCACCAGATGAGCGTGATGCTCTCGGCCGCGAGTTGCCTGCATTGGCTGCGCGGCGCTGACCCACGCCGACAGCGAGGCGCAACTGGTCGAGGAAGCCGCCGCCGTCGATGCCCGGGCAGCGCTTCCGGTCTTCCTGCCCTACCTTTCCGGCGAACGCACGCCGCACAACGACCCGCAGGCCTGCGGCGTGTTCTTCGGCCTGACGCACGACAGCGGCCGTGCACAGCTGGCGCGTGCCGTGCTGGAAGGCGTGGCCTTCGCCTTCGCCGACGGCCAGCAGGCGTTGCAGGACGGCGGCGCACGCATCGACAACGTCTCGCTGGTCGGCGGTGGCGCGCGCAGCGCACTGTGGGCGCAGATCCTGGCCGACACGCTGGGGCGGCCGCTGCAGCGCCACAGCGGCGCTGAAGTCGGCGCCGCGCTCGGCGCTGCAAGGCTGGCGCGGCTGGCGCGCAGTGGCGAAAGCATCGCCGACGGTGTGCACCGCGCCGCCCTTGCTCGACCGCTTCGAACCCGACGCGCGGCGCGCCGAGACGCTGGCGCAGCGCCGCCGGCGCTTCCGCGATTTGTACCCGTCGCTGATGTCGCAGATGCATTGACATTCCAACCCGTCGAGTCCGCCATGAACCGCTGTTTCGAATCCATCGCCCCGATCGCCTTCGAGGGCCCGCAGTCCGACAACCCGCTGGCCTTCCATCACTACGAGCGCGACCGCATCGTGCTCGGCAAGCGCATGGAAGACCAGTTGCGCTTCGCCGTGTGCTACTGGCACAGCTTTGCCTGGAACGGCTTCGACGTGTTCGGCTACGACGGCAGCTTCCAGCGCCCCTGGCACGCCGTGGCCGACCCCTGGGAAGCGGCGCTGCTGAAGTGCGACAACGCCTTCGACTTCTTCAGCCGCCTGGGCGCACCGTTCTACTGCTTCCACGACCGCGACGTCGCACCCGAAGGCGCCACGCCGAAGGCCTCGGTCGAGCTGTTCCGGCGCATGGTCGATGTGCTCGCGCGCAAGCAGTCCGATACCGGCATGAAACTGCTGTGGGGCACGGCCAACCTGTTCAGCCATCGCCGCTTCATCGCCGGCGCCGCGACCAACCCCAACCCCGAAGTCTTTGCGCTGGCCGCGCTGCAGGTGAAGGAGGCGATGGAAGCGACGCTGAAGCTCGGCGGCGCGAACTATGTGCTGTGGGGCGGACGCGAGGGCTACGAGACGCTGCTCAACACCGACCTGAAGCGCGAGCTGGCGCAGCTCGGCCGCTTCATGCAGATGGTGGTCGAGCACAAGCACAAGATCGGCTTCAAGGGCACGATCCTGATCGAACCCAAACCGCGTGAGCCGACCAAGCATCAATACGATTTCGACGTCGCCACGGTGTTCGGCTTCCTGCACAAGAACGGGCTCGACAAGGAGATCAAGGTCAACATCGAGGCCAATCACGCCACGCTGGCCGGCCACAGCTTCGAGCACGAGATCGCCACGGCGCAGGCGCTGGGGATCTTCGGCTCGATCGACATGAACCGTGGCGACATGCAGTGCGGCTGGGACACCGACCAGTTTCCCAACAACCTGGCCGACATGGCGCTGGCGATGTACCAGATCCAGCGCGGCGGTGGCTTCAGCACCGGCGGTCTCAACTTCGACGCCAAGGTGCGGCGCCCCTCGATCGACCCGGTCGACATGTTTCACGGCCATGTCGGTGCGATGGATCTGTGTGCGCGTGCGTTGCTGGCCGCCGAGCGGATGATCCAGGACGGCGGCCACGCCCGCTTCATCGAGGAGCGCTATGCCGGCTGGGCCGGTGCCCTGGGCCAACAGTTGCTGGGCGGCCCATCGACACTGGCCGGCGCCGCCGAGCACGCGCTGCAGCGCAACGTCGACGAACTGCCGCAGTCGGGCCGGCAGGAATGGCTGGAAAACTGGTTCAACCGCTTCGGCGGCTGACGGCGCTCGATCGACGAGCGCGGCGGTGAGGCCGCATCACGACCAGCCGGCATCCACCACGAATTCCTGCGCGGTGACCATGCGCGCGGTGTCCGCCGCCAGGAACAGCGCCATGTGGGCGATGTCCTGCCCGACGATGCGCCCGCTCAGGCATTGGTTCTCATCCATCGCCGCCTCACCGGCGGCATCCACCCAGAGCGACATCTGCCGCTGTGTCATGACCCACCCGGGCACGATGCAATTCACGCGGATGTTGTCCTTGCCGAGTTCGCGCGCCAGCACGCGCGTCAGCCCCAGCATCGCCGACTTGCAGGTGGCATACACGGCATAGCCCGCGCCCTTGATCTTCCAGCTGCCCGAGCCGATGTTCACGATGCTGCCGCCGCCGCGCGCGCGCATCCCCGCCAGCACCGCTTGCGCGGCAAAGAAGTGCGGCCGCAGGTTGATGGCCACGCGCTCGTCGAAATAGGCCGCGCTCACGCTCTCGATCGCATGCCGGTCGTCGCTGGCCACGTTGTTGACCAGGATGTCCACGCCGCCCAGGCGTTGCAGCAGATCCGCGATGGCCGCCTGCAGCGCCGCCACGTCGGTGACATCGCAGGCGGCGAAGTGCGCACCGGGCAGGCCGGCAGCCAGCGCCTCGCCCGCGGCGCGGTCGCGGTCGAGAAAGCCCACCCGGCAACCCTGGCCCGCAAAGGCCCGCACCATGTCGGCGCCGATGCCGCTGGCACCGCCGGTGACCAGCGCGCACTGGGCCTGCAGGCTGCGAAACTGAACGCCGGCGAAGCGGATCTGCGATGCGTCGAAGTTGGCCAAGGCAGTCTCCTCAGGCCGCGGCGGCGCCGGCCACGGCAGCGGCCAGTTCGACGTAGTCGTGGGTCACGCCGAACTGCGGGAATTGCGCCGTGATGGCCGGCGGCGCGTGGATGAAGAAGCCGGCATCGGCCGCCAGCAGCATGCCGGTGTCGTTGTACGAATCGCCGGCGGCGATGACGCGGTAGTTCAGGCTCTTCAGCGCATTCACCGCGGCGCGCTTCTGGTCCGGCTGGCGCAAGCGGTAGTCGCGCACATGGCCTTCGCCGTCGATCAGCAACCGGTGGCAGAACAGCGTCGGCCGTCCCAGCTGCTGCATCAACGGGTCGGCAAATTCGTAGAAGGTGTCCGACAGGATGATGACCTGATAGCGCTCGCGCATCGCGTCCAGGAATTCGCGCGCGCCGGGCAGCGGTGCCATGCCGGCGATGACGCGCTGGATGTCGGCCAGCTTCAACTGGTGCTGGTTCAGCAGGTCGATGCGATAGCGCATCAGCTTGTCGTAGTCGGGCTCGTCGCGCGTGGTGCGCGTGAACTCGGTGATGCCGGTGCGCCTGGCGAATTCGATCCAGACCTCGGGCACGAGCACCCCCTCGAGATCGAGGCACAGCACCTGCATTCTTCAGCTCTCCGGGTGGAGCGGCCGCCGGCGGCGCCGCCAAAGCGCGGCATGCTACCGCAGCGCCTCGGGCGGGGGCTTCAGTCCAGCGTCGTCGCCAGCTGCTGCAGGCCCTGAGCGGTGGCGTCGTCGGCGGGGAAGAAGGTCTCGAGCGCCAGCTCCGACAGCGTGATGTCGGTGGGCGTGCCGAACACCGTGATGATGCTGATGAAGTTCAGCAGCCCCGCCGGCGTGCGCAGCTGCAGCGGCACGTACACGCCGGCATCGACATGGATCTGCTCGGCGGCCTCGGCCGTGCCGCCAGGGTAGCCGTGCAGTTCCTCGGCCAGCGCCGCCAGCACCGGGTCGCCGCTGGCCGTCACCTGCTGGCGCAGCCGGTGGAGCAGGTGGGCGCGCCATTGCGCCAGGTTGGCGATGCGCGGCGCCAGGCCCTGCGGATGCAGGCTCAGCCGCAGCACGTTCAGCGGCGGGGCCAGCAGTTCGTCGGGCACGCCGGCCAGCAGCAGCGGCACGAGGCGGTTGTGGGCCACCAGCGTCCAGTGCCGGTCCACCGCCAGCGCGGGGTAGGGCTCGTGCGCCTTCAGCACGCGCTCCACTGCCTGCCGTGCCACCTGCATGGCGGGGTCGTCGAGCTTGCGTTCGGCATACAGCGGCGCGTAGCCGGCCGCGGTGAGCAGCCGGTTGCGCTCGCGCAGCGGCACCTCCAGCCGGTCGGCCAGGCGCAGCACCATCTCGCGGCTGGGCAGCGCGCGGCCGGTTTCCATGAAGCTGATGTGCCGCGTCGACACCTCGGCATGGCCGGCCAGATCGAGCTGACTCAGGCGGCGCCGCTGGCGCCATTCGCGCAGTTGCGTGCCCACCGGTTGCAGGTTGCCGTGCATGGCCGGAACGATAGCGCAGCCGTGTGGGGCGGCCATGACCTGCGGGGTAATCGCCGGCCGGCGCGCGGCCGGCAATGATGTGCTCACACCGTCGGCCAGGCGGTCGGCCATGGGGGCCGGCCCGGGGTGCGGAACAAGGAGATCGATATGAGCCTGCTGATTGAACCCGGAGCCTTTCTGCGTCACGTGCTCAAGGCCGATGCGCTGCTCAGCGCCGGCACGGCCGTTGCCCTGACCCTGGGCTCCGGCGTGCTGGCACCGGCGGCCGGGCTGCCGCAGACGATGCTTTTGCTGGTCGGCATCGCGCTGATCCCCTGGGTGGCCTTCCTGTTGTGGGTGGCCACGCGGCCGGCCTTGCCGCGCTCGGCGGTGTGGGCCGTGATCGTGCTGAACCTTGTGTGGGTGCTGGATTGCGCGCTGCTGGCCTTCGGCATCGGCTTCGAGGCCACGCCATTCGGCCGCGGCTTTGCGGCGGTGAATGCGCTGGGCACCTTGCTGCTGGCCGATCTGCAATTCGTCGGCTTGCGCCGCTCGATGCCGGCAAGGGCCTGAAGCGCGTGCTGTCGCGGTGTCAGGACACGACGAAGGACGCCGCCGCCGTGGCGATCAGCGTGCCCTGCTCGTTTTCCAGCCGCATCTGCGCCGAGCCGATGCGCCCGCCCAGGCGCGTGACCTCGGCGCGACCGATGAAGTGCTGGCCGATGCCCTGGCGCAGGAAGTCCACACGCAGGTCGATCGTGCCCATGCGGCCGAAGCGGTGCATCACCTGCTCGGCAGGTTCGTCGGCGTGCTTCTCGCCCATCTCGACCATCAGCGCGACGCCGGCCAGCGCGTCCAGCGTGGCCGAGATCACGCCGCCGTGCAGCCGGCCGTAGGCATAGTGGCCGACCAGCTCGGGCCGCATGTCCAGGCGCACGCGCACGTCGCCGGGCTTCAGCGACACGACCTTCAGGCCGAGCAAGCGGTTGAAGCTGATGCGCTGCTCCCACAGCTCGGTGAGGGCCTGGTCCAGCAGCAGCTGCTGCTCGGTGCTGCGCCGCTTCGAGGGTGTGTGGGCGGTCATGGGGTCACTTCAGGACGTCGGGCATCACCGCGCGGTGAAAGCCATCGAAGGGCAGCGAGCGGTCGTGGTCCACCGTGGGGAACGCGCCGTTGCCCAGTGGCGCGCCGCCGTCGATCGGCATCGTGATGCCGGTGACGAAGGCCGCGCCGGGCGACAGCAGGAAGACGATGACGGCGCTGATTTCGGCCTCGGTGGCCAGGCGGCGCAGCGGCACGTGGTCCTTCAGCTTGCGGATCATCGGTTTCATGGCAGCGGGGTAGCTGTCCATGCCGCTGGACGCCACCCAGCCGGGCGCCACTGCATTCACGCGAACGCCGGCATGGGCCCATTCGAAGGCCGCGGTCTGCGTCAGGTTGGCCATGCCGGCGCGTGCCGCGCCCGAATGGCCCATGCCCGGCATGCCGTTGCGGAAGTCGGCCGTCATGTTGACGATGGCGCCGCCATGTTCTTTCATGCTCTGGTTGAACAGCTCGCGCATCATCAGGAAGCCACCGGTCAGGTTGTTGGCCACCACCGCATCGAAGCCGCGCTTGTTGATCATGGCCAGCGGCGACGGGAACTGCCCGCCCGCGTTGTTCACCAGGCCGTGCACCGCGCCGTGCTCGGCCACCACCTTCGCCACGCCGGCCTTGACGGCGTCCTCGTCGCGGATGTCGAAGGCGGCCGTGGCGCAGCGCCCGCCGTCTTCGGCGATCTCGGCGGCGACGCGGTCGAGCTTGTCCTGCGTTCGGCCGCTGAGGATGACGGTGGCGCCGAGTGCGGCCAGCTCGTGCGCCACGCAACGGCCGATGCCGCTGCCGCCGCCGGTGACCCAGTGCACCTGGCCGGCGAAAAGGTCGGGGCGCATCACGCTGTGGTAGCGGGCAGGGGAAGGGGTGGTGTCTGGCATGGTGGGTCGAGCCTGGGGTTGCAGTGCGAAATTGTGAGGGCATCGCGGGCCCGGCCGGACGGCAGCTTCGCGCGATAGCATGGCCGGGACTCGATGCCACCACCGCCGACCCGCCGCTTGCCCGCACCGACCCTGCCGCCCCCGCCGCGCTACCAGCGCCTGGACGCCTTGCGCGGCCTGGCCATGGTGTGGATGGCGCTGTTTCACCTGGCCTTCGACCTGAACCACTTCGGCTGGCTGCGACCGCGGCAGAATTTCTACGACCACCCGCTGTGGACCGTGCAGCGCATCTGCATCGTCGGCCTGTTCATGTTCAGCGCCGGCCTGTCGCTGGCCGCCGCGCAGCAGGCCTTGCAGCCCTGGGCGAAGTTCTGGAGGCGCTGGGCGCAGATCGCCGGCTGTGCGCTGCTGGTGAGCCTGGGTTCGGCGTGGATGTTCCCGAAGAGCTGGATCAGCTTCGGCGTGCTGCACGGCTTTGCCGTGATGCTGGTGCTGGCGCGGCTGGCCGCGCCGTTGAAGACGTGGTTGTGGCCGCTGGCGTTGCTGTGCATCGCGCTGCCGCTGCTGGTGCAGCATCCCTTCTTCGACACCCGCTGGAGCAATTGGGTCGGCCTGGTGACGCACAAGCCGGTGACCGAGGACTACGCGCCGGTGCTGCCCTGGCTGGGCGTGATGCTGACAGGTCTGGCGGCGGGGCAATGGCTGCTGCGACGCCGGCCGGATTGGATCGCCGGGCCGCTGCCTGCGGTCGGCCGGCCGCTGGCGGGGCTGGGACGTTGGGCGTTGAGCTTCTACATGCTGCACCAGCCGGTCTTGATCGGGCTGCTGATGGCGCTGCAGATGCTGAGCCGCTGAACCCGTGTGCCATGGCGTCGACGACGCCCGCCGCGCTCAGAACTTCAATGCCGCCGTTCGTGCGGCGTCGTTCCACTGGTAGGCATCGACGAAGATCGTCGCCAGCCCCAAGGCCAGGAGCAGCGGCCGCAGCCACCCGCGCCGCATCGGCCGGATCAGCGCCACCGAGATCAGCCACAGGCCCACGCCGATCTTGACGCCGGCCAGCAAGGCCAGCCCAGGATGCGTGGCCAGCTTCAGCAGCCACGGGTTGGCGATGAAGCCCATCGGCAGCACGAACAGGCCGACCCCCAGCAGCATCGAGCGCCCGGCCACCGGCAGCCACGGTGTCTTGGCGATGCCGGCGGCGATGAAGACGTTGCCGCACACCGGCGGCGTGATGGTGCACAACAGCGCGTACCAGAACACGAACAGGTGCGCATACAGCGGCGTCAGCCCCATCGACTGCAGCGCGTCGCCCGCCACCGCGATGCAGATGACATAGGCCGCGGTGGTCGGCAGCTCCATGCCCAGCAGCAGGCTGGCCAGCCCGGTCAGCCCCAGGCCGACCCACAGGTTGCCGTCGGAGGCCGACAGGATCATCGAGGTGATCTTCACGCCGATGCCGGTCTTGTGGAACACGCCGGTGATGAGGCCGGCGCAGATCAGGATCGCGGCGATGGTGGCGATCTGCCGCGACGCATCCACCACCGCCACCTGCAGCCGCTCGAGCCAATGCCGCAGGTCGATGTGCCCGGCCGCGTCGAAGCCCAGCAGCGCCACCGTGGCGGCGGTGGCGAACAGCGCGGCGTATTGCGGCGTGTACGCCGTCCAGCCGAGCACGAAGACCAGCAGGCCGAAGGGCACGGCAAAGAAGGGCAGGGTGCGGGCCACGCGGGCCCAGCCCGGCAGCTCGCTGGCGGCCATGCCTTTCAGGTCGAACTTGATCGCGTACTGGTGCACGCCGACCCAGGTGGTGACGAAGAACAGCACGGCCGCGGGCGTGGCCGCCACCATGATGGTGGTGTAGGGCAGCGCCAGCAGTTCGGCCATGACGAAGATGCCCGCACCCATCAGCGGGGGCATGATCTGGCCGCCGGTGGAGGCCACGGCCTCGGTGGCGGCGGCCAGGCTGGGCGGGTAGCCCATGCGTTTCATCGCCGGGATGGTGACCATGCCGGTCGATGCGGTGTTGGCCGAGGCCGAGCCCGAGATGGTGCCGTACAGCGCGCTCGACAGCACCGCCACCTTGGCCGCGCCGGCGCGATAACGTCCGGCGACCTGCGTCGACAGCGACATGAAGCCGGTGCCCGCGGCGCCGGCCGAGATGAAGGCGCCCAGGATCAGGAACGGGGCGATGGTGTCGGCCGACAGGCCGGTGAGCTCGCTCCACAGGCCGCTTTCGCTGATCACCAGGTCGCCCAGGAAGGAGTCGAGCGCGAAGCGGTCGTGGCCGAAACTGCCGCTGAGCAGATGGCCGAAGACGCCATAGGCCAGCACCAGCAAGGTGATCAGCGGCAGCACGATGTTGATGGCGCGGCGCGCCATCTCCAGCGTGACGACGATCAGCCCGACGGCGATGGCCAGCTGCAGCGGTCCGCGCAAGATGCCGTACTGGTCCGACAGCGCTGCGCTGTTGGCCACGATATAGCCCGCGCCCAGGGCGCCCAGCAGCAGGCAGGCCCAGCCGAACCAGCGCGCCGGCGTCGAGCCGGCGGCCGCGAACACGAAAATCCACGGCAACGCCAGCATGAAGTGCAGCGGGCGCGTGATCAGGTTCGGGATCAGGCCCGAGAAGACGAGGTACAGATGGAAGCCGACCGTGACCACGCCGAACAGCGTGATCACCAGACCGGGCCGCGGCACCCGCGCGGCGCTGGCGACCTGGTCGGCGAAGCCGTCGCTGCTGCCGGTGGCGTCGCGCATCGACGGCGGACGGCGCGGCAGCGCTTATTTGACCGCGATGCCCTTTTCCTTGTAGTAGCGCAGCGCGCCCGGGTGCACCTCGGCGCCGAGCAGCTTGACCATCTCGGGCTGCACGCCGTTCCACCACGGGCTTTTCTCGGCCAGCTTGGCCTTGCTGTCCCAGAAGGTCTTGGTGACGAAGTAGGCCACGTTGTCGCTCATGTCGGTGCTAGCGTAGGCGCCGACCGGCAAGCCGACGGTGTGCACCGGCTGGTCCTGGCCCTTGTAGGTGCCGGCGGCAATCGTCAGCGGCCCCGATGACGGGTCGAGCGCCAGCACCTTGGCGCGATCGGCATCGCTTAGCGACAGGATCTTCACCGGCGTGGTGGTGGCCAGTTCCACCAGCTGCGGCGTCGGGTGCGACGAACAGGTGGCGAAGGCATCGACCTTGCCGTTGCGCATCGCCGGTCCGGCGGCGCTGAGTTCCACGTCGACGGTCTTGACCTTGTCGGCGATGCCGAAGGCTTCGAGGATCTTCTCGGTGGCGGTGCCGCAGAAGGTGCCCTTGCCGCCGGGGATCATCGTCTTGCCGGCCAGGTCGGCGATGGAGTTGATGCCGGCATCGGCGCGCGCCACCAGGTGCACGGTGACGAAAGGCATGACGAACAGCGTGCGTGCATTGTCGAAGGCGCCGTCCTCGAAGGGTTTCTTGCCCGCGCGCGCGCTGGCCAGCAGGCTCGGCGGCGTGGTGAAGATGAAGTTGCCGGTGCGCGTCTTCGATTCCTTGACGTTCTGCACCGAGCCCTGGCTTTCTTCCACCGTGGCCACGTAGCTCGGGTCGGCGGCTTTCAACGCCTCGCCGATCTGCACCATCATCAGGTAGTACGACGAGCTGGCCTTGGCGGACTTCAAGGTCACGCGGGTTTCGGCATGGGCAGCGGGGCTCAGGCCGGCAAGGGCCAGCGCGGCGATGCCGGCGGCAGCCGCCAGCTTGCGGGGGGTGAACATCGGCGGGTCTCCGTTGGAATGCAGGAACGGCGCGGATTTTACGTTTCGCATTCATGGCCCTTGCCCTCGGCGATTCGCCACGAGCGGCGACACTCGCGGGCCTTCACCCGCGTTGCCCACTTGACCGACCTGCGCCAACCCACCGTCCCGGCCGCCCCTGCGTGGAGCCGCACGCTGTGGCTGATACCGGCGATCTACTGGCTGTTCGTGGCGGCCGAGTTCGTCGTGTTGACGCACCTGGCGCTGAGCCTCACCGCCCGCGGCGCCAGCGCCTTTGCGGTGGGCGCGCTGGCCTCGGCCTTCTGGAGCGGCATCTTCGTCGCCAGCACCGCCGCGCATGCGGTGGTGCAGCGGCTGGGCCATGCGCGCTGCTTCCTGGTGGCGATGGCGATGTCGGCACTGGCCGTGGCCAGCCTGCTGCTGCACGACGCCTACGCCGGCTGGCTGTGCGCCGCGGCGGTGATGGGCCTGGGCGGCGGCCTGGTATGGGTCAGCGGCGAAGCCTGGCTGGCCGAAGCCGCGCCGCGCGAGCGCCGCGGGCTGCTGATCGGCCTGTTCGAAACCTCGGTCGGCCTGGGCATGCTGGCCGGGCCGGCGCTGCTGCCGCTGTCGCTGTGGGCGGGGGTGTCGCCGCTGGGCGTGGCGCTGGTGTTGATGGCAGCCGGCTGCGCCTGCGCCTGGCCGTTGCTGCGGGTGGCCGAGCCCGCGGTCGATGCCCACGCCGCGGTGGCGGAGGGCGGCGATGCGCGCAACGCCTGGCGCGCCTTTGCCGTGCCGCTGGTGGCCGTGGCGGCGGCCAGCGGGCTGATGGAAAGCGGCACCTCATCGCTGCTGCCGTCGATCTCGATGCGCCTGGGCTTTGCGCTGGACACCGCCGCGTGGCTGGGCGCCTTCATCGGCGCCGGCAGCGCGCTGATGCAGGCGCCGTTCGGCGCGCTGGCCGACCGCATCGGCCTGGGCCGCGCGATGGCGCTGGCCTGGACTCTCGTGCTGGGCGCCACGCTGTCGCTGTGGGTCTGGGCCGGCGCGCCGCAGCAGGTGCTGTGGCCGGTGGGCTTCGTGCTCGGCGGCGTGGGCGGCGCGGTCTACACGCTGGTGGTCATCGAACTGGGCCACCGGCTGGTGGGCAGCAGCCTGGTCAAGGCGATGGGGCTGCTGGTCACCGCCTACACCGCAGGCACCGCGGGCGGGCCGGCGCTGGGCGGGTGGCTGTTCGACCGGGCTGGGCTGCCGGGGATGGCGGCGGGGATGACGCTGTGCGGGCTGGTGGGGGCGGGGTTGGCTTGGCGGGCGTTGCGGAGGGGCTCACCCCGAGAATGCACGGCTTTCGGTGATGGTAGAGGCGGCTAGCTTAGCTACCAGCAGCGGTCTGGCCGAGAAAACAGGGGCGCTCCTCCTGATGGTCATTTGCATCACCGATCCTTCTGCTTGATCTGGCTCACAAGTTGAGCTGTCCCGGTCAGGACGTCCCTGTAACGACGTCCCTGTAACGAAGGGTTGAACGGTCGCACGTTCAACCCTTCCGCTTTTCCAGTTCGCCTGTTCGTCTTGAGCGAGCGCTTGAATGAAGTTGCACAACCGTGCCGCTTCATCCTTGGAAAGATCTCGAGGAATGATGATCTGTGCCAGAAATGTCGGCCGCGATGGGAACGGCATCGCCAGGCTGGTTTCCGTAGCTGCGCCAGTTACGTGACGAGTCCCGTGCTGTGCCGGCTCAGGCTGTGCAGCGGCCGCCGCTTCGCCAGCCGGCTTGGGCGTCTCGCTCTTGCGCTTCTCCGTCGATCGCCCGTTGGAGGCTGGGCGGGTCAGAACACCCTTGTACGTCGTCGGGCTTGAACGGTACTTCCCGAATTCGCTCGTCACCAACTGCACGCGTTTCTGGTACTGGTTCAACGAGTCAGGTGACAACAAGCCCGGATGACGGTTGTTGAACCGCAAGACCTCGGACGGGACATCCACGGAAGCCAGGTCGTCGTCGGGACCGTACTCCTCCAAGATTTTGTTGCAGGCTGCCTTCCACCCGCCCCCAGTGTTGGCGTTGACCAAGCCTTTGGTGATTGCGTAGTCGATGAACTTGAGCAGGTTGGCTTTCGAGAGAGTGTCCACGGCAACTCCATAGCTCAGCAATACAAACATCCGAGAAGAAGGCTGTGTTTCCACGAACGGGGTTGTGTCATTGATTGACGCCGGGGCCCAAATGCGAGCCGCACGGCGAACAGGCGCTCAATGCGGAGATATCGCCGGCCGACCTTCAAACTCTCGTCACGCCGATCCGCAACGCATCCTGCTGCTGGCCAATCAGTTGCACGCCGTCGATGCTCGGACTTCCCGATACACTGGTCGGCCGTACAGGAGACTGCCATGCCTGACCTCGTTGAAGAGTTGGCCGCCCAGGGGCGCTCGCTCCCTCCGGAAGAGCGTGTTCGCCTTCTTGACCTGCTTCTGGAGTCGCTGCAGCGTACTTCCCAGGAGGCCACCGAAGAGGCGTGGAACAACGAGATTGTCCGCCGCGTTGCAGCGCATGAACGCGGTGAAGGCAAGCTCTATGACATGGAAGAAGCCCTGGCTGAAGCCTCGCGCCTGGCGCCTTGAAGCGCCTTCGCATCCGAGAGGAAGCACGCGCTGAGCTGCTTCGCGAAACGACGTACTACGACAAGGCACGGGCAAGCGTTTTCGTGAAGCCGTCGCGGCATCGTTCGACCTCATTCGCCGGTTCCCTACAGGCGGAGCGCCGGGTCCGGCAGCCACACGGAAATCAAAGGTCAGGGGGTTCGCGTTCACGGTCGACTACAGAGATGATCCTGAAGAGGTTGTGGTGTTCGCCATCGCACCCGATCGCCAGCAACCCGGCTATTGGTTGCAGCGCGCAGGTGACGAATAGAAGCTCGTTGAACTGCCGAAGTCACAATGTTTGTCCATCAAACGCACACTGCAAAGTTGGGCGCCGCCAAGCTCTCCATGCTGCAAGGTCTGCTCGGCTGCCATTCCCAGGGCATCAAGCACCTGGCCGAGCCGGGGCTCGACGAGGTTCAACTGCTGAAGATGACGCAGGCCGCGCTGCGCGCGCCCGACTATGCCGGGCTGGTGCCCTTTCGCTTCAAGGTCGTGCGCGGTGTGCAGCGTGACGCGCTGGCCGCACTCTTCGCGCAGGCCGCGCTCGACGCCGGCGAGGAAGAGGCCGGCGCCGTGCTGGACGCCGAGCGCGCGCGCCGGTGACGGTGGCGGTGGTGGCGCGCATCGACGTGGGCCACCCGCTGGTGCCGGCGCACGAACAATGGGCCGCGGTGGGCGGGGCGCTGGCCAACTTCCCGTACGCGGCGCATGCGCTGGGCTTTGCGGGCAAGATGCTGTCGGGCGCCAAGGCGCGCCGTCCGCGCATCGTGGCCGCGTTCTGCGCGCCGGGCGAGACTCTCGTCGGCTGGGTGGCGCTGGGCACGGCCACCCGCCCGGTGGCGGCGCGCGGCGACAAGCTGGCGCCCGAACAGGTGACGACGGATTGGACGGGCGAGCCCGCGGCAGACGCGTCCGCCGCATCCTGCTAGATTGTGCGCATGGATGCAGCCCCCACACCCCCCGAAACCGATCGCCCAGCCCGCCAGGCGCGATCCACCCATCGGCCGGCGGCCAGTACCGGCGCGCAGGCGGTGGGAGCGACAGCGATCGGCTCGTTCGCGTTGGGTGCCCTGGCTGTGGGTGCGCTGGCCGTGGGCGCCTTGGCCATCGGCCGGCTGGCGATCGGCCGCGCCAGAATCCGCCGCCTCGAAATCGATGACCTGGTAATCAGGAAGCTGCGGCTGCCGTCCGACCGTGACCTCGCGGGTTAGCCGGCGCCGCTCTACATCGACAACGAGCCTTCGCGGAACTCGGTCTTGTCGAGCCACACGTTGACCAGCACCGCCTTGCCCTGACGCGCCAGTTCGCGCGCCTGCTGCAGGGCAGGCCGCACCTCGTGCGCGTGCTTGACCAGCAGCCCCTCGGCGCCGAAGCCGGCCACCACGCGGTGGTAGTCGCTTCGCGCCAGCACGGTGGCCACGTCGTCGTGCAGCATCTTCACCTGCTCGCGCGCGATCTGCGTCCAACCGGCGTCGTTGCCCACCACGGCGATGACCGGGATGCCCTGGCGCACGAAGGTATCGAACTCCGCCAGGCCCCAGCCGCAGGCGCCGTCGCCCCAGACGATCCACACCTCGCTGCCCGGCCGCGCCAGCGCCGCACCGATGGCAAAGCCGGCGCCCACGCCCAGCGTGCCGAAGGCGCCCGGGTCCAGCCAGCTCAGCGGCGCGCGCGGGTGCAGCACGTAGCTGGCGGTGGCCACGAAGTCGCCGCCGTCGGCCACGAAGATGGCGTTGTCGCCGGCCTCGGCCTCCAGCGCGCGGAAGAAGGCCAGCGGGTTGACGAACTCGCCCGCTCGCCGCGGCCTGCGCGTCGATCTCGGCCTCGCGCTCGCGGTCGCGCTGGCGCAGCGTTTCCAGCCAGCCCGCCAGGCGACCAGGCGATGCGGATCGGCGCCGCCTTGGCCAGCGCCTGCGATGAACTGGCCGGCGTCGCCGATGGCGGCAATGTCGGGCTTGCGATTCAAGCGCGCGTCCTTGGCGCTGCGGTTGGCGGCGATCAGCGTCGCACTGCGCCGTACATGCTTGCCATAGTCGAGGCGGAAGTCGCAGGGCACGCCGGCCAGCAGCACGCAGTCGGCCTCGCGCAGCGCGTTGCGGCGCTGGTGGCGCATCTGCAGCGGGTGGTCGCGGCCGAGCAGGCCGCGCGCCATGCCCGACAGATAGACCGGCACGCCGAGCGCGGCCACGGCCGCGGCCAGCGCATCGCGCTTGCTCCGGCCCGCACCACCGCCTGGCTGCCGATAACGAACAGCGGCCGCTCGGCGCGCTGCAGCGCGGCCGCGGCGCGGCGCAGCGCTGCTGTCGTCGGCGCGCGGCGCCGCCACTGCTCGCGGCACAACCGCCTGAACTTCTGCGCTGCCGGCAAACATCTGCTCGGCATGGCGGTTCAGGTACCAGCGCAGCACGCGATCGGGCAACGCGCTGCCCTTGCCGGCCGCGTCGGCGTACCACTGGCGGATCGATGCCTCGTCGTAGAGCAGGTCGACCGGGCATTCGATGAATACCGGCCCGGGCACGCCCGACTGCGCCAGCGCAAAGGCCTCGGCCACCGCCGGGCCCAGCTCGCGCACACGCTGCATTTTCAGGAAGCGCTTGACATGCGGCTCGACCAGCGGGCGCTGGTCGATGTCCTGCAACGCGCCGCGGCCCTGCAGCGCGGTGGGCGCGGCGCCGCCGAGCAGGATCACCGGCGACTGCGCCATCTGCGCGTTCTTCAGCGCGGTGATGGTGTTGGTGATGCCCGGCCCGGCCGTCACCGCGGCCACGCCGGGCCGGCCGGTCAGCCGCGCCGTGGCGTCGGCGGCGAAGACGGCCGTGACCTCGTCGCGCACGTCGACGACGCGGATGCCGCGCGCCTTGGCCGCGCTCAGGATCGGCGAGATGTGGCCGCCGCACAGCGTGAACACGCGCGGCACGCCGTGCGCCAGCAGCGCCTCGGCGATGCGGTCGCCGCCGTGGCGTGCCGTCGCTGCGGCCTTGAGGCTGCCGGGCGCATTCATGCCCAGACGCACCTTGGCGCTGCTGGCGTACCACTGCGCGACCTGCGCCGCGACCGCAGCTTCGATGCGGCTGCGCTTGATCTTCATCGTCGGCGTGAGGCAGCCGTTCTCGATGCCCAGGGCTCGCGCGCGATGACGATCATCTGCAGGCGCTCGTGATCGGGCAGCTGCGATTCACCTGCTGCAGCAGCGCCGCGAGCTGTTGCTCGACGTCGGCGCGCACGGCCGCATCGCCGACGCGGGGTCGGAGATCCTCGGCCAGCACCACCAGCGCATAGGCGGCCGGCTGGCCGACGCCGCTGACCATCGCCAGTTCCAGCATCGGGTGCGCCAGCAGCTTGCTTTCGATCGGCGCGGGCGCGACGTACTTGCCCTTGGCGGTCTTGAACAGCTCCTTGGTGCGGCCGGTGATCTTCAGCAGGCCGTCGGCGCGCAGCTCGCCGCGGTCGCCGGTGCGGAAGAAGCCGTCCTCGGTGAAGGACTCGGCCGTCAGTTCGGGCTGCTTGTAGTAGCCGCTGAACTGCCCCGGCGACTTGATCTGGATCTCGCCTCTCGGGGCTGATGCGCGCCTGCACGCCGGGCAGCGCCTTGCCGACGTAGCCGGGCTCGCTGGCGCTTTCGCTGGAGCTGAACGAATAGGAGTTGTCCTCGGTCATGCCATAGCCCTCGAACAACTTCAGGCCGAGCTTGCGGTACCAGCGGATCAACTCCGCCGGCAGCGGTGCCGAGCCGCTGCCGGCTTGCAGCACCTGGTCGAGTCCCAGGCCCTTGAGCACCTTCTTCGCGACGATCCTTCCGACGATGGGGATACCCAGCAGGCGATCCAGCCTGGCCGGCGGCATCTTCGTGAACACACCCTGCTGGAACTTCAGCCACAGCCGCGGCACCGAGATGAACATCGTCGGCCGCGCGCGCTGCAGGTCCTGCAAGAAGGTGTTCAGCGTTTCGGCGAAGAACACATGCGTGCGCCCGTCCACCAGCGACGCCGCCTCGACCCACGAGCGCTCGAAGCTGTGCGCCAGCGGCAGGTACGACAGGATGCGGCCGTCCTGCGCGCCGAAGCGCCGCCGCAGGTCGTTGACGATGCCTTCGGCGGCGCGGCTGATCGCACCGAAGCCGACCATCGCGCCCTTGGGCCGGCCGGTCGAGCCCGAGGTGTAGATGATCATCGCCAGCTCGTCCTCGGCGCGCTGCGGCCTGCCCGGCAACGGCGCGGTGCGCGCGACGATCGCGTCCCAGGTCTCGAAGGCGGTCTGTGGTGCCAGCGGGAAGGCAATGCGCGGCAAGGCGGCCGGCACGCCGACTTCCTGCTGCGGCCAGGTGTCGAGCTTGCCGACGAACAGCAGGCTGGCCTCGCTGTGGCCGAGCACGTAACCCACCGTCTCGGCGGTCTCGGTGGGAAAGATGGCGACGGTGGTGTAGCCGGCCAGCCAGATCGCCAGCTCGGCCATGAAGAAGTGCGCGCAGTTCTTCGACAGGATGGCGATGCGCGCGCCACGCGGAAAGCCTCGAGCCTGCAGGTGCGTGGCCATGCGCCGCGACTGGTCCAGTACCTGGGCCCAGCTGTAGTCGGCCACCCGGCCGCCACCGAGCGGCTGGGTCAGGAAGATGCGTTCGGGCTGGCTGGCCTCGTGATCGAACACGTGGTCGAGGATCAGTTGGGTCATGGCGTGTGTGCCTCCGCTTGGATGCAGTTCATGTCCGGCCGCGCCTCAGTGCCGCCGCCACGGCGCCGACGATGGCCGGGCCCTGGTAGATCAGGCCGGTGTAGAGCTGCACCAGATCGGCGCCGGCTTCGAGCTTGGAGCGCGCATCGGCGGCACCCATCACGCCGCCGACGCCGATGATCGGGAAGGCGGGTCCCAGCGCGGCGCGCAGCTGGCGGATGACCTGGTTGCTGGCTTGCAGCAGCGGTGCGCCGGACAATCCGCCGGCCTCGTGGGCATGCGGCAGCCCGGCGACGGCGTCGCGCGCCAGCGTGGTGTTGGTGGCGATGACGCCATCGAGGCGCTGGCGCTGCAGCGTCGCGGCGATGTGCTGCACCTGCGTCTCGTCCAGGTCGGGCGCGATCTTCACGAACATCGGCACGGTGCGCCGCGTCGTCTCCTGCAACGCGTCGCGGCGTGTGCGCAGCCTGCCGAGCAACGCATCCAGCGCGGCGTCGCCCTGCAGCTCGCGCAGGTTCTTCGTGTTCGGGCTGGAGATGTTCACCGTGACGTAATCGGCGTAGGGGAACACGCCTTCCAGCCCGAGCAGATAGTCGTCGGCGGCGCGTCCGATCGGCGTGGCTGCGTTCTTGCCGATGTTCAGCCCGACGATGCCGCCGCTGCGGCGGAAGCTGCGGGCGCGCTGCACGTTGGCGACGAAGGCGCTCAGCCCGTCGTTGTTGAACCCCAGCCGGTTGATCAGCGCCCGCGCGTCGGGCAGGCGAAACATGCGCGGCCTGGGGTTGCCCGGCTGCGGCAACGGCGTGACCGTGCCCACCTCGATGAAGCCGAAGCCCATCGCGCCCAGCGCATCGATGCAGCGGCCGTTCTTGTCCAGCCCCGCCGCCAGGCCGACACGGTTGGGGAAGCGAAGGCCGGCCAGGGTGACCGGATCGTCGATGCGCGTGGCTTGCCACAGCAATTGCGCAGGCGTGTTCTGCAGCCGCGCCAGCGCGCCCAGCGTCAGTTCGTGCGCGGCTTCCGGGTCCAGGCCGAAGAGAAACGGGCGCGTCAGGGCATAGGGAGCCAGTGGCATGGGCCCATTCTGGCGCAGCCGGAGCGGCCAGCCGGCCACGGATAATCGGTGCATGACACAGGATGAACTGAAGGCGTTGGTCGGCCAGGCCGCGCTGGCCCATGTGCCCGTGGGCGCGGTGGTCGGCGTGGGCACCGGCTCGACGGTGAACCACTTCATCGACGCGCTGGCAAGCATCAAGTCGCGTTTTGCCGGCGCGGTGTCGAGCAGCGAGCGCAGCACGCAGCGGCTGCGCGCGGCGGGCATCGAGGTGCTGGACGCCGCCGCGGTCAGTGGGCTGCCGGTGTATGTGGATGGCGCCGACGAGATCGACCCGCAGGGCTGCATGATCAAGGGCGGCGGCGGCGCGTTGACGCGCGAGAAGATCGTCGCCGACCTGGCCGAGCGCTTCGTCTGCATCGCCGACGCATCGAAGCGCGTCGCCGTGCTCGGCGGCTTCCCCTTGCCGGTGGAAGTGATCCCGATGGCGGCCGCCCAGGTGACGCGGCGTCTGGTCGCGCTGGGCGCGCACGTCGTGCCGCGGGCCGGTTTCGTGACCGACAACGGTTGCCACATCCTCGACGCGCATGGTCTGCACATCGCCGATCCGCTGGCACTGGAATGCCGCATCAACCAGTGGCCCGGCGTGGTCACGGTGGGCCTGTTCGCACGCCAGCGCGCCAGCCTGTGCCTGCTGGGCACCGCGACGGGCGTGCAAACCCTGCACTTTGCACCGCTGGCCAGCGACGGGGCGACGGCAAAAAGCGCGTAACCTTCAGGCTGTTGTTCCCCCGAGCGCAAACTACGAAAAGGACGGCCCGTGGCCAAACCCAACTACTCGTTCGAGAAGCGCCAGCGCGAGCTGGCCAAGAAGAAGAAGAAGGAAGAGAAGCTGAAGGAAAAGGCCGAGCGCAAGACCGGCTCCGGCCCAGGCGACGAGGCCGGCGACGACGCTGGCCCCGCCGGCGCGGACACCATCGCCGCCGGCCAGTCCGGCGAGCAAGGCGGCGCCTGAATCAAGCGCGGGCGCGGCGGCGGCGCAGCGCGAAGCGCGCGGGGTCGATGGCCCGCACCAATGGCGCTTCGAGCGGCAACGGTGCACCGGCGATCTGCGCCGCCAGCAGCTGCGCACCCAGGGCTGACCAAGCGATGCCGCGCGAGGCCAGGGCACTGAGCAGATACAACCCGGTGTGGCGCGGCATGTCGCGCGGTCTCTCGATGCGACGGTCTGCCAGGGCGCTCTCGTCCGGCACCGCGCCCACCAGCGGCAGCCGGTCGTCGGCCACCAGGCGCCAGCCCACGCGGCCCGTCAACCTGGCCAATGGCGGTGCAGGCTGGTCGTGGATCTGCCGCAGCCGTTGCAGGTTGAAGGCATGGTCGGTGGCGCGCACGGCGCCGTCGGCATCGCCGGGTTGCGAACTCGCGCCAAACACGGCCAAGCCATCGATCGGGGGCAGCAGGTAGCCTGCGCCGGCGATCGGCAGTCGCGGCAGGCGCAGCCGCGACGACGCTGCGGCATCGTCGTTGTCGTACAGGCTGATTTGCCCGCGCACCGATCGCATCGGCCAGTCGCCGATGTGCAGCAGGCGCAGTGCATCGGCGGCGTTGGCCAACACCACGACGGGTGAGCGCGCGATCGGCTGCCCGGTGTCATCGAGCAGCACCCAATCATCACCGTCGCGGCGCAGCGATTGCACCGCCACGCCGCCGCGGAACCGACACATCGCGCCGGCACACTGCAAGTACGAGCGGGCCAGCGCGGCCGGCTGCACCCAGCCGCCGCCGGGATAGAACCACGCCGGCTGCGACAACGGCAGGCCGCAGCGTGCGCCGGCCTGCGCCGCGTCGAGCGCCTGCACGTAGTCCGGCGGCAGCCGCAGGCTGTCGAGAACTTCCTGCATCGCCGTGTGCGGCAATTTGTTCTCGAGTCGCAACACGCCTTCGGTGCTGCCGCGTGCGCCGTGGTGGTCGATCGCCCGCTGGACGGCCCAGCGCGCTTGCAGCGCCGCGGCCCGGTTGAAACGGGCATGCGCGCCGTCCTGGGGGTTGACGACGCCGTGGAACAAGCCGGCGGGGTTGCCCGACGCCATCGTCGCCGGGGCGTCGCGGCGGTCGAACAAGGTGCTGTGCCAGTCCAGTTCGGCCAGCGAGCCGGCGATCGCGCAGCCGGCCAGTCCGGCGCCGACGATCAGCGCGCCGTGCTTTGGCGGCGCGGCCTGCCCGGCGTTGCGCTGGCGCGGCACGAAGCTGGGACGAAAAACGGCTTCAACCCGGTCTGATGCGCGCGAGATGCGTTCGAAGCCCGCCATGCCGAGCGCATCGGCCAGCCGCGACGGGTGGGCCCAAAGCATCGCGCCGGGAGCCGCCAGCCGTGCCAGCCCCTTGGCGAGGCGGCGCGCCGCCTGTTGCGGGTCGGACGACCCATCGAACTCGTCGATCAAGAACACGTCGACGCGAGCCTGCAGATCCGGCAGCCAGCGCAAAGGCGCCCCTGGTGCCAGCAGCAGCCGCCAGTGTCCGGGATCGACCTCGATGCGGTGCAGGTTGTGCGTCAAGGGTGGCCACAGCGCGGCCAGGGCGTTGGCATCGCCCTGGCATGGCGTGCCTGCGTGGGCGCGGCGCAGGTCGGCGGCGCTGCACGGATCGATATCGATGGCTATGAAATGCACCCGCGCACACCGCGGCCCGTCGTCGCGCCAGGCTTGCCGAAGCTGCAGCAAGGCGCTGCCGGTTCCGAAGCCCAGTTGCAGGATCACCAGGCTTTCCCGGCTGCGCCACAGCGCGCGTAGCGCGTCCAGGGCGAAGCTCATTGACGGGCGCGCCGCTGCAGCCATTCGAGCAACGGTGCCTGCACGTCGGCCAGGCCGCGGTAACGCAGCACGGCCGGGCTCATCGAGGCCAGCGCGGCGTGCACGCGCTGCGCCTTGTGCGCGCTGTCCAGCGCCGCGGCCAGCGGCTGAACCTCGACGTGAATCGTGAACAGCGCCTGGCCCGCGCCTTGCACCGGGATGAAGCTCTGGCGCTCGGTGCGCCAATGGGCCTGCGCCATCACGGTGTCGGCGTTGCCCGCGATCCAGCGCAGGTCGGGCCAGCGTTCGGGGTGGGCGTCCAGCCGCGGGTGCGGCGTGATGGTCCAGACGAAGCGTTCCCAGCGCGTCGGTGCACAAACCAGCCGCGCCAGCGCATCGGCCGCGGCGAGCAGCGTGTGGTTGTCGGCCACCGGGGCATGCACGTCGGCGAAGTGTTTGCCGACCTTGGCTTGGGGCGCCCAGTGGGATGGCAGGGCCACGGCCAGCCAGGGGATGCGCGCGCCGTCCGCCTCGATGATGGCGAAGTCCTCGGCGAAGGCCAGGGCCAGCAACCCGGCCGGCCGCCAGGCGGGGGGCAGGGCGCACAGGCACGCGCCGACCGCGGGCTGTGGCGATGGATGCGCCGCAATCTCGCGCAGCGCATCGCCTTCGACCGCCCAGCCCAGATGCAGCGCCGCCGCACGCCGGCCGTCCCAGGTGAAGGCAGCGGGGTGCTCATTTGCCGCCAGCCTGGCCAGCGCCTCCAGGGCTGGGCGCGCATCGAAACCGCCCAGACACTGCAGCGCCGACGCCCACGCCGTGCTGAGCACGGCGAGCTTTTCCGCGAGGTGCGCGCTGCCGCGCTGCGCGACGCTCAGATGGCCCGCGCCATCGGCCAACCGGCGCAATCCGGGTTGGAAATATGGCATGTTCCTCTGCGTGCAGGATCTCACTTGCCCGGGGCGGTCGTTTTTGCACTCGGCCTCGCTCTCGGCCCGCATCCCCGGCGTGGCGGCCATCGAAGGCAACGCGCGGCAATATTGCCCGGCCGGCAACCAGGAATGGACCGCCCGCTTTCCCACCATGTTCCACGTCACCGACGGCACCCTGGGCACCGCAACGCTGGCAGGCCCTGGGCTGGGATACTAGCACCCCCACGAACAATGCCCGCAAAGAGTAGCGTCGCCGGGTGCACTGCACTAATGTGTGCTGCCTAATGCAATCCTCACGCCACCCGTGTATTCTAGACACGAATTCCCCACGCCCACATCACGCCCACCGTCCACGAAAGACCACGAACGCATGAACAACCCGCCACGGTTTCTGCTTGCCACGATTCCCGTCGTCTGCGTGCTCCTGGGATCGGCAACGATGCGTCCGCGCTGGCCCACGACGATCATCCGCCCAAGAAGGTGCTGGACGAAGATCTTTATCGCGCCACGCCGATGCCCGACCGCATCATCTACCTCGACCGGCGACCCGGCCCATTCGCAAGCCGTCAACTGGCGCACCG
The DNA here is from genome assembly GCA_963837675.1 of uncultured beta proteobacterium. Lineage (GTDB taxonomy): Bacteria > Pseudomonadota > Gammaproteobacteria > Burkholderiales > Burkholderiaceae_C > Rubrivivax. The sequence goes on along the minus strand of CAWIOH010000021.1, from coordinate 7,555 downwards.
ACACGTCGATCGCCAAGGCGCTGGGAAAATCGCCGTGGCCGACCTCCGGACCCGAGTTCACAAAAGAGACCACCGACGTGCCAGCCGCCACCTCGCTGTTCGAAGGCGAGTTGGGCCCGGCCCACTACCACAGCCTGGACTTTACCGGACTCGAACCGGCCACGAAGTACGTCTATCGCGTTGGCGACGGCGAGAACTGGAGCGAGTGGTTCCAATTCTCTACCGCCAGCGACAAGCCGGAGCCGTTTTCGTTCATCTACTTTGGCGACGCCCAAAACAGCGTGCGCGAGCATTGGTCGCGGTTATTCGCGAGGCTCACAGCGACGCCCCCAAAGCACGTTCATGCTTCATGCGGGCGACCTGATCAACAGCGGCAACCGCGATGCCGAATGGGGCGAGTGGTTCGGTGCCGGCGCGTGTCTCAACGCCATGGTCCCCAGTCATCGCCACGCCCGGCAACCACGAATACCCGCGCGACCGCACCAAGGCCGATTCCCATAGCCAACTATCGCACACTGGCGTCCACAATTCACGCTGCCGGAAAACGGTCCCAACGGTCTGGAAGAAACGGCCTACTGGCTCGACTTCCAGGGCACGCGATCATCTCGCTCAACTCCAACGAGATGCACGAGCAACAAGTCGATTGGCTCGGCGACGTGCTGGCCAACAACCCTTGCAAGTGGACGGTCATCACCTTCCACCACCCGGTCTATTCCACCGCCAAGGGGCACGACAACCCCGAGATTCGTCGCGCTCTGGAAGCCGCTGTTCGACCAGTACAAGGTCGATCTGGTGCTGCAAGGGCACGACCACACCTACGCCCGCTTCAATCCGCAAGGACCGAAAACATGCCGGTCGGCGCCAACGCCCCGCAGCCCCGCAGGCGGCACGATCTTGTCGTCTCCGTCAGCGGACCGAAGATGTACAACCTGGAGCGTCGCCCTGAAATGGCCCGCGCCGCCGAGAACACGCAGCTCTATCAGATCATCACGATCGACGGCGACACGCTGCGCTACGAGGCCCGCACCGCCACGGGCGAGTTGTACGACGCCTTTCGCTTGAACAAGCGCACCGGCGAAATCAACCAGCTCGTCGACGAGGCGCCCAAGACGCCCGAACGCCGCGCCGACAAGAACGCCAGCAAGTAGGGCAGGGGATCACGTGCCCGGCACCACCGCCACGCGCGGCGCTTTGGATGCCATCGCGTGTTGAAATGCCGCGTCCGCGTCGGCCCGTGCAAAGCGGCCGAAGCCAGTTCGCTAGCTCGGGCCACGAAAAACTCCGCTTCCTGCCCAACGTCTGGAAGACCGACGACTCCGCCGACCCCATCCCCGCCTAACGCTCACCTGCGGTCCGCGGAGCGGACACCCACGAACTACAAATGCTTGCTAGCTCAATCACTCAATGACGAATTTGAAGTCGTTCGAATGGTGCTCCCGGCCTTCCCACTCGTAATCGTAGCTTTGCGGTTGCCGCCCACCCCTGAACTCTTGGATTCGAAGACGCAAAGTGTATTTTCCCGAGGACAAACGCCCGACGGCATCCACTACTGGGACACTAAGTTTGAACACGGCGGGCTTTCCGGGCGAAACGATGACAATCTTTGGCGTTCCCTCAGGGAACGGATAGCCGAAGCCCTGACCTGGAAGAAGGTTGTCTCCCCTAAGGTCGACGTGAAAGTTGCTCTGCAAAATGGCCACGGGTTTTTTTCCTGTGGCGGCAAGCTCGAATTCAACCTGTAGAGGCTCCGAACGATCTTCCGGTACTGCTACCGACATAATCCGCAGACGCGGAGAACTGTCGGTCTTCAAAAACTCGCGGACGGGCCCTTGCCGAAGCGATACACTGATGGTGCAGATGGCGTCGGGATCGTCGAGCGATCCGGGAATGATATGGCCGTTCTTGTCGCGGACTTCCGATCTGACGACAAAGTTCGAATCATCGACGTCGACGGTTCGCACATCGGAGCCGCTGTCCTGGCCGACTGTCGGCTGGAGCGATTTGAGAGAAAAACCGAGATCGCGTGCTACGTCAGCCAAACGTGCATGTTCCCGAGTATAGATGTGGGGTTTAGTCGCCGACTGCTTGAATCCATGTGCCAGCAAAAACTCGGACGTGATCGATCGCGTTGAGGACGTCTTCGTGTCTTCGCTTTGCTGGCCGCACGCTATCGAGATACCCGCAAAACTCAATAGAACACTCACAATGGCGCGACTCATGGTCACTAATGCTCCCACTGTGATTGATCGCTGGTTCGCAAGTCGAACAACTTCATGCCGATCAGTGCAACATTGAACACTCAGCCTTCCCCGTGTATCCCGGATACTATCAATGTACTCGCTTTTCGGAACGGGGAAAGCGTTGTAGGCGTCAAAAACAAATAGCAGCCCATCAACGCGCCCAGCATGCGCCACTGCCAGGCGCGAAATCGATGATCGACTTGGGAATCGTTGAGCTGAGCGGCAGGGGTCGACAAGCGAGTGGAGCCTTTCGCGAAGGGGAACCTGTGCGGGGCAGAGCGGCAGTCACGCTATCGTAACGACTCCCCGCCGCGCCGTCGAAGCGCCCGCAACGGCGCCAGAATCCGCTCGCAGTCGCTCTTCGTTGGCAAGGCATTGGCCCGCTACAATGCACGCACCACCGTTTGGCTCCCACGATCGTTCCGCCGGAGTTTCCCCCACCGTGAGCAAAAAGAGTCACCGCCGGCACCGCCGCCCCATGTTCCATCGCCGCACTCCGCCGGGCGCGGCGCCGGGCACGCTCGTGGCCGACCCCGCGTCGCACAAGCCCGTGGTCCACGTCATCGCCTACAACGAGCAAGAGTTCGTCGAGCGCGAAGCTGCGCACGCCCGCCGATTTCGAAAAAGTGCGCGAATGCGTCGACCGCTACGCCGTCACCTGGGTCAACGTCGAAGGACTCGGAGACGCCCAGGTCGTCAGCCGGCTGGGACAGGTCTTCGGCCTGCACCCCTTGGCGCTGGAAGACGTGCTCAACCACCACCAACGCGCAAGGTCGAACCGTACGAAGAACAAGTGTTCATCGTCGCCCGCATGCTCGAAGGTGGCCACAAACTGGAAACCGATCAGCTCGCCATCTTTCTGGGCAAGCGGTTCGTGGTCACCTTCCAGCACACGCCGGGCGATTGCTTCGACCCCTTGCGCAGCGCATCCGCCAGGGGCACAGCATCTTGCGAAGCGCCGGCCCCGACTACCTGGCCTATGCACTGCTCGACGCCGTCGTCGACTCCTACTTTCCCGTGCTCGAACAATTCGGCGAGGAAATTCAAACGCTCGAAGACTCCATCATCGAAGACTGCCACGCCGACATCATCTCGAACATTCACGAGATCAAGGGCAAGCTGCTGGCAATGCGGCGCGCCGCCTGGCCCATGCGCAACGCGCTGCACGTGCTCATTCGTGATCCCATCCCCTGGATCAGCGACGACACGCGCGTCTACCTGCGCAACTCGCCGATCATACCTTCCAGATCATGGACCTGGTCGACACCTATCGCGAACTCACCAGCGACCTGATGGGCCTCTATCATTCGTCGCTGGCCAATCGCATGAACGAAGTCATGCAGGTGCTGACCGTCATCGCCACGATCTTCATCCCGCTCACGTTCATCGTGGGCGTGTACGGCATGAACTTCAACACGCTCATCTCTCCCTGGAACATGCCCGAGCTCAATTGGTATTGGGGCTACCCGGCCGTGTGGGCAATCATGATCGCTATCGCCGTCGGGCTGCTGACACTCTTCCAGCGCAAGGGTTGGCTCCCCAAAGGACGCCGAAAACGCGCCCCTTCCTCCAATGGCTCGGACAACGGCAACGGGAACGCCGGCGGCGCCGGAACCATTGGCGAGCGGTAGTCGCTACGTCGTGCGCACTTCGCAGTCGATCGACCATCGCGACACTTGACATCAGCGAGACCTTGCCATGACCTCTGCCGGTGCGCCCAAGAGCCAAGGCCACTCCACGCTGTATATCGTGGGCGCCATCGTCGTGGCGGTGATCGTGGCCGTCGCCGGACCGGCCCTCCTTGGCGAACGCTTTCGGCCGGTCGTCTCGGTGCTCGACGTGGGCGGCGAGATCTTCCTCCGCATGCTGCAAATGGTGGTCGTGCCGCTGGTGATGGCCAGCGTCATGAGCGGCATCCTGGGCCTCGGCGACGTGGCGCAACTCGGCCGCCCCGGCGCGTATGCCATCTCCTACTACATGTCCACCACCGTGCTGGCCGTGATCACGGGGCTGATCGTGGTCAACGTCGTCAACCCCGGCCGCGGCATCAATCCGGCGCTGGTGGAAGATGCGCGCAAACAAGGCGAGCAGCAAATCGCCCACGTGGCCGGCCAGTCGGACGGCCGCACCATCCAATGGCACAACGTCACCGGCGACCGGGCCGCGGTGGCCGGCGAAAGCCAGAACATGGCCGTGCCGGACAAGGGAGATTGGAGCGTTCGCATCGCCATCGACCAGGTGGGCAACGCCGCACGCCTCGCGGCACGCGTGCTGTGGAGCGCCGATGGAAACGCCTTTCACGCGGTAGAGCAGGGCGAGTTCGTCGCCGGCGCTGCGCCCGGCATCTACACCACCACTCCCGTCATCCCGCTGCCGGCCGACGCCCAATACGTCCGCGTGGCGTTCGAACCGCAAGACGGGGCGCAACAGCGTCATCGAAGCCTATCTCGTCACCGGTGCGCCCTCGATTGGCGAAATCTTTCGCAACCTCGTGCTGATGCTCTTCACCAACAATCTGCTCGGCTCGATGGTCGAGATCAACCTGCTGCCGCTGATCGTCTTCAGCATCGCCGTTCGGCGCGATGCCGACCACGCTGGGCAGCCGCGCCGCGACCATCACCGAACTGATCGTGAGCATCAACGAAGCCTTGATGAGCTTCATCCTGCTGCTGATGAAACTGGCGCCGGCCGGCATCTTTTGCCTGGTGGCCGCCCGCTTCGCCAAAGGCGCAAATGGACGGGCAGTTTCTCACGCTCTTGCAAACACAAGCCTGGTACATGACCAGCGTGCTCACTGGCCTCACCGTTCATGCCGCCGTGACGTTGCCGCTACTGTTGTGGATTTTCACCCGCCGCTCGCCCTGGACGTTCGCCGTGCAAATGTCGCAGGCAATTCTGACGGCCTTTTCGACCGCCAGTTCCACCGCCACGCTGCCGGTCACCATGGAATGCGCCGAGCCGAGAGCCGGCGTCTCCGCCGCTCGACCGAGTTCGTGTTGCCCTTGGGCGCCACGATCAACATGGATGGCACCGCGCTCTACGAAGCGGCGGCGGCGATCTTCATCGCCCAGGCTTACGCGCTGGTCGATCCGGCCTTCACGCTCACCTTCGACAAGCAAGTGGTCATCGCGGTGACCGCCACGCTGGCCGCGATCGGCGCCGCCGGCATTCCCGAAGCCGGACTGGTGACCATGCTCATCGTGCTCAACGCCGTCGGCCTGCCGCTGGAATTGATCGGCCTGATCCTGCCCATCGACTGGCTCCTCGACCGTTTCCGCACCGCGGTCAACACCTTCGGCGATTCCGTCGGCTCAGCGATCGTCGACAAGGGATTCGTGGATTAACACCAGTGCCCAAGTAAGTGCAGTGCCGGACCTCCAGGAACGTCGCTTCTGCTAATAATGGCAATGCGGTAGACCACTTCAGAGGATCACTCCATGACAAACTTGTTCACCAAGATCTTCGGCCCCAAATGCACGATCTGCCATACGCGACGCACGCGTCAGCAAGTTCACGGAGAACCCGTTTGCCCGCGTTGCCAAACGGAAATTCAAGCCGCGGCCGAAGAAAAATTGACCTGCCCAAATGCCGCCACCATGAGCAAGCAAATCGAGCAAACCGTCGTCTACGACAAGTGCCCTGCCTGTGGCGGCGTGTGGCTCGACAAGTCGGAGCTGGAAACGCTGAAGAATCTCGCCAGCGCCACCGGTCAGGCATCCGGGCAGGCCACCGGCGTCATGTTGGGCATGATGATGGCCCCCAGTCATCATCACCACTGACGCTTGCCGCGGCCGTTCTGATGGCCGTCTGCCGCCTTCGCACGTTCACAAAATGCAAGCTATATTGGCGCAGCCGCCGGTTTCTGGCGCGCCATGGAGGCCAACCCGCGCGGCACATCTCCACCGCAACAAGAACCCAATGACCCACAGTGACGACGCTCCCGACGGGCCGCAGCCCGAGCTGACCGAGTTGACCACCTCGCTGGCCAGCGCCGAGAAGTTATGCGGGCAACAGTTTGCCGTTGGTTCGCAGGCGGTCGGCGCTCCAGGCCGCGGGCGCATTGGCCGTCGGCGCGTTGGCATTGGGAGCACTGGCCATTGGAGCATTGGCGATCCATCGTCTGTGGATTGGCCGCGTCGCATCCGCCACCTGAAGATCGACGAGCTGGAAGTCAACAAGCTCCGCATCAACGGCCGCGAATTCGGCGACAACGAGTCCATTCAATAGCAGAATTCCAATTGAAAGATCCACAACGACACCACGAAGAAGAGAAAGATAGCCACCGAGCCCACCGAGGAACACCGAGACAAAAATCCAATCGAATTCGTCCTTCGTGTTCGTCGTCGCCAACTTTTTTCCCGCGTGCCGTCGTGGTCACCAATCTCCTCGTCCTTGCGTCCTTGGTGCCTCTCGCGGTTCCCCTTCGCCCCGATCCCCGATCCCCGATCCCCTCGCAAAAAAACTACTTGAATTCTGGCCACCACCTATGCGATAAGGGAACTCATACTGATCGGACAAAGGCAGGCTGCGGGAGAACTCGTTTGTGGGATGTGAATCGAGCGATGCGTCGGGCCGCTTGTCCTGACAACTCCTCGGGCCTCGTCCGCTAATCGTGAGTGCGGCGGAGTAAAAGGCCCTGGTCGTGTAAGCCGCCGAGAACACTTACGGTGAGCCGGCGATAAGCGGCATCCCAAGCCACCGGCCGATACGTCTTAGAGCCCCCTAGCTGCATGCGACGGTGACTCTAAGAACGCGTATCGGACTTGCCGATCAGACCGACCGGGTTCGAAGGTCCAGGCGTCCTTGGTGACCTGCGCTCGAACCACCATCGTTCCCACGGCGGAGGGTCACCGGTCCGCCGCTGCTTCGCAAGAACGCCGTGGCACGCGACCTACAACCACAAGAAATCGCCACGGCCCCTAGGAACGGGGCGGCAGCGCACAAAACCGAACTGGTTTCGCCCAGCGCCGCTGCGCGCGTTCACGTGCGCAGCGGCGTATTTGCTTCAACCCGTCGGTGCCACTCCTAACTCGTCAGCAGTGCCTCCCCGAATTCACCCATCGCGAACAACAGTGCAACCCAGCACTGCTTGCAACAAGCAGTGGACACGACCGACGCTAACCCGAAGCGCCAGCGAGGGAGAATCACGAGGCAGCTCTTCCATCTCCCTCGCTCGCGCTTCGGGTGAGTCTGAGTTTACAACCCAGCACTGGTTGGCAAGCAAGCAGTGGCAACCTCCAAACTAACCCGAAGGAGCCAGCGAAGGAGAATCACCAAACCGTCCGAAGTAGGCAGAAAACCATCCGCAGATGACG
>CAWIOH010000020.1:0-25156 GCA_963837675.1 uncultured beta proteobacterium | reverse complement strand
ACAACGCCGATCTGCAAGTTGCCGCGGCGCGCGTCGAACAGGCGGCCGGCATGCTGCCGGTGGCGGGCTGACGCGCTGTTCCTGGATGCCTCGCTGGAGCTGGGCGTATGGGGCCGGCTGCGCTATGGCGAGGCCGCGGCGCAGGCGCAGCGCGTCGACAACAAGGCGCCGTAGTTCCTCCCTTCGTGCGCGTGGCTTCGGTGGCGGCGAAGCCGGCCGGGGGGCTGGCCGGCTGCGTTCAGGGAAATTCTGATTCACTGCGCCGGCCTCTCCGCCGGCGGCCGCGGCGGCCTTCCATCGTGCAGCTGCTTGCGCCGATATTCCCCCTGGCGCTCGAACATCCAGCCGGGATACTCCGGCGGCAGGCGGCTGACCTGGTGCAGCGCCTGCAATTCGTCGGCGCTCAGGACGATTTGCGTCGCCGCCAGGTTGTCGGCCATTTGCTCGGGCCGCTTCGCGCCGATGATCACGCTGCTGACCTGCGGCTGGTGCAGCAACCAGGCCAGCGCGATCTGCGCCACCGACACGCCGCGCGCCGCGGCCATCGGCCGCATCGCATCGATGCAATCCCAGGCCCGCTCGCGCTGCACCGGCGGGAAGTCGAAGCTGCTGCGCCGGCTGCCCTCCGCGCTGGACTGCTCGCGACCGAACTTGCCGCTGAGCAGCCCGCCGGCCAGCGGGCTCCACACCATCAGGCCAACGCCTTCGCTGGCGAGCATCGGCACGATCTCGCGCTCCAGGTCGCGCCCGGCGAGCGTGTAGTAGGCCTGCAGCGAATCGAGGCGCACCAGGCCCAGCCGCTCACTGATGCCCAGCGCCTTGGCCACCTGCCAGGCCGCCCAGTTGGACACGCCGATGTAGCGTACATCGCCGTTGCGCACCAGCTGGTCGAGCGCGCGCAGCGTCTCCTCGATCGGCGTGGCCGGGTCGAAGCCATGAATCTGGTACAGGTCGATGTGCTCCATCTGCAGCCGCTTCAGGCTGGCGTGCGCGGCATCCAGGATGTGGCCGCGCGAGGCGCCGCGCGCGTTCGCGCCGGCACCCATTTCGCCGAAGACCTTGGTGGCCAGCACCACGTTGTCACGCGGCACCTTCAGGTTCTTCAGTGCCTGGCCGGTGATCTGCTCCGACCGGCCGGCCGAGTAGATGTCGGCGGTGTCGATGAAGTTGATGCCACCGTCCAGCGCCTGGCCGACCAGTGCATCGGCCTCGGACTGCTGCAGTGCGCCGATGTGCGCCCACAGGCCGGCGCCGTCGCCGAAGGTCATCGTGCCGAGGCACATTTCCGAGACGAACAGGCCGGTTCGGCCGAGTGGGCGGTGTCGCATGGCTTTTCCTTCCAGGGCTTGGGTTCAGGCCATCAGCATGCCACCACCGGGCCGCTGCGGGCGGGCCGGCTCCACCGAAGTTCCTTGTCGCCGGCGCCGCCACCGCGTCAGAAGCCGGCGTCGCGCCTGGCGGCCAGCATCGTCGCCGGGTCGTCGCTGATGATGCCCTGCACGCCCGCGCGCCACAGTTGCAACGCCTGCGCGGGTTCGTTCACGGTCCAGATGTGGATCACCGTCGCGCTGCCGCGCAGCGTGCGTGCCAGCGCGGCGATCGGCACCGGCAGGCCGTGCCAGCGCGTCGGAATGCACAGCGCCTGCAGCTGCTTCGGCGCCGCCCGCAGGCGCAGCAGGGCCTGCGGCAGCAACCCGATCACGTCCGGCGAGCTGGCACCCAGCGCAAAACCGGCACCGCGCAGCGGCCGTGTCGTGGCCGGGTCGAAACCTGCGACGATGATGCGTGGGGCGATGCCGTGGCGCCGCACGGCGGCGCGCAGCGGCTCGGTGGCGGCAGGGGTTTTCAGCTCGATGATCAGTGGCAGCGTGCGCGGCAATGCCTCGATCACCTCGTCGAAGGTGGACACCGTGGCACCGCGCCCGCGCCACGGAAAGCTGCGCCCGCCATCCACCGTGAACCTGGCGCCGGCATCCAGCCGCGCCAACTCGGCCGCGGTGTGCGCCGCCACGTCGCCACTGCCGTCGGTGGTGCGGTCGAGCGTGGCGTCATGCATCACGACGAGCGTGCCGCCTCGCGCCACGCGCAGGTCGAATTCGAGCGCATCGGCACCCAGCGCCACCGCCTGCAGAAAAGACGGCAGCGTGTTTTCCGGCGCGAACGCGCGGTTGCCGCGGTGGCCGATGACCGGGCGGGCTAGCGGGTCGAGCAGGATCATCGCGGCAGATCGCGCAGCGCCGTCCCCGGCGACGGTTAGTACGGGGTGGACAGGCGCGTGTCGCAGCAGCAGCGGCTCGGCGCCTGCCGGAGCAGAAATCGAGGTGACGGGGAAATTCTAGGCGCCCGCGCCTGCCGGACGGCGTCTTGTCGCGCCCGGCGCCTCAGATCGAGGTGTCGAAGAAGCTCACCCGTTCCGACGGGTTCAGGTTCCAGCCCTCGCCGGTGAGGCGGTTCAGGGCCACCAGGATCTGCGCTTTCAAGGCCAGCACCGGCACGATGCTCATCTTGGCGTAGCGGTCGGTCTGCCGCAGCTTGATGATGCGTGCGGGGCGATCGACGGCGACGATCATGCCGTCCTGGTGCCGCAGCAGCGGCAGCATGCGGTGGCTGATGGCCAGGCGCAACGGCAGCAGCGCCAGTGCCGCTGGATCGACCGGGAAGCGCTCCAGGTCGACCAGCGCAAAACCCATCTTGCGCGCCAGGGCCGTTTGCAGGTCGGCGCGCGACAACAGGCCGGCGTTGACCAGCGTTTCGCCGAGCGCGGTCTTGCCGTCCAGCGTGGCCAGCGTGCGTTCCAGTTGCGGCGGGGTGAGCAAGCCCAACTCGATCAACGCCTGGCCCAGCGGCAGCACCCCTTGCTGCGGGCGCGCGATGGCTTCCAGCAGCTTGGCCGGGCTGGCGATCCAGTGCCGCGCCGCCAACTCCTCGGCCGAGGCGCCGAATTCGCAACGCGAATACGCGGCGCGCGGCACGAAGACGCGCCGCACGGCGCCGTCCTCACCGACCGGCGTGAACAGGAACATGCCCTCGGCAGTCTCGACGTTGCCGGCAGTGCGGCCGGTCAGCGGCGTGGCATGCGCGTCGCCGACCTGCTGCAGGCTGTAGTCGCGCTCCTGCGCGGCCGCTGGCACGCGTTCGCGCGGCGCGCCAGCAGCGCGCGGCAGACGCGGCATGGGCACGCTCAGCGTCAGGCGGCGGATGCGCGCAAAGGGCAGCGACACCTCGGGCCCGCTGCCGCCGACGCGCAGTTCCATGCGTCGGGTGACCGGGTCGAAGCCCATCAGGTCTCCCAGCAACGGGCTGCCAGCCGGCGTTTCGACCTGGCAGGGCTGGGGCGTGCCGATCGGTGGCGGCACGGCATGGCGCTTGCCGCCGGGCGGCATCGGCCAAGCCCAGGGAAGCGCTTCGTCGAGCGTCAGCGTAGGGAAGGGCGGCGTCGAGTCGGGGGCGGGGTCGAGGATTTCCATGCGGCGACTTGGCTGGCCACGATTGCGGCCCTGCACAGGCGCCACAGTAGCGCGACGGCCCCGCTGGGGGTCGTGCAATAAGGCCTGCTTTCCCCCGCCGTTGCAATGTTTGACGATTGCCACGCCCTTCTCGACGAGGTGAGCCTGGCGACGAGGCGTCAACCCCCTTGATCGGGTGGTGGTGCGCCGCAGCAGGTACTGACACACTGGCGCCCCGACGCATCCCGCCGAGTTGGCGCGCGAAAGACACCGCAATGACATTGAACGAACTCAAGGGCAAGTACGGCCGGCTGAGCCAAGAGATCGATTCCCTGGCTGGCAGCGGCGAAAGCCACCAGGCGCGCCTGGTGCGCCTGATGAACGAGCTGGATCAGGTGCATGCCGAACTGTCCGAGTTGCGTCGCCGCACGCTGGCCGCGCCGACCTTGCGCGATGCCGTGGCCTGGGTGCAGGGCGGCAGCGGCGTGCCGCAGGCGGCCTGACCCGAGGTCGGCGGACACCACGCGCTCCTCCCGCGGCGGGCCCTTTGGGGCCCGTCGGTGTTTCCAGGCAATGAATGCCCATGACGGTCCGGTCCGCGTGAGGCCGTTGCAATGTCACCGGCCGGGGACTATAGTGATGTCACTGCATGGTGATAAGGAGCCGATCATGGACCGCCGTCGATTCATCCGCGTGGCCGGTGGAGGCGTCGTGCTGGCCGCCGGCGTGGCGACGGTTGGCTGCGCGCCGGCGATGCCCGACGAGGCAGTGGCCGCCTGGCAGGGGCCGGTCCCCGGCGACGACGACCGCCGCTGGATGCTGGGCTACGCCATTCTGGCGCCGCATTCGCACAACCTGCAATCGTGGATCGTCGATCTGGGCGTGCCCGGGCAGATCGAGCTGCGCTGCGATCCGACACGGCTGCTGCCCGAGACCGATCCGTATTCGCGGCAGATCATGATGAGCCACGGCACCTTCATCGAGTTGCTCGACATGGCGGCGCGCGAGCGCGGCTATCGCAGCGAAGTCGCACTGTTTCCCGAAGGCGCCTTCGGGCCCGACAAGATCGACGCGCGGCCGGTGGCGCGCATCACGCTGCGGCGCGATGCCGGCGTGGCCAAGGATGCATTGTTCGCCGCCATCCTGAAGCGCCACACCAACCGCAATGCCTATGATCCGGCCCGCGCCGTGCCGCAGCCGGCCTGGCAGGCCATGGCGGATGCGGTGCCGCCGGGCGTGCTGCACTTCGGCCACACCGACGAGGCTGCGGCGCTGCGCCAGCACCGTGCGATCGCCGCCGAGGCCTGGCGCATCGAGCTGCAAACGCCGCGCACGCTGATGGAGTCGTACAAGGTGCTGCGCGTCGGCCCACGCGAGATTGCCGAGCACCGCGATGGCATCGCGCTGCTCGACCCGATGGTGGTCTGGCTCGACCGTTTGGGGCTCTTCGACCGCAGCCAGGCGCCGGGGCCGAAGGACTTTGCCACCACCAGCCAGATCGAGGATTTCGGCAAGAAGCTCGATTCGACGCCCGCCTTTTTGTGGATGGTCACCGATGGCAATGATCGCGTCACCCAGGTCCACGCCGGCCGCGCCTATGCGCGCGTGCAACTTGCCGCCACCGCCCACGGCGTGTCGCTGCAGCCTTTGCAGCAGGCGCTGCAGGAGTATCCCGAGCAAGCCGGGCCCTACGCTGCCATTCGCCGCCTGCTGGCCGCGCCGGCACCCGGGCAGACGGTGCAGATGTGGGCGCGCGTCGGCTTCGCGCCACCGGTCGGCCCGGCGCCGCGGCGCGGTGTCGAAGCGCATATCGCGCGCGGCTGAGGCGGCTGGCCATGCCTGGGCCATCGCCGAAGCGTGCGCGCGATCGCGCCGCCACCGAGGAGCGCATCCTGGCCGCGGTGGGCAGCGTGCTGGCGCGCGACGGTTTCGCCGCCATCGGCGTGAATGCCATCGCGCGCGAGGCCGGCACCGACAAGGTGCTGATTTACCGTTACTTCGGCGGCTTGCCCGAGTTGCTGCATGCCTGGGGCTCGAGCGGGCGCTTCTGGCCGAGCGTGGACGAACTGTTGGGCGATGCGCCGCGCGCGCTGCTGGAGCTGCCCCTGGCCGAGCGCTACGCGTTGTTCTTCGAGCGTTTCATCGATGCGCTGCGCGTGCGGCCGCTGAGTATCGAGATCCTGGCGGCCGAGATCGTGACCCGCAACGAACTCACCGCCGTTCTCGAAACCGAGCGTGAGCAGTGGGGCCAGCAGGTCGAGGCGGCCATCGGCGGCGCCGATCTGCAGCGGCTGCCGCAGTCGCGCGGCATCACGCTGCTGCTGGTGGCTGGCGTGATGTACCTGCTGGTGCGCGCGCGCACCATCCGCATCTTCGGCGGGCTGGATCTGCGCAGCGACGAAGCCTGGGCGCTGCTGAAGGCGTCGGTGCGTGCCATGGCATCGCAGTGGCTGGCGCTCGTGCCCGATGCGCCTGCCGTGCAACCGGGCCGTCAGCGCACTGGCAGGTCGCGGCGCGAGCCTTGATCTGCGACCATGCCGGGCTGCGGCCGCGATGGCTTGTGGTGCAATCCGTGGATGCTGCGCACCCTGAAGGACCTCGTCACTGCGCTGACGCCCGCATCGGCGAACGCCAGTGCGCAGGACACCGAGCACAGGCTGCAACTGGCCACGGCCGTCATGCTGATCGAAGTCATGCGTGCCGATACCGCGATCGAGGTCAGCGAGCGCCGCGCCGTGATCGATGCGTTGCGCGCCAAGTTCGCGCTGGCCGACGACGAGATCGAGCGCTTGATCGAACTGGCCACGCGGGCGGCGCGCGAGGCCACCGACTGGTTCGAGTTCACCTCGCACATCAACGCGCATTTCGACATGCCGGCCAAGGTGCGCATGGTCGAGCACATGTGGCGCGTGGCCTACGCCGATGGCCGCCTCAGCGAGCATGAGCGGCACGTGATGTGGCGCCTGTCGGATCTGTTGCATGTGCCGCATGGCGCCTACATCAACGCCAAGATCAGGGCCAAGGCCGCCGGCGGCATCGGCGCCGATGGCTGAGCCGCCGCGGCCCGGGCCATGAAGGCGGCGGCCGGCCGCTGGCAGCACTGGCGCAGGCGGGGCGGTTGGTGGCGGCTGCTGCCCCTCCTGGGCTGGCGCTGGCGCATCGTGCGCGACAACCTCAGCGACCCGATCGGCGACATCGTCCAGCGCCTGCACGCGCGGCGCATCTTCAGGCAATGCGGGCGGTTGCCGCCGCTGGGGGTGAGCTGACATGACGCTGCAGGTCTTCGATGCCCAGGCGACGCGCGACGCGCTGCCCTTCGACCGGCTGATTCCTGCACTACGCGAAATGTTCGCCAGCGGCTGTGAGGTGCCCTCGCGCCATGTGCATCGCATCGAGCCGCGCGCCGGCGAATGCGGCGAGGCGTTGACTTCGCTGATCATGCCGGCCTGGCTGCCGGGGCGCTTCTATGGCGTGAAGATCGTCAACATCGCGCCCGGCAACGCGGCGCGCGGCCTGCCTGCGCTGCACGGCAGTTTCGTGCTGCACGATGCCAACACCGGCGTCCCGCTGGCGCTGATCGACGGCGACCAGCTCACCGCGCGGCGCACCGCAGCCGCCTCGGCGCTGGCGGCATCGTGGCTGGCGCGGCCCGATGCGCAACACCTGCTGCTGGTCGGCGCCGGTCGCGTCGCGCGGCTGCTGCCCGAAGCCTATCGCGTGGTGCGGGCGATCGATCGAGTGACGGTGTGGGCGCGCGCGCCGGGCCGTGCCGAGGCGCTGGCGGCGCAGCTGCGGACCCTGGGTTTCGGTGCCCGTGCCGCCAGCGATCTGCAAGCCGCCGCGGCTGCGGCCGACATCGTCAGTTGTGCCACGCTGGCCAGTCAGCCGGTGGTGCGGGGACAATGGTTGCGCGCGGGCAGTCACCTCGACCTGATCGGAAGCTTCACACCGACGATGCGCGAGGCCGACGACGATTGCTTTCGCGGCGCGCGGCTCTACATCGACACCGAGGAAGCGCTCGTCAAGTGCGGTGATCTGCTCGGCCCGCTGTCACGCGGCGTGATCGCCGCCGACGACGTGGCGGGCACCTTGGCCGGCTTGTCGCGCGGCGTCGTGACCGGCCGCATCAACGCCCAGGAACGAACCGTGTTCAAGTCCGTGGGTACGGCGCTGGAGGACCTGGCCGCGGCCATGCTGGTGTGCGAGAGGGGCGCGACGCAGGGAGCTCTGTAAGGGCCCGTCGTCGGTGCATGGGTACGGTGCCTGGCGCCGCCGGCGGCCCGGCGCAGCCGCAGCCTCACCCGATCGTCATCAAGCTCGCATTGCCACCCGCCGCGGCGGTGTTGATGCTGAGCGAACGCTCGCTCAGCAAGCGCTCGGTAGGCACCCCGTTGTCGTCGGGCGCCAGTGTCGTGGCGCCGACGATCGGCCCGGGCCGTTGCGCCAGCGCTTGCAGCAGCTCCAGACGCGGTCCGGGCGGCGCATGCATCAGCACGGCATCGAAGTGCACCGTGTCGGCGCGCCAGTCTTGCGCCAGCGAGATGCGCTCCTTGACCGCATGCGGCAACTGCCGCCACAGCGGCTCGGCGCTCGCCGGCCACACCGCGCGGTTGCCCGTCGCCAGCACCGCGGCAAGTTGCACCAGCCGGTCGGCGTTGCCATCGGTGCGGTCGTCGGTCAGGCACAGCACGGCACCGCGCGGCAGCGCGGCATGCAGGTTGGCCTCGCCCGTGGGTCCCACCAGCACACGCCAGCCGGGCGGTGGCGCCTGCTCGGCCAGCTGCGCGATGGCCTGCATCAGGCGCTCGTCGCCGCGCGTCGCGGCCCAGTCGCGCAGCGTGGGCAACACGGTGGGGCCGTCGCCGCTGTCGGCAGCGCGGGCCGCGCCGCGCAGCGGCGGCGCGCCGGGAGCGCCTTCGCCGAGCAGCGCGCGCCGCGCGGCATCGGCCGGGCGCTGGCTCAGCAGCCGCAGCAGGTACAGCGGACCACCGGCTTTCGGCCCGGTGCCCGACAGACCTTCACCGCCGAACGGCTGCACGCCCACCACCGCGCCGACCATGTTGCGATTGGCGTAGAGGTTGCCTGCCTTCGCGCCGTGCACCACCTGGGCCAGCGTCTCGTCGATGCGGGTGTGCACGCCCAGCGTCAGGCCGTAGCCGGTGGCATTGATCTGCTCGATCAGCTCGGCCAGTCGGTCGCGGTGATAGCGCAGCACATGCAGCACCGGGCCGAAGACCTCGCGCTGCAACTCGCCGATATGCTCGATCTCGATCAGCGTGGGCGGCACGAAACATCCACGCCGAGCCGCATTGGCGTCGATGGCGGCCGGCTGCGTCACCGCATGGCCCTTGGCACGCATCGCGGCGATGTGGGTTTCGATCTGCGCCCGTGCTTGGGCATCGATCACCGGGCCCACGTCCATCGCCAGCGTGCGCGGGTCGCCGACCTGCAACTCGCTGACAGCCCCTTTGAGCATGTCGATCAGCCGCTCGGCGCCGTCGCGCTGCACGCACAGCACACGCAGTGCCGAACAACGCTGGCCGGCGCTGTCGAAGGCCGAGGCCAGCACATCGGCCACCACCTGCTCGGTCAGCGCCGAGGAGTCGACGATCATCGCGTTCTGGCCGCCGGTCTCGGCCACCAGCGGCACCGGTTGGGCGTGCGCACCCAGGCGGCCGGCGAGCGAGCGCTGCAGCAGCCGTGCCACCTCGGTCGATCCGGTGAACAGCACGCCTTGCACCCGCGCGTCGGCCACCAGCGCCGCACCCACTGTGTCGCCCGGCCCCGGCAGCAGTTGCAGCACGCCGCGTGGCACGCCGGCCGCCCACAGGATGCGCACCGCATGCGCCGCGACCAACGGCGTTTGCTCGGCCGGTTTGGCCAGCACCGGGTTGCCGGCGGCCAGCGCGGCGGCCACCTGGCCCGCAAAGATCGCCAGCGGAAAGTTCCACGGGCTGATGCACACGACAGGGCCCAAAGGCCGGTGCGTGGCGTTGTCGAAATCGCGCCGCACCTGCATCGCGTAGTAGCGCAGGAAGTCCACCGCCTCGCGCACCTCGGCCGAGCCGTTGGCCACGGTCTTGCCGGCTTCGCGCACCAGCAGTGCGATCAGGTTTTCGGTGTCGGCTTCGAGCCGGTCGGCCGCGGACTCCAGCAGCGCCGCGCGATCGGCCGGCGCGGTCGCCGCCCAGCCGGGCGCGGCCAGCGCGGCGCTGGCCAGTGCGGCCTGCACATCGGCCAGCGAGGCATCGCGAACCCTGCCCACCACGTCGCCATGGTCGGCCGGGTTGAGCACCATGCGTGCCGTGTCGCCGGCGACGGTGTCGCCAGCCAGCAGCGGCAGTGCCGACCAGGGCTCGTGCTGCGATTCACGCAGTGCCTGCGCCAGCTTGCCGAGGGTGGTTTCGCTGGCCAGGTCCAACCCGCGCGAATTCAGCCGCGCAGCGCCGTACAGCGCACGCGGCAGCGGGATGGCCGGGTGCGGCGCGCCGAGCACGCCGTCCTTCGGCGCCAGGCCCAGCGCCGTGCGCACCGGGTCTTCGACCAGCGCCTCCAGCGGCACCGCGTCATCGGCGATGCGGTTGACGAAGGAGGTGTTGGCACCGTTTTCCAGCAGTCGGCGCACCAGGTAGGCCAGCAGCGTCTCGTGCGTGCCCACCGGCGCATAGATGCGGCAGGCGCGGGCCAGGCCGCAGGGGCCCACCACCTGCTCGTACAGCGGCTCGCCCATGCCGTGCAGGCACTGGAACTCATAGGCGTCGGCGGCGGTGGCGCCGGCGTCGCTGGCCAACTGATGGAGCGTCGCCAGCGTCTGCGCGTTGTGCGTCGCGAACTGCGGGTACACCGCGTCCGTCGCGGCCAGCAGCTTGCGCGCGCAGGCGATGTAGGCCACGTCGGTGTAGGCCTTGCGGGTATAGACCGGATAGCCGTCCAGGCCGTCGAGCTGCGCGCGTTTGATCTCGCTGTCCCAGTACGCGCCCTTCACGAGCCGCAGCATCAAGCGGTGACCGCTGCGTCGCGCCAGATCGACGATGAAATCACCCAGCGCCGGGCAGCGCTTCTGGTAGGCCTGGATGACGAACCCGATGCCTTGCCAGCCGGCCAGCGCGGGCTCGAAGCACAGCCGCTCGAGAAGCTCGAGCGAAAGCTCCAGCCGTTCGCTTTCCTCGGCGTCGATGTTCAGGCCGATGTCGTACTGCCGCGCAAGCCGCGCCAGCGCCAACAGGCGCGGGTACAACTCGTCGCGCACCCGCTGCAGCTTGGCGCGGGCGTAGCGCGGATGCAGCGCCGACAGCTTGATCGAGATGCCCGGGCCGTCGATCGCGCCCTTGCCGGCGGCCGCGCTGCCGATGGCGTGGATAGCGCTTTCATAGGCCGCGAAGTAGGCCGCCGCATCGCGCGCCGTCATGGCTGCTTCGCCCAGCATGTCGTACGAGAAGCGGAAGCCCTGGGCTTCGCGCGGCCGTGCATTGGCCAGTGCCTGCT
Source organism: uncultured beta proteobacterium (assembly GCA_963837675.1). Taxonomy (GTDB): domain Bacteria; phylum Pseudomonadota; class Gammaproteobacteria; order Burkholderiales; family Burkholderiaceae_C; genus Rubrivivax. The sequence continues at coordinate 14,225 of CAWIOH010000020.1, read as the reverse complement.
CGATGGACTCGCCGGTGACGAACTGCTCGCCCATCAGCCGCATCGCCATGTCCACGCCTTTGCGGATCAGCGGCTCGCCGCCGCGCGACACCAATTTGCGCAGCGCGTGGCTCAATCCCGTGTCACTGTGCGTGGCCACCAGCTTGCCGGTGACCAGCAAGCCCCAGGTGGCGGCGTTGACGAACAACGACGGGCTGTGGCCCAGGTGCACGCGCCAGTCGCTGTTGCCGATCTTGTCGCGGATCAACGCGTTGCGCGTGGCCGCGTCGGGGATGCGCAGCAGCGCTTCGGCCAGGCACATCAGCGCCACGCCCTCTTGCGACGACAACGCGAACTCCTGCAGCAGGCCCTGCACCAGGCCGGCCTTGCCACTGGCGCGTGCGCGTTGGCGCACCCCGCCGGCGATGCGCAGTGCCAGCCGTCGTACCGCCTGCGCCGCGGCCGGGGCGAGTTGCGCCTGCTCGATCAAGCCCGGCAGCAGTTCGGGTTCGGGCGTGCGCGCGCTCGCTGCGATGGCCGGGCGCAGCGGCGACGCAGGCAGTGGCGGCGTGAATTCGATGGGCACGCTCAATCGCGCGGCGGCGCGCCCAGCGGGAACAGCGGCCGGAACGGCCGCGCTTCGTCCACCGCCCGCGCGAAGGACGGGCGCGCCAGCAGCCGCGCGCGGTAGCCGCGCAGACGGGGGAAGGTTGCGCCGATGCGATGTGTCCAGTCGGCGTAGAACAATGCCGGCGCCGCGGCGCAATCCGCCAGCGTGAAGTCCGCACCGGCGGCCCAGACCCTGCCGTCAAGCTGCTCTTCAATCCAGGCGTAAGCGAGTTCGAGCTTCTCGACCGCCATCGCCAGGCCTTCCTGACGCCTGACGGCATCCCCTGTGAGTGCGCCATTCACCGCGTGCTGCACCCAGTTCATCACATGCAGGTCGAAGAAGCGGTCGAGGAAGCGCACTGCCAGCGCATCCAGCGGCTGCGCCGGCAGCAGGCGCACGGGTCCGGGGTGCGTGAGCTGCAGGTGCTCGATGATGATGCTGCTTTCGACGACGCTGCGCTCGCCGTCCACCAACAGCGGAAACTTGCGCAGCGGCCAGCGCCGCAGCCATTCGGCGGCATGCTGCGGCGTGTCGGGGCCGATGACGCAGTGCTCGAAGGGCGTGTCGTTTTCGTACAGCGCGACGAGCACCTTCTGCGTGTACGAGGAGAAGGGATGACCGTAGAGTGCGAGCGACATCTGTCAACCTCCGGCCGCGAGGGCCCGCCTGATTCAACCCGTTTCGCCCACGCACGATACAGGCTGACCGGCGTCACGGACCGCCAGGTGTGCGTCGAGCGTCGTGGGCCTGCATGAAGGTCTTCGCCACAGCGATGAGCCGGTCGCTCTGGTCGCGGTGCGGCGAATGTCCGCAGTCGGCCAATTCGAGCAGCTGCGTCTGCGGCACGCGCCGGGCGATGCCGCGGATCTGTTCCAGCGTGCCGTATTCGTCGTCCAGCCCCTGCACCGCGAGCAGGGGGCAGGCGATGGCGCCAATCTCGGCTTCGATCGACCAGTCAGCGAAGGGCGGGTGCAGCCAGATGTCGTTCCAGCCCCAGAAGGCGCTGTCGGGGGCGTCGTGATAGCGCGCCAGGCCCTGCCGCAAGTCGCCGTGCAGGTAGGCCTCGCGCGCCCTGGCGATGCTGCGCAGCGAGACATCCTCGACCCGGATGTGCGGCGCCAGCACGATGGCGCCGGCCAGGGCATCCGTGTTGCGAGCCGCATACAGCAGCGCGATCGATGCGCCGTCGCTGTGGCCGAAGAGCCAGGGCCTGTCGATGGCGGTGTCGACGTGCAGCGCATGCAGCAACGCCGGCAGCACTTCGTGCGCCTGTCGGTGCATGAAGTCCAGACCCCAGCGTCCGTCGGGCGCGCGCGGCGTCGAGCGGCCATAGCCGGGGCGCGAATAGACCAGCCCGCGGCAGCCATGTGCCGCGCACAGGCGTTGCGGAAAGTCCTTCCACATCGCCAGCGATCCCAGGCCTTCATGCAGGAACACCAGCAACGGCGCGGCGCACTGCTCGCGGTTGATCCACGCGTGCTCGATGCGCACCGCACGGCCGCGCCAGTCGATGTCGGCGAATTCGACGCTCACCTTGGCCCGGCTTCGAGCTCGCGCAGCTTGAAGCGCTGGATCTTGCCGGTGGCGGTTTTCGGCAGATCGGGCACGAACTCGATGAAGCGCGGGTACTTGTAGGGCGCCAGGCGCTCCTTGACGAAGGCCTTGAGTTCGGCTTCGTCCGCCGTGGCCCCGGCCTTGAGCACGACGAAGGCCTTGGTCTTGATCAGGCCCTCGTCGTCCTCCTTGCCGATCACCGCGGCCTCCAGCACGGCCGGGTGCTGCACCAGCGTGGCCTCGACCTCGAAGGGGCTGACATAGATGCCGCTGACCTTGAGCATGTCGTCGCTGCGCCCGCCATAGGTGTAGCTGCCGTCGCCGTTGCGGATGTACTTGTCGCCGCTTTTCGTCCAGCCGCCTTGGAAGGTGTCACGCGTCTTGGCGCGGTTGCCCCAGTACATCAACGCCGCGCTGGGGCCGTGGATGAACATGTCGCCGGGTTCGCCATCGGGCACGGCGGCGCCGTCGTCGCCGCGCAGTTCGACGCGGTAGCCTGCCACCGGCCAGCCGGTGGTGCCATAGCGCAGCTTGTCGGCCCGGTTGGACAGATAGATGTGCAGCATCTCGGTGGAGCCGATGCCGTCGAGGATGTCCACGCCGAAGTGGGCCTTGAAGCGCTGCCCCAGATCGGCGGGCAGCGCCTCGCCGGCCGAGGACACCAGGCGCAGCGCCACCGCGTCGCGCGCCGGCAGTTGCCGGTGTGCCAGCATGCCGGCGAAGCCGGTGGGGGCGCCGTAGAAGACGGTGGGCCGCGCATTTCCGACCTCACCACGCCAGCGCTTGAAGGTGGCCTCGGGTGTCGGCCGCTCCGCCATCAGCAGGGTTGTCGCGCCCACGCTCATCGGGAAGCTCAGCGCATTGCCCAGGCCGTAGGCGAAGAACAGCTTGGCGGCGGAGAAGCACACGTCATCCTCGCGCAGCTGCAGCACGCCCTTGCCGTACAACTCGGCCGTCCAGTAAGGGTTGGCATGCGAATGCACCGTGCCCTTGGGCCGGCCGGTGGAGCCCGATGAATAGAGCCAGAACGCCGGTTCGTCGGCGCCGGTGGCGGCCGCCTTGGCGGCCGGTGCCGCGGCCTCGATGAAGGCGTCGAAATCCACTTCGGCCGGCTGCGCGGGTGCTGGGTCCGCAGACGCCCCATGCAGCGGCGCCTGCGGCCGCGACACGATCACCTGGGTCACCTCATGATCCGCGCGGGCCATCGCCGCCGCCAACACGGGCAACAGCGCGCCGGACACCAGCGCCGCCTGGGCCCGGGAGTTTTCGAGCATGTAGGCATAGTCGTCGGCCGTGAGCAGCGTGTTCACCGCCACCGGCACCAGCCCCGCGTAGATCGCGCCGAGGAAGGCCACCGGCCAATCGTTGCTGTCGTGCATCAGCAGCAGCACCCGCTCTTCACGTCGAAGGCCCAGCGAGCGCAGGCCTGCGGCCATGCGGCGGACCCGTTGCGCCAGCGCGCCGTAGCTCAAGGCGCCGAAGTCGTCGATGAAGGCGCACTTGTCGGCCCGCGCGGCATTGCGTTCGAGCAGATGCTGGGCAAAGTTGAAGCGTGCTGGAGGCGGTGCGACGTTGCGGGCGCTGTCGGTGGTGTCGTTCATGTCGCTCATGCTTGCCCCTGTATGGAATGCCTGCGCCGGTCGATCGTATCGCGCAGCTTGTCGGTTCGACGAAGTTGCAGTATTGTGCTTTCCCAAAGTCTATAAGTGCCTCCCGCGAAGTGTCAAGCACTATATTGCATTCCGTCGCGATCGAACCCGGGGTCGGCGATGCCGCAGACGACGAACAGGGTGCAAGCCCGGCTCGCTCTGACGCGCCCGCGAAGAACCCGTTTCTGGTGGCTCTTGGCGAACGTGTGCGGGCACTTCGCGCGCTTCGCGGCATGACGCGCAAATCGCTGTCGCGGGCTGCGGACGTGTCCGAGCGTCACCTGGCGAACCTGGAGTACGGCGTCGGCAATGCCTCGGTGCTGGTGCTGGTACAGGTGGCGCAGGCGCTGAAATGTTCGCTGGCCGAACTGCTGGGCGATCCGACGACGCGTTCGCCCGAGGGGTTGATGATCCGCGAGCTGCTCGAGCACTGCGACGAAGCCGCGCTGCGCCGTGTGCGCGAGGCCATCGGCGAATTGCTGGGCACCGGCGGCGCGCACGGGCGCGGATCGCTGGTGCGCAGCTCGCGCATCGCGCTGGTCGGGCTGCGTGGCGCCGGCAAGTCCACGCTGGGGAAAATGCTGGCCGAGGATCTGGGCTTCCCGTTTGTCGAGCTCAGCCGCGAGATCGAGAAGTTCGCAGGTTGCTCGATCGACGAAATCCAGAATCTGTATGGGCAGAACGCCTACCGGCGCTATGAACGCCGTGCGCTGGAAGAGGCGATCCAGATCTATCCCGAGGCGGTGATCGCCACGCCGGGGGGCCTGGTCTCCGACGCCGCCACGTTCAACCTGCTGCTGGCGCATTGCACCACGGTGTGGCTTCGGGCCGAGCCCGAGGACCACATGCAGCGCGTGGCGGCACAAGGTGACCTGCGGCCGATGGCCGGCAACCGCGAGGCCATGGAGGACCTGAAGGGCATCCTCGCCGGCCGCGCCGCCTTCTATTCGAAGGCCGAGTTCCAGCTGGACACGAGCGCCGCGCCATTGACGCCAACTTTCATGGCATTGCGCAGCATGGTGCGATCCGCCTTGGGTCTGGCTCCTTAAATCATCCTCAAGAAAATGCACAAAAATGCTTGACTGACTTGGATATATGCATTAAAGTGCACTTTACTCCGAAGCCGAAGGCCGCACTCGACGGCCCAACCGAAAGACATCATGAGCCAGACCGTCCGCGTCGATTACCAGACCCATCCCAGCCGGTACCGGCATTGGAAGCTCAAGTTCGAGGGACCGGTGGCCACGCTGGCCGCCGACTTCGACGAAAACGCTGGCTTGGCGCCGGGCTACAAGCTCAAGCTCAACAGCTATGACCTGGGCGTGGACATCGAGCTCAACGACGCCATCAACCGCATCCGCTTCGAGCACCCCGAGGTGCGCACGGTGGTCATCACCAGCGCCAGGGACAAGGTGTTCTGCTCCGGCGCCAACATTTTCATGCTCGGCGTCAGCAGCCATGCCTGGAAGGTGAACTTCTGCAAGTTCACCAACGAGACGCGCAACGGACTGGAAGACAGCAGCGCGCACAGCGGCCTGAAATTCCTGGCCGCGGTCAACGGCGCCTGTGCCGGCGGCGGCTATGAGCTGGCGCTGGCCTGCGACGAGATCATGCTGGTCGATGACCGCAGCAGCGCGGTCAGCCTGCCCGAGGTGCCGCTGCTCGGGGTGCTGCCCGGCACCGGTGGCCTGACGCGGGTGACCGACAAGAAGAAGGTGCGCCACGATCTGGCCGACCTGTTCTGCACCAGTGTCGAAGGTGTGCGCGGCCAGCGCGCCAAGGACTGGCGGCTGGTGGATCACATCGCCAAGCCGGCACAGTTTGCGGCCAAGGTGCAAGAACGCGCGTTGCAACTGGCCGAACAAAGCGACCGCCCCGCGAACGCCAAGGGCGTGGCGCTGCCGCCGGTGTCGCGCCTCATCGAGGCCGACGCGATTCGCTATCCCTGCGTCACGGTCGAGATCGATCGTGCCAGGCGCGTGGCCACGTTCACCGTCAAGGGCCCGGCGCAAGCCCAGCCCACCGACGTGGCTGGCATCGAAGCCGCCGGCGCCGCCTGGTACCCGTTGCAGATGGGCCGTGAGCTGGAAGACGCGATCCTCGAGATGCGCACCAACGAGCCCGAGATCGGCACCTGGCTGATCAAGACCGAAGGCGACGCCGCTGCGCTGCTGGCGCTGGATGCCACGCTGCTGGAACACAAGCACCACTGGCTGGTGCGCGAGACCCTCGGGCTGTTGCGCCGCACCTTCAGCCGGCTGGATCTGTCGTCGCGCAGCCTGTTCGCGCTGATCGAGCCGGGCTCTTGTTTTGCCGGAACGCTGCTCGAACTGGCGCTGGCCTGCGATCGCAGCTACCAACTGGCGCTGCCCGACGACCCGCAGCGGACACCGACCATCGCGGTGTCTGAAGCCAACTTCGGCTGCTATGCCATGGTCACCGGCCAGTCGCGCCTGCAGCGCCGCTTCTACGGCGAACAGCCCGCGCTGGACGCGGTGCGCGCGGTGCAAGGGCAGGCGCTGGACGCCGATGCGGCCTTCGCCTTGGGCCTGGTGACCAGCAACCCCGACGACATCGATTGGGCCGACGAGATCCGCATCGCCATCGAAGAGCGCGTGGCGATGAGCCCCGACGCGCTCACCGGCATGGAAGCCAACCTGCGCTTCAACGGTCCGGAGAACATGTTCACGCGCATCTTCGGTCGCCTGACGGCGTGGCAGAACTGGATCTTCCAGCGGCCCAATGCCGTCGGCGAGAAGGGTGCGCTGAAGGTCTATGGCAGCGGCGACAAGGCCGGCTTCGACTGGAACCGGGTCTGAACATCAATCACGACGAGGCACAGCACATGAGCAGCATCAACTACGGCGAGAAGATTCCCAACAACGTCAACCTGGGGGAGGACCGCACGCTGCAGCGCGCCCTCGAACAGTGGCAGCCCAGCTTCCTGAACTGGTGGGACGACATGGGCCCCGACGGCAGCCAGAACTTCGACGTCTATCTGCGCACCGCGGTCAGCGTGGACCCGCAGGGCTGGGCGCAGTTCGGCCACGTGAAGATGCCCGACTACCGCTGGGGCATCTTCCTCAACCCAGGCGAGGAGGATCGCAAGATTCATTTCGGCGATCACCTGGGCGAGGCGGCGTGGCAGGACGTGCCTGGCGAACATCGTGCCAACCTGCGCCGCATCATCGTCACGCAGGGTGACACCGAGCCGGCCTCGGTGGAACAGCAGCGCCACCTGGGCATGACCTGCCCGAGCCAGTACGACCTGCGCAACCTGTTCCAGGTGAACGTCGAAGAAGGGCGCCACCTGTGGGCGATGGTCTATCTGCTGCACAAGCATTTCGGCCGCGACGGGCGCGAAGAAGGCGAGGCGCTGTTGCAGCGCCGCAGCGGACAGGAGGACAACCCGCGCATCCTGCAGGCCTTCAACGAGCCGACGCCGGACTGGTTGAGCTTCTTCATGTTCACCTACTTCACCGACCGCGACGGCAAGTTCCAGCTGTGTGCGTTGGCCGAGAGCGCCTTCGACCCGCTGGCGCGAACCACCAAGTTCATGCTCACCGAAGAGGCGCACCACATGTTCGTCGGTGAGAGCGGCATCGGCCGCATCATCCAGCGCACCTGCGCGGCGATGAACGAGCTGAAGACGGATGACGTCAAGAAGCTGCGCGAGGCCGGCGTGATCGATCTGCCGACGATCCAGCGCTACCTCAACTTCCACTTCAGCGTGACCATCGACCTGTTCGGCGCCGACGAATCGAGCAATGCCGCCACCTTCTACAGCACCGGATTGAAGGGACGCTACGAAGAAGGCAAGCGCGCCGACGACCACCGCCTGCGCGGCCAGAGCTACAAGGTGCTGGCGGTGCAGGAAGGGCAACTGGTCGAGCGCGAGGTGCCGATGCTGAATGCGCTGAACGAAGTGCTGCGCGACGACTTCATCAAGGACAGCGTGGCGGGCGTCAACCGCTGGAACAAGGTCATCGAGAAGGCCGGCATCCCCTTGCGGCTGAGCACGCCGCACAAGGCCTTTCATCGCAACATCGGCGCGCTGGCGGGCGCCAGGGTGTCGCCCGACGGCCGTGTCATCGGCCAGGCCGAATGGGATGCCAAGGTGGACGACTGGCTGCCCACGGCGGATGACCGTGCCTACGTCACCAGCCTGATGGGCCGCGTTGTCGAGCCGGGCCGGTTTGCCAACTGGATCGCGCCGCCGCTGATGGGCATCAACCGCCAGCCGGTGAACTTCGACTACGTCCGGTTCAACTGAAGCACCCCGGGGGATCGGAGATGGATGTGTCGGATGCCGTCATCCTCAAGCAGCACCTGATCGACCCGGAGATCTGCATCCGCTGCAACACCTGCGAATCGGTCTGCCCGGTCAAGGCCATCACGCATGACGACAACAACTATGTCGTCGATGCCGCGATCTGCAACCTGTGCATGGCTTGCATTTCACCTTGCCCGACCGGTTCGATCGACAACTGGCGCACCATGCCCAGCATGCGCGCCTACAGCATCGACGAGCAACTGGGCTGGGAAGAATTGCCCGCCGAGCTGAGCGATGAACAGCTGGCCGAGGCCGGCGTCCCTGCGGACGCCCTGGCCAGCGAAGCGGCCCGTGCGCCGGTTGCACAAGCGCTCACCGCGGATGCGGTCACGTTCACGGCCGCGCAATACGGAGCCCAGCTGCCGCCGTGGTCCGCCGCTCACGCCTATACCAACCTTTACGGCCCCAAGGCGGCGGCCAGGAGCCTCGGCGCGACCGTGAGCGGCAATGTGCGTGTCACCGAAGTCGGCAAGGAGTACGACACGCACCACATCGTGCTCGACTTTGGCAATACACCGTTCCCGGTGCTCGAAGGCCAGTCGATCGGCATCGTGCCGCCCGGTGTCGATGCCAACGGCAAGCCGCACCACCCGCGGCAATACTCCGTGGCCAGCCCGCGCAATGGCGAACGCCCCGGCTACAACAACCTGTCGCTGACGGTCAAGCGTGTGCTCGAGGACCACCAGGGCAACGCGGTGCGTGGCGTGGCCAGCAACTACCTGTGCGACCTGAAGGTGGGCGACAAGGTGCAGGTCATCGGACCCTTCGGCGCCAGCTTCCTGATGCCGAATCACCCGAAGAGCCACATCGTGATGATCTGCACCGGCACCGGCAGCGCGCCGATGCGCGCGATGACGGAGTGGCGGCGCCGGCTGCGCGCCAGCGGCAAGTTCGAAGGCGGCAAGCTGATGCTCTTCTTCGGCGCGCGCACCAAGGAAGAGCTGCCGTACTTCGGACCGCTGCAAAGCCTGCCCAAGGACTTCATCGACATCAACTTCGCCTTCAGCCGCACCCCGGGCCAGCCGAGGGTCTATGTGCAGGACGCGATGCGCGAGCGCGCCGCCGATCTGGCCAGGATGCTGTCCGACCCCAACAGCCACTTCTACGTTTGTGGCCTGAAGAGCATGGAAGAAGGCGTGATGCTTGCGCTGCGCGACGTCGCCAACCAGGCGAGCCTGGGCTGGGACGATATCGCTGCCGCACTCAAGAGCGAAGGCCGATTGCACCTGGAAACCTACTAGCGGGTCTCGCGGCACGGGCGCCGGCGGCAGGGCATCACTTGCAAGAAAAAGGGCCTGGCAAACGCCAAGCCCTCGCTCCGTATGGTGGAGAGGAGGTCCGCAGGGATCGAACTCCAAGACGTGTCACAACGACCCAGAGATGAGACACCTTCATAGGTAGATCAGAGATCATTTGACTCACGTCGTTTCGCGGCGCATCATCCAATCGCACCAGCAATGATGGGTCGGTGTAGGGGTACAGAATGCCGCGCAAAGCTCGGGAAGTCTCAGCCATTGAAGTCTCGCGGCTGGCTGTGCCAGGGCTGCATTTCGTGGGGGCCGTTGCTGGACTGGCGCTCCAGGTTCAGCCCAGTGGCGCACGCAGTTGGGTGCTGCGCTTCTCCGTTGCCGGCAAGCGGCGCGAGATGGGCCTCGGTGGCTTCCCGGACGTCACACTCGCAGATGCGCGACGCCGCGCGCGTGAGGAACGAGAGAAGGCCGATACGGGAATCGATCCCATCGCCGAGCGTAAGGCAGCGGCAAACATCTTGCGCGCAGAGTTGGCAAAGGCGCTCACGTTCAAATCAGCGGCGCTGGCTTACATCGAGGCGCACGAGCCGAGCTGGCGCAATGCGAAGCACGGCGAACAGTGGCGTAATACCCTTGAAAGTACATACCCGACGATCGGCGGACTGCAGGTGCGCGACGTGGCGCTGCCTCACGTGCTCGCGGTGCTGCAGCCGATATGGAGGACGAAGACCGAGACGGCATCACGGCTGCGCGGCCGCATCGAGTCGGTGCTCGATTGGGCGACCGCTCGCGGCTACAGGGAAGGACTCAACCCTGCGCGGTGGAAGGGCCACCTTGACCACCTACTACCTTCGCCGCGCAGGATCATGAAGACCGGGCATCACGCGGCACTGTCAGTCGGCGAGGTCGGTGCGTTCATGCAGAGATTGCAGGCGCAGCAAGGCACCGGCGCGAGGGCACTGGAATTCGTGATCCTGACGGCTGCGCGATCTGGCGAGGCGCGCGGCGCCAAGTGGGCCGAGATTGACCTCGATGCGATGACGTGGACTGTCCCTGCCGAACGCATGAAGGCACACAAGGAGCATCGCGTCCCGCTGTCCGGAGCGGCCGTCAAGCTGCTGCGCAGCCTGCCACGAATTGTCGACACCGACCTTGTATTCCCGGCGCCTCGGGGCGGTCAGCTTTCAGACATGTCCCTGGTGGCAGTAACGCGGCGGATGGAAGTTGAGGCGGTCCCGCATGGTTTCCGAAGCACGTTCCGCGACTGGTGCAGCGAACGCACGAACTACCCGCGCGAAGTGGCCGAGATGGCCCTCGCGCATGCGATTGGCAATGCGGTCGAAGCCGCCTACCGGCGTGGCGATCTATTCGAGAAGCGCCGCCTGATGATGGACGACTGGGCAAAGTTCCTTGCCCGGCCCGAGATCAAGGGCGACGTGATCCAACTGCAGACAAGGCATGGATAGTTCGAATCTGACTTGCGGACGGCCTTACGGGTTGGCTCACCGCCCCAGGTAGACCGCCGTGATCTGCTCGCGCTCGTGCCCCAGCTCGCGCGAGATTGTCAACCGGGCTTGTCGGTCGATGACCTTCTGGTCCGGGCTCAATTGCTTGCGCGTGGGCCCGCCCGCAGCCGGCGCCTTCCAGCCCGTCAGGTCCGCGTAGCGCGCCTGCGCGTAGTCGTGGCGTAGCCCGTGAACGTGGTCGATGCCAGCCTGCGCCGTCTGCGCCTTGAACCGATTGAGCTGGTCCCTATACGACATCTCCGCCGGGATCAAGCTGCCTTCGCCGGCAAGCTGCTTGGCTTGCTGCAACAGCTCGCGTTGCGCTCCTGTCCGAATCGGAATGTCGCGCTCCTTGCCGCCCTTGGTCCAACTGGCCTTCAGGTGCAGCACGTCACCCCGATCCGCCCAGGCCGGCCGTAGCTTGATGCTTTCCTCGCGCCGCAGCCCGAACGCCTCCTGCAATCGGAGTGACAAGCGCCGTGTAGGGATCGGAGACCGCCGCCAGCTTGTCGGCATCGAGCTCGTGTGCCTTGGACACATTGGTGACGTATCGCCGATCGGCAATGCCATAGGCCGCGTTGTCCCGCGCGACGATGTTCTGCTTGTCGATCTTCTCGGCCAGCCAACGCAGCGCGCTCATCCGATTCTTGAACGTCCCCGCCGCAGATCCCTTCCGCATGCCAGCGCTCGACAAGGTGCTCGACATGCTTCGTGCGCACGCCGCTCGCGCGCAGATGCCGGAACCCATCTTCGTCGAGCTGGTTGGCGACCAGGGTCAGGATGCTTTCCCGGTCGTGCTGCGTGGCGAACGAGCCGTCGCGGTTGCGCTGGCACAGGTCTTGAAGTCGTGATTGAGGTCACGCATGGCGCGCCTCAGGTTGCCTAGGCATGGTCGTTTCCTTTCATCCGATCCGTTCTTCGAGCTGTAGGGGTCTGTACTGCGCGGTGCCAAGGGTTTCGGTAAGTGTTTCTGTCCATCCCGCGCGCCGCAGCGCGCCGAGAATCACGAGGGACGCGGGACACCACTCCCGTTGTGTGCAAGTGGCTTTACTGCTCGCCGGCGTTGCACGCGCCTCTTGGCACCGCGCTTCGTGCCTGTGGGCACATCGCACGCGGGGACCATTAACCCAGGGTCCAAGGGGTGTGCTTCGCACACGTCTGGTTGATCCGCTCTCGGGGGATCAGCCGGCGCTGCATTGGTCAAGCCGTTGCAGTGCTGATGCGGATGCGGGTCATGGCCGCGCCGCTCAAGGGGCTCAAGGCCCTTGGAGATCGAAGGCGAGGCCCTCGATCCGGCGCGTCACTTCGCTCGTCACTGCGCGCAGCACCGCGGTTCGCAAGGCCGCCATGCGTGGTAGCAGCGTCGTCACTGTCAGCACAGCTTCCAGTGACGACGCGGCGCGCCTGGCAGGCATCGAGGCCCGTCGGACGGCCACTCATGCCGACATCGGCGTCAGCCTCGAAGGGCTGCGCAATGCGACATTCGCTGAGCACTGCGTCGAGGTAGTGCGTGTACTCCTGGTCGCCGCGTCGAAGGCACGGGGCGAGTCATCGAATCACCCTCTCCGCATTCACCGTCGCGACGTAGACGCCGCTGCGGCACGGGGAGTGAAAAGCTCCAAAGGCAGGTAACGTCTGCGACGGCCGATTTCGGCGAGTCCTCGGTGTTGTGCCCGCGATGGGCAAGGGGGAGGGGCCCTTTGGAAGAGCCTCCATTTGAACGCTGGCGAACGGTCCGGTCAAGCCACTGGCGAAGGCGAAAGGGCCACCAGATCGGGGTGTTTCGAGGTGGCATTCGGGACAGCCCAGCGCAGTCGAGATGCTCGTCGTTGACTTGCGATCGCGATCGCTCGAACGACCAAACCGAGCGACGGCGCCGAGGAATTGATTGCCGAGGTCGTCACAACGTATGGCCGCTGTTGGTCGTTGACCTGACGTTCGGAGGGCTTGGCTAGCGAGCTGATCGGCCATCAGTTGCCGCTCATGCTCGCTGAACCCGATGACAGCAATGTGGCCCATTGCGGTCATCCGACCCGTGGATTTGAACGACAGCAACGCAGCGTGACCGGTCGCTCGCCGGTGGACACCCAACTCACGGTCTCGGCTCCATTGCGGTCATTGAGCCACCCAGCCTGAAGCGCCGCCTACGACCGCTATCGAAGGTACTGCTGACATAGCCAGCGTTGGCGTTAGGCCAGCACCGTCCAGGGCCCGTCCAATGACTGCTGCTCACCGCGCCGAACTCACGCTGTCGACCCTTTGCTGTCATTCGTCGCGCTGACCTAGGTGGCACCCATGCAGCGTGTGCGGTCAGTCGTCGGCGGACGCGCACCTACGGTCTCCGTTCGATTGCAGTCATTTAGCCACCCAGCCGCAGCCGCGCCAATGACCGGTGCCCAAGGTACCGGTCCGCCATAGCCGCCGTCGGCGTTGGACCGGCACCGTCGGGGCCTGGCCAGTGACTGCATTTCACTGCGGCGAACTCCCGCATCCGACCCGACGAGCCTCTCGCACCCTGTAAAGGGACGTAGACAGGCTGTCAGGCAGCAGCGCGAGGTTCGGTCAGAGGAGTGACGGGACTCAGCCCCTCCCTCGATTGCCCACGGAAGTAGGGATGCCCCGTGGACTCCGTTGCTCCTAGAGTCGGTCTCGTCGCCGGCTTGGCGGAGGGATCGAGCATGTTCACGTTGACCAGAATCATCGGGGACGTGCCCGTGGGCGCGTTGCAGCCGAACCAGATCGAGGTCGTCGGCGACTTCGCGTGCACGGGGATGGCAGGAGGCGTGCAGATCGAACTGCGCCTGGTCGGCCCAGGTGTGCCGACGACGACATTCACCGCGACCACCAGCACCGGCGCGCCCGGCATGCGCCGGTCAACAGCGTCGTGCTCATCGTGCCTTGGACCGGCTTCCAGTGCAGCGCCAAGGTGGCTTTCGAGGTCCGTGGTCTGTGCAACGGGCAGTGGACCGCCTGGCAGCGCTTCACCGACGAAATTGTGTGCTTCTGCCCGCGCATCGCCAACGTGCAGGTCAGCCACGGCGCGTGCACCGGCAGCCCGCCGCAGCAGACGGTGACGGTCTCTGCGACCGTCATCACCGAGCCGAGCAGCACGACGACGCCGCCCACGGTGCCGTGGTCTGCACGTTCGGCGATGGCGGGACCGCCACGCTCCAGGTCACCAAACCGGCGGCGCCCAACGTCCAGCAGACGATCACCTTCCAGCACGACTACGACCCCGGTTCGTACTCGGTGTGCCTGAAGTCAGGGGAATGCGCCGCGATCTGCGTTCCGCTCGAGGTCTCGTGCGGCGAGCAAGACCAAACTGAACCAAGTAGGCTACAATAA
>CAWIOH010000019.1:0-367654 GCA_963837675.1 uncultured beta proteobacterium | reverse complement strand
AGAGTGCATCCGGCCTGGTCAAAGGGTGTGACCCTCAGGTCAGCTAGCGAATGGCTGCTGCCGTATCAGGTACCCTCCCGGCCTCAGCGGGCTGGCGTCGTACCGGCCGTAACAGCGCTCCGCGCCGCCAGTGCCGAGGCCACTGCCACGATGGCTGTGACCAGGCTGATCAGGGACGCATTTTGCGACTGTGTTAGCTGCCACCAGGCGAATCCGATACCCAAGGCCAGCGTGCACGATACGAAGGCCGTAACCGTGCCCGCTACCGCGACGGGCTGCTGTTTGGTCTGCGGCCATAGATGAGCGGTTACCGCGCCTGCGAGCGCCCAGAACGCAGCGACCTCGGTCGCAACCAGCGTGGTCTGCGCCGACGTCCAGTGCACGGCATTGAAGCTGGTCATGAGGCCGATCACGGCCCCGGTCAGTGCGGTAAGCCCAGTCAGCAGAGCCGCGATCTTCGGCGGCACCGGTGGCTGACCGGATCCCGGATCAGATGGCGCACCTGCTGGCGGAACGGGTGGCGTACTCACTGGCGAAGTGGATGACGAGATGTCCGTCGCTACCATGATTTCCCCCCTTGCGGGAATCGATCGGACTGCGCGCCAAAAAGCCCGCCGAGGCGTCCTTGATGAGGATCGCGGCCTGCTGAGCCGACCTAACTCAAGAACGCAGCCACCTCCGTCGTACCTGGCTCCCCGGTGCGCAGAACGGTGGGCTTGTACATGCCCACGTCTTCAATGAGGCAGAGGCGTGCCGCTGGATTTTGATACATGTCGCCGGCACGCTGTGGGTCGTCTACCGCGGTCTCAGCTAAACGACCGACTGCTGTGACGCGGCAGACACCTCGACTCACCAGCCTCATAAGCACAGGTTGCCGCAGACGCGACCTGAACCATGCTGAATGCGCTCGCTCGGCGGCACCCATAAGGGCCACCATTGTCAAGAGCGCGTACGAACCTGGCCCGGTGACTACGTGCTGCCGCCGGGCTGGGCTGACTGTTCTTCTGGATCTTCCTCGCAGCTGCCCGGGTCTTGCCGTCGTGCGGGCGGAGTCAAGCTGGAGCGCCCGCAGCCGCGCAGCGGCGAGGACGAACGAGCTTTACGCCGGCAAGCGGCGGAAGATCCTTGAGAGCGAGGAAGGTTCGTTTCGCGGTTGGCTTGTCGGGGTCGCGTGCTGGTTCCCGGTGCTGGCTGGCGGAGTGGTCTCACAAGCACCCATCCGGCGCCGCGCCAGCGTGCGGGCGGCTGCCATGACCATGTGTCCGGGGACCGGGCTGCTCAGTCAGAAGATCGAGCGCGGCGCTGGCGCCGGCTGATGCCGCAGAGGCGAGCGCACCCGGGGCTTGGCGACCCTCCCGTCTTCACGGCCGCTGCGGCGGCTCGTTCGTGCTGGTGGCTTGCATGTCGGCGAGCAGGTGGTAGGCGCGGGTCAGGAGCTTGCGGGAGATCGCGATGGTGGCGATCTTCTTCCCGCGGCGTTTCGCGATGCCCGCGTAGGTAGCGGCGAACTCCGGGGACCGCTTGGCGGTCTGCGCCGCCTGGTTCATCACCCACCGCAGCCAGGCCGAGCCCTGCTTGGAGATGTGCCCGTGCCGGACCGTCAGGTCCGAGCCGCGGACGGTCGGGGTCAGCCCCGCCCAGCTGGCCAGCTTGCGGGCGCTGCCGAACCGGGTGATGTCACCGATCTCGGCGAGCATCACCAGCGCGGTGAACTCCCCGACACCGGGTAGTGTCCGCAGCACCTTGACCCGCGGGTCGGCCTTGGCGTGGGCGTGCAGCTCGCCGTCGATCCGGTCGGTCAGTGGCGCTAGGCCGTCGATGACCGCCAGGCAGTCGGTGACGATCTCCCGCGATGCCGCCGGCAGGTCCAGCTCGGCCAGCCAGCCGCGGCCCGGGCCGGTCCAGTAACTGGCGGACCGGTCATAGCCGTGGTCCGCGGCGACCGCGTGGATCCGGTTACGCAGGCTGGTGCCCAGCCGGACCAGGCTGGCCCGGTGCCGTAGCAGCGCGCGGAGCTGACGTACCTCTGCCGGGGCGATCCACGCCTCGGGCAGCAGGTCCGCGCGCAGCAGCTGCGCCAGGATCGCGGCGTCGACCTTGTCGTTCTTCAGCCGCGCGGAGGCGATGGCCTTGCACCGCAGCGGGTGCACCAGGTGCGCCTCGAAGCCGTAGTCCTCGAGCAGCCGGGCCAGCCAGCCCCAGCCGAACGCGGCCTCGAACGCCACCGGCGTGCCGGACGGCAGATCGCCTATCAGCCGGAGCATCGGCTCCGACCCGTTGACGACGTTCTTGTTCAGCTGCACCTGGCCGTCCTCGGCGACTACCGCCACCTGGGAGCGCTTGCGGTGCACATCGATACCGACGTAGACAGACATTGCCGGGTCTCCTCTCCCGAGCTTGGAACTTCTCACCCGGAGCGTCCTGCTACCGGGCTGAACTTGGAAGAGGCCCGGCCCTTATAGGGTCAGAAGAGTACGTCCAGCCAGACCCATGTGGTGAGTACGACACCCGAACTGCCGTCCGTTATCGAGCTCCATCCGCGCTCGGACTGAGACCGCCCTACGAGGGAAACCCAACCTGCAGTTCCGGCTTGATTGGGTCGTAGAGTGAGTGTCGTGCCCTGTGATTTCCGGAGCGGAGGGAGTAGACCGATGGCTCGAGTGCTTTGCGTGCATGGGATCGGCCAGCAGGGCATGGGTGAGGATACGTTGCGTGATGAGTGGGCACCGCCTTTGCGTGATGGCATGAGACTTGCTGGTTCACGGGAGGTGGATCTGCCTATGGTCGCAGAGATCAAATGCGTATTCTATGGCGATTTGTTCCGCCAGGCAGGGCGGCAGCTAGGCGTCGGCGATCCGTGGTTGACATCATCGGATGCCACGGAATTTGATGGGGAATTGCTGATGACCTGGTGGCGGGGTGCAGCTGAGTCGGATCCAGGCGTAATCTCTCCGGATGCAAGGTCCCTGGCGCGGGCGCCAGGGACCTTGCAGGCTGCACTGCGGGCACTAAGCACGTCGGCCTTCTTCGCGGGGCTAGCGGAGAGGGCGATGCTATTTGATTTGCAGCAGGTCCGCCGTTATATGACTGATCCTGTAATACGCGCAGAGGTGCAGCGTCGGCTCGCTGCAGGCGTGGCCGAGAACACCCATGTAGTGGTGGGGCATTCGCTCGGGTCAGTAATAGCTTATGAGGCGCTGTGCGCACATCCGGAGTGGCCGGTACGGGCTTTGGTTACCCTGGGGTCGCCGCTAGGGATCAGGAACCTGATCTTCGACCGACTGGTGCCTGCGCCGGTGGCCGGCGATTCCGGCCGACCCAGCGGGGAGTGGCCTGGCGGTGTGAGGGCGTGGGTAAACGTAGCTGACGCCGGCGATATAGTGGCGTTGGTGAAGGATCTACGGCCGCTATTTGGCGGCAAGGTGACCTGTTACCTCGTAAACAATGGGTCACACGCTCATAATGTCCGACCTTACCTGACTGCGGTTCAGACCGGAGGCGCAGTTGCCGCCGGCCTAGCACTCGTGGACCAGCAGTGACGCTTGAGGCCACGCTACCCGGACCCCGGGCTCCGGCTGATGACGCGCGACGGTTTTTTCTCGCAGGCGTGGTCAGTCACTATTCCAACGATCAGTCGTGGAACCGTGAAGAAATCGCCGGAGACCTGCAGCGCATGATAAAGCTGTTTACCGTGGACCTGGGTTATGAGCATGTTGAAGTAATGGGGTTGAATCCGACGTGGCTAGATATCCGGGAGGCGCTGCGGGATTTCTGTACCTCGGCTTCTCGACAGCCTGATGATTACGTCGTAGTCTATCTGGCTGGACACGGGGAGATCTTGACGGTCGGTGATACCGGTTACGAGCATGTGCTGCTGCCCTCCGATGCGTTGCCGGGTGACCTACGTCGCCGGGCGGTGAAGAGTGCTGACCTAGCCGAGTGGATGCTCGCGGATACCCCGGTGCGCCGACTGTTGCTGATCGTGGATGCGTGCTTTTCCGGGCTGGGCGGCGTGGACTTCTCCCGGAACGCGCTAGCGCGGATTGGGACACCCGACCGGCTTAGCCGAACGAACGGCTCTGGGGTGGTGGTGGTGACGGCGACCCAACCCCCGCAGCAAGCGATCGCCGGAGCGTTCACGGCGGCGTTCGTCCGGGCGGTACGGCATCAGGCCACGGCCGGGCACGCACCGGGAGCGCTGAGCATCGACGCCGTGATTAATGTGCTGAAGACAGACCCGGACCTTCCGGCCTCGCAAGAGGCACAGTGGTCGCTGCTGGCGGGCAGCGACGCGATCCCGGATTTTCTGCCGAACCCCCGCCGAGACGCCGCTCTAGTCGATCTCGACCTGGCCGAGCAGGACCGCCGCTGGCAGATCCGGGTGGCCTACGAGGTTCAACGGGCGGAGGAGATGCGCGGCCAGTTCGTACCGCGAATCGTGGGCTTCACCGGCCGCCACCGTGCCCTTGTTGACCTGACCCTATGGCTCGATACGCAGGCTGATTCGAAGCCCTTGGTCGTAACCGGCGATCCCGGGTCGGGCAAGACAGCGATCCTGGGGATTCTCGCTGCCCTCGCCGACCCGCGACGCCGTCCCACCATTCCCCGCGACGGCCTGCCAGAAAACGGCATACCTCGCGAGGACGCGATCGGCGTTGCCATCTATGCCGGGAACCTGACCACCGGGCAAATCCTGGGCGGCCTAGCGGCAGCCGTTGGCATCGATGACATTGACCCCGAACCTGCCAAACTCAGCATTGGCCTGTCCCGGCTCCTGTACGGACTACGACAGAGCGGCCGTCCACTGACGGCTATGGTCGACGCCCTGGATGAGGCGGACGACCCGCCGCATCTGGCCGAGCAACTCCTGCGCCCGCTGATCGAGCGGGGCAGAGGCCTGATTCGGTTGCTGCTCGGCACCCGCCGCCACGTGTGCGATCATCTCGGCCGTGACTGGCGGAATCGATGCGAGATTGTCGACCTAGATGACGATGTTTACGCCGATCCGATCGCTATCGCCACAGTGATACGGCAAATCCTGGCGGTCGGCAGCCTGACCCCAGCGATGCCGGCCCTCAGCACGCTATTCGCATCCTGCCCGCCAACCGTCCTGGATGCCGTGACTGCCGCCATCGCCGAGGCGGCCGGTCGCTCGTTTCTCGTCGCCCGGATCCTGGCCACCACCCAGGCACCCCAATCCGTCATACCTGACCCGACTGACCCAGCTTGGCGCGCCAGTCTGCCTAAAACCGCAGGCCCCGCCATGCGCAGGGATCTGGAAATCCGGCTCCGCGGCCAGGCCGCGAAGGCGGTCGACCTGCTGCGCCCACTGGCCTACGCCAGGGGAAGAGGTCTGCCCTGGGAAGACATGTGGACGCTGCTGGCCAATGCGCTGGCACCTGGGCGTGGCTACACAAACGAGGACCTGATGTGGCTAGCCGGCCACGCCGGCTCGTTCATCGTGGAAGGCGGCACGATTGCCGACCGGTCTGTTTACCGGCTCTACCATCGGTCTCTCGCCGAAGACCTGATCGATGGCCGGGACCAGGAAGCCGACGAGCGCGCCATAACCGCCGCGCTCGTCGCGCACGTCCCCAGTAGACTCACTGGACAGCCCGACTGGTCGGCCAGCCACCCTTACACCCGCGCTCACCTGGCCACTCATGCCGCTGTGGCCGGGGAGCTACCAAGGCTGATCGTAGACCCCGGCTATCTGGCATGCGCGGCACCACCCGGTCTGCTCGCCGCGTTTTCCGCAACGCGAGATCCTAATTCACTGCTTGTCGCGGCCGCTTACGAACGTGCCATGCATCGACTGCGGTCCGCTAGTCCAGCCGACCGACTGTCATACCTGGAGCTGGCGGCCCAACGTGCTGGTGCGATAGTCTTGGCCGAGTCTATCGCGACATACCCGATGCAACGGCGCTGGTCCGTTCGCTGGACTCAGTTGCCGCCTGACTATCCGCACCGGGTGCTGGTCGGCCACCGCGGTCCGGTCCGCGAAGTAACGGGCATATCGACCAAAGACCGTGCTGCCAAGGCCGCATCGGTAGGAGATGACGGCACTTTGCGGCTCTGGGCTCTCGATGCGGCTGAGGCGCTTAATTTGCACGAGGCATGCGCCGGGGCACTGGCCGCCATCGATGTGGTGGAACTTCCCGGACCCAAGGAGCTTGCCGTCGTCCTGAGCGCCGCCGGATTCCTGACCGCCTATGAGCTTCCTTCCATGGCGTGCGTGCTGAACATCCCGGTCCATTCCGGAATAAGAGGTATGCTGCAGTCGTCACAGCTCACGAGGCCGGAAATGCGTTGTCTCAGGCTTCCTGACGACAGACCAGCAGTAGTGACTGGCGGCCCAGGCATGATGACTACCATCTGGGACATCCTGAGCGGCAAGCCGATCGTCAGGCTTTCAGCTGGCATCCGACCATCTCTGCTCGAATTCAGAAAGCTCGCCTCAGGCGTCCCGATCAGCGTCAGCATCGATGCGAGGATGGGCGCAGAACAACTTTTTGACCTCTCAACCGGCCGCCGCATCCCGAACATCAGGTCCATTTTCCGTTCGTTCGATTTTGCTTATTATTGCAAAGAGGACGGAACGCCAGTAATATGCGTAGTGAGTGGTTTTCCTGGCCCCAACCCGGCGCTTTTCGATTTGACTGGACCTTCCGACGGACCAGTCCGTATGCTAGACGATAATCATCCCGCTCGACTTTACGACGGCAGCTACGTAACACTGCCTCATGGCCGCTCTGAGCCGCCCTGGCGGCCTACAGTGAATTCCTTGCCGGATGATAAATTTGTCCCGCTCTCCCAGACCGCGCACAGTCTGTTGGGCGGTAAGCCATCAAGTAGTAACATTGCAAAGCATGCTAGGCCAAGCGAAGGTTTCCCCTTTAGCGTGGCACTCGAGGGCCGCACCATCACGCTCTCGCCCGTCCGCGCACCCGCAAACAGTCGTGAGACGATCGTACTCACGGGACATGGCGCCGACGTGACGGACGCCGACGTCGTAGAGGTGCCGGGCGGGCCTCCAGTCCTTGTGAGCAGCAGCCTCGATGGTACCCTCCGAGTCTGGGACATTGCCTCGGACGTACAAGCAACCTCGAGCCGAGGGCCGGATGCTCCATGGGTCGCCGTCGTGTCCACCCTGGCTCACCAAGGACATACCATCGGTGTAGCGATCGCGGCGGACGGTAACAGGCGGGTCGCAATTCTCGATCTCGGCACCGGTGAACCAATCGTCCGATTGGACTTCGCAAGCGGTTCGATATTGGCCGCCACGTGCGGATGGGTGCCCGACGTGGGGTATGCAGCGATTACCTTCGAGGCCCAGGCCGCGCGGATCTGGCGACTGCCTGAAGGTAACCAAATAGCCGTCTTCAGGACGTCCGTAGGCGCCTTCAACGCACAAAAAGGTCGTTTGCCAATGCAGGCAGTGTACGTTCCGCTGGCTGGCCGACCGTTGGCTGTAACCTGCGGGCACGGGGAAAAAGCGATTGTCTGGGATCTCATGGGCCGAAGAATCCACAACGTGCTCGGCAGGCATACTCGCGGGGCAAGCGCCGTAGCCTGCGGGACCACTCCAGACGGAAATCTCGCTGTTGCTACGGGCGGGCATGACAACAGAGTAAACATTTGGAACGTCGAGCGAGGCCGACGAATTGGACGTTTCAAGTTGGCTACACGAATGACTTATCTGCGTCATCGCGATTCTGGATATGCAGCCACGATAAACCTGGTCGTGACCGGACATAACCAAGCCATTGTCCTGGTCCTGTGCGAGGACGGGAAGGTGAGGATCTTCCGAAAGAGGAGCTGGCGGCCAGGATATCAACGCGCTGTACTGGATGCGAGTGGCGTTTCGAGCCTGGCAGTGATGCAACTGACGGACGGCCGCACCATCGCAGTGACAGGCGGTCATGATGGACGCGTCTCGGCATGGGATCTACAAGCCGTGCTCACGCCCGTGGGCAGAAGTAAGAGCAATTTTCCCGCCCTGATCGATATCGAGACTGAGATGAGGATCACAAATATCTCGGTTGCTGACAACGATACCGTGGTAACTTCCGCGCTTAATGGTCTCGCGGCCTTTCGTTTTCATGCCGAGTGCTTGCCTCAGCATTAGAATCCAGGTCAGGCTTTCCGCTGCCCTTTAGATGTGCTGTCAGTATTGTGCGCTGGCGTCGCATGTGATCTCGTCGTCCAGGCCTGCTGTCAAGCCGCCAGGCGGCGAACCGGGATTGTTCGATTGGTAGTAGAAATCGACCACGAAGGTGTTATTATCTTGCTACAGGCTATGGCGATCTGTCCAGTCCAGTAGCGCGGTTACCAGATCAAAGGCAAACCCGGTCACGAAGATATAAGCAATAACGAGTGCCCAAAAGCTATTGTGCACAGCTGGTAGCCAGTTCGGCAGTTGAAGTAGGTGCACGTGTGGCGCGAATGCGTAAGCTGTGATTGCTATCAAGATTACATAGAATAGCCATTTGAAGCCTTGCGGGCAAGGCGTGCATATTATAAATGCGACAACAACCGTGGCCAGCATCCACACTATAGCCGAAGATGCGCTATGCCCGGAGATAGAGATGCCGTAATACGTGCCTGGCTGCGGTGCGCGAATATTCTCTATAATCCACAGCTCGATTGAGAGCAACCCCGATGTGACCGCGGCAGCCACGAGGCGCCTTGTCAAGCTCACGCTCCTGAATGCGGAACGATAGTGGTTTATCGGGCGGCGCGGGATGAAGCCTACGGTTCGCCTAGTAAGGCTATAAGCGCTTCTGTACAGAATATACGCCACTACAGCAACTGCTGCGAGCAGCACCGAAGATGCGGTCAGCGATATTGAGGTTTTGGATGGAATCCGGCTCGCCAGCGACGCTGCTTGCCTAGTAGTGTATGCAGTTGCAGATGAGGCCGGAAGTGATGGGAGATATCGTTGATAATAACCCAGGGCTGCGCAGCTAAGCAAGGTGAGCGCAAAGATAAATCGGTGCGCACGAGGTATGCAGACCAGAATCAGGCCGAACGCTATGAATATAGGTACCCAGCGGCCAAGTTCTGCGACCGCATGAATGTCAGCCATGATGATCGTCCGGCCTTGGATCCTGCTAAAGGGCGGCCACCGAGGGTAGCTTATGTTGCCCGCGACAATACCAAGGAACATGCACAGCGCGACCGCGAGGCTCGCCACGACGGCCGCGATCACGCGATAGAAGATGACCCCGACCACACCACGGGCATATACTCGCGGCCTTGGCCGTTTGAGGCGCCAGTAGAGTTTCGCCGAACTCTTCCGCCGACGCAGCATCGCCTTGATGGCGGCAGTATCCGCTTGGCGCTCTGCGGTCGGAGCGGCCCATGACATACCGCCATTCTAGCGCGCCCCACTCGGACGGCTCGACTGCCAAGGCACGCCCGAGTAACATCGCGATGATCAGTCATCCAATGCTCTGCGGTTCAGGTGGAGTCTCAGCTACCGCTCGAAGCGCTGACCGTTCCTTCGCCACCGCACTTAGGACAGCTTGCCTCCTCGTATCCTCTGGCCAGCAGATCCTCCTTGTCCTGACCCAGATTGCCGGCTGGGTGGTCTCCGGCATGGTCGGGCATCTCGACCTTGTTGTACGCGTGCCGAATATCCTGCCTTCACCATTGCAGATCGGGCACGAGATAGTCTCTACTTCATTAGGCTGGAATAGCATCTGACATATCCTGAGGTAATGCTGCTCGGGATTAGGAATAAAATTGATACCGTTCAGCATCATCCGGTCCTGGCCGCCATATTCTATGATGAATTCACCGTACCCGAACAGCCGACCACCGAGCGAGCGAGAGAAGGTAAGATCGGTCGCAGTCCAGATCGGAATCATGGAGACCTCCCTGACGAGCATGCCAGTGACGAACAGCATCCGGTCGGATGTGACCACAAAATAGTTGCCGATCCAATTGATAGTCTTCAATACCAGACGCAAGAAAAGCAGCAGCCAGGCAACCCACACGGCCAAGACAAGGGCCCCGCTGTCGTACAGGAATATCGTCAGAACGATGGCGGCAAGAAGCCCGACCAACGCCAGCGCGCTCGGGCCGATGAGGCTGGCCGGATGCTGCCGTACCGAGATCACCGGCTCCTCGTGCAGCAGTAGATGTCTGTTGATCGTCGCCGGACCATCCGCGCCCCAGTTTTGCAATCTTGAGACAAAGGAATTCAAGAACATCTTCATTGAATGAGCGGCAGAGTGCAGCCACTTGTAGACATGGCGGACGAATCCATTGCTGGAAAAGCTAGCGCTCCGCATCGGTAGCTCCGGAAGCCGATGTTGGTCTTTCCAGATAGGTCCTTTGGGCGTACGCGATGGCCTCATCCTCGAGTGTGCCCACTGGCATCAGCCTTCCCTGTGCCGCACGACCTCATCCAGACTCGTCACCAAGTCCCCGGCTTCATCACAGACTGCCCTGGAGTTCGGATCTCCTTTACCGCTCGTGTTTGCCCTGGGTTCCTCGAAGGATACTCTGAGCCACGTTCATCCCGCATCCATAACTTCGGTCATACCACGGTCGTGCTGTCACTCAAGGGTAAGTCTTCCATCACGCGGGGAGCCCGGCTCCAGATCATCGACTACACCCAGCCTGATGAGGCTGCCGCCTTCAGGCCACGGCGATATTTGCCTTGCCCAAGCCGAAGCCCCTGCCAAGTCCCCTCCCACCGCCGCTCGGCATGCCTCAGACGCGCTTCAGCAACCTGAATGTTAGGAATACTCACATCGGCAGAATCGGACTTTGGGCCGTGGTTCCGGCTCACGGGTTGCCGGCGAGATGAGCCCGTTGATGTGGCGCCGGGACGGCAGGGTGCGTGACGAACGTCGGCCAGGTTGGTGTTGAGCCGGGTCAATGGTCGGGCGGGGGGTGGAGGCGGTGGGCGAGGGCGGTGTGGCGGCGGCCGGCGCCCTTGGTCCGGATGGCGGCGGCCAGGGCGCGGCGGGATCCGGCCAGTACGACGATTTTCCTGGCCCGGGTGACGCCGGTGTAGAGCAGGTTGCGCTGGAGCATCATCCAGGAGCTGGTGGTGAGCGGGATGACGACGGCGGGGTATTCGCTGCCCTGGGAGCGGTGGATGGTGACCGCGTAGGCGTGGGCCAGCTCGTCGAGTTCGTCGAACCCGTAGTCAACTTGCTCGTCTTCGTCGGTGCGCACGGTCAGGGTGTGGTCCTCGGGTGACATGGCGGTGATGACGCCGACGCGACAGCGCTGGCCCTGGCTGATCGGCCTGCTGGCCTACGGCGCAGCGATTGAAGTGCTGCAGTCATTCACGCCCAATCGCCAGGCCGAATGGGGCGACCTGCTGGCCGACGGGCTGGGCATCGCGCTGGGCGCCCTGCTCGGCACGGCATGGCTGCGGGCCATGGCACGCACTCAGGCGCGGCGCGGCGCTGCGAGCGCAGTGCGCGCGAAGCCTTAGTAGGCAGTTTCATAAATATGGACACGTATATGCATTGCTAAGTTCTGCCACGTATGGCATCGTGATGCGATCCTTTGACCGGGGGTTGCTCATGCCGAGGAAGAGCCCGTTTCGTATCGAACTGTCTGTGGACGAGTCCGCCGAGTTGAATCGGCGAGCTACCAGATATACGTTGCCGTATTTCGAGGTTGTTCGAGCCAAGATGATTCTGATGGCCGCCGACGGCATGGACAACGACGAGATTGCCGTGCGGCTGGACACGCGACGCGAGGTGGTCAGCCAGTGGCGCCAACGCTTCTTCAGGGAGCGATTGGCGGGTCTCGAAGAGAGAGCCCGCCCGGGACGCCCCCGGGTCTTTCCCCCCAGAGCTCACGATTGAGATCAAGGCGCTCGCTTGCGAGCGGCCGACGACCTTGGGCTTGCCGCTGTCGCGACTCAGCGTCGCCGACGTGGCGCGACAGGCGCAGCGCTCGGGCCTGGTGGCCAGCATCAGCGACAGCACGGTGTGGCGTTGGTTGCACGAGGACGCGATTCGTCCTTGGCAGCACCGTTGCTGGATCTTTCCGCGCGATCCGCACTTCCAGGCCAAGGCCGGACGCATCCTGGACCTGTACGAACGGCGTTGGCAAGGACAGGTGCTGCGCCACGACGAGTTCGTCGTCTCCACCGACGAGAAGACCAGCATCCAGGCTCGCGTGCGCATCCATCCGAGCCTGCCTACCGAGCCTGGCAAATCGATGCGCGTTGAGCATGAGTACGAACGCCGTGGCGCCTGGGCTTACTTGGCCGCGTTGGACGTGCATCGCGCCAAGGTGTTCGGTCGCTGCGAGGCGAGCACCGGCATCGCGCCCTTCGAGCGCTTGGTCGAGCAAGTCATGAGCCAGGCGCCCTACAACACCGCTCGCCGCGTCTTCTGGGTCATGGACAACGGCTCGTCGCATCGTGGCGCGGCGTCGGTACGACGCCTCACGCAAGCCCACCCGACATTGGTTCCGGTCCACGGGCCGATCCATGCAAGTTGGCTCAACCAGATCGAAATCTACTTCTCGATCGTGCAGCGCAAGGCGCTGACCCCGAACGACTTCCCTTGCTTGGAGGCGGTCGCCGAGCGGCTGGCGAACTTCGAGCGCCACTTCGAGAGCATCGCGCGCCCATTCGAGTGGAAATTCACCCGCAGCGATCTCAATGCACTGGTCGCACGCATGCGTGATCGATGGGCGCGGAGCCAGCCCTTGAAGCTGGCCGCTTGAAGAATACGTGTGCGAACTTCCGAAACGGACTACTTAGAAAAGAAAGCGATGCCAGCGCTGTCGATGCACTGAACCAACGAAATGAGAGAGAATCTCATTCGCATACACTGCGAATCCGTTGCATCGCCTGCCCATGCCCCGCCTGCTCACCGACCTGCCGACGCAACGCCCACGCCACCGTGCGCCGCGTGCTTCCGACGTCGCCCGAACTCGACGCGACGATGTTGCGCCGCCTGGGTGAGCTGGGTTTCATTCCGGGTGAATCGCTTCAGGTGCTGCAGCGCGGCCCGGGCGGGCGCGAGCCGATGGCGGTGCGCGTGGGCGACACCTTCCTGGCACTGCGCTTGTGCGAGGCGCGCTGCATCGAGGTCGAAACCGCCTGAGGCTGGCGATGACCCACGGCACCCCCTCCCATGCCACCATGCTTGATTGGCATGTGGCGCTGGTCGGCAACCCGAACTGCGGCAAGACGGCGCTGTTCAACCTGCTGACCGGCGCGCGCCAGAAGGTGGCCAACTATGCCGGCGTGACGGTCGAGCGCAAGGCCGGCGTCGCGCATCTGCGCGGTGGCCAGAGCATCACCGTGATCGACCTGCCGGGCGCCTACAGCCTGCACCCGGCCTCGCCGGACGAACAGGTCACGCTCGAGGTGATCGAAGGCCGGCGCGCGGGCGAGCCGGCGCCGAACCTGATCGTCGCCGTGGTGGACGCCACCAACCTGCGAATGAACCTGCGCCTGGTGCTCGAGCTCAAGCAGCTGGGCCGGCCGCTGCTGGTGGCACTCAACATGGCCGACGTGGCGCGCTCGCAGGGTCTGGACATCGACGTGCCGCGCCTCGCGGTCGAACTCGGTGTCGCGGTGGTCGAGACCGTGGCGGTGCGGCACAACGGCCATGCCCAGTTGCTGGCGCAGCTGGAAAGCGAGCTGGCGCGGCCGATCCTGGCCGAGGGCAAGGCCGCCGGGTCCGCGCGCGCCGCGACGCCGGCCGAACTGCAAGCCGAGGTGCGACGCATCCTGGCCGCGGCCGTGCCGCACGCGCCGCGCACCCAGCGCTTCCAGCAGCGCATCGACGCGGTGGCGATGCACCCGGTGTGGGGGCTGCTGCTGCTGGCGTCGGTGCTGTTCATGGTGTTCCAGGCGGTGTTCGCCTGGGCCACGGCGCCGATGGAGTGGATCAGCGGCGGCATGCAGGCCACCGGCGAGTGGGTCACCGCGCACCTGGCCGATGGCCCGCTGCGCAGCCTGTTGGTGGATGGCGTGATCGCCGGCGCCGGCAGCGTGCTGGTGTTCCTGCCGCAGATCCTGATCCTGTTCTTCTTCATCCTGCTGCTGGAAGACTCGGGCTACCTGCCGCGCGCGGCCTTCCTGCTGGACAACCTGATGGGCCGGGTCGGGCTGTCGGGCCGCGCCTTCATCCCGCTGTTGTCGAGCTTTGCCTGCGCCGTGCCGGGCATCATGGCCACGCGCACGATCGCCAACTGGAAGGACCGCCTGGCGACGATCATGGTGGCGCCGCTGATGACCTGCTCGGCGCGGCTGCCGGTGTACGCGCTGCTGATCGGCGCCTTCGTGCCGGCGCGCAAGGTCGGACCCTTCGACCTGCGCGGGATGACGCTCTTCGGCCTGTACGTGGCCGGTGTGCTGTCGGCCATGGGCGTGGCCTGGCTCTTCAAGCGCGTGTGGATGAAGAGCAGCTACCAGCCGCTGATGCTGGAGCTGCCGCCCTACCGTCGGCCGAACCTGCGCAACCTGGCCATCGGGCTGTGGGAGCGCGCACGCATCTTCATGCGCCGCGTCGGCGGCATCATCTTTTCGCTGATGGTGATCCTGTGGTTCCTGAGCAGCTACCCGGCGCCGCCGCCCGACGCCACCGGGCCGGCCATCCAGTACAGCATCGCCGGCTGGATCGGCCAGGCGTTGCAGCATGTCTTCGCGCCGATCGGCTTCAACTGGCAGATTTCGATCGCGCTGGTGCCCGGGCTGGCGGCGCGCGAAGTGGCGGTGGGCGCGCTGGGCACGGTGTATTCCCTGTCGGCAGCGGGTGATGCCGTCGCCGACAGCCTGGCGCCGATCATCGCCCAGGGCTGGTCACTGGCCACGGCCTATTCGCTGCTGGCCTGGTATGTGTTCGCGCCGCAATGCATTTCGACGTTGGCGGTGACGAAGCGCGAAACCAACTCCTGGCGCTACCCGCTGGCGATGCTGGGCTACATGTTCGCGCTGGCCTATCTGGCGGCTTTCGTCACCTACCGGGTCAGCCTGTGGCTGGGGGCGGGCTGATGCTGCAGACCTTGTTCGTGGCCCTGCTGGTGACGCTGTGCGCGGCGCATGTGCTGTGGCGCCTGGTGTTGCCGGCGCGGCTGCGCCGGCAGGTCGCGGCGGCGCTGCTGCACCTGCCGTTGCCGGGTGCGCTGGCTCGCCGCGTCGAAGCTCAATCCCCGAATACGAACGGCTGCGGCTGCGATGGCTGCGACCATCGGCCTGTCCAGCCCGCTGCGAACCAGGTCATCCGCATCGTGCGGCAGGCGCGTCAGTAGCGGCGCGCCGGCAAGCGCCTCGGCTCAGACGTGGCCGACCAGCGCGATCGCCACCGGGCCGGTGGTGCGCACGCAGGACCTGGTGCAAGCCTCGTCAAACACCTCGCGCGCACAGTCGTGGCAACTGCCGCAGGACGAAGCCACGCGTGTTTCGTCCTGCAGCAGATCGAAGTTGTGCGTGCCGCTGCGCACGGCCTGCACGATGTCGCGGTCCGAAACACGGTGGCAGAGGCAAACGATCATGGGGCGCGGTCGAGAGGGGCTGTCCTGACCCGCAGTGTAAATGCAATGGGAATGATTCGCAATACCTTGCTGCAAAAAGTTTGCCGAGGTCAGCTGCCCTCACCCATCTGCGACTGCAGCCAGTTCGGCTCGCCCACCTGGGCCACCAGCTCGATCTGCGTTTCCAGCCAGTCGATGTGCTCTTCGGTGTCTTCGAGGATGTCTTCGAGCAGTTCGCGCGAGACATAGTCGCGCACCGATTCGCAATGCGCGATGCCGTCCTTCAACGTCGTCACCGAGGCGACCTCGGCCTTCAGGTCGCAGTGCAGGATTTCCACTGCCGTCTCGCCGATCATCAGCTTGCCCAGATCCTGCAGGTTGGGCAGGCCGTCGAGCATCAGGATGCGGTCCATCAGCTTGTCGGCGTGCTTCATCTCGCCCATCGACTCGTCGTACTCGTGCTTGGCCAGGCGGCCGTAACCCCAGTTCTCCAGCATGCGGTAGTGCAGGAAATATTGGTTGATGGCTGTCAGCTCGTTCTTCAGTTGTGCATTCAGATGCTTCAGCACCTTGACGTCGCCTTTCATGACCGCTCCTGTTCGTGAACCATGGTCAGCGCATTGTGCCGGCATGCCGCCCATGCGAACATGCGCGCGGCAAACCACACCGGAGCAACACGATGGCCAAAGCCTTCCCCACCGACGAGCCGTTCCTGCAGGGCTACTACGCGCCGCTTCACATGGAGTGCGAAGCGCCCAACCTGCCGATCACCGGCGACATGCCGAAGGCGCTGAGCGGCTCGCTGTACCGCAACGGCCCGAACCCGCAGTTCGCGCCGCGCGGCCCGTATCACTGGTTTGCCGGCGACGGCATGCTGCATGCCTTCCATGTCGACAACGGCCGCGTCGCCTACCGCAACCGCTGGGTGCGCACGCCGAAGTGGCAGCTCGAGCACGACGAAGGCGAGGGCTTGTCGGGCGCCTTCGGCAGCCCGCGCTTTTCCGACCCGCGCATCGTGCAGCTGGGCTCGACGGTGGCCAACACCAACGTCATCTGGCACGCCGGCAAGCTGCTGGCGCTGGAAGAGGCGCATGCGCCCTTCGAGATCGACCCGCTGACCTTGGCTTCGAAGGGCTACTTCGATTTTGGCGGCAAGCTGCAAGGTCCGATGACGGCGCATCCGAAGATCGACGCCACCAATGGCGAAATGGTCTTCTTCGGCTATGCCGCCAAGGGCCGCTTCACTCCCGACCTGTCCTTGCACCTGGTCGATGCCGATGGCACGCTGCAGCGTTCGCAATGGTTCCAGGCGCCCTACTCCAGCATGGTGCACGACTTCGTTGTCAGCAGGGACTGGATCGTCCTGCCGATCTTTCCGCTCACCGGCTCGATGGACCGCGCCATGAAGGGCCTGCCGCCCTTCGCCTGGGAGCCCGACAAGGGCACGCACGTCGCGCTGCTGCGGCGCAACGGCTCGGTGGACGAGGTGCGCTGGTTCAGCGGCGACCCGTGCTACGTCTTCCACCCGATGAACGCCTTCGACACGCCCGACGGCAAGGTGGTGTGCGACATGATGAAGTACCCGGTGGCGCCGCTGTTTCCCGCGCCCGACGGTCGCCCCGCCAGCGGCAAGCCGCCGTCGGCGCAGCTGGTGCGCTGGACCTTCGACCCGGCCGGGAGCAGCGACAGCTACACCGAGACGCCGCTGGACGACCATGTCGGCGAATTCCCGCGCCTGGACGAGCGTTTCACCGGCCTGCCCTATCGCCACGGCTTCTTCCAGGGCGGCGTGGTCACCGACCCCGGCGGTGGCCGCGAAGCGCGCAACGGACTGGCGCACATCGATCACCAAAGCGGCAACGTCAGCCTGTGGCAGCCGGATGCGGCCGACCATTGCGGCGAGCCGGTGTTCGTGCCGCGCAAGCCCGATGCCGATGAAGGCGACGGCTTCGTGCTCTGCGTCATTCACCGCGGCGCGAGCAACTGCAGCGACCTGGCGGTGTTCGACGCGATGAACCTGAAGGCCGGCCCGCTGGCGCTGGCGCACCTGTCGCACCGTGTGCCGGCCGGCTTCCACGGCAATTGGCGCGACGCTGCGGGCTGATTCGCGGGGCGGTTTGCGATGCAAGCCAGTCGCTCGCGAACGGCGGTTCCGCCGTGGGCGGCGCCGCGCCAGCCGGCACCCGCCAGGGGCTCATGCTGCGGCGCTCGGCGCTTCGCACCCACTTCGCTGCGGTGCTCGCACCAGGGTCGTGCCGCATAACT
Organism: uncultured beta proteobacterium; assembly: GCA_963837675.1. Classification (GTDB taxonomy): domain Bacteria; phylum Pseudomonadota; class Gammaproteobacteria; order Burkholderiales; family Burkholderiaceae_C; genus Rubrivivax. The sequence continues at coordinate 349,921 of CAWIOH010000019.1, read as the reverse complement.
CACTGCGCGACTGCGGGCGCTGCGTTCGGACAAATGCGGCAAGCCAGAGGGCATGCGCGCTGTGCGCACCAAAGCGGCGCGGCCTGGCCGCACGCGGCTTCGCCGCCACCGAAGCCACGCGCACACAGGGAGCGTTGAAGAGCGACCGCAGCGCGCGGAAATCACTCCGTCTCCATCGCGGCGCCGCGGCTTGTCATGTGTTCAGCTTGCGCCCGAGGATCTGCTGCACCTTGTCGGTCTTGGCGGTGAGCCGACCGCCTCGGCCGGCCCGGTAGTCGGCCTTCAAGCTGACGCTGACACGCGGGAATTCAGCGCGCAGCAGTTCGAAGCAATCGCCGACGACGGCCATCACCTCGGGCCATTCTCCTTCGAGGATGGTGCCCATCGGCGTCAGCTGATAGGGCACACCGCTCTTGTCGATGACATCGATGATGCGCGCCACATGCGCACTCAGGCTTTCACCGACGCCGCGCGGCGCCATCGAAAATTCAAGCAAGACCATGTTCGTTCTCCAAAGTGGGGCGTGGTTGATCGCCACGAGCGCAGCGCCTCAGCGGGCAACAGGCGGGTCCTGGTCGGTGGGGATGCCGGCGAGATGTCTGAACAGTGCCACCGAGCGGTTGATGTACGACGCGTCGCTGCCGGTGGGCAGGAGGCTCGAGGCCATTTGCGCCCGCGTCAGGCTATAGAAACCCCAGACGCCGGGCGCGCGCCATTCGAGGAATACACGGTCTGCATCGCGCCCGGCTCGAACAGCGTGACCATCATCTTCTTCAGCGGCGAGACGTTCTCGTTCGCGATCATCACTCGCTTGCGGTCGGCCACCAGCACCTGCTCGCGATAGACGCAGTCGCCCATGGTGCGGTTGTCGTTCTGCGCGTAGTACAGCGCCTGCCCCGCCGCCACCTGTGACGCACTGAAATCGGCGCGCCGCTGCGTGGCATCGGGGCCATCGAGTGCGAAGGCATCCGTCACCAGCGGCTGCCAGCTCTTGTCGGTCGTTGACCAGTAGCGCACGCCCTTTTTGGTCGAGATCGCACCGATGCGGGCCAGCAGCGCATCAATCTCGCCATCATGCCGAAAACTGCCGGCCACGGCCACGACCATCTCGGCCTCCATCGCCGCCCACCGCGTGCAGGACGGAGGCACCCAGGTGCGCGCGACCTTGCCGGTCAACGAGCGCACATTGGGCGGCGCCCCGGCTCGGCGAAGGCCGGTGCCGGCGCGACGCCACAGGGCAGTCGCAACTCGCCCTCGGCGGCCAGCGCGCGCGCGTTGCCGAGCCCGAGCCCGATCACGAGAACGGCCATGGTGAGCGCGCGGAGGCAATGGCCCGCGCCCAGCGCTGCCTGCCTGCCCGCCGCACGGCTCGCAGCGCGCGCACGCATGTGCCTTCGTGCCGCGGACTGCGGCATCAGCCCTTCGGACAGCCGACAAGCTCATCCACGCGGACCTCCCGCGGCGGCCGGGGCCGGCGCCAACAGGCGATCGATGCGCGCCGCGTCGTAGCCCAGTTCCTCGAGCACCTGGCGGCTGTGCTGGCCCAGGCGCGGCGCCGCCCCTGGCGTCGGCGCCACACCGGCCTCGATGCCGAAGCGCGCCGCCGTGCGCGCCAGCCGCACCGTGCCGGCGTCACCATGATCGACCTCGACCAGCGCCCGGTTGTGCAACACCTGCGCATCCACCAGCACCTCGTGTCGCTGATTGACACGGCCGATGGGCACGCCGGCCGCGCGCAAGGTGTCCACCAGTTCGTCGGTATCGTGTTCGGCGATCAGCGATTCAAGCAACGGCACCAGTTCAGCGACGTTGTGCCGGCGCGCGTCGCCCGTAGCGAAGCGCGGGTCGGCCGCTATTTCGGGGTGGCCCAGGCCCTTGCACAGCGCGGCAAACTCGTCGGGCTGCGGCGTCATCGTCGCCACATGGCCGTCGCGCGTCTTGTAGGCGCGCTGGCGCACGCCGAATTCCGGGAAGGCCCGCGGTGGCCTGCTGACGAACGTCAGGTTGTTCATCGCATCCGGCCATTGGAAGGCCAGCGCCGCATCCAGCATCGACAGTTGCAGCCGGGTGCCGCGACCACTGCGTTCGCGCGCGTACAGCGCTGCGGCGATGGCCTGGGCGGCGTTCAGCGCGGTCAGTTTGTCGCACACCGTGGTCGCCAGCAGCGTCGGCTCGCCGCTGAGCTGGTTCGGGTGCGAGGCGCTGATGCCCGACACCGCCTGGATCACGGCGTCATAGACCCGTGCCCCGGCATACGGCCCGCTCTGCCCGAAACCGCTGATCGACGCATACACCAGCCGTGGAAACGCGGCGCACAGTGTCTCGGCGGCCAGCCCCAGCCTGGCCATCGCGCCGGGGCGGAAGTTTTCCATCAGTACGTCGGCGCGCGCGATCAAGTCTTGCAGCGCCGCCTTGTGATCGTTTCGCTTCAGGTCGAGCACGATCGATCGCTTGCCACGGTTGACGCTGATGAACATCGCCGACAGGTCGCCCTGCGCCGGGCCGATGCGCCGGCTCTGGTCGCCCGCCGGCGGCTCCACCTTGATCACGTCCGCGCCCTGGTCGGCCAGCAGCGCGGTGGCCATCGGCCCGGAAATCACGGCCGACAGATCGAGCACGCGGATGCCTTGCAGCGGCAGCTGGCTGGGTGCGGTGCTCACGGGCCTGTCCTTCGTCGTCACGGCATGGATGCTAAGCGCAGGCTGCCGAAGCATCGGCTACAGTCATTTGCGAGGCCGAACCACCAAGGAGACGATGATGTTCCAGCAGCAACTGATGAAGGGCCAACGCATCCTGGTCACCGGCGGCGGCACCGGCCTGGGCCAGGCGATGGCCGAGAAGTTTCTCGAACTCGGCGCGGACATCGCCATCTGCGGCCGGCGCAAGGCGGTGTGCGATGCCACTGCCGACGCCTGGCGCGCCCGGTTCCCGCAAGCGCGCATCGACACTTTCGGCGTAGATATCCGCATCGCGCAGTCGGTCGACGAGATGGTCGAGGCGCTGTTTGCCGGCGGCGGGCTGACTGGCCTGATCAACAACGCCGCCGGCAATTTCATCTCACCCACCGAGGCGTTGTCGGCGCGCGGCTTCGACGCCATCGCCGGCATCGTCTTCCACGGCAGCTTCTATGTCACCCAGGCCATCGGCAAGCGCTGGGTGGCACAGGCCAAGGCCGGCGAATGGCAAGCCGGCCAGCCGTACCGCAGCGTGATGAGCATCATCACCACCTGGGTGCACAACGGCAGCCCCTACGTCGTGCCATCGGCGATGAGCAAGGCCGGGCTGGACGTGATGACCAAGAGCCTGGCGGTGGAATGGGCCAAGTACGGCATCCGGCTGAACGCGGTCGGCCCGGGCGAGATCCCTACCGAGGGTATGAGCAAGCGACTCAACCCCGGCGAGCAACCCGGCCAGCGCAGCATCGAGCGCAACCCGATGGCGCGGCCTGGCAAGATGAGCGAGTTGCAGAACCTGGCGGCCTTCCTGATGGCGCCGGGCCAGTGCGACTGGCTCAGCGGCGAAAGCATCATGATGGACGGCGCCGGTGCGCTGGCCAACGGTGGCAACTTCTACGAACTGCGCCACTGGAGCGACGACGACTGGCGCGTGGCGCGCGAACGCATCGAGGCGCAGAACGCCAAGGACAAGACCCAGCGTTGACACGGCGCGCGACGCGCGACGAGGATCCGAACATGTCGAACGTTAATGACGCCCAGATCGCCGAGTGGAACGGCGAGCAGGGCCAGCGCTGGGTCGAACTGCAGCAGGCGATGGACGCGATGCTCGAACCCTTCAGCCAGGCGGTGCTGTCGGCTGCGGCGGCACAGCCCGGCGAGCGGGTGATCGACGTCGGTTGCGGCTGCGGCAGCACCTCGCTGGCGCTGGCGCGCGCGGTCGGCGCGCTCGGCAGCGTGCTGGGCGTGGACGTGTCCGCGCCGATGCTGGCCGCAGCCCGTCGGCTGGCCGCGTCGGCGGCGCAACTGCCGCTGCGGTTCATCGAAGCCGATGCCGGCGAAAGCGCACTGCCGGGCGCGCAGGATCTGCTGTTTTCGCGCTTCGGCCTGATGTTCTTTGCAGCGCCCGCAGCGGCGCTGCGCCACCTGCGCGGCACGCTGCGCCTGGGCGGCCGCTGCGCTTTCGTCTGCTGGCGCGCGCCGCGCGACAACCCCTGGGCGATGACGCCGTTGATGGCCGCGCGCAATGCCCTGGGCATCACGCCGCCGAAGGCCGACCCGTTGGCACCCGGCCCCTTTGCCTTCGCCGACGGCGAGCGGCTGCGCGCACTGCTGAGCGAAGCCGGTTTCAGCGACATTCAGATTCGCCGCACCGATGCGCTGCTTCGAGTCGGCAGCAGCGCGCGCGATGCCGCCGAACACAGCCTGCGCATCGGCCCGGTGTCGCGCTTCGCGCGCGAGGCCGGCCCGGCCCACGCGCAGGTGATCGTCGATGCCATCGAGACGGCCCTGACACCGCTTGCCGGCGCCGACGCTTCGATCCACCTGCCGGGATCGACTTGGGTGGTGACGGCATCCAACGGCTAGAGTCCCGCCACGGCACGCGCGTCGATGCGTGTCAGGCACATTGGCCCTCGATTTGCAGGATCAGCGTCAGCACATCGTCTGCCGAATCCTGTCGTGCGATCAGCGCCAGGCACAGGGTTGACAGGAAACTCGCCGCCCGCGGCTCACCCAGCCGTGCCAGCGCTTCGCACAGTTCGGTGTAGCTGCGGTCCAGTTCTGCGTCGCTCATTGCGCGTGGCCTCCGAAGTGCTCCAGCAGGCCGCGCACTTCGGCCCAGCGCGGCTGGCGCCAACGGCCGAGCACGTAGCCGTCGGGGCGGATCAGGTACAGCGTGCCCTCGGCCGCGCCGAAGCGTTGCCAGGCCTCACCCAGCGGGTCCTGCGCCGCCCGCAGCACCAGCCGGTGTGCCGGCAGGGCCTGCAGCTCGGCCGGCACATCGGCTTGCTGCGTGAAGTACAGCAGGACAAAGCCCGCACCGAACTCGCGGCTCAGGTGCCGGGGCCGGCCATCGCATTGCAGCCGCGCTTCCGGCGCCGGGGTGCCGGGCGCCGCGCCGCCGGCCCAGATCTCGTCGTCGGCGCGGTTCAGCGCCGAATCCGCGTAGGCCACCGGCATCGACTGGCGAGGGTTGACCAGCGAGCGCACGCGCGGCTCGTGCACCGCCAGCCGCAACGCGGCATCACGCATCAGCTTGAAGGCGAAGTTCGGCGGCGCCATGAACTCGGTGCTCTTCGCGCCGTAGGCCATGTTCTCCAGCGCCGCCTGGCGCCGCTCGCTGCTGTAGCTGTCGAGCAGCGACGCGTCGGCGCCGCCGATCACCGCCGCCAGCTTCCAGGCCAGGTTGCCGGCATCGTCGAGCCCGGAATTCAGGCCGCGCACGCCGAAGATCGGCACCAGGTGCGCTGCGTCACCGGCAAACAGCACGCGGCCATGGCGGTAGTCGGCCAGGCTCAGGCACTTGGCGTTGTAGATCGAGATCCACAGCGGCTTCCAGGGGGCGGTCTCGCCGATCATCTGCAGGTGACTGGCCACGCGCGGCAGCACGTTCTCGGGCTTGATGGCTTCGTCGGCGTCTTCGTCGTCGCGAATCTGGTAGTCCACGCGCCACACATTGCCGGGCTGGCGGTGCATCAGCAATGTCGAGCCGGGGTTCGAGGGCGGGTCGAACCAGGCCAGCCGCTCCACCGGCCGCTGGCTGGCCTGCTCGATGTCGACGATGACGTAGCGCCCCTCGTATTGCATGCCTTCGAGCCGCAGGCCGAGCTGCTCGCGCACCGTGCTGCGCGCGCCGTCGCAGGCCACCAGCCATTGCGCCTGCACGTTGCGCCGGCCGCCGTCGACGCCTTCGACCTCGGCCACCACGCCATCGTCGGAAGGCCGCAAGTCGACCAGCCGCGTGGACCAGTGCACTTCGACCGGCGCCGGCTGACGCAGCGCCGCCTGGTGCGCCAGCGCCTCGACGTGGTACTGCTGCACGTTCAGCATCGGCGCAAAGCGCTCGCTGGGCTCACTCGGCATCTGGAAATGCAGCACCTGATGCTGGCGCCAGAAGCTGCGCCCGCCGACCCAGGGCAGGCCGATTTGCAGCAGCGGCTCGTCCGCGCCGATCCAGCCGAGGATCTCCATCGAGCGGCGCGAGATGCAGATGGCCCGGCTGCCGGTGCAATAGGACGCATCGGCCTCGACCACCATGCTGGCCACGCCCACGCGGGCCAGCAACGCCGCCAGCGTCAGCCCCACCGGGCCGCCGCCGACGATCAGTACCGGCCGGGGGTCAGCGGATGAATCTGCAGCGGCGGCCACGAACTGCGATCGCTCATGCGCCACGACGCATCAGGCGCCGGCCCCGGCGGCCGCACCGAAGCGAAAGCTCGACACCGTCGCACCGCCAAAGAAATTGGCCTCGTGATAGACGCGCGTGGCCGCTTCGTCGTGCGCCGCCCCCAGCGCGACCATCAACGGCAGCAGGTGCTCTTCGCGCGGGTGCGCCACGCGCGCACTCGGCGCCATGTGCCAGTCCGCCAGCGCAGCTTCGCGTGCGGCGGTCGGCGCCGCCAGGGTCTGGCCCAGCCAGTCGTCGAAGGCCCTGGACGGCGCTTGCGCACCCGGCCCGAACAGGCGCAGGTTGTGGAAGCTCAGTCCGCTGCCGACGATCAGCACGCCCTGCTCGCGCAGCGGCGCCAGCGCGCAGCCCAGCGCGATGTGCGCCAGCGGCTCGAGCCCTTGCTGCAGCGACAGCTGCAGCAAGGGCACATCCGCCGCGGGGTAGATGGCCTGCATCGGCACGAAGCTGCCGTGGTCGTAGCCGCGCCGCGTGTCGATGGCACATTCGATGCCGGCGGAGCGCGCCAGCGCTTGCACCCGTGCCGCCAACGCAGGCGCGCCCGGCGCAGGGTATTGCACCTCGTAGGTGTGCGCGGGAAAGCCGCCGTAGTCATAGAGCATGCCGGGGTTCGCTTGGCCCTGCACCGTGAAGCGTGGTGCCTCCCAGTGGCCCGAGACCATCAGCACCGCCTCGGGCTTGCTGCCCAGTTGGCGCGGCATGTCGCGCAGCGCCGCTTCCAGCGTGCGGTGTGCTTCGCGCGACGCCCCGTCCATGTAGATCCATGGCCCGCCGCCGTGCGAGATGAAGTAGGTGGGCAGTTTCATGGGCAGGCCTCGGGTTCGTGCAGTGCTGCCACTGTAGAGGCCTGGCGAGGGCGCATCACCGCGCGGCTTTCATCACGGCATTGCAATCGCTGCAACGGTCGGTGCCGGCCAACGGCGCGACCGCGCAGCCCCCGCCGTCGCGCCGCCACGCCCATCAGCCCTGGGCGCCACCGCCCTTGTTGGCCACGGCCATCGCGCGGGCATCGAGGCCACCGACCGCATCGCCACCGAGCAGCTGGTTGTGAGCATGCGCGAAGTGGTGGTAGCCGAAGGCCATGTCGATGGTGGCGCGCAGGCCCTGCAGTTCCTCGGCGCGGTTCAGCACCTGCTTGGCCAGCGCCAGCGCCAGCCGCGGCTGGGCAGCGATGCGTGCGGCGATGGCGTAGGTCTGCGCTTCGAGCTCGGCGCGCGGCACGACACGATTGACCATGCCCATCTGCAACGCACGCTGCGCGTCCATGCGCTCGCCGAGGAACAGAAACTCCTTGGCGATGCGTGGGTTCAGTTCCTGCGCATGGGCGAAGTACTCGACACCGGGTACGCCCATGCGCAGCACCGGGTCCTGGAAGAAGGCCTCGTCCGACGCGACGATCAGGTCGCAGACCCAGGCCAGCATCAGCCCACCGGCGACGCAGGCGCCGTGCACCATGGCGATGGTCGGCTTCGGCAGGTCGTGCCAGCGCCGGCACATGCCGATGTAGATCTCCTGCTCGCGCGCATAGATAGCTTCGTTGCCGGGCTTGTTGCTGTGGTCCCACCACAGCTGCACCCGCTCGAAGCTCTGGCCGCCGTCCTGCCCCGGCGTGCCGATGTCGTGGCCGGCATTGAAGTGCTTGCCCGCGCCGCGCAGCACGATGACGCGCACGGCATCGTCGTCGACGGCCTTGCGAAAGGCGGCATCGAGCGCATAGGTCATCTGCGAGTTCTGCGCGTTGCCGTACTGCGGCCGGTTCAGCGTCAGCGTGGCAATGCCATCGGCCGTGGCGTACAGCACCGGCTCATCGGTTTCGTACCGGGGCGCGCTTTCGGTCATCCGGGAATCTCGGGTTCGACCAGCGTGGCCAGTTGCGCCAGCGATTCCTGCCAACCCAGGTAGCACATCTCCACCGGAATCATCGCGGGAATGCCTTCCTGCACGATGCTGACATCGGTGCCGCAGGACACCGGCCGCAGGCTGACGCTGGTGATCATCTCGCCCGGCAGGTTCGGGTCATCGAAGCGGTCGCTGTAGCGGATCAGTTCGCCCGGTTTCAGCTCGAGATATTCGCCGCCGAAGGAATGCGCCTGGCCCTTGTCGAAGTTGGTGAACGACATGCGAAACCTGCCGCCGACACGGGCGTCCATCTGATGCACCGTGCAGGTGAAGCCGTAGGGCGGCAGCCACTTGGCCATGGCTTCCGCAGTCAGGAAGGCGCGGTAGATGCGCTCGGGGTTGGCGCGCAGCACGCGATGCAGTTTGACGGTATGGGTGGACATGGGTGGGGCTCATGGAAGCGGAGGACGGCCCTCCGACGATACGACGATCCTGCCGAAGGCAAATCGACAGCGCATTCGTCGCCGCATCAACCGGTCAGCGGTCGCTGAACGATGCCGCGCGCTTTTCCAGGAAGGCGGCCACGCCTTCCTGGAAGTCGTGCGCGCGGCCGAGATCGCGCTGCATGCTGGCTTCGAGCGCCAATGCCTGCGCATAGTCGAGCATCGACGACGCATCCAGGGCCAGGCGGGTGGCGGCCAGCGCCTTGGTCGGCATCGCCGCGAGCCGTGCCGCCAGGGCCATCGCGCTGTCCATCAGCGCGGCGTCATCGACACATGCCCAGATGAGTCCGATGCGCTGCGCCTCTTCCGCCGCCAGCTTGTCGCCGGTCAGCGCCAGCCCCAGCGCCCGCGCGCGACCCACCAGCCGCGGCAACAGCCAGGTGCCGCCGCAATCGGGGACCAGGCCGATCTTCGAGAACGCCTGGATGAAACTGGCGCCGCGGGCGGCGATCACCATGTCGCAACCGAGCGCGAAATTGGCGCCTGCCCCGGCGGCGACACCATTCACCGCGGCGACCACCGGCACCGGCATCGAGCGGACGCGCAGCGCCAGCGGCAGGTAGCGCTTTTCAATCACCGCGCCGACGTCGGGGGCCGTGCCGTCGGCGGCGGCCATGTCGGCGTCGCTCAGATCCTGTCCGGCACAGAAGCCACGGCCCGCACCGGTGATCACGACGGCACGCACCGACGTCTCGCCGGCAGCCGCATTCAACGCCGCCAGCAGCTGGTCGTGCATCGCGCCGGTGAAGCTGTTGAGCACCGCGGGCCGATTCAGCGTGAGGCTGCGCACTGCCCCTTGTGTGGCGCTCAGCACCAGATGCTGACCCTGATCCATCTGTCGTCTCCTTGTCCACGCGCGCCCGATGCCGACGCCTGATCTTCAAGCATACAAGGTCGACGCCGAAGCCGATGCAGCCTTGCGGCTTCGGCCCGCCGGGGCGGCAGCAGCGGACAATCGCGCATGATCAGCCTCCGTTCCCCTGCCCCGGCCGCGGCGCCAGGCCTCGCCTCGAGCGCCGGCCCGCCCTTCGGCAACCTGCCGCTGCCCCCCGCCATGCTGGCCAATCTGCAGCAGCTGGGTTATCTCGGCATGACGCCGATCCAGGCAGCGAGCCTGCCGCTCGCACTCGCAGGCCAGGACCTGATCGCTCAGGCCAAGACCGGCAGCGGCAAGACCGCGGCCTTCGCCCTGCCGCTGCTGTGCAACCTGAACCCGCGGCGTTTCGTGGTGCAGGCGCTGGTGCTGTGCCCGACGCGCGAGCTGGCCGAGCAAGTGACGCAGGAAATCCGACGCCTGGCGCGTGCCGAGGACAACATCAAGACCCTGAGCCTGTGCGGCGGCACCCCGATCCGCACACAGCTGGCCAGCCTGGTCCACGGTGCGCACATCGTGGTCGGCACGCCGGGGCGCATCCTCGATCACCTGTCGCGCCGGACCCTGGCGCTGGACGCGCTGAACACCCTGGTGCTGGACGAAGCCGATCGCATGCTCGACATGGGCTTTGCCGAGGACATCGCTGCAGTGATCGAGCAGTGCCCCACGGCGCGTCAGACCCTGCTGTTCTCGGCCACCTATCCCGAAGGCGTGGCGAAGCTGGCCGGGCGCTTCATGCGCGCGCCGCAGGAGCTGAAGCTCGCCGAGCGCCATGCCGCCACCAAGATCCGACAGCGCTTCTACGAGGTGAAGGACAGCCAGCGCCTGCACGCCGTCGGCCTGCTGTTGAACCACTATCGGCCGGTCAGCACGCTGGCCTTCTGCAACACCAAGCAGCAGTGCCGCGACCTGGTGGCCGTGCTGCAGGCCGAAGGCATCGTGGCCCTGGAGCTGCATGGCGACCTGGAGCAGCGCGAACGCGACCAGGTGCTGGTGCAGTTTGCCAACCGCAGCTGCAGCGTGCTGGTGGCCACCGACGTGGCCGCGCGCGGGCTCGACATTGCCCAGCTCGAAGCCGTGATCAACGTCGACATCAGTCCCGACCCGGAACTGCACACGCATCGCGTGGGCCGGACCGGGCGGGCGGATGAAGCGGGCTGGGCGTTCAGCCTGGCCAGCCTGGACGAGATGGGGCGGGTGGGAAGGATCGACGAAATGCAGGGCAGTGCCAGCGTCTGGCATCCCCTGAGTGAACTGACCGCCCCCGCCGGCGCCGAGCCGCTGCGCCCGCCGATGGTGACCTTGCAGATCCTGGGGGGGCGAAAGGAAAAGATCCGCCCCGGCGACGTGCTGGGCGCCCTGACCAAGGACCTCGGCTTCGATTTCGCCCAGATCGGCAAGATCAACGTCAACGAGTTCTCAACCTACGTGGCCGTGGAGCGTGGCATCGCCGAGCGGGCGCTGTGCGGATTGAACGCGGGCAAGGTAAAGGGCAAGTCGGTGAAGGCGAGACGGCTTTGAAGGTTGCCGACCTCGCGTGGTCGGCCGTCTGCTACTTGCCGCTCGGGCCGCTGAAGCGGGCCACGTAGTACGCCAGGGTGTCGAGATCTTCGGGCGGAATCTGGCTGACCGCTGAGGTCATGGCTTGCGTGTACCCCGGCCGGGTGCCATCGCGAAAGCCATGCAGGCTCATCTTCAGATAGTCCTCGCTCTGCCCCGCGATGCGCGCCACCTGCCGGCCGCCGCCCAGGTCGGCACCGTGGCAAAAGAAGCACTTGTGCTGCTGGGCCAGTTCCTCGCCCTTGCGCATGCGCGCCGCGTCGGGTGGTGCGGCCGGCGCCGGCGCGGGCACCGGCGGCAGCGTGCTCACAAACTCCGAATAGCCACGCAGATCGTCGTCCGTGAAGGCCTTGGCGATCGCGGTCATCGCCTGGTTGCTGCGTCGTCCCTCACGAAACAGGAACAGCTGCGTGATCACGTAGAGCGACGGCTGACCAGCGAGGACCGGCGTGCCCGGTATGTCGCCTCGACCGTTGGGGCCGTGACACGCGGCACACTGCACGGCGAAGCGCTGTGCATAGTCGGCCTTGGCCGCGGCGGGCGCAGCGCTGCTAGCAGGCCGTGCAGTGCCTGCCTTCTTCGGTTGGGCATCGGCCGGGCAGGCCAGTGCCACTCCCAGCACCAGCGCCCCCGCGCGCAATGCATGGGGACGCCGGCGCCGCTTCACTTGCCGTAGCTGATGCGGTAGATCGCACCCGCATGGTCGTCGCTCACCAACAGCGAGCCGTCCTTCATGACCAGAAAGTCAACCGGGCGCCCCAAGTACTCGTTGTTCGAGACAAAACCCGTCATGAACGTCTCGACGCGCGCCCCGCCCTTGCCATCGGGCCATGCCACCGACACGTCGTTGTACTTCTTGGTGCGGTTCCAGGGACCATGGCGCGCGATGAACATCGCGCCCTGGTACTTGGCCGGGAACATCTTGCCGGTGTAGAACTTCAGGCCCAAGGAGCCGGCATGCGGCCCCAGCAGCGCCGCCGGCTTGGCGTAGTCGGCGCAGTCCTTGCCCCAGCCGAACTCCGGGTCGGGCAGGTTGCCCTGATGGCAGAACGGATAGCCGAAGTGCTGCTTGCCCGGTTGCGTCACCTGGTTCAGCTCGTCGTTCGGAAATTCCTCGCTCAGCCAATCACGACCGTTGTCGGTGAACCAGAGGTTGCCGGTCTTCGGATCGAAGTCGAAGCCGACGGTGTTGCGCACGCCAGAAGCGATGGTTTCGACGTTGCTGCCGTCGAGGTCCATGCGATAGATCTTGGCGTACTCGCCGGGATCGCAGATGTTGCACGGTGCACCGATGTTGAAGTACAGCTTGTCGTTGTGCACGCGCAGGTACTTCCAGCTGTGATCGTTGCCGCCTGGCAGCTTGTCGTAGATCACCTTGGGCTCGCCGGGATTGTCCAGCTTGTCCTCGATGCCGTCGTAGCGGTAGATCTTGGTGTTCGTCGCGACGTAGAGGTTGCCCTTGCTGTCGAAGGCGATCCCGGCCGCCATCGGCAGCTTGTCGATGATGACCTTGGGCTCGCGCTTGCCCGGCGGGAATGCGTAGACCTTGTTGCCGACGAAGAGGGTGCTCACCACGATCGTCCCCTTGGGTCCTTCGCGGATCTCGCGCGCATCGAGCACGCCGGAGGCCCAGGTTTCGACCTTGAATCCCGGCGGCACCTTGAGACTCTTGGTCGGCAATTGGTCGGCCGGTGTCGGAATCGGAAATGCCGGCACCGGCGCCATCTTCATGGCCGTGTCGGTCTTCGGCCGGCCCTTTGCCCAGCCGGGTTCTTCAGCAGGCGCTTGCTGGGCCGACGCGGCGCCAAGCATGCAAAGCGCGGACAGCGCCACGAGTGAGCGGATATACGGCATGGTAGACAGTCTCCGGTTGGTTTGTGTTGAGGGCCAAGCCGCCCCATTCTGCGATACCGCTGCCGCTTGATCAATAGCGGCGGCCATCGCCGCCGACCGTCGATCAGGCCCACGTGTACGGCCGGGCACAATGGGCCAGCGGGCGCGAAGGCGCACGAAGGAAACTTACTCGATGACACCCCCGCGCGTGCCAATGAGCAAGATCGACACGGTTGCGCGCCGGGTCCTGTGGGCGGCGCTGCTCGCACCGCTGCCCCTCGCGGCGCAACCGTCCACCGCGCCGGCGGACAGCGTGATCGTCACCGGGAGCCAGTCCGAGCGCCGCGCGTTCGAGACGCCCTACGCCATCGGCGTGATCGACGCCGCCGAGTTGCGACAGGCCGGGCCGATGGTCAACCTGTCCGAGACGCTGAACCAGATGCCCGGCATCGTTGCCAACCTGCGCAACAACTATGCGCAGGACCAGCAGATCAGTTCGCGCGGCTTCGGTGCGCGCGCCACCTTCGGCATCCGCGGCCTGCGCCTGTACACCGACGGCATTCCGGCGACGATGCCCGACGGCCAGGGCCAGGTGTCGCATTTCGATCTCGCCGGCGCGCAGCGCATCGAGGTGCTGCGCGGTCCGTTCTCTGCGCTGTACGGCGCCAACTCCGGCGGGGTAATCTCGCTGGTCAGCGCCGCGCCGGTGGCTGCGTCGTACCGCATCGACGGCGACGTCGGCAGCAACGGGCTGTGGCAGGCGCGGCTGGGCGCCGAGGCACCCCTGGAGGGCGGCTGGAACATCCGCGTGCTGGCCAGCCAATTCAGCACCGACGGCGTGCGGCCACAGAGCGCGGCGCAGCGCACGCTCGGCAATCTGCGGCTGGGCTGGGTCGGTGAGCGCGACGCGGTGACCTTTCTGCTGAACAGCGTCGATCAACCGGCTCAGGACCCGTTGGGGCTGACGCGCGCACAGTTCGACGCCGATCCCTACCAGACCACGCCGCAGGCGATCGCCTTCGACACACGCAAGACCAGCGGCCAGACCCAGGGCGGCATCAACTGGCGCCACCAATTCGACGCTGGCGGCGCACTGCGCGAGAGTGCCGTCACCGTCTATGCCGGGCAACGCGACGTGACGCAGTGGCAATCGATACCGCCCGCCACGCAGGCCAACCCGAACCAGGCTGGCGGCGTCATCGGTCTCGGCCGCGACTACGCCGGGCTGGACGCGCGGCTGGCCTGGCGCTGGGAGCGCTTTTCGCTGGTGGCCGGCGTGTCCAACGAGCAGCAATCGGAGGCTCGCCGTGGCTACGAGAACTTCATCCGCAATGGCACCGACCTGCAACTCGGCGTGACCGGCGCGCTGCGCCGCGACGAGTCGAACCGCATGCGCAGCAGCGATGTCTACGCCCAGGCGGAGTTCGAACTCGACCCGACCGTGTTTGCCACGCTGGGCCTGCGCAGCGGCCAGCTGCGGTTCAGCAGCGACGACCACTACTTGAGCAACGGCGACGACTCGGGCTCGCTCAGCTACCGCTACAACACGCCGGTACTGGCCCTGCAGTGGCTGCCGCAACCGAACCTGAATCTGTACGTCAGCGCCGGCCAGGGCTTCGAATCGCCGACCCTGAACGAACTGGCCTATCGCCCCGATGGCGGCAGCGGCTTCAACGACCAGCTGAAGGCGCAAACCAGCCTGCAGGTCGAGCTCGGCGCCAAGTGGCGCGACCCGCAGCACGGCCTGGCGCGTCGAAGTCGCGCTGTTTCGCGCGCAGACCGACGACGAGTTCAGTGTGCTCAGCAACTCCGGCGGCCGCAGCACCTACCAGAACGTCGGCCGCACGCGGCGCAGCGGCGCGGAACTGGGGCTGCGCTGGCAGATCGATGCGGCCTGGCGCGCGTTGCTGGCCTGGACCTATCTGGACGCCACCTATCTGGACAGCTTCGAGACCTGCATCGCCACGCCCTGCACCCGTCCGCAGGACCGCGCCACCGTGCCGGCCGGCAACCGCATCGCCGGCACGATGCAAAGCAGCGGCTTCGCCAGCCTCGCCTGGCGTGCGCCGGACAGTACCGAGCTGGCGATCGAACTGCGCCAGCAGGGTGCCATGCCGGTGAACGACCTGAACAGCGACTTTTCCGCCAACGCCACGGTGGTCGGCCTGCGCGCCAGCCGCAGCTTTGCGCTCGGACCCGGCACCTTGTCGGTGCTGGCACGGCTGGACAACGTTGCCGACCGGGCCTATGCCGGTTCCGTCATCGTCAACGAAGGCAACGGCCGCTATTTCGAGACGGCCGCGGCGCGCAACGTGCTGCTCGCGCTGCGCTGGACGGCGCCGTTCTGAAACTGACGGCGCCTGTCCGAACTGCGGCGACGATCGATCCGCCGTCTCGCAGCGATCAGCCCCACACCTCCGCCGCCGTCTCGACCACCAGCCTGAGCTTGTCACGCTGTGCCGCCACGGCGATGTTGTTGCCGTGCACGGTGCTGGAAAAGCCGCACTGCGGGCTCAGCGCCAGTTGCTCCAGCGGTGCGTACTTCGCAGCTTCTTCGATGCGGCGTTTCAGGTCGTCCTTCTTCTCCAGCTGACCCAGCTTGGTCGTCACCAGCCCGAGCACCACGGTCTTGCCCTTGGGCAGGTGGCGCAAGGGCTTGAAATCGCCCGAGCGTGCATCGTCGTACTCGAGGAAATAGGCATCGACATCCATCTCGCTGAGCAGCGCCTGCGCCACCGGCTCGTAGCTGCCCTGCGCCGCCCAGGTGCTCTTGAAGTTGCCGCGGCACAGATGCACCGCCAGCACCATGCCGGCGGGCTTCTTCGCCACCACGCGGTTGATGAACTTGGCGTAGCGGTGCGGCAGCTCGTCGGGGTCGTCGCCACGGCTGCGCGCGGCCTCGCGCATCTTGTCGTCGCACAGGTAAGCCAGGTTGGTGTCGTCCATCTGCACGTAGCGGCACCCGGCGGCGTGCAGTGACTGCAGTTCGTCGCCATAGGCCTTGGCCACGTCTTCGTAGAACTCGGGGTCGAGTTCGGGATAGTGTTGCTTGCTGATGCCGGCGCGGCCACCACGGAAGTGCAGCATCGTCGGCGACGGGATCGACACCTTGCCGGTGCTGCCGCTGGCCAGCTGGCTCTTCAGGTATTCGAAGTCGGCGCGCTGGATGTCCTTCACGTGCCGCACCTTGTCGATGACGCGCATCACCGGCGGGGCCAGTTCCTCGCTCCCATCGGGCTTCTTCACCAGCACCGGAATGTCGGTTTTCACGCCGCCCAGCTGCGCCGAGGAAGTCGATGTGGAAGTAGGTGCGCCGGAACTCGCCGTCGGTGATGCTGTGCAGGCCGACGCTCTCCTGAAACTTGACGATCTCGGTGATGGCCCGGTCTTCGACCTGGCGCAGTTGCGCCGCGTCGATCTGGCCCTGGGCGTGCTGTTCGCGGGCGTCGAGCAAATACTTCGGCCGCAGGAAGCTGCCGACATGGTCGGCGCGGAAGGGCGGGCGGGTGCTCTGGGTCATCGCTGTCTCCGGGGGCTTGGTTGGGTGGCTTCATCGCGCATTTTGCATGCGTTCAATCTGGTCACTGATTGAATACATTATTCCTTTCATCAGTAAGGGTTAACCCTGTTGCATAGCTCGAATAATGAGACAACAATGCCTTTTCTGTATACACCGTGTATTCATGAAAGCCGGCAATGACATGAAGACGTTCCCACTTAACGCCTGGTACGCCGCCGCCTACGACGTCGAGAGTCAAGACGGCGCTGCTGGCGCGCACGATCTGCAACCAGAAGATCGTCATGTTCCGGCGCAAGGATGCCAGCGTCGCCGCGCTGGAAGACGCCTGCTGGCACCGGCTGCTGCCGCTGTCCAAGGGCCGGCTGCATGACGACCAGATCACCTGCGGCTATCACGGCCTGGTGTTCGACGGCGCCGGCCGCTGCACGCACATGCCCTCGCAGGAGACGCTGAACCCGGCCGCCTGCGTGCGCGCCTTCCCGGTGGTGGAGAAGCACCGCTTCGTCTGGGTCTGGCCCGGCGACCCGGCGCTGGCCGATCCCGCCCTCGTGCCCGACCTGCACTGGAACGACGACCCGGCCTGGGCCGGCGACGGCAAGCTGATCACGGTGAAGTGCGATTACCGGCTGGTGCTCGACAACCTGATGGACCTGACGCACGAGACCTACGTGCACGGCAGCAGCATCGGCCAGCTGGCGGTGGCCGAGGCGCCCTTCGTCGCCACCCACGGCCGGCGCACCGCCACGGTCACGCGCTGGATGGAGGACATCGAGGCGCCCCCGTTCTGGGCTGGCCAGCTCAAGCACGCCACCGGCTACGAAGGCCATGTCGACCGCTGGCAGATCATCCGCTTCGAAGCGCCCTGCACCATCGCCATCGATGTCGGCGTGGCGCCAGCGGGCAGCGGCGCGGTGCCGAAGGACGGCCGGGCCAGCGATCGCTCGCAGGGCGTCAACGGCTACGTGCTCAACACCATCACGCCCGAGACCGACAGGAGCTGCCACTACTTCTGGGCCTTCGCGCGCAACTACTGCCTGGGCGAGCAGCGCCTGACGCACGAGCTGCGCGAGGGCGTGGCGTCGATCTTCCGCGAGGACGAGCTGATCCTCGAGGCGCAGCAGCAGGCCATCGACGAGCGGCCCGGCTACAGCTTCTACAACCTGAACATCGACGCCGGCTCGATGTGGGCGCGCAAGCTGATCGACAAGATGGTCGCCGCCGAGGCGCATGGCACCACTCGCCCGTCGGTGATCCCTTTGCGCGCGGCCTGAGCCGATGAGCAGCGCCACGCTCGAAGCCGCCGACGACAGCGTCGCGCTGTCGCAGACGGTGCGCACGCAGCTGCGGCTGCGCGAACTGGTGGTCGGCGGCGAGCTCAAGCCCGGCGCGCGCATCGCCGAACTGGCGCTGGTGGAGCGGCTGGGCGCGTCGCGCACGCCGATCCGCATGGCGCTGGTGCGGCTGCAGGAGGAAGGCCTGCTCGAGGCGCTGCCCAACGGCGGCTTCGCGGTGAAGGACTTTTCCGAGAACGACATCCACGACGCCATCGAGCTGCGCGGCACGCTCGAAGGCCTGGCGGCGCGGCTGGCGGCCGAGCGCGGCGTGCCCGGCGTGCTGCTGGCCGAGGCGCGCGACTGCATCGAACAGATCGATCAGCTGCTCGCCGCGCCGAGCCTGAGCGAGGCCTCCTTCGGCGGCTATGTGCAGCACAACGGCCGCTTCCACGAGCTGCTGGCCGAGATGGCCGGCAGCGACATGGTGCAGCGCCAGCTGGAGCGCGCGAAGACGCATGCCCTTCGCCTCGCCCAACGCCTTCGTGCTGGCACGCGCCACCGGCGCCGACGCACGCGACACGCTGGTGGTGGCCCAGGCGCAGCACCGCGGCGTGCTCGACGCCATCCAGGCCGCGAAGGCGCACGGGCCGAAAGCCTGATGCGCGAGCACGCGCGCATCGCCCATGCCAATCTGCGCCAGGCCATGGCCGACCACCGCACCTGGCTGCAGGTGCCGGGCGCCGGCCTGGTGCGGCGTCGCAACAGCCGATAGCCGAGACGAACCATGCGCCACAACGACCAATGGCACAGCGCGACGGTGCGCGAGCGCCGTGACCTCAGCGCCCAGGTGCGCGAATTCGAGATCCGCCCCGAAGGCGGACTGCAGCCCTGGAGCGTGGGCGCGCACCTGGACCTGCGCGTGCAGGTCGGCGGCCGCGAGGAGCAACGCTCGTATTCGCTGGTCGGCCTGCCCGAGCAGGCCGAAGCCGGCGGCGCCTACCGCATCGCGGTGCGCCGCGCCGACCCCAGCCGCGGCGGCTCGCGCTACCTGTGGCGCCTGGAAACCGGCGACGAGCTGCTGATCGGCGAGCCGAACCAGCATTTCGAGCTGGGGCTGAAGGCCATCGAGACGCTGCTCATGGCCGGCGGCATCGGCATCACGCCGATGCTGGGCATGGCGCAGCTGCTGGCGCGCCAGGGCGCGAAGCTGCGCATGTGCTACGCCGCGCGCAGCCCGGCCGACCTGGTCTATGCGGACACGCTGCGTGAAGCGCTCGGCAGCGCCTTGCGCACCTTCTGCAGCGAGGCCGGCGAGCGCATCGATCTGGATGCCGAGATCGCCGCGCTGGCGCCGGGTGCGCAGCTGGCGTTGTGCGGCCCGTTGCGCATGATGGATGCGGCGCGCGAAGCCTGGGCGCGCGCCGGGCGGCCGCAGGCCGACCTGCGCTTCGAGACCTTCGGCAACAGCGGCCGCCATGCCGCCGAGCCCTTCTGGGTGGAGCTGCCGCGGCACCAGCCTGCGCCTGCAGGTGCCGGCCGAGCGCAGCCTGCTGCAGGTGCTGGAGGAAGCCGGCATCGACACGCTGTCCGACTGCAAGCGCGGCGAATGCGGGCTGTGCGCGATGGACATCGTCTCGGTGCAGGGCGCGGTGGACCACCGCGACGTGTTCTTCAGCGCCGAACAGAAACGCTCCGACGAGCGGCTGTGCGCCTGCGTGTCGCGTGTGTGCGGCGGCGGCGTGGTGCTCGATTCGGCCTACCGGCCCGATTGCACCCCTGAGCGCATGATTGCTCTCAGCAGGAGCAAGCATGAGCGTCGAATTCATCAATCCCGGCCGAGCTGAGCCAGGGCACCTACTCGCATGTCGCCATCGTCAGCGGCGAGCGCACGCTCTTCGTTTCGGGTCAGGTGGCGATGGACGCCGGCGGCAATGTCGTCGGCACCACTTTCGCCGAACAGTGCGAACATGTGTTCCGAAACCTCGGCCTGGCGCTGGCCGCCGGCGGCGCGCAGTTCCATCACATCGTGAAGATGAACGTCTATGTGCGCGACCTGACCAGCGCGCGCGTGAAGACACTGCGTGGCATCCGGCAGAAGCATTTCGGCGCGCATCAGCCGGCCAGCACCTTGGTCGGCGTCACGGCGCTGGTGCACGAGGAGCTGATGCTCGAGATCGAGGTCACCGCCGTCGTCGACTGATACCGATTCGCGATCACGCGTATGGAAGTCGGCATCGGCTGTCGGCGCCTTGCCGTCGGTTGCGGCGGCAGGTTGGACGACCGAAGAAGACTGAACCCGGGCATACGACACTTCGATCTGCCTGCTCCATAGCGGCCGTTGAAGGCGCCGGCTGGTGGTCGGCAATGTGGCGATGAAATCGACAGGCGGGGCACCAGCGTCCGGCCATGAGCCGTCGTAGGTGAACGACGGCTTCCTGGCATCTCACCAGGACACGCTGAGGCTGGAGGCGGCGTGGAGGGGCACCGGGCACTGCGCACTCGAGGTCAGAAAGCGCAGCGTGGCCGACGTGATCGATGATCCATCGACGGACACAACCGACTCGGGGACACGTCACTTCTGCTGCCGATGGCGCTCGAACAGTTGCAACAGCGCGTCCAGGTGGACCGGCTTGACGAGGTGATGGTCGAATCCAGCGTCGCGGGTGCGGCGCCGATCGTGCTCCCCTCCCCAGCCGGTCTGCGCGATCAGCAGCATCCCGGCACCCCAAGGCGCGGCGCGGATCTGACGGCAGACTTCGAAGCCATCGATCTTCGGCATGCCCAGATCGAGCAACACGACCTGCGGCACGAAGGTCTCGGCCATCTCCAACGCCTGGGCGCCGTCATAGGCGACGCTGACGACATGCCCCTCCATCTTGAGCAGTTCTGCCATGCTGTCGCCGGCGTCTTTCAGGTCGTCCGCAATCAGGATGCGGCGGCCCTGCGCACGCGGCAAATTCGACTCGCCGCCGGACGGAATCGCCGCATCGGCAGGTGCGTCCGGCGCGCGCGCTGCGAGCGGCAAGCGCACTTCGAACACACTGCCCTGGCCGACCCCGGCACTGCGCACGTCGATGCTGCCACCGTGCATCTCGACCAACCCCTTGGCCAACGAAAGCCCGATGCCCTGGCCCCCAAGCGAGTGGTCTTCGTTCGGCTCGACCTGACCGAAGGTTTCGAAGATGCGCGCGAAGTCCTGTGCCGCAATGCCGATACCGGTATCGGTCACGCGCACCACGGCGACATCGCCGTGCCGCTCGAGCTCAAGTTCGATCGTTCCGTTCTGTGGCGTGTACTTGGCTGCATTGATCAGCACATTCGTGAACACCTGCGCCAGGCGGGTCGGGTCGCCCTCGAGGTACAGCGGCTGCGCGGGCGCCGAAACGCTGAGTGTGTGCGTGCGCGCGTCGATCAGCGGCTGTGCGGTTTCGATGGCCTGCTCGATAGCGGCCGAGAGCTCCATCGGCTGCGGGCGCAGCCGCAGCTGCCCGCGGCTCAGGCGCGAGACGTCGAGCAGATCGTCGAGCAGGCGCGACATCAGCGTCGTCTGGCGATCGATCACCGCCATGCACCAATCCATCTTTTCGTCTGCCGCGACCTTCAGCTTGAGCACGCTCAGGGCGTTGCGTATCGGTGCGAGCGGGTTGCGAAGCTCGTGCGCGAGCACGGCGATGAACGTGTCTTTCTGACGGTCGGCGTCGCGCAGGACCTGTTCGGCCCTCTTTCGCTCGCTGATATCCATCGTGATGCCGAAGCTGCGCAGCGGCTCGCCATTCGCGTCGTATTCGATCTGGCCGCGGTGCCCGAGCCAGGGTTCGCTGCCGTCTGCGGCGCCGGATCTGGAATTCGTGCACGAACGGCCGGCGCTGCGCGATGGCTTCGGAACGCAGCCCCGTGAATTCATCCCGGTCTTCGGGATGCAACAGCATGAGCACGTTGTGCGGCGTCGGCACAAACTCGCGCGGATCGACGCCGAAGATCACAAACATCTCCGGCGACCACCACAACACATCCTTCCTGATGTCGAACTCGTACGCGCCCATCTGTCCAGCGCGCAGAGCAAGGCTCAAGCGTTCGCGTTCGATGCGCAGTTCTTCTTCGGCCTGCCTGCGCTCGGTAGCGTCAGCCATGATGCTGACCAGTCGAAGCGCAATTCCCTGAGCGTCGCGCTCGATCACCATGCCGCCACCCACCAGCCACAACGTGCTGCCATCAGGCTTGACGATTCGGTATTCCGCCGGGAATGAATCCTGCTGATCGGCAATCTCGCGGAACCGCTGGACGACATGGCGGTCATCGGGATGGATCGCGTTCTGGTACTCGTCGCCATCACCGCCGACCTGGCCACGACCGCCGGGCAGGTTCAGGCCGAACAGGGCCATGCCCTCCGGTGACCACATTCGGGTCTTGGTGGTGTGATCCGTTTGCCATGACCCCATGCGCCCAGCTCTCAACGCCGCGCGGAATTGAGCCTCGGCTTCGCGCAAGGCGGCCGCCGCCTGGTCGCGCTCAATGGCAAATTGGCGTGCCGCAAGCACCTGTTTGGTCGATTCGCTGCAAACCACGAGCACGCCACCGATGCCACCTAGGGCCGCGGCATCGTCGATGGGGCTGTAGCTGTAGGTCCAGTAGACCTCTTCGCGGCGGCCGTTGCGGGTGATGGGCACCAGATGGTCGACGTTCCAGGTGGGGCCATGCCCGGACATCACCTGCTCGATCTGCGGGTTGATGATGTCCCAGATCTCGTCCCACACCTCACGGGCGGGCCGGCCCAGCGAACGCGGATGTCGTTCAACGCCGATCGACGGGCGGTAGGCGTCGTTATAGAGGCACGCACGTTGCGGACCCCACCAGATGTACATCGGGTGGCCGGTGTTGAGGATCAGGCGAACGGCTGTGCGCAGCGACTGTGACCAACGATCGACAGGGCCGAGCGCTGTTGCCGACCAATCGTGCGTGCGCATCAGCGCACCCATCTCGCCGCCACCCCTCAGGAAGTCGTGGGGCGTCTCGCCTTTGTGGCCAACATCGTTGCGCAGATTCGGCGTGTGGCCGGCTGACTTGCGATTGCCCTCGATGGATGCCACTGTTCGCCTTGCTCGGCCTGCCAGATCGTCAAGCTCGTCCGGATGTCACACAATCGACGGACACCAGCGCGCACTGGCTCTCCGCCCCCGGCAATTAGACCTCAACCGCAGGAAGCGACCCGCTCGAGCCTCAGGGCCTTGATTGCAGCCATCAGCGACGATGCCTGGAATCAACTTCGCGGTGATGTCAACTTCGCAGATCGGCACCGACGCTGCGAACCCGCTTCGCCGCGGCGCCATCAACCAGCCGGCGTATCAGTCGCCGACCAAGCCGTTGCGGATCGCGTACACCGTCAATTCGGAGTTGTTCGTAAGCTGCGGCTTTTCCAGCACCCGCGCGCGGTACACCGACACCGTTTTCGGCGAAAGCACCAGGTCGATGGCAATGTCGGACAGGCGCTTGCCCGAGGCGATCATCAGCAGTGTCTGCAACTCGCGGTCGGAAAGCTTTTCGTGTGGATGTTCGCTGGCCGGTGCACTCAGGCTTTCGACCAGCATCTGCGCAATCTCCGACGTCACGCAACAGCGAGCGGGACATCACCCCACCGGCTCCTTACGCTGCACTGCAGCCGTCGATCCAACCCCTCACGGATTCGCCTCGACCGGCGTCACACCCGCCCCGGTCGCCTTCAGGTTGTTCACCTCCTGCGCGATCGTGCCTGGAATGAGCTGACTCGAATCACCGACCAACGGCCGCACTAGCGTGGCCATTCAACGAATGGGGTTGCGCGGCAATCCGGCCTTCACCCATTCGCGCGCCAGCTCGAGCGCGAAAGCGTCGCGGTCGACCACCTGCAGCTCGTAGCTCGGCACCGGCGCTTCGGCCTGCAGCCGATCGATCGGCACGTCGGGCAGCGGCGACTCGACGATCTGCTGCACCTGTGCCAGGCTCAGCCCCTGCGCGTCGACGCGGATGCAGCGCGCCACCAGGCGCTCCCCCATCAGCCGTTCGAGCAGATCAGCGCGCAGGCCCACCTTGGCGTCGAACTCGCCCGGCCCCTGCGGCGGCTCGTGGATCGTCGCCCACAGCGCCACCTGGCGGTCGGTCTCGCGCTCCACATCAAGCGACGGCTCGACGTTGCGCAGCGCCGCGAGGAATGCGGCGCACAGCGGAAACACCGCGGAAAAGCGGTCGAGCACCGCGCTCGGGCTGGCCATGCCGCAGAAGCGCGCACCGGCATCGCGGAACACCAGCTGCGTGACGCCACTAAGCGCGTGCAGTAGGCTGGCCAGCAGGAACAGCCGCGTCAACCACCAGCGGTCGCCGTCGCCGAGCTCGACCACGATCGCGAGCGTCGAGCCGACGGGAGCCACCATATGCTTGATGCTGCCGATGGTGCTGTCTTCGAGCGCCGTGCCCTCGCCGAAGTGTCCCATCGCGTCGGAGGACACCGAGGTCTGCAGCAGCACGCGATCGACGATGAAGCGGTTGAGCCCCTGCGCCGCCTCCGCGGCTGGTCGGCCAGGGCGTGTAAGTGTCGAGTAGGAAAGCCAGCACCGGCTTGCCGGCAACCACCGCCGCGCGGTACTCGAGCTCAGTGATCGACAGACCGCCCGGGGGGGCTGGTCGATCGGCAGATAGCCGTAGCGCCAGGCGACGATGACCACGTAGATGTCGGCCAGGCGCACATCGGCCAGGCAGCGATCCAGCGGCTTGTTGTGCTCGGCGACGTACTGCTCCATGCCGATCACGTCGTGCCCCATGCGGCGCAACGTGCGATCGACCGCGCCGCGGTGCTCGTGCAGGTCCTGGAAGGTGGACGAGATGTAGATCTTCATGGCATGTCCTCTGTGCACATGCCGTCGCTTGGCCTCCCGCCGGCTCGCGTCGGGCGGAACTGCCCAACCATCATGGCATCGAGCGCTCCGCGTGTCACCGGGCGCGTCCCCGCGCGTGCCCGATTCGATGCTGACCCCGTAAGAGTAATACGTCGATCAGGGCAAGCGCATTTCGACGAACGCTGCGGTCAGCGCACCAGCGGCCCTGGTGGCTGGGTCGCCTGAACGGTCACGGTTGGGCGGCGTCAGGTCGCTTGCAGGGCCTGGCCACGGGCTGGCGTCCGAGGCGGTGCCTGAGGCGGTGCCCGAGGCTACAGACCCAGGCGCGTGAGGATCTTCTGGATCACCGGCGCTTCCAGGATCGCGGCAATGATCTTGAGCCCGCCGCCTCAGGTCGGGCAGTGCCCTATGTCGATCTCGAACACGCGCTTGAGCAGCTTGGCCCAGTTCAGTTTCACCGGCCGGTGGTTCCATCCGAGGCGCGCGACCGGCAGCCTTGGGTCGCCTACCAGCCTACACGAACAGCGGCTAACCGGCTCCACGATTCGCGAAACTGGGCCGCCGGAAAGCTGGTACTTTCCACCGGCTCCTTCCGATGCATTGCCGCCCACCAGTTCATTGGACCGAACGACAGCAAGGCGCCGGCAGCCGGCCGTCGATCTTGATGATCGAACGCGAGTCCGTATGAAAAGCAGTCGCCCGGGTTCACTCGACGACCCGCCACGCTGTGCGTTTCGGGATGAGCGCTTGGGCACGGCCCGGCGCGCTCATTCCCTGGGTGCCGAGGCATCGAGCAGATCGTCGGTCCGACGCGGTTCCTGCGGCGATCTGCGCGTCGATGTCGCTGGTCGCGCGCGTGTCCGGCGCCGCGGTCTGCGCTCGCTGCGCCGGCGGCGGCCGCGGCGCAGCCGGTGGCGCGGCCGGCGGCGCAGTGCGCTCGCTCAGCTGCACGCGGTAGATCGGCTCGGGCAGGTCCATGTCGGCGTCCTCCAGCGCCAGCTTGACGCGGCGGATGGCTTCGCCCTTGACCCGCTGGAAGTCGTGCGCGCGCTGGTCGACCCAGCCGTGATAGCGCACCTGCACATTGGAGTCGCCGAGCGCAGTGATGAAGGCGCGCGGCGGCGGTGTGGCGATGACGCCATCGAGGGCCTTCAACGCGTCCACGCCGATCTGCTGCGCGCGCACCAGGTCCTCGTGCACGCCGATGCCGACCTCGAAGTCGAAGCGCCGGCTCGGGTTGCGCGTGTAGTTCAGCGTCACGCTGCGAAACACCAGCGCGTTGGGCAGGCGCAGGTGGTTGCCGTCCAGCGTCATCAGGATCGTCGCGCGCGAGGTCAGGGCCACCACCACGCCTTCGTTGCCGTTGATCACCACATGGTCGCGCGGTGCGAAGGGCTGGCGGATGCTCATCAGGATGCCGGCGAGGTAGTTCTCCAGGATGTCCTTGAAGGCGAAGCCGACGGCCACGCCGAGCACACCGGCCGTGCCCAGCACCGCGCCGACGATCGAGGTGGCGTCCAGGATCTCCAGCGCCGTGAGCACGCCGACCGTGACGACCAGCCAGCGCACGGTGCTGCGCACCAGGTCGCGCAGGAAGGGGTTGCGTTGCGCCGCGCGCTCGAACAGAGCGCGCTCGGACAGCCAGCGTCCGACGAGCCAGGCCACCCAGACCACCAGCATCGCCAGCAGCAGCAGCGGCAATGCGGCCAGCAGCCGGTAGGCTTCGTCGAGCAGGCGCTGAAGCACCGGTTCGAGATCGAATCGAGGGGCCGTGTTCATCGGCCGATTCTCATGGACAAGGCGGCTGGCGGCTGGCGGCGCCGGCCGGCGCGGACAACGCGCGCCTTGCGGCGGACTGCCCGGCGCGCATCAGGCCGCGGCGGTGGCGATCGCCAACGCGCCGCGTGTCAGGTGCCTCAGCCGATCTTGCCGGCCGGCGGCGCGGCGTCCACGCGCATGGCGACCGCAATCGCCTTGTGCGCGCGCTGCTCGGCGTCGAGCGCCACATCGAGCGGCGAGCGGCACAGCCCGGCGTGGCGGTAGTTCAAGTTCTCGTACAACTCGGCCGCGGCCGGGTAGGCGTCCAGCAACTGCGACAACAACGGGTCGCTGGCCAGTTGCTCGAACTCCTCGGCCAGATGCCGCGCCACCGAGCGGTATTGCTCGGCGCCGACGCTCACCTGGCTGTGGTCGAGGCGTTGCAGCAGCTGCGAAAGCAGCACGGCCACGGCCAGTCGCGCCGGTGCGGTGGGGGTCTTGATGTCGTCCATGAGCCCCATCTGGGGCCGGACGTCACGGCTGCAAGGGTGCGGCGTCAACCGGCCGGCGCCGGCAGCACCGTGCCGGTGCACTCGCCGAAACCGATGCGCCGCGCGCCGTCGCGCTGGCAGTGGGCGCGGAAGATCACGCTGTCGCCGTCTTGCAAGAAGGTGCGTGTTTCGCCGCCGGGAAGTTGCAGCGCCTGCTTGCCGCCCATCGACAGTTCGAGCATCGAACCGCCCTCCCCCGCGGCCGGGCCGGATTGCGTGCCCGTGCCCAGCAGATCACCCGGCTTCAGGTTGCAGCCGCCGCTGCTGTGGTGCGCCAACATCTGCGCCACGCTCCAGTAGGCATCGCGGAAATTGGATTGGCTCAGGGGCTGCGGTGGCAGGGCCTTGTCCCTCATCGCCGCGGTCTGCAACAGCACCTGCAATCCGATGTCGATCTGGCCGCGTTCGCGGTTGGCCGCCGAATCCAGGTACGGCAGCGGCTGCGGGTCGCCCGCGGGTCGCACGAAGGGTGCGCGGAAGGGCTCCAGCGCCTCACGCGTCACGACCCAGGGCGAGATCGTGGTGGCGAAATTCTTCGCCAGGAACGGCCCCAGCGGCTGGTACTCCCAGGCCTGGATATCGCGCGCCGACCAGTCGTTGAGCAGCACGATGCCGAACCAGTCGTCCTCGGCCGCGGCCATGTGCAGCGGCTGGCCAAGCGCATTGCCGGCGCCGACGAGCACGCCCAGCTCCAACTCGTAGTCCAGGCGCTGGCTGGGGCCGAACTTCGGCGCGCTGCTGCCCGCCGCCATCGATTGGCCACAAGGCCGCACGAAGCTTTGCGGCGCTGACGACGATGCTGCGACGCACGGCCGTGGTAGCCGATCGGCACCCACTTGTAGTTGGGCAGCAGCGGATTGTCCGGGCGGAACAGCTTGCCCACCGCGGTGGCGTGGTGGATGCCGGTGTAGAAGTCGGTGTAGTCGCCGATGGCGCAGGGCAGGTGCATCTGCGCCCGGGCCATCGGCACCAGGCACAGCTCGAGGAACGGACCTTGATCGCTGCCTTCGCTCAGCGCAGCCGACAAGGCCGCACGCAGCGTGCGCCGCGCCGTCGGGCCGGCGGACATCAGGCTTTTCAGGTCGCCTGCAGCCAGCGGCGCCAGCAACTCGGGCAAGCCCGCGCCCCAGGGGCATTGCGCCAGCGCCAGCTTCAGGTCGAGCACCTGATCGCCGATCGCCACACCGATGCGCAGCGGCTCGTCGCTGTCCTTGCGCCGGAAGGCGCCGTAGGGCAGGTTCTGCACCGGAAAGTCGGCTTCCGGCTGATTCGCCGAAGCGACCCAGCTGCGCAGCGCGGCATCGTGTGTGGCATCGAGCATGGTCAAGCCTTGAAGTGGTCCGACAGACCCGCCCAGCAGTCGGCGTAATCGGCGTCGAGCGCGCCGTCGCGCAGCGCCCAGGCAGTGGGCAGGAAGCGCCAGCGGCTTTCGAACATGAAGGCCAACGTGTTGTCGAGCTTGTGCGGCTGCAGCGCGGCGGCACTGGCGCGCTCGAAGGATTCGGCATCGGGGCCGTGCGGCACCATGCAGTTGTGCAGCGACGCGCCACCCGGCTTGAAGCCTTCGGGCTTGGCGTCGTACTGGCCATGCACCAGGCCCATGAATTCGCTCATGACATTGCGATGGAACCAGGGCGGACGGAAGGTGTCCTCGGCCACCAGCCAGCGCGGCGGAAAGATGACGAAGTCGCAGTTCGCGCTGCCGGGGGTGTCGCTGGGCGACGTCAGCACGGTGAAGATCGACGGATCGGGATGGTCGAAGCTGATCGAACCGAGGGTGTTGAAGCGGGACGTCTCGTAGCGCAGCGGCGCCAGCGTGCCATGCCAGGCAACGACGTCGAAGGGCGTGTGCGCTTGCTCGGCGACCCACAGCGCGCCGCCGTAGCGCTTGACCATCTGCCAGGGTTTGTCCTCACGCACGAAGGCCGCCACCGGCGCTTCGAAGTCGCGCGCATTGGCCAGCCCGTTGGAGCCGATCGGCCCCAGCTCGGGCAGGCGGAACTGCGCGCCGTAGTTCTCGCACACATAGGCGACGCTCGGCCCGTCCACCGCCACGCTGAAGGCCAGGCCGCGCGGCAACAGCAGCACCTGGCCGGGCACGGCCTCGAGCAGGCCGAGTTCGGTGCGCACACGCAATCGCCCCTGCTGCGGCACGATCAGCATTTCGCCATCGGCATTCACCAGCGCGCGCTGCGTCATCGAGCGGTTCATCAGCACCAGGTGCGCGGCCATCCCGGTCTGCGCATCGGCGTCGCCGTTGACCACCAGCGTGCGCAGGCCGTCGATGAAGTCGAGCGGCTCGTCCGGCACTGCCTGCGCCGACCAGCGCAGCGGATTCGGTGGCGCCGCCTGACCGTCCTTGGCGCCGGTCTTCCAGCCGGCATGAGCCAGAGGTGCATAGCTGCCCACCACCACCGAGGGCCGACGCCGGTACATCCAACTGCGCCGGTTGTCGGCGCGTGGCGCGGTGAAGGCGCTGCCGGAGATGACTTCGGCATACAGGCCATGCGCCGCGCGCTGCGGGCTGTTGCGGCCGACGGGCAGGCTGCCGGGCAGCGCTTCGCTGGCATGGCTGTTGCCGAAGCCACTGAGATATTCGAGTGTTTCCATGGTTGTTCTCGGCTACGCCGCCGCGCCGCGGCCTATGGTGTTGCTGCGCGCCAGCGCGATGGCTTCGCTGAGCACCGCGCGGTCGCCCACATGGTTGGCCAGGATCAGCACCAGCTTGGCGCTGAGCATGTCGGCCTGCGCCTCGCTGAGCTCGCGCTGGCTGTCGATCAGCTCCTGGTAGAAGCCATCCGGGTCGTCGATGTTGGGTTGGCGGTTCAACGGCATGGCGGTCGCTCTCGCTTACGCGTTGCCGCTGCAGCGGCGCAACGCAGACTTGATTCTGGCCGCGTCGAAGGCGTGCCAGCGCGCGGCCACATGCTGGTCGGGGCGGATCAGCACCACCGTGCCGGGGGAGGCGCCATAGCGCTGCGCGAGCAGGCCCTCGACATCGTCGATGTCGCTGCCGACGATCAGCACGCGCAACTCCAGCGGCGCAGCATCGAAAGGCACTGGCGCCGGCAGCGGGCCGAAGGCCAGCAGCGTGAAGGCCGCACCGCCTCGATCGGGCGGGTCCAGCACCTCCAGGAACCAGGCATCGCGGCCGCCGTGACGCACCGGCGCATCGGCGCAATGGCAGCCGGGCGGGATGCCGCCCGCGAACGGCGCCTCGTCGGGCGTGTTCAACGGCGAATGCAGGTATGGCGTGGGTGTCGAAAGACGGCCACTGTTGATCAGCGGGCGTGCGAAGGGCTCGCTTTCCGCCAGCTCGAGCACCGCGTCGCGATAGCGCAGGCTGCTTGGCGTCTTCGGTGAAATGAAGTCGGTGGCACGCGTCGAGTTGAGCAGGTTGTCGTCGGCCGCGAAGGCACGCTCGTCGTGGTAGCTGTCGAGCAGCGACGGCGGCGCAACGCCATCGATCACCAGCTTCAACTTCCACGCCAGGTTGTCGGCGTCCTGCACGCCGGTGTTCGCGCCGCGCGCGCCAAAGGGCGACACCTGGTGCGCGGCATCGCCGGCAAACAGCACGCGGCCGTGACGCAGCTGGTCGATGCGCCGGCAGGCGAACTGATAGACCGACACCCATTCCAGCTCGAACGGCAACTCCGGCCCGAGCATCGCCTGGATGCGCGGGATGACGCGCTCTGGCTGCTTCTCCAGCTCGGGGTCGGCGTCGCGGCCGAGCTGGAAATCGATGCGCCAGATGTCGTCGCATTGTTTGTGCAGCAGCACGCTCTGGCCGCGATGAAAGGGCGGATCGAACCAGAACCAGCGCTCGGGCTCGCCGCCCAGACGCTGCAGGCCGCTGGCGGCGGCGGGTGCCGCGGCCTTCATGATCACGTCGGCAATCAGAAACCGGTCTTGGAAAAACTGGCCGGAGAAACCGGCGCCGACCATGTTGCGCGTGTCGCTGTTGGCGCCGTCGCAGGCCAGCACCCAGTCGGCCAGCAGCTCGTAGCGGCCGTCGGGTGTCTGCACGGTCAGGCGTGCGTGGTCATCGGCCTGCTGCAGCGCCACCAGCTTGTGCTTCCAGCCGATGCTGACCAACGGGTGCGCGGCGCAGGCATCGACCAGCGTCTGCTCGACGTAGTACTGCTGCAGATTGATCATCGCCGGCATCTTGTGCCGCGCCTCGGGCAGCAGGTCGAAGCGATACACCATGTCGTCGCGCAGGAACACCTTGCCCACCTGCCAGCGCACGCCCTTGCCGAGCAGCGGTGCGGCCACGCCCAGACGGTCCCAGATCTCCAGCGGCCGCTTGGCATAACACACCGCGCGTGAGCCGAAGCTGACGGTGTTGTTGTCGTCGAGCAGCAGCACGCGCAGGCCGCGCTGCGCGCAATCGAGCGCCGCCGTCAGCCCGATCGGCCCGGCGCCGACGATGACCAGCGGGTGGCGCTGCAGCCGGCCTTCGCGCTGCGCCGCGCTTTGGCGGTATTCAAACTCGGGATAGGCATAACTCGACATGGCCGGCTCGCAGCGTCAGCTTTCCAGCGCCTTCCACATCTCGATGTCGCGCTCGGCCGTCCAGATGCGCGGGTCGGGGAATTGCGTGGCCTCGTCGTAGGCGCGCGTCACGTCGAAGGGCATGCAGTGGTTGAAGATGACCCATTGGCCGTACTTCGGCTGCAGCCTGTCGAAGGTTTCCCTGTAGACCGCGCGCAGGTCCTTGCCCGCGGCGGCGCCGGCCTTGACGCTGGCGTACAGCTCGCTGACGAAGGCGCGCGTGCCCGCCAGCCCTTGCGCCACCTCGGCGGCGTTCTGCAGCGCCGCGCCGCGGCCGGGCACGAGTCTTTCGGGTTTCAGCGCGGCGATGTTGTCCAGCGTCTTCGGCCAGTCCTGGAAATAGGCGTCGCCGGCATAGGGCGTGGCATCGAACTCGACCAGATCGCCGCTGAACAGCACCTTGTCCTGCGGCAGCCAGACGACGGTGTCACCCTTCGTATGGCCCCGGCCAAGCTGGATCAGCTGCACCTCGAGCTTGCCCAGCCACAGCGTCATCCTGCCGCTGAAGGTGAGGGTCGGCCAGGTCATGCCCTTCGGCACCGACTCGACGTTCTGGAACAGCCGCGGAAAGCGGCCGATCTCGCTGGCCTTGTCCTGTTCGCCGCGCTCGACGATCAGGTCGCGGGTGTCCTGGCTGGCGATGATGTGCTCGGGTTGGTAGGCACTGGCGCCGAGCACGCGCACCGCGTGGTAGTGGCTCAGCACCACGTACTTGATCGGCTTGTCGGTGACCTCGCGGATGCGGCGGATGACGTCGGCCGCCATCGCCGGCGTGGCCTGCGTATCGATGACCATGACCGCGTCGTCGCCGATGACGATGCCGCTGTTCGGGTCGCCCTCGGCGGTGTAGGCGTAGGCGTGATCCGACAGCTTGGTGAAGCTGACGGTCTTTGCTTCCAGGTCGGCCTGGCTGGCGAAGGCTTTGCTGCTCATGTGCTCTCCCCATGTCGGCGCGGCGGATCTTGCCGCGCAGGTGGAACCACGGGGTTGATTCTAGATCGCGTTTTCGTTATTGTCTAATGCATTCGTTTAAGTACAAGTCCCAATAACAATGAAGACCACCCCGCCCGGCCCAGCGTCGCCACCCGAGCCACGCGCCCAACGCGGCATCCAGAGCGTCGAGGTGGGTGGACAGTTGCTGCGCGCGCTGGCGCACCAGGGGCGGCCGATGGCGCTGAAGGACCTGGCGCGCGAAGCAGGCATGTCGGCCGCCAAGGCCCACCCCTATCTGGTGAGCTTCGGCAAGCTGGGGCTGATCGAGCAGGACGGGGCTTCGGGCCGCTACGGTCTCGGCCCATTGGCGATGCAGCTGGGCCTGATCAGCCTGCAGCAGTACGACCCGGTGCGCCTGGCCACGCCACTGATTGCCGAACTGGCGCGCGTGCTGGGCCACACCGTCGGCCTGGCGGTGTGGGGCAACCGCGGGCCGACCATCGTGCGCATCGAGGAGGCGCCTGCCCCCGTGCACGTCAACATGCGCCACGGCACGGTGATAAGCCTGCGCGGCACCGCCTCGGGCCTGCTGTTTTGCGCCTACCTGCCGCGAGCGCAGCTTCAGTCGGCGCTGGCGGCGGAGCGCGACGGCGGCGCGCGCGTCGACGCCGCGCTGGCCGCGCGACTGGCCGAGGTGCGCCGCCACGGCCTGGCGCATGCGGTGGACGCGTCGGTGCCGGGCATCAGCGCGATGGCCGCACCGGTGTTCGATCTGAGCAACGGCATCGTCATGAGCCTGACGGCGATCGGCCCGAGCGCGATCTTCGACGCCCGCTTCGATGGCACCGTGGCGCGCGTGCTGCGCGAGCGCGCGGCCGAGCTGTCGCGTCAGCTCGGCGCCGCCGCCGCCGCCTGACCCGCCGCGCAGGACGCCTGGCGCTCGAAGCGCCAGCCCACCAGCTTGCGCATGTTGCCGATCGACACCAGATGCGCATACACCAGCCCCATGACGCCGCTGCGCAGCATCTGCAGCGCATCGGCATCGCTCAGTTTGGCCAGTTGCTGCTCGTCGACGGTCAGGAAGCCATCGACCTTCAGCTTCTGCCCGTCCGGCAGTTCGGCGTCGAAGCGCATCTCGCGCAACAGATCCTTGTCGAGCAAGAGGCGGCCCAACGCGCGCGTGCGCTGCACCTCGATTTCCAGCTGCTCGAGCTGCTTGCGCATCGCCAGCAAATGCTCGCCAGGCTGGCCTTCGGCATCGAACAGCGCCACACCTTCGGTCTGCGACAGGCCGGCCCAGTCCATGTCGATCGACAACACCGGGCGCTTGTCGGCGCCCGCGCCGGCAATGGCAAAGGGGTACGAACGCAGCAGCGCCGGCAGGTAGCTGGCGCGCCAGCGGCCGCCGTCGAGGTAGAGGTTCTCGTCCTGCGCCAGCCCCAGCGCGGCAATCGGCGCCACCTGTGGCTGGCCCTTGTCGTCCTGTCCGGCACGCACGAACAGGATCGGGTATTCGCGGCAGACATCGCCGAACTCGGCCCCGGCGACGAACAGTGCGTTCAGGTTGCCGGCGATCGACCAGTCCATGCCGGGCTGGTGGATGCGCAGGCCACGGTGTAGGTTGCGGTCCAGGGCCACCATGCGCTTGTGCAATTTGGCGATGATCACGTCGGGGGTCCTTCCTCGTTGTCGGCGATGGCCGTCACCAGCAGCTTGTCCACACGCTTGCCGTCCAGGTCCACCACCTCGAAGCGCCAGCCGTCCCATTCCACCGTGTCGGTGGTCACGGGCAGCCGACCAAGCAGCAGCATCACCATGCCGGCCAGCGTGTTGTAGCGGCCACGTTCTTCCTCGGGCACCT
This sequence comes from uncultured beta proteobacterium, assembly GCA_963837675.1. Taxonomy (GTDB): domain Bacteria; phylum Pseudomonadota; class Gammaproteobacteria; order Burkholderiales; family Burkholderiaceae_C; genus Rubrivivax. The sequence continues at coordinate 315,632 of CAWIOH010000019.1, read as the reverse complement.
CTTTCAGGCCCAGCCGATCCTTCAGTTCGGGCACCGGAATCAGCCCGTCCATCAGCCAGCTGCCGTCGGCCCGCCGCACGGCCCAGGCTTCTTCGTCGGCCGAGACGGCGAACTCGCCGATGATGGCTTCGAGCAGATCGCGCTCGGTGATCAGCCCCTGCACCGCGCCATATTCGTCGACCACGAACACCAGGTCGGCGCTGGACTGTCGGAAGCTCTCCAGCAACTCCATGCCGGTCAGGGTCTCGGGCACGAACACTGGCGGCACCAGGTGCTCGGCCAGATCGGGCTTGTCGCCCCGGGCCAGCGGCGGCAGCAGCGTGTGCGCCGCGACCACGCCGATGACATCGTCCAGGCCGCCGCGGCACACCGGGTAGCGGGAGCGGCCGCTGTGCATCATCAGCTCGAGCATGGCATCGATCGGCGCGCCGGCATCGAGCCAGACGATCTCGGCGCGCGGGATCATCATCGAGCCGATGTGCCGGTCGTCGAGGCGGAAGACGTTGCGCACCATCTGGTGCTCCTGCGCCTCGATCACGCCGGCGTCCAGGCCTTCTTCCAGGCTGGCGGCGATCTCCTCCTCGGTGACGCTGCGCGTCGGCCCGCCGCGGATGCCCAGCAGCCGCAGCACCGCGTCGGTGCAGGCGCCCAGCAGCATGACGAAGGGCCGGGTCGCCATCGACAGCCAGTTCATCGGCCGGGCCACCAGGCGCGCCACCGTCTCGGGGTACATCTGGCCCAGCCTCTTGGGCACCAGCTCGCCGAAGATGATGGTCAGGAAAGTGATCGTCGCCACCACCACGGCGGTGGCGCTGACCGCGGCCGCCTTCGGCGCCACCTGCAGGCCATCGCGCAGCCATTCGGCCAGCGGCTGGGCGAAGGCGCCTTCGCCGACGATGCCGTTGAGCACGCCGATCGAAGTGATGCCGATCTGCACCGTGGACAGGAACTTGTTCGGGTTCTCGTGCAGCAGCAGCGCCGCCTCGGCGCCCGGCTGCTCGTCTTCGATCAGCACCTGCAAGCGCGCCTTGCGGCTGGCGGTGAGCGCCATCTCCGACATGGCGAAGGCGGCGTTGAGCACGATCAGGAAAACCAGCAGCGCAACGTCCATGCACGGCCGCGTTCGGCGGCAACCCCGGGAAAGGCCCGCAGCGTAGCAGAATCGACCGATGGACTACTTCATCGGCGACCTGCAGGGCTGTTGCGATGCCTTCGAGCGGCTGCTGGCTGAAATCGGCTTCTCGGCGTCGCGCGACCGGCTGGTGGTGGTCGGCGATCTGGTCAATCGCGGGCCCGATTCGCTGGGCACGCTGAAGCGGCTGCGCGATCTGGGTGACGCCGCCACCTGCCTGCTGGGCAACCACGACCTGCACCTGCTGGCCGTGGCCCTCGGCGTGCGCAAGGCGCGGCGCGACGACACGCTGGACGACATCCTGCAGTCGAAGAAGCGCGAGCAATGGATCGACTGGCTGCGCCAGCGGCGCATGGCGCACAAGCACGACGGCTGGCTGCTGGTGCACGCCGGCGTGCCGCCGCAATGGGACACCGAGACCACGCTGGCGCTGGCCGGCGAGATCGAGACGCTGCTGCGCGGCCCCGATCTGCTGCAATTGCTGCTGGGCATGTACGGCAACGAGCCGGCCAGCTGGAGCGAATTGTTGAGCGGGCCGCCGCGCTGGCGCTCGATCATCAACTGCCTGACGCGCATGCGCTTCTGTACCGCCGATGGCGTGCTCGAGCTCAAGGCCAAGGACAGCGCCGACGCGGCGCCGCCAGGGTTCAAGGCCTGGTTCGACATCGACGGCCGGCGCACCCGCGGCACGCCCATCGCCTTCGGCCATTGGTCCACGCTGGGCCGCATCGATCGAACCGATCTGCTGGCGCTGGATACCGGCTGCGTGTGGGGCGGCCAGCTCAGTGCGGTGCGCGTCGATGGCGGGCGGCGCGATTGGGTGCAGGTCGGCTGCGAGCAGGCACGACGACCGGACTGAGGGCCGCGCGCTGCGCAGGCACAATGTGAAGCGTTGGAAGCGTGGCCGAGTGGTTGAAGGCAGCAGTCTTGAAAACTGCCGACGGTGCGAGCCGTCCGTGAGTTCGAATCTCACCGCTTCCGCCAGGACGACGGTTCATGTCGTCTCACTGCATCCCGCCAATCCCTCTGTAACCAGCATGAATGCTGGCTTTCAGCCAAATTCGTTGCGTCCAGCCGGTTCGCGACGTACCATTTCGTCGCGCCAGAATTGATGGGTACGGTGATGGGTACGGCAAATGACGGAGGCTTTCGATGGGACGCAAGGCCAAGGAGCTGGGACCGCTTGCAGTAAGCCGGCTGGCTGCGCCCGGCCTGCACTTCGTCGGCGGCGTCGCCGGCCTGGCGCTTCAGGTCAACCCGCGTGGCGCGCGCAGTTGGGTTCTTCGTGTGCAGGTCGGCGCAAAGCGGCGCGACATGGGACTGGGCGGGTTCCCGGATGTTTCGCTCGCCGGCGCTCGGGAAGCCGCGCGCGAAGCACGTGCCAAGGTCAGGGAGGGCATCGACCCCGTGGCCAATTCGCGAGCACTGCGCAGCTCGATGAAAGCCGATCAGGCCCGGGCCAAGACCTTCAAGTTCTGCGCCCTCTCCTACATCGACACGCACGAGACCGGCTGGCGCAACGCGAAACACGCGCAGCAGTGGCGCAATACGCTCGACACCTACGCCTACCCTCTCATCGGCGACTTGCTGGTGCGTGATATCGGATTGCCGCATGTCCTGGCGGTGCTCGAACCGATCTGGACGAAGAAGACCGAGACAGCTTCGCGCCTGCGGGGCCGCCTCGAATCCATCCTGGACTGGGCGACGACCCGCGGCTACCGCGCGGGCCTGAACCCTGCACGGTGGAAAGGCCACCTTGACACCGTGCTGCCGGCGGCGAGCAGGGTAGCAAATGCGGGCCATCACAGCGCGTTGCCCATCGGTCTGGTCGGGGCTTTCATGAAGACCCTGCGCAGCCAGGCAGGCATGAGTGCGCGGGCGCTCGAATTCACGATCCTCACGGCCGCCCGTTCCGGCGAAGTGCGCGGTGCACGGTGGGCCGAAATCGACCTCGACGCGGCGACGTGGACCGTACCCGGCGAACGCATGAAGGCTGGCAAGGAACACAGGGTGCCGTTGTCAGATGCGGCGCTGGCCATCCTCAACGCCCTGCCCCACGAGGACCGCAATGCGCTCGTGTTCGCGTCGCCCCGTGGCGGCATGTTGTCGGACATGAGCCTGACCGCGGTGCTGCGCCGGATGAAAGTCGGCGCGGTACCGCATGGCTTTCGCTCCGGCTTCCGGGATTGGTGCGCCGAGCGCACGAACTATCCCCACGAGGTGGTTGAGATGGCGCTGGCTCATGCCATCGGTGACAAGGTGGAAGCGGCGTACCGGCGAGGCGATCTTTTCGAGAAGCGGCGCCGGCTGATGAAAGACTGGGCCGCCTTCTGCGCGGATCCAGAAGTCAGTAAGGGCAACGTGATCTCGATGAACGCTGCGCGCCCATGATGGTATCTTTTGGAGTACCGATCTTGATCGGATTGGCGAAGGCGAGGTGAACCATGAACGGACGCGACAAGAGCTATGACGAGTCACTGGGCGCCGCGCTGCTCGACCCGATCGAGGCTGCTGCGTACCTGGAGGCCGTACTTGAACTTGACGACCCTGCTGTGCTTCTTCTGGCACTGCGTCAGGTTGCCAAGGCGCATGGGATGGCCGAAGTGGCACGCCGTGCCGAACTGGGTGAGAAGACGCTGTTCAAGGCACTGTCGGAAAACGGGAACCCGACCATTGCGACGGTGCATAGGGTGCTTCACGCCGTGGGCCTGCGGCTCAGTGTCACGCCCGCATAGACCGATGTTTTCCGCGTGCCGCTCCCCATCACGGGCGAGGCACAGACATCAGTGCAACACCACCCTCCCCTCCGCAGTCCGCCACGCCTCCAAATCCAGGGCTCGATCCACCTGCGAGGCCAGCCGCCGCCGCGCCGCCCAGCGCACCGCTGCAACGGTGGCCACCACCAGTCCGGCGGCCGGTACGAACAGCGCCATCCCGGCATCGCCAAACCTTGCCGTCATGCCGATGAACGAGACGACCAGCCATACCCCATCCAAACGCTGCACCAAAGTCGATGGCTCGCTGCGGGCGTAGTTGACGCCGTCAATCGTCGTCCAGTTGGCCACGCCCAGCACGCGCGGCCTGCGCTGGGCTGTGGTGATGTGAGCGCCGGTCCAGAACCGTCACCAGATGACGGCGAGGTGCCGGTTTTCGTTTTGCATTCTGATTTCAGATTGGTTTAAGACTTCGCCGCCTCGGGAGGCGTCATCACCACTTTGCCGTCTTTGACCGGAAGCGTGGCGCCCGGCTTGAACGACGTGCGCACCACGTCTTGCTTGCCATCGAGCCGGTAGGTGACGTTGTAGCCCACAAGCTTCTGCGACTTGTCTTGTACCGTCTTGCAGCGGCGCTCGGTGGTGGTGGTGACGTCTTTCTCCTGCATGCCCTTCTGCACCTGGTTACCGGCATACCCGCCGGCAGCCGCGCCGCCCACCGTGGCCAGCGTCTTGCCTTTGCCGCCGCCAATGGTGCTGCCCAGCAGGCCACCCGCCACGGCGCCGATCGCGGTGCCGGCGATGCGGTTCTGGTCCTTTACCGGTGCCTGGTGCTGCACCCGCACGTCGTCGCATTGTTCGCGCGGCGTCACTACCGTCTCGAAGACTTCCTTTGCGGCTACTACCTCGGCGAACTTGGGCTTCGTCAGCGTCTGGTAACCGGTGACGGCTCCCGCACCGAGCACCACCATGGCGACGCCCCCCACCGCAAGGCCCTTCATCATCGACCTGTCCATCAGTTTGTCCTTTTCCCAACCGGCGCAAAGCCGTTATCAGTTGACGCTCGATTTTCGCTCGATAGCCAGGACCAAGGATGTGATGAACGGTTACCGAGAACAATTCGATGCTCCAAAGCGGTCTGCCCTGAGTGGCAGGTAATGGCAGGGAGCTCTAGTTCCCGGCCGCACCTGGAAGCTGCCGCACGGGCCGGGCGTTCGCCGAGAGAGGCCGCCCGGCCAGCATCTCGGTGGTCGGGCAGCCCGCAGTGCACTCCGATTAGATCTCGGTCTGTTCGGCAATTACCAAGGCGTCGTCTACCTCGATGCCGAGATAGCGCACCGTCGACTCAAGTCTATGGACTTCAGTACATAGGCTCGACTATCTCCGGCGCCGGCTTATGTCCCGAGATGTCGGCATCCTGCGTGCTGCGAGAGGCCGTTCTGCAGGACATAGGCCTGAGGGCTACAGCCCCTTCAAGAATTCCAGCAGCTTGTCGTCAGGCCGATATCGGCCCGGCCGGCCATTCGGTGGCGTCGTGCGATCGAGGACGCGTTGCTTCAATTCCAGGTCAGCGTCCAGGTACATCTGAGTTGTCTCGATCGACTCGTGGCCGAGCCAAAGCGCGATCACAGATCGATCCACGCCTTCCTGCAGAAGATCCATCGCCGTCGTGTGGCGCCTATGTCGCCGACGAGATAGTCGACACACGCTGGCGATGGACCTCCTTCACCATGGCGCCAGCCAAGTCGTGATCGCACTGTGGCTCGGGCACGAATCACCGGAGACCACGTCAATCTACCTGCACGCAGACATGCAACTCAAGGAACGTGCGCTTGCTAATACGACTACGAGGAAGGTCCCCGTGGCTCGATTCAGGCCCAGCGACCGCCTCATGGACTTCCTGAAGGGCCTCTGATTATTCCGAGCAGCGTTCGCTGCCCTCCCAACCAGTCTCCTCCGGCAGTACGGCGTCATTCGTCGCCGTACTCGGAATAATCCGGGACTCGGAGTTATGTCGAAAGTCGTGCAGCCGAGGGCCGCGGCTGACGCCGGGCGCTCGAAGACCCGTCTGGCGAGACAGCTCATAGAACGCCCGATGCACCCGGCCGCCGTCCAGCCGTGTGCCTTTGGTGGAGACAAACAGGTAGTTCGAATCGCGCGATCCGAGGAAGTCTTCGCGCCGGCGCATGTACTCCGCCAGCACGGCGCACGTGGTCGAATGCAGCGGCACCAACCTCGAGCGGCCCAGCTTGGCGGCGTGGATGGTCAGCACGGCCTGCTGCATGTCGACGTTGCTCAACTTCAGATCCAGAGCCTCGGAGATGCGCAGCCCGGTGACGCTGAGCAGACCGAGCAGGCAGTGGAACGTCCAGGGCCGCAGCGCCGATGACGACCGGTCCGTCGGCAGTCGCAGGGCTGCAGCCAGCAGCCGTTGCACCTCTTCCTCGGAGTACAGGTAGGGCCTGGCGCGCGTGGAGCGATGTGGCAGCAGCTCTGAAGCTGGAACCTCGGTCAGAGGATCGACCGCACTACGGTAACGTGCGAATCCACGCACGAATCCCAGGCGTCGAGCCCATTCAGCCGGCTGAACGTCGGCCTGCTGTGCCCACTTAAGCGCCGACTGCGCCGTGATGTACGACTCATGTCGCGCCTCGAGGAAGGCCACGAAGCCCGGGAGCATGCGGCCGGCGTCGCTCATCTTGGAGCCCAGACCGCGCCGCAATGCCAGGTAGTCCTGGAGCGAACTGTGCAGCGTGTTCATTGCGCACCTCCCGGCCAGGGCAGCGCCAAAGGACGCAGTGCGTCGATATCGACACGGGCATAGATCGAGGTGGTCTGCGGGCTGCGGTGCCGCAACACCTCGCCGATCTCGGGGAACGAGGCGCCGCCACGAAGCAAACGCACGGCCAGCGCATGCCGGAACTGGTGCGAGCCGCGGTGAGGGGCGTCGACGCCGGCTCGCGCCAACGCGTACTTCACGATCGATCCGATGCCGTCCGAGCCCGACTTGAAGCCGGAGATCGGTGCCGTCGAGCGCAGGAACAGGTGGAAATCGTTGCCCACTGGCCGGCCGTGTTCGAGATACGCGGCGATGGCACTGCCCACGTCGTCGGGCAGGGGCAGCACACACTCGCGCCCGCCCTTGCTCCGAACTCGCAGATGTCCTCGATCCCAGTCGCAGTCACTGAGCTGCAGCGTGATCACTTCATTGGCTCGCAGTCCAAGCCGTGCCAGGATCAACAGGATGGCTCGATCGCGCAGTCCGATCGGTGTGCTGAGGTCGCAGCTGTCGATCGCCCGTTGAGCGTGGTCGGGCGAGATCGCCAAAGGAAGCGCGGGCGTGGTTGCCCAGGTGGCCACCGCCGGCACCGCAGCGACGAGTTCGGCAGCGACGTCACCTCGGTATTGAACGAAGCGCAGGAACGATCTCATTGCGGTGACGACGCACTTGAGGCCGGGTGGCCGAAGGCGAGCGGATTGACCTCGAATGAAATCGATGATGTCGCTGGCAACGACCGAGCGCATGTCGACTGCACCATCGCCGAAGCGGTTCTTGAGGAACTGCCTTGCCGCGATCGTGTACCGCTCGATCGTCGGTGACGCCAGGCCTTGCTGCTCAAGCATGTGACTGGCGAAGGCGGCCACGAGATCTTCGGCTGCGGTCGAACTGACGACGGCTTGTGGGCACACGCCGCGAGATCGCAGGAAGCCCAGCACGTGCTGGACGTCGTACTCCTCGCGCCGTCGGGTCTCAGCTCGGACCGGCCAGCGACACCGCCGGCGTCGGCGCGTGAATTGCTGGACATAGGCTTCGCTGAGTTCGGCCGGGTCAACATGATGCTCGGCGAGCCAACGGTCGAAAGCTGCGGCGTGCAGCGCCTTGACGCACACGACAGCGGCGACGAACTTCTGTTGAATCAACAGCTCCACGAAGGAACCGAGATGCTCAGATACGGGGCCGTCAGCGCGGTCCGCGGTCGCGGCGGCGTTCTCGAATGATCGTTCCAAGATGCTCTCCTTGCGGGCGGTATTGCCCGGGGGAGAGCATTCCTATGTCCAGCGCAGGACGAGCTGTGTCGCGGTAGATCCCACCAAAGCCAGAAGGCGGGACATAGGCCGGCGCCGGAGATAGTCAAGTTTGGAGTGGCCAAGCAGTAGCTGTACGGCGCGTAGATTCTTTTCGCGTGCCCGAGTGCGCGCAGGTCCGCAGCAAATGCGGTCAGCAGCGACAGACGCGCTTCAACGGTCGGTGGAGTGCTCGCCATCCACGGCTCGTTCAGGCGCTCCAGCAGCACGCAGAAGGCATTTCGGAATCGGTTTGCCCGACCGGGCGGTACGAGCCGAGCGCCAGTGCCTCGCTGCGGTAGATGCTCGGCAGGTCGCCGTTGTGCGCGAACACATGGGTGCGCCCGCCGAGTTCTCGGACGAAGGGTTGCGTGTTCGCGAGGGACACTCCACCCTGCGTGGCATGGCGGATGTGGGAGATCGCCAGGTCGGTGGCAGGACCTTCCCTTTCGAGGAAGCGCACCAGCGCGCTCTCGGCGGCGGCGGCCGGCTCGCGGAACAGCGCGACATCGGTTCCCTGGTAGAACGCGACGCCCCAGCCGTCATGTGAGCTGCTCGCCGCACCCCCCCGGGCGGCCAGCGTCTCCAACGAAAAGGTCAGATTGACCAGGCGCGAACTCGACAGCGCCACCAGCTCACGCATTGCGCGTCAGGTGGCCTGAGTCGTGCTGCCGCCGAGGCTCTCGCAAGCGCGGCGCAGTCGCTGTTCCGCCGCGTCGGCCACAGTCTTGACCTCGGGCTTGCCGACCAGGTTCACCATGATCTGCGGGTCGAGGAAGCCGACCACCACGCGCTCCGCCGCCTCCTCGCGAACGATCACGTTGCAGGGCAGCAGCAGGCCGATGTCAGAAACCGCCTGCAGAGCCTGGTTCGCCAGTGGTGGGTTGCAGGCGCCAAGGATGCGATAAGGCGGCATGTCTACGCCGAGCTTCTCCTTCATGGCGTGCTGCACGTCGATGTCGCTCAGCACGCCGAAGCCTTCCGCTTTCAGGGCGGCGATGGTCTTCGCAAGCGCCTGGTCGAAGGAGATGCCGTCGAGGGTGGTGGTAAATCCGTACATGGGATTCCTAGGTGATGTCGTTGATGGGTTCAGGCGTGAGCTGCCTCAACGGGCGATGTCTTGCCGACCAGCTTGGACAACTCGGCGAAACCGATCGGCGGCACGGTCAACCAAGGAAGCGTGAACACGCGTTTGGCGAGCCCGGTGGCCATGCGTTCCACCTGCTTGCGTTCGCCGGCCAGACGCGCTGCCAGCAAGGGATCGCGCGTGCCAGCCGCCAGCACGCTCTTGTTGAGCACCCAGGCGTAGGGCTCGATGCTGGCGCGGCGAAGATCCTCCTGCAGCGCAGCCGCCTGCGACACCGGTGTCACCTCCGGCAGCGTCACCAGAATGATCTTCGTGTACACGCGTCCTGCAGCCTCATCAATGGCGTGACGACCCGAGAGCGCCGTGCCCTTCGAACTCCGCGTCATCTGCCGGTGTAGGCGCCGGTCGCGTCCATCAGCAGCATGGAATGGCCGGTGGGTGCGGTGTCGAGCACGACGAAGGCACTGCGGCCCTCGCTGACGATGCGCGAGAAGGCATGGAAGACCGCCACCTCCTCGGTCAGGGCGATTGCAGGTCTTCCAGCAGCAGCGCCTGCTCTGCCGCGTCGAGCTTGGGTGACTTGGCCGCCATGATCTTGTCGATGTAGCGCTGCGTCTCGACCTTCGGGTCGATGCGGCTCAGGTTCAAACCCGGCACGTCGCCGTTCAGCGTTCCCGCCAGGTGGGCTGCTGGATCGGTAGTGCTCAAGTGCACGGTCTTGCCGCGCTGTATCAGCCCCAAAGCCAGTGCGGCGGCCACTGTCGTCTTGCCGACGCCTCCCTTGCCCATCACCATGATCAGCCCGTGCCCTGCGGCGGCCAGCTCTTCCGCCAGCGTGTCCAGGCCCTGAAGCGTTTCACTGGGTTCTGCAACCCAAGTCGTGTGCGGTGTGATCGGGCCGGCATCGGTGGTCAGCAGTGCGCGCAATGCGGGCAGACCGACCGTATCGAAGGCCCGCAGCGGCACGCGGTCCTGTGGCAACGCGCGCAGCGCCTGCTGGCATCGCGTCCAGCGCCTGCTGCCCAAGGTCCTCGATGGCACAGGCCACCGCGTCGGCGCGCTCGCTGGCGTGGAACACGCCGTTGATTGCCAGCCGCTGGTTGTTCAAGCCCAGTTCATGCAACTCGCCCGAGGTGCGCGCCGCTTCGGCAATCGCTCCCTTGTCGGGCCGAGTGACCAGGATCACCGTGGTCTTCGCCGGATCGCTCAAGGCGTCGAGCGCGGCCTTGAAGCGCACTTCCTGCATCTTCAGGCCCGAATGCGGTCCCAGGCAGGAGGCGCCGCGATCGTTGCCGTCCAGAAACCCGGTCCATGCCTTGGGCAGGCTGAGCAGGCGCAGGGTGTGCCCTGTCGGCGCCGTGTCGAAGACGATATGGTCGTAGTGCTCAGCGCCGTCGGCACAGGAGGGACGAGAACTCGTCGAACGAGGCGATCTCCGTGGTGCAGGCGCCGGACAGCTGCTCACGCACGGTCGAGAGTTCTTCTGCGCTGGCGACCGCGCCCATCTGCGCCAGAACGCGCTGGCGATAGGACTCGGCCGCGTTGTCGGGGTCGATGTTCAGCACCGACAGGCCGGGTGCGCCGGGCACGGGAACGGGTGTGTTGCGAAGCTCGATGCCCAGCATCTCGTCCAGGTTCGACGCGGCGTCGGTGCTGACCAGCAGCACCTTCTTGCCGGCATCCGCCAAGGTCAGCGCGGCAGCGGTCGACAGTGAAGTCTTGCCGACGCCGCCTTTGCCGGTGAAGAACAGGTGTCGGCGTCGGGTGGTTCAGAAACCCGATGGGGCCCGGCTTCAGCCAAGTTTCGACTTCCTCGTGCGCGGGAATGCCGCCACTGTGCACGACCTTGCCGTCGATCATGACGGCCGGGGTGGCTTTGACATCTGAGCGCTTGATCTCGTCGGGGTCCTCGACCTTGATGATCTCAATGGCGACTCCCGAAGCCTGCGCAGCCCGTTCGATGATGCCGATGGTGCTGTGGCACTTGCTGCAGCCCGATCCCAGAACCTTGATTTCCATCTCGATGACCTCTTTTTGACTCCACTGGCGGGCCACCTGTTCGCTCGGCTACTTTTGCGGTCAACCAATCAGCATGCGCGCTACGCGTCCCCGGGTCTGTACGTCAACGCACCTAGGCGGTTGCTGCGAGTTCGGGTCAGCGGGCTATGGGCGAACTCAACGCTCAGGCCGGCGTCGCGTCGGCGACCTGCGCGTGGTGAACGACCCGCGCCAGCCGGCCGTCCTCGAGGTGATACACCGTGTCGAAGCCTTCGATCATGCGGTGGTCGTGCGTGACGGCGATCACCGCCGAGCGGCGCTCGCGGGCGATCTGCCGCAGCATCGCCATCACCTTGGTGCCGCGCTGCGTGTCGAGCGCGGCGGTGGGCTCGTCGGCGAGGATCAGCACCGGCTCGTTGGCCAGTGCTCGGCCGATCGCCACCCGCTGCTGCTCGCCGCCGGACAACTGCGCCGGCAGCGAATGGGCGCGATGGCCGATCTCCAGGGTGCCGAGCAGGTCGTTCGCGCGGCGCGTCGACTCGCGGCGGCTCACGCCGTTGATCTGCAGCATCAGCGCCACGTTCTCCAGCGCAGTGAGGAAAGGAATCAGGTTGTGCTGCTGGAAGATGAAACCGATCTTGCGGCGCCGGAAGGCCCGAACGTCGATGCCGGTGGGCCCCTCGTCGTACAGGGTCTGGCCATCGAGGACGATGCGCCCGGTGGTGGGCGGCTGGATCAGGCTGATCGCCAACAGCAATGTGCTCTTGCCCGAGCCGCTGGGGCCCAGCAGCGCCACCAACTCGCCGGCTTCGACGGCGAGGCTGGTGGCCTTTAGCGCCTGCACGGCCAGCTCGCCGTGGCCGAAAGTCTGCGAGACGTTGTCGATGTCGACGACCGCCACGCTAGCCGCCCAGGGCCAGCTGCGCCGGCGTTCGCAGCGCATGCCACACGGCCGTCAGGCTGGCCAGCACACCGCCGATCAGCATCACCGCGAAGGTGACCGCCGTTTGCGGCGCCACAAAGGCGAGTGTGCGTGGAAAGCCCGGCGCGATCAGGTCGCGCAAGGCGTAGGCGAGCGCAAAACTCGCCAGGGTCAGCAGCATCGACTGCGTCATGATCAGTCGCACGATCAGGCCGTTCGGCGCGCCGATCAGTTTGAGCGTGGCAATCGACCGGATCTTCTCGATCGTCAGCACGTAGACGATGAGCGCGATGATGACGATGGAGACCAGGATGAGCAGCGTGCGAAACAGCCCCAGCACCGCCGCCATCTTGCTCAGCTTGCCTTCGAGCATCAGGTTGCGTTCTTCGGTGGTCGTGTAGACGTTGAAATACAGCCAGTCGCGGATGTGGGTGGCCACGGCGGCCCCGTTCGCACCGGGCGCCAGGGTCACAAGCACCGCGTTGATCGTGTTGTTGCCGCTGGACAGCAAGGGCAGCAGGCGTGCAGCCTGCTCGGGCGAGTAGCCGGCCTTGTCGAGCCGCTGCAGGTTGGCAGCGGCAGCGGCGCTGATGGCGCGCGGGTCCTGCTCGAACTGGACCTTCTGCGCGTCGGGCAGCGTCAGGTAGACCAGCGGGTTGCCGCCCGAATCGACCGCCCCGCTGGTGATACCGACCACGTTGTAGTGGTCGGTACCCAGCGGCACCCGGTCGCCGAGCTGCAGCCCGAGCTTGCGGTCGGCCACCATCTCGTAGTGCGGTGCTGAAATGGTGCGGCCCTGCACGATGCGGCCCGGCCCCCCGCTACCGCTCTCGCCGCCGAAGATGTCATAGCCGATCACCGTGAACTGCTGGTCGCGACCGGCGATCTGGCGTTGCGCCGTGTACAGCGCCAAGGGGCTGGCGCGCGCCACGCCGGGTGTTGCAGCGATGCTCTTGTAGCTGTCCAACGGGATGCGCGAGGCCTCGTTGAACGGCCCACCGCGCCCGCGTTCGACCACCCACAGGTCGGTGGCCGTGTTGTCGATCAGCCAGACGCCGTCCTCGATATTGCCCTGGTAGATGCCGTTCATGACCAGCACGATGGCCAACAACATGGCCACGCCGGCGATCGTGGCGAGGAATTTGCCGAGGTGACGGCGGATGTCCTTGAGCGCGAGTTCCATGGCGGCCGACCTGCGCTGTCAGTGTGTCGAAGCGGGGGCAAGAGCGGCGGCGGACCGCACGCGGCGATTTGCCGTGATGCCGGCCGCCTTGGCCACGACGAATTCCCCGCACGCCAGGCCCTTGCGAATCAGCACCTGGCGAGCGTCAGCGCCGCCCGTCTCCACGGCTTGAAATCGGGTTCGACCGCCATTGCCGCCATTGCCGCCGCCTCCATCGATGACCAGCACACCCTCGCGACCGGCCTTGTCTCGCGTCAGCGCGGTCAGCGGCACCAGGATGCCCCTGTCCTCGCCGACAGCAATACTCACCTCGGCCTCCTGATCAATGGCAAAGCGTTGCGGCACGCTGTCGAACGTGACATGCACGTCCAGCTCGCGCGTCGCGGCGTCGGACTGCCTGGCAATGCGCGCCACCTTGCCGGGCAACACCTCGCCACTGCGCAGCCGGATGCTCGCAGTCTGGCCGGCCTGGACGCGGCCTACCACTGATTCGTCCACGCGTGTGGCCACCCACAACGACTTCGGGTCGACGATCTTCAGCAGCGGCGTGCCCGGCACGACGGTATTGCCCGCTTCCCCCAGTCGTTGGATGACCACGCCGTCCATGGGCGAGACGATCCGTGTGTAGGAGAGCACGGCATCGGCATAGCGGGCTTCCTGCGACAGCGAGCGGGCGTCGGCCGCGCGGGCCGCCAACGCGGCCTGGGCGGCGTCCACGCCCGCTGCCGCGCCATCGCGGCCCGCGTTCGACGCATCGAGCACAGCCTGTGAGACGAAGCCCTGGGCCACAAGCTCGACATCACGCCGTTGCTTGCCGCGCGCAAGTTCCAGATCGGCCTGTGCCTTGACCAGCGCTGCGCGCGCGCCTTCGGTGTTGCGCAGCAGCGCTTCCTGCTGGCCGGCCACGACGCCGCGGCGCGCGCTCAGGTCACGGTCGTCGAGCGTGACCAACAACTGCCCCGAGCGCACTACGTCGCCGACATCGGCGTGCACCTGCACGACCGTCGCGCTGATGCGGGCGCTGAGAGTGACAGGAATGCGGGCCTGCACGGTGCCCGGTCCGACCACGCGCGCTGCAATGGCACCTTGCGTGGCCACGGCGACCGGCACGTCCACCGCGCGGACGAAGCGCCAGTAGGCTGCCCCGGCCGCGGCCGCCAGCACCAGGCTCGCCGCGGCGATCGTGATGGTGCGACGGGTCAGCTTCTTGGGCTCGACGGCGTCGCGCGCAGGCGAGGCGGCGCGCGACGGTCGTGCCTCTGGCGCAGGCAGAGTTTCGCTCACGGATCTGGCTGTCCGGGCAGCTGTGCGGCGACAAGCTTGATCAGGCTTTCGATGTGCAGGCCCGACTGCTCCACCTCGTCGCCCTCCATGAAGTTGAGCCGGCAGCTGGCACAGGACAGCACGACCGCGTCGGCCCCGGTGGCCTCGACCTGCGCCCGCTTGATCTGCCAGGCCTTGTGTCGCAGCGGTGCGGCACGGTTGATCAGAAAGGCGCCGGCACCGCCACCGCAGCACCAGTTCAGCTCGGCCGTCGGGGAGGTCTCGCGGAAGTTGACGTCCAGCGCCCGCAGCGCGGCGCGCGGTTCATCGATTACCCCGCCATGGCACGCCAGCTTGCAGGCGTCGTGGCAGGCGAGCAACACCGCGCTAATTGAAGCCATGTCGATCTCCCCTGGTAACGAATTACGGAAGGGGAGCCGACCGAGCCTCGGCGTCAAGCGCTCACTACATCTACTCCACCCACGCTCCCGCCGCACGGCCGACACGATAATGGTTGCCCCAATCCTTGTCAGACGACTTGATGGGCATCAAGACAACATTACGAGCACTTGATGTTCGAGTCTGTGCGTTGGCAGACAAAGAGCTGCCGGCCGCCCAGCACCTTCGTTTTGTTTGAACGGGAACGCCCCACGCCGCTACTTGGCTGCTGCAGCGCTCGCCGGTTCTGCCGCCGCACGAGCCTTGCTCGCAGCTATGTCGGCCTTGCGCTTTTCGGCCATCTCGCGCTGCTTCTCAGCCAACGGCGGGAAGGGCCCGTACCGGTGCTGATCGGCGGTGGCGCCCAGCATGTAGGGTGGAAACGCGGCATCGATCGGCTTGTTCCATCGTGCCGGGAAGTCGGCTTCCAGATGGGCCTTGATCGGGCGTGGCTTGGACAGCATGAACGCGGTGACGTCGTAGGCTTCATCATCGTTCAACACCGTGGCGGCGTGGCTGGCGCCGAGCGGCATGTTCTGCCGGACGAAGCGCGTCGTCGTCAGCAGGCGGTTCATGCCGGCACCGTTGTTGAAGCTGTCCAGCCCCCACAGTGGCGGGAAAGTGTAGCCCTGAGCGTCACCGCGCTGGCCGGTGCGCTTGCCCATGCCATCGGCGCCGTGGCACACCGCGCACTTTGCGACATACACGGAACTGCCCGCCACGGCGTCGGCACGCCGGTTGGGCACCGCGCTCTGCAGCACCGCCGCGCCTTCGATCTGCGCACCGATGGGCACGCCTTTGGACAGAAACGCGATGTAAGTCGTGAAGGCCTTCATCTCGGGAGCATCGAGTGGCAGCGGCTTGCCGTTCATGCTTCGTTCCATGCAGCCGTTGATGCGTTCTTCCACCGTGCTGATCTGATCCTCGCGGCCGCGGTACTGCGGGAAGGTCGCCGTCACGCCAACCCAGGGGATCGCAAACGGCTTGGCACCACCGGCTTGGTGACACGAGGTGCAGGCCAGGTTGTTGCCGGCAAAGCGCTTGCGCGGATTCTTCACCTCCGGGCCGATGACCGCGAAGGTGCGCGTGCTCAGTTCATGGCCCTGCACGACGAGCGCGCGATACGGACCCTCGGGCAAGCTGTCGATCTCCGGCACCGGGCGCCCGACCAGGTTGACCGTCGCTGTCGGCTCGGCCGCCCAGGCCGTGGTGGCCAGCAGAGCCACGGTGGTGACGACCGAGTTCTTCAGAACGTTCATGAAGGTCTCCAGTTCAAACCAACTGTCGACTCGGCGCCGTGGGGTGCAACTTGATGAGGGCGGCGACTTGAACCGAGGGCACTAACGTGCGCCGAGCAATGCGAATCAAGGGAACGCTACAAGCGCCTGAGGTTCGAGTCTGTGCGCTGGCAGACACATGGCAACAGTCACGGATCGGCAGCGCGATCACTTAGGATGGGTTATGTGTGATGCGCGATGATCAGATCAATCGCGTCGTGCTTACGCCCGTGTTTCAGGTCTGGTATAGGCTGGCGCTTGCCGCGCTTAGACCGCGCAACGCCACGCTGCTGCAGATGCTGCAGGGCTTGCTCAAAGCCGATCCCAAGTTGGAGGTGAGCGCGCTTGATCTGCCGAACACGGGCCACCCGCAGGCATATTGACTGAATCAGAAAGGACGCATGACTCCGGACATTTCGACTTCACCGCTGATCGACGACGAACTCGAGGTCCTCGCGGATCTGCTGCCCTTGGCTGGGCAGCGCATCGTCGAGTTGGGCTGCGGCGCGGCGCAACTGTCACGGGCACTGCTGGCACGCCACGCCGACAGCCACGTCACCGCACTGGAGGTCGATGAACGCCAGCACACCAAGAACCTCGCTGCTCCACAAGCGGGCCTGGAGTTCATCGCCGCTGGCGCCCAGGCGATCCCTTCTTCCGACGCAAGCTTCGATCTGGCGCTGATGCTGAAGTCGCTGCACCACGTGCCGTTGCCCTTGCTTCCCCATGTCCTGGACGAAGTGGCGCGGGTGCTGCGCCCGGGTGGACACCTCTACGTGTCGGAGCCGGTCTACGGCGGTGCGCTCAACGAGGTGATCCGCGTCTTCAACGACGAGGGCGTGGTGCGCGCCGCAGCACAGGCGGCACTGGACGAGGCGCTGCGCTCGGGTGCCTGGACCCAGGTGGCCGAACGTCATTTCGAGATGCCGGTTCGCTTCCGGGACTTCGCTGATTTCGAGCAGCGCATGATGCGCCCCACCTTCACCGACCACCGCATCGACGACGACAAGCTCGCCGCCGCGCGCGCTGTCTTCGAACCCCACGTGGGACCAGACGGTGCGCGGTTTACCCGCCCGATGCATGTGCGCCTGCTGCGCCGGCTGGGCTGATCTGCGGCCGAGCGCGCCTGCGCTTTCCGGACCGTCGAACCCTGACCTACTCCAAGCCGCCGATGTCCTATCTCGATGACCGCCGCGTCCTGTTCGCTGCCGAGCGCACCTTGCTGGCCTGGCAACGCACTGCCATTGCGCTGATGGGCTTCGGTTTCGTGGTCGAACGCTTCGGCCTGTTTCTGCGCATGGTCAACAACAAGCCGCTGTCCCTGTCGCAGCGTTCTGCGCGGGCTGGGGGAGAAGGAGATCCCGCGCGGCTACTGGACGCATCTCGGCGCATGGCTCAACTTCGCGCTGGCCTTGGTGGCCTTGGCGTTGGCGCTTCATTTCGTCACCGATGCGGGAGGATGATCGGAACATGACACGAAGACTAGTGATCATCGGCGGCGACGCCGCAGGCATGTCAGCAGCGGCGCAGGTGCGGCGGATGAAGAGCGTCGCCGAGCTCGAGATCGTGGTCTTCGAGCGCTCCTCGTGGACTTCCTATGCCGCCTGTGGCCTACCCTACCTGGTCGGCGGGTTCGTGACATCGCCGGACAGCCTTGTCGCCCGCACACCTGAACAGCACCGCGCCAGGGGCATCGATGTGAGGACGCGTCATGAGGTCACCGCCATCGACGTCAATGCATGTAGCGTGAGCGTGCGCGAGCTCGACGCGGGTCTGGAGTCCGCGCTGCACTACGATGAACTCCTGATCGGCGCGGGCGCGGCGGGCATCGCGCCGCGCTGGCCCGGCATCGACGCAAGGGGGGTGCTGCAACTGCGCACGCTCGACGATGCGGCCGAGGTGGAACGACTGCTCGTCGCGGGCGCCCACCGCGCGGTCGTGGTGGGCGCCGGCTACATCGGGCTGGAGGTTGCCGAAGCCCTGCTCGAGCGCGGCCTTCACGTCACCGTGGTGGAGCGGCTCGATGCGCCCATGGCTGCCGTGCTAGACGCCGACATGGCCACCGATGTCGCAGGCGCAATGCTGGCCGCAGGCATTGACCTCAGGCTGGGCACCGCGGTCACCGGTTTCACCGAGAGCGGCGGACGTGTCACGGCCGTGGCGACGGCGGCCGGCGCAGTGCAGGCCGATATCGTGGTGATCGGGCTCGGGGTGAGACCCAACGCCGACCTGGCACGCGCGGCGGGCATCGGCGTGGGCGAGTCCGGCGGCATCACGGTCGACGATCACATGCGAACCGATACGCCCCACGTCTGGGCCGCCGGGGACTGTGTCGAATCACACCATCGGATGACGGGCCAGTCCGTCGTGGTGGCGCTCGGCACGCACGCCAGCAAGCAAGGCCGCATCGTCGGCACCAACATCGCCGGCGGTGACGCGGTCTTCGGCGGCGTGCTGGGTACGGCGATCACCCGCTTCAAGGAAGTGGAAATCGCCCGCACCGGCCTCACCGAAAGGGAGGCTGCGGCTGCGGGCTTGGCCGCCATCGGTGTGACCACCGAGGCGTCGAGCCGCGCGCACTACTACCCCGGCGCGCAACCGATGAAGATCAAGATGGTCGTCGAGCGCGGGACGGGCCGCTTGCTCGGCGCGCAGATCGTCGGCGGGGCGGATGCAGGCAAGCGCATCGACGTTCTGGCTACGGCGCTGTGGAACGGGATGACCGTGGCGGAGGTGGCCAGCATGGACCTGTCATACGCACCACCATTCTCGCCCGTGTGGGACCCGGTCTTGCTGGCCGCTGGCAAGGCGGCTGCCGAAATTTGATGGCACGCGGCGCCGTGGTTGCCGGCTATGGCCGGCGCAGCTGGCCGTTGTCGATCTCAGTTGAAGTTTGATGCTGCTCGACCCGCGCCTTTGAACGACCGCATTGCGGCCACCATTTCGCGATGTTGAGTAGCAGGAAGGGGTCGGTTTGGGTCGGTACTGCCAGTTCGCTCGGCGGGAAAGCAGTCGGCGGAGCGGCGAGACCGCCAGTCGCAATCTGAAGTCAGCTGTACTTCGTATAGCTGTCGCTCATGCCAGCGCCGGTGGCCGAAGCGAACGACGGCTTACTGGCGCTCACCGTGAATACACCCGCGGGCGGCGACCGGCTCCTTACGCTGCATTGCTGTCGCTCAAGCCCGCGGGTCGGATGACTGCAATGGGGCACATTGCTGCCCTTTGTGGCGCGTTCTACCAGCGGCAGCAGTGGGACAGCGGTAACTTCGGGTGTTCGGTTTCGACCAAGAACTCCGGTTTTATCGGCAGTGAGACTCTCGCGGTTCGCCTCAAATCCGCTCAAGAGATGGCTTTCGCATGCCTATGCACTCGGATTGATGGGTTGCATGATGGGTTTTGCGAGTGATGCCGGTACGAGCCGCATGAATGCTTGTGATTCGGAGGACACCGCCTCCGCCGCGGCGACGTCTCATACCTCAGACATCACAAGCTGCCGCTGACGATCCGGCTTGGGCGCGTTTGCTTCGACAGCGCCGTCAATGCACGCATGTCGAGAATCTCGACGTGCCGGTAGCGCCGGTTGCGCCATGCGCCGCCGCGCCTCGGGCTGCGCGATATGCACCAGCGCGGACGAGCCGGGTTTTGGCGCGAAGGACACCGCGAGACTGCCTTCGACAAGCCCGCAGACGTCGCTTACCGGCTCCCCTTGCGTCGGGGCCGTCGCCGAATCCATTCGCGCACGCGCCGCAGATCGAAGACGCCGAGGCCTTCGCTGCGCAGGGCCGTATTCAGCGCATGGCCGATATCCGGTGCACTGTCGATCAGCGTGCCGTCCAGATCGAACGCAACGGCAAGGATCGACATCGGCGCAGCGTTCACGCCGCCCGCGCCCGAGGATCGCAGCCAGCGGCGGTTTCGCTGTCGAAATGGGCCAAATTTGCATGCAATGCGAATGGTACGCAATACATGGCTGTCGTCGTCGGGGGCGCATCTTGCAGTCCAGCCAGCATCGATACTGCAGGGTTCGGTAGGCTAGACTTTCACCACGCCGCGACATCGGTTCGAGCCGCAAGCGCGACGCGTTTTCCAACTTTTCAGTCGGGGGAGTTTCAAGTGAATTTGACCAATCGCCGTGTATTCATCATGACCGTGGCGGCCGGCTCTGCGGCGCTCGCCGCCACGGCCGCCCGCGCGCAAGCCAAACTGGACGAGAAAGATCCGCAGGCGGTGGCGTTGGGCTACGTGGCCGACACGAAGAAAGCGGACACGAAGAAGTTTCCGAAGCACACGCCGGATCAGCATTGCGGCAACTGCCAGTTGTTCCAAGGCAAGGCGAGCGACGCCACCGGCGGGTGCCCGCTTTTTGCTGGCAAGCAGGTGGCCACGGGCGGTTGGTGCAGCGCCTGGGTGAAGAAGGCCTGAGGCCGAGTGGCTGCGCGGGGCATGGCCGGCCGCCGTGCCACACGGTGCGCGCAGCACCATGACGGCCGCGGCGCTGCTGCGCGCCGTCTTCGCTTGAGCCATACGTACGGAACGGTCCTGCGCCGTGCCATGGGCCGTGGGCGCACCGGCCACACACCCCTGTCTTGGCGAGGCTACGATCATGCCCTGCCCTCGCTCGCCATGACGATGCCTCAGACCCCTGGCCACGCCCCCCTTTCGATGCCTTCCCGCAAAGGCGCTGCGTGGCCGCTGCTGGGCGCGTGGTTGCTGGCTGCGGCGCTGGCCGCCGGCTGCACCACCTTGCCCGAAAAGGTCGATCGGCCGCCGTCGAATGCGCTCGGCGCCGCGGCCGAAACGCCGTTGGGCCGCATCGCCAAGGCCTCCACCATCGACCCCGAGCTCAGCGGCTTCCGCCTGATGCCCACCGGCCAGTTCGCGCTGCAGGCGCGCATCGAGCTGGCGCGGCGCGCGCAAAGCACGCTGGACGTGCAGTACTACCAGATCCACAACGACCAGACCGGCCGCTACCTGCTGCGCACGCTGCGCGATGCGTCGCTGCGCGGCGTGCGCGTGCGTTTGATCCTGGATGACCTGTACACCGCCGGCGAGGATGATCTGTTGCTGGCGCTGGACGCCTACCCCAACGTCGAGATTCGGCTGTTCAACCCCTTCCCTACCGGGCGCAAGAGCCTGCTGACCCGCTTCGCCGCCAACATCCAGGAATTCAACCGCGTGCAGCGGCGCATGCACAACAAGCTGTTCATTGCCGACGGCGTGATGGCGGTCGTCGGCGGCCGCAACATCGCCGACGAATACTTCATGGCCAGCAAGGGTGCCAACTTCGTCGATCTCGATACCTTTGTCATCGGCGGCATCCTGCCACGCTTGTCGTCGCTATTCGACGAATACTGGAACAGCCCGCGGCTGTACCCGCTGCGCGCCATCGTCGGTACCGACAAGAGCGACGAGGCCTTGCAGGCCGAGTTCGAACAGATGACTTCGGCCGAAGCGATTGCGCCGGTTTTCGAAACCGTCAGCGTCAGCGCCGAGGCGGGTGCGACGCAGCAGATCGAAGTGCGCGCGGCCTGGGAAGGAACGCCCGAGCCCGAGGCACCGCCACCGAACGACGTGCTCGGCTACAGCCCGATCAAGCAGGAGCTCGATGCCGGCAAGATCGGGCTGATCTGGGCCGATGCGCATGCCTATGCCGACGCGCCGGACAAGTCGATCGGCCGGGTCTCGAACTACGGCGGGATCCCCATCGACGACATCGACAGCGTGCGCTACAACGTCATCGAGATGATGCGCCGCGCGCGCAAGGACGTGGTCATCACCTCACCCTACCTGATCCCCGGTGCCGACGGCCTCGAGGTCATTCGCCATGCGGTGGAAAAGTATGGCGTGAAGTTCACGCTGGTGACCAACTCGCTGGCGGCCACCGACGAGCCGGTGGTGCACACCGGGTATCGGCGCTATCGGCCGCAGATGCTGGCGCTGGGTGTGGACCTGTACGAGCTGAGTCCGCAGAAGGTCAGCCGCAGCCTGCGGCTCGGCCGCTTCAGCACCTCGATCGGCCGTCTGCACGCCAAGAGCGCGGTGGTGGATGGTGAGCATGTGTTCATCGGATCGATGAACTTCGACCCGCGATCCGACCAGTTGAACACCGAGATGGGCATGTTCATCGAAAGCCGCGAGATCGCCTCACAGCTGCTCAAGCTCGTGGGCGTGATCCGCCAGCAGGGCGCCTACCGCGTCACGCTGGCGAAAAACGGCGCCGATCTGGTGTGGACCACCACCGGGCCCGACGGCGAGCAGCATGTTGTCGAGGAGCCCGAGACCGACATCTGGAGCCGCATGATGCTCGAGGTGCTTTCGGTGCTGGTGCCCGAAGGGCTGCTCTAGCTCGACGGCGGCTTGGTCATGCTGATCGCCTCGACCTGGATCAGCAGCTTGACCTTGTCCTCGAAGCCGAACTGCAGGCCCCACATCACGCCCCACTGGCTGCGCATGATCTCGGTTTCGAAGTCACCGCCACAGACCTCGCGCTGCTGCAACAGCGGATTGTGGTAACAGTTGAACTTCTGCGCCTTCAAGGTCACCGGGTGCGTCTTGCCCAGCAGCGTCAACTGGCCCTGCACCTCGCTGATCTTGTCGCCATTGAAGACGAACTTGTCGGACACGAACTTGCCGGTCGGGTAGTCGGCGACGTTGAAGAACTCCTTGCCCTGTATTTGCCGATTGAGCATGTCCACGCCGGTATTGACCGAGGAGATGTCGATGATGATCTCCACCCTTCCGGTCTTGCTGGCACGGTCGAAGAACAGCGTGCCGTCCTTGGTGCTGAAGCGGCCGCGGTTGGTGGTGGTGCCAAAGTGGCCGTTTTCGTAGTTGACGAAGGTGTGCGTCGGGTCGATGGCGTAGTTGGGCGCCGGTCCGGCCGGTGCCGGGGCGGCACCCTGCCCCTGCGCCACGATGCAAGCCGTGGCCAGCACCATCCCGGCGACGCAGCAGGCGGCCCTCACAACGCACCCAGACCGGTGAACACCAGCTTGAACTTCACCGTCACGTCGTTGGCCACCACCGTGGTGTCGGTCCACTCGTCTTCGCCGATCTTGTATTCCAGCCGCTTCAGCACGAAGTTGCCGGTGGCGGTGGATTGCGGCCCGGCCTGCGTGATCGTCACCGGCACCACCAACTCATGCACGTTGCCTTTGATGTCGAGCTTGCCGGTGACCTCGAACCTGCCGCTGCCCAGGCCCTTGATCGCGCTCGACCGGAAGGTGGCCTGCGGAAATTTGGCGGCGCTGAACCAGGTCGGCTTGGGCATCTCGGTGTCGGTCTCGGGCACGCCCATCGACGCGCTGTGCATGTCGATGCTTATGGCCACCGTCCCGGTCTCCGGCTTCTTCGGGTCCAGCGTGACCTGTGCATCGAACTTCTTGAAGCGGCCATCCACCGGCACGCCCATCTGCTTGGTGACGAAGCTGATCTCGCTTTGCGCCGGCACCAGCTTGGCCGGCGCTTGCGCCAGGGCCGGCGCGGCGTTGAACAAGGCGACGATCAACGCCGCAGACAGGGCAAGTTTGGATTTCATGGGGCTATGCTATCGAGTTCCGGGCCACATGCGCAACAGCAGGCCGTCGCGGTCGATGAACTGGTGCTTCAGCGCCGCCGCGACATGCAGCAGCACCAACGCGGCCAGCATGAAGGCGCCCGCCTCGTGCAACGGCTTGAGCACGAGGTTGCCGAGCTCCTTGTCCAGCGGCAGCAGGTTCGGCAGCGGCAACACGCCGAACCAGACGATCTGCAGCCCCACGGCCGAGCTGTAGGCCCAGCCCAGCAGCGGCACCAGGAAGAACAGCAGGTAAAAGGCCAAGTGCGTGCCCTGATGGGCACTTTGCTGCCAACGCGGCATGTTGCCGAGCACGCGTGGCGGCAACGGCGGCGGCGGGTGCCATAGCCGCCACAGCAGGCGCAATGCCGACAGCGCGAGGATGCTGATGCCGGCCCACTTGTGCCAGTTGATGAGCTTGACGCGGGTGACGGAAAACGGCAGGTCGGCCATGTAGACGCCGACGCCGAAGGTGCCGACGATGGCCAGCGCCAGCAACCAGTGCAGGACGATCGCCACCAGCGAATAGCGCGATGCAGGAACGCCCGGGCGGGTGGACATGGTCAGGTGGCCTGGGGCGTGAGTGAAATGGGAGCGGGTGGCGACAAGCGAGCGGTCCGCTCGCGCAATCTAGCAGATGCCGCATCGCGATGCCGTTCGCGGCGCGCGAACCCTGCATTCAAAATGCAAGACAATCCGCCCGGCCGCCGCGGCCCGCAAGACCGGCACCACTTCGAGGACCCAGGCCCCATGCATTTCGACATCACCACCGCCATCGGCTTGCTCGGCGGCGCCTTCTACCTGGCCAGCCACTACATGAAGGCCATGGTGCCGCTGCGCATGCTGTCGCTGGGCAGCAACGTGATGTTCATCACCTACGGGCTGCTGCACACGCATTTCAACCTGCGCGAGTTCGTCGCGCTGCCGGAGATCCTGCTCAACGTCATCCTGTTGCCGATGAACGCCAAGCGGCTGGTGGAAATCCTGCGCCTCACCCGCCAGATCGAGCAGGTGACCGCGAAGTCACCGGTGTCGGAATGGCTGATCCCGCACATGCACCTGCACAAGCACAAGGCCGGGCATGTGCTGTTTCGCGAGGGCGACGAGGCCGACGAGATCTACTACGTCGCCAGCGGCACCCTGCGGCTGGAAGGCGTGGGCGCGACCATCGGGCCGGACAGCCTGGTGGGCGAGATCGCGCTGTTCTCGCCCGAGAAGAAGCGCACGCTGACCGTCGTCTGCGAGACCGATTGCGAGCTCTACACGATGACCGACGAGCAGATCTATCGCCTGTACTACCAGAACCCGAAGCTGGGCTTCTATTTCATGAAGCTGATCGTCGAGCGGCTGCTGCGTGATGTGCAGCGCCACAAGGCGGCGGCGCAGGCCGCGTGAGCCTGGCTCAGCCCGGCGGCGGCACCAGCGCGAAGGCCGGCACCGGGTGCGTCAGTCCCTTCAGCGCCAAGGGGCCGACCTCCTCCGCGCCGAACAGCCCTTCGACACGCGCCATCACCTTGCGGTCCACCAGCACCTGGCCACCGCCGGCCTCGCCGCACAGCCGCGCCGCCAGGTTGGTGACGCCGCCGATGGCCGCATAGTCCCAGCGCCCTTCGAAACCGATCTGGCCGAGCGTGGCATAACCCATCGCGATGCCGCAGCCCAGCCCGAGGTCGAAGCCACTCTTGTGCCAGATTTCGGCCAGCGGCGGGAACGCCTGCTGCATGTCCAGCGCCATGCGCACCGCGGCTTCGGCCGGGCGCTCCATCGGCACCGGGTCGTTGAAGAAGATCATCACCGAATCGCCGGCAAAGCGTTCCAGCGTGCCGCCATGCGCCAGCACGATGCGTCCCATGCGGGCGTGGAAGTCGTGCAGGAACTCCATCACCTCCTCGGGCTCGGCGCGGTCGGTGAAAGCCGTGAAGCCGCGCAGGTCGATGAAGACCACCGCGATCTCGCGGCGGTGCGTCTTCAGCAGCTCGTCGCCGCCACCGTTGACGATGGCCTCGGCCAGTTGCGGAGAGAAAAAACTCTTCAGCCGTTCCAGGCGACTCATCTGCGCCACCTGCTCGCTCACGCGCTCCTCGAGCTTGCTGTTCCATTCGGCCAACTGCGCGGCCTGGGCCTTGACCTCGTCCTGCAGCGCCTTGATGCGCAACAGCGACTTCACGCGCGCGAACAGCTCCTGCTGGTTGATCGGCTTGGGGATGAAGTCGTCGGCGCCGGCCTCGATGCCGTTGATGCGCTCCTGCTTCGGGTCGAGCGAGGTGCACAGCACCACCGGCAGCAGCGCGGTGGCCGGCTCGGCGCGGATGCGGCGGCACACGTCGTAGCCCGACAACCCCGGCATCATGATGTCCAGCAGCACCAGGTCGGGCACCTGTTCGGCGATGCGCGCCAGCGCCTCTTCACCGTTGACCGCCGCACTGAGCCGGTAGCCCCTGGCGGTGAGCACGTCCACCAGCAGCTTGACGTTGGCCGGCGTGTCGTCGACGACCAGGATGTGTGCGCTCATCCCGCGCCCTCGCCCAGCACGCGCCGCACCGTCTCGAGAAATTCCTTCAGGTTGATCGGCTTGCCCAGGAAGCCATCGAAGCCGGCGCCGCCGATGCGGCTGCGGTCGTTGGCGGTCACCGATGCGGTGAAGGCCACCACCGGCACCTGCGCCGTGTCGGCGTGGCCGCGGATGCGCTCGAAGGCCTCGATGCCGTTGATGTCGGGCAGCTGGATGTCCATCAGCACCAGGTCGGGCTTGTGCGCCAGCGCCAGCTTCACGCCGTCCAGGCCGTTGACGGCCTCCAGCACCGCATACCCCTTGGCGCGCAGGATGTCGCGCGCCAGCTTCATGTTCTTCTCGTTGTCTTCGACGATCAGGATGGTTTTCATGTTCATGGCTGCGCAGGCAGGGTAAAGCTGAAGGTCGAGCCTTTGCCCGGCTCGCTGTCCAGGCGCAGCGTACCGCCATGCAGCTCGACGAAACGTTTGGTCAGCGCCAGCCCGAGGCCGGTGCCCTCGTGCTTGTTGGTGTAATGGCGGCCGACCTGGCGGAACTCCTCGAACACCGCCGCCTGGTCTTCGGGCGCGATGCCGATGCCGGTGTCAGCCACCGCCACCTCCAGCACGCCGTCGGCCCGGCAAGCACGCACCTCGACCTGGCCGCCGTCGGGCGTGAACTTGACCGCGTTGGTCAGCAGGTTGAGCAGGATCTGCTTGAACTTGCGCTCGTCGGCGCGGATCTCGCCGACCTCGGGCGCGACCTGCAGCATCAGCGCGACGCCGTGGCGCTGCGCACGCTCACGCACCAGCGTCATGGCGTTCGACAGTGCAGATGGCACGTCGAAGTTCTCGACATCCAGCTCCATGCGCCCGGCCTCGATCTTCGACAGGTCGAGGATGTCGTTGATCAGGCTCAGCAGGTGCTTGCCGGACGAATGGATGTCCTTCAGGTAGTCGTCCTGCTTCTCGTTCAGCTCGCCGAACATGCGCTCGATCAGCACTTCGGAAAAACCGATGATCGCGTTCAGCGGCGTGCGCAGCTCGTGGCTCATGTTGGCCAGGAACTCGCTCTTGTGCTGGTTGGCGATTTCCAACTGATGGCTCTTGTCCTGGATCTCGCGGAACAGCCGGGTGTTCTCGATGGCGATCACCGCCTGGTCGGCAAAGGTCTGTAGCAGCGCGATTTCCTTATCGGTGAACGCCCGCGCCTGGACCCGTGCAACAAAGATCGCACCGACACCACGCCCTTCCCAAAGCATCGGCGCGAACAGCACCGAACGTGTGCCCAAGGTCGCGCTCATCTGCCGCAGGGTGTCGGGCACGTCCGCCGCGCCCAGCACGTCGGGGTAGTGCAGCACGCGACGCTCGCGGATCGCCAGTTCGGTGGCGCTGTGCTGATAGGGGCGCGCGAAGCTGCGGTCGCGTGGCGCGCCGCTGCTGCTCAGTGACGCGGCCAGGTGCAGTTGCCCATCATCGCCGACCAAGGTGGCGCCCAGTTCGTCGCCCTCGAACAAGCGCCGGCAACTCGCCAGGATCTTGTCGAACACCGGCGTTGCGTCGGCCACCGAACTGCTGATCACCTGCAGCACCTCGGCGGTGGCGGTCTGCTGCTCCAGCGCCTCTTTCGTCTCGTTGAACAGCCGCACGTTCTCGATCGCGATCACCGCCTGCGCGGCGAAGGTCTTCGCCAGCGCGACCTCCTTGGCGCTAAACGCGCCCACCGACGCGCGCAGGATGCCGATCATCGCCAGCGCCTGCTGGCCGCGCTGCAGTGGCACGAACAGCCCCGAGCGGTAGCCGAGCGCCGTCGAGAGGTCGCGCATGCGCGGGAATTCGAGTGCGCCGACCGCGGTGTCGGCGATGTTGATCACCCGCTGCTGCAGCAACGCCGCGCCGGCAGCGCTGTCGGGGTCCAGCGGCCATGGCTGGAGGAACCCGCCCGTGCGCTCGCCGGGTGTGCCGTCGGAAGCGAATGCAACGGTTTCGATCATGCCGCCGCGCGGCACCGAGATGCCCACCGCACGCCCGCCGAACAGCCGTTGGCAGGTGTGCACGATGGCCTCGAACACCGGCTGCACGTCCGTCGGCGAACTGCTGATCACCGACAGGATTCCGGCCGTCGCCGTCTGCTGCTCAAGCGCCTCCCTCGTCTGGTTGAACAGCCGCACGTTCTCGATCGCGATCACCGCCTGGTCGGCGAAGGTCTTGAGCAACTCGATCTGCCGCGGTGCGATGTCGCCGGGCTCGGGCCACGACACGGCGATAACGCCAAGGATGCTGCCGTCCTTGGCCAACGGTGCGGCCAGCAGGCGCCGCCACACGCCCACCTGCGCCGTCGCCGGGTCGTATGCCAGGTCGGCCCGGATGTCATTGACGACCTGAACGCTGCCGCTGAGGATGGCGCGGCCGCTGATCAAGGCAGCGTCGGGCGGTGCCGGGTACAGGCGCGCGGCGTCTTCGTGCGCGGCCTGCGGCCAGCCGAGCGTGGCCACCAGATGCACCTGCTTGCCGTCATAGCGGAACACAGCGCCCGTGCCAGAGCCCAGCAACCGCCGCGCGCTTTGCATGATCGCCTCGAACACCGGCGTCACGTCGGTGGACGACAGGCTGATGACGCGCAGCACCTCGCTGATCGCCGTCTGGTAGTCCAGCGCCTCGCGCACTTCGGCGGTGCGCTCGTCGACCTTACGTTCCAGCCCGGCATAGGACTCGCGCAACTGCGCGCTCATTCGGTTGAACTGCTCGGCCAGGCCCTCCAGCTCGTCGTTGGTCTTGACCTCGATGCGCTGGTCGAGCTGGCCGGCGCCGATGCGCCGCGCGCCGTCGTCCAGCGTGCGGATCGGCCGCACCATGCCGCGCGCCAGCGCCGACGCCGCCAGCGCCGACACCAGCAGCCCGCCGAGCAGCAGCGCGCCGATCCACAGGATCGACGCATTCAGCCTCGCGTACACCTCCGACACCGGCTGTTCGACGAAGACCTGCCATTGCAGGGGCGCGATCGGCGCCACCGCGCTCAGCACCTTGGTGCCGGCCAGGTCGTGCGACACGACGGCCGGATCGTCCGAACGCTGGCCATCGATGGCCGAACGCACATGCGGCAGCGCAGACAGATCGGTCTTGCGCAGCACCAACCCGATGTCCGGGTCGGCGATGAGGAAGCCGTTGCGGCCGACCACGTACGCCTTGCCCTTGTCGCCGACCTTGATGCGCGAGACCACGTCCCAGATGAACTTCAGGTTCAGCTCGGCCACGGTCACCGGCGAGTTCGCTCCGCCCGAGCGCGTGGCCACCGTCATGTACGGCTCGGTCTCCTTGCGGAAGTACACCGGCCCGTACCAGGGCTGGCCACGCCGAGCCTGCTGAAAGGCCGGCTCGGCCGAGCGGTCCTTGCCCGAGCCGACGATGCTCATGCCCAGGCGCGATTCGGCGATGGTCTCGTGCCCGGTGCCATCGAGCTGCGCCACGTCGGTAACCTCGGGCACCATGCGCAGCAGCCTCAGGAATTCATTGCGGCGCAACTCGACGTCGCCGGCATCGACCTGCGGCAGCGCCGCGTACTGCAGCTGCTGCGTGATCTGCTGCATGTACTGCTCGATGCGCGAGGCCGCGCCGATGGCCTTCTCCTGCTGCAGGCTGGCCAGCGCGGCGGTGGTCTCGCGGTAGCTGAAATACAGGCTGATGCCGCCCGACAGCAGCAGCGCCAGGCCGACCAGCGACATCATCAGCAGCAGGTACTTGCGAAAGAGGCGGCCGCGGTGGGTGTCGAAGGACGGCCGCGTGCCCGCGACCGGGCCGGTCGGGACCTTGCTCGCGAGCGACTCGGCCGGGTCGATGGCGCTCACTCGATGACCTCGTCCGCACGCAGCAGCACCGCGGTGGGAAACACCAGTCCGATCGCCTTGGCGGTCTTGAGATTGATGACCAGTTCGACCTGGGTGGGCAGTTCCACCGGCAGGTCTCCTGGCTTCGCGCCCTTGCCGATCTTGTCCACGTAAGCAGCCAGCCGGCGATGCACCTCATCGATCACGGGCCCGTAGATCAGCAGGTTGCCCTGCTGCGCAAACTGCGCCCAGCCGTCGATGGCCGGGATCTTGTGTTGCAGCGAGAAGGCCGCGATGCGCGCCGCAAAACCCATCGTGAAGCCGTCGGCGAAGGCCACGATCGCGTCATCGCGGTGCCTGGCGATGTCGGCGAAAGCGAGATCGAGCTCGGCTTCGTTCTTCACCGGAAAGTAGCGCACTGCCAGCCCCAGATTGGAGGCGGCCGCCTGGGCCGCGTCGAGTTCCTGCGACTCGCCCGGATGCTGTGGGTTGGCGATCAGCGCCACGCGGCGCGCAGCCGGAAGGATCTCCTTCAGCAGTTCCAGCCGCTTGCCCACCAGCGCCAACGTGAACAGGCTGATCCCGGTCATGTTGCCGGCGGGGCGCGCGAAGCTCTGCACGAATTTCGCCTCGACCGGATCGGCGCTGACGCTGAACACGACCGGCAGCTTGACACCCGCGCGGATCAAGGCACCCAGCGCCAGGCCGCCCGAGGCAAGCACCACGTCGGGCTGGGCACGCAGGATCTCGGGCACCAGCTTTTCCACCTGCTCGCGCGAACCTTCGCCCCACCAGGCGTCGATGACCAGGTTGCGCCCCTCGACATAGCCCAGCTCGCTCAGGCCCGCGCGAAAGGCCGCCAAGTTGCGCGACGGCAGATCCTTGCGCTCGGTCGACACCCAGGCCACGCGCAGGGGTCGTTTCGGCTGCGCCGTCGCGCCCCAAGCCAGGGTCAATGGCAACGCGGCCAGGGTGCACTGCAAGCTTCGTCTTTTCATTCGATCACCCGGGCGATCCGCTCGGCCGACTGCGCCCCGCCGGAGCGCGGCGCCGATGCCGTGCCGCGCAACGCGAACGCCGGCCAATGACGCTGCGGGATCACTCGATGAACTCCGTCGTGCGCGTGCGCACGCTGTCGGACACCTTGATGCCCAGCGCGGCGGCCGTGCGCAGGTTGATGAGCAGATCGAAGCGCGTGTTCTGCTGCACCGGCAGGGTGGCAGGCGAAGCCCCGCGCAACACGCGGTCGGCCATGTCGGTGACGAGACGGGCGATCTCGGTCAGGTCGTTGGCGTAGCTCAGCAGCCCGCCCTGTTCGACGAAGGAGCGCACGAACGACGCGGAGGGCCAGCCATGCTGCAACGCCAGATCGGCCGCCGGCGGGCCCGGCAGGCTGGGCTGCACGAAAACCGCCTCGACACGCTGGCGCTGCCAGGCATCGAACGCCGCCGGGTACTGGCCGGGCTCGCGCACCTGTTCGACCAGCAGCCGCAAGCCCAGCTGCGTGGCGGCGCCTTCCATGCCCGCCAGCATGGCCGGTGTGAAGCTGTCGGTGGCGCTGGCCAGCACCCCCACGCTGCGCAGACCGGGCCCCAACTCGCGCAACAGCTCCAGGCTCTTGGCCGCCAGTTCCGGCCCGAGCGCCGACACGCCGCTGACATTGCCCCCGGGCCGCGCCAGGCTTTGCACCAGGCCGGTGGCCACCGGGTCGCCGGAACCGGCCATCAGGATCGGAATGTCGCGGGTGGCACGCCGCGCGGCCAGCGTGGCCGGCGTCAGGTTGGTGATGATCAGCGCCGGCTGCCAGGCCAGTACCTGCCGCGCCAGCGCGGGCAAGGCGTCGGCACGGTTGTCGGCATACCAGACCCGGATCTGCAGCATTGCATAGCCGCGTTCGCGCAGGCCGGCGATCACCGTGTCGAAAGTCGAGAACTGCCCCACCTTCGGCTGGCTGCCCGCGGCCAGAAAGGCGATGCGCTGCGGCCTGCCGGTGCTCGCGGCGGCGATCGCCGGCCAGAACAACGGCGCGAGCGGGGTCACGAGCAGGGGCCGTCGCTTCATTCGATCACCTCGTCCGCGCGCAGCAGCAGCGTGCGCGGCACGGTCAGACCCAGGGCATTGGCGGTTTTCAGGTTGATCAGCAACGCGAAGCGTTGCGGCTGTTGCACCGGCAGCGTGCCCACTTTCGCGCCACCCAGCACAAGGTCCACGTACGCCGCCAAATTGCGATATTCGTCGGCTTCGACACTGTAGTACGACATCAGCCCACCATCGCGCACCTCGGCTGGCGTGACCATCATCGCCGGCAGGCGATGCGCCATCAAGGCCTGCAGCAGCGCGGCCCGGTGTTGCGTCAACAGCGGTTCGGCGATGCGCAGCACCGCATCGGCATGCCATTCGGCCGCCCACTGAATGACCTGCGGCACGGCGTCGGCCTCGCGCACCGGGAAGAAGCGCAGGGCGTAACCCAGCGCCGGCGCTGCCGCGCGCAGGTCGGCCTCTTGCGGCGCGGCCACCGGGTCGTCCGGGTGAGTCAACACCGCCAGGCGTTGCGCCGAGGGCAGCATCTCGCCCAGCATCTGCAGGCGCTTCTTGCCCAGATCACGCGCCTGGTTGGTGGTGCCACTGACTTTGCCGCCCGGCCGCGACAGGCTGCGCGCCAGGCCAACGGCCAGCGGGTCGCCCACCGATGCGAACAGCACCGGCGTCGGCCCCGGCAGCCGGGCGGCGGTCAACGCCGCCGGTGTGTTGATGGCCACGATCAACCGCGGCTGCAAGGCGTCCAGCGCGCGCGCCAGTTCGGGCAGGTGCTCGAAGTGGCCTTCGGCAAAGCGGTAGTCGATGTGCAGGCTGCGTCCTTCGACATGGCCCAGCGCAGCCAGTTCGGAGCGCAGCGTCGTCAGCCGCGCAGCGTTGGCCTGTGCGGAGGTGGGGCTCAGCAGCCCGATGCGCACGACCGCCGCGTCGGCGCGCGCCGCCGGCAGCAGCCGCAGCGCGCCCAGCGCGATGCCGCTTGCCAGGCAGGCGCGGCGCTTCAAGCGATCACCTCGTCGGCCTGCAACAGCAGGGTCTGCGGCAGCGTCATACCCAGTGCGCGCGCCGTCTTCAGATTCAGCGTCGGATAGAAGCGGCTGGGCTGCTCCACTGGCAGGTCACCGGGCGGCGTGCCCTTGAGGATGCGGTCCAGGTAGTGGGGCAAGCGGCGCAGCATGTCCTCGAAGGTGTTGCCGTAGGACATCAGCACAC
This sequence comes from uncultured beta proteobacterium, assembly GCA_963837675.1. Classification (GTDB taxonomy): domain Bacteria; phylum Pseudomonadota; class Gammaproteobacteria; order Burkholderiales; family Burkholderiaceae_C; genus Rubrivivax. Next base: position 282,438 of record CAWIOH010000019.1, on the reverse strand, counting down.
CGGCCTGGGTCAGTCCGACAAAGGGGCTGACCGTCGGCAACCGATGCTCCTGCGTCAACGCTGCCACCCGCGCGGGAGCGAGAAGGAGGAAGGGTTGGCCCAACAGCAGCAAGCCAGCGACGCGCTCGCGCGCCAGTGCCGCAAAGGCCGGCCCCAGCTCGTCGGGCGAGCGCAACGCCACCTGCCGCAATTCCACCCCCAGCCGCTGCGCAGCGGCCTGCTGCTCGGGCAATGCAGCCGCGTGCGGAATGAACTCCGGGTTGCGGGCCAGGCCGATTCGCTGTGCGCCCGGCACCGCCAGCTTCAACAGCTCCAACTGCTTGATGGTCAATCCGGCGGCAAAGCCGCCGAGGCCGGTGACATTGCCGCCAGGGCGGGCCAGGTTGGAGACGAAGCCCGAGGCCACCGGGTCGCCCGCATTCACGAACACGATCGGGATCGTCTGCGTGGCCTGCATCAACGGGCGCACCGGTGGCGACGCGCCGGCCACGATGACATCCGGCCGACGCTGCACCAGTTCGGCCGCCAACGCAGGAATGCGCTCGGCGTGGCCGTCGTAATGCACCACGTCGAGCACGTAGTTGGTCCCCTCGACCCAGCCGCGCTCGCGCATGCCTTCGGCAAAGATGGCGACATATTGGGGGGGATTGTTGGGCCACGCATTGTTGGTGACGATGCCGATGCGCACCATGCGCGCCGGCGCCTGCGACCAGGCGCTGCCGGCACGGGCGAGGCCGGCTGCCGCAGTGGCGAGAACGACTCTTCGGCACAGATTCATTCGATCACCCCCGCGGCCCGCAGCAGCGGTGACTGCGGCGCCGGGACAATAGCAGGAACAAGAACAAGTCGGTGTTCATCCGACCACGCTGTCTGCGCGCCGCAGCAGCGCTGCCGGCAACGTGATGCCCACTGCCCGCGCCGCCGCGAGATTCACCACCCGTTGGAAGCGTGCAGGCCGCTCGATCGGCAAGTCGCCCGGCCTCGCGCCCTTCAGGATCTTGTCGACATAGGTCACCGAGCGCCGCCGCCGTCCCAGGCGCCGCGCCGTCATGGCCGCTGCGGTGCGGGAAGCTTGCATCGGCGGCCCCGATGCCGGGCAAGCGCCGCGGCGGCGGCCGGGCGCCTGACCCGCCCGACCACCGCGCAGACCGCGGGCCGGCTCGATTGACATACTGATGCCTACCACCTATGCTTTGATGCATGCGAACGACCGTCCGCCTCGATCCCCACCTGCTCGCGGAGGCTAAGAAGCGCGCCGCCACCACCGGCACGACCCTGACCGCGGTGCTCGAGCAGGCGCTGCGCGAGTCGCTGGCGCGGCGCGAGGCCCGGGCGGCGGAACGGCCGCTGCGTTTGAAGACCTTCAAGGGCAACGGCCTGCGCGCCGAGGTGGATCTCGACGACAGCGCGGCTCTTCTCGACCTGATCGATTCCTGACGTGCTGCTGGCCGACGTGAACGTGCTGGTGTACGCGCACCGCGCAGATGCGCCGCATCACGCTGCCTGCCGTGATTGGCTCGAGGCGCTGGTCAACGGTCCCGAGAGTTTCGGCTTCTCCGAACTGGTACTGAGCGGCTTCCTGCGCGTCGTCACGCACCCGAAGGTGTTCACGCGGCCGAGCCCGCTGGCCGACGCGCTGACCTTCGCCGAACAATTGCGCAGCCGGCCGAACGGCGTCGCGGTCTCGCCCGGGCCGCGCCACTGGCCGATCTTCCAGTCGCTGTGCGTCGATGCCGGCACCAAGGGCAACCTCGTCGCCGACGCGTATCTGGCCGCGATGGCCATCGAAGCCGGCTGCGAGTGGATCACCACCGACCGCGACTTCAGCCGCTTCAAGGGCCTGCGCTGGCGACATCCGCTGCAGTAGGCGCCGCTGCAGCATGCGGCGCAGACGCGGGCCGCGCCTCACTCGATCACCTCGGTAGCCTGCGCCGCCACGCTCGACGAAGAGGCGATTGCCATAGAACAGCCGGCAGATTCAGCCGGTTTGTGAAGTTGGCGATGTGGTCGGCCGACCTTGCGGTCACTCTGTCGAACGACACCAGAAGCCCATCGATCGGCTCGTGCGTCCCGGCAAGGTGAACGGTGGCATCGACGAAATCATTCATCGGAAGCTGCTGCACGGTCATGCTCACGCGCTGCGCCGCCGCCTCCACCGTGCGCACGCCCTGCTTCACCCAACCAGGCGATGCGCAGTTGGCGCGGCTGCGCCCAGGCGCTCGACGGCGCCATTGCCAGCCAGACCATGTCACGCAGCAGCCCGCGCCGCTGGGTGCATGGCCAAGCGACGTTCACCGGATCGTCTCCTTGCTGGCCGTCATCAGCGCGCTCGGCATCGTCAACCCGAGCGCGGTGGCGCTGCGCTGGTTCACCACCAGGTCAAACTGGTCGGGCATCGCCAACGGCAGATCGCCCGCACGCGAGCCTTTGAGGATCTTGTCGACAAAGACCGCGGCGCGGGCGTAGAGCCGCGGCACATTGGGCCCGTAGGACATCAGCCCACCGGCGCGCGGAAACTCGCTGAAGGCCGACAGCGCGGGCAGGCGTTGTTGCTGGGTGAACTCGGCGATCTGCGCCGAGCGCGCACGCACCAGCGGCGACGACAGCAGCAGCAGCGCTTCGGGCCGCGTGTCCATGCCGTCGATCAGCCCGCGCTCGAAATCGCGCTCATTGCGCACCACGATGGTGTCGATCTCGAAGCCTTGCTCGCTGGCGGCGTTTTTGGCCGCAGCCAGCTGCCAGGGCCCGGTGCTGGCCTCCCAGAACAGACTGAGCCGGCGTGCGCGCGGCGCCGCCTGGTGCAGCAGTTCGACCCACTTGGCGGTCAGCGCCGGCTGGTCGAGGAACACGCCGGTGACGTTGGTGCGCGGGTGCGCCGCCGACTTGACCAGGCCGCTGCGCACCGGGTCGGTTTCCAGGTCGAGCGCGACGATCTTCACCCGGCTGCTGGCATGCACGGCGGCGTCCACCGCCGCCGGGCCGGCGCAGAACAGCACGTCCAAGTCCAGGCTGGCCAGATGCCGCGCCAGGCCGGGCAGGTCGCGCGGGTTGCCATCGGCCGAGCGGAAGGCATAGGCGACGTTCTGCCCTTCGGCATAGCCCAGCGCAACCATGCCCTGGCGCAGATTGTCCAGCGCGCTCAGGCCCGTGGCCGCCAGCACGCCGACCAGCGGTTTCGGCGCCTGCGCCGCGGCCCAGCCGCTGCCGCCGAGCAGCAGGCCGGCCAGCAGCTCACGCCGCCGCATGCAGGCCCGCCCCCACGCCGGCCCAGGCCAATGTCGCGGGTCATGACTGTCGGGGGCGCTCGCCGGCGGGGCCATCGGTGCATCCTCGGTTGTGAAGGATGCCGGCAAGACTACTCCCGCGCGCACAGGCTCGCAAACACCGATGCCGGCGCCAAGCGCCACCCGTCGTCAGTCGGGGGGACGCGCCACCGCCTCACGTTCCGCCAGACGCTGTTCGATGCGCCGCACGTCTTGCGTCAACCGCCCCGCCACCAGGCCGATCAGGTGGAAGCCGAAGCTGGGGTTCTGGTAGTACAGCTGTTTCAGCGTCACCTCGTCGATCATCAGCACCGTGGCCGCCGTGGTGCAGCGCGCGGTGAGCGTGCGTTGCCGGTCGGGCGCGAAGAAGGCGATCTCGCCGAAGATCTCGCCCGGCACCACGCTCTGGCCGATTTCCACCAACTCGATCTGGCCATCGACCAGGCAATACAGGTGATCCGCCAGGTCGCCCTTGCGGAACAGCACGGTGTCGGCCTTCAGCTTGCGCGCCGTCATGTACGGGCGCAGCCACAGGGCGCTCAAATCGATGGTCGATTCGGCGGCCTTGACGCGGCGCGTCAGCTGCATCATCTGCAGCGCGCGGCGCAAGTTGATCGGCAGCAGCACGGACGACACCAGCAGCGTCAGGTACTGCGGGTGCAGCACGCCGAAGATGACGAAGCCGACGTTGCCGGCCACGGCCAGCCAGCGCAGCGGGATCATCGTGCGCACGAAGGCGGCGCCGATGACAAAGGACCCCGCCAGCCCGCCGGCCACGAATGCGATCAGCTCGAGCGGTGACGACAGCAGGTGCACCGCCTGCGCTTGCGCCTGCATCAGCAGTTCTGAGATCGACGACAAGGTGGGCCCTTCGTGGGATGGTTCGGCGGCCGGCCGCCAAAACATTCTGCCGCAGCGATCTGCCGCGCCAATGTTGGTTATGGTTGCGCCATTCGACTTCAAGGAAGACGCATGGACCAACCCAGTGCACCTCCGGCCAGCGACCTGGCCGACTGCAGCGCCACCGAGCTGCTGCGGCTGTACCGCGAGCGCCGCGCGTCGCCGCTGGAGGCCACACGGGCCGTGCTCGCGCGCATCGAGCGGCTCAACCCCAGGCTCAACGCCTTTTGCCATCTGGCACCGGAAGAAGCCCTGGCGTCGGCCCGCGCCAGCGAGGCGCGCTGGGCGGCCGGCCGGCCCTGCGGACCGCTCGACGGCGTGCCCACCTCGATCAAGGACCTGATCCTGACCAAGGGCTGGCCGACGTTGCGCGGCAGCCGCACGGTGGATGCGCAGCAGCGGTGGGATGTCGATGCCCCCGCCACCGCCCGCCTGCGCGAAGCCGGCGCGGTGCTGCTGGGCAAGACCTGCACACCCGAATTCGGCTGCAAGGCCGAGACCAATTCGCCGCTGACCGGTATCAGTCGCAACCCCTGGGATCCGTCGAAGACACCGGGCGGTTCGTCGGGCGGCACGGCGGCTGCAGTGGCGGCCGGCATGGGGCCGCTGTCGGTGGGCACCGATGGCGCCGGGTCGGTGCGCATTCCGGCGGCCTTTTGCGGCAACTTCGGCTTGAAGCCGAGCTTCGGCCGCGTGCCGGCCTATCCGCTGTCGCCGATGGGCACGGTGGCGCACCTGGGTCCGCACACGATGAGCGTGCACGACGCGGCGCTGATGATGAACGTGCTGAAGCAGCCCGATGCGCGCGACTGGACCTCGCTGCCGCCCGACCCCACCGACTATCTGGCCGGACTGGACGACGGCATTCGCGGCCTGAAGATCGCCTATTCGCCGGCACTGGGTTTCGCGCAAGGCATCGACGCCGAAGTGGCTGCCGCGGTGCAGGCCGCAGCGTTGCAACTGCAAGCCCTGGGTGCCGTCGTCGAGCAAGTCGACCCGGGCATCGAGGACCCGCTGCCGATCACCATCGGCCTGTGGTTCGTCGGCTCGTGGACGGTGTGGAGCGACATGAATGCCGCACAGCAGGCGCTGAGCGACCCGGACTTCGCGGCTCAGGCCGAGCAGGGCTCGCGCTACAGCGCGCTCGACATCCAGCGACTGACGCGCGAACGCGGCGCCTTCGGGGCGCACATGCGCCAGTTCATGCAGCGCTTCGACCTGCTGGTGACACCGGCCGTGGCGGTGCCCGCCTTCGACGCCCGGCCACCGGCCAGCGTGCCGATGACGGCGCAAAGCATGCTTTCGTGGACACCGTTCTCGTACCCCTTCAACCTGACGCAGCAGCCGGCCTGCACCATCCCCTGCGGCTTGACGAAGGCCGGCCTGCCGATCGGCCTGCAGTTCGTCGGGCCGATGTTCGGTGATGCGCTGGTGCTGCGCGCGGCGCGCGCGTACGAGAGGGTGCGGCCGCTTCCGCGGCCGCGGCTGGACTTCTGACCGCGCGCTGGCCGAAAGCGGTCTTGGCGGCGATCGCGGACATGCCCGCCTCCGACATTCACGTCGCCTGCCTGTGCGCCGCGTGGTGCCGCTTGTGCGACGACTATCGACCCGTGCTCGAGCGCGCCGTGGCCGAGCTGAACGCGGCCGGTGGGCATGTGCAGTGGCACTGGATCGACATCGAGGACGAAGCCGAGCTGGTCGGCGACCTCGAAGTCGAGACCTTCCCGACGATCGTCGTCTGCGATGCGGACCGCGTGCGCTTTGCCGGCCCGGTGACACCGCAACCCGAGACTTTGAGCCGCCTGCTGCGTTCGCTGGTGCTGGAATCCGACTCGGCGTCGCGCTATCCAGCAGCTTCGCCGCAGGCCGAGGCCTTCGCACGGCGGCTGCGCGCCTGACCGTCGCACCGCGCCTGGCCGCTATTCCCCCGCGGCCTGAACGGCCCCGCCCTCGGCGCGCCAGCGCAGCATGCCGCCCGCCAGGTTGGCCACTTCAGCAAAGCCGGCCTTGGCCAGCATCGCCACGGCGCGCGCCGAGCGCGCGCCCGAACGGCACACGGTGACGATGGGCCTGCTCGGCGACAGTTCCCAGCCTCGCGTTCCAGCTGGCCCAGCGGCACCAGCGCGCACCGCGGATGTGGCCCAGCCAATGCTCGAATTCCTCCGGCTCGCGCACGTCCAGCACTTGCACGCGGTCGCCACCTCGGTCAGCTCGTGCGGCGTGATTTCCCACAGCCCGGCGATGCTGAAGTTCAGCGGCGCCCAGCTCGGGTCGGCCGGCATCTCGATGTCGCCGGCGGGCTGACCGCAGCGCAGGTTGGCCGGCACCGCCAGGTCCATCTTCTTCGGGTGCGGCAGCCCCAGGTGCTGCATGAAGCCGGCGAAATCGGCCTTCGCCCACCTCCCCGCCCAGGCGCGGATTGAACGCCGCTCTTCGCCGATGCTGCTCACGCCCATGCCGTTGTAGTCGTGCCCCGGGTAGACCAGGCAGTCGCCGGGCAGCGTGAACAGCTGCAGGTGCACCGAGCGGTACAGCGCGGCGGTGTCGCCTTGCTGGAAATCGGTGCGGCCGCAACCGCGAATCAGCAGGCAGTCGCCGGTGAAGACGCGCGACTGGTCGTCCAGCACGTAGCTCAGGCAGCCGCTGGTGTGGCCCGGCGTGGCGCGCACCTGCAGTGGCGGCACCGAAGGCCACGCGTTCGCCATGGCTGCAACACCGGTCGGCGCCGCTTGCGCCCGCCGTCCGCCGCCAGCGCGATGCCACTGCCCAGGCGCTGACGATGCAGCCAGGCGCCGGTGACATGGTCGGCATGCACGTGCGTTTCCAGCGTCCATTTCAGCGTCAGGCCGAGTTCGCGCATCAGCGTCTGGTCGCGCCGCGCCTGCTCGAACACCGGGTCGATGAGCACGCGCCTCGCCGCTGGCACGGTCGCCGAGCAGGTAGCTCCAGGTGGAGGAGCTGGGGTCGAAGAGCGGGCGGAAGATCAGCATGCGATGTCTCCATTCAGCGCGCGGGTCGCGGACCGGATTTCACGTGCGCCGCATGCTAACGCGTGCCTGTCGCCAGCGCGGCACGGCTGCGGCGCGCCCCCTGGCATACTGCCCCGCATGACCGGGGAGCGCGTGCAGATGAATGTTCAAGCCGTCCTGTGGGATTTTGGTGGGGTGATCCTGTCGAGCCCGTTCGAAGCCTTCAACCGCTACGAGGCCGAAGCTGGCCTGCCGCACGACTTCATCCGCCGCATCAATGCGCGCAACCCCGACACAACGCGTGGGCGCGCATGGAGCGCGGCGAGATCGATTCATGCACAGTTCGCCGTCGCTGTTCGAGGCCGAAGCGAAGGCCCTCGGCGGCGAACTGTCGGGAAGCAAGGTCTCGAGCTGATCAGCGGCGAGGTGCGCCCCGAGATGGTCGAGGCATTGAAGCGCGTGAAGTCGAAGTTCCGCATCGCCTGCATCACCAACAACATGCCCGCCGGGCATGGCCCGTCGATGACGCGTTCTCCAGAGCGCGCCGCGCAGGTCGCGCAGATCATGGCGCTGTTCGAACATGTGGTCGAATCGAGCAAGCTGAACCTGCGCAAGCCCGACCCGCGCATCTACCAGCATACCTGCGAATTGATGGGCGTGGCGCCCGAGGCTTGCGTCTACCTGGACGACCTGGGCATCAACTGCAAGCCGGCGCGCGCCATGGGCATGCGCACCATCAAGGTCGAATCCGCCGCGCAGGCGCTGAGCGAGCTGGAAGCACTGCTCGACATGCCCTTGCGCTGAGCGTTTTCCCTGCCCCGCGCTGGAGCGGTTCGCCTAGATTGCGCCACCCGGCGGCCGCTACCATCGGCGCCTTCTCCTTCAATGCGGCCGCTCTGCGGTGCGACGAAAGAACTGCCGTGTACGACTACATCATCATCGGCGGCGGCTCGGCCGGCTGTGTGCTGGCCGCGCGCCTGAGCGAAGACGCCAACGTCAAGGTCTTGCCTGCTCGAAGCCGGCCCGGTGGACAGCAGCGTGCTGATCCACTGCCCGGCCGGCCTGGTGCTGCTGGCCAAGAACGGCCAGGCCAGCTGGGGCTTCGACACCGTGCCGCAGCCCGGGCTTAATGGCCGGCTGGGCTACCAGCCGCGCGGGCGGGTGCTGGGCGGGTCGAGCTCGATCAACGCGATGATCTACATCCGCGGCCAGCGCGAGGACTATGAACACTGGGCGGCGCAAGGCAACCCCGGCTGGGGCTGGAATGACGTGTTGCCGTACTTCCTGAAAGCCGAGCACAACGAACGTGGCGCCAGTGCGCTGCACGGCACCGGTGGGCCGCTGAACGTGATGGACCTGCGCAGCCCCAACCGCTTCGGGCCGCTGTTCGTCGAGGCGGCGCAGCAGGCCGGCTTCGTGGCGAATCCCGACTTCAACGGGCCCACGCAGGAAGGTGTGGGCATGTACCAGGTGACGCACAAGAACGGCGAGCGCTTCAGCGCGGCCAAGGGCTACCTGACGCCGAACCTGGGCCGCAGCAACCTGCAGGTCATCACCGACGCGCACACCACCCGCATCCTGCTGGAAGGCAAGCGCGCGGTGGGCGTGGAAGTGCGCATCGGCGGGCCCAGCGGCGAGTTGAAACAGCTGAAGGCCACGCGCGAGGTGTTGCTGTGTGCGGGCGCGCTGCAATCGCCGCAGGTGCTGATGCTGTCGGGCATCGGCCCGGGCGCGCAGTTGCAGGCCCACGGCATTGGCGTGCAGCACGACCTGCCTGGCGTGGGCGAACACTGCACGACCACATCAACCTGGTGCAGGTGATCGACGCGCCGAAGCTCACTGATACTTTCGGCCTGTCTCTGACAGGCGCGATGCATGCGCTGAAGGGCATCTTCGAGTGGCGCAACCACCGCCGCGGCATGCTCACCACCAACTTTGCCGAAGCCGGCGGCTTCATCAAGAGCCACCCCGACGCGGCACTGCCCGACCTGCAGTTGCACTTCGTCATCGGCAAGCTTGCCGACCACGGCCGCAAGACGATGTTCGGCCACGGCTATTCTTGCCATGTGTGCCTGCTGCGCCCGGCCAGCCGAGGCAGCGTGAAGCTGGCCGGCGCCGACCCATTCAAGCGCGCCGCTGATCGACCCGAACTTCTTTGGCGAGCGCAGCGACATGGACACGGTGATCGTGGGCTTCAAGCAGCTGCGCCGCATCATGGCCCAGCCGGCATTGTCGAATTGGGCGGCAAGGAACTGCCCAGCCTGGCCGCCGCGCAGACGACGAGCAGATCGAGCAGTTCATCCGCAAGCACGCCGACACCGATTACCACCCGGTGGGCAGCTGCCGCATGGGCAAGGGGCAGAAGGATGTCGTCGATGCGCAACTGCGTGTGCACGGCATGCAGGGCCTGCGCGTGGTCGACGCCTCGATCATGCCGCGGCTGATCAGCGGCAATACCAACGCGCCGACGATCATGATCGCGGAGAAGGCGGCCGACATGATCCGCGCCGCGGCTGCGGCGAAGCCAGTGGCCAGTGAGGTCGAACCTGGCCGTGGCATCCTCGCGGCATGAAGCTGTCAGTCCTTGACCAATCGATCTCGCTCAGCGGTTCCAGCGAAGACGCCGCCATCCGCGACACGCTGGAACTCGCGGCTCACTGCGAGCAGCTGGGCTACCACCGCTTCTGGCTGAGCGAACACCACAGCCTCGCGACCATCGTCGGCACCGCACCCGAGGTGCTGATGGCGGCCATCGCCGCACGCACGCAGCGCATCCGCATCGGCAGCGCCGGCGTGATGCTGCCGCACTACTCGGCGCTGAAGGTGGCCGAACAGTTCCGCGTGCTCGAAGCGCTGGCGCCGGGGCGCATCGACCTGGGCGTCGGACGGGCCCCCGGCGCCGACATGCGCACGGCACAGTTGCTCAACCCGATCGCCTACGCGGCGGCCGAGAACTTCCCGCAGCAGATCCGCGACCTGCAATGGTGGACGGCGGGGCAACCGCACCACGGCGTCATCGCACACCCGCGCGGACCGCACCTGCCGAAGTGTGGGTGTTCGGCAGCTCGGACTACGGCGCGCAACTTGCGGCGCACTTCGGCCTGCCCTATGCCTTTGCCTACTTCTTCACCGACGGCCAGGGTGCCGAGCAGGCGCTCGAGCTTTACCACTCGCTGTACAAACCGAGTGACCGCCACCCGGTGCCGCAAGCCGACCATCTGCGTCTGGGCGCTCGCCGCCGATAGCGAAGCGCAAGCCCGGCACCTGGCGCTCAGCCGCGACCGCTGGCGGGTGGACCGCATGCGCGGCGCGCTGGGCCCGCTGCGCTCACCCGACGAGCATCGCCGCACAAGGTTTCAGCGACGCATGAACGGCCCACGTCGAAGCCACGCAACGCAAAGCACTGGTCGGCACGGCAGCACAGGTGGGCGACATGTTGCGTGCCTTGCCAGACGTTCGGTCTGGATGAATCGTCGTCAACACATGGGCGCACGACCCAAGCGTGCGCCGACATTCGTATGCGCTGCTGGCGCCGAGTTGAGCTCGGCCCGGGCCCAGCCGGCTGATGCAGCGCATCGAATTCACGCTGCGCGGCGATTACATCACGCTCGACGCGTTGCTCAAGGCCACGGCGCCGCGCAAGCGGTGGCCGGCGAAGGCGATGGTCGCGCAGGGCCTGGTGCAGGTGGACGGCGTGCCCGAACAGCGAAAGACGCTGCAAGTTGCGCGCGGGCAAGGGTGGTGCTGGCACAGACGAGATCCGCGTGCGCGCCACATCCGCCCCGGGAGGCGCGACCGAAGCCGCCAACGACAATCCGGGGGCGGACGGGGAACTTTGCACACCCGCCCTCCCTCAAAGACGAGGCCGGGTTCGGGCAAGGCTGATACTCGTGCGCTGACGCACCCGGATCCTGCCTCTGCAGGCGATGTGGTTGAACCATGAAAAAGGATTCGCGATGAAGAACTGGTTGTTCGCTGTGGCGGTGGGCTGGCCTCGACCCTGGCCGTGGCGCCGTTGGTCTCGGATGCCAAGCGCTTTGGCGGTGGTTCTTCCAGCGGCATGCAGCGCAGCCTGCCGGCCAATCCCGCGCGCCAGCAACAGGCCACGCCGAACGCGTCGCCCCACGCCGCCGGCGGCGCCGCCGCAGCCGCGGGCAAGCGAAACTGGATGGGCCCGATCGCCGGCCTGGCCGCGGGTTTGGGCATCGCCGCACTGATGAGTCACCTGGGGCTGGGCGAAGCCTTCGGCAACTTCCTGATGCTGGCACTGCTGGTGATGGCGGCCGTGTTCGCGATCCGCTTCCTCATGCGCCGCAGCGGTGGCGCCAACACTTCGCAGCCGGGCGCTTATGCCGGCGCCGGAGCCAGCCCAGGTCGGACCAAGCCGGCCTGGGACAAGCTGGTGCCGGCCGAAGCCGATGCCAACCCGCGCCGGATCGAAACCCCGGCGACGCCTGGGGCGACCTTGGCGGCCGACGGCCGCACCGTGCTGGGCCCGCTGGGCGCGCAGACCATCAGCCGCCCGCAAAACCTGCCGTCCGACTTCGACGCCGAGGCCTTCGAGCGCATCGCCAAGATGATCTTCATCCGCATGCAGGCGGCCAACGATGCCGGCGACTTGAACGACCTGCGCAGCTTCACCACGCCGGAGATGTTCGCCGTGGCCCGGCTCGAACTGCAGGACCGGCAGGGCAAGGCCCAGGCCACCGACGTGGTCAAGGTCGATGCCGAGGTGCTGGACCTGGAAAACGAAGGCGAGCGCCAGGTGGTCAGCGTGCGCTTCCACGGCCAGATCCGCGAAGAAGCCGCCGCGCCGACTGAGGACTTCGACGAAATCTGGCACCTGGTGCGCTGGGGCGACAGTCCGTCATGGGCCATCGCCGGCATCCAGCAACGCCATTGAAAGGCCTGCCGCGCCGCCCGAACAGCCCCGCCCGTGCGGGGCTTTTTCATGTCCAGCCGAGAAATGCGTCGACCATGAGCCCTCCCCGCCCGATCGAGTTGCAAGCCCCCGACATTTCGCGCTGGGCCGCCGGCAATACCGGCACCCCTTATGTCTGGAGCTTCGACTCCGGACGCCCCGGCACGAAGGTCATGGTGCAGGCGCTGACGCATGGCAACGAGATTTGCGGTGCGCTGGCGCTGGACTGGCTGCTGTCCGAACAACGCCATTGGTCGGTGCCGCTGGGCCGGCTGACGCTGGCCTTCGGCAACGTCGCCGCCTTCGCGCGCTGGAACCCGCAGGACCCGGACCGCAGCCGCTACGCCGACGAGGACTTCAACCGCGTCTGGGCCGACGAGACGTTGTTCGGCACGCGCGATTCGATCGAGCTGCGGCGCGCGCGCGAATTGCAGCCCTTCGTCGATGACGCCGAAATGCTGCTCGACCTGCACTCGATGCACGAGGCGTGCAAGCCGCTGATGGTCTGCGGCGCCAGCGGCCGCGGCGGCGAAAAGGGCGCGGCACTGGCGCGACGCCTGGCGGTGCCCGAAGTGCTGCTCATCGACACCGGCCACCCGGCCGGGCTGCGCATGATCGAGCGCGGTGGCTTCGGCGACCCCGACAGCCCGCGCACCGCACTGTTGATCGAATGCGGCCAGCACTGGGAGGCCGCTGCCGAAGCGGTGGCGCTGGACACGCTGCTGCGCTTTCTCGGCCACTGCGGCGCATTGCCCGCCGCCTTCGTGCAGCCGCAATTGCAACGCATCGGCCGCGTGCCGCCGCCGCGCCAGCAACTGGTGCGCGTGACCGAGGCCGTCGTCGCGCGCAGCCTGGATTTCCGCTTTGCGCGTGAATTTCAGGGCCTGGAGGTCTTGGCCCGGGCCGGCGAGTTGATCGCCACCGACGGCGAGCTGAGCATTCGTGCGCCCTATGACAACACCGTGCTGGTGATGCCGTCGTCGGCGCACCTCAAGGTGGGCACGACGATGGTGCGGCTGGGGCGCATCGAAGGCTGATCGCGCAGGCTCAAGTGGCGCCGCGCAGCGGCAGGCTCAGCGTCGCCCGCAGCCCCGGTTGGGCGTTTCGCAGTTGCAGCGCACCGCCGTGCGCCTGCGCCACCAGCCGGCACAGATACAGGCCCAGGCCGACGCCGCCGGTGCTGCGTTGCCGGGCGGCGTCGGCGCGGTAGAAGGCCTCGCTCAGGTGCGGCAGCTGCGCCGCCTCGACCCCGGTGCCGAAGTCGCGCACCTGCAGTTGCAGCGCGCCGTCGCGCAAGGCCGTACTGACTTGCGGCGGCGGTGCCGAGGGCGGGCTGTGGCGCAATGCGTTGTCGATCAGGTTGCGCAGCGCCAGGCGCACCCGCACCGGGTCGATCGAGGACGCAGGCAAGGCCTCGGCCAGGACCAGTTGCAGGCCCGTGTCGGCGAACTGCTCGGCCACCAGCTCGCGCACCAGCGCGTTCAGCTCGGTCGGCTGCGGCAACAGCGCGGCGTGGCCAGCGGCCAGCCGCTCGCTTTCCAGCAGGTCATTGATCAGCTCGCGCATTTCGCCCAGGTCACGCAACAGCGCATCGCGCTCGCCGCCCGGCGCGACCAGCTCGGCATTCAATCGCGCCCGCGTCAGCGGCGAGCGCAACTCGTGGCTCACCGCCAGCAGCAGGCCGCGTTTGGCATCGAGCATGGCGTGCAGGTCGTGCGCCATGGTGTTGACCTGCGCCGCCAGCTCGCCGAGTTCATCACCGCGGCGCTGCGGAATGGGTGTGTCGAAGTGCCCCTGGCCGAAGCGCAGTGCGCCGGCGCGGATGTCGTCCAGCGGCCGGAACAGATGCCGCACGTAGCCATAGGCCAGCAGCGTCAGCAGCAGCAGGACGCCCAGCGTGACCCAGCCGATGGTGCGCGGGCGCCTCGCCCAGCCGCCATCGCCCAATCCGAAGACGATGCGGTGACCGTCGGCGCTTTGGCGCTGCAGCAGCCAGTCGCCGTCGCCATCGTGCCGGCGATCGGCAAACCAGGCGCGGCGTTGCGGCTGCGAGTCCCATTGCACCGCCGGCCCGTCGATGCGCACCGACAGCGGCAGCCGCTGCACCAGCGCCTTGGCCCGCGCCACGTCCGGCGGGCTGCCGATTTCCGCGGCCAGCCGATCGACGTAGTCGCTGACCAGCGGCCGCACGACGCCGCTCCACCCGCCCGACAGCGCGCGTTGCATGCCCGCCAGGAAGATGGCAGCCATCGCCAGCGCCAGCAGCAGGAAGAGCAACATCAGGCGCATGCCCAGCGAGCGGCTCACCCGCTGGTGCCAGCCCCCGCGGCGCGACCGTGTCGCGCTCAAACCCGTGCCCCGGCAAAGGCGTAGCCGGCGTTGCGCAGCGTCTTGATGCAGTCCAGCGGCTCGAGCTTCTTGCGCAGCCGGCTGATCAGGATGTCCACCGCGCGCGTGTGCAGTTCGGCTTCGTGACCGCGCAGCCGGTTGAGGATCTCATCGCGATGGAAGACCTTTTGCGGTGTGCGCGCGAGCAGCACCAGCAGCTCGAATTCGGTGCCGGTGAGCTCGACGAATTCATCCAGGCGCCGCACCTGGCGGCGCGCCAGGTCGATATGCAGGCCATCGAAGCGCCAATCGGCGGCATCGTCGGCCGAAGGTGCCCGCGCGCGGCGAAGAATGGTCTGCAGCCGCGCCGCCAGTTCGCGCGGCTCGAAGGGTTTGGGCAGGTAGTCGTCGGCGCCGAGTTCCAGACCGACGATGCGGTCCATGACTTCGCCGCGCGCAGTGAGCATGATGATCGGCACATCACTGTCCTTGCGGATCGTGCGGCACAGCTCGAAGCCATCCATCTCGGGCAGCATCACGTCGAGGATGGCGGCGTCGTACCGCGTCGTGCGCAGTTGCGCCAACCCGGCGCTCGGCCGCGTGGCGCTGTCCAGCTGCATGTCGAAGCGCTGCAGGTAGGCCGCCAGCGGCGGCGCCAGCCGTTCATCGTCGTCGATCAACAGGATGCGGTGCACGGGCGCCATCGTCCCATGCACCGCAACGCGATGCAACGGCGCCTTCAGGAGCGCCAGCCCCCGTGGCCACGTCTGGCCATGAAGTCGCGCAGCTTCTGTTGCTGCTCGGGCTTCAGGCCGTCGTAGAACGCGGCCACCGCGTCGATGGTCTGCGGCGTTTGACTGCGCATCACGTCGGTCTTCTGTTCGACCAGCGCCAGCGCGCGGGCCTTGTCGAAATGCTCGGTGGCCATCAATGCGCGCAGCTCGTCGCGCGGCCTGGCGTTGCCGGCCACCAACGCGTTGCGTTGCTCGCGCAGGCGGTCGAAGACCACGCCCAGCGCCTGCGTCTGCGCGGCGTCGAGTTGCAGTTCCTTGCTCGCGCGCTCGAGCAGGCGCTCGCGCCACTTGGCGGAATCTTCGGCGCTCCATGCCTCACCTCCCCAGCCGTGGTGGCGGTGGCCGCAGGCGGCAAGCCCGCCGACGAGGATGGAGGCGCCGAACAGGCCGATCAGGGTGCGTTTGATCCAGGGTTTCATGAAGTTCCTTGGCAGTCGATGACCGATGAGTGGAGGACGAAGCAATCGTGCCGCGGCCGCGATGCGATGTCCTTTCGCGCCGGTTTCGTCGTGTATCGTTTCTTTTCACGGCACGCCGACGGGAGGGAAGAAGACGATGGCCCGATTGCCCGACCTGGACGCCGATTCACCCGGCGTCGATGCCGCGCTGGCGCAGCGCATGTTGCAGCGACGCGGCGGCAGGTTGCTCAACCTGGACAAGCAGTTGCTGCACAGCCCGCCGCTGGCCGACGGCTGGAACCGCTTCATGGGCGCGATGCGCGGCCAGACCCGGCTGGACGGGGCCTTGCGCGAGCTGGTGATCCTGCTGGTGGCGGTGCTGAACCGCGCGCCCTACGAATTCGCCCAGCACGCGCCGGTGGCGCTGGCCGAAGGCGTGTCGCAAGCGCAGATCGACGGGTTGCCCGATTGGCGCGCTTCGGCGCTGTTCGACGCGCGTGCGCGCGACGTGTTGGCCTATGCCGAGGCAATGACGCTGCAGGTGCAGGTGCCGCAACCCGTGTTCGATGCGGTGCGGCGGCATACCGATGCGCGCGAACTGGTCGAACTGACGGCGACGGTGGCCAGCTACAACATGGTGTCGCGCTTCCTCGAGGCCTTGGCCATCGACATCGAGATCTGAAATGAAAAGCGGCACCGCATCGCTGCGGTGCCGCCTGTCTGCCGACGCGCCTTACAGCGCGCGGATGTTGGCCGCTTGCGGGCCCTTGGCGCCTTGCTTGACTTCGAACTCGACGCGCTGGTTTTCCTGCAGCGACTTGAAGCCGGCGCCGGTCTTGATCTCGCTGAAATGCGCGAACAGATCCTTGCCGCCGGATTCAGGCGTGATGAAGCCGTAGCCCTTGCCATCGTCGAACCATTTGACGACGCCGGTCTGGGTGGGGGTATCCATGAATGAACTCCTCAAGTGGGATAAACAGAATCGGAAGCACCGCACCCCCGACATCGGGGGTCCGGACAGAAACACTCAAGAAACATCAAACAGGGGGATTCGAACCGGGCCGGCCAGTGCCAAGGGCATTGGCGGTGAAGCGGAGAAGACCTTGAACAAACGGTCTTGTGTATGTCTGTCCGGCGATTGTACCTTGCGGCAGCGATCCGCCACCCCGGGCCCGATCCAGCGGTCGAGCAAGCGTCGCCAAAGGGACAGTGCAAGCTCTGATTGCCAGCCGTCACCGTTGCAGCCTATAAACCACCCGGCCAGCGGCAACCGCGCCGGCGGCGGCCCGGCAGAACTTCGAAAAGCCCATGACGGACAGCACCGAACCCTTGCTCAGCGTGCGCGGCGTGACCGTACGTTTCGGCGGCATCGTCGCCCTCGATGGCGTGGGCTTCGACGTCAAGCGCGGGGACATTTGCGGCCTGATCGGCCCCAATGGCGCCGGCAAGACCACCTTGTTCAATTGCCTCAGCCGGCTGTACCAATACCAGGCGGGCGACATCCTGTTCGAAGGCAGGTCGATCACCCAAACGCCGACGCACCGGATCGCCGGCTTGGGCATGGGCCGGACGTTCCAGAACCTGGCGATGTTCCGCAGCATGCCCGTGCGCGAGAACGTCATGGTCGGGGCACATTGCCGTTCGTCCTCGGGCTTCCTGTCCAGCGCACTGCGCCTGCCGAGCGTGCGAGCCGAGGAGCGCAACCTGCGCGAACGTGCCGCCAAGATCATGGATGAACTGAGCCTGACGCAGTTCCAGAACAAGCCTGTCGGCGACCTGCCCTTCGGCATCCAGAAGCGCGTGGAGTTCGCGCGCGCGCTGGCGGCCGAGCCGAAGCTGCTGCTGCTCGACGAGCCGGCGGCCGGGCTGAACCACGAGGAGCTGGCCGATCTGGCCAGCCTGATCCGCGACGCGCGCGACCGGCTGCACATCACCGTGCTGCTGGTCGAGCACCACATGAGTCTGGTGATGGATGTCTCCGACCACATCGTGGCGCTGAACTTCGGCCGCAAGATCGCCGAGGGCACGCCCGCAGCACATCCAGAAGCATCCGGACGTGATCGAGGCCTACCTGGGGGCACCGGCCGATGCCTAAGCTGCTCGAGGTGAACAAGCTGTGCGCGTCCTACGGCGCGACGCAGGTGCTGTACGACGTGGACTTTTCGCTCGAGGCCGGGCACATCACCGCCATGCTCGGCGCCAATGGCGCCGGCAAGACGACCACGCTGCGAGCGCTGTGCCAGGTGGTCAAGACCAGCGGCAGCGTCCAATTCGACGGCCAGCAATTGGTCGGCAAGGCGACTGAAAGCGTGGTGCGCATGGGCGTGGCGCATGTGCCCGACGGTCGCGGCACCTTCACCGGCCTGTCGGTCGAGGAAAACCTGCAGCTCGGCGCCTACGCGCGCGGCGACAAGGCCGAGTTGGCGCAGGACATGGAGCACATGTTCACGCGCTTCCCGCATCCTGAAGCAGCGTCGCCATCAGCAGGCCGGCACGCTGTCGGGCGGCGAGCAGCAGATGCTGGCCATCAGCCGCGCGCTGATGCTGCGGCCCAAGCTGCTGCTGCTGGACGAACCTTCGTTCGGCCTGGCGCCGCTGATCGTCGCCGAGATCTTCCGCATCATGCGCAGCATCAACAAGGAAGACGGCGTGAGCATGCTGCTGGTGGAGCAGAACGCTTCGCTGGCGCTCGACCTGGCCGACCACGCCTACCTGCTGGAAACCGGCCGCGTCGCGCTGCACGGCCCGAGCGAGGTCATCAAGAACGACGAATCGGTGCGCCGCGCCTACCTGGGCTATTGAGGAACCGGCGCATGGAAGGCTTCCTGCATCAGATCTTTTCCGGCCTGGCCAACGGCGTGATCTACGGCTCGGTCGCGCTGGCGCTGGTGATGATCTACCAGTCCACGCACCACATCAATTTCGCCCAGGGCGAGATGGCCACCTTCAGCACCTTCGTTGCCTGGACGCTGATGGAGCACGGCATGCCCTACTGGGCCGCGTTCTTCCTGACGCTGGCGCTGTCCTTCGCCGGCGGTCTGGTCATCCAGCGTGTCGTGCTGCGGCCGCTGGAGCAGCGCGCCGGTGCTGACCAACGTCATCGTCTTCATCGGCCTGCTGCTGATCTTCAACGCCTGTTCGGGCTGGTTCTTCGACCACACCATCAAGTCCTTCCCCAGCCCCTTCCCCGAAGACTCCGCTGCTGGCCAGCAAGTACTTCTCGGCGCACCAGCTCGGCTCGGTCGGCGTGACTGCTGGTGGTGCTGTTGGCGCTGTTCGCGTTCTTCCGCTTCACGCCGCTCGGGCTGGCGATGCGCGCGGCGGCGCAGAACCCCGATTCGGCGCGGCTGGTCGGCATCCGCGTGTCGTGGATGCTGGCGCTGGGCTGGGGCCTGGCGGCGGCCATCGGCGCGGTGGCCGGCATGATGATCGCGCCGGTCGTCTTCCTCGACCCGAACATGATGCTCGGCATCCTGCTCTACGGCTTTGCCGCGGCGCTGCTGGGCGGCATCGACAACCCCTGGGGCGCGGTGCTCGGCGGCTTCATCGTCGGCGTGCTCGAGAACCTGCTCGGCGCCTATGTGATCGGCACCGAACTCAAGCTCACTGTCGCGCTGGTGCTGATCGTCGCCGACGCTGACGCTCAAGCCGAACGGCCTGTTCGGCAAGC
The DNA here is from genome assembly GCA_963837675.1 of uncultured beta proteobacterium. Classification (GTDB taxonomy): domain Bacteria; phylum Pseudomonadota; class Gammaproteobacteria; order Burkholderiales; family Burkholderiaceae_C; genus Rubrivivax. The sequence goes on along the minus strand of CAWIOH010000019.1, from coordinate 263,195 downwards.
ATGTGGTGACGCGCGTATGAGCACCCCGCATCGATCGCAAATGGTTCTGGATCGGCAGCGCGCGTGGTGCTCGTCGCGCTGCTGGTGCTGCCCTTCCTGCTGAAGAACTACCGCGTGTTCCAGCTCAACCTGGTGATGGTCTATGCGGTGGCGGTGCTGGGGCTGAACATCCTCACCGGCTTCAACGGCCAGTTCTCGCTCGGCCATGGCGCGTTCTACGCGTTCGGTGCCTACACCGCGGCGATCCTGATGGACCATTTCGGCGTGCCCTACTGGGCCACGCTGCCGGCGGCCTTCGTGGTGTGCTTCGTGCTTCGGCTTCGCTGTCGGCTTTCCCGCGCTGCGGCTGGCCGGGCCACTACCTGGCGCTGGCCACCTTCGCGCTGGCGGTGGCGGTGCCGCAGTTGCTCAAGTACAAGGGCATCGAGCACTGGACCGGCGGCGTGCAGGGCATCGTGCTGATCAAGCCGCGATCCGCCGTTCGAATTCCGGCTGTTCGATCAGCCACTGAGCCCGGACCGCTGGCTGTACTTCTTCACGCTGTCGTCACGGTCGCTGATGTTCCTGCTGGCCTGGAACCTGCTGCGCGGCCGCGTCGGCCGGGCGCTGATGGCGATTCGCGACCACCCGATCGCGGCCGACCGCGATGGGCATCGATCTGCCGGTGTTCAAGATCGCTGACCTTCGGCGTCTCGGCCGGCGTTCACCGGCGTCTGGCCGGCGCGCTGGGCGGCATCGCCGTGGAGTATCGTGTCACCCGACAGCTTCACCGTCATCCTGTCGATCTTCCTGCTGGTCGGCGTGGTGGTCGGCGGGTTGGCCTCGATCCCGGGCGCGATCTTCGGCGGGCTGTTTATCCAGTTCGTGCCGAACATCGCCGACGAGCTTTCCAAGTCCGCGCCGGCCGCCATCTACGGCGTGCTCCTGATCGGTCTGATGTACCTGATGCCCTCGGGCGTGATGGGCGGGCTGCATCAGGCTGTGGGCGCGGTTGCGCCGCGAGAGCGCGGGTTGACCCGAGCAACCGCCGGGAGCTCGGCGCATGATTCTGCAACCTCATTTCACCAAAGGAGACTGAACGACATGAAACTCAAGACCATCACTCTGGTCGGTGGCCGGCCTGCCGCCGTGGCTCTCAGCCGGCACGGCGCTGGCGCAGAAAAAATACGACCCGGGCGCCACCGACAAGGAAATCAAGATCGGCAGCATCGAGCCCGTACTCCGGCCCGGCCTCGGCCTACGGCACGATCGGCAAGGCGATCGCGCGCGTACTTCAAGAAGGTCAACGACGAGGGCGGCGTCAACGGCCGCAAGATCAAGTTCATCAGTCGACGACGGCTACAACCCGGCCAAGACCGTGGAGCAGGCGCGCAAGCTGGTCGAGCAGGAAGAGGTGCTGTTCATCTTCAACTCGCTCGGCACGCCGACCAACTCGGCGATCCACAAGTACATGAACGCCAAGAAGGTGCCGCAGCTGTTCGTCGCCACCGGCGCCACCAAGTGGGGCGACCCGAAGAACTTCCCGTGGACCATCGGCTGGCAGCCGAACTACCAGGCCGAGGCGCAGATCTACGCCGCAGCACATCCTGGAGACCAAGCCGAACGCGAAGATCGCGCGTGCTCTACCAGAACGACGACTACGGCAAGGACTACCTGAAGGGCTTCGAGGACGGGCTGGGCGACAAGGCCAAGACGATGATCGTCGCCAAGGCTCACCTACGAGGTCACCGACCCGACGGTCGACAGCCAGATCGTGTCGCTGAAGGCGTCCGGGCGCCGACGTCTTCTTCAACATCACCACGCCGAAATTCGCGGCCCAGGCGATCAAGAAGGCCGCCGAAATCGGCTGGAAGCCGGTGCACTACCTGAACAACGTGTCGAGCTCGGTCGGCTCGGTGCTGAAGCCCGCCGGGCTGGAGAACATCGATCGGCATCATCACCGCGCAGTACATCAAGGACCCGACCGACCCGCAATGGCAGAAGGACAAGGAGTACGACGACTGGCTGGCCTGGATGAAGAAGTATTGCCCGACGGCGACCTGAACGAGCAGCTTCAACGTCTACGGCTACGGCGCGGCGCAGACGATGGTGCAGGTGCTGAAACAGTGCGGCGACGACCTGACGCGCGAGAACGTCATGAAGCAGGCGGCCAGCCTGGACATCGACGCTGCCGATGCTGCTGCCGGGCGTCAACGTCAAGACCAGCGCCGGACGATTTCTATCCCGATCGAGCGCGAGCAGTTGGCCAAGTTTCGACGGCAAGACCTGGGTACTGTTCGGCAAGGTCTACGGCCGCTGATCTTCGAGTCACCCTCTCTCGCACGGCACCCCATGGGGTGCCGTTTTTCTTGACCATGCCGCATCGCGACGACCTGCAAGTGCTCTGGGCCGACGAGTCCCTGATCGCCATAGACAAACCGGCCGGCCTGCTGGCGGTGCCGGGCCGCGGCGAAGACAAGCAGGATTGCCTGAGCCGCCGCGTGCAGGCGCGCTGGCCCGACGCGCGCATCGTTCATCGGCTGGACATGGCCACCTCTGGGCTGATGCTGTTTGCCCGCGGTGCCGAAGCCCAGCGAGCGCTGAGCCAAGCCTTCGCCGCGCGTCGAGTGCACAAGCATTACCTTGCCGTGGTGGCCGGCCGCCTGCCGGCGCCAAGCGGACGCATCGAGCTGCCGCTGAGCGCCGATTGGCCGCGCCGGCCGCTGCAAAAGGTGGACAGGTCTCACGGCAAACCGGCGTTGACGGAGTGGCTGCTGCTGGGTCATGACGCGCACCGCGACACCAGTCGGGTGGCGCTGCGCCCGATCACCGGACGCACACACCAGCTGCGCGTGCATCTGGCGAGCCTCGGCCACCCGATCCTGGGCGATGCGCTGTATGCCGCCGCCGCGGTGTGCGGCCGCGCCGAGCGGCTGCTGCTCCATGCCAACGCGTTGTGCCTGCGGCACCCGAATGGCGGGCAAGACGTGCATCTGCGCTGCGACGCGCCGTTCTGAACCGGCGTCGGACGACCTCGCCAATGCTGGGGACGTCCGGACAGCCATCCACGCCGGAAAACGTAGCATCGTGTCCCGCGCTACTTCCGCGGCCTACCTCGAGTCCGACGATGCCATGCCCGTCGCTGTTGAATCCGGCCCGCTGCCTCGGCCTGCTGCTGGCCCTGGCGCTGTTGCTTGCGGCCCGCGCCGCCGTAGCCGCCGACGCCGCCACCAACACCCATGCCGGTGCCGCGCTGCAGGCGGTGTTCGACGTCCGCTGGGAGCAGCAGATGCGCACCTATCCCGAATGGGCCAGCGAAATCGGCGACCACCGCTACGGTGACCGTCTTCGTGACGCTTCCGCGACGGCCCTCGCGGCCGAGTTCGACGCCAACCGTGACGCACTGGCGCAGGCGCGGCGCGTGCCGCGGGAGGCACTGTCGGCCAAGGAACGCATGTCGCTCGACCTGTTCATCTTCACCGAGCAGGAATGGCTGAACCTGGAGCCCTTCCTCGGCTTTCGCAGCATGACGCTGGGCGCCGGCGGCGGCCTGCACACCGATTTTGCCCAACTGCTGCAGACGATGCCGATGGACACCGAGCCCCAGGCGCGCCAGTTGCTGGCGCGCATGCAAGCCTTCCCGAAGCGCATGGAGCAGGAGTTGGCGCAGTTGCGGCAAAGCCTGACGCTGCACTGGGTGCCGTCGCGGCCGGTGCTTGAGCGTGTGCTGATGCAGCTCGACGAGCAACTGGCCACGCCGATCGAGCAAGGTCCGTTCTTCGAACCTTTCCTGCGCATGGGCCAGGGCATCGGCAGCGCCGCGCAGGCCGGCTTGCGCACGCAAGGGCTGTCGACGATCGAGCAGGATTTGCTGCCGGCGCTGCGCCGCTTGCGCGACTTCGTGGCCCGCGAGTACCTGCCGGCCGCACCGGCCGACGGCGCGCTGATGCACTACCCGCAGGGCCCCGAGGTCTATGCCGCACAGGTGCGTCGGCACACCACCACGGCGCTGAGCCCAGCCCAGATCCATGCCATCGGCCAGCGCGAACTGCACCGGCTGCGCGCCGAGATGGAACTCGCCCTCGAGGCGGCCGGGTTGAGCGGCGATTTCGCCGCCAGGATCCAGCAACTGAACAGCGACCCGAAATACCTTCTGGGCACGCCCGAAGCCCTGCTCGCCGCCTATCGCGACATCGCCAAGCGCATCGACCCCGAGTTGCCGAAACTGTTTGCCGAACTGCCGCGCATTCCCTACGGCGTGCGCGCCATGCCGGCGCATTACGACAAGGACGAGGCCGACTTCTACAGCGCGCCCACGCTGGACGGCAGCCGGGCCGGCTGGTTCAACGCCAATGTCAAGGCAGTTGCCGAACGCCCCACCTGGGGCATGGAAACGCTGGTGGCGCACGAGGCGGTGCCGGGGCACCACCTGCAAGCGGCCCGCGCTGCGGAGCTGGATGGGTTGCCGAAATTCCGACGCAGCGCCGAATTCACCGTCTATGACGAAGGTTGGGCGCTGTATGCCGAAACCCTGGGCTTCGGCCTGGGCCTGTACAAGGATCCGGCCAGTCGCTTCGGTCACCTGCAGTGGCAGGCCTTTCGCGCGGCACGGCTGGTGGTGGACACCGGCATCCACGCGCTCGGCTGGAGCCGCCAGCAGGCCATCGATTTTCTGGTCGAGCGCACCGGCGTGGATCTCGATTTCGCCACTTCGGAAGTCGATCGCTACAGCTCCTGGCCGGCGCAGGCGCTGGCCTACATGATCGGCGAGTTGAAGATCATCGAGTTGCGCGATCGCGCCCAAACCAGGCTCGGGCCACGCTTCGACATCCGGCGCTTCCACATGGCCGTGCTCGACCAAGGGGCGTTGCCGCTGCCGCTGCTGGAGCAGGCCATCGACGAGTGGATCGGCGCGCAGGCGGCGACAGTGCGCTGAGCCGCTTCTTCGGGCAGGCGCGTGATCGGCGCGTCAGGCTTGCCGCGCTGGCGCGATCCCGGACGCCAGCCAGCGATCGATGCGCTGATACAGCAACAGGATGCGTCCATAGGCCGGCCATGCCACGCGGCGCAAGCCTCGTGCCGCCGCCACGCCGATGCCGCAAACCGGCAGTGCCGCGAGCACGTCGTAGGGAAAGTGCACGCCGAGAAAGACGCGGCTCCAACCCACGGCCAGGCCAGCCAACAGCAGCGGCGGGCCCAGCACGGCCAGCCGGCGCGTAGCCAGTGCGCCCAAGCCCAGGGCCCAGAGGAAGGTGACGTGATGGCTGGGCAGGCCCGGGCTGGCCGCGTGCTCGAGGTACTGCGTGCCCAGATGCAGCATCGCCGGGCGAGGCTGCGGCCACAGATGCATCACCGCCTGCGCGAGCGCGCTGGCAATGGCCAAGCCGAGCATCATCTCGAGCAACTCGCGTCGCACCGTGTGGGCGCCGCGCACCCAGACGAAGGCCAACGCCGCCAGCACCAGTGAATTGGTCTGCGTGGCCACAAAGCGGGCGATGGCCAGCGGCACGGCGCCGAGGCCCGGCCCGGCGTTGATCAGCGCAAAGAGATGCAGGTTGCTCATCGAAGGATCGAGGGGCTGCGACCTCGATACATGCCGGTGTGGCCAGTCGCACCACTGTCGCGGCTGCGTGCTTAAGCGCTGCTTAGCGGGCGCGACGCAGTTGTCTTTAAGGGCGCGCTAAGGCAACGCCTTGCAGACTGCGCGCTGGCCATGAACCCTGCTTGCGCTTCATCGACCTGCCGCCTCGCCGCGGTGGTGTCGGCTTGACCGCGCCGTCACCCGTGCAACGCGAAGCCGCGGCACCACCGCCGCTCGCCGCCGGCGCGGCCCGCTCCGAAATTGGCGTGGGCGCGCTGATCCTGGGCTTCACGTTGCTGCGACTGTTGTTGGCGGCCACCGTGCCGCTGCTGCCCCAGGAGGCGTACTACTGGACCTGGAGCTGCCATCTGGACTGGTCGTACTTCGACCATCCGCCGCTGGCAGCCTACGGCATCGCGCTCAGCACCGCGATCTTCGGGCAGAGCGCTTTCGGCATCAAGGCGGCGGCGGTGGCTTGGTCGCTGGGCTGGAACCTGCTCTGGGCGCGACTGGTGCTCACCCTGTTCAACGACCGGCGCCTGGCCTTCTGGTCGTTGCTGGTCCTGAACCTGACCGTGGTCTACCAGGCCTTCGGCATCGGGCCGACACCGGACGGCCCATTGCTCTTCGGCTGGGTCGGCACGGTCTGGGCGCTGTGGCACGCCTGCGCCTGCGGCGATACGCGCTGGTGGCTCGCCACCGGCGCCTTCGCTGGCGTGGCCTTGCTGGGCAAGTACACGGCCGTGCTGCTGTTGCCGGTGGCACTGCTGTTCCTGCTGCTCGGCCCGAGCCAGCGCCACTGGCTGCGCCGGCCGCAGCCGTGGCTGGCGACGTTGCTGGCGCTGCTGCTTTTCACGCCAGTGATCTACTGGAACGCCCAACATGACTGGGCGTCCTTCGTCTTCCAGAGCGGTCGCCGTGTCGGGCACATGCACGGCCTGAAGCCGCGCTACTTCATCACGTTGCTGGCCACCCAATCGCTGATGGTCACGCCTTACCTGTTCGTCGCCGCCCTGGCCGTGCCGTGGCAAGCCGCGCGAGCCTGGCGATCGCAGCGGCTGGACGATGCCTCACGCCTGCTGCTGACCAGCGCGCTGGTGCCGTTGTTGCTGTTCACGCTGGTCAGCCTGCGCTCGCTGGTCAAGATCAATTGGCCCGCTCCAGCCTTCTGGCCCTTGATCATCCTGGCCGTGCGACAGCGGCTGCGCCTGGGCGCGCCGTGGCGCGGCGCCATGCTCGGGTTGGCGTCGTCGGCCGGCATCGTCATGCTGGCGCTGGCGGCCGCAGCCGTGCCCGACCTGCCGTGGCTGGGCGATCTGAACACCTGGAGCGGCTGGCAACAGGCCGCGTTGCGCGTCGGCCGCCAGCAGCAGGCCATGCAGGCGCAAGGGCAAGCGTCGTTCGTCTTCTCGCCGAGCTACAAGATCAGCTCGCTGCTGCACTTCTACCTGCCAGGGCATGAGCGCACCTACGCGCAGGACATCTACGGCGAGCCGGCGCTGCAGTTCGACCACTTTCGCGCGCGACGGCGACCTGGCCGGCCAGACCGGCATTCTCGTGCTGTCGGACCAGCAGGACGGGCACCTCGAGCTGAAGCGCCTGGCACCCTACTTCGACGCGGTCGAACTCGCTGACGTGGTGCAGACCCGGGCCTTCGGCCGCAGCACGCGCCGCATCGAGATCTACCTGGCGACGCACTACAAGGGCCATCCGCCGACTGTCGCCGCGGGCGCCGGCAGCGCGAGCCCGGATTGACGCACCGGTCTACTTCGTGCCGAAGATCTTGTCGCCGGCGTCGCCGAGGCCCGGAATGATGTAACCCACCTCGTTCAGATGGCTGTCGATCGCCGCGGCCCAGCAACGCACGTCGGGATGCGCCGCCTCCAGTGCGGCGACGCCCTCCGGCGCAGCGACCAGCACCAGTGCGCGGATGTCCTTGCAGCCGCGGCGTTTAGCAGGTCGACCGTCGCGATCAACGAGCCTGCGGTCGCGAGCATCGGATCGATGATGAGCGCGGTGCGCTCCTCGAGGTGGCCGACGAACTTCTCGAAGTACTTCTCCGGCTGAAGCGTCTCGTGGTTGCGGCTGACACCGACCACGCTGACCTTGGCGTTGGGCATCATGTCGAGCACGCCGTCGAGCATGCCCAGCCCGGCGCGCAGGATCGGCACCACCGTCACCTTGCGCCCGCTGATGCGCTGCACCTCCGCCGGGCCGCTCCAGCCGGTCACCGTGGCAGTCTCGAGCGGGAAGTCGGCAGTGGCCTCGTAGGCCAGAAGCCGTCGCCAGTTCGTGCGTCAGCTCGCGAAACTTCTTCGTCGAGATGTCCTGCTCGCGCAGCAGCCCGACCTTGTGGCTGCACGAGCGGGTGATTGATGGCGATGACGGGCATGGTGCACCGAGGCAGCAGCGATCGGCGCAGTGTAGCCACCGCCGGGCGGTGGCGCGAACGCGTGATCGGCGACACTGTGTCGCGCCCACCCCTGAAGGGCAACGATGAGCGATGACTTCACCACGCCCGACCCCGACGCGCACCCGATCGAGAAGGCGCGCAACCGGCTGGCCACGGTGGCCTTCGTGGTCTGCTTCGTGGTGCTGCTGGCGGCGGGTTACGCCGGGCTGCAGCGCCGCGCCGTGCTGGAAGAGCTGGCACAGATCGACGCCGCCATTGCCTTCTGGAAGCAAGGCGCCGAACGCGCCACCGCGCTGGCCGACGCGCAGGGGCCCTTCGGTTCGCCCGGCCGTCGACAGCGCTACGTCGAGGCTCGGTCGGTCGAGTGGCTGTCCAGCCTGTGCATCAACGACGCCGGCGTCGCCAGCCTGGAGGATCGACTGAGATTGCACTACGAGCAGCGGCTGCGCGAGGCCCAGGCGACGGTGGAGGCGACAGCTGCCGCTTCGGCGCCGACGCTCTATGCCTTGCGTCGATCGGCGCTGACGGATGCGCCGATCTACGTGACGCTGGGCGCTTCGAGCCCGGCTGCCTCCAGCGGCTCGGCCTGGTGCGCGCCGGGGTTTCGGCCGCTGGGCGAGGCGACGCTGCTGGCCTATCCGGCGATGCTGCAGTTTGCCGAAGCCTTCGCCGGCATGATCGAGCTCGGCCAGCGCGAGGCGCTCAGCGCGCAGGTGCGCGCTGAACTGGCCGCGCCGTCGAACCCGCTGACGCAATGGGTGGCGGCGCGCTTTTCAGCGGCTTACCTGAGCGAACTGATGTCGATGTGGGCCGACTGGAGCGCCGAACGCACCTGGCTGCTCGACGAGTTGGCCCTCGAGGCGGTGCTCGTGCCCGACAAGGATCGCAGCGGCTATCGCGACGGCGCCAAGGTGCTGGACCCGTTCAGCGGCACCCTCGAGCTGCCGCAACCGGACACCCCGCCCCTTGCGGCACTGGCGCCTTTTGCCCCGGCCACCGGCGCATCGCCAGCGCGTTATGCGCTCGATCCGGGCCGCGCGCGTGCCCGGGCGGCGTTCACGGCCGAGCAGATCCTGGGCATTGTCGACGACGAGCTGAAGTTGCTGGGGCAGCGCCGCACCACCGTCGAGCGCCGCACCGAACCCGAGGCCAACGCCGCCAACTGGAGCGGCATCCAGCTGCCCTTGGCGATGCTGGTGGCGATGGCCGTGTTTCCCGCGCTGGGGCTGTACCTTTTGTACACGATGTACGACGCGCGCGTGGCGCTGCTGCCGGCATCGAAGCTGGCGGTGCAAACCGATGGGCGCGACTTCTGGTTCCCACGCCTGGGCAGCCCGAGGGACCCGCTGGCGCGTCCGCTGCCGCGTGACGTGCAGGCAGCGCTGCCGCGCCTGTCGTGGCTGCTGTTCCACATGGCGCCGATCGCACTGGCTTACAGCGCCTCTGTGCTGGGCCTGGACCCGACCGGCCTGCTCGACCGGGGCAGCCTGCGCCAGCCGACCGATGGCCTGCGCATCGTCTTCGGCGGGCTGTTGGTGCTGACCTTCTACACGGCCGTCAGCGCCACCTCGGTGGCATACGGCAGCGGCGGGCAGCCCCGAACCGCACCTGCACGCGAGCGCCGGTGGCTGGTGGCGCAGGCGCTGGCCGTGCTGGCGGCTGTGGCCATCGTGGCGCTGCCGGCGCTCGCCGTGCTCGGCGTGGACTCGAGCATCGGGTTCCAGAGCGATGCGTGGCGCTACGACTGCGGGCTGCTGGCGGCGCTGAGCGCAGTGATGCTCTGGCCGCGGCGCCGGCCATCGAACTTCGCCTGGGCGGCCTGCGCCGCGCTGGTCGTGACCACCTGCGTGCCCTATGTCGTGCTGGCGCTGCAAGTCATCGACCTGATGCGCCCGGCAACCGGCTAAGTAGGCAGTTTCATAAATACGGTCACGTATATTCTTGATAAGTTCGGCCACGTATGGCATCGTGATGCGATCCTTCGACCGGGGATTGAGCATGCCGAGGAAGAGCCCGTTCCGCATCGAGCTGTCTGCCGGACGAGTCCGCCGAGTTGAATCGGCGTGCTGCCAAATATACGTTGCCGTATTTCGAGGTCGTTCGAGCCAAGATGATCCTGATGGCCGCCGACGGCATGGACAACGACGAGATCGCCGCACGCCTGGACACGCGGCGCGAGGTCGTCAGCCAGTGGCGCCAGCGCTTCTTCAAGGAGCGATTGGCGGGCCTCGAAGAGAGAACCCGCCCGGGACGCCCTCGGGTCTTTCCCCCCAGAGCTCACGGTTGAGATCAAGGCGCTTGCGTGCGAGCTGCCGGCGACCTTGGGCTTGCCGCTGTCGCGACTCAGCGTCGCCGACGTGGCGCGACATGCGCAGCGCTCGGGCCTTGGTGGCCCGCATCAGCGACAGCACCGTCTGGCGCTGGTTGCACGAGGACGCGATTCGCCCTTGGCAGCACCGCTGCTGGATCTTTCCCCGCGATCCGCACTTCCAGGCCAAGGCCGGGCGCATCCTGGACCTGTACGAGCGGCGCTGGCAAGGACAGGCACTGCGCGACGACGAGTTCGTCATCTCGACTGACGAGAAGACCAGCATCCAGGCTCGCCTGCGTATCCATCCGAGCCTGCCCACCGCGCCCGGCCAAGTCGATGCGCGTGGAGCATGAGTACGCACGCCGGCGGCGCCTGGGCGTACTTGGCTGCGCTGGACGTGCACCGCGCCAAAGTGTTCGGTCGCTGCGAAGCGACCACCGGCATCGCGCCCTTCGAGCGTTTGGTCGAACAAGTCATGAGCCAGTCGCCGTACAACACCGCTCGCCGCGTCTTCTGGGTCATGGACAACGGCTCGTCGCATCGTGGCCAGGCGTCGGTGCGCCGCCTCACGCAAGCCCATCCCTACATTGGTCCCGGTCCACGGACCGATCCACGCGAGCTGGCTCAACCAGATCGAAATCTACTTCTCGATCGTGCAGCGCAAGGTGCTCACCCCGAACGACTTCCCTTGCCTCGCGGCGGTCGCCGAACGGCTCGCGAACTTCGAGCGCCATTTCGAGAGCATCGCTCGTCCGTTCGAATGGAAGTTCACCCGCGCCGATCTCAACGCACTGATCGCACGCATGCGTGATCGATGGGCGCAGAGCCGGCCCTTGAAGCTCGCCGCCTGAGGAATACGTGTGCGAACTTCCGAAACGAAGTACTAAGCGCCGCGCTGGCGCAACGCCTCGTACAGGCACACACCGGCGGCCACCGACACGTTCAGGCTCTCGACGGCGCCGCGCATCGGGATGCGCACCAGCTCATCGCAGGTCCTGCGCGTCAGCGGGCGCAGGCCCTTGCCCTCGGCGCCCAGCACCAGCGCCAAGGGGCCGCACAGGTCGGCGCCATGCAGCGTGGTGACGGCATCGTCGCTGGTGCCCACGACGCGGATCTCGCGCTCCTTCAGCTCGTTCAGGGTGCGCGCCAGGTTCGTCACCATCAGGTAAGGCACGCTCTCGGCCGCACCGCTGGCCACCTTGGCCACCGTGGCGTTGAGGCCCACCGCGTGATCCTTCGGCGCGATCACGGCATGCACCCCGGCGCCGTCGGCCACGCGCAGGCAGGCGCCCAGGTTGTGCGGATCGGTGACACCGTCGAGCACCAGCAGCAGCGGCGGGCCTTCGACGGCATCCAGCAGGTCGTCGAGCGAATGCGTCTGCTGCAGGGGCAGGACACGCGCCACCACACCCTGGTGCCGCGGGTTGCCGCACAGCTGGCCCAGGCGCGCGTCGTCGCTGTCGATGAGCTTGACCTGGGCCTGCCGTACCCGCTCCACCAGTTGGCGCATGCGCTGGTCGCGCCGAGCGGCATCGACGTGCACTTCGAGCACCGAAGCGGGGGCCGTCTTCAGGCGGACGGTGACGGCGTGGAAGCCGAACAGGGTGACGGCGCTCATTGGGATACCGGCGGGCGGATGCACCAATTGTCGCCGCGACGGCCGCACTGCGGCTCGCGCAACATGCGCGACCTGCTGCTCGAAAAGCGCGATGGGTTGCGGCAGGGGCGCCGATCGGCGATCAGTCGATCAGTTCGCCCTGCGCATCGAAGAAGGGGTACGGTCCCGGGTAGCCGCCGATCGTGGCCAGGTGGCTGACCAGACCACCGCCGCTCCACCAAGGCAGCATGAAGCCGGGTGGCTCCATGCGAAAGGCGCTGGGTGCATCGGCGTCAAGGTCGAGTGCGACCTGGTGCGCCAGGCTCGGGCAGGTGAGCGCGGCGCGCCCGCCGACCGTGGTGTGGATGCTGCGATGCAGATGACCGCAGGCGATGAGCCGCACCTGCGCATGCCGCTGCACGATGGCGGCGAAGGCATCGGCGCCGACCAGGCCGATTTCGTCCATGTGGCCGATGCCGGTGCGAAACGGCAGGTGGTGCATCAGCACCAGCGTCGGCGCGTCGGGCCGCGCGGCCAGTGTCTGGTCGAGCCATGCAGCCGCCGCGCGCACAGCTCGCCTCCGCCCTGGCCGACCACCGTGTCCAGCCGACCAGCGCAGCGGGTAGTCGCCTCGATCGCGAACTGCAGGAAGCTCACTGGCGCGGCAGGTAGCCCTTCGCGCATGCGAAGGCATACGCGCATCGCATCGCGCTCGTCGTGGTTGCCCGGGATCGACGATGATCGCGCTGGCGCAGCGGCGCCAGAATCGATTTCAGGTGTGCTACCTCGGCCGCGCGGCCCAGATCCACCAGATCGCCGGTCAGCACGATCAGGTCGGGCTGCTGCCTCAGCGCCAGCATCTCGTCCACGCACGCGCGCAGCATCGCCGCCGTGTCCACCCGGCTGTAGGCCAGCTTGCCCGGCAGCTCGATGTGCGGTGTCGGTGATCTGCGCGATCAGCATGGTCGCAGCGACCTCTCCTGCGCTTGTCCACAGCACCAGCAGGCCGCGTCACGTCGACCGCCAGCCCGACACTCTCAGCCATGTCTCGAAGCTCGCGCCTCGCATCGGTCTCGATCACCAGCGGCTGCGCTTCGCCGACACTCGACGAACAGCCGCGTGCGATCGCCCAGGAAGAAGGCCGCCGCGACGCTGCCTTCCAGCGCCGCCGGCTCGCCGGCCTCGGCCACCCGCATGTCCTCGGGCCGGAACAGCATCTTCGGGTGGCCCCGACCGGCGCATCCGCCCAGTCGATCGAGCCGGCGCGGCAGCTGAACACGCCCGCGCGCGCGCTGCCCTCTCCAGCCGGTTCATCGTGCCCATGAATTCGGCGACGAAGCGGGTCGCCGGCCGCTGGTAGATCTCGCGCGGCGTGCCGACCTGGGCGACCCGGCCGTGGTCCATCACCACGATGCGGTCGCCCAGCGCCATCGCCTCGGCCTGGTCGTGCGTGACGTAGACCGTGGTGATGCCGAGGCGAGCGCAGCAGCGTGTCGATCTCGAGGCGCAGGATCGTCGCGCAGCTTGGCGTCCAGCGCGGTCAGCGGCTCGTCGAGCAGCAGCACGCGCGGGCGCACCGCCAGCGCGCGGGCCAGCGCGACGCGCTGGCGCTGGCCGCCGGACAGCTGGTCGATGCGGCGGTCGGCCAGTGCTGTCGATGCGCATCATCGTCGAGCATCTCGCGCGACGCGCTCGTCGCGCACGGCGCCGCGGACGCGGCGCGATCCTGCAGGCCGTAGCCGATGTTCTCCGCCACGCTCATGTTGGGAAACAGCGCGTAGCGACTGGAACACCATGCCGACGTTGCGCCGCTCGATCGGCAGTCGCGGTGACGTCCTCGTCGTCGAAGCAGCACGCGGCCGCCGGCGTCCGGCTCTTCCAGCCCGGCGATGATGCGCAACGTGCGTGGTCTTGCCGCAGCCCGACGGGCCGAGCAAGACCACCGTCTCGCCGGCCTCGATCTCGCAGTTCCAGCGGCTCCAGCGCGCGCGTGCCGTCGGCGAAGGTCTTGGCGCAGCTGCTCCAGGTCGATCGCCAGCGCGCTGCGGTTCATGGCACGTCGGCTCATCATCGACTCGTCCCGGCTTGCCGTCTGCGCGACTTGCGGCGGTCGGCCGAAGAACTGCAGCGCGAGCAGCAGCGGCATGATCATCAGGAAGAAGATCAGCGTATAGGCGCTGCCGACCTCGAGCCGCAGCGAGGCATAGGCATCGGCCAGGCCGACCGGCAGCGTCTTGGTCAACGGCGTGTGCAGCAGCCAGGTCATGTTGAACTCGCCCATCGACAAGGTGACCACCATCAGCGAGCCGGCCAGGATGCCCTTCGCGGCAGTTCGGCAGCACCATGTCCGAAGAAGCGCTGCCAGAAGCTCGGCGCCCAGCGAAGGCCGCGCCCTCTTCCAGCGTCTTCAGGTCGATCGGCGCATCAGCACCGCCAGCACCGAGCGCACCATGAACGGCAGCGTGAACAGCACGTGGCCGACCAGGATGAAGCTCCAGGAGGTGCCGGAAGCCGCCCTGAAGCCCCCATAGGTGACGATCAGCGCCAGCGCGGTGGCCAGCCCGGGCACGGCCACCGGCATCACCAGCAGTTCCTCGATGCGCGCGCGGGCAAGCGGTTCTGCCGCTTGGCCAGCGCATAGGCGGCCGGCACGCCCAGCAGCCAGCGTCACCGCCAGGCAGGCCACGGCGATGCCCAGCGACAGCGAAGATGGTGTCGCGCGTAGAGCCTGCCAGACCTCGACCACCCAGCGCAGGGTCAAGCCGCTGCTGATGCCCACGCAGGTAATTCGACGGTCAGGCCGGCCAGCATCGACAGCACGCACCGGCACGATCAGGAAGGCGCACACGACCAGCGTGAAGCCGAGTTGCAGCGAGAACAGGCGGACTGCGTGCGTTGCATGTCGTCTAACCCGCCGCCGCCACGGTGGCGCCGGCCGCGCGTGCGCGCCAGCGCCAGCACCGAGCCAGGTGATGGCGCCGAGCACGAAGCTGCAGCGCGGCCGCCATGGCGATGTTGGCCGACAGCGTGAACTCGGTGTAGATCATCATCGGCAGCACGTTGATGCCGGTGGCCAGCGTGAAGGCCGTGCCGAAGGCGCCCACCGCGGTGGCAAAGCAGATCGCGCCGGACGACATGAAGGCCGGCTTCAGGCCGGGCACGATCACGTCGCGCACCACCCGCCAGCGGCGAGGCGCCGAGCGAGCGCGCGGCCTCCTCCAGTCTGCGGGTCGAGTTTCTCGGTGGCGGCCATCACCGTCAGGATGATGCGCGGAATCGAGAAATAGACGTAGCCCATGAACAGCCCGGCCATCGAATAGGCGAAGACCAGCTTGTCGCCGGTGAGTGCCTGGGTGACGCTCGCCGATCAGGCCCTGGCGGCCGGCCAGCATGATCACCATGAAGCCGATGACGACGCCGGGAAAGGCCAGCGGCAAGCGTCAGCATCGCCACCAGCGCCGGCGTTGCCGGGGAAGCGGTGGCGCTGCAGGAACACGCCGGCGATGCCGCTGATCGCCAGCGTCGCCACGTGGTCGCCGCCAGCCGACAGCCCAGCGTCGCACAGCAGGCTGCTGAAGTAGTGCGGCGTCGGTGAGGATCGCGGCATAGGCCGCCCAGCCCGACGCGGCCGCTGCCGCCGATGCAAGAACAGCCGCGCCATCGGCAGCAGGAAAAAGGCGCCGAAGACAGACGGCCAGGGCGAGCATCAGGACGCAGCCAGTCGCCGGCGTGTCGCTACTGGCATCGACCGCTTCGTGCGCTCATCGCTTCAGTCGCACCTCGGCACGGTAGCGGTCGACGATGCTCTTCTGCGACCTGCGCCAGCTTCTTCGTAGGTCGATCGGCTTGGCGCGCGCGTATTCGGACTCGGGCAGGAACTTCGCCTTGCGCCTCGGCCGACATCGCGTCGGCGAACACCGGCCGCAGGTAGGCATTGCCCCACATCGCCTGGCTCTTCGTCGGAGAGCACGAAGTCGAGCACCTTCTTGCCGTTGGCCGGGTGCGGCGCCTTGTTCACCAGCGCCCATCACATAGGGAAAGATGACCGTGCCTTCCTTGGGGATGACGAACTGCGACCGGCGCCTTATCGTGTGTACTGGCCGCGGTAGGCGTTGAAGTCGTAGTCGAGCAGGATCGGGATCTCGCCGGAGATGACGCGCGCATACGACGTCTGCTTCGGCACGATCGGCTCGTTCTTCTGCAGTTCCTTGAAGAACTTGATGCCGGCGTCGAGGTTGTCGTAGCGTGCCGCCCAGCGCCAGGTTGACGGCCATCACGCCGAGCTGGCCGACGAACGCCGCCGAGGTCGGATCGAGGTAGCCGACCAGGCCCTTGTATTCGGGCTTCAGCAGGTCGGCCCAGACTCTGCGGCACCGGCTTGCCGCCCAGCGCTGCCTTGTTCACGAACAGGCCCAGCGTGCCCGAATGGATGGTGAACCAGTAGCCTTCGGGATCCTTCAGTCCGGCCGGAATCTTGTCCCAGCCCTTGGGCTTGTAGGGCGCGAGCACGCCGGCATCCTTGGCCGGATCGGCAGCGATGCCGCCGAGGTAGGTGACGTCGGCCACCGGGTTGGCCTTCTCGGCGATCAACGCCGCAGTGGCTTGCCCGGAATTCTTGTTGTCGGGCGGCACCTCGATGCCCAACGTCGTCCTGGATGGCTTTCAACTGACTGCCCCAGTCGGCCCATTGCGGCGGGCAGTTGTAGCAAATCGCCCGCCGCTGGGCATGGGCCGATGGCGTCAACCCGAGGGCCGACAGCAAGGCGGCGAAAGCGAAAACGATGGGCTTCATCATGCGAGGTCTCTCCAAGGATGGGTAGCGGCGATGGGGCCGGTCAAGACGCCGGCCACGGCTGCGAGGCTCGAAGTATCACGACCGCTCGTGACGGTCGTCAATGCGACTGACACGACCCGCGACAAAGCGATTCGAGCGCCGCATCGGCGCAGTGAGATTGCCTCAGGCGCGGGCCGGCGAGGCCTCCAACGCCGCCTTGTAGACCGACTGTCTGGGCTGCGCGAACACACGCCGCAGCATCGGCTCGAACTCGCCGATCGGCAGCGTCTCGGCCTGCGGGTCGAAGGCCGGGTTGTCGTACTCGGCAATGAACTCCTCGGTGCGCGCGTAGTGCGCGTGCCCCTTGAACATGTCGCGCATGTCGCGGTTCATGCCCAGGTGGTGAAAGAAGTTGTAGCCCTGGAAGATGCCGTGGTTCTGCACCATCCAGTGATTCGCTTCGCTGACGAAGGGCTTCAGGATCGCGGCGGCCACGTCCGGGTGGTTGTAGGTGCCGAGCGTGTCGCCGATGTCGTGCAGCAGCGCGCACACCACGTATTCCTCGTCGCGGCCGTCGCGCACCGCGCGCGTGGCGGTCTGCAGGCAGTGTTGGTAGCGGTCGATCGGGAAACCGCCGTAGTCGCCATCGAGCAGCTTCAAATGCGCGAGGATGCGATCGGGAAGTTGCTTGCTGAATTGCAAGAACTCGCCGGCGATCAGTTGCCAGTCGGCTGCCGTGCTCTGATCCATGCGGCTGAAGTTGGCGCGGTCGTTCATGCTCGTCTCCAGGATCTGTCAAGGGTTGAGGGCCGTGCCCGCGAGGCCCGGTGCGGCCTCGCGCCGCAGTGCCTTGGGCTCGATGCGCACACCCAGGAACTCGGCGATCAGGCCCGCCGTCTCGGCGGCGCGCGTCAGCATGAACAGATGTCCGTCCCGCAGCACCTGCAGGCGCGCATCCGGCAACAGCCAGGCGTGCACGCGCGCGTTGATCAGCGGCACCAGCGGGTCGTCGTCGCCGGCCAGCACCAGCGTCGGATGGCGGATGCGCCACAGCCAGGGCAGGCTGGTCCAGCCCATCATGGCCAGCAACTGGTAACGGTAGCCGCGCGGATGCCCGCCGCGCGCGTGCTCGGTGAAGACGCGTACCGCCTGCGCATCGTCGCGCAGGCTGCCGCCATACAGCTCGGGGGCGACGCGCTGCATGTAGCCCTTTTCGCGATAGCGGCGCGGGTTCAGCATCTTCAGCAGCACACGCGGGTGGCCCGGCAGCATCGTCGCGCCCATCGCCGTCGCCGCCAGCACCAGCCGGCGCACGCGCCGCGGGTACTGGATGGCGAACTGCTGCGCCAGGCCGCCGCCCCAGGACACGCCCATCACGTCGACCGTGTCGTAACCCAGCTGATCGAGCAGCCGGCGCGCCAGCCGCGCCATCGTGAACAGCCGATAGGCGCGCTTCGGCGGCGGCGACTCGCCGGCGCCGGGCAGGTCGAAGATCAGCGTCTCGACCTTGTCGAGGTGGCCGATCAACGGGCCGGCCAGCTCCAGGTTCGCGCCGATGCCGTTGAACATCAGCAGCGGCGGACCGGCAGCCGCGCCGACCGGCAGCGGCCGGATGGCCACGCGCAACAGCTGGGCGCCGACGTTCAGCGTGCCGACATGCAGGCCGGTGGCCGCGTCCACCTGCACGTCCCGCAGATGATCGACGGGGCGGCGCGGCAGCACGCGCTGGCGAGGTGGCGCGCGCATCAAGGCACCATCACGTAGTCACCCGGCGCCGCCACGCCGGGTGGATGCTTGCGGCTGCCGAGCCGGCGCGGCGCCTTGCGCAGCTCGCCCGAGCGCGACTGCATCCAGGCCATCCAGTGCGGCCACCAACTGCCTTCCTGGCGCGTGGCCGATGCTGCCCAGGCCTCGGGATCGGGGCCGCCGACCTTGGCGCTGTAGAAGAAGGACTTCGGGCTGCCCGGCGGGTTCAGCAGGCTCTGCAAGTGGCCGGCGTTGGCCAGCACGAATTCGCTCTTCGGCCCGTAGATGCGCGCGGACTCGTAGCACGCCTTCCACGGCGTGATGTGGTCGGTGATGCCGGCCACGATATAGGCATCGACCTTCACCTGCTGCATGTCGATGCCCTCGCCCAGCACCTGCATCTGCCCGGCGTTGACAAAGGGGTTGTTCAGGAACACGTCGACCAGGTCGGCATGGAAGGCGGCCGGCAGCCGCGTCGTGTCGGCGTTCCAGTACAGGATGTCGAAGGCAGGCGGTTTCTGCCCGAGCAGGTAGTTGTTGACCCAGTAGTTCCAGATCAGGTCGTTCGGCCGCAGCCAGGCGAAGACGCGTGCCAGCTCGGCACCGTCGACGACGCCGCGGCGCTTGATGCCCGCCTTCAGCGCCTTCAGCCCCTGGTCGCTGGCGAGCAGGCCCATGGTCGTGTCCATCGTCTTCGTCGGGTCGAGCACGCACACTGGCGAAATCACGCTGGCCACCTTGTGCTGCCCGGTGGCCGCCAGCCAGCCGAGGTAGGCCGCGGCCGTCATGCCGCCGGAGCACGCACCCCACAGATTCACGTCGGGGCTGCCGCTGATCTGCCGCGCTGCATCGACGGCCTCGTCCAGCGCCTGCACATAAGTGGACATGTCCCAGTCGCGCTGTGCCTTGGTCGGGTTGACCCAGCTGATGGCGAAGACCTGCAGCCCCTGGCCCACCACGAAGCGGATCAGGCTCTTTTCCGGCGACAGGTCGAGCGCGTAGAACTTGTTGATCTGCGGCGGCGTGATGACCAGCGGGCGGGCGCGCACCTGTTCGAGCGCCGGCTTGTACTGGATCAGCTCGAGCACCTCGTTCTTGAAGACCACGCTGCCGGGCGCCGTGGCCAGGTTGCGGCCGACTTCGAAACCGGACTTGTCCACCGACGACGGCAGGCCCTTGTTGAAGCGCAGGTCGTGCAGCAGGTTCTTCGCGCCATCGACCAGGCTGACGCCGCCGGTATCGACCGCGCGTTTCAGCGCCGTCGGGTTCAGCAGCGTGTTGCTCGGCGCGATGGTGTCGATGAAGATCGACGCCACCAGTTGCGCCCGCGCCTTGTCGCGCGCACCCAGACCGGTCGCGTCGATGTAGCGCGCCAGCTCCTGGCCGGTCGCGGCATGCGCCTGCAACAGCCGCCTGTGCAGCGCGCTGCTCTGCCAGGCCGGGTCGGCGAAGCGCTTGTCCTTGGGATCGGCGGCGGCCTGCGAGCGGCCACGCACCACCTTCGCCAGCTCGCTCGCATAGGCGCCGAGGTGGCGCGCCGCCTTCACCGGCTGGCGAATGGCAGCGCCGACCAGGGCCTGCGCCGCGCCGCCGAAATCGCTGGCGCGGATGCCGATCAGCGGATTCACGGCGAGGGTGGTGCGCGCGGCGATGTCCCCGATCTGCTCGTCCGCTTCGGCAACCGCCGGAGCCGGGCGCGCCGCCCGTTTGCCTGTCGCCTTGCGGGCAGCGCCACGTGCGGCGGGCTGGTTCAGCTTGGTTTTGGTCACCACGATGCGTATCCCCTGCGTCGATGCGATGTTCAAGTGCGGCCGACGATGACGGCCAGCGTCTCGGCGATCAGCGCCGGCTTCGCCTCACCCTCGATCTCGACGGTGTTGCTCATCTTCACCAGCCAGCGCCCGCCGCCCTGGTCGGTCACCTCCAACAGTTTGACGCGAGTGCGCACGCGCGCGCCGGCCTTCACGGGCGACAGGAAGCGCACCTTGTCGAGGCCGTAGTTGAAGGCCGCCACCGCGTCCTCGGGCACGATGCCGATGTCCATGCCGGTGGCGGCCAGCAGCGCCAGCGTCAGATAGCCGTGCGCCACCGGCGCGCCGAACGGGCTCTCCTTGCGCGCGCGCTCCACGTCCACATGGATCCACTGGTGGTCGCCGGTGCAATGGGCAAATTCGTCGATGCGCCGCTGGTCGACTTCGACCCATTTGGACACGCCGAGCTCCTGGCCGATCCAATCCGGTAGCGTGGAGACGGAAGGTTTGGCGACGCTCATCGTGACACTCCCAGGCTGGATGGCCGACGCATCGGCGGCCGAGTTGCAAGTCTTCTGCGCGACGCAATTCGCGACAATACGCGCATTCCCTCGCACCGGTCCGCTCTCAGCATCGCGCGGGCACGAACAGCCGCATCGCCTGCTGGCTCAATTCATCGAGCGAGGCACCGCGCTTCGGCTTGTACCACTGCACCGACCAATTCAGCGCGCCGAGCATCATCAGTCGCGCGATCCGCGCGTCGGCCGCCAGGCGACCGGCGGCATGCATCGCCTGCAGCGCCTGTGTCCAAGCGCCTTCATATTCGCGCTGCAGCCGGGTGATGCCGGCGCATTGCGCGGGCGTCAGCGAGCGCCACTCGTACAACATCACCGGAATGAAGTCGTTGCCGGGTCCGAGCAGCACGTCCAGATGCGCGCGCACCAGCGTGCGCAACAGCGCCTCCGGGTTCGTGGCAGCAGCGCCGCGCGCGGCCTCGAGGGCGCGCGCCTGGCTTTGCAGTGCGCCATGCATGCCCTGCTCCATCACCGCAAAGAGCAGCGCCGCCTTGGTGCGGAAATGATAGAAGGGCGAGCCCGACTGCATGCCCGCCGCGGCGGCAATGTCGCGCGTGCTGGTGGCGGCAAAGCCCTTGTGCCGGAACAGGCGCGCGGCGGCGTGCAGTAGTTCCTGGCGGCGGTTGCCTTCATCCAGCGCCTCGGGCGGCTTGCGCGGACGACCGCGCGGCCG
Organism: uncultured beta proteobacterium; assembly: GCA_963837675.1. Classification (GTDB taxonomy): domain Bacteria; phylum Pseudomonadota; class Gammaproteobacteria; order Burkholderiales; family Burkholderiaceae_C; genus Rubrivivax. The sequence goes on along the minus strand of CAWIOH010000019.1, from coordinate 241,795 downwards.
GCGCGCGGGCTCGCTGGGCGCTGCCATGCGCATCAGCGCGCACCCAGGCCCATCGAGCGGCTGATGACTTCTTTCATGATCTCGTTGGTGCCGCCATAGATGCGCTGCACGCGCGCGTCGGCATAGGCGCGGGCGATCGGGTATTCCCACATGTAGCCGTAGCCGCCGTGCAGCTGCACGCATTCGTCGATGACCTTGCACTGCAGGTCGCTGCACCAGTACTTGGCCATCGATGCGGTGGCAGTGTCCAGCTTGCCGGCCAGCAGCAGTTGCATGCACTGATCGACGAAGACGCGCGCCACCTGCACCTCGGTCTGCATCTCGGCCAGCTTGTAGCGCGTGTTCTGATAGCTCGCCACAGGCTGGCCGAAGACCTTGCGTTCCTTGACATAGGCGGCCGTGCCGTCGATCGAGGCCTGCGCGCTGGCCACCGCGCCGATGGCGATCTGCAGCCGCTCCCAGGGCAACTGTTCCATCAGGCAGATGAAGCCCCGGTTCTCCTGCGCCGGCCCACCGAGCAGGTTCTCGGCCGGCACCTTGACGTCGTGGAAGAACAGTTCGGCCGTGTCCTGCGCCTTCAGCCCCACTTTCTTCAGCCGTTTGCCGGTCTCGAAGCCGGGCATGCCGCGCTCCACCAACAGCAGGCTGGTGCCCTTGGCGCCGGCGGCCGGGTTGGTCTTGGCAACGACGATCACCAGGTCGGCATGCCAGCCGTTGGTGATGAAGGTCTTGGAGCCGTTGAGCAGGTAGTGGTGGCCCTGGCGGATGGCGCTGCTTTTCACGCCCTGCAAATCGCTGCCTGCGGCCGGCTCGCTCATCGCGATGGCGCCGACGAGTTCGCCGCTGGCCATCTTCGGCAGATAGCGCTGCTTCTGATCGTCGGTGCCGTAGTGCAGGATGTAGGGCGCGACGATCTCGGTGTGCAGGCCAAAGCCGATGCCGCTGAAGCCGGCGGCGTTCAGCTCTTCCATTTGCGCCATCGAATACAGCTTGTCGGCGCCGGCACCACCCCAGGCCTCGGGCATGGTCATACACAAGAAGCCGTTGGCGCCGGCCTTGCGCCAGACCTCGCGTTCGACATAACCCTGGTCTTCCCAGGCGGCGTGGAAAGGCGCGATCTCCTTGTCCATGAAGCGTCGGAAGCTGTCACGGAAGGCTTCGTGGTCGGCACTGAACAGGGTGCGTTCGATCATGGGCATGCGGCTTCCGGTTGAATATTGCAAAGCGATCGCTTGGTGTTAAGTTTAGCCGCCACTCGCACCGGCCAGGTGACGTGCGCCGAAATGCGGTGTCCGCTCCCCTCTGCGGCCTGAGTCAAGGCGCGCTGCGTTCGGCGGCCCCACAGGTCAGCGCTGCTGGCGCCACTGCACATAGCGCGCCGCCAGGCGTTCGATCAGGGGCGCCGGCGCACCGTCGGCCGCTGCATGCAGATCCAGCGGCACGCCGCCGGCGCGGTACATGCCGGCAAACATGTCGAGAACGCGGCTCTTGACCACGCCGCGCAGCGGCAGGTGGGCCATCATGCCGTAGGTCGCCGCACCCCCCTTTTGCGCCAGGCTCGGGTCGGCCCTGACCTTGGCCACTGCGTCACGCAGATCGCGCAAGTAATCGTCCACGACCGCCAGGTGCTGCGCCGTGATCATCGCGTGCAGGCCATCGGGCGATTGCAGGCGGTTGACGTGCCAGCCCCGCGCATCCATCTGGTCGCCCACGGCGAAGATATTGACCTCGGACGTGGCAGAGCCATAGGCCAGCAGCGGGCCTTTGGGGTCGCCGAGCACGCGCAGTTCGGGCATCGCCTCGATGCCGGCGCGAAGGCCGTCGAAGGCCAGGCTGGTGAGGTTCGCCAGGTCACGATAGCCATCGATGCCGAAATGCTGCAGCGCCGCCCAGGCCGCGGCATAGGCGCCGCCGGGCCGCGTGCCCAGCAGCCCGGGCGAGGCGAACACGCCACCCGGCCAGTCCTGCTGCACGAACATCTGGTGTTTCAGCAGATCCAGGTTGCGGTAGGTGATCGTCGAAGCACCCTTGGCGGCGAAGCCGTACTTGTGCAGGTCGGCCGAGATCGATGTCACGCCCGGCACGCGCCAGTCCCACAGCGGCAGCTCGATGCCGTTCATCGCCATGAAGGGCAGGATGAAGCCACCGACGCAGGCATCGACATGCAGCGGGATGCCGGCCTGCTGCGCGATCTCGCCCATCGCCTCGATCGGGTCGATCGTGCCGTGCGGATACTCCGGCGCCGAGCCCAGGATCATCACCGTGCGTCGGTTGATCAGGGCCCTCAGTTTCGAGACGTCGGCGCGCAGCCGCCGGTCCAGCGGCAGCAGCCGCACCTTCACGCCGAAGTATTCGCTGGCCTTGAACCAGGCCACATGCGCGGTCGTCGGCAGCACCATCTCGGGCGCCTTCACGCCGCGCCGGGCAAGTGCCAGGTCGCGGTAGGTCTTCACGGCCAACAGGCAGCTTTCGGTGCCGCCCGAAGTGACGACGCCACAGACCTCGGCGCTGCCGTGATGCAGTTTGGCGGTGGCCGCGATGATGTCGTTTTCGAAGCGCTTCAGGCTCTTGAACGCGCTGGGGTTCAGCCCGTTGGTGGCCGAGAAGCTCTGGTACGCCTGGTTCAGGAAGTCGCTGTGCGCCGCATCCAGGTGATAGACCAGGCTCCACAACCGCGCGTCCTTGTAGTTCGGATCGTCGCGGCCGTAGTCGCGCAATTGCTGCAGCACCTCGTCGGCCGGCCGGCCGTGGGCGGGAAGTTCTTGAAGCATGCTGTCGTGCGCTATCTTCGGTGTGGTCGAACAAGGCTAGCAGAGCCACTGCGCCGGACGCGCGGTCGTCCGCAGTGTTCCAATCCCGATATGCAACCGCGCGCCTGGATGTGTACTCATCTCTCGTCCGACCTGTCCGGCCTGCGCCTGTTGCCGCAACCGCGACAGGCACTGGCATCCGGCGCGCTTCGCCTGCGCGTGCATGCCGCGGCACTGAATTTCCCCGACCTGCTAATGGCCCAGGGTAAGTACCAGCACAGGCCGCCGCTGCCCTTCGTTGCGGGCATGGAATGCGCCGGCGAAGTGCTCGAATGCGCGGCCGGCGTGCCGGCGTTCAAAGCGGGCGACAAGCTTTGCTACAGCGGCCACAGCGGCGCCTTTGCCGAGGAACTGGTGGCACCAGCAGCGATGTTCAGGCCCGTACCCGGCGGCCTGGCCTATGACCAAGGCGCGGCCTACGCCGTGACGGCGCTGACGGCCTGGGTGGCGCTGGTGCGACGCGCGGCGCTGCAGCCGGGCGAAACGCTGCTGGTGCATGGCGCCAGCGGCGGCACCGGCCTGGCCGCGGTGCAGTTGGGCCGCTTCCTCGGCGCCACGGTGATCGCCACGGGCGGCTCGGCGCAGAAGCTCGAGGCCGCGCGTACCGCCGGCGCACATCATCTGCTGATCGCCGACAAGGGCGCGGCCGGCCTGAGTGAGGCGGTCAAGGGCTTGACCGGCGGCGCCGGTGCCGATGTGGTCTTCGATCCGGTCGGCGGCGATCTGTTCGACGCCTCGGTGCATTGCACCGCCTGGGGCGGGCGGCTGCTGGTGGTGGGTTTTGCCGGCGGGCGCATCGCCAGCGTGCCGAGCAACCTGCCGCTGATCAAGGGCTTCGCCGTGATCGGCGTGCGCGCCGGCGAATATGGTCGGCGCGACCCCGAGCGCGGCGAACAGAATCGCCGCGCGGTCGATGCACTCGCGGCCCGGGGCGTGTTCATCCCCCGCATCGGCGCGCGCTTGCCTTTCGAGCAGGCGCCCGAGGCCTATCGCGCCATGGCCGAACGCCGATCGACCGGCAAGATCGTGCTGCAGATGTAGTCAGAAGTGCGTGACGATGGCATCGACGACCGTACCGTCCTCGTCCACCAGTGCCATCCAGCGCCACTTGTCGAAGGTGGTGCAAGGGTGCGAGATGCCCAGGCCGACGCGATCACCCACCGCGGGGGCCGTCACGCTGTCGGGCGCAAAGCGCAGGTAGGCATGCTGGTCGTTGAGCGCACTCACCTTCCACCCGGGTGGCGCAGGCAGCACCGTGCGCTGGCCGCGCGGACACCAGCGCGCGGGGATCGGCATCTCGATGTCGTAGGACAGATCGCGCTTGCCGGCACCCAGGATCGCCAGCCCCGGCTCGGGACAGGACTGCACGAGCGCCCAGACCTCCAACGCAGCCTGCAGGCCGTGGCCACAGGCCAGGCGCGTGTCCATGGCCTTCATGTAGCGCTGGTAGTTGCCGTGGTCGTGCGTGACATAGCAGCCCGAGCGCAGCACGCCGCGCACCGGCCGCGACATTGCGCCTTTCAGCCAGGGCGCCACCAGATCGAAGATCGACGAACCGCCGGCGCTGAGCAGGATGTCGTCGCATTCGAAAAGCCCTTGCGCGTCGATGGCCTGCGCCAGCGCGTCGACGCGCTGCATCAACCCTTGCACCAGCCGCGCGTCGTCATCGTTGCGACCCGTGGCCCACAGACCTTCGTAGCACTCGATGCCCGCCAGGCGAAACGCCGGGCTGGCGTGCAGGCGCTGGGCCAGCGCCAGGGCCTGCGCCTGGCTGCGGCAGCCCGTGCGGCCGCCGTCGAGGCCGACTTCGAGCAGCACCTCGAAGGGCGCAGGCGGCGCTGATCGAGCCAGGTGCCAGCCCTCGATCAGCTCGGCTTGCGCCAGCGAATCGACAAGGAACAACGCACGCCCATCGGGATGCTCGTGCAACAGTGCCGCCAGCGCGTCCAGGTCGGCTTGGGCCAGGACCTGGTTCGCAATCAGGCAGCGGCGTGCGCCGCCCTGCATGGCGACGCGCAGCTGCGTCACGTTGGCCAGGGTGATGCCCCAGGCGCCGGCGTCGAGCTGCGCGGCGAAGAGTTGCGGCGACATCGTGGTCTTGCCATGCGGCGCCAAGTCGACGCCATGTTCGCGCGCGAAGCCCTGCATCCAGCGCAGGTTGCCGTGCAGCGCCTCGCGGCGGATCACCGCCAGCGGCAGCGGCAGGTCGTCGGCCAGCAGCTTCCAGCCCATCGCGGAGACGGCCGAGCGGCGCAGCGCCGGCGCGTCGTGTGGCCAACCCTTCCAGCCTGGGCCGATCAGCGGATCGAGGACGTTGTCGACGCAGGGGTGCTTCATCCGCGCAATGTAGTGCAGACCCTAGGGCGAATCTGGATAGAAGCGCCACGATGGCGCCTTCATGATGGCGGCGCCCTGCGGCATGGACCCGCCGCACCTGCCCCACCCTCTTTCGGAGACTCCTGCATGAACCACCGCCCCCTTCGTTCGGCTTTGGCCATGGCCGCCGCGCTGACCCTGGCCCAAGGCGTTGCGCTGGCGCAGGACAAGCCGATCGAGTTGCGCTACACCTCCGGCGCACCGCCGAAGGGCAACCCGTGGGTCACGCAGATCGAGCGGCTGGCCAAGGATGTGAGCGAGGAGAGCAAGGGCAGCTTGAAGATCTCGCCGTTTTTCGCATCGCAACTGGGCAGCGAACAGGACACCGTGCAGCAGGTGGCGCGCGGGCGCATCGACATGGGCGGCTTTTCAGCCGGCTCGGCGGCGCTGGTGGTGCCCGAGGTGGCATTGCTGTTGATGCCGTTCTATTTCCGCAATGTCGAAGAGGCCGACTGCGTGCTCGACACCGCCATGATCAAGCCCGTGACCGAGCTGTTCGCCAAGAAGGGCATCAAGTTCTATGGCTTCGGCGACGTCGGCAGCATCGAGTTCTTCGGCACCAAGGCGTTCTCCATGCCCGCCGATCTGAACGGTGTCAAGGCCGCGATCTATGCCAACAAGACCCAGGCGCTGTTCTTCGGCTCGCTCGGCGCCAACGTCAACCCGCTGGGACTGCCGGAATGGATCCCGGCGTTCCAGACCGGCATGGTCGAGGTCGTGATGACGCCGATCACCTTCGCGCTGCCTTCGGGGCTGACCAAGGTGGCGCCGGTGGCAACCAAGCTCGGACTTTACGATTCGCCGGCCATCAACCTGATGAACCTGGGCACCTGGAACAAGCTGTCCAAGGATCAGCAGGCGGCGTTCGAGCGAGCTGCCACCAAGAACCCGTCGAGCATGCTGCGACAGGAGATTCGCGGCTTCGAGAACGTGCTGTACGGCATGTTCGAGAAGGGCGGCGGCAAGGTCGTCCCGTCCACGCAGGCGCAGCGTGACACCTGGCGCAAGGCGCTGGAGCCGGTGTATCCGCAGATCGTCAAGGAGACGGGCGGCGATCCGGCAACGTTCTTCGCCGCCATGGAGGCCGGACGCAAAGCCTGCACCAAGTGACCGCTGCCGGCGCCGCAGCGCTGCCACCGCCGCCTGCGGCCGCGCGCCGTTTCCTTCAGCTCTGGCACCGGCTGGAATGCCTGGTGGCGATCAGCGCCTTCGGCTTCATCGCCGCGGTGCTGATCGCCGATGTGGCCGGGCGCGAGCTGCTCGGCCCGATCTTCAAGGCGCTCGACATCAAGGCGGCCGCCGGCGTGTATGCGGCGCAGAAGATATCGGTCTATGCGCTGGTCATCGGCAGCTTTGCCGGCGTCGGTATCGCCACGGCCACCGCCAGCCACCTGCTGCCGCGCATCGGCTTCGGCTGGGTGCCCGACGCCTGGGGCCCGGCGATGAATCGGCTGGCCGACCTGATCACCGGCCTGTTCTTCGTCGGCGTCGCCTGGTACGGGCTGGTGTACGTGCAGTCGTCGATGCAGGCCGGGCTGCGCGCGCAGGCCTTCAACATCCCGATCTGGCCGATCCAGCTGGCCATTCCGCTGGGATTCCTGTCGGCGGCGATGCGCTATTTCTTCTTCGCCGCCTGGCCGGCGCTGCGCCCGCTGCCACCGGAGTTCCAGGAATGAGAGTGCCCGGCTCGGCCCGCGCGGAGACGAGGGCCGGCGCATGACCACCGTGCTGCTGATCGCGCTGGTGCTGCTGCTGCTGCTGCTGCGTCAGCCGCTGGTGGTGGTGCTGCTTGCCGTGGCGGCCTATGTGCACATCGTCTGGGGCCGCGGCCAGCTCGACTACATCCTGGAGGATATGTGGGTCGCGCTCGACAAGGAATTGATCCTGTCGATCCCGCTGTTCATCCTGTGCGGCGGCGTGATGACGCTGGGCAGCACGGCCAAGCGGCTGATCCGCATCATGGCCGCGCTGACCTGTTCGCTGCGCGGCGGCCTGGCGGTGTCGGCCATCCTCAGCTGCGGCATCTTCGCGGCCATCTCGGGTTCGAGCATCGTCACCATGCTGGCCATCGGCACGGTGATGTACCCGGCAATGCGCGCCGCCGGCTACGAGAACCGCTATGCGCTGGGCACAATCATGTCGGGCGGCACGCTGGGCATCATTATCCCGCCGTCGATCCCGATGATCCTGTACGGGCTGGTGACGGAAGCGTCGGTGGTCGATCTGTTCCTGGCCGGCGTAGGCCCGGGCATCCTGATCCTGATCGTGTTCTCGATCTACGCCGTGTGGAAGAACCGGCACATGGCGCCGAAGCCCTTCGTCTTCTCCGAACTGCGTGAGGCGGTGCGCGAAGGCGTCTGGGCGATGCTGCTACCGGTGATTCTGCTGGGCGGCATCTACAGCGGCTACTTCACCACCACCGAAGCGGCGGCCGTCGCCTTGCTGTACGCCCTGATCATCGAGATCTGGGTCCACAAGGAGATGAAGCTGCGCGACTTCTACCAGGTGGTGCTCGACCAGTCCAAGCTGGGCGGCTCGCTGTTCCCGGTGCTGGCGGTGGCGCTGAGCTTGAACATCGTGCTCATCGAGCATCGCGTGCCGTCGCACATGGTCGAATTCATCCAGGGCTACATCACCAGCCCGCTGATGTTCATGCTGATCGTCAACCTGCTGCTGCTGGTGGTGGGCTGCCTGATGACCACCGGCGAGGCCATCCTGATCCTGGCACCGTTACTGATGCCGATCGCCGAGGCCTTCGGCTATGACAAGGTGGCCTTCGGCATCATCATGATCCTGAACCTGGAAATCGGCTACCTGACGCCGCCGGTCGGCTTGAACCTGGTGGTGGCGATGTCTGCCTTCAAGCAACCCTTCGGCGTGCTGGTGCAAGGCGCCGTGCCCTACATCCTGCTGATGCTGGGCTGCCTGGCGGTGATCGTCTGGCAACCGTGGATCGCGATGTACCTGGTGAACGGCAAGTTCCCGTAGCGGTGCCCTCTTACGGCGCCATCCCATCGCTCGCGAACGGCCGCAGAGCGCGTGGCGAGTTGCGCGACGGGGCCGCGAGACCGAGCATCGCAGGGCAGTCGGCGCAGCCGACCGCCTCAGCGAAGCGGCGCGGCCTGCCCGCACACGGCTTCGCCGCCACCGAAGCCACGCGCACGAAGGGAACGTTGAACGACCGCCATCCGCGGCCCCGAGCAGTGTCGCCGAGCTCAACGCAGGGCGTCGTTGATCTTCGCCAGCGCCGACGCACCTGGGCACAGCGCGCGCTCGGCGAGCTGGTTCAGCGGCGTGCGGCTGGTGCGCAGCGCGGCGTGCAGATCGGTGGCATCGGGGTCCACGTAGAGCAGCCCCGTCACCACCTCGCCCTTGGCCTGCAGCGCATGCACCTGCTGCATCGCCACCACCCGGTCGACGGGGTCGTAGTCGGCCTGCAGCTTGCGCAGCCGCATCAGGCTGCCGTCGTGCTGCGGCAGCTCGATCACCGCGCCGGGCATTGGCGCGGCCTTGATTTCGGCCGCCAGATCGATGAAGTCGATGCGGTTGACGGCCTCGTTGTGGGCGCGCACATGGTCGTAGCTGCGCGTGCTGCCTTCGTGGTTGTTGAAGGCCACGCAAGGGCTGATGACATCGATGAAGGCCGCGCCGCCGTGGCGGATGGCCCCTTCGATCAACGGCACCAGCTGTGCCTTGTCGCCGGAGAAGCCGCGTGCCACATAGGTGGCGCCCAGCTGCAGCGCCAGGCTCACCAGGTCGACCGGCGATTCGGCGTTGACGACACCCTTCTTCGACTTCGAGCCACGGTCCGCCGTGGCCGAGAACTGGCCCTTGGTCAGACCATAGACGCCGTTGTTCTCGACGATATAAACCATGCGCACGGCGCGGCGCATCGCATGGGCAAACTGGCCCAGGCCGATCGAGGCCGAATCGCCGTCCCCCGACACGCCCAGGTACAGCAGGTCACGATTCGCCAGGTTGGCGCCAGTGAGCACGCTGGGCATGCGGCCATGCACGGTGTTGAAGCCGTGGCTGGCACCGAGAAAATAGTCCGGCGTCTTGCTGCTGCAGCCGATGCCGGAGAGCTTGGCCACGCGGTGCGGCTCGATGTCGAGCTGCCAGCAGGCCTGGATCAGCGCGGCGGAGATCGAGTCGTGGCCGCAACCGGCACACAGCGTGCTGATCTTGCCTTCGTAGTCACGCCGCGTGTAGCCGACCTTGTTGGTGGCCAGCGTCGGGTGATGCCAACGTGGCTTGGTCAGGTAGGTCATGCCGCCTTTTCCTTTCGTCTGCGCTGCGCCGCGCGGGCCTCGACATGCAGCGTGATGGCCTGGGTGATGAAGCGCGCCGTGATCGGCGTGCCGTCGTAGTGCAGCACCGCGCGCAGCTTCGCCGATTCAACCTGCAACTCGTTGATCAGCAGGCAGCGCATCTGCGCATCGCGGTTCTGTTCGACCACGAAGACCTCGTCGTGCGCCTCGATGAAATCGAGCACGCTGGGCGGGAACGGGAAGGCGCGAAGCCGCAGCGCGTTGACGTGCACGCCGCCGTCCGCCAGCACATCGAGGGCTTCGTCCATCGCCGGACTGGTGGAGCCGAAGTACAGCACTCCGTAGCGGGTCTTGCGCCTCGACGGCTTCGCCACGGGCTGCGGCACCAACGCGGCGGCCGTGGCCAGCTTGGTCAGCAGCCGCTGCACGTTCTTCATGTAGTCGGGACCGGTTTCGGAATAGCGCGCGTACTCGTCGCGCGTGGTGCCGCGCGTGAAGTAGCTGCCTTTGGTCGGGTGCGTGCCCGGCAGCGTGCGCCACGGGATGCCGTCGCCATCGACATCCTTGTAGCGGCCGAAGTCGCGGCCGGCGTCGAGCATCGCGGCGGTCATGATCTTGCCTCGGTCGTAACGCCGTTCGTCGTCCCACTCGAAGGCCTCGGTGATGCGCTGGTTCATGCCGATGTCCAGATCGGTCATCACGAACACCGGCGTCTGCAGGCGGTCGGCCAGGTCGAGTGCCGCGGCCGAGAACGTGAAGCACTCCCCTGGCCCTTCGGGAAACAGCAGCACATGCTTGGTGTCGCCGTGCGAGGCGTAGGCACAGCTCAGGATGTCGGCCTGCTGCGTGCGCGTGGGCATGCCCGTCGACGGCCCGCCGCGCTGCACGTTGATGATCGTCAGCGGGATCTCGGCGAAGTAGGCCAGGCCGATGAACTCGGTCATCAACGACACGCCCGGGCCCGAGGTGGTGGTGAAGGCGCGCGCGCCGTTCCAGCCGGCGCCGGTGATGATGCCGATCGAGGCGATTTCGTCCTCGGCCTGGACGATGGCGTAGCGGCGCTCGCCGGTGTCTTTGTCGACGCGCAACTTGGCGCAATAGCTCTGGAAGGCTTCGGCCAGCGACGACGACGGCGTGATCGGGTACCAGGCGCACACCGTCGCCCCACCGTACACACAGCCAAGCGCGGCGGCGCTGTTGCCGTCGATCAGGATGCGGTTGCGCACGCCCTGGCTGGGCCGCACGCGCAACCCGATGGCATCGGCGCCCAGGTGCTCGGCGACGAAATCGCGCCCGAGGTGCAATGCCTGCACGTTGGCGCCGATGAGCTTTTCCTTGCCGCGGAACTGCTCGGCGAACAGGCCCTCGATGACCTTCAGGTCGATGCCCATCAGCTGCGCCAGCGCGCCGACGTAGAGGATGTTCTTGAACAGCTGGCGCTGGCGCGGGTCGTCGTAGGTGGCGTTGCAGATCTCGGTGATCGGCATGCCGATGACGTGCACGTCGTCGCGGAAGGCGCTCGGCAGCAAAGCCCGTGTCGAGTCGTAGAACAGGTAGCCGCCGGTGTCGATCTCGGCCACGTCCTGCACCCAGGTCTGCGGGTTCATCGCCACCATCATGTCGATGCCGCCGCGCCGGCCGAGGTAACCCTTCTCGCACACCCGCGCTTCGTACCAGGTCGGCAGGCCCTGGATATTGCTCGGAAAGATGTTGCGCGGGCTGACCGGCACGCCCATGCGGATGATGGCCTTGGCGAACAGTTCGTTGGCGGAGGCCGATCCCGAGCCGTTGACATTGGCGAACTTGACGACGAAGTCGTTGACGGATTCGATGCGTTTCATGCCACCGCCTCCGCCGGCTTGCGCGCCGCCGGCTTGTCGCGGCGGTCCGGGCCGGCGTGGGTCATCTCGATCAGGAACTTCTGCATGTCCCAGGCCCCTGTCGGGCAACGCTCGGCGCACAGCCCGCAGTGCAGGCACACGTCCTCGTCCTTGACCATCACCCGGCCGGTCTTCAGTTCGCCGCTGACGTACAAGGCCTGGTCGCGGTTGCGCGACGGCGCCGACAAGCGCGTGCGCAAGTCGCCTTCGTCGCCGTTGGCGGTGAAGGTGATGCAGTCGGTCGGACAGATGTCGACGCAGGCGTCGCACTCGATGCACAGCGTCTGCGTGAACTGGGTCTGCACGTCGCAATTCAGGCAGCGCTGCGTTTCCTTGAAGGCAGTGGCGGCATCGAAGCCGAGTTCGACCTCGATGCGGATGCTGGCCAGCGCCTTCTCCGCGGCCGCCCACGGCACCTTGAAGCGCAGGTCGTTCGACACCGCGTTGTCGTAGCTCCACTCGTGGATGCCCATCTTCTGCGACACCAGCGTGGTCATCGGCGGCGGGCGCCTCGCCACGTCCTGGCCGCTGAGAAAGCGCTCGATCGACACCGCGGCTTCATGGCCATGCGCCACCGCGGTGATGATGTTCTTCGGGCCGAAGGCCGAATCGCCGCCGAAGAAGACCTCGGCCCGGCTGGATTGCAAGGTCACGGCGTCCAGTGTCGGCAAGCCCCATGCGTCGAAATCGATGCCGGCGTCGCGCTCGATCCACGGAAACGCGTTCTCCTGGCCGACGGCGATCAGCACCTCGTCGCAGGCGAAGAACACTTCCGGACGGCCGGTCGAGCGCAGCGTGCGACGCCCCTTGGCGTCATACACCGCCTCGACGATGTCGAAGCGCATGCCCACCAGCTTGCCCGCCTCCATCACGAAGGCCGTGGGGACATGGTTGTTGATGATCGGGATGCCCTCGTGCATCGCGTCTTCCTTCTCCCATGGCGAGGCCTTCATCTCGTCGAAGCCGCTGCGCACGATGACCTTGACGTCGCTCGAGCCCAGGCGGCGCGCCGAGCGGCAGCAGTCCATCGCCGTGTTGCCGCCGCCGAGCACGATCACCCTGGGCTTGACGGCTGTGACATGTCCGAAGGACACCGACGCCAGCCAGTCGATGCCGATATGCGCCACCTCGGCGGCTTCGGCGCGGCCGGGCAGGTCGAGGTCGCGCCCGCGCGGTGCGCCGCAGCCGACGAAGACCGCGTCGAAGCCTTCGGCCAGCAGCGCCTTCATCGACCCGATGCGTTGGCCGCCGACGAAGCGCACATGCGGCATGTCGGTGATGTAGCCGGTTTCCTCGTCGATCACGCTTTCGGGCAGACGGAATCGCGGGATCTGCGTCCACATGAAGCCGCCGGCCTTGGCTTCGCCGTCGAACACCGTGACCTCATAACCCAGCGGCGCCAGGTCTCGTGCCACCGTCAGCGAGGCCGGCCCGGCACCCACGCAGGCGACACGCCTGCCGTTGGCGGCGTCGGACTTCGGCAGCCGCGATCGGATGTCGTCCTTGTGATCGGCGGCCACACGCTTCAGGCGGCAGATGGCCACCGGCTCGGGCTTCTCGGCGTTGTGGTCCTCGACGCGGCCGCGCCGGCAGGCCGGCTCGCAGGGCCTGTCGCAGGTGCGGCCGAGGATGCCCGGAAAGACGTTCGACACCCAGTTGACCATGTAGGCATCGCTGTAGCGGCCCTGCGCGATCAGACGGATGTATTCGGGAACAGGGGTGTGGGCCGGACAGGCCCATTGGCAATCGACGACCTTGTGGAAATAGGCCGGATCGCTCACATCAGTGGGGCGCAAAACTGGTCTCCTTGCAGGGCCAAGCGCGCACCGCGCCATCTGATCGGCCCTGTTGCATGGCCGGTCAGTTTACGCCCGCACCGGCATGGGGCGATCCCGGGAGGTCTCAGGCCGGCAAATGGTGCACACAAATGCGAACCTGCCTGAAAGCTAGAATCGGCGAAGCGCGCCAAGGCGATATGGCGTGATGTCCGGGGCGATCTCAAGCCGACAGCGCCAGCAGCTTGACGAAGCCGCCCACCTTGCGCCCCTTGCGCGCCCGCTTGCCAACATGTTCGGCCAACGCGGCGGTCTTCAGCACCTCTTCCTTCGCCTTGCCCGCGCGTCCGACGCCCACCAGCCGCAGCGTATCGGCAACGGTGGCCACCGACAGCAGCGGGTCCTTCGCGTCTACGTCCATCAAGGTCAGGCCCTTGCCGCCGTTGGGTTGGTGCTTCAACTCATCCAGCGCGAAGACCAGCAACCGCGCGCCCTGGCTCAGGCATGCCACCTGCGCATGGCCGGCCTGCACCGGAGCCGGGGGCAACACGCGGTGCGCATCATCCACGCTGAGGAAGCCCTTGCCGCCGCGGTTGCGCGCCACCATGTCCTGCACCCGCGCCAACAGGCCGAAGCCGCCGCTGTTGGCCAGCAACAGCATCGCCTCGGCCGGGCCGGCAAAGTAGTGTGCCGGCTGCGTGCCGCCCTCCAGGTCGATCAACGATGTGATCGGTTGCCCGTCGCCACGTCCGCCCGGCAATGCCGCCACCGCCACGCTGTAGACGCGCGCCACGCCACCGGCAGTGCTGCCGAAGACCAGCAGCGGGTCGACGCTGCGACAGGCGAAGCTGCCGTACAGCGTGTCACCGGCCTTGAACACCAGACTCGCCACATCGACTTCGTGGCCCTTCAGCGCCCGGACCCAGCCCTTGGCGCTGACCACCACCGTCACCGGCTCGTCCACGACCCTGATCTCGGCCACCGCGCGCCGTTCCTCCTGCACCAGCGTGCGCCGCGCATCGCCGTGGGCCTTGGCATCGGCCTCGATCTCCTTGATCAGCGTGCGCTTCAGCGCCGCTGGACTGCCGAGGATTTCCTCCAGCTTGCCCTGCTCCTCACGCAGGCTCTTCAGTTCCTGCTCGATCCTGATGGCCTCGAGCCGCGCAAGCTGCCGCAGCCGGATGTCGAGGATGTCGTCAGCCTGGCGCTCGCTCAGGGCAAAGCGCCCGATCAACGCCGGCCTGGGCTCGTCGGCGTGGCGGATGATGCGGATCACCTCGTCGATGTTCAGCAGCACCAGCTGCCGGCCTTCGAGCACGTGGATGCGCTCGAGCGCGCGCGCCAGCCGGTGCCGGGTGCGCCGCTGCACCGTGGACTGGCGGAATTCAATCCACTCGGCCAGGATCTGGCGCAGGCTCTTCTGTGTCGGCCGGCCATCGCGCCCGACCATCGTCAGGTTGAGCGGCACGCTGCCTTCCAGGCTGGTGTAGGCCAGCAGCGCGGTGATCAGATCGGCCTGTTCCACCGTGCGGCTGCGCGGCTCGAACACCAGCCGCACCGGGGCGTCCTTGTTGGCTTCATCGCGCACGGCGTCCAGCACCGCCAGCACCGACGCCTTCAACTGCTGTTGTTCCTGCGACAAGGCCTTCTTGCCGGCCTTGAGCTTGGGATTGGTCAGCTCCTCGATCTCTTCCAGCACCTTCTGCGCGCTGGCCCCGGGTGGCAGCTCGGTCACGACCAGCTGCCACTGGCCCCGCGCCAGATCCTCGATCTTCCAGCGCGCGCGCAACTTCAGCGAACCCCGTCCCGATGCGTAGGCCTCACGCAGGTCTGCGGCGCTGGAGATGATCTGCGCGCCGCCGGGAAAGTCCGGTGCCGGCAGCAAGGCGAACAGCTCGTCATCGGCCAGCCTGTCGTTGCGGATCAGCGCCACCGCGGCGGCGGCCACCTCGCGCAGGTTGTGGCTCGGCACCTCGGTGGCCAGGCCGACGGCGATGCCGCTGGCGCCGTTGAGCAGCACGAAAGGCAGCCGCGCCGGCAGCAGCTTCGGCTCGCTGGTCGAGCCGTCGTAGTTGGGCACGAAGTTCACCGTGCCTTCGTCGATCTCGTCGAGCAGCAGCCGGGCAATCGGGCTGAGTCGCGCTTCGGTGTAGCGCATGGCTGCGGCACCGTCGCCGTCGCGGCTGCCGAAGTTGCCCTGGCCATCGACCAGCGGGTAGCGCTGCGAAAAGCCCTGCGCCATGCGCACCATCGCGTCGTAGGCGGCCTGGTCGCTGTGCGGGTGGAAGCGGCCCAGTACGTCGCCGACCACGCGCGCGCTCTTCACCGGCTTGGGCGCCGCGCCGGCGCCCTGGCCCGAATACGCCAGCCCCATGCGCTGCATGGCATAGAGAATGCGCCGCTGCACCGGCTTTTGCCCATCGCAGACATCCGGCAGCGCGCGTCCCTTGACCACGCTCAGCGCGTATTCGAGATAGGCCCGCTCGGCATATTCGGCCAGGCCGATGGCGTCGTCGGGATCGGCTGAAGGGGGGTCGAACAGATCGGGTTCGGTGGTCATGGGCAATAGGTGATCGCGGTTGCCCGCAGGGGCGCGCGAAGCGCGCCGGCCGCGGCGCGGCGCGTTGGCGGCGAGGCGTCATTTTCGCCGCGGACGCGCTGCGACCCGAGCGGGCCGTCGCTCAGCGCGGGAAGCGCTCGCGCAGCTTCAGCTTCCAGAACTTGCCGGTCGAGGTGCGCGGGATGGCATCGATGAGCTCGTAGCGCTGCGGCAACTGCCATTTGGCGAAGCCGTGTCGCGTCAGGTGCGGCGCCAGTGCGCCCAGTTCGAGTTGCTGCCCCGGCTTGACGACGATGCAGGCCAGCGGCCGCTCGATCCATTTCGGGTCGGGGATGGCGATCACCGCCGCTTCGGCAATCGCCGGGTGCGCCATCAGCGCATTCTCCAGGTCCACGGACGAGATCCATTCACCGCCGGACTTGATCAGGTCCTTGGTGCGGTCGGTGATGCGCAGGTAGGCCAGCTCGTCCATCGTGGCCACGTCGCCGGTGCGCAGCCAGACCTTGCCATCGGCGTCGGCAGCGAACTTGTCCTCGCTCACCGGCACCTGGTGGTAGCTGCCGGTGATGAAGGGCCCGCGCACCTGCACCTCGCCGGGCGATGTGCCGTCGTGCTGCGCTTCCTTGCCATCGTCGCCACGGATGCGGATGTCCACCAACGGCACCGGCGAGCCGGCCATCGCGGCGCGCCGAAAGGCCTCGTCCTCGCCCGCATCCTTCAGCTCCGCGCGAGGATAGGAGACCGTGGCCAGCGGCGAGGTCTCGGTCATGCCCCAGCCCTGCCCGAGCGTGATGCCATGGCGCGCGAAGGCGCGAATCAGGGACTCGGGCACGGCCGAGCCGCCGACCAGCGAGCGCATGCCCGCGGGCATCTTCCAGCGCCCCGGCTCCTTGGCCTGCGCCGCCTCGAAGGTCTGGATCAGGCTCATCCAGATGGTCGGCACGCCCAGCGACATCGTCGGCGGCTCGAGCTGCATCAGGTCGAGCAGGTCGTCGGGGTGCAGGTGCGGCCCGGGGAAGACGATCTTCGCGCCCATCATCACCGCGCCATAGGGCATGCCCCAGCAATTGGCGTGGAACATCGGTGTCACCGGCAGCAGCACGTCGGTGCCCTTCAGGTCCCAGACGTCGCCCAGGCAACCGACCAGCGTGTGCAGGATGGTCGAGCGGTGCGAGTAGACCACGCCCTTGGGCCGCCCGGTGGTGCCGCTGGTGTAGCACATCGATGTCGGGTCGGTCTCGGCGTGCGCGGCGTACTCGAAGGCATTGGCGTTGGCCGACGCCAGCAGCGCCTCGTAGTCCATCAGGTCGTCGGGCACGGGCGCGCCGGAAAACGGGAACACGATGACCTTGTCGAAGGCATGCAGGTGCGCGAACTGCCGGTACAGCGGCAGCAGGATGTCATCCACGATCAGGAAACGGTCCTCGGCGTCGGCGGCAATCCAGCCGATCTCGTCGGGGGCCAGGCGCAGGTTCAGCGTGTGCATCACCCCACCCGCCGCCGGAATGCCGAAATAGGCTTCCAGATGCGCATGGTGGTTCCAGCACAGCGTGGCCACGCGCTCGCCCTTGCGCAGGCCCAGTCGCTGCAGCGCCGCGGCCAGGGCGCGTGTGCGCCGGTGATAGTCGGCATAGCGGTGCCGGCGCAAGGTCTTGTCGGGCAGGCGCGAGACGATGACGTTGCCGCCGAAGATCGTGCCGGCGCGCTCCAGCAGGTGGTTCAAGGACAGTGGCACGTCCATCATGGTCGAGATCACGCTTTGTCTCCTTCTTGCGGATGCTGCATCCAGCGCTCGGTCATCGGTGGGGGCGCCTCCTGGCCCAGCGCCACGCGGGCCTGGTATTCGCGGTCGAGCATGCTCATCACCACCAGCGAGTCGTAGCCGTCGGCGCCGTCGCCCGACAGGCGCACGCTCTCGCGCAAGCGCCCCTCCTCGACGAAGCCTTCGCTGCCGTACAAGAGCAGCGCCCGGGTGTTGAGTTGCTTCACGTCCAGCCAGAAACGGTGCGCATGCAGGTCGCGAAAGGCCATCTGCTTGAGCAGGCGCACGCAGGCGCGGCCGTAGCCCTGGCCCTTGGCCTGCAGCACCAGCCGCTTCAGCTCGACGCTGCGCTGCGGGTTGCGACAGCCCTGCAGGATGACGAAGCCGATGCTGCCGTAATCGCCGCCGCCCTCGACGATGAAATGGCGGAAATCCGGGAAACGCACCGCGCCTTCGTGCTGCACCCGCTCCCAAGGGGTGATGAAGGGCAGATTCTGGCTGTCGAACTCGACCGCGTTCACATAGTCCAGGTCGGACAACATGGTCGGGCGCAGGCGAAGGTTCATGGCGTGAGCGGCGGCTGGGCCGTCACTGTATCGCGGCGCGTTGCGGTGGCCCGCAACTTGCTCTGCCGAACGGGCCCGTCTAGGGTTTGGGAGGATGGCTTCTTGCCACGGCATCGGATTTACTTCCCGGCATCCGAAACGGTGGCCCCATGCCAGCCGACACCGTTCGCCCCATGTTTCAAGGAGTCCGCCATGAACGAACAAGCCATCACCCGCCTGATCGACGACGTCAAGCGCGGCAAGCTGCCGCGCCGCCACTTCATTCAACAGATGGTCGGCCTGGGGCTGTCGGCGCCGATGGCCTCGATGCTGCTGCTGCATGCCGGCGTGGCGCAGGCGCAAACCTTGCCGCCCTACAAGCCGACCAAGCGTGGCGGCGGCGGCACGCTGAAGCTGCTGTGGTGGCAGGGTCCGACCTCGCTGAACCCGCATTTCGCCAGCGGCACCAAGGAGCAGGAGGGCTCGCGCATCTTCTACGAACCGCTGGCCGGCTGGGACGGCGACGGCAACCTGGTGCCGGTGCTCGCAGCCGAGGCGCCGACCAAGGACAACGGCGGGCTGTCCGCGGACGGCACGACGGTGGTGTGGAAGCTGAAGAAGGGCGTGACCTGGCACGACGGCAAACCCTTCACCGCCGACGACGTGGTCTTCAACTGGCAGTATTGCAGCGATCCCGCCACCTCGGCCGTCAACGTCTCGGTCTATCAGAACATCAAGGTCGAGAAGATCGACAGCCACACCGTGCGCGTGATCTTCCCCAAGCCGACGCCGTACTGGGCCGAGCCCTTCACCGGCACCACCGGCATGATGGTGCCCAAGCACCTGTTCGCCGACTATGTCGGCGCCAAGTCGCGCGAGAACCCGGCGAATGTCAAGCCGGTGGGCACCGGCCCTTACAAGCTGGTGGACTTCAAACCGGGCGACATGCTGCGCGGCGAGGCCAACACCAACTACCACGTGCCCAACCAGCCCTTCTTCGACGCCATCGAGATGAAAGGCGGCGGCGACGCCATCTCGGCCGCGCGCGCGGTGCTGCAGACCGGCGAGTACGACTACGCGTGGAACCTGCAGGTCGAGGACGAGATCCTCAAGCGCCTGGAAGCCAGCAACAAGGGCAAGGTGAACATCGTTCCCGGCGGCAACATCGAGTACATCTTGCTGAACTACACCGATCCGTGGAACGAGGTGGATGGCGAACGCGCCAGCGCCAACAGCAAGCACCCGGCCTTCCAGGACAAAGCCGTGCGCGAGGCGATGGGGCTGCTGGTCGATCGCAAGGGCGTGCAGGATTTCATCTATGGCCGCACCGGCGTGGCCACCGCCAACTTCCTCAACAATCCGCCGCGCTTCGCCAGCAAGAACCTGAAGTTCGAGTTCAACATCGACAAGGCCAACCAGGTGCTCGAGGCCGGGAACTGGAAGAAGGGCGCGGACGGCATCCGCGCCAAGGGCAACGTCAAGCTGAAGTTCGTCTATCAGACTTCCGTCAACCAGCCGCGGCAAAAGACACAGGCCATCGTCAAGGACGCCTGCGCCAAGGCCGGCATCGACCTGGAACTGAAGTCGGTCACCGCGGCGGTGTTCTTCGGCGGCGATGCCGCCAACCCCGACACCTACACCAAGTTCTGGTGCGACATGGAGATGTACACCACCACCATGCCGCAGCCCGACCCGCAGTACTTCATGGAGCAGTACACCTCGTGGCAATTCGCGCAGAAGGCCAACAAATGGGCCAGCCGCAACATCACGCGCTGGCGCAGCGACGAGTACGACGCGGCGCACAAGGCGGCGCAGGGCGAACTCGATCCGGTCAAGCGCGCCGCACTGTTCATCAAGATGAACGACCTGGTGTGCAGCGACGGCTACATCGTTCCGGTGGTCTATCGGCCGCGCACCTCGGCCGCGATCAACAAGCTGTCGGCACCGCTGTCGGGCTGGGACAACGACCTGTTTGCGCTGGCGCAATGGTTCAAGGAGGCCTGAACGGCCGCTGACCAACGCTCGCCCGAAGCGCCACATCACCGAGCCTGAGTCACCGCCTTGGGCAACTACATCCTGCGTCGCGTGCTGATCGCGTTGCCGAGCCTGCTCGGCATCAGCGTCATCCTGTTCGCGGTGCTGGCGCTGGCCCCGGGCGACCCCTTCGAGGAACTGGCCACCAACGCCAACGTGCCACCCGAGGTGCGCATGGCGCTGCGCGCGCAGTTCGGCCTGGACGACCCGGTGTGGACACGCTACTGGCACTGGCTGAGCGCGATGTTCAAGGGCGAGTGGGGCTTCTCCTTCGTCAGCCGCATCGATGTGGACACGCTCATCCTGCAACGCCTGCCGGTGACCATCGTCGTCATCGGCGCGTCGCAGGTGTTCGCGCTGCTGGTGGCGCTGCCCGTGGGCATCCTGGCGGCCGTCAAGCCCTATTCCTGGTTCGACCGCATCGCCAGCACGCTGGCGTTCATCGGCTTTTCGCTGCCCACCTTCTTCACCGGGCTGCTGTTCATCCTGTTCTTTTCGATCCAGCTCGACTGGTTTCCCTTCGTCTATCGCGCCGACATCAGCGCCACCGGATGGTCGTGGTGGTGGGAGCACCTCCGCCAGAGCATCATGCCGGTGGCGGTGCTGGGCCTGGCCCAGGCCGGCAGCTGGATGCGCTATGTGCGCTCGTCGGTGCTCGACGTGGTGCGCCTGGACTATGTGTCGACCGCGCGCTCCAAGGGCCTGAGCGAGCGCGTCGTGATCACCAAGCACGTGGTGCGCAACGCGCTGATTCCGGTGGTCACGCTGGTGGGCCTGCAACTGCCGGCGATCTTCGGCGGCGCCATCGTCACCGAGCAGATCTTCCGCATTCCCGGCATCGGCTCGCTGCTGATCGACGCCATCCTGCGCAACGACACGCCGGTGATCATGGCCGTGGCCTTCGTGCTCAGCGCGCTGGTGATCCTGTTCAACCTGATGACCGATCTTGTCTATGCCTGGCTCGACCCCCGCATCAGCTACCGTTGATCGCGCCGCTGCGCTGGGCAAGGCACGCAGCAGCGTCTCGCCCTGGGCCGAGGCGTGGCGTCGCTTCCAGCGCCATCGGCTGGCCTATCTGGGGCTGTGGGTGCTGGGGCTGCTGGTGCTGGCGGTGTTGCTCGGCCCATGGCTTTACAAGGTCGGCATCAACGACATCGACTTCCAGGCGCGGCTGGCGTCGCCGTCGTGGAAGCATCCGATGGGCACCGACGACCTGGGCCGCGACCTGCTGGCGCGCATGCTCTATGGCGGGCGCATCTCGCTGGCGGTGGGCTTCGCGGCGATGCTCGTGGCGATGGTCGTCGGCGTGGCCATCGGCGCCATCGCCGGCATCTCGGCCGGCTGGTTGGATGCCGCGCTGATGTGGGTCACCGACCTGTTCCTCAGCCTGCCGCGGGTGCCGCTGCTGCTGGTGCTGATCTTCTTCTTCCGCGATCCGTTGAAGCAAGTCTTCGGCCCCGAGATCGGCATCTTCCTGCTGGTGGTGGCGGTGATCGGCGGCTTCGGCTGGATGCCGGTGGCGCGCCTGGTGCGGGCGCAGTTCTTCAGTCTGCGCGAGAAGGAATTCGTCGAGGCGGCGCGCGCGCTGGGCGCGAGCACGCAGCGCCAGGTGCTGCGCCACATCCTGCCCAACAGCCTGGGCCCGGTGATCGTCGCCGCCACCATCGACGTGGCCGCGGCGATCATCGCGGAGAGCACGCTGAGCTTCCTCGGCCTGGGCTTTCCGCCCGACATCCCCACCTGGGGCCGCATCCTCTTCGATGCCAAGGACTATCTCGACATTGCCATGCACTGGTCGCTCTTCCCCGGCATGGCGATCTTCATCACCGTGCTGACGATCAACTTCATCGGCGACGGGCTGCGCGACGCGCTCGATCCGCGGCGGGTGCTCTAGGGCGCGCGATGGCACTGCTCGAGATCAAGGGCCTGAAAACCCACTTCAAGACCGACGACGGCTGGCTGCACGCCGTCGATGGCGTGGACATCGCCATCGATGCCGGCGAGACGGTGGGCGTGGTCGGCGAATCCGGCTGCGGCAAGAGCGTCACCGCCAAGACCGTGCTCAAGCTGATCGACATGCCGCCGGGCAGGATCGTTGCCGGCCAGGTGCTGTGGAAGGGCCGCGACCTGGTGCCGCTGGACGCCGAGGGGATGCGCAAGGTCCGCGCCAAGGAGATCTCCATCGTCTTCCAGGAGCCGATGACCTCGCTGAACCCGGTCTATACCGTGGGCGAGCAGATCGCCGAGAGCCTGCGCCTGCACGAGGGCCTGTCGCGCAAGGCGGCGCTGGAGCGCGCGGTGGAGATGCTCAAGCTGGTGCGCATCCCCACGCCCGAGCGCCGCGTGCGCGACTACCCGCATCAGTTTTCCGGCGGCATGCGCCAGCGCGTGATGATTGCCATCGCGCTGGCCTGCAAGCCGGCGCTGGTCATCGCCGACGAACCCACCACCGCGCTGGACGTGACCATCCAGGCGCAGATCCTCGATCTGCTGTCCGAACTGAAGTCATCGATGGGCATGGCGGTGATGCTGATCACGCACGCCATGGGCGTGGTCGCCGAACAGGCCCAGCGCGTGGTGGTGATGTATGCCGGCAAGGTGGTCGAGGAAGCGCCGGTGCGCGAGCTCTTCGCCCACCCGCGCCACCCGTACACGCAGGGGCTGATCCGCTCGATCCCGCGCATCGACCTCGATGCCACGCACAAGACGCGACTGGAAGCCATCCCCGGCACGGTGCCGCAGTTGATCGAGCCGCGCGAAGGCTGCCGCTTCGCGGCGCGCTGCAAGCATGCCGTGGGCGCGTGCCTGGACGCCACCCCGCCGCTGCGCCAAGTGGCGCCCGGCCACAAGGTGGCCTGCATCCTGGACATCGCGAGATGAGCGCTGCACCGCTGCTCAAGGTCACGGGCCTGAAGAAATACTTCCCGATCCGCGGCGGCGTGCTGCGGCGCGTGGTCGACCAGGTGCATGCGGTCGACGGCGTCAGCTTCGAACTGGCCGCCGGCGAGACGTTGGGCCTGGTCGGCGAATCGGGCTGCGGCAAGAGCACCACCGGCCGCTGCGTGCTGCGGCTCATCGAACCCAGTGCCGGCGAGGTGCTGTTCGAGGGCCGCGACGTCGGCCGCATGCACGGCGAGGAGCTGCGTGCCCTGGCGCGCGACATGCAGATCATCTTCCAGGACCCGTTCGCATCGCTGAACCCACGCATGACGGTGGGCGCCATCGTCGGCGAGGGCCTGGTGATCCACAAGCTGGCAAGCACACCGCGCGCCATTGAAGAGCGCGTCGTCGAGTTGCTGGAAACGGTGGGCCTGTCGGCCGAGCAGATGCGGCGCTATCCGCACGAGTTCTCCGGAGGCCAGCGCCAGCGCATCGGCATCGCGCGCGCGTTGGCGCTGAAGCCCAAGCTGATCATCTGCGACGAGCCGGTGTCGGCGCTGGACGTGTCGATTCAGGCGCAGGTGATCAACCTGCTGGAAGACCTGCAGGCCAAGTTCAACCTGGCCTATCTGTTCATCGCACACGACCTGTCGGTGGTGGAACACACCAGCCGTCGCGTGGCGGTGATGTACCTGGGGCGCATCGTCGAGATTGCGGCGTCGCGCGCGCTCTACACCTCGCCCAAGCACCCCTATACCGAGGCGCTGCTGTCGGCGGTGCCGATCCCCGACCCGACGATCGCGCGCAAGCGCGTCATCATCGAAGGCGACGTGCCGAACCCGATCCACCCGCCACCGGGTTGCCACTTCCATCCGCGCTGTCCGCGCGCGCAGGAGCGTTGCAGGAGCGAGGCGCCGGTGTTGCGCGAACTCGCCAGCGGCCATGTGGCGGCTTGCCACTTTCCGAACTGAGCGCAGAATTGCGCGGCGGCCCCCGGCTGCACCACCCCAACCCACACCCGCGAGGAGACAGCCATGATCAAGGCCGGCATCGACCAGGACGCCATCATCGACATGTTCGCCGAGGCTTCGGCCAAACAGGGCGAGAAGCTGCGCAAGGCCGTGGCCGACGCCACCTTGAAGGCGTTGCAGGGACGTGAGCTGACGCTGGACAACGTGCGCAAGGTCATCAAGGCGGTGACGCAGGCCGCCTCCGCCGGCGCCGAGAAGAATCCGGCCAGTGCGGTGGATGTCGAGTCGCTGCTGCGAAAGGCCTTCGGCGGCATGGACGCCGCGCTGCTGAAGGCGGTGCAGGCCAACCGCAAGGCATTGCAGCAACTGGTCGACCAGGGCGCGCAATTGCGCGAAGGCCAGATGAAGACCGCGCTGGCCGGCGTGGAAAAGATGGAGGACATGTTCTTCAGCACCGTCGGCAAGGCCGTGCAAGGCGTCGGCGCGCCGCTACAGGGGCCTTGGCAGCAGGTCCTGAAGTCGATGAAGCTGGAGGGCACCGCCACCGGTGGCGCGGCCGCGCAAACCGTGGAACAGCTGATGGCGCAGACGCAGGACGCCCTGCGCAAGAGCCGCGCCACCAGCCTGCGCGCGTCGCAGGTGCTGATGGACAGCTACGCAGCCATGGTCAGTGGCGTGCTGATCGGCATGAGCGAGGGCCTGGGCGGTGCGGAGCCGGTGGCGGACGCACCGGCACCCGCCAAGAGCGCGCCAAGCAAGGCCGCGTCCGGGGCGCGCAAGACAGCGCGCTGATCGCACGGACGGCGTCTTCCGCGCCTGGGGCACAGGGTGTCGGCTCGGCCGGCACGCTTGCGGCCGCTGCAGCATCGCGTCAGGTGAGCGCGCCGCCCATTGTCGCTTGACGAGAGCCGAGTGCACCCGAATCAGGGGATGCGCTCGCGCCGCAGTGGGCAAGGTCGCCCGATGGCGGCCGGGCTCGTCGGGCCATGCGCCTGGGGTAGGCTTGATCCGATCGCGACGCCGAGACGCGCGGCCATCCGCGGCGGCTGCCGTGGCCGAGGCACACGGTCGCCGAAGGTCAGAACCGCGCGATGCATCCGTTCACCCTGTCTCAGAAAGGACTGCACACCGATGACCGGTCATTCAGAGCCTCTGCGCCTGTCCTGGGTATCACGATGGATTGTTCCGGCCATCCTCCTGGTCGGCAGCGCCGTGGCCTGGCCGGCGCAGTCCCGCGAGTGGACGCCGCCGCCGCCGATGCCCGACAAGTACGACTGGGTGCAGCTCACCTCCGGTGAATGGCTGAAGGGCGAGATTAAGGTGATCCATCAGGACACCCTCGAATTCGACAGCGACAAGCTCGGCCTGCTCAAGCTGGACATGGCGGACGTCAAGACCATCCGCTCGGCGCGGATGCATTGTTGAGCGTCACCGCAGGCGTACCGAAGGAATCGAACTACTGGAGCGCGAATGTCTCGGTCGGCGGCAACATCAGTTCGGGCAACAGCGACCAGACGAACGTCAGCGCGATTGCCAACGCCAAGCGGCAGACGGTCACCACCCGCGTCGGCCTGTCCTATCTGGGCAACTACAGCACGGCCAACGAGGTTCAATCGGCCAACGACCACCGCGCGAACGCCGTGTGGGACTGGTTCTTCTCGGACAGGCTGTTCTTGCGGCCGATCTTCGGCGAGTACTACAGTGACCCGTTCCAGAACATCGACAGCCAAGTCACCGTGGGCACCGCCATCGGCTACCAGCTGATCCGCACCCCGAAGAGGAACTGGAACGTTTTCGCCGGCCCGGCCTACCAGCGCACCCGCTTCGACGCGGTACCCGCCGGCCAGCCCCAGACCGAAAACTCGCCCGCGCTCAGTGCTGGCACCAGCTTCAACACCGAGGTGAGCAAGAGCATCGACTTCAACTACGACTATCGCTTCCAGCTGACCAACGAGGCTTCCGGCCGCTACAACCACCACATGATCGGCGCGGTGAAGATCGACCTCACCGACCCGCTCAACCTGTACGTGTCGCTGATCTGGGACCGCACATCGAAGCCGGCGACGAACGCCGACGGCACGACGCCGGTGCCGAACGACTATCAGCTCGTCTTCGGCGTCGGCTATGACTTCTAGGAGGATTCGACCGCGGGCCGCCTTCGACCGCCATCCTGCGCTGACCGTCGTTCAGGCTGTCGAGCCACTGCCGCGCCATCCGTGCACGCACCTTGCCGAGCCCACGATCGTTCAGTGCGCTGCGCAGCAGCGCGGTGGTGGCATCGGACTGCGCTGCCGACATGGCCTTCCAGGCCAGCCCGGCACGGCGTCGCGGCGTGCAGTGCCAGTCGCTGCGTGCGGCGCGTCGGTGAGCCTGGGTCAACCCGGTCCGCGCACCGGCCGCGTGGTATCGGTCAGTCGACGCGCCACAGCGACGGCCGGCGATGCCGGCGCCCCTTGTGCCTGGGCCGGCGGAAGCACGGTTGCCGCCAGCATCGAGACGATCAAGGCGGAGACCTGCGATAGCGCGCTTCCGGCGCCCGTACAGGAACGCCTCAGTCCGCCCACTGCGGCTTGCGCTTGTCCACGAAGGCCGCCACGCCTTCCTGCGCGGCCGCGTCGACGAAGTTGCACGCCATGGTCTCGCCCGCGTCGGCATAGGCGGCCTCGATGCCTGCCTCGATCTGCCGGTAGAACAGCGCCTTGCCCATGGCGATGGCCACACGCGGCTTGTGCAGAATGCTCGCGATCAGACTTTCGATCTCAGCATCCAGTTGCTCCGCACTGGCCACGCGGTTGACCAGACCCTTCTCCAGCGCTTGGCGCGCGCTGATGAACTCGCCAGTGACCAGCATCTCGAAGGCGGCCTTGCGCGGCACGTTGCGGCTCAAGGCGACGCTCGGCGTCGAGCAGAACAGTCCGTAGCTGACGCCGCTGACGGCGAAGCGCGCATCCTCGATGGCCACGGCCAGGTCGCACATCGCCACCAGCTGGCAGCCGGCAGCCGTGGCGATGCCCTGCACGCGCGCAATCACCGGCACCGGCAGGCGCTGAATCGCCAGCATCATGCGCGAGCACGCCGCGAACAGCGCGCGGCTGTCTTCGAGCGACGGCGCGGCATGCATCTCCTTCAGGTCGTGACCGGCGCAGAAGGCGCGGCCGGCCGCGGCCAGCACGATCACCCTCGCCTGCTCGTCCTGGGCCACGGCATCCAGCTCGGCCTGCAGCGCGGCAAGCAGCGCGTTCGACAAGGCGTTGAAGGCCTGCGGTCGGTTCAAGGTCAGCGTGACCACGCCGCGCGCGTCCGTCTCGCGCAGCACCAGGGTTTCGGTGCGGTCCATGCAGCGGCCTCCTATTCGATCGCCGACGCGCTCTTGGCGCGCTCGCGCAGCTGGAACTTCTGGATCTTGCCGGTGCTGGTCTTCGGGATCGGCTCGAAGCGGATCTCCTTCGGCACCTTGTAGCCGGCCAACAGGCCTTTGCAATGCGCGATCAGCTCCGCCGCCGTCACCGTGGCAGCCGCCTTGGTCTCGACATAGGCCAGAGGCGTTTCACCCCACTTCGGGTGCGGCACCGCCACCACCGCGCAGGCCATCACCGCGGGATGACGGTACAGCGCGTCTTCCACCTCGATCGAGCTGATGTTCTCGCCGCCGCTGATGATGATGTCCTTGCTGCGGTCCTTGATCTTCACGTAGCGGTCGGCCTCCATCACCGCCAGATCGCCGGTGTGGAACCAGCCGCCTTCGAAGCTCTTGGCGGTGGCCTTGGGGTTCTTCAGGTAGCCCTTCATGACGATGTTGCCGCGGAACATGATCTCGCCCATCGTCCGGCCATCGGCCGGCAGCTCCGCCATAGTCTCGGCATCGAGCACCGTCATGCCTTCCTGCAAGGCGTAGCGCACGCCCTGGCGGCCGTTCAGCCGCGCCTGCTCCGAAAGGCTTTCGCGCCCCCAGTCGTCGCGCTTCACCGCCACCGCCGCGGGGCCGTAGACCTCGGTCAGGCCGTAGACATGCGTGATGTCGAATCCGAGCCTGGCCATGCCTTCGATCATCGACGCCGGCGGCGCGGCGCCGGCCACCATGCCGCGCACCTTGTGGGTTATGCCTTCGCGCAGCGTCGCCGGCGCATTGATCAGCAGGTTGTGCACGATCGGCGCGGCGCAGTAGTGGTCGCACCGGTGTTCGCGCATCGCAGCCAGGATCGGCGCGGCCTCGACGCGGCGCAGGCAGATGTGCGTACCCCCCAGCATCGCCACCGTCCACGGAAAACACCAGCCGTTGCAGTGGAACATCGGCAGCGTCCACAGGTACTTGGGGAAGTGCGGCATGGTCCAGGTGGCGGCGTTGCACACCGCGTTCAGGTAGGCGCCACGGTGATGCGTGACCACGCCTTTCGGGTCGCCGGTGGTGCCGCTGGTGTAGCTCACCGCGATGGCGTCCCACTCGTCGGCCGGGCCTTCGAGCTTTGGCAAGGGTTGATGCGCCGCCAGCAGCGTTTCGTATTCGTGCCTGCCCAGACGCTCGCCCACACCGGTGAATTCGCTGTCGCAAACGTCGATGACGATCGGCTCGCGGCCATGCTCGGCCTTCAGGAGGCGCAGCGCTTCGGCCATCACCGGCGCGAACTCGCGGTCGGTGATCAGCACCTGCGCCTCGCAGTGGTGCATCTGCCAGGCCAGCAGCGGCGCATCCAGCCGCGTGTTCAGCGTGTTCAGCACGGCATTCAGCGCCGGCACCCCGTAATGTGCCTCGACCATCTCCGGCGTGTTCGGCAGCATCGCGCTGACCGTGCTGCCGCGCTCGATGCCCATGGTCTTCAGCGCCGCCGCCAGCCGCGCGCTGCGCTCGCGCACCTGCGCCCAACTGTAGCGCCGTGCCCCGTGGATCACCGCCGGTAGGTCGCCGAAGACTTCGGCGCTGCGTTCGACGAAACTCACCGGCGAAAGCGCCACATGGTTGGCTGGCGTCTTGTCCAGGTCCTGTTCGTAGATGTTCTTCATGGGGTGCCTCCGCGCACCCCGTGGCGGATGCTGCGCCGAGCATACCCCCGGAATGCCCGGTCGCCAGACAGCGCCGCTGCGCGGTGCGATGATCGACGCATGAGCGCCGTGCCCTTGCGCCGCCTGCTGTCGCTGCTGCTGTTGTGCTGCGCGCTGCCCCTGGCGGCGCAGCAATCGGTTTCGCGCGCCATCGAGATCCCGCGTTGGTTCTCCAACAGCCTGCTCGACTTCAACGACGAGATTCCCGAAGCCGCACGCGAAGGCAAGCGCGTGATGATCTATTTCGGCCAGGACGGCTGCCCGTATTGCAAGGCGCTGATGGTCACCAGCTTCGGCCCCGGTCCGGTGGCGGACAAGATTCGCAAGCACTTCACCGCCATCGCGATCAACATCTGGGGCGACACCGAGGCCACCTGGACCGACGGCCGCCGCTTCAGCGAAAAGACGCTGGCGCGCGAGCTGAAGGTGCAGTTCACGCCGACGCTGCTGTTCTTCGACACCGACGGGAGGGTAGCGCTGCGGCTGAACGGCTACCAGCCGCCGGAAAAACTCGAACCGGTGCTCGATTACCTGATCGCCCGGCGTGACCGCGAGGAATCGCTTACCGACTACCTGGCTGCCCGCTCGCCGGCGCCGTCGGCGGCGGTGTCACGCGCCGCTGCGCCCTACCTGCTGCGCGACCCGTCGCAACTGGCGCGCCAACCCGGCGGCAAGCCGCTGGTGGTGCTGTTCGAGGCCCCCGGCTGCAAGGCCTGCGACGAGCTGCACGACGAGGCCTTTCGCCGCAAGGACATGCAGCCGCTGCTGGCGCGCTTCGACATCGCGCGGCTGCTGCCGGGCCAGCCGGCGCAGCTGGTGACGCCCGACGGCCGGCGCGTGGCAACGCGCGCCTGGTCGCGCGACCTGGGGTTGGCGCTGCACCCGACCGCGGTGTTCTTCGACGCACGCGGCGCGGAGGTCTTCCGCTTCGACGGCTACCTGCGCCCCTTCCACATCGAAAGCGCCTTCGACTACGTGGGCAGCGGTGCCTACCGCCAGCAGCCGCAATTCCAGCGCTACGTGCAGGAGCGCGCCGAGCGGCTGGCTGCCGCCGGCAAGCCGGTCGATCTCTGGCGTTGACCCGCAACCAGGGATCACCGCGGCGCCAGGCCGCGGCGCAGCATGGCCACCTGGCCTGAAGCACTTTGGGAAGGGAGCAGATCGATGGACATCGTCACGTTTTTCTCGCGCTCCCCGAGGCTTGCTGGCCGCAGGCCTGGCCGCCGCGGCGTTCGCCATCGCCGGGCCGGCGGCCGCCGCCGGCGCGCGGCAGGCCCGGCCAAGGCATCCGCGGCACGGCGCGGGCCGGTGGTCGCTACGCACTCGCGACAGCGAGTGCCTGATCGATGTCCCAGAGGATGTCGTCGATGTGCTCCAGCCCGACCGAGATGCGCACCATGTCGGGCAGCACGCCGGCGGCACGCTGCTGCGCGTCATCGAGCTGGCGGTGCGTGGTCGTGGCCGGGTGGCTGATGAGCGTGCGCGTGTCGCCGATGTTCACCAGATGGCTCATGAACTGCGCCGCTTCGATGAACCTGACGCCGGCGTCCAGCCCGTCGGCGAGGCCGAAGGCCAGCAGGCCCGAGGCCATCGGCACGCCGTCCAGCGTGCGCAGCTGCTTCTGCACCAGGCCATGTTGGGGATGGTCGGGCAGCCCAGGGTAGTTGACCCACGCGACGCGCGCATGCTGCTGCAGGAACCTCGCCACCGTCAGTGCGTTGCGGCTGTGCCGCTCCATGCGCAGCGGCAGCGTCTCCACGCCCTGCAGGATCTGCCAGGCACTCATCGGCGACAGCGCGGCGCCGTAGACGCGCAGCGTTTCCATGCGCGCGCGCATGCAGAAGCCGAAATCGCCGAAGGTCTCGTAGAACTTCACGCCGTGGTAGCCGGGCGAGGGCTCGGTCATGCCCGGGAACTTGCCGTTGTCCCACGGGAACTTGCCGCCTTCGACCATCACGCCGCCGAGCGTCGTGCCATGGCCGGCCAGGTACTTGGTGGCCGAATGCACGACGATGTCGGCACCGAAGGCGATCGGATTGCACAGGTACGGCGACGGCACTGTGTTGTCGATGATCAGCGGCAGGCCGTGCGCATGCGCCACGTCGGCCACGGCGGCAATGTCCAGCAGCACCAGGCTGGGGTTGCCCAGGCTTTCGGCGAACAGCGCGCGCGTGTTCGGCCGGATCGCCGCGGCAAAGGCCTCGGGTCGCGTGGCATCGACGAAGCTGGTGCTGATGCCGAACTTGGCCAGGTTCACCGACAGCATCGACACCGTGCCGCCGTACAGCGCGCCAGCCGCGACCACATGGTCGCCCGCCTGCAGGATCGTCATCAGCGCCATCGCCTCGGCGGCCATGCCCGAAGCGCTGGCCAACGCCGCGCGGCCGCCTTCAAGCGCGGCGACGCGCTCTTCCAGCGCGGCCACGGTCGGGTTGCTCAGGCGCGAATAGACATTGCCGAAGGTCTGCAGGTTGAACAGGCTGGCCGCATGGTCGGCGCTGTCGAAGACGAAGCTGCTGGTCTGGTAGATCGGCAGCGCGCGCGCGCCAGTGGCCGCATCCGGGATCTGCCCGGCGTGGATCGCCAATGTCTCGGGTTGGAAGCTGCGGTCGGCCATGTTCGAGATCACACCGGCCGGCGCGCCGAAATCACGCGCGTGTTGACGCCCGCCCAGTGCAGGCCACCGAACAGTCGGGCATGCTCGATCTTGACGCAGCGGTCCATCACGGAATCCAGACCCGCCGCGCGCGCCAGCGCATCGGCCTCGGCATTGACCACGCCGATCTGCTGCCACAGGCACCTGGCGCCGATGGCGACGGCCGCGTGCGCGAAGGGCAGCACGTCGGTGGTGCGCCGGAAGACATCGACCATGTCCACCGGGTGCGGAATGTCCTCCAGCGCGGCGTAGCTGCGCTCGCCGAGGATGCTGTCGTAGCGCGGGTTCACCGGCACGATGCGATAGCCATGCTGCTGCAGGTACTTGCCGACGAAGTTGCTCGGGCGGTGCCAGTCGGCCGACAGCCCGACGATGGCGATGGTGCGGCATTCGCGCAGGACGCGGCGCAGGGTGCGGATGTCGTCGTTCACGGGTTCGCAGAGGCAGTGGCATTCGCACGATAGCGCAAGCCCCGGCGCTGCCGCATTCGCGCCGGGCCGGCCACTGGATAATCCGTCGACGCCGCGGCGCGCGGCCCACCATCGACGAAAGGCGCAACCCCCATGGTCACCAGGACAAGTGCGAAGGCCGCCGCGAAGAACAGCGCCGGAACCAGCGCGCAGGCCGGTGCGAAGACACGCACCAGGACGGCGACGCGCGGCCAGGCCAGGCCTGAGCCCGGCAAGGCGCCAGCAGCCGCCAGCGCGCGCAAACCGAAGGCGTCGGTGGTCGGCAGCGTCAAGCGCACCATCAAGGCCAGCCCGGTGGGCAAGGCCGCGCAGGTGACGCAGGCCATCGTCTACTCGCGCCGCGCCGGCCAGCTGAGCCGCCGCGTGCGCAACAAGGTGGTGGTGGTCACCGGCGCCAGCTCGGGCATTGGCGAGGATTGCGCGCTGAAGCTCGCCGCGGCCGGCGCCATCGTCATCCTGGCGGCGCGCACGCCAGCCAAGCTCGAGGCCACGCTGGCCAAGATCGAGGCCCGCGGCGGCAAGGCCCATGCCTACGCCTGCGACATCGCCGACCTGGCCGACTGCGACCGCTTCGTCGAGACGGTGCTGGCCGAGCACCGCCACGTCGACATCCTGATCAACAACGCCGGACGCTCGATCCGCCGCTCGGTGAAGTTCTCGTTCGACCGCTTCCACGACTTCGAGCGCACGATGCAGCTCAACTACTTCGGCGCGCTGCGGTTGATCTTCGGCTTCGCGCCGACGATGCTCGAGCGCAAGAGCGGCCACATCGTCAACATCAGCTCGATCGGCGTGCTCGCCAGCCCGCCGCGCTTTTCGGCCTATGTGGCGTCGAAAGCGGCGCTGGATGCCTTTGCGTGGTGTGCGGCGCCGGAGTTCGCCGATGCCAACGTGCGCTTCACCACCGTCAACATGCCGCTGGTGCGCACGCCGATGATCGCGCCGACGAAGCTGTACGACGCCTTCCCGACGCTGTCGCCCGACGAAGCCGCCGAACTGGTGATGACGGCCATCGTCGATCGGCCCAAGCGCGTCGCCACCAGCCTGGGACTGGCCGGCGCGGTGGCGCAATCGGTGGCGCCCGGCCTCAGCGAATTCGTGCTCAACCAGGCCTACCGGCTGTTCCCCGATTCGCCCGCCGCGCGCGGCCTCAGCGCCGAACAGGCGGCCAAGGAAATGGGCGAGCTGCCGCGCAGCCCGGTCGACCTGGCACGCAAGCTGTTCGCCCAGGTGTTCAGCGGCGTGCACTGGTAGCTCAGGGGCGCGCCTCCAGCACCAGGTTGAAGGGCGTTTGCGTGGCGCGGCGGAAATGCCTGAAGCCACCCTTCGTGACCACCTCGCGCAGCCGCGCCTCGCCGGCCTGCGCGCCCAGGCAGGCGCCGACCTCCTGCGAGCGCGACGCCGGCGTGCAGATGAAGGTCGACGCCGAATAGAAGACGCGCCCGACCGGATTGAGGTTGTCCTCGAGCCGGTCGTTGGCGAAAGGTTCGACGATCAGCCACGCCCCATCGGGCTTCAGGCGCTGGCGCACATGCGCCGCGGCACCCACCGGGTCGCCCATGTCGTGCAGGCAGTCGAACACCGCCACCAGATCGTAGTCCTTGCCCGGAAAGTCCTGGGCCCGGGCAACCTCGAAGCTGACGCGATCGGCCACGCCGGCGGCCTTGGCAGCGTTGCGCGCATGGGCGATCGAAGCGTCGTGATAGTCGAAGCCGACGAAGCGCGATGCCGGATAGGCCTGCGCCATGATGATCGTCGAGGCGCCATGACCGCAGCCCACGTCGGCCACGCTGCCGCCGGCCTGCAGCCGCGCCTCGACGCCTTCCAGCGCCGGGATCCAGCTGCTCACCAGGTTGGCGACGTAGCCCGGCCGGAAGAAGCGCTCGGTGCCATGGAACAGCGCGGCGTCGTGCTCGTGCCAGCCCAGACCCAGGCCGGTCTGCATCGCCTTGGCTATCTTCGGGATGGCCTTGAACTGCGCCGCGGCGATCTGGAAGGCGCCGGGGATGAAGGCCGGGCTGCCTTCCTGAGCCAGCGCGAAGGCCTGCTCTTCGCCCAGGCTGAAGCGCTGCGTGGCCGGGTCGTAGTCGACATAGCCGCTGGCCGCCTGCGCCGACAGCCATTCGCGCAGGTAGCGCGGGTCGGTCTCGGTGCGGCGCGCCAGCGTCTCGACATCACCCGGCCCTTCGGCCATCTTCTTGTACAGCCCGAGCTGGTCGCCGACGACCACCGTGGCGGCGTGCAACGCCGCGCCGAGGTCGCCGACGAAGCGGCCCATGAAATCGTTCAGCTTGCTTTCATCGATGGCCATGCGGCCCTCCCGTTCGGCTGAAAAAAAATCAAGCCGTCCTTGGCGATCAGCCTGTCGTCCAGGATCGGTTCTCCATCACGGAGACGATTTCTCGTGCAGCGCGCGCGGCGCCGTCGCTTTCCACCGGCAGGTAGGCCACCGGCTCGTGCAGCGCACGCAACGCGCGCTCGGCCAGTTCATCGCTGCTCAGTTCCTTGAAGCGCACCGAGCAGTCGGCACAGTAGTTGCGCAGCCGGCCGCGCACATGAATGCACTGTTCGAAATGGCGTTCGAGCGGAAAGCTCAGAAAGCGCCGGCGCGTGGCCACCAGCTCCATGCAGGTGCTCAAGCCGCCCTGCACCAGCGCCAGATCGGAACAGGCCAGGTGCTCGAACAGGTTGTGCACGTAGGGTCGCACTTCCAACCCAGGGTGCTCGGGCAAGGCCTCGCGCGGCACACGCGGGCCGGCCACCAGCACCATGTGCAGCTCAGGCACCTGGCGCTTCATTGCCGGGAAGGCCTCGGCAATGCGCTTGAGCAGCG
Source organism: uncultured beta proteobacterium (assembly GCA_963837675.1). GTDB lineage: Bacteria > Pseudomonadota > Gammaproteobacteria > Burkholderiales > Burkholderiaceae_C > Rubrivivax. Next base: position 206,935 of record CAWIOH010000019.1, on the reverse strand, counting down.
GCGCACCGACCGCCGTGCCGCCGACCGCCGCAATGACCAGTTTCTGATCGTCGCGGTAGCCGTGCTTGCAGCGCAGGCGCTCGGTGTCCTCCAGGCGTCGCGGGTCGAAGGGCAGCGCATAGCCGGTGAACTTGAAGTTGCGTCGTGTCCAGTCGCGGATGTTCGGCAGCCCGGGGCCGAAGGGCAGATCCGGTGCATCTTCCGGATTGCCGACGAAGATCGCGCGATCACGGATCCACGGGTAGCGCGCGACATGCTCGATGTCGTCGGCGTTGCGATCGGCGCAGAGGAAGGCTTCGCGCCGGTTGCCCTCTTCCATCGGCAGGCAGCCGACGAAATCGGTGAGGAAGACGAAGGGCTGGCGTTTCAACTCCGGGTTCTCGTGGTAGTGGTAGTCGACCTCCCAGGCTTCGTCGCCGACGACGATGTCGTAGTGTTCTGCTTCGAGCAGCTCGCTGAAGACTAGGAAGTTGCGCGCCATCAGTTCGTCCATCGCGCGCAGCGCGAAGAAGGCCTGCAGGTCGTGCTCGCCGGCAAGCGCCTCGAAGTGGCAGCTTTCGTTGGCCAGGCGCTGCGTGATCGGGTGCAGCCGTTCGCCCTCGCGTTCCAGGTAGGTCGCGGCCGGGTCGACGGTGAACCAGTCGATCTCCAACTCCGGCTGCAGCGTGCGCATCTCGTGCGCGATGGCCAGGTCGCGCTGCACGTGACCCAGGCCGATGGCGCTGGAGACGAACAGCGCGCGGCGCTTGCGCGCCATGGCGCGCACCCAGGTGGCGCGGGCTGGGCCCGGGCCGACGAAATCACGCACGGCACGGCAGAACGCCACGGGGTCGCGCGCGGCCAGCAGGTGGCCGCCGCCGCCGATGGTCAGCAGCCGCGCGCCGGGCACCAGTTCGGCGATGGCCACGCCGGCGGCATAGGGCACGCGGCCGTCGGCGTCGCCGTGGATGACCAGGGTCGGGCAGCGCAGCTGCCGCGCCTGCGCCCGCAGATCGTTGCCCAGCCAGCCGCTCAGCCCCATCGCCACGGTGGCGCCGTCGGTGGCCCAGCCGCCGTGCAACACTGCGTCTTCGTAGGCTTTGGTCGAGTGCGGCTCGCTGAAGCACAGGCTGCCGAAGAAGTGGTCGATGAACGCCGGCCAATCGTCGCGCATGGCTTGCAGCTCCGCCTGCGCCGCTGCGGCTGCAGCGGGGTGATGCAGGCGCCGCTCGGCGAAGCCGCCGGCGATGACCAGGTGCGACACCCGCTGCGGCTGCTCGGCCGCCAGGCGCAGCACGGTCATCGTGGTGGCCGAGATGCCGACCAGCGCGGCGCGGTCCACCTGCAGGCCGTCGAGCACGGCCACGAAATCGGCGAAATATTCGTCGAAGGCGTAGGCCTGCGGTGTTTTCGGCCGATCCGAGCGGCCATTGCCGCGCAGATCCATCACCACCACCCGGTAGTGCTGCGACAGGTAAGGTACCACGCCCCTGAGCAGGTGGGTGTTGGCGATCTGGAAGATCGGCGCGAAGGCCAGCCATGGCCCAGATTCACCGTATTGCCCGAACCAGGAGCGCACGCCGTCGCGTTCGACGAAGCCTTCGCGCAGCGGGGCGACGGTTTCGAAGGGATGCTGCTCGGGCAAGGTGCGCGCCGGCGGCAGCGCGCCAGCGGCGAGCGTCAACCTGTCGGGAACGGTGCGCGCGCTCATCGCTCCCTCCGCCGGCGCGGCACCGGGTTGCGCCGCGAACGGTTTTCGACCAGCTGCAGCAGCGTGGCCACCGCGGCCAGAGCCTCGCGCTGATGGCCCTGCTCTTCCGTGATGCCCACCGTCATACCGGCTTCCATGCCGATCCAGAACCAGCTGATCCAGGCGGCGATGGCGCGCGACGAAACCGGCAACTGCAGGCCCGCCTCGGCGACGAACGCCTCGACGCCGGATTCCACCAGTCTGGTCCAGGACAGCCAGCGCGGCACGAACTCGGCGCGCAGCACCGGATCGTGGAAGCTCGCACCCATCAATTCCATCAACAGCCGCACGAAGCCAGAGCGAAGGTCGTCCTCATAGAAGTCACAGGCCTGTTGCCATTTCTGGCTGGCGCTGGCGCTGTCTTCGTACATGCGGCGCTGGCGCTCGAGCAGCGTCCTGTTGGCTTCGTCCAGCACCGCCAGCACCAGTTGCTGCTTGCCGTGGAAGTGGTAGCCGATCAACGCGTGGTTGACGCCGGCATCGCGGGCGATGTCGCGCACATTCAATCCGGCGTAGCCGCCTTCGACCAGGCGGCGGCGCGCGGCCTGGAGGATCAGCGTGCGCGTGGCAGCGCCGTCGGCCCGCACCGGCCTGGCGGGGCCCCGGGTCTTTGGGCCGGGCAGGCGCCGGGTTGTAGATTGAACAGATGGTTTATCCATTTGCTCAATCTACGCCAGGCGCGGCATCGCGTCAACCCCCCGGCAGCCCTGGCGCGGCGACGCGCCTGGAGCGACCCATGCAACGGCCGCGCCGCCTCTTGCCTGTGCAACACTTGGCGCATGCAAGCAATGACGCCCAAGCCGACGACGCAGGTGATGCACCGGCAGCTGGCGAGCACACCGCCCGTTGCCGTGGCCGGCGCCGGCGTGTGGCTGCAGGACGCGCAGGGTCGGCGCTACATCGACGCCAGCGGCGGTGCCGCGGTGTCTTGCCTGGGCCACGCCCATGCCGATGTGCTGGCGGCGATGCATGCGCAGCTCGACAAGCTGGCCTATGCGCATACCAGCTTCTTCACCACCGAGGTGGCGGAAGAACTGGCGGACATGCTGGTCGAGCACGCGCCAGCCGGCGTCAGCCACGCGTACTTCGTCAGCGGCGGCTCCGAGGCGGTGGAGTCCGCGCTGAAGATGGCGCGGCAGTACTTCGTCGAGATCGGCCAGCCGCAGCGCGAACATTTCATCGCGCGCCGACAGAGCTATCACGGCAACACGCTGGGCGCACTGGCGGTGGGCGGCAACGCCTGGCGGCGCGCGCAGTTCGCACCGCTACTGATCCCGGTGACGCACGTGGCGCCGTGCTATGAATACCGCGACCGCGCCCCCGAAGAAAGCGCCGAGCAGTATGGCCAGCGCCTGGTGCAGGAACTGGCCGATGCCATCGGCCAGCTCGGCGGCGATCGGGTGATTGCCTTCGTCGCCGAAACCGTCGGCGGCGCGACGCAGGGTGCCACCACGCCGGTCGCGGGCTACCTGCGCGGCGTGCGCGAGCTGTGCGAGCGCCACGGCATCCTGCTGATCCTGGACGAGGTGATGTGCGGCATGGGCCGCACCGGCACGCTGCATGCCTGCGAACAAGAGGGCGTGGTGCCCGACCTGATGACCATCGCCAAGGGCCTGGGCGGCGGCTACCAGCCCATCGGCGCGGTGCTGGTGCAGGGGCGCATCGTCGAGGCGCTGCGCCGCGGCAGCGGGCTGTTCCAGCATGGCCACACCTACTTGGGCCACGCGGTGGCCTGTGCCGCCGCGCTGGCGGTGCAGCAGGTGATCGAGCGCGACGCTCTGCTCGACACCGTGCGGCGCCAGGGCGAGGGGCTGCGCGAACGCCTGCACGCCGCCTTCGCCGCGCATCCGCATGTCGGCGACATCCGCGGGCGCGGCCTGTTCCAGGCGGTCGAGCTGGTGCGGACGCGGGACGACAAACAGCCCTTCGACCCGGCACGGAAGCTGCACGCGCGCATCAAGGTCCAGGCCATGGCCGAGGGCTTGATGGTCTATCCGATGGGCGGCACCCTCGATGGCCGCCGCGGCGACCACGTGCTGCTGGCACCGCCGTTCATCGTCAGCGACGACGAACTCGACCAGATCGTCGCGCGGCTGGCACGCGCGCTCGACGCGGCGCTGACGCAGTCCCGCTGAGCGGCCGCGCTCCCTTTCATGTCGATTGAGGATGACGGGGCGTTGGCCGCGGCCCAACATCGCGTCGTCCCGAAACCGAGTGGGGCCCGCAATGGAACGACTGCTTGCACTGCTCCTCGTCGCCGGTGTCGCGGCGTGCGCGTCGCAACCGGGTTCGGACCTGGCCGGCGCAGATCAGCAATGGTGCACGAACGAGGTGCGCACCGGCTCCAGCATTCCGGTGACCCAGTGCCTGTCGCGGGCCGACATCGACGATGACAAGCGCGCCACCGACCGCGTCGTCGACGCCATCCGTCGTGCGCCAACGCGCCCGGCTGCCGGTGCCTTGACCGGCGATTGAAGCCGCCGTCGTCGGCGCCCGCGCCGGGCGATGGCGCGGCGGCGCGGGCGATCCCGATTCTCGTTTTCGCTTCCTTCGGTTATGGTGTGAGGGCGCCCGGCGGCACCGCAACCCGGTCACGGCGCCAACACGCTTGCTTTTTTTGATACAGGAGAAGACCTTGACGCAGATCCTCGAGTTCAAGCCGCTGCGCGGCGCGCTGGCCGCCGCCGCGGTGGCCTTGATGCTGCCGGCCATGCCGGCCATGGCACAACAGAAGTTCGTCACCATCGGCACCGGCGGTGTCACCGGCGTCTATTACGCCGCCGGCGGCGCCATCTGCCGCCTGATGAACAAGGACCGCGCCAAGCACGGCATTCGCTGCTCGGTCGAATCCACCGGTGGCTCGGTCTACAACATCAACACCATCCGCGCCGGCGAGCTGGACTTCGGCGTGACGCAATCCGACTGGCAATACAACGCCATCAAAGGGCACCAAAGTGTTCGAGAAGGACGGCCCGTTCCCCGAGTTGCGCGCGGTGTTCTCGATCCACCCCGAGCCGTTCACCGTGGTCGCGCGCAAGGAAGCCAACATCACCAAGTTCGAGGACTTCAAGGGCAAGCGCTTCAACGTCGGCAACCCGGGCTCGGGCACGCGCGCGTCGATGGACGAATTGCTGGCGGCGCTGGGCATGAAGACGTCGGACTTCTCCCTCGCTTCCGAGCTGAAGGCCGACGAGCATGGCGCCGCGCTGTGCGACAACAAGATCGACGGCTTCTTCTACGGCGTCGGCCACCCCTCGGCCAATATCCAGGACCCGACCACCACCTGCGGCGCCAAGCTGGTGCCGCTGACCGGTCCGGCGATCGACAAGCTGGTGGCCAGCGCGCCGTACTACGCGCAGGTAGAGATTCCCGGCGGGCTGTATGCCAACAATCCGCAGCCGACCAAGACCTACGGCGTGCTGGCCAGCTTCGTCACCTCGTCGAAGGTGCCCGATGCGGTGGTCTACGAAATGGTCAAGGCGGTGTTCGAGAACTTCGAGGACTTCAAGAAGTTGCACCCGGCCTTCGCCCACCTGGACCCGAAGAAGATGATCAAGGACGGCCTGTCCGCGCCGCTGCACCCGGGCGCGGTGAAGTACTACAAGGAAAAGGGCTGGATGTGAGCCGCCTCGCCGCGCTCGCGGGCCAGGAGTTGGGCGCATGAGCGCCGCGAGCGCGGCCCCCGCCGAAATCGACGTCGCCAAGCTCGTTGCCGAGGCCGATACCGGCGGGCGCGACCCCTCCTCCCCGCTGGCGCGCAAGTTCCTGCTGGCGGTGGCGCTGGCATGGTCGTTGTTCCAGCTGTGGATCGCGTCGCCGCTGCCCTTTGCGCTGGGCATCGGCGTGCTGAACGACACCGAATCGCGCTCGCTGCACCTGGCCTTCGCGATGCTGCTCGCGTTCCTGTCGTATCCAGCATTCAAGTTCTCGCCGCGCGACCGCATTCCACTGCTCGACTGGGTGCTCGGCTTCGTCGCGGCGTTCTGCGGCGGCTACCTGTTCTTCTTCTACGGGCCGCTGTCGACGCGGCCGGGTCCGCCCAACACCCAGGACCTGGTGGTGTCGATCGTCGGTTTGATCCTGCTGCTCGAGGCGGCACGGCGCGCGCTCGGCCTGCCCATGGTGGTCCTGGCGGTGGTGTTCATCGCCTACATCTTCGGCGGGCGCTACATGCCCGACATGATCGCGCACAAGGGCGCCTCGCTCGGCAAGGGCATGTCGCACCTGTGGCTGACCACCGAAGGCGTGTTCGGCGTCGCGCTCGGCGTGTCCTCGGGCTTCATCTTCCTGTTCGTGCTGTTCGGCGCGCTGCTCGAAACCGCCGGCGCCGGCAACTACTTCATCAAGGGCGCGATCTCGCTGCTCGGCCACCTGCGCGGCGGCCCGGCCAAGGCGGCGGTGGTTGCCTCGGCCGCGACTGGCGTCATCTCCGGCTCGTCGATCGCCAACGTCGTCACCACCGGCACCTTCACCATCCCGCTGATGAAGCGCGTCGGCTACCGGCCCGACAAGGCCGCGGCGGTCGAGGTGGCGGCGTCGGTGGACGGGCAGATCATGCCGCCGGTGATGGGCGCGGCGGCCTTCCTGATGGTCGAGTACGTCGGCATCCCCTACACCCAGGTGCTGAAGCATGCGCTGCTGCCGGCGATGATCTCCTACATCGCGCTGTTCTACATCGTGCACCTCGAGGCGATGAAGGCCGACATCCGCGGCATTCCGCGCCGCCCCGACGGCCGGTCCGCCAGTTCGCGGCTGATGTCGTTCGCGATGACCGTGGCCGGTTTCATCGTGATCTCGGGCATCGTCTACTACGGCCTGGGCTGGATCAAGACCCTGGCCGGCGACGCCGCGATGCCGATCGTGTTCGCGCTGGTGCTGATCATCTATGTCCTCCTGATCCGTTTCAGCGCGCGCTTCCCCGAGCTCCAGCTGGACGATCCGAACGAGGTCATGGAGTACCTGCCCGATGCCGGGCCGACGATGAAGTCCGGCCTGCACTTCCTGCTGCCGGTGGTGGCGCTGATCTGGAACCTGATGGTCGAGGAGATGTCGCCGGCGTTGTCGGCCTTCTGGGCGACGGTGTTCCTGATGGGCATCATCGTCACGCAGCGGCCCTTGTTCGCGCTGTTCCGCGGCCAGTCGCGCGCGGGCAGCGTGCGCCAGGGCCTCGCCGACCTGTTCAATGGCCTGGTCAGCGGCGCGCGCAACATGATCGGCATCGGCATCGCCACCGCCGCCGCCGGCATCATCGTCGGCACGGTCACGCTCACCGGCATCGGCCTGGTGATGACCGAATTGGTCGAGGTCGTCTCCGGCGGCAACCTGATGGTGATGCTGGTGATGGTGGCGGTGATCTGCCTGATCCTCGGCATGGGCTTGCCGACCACGGCCAACTACATCGTCGTGTCCACGCTGATGGCGCCGGTGGTGGTCGAGCTCGGGTCGCAAAGCGGCCTGCTGGTGCCGCTGATCGCGGTGCACATGTTCGTCTTCTACTTCGGCATGATGGCCGACGTGACGCCGCCGGTGGGGCTGGCGTCCTACGCCGCCGCCGGCATCGCGCGCACCGATCCGATCCGCGTCGGCATCACCGCCTTCGGCTACAGCATCCGCACCGCCATCCTGCCGTTCATGTTCATCTTCAACACGCAGCTGCTGCTGATGAGCATCGACAATGCAGCGCACCTGGTGCTGGTGGTCGTCACCGCCATCGTCGCCAACCTGATGTTCGCCGCCGCGACGCAGGGCTGGTTCCTGCGCCGCAACCGCTGGTGGGAATCGCTGGCGCTGCTGCTGGTCACCTTCACGCTCTTCCGCCCCGGCTTCTGGTGGGATCTGATCTATCCACCTTATGTCGAGGCGCCGGCGGCGCAATTGATGCAGGTGGCCGAGAAGGCGCCGGCGGGTGCGTCGCAGCGCATCTGGATCGAAGGCCAGACCCTCGAAGGCAAGGATGTCGCGCGCGGCGTGCTGCTGCCGCTGGGCGAAGCCGGTACGGCGCGCGAGCGGCTCGACCGGGTGGGCCTGCGCCTGGTGCCATTGGGCAACGAGTTGCAGGTCATGCAAGTCAAGTTCGGCAGTCGCGCCGAGAAGCTCGGCTTCGAGCAGGGATTCAAGATCAAGGCCATCGAGCTCGACGCGCCGCGGCCGCCGAAGGAATGGATGGTGATCCCGGCGCTGCTGCTGCTCGGCTTCGTGGCCATGATGCAGCGGCGCCGGCCGGCACCGGCCTGAGCGGGGCGCGGCGACGCGCTGCTACACTGGTCCAGGTCAGGAGAGCGCCGCACGGTCCAGCACCGCACGGCCGCCGAAGGCGCAGGGGCGAGAGCTTCCAAACGCTCAGGCAAAAGGACTGGCTTTTCACCTCACTGGAGAGAGGCGCGCGGCGTAGTTGGCGCGCCCACCGAAGGGGCAAGGCGCACCGACGGGGTGCTGCCGAATCTCTCAGGTAAAGCGGACAGCGGGGGCCGGAACGACCAACAATCGGGGTCGTTCGTTGCCCTGGGAGAGCCTCGATGTCCGCCGACCTTCTGAAGACCCCGCTTCACGCCTGGCACGTCGAACATGGCGCGCGTCTGGTGCCCTTCGCCGGCTACGACATGCCGGTCAACTACCCCACGGGCATCATCGCCGAGCACAAGCAATGCCGTGCCTCGGCAGCGCTGTTCGACGTCTCGCACATGGGCCAGGTGCGGCTGGTCGGCGACGATGCCGCCAAGGCGCTGGAAACGCTGGTGCCGATGGATGTGATGGGCCTGGGCGTGGGCAAGCAGCGCTACGCCTTCTTCACCAATGCCGCGGGCGGCATCCTCGACGACCTCATGGTGACGCGGCGCGAGAACGACCTGCTGCTGGTGGTGAACGCCGGCAACAAGGCCGCCGATATCCAGCACCTGGTGACGAACATCGGCCGCCGCTGCCAGGTGTTGCCGATGCCCGAACGTGCACTGCTTGCGCTGCAGGGCCCGCTGGCCGGCGCGGCGCTGGGCCACCTGAATCCGACGGTGCAACAACTGACTTTCATGTCCGGCGGCGCCTTCCGCCTGGCGGGCGCGGACTGCTATGTCACCCGTTCGGGCTACACCGGCGAGGACGGCTTCGAAATCTCGGTGCACGAAGACAAGGCGGTGCTGCTGGCGCGCGCGCTGTTCAACCTGCCCGAGGTCAAGCTGGCCGGCCTGGGCGCACGCGACACATTGCGGCTGGAAGCCGGGCTGTGCCTGCACGGCCATGACATCGACGCAACCACCACGCCGATCGAGGCGGGATTGAGCTGGGCGATCCAGAAGCTGCGCCGGCCCGGCGGCGAGCGCGCCGGCCAATACCCGGGCGCGGCGGTGATCGAAGGCCAGCTGGCGCAAGGGCCGAGCAGCAAGCGCGTCGGCCTGATCGGGCTGGAACGCGTGCCGGTGCGCGAGGGCGCGAAGATCGTCGACGCGCATGGCCACAAGCTGGGCCATGTCACCAGCGGCACCATCGGCCCGACGATCAACCGGCCGATCGCCATGGCCTACCTCAGCGCCGACCACGCCAAGCCGCAGCACGAGGTGCATGCCGAAGTGCGCGGCCAGAAGCTGCCGATGCGCGTGACCCCGATGCCCTTCGTGCCCCACCGCTATCACCGCGGCTGATCGTCCATTTCCCCCACCCCGACCCGGAGCCTTGCCCATGACCACCAAGTTCACCGCCGAGCATGAATGGATCAACATCGAAGACCACGAGGCTGCGGCCGTGGGCATCACGCTGCATGCGCAGGAAGCGCTGGGCGACGTCGTCTTCGTCGATCTGCCCACCGTCGGCAAGCAATACAAGATGGGCGAGGTGGCGGGTGTCGTCGAATCGGTCAAAGCCGCGGCCGACATCAACATGCCGGTGAGCGGCGAGGTGGTCGAGGTCAACGAAGCGCTGCGTGCCGACCCTTCGCTGGCCAACAGCGACCCGATGGGCAACGGCTGGTTCTTCAAGGTGCATGTCACCAACATGGTCGAGTTCGACCAGCTGATGGACCCGCCCGGCTACGACGCGTTGCTCAAGACCCTCTGAAACCACCTCGTACAAAAGCACATCATGCTGACGTCCGCCCTGCAGCCACTCGAAGGTCTCGAAAACGGCAGCGAATTCATCGATCGCCACATCGGCCCCGACGCCGCCGATGAGGCCCACATGCTGTCGGTGGTGGGCGCCGCCAGCCGCCGTGCACTGATCGAAGCCATCGTGCCGCGCAGCATTGCGCGCGCAGCGCCGATGCAATTGCCCGCGCCGGTCAGCGAAGCCCAGGCACTGGCCGAACTGCGCGCCATCGCGGCGAAGAATCAGGTGTTGAAGAGCTTCATCGGCCAGGGTTACCACGGCACGTTCACGCCCGGTGTCATCCAGCGCAACATCCTCGAGAACCCGGCCTGGTACACCGCCTACACGCCCTATCAGGCGGAGATCAGCCAGGGCCGGTTGGAGGCGCTGGTGAACTTCCAGACCATGGTCTGTGAGCTCACGGGCATGGCCATCGCCAATGCCAGCATGCTCGACGAAGCCACGGCCGCCGCCGAAGCGATGACGCTGGCCAGGCGCAGCGTGAAGAGCAAGAGCGACACCCTCGTCGTCGCCGGCGATTGCCACCCGCAGACGATCCAGGTGATGCAGACCCGCGCCGGCCCGCTGGGTCTGAAGATCGTGCTTGCCAACTCGGCCGAGGAATGGGATCGCCGGCTCGACGGCGGCGACTACTTCGCGGTGCTGGCGCAGTTGCCGGCCACGTCGGGCGCCATCCACGACCATCGCGCCGATGCGCGGCGCATCCATGCCCACGACGCCGCCTTCATCGTCGCCGCCGATCTGCTGGCGCTGACGCTGATCACGCCGCCGGGCGAACTCGGCGCCGACATCGCGCTGGGCACCACCCAGCGCTTTGGCGTGCCGATGGGTTGCGGCGGGCCGCATGCCGCCTACCTCGCCTGCCGCGACGAATTCAAGCGCAGCCTGCCAGGGCGCCTGGTCGGTGTGAGCGTGGACAGCCACGGCACACCGGCCTATCGCCTGGCGCTGCAGACACGCGAACAGCACATCCGCCGCGAGAAGGCCACCAGCAACATCTGCACCGCGCAGGTGCTGCTGGCTGTGATCGCCAGCATGTACGCCGTCTATCACGGGCCCACGGGGCTGAAGCGCATTGCTCAGCGCGTGGCCAGCTACACCGCCATCCTGGCACAAGGCCTGCGCGAGCTGGGGGTGAAAGTGCGCAGCGAAAGCGCCTTCGACACCATCGTCGTCGACAGCGGCGCGCACACGGCCACGCTGGCGACCCAGGCGCGCGACGCCGGCATGAACCTGCGCCGCTTTCCCGAATGGGGCGACACGATGCTGGGCATCGCCCTGGACGAAACCACGACGCGCGACGACCTGCGCGCGCTGTGGCAGGTGTTCGCCCGACCCGGCCAGTCGCTGCCCGACGTGGCGGCATTCGACCAGGGCATCGAGTCGATGATCCCGGAAGGCCTGCGCCGCAGCAGCACTTTCCTGGCGCATCCGGTGTTCAACACGCACCACAGCGAAACCGAGATGCTGCGCTACATCCGCAGCCTTAGCGACAAGGACCTGGCCCTGGACCGCTGCATGATCCCGTTGGGCAGCTGCACGATGAAGCTCAACGCCACCAGCGAGATGATCCCGATCAGTTGGCCCGAGTTTGCCCAGGTGCACCCCTATGCGCCGCGCGAGCAACTGGACGGCTACTGGCAGCTGAACGACCAGCTCTGCCAGTGGCTGCGCCAGGCCACCGGTTACGCCGGCGTCAGCCTGCAGCCCAACGCCGGCAGCCAGGGCGAATATGCGGGGCTGCTGGCCATCACCTCCTGGCACGCCAGCCGCGGCGATGCCCATCGCAACATCTGCCTGATCCCGGAATCGGCGCACGGCACGAATCCGGCCAGTGCCGGCATGGTCGGGCTGCAGGTGGTGGTGGTGAAGTGCGACGCGATGGGCAATATCGATCTGCACGACTTGAAGGCGAAGTGCGAAAAGCACAGCGCCCACCTGGCGGCGGCGATGATCACCTACCCTTCCACCTACGGCGTGTTCGAAGCGCGCGTGAAGGAGCTGTGCGCGCTGGTGCACCTGCACGGCGGCCGTGTGTATGTGGATGGCGCCAACATGAACGCGCTGGTCGGCGTGGCCGCGCCGGGCGAATTCGGCGGCGACGTCAGCCACCTGAACCTGCACAAGACCTTCTGCATCCCGCACGGTGGCGGCGGCCCCGGCGTGGGCCCGGTGTGCGTGGCCGAAGACCTGGTGCCCTTCCTGCCGTCGCTGCCGGGCAGTGCCGAAACCCGGGGCGCGGTCGGCCCGGTCTCGGCGGCACCGCTGGGCAACGCCGCGGTGCTGCCGATCAGCTGGATGTACATGCGCATGATGGGTGCCGACGGGCTGACGCAGGCCACGGAGACCGCGATCCTGAGTGCCAACTACGTCGCTGCGCGGCTGGATGGCCACTACGACATCCACTTCAGCGGCAACGTGGCGGGCATCAAGGGTGGTGGCGTGGCGCACGAATGCATCCTCGACCTGCGGCCGTTGAAGGAGAGCAGCGGCATCGGCGCCGAGGATGTGGCCAAGCGGTTGATCGACTACGGCTTCCACGCGCCGACGCTGAGCTTTCCGGTGGCCGGCACGCTGATGGTCGAACCGACCGAAAGCGAACCGCGCATCGAGCTCGACCGCTTCTGCGACGCGATGATCGCCATCCGCGCCGAGATCGCCAAGGTCGAAGCCGGCGAATGGCCGCGCGACGACAATCCGCTGAAGCACGCGCCGCATACCGCCGCGGCACTGCTGAAGGCCGCCTGGACGCATCCGTACAGCCGCGAGCAGGCGGCGTTCCCGGTGCCCTCGCTGCGCGGGGCGAAGTACTGGTCGCCCGTCGGCCGCGTCGACAACGTGTACGGCGACCGCAACCTGGTTTGCAGCTGCCCGCCCATGGCCGACTACGCAAGCGGCTGAGGCCGCTTTGCCAACGAGGGAGGCAAGCCGCTGCTCGTCGGGTCACCGGGCCGCAGGGGACCGATTACGACCCACTTCAGACTGACAGGAGTCCTGCGACATATCGGTCTGCCTGCTGCATTGCAGTCGTTGAAGCAATCGGTTGGCGGTCGGCAATTTCGCCGGGAACTCGACCGATGCGCTGCCCGCAGCCCGCCATTTCCAAGACACTGACGGCCATCGCGTCCGATCACCGCGCAGCCCCGTGAACTCGTGGGTCACCTGCGCGGATTGCGTCCCGCAGAGCGCTTCAAGACTGCTGCGCTTGCTCCGACGCGGAGCCTGGCGGTTCAGGTCCTGATACAACGCTGACATCGACAACCGCCACATCGTGAAGGCGAAAGACAATTGGTGGTATCGCCAACCCCGCAACCGGCTTGCGGTGGGCGATACGCCCACACCTTGGGCGCACCGTCATACCGGGCCCAATCGAGTCACCGGTGGAAGCCAAGATCGCGGCCTCGAGTGCCATGAACCCGACTACAGTCGGGGCAGGTCGAACAGCTGTGGTTGTTGGCCGGCATCCCGTCCGTGCGGGGTGCGTGCGATCCCGGCCTGCGGTCGATGCGTCGCGACGATGCACAATCGCCACAAGGAGAACTACATGCAACCGAATCGTCTGGTGGCAAGGGCGATGGCCTTTGTCTGCCTCTTACTGGGCATTGTTTCGCCTGCGATGGCACAGGCCCCGGTCAAGCCGCCGAACATCGTCGTCATCATGGGCGACGACATCGGCATGTGGAACATCGGCGCGTACCACCGCGGCCTCATGGCCGGGCGCACCCCGAACATCGACCGACTGGCCAGCCAGGGCATGATGTTCAGTGACTACTACGCCGAGGCCAGTTGCACGGCGGGGCGCGCCAACTTCATCACCGGCGAGTTGCCCATCCGTACCGGCATGACCACGGTCGGCCAAGCCGGCTCGCCAATCGGCATCCCGGCACAGGCGGTGACCATCGCCACCGTGCTCAAGGGCATGGGCTACGTCACCGGCCAGTTCGGCAAGAACCATCTGGGTGATCTGAACGAATTTCTGCCCACGGTGCATGGCTTCGACGAATTCTTCGGCTACCTCTATCACCTCGACGCGATGGAGGATCCGTGCCATCCCAACTACCCGCAGGACCTGCGGCCGAAGGTGGGGCCGCGCAACATGCTGCACAGCTGGGCCACCAGCGTGGATGACCCCACGGTGGAACCGCGCTGGGGAAAGGTAGGCAAACAGAAGATCGAGGACGCAGGCGAGCTGTGCCCGTTGCGCATGGAGACGGTGGACGACGAGATCCGCGACAAGGCGATGGCCTTCCTGGACAAGGCCAAGGCCGGCGGCAAGCCCTTCTTTCTGTGGCTGAACCCGACGCGCATGCACATCGTCACTCACTTGTCGCCCAAGTACCAGGCGCTGCGCAACTCGAAGAACGGCTGGTCGATCCACGAAGCCGGCATGGCGCAGCTCGACGACGACGTCGGCTTGGTAATGCAGAAGCTCAAAGACATGGGCGTGGACGACAACACCATCGTCGTCTTCACCACGGACAACGGCACCGAGGTATTCACCTGGCCCGACGGCGGTCAGACGCCGTTTGCGCAAGCCAAAGGTACGGTGATGGAAGGCGGCTTCCGGGTGCCGGCGATCGTGCGCTGGCCGGGCAAGGTGCCCGAGGGCCGAGTGGAGAACGGCCTGATCTCCGGTCTGGACTGGTTCCCGACCTTCGTCGCCGCTGCGGGCAACCCGAACATCGCCGAGGAACTGAAGAAGGGCAAGGCCATCGGCGGCACGAACTACAAGGTCTACCTGGACGGCTACAACCAGCTTGACCTGATCACCGGCAAGGGAGCGTCGAACCGGCACGAGATCTTCTACTTCGGCGAAAGCGAACTTGGGGCCGTGCGCATCGACGACTACAAGTACCGCTTCATCGAGCAGCCCGGCGGGTGGTTGGGCGACAAGACGCGCCCGACGTGCCCTTCCTGACCAACCTGCGCCTCGACCCGTTCGAGCGCACCGGCTGGCCCACTGACCTGACCAAGGGCGGCTCGCTGCAGTATTTCGACTGGTTCAAGTACGAGTTCTGGCGCTTCGTATTCGTGCAGGACCAGGTGGCCAAGCTGGCGATGACGGCGATCGAGTTCCCGCCGATGCAAAAGGGCGCGAGCTTCAATCTCGACGCGGTGAAGGCGAAGATTGAGGCGGCGCGGGCGGCGATGGCGAAATAGCCCGCTTCGGCCTTGTACCCATGAGACGCTTCATGGAAACGACGGCTCCGCAAGCAGTTGATTGCAGCGCATCTTGCTGGAGCTGTGCAGTTCGATCGTGTTGAGGGACTGCTTCGCGGCGTCGCAACTTGCGACTGGTAGGGCGGCTGTGGGTCGACTGCCGGCCTACGCGAACAGCGGCTGACCGGCATCACGACTTGCAAAACTGGGCCGCCAGATAGCGGGTGCTCGCCATCGGATCCGTACACCGCATTGCCGTCACAGCAAACTTCCAGCGCAAGGCCTCACCCCACCCGAACAGGCCCTGACCCATCCAACCCCGAACCCGCAGGACGCAGCTCCGGCAGCAAGTCCCGCTCCAGCACGCGCACTTTCGGCACGCTGAGCTTCATCGGTGTGCCGGCGTTGCCTCTTCGCCCGGTGGCACGGCCTTGCCGCCTTTGGTCCGACAATGCGCGTGCGCACTCCGCGCGCCGTGATCCTTGCACCTTGGCCGTCTCCGTCTTCGACCTTTTCAAGATCGGCATCGGGCCGAGCAGCAGCCATACCGTCGGCCCGATGCGCGCAGCGCGGCTGTTTGCCTTGCGACTGCAGCACGACGGCGTGCTGGCCGCTGCCGCGCGCGTGCGCTGCGAACTGTACGGCTCGCTCGGCGCGACCGGCAAGGGCCACGGCAGCGACAAGGCCGTGCTCCTGGGGCTGGCCGGGCATGAGCCGGACACGGTCGATGTGGACGCCATCCCCGGACTGTTGCAGGACGATGCGCAACAACCACCGGCTGTACCTGCCGCAGGGCCACGCGGTGGCCTTCGACGAGAAGCGCGACCTGGTTTTCCACCGCCGCGAATCGCTGCCGCTGCATGCCAACGGCATGCGCTTTCGAGCCTTCGACGCCGGCGGCGCCGAAATCGCCAACCATGTGTACTACTCGGTCGGCGGCGGTTTCGTCGTCAGCGAAGCAGTTGCCGCCGACGGCAGCAGGTTGAAGGCGCTGGCGCCCGACACCACGGTGCTGCCGCTGCCCTTCCACAGCGGCGAAGACCTGCTGCGCATCTGCGCAGCGCGACAGGCTGCAGCATCGCCCAGGTGATGCGCGTCAACGAGCGCCATTGGCGCAGCGACGCCGACATCGATGCCGGGCTGCTGAAGATCTGGACAGTGATGCAGGACTGCGTCGGGCGCGGCTGCCGCACCGAAGGCATCCTGCCCGGCGGCTTCAAGGTGAAGCGGCGCGCGCCGCAGCTGTACCGCGACCTGACCAGCCACCCCGAGGCCGCGCTGCGCGACCCGCTGCAGGTGCTGGACTGGGTCAACCTGTATGCGCTGGCGGTGAACGAGGAGAACGCCGCCGGCGGCCGCGTCGTCACCGCGCCGACCAACGGCGCGGCCGGCATCGTGCCGGCGGTGCTGCACTACTACGCGCGCTTCGTCCACGGCGCCACCGAGCAGGGCGTGATCGACTTCCTGCTCACCGCCGCCGCCATCGGCATGCTGTACAAGGAAAACGCGTCGCATCTCCGGCGCCGAGGTCGGCTGCCAGGGCGAGGTCGGCGTGGCCTGCTCGATGGCCGCGGGCGCGCTGGCCGCGGTGATGGGCGGCACGCCCGAACAGGTCGAAAACGCCGCCGAGATCGGCATGGAGCACCACCTGGGCCTGACCTGCGACCCGGTCGGCGGGCTGGTGCAGATCCCCTGCATCGAGCGCAACGCGATCGCGTCGGTCAAGGCGATCAACGCCGCGCGCATGGCGCTGCACGGCGACGGCACGCACTACGTCAGCCTGGACAAGGTCATCAAGACCATGCGCGAGACCGGCGCCGACATGATGCCGAAATACAAGGAAACCGCGCGCGGCGGGCTGGCGGTCAACATCGTCGAGTGCTGAACGGCAGCGCGCTCAGCGCGTCACGGCATTGTCGGACTGCCCGGCTTGACGACCCACCCGTGATTGCTGCGCACGGCTCGGTTGCCGGTTCCGCAAGTTGACTCCGCCTCGAACTCCACATAGCCCGAGCGGTAGCCGCGCAGCGTGGATGATGGCAGCGACAAACTCACGCGCTTCGATGCCGAGCCGACGCGGTTCACGGTGCCATAAATCTCGACGTGACGGCCGGATGCATCGACGGCAACGAGCTTCAACGCCCAGGATGCGAACGCGCAAGGATGTTCGCAAGCGACGCTGCCGCCCACCCGCAGCCCGCGGGCATCCGCAGCCAACGCCAGCGGGCGAAAATCGAGCGTGGGCATCTGGTGGCCGTGCACATCACAGCAACCCGGCGGCGCCGGGGCTTCGACGACCTCGACCGTCGGTGGCTCGGGCGGGTGCTCGACGGGAGTCGGCGTGTCCGGTGGTGCCGGGTCTGGCGTTTCCGGTAGCGCTTCTCCAGTCGCTGGCGGCTCGGCTTGGGTCTCGTTGCAGGCAGCAACAATGCGCGCGCGCAGCACCTGCAGATCGCTGTAGGCCTGGGCTTCCGCGCTTGTCATGCCGGTCAACGCGGTGCGCATCGCGACGCGCAGAAGAATGCCGTTGATCAGCGTGATCAGGTAGGCGCAGGTGATGTCGGGCAGGCCCATGGCCACGGAAGCCGCTTCGCCGAGCGGAGCGGCGCTGGTAGCCACCTGCTCGAGCCATCTGCGCAGGGCCTCGTTGCTGGGCATGATGCAAACCTCCGGTGGAGCGCGCTTGCATTCAACTTAGACCTGTGCGGCCGCGCCGTCAAGCCTGAGCCTGCCGACAACTTGCTGATGGCTTGGCGCTGCCACCGCTCGAACCCATACGGATTTGCCACCGTGGCGTGCCCGCACGGGCAGGCTGGACGCAAGCGGCCTTGGGGGCGCTCAGTCGGGCACGGGCTGCGGCCGATACCAGCGCGGGAAGAACTTCGCCACCTGCGGCCCACCGGACTTCAGCGCGTGGCAACCGTCGATGCTGAAGGGCTGCTGATCCGGGTCACGCTCCATCTCCGACCACAACGCCTGCAGCACGGCGCTGCCCATCACGCCGGCCAGCTCGCTCATGTGCGTGCAGCCCGCCGTGCGACCGAAGAGACGACGGATGGCGTCGCGGTAGCCGCGCGCCACGCGCACGCCCACCAGCTGAACGTAGTCCGGCGCGATCGCACCGCAGACCGACGCGCCGTAGGGCCCGGCATCGGTGGCGGCCACGGCCGCGACGATGGTGGCGCTGCGGTCGACCGTCAGGCGCAGCCACATCGAGTGCATCGGCTCGCCGGCCGGCAGCATGCCAGCGGCCATCGGCACCGGCTCGGGCCAGGCATCGGTGAGCTGGCCTTCGATATCCCACAAGCCATCGTTGCGGGCATAGGCGCGCACGGTGACCGCGCGCTGGTGCGAGGCGCTGCGCTCGCAGTCGGGTGTGGGCAAGGGCATGGTGATCAATTCGCGGTGGATACTGGGGCCCGATTGTCCCGCGCCGGGTGGCGCTTCAGAACCGCCAGCGCGCATTGACCGCGACGTTGCGCCCATCGATGGCGCCGACGCCGTCGCCGCTTGCCGCGCCTTGCTGGTCGAACAGGTTACGCACGCTCAGGGCCAAGTCGAGGCCGCTGACCAGGCGCTCGGTGCGCAGCTGCAAGCCCGACATCGCATAGCCGCCGACAGCGTTGCCCTCGGCATCCGCCCGGTCGCCGCCAAAACGCAGTTCGTAGGCGAGCCGCCAATCCGCCAGCGGCAGCGACAGGCTCAGCCGCCCGAGCAGCGTGGGCAGATTCGCCACCTGCACGTCGTCGGCGCCGCGCGCCTGTTGCAGCGCCAGGCTGCCGTCGACTCGCACGCCGCGGCCCAGTCTCATCTCCGTCGACAGCCCCAATCCCTGCGCCAGCGACGGGCCCGGCACGGACAGCGTCACCGGCTCGCCGTCGAGCGTCACCGGTCCGCGCAGCCAGCGCTGGTAGGCGGCGCCACGCACGCGCACGGCGCCGTCGAAACGATGGTCCGCCGCCAGTTCGACGGTTTCCGATTGCTCGGCGCCAAGCCGCGGGTAGGCCAGCGCCCTGCCGTCGTCCTGCGTTGGAATCTCGCTGCGCACGACCAACAGGTTGACGATCGTCGCCGCACTCGCCTGCCAGGCCAGCGCGGCTCGCGAGCGACAGCGCCCCTCGACGCCGTCAGCACGTTCGAGCTGCATGTCCGTCGTGGCGACCAGCCGCGGCGCGACCTGCCACATGTCGCTGGCGTGCAGCCCGAAGCGCAGCGCCCCCTCGGCCCGTGCATCGGGCGGCGGCCGTGCGTCTTCGGACCAGGCGCTGATCGGCGCGTCATTCAACGCTTGCAACCGCAGCACCAGTTGGTGCTGCGCGAAAGCGTTGCTCTGTCCGCGCAGTTCGGCGCCGCGCCACAGGCGCCTGGAGGCAGCGTCATTGGCCGCCGTCGCCGCGGCGTCGGGCAGCGCTTCGCCGAACAATGTGCGCGCCTGCACCGCCAATGCGCCGCCGAAGAAACTGGCGCGGAAGGCATCGGCGGCAGCGTCCGCCTGCCCGGCGCTCGTCGGGTGGCCTTCGCTCCAGCGCTCCGGCGCCACGCCTTCGGCCCGCGCGTGGACCGGCGCGGCAGCGAGCCACGCACAGCAGCAAGCCAGCCGCAGCATCGGCCAGCGACGGCGATTCATGGCACGCAAGACGGTCATCCTGGACATCGCACTGGTGCAGATGGGCATGGCCGCCACCCGGGTTCGGCTGAGTCGGCAAGCGGCATGCGCTACCGTACACCAACCCGCGGCACGGTGGCCGTGCCAAGCATCACGCCGCGCCGCGCTGCGACCGGCTGCCCCGGTGGCGCCGCCGGTCGAGCGGGCCGGTCATTCAGGCGGCGCGCCAGCGCCGCGCGTTCGACGGCGCGGGGCCCGCCATGGCGGCCCACAGCGGCGTCACACGCACGACGTCACCGATCACGAGGATGGCCGGGCTGCCCAGCCCTTCGCGCTGCAGCGTCGCTTGCAGCGAGCGCAAATGACAGACCGCCTGCCGCTGCTCGACCGTGTGCGCGCAGCTCACCACCGCGGCCGGGGTGTCGCCGCTCAGGCCGGCGGCCATCAGGGCATCCGCGATGGCCCGCACGCGCGCCACGCCCATGTAGATCACCAGCGTCAGCCCGCATCGCGCCAGCGCGGACCAGTCCGGCTCATCGCCATCGTCGCCGTTGTGACCGGTGACCAGCACCACGCCGCGCGTGTGGCGCCGGTCGGTGACCGGCACGCCGATGCTGGCCGGGCCGGCCATGCCGGCGGTCAGCCCGCTGATGACCTCCACCTCGATGCCGGCCGCGCGCAGTGCGTCGCATTCCTCGCCGCCGCGGCCGAAGACGAAGGGGTCGCCGCCCTTGAGGCGCACGACGCGCTCGCCGCGCCGCGCCTCGGCCACCATCAGCTTGTGGATGAAGGCCTGCGGCGTGCTGGCGCAGCCACCGCGCTTGCCGACATGCACGATGCGCGCGCCGCGCCGCAGGTAGCGCAGCACGCCGGGATGCACCAGGTCGTCGACCAGCGCCACCGTGGCCCGGCGCAGCGCCTTCACGGCCTTCAGCGTCAGCAGTTCGGGATCGCCCGGGCCGGCGCCGACCAGTTTGACCTCGGTGCGGGGCTGGTGTCATGCGGCTCTGCTCGCACGGGACGATGTCGCTGCACCAGTGCCTTCAGCGCCGGCAGGCAGGAGCCGCATTCGGTGCCGCAGCGCAGCCGGCTCTGCAGCGCCGACAGCGCGTCGGCATCGTCGCCCTGCGACGCTGCGCAGCAGCTCGACGATGCGCGCCTCGCTGACGTCGTGGCAGGCGCAGACCTGCGGGCTGCGCCGCGCCACCGGCTGCGGCGGCTGGCGGCTGGCGGCCAGCAGCGCGCGGCCGAAGGCCGCTGCCGGCTGGCGCTGCTGCAGCAGCGCCAGCACCCAGGCCTCGGCGGCGGTGTCGCCGGCCAGCAGGAAGGCCTGCAGCGTGCCGTCGGGTTGCAGGCGCAGCGCGCGGCGCTGGCCGGCGCGCACGTCGGCGTAGCGCAGCACCGGACCCTCGGCCAGCGGCAGTGCCGCTTCGATTCCGCCAGCAAGGCCACGATCCGCCGCGGCCGGCAGCGCGGCGCGCAGGCGCACGCCGAGTCGCGCGTCGGGCTCGCGGCCGAAGGGCACGCAGCTGACGAAGCCGAAGCAATCGAACAGCGCGCGCAGGCGTTCGCGCGCCGCCAGCGCTGCGTCGGCCGGCAGCCAGGCGGCGGCGGCGATCTGCCAGGGCAGCGCTGCGGGCTCGATGCGCACGGCGGCGTGCTTCAGCTCCGGCTGCATCGATTGCGGGCAGGTGGCCGGGCTGGTCAGCGCATTGACGCCCGTCGCAGCCGACGAACTCGCTGCCCCAGTGCATGGCGATGAAGGCCTGGGCCGGCGCGACGGCCTCGCTGGACCTGCACCGGCAACACCAGCGTCGCCGCGGCGCGAGCTGATGCGCACCAGGTCGCCGGCGTTCAGGCGCCGGCGATGCAGTTCCTGCGGATGCATCTCGACCACCGGCTCGCCCGCGTGCGCGAACAGCCGGCCGAGCGTGCCGGTGCGGCTCATGCCGTGCCACTGGTCGCGCAGGCGGCCGGTCGTCAGCGCGACGGGAAAGCGCGCGTCGCGCGGCTCAGCCACCGTGCGCCAGGCCGGTGCGACGAAGCGCGCGCGGCCGTCCGGCGTGGGGAAGCGGCCGTCTTCGTACAGCCGGGCACGACCGCCGCGTCGCGTCCGCCGCGTACGGCCACTGCTGCGGTGTGTCGAGCGCGGCATAGCTCAGTCCGCCGATGTCCAGGTCACGCCCGCGCGTGCTGGCGCGGTGCTCGTTCCACACCTGCTCGGCATCGGTATACGGAAACAGCGTGCCGCCGTCGGGCGAACGTCGAGGCAGCCGCGCTTCCAGCCGCTGCGCCACGGCCACGGCGATACGCCAGTCGTCGCGCGCTTCGCCCGGCGCCGGCACGGCAGCGCGCACGCGGCTGATGCGGCGCTCGCTGTTCGTCACCGTTCCCTCCTTCTCGCCCCAGCTGCTGGCCGGCAGCAGCACATCGGCAAAGGCGGCGCTGGCGGTGTCGGCATAGGCTTCCTGCAGCACGACGAACTCGCAGCGCTGCAGCGCTCGCCGCACCATCGCCTGATCGGGCAGCGACTGCGCGGGATTGGTGCAAACGATCCACAGCGCCTTGATCTGGCCTTCGGCCGCGGCCTGGAACATCTGCACCGCGCTCTTGCCCGGCACGGCCGGCACATCCGGCACGCCCCACAGCGCGGCGACTTCGGCCCGATGCCGTGCATCGGCGAGGTCACGGTGCGCGCTGAGCTGATTCGCCAAGCCGCCGACCTCGCGCCCACCCATGGCGTTCGGCTGCCCGGTCAGCGACAGCGGGCCGGCGCCGGGCTTGCCGATCTGGCCAGTGGCAAGGTGCAGGTTGATCAGCGTGCTGTTCTTGTCGGTGCCGCTGCTGCTCTGGTTCAGGCCCTGGCACCACAGCGACAGCGTCGGCTGCCGTATCCCATCGTCGGCGAGCCCGGCAAACCAGCGCGCGGCCTGCACGATGTCGTCCGCGCGCAGGCCACAGACCTTGGCCGCGTGCGCCGGCGTGAATTCGCGCACGCGGTCGCGCAGCGCTTCGAAACCTGTCGTGTGCGCAGCGATCCAGGCGGCGTCGGTCAAACCTTCCCACAGCATCACGTGCAGCAGCGCATGGTGCAGCACCACGTCGGTGCCGGGCTGCAGCTGCAGGTGCAGGTCGGCCTGCGCCGCGGTCTCGGTGCGTCGCGGATCGCCGACGATCCACTTCTGCGCCGGGTTGGCGGCGCGAGCATCTTCCAGCCGACGGAACAGCACCGGGTGCGCCCAGGCCATGTTCGAGCCGGTGATGAACACGGTGCGCGCCAGGTCCAGGTCGTCGTAGCAGGCCGGCGGCGCGTCGGCGCCCAGGCTTTGTTTGTAGCCGGACACCGCGCTGCTCATGCACAGCCGCGAATTGGTGTCGACGTTGTTGGTGCCGAGCAGGCCTTTCGCCAGCTTGTTGAAGACGTAGTAGTCCTCGGTCAGCAGCTGGCCCGACAGGTACAGGCCGACGGCATCGGGCCCGTCTTGCTTGACGATGACGGCAAAGCGATCGGCCACCTCATCGAGCGCCGCGTCCCAGGCCACCGGATGCAACGCCTCACCACGCGCGGCGCGGCGCAGCGGCGTCAGCGCGCGCATCGACTTCAAGTGGGGCGCGGCGGTCAGGTGCAGCGTGCTGCCCTTGGTGCACAGCCGGCCGAAGTTGGCCGGGTGCACGGGATCGCCGCGCACGCCGGTGATCTGCGCGCCATCGCTTTGAATGATCACGCCGCAGCCGACGCCGCAATACGGGCAGGTGGAGCGGGTTTCGCAGGCGCTCAATTCGAGGCTCAGACGGTGGCGGTCTCGACCGCGTGATGCAGCAACTCGCTCGCGTCGAGCATCACCTCGCCGCCTTCGACACGCACTGCGAAAGTCGGCGTGCAGCCGGTGTCGGGCGCACGCGCACAACCGTCGGCCAGGCCGATGCTCCAGTTGTGCAATGGGCAGGCGACGCCGTCGGCAGTGACGATGCCCTGCGACAGCGGCCCGCCCTTGTGCGGGCAACGGTCGAGCAGCGCGAACACGCGGTCGGCGGCGGCGCGGAACACGGCCACCGCGGTGCCCTGCTCGCGCGCCACGCGCCGCGCGCCAAGCACCGGGATGTCCTCGACACGACAGATGATCGTCCACTCGCTCATGGGAAAGCCCTCCGCGCGGCGCGCTCCGGGATGAATGCTTGGCAGCGGCCCGACGCCTTCATGCGATCTCCTTGATGGCGATCACCGGCCGCAGCGGCTCGAACTGCCGCAGATCGACCTGCGCCTTCTCGAATTCGAACCACGGGTCGGGCTCGCCATCGAGGGCAAACTGCAGCCGCTCCCACAGTGCGCGCCGGCCCTCGGCGTCGTCGAGCACCTTCGCCTTCACATGCGCCATGCCGACGCGCGCCACGTAGTGCACCGTGCGCTCCAGGTACCAGCCTTCCTCGCGGTACAGCTGCAGGAAGGCGCCGCTGTATTCCAGCACCTCCTCGGGCGTCTTCACCTTGACGAAGAACTGCGCCACCTCGGTCTTGATGCCGCCGTTGCCGGCGATGTGGATCTCCCAGCCGCGGTCCACGCCGATCACGCCGACGTCCTTGATGCCGCTCTCGGCGCAGTTGCGCGGGCAGCCGCGACACCGCCAGCTTCGACCTTGTGCGGCGCGTACATGCGCCACAGCGCGCGCTCCAGGTCCTTGCCCATCTTCGTGCGATCCTGCGTGCCGAAGCGGCACCATTCGCTGCCGACGCAGGTCTTCACCGTGCGCAACGCCTTGGCATAGGCGTGGCCGCTGGGCATGCCGATGTCCTTCCACACCGCGGGCAGGTCCTCTTTCTTGCACGCCGAGCAGGTCGATGCGCTGGCCGCCGGTGACCTTGACCGCCGGGATCTTGTACTTGTCCACCGCGTCGGCGATGCGCCGCAGTTCGTCGGCGCGTGGTCATGCCGCCCCACATGCGCGGAATCACGCTGTAGGTGCCGTCCTTCTGGATGTTGGCGTGGCTGCGTTCGTTGATGAAGCGGCTCTGCGGGTCGTCGCGCGCCTCCTTCGGCCAACTGCTGATCAGGTAGTAGTTGACCGCCGGGCGGCACGCTGGCGCAGCCGTTCGGCGTGCGCCAGTCGAGCGTGCGGTAGACCTCGTCGATGGTCGAGCAGGCGCTGCTCGCGGATCGCCTCGCGCACCGCCTGGTGGCCGAGGTCGGTGCAGCCGCACATCGCCTTGGTCTTCGGTGCGGCCGCTGTAGTCGCCGCCGGCGGTGAACATCAGCAGCTGCTCGACCAGCCCGGTGCACGAGCCGCAGCTGGCGCTGGCCTTGGTGTGCTTGCGCACCTCGTCCAGGGTGAACAGGCCCTTGTCCTTGATGGCCTTGCAGATCGCGCCCTTGTTGACGCCGTTGCAGCCGCAGACCTCGTCGCTGTCGGCCATGCCGGCGGCGCGGCTGTGACCTTCGTGACCTGCGTCGCCGAGGTTGCTTTCGCCGAACATCAGCTTGTCGCGGATGTCGTCGAGCTTGCGACCCTGGCGCAGCAGCTTGAAGTACCAGCTGCCGTCGACGGTGTCGCCGTACAGGCAGGCGCCGATCAGCTTGTCGTCGCGGATGACCAGCTTCTTGTACACGCCGCCGTAAGGGTCGCTGAGCACGATCTCCTCGGCACCCTGCGCCGCCCATGAAGTCGCCGGCCGAGAACAGGTCGATGCCGGTGACCTTGAGCTTGGTGCTGGTCTGGCTGCCGGTGTAGCGGCCGATGCCGAAATGCGCCAGGTGCGTGGCGCAGACCTTGCCCTGCTCGAACAGCGGCGCCACCAGTCCGTAGGCGATGCCGCGGTGCGCGGCGCATTCGCCCACCGCGTAGATGCGCGGGTCGGTCACTGTCTGCAGCGTGTCGTTGACGACGATGCCGCGGCCGCAGTGCAGCCCGGCGGCTTCGGCCAGCGCCGTGTTCGGGCGGATGCCGGCAGCCATCACCACCAGGTCGGCCGGGATCTCGCGGCCGTCCTTGAAGCGCACCGCGCGCACGCGCCCCGCGTCGTCGCTCATCAGCGCCTCGGTCTGCGCGCCGATCTCGAAACGGATGCCACGCGCTTCCAGCGACTTCTGCAGCAATCCGCCAGCCACCTCGTCCAGCTGGCGCTCCATCAGCCAGGGCATGATGTGCACCACCGTCACCTGCATGCCGCGCTGCATCAGGCCGTTCGCCGCCTCCAGCCCGAGCAGCCCGCCGCCGACGACGACCGCGTGCCGGTAGCGCGACGCCGCGTCGATCATCGCCTCGGTGTCGGCGATGTCGCGGTAGGCGACGACGCCGTCCAGCTCCTTGCCCGGCACCGGCAGAATGAAGGGCATCGAGCCGGTGGCCAGAAGCAGCCGGTCGTATTCGGCCTCGGTACCGTCGCTGGCGATGATGCGGCGCTTGATGCGGTCGATGCGTTCGACCCTCTTCCCGCAATGCAGCGTGATGCCGTGCTCCTCGTACCACGACAGCGGATTGAGCACGATCTGTTGCACCGTCTGTTCGCCCGCCAGCACCGGAGACAGCAGGATGCGGTTGTAGTTGGGATGCGGCTCGGCGCCGAAGACGGTGATGTCGTACAGGTCGGGCGCGATGTTCAGCAGATCTTCCAGCGTGCGCACGCCGGCCATGCCGTTGCCGACCAGCACCAGTTTCATCTTCTTCATCCCAACTCCTCGATCAGACATACCAAGCGACGACCGCGGCCACACCGTCGTCGCGCCAGATCGGCAGGGCCAGCAGCGAGACCAGGCCGGCCTCGCGCGCATCGGCGGCGATGGACGCGCCTTCGTCGTCCAGCGTCTCGGCGATCAGCGGGCGTTGCTCGGCGAAGGCGCGGCCGAGCACGCCATGCCCCGGCACGATGCGCGGTTCGCCCGCGGCGAGCGCGCCGCGCACTTCGCAGAAGCCCTCGATGCGCGACAACGCGCCGCCCTGCGCATCGGGCACCCAGATCTCGAAGCGGCGCACGATCGGCGTCGCCAAGGCCGACAGGAAGCACATCACGAAGGTATCGCTGCCGGGCACCGCACAAGGCAAGGCGAAGCCGCGGTTGATGCCCACCTTGAGTGCGCTGTCGGCGCGCAGGAAGCGTGTGCCCTTGCCCAGGTCGGGCATGAACGCCGGCAGCCCCGATTCCCAGGCCAGGCCGGGCAGGCCGAAACCCCGGCGAAAGCTGGTGTGGCGCGAGACGAACTCGAAGACCCCGGCCGTGCCGCCGTAGTAGCCCTCGTCGAGCTTCAGGTCGGTGGAGGCCGCGGCGTCGTTGTGCCACAACTCGATGGCCCCGACATGGGCCTCGTCGTCGCCGCAGAACAGCACCACCACCGCACGCAGCTCGGAGCCTGCGCTGCCGGCATACACCGGCAGCGCCACAGCGCAGGTCAGGCCTTCCGCGCGCGCCGCACGGGCACGCAGGAAGTAGCCGTCGGCCAGTTGCTTCAGGATGATCGGCCGACCGCTGGCCCACACGCGCCCGGGCAGGCCTTCGCCGCGGCCGAAGCACATGCGCCGGCTGAGCGCGCCGAAACCGCGCGCGCTGCCGTACAGTCCGCCGCCGAATTCGAGCAAGGTGCCGTCGGCGCCGGGCACCCAGATCTCGATGACGCGGATGAAGCTCTTCATACGCTTCTCGCTTTTGGAGACGACATCAAAGGGTCAGCGACCAGCGAAAAACAGCTTGCCGGCTCTGGGTGGCGGCAGCGCGGCGGCGGCACCTGCGTTCTCCGGCCCACGCTCGCGGGGCACCCGGTCAACACGCCCACGGCATGCGCTTCAACACCGTCGTTCGTTTGCTTCCCCATCAGCGACCGCGAATGGGGCCTGCGCCCGCAGGCACCACCACCGCACTGCACAAGGTCCGGTGGCACACTGGCAGCGCGCCACCGAGGTGCCTGGCCAGGCAGTTCGGGTCTGCGGGCGCAGGCCCCATTCGCGGTCGCCCCTCCGGTGGTGAGCGGATGGCGGTGTTGAAGCCCGGCTGCCGCCCAGGCACCGGCCGTGCCCAGCGAGCGTGGGTCGGAGAACGAGGGCCCGGACTGCCTGACCCGCCCGGCACTTGGCACGCCCGGGCCTTGCACGCCACCCCCATCGAAGAACGAATGCAGTTCCACGTCAGTGCTGACTACCGCAGTCTTCGAGGAAGCCGATCAGCTCCTCGCGCAGCTCGTAGTAGCGCGGATGGGCCAGCAAGGCTTCGCGCGTGCGCGGGCGCGGCAGCGGCACGTCCATCACGCGGCCGATCTTCGCGCGCGGGCCGTTGCTCATCATCACCACGCGGTCGGCCAGCAGGATCGCCTCGTCGACGTCGTGCGTCACCATCACCGCCGTCACCTGGCTGCGCGTCCACACCTCCATCAGCACTTCCTGCAACTCCCAGCGCGTCAGCGAATCGAGCATGCCGAAAGGTTCGTCGAGCAGCAGCAGCTTCGGGTTGAGCGCGAAGGCGCGCGCGATGCCGACGCGCTGCTTCATGCCGTTGGACAGCTCCGAGGCGCGCTTGTGCATCGCCGCGCCCAGGCCGACGCGGCCCAGGTAATAGGCCACCGTGTTGTCACGCTCGGCCTTCGTCGCGTGCGGGAAGACGCGCGCCACGCCGAGCATGACGTTGTCGTAAGCGCTCAGCCAGGGCACCAGGCTGGGTGCCTGGAACACCAGGCCGCGGTCGGGCCCGGCATCGGCCACCTCGCGGCCATCGAGCACGATCACGCCTTCGCTGATGTCGGTCAGCCCGGCCACCATCGACAGCACGGTGCTCTTGCCGCAGCCCGAGTGGCCGATGATCGAGATGAACTCGCCGCGACACATCTTCAGGTCGAAGCCGTCGACCACGGTCTGCGGGCCCTTCGGCGTCGGATAGATCTTCACCACCTTCGAAAAGTCGACGAAGCGCTCGTCGCCGATCGCCGATGCCGGGGGTGCACCGGGCACCGGCACGCTCATCGGCTGGGTCAGGCTGCGCTGGATGGTGTCGACCTGATCGGCATGACGCAGGCGCATCAGGCGCGCCAGCGTCGGCCGGCGGGTCGCGCCGATGAATTGCGGCGTCAGAGCCGGCAGCGCGATCACTTGCGCACCCTGATCGGCGCTGCGCTGGTGCGCCAGGCCGATCAGGTGTTGCGTGATCTCGCGGCGCAGGCTCTGGAAGCGTGCGTCGTGGTTCATCTCGCGGCGGTCACGCGGCCGCTCGATGTCCACCGTGAAGGCCGGGCCGAGGCGCGCGCGCGGCCCGGTGTCCAGCGGAATGATGCGGTCGGCCATCATCAGCGCTTCGTCGACATCGTTGGTGATGAGCAGCACCGTCTTGCGGTCTTCGCCCCAGATGCGCACGATCTCGTCCTGCAGGTTGGCGCGCGTCAGCGCGTCCAGCGCCGACAGCGGCTCGTCGAGCAGCAGCACGTCGGGGTCGGTGGCCAGCGCGCGCGCCACCGACACGCGCTGGCGCATGCCGCCTGACAGCTGCGCCGGCTTCTTGTCGATGGCCGGGGTCAGCCCGACCATCGACACATGGTGCGAGACGCGCTCGGCACGCTGCGCCGCGCTTTCGCTGGCAAACACGCGGTCGACGGCGAGCGCGACGTTCTCGCGCACCGTCAGCCACGGCATCAGCGAATAACTCTGGAAGACGACGCCGCGGTCCGGCCCCGGCGCGGTGATCGGCACCCCATCCTTCAGAACCTGGCCGCGGTCGGCGCGTGCCAGGCCGGCCAGTAGATTCACCAGCGTGGTCTTGCCGCTGCCCGAGAAGCCGACGATGGCGACGAACTCGCCGCGCTCGATGCGCAGGTCGAGGCCATCGAGCACGTGGCTGTTGCCGTAGCGACTTGCACACGCCGCGCAGTTCCAGCGCGGCGACGGCGGGCACGGCGTCGAGCCGTGCGCCTCGCGCGACGACCACGGGCACGGCGTCCACGGGAGGCGAATTCTCGAAGGGGATCTTGAGAGCCAGGTTCATCGTCGGCTCCTCAAGCGCGCGCAGCCAGGTTCTGCAGCGCGCTCATCAGCCGGTCGAGCGCGAAACCGATCAGGCCGATGGTGAACACCGCGACCATGATGCGCGCCAGCGAATCGGAGCTGCCGTTCTGGAACTCGTCCCAGACGAACTTGCCCAGACCCGGGTTCTGAGCCAGCATCTCGGCCGCGATCAGCACCATCCAGCCCACGCCCAGCGACAGCCGCATGCCGGTGAAGATGTAGGGCATCGCCGAGGGCAGGATGATCTTGCGCACGCGCGTCATCAGCGGCAGCTGCAGCACCCTGCCGACGTTGACCAGGTCCTTGTCGACCGAGGTCACACCCACCGCGGTGTTGATCAGCGTGGTCCACAGCGAACACAGCGTGACGGTGATGGCAGAGACCAGGAAGGACTTCTGGAACATCGGCGTGCCGCTGCTGACATAGACCGCGCTGACGATCAGCGTGACGATCGGCAGCCAGGCCAGCGGCGACACGGGTCTGAAGATCTGCACGATCGGGTTGATGGCCGCCTGCACGATCTTCGACGAGCCGGCCAGGATGCCCAGCGGCACCGCCACCAGCGTGGCCAGCAGGAAGCCGGCGAAGACCGTCACCAGGCTGGTGACGATCTGGTCCAGGTAGGTCGGCTTGCCGGTCCATTCGAAGTCGCGGGGCTCGTAGCTGGGGTCTTCCGACCGGCGCTCGGCGTTGCGCTTGTCCTGGCGCTCGTAGAACTCGGCGCGCTTCTGGCGCTCGGCGAAGTGGTCGTTCCACAGCGCGTGCGCCTGCTCCAGCACCTGCGCCGGCCCGGGCACCGCGCCCAGGCTGGTCTGGATGCGCGGCGCGATGCCCGACCACAACGCCAGGAACAGCGCCAGCGCCGCCAGCGGCACGCCCAGGTTGAGCCACAGCGCGCGCGCCAGCTCGCGCGGGTCGCGCGCCGCACCACCGAAAAACTTGTTCACCCGTTCCATGTTCGTGTCCTTGCCGTGCTCAGACGGCGTCGCCTGTTCTTCAGGCCGATCTTGAATTTGCCCAGGTACTCGTTGGGCTTGCGGCCGTCGTAGACGATGCCGTCGATGAAACCGTCCTGCGCGCCCTTGAAGCCGTCGGCCTTGGCCGGGAAGTCCGTCGCCTTGGCCTTGCCTTCGGCGACCAGCGCATTCGCCGCCGTCATGTAGACCTCGGGCAGGTAGACCTTCTTCGCGGTGTCGATGTACCAGCTGTCGGGCTTGGCCTCGGTGATCTGGCCCCAGCGGCGCATCTGCGTCAGGTACCAGATGGCGTCGCTGTAGAACGGGTAGGTCGCGTAGTAGCGGAAGAAGACGTTGAAGTCGGGCATCGGCCGCTTGTCGCCCTTCTCGTATTCGAAGGTGCCGGTCATGCTGTTGGCGATGACCTCGTCGTCGGCGCCGACGTAGTTCGACTTGGACAGGATCTTCACCGCCTCGACGCGGTTGGCCATGCTGGCGTCCAGCCACTTGCAGGCGCGGATCAGCGCCTTGACCACCGCGACGTGCGTGTTCGGATTCTTGTCGGCCCAGCCGCGCGTGACGCCGAACACCTTTTCCGGGTTGTTCTTCCAGATCTCGTAGTCGGTGACCACCGGCACGCCGATGCCCTTGAACACCGCCTGCTGGTTCCACGGCTCGCCGACGCAGTAGCCGTTGATGGTGCCGGCTTCCATCGTCGCCGGCATCTGCGGCGGCGGCGTCACCGACAGCAGCACGTCGGCGCCCTTGGTGCCGCTGATGTCGGCGGCGGTGTAGTAGCCGGGGTTCAGGCCGCCGGCGGCGAGCCAGTAGCGCAGCTCGTAGTTGTGCGTCGACACCGGGAACACCATGCCCATCTTGAAGGGCTTGCCCTGCGCCTTCCACTTGTCGACCACCTTCTTGCAGCGCGTCGGCCTTGATCGGGTGCTCGATGCGCGCCGTCCTTCTTCGGCAGCAGCGGCTTCATCTCCTGCCCACACCGCGTTGGAGACGGTGATGCCGTTGCCGTTCAGGTCCATGCTGAAGGCGGTGACGACGTCGGCCTTGGTGCCGAAGCCGATGGTCGCGCCCAGCGGCTGGCCGGCGAGCATGTGCGCGCCGTCGAGCTCGCCGTCGATGACGCGATCGAGCAGCACCTTCCAGTTGGCCTGCGCCTCGAGCGTGACGTTCAGGCCCTCGTCCTCGAAGAAGTGCTTTTCGTAGGCCACCACCAGCGGGGCGCAGTCGGTCAGCTTGATGAAGCCGAACTTCAGCGATTCCTTTTCAGGCCTTGCGCGCTTGCCCTGTGCCAGCGCGGCAGGCAGGCCGAAGGCGGCGCTGCCGGCCAGCGCCGTGGCTTGCCGGCCAGCGAACTGGCGGCGGGTGGCGGGTGTGGCGATGTCGTGTCATGGAGAGCTCCCTGAAGGTCGATGGAGCAAACGCTGGTTGAAACTCATGCGGCCTGTTGCTCGGCCAGCGCCGGGCCGTGCAGCGCAAAGCCGTCGGCATAGGCGCGCGCAGGTGCTGCCGTCCCAGACGCCGCCATCGATCAGCTGGCTGCTGCCGCATCGGCGAGGCCGGCACGCCGATACCCAAGGCGGCCGCGCGCCTGGCTGTACAGCGCGATGCGGTGAACCTGCCGTGCCACCGCCTCGTAGTCGGGGTGCTCGCGCAGCAGGCCCCAGCGCTTGTGCTGCGTCAGGAACCACATGCCATCGCTGAGGTAGGGATAGTTGAGCTCACCGTCGTCGAAGAACTTCATCGGCGTGCGGGTCGTCCCAGCACGCGGCCACGACCGTTGTCGTAGTGGCCTAGCAGGCGCGGCGCGATGGCCTGCACCGGCATGTCGAGCACATCGGCGCGCGCAAGCGCATCGGCGGCAATCCGACGCGTTGCGCGGCGCTGGCGTCGATCCAGCGGCTGGCTTCCAGCACCGCCATGACCACGGCCCGCGCCGTGTCCGGGTGCCGGTCGGCGAATCGCGCGGTGCAGGCCAGCACCTTTTCCGGATGCTCGGGCCAGACGTCCTGCGAGGTGGCCGCGGTGACACCGACAGCGTCGTCGATGGCGTGCTGGTTCCACGGCTCGCCGACGCAGAAGCCGTCGATCTGCCCAGCCGCAAGTGCGCCACCATCTGCGGCGGCGGCACGGTGATCGAGCCGGCATCGCGCAGCGGGTCGATGCCGGCCGGCGGCCAGCCAGTAATACAGCCACATCGCATGCGTGCCGGTCGGAAAGGTCTGCGCGAAGCGTGTAGCTGCGCGGCCGCGACGCCATCAGTCGCGCCAGCGACGACAGGTCGGTCGCGCCGCGGTCGGCCAGCTGGCGCGACAAGGTCAGCCCCTGGCCGTTGCGGTTGAGCGTCATCAGCACCGCCATGTCCTGCTGTGGCCCGCCGATGCCCAGCTGCACGCCATAGACCATGCCGTACAGCGCATGCGCCATGTCGAGCTCGCCGCCGAGCAGCTTGTCGCGCACCCCGGCCCAGCTGGCCAGCCGCGCGCGGCAGGATGTCGACGCCGTGCCTGGCGTCCAGCCAAGCGCCGCGGCCATGACCACGCGGGCGCAGTCGGTCAGCGGCATGAAGCCGATGCGCACCGCCTGTCGATGACGGCGCGTCCGCTCCCGTGTCGTGCCGGGGCGTCATCGGCTGCTGCTCCGCTTGCACATCGCGGCTCCAAAAATAAAAGGCGTCTCGACCGTGGCGCCTCAGGTCGAAAACCTGAAGGTCCACGCGTCGGACGCCATTGCCCGAATTCCCTGCTCGGCGACACGCCGTTGTGCCGCAAACCTCGATCCACCCATGCACGAGCCGTGCCAGGCTGCCTCACCTTGGGCAGCAGGGCGCGGCGCAGCGGCCGCCGCACCGTCAGCGGCCCGGCCGGCGCCTCCAAATGGTGCGGCGCAGCAGCCCGGTCAAGGCGGCGGGGCCAGCAACTGTTGCGCGTCGATCGACGCGTTGCGCCACCTGCGCCAGGCGCTGGCCGCGGTCCATCGCCAGCTTGCGCAGGTGCTGGAAGGCCTGCGTCTTCGCTCAGGCCCACCTGCTCCATCAGGATGCCTTTGGCCCGGTCAAGCAGCTTGCGCTCCGACAGGCGGCTCTGCGCGTCCTCGAGCTGGTCGCGCAATTGCCGGTCCTGCTCGAAGCGCGCGATGGCCACCTGCAGCACCGGCAGTAGCCGTTGCGGCTGCAGCCCGGCGATGACATAGGCGCTGACGCCGGCGCGCAGTGCCTGCTGCATCGGGCCGGGCGCCGCGTCCTCGCTGAACACCACCACCGGACGCGGGCACGACGCCGACACCGTGCCCAAATGCTCCAGCGTGTCGCGCGAAGGCGATTCGCTGTCGACGATGACGACATCGGGCTGCAGGCGCAGCACGCAGTCATGGATCAGCACGGACGAATCGAGCACGCCCACCACCAGGTGGCCCTGGCGCGCCAGTTCGTCATGGATCAGGCTGACGCGGTGCGCACCATCGTCGATCAGCAGGACGCGCAACGGTGCTGCGCAGGGCATGGTTTGGACCATGCGCAGCAAACCGCAAATTTCATGCCTCGGCCGGCGCCGGCTCAGATCCGGTAGCGCGCCAGCACCTCGCGATTGACCTCGACGCCCAGGCCCGGCAACGCCGGCACCTCGACCCAGCCATCGCGCAGCGACAGCGGACGGTCCACCAGCTGCTGCCTGAAAGGATGCGCCGAGCGGTCGTATTCCAGCACCGGCTGCAGGGCGAACAACGAGTGATGCGCCACGGGCAGCGCAGCGATGAACTGCAGCGCCGCCGCTTGCGCAATCGCCGTGCCCCAGACATGCGGGTTGAGCATCACGCCCTGGGCCTGCGCCAGCGCGGCGATGTGTCGGCCCGCCGTCAGGCCGCCGCAGGAGCCGATGTCGGGCTGCGCCACATCGACGCCACCGGCGTTCAGCAACTTGGCAAATCCGAACAGCGTGTGTTCGTTTTCGCCACCGGCGATCGGCATCGTCAGCTTGGCGCGCATCTCGACGTAGCCCTGTAGGTCCTCGGGTGCCACCGGCTCTTCGTACCAGCGCAGATCGAAGTCGGCCAGCGCGCGGCCCAGGCGCAGCGCTTCGGCGCGGCCGTAGGCATGGTTGCTGTCCACCATCAAGCGCACCGGCTTGCCCTGCAGCGCCTTGCCGATGGCGTGCATGCAGAAGATGTCGTCTTCGACGCCGAAGCCCAGCTTGACCTTCATCAGCGTGAAGCCGGCGTCGAAGTGTCGCAGCGCCTCGTCCGCCAGGCGCGCGGCCTCGCCCTGCCCTTGGATGCGGTAGAAGCCGGTGGCATAAGGCTGCACCCGCGTGCGGAAGGCACCGCCCAGCAACTTGTGGATCGGCAGGCCATGAAGCTTGCCGGCGATGTCCCACAGCGCCGTGTCCACCGCGCTGATGGCGGCGATGACCGAGCCCTTGCGGCCATGGTCGCGGGTGTGGTGGTACATGCGATGCCACAGCACCTCGGTGTCCAGCGGATCGCTGCCCAGTCAGCAACGGCCGCAGCGCATGCTCGATCGCTGCGGCCGCGATCTGCGGCGGCTCCAGGCCCTGCGCGAAGGCTTCGCCCCAGCCGACGATGCCGTCATCGGTCGACACCTCGACCAGCGTGGCGCTGCGACGACGCACCCAGCCTTGCGAGAAGGCGAAAGCTTCATCCAACGGCGTGCTCAGCACATGCACGTTGACCGCGGCAATCTTCATCTTCGCTTGCTCCTTCGGCTTGAGGCCAGCGGCGGCGCCGGGCTGGTCACGTCGGCGGGCCAGCGCTGCATCCATTCGGCCAGGTGGTCGATGACGGCGCGCACCTTGGGCAGGCGGTGCCGCTCCTGCAGCATCACGGCGTACATCGGCACCGCCAGCACCTCGATGCGCCCGGGCAGCACGGGCACCAGCGCGCCGCTGCGCACCAGCGGCAAGGCCACCAGATCGGCCAGGCGCGCGATGCCCACCCCTTCAAGCACCAGCGACAGCATGACGGCGGTGTTGTCGGTGCGCGTGTGGGCATCGACCAGCCACTCGCGCGTGCCCTGGCCGGTGGCCATGCTCCAGCGGTTCAGCGTCGGGTTGGCGCTGTTGCCGATCAGGCGGTGGCGCCCCAGATCGTCCGGGCTGTCGGGCATGCCGAACGCGGCCACGTAAGCCGGTGCGGCGTACAGTCCGCGCCCGAGCACGGCGATCTGCCGTGCCACCACGGTGTCGGTCTGCGTGCTGCCGGTGCGCAGCGCGACATCGATGCCTTCGCGCACCATGTCCACGATGCGGTCGTCGGCACAGATGTCCAGGTGCAGCTGCGGGTGCTTGAGATACAGCGACGGCAGGCTGGGCGTGATCACCGCCTGGGCCAGCACCGGGCTCACGCTCAGGCGCACCCAGCCGCCGGGGCCGCCGCGCTTGCCGCTGAGCTCACCTTGCAGTTCGGCGGCGGTGTCGAGCAGGCGGCGGCCATGGGCGATGAAGGTGTCACCCTCGTCGGTCAGGCTCAGGCCATGGGTACTGCGGTGCAGCAGCCGCACGCCGAGGGCCACTTCCAGCCGCACCAGCATCCGCGTCACCTGGCTCACCGGCATGTCGCGCTCGCGCGCGGCGGCGCTGAGCGTGCCCAGGTCCACGATGCGCATGAACAGCGCGATGTCGTCGAGTCGGAGTTGCATCGGTTCGGTATTGCTGAAAGTGCAATGCCAATTCCCATTCTGGCCGCTTTCCCCGGCGTCGGGTGCTGCCTACAGTCAGTGCCATCGCATCCCCACCGGAGCAGCCCCATGAGATCGACGACACACGCCGCGGCCCAGGAGCTTCGGCAATGGAACCGGCGGCACGACCAGGCGCGCGAGCAGGCCGGCGAACTGCGGCGCGAGGCCATCGATGCCTTCTGGCGTGCCACCTGGTCATGGCTGACACCGCAGCAGCGCAGGTCGGTGACGGCATCGAAGGCGATGCCGTGCGCGCGGTGCTGACGATCCACGACTGATCGGCCTCCAACCGGCAGGCCGGTGGCGGTGCACGGCCGATGGGAGGGCATGGCCGCACAGGCGACAGCGCAGCGAACGAACGGTGCGACACTCGCCGTTGCGTTCACCCTGCGGCAGCGACGATGACCCTGGCCTATCCCGTCTTGTTGTGCCTGCACCTGCTGGCCGCGACGCTCTGGGTCGGCGGCATGATGGCCATGCTTCTGGCGGTGCGTCCGGCGGCAGTGGCCACGCTGGAACCGCCGCTGCGGCTGCCCTTCATGGCGGCGGCGCTGGGCCGCTTCTTCAACTGGGTCGGTGCCGCGATCGTCGTGCTCTTGCTCAGCGGGCTGACGATGATGCTCATGGCCGGCGGCTTCGGCAGCGTGCACTGGAGCGTGCATGCGATGCTGGCGGTGGGCCTGGCGATGATGGCCATCTTTGGCCATATTCGTTTCGGGCCCTTCGTGCGCCTGCGGCACGGGGTGGCAGCGCGCGAATGGCCCAGGGCGGCAGCGCAACTGAACAGCGTGCGCAAACTGGTGTCGCTGAACCTGGCGTTGGGTGTCGGCGTGTTCCTGCTGGCGGTGGTGGCGCGCGTGCTTTGAGGGGTATGCCGCAGTCGCTTTGGATATCAGCCCTGCGATATCACGATCAACCCGACACCGATCAGCCCGGCGCCAAGCAGCTTGGCCGGCGTCAGGGCCTCGTTCAGCAGCCACCACGACAACAGCACCGCCACGACGACCGAGCCCTTGTCGATCAACGCCACGTTGGAGACTTCGCCGAGCTTCAGGGCACGGTAGTAGCAGACCCAGCTCAGCGCCGTCGTCACGCCCGACAGCCCGAGCCACAGCAGGTTGCGCGAGGTGACGTCGTGCCACTGCGCGGCCGGCACCACCGCGCCCGCGAACATCAGCACGAAGACAAACACGAAACACGTGCGGATCGCCAGGCCCAGGTCGCCGGAGATGCCGGTCAACCCCAACTTGGCGATCACCGAGGTGAAGCCGGCGAAGAGCATCGAGACGAACGCATAGATCGCCCACTTCGGCATGGTCGGTTCTCCAGGTTGCCCGCGGCAGGCCGCGTCAGTCGATCTCGATGACCTCGTCGTCCGGCCCGTCGGCGTACAACCGCGTCACCACCGCCGCGCGTCTGTGCAGCGCGGCGCGCTGGTTGATGTAGCCCTTGTCGGTGAGTTCATTGCCGTCGATCGACGGCGGCTCGTCCATCAGCAGCACGCGCCGAACGCGAAAGCTGCTGCCGGGGTGGGCCGCGTTGTGCGCGCGCAGGCCGTCGCGCACATGCCGGCGCACGGCCGCATCGCGCAGCAACTCGCCCAGGCCGGCGGCGGGGCGGCCGCACAGCGTGCGGCAGGCCTCCAAATTGGGCCAGGCCAGCAGCGCGACGTAGTCCTTGTCCTGCCCGGCCACCAGCGCGTCCTGCAGCAGCGGCGAGGCGGCGGCGATGGCAGCCACGCGCAGCGGCCCGACATGCACGAAGGTGCCCGAAGCCAGCTTGAAATCCTCGACCACCCGCCCGGCGAACACCAGGCCCTGCGACGGATCATCGGCATCGACGAAGGTCGCGGCATCGCCGATCTTGTAGAAGCCTTCGTCGTCGAAGGCGGCCTGCGTCAACTCCGGCTGCCGGTAGTAGCCGGGCGTGACGATCGGCCCGCGCAGGCGCAACTCGTACTTCGGCCCGGCCGGCACCAGCTTCAGTTCGACACCGGCATAGGGCAGGCCGATCAGGCCGACGCGCTCGGTGTCCCAGTAGGTGGCAGTAGCGGTGGGCGCGGTCTCGGTGCTGCCCCAGCCGGTGAAGAAGACGATGCGCCGCCCCGTGTGGCGCACCGCCAGCGTCTGCATGCGCAGGTACAGGTCGTCGCTGAGCGTGGCGCCGCCGTAGGCCAGCAGTCCCAGGTTCTCGAAGAAGGCGCGCGCCAGATCGTCGTCGTGCTCCAGCGCCTGCGCCAGCATGGCGTAGCCCGCCGGCACGTTGGCGAAATAGGTCGGCGAGACCTCGCGCAGGTTGCGCAGCGTAGCGTCGAAGGCGCCGGGCAGCGGCTTGCCTTCATCGATGTAGAGCGTGCCGCCATCGGCCAGCAACTGGTTGAACGAGGCATTGCCGCCCATCGTGTGGTTCCACGGCATCCAGTCCAGGATCACCGGCGGCGCATCGTCGGGCCCGCGCGGGCGGGCCTGGCGCGCCATCGCCAGGTTCGCGCACATCATGCGCTGGGTGTTGATGACCGCCTTCGGCATGCCGGTGGAGCCCGAGGTGAAGAGCAGCTTGCCGACCCTGTCGGGTGTCAGCCGGGCCAGCGCCGCCGCCACTGCCGTGCCGGCCGGCGTGGCCGCCAGCGTGTCGAACGAGCGGCTGTCGAGCCCCGGACAGGGCCGACTCGCGTGCACCAGCGTCACGCCGCGCAGGTCCAGCGCCGCGAGGGCCTTGGCGAAGGCTTCACCGTCCTGCACGAAGAGCAGCCCGGGGCGGATCAGATCGAAGATATAGCGCAGCTTGGCATGGTCCTGGCTGAGCAGCGAATAGGCCGGCGACACCGGCGCGGCCGGCACGCCGGCCTGCATCGCCGCCAGCGTCAGCAGCGCGTGCTCGATGGAATTGCCGCTGAGGATCGCCACCGGCCGCTCGGCCGTCAGATGCAGATCCAGCAGCGCCTGCGTCAGGCTGTCCACCCGATGCTGCGCCTCGGCATAGCTCAACTTCAGCCACTCACCGGTCGGGCCGCGCCGCTGTGCCAGCCAGGTGCGATCGGGCCGCTCGGCCGCCCAAGTGGCGCAGGTAACTCGGCACATGCGGCGCGGCGTCTTGCAGCGGCACGCGCGAACGCAGCACCAGGCAGCCGTCGCCGCGGCGCTGCATCTCGATGTCGCGTGGCATCCAGTTCACGTGTCGGAACGGTGGCGCGGCGGCGGGGCTGGCATCGATGGTCATGCTGCGGTCTGGCTGTCGGGGGCTTCGCGTCGGCGACAACGGCGGCGCCGGTGCTTTGGTAGTCTGCGCGAAGTTCGAAGCACACAGAATAGGGACCACTGCCCATGGACGACACCGCCGCGCCACCTCACCCCGACATCCCGCCAGGCTTTCGTGAACGCAGCTTCGGCGAAGGCTTCATCGGCGTCAACGGCCCGCTGTACGTGAAGAAGCTGGAACTCGGCATCCAGCTGGGCTTTCGTGTCGAGGCGCGGCATTGCAACCCGATGGGCATCTGCCACGGCGGCATGATGGCCACCTTCTGCGACATGCTGCTGCCGATCTCGGCGCACTACCTGTCACCCGACATCGGCCGGCGCTTCCTGCCGACCATCAACCTGCAGGTGGATTTTCTCGGCCCTTCGGCCAAGGGCGCCTGGGTGCAAGGCGAGGCGGAGCTGCTGCGCGCCACGCGCAACATGGTGTTCATGCAAGGGCTGGTCACCGCCGACGGCAACAACGTGGCGCGCGTCAGCGGCATCTTCAAGATCGGCGCGCCCTTCGAAGACTTCATCGATCCCGGTGCGAACCGCGCGGCCAAACCGCCGGCAAGCGCCTGAAAAGGGCCACCATGTCGCTGCTGCTCGGCCGCAATGATCTGCATCCCTTCACCGCCATGGACGTGCCGTGGCTCCTGGCGCAGCGCGCGCTGACGCGGCCCGAGCATCCGTTCATCGTCTGGGCGCCCTTCGACGGCCCGGCGCAAACCTTCGGCTACGGCGAATTCCAGCACCGCGTGGAACGCGTCGCCGGTGGCTTGTGGCAACGCGGCGTGCGCCGGGGCGAGCGCGTGCTGATCCACCTGGACAACTGTCCCGAGGCGCTGCTGGCCTGGTATGCCTGCGCGCGCATCGGCGCCGTGGCGGTGACCACCAATGCCCGCGCCGCCGGTGACGAGCTGGCCTACTACGCCGAGCACAGCGAGGCCGTGGCCGGCATCACGCAGCCCAGGTTCGCCGAATTGGTGGCTGCCAACTGCCCGGGCCTGCGCTGGCTGGCCGTCACCGCCAGCGACAACGGCGATGCCCCCACG
Organism: uncultured beta proteobacterium; assembly: GCA_963837675.1. GTDB lineage: Bacteria > Pseudomonadota > Gammaproteobacteria > Burkholderiales > Burkholderiaceae_C > Rubrivivax. The sequence goes on along the minus strand of CAWIOH010000019.1, from coordinate 166,430 downwards.
CATGTGCCCGAACGCCAGATGCTGTTCGACGCGCTCGACGCCGACGCGCCACCGCGCCAGGCCCCCGACCCACTGGCGCCGTGCAGCGTGCAGTACACCTCGGGCACGACGTCGCGGCCCAAGGCCGTGCTGTGGACGCATGCCAATGCGCTGTGGGGGGCGCGCATCAATGCGCTGCACGAGGACCTGCGCGCCGAGCGACGTCCACCTGGTGCACCTGCCGCTGTTCCACACCAACGCGCAGGCCTATTCCGTGCTGGCCTGCCTGTGGGTGGGCGCCACGGCGGTGGTGGTGCCACGCTTCTCGGCCAGCCGCTTCTGGCCCGTGTCGCTGGCGCACGGCTGCACCTGGACTTCGGTGGTGCCGTTTTGCGTCAAGGCACTGATGGAGCATGACGTGCCGCCTGCGCATGCCTACCGGCTGTGGGGCAGCGCCGTCAACGAGCCGCCCACCGATGCGCACTTTCGCGTCAAGACCATCGGCTGGTGGGGCATGACCGAGACCATCACACACGGCATCGTCGGCAGCCCGCACCTGCCGAACCGGCCGTTGAGCATCGGCCGGCCGGCGCCCGAATACGGCATCGCCATCGTCGAGGACGACGCGGTGCCGGTGCGCGAGGCGCGCCATATCGAGCCCGGTGGCAGCGGCCAGCTGCTGATCCGCGGCGTGCGCGGGCTGTCGCTGTTCCACGAATACCTGGGCAACCCGCGCGCCACCGCCGACAGCTTCGACCCCGACGGCTGGTTCCGCACCGGCGACATGACCAACATCCTCGACGACGGTTCACTGCAGTTCGGCGACCGCAGCAAGGACATGCTCAAGGTCGGCGGCGAGAACGTCGCCGCCAGCGAGATCGAGCGTGTGGTGCTGCAGGTGGCCGGCGTGCACGAATGTGCGGTGGTGGCCCGCAAGCACGCGATGCTCGACGAGGTGCCGGTGCTGTTCGTGCTGCCGGCCGCGCATGCAGACATCGACCTGCTGGAACGCATCGGCGCCGCCTGCAGCGCGCAGCTGGCCGACTTCAAGCGCCCGCACGAGATGCGCATCGTCAAGGACTTCCCGCGCTCGACGCTGGAGAAGATCGCCAAGGCCGAGCTGCGGCGCATGCTCGACGCCGAGTTCGACACCCCTTCCGCCTGAACACATGAACGACACATCCGACCCGCAAGCTCTGCACGCCACCACGATGGTGGACAGCGACCATCCCGCGGTGGTCGCCTTCGCCCGAGAGCACGCGCGCGGCGCAGACGATCGCGAACGCGCGGTGTCGCTGTACTACGCGGTGCGCGATGGCTTCCGCTACGACCCCTACCGCATCGACCTGAGCGTGATGGGCATGAAGGCCAGCACCGTGCTGGCCAAGGGCTACGGCTGGTGCGTGCCCAAGGCGGCGCTGCTGGCGGCCGTGTGCCGCGCGGCCGGCATTCCGGCGCGCGTGGGTTATGCCGACGTGCGCAACCACCTCAGCACCGAGCGGCTGCGCCAGAACATGGGCAGCGACCTGTTCGTCTGGCACGGCTACACCGACATCCAGCTCGACGGCCTTGGCTGAAGGCCACGCCGGCCTTCAACATCGAGCTGTGCGACCGCTTTGGGCTGCTGCCGCTGGAATTCGACGGCCGCGGCGATTCGATCTACCACCCCTTCGACAAGGCCGGCAACCGCCACATGGAATACGTGGCGATGCATGGCGCCTTCGACGACGTGCCGCTGCGGCGCATCCTGGACGCCTTTGCCGTGCACTACCCGGGCATGCCGCTGGAGAATGCCGGGCAGGACGGCGACTTCGAGGCCGACGCCGCCGCGGAACGGGCTGCCGGGCGCGGCGCCGGCTGACCATGTCCGGCCCCAAGGCCGCGCCGCCGGCGCAGGCCTCCGCCTGGGTGATGCTGCTGGTGCTGAGCACGGCCTTCGCGCTGAGCCAGGCCTTCCGCACCGTGGCCGCGATCCTGGCGGCGCCGCTGCAGGCCGACCTGGGGCTCACGCCGCAGCAGCTGGGCAGCTTTGCCGGCGCCTTCCACTTCGCCTTCGGCGCGATGCAGCTGTTCATGGGCATCGGCATCGACCTGCACGGCGTGCGGCGCACGCTGCTGGCGAGCTTTCCGCTGGCCATGGCCGGTGCGGTGCTGTCGGCGCTGGCGCCGGGCTACGGCACGCTGATGCTCGGCCAGGTGCTGATCGGCATCGGCTGTGCGCCGGCGTTCCTGGCGTGCACGGTGTTCATCGCGCGCCACTTCGCGCCGGCGCGCTTCAGCGCGGTGTCGGGCACGATCCTCAGCCTGGGCAGCATCGGCATGCTGGCCACCGGCACGCCGCTGGCCTGGCTGGTCGAAGCCACGTCCTGGCGCGCCGGCTTCACCGTGCTGGCCGGCTGCTCGGCGTTGGCCTGGGCGCTGATCGCCTGGAAGGTGCACGAGCCGCTGCCCGTACGGCGCGCCGACGCGCCGCACGAGAGCCTGGGCCGGGCGGCGCTGGCCTACGTCGGGCTGCTGAAGCTGCCGCATACCGCCGGCATCGTCGCGCTGTCCTTCGTCTGCTATGCCTCGTTCATCACGCTGCGCGGCCTGTGGCTTGGGCCGCTGCTGATCGAGCGCCACCACTTCACGCTGGTGCAGAGTGGCAACGTCGCGCTGGCGGTGTCGGCGGTCTCGATGGTCGGCCCGGCCCTGTTCGGACGCTTCGACCCCGGCGGCTCGGCGCGGCGCCGACGTCTGGTCGGCTTCTCGCTGCTGCTGGCGGGCCTGTTCGTCGTGCTTGCGCTGTCGCGCAGCGCGGCCGTCGATGTCGGCCTGTCGCTGGCCGTCGGCCTGCTGTCCGGCTACATGATCCTGCAGTACTCCGAGGTGCGCGGCGCCTATCCGGCAGCGATCGTCGGCCGTGCGCTCGGGCTGCTGACGATGGCCATGTTTCTGGGCGTGGCCGCGATGCAGTGGTTCACCGGGCTGGTGGCCGAGCTGGCGCTGGCGCACGGTGCCGACCTGTTCATGACCGTGATGCTGACCATCGCGACACTGCTGGCCGCGGGCGCGCTGGCCTTCGCTGCACTGCCGAAGGCGCCGCCGCCGGCGGCCTGAACCCGTTTGCCGTACCGCCCCGCCGCCAAGCGCCTGCCGGATGCGTGCGCGCCGGCACAAGTGGAGCCCCCTGTCGAAATCCACCGCTGCCGTTCGTCGTGCAAGGTCCAAGGAATCAGGAGAGCCGCCATGCCCCGCTACATGATCCAAGTTCGCGCTACCGCCATGAGCGAGGCCGGCGACTTCCCCGACGACCCCACGCTGGTGCCGCGCATGATGGCCTTCCACGACGAGATGGCCCAGGCCGGCGTGCTGCTCGACGGCGCCGGGCTGCAGCCCAGCAGCCAGGGCTTCCGCCTGCAGTACGACGCCACCGGCCAGGCGCGCCTCGTCGACGGGCCCTTCGCCGAGACCAAGGAGCTGATCGCCGGCTACACGCTGATCGACGTGCGCTCGCGTGACGAGGCGCTGGCCTGGGCGCGGCGCTTTCCGGCGCCCTTCCCCGGCCAGCCCTGCTGCATCGAGGTGCGCCCGCTGATGGGTGGCATCGACCTGCCGCCCGAGGAGGCCGAGCGCATGATTCGCGAACAGCTCGCCGCCATCAAGCGGGGCGGATGACGGCATCGGTGCCTTAGCCTGTGGAAGCGGATGAAGGCCCGGCACCACGGCACGTAGGGATCCTCGGTGCGCCGGCTGCAGTGCAGCCGGCAAGTCTGCAGCGCCCCAGGTCGGGCAGGCGAGCCGGACGCTGATGCCGTTGCCTGCGCGCCAAGCGGCAGGCGTTGGCGCCGCCGTGCCGGGAGACTGGCCTTGTAGACGACCCTCCATCCGGCGTCCCACCAGCGAAGGTTGACGAAGCGGAGCGACCCGCATCCAACAACGCGGCGCTACACGTGCTGCTGCCTTTGCCAGAAATTCGGTACTGAATGAACGCACAGCTAACAGGCGCCAGAATCAAGGCCCGCGCGGTCGCCATGACCTGCCCCCTTTTGCCGTACCAGCGATAAGTCAGGAGTCCGGTGACCTGCCCCTTCCGGCGTACCAGCAGTTCGGAAGACATCAGGGTTGAAGGTGACGTGGTCTCGCCGGTTGCTGGGGCTTGTTCTTAGCCGCGCCAGAACTGCGGCGTGAACAGCACCAGCAGCGACAGCAGTTCCAGCCGGCCCAGCAGCATGGCGAAGGTGCAGACCCAGGTCTGGAAATCGCTCAGGCGCCGTAGTTCACGGCCGGGCCCACGCTCGCCCAGGCCCGGGCCGATGTTGTTCACGCAGGCCACCACCGCGGTGAAGGCGGTCACCACGTCCAGCCCGCTGAACAGCAGCAGCATCGTCAGCACCGACCAGCGTGGCGCCGTACACCATCATGAAGGCGATGACGTTCTGCATCACCCGCGGCGGCACCACCTGGCCGCCCATGACCACCGGGTTGACGACGCTGGGGTGCACGATGCGCACCAGTTCGTGCTGCGCCTGCTTCAGCAGCAGCAGCATGCGCACCATCTTGATGCCGCCGCCGGTGGAGCCGGCGCAGGTGGCAAAGCAGCCCAGCAGGATCATCAGCAGCGGCGCGAACAGCGGCCACTGCGCATAGTCCTGCGCGGCGTAGCCGGTGGTGGTGCCGACCGAGACCACGTGGAAGACGGTGTGGCGCAGCGCTTCCAGGTAGCTGGCATAGGTGCCGGCATGCCACAGGTACAGCCGAGATCAGCGCCACCGCGCCGACCATCACGCCGAAGAAGGCGCGCGCCTCGATGTTGCGCCACAGCGGCAGCAGCGAACGCTTGCGCCACGACAACGAAGTACAGCGCCACGCTGACGCCGGCCAGCATCATGAAGAACACCGCCACCGCCTCGATGCTGCGGCGAGTTCCAGTAGCCGAAGCTGGCGTCGTGCGACGAGAAGCCGCCCAGGCCCATGGTGGTGCACATGTGCATGAAGGCGTCGGGCCAGCTCATGCCGGCCCAGCGGTAGGCGAAGAAGCACAGCAGCGACAACGATGAAGTACACGGCCCACAGGCCGCGCGCGGTTTCGGCGATGCGCGGCGTCAGCTTGGCGTCCTTCATCGGCCCGGTCATCTCGGTCTTGAACAGCTGCGCGCCGCCCACGCCCAGCAGCGGCAGGATGGCCACCGCCAGCACGATGATGCCCAGCCCGCCCACCCACTGCAGGAAGCAGCGCCACACGTTCACCGACAGCGGCAGCGTGTCCAGCCCGGTCAGCACCGTGGCGCCGGTGGCGGTGAAGCCGGACATCGCCTCGAAGTAGGCGTCGGTGACGCTCAGGCCGGGGATGGCCAGCAGCAGCGGCAGCGCCGCAAAGGCCGGCAGCACCATCCAGATCAGCGCCACCAGCATGAAGCCGTCGCGCGGCTGCAGTTCGCGCCGGAAGCGGCGCGTCGCCAGCGCTCAGCAGCACGCCGGCGGCAAAGGTGACGCCGATGGCGATCAGGAAGGCCGTTCGGCCGGGTCGCTGCCGCTCAGTGCAAAGGCCAGCGGCACCACCATCAGCAGCGCGAACAGCACCAGCATGCCGCCCGACCAGCGCGGTAACTGCGAGAGGCGAATTCATCCAGTTCCGAGATCGCCGAAGCGCTACCGGCGACTCATGAATCGGACGACACGTGAGCGCGCGCTCGCGGAACCGGCTCTGCCGGGCCGCACGCGTTGCCCCCAGGGGCGAGCAGCCGCAGGCGCTTCGAGCGGATCCGTTCAGAAGAATGTGGCGCTGACCTGGAACAGCTTCTCGACCTGCCGCACCATGCGCTTGCGCGGCAGGAAGACGATGACGTGGTCGCCGCTGCGGATCACCGTGTCGTGGTGCGGCGATGATCACCTCCTTGGCCGGCTTCAGGTCCACGCCGGGGCCGTCGCGCACGATGGCGCCGATCTGCGCGCCCGCGCGGCAGCGTCGATCTGGTCGATGCGCCGGCCCACCACCTTCGAGCTCTTCTCGTCGCCGCGCACCACCGCCTCCAGCGCTTCGGCCTCGCCGCGGCGCAGGCTGTACACCGCCTCGACGTCGCCGCGGCGCACGTGCGCCAGCAGCTCGCCGATGACGGTCTGCGCCGGCGACACCGCGATGTCGATCTGCGTGCCCTGCCCTGCACCAGGTCGGCATAGGCGCGCCGGTTGATCAGCGCCAGCACGCGCCGCGCGCCCATGCGCTTGGCCAGCAGGCAGGCCATGATGTTGTCCTCGTCGTCGCTGGTCAGCGCGAGGAACAGGTCGGTCTCCTGCACGCCTTCGTGCTCCAGCAGTTCCTCGTCGGTGCGTGTCGCCGCGCAGCACCAGCGCGTCGCCGGGCAGCTGCGTGGCTCAGGTATTCGCAGCGCTGCGCGTTGGCCTCGATGATCTTGACCTGGCAATCGCCGCGCGATCTTGCGCGCCAGCCGCAGGCCGACCCGCCCGCCGCCGGCGATGATGACGCGGCGCACCGGTTCGCCGCGCTCGTGCAGCGCGTCCAGCACGCGGCGGATGTGCTCGTTGGCGGCCAGCACGAACACCTCGTCGCCCAGCTCGATGCGCGTGCTGCCGTCGCAGATGACACGCCGGTCGACCCCCAGCGCGTCGCGCCGGTAGATGGCGACGATGCGCATCGGCAGCCCGGGCACCAGCTGCGGCAGGTCGGAGATGACGTGGTGCACCATCGGCCCGCCTTCGACGGCGCGCACCGCGATCAGGCTGACCAGGCCCTGCGAGAACTCCAGCACCTGCAGCGCCTCGGGGTACTGGATCAGCTTGCGGATGTAGGTGGTCAGGCTCTCTTCCGGGCAGATCACCTCGTCGACGGCGAAGCCTTCCTTGCCCATCAGCGGGCTGCCGTCGGTGAACTCCGGGCTGCGCACGCGCGCGATGCGCGTCGGGATGTGGAACACGTCGTGCGCGATCTTGCAGGCCACCAGGTTGGTCTCGTCCAGCGGCGCGCAGGCGATCAGCATGTCGGCATCGTCGGCGCCGGCCTCGCGCAGCACCGACGGCTGGATGCCGTTGCCGACGACACCGCGCAGGTCGAGCCGGTCCTGCAGCACGGCCAGCCGCTCGCGGGTGGGTGTCGATGACGGTGATGTCGTTCTGCTCCGAGACCAGGCTTTCGGCCACGCTCTCGCCCACACGGCCGGCGCCGAGGATCAGGATCTTCATTGGCGGCGATTATGGCGACGGCACGCCACTGCGCGACACGAGCCTCGTCGCGCCCGCGTTGTCGGCGCGTGCCGCCATCGCGCAGCAAGCGGCCGAGGCCAGCGCCACCACCGCCGCGGCCCAGAACACCGACACCAGTCCGAAGGCCTCGCTCAGCAGCCCGCCGGCCAGGCCGCCCAGCACCCCGGGCACGCCATAGCCGAGCACCGAATACAGCGCCGAGCCGCGCGCCCGCAGCGCGTCGGGAAAGTGGCGCGCGATGACGCTGGTGCAGGCCATGTGCTGCGCCGCGAAGGTGATGGCATGCATCAGTTGCGCCAGCACCAGCACGGCCGCCAGCGTGCCGAACGCGGCCGTGAGCGCAAAGCGCAAGGCAGTGACCAATGCCGCCAGCACCAGCCAGTGAAGCATCGTCAGGCGCGTCGAAGAAGCGGCCGGCCCAGGCGAAGAAGACGATCTCGGCCGCCACCGACACGGCCCACAGCACGCCCACCCATAGGCCTTGCTGTAGCCCAGGCTGATCGAGGTACAGCGAGAAGAAGGCATACAGGCTGGAATGCGCCAGCACCGTGAGCATCACGCCGGCAAAGAACCACAGCACCGCCGGGCCGCCGCAACACCGGCCACACCGCGCGCGAGACGCGCTGCCGGCGGCGGCGGCTTCGGCCTGCGCGGGCAGCGCGCCAGGCTGGCAGCCGCCAGCAGCGCCATCAGCAGCAGGCAGAACAGCGGCAACGCGCCGATGCCGACGCGCCTGCAGCAGCACGCCGAAGACCAGCACCGCGACGAGGAAGCCGATCGAACCCCACAGCCGCACGCGGCCGTAGCGCCGCGCGTCCAGCCCGGTGCCGTCGTGCAGGTGCTTCAGCAGCAGCGTCTCGGCGATCGGCGTGACCGCGCCGTTGGCCAGGAACAAGCGCGCCATCGCCAGCGCCAGCGGCCCACGCCGGCCGCACCGCGCGAACCACAGCGCCCAGCGCGGCCAGCGTGCTGATCAGCGCCGCCGCGCGCAGCAGCACCACGCGCCGCCCGCCGTGGTCGGCCAGCCAGCCCCAGCCATAGGGCGCGACGATGCGCGTCCAGCTCTGCAGCGAGGCGAAGGCGCCGATGGCCAGCGTCGAATAGCCCAGATGGCTCAACCACAGCGGCGAATAGGGGCTGAACAGACCGACGAAGCCGAAGTAGCACAGCCACAACGCACCGAAGGGCGCCGCACGGAACGGCGCGGCGCCGGCGTTCAAGTCAGTCTTCACGCGCCGGTCTCGCGCGCCAGCATCGCCCGGGATCGGCGGCAGCGGCGCCACCACATCGCCGCACAGCGCGCGGTGGCGCAACGCGTGGTCCATCACCACCAGCGCCAGCATCGCCTCGGCGATCGGTGTGGCGCGGATGCCCACGCAGGGGTCGTGGCGGCCGAAGGTCTCGACCACGGTGGGCTGCGCCGGCGCGGTCGATCGAATCGCGCGGCGACGCGGATCGAACTGGTCGGCTTGATGGCGATGCTCACCACCAGGTCCTGCCCGCTGGAGATGCCGCCGAGCACGCCGCCGGCGTGGTTGCTGCGAAAGCCCTGCGGCGTCAGCTCGTCGCCATGCTCGCTGCCCTTTTGCGTGACGCAGCCGAAGCCGGCGCCGATCTCCACGCCCTTGACGGCGTTCAAGCCCATCATGGCGTGCGCGATGTCGGCGTCGAGCTTGTCGAACAGCGGCTCGCCCAGGCCCACCGGCATGCCGCGCGCGCGTGACCGTCAGGCGCGCGCCGCAGGAGTCGCCCGCCTTGCGCAGCGCGTCCATGTGCGCCTCGAGCGTGGCGACGATGCCGGCGTTGGGCGCATAGAACGGATTCAGCGGAATCTGCGCCTCGTCCTCGAAGGGAATCGTCGACGTCGCCGATCTGCGTCATCCAGCCGATGAAGCGTGGTGCCGTGCTTTGGCAGCCAGCCACTTCTTCGCCACCGCACCGGCGGCCACCGTGGGCGCCGTCAGCCGCGCCGACGCGCGGCCGCCGCCGCGCGGGTCGCGCAGACCGTACTTCTGCCAGTAGGTGTAGTCGGCATGGCCGGGGCGGAAGGTGTCGAGGATGTTGCCGTAGTCCTTGCTGCGCTGGTCGGTGTTGCGGATCAGCAGGCAGATCGGCGTGCCGGTGGTCAGGCCTTCGTACACGCCGGACAGGATCTCCACCGCGTCGGCCTCGTTGCGCTGCGTCACGTGGCGGCTGGTGCCGGGGCGGCGGCGGTCCAGGTCGCCCTGGATGTCGGCCTCGCCAGGGCCATGCCGGGCGGGCAGCCGTCGATCACGCAGCCGATGGCCGGGCCATGGCTTTCGCCGAAGTTGGTGACGCGGAACAGGTCGCCGAAGGTGCTGCCGGACATGGCGTTGGCGACGGGGTCGACGAAGGATTCTAGACGGGGCAGTTGGCGCACAATGCCCCGCACCTTTCACAGCGGGCCTGCCCATGCCCGGATACTCCGACCCCGGCTTCGACACCCTGGCGCTGCATGCTGGCGCCGCGCCCGACCCGGCCACCGGCGCGCGCGCGGTGCCGATCCTTCTTACCACCAGCTTCGTCTTCGAGAACAGCGAACACGCGGCCAGCCTGTTCAACATGGAGCGCTCGGGCCATGTCTACAGCCGCATCAGCAACCCGACCAACGCGGTGCTGGAAGAGCGCGTGGCCGCGCTCGAAGGCGGCGTGGGTGCGATCGCCACCGCCAGCGGCCAGGCGGCATTGCACCTGGCCATTGCGACAATTGCCGGCGCGGGTTCGCACATCGTCGCCAGCAGCGCGCTGTACGGCGGCAGCCACAACCTGCTGCACTACACGCTGAGGCGCTTCGGCATCGACACCACCTTCGTCAAGCCGGGCGACATCGACGGCTGGCGCGCCGCCATCCGGCCCGAACACGAAACTGCTGTTCGGCGAAACGTTGGGCAACCCTGGGCTGGACGTGCTGGACATTCCCACCGTCAGCGCCATCGCGCACGACGCCGGGCTGCCGCTGCTGGTGGACTCGCACCTTCACCACGCCGTGGCTGATGAAGCCCTTCGAGCATGGCGCCGACCTGCTGTACCACAGCGCGACCAAGTTCCTGTCGGGCCATGGCACGGTGATCGGCGGCGTGCTGGTGGACAGCGGCCGTTTCGGCTGGGACCAGTCGGGCCGCTTCCCCGAGCTGAGCGAGCCCTACGACGGCTTCCACGGCATGGTGTTCAGCGAGGAAAGCAGCGTCGGCGCCTTCCTGCTGCGCGCGCGGCGCGAAGGGCTGCGCGATTTCGGCGCCTGCATGAGCCCGCACACCGCCTGGCTGATCCTGCAGGGCATCGAGACGCTGCCGCTGCGCATGGCGCGGCATGTCGACAACACGCGCAAGGTGGTGGCCTTCCTTGGCGGCGCACCCGATGGTCGCAAGCGTCGGCTACCCCGAGCTCGACGGCCACCCGAGCCAGGCGCTGGCGAAGAGACTGCTGCCGCGCGGCTGCGGCTCGGTGTTCAGCTTCGACCTGAAGGGCACGCGCCGGCAGGGACAGGCGCTGATCGAGGCGCTGAAGATCTTCTCGCACCTGGCCAACGTGGGCGACTGCCGCTCGCTGGTGATCCACCCGGCCAGCACCACGCACTTCCGCATGGACGACGCGGCGCTGGCGCAGGCCGGCATCGGCCCCGGCACCATCCGCCTGAGCATCGGCCTGGAAGACGCCGACGACCTGATCGACGACCTGAAGCGGGCGCTGAAGGCCGCGGAGAAGGCGGCATGAACCGCCCTGCTTGCGTTGACGCAACCTTGCAGCCCGCCGTCACCCGTCAGGCGGGGAGTTCGAACTCGGAGACCCGGCGATGAAACTGCAGGTCAACAACAGCGAGGCCTATGCCTACACCGGCGGCAAGCCCTTCGACCCTGCCCTGCCCTGCGTGCTGTTCATCCACGGCGCGCTGCACGACCACAGCGGCTGGACGCTGCTGGCGCGCTGGTGCGCGCACCACGGCCACAGCGTGCTCGCCATCGACCAACCCGGCCACGGCCGCAGCGCCGGCCCGCCGCTGCCGAGCGTGGAGGCGCTGGCCGACTGGACGCTGGCGCTGATGAGCGCGGCAGGTGTCAAGACCGCCACCTTGGTGGGCCACAGCATGGGCTCGCTGATCGCGCTGGAAGCGGCGGCGCGTGCGCCCGATCGGATCACGCGGCTGGTGCTGCTCGGCGCGGCTTATCCGATGAAGGTCAGCGACGCGCTGCTCAGCGCCGCGCGCGAGGCCCCCTATCGCGCCATCGACATGGTGAACGCACTGTCCATCAGCACGCCGGCCAGCAAGCCCAGCTACCCCGGTCCGGGCACGTGGGCGCACGGCAGCAACCGCGCGCTGATGCGCAACACGCAGGACGGCTGCAAGGACCTGAACCTGTTCGAGCACGATTTCCGGCTGTGCGACGCCTATGCCGGCGGCGCGGCGGCGATGGCCAAGGTGACCTGCCAGACGACGCTGATCGTCGGTGAGCGCGATCAGATGACGCCACCGAAGGCTGCCCGCGAACTGGCTGCTGCCTTGAAGGCGAAGGTGGTGACGGTGCATAGCGGCCACCACCTGATGGCCGAGGCGCCGGATGCGGTGCTGACAGGCTTAGCAGGGGCGTTGGCGACCTGAAGACGTCCCCACAAGCGCCACGCCACCGCCGCCCAATCATTCGTCTTTCGTGCAGGAGGGTCTGCGATGCGAGCCACCCCGGGGTTGTACGAACGCCGCGTGTTCCCTTGGCTCAACGACAGGCTGAATGCAGATCCGGAGTTGGTACGTATTCGCGCCGAAGCAATCGCCGGCGCGAGAGGACGGACCATCGAGATCGGCTTTGGCACGGGCCTGAACCTGAGGCACTACACAGCCGCCGTCAGCGCGCTGGTGGCGATCGAGCCCAACGAGGGCATGCTGCTGCGAGCGGGTCCCCGAATCCAAGCTGCAGCGTTTCCGGTCGAGGTCATTCATGCTGCAGCGGAGACACTGCCGCTGGAAGATCGCAGCTTCGACACCGCCGTGAGCGTGCTGACCCTGTGCACCGTCTGCGAGCCTGCGCGCGTCCTCGATGAACTCCGCCGTGTATTGCGAGATGAGGGGCGGCTGATCGTCCTCGAGCACGGCCTTGCGCAGGAGCCAAGCGTTGCCAAGTGGCAAACTCGACTCGACTGGTTGCAGGGGAAGTTGGCCTGCGGCTGTCACCTCACGAGACCTATCGTGGAGCTGCTCCATCGCTCCGGCTTTCGCATTGAGACGGTGCGCCAGTTCTTTGCGCCGAAGATGCCGCGTACGCATGGTTGGGTCACGGTCGGCGTGGCCGCGAAGCAATGACGTGAACGCCCATCTGCGCATCACGGTCGCAGCTCACTGCGGCACGGTCTTTGGTGGCCATGTTTGCTACGGCTGCAAGATCGGAACCACAGCCGCGATCCTGCTGCTGGAAACGCCGGGTCGGAACTTGATTCGCGTCAAGGACGAGACCACCGGCTACAAGGAACTCGTGGTCACGCATGCTGCCACACAGCGCGGGTGACACGGCTCCCCATGTCCCCCACAACCCGTCGCGTGCTACAAGCCGTCCTCTACGAAACCTTCGCCATCGCCTTCGTGGGCCCGGTGCTGAGCCTGGCCTTCGACAAGCCGCCCGCCTCGACCCTGGGTCTGGCCTTTGTACTGTCGAGCATCGCGCTGGCCTGGAACTATGTCTTCAATGCGCTTTTCGAGCGCTGGGAGTCGCGCCAGTCCGTCAGGGGCCGGTCGTTTGCCAGGCGCCTGGCGCATGGCATCGGCTTCGAAGGCGGCCTGGTCCTCATCCTGATCCCGGTCATGTCGGCCTGGTTGAACATTTCGCCGCTGGCCGCATTCGTCGCCAACCTGGGTCTGCTGGTCTTCTTCTTCGTCTACGCCATCGGCTTCACATGGGCCTTCGATCTGGTGTTCGGCCTGCCCGAATCGGTGGCCGGACACCGTGGGCCTGATGCTCAATAGCGCTCGGGCACGATCATGCCTTGCGGCACCGGCTGGCGCACATAGTCCTCGTGGCGCACGCGCGGCGGCAGCCGCACCGTCTCGCGCTCGACCTCCTCGTAGGGCATCTGTTCCAGCAGATGGGCGATGCAGTTCAGCCGCGCCTTCTTCTTGTCCACCGCCTGCACCACCCACCACGGCGCCTCGACGATGTGGGTGCGCTCGAGCATCGCTTCCTTGGCCTTGGTGTAGTCCTCCCAGCGCCGGCGCGATTCCAGGTCCATCGGGCTGAGCTTCCACTGCTTCAGCGGGTCGTGCATGCGGCCCAGGAAGCGCAGGTGCTGCTCTTCGTCGCTGATCGAGAACCAGTACTTGATCAGCTGGATGCCCGATCGCACCAGCATGCGCTCGAACTCGGGCACCGAGCGGAAGAACTCCTCGACCTCGACTTCGCTGCAAAAGCCCATCACGCGCTCGACGCCGGCGCGGTTGTACCAGCTGCGGTCGAACAGCACCATCTCGCCGGCCGCCGGCAGGTGCGCGGCATAGCGCTGGAAGTACCACTGCGTGCGCTCGCGGTCGTTCGGCGCCGGCAGCGCCACTACGCGGGCCACGCGCGGGTTCAGCCGCTGCGTGATGCGCTTGATGACACCGCCCTTGCCGGCGGCGTCGCGGCCCTCGAAGACGATCACCACCTTGTGGCCGGTGTGCTGCACCCAGTCCTGCAGCTTGACCAGTTCGCCTTGCAGCCGGAACAGTTCGCGGAAGTAGTGCCGCCGCGCGGCGTGGTCGGGTTCGCCCGGCCGGTCGGACAGGCTGGCCGCCAGTTGGTCGATCTTGCGATCCTCGAATTCGAGCTCGATTTCCTCGTCGTAGCTGTCTGTCAGGTCGCGCTGGATGCGCCGCACCAGTTCCTCGTCGTTCACGTTCCGTCCTTTCCCGCGCCATGGCGCAGAACAGGGCAGCTTAGGCCGCATTCATGGCAATGCCGTGACAGGCCGCGGCGGCCCTTGTGGGGCGCTATGCTTCGCCGCCCATGGCCGCCATCCACATCACCGACATCGAAGCCGCCATCAACTGGTGGCGTGCGCGCTCGCCCTCGCCCGACGGCATCCGCGCCTGCGCCGAAGTGCTGGCGCTGGCAGAGGTGTACGGCTTGATGGTCTATGAGCACGAAGCCGAATGCGCCGAAGCCGGCATGCCGGCGGCCGCGCACGACGCCTGGCTGGCCTGGTACGCCTCGACCCCCGATGCACCATGCATTGCCATCTGCTCCACCGCGCAGGGCGACGCGGTGTGCAAGGGCTGCGGCCGCAGCTTCGACGAGGTGCTGCGCTGGCAGGCCTTCAGCCCGGCTCAAAAGCGCGCGGTCTGGCGCCGCATCACGCTCGAAGCCACTGCCTGGCGCTTCAACCGCTATGCCGAGCGGGCGCGCTCGGCCAGCGGCGCCGATCATCCGCCGCCCGACAGCTTCGGCAGCGCGGCCGCGGGCCCGGGTTGAGCGCGCCGCTCGACGCCGCCGCGCAGTGGCCGGGGCCCGTCGGCTGGCGCGATTCGGCGCGCGGCATCCTGCCGCTGGCCTGGCCGGTGTTCATCGCACAGCTGGCGGTGGTGGCCTTCGGCACGGTGGACACGCTGCTGGTGGCGCGCTACGCCGCGCTCGACCTGGCGGCGCTGGCGGTGGGCTCGGCGGCCTACATCACCGTGTTCATCGGCTTCATGGGCGTGGTGGTGGCGGCCGGGCCGATCGTCGGCCAGTTCTTCGGTGCACGGCAGCTGCACGAGGCCGGCCACCAGCTGCATCAGGCGGCCTGGGTGGCGATCGGGCTGTCGGTGATCGGCAGCACGCTGCTGGCTTTTCCCTGGCCCTTCCTGGCCGTCGCGCAGGCGCCACCGGCGGTCGAGGCCAAGGTGCGCGGCTACCTGCTGGCGCTGGCCTTCGCGCTGCCGGCGGCGCTGCTCTTCGCGGCCTATCGCGGCTTCAACAACGCGGTATCCAGGCCGAAGGCGGTGATGGTCATCCAGCTCGGCGGCCTGGCGCTGAAGCTACCGCTGTCGGCGGCGCTGCTGCATGGCGTGCCGGGCCTGGGTGTGCCCGAACTCGGCGTTACTGGTTGCGGCGTCGCCACCGTGATCGCGATGTGGACGCAGGTGGGCCTGGGCCTGTGGGCGCTGCGGCGCGACCGCTTCTATGCGCCCTTCGCGCTGCGCGGCCCGGGGCGCGGGCTGCGCGCACCCGACCGCCGCGCCATCGGTGCGCAGCTGCGGCTGGGCGTGCCGATGGGCGCGTCGATCCTGATCGAGGTCACCGGCTTCGCCTTCATGGCCATCTTTATCGTGCGCCTGGGCGCCACGCCCGTGGCCGGGCACCAGCTGGCGGCCAACCTGGTGTCGGTGCTGTTCATGCTGCCGCTGGCGCTGGCCAATGCCACGGCCACGCTGGTGGCGCAGCGTGTCGGCGCGCGCGACCTGCGCGCCGCGCGGCGCATCGGCTGGCATGGGCTGCAGATCAGCGTGTGCATTGCCGCGGTGGTGGGTGCGGCGATCTATGCACTGCGCCACAGCGTGGTGCGGCTGTACACCGACGACGCTGCCGTCGTCGCCGCCGCGCTGCCGCTGCTGGCCTGGGTGGCGCTGTTCCACACCGCCGATGCGGCGCAGGCGGTGGCGTCGTTCGTGCTGCGTGCCTACCGCATCGCCACGCTGCCGATGTTCATCTTTGCCATCTCGCTGTGGGGCGTGGGCCTGGGCGGCGGTTATGTGCTGGCCTTCAACGTCACCGGCCTGACGCCACTGGCGATCCGGGGCGCGCGCGGCTTCTGGGTGGCGTCGACCACCGGGTTGGTGCTGGCCGCGCTGCTGCTCAGCGGCTTGCTGTGGCTGGTGCTGCGGCGCCAGTCGCGGCGCGAGGCGGCGGCACGGGCTACGGCAGCGGCGTGAAGCTCACGCCGGCCGCGGCCAGCGCCGGCACCGCCTCGATGCCGAGCCCGGCCGCGGGCGAGACGACACCGAAGTGCGGCGTGCGCCCGAGCGTGCCGTCGGCCAGGCCGAGGGCCGCGCACACCGCCATCTCCGGCGTCGAGCGGTAGCCGGGGTGACCTTGGGCCACCACCAGGCCGCGAAAGCGCGCGCCGCCGCTGCCGCGCGCCAGCACCTGCAGTTCGTAGCCGATGGCATCCAATGCCGTCTCGCGCGGGCCCTGCCCCGGCTTCGGTGACAAGCGCTTCAGCAATCCGCCCAGCAGCTGGCGCTGGAACTGCAGCGGCCCGGTGACGCTGGCGCTGAGGTTCAGCAGCGGCAGCGCCAGCATCGCGGCGGCGCCCCATTGCGAGGCCAGCGCGCTGCGCCGTGGCAGCAGGCCATTGCCGGGCAGCATGCGGCCCATGTGCATGCCCTCGCGGTAGCTGAAGTCGGGCGCGAACAGCGTGGGGTCGTTCATCAAGGCCACGCCGCGCAGCACCACCGGTGGGTTGATGAAGGGCCCGGGCAGCGCCGGCGCGGTCACCGCGCCGAGTTCGGCGTCGTACCGGGGCAGCCAGTGCAAGGCGTTGCGCTCGGCCACCGCGGCGCGCTCGGGCGCGTCGGGCGGCAGCAGGCAGGCCATGTCACGCAGGCAATCGCTGTGGTCGTGCGCCAGCAGCTCTTGCATCGTCGCCGCGGTGCCGCCACTGAGCAGGTCCTGCGGCCGCAGCGTCGGCCGGCCGGTGATGCTGACGACGATCTTCACGCTGGCACAGGCTTCTCCGCAGCGCTTGCGCAGTTGCGTGGCGGCCCACAGGTTGGCCAGGTCGAAGGGCAGCGCCTCGTAGCCGGCGCAGGGCATGACCTTCACGCGCCGACGTTGCGCCGCGTCGTGCTGTTCGCGCACCAGGCGCTGGATCCAAAAGGTCTCGCCCGTCAGGTCGAGATAATGCGTCCCGACCTCGACGCAGGCGGCCACCACCGCATCGCCGGTGGCGTGGTACGGGCCGGCCAGGTTGAACAGCACTTGCGTCTGACCTGCCATCGCGCGCAGCGCTGCCGCGTCGCGCGTGTCGGCGACGATGATCTGCGGCGGGCGCGCGGACGCCGGCACCATCTCGTCGACCACTGCCTGCAGCTTCGCCGCATCGCGCCCGGCCACCCCCCAGCGCGCATCGGGGCGCTGGCGCAGCACGGCACGCACCGCCTGCCGGCCGGTGTAACCCGTGGCGCCCAGCAGCACCAGGTCGAGAGGCTTGTTGACGGCTGCACGCCGGCGTGGTGCCGGCTTGCGCGGGGCAACACGGCTGGCGGCGGTCTTGGCGGGTGCGCGCGACGGCTTGGCGCTTTTGCGGGTGACCATTGGCGGAGGGTTGGGCAGGTGTGTGACGTCGATGCCGAGCTTAAGCCCAATGCGCTTCAGGCGAGGCAGCCTGCCCCTGAGCGGGCATTCGGCGCATCGAGCGCCAGACGCTTCACATCGGCGCTGGGAACTTCTATGCTCCCGTGACGGAGGTTCCCGATGAGAACGATGCTTGCGCTTCTGCTGGTCACCGCGTCGTTGGCCCCGCTGGCGGCGCGCGCGCAGGATCCGGCGTGCACGAAGGATCTGCAGGGCTTCGTCGGCCTGCCAGTGTCGAGCGCGGCGCTCGCGGCCGTCGGCACCACGATGGCGGGCTACTTTTCCCCGCGCACGCGCGACGGCCGGACCACCACCGTCACCGTGGACGACTTGAAGAAACTCGGCCGCATCTACAAGGACGCAGACATCAACGACTGCGAGATGCGGCGCGAGTTCCGGGCGATGGCCAGCTCCGGGGCGCCGGGTGATGGGGGTGGCATTCCGGTGGGGCCGGGCGGCATGCCGTACGGGTCGGGCGCGTACCCCTACGGGCAGGGTGCGGGCTTCGCCGCGCGCGCGGTCTGCGGCGGCGCGCGTGGTTCCACCCACGGCCGGCCGAGCGCGCAGCAGGCGCTGGCGGTGGCCGTGGACCGCTGCGTCGCGCGCGGCGGCGATCCGAACTGTTGTGCGGCGGGGGCGGTCCTGATCCGGTAGCTTCGACCGCCAGCGTTGCGGCGCCGGCAGCATCGCGGCGAATTCCGCCTACATCGACCCGCCGATCATCCACCGACGCCGCTGGCGACGCGCCAGGCCAGGGCCGTATCGAGCCTAGGCGCCCGGCAGCGCCAGCACGAAACAGCTGCCACCCCCCTCGCGCGGCAGGCAACTCACCGTGCCGCCGTGGCGTTGGGCAATCTGCCGCACCAGCGACAGACCCAAGCCGACACCGCCTTCGCGCTCGGCATGGCCGGGCATGCGGAAGAAGGCCTCGAAGACGCGCTCGCGGTAGGCCTCGGGCACGCCCGGACCACGGTCGCACACGCTCAGCTCGACCCTGCCCGACGTGCCTTGTCGCAAGCCGATGTCGATGTCGCCGGCGCCATAGCGGCGAGCGTTCTCCAGCATGTTGCGCAACGCGCGACGCAGCAGCCGTTCGTCGCCTGGCACGCTCAGCGGCTGGCCGTCGAGCGTGGCCTGCACCCGCGCACCCTCTTCGGCCGCCAGCGCCAGCAGTTCCACCGGCTCGCGCAGCGTCGGCGTCTGCGATGAATCCAGCCGGCTGGCCAGCAGCACCTCTTCGACCAGCGCGTCCAGCTCGGCGATGTTGGCGTGGATCTCGTGCTGCAACGACACCCGCTGCGCGGCGGGCGCATCCTCGAGCATCGACACGGCCATCGTCAGCCGCGCCAGCGGCGAGCGCAGCTCATGGCTGGCATTGGCCAGCAGGCTCTGGTGCGCGTGCAGCAGCGCCTCGATGCGCGCCGCCGCCTGGTTGAAGCTGGCGCCGAGCGCGGCCACCTCGTCGCGGCCGTCCTCGGCGACACGCCGGTCCAGCGCGCCGGCACCGAAAGCCTCGACGCCTTGCTTCAAGGATTCGAGCCGCCGCGTCAGGCGCCGCACCACGGGAAAGGCGCCCGCCGCCACGGCCAGGAACAGCACCAGCAGCAGCACCGCCAGTCCCAGCCCGCCCGGCAGGCCCACGCCCGGCCACCATGGCGTGGCACCACCCGGGCCCGGGTGCATCCCGGGCTGCATCGGCCGGTCGCTGCCGGCACGCGGGGCCGCCTGGCCTGCACCAGGGCCTGGCCCGCGCAGCGGCGGTGGCCGCATGATCCACAGCGTGCGGCCGTCGTCCAGGCGTATCGCCTGGCCACGGCGCAGCCCCGGCGGCGCAGCGGCTTCGCGCTGCAGATACAGCGCCGATGCGGCGATGCGGCGACCGTCTGCACCGTCCAGGGCCAGCGGCAGGCGCAGCCGCTGCGACCAGTCTTGCAGCGCCGCCGCCTGCTCGGCGTCATCGGCCTCGGCGCCCGGCAGCGAGCGCTGCAGCAGCTCGCCCCAGGCGGCTGCGCGCTCCTGCACGGCAGCGACGTAGAGAGCGCGCTCCTGCACCATGTGCCGCTGCACCAGCCAGCCCGAGGCCAGGGCGAACAGCGCCAGCGCCACCAGCACGGTGAGATAGATGCGCAAGTACAGCGAGCGCATTTCGCGTCAAGCCTGCGACTTGGCGAAAAGATAGCCCGCGCCGCGCACCGTCAGCACGCGCCGCGGCGCCTTCGGATCGTCTTCGATGGCGGCACGGATGCGCGAGATGTGCACGTCGATGCTGCGGTCGAAGGCTTCCATCGGATGGCCCTTCAACGCATCCATGATCTGGTCGCGCGACAGCACCCGCCCGGGCCGGCTGGCCAGCACCACCAGCAGCTCGAACTGGTGGCCGGTCAGATCGCAGGCCTGGCCGTCCAGCCGCGCCTGGCGCGCGCCCAGGTCGATGTCGAGCCGGCCGAAGCGTTGCACTTCGCCCGGCGCCATCTCCGGCGTGGCGCGGCGCAGCAACGCCTTGACGCGCGCCAGCAGCTCGCGCGGCTCGAAGGGTTTGGGCAGGTAGTCGTCGGCGCCGATTTCGAGGCCGACGATGCGATCCATCGGCTCGCCGCGCGCCGTCAGCATCAACAACGGCAGCCGGCGCCAGCGCGCTTCGGCGCGCAGCTCGCGCGTCAGCTCCAGGCCGTCGCCATCGGGCAGCATCAGGTCGAGCAGCAGCGCGTCGTACTCGCCGCGCCGCAGCTGTTCGCGCCCGGCCGCCAGGGTGCCGGCGGCGTCCACCTGGAAGCCGTGACCGCGCAGGTAGTCGCCGACCATCGCGCTCAGCCGTTCGTCGTCGTCGATCAGCAGCAGCCGCTGATTCATCGCCACAGCTCAGCGACCGGCGCCGGACGGGCCCGGCGCGGCGGATCGATCACGCATCAGCTCTTGGGCGCATCGATGCCTTGGCGCTCGCGTTGATGGCGCAGCATCATCTCGCGCCGCTGGCTGGCGTAGTCGGCCATCTGCTTGCGTTGCTCGGGGCTCAGCACGCGGCTGATCTCGATCATCGCCGCCGCCATGCGCTTGCTGGCGGCGTCGGTCAGGGCCATCTGCTTCTGGCGCAGCGCCTCGACGGCTGCCGCATCCACCGTCGGCTGGGTGAACAAGGCCATGGCCTGCTCGCTCAGCTCGCGCCGGGCGTCGCGCTGCCCACTGCGTTCGCCGCGGTTGCGCTCGATGATCTGCTTGATCTGCTCGCGCTGCTCGGGGGTGGCATTGACGCGGTCGAGCATGCGCGGCAGCAGGCCGCCCATCATCGGGCCAGCGCCCATCGCGTGGCCTTCGCCCCCCGGGCCGCCAGGCCCGCCGATGCCGGGCATGGCCTGTGCGGTGACGGCAAGGCTGCCGGCCAGGGCCAGGATCATCGTGGCCAGGGTGCGGCGGGGCGTGAATTTCAGCGCTGTCATGGGGATTCCTTCGAGGGGGTTGCGGATGACCAGGATGTTGCCCGCCCGCGGTGTTGCCCAGGTGGCGACTGGGTAAAGTTTTGTGTTCGGCGGGCCGGCAGGCTCACGCCACGAGCCTCGGCCCGGGCATTCTGCCGTGTCACGACGGAAGCAACGCATAGACTGCCCCTGCCACCGAAGCGCATGCTGCACCTGCATTTTTCCAACCGCCTGGAGCCGCTGCGCGAGCAGCTGCTGCAGCGCCTGCGCGACAGCGGCGCCGGCGTGTTCGGCGCCGAGCAGGTGATCGTGCCGCATGCGGCGATGCGGCGCCACCTCAGCCTGGCGATCGCCGATGCCCAGGGCATCTGCGCCAACGTGCAGTTCGACTTCTTGGCGCAGTGGCTGTGGCGGCAGATCGCCCGGGTCGTGCCCGGCGTGGCCGACACCTCGCCCTTCGCCGCCGGCAGGCTGGTGTGGCGCGTCTATGGCATCTTCGGCGATGCAGCCTTCGTGGCCGCGCATCCGCGCCTGGCGGCCTACCTGCAAGGTGCCGATGCGCTGCTGCGCCACGAGCTGGCCAGCCGCGTGGCCGGGCTGCTGGAGAGCTATGTCACCTACCGCCCCGACTGGCTGCGCGCCTGGCGCGAACAACGCGCGGCCTTGCCCGACACCGCCGCTGGGCCTGACGAAGCTTGGCAGGCGGCGCTATGGCAGCGCCTCGACGCCGAAATGGGCATCGAGGCGCAGCACCCTGCACAGGCCCTGGTCGATGCGCTGCAGCGCGGCGGCCACGCGCTGGCGCTGCGCGCCGGTCTGCCCGCCGCAGCGCATGTCTTCGCTTTGCCCGGCATGGCGCCGCAGCACCTGCAATTGCTGCAGCAGCTGTCGGCGTGGATGTCGGTGCAGCTGTACGTGCTCAACCCCTGCCGCGAATACTGGTTCGAGCTGGTCGATCGCCGCCGCCTGAGCCGGCTGGCTGCGGCAGGCCGCGATGCCGGCCACGAAGAAGGCAACCGGCTGCTGGCGTCCTGGGGCCGGGCCACGCAGCAGCAGATCGAAGCGCTGGTCGCGCTGCCGGATGACTCCGCCGACGAGCAAGCGTTGTTCGAGCCGACAAGCGGCGAAACGCAGCTGCAGCGGCTGCAGAATGCGGTGCTCGAATTGCAGCCGATCGAACCCGGATCGCTGGCCGATTGCGCCGGCGACCGCAGCCTCGAGCTGCATGTGTGCCACTCGCTGACGCGCGAGCTGGAAGTGCTGCAGGACCAACTGCTCGGCCTGTTCGACCATGCACCCGACACCCAGCCGGGCGACATCCTGGTGCTGCTGCCCGACCTCGACCGCGCCGCGCCGCTGATCGATGCCATCTTCGGCAGCGCACCGCCGGCGCGCCACATCGCCTACGGCATCGCCGGGCGCTCGCGCAGCGGGCAGAACCCTTGCGCCCGTGCGTTGCTGGCGCTGCTGACGCTGGCCGGCTCGCGCTGCGCCGCCACCGAGGTCTTCGCGCTGCTGCAGCAGCCGATCGTCGCGCGCCGCTTCGCCCTGGACGATACGGCACTGACGCAATTGCACGCCTGGCTGCGCGAGGCGGGCTTTCACTGGGCCCTGGATGCGCAGCACCTGGCCGGCTTCGATGTGCCGGCCACAGCGCGGCACACGCTCGACGACGCGCTCCAGCGGTTGTTTCTCGGTCACGCGCTGCCCGACGATAGCGACGCGCCCTTCGTCGGCCTGCTCTGCGCGGGCGGCGCCGAAGGCTCGCGCGCGCTGGCGCTGGGCGCGCTGTGGCGGTTTGGCACCGCGCTGCAACGGCTGCAACGCGGCCTGCAAACCCCGCGCGGACCCGAGGCCTGGGCCGCGACACTGCAGCAGCTGCTCGAAGAATTCACCCAGGCCGCCGACGAAGAACTCGACGACCTGCGGGAACTGCAGGCCACGCTGCGCCAGCTGCTGGCCGACATGCGCGACGGCGGCGAACAGGCGTTGCCGCTGCCGGTGCTGCGCGCCGCGCTGCAGGCGCAACTCGACGATCCGACACGCACCGGCGCCGCAGGCGGCAGCGTCACCTTCGCATCGATCGGCAGCCACCGTGGTCTGCCCTACCCGGTGATCTGCGTCATCGGCCTGAACGACGGCGACTTCCCCAAGACCGCCGTGCCGCTGGAATTCGACCTGATGGCCTCGCAGCCCCGGCGCGGTGACCGACAGCGGCGCGACGAAGAACGCGCGCTGATGCTCGACCTGCTTCTGGCCGCGCGCCGCCGGCTGTACCTGAGTCACACCGGGCGCAGCGTGCGCGACAACACGCCGCTGCCGCCGTCGGTGCTGGTGGCGGAGCTGATCGACGTGCTGCTGCCGGCGATCGCCGGCGATGCCGCGTCACCGCAGGGCCTGGCGGCGGCGCGCGCGTCGTTCGTCGTGACGCATCCGCTGCAGCCGTTCTCGCCGATGGCCTTCCGCTGCGATGCCGATGTGCGCCAGCGCAGCTACAACGCCGAACTCGCGGCCGCACTGCGCGCGAACCGGGGTGCTGCCGTGCCGGTACCGGACACCGCGCTGCCGCTGCCCGACGATGCACAGGACGACGACGAAGCGGACGTGGCTGCGGCCCGCAGCGATGCACCGCGCCTGGCCCCGGCCGCGCCGTTCTTCGCGCTGCCGCTGCCGGCCCCCGAAGTCGCATGGCGCTCACCGACGCTGGCGCAGCTGATCGAGTTCTTCCGCAACCCGTCGCGCTTCGTGTTGCGCCGCCGGCTGAGGCTGGCGCTGCCGCGCGAGGCCGAAGAGCTGGACGACGATGAGCCCTTCGTGCCCGATGGGCCGGCGCGTTCCGCGTTGGCCCGGCGCTTGCTGCCGTTGTTGCTGCATGGCACCGAAGTCGACCGGCTGCCGGCGCTGGCCCGCGCCGGCACCGAGATGCCGGCCGGCGCCATCGGCGAGCGCGCGTTGCAGCGCGAGCTGCTGCGCCTGCAGCAGTTTGCCGAGTGTGTGCGCGAGGCCAGCGCCGAGACCGTGTTGCCGCCGTACAGCCACGACCTGCAGCTGTCCCTCGGCGTCGAGACCTGGACTTTGCAATGCGCGTTCGTCACGCTGCGGCGCGGCGGCCAGCTGGGCTGGCGCTATGGCGACAGCCGCGCCGGCGACTACCTCGAAGCCTGGCTGCGGCACCTGGCGTTGTGCGCCGCCGGCCCGACGGAAGTGGCCGCGCTCACGCGCTGGATATCGGCCGACGGCGAGTTTGGCTTTGCGCGCTGCGACGACGCGGCGCAGCAACTTTGCCGCCTGCTGCAGCTGTTCAGGCAGGGCTTGTGCCGGCCGCTGCACTTTTATCCGCGCACGGCCTGGCAATTCGTTCTCGAGGGCCGCAGCAAGGCACTCGCCACCTGGCAGGCCCGGCCCGAGTGGCCTTTCGGCGAAGACGCCGACCCGGCCTATCGGCTGGCACTGCGCGGCGTGAGCGAACCGCTGGACGACGAGTTCGAGGCCCTGGCCTTCGCGGTCTTCGCCCCGCTGCGGGAACATCTCGACGATCCCAGGGTGACGGGATGAGGCAAGAGCCGTTCGACGTCCATGGCTGCGAATTGCGCGGCACCCGGCTGATCGAGGCCTCGGCCGGCACCGGCAAGACCTGGGCGCTGTGCGGCTTGTACCTGCGGCTGCTGCTCGAACAGGGGCTGGAAGTTCAGCGGATCCTGGTCGTGACCTTCACCAATGCCGCCACCGCCGAGTTGCGCCAGCGCATCCGCGAGCGCATCAGCGAAACCCTGGCACGGCTGCGCGGCGCCGCCGCCGCCGGCGCCGACCCCTTCGTCGATACCCTGCTGCAGCGCCTGCGCCAGCGGCCGGGTTCGAGCGACGAGGCGATGGCGCGGCAGCTGGACCTGGCCCTGCAGACTTTCGATCAAGCCTCGATCTTCACCATTCACGGCTTTTGCCAACGCGCGCTGGCCGACATGCCCTTTGCCACCGGCATGCCGATGGCACTGTCGCTGCTGGCCGACGACGGCGAACTGCGCCTGCAGGTGGCGCACGACTTCTGGCGCCGCCGCATCGCCGGCGCGGCGCTGTCGCCGGCATTGGCCGAGCACTTGCTCGACCGCAAGGATTCACCCGACAGCCTGCTGCGTCTGCTGGCGCGGCGGCTGGCCAAGCCGCTGTCGCGCCTGCGCTGGCCCGATGCACTGGACAACCCACCGGCCTTGCCGCCCGACGACAGCCTGCGCACGGCCCATGCCGCCGCACAAGCGACCTGGGCCGCCGAGCGCGCAGTCGTGATCGACATCGTCATCGAGGCGCTGCCACGCCTGAACGGCAACGTCTTCAAGCCGAACACGCTGCAGGCCGCTTGCGCCAGCTGGGATCAACTGCTGAGTCGCGCCGATCCGCTGGCCTCGCTGCGCGGCCTGGACCATCTGGAGTTGCTGGGCGCGGCCAGGCTGCAGCCGAAAAAGGGGCAGGCGCCGCCGGCCATGCATGGCTTCTTCGCTAGGGCGCAGGCGCTGCTGGACCTGCACCGCGCGCGCGGCGAGACGCTGGCGCTGCAGCGGGCGCAACTGCAACGCGACTGGATCGACGCCGGCCCGCAGGCACTGCGCGAGGCCAAGCGCGCGCAGCGCGTGCTGGCCTTCGACGACATGCTGTCCAACCTCCATCGGCGTCTGACCGCGCCCGACGGGCCGGTGCTGGCAGCCGCCTTGCGCCAGCGCTTCGTCGCCGCGCTGATCGACGAGTTCCAGGATACCGACCCGCTGCAGTACGCCATCTTCCAGACGATGTATGCCGGCAGCGACGCGCCGTTGTGCCTGGTGGGCGACCCGAAGCAGGCGATCTACAGCTTTCGCAACGCCGACCTGCACACCTACCTGCGCGCCAAGACGCACGCCGACGCGGCCAGCACGCTGACGCACAACCAGCGCGCAGCGCGCCCCTTGCTCGAGGCGCAGAACGCGCTGTTCGCGGCGAATGCATCCGCCTTCATGCTCGAAGGGCTGGACTACCACGCGGTGGACTTCGGCGACAAGCCGCGCACGCCGCTGCATGACGACAGCGCGGAGGCCCGCGCCGCGTTGCAGCTGTGGCGGCTGCCGCGCGACGATGAGGGCCAGCCGCTGCCGAAGGCCCAGGCCGCGGCCGCCGCGATGGCCGGCTGCGCCGGCGAGATCGCGCGGCTGATCGCCGCCGGCCGCGACGGCCAATTGCGTCTGGGCAGCCGGGCACTCGCGGCCGGCGACATCGCCGTGCTGGTGCGCAGCCACGCCCAGGGTGCCGCGATGCGCCGCGCGCTGGCGCAGCGCGGTGTCGGCAGCGTCGAGCTGTCGCAGGCCAGCATCTACCACAGCGCCGAGGCGGCCGACATGGAACGCCTGTTGGCCGCGCTGCTCGAGCCGACGCATCTGCCCTTGTTGCGCGCCGCGCTGGCCACCGAGCTGATGGGTTTGGACGCCACCGCGCTGCAGGCCGAAGCCGGCGACGACGCCGCAGTTCTGGAGCGCATTTCGCGCTTCGCCGGCTACCGCGAGATCTGGTTGCAGCGCGGCGTCGGGCCGATGCTGCGCCGCTGGATGGTGGGCGAGGACGTGAGCCGCCGGCTGCTGGCGCATGCCGACGGCGAACGGCGGCTGACCAACCTGCTGCATCTGGTCGAATGCCTGCACCAGGCCAGCGAAACCCATGCCGGCCCCGAGGCGCTGCAACGCTGGCTGCAGGCGCAGCGGCGCGACCCCCGTCGTGACGACGCCGCGCAACTGCGCCTGGAATCCGACCGCAACCTGGTGCAGGTGGTGACGATCCACAAGGCCAAGGGCCTGGAGTACCCGATCGTCTTCTGCCCGATGCTGTGGGACGGCCACCCCAACACCCCGGCGCGCGGCGAAGGCCTGGACTACCACGACGCGGACGGTGGCGCGGTGATCGACTTTCGCGTGCTCGACAAGGAAGAGCGCGCGCCGATCGACGCCCAGACCGCACTGCAGCGGGATGCCGAAACGATGCGCGTGATCTATGTGGCACTGACGCGCGCGGTGCAGCGCTGCTATCTGGTGGTCGGCACGTACCGCCAGGGCGCTTACGAAAGCCCGACGCAAAGCTGCCGGGCGCGGTTGCATTGGCTGGTGGCCGGCGGCGACATGACCCCGGCGCAGTGGGCCAAGAACGGTCAGACGCCCGACGGCATCGACGCCGCCTGGGCCGCCTTGGCCCGCCGGCATGCGCCAGGCATCGCACTGGCCTCCTTGCCGCAGGCCGACGGCGTGCCGCTGGCGGCGAACGACGCAGCGGCCGACATGCCTTGCACACTGCCGCCGCCGGCGCACATTGCGCGCGGCTGGCGTATCGGCAGCTACAGCAGTTTGGCGCATGGTGCCCGTCAGGACGGCGCGGCGTGCGATCATGACCTGCGCGCGTCGTCGTCGGACGCGACAGAAGGCGTCGGGACGCCGGACGCCGACGACATCCTGGCCTTCCCGCGCGGCCCCGCCGCCGGCGAATGCCTGCACGCCCTGTTCGAGCGCGTCGATTTCGCCGACGAAGCCACCTGGGCACCCGCGGTTCAGGCCGTGCTGCAGCGCCATGCGCAGGCGCTGCCGGGTCGCAGCGTGATGCCCGCGTGGTCGCCGATGCTGCGGCGCATGCTGCACGACGTGCTGCACACGCCGCTGACCGATGGCTTGCGTCTGGCCGACGTGCCGGCCGCGCAACGCCAGACGGAGATGGAGTTCCACCTGCCGGCACCGCACCTCGATGCGCAGGCGCTGAACGCGTGGCTGCGCGCGCTGGGCCACGCCATGCCGACACTGGCCTTCGGCAGCCTGACGGGTTATCTGCGCGGCTTCATCGATCTGGTCTTCGAGCACGAGGAGCGCTATTTCGTGCTCGACTGGAAATCCAACCATCTGGGCATGACGGCGACGGACTACGCCGCGCCGGCGCTGGCGCGCGCGATGCAGACGCAGGGTTATGCGCTGCAGGCACAGCTGTACGCGCTGGCGCTGCACCGCCATCTGGGGCAGCGGCTGGCCGGCTACCGCCACGCGCAGCATTTCGGCGGTGTGCTGTACCTGTTCGTGCGCGGCGTGCGGCCCCATTGGACCGAGGCCAACGGCGCGCCCTGTGGCGTGCACACTCAGCGCCCCACGCTGTCGCAGTTGCGGGCGCTGTCGGCCCTGCTCGACGACGCACGGCGCTCGTCATGACGGCACGCCACGACCAGCAAGACCCGGCGCTGGCGCTGGCCGAGGGCCTGGCCGCGATGGTCGAGCGCTGGTCGCTGGCGCAGTGTGGCGACGCGCTGCTGGCGCGGCTGGCCGCCAGCGCGGCATTGCAGCTCAGCCTGGCCATCGCCGCCGGCCATGTCTGCCTGCCACTTTCGGCATGGGCCGACACCGACGTCAGCGCCGGCGAAGCCGCCGCTCTGCGCCAACGGCTGCTGGCCAGCGGCGTGGTCGGCCCTGCGCAGGCACCGGCGTCGCTGCCGCTGATCCTCGACGGCGCCGATCGCCTCTACCTGCATCGTCAATTCGACCAGGAGCGCCGCCTGGCGCAACGCCTCTTGCGCGCGGCGGGCGCCGCGCCGGCCGCCATCGATGCGCCCACGCGCCTGCTGCTGCGCCAGCTGTTCGCCGACGCAGCGAAGGCGGGTGACGCACCCACCGGGCCGGACTGGCAGCAACTGGCCGCCGCGCTGGCGTTGCGTCAGCGGTTGGTGGTCATCAGTGGCGGGCCGGGCACCGGCAAGACCAGCACCGTGTTCAAACTGCTGGCCTGCGTGCTGAGCCAGCAGCCGGCTGCGCGCGTCGCCTTGGCCGCGCCCACCGGCAAGGCGGCAGCGCGGCTCGGCCAGGCGATGCGCCAGCACGCCGCACTGCTGCCGGCCGGCCTGCGCGAACGCATGCCGACGCAGGCCGCCACCGTGCACCGGCTGCTGGGCGCTCACGCCGACGGCTTTGTGCACCACGCCGGCAACCCCTTGGCCATCGACATGCTGGTGGTGGACGAAGCCTCGATGCTCGACCTGTCGCTGGCCACGCGGCTGATGGCGGCGATGCCCGACGGCGCACGGATCGTGCTGCTGGGCGACAAGGACCAGCTTGCCGCCGTCGAGTCGGGAGCGGTGTTCGCCGAGCTGAGCGCCGAGCCCGGCTTCAGCGCCGCCGGCCGCGCCGCGCTGGCCGAACTGTGTGCCCTGCCCGCCGACACGCTGCCGCCGGCCGCCACGCCCCCCGGTGCGCTGCAGGATTCGGTGGTCTGGTTCACGCGCAACTACCGTTTCGCCGCAGGTTCCGGGATCTCCCGCGCCGCCGAACACATCCGCCAGGGACGCAGTGCCGAGCTGCTGGACTTGTTGCGGGACGGCGCCGATTCGTCGTTGCGCTGGTGGACCGACGACGCGGTGACGCCCGGCGCGGCCACCTGGCGGCACATCGTCGATGGTTTCGCGCCGTATTTCGAGCGTGTGCAAAGCGATGCCGACGACGTGGCCGGCATCCACCACGCCTTCGAGCGCTTTCGCGTGCTGTGCGCGCAGCGCGAGGGCCCGCGCGGCACATTGGCGTTGAACGAGCAGCTTTCGCTGCGGGCGCGTGCGCACGGCGGCGGGCCAGCGGCGGCGTTCGCAACGTCGCCCTGGTACCCGGGCCGGCCGGTGATGGTGCTGCGCAACGACCCGCTGCTGCAGCTGTTCAATGGCGACATCGGCATCGCGCTGCCCGATGCCGAGGGTCGGCCGATGGTGTGGTTCACCGCGGCCGACGGCGGCTTTCGTTCGCTGGCGCCGCTGCGCCTGCCGGCACACGAAACCGCCTTTGCGATGACGGTGCACAAGGCGCAGGGTTCGGAGTTCGAGGCCCTGCTGTTGCTGCTGCCCGATCAACGCAGCCGCGTGCTGACGCGCGAGCTGCTGTACACCGCCGTGACGCGCGCCCGGCAGCAGGTGCTGCTGGCCGCCGGCGCCAACGTGCTGGCGGCGGCGGTGGACGCTCCGATGCAGCGCCACTCCGGGCTGCGCGCGCGGCTGCGCGAAGCGGCCGCCGCGGCCGCCGGCGCCTGATTTCGGCTCGCGGCATTCAAGCCGTCCCGCGCCGCGGCCGATAAGACATGTGCGGCTGCCTCGGGTCTGGCCTGGGCGCGGCTGGGCCAACCTTGCCCCCCACTTTCGCCACCCCACTTCAATCATGTCCGCCGTACTGCCCGTCATCGGCCCCAGCCTGGAATCACCGCCTGCGGCGAGGACGGGCGGCTTCTTCGCGCACCACGGTATCTGGGCGCCGGGCGTGCGCTTGTTCCGCAGCCTGCCCTTCAGCGCCAAGGCGGCGACGATTTCACTGGCCTTCATGCTGCCGATGCTGGGACTGCTGGGCTGGTTGCTGCAAACCCAGGCCGAGCAGACACTGGCCGCTCGGCTGGACAGCGTGCACCAGTCGCTGCATATCGCCCAAGGATTGCTGCGCCGAGCCCATGCGCAAGAACTTGCCGGTCAGCTGACCCGCCCGCAGGCGCAACAGCTGGCGCTGCAATCACTGGCCGCGCTGCGCGCGGACGCCGGCGCCGAGCTGTGGACCGTCGACCGGACGACACGGCGGGTCCTGGGCGAGGCCGGTGCC
Source organism: uncultured beta proteobacterium (assembly GCA_963837675.1). Classification (GTDB taxonomy): domain Bacteria; phylum Pseudomonadota; class Gammaproteobacteria; order Burkholderiales; family Burkholderiaceae_C; genus Rubrivivax. Next base: position 135,923 of record CAWIOH010000019.1, on the reverse strand, counting down.
AACGCCGTGGCGCCGCGCGCCGGCGAGACGAACACCGCCTTCGAGCACGAATTCGAGCCCTGGGCCTGGGTCGTCGGCGTCAATCCGCGCGGCGACGCCGCCGAAGCCGTGCCTTGGCGTCAGCTGGCCTGGACCGGGGGCATCCTGCTGCTGGCGCAGCTGGTGGCCGGTTACCTGTTCCTGAGCTTCTATCGGGTCATGGACGGCGGGCTGCGCGAGTCGAGACGCCACTTGCGCGCCATGGCCGCAGGCGACCTGACGACCCGCCCGCGTGCCTGGGGCCGCGATGAAAGCGCGCAGCTGATGCTCGAACTGTGCCGTTTGCAAGAAGCGCTGCGCGGCATGGTCGCAGGCATGCGCGACGGCAGCGGCGAGATCGTGCTGGCCAGCGACGACATCGCCCGGGGCGCGGCCGACCTGTCGGAGCGCACCGACCATGCCGCCGCGGCGCTGGAGCAATCGGCGGCGTCGATGGCCCAGATCTCGGCCACCGTGAAGCGTGGCGCCGAGCACACCGAGGAAGCCTCGCGCATGGCGCGCCACAACGCCGACATCGCCGCCGATGGCGGGCAGGTGATGCGCGAGGTGGTGACCACGATGGACGGCATCCGAGGCGCCTCGGCGCGCATCGCCGAGATCGTCGGCACCATCGACGGCATCGCCTTCCAGACCAACATCCTGGCGTTGAACGCCGCCGTCGAGGCGGCGCGCGCCGGAGCGCAAGGCCGCGGCTTTGCCGTGGTCGCCGCCGAGGTGCGCATGCTGGCGCAGCGCAGCGCCGAGGCGGCCAAGGAAATCAAGGCGCTGATCGGCGGCAGCGTGCTGCAGGTGGAAGCCGGCACCCAGGTGGTGCGCAAGGCCGGCGCGGCGATGCACGACATCGTGGCCGCGTCGCAGCGCGTCAACGAGCTGCTCGGCGAGGTGGCCACCGGCGCGCGGGCGCAGAGCCAGGCGATCGGCCAGGTCGGCCAGGCGGTGGTGGAACTGGACCGCGTGACGCAGCAGAACGCCTCGCTGGTCGGGCAGACGGCGCAGTCTGCCGCGGCGATGCGCGAGCTGGCACAGACGCTGGCCGAGGAAGTGGCCGGCTTCAAGCTGCCCGACGAAACGCGCTGACGCCATCCGGCCGGCCGTGGCGTGCGCTGCCCGCGCTGCGGCTATGCTCCGCCCACGAGGCAGTGGACAAAGGCGCGCATGGGCGACACGACAGCAGCACAACCCCTGGACATGCTCATCGTCGGCGCGGGCTTCGCCGGCCTGTACATGCTGCACAAGGCGCGGCAACAGGGGCTGAACGCACGCGCGATCGAAGCCGCGCCCAGCGTCGGCGGCACCTGGTACCACAACCGCTATCCCGGTGCGCGCGTGGACATCCAGAGCATGGAGTACTCCTACGCCTTCGACGAATCGCTGCAGCAGCAGTGGCGCTGGAGCGAGCGCTACGCGCCGCAGCCGGAGCTGCTGCGTTATGCCAACCATGTCGCCGACCGCTTCGCCTTGCGCGATGGCATCCGGCTGTCCACGCGCATCGCCGGCGCATTCTTCGACGAGGTGCACAAGCACTGGCAGGTCTCGAGCGAGCGCGGCGAGCGGTGGTCGGCCCGCTTCCTGGTGCTGGCCAGCGGGCCCTTGTCGTCGCCCAACCGGCCCGACTTCCCCGGCCTGCAGGACTTCGCCGGGCCGGTGCTTCACACCGCCGACTGGCCGCACGAGCCGGTGGATTTCGCCGGGCAACGCGTGGCCGTGGTCGGCACTGGCTCGTCGGCGGTGCAGGCTATCCCGTTGATCGCGCAGCAGGCCAAGGCGCTGAGCGTCTTCCAGCGCACGGCGGCCTATGCCGTGCCGGCGCACAACGGCCCGCTGGACCCCGATTTCGAAGCCACGATCAAGAGTGACTATGCGGGCTTTCGCGCGCGCAACCGGCGCATGCATGGCGGCTTCGGCTCGATGCTGCCGCCGAACCCGGTGTCGGCGCTCGCCGTCAGCGATGAAGAACGCAATGTGTCCTTCGAAGCGCGCTGGCGCATCGGCGGCTTTGCCTTGCTCGGCGCCTTCAACGACCTGCTGCTGAACGAGCGCAGCAACGCGCTGGCCGCGCAGTTCGTGCGTGACAAGATCGCCGCGATCGTCAAGGACCCGGCCACGGCGCAACGGCTGCAACCCAGCCACACCATCGGCTGCAAGCGGCTGTGCGTGGACAGCGGCTACTACGCCACCTACAACCGGCCCAACGTCACACTCGTGGACATCGCCGACGCGCCGATCGAGCGCATCACCGCCAGCGGCCTGCGCAGCGGCGGGCAAGACTTCGAGTTCGATACGCTGGTGCTGGCCACTGGCTTCGACGCGATGACCGGCACGCTCATGCGTCTGGACCTGCGCGGCCGCGGCGGCCTGCGCATCCAGGACAAATGGCGCGCCGGGCCGCTGAACTACCTGGGCCTGGGCATCGCCGGCTTTCCCAACCTGTTCAACATCGCCGGGCCCGGCAGCACCTCGGCCTTCACCAACGTCATCGTCGCCATCGAGCAGCATGTGGAGTGGATCGCGAATTGCGTCGCGCACGTCGATGCGCGGCATCTGGCGACGATCGAGCCGACCGAAGCGGCCGAAGCCGCCTGGGCCGAGCATGTCAATGCCGCCGCGCGGCGCACCGTGTTCCTGAGTTGCAACTCCTGGTACCTGGGCGCCAACATCGCCGGCAAGCCACGCATGTTCATGCCGCTGGCCGGCGGTTTCCCGCAGTACGCCGAGCGCTGCGCCGAGGTGGCGCGCCGGGGCTATGAAGGCTTCGTGCTGGCGTAGCGCTCGCGCGCCGGCCGGGTTCAGCCGCCCGTCCGCTTGACGGACCAGCCTTCGCTTTGCAGCAGCGCCATCACGCGCTGCACATGGTCGCCCTGCACTTCGAGCACGCCGTCCTTCAGCGTGCCGCCCGCGCCGCAGGCGCTACGCAGGCGTTTGCCCAGCGCCGCGAGCGCGTCGGCATCGGGCGGCAGGCCGCTGACCAGCGTGACCGTCTTGCCACCCCGGCCCTTGTTCTGCCGGCCGACGCGCACCGGGCCGACGGCCATGGGGTTGATCGACTGCGCCCGGCACAGGCAGGCCGCGAGCGCCCGGCGGCACGACGGGCAGGTGCGGCCCAGGTCGGTGGCAAAGACGAGACGGGTTGCCAAGCCTGCGCCCGGGCTCACACCTCGGCCAGCACGCGCAAGTGCGCGGCCACGCTGCGCGCCAGGGCGCCGAGGTTGTAGCCCCCTTCCAGGCAGGACACGATGCGGCCCTGGGCATGGCGCTCGGCCAGCGCCTTCACGCGCCAGGTGATCCATTCATAGTCGGCTTCGACCAGGCCGAGTCTGGCCCAGCTCGTCCTCGCGGTGCGCGTCGAAGCCGGCGCTGATGAACAGCATCTGCGGCTTGAAGGCCTCCAGCCGCGGCATCCACATCATCTCGATCATCTCGCGCACCGCCTGCGCCTCGGCTGTAGGCCGGGATCGGCAGATTGACCATGTTGGTGCCCAGCGGCGTGCCGCCGCTGAACGGATACAGCGGGTGCTGGAAGAAGCTGGCCATCAGCACGCGTTCGTCGCCGGCGATGATGTCCTCGGTGCCGTTGCCATGGTGCACGTCGAAGTCGATGATCGCCACGCGCTGCAGGCCATGCACATCGAGCGCATGGCGCGCCGCGACGCAGACGTTGTTGAAGAAGCAGAAAGCCCATCGCCTGGCTGCGCGTGGCGTGGTGGCCCGGCGGGCGCACGCGCAAAAGGCATTGGCGGCGCGGCCCGACAGCACCTCGTCGGTGGCCGCCACCGCCGCGCCGGCGGAGCGCAGCGCGGCGCGCAATGTGCCGCCGCCGACGACGGTGTCGGGGTCGACCGCGCGCGGCGCGCCGTCGTCGCGCACCCGCTGCATCAGGTCCAGCACTTCGGCGACGTAGCCGCTGGCATGGGCACGCGACAACTGTTCCAGCGTCACTTGCGGCGCATCGTGGAAGCTCCAGCGCGATGTCCAGCCCAGTGGCACGCAGGTGGTCATTGATGGCGTCCAGCCGCTGCGGGCACTCCGGGTGGCCCTCGCCCATATCGTGCAAACGACACTCGGGATGGCTGTAGAAAGCAGTGGTCATGAGCGTCGTTGCGCGCGATTTGCGGTAACGTGATGGCAATGGATTCGAGTGTAGCGCGCCAGATTTCGCGCCTGGTGGACAGCATCGGAACGGTCATCGTCGGCAAGCGCGCTCAGGTCGAGGACTGCGTCGCCTGCCTGCTGGCCGGCGGCCACCTGCTGATCGAGGACGTGCCCGGTGTCGGCAAGACCACGCTGGCGCATGCGCTGGCGGTGTGCCTGGGGCTTGAAGTTCTCGCGCGTGCAGTTCACCGCCGACCTGATGCCCTCCGACCTGGTCGGCGTCAGCGTCTTCGAGCGCAGCAAGGAAGCCTTCGTCTTCCACCCCGGGCCGGTGTTTGCGCAGGTGCTGCTGGCCGACGAGATCAACCGCGCCGGGCCCGAAGACGCAGAGCGCGCTGCTCGAGGCGATGGAAGAGCAGCAGGTGTCGGTGGAGAACGAAACGCGCGCGCTGCCCAAGCCGTTTTTCGTCATCGCCACGCAGAACCCGACCGACCAGCTCGGCACCTACCCGCTGCCCGAGTCGCAGCTCGACCGCTTTCTTGTTGCGCATCACGCTGGGCTACCCTGACCGCGCCGCCGAACGCGCGCTGCTGGTCGGCGAAGACCGGCGCGAACTGATCACGCGCATGCCGCCAGTGATGCAGACCGGGCGACCTGGAGCAGGCGCAGCAGCGCGGTGCGCGAGGTGCTGGCCTCCGAAGCGCTGCTCGACTACCTGCAGAGCGCTGATCGCCGCCACGCGCAACGGCCAGTGGTTCGTCGATGGCCTGAGTCCGCGCGCCGGCATAGCGGTGCTGCGCGTGGCCAAGGCGCGCGCGCTGATGGCGCAGCGCGACTATGTCGCGCCCGACGACATCCAGGCGATCCTGCCGCAGGCCATCGCGCACCGGCTGCAGCCGATCGCCGGCGCCGGGCGCGGCGCCATCGAGCAGGTGCGCGCCATGGTCGAGGCCACGCCGATTCCTTAGCGCGCGGCCGGCGTGAGCAGCCCCGCGGGCTTGCCTGCCCAGCCGAGCAGCCGGCCGCGCAGCCCAGGCCCCGGACGGCGACAACCGCTCGCTTGCCAGCACCGGCCTGCGCCAGCGCATTCGCGGCTGGTGGCCGTCGCGCCACCCGGCCACCGACACCTGGACGCTGAACCAGCGCAACATCTACATCCTGCCCACCAAGGGCGGCACTGGTCTTCGCGCTGACGCTGCTGGTGATGCTGGTGTCATCGATCAACTACCAGCTCAACCTGGGCTATGTGCTGACTTTCCTGCTCGCCGGCAGCGCACTGGTGTCGATCCACATGACGCATGGCACGCTGCGCGGCCTGACGCTGCGGCTGCGACCGGCGCGCCCGTGTTTGCCGGCGAGCCGGCCGTGCTGGAGGTGGTGATGCCAACCCCGACACCGCGCGCCACGGCATCGGCGTGCACCTTCGCGACCGGCAGACACGAGCAGCGCTACGCCTGGTGCGACGTGCCGGCGACAGGCCAGGCCAGCGCGCGCCTGAGCATCGTGCCGGCCACGCGCGGCTGGCACAGCGCTGCCGGTGCTGGTGGTGGAGACGCGCTTTCCCTTCGGCCTGTTCCGTGCCTGGACACACTGGCGCCCGGCCAGCCCGGTGCTGGCCTACCCGCGACCCGAAGCCGGCGCGCCGGCGCTGCCGGCGGCGCAGAGCACGCCCGGCGGCGTGGCCCAGGCGCGGCAGGCGCAGGGCGGCGAGCTCGACGGCGTGCGCGCCTGGCGCCGTGGCGACGGGCTGCGCCAGGTGGTGTGGAAGAAGGTGGCGCGCAGCGGCGAGCTGGTCAGCCGCGACACCACGGCCGAAACCAGCCGCGAGCTGTGGCTCGACTGGCAGGCCACGCAGGCCGCCGAAGGCGGCGATACCGAAGCCCGCCTGTCGCGCCTGAGCCGCCTGGCTGCTGGCGGCCGAACAGCAGGGCCTGGTCTATGGGCTGCAAGCCTGCCCGCGCGGCAGTTCGCGCCCGATCGCGGCGAACTGCACCAGCGCGCGCTGTTGCGGGAGCTGGCGCTGTGGAACTGAGCGCCGATCGGCTGGCGCTGCCGGCTTGGCCGGGCTGGCGCCACCTGCCGCGCGACAGCCGCGACACGCTGTTCCAGCTGGCGGTGATCGGCTGGACGGTGCTGCCGCACCTGAGCCACCTGGCGCCGTGGTGCATCGCGTTGACGGCGTTGATGCTGCTCTGGCGCGCGCAGCTCGCGCTTGAGCAACGCGCCGCTGCCCAGCCGCTGGGCGGTGGCCGGCGTGCTGCTCGTCGCCGCCGTGCTGACGCTGTGGACCGAAGGCTCGCTGTTCGGCAAGCAGGCCGGCGTGACGATGCTGGTGGTGCTGATGGCGCTGAAGACGCTGGAACTGCGCGCGCGCCGCGACGCGATGGTGGTCTTCTTCCTCGGCTTCTTCCTGGTGCTGACCAACTTCCTCTACTCGCAATCGATGCTCACCGCCGCGCGCCATGCTGGTGTCGGTGTGGGGCCTGATGACGGCCCTGGTGCTGGCGCATATGCCGGTGGGCAAGCCGCCGCTGCGCCAGGCCGGCGCCGTGGCGGCGCGCGCGGCCGTGCTGGGCGCGCCGCTGATGGTGGTGCTGTTCCTGCTGTTCCCGCGCATCGGCCCGCTGTGGGGTGTGCCGCAGGACGCCGCCGGCAAGACCGGCCTGTCGGGCAGCATGCGCATGGGCGAGATGGCCTCGATCGCCAACGACGACGCAGATCGCCTTTCGCATCCGCTTCGAGGGCCGCGTGCCGCCGCCCGAGGCGATGTACTTCCGCGGTCCGGTGCTGTCCAACTTCGATGGCCGCGAATGGACGCGCCAGGAGCAGCGACGCCGAGCCGCGCCGCCGCTGCGCACCGATCTGCAACTGCTGGGCCAGCCGCGTGCGCTACGAGATGACGCTCGAACCCAGCCGCCTGCCGCTGCTGCCGCTGCTGGAGATGACGCCCGACCGCGCCGACGCCGCGCCGGCGATCGACGGCTTCACGCCGCTGCTGCGCCACGACCTGCAGTGGCAGACCGACCGCCCGGTGGCCGAGCGGCTTGCGCTTCGAGGCCGCCGCCTGGCCGCTGCACCGCCACGGCCCGCGCAAGCCGAGGCACTGGGCCTGCGCGAGTTCGTCGAGCTGCCACCCGACCACAACCCGCGCACGCTGGAATGGGCGGCAGCGCTGCGCCGCCAGCCGGCACTGGCGCAGGCCGATGCCGCGCGCGCTGGTCGCCGCCGTGCTGGCCCACCTGCGCGAGCGGCGGCTACACCTACACGCTGGAACCCGGCACCTACGGCAAGGATGCAGTGGACGAGTTCTGGCTCGACCGCAAGCTGGGCTTCTGCGAGCACTTCGCCGCCAGCTATGGTCGTGGTGCTGCGCGCGATGGACGTGCCGGCGCGCATCGTCACCGGCTACCAGGGCACCGACCGCTTGCCGGTCGATGGCTACTACATCGTGCGCCAGAGCAACGCCCACGCCTGGGTCGAGTTCTGGCAACCCGGCGATGGCTGGATGCGCGTCGACCCCACGGCCGCGGTCGCGCCCGACCGCATCGTGCGCGGCGCCGAGCCTGGTGCCGCGCCACGGGCCTGGTGGCCGGTGCCCTCGGCAACGTCAGCCCGCAGTTGCTGGCCAGCTTGCGCAGCGCACTGGAGGCCGTCAACAACCGCTGGAACCAGTGGGTCATGAACTACTCGCGCGGCCAGCAGTTCCAGCTGCTGGAAAGCCTGGGCGTCGACGCGCCGACCTGGACACGACCTGGCACAGGCGCTGATCGGCCTGCTGTGCGCCGGCAGCCTGGCCGGTGCCGCCTGGGCGCTTGTGGGACCGCCACCGCCAGGACCCGTGGCAGCGGCTGCAGCGGCGCATCCAGCAGCGCCTGGCGCAGCTGCAGGTGCCGGTGCAGGCCCACGACCCACCGCGCGCTCGCGCACGGCGCGGTGCGCGCGGCATCTGGGCACAAGCCGGCGAAGCGTTGGCGCCGGAGCTTGAAGCGCTGGACCGGCGGCGCTATGCCGGCGCCGGGCGCGCCCCGCGTCGCTGCGCGGCTGGTGGCCCCGCTTCGCCGCCGCTGCGGCACGCAAGGCGGCCATCGGATAATCGTGCTATGCCTCCGATCGCCGCGATGCCTTTGCCTGCTGCTGTGTGCGTGCCTGACGTCTGCTGCCGCTGGGCAGCGCCGGCCGCCGCGGCGACGCCACGCAAGGCGAAGCCGCCCGAGCCAGCGCTTCGCGCAGCTACGCGCAGCGCCAGGACGTGCGCGACTTCGCCGCTGGACTCGGGCGAGCCGACGGCAATGGCCAGTCGAATGGGTACTGGCCCAGCTTGCGCAGGCGCGCAAGCAGCCGACCGCACAGCGGCTGATGATGCCGCCGCCGGCGGGCATCGCCAAGAACTGGGCCGCCTACCGCGAGCGCTTCGTCGAGCCGCAGCGCATCCAGGCAGGGCTGCGCTTCTGGCAGGACAACGCTGACTGGCTGCAGCGCGCCGAAGCGCAGCTTCGGCGTGCCGGCCGAGATCGTCGTCGGCATCGTCGGCGTCGAGACCTTCTACGGCCGCGTCACCGGAAACTTTCGCGTGCTCGACGTGCTGGCCACGCTTGGCCTTCGACTTTCCCAAGCGGACGCAGCGACCGCAGCCCCTTCTTCCGCGCCGAGCTGGAAGCAATTCCTGGCGCTGTGTCGGCGCGAGGGCATCGAGCCGGCCGAGTCTGAAGGGCAGCTTTGCCGGCGCCATCGGGCCTGCCGCAGTTCATGCCCAGCAGCATCAACCAGCACGCAGTGGATTTCGACGGCGACGGCCACATCGACCTGCTGAACAGCCCGGCCGATGTCATCGGCAGCGTCGCCAATTACCTGGCGGCGATTCGGCTGGCAGCGCGGCATGGCCATCACCTACGACGTCGCCGTGCCCACCGACAGCCAAGCGCCCGCGCCGCGCTGCTGCTGCCCGACATCCTGCCCAGCTTCAGGCCGCGCAGATGGCCGAACTCGGCGCCGAGCTGGATGCCGACGGGCGTGCCCACGCCGGGCCGCTGGCGCTGGTGGAACTGCAAAACGGCGCGACCGCGCCGAGCTTCGTCGCCGGCACGCAGAACTTCTACGCGGTGACGCGCTACAACCAGTCGAGCTACTACGCGATGGCGGTGATCGAGCTGGGCCGGGCCGTCAAGCAACTGCGTTGAGCACGGCCCTCAGGCCCCCAAGGTCAGACGCCCCGGCAGGGGCACCGATCGGCGCAGCACATCCTCGGCCAGCCACACCGCGGCACGGCGCGCGCGTTCGGCCACCACCGGCAGCGGCAACTGCTGATAGTCGTCGTTGAAGACCTCGAAGCTGTAGTCGCCGCGGTAGCCGAGCCGGTCGAGCTCGACCACCAGACGCGCCACCTGGTCGCTGTGCACGCCCTCGCCCGGGAAGACGCGGAAGGTGCGCGCGGTGTTCATGCGCTCCTCGAAGGTCGGCGTGTCCTGCCACATGAAGTCCGAGAGTTGCACCAGGTAGATGCGCTTCGGGTCGAGACGGGCCAGCTCGTCCAGATCGTCCTTCGCCGCAAGAAGATGGAAGGAGTCCAGGCCCAGCCCCAGGTTGGCGCAGTCGGCCTGTTCGATCAGCTGCCAGGCCTGCGTGAAGCGGTTCACCGTGCGCCCCCACGACAATGCCTCGTACGCCACCTTCACGCCGTGCGGGATCGCCAGCATGGCCAGCTTGCGCAGATCGCGCGCCAGTGCCGCCGCGTCTTCGCTGGCATGGCGCGAGGTGGACGAGCAGGCCAGCAGCACCTTGCAGCCCAGCGCGGCGCACATCTCGATCATCGACTTGGCAATGTCCACCTTGTAGGCGTGCAGGTCGCCCGACAGGCCCTCGAAGTCGCGCAGCACCTGGAAGCCCGTGCCGCGCAGGCCGCTGTGCCTGACATGGTCCACCGCCACGTCCAGGCCATCGGGGTGGCCGACGATGTCGCGCGCGCTGAGCATCACCTGCGCGAAGCCGGCATCGCGGATGGCGCGCAGCTTGGCCTCCAGCGGCCCGGCCAGCGAGATCGTGTCCATGCCGAACTGGGCGATGTTCATGGCCGTGCGTCGTGCACCAGTTCGAAGGCCACGCTGTGCAGCACGGTGCGTGTCAGCGCGCCCTGGCGCGTCACCTTGACGCTGTCGCCATCGACGAACTCGATGCCGCCCTGGCGCCAGGCCGCCACCGCGCCGGCCACGTCCGGCGTGCCGAAGCCGATGCGCTGGAACATCTCCGGCGCGTCGCTGGACGCCGCCGCGTCGGGTTCGATCAGCTGAAGATAGAAGCGCACTTCGCTCGCACCCGGACTCTGCAGCAGCGTGCCGCGCGGCAGGATGCCGAAACGCTGCTCGTCACCGAGCCGCGTGAAGCCCAGCAGCCGCCCATAGAACTCGACCCAGTCATCGGTGCGGTCGCAGCCGATGTACTGCACCAGGCCGAAAAAGCGCAGCCCACTTCGCGCCGGCGGGTGTTGCTCGACGCCGGGAATGGGGATGAAATCGACGCTGTAGATCGAGAACTCACGATAGCGGTCGACGAAATAGATGTGCGCGCCGCCGGGGCCGTGGATGGCGGGTATGTTCAGCTCCATCACCTGCGCATGCATCGGGACGTCCCAGGCGCCGAGTTCGAGCGCGCGCTCGTAGGCGCTGCGTGCGTCGCGCACGCGCAGCGCCAGCGCGCGAATCGCCGGCACCGGTTCTTCGGCGGCCGGCGCGTGGCGCAGCACGGCGGCGTGCGCATTGACGCACGACGTTCATCGCGCCCTGCCGGTACAGCAGCACCTCGCGCGAACGGTGCCGCGCCACCGGCCTGAAGCCCACCGATTCCAGCAACTGGCCCAGCGCCTGAGGCTTCGGTGTCGTGAACTCGATGTACTCGATGCCGTCCAGGCCCACCGGATTGGGCCTCGGCATCGATGGCTTCGCGTAGCCGGGATTCGTCGTGCATGCCTTGCTCCTCGGGACGGTGTCAGCCCTGGCCGCGCTCGGCCACCATGCGCCGCAGGTGCGCATCCATGCGCGCCGCATCGGGCTGAAGCCCGGTTATCAGGCGGAACGCACCGATGGCCTGGCCCACCGCCATCGTGCCGCCATCGACCACCGCGCAGCCGCGCGCGCGTGCGGCCTTCAGCAGTGCCGTGTCCAGCGGGAAATAGACGATCTCGGCGACCCACAGCCGCGGGTGCAGCAACGCCTCGGGCAGCGGCAGGCCGGGCAGCTTGTCCATGCCCGTCGGCGTGGCATGGATCAGCCCGCTGGCGCCCTGCAGCGCGCTGTCCACCTGCGTCTCGGCATGGCAGCGGCCGGCATACGCGAGCGCCAGTTCGGTCGCCAGCGCCGCGGCGCGCGCCGCGTCGCTGTCCACCACGACCAGCTGTTCAGCGCCCATGCTGCAGCACCGCGTGCGCAATTGCCGAGCCGGCACCGCCGGCGCCGAGCAGCACCACGCGCGACAGATCGGCGCCGGGCAGCGTGCGCTCGAAGCCCCAGCGCCAGCCGGAGCCGTCGGTGTTGTGACCGACCAGCCGCCCCGCGCGGCAAACGACCGTGTTCACCGCGCCCATCGCGCGGGCCTCGTCGGACAGTTCGTCGAGCAGTGGGATCACCGCCTGCTTGCACGGGTAGGTGATGTTCAGGCCGGCGAAGCCGATGGTGCGCGCCGCCGCCATCAGCGTGGGCAGCGCCGCAGCACCGAGCGGGTCGCGGTCGAGGTCGATCAGCTGGTAGTGCAGACGCAGCCCGTGATGGCCGGCCTCTTCTTCGTGCAGCGCCGGCGTGAGCGAGCGCTGGATGCCCGCGCCGATCAGCCCCAGCAATGCGCGTGTGCGCCCTTCGACCACGGCGTGCGTGACGGGAGGATTCATGGCAGGCCTTGGCAATCAGCTCGTCCCGTCGCGCAACATCTCCAGTATCGCCTTGATGGCCGCCCGGTAGCCACCGGGGCCGAGGCCGGCGATCACGGCGGTGGCCACCCCGGACATGTAGGAGCGGTGGTACATCTCCTCGCGGCGATGGATGTTGGAGATGTGGACCTCGACGATCGGCCCCGGAAACATCTTCAGGGCATCCATGATGGCCATCGACGTGAACGAATAGGCCGCCGGGATTGATGACGATCGCGCTGCCCGCGTCGATGGCCTCGTGGATCCAGTCGATCAGCTGCGTCTCGCTGTTCGACTGGCGGAACTCCAGCGGCACCGCGCCGGCTTCGTCGCGGCACAGGGCTTCGATCTCGGCGAGCGTGGTCTTGCCATAGATCGCGGGCTCGCGCATGCCCAGACGGTTGAGGTTCGGACCGTTCAGGACGTAGAGCGGCTTGATCATGGTGTGTACGCTTGCAGAAGAAGGCCCTAGCCCTTGTAGCCCATGACGCGCGGGAGCCACAGGACGGTTTCGGGGACCAGCATGATGATCGCGAGCACGACGATCGCCATGCCGATGAATGGCACGGCCTCGCGCACCACCGCCATCAGGGGCTGCTTGGTCATGTTGGCCACCACGAAGAGCAGCAAGCCGAACGGCGGGGTCAGCAGGCCGATCATGATGTTGACGACCACGACCACGCCGAAGTGCACCGGGTCGATGCCGAGTGCCTTCGCCGCCGGAATCAATATCGGCACGATGATGAGCAGCACGGTGGAGCCTTCGAGCAGGCAGCCCAGCGCCAGCAGGATCGCATTCACGAGCAGCAGGTAGGCCAGCGGCGTCAGGTGAAAGCCGTTGATGAAGTGCTGCACCGCGAGCGGGACCTGCTCGATCGTGACCACGTAGTTGAAGACCAGGGCGCCGGCGATCAGCATCCCGACCGACGTGGTGGCCCGGGCGCTGCCGAGCAGCACCTTGTAGAGCTGCCGCCACGACATCGAGCGATAGATCAGGGCCGAGGCCAGCAGCGCATAGGCGGCGGCCGCCGCAGCACCTTCGGTCGGCGTCATCACGCCGCCGTAGATGCCGAACAGCAGCACCACGGGCAGCATCAACGCCGGCAAGGCGTCGAGCGTGATGCGCGGCATCTCGCGCATCGGCACCGGGGGTTCGACGGGGTAGTTGCGACGCCTGGAGATGAAGGCGTTGGTGATCATGAAGGCCAGGCCCAGCAACAGGCCGGGGGCCACGCCGCCGAGGAACAGATAGCCGATCGAGGTGTCCGACACCAGCGCGTAGATCACCATCGGAATCGACGGCGGAATGATCGGGCCGATGACGGCCGCCGACGCGGTGATGGCGCCGGCGTAGGCGACGGGGTAGCCGTTGCGCGTCATCATGCCGATGATCACCTTGCCGATGCCCACGGCGTCGGCGATGGCCGATCCGGACATGCCGGCAAAGATGATGTTGGCGACCACGTTGACGTGCCCAGACCGCCGCGGAAGCGTCCCACGAGCAGCAGGCAGAACTTGAGCAGCCGATCCGTCAGGCTGCCGCTGTTCATGAGCTCGGCGGCGAGGATGAACAAGGGCACCGCCAGCAGCACGTAGCTGTTGAAGAGCCCGTTGAGGATCTGCTCGGCGGCGGTGCCGAGGTCGAGCCCCGCCACGAGCAGATAGAAGATCGAGGCGCCGATCATCGACAAGCCGATCGGCAGGCCCAGGATCGCCAGGCCAACCAGGACGATGATGCAAAGGGTGAAATGGCCGGGCATGGTCAAGCCGCGTTGTCCGACATGCTGCCGGCTTCAGGCGGCGCACCCTTGATCGCACGCCAGGCCAGGCGCACGTGCCTGACGATGACGGCCAGCGCGAAGATCAGGTAGACGGTGTAGAGGATGTCGAAGCGCATGTGCAGGTAGGCGGTGTGCTCGCGCTTCATGAACATCACGTAGTGCCAGGTGGCGGGCAGCGATATCATGAAGAGCACGACGATCGCGATGCTGGACGCCGCCGTGAACGCCCGCCGGGTGCCCGCCGAGACCGCCCCGTAGACGATGTCGAAGCGGATTTCGTCCTGGTCCGACAGCACGAAAGCCGCGCACCAGAGCACCGCCCACACCCAGCACAGAACGGTCACCTCGTCCGTCCACCCCAGCGGCTGGTTGAGCAGGTAGCGAAAGCCGATCTGCAACAGGAACGACACGAACATCAGCGCCATCAGCGCCACGGCGACGTCGTCCGCACGCCTTCGCAGCCACGACCCTGCAGTGCGTAGTCGATCGAGCATCGTCAAGGACTCCTGCCGCTGCCAGCGCGAGGCGCCAGCCATCTGGAATACCTGCGCGCTTGCGCTTTTGTGAGGCGTTCGATCCTCACGCGAGCGCGCGGCGCGCAGTTTGCATGCGCCGGATTACAGCGCGTTGATGCGCTCGAGCGCTCCCTTCGGCCACTCGCTGCCGTACTTGTCGACGTACTTCTTTTGCGCAAACGTGCGGAAGGCGGCGAGGTCCGGCGTGTAGACCTTCTTGCCGTCCTTCTTGAAGAAGTCCATGACTTCCTTCTCCTGGGCCACGAACTTGACCGTGTAGTCGTCGACCGCCTTTTCCGCCGCCGCCTGGAACTGCGCCTGCTGCGCCGGCGTCATCGCGTCCCACAGCTTGGTGGTGATGACCATCACGTCGTAGCCCAGCACATGTCCCGTGAGCACGAATTGCGTGGTGACCTCGTAGAACTTCATCAGACGACTCGCCACCAGCGGGTTGTCCTGGCCGTCGATCGCGCCCGATTGCAGCGCCGTGTACACCTCGGCGTAGGGCACCGGCGTGGGGTTGACGCCGATCGACTCGCCCAGGAACTGCCAGTACTCGCCCGGCGGCATGCGCAGCTTGATGCCGGCCAGATCGGCGGGCGTCTTGATTTCCTTGGTCGGCTTCAGGTTCACGTTGCGCGCACCGAAGTACACCGGCGTGATGATCTGGATGCCGAGCTGGTCGCGTGCCATCTTGATGAAGTCGCGGCCGACGTCGCTCTTGAACGTCTTCTTCAGGTGCTCGACGTCGCGGAACAGGTAGGCCGAGGTCATGATCGACCATGCGGGAATCTGCTTGCTGATGTCCGCGGGAGCCAGGTTGCACATTTCGAGATTGCCACGCTGCAGGGCGACGAGTTCCGTGCCCTGCTTGAACAGCGTGTTGCCCCAGTAGGGCTCGAAGTCGTAGCCGTCCTTGATGGCGGCAGCGAAATTCTTGTAGGCCTCGGCGCGCAGATCCTGCTCGGTGAAGGCCGAGCTGAAACGCAGCTTGGTGCGGGATTGGGCGAATGCCCTGGGCAACGCGCCCAGTGCCAGGGCCGAAGCGCCTGCGGCGAGCGTCGTGCGACGCGAGATGGTCGAGCTCATGAAGTCTCCTGTTGTCTTCGCCCCGTGGGCACCCGTTGAACCGTTGCCGTCCGTGACTCTGAGACACGGCGACACGGCGTCAATGTAGCATTGAATCATCCGAGCATCTTCAGCATCTCCGACACTTAGGGTATTCTCGGATCTTCTTCTGCGCCATTCAATACAAAGTGCCGGGGTTGAATTTCGATCCGGCCAGGAGCGTCCACGTGCTGACCGCCACATCCCTCCATTCCTCGGGCAATGACACCGTCGGCGAGGTGGCCTATCGCCGCATACGCTCCGACATCGTGCTGGGCCGGCTGACGCCGGGGCGCCGTCTGCCGCTGGAACGGATGAAGGAGGCCTACGGCACGAGTGTCGGTACCTTGCGCGAGCTCTTCAACCGCCTGTCCACGGAAGGTTTGCTGGTCGCAGAAGGCTCACGGGGCTTCCAGGTCAGCGGGGTGTCTTCGGCCAACCTTCGCGAGGTGGCGGCCATGCGGCAGCTGCTCGAATGCCACGGGCTCAAGGCATCCTTTCAGCGCGGCGACCTCGAATGGGAAGGCCGCGTGGTGGCGACCTACCACAAGCTCGCCACGATGGAGAAAAAGATGGCGGCGAGCGAACCCTCTGCTGCGGAAACGTGGCGCCGCTACGACTGGGCGTTTCATTTCGCGCTGATCTCCGCCTGCGGTTCCAACTTGCTGCTCGAGACCTATGCGTCGATCTGTGACAAGTTCCTGCGTTACCAGATGATCGCCGCCGTCTTCCGGGGGCAAGTGGCGGCCGACGAGCACCAGGTGCTGCTCGAAAGCGCGCTCGCCCGCGACTGGCAGCGTGCGCAGCAGACGCTGACCACGCATGTCGAGGATTGCGTCACCCAGATGGCATCGGTGCTGGAGGCTGCGTAGTCCGTTACCTTCCCAGGGACCCCATGACCTTGCCTTCCAGCGTCCCGCTGCGCATCGGCATTCTCGGCGCCGCACGCATAGCACGGTCGTTCGTCGAAGCCGTGCGGCCGTCCGGGAAGGTCATCGTGGCCGCCGTCGCGAGCCGCGACGTCGAGCGGGCCACGGTCTTCGCGCGTGAACTCGGCATCGCCCGTGTTCATGCGAGCTATGACGCGCTCTTTGCCGATCCCGACATCGACGCAGTCTACGTGCCGCTGCCCAACAACCTGCACGCGCAGTGGTCGATCCGGGCCGCCAGCGCCGGCAAGCACGTGCTGTGCGAGAAGCCGCTCGCCGCCAGTGCGGCACAGGCGCGTGCCATGTTCGAGGCCGCGCAGAACAATGGCGTGTATCTCGTGGAAGCCTATCCCTATCGGGCGCAAGCGCAAACGCTGAAGGTGCGCGAGCTTCTTGCGGCGCGCGCCATTGGTCGCATCCAGCTCGTTCAGGCGTCGTTCGGCTTTCCTCTGACCGACGCCGCCAATATCCGCATGGACCCCCATCTGGCGGGCGGCGCGCTGATGGACGCGGGCTCGTATCCGGTGAGCTTCGTGCGCACCGTGACCGGCACCGCGCCGTCGCGCGTGTCGGCTCTGTCGCGCTGGGGCGCCACGGGTGTCGATGTGACCACGATGGCCACGCTCGAGTACCCGGACGGTCTTCTGGCGCAGATTTCGTGCGCCTTCACCACCACGCGGCACCGCCACGCCTTCATTGCCGGCGACGCAGGCTCGATCAGCACCACCTATTTCAACGACACCGGCCCTGACTTTCCGCCGCTCGTGGACCTGCGCCGCGGCAGCGGATGGGATGCTGCACGCGAAGTGATCGAAACCGAAGCCGGCCCGGGATTTCTGGCCGAGGCCGAGTCGTTTCACGATCTCGTTCGCTTCGGTTGGGATCGATGGACAGGCGCCACGCCCGCCGAGTCGATCGACATCGCGATGACGCTCGATGCGCTTGCGGCCAGCAGTCGCGAAGGCGTGGCCGTCGACGTCGGCACCTAGATCGGCGCCACGCAGATGCCGCTTCTAGGCAACGCAGCCCTGGCCATGTGGTGGGACATGGCACCCGAGATGAAGTCCGAGTTCGAGGACTGGCACTCCCACGAACATTTCCCGGAGCGGCTCGGCGTCCCGGGGTTTCGCCGCGCGTCGCGCTGGACGAGCGCCAGCGGCGGCGAGGGCATCTTCGTCATGTACGAGCTCACGTCGCACGCGATCCTGTCCTCGGCCGCCTACGTCGATCATCTGAACACGCCGACGCCGTGGTCGACGCGCATGATGCCGCACCACAGGAACATGGTGCGCAGCCAGTGCCACGTCCTGGAATCATGGGGTGGCAGCGCCGCACGGTGCGCGTTGACCTTGCGCGTCTCGCCGCTGCAAGACCGTGCTGGTGACCTGCGCGAATTCTTCCGTGCGCTCGGCGCCGCCGTCATCCACCGCCCGGGTATCGTGGGCGCGCATCTGTTGCAGCACCAGTCGCCGCCGATCGCCGAAACGACGGAGCAGCGCATTCGCAATTCCGCAGACCGCGTGGCCGACTGGGTGTTCGTGGTCTTGGGCTACGAGGCGCCTGCGCTCGAGTTGCTGATGCGCACCGGCCTGGCCGCATCGGCCTTGCAGTCGGCGGGCGCGGCGCAAGGCGCACTCAGCGGTCTTTACACGCTGTCGCATTCGGCAACGTCCGAAGACATCGCCAACGTGACTCCGACCTGACGGCCATTCGCTTCGCTACGCTGGTCCGGTCTCGGACGCCGGCACTGGCGACACGCCCTGCGCCAGGCCGCGTCGCTGCGCGTGCATCGCGCGCTGATAGGCCGGCGGGGTTTGCAGGCGTTGCCAATAGCGGCGGACACCGACGGCGTGAAGCGCTCGGCCAACCGCAGTTGCTGCGCCACCAGCAGCGCATAACCCACAGCCACGTCGGCGGCAGTGAAGCGGCCGGCGCACAGGAAAGCCTGCTGCGCCAGCTGCGGCTCCAGCGCGCGCAGCCGCGCCAGGAACCACTTGCAGTAGTCGTCCACCACCTGCGGCTGGCGCCGATCGGGCGGCTCCATGCGCGAATAGCGCAGCACCAGCGACAGCGGGAAGGTCAGCGTCGCCTCGCCGAAGATCAGCAAGTTCAGGTACGCGCCGAAGTCGGCTTCGTCCGGCTCGACGTTCAGCGCACGCGGCGAGTGGCGCTGCGCCAGATACTGGCAGATGGCCGACGATTCGGTCAGCCGCACGTCGCCGTCGAACAGCGCCGGCACCGTGCCCAACGGGTTCATCTTCGAGGTAGGCCCGCTGGTGCACCCGCGGCGGGAACGGCAGCATGTGCAGTTCGTAGTCCAGGCCAAGTTCTTCCAGCATCCACAGCGCCCGGAACGAGCGCGCGCTGACGCAGTGGTACAGGCGCATCATGCGGCGGCCGGCCGCTTGGCAAGCAGCGCACGGGCCACGCTGGACACCGGTGGACGCCCAAGTTGCGCGCTGATCCAGCCTGCGGTGTCCACCAGCTTGTCGAGGTCGATGCCGGTGGACACACCCAGCCCGTGCAGCAGGTAGACCACGTCTTCGGTGGCGACGTTGCCGGTGGCGCCCTTGGCATAGGGGCAGCCGCCCAGCCCGCCAACCGACGCGTCGAAAGCGCGCAGGCCGAAGCCGTAGGCGGCATACACGTTGGCCACGCCCATGCCGTAGGTGTCGTGGAAGTGGCCGGCCAGCCGATCCAGCGGCAGCAGCTTGGCGCAGGCGTCCAGCAAGCGCTGCACCGACGCCGGCGTGCCCACGCCGATGGTGTCGCCCAGCGACACCTCGTGGCAGCCGATGTCTGCCAGACGCTGCGTCACTTCCGCAGCCTTGGCCGGTGCCACATCACCCTCGTAGGGGCAGCCGATGACACAGGACACGTAGCCCCGCACCTTGATGCCGCGCTCGCGCGCCGCCGCCATCACCGGCAGGAAACGATCGATCGATTCCGCGATCGAGCAGTTGATGTTCTTCTTAGAGAAGGCCTCGGATGCGGCGGCAAACACGGCCACATAGTCGGCACCGGCCGCCACCGCTGCCTCGAAGCCCTGCAGGTTGGGCGTCAGCACCGGGTAGGCCACGCCGGGGCGGCGCGTCAAGCGCGCGCATCAGCGCATCGTGATCGCCCATCTGCGGCACCCACTTCGGCGAGACGAAAGACGTGGCCTCGATCTCTCGCAGCCCGGCTGCGGCCAGCCGGTCGATGAGTTCGAGCTTGGTGGCCAGCGGGATGCTCTGCTTTTCGTTCTGCAAGCCGTCGCGCGGGCCCATCTCGATGATGCGAACCATGTTCATTCCACCCCCTCGAAGTCGACGAGATCGACGCCGTCCACCACCTGATCACCCGGCGCGCAGCGGAACGCTTTGACGGTGCCGCGCTTCGGCGCGCTGATGGTGTGCTCCATCTTCATCGCCTCCAGCACCAGCAGCGGCGCGCCCTTCTCCACGCTGGCGCCGACGGCGGCGATCAGCGCGATCACCTTGCCCGGCATCGGCGCCTTCAAGCCGCCTTCGACGTCCTCGCCCGAGCCGCCGGTGTTGAGCGTACTGACCAGCGCCAGCGGCCAGGCCCGGCCTTCGAAGAACACATGGCGGCGCTCGGCACTGACCACCACGGTGGCATTCACGCGGCGTTCGCCCAGTTGCGCATGGAGCTGTCCGTTCGGCCCGGCGGTGCCGCGCACAAACACCGCGGCCCTCCCAGGCTCAGTTCGTGCCCGCCGGCCACCACCTGCACCGTGATGGCCATCACCGTCTCGCCATGGCGCAGCAGGATCGGGCGCGACGCGCGGCCATTGAGCCGCCAGCCGTCGAGGATGCGCCAGGGCGAATCGCGGTCCGGCGCGTTGGCCGCCACGCGCCGTGCCGCGGCCGCCTCGCGCTGCAACTCGGCCAAAGCGCGCCAGCAGCCACACCTCGTCGGGCACCGCGCCCTTCTCGGGGAACAGGTTGGCGTGTTCGCGCTCGATCAGCGCGGTGTCCAGGTCGGCCTGGGCGAAGGACGGCACGCCGATCAGCCGCGCCAGAAATTCGATGTTGTTGGCCACGCCGACCACGCGGTACATCGCCAGCGCTTGGCGCATGCGCGCCAGCGCCATGTCCCGCGTGGCATCCCAGACGATCAGCTTGGCGATCATCGGGTCGTAGTGCGGCGTGATCGAATCGCCCTGCTCCACACCGGTGTCCACGCGCACATGGTCGCTTTCCGGCGGCGGCACCAAGTGCAAAAGCCTGCCGGTGGTAGGCAGGAAACCCTTGTCCGGGTCTTCGGCGTAGATGCGCGCTTCGATCGCGTGGCCGTCGATGGCCAGTTGGTCCTGGCGCAGCGGCAGCGGTTCGCCGGAGGCGACGCGCAATTGCCATTCCACCAGGTCCAGGCCGGTGATCATCTCGGTCACCGGATGCTCGACCTGCAGCCGCGTGTTCATCTCCATGAAGTAGAAGCTGCCGTCGGGGTTGGCGATGAATTCCACCGTGCCCGCACCGACATAACCCACCGCCTTGGCGGCGTTGACCGCGGCCTGGCCCATCGCCGCACGGCGCTCGCGCGTCATGCCCGGCGCGGGGGCTTCTTCGAGCACCTTCTGGTGGCGGCGCTGCACCGAACAGTCGCGCTCGAACAGGTAGACGCAATCACCGTGGGTGTCACCGAAGACCTGGATCTCGATGTGCCGCGGCTTGAGCACGTACTTCTCGACCAGCACCTGGTCGTTGCCGAAGGCGTTGCGCGATTCGCGTTGGCATGACGACAGGGCGGCAGCGAAGTCGGCCGGCGCATCGACGCGGCGCATGCCCTTGCCGCCGCCGCCGGCGCTGGCCTTGATCAGTACCGGGTAGCCGATCTTGTCGGCCTCGTTGCCCGAGAAAAGCCGGGTCCTGGTTATCGCCGTGATAGCCCGGCGTCAGTGGTACGCCGGCGGTGGCCATCAGCGCCTTGGCCGCGGACTTGCTGCCCATCGCGCGGATGGCGGAAGCCGGCGGGCCGATGAAGACGATGCCGGCTGCTGCGCAGGCTTCGGCGAACGCATCGTTCTCCGACAGGAAACCGTAGCCTGGATGCACCGCCTGCGCACCGGTGGCCTTGGCGGCGTCGAGGATCTTGTCGGCCCGCAGGTAGGACTCGCGCGCCGATGGCGGGCCGATCAGCACCGCCTCGTCGGCCAGGCGCACGTGGCGCGCGTTGGCGTCAGCCTCGGAGTACACCGCGACGGTGGCGATGCCCAACCTGCGTGCGGTCTTGATCACGCGGCACGCGATCTCCCCACGGTTGGCGATCAGGATCTTGTCAAACATCCAGTGTCTCCATCAATGCCGCCAAACACGCAGGCCGCGATGTGTCTCGAAGGCGTCGAAGTCACGGTCGTCGTGCAACAGCGCGTAGTCGCGTTCGATGCAGAAGGCCGCGACCAGCACGTCGATCGCGCTGCGTACCGTGTGGCCGCGGCCGCGCAGTTGGCGGTAGTGCTCGGCCGCCGCATCGGCCATCTCGGGGTCCATCGACGACTCGACGGCCAGCCCTTGCATCAACTGCCGTGCAGTACGCAGATCCCGCTCATGCCGGAAGCCGCGCAACACCTCGAACAGCACCAGGTCGGGCACGACGATGCGTACCTCGCCGTGTTCGAGCAAGTGCGCCAACAGGTCGGCCTGCGGCGCATCAAAGCCGCTGAAAAAGTCGATCCAAACGGACGAGTCAACGACCAGCACGGCGCGCGCCCCGCTGCACCGGCGGAGGCTGGCCGGGCTCCTGGGCAAGCAGCGGCACGGCACCGACCGGCTGTGTCCAGTCGATGCTGTCGTCACCTTGCCACTCGAGCTTGCCGCGCCACTTGAGGATCTCGCGGTACGCGGCCTGCCGGGCCAGCAATTTCAAGCCGGCCTCGACGGCATCCTTCTTGGTCTTGAACGGGCCGGCCTTCATGGCTTCAGCCATCAAGGCGTCGTCGATGTCAATGTTTGTGCGCATGATGTGTATTGTTCCACAACTCTAGACACATCATACACTACATGCGGAACAAACCGAACTTCGTCGGCTGGATCGGCGCGTTCAAGGTTGCCGCCAGTGAAAGGCCCAGCACGCTTCGCGTCTGCGCCGGATCGACCACGCCGTCGTCCCACAAGCGCGCACTGGCGTAGTAGGGGTGGCCCTGATGCTCGTACTGCTCGAGCAGCGGCGCCTTGAAGGCCGCCTCTTCGTCCTTCGCCCACTGGCCGCCCTTGCCCTCGATGCCGTCGCGCTTGACGGTGGCCAGCACGCTGGCCGCCTGCTCGCCACCCATCACGCTGATGCGCGCATTCGGCCACATCCACAGGAAGCGAGGTGAATAGGCGCGGCCGCACATGCCGTAGTTGCCAGCGCCGAAGCTGCCGCCGATCAGCACCGTCAGCTTGGGCACCTGAGCGGTCGCCACCGCGGTGACCATCTTCGCGCCGTCCTTGGCGATGCCCGCGTTTTCGTACTTGCGCCCGACCATGAAGCCGGTGATGTTCTGCAGGAACAGCAGCGGCACGCCGCGCTGCGCGCACAGCTCGATGAAGTGCGCGCCCTTCTGCGCCGACTCGGAAAACAGGATGCCGTTGTTGGCGATGATGCCCAGCGGCATGCCGTGCAGACGCGCGAAACCCGTCACCAGTGTGGCTACCGTAGCGCGCCTTGAATTCGTCGAAACGCGAGCCGTCGACGATGCGCGCGATGATCTCGCGCACGTCGTAGGGCTTGCGCGTGTCGTGTCGGGATCGACGCCGTAGATCTCCTGCCGGGTCGTACAGCGGCTCTTCGCTGGGCTCGAAGGTGGCGGTCGTTGGGCTTGGCGCGGTTGAAGCTGGCAACGATGCGCCGCGCGAGGAAGAGGGCGTGGCTGTCGTTTTCGGCCAGATGGTCGGCCACGCCCGACAGCCGCGTGTGCACGTCGCCGCCGCCCAGGTCCTCGGCCGTGACCACCTCGCCTGTCGCGGCCTTCACCAGCGGCGGGCCGCCGAGGAAGATCGTGCCCTGGTTCTTGACGATGATGGTCTCGTCGCTCATCGCCGGCACGTAGGCGCCACCCGCCGTGCAAGAGCCCATCACCACCGCCACCTGTGGGATGCCCGCCGCCGACATGGTGGCCTGGTTGTAGAAGATGCGGCCGAAATGCTCGCGATCGGGAAACACCTCGTCCTGCCGCGGCAGGAAGGCGCCGCCCGAATCGACCAGGTAGATGCAGGGCAGCTGGTTCTGCAGCGCGATCTCCTGCGCGCGCAGGTGCTTCTTCACCGTCATCGGGTAGTACGTGCCGCCCTTCACCGTGGCGTCGTTGGCGATGATCATGCATTCGCGGCCCATCGACGCTGCCGATGCCGGCGATCAGCCCGGCCGACGGCGCCTCGTCGTCGTACATGCCGCAGGCCGCCAGTTGGCCGATTTCCAGGAACGCCGTGCCGGGTCGAGCAGCTGCTCCACCCGCTCGCGCGGCAGCAGCTTGCCGCGCGCCGTGTGGCGCGCACGCGCCGCCTTGCCGCCGCCCAGCGCCACCGACGCCGCCTTGGCGCGCAGGTCGTCGACCACCGCGCGCATGCGCTGCGCGTTGGCGCGGAAATCTTCCGAGCGGGTATCGATCTGTGCTTTCAATGCCTGCATGTTAGCTCGTTGCGTTGATGTTCATCGCAGGCCACGTCTGGATCGACGCCTCGCGCCGCACTTCCCAATGCCCGGTGCCGTCGACGCTGACGCCCAGCGGCGCAGCAGTCCGTCCGTCAGGCCATAGACCAGGCCATGCACCTCAACTTTCTGGCCCGCGCCGCCATGCCTTGCGCAGGATGGTGGTGCGGCAGACGTTGGCCACTTGCTCGATCACATTCAGCTCCACCAGGCTGCGGCCGAGTTCGCTCGGGTCGCCGTGGCGGTCGAGAGCGCGACATGTGCTTGAACGCGCACATGTCGGCGACATGGCGCAGCCAGTTGTCGACCAGGCCGGCCGAGCGCCTGCTCGGCCACCGCTTGCACGCCGCCGCAGCCATAGTGGCCGACGACCATGACGTGCTCGACCTTCAGCACATCCACCGCGTACTGCAGCACCGACAGGCAGTTCAAGTCCGAGTGCACCACCAGATTGGCGATGTTGCGGTGCACGAAGACCTCACCCGGATCGAGGCCGACGATCTCGTTGGCCGGCACGCGGCTGTCGGAGCAGCCGATCCACAGGTACTTGCGGCGCCTGTTGCTTGGCCAAGCGGGCGAAAAACTGCGGGTCCTGCGCGACGCGCTGGTTGGCCCAGGCGCGGTTGTTCGGCAAACAGCCCATCGAGGCTGCACATGATTACATCGACTCCGAATAAAGCTCGCGACCGATCAGCATCCTGCGGATCTCCGAAGTACCGGCACCGATCTCGTACAGCTTGGCGTCGCGCCACAGGCGACCGGCTGGATAGTCGCTGATGTAGCCGTTGCCGCCCAGCGCCTGGATCGCCTCGCCGGCCATCCAGGTGGCCTTCTCGGCAGAGTACAGGATCGCGCCGGCCGCATCCTTGCGCAGTGTGCGCGCATGGTCGCCGCGGTCGCAGGCCTGGCCCACCGCATACACGTAGGCGCGGCAGGCCGCCAGGTGGTGTACATGTCGGCCAGCTTGCCCTGCATCAGCTGGAACTCGCCGATGCTCTGGCCGAACTGCTTGCGCTCGTGCACGTAGGGCAGCACCACGTCCATGCACGCCGCCATGATGCCCAGCGGCCCGCCGGACAGCACCGCGCGCTCGTAGTCCAGGCCGCTCATCAGCACCTTGACGCCCTGCCTTCGCCGCCCAGCACGTTCTCGGCCGGCACCTCGCAGTCGTCGAAGAACAGCGGCCAGGTGTTGCTGCCGCGCATGCCCAGCTTGTCCAGCTTCGCGCCGAAGCTCAGGCCCTTGAAGCCCTTTTCGACGATGAAGGCGGTCATGCCGCTCGGGCCGGGGTTCAGGTCGGTCTTGGCGTAGATCGACCAGCGTGTCGGCATCGCCGCCGTTGGTGATCCACATCTTGCTGCCGTTGAGCACGTAGCGGTCGCCCTTCAGGTCGGCGCGCAGTTTCATGCTGACCACGTCGCGAGCCGGCGTTGGGCTCGCTCATCGCCAGCGCACCGACATGCTCACCGCTGACCAGCCTGGGCAGGTACTTGCGCCTTCTGCGCCGCGGTGCCGTTGCGATGGATCTGGTTGACGCACAGGTTGGTATGCGCGCCATAGCTCAAGCCCACCGAGGCCGAGGCGCGCGACACTTCTTCCATCGCGACGATGTGCGCCAGGTAGCCCATGTTGGTGCCACCGAAGTCCTCGCCGACCGTCATGCCGTGCAAGCCGAGCTCGCCGAGCTTCACCACATGTCCGGCGGGAACTGGTTGTCGCGGTCGATGGCTTCGGCGCGCGGCGCGATCTGCTCGGCACAGAAGCCTGCACGCTATCACGCAGCATGTCCAGGGTTTCGCCGAGGCCGAAGCTCAGGCCAGGTAGGGGGCTGGACATCTCAATGGCTCCTTGGAACGATGCTTCACGCTCGGGTTTGACCGCCTGGCAGCGGCCATGGCCCGCCACACCCGCGATGGATGGCGCGGTCCTGAAGGGCCGGGTCGATTGCGAGACCGGTGGCCATGTGCAGCGCCTTGTGCGGAAGTCTACGCACTCGCGCAGCGGGACGCTGCCTTCGGCAATCGCAGCCGTGCCCGACCGGGTTTCACTTCACGCCGTTTTCGCCACCGCAAGACCCAGTTCCTCGATCATTCGATCGCGCATCACGAACTTCTGCACTTTGCCGGTGATCGTCATCGGCATCTCGCTGCACGAAGCGGATGTAGCGCGGCACCTTGTAGTGCGCGATCTGCTCGCGGCAGAAGTCGCGGATCTCGTCTTCGGTGCAAGCTTCGCCCGGCTTCAGCACGATCCAGGCGCAGACCTCCTCGACGTACTTCGGGTCGGGCACGCCGAAAACCTGCACCGACTGCACCTTGGGGTGGCGGAACAGGAACTCCTCCACCTCGCGCGGATAGACGTTCTCGCCACCGCGGATCAGCATGTCCTTGGCGCGGCCGACGATGTTGCAGTAGCCCTCGTCGTCGATCGTCGCCAGGTCGCCGGTGTGCATCCAGCCGTCGCGGATGGCTTCCTGGGTGCGCGCCTCGTCGCCCCAGTAACCCAGCATCACCGAATAGCCGCGCACCAGCAGTTCGCCCTTCTCGCCCACCGGCAACATGGCGCCGCTGGCCGGGTCCACCACCTTGGCCTCCAGCGCCGGCATGATGCGGCCGACGGTGGACACGCGCCGTTGCAGCGGGTCGCTGGTCCCGCTCTGGAACGACACCGGCGAAGTCTCGGTCATGCCGTAGGAGATCGTGATCTCGCTCATGTGCATCTGCGAGACCACGCGCTTCATCGTCTCGATCGGGCAGGGCGAGCCGGCCATGATGCCGGTGCGCAGGCTGCTCAGATCGAATTCGGCAAAGCGCGGATGGTCGAGTTCGGCGATGAACATCGTCGGCACGCCGTGCAACGCCGTGCAGCGCTCGTCGGCCACCGCCTGCAGCGTGGCCAGCGGCTCGAAGGATTCGCCCGGGAACACCATGCGCGCGCCGCTGTCCACACACACCAGCACGGCCAGCACCATGCCGAAGCAGTGGTACAGCGGCACCGGGATGCACAGCGCATCGGCTTCGCTGAAGTTCATCGCCTTGGCGATGAAGTGCGCGTTGTTGACGATGTTGTGGTGCGTCAGCGTCGCGCCCTTGGGGTTGCCGGTGGTGCCGCTGGTGAACTGGATGTTGATGGCCTCATGGCAGTCCAGCGCCTGCGTGATGGCGTCGAGCGCCGCCACGTCCAAGGCCTGGCGGCCACGCGCCATCACATCGCCATAGTTCAGCATGCCGGCGCTGCGTTCTTCGCCCATGCGGATGATCCAGCGCAGTTGCGGCAACCGTGCGGCCTGCAGCTCACCCGGCGCCTGTGCATCGAGTTCCGGCGCCAGCTTGCGCAGCATCTCCAGGTACATCGAGGTCTTCAGCCGCTGCGCCGTGACGATGGCGCGGCAGCCCGACACGTTGAGCGCGTATTCCAGCTCCGACAGGCGGTAGGCCGGGTTGATGTTGACCAGGATGACGCCGATGCGCGCGGTGGCGAACTGCGTCACCAGCCATTCGGCGCGGTTCGGCGACCAGATGCCGAGCCGCTCGCCGCGCTGCAGGCCCAGCCCCAGCAAGCCGGCAGCAAGCCGGTCCACCTCGTCGGCAAACTCGCGCCAGGTCCAGCGGATGCGCTGGTCGCGAAAGCACACCGCCGGCCGGTCACCGAAGCGCGCCACCGTGCGCGCCAGCAGCGCCGGAATGCTCAACGACGACAGTCTCGCATCGGGATCACCGCGCACATGCGAGCGCCCGCCGATGGGGCGGACGCCAGGCTCGTCTGCTCTGTCTCGTGTCATCGCCTGTCTCCTCGCGGCGCGGCACGTCGCGCGCATCGCCGTCGCGACGAAGCTTAAGCCCGAATGTCGGGTCTTTCGCGACCAGAGGGTGCCCCCTAGCGTCGGGGGTGGGACACTGAGCAACTTTCAGCCTCGGCACGCGCTGCTTCGGGCAAAATCCCGATTTGGGGCGCCGCAGGTTTCGGGGAGAGACGATGCGAGATTTCGAGGATTCGACACTGTGGCGCATCAGCTCGTACGAGCGGATGCGGCTGGAGCGCGGCTCGAGCGCGTTTGCGCAACTGGGCGAGAACACGGTGCTGCCCACCACCATCCTGGCCGACCTGCGCCAGCTGGATGTGCGGCGCGAGAGTACCGATCCGGTCGAGGTGCTGGCCACCTGCATGCGCCACCGGCAAAGCGCGCTGCTGTGTCTGCAGTATGAGGAACTGGTCTGGCCGGTGACGGTGTTCCCCAACGAACACTTGTATCACTCGCCGCGCGACATGGCGCTGGCTATGCCGAGCGCGCTGGCCGGGCTGAAGCTTTTGTCCTGCGATGCCCCGGGCGTGCGGCCTCCGGGCCACTACATGCACGAACGCGTCGGCCGCGATGAGCACTACCGGCCGCTGAAGCCGCTGCTGTGGAACGTCGCTCTCAACGGGCCTCGCAACGCACTGCTGGCCGAGATCGGCGGGCCGGCCGCCTACCGCTCCACCACGTCGCGCGAAGAGCGGCTGTATGCACCGGGCGCCCTGGGCCCGGCGGCGGAGCGGCTGCGGCGCGAATCGGCGTCGCTGCAAGCCATGAGCAAGTGGCCCGGCATGAGCCCCGACCGCGCCAGCCGGCTGTTGAATGCGATGTACCTGACCTCGGGATTGATGGTCATGCGCACCCACCCGTCGGCGCGCCAATCCGGGTCGCTGGTGAGCCGCTTGCTCGGCAAGGGCAAGCCCAAGTCCTAGCCGCGGTTGCGGCCGAACGCGGCGGCTCCGGCGAAGCGCGCGCCCGCGCCCAGCCGCTGTTCGATGCGCAGCGCCTCGTTCCACTTGGCCATGCGTTCGCTGCGCGCGAACGCGCCGACCTTCAACTGCCCCGTGCCCCAGCCGATGGCCAGGTGCACGATGGTGGTGTCCTCGGTCTCGCCCGAGCGTGCCGAGACGATGCCGGCATAACCCAGTGCCTTGGCGGCCTCCCACGCGGCCAGCGTCTCGCTCAGCGTGCCGCGCTGGTTCGGCTTGAGCAGCACGCAGTTGGCGGCGCCGCGCGCGGCAGCGTCGCGCACCAGCGCGGCATCGGACACCAGCAGGTCGTCGCCCACGACCTGCATACGGCGGCCCGCGGCCTGCGTGAAGCGCGCGAAGGCGTCGATGTCGTCCTCGGCCAGCGGGTCCTCGATCGAGGCGATCGGGTAGCGCTCCACCCAGCGCAGCAGCAGTTCGATCAGGCCATCGCTGTCGAGCTCGCGCGATTCCAGCCCCAATCGGTAGCGGCCGCCACGGCCGAACTCGGAGGCCGCGATGTCGAGCGCGATCGCCACCTGCTCGCCGGGCACGAAGCCGGCCGCTTCGATGGCCTGCAGCAGCGTATCCAGCGCTTGTTCGTTGGTGTCGAAATCGGGCCACCAGCCGCCTTCGTCGGCCACGCCGGCGAGCCGGCCGCGCTGTTGCATCAGCTGGCCCGCGGCGCGATAGACCTCGGCCGTCCATTCCAGCGCCTGCTCGAAGCAGCTTGCCGCCGGGCACAGCACCATGAAGTCCTGGATGTCGACACGTCGGCCGGCATGCGCGCCGCCGCCGAAGATCTGGATCTGCGGCATCGGCAGCAGCGTCGCGGCGTCGCCGCCCAAGTGGCGGTACAGCGGCACGCCGGCCAGCGCCGCCGCCGCGTGCGCGGCAGCCATCGATACCGCCAGCGTGGCATTGGCGCCCAGGCGCGTCTTGTTCGGCGTGCCGTCCAGGTCGATCAGCCGCTGGTCGAGCGCGCCTGGTCGTTCACCTCCCTGCCCACCAGAGCGCCGGCGATCTCGCCGTTGACGTGCCCCACCGCTCGCATCACGTCCAGCCCGCCGAAGGGCTTGCCGCCGTCGCGCAGCTCCAGCGCCTCGCGCGTGCCCGTGGACGCGCCGGAAGGCACGATGGCACGGCCGGCTGCGCCGCCGGCCAGCAGCGACTTCGGCCTCCACCGTCGGCCGGCCGCGGCTGTCCCAGACGCGGCGGGCATGGATGTGCTGGATGGCGGCAGCGTTCATGGGTCGATCTCCTGTCTGCCAGGCGGTTGCCACGGCGCTGCAGCTGGCTCACCGGTTGCAGCAACAGCGTGCGCGCGACGCGGCGCACCGCGCCGCGCTGACGCTCGCTGTCGAGGTACTCCACCGGCGATTTGCCGTCCACCCGCGCCAGCAGCAAGCCGGGCAGCAGGCCGCGGCGCGGCGCTGCAGCAGCTCGGCCGGCTCCCACTCGACGCCGCCCAGATAGGCCTCGGCCAGGGCGTCGAAACATTGCCAGCAGACGCGGCGCGGCCGGCGGATTCCACAAGCACTTCAGCAGCAGGTGATTCAGGCAGAACGCCAGGTCGAACGCCGGGTCGCTCCACACGGCGCATTCGGCGTCCAGGAACACCGGCCGGTGGCCGTCGACGAGGATGTTCTTCGGGCTGACATCGCCATGCACCAGCGCGCAATGGCGTGCGCCTGCGTCTGCGCCACCAGCGCCTGCAAACGTTCGGCCAGCGTCCGGATGCCGGCCGGCCGGTGGCCAGCAGATAGGGCTCGAGGCGGATGTCGAAGAAGATCGCATCGGTGGCAAACTGCGCCGCCAGCGTCGGGCCGCGCCGCGCTGTGGCCATGGATGCGCGCCAGCGCGCGGCCCACCGCCCGGGCCGTGCCGGCTTCGGCCTGGCCGTCGCGCAGCTGATGCTTCCACAGCGCGTGCTGCGGCAGGTACTCCATCACCAGCACGCCCAGGCCCGCGTGCTGGCCCAGCACGCGCGGCGCGCATGCCCGGCAGCGCCTGGTTGGCCAGTTGCATCCAGCGCGCTTCGTAGATGATTGCGTTCGATCGGCGCGTGCCAGTCGGCGGCCACGCGCAGCTTGGCCAGCGCGCGCTTGGCGCACACCGGCCCGTGCGGCGAGATCGATGCGCCAGATGTCCGAAGACACGCCGCCGGTCAGCGGCGCGCCGCGCAGCGCTCTCGTCGCCGGCCAGGCCCAGTCTCGCGCAGCGCCTGCACCAGGGGCTCGGGCACGGGCTGCGTCGCGGTCACCGGCCGGTCGTGAGCCCGATTCGACCAGCTTCACCAACGCGTGCAGCGCGCGGTTCACCGGCGTGGGCACGCCCAGTTCGGCGCCCCGGCGCGCGATGTAGCCGTTGAGATGGTCGATCTCGCTGGACTTGTGCCGCGCCATGTCCTGAGCGGTGGACGACAGCTGCGCCGGCATGGCGGCAGCGATGCCTTTGCACCGCCTCCAGCGATGCCGGCAGCGACAGCGTCACGCCCGAGGCCGCGGCCACTGCGACGACCTCGCGCACGACATCGAGCTGCAGTCACGAATGCCGGGCTGCGCCGCCAGCCGTCGCATAGGGCATCTGCGCCAGGCCCGAGATGGCGTTGTAGGCGCAGTTGACGAGCAGCTTGGCCCACAGCTCCGCCGCCACATCGGGCACGATGCGCACCGGCACGCCGGCGCTGGCAAAGAGTCCGACCAGCGCCTGCAGCGTCGGCCATTCGCCGACGGACGAGCCCCGGCCGTCGGGCAACGCGCCGATGGCCAGATCGCCGCGGCCGAAATGCGCTGACCCGCCCGGCCCCGGCCATCGCCACCGCCACGTAAACCACCGCGGCATCACGCGGCAAGGCACATGGCGCGCCAGCGTCTGCGGCGTTGTCCACGCCGTTCTGCAGGCTCATCACCAACGCTGTGATCGCCCAAATGCGGCGCCATCGCGCGCGCCGCGGCTTCGCTGTCGCCGGACTTGACGCAGCACAGACACCAGATCGGCGCCCTGCATCGCGGCCGAACCTCGGTGCTCGCACCGAGCGCACCGCCTCGACGCGGCCCGCCATGTCCAGCAGCAGGCCATCGCGCTGGATCGCCTGCACATGCGCCGGCCGACCGATCAGCGTCACGGCATGGCCGGCGCGCGCCAGCATGGCGCCATAGAAGCTGCCGACCGCACCGGCGCCCATCACCGCCACCTTGCGAAGTCGCTTGCTGCTGCATCGTCTGGCTCCTTCAGATCGATCGTGTTGCCGTGGCCGGCCCAGTAGCGCTCGCGCAGCAGCCGCTTGTACAGTTTGCCGGTCGGGTGGCGCGGCAGTTCGGCCAAGAAGTCGATGCTGCGCGGACACTTGATCGGCGACAGTTGCTCGCGGCAGAAGGCGATCAGCTCCTGCTCCAGCGCCTTGCCGGCGTCGGCCATCGAACGTGGCTGCACCACCGCCTTGACCTCCTCGCCGAACTCCTCGTTGGGCACGCCGAACACCGCCACGTCCAGCACCTTCGGGTGCGTGACGAGCAGGTTCTCCGCCTCCTGCGGATAGATGTTGACGCCGCCGCTGATGATCATGTTCGCCTTGCGGTCGGTCAGGTAGAGATACCCTTCGGCATCCATGTGGCCGATGTCGCCGAGCGTCGTCCAGCCCTTGGCGTTGCGGCCGGCAGCGGTCTTCTGCTGGATCGTTGTGGTACTCGAAGGTCTTGCCGTCGGAGAAGTACACGCCGCCGGTCTCGCCGGCCGGCAGTTCCTCGCCGATCGTCGTCGCAGATGCGCAGCACGCCCACCACCGCGCGGCCGACCGTGCCCTTGTGCGCCAGCCAGTCGGCGGAGTCGACCAGCGTCATGCCCATGCCTTCGGTGCCGGCGTAGTACTCCCAGACGATCGGGCCCCACCAGTCGATCATCTGCTGCTTCACCGGCACCGGGCACGGCGCGGCGGCGTGGATGGCGATGCGCAGCGACGACAGGTCGTGCAGGCGACGCTGTTCTTCCGGCAGCTTGAGCATGCGCACGAACATCGTCGGCACGACCTGCGTGTGCGTGATGCGGTGGCGCCGCCACCAGGCGCAGGAATTCGGCGGCGTCGAAATGCTCCATCACCACCACCGTGCCGCCCAGGCGCATCACCGCCATCGCAAAGCGCAGCGGCGCCGCGTGGTACAGCGGCCCGGGCGACAGATAGACGGTGTCGTCGTCCATCGCGAAGGGTCCGATGCACACCTTCAACAGCGAGCTGACGAAGCCGATGTCGGTCGATTCCGGCGGCACGAACACGCCCTTCGGCCGTCCCGGTGGTGCCCGACGAATAGAGCATGTCGCCGCCCGCCGATTCGTCGGCGATGCGCTGGCCGGATCGCCCGACCACGGCCGCTTCATAGGCCGCGTAGCCGTCGATCGCGCCGTCGAGCATCAAGCGGCATCGCACCTGCGGCATCTGGTCGCGCAGCAGCGCGGCCTGGTCGGCCAGGGCGTCGGAGGTGATGAACAAGCGCGCGCCGCAATCGTTGACGATGTAGGCCGCCTCGCCGGCCGTCAGGCGGCTGCTGATCGCGGTATAGACGATGCCCGAGCGCTGCGCGGCCCAGCAGATCTCGAAGTAGCGCGGGTGGTTCTCCAGCATCAGCGCGATGCGGTCGCCGGCGCGCAGGCCGGTTCGCCGGAAGAAGTGCGCCAGGCGGTTAGAGCCGGCCTCCAGCTCACGGTAGCTGACCGACTGCGCCGCCGCCGGCCATCCGATAGGCCGTCTTGCCGGGCTGACGTGCGCGCGTGCATCGATGGGTGCATGGACTCTCCAGCGCTGAGATCGGCGCAGTGTAAAACCGATGCCGCTCTCCGCCCGCAGCGATGCGGCGGCGCACAAACGCGGCCGCGCGCGAAACTTGAATATTGATTCGAATTTTTCTATCATCACGCGCCAGCATCCGCGCCCCATCTGCAACCAGGGAAGCCCCATGCCACGAGTCACCTTCTACGAGTTCGACGGCACGCGCCACGATGTCGATGCCACCAACGGCGTGTCGCTGATGCGCGCCGCCGTCGACGACAACGTGCCCGGCATCGACGCCGACTGCGGCGGCGCCTGCGCCTGCGCCACCTGCCATGTCTATGTCGATCCCGACTGGCTGGCCAGGCACCGGCACGCGCACCGAGATGGAAGAAAGCATGCTCAGCTTTGCCGCCGGCACGCATGGACAACTCGCGCCTGTCCTGCCAGATCGACATGAACGATGCGCTGGACGGCATCGTCCTGCGCCTGCCCGAAGGCCAGCACTGAAGGAGCGCACACCATGAGCACCAGCGAACTGCAGCAGCTTGCGCGCGACGAAGCCTTCTCGATGCCGATCGACGACATCGACGTGAGCAAGCCGCGCCTGTTCCAGGAAGACACCATCGGCCACTACTTCGCGCGGCTGCGCCGCGACGACCCGGTGCACCTACACCGAGAACGATTTCTACGGTGGCTTCTGGTCGGTGACGAAGTACAAGGACATCATGGCCGTGGACACCAACCACGCGTATCTACTCCTCCGACTGGTCGCAGGGCGGCATCTCGCTGTTCAACGCGCCGATGGAAGACCGGCTGCAGATGTTCATCGCGATGGACCCGCCGAAGCACGACGAGCAGCGCAAGGCCGTCAGCCCGATCGTCGCGCCGCCAACCTGGCGTCGATGGAAGGCCTGATCCGCGAGCGCACCGCCAAGGTGCTCGACGGCTTGCCGCGCAACGAGGAGTTCAACTGGGTCGAGCAGAGTCTCGATCGAGCTGACCACGCATGATGCTGGCCACGCTGTTCGACTTCCCGCTTCGAGGACCGCAAGCTGCTGACCTGGTGGTCCGACGTGGCCACCTCGGTGCCCGAGGTCGACCACCTCGTCGACGTCGCAGGAAGCGCGGCTGGCCGAGACTGGGCAAGATGCCTGGCCTACTTCACCAGGCTGTGGAACGAGCGCGTCAACGCGCGCCGGCGGCAACGACCTGGTCTCGATGCTGGCGCACAACCCGGCCACGCGCAACATGTCGCCGCGCGAGTTCATGGGCAACCTGGTGCTGCTGATCGTCGGCGGCAACGACACCACGCGCAACTCGATGACCGGCGGGCTGCTGGCGCTGAGCCGCTACCCCGACGAATGGGCCAAGCTGCGCGCCAACCCGGGCGCTGGTGGACAGCATGGTGCCCGAGATCATCCGCTGGCAGACCCCGCTGCCGCACATGCGCCGCACCGCGCTGGCCGACGCCGAACTGGCGGCAAGAAGATCAAGAGCGGCGACAAGGTCGTCATGTGGTACCTCTCGGGCAACCGCGACGACGAAGCCATCGACAACCCCGAAGCGTTCATCATCGACCGCGCGCGGCCGCGCCAGCACCTGAGCTTCGGCTTCGGCATCCACCGCTGCGTCGGCAACCGCCTGGCCGAGATGCAGCTGAAGATCCTGTGGGAAGAGATCCTGAAGCGCTTCCCGGTGATCGAGGTGACGAGCGAGCCGAAGCGCATGCTGTCGAATTTCGTGCGCGGCATCACCGACATGCGGGTGCGCATTCCGGGCTGATGGCTGGACGGCGCGTGCCGCTCGGCGGCGCGCCGTTGGTCTCGGGCGGGCGACGCGTTGCTGTCATGGGCGTCGGCGAGCCGTGTGGGCAAGGCAGCGACGAGGAGCCGGTGGCGAGTCCGCTTACTGGCGACCCGTTCTCACGAATCGTGGAGCCGGCGCTTGTTCGATACGACGTAGTCCCGTCGCGACTCGTGTGTCTCGAGGCCCACCAAACCTCAGCGACAGCGATAGCAAGATGATTGCGTAGAGGTCCGGACCGTCTGTGTCGAAGGACGTGGGTGTCGCGGTGTCGACCGCAGGCGTCATCGACGAGAGACACCTGCCGCGGCCAGAATCGCAGTCCCCGCCGCCGAGGACGCTTGCGCCGCCCATGATGTCATCGCCACCGCGCGATCCGCCCAGCTCCGCACTGATCGCACAGATCCTGGGCCAGCTGGCCTTCGGCCTGCTCGCGATGACGCTGTGCATCCCGTCGATGGCCGAATGGGGCGCCGCATTCGACACCTCCCAGGCGATGGTGCAGCTCACCTTCAGTGGCTACGTCGCGGCCTACGGCCTGCTGCAGCTGTTGTACGGTCCGTTGTCGGACCGTCTTGGGCGGCGCCGCGTGCTGCTCGCCGGCCTGGCGATCGCGCTCGTCGGCACCTTGCTGGCCGCGCTCGCCGGGCACATCGCGATGCTGATCATCGCGCGCACGCTGCAGGGTGCCGGCACCGCCGCCGGCATGGTGGTGGGCCGCGCACTGGTGCAGGATCACTTCGCGGGCTCGGCGCGCACCCGCATGATGGCCGGCATCGGCATGGCGATGGGGCTGTGCCCGCCGGCCGGCACGCTCATCGGCGGACAGCTGCACGAAGCCTTCGGCTGGCGCGCGCCGTTCTGGCTCACGTTCGCGATGGGGCTTTTGCTCGCGCTGGTGGCGTGGCGCGGCTTGCCGCACCACGCCTCGGTGGCAGCTGTGGAAGCGCCGCACTGGCTGCGCGCGATGGGTCGCGCCTACGCGCGCCTCTGGCGCGAACCCGGCTTCGCCGCATTCGTGCTGCTGGTCGGCGGCGCCACCGCGGCCTTCTACACCTTCCTCGCCGGTGCGCCGCTGGTCTTCACGCAGCAGGGCGTGGCCCCGGGTCGCATCGGGTTGTATGTGATGTGCGTCCCCGGCGCCTACATCGTCGGCAACTTCGCCACCACGCGGCTCGTGCGACGGCTGGGCGAGCGCCGGATGATCGGCATCGGGCAGGCTTTCACGCTGACCGGGGTCGGGCTGACGCTGGCGCTGGCACTGGCCGGCTGGAATCACCCATTGGCGATCGCGATGCCGCTGATGCTGCTCGGCATCGGGCACGGCTTGCTGATGCCGGCCGCACTCGCCGGCACCGTCGGTCTGGTGCCGGCGCTCGCCGGGGCGGCGGCCGGCGTGGCCGGCCTCGTGCAGCAGCTGTTGGGCGCGGTCGCCGCCTGGGCGGTCGGCCTGGTGCCGACCGCCGACGCCCGCGGTCTGGCACTGCTCATGCTGCTGCTGACCGCGACGAGCGTGGCCGCGTTCGCGGCGCTGCCGCGCCGCGCCTGACGGCCGCCGATCCGGGCCACGCGTGCCATCGTTCCGGCTCCGTGCCGAAAGCGATGCGGCGCACCTTGCAGCGCGCTCGACGGCGCTCAAAAGAACTTCAGCTGCGCCGCGCAGGCCGAGGTAGTAGTTGTTGTCCAGGTTGTTGATACTGGCGCTGCCATTGCGCGTCGGCGCTCAACCGGAACCATGGCGTGATGGCCCAGTTGTAGAACGCCTCGACACCTTTTTCCGGCCTGAGCCGCGGGCCGACCAGCGGCAGCGAGTTGATCAGTTCATCGCTCAGCGTGTACTGGTAGTAGCCGATGCCGAATCGGTCCAGCTTGCGCCCGGCCATCATGTTGTTGCCCGCCAGCCCGATGAAGCCATGCTTCTGGAAGGCGTTGGGATTGCCGTCGGAATAGCCGAACTGGCCGAACAGGCCCCAACCGATCTTCGGGTCGTTCGCGTCCTGCACGAAGAACTGCTCCAGCGAATACTGCAGGTACCAGCGGTCGTCCTTGACCGGCGCGTTCGGCGCCACCAGCGGAAGGCCCGGCGGCAGGCTGCTGAGGTCCAGGCCATCGAGCGTGCTGTAGGCGACGCGGAAGTTCTGGAAGCCGCCCAGCCCGGCAACCGTCACCGGGAACGTGGCGGTGCCGCTGTAGGTGACGCCCTCGCTGAACAGGCCGCGGATGATGTTCAGGTTCTGCGCGTCGCGCGGGTCGTAGATGAAGATGCCGAAGCTGCCGATGTCGTTGCGCGTGTTGAACGCGACACCGTAGATGTACGGCGGCGTGATGTTGGTCAGTGGCGCCGCCATCGCCAGGTTCCAGAAGGTGTCGATGCCGCCGCCGCCCACCAGCGGCCGGCGCGAGGCCACGTCGAACATGTTGAACAGGCCCAGCGTCAAGGTGGTGGTCGGACTGAAGGCCTGCGTGAACAGCAGCGAGATCATGCTGCTGTTCAGCGACGGGTAGGCCAGCGCGGTGTTCACCGGGATGATGTTCAGGCCCCTCGCATCCAGGTTGGCGCTGTCGCCGTAGTTGTACTCCCAATGGCTGGTGACGAAGAAGCCGGGCCAGGTGCCCAGTTTCTGCCCGTTCAGCGTGAAGCGGAAGTCGAACTTGCCGCCGGTGGGCCAGCCGTCATCGCCATCCTGCAGGTGCTGCAGGAACTGCGTCACCTGCACGCCGATGTCGACGCCTTGTTCCTTGAGCTTCTGCTTCGGTCCGTCGGGCGTGTCGAACAGTGCCTGCCGGGTCCAGATGTCGTCATCCGCCAGGCTGCCGGTGCTCAGCAATGTGGCGGCGGCAAGCAGACCGATGTGTCGCAGAGGGCGCACGATGGGCTCCAGTGTTGTTCTCGAGGACCGCGGTTCGCAGGCGGCGAGGGCTTCAGGCCGGCGCCAGCACCGGGGCGCGCGCCGCGCGCACGACCATGATCAGCAAGGCGCCCGACAGCAGGTACAGCGCCATCACCAGGACCATGCTGTAGGTGGTCGAGCCGGTGGCGGTGTTGATGGCGCCCGTGACCGAAGGGCTGACCGCGGCACCCAGGTTGCCCAGGCTGCTGATCAGTGCGATGCCGCCGGCCGCTGCCGCAGGCGACAGGTACTCGCTGACGACCGTGAAGAACAGTGGCGTCGCCGAGGCGATGCCGATCACCGCAATGCACAGTCCGAGCATCGAGCCGATGAAGCTGCCCTTCGTCACCACGGTCAGCCCCAGGCCGACGGCGGCGATGACGGTGCAGACGAGGAAGTGCCAGCGGCGCTCCTTGTTGCGGTCGGAACTGCGGCCGATCAGCACCATGCCGATCACGCCGATGATGTTGGGGATGGCGGCGTAGATGCCGATCATGAACAGGTCCTTGATGCCCCAGCCCTGGATCAGCGTGGGCACCCAGAAGACCATCGTGTAGGTCGCGCCCAGCAGCAGGAAATACACCAGCGACAGCGTGTAGACCTTGGGATCCTTGAGCATCTGCCACATCGATCCGTGGCCGGCCGTGGCCACCAGCCCGTGGCCATGCTCGAGCTGCTCCTGCAGCACCTGCTTTTCGGCGGGTTGCAGCCAGTGCGCCTCATGGGGTTTGTCCTGCAGGTAGACAAAGGCCACGATGCCCAGGATCGACGCCGGCAGGCCCTGCACCAGAAACAGCCATTGCCAGCCGTGCCAGCCGTTGACGCCATCCATCCACTTCATGATGCCGCCGCTCAGCGGCCCGGCAACGACGCCGGCGATGGTGGTGGCGGTCATGAAGATCGCGATCATCTGGCCGCGCCGCGCCGGCGGGTACCAGAAGGTCAGGTACAGGATGATGCCGGGGAAGAAGCCGGCCTCGAAGGCGCCGAGCAGGAAACGCAGCACGTAGAACTGCATCGGCGTGGTCACGAACATCATGCCCGCGGCCACGAGGCCCCAGCAGAACATGATGCGCAGCAGCGTCTTGCGTGCGCCGATCTTCTCCAGCATCAGGTTGCTTGGCACCTCGAACAGGAAGTAGCCGACGAAGAAGATGCCGGCGCCCAGACCGTAGACCGCGTCGCTGAAGGGCAGCGTCTGCTTCATCTGCAGCTGCGCGTAGCCGATGTTGACGCGGTCGAGGTAGGCGACGAAGTAGCAGGTCACCAGCAGCGGCATGATGCGCCAGCTGACCTTCGAGTACACCGCCTCGGTCGCGACCACGCGGTCGGCTGCGGCAGGGCTCATGGCGCTGCTTGGGTTCATGCTTGCCTCCGTCACTTTCTGCGCGCGTCTTCTTTGGGACGGCCGGCCATTGTTGGGCCGCGGCGCGCGCCGGTCAACGGCTTCTTTCGCGTCGGCGCTCAGGCCAGGCGCACCGTGTCCAGGAAGACGCGCGTCAGTTCGCTTTCCATGCGCGGATCGTCCAGGCCGATCGGCCCGGGATCGCGCAGCACGGCATTGACCAGTGTGCCGTACACGATCTGCAACGCGATGCCGACGCGCAAGCGGCGCTGCGCCGACGGAACCTGCCGCAGGCGCGAGGCCAGCGCCTGGTGCACGGTGTCCGCCAGTTGCCGGCCATAGACATGCACCGGCAGCGCGTGCCGAGACGTCGGCGCGCCATCGCTCAAGGCCGCGCGAATCAGCCCGCGGTGCTGACGGTGGATGCGCACGATGTGCCGCACGATCGCCGCCACCTTGCGCGCATCGCTGCTGCGCTGCCAGCGCGCCGAGCGCAGCAACGCCTGGGTTTCGGCCAGCACCGCATCGCCAGAGCTGCGCAGCAGTTCGGCGAACCACGCGTCCTTGTCGGCAAAGCGCGAGTAGAAGGAGCCCACCGCCATGCCGGCGCTGCGCGTCAACTGCGCCACCGACAGCGAGGCCAGGTCCTGCGTGTCCAGCAGCAACCGCCCCGCCTGCAGCAGAGCGTGATGCTTGCGCAGGCTGCGCGCCTGCTTGGCCGAGTGCACGCCGGCCGGTACGGGCTCGTCGGACAGGGTCACGGTGCCGGGCCTTGGATCGTCAGTGGCTGAGCGCATCAAACTTGAACATCGGTTCGGATTTGACTAGCATGCTATGCACCGCGCCGTTGACCGTCAATGCACGCGCCGCGCCCTGTTCCGCTCTTCATCCAAGGACCGCCCCATGAACAGCTACGACATCGCCGAGTGGGGCCAGCCGCTGCAGCGCAGCCTGCGCGCCACGCCGCAGCCCGGCCCCGACGAGGTGCTGATGAAACTCAGCTTCTGCGGCGTGTGCCATAGCGACGTGCATATCCGCGAGGGTTTCTTCGACATGGGCGGCGGCAACAAGATGAAGTTGTCCGACCGCGGCACCCAGCTGCCGCTGACGCTGGGCCATGAGCCGATCGGTGTGGTGCAGGCGGTGGGCAGTGCCGTGCGCGGCATCGAGATCGGCCGCAGCTACCTCGTCAACCCCTGGATCGGCTGCGGCCAGTGCCGTTTCTGCAAGGCCGACCGCGACAACCTTTGCAACAACATGCGCGCCATGGGACTGGCCCGCCAAGGTGGCTTCGCCACGCACCTGCTGGTGCCGCACGCGCGCTACCTGGTCGATGCAGAGGGCCTGGATGCCGCCACCTGTGCTGTGCTGGCCTGCTCGGGCGTGACCGCCTATTCGGCGATCCAGAAGTTCGGCCCGCTCGCTGCCGACGACTGGGTCGCCGTGCTGGGCTGCGGCGGCGTCGGCCTGATGGGCCTGTCGGTGCTGGCAGCGCTGGGCCACAAACGCATCATCGCCTGCGACATCGACGATGCCAAGCTGCAGGCGGCCCAGGCCGTCGGCGCCGCGGCGGTGGTCAACCTCAAGACCACGCCCGGCCCGGCCGAACTGCTGAAGATTTCCGGCGGCGGGTTGGCGCACATGGTCGATTTTGTCGGCGCGCCCGCCACGTCGCAGCTGGCCCTGCCCGCGCTGCTGAAGGGCGGACAGTTGGTGGTGGTCGGCCTTTTCGGCGGCGCGCTGCCGGTGCCGCTGCCCGCGCTGGCAATGCGCGAGGTCTCGCTGCGCGGCTCGGCCGTGGGCAACACCGCGCAGATCCGCGAGCTGGTGCAACTGGTGCGTGATGGCAAGCTCAAGCTGCCGGCCGTGCAGGTGCGCCCGCTGGCGCAGGCCGAAGCAGCGCTGCGCGACCTGGAAGCCGGCCGCATCATCGGCCGGGTGGTGCTCGATACGGCCGAAGCCGGGGCCTGACGTCGGGAAGCGCTCAGGCGCGCTCAGCCACCCAGGCCCTGACCGAATCGAGCGCGGCGGCCAGGCGCGAAGGGTCGCTGCCGCCGGCCATGGCCAGGTCGGGCTTGCCGCCGCCCTTGCCGCCGACCTGCTGCGCGACGAAGTTGACCAGCTCGCCGGCCTTGATCCTGCCCATGCGGTCGGCAGTGACGCCGGCGGCAAGCTGCACCTTGCCGCCATCGACCGCAGCCAGCACGATGGCCGCGGTCTTCAGCTTGTCCTTCAGCTTGTCCATGGTCTCGCGCAGCGTCTTCGCGTCGGCACCGTCCAGCAGCGCGGCCAGCACCTTCAGGCCCTTCACGTCCACCGCCCTGGCCAGCAGTTCGTCGCCCTGGGACGAAGCCAGCTTGCCCTTCAGCGCGGTGATTTCCTTTTCCAGCGCACGCAGCTGCTCCAGCAGCTCGGCGACGCGCGACGGTGCCTCGGCGGGCGTGACCTTCAGCGTGCCGGCCACACCGGCCAGCGCGCCTTCCAGCTGCTGCAGATAGGCCAGCGCGTTGTCGCCGGTCACCGCCTCGATGCGGCGGATGCCGGCGGCCACGCCGCCCTCGGCGACGATCTTGAACAGGCCGATGTCGCCGGTGCGCTGCACATGCGTGCCGCCGCACAGCTCGCGGCTGCGTGCCGATGTCGAGCACGCGCACCTCGTCGCCGTACTTCTCGCCGAACAGCATCATCGCGCCGGTCTTCTGCGCCTCGTCGATCGGCATCACGCGCGCCTGGGTGGCGGCGTTGGCCAGGATCTCGGCATTGACGAGGTCTTCGACCCGCGCGATCTGCGCGTCGCTCATCGGCGCGTTGTGCGCGAAGTCGAAGCGCGTGCGCTCGGCGTTCACCAGCGAGCCCTTCTGCTGCACGTGCGCGCCCAGCACCTCGCGCAGCGCCTTGTGCATCAGGTGCGTGACGCTGTGGTTGCGCATGGTCCTGATGCGCTGCTCCGCATCGACCCGGGCGACGAACTCGTCGCCGAGCTCGACCTCGCCTTCGACGATGCGGCCGTGGTGGCCGAACACGCTGGCCTGCACCTTCAGCGTGTCCTCGACGATCACGCGCGCACGCGCGTTGCGCAGCTCGCCGCTGTCGCCGACCTGGCCGCCGCTTTCGGCATAGAAGGGCGTGTGGTCGAGCACGATGACCACGTCGTCGCCGGCGCGGGCCTTGCGCACCGGCGTGCCGTCGACGTAGATCGCCTGCGACCTTGCTGTGCTCGCACACCAGGTGCTCGTAGCCGTGGAAAGCCGTCGCTGCGCCGCTCGTATTCCAGCCCCTGCGCCATCTTGAACTTGGCCTGGCACGCGGCCTGCTCGCGCTGCCGCTCCATCGCCGCATCGAAGCCGGCCGCATCCACCGTGACGCCGCGCTCGCGGCAGACATCGGCGGTCAGGTCGAGCGGGAAGCCGAAGGTGTCGTGCAGCTTGAAGGCGGTCTCGCCGTCGAGCGCCTTCGTGCCGCCGGCGAGCGCGGCTTCGAGGATCTCCATGCCGTTGGCGATGGTCTGGAAGAAGCGCTCTTCTTCCTGCTTCAGCACCTCGGTGATGCGCAGCCGGTCGCGCTTCAGCTCGGGATAGGCCTCGCCCATCTCGTCGGCCAGCGCCGCCACCAGCGTGTGGAAGAAGGGCTTGCGCGCGCACCGAGCTTGTAGCCGTGGCGGATGGCGCGGCGGGTGATGCGGCGCAGCACGTAGCCGCGGCCTTCGTTGCCCGGAATGACGCCGTCGGCGACGGTGAAGGCGCAGGCGCGGATGTGGTCGGCGATGACCTTCAGCGAAGGCGAGTCCTGCGTCGCAGTCCCCTGCCCCGGCCTTATCAACCGCCGCTTGGCCGCGGCCAGCAGGTTCACGAACAGGTCGATCTCGTAGTTGCTGTGCACATGCTGCAGCACCGCCGCCAGCCGCTCCAGGCCCATGCCGGTGTCGACGCTGGGCTTGGGCAGCTTGTGCATCACGCCCGCCTCGTCGCGGTTGAACTGCATGAAGACGTTGTTCCAGATCTCGATGTAGCGGTCGCCGTCCTCGTCGGGCGAGCCGGGCGGGCCGCCGGCGATTTCCGGGCCGTGGTCGTAGAAGATCTCGCTGCACGGCCCGCAGGGGCCGGTGTCGCCCATCATCCAGAAGTTGTCGGACGCGTAGCGCGCGCCCTTGTTGTCGCCGATGCGCACGATGCGCTCGGCCGGCAGGCCGATGTCCTTGTTCCAGATGTCGTAGGCCTCGTCGTCCTCGGCATAGACCGTGGCCCACAGCTTGTCCTTCGGCAGCTTGTAGACCTCGGTCAGCAGTTCCCAGGCATAGGCAATCGCATCCTGCTTGAAGTAGTCGCCGAAGCTGAAGTTGCCCAGCATCTCGAAGAAGGTGTGGTGGCGCGCGGTGTAGCCCACGTTCTCCAGGTCGTTGTGCTTGCCGCCGGCGCGGATGCACTTCTGGCTGGTCGCGGCGCGGTGTAGGGCCGCTTGTCGAAGCCCAGGAACACGTCCTTGAACTGGTTCATGCCGGCGTTGGTGAACAGCAGCGTCGGGTCGTCGCCCGGCACCACCGGGCTCGAGGCGACGACGGTGTGGCCCTTCGACTCGAAGAACTTCAGGAAGCTGGAACGGATGTCGGAGGCTTGCATGACTCGCTGGCGGTGTTGGGAGGGTTCGGCACACGGCCGCACCGAGACTTGGGATTATCCGACGCGCCAGCCACAGCCGGTCCTGTGGCAGGATGCAAGCCTGAACCGAGCAAACTTGGTTGCGCAGCCTGACGCGCGCCACCCTCCCGCGGAGACCCGACACCATGGCCAAGACGCAAGCCCGCTTCGAATGGGACGATCCGCTGCTGCTGGACCAGCAGCTGAGTGCTGACGAGCGCGCGGTGCGCGACGCCGCACGCGACTATTGCCAGGGCCAGTTGGCACCCCGCGTGACCGAGGCCTTTCGCCATGAGAAGACCGACCCGGCCATCTTCCGCGAGATGGGCGAACTCGGGCTGCTGGGCAGCACCATCCCCGAGGCTTATGGGGGCGCCGGCCTCAAC
This sequence comes from uncultured beta proteobacterium, assembly GCA_963837675.1. Classification (GTDB taxonomy): domain Bacteria; phylum Pseudomonadota; class Gammaproteobacteria; order Burkholderiales; family Burkholderiaceae_C; genus Rubrivivax. Next base: position 91,351 of record CAWIOH010000019.1, on the reverse strand, counting down.
TACGTCTGCTACGGCCTGGTGGCGCGCGAAGTCGAGCGCGTGGACTCCGGCTACCGCTCGATGATGAGCGTGCAGAGCTCACTGGTGATGGTGCCGATCAACGAGTTCGGCACCGAGGCGCAGAAGCAGAAGTATTTGCCCAGGCTGGCCACTGGCGAGTGGATCGGCTGCTTCGGCCTGACCGAGCCGAACCACGGCTCCGACCCCGGCAGCATGGTCACGCGCGCCAAGGCGGTGCCCGGCGGCTATTCGCTCAGCGGCGCGAAGATGTGGATCAGCAACTCGCCGATCGCCGATGTCTTCGTCGTCTGGGCCAAGGACGATGGCGGCAAGATCCGCGGCTTCATCCTCGACAAGGGTGCCAAGGGCCTGAGCGCGCCGGCCATTCACAGCAAGGTCGGCCTGCGCGCCAGCATCACCGGCGAGATCGTCATGGACGAGGTGTTCTGCCCGCAGGAGAACGCCTTCCCCGAGGTGCGCGGACTGAAGGGCCCCTTCACCTGCCTGAACAGCGCGCGCTACGGCATTGCCTGGGGCGCGCTCGGCGCGGCCGAGGACTGCTTTCACCGCTCACGCCAGTACGTGCTCGATCGCAAGCAGTTCGGCAGGCCGCTGGCCGCGAACCAGCTGATCCAGAAGAAGCTGGCCGACATGCTCAGCGAAATCAGCCTGGGCCTGCAGGCCTGTCTGCGCCTGGGGCGCATGAAGGACGAAGGCACGGCGTCGGTGGAAGCGACCTCGATCGTCAAGCGCAACAGTTGCGGCAAGGCGCTGGACATCGCCCGCCTGGCGCGGGACATGATGGGCGGCAACGGCATCAGCGACGAGTTCGGCGTGGCGCGCCACCTGGTCAACCTGGAAGTCGTGAACACCTACGAGGGCACGCACGACATCCATGCGCTGATCCTGGGCCGCGCGATCACCGGCATCCAGGCCTTCAGCTGAGCCGGGCTTCGACCGGCGCGGCCGCTCAGAGCACGGTGTCGGGGCCTTCGTCGTTGGCGGCGCTGCCGGGGCCGCGCTCGACATGGGCGGCGAAGCCCGCCCGCCCCACCGCCACCGTGCCGCTGGCCTGGCCGATGGCGCGGCGCAGCAGTTCGTCGGCCTGCCTGCCGTGCTCGGGGTACTGGCTCACGCCGGCGCTGACCGCGACGGCACGCTCCTGGCCCGCGACGTTGAAGCTCTTCTGCAACGACTGCACCAGCTTGGCCGCGACGCGCTGACCGGCGGCCGGCGCGTCGATCCAGGCCAGGAGCACCGCAAAGGCGTCGGTACCGATCGAGGCCACCACATCGCTGGCGCGCAGCCCGGCGCGCAGCCGCACCGCCACCTTGCGGCGCAGGATGTTGGCCGCCTCGGCGCCGAGCGCGGCCTCTGTGGTGGCCAGGCCCTCGATGCGCAACACCAACAGGGCCATCGGCGCCGGCTCGCGCTCGCGCAGCGCCAGCAGATGCGTCATGTGCTCCAGCAACTGCGCATGGTTGGGCAGGCCGGTGGACAGGTCGATGGCATAGGCCTTGCGCGCGGCGCTCTCGATGCGCTTGCGCTCCACCGCCAGCCGCAGCATGCGCGACAGCGTGGCGAGATCAACCTCGTCAGCCGTGACCAGGTCTTGCACGCCGCGCTGCATCAGCGTCACCGCGTGCTCGGCGCTGGCTTGCGCGGCCAGCACCAGCACCGCGGCATCGAGCACGGCATGGGAAAGCGCTTGCCAGTCCAGCAACTTCCGCGCGCCATCGCTGCCCGTCAACGTCAACACCACCGCGTCGTAGGGGCCGTTGGCCAACGCCTGCGCAGCATCGTCCATCGTCGGGCTGGCCTGCAGCATGAAGGGCCCGTACCCGTTGTCGGGCAGCTCCGGCGGCGAGTCGCCGAGCCAGAGGACATGCAGTGGCGGTTTCATACGCGATGGCCGTGGTGGCGCCGAGTCATGCCCTGCGCAGCGACGAATAGGTCCGGGCGGGCCTCTGGCTGACCTGGAGCGGGTGAGGGGAATCGAACCCCTGTCTAAAGTCGGGTAAGGATAGCGCCTCGCGGCGCTACCCTCCCCTAAGAACCGGACGTGCAAATTTCTCCGCATCCGGCTCAAGCAGCCTGAAGTCACCCGCCGTTTCCGGCAATGGTAACCGCTGCAAAGTTTGCGGAGCCTTCGGTCGTGCCCCTGACTCACTCGGTGGCGTGGTGTTGCCGATGGCAGTTCGGATGGAGCAGTTGAAGGTTGCTCATCTGTTCCGACCCGCCTTCAGACCGCTTGACGACGTGGTGGATGTGCCACCCTGTCGCCTTGGTGATCTTCTGGTTGCAGCACGGACACAGTCCTTCCTGCCAGTACCACAACCACGCCAGCTTCCGGCGCCCTTTCAAGTCCGACTCCATCTTGCGCGCGAGGCGCGTGTCGAAGTAGTCCTCGTCTTCCGGGCTGTACGGATTTCGGCTGCCGTCGATCTTGACGTGGCGCTTCTTGTGGAAGCTCGTCAGCGTCAACAGCGCCTTGTCCTTCTCCGCGAACCGCCAATCGCGACCTGCGATGCGCCGGAAATACCGGGCCTTGATCCACCGCTCCCCTTTGTTGGGGTGACGGCGGCGAGCCCAGCGCCACAGCGCCTGCCAGATCAAATGGTCGGTCTTCGCGAACGTGCGCGTTGCCATCTGGCTTCGGTGATAGTTGGCCCAGCCCCGCATGACCGGGTTGAGCTTGTCGATCACGTCTTCCTGTCTGGCCGTGCGCATCTGCCGCAGCGTCCCGCGAATCTTCTCCAGAAAGTTCTTGACGTTCTTCCTGGCTGGTTTCGTCAACAACATGCCGCCTTGCCAGCGGGCCGTCCATCCCAGAAAGTCGAAGCCGTCGTCCACGTGGGTGATCAACGTCTTCTTCTCTGAAAGTTCGAGCCCACGCTCGCGCATGAACTCCTGCACGAGCGGCTTGACCTTCTCTTCCAACAACTCTCGCGAGCTGCTGGTGATGATGAAGTCATCGGCGTAGCGCACGAAGTTGACCTTGGCCGCCCTGGCATCGCGCACCGTGCGGAAAATTCCCGCCAGCTTGCTTTGCAGACCGTCCAGTGCCAAGTTCGATAAAACGGGCGAGATGATCCCGCCCTGCGGTGTCCCGCTCTCTGTCGGGAAGAGGGTATTGCCCTCGAAGTACCCGGCTTTCAGCCACTTTCTCAGCACGCCTTTGTCCATGGGGACGTGGGCGAGCAGCCACTCGTGACTGATGTTGTCGTAACACCCTTTGATGTCTCCCTCCAGCACCCATTTCGGCGAGTGCTTTCGTCCCAATGCATTGCGCACTTGTTCGATTGCATCTGCCGTCGAGCGCCCACGGCGGAAACCGTAGGAGTGAGTGTCGCCGGTCGTCTCGGCTGTCGGATCGAGCGCCAACAGGTGCAGCGCTTGCATGGCCCGGTCGCGCATGGTCGGGATGCCCAGGGGGCGTCGGTCACCATTTGCTTTCGGGATGTAGACCCGTCTCATCGGCTTCGGCTTGTAGCCCTTGTGGTGCAAGGTGCCGACCGCCTGCCACTTATCGTCCGGAGTACTCCATGTCTGCCGGTCGATCCCCGGGGTCTTGCGACCCTGGTTCTCGGTGACCCGTTTGACCGCCAGCGCTTTCGCACTGATGGAGCGGGTGAGGAGTCTCTGCAAGCGATTGACGTTGCGCCACTCGCCTGCCTTTGCTGCTTTCGCGATTCTTGCCTGCAGCCTTCCGACCACCTGATGCGCGTGCTGCCACGGTATGCCGTGCCAGTGCGTCCAGTTGGTGGAGGCAACATCGCAATTGCTTGCGTCCATATCAACCTCCGTTGACGTGGAGCGGGTGAAGGGAATCGAACCCTCGTCATCGGCTTGGGAAGCCGTTGCTCTGCCATTGAGCTACACCCGCCCGGTCCCGAAGGAATGGACAGCCCCGAAGGGCTGGTCCCCTCGGGATGGTTGGAGCAGACCTGTCTCGCGACAGGCCACCACGCGGAAGTCAGCGCTCTTTCGAGCCGGGGCAATCGTTGCATCCCCTATCCGGACCATTACAGCCCGGCGTTCGCTTTCTCCGCGATCCTCTACCCGCAACCGATGCACCCGATTTTACAACCGGGCTTGTCGCGCCTCACAGCGCGACTCGGCTTCGGGCTTACCCTGTTCCGCGCGATGAGCACGGATCGGGAGGACCCCACCTTTCTGCCGGTGATCGTCTTGTCAGCGTGTCCCCACCAAGCAGGGAGACATCCGATCACACACCGTTTGGTTCGAGTCTGTCAGTCGATTTGGCTCGCTCATGCTTGACGGCATTTATCAGTGGTTCACGTACGTTGGTCCTTTGACCCAGCCTTGCGCCTCATCCGGATTTCGACTTCCAGAATCACACGGTGACCCTCACGGGCACCATGTACCCGTTGAGGGTGGCTACGTTGTCGGTGCGCTTGGCACGAGGTCGTTACCGACCCCGCACTGCACCTAGGCTACTGGCGGCTGAACGCCAGGTTGCATACACGCTCCCGCGTGGGCTACAACTCAACGCACGGTTTGCACCGCGCACGCAACCCGCCTCTGCCTTGTGGGCGGAGGCCGCGGCCGAAACGGCCGCATTCTTCTATGCCTTTCGGCATGACGTCCTTGCGAACGTCTCTCCAGGGCTGCTTTTCCACACTTGATCGATGCTTTCGCATCAGCGGTGTGGCCGGCCATCAGCTGGACCGGACGCGACTCTCAGGTCGCACGCTTGGGAAGCTGCCGTTCTACCATTGAACTACACCCGCGGACGGCGCAGTTTAGCCCAAGGGCCGAGGGCTAAACTGGCCGCTTTCCAACCCCGGATACCACGCCATGCTCAGGTCGTTGCTGCTCGTTTGGCTGTTGCCGCTGGCGCTGGGCGGCTGCGCCGGGCTCGGCGGCACCGACCCATTGAAGGTCACGCTGGCGGGCATCGACACCCTGCCCGGCCAGGGCATGGAAGTGCGCATGGCGGTGAAGCTGCGGGTGCAGAACCCGAACGACGCGCCGATCGATTTCGACGGTGCCGCGCTCGACCTTGAGTTGCGTGGGCAAAGCTTCGCCAGTGGCGTCAGCGACGCTGCGGGCAGCGTGCCGCGCTTCGGCGAGACGGTGCTAACCGTGCCCGTGACGGTGTCGGCCATGGCGCTGCTGAAACAGGCGCTGGCCTTCGCCGGCAACCCGGGCACGAAGTTCGATTTCGTTGCCCGCGGCAAGTTGTCGCAGGGCGCGTTGGGCGCCACGCGCTTCGAGTCGCGGGGTGAGTTCGACCTGCCCAGCGGCCTGGCCGGCGCCGCCGGCGCCTTGCCGCGCTATTGACGGCGCCGATGGACGACAGCCCGGGCCTGCGCGCGCGCGCCATCCGCAGCTACGTGCTGCGCGCCGGCCGCATCGGCCCGGGGCAGCAGCGCGCGCTGGCCGAACTGGGACCCGCGTTTCATCCTGCCCTTCGAGGCCCGGCCCCTGGACTTCTCGCAGGTCTTTGGCCGCCACGCACCGGTGATCCTGGAAATCGGCTTCGGCATGGGCGATGCCACTGCGCAAGTGGCGGCGGCGCTGCCGGGCTCGGACTTCATTGGCATCGAGGTGCATCCACCCGGCGTGGGGGCGCTGCTCAAGCGCGTCGGCGAAGGGAGCCTGACCAACCTGCGCCTGATCCAGCACGACGCGGTCGAAGTGCTGCAGCACATGCTGAAGCCGGCATCTGTGGCCGGCGTGCACATCTGGTTCCCCGATCCCTGGCACAAGAAGCGGCATCACAAACGCAGGCTGATCCGGGCTGATTTCATCGCGTTGCTGGCGACGCGGCTGGCGCCGGGAGCCTACCTGCACTGCGCCACCGACTGGTGGCCCTATGCCGAGCAGATGCTGCAGGTGCTGTCAGCGCAAAGCGGCCTGCAGAACACCGCCGCAGCCTATGCGCCACGCCCTGACTGGCGCCCCTTGACCAAGTTCGAAAACCGCGGCCTGAAGCTCGGCCACGGCGTATGGGACTTGCTGTTCCGGCGCGCCTGAACCCGGACTCAGTTCCGCGCCTTGCGATACGGCTCCTCGAAATCGAGAAAGTCGTGCTCGGACAGCGCATCGGCCACCCAGGCGGCGACGCCGCGCGCGGCCCAGACGCGATCGGCATAGTCCTGCACCTCGTCCGTTAGCGGCAGGGCATAGCTGCGCATGCGCGCCACCGCCGGCGCGAAGTAGGCGTCGGCGGCGCCAAAGGCACCGAACAGGAACGGCCCGCCGCTGCCGCGCAGCGCGTCGCCCCACATCGCCACGAGGCGCTGCAGGTCATGGCGCACGCCGGGTTGCTCGACCAGCACCCGCGCGCCCACCTCGGGCAGGTGCGCTTCGATGTTCATTGGGCAATGCTCGCGCAGCGCGCTGAACCCGGCGTGCATCTCGGCACACAGGCTGCGCGCACGGGCGCGTTGCCGCGCATCGCGCGGCCACACCGGCTGCGCCGGCAGCAGTTCGGCCACGCGCTCGGCGATGGCCAGGGTGTCCCACACGGCGAAGCCGTCGTCCAGCAGCACCGGCACGCGGCCGGCCGGGGTGTGGCGCGCCAGTTCGCGATAGAAGTCCGAGCCCGCGCTGAAGTCGAAGCGCAACTTGACTTCCTCGAAGGCCAGGCCGAAGTGGCGCATCAGCACCCACGGGCGCATCGACCAGGACGAGTAGTTCTTGTTGCCGATGATGAGTTGCAGCATGGATTTGATCTCTTCACGGCAATGCTAATCCGCCCACTGCACCCAGCCGCTCCACGCGGTGAGCAGCACCACCACGCCGAAGAAGATGCGATACCAGGCAAAGGGCACGAAGTCGTGCGTGGCGATGTAGCGCAGCAGCCAGCGCACGCAAAACCAGGCGCTGATGAACGAGAACAGCAGGCCCACGGCGAACAGCGGCAGGTCGGCGGCGCTGAGCAGCGCGCGTTCCTTGAACAAGCTGTATGCGCCGGCGCCGATCAGCGTGGGGATCGCAAGGAAGAAGCTGAACTCCGTGGCCGCCTTGCGGCTCAGGCCGAGCAGCATGCCGCCGATGATCGTCGCGCCCGAACGGCTGGTGCCGGGGATCATCGCCAGGCACTGCACCAGGCCGACTTTCAGCGCATCCCACGGCGTCATGTCGTCCACCTGCTGCACGCGCGCCGCGCTGGGCTGCCCGGCGCTCGGCCCAGAGGATGATCAGGCCGCCGACGATGAAGGCGCTGGCCACCACCACCGGCGTGAACAGGTGCGCCTTGATCGCCTTGCCGAACGCCAGCCCCAGCACCACCGCCGGGAGGAAGGCGACCAACACGTTCAGCGTGAAGCGGCGCGCGCGCGGGTCACTGCCCAGACCAGCCGCCGTGTCGCGCAGCCGCTGCCAATAGACCAGGATGACGGCAAAGATGGCGCCGGTCTGGATGGCGATGTCGAAGACCTTGGCCTTCTCGCCGATGAAGTCCAGCAGCGATGCCGTCAGGATCAGATGGCCGGTGGAGGAGATGGGCAGGAACTCGGTGAGCCCTTCGACCACGCCCATGATCGCAGCCTTGCCCAGCAGCAGGATGTCCAACGTGCGTTGCCTCTCGGCAGCGGCGCTGCCCGTCCAAAGCGGCGCATGATACGGGGCTACCCCGGCTTGGTCGGCGTTTCGGGCTCTGGCGGCATCGGCTCGATGCGGATTTCGACACCCAGGGGCGTGACACGCAGTTCGCCCGGCTGTACGCCGGCGCGGCGCATCAGTGCCAGTTGCTCGGGCTTGAGCCGATAGACGGCGAAATTGTCGAGCAGCCGCGTCACCAGTGGCGCCGCCGTCTGCAACCATTGCGGATCGAGCGCACCGGCCGTGCCCTGCCCGGCGTCGAACTCAAGCTGCTCAAGGCGAGGCTGCGTCAAGCGCACGCTGGCGTCCTTGGCGGCATAGCGCAGACCGAAACTCGAACTCAGGCGCCCCGCCGCTTTCTGCCCCGACGCCGGGTCGGTGAGTTGCAGCGGCAGCACGGCGCCCAGCCGGTTCTCCTGCACCAGCAACTGCAGCGCCGGCATGCCCATTTCGAACTCGAGCACATCCAGCAAGCGGCGCTTCAACGGGAAGCGCCGCGCCAGCACGGCATCGATCTGGGACAAGCCGATGGTGAAGCTGTCCGGCCCGAGCCAGGCGGCCAGCGACGGCAAGGCCGGCGCGAGCAGGCAGCAGCCGAGCGCGCGGCGCAGGCGGTTCACGCTATTCATAGCGCAGCGCCTGGATCGGCAGCAGCGACGCCGCGCGGCGCGCCGGATAGAAACCGAAGAACACGCCCACGCCGGCCGAAAAGCCGACCGCCAGCAGGATCGAGTTGGCCGAAAGCAAGACCTGCCAGCCGGCGAAACTGCCGATGGCCCAGGTGGCGACGATGCCCAGCACGATGCCGATGGCGCCGCCCACCAGGCTGAGCGTCACCGCCTCGATCAGGAACTGCCCGAGGATGTCGCGCGAGCGCGCCCCCACCGCCATGCGCAGACCGATCTCGCGGGTGCGCTCGGTGACGCTCACCAGCATGATGTTCATGATGCCGATGCCGCCGACGACCAGGCTGACCCCGGCCACCGCGGCCAGCAGCAGCGCCATCACGCGGCTCGATTCTTCCTGCGCCTGCAGCATCTCGGTCAGGTTGCGCAGGCTGAAGTCGTCGTCGGCACCGGACGGAATGCGGTGCCGCTGGCGCAGCAGTTCGCGGATCTTCTCGCCGGCATCGGCCATGCTCTGGCCCTCGCGGATCTTCACGCTGATCGCGCCGACGCGCTTGATGCGCCCGGCACTCATGCCCTGGATGCGGTTGCGGTAAGTGGACAGCGGCACGACGATGACGTCGTCCTGGTCCTGGCCCATCGAGTTCTGGCCCTTGCGCGACAGCACGCCGATGACCTGCATCGGCAGCTTGCGCACGCGGATCGTCTGGTCGATCGGATCGGCATCGCCGAAGAGTTGCGTGGCCACCGTCTGCCCGATGACCACCACCTTTCCCGAGCCGCCCATCTCGGTGGCCTCGAAATTGCGTCCGGCGGCCAGCGGCCAGTCGCGCACTTCCAGATAGTCCGGCGAGGTGCCCAACGCCGCCGTGCTCCAGTTGGTGTTGGCGGCGATCACCTGCACGCCGCTGCGCAGGCTGGGCGCGGCGGCCTGCACCTCGGGCACCTCGGCCGCGATCGCCTGGGCGTCCTCCTCGGTCAGCGACTGGCCGGTCTGCGCGCCCAGCCGCACGCCACTGGCGGTCTGCGCGCCGGGCAGCACCAGCATGATGTTCGTGCCCAGCGCCTTGATCTGCTCCTCGACCCGCGCGCGCGCGCCGCCGCCGATGGCGATCATCGTGATCACCGCGGCCACGCCGATGATGATGCCCAGCATCGTCAGCATGCTGCGCAACCAGTTGGTGCCCAGCGCGCGCAGCGCCGAGACGAAGGCCGACAGCAGGTTCATGGCAGTGCCGCCACCGCGGCCAGCCGACGGCGTCTGCAATGATCCTCGACCTGATGTGCCGTCGCGGAAAACGATACGCCGCCGCGCCCAGTCGGCGATGTCGCTCTCATGCGTGACCATCACGATCGTCAGGCCGCTGCGCATTCAGGTCGCTGCAGCAGCCGCATGATGTCTTCCGAGGTCTGCGTGTCCAGCGCGCCGGTGGGCTCGTCGGCCAGGATCAGTGACGGCCGATTGACCAGCGCGCGCGCGATCGCCACGCGCTGCTGCTGTCCGCCCGACAGCTCGGCAGGGGTGTGCGCGCTGCGCTCGGCCAGACCCACGCGCTGCAGCGCCGCCAGCGCGCGTTCGTGTCGCTCGGCCGGCTTGACGCCGGCATAGACCATCGGCAGCTCGACGTTTTCCAGCGCGCTGGTGCGCGGCAGCAGGTTGAACTGCTGGAAGACGAAACCGATGCGCCGATTGCGGATGGAAGCCAGCGCATCGCCGTCCAGGTCCTCGACCTCCTCGCCGGCGAAGCGCAGCGTGCCCGAACTCGGCTGGTCCAGGCAACCCAGGATGTTCATCAAGCGTGCTCTTGCCCGAACCCGAGGCGCCCATGATGGCGACGAATTCGCCCTCTTCGATGCTCGAGCGAGACGTCGTCCAGTGCCTGCACCACCTGCCCACCCATGCGGTAGGCCTTGACCAACGAGCGCGCCTCGATCAGCGCCATGCCGCGAGCGCGCCTTCAAAACAGTCTCGGCCCGCCGGACGGCGTCGGCGCCGCGGCACTGCCGGCGGCGCTGATGACCGCGGTGATGACGCCGGCACCTTCTACCAGCACCGCCGCCTCGGGCGAGTTCGGCGGCACGATCAGCTCAGTCATGACCCCGTCGCTGATGCCCAGGCGCACGTTGAAGGCCCTTGGCTTGCCGTCGGCGCCGAGCAGGAAGATGCGCCCGCGCGTGCTCTGCCGGCCGGCCATCTCGGCCAGCAGCTTCTGGTATTCCGGCTTCTGCTCGTCGGTGAGTTGCTCGCTGATCAACGCGCGCATGTCGGCAAGGATGCGGTCGCGCGCCTTGCTGCGTCGGTTTTCGGGCATGTTGCGCAATTCGCCGAAACGCGGGCGCTGCGCCGCGATCACCGCGTCCACCTGGGCGGCCTGCTCCGGCGTCAGGCCGAGTTCGGCGATCAGCCGCTTGCGAAACTCGCCCAGTGGCCCACTCGCCGGAGCGTCGGGCGCGGCGGCCTGCGCCGGTGCGGGCGTCGCCGGTCGCGGCGGCGGCGCGGCGGATGCTCCGGCCGTCGCAGAGGATGACTCCAGCGCGGACGGCACCGTCGCCTGGCCCGCCGACCCCGCGCCCGCCGCAGCGCGGGCTTCGGCCGCCTGCGTTTGCAGCTTGACATAGGCCTCGCGCTGCGCCGGTGTCAGAAAGGCATTGATGCGCCCGCGCAAGCTGTCCATCAGCTGGGCGCGTGCGGCGGCCCGCTGCTCCTCGGGAAAATCGCGCAGCGCGATGAAGTCCGGCCGCATCTCGGCCAGCACCTGGTCCAGCCGACCCTGCTGCGCGCCGTCGAGCTGCAGGCCATCGACCAGTCGCTCGCGCAGCGCTCCCGCGCGTCCCGGGGCGCCCTGGGCCATCGCCCGCGGCCAGGCCCAGCCCAGCGCCGCGCCGGTTCGCGCGGCCGGGGCCGGCGCGGCGGCGCTGGCGGCGGCTGGGGGCTCGACGCCGACGATGCGCACGCGCAGCGCGGCGTTGGCCACCTTCAGCACCCTATCGCGGGTTTCGGTGATGATGCGCACGTTGGCGGTCATGCCCGGCAGCATCAGCGAGTCCGGGTTGGCGAAGCCCACGACGACGGTATAGGACACCACGTTCTGCGCCGACACGGCCGCCTTGCGCACCTGACGCACCTCGCCGTCGAAACTACGTCCAGGAAAGGCGTCGATCGTGAAGCTGACCTTCTGGCCGTCGCGCACGCGCGAGATGTCGGCTTCGTCGATGGACGCCTCGACCTGCATGTCCGACAGGTTGCGCGCGATGACGAACAGTTCCGGCGCCTGCAGGCTGGCAGCCACCGTCTGGCCGACTTCGACACTGCGCTTGATGACGATGCCATCGACCGGCGAGCGGATCATCGTGCGCTCGAGATCGACCCGCGCCTGCTGCAACTGGGCTTCGCGCTGCTTCACGATGGCCTGCGCGTTTTGCACCTGCGCGCGGGCCACGTCCACTTGCGCCACCGCCACCTTGGCTGCCTCGACCAGCGACGCCGCCTTGGCCTTGACGCTGTCGAGTTCGGCCGAGGAGATGAAGTTGCGCGCCAGCAGATCCTGCTTGCGTTGCAGGTCGCGCTGCGCCTCGCCGACATCGACCTGGGCACGGGCCCCCTGCGCCAACGCGCTCTGCACATTCGCCTGGGCCGTCAGCACCGAGGCGCGGGCCGCCTCGACGTCGGCGGTGGACTGGCGCACGCGGTATTCGAAGGTCTCGGGATCCAGCTGCGCGATCAGCTGATTTTGCTTCACCGGGCTGTTGAAATCGACCAGCAGCTCCTTGATCTGCCCCGACACCTGCGAGCTGATCTGCACCTGCCGCACCGGCGTGACGGTGCCGGTGGCCGACACCGCCGCCTGCAAGTTGCCGCGCTCGATCTTCGCGGTGCGGAAGCTGGTGTCGGGCTCGACGGCGCGGAAAAAGCTCCACCACAGCGCCCCGCCGAGGGCCGCCAGCAGCAGCGCCAGGGCCGCCCAACGCGATGTCTTCATTGGTAGACGTTGGCCCGTTTCAGGCCCGAAGGTCGACAACAGAAGCCAACACCCCCGCTCAGTAGGGTCGAGGGCTGGCGCGCCGACATTAGGCTCCGGTGGTTTCCCAGTGCTTTCGCACTGGCCCTCAGTCCGGCTGCCATCGTCACGGTTCCAGCCCCCGCCTCGTCGAACGTAGCGGGCGGTTTTCCCGCACCACGCTCTCCTGCGTGCTTCGCGTCAAGGGTTATGAGACCTATCATGCTGGGGACGCTTTCGGCGCACGACTGCGGACCCGGTAGCCATTGAATAGCCCCAGCGTCTCGTACAGCCATTGCCTACTCCACCTCTTCCAGCCGAAGCCCTGGCGTTTCCGGGATCGCATCATGTGTCGCCTGACCTTCGTCTCGACCCAGTCTTGAATGAAGCTGAAGCACTGGCTGGAGTGTCCCACCGCAAAGTAGTTCACCCAGCCCCGCAGGATCGGATTGATCAGTTCGATCACCCGACCCACCGGTTGGGAGCCGAAGCGTCGAAAGACCTCCCGCAGCTTCGCCAGCAGCGCCGTGCGCTTTTTCAGCTTGGGCGTGTACTGTGGCCGCCAGGCGCCCCCGAGGGAGCGGACGCGGCGGAAGTCGAACCCCAGGAACCCGAAGCTCTCGCCTCGGGCCAGCTCAACGGTAGTGCTCTTCTCTTCATTGACCTCGACTTGCAGTTTGGCCAACTCCTGCCGCAACCGCTTGGGCACCGCTTCCTTCAGCCAGCATGACGCGGGTGGTCGTCCACGAGGACCACCAAGTCATCGGCGAACCGCGCGTACTCCACTGCGCAGTACCCACCATAGGTGGTGGCGGCTTTGGCACGTTCCAGCATCCTATCCACCTCGGTGAGATAGATGTTGCTGAGCAGCGGTGAGATCACCCCACCCTGCGGAACGCCCAACTTGCCCGATGCCTTGAGGATCAGCCTCAGCAAATGCATCACGTCGTCGTCCTGAACCCGCAGTGCCACTTTGTCGAGCAGCAGGTGATGCCGCACGGTGTCAAAGTAGGCCCGCAGATCCAGATCGATCACGCACGTCTTTTGCTGAACGATCGCCTCCGCGACGCGTTTCACCGCTTCATGCGCTGTCCGCTTCGGGCGATACCCGTACGACCCAGGCTGGAAGTCAGCCTCGAAGATCGGCTCCAGTATCAGCTTGAGCGCACCCTGAACCACGCGGTCACGGATGGAAGGGATCGACAAGACGCGGACCTTGCCCCCGTCCTTCGGTATCTCCTTCTTCCGCGCCCGCATCGGCATGTAGGTGCGCTCGGTCAGTTCGTCCCGTATCTGCTCAAGAAACGCCTCTGCGCCCTGCGCCTCGATGGCCTCGAACGTCACGCCGTCAATGCCCGGCGCGCCGTTGTTCTTCTTGGCCATCGCGTACGCCTCTTGCAGCGTCTCCATCTTGCACACGTGAACGTACAACCCCCAGAAACGCCAAGACGGTTCAGCCTTCGCCTTGACGTATAGCCCCCGCCTCAGGTCCTGCAAACTACCGGACGCCTTTGTCATCTCGTCCTTGCCTTCCATGTTGTCGGAGGAGTTACAACGCAGCAGGGCCCCTTCGCTCCACCGGCATTACCCGGCTTCATCACTACCGCGGACCCGTCCGCCACCCTCTCGCCTTCAGCCCACTTCCCGGGGTCACCGGTTATAGGACCTACCTTGCTCCGGCGATTTCGCACCGGGACGAGGAGGGCTTCTCCAGTTGCTTAGCTTGTCCTTGTCACCGTGCCGTCGCTTCAACCCCGCCGAAGTGGATCAGCCGCGTCGATCAGATTTCAGCTGCCCATGCTGCCTTCGCCTCTCGGTTGCAGGCTCGGCCTTCGGGGTTTCGCATTTTCGAGGCCACATCTGCGTTCACTTTCGTTACGGCCCGGTGACTCGCACCTTCCCTAAGGAAGGTCTGTCGATAGGCTTCAGAACATCGGTTTCCCTCCTCCCTGCTATCCAAGCTACGGGGCTTCTGATTTTTGCCCCGGCAGGTCTATCTCCCGCTGAACACGCCAGCCTTCGCTGGACGCACAACCGTGCATGCGGATTTCCCGCACACGGCTTACCAGTGGTCGTCGGCGCGCAGCATTGTGCGGCCCTGCCCTGTCGGGCAGAGACTGCGCCGGAGTGGCATTCGCCTGACATGTCACCCCCAGGGCGTCACCCCTGGCGGCTGGATACTGCACATGCACGCGCCCACCCGGTGCCCGCTTGGCTGCGGCCCAGAGCTGCCTTTGCAGTTGTCGCACTTTGTCGTCGGACTCGCGTCCGCCGGGGTCGTTAGGTCCGGTCTCGCCGGCCATTCCCTCGCGCTTACCCGCTCCATCAGCATGACCACCGCAGGGACCCTTCCCTCCAGCCGCGTTTTGCCCCACGGCCTTCGTCGAGACTGTCGCCCCGTCCGGTACTACGATCCCCTCGGACTCCCGCTGCGCACTTCTCGACTTCGCCTTGGGCTTATACGAGCTCGCTTGCCCTGACAAGGGCCGCGCAGACGGGCCTCTCACGTTCCACACCTGTCCTTGCACACGTGCTGCGCCCCATACCCCGCCGCAGTCACCTTCGCGCTTCGGATCTCGCCCAGGTGATGTTGCCTTCGCCGTGACATGAGCGGCTCGGCCTGCGGGTTGTAAATCTGTCGAGGCTGCAGGCTTCACTTCATGTTGCGGCCCGCGTGCTTGCTCCCCGCTGCGCGGCTCGCGCCGCCTCACGGGCTTTTGACACCCCGCTCGGGCATGGAGGTCTCCCTCCACTACCTGGGGCCTGCTACCCGGCGCTCCGACGCCTACCGGGACGGGACTCTCACCCGTTGGACATGCGCAGCATGCAGCAGCCCTCCTTCCCCCTCGCGGGTTCAGTCGAGCCTTTGCTTCGTGACGCACCATGGCGCCGATTCTAGGGATGCGGCCCCATCCGGCCGGCTTGCGGGGCCTTCGCTTTGCGATTCTTTACCGCCCTGGCCGAGCGGCTCGCAGCACTGGCTTGCGCTACATTACTGACCATTGGTCAATAACGCGATGGCTGCCACCCCCTCCCTTGCAGCACCCTTTCGCGCCACCGGCGCAAGGAAGCGCGACCGCAGGAATTGCTGCAGGCGGCGCTGGAGCTGTTTGTCGAAAAGGGCTTCAGCGCCACGCGCAGCGAAGAAGTGGCCGCGCGAGCAGGTGTGTCCAAAGGCACGCTGTACCTGTTATTTCCCAGCAAGCAGGAGCTTTTCAAGGCGGTGGTGCGCACGCGCCTGTCGGCCTCATCGCCGAAGGCCAGCAGATCGTCGACCACTTCGAGGGCCCCAGCGCGGCGCTGCTGCAGCGCCTGATGCAAAGCTGGTGGCAACGGGTCGGCAGCACCCCGGCCGGCGGCATCTTCAAGATCATCGTCGCCGAAGTGCGCAACTTCCCCGAACTGGCGAAGTTCTATAGCGACGAGGTGGTCATCCCGGCGCAACGGCTGATTTCCGCGACGCTGCAACGTGGCATCGATCGCGGCGAGTTCCGCGCCGTGGCCTTGGCCGAGGCGACGCACACGCTGATTGCGCCGCTGCTGTTCCTGGCCCTGCACAAGCATTCGATCGGCGCCTGCGCCGTGATCGGCCCGACGCTCGATGCCGAAGTGCTGATCGACACCCACATCGACCTGATGCTGCGGGGACTGCAGACAGCGCCGAATGGCGGCAGCACGGCGGCAACCGCGCAAGGAAATCGCATGAATCGCGGGCACCGCTGGACGCTGATCGGGCTGGCCGTGGCCGCCGTCGGCGTCGGCGCCACACGCTGGCTGGCCTCGCGCCAGACGGCACCGCCCGTGCCGCGCTGCCGCGTCAAGGCCCCCGCGCTGCTGGAACTGGCGCCGACCGACCTGGTCACCGTACGCAGCGGCGAACTGACGCGCACGCTGGAAGTGTCGGGCAGCCTGGTGGCGGTGAACAGCGCCTTCGTCAAGGCCCGCGTCGCGGCCGAAGTCAAGATCCGTGGCGGTGCGCGAAGGCGACAGCGTGCGCGCCGGCCAATTGCTGGTGCAGCTGGACACCATCGAATTCGACCTGCGGCTTGCGCCAGGCCGACCAGCAGGCGCAGGCCGCCCGCGCGCAACTGGACATAGCGCAACGCGCGCTGCAGAACAACAAGTCGCTGATGGCGCAGGGTTTCATCTCGGCCACGGCGATGGAAAACGCCGTGTCCAACGATGCCGGCGCGATGGCCACGCTGCAGGCCGCGCTGGCCGGCATGGAGTTGGCACGCAAGGCGCGTGGCGACGCCACGGTGACCGCGCCGATCAGCCGGCTTCGTCGCGCAGCGGCTGGTGCAGCCGGGCGAGCGTGTGCCGGTGGATGCGCGGCTGCTGGAAATCGTCGACCTGTCGCGGCTCGAACTGCAGGCCAGCGTGCCGCCCGAAGACGCTGGCAAGCTGCGCGTCGGCGCGGTGGCGCAACTGCAGGTGGATGGCATCGACGGCGGCGTCCAGGCGCGCGTGGTGCGCATCAATCCCAGCGCGCAGCCGGGCTCGCGAAGCGTGCTGGCGTATCTGGAGCTGCAGCCCCACCCTGCGCTGCGCCAGGGACTGTTCGCTCGCGGCAGCATCGAGCTGGAACGCCGAACCGCTGTGACGTTGCCGCTGAGCGCGGTGCGCAACGACCAGGCCCAGCCCTACGCGTTGCGGCTGAACGGCACGCGCGTCGAGCACCGGGCGCTGAGCCTGGGCCCGCGCGGCCAGACGCGGCGGGTGAAGCCGTCGAGGTGCTGCAGGGCCTGGCCGATGGCGACCAGGTGCTGGTCGGCAGCGTGGGCACGGTGCGCGACGGCACGGACGTGCGCGTCGGCGCCGCCGCGGCCCCCAGCGCCGCGCGCTGACACGCCGCAACCCACCCATGTGGTTCACCCGCGTCGCGATCGGCAACCCGGTGATGGCCGTGATGGTCATGGTGGCGTTCGTCGTGCTGGGTTTGTTCTCGTACCAGCGGCTCAAGGTCGATCAGTTCCCCGACATCGACTTCCCGACCGTGGTGGTGCAGATCGACTACCCCGGCGCGTCGCCCGAGATCGTCGAAAACGAGGTCACGCGCAAGATCGAGGAGGCGATCAACACGGTGGCCGGCATCAACCAGCTGTCCTCGCGCTCCTACGAAGGCAGCTCGGTGGTGATCGCGCAGTTCAATCTGGACATGGACGGGCGCAAGGCGGCCGACGACGTGCGCGAGAAGGTGGCCGCGGTGCGCCCGCTGCTGCGCGACGAGGTGAAGGACGCGCGCGTCTCGCGCTTCGACCCGGCCAGCCGCCCGATCTTCTCGCTGGCGCTGACCTCGCCCGACGGCCAGCGCAGCCAGCAGGAGCTGAGCACCTTCGCCGACCAGGTCGTGCGCCAGCGCCTGGAGAACGTGCGCGGCGTCGGCTCGGTGACGCTGGTCGGCGCACGCAAGCGCGAGATCAATATCTACCTGCGCCCGGCGGCGATGGACGCGATGGGCATCGGCGTGGAGCAGGTGCTGGCCGCCGTGCGCGCCGACAACCAGGAACTGCCCGCCGGCACGCTGCGCGCTGCCGAAACCGAAAAGGTGCTGAAGATCGACGCACGCATCCGCGGCCGGAGGACTTCGAGCAGATCATCGTCGCGCGCAAGGCGGGCGCGCCGGTGCGCCTGGGGCAACTGGCCGAGATCGTTGACGGGCCGGAGGAGGTGGAGAACCTGGCGCTGTTTAATGGCCAGCGCACACTGCTGCTGGAGGTGCGCAAGTCGCAAGGCGAAAACACCATCGACGTGGTCGATGGGCTGAACGCGGTGGCGGTGCAACTGCGCGCACAACTGCCTTCGGGCATGGCGCTGGACGTGGTGCGCGACAACTCGCGGCCGATCCGCGTGTCGGTGAAGAACGTCAAGCGCACGCTTGCTCGAAGGCGCGCTGCTGACGGTCGGCATCGTGTTCCTGTTCCTGAACTCCTGGCGCAGCACCGTCATCACCGGGCTGACGCTGCCGATCGCGCTGATCGGCACCTTCCTGGTGATGTACATCTTCGGCTTCTCGATCAACATGGTCACGCTGATGGCGCTGAGCCTGTGCGTCGGGCCTGCTCATCGACGACGCGATCGTCGTGCGCGAGAACATCGTGCGCCATGTGCAGATGGGCAAGAGCGCGCATGACGCCGCGCTCGACGGCACGCAGGAGATCGGCCTGGCGGTGCTGGCCACCACGCTGTCGATCGTCGCGGTGTTCCTGCCGATCGGCTTCATGGGCGGCATCATCGGCAAGTTCTTCCATGAGTTCGGCATCACCATCGTCAGTGCGGTGCTGATCAGCATGTTCGTCAGCTTCACGCTCGACCCGATGCTGTCCAGTGTCTGGCACGACCCGTCGATCCATGCCGAGGGCCAGCCGAACGCGCGCAGGAACTGGTACGACCGCACGATCGGCCGCTTGACCGGCGCAGTGGATGCCTTCTCGCACTGGCTGGGCCGGCAGTACGAATCGATCCTGGCCTGGTCGCTGCGCCACCAGCTCGCCACGCTGGCACTGGCGCGGCGCCACCTTTGCCGGCAGCTTCGCGCTGCTGCCACTGATCGGCACCGAGTTCGTGCCCAAGGCCGACTACTCCGAGACGCTGGTCAACTTCTACACGCCGGTCGGCTCGTCGCTGGAACTGACCGAGGCGAAGACGCGCCAGGTCGAAGCCATCATCCGCGAGCAGCCCGAGGTGCTCTACACCGTGTCGACGATCAACACCGGCCAGGTGCTGGGCCGCAACACGGTGCAGGTCTATGTGCGCCTGGTCGATCGAAACCAGCGCCGATTGAACGTCGATCAGATGTCGGTGCCGCTGCGCCAGCGCCTGGCCGCGGTGCCGGGCATCACCGTCACGCACGTGGGCCTGCTCGACGCGGTGGGTGCCGGCAAGCCCTTGCAGGTGTCGCTGCAGGGCACCGACCTGCGCGAACTGCAGCGGCTGACCGCGACCCTGTTGCCGAAGCTGAACGCCGTGCCCGGCCTGGTGGACCTGGACACCAGTTCCAAGCCGAACAAGCCCGAGGTGTCGATCGTCGTCAAGCGCGACGCGGCATCCGACCTGGGCCTGGGCGTGGGCACGATCACCGCCGCGCTGCGCGCCCTGGTGGCCGGCCAGACGCTGGGCAACTGGCGCGCCGAGGACGAGCAGAACTACGACGTCAAGGTGCGCCTGGCGCCCGAATCGCGCAACACCCGCGCCGACATCGAGCGCCTGGGCCTGACGGTGGGCAGCAATGCCGACGGCAGCCCGCGCATCGTGAGGCTGTCGCAGGTGGCAGCGGTGGAGGAATCCACCGGCGCCAACCAGATCAACCGCCGCGACATGAACCGCGAGGTCGAGATCACCGCCAACGTCTCCGGTCGCGCTGCGGGCCAGGTGGCATCCGACATCCGTGCGCTGCTCGACGACACGGCCTTCCCGCCGGGCTATGGCTACCGCTTCGGCGGATCGACCAAGGACATGCAGGAGAGCTTCGCCTACGCGGTGCAGGCGCTGGGGCTGGGCGTGATCTTCATCTACATGATTCTGGCCAGCCAGTTCCGCAGCTACATCCAGCCGCTGGCGCTGATGTGCTCGCTGCCGCTGACGCTGATCGGCGTGGTGCTGGCGCTGCTGCTGTTCCGCTCCACGCTGAACATCTTCTCGATCATCGGCGTGGTCATGCTGATGGGGCTGGTGACGAAGAACGCGATCTTGCTGATCGACTTTGCCATCCGTGCCCGCGAGGGCATGGTTCGTGCGGACGGGTCGCGCGAGGCCGGCATGGAGCGCTCGGCCGCGCTGCTGCATGCCGCACATGTGCGGCTTCGCCCGATCCTGATGACGACGCTGGCGATGATCTTCGGCATGCTGCCGCTGGCGCTGGCGCTGACCGAAGGCTCGGAACAGCGCGCGCCGATGGGCCAGGCCGTCATCGGCGGTGTCATCACCTCGTCGCTGCTGACGCTGGTGGTGGTGCCTGTGGTGTATTGCTATCTCGACGACCTGTCCGCCTGGGCACGGCGGCGCTGGCGCGGCCGCACACCGGCGCCGGTGGTCAGCCCCTAGAATTTGCGCAGCCCCGCAGCACCTGGCTTTCAACGGACTCCGCGCATGGACATCGAACAAGCCCGCTTCAACATGATCGAACAGCAGATCCGGCCCTGGGATGTGCTCGACCCGCAGGTGCTGTCGCTGCTGGCGGTGGTCAAGCGCGAGGATTTCGTGCCGCCGGCTTACCGCTCGATGGCCTTCATGGACATGGAAGTGCCGCTGCCCGACGGCCAATGCATGCTGGCGCCGCGCGTCGAGGCGCGGCTGCTGCAGGAACTGCAGCTGCAGCGCCACGAACACGTGCTGGAAGTCGGCGCCGGATCGGGCTTCATGGCGGCGCTGCTGGCCTTCGCACACGGCAGGTCACGACCTGGAGTTGTCGGAAACGCTGGTGCGCATGGCCGAGCACAACCTGCGCAACGCCGGCGTGACGAACGTCTGGTGCGCCGCGCCGACGGCGCACAGGGCTATCGCGGCGATGCGCCTTTCGATGCCATCGTGCTGTCGGGCTCGGTGGCGGTGGTACCGCCACGCTGCTGGAACAGTTGAAGACCGGCGGGCGGCTTGTGGCCATCGTCGGCGACGAGCCGGTGATGCGCGCGCAACTGCACACGCGGGTGGACGAACAGTCGTGGTCACAAGTCGATCTGTTCGACACCGTGGCGCCGCGCCTGCAGTCCTTCCCGGATCAGCGAACGATTCAGCTTCTGATGCCACCGAGCGACGCTTCCTCCACATGTCTGCCTCCCCGCATCGAGCTCCTCGAACCTCGCCTCAACACCGGATGAGTTCGAACGACCATGAAACGACTGCGGCCCCAGCCGCCGTTTTCTGCGCGATCGCCCTGGGCCTGCTGATGGCGCTGTTGTGCCTGGCTGGTGGCCGGCCCGGCCCAGGCACAGAGCCTGAACGAGTTGTTCGACGCTGCGCGCGCCTACGATGCCACCTTCCAGGCTGCACGCGCGCAGGCCGAAGCGGCCGAGTACCGGGCAGCGCAAGCCAAGGGCCTGGCACTGCCCTATGTGGCGGCCAACGCCAAGGGTGTGGCCACGCAGATCGACCTGCCGCAGGGCCGCAGTGGCGACAACAACGCGCTGCAGACGGGCGTAAACGGCCGGTTGCCGCTTGTTCAACCGTGCCAACACGTCACCATCGAACAGGCCAAGGTGTCGCTGGTGGCAGCGCGGGCCGAGCTCGAATCGGCCGAGCAGGATCTCATCATCCGTGTCACGCAAGCCTATTTCGACGTGCTGGCGGCGCGTGACACGGCCAAGCTCACGCGCGTGAGCAAGGCCGCGATCCTGGAGCAATTGGCTTCCGCCAAGCGCAACTTCGAAGTCGGCACGGCAACAATCACCGATGCGCGCGAAGCCCAGGCGCGTGCCGACCTGGCCTCGGCCCAGGAGATCGCCGCCGACATCGATCTGCGCAACCGGCGCATCGTGCTCGGCACCCTGGTCGGACGTCGCGACATCGAGCCGCTGTCGCTGGTCGCGCCGGTGATGCTGCCACCGGTCACGCCGACAACGTTGAGCAGTGGGTCAACATCGCCGATACGGTGCACCCGCAGGTCATCCGCTCGCGCAGTGCCTACGAGGTGGCCCAGCTCGAGATCGACAAGGCCAAGGCCGGCGAGTTGCCGACGGTGGATGCCGTGGCCTCGCTGAGCGCCAATTACGCGACCGGCGACTCGATCATCCCCGGCACGACGCGCACCGGGTCGATCGGCATCGAGCTGAACTGGCCGCTGTACACCGGCGGCATCGTGCAGAACCGCATCAAGGAGACCGGCTCGCTGGCGCAACGCTCGCGCGACGAACTGGACAACGCCCGCCGCACCGTCGCACAGAATACCCGCCTGGCGTTCTTCACCGTGCGGTCGGGCGAGGCGCTGGTCAAAGCGCTGGAGGCGGCCGAAGCCTCCAGCCTGCTGTCACTGGAAGCCACGACGCTGGGCTACAAGGTGGGCGTGCGCGTCAACATCGACGTGCTGAACGCGCAGACGCAGCTGTTCCAGACGCAGCGCGATCTGTTCAAGTCGCGCTACGACGTGCTGGTGGGCGGGCTTGCGCTTGCGCCAAGCCTCCGGCCAGCTGACGCCCAACGACCTGAACGCGGTGAACCGCCTGCTGGCCAAGTAGCGCGCAGGCTCAGCGCCGATCCATCACCGAAAGCACCTCGCTCGCCATGCGCTCGGCCGCGCCGCGGTGCGCTGCGGCGAACGCGAAAGCACGCTGCACCCAATCGTTGCGCGCCGGGTTGTGGGCCAGCGCCACGGCACGCGCCACCGCCTCGTCGATGTCGGCCACGCGCAGCGCAGCGCCCGCTGCAATCGACATCTCGGCCGCATCAGCGAAGTTGAAGGTGTGCGGCCCCATCAGCAGCGGGCAGCCGCAGGCAGCGGCTTCGATCAGGTTCTGCCCGCCCAGGCGCGCGAAGCTGCCGCCCAGCAGCGCCACGTCGGCCGCGCCGTAGTACAGCGGCATCTCGCCCAGCGTGTCGCCGAGCCAGACATCGGCGCCCATCGCATCGGCGGGCGGCAGCGCTCCCCAATTGCTTCGACGCTGCAGCGCGAAGCCGAAGTCCTCGACCATCGCGGCGACGCAGTCGAAGCGCTGCGGATGGCGCGGCACCAGTAGCAGCAGCGGCCGCGGCGTATCCAGCCCTTGCCAGCACTGCAGCAACGGCATCTCTTCGCCGTCGCGCGTGACGGCCGCCAGCACCACCGGCCGCGCCAGCGCTTGCCGCCATTGCAGCCCGCGTGCCAGCAGCTTCGGGTTGGGGCTGACATCGAACTTCAGGTTGCCGACGACCTGGCACCTCGCGCGCGCACCGGCCTGGCGCAAGCGTTCGCGCGTCGCCTCGGTCTGCGCCAGCACGCGTTGGGGTATGCCGGCCACCGGCGCGATCAGGCGCGGATGCGCTTCGGCCTTGGCCAGGCTCTTTTCGCTCAGGCGCGCGTTCGCCAGCACCATCGGCACGCCGACGGCATGCGCTGCGTGCAGCAGGTTCGGCCAGATTTCGGTTTCCATCAGCACCCCTACCAC
Source organism: uncultured beta proteobacterium (assembly GCA_963837675.1). GTDB lineage: Bacteria > Pseudomonadota > Gammaproteobacteria > Burkholderiales > Burkholderiaceae_C > Rubrivivax. The sequence goes on along the minus strand of CAWIOH010000019.1, from coordinate 68,077 downwards.
CGGCCGCTGGCGGCGCAGGAAGCGACGCACCGCACCGGGCGTGTCCCAGGGCAACCAGCATTGCGCATCGCCATCGCGCAGCAGTGCCGCGCCGGCTTGCCGCCCAGTGGCCGTGCCGTGCGTCAGCAGCAAGCGAAGCCCCGGCCGTTGCCCGCGCAGCGCCTGCACCAGCGCAGCGGCGGCACGCGTCTCGCCGAGCGACACCGCATGCAGCCACAGCGCGCCACCGACGGCGTCGTGCGGGCCGAAGCCCAGCCGCTCGGCCGATCGCGTGCCGGTACAAGGGCTCGCGCCGGCCGCGCCACCACAGCCGCAGCAGATAGGCCGGCGTGAAGCAGGCGCAGCAGCGTCGAGTAGCCGAAGCGGACCCAGCCAGCGACTTCATCGGCCGCGCGCCGGCAACGGCAGCGGCCGCGCTCAATGCGCCGCCGTGGCGATCAGTCGCGTCGGGCTTGACGGCATGCAGCGCCGTCCATGAACTGCGCCTGGATGCGCTCCAGCGCCGCCGCGCTGTCGCCCTCGAAACGCAACACCAGCACCGGCGTGGTGTTGGACGCGCGCACCAGGCCGAAGCCGTCGGGAAACTCGGCGCGCAAGCCGTCGATGGTGATGATCTCATCGGCACCCTCGAAGCGGGCGACCTCGCGCAGTCGCTCGATCACGCGATGGTGCTCGCCCTCGGCGCAAGGCACGTTCAGCTCGGGCGTGCTGTGGCTGGTGGGCAGCGCGTTGAGCACCTGGCTCGGACTCGCGCTGCGCGACAGGATCTCCAGCAAGCGCGCCGCGCTGTAAGTGGCGTCGTCGAAGCCGTACCAACGCTCGGCGAAGAAAATGTGGCCGCTCATCTCGCCGGCCAGCGGCGCGCCGCTTTCCTTGAGCCGGGCCTTGATCAGCGAATGCCCGGTCATCCACATCTGTGGCACGCCACCGGCGCGGCGGATCGCGGTCGCCATGTGCATCGAGCACTTGACATCGAAGATGATCGTCGCGCCGGGATGGCGCTGCAGCACATCGCGGGCGAAGAGCATCAATTGCCGGTCGGGATAGATGATCTGGCCGTCACGCGTGACCACGCCCAGCCGGTCGCCATCGCCGTCGAAGGCCAGGCCGATGTTCGGCGCCGCTGCGCTGTACCTCGCGGATCAAGTCGGCCAGGTTCTCGGGCTTGCTCGGATCCGGGTGGTGGTTGGGAAAGTTGCCATCGACCTGGCTGTAGAGCTCGATCACCTGGTTGCCCAGCGCGCGCAGGATGCCGGGCGAGCTGGCGCCGGCGATACCGTTGCCGCAATCGACGACGATCTTCAGCGGCCGCGCCGGTGGCTGTCGCCGACGATGCGCGCACGGTATTCGTCGCTCGATGTCGCATCGCGGCGCTGCGCCCGGCCCCCTGGGTGTAGGCCTCGGCCTCGATGCGTCGGCGCAGGCCCTGGATGTCCGCACCGAAGATCGCGCGGCCGGCCAGCACCATCTTGAAGCCGTTGTAGTCTTTCGGGTTGTGGCTGCCGGTGACCTGGATGCCGCTGCGGCAGCCATGCTCGGCGCGCGTCGCCGCGACGTAGTACAGCATCGGCGTGGTCACCGCGCCTAGGTCCACCACGTCCAGCCCGGTCGAGACCAGGCCGCGAATCAGCGCAGCCGCCAGCGCCGGCCCCGACAGCCGTCCGTCGCGACCGACGGCCACGGCGCGCTCGCCGGCGGCGATCGCCGCCGAGCCGAAGGCGCGTCCGAGATGCTCGGCAAAGGCCTCGTCGATGCCGCGGCCAACGACACCGCGGATGTCATAGGCCTTGAACACGGACGCATCAACCCGCATGGCGCAACGCTTCCCTTTCGCAAGTGGCGCGGATTGTAGGCAGCGATGCCCGGAGGGAAGGACAGGTCCGAAAACGGCGAGTCCGCGACGGCGCGAAACCTATCATCCAAGCCATGGGACTTGAACGACGACGCCGCCTACCTGGCGCTGACCACACGGGACGCACGCTTCGACGGGCGGCTGTTCGTCGGCGTCACTTCCACCGGCATCTATTGCCGGCCGGTGTGCCGGGTGCGCACGCCATTGCGCCGCAACTGCCGCTTCTTCGCCAATGCCGCCAGCGCCGAACAGCAGGGCTTCCGCCCCTGCCTGCGCTGCCGGCCCGAGCTGGCACCGGGACTGTCGCTGGTGGATTCGTCGCAGGCATTGGCCGATGCAGGCCGCACGGATGATCGAACAGGCGGCCCAGCAGGGCAGCGATGTCTACCTGCCGCAGATTGCGCAGCGCCTCGGCGTCACCGACCGGCACCTGCGCCGCATCTTCCAGCAAGCGCATGGCGTGACGCCGATCGACTATCTCAGCACGCAGCGCCTGCTGCTGGCCAAGCAACTGCTCACCGACACCGACATGCCGGTCACGCAGGTGGCGCTGGCCAGCGGCCACGGCAGCCTGCGGCGCTTCAACGCCGTCTTCGTGCAGCGCTACCGCATGAACCCGAGCACGCTGCGCCGCGAAGCCGCGCAGCGCCCGCCGCAGGCTCGCGAGCGCGGGCGCATTGCGGCTGGCCTACCGGCCGCCCTACGACATCGACGGCGTGCTCGGCTTCCTGGCGCAGCGCTGCCTGCCGGGCGTGGAGGCGGTCGATGGCGCGGCAATACGGCGCACGCTGGCCTGGCCGCACCATGGCCAGCAGTTGCAGGGTTGGCTGGAGTGTCGCTTCGTGCCGCAGCGCCATGAGCTGCACGTCACGCTTGCGCCGCCGCTGATGCCGGCGGTGGGCGCGATCCTGCAGCGCCTGCGCCGCGGCCTTCGATCTGGATGCCGACCCGGCGCAGATCGACCCCTGCCTCGGCAGCGCTGCCGGGTCCGGCACGCCCGGGCCTGCGCGTGCCCGGCGCGATGGACGGCTTCGAAACCGCGGTGCGCATCGTGCTGGGCCAGCAGGTCACCGTGGCTGCGGCGCGTACGCTGACGCAGCGGCTGGTCGCCGAATTCGGCGACGGCGATCGACACGCCCTTCGCCGGTCTGGAGCGGCTGTTCCCCGAGCGCCGAGACCCTCGCCGCCGCCGACGCCGGCGCGCATCGGCCGGCTGGGCATCGTGCGCCAGCGCGTCGGCGCGTTGCAGGCGCTGGCGCGCGAGGTCGCCGCTGGACGCATCGCGCTGCAACCGGGCGGGCCGACTGCAGCCGACGCTGGAGGCCCTGCGCGCCCTGCCCGGCATCGGCGAATGGACGCTCCAGCTGATCGCGATGCGCGTGCTGGCCTGGCCCGACGCCTTTGCCGCCACCGACATCGGCGTGCTCAATGCGCTCGGCACGCGCGACGTGGCGCAGGTGCAAGCGCTGTGCCGAGGCCTGGCGGCCGTGGCGCGCCTATGCCGTGATGCGACCTTTGGCTGACCCTGGAGAACCGACCATGATCCCGACCCGATCTGATCGCGCAGGCGCGCCTGGACTCACCGCTCGGCCCGCTGCTGGCCGCGGCCACGGCCCGCGGCCTCGCCGGCCTGTGGTTCGACGGCCAGGCGCACCACCCCGGGCTGCTGGACGCGCCCGAGGACGCCACGCCAGCCCTTCATCGCCGACGGCGCGCGAGCAGCTCGGCGACTACTGGCGCAGGTCCGGCCCGACGGCGCGTTCGATCTGCCGCTGGATGCGCAGGGCACGCCCTTCCAGACGGCGGTGTGGCACGCGCTGCTGCAGATCGCCAGCGGGGCCGCACCAGCACCTACTGCCGATCGCGGCCCGGCGCGCGGGTTCGCCGCGCGCGGTGCGCGCCGCCGGCGCGGCCATCGGCCGCAACCCGTTGTCGATCATCGTGCCCTGCCACCGCGTGCTGGGCCGCGACGGCTCGCTCACCGGTTACGCCGGCGGCCTGGCGCGCAAGCAGGCGCTGCTGCAGCTGGAAGGCGCCTGGCCGGAGCACGGCGCGCCGGCATGAGGCGCGCGACATCGCCGACCTGCCGCTGCTGGCGCGCACTGTGGGGCGCATCCTTCCTGTTCATGCGCATCGCGGCGCCGGATTTCGGCGCCGCGCCACTGGCCGCGCTGCGCGTCGGCGGTGCGGCGCTGCTGCTGACTGCCCTTGCTGGCGCTGCGCAGCGGCCGCCCGGCGCTGCGCCGCCACTGGCGCTCGATCGCACTGGTCGGTCTGTGCAACTCGGCGCTGCCCTTCTTGCATGTTCGCGCACGCCGCGCTGTCGATCGAGGCCGGTGTTTCGGCCATCCTCAACGCCACGGCGCCGTTGTTCGGTGCCCTGGTCGCCGCGTCTGGCTGCACGAGCCGAGCCAGCGGCGGCGCGCAACGCCGGCTCTGCTGATCGGCTCTGGCGGCGTCGCGATGCTGGTGTGGCATCGCATCGGCGTGGAAGTCCGGCGCCGGCGCGGCCGATGCAGGCACCGGCCATCGCGCTTGCCTGGCCGCCGCGTGCTGTACGGGTTTTCGGCCAACTACGTCAAGCATACCTGACGGGCGTGCCACCGCTGGCCATTGCCGCAGGCAGCCAGTTGTCGGCCGCGTTGTTGCTGGCACCGCTCGCGGCCTGGGCCTGGCCCGCATCAACCCCTGCACGCGGCGCCTGGGTCGCCACGCTGGCCTGTCGGCACTATGCACAGGAGTGGCGTATGTGCTGTACTTCAGGCTGATCGCCAACTTCGGCGCCACCCGCGCCATCACCGTGACCTACCTGGTGCCGGCCTTTGCGCTGCTGTGGGGGATGCTTGTTCCTGGACGAGGCATCGGTGTGGGCATGCTATCGGTGGCGCCGTCATCCTGGTCGGCACCAGCCTGGCCACTGGCCTGTGGCGGCCCGCGCTGCCGGCCGGGCGATTGCGCTGATCGGCTGCCCAAACGACAACGGCGACGATGCCAGGCATCGTCGCCGCTCGAACGACCACCGGTGCGCGCACCGGTGGGTCCGCCTGATTACTTCTGCTTGGCGGGCAGGTTCGCTTCGCCGGACTTGATTTCACCGGCCTTGTTGGCCTCAGCGGTGGTTTCCTTGCGGGCCGCGCGCGTCGTGTCCGAAGTGGCAGCCTTTTCCTTTGGCGAAGTCGTGCCCGGCTTGCTTGGCGGAATCGCCGACGCCTGTGCCGGGGATCTGGCCGGCCTTGTTGGCGGCGGCGGTCTCCTTCTTCACCTCGGACGGGGCACTTCGGACTGCTTGGAGATCGGCGGGGCATAGGCCGGGCCTTCGCCGCGAGATGATCTGTCCGGCCTTGTTGGCCGCTCGCGGTCTCCTCTTGACGTCCGCACGCGCTGGCGACGCGGTCTGAGCGAACACGGCCTGCGCGCCCGACAAGAGCAAGCACTGCGGCGGTGAGTGCGCAAAGGGTCTTGTTCATGTTCGCTCCTGTCCCGATCGCGACCAGGAACTGAATCGACTTTGGGCATCGCGATGTCAAATCTCTCGCAAGAAACGACAACGGCGGTGATTCACGAGAGCACCGCCGTTCATATTCACCTGCCGGCACCAAGGCCGGCATGCCTGAGGACGTGCTTACTTCTGCTTGGCAGGAAGGTTGGCTTCACCCGACTTGATCTCACCAGCCTTGTTCGCTTCGGCGGTGGATCTCCTTGCGGGCAGCACGGGTCGTGTCCGAAGTCGCAGCCGCTTCCTTCGGCGTCGGTGCTCTCGGCTTGTCGGCCGGAGACTCGCCAACACCAGTACCGGGAATCTCGCCAGCCTTGTTGGCTTCAGCGGTGGTCTTCTTGCGGTCGGCACGGGTCGTGTCCGACGTCGCAGCCTTCTGCTTCGGCGACTCGGTGCCGGCGGCGTCCTTCGGCTGTTGCTCGGTGCCGGTGCCCGGGATCTGGCCGGCCTTGTTGGCTTCAGCAGTTTCCTTCTTGACTTCGGCGCGTGTCTTATCCTGGGCCATCACGGCTTGGGTGCCGAAAAGTACGAGTGCGGCCACGGTGAGCGTGCTAAGGGTCTTTTTCATGATCAGTTTCTCCTACGGTTTTGATCGGCAAGCAATTACACAGATGCCTGGAGTGAGCTTCAACAGCAGCTTGGCTGCGATTTCAGCCCCTCAAGCGCGCTGAGGTTGTCACGGCGCAACATGATAACGCGCCGACTGCCGCCCGGGGTTGACATGGAGACGCGCCGGGGCCGAAGTGGTTGCAAACCGTTTCGAATTTGCGACACCGCCTGCGCGGCGCTGTTTCGGCGCCATCACGGCGCATCCTGCTGCTGCGAGCACCACCCTGCCACAATGCCGCGCGCTCAGTCGATCATCAGGCAGCCCATGGCAAGGCCCCTCCGGCGAGACCCGGTCCCGACCGCGAAGCCGCGCTGGCGCAATACCGCCGGCGGGCCGGCGTCTATGACCTGGAATTGGCCCTGCTCGAGCCCGTGCGTCGTAGGCCGTTGCCTGGTTGGGCCGCCGCGCCGGGCGATACCGTGTTCGACGTGGGCTGCGGCACCGGGCTGAGCTTCGCACGGCTGCAGGCCGCCATCGGCCCGAGCGGCCGCATCGTCGGCATTGAACAGAGCCCGGAGATGATCGAACGCGCTCGCCAGCGGGTGCAGCAGTGGGGCTGGCGCAATGTGAGCCTGGTTTGCGCGCCGGTGGAGAGTGCGCGAATTCCGGGCAAGGCCGACGGCGCGCTGTTCCACTTCACGCACGACGTCATGCAGTCGCGACGAGGCGCTGGGAAATGCGCTGCGGCACCTGCGGCCCGGCGCGACGGCTGGTGGCCTCCGGCCTGAAATGGGCGCCGCCGTGGGCCGGCTGCCCTGAACCTGCTGGTGCTGCCCGCCGCGCTGCGCTCGGTCAGTTCGCTGGCGGGGCTGCATCAGCCCTGGATGCGCTGGAGCGCCTGATCGGGCCACTGCAAACCCGCAGCCTGCTGGGCGGCACGCTCTTCATGGCGCACGGACGGCGCCCGGCCCAGCCCTGAACGTTTGGCGCTTCGCCGGCGCGCGTCAGAGCAGCAGTTCGATCAGGTACGGCCCCTGGCCGCCAGGCCGCGCTGCATCTGCCGCGCCAACTGCCCAGGTCGCGGCCCGGCCCGACTCGACGCCATGGCCGCGCGCCAGCGCGCACCAGTCCAGTGCCGGCCGGTCGAGCGTGAGCATGTCGGTGGCACGCTGGCCCGGGGCCCCGGCGCCGACATTGGCGAATTCGCCGCGCAGTATCTGGTAGGCGCGGTTGGCGAACACGACGATCGTCACGTCCAGCGATTCGCGTGCCATCGTCCACAGCGCCTGCAAGCGTGTACATCGCGCTGCCGTCGCCTTCGAGCGCGATGACCTTGCGCGACGGGCAGGCCAGCGCCGCGCCCACCGCCACCGGCAAGCCGTAGCCGATCGCGCCACCCATGCTCGTCAGCCAGTCGTGCGGCTGGGCACAGCGGGTCGGGCCGGCCAGACCCCGGCCCGACGAGACGGCTTCATCGACGACGATGGCATCGTCCGGCATCAGCGCGGCCAGCACCTGCGCCACGCCGTCGAGCGTGAGCGGCCCGTCCGGAACCGGCGGGGGCGCCGCTCGGCCACCTGTGCCGGCGGCAAGCCGCGTGCGCCGAGTTCGTCGGCCAGCGCCTCGAGGGCGGCGACGATGTCCTCGTCCACCTCGGCCAGCGCAGTGAAGGCGCAGGCCTCGGCGCCAGCAGGCTGGGCTTGCCCGGATAGGCGAAGAACCCGACCGGCGGCTTCGCGCCGGCGCGCACCATCATGGCGCAGGTCCTTCAACAGCGCCAGCGCACTGTCCACCACGTAGGGCACCCGCTGGAGGGCCACGCGGCCGGCGCCGCGCTGCGCACGCGGGCTGTTGTATTCGCCCAGCAGCAGGCAGCCGGTCTTGGCGGCGATGCGCCCGGCCCACAGCAGCGCCTCATCGCGCACCCCCAGGCCGCCCAGCAGCAAGGCCTTGGCGCCAGGCTGGCGCAACGCCATGGCCGCCGCGCGAACCGCCTCGTTCGACACGGTGGAGCGCGGCGCGGCGGCACGCGCGCGCGCCGGGCCATTGGCTTCGTTCCAGGCGGTGTCGGCGGGCAGGATCAGTGTGGCAATCCGCCCGGGCGCGGCGCGCGCGGCCTCCACGGCCTGCGCGCCATCGCTCGCCACGGACTGGGCCGAAGCGCTGGTCCTGACCCAATGCGACATTGGCGCCGCCACGGCCTCGATGTCGGCGGTCAGCGGTGCGTCGTGGCGCAGGTGGAAGGTGGCGTGCTCGCCGACGATGTTGACGATGCCCGAGCCCGCCTTCTTGGCGTTGTGCAGATTGGCCAGGCCGTTGGCCAGCCCGGGGCCCAGGTGCAACAACGTCGCGGCCGGGCGATCGGCCAGACGATAGAAGCCATCCGCGGCGCCGGTCACCACACCCTCGAACAGACCCAGCACGCAACGCATGCCCGGCAGCTTGTCGAGCGCGGCCACGAAATGCATCTCGGATGTGCCCGGGTTGGTGAAGCACAGGTCGATCTCGCTGTCGATCAAGGTTCGCACCAGGCTTTCGGCTCCGTTCATGTCGCATTCCGCAGTTGGGGACGAGTGCACTTTAGCGGCTGCGCCGGCCGGCCTGCGGCTGGCAGAATCCTTGCCATGCCCGACACTGCGATGCACTTTCGACTGGCTCAGGCGCCGGATGCACAGCCGCCATTGCCGCGATGTCCCGCGATCTGATCGAAATGGGCCTGAGCTGGAGGTACGACGCCCCCAAGGTGGCGCGACTGATCGCCGACCCCGAGGTGACGGCCCTGGTGGCCACCGACCGCGTCGGGCTGGCGGGTTTTGCCATCCTGCAGTTCGGCGACGACAGCGCGCACCTGGTGCTGCTGGCGGTGCGGCCGCGCGTCCAGCGGCAAGGTGTCGCGCGACGCTTGATGCAGTGGCTGTTCGCATCGGCCAGCGTGGCCGGCGTGGCGCGAATCAGCCTGGAATTGCGCGCCGGCAACCAAGTGGCGCGCAACTTCTATCGTGCGCTCGGTTTTGCCGATGCCGGGCTGGTCAACCACTATTACCGCGATCGCGAAGCCGCGTTGCGCATGCTGCGCGTGCTGCGACGCGGCGGCGACACGCTGCCTCGATGGCAGGCACCGACGCTGAAACGGCATTGAAGGATCAGGGCCTGTTCACTCTACGCGGGCGGGATGCCTGTGAACAGGCCTTAGGCAGCGCGCTGGCCCCAGGCTGCGCCTCTCCGAGCTTCAACCTGTACAGGACGGGTGCGCGACGCACGCAGTAGACGAAGCCGCCGCCCCGCGGTGGCAAGGTCCAGCCCGAACACCGGATCGACTTGATCGCGTCGGCGCGCGATCTCCGACCCATCGCCGGATCAGCGTCGCCTGCTGGCCGCCGGCGCGGGCGCAGTCAGATCCGCCGCCACGACACGGGCCGCCTGGATCGGATCGGTGGCGCGGAGCCGGTGCCACGCCTGCAACGCCATGGTCGTCAGCACGCGTTGCGTCAGGTGGGGCCGCAGGATGGACATCTGATCCTCGAACGAGGACATCCATTGTTCCTTCTGATAGGCCATCGGCTTCGAACCTTCCATGCAAATCGTGGCGGCTACACACCCTGCGGTCGTCAACGCCGCCAGTGTGTCCGCGCTGGATCGCCATGCTGCGGCGCGCGAAGCGCGCCCACGCGACTTTCGCATCTAGGGGGGTCGGGGCTCGAGGACCGCACTGCCGCTTGCGACCCGGGTGCCTTTGTCCGTATCGTGTGCGCCCACTGGAGCGAGGTGATGGCCGACGGCGTGGTCCCCGAGTACTCGCGTTTCGTCAAGGACGAGCGACGCGCGGGGCGCCTGCCTGCGCCGCGGGCGGCGTTGCGCGAGGGCGAGGTCTTCGACACCGTGTTCGTCGAAGGCGCCAAGCTGGCCGAGTTCGCACGCGTCGCCGCACGCCGCGGCGCCGGTCTGGTGCGACCGACGCAGCGCACCGAGATCGTGTGGGTCGACGGGGCGAACCAGCTCGCCATCGACATCGGCAAACTCGACGTGCGCGCGGCCGAAGGGCAGATCCACGTCACCATCGCCGTGCGTTGCGACGAGGTCGGCGCGGCCTTGGTGCAGTTGCTGTTCGCGGTCGGCTCCGACAATGAGCCGGCGGGCCTGTACGCCGCGGCGTCGAGGCGGCCCTCGGGGCCTGAATTGATCGTGGACTTGTGGGGCGACGCGCTCGTTGCCTTTGCCTGGCAATGTGTGCTCGGCATGGTCAGCGGCATCGCCGCGGCCACCGGCAAGGACGCACGCGGCAACCTGCTGGTGCCGGTGGAACTGGTGGCCGGTGCACGCGGTGTCGGCATCGTGCCGATGGCGCGGCACCGCTTCGCCGGCTCGAGTGGGCTGAAGCCCGCGGTCACCGTCACGCGCCGCTGAAGGGTCTGCCGCCATGGCCGTCGGCAAGAACGATCTCGGCATCCTCGGCGACCTGGCCGTCGCGCTGGGCCTCTTCACGCCGGGCGGCAGCCCCAATGCCGATTGGTTTTCCGACCCCGCGGCCTCGCTGAAGTCGATGCTGGGCAATGCCGACCAGCGGCAAGCCCTGATCGCCTTCGTCGATGCCGCGCTCGGCGGCGCCGACCGCAGCACCGAGGCCGGTGTCGTCTGGCTGCCGCTGGTGGAGGTGACCGAGCCGCCGCTGCTCTTCGCGCTGACCCTCGACGAGGGGCGCGCCGACGGCCTGCATGTGGGCCTGGGTGTGCGCGTGCGCACGGCGGCGCCGGAGCCGGTGTCGCTGACCACGCTCACGGTGCCGCTGTTCCGCGTCAGGAAGGACGGCGGGCCCGCGGTGAGCGAACCGCTGCTTCTGGGCAGCAACGACGGGCGCATCCGCCTGGCCACGCAGGTGACGCTCGACGCCACAGCGGCGGTGCCCGGGCAGGCGCGGCTGGGCGGCATCGGCCTCGAGATCGACCTGCCCAGCGCCGCGGGCGGCGCGAATCAGCCGCGCTTCGCGCTCGCGCTCGCCGGCCTGCAACTGCCCGGCGCACTGGCCCCGCAGGACCTGCGCGTGGCCGCCGACAGCGCCGATCAGCTCGACGACGCGGTACTCCAGCTGGTGCTCGGCCTGGTCAAGGCGCAGGCCGATGCCGCGGGTGCGCCGCCGGCCATCGCGGCAATGGGCGGCCTGCTCGGCTTGAAGAGTGGCGACGCGGTGCTCGATTTCCCGATTGCCGAGCTCGTCGCGCAGGGCCCGATCGCCCTGGCCGGCTGGGTGCGCGGCATCTTCACCGGCACACAAAGCCGCAGCGACTGGCTGGCTCACCTCGCCAGCCTGATCGGCGCCACGCCCGGCGCCGATCGCATCACGCTCGCGCTCGGCAGCGCCAGCGCCGTGCTGGGCGTCGATCTCGACACCGGCCCGAGCGGCAACCCGCTGCTCACGCCGACGCTCGCCGTGGAACTCGGCAACGCGAACGCGCGCGTACAGGCGCGGGCCGATCTGCTGCGCATCGATCTGATCAGCGGCACCGCCGTCGCGCTGCCGAGTTTCGGCGTGTGGGCCGCGGCCGGCACGACGGCGAGCCCGGTGCTGAACCTCACGGCGCCGACCGTGGCACGCGCCGACACGCTGCGCATCGGCTTCGGCCTCGACGCGCAGCGCAAGCTGGTGTTCGTGCTTGCCGCCGACGTCGTGCAGCTCGGCAGCCACAGCTATGCGACGCTCGACCTCACTTCGCCCGATGCGGTGATGGACGCCGCCGGCAACACGGTGGACACCATCGCCAATGAGTTGCTCGCCGGCCTGGGCAGCGCGCTCGGCATTGCGCGCCGGCTGCTCGGGCTCGACCCACCGGCCGGTGTCGGCGCCATCACGCTGCCGGCATTGATGGCCGACCCGGTGGCCGCGGTGGCCGGCTATTGGCAGCAACTGATCGGCGTGCCCGCCGCGGCTGCCAGCGTGCTCGGCGAATTGCGCAGCGCGATTGCCGATGCGACCGAAGCGGCTTCCGTGGTGCAAGGGGCCGGCACCGAGGCCGACCCGTGGCGGCTGGCGCTCATTGGAGCGCTGAATCTCGAAGCCTTCGCCATCGATTCGAAGCTGCACGTCGGCCTGGCCGCCACCACCAGCGTCGACACGCTCGGCGGCGGCTGCACCGTCGTCGCCACGCGCTTCGCGGCCGGCATCGCCATGCTCGACCTCGCAGCGCGAAACTGCGAGCTGCTGCCGGGCGTGGCGGCATCGCTCACCGTGCGCGAGCGCGGCGTCAATCCGCCGCAGGCGCGGCTCGAGCTCGACGGCGGCCTGGCGCTGCGCGCCGACCATGTGGGGCTCGCGTTCGCATGGTCGCCGGCCACGCGGCTGACGGCCGGATTGAGCGCGCCGAACCTGGTGCTCGAGACCGAGACCCTGGAGCTGCCGATCGCGCTGCCGCAGATCGCGGCCGACGGCTCGGTGAGCCTGCCGCCACAGGCCTGGGACGGCCTCGAGGCGCTCGTCGGCCATCTCGGCCGCCTCAGCGGCGGGCTGCTCGGCCGCTTGGTCGATGCTTTCGGCTGGATCGCCGACGACGGCAACGCCGGCGGCGACCCCGAGAGCTTTGCCCGCCTGCGTCTGGCCGACTTCGCGGCCGACGCCCGCGCCGCCATCGCCGCTTGGCTGCCTCGCCTGGCGCTCAGCGATCGCGCGCACGAGGCCATGTCGCTGCTGGCCGATCTGTTCGCCACCACCTCCACCGGCGGCGGCCGATTCGCGCGCGGCTTTGTCGAAGGCACCGGCCACCCCGACGACCCCTACCGCTTCGCGCTCGGCGCCAATCTGCCGCAGGCGGCGCTTTGGTTCCCGCCCGCGGGGCTGGACCTGCAGCTCTTCGCCGCGCCCGAGAGCCTGCGCGCGTGGCGACCCGGCTTCGACGGCCTGAGCGCCGCCGCGCTGGCCGCCGCCCTGCGAGCCGAAAGCCGCGTCGCGCGCGAGGTGCGCGAGCTGGTGTCCGGCCGCGCGCTCGAAGACGGTCTGGCGGCGCTGGCGCAGCGCTGGCTCGGCGGCGATGGCCGTATCGTGCCGCCGGCCAGCGCGCCGGCCGGCATCACGCTGCGCACGCTCACCGTCGGCGCGGCGCAACTCGTCGCCACCCTCGACATCGAGCGCGAGCTAGGCCGCGTGCCGGCCACCACGGTGTACGTCGCGCTGGCCAACGACGCGATTGCATTGCCACCGGGCGCACGCGTGGTCGACCTGTCGACACCCGGTCTCGCGCCGCAGATGTTCGCTGCGCCCGCAGCGCCTGCGGTCGGCGACTGGTACGTGGTGCTCGCTTCGCGCGCCGATTGCCGCGCCGCGACCAGCCCCACCGACGGCACGCCCGAGCAGGCGGCGCGCCTGGCGCGCCTGCTCGACGCGCTGGCGGCGGTGTCTGGCGACATCGCCCTCGTCGCCTTCGCCGGCGCCGGCCATGCCGCGCGCCTGACCGCCGACGCGCAACCGGCGGTGAAGGACCTGCTGCTGCTCGGCACACCGCTGGCGGCGATCTCGCTGACCGCGCCGTCGATCCAGCCCACGGCCGACGCGTTGCGGCTGCTGCACCGCCTGCTGCCGCCACCCGATTCCGAAGAACCCGACGACGCCGACCTCGCTCTCGGCCGCGCGCTGGTGCGCGCATTGATGGATCTGGCGCCCCTGGCCGATCCGGCTGCCGACCTGCGCCTGCCGGTGGCGCCGGCTCGCGCGGTGCGCGCCGGCCTGCGGGTGCAGGCGCTGTTCGGCGCGGTCGATGCGGCGCAGATCGATCGCGCGATGACCGCCATCGTCGCCGCCGGCCTCGCGGCGCGGGCGATGGCAAGAAGCGGCGAATCGCTGCCGCGCGCCACCGACGTGCAGGCCGGGCTGCGCTGGGCGCTGCCGGCGCTGGCGAGTGGCACGGTGGCCATCGATGGCTTCGCGTCGCTCGGCCTGTTCGCGTTCGACGCCACGGCCGGCGCCAGCGGTATTCGCGAGCTGCGGCTCACGCTGCGCATCACCGACCGCATCGGCTGGCTCGCGGCATCGCCCGAGCTCGAACTGCGCGCAGTGACGCTGGAGCTGGGTCTGCCCCTCGGCGCCGCAGCGGGCGGCAACGCGCGCCTGGTGCTGCACGATGCGCGCGTCTTCGGCCAGAGCTGGGAGGCGCTGGTGCTCGGCAACGCTGCCGGCATCGGCGACGCGGCCACCGCGGCGGCCAACGCGGTGCTGCCCGAAGCCCGCGTGCTGGTGTCGGCCGCGGTGCAACGCGTCACGGCCGACTTGCAAGGGGCCGCGTCGCTCGCGCTGTCGAGCCTGATGCAGGCCCTCGGCCTCACCGCGCCCAACGGCGGCGTGGTGGCGAGCGCGCTCGACCAACTCGTGCTCGACCCGGCGGGGCTGGTGCAGCAGCGCCTCGCCGCCGCCGCCGCGCAGGTGCAGGCGGCGCTGACTGCTTTGCTCGGGCCGACGCTCGCTGGCGGCATCGACCTCGCGGCGCGGCGCGTGCGCGTGCAAGGCGGCGGTGCCGACGCCACGGCGGGCGGCGGGCGCTTCGGCTGGCAGGCGGACCTCGTCGCGGCCCTGTCTGGGCTGACGCCTGGAGTGAGTGGCACGCTGTCCGTCGGCCCCACCGCGGCGCTGCCCACCGTCGGCGGCTTGCAGCTTCGAGCCACGCTCGCCGCAGGCCACGCGCCGGTGCTCGATCTCGATTGGCATCCGGCCGCGGCGGCCGCGTCGACGGCGGCGGCGCTGTGGCCGCAGCCCGACGGCGCTGCGCTGCTGCGCATGCTGGCCAAGGCGGCCCCGGCCATCGGCGGCCATGTGGCGCTCGAAATGCTGCGCGGGCTCGACGCCACCGCGCGCCCGCTGATCGACGCCGCGCTCGATGCCCTGGGCATGCTCGACGGCGTGGCGGGCGATGCCGAGCGTGCCTTGCGCCCGCTGGCGGGCTTGATCGCCGACCCGGCCGGGTGGCTGTCGAGCGCCGGTCCGCTGGCGGCCAGCCCGCTGAAGATCCAGGCGCTGTTCGATGCGTTGCGGCCGCTTGTCAGCGGTCTCGCCGCGCCGGGTGCGCCGGGCGACCCGCTGCTTCTGGCGACCGGCGTGTCGCTCGGCGTGCTAGCCGACGGCGCCGCGGCGCGCCTTGCGCTCACGGTCGACCCGACCTTGTGGACGGCCGCGCCGGGCGTGACGGCGCGGCTGTCGGCCGGCGTCTCGGCGAGCCTGCGCGTGGCCGCGAACAGTGCGCCGACCGCCGGGCTCGAGGTCTTCGTCGGCGCGCCGGGCGCGGGCATCGCGGCCGGCCGGCGCGCAGTCTTTGCGCGCATCGGGGCGGGCGGGCTCGAAGTGTTCGCGCGGCCCGCCACCGGCGCCGACATCCCGCTGGTACCGTTTGGCGGCCTGGGCGCGCTGAACGCGCTGGCGCAGGCGGCGTTGCCCTTCCTGCTCGACAAACTCGCGGCGGCGCCGGCGCCGGTGGGGCCGCTGGTGGCCCACCTCGGCGATGCGCTGGCGCTGCGCGGCGGCAGCCCCGTCGCCTTCGACCGCGCGCGGCTGCAGGCCTGGGCCGCCGACCCGGCCGCCGCGCTGACAGCGGCAGTGCCGACGATCGTGACCCAGGGCCTGGCGACACTCGCCACGCGCGTCGGCGCCTTCGTGCCGGCGGGCGTGAACGTCGCGGCCGACGCCACCGCGCTGACCGTCACCGCCTTCGGTGTCGCGCTCGGCTGGTCGCCGGCCAGCGGCGTCGTCAGCCTCGCGGCGAATGGCCTCGTGGTGCCGGGCATCGAGCGGCTGTCGTTCAAACTGGCGGCCGGCGCGGCCGGGTTGAGCGAGTTCACGCTGGCGCTCGGGCCGGCGGCCATCGATGCCGGTGGCGTGTCGATCAAGCCCTTCGTCGCCGTCAGCGCCGGCCTTGCGCCGCCGCTCGGGCGCGGCGTCGCGGTGGGCCTGGCGGTGGACGACACGCATCGCTTCGGCGCTCGCTGGGCGCTCGACAGCGGCAGCTTCGCGCTGACGGCCAGCGACGGCCCGCTGGCTGCTGCCATCGACACCACCGACCCCGCGCAGGTGGCGCTGCGCGCGGTGGAAGTGGTGGCCGATCTGGTGGCCGCGGTGGCGCTGACGCAAGCTGCGGTGCAAACGCTGCTCGAGCGCCAGCTCGGCGCCACCGCCGCCGACACCGTGCGCGCGCTGCTGCGCGGCGTATTCCTCGATCAAGCCAACCCGAACGCGCTCATCGCCGGGGTGTTCGATCCCACGACGCTGTTGCCGCGCTTTCGCCGCCTCTTCAGCAACCTCGCCGGCCTGGGCATCGTGATCGACCTGGACAAGCTGACGATCGCGTTCGCCAAGGGCGGCAGCGGCAACGACGTGATCGGGCTGCGGCTGTCGATCGACGACCGCTTCGAGCTGATCAGCGGCGACACCATGCTGTGGCTCGAGAACGATGACCGCTGGATCGTTCCCGACCCGAGCCTGTCGAGCGACGGCGGCCTCTTCGTCGGCTTCATGCCCGACACGGCCCTCGAGTTCAGGCCGACGCTCGTCGTCGAGGGCGTGGGGTTGCGCCTGGGCCGGCGCTCGGGGCCGCTGCTGGATTCGGGCGTCACGCTCGAATCGATCGCCCTGCACGCCTACGCCGAGATCGACGCGGCCGGCCCCGGCAGCCCGTTCAAGGGCGGCGGCGTGCAGATCCAGTTCTCGGGCCTTGCCGTCGGCGCCAGCGGGGGCGGCGGCAGCAACGGCATCGCGCAGGGGCTGCTGCGTGACACCGGACCGAAGCCGCCGAAGCCGGCGTTCTCGCCTGCGCTCGCCGTGCAGAAGCACGGCAGCGGCGCACTCGCCGTCACGCTGTCGGCGGGCGAAGGCACGGGGCCGTGGTGGATCGCGATCCAGAAGGGCTTCGGCCCGCTTTACCTCGAGCAGGTGGGCTTCGGCGTCACCAACCCGAGCGGACGCGTCGAGCGCATCTCGTTGCTGATGGACGGCTCGGTGTCGCTGTTCGGCCTGACCTGCGCGGTGGACGACCTGGCGATCACCTACATCGTTTCCAACGGCGCGTTCTTCGATCCGAACAGCTGGGCCGTGGATCTGGCGGGCCTGGCGGTCTCGGCCAACATGGCCGGCGTGTCGCTTGTCGGCGGCCTGCTCAAGCAGCAAGGGCCTCAGGGCACCGAGTACCTGGGCATGCTGCTCGGCCGCTTCGCCGTCTACGGCCTCACCGTCTACGGCGGCTACGGCGAAGGCAAGGACGCGCAGAACAACAAGTTCACCGCGTTCTTCGCCATCGGCGCCGTCAACGGGCCAATCGGCGGGCCGCCGGCGTTCTTCCTCACCGGCATCGGCGGCGGCTTCGGCATCAACCGCAAGCTGGTGCTGCCGGCCGACCTGGCGAAATTCGGCGAGTACCCGCTGATCCAGGCGCTCGACATCGCGGCCAAGCCGTCGGACCCGATGGCGCTGCTGCGCCAGCTCGGCAACTACTTCCCGATGAACAAGGGCACGTTCTGGTTCGCCGCCGGGTTGAGCTTCAACAGCTTCGCGCTCGTCGACGGCATCGCGGTGGTCGGCGTGCAGGTGGGCGACGGGCTCGACATCAACCTGCTCGGCCTGGCGCGCATGGCGCTGCCGCGGCCGCAGGTGGCGCTGGTGTCGATCGAAGTGGCGCTGCTGGTGCGTTTTTCCAGCAGCGAGGGCGTGTTGTGGGTGCAGGGCCAGCTGACCGACAACTCGTGGCTGCTGTACCCAGACGTCAAGCTCACCGGCGGCTTCGCCTACGTCATCTGGTTCAAGGGCGAGCGCGCCGGCGAATTCGTCTTCACCCTCGGCGGCTACCACCCGGACTTCCATCGCGACGGCTACCCGGTGGTGCCGCGCCTCGGGCTGCGCTGGAGCATCGGCAGCAACATCACGATCAAGGCCGGCAGCTACTTCGCGCTGACCAGCGAGGCGCTGATGGCGGGCGGCGACTTCGAGGCCTCGGCCAAGCTTCGGCCCGGGCTGGGCGGAGCTGACCTTTGGCGCTCACGGCATCGTCTTCTTCGATCCGTTCAGCTACGACGTCAAGGCCTACGTGCGCATCCGCGCCGGGGTCACGATCGACACCTGGCTGTTCGGCGAGATCACCATCTCGGTCAGCCTGGGCGCACGCATCCACGTCGAGGGGCCCGACTTCCGCGGCTCGGTCACCTTCGACGTCGGCCCGGTCGGCCTGACCTTCCGCTTCGGCGACTCCGACCGCGCACAGCGCGAGCCGCTGTCGGCGCCCGGCGTTCATCAGCAAGTACCTCGATGCCGCCGACAACGGCAAGGCGCGCCCACACGCAGTGATGACGAACGGCGGCGCGCTGCCGCGCAAGGGTGAGCAGAGCACGCCCGACGGCTCGTCGCAGCGCCCCTTCGTCGTCGTGGTGGAGTTCTCGCTCACGCTCACCAGCACGGTGCCGGCCGCCGGCGTGCGGCGCATCGGCGCGCCGGTGACGAAGCTGTTCACGCAGCACCCGCCGAGCCAGGCGCTCGGCGTCGCGCCGCGCAACGTCGGCAACGTCACGCCGGAACTGCAGATGACGTGGCTGCGCGATGGCGTCGAACAGGCATGGCCGTTCGTCGACAAGGCGCGCCCGTTCGGCCGCTTCCCGCTCGGCGTGTGGGGCCAGCCGCAGGACCCGAACCAGCGCAAGCTGCCCAAGGGCAAGATGGTCGAAGCGCTGTCGGAACTCGACATCGCGTGTGTCGCGGTGCCTTCGGGCGGCGGGCCGGAAATTCCGTACTACCAGGTCGAGATCGGCAAACGGCGACCGCTGCCGTTCTCGCGCGCGCCAGCGGTGGTGGCCGCCATGCGCAGCGCCGCGAACTCGGTGACGGCGCTGGTCGCCGCGCCGACCGGCGTGAACGCGGCCTTCGCCACTGCCGGCCGCTTCCTCGCCAGGACCGCATCGCCCACCGCGCTGGCGTCGCTGCGCGGCGAACGGCAGGCACCGCCGCTCGCCGGCACGCTCACCGAAGGGCTCGAGTCGGCCACCGCCACGGTGGTGCCCGCGGTCGGCGCGGCGATGCCGGCGAAGGTCTACGACCACTTCGTCGACGCCCCGGTCGCGGTGGCGCTGCTGTCACCGGCGACCGCTGGGCTGACGGTCGCCCCGGGCGCACGCTCGGCCGCACCACGGTGAAAGGGTCCGACAAGGCATGGCGCGTGGCGCCGCCGACGCTGGCGAATGTGGAAGCCGATCGCAGCCGTTCGATTGCCGCCAAGCTCGTCCTCGTCGACGATCCTGTGGTGCCCACCGGCGGTCTCGTGCCTGGCGCGGTCGCGGTCATCAGGACCGGCACCGTGATCGCGGCGCGCAGCGTGCCGCCCAGCGCCGTCGGGCACGGCGCGGCGGCGCTGGTGTCGCGGCCGGGTTCGCCGCTCGCAGCGCCGCTGGCGGACTTCGCGGCGGCGCTGGCGGCGCCGGCGTTGCGCGCACGCGGGCGCGCCGCGGCCGCAGCCGGTGCCGCGCGACAAACACGCGCCGCCGAGGCGGCACGGGCCAGCCTCGCCGGCGCGCCGCTCGCCGCCGGCCAGACCGTGGTGCTGGCGCTGCCGAATGCCGATGCCGATGCCGGCATCGGCGCCGAGCGCCCGCTGCTGGTGGTGCAGGCGGCGCTGGCGCGGGTGGTGCTGCTGGGTGCCGGCGGCGTGCTGCTCGGCGACCTGATCGCCGGCCCCGGCGCCGCGACCGAGAAGGTGGAAGTGATGCGGGGCACCGAGCGCATCGTCGCCATCGGCCAGGGTGCGGCGCCGCCGCCGCGCTCGGCGAGCAGGGCGCTTGCCAGGCGTGCGCTGCGCGCCACTGACGCGGTGCGCGCGGCGGCCGATGCCAGCGCGGCCCTGGTCGGCTGGCACGCCGGCGCGCAAATGCCCTATGCCGGCTCGGGCGTGGCGTTGGGCCCCGGCGTGGTGGTGCACGCGTCGGGCGAGAACCTCGCGCTGCACCGCGAACGCCGCGCTGCCGGCTGGGTCGGCGGCGCCGAACTCGCACGCGGCGTCGAGCACCGTCGCCACCACCTTCGCCGCGCCGGTGCGCACGGTGCTGATCGCGCTCGACGACCCCGGTGCCGCCGGCAACCCCGTTGCCGACCGCCAGTTGCTGCTCGGCCTGGACGGCGCCACGCGTGCGCTCGATGCCGGCGGCACGGGACGCGCGCCGGTGCTGCTGACACAGGACAACCGCAGCCTCCTCGCCTACGACGTGGTGCCCGACCCGGGCGATGCGAGCCGCTCGGCAAACCGGTGGTGGTGACGGTGGCGAGCCGGCGCGGCTGGTCGCTGGTCGGCGTGATGGGCTCGGCCTTGCTCGACGCCGCCGGCGTGATCGCACTGATCGCCGCACGCGGGCTCGATGCGGTGCTCGACGCCGCTCGCCCCGCCCGCGCCCGCCGGTAGCGTGGCACCGGCCAGCCTGCTCTTGTGGGACGGGCCAGTGCGCAGCGACGCGCAGCGCGCCATCGCCCAGGCCGCGCGCGAGCGCGCGCGCGGCGCCGGGTGCGCTGCCGCGTGCACTCGCCGGCGCGCGGCAAGCCGGCCGAACCCCCGGCGCCGCCGCGCCGCCGCAAGACCGTGGCCTGACCCGCCCGCAACAGCCATGCCCAAGATCGGCCACTTCATCCTGCACTCGAACGTCATGCCGCCGATCACCGCCGGCCGCTACGAGCTGGTGAGCGAGATGAGCGGCGTGCCCTTCGACGTCGAGCCCGAGCACACCCACTTCCACGTCGCCGCACCGCGGTACATGATGCCGACCGAGCAGATCCTGTCGAGCTTCCCGCCCGCCAACGCCGAAGGCGCGTTCGGCGACCGGCTGCCGCAGATCGTGCTCAAGCGGCGCACGCTGCCGTGGGAGCGCAACCCGGCCGGCGGCACCGCGCCGTCGCCGAGCCGTGGCTGGCGCTCGTCGTCGTCGCCGAAGGCGAGGCCGAACTGTCGGGCGCCACACCGGTGGCGCAATGCGTCACGCGCGGGCACGCCGCTGCACGACCCGACGACAAGGACGTCGAGCAAGGCCTGTACCTCGCAGTGACCGAAACCGTGGTGAAGAAGATCTTCCCCTGCGAGCAGGACCTGCCGCTGCTGACCCATGTGCGCGAAGTCGACGTGCACGACACCGAACTCGCCAACGGCGACGATGACGGCTGGCTCGCCGTGGTGCTGGCGAACCGGCTGCCGGTATTCGACAAGGCGAACGGCAAATCGGTGCGCTACATGGCCTGCCTCGTCAACGTCGAGGGCCAGTTGCCGCGGCTGCCGCAGCCGCAGCCGCCGGCGCCGCTGTTCGAGTGGGCGCTGGCGCAGGACTGGACCGTGCTCGCGCAGGCCGACGTGTCCGGCGGGCCCGACGTGCAGGTGATGGGTGGCAAGGGCCACGGCGTGGCGGCGGACGTGCTGCCGCGTGCCGCGGCGGGCCGCGGTCGCCGCGCTGCACCCAGCGGCGCGGGCGCCACTGCAGCATCACGCGCGGTGCCGGCCGGCGTGCAGGGCTCGGCGTTTGCGCAGTTCGTCGCCGCCAGGCCGGCCACGCCGGTGGGGCAGGCGCTCGACGGCGCGGGGGCCCTCGAGCAGACCGACCGTCGGCGCGCAGTGGACCAAGGCCGCGCCGCTGTCGCAGGCCACGCAGACGATCGCCGCCGCCGCGCTCGACCCCGACGCCAAGCGCCTGGTGCGCGACACCATGGGCATCGGCTTTCGCCTGCCGATCCAGCTGCACGCGCTGGAGAAGGTCTTCCGCTTCCCGGTGCTCGCGCACTGGTCGTTCACCACCAACGAAGGCGCCACCTTCGAGACGCTGATGCAGGACCTCGACGTCGGCCTGCTCGGCACCGTGCCGAACCCGACGCCGAAGAAGGCGCCGCTGCCCGGCCAGCCCGACCCGCTGCTGCCGCCGCCGGCGCCCGACGGCCCGGAGATCGTCGAGACCGGCCACATCGGTCTGGACCACACGCACGCGCCGCGGCGATGCGGTGCGCGCCTGGTACCGCGGGCCGTGCGTGCCGTTCCCGACGCCGCGCCACGGCGGCACGGTCAAGGACGCACCTGCCGCCGAGGCCCTGCCGCTGGCGCACAGCGCCGATCAACTGCGGCGCATCGATTCCCGATGGCCGCGAAGACCTGGCGCTCGCAGCCGCCTTCGAGATCGGCCGCCTGCTTGGCGCTATCGCAGCTGTCGGTGGTGTCGGCGCTGATGCGCTTTCGTGCCGAGCAGTTCGGCGCCGGGCGCGTGCGCGAGCTGCTGGCGCAGGTGCTCGACTTCCCGCTGCCGGGCCTGGCCGGTGCAGCGCAAGCGCGGCCGGACCTGGGGCGCTTCGTCGCGCTCGAGATGGTGGGCACCCTGGCGCAGAGCCCGGCGGCGATGCTCGGCCCGCGCCGCCCCATTGCCGACCCCGGCCGCCCGCTCGCGGTCAAGGGCGAACTCGACGCGGTGATCGCCGACCGGCCTCGGCATCGACCTGGCGGCGCTGAACAAGCGCGCTGCAAGCGTGGGTGCGCTCGCCGCGCTCGAGCAGACCGCGGTGCCGCTGGCGCTGAAGCCCGGCCAGCAACCCAGCGCCGACGGCGCGCTGCCGGCGCTTCAGCGTGCGCTGCAAGGCGAGCTCGCGCGCACGCTGCGCGTGGCACTGCCGCAGGCCGGCGTGACCGGTGGCGGCGCCGTGGTTGGCGGCGTGACGGGCGCCGTGATCGACGGCAGCACCGTCGTGCGGCGCGGCCGCGCGATGGCGCCTCCGCCCGCCGAGCCCGATGTGCTCGACCGGCTGATTGCCGATGCATCGGCGGACGAAGACGACGGCGAGGAGGCTCCGCGATGAAGACCTTCATCGGCGCGCAGGTGGCGCTGCAGGCCACCATCAAGGCGGCCAAGCTGTACGCCGACGTGGCGACGGACGACGACCCGGACGACGGCCTCCACGTGGTGCCGGGCGAGCTGCGACGCTTTCTTGCCCGGCTGCGGCTGCTGCACGGCGTGCCGTTCTGCTACCTCGTGCCCGATGCCGAGCTGCTGCCGCTCGGAATCGATCCGCTTCTTCTACGTCGACCGCGCGTGGACCGATGCGCTGGTGCAAGGCGCGCTTTCAGCGTGGGCACGGTGTCCACCGCCGACCGCGCGCAGCTCGAGGCGGTGTACCCGCACATCCGCAGCGAGGTCGACGAGGCCGAACGCACGATCCGTCGCCCGCTGGGCTCGAGATCGGCTCGAAGGCGCGGGCGGCACGATCACCGGCTTCGTGATGCGCTCGCGCGCGGTGTCGGGCTGGCCCAACCTGCATGTACGCGCCTATGCGGTCGACGTGCTGGCCGACGACGCGCTCACCACCGCCGCCGAGTCGGACCCGAGCCGCCTGAAGGTGCTGCGCATGGAGCGTCTGGCCCCCGCCGTGCTGCTGGTGCTGATCGACGGCGTGCCGGCCGTCGTGCACGTGGAAGAGCCGCGCCAGGGCATCCAGTTCGGCGCCCGGCTCGATGCCAACGCGCCTCCCGCGCAGCGCCGGGCGCAGGTGCGCTTTCGCGACAAGAACACCGGCGACCTGATCGGCGCGGCCGACGCGCCGCTGAGCGACGCCAACTCGGTGGAAGTGCCGTTCCGCGCCGGCGCGCCGGGCGTGATCGACCTGGCCACGCTGCGCCAGCGGCTGGCCGCGAAGGCGCCGCCTGTGGCCCCGACCTTGGCGCCGAACGAGTTCGCGCTGCAGATGCTGCGCTTTCCCTACCGGCAGGTGTTCGGCGATCCCGACAACCGGCAAGGCAGCAAGTTCTTCGGCCTCGACACCTTCAAGCCCACCGTGGCGCTCGCCAAGTGGCAGGCCACGGTGAAGACCAACCTGGAGCTGTGATGACGACGGCAAAGAAGGCGCCCAGGAAGGCGGCGAAGAGGGCCGCGGCCGCACGGCCCGCCGCCGCGGCAGTCCTCGGCCCCGACCTCATCCGCGAAGCGGTGCGCGGCAAGCGCTTCCTCGCCGCCGACCGCGCGGCGCTCGAGCTGAGCGAGATCGCCACCTGGGACCGCTATCTGCTGCGCGAGAGCCGCCTGCTGGTGCCGATGGACCTGCAGGCGTTGTATGTGCCGCCCGACGACGCCGAGCCGATGGTGCGGCTGCCGATGCTGGTGGCCAACGTCGGCGCGAGCCCGGTCAACGACCCCGAGGCCGGCCTGCCCAACCCCTTCGACCCCGGTGCGCCGCGTCCCGCCGGCGTGCACCTGCACTGGGCGATGCCCGACGCGCTGCTGCGCGGCACCCTCGTCGACCGCGACGACGCAGGCGCCAACCGGCTCGGGCTGCCGGCATTGCCCGACCGCTTCGTCGTGTTGCGCATCGTGCTGCCGAACGTCGCGCAAGGCGCGGCGGATCCGGTGCTCACCGGCTGGGTGATAGAGGCCGACCGCGCGGTGGCGGTGCCGCTGGCGCAGTGGGCCGAAGGCAATGCAGCGGCGGCGTCGGCGGCTGCGGCGGGTGCATCGATCCCCCGCAAGGACCTTACCGGCACCGTCGGCGGTGGCCTGGCCTGGTCGGGCGTGTACGACGCGGTGCTCAACCGCTTCGCTTTCCACGATCCGCTTGCGGACATCGCCACCCTCGCGCCGCAAGGCGTGGACGGCGACAGCGCCGCCTACCTCGTCGCCGGCTGGTGGAGCGAGGCCGCGCTCGACCCGCTCGACGCCGCGCGCAGCGACGCGAGCCTGCACGAACTGCTCGAGCGCCTGCGCTGGCGCCTGATGTACGAATGGGGCGACGAGAGCGCCGAGCGCGCGCAGCAGCAGCAGCAGGACGAACTGCGCCGCTCGCTCGGGCTGCAGAGCGGCACGCGCTGGGCAGCGGCGCGGCCGGTGAAAGTACTGTCGCGAGCGGCTGCGGCAGCCGCACCTTTCGTGCCGGTGGACAAGACGCTGGTCGTCGCCGACACCAGTGAAGACCGCCTCGGTGTTCGCGATCGACGCCGGCCAGCGCTTCGTCGCGCCCCCGTGGCACCTGCGCTCGTCGCTGTTGCACGGCACGGTCTACGGCGTGCCCGTGGCGGGCAAAGTCAGCGTCGACCGCCGGCCCGCGGCGGCCGAGGTGAGTGCGGCGCTCGGCCAGCACGACGACGACCTGCTGGCCGCCTTCGCAGCGGCCGCGGGTGCGAATGCCGACGAGCGCCGCTCGACCGAGCGCCTGATTGCCGCCTTCACCGCGCAGCGGGTGTCACGGCTCGGCTCGGCCGACGGGCTGGTGGAGCTCGAAGAGCACGAGCACGCCGGCGACCTTCGCGTCGCTGCCGTCGGGCTCGGCGGGCAACGACCGCTTTCTGCAGCGCGTGCAGACCGGCGGCGTGCGGTGGCCTCGGCATCGGGCGCCAACGCGCGGCCGACGTGGTCGGCCTGGCGATGCAGAGCGCGGCACTCGGCAAGGTCGCCAGGGCGCCGTCGCAGACGCCGGCCACGCGCGGGCCGGCGGCGCGCCGGCAGCGCGGCCCTCAGCCGCGGACGCTCGTCTTCGCCACCAAGGGCAGGCCGACGCTGATTCAGGCCAGCGCCGCCGTCATCAACGACATCGCACGCTCGCGCGTCGGCGAGGTGCTCGCGCCGACCGAGGCGCGCGTGGTCGATCGCCCGGCGCCGCGCTGGATCTTCGCGAGCGAGCCGATGGTGGCGCTGCGCGGCGCCGCGCGCAGCCTGCGCCACGGCCACGACGGCCGCGGCTCGGCCGACGGCAAGCTCACCTGCCGCTGGCCGACGCACAGCGATCACCGAGATCAGCGGCCTGATCGCGGCCGACCGGTTCATTCGCTCGCTCGGCAACGGCAGCGCTGCCCGGCGAGGCGCTGCTGCTCGCGCGCGAAGTGCTACTGCACGACCCGTACCACGACGAATGGATCGCGCGCCGCGGTGGCGCCGCCGGGCTCGGCGCCGCAGCAACGTGCTGACGCGACTCAGGCCGAGTCGGTGCTGCGCTTCGGCGCTGGACGGCACCTACGACGGCAGCCACCGTCGCGCTGTCCACCCAACGCTACCACAGCTCGCGCCGTGGCGCCGAAGCCGCTGCACCGGCGCAGCCGCCGGCACCCGGCGTGCGCGAGCAGCAGACGCTGCTCGCCGACGAGTTCCGCCGGTTCTCGCTGTACAAGGGCGCCGATCCCGACCTGGTCGGCGTCACCACCTGGGCCCAGCCGTGGGTGCCGCTGTGGCTCGAATGGGAGGTGGCGGTGGAGGGCGTCGACCCGGCCATGCTCGCCGCGTGGCGTCTCGGCGCCGTGGACGCCGAACACAGCGGAAGCACGATCGATCGGCGGCGACCGTCACCCTTGCCGGCCGCGCGCTGCTGACCACCGGCGCTGCAGGCACGCTGCACGACGCCATCGACGACTGGCTGCTGAAGGAGGAGGCGCTCGACAAGCCCGGCGCCGGCGGCGGCCTGATCGACGACGCCACCGAGCAGGCCTATCGCGCGCTGGACACCGCGGTGCGCGACCTCGACCTCGTCACCGCAGCGCTCGACGGCGTGCGCACGCAGCTGCTCGGCCTGCCGGTAAGCGACGGCCTGCGCCGCGGCAACGCCGACGGCACGCTGGTCGCACCCAGCGCCGATCGCGCCGCCGTCGATGCTGCTGGCCGGCGCGTTGCGCCTGACGCGCGCGCGGCTGCTCGACGCGTTCGGCCGCACGCTCGAGCTGCCCGGTGCGGCGCTCGACGGCGCGGTCGCGCCCGTGCGCGCCATGCTCGACGCCAGCCCGGGTGCCCTGGCGATGCCGCCGCGGCTGCTGCGTCCGGCGCGCTGGCTGTTCCGCCTGGTCGAAGCCTCCACGCCGGTGGGCGCCGAAGGCATCGAAGCGCGCGTCGATCAGATCGACGCCACGCTGCAGGTCAACCCGGTGGCCGGCTTCCTGCTGCCCGACCACCTCGACGAGAGCCTCGAAGTCTTCGGCATCGACGGCGCCCCCATCGGCGAGTTGCTGCACGAGGCGGTGAGCGGCGGCGTGGTGTGGGAGATCGCGGCGGGTCGCGAGGGCCCTGCCGACGCCGGCCCGCAGCACGGCCTGCGCCAGCGCGCAACGCGCGCTAGCCGACTTCGCCGCCGCGCTGGTGGCCGCCGACAGCGCCGCGCGCGGCGGCCTGACGCTGGCGGCGAGCGGGCTGAAGGAAAGCGCGCTGTCGGCGCTGCTGCGGGCCATCGACACCACGCTGTGGACGGTGGATAGCATGGCCTCGCTGGGCAGCGAGCATGTCGCCGGGTTGGTCGGGCGGCCGATCGCGGTGGTGCGCGCGCAGCTGCGCCTCGAACTGATGCCGCCCGACCGACATCGACCTCAGCGACCCGGCGCGCGCTGCCGAGTGGGACAGCGCCGAGCAGGGCGCGCAGCGCCACGCCTTCGCGGTGCGCGTCGGCGAGCTGACGCGCAGCGACGACGGCGTGCTCGGCTTCTTCGTCGACGACGACTACACCCGGCTGCGCCTGGTGGACAAGGTGATCGCCGCCACCGCCACCGCCGCCGGCCGCAGCCGCGGCCAGCTCGGCCAGCACGCGAAGACGTCCGACATCGAAGTGCCCGACCCGATCGAACATCCGTACGCGATCCGCAGCGACGAGGCCGACACGCTCCTGACTGCACATCGGCCAGACGGTGACGCTGACGATCCTGATGCATCCGGCCGGCAAGGTCACGCTCAGCTCGGGCCTGTTGCCGCGCAAGGCGCTGGCGCTGGCGCGCGACTGGGTCGGCAAGGGCCTGGCCGCGATCGCACCCTCGCTGCGCACGGGGCCGGTGCTGGTGGAGACCGATCTCGACGCCGAAGGCCAGGTGCGGCTGCCCAAGGTGAGCGTGTTCGGCAAGGACCAGAACTTCCTCTGGCGCGACACGCCGGCCACCTGGCGCACCGACGCCATCCTCGCCGCGACGCAGACTGCGCTGATGCCGGACGATCCGGCGGCGCTGCGCGAAGGCTGGATCCGGGTGGCGCCGCCGAAGCCGCCGCCGACTGGGGGCGCGACGTGAGCGCGCCGGGCCGCTCCCGAGCGCTCAACCCGCGGCACGTAGTGCGCAGGGCAGTCCAATGAGCCGCTACGACTGGCCCGAGTCCGGCCGCGCCGGTACCCGCAAGGACGACGATTCGAACGGGCGGCGCCGCTTCATGGCGCGGCGGCGCCAGGATTTCGACGCCGAAGGCGCGCGCGCGGCTTCGCGCGGCGCGCATGCGCACGCCGCGCCGGGCAGCCGCGCCCCTGCCGATTCGCGCACGAACCTGTGGATCCCACTCGGCCCGCAGGTGGTGGTGCAAGCGGGTGCCGGTTCGCCGCGCATCACCGGGCGCGTCAACGCGCTCGCGGTGCATCCGCAGGGGGAAAGGCTGTACGCGGCGTCGGCGAACGGCGGGGTCTGGTATTCGGGCGACGGTGGCGCGAACTGGCGCTCGCTCGCGGGTCTCGCGACCACGGCCACGGCCGGCATCGAGCGACCTTCGCATCGAAATTCGTGCCACGCCATTGCCGTGCTGTTCGGTGGCAGCGAAGTCGGTGACGAGGTGTGGGTGGGCACCGGCGAGGTCGATACGCAGATCGATGGCCAGCCGCCACACTCGTTGGGCGGCGTCGGCATCCTGCACGCGCTGCATCCGGCTGCGCCCGACGAGCCCGACCCCTGGAAGATCGAAGCCACGAACATCGCCGGCAGTGGCGTCTACAAGATCGCGCTGGAACCCGGTGGCAGCACCGTGCTCGCGGCCACGCGCATCGGCCTGTTCCAGCGCCCGGCCGGGGGTGGGCTCAATGCGCCCTGGAGCCTGGTACAGGCGCCGCCGTTCGACAGCTACCGTGGCAGGTGCAGCGATGTGATGTGGACCGCGGCAGTTCCCGGTGGCGCACCGGCGCGCGTCTGGGCGTGGAAGATGGAGGGCGCCAACCCGGGGCTGTATTGCCGCGACATGGGCGCGCCGCCGGCCGCCGCGTTCGTGCGCGTCGCGTTCGCGCCCGGCACACCGGCCGGCACGGCGTACCAGGCGCTGCGCGGCGCGCTCGCCGCCTCGACGCCGCCGACGCAGGTGTGGGCGGTGTCGGACGCGGGATCCAACGTGCCACCGGACCTGTTCCGCATCACCAACACCGCGGCCGCGCCGAGCGCCTCAACGGTGGGGGTGACGCAGAACATCCTCACCGACCAGGGCAGCTACGACATCGCCATCGACGTCGACCCGACCGACCCCAACCGCGTCGTGCTGGCGGGCAGCTTCTCCGCCATCACCACGCCCGAGAACATCCGGATCCGCAACTCCGCGGCCGCGATCTTCGTCGGCCACGTCGCCTTGAGCGGCGGCAGCCTGCAGTACGGCCAGCCCAACCCGGCGGTGACGCTGGGCCTCGGCACGCACCCCGACGTGCACGGCGTGTACTTCAGCAACGGCGGCGCCCGGCTGTGGGCCTGCACCGACGGCGGCGTGCACCGCTCCGACCGCCACCAGGACGGCGCCGCCGGTGCGCCGCCCACCTCGGCCGCCTTCTACCCGCGCAACGCCGGCCTGCAGGTGGTGGAGAGCAACTACGTCGCCCACAACCCGAGCAACGAGGGCTACGTCGCCGCGGGCCTGCAGGACAACGGCAGCATTCTGCGGCTTTCGGGCAGCGTGTGGAAGGCGGTGCCGCGCATGTCGGGCGATGGCGGCGGCCTGCTGCCGCGGCCCATCAACCCGCAGCACTGGATCTGCCAGTACACGAACGGCAATTGGTCGACCTCCGACAACGTGCTCTCCGACGGCGACATGGTCACGCGCGGCGCCGTGGTGTCGAGCAACGAATTGAACGGCAGTGCCTTCTATTCCACCGCCGCCGGCTTGGCCACCACGCGCCCGGCGGCCGCGGCCACGCAGCAGGTGGGGCAGGTGATCTTCGGCACCACGCGTGTCTGGTACACGGAGGAGACGCGATCGATCGCTGCCGCCGCGCTGCCCACCTCGCTCGGCCTCGCGTGGTTCACGCTGCCCGGCGGCAGCGATCCGCTGCCCGGCGATGCCAACGCCGGACTGCGCGCCAAGCAGGACGATTTCGGCGAGCGCATCACCGTGTGCCGCTGGCAGGACCGCAACGTCGCCTGGGTGCTCGGCGAAGGCCGGCTCATGCGTTATGCGCGCGTGCCCGGCTCGGACGACGGCGGCCCGCCCGGCACGTGGAGCCGCGAGACGATCATCCGCAAGGATTCGGCCAGCTCGCGCCGGCGCGAAGACCCGCTGCGCGCCTCCGCGGTGTGGACCGACATTGCCGTCAACCTCGACGCGCCCGCTGCCGCCGGGCAGGCGCCACGCCAGCATGGCAGCAAGGGCGCGCTCTACCTCGGCAACATCGGCAAGCCGGGCGACACCTCGGTCGACACGCTGTGGTGGTTCGACGGCACCGACAAGTGGTTCAAGACCGGCCTGCGCACCGACAGTGCCGGCGTGCCGGCGCCGGTGACGGCGATCGTCTGCGACCCGGCGTTCCCCGAGGAGGTGTACGTCGGCACCACGGTCGGTGTGTGGCGCGGGCTGCGCACGCAGATCGGCAACGCCGACCCGGCGTGGACCTGGAGCCAGCGTGTCAACGGCCTGCCCGAGGCCGCGGTGGAAGACCTGGCGATCTTCAACGACAGCGGCGTGCGCGCCACCGACAACGTGCGCCTGCTGCGCGCCGGCATCGCCGCGCGAGGCGTGTGGGAGCTGCGACTGGACCAGCCGAACGTGGCCGACACCACCTACCTGCGCTGCCACCAGGACGACCTGCGCCATCGTGCCTCGGCGGTGGCGCTGCAGAACGACGGCCGCACCGCGCGTTCGTGGCACGGCAGCCCCGACGTGCGGCCACGCGCGGCGCCGGCCGCGGTCGCGCGGCCCGCCAACCTGCCCTGGGGCCGACTTGCCAACGCGGCGCCGCTGATCAACGCCTTCCAGGCCGCGCCGTTGCTGCGTTTCCAGGCCGCGCTGCGCTCCGCGCGCAACGACCCGCGCGTGGTGCCGAACGGCCGCTGGGACGCCTACTTCAGCGAGGTACTGCGCGATCTGGGCGCACCGGTTCGGGTACTACCGCCCGCGCCGGCGGCAGTTCCGCCCATCCCGCAGCGCTCGGTGCCGGTGATCGACAACGCATTCTGGGACGCGGCAATGCTGAACCCGGACGACGCGACGCGAGAGCCGTGGGGCACGGGCGTGCCCAGCGAAGCCGATCTGATCGACTTCCACGGCGAGGTGCCCGAAGGTCAGGTGGGGACGGCCTCGATGACCTTTGCGCGCAGCCGCGCGATCGTCGACGTGGTGGTGCACCACCGCGGCCTGCTCGACCGTCCGGGCAGCGACGTGCGGGTGGTGCTGCTGCGCTGGAGCGGCCCGGCCGCTGCTTTGCCGGGCAACCCCGCGACCTGGGTGCTGGGCGACGCCGCCGGCAACGTGCCGTGGACCCTGGCCGTGAACCAGGTGCTCAACAGCGACGCCGGGACCACGGCCATCGCCTTCGGTGGCGGCTGGAGCTTCGTGCGCACGACCGGGCAGACGCGGCTGTGGAAGAGCCTGGGCACGCAGACGCTCGACGCGCTCAATTCCGGTTGCGTGCAGTTCGATGTCGACCTCGTCACCGGGGTGCCCAACAACCGGGTCGTCGTGCTGGTGGCTGTGCTGCGCGCAGGCGTCGGCGCATCGGCCGACATCGCGCTGCCCGCCGCCATCACGCTGCAGCAGCTGGCGCTGACGAGCCCGAGCGTGGCGGTGCGTTCGCTGCATCTGACGCCCTGAGCGTCGCCGCCTTCAGACCCTGGTCGGAGTCGGCGCTGGTCGGCGGCCGCCGCGGCCAACTTCATCGGTGGATTCGC
Organism: uncultured beta proteobacterium; assembly: GCA_963837675.1. GTDB lineage: Bacteria > Pseudomonadota > Gammaproteobacteria > Burkholderiales > Burkholderiaceae_C > Rubrivivax. Next base: position 36,386 of record CAWIOH010000019.1, on the reverse strand, counting down.
TTCACGCAGCAGTTCCTTGGCGCGAGCGGCATAGCCGCCCCGGATGATCGGGTGGAGCCTTATCTGTCCTGCACGCCGCGCCCGGCGCTGACGCAGGTCAGCGCGGCGGCGCCGCAGGGTCGTTCAAATCCTGCGCGATCTCGCGGATGCAGGCCATGGCCCGCTCTGCCATCGGCGACGGCGAGCGGTTGGTCAGCGTCACGACGACCATTTCCACATACGACTCCGGCAGATCATCGACACCGAGCTGAACCATGGAGCCGGCCCGCACATCGTCGCGCAGCGAGGCCTCCGAGGTAGCGATGACCATGTCCGTGGCTTGCGCCAGGCTGCGCAACAGCGCCATGTCGTCGCACTGTAGGGCCAGAACCGGTGCCGCGCCGCGAGGCAGTCCGAGCAGGCGCGCCAGCACGGCCATCAGCCGCTCGGGAATGCGGATGGCGGCCAGCCCGTAGTCCCAGGCCTGCACGAAACGACAGCTTCGGCCGGCCAACGGATGCCCCGCACGTGCAAACAGATGCCCCCGCTGACGGCCGAGCGGCGCCGTCACGATGCGGGGATCCTCCGGCAGATCGCTGCCTTCCGCGACGAAGAACTCGATGTCCTCGGCCAGCAGCTGCTCGAACAGCAGGCGCGAGTTGCCGATCTCCAGCCGCAGGCCGACCGAGGGGTACTGGCGGCGCAGCGCCGCGACCGCCAATTGGACGATCGTCGCCGACGCGACCGGGCCGGCGCCGAAAGCGGTGTGGCCGAGCCGGCTGTCGCGATAGAACGCCACGTCGCGCTGCAAGCTGCGGCTGTCGAACAGCAGCCGTTTGGCACGTTCGATCAGGAAGCGCCCCGCCGGCGTGGGCCGCACGGCGCCAACCTCGCGATCGATCAGTCGCATGCCGACGTCGCGCTCCAGCGATTGAATGCTGCGGCTGAAGGCCGGCTGGCTCAGGTGAACCCGCTCCGCGGCGCGCGCGAAGTGCAATTCCTCCGCGAGGGCGAGCAGGTGACCCAGACGCTTGAGATCCACCTCTTAATGCTTGCAGTGCATTAGGAGCTTGTCAACATTGCATTGGACACATCGGGCCAGCTATTGCCCAATGACGTACCCAGACAACAGGCGGCGTGGCGAGCGCCGCACATGGAGACTTCAGATGAACCCCTTGCTTCAGAACGCCCTCATCGCGACCCTGATCTGTGGCTTCGGCCTCATGGAATGGGTCTCGCGACGCTATCGGAACACCGTCAACGCCACGGCCAACGACACCAAGCTGGAAGTGCTGATGTTCGTCAGCCTGCTCGCGATCGCGCAGCCCACCGCCCTCCTCGGTGCCAACGCGCTGTGCGGCTGGCTCATGCCCGAGCAGCGCGGCGCCCTGGCCGGGTTGCCCTGGTGGGCCATGGTCGGCGTGCTGCTCGTGGCCGACGACATGACGCAGTACTGGTGGCACCGGATCTCGCACACGCCGCTGCTGTGGCCGCTGCACCGCGCCCACCACTCGGCGACCTACATGAGCATCCGCATCACCTACCGCAACAACTTCTTCTATTACCTGATGATGCCCGGCCTGTGGCTCAGCGGCGCGCTGATCTACATGGGCTTCGGCGCGGTCTACACGGTCTACATCGTCGTCAAGATTGCGGTGATCCTGGGCGCGCACTCGGCCTGGCGCTGGGACGAGCCCCTGTACCGCATCAAGGCACTGCGCCCGTTGATGTGGGTCGTCGAACGCACCATCTCCACGCCGGCCACGCACTGGGCCCATCACGCGCTCACCAACGAGGACGGCGTCGGCCACTACAAGGGCAACTTCGGCAACCTGCTGTTCTTCTGGGACGTGCTCTTCGGTACCGCCAAGTTCACGCGGCAGTATCCGCCCGCCGTCGGCCTGGTGGACGACCAGCTCTTCGGCGCCGAGCACTGGGCCGACCAGATGTTCTATCCCCTGCGCCATTCGCGCCGCGAACACAGCGCGCTCAAGCCCGGCGGCAGGATCTTCGAGAGTGCACCGGCGCTGAGCGAAGCCAATGCCACCGGCAAGGCCTGAGGCCATGACGCGCCAGCCAAGCATCGTGGTCAGCGGCGGTTTCGGCGCGCTCGGGCGAGCCGTGGCACGGGAGCTGTCCGCTGCAGGCGCCAGGGTATCGCTGCTGGACAAGGCGCCGGCGGCGGCCGATCTCGAAGCCGGCATCCTGGCGCTGGGCGGCGTCGATCTCGACGACATCGCCTCGGCGCGCGCCGCAATGGAGCAGGTCGTCCGGCACCACGGCGGCATCGATGGCCTGGTCAACGTGGCCGGCGGCTTTGCCTGGGAGACGATCGAAGCCGGCAGCGTCGACACCTGGGACCGGCTCTACGCAATGAACGTGCGCACGGCCCTGTTGGCCGCGCAGGCCGCGCTGCCGCACCTGCTGTTGCGCGGCCGCGGCCGCATCGTCAACGTGGGCGCGCAAGCTGCTGCCCAGGCGGGCCTGGGGATGGGCGCGTATGCGGCCGCCAAGTCTGGTGTCGCGCGCCTGACCGAGGCGATGGCCGAGGAGTTGAAGGACCGCCGCATCACCGTCAATGCGGTGCTGCCCAGCACGCTGGACACGCCGGCCAATCGCGCCGACATGCCGCAAGCCGATGCGTCCCGCTGGGTCCGGCCCGAGGCGCTGGCCCGCGTCATTGGGTTCCTGCTGTCGGACGACGCCGAGCCGATCACCGGCGCGCTGATTCCCGTCAGAGGCAGGACCTGAACCGAGCCCGAACGTACACCCAAAGAACATGAACGCACCCGACCCCCACCTTGCCCTGCCCCTGCAGGTCGCCGAGCTCCAGGACTGCTTCGAACGCCAGCGCCGCGCCTATCTGGCGGCGCCCGAGCCGAGCCTGGCGCAGCGCCGCGCCGACCTCGATGCGCTGACCCGCCTGCTGAAGGACAACCGCGATGCGCTGGTCCAGGCGATCAACAAGGACTATGGCAACCGCTCGGAGTTCGAGACGCTGTTCGCCGAATTCTTCGTCGTGCTGGAAACGATCAAGGACAGCCGCAAGAGGCTGCGCAAGTGGATGAAGCCGCAGCGCCGGCACATCGACTTCATGATGTACCCGGGCGCCTCCAACCGTGTCATTCCGCAGCCCCTGGGGGTGGTCGGCGTGATCGTGCCCTGGAACTTCCCGCTCAACCTGTCCTTCAGCCCGCTCGCCGCCATCCTGGCGGCCGGCAACCGCGCCATGGTCAAGATGAGCGAGAACTCGCAGCACCTCGCCCGGCTGCTGACCGAGATCGCGCCCCGGTACTTTCCCGCCGACAAACTGTGCTTCTTCGACGACGGCGGCGGCCGCGGCCCGGCCTTTTCGGCGATCCCCTTAGACCATCTGCTTTTCACCGGCTCGGGCGCCACCGGTCGCGCGGTGATGGCCAATGCGGCGAAGAACCTGACACCGGTGACGCTGGAACTGGGCGGCAAGGCGCCGGCGATCGTCGGCCCCGACTTTCCCATCAGGACGGCGGCCGAACGCATCCTGTGGGTGAAGATGTTCAACGCCGGACAGATCTGCACCAACGTCGACTACGTCTTCCTGCCCGAGGGCGCCCAGGAGGAATTCGCCGCGCACTGCAAGCGCCTCTTCGCCGAGCGCTTCCCCGACATCAACGGCAGCGACTACACCTCGATCATCGACGAGCGCTCCTACGTCCGGCTGACAGCGATGCTCGACGACGCGCGCGCCCGGGGCGCGACGCTGGTCAACCTGGCCGACGGGCAGGTGCCCGACCGCACGGCACGCAAGTTCGCGCCGCACCTGGTGTTGAACCCGACGCCGGAGATGGAGCTGTCGAGGCGCGAGATCTTCGGCCCGATCCTGCCGGTGCGCACCTACCGCGATCCGCAGCAGGTGATCGACTACATCAACGCGCACGACCGCCCGCTGGCGATCTATCCCTTCACGAACGACAAGGCGCTGCAGCGGCGCTACATCTCGCACGTGATGTCGGGTGGCGTGTCGGTCAACGAGGCGCTGCTGCACGTCGGCCAGCACGACCTGCCCTTCGGCGGCGTCGGCCCCAGCGGCATGGGCCACTATCACGCCCGTGAGGGCTTCAACACCTTCTCGAAGCTGAGGCCGGTGTTCTATCAAGGGCCCGTCTCGGCGATCCAGATGCTGTTCCAGCCGCCCTACAAGAACCGCGCGCTGCGATGGCTGAACCTATTGATCAAGCTCAAGACTTGAACGCGGAACCGACTGCAGCCCTATGCGGCCTCGGCAGCAGCAGGCCACTGGCGGCCTGCCGCACGTCGGGCGAGGAGAAGCGGAAGGCGGCGCGGTCCAGCAGGTAGTGAATGAAGCCGGTGGCGAAGCCCAAGGCCAGCAGTCCCGGCACGAACGGCGACGAGCGCAGCCACCACGCCGCGTCGCCGAAGAGGCGGTCGGCGTAGACGTACTCGTCGGCCACGGCTTCCACCTCCATCACCGGCAGCAGCAGCGCGGAAGCCGCGGCAAGCACCAGCAGCACGGCCCAGCCGCGCCGATTGATGGGCGCCAGCCAGCGCTGCCAGCGCGCGGCCGGTGCCGGGTTGCCACCGGATGCGGCCAGCGAGGCCAGCGCCATCGCGCTGCTCCAGTGCTGCACGCTCCACGGAACGATGAACAGGAAGGGGTCGCGCGCGACGAAGGCCAGCAGCACCATGGCCGACAGGCCGAGCACGTAGGCCAATCGCGGCCACGAGGGGCGTGGCGAGCGCAGTTCGACGCACAGCATCAGTGTGCTCAGGCCGACGACGAGGGCGATGCCGCCGTCGTGCAGCAGGCGCGCCAGCAGCTCCGACCGCTGCGCGCCCAGCAGCGGGTCGATCCAGCGCTCCTGGAAGGCGATGGACCCGGCCAGGGCCTCGGCCAGCACGACGAGTCCGCCGCCGACGATCAGCGCAAAGCAGCGGTCGAGTCGTCGCACGAACGCATCCGACGGCCGCCCCGCGCGCGCCCGGTACAGGCTCAGCAAGCCGAAGTGCTGCGCGGCGAAATGGTGACTCACCAGCACGTAGTTCAGCACGGCCAGCCAGAGCACGCGCTCGCTCAGCGGCAGCGGCAGCACGCTGTCGGGCGCCAGCAGCACGGCGAAGCAGAGCACGACGATCGTCAGCGGCGCCACGACGAAGCGCAACCGCTGTCTGGCGAGCAGCGGGCGGTAGGCCGGCGTGGCGTAGGCCAGCCAGGCGGACGAGACGCGGTGACCGAACCACAGCAGCACCACGCAGCCGAAGAACAGCGCGTCCACCGGACTGGCGCGCACGTCGTCGTGGCCGCGCGCCAGCAGAAGCACCATCGGGACCAGCCACAGCGGATTCAGGATCCAGACGAGGTCCCAGGCGGGGCTCTTGATCCAGCGCATCGGAGAGGGTTGGCGCATGCGAGCCCAGCTGAAGAGATTGAGCCGCATTTTCGCTGCCAGCGCGGGTCAATGTGCGACCGCCTTGGCGACGCAGCGGCCGGCTCTGACCGGCACCTTGCTTTCGCAAACTCCCACTTGAACATTGACGCCGCGGCACCTACGCCCTTAGTGTGCGGTCCCGTCAACAGGAGTCATTCGATGGCCGCTTTCACCTTCTTCTTCAATCCGATGAGTCGGGCGCAGATCGCCCGATGGGCGCTGCACGAGGTCGAGGCCGACTATGAGCCGGTGTTCGTGGCCTGGGCCGACAAGCCGGCGGCGCTGCTGGCCGCCAACCCGATGGGCAAGCTGCCCACGATCATCCACCACCATGGCGCGCACGACCATGTGGTCAGCGAGGCGGCCGCCGTGTGCCACTACCTCGCAGCGACGCATCCCGGCGCGGGGCTGCTGCCCGGCGAACACGAACTGGCGTCGTACTTCCGCTGGCTGTTCTTCGCCGCGGGCCCGCTCGAGCAGGCGGTGACCAACAAGGCCTGTGGCTGGAACCCGGACCCCAAGCAGGAGACGAGCCTCGGCTTCGGCAGCTTCGACCGCACGATCGACACGCTCGACCACTGGCTCACCGCGCGAGAATTCGTTTGCGGCCGGCGGTTCACGATGGCCGATGTCTATGTCGGCTCGGCGATCGATTGGGGCCTGGCATTCGGCACCATTCCCGAACGCCGCAGTTTCGCTGCCTATGCCGAGCGCCTCCGCGAGCGTGCCGGCTACCGGCAGGCCAAGGCGATCGACAACAAGTTGATCGAGGAAATGCGTGCCGGCGCCTGACGCCACGGTCCGTGACCGCGGGGCCGCGTTCAGCACTTGGCCAAGCGATCCGCATGGCATCGCGCCCGCGGCCGATCACGGCCTATCCCCTTTTCGCCCAGGCTGGCCACTTCGACCTGATGATGCTGGCCGGGCGCGACACGCTGCTTGAGCAGCGGGCGCTGGACGGCTTCATGGCCACCGCCGCCGAGCGCGGCATCGGCGTGCTGCTGGCCGGGGTGTTCAACGTGCCGCTGGCGCCGGGGCCCAGGCACATACAACTTATGGCGCGGCAGCGGGAATCGCAGCGCGCTGAGCGGCGTACCGTCCGCAGGTTCACGATTGCCGATCCAGGCGATACAGATGAACCTTGGACGGCAGGACGTGAATGCGCTTCGGCGGCGGCGCGACCAAAGAAAATGGGTTGCCGCATGACTGCTGCAACCCATTGATTTCATTGGCGGAGTGGACGTCCTGGCTTCTAGGCCGTCATAGCGTCTCACTACGCCTCAAATTCCAGGCCGGACTATGCGGGCAGCGCAAGCGACCACTTCTTACCGTCCCACGTAGTCCCATCAAATCCGCGTCGCATCCGGGGGTCGTGGCGGGGGTCGTCGATTTGGGCGGAGAGCCCTGTAGTACGGCGCATCCCGTCCACCAAATTCGACCCCCGTCCAAGGCAACCAGACGCCTCACGAACCCCCAGTGTATCCGCCAGCGCACCAGGCAGCCCAGTCCTCCATCAAGTATCTACGCTCCTCAAGCAAGTCGCTTCGAAAGTAGGCCATCTCCGTGGCGGGTCCGACCCGATGCTCCAAGGCCGTCTCCGCCAGCTCGCGCGGATACCTGACCACTCCGGTGGCACGCTGAGTAAGTGCGCAGGTTCTGCCCAAGTCCGTGAGCGCGGAAAAGCAGATGGAGGACATCGACCTCGCGCGCGAATCACGATGCAGTGCGAGTGCGGTGCGACTCGGCTGGCCTTTCAGGCCGTCACATGGATTCGATGTCAGCGGGGTCGCTCTTGCGCCGCACCCTGGTCGCTGTTGAGCGGGTGATCCAGCTGAGCTTCGTCAAGGACGACCTGGTTCCACTCGAAGCGATCAGGCGCGCCAATCTGCACGATAACAATGGTGCTGTTAGGGGTGCGCGGGCGAGCGCGCAGGCAGTCCCCAACGCCAACGTCAACCAATGCAGGCGGAGCGCGCTGTCCGAAGAATTACTACATCTTTCGGACAGGCGAGGAGTCCGCCCCAGTTCGCCACGCCGGCAAGTTCAGGCTTGGCTGAACCGTGGTTCGTTTCGTTTATTGCGTTTTTCGTTTGTTTCGATTAAGATTCGCTCACCGTACCTGACCCGGAACACACCATGACCCAGACCGCAACCCTCGAAACCACGCTGCCCGTTGAGCGCGAGGTAGCGGCAGCCGTGGAGAGCCAGCGCGCGCTGGCCGCCTACCTGAGCACGCAGTTTGAGACCCAGCGCATCCAGATCTTCGATGAGAAGAACCAGGCTCACCAGGTCGAGCTGCCGACGTCCGCCCTGCGCCTGCTGGTCGACATCTTGTCTGAGCTGGCGGATGGCAACGCCGTGAAGGTGGTGCCGATCCACGCCGAGCTGACGACGCAGGAGGCCGCCGACATGCTGAACGTGTCGCGCCCGCATCTCGTGAAGTTGCTGGAGAGCGGTGGGCTGCCGTTTCACAAGGCCGGCAAGCACCGGCGCATCCGCTTCGCCGATCTGATGGCCTTCAAGGGCGAGCGTGATCGTGCCAGCGCCCAGGCGATGGAAGAACTGGCGAAGCAAGCTCAGGAGCTGCGTCTGGGCTACGAATGAGGAACTCGCAGTTCACCGCGGTCTACGACGCCTGCGTGCTCTATCCCGCGCCGCTGCGGGACTTCCTGATGTGGCTCGGCCTGTCCGGGCGGTTCCGTGCGCGCTGGAGCGCTCAGATCCATGATGAGTGGAAGCGCAACCTGCTGAAGAACCGCCCGGATCTCACGGCCGAGCAACTCGATCGCACCTCGGACCTGATGGACCGCGCGATACCCGACGCATTGGTGACGGGGTACGAGCCGCTGGTCGCCGGCCTGACACTTCCAGACCCCGATGACCGGCACGTGCTCGCAGCCGCGATTCGCTGCCATGCCAGCGTGATCGTGACCTTCAACGAGAAGGACTTCCCGGCCGACGTGCTGGCCTCGTTCGGGCTTGAGGCCCAGCACGCCGACGTGTTCGTTGAGAACCTCTTCGACCTCGACCAGGCCGCGGTCGTCGCAGCTGCCCAGCGCCAGCGACAGCAACTGAAGAACCCGCCGATGGATGTCGACCGCTATCTCGACGTTCTGCTCAGGCAGGGCCTCATCCAAACCGTGAAGGGGCTCGCGGCGTTTCGCGGCGTGCTCTGAACCGCTGCGAAGCCTCTACCAGACATGCCTCAGTAAGAGCGAACGTCACTTGCATGAGGTCGCAAGCGGATCAAGAAAAAGATCTCGGCCTGCTTTCCGGGTTTGCCGATCTGCCGCGATCAACAAGGCAGGCGGGCCTCGTCCAGGCACGCAGACCGCAGTTGCGCAAGCAAAGGGGGCAACATGGCTCGACCATTGACCAAGAGAAATCAAGCTGGCACACCCTACGCGCGTGACGCCTACGTGGAAGCTCAGATCGAAGAGGTCATCAACATCGACCTGACTCGCTTGAAACGGCGGCTGCAAGCCACCGATCAACGAGCAGAAAACCATCTTAGATCCGAGTGTCTCGTGTACCTGGCCCGTCACGGGGTACGTGAAAACAACCAACGGCTGGTCAGCGCGGTGCTGCCGGTGCTTCTCGGGCGTTGCGAGGCCAACCTCATCGTCAAGGTTCCGGACTGGCGACTACCAACCGCCGCGGAACTACGGGAAACCGTCCTCGGCGAGTTCAGCGAGATGTTCGCTGTCGATGGGTCAGCGGAGTCCCTCGACGACTTGGACTTCTTCGAGTGCAAGTTCAACCGCGCGTTCCGCGCGCTGCGCATCGATCTCGTCCGTTCTGAGACGGCGCGCCTCAAGCATGTCGCTCCGATGCCGCAAGGCGAAGACGCCGAAGCGGAAGCCGACGACGAGGCACTTGCCCGCGTTTGCGATTCCCTACAAGTTCCGTCAACAGCAGAAGCATCGATCCAGATGAAAGAGCTGCTGGACGCCATTGACGCCTTGCCGCCCCACGAGCGGGATGCCGTGATGCTCGTACGAGTCATGGGCTACAAGGAAGAGTCCGAAGATCCCGCCGAAGAAACCGCTGCCACCCGCTGCAACTGCACGGGCCGAACCATTCGCAACCGCCTCACACGAGCGGCGGCGAAGCTCACCCGCTTCAAGGAGAGACTATGAACGCCCTTCGTACGCCGGCTTCCCCCACGCTTCGCGAAGCGCTGTATTCGTTGGCGGTCGCCAAGGAGATCCCGGACGCCAAGGTACTCGACGATGTGGTGCGACGGTTTCCTCAGTACGCCAACGAGCTGACAGAGTTCGCCATTGTCATAGCCGTTGACGCGCTTCGCGGTGACGTCGACGTCGGTGTCGCCGAGGGAGAGATCGACCCCGCGGCTGTCAGTCCCGCTGTGAGCCGTGCCATGAGCCGCTTTCAGAACCGACTCTATACGGTCACTTCAGGCACGAAACCCGTCACCACGCCGGCCGAACGATCAACAGCATCGGCGCCAACAAACCCCATCGCGGCGCTAAGCCGCGATGAGTTTCGTGCCTTCGCCCGCAGGCTGAACGCGAGCAACGTCTTTGCTATGAAACTGCGTGATCGAAAGGTCCTTCCGGACACGCTAACACCGGGATTCCAACAACGCGTGGCAGACGAGCTGAGTGCGCCTCTGGACGTGGTGGTCGCGCATTTCGCCGCCGGACAATCAGGCGGCGCGCGCGCACAGCAGTTCTTCAAAGCGGACGGCAAGCCGACTGAGGGCGGCCAACAGACCTTTGAGGAAGCAGTTCGGAGTTCGGGCCTGAGCGACGAGCAGCAACGCGAGTTGCTGGGGCTATAACCCGTGGACACGTTCGAGCCAATCAGACGCGAGGCCGCGGCCCTCCACGAGACGTTGGCTGCGAACGGAGTCGATCGGCTCCAACCGTTCGAGCTGGTCCAAGCTGCAGCAGCGCATCTGGACCTAGACCTTGCTTGGCTCGACCCCGGCGATCCGGGACTCAAGACCGAGGGCCCGGCCAGCATCGCCCAGAGATTCGTCAATTCGAACTGCCCTACGACGAGGCCGAAGGAGTCGCCGCGAGCATTCGGGAACTGGAGGCAGGCGGAGTCAAGTTGCGCGATCAGGCGGTGCTCTGCCGCTCCAACAATCGCCTGAACGAGATTGCCGCAGCCCTCGAAGAGCGGGGCATTCCCGTGCTGCATCTTGGCAGCCTCTTCGAGCGCGAGGACGTGCGCGACCTTCTTGCCTTGCTTAGCCTGGCCGTGGACCGGTTCGGCGACGCACTAGTGCGTATTGGTGCCATGTCGCGGTATGACATCAGCCTGCAGGACGTTCACTACTTGTCCCGCCACCTGCGCGACGCGGAACGCCCCGCACTTGTCGTTCTGGCCGAAGCCGTTGACGCGCCGGGGCTGTCCACTCAAGGTCGCGTCGCGATGCAACGCCTCGCCGCGGACTTGCAAGGCCTCGCAACCAGCATCAGTGCCTGGGATTTCCTGGCGACCAATCTGCTCGATCACACCGATCTAGGTCGCCAGTTCGGAGAGGCGGTGACGGTACCGGGCCGCATGCGTGCGGTCGCGGTTTGGCAGTTCCTGAACTTCGTTCGAGAGCAGAGTCCAGTCGGTGGCGGTCTTCCGATTCAGCGCACGCTCGACCGGGTGAGGCAGTTGGTTCTCCTAGCCGAAGAGCGTGACCTTCGCCAGGTGCCAGCGGCGGCACTTCATCTCGACGCCGTTCGGTTGATGACCGTGCACGGGAGCAAGGGCCTCGAGTTCGAGGCCGTTCACCTGCCCGGTCTCAATGTCTCGAGCTTTCCGGCTTTCGAACCGTGGTCAGCGCTGTCCACCTCCCGTGGGAATGGTCGAGAGCACCAGTGGTCTGTCGCCGATCGAGGAAGGCAGACGCGCTCACGATGTCGAGGAAGAATGCCTGTTCTTTGTAGCCCTCTCTCGCGCTCGTAAACACCTGCGCCTCTACCTCTGCAGCAATCAAAGCAACGGCAACAAGCGCTCGAAATCGCCCTATCTCGCGTGGTTGCCAGGCTCGCTTGTCAACGAGGTCCTTCGCCCGGCGACGCTTCCCTTGCCTGCCGACGCACCACGGCCGGCACCGATCGCAATCGCTTGGCCCGCGGACTGGAAGCTGACGGACAGTCGGCTTACTTCCTACGAGAAATGCCCTCGACGCTTCTTCTACACGCACGTCCTGGGCCTCGGCAACGCTCGAAAGCCAACGGCCTTCACTCGCACGCACGATTGCTTGTATGAACTCTTGAAGTGGCTTGCGGACACACGGCGTACATCCGAGCCAATGATCGAGGACGCGGACGCAGCCTTCGACACGATCTGGGGCCTCGAGAGGTCCTGTCGATCACGCGTTTGCCGCTGACTATCGCAAACTGGTGACACGCATGGTCGCGGCGCTCATCAACGCGGGTGCAGGTCGGCGGTTTCGCGAGTTGAAGCCTCTTGCCATCGACTTTCCGAACGGTCGAGTTCTCGTTGAACCGAGCGAGCTCGCAGAGCTCCCAGACGGAACTGTCGTTGTCCGGCGCGTTCGCACCGGGCACAAGCGCAGCGACGAATACGATCGACTCGAGTACACGCTTTACCGGCTCGCGGCGCAGGCCGAGTTCGGGGCCGGTGTCGTCGTCCAGGCGCTCCATCTGACCGATGAGACCGCGGAGGTTGTGGCGATCACGCCCACCAAGCTCGGCACACGTCGAGCCAAGAGTCAGGCGCTGCTGGCAGGCATCGCTGCCGGAAGTTTCCCTGCGGACGCAGATGCGGTCAAGGCCACTGCCCTCGTGGGCGACGGCCGACGCATTGGCAAACGCGCGTTGGGACGCGCCAGACCCCGGCCCCGGGCTGTCGTTCCGGGGTTCACGGGGCAAGTCGATTCACGACAACGTTCAACGACAGAGGCTCACATGTCCGAACCAGACCCCCTCACCGTCGATCTCGACGCCCTGCCCTTGCAGCCGCAGCGCTGGATGCACGTGCTGTCGCTGATCCTGCGCCGGCACAACTGGCAGCATGCTGCCAAGGCCAAGGGCGTCAGTCACCGCACCAACGAGGCGCGCGCGCGTCTGTGCATCTGGGTGTTTCGCTTCCTGCGCGACAACGCGGTCAAGACGTTCAGGCTCGACCCGCGATCCTTCAGCGGCCGGCATGTCGATGTGCTGATGGCGCATTGGCAGACCGAGGCCAAGGCAGGTCGGCTGGCACCGAGCACAATTCCCACCTACTACTCGCACCTGAAGACCTTCACGCGCTGGATCGGCAAGCCCAAGCTGCTCAAGCCGATCTCGGCGTACTTCGACGATCCGGCGCTGTACACGCGCACCTACTGCGCGAGCGAAGACAAGTCCTGGCGCGCGATGGGGGTGGATGTGTTCACGGTGATCCGCGATGTCGAGGCCCACGACGTGCACGCCGCCGCTTGCCTGTGGCTGATGCTCGCTTTCGGCCTGCGCTTCAAGGAAAGCCTGATGCTGCGCCCGCACGCGGATGTGGCCACGGCCGACCAGGCGGCAAAAGCCGGCACCTCGGCGGATCAGGCCGGCGGCCCGGTGGCTGACTACCTGGACACCCACCGCGGCACCAAGGGCGGGCGGCGGCGCTACATCCCGATCGACGACGAGCTACGCCGTCACGCCGTCGACTACGGGCGCCATGTGTGCAAGGGACCCCATGCCAGCGTGAGCGACCAGACGCTGACGCTCGTGCAGGCGATGCGACGATTGCGCTACGTGATGGAGCGCTTCGGCATCACCAAGCGCGATCTGCACGTCGTCCCTCACGGGTTGCGCCACCAGTTCGCTGGCCGTGGCTACACGCTGAATACCGGAGTGCTGCCGCCGGTGGCCGGTGGGCCAATTGTCGATGCGGAACTGGACGCACGCGCTCGCGACACGATCTCGGAGCAGCTCGGGCACGGGCGGCGCCAGATCGTCTAATGCGTACCTCGGGCGGCGGCTGATCGACAAGGCAGCCGGGGTGCCCGATGGCGATCACCGACTGCCTTAAGGCCCTGTCGCCAGAGCCCTTGCAGTCCGACACATTCCCGGATTTGCGTTCGCGGGCGTAGCGATGGCCAGCGTCTACCATCCAAGTTCGTTCCGCGCGGCGAACAACAGACTTCACATAGACAACATGTTGTCGTTGGCCCTTTGGTTAGAGCCTAAACATCAGCCGTCATTGGTGAACGGCCGCTCCGGAGCATTCAAATGCGAGCGAATCTTGCGCGATGGGACATTACCAGCACCGACGCCATAGCGATCGAACTTGGCGAGCCGACGTGAGGCACGGTGTCGGCGAATTCGCTGAACGGTTGCTGAGCGTTGCCGAACCAATCGGCTCCTTCCGCCTCCTCAGCATGCCGGAATCGAGCAAGATCGGTTTCCCGGTCACCGTGCGGGCTCCGTCAACAAGCCATACAACCGCGTCAGCGACGTCTTCCGCAGGCCCGCCCCAGCGGTGTCGCTTGTTCCTACCCTTGCTTGGTGCTCTCATAGGCCTCCTGCCCCACGCCCTCGCCGAACCAGCGCGTCGCAATGAGACCTGGGCACACCGCGTTGACGCGAATCTCCGGAGCAAGGGATCCCGCCAGATGAAGGGTCATCGAGGTAACTGCGCCCTTCGACGCGATGTGCGGCAATGACGAGCCGATGCCCAAGGCAACGGCCATGGAAGACACATTGACGATGGCGCGGCGCGCCGCCTTCAAATGCGGCTGGCAGGCGCGGACCAACTGGAACGCGCCAAGGACGTTGACGCCGAGTATGCGCGCAAAGACTGCAGCATCCAGCGCGTCCCAGTTATCTGCACCTGTGAAGGTGGAGATGCCGGTGTTGTTCACCAGCGCGTCCAGCCGATGCCAACGCGAGCGCGGCATGGGCCATGTGCGGCAGTCCGGATCGTTGGCAACATCGCCGCGCACAAGCAGCGTATCGGCACCGGCGTCTCGGCAGGCGGCTTCCGCCTCCTTAGGAACCTAGCAACAATAACTTGAACACTTGGCATGGTCGACGTACGATGCGTCGATGGATCAAACGTCACTTGTCGAAGCCAAGTTCAAGGCCCTGTCGCATCGGCTAGACGAAGCGACGTTGCGATTGTGGGCTGCAGCCGAGGCGCGCAGTCTTGGGCGCGGCGGCGTCAGCGTGGTGGCCAAAGTTGCAGGGTTGTCGCGCACCACTGTCTACGTCGGCTTGTCCGAGATCGAGGCCGCCGGCAAGGCCAAGGGCAGGAGCAAGGCGGCCGTGCAGCCATTGGCGACGGCGGGTGCGCACAATCGCGTTCGCGCGCCGGGGGGTGGACGCAAGCGATTGGTGGACATCGACGCGAGCTTGCTCGCCGATCTTGACGCGCTGGTCGAGCCCACCAGCAGGGGTGACCCGATGTCTGCCTTGCGCTGGACATGCAAGAGCACCACAAGGCTGGCCGCCGAGCTAGCTCGAAGCGGCCATCGGGTGAGTCAGCGCACGGTGTGCGACCTCCTGGCTCAACTCAACTACAGCCTGCAGTCGGTGCGCAAGACGCGTGAAGGCGGCCAGCATGCGGACCGGGACGCGCAGTTTCAGTACATCGCCACCATGGTGACGAAGTTTCAGCGCCAGCGCCAGCCTGTGATCTCGGTGGACACCAAGAAGAAGGAACTCATAGGGGACTTCAAGAACGCCGGGCGCGAATGGCACCCCCAGGGACAGCCCGAGCAGGTTCGGGTGCACGACTTCATCGACGACGAATTGGGCAAGGTCGCGCCCTACGGGGTTTACGACGTGACGGCCAACGTCGGCTGGGTCAGCGTGGGGATCGACCACGATACGGCAGAGTTCGCCGTGCAGAGCATCCGCCACTGGTGGCTCGAGATGGGGCAACCCATGTACAGCCAAGCCAAGCGGCTGCTCATCACCGCCGACTGTGGCGGCAGCAACGGCTATCGCGTGCGTTTGTGGAGGCTGCAGCTGCAGCGGCTGGCCGATGAACTCGGCCTGGAGGTCCAGGTGTGTCACTTCCCTCCGGGCACCAGCAAGTGGAACAAGATCGAGCATCGGATGTTCTGCCACATCACCAACAACTGGCGAGGCCGACCTCTGTTGAGCCGACAGGTGGTGGTCAACTTGATCGGCAGCGTCACTACCGACCAAGGCCTGCGCGTGAAGGCTGCGCTCGACGAGAACACCTACGAACCCGGCATCAAGGTCAGCGATACCGACCTCGCCGCCATCAATCTCAGGCGCGACAAATTCCATGGCGAGTGGAACTACAGCGTCAGGCCACGTGCAGTCGCTCAACATGCCTAAGTGTTCAAGTTATTATTTCTAGTGTCCTTAGCCTCGCGCTCGCTCTTCGAATAGTTGATCAACAGGTCATAGCCGCGACGCGACAACGCCAGCGCGGTTGCCGCACCCACGCCGGTCGCCGAGCCGCTGACGATGGCGACCTTGCGGTCGCTTACTTTGGTGTTCATGGTGGGACTCCTGGAAGATTGAGAGATGAAGACAGTTCTCAGTCGGCCGCTGCGCCGATGTCGACCTCGACCCGGCCGTCGTGCACGCGCGCCGGGTAGGGGCGCAGCGCGAACCCGCCCGCGCCGCGAGGCCAGTCGGTTGTTGTGTCGAAGCGCAGACCGTGCGCGCACTTGATCGGGGTGCCCTCGATCTGGCCGATGGCGAGCGACGCGCCGTTGTGCGGGCATCTGTCGGAGATGGCGTGCACGGTGCCCTGGATACGGAGCGGCGCGATCTCGTGAGCGCCGCGGCGGGCAAAGCAGCGGCCGCCCTCGGCCAGTTGCTGCCCGCCGATCACGTCGGTCCACTGCGGGTGGTTGCCGATGGGGCATACCGGGCCCGCGGGGGTGCGATTCTCGGAAATCGCACATCGGTGTTCTCGTGGACCGGCATGACCAGGATTGTTCGTGGCCGAGCTCTTCTTGACTTGAGGCAGGGACATTGACTTGCCGATTCGGGACATTCGTCTCGCCGTCGCGGCCGACCCTGCACGACGCTATCGGTGGCATGTGCGTGAGACGAACGTTGGTGTTCCAATGGCGCTAGCATCGGGCCACAAGCGACCACGGACCCGCTTCGAGTGTGGTGTTGGTCGTTGGCGTGCACCCGGCTGATGGGCGTAATGGTTCGTAGGGGCAAACGAATGCGGGAGGAGCTACGTCGATGAAGCCCATCGCTCTTCTTCCCCTGGCGGCGCTGCTCGCGGCGGGATGCGCGACGGTGCAGCCCCACCTCGTGCCGATGCCTGCGGTGCTGAAGGACCCGCGCATGGACGCCGCAGCCCAGATTCCGCAGGCGCTGCGCAGCACCACCCAGCCCGTCTTCTACGCCACAACCCGCGCACCGTCAGCCGAAGGCCACTACGGCAACGACGACGGCGGCGGCGTGACGCTGGGCGTCGCCCGCGTCCGTCTCGGCGAGCCGGGCATGAGCTGGGACGAACTCATGGCCTCGCACCGCAGCAGCGGCGTTGATGATCTGCGTCCGGGCGCGGTGGAAGCGGTCGAGGAGTTCGGCCATGCCAGTCGTGACGGCGACGTCGCCGAGGCTGAGCGTCGCTTCATCGAGGCCATCGATGCACAGATCGCGAAGACCCCGAACCGCGAGCTGATCGTCTATGTGCATGGCTACCGCGTGACTTTCGACGAAGTGGCGGTGCAGATGGGCTCGTTCTCGCACTATCTCGGTCAGGGCGCCACCGTGACGTTCCAGTGGCCGACCGGGATGATGTTCTGGAACTACCTCACCGATTGCCCGCGCGCGGAGCGCTACACCCCGGACATCGAGCGGCTGCTCATGGTCGCGAGCCGCACCCAGGCTGAACTCATCAACGTCATGGCCTACAGCTGCGGCTCGCCGTTGCTCGCCGCCGCACTGGCGGGTCTACGCGGGCGCGAGCCGCAGCTCGGCCACGAGGACCTGCAGCGCAAGTATCGCCTCGGCAGTGTCATCTTCGCCGCCTCCGACGTCGACCTGAAGACTTTTGCCAGCGAGTACGTGACGCCGGCACTCGAGCTGTCGAAGCAGGTGGTGATCTACTTTTCGCAAGCCGACCGCGCCCTCGGCTTCTCGACGCTGATAGCCGGCGCTTCGCGGCTGGGCAAGCCGGACATCGCTGACCTTTCCGTCGATGAACTGCGGCGCCTTGACAACCCGCGCCTGGTGGCGGTGGACGTTACGCAAGTGCGCGGCGCGCACGAAATGGGCGGCATGAAGGGCCACGGCTACTGGTACGCCAACGAGGTGATTTCCTCCGACGTGGCGCTGTCGCTGCGCTATCCGATTCCACCGGCCACGCGTTGCCTCGAGAACGAGCCCCCAGGGTCGAGGGTGTGGCGCATCCCGGAGGGCTATGTGGACTGCGTGACGAAACGGCTCCTCGACACCTTCCCGGAGCTGCGCAGCCGCGCTGCCGCGGCCCATCGGTGAAGCCTCATTGTGGGTCCGCTTCGCTGCGGCACCGGTTCTGACAGTGCAGGGCGTGGCCGGTGATGAACCGCAATCGAAGTGAGTCTAGAGCTGTGACTCGACCGGCAAGAAGGCGAGGAACCACACGCCCAGCCGTCGCCAGATGCTGACGCCTGGTTCTTCCGTGTACTGGCGCACGCCCTGGGTGGTCGTCTCGGTCCACATGAGCGCCGGTTTCCCATTGGCTCCGGCAAGGCGCTGCACCTGCCAAGTCGCGTGGTCGAGACCCGCTTCCACGCCGCTCGCCAGCGCTGCGGCCATCGGCTCGCTGTTGCAGATCACGCCGATCTCGGTATTGAGCTGAATGGATCGGGGATCCAGGTTCAATGAACCGATGAAGACCGTACGGCGGTCGAAGACGAAGGTCTTGGCATGCAACGATGCGCGTGAACCATTGATCAAGCGGCTTTTGTTCTTGGCCCGCCCGTACTCGATGGCAGTGGGCTTCAGCTCGAACAGCCTTACGCCGCCCTCGAGCAGAGCCTCGCGATAACGCTGATAACCCGCGTGCACCGCGCCGACGTCGGTGGAAGCGAGGGAATTGGTCAACACGGTGACGCGAACCCCCTTCTCGACCAGCGTGCGCAGCCAGGCCACGCCCGAATCACCCGGAATGAAGTACGGCGACACGATCAGCAAGTCATGGCGCGGCTGCGCAACCTCGCTGGCGAGTTGTGGCAGCAGGTGGCCGCGCGTGTCTTCGGGCGGACGGGTGGCCTTTTCCGGGTCATCGACCAGCAGGCGGCCCTTGCCCCAGAACCACCCGTCGGATCCCGCAGCCAGATGCCGCGCCGCCGCAGATCGCGCGTGGCGGACGTAGGGATTGTCGGCCTGCGCTTCGACGAAGGCAGTCAATTGCTCGCGCAAAGCCGACAGCCCGCCCGTCATGGCCGCTCGCCCGGCCAACGCTTCGATCGGAATTGACATCGGCGCATTCCAGTAGGTGTCGAAGGACTTCGACACCTCGCCCACGATGCAGCCGAGCATCAACACGTCGAGGTCGCCGAAGGCGACGTCCACCTTGGCATCGAAGTACTCGTCGCCGATGTTGCGCCCGCCCAGCACGGCACGCTGGTTGTCGGCCACGAAGGCCTTGTTGTGCATGCGCCGGTTCGTGCGCGCGAAGTCGGTCAACATGCCCAGGCCGCGGAAGCTGCGCAACGCCACCGGGTTGAACAGGCGGATCTGCACGTTCGCATGCGAATCCAGGCTCAGCAGCACCTGGTCGTTTGCCTTCGTCCCGACATCGTCGACCAGAATGCGAACGCGCACGCCACGGTCGGCGGCGCGCAGCAACGCGTCGGTGAACAGGCGCCCTGTCAGGTCGTCATGCCAGATGTAGTACTGCACGTCCAATGAACGCTCAGCGAAGTCGGCCAGTACGATGCGGGCGACCAACGCATCGACGCCGATGGGCAGTGGTCGGAACCCGCTATCGCCTGCATGAGCCTCCACCATGTCCCGGGCGGACAGGCCCAACGTTGTCGCTGCGGTGTCGTGGATCGCGTAGGACTCGACGCGTGGATGGCCGGGCGACAAGCGGGCACCGACCGTCATCGCCCGCATCCAGCGCAAGCCAGTGCGGCGCAGCAAGCTCAGCCTTTGCGGCCAGCGATGCGCATGCCGGCGGACTTGCTGACCTGCGGTGTTGTCGATCTCATGGTGCCACGGGCGTCCACCCGGCATCGGGATCGAAGGCCGCCATCCTGGCACCGATGGCAGTCGAATTCTTGCCGAGAT
The DNA here is from genome assembly GCA_963837675.1 of uncultured beta proteobacterium. Classification (GTDB taxonomy): domain Bacteria; phylum Pseudomonadota; class Gammaproteobacteria; order Burkholderiales; family Burkholderiaceae_C; genus Rubrivivax. The sequence goes on along the minus strand of CAWIOH010000019.1, from coordinate 16,789 downwards.
CCTTCTGGAAGACCTTGCCGTTCTGGTTGACGATGAAACTCATCACGCCACCCAGGCCGTACTCGGCAGGGTAGGCGACCATCGCGAAGCCGGCGATCATGCGGCCGTTGATCAGGTAGTTGTAGGCGCCACCAGCTGCGTGCTTGCCCTGCCGGGTCAGGATGCGGAAGTGATAGCCGCGATACGCGTCGCCGGCCTTGTGGCCCTCGAGGTAGGCGGCGCTCTCGGCGATCAGCGGGCCGAACGGGCTCATCTCTTCGCCCTTGGCGGCGTCGGCGGGCCAGTACAGCCCGTCCTGCTTGCCCGGCGCGCTGGCCAGCTTGCGTGCGTACTGCAGCACCCCGTCGCCGTCGCGGTCGCGCGCGGCATAGGCGTGCTGCGCGTCGATGTAGGCGCGCAGCACCTGCATGGCACTGCGTTCATTTGCACCGACGCGGCGATTGATGATTTCGTCTTCGCCCAGCTCGCTGGCAAAGCGCCAGCGATCGCCGGTGCGCACGATCGGGATCGGCGACGGCCAGGCCTCGGCACCGATCAACAGCACCCGGCGATCCGCACTCGGTTCGCGCAGCACGTGCATCGTCTGCATGGCAGCGAAGATCTTGGCACGCGTGGCGCTGGACGCCGCGCGATCTTGCTGGATGACCAGCGCCTTGTACTCCTCGCCGATAGATCGCGACCATCGCCTCGTCGCTGTCCGCCTGGAGTGCGGCCATCAGCGCGGCGACCGCCGCTTCGGGCGTGGCGAAGGTCTGTTGCGGGGCGGCCGCCGCGGCGAGCGGCAGGGCCAGCGTGAATGCCAGCACAAGGCGCCGCAGCCCGGGCCGCAGATGGATGATTGCTCATGATGGAGGTCTCGGGTTGTATCGAAGGGATGGGTGCATTAACCATGCTCCTGCCGTCAACGACGGCCGCCACCGCCACGTCCACCCCCGCCGCCGCGGCCGCCACCGGCACGTCCACCGCCGCCACTCGGCATCTGACGGGCACCACCGCCGCTGGGCATCGGACGGGCACCGCCGCCGGACATCGAATTGCGGCTCGATGCGCCACGCGAGCTGTCCATCTGTGTCTGCCGCCCCGAGCCGTAGCCACCGAAGGCATTGTCGCCGCCGCGGTTACCGCCGGCGCTCGCGCCGCCATAGCCGCCGGACGGTTGGGTCGAGGGCCTGGCCGCACCCCCACCGCCGCCCAAGCCGCCACCCGCACTACCGCCCCCGGGTTGCGCCGATGGCCGGCCAGCGCCCGCACCACCGCCACCACGCCGCCTCCGCCGCCGCCATACCACCCCCGTTGCGCCGATGCCGCCGCGCCCGCGCCACCGCCGCGGAGCCGATGCCACCACCGCCAGGACGCGCGTCGCCGACGCGCTGCGACGCCGCGGGCTTGCCGATCGAGCCACCCACCTGGCCGGGCTGCTTGTTCGGCTTCCACGCGGTGTTGCCGCCGCCGGCCGGCCGCTGCGCCGCCCCGGGGCGGTCGCGGTCGACGTTGATGTTGGTGTTGCGGTCGATGTTGATGTTGGCATCGCCGCCGTAGTGCGACGCGTAGCGCCCGCCGTTCCAGGCCGCGCCGATGGCCGCGCCCCAGATCACCCCCGTGGCCAGCGCGGCGCCTGGCGCATAGGGGTAGTAGTACGACGGGTACGGGGCCGGGTAGTAGCCGTAGACCGGCGCCACGCCGACGGTGACCACCGTGCTCGGCGTGTACTGCGGCACGTAGATCACCTCGGGATTGGCCGGCTCGATGAGGATGATCTCCTGCTCGGCCTTGACCACCTGCTTGTCGTCGGACTTCAGGTTGCCGGCGGCCTGCGCGCGGCGGCGGAAGCTCTGGATGCCTTCCAGCACCGCGCCCTGGTCGGCTACCACCGCCTCGCCCAGCGCACTTGTCCAGTCGAGGTCGTTGCTCATCATCTTCACCACCTCAGGGTAGTTCAGCAGCGACTTGACCGAGTCGTCCCACTTGTCGTCGACGGGCAGCTTGGAGTCGGCCTTGCGCTTGTCCAGGAAGCGATCGGCCTGCACCAACTCCAGCGGGTTCGTCGATGCCGGCAGGATGATCGCCACCAGGTCGTCGGGGTACAGGGCGATGCGGCCGACGAGCGTCTCCATGTTGTCGGCACTCGATGGTGGCGGCGCCGCGCCCGAGGGTGGCGCCGGTGCCTGTGCCGGCGCCGGCATGGCAAAGGCCAGTGCCGTGATGGCCAGCAGCAGAAGCGGCCAGGGCGATCGGCTGCGACGATCGGCCGTGGCGCTTCGCGATAGGACGTTCGGTCACGTTGCGTTCCCTCGGGTATGTGGTTCGGGCGTCGTCATCGCGGTGCCGCTGCGACGATCTGCAAGGTCTGGCGGGCAATCATCAGCTCTTCATTGGTGGGGATCACCCACACCGAAACCCGGCTGGCCGCCGTGCTGATGCGTGGCCCGCCTGCCTGGTTGGCCGCCGCGTCGAGGTCCACGCCCAGCCAAGCCGCGTCGCGGCACACGCGCTCACGTATCAACGGCGCATGCTGCCCGATCCCGGCAGTGAAGACGATGGCGTCGACGCCCTGTGGCCGCCGCGGCAAGCGACCCCAGCTCCCGCCCGACGCGGTAGGTGTACAGAGCCACCGCGAACCGCGCGCGCGCATCATCGCTGGCCAGCAGGACCCGCATGTCGCTCGACGAGCCGGAGACGCCGAGCAGCCCAGACTGCTTGTAGATCAGATCCTCGATCGCTCGCGCATCCATGCCGAGCTCGTCCATCAGATACAGCACAACGCCGGGGTCCAGGTTGCCGCATCGTGTTCCCATCGGCAGTCCGTCAACCGCGGTGAAGCCCATGCTGCTGGCCACGCTGCGGCCATCGACCATGGCACACATGCTGCTGCCGTTGCCGAGATGCGCGACGATGGTGCGGCCCGCTGCGGCCTTGGCGTCGAACTGCGCCAGCACACTGGCAATGTATTCGTAGGACAGCCCGTGAAACCCATAGCGGCGCACACCCAGCTCGGTGATGGAGGGCGGCAGCGCAAAGGCCTGCGCCACCTCCGGTTGGGCTCGATGGAAAGCGGTGTCGAAACACGCCACCTGCGCAAGTGCGGGACGAAGCTTCGCGACGATCTCGATGGGCCCGAGGTTGTGGGGCTGGTGCAGCGGTGCCAGCGGGCTGAGCTTCGCGAGCGCAGAAACCACCTCCGGGGTGGCCCGCACGGCCTGTGAGAACGCCAGCCCACCATGCACGACACGGTGGCCGACTGCGACGAGCTTGTGATCCGCGCGATGCCCTTGCAGAAAATCGATCAAGTAGGCGATGGCCCCACCGTGCCCGAGTTCAGTCCCATCACCCCAAGCCTTCGAACCGATGTCGGCACCCTGCGCGTCGCGGGCGGCGAACACGGGGATGTATGCAGCCCCTCGATCTGACCGTTCAGCAGCGGCACCAGATCGTCGCCGACACTGAACGCGCTGAACTTGACGCTGGACGAACCGGCGTTCAATACAAGGACTACATCGGCCATGTGATCACCCCACGGCCTTGCTGCTTTCGCGGCGGGCCTTGGCGACCAGCGCGGCAACAGCGCAGGAAGCAAGCCGGGCAATGAGCGAGTCCGCCCGGCTGGTCAGGATGATCGGCACGCGCGCGCCCAGCACGATGCCGGCGGCGTCCGCCCCGGCCAGGAAGGACAGGCTCTTGGCGAGCATGTTGCCGGCCTCGAGATCCGGCACGAGCAGCACGTTGGCGCGGCCCGCGACCGCGGAATCGATCTTCTTGATCTTCGCCGCTTCGAGGTTGATCGCGTTGTCGAGGGCCAACGGCCCATCGACGAGTGCGCCCGTGATCTGCTGACGATCCACCATCTTGCACAGCGCAGCGGCTTCGATCGTCGACGGCACTTTCGGATTGACGATTTCCATTGCCGAGAGGATGGCCACCCGCACCTCCGGTACCCCCATCGCGTGTGCAAGATCGATCGCGTTCTGCAGGATGTCGACCTTCACTTCCAAGGTGGGCGCGATGTTGACCGCGGCGTCGGTGATGATCAGTACCTGGTCGTGACCTGGCACATCCATCACGAAGCAGTGACTGATGCGCCGCGCAGTTCGCAGGCCGGTGTCGCCCTTGACCACCGCGCCCATCAGTTCGTCGGTATGCAGGCTGCCCTTCATCAGTGCTTCGGCCTTGCCCTCGCGCACCAGTTGCACGGCCGCTGCAGCGGACGCATGGCTGTGAGGCGCGTCGACGATCTGTACGCCGGACAGATCGATCTTGCATTCGTCGGCCAGGGCCAGAATGCGCTCGCGCGGCCCGACAAGAATCGGCGCGATCAGTTTCAGTCGCGCGGCCTCCATGCAACCTTCCAGTGAGCTTCGGTCACAAGGGTGCGCGACGGCCGTCGGCGTGGGCGCGAGCGTCCGGCAGAAGTCGATCAGGCGTTGGTACTTCTCGTGTTTCGCGGTAGACATGTTCGCCTCTCAAGCCGCCTTGCGGACGGCCTTGCCGGGAGCCTTCGGCCGTGCCCGAAGGGATGCCTTTTGGGGCGGAGCGATGGGCAGCCCCTGGCCGAACAGTCTTTCGACCTGTGCCAGGCGCTGCGCGCGTTCTCCAGTCACCTCGCCGGTGGCCCGGACGGTTCGACGCAACGCCTCAAGAAAGCGCGTGCGCTGGGCCACATCGGCCGACAACATCTTCGGAATGGCCGTGAGGGCGCCCTCGCTGTCGAGCTGAAGTTTGAAGTACTGTTCGCGCACGGTCTGCTTGAACGCCTGCAGCGTCAGCCCGTCGTTTTCGGCGCGAATCTGGCGCAACGTGTTGAACATGCGTTCGTCGGCACCGGGCCCCGCCAAGCCGACGTAGAGCAGAGCGCGGATCGTGGCCTCGCGAGGCCCCCCTTCGGCGATGCTCGCTTTCAGCTCGGCAATGCGCTCCTGGATGAGTGCCACATGTTCCTTGTCCAATCCGGGCTTCTTGCGCACGGCGTCGTCGGAAGCGCCCAGCCCGACCAAGGCTTGCAGAGCCGGCAAACTGTAAATCGCCAGGAAGGCCTTCTCCATGAGGCTGTCGCGCTGATCGCGATAGCCGTCGAGGGCGGCGATGATGCCCTCCGAGACTTTGGCTTGCCACGCCAGGAATGGGTTGTCCGGCGCAACGGGTTGGCGCTGTTGACGTACCTGCTCGGCGAGCTGGGCCACCTGCTGCATCAGCGGGTTGCGCTCCGAGAAGATCTCGAACGGCAGCTCGGCGAAGCTCAACTTCTTCATCCACTCGGCCGTCTGCTCGTTGACCGACGCGCGCACGAAGGGCTGGAACAGGGTGCGGTACAGGCCGAGGTTGATCTCGGACACCCGCCGCACGGTGGCGAAGCGGCGTTCGTTCGCGGGATCGGGCTGCACGATATTGCGCACATCGCCCAGGGTGCGCGGCTCGAAGCGCACGATCCAGTCGCCGACGATGCCTTCCTGATTGGCCGCATCGGCAGTCTTGCGGGTCATCACCGCCTCGTACAGGCCGGGGGGCAAGACATCGATCAAGTCGACGTTGGAGGCGAACTCCTGGTGTTCCTTCTTGGCGACGCCGCCCGAGACGAAGATGCCGAGATGGCCGATGCTCTCGTGCACGGCATAGACGATGGTCTGGCCGCAGGCCTGGATGTCGTTGTCGCTGCTGTAGAGGTCGACGATCCATCCCAGAGCCTGTTGCGGCGGGGTGATGTTGTCGCCCTTGGAACAGAAGCAGACGATCGGCGAGCGGATGCGACGCATGTCGATGCGCTCGCCCTTGCGGGTGACGATCTCGCCGGTGGCCAGCCGGTTGCCGACGAACAACTGATCGACGATCCACTGGATTTCTTCGCCGTTGAGGCTGACGTGGCCGCCCCACCACTTCTCGAACTCGATGAAACGTTTTCCCTCGGTATCCACCTTCGACCACAGGTCGTAGTTCTTCGTCCACAGCGTGTTGGCGGGATTCAGGTTCTCGAAATTCTCGACCAGGTGGCCGCCGTCGAACTTGCCGTTGCCCAGGTCGCTGGTCAGCGCCGTCATCCAGCTGCCGCCGGCCAGACCACCGGTGTAGCGCATGGGGTTCTCGCCCTCTACGCCGGCCCAGTACGACAGCGGCGCACCGGCGATGATGATGGGACCGAACAGCTCGGGCCGTGTTGCGGCCACCAGCATCACCGACCAACCCCCCTGGCAGTTGCCGACCACACACGGCTTGCCCTCTGCCTCGGGATGCATCTCGATGACGCGTTCCAGGAACACCGCCTCGGCGTTCATGATGTCTTCGATGGTCTGGCCCGGCATCGGCTCGGGCGTGAAACCGACGAAGTAGCAGGGATGGCCGGCCTGCATGGCCACGCCGATTTCGCTGTCCGCCTTGAAGCCGCCGATGCCCGGCCCATGCCCGGCGCGCGGATCGACCACCACGAACGGCCGCTTCAGCGGATCGATCACCACGCCTTGTGCCGGCTTGATGCGCACGAGCAGATAGTTGACCGGCTTGGCGAATGTGCGGGCATCAAGCACCAGTTCGGCGTCGAAGCTCAGCACGTGCGGCACTTCCTTGTCCTTCTGCGCGTAGTACTGGGTACTGCGTTGGCGCATCACATCCCAGAACAGAATGGTGCGCTGCGCGGCATCGATCATGTACTCGCCGAACGGTCCCCAGGCCTGCAAGCCGGGGCTCAGGCCCGTCATGGAGGCCATCCATGGCGAGGCGTCAAGCGTTGGATTGGCGAGCGCAATGGGTTTCGTGCTGATAGTGGTGTTGGACATCTTGTCTTCTCTTTGATGTGGATTCTTCGCCGCAGGACGGCAGGTTCATGCCGCCGGTGCCGGCAGCGGCGTTGGCGACGTGGTGAACTGGCGCCGGCCGTCGCGCTCGATAGCCATCTCTGGGATGGTGTCAGGCACGGCGAGCTCGGCGTCGGTGGCGTCGAGAACCTGCTGCACCGACACCCCTGGCGCCGTTTCCATCAACGTCGCCCGTCCGTCCGGGAATGCGATCACGGCCAGTTCGGTGACCAGCAGGTCGATCGGCCGTGCCGAGGTCAGCGGCAGCGTGCACACCTTGACAAGCTTCGACTTGCCCTTCGCGCTGTGCTGCATGGCGATCACCACGCGCTTGGCGCCCGAGGCGAGATCCATCGCGCCGCCCATGCCCGGAACCATCTTGCCGGGAATCATCCAGTTGGCGAGGTGACCGGTCTGATCGACCTGCAGGCCGCCGAGCACGGTCATGTCGAGGTGACCGCCGCGGATCAGCCCGAAAGACATGGCACTGTCGAAGGTGCAGGCGCCCGGCAGCGCGGCGACCGGTTTTCCGCCGGCGTCGGTCAGCAAGCGGTGATGCATGCCTTCCTCGGGCAGCGCGCCGGTGCCGATCAGTCCGTTCTCGGACTGGAAGTACACCTTGATACCCGCAGGAACGTAGCTGGCGACCCGCGTCGGGATGCCGATGCCGAGGTTGACGAGCGTGCCGTCGCGCAGTTCGAGCGCGATGCGTTTGGCGATAACGGTCTGGGCATCCATGGTGTCAGCTCTGTGTAATGAGGTAGTCGACGATCGCGGCCGGGGTGACGACGTGGTCCGGCGGAATCACGCCCACGGGCACGATGTTGTCGGCGGCCACGATCACGGTGTCCGCTGCCATCGCGATCACCGGGTTGAAGTTCCGCCCGGTCAGCGCGTAGGCGAGGTTGCCCAGGTAGTCGGCCATGAAGGCATTGACCAGCGCGAAATCGGCCCGCAGCGCGGGCTCCACCAGGTAGTCCTTGCCGTCCACCGCGACCTTCTGCTTGCCTTGCTCGACCACCGTGCCCAGCCCGGTTGCCGTGAGGATGCCGCCGAGGCCGAAGCCGCCGGCACGGATGCGTTCGATCAGCGTCCCCTGTGGCACCAGGTCGACCTCCATCTCGCCCGCGATCATCTGCGCTTGGGTCTCGGGGTTCGTGCCGATGTGGCTGACGATCGCCTTCCTTGACCAGGCGGGCGCGGATCAGCTTGCCGATTCCCACGCCGGGCGCCGCGGTATCGTTGGCGATCACGGTGAGATCGCGCTTGCCCTGGCGCACCAGTTCGTCGACCACGCTTTCAGGGGTACCGACGGCCATGAAGCCGCCGATCATCAGACTGGCGCCGTCGGGGATCAGTGCCACCGCATCGGCTAGCGAGAGAGTCCGCATCGTGTTTCCTTGAATTGATCGTTACGGGCGAGCCACTCTTCGCCGCCCTGACGTCACGTCTGTCACCGACACCGGCATCTATGCCGCGTCAGACAATCTGGCCGCCGTTCGGACTGATCGTCTGACCGACCAGGTAGTGCCCGTCAGAAGCGAGGTAGACCGCGAGCGAGGCGTATTCCTCGGGCCTGCCCAGGCGCCCGAGCGGGACGATCTGATGGAGGGAATTGCGGGTTTCCTCGGACGCCTCCGCGAGAAACGCCTCCATCGGTGGCGTCAGGATGCTGCCGGCGGCGATCGCATTGACGAAGATGTTGGCGCCGGCGACCTCGATCGCCACGGAACGCGTGAACGCCAGCACGGCGCCCTTGGTCGCGCAGTACGCGGGATGGAAGGCGCTGAGGCCGCCGATGCCGGCGATCGACGAGATGTTGATGATCTTGCCGGACTTCTTCGGCTCCATGATCCGCAGTGCCTCGCGCGTGCAATAGAACACCCCGTGCACATTGACCGCCCAGTACTTGTGCCACTCCTCGTCGGTGAAGTCCTTCGTCACCCCCAGCGATTCCTTTGGAACGGGCGTTGTCATCATCTTGTAGAACTTGCTGCGCATCTCTTCGTTGCGCGCGCCGGTCTGCAGGAGTGCGGCGTTGTTGACCAGGATGTCGACCGTGCCCAGAGCCGACACGGTTTGTCGGAACAGATTGGCCACGCTGTCGACCGACGAGACGTCGCACTGCACGGTCAGGCAGCGCGCACCTGTGGCCTCGATCTCGGCTTGGGCGCCGGGCAAGGTCTTGGCGTTGATGTCGCAGATGACGACAGTGGCGCCTTCGTTCGCCATCGCAAGGGCAATGGCCTTGCCCAAACCCTGGGCGCCGCCGGTGATCACCGCGACCCGATCGCTAAGCTTCTTCATATTGAAGATCTCCTCTGAATCATGCAGCGAACTCGCCACATCGGTATGCTGAGTTGACGTTATCTGAAATTGAACAATCGGTGCCCGCGTGAATCGGCCTAGTACAAATTGTTCGTTGTCCACGTCTTTGAGACTTGACGCGTTGGGACATCGATTTGCCTTTTCGAGACATCCGTCCAGCTGTCGCAGCCGGCCACACCGCGCAGCCCCGTGGCAGCGTTGCCACGAGTCGGTGAATGCGATCGCCCATGAGCGAACTCCTGTTCAGGCCTGCCTGAGTGGTCGTAGGATCCGCTCAAACAATGTGGGCCTGACCAGCGCTCGTTCGCTTGGCATTCAGGCTCGGTTGAGATAAAGATGTACCGACACTGCCAAAGAGGCCCTCCAAACCGGAGTCCGCGCGCCGCGCACCACGGCCGCACGGTACTTGGCATCAAGAGCCGCAGCGGCGGCGGGTTCCTGTGCAGGGCGTGCGGCTATGAGACATCTGTTCACCTCAGCCTTTGCCGTGTCGCTGGCGCTGCTGGCGTGCACCTTGGCCCGTGCGCAGCAGCTTGGCACGACGTTGTCGGATGCACTGGTGCGCGACAGCGAGGTGACCCTGCACCTGCGCAACTACTACTTTGACCGGCTGAACCCGGGCGGCGTGACCAACGCCGCCTGGGCCCTCGGTGGGTGGGTCGGTTACCGCTCGGGCTGGATCGGCGATGCGCTGCGCTTCGGCGTTGTCGGCTATACCTCGCAGCGCTTGTGGGGCCCGCTCGACAAGCAGGGTTCGGACCTGCTGGCGCCCGAACAGCAAGGCTACTCCGCGATCGGTGAGGCCTACGTCTCGGTGAAGCTGTGGGACCAGGTGCTGACGGGTGGGCGCTTTCAGGTCAACCAGCCTGAGATCAACGCCAACGACAACCGCATGACGCCGATCACCTATTCGGGCGGCAACCTGGCGGGAGAAGTGACTGGCGTCAAGTACTTTGCTTCCTACCTGAATGCGACCAAGCCGAAGACGGAAGAGCGCTTCATCAACTTCGCTGCCGCCGCCGACATCGCCAGCCCGGCCAGTGAGCCCATGGTGCTGCTCGGCCTTGCGGGCGAGCCGCAGAAGGATTTGTCTTGGCGGCTGTCGAGCTATTACGTGCCCAACGTGTTGAGTTCCACCTACGCCGATACATCCTGGCTCACGCCGCTGTCCGCGACGTACAAGCTGCGGCTCGGTGCGCAGGCAATGGTGCAGACGAGCGTCGGCGACAACCTGCTCACTGGCAACGCCTTTTCCACCTGGTCGGGCGGCTTGAAGGCGGACCTGTTGAGCGGCGGTGCGACGCTGTCGCTGGCTTATCAGCAGACCGGCAGCGGATCCGCGTACCAGACGCCGTATTCAGGCTGGGCCGGCTACACCTACATGATCGTGAAGAGCTTCAACGAGGCCGGCATGAAGGCCGGGCTGCTGGGTGCGACTTATGACTTCGCGGACCTGAACTTACCGGGGCTGGTGCTGAATGGAGCCATCGTGCACGGCTGGGACGCCATCGATGCGTCGACCGGTGCCGCGCAGGCCAACTGGACCGAGTACGACCTGACGCTCGACTACCGCTTCAAAGCGGCCCGGTGGCCCGAATGGTCGCGGCCTCTATGGATTCGCGGCCGCGCGGCCTATGTCGATATGGGTGCCGATGGCCACATACAGGACTACCGCGTTGTCGTGAACCATGAGTGGACGTGGTAGCCCCTTCACGACAGCGACGCGACCAATCCACTTGCCGCATGGTGCGGCTTCGCGTCAGGCCTCTAGCATGCTGTTGCCTTGTCTCCTGACGCTGCGATCGACCTGAGTCACAAACCGGAGTCCCATATGGTCAGCTTCGACATCAACCAGTGCGATGGGCGCGCCGTGCACATCCGCGCGATGAGTCCGTTCGACGAGGCGGAATTGCTGCAGGGCTTCGAGCGAATGCCGCATGGACGCCCTCTACTGCGGTTCCTGCATGATTTCAGCGAACGCAATCTTGAGCGTGTACGCCAAGGATCGCCCGATTCCATGAGCTTTTCGTCGAGATTGAGGCGACGCTCCCCGCAGTCGATGGCGTCCACCTGGTCGGCAGCGCCATTGCGGTATTCTGCAGCGACGGTCTCGCTGCGGTTCACGAGCACCGAAGCATCGTGATATCGGCGGCGCAGTGATTGGGCACACATGATGACTTCCCGCATGGCCAAGCTGCGCTCCGCGGCTGTAGCACATTAGCGTCATCCTCCAGCCATCGACGGATCTGCTGCCAGCGTCTTCATCGTTTCGAACGGCCTGGCCAGCGATCTCGACAGGCGCACACTCGCCTGCCTGATCTTCTTCCTCGAAAGTGGCGACACGCATGACGGACCTTACTTTTCGTGGGATGTTGGTCATCGCGGGCCGCTCATCATCCCCGTCTACCCCATCCACCGGATGGGTCAGGAGATAGCTGCTGACGGCGGCACCGATTGTCGGAAAGAACGCCCCTTCGCCAAGCCGCGCGAAAAGCCCGAAGCGCTTCAGCTTGTCCTTGACCGGATCCTTCATCTCGGCGAAGCACAACTCGATGCCGGCCGCGTGCAAGGTCTCGTCCAGTTCGGCCAGCATGTCGGCGGAGGTCACGTCCACGCTGGTGACCGGTTCCGCCGTGACGACCAGCCAGCGCACGGGCGTGGGCGATGCGGCCACCGCGTCCAGCACCCTGTCATGGAACAGCTCGGCATTGGCGAAGAACAGGGGCGCATCCCAGCGAAACAGGACCAGGCCGGGGATCAGGCGCGCGTCGGGATAGCGCTTGATGTCGTGGTAGCCCTTGACGCCTTCGGCGCGCCCCAGGACCGTGGAATACGGGCGCCAGCCATCCCACAGGAATTCGATGACGGCCATCACGATGGCCAGCACGATGCCCTGGATCGCGCCGAACACGGCCACGCCGACCGTGCAGGCGATCGAGAGCCAGAACTCCCAGCGCTGGATGCGATAAATCCGTCGCAGGTCGGCGACCTCGATCAGGCCGATGGCCGATGCGATGACGACCGCCGCCAGTGCGCTGGTGGGAAGGTTCCGCATCAGGTCCGGCGCCACCACCAGCAGCAGGGCAACTGCAAGCGCGCCGATGACGCCGGTCGCTTGAGTTCTGGCGCCTGCGGCCTCGGCCACAGGCGTGCGCGACGAACTGCTGCTGATCGGAAAGCCCTGAAAGAATCCGGCGGCCAGATTGGCGACGCCGAGGCCCACCATCTCCTGGTTCGGGTCGACATAGGTGCGCGTGCGCGCCGCATAGACACGCGACAGCACGCTGGTGTCGGCGAACGACACGAGCGCGACGGCGCAGCCGCCGATCAGCACAGGAACGATGTCGGCGGTGGTGATCCACGGGATGGCGAACGCAGGCAGACCTTGTGGCAGAGAGCCGAGGACCGACACGCCGGCGCCTGCTGCAAGGTCCAGCGCACCGACGACGACGGTCGCTCCCACCACGGCGATCAGGATGCCCGGCAAGCGCTTGTGGCCCTTGAGCAGCAGGATCACCGCCAGGGTGCCTGCGCCGACCATGAACGCGGCCCCGTTGGTCTTGCCATCCATCACCGCTGTGGCGATGGCCCACAGGTCTGTCAGCGGTCCGTGGCTTTCGATCGAAAACCCGAAGAGTTTGGGCAGTTGGCTGATCAATACCGTCAGGGCGATGCCATTCATGTAGCCGTATCGGATCGGCTTGGAAAGCAGCTCGGTGACGAAACCCAGGCGCGCAACGCCCGCCACAATGCAGACCATTCCAGATACCACCGCCATCGCGCCAGCGAGGGCAACCGCGCGCAGCGGGTCGCCGCCCGACAGTGGCACGACGACCGCCAGGATGACAGCGGCCAGCGAGGAGTCCGGTCCCAACACCAGGATCCGGCTCGGCCCGAAAAAGGCGTAAGCGAGCAGCGGAACGATGGTCGCGTACAGGCCATAGATGCCGGGAAGGCCCGATGCCACCGCATAGGCGATGCCGACCGGCACCAGCATCGTGGTCAGCACCAGTCCGGCCACGATGTCATGCCGCAACCAGGCCCATCGGTACTCGCGCAGCGTGCGCAGCCCCGGCAGCCAGCGGCTCAAGACGGTCTGATCGGCAGCCTGCGCGCGGCGCGCAATCCGGCCTGGTTCTGGCAAGGGGGGCGGCAAATCCGAAGATCGATTCATTCGGGCAGCGTTCGCATGATGTCAGTCGGCGCGGGGCGGTGCTGGCCGATTCGCGGCATCAGTAGCGCTGCGCGATGGTCCTGACCGGACGGTCCGGCTCGACATAGTCACCGGCCTTCTGCCGCTTCGGCAACGTGATCTTCTCGCGCGGCAACTCCTTGTAGGGCACCTTGTTCAGAATGTCGCTGATGATGTTCAGGCGCACGTTCTTCTTGCGGTCGGACGGCGCCACGAACCAGGGCGCGAACTCGGTGTCGGTTGCAGCGAACATGGCGTCGCGGGCGCGTGAGTAGTCATACCAGCGGTTGTACGACTTCAGGTCCATCGGCGACAGTTTCCAGAGCTTGCGCCCGTCCTCGAAGCGCGATTTGAGGCGCCGCGTCTGTTCTTCCGGGCTCACCTCGAGCCAGTACTTCAGCAGGATCACGCCGGAGTCGACGATGGCCTTTTCCACCCCCGGCGTGACCCTGAGGAAGTCGTCGGTCTGCTTCGGCGTGCAGAAGCCCAGCACGCGCTCGACGCCGGCGCGGTTGTACCAACTGCGATCGAAGATCACGACTTCGCCGGCCGCGGGCAGATACGGCAAGTAGCGCTGTACGTACATCTGGGTCTTCTCGCGCTCGGTAGGCGCGGACAGTGCTACCACACGAAAGACCCGCGGGCTGACACGTTCGGTAAGGGCCTTGATCGTGCCACCCTTGCCGGCGCCATCGCGTCCCTCGAAGATGATGCACACCTTCAGTCCCTTGTGCAGCACCCACTCCTGCAGCTTCACCAATTCGACATGCAGCTTCTCCAGCGCCTTGGCGTATTCCTTCGTCGACAGCGCGCTGCCGGGGCCCGCCTGTGTAGGCGCAACGCCGGAGCCTTGTTCGTCGGCAGGGACGACTTCAGCGCTGTGCGCTGCAGGCGATGCTTTTTCTTTCTTACTCATGATTCGATCTCTCCTGGGTTGTCGTTTCTGGCGCGCGGGAGCATCGCCGAATGTGCCGCCGGGCGCAAGATGCCAGCAGCCGCCCCTCGCGAAGTTGTGTTCGCCAAGCACGTCCTTTCGTGCACCGGCATTCCAGCTACCGTACGGGGTTCATGTCTTTCAGACTTGACGAGCCGGGACATTGACTTGCCTAGTCGGGACATTGCTACGTCGCGCGATGCGACCGCTGCCAGCGGATCAACCGGCTGTGCCCTAGCTGCGTGCCGTTTCGGCCCGCTGCGACCTGAGTTGCCGTGCCGCGATGCCGAACTGCTGCCGATGCCAGCGCGAGAACGCGCTCGACGCCGAAAAGCCGAGCAGCGCCGACACTTCGGTCAGTGAGCGCACACCGTCCTTCAGATAGCGCGCGAAGAGGTCGCGCCGCAGGTCGTTGACGAGCGCGCTGAACGAGGTTTGCTCGTCGGCCAGCCGGCGCGCAACCGTGCGCCGGTCCACGCCCAGGTGCTGGGCCACCACCTCGACGCGGCAGAGGCCACGTGGCAGCAGCAGCACCACAAGCTGGCGCACGCGATCGCTCATTCGCGAGCTAGTGTCCAGGCTCTGCCCGAGCAGCCGCTGGGCATAGCGCGCCATCACCGGGTCGGCGCCGGGATTCGGCACGTCGAGGTCGGCCGCGTTGCAGACGATGCCGCTGAATTGGTGGCCGAACTCCACCGCGCGGCCGAAGATGCGTTTGTGCACGTTTAAGGTGGTTGGCTTCGCATGCGTGAAGCACACCAGGCGCGGCTGCCAGTTCGCGCCCATGAATATCTGCAGCGTGCGGAAGGTGACACCGACCGCCAACTCGATGGACTGGCGCAGCGAGGCCCGTCCTTCAACCGTCAGATCCAGGCGCACGACCACCAGGTTGCTGTGCTGCTCGACACCGATCGTCAGCGCCTCGTTGTGCACATGGAGATGGTGCATCACCGCCTCCAGCGCATCGCGCAGCGTCGGCTCGTCGCGCACCAGCAGACCCAGCGGACCCAGGTTCGACAGGCGCCGCGATTCCGCCAGACGCAGCCCGAACGCGGGTTCCTTCCCACGCTGCGCGGCCAGTTCCAGCACGTGGACGATGGCGCGCGCAGGCACCTTTAGATCGGGTTCGTCGAGGCAGCGCTGTGGCAGGCCGGCATCGACCAGCAACGCGCGCGCATCCAGGCCGCACGAGGCTGCCATGTCGGCGAAGGAGGTCAGAGCGGCGCTGCGGGCGAGGGCGGTCATCGGGCGGAAGCGACCAGAACTTGAGCTGGCGTGGCGCGTCGTGCTTTGCGCGTTAAGCGCGCCCGCGAATGGCGGTCAGTCGACCGGGCCGCCCGACGGTCGCCATAGCGCGAGCGCAGGCGCTCGACGATATGGTTCATCATGAGCATCGTCTCCTGCTCGCCGGCGCGACCACCGCCTTGTCGCGCACCGAGTAGTGCATCATCGCAGCGATCGCAGCTTGTCGAAGGCGCGCCGGTTCTGCGAACCGCAGACCAGCGTATCTTTCTTCAGCACACGCTCGATCACGCCGGGGTCGAGGATCGAAATCCTGCACACAGACGCGAGCTGCGCGATCTCACGGTCGATCTCGTCGAAGTGCTTCATCCCCATCGCGCCTGGCGATAGCCATGCAGTTCATCGGGGTTGGGGTCGACGCTGTCGTCTTCGTCGGTCATGGCAGGGCTCCTTGCGCGGGATCGAGATCTCCGATTGCGCTGGATGATAGTCAACCGCCGAGTGCGATGACGATGGCCTCGACCGCCAAGCCCGAGCAGCACCATCACCAGCCCCGCGCGCCACGGTCGCAGTCCCGCGTATCGACCCCAGGCGTAGCCGCAGAGGAACAGCATCGCGATCGCAACCGCGGCTGAAAGGCGCTTGGCAACGCCGGGGTCGGCAACGAAGACGAACGGCAACACCACCGGAAAGGTCGACGCGAATACCAGCAGGAAGACGCCGGCGGCGCCGCGCAGATCGAGCTTCGTCAACGCCGCCGCCCTTGATCCCTCCTGCACGGGCTGGCCAACGATCCACTGGCGCACGCGCTCGAGGTCAGCCACGGCCAGGGCCGGGGAGAGCCCACCGAGCTCGTCGCCGATCAGGCCGTGGGCCTGTTCGGGCCGGGCGGCGCCGCGCACGGCGCGCACCATCCTGGCATTGCGGCCACGTGCGACGATGTTGCGCAGCACGTACATCACGCCATCGACGAAACCCCAGGCAATGTTGCAGCCGATCGCGGCCACCAGCATGTGCGCACCTCTTCGCGCCCGCTGTCCACCACGCTCAGCGTGCCGGTGAAGGTGAGGACCATGAACAGGCCGAACATGACTTCCGAGATGCGGTCGATCGGGTCGAGCACGCGGGCGCTGCCGCCGCTTGGCTATGTCGTCTTTCATGCTTGCGGTCCTGCCATCCGTGAGGTGAGCTTCAATCGGAGTGTCGCGGCGCCTCAGCCGCTGGGCACCTTGTCCTATTTCTTGGCAGAAGGCGCCTGTTGCTTCGCACTCTCGGCTGTTTCCAGCGCCTGCGTCATCAGCTTGTAGGCGGCGTAAT
>CAWIOH010000018.1:0-20660 GCA_963837675.1 uncultured beta proteobacterium | reverse complement strand
CTAGTTCCGAACGGGGATCGTGTCTCCAGCAGCCACCGATCGGCGTCATACCCATCGGAGCGTCCGCGGACGAGCTGAGGACTTCTGCCGCCGCAGCTTCGCTGCACTATCGTGCACCTTGGTGAGGGATTGTCCCGGCGGAAGGGTGTCTCCATGCCGCTAGCCCTGGCAAGGCTTTCAAGGCCCTTGCTAATCGGTACCCCTTACCTACCCCATAAAAGAATTGCACTGTGAAGTGTGTATGGCACCGGCCAAATGGCGCTCCCTGCATGGCATCGACGTGGTGAGCGTGTCAGGCAACTATTCGAACAAGTCAGCATGGGCTCCAGCGCGAACGAAGATGATCTGCTCCGCATCACCTGCGCCGCCAAGGCGATAGATCAGCAAGAAGTCGCCGCCAATATGGCATTCGCGATGATCTGCCGATCCCCGGCCAGAGGATGATCGAGCCACGCAGCGCCAAGAGGTGCATCGCGGGCTACCAGCAGCAGCATTGCTTCCTTCAGCCGCGTCATGTCGTACCGGCCGGAGTGCGAGAGCCGGGTCCAGTCCTTTACGAAGGCCTTCGTGCGATCGGAAGTCCTCGGAAGGACTGCGCGTTAGCGCTTGGTGCCTTCTTCGAGGTCATGGATCAGCGCAACCGCTGAGGCATAGCGCGCTTTGCTCGCCCGCGCTTCGCGCATCGCGGCTCGCGTGCTCGCATTCGGTGCCTGCAGCGCGAACGGAAGTTGCTGATCGGTCACCACGCGCGTAAGGAAGACCCTGACAGCATCGGATACGGTGAGCCCCATCGACGCCAACGTCTCGCAGCTTATTTTTCTCTCGTCCACCCTGACGTGAACGATACTGGTTGCGGCCATCACGTACTCCATTGCTGATGTAAGCGATACATTGTATCTCAACGAGAAATCGGTACGAACTGATTTCACCCGACCGGCGGGCTTTCTCGGCGCCGCCTGGTCGACAGGGCCTGTAGGAAGGCAGAAGTCTGCAAATCGTTCGCGGACTCCGGTTAAACGCCAAGCAGAATCAACTGGTTGGGATCGACGTGATCGTTTGATGCGGGAGCATTTTCGGTAAGAGCTTGTTGCAATGGCATTTTTTCGAAGACGTTCACCGAGAGAATCTGTAGGAGCGTATGGAGCGAGGCGTCGAGTTGCAACTCCTTCTTGACGATGGCGATGAGCACGTAGGTGGCCACGGCGCACCACACCTGCGTCTTCACCGCATTCTCGCTGTTGCCCAGGAAATGCTTGATGCGCAGGTGCTGCTTGATCCACTTGAAGAACAGTTCGACCTGCCAGCGGCTTTTGTACAGCGCGCCGATGGTCAACGCCGGCAGCGCCGTGTTGTTTGTGAGGAAGACCAGCGTCTTTCCCGACTCGGGGTCCTTGAATCGAATGCGCCGCAGATGCTCGGGATATTTCTTGGCCGAGTAATGACCGTTGAGCATCACGCGTTGGTCGCAGAGCACACCCGTGGTGCGGTCGGTGGTCGCCGAGTACACGCGCCGTGCATCCATCGGCGACTTGGCGCGCGTGACGAAGAAGGCGCCGGCCTGGTGCAACGTGTACAAGCGCGCGAAGTCCAGGTACCCGCGGTCCATCACGTAGAACGCACCAGCCTCCAAGGCGAGCATGTCCAGCACGTTCACGTCGTGCAGCTTGCCGTCGCTGAGGTGGATGAACGCGGGGATCGCACCGCGCAGATCCAGCAGCGTGTGCAGCTTGATGGCAGCCTTGGTCGAGCGAAACGGTGCCCAATCGAACAGGCTCAGACACAGATCGATGGTGCTGGAGTCCAGCGCGTACACGGTGTTGTCCAACTCGACGCCGAGCGAGTCGTTCGCATAGAGCTTGCGCGCGCGCCGGATCAGCGCGGCGGCCAGATCGGCCCAGATGTGCCAGTCGCGCGATTCGTTGGCATCGGCCAGCGTCGAGCGCCTGACCGCGGAGCGAAAGCCCATCGAGTAGAGTTTGGCCGCATTGGCCGACAGGCTCGCCTCGATGTCGCGCAGACTCTCGCGCCAGGTCAGTTGCGCGAAGGCCATCGCCCGGAACTGCTCGGCACACGACAGCGTGCGCGCTCCGGCGTTGCCGGAGTGGCGATCCACGATGCGCGCGAAGCTCGTCCACGGCACGAACTCCATGACTTGGGCGAACAAAGTCTTGCCGACATGCATGCGTACTCCTCGGGGCAGCCAACCCGAGGAAATTACGCGATTCTTGGCATACGACGTTCAAATCGGCACCAAACAAAATCGGCTGGAAACCCGCGCCAGTGCTTGATCTTGGCCGCGGGACAGATCATTTAACCGGACATTGAACGCGCCAACACCGTTCGGCAACCGCACTCGAAGGCGCCCCCAGCGCGCGGCCAAGTTGCAATCAGCATTTAAAATCCTGCCCGCCCCGGCTGGGCGAGCTGGCTCGACTTCGCGCTCGCGCTGCTCGGGTCTCGCCGCGCTCGTCCTCGATGTCCAGTCGGCCGTTCTTGCTGATGTAGCGGAAGTGGGCCGCGATGGCCTTCATGCCGCGCCCTCCTCCGTGACCTTGACCATCACCTGTGGCGCCCGGCGGACCACGGTGGCTTCGATGCGCTGGCGGATGGCTGCGGCGCGCTGGCGCGGACTGGCCGTGAGCTTGGGTTGCGCCGCACCCGCACGATGCGGTTGCCGGGATAGAACAGCCGGTCGCCCCACTGGATCAGGACGCCGTCGATGTTGGGTGCTTGAGACATGGGATAGCTCCTGTGGGTCAGGTGGTGGGATGCTGTCTTGCCGTTGGCACGGCTGGCAGCGCGGCCGCAGGTCGGCCAGCACGCTTGCGGCGAGCATCAGGTGGCCGCGAATGTCGCCAGCCAGCGTGTCGAGCATCTGCTCGGTACTCGCGCGCTGGCGCGGAACTCACCTTGGCGCAGCAGCGATGTCAGGTGGTGGATGTTGCGGCGTCAACGTCGACATTTCGGCGCTGGAGGCGATCAGTGCGGCGATGTGGTCGGTGCGGCTGGCGCCGCTCGTCAGCACGGCACGCCGGCGACCAGTCCGGCGACGTAGGCGCCCGGGACAGGCCGGCACGGCGAGCCGCCGGCCAGTTGTCCGCTGCCTCGCTCGCGTCATGCGCATCGACAGCCGAACGCGGCTCGCTTGAAGGCGCGGCCCGCGGCGTCGCCGCTCGATCATGAGACTGCTGATGCCGTCCGAGGGCCGCGGCCACGGCCCCCGCACCAGGCCCGAGGCGAGACGCCGAGCGCCCGCGCACGCGCGACCAGCGCGGCCTTCAGGCCGTGCATATCGACGGTGATGAAGTCCGTGACGAGGGTGCCATACCCGAGCCTCCTGACATGCGGAGCGTGTCAGACAACGGCGGCACCGCGCCTATCTCTGCACTCACTACACATTCATCTTCGTCGATATCGAGCCCGTTCTAGTGCTGAATTTCAGCGCAAATTCAGCAACCGAAGTCGTCCTGGGCGAGGTCAACAATGGGTCAAACCGAATCGAACTGAGTGAAACTGAATCCCCGCGTCCCCCCCGGCCGATCCAATCGCAAGGCCCGCGCGTTCTAGTCGAGATCGCTCGACTGGCCCAGGACGGCTACGGCTGCAAGGCGATCCAAGAGGCGCTGGCGGCTGCGGGCGTGATCGTCAGCAAGAGCACGGTGCAACGCGAACTCGCGCGGCTCTCGCGGCCCGCCCCGATTGCCGCGTGGCAGATGCCGGTGTTACCTGCTCACCAGGATCGCTGAACTGGCTCGCGCCGGCAGCGCCGACACCCGCTCGGCAAAGCCTGGCCAGCGAGCCCCGCACCGGCAAGGACATCGCCGAGGCCTTCGTCAAAGGCCGCATCACCAACCCCCTCCTTCGCAACAGGAGCTGACATGAAGATCGCCGTCATCAACTTCTCGGGCAACGTGGGCAAGACCACGATCGCGAGGCATCTGCTGATGCCGCGCATCCCGGGGGCCGAACTCATCGCCATCGAAAGCATCAACGCCGACGAGGGTCACCAGGGCCAATCGCTGCGGGGCCGGCAGTTCGGCGAGCTGCAGGAATACATGCAGACCGTCGACAGCGTGGTCGTGGACATCGGCGCGAGCAACGTCGAAGACCTGATGGCACTGATGCGCCGGTACCAGGGCAGTCACGAGGACTTCGACTGCTTCGTGATCCCCACCGTCGCCGCCATCAAGCAGCAGCAGGACACCATGGCGACGCTGGCGGAGCTGGCCCGCTCGGGGATTCCGCGCCTCGCGCTTGAAGGTGGTCTTCAACATGCTCGACGATGGCGTCGAGGTCGCCCACGCCTTCGAGCTGTTGCTGGCCTTTGTCGAGCAGCACCCGGTGGCCTGCATCTCGACGCGCTGCCGCCTCGGCGCCAACGAGATCTACGGCCGGGTCAAGGCCATGGGAGCGGCCATCGATCTGGCGGTGCTGGCCGGGACACGACCGACTACAAGTCACTGATCGTCAAGGCGGACAACGTCGCGCAGAAGCTGGCGTTGGCGCAGGCGTTGGCCACGCGCCGGCTGGCCTGTGGCGTGGTACCGGAACTCGATGCGTGCTTTGCCGCGCTGGAGCTCGTGCCATGAATCGGCCCGCGACAGCGCGTGAAGCCCTGGTCGCCGAGCTGATCGGCGATGTCGCGATATTGCTCGAGCGGATGGAATCGCTGCGCCCGGCAGTGGACGAGGCGACCCAGGCGCTGGTCGATGCGGCCGAGCGGGTCGCCGGCAGCGTCGGGCCATTGCAAACTCAGATCGCGGGCGTCGCCAAGCAGACCCAGGTCCAGGCGGTGCAACACATCTCTGTTCGCGCCCAGCAACTGGCCCGCGCCATGATCGTCGAACAAAGTGCGGCGATGACGCAGGCGGCACAGTCGATCGTGCGCGAGCAGGTGGGGCCGACCTTGCAACGGCTGACAGCGGCCCTGGAACGCGTGATAAGGCGTGCCGATCGGCCGTGGGACATGTGGCTGATGCATGCCGGCACGGCGGCCGTGTCGGCGGGCGGATCGGCGGTGCTGGTGCTGTACCTGCTGGGCCGGTGGTGAAGCCAGCATTTCGGATAGAGCGCACGCACCGCCTTGATCATCAGGCGGTGCGTGATCACCGCTCGTCAGCGGGGGCGATGCTTCGGTCTCGAATGCATCGCCCTGCCCTGGCCCTGCGCTTCAGGCCTTCAGCTTGCGCATCTCCTCGGCCAGCACCCACAACGCACGGTTCAGGCTGACGTTGCGGTCGATGCTGGCGACTTCGCGGGTGCGCATGCGACGGCCCTGCACAGTTCGGCCCGGCAGTCCACCGCGGGTGACATGCTCCTGCACGCGCTGCAGGCTCAGCCACAGACTGTTGCCCTGATCCTCCGGCCGGCGCACCTGCAGCAGCTGCTCGGCGGTGATCGGCGCGGGTGGCTGGCCTTCGAGCTGTACGCCATAGCGCAGCGTGATCGCGGCGCGGGCAAACGCCCTCTCCTCCTCGGGATGCAGGTCGATGACCTTCATCGCCTCGGTGCTCTCGTCGATGGCGGCGAAGTTGTCGAGCACGCGGAAGGCGCCGCTGATGACTTCGTCGCGCACGTCGCCCTTGTGTGCGATGCGGATGTCGTCGCTGGCCTCGCCGACCACCATGCCATTGCAGCAGACGAAGCGGAACTGAGGGCATAGTCTGAATTTGCCGGCCAAGAGTTGGTAGGAGCTGGCGCCGTCGTGGCTGTTGATCAGGATGATCTCGTTGGCCTCGGGTGTGGCCGGGCGGCCGCCGTCGCGCGCGACGTGGCGCATGCGGATCATGTGCTTGGTGTATTCCGTCTTGCCTTCGATGCGGCTGTTGCCCTGCGCCACCATGAAGGGCTCGAAGCCTTCGCGCTGCAGGCCGTGCAGCACGTCGATCGTCGGGATGTAGGTGTAGCGCTGCGAGCGGCTGATGTGCTTGCCTTCAGCGAAGATGGACGGCGCGGCCTGGCGCATCTGCGTTTCGGCGAGTGGGAATTCGCTGCGCAGCACGCGGGTGCTACTGGCGAAACGGGTGGCGAGTGTGGGTTGTGCGTACATGATGCTTCCTTCTCAATGAGTGAATGCAGCAGCCCTGCGGGCTGCTGGCGTGTTTCAGGCTTGGGCGCGGCTTGTGCGCTTGGCGGGCTGGGCGGCCTCGGCGCCGTTCATCTCGTCGATGAACTCGTGGCGGCCGCGCCGGGTTTCGGATTCCGTGCGGCTGTCGAGGTAGTCGATCTGCTCGACGGTGAAGCTGAGCGCGTACACGGTGCCGCCGTCGGCGGCCGGATAGTTGTTGTTGCGCAGCGTGCCGACGATGTTGACGTGGCTGCCCTTGCCCAGGTACTGGGCGGCGTTCTCGGCCTGCTTGCCCCACAGCACCCACTGCAAGCTGGTGGGTTCGTCGGCACGTTCGTCGCCGCGGCCGTGGCGGTGGTTGCTGATGGCGGTGAGCGTGGCCCGGGCGATGGGGCCTTCGCTGCCCTTGACCTGCTCGAGCCGGACGGCGCCGGCGAGGTGCGCTTTGCGCTGGATGATCTGGACTTGTGCCATGGTGAGCTCCTGACTGAGCGGCTCGGCCGGGCCCCGATCCGGGTTGCCCTGAAAACCGATCCTCTCGCTCGGACTCGCCTCGCTCCCGCCCTGGGGCGGGCGGGGGGTGGGGAACGGCCCCTTCCTCACGGCGAAGGGGTTGGGGATGGGTGGGGTTCTTGAAGCAGCCGAAGCAGTGAGCCGGTTACCCGGCCCACCGCTTTGAAGATCCCCCCACATACATGGACGCCCCCGGTTTGCCAAGCGGTCGTTCGACGACGGCGAGAAGGGGAAGATTGCAGCCATACATCCGGCCTTTGGTGCGACGCGTGGTCGCTGGCCCTGATGGAATACGCTGACCGAGCCCTCAACAAGTCCGCGTGCTCGAGGCACGTCGTGGGGGCCAGGGTTCCTCGGTCACGGTCTGACCTGTCTTGCCATCATGTCGTGATCGCCTGAGCAATCGGTGGTTTGATTCGGTGGTTCCTATCTCCTGGTTTTGGATGTCGTTGGGGCTCCCTTCCCGCTGGCGGGAAGGGCGGGGGGATGGGTGGTCGGCAGTTGCATGGGTAGACGAGATTCCTACGATGTTGCGTAGTCGGGTCGGAACTCACGCTCCCGCGCGAGCAGCGCCCAGGCCATTCGTGCGTTCTTGTTGGCCAGCGCGACCGCGCAGATGTTGTGGGTGCGCCGTTGCTGAAGCTTGTTCAGCCAATCGTCGGGGCTACGTCGGCTCTCAGCCGTTCGCACGACCGAACGGGCGCCATGGATCAGCAGCGTGCGCAGGTAGGTGTCGCCGCGCTTGCTGATGCCCAGCAGCGTGGTCTTGCCGCCGGTGGAGCTCTGTCTGGGCACGAGTCCCATCCAGGCTGACATCTGGCGCGCGTTCTCGAAGCATTTGGCATCACCCACCGTGGCTACCACCGCGCTGGCCGTGATCGGCCCGATGCCAGGAATCTTCTCGAGCTTGCAGCTGAGTTCGCTGGAGCGGTGCCAGGCGCGGATCTGATCCTCGAGTTCATCGACCTGCCGGTCGAGTTCCTTGAGATGGTCCATGAGTCGCTGCATCAGTTGGGCGGAACGATCCGGGCAGCTCGTTGGCGCCCTCCTCGATCAACTCCGGCACGCGCCGGGCGATGTGGGCGATGCCTTTGGGGATGATCAGCCCGAATTCGGCCAGCAGGCCGCGAATCTGGTTGGCCTGGGCGGTGCGCGCTTTGACGAAGCCCTGGCGCACGCGGTGCAGTGAGAGCACGGCCTGTTGTTCGATGTTCTTCGTTGGCACGAAGCGCATGTTCGGCCGCGCCACGGCTTCGCAGATCGCCTCGGCATCGGCCGCGTCGTTCTTGTTGGTCTTGACGTAGGGTTTGACGAACTGCGGTGCCATGAGCTTGACGGTGTGGCCCAGGCTCTGCAGCTTGCGCGCCCAGTGGTGGGCGCTGCCGCAGGCCTCCATGCCGATCAGGCATGGCGGCTGGTTGGCGAAATACGCGGCAACTTGATCGCGGCGCAGCTGCTTCTTGAGCGCAGGCTTGCCGAGTGCATCGACGCCGTGGACTTGGAACACGCTCTTTGCCAGATCGAGGCCAACTGTCGTAATGTTCATGACGGACGCTCCTCTCGGTTCAAGTGGTTGATGACACTTCCACTGTGGCACTTTGATGCCGCTTCGGGTGGGGGCGTCCATTCCATTAAGTCCCCCTCGCCAATCGACGGGGGCTTGTGGGGGGAGCGCGGTGGGACGACCGGCGCGAGGGGCTGCCCCGCCAACGCTCAGCGCAGCAGCGCAGCCGATGTGCCAGCTCGACTGGCGCAGCGGCTGCAACGAAGCCGAGCGCACGTTCATGAGCAGCGGCGGCTGAAGCGGCCGACGTGACACCAAGCTGACGTCAGGCAGCGACTGGCGCGGCGGTCGAGCCGCTGCGATCGCGACAAGGATTTCAGCGGCCCGGCAGCGGGCGTGGCGGGTGCCCGGGGTGACGATCTGGCCGGCGTGGAGCGAACGCCAAGCGCAGCGCCGTGAGCGCAACGCTGGTCAGTGCGTCAAACGCTCGGGTGCTTCACGCCCAGCGCGAAGGACATCAAGCGAGCGCGAGCCCCGGGTACGGGACGGGCCGCGTCGTGATGAGCGCAGGCAACGCCGGCCTGGCCGCGTTGCGCAAGGGATGGAAGCCCGACAGGGGCGAGACACGGGCGAAGCACGGGGCTCGACGCGCAGCGCGACAGCCCGGTCCGGCGCAGCCGGATGCGCCCGCAGTCAATGAGAACTCGACCGAAACCACATCAGTCTTGGGCATAGCCAGCAACGCAGCCGCCACACATCCATTCACCGTCGTCGTAGATCCCGTCGCACATGTCAACCCGCTGATGACACCAGGCGCACTGCAACTTGCGTGACTTCGCCATCTCAGAGTCGAACGATCCGAAAAGCGGATCTCGACCGTTCTCGCGAAAGCCCGGCTGCCGCGACGGCAGCAAGCGTTGATCGGGCGGGCTCGCGAACGAGCCGCAATTCGTGCACCACTGCCCGCCATGATGCTCGATCGTGCTCGACTTGCCGCATCGACGGCAAACCACTGAGGCTGGATCAACGGCCGCAGCAGGAGCATCAACCTGGGGCAACAATTCTTGGAGGCTCGCGATCCTCATGCAGCTCAAACCGTTCTTTTTCAGGTGAACCAGCAACGGGTCGAATCCTTTGTCCTTCGACAGCACGATGCACTCGGTCTCCCGCGCAGTCTCGAAAGTGCGTCCGAGATGGAACGCGATGTGAAAATCCAGCGCGTTCTTACCGTTGCCCGCGATCTTCTGGAATTCGACTCGGCTAAACCGATGAGCCGTCGCCGGGTTCCTGGCGGCCTTCGGCTCCGATTGGCTGGCGCCCACGAACACGATTGCCCTGTAGCTGTTATCCAGGATGGACAGGTTCAAAGTCTGGACATTTTCGTAGTCCACAAGCACAAGCCGCTTCGATTTCATTTGCTTCCCCATTTTTTGCCGATGCACCTGCGCCAGCACTCTCACCCTGGGCGAGCGGTTCAGTTGGCGCGGCAGTTGAGCGGCAGGAAATTCTTCTCGACGTCGGTGCGGTTCGCACCCTGCACCGTCATCTGGTCCGGAGGCCGGGCATGGCCGCAGACCCAGGCGACAGGCACGACCGGCGCGTCCTCGACGATGGCCGGCCGCAGTGTGAGCGTCTTGCCGTTGATGGCGGCGATCGCCTGGTTGCCGAAGGTCACGTGAATGGCACCGCCTTCGATGGCGACCGACTTGACATGGTTGCTGACGATCTTCTCGGCCGCCGGCAAGCCGGCCCCTGCGTTGTCGAGCGGCAGTGTGTGGTCTTGGGTCCAGCTCGCTGCGATCGGCGCCTTGGCGATGTCGGCCAGGCGCACCGCCTCGACGATCTGTTCGCGCACCAGGCGGCTTTGCATGCTGGGCACCGCCAGCAGCGCCAGGATTGCGATTACGGCGACCACCACCATCAACTCGATCAACGTGAAGCCCTTCATCTGGCGACCGGTCCAGCGTCAAAGGTCTCCGCAGGGGCGAGTCTGACAAGCGCCTGGGCCTGCTCGGGGGTGCCGTGCAGCCAGGCGTCCACATCCTCCAGCTCGATCGGCACCACGCTGCGCTTGTCCTGCGCGTCCGGCCCGAGCTTGGGATTGGGCTTGTGCATGCGGCTCATCAGCGGATGTGCGTCGGCGTTCAGCGTCAGTAGGGTGTAGCTCTCGACCATCTCGCCAGTGGTTTTGTCGGTCCAGGTATTCCACAGCCCCGCCAGTGCCCAAGGCGCACCGTCCGCGCGCCGAAAACGCCACCAGATGTTCTTGCCTGTCTCCCAGTTCGGCTCATCGAAGGACATGGCCGGAATGATGCAGCGCTTGCCGTACTGCCATGAGTGCTTGTACGAGGCCTTCGTGCTGAGTTCCTCGCTGCGCGCGTTGTTGGTCGAGTAGGCCAGCTTCGCCGACTTGGCGAACGACGGGATCAGCCCCCACTGACCGATGACCAACTCGCGCGCCGGCTCTGTGCTTTCTCGCGCGGCCCGGATGAACGGGCCAGGGGCGCGCGGGAAGACTTCGCCCGCACGCCATGGGCTGCGCGCGCCACGTGCCAGTAGCGTTCCATGTCGCCCGCGGCCGGGGAAACGTAGCGGTTGCACATGCGCGGACTCTAGCCGGCCGGGCCACCATCTTCCGAAGCACACTATCCACCATGTAACCGTGAACCAGGAGAAACGCAATGTCCGGGTCTTCACCGCACGAGTTCGATTCGGGGGCGTCGCCGAAGCTCCCGACGCGCAAGGACGTCGCACCCGGCTCTCGCCGGCTGGAGGGGTGCTTCGTGTGCGACGACGAAGCCGAGGCCACCTTCGTCCCATCGAAAGCGTTCCTGGGCCAGCCGCCGCTATGGCGCATCGACGTCCTTCAGGACCTCATACACGACTTCGAACAGGTGCGTCGCCACGCAATCGTGGAATGGGCCCAATCCATAGCCTTGTCGAATCCGCAAGTCGACGAAGCGGATCGGCTGCGCGTGTTCCGGGAAACCTGCGAGCAGCTCGGCATACACATCCCGGAAAACTTCGAGGCATTGCTCGTGCTTGCGGATCGATTCAGTTCGGCCAGCCCTCGGAATCCACCGTGACCGTTCGACGCCGGCTCTCCCCGCTTGGCTGACGACGACATCAGCCCAGGTAATCTGCTCGATGAACGTGGTGCACCTGAACCGTGCGATCACGGTGTCATAGGCAAACAGTGCCACAGCGCTGAACCACGCGATCCCACGTCGAGTCGGCAGCGCACCCTTGTCATCTGAACCAGCCCTTGGTGATCTGCTCAGAATTTCCCCGCCTGGCCCGCCCTGGATGACTGGTTTAGGGCGGCCAACTTGAGCTCCGCTTTGTCCCGTCCCGGCCACAACCGGACCTTCCCGACGCGCTCGCAATTCCGGTCCGGGAGTGCCGATGGACGACAGGTTTCAGACGACGAATTTGAACGCTTCGCCGTCTCGACCCGGCCATCAGCTGCCACTCACGCTCGCGAATTGAATGACAGCAATGTGGCCCATTGCGGTCATTCGACCCGTGGATCTGAACGACAGCAACGCAGCGCAAGCCGCCATTCCCGGACGCGCTCCCGTTTCATGCTTGCTAGCATGACCGAATGAAACGATAGGCACTTGGCATGAGATCTGCGCCAATGTTCGGTTTTAGGCCTCGGAAACCATCTTCGAGGAGATCCACGTGAACACGGCCCTCGAACGTCTCGCCAAGCGAGTCGAGTTGCACGCGCCATCCAATGAGGGTCTGCGCCTGGAGTTCGGCTACGCCTGTGCGCTCCGTGTGAAGCACTTGCTCGAAGAGCCAGCGGTTGCCGAGTGTCTATTTGGTCTCGGCCAGTATCTGAGCGGCTCGCTCAGTCACGCAATCCTTGAGCAACTTGCCGCCGAAGCTTCTCGCTTGGCCAATCATCACCAAGGTTCGAAGTCCATCGACGGCTGCGGTCACGCATCAGTCTCTGCCACCTACGCTGTCGCCAATGCTCTTGCGGGTAAAGCTCTTCCAGCCGCCGAGTACGCCGCGTACGCCACGGTCTACGGTCAAGGCGGCTACGGTGCCGTGGCTGACCGAGAGTCGTTCGAGCCAGAGCTCTCTTGGCAGGTGCAATGCCTGGCATCACTCGCAGGGCAAAAGGCTGGCAAAGAGAGCGAGGCCGAACCCTTCGATCGAGGCGACGCACAACGGCATGGCGCCCTGGGCGCCGTGCGCGCCACACCTCCAACGGTGAGCGGCAGCAATCCGGAAACCTGAAGGCCCGCGCCAGTCTGCTGCTGCAGTTCACCCATCGGATTCCAACGGCAGCTTTAACGTGCCATGTCGGCCGTGCTGAACCGGGAGCGCGCCGAATCGATCGGCGGCACCTTCCCGCGACGCTTCGGCGACGAGGCCATCCGCAAGCGGGTCGAGTGAATTCGCGACGCGCTGCAGGGACAGGAGCGCTCGCTCGAGACCTGGGCGGTGCGCAAGGACGGCAGCAGCTTCGACATCGAACTGCGCTACCTGCCGATCCGCTACGGTGGCGTGCCGCACGTGCTGTCCATCGGCCGCGACATCACCGAAAGCAAGGCCGCGCTTTCGGCGCTGCAATCGCAGGAGCAGAAGTACCGCGCGATCTTCGACGGCAGCGTCGACTCGATGGTGCTGTGGAGCCGCGAGCTGCGCGTGGTCGACGTCAACCGCGCCTTCGTGCAGATGACCGGCATCAGGCGCGAGCAGGTGGTCGGCAAGCACTGGAGCGAGCGCCCCGACGCGCGCGACATGAAGCAGGTGGTCGGCAAGCACTGGAGCGAGCGCCGACGCGCGCGACATGAAGCGGGTGGTGGCCTATATCGAACGCGCGCTCGGTGGCGAGGAGGTGCAGGCGATCGAGACAGTGGAGCGCGACGACGGCAGCCCCTTCGAGATCGAGCTGCGCTACCTGCCGGTGCGCCTCGGTGACGCACCCTACGCGCTGGGCGTGGGCCGCGACGTCAGCGAACGGCTCGATCGCGAGCGCGCGCTGCAGCGCAGCGAAGCGCAGTACCGCGACATCTTCAACGCCTCGACCGACTCTCTGGTGCTGCGCGACGCGGACTTCCGCATCGTCGACGTCAACGCCACCTACGAGAAGATGAGCGGCTACATGCGCGACGAGGTGCTGGGCGCCGAGCGTGTGTTCGCCAACCCGGCCGAGATCGCGCCGACGATCCGCGCGCTGCACCAGCGTGCGCTGGGCGGCGAGCCGGTGGTGCTGGAAACGACGCTGGTGCATCGCGACGGTGCCCGCTATCACCTGGAGCTGCGCGGCGTTCCGGTGCGCCACCGCGGCGACCCGCATGTGCTGTACATCGGCCGCGACATCACCGAGGGCAAACGCGCCGAGCATGCGCTGCGCAACAGCGAGGAGCAGTACCGCGCGATCTTCAACGCCTCGGCCGACGGCGTGGTGCTGCGCGATGCCGAGTTCCGCACCGCCGACGTCAACCCCGCCTATCTGGCCATGAGCGGCTACACGAGAGAAGAGGTGCTGTCGGCGCCGCAGGTGCTGACGCAGCCGGACCCGCTGGTACGGCAGCAGCATCACGAGCAGCACCTGAAAATTCTCGCCGGCCAGCCGGTGCGCTTCGAGGCCTCCGGGTTGCGCAAGGACGGCAGCGCGTTCCATGTCGAGGTCAACGGCATGCCGGTGGCGTACCGCGGCCAGCCGCACGTGCTATACGCGGCGCGCGACATCACCGAGCGCCGCCTGGCCGAGGAGCGCCGCGCCGAGCTCGAACACCAGCTGCGCCAGGCGCAGAAGATGGAGGCCATCGGCCAACTCACCGGCGGCATCGCGCACGACTTCAACAACATCCTGACCAGCGTCATCGGCTACCAGGTGCTCGGCCAGGAGCGCGCCGCCAAGCTGGGCGACGCCGCGCTGCTGCGCCAGCTCGGCCAGGCGCAGCTGGCGGCGCAGCGCGCGCGCGAGCTGATCGCCCAGATGCTGGCCTTCGCGCGGCGCCAGCGCGGCGACCGGCGCACCATGGCGCTTGCGCCGCTGGTCGGCCAG
This sequence comes from uncultured beta proteobacterium, assembly GCA_963837675.1. Classification (GTDB taxonomy): domain Bacteria; phylum Pseudomonadota; class Gammaproteobacteria; order Burkholderiales; family Burkholderiaceae_C; genus Rubrivivax. The sequence goes on along the minus strand of CAWIOH010000018.1, from coordinate 6,545 downwards.
GCGCTGCAGCTGCTGCGCGCCACGCTGCCGTCGTCGGTGACGCTGGACTACCCGGCGCCGGCCGTCGAGGCCGAAGTCAAGGTGCTGGCCGACCCGGTGCAACTGGAGCAGGTGCTGTTCAATCTGTGCATCAACGCGCGCGACGCCATCAGCGGGCCAGGGTTGATCCGCGTGCGTCTGGGCGAGCGTGGCGGCGGATGGCATTGCGCCTCGTGCCGCGCGCGGATCGACGTCGGCTGCTGGGTCGAGCTCAGCGTGGCCGACAGCGGCAGCGGCATCGCGCCGGAGCTGCTCGATCGTATCTTCGAACCTTTCACCTCGACCAAGGAAGTGGGCCGCGGCTCGGGCATGGGCCTGGCGATGGTGCACGGCATCTTGCACGACCATGGCGGCCACGTGCTCGTCGAGACCGCACCCGGCGCCGGCTCGGTGTTCCGCGTGCTGCTGCCGCCGGCCCACGATGTGGCGGCGGTCGAGCCCGCCGCTGCGGCCCCGGCGGCACCGACTGCGCCGGCCGCGCCGGCTGCGCCACTGTGCGGCCGGGTGATGGTGGTCGACGATGAAGCGATGGTCGGCGAGTTCATGGCCGAGTTGCTGTCGGGGCTGGGGCATCGAGGTGGTGCTGCAGCGCGAACCGATGCGGGCGCTGGCCTGGCTGGAGAACACCGGACAGCCGCTCGACCTGCTGATCACCGACCAGACCATGCCGCAGCTGCAGGGGCTGCAGCTGGCCGAGCGCGCGGTGGGGCTGCGCCCCGGACTGCCGGTGCTGCTGTACACCGGCAACGCCGACGGCATCGACGAGGCCGAAGCCCGGCGCCACGGCGTGTGCGGCGTGCTGCGCAAGCCGGTCGACGCCGACACGCTGCGCGCGCTGCTGCAGCGCTGCCTGAAGGCGCATTGAGCTGGCGCGCGAGCGCCACTGGGAGCCGATTCGGCGCCGACCACCGGCCTGTAGCGTGCGGGCCGGGGCCCCGGCCTCCGAGGGTGCTCGCGACGCCCATTGCCTGCGCGATACAAAACCGCGCCGTGGCGACACGCGGTGGATACCCGCGCTGCACAGACTCACTCCCACGGCGCCAAAGCACTGCGCCGCTTCGGGAGACGACGATGAACGAACTGCTGACCCTGAACCTCTTCGCCGAATCGCGGGCACTTGCGCTGATCGGCATGGGTTTGTTTTGCGGTCTGATCGCATTGCCGCTGTTCTTCGCTGGCGACGCGGGATCCGACAAGGCCAACGACGACGCCGCCTGAATAGGTGCCGCCGTGAGACTCAACCACGTCACGCTTATCGTCACCGAGCTGCAGCGCTCGACAGACTTCTACCGCAGGCTCGGCCTGCGGCCCGTCGTGCATGCGCCGCCGCGCTATGCGCGCTTCGCCTGCGCCGAGGGCGACGCAACGCTGTCGATCGAGGTCAGCGGCGAAGCCGCGGTGCCCGCGCGCGCGCAGCTGTACTTCGAGTTCGTCGATGCCGGACAGCTCGACCGCCGCGTGGCGCAGCTGCGCGAGGCAGGCTTGCATTTCCACCAGCCGACCACCGACATGGACTACCTGTGGCGCGAGGCGCGCTTGGCCGATCCCGACGGACACGACATCCGCCTGTACCACGCCGGGCGCAACCGGCTCAAGCCGCCATGGAAGCTGCGCGCCGGGGAGCTTCTCGACTAAAGGCTTCGGCCAACCCTTCGCGCAGTGAGGCCGGACGCCGCGCGAAGCCCCATCCGAACGCTCCGGCCGCATTCCAGGAGGAACCTTCCATGGTTGACTTTCACACTTCGCAAGGCCACATCGTCGGCATCGACAGTCAACGGCTCGAGGCGCTGCGCGCCGGCCTACGCGGCAGCCTGCTGCTGAGCGGCGACGCCGGCTACGACGTATCGCGTGCACTGTGGAACGCAATGATCGACCGCCGTCCGGCGGCGATCGTGCGCGCCGCCGGCGCCGCCGACGTGATGCAGGCGGTGAACTTCGCGCGCGAGAACAAGCTGCTGCTGGCGGTGCGCGGCGGCGGCCACAACATCGCCGGCAAGGCGGTCTGCGACGGCGGGCTGGTGATCGACCTGTCGGCGATGAAGTCGTTGCACGTCGATCCGGCGGCGAAGCTAGCGCGCGTCGAACCCGGCGCATTGCTTTCAGACTTCGACCGCGAGACGCAGGCGCATGGTTTGTCCACGCCCACCGGCATCAACTCGACCACCGGCATGGCCGGGTTGACGCTGGGCGGTGGCTTCGGCTGGCAAAGCCGCAAGCGCGGATTGACCATCGACAACCTCGTCGCCGTCGACGTGGTGCTGGCCTCGGGCGAATTCGTGCAAGCCAGCGCGACGCAGAACGCCGATCTGTTCTGGGCGCTGCGCGGCGGCGGCGGCAATTTCGGCATCGTCACCTCCTTCGAGTACCGGCTGCATGCGCTGGGCCCCGAGGTCCATGCCGGGCTGATCGTCTATCCGCTGGCGCAAGCCAGGCAGGTGTTCGACGGCTACCGGAAGTTCACCGCCGCGGCAAGCGACGAGATGACCGCCTGGCTGGTGATGCGCAAGGCACCGCCGCTGCCCTTCCTGCCCGAGAAAGTGCATGGCACCGAGGTCATCGTCGTCGCCTTCTGCTGGGTCGGCGATCCGGCGCGCGGCGAGGAAATGGCCCGGCCGCTGCACGCCTTCGGCACACTGGCCGGGGCGCATGCGGGCGCGATGCCCTTTGCCGCATGGCAGGCCGCCTTCGATCCGCTGTTGACGCCCGGTGCGCGCAACTACTGGAAGTCGCACGACTTTAAGGCGCTGAGCGCCGATGTCGAGCGCATCCTGTGCGACGCCGTCGCCCGGCTGCCCAGCGACGAGTGCGAGGCCTTCGTCGCCCAGATGGGCGGGCAGACCAACCGCGTGGGCGCCGCCGACACGGCTTACCCGCACCGCGATGTCGAGTTCATCGTCAATCTGCACACGCGCTGGCGCGACGCGGCCGACGACCGCAAGTGCATCGACTGGGCACGTGGCCTGTTCGACGCGCTGGCGCCGCATGCCACCGGTGGCGTCTACGTGAACTTCATGCCCGAGGACGAGATGCAGCGTGTGGCCGCCGGTGCCTACGGAGCGAACCACGCGCGGCTCGCCGCGCTGAAGGCGAAGTACGACCCGGCGAACCTGTTCAGCCAGAACCAGAACATCCGGCCGCAGGGCTGAGCCGGCAGCAGCCCATGGGTCGCCCGGTCCGCTGCGGCGGACCCGGCGGCCGACCCGGATCGACGCGCAGGAGCATCGAATGAGCCCAGCAAGCATCGCCGAACGGCCGCACTTCGGCCCAGGCACCCTGACGCACGGCGGCGCAAGCCCTCGCAGCCTGTGCGACACCGCGCTGCACCAGTTGCACACCGGCCGGGGTCAGCCTTCGACGCTGGTCGACGCGGCGCTGCGCGCCGATCCGGCCTGTCTCGCCGCGCATTACCTGTGTACGGCATTGCTGGTGATGAGCTGCCGGCTCGACAGCCTGGACGAACTGGCGCATGCGCTGGACGCCGCGCGCAGCGTCGGCCACCTTGCCGACGAGCGCGAACGGCGCCATCTCGAGGCGGCAGGCGCCTGGCTGGACAGGGATCTGAAACGTGCGCTGCACCTGTACGGCGAGATCGCCGCCGACCATCCGCACGACACGCTCGCGCTGCGCGTCGCCCACTTCGGCGACCTGCAGTGGGGGCGCACGCAGGCGCTGCGCGATCGCATCGCCGCGGTGTTGCCGCATTGGCACGAAGGCATCGACGGTTTCGCGCAGGTACTGGCGATGTACGCCTTCGGCCTGGCGGAAAACGGCGAGCATGAATCCGCCATGGCCACCGGCCGGCGCGCGCTGCGCCTCGACCGCGAAGCCGCCGGCGCAGTGCATGCCGTGGCCCATGCGCTGGAGAACCAGGGCCGCGCCGAGGAAGGACTGCGGTGGCTGCGTTCCACCGCGGGCGACTGGACACGCAGCGACGGCTACGCGCCGGACCTTTGGTGGCACAGCGCGCTGTGCCACCTCGACCTGGACGAGCCCGTCGCCGCGCTGCGCATCTACGACCGGGAACTGCGCGGCGGCCTGCGCGCCGGAAGCCCGGTGCTGGTCGACGCCTCGGCGCTGTTGTGGCGGCTGCAGCTGCGCGGCATCGACGTGGCCGCGCGCTGGCACGAGCTTGCCGAGGCCTGGGCCGGGCAGTGCGCCGGCAGCCTGCGACCGTTCAACGACACCCACGCCATGCTCGCCTTTGTCGCCGATTCGCGCCACGACGAGGCCGCGGCCTTGATCGAAAGGCTTCGTGCCGGCGCCGCCTGCACGCACGACCTGGACCCGATCGTTCAGAATGCGGCCCTGCCGGTGTGCGGAGCACAAGCGCCCTGCGCGGTGGCCAGCGTGCTACGGCACGCGCGCTGGTCGAAGAACGCATCACCGCGCGTCCGCGCAGCCGCTATAACCGGCAACTGCTGCAGCGGGTCGACGGCGTGGGCGCGCGGCGGCTTGTTGCGCCGGCCGTCAAGCCACCGATCGTGATGATCGCTGCGCGCGCCGTCAGGCCGCCGGCGGCAGCACCACGGCGTGCTTGAATGAAGGCGCGCGCGAAAGCGGCTTCGAAGCAGGGTCGACGCATGATCAGTCCCTCATCGACGCGGCGCGCACAACCTGCCCGGCCAGCAGAGTTATTGGCTGTCTTGAGCCACTGGGCGGTTTCGCATCGCCGTGCCGCCTGTCAAGCGCCGCGCTTGCGCGAGTCCTCGGTGGTGCGAATGGCGTCGTAAAGCGCCTGCGCCGCTGGCGTCAGCTGCGCATTGACACGGGTCAGCAGCACCAGGGTGCGCGAGACGACTGGCTCGACAAGGGCCACCGCGCGCAGCTGCGCGTCGGTGCCGGGGTGCATGGCCAGCGCCGGCACCACCGCCGCACCGACGCCTGCGGCGGCCATGCCCAGCGCCGTCGAGCTGTGCTGCACCTCGTAGAACGACACCAGCTTCAGCGGCTGCTGCTGCAGCGTCCGGTCGAGCAGCGCGCGGTTGCCGCTGGCCTGCCCGGGCAGGATTAGCGTGTGCGCCTCCAGCTGTTTCCAGGCCAGCTTCTTGTGGCGTGCCAGCGGATGCCCGGCGTGGCAGGCCAGCACGAAGCGGTCGTCGAGCAGCGGCACGCTGGACAGTGACGGGTCATGCAGACCCTCCATGCCGATACCGAACTCGGCTTCACGCCGCAGCACTGCCGCGGCCACGTCGAAGGACGCATGGTCGAGGATCCGGATGCGGTTGGCCGGATATCGGGCCGAGTATTGCTGCACGACACGCGGCAGGAACATCACACCCACCGTCGGCACGCAGGCGATCGTCACGTCGCCGCGCAGCGACTTGCCGGTCTCGCGGATCTCGAGCAGGGCCAGGGCCAGCTCGCCGAGCAGGCGCTGGGCGCGCGGCAGGAAGTCGCGGCCGATCGCGGACAAGGACACCGAACGCGTGGTGCGCTCGAGCAGCTTCACGCCGAGCTGGCCTTCCAGGTTCTGCAGCCTGCGCGACAGCGCGGTCTGAGTGATGTGCAGCGCGCTCGCCGCGCGCGAAAAGCTGCCCTGGCCGGCGATGGCGATGAAGGCCTGCACGCCAAGGGTGTCGATTTTCATGCACACAGTACATCAATGTGCCACATAAATTCATTTTACTTCGACGACTCGCCTTCGCAGAATGTCTTGGCAAGGAGGGACACATCATGGAAGACCATCTGTCCATCGCCTGGCTGGCACTGTGCCGGCAGCTCGAAGATCGCGGCGCGCAACTGCTGCACGAGGTGAGCAGCTACCCGACGCCGATCGCGCGCTGCGACGTGCAGCTGACCCAGCTGCTCGAGCAGCGCGACCAGATCTTCGGCCGGCTGCGGCATGCGCAGGACCTGCAAGGCCGCAAGTCGTCGCTGCCGCGTGCCGCGTGGAAGACCGGGCTGCGCGAATTCGTGAACAGCCTTCAGCCGGCAGGCGATGCCGCGCTGGCGGCCGCTTGCGCACGGCTGGCTCGCGCGCTGGAGCGCTGACCATGGCGCCCGCACTGCTGCTCGCGACGCTGGCGCTGTCCACGCTGGCCACCTCGTTCATCTCGGGCATCCTCGGCATGGCCGGCGGCATGATCCTGATGGGCGTGCTGATGGCGTTGCTGCCGCTGCCGGCGGCGATGATGCTGCACGGCGTGGTGCAGCTGGCCAGCAACGGCTGGCGCGCGCTGCTGCTGCGCCGGCAGATCGACTGGCGCGTCACCGCCGGCTATGCCGCCGGCGCACTGGTGGCGCTGGCGCTGTTCGTCGGCGCGCGGCTGGTGATCGACAAGGCCACCGCGCTGTTGCTGCTCGGGTTGACCCCATTCGTCTCGCTGGCGCTGCCGCAGCGCCTGCAGCTGAACGTCGAGCGCCGCGGGCATGCCTTTGCCTGCGGCTTGGTGTGCGTCGCGCTGTCGCTCACCGCGGGCCTGTCCGGGCCGGTGCTCGATGTGTTCTTCGTGCGCTCGGCGATGCGCCGCCAAGCGGTGGTGGCGACCAAGGCCGTGACCCAGAGC
>CAWIOH010000017.1:0-443686 GCA_963837675.1 uncultured beta proteobacterium | reverse complement strand
GTGCCGGTGGTGTTCGCGCTGGCGGCGTGCGGCCTGCTGTTCGCGGTGATCGGCATCGAACTCGGCGTCATGCCGGCGGCCTTGCTGCAGGCGCTGCCGCTGCGGCTGATCGGCATCATGGGCAACGACATGCTGCTGGCGATTCCGTACTTCACGCTGATGGGTCTGGTGCTGGACCGCTGCGGCCTGGCGCGCGACCTGCTGGAAACCATCGGCCAGGTGTTCGGCCCGCTGCGCGGCGGGTTGGCCGTGGCGGTGGTGCTGGTCGGTGCGCTGCTCGGTGCGACCACCGGCGTCATCGCCGCGTCGGTGATCTCGATGGGCTTGATCTCGCTGCCGCTGATGCTGCGCCACGGCTATGACCCGCGCGCCGCCGCCGGGGTGATCGCGGCGTCGGGCAGCCTGACGCAGATCGTGCCGCCGTCGCTGGTGCTGATCGTGCTGGCCGACCAGCTGAACCGCAGCGTCGGCGCGATGTATGCCGCCGCGCTGGTGCCGGCGGCAATGGTCATCGGTGGCTACCTGCTGCTGGTGGCGCTGTGGGCCTGGCGCTGGCCGGCCGCGATGCCGGCGCTGCCCGCGCAGGCGCTCGCGGCGCGCGAGCGCGGCGGCGCCAGCGGTCTGCGCTCATTGGCGGTGCTGATGCTGCTCGGCGCCGCGGCCAGTGCATTGTTCATGCCGTTCTATCCCCGCCTGCTGATGCGCATCGGGCGCAACCTGCTGGCGCCGCCCGCCGACGAACGGGTCATCGTCGGCCTGGCGGCGTGCGTGTTCTTCGCCTACCTGCTGGCGCTGGCCGACAAGGTGCTGCGGCTGGATTGGCTCTCGGTGCTCGCACGGCGTGTGGCCTTCGTGCTGATCCCGCCGCTGATCCTGATCTTTCTGGTGCTGGGCACGATCTACCTGGGCCTGGCCACGCCCACCGAAGGCGGCGCCATCGGCGCACTCGGCGCGTTGGCGATGGCCGCTGCGCGCGGCCGCCTGCAGCCGCCGCTGCTGCTCGAGGCCGCGCTGACCACGCTGAAGCTGAGCTGCTTCGTCATCTTCATCCTGGTCGGCTCGACGGTCTTCACCCACACCTTCAACAGCCTGGAAGGCACGCGCTGGATCGCCAGCCTGTTTCGCGAGCTGCCCGGTGGCGCGACCAGCCTGCTGATCGTCGTCAGCGCCCTGGTCTTCGTGCTCGGCTTCTTCCTCGATTTCTTCGAGATCGCGTTCATCCTGGTGCCGCTGCTTGCGCCGGTGGCCGAAGCGCTGGGTATCGACCTGATCTGGTTCGGCGTGTTGCTGAGCGTGAACCTGCAGACCTCGTTCCTGACGCCGCCCTTCGGCTATGCCTTGTTTTTCCTGCGCGGTGCGGCGCCGGCCGAAGACCGCATCGACGCCGCCACCGGCCGGCGGGTCTTGGGCCTGAGCACCCGCGACATCTATGTCGGCGTGCTGCCTTTCGTCGCGGTGCAGGTGCTGGTGATGGCGTTGATGATCGCGTTTCCGCACCTGGTGCAGATCGACGACGGCCGCAGCGCGCGGCTCAGCGACGAGGCGGCGCTGCAACTGCTGGACAGCCACCGCGGGCCGGCGCAGGCGGGCGGCTATCGATAGGCGCGGCGCGGTTGCCCGATCAGGCCAAGGCAGACGGCGCGTCTTCGACGCGCCGCGTGTCCACGCTGACCTCCAGCACATGCTCGCCGCCGCCGCGGATCACGCCGCGCAGCGGCGTCACGTCGCCATAGTCGCGGCCCCGCGCCAGGCGCACATGGCTGGCCGCGGGCACCCGATTGTTGGTCGGGTCCAGGTCGAGCCAGCCCTCGGCGGCGCCGGGCGTGCCCGGGCAATACAGCTGCAGCCAGGCGTGCGAGGCGTCGGCGCCCTGCAGCGCGGGCTGGCCCGCGGGTGGCTTCGTCAGCAGGTAGCCGCTGACATAGCGCGCCGGCAGGCCCAGCATGCGCAGCATGCCGATCATCAGGTGCGCGAAATCCTGGCACACCCCGCTGCGCTGCTCGAAAGCCTGCAGCAGCGGCGTATCGACCTCGGTGCTGGCGCTGTGAAAGGCGAAGTCCTCGTGCAGCCGCCGCATCAGGTCGAGCCCACCCTGCGCCACCGGCAGGCCCGCCGGAAAGCTGGCCGCGGCGTAGTCGCGCAGCGGCGCCAGCCGCGGCACGTAGGGCGAGGGCTGCACGAATTCCACCGCGGCGTCATAGCGCGCACCGGCTTCGTAGCGCAGCGCGGCGGCCACCGCCTGCCATGGCGGGCCCTGGTCCGGCCGCAGCGCTGCGACGGCGTCGTCCAGCGCAACGCGGCTGAAGGCCCGTACCGTCAGCGCCTGGTGCGGCTGCGTCAGGCCGAAATGGACGCAGCGGTTGCCGTAGGCGTCGATCTCGTGCGTCAGCTGCGCCGGCGGCGGATCGATGTGCAGCTCGTGCGCCAGCAGCTGCTGGCGGGCATCGTTCATCGGCGCCAGATAGGCCACATGCTGCGCCTGCGCCACCGGCGCGGCGTAGCGGTAGCGCGTCTGGTGGTTGACTTCGAGCACCGTCATGGCCACGGTCACACCCGCTGCAGCGCGTCGCCGGTCGACGCGTGAGCGAAGAAGCGGTGACCCAGCTCGTCGGCGAGCGCCAGGCCACTGTGGCGCAGCCCGCCACTGACCTCGCCCAATAGCTGCTGCAGCCGGGCTTCGTCGGCGCCGCGCAGCTGCGCCAGCTGCACACCGGCGCCTTCGGGCGGCAGGTGGTCCAGCAAGGCCTGGGTGGAAGCCTCGTCACCCGGCAGCTTGCGCAGCTCGGTGCGCAGCCTGCGCAGCACGCCGGCCAGCGCGCGCGGGTTGGCGCTGTCCAGCACCAGCATGTCAGCCAGCGCCAGCAGGTCCTCGTGCCGCTGGTACCGCGCACGGAAGGTGATGGCACTGTCGAACAACTCGAGGATGAACTCCATGCCGGCCGACAGGCCCAGCGCACCGGCTTCGACAAAACGCTCGAGCTGCGACGACAGGCCGATCAGCCTTTCGACCAGCCGCCCGACGGTCATGAAGCGCCAGCCATGATCGCGCGTCATGCGATCGCCCTGCGCGCCGGTGACGGCCGCCAGCTGCATGGCCAGCCGGTCCAGCACCGGCAGCACCTGCGACAAGGTCGGCAACTGCTGCGGCGTGGCGCCGTGCAGCACGCCGAAGTCCACCACCATGCTGCGCACCACGCTCCACTGCTCGTTGGACAGCCGTTCGCGCAAGGCTTGGGCGCTGCGCTCCAGCGCGCCCAGGTCGAAGCCGATGCTGCCGGCAGCCGGGTCGGCCAGCGCGCCGAGCAGGGCGCGCTCGAACAGGTGCGGCGCCTGGTTCAGCGTCGGCGCACCGTAGGGCGCCAGCCCGCTGTCCACTGCCACCGCCGACAGGGCTTCACGCAGGCTCTCGGGCGCATCGTCGTCGGTGTCGATCAGCGTCAGCAGCGTGCGCGCCAGGCGCACCAGCTGCTCGCTGCGCTCGGTGTAGCGGCCAAACCAGAACATGTTCTCGGCGGCGCGGCTGGGCACCGGCGCGCGCCGTGCCGCGATGTCATCGACGCTGATGCGCTGCGGCAACATCGTGAAGCTGTCCACCGGGCCGTCGGTCAGCACCCAGGTGTCCAGGCTGGCACCGCCGCGCTGCATCGATACGCTGCTGCCGTCGAGCTGCGCCACGCGCGACATGCCGCCCGGCAGCACGTGCCAGTGGCCGCTGGCCTCGGCGATGGCATACACCCGCACCATCACCGGGCGCGCCAGCACCGCGCCATCGCTCCAGACCGGTGCGCGCGAGCGCCGCACCGGCTCGGCCACGGTCCAGGCGTCGGGGTCGTCTTCGATGCGCACCGTGCCCGGTTGGCGCACTGCCGAGGCAAGGCCTTCGATGGGAAAGGTGCTACGCAGCACCTTGCCGGCCAGCTGCGGCGCGACGTCGGCCCAGGCCATGGCCTCGCCGCACCACCATGACGGCAGCGTCTGCAGCTGCAGTTCCTGCCCGAGCAGTCGGCGCGCGATGCCGGGCAGGAAGCCATGCATCGCCGGCGATTCGAGGAAAGCGCTGCCCAGCGCATTGGCCATCACCAGCCGGCCGGCGCGCAACGCCTGCAGCAGCCCCGGCACGCCCAGCGCCGAATCGGCGCGCAGCTCGAGCGGGTCGCACCAGTCGTCGTCGAGCCGGCGCAGCACGCCATGCACCGGCTCCAGACCCTCGACGGTCTTCAGGAAAAGACGCTGCTCGCGCACCACCAGGTCGCCACCTTCGACCAGCGGCAAGCCCAGGTAGCGCGCCAGGTAGGCATGCTCGAAATAGGTCTCGCTGTAGGGCCCGGGCGTGAGCAGCACCACACGCGGCGCGGCACCGCCGGCGACCGCGCGCGCCGGTGCCTCGATCGAATCGAGCAGCCTGCGGTAGCTCGATGCGATGTGCTGCACACGCTGCTCGCGGAAGGCGTCGGGAAACTGGCGCGAGATGACCAGCCGGTTGTGCAGCACGTAGCCGAGGCCCGAGGGCCCCTGGCAGCGCCGCGCCACCACCTGCCAGGCACCATCGCGTGTGCGCGACAGGTCGAAGGCCACGATGTGCAGACGCAGGCCACTGGCCGGCACCACACCGCGCATCGAACGCAGGTAGCCGGGATGGCGGAACAACAGCGCCGGAGGCAGCAGCCCTTCCTGCAGCAACTGCTGCGGGCCATAGACGTCGGCCAGCACGGCCTGCATCAGCATCGCCCGCTGCACCACGCCCTGCTGGATTCGCGCCCATTCGCCGGCGTCGATGATCAGCGGCAGCAGTTCCAGCGGCCAGGGGCGCTGGGCGGCGCCCTGTGCGCCGAAGACGTTGTGCGTGATGCCGTCGTGCACGATCTGCCGCTTGACCTGGGCGAGGCGGCGATCCATGTCTTCGGCGCGCGAACTGCCCATCGGCGGTGGTGGCAGCCAGCGCATGAAGTCGTGCCAGGGCTCGCGCAGCGCGCCATCGGCATGGCGCATCTCGTCCCAGAAGCCCTGCTCCGGGCCGCGGCTGTGGCGCAGCAGCTCGGCCTGCGCCGCGCCCGCATCGAGGCCTTCATCGCCCGCGAAGGGCAGCGACGATTGGGACTGGGTCTGCACCGGCGTTGTGGCGGCTCAACCGACGCGCAGGTCCAGCGTGAACGGGAACTCCAGGCTCGGCACCGCCGGCTGCACCGACATCTGTCCGGGCGTATGGCCGAGACGCACGAAGCGCGCCAGCCGGCGGCTTTCCGCCGTGTAGGCATTCACCGGAAAGTCCTCGTGGCTCAGCCCGCCCGGGTGCGCCACATGGTATTGGCAGCCGCCCAGCGAGCGCTGCAACCAGTTGTCGACGATGTCGAAGGTCAGCGGCGCATGCACGCCGATCGTCGGGTGCAAGGCCGATGGCGGCTGCCAGGCGCGGTAGCGCACGCCACACACGAATTCGCCGATTCGTCCGGTGGGCTGCAACGGCAGCGCGCGGCCATTGGCGGTGACGACGTGGCGGTTGTCGTTCAGCCCGGTCACCTTGACCTCCAGCCGTTCCAGCGAAGAATCCACGTAGCGAGCAGTGCCGCCGGGCGCGCCCTCCTCGCCCATCACATGCCACGGTTCGAGCGCGCTGCGGATGCTCAGGCCAATGCCCATCGTCGCCACCTCGCCGATGAGGGGGAAGCGGAACTCCAGGTGCGGCGCGAACCAGCTGTCGTCGAAGGCATAACCGGCGCCGCGCAGCTCGGCCATGACGTCGCTGAAGTCCAACTGCACGAAGGCCGGCAGCATGAAGCGATCGTGCAAGCCGGTGCCCCAGCGCGTCAGCCGCGTCTTGCCGCTGCCGCGATACGGCTCGCGCCAGAACCAGGCCAGCAGCGTGCGGATCAGCAACTGCTGCGCCAGGCTCATGCGCGCATGCGGCGGCATCTCGAAGGCGCGCAGCTCGAGCAGTCCGAGGCGGCCGGTGGGCCCGTCGGGCGAGTACATCTTGTCGATGCAGAACTCGCTGCGATGGGTGTTTCCGGTGACGTCGATCAGCAGGTTGCGCAAGGACCGGTCGACCAGCCAGGGCGGCACATGGTGGTGCAGCGCCATCTGCCGCTCGAGTTCGGCGAGGGCGACCTCGATCTCGTAGGTCTGGTCGTCGCGGGCCTCGTCGAAGCGCGGCGCCTGGCTGGTCGGGCCGATGAACATGCCGCTGAACAGGTAGCTCAACGACGGGTGGTTGTGCCAGTAGGTGAGCAGGCTGGCGAGCACGTCGGGCCGGCGCAGGAAGGGGCTGTCGGCCGGCGTGGCACCGCCGAGCACGAAGTGGTTGCCACCGCCGGTGCCGGTGTGGCGGCCGTCGAGCATGAACTTCTCGGTGCTCAGCCGCGTGCGGTGCGCCGCGTCGTAGAGGAATTCGGTGTGATCGACCAGTTGCTCCCAGCTCGACGCCGGATGGATGTTGACCTCGATCACGCCCGGGTCGGGCGTGACCTGCAGGATCTTCAGCCGCGGGTCGCGCGGCGGCGGGTAGCCTTCGAGCACCACCTTCAGGCCCAGCTCGGCCGTCGTGGCCTCGATCGCGGCCAGCAGTTCGAGAAAGTCCTCCAGGTGCTTCAGCGGCGGCAAGAAGACATAGAGCACGCCACTCTTGCCGCCATGTTCGCGCTCGGCCTTGGGGCCGTTGGCGCGCTGCGGGTCGCGCACCTCGACGCACAGCGCGGTGCGCGTCAGGCCGACGGCCGATTCGCCGCGTGCCGGCAGCGCGTTGGGGTCGCGTGCCGGAGCGCTTTGCGGCAGGTGCGGACCCGGATCGGCACTGCCGCTACCGCCCTCGGCCGGGGCACCGGCCGGCGCAGCCGTTCGTGCCATGCCGAGCCCAGGCTCACCCACGGGCGCGTCCGGCCCCGGCTGGCCTTGCTGGGCCACCACGCCCCCAGCGGCAAAGCCACCCCCGGCATGGTGGGCGTCATAACCCGGCCGGCGGAAGCGTGCGCGCAACGCCGCCGCCCCCGGCAACGGGCCGAAGCGGTCGAAGGGGTCCTGCTCGATCAGCGCCTGCTGGTCACCGGCGGCCGCCCAGGGCAGAGAATCCAGCGGCAACCGGTAGCCCATCGGCGAATCGCCGGGCATCAGATACAGGCGCTCGTCGCGCACGAACCAGGGGCCGCTGATCCAGCGCGGGCCTGCCGCCTTGTCCTGCCATTCGCGCGTCAGCGGCAGCAGGTAGCCGACGACGCTGTCCAGCCCCTGCGTGAAGACCCGGCGCAGCCGGGCGCGCTCCATCTCGTCGTCGAGCTTCGATTCGAAGGGGTCGACGTTGACCGGCAGCCGGCGCTCGCGCCACAGGTAGTACCAGGTGTCCTCGTAGCCCGGCTGCACGTACCGGCCGTCCAGCCCCAGCCGCGCCGTCAACGACTGCACGAAGGCCTTGGCGTCGTCCGTGGTGTAGCGGTGGGTTTCACGTTCATCGGCAAACAGCGACGGATCGTGCCAGCAGGGCTCGCCATCGGCGCGCCAACCGATGGTCAGGGCCCAGCGCGGCAGCTGCTCGCCCGGGTACCACTTGCCCTGGCCGAAATGCTGGAAGCCGCCGGCACCGTACTTGGCCAGCAGCCGGTGCACGAGCTCGGTCGCAAAGCCGCGCTTGGTGGGGCCGAGTGCATCGATGTTCCATTCGGCGCCATCGCGGTCGTCGACGGAGACGAAGGTCGGCTCGCCGCCCATCGTCAGGCGCACGTCCTGCTGCTGCAGCTGGGCGTCGACATCGTGGCCGAGCTGCACGATGTCCTGCCATTGCTCTTCGGTGTAGGGCTTGGTGACGCGCGGCGACTCGTAGATGCGCGTGATGCCCATGTGGTGCTCGAAGCTCACCTCGCACTCGTCCACTTCGCCGCTGACCGGCGCCGCGGTAGAGGGCTCGGGCGTGCACGCCACCGGGATGTGGCCCTCGCCAGCCATCAGTCCCGAGGTCGGGTCGAGGCCGACCCAGCCGGCGCCGGGCAGGAAAACCTCGCACCAGGCGTGCAGATCGGTGAAATCGACCTCGGTGCCGCTCGGCCCGTCGAGTGATTTCACATCCGGCTTCAGCTGGATCAGGTAGCCGGAGACGAAGCGCGCCGCCAGCCCCATGTGGCGCAGCACCTGCACCATCAGCCAGCCGGTGTCGCGGCAGCTGCCCGACAGGTTGGTCAGCGTGACCTCCGGCGTCTGCACGCCGGGCTCCATGCGGATCAGGTAGCCGATGTCGCGTTGCAGCCGCTGGTTCAGGCCGACCAGGAAATCGATGCTGCGCGTCTTCTCCCGCGACAGGCTGGCGACGAAGGCCTTGAACTTCGGCGTGGCCTCGCCCTTGGCCAGGTAGGGCGCCAGGTCGTGCTTCAGCTCGGGCGCGTAGTCGAAGGGGTAGTGCTCGGCCTCGGGCTCGAGGAAGAAGTCGAAGGGGTTGTAGACCGCCATCTCGGCCACCAGATCGACGGTGACCTTGAACTCGGTGGTCGGCTCGGGGAAGACCAGGCGCGCCAGGTGGTTGGCAAACGGGTCCTGCTGCCAATTGACGAAATGGCCGGCCGGCTCGATGGTCAACGAATAGCTCAGGATCGGCGTACGGCAGTGCGGCGCCGGGCGCAGCCGCACCACCTGAGGCGACAGCGCCACGCGCCGGTCGTAGCGGTAGTGCGTGATGTGGTTCAGCGCGACATGGATCGACACGAGGTGGCTCCTGAAAGGGGTTTGCCGCTAGGCAATGCAAGGCGCGGGCCAGTCGGCCCTAACGCGGGGCAGCCCCGTCGGCAACCGGGCGATGATGCCAGTAACGGGCGGCGACCTCGCGCGTCACAATGGCCGCCACCGTCGGCGCCCCATGTCCAGGCACCACAACGGTCGCTGCGCAGCAGTGCGACGCGCAACACCCGATAGCGCGCCTGCACCTGCGGCGCGGGGTGGCCGTAGCGGCTGCGGTAACCGGCCTGCACCAGCGCCGTGCCCGGCGCCACGGCCAGGACGAAGGCCTCGGTCGATGACGTGCGGCTGCCGTGATGCGGCACCAGCAGCACCTGGCTGCGCAGCGCTTTGCCGTAGTGCGCCACCAAGGCGGCCTCCTGGGCGGCCTCGATGT
Organism: uncultured beta proteobacterium; assembly: GCA_963837675.1. Classification (GTDB taxonomy): domain Bacteria; phylum Pseudomonadota; class Gammaproteobacteria; order Burkholderiales; family Burkholderiaceae_C; genus Rubrivivax. Next base: position 434,601 of record CAWIOH010000017.1, on the reverse strand, counting down.
CTCCCGTCAGCAGCAGGCTGCGCCCGCTGCCCGACACGACGCGCAGCACGCAGCTCAGTGCGTTGGGCCGGGTGGCGGTGCCATAGTCGGCGCCCTGCGGGTGCAGCACCTCGAAGGCGACACCGTCCCAGTGCCACGATTGCCCGGCGACGCAGCGCTGGTGCGGCCGAGCGCCGGCCAGCAGCGCATGCCCGTCGGGCAGCGAGCTGCTCAGCGCGCGCACCTCGATGCCCGCCAGCAGCGACACCGCGCCGCCGACATGGTCGCTGTCGCGGTGGCTCAGCATCAGCCGGTCGATGTGCCGCTCACCGCGCGCGCAGCAGCGGCAGCAGCACGCGCTGGCCGGCGTCGGACAGCTCGCCGTAGCGCGGCCCGGCGTCGTACAGCAGCAAGTGATGGCGCGTGCGCAGCAGCACCGCTGTGCCCTGGCCGACGTCGGCGATCACCGCCTCGAATTCGCCATGCGCCGGCCGCGGCGCCGGCGGCGCCAGCAAGGGCAGCGGCAGCGGCAGGCCGAGCAGACGCAAGCGCCAGGGCAACGGCAGCAACAGCAGCACGCCGCCGAGCACGCCGGTGGCCACGCCCCACAACGGCGCGGCGGCCGCGCTCCACAGGCCGAAGGGCCAGCCGGCCAGCCAACCCAGCATCGCCACCAGGCCCTGCACCAGCTGGCTGGCCACCTCCCACAGCGGCAGCAGCAACACGCCCAGCAGTGCCAGCGGCACGTCGGCCTGCTGGTCGGCTCGGAGCCGGCCGTGCCCGACCGCGGCGGGCGTCAGGCCTGGCGCGCCCGGCTGGTGACGGCGCTGCGCACCCAGGTCGTGGCCAGCATCGGGCTGGCGCCGCTGAGCATGGTGTTCTTCAACCGTCGGGTGCAGGGCTTCAAACGCTCTCGAATACTCCAGCGGGTCGCCCTTCGGTGGCAACTGCCCTTTTCGAGTGTGGTGCCCGTCGATTCGAACCTGCCAGACTGGGTCTGAGGCATCGACCTCCCGGAGGCTGATGCCTGTCTCGGACGCGAACAGCCGCGCCCTGAAGTCCTGAATCATCTGGTAGCCGGTCGGTATCCCCGCCGTTGCCGATGCGCCCGCGCCGAGCAGCCAAGCGTAAGCCGTTGGGTTCAATGCAAAGCGCTCGACGAACGCTCTGCCACCGATGACTTTCATGAACCACCCCTCCCTGGTGCTTGGTTATGCAGACTCTAGTCAGGGCTGCATTGGTCCTGTCAGTTGTCGAGCCGCGGGGATGAGCTTCTTCAGGATAGCCAGCAGCGTCGTCGCTTCTGCCTTCGATATGGGAGGGAAAGGTGACTGATACGCGGTGCCATTGCGCCGAGCATGCGCCGCAGAAACCATTCGAATTTCTTCTGGTGTCAGTTTCAGGTCCGCGCAAATGAGCACGAGCACGGATCTTGATGGGTTGGGCGGCGCTTTTGATCACGCATCGTGATGTTTGGCGGCCTGCGGCCATCACGATACGTGAACAAACGCGAGGTTGAGCGGAGTGAGATTGACCCAGACTCCGGGGGTCAACAACCGAGGAACGCCGTGACCGCCATCGCATCGCAACATCCCAAGCTCTTCCATTTCCTCACGGCCATCGATGAAGATCTGGCCGCTCGGCGCCGCTCGTTGGGCTGTTCGTTGTGTGGCGGCGTGCTGCACAGCGCGGTCTATCCGCGCAAACCGCGTTGGGCACCGTGGGCGCCACCGGGCGTGCCGACGATCCGCCACAGCTTTTGCTGCCAGAGCTGCCGAAGCAGGAACATGCCTGCGTCGGTCCGCTTTCTCGGGCGACGGGTCTATCCGGGCTTCATCGTGATCTTGCTCTCCATGATGCAAGGCGGTGTCACGGATAGAGGGATCGACGAGCTGCGCACCACCCTGGGCCTGGCACGTCGAACGCTGCAACGCTGGCGCCATTGGTGGCGCCAGATCTTTGTTCAAACCCCACTGTGGCAATACGAACGGGGTAACTTCATGCCAACCATCGACGAATCGGCCCTGCCGAATAGCCTCCTCGAGCGCTTCGCGAATGGCGACGCTCTGGCACGGGTCGTCCTACTTCTGCGCTTTTTGACCCCGTTGTCGGCGCCTGGCCCGATCACGCAGCGCTATGGTCGTTGACCTCACGCAGAAAATGTCGCGGCTGCCCAGTGATCATGGCCAAGAGGTCACTGCTGACCGGTTTCTGACCCGGTGTCCTGACCAAGTCGCCCACCGGCGCGTCGAGCGCCCGTAAGCCCGCGTGGTTGCTGGCGCGCCGGGTCTTGGCCGTCTTGCTGTTGGTCTACATTCAAACGGCTGTTTGGCAAGCGAAGCGCGTCAGGCCGAAGGCATCGGCCGAGGAGCGGTGGTCAAGCCACGGACCCCGCAGGGGCCGTCCACAGGCTTGTCCTGTGGGCGGGTGGCTTGTCCACGGCGGGCGCGCATGTCGCAAGACTCCACCCAGGGTCTTGTGCCGGCAGCGAACCTTGCGACGCGACCGATCAAACAGGAATTTCACCCTGGCTGAACCATCACGATACGTGAACATCAGCCCATCGAATTGAGTGATCATTTTCAGCTCCACGCAAACGCGTTGTATGGCCGCGTTCCGCCCTGCGTCTTTAGTCCGCACCTCGTAGTGTTCCAAGACGGCTTGAACCACTTGGTAGAGCCCTTCGTAGGCCATCGTGAACACCTGCATCGGACGCGCGATGTCGAGTGCTTCCGCTGCCCCCAGGTAGTCCGCAGCGTGCGCCAGATAGCCTTGGACTGCTCCCGCAGTCGGCTTCACCTCCGCGAAGGCTCCCATGCGAATGAGGTTCTCGTACTCAGGAGGTCTTGCCATAGGGAAGCAGCATCATTTTGGAGCTTTCCGAAATTTGGGACACCACGGGGTCGGTCTGCCGCAGGCCCTCCCACTCATCCTCATCGTACAAGGTAAGGTGGATGTGCCTGCCCAAAGCCGACTCCGCCTGGCCGAGTGCCTCGCTGAGCGCCAACAGCGACGGTGTTCCCACGACGATGAGGTCGATATCGCTGGTGGCAGTGTCCTTGCCGCTGACGACCGAGCCAAAAATGAACGCCTGCTGGATGTTTGACGCGAACGGCTCCAGCGCCCTGCGAACAGGCTCCGCTAGGCCGAACGTCTTGCGGGCAATACTCTGAAGGTCAAAGTAGAGGAAATGTTCAGGATTGGCGCGGATGCTCCGCTCGTGCCCATATCGGGGTCCCTCTGACAAAACACCCGCGGCCAGCAGCTTGTCCAAGTGGCGCCGTGTGTTGCCTACCCCGGCACCCGAATGCTTGATGAGTTCCTTAACCATGTACGACCGCTGCGGGTTCAGCAAGGTCGCACCTAGGATTCTCTGCACCGGCAGAGAGAACATGAAGTCAGCGGCGCCCATACATCTTAAAAGAGGATTTGTAGGTCCTATTATAGGATTGATTGGCCATCCGGTCAAGCTTGGCGCCTCCCGCCTGAAGCCCAGAAGGGGACTTAAGAAAAACCCACAAAGGGACTTTTGGGTCCTCTTATGGGATTTTCATGTGCACGACGTCGTGTGGGCCGCGGTCCCCTCGGAGGAAACATGGTGGCGGCCAGCGTGTTGCGGAAGAGCGGTCATCGCGGCCGGAGCATTTCGGAATGCCGTGGAGTGCAGCCAAGCCGAGCGCAAACCGCATCGAGCCGCGGGCCACCGCTGTGTACCAGTCGGTCCATGTTCGCAGCAAGACATCAACAGTCAGGTACGTCTCGGTCGCTCCGAAGGAGACCACTTGGCTTCTGGTCCAGGCGCATGCGGAACTCGCCCAGAGCTATCGCCAAGTCTTGAACGCAAAGCGGGACTGGGACGTACTGGCAACAATCACCTTCCCCGACCAGGATGTGGTCAAGGTACGCTCGGTCAGGACAGTGACACCGCTGGTGCGCTGAAAGGTGTCGTTCCAACATTAGCGGGGTTCGGCCATCCAGCCGGAGCCTCGGAACGAGCGACGCGCCAGAGTAGGGCCTGATTGTCATTACGCACCGCGCCAATCGCTTCATCAGCGTAGAACCCTTTGTCAGCGGGCGCGAGCAGAGAACCTCTCGTCATAGGTAGCGTTGGGGTAGAACCTTATTGTTCACACCCATCGATCGCCGCCTGGTCGCCCACCGCCAGCGCGGCCAGCACGCCGGCGGCCTGCGCATTGCCGCCGCGCAGCAGCATCGCGTCGCGAATCGACTGGCGTGCCCGCTCGATCGGGTGGCCGGCGTCCTCGGCCATCAAGCGTGTCAGGGCGCCCTCGCCGGTGCGCACCGTGCCGCTGGCGCGAATGCCCTGCTCGAAGAGCCACAGCTCGAGGTCGAAGCCATGCGGGTTCGAGTTGCCGTGCGGCTGGCGCAGCCGTGCCGTCAGCAGCCAGCGCTGGCCGGCCCGCAGGGGCGGTGGCGCATCCGCCAGCAGCGCACCTCCGTCGAGGTCGCGGTACCAGCCGAGCGCAAGCCGCGACGGCACCGACACCGGCTTGTCGTCGAGCCGGGCCTGCTCGACAACGAAGACGAAACGCGTGCATTGGGGGCCGACCTGCGGCAGCCGGGCGACGACGCCCGTGAGCTGCAGGTCGATGCCTTCCAGCGCGTGCGGCAGTGCGTCGGCCAGACGCAGACCCGCGCGCCAGGCAGTGCTGCCGAAGGCCAGCAGCGCCAGCCCCAGCAGCAAGCCGGCCAGCGCGCAGCGCGGTGCCTGCCGGATCAGCACGCGCCACAGCCCAAGCACGCCCAGGGCGCCGCCGACCAGCGCCAGATTGACGCCCTGCGGCCACAACGCCGGCTGCTGCATTTGCAGCCCGATGCCCAGCAACCAGGCCAGCCCCGCCGCAGCCAGTCGCAGTCCCGTGTCCAGCGGCGCGCCCATCGTTGGCCAGTGTAGGATGGCCGCCCGTTGCCTGAAGGCCCATTCGCCATGTCGATCCAAGCCCGACTCCAGACCCTGGGCATCACGCTGCCGCCGCTGGCCGTGCCCGCCGCCGCCTATGTGCCTTTCGTGCGCAGCGGCAAGCTGGTGTTCATCTCCGGCCACATCGCGCGCCAGAGCGGCAAGCCCTGGGTCGGCCAGCTCGGCCTGACGATGACGACCGAGCAGGGCAAGGCCGCGGCGCGCGCCATCGCCATCGACCTGCTCGGCACCCTGAGCGCCGCCGCCGGCGGGCTCGAGAACGTGACGCGCATCGTCAAGGTGATGAGCCTGGTGAACAGCACCGCCACCTTCATCGAGCACCACCTGGTGACTAACGGCTGCTCGGAACTGCTCGGCGAGGTCTTCGGCCCCGAGATCGGCGCGCACGCCCGCAGCGCCTTCGGTGTGGCGCAGCTTCCGATGGGCGCTTGCGTCGAGATCGAGCTCGTCGCCGAGTTGCAGTGAGCCCGGCCAGACGGCCCGACGCGCTGCTGGCGATCATTGCGGCGCTGTCGCTGGCGACCGTGGGCGCCGCGCTGTTCACGCAGCATGCCTGGGACATGCAGCCCTGCCCCTGGTGCGTGCTGCAGCGGCTGATCTTCATGGTCATTGCGCTGCTCGCGCTGCTGGGCCTGGTCTGGCGCGGACCGGCCGGCTTTCGCGTCAGCGCCGTGCTGATCGTGGCCTCGAGCCTGGCCGGCGTCGCCGCTGCGCTGTGGCAGCACTTCGTCGCCGCCGTATCGACCTCGTGCAACCAGACGCTGGCCGACCGCATCGTCAGCGCCACCGGGCTGGACGGATCGCTGCCCGAGGTCTTCCAGGCGCGCGCCAGCTGCGCCGACGCGGCCGTGAAACTGCTCGGCCTGCCCTATGAATTCTGGAGCCTCGGGTTGTTCATGCTGCTGGCGGTGATGGCGCTGCGCGGGCTGCTGCACCGTCGGCGATGAGCGCGGCGCCGGCCTTCGACCACATCATCGTCGGCGCCGGCACCGCCGGCTGCCTGCTGGCCAACCGGCTCAGCGCCGAGCCTTCCCGCCGGGTGCTGCTGATCGAAGCCGGGGGCCGCGACAACCATCCGTGGATCCACATTCCGGTGGGCTACCTGTACTGCATCGGCAACCCGCGCACCGACTGGTGCTACCAGACCGAGCCCGACGCCGGGCTCAACGGTCGCACGCTGCGTTATCCGCGGGGCAAGGTGCTGGGCGGCTGTTCCAGCATCAACGGCATGATCTACATGCGCGGCCAGCAGCGCGACTACGACGGCTGGGCGGCGATCACCGGCGATGCCAGCTGGGGCTGGAACGAGGTGCTGCCCTTCTTCAAACAGCATGAGGACCACCACCAGGGCGCCAGCGCATGGCATGGCGCTGGCGGCGAGTGGCGCATCGAGAAGCAGCGGCTGCGCTGGGAGCTGCTCGACGCCTGGGCGCTGGCCGCGCAACAGGCCGGCATTCCGGCATCCGACGACTTCAACCGCGGCGACAACGAAGGCGTGGGCTATTTCGAGGTCAACCAGAAAGGCGGCTGGCGCTGGAATGCGGCCAAGGCCTTCCTGCGGCCGGAGTGCACGCGGCGCACCAACTTCACGCTGTGGACCGGTGCGATGGTGCGCAAGCTGCACCTCCTGGCCGACGGCGACGGCGCGCTGGCTTGCCGTGGCGTCGAGCTGCTGAAGGACGGCCAAGTGTTGCAGGCCGACGCGGCCGGCGAGGTCATCCTCTCGGCGGGTTCGATCGGCTCGGTGCAGATCCTGCAGCTGTCGGGCATCGGCGATGCGGCCAGGCTGGGAGCTGCCGGCGTGACCTCGCGGCTCGACTTGCCCGGCGTCGGCGCCAACCTGCAGGATCACCTGCAGATCCGCGCGGTGTTCAAGACCCGCGGCACGCCGACGCTGAACAGCATCGCCAGCAGCGCCTGGGGCAAGGCCCGCATCGCAGCGCAATACCTGCTGTCGCGCAGCGGGCCGATGAGCATGGCGCCGTCACAGCTGGGCGCCTTCACCCGCAGTTCCCCCGAGAAACCTTTCGCCAACCTGGAATACCACGTGCAGCCGCTGAGCCTGGACGCCTTCGGCGAGCCGCTGCACCGCTTCGACGCCTTCACCGCCAGCGTGTGCAACCTGAACCCGACGAGTCGCGGTACGGTGCACATCAAGAGCCCGCGCGTCGAACAGGCGCCGGCGATCGCGCCGAACTACCTGAGCACGCCCGAGGACCGCCAGGTGGCCGCCGATTCACTGCGCGTGACGCGGCGCATCTGTGCGCAGCCGGCGCTGGCGCGTTTCGGGCCGGAGGAATGGAAGCCCGGCGCGCAATACGACAGCGATGAACAGCTGGCACGCCTGGCCGGCGACATCGCCAGCACCATCTTCCACCCGGTGGGCACGACGCGCATGGGCCGCGACGATGACCCGATGGCGGTGCTGGATGCGCGCATGCGCTTGCGCGGGGTGCGCGGGCTGCGCGTCGTCGACGCCGGTGCGATGCCCGTCATCACCAGCGGCAACACCAACTCACCCACGCTGATGATGGCCGAGAAGGCGGCGCATTGGATCGTCGAGGACGCGCGCCGCCATCCGCGTAGCTGACGGCGACGCCCTGGCTTTCGCCGCGCGGCGTCGCTCCGCCTTGATGTTCGGCGAGTTGGACACCGGCGTCCAGGTTTCTCGGCATTCTTCCTCGGCGGAAGCGGCCTGAGGCGGCAGCGCCCCCGAGTGCGTGCGCACCAAACTCGCCGCGTCGTGCCCGGCTGAGTCAGCCGCCGGGCGGCAAAGGGACCGGCGCGGCCAGCCCATCGACGTCCACGCCGCGCTCGGCCAGCAGCGCCCGCAGCGCGGGCAGCAAAGGGCCGAGCCGCTCGTCGAGCGCATCGCGCACCGTGTCCACCATGACCTGCGTGGCGCGCTCGATCTCGATGTTCAGCGCATCGCCCGGCTGCTTGGCGCCGAAGGTCGTCATGCGCAGCGTCTCGGGGATCAGCCAGACCTCGAACCAGCCGCTGGCACCGGGCTCGCGCTGCAGTTCGGCCACCGTCAGGCTGGCGCCATTGACCGCGATGTAGCCCTTGGCGAACACATAGCGCATCCACGGCGCCGGCAACGCAATGCGCAGCACGTGGTTGTTCTGCGGCCGCCGCACATCGACCAACGTGCCCATCACGTCGACATGGCCCGACAGCACATGGCCGCCGACTTCGGCGCCCTCCTTCGCCGCGCGCTCGGCGTTGATGCGCGAGCCGGGTTGCAGGCCGGCCAGCGAGGTCAGCCGCAGGCTTTGCTGCATCACGTCGAAATCGGCCGAGTCGACGCCGCGCAGCGCGGTGACCGTCAGGCACACGCCATCGACGGCGACGCTGGCGCCGATCTCCAGGCCCTGAGCGAAGCCGGGAGGAAAGCCCAGCGTGAAGCTGCGCAAGCCGGGCCGCTCGGCCACTCGCGCGACCTCGGCAATGCCTTGTACGATGCCGGTGAACATGGCTGCGATTATTCCAGCCAGTGCGCGCGCCTCTTGCCGACCCGCCGGTCAGCTTCGCCGGTGCCCACCGATTCGTCGTTGGAAAGGTTGCCTGGGCGGCGCTGCTGCTCGCTGGGGCCCAAACCTTCGTCGTCAGGCGCATCGTGCAGTGGCAGGTACAGAACGCTGACATCGACGAGGCGATGCTGTCGCTGTCGACCTACGTCGGGCATGCCATGGTGACGAACCCCTACTGGTATCTCTCGGCGGTGCCGGAGTTGATGGCGCTGGCTGCCGCGCGGTCCGAGTCGTTCGTCTCTCCAGGATCACCAGACGTCGCACCGGGACACCGGCGTGTTCCCAGGCCGGTAGGCTGGCACCTGACTCGAACTGGCCGACCCACGCAAGGGCGGGTCGGTTTCCAGACAATCAGTTGTCGAGTTCGATGCGAGTGGCGCGGTAGGTGGTGCCGGTTGACGTCACCTCACCCACGCTTTTCACCTCGACCGTCTTGCCGTCGAGCGTTGCGCCGCTCAGGCCGTCCCTGAACTCGGTGGTGGCACCGTAATTCATGGTGACGCCCTTGACCGTGAAGGTCCCGCTCGTCGCCCCGCAGCCGAGGCAGGCGGCGGTGCCCTTGAACTCGAACTCCTTGGATCCGCCCGAGACATCATCGTCTTCCCCGTCGTTGTCGTCGTCACGCGACTTGAACTCGAGCTTCGTCACCACCAGCGCGCCATTGTCGATGCGGCCCCTCGCCTCGACGCGGATGCCGTCCTTCATGTCACTGGCCACGCCGTCCTGATAGACCACGCCGGAGGCCAGTCGCACCGGGTAGCCCGCGACCCGGAAGGCGCTGGCGGCGCCAGTAAAGTCGCTGACGTAGCCCTCGACCTCGCCTTCGGCCGCCGCCGACGCATCGTCGTAGCTTGGGGCACGGACTTTCAGCCGCTCGGCCAGGTAGCGGCCATTACCCAACGGCGTCGGATTCAGGCGAACGCTGACCGAAACGCCATCGACTGGCGCGCCGTCGAAGTCGGAGGTCGCGTCGGTGCGGATCGCCACGCCACGCAACGAGAAGGTGTAAGACGGACTAGTCCCGCTCAGGCCGACTACCGCGCCGCGCAGACGATACTCGCCGTTGCCGGCCACGAATGCTGCCACGCTCGCGGCCTCACGCTCGACGTAGGTTGCGAGGATGCGGCCATTGGTGTCGGGTTGGCCGTGCACTGCGACCACGTTGCCCGTCGCCAGGGCGGCCACGCCGCCGAAGTTGTCATAGACAGTCGTCGTGGTGGTACGCACCGTGATGCCAAACAAGTCGAAGGTGCCCGCGACTGCATCGACCGCGGTTACCGGTCCCTTGATCTCCGCGCCGTAGGCGATTTGCGTCGCGCTGCGCACGGTACCGCTGTCGTCGACACTGCCGGTCACTTCGACGACCATGCCGACCTTCAGGGGGTTGTCGTCGGTGCCTAGCACCTTGACCGTGCCATCGTCGTCGACCAGTCGCGCGCCGTTGTCTGCGTAGCGGATGCCGTTGACGAAGACCGACCCGAAACCGGTCACCGTGCCGACGCTGAACGAGCCTGTGCCGCCACTACCAACGCCCGCAGTGTCACCGCCACCGCCGCCACAGGCGCCCAGCAACCCGGCGGCGGCAAGTGCCAGGCCACCGGCCATCAGCCTCCAGACGCCGGCTGCGACCGGCATGCGGTCAGTCAAGGTCGGGTTGTTTGTCATGAACGCGCTCCCTTTGGGGTTTTGGGGGGTGGAGGATCGATGGCGCTGGCCACGGTGGCATCCGGTGATGCGGCCACAGACGCGGGCTCGGGCATGCGTTCGCTGTAGCTGAACAGGCCGACGCGCAGACGCTGGTCCTGCGGCCTGCCTGCGGCGTGGTCGGCATCGATCAGTGTCTTGAGCTTCGGCACGAGCGAGGTGGACATGGCCAGCCAATGCGCCTTGATCGTTTCGCGCATGGCTTCGATCGACTGCGGCGACAGCTCGTCGGCAAACACGGCCTGCTCGAAGTGCTGGCGGCCATCGCCGAGCACGTTGGCGACCGCGGCACCCAGGTGGTCGCCGATGTTGTGACCGAGGAAGCCCAGCATGCGTTCGGTATCGCCGCGCGGCACGAATGCGTCCTTAACCAGAGCGACGCTGTCGTCAGCCGCGTCGTGGACTGCCAGACCGAGACGCAGCAGTTCGTCAAGCAGGCTGCGCGGATGCACGTCGCGGGTCACCGACCGCGCGAGAGTCTCGAAGCTTGGCGCATTGCCCTGACGCGGCAACTTGCGCGGTCGGCCACGCGCGTCGCGATATTGGGTATTGTTGGCCCACAGCGCGAACACTTCGGCGGCCACAGGTCGTCGGGGCGGCGGTGCGGGCGTGGCCTGTATCAGGCGCGTGACCTCTCTGCGGCTCAGGCCCGTCGCCGTTGCGATGCGGCTGACCATGCGATGTGGCAACGCTGTTGGTTGGGTGTCGCGCGCCGCACGCACAAATGCCTGGCGCAGCCGGTCCTCGACGATCGCACATGGCATGCCCTTGGCGACCGCGAGCTGTGCAAGTGGCGCCAGCAGCGCGTCCACCGCTTGCACAAGTGCATCGGCTTCCGCGGTTGCCGCGCTGGCGGGTGGTCGCGTCAGCGGTCGGTCGTTTGGAGCGCGCATGGCCACATTTTAAATGTGCACTGTGCACATTTGTACAGGAATTTGTGTCAAATTGCCGTCACCCGCAAAACGGGGTGCCGGCAGCGGTCACGGCGACGCGCCACCGACTGTGCTTCTTCGGCCGCGAGGAATACAGCGATCCGAGGTTGGCCGCACGAAGTACGCGCACCCCGCCAGAAGCGCGCCGAAGACGGCGACGAGCGCCACGGTGCTGCGCCACCTGAGCATTGCGGTCCATGCCCAAGTCCGCTTGATATTCATGTCGGCACCGTCCGTCAACTGGATTCGCACGCAAGCGTCGTCGAGACAGCTCACTTTGTCCCATTGTCCCGGTGCGTGCGCGCCAGCGCGCCTTGCCGTTCTATTTCGTCGTCATCGACAAGCGCCTGGGACTGTCGCGCAATGTTGTGCTCGATCACCGACTGCTCAATGCGCCCGAAGTGCACGAACCCAGGCGCAATCTGCCCGAGGTAGATGGTTGTGTTTGCGCTACCCACGGATCGAAGCTGGCTTTGGCCCACTCTTGGCCCACCAGATACGAAAACGCCACCCGGAGGTGGCATAAGTCCTTGATTCTTCTGGTGGGCGGTGCAGGGTTCGAACCTGCGACCCCTGCCGTGTGAACCCAGTGGTGCACCCTACAAGCATCTTCCCCAACGTTCCCAGATGGACCCGTGGACGTCGAACTTTTCCAATGTTATCAGCAACTTGACGATCCACAAACAAAACGCGCGCTGCTTGCGCGTCCCAATCTTTCCTGACAGTTCCCGAGATTTCCCATTCGGCTGTGGCGCAAATTTGGCGCATCACGTTGCGCAGCACGAAGTGAGCAGCACGCTGCGAACCCGAACAGGCCGAACGCCATCTGCGCTACGCAATCCAGGTGCCACGCATCCTGATGTGCGCGCCATTGCGGGCCGCCCACCGCGGCGTCAGACATAGATCAAGTTCTTCGCCGTTGTCAAGATACTTTGAAACTCAAGGGCAAGAATTTTGATGGCAAAGAATAGCCGCGAAAACTTCCAAGTTCCGGATTGGAATCGCCAGTTGTTTAGAACAATTGAACCCTGCGCAAACACGAAGAGGATTCAAATGTTCGACAACGACAATACGCCTAACGAGACAACTTACCCCCTTCAGCCGAGGCCAAGCTCGCGCGCATTCGGGAACGCCTGGAGCGCGTAGTGCCGCAAGGCATCTTCATTCCGGACTCCTGGCTTGCGGAACTGCTATACATGACGCCGAAGACCTTGTGCAATCGGCGAGCGCAAGACAAGCTGCGCTATCCCATGCCGATGCATCCAGGCGGCTGCCGGATGGGTTTGCACCCACGAGCGGATCTTATTGAATGGATCGCCCTCGAAGAGTTACGTCATATCTTGGGGCCTGGGTCCCGTGGATCATGAAGACCGAGGTCGCTGGTCGGCGAGATACAGGTCGTGAGCCTCCACACGCGCCCTGCCCTGTCCTCGATGGCGATGGATCGATGACGCGCTGCCCATCTGACGGAGGTGCTCATCAGCGGGTTGCTGCAGCGGACACCCGATATCGATCTCAGCGAAACCGAGAATCAGCGTGCCGCAACAACACCAGCCTCCAAGCAGATCGAAGGTCGGCATGAAGCGGAGCAGCCCGAAGTCAGCGCCGAAGATGTTGGCGAGGTTTCGGCACCTGCAATACAGGCCGGGGCCGAAAGGCCCAAACTGCCGTTTCTCAATGGCCTTTTTCAGTGACGACAGTACGGTTTGGCGTTGTGCGGCGCCCTCACCTTCAGAATGAACCGCCCCGGGAACTGTGGAGTTGGTAGACGCGCATTGGCGCGGTGTAACGCGACGTGGTGACCATGGACGTAGGCCATCGGTCGGCCCTGCCCATGGCCAGTAGCAGTCGCGCGCAACGCTGGGCCGTTGCAGCGACTGGCGACAATCCCCAGATCGGTCCGATTACCCTGAAGGAGAGAACCCATGACCGCTGAAGAACAACGCGCTTTGCTCGCAGTGGCATTGCTGGCTGCGTTTGCCGATGGCTGTATCGGCACCCGGCAGCCCACCAGCCTCGTGAACGATGTCTCCATCTGGCTGTCCCTCTTGATGACCCGAGGTAACCCGCGGGGAGTGTCGCGCCTAGCGCTACCGTTGTCCATGCGGAGTGTTGTCCAACGAGGTGACTCCCTGATGGTTTCGATGACGGCTTCAGGCGATCGATTCGATCAGGTGGTCAGCGCGTGCCGACCCGTTGGCGATCTTTGCAAGTCTCGGTTCCAAGCCGAAAAGCTGACGGTCAGCATGCTGTGTCGCGACCGGGTCTGAGTTCGGTCGGCCTCGCCGCGACTGCTGAAATTGCGTCTCCACGCCACACAATGCGAACACGCATACGCTGGGAATTCCAAGATGCTCGAATCAGCCGAACTGGGCCACGCCATCAGCAAGGGCGAGTACGACCTGGCCGAGCCCAAGCTGCGCGACGCGCTGGTCAACGCCCAGTACGACCTGCTCGCCGGGCGCCGCAAGTCGGTGGTGGTGCTGCTGTCCGGCGTGGTGACAGGGGGCCGCGGCGAAACGGCCAAGCAGCTGGCCGAGTGGATGGACCCGCGGCATCTGCAAGTGCAGGCCTTCGGCCCGCGCACGCCCGAAGAACTGGTGCATCCCCTGCATTGGCGCTACTGGCAGGCGCTGCCGCCGCGCGGGCGCATCTCGGTCTTCATGAACGCCTGGTACGCGGAGGCACTGCAAGCACGGCTTTCAGGGCGCATCGACGAGGCGCGGCTCGACGCGCTGTTGCACAGCGTTCGCGAGTACGAGCGCATGCTGGCGCACGAGAACGTGCTGCTGCTGAAGTTCTGGATCCACCTGTCGAAGCAGACCCAGAAGGCGCGGCGGGCCGAGCTCAAAGGCAGCAAGTCCTCACGCTGGCGCGACGCTGACGGCGACTGGAACCACGCCCGCACCTATGCGCGCTCGCACGCGCTGTGGGAACGCACGCTGCGCGAGACCTCGACCGACGAGGCACCCTGGGTCGTGGTCGAGGGCAGCGACTGGCGCTACCGAGACCTGACCGTCGGTGCCCTCGTGCTCGATGCGCTGCAGCGTGCCAACCGGCCTGCGCCGCGTGCCGTGCGCAAGCAGGCGGCCAAGGCGACGCGCGTCGCCTTGGCGCCAGCCTTGATCGACAACGTCAAGCTGATCCGTGACCTCGACCTGAGCCAGGCCATCGACGAGGCCGAGTACGAGCGCCAGCTCGAACGCCTGCAGGCGCGGCTGGCCCGGCTGACGCAACGCAAGGGCTTCGACCGACGCTCGCTGGTTCTGGTCTTCGAAGGCACCGATGCCGCCGGCAAGGGCGGTGCCATCAGGCGCATCACCGGCGCGCTCGACCCGCGGCAGTACCAGGTGGTGCCGGTGGCCGCGCCCACCGACGAGGAACTGGCGCATCCGTATCTGTGGCGCTTCTGGCGCCAGATACCGCGCCTGGGCGGCATCACCCTCTTCGACCGCTCCTGGTACGGCCGTGTACTGGTCGAGCGTGTGGAAGGCTACTGCAACGAAAGCGACTGGCATCGCGCCTACGGCGAGATCAACAACTTCGAGACCGACCTCATCGAGGCCGGCACGGTGGTGTGCAAGTTCTGGCTGCAGATCAGCAAGGCCGAGCAACTGTCGCGTTTCCGTGCGCGCGAGAATGTGTCGTTCAAGCGTTTCAAGATCACCGACGACGACTGGCGCAACCGCAAGCGCTGGCCCGCCTACGAGCGCGCGGTGGCCGACATGGTCGACCGCACCTCGACCGAGCTGGCGCCCTGGACCCTGGTGGCAGCCGAGGACAAGCGTTTTGCGCGTATCAAGGTGCTGCGCACCATCGTCGAGCGGCTCGAAGCGGCGCTCGATGGCTGAAGGCCTGAACCTGACCGCGGCGCACACCCTGCCGCGGCGCAGGCTGCTCGGGTGGCTGGCTGGCCTGGGTGCCGCCGCCGCCCTGGGGCCGCAGCGCGTGGCTGCTGCAGCGGCTGCGGCGACACGGGTCGTCGTGCTGTCGGACTTCAACGGCCGCTACGGCAACACCGACTATCTTGAATCGGTCGACGCCGCAGTGCAGCGCACGATCGCACTGCGGCCAGAATTGGTCATCAGCACAGGCGACATGGTCGCCGGCCAGCGCTTGCAGCCCTTGCTGACACGTCCTGAGATTGGAGTCTGCGCCTGGCCATGACACAAGGGATGCCGCGCGGGCCGATGTGGGCCTCGTACGTGATGCCCTGTGCGATCGGCACGCTGGCGAAGTTCCGGGCGATCGATCGTGTGAGCGCCTTTGTGTAGGCGTGGAAGGGCCAAGCCACAGACGAGAGGAAGTCTTGGCGAACCGCTGCCGCCGCCGGTCGTCTCGCCTGAAAGCCGACCATCGTGAGCGTCTGCTCGTGGCCGGGACACGGTGTTGCCGGTCGGCGGCTTTATGACGGTCCGACTTGACTGACCGGTTCAAGGCGACGAGATCCAATTTGCGAGCACCTGCCCTCGACCCACTGAAGCTCAAGCCATGAAGTGAGAAACCAGAAAGCCGACCTTCGAGACCCGGGGACTGGCGACAACTGCCTGGGCATTGCACCCTGCAGCGTCAGCACCTTTTGCCCGGCACGCGGGCCAAACGGCGATGCGGTAGGTACACGCGGCGGCCTGCGGCGGCCTGAGCACGCGGGCCTCATCTGATTCGCCGCCGTTGTCGGCCATGTACGTTTGGCCTTGCTCTTCGACCAGCGCAACCCGACGGGTGAGCAGCTTCATCGTGCGGCCGAACCCGCCGCCGCCCATGGCGAGCGCGCGCTCAAGAAGTACCCCAACCGTCGCCTCTACGACACGCTCACGAGCAGTTACATCACGCTCGTCGACGTGAAGCAGATGGTGCTCGACGGCGAGTACTTCGTCGCGCGACGCGAAGACCGGCGAGGACCTGACGCGCAGCATCCTGCTGCAGATCGTCCTCGAAGAAGATTAGCGCCGGCGTGCCGATGTTCTCCTCGGTGATGCTGGCGCAGGTGATCCGCTTCTACGGCCATGCGATGCAGGGCCTGATGGGCGCCTACCTCGAGAAGAACATCCAGACCTTCGCCGACCTGCAGTCGCGCCTCGGCGACCCGACCAAGGGCTTCAGCCCCGAGCTGTGGACCCAGTTCATGAACGGCCAGGCGCCGATGGTGCAGGGCCTGATGGGCAACTACCTCGAGCAGTCGAAGAACCTCTTCATGCAGATGCAGGAGCAGATGGCCGAGCAGGCCAAGACGCTGTTCCCGGGGCTCGTGCCGCCGAAGCGGTAGCGCGCGGACGATCCGCCAAGCCGTGCGGCGTACGCCCGGCGCGTCGCCATCGCTCAGGCATCCTGCTTGAGAAAGGTGTCCTTGTCGGGGAAGAACTGCGTGTGCAGCGGCAGCAGCGCCGCGCCGAGGGCGCGTGCGTGGATGCCGACGCGGCCGATCTCGAGGCGACCCGGCGCCTCGATGCCGACCGCGGGATAGGCGCCCAGCGCGGCGCGGATGCGCTCGAGCAGCCGTTCGAGCAGCCGGCGCGACATCGAGCCGTCGAGCACGACGGCATGCAGGTCGAGCAACGCGCTCGCCGCGACGATCGTCATCGCCAGCGCATCCGCCGCGCCGGCGAGCCAGGGCTCGGTCAGCGCATCGAACTCGGCGTCGGTGATCGCATCGTCGAAGATGCGCAGCGGATCGACGCCGGCGCCGATGAGCGCCTGTTCGAGCTGCCAGCCCGAGGCGCGCTCGAGCAACTGCGCGGGGCGGCCCGCCGCGGCGAGGCCGAGCGGCAGCGAGCCGATCGCGCCGGCGTTGCCGTCGGCGCCGGTCAGCAGGTGACCGCCGAGCACGAGCCCGCCGCCGACGAAGGTGCCGACGAAGACGTAGAGAAAGCTGCGCACATGCTGCCCCTGGCCTTGCAGCAATTCGGCGGTGCAGGCGGCGATCGTGTCCTTGGCGAAGACGACGGGCAGCTCGGTCATCGCCTGCACGCGTTCGCGCAGGTCGACGCCCTCCCACCTGGCGAGCGCCGGCGCCGCCGCCGGGCCGAGGATGTCGGCCACTGGTGCATGAACAGCGGCGCCGTGAGGCCGAGGCCGACGACGCGCGGCCAGCGCGTGCCGAGCTTGCGACGCACGGTCTTGAGCGCGGCGGCGATGCTGGGCAGCACCTCGTCGGGGTCGGGCACCTCGTACTGCTGTGCCTGTTGGTGACGGATGTTTCCGGCGAAGTCGAGCACCAGCACCTCGGTGCTGCGCCGGCCGACCTGGATGCCGATGCTGAATGCGCCTTCCGGGTTCAGCGACAGCGGCACCGAGGGTTGGCCGATGCTTGCCGCGCACGCGCTCCTGCTTGCGCAGCAGGTCGTCGTCGAGCAGCCGCTCGACGATGATCGAGACGGTCTGCGTCGAGAGCTGCGTCAGGCGCGCCAGGTCGGCCTTCGGGATCGCGCCGTGCAGGCGGATTGCCTGCAGCACGGTGCGCTCGTTGAACTGGCGCATGCCCTGCTGGTTCGAGCCGCGCATCGACTGCGCGAAGGCCCGGCTCCCCGGCGCGGCGGGGTCAGCGTCGATCATCGGAGTACCTTCGTGCTCCGCACTCCGGAATTCGCCCTTGGGGCGGCCCGGCGGGCTCATGGCGCCGGCGCGACCACGCCCTTGCAGACGATCGCGTTGCCATACGCGCTCGGCTCGCCGCGTCTGCACGATCAGGCTCGCGCCGCCGACGCGGTCGTAGAACGCGAAGCGCTCGATGGCTTCGACCTGCGCGGCGGCGAGGCCTTCGACGCGGAGCACGACGTCGATGAACGCGGCCTGGGCGTTGGTGGTGTGCCCGAGCGCGAGGTCGGCGTGCTGCATGTAGCCGGCCGGGCGCGGCACGTCGGTGGTCGAGCGGCAACACCGACAGCACCGCCGCGCGTGACGCGCTCGAGGTCGTTGCCGGGCAGGCGCACGACTGGCTTGCCGCGCGCCAGGTGATCGGCGGTGAAATTCGCGTCGACCAGCGCGACCTCACTCGCCGTGACCCATCGCGCACAGCATGCTTCAGCAAGTCGGGGGTCAGCAGCGGGTCGATGCCCTTCAGCATGGCGTCCTCTTGGTCGATTTCCTCGGGCGCGTCAATGGGCCAGGCATTCGGCCGGGATCTGCTCCGGCGGCATTGCGCCGGTCATCACCGCGACGGTGTCGCTCATGCTGATCTTCTTCGGGTTCAGGATCGCGGCGCGCCTGCCCAGGCGCGCGACGTGGATGCGGTCGGCGATCTCGAACACGTGCGGCATGTTGTGCGTGATCAGGATCACCGGCAGGCCCTTGTCGCGCACGCGGCGGATCAGCTCGAGCACCATGTTGCCTTCCTTCACGCCGAGCGCCGCGGTGGGCTCGTCGAGGATCACGACGTGCTCGGCGAAGGCCGCGGCGCGCGCCACCGCGACGCACTGGCGCTGGCCGCCCGAGAGCGTTTCGACCGCCTGCGTCATCGAGCGGATGCCGACCTTCAGGTCGTGCATGCGCGCGATGCTGATCTCGAGCATCTTCTTCTTGTCGAGCATGCGCAGCACGTTGCCGAGGAAGCCCTCGCGGCGGATCTCGCGGCCGAGGAAGAGGTTCTCGGCGATCGTCATCGCCGGCGCCACCGCCAGGTCCTGGTAGACCGTCTCGATGCCGACGCGGCGCGCGTCCATCGGGCTCTTGAAGTGGATCGGCTTGCCGTCGAGCCAGATCTCGCCTTCGTCCGGAATCGTCGCGCCCGACAGGCCTTGATCAGCGAGGACTTGCCGGCGCCGTTGTCGCCGATCACCGCGAGGATCTCGCCGGCGCGCAGTTCGAAGTCGGCACCGTCGAGCGCGGTGACCTGGCCGTAGCGCTTGACCAGGCCCTTGGCCTGCATCACGACTGGGGTCGAACTCATGGGTGCTCCTTGGTATGGCAGCCGGCGCCGGGCGCCCAAGGCGGCCGCGCCCCCCGCGGGGTGGATTCGGTACTCCGAGCCGGGTGGTTCATCAGCGCGCGCCTTGCGCGAGAGTTGGTCGACGGTGACCGCCAGGATCACGAGGATGCCGGTGACCAGCACCTGGTAGACCGAAGACACGCCCATCAACGTCAGGCCGTTGCGCAGCACGCCGACGACGATCGCACCGATCAGCGAGCCGAGGATCATGCCGCGGCCGCCGAACAGGCTGGTGCCGCCGAGCACCACCGCGGTGATCGCGTCGAGGTTCTCGGTCTGGCCGGCGTTCGGGTCGCCGACGCCGGTGCGCGCCACCGACAGCAGCGAGGCGATGCCGTAGAACACGCCGGCGAGCACGTAGACGCCGAGCAGCACGCGCTCGGTCGGGATGCCGACCAGGCGCGTCGCCTCCGGGTTGTTGCCGACCGCGTAGACGTGGCGTCCGGCGCCGGTCTCGCGCAGCCAGAACCACATCGCCAGGTAGAGCAGGATCATCAGCACCGTGCCGTAGGTGACCGGCGGCGCCGCCGACCGCGAAGGTGTTGCCGAGCCAGGTCATCGCCTCGGGCAGGTCGGTCACCGTCTGCGCGCTGGAGTACAGCTGCGTGATCGCGAACGCGATGTTGAAGGTGCCGAGCGTGACGATGAACGGCGGCAGCTTGATGCGCGTGACCAGCAGCCCGTTGAGCAGCCCGAACAGCGCCGTGACGCGCGATGCCGCAGAGGATCGGCGATAGGCGTCGGCACGCCGAGGTCCGACGGCGAACTTGGTCATCACGATGCTGCCGAGCGCCATCACCATGCCGCACGACAGGTCGATGCCGGCGGTCAGGATGATCAGCGTCTGGCCGATCGCGATGACGCCGACGACCATCACCTGCTGCAGGATCAGCGACAGGTTCTGCGCCGCTGAAGAAGCGCTCGGTCGTGCGAGGCGAAGAACACGCAGGCGATCGACCAGCGCGATGAAGGGCCCGAGCTGGTCCGATCGGCGGCAGCTTGCTTCTTGACGGTGTCCACGCGATGGCCTTTGCAGGTCGGCATGCGGTCGCGCCGTGTCGGCGCGGAGCGGTCGGCACTCCGGCGATTCTCGGCCCGTGGTAGACCGTGACGGCGATTACTTCTTGCCCCAGCACAGCGTCGGTGCCGATCTTCACGTCCTTGCTGTCGACGCCGGCCACCGGCTTGGCGGCGATCAGCGTCACGCCGGTGTCGGTGTAGCCGCTGACCTTCTTGCCGGTCTTGGCGTACTCGACGCCGGCGTCGACGCCCATCGACGCCATCTTCAGCGGGTACTGCTGCTACGTCGCGGCGATCATGCCCTTGCCGACGTTCTTGACGCCCTCGCAGCCGCCGTCGACCGAGACGATGATCACGCCCTTTTCCTTGCCGGCCTTCTTCAGCGCGTTGTAGGCGCCGGCCGCGGCGGGCTCGTTGATCGTGTAGACGACGTTGACGTCGGGCGCCTTCTGCAGGCAGTTCTCCATCGCGGTCTGGCCCTTGGCGCGGTCGCCGAAGCTGTCGGCCATGCAGACGACCTCGGCGCGTCCTTGCCGAGCTCGTTGCTCTTCGCATCGGCGCCGGCAGGCCGAAGCCCTTCAGGAACCCGTTGTGGCGCTGCGCGCCGACCGGGTGGCCGGGGAACAGGTCGAGCGTGACGATCTTGGCCGGCTTGCCGCCGAGCGCCGCCTTCGCGTACTGGCCGATCAACACGCCGGCCTTGTAGTTGTCGGTGGCGAACAGGGCGTCGGTCGCGTCCTGCGGATCGGTCGGGCTGTCGAGCGCGATCACCATCACGCCCTTGTCGCGCGCCTTCTTGATCGCCGGCACGATCGCCTTGGTGTCGCTCGGCGTGATCAGGATCGTCTTCGCGCCGGCGGCGATCATGTTCTCCATCGCCGTCACCTGGCCGGCGTTGTCGCCGTCGGTCTTGCCGGCGCCCGACAGCAGCTTGGCGCCCTTGGCGGTGGCGGCCTGGTCGGCGCCCTCCTTCATCTTGACGAAGAAGGGGTTGGTCTCGGTCTTGGTGATGAGGCCGATCACCACTGGGTCGGCGGCGAGGGTCGAGGTGGCGGCCGCGGCGGCGATCAGGCCGAGGCAGAAGGTGCGGGGGAGTGTCGGCATCGAAGTCTCCTGGGTTGGGCTCTGGGGCGACCGGCGTGCCGGTCTGGTGGCGACGACCGGACGGCGTCGCCCGAGTCGTTGGCGCAAGTATTCCCCGGTCCGTATAATAAATCAAGTGGATTTAGTTAGTAGTTTCCCGGATGCGCCGTGGCGGGTCTTCGGGCGACAGTTGGGCGACGCGCCGGCAGGGGGCCGGCGTCCTGGGAGAGGCTTGATGAGCGCGCAGATCGTGATCCTTGGCGAGGCCCTGATGGACTGCATCGCGCAGCCCGACGGGTCGCTGTTGCCGGTGATGGGCGGCAGCCCGTACAACCTGGCGCGCGCCGCCGCGCTGCAGGGCGCCGAAGTCGGCGTGCTGGCGCCGTTCTCGACCGACGCCTTCGGCCGCCAACTCAAGGCACGCGCGCTCGCCGACGGCGCGCTGCCGCTCAGTGCGGACACGCAGCGCCCGACCTCGCTCGCTGTCGTGACGCTCGATGCCGGCCAGCCGAGCTACGGCTTCTACCGCGAGGGCATCGCCGACCGTGACTACCACCCCGAGGCAGTGCTCGAGATCCTGCGCCGCCGCGCGCCGGGTGTGCTGCACACCGGCTCGCTGATGCTGGTGCCGCCCGAGCAGGAGAAGGTGCTGCAGGTGCTGGCCGGCGCGCGCGCGCTTGGATGGACGGTGAGCCTGGACATCAACCTGCGCCCCGCGGTCGCCGACGACGCAGCGGAATACCGCGACGCCATCGCGCGCGCATTGATGCTGGCCGACTGGGTCAAGGCGAGCGACGAGGACCTGCACGGCCTCGGCTTCGCAGAGGCGCGCTTAGAGCGCGCCGAGGCACTGCATGCGCAGTTCGCGCGCCTCGGCCCGTTCAGGCGCGTCGCGCTGACTTTCGGCGGCGCAGGCGCCTGGCTGTGGGTCGACGGCGAGGCGGCTCGTGAAGCGTCGCCCGCGATCGCCGTCGTCGACACCGTCGGCGCCGGCGACACCTTCTGGGGCAGCTGCCTCGCCGACTGGGCCGAGCACCCTTCCGGGGCGGCACGCCGCGTGCATGCGACCCTGCGGCGGGCGATGACGGCTGCCGCGATCAACTGCAGCCGCAAAGGCTGCCAGCCACCGACACGCGCCGAACTGGCGCTGTCGCCCTGACACCGTGCAAACGGTGCAACGACACGAGGTTTTCCACATGGACACCGACTCGACGCTTCTCGACATCGTGATCTTCGGCGGCGCCGGCGACCTGTCGTGGCGCAAGCTGCTTCCGGCGCTGTACATGGCGCACCTGCACGACAGCCTGCCCGAGCACGCGCGCATCGTCGGCGTCGGCCGCCACGCCTGGAACCGGGAGCAGTACGTCGCCTTCGTCGGCGAAATGGCGGCGCCGCAGGTGGACGCAAGTGCGTTGCAGGCCGAGCCCTGGCAAGGCTTCCTGCAGCGCCTGGACTTCGTCAGCCTCGACGCGAGCGTAGCCGACGGCTACGGCCGCTTGCGCGAGGCGTGCCGCGAAGGGTCGGCCAAGTTGTTCTATCTCGCCACCGCGCCCAGCCTGTTCACCGCGATCGCCGAACACCTGCATGGCGCGGGGCTCGTCGACGCCGACACGCGCCTCGTACTCGAGAAGCCGCTCGGCCACGACCTGCCGTCGGCGCAGGCGATCAACGAATCGGTCGCGCAGCACTTCGCCGAGCGCCAGATCTACCGCATCGACCACTACCTCGGCAAGGAGACGGTGCAGAACCTGATGGTGCTGCGCTTCGGCAACGCGATCCTCGAGCCGCTCTGGCGCGCGCCCTACATCAAGGCGGTGCAGATCACGGTCGCCGAGACGGTTGGCGTCGGCACGCGCGCCGGCTTCTACGACCAGACCGGCGCGATGCGAGACATGGTGCAGAACCACCTGCTGCAGCTGCTGTGCTTCGTCGCGATGGAGCCGTCGATCTCGCTCGACCCCGACGACGTGCGCGACGAGAAGTTGAAGGTGCTGCGCTCGCTGCGCCGCATCGACTTCGACGATGTCAAGCGCGACACGGTGCGCGGTCAGTATGCCGAAGGCGCCGTCGATGGCGAGCGCGCCAAGGCCTACCTGCAGGAGGACGGCGTGCCGCCCGACAGCGCGACCGAGACCTTTGTCGCGCTGCGCGCTCAGGTCGACAACGCGCGCTGGGCGGGTGTGCCGTTCTTCCTGCGCACCGGCAAGCGGCTGCAGGAGCGGCGCTCGGAGATCATCGTCGAGTACGCTGAGCCGCCGTTCTCGATCTTCGGCCCGCCGCAGGGGTCGACCGGGCCCAACCGGCTGCTGATCACGCTGCAGCCCGACGAGTCGGTGCGCCTGCAGATGATGGCCAAGGAGCCGGGATCGGGGATGAACATGCGACCCGTTTTCCTGAACCTCGATCTCGAGTCGGCCTTCACCGAGCGCCGTGCCGAGGCCTACGAACGCCTGCTGATCGACGTCGTCAAGGGTCGCCTCACGCATTTCATGCGGCGCGACGAGCTCGAGGCCGCGTGGCGCTGGACCGATCCGATCCTGCAGGGCTGGCAGCGCCTGGCCGACAAGCCGCGGCCCTACCCGGCCGGCAGCTGGGGGCCGGCGGCGTCGTCGGCGCTCGTCGCGCGGGCGAATGCTGTCTGGTCCGAAGAAGCGCTGTGACGCGCGCGCCCAATGCAACCGGAGGAACAAGATGACCCCGAACCTGACCCTGCCCGTCACCGTGCACCCGGTGCTCGACCGCGTGACGCAGCGCATCGTGCAACGCAGCGCCGCCGACCGCACGGCCTACCTGGCGACGATGGCGTCGCAGCGCCGGCCCGGCCCGTACCGCGCCGGCATGAGCTGCGCCAACGCGGCGCATGCCTTCGCCGCGATGCCGAGCGACGACAAGCTCACGCTGCGCGCCGAGCGCCAGCCCAACCTCGGCATCGTCACCGCCTACAACGACATGTTGTCGGCGCACCGCCCCTACGAGCACTACCCCGAACGCATCCGCGCCGCGGCGCGCGCGCACGGCGCGACGGTGCAGGTGGCCGGCGGCGTGCCGGCGATGTGCGACGGCATCACGCAGGGCGCCGAGGGCATGGAGCTGTCGCTGTTCTCACGCGACGTGATCGCGCTCGCAACCGCGGTCGCGCTGTCGCACAACGTCTACGACGGCGTGTTGTGCCTCGGCATCTGCGACAAGATCGTGCCCGGCCTCGTGATCGGCGCGCTGCAGTTCGGCCACGTGCCGGTGGTCTTCGTGCCGGCCGGGCCGATGACCTCGGGGCTGTCCAACGACGCCAAGGCCAAGGTGCGCCAGCAGTATGCGCAGGGCCTGGTCGACCGGGCGACGCTGCTCGCCGCCGAGGAGGCCGCCTATCACGGCGAGGGCACCTGCACCTTCTACGGCACCGCCAACTCGAACCAGATGCTGATGGAGGTGATGGGGCTGCAGCTGCCCGGCTCGTCGTTCGTCAATCCGGGCACGCCGCTGCGCGACGCGCTGACCGACTTTGCGGTGCGGCGCGTGATCGCGATGGGTGGCGCTGGGCTGGAGGCGATGACGATGAGCGCCATCGTCGACGAGAAGGCGATCATCAACGGCGTCGTCGGCCTGCTCGCCACCGGCGGCTCGACGAATCACACGATGCACCTCGTCGCGATGGCGCGCGCGGCCGGCATCCGCATCGACTGGGACGACTTCGCCGAGCTGTCCGAGGCGGTGCCGCTGCTGGCGCGCATCTACCCGAACGGCAAGGCCGACGTGAACCACTTTCACGCCGCCGGTGGCATGGGGTTCCTCATCCGCGAGCTGCTGCAGGCGGGGCTGCTGCACGCCGACGTCGGCACGGTGCTCGGCCAGGGCCTGCAGCGCTTTGCGGTCGAGCCTTTGCTCGATGAAGGCAAGCTCGCCTGGCGCGCGGCGCCGCCGCACTCCGCCGACGACAGCGTGCTGCGGCCGGTTTCCAATCCCTTCAGCGCCGACGGCGGCCTCAAACGCCTGCGCGGCAACCTCGGCCGTGCGATCGTCAAGACCTCGGCCGTCGCCGCGCAGCACCGCCGCGTGCGCGCGCCCGCCGTCGTCGTCGACAGCCAGCAGGCGCTGGCCGATTTGTACAAGCAGGGCGCGCTCGATCGCGACTGCGTCGCCATCGTGCGCCACCAGGGCCCGCAGGCCAACGGCATGCCCGAGCTGCACAAGCTGACGCCCATCCTCGGCATCCTGCAGGACAAGGGACGCAGCGTCGCCCTCGTCACCGACGGGCGCATGTCGGGTGCGTCGGGCAAGGTGCCGGCGGCCATCCACCTGAGCCCCGAGACCCTTGCCGACGGGCCGATCGGGCGCGTGCGCGACGGCGACATCGTGCTGCTCGACTGCGACGCCGGAATCCTGGAGGTCGAGGTCGATGCCGCCGAGCTGGCGCTGCGCGAACCCGCGAGCCTCGCCCCCGACGCGAACGGCCATGGCTGCGGACGCGAGCTCTTCGGCCTGTTCCGCCGCCATGCCGGCCTCGCCGAGCGTGGCGCATCCGCACTGTTCGGCAATGATTGAACCCTCCGCACCGCCCACTCGAAAGTGCCTGCCATGAAGCTCCCCGCACCCTTGCCGACCTTCTCGTCCCGCGTCGTGCCCGTCGTCGTGATCGCCGATCCGGCGCATGCCGTGTCGATGGCCGAAGCGCTGCTCGCGGGCGGCATCGACGTCATCGAGATTACGCTGCGCAGCGACGCCGCGCTGGCGGCGATCGAGGCTGTCGCGCGCGCGCTGCCGGCGATGCAGGTGGGCGCCGGCACGGTGACGCGCGCTGCCGAGGTGGCGCAGGTCGTCGGCGCCGGCGCGCGCTTCGCCCTCTCGCCGGGAGCGACGCCCGCGCTGCTCGCCGCGGTGATCGAGGCCGGCCTGCCGTTCGTGCCCGGCGTCGCCACGGCGGGAGAGGCGATGGCCGCGCGCGACGCAGGCTTCACGCTGCTGAAGTGCTTCCCGGCGGCGCAGCTCGGCGGCATCAGCGTGCTCAAGGCCTGGGCCGGGCCGCTGCCGGACCTGCGTTTCTGCCCGACCGGGGGCGTGTCGACGACCGACCTGGCAGCCTACCTTTCGTTGCCCAACGTCGCGATGGTCGGCGGCTCGTGGCTGACGCCGGCCGCCGCCGTCGAGGCCGGTGACTGGACGCGCATTGCCCGCCTGGCGCGCGAGGCCACCGAGGCCGTCGCGGCGGTGCGGGCGCACTGAACTGGAGCCTGCGCATGAGCAATCCGAAGATCGCCACCGCACCGATCGCCAGCATGAAGGAGGATAGTTCTTTCAAAGGCCCTTTTTCCGTGACGATAGGGTAGTCGGAGGGTAGTCGGTCCCGTATGTCGAGGCTCCGAATGCGGTTCTTGTGATCGACGTTGGCCGCCGAGCGCCGATGAACCCGGCCGCACGCGGCCAGCACCGCGCTCGTTTGCGGGTTTACCCAGGCGACAGAGCCGTATTGCCTCGGCCCGGAAAACCCCGGACGCTGGCGATCCCTGCGACCCTTGGCGCCGGGCCGCTCAATCGACGGTGACAGCTGTCTGTCAAGCAGTATGGACTGCTGACCGGCAGCATCGGGTCGCGTGCCGGTGTACGCGACCAGAGGTAGACGGGCAGCAGTACGACGCCCACCGGAAGTTCGAGGCCAACGACCGGAATGTGCTGTTCAGCGGTCGGCCCCATCGTTCCGGTGGGCGGTGCTTGACGGCCAATTCCGGGTGCTCGCGACCGTCCGGTTTGGGCGCCCCTGGCCCCAGCCCGCGGCTTCCCGACGATCCCGACGGGACTCGCCCCAGCCACCGACTCCGGCATAGAGCAAAGCGGTGGCGACTGGACGAAGGGCGTCAGGCCCCTCTGGCTTGGGGCAACGCAAGTTTGGGCCGAGGGCCCGCGCCCGGCCGATCGAAGGCATTGACGCATCGAAGTCCGCCGCGTGCGTGGCGAACCGGCGGCCCATGCGCCCGAGCGAGGTAATGACGCCGGTCAATGACAGCGCCTGCGCAGGCACTACCATCGATTTCATCGAACTGACCGTCACTGGCGCCGCGCCCTTGCGGTTCGCTGGATCAGGCGGGATGGAGAGGCCAGCGTGAAGACCTACCCGATGTCGGCTGCGGATACGGCCTGGTTCCACAACGACGGACCGGCCAATCTGGCCATCGTGATGGGTGTCGTGCTGACGAAGAAACCGCTCGACTTCGAGCGCGTGCGCCAGATCTACAACGAGCGCATCGTGACCTTCGACCGCTTCCACCAGCGTGTGGTCGAGACGGGCTTTTCGATGGCCACGCCGCACTGGCAGGACATGCCCGACTTCAACGTCGACCAGCACCTGCACCACATTGCGCTGGCGGCACCGCACGACGAAGCGGCCCTGATCGAGCTGGTGAACGACCTCGCCAGCATGCCGCTGGACCACGCGCTGCCGCTGTGGCAGGCCTATGTGGTGGACGACGTCGAAGGCGGCAGCGCGCTGATCACGCGCGCCCATCACTGCATGGCCGACGGCACGGCCATGATGACTGTGACCCAGCGGCTGTACGACCCCGCTCCCGGGGCCAGGCCGCTGCCGCCCCCGCGCGCCCGCGGCGCCAGCATCGGCAAGGGCGCCGGCAAGGGCGTGTTCGCGCCCGCGATCGACTTCATCACCGAAACGGCGCGCGACGCCCTCGCGCTGGCCGGCGGCGCGGGGATGCTGGCGAGTGAGCTGCTCAGGGCCGACGATCCGCCCTCCCCGCTGAAGGGTGACTTCGCGCTGGGCAAGCGCGTGGCCTGGTCGCAGCCGGTCGCCGTGCGCGACATCAAGGCCATCGGCAAGCGTTACGACGCCAAGGTCAACGACGTGCTGGTGGCCGCCATGACCGGCGCGCTGCGCACCTACCTGAAGGGCCGCGGCGTCGACGTGGACCACACGACGGTGCGGGCGCTGGTGCCGGTCGACCTGCGCCCGCCCGAGCGCATCGGGCAGCTCGGCAACGAGTTCGGGCTCGTGCTGCTCGACCTGGCCGTGACCGAAGCGCGCGCCGACCGCCGTCTGGCATCGACCAAGGCCCGCATGGACGCGCTCAAGCACTCGCCCGAGCCGCTGGCCACAAAGGCGCTGCTCAATCTGCTCGGCCGCGGGCCCAAGCTGCTCGAAGACTTCTCCAACGACCTGTTCGGGCGCAAGGCCAGCGTGGTCATGACCAATGTGGTCGGCCCGCGCGAGGTGCTGTACCTTGCCGGCGTGCCGATCGACCGCATACTGCCCTGGGCGCCGCACCCCGGCAAGCAACTAGGCATGGCGGTCAGCATCCTCAGCTACCGCGGTTCAGCGTCGCTGACCGTGATCGGCGACGCCCGCCTGGTGCCCGATCCGCAGGCCATCACTGGCGAGTTCAACCGGGAATTCAAGAAGATGCTGAAGGGCGCGACCGCTGTCGCCGCCGCGACGACAGCCAAAAAGGCCTCGGCAAGGAAGGTGGCGGCAACGAAGGCTGCGGCAACGAAGGCCGCGGCCAGAAGGGCGTCCGCAAGGAAGGCACCGTCACCCAGGCGGCAGGCCGCGTGATCTTGCGCACGTGGCAGGGTTGCGTGTGTGGCTGAGGCATCGGCCGAGCCTGGCGCCCGGCTGCATGAAGTGTTCGCGCAGCAGCTCAGCCGAGGGGCCAGATTCTTTCTCCGTGAGTTCTTTGCTGTTCGCAGGGAAAGTGCCCATGACCTTGCGCCCGTGATGGGTCACGCGCCAGCGGTGCGTGTGCGGAGTCTCGGCAATCAGGCCGTGCGAGTGCAGGCGCCTAGGCTCGGGCCGGGCGCTTTGGCGCGGCGCGCGAGCCCGGCACCTTGGCGCCTGGAACTGGGCGCACGGCGCTCGTGCGCGCCGCGGGCCCGGGGGCGACGTGCCTGCCGTTGTCGCCAGCGGCAGGCCTTGGCGAGGCCGCCGAGCCGGCAGCGCGGTCCTGTGCACCCCGGCCGGACCCGGCACCATGGCGCACCTGGCCTGCCCTTGCGGCCAAGGCCAGCGTGCGCACGCGCTCGATGTCCGCGTCGCTGAACTCGCCGCCCACGCCGGAGATGGCCGCTAGCTTCATGCCGTGCTTCAGGCCCAGCTGGTAAATCTCGCGCACCTTGGCCCACTCGATCTGGCGCCCCACGGTGAAGTTCTCGAAGCGGCCCTCCAGCGCCAGCACGACGGTTTCGGCCAGGCAGGCATAGGCCACGCCGCGCGGCAGGCCGATGTTCTGCATGCGCACCTCGCCGGGCAGCTGGATCTCGCCCGATTCGATGACCAGCACGTCGGGCCGCTTGGCCACTTCCGCCGGCGGCAGGTCGAGCGGACGCGCCACGTCGGTGATGACGCAACCCGGCTTGACCTGCATGATGTCGAGCACCTTCTTGCCCGCGCCCGAGGTGGCGGTGACGACCATGTCCATCTGCGGCAGGTCGCGCTTGGTGTTGGCGGCAAGTATCACCTTGGCGCCAGGGCTTTCGTGCTCGATCGCGGCCTTGAGCGCCAGCAGCTTGGCCGTCTCGGGCGACACAAGGTAGACCTCCTCGGCGGCGCGCACCAGCAGCCGCGCGCAGGCCGAGCCGATGGCGCCGGTGGCGCCGACCACCATGGCCTTGAACTTCACCCGCTCCTTGCCGCGCGGCCGGGGCAGCAAGCGCATGCGCAGCAATGCGTCGTGTGCCGCCCACAGCGCGCCGCTGGCGCTGTAGCTGTTGCCGGTGGTGATGGGCAGCGAAGCCTGGCGCGCCACCGTCACGCCGGCATCACCGACGACCTTGGTGAAAGCGCCCAGGCCCATGATCTGCGCGCCCAGCTTGCGTGCCATGTCGGCCGCCGCGAGCAGGCGCCGATAGGTGAATTCGGGGCTGTGCGCCATGATCTCCTTGGGCGTGCCGCCGATCGCTATCAGCCAGCCTTCGGCCTCGACACCAGTGGGCGAGCGGATGCCTTCGATGCGCGAGTAGACGAAGGGCGGCGCGAAGGCCATGACCTTCTCCAGCGAATCCATCATCAGCGGCGGCGACACGCGCGACAGGATCTCCACCGGCTTGACCTTCTTGAAGTACTCCTGCGACAGCGGGTGGATGACGAAGGCGAAGCGGTTCACGCGCTTGAAGCCGTTCGGGTACAGCAGGCGCGGCTGCATCTCCTCGGCGCCGAGGATCTCTAGATACTCGTCGTCGAGCAGATCGCCGCCATGGCGGTCGGTGGCGGCCAGGATCATGGCGTCGAGCAGCGAGGGGTCGATGGCATGGCCGCGCACCATCGGCGCGCCGTCGATGACCAGATGCACGCCCTTGTCCCTGAAGGCCGCGAGCCGAGCTTCGTTGACGGTGTGGGTGACGATGGTCTTGCCCGCCAGCTCCTCCAGGCCAAAGGCGTCGAGCTCGTGCACCGGCGCCACCAGCACCGTGGCATGGCGCACCGCACGGCGCAGCACGTGCTGCGCCCATTGCTCGAGCAGCGCAGGGTTGAGCCCGCGGCGCGGCAACCAGTCGGCCACGTAGTGCATGCCGCTGGCATACAGGTTGAGTGCCGTCAGGGAGGTCAGCAGCTTGGGTGCGCCGAGTTGCAGCACCGGATCGGCAAAGTGCAGGTTCGGCGTGTATTCCGACATTGTCGAGGCCAGCTTCTGATGCGACAGGCCGTTGAAGAACAGCACCTTGGTGTTGTCGAAGTAGTGGCCGAGCGTGGATTGGGCATGGCGCACCGCCCATTCGAGCAAGACATCGCTCAGCCGCGCACCGTTACTGACCGGCGCACGTGTCACCAGCGCACGCAGCCGCGCCGCGCGCCGCGCGTCGCCCGAGCCGACCCTGCCGCCCTTGGCCAGGCCCAGGCCGACCGCATCGGCGCGTGAGTCCCATTCGCGCAGCAGCCGTCCGGCCTTCGCCAGATCGCCATCGGTGCCGAGCCGACGCACCCGCAGAGCCTGTCCGAGCAGGCGGGTACGGAATTCGAAGTCTTGCTGCTTCGCACCCAGGCTGATGCCAATCACGGTCTTCATGCGTTGCCTTGCTCGACGGTGTATTCCTTCGATTTTGTGTCGGCACGAGGCTGTGCCACTTGATCGCCGACAGGGATGCATCGACGCGCAGGTCGATTGCCGGCGACTCGTTCTGTAGTTGATACAACGCGAAGGCAACTCGAAGAGCAGCGTTGCTCAAGGCGTGGATTGGCTTTCCGTTACGAAGCAGGCCTAAAGCGAAAGTCCGAGGAGAGCTTGATGGAACGCAGTGGTGGCTGCTTCAGGCGCTGAAGAGGCCGAGTACATCGAACCCTGACGGGCCGACGACAGCGCCAGGCGACGGGCTCGCCGATGGAGCGATAGGCAATTCTGAAGGAAGCCGCTTGGAAACCTTGTCCACGGGCGGCGCTCAGCGCCTGCGTCGAATGCGATCGAGCTGCTTGATGGCGTCCAAATCACGGCGATCAATGTCGCCGATGGGGTCGAGGGCGGGTCCTCGAGCCTTGATCGCGTCGCGCTGAACCTGCCGGTAGGGCTGATCTGCCATACAGCCGACGTCCGCCAAGTGTGATCCCGGCCACTTGCTGCCGCTGGCGGCCGGCAGCTTCCGGGTTAGTCAACCTCATTCCGTCCATCTTGGACACACTCGAAATCCAGCCCATCGGTCCGTGGAGTCGTCACTCTGGGCCCGAGCCGCTATGGTCAATCTCGAACGCTTGATGAAAGGCTCGGCGCAAGAGCCCTTCAATCCGCGATGTCCCAATCAGCCGTGCTCGGTCGCAAACGGCTGTCCTCGACGGCTAGGCGGACAATGTACCCGCAGCCCAGTCGAGCGAGGTCTTGTGCAGCGTGTCGACTACGTCTCGCGACAATGTGACACCTAGTGAAGATGCTCCATCACCGGACCCGGGCGCCAGGCTCAAGAATTCGCTCGCGTGACTCTCGGTCTTCTTTAGATGTTCAACGACTGCCGCTCGCGGCTTCTCGGGACTACCAATGCCCGCTTCACGCTCGGTCGAAAGGTAGCGAAGTGTCGCCTCGCGCAGCTCGACAAGCACCTTGTTGCCGAGCCCATCAGCCGCGCGCCGGTCTACAGTGGGCGCCAAAGCCTCCAGTGCAGCGCGGCAGTGGAGAGAGAGTTTGAGCAGTAGCTGAACATCGCTTCGGACCCCTGGGCTTTGAACGCGCTGCTCGTTGACCAGCGCCGCGAGGCGTTTCTGCTTCGCGACGGCAACGGGCATTCGTGCGAGGGCTTCTTTGCGGCACTTCTTGATTCGCTTTGCGTCAAGTTCGCCACGGGACGACGAAATGAGCGTCGAAGCATAGGCATCGGCGCCGGCGGCCAAGTCATGCCGCAGCTTCTTCCCGAGCTTTGCATTGCTCACCAGTGGGCTCGCGCGCAGCGGGTCGGACAGCGCATGAAACGCCTCGTGCAGGCCGTCCAAGTCATCAAGTGCTTTGTTGAGCTCATTCATGGCATTCCTTGAATCGAAGAAGTGTGCGCCGCGCTGCCAGACAGTTACACGCGCTGGCGATAGACTGCCGCACAGTGCTCCAGCTTGAAGGCACGTATGCAGTTGACTTGCTCAGTGATGCGCCTGCGCAGCAACCGCCTCTTGA
This sequence comes from uncultured beta proteobacterium, assembly GCA_963837675.1. Lineage (GTDB taxonomy): Bacteria > Pseudomonadota > Gammaproteobacteria > Burkholderiales > Burkholderiaceae_C > Rubrivivax. The sequence goes on along the minus strand of CAWIOH010000017.1, from coordinate 401,905 downwards.
AAACTAGCGCCGGCGTTGCCCGTGCGGTGCGTCGCCGGATATCACCGGCTCGCAAAGCGTCATGGCAGCCCTTTGCCGTGTGCGTCAGGAAATCTCGGTCGGCTCGTGCCGATTCAGGATTTCCTTGACTCCTGCAACCCCCGTTTCCGGAACCATGACTTTGACCTGCATCGTGGCGTCGTCACCGTATATCTTTTCGCGCGGGATGCCGTCATTGATCAGTTCGTCGACAACGTTGGCGACTGTGGTTTTGCTGGCATAGGTTGCCGTGATGGTCTTGAACATGCGAACCCCCTTCTGGTCGGTTGCTCATTCGAATTGCGGATCGTCATTCGAATGAGGGCAATAGTCGATGCCCTGCGCGTCTCAGTCTGTACGACGGCGCACCTATAGTCCCAAGGATTTTCGAATCCGTGCGAGTCAGCCGAAACGCCGCGCCACTGGTGTGGCCGCACTTCGAGCCTGTCGACGCGCTCAGACATTGCCTATGGCGCGCTGGCCGGCATCGCGGCAGTGATCGGCGCGGAGTGGTCGTTGTTCTGGCCGACCATCGGCATCGCACTGGATTCTTGGGCGCGAGTCATCTTGTCGTTGGACCGGCCCGCTGCGGCGCTCGGTTTGGGAGTTTCGCTTGCTGGCGCTAGCACCGAATCCGCCGCGGGCACCGACGTTTCTGCTGCCATGGACGGCGTCATTCCAGGCTGGACCTGGACCGGTTCCACCACCGGCACGGGCGACTCGTTCCGCGCCTTGTCGCAGGCGGTCAGTAGCAGTGCGAAGACAGGCACAAAGCAAACAGCGTCAATGGAGTGCGCATACGGCTCCTTTCGGTGTGCGGGGTTTGGAGCGAAAGTCCAGCCACGCGCGGCTGAACGTGAATACTCGTGAACAAGGTAGCCGGCCTCGACATGAACTTCTGTGCGCCATGCCACATAGGCGCTATCTCGGAGGGCGTTCTTCGAACTTTGCTTTGCAGGTACTTGCTCGCCACTCAACGCGACGCGGGCGACGATGCGGGGACGAGCGACTGATTCAGGGCGGTCAATTCAGGGCAGCGAGTGTCTCCGAAGGGTCGACGGCGGGCATGCGTGGGTTCCACCTCGCTGCCGTAGACCTGCCGGTGGAGTCGACGCACCACATTCGTGATGCCTGGAGGCACGAGTCCTGGTCACAAGGCAATCTTCGATCCTGTCCTCTGGCTGATGGCTGCACATACCCTCGTTGCACAGACGGGCACCAGGGACATGAGCTCGTGTGAACGACCGTTCGCCTCATACTTCACGATTCGAAGCACTGCCCGCAGACGCAAGGCCCAACTCTGATGATCCCCGATGCTTTGATGGCGGCGAGCCGCCGTGACCTGCTGAAGTTCGGCCTGGGTCTGGCCGTTGCGCTGGAGTCGGGCGCATTGTGGGCGCAGACGCCAAGCGGCTGCCCCACGATCCTGAACCAATCCGTGCCGCGCCTGCAGGACAACAAGCCGCAGGACCTGTGCCAATACGCGGGCAAGGTGTTGCTGGTGGTGAACACGGCCAGCTACTGCGGCTATACCGAGCAGTTCCAGGGCCTGGAAGCGCTGAATGCACGCTATGCGGCGCGGGGGCTGGTGGTGTTGGGTTTCCCGTCGAATGACTTCCAGCAGGAAGACGCCGACGCGAAGAAGACCGCCGACGTGTGCTTCAACACCTATGGCGTGAAGTTCCCGATGTTCGTCACCGTGCCGGTGCGCGGCAAGGACGCGATACCGTTGTTTGCACAGCTTGCCCGCGCCACCGGCAAGCAACCGGCCTGGAACTTCAACAAGTACCTGGTGGACCGCCAGGGCCGGCCTGTGGCGTACTACCCCAGCAACACCAAACCTGGCAGCTCAGAGCTGACGGGCGACATCGAAAAGGCGCTTGCGCTACGCTGACCAAGTTGCAGGCCTGGCCTCGAATGCAGGCCTCAGATCGGCACCCAAGAGAGTACCGCCGCCAGCAGGCCGAGCACCGCAGCGCCGGGAACGACCAGCGCCCACGGCCTCACGCCGAAAAAGACCGGGTCGATGGCGGTCAGCCGTTGGCGCTCCGGTTGAACGACGTTAGGCCGCGCTCTTGCCGGGAAACGGTAGCTCTGTGGCCCTGTAGAGGCGAATCTTGGGGCGTACCGCAGCCATTGCTCCGAGCGCATTTGCAAACTCCCCGGACTCGGGTACTGCGAAGTGCCGTTGGAGTGCTTCTTCTGACTCCCACTCTTCCACGAAGACAAGATGGTTCTCTCTGTCCTTGTCTTCGTAGACTGAGTGCGACAGGCAGCCTGGCTCGGTTCTTGATCGCGCCACGTGCTTCTTCGAGATGGTCAGGGCCTCTTGCATCCGGTTCGGAGCCACTTGAACGTCGGCCAAGATAATGATCATGCGGAGGGTCCCTTGCCTTGCTCGGCAGTGCGTGGAGGCCTGCATTCTGGGCCGAAGCTCGCGGGTTGCGGTTTGTGGGTGGCTTCCGCCGCACAGTCGCCGCCGAGATCACCAGCACGAACGGGCGTGGGCGAGGGGTCGCTCCGGAGGCAGCTGCGGGTCGAGGGCCGCTGCTCGCGGATTGGATCTTGTTGCCCTGAACCTGCCAGTCACGGCGGATATCCATACGGCAGGCCCGGCCACAACCGGTCAATGCTGGAACGCCGGTTTGGAGCAGGTCAGTTGCTGAGCCGCCGCTGAGCGATGCTACAGCGCAGAATGGTCGGACCGTGCCGGTAAAGTCCGGCTGACGGAAACCAACCTGACTACAAGGAGACACCCATGGCATTCGACGGTTCGGCAATCATCGCGCTGCTCGACGGCGCAGTCGCGAAAGGCGCCGTGCATGGCATCTCGGCCCTCGTGGTCGACCGCAACGGCCCCCTGTTCCACCACGCCTGCGGCGAGGCGAACCAGCACACGCTGTTCCGAAATGCCTCGATGACCAAGGCCGTGGCCACCACCGGCGCGCTGCAGCTGGTGGAACAAGGCCGACTGGACCTTGACGCCACGGTGGAATCGATCCTGCCAGATTTCGGCCGACTGCAGTTGCTGGAGGGCTTCGACGGCGACAAGCCGCGCCTGCGCGCGCCGGCCAGCAAGGCCACGGTGCGCCAGTTGATGACGCACACCGCCGGCCTTGGGTACTTCTTCACCAACGAAAGTCTCCTGCGCTACTTGGAGCTGACCGGCGAGCCAAGCCCGCTGTCGGGCGAGAAGCGCAGCCTGTCGGTTCCGATGGTCAACGACCCGGGCACGGCCTGGGAGTACGGCGTCAACACCGACTGGCTGGGACTGGTGGTCGAGAGGCTCACCGGGCAGAGCCTGGGCAGCTACTTGCAGCAGCATGTCTACGCGCCGCTGGGCATGAATGACTCCACCTTCGCGCCCGGCGCCGAGCAGCGCGCTCGGCTGCTGCGCGTGATGCAGCGCCAGACCGACGGCAAGCTCGCGCCTTCGGTGCACGACCTGCCGGCCACCTCGGAATGGGACGCGGCCGGCCACGGCTCCTACGGGACGATCCAGGACTACGGCCGCTTCGTGCAGGCCTGGCTCAACGATGGCGCCGGCGTGCTCAAGCCGGCCACGGTGCAGATGGCGCTGCAAAGCCATATTGGCTCGATCAAGCTGCCCGAATTGATGAAGTCCGCGGTGCCCGAACTGTCGAACGATGTGCCCTCGCTGCCAGTGCCACAGAGCTGGGGCCTGGGCTTCCACCTGACGCTGGTCGACCTGCCCGGCATGCGCAGCCAGGGCACAGGCGACTGGGCGGGCGTGTTCAACTCCTACTACTGGATCGACCGCACCAAAGGCATCGGCGGCGTGCTGATGACGCAACTGCTACCGTTCTTCGACATGCCGGTGATCGAGACGCTGATGGGCTTCGAGATGGCGGTGTATCAGCAGGTGGGCGCGGCCGTGCCCGCGGGCTGAGAGTGCCGCGCCCGACCGCGAGGGCATGCTGCGAGCGATTCCGGCGCTGGAAAGCTCTCTGCGTCTTGTTGCCAGCAATTCACCGGGAGTGACCGCTCGACAATCGCGGGCCGAGTCACGCTGCCGGCCGGCCGCTACCTGTTTGTCGCGATCGGCCGCTGCCAGCCCTCTGGCTAGCGTGGCTAGCCGAGAGGCGTTTGATGCGGGAGTCGGCGATGCGAATCGGATGGCGTTGGCTGTTACTGGTCGCCCTGGGTGTCGCTGTAACGCGATGATTCGAGCGGCAACAAGGGCCTCGACGACATGGGCATTCTGGACCTGCCAGGCCATGGCTGGCGTCCTTAAGTGAGCTCAAGAAGTGGGCTCAGCCGATCCGGTTCTTGAACATCTGCAGCACCGGCTTGAACGACGCGTGCCGGCAATCGTGCAGCCACTCGAACGCCACCATCTCGGGACTGACGATGACCGCGCCCGCCCCCCGCAAGCGCTGCATCGCCAGCTCATGGTCGACAGAAGAGCGTGAACCGCAGGCCGGACCGACCACCCAGATGCGCCGCCCGGCGCGCAGCAGTCCCAGCGTGGTCTGCAGCAGGCAGACATGCGCCTCGCAGCCGGCGATGACCACATCGCCCGCATCGCCGAGCGCGTCGAGCAGCCCGTCTTCGCAGGCATCGAAGTGCGTCTTCGCGAGCGTGCTTTCGCAGCGCTGGCGGATTGCCTCGACATTGGGACCGAGGCCGACCGGGTTCTGCTCGGTGCCCAGCACGCGGATGCCGAGTGCGCGCGCCGCGTCGGCCAGCCTCGTGGCCTCGGCGACGACCTGCTCGCCGCGGTGGATGGCGGGCATCAGCCGCTGCTGGTAGTCGACCAGTACCAGCACGCTGTTCGAGGCCGCGATCGCGTTCATCGCACCGCCCTCGCCTGACGCGCGGCGGGTGGCCGGGTCCGCGCCACATCGCGGGCGCCGGCGACGACGGCTCTCTGGACGAACTTGAACATGGCCGCAATGTAGCCTTGATCAGAGAATTTGGCAGCGTGTTCAAATCGTTCACCCAACGAGGAGACGCCCGATGAACGCTCCACTGCCTGCTGCCGCCGTCACCGCGCCCGCCACGCTGATGAGCGGCGCCGACTACCGCGAATCGCTGCGCCGCCTGCGGCCCACCGTCTACGTCGACGGCCGCCGCGTCGAATCGGTGGCCGACGAGCCCTCGCTCGCACCCGGCGTCAACGCGCTGGCCTACACCTACGACTTCGCGCGCGACCCGAATTTCGCGCCGGTCGCACTCGCCACGCAGGCCAGCCGCGGCAAGGTGGTCAACCGCATGCTGCATGTCAACGACTCGGCCGGCGACCTGCTCAACAAGCTCGAGGCCGTGCGCCTGCTGTGCCAGGAGACCGGCTGCGCGCAGCGCTACCTGGCCCACGACGCGCTGAACGGGCTGGCCCAGGTGAGTGCGCGCATCGACGACGCCCGCGGCACCACCGAGCATCGCGCCCGCTTCGACGCCTACCTGGCACGGGTGCAGGACGAGGACCTCTCGCTCGGCATCGCGATGACCGATGCCAAGGGCGACCGCAGCAAGAAGCCGCACCAGCAGGCCAACCCCGACACCTACGTCCACGTGGTCGAGCGCAACGGCAAGGGCATCGTGATCAGCGGCACCAAGGCCATCGTCACCGGCGCGCCCTACATGCACGAGTTGCTCGTCATGCCGAGCCGCAACATGGGCGCCGAGGATGCCGACTTCGCGGTGTGCTGCGCGGTGCCCGTCGACGCGCCCGGCCTGACCATCGTCTCGCGGCCCGCGGGCCGGCCGGGCGAGAAGCTCGAGCACGGCAGCGCGCTGTTCTCGCGCAAGTACGGACAGTCGACTGCCGTGATCATCTTCGACCAGGTCTTCGTGCCCTGGGAGCGCGTGTTCTACGCCGGCGAATGGGAGCACAGCAGCACCCTGACCTACAGCTACGCCACCCACCACCGGCATACCTGCATCGCTGCGCGCGCCGGATTCGGCGACCTGCTGATCGGCGCCGGCGCGCTGATGTGCGAGGCCAACGGCTTCGATCCCGGGCGAGAAGAGCAACCTGCGCGAGCCGATGGTCGAGCTGATCAAGATCACCGAGGGCTTCTACGCCTGCGGCGTGGCGGCCAGCGTCTACGGCACGCAGGACCCCCACTACGGCAATTTCATGCCCGAGCCGGTGTTCAGCAACATCGGCAAGCTGCTGCTCGCAACGCAGATCTACGACATGCACCGCCTCGCGCACGAGGTCTCCGGCGGCCTGATCGTCGCGCTGCCAGGGCCGGACGAGGACCACAACCCGGCCACCGCGGCGACGCTGGCCGAAGTGCTGCGCGCCAACCCGAGCGTGCCCTACGACAAGCGCATCGAGGTCGCGCGCTTCATCGAAGACCTGACCGCCTCGTACCAGGGCGGCTGGTACTCGGTGATCAGCCTGCACGGCGGTGGCTCGCCGGCGGCGATGAAGCAGGAGATCTGGCGCAACTATCCCGTCGGCAACAAGGTCGAACTGGTCGAGCGGCTGCTCGAGCGCGGCGTGCTGCATGACGAGACGCGCGCCATCACGAAGAACCGCCAGCCAGGCCGCTGCTGCGACCAGGGCTGCACGGCACCGGGCCAGCCGGTGATGGTCGAGATGCCGAAGCTGCGGTAGGCGGCACATCGGTATGGGCAGGATCGACCCCGATCCGCGGATCAACAGGCATCTTCGGCTTGGACCGGTTGCGTACGAGGTATGCCTCGATGGCAACCCACTTGCGCTGCGTTCTAGGACAGCTTTCGGGCGAGCAATCCAGGATGTCGCCAGGCCGCAATGGGTCGGGCTGCGCCGGCCGTCGAGTTGAACTCGGCGCCCGAAAGCTGTCATCAGCTTTGACGATGCCTGAATGCTGACATCCGCTTTCGGCGGTCTCGGCCATGAGCCGACATCTGCGAACGGCGGGTTGAGGGAAACGAACTTGTCCAACGAAAGGGTCGACCTGGCGTTGAAACTCTGTGAGCGCCGCTCTGGCATCTCAACGGCTAACTAGATCGATCGAGCGCGGTACCCCAGCAGGACGAATCGGCGCGGGTGTTTCCACAGTGCCAAGGTGAGAACCTCAGCCGACTTCGCAAAGTTGCCGAGAAACGTCGCGTTGGCAAGAAGGCGTGCCCAGAAGAGGCGCTTTGCGACCACCAGATCAGCGATTCTGACGATCGCGCCACCGGTAATAGCGGATAGACGGCGCCAAGAACCAGGGCTTCCCGCTGTACAGCGGCCGCGTCTGGAAGGCCAGCTCGTCGAAGGCGGTGCGACCTTCGGCCAGGCCCAGCACCTGCTGCCCCAGCCGCATGCCCAGATAACTGCCCATGCCCACGCCCGAGCCGCAGTAGCCCATGGCGTAGTGCATGCCGTCGTGGCGGCCGATGTGCATCAGCTCGTCGAAGGTGTAGGCGACGAAGCCGCACCACGAATGGCTGATACGCACGCCGCGCAGCTCGGGGAACAGCGCCACCAGGTCGGCATGCAGCAACGGGCCGCTGATGCGCGGATCGGTCTCGTCGGTGGACACGCGGCCGCCGAACAGGATGCGCGTCCGGTCGGTTGATGCGCGGTAATAGAAGACCACCTTGCGCGTGTCGCTGACGATGCGGTTCCTCGGCATCAGCCGGCGCATCTGCTCTGGCGGCCAGCGGCTCGGTGGCGATGATGTAGCTGCCGATGGGGATGACGCGCCGGCGCAGCCACGGCGTCAGCGTGCCGGTGTAGCCGTTGGTGGCGATGACGACGTCGCGCGCGCGCACCACGCCGCGCGGCGTGTGCACCTCGAAGCCCGCGCCATCGGCTTCGATGCGCGTCGCCGGGCAGCGCGGCAACCAGCGTGGCCCCCGCCTGCCGCGCCGCTCGCAGCAGGCCGTGGTGGTAGCGCGCCGGGTCGACGCAGGCGTGCTGCCTGTAGACCACGCCGCCCCAGTAGGCGTCGGTGCCCAGCTCGCTGTGCTGCTCGGCGCGCGGTACCACGTGCAGCTTCACTTCCAGGCCCTTGGGCTGTTGCGCCGCGCTGCGCGCCAGCTGCTCGAACTGCGCGGCGTTGTGCGCGGCATGGAAGCGGCCGGCGACGCCGGAATCGCAGTCGAGGCCCTCGCTCGCGACGAACTCGCCGATCCAGGCCAGCGAGCGCTGGCCCTCGCGCACGATCTCGCGGGCGCGTGTCGGCGCCGTGGCGCCGCGCCAGCTCGCCAAAGCCGGGCTTGACGCTGGTCGAGATCTGGCCGCCGTTGCGCGTGCTGCAGCCCCAGCCGGCGTCCTCGGCATCCAGCACCAGCGTGTCGCGCCCGCCGCGCGCGGTCTGCAGCGCCGCGTGCAGCCCGGTGTAGCCCGAGCCGACCACCACCACGTCGGCGTGGGGCGGCAGTGGCATGTCGGGCAGCACCGGGCGCGGCACGTGGTCCCACCAGTAAGGAGCGAGCTTGGCGTCGGGCAGGAAGAGGGGTGTCAAGAGCGGTCTCCGTGGGCGTCGGCCAGCACCAGGTCAGCGCCTTTTTCGGCCACCATCATCGCCGGTGCGTTGGTGTTGCCCGAGGTGATGTGCGGGAAGATTGATGCGTCGATGATGCGCAACCCGGCCAGGCCGTGCACGCGCAGCCGCGCGTCCACCACCGCCTGGCGCGAGTCCGAGCCCATGCGGCAGCTGCCCACCGGATGGAACACGCTGGACGCGCGCTGGCGGATGTCGTCCTCCAGTTCCTCCTGCGATTGCCGCGCAGCGCCGGGCTCGAGCTCACGGTCGATCACCGCGGCCAGCGCCGGCGTGGCCGCCAGCCGGCGCAACCAGCGCGAGCCTTCGACCAGCGCGTTCAGATCCTGCGGCGCGCTCAGCGAGTTGGGCACGATCAGCGGTAGCGCGCCGGGCTCGGCCGACGCAGCTGCACATGGCCGCGGCTGGCCGGCCAGCAGGGCTGGGCGCTGAGCAGGAAGCCGGGGAACGGGTCCGGGCTCATCAGCGCGCGCTTGCCCGGTGCGGCGCGGGTGGTAGCTCAGCGGCGAGAAGTACAGCTGCAGGTCCGGTTGCGCCGCGCCCGGCATCGAGCGGACGAAGCCGCCGCCTTGATTGACGCTCAGGCTCATGGGCCCGCGCCGCGTGGCCAGGTAGCGAAGCGCCGCGCGCAGCCGGCCGCTCCATGGCCGCAGCTGCTGGTTGAGCGTCGGCACGCGCGCGCGGTACAGGTGGTCGATGCACAGGTGGTCCTGCAGGTGGCGGCCCACTGCCGGCTGGTCCAGCACCACCGACAGCCCCAGCGACTGCAACAGCGCGGCAGGACCCACGCCCGAGGCCTGCAGCAACAGCGGCGAATGCACCGCGCCGGCACTGAGGATCAGCTCGCGGCCCACCGCCACGCGATGGCTGGCGCCACGGCTGGCGGTAGTGCAGCGCCACCACGCGCGTGCCCTCGAATTCGATGCGCGTCGCCTGCGCCTGCGTGCGCAGCACCAGGTTGGGCCGCGACAGCGCCGGGTGCAGATAGGCGCGCGCGCTGGACATGCGCCGCCCGCCGTGCATGGTGATCTCGTACAGCCCCACGCCCTCGGCGCTGAGCCCGTTGAAGCCGGCGTTGTGCGGCAGGCCCAGCTCGGCGCCGGCACGCAGGAAGTGGGCGCACAGCGGATGCACCTGGTCCGACACGTCGCTGATGCGCAGCGGCCCGTCGTGGCCGCGATGCGCATCGAGCCGTGCGTCGAAACCTTCCATGCGCTGGTAGTAGGGCAGCACGTCGTCCCAGCCCCAGCCGGGGTTGCCGTCGTCGCGCCAGCGCTCGAAGTCGGCCGCCTGGCCGCGGATGTAGACCATGGCGTTGATCGAGCTCGACCCGCCCAGCACCTTGCCACGCGGCCAGTAGCCGCGGCGCCCGGCCAGCGCGGCCTCAGGCTCGGTGAACAGCCGCCAGTTCAGCCGCGGATCGTGGAAGGACAGGCCATAGCCGATCGGCACCTGCACGCGCAACCGCCAGTCGCTGCCGCCGGCTTCGAGCAGCAGCACGCGGTGGCGCCCGTCCTGCGTCAAGCGATGGGCGAGCACGCAGCCGGCCGAGCCGGCGCCGACGATGACGTAGTCGAAAGGCCCCATGTGGTGAGGGTGCCACAGCAGGTGGCTCGGCCGGCAGACCCACTTTGGCTTTTGTCGCAGACCACTGCTCAGCCTGGTCGCAGCTGCGAAAGCACCTGCGCCAATACCCCCACCCCACGCTCGATCTCGGCCGGCGTCACGCCGCCGAAACCCAGCACCAGGCCCTGCCTGTCGCCGGCGGCGCGCGGTGCGATGCTGTAGCGCGCGATCGGCGATACCGTCACCTGGCGCCACGCCGCGACGGCCACCACCGCCGCCTCGTCATGGCTGGCGCGCAGCCAGCCCACCGTGTGCAGCCCGCTGGAACTGCACTCGACTTCCAACGCCCCGCCAAGCTGCGTGGCAGCGGCCTGGCACAGCGCCTCGTGCCGCTCGGCATAGAGCCGGCGCATGCGGCGGATGTGCGCGGCGAAATGGCCTTCGCCGATGAAGTCGGCCACCACCGCCTGGGTGTGCGTGGGCACGCCGTGCATCAGCCGGCTCATGATGGCGTCCAGCGGCTCCACCAGCGCGGGCGGCGCCAGCAGGTAGCCCAGGCGCAGCGAAGGGAACAGCGACTTGCTGAAGGTGCCGATATGGATCACCAGCCCGGTGGCGTCCACGCTCTTCAGCGTCGGCAGCGGCGGCCCGCCGAAGCTGAACTCGCCGTCGTAGTCGTCCTCGATGATCCAGGCCCCGGCCTGCGCCGCGGCTTGCAGCAGCTCGAAGCGGCGCTGCAGGCTCATCACCATGCCCAGCGGCTGCTGGTGTGAGGGCGTGACGAAGGCCAGCCGGAACTGTGGCGCCAGACGCAGGCCCTCGGCCACGTGCAGGCCCTGCGCGTCCACCGGCACCGGCACCAGCTCGGCGCCGGCGGCGATGAGGCTGTTGCGCGCGCCGATCGCACCCGGGTTCTCGAACCACACCTTGTCGCCCGGGTTGAGCAGCATCGAGCCCACCAGGTGGAAGGCATGCTGCGCGCCGCCGACGATGAAGATCTGCTGCGCGTCGCAGGCGATGCCGCGGTTGGCGCGCAGGTGCAGCGCGATCGCCTGTCGCAGCGCCGCCTGGCCGCCGGGCTCGCCATAGCCCATCACCTGGTGGCGCGGCGTGCGCCAGTGGCGCGCCGACAGGCGCGCCCACTGCGCCACCGGAAAGGCCTCGAAGGCCGGCAGCGCGGTGGTGAAGGCGCGCGCCTCGGAGGGCAGGCGCGCGCGGTCGCCAAAGCGGCTGACCGCCTGGGCCATGGTGCGTGACAACTGCGGCGGCCGCGCCGAGCGCGGCGCCACCGCATCCTGCGGCGGCGCGCGCGGACGCTCGGTGTCCAGCGCGCGGCTGACGAAGGCGCCGGCACCGACGCGCGATTCGATCAGCCCTTCGGCGGTGAGCCGGTCGAAGGCCTCGATCACCGTGGTGCGCGACAGCGACAGTTCGCGCGCCAGCGTGCGGCTGGCCGGCAGCCTTTCGCCGACGGCAAAACTGCCCGACAGGATCAGCTCGCGCAGGGCGCCGTGCAGTTGCGAGCTGACCGAGCGCGCCGAGCGCGGGTCGATGACGATGGACAGCAGCAGCGCGCCGCCGGCGCGCTTGACCATGGGATGGGTGCCAAGAGTGGGTGTCGAAGCGGAAACGGTATCACCGAAGTTTCAGAATGGACCTGTCGCGCCGGCACGGGCCGCGACCATGATTGCGGCGCATGAAGATCCAGGGCATCGAATGCTTTTGCACCCGCGACGTCGGCTTCGTGCGCGTGACCACGGACGACGGCGCTTTCGGCTGGGGCCAGGTGTCCACCTACCACGCCGACATCAGCGCGCTGGTGCTGCACCGCCAGGTGGCGCCCTGGGTGCTGGGCCAGGACGCGCTGGACATCGACGCGCTGGTCGACCGCGTGTGCGAGTGCGAGCACAAGTTTCCCGGCTCGCACCTGTACCGCGCCATCGGCGGCATCGACACCGCGTTGTGGGACTTGCGCGGCCGGCTCGAAGGCAAGCCGGTGTGCGCGCTGCTGGGCGGCACGCCGCGACCGCTGCGTGCCTATGCCTCGTCGATGAAGCGCGACATCACGCCCGAGCAGGAAGCGGCACGCTTCGCGGCGCTGCGCGAGCGCCACGGCTTCGACGCCTTCAAGTTCCGCGTCGGCGCCGAATACGGCCACGACCGCGACGAATGGCCCGGCCGCACCGAAGCCATCGTGCCGGCGATCCGCCGAGCGCTGGGGCCCGACGCGACGCTGCTGGTCGATGCCAACAGCGCGTTTTCGCCGGCGCGCGCCATCGAGGTCGGCCACCTGCTGCAGGACCATGGCGTGGTGCACTACGAAGAACCCTGCCCCTACTGGGAGCTGGAGCAGACGCGCCAGGTGCGCGAGGCGCTGGCGCTGGACGTGACCGGCGGCGAGCAGGACAACTACCTGCCGCTGTGGAAGCACATGATTGAGATGCGCGCCGTCGACGTGGTGCAGCCCGACGTCTGCTACATGGGCGGCATCGCGCGCACGCTGCGCGTGGCGCGCATTGCACAGGCGGCGGGGCTGCCGTGCACGCCGCACAGCGCCAACCTGTCGATGGTGACGCTGTTCACGATGCACCTGCTGGGCGCGATCCCCAATGCCGGGCCGTACCTGGAACTGTCCATCGAAGGCCCGGATTACTACCCCTGGCAGGAAGGCCTGTTCGTCGAGTCACCCTACGGCGTTCGCAACGGCCAGGTGCGCATTCCCGACGCGCCGGGCTGGGGGGTGGAGATCCATCCGGAGTGGCTGGCGCGGGCAGCGCACAGCGTCAGCGAGCGGGGCTGAGGCGGCCGTCCGCTGCGGCTCGCTGAGTATCGCGCGCCTCAACTCTATCAGGGCTGTGGACTCACACCACGCGCTGGGACACGAGCTGACCGGCTGAACTTGCGTTGCCCCGTCCGCCGCGGCGACTTCTCGACACCGCGGCAAGCGCCTACAGCCGCTCAGACCTTTGGCCGGTCATGTAGCAAGCTCACCAGGAAGACGCACGCCAAGTTTGAATCGCGTCACGTGCGCGCAGTACTGATGCCATTGCTCCAGCTTTCGATAGGCGCAACGTCGGCTCGTAGTCTGCCTCGTGGCGTTCCTCCTGCAAGGCGACGAAGTCACCCGCAACAGTGGCCAACTGTGCAGGAAGGCCAGCCAAAATCAGGTGAGCCCACGGCGAATTGTTCGCCTTCCACGACTTACATGCCCGAACCATGGTGCTGTGCTGCAATTTGCGACGCATCACTGCCTTCAACTTCGCCGGCGAAGCTGGTGCCATTGCGTTCGCCGCGTCATTGGACAGCTCGATAAAGAGCGCGCAATAGGCTGTGCTCACTGCCCGTCGCAAGATCGATTGGCGCGGACGGTTCGGCTGAGAACCGATTGCTGCCAGCGCCGGCAATGTATGCGTCAGGAAGATTCACTGCTGACGCGAGGCCTGCGCGGTTCAAACCGTACGTACGTCGACACTGTCGGCGCGACCTGACCAGCTGCGGCTTCAATGGCTCGCGTGTACTTCAGAAGCTGATCCGAGTTCGCTTTGCCACTCACATGGAAGAGCACGAATATCGAAATCTCATCATCACTATCGCGCTCAACTAGGACTTCGGGAGAACCAAGCACTCCGATCGGAGGCTGCAGCGGTTTGATCGCTTGGCGAACCTTCGTCTTCAGGTCAGCTTCTTCATGTGCCATCGTCGAATGGTGCCTTAAGAATCCGTCTGCCGGCATACGCGCCGGTGCTGGGTCAAGAGCGTGAGTTGGTCAACTGGCGCTGGATGTCAGCAGTGCGCAGCTTACGGCGCAAGGCGATCTGCAAACGCCTATTCGACCGAATGCAAATGCAATCCGCTTCGCCACGCCAGCTTCAGCCGCCAAAGCGCCTCGGGGCATAGGCGTCCAGGGATAGCGAGGGTCGCGCGCCAGTCACCAACTCGGCCACCAGCTGCCCGGTGTGCGGCGCGCCGGTCAGCCCCAGATGGCCATGCCCAGTGGCGACGAAGACACGCGGCTGGCCCGGCACCGCGCCGATCACCGGCAGGCTGTCCGGCAATCCCGGCCGCGGCCCCATCCAGCGGCTGCCCCGCTGCAGCCGCGCCGTGGGAAATAGCCGCTGCGCATGGCGCTGCAGCGCCTCGGCGCGGCGCCAGTCGGGTGCATCGTCGGCGTCGCCTAGCTCCTCGGTGCCGGCCACGCGCAGGCCCATTTCCATGTCGGTGACGGCAAAGTGCGCCTCGATGTCGGTGACCACATGGTTCAGCCGGATGCCGCTGTGTGCATAGGTGAGGTGGTAGCCGCGCTCGGCGATCAGCGGCAGCTTCAGCCCCAGCGGCCGCAGCAAGTGGCCCGACCAGGCGCCGGCGGCCACCACTACCGCGTCCGCCTGCAGCGCCTCAGCGCCGATGTGCAGCTGCACGCCGTCCGGGCCCGGTTGCAGCGCGTCGACCTCGGCCCAGCGCAGTGTGCCGCCCAGGCGCCGCAGCAGCGCCGCATAGGCCTGCACCAGGCGCAGCGGGTTCACGCAGCAGCCCATCGGGCCCATGCGCACGCCGCGCACGTAGTCGGCGGATAGCGACGGCTCGGCCTCGCGCAGCGCCGCGCCTTCCAGCAGTTCCACCTGCGCGCCGCGCTCCTGGCGCAGCCGCCAGGCCAGCCCGTGCTGCAGCTCGATGCCGGCGGCGCGGCGGTGCACGTACAGGCCGGGTGTCGCGCGCACCAGCTCAGGGGTGCCCGCTTCGGCGGCCAGCGACTGGTGCCGCTGCAGTGTGCCGCCGTACAGCGCCTTCATGGCGTCGGCGATGCGCTGCACGTGCTCGATGCGCGAGGCCTGCTGCAGCCGCCACAGCCAGGGCAGGCATCGCGGCAGCGAGCCGATGCGCAGCGTCAAAGGGTTGCTGCCGTCGAACAACATGCGCGGCAGCTGCCGCGCCAGCCCTGGCAGGCCGATGGGCACCACCGCCTGCGCCGCCAGGATGCCGGCATTGCCGAAGGAGCAGCCCTGGCCCGGCTCCAGCCGATCGACCACCGTCACCCGCAGGCCACGCCGGCGCAGTTCGATGGCGCAGCAGATGCCGACGATGCCGGCGCCGATAACGATGGCGTGGCGGGGGGTGTCCATCGGCGGCTCGGTTGCGTGCAAAAAGCGGCGCCATGCTAGGCCCCGGCGCTCGTGGCGTGCACCGGCACAACCCTTTAGCAAAGCGGTCTGCCGCGCGGTTCAGAATGGCCCTGTCGCGACCGCCGCATCCTGCCCACACTGGTTTGCGCTTGTCGCACCGCCCCTGCGGCCTTTCATCCCCACGGAGACTTGACCATGCCGGACTCACGATTCCCCCGCAAGACCTTGTCCCTCGCCGCGCTGGCGCTGGCCTTGTCATCGACCGTGGCCGTGGCGCAGGAGCTGACGGTGGTGTCCTTCGGCGGCGCCTACCAGGAAGGGCAGAGCAAGGCGCTGTTCCAGCCCGCCGCCAAGGCCATGGGCATCAAGGTCAAGGAAGAGACCTATACCGGCATCGCCGACCTGCGCCTGAAGGTCAAGGCCGGGCGCCATGACCTGGGACGTCGTGGCCAGCGGCTCGGGCAGCGCGGCGCGGGCCGGGGCCGAGGGCATCCTGGAGAAGCTCGACTACAAGGTCATCGACGTCTCGCAACTTCGCGCCCGGCCTGGCCAGCGAGTATTGCGTCGGCGGCGACGTGTTCTCCACCGTACTGGCCTGGAACACCAAGACCTACGGCGACAAGGGCCCGCAGAGCTGGGCCGACTTCTGGGACGTGAAGAAGTTTCCCGGCAAGCGCGCCTATCGCAAGGGCGTGGCCGGCGCGCTGGAGCCGGCGCTGATGGCCGACGGCGTGCCACCGGAGAAGGTGTACGAGGTGCTGTCCACGCCGGCCGGCATCGAGCGCGCCATCAAGAAGATCAAGGAGCTCAAGCCGCACATCGCCGTGTGGTGGAGTTCCGGCGCGCAGCACGCGCAGCTGATGAAGGACGGCGAGGTCGACATGACCACCGGCTGGAACGGCCGCTTCGACGTGGTCGCCAAGGACGGCGCCAAGGTCGCCTACACCTTCAACCAGGCGCTGCTCGACTACGACTGCTATCGCCATCCCCAAGGGCGCGCCGCAACAAGGACCTGGCGATGAAGTTCCTGGCCGAGATCAGCAAGCCGCAATACCAGGCCGAGTTCACCAAGTACATCACCTACGGGCCGACCAACAAGAAGGCCTACGACCTGGGCACCATCGACGCGGCCTATGCGGCGCGGCTGCCGTCGTATCCGGCCAACGCGGCCAAGCAGCTGCCGATCAACCTCGACTGGTACGCCAAGTACGAGACGCAGGCCGCGGCCGCCTACCAGAACATGCTCACCGAATAAGTGACGTTCGGGCAGCGCGCGGCGTCGCTCCCGATCACGCTGCGGCGGCCTGCGCAAGCGCTATGGCTAGGTCCGCGCGCTGGACGATGTCGACCTGGACGTGCGCAGCGGCGAGTTCCTGACGCTGCTGGGCCCGTCGGGCTCGGGCAAGACCACGCTGCTGATGGTGCTGGCCGGCTTCATCCGGCCCGACCAGGGCAGCGCTGCTGTTCGGCGACGACGAGGTCATCGCGGCTGCCGCCGCACAAGCGCGACATCGGCATGGTGTTCCAGAACTATGCGCTGTTCCCGCACATGGACGTGGCGGCCAACATCGGCTTTCCGCTGAAGCTGCGCGGCGTCGGTGGCGCGGAGTTGCAGCGCCGCGGTCGAGCGCGCGCTGGAAACGGTGCAGCTGGCCGGCTACGGCACGCGCCGCATCGACCAGCTGTCCGGCGGCCAGCGCCAGCGCGTGGCGCTGGCCCGCGCCATCGTCTTCGAGCCGCGCATCCTGCTGATGGACGAGCCGCTGTCGGCGCTCGACAAGCAGCTGCGCGAGCGCATGCAGATCGAGCTGCGCCAGCTGCACGAGCAGCTCGGCATGACCACCATCTACGTCACGCACGACCAGCGCGAGGCGCTGACCATGTCCGACCGCGTCGCCGTCATCAACGACGGGCGCATCATGCAGCTCGACACGCCGCGGGCGCTCTACGAGCGGCCAGCCAACCGCTTCGTCGCCGAGTTCATCGGTGAGTCGAGCCTTCCTGCCGGTGCAGCTGGACGGCGGCGTCTGGCGCTGCGCCGGCCAGGCGATCGACCGCATGCCGGCGCGGCTCCATCAGGCGCGCGTGCCTGCCTGATGCTGCGGCCGGAGCGGCTGCGGCTGCTGGGCGTCGACGGCGGCGAGGGCCTGAACGTGCTGCGCGGCGCAGGTGCAGCGGCATCGTCTACCAGGGCGACAGCTTCCTGCTGCAGGCGCGCCTGGCCGACGGCCATGCCGATCGCCGTGCGCGGCATTGCCGGTGCCGCAGCGCTGGACGGCCTGCCAGCGCCCGGCGACGCGGTGCGCCTGGGCTTCGCGCCGGCGGACACGGTGCTGTTGGCCGACGAGGTCTGACCGGTGGACGACGACGGCCGCCGAACGCATGCCGGGCTGAAGCGCGACGAGCGGCGCGAGCGTCTGGCGCTGCTGGGCCTGGGCGCGCCGGCGCTGCTGCTGGTGCTCGTGACCATGGTGCTCCCGGTCGGCTGGCTGTTCTGGCCTGTCGTTCCTCGGCCGATGACGGCAGCTACAGCCTGGAGAACTACCGCGCGCATGATCGAGCAGCCGTCCTACGGCCGCATCTTCGTCACCACCTTCGAGGTCAGCGTCTTCTGACCACGGCGTCTGTGCATCGGGCTCGGCTATCCGCTGGCCTATGTCGCTGTCGCAGCTGCCGCGGCGCGCGGCCAACCTGTGTCTGATCGCCGTGCTGCTGCCGTTCTGGACCTCGCTGCTGGTGCGCACCTATGCCTGGCTGGTGCTGCTGCAGCGCAAGGGGCTGATCAACGAGCTGGGGCATCAGGCTCGGGCTGTGGGACGAGCCGCTGGCGCTGGTGCACAACCTCACCGGCACGCTCATCGGCATGGTGCACATCATGCTGCCGTTCCTGGTGCTGCCGCTGCTACGGCGCGATGCGCGCATCGACCGCGACCTGCTGAAGGCCGCGGCCAATCTGGGCGCCAGCCCGGCGCGGGCCTTCTGGCACGGTGTTCCTGCCGCTTGTCGCTGCCGGGCCTCTTGGCCGGCAGCGCTGATCGTCTTCATCCTCTGCCTGGGCTTCTACGTCACCCCGGCGGTGCTGGGCGGCGGCAAGGTGATCATGGTGTCCATCGCACATCGCCAACGACATCGAGCTGTTCTTCAACTGGGGCGCGGCCAGCGCGCTGGGCGTGGTGCTGCTGGTGCTGACGCTGGCGTTGCTGTGGGCGGCGACGCGGCTGCTGCGGCTGGAGCAGGTGCTGGGCGGGGGGCATCGATGAGCTGGCTGGACCGCGCCGCGTCGGACACGCAGGTCACGCACCGCCAGCGGCTGTGGCTTTACGCGCTGGCGGCGCTGGTGCTGGCCTTCCTGGTCGCTGCCCACGCTGATCGTCATCCCGATGTCGTTCTCGGGCTCGCAGTACCTGGAGTTCCCGCCGCGCGAATGGTCGCTGCGCTGGTACGCGCAACTACCTGGGCTCGTCCGAGTTGGATGCAGGCCACCGCCACGTCCTTCAGGCCGGCGCGCTGACCACGCTGGTGGCCACGCCGCTGGGCACGCTGGCGGCCTATGGGCTGTTCGCCTCGCGACCTGCGCGCGGCACGTGCGCTGCACACACTGCTGCTGACGCCGATCATCGTGCCGGTGATCCTGGTCGCCATCGGCGTGTTCTATGTCTACGTGAAGATCAAGCTGGTCAACACGCTGGCCGGCATGGTGCTGGCGCACAGCATGCTGGCGATGCCGCTGGTGATGCTGGTGGTGGGCTCGGCGCTGAAGAGCTTCGACATGAACCAGGAGATGGTGGCGCGCAGCCTGGGTGCGTCACGCGCCCGGGCCTTCCTGGACGGTGACGCTGCCGCAGATCCGCTTCGCGCTGGTCAGCGCGGCGCTGCTGTCCTTCCTGACCACTTCGACGAGGTGATCATGGCGCTGTTCGTCTCCGGCGGCAACAACTCCACGCTGACGCGCAACATGTTCAACGCGCTGCGCGACCAGATCGACCCGACCATCGCCGCGATCTCCACGTTGATGATCATCGTGACGACGCTGTTGCTGGTGGTTGCACAGTTCTACGGCCGCAGACGCCCCGATTGACAGCGGTCTGCCTTGCGATTTATGCGCCGGGCATGGTGAACGTTGTTTGCCTGCCTGTTACAGAGGTAGCAGCGCATCCGAACGGCTGCTTTGCGGTAGTCGATTTGATGAAGCGGGTGTCGCTGATGGGTCGGGAGTTCCATTTCGCTCGCGGCGGGAGCAGTCAATGGGCCACCCTACCGCCGGCTGACGAGCCCTCCTCCGCGCCGCCGCCGATGAGGGTCAGGTTCCGGCGCGCAGCAGACAGTCGCCGCCCGTGAAGTGCAACATCAGGTCTCGGCAGCAGCTGACCTTCGGCGCCAACCGAGCGGCGGTTGCCAGTCTTGATCTGTCCGTCATCCAGCTGGCGCGAAGGTCTTTTCCTGGCCGAGCGCGATGGGTGATGTGCGCTACGCGGACTGGGCCGCCAATGGATGTCAACTGCCGCTTCCGTAGGGCCGCGTGATGATCTCCAGGTAATGGCCGTTGGGGTCGTTCCAGTAAACGCCGCGCCCGCCGTCGTGGTGGTTGATGCGGCCCGGCTGCTCGTGCGCGGGGTCGGCCCAGTACGGCAGCCCCCGCGCCTGAATGCGCTCGAAGATCCGATCGAACTCTTCTTCGCTGACGAGGAAGGCATAGTGCTCGATCGTGAGGTGCTCGCCGGCGAGCATGTAGGCCAGGGTGACGTGGTTGTCGAACTCGACATCCCAGAACGGCCCGAAATTGACCGGGGTCGGACGGCCGAGCACCTCGGCGAGGTAGGTTGCCGACGCGAAAGGGTCGCGGGCGTGAACGATGGTGTGGTTCAGTTCTATGGCCATCGTCTTGCTCCGTGCAGGATGACCTTCCGCGCTGAGGCATGAGCGCGGCGACTGAGCGGCGTCCCCGCCGCTCAGGCCTTGTCGCTGTCCTTGCTGGCCTTGTCCTCGGTACCGGTCTGCTCCGGATGGCCGCGATTGATGTCGCCGGGCGCCTCGGGGCCGGTCTGGCCAGTCTCGCCGAGGCGGTGGTCTTCGTCGTCGTGTTCGAGGCCGCCCTGGAGGCCCGGCGGAAAGTCCTGCGGTTTGAGTCCACCCATGGTCATCTCCCCATACGGTTCACGGCGACAGCGCCTCGAACCAATGTAGCGACGCGCGGCCACCCCGCGCGCCGTGGGGATTTGGCTCAGCCGGTCTAGCCGTTGCCGACGTGAGCCGGTAACGTGCAGGATCGTCGGCGACGAACAGCCAGCCGAGGTCGGCGCCTGCCCGGCACTCAGCTGCGCATCGACGGCGGCAGCGGCAAGCAGCTCGGGCCGGGCGCTGTCGCCGCCAACGATGATGCGGCGCGGCGATGAACGGCGCGCAGATAGTCGCGGCTCGCGAGAACGCGAGAACGCGAGCATGGCGCAGTGTCCTCGCGAAGGACGGCTTTAGAGAGAGTAATCGGGCACTTCAATAGACCGGATTGGGTCGCGCGCAGGTGCTCGCAGATCTGATCGAGTTGACCAGGACCTGCCTGTCACGTCAGGGCGCCATACACCTGACGGCCGCCAATATGGTGTCCCGGCAGCAAGTGTTCGCCCACCAGAGGCGGCAACGGGCAGCCCAGTTCATCATTTGCAGCCCGTGCCGTAAAGCAAACGCGCCAGCAGGCCGGCCTTGCGCTGCATCTGAGCAAGCACGCCAGCCACTTCAGCTTGGCTCAACTCCACCGGCAGTCGCCGGTGCTCGCGCGATTGCCCGATCTCGCGCACTCGCGTCAGATCATCCCGGCGTCGAGGATCGGACCGATGCGGGCCAGTAATTGCGTCTTGGCATCGTCCGGCACCCACCAGTTGAACGCGACGGCTACATCCAATCCGCTGTCACGACTCTGCGCGATCGTGGCGGTGCCGTGAAAGTCGCCGTACCGCGTGCCGGCGGCGCGCGCGCCGAGGTCCCACGCCGCGTGGCTGCCGATGAAGCGCGCAACCGTCGTCACCGACGTCGCGAAGCCGCCGGCGCCGGGACAGGGCTCGAGCGCGAAGCTCCCGCCGTACGCTCCTGGCGCCCACACGCCCGACGTGTCCAGCATCGATGGTCCAGCGTCGACGCTGTCGTAGCCGGACACTTCACCAGGCAGCCGCAGGCCCACGCCGGTGCGCGCGACGACGAAGTCGCTGGCACGGCGCGAGCGCAGCAGTCGGCTGCGGATGTACGAGCGCAGCGACTTGCCTGCGGCCCGCTCCACGGCCGCGCCGAGCAGGAAGAATGCAATGTTGGAGTAGCCGTCCCCGATCTGTGTGCCGGGGTCCGTCGCCAGCGACATGCCCGTCACGTACTGCACGACGTCATCCTGGCTCGGCGGGCCAGAGCGACCGGCAAGCCGGGCGACGTCGCGCATCGTGGCGTCACCCGTGGCGCCGCCCGGCAGCGCGCCGGCAAGATCTCGGCGCATGCCGCTCAACCGCGTGGCAGCCTGACGCATCGTGACGCGCTTCAGGCGCGGATCCACGGTCTGGCCGGCCGGGAGGGTGGGGCCTACGCCGAGGACGTCGAGGATCCGAGTGTCCAGGCCGACGATGTCGTCGTCGTGCAGCGCCTGGACTGCGGCAGCGGTGAACAGCTTGGAGACGCTGGCCTGCCGGAACACCGCCGAGGGTTGGGTGACAGGATATCCGGGCTCGGCCCAGGTGTAGCCGCGCGAGATGCGAACGCGGCCCGCGTGCGCGACGGCGATCGCGGCCGACCGCACGCCGAATCGGCGCATCGTGTCGGCGAGTGCGTCGTCCAGCGTGGCGGCGAGGGATGGTGCGGCCTTGGCACCCACCGTGACCGTCCACTGTCGTGGCGTCGCGACCTCCCCGGCGGCGAACACTGCCGCGTAGCGTGCATCGTTTCCCGAACCGCCGGCGGCAACCACGATCGGGCGGTGACCCTGTTGCACCTGACGATCGAACTCGGACTGATACTCCTGCGCAGTGATCCGGTGGCGCGAAGCCCACGCACCGATCTGGTCGGCGCGGAAGACCGACAGCACCCGACCATCGGAGCTCACAGCCAGCGATGACGGTCGATTGCCACCGGCGAGTTGCGCGTCGAACAGCCGCTGGTGGAAATCGGCATCGCCCAGCCACAGCGACGCGGCGACACCATCGGTGGCCTCCCACCACACGCCGGCAAACCGCTGATCCTCCGGCGTGCCGTAGATCGCCAGGCAGCGGGGCATTTGACGCGCTGCCTGGCATTGCTCGTTCTGCCCGATCAGCGTGTCAGGCTGGCCCGAACCACCCCAGGGCAGACCGTGTCGCGCGGTCCATGTGCCAACGGCGCGCTGCTCGAAGATCGCCGCGAACACGGCGCGGTCAGCGGGCCCACTTGCCGAGACAACCGAAGGCGTCAGGCCGGCGGTGGTGAGCTCATCGAATCGCCGTTGGTAGCCGGCCGCGTCAAGGTTGTGCGCGCCAGCCCAGCCTCGGCCGTCGTTCGTCACCCAGACCGCGGCATAGCGGGTGTCCGCCGGATCGCCGGAGACGTTCACCCACGTCATCCGCAGTCCCTGGCTCAGCAGGTCGTCGAACCGTTGCTGGTGGGTGGATGCATCCACCCTATGGTAGGCGACAAACATGTTGGCTCCCTCGACGGGTCGGTGGACAGGGGCTCGGCGGGTGACCGCGGCGGTCGCAGAGGTGTTCGCCGGCGCAGGCGTGGCAACCGGATTGGCCGAGGTTTCTCAAGGCGCATTTGCGCTCTACGATCATCGTTCTCCTTGCAGAATCGACAGGACATGTGCAGCTTTAGCGGGCCGCATCGCCGAGTGTTGACTTGTGTGGACAAACCGCCCATCCCTAGTCGGAAACTTCGGCAGCCCCATCCAGAGCCTTGTCTTGTCCTACCTATGTGGGCGAAGGCCTACAGAATGAGAAATCGATCATCGCATCGGCACTTGCGGGTAGCGCCTTCGGTTCGGCGGATGTCCGATTTGGGTCGGGCCCTGACAGCGAATATGACGAACTCGCCGCCTGCTAGCCGTCATCTGAGTTGATGATGCGGATTTGCTGGCGCTCGCCGCCGACGGTACCGGCAGCCAGCGCGTGTCGGTGCCTGGCAGCTTGGAGGCCGCTCAATCTTGAAGTCAGCCGGCGCAGCGGGCGACAACTCGCTGTGGGGCAGTTCTAGACTGACAGCGCTCGGACAGGGCGTGATAGCTCCCCCCGCCGGTTGGCGAGCTACTCGGACGCTCATCCTGGGCGACTCAAAAACGCGCCAAGGCCTTGACATGCGGTAGCTAAGTGCCAGACTTCTACTACCACTTGGCCGGTCGGCAAAGGGGATGTGTCATGAACCCAGCGGAGCCATCATGCAAAGTCCTAATCTCCGCCGCGTCATGTGGGCCCTTGCTAGCGTCGCCGCGACCGCCGGTTCAGTTGCGCATGCCGCGAACCACAACATCAGTGGTGGCATCACCTTCTATGGTTCGTCATACACCACGGTGTTGGACAGCTATGAAGTGTCTGGTCCGGTTCAGAACAGCCGGCAGGTGTTGTATGACGACGTTACACCGAGGCGCAGCTGGCACGGCCGCGCGGGTTCGGGCGTCGACATTTACGGGATTCATGCATCGGTGTTCGTCGGTAGCAACAACATCGCCAATGAGTTCGACGGGGGCGGACAAAGATTTCGCGCTACAGCCTTTGCCTTAGTCAGCTTCACGGACTTCGTGATCAGCGGCCCTGTGGGATCCACATCGGTGCTGACGCCGATCAACTTCGAACTGTCGGGCGAGCAAATTTTGGGTTCGTACACCTCGTTCTCAGGCTACTCCTCGGGCGTTGAATCCACTGTGTCATTACAGGTTCAGGCAGGAAACAACGGCGCCAGTGGCACCAACAACTTCCACTACACAAACGGCGTCTCCAGTCCACCCGAGACGACCGGTTTGCTGATGAATTGGGGGCCTGGTAACACCGTGACAACACCGCTGTGGACGCTGCCCGTAAATGTACCGTTCACGCTGACGCTGCAACTCTTTGTGGCGGCAGATGTTTCGGTCATCTTGAGCGATGGGTACGTCACCAGCTCGCTCAGCGACTTTGGCAATACGCTGAGTTTTGCTACCAACCAGCCGGTGTTCAGCCTGCCGGTGGGCTACAGCGCCAACTCGGCCGAGGCAGGCGTGATCGACAATGTCTTCACCACGCCGGTGCCCGAGCCCGCCAGCGGTGTGTTGGCGGCATTGGGGCTCTTGGTCATCGGTGTTCGCGCACGCCGCTGGCACGTCGCTGTGCCGATGCTGGTCGCTGTAGTGGCGTAGGCAGGCGTGCAGTTTGGCGGCGGAACACGGAATACAACTTTTGCACGGCAAGTAATAGGCTTGTTGAGAAGTGCACATCCGTCCGTTTGAGTGGCGTGCGGCAGCCGGATGGTGCTGGAGCACTATGGCGGCGGGCGAGGCGAGGCCTGGGGCCGCGAGCTCGGGCAGGTAACGTTCGGGCCCGACGTGCTGCACGACCTTCGCTCGATCACCAAGAGCGTGGTTGGCCTGCTGTACAGCATCGCCCTCGATTGGGACTGGTCCCGCCACCCGACGCGCCGCTGCTCGCCACCTTTAAGTGGGTCAACCCGCTATGCGCGAGGCGCGTTGTTGTTGGCAGTTCCTATGTTCCGCGCCCTCCTTTTCAGCCTCGCGCTTGCGACCGGCGCCGCGCCTGCCGCGGCCTTGGTCGAGACGCATCTGCTGACGCTTGCCGGCCACGCGACTGCGGTCGACGTCTACGCACCCGCAGCACCACCGCGGGCGCTGGCTGTCATCGCGCACGGATTCACCCGCTCGCGCGCTCAGCATGTCATGCTCGCTGAGGCTCTGGCGGAGGCGGGCTTTCTCGTTGCGGTGCCCGATCTGCCGCACACGGTGCGGCACGAGGCGAACGCAGACGCCATAGTCGCGCTGGTCGCTGCGATCGTGGCCGAACGCAAACTCGACACGCTGCCCGTCGTGTTGATTGGGACGTCGGCGGGCGGGCTGGCTGCACTGCTCGCAACCGACCGCGTGTCGCGGCTAGCCCTTTGGATCGGGCTCGACCCAGTTGACGCCTTCGGGCAATCCAGGGGCATTGCGCGCGGCCTACGCGTGCCCGCCGTGGTGCTGCGGGCACCAAATGGTGCATGCAATGTCGTCGGCAGCGCGCGGCGGATCGCGGCCTGGCTGCCCAGCCGGCACATAGAACGGCGCATCGACAGTGCCTCGCACTGCGATTTCGAGGACTCGACGGACTGGCGCTGCGAATCGATCTGCGGCCCAGCCGACGCGGGGCGTCAGGCGCTGATCGTCGCAGAGACTGTCAAGGTGGCGCGCGAGGCTGTTCCGGACTGATCACGTAGCGGGCGCTGTGCGGCGGCCGGCTCGAATCCGGTTCGAGAACGACTGATGTCCCGTTGCATTCAAACGAACAGATCGGCGGTGGCCGCTTCAGTGCGTTGCTGAAGTCCGGTCAGCGCACGCAACGTCGCGGGCAAGTGGTGCTGAAGCTCAAGACAGCCTGGCGCGACGGTCACGCGTCTTGTGAGTCATTCGGGTCGTCGCGTTGATCTGACGAACGGCTGCTGTCGAGCGAGCAATCTTGGCTGCCGTCCGGCAGCAATGGGTCGACTGCCGGCCTACACGAACAGCGGCTTACCGGCGTCATAGGTCTTGAAATTGGGTTGCCACAAAGCGGGCACCCGCCATCGACTCCTTACGCTGTCTTGCAGTCCACCGTCCGGCAGAGCTGAACTACAGGTTCAGACGGCAGGAGCCGTTCGTGTGTGCCAGTTGAACGCAGGCTGTCGATCGAGCATGTAGAACGCCGTGATGCTCATGGGTCCATCGCGGCGGCGCAGTGGCCTACCTGCCGCTGTCCACGCGCTAAGCGGCCCGAGAGCACCGCCGGCTGGCCAACCCCAACAGGCCGCCGAGCATCAACAACGCCGAGCCGGGTTCGGGCACCAAGGTCATGATGCCGGCCTCCAGGTAGCCATAGGGCGCCGCACCGGTGAGCGGATCTTGCAGCTGGGTCAGGCTGGAGCCGCTGCCCTTGATGCCGGCGTACAGCCCGCTGCCGCCGGTGACGGCATAGCTGATCTCGAAGCCAGTAGCGCCAGCCACCAGCGCTTGTGCGGTGGTGAGGGTGCCGCTCACCGAGTCGGCGCCGCGGCCGAACGAGAAATTGCCGCCGCCCGTGCCGCTGCCGAGGTTGAACACAAACGCCGATTGCAGCACCCAAGTGCCTGCGCCGAGGAAGTCGTAGGCTGTGTTGATCACGGCAAGCGGCAGATCGCCGGAGGGCGAAGGTGGCCCGGTGGGTGTGACCTGGCCCTGCCCCGTGAAGGTGAAGCTCTGGGCCTGAACGGCCGTCGCGATGCACATCGCTGCGGCGGCAAGAATGGCGGTACGGAAGCAGGCCATAAAGTTCCTCCTCGCGCAAGCACTCGGAGCCGATCGTAGCCCTCGACTCAACTCCCGTCCATCAAAAGTGTGCTTCTTGACCCACGCCATCGCAGCCGTTGGTCGAGGCTTGTAGATATGGACGTGCTTCTGGGTTCGTTCGTCGTTCTGCGCATGCCAGGCTATAGATGTCCTTCAGCGGTTTTGCGTGGGTCTGCAGTCCCGCGCGAGCAGCAGGTTTGTGGCCGCGAGATCAGGGCAGTCGATGTCACGCTTGGGTCTTTGCCGGCCTAGGCGAACAGCGGCTGACCGACTCCCCGATTCAAGAAACTGGGCCGCCAGAAAGCGGCCGCCCGCCACCGACTCCTTACGCTGCACAGCTGCCGGCCGAGTTTGGGACACCGTTCAAGACTGGGTCCAGTCACTCGACTATTCGATCCGCCTGCTCCAGAGCCGTCGTATGGGGTGCAAGAGGGCGGTCAGCAATGTGGCAACGAAATCGATGGACGGAGCACCGGCACGCGGCCATAAGCAGGCGTAGCCGAGCGGCCGCTTTACCGAAGGCTCTCTTGTGTGGCCTTGGACCCAATGGGTCGGTCGCCAATGGCGATGGCGGCGGTATCGCATCGACTGCCACAGCAGCCCATTTGAATCCAGCAGTTCGTCTAGTGCCAGTTGCCGATCTTCAGGTCGTTCGGCGACGGCTGACCCTTGCCACGTTCGGCGAAGTCGCGCAGGCTGAGTAGAAAGGTCGCCCACTTCGTGCTGCAGTGGGCCATGAACTCCACTTCCTCGCGCCACTTGCGGTGGGCAAACATCACGATCGTGTGATCGTCCTGGCGTGAGAGGTGAAACTCGATGTCGGTGCCGACCCATTCCGGCGGGCCGTCTTTGACACGCCAGCACACGCGCTGCTCCGGCGTCAGTTCAAGAACGTCCATCGTGAAGCCGCCGATTTCCTTGCCGTCGGGCGTGTGGAACATGAACGCGACGCTTCCGCCGACCTTGGAGCTGCCGGCCGTGCGCTCGGTCCACCAGCCTGCGAGGCCCTCGATGGTCGCGAGCGCGTCATAGACCTTCGATGCGGGTGCCTTGACTCCGATCCTGTGAACGATATTCATCTTCGTGATCTCCGAGTGATGCGACGCACGAATCGGCGCCGTGAGGTCACTCTAGGCAATCGGCATCGAAGGTGGGAGTAACAAGATCGTCGTGAATTCGGCGATCTGCGGCGCGAGCCAGCGCCACACCCTTTTGCGCCCGATCGAATGCACCGCACCTGCGGCCTCGAGGACCCGCCGTTCAAGCCGCGCCGGACTGAGTGGCTGCTGTCAGCAACGGCTGCGAACAGGCAGTCGCGGCCATAAGCTGACACCGCCCACCGACAGCTTCCTGGTATCTCACCGGGGCGAAGGCGCGTAACTGGCGAGGCGCATGTCACAGCAAGCAGGACCTGCCGAACAGCCCGGATGGCATCTCATCGATGGGGCGCGGAACCCCCTTGTCGGAGCCGAACAACTTTGCGTTGGATCGTATGGCGTTCTGCTCAAGGAAAAGTGGCGGGATGGATCAACCGTCGATCGCGCGCGCTTGATGCCAGATAGCACTCGGCCGGCCGAGGGGACCGCAGACTTGCCGAAGCGACCGCTACCTGGGCCGCATGGGCGCGGTCGAGCCTCTGCTCAAGCTCACACGCCAGATTGCGCGGCGCGGCCGCGAACAGGAAGTCCTCGCCCTCGTCGGCGCCGAGTACCCCGACTCCGCAGGAAAGCGCCGCCGCCGCCAACACGCCTGGATGCCCGCCGGCCGCCGCGATCGCCCGCAGTTCGCGTCGGTAGTCCCAAACCGTCAACGAATCTGCGTCCGCGAGGATCAGGAGTTGATCACCCGCCGCGGTGAAGCGGCACTCGAAAACGGTGGAACACGAAGCATCTGCTCGTGCGATCTCGGTTCTTGTAGCGAGGTCCCAGAGCTGCAGCACGCCCTTCAAGCCCGCAGTTGCAACCCTCATTCGGTCAGGAGAGAGGGCAACGGATTGCGGTCCCGGCATGGCGGACAGGTAGCCGAATTCCCTGCCGGTCGACCACTCAACGATGCGTATACGGCCATCGCGCGCACATGCAAGAACGCGGTGTTCGTCGAGGAACAGAACCGAGTCCACAGCGTGTCGGTGGGCGGCCAGCTCAAGCGTGGCCAGTTCATCGCCCGTGGATGTGCTCCAGATGCGCACGCGACCGTCCCAGCCACAGGAAGCGGCAAGGCCGCCGTTGGGCGAAAGGTCCACTGCAGTCACGCCAGCCGCGTGGCCCGTGGTCTCAAGCGTTCGCCACATCCGATCGAACCTCGCGAGCCCAACGCCGCCCTCATCATCGCCAGCAATGAAGGTTTTCCCGTCCAGCGAGAACGCTACCCACACCCGCCCAGCAGGTTCACCATCAAACTCGAATGCTGGCTCTGCGCTAGCAGCGTCGAATGCGACGACTCCTTCGCGGTGCGCGATCGCGATCCAGCCGTTCCCGGTGGAAAACGCTGCGCGCGTTCCGGTCCAGTCCGCCGTCCTTCTAAATTCACGTATCACCTCGCCGGTCGCAGCGCTGAGAAGCGTTGGGCGCCGGCCCGGGGTGGCGACGATCAACTGCTCGCCGTCCGGCGACAGGGCACAGACCTGCGGATGCTCCGATCCGTCGCCGAACACGGCCGACAATGCGCCGTCGGCCGTCCAGAGCCTGACCCGCTTGTCCTTACCTATCGTCGCCAGCGTGGCCGTCTGCTCACCGACAAAGGCGTCGACCAGTGCTGCGTTCTCCGCCCGCGTTCTGATACGCATAGCACTCACCGAAGCATCCCATGCCGTCGCGCGACCGTCGCCTCCGGCTGTCAGCAACCGTCTCCCGTCCGGCGAGAAGGCCACCGAGTTGAGGTATCTCTCGTGGCCCGCGAACAGCCTAAGCAGTCCGCCAGTCTTGGCGTCCCAGAGCCGTGCCTCGCCTGCGCTGTCGATCGTCGCCACGCGCGAACCGTCCGGCGAGAATACTCCCCGCCATAGGCCGTCGCCGTGCCCGACCATTTCGGCGACACGCTCCATGGAATTCGCATCCCAGACTCTGGCGGTCCGGTCGAAGGCCCCGGCAGTCACAAAGTACCGCCCGTCCGGCGAAAAGGCAGGGTGGAATGCCGCATCCTCGTGACAACGCCTCAAGCCACGCAAGGCGCCGGTTCGAGCGTTCCAAATGGCGACCTCGCCCGTGGGACCACCAGAAACAATCCAGTCTCCGTCTGGAGAGAATTCCGCTGACGTGGCGACGAATCCGCCCGCAGTGATCTCGGAGGCAAACGTGGATGTGGCCAGCGAGCGCCCTTCGACCAGATCCCAGGTCGATGCCTTGCCGTCCTGGGCTGCCGAGCCCAGAACCGTTCCGTTCGGCGAGATGCTGAGTGCCACTATCTCGCCTGAATGCCCCTCCAGCCTGAAGCGCTCAGCTCCCGACTTTGTATCGGTGACCACGATCACCTCATCGCGCCCGCCGCTGGCGATCCAGGCGCCGTCCGGCGCGCAGGCGACCGCCATCACCCGCCCGGAGTGAGCGCGCCAGGCGCGCCGACACACGCCCGAGGCGATCTCCCAGATCCTGATGAACCCGTCATCCCCAGCAGTGACGACGGATTTGCCGTCTGGCAGGAATCTCGTCGCACGGACGGCAGACAGGGCGTCGCCGCCAAGAACATGGATTTCACGCCCGTCCGTTGCACTCCAGATCCGGCAGCTTCCGTCCCTCGATGCGGACGCGACCAGTGTGCCGTCCGTCGCCCACTGCGCGTCGAGCAACGCGTCGGTGTGGCCTCTGAACGCGACGTGACTGATCTCCAGCACAGCCCGCGCGCCCAACCGCCATGCATGTCCGGCCCGTTGGAGCGTGAAGTCGACATCCTCGGCCATCAAGGCAGCCGCCCCGACGCATTTGGCGGCAAGTTCCGTGCGAAGTTCGGAAGCCGCCTTGTCGGCCCGTATCGCGAATCCGTTCGCCACGCCACGCAAGAGCGTGTCGCGATCCGCCTGCTCCAACTCCCTGCTGGCAGCCAGATATTCCAGCACGAGTTCACCGACCTCGGGAGCGTTCGCCGGCCGGCGTGCAAGCCAGCCATCGGCGTCGTTGATGGCGCCGGCGCGCAGCAACTCGCCCTGCGGGCGTGCGTTGGAAGCCCACTGCTGGGCAAGACGCACCAGCCTTGCGCCCTGCCGGTGCCATTCAATGTCATGCTGGATGTACGCAAGCAGCGATGCGAACGCTGCGCCCTGTTCGCCCTCGTCGTCGGACACGAAGTCGAGCCTCACATTGAGCGCTCGCAGACGCTCGGGGGCCGTGTCGAAGTCGATCGGCCGTCGCAGGACGGGAATGATGCGCCGACCGAGAAGCCTGGCGTGAGCAATTTCGTCGTCGCAGATGCGGCTTGTGGCACTATCGGGCGAGACGATGAAGATCATCACGTCGCTGGCCGCGATCATCCGCTTGAGTTGCAGCCACCAATCGTCCTGCGCGGAGAGAACGAGGTCGGGATCGTCATGGTGCGGCCGCTCGGACTCGTCGAAGATCGCGGCATATCCGTGTGACTCCAGCCGCTCGGCCAAGCGTTGCATGAACGCCCCGTCGCGTCGACTGTACGAGAGAAAGACGCGTGTCCTGATCGCAGCCTCGGCGCCCGGTGCATCGTTCATGTGTACCCTCGCTGTTCTCTACGCGCCGGGCACCACGCAGTCGGCGCGCGTCCGCGCGTTTGTCGACTTCATCTCGGACGTTTTCCGGGACATGCCGACGACGCGCTCACCGACCCGGCGCTGACCGATGCGCCGGGGATGACGATGGAGTTTAAGGAAGGTCAAACAGCGCTGGCTGCACCGGCAGCTTTGCGACGGAGAATCGGCTCCACTGAATGTCGCTGACGGGTCGATCAAAGTCGACCGCCTCGTCAATCTGACCGCCGATTGGCTGACATTGACCATGGGCGGCGGCGAAGCCGAAATTGATCGGCGCCCCTGCCAGGTCCGGATGTTGATGGTCGCAATATGCCCCAACTGATGCTTCGCCTCCGTCGGCGAAGGGTGAGACCCAAAGCGCCGGAGCGAACGCTCGGCGCAGTGCGAGTGGATCAGCGGTTGGTCAGTGGTAGTCGTCCTCGCGCTGATGCCGGAGTGCGGAGACCGCGACCTCATGCTCGCCAATGATCTCGAACAGTGCCACGTAGCCCGAGTTGCCGAATGGAATGATCAATTCGCGCTCAAGCGGATTGCTTCCTACCTTGCGGCAGGTGAATGGGTTGGTCTCGAGGATTCGCATCTCTTGCCGAAGCGCTTCGACGGCGCGCACCGGCAAATCGAAGTCGCCATGGCGCAACGCCTGCTCGACGAGGAACTCCTCCAGCCGTTGCAGGTCCTCCATCGCCTCGCGGGTGAGGCGAACCGAAAAGTTCACGGCTTGGCGCCGACCGTTCCCTTGGCCTTGCGCTGCACCCGCATCCGCTCATCCAGCCTCTCCTGCATGCCCTGCAGGACCTGGTCGACGGCGTAGAACTCGCCGGTGCGCTTGGCCTTCGCCAGCGAAGCCCTCCCACGCGCAAGGAACTCCTCCTGCGCCTTGCGACGCCGGGCCGCCAGGATGGTTGCGGTCTCGACGAACTCAGACAGGCTCTCGCCTTCGCGCAGCACCGCTTCAATCTCCCTGCGTACGGAGGCCTCGACCCTGACCGGCGGCAACTGAGCGTCTTTCATATTGAAACTGTAGCGCATTTGCTATGCGTTCGCACGCCAGCGCGGCAAATCGTTCGTCGGGAGGTGCGGCGGCGGCCGTCAACCCCAGGGTTCGCTCGAACGCGGGCGGCGACTCAGTTCGAGTGGCTGCCGGCTTGGTGGCGCGCCAGCGTGCTCACACTGTCGGCCCGGTCCGGACGCGAGGTTGTGCCCCTGAACCGCTGCGCCCACAGCGCCAGCGCGGATCGTTTCTCAGGCATGTAGTCATGGCGGTCGTAGTAGCGCGCCTGAATGCCGCCGAGACCGTGCGATTGAATCTGCGCGCGGACATCGCTTGATATGCCAAGCGCTGCCATGTGCGTCTCCGCCGTACGCCGAAGATCCCGCATCGAAAACGATCCGCGCTCAAGTTCACCTGCTTCCTGCATCGCTTTCTCAATTTCTTCGACTAGGGCCGCCATCGTCTCCTTGCGCAGCGGCACGCGCCCGGATGTGCTGAACATCGGCGACTCGACACCCTGGGTCTGCGACAAGCGCCGGCAGATTGCCGGCATCAAGTCTTCATGAATGGGCAGGACATGTCGACGCGGGTTGGCATGGCGGTTCCGCCCTTTGGGGTCCAACAGCGTCACGGTAGCACCGGACACGTTAACCAACCGAGGCGTCAACCGAAGCAACTGCGTCGGCCGCTGACCGCCCTAATCCGTAGGTCCCTGGTTCGAGCCCAGGTCGGGGAGCCAAAGTAATGTCACCGCTGGTGAAGCCGCCCCCGGGCGGCTTTATCTTTTCTGACCCTGTGTGGCATCGTCCGACACGGCGCCTGGCGACGCGGCGGCCCGGCTTGGGAGCCCTGGCTCCCGACGGGGGGGGAAGATGTAGCAGACGCTGCGCAAATCCTATCGCCCCGCGGCGACGATCGCATCCGCCCACATGGCGGCGACCTTCGCGGCGCCTGCGCCGCTGAAGTGGCAGCCGTCATATCGGTCTTCGACCGAGGTCAGGGTGTCGGTGTTCGGCCCGGCATAGATGCCGCGCGAGGGGTCAACGATCCCGGCCTGCACAGCAACGATCGGAGTGCTAACGACGAGGTCGAAGCAAATGCTCGCCTGAGCCACTACAAAGCGGGCACGCGGTGCGACGAGCCGAAGACCGTCGAACACGCGCAGCAGCGTCTCGCGGTATTGCTCGGGCGGCATGCGGGCGTCCGTCTCTCCTTGATGCCAGACGACGTGTGTCACGCCCGTGATGCCGTCGAGCCGCCGCGCGGCATAGCCCCCCAGGTCGCCCCGATCGGCCCAGCTCGTGACGCTGGTGCCGCCCTTGGCCACGGCGCTGAACACGATGCTCTGCGCAAACCCGCGCTCGATCAACAGATCGCCGACCAGCGGCCAATAGCTTCCGAAGTGGCCGTCGGGGCCAGCCATCGGTCCTGCCGCGGGGTAATAGACCGTTGTACAGCTGGAACACCGAATGTCGGGCGACAAAACGCTGCCCTACGTAGTTGGCTGCATTGGACTGGCCAGGAACCACGATGATCGGTGCATCTGGTGGACAAGCAACCGGCGTCCCGGTGGGCAAGTGGTCGGAGCTTGACCAACGCTTAATGGCCAACGATGTCGCGGGCGAAGAAGCGACGTTCGCCGTTGCGACCGGGGGCGGCGAAGCGATCGCTTCGTCCGGCAGAAACCGATCGATGTTCGCGCCGACAAACAGACCGAAAGAGCTGGCCAACAAGAGGGCGAGGGGTATGCGCATGCGAGGATCGTGGCGCTGGGCCCGGAGTGCGAGCCGACCGGCAGGTGCTTCAGGCCCTGTTCGGCCCAGGCCACGCCGTACACCCAGCACCAGCACGCCCTGTGCCTCGCGCTGGCCGCTGTCGGCCAGCACGATGCGCAGCTGCTGCAGCACGCCCGGGACGGGCTGCACGGCGGCGAGCGGCTGCAGTAGGGCCGCGCCAGGATCGCGCTGGCTGGGCGATCGCCGGTCGGTCCAGGCCAGGGTAGCCGTGCTGCCGTAGTGCTGGGCCTGCGCGAGGGTTCCACCGAAGCCACCCGCGTCGTGCGCTCGCTGCTCAACTGCGCCCCTAAACTATTAAGTAGCCGCGAAGCGGCCGCAACCGTCGTGGTCCACCGCGATGGCGACGTCAGGCTCTTCTGGCGCAGCATCGCAAATCAGGCTCGCGTCCTCGTTGGCCGGCGACAGCAGCAGGCAGGCGTGGAGTGTCGGCCTTGAAATTGAACCGCGCGTCGGCGTCGATGACCATCGGCCAGGGCGGCTCCCAGCCTCGGCATCCCGCGACTCGGCCGGCAGCCGCGGCAGCGCCCCGGTCAGCGCGGCGCAGCGCCCGACATCACGTAGGCCCACAGCCGGTCGATGTCCTGGGCCTGCAAGGTGCCGCCCCAGGCCGGCATCGCGCGCTTGCCCAGGGTCACCGAATCGACGAAGCGGGCCTTGTCGTCGGGCGGGAAATGCCGCAGATCGAAGTAAGCCCCGCCGGGCGAGACCATGTTCAGGCCATGGCACTTCTGGCAGTAGTTCTTGTACAGCTGCCGGCCGGCTTCGACCGTCACCGGATCGGCCGCGGCCGGCCGTGCCGAAGCCGCCGCTGCAGGCGCTTCCGGCGCGTTCGGGTCGACCAGCACCTGCGGCGGCGCCACCGGCTCGTCGCGCTTGGGCAACCCGGCGGCGACGCCCAGCGGCACCGCGCTGGCGATGCCGAGCAACAGCCACCGCGCGGCGCGCCTAGCGCCGGTGTTCAGGCCTGCCGCCACCGGCTTCTCAATGCAGCGCGAAGGTCCAGACCGAGCCGCCGGCCGGCACCGACGGCAGGTTCGGATCGCCGAGCAGCGCGTTGTACAGCGTCGCCGCGCCGCTGGTGACGGTGACGTACTGCTTGCCGTTGCGTTCCCAGGTGATCGGAATGCCGGAGATGCCCGAGCCGGTCTGGAATTTCCACAGCTCCTTGCCGTTGTCGGAGTCATAGGCCATGAACTCGCCGAACAGGTTGCCGGTGAAGACCAGGCCGCCGCCGGTGGAGACCACGCCGGACCAGTTCGCCACCGTCAGCGGCACGTCCCAGACATGCTTGCCGGTCAGCGGGTCGATCGCCGCGACGAAGCCGCGCTTGCCATCGGCCGGTTCGGCGAAGCCGAGGATGTCGACGCCGATGTACATCGCCGGCAGCTTCAGTTCCTGGCGGATGTTCTTGATCTTGATGCCGAAGTTGGCGCCGTTGATGAACGCCAGCTGCCGCGTCGGGTCGAAGCTCATCGGCTGCCAGTTCTTCGCCCCGGTGATGTTCGGCCAGACCTCCTCGCCCTCGCCCATCTGCTCGTCGTTCTTGAAGCGCTTGGTCATGTCGGTGTCGATCGGCCGCCCGGTCTTCAGGTCGACCCCACTGGCCCAGTTGAGCTTCTTCGCGTATGGGTTGGCCGCCAGCAGCTTGCCGTTGCTGCGGTCGATGACGTAGAAGAAGCCGTTGCGGTTCGCATTGACGATGGTCTTCACCGTCTTGCCGCCCATGTTCAGGTCGGCCAGCACCATCTCGCTGACGCTGTCGTAGTCGTACGGATCGCCGGGCGAGAACTGGTAGTGCCAGACCACTTCGCCGGTCGTCGGCCGGATGGCCAGCACCGAGCAGACATACAGCGCGTCACCGCCCTTGGCCCGCTGCTGCGGGTTCCACGGCGCGCCGTTGCCGGTGCCCCAGTAGACGAGGTCGAGATCGGGGTCGTACGATCCGGTGATCCAGGTCGGGGCGCCGCCGGTCTTCCAGTTCTCGCTTCCGTTCCAGGTGGCATGGCCGGGGTCTTCGGGCCCGGCGGTGGTGTAGCGGGTCCACAGCAGCTTGCCGGTCTTGCTGTCGTAGCCACGGATGAACCCGCGCGTGTTGTACTCGCCGCCCGAAATGCCGGTCATCACCACGTTGCCGACGAGCAAGGGTGCACCGGTGATCGAATAGCCGGTCTTGTAGTCGGCGACCATGGTGCG
Source organism: uncultured beta proteobacterium (assembly GCA_963837675.1). Taxonomy (GTDB): domain Bacteria; phylum Pseudomonadota; class Gammaproteobacteria; order Burkholderiales; family Burkholderiaceae_C; genus Rubrivivax. The sequence goes on along the minus strand of CAWIOH010000017.1, from coordinate 365,575 downwards.
CCACAGCACCTTGCCGTCGGCCGCGCTCATCGCCATCAGGTGCGCATCGAGCGCGGCGCGGTAGATGACGCCGTCACGCAGCGCCAGGCCGCGCGCCTGGATGCCGCAGCACACCATGCTGCCGACATCGGCCGGCAAGTCGACCATGGTCTTCCATTTCTGCCGGCCACTGACCGCGTCGATGGCCACGGTGGAGTTGTGCGTGGCGACGTACATCACGCCGTCGACCACCAGCGGCTGCGTCGAGATGTTGGCCGAGTTGTCCAGGCTCAGGTTCCACACCGGCACCAGGTCCTTGACCGTCGTCTTGTTGATCTGCGCCAGCGGCGAGTAGCGCTGCTGCGCCTGCCCCATGCCGTAGCTGGTGACGTCGGCGTTGCCGCCATCGGCCTTGGCCATCATCGACGCGCTGCCGCCGCCCTGCGCGCAGGCGGCGCACAGAAGTGCCGCACCCGCCCATGCCAATGCCTGGCGGATCTTCATGAAACTCATGGTCTTGACTCCCCGGTAGGTGCCGAACGGCACGGAGGCCTGCATCGGCGGACCCGTCATCGAAGGTTGCGCGCACAGGCTGGAATAACCGTATGCCACGGCCCGTGCACGGTCACTCAGTGGTTTCCCTAGAGGTCGCAGCGGCCGACCATCGCGACACCGGGTGGCGGCCCGATCGGCGACCCGAACCGATGCATCACGCGACGCCGCGGCCTTTCAGTCGAAGCTGTACTGCAAGCCGACCCAGAACAGCCGCGGCGCCGCATAACCGCGGAACAGCTCGGCGCGCGGGTTGGCGCCGTCGAAGGTCTGGTTGGGCCCGGTGAAGACGTTGTCGCCGAGGATGCCGAAGTTCGCGTAGGCGCGATTGAATAAATTGTCGATGCGCGCGAACAGGCTGAGCCGGCGGTTGAACTGGTAGCGCGTGTCGAGGTTCAGCACCACGTAGCCACCGACCCGGCCGTTGACATCGAGGTTGTTCTCGTCGCCGCGGGCGTACACGCTGCTGGCCGCGTTCAGGCCGATGCCGAGGTTCCACTGGGCGTCGGCGCCGACGTCGATGTCGACGTCGGCGCGCAGCTTGAAGGTCTGCAGCGGCACGCCGGGAATGTGGTCGCCCGGCTGCACGACGATGGCGCCGAGTGCGTCAGCGGTCGAATTCGACGGGCTGCTTTCGACGAAGCCGGTGCGGTAGGTGGCCTGCACCAGGCTGTAGTTCATGGCCCAGCCCAGCGCACCGAGGCGGCTGCTGACGCCGAACTCCAGGCCTTGGCGCCGCGTCGTGCCGACGTTCTGGAAATAGCCGGCATTCGATGCCAGCGCGTTGCCGCTGACGAACTGGATGTCGTCGTGCAGATCGGTGCGGAAGACCGCGGCGTTCCATGTCGTGTGCTCGCCGATGCGGCCGCGTGCGCCGGCCTCGAAGGTCTGCGAGACGACCATCTTCAGCGGCGGATCGGAGACGAAGCTGTTCGGCAGCTTGCAAGGGGCCTGCGGGTCGGCGCAGGTCAGCTCGATCGCGGTGGGAGCGCGCATGCCTTCGTTGTAGGCCACGTAGGCCGTCGTCGCCGGCGTCGGGTTGAAGTTCAGGCCGATCGCCGGGTTCAGCCGCTGGAAGCGGTGCGAGCCGTTCAGCTGCGGGTCGAGCCCGCTGAGGTCGGTGATGTCGACGGTGGCGCGGTTGAAGCGCGCCGCCAGCAGCAGCGACCAGCGCGCGTCCAGGTCGATCGAGTCGGACACGAACAGCCCGCTGAAGCGCGTCGTCGAGCGCGCGTCGGTCTCGGGCTCGAAAGCGCCGATGCCGAGCGCGGCACGGCTCGCGCTGAACACCGCGTCCTGCGAACTCTGCGTGTAGCCGGCGCGCGCGGCGTCGTAGCTGAGGCCTATCGCCAGGCGGTTCGGCAGGCCTGCGAAGTCGCCGCTGCGCGACAGCTGCGCGCCGACGCCCGCGCCGTTCTGCTCGATGGTCGATGCGTCGTTGGTGGCCTGCACCGGATCGCCGCTCTGGTAATCGGGATTGACGTTGCTGCTCAGGTTGCTGTTGCGAAACGAACGCAGGTACAGGCTGCCGCTGAGCAACCAGTCCGCCGTCAGGCTGCGGCTGGCCTGCAGCACCAGCGCGGCCAGTCGGTTGGTGTTGCTGTCTGGCCAGGTGTAGGCCTGCCGGATGTCCCGAAAGCTCACCGGCAGCGTCTGCGCGCCTTCCAGGGTGTTGTCGGCGAGTTGCAGCGACAGCTGCACGTCGGTGGCCTGGTCCTGCCAGCCGGCCTTGGCGAACAGCTGCTGCACGTGACTGGGGTTGTGCTGTGCCCAGCCGTTGTCGGCGCTGTCGTTGGCGGTCACATACCAGTCCCATTGCCCGGCGGCGCCACCGGCCTCGACGCTCGCCGAGCGGCCGCCGTAGGCGCCACCGCCCAGCGTGACATAGGCCGCCGGACCCTGCGCAAAGGACGACGCACCACGCTTGGTGTAAACGGCGACGGCGCCGCCGAGGGTGTTCAGGCCGAAGGCCGGATTCGATCCGGGGATGAGCTGGATGCTGGCGATCGCCGCCGGCGCCAGCAGGTCCCAGTTGACCGTGTCGCCGAAGGCCTCGTTGGCGCGCACGCCGTCGATGAATACCGAGATGCCCTGCGGCGTGCCGAGCAGCGGCGACGCGGTGAAGCCGCGCAGCACCATGTCGGGCTGGTTCGGGTTGCCCTGCACCGCGGCCAGATTCAGCGCGGTGGCGTTGTCGGACAGGAAATCGGTCAGCCGCGGCGCCGCCTGGCGCTGCAGGTCCTTCGCGCCGAAGACCTGTGCATTGGCTGGCAACTTGCGCAGTTCGACGCCGGACCCGGGCAACAAGGTGGTGCCGATGATGTCGACGCGCTGCGCCGGCTCGGCGGCGTCGGCCTGCGCAGGCGGCGACACCGCGACAACGGCGGCGACGACCGCCACCGTGCTCCAGCGCGGCGCTCGCCGTCGGAAATCGCCGGGTGCACCGCGCGGCACCCTCGCGGTCATCGAATGGCCACGCCCCAGGGACGTTTGCCGACGGCGATGTCGGCGATCTTCTCGCCCTTGGCGGTATCGATCACCGACACCGCGTCGGAACGGCCGCAGGCGACGTAGAGCTTGGCGCCGTCCGGCGTCAGCGCCATGTTCCATGGGCGCTGGCCGACCGGTATGTTGGCGACGATGCGGCGGCTGGCGACATCGAACACCGACACCGTGGCGTCGCCGCCGTTGGACACGTACACGCGCTTGCCGTCGGGATGCACGGTGACGCCGTTGCTGCGCGCACCGGCCTTGATCTGCGCGAGCACCTTGAAGTCCACCGCATCGATCACGTACAGCTCGCTGGACGATTCGGCGGCGACATAGGCCTGCTTGCCGTCGGGCGAGAAGCCGATGCCGCGCGGGCGCGCCCCGACCGCGATCTGCGCCACCTGGCGGCGCGCGGCGAAGTCGATGACGTCCACCGCGCCGCCCTCTTCGGCACTGACGAAGACCAGCTTGCCGTCGGGCGAGAACACGGCATGCTCCGGGTTCTTGCCGCGCACCTGCACGACGAACGCCTTGCGCCGGCCTTGCACGTCGACGAAAGCCACGTCGTTGCTTTCCTCGACGGCCGCGGCGATCCAGCGGCCGTCGGCCGAGATGCCCACGCCCTCGGGCGATTCGCCGAGCGCGATGGCGTCGATGGTCCGGCGTGCGGCCAGGTCGACGACCACCAGCTGGTTGTTCGGCTGATCGCTGACGAAGGCGTAGCGGCCATCCGGCGAGACCACGGTGCCGCGCGGCTTGCTGCCGGCGGCGATTTCGGCGACGACGCGGTCGGTCGCGGTGTCGATCACGCTCAAACTGCCCGAGCCCTCGTTGGGCACATAGGCGAAGGGTGCGGCGTGACTGCTCAGGCTCAGCACCAGCGCCAGCGCGCCGTACAGCCCGGCACCGCGAATCGTCATGCGTCGCTCCTCGACAAGATGGTTCAGGCCCAGCGGCGCCAGCCGATGCGCGCCAGGATGCCGTCGTGGTCGACCAGCCCATGCTTGGCCGCCGCCAGCACGTGGCCGGCGATGAGCGCGCAGAAGACCCATGCCGTGACATCGTGCAGGCCGTTGAAAAAGGCGTAGGCGGCCGGCCAGTCGGAGCCCCACGGCGGCCACGGCCGGCCGAAGAACTTCACCCCGTGCTTGCTGAAGTTCGACGCCGCGTAGCCCGACAGCGGCATCAGCAGCATGCAGCCGTACAGGGCGCGGTGGCCGAGCCGCGCCGCGCGTTGCTGCCACGGCGGCATCGACGTCGGCCATGGTGGCGGCGCGTGCTTCAGCCGCCACAGCAGCCGCAGCGCGATGCACAGCCCGAGCACGATGCCGCAGGACTTGTGCAGGTTCACCGTGGCCGCGCGCGCCGGCGTGCCGCGCGGCGCCAGCTCGTCGAGCAGAAAGCCAAAGCCGATCTGGGCCAGCAGCGCCAGGCCGATGAGCCAGTGCAGCGCCACGCTGACCGCGTCGTAGCGGGCGTTTGCCGCATCGGCCGTCGGCAGGTTGTCGCGCATCGTCGCCTCGTGATCGGGTCGGCGCAGCGGCGCCGGTGCCGCGGCATTGTGCCCGTGCCGGCGGCGGCTCAGGGCTCGAGCAGGGCCAGCACCTTGCCGTGGCCCAGCTGCCGGGCCATGTCCGCGGCCGTCAAGCCGCGGTCGTCGCGCAGGCCGGGCGTGGCGCCGCGCGCCAGCAGCAGCCGTACCGTGTCGACCTGGCCTTGCCCCGCGGCCCACATCAGCGCCGTCAACTGGTTGGCGTAGACGGCGTCGACCCGCACGCCGCGGTCGAGCAGCAATGCGACGACATCGGTCCTGCCCTGCCCGGCGGCGTAGACCATGGCCGGCTTGTGCAGGTGGTCGACGGCAGCGGTCGCGGCGCCGGCGTCGAGCAGGCGGCGGGCGATGTCCAGATGGCCGCCGTAGCTCGCCGCCATCAGCGGTGTGACCTGCTCGACATCGGCCAGGTCGACGTTGGCGCCGGCACCGATCAACAGCGCGGCCAGTTCGGGCTGGCCCTTTTCGGCGGCCATGAACAGCACCGTGCGGCCGAAGCGGTTGCGCGAATCGGCCACCGCACCGCGCTGCAGGGCACGCTCGACGGCGGCGATGTCACCTTGCCGCGCGGCGACGAGCAGCTGCGCGTTCAGGTTCGGGTTGGTCGGCGCCTGCGCGGCCGCCGGCGCGGCCACCAGGCACCACGCCATCGTCGCCACCAGAATGGTCGACCGCGCCGGGGTGCGATGCATGCGCTTCATCTCTTCCTCCGTCGATGCTTGAGCCTTGCGTCACAGCGTCATGCGGCGCGCTTGGTCGTTTTGCCGATTGAGCGTATTCTGCTCGGTCGGAGCCGGCACCAAGTTCGGCGGCTTCGCCAGCAAAAAGGGGGACATCATGACGGTTCGGGGGACGACTTCTTTCGGCCTGGGCTGCGGCCTGCTGGCCGCGATCATGGCTACGAGCGCGCTGGCGCAAAGCGAAATCCAGGGCGGTGCCGGGGCCACCGGCGCGCCGGTACCGAAGGCCATCAGCGTGCCGCAGGCCAAGCTCGACGGCGCCGGCGGCGACGCCAGCAACTACCTGCACTCCAACGGCGACTACGCGCAGACGCGCTACTACCCGGCCGCGCAGATCAACAGCGACAACGTCGCCAAGCTGCGTCCGGCGTTCACCTTCCAGACCGAGGTGCTGGAGTCGATGGAAACGGCGCCGATCGTCATCGATGGCATCATGTACCTGACCACCTCATACAACCACGTCTACGCGATCGACGCGGTCACCGGCAAGGAGTTCTGGCACTACAAGTACAAGCAGGGGCCGGTGACGACCTACTGCTGCGGCCCGAACAACCGCGGCGTGGCCATCCTCGACAACCGCATCTTCATGGGCACGCTCGACGCGCGCTTGCTCGCGCTCGACGCCAAGACCGGCAAGGTGCTGTGGAACGTCGAGGTCGCCGACCCGGAGGCGGGCTATTCCGAAACCATGGCGCCGGTGGCGGTGGACGGCAAGATCCTCATCGGCACGAACGGCGGCGAATACGGCATCCGCGGTTTCGTCAAGGCCTTCGACGCGGCCAGCGGCAAGCTGCTGTGGACTTTCTACACGATCCCCGACAAGGGCCACGAAGGCGTGTGGGCCGAGAACGACGCCACCGGCCGCAACATGCACCGCGACCTCGCCGCCGAGAAGGCGCAACTGGCCAAGGGCGGTGACTTCTACAAGACGCTGGGCGGCGGCGTGTGGATGGCGCCGGCGGTGGACCGCGACACCAAGACCGTGTTCTTCGTCGTCGGCAACCCGAGCCCCGACCTGTACGGTGCCGAGCGCCCCGGCGACAACCTGTACACCGATTCGATGGTCGCCATCGACCTGGACACCGGCGCGTACAAGTGGCACTCGCAATACGTCGCGCACGACGTGTGGGACCTCGACGCGGTGTCACCGGTGATCCTGACCGAGGCCCAGGACAAGAGCGGCACGGTGCGCAAGGTTGCCATCCACGGCGGCAAGACCGGCCACGTCTACGTCAACGACCGCGCCACCGGCGAACTCATCCGCTTCAGCGAGGCGATGATTCCGCAGGAGAACATGTGGGTGCTGCCGACGCCGCAGGGTGCGCGCATGCTGCCCGGCGCCAACGGGGGCGTCGAATGGAGCCCGATGGCCGTCAACCCGAAGCTGCGCCTGGCCTACGCGGCCAACCTGCACCAGCCGATGACCTACCACGTCGAGGCCTCGAAGTATCCGGGCGGCAAGCTCTGGCTCGGTGGCGCCTTCAAGACCATTGCCAGCGAGAAGCAGTGGGGCCGGCTGGTGGCCGTGAACCTGGACACCGGCAAGGTGGCGTGGAAATTCGACACCGAGCAGCCGCTGATCGGCGGCGTGCTGGCCACGGCCGGCAACCTGGTCTTCAACGGCGAGGGCAATGGCCTGTTCCGCGCGTTCGATGCCACCAGCGGCAAGAAGCTCTGGGAATACCAGGCCGGTGCCGGCGTCAACGCGCCAGCGGTGTCATACACGGTCGACGGCAAGCAGTACATCGCCGTCGCCGCGGGCGGCAACACGCAGCTCGACTTCAAGCGCGGCAATTCGGTGGTCGTGTTCGCGTTGCCGTGAGGCGCCGGCCGCTGGTCGCGCTCGCACTGCTCGGCGCCTGCGGCTGGGCCGGCGCGCAAGGCGAGCCGGCCAAGGCGGCCGTGTGCAACGCCTGCCACGGTGCGCAGGCGTTCGCGACGATGCCGGCCAACCCGATCCTTGCCGGCCAGAATGCGCGCTACCTGTACCTGCAGTTGAAGGACTTCAAGGAAGGGCGGCGGACCGACCCGCAGATGTCGCCGATGGCCGCCGACCTGAGCCGCGACGACATGCATCAGCTGGCCGACTGGTACGCCAAGCAGACGCCGCCGCGGCAGACCTACGCGGTCGACGCGGCGAAGGCCGCCAAGGGCAAGGCCAAGGCCGACGAGACGCTTGTGCACCATGTGCCACCTGGGCGAATTCGCCGGCCAGAACGAGGTGCCGCGGGTGGCCGGGCAGAACCACGACTACGTGGTCAAGCAGCTGAAGGCCTTCAAGGCACGCCAGCGCACCAACGATGCCGGCACCATGACCAGTGTCGCCGGCACCTTGTCCGACGAGGACATCGAGAACATCGCGCAGTACATCGTCGGCCTGTAGCCGGCGGCAACGTCGGCGACGCAGTCCGCAACGCTCGCCCGCCCAAGCGGCGGTGCCTGGATTGCCGGGACAATCGGCGATAGCCATGTGCTCGCGCGACGGCTGCCGGAGCCCTGCACCGAAAGCCACCCCGGCGAGCAAGGTGCAGGCGCTGAGGCCGCGGCGCCATTGCGCGGCTAGCGCCGCCAGCGGAATTGATGCATTGCCCGACCAGGTTTGGCGGTGATGGCGGCGCTGCCGCTCGCGAAGCGCAGCCACGGCAAACGACGTAATTCGGCGGTTGCCCTCACTTCGACGTGACAAACCGTTGCGGTTCGCGTAGCTTCGCCAGTTGGCGATGGCTTGCGAGGATCATTAGGTGCACGACGCCTTCACTGCTCGGCCGGCTTCATTCGATGATTTCGTAACGGCACCGGGGCGAATTGACGCAACGAGATGAATGCCGCGGTCCATCGGTTCGAGTCGCCCCGTAGCGTGCAGACGCTGGCTGGTGGCCTGGGGCGAATCGTCGCCAGGCGAAGGCCATGGGAGCCGTCCAACCCCTGTAGGCTGCGGTTCTCTCCTACATGGGAATGACCGAAATGTTGGGATAGTGAAGCATGAGCGATCCCCTACGATGCCTTCGCCGCACCGAACCGACCGCGGCGCTGATCCCGCACCCTGGACAGCGGACCTTGGCTTATGTGCCAGCTGAGAGGTCCGACATCCGCAATCGCATGCACGAATTCAATCGGTTCATCTCTCACCCGATGCAATTGCAGCCACGCCTGAAAGTGGGGGCGTAGCCCTGGGATGGCACATGTTCCGGCCTAAGAAGACAACGGTCCCGGTGAAGAAGGTCTGGCGCATCAGCGACAGCGCTCCCATGGGGGAGTGGGTCAACGAGGCTACGCCGGCTGCCCCCAAGCAGGGCCAGGATTTGCCTGAAGTCTCTTCAGGGCGCTTGGGTGAGGTCGTCGTTTGACTTGTTGGATGGCGCGGATGTGACCGAAGACCCCGACACGTTGCCTTACGATCTTTTCGACGAGCTGTTCCCACCGAAGCCGGATGCCCCAAGGGACACTGGGCAGTGACCGTCCGCATCGTCACCACCTATGGATGATTTGGAGCTTTCAGACGTTTTCGTTCTTTGCAGTGAGGATGCCGTTGTCTAGATGAAGCGGCACTACGATCCCGGCCCCATGGCAGACAGCGAAGCCCAAGCAATCATCGACAAAGCCGTGGCCTTGGCACGCACGCGAGGACACGCCCCCGCTATCGACATCCTGGACCTGGCTATGACACGGCGTGACGAAACGTCGCCCCACTTCGAGGTTCACGGCCAGCCCTTCGACGACTGGACCGACGAAACCAGCCCCTTCGGGGGTTTGATACGCGCTGCATTCGGAGAACCCGGCGCCCCGTGGAACGAGGTGCTGCAACTCTTCGTTGAGCGTTACGCGCTGGGGGACGTAGACCGGAAGCGGACTGGAACTTCGGCGTGAGCCGCTTCGCAGTGACTGCAGTTCGCTGGAATTCGGAACTCACCGAGATCAGCGAACGCCTGGTGCATTTGATCGAGACCCTGCCTGATGGGCGAATCGAACTGACATCGGGCACTGGCTCTTCGGCTCAGGATCTCGCATCGATCATTGCCGGTGGTGACGAAGCCTGGGTCGTGACTTCGAACGATGCAGGAACGATGGAGCTTCGAGCGCCGTTGCAGGTAGGCGGCCAGGACGAGCAACTCTATACATCGCCACAGTGCACCCTGTTTGATCTTCCAGCTTTTTGACTTACTGACCGACGCGGCAATCTCGCCGGCATCACCGCTGTGCCCGGCCGTATGCATCGAAGTACTCGGTTGGCCTGACCGGCGGATCGTCGTCCGCTGGGGCTGCCAGCTGGCGTTGAACGCCCAGAAATCGGTGGCGAGCTGTCCTTTGACGAATGCGTTTGACGAATGCACCCATGTCGGTGTCGAAATCATGTGATCGCCCGACGCCGACCCGCTCACCACCTCGTCGCAAATGTTGATGCTGGACCGAACCGGGCTGATGGGTCATCGACATGTCAGAACGACACTGCTGCCGTCAGACGACGCAGCTCCCGCGGCCGAAACATGCCATCCCAAGATCGATAATTCGCCGATGATCCGATCTTCGCCGCGGCCTGGCGACGAAACCACCGTCTCGATTGGCGCGCAGCTGCCAACCCCAGCGCATGCGCAGACCCGCGGCATTGACCGGGCGCTCCTGACCAAAGCGCTCGCGCGACTGGAGTTTCTGTACGCCGAGGTCGCCAAGGCCTGGCCCGGCTTTGTTGCCCGCCCGGGTCAGCATCAGATGATGCATGCCGCATTGCTCACCTTTCTCAGCGCCCGGCGACCGGATGACGAAGCCAGCCAGGGCGCCAACCTGGCACTGCTCGAAGCCGGCACCGGCACCGGCAAGACCGTGGCCTACTGCCTCGCGGCCATCGTCGCTTCCGAGCTGCTGAAAAAGACCGTTGTCGTTTCGACCGCGACCGTCGCCTTGCAGGAGCAGCTCGTCCACAAGGACCTGCCACGCCTGGCCGAGATCATCCCCGGGCTGCGCTTCGACATCCTCAAGGGCCGCGGCCGCTATGTCTGCGAGAGCCGCCTTGACGCAGCGCTGAATGAGCATGCCCAGCAGAGCCTGCCGGGCGATGAATATCAGGCCGCATTCGCCGAGTTCGGCCGGCAGTCGCAGGGGATCCCGCGCGACAGCGCGCAGGCCTTGCGCTGGTTCGCCAGCGTGGCGAAGAAGCTGCGGACCAACCGCTGGGACGGCGACATCGACAACCTGGAGCCACCACCGGACCCCCAGGACTGGCGCCAGGTGCAGGCCAACGCGCAGGCCTGCAATGCCGGGCAATGCGAGCATTTCAAGAGCTGCGCGTTCTTCAAGGCACGCCGCCGCGCGGCCAGCGCCACGCTGCAGGTCGCCAACCACGCGTTGATCCTTGCCACCTTGCACACCGACAGCGCCCTGATCGACCCGGCCGAGACCTTGTTCGTGTTCGACGAAGCACACCACCTTCCCGGCATCGCCGCGGACCAGTTTTCGCACCGCGCCCGGCTTGGCGCCAGCGTCAGCCTGCTCGGCAGTCTGCGCGTTCTGGTCAATCGCCACGGCCGTGAAATGCCCGCCTCGGCGCGCCCCGATCCGGTTGCCTTCGGTCAGACGATTGGCGCATGCAGCGACCGGCTGACGGTCCTCGAAACCTGCGCGGCCGAGTCGAACTGGGTCAGCGCTGACCGGCCGGTGTACCGCTTCGCACAGGGCCGCATACCCGAAGCGCTCGTCCAGGAATGCGAACAACTGCAAATCGTCATCCGCTCGATCGCCGGTGTGGTGGCAGGCGTCGCGGCCGCGTTGATCGAGCCCGACGAGTCGAAGTCGCCGGCCGAGCGTGACGAGCGGACTCGCGCCGGCGTCGAGTTGGGCGTGCATCTGGCGCGGCTCGACACGCTGCAGCAGCTGTTCGACGCCTGGGCCACTCACGGCGCGGTGCCCTGGGCCAAATGGGTCGAGCATGCACCGGCGATGGCCGGGGCGCCCAAGGCTGTCGGCGCGGGTGCCGCCGATATGTGGCTGTGCGCCAGCCCGATGACGGCGGCACAGCTGCTGTCGCGTGGCTTGTGGAAGAACGTCGGTGCTGCCGTGTGCACCTCGGCCACCCTGACCGCGTGCGGCAACTTCGACTTCTTCGAGCGCTTGAGCGGTATGAACCGCTTCCCCGAGCGACGCGCCCTGGTGGTCGAGTCGCCGTTCGACTACGCTACCCAGGGCGAACTGCGCATCGCCGCGATGACGCACTCGCCGAAGAGTCCTGGATTCTCCGAAGAGCTTTGCCAGACGCTGCCGGCGTTGTTGCGCGAGCACCGCTATGGGCAACTGGTGCTGTTCACCTCGAGGCGTCAGATGCAGGCCTGCCATGCCGCGCTGCCCGGCGATCTGAAGGAAGTGACGCAGATGCAGGGCGAGCGCTCGCGCACCGAGTTGCTGAAGGAGCACGGCCGCCGGATTGCGCGCGGCCGGCCCAGCATCCTCTTCGGACTGCAGTCCTTCGGCGAAGGCATCGACCTGCCGGGTCGCCTGTGCGAGCACGTGCTGATCGACAAGTTGCCGTTCGCTCCTCCCGACTCGCCGGTCGAAGAAGCGTTGGCCGAGTGGCTGAGCGCACAGGGACGCGATCCGTTCACGGAAATCGCCGTGCCGCGCGCCGCGATGAAGCTGGCGCAATGGACGGGGCGCGGTGTACGCACCATCACCGACCGGGCGGTCATCACCGTGTGCGATACGCGGCTGGTGACGTTGCGCTACGGTCGGGATATCTTGGCCGGGCTGCCGCCGTACCCGGTGCGCAGGTCGTTGGCCGCCGCGGCAGTGCCTGCAGTCACCGGCTGAAGGCCGACAACGAGGTCGGCCGCACGCTGAAGATCCCGAGAGCGCGGGAGTTGACGCCGACGCCGATTTGAGCCATTTCGTTGCTGCCTGCACCGACGCCCGAATGCGGCCAGCCGATGGTGCGCGTGCGCCCCTACATGCGCGGTCGCGGCTGGGCGCACTGGTGCCTGCCCGGTAACCCGCCTGCGCATGCATCTGGCCCGGTGATTGCCTGCCACCAATCTGCCGCTCGTTTTTGGCGGCGAAACCATTGCTACGTGCGGCATATGGCATCACGTCACCGTTTCGCCGTCTTCATACCTTCCAAGTTTGCCGGTGGTGGGGGCCTGAAGGCTTCGAGGTCAGGCAAGCAGAGGTCTCACGGCCACGCCAGTGAGAATTGATTTGTGTCGCGCGATTCAAAGCCCGTTCTCGCCGCGCCGATTCTGGCCGTGAGGCCAAAGAACGCGAAACGGATATCACGGCCCGCTCGTCATCACCACCATGTCTATGTCGTCGAGTTGTCGGACCCCGTGTGGAACGAGCCCAGCTTCCGCAAGGCCAACCCCGACCACCAACTGGGCAAGCCCTTCGTCTACGTCGGCATGACGGGGCTCGATCCCGACCTGCGGTTCGACAAGCACAAGGCGGGCATCCAGGCGAATCGATTTGTCTTCAAGTACGGCTTGCGCCTGCTGCCGGCGCTCTACGAGGTCTACAACCCGATGCCGTACGAGGCCGCCCAAGAAATGGAGGTGGAACTGGCCATCGGCCTGCGTGAGGCCGGCTATGGCGTTTGGCAGGCCTGATGGCCGCCAGAATCAATGGCGGCGGCTCGCACCCAGCGGAAACTACCGCAACGATGCCAAGCGCGCAGCAGCCTCCTTCTTGCCCAGGGTTCTCAGTGTCGCAATGGCCGGCAGGTATTTGGCCAGGGGCCGGGCCCTTCCTTCCTCCCACTTGTAGATCGACTGGTCTGACGCACCCACCAACAACCCGCAGTCTCGTGCCGACAGGCCCAGCCTTTGTCTTTGCGACGCCAAGCCCTTTGCGGTGAATCGAAGCTTCTGCGCAGGCTGTGCCTGAGCTTCGACCGGCACAGCCTTCGCATGCGCCTTGCTCAGGCGGCGAAGTTCACGCTCCAATGCCTGTGTGCGTCTCTTCAATGCGGCGATCTCGGCGCGGTACACGCCGAAGGCCTTCTTGAGGTCCACGGTGTCGGCGCGCACTTCCTTGCGTGCCACGCGGGAGATCTCGGTCTTCAGGATGGATGCGATGTTTGCCATGCCTGTCATTGTGCCGCGAGGCGTTCATCCAAATCGATGTGTGGCCCGGAAGATCGAAGTGCGATATCGCGTCCGCATGCTTCATTTCCTTCGCACACGAACATCCCATGACTAGAATTCGCCGCCCCTCTACAGGGGCGCTCTTCAACTCTCAACACCGACACTCAATGGCAACTGCAAAGAATTCGATGACCAAGGCACCGGCCAAGAAGGCTGCTCCCGCGAAGAAGGCTGTCAAGGCCGCAACGCCCTCCAAACCCGCTGCCGTGAAGCCCATCAGTACGGCATTCAACAGGACCAGCCTGAACACTCACCTGGCCGAGTTGACTGCGGTGGATGTCAAAGCCGTGCGGACGATCATGGCCTCGCTGGAAGCCACCATCCTGGCCTCGGTGCACAAGAAGGGCCTGGGCTCGTTCACGCTGCCGGGTCTCCTGAAGGTCAACGTGATCAACGTGCCGGCGAAGAAGAAGCGCACGGGCATCGATCCTTTCACCAAGCAAGAGCGCGTTTTCGCAGCCAAGCCTGCGACCGTCAAGATCAAGACGCGCGCTCTGAAGAAGCTGAAGGACGCGGCGCTTTGATCTGACGAGACCGGCGCACCGTCGTCGATTCCGCCAGCTGGCCGTCCGTGGCATTGAGGTGCTGCCGCCGGCCCTTTTGTCGGACTCTGCTAACACGGGTTCGGTCGCAGAAGAGTCACCAATGTTCGAGCCCGGCGACGAGGGCAGACTGGCCTCGCAGCACGCCGATGGCTGCTTCCAAGAGTGCAATCCGATCGCGCTGTCCAATTTCGCGACATAGCGCGCAACGAAGCTCAGAGCGCGTCAGTCAGTCGTTAGCGATTCACTCCAACGGTCTAGGTCTGGTCTAGGTCCGCTTTTCGCCAACCAACAGCACGGGTTGTCAGTTTGACGGGCTGCGGAAACCGTTTGCACGCGATGAGCCGGTAGATCGTGGATCGGCCCAGTCCAGTCTGCCGCAGCACGGCCGGCATCCGCAGTACGTCGCTCTCGGGCGCATTTGGCCGACTTGTCTGGGTGCTTGCGCTGGCCTGAAACATGGCAACGTACCTCAACTCAATGTTGAGAATTTAGACCCGGTTGCTCGCGGTCACCGTGATGAATTTGGGGCGAAAAATCATCGAACGAGCCCGTCACAACTGCGGCGACAGACAAGGGGGCGCGCAACGCGGCGCCGGCCCAAAGCCCCGGTCGACGTCCTTTGAACGCGGTCGATCACCGCAATACTGGCGGCCGGCCCCCATACCGGTTGTGCAACGACGCAATCCACACTATCTCGGCGACATCTCAGAGAGCACTTTTCGACACTTTTTGGACACCAGCATGAAAAAAGGACCGACCATTTCTGGTAAGTCCTTGATTTAGTTCACTAACTTGGTGGGCGGTGCAGGGTTCGAACCTGCGACCCCTGCCGTGTGAAGGCAGTGCTCTACCGCTGAGCTAACCGCCCGGAATGCCGTCGCCGGCGCCTTCCGGAAAGGCTGCGGATTATGCCAGATCGACCTGCCAGAGCAGCTTGCCCGGAACTCGCCCTGGCGATCTCGGCCAGCAGCGCGCGGTGCGCCGCCATCTCTTCGTCGCTGGGCAGGATGATCGGCAGCTCGAAGCCGCTCAGGTCGATCGTTTCGACCCCACCGGCGGCGTCGCGCGCTTCGCCTTCCTCGATGACCAAGGAGCCCTGCCCACGGGTCATGCAGATGTACACCTCGGCCAGCAATCCGGCGTCCAGCAATGCGCCGTGAAGGGCGCGGCTGGAGTTGTCCACCTCCAACCGCTTGCACAACGCATCCAGCGAATTGCTCTTGCCCGGAAACATTTCGCGCGCCATCAGCAAGCTGTCGGTGACTTGCGCGGCCACTTCGGCCACGCGCGGTTTGCGGCACAGCGACGCAATTCCTCGTCGAGAAAGCCGATGTCGAAGGGCGCGTTGTGGATCACCAACTCGGCACCCGCCAGATAGTCCAGCAAATCGTCGGCCACGGCCTCGAACAGCGGCTTGTCGGCCAGGAACTCCTCGGTCAGGCCGTGCACGCGCAGCGCATCGGGGTGGCTGGGCCGGCTGCGGGTTCAGATAGAAATGGCGGTTGTCGCCGGTCAGGCGGCGGCCGATCATCTCGACGCAGCCGATCTCGATGATGCGGTCGCCGCCTTCGGCGTTGAGGCCGGTGGTCTCGGTGTCCAGGAAGATCTGTCGCATCGCGCTCATGTTACGCGGGCGCCGCGCTCGCGCGCCCACCACCACAGGACGATGCCGGCGGCGATCATCGGCAGGCTCAGCCATTGGCCCTGGCTCAGGCCCAATGCGCGCAGGCCGAGGAAGCTGTCGGGCTCGCGGAAGTATTCGGCGATGAAGCGGAAGCATGCCATAGCCGAACAGAAACGCGCCCGAAACCATGCCCGTGGCGCGCGGCTTGCTCGCATACCACCACAGCAGCACGAACAGCAGCAGCCCTTCCAGCGCGAACTGGTAAAGCTGCGAGGGGTGGCGCGGCATGTCGCTGCCCGATTGCGGGAAGACCATCGCCCAGGGCAGCGAGGGATCGGCGGCGCGACCCCACAGCTCGCCGTTGATGAAGTTGCCGATGCGCCCCGAGGCCAGGCCGGTGGGCACGCAGGGCGCGATCACGTCGGTGACCTGCAAGAAGGTGCGGCTGCGCGAGCGGGCAAACAGCGCCATCGCCGCCAGCACGCCCAGCAGTCCGCCATGGAATGACATGCCGCCCTGCCAGACTGCCAGCACCTCGAGCGGGTGCGCCGCATAGTGGCCCGGCTTGTAGAACAGCGCATAGCCGATGCGCCCGCCGACGACGACGCCGACGACGCCATAGAACAGCAGGTCCTCGACATCGCGGCGCGTCCAGCCGGCCTCGGCCAGCCAGGGGTAGCGCACGCGCCGCGATGCCAGCCACAGAAACAGGCCGAAGGCCACCAGATAGGTCAGCCCATACCAATGGATCTGCACCGGCCCGAGCGACAGCGCCACGGGGTCGAACTGAGGATGCACCAGCATCAACGCGCTCCGGCTCTTTTCGAAGGCGGCGATTGTCGCTGCATCGCACGCACATGGCCGACGAAGCGCTGCACCACCGGCGGCGCGCCTTCGCGCCAGATCAAGCTGGTTTCGCACGACAACGACGCGCCGGCCAAGGGTCGATACACCACCCCCGGCCGCTGCAGTTGCATCACCGACGCCGGCACCCAGGCCAGGCCCATGCCGCTGGACACCAGATTCACCAGCGTCTGCATCTGGATCGCCTCTTGCGCGATGTGCGGCGTGGCGCCGTGCGCGCGATAGAAGCCCAGCACCGCGTCGTACAGCGATGGCGCGATGTCGCGCGGGAAGATCAGCAGCGGCTGCGCCGCCACCTGCTCGAAAACCAGCTTGCGCGGCTCGGCCGCGGGGTGTGATTGCGGCAGCGCCAGCACCAGCGGCTCCAGCAGCGCGGCCCAGGCGGCAAAGCCCGGCGGCGCGGCACCCGGGGCGTGCAGCACGAAGCCGGCATCGATTTCCTCGGCATCGAAGGCCGCCAGTTGCACATCGAGCGTGGCTTCGCGCAATTGCAGCGCCACGTCGTCGTGGGCCGCACGAAAGCTGCTCAACCAGCCCGGCAGCGGACCGTAGGCGATGCTGGAGACGAAGGCCAGCCGCAACTGGCCGGCCAGCCCCGCAGCCGCGGCCTGCGCCATGCGCGGCAGCGTCTCTGCCTCGGCCAGCAGCCTTCGCACGCGCGGCAGCAATGCCGCGCCGGCCGGGCTCAATGCCACCGAGCGTTGCGTGCGGACAAACAGCGCGGCACCCATGTCGCGCTCGAGCCCCTGGATGGCCAGGCTCAGGGGTGGCTGCGTCATGTGCAGGCGCGACGCGGCGCGGCTGAAGTGCAGTTCCTCGGCCACGGCGACGAATTGGCGCAGCGTGCGCAACTCGATCATTGATACATCATTTGGATGCTTTTCGATCTAATAATATATTGGACACCGCTTCGATGGCGCCTCGATACTGGCGCCCCTTGCCGTCGCGAAGGATCTGCAATGAACTACAACCGCCGTTCGAAGAACATCACCGAAGGCGTGGCCCGTGCGCCCAACCGCTCGATGTTCTACGCCATGGGCTACGAAGGCGACGACTTCCAGAAGCCGATGATCGGCGTGGCCAACGGCCATTCGACGATCACACCGTGCAACTCGGGGCTGCAGGTGCTGGCCGACGCGGCCATCGAGGGGCTGAAAGAGGCCGGCGCCAACGCGCAGGTGTTCGGCACGCCGACCATCAGCGACGGCATGGCCATGGGCACCGAAGGCATGAAGTACAGCCTGGTGTCGCGCGAGGTCATCAGCGATTGCGTGGAGACCTGCGTCGGCGGCCAGTGGATGGACGGCGTGCTGGTCATCGGCGGCTGCGACAAGAACATGCCCGGCGGCATGATGGGCATGCTGCGCGCCAACGTGCCGGCGATCTACGTCTACGGCGGCACCATCCTGCCCGGCCACTACAAGGGGCAGGACCTGAACATCGTCAGCGTGTTCGAGGCCGTCGGCCAGTTCAGCGCGGGCAACATGAGCGAGGAAGACTTCTGCCAGATCGAGCGCCGAGCCATCCCGGGCTCCGGCAGCTGCGGCGGCATGTACACCGCCAACACCATGAGCTCGGCCTTCGAGGCGCTGGGCTTGAGCCTGCCCTACAGCAGCACCATGGCCAACGTGCACGACGAGAAGGTGAAGAGCGCGAAGGAATCGGCGCGCGTGCTGGTCGAGGCGGTCAAGCGCGATCTGAAGCCGCGCGACATCGTCACCCGCAGGAGCCTGGAAAACGCCATCGCCGTGGTCATGGCCACCGGCGGCTCGACCAACGCGGTGCTGCACTTCCTGGCCATCGCGCATGCCGCCGAGGTGGAGTGGACCATCGACGACTTCGAGCGCGTGCGGCGCAAGGTGCCGGTGCTGTGCGATCTGAAGCCCAGCGGCAAGTACCTGGCGGTCGACCTGCACAAGGCCGGCGGCATCCCGCAGGTAATGAAGACGCTGCTCGCCGCCGGCTTGCTGCACGGCGACTGCATGACCATCAGTGGCCAGACCTTGGCCGAGGTGCTGGCCGACATTCCCACCGTGCCACGCGCCGACCAGGACGTGATCCGGCCGACGACCCGGCCGATGTATGCGGCGGGCCATCTGGCGGTGTTGAGTGGCAACCTGGCGCCCGAAGGCTGCGTGGCCAAGATCACCGGCCTGAAGAACCCGGTCATGACCGGCCCGGCGCGCGTCTTCGACGACGAGCAGTCGGCACTGGCCGCCATCATGGCCAAGAAGATCGTTGCCGGCGACGTGATGGTGCTGCGCTACCTGGGGCCCAAGGGCGGCCCCGGCATGCCGGAGATGCTGGCACCCACCGGGGCCCTGATCGGCCAGGGGCTGGGCGAATCGGTCGGGCTGATCACCGACGGGCGCTTTTCAGGCGGCACCTGGGGCATGGTGGTCGGCCATGTGGCACCCGAAGCCTATGAAGGCGGGAACATTGCGCTGATCGAGGAAGGTGATGCCATCACCATCGATGCGCACCAATTGCTGCTGCAGTTGAACGTCGGCGATGACGAGCTGAAACGCCGGCGTGCGGCCTGGAAGCAGCCGGCGCCGCGCTACACGCGCGGCGTGCTCGCCAAGTTTGCGCACAACGCGTCCAGCGCCAGCAGCGGCGCCGTGCTCGACAAGTTCGCTTGATACCGCGGCCGCGCCGCTTCAGCGCCGGGCATCCTCGGCCGCGGCGACCGGGTCCTTGACGCGTGCTTGCCGGCGGCCCCTGCGGGCAAGCGGCTGTCGCGCCGTGCCTTGACATTTCGGGCCGGTCCCAGGCCCAACGCCACCAGGTTGCGGTTGCGGCGCTCGATTTTCCGTTCTTCCATCTTGTCCATCGCGCGCCGCTGCGTCAGCCCCAGCTTGTCCGACAGGGCCCACCACAACAGCGCCAGGCCGAACGGTGCCAACACCCAGCCCCACGACCACGCCGCCACCGGGCCGAACTCGGCCAACTTCATCGCCAGCAAGGCGATGCCCAGAATCATGAAGGCCATCTCGACTCCTCGCGCTGCGCCATGCCCGCGCGGCATGGGCACAGAAAACCGCGCTTTTACAATACGCGAAGGAAATGTAGTACAGCCGCCGCCTCGCCAACGCAAAGGAAATCATGAAAGCACCGATCGCGATCGCCTTGCTGGCCGCCCTGGGGCCGGCACAGGCAGCGTTCGCCAGTGCCGAATTGGCGCAGCAGAAGACGTGCATGGCCTGCCATGCCATCGACAAGAAGATCGTCGGCCCTTCCTACAAGGACGTGGCCGCCAAATACGCCGGGCAGCGCGATGCGGTGGACAAGCTGGCACAAAAGATCATGAAGGGCGGCTCGGGCGTGTGGGGCGCGGTGCCGATGCCGGCCAACCCGAAAGTCAGCCCGGCCGAGGCGAAGCAACTGGCGAACTGGGTGCTCGGCGCTCGTTAGGGACGAAGGTCGCTGGGCGCGCAGCCGAAGCGCGCGCGGAAGGCGCGGCTGAAATGCGCCGCGTCGTTGAATCCCCAAGAAAAGGCAATCTGGCTGACGTTGCATGCCGCCTGCGCCGGGTCGCACAAATCGCGCCGCGCCGCATCGAGCCGCTGCGCCCAGATCCAGTCCGACAATGAACAGGCCTCGCCGGCCCAGGCGCGATGCAGCGTGCTCGGCGACAGTCGCAGGCAGCGGGCGATCTCGACCACGTTGAGCGCGGGATCGCGCAGCCGCTCGCGCACCAGCGCACGCACCTGCTCACGATGGAAGCCCTGACTCCGCGACAAGGCTTCGCCATGCGCCGCCGGCAGCGCCGCCAGACCGGCCACCAGGATCTGCGTCACGCTGTCGGCCACCGCCGCGGCGGACTCGGGCGCCAGCGCGTCGATGTCGGCGGCCAGGGCGCGGATCATGCCGATCATCAGGTGCCCGGCGCCGCGCTGCCCGCTCACCGTGGTGGCGGTCAGGCTCTCGGTGCGGCGCAGCGCCGTGCGCAGCGATGGCCCCGGCAACATCAGCACGTACTGCTGGAAGGCATCGTCGAAGCTCAAGGTGTAGGGGCGCGTGCTGTCGTACAGGGCAAAGTCCCCCGGCTCGAGCAGTGCGTCGCGCCCGTCCTGTGATACGCGGCCGCGACCGTGCGTCTGGATGCTGACCAGGAAATAGTCCTCCGATGCGCGGGCGATCCTTGCCGGCGTGCGACGCACCTGCTGCGCGGTGCTGGTGACGCGCGACAATTCCAGCGTCGCCAGCCGGTCGACCCTGATCTCGCCGACGATCGTGTCCGCACCGGCTGAAGGGTCGCACTCCAGCTGCACGTAGGCATCGCAGACCATGTCGGTCCAATAGGCCAGGCGCTCGCGCTCGGCGACATCGGCGGTGCTCAACAGGCGGGGCATTCCGCAGCATAGACCTTGCATTCGCGGCGTGCCAGCGTTTGCGCCTGTCAGTCAAGTGGGGCGCCACGCTCAGGCAAGCGCCACCCGAGTCGCAGGCCTAGCATCGATGGGGAGCGACAACCGCCCTGCTGGAGAACACCATGCCCGCCACGCATCCGAAGTTCCGCGCCGCCGCCATCCAGGCCGCGCCGGTGTTTCTCGACCTCGACGCCTCGATCGACAAGGCCATCGCTTTGATCGGCGAAGCCGCCGCCAACGGCGCGAAGCTGATCGCCTTCCCTGAAACCTGGCTGCCCGGCTACCCCTGGTTCATCTGGCTGGACTCTCCCGCCTGGGGCATGCAGTTCATCCAGCGCTATCACGACCATTCGCTGGTCTATGGCACGCCGCCGGCCGACCGCATCGCCCAGGCGGCCAAGCGGCATTCGATCATGGTCGTGATGGGCCACAGCGAGAAGCACGGCGGCAGCCTGTACATGGGCCAGTGGATCATCGGTGCCGACGGCGAGACAGTCGCGATGCGGCGCAAGCTCAAGCCCACGCATGTCGAGCGCACCGTCTTCGGCGAAGGCGACGGCAGCGACCTGACGGTGTGGGATACGCCGCTCGGCCGCGTCGGCGCGCTGTGCTGCTGGGAGCATCTGCAACCGCTGTCGAAGTACGCGATGTACGCCCAGAACGAGCAAGTACATGTCGCTGCTTGGCCGAGTTTCTCGCTGTACCGCGGCGGTGCCTATGCGCTAGGGCCGGAGGTCAACAACGCCGCCAGCCGCATCTATGCGGTCGAGGGCCAGTGCTTCGTGCTCGCGCCCTGCGCAACGGTGTCGCCGGAGATGATCGAGATGCTGTGCGGCACCGACGCCACCAAGCGTCAGTTGCTGCTGGCCGGCGGCGGCTTCACCTGCATCTATGCGCCCGACGGCCAGCTGATGCACGAGCCCCTGCCCGAAGGCAGCGAAGGCATCGTCTATGCCGATCTGGACCTGGGCATGATCTCGCTGGCCAAGGCCGCCGCCGATCCGGCCGGCCACTACGCCCGGCCCGACGTGACGCGGCTGCTGCTCGACCGCACGCCGGGCGACCGCGTGGTGCAGCGGCAGCGCCAGGCGGCCGAGGTCGGGCGCGGCGGTGACGAGGAGCCGCCGGTGGCACGCGCCGATGCGGCGGCGGAGCCGGCGCCGGTACGGCGCGTGGACTGAAAGTGCAGGCCCACGCATCGAATCCGCCGTCTGGGTCCGGGGATGAAGTACCTGTCAAAACTCGGCCCGGCAGCGAAGCCGCCTCAGTAGGCCTGCCCCAGCTGTTCCAGGATGGCTGGGTTTTCCAGCGTGCTGGTGTCCTGCGTGATGGTCTCGCCCTTCGCCAGTGAACGCAGCAAGCGGCGCATGATCTTGCCCGAGCGTGTCTTCGGCAGGTTGTCGCCGAAGCGGATGTCCTTGGGCTTGGCGATCGGGCCGATCTCCTTGCCGACCCAGTCGCGCAACTGCTTGGCGATCGCCTTGGCCTCATCGCCGCCGGGCCGCGTGCGCTTGAGCACGACGAAGGCACAGATCGCTTCGCCGGTGGTGTCATCCGGCCGGCCGACCACCGCCGCTTCGGCCACCAGTTCGGTGCAGCTGACGAGCGCGCTTTCGATCTCCATCGTGCCCATGCGGTGGCCCGACACGTTGAGCACGTCGTCGATGCGCCCGGTGATCGTGAAGTAACCGGTCTGCGCATCGCGGATCGCGCCGTCGCCGGCCAGGTAGTACTTGCCCTTGAAGTCCTCGGGGTAGTAGCTCTTCTTGAAGCGCTCCGGGTCGCCCCAGATGGTGCGGATCATGCTCGGCCAGGGCTTCTTGATCACCAGGATGCCGCCCGAGCCCCAGGGCACCTCCTTGCCGGTCTCGTCGACCACCGCCGCCATGATCCCCGGGAAGGGCAGCGTGCACGAACCCGGGACCAGCGGCGTCGCCCCCGGCAGCGGCGTGATCACGTGGCCGCCGGTCTCGGTCTGCCAGAAAGTATCGACGATCGGACAGCGGCCCCCGCCGACATGCTTGTAGTACCACTCCCATGCCGCCGGGTTGATCGGCTCGCCCACCGTGCCCAGTATGCGCAGGCTGCTGAGGTCGTACTTGTCCGGGTGCACCGCCAGGTTGCCCTCGGCAATCTTGATGAGCGAGCGGATCGCCGTCGGCGCGGTGTAGAACACGCTGACCTTGTGCTTCTGGATCGTCTGCCAGAAGCGCCCGCCGTCGGGATAGGTGGGCACGCCTTCGAACACCACCTCGGTCGCGCCCAGCGCCAGCGGGCCATAGGTGATGTAGCTGTGGCCGGTGACCCAGCCGATGTCGGCGGTGCACCAGAAGACGTCGTCGTCCTTCAGGTCGAAGGTCCACTTCGTCGTCAGCGCGGCATGCAGCAGGTAGCCGCCGCTGCTGTGCTGCACGCCCTTGGGCTTGCCGGTGGAGCCGCTGGTGTAGAGCAGGAACAGCGGGTGCTCGGCGTCGACCCACTCGGGCTCGCAGGTGGTGGGCAGGTCGTAGGTGAACTCGTGCAGCCAGCGGTCGCGCGACTTGTCCCAGGCGACCTTGCCGCCGGTGCGCCTGTACACCACCACGTCCTTCAGGCTTTCGCAGCCGCCCAGCGCGATGGCCTCGTCGACGATGGCCTTCAGCGGCAGCGCCTTGCCGCCGCGCAGCTGCTCGTCGGCGGTGATGATCATCACCGCGCCGGCGTCCTGCACGCGGTCGCGCACCGATTGCGCCGAAAAGCCGCCGAACACCACCGAGTGGATCGCGCCGATGCGCGCACAGGCCTGCATCGCGACCACGCCCTCGATGCTCATCGGCATGTAGATGACGATGCGGTCGCCCTTCTTCACGCCGCGCGACTTCAGCGCGTTGGCCAGCTGGCAGGTGCGCGCCAGCAGTTCCTTGTAGTTGACGCGCGTGACCTTGCCGTCGTCGGCCTCGAAGATGATCGCCACCTTGTCGCCCTTGCCAGCCTCGACGTTGCGGTCCAGGCAGTTGTAGGAGACGTTCAGCGTGCCGTCCTCGAACCACTTGAAGAAGGGGGCGTTGCTCTCGTCCAGCACCTTCGTGAACGGCGTCTTCCAGGTCACGAACTCGCGCGCCAGGTCGGCCCAATAGCCTTCGTAGTCGGTCTCGGCCTTCTTCACCAGGGCCTCGTAGGCCGGCATGCCGGAAACCCAGGCGCCCTTCATCGCGGCCTCGCTGGGCGGGTAGACGGGCAAGGCGGGGGCGGTGGACGCTGTGGACATGAAAGTCTCCTGATGGCTTGTGATCGCAATGTCGCGCAAGTTAAGCGCGCGCTCTGACGATGGCCTTACTCCGCACGTGCGCACTGGGAGAAAGGATCGCACCTCTACAATTTACGGCAACCGCGCGATCCCCGAGAAAAAATCCTGACAGGCCCACATGTCCACCCCGCCCAAGCTCGCACCCAGCCGCCTGCCCCCACTGCCCAACCTGATCTTCGCCAGCCGCTGGTTGCAGCTGCCGCTGTACCTGGGCCTGATCCTGGCACAGGCGGTGTATGTCTTTCATTTCTGGGTCGAGCTGACGCACCTGATCGAGGCCGCCTTCGGCAATACCGCGGCGCTGGAAAAGTTGGTCGGCAGCATCGGCTACAAGAGCAGGGAAGCCGTCACCAGCCTGAACGAGACCATCATCATGCTGGTGGTGCTGGCGCTGATCGACGTGGTGATGATCAGCAACCTGCTGATCATGGTCATCGTCGGCGGCTACGAGACCTTCGTCTCGCGCATGCGGCTGGAAAGCCACCCCGACCAGCCCGAATGGCTGAGCCACGTCAACGCCTCGGTGCTGAAGGTCAAGCTGGCCACGGCCATCATCGGCATCAGCTCGATCCACCTGCTGAAGACCTTCATCAACGCCGAGAACTACACCGAGAAGGTGCTGTTGTGGCAAACCTTGATCCACGTCACCTTCCTGCTGTCGGCCCTGGCCATCGCCGCCACCGACCGCTTGATGCCTCAGGCCAGGCGGGCCGGCGCCGCCGAGCACTGACGCGCGACGCACGCCATCGCCTCGCCGCGCCCACGCAGGGCATGCCCTGACAGGGTCGCGCGGGCAGTGGCACTACACTGCCCGTCGAGTTCAAACCGGCGGCGCCGGCGCCGCCCACGCGATGATCTATTCGGCCAGTCTCGTCATCACGCTGTTTGCCTTCTGGCTGCTGCTGTCGGGCTACTTCACGCCCTTCCTGTTGTCGGCGGGGGTGGGCTCGGCGCTGGCGGTGGCGTGGATCGCGCGTCGCATGCGTGTGCTCGACGGCGAAGGCCATCCGCTGCGTCTGGTGCCCCGGCTGCTGGGCTACTGGGCCTGGCTGCTGAAGGAGATCCTGAAGTCGGGCTGGGCGGTGAGCCTGATCATCCTGCAGCCGCGGCTGCCGATCAGCCCGACGCTGGTGCGCTTCAAGCCGACACAAAGGACCAACGTGGGCCTGGTGGTGCATGCCAATTCGATCACCCTGACGCCGGGCACGATCACGGTGGAGGCGGCCGCCGGCGAGTTCCTGGTGCACGGGCTGACGCGCAGCGGCGCCGAGGGCACGATCGACAGCGACATGGACCGTCGCATCAGCGCCTGCGAGGCCCCGGCATGATGTTCGCCGCCGCGGCGCTGGCGTTGCTGGTGACCTTGCTGCTGGCCGTGCTGCGCGCGGCACGCGGGCCCAGCGTGTTCGACCGGGCGCAGGCCGCCAACACCATCGGCACCGCCTGCATGCTGCTGCTGGCGGTGATCGGCTTTCTCACCGGCCGGCCGGAGTTCCTCGACCTGGCGATCGTCTATGGGCTGCTGAATGTCATCGGCACGATCGCGGTGTTGAAGTTCATCCGCAACGGCGACCTCGGCGATGCCGGCCTCGCACCCGAAGAGGCCGCCAAATGAGCGCATTGATCGACCTGCTCAGCTGGGCCTGCCTGATCGTCGGCGGCCTGTTCTGCGTCATCGGCGCACTCGGGCTGCTGCGCATGCCCGACTTCTATACCCGCGTGCATGCCGCCAGCGTGGTCGATACGCTGGGCGCCGGCTTCATTCTGCTGGGCCTGCTGCTGCAGGCCGGGCTGACGCTGATCGGCGCCAAGCTGGCAATGCTCGGCCTGCTGCTGTTGTTTGCCAGTCCCACCGCCACCCATGCGCTGGTGCGCGCCGCGCTCGTCCGAGGCCTGCAACCCCTGCTGCACGATGCACAGGAGCCGTCATCGAAACGCTGATCATCAATGCCCTGCTGGTGCTGATGGCCATGGTCGTGCTGGCGCTGGTGCGCAGCCGCAACCTGTTCGCCGTGGTGCTGCTGTCCGGCGCCTACAGCTTCCTGATGGCCACCGTGCTGGTGGCCATGGACGCGGTGGACGTGGCCATGACCGAGGCCTCGGTCGGCGCCGGCCTGTCGACCGTGCTGCTGCTCGGCGCGCTGCACCTGTGCCGCAGCGACGAAGCCAAGCCCGCGCACCGGCCGTGGGGCCCGCTGCTGGTGTCGGCGGCCGTGGGTGCGGCGCTGGTCTACGGCTCGCTGGGTCTGCCCGAGTTTGCCAATGCCGAGGCGCCGATCCACCGGCACGTCGCACCGCGCTACCTGAACGACGGTCTGACCGAAACCGGCGTGCCCAACATCGTCACCGCCGTGCTCGCCAGTTACCGCGGCTATGACACCTTCGGCGAGACCACCGTCGTCTTCACCGCCGGCGCCGGCGTCGTGGTGCTGTTGCGGCGGCGCCGCCAGGACCGCCAGCGATGAGGCACGACCTGATCCTGCGGGTGGTGGCCAAGCTGCTGATCCCGTTCATCCTGCTGTTTGCGCTGTACGTGCAGTTCCACGGCGATTTCGGCCCCGGCGGCGGCTTCCAGGCGGGGGTCATCGCCGCCGCGTCGGTGATCTTCTATGCGCTGATCTTCGGCCTGGCGGACACGCGCAAGGTCGTGCCCGAGCCGATCGTCGAATCGATGATGGCCATCGGCGTGCTGATCTACGGCGGCGTCGGCGTCGCCGGGCTGCTGCTCGGCGGGCATTTCCTCGACTACTTCGTGCTCGACCACGACCCGGTGCACGGCCAGCACCGCGGCATCTTCTGGGTCGAGGCGGGCGTGGCCGTCACCGTGTCGGGCGTGATGCTGAAGATCTTCTACATGTTCGCCGACCGCGGGCGCATGGACGAAGAATGACCGGCCGAGCCGCGAGGGCCGCATGAAGGCCGATGCCGGGCTGTTCAGCCATTTCAGCTATTTCGTGACCATCTTCCTGATGGTGGCCGGACTGTTCATCGTCATCGCGCGCGGCAACCTGATCAAGAAGCTGGTCGGACTGGGCATCTTCCAGACCTCGGTGTATTTGCTCTACATCGCACCGGGCAAGGTGGTCGGCGGCACGGCGCCGATCATCGCCGAGTCGTTCAGCCTGTATTCCAACCCGTTGCCGCATGTGCTGATCCTGACGGCGATCGTCGTCGGCGTGGCCACGCTGGCGCTGGGCCTGGCGCTGGTGGTACGCCTCCGCGAAGCCTACGGCAGCATCGAGGAGGACGAAATCCTGGCCGCCGATCTGCCGCCGGCGGACAAGCCTCGAGCATGAGCGCGCCGGGCCGTTCCCAAGCGCCCATTGCGAACCGCGCAGCGCGCGGGGCCTGGCTGTGACCTGGACCGCGCACCTGCCCGCGCTGCAGGTGGTCGTGCCCTTGCTGGCCGCGCCGCTGACGGTGCTGTTGCGGCGTCGCGATCTGGCCTTCGTCGTCGCGCTGGCCGCGAGCTGGTTTGCGCTGGCGGTGTCGCTGGCCCTGTGGCAGCAGGTGTCAGGCCAGGGCACGCTGTCTTATGCCATCGGCAACTGGCCACCGCCCTGGGGCATCGAATACCGCGTGGACCGCCTGTCGTCCTTCGTGCTGGTGCTGGTGTCGGGCATCGCCGCGGTCGTGCTGCCCTACACGCGGCGCAGCACCGATGACGAAATCGCACAGAACCAGCAATACCTGTTCTACACGATGTTCCTGCTGTGCCTGGCCGGGCTGCTGGGCATCGTCATCACCGGCGATGCCTTCAACGTCTTCGTCTTCCTCGAGATCTCGGCCCTGTCCACCTACGTGCTGATCGCCCTCGGGCGCGACCGGCGCGCGCTGTTCGCGTCGTACCAGTACCTGATCATGGGCACCATCGGCGCCACCTTCATCGTCGTCGGCGTGGGCTTGCTGTACCTGATGACGGGCACGCTGAACATGGCCGACATGGGCCGGCGCATCGCCAGTGTGCAGGGCACGCGACCGGTGTTGGCGGCGCTGGCCTTCCTGACGGTGGGCATCTCGCTGAAGCTGGCGCTGTTCCCGCTGCACCAGTGGCTGCCCAATGCCTATGCCTATGCGCCGTCGTCGGTGGCGGCCTTCCTTTCCGCCACCGCGACCAAGGTGGCGGTGTACGTGCTGCTGCGCTTTTACTACTCGGTGTTCGGCGGCGCCGAGGTCTTCAGACAACTGCCGATGCAGGAGGTGATGCTGCTGCTGGCGCTGGCGGGCATGTTCGTCGCCTCGGCCATCGCCGTCTTCCAGGCCGACCTGAAACGCCTCTTCGCCTATTCCAGCGTCGGCCAGATCGGCTACATCATCCTCGGCCTGTCCTTCAACTCCACGACCGGGTTGACGGCGACCATCGTGCACCTGTTCAACCACGGCGTGACCAAGGGCGCGGTGTTCATGCTGCTCGGTGGCGTGGCGCTGCGCGTGGGCGGCACCTCGCTGGCGCGCATCCAGGGGCTGGGCAGGATCATGCCGCTGACCAGCGCCGGCATCGTGCTGTGCGGGCTGTCGCTGATCGGCGTGCCCGGCACTGCCGGCTTCGTCAGCAAGTGGTACTTGCTGCGCGCCGCGCTGGAACAGGGCCAATGGTGGCTGGTGTTCCTGATCGTCGCCTCGTCGCTGCTGGCGGTGGCCTATGTCTGGCGCTTCGTCGAAGCGGCTTACCTGCGCGAACCGCGCAAGGACTGCGCCCAGGCCGGCGAAGCGCCCTGGTCAATGCTGGCGCCGTCGTTGCTGTTGGTCGCAGCGACGGTGTACTTCGGCCTGGTCACGCAGTTCACGGTCGGTTCGGCCGCCGCGGCGGCCGCGCAACTGCTCGGAGGCAAGCCCTGATGCTCGGCGCCGAGCAGGCCGTGCAAGCCGCGCTGGGGGTGCCGCTGGGCGGTGCCGTGCTGATCGCGCTGGCTGGCCGCTGGCCGAACCTGCGCGAAGCCATCACGCTGTGCACTGCCGCCGCGCTGCTGGGCTGCGTCGTGTCGCTGCTGCCGGGCGTGCTGGCCGGCGGCCGCCCCGAACTGCGGCTGCTCGCGGTGCTGCCGGGTCTGGATCTGGCCTTCGTGCTCGAGCCGCTGGGCATGCTCTTCGCCTTGATCGCCTCGGGCCTGTGGATCGTCAATTCACTGTATTCGATCGGCTACATGCGTGGCAACCGCGAGTCGCACCAGACGCGCTTTTATGTCTGCTTCGCGCTGGCGCTGGCGGCGACGATGGGCATCGCCTTCGCCGGCAACCTGTTCACGCTGTTCGTCTTCTACGAACTGTTGACGCTGGTCACCTACCCGCTGGTCACGCACCAGGGCAGCGAAGCGGCGCGGCAAGGCGGGCGCGTGTATATCGGCCTGCTGATGGGCACCTCGATCGTCTTCCTGCTGCCGGCGCTGGTAGCGGTGTGGTTCGTCGCCGGCACCACCGATTTCGCGCCCGGCGGCATCCTCGCCGGCAAGCTCGGCCACGGCGCGCTGGCCGCGCTGCTGGCGCTGTGCATGTTCGGCATCGGCAAGGCGGCGCTGATGCCGGTGCACCGCTGGCTGCCGGCGGCGATGGTCGCGCCGACGCCGGTGTCGGCGCTGCTGCACGCGGTGGCGGTGGTCAAGGCGGGTGTGTTCACTGTCGTCAAGGTTATCGTCTATGTCTTCGGGCTGGACACCTTGGCGCTGTCGGGCGCCCATGGCGCGGCCGACTGGCTGGTGGTGGTGGCCGGCTTCACCATCATCAGCGCGTCGGTGGTGGCGCTGCATGCCGACAACCTGAAGCGCCGGCTGGCCTACTCCACCATCAGCCAGCTGTCCTATGTGGTCATGGCCGCGGCGCTGCTGGCGCCGCTGTCGGTGATCGGCGCGGTGCTGCACATCGCGGCGCATGCGCTGGGCAAGATCACGCTGTTCTTCGCCGCCGGCTCGATCTACACCGCGGCGCACAAGACCGAGGTCAGCCAGCTCGACGGCATCGGCCGGCGCATGCCGTGGACGATGGGCGCCTTCGCCATCGGCGCGCTGTCGATGATCGGCCTGCCGCCGGCCGCGGGGTTCGTGTCCAAGTGGTACATGCTCAGCGGCGCGATGGCCTCGCAGCATTGGCTGGCGGTAGCGGTGATTGCGCTGAGCACGCTGCTGAATGCGGGCTACTTCCTGCCCATCATCTATCGCGCCTTCTTCGTCGCCCCGTCGAAAAGTGATGACGAGCATCCGCATGGCGAGGCGCCGCTGCCGATGGTGGTCGCGCTGAGCCTGACCGCCGCGGGCACGGTGTGGCTGTTCTTCATGCCCGAACTGCCGCTGGCACTGGCGCGGCAGCTGTTGGGCAAGGGTTGACGCATGGACGACAAGACGCACTGGCTGGACCAACCGCGCAACGTCAAGCGGCTGTGGCGCGGCTTCCTGGTGGTGCTGGTGCTGACGGTGCTGGCGCAGCTGCTGGTGGCGCTGCATCCGCACTTCGCGGTCGAGGGCGTCTTCGGCTTCGCCGCCTGGTTCGGCTTTGGCAGCTGCGTGCTGATGATCGTCTTCGCCAAGGCGCTGGCGCTGTGGTTGAAGCGCCCCGACAGCTACTACGGCCGTGGCGATGACTGAGCTCGTGCTGCACCCCGGCCTGGTGCTGATCGTCGGCGCGCTGCTGCTGCCCTGGCTGCGCGGTACCTTGCGCTCGGTGGCGAGCGTGGCGCTGCCAGTGCTGGTGCTGGCGCTGGTATGGCGCGTGCCCGACGGCGCGGTGTGGCAGCTCGACTTCATCGGCCACACCCTGAGCCCGCTGCGCGGCGACAAGCTGTCGCGGCTGTTCGCCACCATCTTCGCGCTGATGGCCGCCGGCGGTGCGCTGTTCGCGCTGGGCCAGAAGAACCGCTTCGAAGTGCCCGCCGCCTTCGTCTATGCCGGCTCGGCCATCGGCGTGGCGCTGGCCGGCGACCTGGTGACGGTGTTCGTCTTCTGGGAGCTGATGGCCGTGGGATCGACGCTGGTGCTGTGGTGCAGCGGCACGGCCGATGCCTACAAGGCCAGCCGGCGCTACCTGATGATCCACCTGCTCGGCGGCGTCTTGCTCTTCGCCGGCGTCACCGGCCACATCGTCGACACCGGCAGCGTCGCGTTCACGCGCATGACGCTGAACTCGCCGGCGCACTGGCTGATCCTGATCGGCTTCCTGGTCAACGCCGGCGCGCCGCCGCTGTCGGCCTGGCTGCCCGACGCCTACCCCGAAGGCTCGTGGAGCGGCACCGTGTTCCTGTCGGCCTTCACCACCAAGACGGCGGTGTACGTGCTGATCCGCGGGTTCCCGGGTACCGAGCTGCTGATCTGGGTGGGGCTGTTCATGGCGCTGTACGGCATCGTCTATGCGCTGCTGGAAAACGACATGCGCCGCATCCTGTCGTATTCGATCGTCAACCAGGTCGGCTTCATGATCGTCGGCATCGGCATCGGCACCGAGATGTCGCTCAATGGCGCCGCCGCGCATGCCTTCACCCACATCATCTACAAGGCGCTGCTGCTGATGTCGGCCGGCTCGGTGCTGTACATGACCGGGCGACGCAAATGCTCCGAGCTCGGCGGGCTGTTCCACAGCATGCCGGTGTCGACGATCTGCGGCACGATCGGCGCGCTGGCGATCTCGTCGTTCCCGCTGACCTCGGGCTTCATCTCCAAATCGATGATCGCGCAGGCCGCTGCCGACCAGCATCTGCTGACGATCTGGCTGCTGCTGGCCGCGGCTTCGGCGGGCGTGTTCCTGCACGCCGGCATCAAGTTTCCGTGGTTCGTCTTCTTCCAGAAAGATTCGGGGCTGCGTCCGGCCGACCCGCCGGCCAGCATGCGCTGGGCGATGATCGCTCTTCGCCTTCCTGTGCGTGGCCCTGGGCATCTGGTACGAGCCGCTGTACGCGTGGTTGCCGTATGCGGTGGACTACCAGCCCTACACCGGCGCGCACGTGGTGACGCAGCTGCAATTGCTGCTCTTCGCCGGCCTGGCCTTTTTCGTCATGCTGCCCTACCTGAAGCGCACGTTGACGATCACATTGGACAGCGATTGGGTCTGGCGTCGGCTGCTCCCGCGGCTTTGGCAGGGGCTGGCAACGGGTTGGGCACGGGTCGGTCTCGGCGCTTCGCTGGCGCACCTGGCCGCCAGGGCGCAAACCACGCTGCGGCGCGTGGTGGGCGCGGAGGGCTGGCTGGCCAGCACCTGGCCGACGCGCAGCATGGCACTGTGGGTGATGGTGCTGCTGCTCGGCTACCTGGTGCTGTACTACGTCTGAGCGCAAGTGGGCGGGCGCCGCGCGGGCGACTCGCTACACTTTACTGGCCCCGCGGCCACGTGCCGCGCCACATCGCCAGCCAGGCGCCCGCCATGACCACCCCCATCCGCCAGCAAGACCTGATCGACAGCGTGGCCGCCGCGCTGCAGTACATCAGTTACTACCACCCGGCCGACTACATCGCGCACCTGGCACGCGCCTACGAGGGCGAGGCCAGCCCGGCAGCAAAGGACGCGATCGCACAGATCCTGACCAACAGTCGGCTGTGCGCCGAGGGCAAGCGGCCGATCTGCCAGGACACCGGCATCGTCAACGTGTTCCTGAAGATCGGGATGGATGTGCGCTTCGAGGGTTTCAGCGGCAGCGTCGAGGATGCCGTGAATGAAGGCGTGCGCCGCGGCTACCTGAACCCCGACAACCTGTTGCGCGCGTCGATCGTCGCCGACCCGCAGTTCGAGCGCAAGAACACCATGGACAACACGCCCGCCGTGGTGCACATGCGCGTGGTGCCGGGCCATACCGTCGATGTGCAGGTGGCGGCAAAGGGCGGTGGCAGCGAGAACAAGAGCAAGTTCGTCATGCTCAACCCCAGCGACAGCGTGGTCGACTGGGTCATGAAGACGGTGCCGACGATGGGTGCCGGCTGGTGCCCGCCGGGCATGCTGGGCATCGGCATCGGTGGCACGGCCGAGAAGGCGATGCTGATGGCCAAGGAAGTGCTGATGGACCCGATCGACATGTTCGAGCTGAAAGCGCGCGGGCCGCGCAACAAGACCGAGGAGCTGCGCATCGAGCTGTGCGACAAGATCAACGCACTGGGCATCGGCGCGCAGGGCCTGGGCGGGTTGACCACGGTGCTGGACGTGAAGATCGCGATGTACCCGACGCATGCCGCGAGCAAACCGGTGGCGCTGATCCCGAACTGCGCGGCCACGCGGCATGCGCACTTCGTGCTCGATGGCAGCGGCCCGGCCTATGTCGACCCGCCGAGCCTGGACCTGTGGCCCGACGTGCACTGGGCGCCGGATTATGAGAAGTCGAAGCAGGTCGACCTGGACACGCTGACGCGCGAGGAAGTCGCGTCGTGGAAGCCGGGGCAGACGCTGCTGCTCAACGGCCGCATGCTCACCGGCCGCGACGCCGCGCACAAGCGCATCCAGGACATGCTGGCCAAGGGCGAGACGCTGCCGGTGGACTTTGCCAACCGCGTCATCTACTACGTCGGCCCGGTGGATCCGGTGCGTGACGAGGTCGTCGGCCCGGCCGGCCCGACCACCGCCACGCGCATGGACAAGTTCACCGAGATGATGCTGGCGCACACGGGCCTGATCGGCATGATCGGCAAGGCCGAGCGCGGGCCCGCCGGCGTGGCGGCCATCAAGAAGCACAAGAGCGCCTACCTGATGGCGGTGGGCGGTGCTGCCTACCTTGTCGCGAAGGCCATCCGGCAGGCCAAGGTGGTCGGTTTCGCCGACCTGGGCATGGAAGCGATCTACGAGTTCGATGTC
Organism: uncultured beta proteobacterium; assembly: GCA_963837675.1. Taxonomy (GTDB): domain Bacteria; phylum Pseudomonadota; class Gammaproteobacteria; order Burkholderiales; family Burkholderiaceae_C; genus Rubrivivax. The sequence continues at coordinate 331,694 of CAWIOH010000017.1, read as the reverse complement.
AAGGACATGCCGGTGACGGTGGCCGTCGCCTCCGATGGCAGCAGCGTGCACGACACCGGGCCGCGGGAGTGGCAGGCGAAGATCGGCAAGATCCCGGTGATGACCGCTTGAGACGGCTGCGCAAACTCACGACCCGGCGACGCCGCAGGCCTCGAACACGCGGCGCCAGGCCTCGAGCTTGCGATCGAAGGACCAGCTGGCATTGGCCGGGCTGGTGGAAGGCAGGCGAAACACCGGCAGGCCGAGCGCCGCGGTGAAGCGCATCGCGCGCGCCGATTCACCGCCGTTGTGTGCCACCGCCACCAGGCCCGGCGCGGATTGGCGCAGGCCGGCGAGGTCATTGAACTGCGCGTCGCGGATAGCGCTGTCCAGGCTGCCATCACGCCGGCAGGCGGCATACACGTCCCACACGCCGAGGCCATGACTGCGCAGCCGCTGCAATCGCCGTGCGTAGCGCAGAGCCACCAGGTCCTCCTGCCACAGCGCGGCGAGCAGCGACCAGAACTGATTGCGCGGGTGGGCGTAGTACTGGCCGGCCGCCAGCGAGGCCGCGCCGGGAAAGCTGCCCAGCACGATCAGCCGGGTGCGCCGCGAGATCACCGGCGGCAGGGCATGCAGCAGCAAGCTCAAGGCGGCAGGCCCGGCAACGCGGCCCGGGCGTTGGCCCATGTGATCGCGGCCGTATCGGCCAGCGTCCAGCCGCGCAATGCGGCCAGCGTCTGCGCAATGCGCGGCAACTCGGCCGGTTCGTTGCGTGCGCGCTGCCCGGCGGCGCGCTGTGCGGCGTCGCGGTACAGCCAGGGCGGCGGGATGTCGGGCGCATCGGTTTCCAGCACGATGGCCTGCTCGGACAGCGTGGTGGCCAGGCGACGGATCTGCAGCGCGCGCTCGAACGCCATGGCGCCGCCGAAACCGAGCTTGAAGCCCCTGTCCACGAACATCGCCGCCTGCTGCGCGCTGCCGTTGAAGGCATGCGCGAAGCCGCCGCTGACGGGCGTGCGCCGCAACCCCGCCAGCACAGCATCGGCCGAGCGCCGCACATGCAGGATCACCGGCAGCCCGCCGGCGCGCGCCAGGCCCAGCTGCGCGGTGAAGAAGCGCTGCTGCCGATTGCGGTCGAGCCCGGGCACGAAGTGGTCGATGCCGATTTCGCCGACCGCCACCAGACGGGAGTCGCCGCGGTGCTCGCGCAGCGCCGCCTGCAGCCGATCCAGGTCTGCTTCGTCGGCCTGGTCCACGTACAGCGGGTGAATGCCCAGCGCGTAGCAAAAGCCGTGGGCATGGGCCAGCGCGCGCACGGTGTCGAAGTTGGCCGCCGCCACCGCAGGCAACACCATCTGCGCCACGCCGGCCGCCCGCGCGCGCTCGGCCACCGCCATGCGGTCGGCGTCGAACTCGGTGGCATCGAGGTGGCAGTGGGTGTCGATCCAGCGCATCAGGTGCGCATCATGCCTGCCATGCGCATCGGCAAACGATCGGATGCCGCAGCGCTGGCGGTCTGCGGCATAGCGCGCAGCGAAGCCGGCGTGGGGGTGGCCGGCGGAGTGAACAAGAATTTCCCTGAACGTAGCCGGCCACCCGCTGGCGGCCGTGTGTGCAAAGGCGAATTCGAGGGTCGGGTTGTTTGAGCGAGATGAAATTCCGCTGTGCGCCGCAAGCCGCTCATGCTTGCCGCGACATCGTGCGCCCCTCGCATCAACTCCTCGCCGCCAGGCGGTCGAGCAGCGCCAGGCCCGCCGGCAGCGTCACGCGACGCAGGTCATATCGATCGACGACCGTCTGCCGCGCGGCGCCACGCAATGGCCCCATCTCGGCCGGCCGCGCCAAAGCGTCGGCAATCCGCTCGGCGATGGCGTCGGGATCGAAAAAATCGACCAACCACCCGTTGACACCGTGCTCGATCACCTCGCGCACCGGCGGCGTCGCCGAGCCGACGATGCAGCAACCGCTGGACATCGCTTCCAGCAGCGACCACGACAGCACGAAGGGGTAGCTCAGGTAGGCGTGCACGGCCGAGACCTGCAGCACCTTCAGGTACTGCACATAGGGCAGCCGGCCGCTGAAATGCACCCGCGACCAGTCTACCCGGTTGCCCAGCTCGGCCGTCAGACGCTGGCGGTAGCTGTCGCCGGCGGGCAGACGGATGCCGTAGCTGACCGCGTCGCCGCCGACCACCACCACCCGGGCCTGCGGCGCCAGCTGCTGCAGCCGCGGCAGGCAGCGCATGAAGCTGTGGAAGCCGCGATAGGGCTCGAGATTGCGCGCCACGTAGGTCACGATCGGGTCGCCCTGGCGCAGCCGCTGGCCGACGAGGACCACTTCGGCAACCGGGTCGGGATGCACGCTGTCGGTATCGACGCCCTCGTGCAGCACCGTCAGCTTGGGTTGGTACTCGGGCGGAAACTGCGCGCGCTGCCAGGCCGTCGCGCACCAGCCGGCGTCCATGTCGTGCAGCGCCAGCAGATGCGGCATGTTGCGCAGCTGCAGGCGCTGCCAATGCTTGTCATCCACCGGATACTCGGGGTCGAAGCCGACATCGGCGCCCTCGGCGCGATAGTAGAACTCGCAGTAGTTGAGATAAGGCGTGCGTGGCAGCGCACCGCGCAGGAACAACGCCTCGCCCCAGCCGGGATGGGCCACCACCACATCGGGCTGCAGCTGCCGTTCGTCCAGTTGCCGCAGTGCCTTCAGCACGGTGTCGGCGCGCGCGATCTGCTGGTCCACCACGCGCAGGTGCGCCGGAACCGTCGCCTGCGCCGCGGCATCCGGCAGCCGGTAGGCCAGCCGGCCCAGCCCCGGGTGCTGCAGCGGCCAGCGCTGCATCGCCTGGTGCTCGCCGATCGCCAACACATGGTCGCCGCGCTGCAGCAGGCCGGCGATGAGGTGCCGGTATTGCGCCGGCATGTTCTGGTGAATGAAGCAGATGCGCATGGTTCGTTGGGCGCTGCCGCGCCCCGCCCCCGATGTCGCCCTCGGCGGGCCTCCGGCTCCGCGCAGCACCCTCGGGATTCGAGGGTCATTGTCGCGAGCGTTGCCGCGGCTGTCGAGGCATGCGCCGGCGAGTCCGACAACACCGTGGCGGGATGCACGGCGGTGCGCAACGTGATAACGTGTTTGCACACACTGGGCACCGCCAGACTGCCAATCATGAGCGTCAAGAAAACGCCGCTGTACATCCCGTCGCGCCGGCCCGCTGCGCCGGCCGCGCCGGCATCGGTTCGGCCGGGGGAGGCTGCGTCGGCACCCGCGCCGACGCAGGCCGCCGCGCGAGGCAAGCCGCGCGCCCGGCGCTACAGCGGCCTGGCCTGGGCCGGAATGGGCGCGCTGCTGGCGCTGGCCATCATGTTCACTGTCACCGGCCTGCAACCGCGCCAGCGGCTGATCACACAGGCGCAGATCGATGCGGCCGTGCGCCACTCGCTCGAGAAAGACCCGCTGCCCTCGCGCGCCGCCAAAGCCTACGAGAAGGTCGCCGGATCGGTGGTGCGGGTGATCGGCCTGATGGACGAGAACGACGACGCCAAGGAGCAACGGCCCGACAAGATGGCGATGGAGCGCAGCCTCGGCACCGGCGTGGTCATCAAGGACGACGGCACCATCCTGACCAACCTGCATGTGGTGTGGGGCGCGAAGAAGGTGCGCGTGACCTTCGCCAACGGCCACGAGTCCGACGCGCAGATGGTCGGCGCCCAACCCGAGAACGACCTGGCCGTGCTCAAGGCCAGCAGCCTGCCCGACGACCTGGAGCCGGCGACGATGCGCTCCACCGCCGACCTGGCGCCCGGCGACGAGGTCGTCGCGGTGGGCCACCCCTTCGGCATCGGCCCGTCGCGTCAGTTCGGGCGTCGTCTCGGGCCTGGAGCGCGAGTTCCGCTCGCCCGAAGGCCAGCATGCGTTGACCAACCTGATCCAGTTCGATGCCGCCGCCAACCCGGGCAATTCCGGCGGGCCGCTGGTCACGATGGACGGCGAGGTGGTCGGCATCGTCACCGCCATCCTCAACCCGAACGAACAGCGCACCTTCGTCGGCATCGGCTTTGCCGTGCCCATCGAAAATGCCGCCGGCGCCGCCGGCATGCCGCCGTTCTGACACGCCTTCACCCAGGAACCCCCGCGATGCACAACGGACGCCACCGATCCCGAACAGACCGCCACGCTGATGGAGCGCATGCTCTACGAGGTCAAGCGTGTCGTCGTCGGCCAGGACCGCTTTCTCGAACGCGTGCTGCATCGCCATGCTGGCGCAGGGCCACCTGCTGGTCGAAGGCGTGCCCGGGCTGGCCAAGACGCTGACGGTGAAGACGCTGGCGCGCACCATGCGCGGCAGCTTCAAGCGCATCCAGTTCACGCCCGACCTGGTGCCGGCCGACCTGGTCGGCACGCGCATCTACAACCAGAAGACCGGCGAGTTCGGCACCTCGCTCGGCCCGGTCTTCGCCAACCTGCTGCTTGCCGACGAGATCAACCGCGCGCCGGCCAAGGTGCAGAGCGCGCTGCTCGAAGTGATGCAGGAGCGCCAGGTGACGATCGCCGGCGAGACGCACCAGGTGCCCGAGCCCTTCGTGGTGATGGCCACGCAGAACCCGATCGAGACCGAAGGCACCTATCCGCTGCCCGAGGCCCAGGTCGACCGCTTCATGATGAAGGTGCTGGTCGACTATCCCACCGAGGAAGAGGAATTCGTCATCGCCCAGCGCGTCACCGGCATGGCGGTCGAGGTGCAGGCGGTGGCGACACCGCCGCAGCTGCAGGCGCTGCAGAACGAATGCCGCGCAGGTGTATGTCGATCCCGTCGCTGATCCAGTACGCGGTCAAGCTGGTCAGCGCCACGCGCACGCCCGAGCGCTACGGGCTGGCCGAGCTGGGCAAGTACATGACCTTCGGCGCCAGCCCGCGCGCCACCATCGGCCTGGTCGAAGGCGCGCGCGCGCTGGCCTTGCTGCGCGGCCGCAGTTATGCGCTGCCCGAGGACATGACCGACCTGGTTCCCGATGTGCTGCGCCACCGCCTGGTGCTGTCCTACGAGGCGTTGGCCGACAACCTGACGGCCGACCAGATCGTGCAGCGCGTGATGAAGAAGATCGCCGTGCCCGACAAGCCGCTGGCCCATGCCCAGGCGGCGGCCCATGACATGGCAACGCCGTCCATGCCTGAGCGGCCCCCAGGCCGACGTCCTGCGTCGTCCGCCCCGAGAGGCGAGCAAAGAGGCATGGCCACATTTGCTCGGCAGCGCGCCTGCGCGGCCGCCCGACACGAGAGCGGCTGCTGCGGCGCCTGGAATGGACCGTGCTGCGCCGCCTCGACGGCCTGCTGCAGGGCGACTACCGCACGCTGCTGCGCGGCGCCGGCATCGACCTGGCGGACCTGCGCGAATACCAGCACCACGACGATGTGCGCCACATCGACTGGAACGTCACCGCGCGCCTGCAGACGCCCTATGTGCGCCAGTTCACCGAAGACCGCGAGATGACCGCGTGGTTCCTGCTCGATCTGTCCGGCAGCATCGATTTCGGCTCGTCGGACACGACCAAGCTGTCGGTCTCGACCGCTTTCGTGGCGCTGCTGGCGCGGGTGTTGACGCGCCATGGCAACCGCGTCGGCGCCATGCTCTATGGCCAGCGTGTCGATACGGTGCTGCCGCCGCGCCTGTCGCGACTGCATGTGCTGCACCTGATGCAGCGCATGCGCCAGCGCCGCGCGCCTACAAGCCCGGCGGCAGCGGCACCTCGTTGGCCGACTTGCTGCAACGCCGCGGCCGGCACGATCAAGCGACGCTCGCTGGTGCTGGTGGTGTCGGACTTCATCAGCCAGCCCGGCTGGGAGAATGCGCTGGCGCGGCTGGCGCAGCGCCACGAGGTGGTGGCGGTGCGCCTGTTCGATCCGCTGGAAATGGCCCTGCCCGAGCTCGGGCTGGTGACGGTGGAAGACGCCGAGACCGGCGAGCAGCTGTTCATCGATACCGCCGACCCGGCCTTCCGCGCGCGCTATGCGGCCGAAGCCGAAGCCCGCGAGGCCGCCCTGCGCGACGCCTTGGCACGGGCCGGCGCGGACACGCTCGAGCTGTCCACCGACGACGATCTGCTCGAGGCGATGCTGCGCTTCGCCGTCATGCGCCGCCAGCGCAGCCGCCTGAAAGTGCGCGGGGCCGCTGGCCGACCCACTTGCGCGCCGGCCGCTGCGCAGCCGATGGCCTCAGAGGTACGCGCATGAGCTTCCTGTGGCCGAGTCTGCTGTGGTCGCTGCTGCTGCTGCCCTTGCTGGTGGTGGTTTATCTGGTGGCTGCTGCGCAAGCGCCGCCGCAGCCCGGTGCGCCTGGCCAGCCTGGGCGTGGCCAAGGCCGCGCTGGGCAAGGGCCCGGGCTGGCGCCGCCATGTGCCGCCGCTGTTGCTGCTGCTGGCCATCGGTACCCTGCTGGTGCGCCACGGCGCGGCCGATCGCGGTGCTGACGCTGCCGCTGGCGCAACGCACCATCATCCTGGCGATGGACGTGTCGGGCAGCATGCGCGCCGCCGACGTGCTGCCCAGCCGCATGGTCGCCGCGCAGGAGGCGGCCAAGACCTTCGTCAACGAGCTGCCGCGCGAAGTGCGGGTCGGCGTCGTCTCCTTTGCCGGCACCGCCGCCGTGGTGCAGGCGCCGACCACCAGCCGCGAAGACATCATCGCCGCCATCGACCGCTTCCAGCTGCAGCGCGGCACGGCCACCGGCAGCGGCATCATCCTGTCGCTGGCCACGCTGTTCCCCGATGCCGGCATCGAGATCCAGCAGGTCACCGGGCAGCGCAACATGCCCCGTCGCCGCTGGACGAGAAGAAGGAGCAAGAAGGAGTTCACGCCGGTGCCGCCGGGCTCGTACAACTCGGCGGCGATCATCATGCTGACCGACGGCCAGCGCACCACCGGCCCCGACCCGCTGGACGCGTCGAAGATGGCCGCCGACCGCGGCGTGCGCGTCTACACGGTGGGCATCGGCACCGTGGCCGGCGAAACCATCGGCTTCGAGGGCTGGAGCATGCGCGTGCGGCTGGACGAGGCCACGCTGAAGAACATCGCCAACGCTGACACAGGCCGAATACTTCTACGCCGGCACCGCCGAGGACCTGAAGAAGGTCTACCAGTCGCTGAGCGCGAAGCTGGTGGTGGAGAAGAAGGAAACCGAGATCACCGCCCTCTTCGCCGCGGCCGGCGCCCTGCTGGCGCTGCTCGGGGCCGGGCTGTCGGTATGGTGGTTCGGGCGCGTGGCCTGAATCGCCGGCGCGGGCCGTCAGGGCAGCAGCCGCAGCAGCTGCCCGTCGGCACTGTCGGTCAGCACATAGAGCCAGCCGTCGGGCCCCTGGCGCACGTCGCGGATGCGTGAGCGCAGGTCCGCAGCAGCAACTGCTCGCCGACCACGCGCGTGCCCTCCAGTTCCAGCCGGAGCAACGCCTGCCCGCGCAGCGTGCCCAGGAACAGGTTGCCCTTCCAGTCGGGATAACGATCGCTGGTCAGGAAGGCCATGCCGCTCGGCGCCACCGAGGTCGGCACCCAGTATTTCAGCGGTTGCTCGAAACCGGCCTTCGGGCCCTCTTCGCCGATGCGCGTGCCGGTGCCGTAGTTGCGGCCGTAGGTGAGCAACGGCCAGCCATAGTTGCGCCCGGCCGCGCACCACGTTGAGTTCGTCGCCGCCCTGCGGCCCATGTTCGCTGGCCCACAGCTCGCCGCTCTGCGGATGCAAGGCCGCGCCTTGCATGTTGCGGTGGCCAAGGCTCCAGATCTCCGCTTTGGCGCCGGGCGTATCCACGAACGGGTTATCGGCCGGCACCTTGCCGTCGGCCTCGATGCGCACCACCTTGCCCAGGTGGTTGTCGAGCTTCTGGGCGTCCTCCTTGTGCGAGAAGCGCTCGCCGAGCACGACGAACAATCGCCCGTCGCGGTCGAATACCAGGCGCGAGCCGCAATGCAGCTGGCTCGACACCTTGGGCAGTTGCCTGAAGATGACCTGCACATCGGCCAGGTGCTTGCCCTGCAGCCGGCCGCGCGCCACCGCGGTGCTGTTGCCGCCTTCACCGGCCTCGGCATAGCTCCAGTAGACCAGCGCGTTGTCGGCGAACTTGCGGGTCCAGCACCACATCCAGCAACCCGCACTGGCCGCCGGCATCCACCGCCGGCAGGCCGTCGAGGGCGTCGCCCAGCCGGCCATCGGCTTCGACCATGCGCAGCCGCCCGGCGCGCTCGGTGACCAGGAAGCGCCCGTCGGGCAGGAAGGCCACGGCCCAAGGGTTGGCCAGGCCACGAGCGACGCTGACCACTTTCGGCTCGGCGGCCAGCGCGCCGAACGCCATGCAAAGCAGTGCGGCCAGACAGTTTGCGCGCCAGCGGTCCAAGGTGTGGCGATTCATCGTCTGCATCGTGCCAGAGCCAGGCTCAACCCGCCGCTTCCACCACCATTTGCACGCGCTGCTGGCCCTGCCATTCGTCCAGGCTGAGCCGGAAGGCCAGGCGCAGGCGCTCGGGCAGCGGCTCGACATGACCGAACCAGATGGCGTCGCGCAGCTGGCCGGCATGCTTCACGCGCAGCTTAAGGTGCTTGTCGCCGACCAGCCGCTGCTGCAGCACCTCGACCTCGTCGCAGAACAACGGCGCCTCGAAGCCCTGGCCCCAGACCTGGGCGTCGAGCAAGGCCACTGTCTGCGGGTTGAACCACTGGATGGCCAACGGGCCGTCGGTGCGCAAACTGCGCGTCAGCGTGGCGGCATCGAGCCACTCGCTGGCCACCTGCTGCAAGGCATGGTCGAATTCGTCGAAGCGATCCTCGGCGATGCTGCAGCCGGCGGCCATGGCATGCCCGCCGAAGCGCTGCAGCACCATCGGGTGTCGCTTGGCCAACAGGTCGAGGGCATCGCGCAGATGGAAGCCGGCGATGGAGCGGCCCGAACCCTTTAGCAGCCCGTCGGCGCCGCGAGCGAAGACGAAGGTGGGCCGGTGCAGCCGATCCTTCAGCCGGCCGGCGACGATGCCCACCACGCCTTCGTGGAACTGCGGATCGAACAGCGACAGCGCACTCGGCGGCACGGTGTCGTCGCGCGGCAGCAGCCGCTCGAGCGCAGCCTCGGCCTGCTGCTGCATGCCGGACTCCACCTCGCGCCGCTGGCGGTTGATGGCATCCAGTGCCAGCGCCAGTTGCTGCGCGCGTCCGGCATCGTCGGTCAGCAGGCATTCGATGCCGAGTGTCATGTCCGACAAGCGGCCGGCGGCGTTGATGCGCGGGCCCAGCGCGAAGCCGAAGTCGAAGCCCGAAGCGCGCTTCGGATCGCGCCCGGCCACGGCGAACAGCGCTGCCACACCGGGCTGCATGCGCCCCGCACGGATGCGCTTCAGCCCCTGCGCCACCAGACGGCGGTTGTTGGCGTCGAGCTTGACCACGTCCGCCACGGTGCCCAGCGCCACCAGGTCGAGCAAGGTATCCAGCCGCGGCTGCGAGGCCGCATCGAAGGCCCCGCGCGCGCGCAGTTCGGCGCGTGTCGCCAGCAGCACGTAGAAGACCACACCGACGCCGGCCAGCGCCTTGCTGGCAAAGCCGCAATCGGGCTGATTCGGGTTGACGATGACATCGGCCTCGGGCAAGCGCACCGCTTCGCCCTCCTTGGCCGGCAGATGGTGGTCGGTGACCAGCACCTTCAGCCCGCGGGCGCGCGCATGCGCCACACCGGCGATGCTGGCGATGCCGTTGTCCACCGTTACCAGCAGCGCCGGCTGCCGCAGCCATGCGAGATCGACGATGGCCGGCGTCAGGCCATAGCCATGCACTGCGCGGTCGGGCACCACGTAGTGCAGCGCCTGCGGCGCCGCACCGAGCAGCCGCAGCCCGCGCAGCAGCACCGCGCAGGCGGTGGCACCGTCGCAGTCATAGTCTGCGACCACGCACAAGCGCTGGCCGCGGGCGATGGTGTCGGCGAGCAGCCGCGCCGCGGCGGCGACACCGCGCAGCCCCTCGGGCGGCAACAGCTGCGCCAGCGCATCGTCGAGTTCGACCGCTTCGCGCACGCCGCGCGCGGCCAGCAGCTGCGCCAGCAGCGGATGCGCGCCGGCTTGTTCCAGTGCGAAGGCGGCGCGCGGCGGCACGTCGCGGGCTTGCAGATGCGGGCGGTTCACAGCGCCTCCAGCACGGCCGGCACGTCGATGCGACGCCAGCGCTGGGTCAACCTCGACCAGGCGCCACGCGGCGCGCTGTCGAAACGCTGCGCGCGCGCTTCGCCGCACAGCGTCAGGCTGAGGGCGTCGCCTCTTCGAGCGCGCGCGCCGAGCTCGGCCAGCGTCTGCGCGTCCAGCGCTTGCCAGGCCTCGATCCATGCGGGCCAATCCTCGGCCAGCAGCGGCGTGCGCAGTCGCGTATCGACGTCGATGCCGGTGTCGGCCACGGCCTGGGTCACGCCGGTGCCGCTGAGCCAGAAGGAGTTGACGGCCAAGGCACCCCGCGCCTCGCGCGCCGCGTTCAACGCGTGGGTGTGCCACAGCATCTGCACCTCGCTCTGCAGCCGGCGTAGCGTGCCCGCCGCCTGTCGGTCGGGCAGCCAGGCGTCGATCGGCCGGCCGATGACACGATCGAGCGAGGCCGTGGCCAGGCCGCGCAACGATGCATGGCAGGCATACCAGCGCAGCGGAGCGCCCCAGTGCAACGCCCAGCCTTCGCCGTCGAACAGCGGCCGCACGGCCTGCAGCAAGGCGCGCGATTCGTCTTCGTCGAGCGCCAGTTCGTCGGGGTCGCGCAGCACGATCTGCTCGCGCCCGACTTGCCAATGGCTTGGCGTCAGCAAGCCCCAACCGACCTCGCCTTCGGTCACCGCCAGGCCGTCAGCGCGCGCCTGGGCCGCCGCGAAGGGCCAGTGGCCATCGCCGCCCGTCCAGCCACGTGCCACGGCCAGCAGCTGTTCATGCGGCAGGCTCAGCGAGTGGGCATCAGCGCCCGTCGTGGCACCGGCGGCGCAGCGGGCCAGCAGGCCTTGCAGTTGCGGCAGACGAAGGCTGTGCAACGCCTGCACGCCCGCCTCGGAGGCACCGGCGGCAAAGGGAAGCACGAGATGCATGCATCGATTATCGGTGGCGGGTCGGCCTGCTCCAAAAAAAGGCGGGCCTCGGCCCGCCTCGATGCGCTGCGCAACGCCTCGCTTCAGCTTGCCGTGCGACGGCGCCGCGACATGAAGCCCAGCGCGCCCAGGCCGGCCAGCATCAGTGCATAGGTTGCGGGCTCGGGCACCGCGGCCACCGAGAGTTCGCCCGAATACAGCGCCGTGCGGTTCAGTGCGGCATTGCCGTCGTTGCTGCCCACCAGCGTCAGCACGAAAGGGGAGGTGCCCGTGCCCTCGATGCCGAGAAAGGTCATCTTGCCGGTATCGGCCAGGTACGTGGCGCCGACGCCGTTGAGCGTGGTCTGCGCCGCGTTCAAGGTGAGCCATTGACCGCTGAAGGTCAGCGTGAAGTCGTAGATACCGGCCGCCAGGTTGGCGAAGGTGATGACATCGTCGCCACCGTCGAGGATCGGCGTGGTGCCGACGAAGGAGGCATGGCCGCTGCCGAGATCGACCACTTGGTCGCCGGCAAAGGCCGAGCCGGCGCTGACGGCCAGCGCGGCGGTGGCCGCCAGGGTTGCGAGTTTCATTGTGTTGCTCCGGAGAAGTAGGCTGAGGATCGATGGATGCAGGGTCATCGCCGTCAGCGTAGGCCCCGCCACTCGGGTTGTAGGTGAGGCCGGGTTGCGCAACCATCCCGCGCCCCGGTGGCAGCGGCCTGCCGACCGTGATTGAACGCACGACACGGCAGTAACGGCCGCGGCAGCGACCCCCTGACGATGGGGGTTGCACCGCTCGCGCGGCCGCTGTCCCGGCGCGCTGACGTGCAGATGGCGTCGGTTAGCATCGCGCCGCCATGAGCCTTCCCTATGAACTGCAGATCGGCTGGCGCTATACGCGGGCCGGACGCAGCGGGCGGCGCAACCGCTTCATCTCCTTCATCTCCGGCGTGTCGATGCTCGGCATCGGCCTGGGCGTGGCCGCGCTGATCATCGTGCTCAGCGTGATGAACGGCTTCCAGAAAGAGGTGCGCGACCGCATGCTGTCGGTGATCGCGCACATCGAAGTCTTCGAACCGCGCGGGCTGGCCTTGCCCGACTGGCAGGCCACCGCCGCCGCCGCGCGGCGTGACCCGCAGGTGATCGGTGCTGCGCCCTTCGTTGCCTCACAGGCGCTGGTGGCGCGCGGCGAAGAGATGCGTGCGGCCATCGTCCGCGGCATTTCACCCGACGACGAAGCCACGGTCACGCCGCTGGCGGCGCAGTTGCGCGACACCACGCTGGCGACACTGAAGCCGGGCGCCTGGAACATCGTGCTCGGCGCCGAGCTGGCGCGGTCGTTGAACCTGCGCGCCGGCGACAAGGTGACGCTGGTGGCGGCCGGCGGGCAGATGACGCCGGCCGGCGTGATCCCGCGGCTGAAGCAGTTCACGCTGGCCGGCACCTTCGAGGCCGGGCACTACGAATACGACAACGGGCTGGCGCTGATCAACCTGGACGACGCCGCCCGATTCTTCCGCGTCGCAGGCGCCACCGGCGTGCAACTGCGGCTGCGCGACGTGCACGCCGCGCGCGAGGTGGCCGCGCGGCTGTCGCGCAGCCTGGGGCCGGAGGTGATCGTGCGCGACTGGACGCGCACCAACCGCAACTGGTTCGACGCCGTGCAGGTGGAAAAGCGGCTGATGTTCATCATCCTGACGCTGATCGTCGCGGTGGCCGCCTTCAACCTGGTGTCCACGCTGGTGATGACCGTCACCGACAAGCGCGCCGACATCGCCATCCTGCGCACGCTGGGCGCCAGCCCGGCTTCGATCATGGGCGTGTTCATGGTGCAGGGCGCCGCGGCCGGCATCATCGGCACCTTCGGTGGCGTGGCCTTCGGGCTGCTGGTGGCGTTGAACATCGATGTCATCGTGCCGGCCATCGAGCGCACGCTGGGCGTGGCCTTTCTGCCCGGCAGCATCTACCTGATCAGCCGCATGCCGAGCGAACCGCTGGCCAGCGACATCTTGCCGATCGGCGTGATCTCGCTGCTGCTGGCCTTCGTCGCCACGCTGTACCCGAGCTGGCGTGCCAGCCGCGTCAACCCGGCCGAGGCCCTGCGCTATGAGTGAGCCCTGGGTCCTGCGCTGCAGCGACCTGCACAAGCGCTTCCGCGAAGGCAGCGGCAAGGACGCACTCGATGTGCAGGTGCTGCGCGGTGTGGACCTGCAAGTCCATGCCGGCGAGACGCTGGCCATCGTCGGCGCGTCGGGGTCGGGCAAGAGCACGCTCTTGCATCTGCTGGGTGCGCTGGACGCGCCGACCTCGGGCCGCGTCGAACTCATGGGCCGCGACTTCGCCACGATGGGGGCCGCCGAACAGGGCGACTGGCGCAACCGCCATCTCGGCTTCGTGTATCAGTTCCACCACCTGCTGCCCGAGTTCAGCGCACTGGACAACGTGGCCATGCCGCTGCGCATCCGGCGCCAGTCACGCCAGCAAGCGCGTGCGGCGGCGCAGTCGGCGTTGGCGCAGGTCGGGCTGGCAGATCGCCTGGCACACCACCCGGGGCAGTTGTCGGGCGGCGAGCGCCAGCGCGTGGCGATGGCGCGGGCGCTGGTTTGCGGGCCGGGTTGCGTGCTGGCGGACGAACCCACCGGCAACCTCGACGGCGACACCGCCGACGGCGTGTTCGCGCTGATGCTGCAACTGGCGCGCGAGCGCGGCACGGCCTTCGTGCTGGTCACGCACGACCGCGAGCTGGCGGCACGCTGCCATCGCACGCTGACATTGACGCAGGGCCGCCTGTCGGGCGCCTGAGGCGCAAGGCCGGCGGCGACGCTGCCGGCTACCTACAATTGACGGGTGAATCCGATCAACGCCGACCTGCATTGCCATTCCGTCGTTTCCGACGGCACCCTGCAACCCGAGACGCTGGCGGCGCGCGCCAAGACCAATGGCGTCCAACTGTGGGCCCTGACCGACCACGACGAAGTCGCCGGCCAACGGCGCGCCCGGGAGGCCGCGCGGCGCGAGGGGCTGGACTATCTCAGCGGCGCCGAGATCTCGGTCAGCTTTGCCGGCGTCACCGTGCACATCGTCGGCCTGGGCTTCGACGCCGACGACGCCACGCTGGTCAAGGGCCTGGCGGCGACACGTGGCGGCCGCGGCGAGCGTGCGCACGACATGGCACGCGAGCTGGCCAAGGTGGGCATCGACGGTGCCTACGACGGCGCACTGCGCTACGTCGGCAACCCCGAGCTGATCTCGCGCACGCACTTCGCGCGCTACATCGTCGAAACCGGGAAATGCGCCGACACCAACGAGGTCTTCCGCCATTACCTGGCCGAAGGCAAGCCCGGCTACGTGCCCCACCGCTGGGCCTCGCTGGCCGACGCCGTGCGCTGGATCCGCGACGCCGGCGGCTTGGCAGTGATCGCGCACCCGGGCCGCTATCGCTTCACGCCGACCGAGGAGTACGCGCTGTTCAGCGAATTTGTCGGCCACGGCGGACGCGGGGTCGAAGTCGTCACCGGCAGCCATGGCGCGGCCGACTTCCGCAAATACGCCGACATGGCCATCGAATTCGGCCTGCTGGCCTCGCGCGGCAGCGATTTCCATTCGCCCGGCGAAAGCCGCGCCGACCTCGGCTCGCTGCCCGATCTGCCTGGGCAGCTGACCCCTGTGTGGGCCGAATTGCAGCACCGCATCCAGCGTGCCAGTTGAAGCGCCCCGGCGACCGCTGCTGGGTGTCACGCTGATCGTGCTGATGGTCGCCGGTTTTGCCGGCATGGACACCGGCGTGCGCTGGCTGGCCGGCGCCTTTCCGGTGCTGTTGATGCTGTGGCTGCGCTATGCGTTCCAGGCGCTGGTCATGGCGCTGTGGTTGATGTCTGCACCGGGTCTGGGCTTTCGCGCCGCGCACCCGCGCTTTCAGGCCACGCGCGGCATGCTGCTGCTGTTCACTTCGGCAATGATCTTCTTCGGCCTGCAATACATGCCGGTGGCCGAGCTGACCGCCATCAACATGCTGGCTCCGCTGCTGGTGACGCTGCTGGCCGCGTGGCTGCTGCACGAAGCGGTGTCGCGTTTGCGCTGGGCGTTGGTGTGGGGTGGACTGATCGGCGCACTGATCGTCATTCGCCCGGGCAGTGGCGTGTTCGGCCTGGCGGTGCTGTTCCCGCTGGCCGGCGCCTTCACCTATGCCGCGTTTCAGGTGCTGACGTCGCGCATGAGCACGCTCGACAACGCCTACACCACGCATTTCTGGACCGGCGTCACCGGCATGCTGATCGTCACGCCGTTGCTGATGTGGAACGCCACCGACATGCTCGCCGCCGCCGGCGCCGCCAGTCGTGGCCAATGGGCGGTGCTGGCGGCGGTGGCGGCGCTCGGCACCGGCGGGCACCTGCTGCTGATCCTGGCGCTGGGCATGGCGCCGACGGCGACCCTGATGCCGTTCGTCTATGTGCAGATCCCGCTGGCCACGGCGCTGGGCTGGTGGATCTTCGGGCGCTTGCCCGATGCCGTGGCGTGGATCGGCATGGCCGTGATCATGGCCTGCGGTGCCACCGGCGCGCTGCTCAACCTGCGCGTGCGCGAGGCCGCGGTGGCGGACTGACGCGCACGCCGGGGCAGACAATCCGCTCATGTCGCAGTATTTCGAAGTGCATCCCGACAACCCGCAGCCGCGGCTGCTGAAGCTGGCGGCGGCGATCCTGCAGCAAGGCGGCATCGCCGCGGTGCCCACCGATTCCAGCTACGCGCTGGTCTGCCGGCTGGACGACAAGGCGGCAGCGCAGGAATTGCGGCGCCTGCGCCAGGTGGACGACAAGCACCACCTGACGCTGCTGTGCCGCGACCTGAGCGAGCTGGCCAGCTACGCGCGCGTCGACAACGCGCAGTACCGGCTGCTCAAGCTGGCCACGCCCGGGCCCTTCACCTTCATCCTCGAAGCCACCAAGGAAGTGCCGCGCCGGTTGAGCCACCCGTCGCGCCGCACCATCGGCCTGCGCGTGCCCGACCACAAGGTGACGCAGGACCTGCTGGCGCTGCTCGGCCAGCCGCTGCTGGGCACCACCTTGATCCCGCCGGGCCAGAGCGAGCCGATGAACGACGCGCAGCACATTCGCGCGTTCTTTCAGAAGAACCTGCAGGCGGTGATCGATGCCGGCGCCTGTCCGATGCAGCCCACCACGGTGTTGGACCTGAGCGGCGACGTGCCGGCGGTGCTGCGCAATGGCCGCGGCGACGTGGCACGGCTGGGCTTGACGACCGACTGATCAGGACGCCGGCGCCTTGCGCCGCAGCGCATCGATGACGCGCTGCGCGTCGAAGCCCAACTGCGCCTGGCCACGCACCAGCATCACGGGCGTGCCGGGGGCACGCGCGGCGGCGAACTGCGCGGCGCAGGCGGCATCGGTCTCGATCGTGCATTCGCTGAAAGTCACGTCATGGCGCCGCAGCCAGGCGCGCGTCTCGACGCAGATGGCACAGGTCTGCGAGGACAGCATCTGCAGGTCGCCCGCAAGCGCCAGCGCCGCCAGCTGTTCGCCCAGGCCGGCCTGCTGGCGCTTCGCC
Organism: uncultured beta proteobacterium; assembly: GCA_963837675.1. GTDB lineage: Bacteria > Pseudomonadota > Gammaproteobacteria > Burkholderiales > Burkholderiaceae_C > Rubrivivax. Next base: position 315,091 of record CAWIOH010000017.1, on the reverse strand, counting down.
CACCACTGGTTGGCAGCGCCGATGGCCAGCACCAGCAGCACCAGCCCGGCGATCGCGCGGCGGCCGGGCTTCATGCCGCCGCCGTGACCACCATCTCGACCTTCCACTGCGGCTTGGCCAGTGGCGCCTGCACCGTGGCGCGCGGTGGCGCCTGGCCGGCGGGCAACCAGGCTTCCCAGACCTCGTTCATCACGGCGAAATCGGCCAGATCGGCAATGAAGATCTGGCACATCAGGATGCGCGACTTGTTGCTGCCCACGCGGGCCAGCAGCGCGTCGATGGCGGCAAGCACCTGAAGCGTCTGGCCGCGGATGTCTTGCGTGGCATCGGCGGCCACCTGGCCGGCCAGGTAGCACACGCCGTTGTGCAGCGCCATTTCCGACAGCCGCGTGCCGACCTCGAAGCGTTGGATGTTCATCGGCTTCCTTTCTTGTGGCGATGGCGCGGGGCCGCGTGCGCATGCGCATGGGGCGCCTTCGGGTGCAGCTTCGCCGGGTGCTTGGGCGGCGCTGTCCCGGTGGCCGGCACCTTGGCACCGATGCGCGACTCGGTCCCGGCCATCAGCTTGCGCAGGTTGGCCTGGTGGCGCCACAACAGCAGCAGGCTCATCGCGGCGATCGACAGCAGCGCCGGCGCCACGCCCCAGATCAGCAACTGGTAGAACGGTGCGAACAGCGCCGCGATCACCGAGGCCAGCGATGAATAGCGGAAGAACGCGGCGACGATGACCCAGGTCAGCAGCGTCGCCGCGCCGAGCCAGGGGTTCAGCGCCAGCAGCACGCCGGCGGCGGTGGCCACGCCCTTGCCCCCCTTGAAGCCGAAGAACACCGGCCAAAGGTGGCCGACGAAGGCGGCCAGCCCGACCAGCGCCACCGTCACCTCGCCCAGCCCGAACGACGGGCCATAGACCAACGCCAGCAGCACCGGCACGTAGCCCTTCAGCGCATCGAAGGCCAGTGTCAGCAGCGCCGCACCGCGGTGCCCGGAGCGCAGCACATTGGTGGCGCCCGGATTGCCCGATCCGTAGTGGCGCGGATCGTCCAGTCCCATGCCGCGGCTGACCATGACGGCGAAGGACAGCGAGCCGATCAGGTAGGCCGCCAGCACGGCCAGCAGGCTGGTCAGATATTGCATGGAGCGTCGCGCACGCTGGGAGTGATTGCCGTCGAGTTTAAGCCCGCCTTCGCCGGGCACCGCGCCGCGACACCATGCAGCCGGGCCAGAACACGGGCTGGCCGCGCGGGACGGGGCAATGCTGTGGATCGTCTGCATCGTCGTGCTGCTGATCGCCAGCACGGTCATCCACTGCGAGGCGCTGCGTGGCTTGAGCTACTCGCTGCCGCGTCTGAACATGCCGCCGCGCACGAAGGCGGTGTCGGTGCTGCTGGGCGCGTTTGCTTTGCACGTGCTGCAAATCCTGCTGTATTCGGCAGCCTGCTACTGGCTCGCCTGGGACCACGGCCTGGGCGCGCTGGGGCAAACCCGTCAACCGTCGTTGCTGACCTGTGTCCATTTTTCGTGGACCTCCTACAGCTCGCTGGGCTACGGCGACGTGGTGCCGACCGGGGGCGTTGAAGATCTTCGCCAGCAGCGAAGGGTTGGCCGGGCCGCTCCTGATCGGCTGGACGGCCGCCTACATCTTCAACTCGATGGAACGCTTCTGGGAAAGCCACGCGCAGCAACAACAGCGCTGACTACAGCGCGCAATGCACGGCGCGCGCACCCAAGGGCGAAAGCAGGATGGCGGGGTCGACGCCGACCAGAAAACCGCGGCGCCCGCCGTTGATCCAGATGCGCGGCAAGGCGAGCACGCCGGCCTCGACCCACACCGGCATCGCCTTGCGGGTGCCGAAGGGCGAGGTGCCCCCGATCAGGTAGCCGCTGTGTCGCTGCGCCGCCTCGACGCCGCAGGGCTCGATGCTCTTCACGCCGAGCGCACGCGCCAGCGCCTTGGTGCTGACCTGTCGGTCACCGTGCATCAGCACCAGCAGCGGCTGGCCGCGATCGTCCTGCATGACCAGGGTCTTGACCACATGGTGCTCATCCACCTGGAGCTGCCGCGCCGATTCGCCCGTGCCGCCATGCTCGACATAGTCGTAGGGGTGCTCGCTGAACACCACGCCGCGCGCACGCAGCCATGCCGTGGCCGGCGTCTCGCTGACATGGCGCGGCTTCTTCGCCACGCAGTGCTCACTGCGCCGGGTCGCGGTGCAACCAGCGGAGCCGGTCGATGGCGGCCAGCACTTCGGGCTCCAGCTCGATCTCCCAGGCGTCGATGTTCTGATCGAGCTGTTCGATCGTGGTCACGCCGATGATCGTGCTGGCCACCCGCCAGTTGCGGTAGCAAAAGGCCAGCGCCAATTGCGCCGGCCTCAGGCCCTGCTCTTGCGCCAGCGCGTTATACAGGCGTGCGGTGGCCAGCGCCTCGGCCCGGCCATGGCGCTGCTTGCGCATGCTTTCGAACAACGCCATGCGCCCCGGCTGCGCCGGGTCCTCGAAACCCGCCACGTCGTACTTGCCGCTGAGCAGCCCGAAGCCCAGCGGCGAATAGGCCAGCAGCGACACCTGCTCGCGGTGCAGCACCTCGTCCAGGCCGTTGTCCACCGAACGGTTGAGCAGGCTGTAGGCGTTTTGCACGCTGGCGATGCGCGGGAGGCCGGCGACATCGGCCAGACGCACGAATTCGCTCACGCCCCAAGGCGTCTCGTTGCTCAGACCCACATGGCGCACCTTGCCGGCCTGCACCAGGCGTTGCAGGCCGCGCAACTGGGCTTCGATCGGCGTGAACTGGGCTTCGTCCCTGGGCGCGTAGTACAGGCTGCCGAACATCGGCACCGAGCGCGTCGGCCAGTGCAGCTGGTACAGGTCGATCACCTCGGTGTGGAGGCGCTTCAGGCTGGCCTCGCACGAGGCGACAACGTCGTCAGCCGTGACATCGGCGCTGCCGGCGCGCAGCCACTGGTAGCCGCGCACCGGGCCGGCGGCCTTGGTGGCCAGCACGATGCGCGAGCGCACGTCCGGCCGCTGGCGCAGCCAAGCGCCGATCAGGCTCTCGGTGACGCCATAGCGCGCCTCGCTGGGCGGCACCGGATACATCTCGGCCGTGTCGAGGAAGTTCAGCCCGCGCTCGAGTGCATGATCGAGCAGGCGGTGCGACGCGGCCGCATCGACCTGCCGTTCGCCGAAGGTCATCGTGCCCAGGCAGATCGGGCTGACGCGCAGATCGCTGCGGCCGAGGGCGACGGGTTTCATGGGCAGGCCCTTCATTCGCCGAAGCGGCGCAGCGCCTCACCGGTGACGCGGCAGATGCGCCATTCGGGCAGCAGCGTCGCGCCCATGCGTTGATAGAAGCGTATGGCATCGGCGTTCCAGTCCAGCACGCTCCACTCGAAGCGGCCGTGGTCGCGCTCATTGGCCAGTGCCGCCAGGTGCCTGAGCAACGCGGCGCCGACGCCCTGGCCGCGAAACGCCGGCTGCACGTACAGGTCTTCGAGATACAGCCCCGGCTTGCCCAGGAAGGTGGAGAAATTGGTGAAGAACAGCGCGAAGCCGACGACCCGCCCATGCACCTCGGCCACCACTGCCTCGGCCGCGGGACGCGCGCCGAACAACTGCGGCAGCAGGCTGCCCGGCGTGACCTGCACCAGGTGCGTGAGCTTCTCGAAATCCGCCAGCTCGCGGATCAGGGCAACGATGTCGGGCACATCGCGCGGCTCGGCGGCGCGCAGCAGGCTACTCATCGCGCCAACCCGCGCGCCAGCGCGATCAGCGGAACTCCGATTGCGCGACGGTGTGCACTTCGGCGGGCAGCGTGCTGAGGAACTTGGCGATCTGCTTCAGCTCGGCATTGCTGAACTGCTTGACCTGACCGCCCATGATGGCGTTGCCGCGGCCGACGACATTGCTGCCTTCGGTCTTGTAGGCCTTCAACGCCACATACAGGTAGTCGGCGTGCTGGCCGGCGATTTTCGGGTAGCTGCCGTCGATCGGCTTGCTGAAATTGGGGCCGTGGCAGGACGCGCAGGCCCCCTTGGCCAGCAACGCCGCCACTTCGGGCGACGGCTGCACCGCCAACGCCTCGGGCGCGGGCGTGGGTATGCCGTGGGTGGCGTAATAGGCGGCCAGATCGGCGATGTCCTGCTCGCTCAGCGAGGCGGCCACGGCATGCATCGTCGGATGCTTGCGCTCGCCCTTCTTGTAGGCGTTCAGCGCCGCGACGATGTACTTGGCGTTCTGACCCGAGATCATCGGCACCTTGTGCACTTCGGGGAAACTGGCCTGGTAGCCCGGGATGCTGTGGCAGCCGATGCAGGTGGCATTGATCTTGGCACCGGCGGCGGGGTCGCCCTTCAACTCCTGGGCCTGGGCGGACAAGGCAACGCCGCACAAGGCCAGCATCAGGGACAGCGCAATTTTCATTGGGGCAAGGCGGTGGGTTGCACAAAAAGGCGGGTCACGAAACCCGCCGCTTGTCGATCGGGGCAAATTATACGACCGGCCCTTATACTCATTTCGGATCGATCGCGCGTGCCTTGGCATGCCTTCAACACCCAGCGCCAGGCACCGTTCGTCACGGTGATCGCGCCCAAGCCACGCAACCCTCGCCATGCAATCACCGATCAAGTTCCAGGGCACCGACAACTACATCGCCACGCAAGATCTGATGCTGGCCGTGAACGCCGCGGTCACGCTCAAGCGCCCGCTGCTGGTCAAGGGCGAGCCCGGCACAGGCAAGACCATGCTCGCCGAGGAGGCGGCCACCGCGATGAACATGCCGCTGCTGCAATGGCACATCAAGAGCACCACCAAGGCGCAGCAGGGTCTGTACGAATACGACGCGGTGAGCCGACTGCGCGACAGCCAGCTGGGCGACGAGCGCGTCAAGGACATCCACCACTACATCGTCAAGGGCGTGCTGTGGCAGGCCTTCACCGCCGACCAGCCGGTGGCGCTGCTGATCGACGAGATCGACAAGGCCGACATCGAGTTCCCGAACGACCTGCTGCGCGAAATCGACCGCATGGAGTTCTTTGTCTACGAGACGCGCGAGCTGATCCGCGCCAAGCACCGGCCGGTGGTGTTCATCACCAGCAACAACGAGAAGGAATTGCCCGACGCCTTCCTGCGCCGCTGCTTCTTCCACTACATCAAGTTCCCCGATGCCGACACCATGAAGGCCATCGTCGACGTGCACTTCCCGGGCCTGAAGAAAGAGCTGCTGACGGCGGCGATGAAGACCTTCTACGACGTGCGCAACCTGCCCGGGCTGAAGAAGAAGCCGTCCACCTCCGAGCTGCTCGACTGGCTCAAGCTGCTGGTGGCCGAGGACATCCCGCTCGAAGCCTTGCAGAGCAAGGACGACAAGGTCGCCGTGCCGCCGCTGGTGGGCGCGTTGCTGAAGAACGAACAGGACGTGACGCTGTTCGAGAAGCTGGTGTTCATGCAAAGGCACAATCGATGATCAACCTTGCGCGCAACGCCGGGCGCATCCACGACCGCTGATGGCATTCCTGCAACCGGTCACGCTTGCGGGAGCCCACGCGACGCTGGCGCCGCTGGCCGCCGCCCATCTCGATGGCTTGTGCGAAGCCGCACGCGACGGCGAACTGTGGAAACTCTGGTACACGGCGGTGCCCTCGCCCGAGGGCATGGCGACCGAGATCGAACGCCGCCTGGGCCTGCTGGCCAAGGACCTGATGCTGCCCTTCACCGTGCTCGATGCCGAGCGGCGTATCGCCGGCATGACGACCTACATGAACGTCGATGGCAGCCATCGCCGCGTCGAGATCGGCTCGACATGGTATGCACGGCGCGTGCAGCGCTCGGCACTGAACACGGAATGCAAGCTGATGCTGCTGACGCACGCCTTCGAGACGCTGAATTGCATCGCGGTGGAATTCCGCACCCACCGGCTCAACACCCAGAGCCGCCGCGCCATCGAGCGCCTGGGCGCGCAACTTGACGGCATCTTGCGCTCGCACCAGATCAGCCCGAACGGCAGCTTGCGTGACACGGCGGTGTACAGCATCACCGCGGCCGAATGGCCGACCGTGCAGGCCCATTTGCGATTCCAGCTCGAGCGGGCGCGCTAGCGCTGCGCTGTGCGCGGCGGTCCGACCGTCAACATGGCCAAGAAAAAGAACCTGAGCGTTGCCACGCTGTGGCAGATCGAGCGCCTCGGCGCGCCCAGCCTCTCGCCCGATGGCGCGCATGCCGTGTGCGCGCTGAACCGCTACTCGATGGACGACAACCATGCCCGCAGCGCGCTGTGGCTGCTGTCGACATTGGGCGGCCAGCCGCGCGCGCTGACGCAATGCGGCGACAAGGACGGGCGGCCGCAATGGTCGCCCAAGGGCGATCTCGTCGCCTTCGTCGCCCAGCGCGAGCAGCAAGGCATCAAGGACGTCGCACCGCAGCTCTATGTGATCGCACCCGACGGCGGCGAGGCGCGGCGCGTCGGCAGCGTGGCCACCGGTGTCGAGGCCTTCGCCTGGTTCCCTGACGGCAAGCGCATTGCGCTGATCTCCTGGGTCTGGCCGGAGCTGCGGGGCATGAAGGCGCAGGGCAAGGCGCACAAGGCCTTCAAGGAGCGCAAGGAAAGCGGCTACGTCACCAGTCAGGCGCTGTACCGCCACTGGGACAGCAACCTGCCGATGGGCCGCGTGCCGCATCTGCTGGTGATGGATGTGGCTTCGGGTCGCCTGCGCGACCTGTTCGAGGGCACGGGCTACGAACTGGCGCGCGCCGACCTCGACCGCCATGTCTTCGACATCTCGCCCGACGGCCGGCGCATCGCCTTCGCCTTCGACGGCGCCGAAGAAAAGCGCGCCGGCAACTGCTTTGCGCTGGCCGAGATCGAGGTCGGCAGCCGGCGCGTGCACGAACGAGTGCGTGACGCCGGCTGGGACATGGCGACGCCGCGCTACAGCCCCGGCGGCGATCGCATCGCCTTCCTGGCAAGCCACCAGGGGCAGAAGCACACCATGCCGATGCAACTGTGCGTGTGGGAGCGCCAGAGCGGCGAGTGGAGCGTGGAAAGCGCCGAATGGGATCATGAGGTGCAGGCCCCGCTGCACTGGGAAGACGACGGCCAGGCGCTGCTGTTCGCGGCCGAGCAGAAAGGCCGACGGCATCTGTGGCGCTTCGACCTGCCGGAGCGCCGCGCCGAGGTGGTGGTCAGCGGCGGCACGGTGCAGGGTTTCGACAAGCGCGCCGGCACGCTGGTGACGCTGGCCGATGCCGCCGACCACCCCGCGCGGCTGCATGCCCATCTGCCCGGTGAGGCACCGCGACGCATCGAGTCCTTCAACGACAAGCTGATGGCCGGCGTGGCCCCCTCGCGCCAGGAAGAGCGCTGGTTCGACGGAGCACTCGGCGACGCGGTGCAGATGTGGCTCACCTACCCGCCCGGCTTCGATGCACGCAAGAAGTACCCGCTGCTGCAAGTCATCCACGGCGGGCCGCAGGCGGCCGCCGGTGACACCTGGCACTACCGCTGGAGCAGCGCGCTGTTCGCGGCGATGGGGTACGTGGTCTGCAGTGTCAACTACCACGGCTCGTCCGGCTTCGGCTATGCGTTCCTCGACAGCATCACGCACCGCTTCGGTCAACTGGAGTTGCAGGATCTCGAGGCCGCCACCGAGTCCTTGCTGCGCGAGCCCTGGGCCGACGCCGGGCGAGTGTTCGCCGCCGGGGGCAGCTACGGCGGCTACCTCGTCGCCTGGATGAACGGCCATGTCGCGCCGGGGCGCTACCAGGCCTACGTCTGCCACGCCGGCTGCTTCGACTGGACGGCGATGTTCGCCGACGACGGCTACACCTGGCATGAGCGCGAATTCGGCGCCTGGTACTGGGACAACCCGAAATTGGTCAACGAGCAAAGCGCGCTGGCGTCGGCCGCTCACATGGCCACACCCACGCTGGTGGTGCACGGCGCGCTCGACTACCGCGTGCCCGACCAGCAAGGGCTGGCCTACTACAACACGCTCAAGGCACGCGGCGTGGATGCCCGGCTGCTGTGGTTCCCCGACGAGAACCACTGGGTGCTCAAGCCGCGCAACTCACGCCTGTGGTACGACGAATTCTTCGCCTGGCTGAAGGCCCACGAGCCCGCCGCCACGCGCGCGCGACGTTGAACTGCCGGCCGGCTCAGGCACCGGCAGGGCGTGGCAACACCGTCCCGGCTTGGTCGTCGGGCGCCGCTTCGACGCGATCGCGGCCCAGACCCTTGGCACGGTACAGCGCCTGGTCGGCGCGTGCCAGCACACGCGACGGGTCCTCCCCGACACCCGCCCATTCGGCCACGCCGATGCTCACCGTCAAGGCCACGCTCAGCTCAGCGTCGAGCAAAGGCGCGGCACGCACCCCGAGACGCAGCCGCTCGGCCTGAGCCAGCGCCTGGCTGCGGTCGCAACCCGGCAGCAGCACCAGGAACTCCTCGCCACCGAGCCGGCCGAGCCGGTCCTGGGCACGCAAAGCCTGGCCCATCAGCCGCGCGATGTGCGTCAGCGCGCGGTCGCCGATGGCATGGCCATGGCGATCGTTCACGGCCTTGAAGTGGTCGACATCGATCATCAGCACGCTGAACCGGTCTTCGGCTCGGCGTCGCTTGCCGGCCTGCGCATCGAGCAGGTCGTGCATGGCGCGGCGGTTGAGCAGTCCGGTCAGCGCATCGCGTCGCGCCAGCCGCTGCAGATCATTCACCAGCCGGGCCACCACCAGCGTCATCAACGTGCCGTGCATCAACAGCACCAGCGCGATGTAGCTCAGCGCCGAGGCCACGTTCAGGCCGCTGTCCACGCTCATCTCGGCAGCCACCGATTCCGGCCAGACCCAGGCGCGCAGCGCGCGGCTGCCGAACGCCAGGCTGCCCAGCAGCACCGGCACCGCCAACAGCCCCGGAACGCGCCATTTCAGGGCATCGCGCGCATGGCGCCAAAGCAGCCGGCCGACGCTGGCATACAGCAGCGACAGCAGCGCGAAGTTGAAGCCGGCCTCCAGCGGCCGGGTGGCCTCGCCGCTGGACAGCCAGCCCACCAGCAACACCAGCAGCACTGCCAGGCACGGGAACAGGCCATCCGGCGGTCGGCCGACGAACAACTGGATGCCGCGGCGCAGCGCCAGCACGCCGAGCACACCGACCAGCACGCCGATCAGCGGCGGCGAGCGCAGGTTCAACGACAGCATGACCCAGGTCACCGCGCTCAACGCGGCATAGGCTGACCAGTGCGCGATGGCCGGGCGTTCACCCGGCACGAACCAGGCGCCCAAGCCCCATACCAAAGCCGCCACGGCTTGCACCGTGGCGACTTGCAGAAACGCCACTTCGGTAGCGGTCAGGGACGACAACGGCATCGACAGAGGCAGGCAGCGACACGGGTTTCAGCCCCTTATAGCATCGGCGGCAGGCGCCCCGGCTATCCTTGACATCGGCGCCGGTACCGGCGCTGTTGCGGCGGCTCCCTCCTCACATCGAAGTCACCACCATGCTGATCAACTTCTTCTACACGCTGCGCGCGGCCAAGCTGCCGGTGTCGGTCAAGGAATACCTGACCCTGCTCGACGCCATCAAACAAGGCGTGATCGGCCCATCGGTGGACGACTTCTACTACCTGGCACGTTGCTCGCTGGTCAAGGACGAAGCCCAGTTCGACAAGTTCGACCGCGCCTTCGCCGCCTACTTCAAGGGCGTGGAGATGCTCGCCGACTTCAGCCAGGACCTGCCGCTGGAATGGCTGCGCAAGAACGCTGGAGCTCGAGCTCAGCGCCGAGGAGAAGGCGAAGATCGAGAAGATGGGCTGGGACGAGCTGATGGAAACGCTGAAGAAGCGCTTCGAGGAACAGAAGAAGCGCCACGAAGGCGGCAACAAGATGATCGGCACCGGCGGCACCAGCCCATTCGGCGCCTTCGGCTACAACCCGCAGGGCATCCGCATCGGCCAGGACAAGGGGCGCAACAAGAGCGCCGTGAAAGTCTGGGACCAGCGCGCCTACAAGGACTACGACGACACGCTGGAACTCGGCACGCGCAACATCAAGGTCGCGCTGCGCCGCCTGCGCCGTTTCGCGCGCGAAGGCAACGAGCTCGAACTCGACCTGGACGACACCATCCACTGCACCGCGGCCAACGCCGGCTTGCTCGACATCAAGATGGTGCCGGAGCGCCACAACAAGGTGAAGGTGCTGCTGCTGATGGACGTGGGCGGCACGATGGACGAGCACATCCACCGCGTCGAGGAGCTGTTCTGCGCGGCCAAGAGCGAGTTCAAGCACCTGGAGTTCTATTACTTCCACAACTGCGTCTACGACTTCATGTGGAAGAACAACCGCCGCCGCTTCAGCGAGAAGTTCAGCACCTGGGACGTGATCCGCAAGTACAACAAGGACTACAAGCTGATCTTCGTCGGCGACGCGACGATGAGCCCCTATGAGATCCTGCAGCCCGGCGGCAGCGTCGAATACAACAACGAGGAAGCCGGCGCCGAATGGCTGCAGCGGCTCACGCACGCCTTTCCCAAGTTCGCCTGGATCAACCCCGAGCCGCAGGGCGTGTGGCAGTACCGGCAGAGCATCGCCGTGGTGCAGCAGATCATGAACCAGCGCATGTTCCCGCTGACCTTGCAGGGCCTGGAAGGGGCCATGCGGCTGCTCAGCAAATGAGCTTTCGCGCAGCGCTGAGATGGGCGCTGTGGTGGGGATGTCTGGGGTTGCTGGCGGGTTGCGGCAGCCTGCCCTTCGAATCGAAGCCGGATGCCGACAAGCCCGCCGAGCCACCACGCCCGCCGCAGTTCAGGCTGGATGTGGTGGCGCCGCCTGCGCTGCAGTCGCTGCTGCTGGAGCACCTGGATCTGGCGCGACTGCAGCATGCCGCCGAGGCCGATTCTCTGACACCCGGCGAGATCGACCGGCTGATCGGGGCGGCCTCGGCCCAGGTGCTGTCGTTGCTGCAGACGGAAGGCTACTTCAATCCGACGGTGAAGGTTCAGCGCGTCGACGATGGCGGTGAGCTGCCCCTGCTGCGTATCGATGTCAACCCCGGCGAGCGTGCGCACATCGGCCGCCTGACGCTCGAGGTGCAGGGCGGCCTGTACGACGAGCAGGCGGCGGGCGATGACGATGCACGTGCGCTGATGGACGCGCTGCGCAGCGAATGGGCCTTGCAGCCGGGCCAGCCCTTCCAGCAATCGGTGTGGGACCGAGCGAAGAACGGCGCGCTGGCGACCTTGCGCCGCAACGGCTACCTGGCGGCCAACTGGAGTGGCACGGCGGCCCAGGTGAATGCCGACGACAACACCGTGCGCCTGTACCTGGTGGCCGACAGCGGCCCGCTGTACCGCGTGGGCAGCTTGAGCACCGTCGGATTGGCGCGCTATGACGAAGGCGCGGTGTTGCCGGCGGCACGCGAACTGATCGGCAAGCCGGCCAGCGAGCAGGTGCTGCGCGATGTGCAGGACCGCATCCTCAACCTGGGATTGTTCGAAAGCGTGCTCATCGATGTCGATGCCGCGGCGGCGGACCCGGCAGCGGCGCCGGCGCTGCTGGCATTGCGTGAACTGCCGCTGCAGCAAGCCACGCTGGGTGTCGGCTACGCCGACAACACCGGCTTCCTGGCGACCCTGGAGCACACCCATCGCAACCTGTTCGACACCCGCTGGCTCGCGCACAACAAGCTGCAGATCGGGCAAAACCTCAATGCCTGGACCGGCGACCTGATTTCGCACCTGCAGGAAGACGGCTATCGCAACTTGCTCGGCGCGCAGATCGAGAAGCTGGTCGACAACGACGAGACCCGGTGGTCGGATTACGCGCGCATCGGCCGCACCCGCGACAGCGTGCGCATCTGGCGGCTGATCTATGCCGAATACGCGCGCGCGCGGCTGGAGACCACGGCCGGCATCAACGACAGCAGCGCCTGGTCGGGCAACTACCACTGGACCTGGCGCGACGTGGACAACCTGCGCACGCCCACGCGTGGCCTGGTGTGGAACCTGCAAGGCGGCGCCGGCTATGCCCGTGGCACCACCACCCCGGCCGGCGGCGGCGCCGAGAGCGTCGACACCGGCCCGTTCGTGCGCGCCTATGGGCGCCTGCAGGCTTACCTGCCGCTGGGCAACAACTTCTACGGCAGCGGGCGTGTCGAGCTCGGCCAGGTGTTCGTCAAAGAGGCACTGTCGATGCCCGACACGCTGCTGTTCCGCGCCGGCGGCGACGACTCGGTGCGCGGCTATGCCTACCGCTCGCTGGGCCCGGAGATCAACGGCGCCACCGTCAGCGGCAAATCGCTGTTCACCTCCAGCCTGCAGGTGGCCCATCCTTTCGTCGCCAGCCAACCCGATTTCCTGTGGGCCCTGTTCGTCGATGCCGGCAATGCCGCCGACGGCTTCGGCGCGATGCGGCCGGTGGTGGGCTACGGCGCCGGCGTGCACTGGCGCAGCCCGGTGGGCCCGCTTCGGCTGGACCTGGCCTACGGCCAGGCAACGCAGAAGTTCCGCCTGCATTTCAGCGTGGGCGTGGTGTTCTAGCGTGGAAACGAAGCCCGACGGGTCCTCACCCGCCCCCCCCGAGCCGCAGGCACCGGCCAAGGCGTCGCCGCGCCGGCGCTGGCACCGCGGCCTGGTGTTCAGTCTGTTCACCTACCTGGTCGGCCTGCTGGCCGTGCTGGGCATCGCGCTGGGCGCGCTCGGCTGGCTGTTCACCACCGAGGCGGGGACCGCCTGGCTGCTGCAGCGCGTGCCCGTGGTGCAGATCAGCGGCACCCAAGGGGCGCTGTTCGGCGACTTCGCGGCGCAAAGCGTCGACCTGCCGTTGCCTGGCGACGGCGCGCGGCTGCGCCTGCAAGAGTTGCGCTGGCGCCGGCCGCAGCTGCAGCCGGGTGGCCTGCGGCAGTGGTTCCGCATCCGTCTGGAAGAGCTGCATGTCGGCCGTGTCGATTTGCAGCTGTCCGGCACGCCGAGCACGGGCAGCACGCCGCCACAAAGCCTGGCGCTGCCCTTCGGCCTGGACATCGCCAGCGCGCGCATCGATGCCTTGCACATCGACGGCCAGGACACCCCGGTGCGCGATCTGCGCGCGCGCATCGGCCTTGGCATCGAGGACGGCGCGTTGCACCGCGTCGACGATCTGCAAGCCAGCTGGGACCGGCTGCGCGCCAGCGGCCAGCTGCAGGTGGCCACCCACGATGGGCTGCCTTTGCAAGCCAAGCTCGACATCGAACAGCAACTGCCCGGCCAGAACGGGTGGCAGGCCACGCTGGCGTTGGCCGGGCCGCTGGCCGCACCCGGTCTCGAAGGCCAACTGCGCGCCGGCGGCACCGGGCAGCGGCCCGCGCAAACGCTCGTGGTCAAGGCGCAGCTCAAACCCTTCGCCGACTGGCCGCTGGGCGAACTGCAGGCCAGCGCACGCGGCCTGGACCTGTCGGCGCTGCACAGCGCGGCGCCGGTCACGGCGCTCGATCTCGACGCCCAGGTGCAAAGCCAGGCGGCCGACCTGCCGGCGCAGGCGAAGCTGCAGCTGAACAATCGCGCGGCGGGGCGCTGGAACGAGGGCCGTGTGCCCGTGCGCGCGCTGCAACTCGAATTGAGCGGCCGGCCCGACAACCCGAGCCAGCTGGAGCTGAAGACCTTCGATGCCACGCTCGGCGGCGCGGCCGCAGCGGCCGGACGCATCGGCGGCCAGGGGCGCTGGAGCCCGTCCGGCTGGCAACTCAGCCTGCGCCTGCTGGGGCTGATGCCCTCGCAGCTGGATGCCCGCGCACCCGCCATGCGCCTTGACGGCCCGCTGCAGATCGACGGCAGCGGCTTCGACGCCGGCAATCCGGACGCGATCCAGCTGCAACTGCGTGGCCAGCTCGAGGGGCGCCTGCTCGAACGCGGCCCGGACCGGGCGGTACAGCTGCGACTGAACGCCGACATCAACCCGCTGCGCATCGAGTTGCGCGAACTGCTGGCCCAAGCTGGCGGCGCGCAGGCGGCGCTCAACGGTCGCCTGCAACGCAGCTCGCGTGCCGCCGGCTGGGTGCTGAGCGGCCAGGCCAGGCTGCAGGACTTCGACCCGCTGCCCTGGTGGCCGGGGCGCGAGGATTCGCCCTGGCGTCAGGGGCCGCACCGCCTGAACGGCGACGCGAGCTTCAATCTGAACCTGCCCGTCGCGGCCGGCACCGGCTCGGCACTGCAGCAACTGGCGCGGCTGCGCGGCACGGCGCAGCTGAACCTGCTGCCCAGCCAGCTGGCCGGGGTGCCGGTCTCGGGCAACCTGGCGCTGCACAGCGATGCTGCATCGTTGGGCAACGCCCAGCTGCAACTCGATGCCGATGGCAACCGGCTGACGCTCGAGGCCAAACTCGGCAGCGCCGAGGGCGGCACCGACGACCGCTGGCGCCTGAAGGCGGAGATGCCGGCGTTGAAGCGCCTGCAGCCGTTGTGGCGCCTGCTGCTCGACGATCCGACCGAAGCGCAACTGGGCGGCGCGCTGCAGGCCCAGGCTCAGCTCAGCGGCCGCTGGCCCCGCGGTGCACAGCGATGGCACGCTGCAGGCCAGTGAGCTGCAACTGGGCAGCGCCCGCGCCAAGACGACCAGCCTGCGCTGGCTGTTCGGCAGCCAGGCCGATGCGCCGCTGGACGTCAGCCTCGACGTGGCGCAGTTGTCCATCGGCCAGCCCTCGGCCGAAACCCTGCAACTGCAGCTCAAGGGCACGCTGGCGGCGCACATGCTGGAGCTGCACGCCGACGCCAAGGCACTGCCGCCCCTGTGGGTGGAGAAAGTTCAACCCGCGCCCGCAGCGGCGACGCGCACGTTGGCCCGGCTGCAGCTGCAAGGCGGCACCATCGGCACGGGGCCACGAGGCCCGAGCGGCTGGCGCGGCCAGGTGACGGCGCTGGAGTTGCGTGGCAATGTGGCCGGCGCCCCGGCCTGGATCGGCAGCAGCGCCTTCGACGCTGAGCTGCAATGGGCCGATGGACCGCTGCGCCTGAGCCTCGGCGCCGGCCGCGCCACCCTGCTCGGCGCCGCCCTGAGCTGGAGCCGCATCGCCTGGAGCGCCGCGGACGCGGGGCGCGCGCCGGCTTTGATCGAAGCCCAGGCGCAGCTCGAGCCGCTGGACGTGGCACCGCTGCTGGCCCGCGTGCAACCGGGCTTCGGCTGGGGCGGCGATCTGCGCATCGCCGGGCACGTGAAGGTGCGCAGCGCGCCCAACTTCAGCGCCGACATCGTGGTCGAGCGCAGCGGCGGCGACCTCAGCGTGACCGACGAGGCCGGCACGCGCTGGCTCGGCTTGTCGGACATGCGCCTTGGCCTGGTCGCCAGCGACGGGGTGTGGAGCTTCAGCACCGGCCTGGCCGGCAAGACGTTGGGCCAGGCCGCCGGCGCGGTGGTGGCGCGCACCTCGCCCAAGGCCACCTGGCCGGCGGCCGACGCGCCGATCGAAGGTGTGCTGGAGCTGCGCATCAACGACGTCGGCGTCTGGGGCCCATGGTTGCCGCCGGGCTGGCGCCTGACCGGCACGATGCATGCCAACGCGTCCCTCAGTGGCCGTTTCGGTGCGCCGGAATATGTCGGCGAGTTGGCAGGCTCGGACCTGGGCGTGCGCAACGTGCTGCAAGGCGTGGAGGTGCGCGACGGCAGTGCATCGATCGTGCTGCTGGGCGACAACGCGCGCATCGACCACTTCACTGCCAGGGCCGGCGACGGCGGCCTGAGCCTGAGCGGCGGCGCCAGCCTGGGTGCCACACCGACGGCCCAGCTCAACCTGCGCCTGGACGAGTTCCAGCTGCTCGGGCGGGTCGACCGGCGCGTCGTCACCAGCGGGGAGGCCACACTGAAGC
Source organism: uncultured beta proteobacterium (assembly GCA_963837675.1). Classification (GTDB taxonomy): domain Bacteria; phylum Pseudomonadota; class Gammaproteobacteria; order Burkholderiales; family Burkholderiaceae_C; genus Rubrivivax. Next base: position 299,273 of record CAWIOH010000017.1, on the reverse strand, counting down.
TCGGCCGCGACACGCTGGTCCTCGACGGCGACGTCAAGATCGATGAAGGGCTGATCGACTTCAGCCGCAGCGAGGCGCCGGCGCTGTCGGCCGACGTGCAAGTGGTGCGCGCCGATACCCAGGTCGTCGATCCGGTCGGCGCCGCGATCAAGGATGTCGGCGGCGCCGCATCGACGCGCAAGGCGACGCTGGACCTGCGTGTCGATCTGGGCACGAAGCTGCGTGTGCGCGGCCAGGGCTTGGACACCGGGCTGCGCGGCCAGTTGCGGCTGACGGCGCCGGCCGGCCGGCTGCGCGTCGATGGCAGCGTGCGCACGGTGGACGGCACCTATCGCGCCTACCGCCAACGCCTCAGCATCGAACGCGGCGTGCTCACCTTCAACGGCCCGGTGGAAAATCCGCAGCTCGACATCGAGGCGGTGCGCCCGAACCTGGACGTGCGCGTCGGCGTCGCCGTCACCGGCACCGTGCTGGTGCCGCGGGTGCGGCTGTTTTCCGAGCCCGAGATGTCCGACGCCGACAAACTCAGCTGGCTCCTGCGCGGACGGGCCAGCGAAGGCCAGGGCACCGCCGACACCGCACTGTTGCAAGCTGCGGCGCTGGCGCTGCTCAGCGGTAACGAGCCTGGCGTACTTGACCAGTTGCTCAATGTCGTCGGACTGGACGACCTGTCGCTGCGGCAAAGCGACAGCGCCGCCGGCGGCGCGATCTTCTCGGTGGGCAAGCAGTTGTCGCGCAACTGGTATGTCGGCTACGAGCGCGGGCTGAATGCCACCGCCGGCAACTGGCAACTGATCTACCGCATAGCGCAGCGTTTCACGGTGCGTGCGCAATCCGGCGAACAAAACTCGATCGAGCTGATCTGGAGCTGGCGCTGGAACTGAGGCCGAGACGGGAGGAAACAGTAGCGCGTGCCAGAATTCACGCCCCATTCCCGCCGTAGTTCAACGGATAGAACGGGCGCCTCCTAAGCGCCAGATACAGGTTCGATTCCTGTCGGTGGGACCAGGCGGGCCCGCCATCGCGCCTCAACCCCTCGGCGCATGCAACTTTCCGCGAGGGTGACCACTCAGAGGAAGCGTCGGGTTTTATACTGGAAGCAGTAATGTTGCGTGAGCCTGGAGCACACATGAACGCCAAACTGAGGGTTGCCGGGATGATCGCCATCGGCGCGCTGGCAGGCGCCCTGGCGACCATCCAGTTGCAGGCTTTCGCCCGCAACGCCGCGGCGCCGCTGCCGCTGGAAGAGCTGCAGCAATTGGCCGCGGTGTTCGGCATGGTCAAGAGCGACTATGTCGAACCCGTGGACGAAAAGAAGCTGATCGGCGACGCGATTGCGGGCATGGTCGCCGGGCTGGACCCGCACTCGCAGTATTTCGACAAGAAGTCGCTGAAGGAATTCCGCGAGCAGACCGGTGGCCGCTTCGTCGGCGTGGGCATCGAGATCGGCATGGAGGATGGCCTGGTCAAGGTGCAGTCGCCGATCGAAGGCTCCCCGGCCTTCCGCGCCGGAATCAAGTCCGGCGACCTGATCACGCGCATCGACGAAACCGCCGTCAAGGGCTTGACCATGGACCAGGCCGTCAAGCGCATGCGTGGCGAGCCGAACACCAAGGTGTCGCTGACCATCTTCCGCAAGAGCGAGAACCGCAGCTTCCCGGTGGTCATCACGCGCGAGGAAATCCGCATTCAGAGCGTGCGCGCCAAGATGCTCGAGCCCGGCTACGCCTGGCTGCGTGTCAGCCAGTTCCAGGACCGCACGGTGGATGACTTCGTGCGCAAGCTCGAAGAGTTGTACAAGCAGGACCCGAACCTGAAAGGCCTGGTGCTCGACCTGCGCAACGACCCGGGCGGCCTGCTCGACGCGGCCGTGGCCATCTCGGCCGCTTTCCTGCCGGAAAACGTGATCGTGGTGACCACCAACGGCCAGATTGCCGATTCGAAGGCCACCTTCAAGGCTGCGCCCGAATACTACGCGCGCCGCGCCGGTGCCGACCCGCTGAAGCGCCTGCCGGCCGGTGTCAAGACGGTGCCGCTGGTGGTGCTGGTCAACGAAGGCTCGGCCTCGGCCAGCGAAATCGTCGCGGCTGCGCTGCAGGACCACAAGCGCGCCACCATCATGGGTGCGCAGACCTTCGGCAAGGGTTCGGTGCAGACGGTGCGTCCGCTGTCGGCCGACACGGCGCTGAAGATCACCACCGCGCGCTACTACACACCTTCGGGCAAGGCCATTCAGGCCAAGGGCATCGTGCCGGACATCTGGCTCGACGAAACGGCCGAAGGCAACGTCTTTGCCGCGCTGCGCATACGCGAAGCCGATCTGCAGAAGCACCTCATCGGCACCGACGAAAAGAAGGACGAAGCCCGCGCCAAGGCGCGCGAGGAAGCGCGCCTCAAGCTCGAGGAGCAGCTGGCCAAGCAGAAGGAGCCGCCCAAGCCGCTGCCCGAGTTCGGCACCGCCGACGACTTCCAGCTGACACAGGCGCTGAACCAGCTGAGCAAGCGGCCGGTGCTGGTCAGCAAGACGGCAGTCGAGCGCAAGGCCGAAGTCGACGGTGAATTGATTTCCGGCCACGCAGCGGCCCAGGCCCGCTGCGTGCGGGCCTGCTTGCTGATGACGCGGGCGATCGACCTCATGAACGACGAGCAGCTGCTGCGCTACTCGCGCCACATCCTGCTCGACGAACTCGGCATCGAAGGCCAACGCAGGTTGCTCGATTCGCGCGCGCTGGTCATCGGCGCCGGCGGCCTGGGTTCGCCGGTGGCGCTGTATCTCGGCAGTGCCGGCGTCGGCCACATCACGCTGGTCGACGACGACGTGGTGGACCTGACCAACCTGCAGCGCCAGATCGCGCACGACCTGGCGCGCGTCGGTCAACCCAAAGCCGATTCGGCAGGCGCGGAGCATCGCAGGCGATCAATCCCGACGTGCAGATCGTCGCCCTGCGCGCAGCGCGCCGACGCGCAGCTGCTCGACAGGCTGGTGCCGGGCGCCGACGTGGTGCTCGACTGCAGCGACAACTTCCGCACCCGCCATGCCGTCAACGCTGCCTGCGTGGCGCACCGCCGGCCGCTGGTGTCGGGCGCGGCCATCGGCTTCGACGGCCAGATCTCGGTCTACGACACGCGTGCAGCCGACGCGCCCTGCTATGCCTGCGTCTTCCCGCCCGAGGCCGCCGTCGAGGACGTCGCCTGCGCGACGATGGGCGTGTTCGCGCCGCTGGTCGGCATCATCGGCAGCGATGCAGGCGGCCGAGGCGCTGAAGCTGCTGTGTCGGCGTCGGCGAGTCCGCTGGCCGGCCGGCTGCTGATGCTGGACGCGCGCGCGCATGGCGTGGACCCAGATCGACATGCGGCGCAGCCGACGACTGCGCCATGCTGCGGCCCGCTGCGGCGGCATTGAGCCACCGGCGTCGCCGCACCATCACGAGCCTCAGCTGAGACGCCATGGACACCACAGCGCACGGGCCTGACCGCCCGCAACTTCCCCAGCGCCGAAGAGGACGCGCAGACCGCGCTGGCCGCGTCGCGCTACGGCGGCCCCGAGAGCGCCTACCGGCTGGCCTTCACCGACACCGAATTCCTGCTGCGCGAGGAGTTGCGCCCGGTGCGCATGCAGCTCGAGCTGCTGAAGCCCGAACTGGTGCAGAAGGAACAGGGCATCGAATCGACCATCGTGCATCTTCGGCAGCGCGCGCATCCTGCCGCCCGAACGTCGCCGCCGAGCAGCTGGCACGCGGCGCAGCGCCGGTGGCGATGACGCCACGCTGCGGCGCGCCGAGACATGCGGTGGCAGATGAGCCGCTACTACGACGAGGCGCGACGCTTCGCCGCGCTCGTCACCGAGCGCTCGCGCGCACCACGCCACGCCGATCTACGTCGTCACCGGCGGCGGCCCCGGCATCATGGAAGCCGGCAACCGCGGCGCCTTCGAGGTCGGCGGCAAGAGCATCGGGCTGAACATCGTGCTGCCGCACGAGCAGGCACCCAACCCCTACATCACGCCGGAGCTGTGCTTCCAGTTCCACTACTTCGCGCTGCGCAAGATGCACTTCCTGATGCGCAGCATCGCGCTGGTGTGCTTTCCCGGCGGTTTCGGCACGCTCGACGAGTTGTTCGAGACGATGACGCTGATGCAGACCGGCAAGAGCCGCAGGCGCCCCATCCTGCTCTTCGGCCGCGAGTTCTGGCCGCGGCTGATCGACTTCGACCTGCCTCGTCGAGACCGGCATGATCGGCGCCGCGCGACCTCGGCGCTGTTCCGCTTCGTCGAAACCGCCGAAGAGGCCTGGGCCGCGCTGGCAGCGCGACTACGGCTTCGATGCAGCCGAGCACGCAGACCGGCGATCTGGCTGTCGACATCTGAGATGCCGCACCGTCAACCAGCTGAGCCTGATCGGCGCGCCCACCGACATCGGCGCCGGCCACCGCGGCGCCAGCATGGGCCCGGAAGCACTGCGCGTCGCCGGCCTGGTCGAGGCGCTGCGCCAGCGCACGGCGCTGGAAGTGCATCGACCGCGGCAACCTGGCCGGCCCGCCAATCCCTGGCTGCCGCCGGTGGACGGCTACCGCCACCTGCGACGAAGTCGTGGCCTGGAACCAGCGCGGTGCACGACGCCGTACTACGCCGAACTGCAGCGCGGGCCGCCTGCCGATCCTGCTGGGCGGCGACCATTGCCTGGGCATCGGCTCCATCAGCGCCGTGGCGCGCCATTGCCGCGAGCGGGCAAGAAGCTGCGCGTGCTGTGGCTCGACGCCCATGCCGACTTCAACACCAGCGCGCTCACGCCCAGCGGCAACATCCACGGCATGCCGGTGGCCTGCCTGTGCGGCCACGGCCCGCGAGGCACTGACCGAGATCGGCGGCCAGGTGCCGGCGCATCAGCCCGCAAGTGGTGCGCCAGATCGGCATCCGCAGCGTCGATGCCGGCGAAAAGCGCCTGGTGCACGCAGGTCGGGCTGGAGGTCTTCGACATGCGCTACATCGACGAGATGGGCATGCGCCACACGATGGAGCTGGCGCTGGCCACGCATGGACGCCAACACCCACCTGCATGTCAGTTTCGACGTCGACTTCCTCGATCCCGAACATCGCGCCCGGCGTCGGCACCACCGTGCCCGGCGGCCCGACCTACCGCGAAGCGCAGCTGTGCATGGAGATGATCGCCGACACCGGCCGCCTGGGCTCAGCCTGGACGTGATGGAGCTCAACCCGGCGCTGGACGTGCGCAACAAGACCGCCGATGCTGGCCGTCGACCTGATCGAAAGCCTGTTCGGCAAGAGCACCTTGATGCGACGCTGAGCCGCCGGGGCTGCGACATTCGTTTCGCTGCACCGATCCCCTCAGAGGTAGTCGTCGGGCACCAGCAGGCTCAGCAGCGTCCAGCCCAGCCGCCCGGCCCAGTTCAGCTTGCCCGGTTCCTGCGCGCTGAGCCAGACACGACCATCACGTTCGTAGCTCCACTCCAGACCCTGACGATCGGAATTCGCCCGCACGGTGTAGCTCGCGGGCAGCTGATCCCGACGGATGCGATCGACAAGCTCGGTCGCGAGCCGCGGGCTGTCGACCACCAGTCCGAGTTCGGTATTGCCTCCGGCCGAGCGTCGATCGAGGTTCATCGAACCAATGAAGAAGCGGCGCTCATCGACGACCGTGAACTTCGCATGCAGCCGGCCGAGCGAACGCGGCCAGACCGCATCGGCCACCGTATCGTCGCTTCCGGCCATCGGCATCAATTCGTGCAGCACCACACCGAGTCGCGACAGCGCCACCCTTTGGCGCGCATAGCCAAAGTACGCCAGGGGTTCATCGGTGGTCGCGAGCGAATTGGTCAGCAGCGTCACGCGGGCGCCACCGCGCTGCGCCGCCGCAATCGCGTCGAACATGCCGGCCATCGGCACCACGTAAGGCGAGACCATCAGCAAATGCGCTCGGGCCGAGCGCAGCAGCTTCAGGTTGGCGCGCATCACCGCACCTCGCGGTTGTGTCTCGCCGACTTCGTCGTCATGGACATGCGTTGCGGGCAGTTCGGCCGCATCGGCCAACACTTCGACCTCGCCGGGCTCCAGCTCCACATGGCATCGTGCCAGCTGCGCGGCCAGCGCTTCGGTGGGTGGAAACGCACGATCGACCACGACCGCCTCACGCAGGGGTGCCGTTGTGCCCGTCGCGGCGCTCGGCACATGCGCCGTCGCCAACTCGGCATGGCTCCAGGCCTGGGGGCTGTTCCAGAAGCGGTCGAACACCGCACCCAGTTCATGCACCGCCGGGCCGGCCAGCAGCACATCCATATCGATGAAGTGATCCGGTTCGCCGACGCGTTCGAAATAGGCGTCGGCGATGTTGCGGCCGCCAGTGATGGCGAAGCTTCCGTCCACCATGAGGAGCTTGTTGTGCATGCGACGGTCGATTCGACCGAGCTGGTGCAACGACAGCAACAGCCGCACGCCCACCGACCCGGTGCGCACTGGCAGCGGATTGAAGAGTCGCACCTGCACACCTGACTGTGTGGCGAGGTCTGCCAGCAGCCGGTCGCTGCCGGCGGCATGAAGGTCGTCCACCAGCAGGCGCACGCGCACGCCGCGCGCTGCGGCGGCGGACAGAGCCTGCGCGAACTGCCTGCCCGAGCGATCGTCGGCGAGCAAGAAATACTGCGCATCGATGCCGCGCTCGGCCGCGTCGATCAATGCCAGCCGCGCTTCCAGGGCCTGCGCGCCGGAGGGCAGCAGGCGCAAGCCATCGCGGTGCTTTCCAGCGACGTCGAGCGATGCCGCCGCGATGCCGGCCAGCCTGGAGCCTGCATCCGGCGCCAGCGCCGCCGAAGGCTCGCGCGGCTGCGCCGCCGGCAGGCTGGCGCAGCCTCCGAGCAGCGCCAGCAGGCCGGACAGCAGCGCGACGGCAAAGCGCGCCCATGCCAGGTGCAGCGGCCAGTGCATCAGTATGCGGCAGTAGAGACATGGCCAGGCCTTCATGTCGTGCTCCTCGTGCGTCCGCGAAAGCGCTTCATCGCACCGGCACAGTCTTTGTCTTGAGGCTGCCGCCGCCTATTGCACGCCGGCACTGGATTCGGCCTAGGCGCGTCCTCCGACCGCCGGCCTAGGCCGAAGGCTTAGGTGCGCAAGCCAGGCCGATCGGATACGCTCGCAGCGCGCCGGGACAAGCCGCAGCGGCGAGCCCGAACCGCAAAGCGAACGCACCACCGCACGGCCGAACCACCCACCGGAGACGCTGATGAGGGTCCTCTTGATCGATGACCACGAAATCGTCTGGAACGGAACGCGTCTGCTGTTCGAACGCGTGGCTGCGGAAATCAAACCGGGCGAAGGCCGCTCCATTTCGACGCAGTGCGCGATGTCGAAAGCGCCTGCGAACTGCCGGCGGATGCCTTCGATCTCGTGCTGCTCGATTATCACCTGCCGACCTGTCCGGCCTGGATGCACTGCGTGCGGTGAAAGCGCACCATGAGGCGATACCGGTCTGCATGCAATCGGCCGAAAGCGCACCGGCGCGGGTGCGCGAGGCGATCGAGGCCGGTGCGGCAGGGTTCATCCCCAAGTCCTATCGCTTGGACGACATGGAGGCCGCGTTGCGGCTGGTGCTGCGCCACCGCGTCTACCTGCCGGCCGAGTTCGTGATGAACCACGACGTGACGCGGCCACGCGCGCCCGACGAACTGTCGCGTGACGATCTGGCGCGCTTCCTGCGCGTCGAGCTGTCGCCGCGCCAGCGCCAAGTGCTCGCGCTGGCGATCCGCGGCACCCCGGTCAAGCTGATCGCGCGCCAGCTCGCCATCGCCGAGGGCACGGTCAAGGTTCATCTCTCGATGGTCTATCGCGCCCTGGGCGCCCGCAATCGCACCGAAGCACTGTGCCGCGTGTTCGATGCGCAGGCGACCTCGGCACTCGAAGGCGCTTGAGTTCGCCCTCGCGAGCACTGCCACCAATGCAGCCCGCTGCGCACCGCTGGACACCAAGGCCACGGCAGACCTCGGCGAGCGCCGCCTGCAGGTCGTGGCCGAACAGGCGCAGGGCCTGCGCTGGCAGATCGTGCTGACCGCGTTGATCGTCGCGGCGATTGCCTGGCGAGATGTGCCGACGCCATTCCTGCTGGTCTGGCTGTTCGCCGTGTTGGCCAGCCGCGAGGGCCGGGTGGTCGCGCTGCGGCGGATGAGCCACGACCGCGCGCGGCCGATCAAGCAGCGGCTGCGCGCGGTGGTGTTCTGGAACGTGCTGATCGGTGTGTGCAATGGCTCGGCGGCGCTGTTCATGGCTTGGCTCGATCCGACGCTGGACGCGGTGCTGACGATGATCCTGGTGTCGTGGGGTGCCGGCGCCGTGTCGACGAGTTCGACCGTGATGCCCGCGTTCATCGCTTACGCCGGACTGCTGTTCGCGCCGACGGCGCTGATGTGGATCTTCAGCGGCCCCTGGCTCGGCGTCGGCGTCGGCGCGCTGGTGCTGATGTTCTTTGGCGTGCAGACTGCGCTTTGCGCGTCACAACCTGGAAATCTTCGAGGAGTCCTTCGGCATCCGTGTCGAGCGCGAGGCGCTGGCGCGATCCTCGAATTCGAACGCGCGCAACTTGCTCTCGCCCGCGACGAGGCCGTGCGCGCGAACCGCGACAAGAGCCGCTTCCTCGCCGGCGCCAGCCACGACCTGCGCCAGCCGCTGCAGGCCATGGCACTCAATGTCAGCGCGCTGCGGCACAGCGCGCTGTCACCCGAGGTGCGCTCGGTGGTTGACGTGGTCGACACCAGCCTCGAACAGTTGCGCTCGATGCTCGACGCGCTGCTCGACGTGTCCAAGCTCGACGCCGGCGTCGTGCTGCCGCAGCCGCGTCGACTGCTGCTGGACCGCCTGCTCGACGCGCTCCAGGCCAGCTTCGGCGTCGTCGCACAGTCGCGCGGCGTCGGTCTGCACATCCATTGCCCGCCGCAACTGGCGGTGCGCACCGACGTCGACCTGTTGCGCCGCCTGCTCGCCAACCTGGTGGACAACGCCATCAAATTCACGCCTCGCGACGGGCAGGTCACGATCGACGCCGCGGTGCAGGGCGAGGAGGTGCTCCTGCAGGTGCGCGACACCGGTCCCGGCATCGCGCCCGAGCACCATGCCGTGGTCTTCGAGGACCTGGTGCAGCTGCAAGCGGCACCCGGCGTGGCGCGCGCCGCCGGCCATGGTCTCGGCCTGGGCATCGTGCGCCGGCTTGCAGCCCTGCTCGACCTGCGTGTCGAGCTCGACTCGCAGCCAGGCGCGGGTGCGGTGTTCAGTCTGCGGCTGCCATGCGATACCACGCCCGTGCCGCACGCCATGCAGGCGACGGCCCGCTGGAACCTGCGGGGACGGCGTGTGCTGGTGCTCGACGACGACGCCATGGTGCGCGGTGCCTACGTGAATGCGCTGGGTGCGCTGGGCTGCCAGGTGCTGGCGGCGGGCAGCCTCGCCGAGGCGTCGGACCTGGCACGGCGCGAGGCGCCGGACGCCGCGATCGTCGACTGGCGGCTCGACGGGCAGTCCGACGGCTTCGATGCCATCGAGCGCCTGCGCAGCCAACGGCCGGCCTTGCCGATCGTCATGGTCACGGCCGACACCGGCGCCACCTTGCAGCAGGCTGCGGGAGCGGCGGGCGTGCCGCTGCTGCGCAAGCCGACCGACGATCAGATGCTGGGGCAGGCGCTGGCGGCCGCGATCGAGCGGCGCGGCATGCCGCCGCCGGAACTGGGAGAACCGCGATGAACCCCAACCCCGAGAATCAGCGCTGGCTGTCCGAGGCCGCCGAGACGCTGGTCAGCGAAATCCTCGCCGAGCCCGCCGCAGACACGCACTGCGATCTGCTGATCATCGGCAGCGGCTATGGGGCCGCGGTCGCGGCGGCGCGCTTCGCCGGCGCCCGGCGCGCAAGCGACGGCCAGCCGCTGCGCATCGTCGTGCTCGAGCGCGGCGAGGAATACCTGCCCGGGCATTTTCCGGCGAGCTTCGCCGAAGTGCCCGGTCACGTGCGCTTCAGCCGCGAAGACGGACGGCCTGCACGCGGCAAGGCGACCGGCTTGTTCGACCTGCGAATCGGCAACGAGGTCAGCGCCTTGCTCGGCAATGGCCTGGGCGGCGGCTCGCTGATCAATGCCGCCGTGATGGAGCGGCCCAGCGACGATGCGTTCGCCGCGGGTTGGCCGTCCTTGGACCGGGACCGCTTGGCCCGGTCCTATGTCCTGGCCGAGCAGATGCTGCTGCCCGAACAGATTCCCGAGTCGGTGCCGAAGCTGGACAGCCTGCTGTCGGCCGGCGAACGACTCGCAACGCTGGAGCCGCCGCGCAGGGCCCATGTGGCCATCGCCTTCCACAAGGGCGCGCACGCCCCGTCCAACGTCGAAATGGAGGCCTGCCTGCGCTGCGGCGATTGCGTCAGCGGCTGCAACCATCGCGCGAAGAAGTCGCTCGATACCAACTACCTGGCCGTGGCGCGCCAGCGCGGCGTGCGACTGTTCTGCGGCGGCACGGCGCATTGTCTGCGCGCGTTGCCGGCAGGCGGCTATGCCGTGGACTTCTATCTGACCGATCGCAGCAAGGCGCGCAGCGACAACCATCGGCCTTTCGAACTGCGCGCGCGCCAGGTGATCGTCGCGGCCGGCGCACTCGGTTCGACCGAGTTGCTGCTGCGCTCGCGCAACGCAGGCTTGCCGTTGACCGGTCGACTCGGCAACGGTTTCTCCTGCAATGGCGACATGATTGCCGTGGCTCACCGGCAGCAGGCGCCGGCCCACGCGAGCGCGCGGGAAGGCGATGCGCCCGCCGATCGCGGCATCGGTCCGACCATCACCGGCCTGCTGCGCGTGCGGCCATTGACCGCCCCGCCCGCCGACCCCAAGGCATCGCCGCCGCGTCCGCTGGTGATCGAGGAGTTCGCCATCCCAGGGCCGCTGCGCCGCGCCTTCGCCGAAGTCGTGACCACCACGGCCGCGCTGCACGGGTTGGCCCGCACCGACTCGACGCGGCACGTTGCCAGCGCCGAGTTGTCCGATCCGCTGGCCGTCGACGACGCAGCCCTGGACCACACGTCGGTGTATGGCCTGATGGGCGATGACCATGCCGCCGGCAGTCTGAGCTTGTGCGCGGCCCCCGAATCGCAGTTGGCCGACGGCCAGCTGCGCATCGAATGGTCCGAAATCGGCCAGGAGTCGGTGTTCAAGGACCAGCTGGCGGCACTGCAACACGCGCATGCCGGCAGCGACGGGCTCGGCGGGCAGGTGCTGCCGAATCCGCTGTGGAACGTGCTGCCGCCGTTTGCCGCGCTCGACGGCCTGGACGTCGCGGCGCTCCCTGGCAAGGCACTGACGGTGCACCCGCTGGGCGGCTGCCGCATGGCCGGGACTTGCCAGGACGGCGTCGTCGACGCCTGCGGCCGCGTGTTCGGCGGCAGCGGCGGCTTGCCCGACACCGTGCTGCCGGGCCTGGCCGTGCTGGATGGTTCGATCGTGCCGGTGTCGCTGGGCATCAACCCGTCGCTGACGATCGCGGCGCTGGCCGAATACGCGGTGCCCCAACTGGCGCAGGCCTGGAGCCTGGTGCTGGCCGGCCCGAGCGGCACGCCGGCGCACAGCGAACGGCCTTTGCGGCGCGACGTGCGCGCACCGCACGCGCCACGCCCGACCAGCATCACCTTGCTCGAACGCATGAGCGGCCGCGTGACCATCGACTGCCAAGACTTCGAGCTGGGTGCCGAAGTCCGCTTCGCGCCCTTCGAGATTCAACACCTTCGCCGGCTGCCGGCCAAGGTGGCGCTGAGCGAGGTCGTGCTGTCCTTCGGCGCACGGCCTGGCGTGCCGCAGGCTCGCTGCAGCGGGAGCGCCGAAGTGCTGGTGCGCGAGAACAGCGACGCGGTGCAACGCTTCGCCAACAGCGCGACGCTGACCGGCGAGAAGCTCCTCGCCTTCTTCAAGGGACTTCTCCAGAGCGACAGCCCCTCGCTGCCGCAGGGCGTGCTTGCCGACCTTGCGGCCCTGGCTTCGCATTTCGGCGAGACGCGCCTGATCCGCTACCACTGGCGCGTCACGGCTGTGGATCCCGGCAGCCCGCTGCGGGTCGGCGACAAGCTGGTGCTGACCAAGCGACTGGCCTTCGAGCGCGGCGCCAATCCGTGGCGCCAACTGACCGAAGGGCAGCTGGTCCGCCTCGAAGGCGACCGGCCGACCACGCTCGGGCGCCTGGACGTGGACCCATCGTTCTTCGTCGAGCAGATCCAGCCACTGCTGGCGGTCGAAAGCCAGCAGGACATGCCCAACCAGCTCGGCGACCTGGTCGAACTCGGCCTGTGGCTGCTGCGCGTGGTGCTGTACATCCACGGGCCGGACTTCCTGCCGCCTTTCGCTGCGCACGCCACAAAGTCGATGCGCCTGCCAGGCGTTGTCGGGGGCGTGGCGCCGGAGTACGTCCCAATGGCCGAGCGCGACAACGCCGCGAGCGGCCCGCAGCGCCGACTCGTGCGCTATGCATCGCCGGCGCCGCGGCCGGGTCTGCGCCCGGTGCTGCTGATCCATGGCTTTGGCGCGAGCGGGTCGACCTTCACGCACCCGGCGATCGGCACGAACAACCTGGCCGGCGCGCTGCTCGACGCCGGGCGCGAGGTCTGGGTCATCGACCTGCGCACCAGCATCGGCTTTACGCCACGCCCCGGCGACCCGTTCCATTCCTTCGACGAAGTTGCCGCCACCGACATCCCCGACGCGCTGCACACCGTCGCGCGGGCCACTCGCGCGCGCGGCAGCGACGGCCGGGTGGACGTGGTCGCGCATTGCATTGGGGCGGCGATGTTCAGTGTCGGCGTGCTGCGTTCGCCAGACCTGCACCTCAGCATCGGCGCCGTGGTGCTGTCGCAGGTCGGGCTGCTGCCGCGGGCTTCGGCGCTGAACCGGCTGCGCGCCTTCGTCGCGTCCTACCTGCAGAAGTACCTCCAGGTCGAGCGCTTCGATACCGTGCTCGACGACCTGCCGAGGGGTGCGCGGCTGCTGATCGACGGTGCGCTGGCCACCTATCCCTATCCCGACGGCGACGGCGAGGCCCACCGGGTCGCGACGGCGCCGCCGTTCGCCGCGGTGCGTCACCGCGCCGATGCGATCTTCGGCCAGACGATGCGCTTGGCCAACATCGCCGACAAGCTGCTCGGCGCGCTGGCCGACATCTACGGTTTCGTTTCGGTGCGCGGCCTCGCGCAGGTCGGCCACTACGCGCGCCGGCAGGTGTTGACCGATATCGGCGGCCAGAACCGCGTCGTGGCCTTCGACCTCATCGCCGAGCGCTTCGCCTTTCCGGTGCTGCTGCTGCACGGCCGACAAAATGCGGTCTTCGATTGGCGTGGAGCGTTCGACAGCTACAAGCTGCTGGCCCGGATTTTCGCCGCATCGAGGAACATGCCGCTGCCGGACGTGGGCGCGATGCCCGAAAGCGACATCGCGCTGGGCACGGGCGCGCGGCGGCTGCTGGTGTTGGCGGAATACGGGCACCAGGACACACTCATCGGCGAGAACGCGCACCGCGATGTCTTCCCGCATGTCGTGCGTTTCCTGGCAGACCAGCAGACGATCCCGAAACCCGGCACACAGGACCCCGAGTGGAGCGTGCGCCTGGCCTGGATGGGCCCGTGGCTGGGACGCGCGAGCCGCGACGCCGGCGAGCCCGACGTGTTGAGCCTGCGCGTGGCGCTGCGGCCGCCGCCGGCGCATGCGGCCGTGCGTGCCGTGGTGCTGGTGCCGGCGACACGCGACGCGAAGGACTGGGCCTTCGACATCGATCTTGCGGTCACGCTCGCGTGCACGCTCGACACGCTGCAACACCAGGCCATCACGCTGCGGTTGAGGGTCAGCGCGCTGGCCCGCTTCCAGGGCTTCGCCGTGCTGACCGCGCACGACGACCTGCCGAGCTTTGCCGGCAAGATGCGCATGCTGTTCGGCGAGGACGTGCCCGACGGCCTGTTCGACGACACGTATCAGGGGCCGGCACCGGATCTGCGCGAAGCGGTCGAAGCAGCGCTGACGGCCGCGCAGCAAGCCGGCAGCGAAGTGCCGCTGGTGCGTCTCGACCCGGCCTGGATCGCCGCGGTGCAGCCGGGCCATGCGCCAGCGCAAGACAGCCTGTGCCTGGCGCTGGCGAGTTGCCAGTACGTGCCCGGCCTGGTCGATCGCGGGCCGGCCCAGGCTTCGTACCGGCGCCTGGCGCAGCGACTGGACGAAGACGGGCCGCAGCGGCCACAGTTGCTGCTGCTGGTCGGCGACCAGGTCTACGTCGACGACACCGCCGGGCTGTTCGATGCCGACGGCAGCGACGACCCGGCCGGCAGCTACTTGCTCAACTTCCGCATGCCGGCGCTGCGCCGCGTGACCAGCGCGTTGCCGAGCTTTCCTTTGCTCGACGACCATGAAGTGGTGGACGACTGGGAGCCCGAGCGACCGCTCACGCCGGCGCACCGCGCGGCGCTCGACGCCTACCTCGACTTCCAGCACAAGGTGGTCGGCGAGCGCGCGAAGCCGCCGAACGAAGGGCCTTTCGACTACATGCTGGCGCCTGCCGGCTTCCCCATCTTCATGCTCGACACGCGCAGCCAGCGCGGCGCGCGCAGTCTGCGTCCCGGCGCGCAGGCGCTCGCGCAGGCCGAGCTGTGCACGGCGGCACAGATGACGCGGCTGGCACACTGGCTCGACAGCGGGCCGGCGGACACACCGAAATTCATCGCCAGCGCCGTGCCTGTGTTTCCGATGCCACGCAGCGCGGTATTCGGCGCGCCGGCCGAACGCATCGGGCTGGACGATTGGAGCGGATACCCGGCGACGCAGCGTGCGTTGCTGAACCTGATTCGGCAATGCAAGGCGCGCCACATGGTGCTGCTGTCGGGTGACCGCCATCTGTCGAGCGTGTCCAGCCTCTGGCTCACGCGTCCCGACGGCACGCCGATGGAAGTCGTGTCGATCGTCGCTTCGGGGCTGTATGCACCCTGGCCCTTCGCCAACGCTCGCGCCGACGAGTTCTGGCTCGATGGCTCGCTGAGCCCGGACGATGCGCAGCGCAACGGCTTCGAGGCCAGCATGCTCACCGCCGCGATCGGCACCGGCAACGGCTTCGCCCAGGTGCGGCTTCAGCGCGCCGGCAGCGTCGGCTGGCAGATCGAAGTGCAGCTGGATCTGGACGATGGGCTCCGGGTGTGTACCCGCACGTTGGGCAGTCCGAAGGATCTGCGCTGGCAGGTCTCACGCCGGGCGTGACAGCGCTCAGCGGCCAAGCGCAGCGAGCCTCGCCTTCACCGCATCCACCAGCGGTGCGATCGACGACGGCGGAAACGGCGACACACTGCTGACGTTGATTTCGCACAGCACGTAGCCGCCCGGGCCGCCGCGAATGAAATCGCAATCCCACAGCAGCGGCAGGCGGTCCCGGGCCAGGCCGACCCGTTCACGCAGCAGCGCGATCCAATCCGATTCGAGCAATTGCCGCAGCGGCTGGAACGGTGCCTCGTCCGCTGCGTGGTACAGGCGCGGACCGGGCTGTGGCGCATCGGGATGCAGCGCGTTGATGGCCTGATGGCCGAAGCCGCCGACGCGGTCTTCGACCAGGTACGCGCGCACCATGCCTTCGCTCAGGCGCGGCTGCCATGCCTGGTCGATCATGTGGCCACCCTGCGCCGCCTCGAAGTACGGCGCCAGGCGTTCGAGCAGCTGCGGGAGCGTCAGCCGTTCTTCGTCGCTGCCTCCGTGGGCATGGCGCACGCGCAGCCACCCTGCCGCGCCATCGGCCCATTGCACGCGCCAGATGCCGATGCCGCTGTGGCCGCGCTGCTGCTTGAGCACGCGCGCTCCGTGGGCCAGCCGCACGGGCAGGTCGGCCTCGAGCCGCGCGAGGCTGTCGACACGATGCACGTCGCTGCCGAAGGGCAGTTCTCGGGCGTCGACCAGCACGTCCTTGGTACCCAGGCGCAGCACCGCGTCGGGATGCGCGCTGACGATCACGCCGGACGCGGCCACGTCGCGCAGCAGCGCGTCGAGGCGGTCGCGGCGGCGCCCGCCTTCGATCGGGTTGCACCAGACCAGCACCAGTGCCGCGCGGCGCAACTGTTGCGCCACGTCGTCGGCGAAGTCCTCGTGCCACACCGCCGGCTCGGCAGGCACACCGGCCGCTGCGAAGGCGGCGAACAGTGCGGCAAAGCGGCTCTCGGCGGGATCGGCGCGATCGCGCATCGCCCGGTCGCCGGGGTAGAGCAGCGCGACGGATGGGGCGTGCGGATTCGACACGTGTTCACCCCACCGGCTTGTCGTCGAGCGGCCGGCCAGCGGTCTTCCAGCCGTGGATACCGCCGCGCAGGAAGCGTGCACGCAAGCCTGCGGCACGCAGCCGCAGGGCGGTGGCGCGCCCGACCTCGTGGCCGTAGACGCAATAGACCACCACCTCCCGGTCGCGCGCCACATCGGCGGTCCACTGCGCCACCTGTGCGGGATCGCGCCAACTTGCGCCGGGGATCCGCTGGCCCGCCTGCTCGTAGACGCCGGCACGCCGCACGTCGAGCAGCAGTGCACCCTCGGCCTCCTGCGGCTCGGCGGCGAGGGCCTCGCTCGCCGCATGCACCGCGTGCTGGTAGCGCGCGTAGGCGCCCGGCCAGTCGATGTTGGCCATGAAGGCGTCGACATAGGCTGAAGCCGCGGCACCGTAGTCGATGTGGTAGGCGTGTTCGTACATGTCCAACGCCAGGATCGGCACCCCGCCGACGACGGCGTGCGCGTGGTCGGCGGCCCACTGATTGACCAGCGTGCCCTCGCGCGGCTGGAAGGTCAGCAGCACCCAGCCCGAGCCACCGCCGAGCGCCTTGCCCATGGCCACGAATTCCTCGCGCCAGCGTTCGATGCTGCCGAAGTTCGCCTCCAGCGCCAGCTTGCAGGCCGCCTCCATCGTCTGCCCGTCGCCGCCCAGGCTGGCGAAATACAGCTCGTGCAGCAGCATCGAGTTGGTGGCGATCAGCTCCTCCCGTTTCAGGCCGCTCAGTTCGAAGCCGGGCGCGCTGCCGAAGGGCATGGCGGCCAGCCGGGCGCGAATCGCGTTCAGCCGTTTGACCGCGCCGCCGTAGTTGTTCTGGTGGTGGCTGTGAATCAGTCCCGGTGACAGGCGCCACAGCGTTGCAGGGTCGAAGGGCAGGGCTTGCATGCGTGCGTCCATGACAGAGTCCTTTCAGCGCAGGCCGGCCAGCGTCACCGCCAATCCGATGGCCGCGCTGCCTGCCAGCAGCGGCATCACGCCCACCTTGAAGCGGAACAGCGCCACGGCCGCCGCGACGGCGATGAACGCGCAGACGCCATCGAAGCGCCCGCTGAAACCTTGCGGCCACAGCACGTGCCAGGCGAAGAACAGCGCCAGGTTCAGGATCACGCCGACCACCGCGGCGGTGATCGCCGACAACGGCGCGGTGAAGCCGAGCTTGCCGTGCGTCGACTCGACCACCGGTCCGCCGGCGAGGATGAAGACGAAGGACGGCAGGAAGGTGAAGAAGGTGACCACGCGTGGCCGCCAGTGCGCCGCCGAGGAACAGCGCCTCCGGCCCCAGCACCTGCTTGGCCCAGCCGCCGACGAAGCCGACGAAGGCCACGACCATGATCAGCGGGCCGGGCGTGGTCTCGCCCAGCGCCAGGCCGTCGATCATCTGCGCAGCGCTGAGCCACTGGTGCTGCTCCGACCGCGCCCTGGTAGACGTAGGGCAGCACGGCGTAGGCGCCGCCGAAGGTCAGCAGCGCGGCCTTGGTGAAGAACCAGCCCATCTGCGTCAGCGTGCCGTTCAGCCCTTGCGTCGTCGCCAGTGCGGCCATCGCCAGCGCCCACAGGCCGAAACCGGCCGCGAGCACCCGGGCCAGGTGGCGGCGCGAGAAACGCGCATGCGGCGGCGTCGGCGTGTCATCGTCGATCAGCGCCGGCCCGTAGCCGGCCTGCGCCGCGCCATGGCCGCCGCCGAGCGCGAACACGGCCGGCCAGCGCCGCGCGCCGAATGACCGACCAGGCCGGCCGCGAGCACGATCGCCGGAAACGGCAGGTCGAAGACGAAGATCGCGACGAACGCGGCCACGGCGATGCCCCACATCCAGCCGATTCTTCAGCGCCCGCGCGCCGATGCGCGAGCGCGGCATGCAGCACCACGGCGGTGACCGCGGGCTTGATGCCGTAGAAGATGCCGGCCACGACAGGCACGTCGCCGAAGCGCAGGTAGACCCACGCCAGCGCGACCAGGATGAACAGCGACGGCAGCACGAACAAGGCCCCGGCGACGATGCCGCCCCAGGTGCGATGCATCAGCCAGCCGATGTAGGTGGCGAGTTGCTGCGCCTCGGGCCCGGGCAGCAGCATGCAGTAGTTCAGCGCATGCAGGAAGCGCTTTTCGCTGATCCAGCGCCGGCGTCTCGACCAGTTCGCTGTGCATGATCGCGATCTGCCCGGCCGGTCCGCCGAAGCTGATGAATCCGAGCTTGAGCCAGAAACGCAGCGCCTGCCCGAAGCTCACCGGCGGCGGCACGATGCTGTCGGCAGCGGCCGCTTGCACGGAAATCGCTGGGCTGGAACTCACCCTGCGGCTCCCGGCGACGCATACAGCGCATCGAAGACGGCGGCGGCGGCGGCACTGAGCCGGTCGTCGTCGCCGTGCACTTCGCGCAGGCCGGCGAGCACGGCCTCCAGCCCCGCCGCCTCGGCCACCGGGATGCCGCCGACATCGAGGTAGTGCACGGCCTGCCCGATGCGCCTGAGCTTCGCGTCCGTATCGAGCCCGAAGCTGGCGGCCAGCACCTCGAAGCTGACGTGCGAGCCGACGTGCGTGAAGCGCGCGCCGTCGTAGTCGAAGCCGAGCACGCCGCGCGGCGCCTTCGACGGATCGGGCAGCCAGACGATGCGCGCGTCCGTGTCGATGAAACGGCGGATCAGCCAGGCGCAGGCCAGGCGATCGACCCACGGCCGCGCGCGCGTGCCCCAACGCTTGCCCTGGAACTTGCGGATGTCCAGGCGAGCGATGCCGTGCGCGGCCTGCGCCACCGGTTCGCCGCGCGAGAAGCGTGTGTCCAGCGCCCGTCGCAACGCATCCAACTCGGCCTGGGCTTGCTCGGCAGCGGGGCCGGGGACGTAGTCGATGCCCTGCAGCGCATTCAGCGCATCGGCGACGCCACGCAGACGGCGCCGTGCCTCGGTCTCGCCCAGTGCGGCCAGGTCGTCGGCGAGGGCGCGGGCGTCGCAGTGCCACTGGCCATAGGCCTCGGTGCGATCGAACAGCGCCAGCAGTTCGGTCTGTTGTGCCTCGTCCCGCGTCGACAGGTCGAACACGCTGGCCTGGCCGCCGTGCGCCCGAACCTGCGCCGCCAAGGGGTCGAACAGGTGCGCCTGTGCCTTGGGCAGCACGTAGGCGCCGTCACGCAGCGCAGCGCAGCCCAGCGTCTTCAGCGCCCGCCACACGCGCAGGCGCACGGCATTCGGCTGGGTGGGCAGCGTGAGGAACAGAACGGTCCACATACTGGTAATATACGCTACTGCTAAAGAAATATCTATTCCACAATGCCGACATTGCTTCGGCCAGCAACGCAGGCGCAGCCAGGCACTGTGACCGGGGACTGAGCGGCCGCCACTTTCATCAGTTCGAAACCTGCGTCGAAAAGTCAAAACCGTCGTCGCTCAGCGCAGCGAATCCTGACCCCGTCTCGGCCCAGGCGCGTCCTCCGTACGAGCGAGAGGCTGATTTCATTCCGCGCCAAGGTGGGGATATCGGGGCGCCTCGGCCTGCGCGACGATTCGAGTCCCGTTGACCAAAAGAGGAGCCACCGATGAAGATCCCTGTCCTGTTTGCGGCACTGCTTTTGCTGGGCCTCGCCACCGGCGCCCAGGCGCACGAGGAGATCTTCACGACGAACCTGTCCCATGCCGGGGAAAACCCCCCCGATTCAGCAGGCACCGGAACGGGCAAGGTGACGCTCAATGTCGACACGATGGTCATGCGCGTCGAGGCGACCTTCAGCGGGCTCAACGGCCTCACGATGGCCTCGCACATTCATTGCTGCACTACCGTGGCCGGAACGGGCAGCGCCGGCGTCGCGACCCAGACACCGACGTTCAGCGGCTTCCCGCTCGGCGTCAGTGCCGGCAGCTTCGACCAGACCTTCGACATGACGCAGGCGTCGAGTTGGAACGCCGCGTACATCACGGCCAATGGTGGCACTGTCTCGAGCGCGTTCGCATCGTTCCTGACCGGTCTGGAGGGTGGCAACGCCTACCTGAACATCCATACCTCGACGAACCCTGGCGGGGAAATCCGCGGTTTCCTGGCCCTGAGCCCGGTGCCCGAGCCAGGCAGCTACATGATGATGGCGCTCGGCCTCTTCGCCCTGGGCGGCCTTGCGCGTCGCCGCTTGGGTCGTTGAAGCGCACGCTGCGCCCTGCGACAGGCAAGCGTGCCGCCGACGCAGGGGACTCTCATGGAACGCCTGCGTCGTTCACAGTTTGAAACATCGCTCGAAGCCCCGCTACGTCAATTTGTCTCGGCAATACGTATACGGGCGTGGCACTGCATCCGACGAAGCGTTACGTTGACGGGCTCAAGGCACTCGCCCACGCCCGAATCGACCAGCTCGGTCTCGGCGACCTGGCGGCCGAGCGGCGGCACAACAATGTCGAGCAATTCACCCTCGCGCGCAGCGATCGCTTGCGTTGCCCGGAATGCCTGGCCCACGACCTGAAGTCTGCGCTCGAGCCGTGGATCGAGGACCACAACAAGTTGCGGTGCCCACTTTGCGGCTTCACGGTGGACCGCCCGCATGCGTCGAGACCTGCCAACTGAGATTCGGCGGACTGACCCAGGTTGACGACATCGGGAATTTCCACCCCCTACGAACGTAAGCAGTTTCGCGCCGAGCCGCGGTGGGCCGTGGCGTCACCCCACCGGCCGGCGCTCATCTTTCACACTACCTTGGAGCAAGCGATGAAGAAGACCACACTCGAAAGTCTGATGTGCACTGGCGCCCTGGCGGCCTGCCCTGTGCTCGGCCACGCGTTCAGCGGCATCACCGACAACCCCGGCGACTTCCTGAGCACCTTTGCCGGCAGCGCCTCCAGCACCGACCTCGACGTGCTCAGCGCCACCGTGCTCTACGACGCCGGCAACGATCTCTTCAAGCTGACCAGCACGATGAACGGCGCCGTGGGTTCGACCCCCACCGGCTTCTATGTCTGGGGTGCGAACCGCGGCGCCGGCACCGCCGGCTTTGCCGCCTCCGGCATTGACGGCGTGCGTTTCGACCGTGTCGTGATCTTGCGGCCCGACGGTACCGGCACCGTGGCCGGCGTGGGCGACCTGCCAGCGGGCTCGGTAAGCATCTTCGGCAACACGATCAGCGGCATCGTCAGCGGCTCGATGCTGGTTTCCACCGGCTTCGAGAAACTCGACTACACGTGGAACCTGTGGCCGCGCGACGGCGCCTTCGCGGCCCAGGGCTTCGCGGCGATCTCCGACTTCGCGCCCGACAACGCGAACTTCACGTCCACGCCGGGCCTGGTGCCCGAGCCCGAGACTTATGCCCTGCTGCTGGCCGGGCTGGGCTTCGTGGGCTGGGCGGCGCGTCGCCGTGCCGCAAGCCGGTAGCAAGGCGGGCTGAGGAATAATCAGCGGGCATCGTTGCCGTTCTCGACCGTGGGTGCGCCGCCGGACTTTCGCCGCCAGTTGCTGGACATGATCCCGCGCCTGCGGCGCTACGCCCGTGCGTTGACCTGTGACGCGACGGCTGCCGACGACCTGTCCCAACAGACCCTGGAACGTGCACTGTCGCGTTGGCAGCAATTCGACCCGCAGCGCGCGATGGATGTGTGGCTGTTGTCCATTGCACACAATGCGCATCTGGACACCGTGCGGCGGGAGTCCCGCATCAGCGTGAGCGACCCCAACGAACTGCAGCGCGTGCAGGACCTCGGTGGTGGGGATCCCGGCCAGGACGTCGGCCTGCGCCTGGATCTGCAGTCCGCGCTGGCCCTGCTGCCTGTGGAGCAACGTGAGCCGTTGTTGTTGGTGTGCATGGAGCAGTTCAGCTACGCCGAAGTGGCCGATGTGTTGTGCATCCCCATCGGCACCGTGATGTCGCGCGTGTGCCGGGGTCGCGCCGTGTTGAGGAAGTTTCTTGATGGGCACGGCCGGCAACGTCCCGAAGCGGGCGTGCAGCTCAAGAGGGTGGTATGACCTCGCGCCCGGATCCCGTCACCGACGAAATGCTCAGCGCCTGGGTGGATGGCGAACTCGATGCCGCCGGTCGCGAGCGTGTCCAGTCCTGGCTGCAGCGCAACCCCGCAGACATGGTGCGTGCGCAGGCCTGGGCCGCCGACCGCGCGGCCCTTGCGGCACTGCATGGCGCCGTGCTCGAAGAGCGCACACCCGAGGCCCTGCGGGCCGCCGTGGGGGGTCGAACATCCATCAACGCAGCGCCGCGCTGGGCCTATGCCGCGGCGGCGGGCGGGCTGTTGATCGCCGGCGCGCTGCTGGGTGGTGGCGGCGTGTGGCAATGGCAGAAGCAGCAGCGCGCCGCTCAGGAATCGGCGTTGCGCTCTCAACTGGCCGCGGGAACGGCCCAGGGCTGGGTGCAGCGCGCGGCGTATGCGCACAGCGTCTATGTCATCGAGCCGCGCCATGCCGTGGAGGTCAAGGCCAATGAAGAACATCTGTCGCGCTGGCTGACACGCCGCATCGATATGCCCGTGAAGCTGTTCGATCTGCACGAACAAGGCTTCGAGCTTGTCGGTGGCCGCCTGCTACCCGACGGCCCGGGCAAGAGCGCACAGCTCTTGTATCAGGATGCGCAGCAGCGGCGCGTCACGGTCTACCTGCGCAAACCCGAACAGGGCACCGACGCCGCCTTCCGCTACGAGCAACAGGGCAGCGTGGGCATGTTCTATTGGGTCGAGGAAGGCGCAGGTTATGCGCTCGTCGGAGAACTTCCAAAGCAGACCCTGCTGGACCTGGCGCAAGCGATCTACAAGCAGCATCCGGGCGTTCAACCTGCGGCGCCTGCATCCGGAATCACGCCAGCGCTGCCGAGCGGTGCGAAGTGAGTCATCGTTCTGTGGGCTGAGCGAAGCCGGCCGCCTGCCAACAACGGCCGAAGCCCTTCGACCGGCGAGCCCGTGGTGCGCAGCCTCATCCGTGCAGGCTGATGGCCCCTTCCTCAGCCGGCCTGGCGTGCGTGGTACCAGGCGGCGGCCTGGCTGCGCGGGACGAGGTCGAGCTTGCCCACAGGATATGGGCGACATGGCTTCGCGGTGTGCGGGCTCAGTGCGAGTTCGCGCGCGATCAGCTTGTTGCTCAATCCACGCACCATCAGCGCCAGCACCTCGGCCTCGCGCGGACTGAGAGGGTCGTCGAGCCCGGCGGCAGCTTCGACGCCGGCGAGCGCGTGTTGCGACGCTTGCGCCCGCCGATCTTCGACGGCCCGACGTCGCGCGGCCTGTTGGACCCGAGCACCGGCGCGATGTGGATCGTGGATGCCTTCGCCTGCTTCACACCCTGCTCGCTCGACGCCGACGATCTGCCGCAGGACCTGCTCGCGCAATGCCGGCGCTGAACAGCGCGGTGCTTGCGCCTGCGCTGGCGCAGGCCGGCTGAGCGGGCAGACCGAAGCGACCGGCTGGCGCCCCGGATGCTGGCCGCGGGCGCATGCCCGCGACGCCGCCCGGGTGATGGCGCGAGCCATGTCGCTGACGCACAATTGCCGCATGGACGCGACAGCTTCGGATCCGACACCTCAACTCGCCGTTCCCGTCGACGCGCTCGACCATGTCACAGGCGCGACCCATGGCGCTCTCGTGGTGCTGGAGTACGGAGACTTCGAGTGCCCCTCGTGCGCGCAGGCGTACCCCGCGGTGAAGATCCTGATGGAGCGTTTCGGACACCGGTTTCGCTTCGTTTTCCGGCATTTCCCCATGACCGAGGCGCATCCACATGCCATGCTGGCAGCGGAAGCCGCTGAAGCGGCCGGCGCGCAGGGCCGTTTCTGGGAGATGCACGACCGCCTGTTCGACAACCCACAGCATCTGAGCGCTGCCGATCTTCATCGCCACGCGCAGATGCTGGGGCTCGACATGCGGCGCTTCGACGCGGAGCTGTCGGACCACGTCTATCTGCAGCGCGTGCAGGAGCACATCGCCAGTGGCCGTGCGAGCCACCTGCGCGCCACACCGGGATTCTTCGTCAACGGCACGGTGATCGACACTTCGTTCGGCATGCAGAACCTGGCCGGCGCCATCGAGCGCCGGCTGCCGCCGGTCTGAGCGAATCAGGTGCGGTCGGCTGTCGCCGCCAGGTGCTGGTGGATTTGCGCCACCACCGCCGCCCCTTCGCCGATGGCACCGCCGACGCGCTTGACCGAACCCGAGCGCACGTCACCGACCGCGAACACGCCGCGGAGGCTGGTCTCCAGCGCGGACGGCCGGTGGCCGTCGGCCGGCCGGCCCGCGACCTCGCCGGTGACGACGAAGCCGTGGGCGTCGGCGGCCACGTCGCAGCCCTGCAGCCAGCCGGTTTCGGGGTCGGCGCCGACGAACATGAACAGGTTGTGCAGCCTTCGCTGCTCATCGGTGCCGGCACGGTGGTCGCGCCAGGTCACCGCCTGCAGCCCGTCGGGCATGCCGCCATGCAGCGCGGTGACTTCGGTGTGCGGCCGCAACTCGATGTTGGCCGTGGCCGCGATGCGCTCGATCAGGTAGCGCGACATGCTCGCTGCCAGGCTCGGGCCGCGCACCAGCAGGTGCACGCGCGCGGCATGCTGCGCCAGGAACACCGCGGCCTGGCCGGCCGAGTTGCCGCCGCCGACGAGCACCACCTCCTGCTGCGCGCACATCGTCGCCTCCAGCGCCGATGCCCAGTACCAGATGCCGCGGCCTTCGAACTCCTGCAGCCGCGGCACCTGCTGGCCGGCGATAACGCGCGCCGCTGGCGATGACGACGCAGCGCGCGCGCAGGCGGCGGCCATCGGCCAGCCGCACGGCGCGCTCGGCGTCCTGCGCGCATTCGAGCGCTTGCACCTCGGCCGGGATCAGCATCTGCGCGCCGAACTTCTCGGCCTGCACGTAGGCGCGCCCGGCCAGTGCCTGGCCGGAGATGCCGGTGGGAAAGCCCAGGTAATTCTCGATGCGCGCGCTGGCACCGGCCTGACCGCCGTAGGCGCGGCAATCGAGCACCACCACGCGCAAGCCCTCGGAGGCGGCATACACCGCAGTGGCCAGCCCGGCCGGACCGGCGCCGACCACGGCCACGTCGAACAGTTCGTCATGCGCCACCGTGTCGACCATGCCCAGGCAGCGCGCCAGCCCGTTGTCGCTGGGACTGAGCAGCACCGTGCCGTCGGGGCAGACGGCCAGCGCATCGCCCACGGCCGCGCCGTACTGCTCCATCAGCGCCGCGGCACCGGCGTCGGCGTCCACATCGACCACGTGATAGGGCTCGCCATTGCGGCGCAAGAAGTTCTGCAGTCGCAGCAGCTCGGCCGACGATGGCCGGCCGATCAGCACCGGCCCGCTGGCACCGGCTTCGATCAGCGCCACGCGGCGCAGGATCAGGGCGCGCACCAGGCGTTCGCCGAGTTCGGCCTCGGCGATGATCAGCGCGCGCAGCTGCCCGGGCGGCAGCAGCAGCACCTCGGCCTCTTCCTGCACCACCGCGTCCACCAGCGAGGGCTTGCCCGAGAGCGCGCCGACCTCGCCCATGAAGTGGCCGCGCCGGTGCTGGATGACCGGCGTGACATGGCCCAGGCCGTCGCGCTGGCTGACCGCCACCACACCGCTCAGCAGCACGAACATGCCGGGCGCGCTCTCGCCGGCGCGGAACAACTGCGTTCCGGCGGCATGGCCCTGCAGCGTGCCGAAGCGCTGCATGCGCGCCATGTCGACGTCGCTGAGCAGCGGAAACATCTGGTGGCGGCGCGACAGCAGCTCGCTCGGTGCATCGGGGTCCATCGTCATCCCATCATGGTCTGTATCGGCCGTGCATTACACGGCAGACGGCGGCCTCGCGCATCCCTGGTCGGGCCGGCCATCGTGCGCACGGCAACTTGCGCATCGACATGCCCACTCATCGCCATCAAGGTTCGGGCCAGCCCTGCTCACCGATCAGGGGAACGAATGCAACCTCGCACAACGACTCGGTACGATAGTCGCCGTGCCGAGTGCGTGTCACCCGCACCAGCTGTTGTGACCCGTGACGGGTGCCCAGCGGCATCACGAGGCGACCGCCCGGTGCCAGTTGAGCGCGAAGTGCCGGTGGCGTCGCGGCAGCTCCAGCGGTGACCGAAATCGCGTCATAGGGCGCGGCATCGGGCCAGCCGAGCGTTCCGTCGCCGCAATGCACTCGCACATGGGTCAGGTTCAGCGCCGCGAGCAGACGTGCCGCTCGCTCCGCCAGTTCGGCGATACGTTCAACGGTGTCGACCCGCGTCACCAGGCAGGACAGGACCGCCGCAGCGTAGCCTGAGCCCGTGCCAATTTCCAGCACCCGCTCGTCGCCCTTCAGATTCAGCGCTTCACACATCAGCGCGACGATGTACGGCTGAGAAATCGTCTGTCCCGCACCGATCGGCAAGGGGCGGTCGTCGTAGGCTTGCTCGCGCCTGCAGGCAGGCAAGAACTCCTCACGTGGAACGGTGCGCATGGCCGCCAACACGCGCGCATCGCGAACCCCGCGGCCAACGATGTCGCGCTCGACCATCTGGCGCCGATGAGCGTCCGCCAGACGTCGCGCTTGATCGGCTTCGGACATTCGCCGCGTGCTAGGAGGCGTGCCGGCGACGAGCGAGCGGCAGCCCGCCCAACCCAACGCCCAGCAAGAGCCCCGATGCCGGTTCCGGGACGGGCAGGAAAGGGGCATGGCTCGTCTGCACCACAATGATGTCGACTTCCATCGGTCCGCAGCCTGAGGTGCAACCGACGACGAAGGCCTGCGTCGGCAGCATGTCGTCGCCGTAGCTCGCCGAGCGGACTGGCCCGGCCGCAACGAGGGCTGCCACCGCGAGACCCCAGCTCGGCCGGCACATTGCCGCTCGATACCAGCCACACGGACACCGCAGAGTCCGCATACCGAGCGCTGGTGCAGCGCCACGGCGCAGGGTCATCGTGCTTCTCCCAGCAGTCTGTCGACAGCGTCGCCTGCCAAGCGGTGCAAAGTGCGGCGAGCCCCACACCGGCCAAGGCACGTCTCACTTGGCGCCGCAGCGCGGCAACCCGAGCCGATGCAGTATCGCGCCGCCCTCGCAGGCCATCAAGCGGAATCTGTCGAAGGCGGGGGCGAGCGGTCGATGATCGCACCCGTCCGGGAGACGACTGCAGCAAAACGCGTCAGTCGATCCTTCGCTGCGGCGGCGGTGAGCCTTTTGTCTTGGCCGGCCGGCCAGGCTCGACGGCAGCATCGCTCGCGGCGAATGCGAGCGCATCAACGGCACGAGTGAATCGGCCGCCCGTGCCTCCGCGCCGACTACGGCAAGTTCTCGCGCAGCACGATGCTGATGCGCATCGGCTCGACGCCGGCGCTGGGGCTGCGGCCGTCGCGAATGTTGGTGAAGATGCGCACCGTGTTCAGGATCATGGTCTGCGGGTGCTGGTTGAGCACGGCATCCAGCGTGCCGTCGATGAGCAGCGCGCGCGTGTCGGGCGTCAGGCCGTGGGCCACGAAGATCGCGCGCTCGCCGCCGCGCCGCTCCTGCAGTGCACGGCCCACGCCCTCGGCACCGCCGCCGATGTTGTACAGGCCGACCAGGTCGGGGTGCTGGCGCAGCAGCGCGCAGGCCAGGCGGTAGTTGGTCTGCGCGTCGTCGCGGCCTTCGCGCACACCCACCACGTGCAGCTGCGGGAACTGCTCCTGCATCACGCCCATGAAGCCCATCTCGCGCTCTTCGTGCCCGCGGTACGACAAGGAGCCAGCGATCATCGCCACCGGTCCGCGCCGCGAGCCGAGGAAGCGGCCGATCAGCGTTGCCGCGCTGCGCCCGGCCGCGCGGTTGTCGATGCCGACGTTGGCCACCCGGCGCGACGGCGACAGGTCGGAGATCAGCGTGACCACCGGCACACCGCGCTCGGCCAGCTCGTCCACGGCCTGGCGCACGCGCGGATGCTCCAGCGCCATGAAGGCCAGACCCTGTGCCTTGGCTCCGTGGCGCCGCAGAGCCGCGGCCACTCGCACCGGATCGAAGCTGTCGATGAAATGCGCGCGGCAGCGCACGTTGTACGGTGCCAGCGCGGCCACCGCCGCGCCGACACTGTCGCCCAGCATGCGCAGGTAGCGGTTGGTGCCGGCCGGCAGCAGAAAGGCCAGTTCCATCGGCGGCGGCTGCAAGGCACGCCACAGGTCGGCTTCGGGCAGGTATTGCAGTTCAGCGGCGGTGCGCAAGACACGCTGCGCCGTGGCCGCGCGCACGTTGCTGCGCCCGTGCAGCACGCGGTCGACGGTGGCGGTGGACACACCGGCGAGGCGTGCGAGATCGGCGATGCGACTGCGGGAGGCTTCCATCAAAAACCATCACGGCGCGGGATTGCGACCGGCCGCATTGGACCTTAAGGTGCGGGTTCTGCACAAGCCGGGGCTCGACACCGGCGCATCCGCCACGACACTGGAGACAAGCGATGACGATCCCTTCCACTTCCCTGCCCCGCCGCGCCCTGCTGGGCCTGGCCACCGCGGCGGCACTGTCCGGCCTGAGCCTGCCGGTGCAGGCGCAGAAGGTGACGGAGTTCCGCTACGGCCACATGAACCCGCCCACCAGTGCGGCCGGCATGCAGGCCGTGTGGTTCGCCGAGGCGGTGGCCAAGCACAGCAACGGCCAGATCAAGGTGACGGTCTATCCGTCGTCGCAACTCGGCAAGCTGCAAGAGCTGGCGGAAGCCGTGTCCACCGGCACGATCGCGCTGTCGCACAACACCGCGGCGGGCATCGGCTCGCTGTACGCGCCCTTTGCCGCGCTCGACACGCCCTACCTGTACCGCGACGTCGATCACCTGATGAAGGTCGTCGACACCAACTCGCCGGTGATGAAGAAGCTGAACGACGGCCTGATCAAGGCGGCCGGCGTGCGCGTGCTCTACGGCTACTACTTCGGCACGCGCCAGCTCACGGCGAAGAAGGCCGCCTACCAGCCGAGCGACCTGCAGGGCGTGAAGATCCGCGCCATCCCGTTCCCGATCTACACCACCACCGTCGCCGGCCTGGGCGCCGTGCCGGTGCCGGTGGACTGGAGCGAGGTGCCGACCGCGCTGGCCACCGGTGTCGTCAGCGGTCAGGAGAACCCCGTCAACGTGGTGCTGTCGTCGAAGCTGTACGAAGCGCAGTCGCACATGATGC
Source organism: uncultured beta proteobacterium (assembly GCA_963837675.1). Taxonomy (GTDB): domain Bacteria; phylum Pseudomonadota; class Gammaproteobacteria; order Burkholderiales; family Burkholderiaceae_C; genus Rubrivivax. The sequence goes on along the minus strand of CAWIOH010000017.1, from coordinate 269,919 downwards.
TGACCGGCCACATCATGAACGCGCAGCTGATCGTCATCAACGAGAAGACCTGGCAAGGCTTGTCGCCGGAGATGAAGGCCGCGGTCGGCAAGGCGGCCGACGAGGTGCGCCAGCGCGCGACGGACATGGTGCGCAAGTCCGAAGACGATGAACTGACCAAGCTGAAAGAGCTGAAGATGACCGTCGTCGGCCCCGCCGAAGGCCTGAAGCTCGACGCCTTCAAGGCTTCGGTGAACAAGGCGGTGAGCGACAAGTTCGGCGCCACCTACGGTGATCTCTACAAGGAGATCGCGGCCGTCAAGTAAGGCCCGCTCTCTGAGTTCATAACCGAGTCGGTCGATGAGCACGACGCAAGGGGCCGCCCCGGCCGGGGTCGTGGCATGGCTGTGCCGATGCTTCGAGCGCGTCGCCATGCTGCTGCTGGCCGTGATGACGGCCTTCATCGTGGTGCAGGTGACGGCGCGCAACGTGTTCGCGCTCGGCCTGCCCTGGGCCGAGGAACTGGCGCGCTACGCCGGGCTGGGCGTCGTGTACCTGGCGGTGCCGCTGCTGCTGCTGCAGGACAGGCACATCAAGGTCGACCTGCTGCTGCATCGCCTGCGCGGCGTCGCCGCCCGTGCCCTGCAGGTGGTCAACGAGCTGATCGTGCTCGGCTTCGCGCTGGTGTTCCTGTGGGGCGGCTGGCTGTTCCTGAAGCGCGCGGCGAACTTCAGCACCGCGGCACTCGGCATTCCGAACTGGCTGTACTACCTGCCGGCGGCGCTCGGCATGCTGTTGTTCGCGCTGGTCGCCTTGCAGCGGGTGCTGCGTGCCGCGCGCGGCAGCGAAGGTGCCGCGCCATGATGAGCCTGATGGTGCTTGGCATCTTCCTGGTGACGATGCTGATGGGCGTGCCGATCGCGGTGGCGATGGGCGTGGCCGCGGCCGCGGTGATCGGCTTCAACGACATGCCGCTGGCGGTGATCGCGCAGCGCACCATCAACGCGCTCGACTCGGTGCCGCTGCTGGCGGTGCCGATGTTCATCCTGGCGGCGGCGCTGTTCGGCGCCTCGGGCATCACCAAGCACCTGTTCGTGCTGATCCGCCTGCTGGTCGGCGGCATCCGCGGCGGCCTCGGCCACGTCACGGTGCTCGCCAACCTGGTGTTCTCGGGCATCTCGGGCGCGGCGCTGGCCGACATCGGCGCGCTCGGCGGCACGCAGATCAAGCTGATGCGCGCGCAGGGCTACCGCGACGAATTCGCCGCCGGCATCACGATGGCGGCGGCGACCATCGGGCCGATCTTTCCGCCGAGCATCCCGCTCATCATCTTCGCCGCCGCGGCCGAAGTGAGCGCGGTGAAGGTGCTGCTGGCCGGTGCGATTCCCGCGCTGGTGATCGCCGCCATGCTGATGCTGCAGATCGGCATCATGGCGCGGCGCCAGAACCTGCCGCGCGACGTGCGCGCCAGCGACGACCCGTCGCTGGCGCAGGCCTTCGCCAAGGCCTTCCCTGCACTGCTCGCACCGGTGATCCTGATCGGCGGCCTCGTGCAGCGGGCTGTTCGGGCCGACCGAGGTGGCCGCCGTCACCGTCGTCTACGCGCTGCTGCTGGGCTCGCTCGTGTACCGGGAACTGACCTGGGCGGGCGTCGTCGCGGCGGCGCGCGAGACCGTGCACTCGACGGCCAGCGTGCTGTTCATCGTCGGCTCGGCAGCCTTGTTCGCGTGGGTACTGACGATCGACCAGGTGCCCACGCACGTCAGCGAGTTCATGCTCGGCCTGAGCAAGAACCCGTGGATGTTGCTGCTCCTGGTCAACGGCATTCTGATCGTGGTCGGCATGGTGATGGAGTCGATCGCCGCGATCCTGATCCTGGCGCCGATCTTCACGCCGGCGCTGATGGCCGCCGGCGTGGACCCGGTGCACCTGGCGGTGGTGGTGGTGCTGAACCTGATGATCGGCCTGCTGACGCCGCCGGTCGGCATGAGCCTGTACATGGTGGCGCAGGTGGCGCGGCTGCCGCTGCAGCGTGTGGTGGCCGGTGCGCTGCCCTTCCTGTGGCCGCTGGTGGCGGCGTTGCTGATCGTGACCTTCGTGCCGGGGCTTTCGACCTGGCTGCCCAACCTGATCGTGAAGTGAGTCGAGATGAGTCGTTTTTTCGGTGAGATCCGCCAGGTCGCCTACATCGTGCCCGACATCGAGGCCGCGATGGCGCACTGGTCGTCGGTGATGGGGATCGGCCCCTGGTACTACAACCCGCGCGTGCCGATCAAGAACTATCACTATCGCGGCCAGCGGCACGAGCCGCACAACTCGGTGGCGTTGGCCAACGCCGGTGCGCTGCAGATCGAGCTGCTGCAGACGCGCAACGACGTGCCATCGATGTATCGCGATTTCATCCAGGCGGGGTTTCGCGGTGTGCAGCACGTGGCCTACTGGACCGAAGCCTTCGACCAGGATCTGGCGCGCGCCGAGGCGGCCGGTTTCGTCGTCTGCATGGGCGGCGAGGTCGGCGAGAACGGACGCTTCGTCTACTTCGACGATGCGTCGGGCATGCCCGGCACGACGATCGAGCTGTCGGAAGTCGCCGGCCCCAAGGGCCGGCTGTTCAAGTTGATCCGAGAGGCGGCCGTCCACTGGGACGGCCAGCATCCGGTGCGTCCTTTCCCCGACCTGAACACGCTGTGAACCCCAAGCCCGACACGCTGCAGGCCACCTACCTGATCGAGACGCCGCTCGAGCCGCGCGCAGTGGCCGAGGTGTTGGCCGGCGAGCAGAGCAGTGGCACCTTCGTGCGTGTGGCCGGCGAGAGCGACGCGCTGCGTGCGCGCAGCCGCGCCACCGTCGACACCGTCGACGAGATCGAACCGCTGGCCACCCCGAGCCTGCCCAGCAGTTGGCTGCAGCGCCACCATCCGCAGGGGCCCTGGCGCCGGGCGCGCGTGACGGTGTCGTTCCCGCTCGCCAACATCGGACACAACCTGACGGCGCTCGCGGCCACCGTCGCCGGCAATCTGTACGACCTGGGTGAATGCACCGGTCTGCGGTTGCAGCACTTACGCATCCCCGCGGCCTTCCGCGATCGCTTCGAACGCCCGCGCCAAGGGGTGGCCGGCACGCGCGCAGCGACCGGCGTGAGCGAGGGCCCGCTGGTGGGCACGATCGTCAAGCCGAACGTGGGTCTTTCGGCCGACGAGACGGCTGCGCTCGTCACCGACCTGTGCCGCGCCGGCATCGACTTCATCAAGGACGACGAGTGCTGCGCCGATCCGGTGCACGCGCCGGTGGCCGAACGCATCCGCGCCGTGATGGCCGCGGTGCGCCGGCATCGCGACGCTACCGGCAAGCAGGTGATGGTCGCCTTCCACATCAGCGACGAACACGACGCCATGCTGCGCCACGCCGAGCTGGTACAGCGTGAAGAAGGCAGCTGCGTGATGGTCAGCCTGAACTGGGTCGGCCTGTCGTCGCTGCAGGCCTTGCGCCGGCACACCGACCTGGCGATTCACGGTCACCGCAACGGCTATGGCATGTGGTCGCGCCACCCGGCGCTCGGCATCGACTTCCAGCCCTATTCGATGCTGTGGCGGCTGGCGGGCGTCGACCACATGCACGTGCACGGCCTGGCCGGCAAGTTCGCTCAGGCCGACGACGAGGTGGTGCATTCGGCCCGCAGCTGCCTGAGCCCGCTGGCCGATGCGACTGATGCGGCCGACGTGGTGATGCCCGCCTTTTCTTCCGGCCAATGGGCCGGCACGCTGGCGCCAACCCTGGACGCAGTGCCCAGCGCCGACCTGATGTTCATGTGCGGCGGCGGCATCCTGGCGCATCCGATGGGCCCGGCCGCGGGCGTGACCAGCGTGCGCCAGGCCTGGCGCGCCTGGCGGCTAGGCCAGGGCCTGGACGCTGCCGCCGCGACCGAAGCTGAACTGCGCGCGGCGATCGACAAGTTCGGGCCAGTCCGGCACTGACGACGATGGCACCGCGCTACGCGTGGTATGGCGACGATTTCACCGGCGCCTCGGACACCCTGGCCACCCTGGCCGCGGCCGGCAAGCGCTCGCTGCTGTTCCTGAGCGTGCCCACGCCCGCGCAGCTCGAAGCCGCCGGGCCGCTGGATGCAGTGGGCATCGCCGGCATCGCGCGCGCGCTGGCGCCCGATGCGATGCGTGCCGAGCTGGCGCCGGTGGCCGCCTGCTTCGCCGAGCTGGCGCCGACGATCACGCACTACAAGTGCTGCTCGACCTTCGACAGCGCGCCGGCGGTTGGCAATCTGGCCATCGGTGCGGCGGCGCTGCGGCAGCCCGTCCATGACCCGGTGCTGAGCGTCTTTGGCGGCCAACCCTCTCTCGGCCGCTACTGTGCCTTCGGCGAGCTGTACGCCACCGCACAAGCTGGCGGCGAGGTGCACCGCATCGACCGCCACCCAACGATGAGCCGCCACCCGGTGACACCGATGCACGAGGCCGATCTGCGCCGCCACCTCGGCTCGCTGGGCATGCCGCGTGTGGGACTGATCGATCTGCGCATCTTGGAAGCGGCACAGCAGGCCGACCGGCTGGACAGCGCCGTGGCGGAAGTCATTGCGAACGCACCTGATGCCATCCTGTTCGACAGCACCAGTGACAGGCACCTGCACATGCTCGGCCGCTGGTTGTGGCGGCGCGCCGCAACGCGGCCGCAGCTGGTGCTTGGTGCCAGCGGTGTGGCGCAGGCGGCATTGGCGCATTGGCCCGGTGAAGGCGGCCCACGACCGGCGCCGCGGCCCGTGGCAGCCTCTCGCTCGCCGGCGTTCCTGCTTGTCGCCAGCCTCTCGCCCGTGACGGACACACAGGTGCGACAGTCACAACACCTTTATGAGGAGATGCGCATCGACCCGGCCTTGCTGCACGGTGACGATGCGGCGCTCGAGACGCTGGCTCGCGGCTGCATCGACGCGCTGGCGCAGGGCCGCTCCGTGATGGCACGCACCCCGCCGCCCGCGCCCGGTGGTCCGCCGCCATTGGCCGTGGCGCGGGTCTGTGGCGAACTGCTGGTCAAGGTGCTGAGGCACAGCCCGCAGGTGCGCCGCGTGGGTCTGGCGGGAGGCGATACCTCCAGCGTCGCGCTGCGCGCCGTGGGGGCGTGGGCGCTGAGCTGTTTGGGCACTCTGAGCACCGGCGTCGCGCTGACGCGTGTGCATGCGCACGACAAGGCGCTGGACGGACTCGAACTGATGCTCAAGGGCGGGCAAATGGGACCGCCCGATCTGTTTCAGCGCTTGCTGGCCGGAAGCGCTTGAGGCCGCGCCATGCGCAGACGGACGTGAACGACCCGGCAACCGCATGTGCACGCAACGAGGTCGACAATAGGTGCGCCGCCCGTTCGGCGGCATGAAAGGTCTTCGATGATCAAGTTCGACCCGCAAACGGCCGGGCCTCTCGCCGGCGTGCGCGTGCTGGACCTGTCCCGCCTGGTGGCGGGCAACATGCTGAGCCTGTATCTGGCCGACTTCGGCGCCGACGTGATCAAGGTCGAACGCCAGGAGGGCGACGACCTGCGCCGCTGGCGCGAGGGCGGGCACGAGATCTACTGGAAGGTCTACGGCCGCAACAAGCGTTCGCTGGTGCTGGACCTGAAGTCGGCCGAGGGACTCGCGAATTTCAGGAAACTCGTCCGGCACGCGCAGATCCTGGTCGAGAACTTCGTGCCCGGCGGGTTGGAGAAGATGGGCCTCGCGCCCGAGGACCTGCTGGTGCTGAACCCGGCACTGGTGATCGCGCGCATTTCCGGCTGGGGCCAGACCGGCCCCTACCGCCACAAGCCCGGCTTCGGCACGCTGGTCGAGGCGATGTCCGGCTTCGCCTACCTGAACGGCTTCCCGGATCGGCCGCCAGCGCTGCCGCCGCTGGCACTGGCCGACATGATCGCCGGCGTCTACGGCGCGGCCGGCGTGCTGACCGCACTGCGCGTCGCCGAGCGCGAAGGCAAGGGCCAGGTCGTCGACCTGTCGCTGTTCGAGCCGATCTTCTCGTTCATCGCCTCGGAGGCGGCCAAGACCCGCCTGACCGGCAGCGCCACCTTGCGTTCGGGCAACCAGTCGACCCACACCGCGCCGCGCAACGTGTATGCCACCGGTGATGGCGGCTATGTCGCGCTGTCGGGCTCGATGCAGTCGATGGCGATGCGCATCCTGGACACGATCGGCCGTCCGGAGCTGAAGGACGACCCGCGCTTCGCCACCAACGAAGGCCGGGTCGCCCACCGCGACCTGCTCGACGCCATCATCGGCGGCTTCATCGCCGCGCGTTCGACTGCGCAGAACCTGGCGCTGTTCGAATCGGCGGGGGTGACGGTCGGCCCCGTGTGCTCGATGGCCGACCTGCTCGAACACCCCTACACCCAAGGGCGCGAGGTCATCGTCGAAGTCGAGGACGCCGACATGGGCAGCCTGCCGATGCATAACATCGTGCCGCGTCTGAGCGGCAGCCCGGGTGGCTTTCGCCGCTGCGCGCCGGCACTGGGTGAACACACGGCGGAGATCCTCGCCGAGCTCGAACACCTTTCTTGAAGAGCCTTGCCATGCGCAACACTACCCAGCTGCAGATCCTGCCGGTCTGGCGTTCGATCCTGTTCGTGCCGGCGGTGTCCGACCGCTTCGTCGACAGCGCGCTTCGCCAACCGGCCGACCTGCTGCAGATCGACCTCGAAGACAGCATCGGCCCGCTGCAGAAGGACGAGGCGCGCGCGCGGGCCGGCGGCATTGCCGACCGCTTTGCGGCCGCAGGGCGCGACGTCAGCGTGCGCATCAATCGGCCATGGCGCCTGCTGGTACGCGACCTGGAGGCGGTGGTGCGCGCATCGGTCCTGGCGATCGCCCTGCCGAAAATTCCCGATGCCTCCTTCGTGCTGTCGGTCAGCGAAGTGCTGGCCGAACTCGAACGCGAGCAGGGCCTGACGCAGGGGCACACGCGCATCATCGGCATGGTCGAGGATGCCGAAGGCCTGTCGAACATCAACGAAATCGCCAGCGCCCATTCGCGCATGGTCGGCCTGATCGTCGGCGCCGAGGACCTTGCCGTGTCGATGCGCATGGCGGTCGACGACGACGGCCTGTACGTGCCCAACGTGCTGGGCGTGGCCGCGGCGCGGCGTGCCGGCATCCTGCCGGTCGGCTTCATCGGCTCGGTGGCTGACTTCAAGGATAAGGACGCATTCCGCGCCCGCATCCGCCGCGCCCGAAAGCTGGGCTTCGAGTCGGCCTTCTGCGTGCACCCGTCGCAGGTGCCGATCATCAACGAGGAGTTCGCGCCTTCGGCCGCCGAAGTGGCCTACGCGTCCGGCTTGATCGCCGAATTCGAACGCGAGGTACAACGCGGGCGCGCCGCATTCACCTACCAGGGGCGCATGGTCGACCTGCCGATCGTCGACCAGGCGCGCATCGTGCTGGCGCGCCAGCAGGCGATCGAAGCCCGCGCGCGCCGCCCCTGAACCCCCAACGCGGAGGCGCCATGCCCCAGGCCCTGCCCGACTACGAGGTCTATGCGCTGCGCTATGCCACGCTGGCACGCCGGCGCCAGGAGGCCTTCATGGCCTACGACCCGCACGACGGGCCGATGCCGGTGGACTACTACGTCTGGGTGATCCGCAATGCCGAGCGCACCGTGCTGGTCGATACCGGCTTCTCGGCAGAAGCCGCGGCGCGGCGCCAGCGCGACTACCTGAACAACCCGATCGACGCGCTCGCACGCCTGGGCATCGGCGCGGCCGACGTGCAACACGTGATCATCACCCACCTGCACTACGACCATGCGGGAAACGTGCACCGGCTGCCCAACGCGCGCCTGCACCTGCAGGAAAGGGAACTGCAGTTCGCTACCGGGCGCCACCTGCGGTTCGACTCGATGCGCTACGCCTACGACGTCGACGATGTGCTCAACATCGTGCGCAGCGTGTACCAGACCCGGGTCGACTTCTACGACGGCGACGCGGAGTTCGCGCCCGGCATCGAGTTGGTCCATGTCGGCGGACACACCGCCGGCTTGCAGGCGGTGCGCGTGCACACCGCACGCGGCTGGCTCGTGCTCGCCTCCGATGCGGCGCACTACTACGCCAACCTGCACAAGGAGTCGCCGTACCCGATCGTCTTCCACGTCGGCGACATGCTCGAAGGCTTTCGCAAGCTGTTGCGGCTGGCCGCTTCGCCGGACCACCTGGTGCCGGGCCACGACCCGCTGGTGCGCATGCGCTACCCGGTCTGGCAGCAGGGCGACGATGCGATCGTCATGCTGCACCGCACGCCGATGAGCCCGCTGGACATCGCCGCCCTGTGAGGGCTGCGACCTGCGCCAACTCAGCCAGGCGGCGGACGCGGAAACCGTACGACCTGAACGAGTCCGGCCTTGCAGTCTTCATCGGCTGGCGTTGGCATGACATTGCTCTCCAGGATGACAACGCCTTGATGCGCCTGCAGCCGCCGCATCAGGGCATCGACGTCGACGTTGGCATACCGGTCGTGCGCGTCCTGAACATCCGTGCGCCGCCCGAACAGGGCATCGGCTTCATCGAGCAGAAGCAGCGAACCGCTTTGCTCAGCGCGACCCAGAATCGCATCCAGGTTCTTTTCGGTCTCGCCGATGTACTTGCTGACGATCCGCCCCAGATCGACGCGCACCAGATCGCGCGCCGCCGTGGCCGCCAGCGCGTGGGCCCCCAGCGTCTTGCCCGTACCCGCGGCACCGCAAAAGAGCGTGACCATGCCGAGTGGCTGCGCCTGATCCCGCGATGCACTCATGCCTTCAAGACGACTGAGCACACCATGCAGTCCAGTGATTCTCATCAGCTCATCGGCAAGCGCCTGAAGGTCAACCCGTGACGCGGCGACGGCCGCGACGCCCGTCGGCTGCGTCTGGTCATCGGTGGTGCCCGGCGACGCGCCGCCCGATGCCAGCCATGACTCCACGGCATCGATCAACTCGGCGACCCGCGGCGGTGGCTCTGCGACAAATGGCTCCGGCTTGTTCAATGCATCGCAGTGATCGGCCAGCCACTGCAGAATTCTGCTTCCGGACTGCGCCAAGCTCCGAAGGCGCTGCACGTTGACTGCGCCACCCAGCTCACGGCTGGCAATGCGCTCGATCACCTGCCACATGTTCCGCGCACCGAGCGCCTGTTGGATGTCGGGTGCCTCCAGCACGGCACGCAGCGCGTTGGCATCAGCCGAGAGGCGACGCACTGCTGCGATCAAGCTGGCGCCATGTGCCGAGGCATTGGCCGCCAGCGCCCGGGCTGCACGCCAGACTTGCGACGCCGCACGCGGTTGGCCCAGTGCCGATGTTCCACGCCGTCGATGGAAAAGCGCGACGCTGGTTACCAGGCGCAGCCAAGCCGTGTGGAACTCCCGGTTGGGCTCGGCCACCTTGGCCGAGCCAGGTCGCGCGCCAAGCGCTCGGAAATAGAGCTCGCTGCGCGCCGGCGCCGAGAGCCGTGCGTCCGACTTCCCATAGTCCCGCAGCAGCTTCGCGCCTGTCCCGCGTCCCAGCGGAAGCAGTCCTTGCTGAAACAGTTGGACGAGACGATCGACGACCTGGAACGCACGCATGTCTTCCAGTTGGCGCGCGAAGTAGATCGCCTGCACCGCCCGGATGTTGTCGGCGACCGCCATCTGGCCGTCGGGTCTTGGCTCAAGGTCTGGGAGCATGACGCCTCCTGTCGTGGCGTGCATTCACCACACCCCGGGGCCGATGATTCTGCAGTCGGGTGGCAGTCGGTGCAAGGGGGACGGCATCGCCCCGTGAGCCATGCGGACCGTCGCCAGTGCCGACAAGCCGCGCCACGTCGGCATTCAAACCCGGAGCGGCGGAGGCTCTCCACCCACCTGCTCGACCGAAAGACCCGGCCCCTCGTGCGACACTGACCGCGTGCGCCGAAGCGTTCCGGAGTCGGTCATGAACATCGCCCTCATCGCCCACGACCAGATGAAGAACGCGATCGTGGGATTGGCACGCGAGTTCGCACCCGTGCTGGCGAATCATCGATTGGTGGCCACCGGCACGACCGGAGCCATGCTCCGGGACGCGCTGGGACTGCGGGTCGAGTGCCTGCTCAGCGGGCCTCTGGGCGGCGATCTGCAGATCGGCGCTCGGCTGGCCACTGGCGGTGTGGACATGGTGATCTTTCTGCGCGACCCGATGACGCCACAGCCGCACGAGCCCGACATCAACGCACTCGTGCGCGCCTGCGACGTGCACGACGTGCCTTGCGCAACCAATCCGGGCAGCGCGCGCATCATGCTCGCGTCGCTGGCGGGATGAGGAAATCTCATGGCGCTCTTGGTCGCAGCCGTCTTCGTTGCGCTCGCACTGTGGCACGTCTTCATGGCTCTGTCGCCCGGCAAGGGCAAAGGAGGCGCGGTTCCCGCCGTCGACGGCAAGCCGCTGTTCGTGCCAGGCACGAGGGCCACGCTGTCGGTCGCGCTGGCGCTTGCGCTGTTCGCCGTGCTCGTGGCCGGCGCGGGTGGCCTCATCGCGCTGCCGCTCCCGATGGCCTGGCTCAGCGGGCTGTGCTATGTGCTTGCGGCGGGCTTGCTTGCGCGGGCGGTCGGCGAGTTCCGGTATGTGGGCTTCTTCAAGCAGATTCGGGGCACGCGCTTCGCGACCCTCGATTCATTCTTCTACTCTCCGCTGTGCCTGGGCCTGGCCATTGCCGTGGCCTTGGTCGCATCGGGCCATGCCGGCTGACCCCGCGCGAGCCAACGCCGGCGGCTCGATCGATCGTGAAAATGTGATGGAGGCTACATGGCACGTCTGATCTTCGAGTGGGTTTGGCGCGCTGTCATCGTTTGCGCTCTGGGATGGATCGGCTGGGAGTTGCACCAGATCCACCAGACCCTGCTCGAACCCGCTGACGAGAGCAACACGGCGGCCGTGGACCAGGGCCTCCAGGAGCGCATCGACGACATCGCCAATGACGTGGCCACGCTGAACGAGAAAGTCGACGCGATCATGGTGGCCATGCTGCGGCTGGCGCGATAGGCGTTGGGCCGTAGCGCGGGTCGGTCTCCGCACATCGGCTGCCCGGACCAGGAACGTCGCGCCGCGCTACGCATTCACCCAGGCCAGCACGAACGCTGCCGTTGGTCCAGCCATTCGACCGCGAGGAGCAGGTCGAGAGCGACAGCGCCGTCGTCGCGCCGCCAGGCGGGCGCGGCCGAGAGCGGGCCCCAACCGTCGCTGCTGCCGTGGTTCGCGGTCGCCTTTTGCAGTGGGGGTCGTCATCAGCAGCCTGGGCGTGCTGCCCAAAGCCATGCCGCCCTTCGGCAACGACGCGTCACGCTGGTACCTGATGACGGCGATCGCCGGCATCGGCATGAAGACGCGACAGCTGCAGAACAAGGTCCGCCAGGCCACGCCGAAGGTGATGTCGCAGCTCGCCGTGCAGGCACGCCTGGCCGACATGGGCAGCGAAGCGGGCAGCGGCGCGACGCCGGAGGAACTGGCCCGGTCGCTGCGCGAGGTGGCCTTCGGCGACTACAACCCGATCTGGGCCATCAGCTCGATGGTCGCGACCAGCGATCCGCAGATGAAGCAATCGGTGGCCACCTTCCGCGGCCGGCTGATCAACACGCTGGTCGGCTGCGCCATCGGCATGCTCTTCCTGGGCGTCGGCCACACCGCGTGGCAACTGCCGGCGGCGCTGGCGCTGTCGGTGCTGGTGTCGTCGTACGTGGTGCGGGTGCAGGCGATGTGGCGGCAGGCGCCAATCACCGCCACCATCGTCATTGCCGGCAGCCTGCAGCACCACGACAAGCTCGGCGCCCTGGAGCAAGGCGCGATGCGCGTCGGCGAGGTGCTGTTCGGCTGCCTGGTCGGCATCGCCTGCGCCTGGCTGATGTCGAGGCTGTGGCCGCTGCCCGAGGCCACCGCGGGGGGCAAAGCGATGAGAGCTTCTTTCCCGATGCAGCCGTTCCGGCCAGCGACAGCCGCTTCTGCCGGGACCCGCACGGCCGATGAACGGCGACGAAGCGATAGCCGCGGCGTGACACGGTTTCGATGAAACGCGGCGTGCGCGGAGGGTCGCCGAGCGCGCTGCGCAGATCGCTGATGCCGGCCTCCAGCACCGACTCAGGCATTTTTGCGCTGGCCGGTCTGGCGGCGTCGTGCATCACGCCGCGAGCGCGACGCTCTTGGCGAAGATTCCGCTGGCCGGCTGCACCACGGCCCGCAGGCGGCGCGTGGAGATCTGCCTGGCTTCGTCCGCATCGATCACCACCGCTTCGGCCATGCGGATCAGCTCGTTGGCGATCTCCGTCGCCACTTCACGCAGCAGTGCGTCGGTCGACGGGAAGTCCTTGTAGAAGCTCCCGCGCGACACCTCGGCACCGACGACCACATCGTCGATCGATATCGCCGCCGGCCCCTTCTCGGCACCGATGCGGATGGCGGTGCCCTGCAGGCGCAGGCGCATGCGTTCACGCCGCTCGGCGACGCGCAGTACTTCATCTGGAACGGTGATCTGCAATGGCTGGGGCATGGCGCCGACGGCAGGCTGATGGTGCTTGACGTGGACCCGCAGACCAGTTTCTGGCAGCGCCTGAAGGTGGGCTTCCTGGCCGGGCTTACGATCGAATGGCTGCTGTAGAGCGCCGCTGCGGGCCTCTGCGCGGCGGGGTCGAACGGCAGCACGGCGAACTCGGTTTCGACGTCCGCCTGGCCCTTGGCGAAAGCCAGCTGTGCTGCGGTTCGGCCGGCACCTTCAGCGTGCTGCAGCCCGAGCTGGCCATGCTGCCGCGCGAGCGCGAGCTCGAGCAGCTCGCGCCGCTGGACGGCGCAGGCCATCGTCTCGGCCAACATCGGCTGCATCCAGCACCTGCAAAGCGGCACCGCCACGTCGGTGCGACATTGGGTGGAAGTGTTCGACGACGCGCTGGCCTGATGCCACGCCGAAGCCGGAAGATGCGGCCGCTTGACCCGGCAATTCGCGGCATCGCAGGCAGCGACTGCGGCCAACATCGATACCACTGCCCGCCATGAACGCCAACGCCCTCGCTGACCGCTCGACCGACGCGCGCGCCGCCGCATCGAGCGCCGCGCTCGTCACCGCGGTCGGCGAGATCGACATCGACCTCGAACGCTTCGAGCGCTGGCTCGGCAGGCAAGCCGACGCCGCGGCCTGGCCCTGCCACACGGACTCGGTGCGGGCCCAGCTGGAAAGCGTGGTCTACCGTCTGCCACCGCCGGTCACCAGCGTGGCACGCGCATCGATCGTGCCCCCGTTCACCGCGGCGCCACAGGTGATTCGGCCGGTCGCGTCGCAGACAGGGCAGATCGAGCGCCTGAGGCGGCGCGCCGAGGCGGCCGAGGCCCGCGTGCGCAAGCTGCGCGCGCAGCTCGCCGCCGAGCAGCAAGGCTTCGACGCGCTGGGGCGGCGCTTTGGCCGCCTGCCGCACGAGTCCTTCCTGGCCTTCGTCACCCGCCTGGGCATGACCGCCAAGGCCATGGCAGCGATCCGGGCGAAGTCGGCCAAGTCGCCTTTGCCCTGAGGCACGATCTCCCGTCCTGGGCGAACCATCTGTCAACGCGGTGCGGGCCGCACGAAGCCCGCCAATCCCACCCCGAGGTGAGCCCACAGGAGCAGACTCTCCCGCTCCGACTTGGCCGCGCGCACGTTCGGGTGGCGACAGGCCCGTCGCTTGACCTGAAAACGGTTCGTGGTTGGGGCAAACACTCGCCATTCGCAGCCCGTCACGGGGCTCGATCAGCGCCAGGCGAAGCCCCTCTCCGCAGCCCGGGGACTGCCACCACAGTGGGCGCCATCAGCCGCACGGTGTGGCCGTGGACCTGGAACTGCCGCGCCCAGTGGTGCGCGCCGGAGCACGCCTCGCTGCCGATGGTGCACGGCGGCAGCGAGGCCACCAACGCGTTGACCTTGGCGCGCGCCACCTTGGGCTGGCGCAACTGCACGGCACCTGCGGCATCGACGCCGTGCACAGCAAAGACGTTCTTCGCCAGATCGATACCAACGCTCAGAATGGTCATGGACTTCCCCTTTCGAGCGATTTGATGAGCGTTCGCACTTCCCATCGTGGCGCCGAGTTGCAGATCGCCGCTATACCGCAGCGGGCTCGGGACGGGGAAGTCCCTTTCATTCGTTAGGCTTCACAAACGCACCCTCGCGGGCACCCCTTGCCGGGGCCACTTTCCGTATATACACTTATGTGTTGCGCATCTCCTACGATCCGGCCAAGCGCGAGTGGACTCTGACCAACCGCGGCCTTGACTTCGAGGACGCGGCACTGGTCTTCGACGGACTGACTGCCAAGGTTGAAGACTTGAGGAATGACTATGGCGAGACCCGGATCATGTGCTTCGGAGTGTTGCAGAGCCGCTTGGTAGTCATCGGGTACACCCCGCGTGGCGCAGTGCGTCATGTCTTCAGCATGAGAAAGGCCAACGACCGTGAGCAAGCTCGCTTCGCGCCGTACTTTGGGCTCTGACCTCAAGCGCGTAGACGCGCATGTCATCAAGCCCGAAGAGTACGAAGAACTGCCGGAGATGACGGATGCGATGTTTGCTCGTACCGTCTTCAAGAAAGCCGGTAGGCCAAGGTCTGCGAATCCGAAGCAGATGATCAGCTTGCGCCTGCCCCCCGAAGTCATCGCCCGCTGGAAGGCCACCGGGCCGGGTTGGCAAACGCGAATGGCCGAGCGCCTAGCAAGGGCACCGCTTCCTCGACCAGCGAGTGAAGCCTCTCAAGAAACTCCTTCCAAGTAGTTGATCGTCCGGCTGTTGGTCAAGCCGGCGCAATCGGTACCACCTGAAGTCCCAATTGCTGCGCGACGGTTGAGATTGGCCACGACACGTTGGCGGTAGCGCTCCTCGTAGTAGGCCTGCCCGCGGTCGGTGAACTCCTCGCTCTTGGTCAGCATCGCGTAGATCAGCCGCGCGCGCTTGTGCGCCACAGTGGCCCTCTGCCAACCCGCGAGATCGCGCAGCGCGGCCACCCATAGCGAAATCGGGTCGCTTCGTTTGTGCGCGTTCATCACGGCAGACTTCGCACCCTGGATGGGCAGGCTGCGCAGGTAGGTGTCGCCGCGTTTGCTGATGCCGCCCAGGTTGTTCTTGCCGCCACTGGAATGCCGGCGCGGCACCAGGTCGATCCACGCGCCGAACTGCGCGCCGTTGGAGGCTCACGCCGCGGTCGATGTGCCTGGACGTTGTGCCGGCAGCGGCAGCTTTTGCGCTCGCATCACATCAGCATCGACGGCGTCATCTCGTTCAGGATTCAGGGTTCAGGGTTCAGGGTTCAGGGTGTCGGGTGCCGCGCATGTCCATGGTGTTCCCACGCGGTCTGGCAGGCGGCGCAGCGCAGCGCTGCCGGCTGCACCTGAAGGCGCTGCGTCGAGATGGGTTCGCCGCAGTCCTGGCAGTGGCCATAGCGCCCCTCGTCCAGGCGCCGCAACGCTGCGAGCAAGAGCCCGATTTCGGACTGGTCGTGCCGCTGCATGGCTTCGCCGATGCTGGAAGCCTGGCGCAGATCGGCCGCGTCCTTCAGGTCGCTGACTTCGTGCGCCGCCAGGTCCGCAGCGGCGAGGGTGGCCGACTCGGCCGACTGGAGTTCGTCGCGCAGCTCGCGCAACCGATGCAGGAGTGCCAGGCGAAGCGGCTCGTACTGGGATTGAGGGGCGGATTCCATGATGCAACGAGGTGGCGTGTGGGTTGGTTCGGGACCGCATCGACTGTGCGCTGCAGCCCGGGCACGTGCCTTGAGCGAAGGCATTGAGGGCGCGGTTGCGCTCAGTGCGCCATCAGCACCGGCAAGGTCATCGAGCGCAACACGCTGCGCGAGGCTCCGCCCAACACCCATTCGCGCGAGCGACTGTGGCCGTAGCAGCCCATCACGAGCAGGTCGGCACTGGTGTCGGCTGCCAGCGACAACAGGCTTTCACCGATGTCGCCGGGGCCGAGGCTGTGTAGCTGGGGGTCTGCCTCGACACCCTGGACCTGCAGCCAATGCCGCAATGCCGCGGTGTGATCGAAGCCGGCCTGAGCTTCTTCGGGCCGCGTTGCTACGTGCACCTGCGACGCTAGACGCAGCCACGGCAGCGCGGCGCTCAGCGCACGCGCCGCTTCGCGCGTGGGTTTCCAGGCGATCAGTACCCGGCTGGCGCCGGCCTCGAACGCGCCCGCGAAGGGGACGATCAGCGTGGGCCTGCCGCTGTCGGAGATGGCCGTCGGCACCAATTCGGGCGGCAGCGCACCGGTGAGTGCGTCGCCCGCGTCGGTCTGCCCGAGCACCAGCAGATCGGCATACGGTGCGTGCTGCATCAGGCGCCAATAGGGGCTCTCGCCGCCGTCGACCCAGCTCATGCTGCGCTGGCTCGAGGCGCTTTCGAACAGGGCCCGCGCCCGAGCGCGCTGCTCGCTGTCCAACTCGGCCAGCAACGCGGCCGCGGTGACCATGCCTTCGGCCGCGGCCAGCGGCATGGCGATGAGCGACGGCAGCACGCCGTACAGCCCGGTCACCACCGCACCGTGCTGGCCGCCCAGGGCCTGTGCGATGCCCAGCCTGACGGCGCAACGAGGCGAGGCGTCGATGTGAACCAGGATGCTTTTCATGGCAAGGGGTTTCGGGTTGGTCGAGCACTGCAGCTTAGGCCACATCGTCCGGCGGCGATTGATCGGCCTCAAGTCAGCAGCGTGGAGTACCTAACCTGCACTTGAGCGTGCGCAAAGCGAGTGTCCGCGGCCGGGGCGATGATGACGCCGGAAGGCTTGAGATCATGTCGACCAGACGCGTCCTTCTCATCCAGGGACACCCCGACCCCAAGGGCGGGCATCTGGGCCAAGCCTTGGCCCAAGCCTATGCCGACGGCGCGACCGCGGCCGGACACCCCTTGCGCCGCGTCGACGTCGCGCAGCTCGACTTCCCGCTGCTGCGCAGCGCCGAGGAATTCGAGCACGGCCCGTTGCCGCCCGCGCTCAAGCCGGTGCAGAACGATATCGACTGGGCACAGCATCTGGTGGTGTTCTTTCCGCTGTGGCTGGGCGACATGCCGGCGCTGCTGAAAGCCTTCCTGGAGCAGGTCGCGCGGCCGGGTTTTGCCTTCCGTGACGACGGCAATGGCGGCTTCGGCAAGAAGGGGCTCACCGGACGCTCGGCACGTGTGGTCGTCACCATGGGCATGCCGGCGCTGCTGTACCGCTACTACTTCCGCGCACACAGCGTCAAGTCGCTGCAGCGCAACGTGCTCGGCTTCGTCGGCATCGCGCCGGTGCGCGAGACGCTGATCGGCATGGTCGACCGCATGCAGCCCCAGGAACGCGAGCGCTGGCTCGACAAGTTGCGCCGCTTGGGTCGCCAGGCAGCCTGATGCCGGGCTTTGAACCTGCTTTCGTCAACTTCCGGGACTGCCCATGTATCAACGCATTCTGGTCCCGTACGACGGCAGTCCCACGTCCGGTCTTGGCCTGGACGAAGCCATCCGGCTCGCCGGATTGACAGGCGCCAGCGTGCGTCTGCTCCACATGATCGACGTTCTCCTCTTCGCCAGCGGCTTCGAAACCTCCGCGGCCTATGTGGGCGACGTCATTCCCTTCATGAGACAGGCGGGCGAGACGATCCTCCAGGAAGGCAAGGCTCGCGCTGAAAGCGCTGGCGTGAAGGCGGACACCTTCCTCGTCGACAGCATCGCGACCCGGCTTTGCGAGGCCGTGAACGATCAGGTCAGGATCTGGCGCGCGGACCTGATCGTGATCGGTACGCATGGCCGGCGTGGCGTAGGCCGCCTGTTGCTCGGCAGCGACGCAGAGCAGATCGTGCGCACCGCCCTGGTGCCGGTGCTGCTGGTCCGGGCAGCACAGGGCGCTGAAACCGGCTTCGCCGCCAGCGACAGGCCGAAACGACCGATCGAGTGAGCGTCGGGCCACAAGTCGTCGCACCGTGAAGTGGCCCCGGTCGCCGAAGGCTGGCGCCGCTGGCCGATCCAGGGCCTGAGCCTCGGCCGCCGCGCCTGCGCGCGATCAAGACGCGCGCCATCGACACCGGCTAAGCTGCGCCGTTTGCGTCACCGCCAAAGCCCCATGCCTGAAACCGCCACGCGGAAATGGTTGCGTCGTGTACTGATCGTGCTGCCGGTGCTGGCCATGGCCGCGGCGGCGCTGTGGTGGCTGGGCCGGCCCAAGCCGGTGCCGGTGCTGACCCAGACCGTCGGTCGCGGCACGGTCGAGGCCACAGTGGCCAATACCCGCGCCGGCACCGTCGAGGCCTGCCAGCGCACGAAGCTGTCGACCATCGCCGGCGGGCGCATCGAACTGCTGGCGGTCAAAGAGGGCGACAAGGTGCGCAAGGGCCAGCTGCTGATGCGGTTGTGGAACGACGACCAGCGCGCCGAACAGGTCTACGCCGGCGCCCAGCTCGAAACCTCGCGCCGACGGGTCGCCGAAGCCTGCACGCTGGCCGACCTGGCGCAACGTGAGTTCAAGCGCCAGGAACAGCTGTTCCAGCAGGGCTTCATCTCCGAGGGTGCGCTGGACAACCTGCGTGCACAGGCCGACGCGCGCGTCGCCGCCTGCGCCACCGCGCGCTCCGACGTTGCGCAGGCGCAGGCCCGCAGCGCCATGGTGGCGACCGCCGGCCAGCGCACGGTGCTGGTCGCACCCTTCGACGGCACGGTGGCCAAGATCGTCGGCGAAGTCGGCGAGTATTCGACACCCTCGCCGCCGGGCGTGGCCATGCCGCCGGCCATCGACCTGATCGACGAATCCTGCTTGTACGTCGTGGCACCGATGGACGAGGTGGATGCACCGAAGATCGCCGTCGGCCAGCCGGTGCGCATCACGCTCGACGCGCTGCCCGGCCGCAGTTTCGCCGGCAAGGTGCGGCGCGTCGCACCCTACGTCACCGCGGTGGAGAAGCAGGCGCGCACGGTCGAGATCGAGGTCGACTTCGACGATCCGCAGTCCGCCGGCCGGCTGCTGGTCGGCTACAGCGCCGACGTGGAGGTGATCCTGGACGTGCACAAGGACGTGCTGCGCGTGCCCACCGCGGCATTGCTGCAGGGCGGCCGCGTGTTGCTGCTGCAGGGTGGCAAGCTGGTCGAGCGGCCGGTGAAGACCGGCCTGGCGAATTGGGAACACACCGAGGTCACGCAAGGCCTCCAGGGCGGCGAGACCATCGTCACGTCGCTGGACCGCAGCGGCGTCGCGGCCGGCGCTGCCGCGGTCGAAGACAGCACAGCGCCGAACTAGGCATGACGGCGCAGATCGAGTTGCAGGGCATCGAGCGGGTGTTCCACCTGGGTGACAGCGTGGTGCATGCGCTGGCCGGCGTGGACCTGCGCATCGAACCCGGCGAGTACATCTCGGTGATGGGGCCCTCGGGCTCGGGCAAGAGCACGCTGCTCAACGTGCTGGGCCTGCTCGACCGGCCCGATGCGGGCCACTACGTGCTGGAAGGGCGTGACGTGACCACGCTGTCGGCCGACGAGCAGGCCAGCGTGCGCAGCCGGCGCATCGGCTTCGTGTTCCAGAGCTTCCACCTGGTGCCCCGGCTGACGGCGGCGGAGAACATCGCACTGCCGATGGTGCTGGCCGGAATGCCGACGCGCGAGCGCGATCGGCGTGTGCGTCGCGCGCTGGACGGCTTCGGCCTGACCGATCGTGCCGGGCACCGGCCCGACGAACTGTCCGGCGGGCAGCGCCAGCGCGTGGCCATCGCCCGCGCCACCATCATGCAGCCGGCCTTGCTGCTGGCCGACGAGCCCACCGGCAACCTCGACCGCGGCACCGGCGACGAGGTGGTGCGGCTGCTCGAACAGCTCAATGCCGGCGGCGTGACGCTGCTGGTGGTGACGCACGACGCCGCGATCGGCGCCCGGGCGCGCCGCTGCCTGCGCATGGAAGACGGCGCCGTCCGGCACGATCTGCGCCAGGAAGTTGCAGGCCATGCGCACGGCTGACCTGCTGGCCTTTGCCGTCGGCGCGGCGCGCGGCAACCGCGTGCGCACCGCGCTGCTGATGCTGGCCATGGCCATCGGCGTGGCCGCGGTGGTCACGCTGACCGCGCTGGGCGACGGCGCGCGCCGCTACGTGGTGCGCGAATTCAGCGCCATCGGCAGCAACCTGGTGATCGTGCTGCCCGGTCGCACCGAGACCGGCGGCATCACCGCAGGTAGCTTCGTCAGCAGCACGCCGCGCGACCTGAGCATCGATGACGCGCTGTCGTTGCTGCGCGCACCGGCGGTGCAGCGCGTGGCACCGCTGGCGGTGGGCAGCGCCGAGCTGTCGGTCGGCGGCAAGCTGCGCGAAGGCATGGTCGTCGGCTCCACGGCCGAGTTCATCGAGGTGCGGCAGTTCAAGATGTCGCAAGGGCAGTTCCTGCCCCGCGAGGACTGGAACCGCGGTTCGCAGGTCATGGTCATCGGCGCCAAGCTGCGCGCCGAGCTGTTCCCGAACGAATCGGCGCTGGGCCAGTTCGTGCGTGTCGGCGACCGGCGCTTCCGCATCATCGGCGTGCTTGCACCCACCGGCAGTGGCCTGGGCATGAACACCGACGAGCTGGCCATCGTGCCGGTCTCGCTGGCGCAGGCGATGTTCAACACCAACACGCTGTTTCGCATCCTGGTCGAGGCGCGCAATCGCGACGCCATCGAGCCGGCGAAGCGTCAGGTGACGCAGATCCTCCAGCAGCGCCACGACGGCGAACTGGACGTCACCGTGCTCACGCAGGACGCGATGCTCGCCACCTTCGACCGGCTGCTGGGCACGCTGACGCTGGCCGTGGCCGGCATTGCCGCCATCAGCCTGGGGGTGGCCGGCATCCTGGTGATGAACGTGATGCTGGTGTCGGTGTCGCAGCGGCGCAGCGAGATCGGCCTGCTCAAGGCACTGGGCGCCAGCGGCGGCACCATCCGCCGGGCCTTCCTGGTCGAGGCGGCACTGCTGTCGAGCGTGGGCGGGTTGTTCGGCTATGCGCTGGGACTGGCCGGCGCGGCATTGATCCGCTGGCTGTACCCGGTGTTCCCGGCCTACCCGCCGGACTGGGCCGTGGTCGCCGGGCTGGGCACCGCGCTGTTCACCGGCCTGCTCTTCGCCGTGCTGCCGGCGCGCAGCGCGGCGCGGCTGGACCCGGTGACGGCCTTGGCAAGACGGTGATGCCGCGATGAGGCCGCGATGATCGCCACCGACGCCCTGCGCTTTGCCTGGCGCTCGATCGCCGCGCAGCGCACCCGCAGCCTGCTCACGCTGGCCGGCATTGCGGTGGGCATTGCCGCGGTCATCCTGCTGACCTCCATCGGCGAGGGCATCCACCGCTTCGTGCTCGGCGAGTTCTCCCAGTTCGGCACCAACGTGGTCGGCATATCGCCCGGCCGTTCCACCGCGCGCGGTGGCGCACCCAGCGGCTTGCCCACTTCGGTGCGGCCGCTGACCCTGGAGGACGCACAGGCGCTGCAGCATGTGCCTGGCGTGGTCGGCGTCGTGCCCACCGCCTGGGGCAATGCCGAGGCCCAGGCGCGCGGCCGCGTGCGCCGCACCATCGTCTACGGCGTGTCGTCGGCGGCGCTGCCGGTGTTCAACATGCAGGTGGCGGTGGGGCAGTTCCTGCCCGGAGAAGGCAGCGAGGAGGCGCGCAACTTCGCAGTGCTCGGCGCCAAGCTGAAACATGAACTGTTCGGTGCCGACAACGCACTGGGCGAACGCCTGCGCATGGGCGGGCAGAGCTTCCGCATCGTCGGCGTGCTCGCGCCGAAGGGCCAGTTCCTGGGCATGGACCTGGACGACACCGCCTTCGTGCCGGCGGCGCGCGCGATGGAGCTGTTCAACCGCGACGGTCTCACCGAGATCAACCTGTCCTATGCCGAAGGCGCGTCGGCCCGGGCGGTGGCCGATGCCGCCGAAGCGGTGCTGAAGGCACGCCACGGGCGCGCCGACTTCACCGTCACCACGCAGCAGGAAATGCTGAGCACGCTGTCGAACATCCTCGACGTGCTGACCATGGCGGTGGCAGGGCTGGGCAGCATCTCGCTGCTGGTCGGCGCGGTGGGCATCGTCACCATCATGACCATCGCCGTGGCCGAGCGCACGCACGAGATCGGCCTGCTGCTGGCACTCGGCAGCCGGCGCGGCACGATTCTGCGGCTGTTCCTGGGCGAGGCGGTGGTGCTGGCGGTGCTGGGCAGTCTGCTCGGCGTGGCCATCGGCTTCGGCCTGGCGCAGTTGATTCGCCTGTTGTTGCCGGCCCTGCCGGTGGCCACGCCGCTGCACTTCGTGTTGCTGGCGGTGGCCAGCAGTGCGCTGATCGGCCTGCTGGCGGGTGTGCTTCCGGCGCGGCGCGCGGCGATGCTGGATCCGGTCGAAGCGCTGCGGTCGGAATAGTGCGGCGCCAAGGGCGGCACCGCACCTGACGGCCGAGCCAGGAATTCGATCCATGGCATGGATTCGCGCGAACTGGCGCCGAGCGGGCGCGCTGATGCCCCGTGCGAAGCCGAGCACGGGCATACCCGTGCGACCCTGACGAAGGCCTTCGTCGGACGGCCGCTGCAAGAAGCCAGTGCTGCGCGACGGTGCTCAGGTCGACAGGGTGGTCCGTTCGCACCTCGTGCACATGGTTGCGCTCGGCGTCTTGCAAAGGCTCCTGCTCCCGGGCTTAGCGCCCGGCGCCGGCCAGAGGTGAACCTCCTGCCGGCCGCTCGACAGCGTCGAATCACCGCAGGAAGCCGGCGAAGAACGCGGCCAGTTCGTCGAAGCCGTCGAGCGGCAAGACATGCGCGATGTACTGGTCCGGACGGACCACCACCATGCATCCGGTGTCCCGGTTGATGCCGCGCATGTCGAAGATGTCCCCGGCACCCTTGTGATCGACGCAGAACACCTTCTCGTGGTCCTGCAGGCCGAGCTTGCCGGTCTTCGGCTTCAGCAGAGACGGCATGTTCTCGTAGGCGAGCTGGTCGAAGGTCTGCTGGAACACCGCACGGAAGTCGATCACCGCATCGATGTCCTCGTTCTTGCGGGTGTGCTTGATTACCGGAGATTCCGGGTGCGCCTCCAGCCAGTCGGCGAGCCGGTGGATCGCCGACCCCGGGTCCGAGCCGTCGGCCTTTGCGGCGAAGGCATAGATCCGCCAGCGCGCATCGGCCTCCGCGACGTGGCCGAGCTGCATCTGCCTGGCGTCCGACAATCGCACCACCGGCGCCGAATGGAAGCGGCGGCCGATCTCCTCCCCCTTCGCCAGCGCCTGGTGTGTCGCGGGAGCGAAGAGCATCGACTTGTCGTACTGGACGGCGGTGCCGCCGGTGAATTCCAGGTTGGCCTTGAACTGGCGAATGATCCGAGGTTCCTCCGTGCCATCGCGCTCGGCCTGGGTGGTCGGTGCCGACATGATCCGTGCCCATTCATGGTCGGTCTCGACCAGCCGCTTGGCTTCGGTCAGGCGCTCCTTGGAGTAGCTGCGCAGCAGGCTGGCATCTGCCCTGCGCTGGAGCACGTGCACCAGCTTCCAGCCCAGGTTGAACGTGTCCTGCATCGAGACGTTCATCCCCTGTCCCGCCTTGGGCGAGTGGGTGTGGCAGGCATCCCCCGCCGTGAAGACGCGGGGATTGCGGTCCGAGCCCTCGGGCACGTCGTCGAACTTGTCCGTGATGCTGTGCCCGATGTCGTAGATCGACCACCACACGACCTCCTTCACGTCGAGCGAATAAGGCCGGATGATCCGGTTGGCCGCAGCGATCATGTCGTCCTGCGTGAACTTGCGGCTCGCCGCCTTCTCGTCGGGCCTTGAGCTTGTCCAGCTCCACGTACATGCGGAAGATGTAGCCGCCCTCGCGCGGCAAGATCAGGACGTTGCCTTCGCCGGCGGATGAGATCAAGCACTTGTGCCGCACGTCCGGGAAGTCCGTGTTGGCGAGGATGTCCATCACGCCCCAGGCCTGGTGCGCGGCGTCGCCGTGAAGCAGTGCCGCCGATCGCCTTGCGCACCGCCGAATGGGCGCCGTCGCAGCCGACCACGTAGTTCGCCCGCACCGTCCGCGTGGCCCACCAATTCACGCCGCTGGCGTCCTTGAGCGTGACGGTCACCGGGTGGTCGTCCGTCGTGGTGTCGATCGTCAGGCCCGCCGACCTCCCAGCTGTAGTCGGGCTCGAGGCGCGACGGCGAGTTCTTCATCACCTCGAGGAAGAGCTCGTGGAGCCTCGCCTGGTTGATCAGGATGTGCGGCATCTCCGAGCTGTCGTCGGCCACGTCCTGCACGCGACCGACCCGCTTGATGTGCTCGGGCTTGGCGGGTCGGGCATCCAGAACGCGGTCTGGTTCACCCAGTAGGTCTCGCGCTTGACCTTGTCGGCGAAACCGAAGGCCTCGAACATTTCCATGGTGCGCGTGTTGATGCCATCGGCCTTGCCCTTGATGATGTTGCAGGGCATGCGCTCGACGATCATCGTCTCGATCTCGGGGAACTGCGACAGCTGCGCGGCGAGGCAAAGCCCCGCAGGACCTGTGCCGGCGATCAGCACGTCGACCTTCTCGGGCAGCGGCTCGTGGGTGCCCCGGTTGCGCCGGTTCGGCGCGGCCTGCTGGATGTCGGGATTGCCGCCCCTGAAGCCATCTTTGTAGAACTGCATCTCTCAGTCTCCTTGGGTTGAAGAGCGCGCCTTCCACGACCTCCTCGACTCGCGCTGACATATAATAGCTACACTTACTATTTCCGTCAAGCCAGTATGTATACTTATCAACGCGCGCGACGACCGGCGCGCCCATTGCGGACTCGACCCTTCGAACGGAGCGTGGGGATGGACTCACTCGACATGGCAGGACACCTGATCCGCCGCTTGCACCAGCAGTCCACCCAGATCTTCGTGCATCGCACCCAGGCCGCGGGCTTCGACCTGACGCCGGTGCAGTTTGCGGCCCTTGACGCCATTCATGCCCACCCGGCCACCGATCAGGCGCGCATAGCGGAATTGATCGCCTACGACCGGGCCACGATCGGCGGCGTCATCGAACGACTCGAGCAGAAGGGCTGGATCCGTCGCGTCGTCAGCGAACGGGACCGCAGGGCGCGCGAACTCTCGTTGACCGCCCAAGGAAGACGTGTTCGTTCAGCACTGCTGCCGATCGTTCAAGACTTGCAGGACGAAATTCTTCAACCCCTCAGTAGCGCGGACCGCGCGTGCTTTCTCGATCTCGCTCGTCAGGTCGTGCGGCAGCAACGTAGCGTGGCGGCCCTGGTTGAAGTGCCCCAAGCCGACAGAGGCAGTTGAGCGGATCTGGCCGGGACGGGGTGTTGGCGGCCGTCGGCTGTCTGGCGTTCCGTCGTGAATGACAGGCTCCAGGCACCGCGATCAAACCAACGAGAACTCGCCCTCGGTAGAGTCGAGATGTGCCGCGGTGACGGTAGGTCTGAGCATCGCTGTTGCCGCCCCTTTCGGTGGCGGAACCCAGCGGTTCCTGCAAGGCGACGATCCGCCGGCCCGGCCGCGCGCGTGCTGAAGCGCCTGAACGAGTTGCAGCCCATGTCCGACGGCACCGCGCCGTACATGCATCGGGTCGATGGCGGTGTCTCCGACAACCTGGGCCTGCGCGGCGTGCTGGACGCGCTGACGCTGTTCGAAGCCCTGAACGAGGCGGGGCAGGCCACGCCGCTGGACCATGTGCGCCGGGTCATCGTCTTCGTCGTCAATTCGCCGTCCACGCCACCCATCGACTGGGCGCAGTCGGAGAACGCGCCCGGCACCGCGCCGGTGCTGGTGAAAGCGGCGGGTGTGCCGATCGATCGCTATTCCGACGAACAGGTGGAACAGTTGAAGGACATCGGAGCGCGCTGGCAGCTCTTCCGCGAGCTGCGCGAGTCGCCGGCCTTCGCCGCTGCCACGGGTCCGTCGGTCAGCCAGATCCAACGGGCGCCGAAGGCCCGGCTGTATGTCATCGACGTGTCCTTCGCAGCGCTGCAGGACAAGGCCGAGCGTGCGCTGCTGAACCAGCTGCCCACGTCCTTCGTGCTGAAGGACGAGGAAGTGGACCGTCTGCGCGCGGTGGCCGGCAAGATCATCGCCGAATCGCCCGAGTTCCAACGCCTGTTGAAGGACGCCAGCGCGCGCATCGTGCCCGCGCCGTGAGCGCCAGGCAGGCGCTGCGGTACGGCGCTGGATTCAGGCCGGGCCGGCGGGGCCTCCGAGCTTTCCGCCGAAGCGCTGCTTCAGCTTCTCGCGGATGCTGCCGATCAACTCCTCGGCCTCGAGGGGCCCGAGCTGGTCGTAGGCCTTTTCGCGCACCACGAAGCCCATCATCAGCGCATCGCGCATCTTCTTGAAGGCGCGCGGATTGTTGCTGCCGCACACCGACTCGTTGTTGTGCAGCACCGCCTCGATGATGCCGGGGTCGAGCAGCCTGACCTTGCACAGTGCGGCCTGGCGCGAGACCTCCAACATCACGTCATCGATCTGATGGGTCCAGACACTGGTCTTTCGTTCCTCGCTCATGATGTCCTCGCTGGTTCAATCCGTACGATGCCAACCCGGGTCGGGATCGAAGGCCATGATCTTCGCCGCCCTGGTCGGCGTATCGGGCCCCAGATCCTTCTCGAAAGCCACACCATCCAGCTTGCACATGAAGGTCTTGACGCCGGATGCCAGATAGCTGGATGGCCATGCGAGCAGCGCAACGCCGCCGATCAACCTGCCGTTGACGAAGTAGTCGCGTGCCCCGCCCGGCGCGTGCGCGCCTTGCTTGGTGAGGATGCGGTAGTAGTAGCCGTGAAACGGCTTCGTGGAGCTCTTCGCCTTGGCCTGCGGGAGATTCGCCCTGGCCAGGCGCGGCCCGGCCGGGCTGGGCGGCTCGCCCGCCACCGCCGGCCAGTACAGGCCGTCGCGCTTGCCGGGCGACGAGAACAGGCGTGCCGCGTATTCGAGCACGCCGTCGCCGTTGCGGTCGGCCTCGGCATACTCGCGTTGCATGTCGCCGAAGGCCAGGCACACCTGGATCACGTCGAGCTCATTGCGCCCGATGCGCCGGGCGAGCAACTCTTCTTCGCCGGCATCGGCATCGAAGCTCCAGCCCTTCGCATGCTTGACCATCGGGATCGGCATCGGCCAGTCGCTTTCGCCGGTGGAGATGAAGGCCTTCGCATCGCCCTGCATCTCGATGCTGTGCTTCTTCTCGAAGTCGGCCACGAAACGATCGGCGGCCTCGCGGTCGGCAGCGCTGTCGCCGGAATCGCTGATGCGTTCATGGCCCGGGCCGAAGAGCGTGGCCAAGGCCTTGAAGTCGTGTTGGCGCAAGACGGCGACCAAGGCATCGAAGCCTTCCTCGGGCGACGCGAAGACGACGCGCTTGGGCGTTGCCGGGTGGGCTGCGACGGGTGCCGAGGCCACCGCCTTGGGCGCGTCGGCGGCGATGGCCAGCGAGCAGCCCAGCGACAGCACGACGGCGGTGCCGAGCGTGGCGGCAACGGTGTGGAGGCATTGCAGATTCATCATGATTCCCTGTGCAGTGGGCGGCGCGTGGGCGAAAGAACCGGCGGCGGCTTCACCGCCGGCCACCACCGCCACGCCCGCCACCACCGCCTCGCGCGCCGCCACCACCGCCGAAACCGCCGCCACCGCTCATGCTGGAATGACCGCGGTTGGACGCGGCCCGCGTCTGCGACCCATTGCCGCCCGAAAACGCGCCACCGCGGTCGGCTGCCGTGCTGCTGGGCCTGGAGCCGGCCGCAGCGCCACCACGATCACCCCCCAGATCGCGCTGGCCAGCACCGGCACCGCGGTCGCCCGCCAGGTCGCGTTGTCCGGCACCGGCGGTGGCTCGATCGCCGGCGCGGTTGGCGGCGTTGTCGCGCACGGCCGGGTCGCGCTGCGCGTCCTTCAGTCCGGCGCGGTCATTCAGGCCGGCGCCGCCGAGCGAATCGTCGCGACCACGGAACTGCTCGCGCGCCTGCGCCGCCTGGCGGTCGGTCTTGCTGTATTTGTCGCGTGAGCCGGTATCGCGGTAGGGCACCGAACCACGATGCTCGGCCTTGTGGTTCCATTCCTTGTTGCTGATGTTGGTGCGGTTGAAGTTGTTGTGGCGGTCGATGTCGATGTTCACGTCACCGTGGCCCCAGTTGACGCCGCCCCACAGCGCGGCACCGGCCGCGATGCCCACGCCCCAGAGGAAGCCGTTGACGAGAGGCGTCGCCACCGGGTACCAGTACGGCGGGTAGTAAGGTGGATAGGCCGGATAACCCCAACCGCCGTAGACGATGGTCGGCTGGTAGGTCGGCACATAGACGACCTGCGGGTCCGCCGGCTCGATGACGATGACCTGCTTGCTCTCCTGCGTCTCGACCTTGACGGTCTGCTGCGGGTTGCTCTCGAGGTGGCCCGAGTCCTTGGCCTTGGTGCGCAGGATCTGCACCGTATCGAGCATCTCCTTCTGCTGCCCGAGGAAGGCATCGCCGAGCTTCTGCGTCCAGGCCAGGTCCTGGTTCATGCGGTCGAGCACTTCGGGAAAGGCTGTCAGCGACTTGACGCTCTCGTCCCAGCTCTG
Organism: uncultured beta proteobacterium; assembly: GCA_963837675.1. Taxonomy (GTDB): domain Bacteria; phylum Pseudomonadota; class Gammaproteobacteria; order Burkholderiales; family Burkholderiaceae_C; genus Rubrivivax. The sequence goes on along the minus strand of CAWIOH010000017.1, from coordinate 241,443 downwards.
TTTCACCAGCGCATCCTGCAGGGCCTTGTCCTTCAGGCTGGCGTTGGCCTTGCGCCAGCGTGCCGCCTCGACGATTTCCAACGGGTAGGTCGAGGCCATCAGCATCTGCGACAGCAGCGCGTCGGGATACAGGGCAATCGGCGCCAGCATGGCCTCGAGTTCGCCTTGCGAGAACGCGGATGTCGGGGATGCGGGCTGTGCTGGCGGCGTGGTCGCAGGCGACGCGGTTTGCGCTTGCAAGGCCGGTGCAAAGGGCAGCGTCAGCGACAGCGCCCCGCACAGCACGAGCTTGAACCTCATTGGCGGCCTTTCGATTCGAGAATTGCGCTTTGCCCGGCGATTCGACATCGCGATACTTGCTGCCCCTTGTCCCGGTGCCCGTATTTTGATGCCAATCGAACGGCTGGCCGTTGAGTATCGACTTTGTGGCTGACAGCCCCGGCCCGGTTCCCCCTGGCAGACCTGCGCCACCGGCCCGGCATCGATCAGCTTGACGACGCCAAAACGCTGCGTGCGGCGGCCTGGCGCAGCGCCTGCGCGTAGACCTCGACCGGTTGCGCACCTGCGATCAGCTGCCGCCCGTCGATGACCGTCGCCGGCACGCCGTCGACGCCGAGCCGCTGCCAGCGGCGCACCGTCATGCGGACCTCGTCGCCATGGGTGCCGCGTCCGAGCACATCGCCGGCGGCCAGCCGGTCGAGCCCGGATTCGCTGGCGGCGGCCAACAGCACGTCGGGCGACGCCGGGTTTTCGCCGCGCTCGTGGTAGGCCCGCAGCAACGCGCGCTTCAGCTCGAGCTGCCGTCCCTGCGACGCGGCCCAGTGCAGCAGACGGTGCGCATCGAAGGTGTTGTACACATGCGTGCGCACACCAAAGCCCAGGCCGAGTTCGGCAGCGCGGCCGCGGATCAGCGCCTGCCGTTCGGTCAGTTGCGCGGCGCCGGCGCCGTACTTGCGCGCCGCGTAGTCGGCGATCGGCTCGCCCTCGCCCGGCAGGCCCGGATTGAGTTCGAAGGGCTGCAGCTGCAGGTCAACCGGCACTTCATCGGCGAGCTGCGCGATCGCCCGTTCGAGCGCGGTCAAGCCGATCGCGCACCAGGGGCAGGTGATGTCCGAAACGAAGTCGACGCGCAGCATCTTCGTGGGCTCTTCCCGCAGCATGGCCGGGTCTCAGGCGTGTGCCGTCGCACCGAGCGGCGGCACCGCCACCATGCTCGCCCGCGAACCCGGCAGCAGGAAGTGCGACAGCGCCGGGATCAGTACCACCGCGCCGACCATGTTCCACACGAACATGAACGCCAGCAGGATGCCCATGTCGGCCTGGAACTTGATCGGCGAGAGCGCCCAGGTGACGACCCCCGCGGCCAGCGTCACGCCGACCAGCACGACGACCTTGCCGGTGAACTGCAGCGCGCGGCGATAGGCCTCGCGCAGCGGCACGCCGACGCGCTGTTGCGCCAGCTGCACGCTACAGCAGGTACAGCGCGTAGTCGACGCCGATGCCCACGCCCAGCGCGATCACCGGCAGCGTCGCCACCTTGACGCCGATGCCCAGCCCCACCATCAGCGCCTCGCACAGGACCGAGGTCAGCACCAGCGGCACGATCGCCACCACCACCGCGCGCCAGCTGCGGAAGGTGATGAAGCACAGCACCGATCACCGCCGCGTAGACCAGCAGCAGCATCTGCGTCCAGGCCTTGCGCACGACGATGTTGGTCGCCGCGTCGATGCCGGCGCTGCCGGCGGCGAGCAGGAACTGGCGCTCGGGTCGTGCCGTGCTTGGCGGCGAAGTCGGCGCTGGCCTGGACCACGCGGTCCAGCGTCTCGGCGCGGTGGTCGGCCAGGTAGGCGATCACCGGCATCACCGAGCAGTCGGTGTTGAACAGGTCGGGGTTGTTGACGCTGGCCTGCTGCGCGCCGTAGTTCAGCACGTCCTGGTTGCGCGCGATCGTCAGCCATTTCGGGCTGCCCTCGTTGCTGCCGGCGGTGATCTGGCGCACCGCGTCGGCCAGCGATCACCGTGGTCTGCACGCCGGGCAGCTGCTGCAGCGTCCAGGCCAGCCGGTCGGCCTCGACCAGCGTCTCGTACTTCAGGCAGCCTTCCTTCGTCGGTCTTGACGATGACCGCGAACTGGTCGCTCGACAGCGAGTAGTTGGCGGTGATGTAGGCGTTGTCGCGGTTGTAGCGCGAGCTGGCGCGCAGCTCCGGCGCGCCCGGCGTCGAGGTCGCCGATCTTCAGATGGTGGCCGGCGAAGACGCCGAACGCCAGTCAGCAGCGCCGCGCCCAGCACCGCCCGGTGGCCCAGCGCCGTTCGGTGAAGCGCTCGAGCCAGTGCCACACGCCGGTTGAAGCCGCGGCGGCGCCATCTCGTCGCCCTGCAGGCTGCGCGCCGCCGCGCGCGGGCTGACGCCGACGTAGGACAGCAGCACCGGCAGCAGGATCAGGTTCGTCAGGATCAGCACCGCCACGCCGATGCTGGCGGTCAGCGCCAGGTCCTTGATCACCGGAATGTCGATCATCATCAGCACGCGCGAAGCCCACCGCATCGGCGAGCAGCGCGGTCAACCCGGCCAGGAACAGGCGGCGGAAGGTGAAGCGCGCGGCGACCAGCTTGTGCGCGCCGCGGCCGATGTCCTGCATGATGCCGTTCATCTTCTGCGCGCCGTGGCTCACGCCGATGGCGAAGACCAGGAACGGCACCAGGATCGAATACGGGTCGAGCTCGAAGCCGAAGCGCCGCCACCAGCCCCAGCTGCCACAGCACCGCCACCAGCGAGCAGGCGATCACCAGCGCGGTGCTGCGCACGCAGCGCGTGTAGTAGTAGATGATGGCCGCGGCCACGGCGGCGGCGAAGGCCGAAGTACAGCGCGACCTGGAACAGCCCGTCGATCAGGTCGCCGACCAGCTTGGCGAAGCCGATGACGTGCATCTTGATCGCTGGCGCCTTGCCCGTCGCCGGCGCTGCTCGTACTTGGCGCGGATGCTCCTCGATGTGCTGCGACAGCACGCGGTAGTCGATGCGCTTGCCGGTGGTCGGGTCCTTGTCGAGCAGCGGCACGACGATCATGCTCGACTTGAAGTTGTTGCCGACCAGGCTGCCGACGATGCCGGAGCGCGCGATGTTGCCGCGCAGCTGCTCGGTGGCCTTGGGCGAGCCGTCGTAGTTGTCGGGCATCACCGGGCCGCCGCGGAAGCCCTCTTCGGTGACCTCGGTCCAGCGCACCGCCGGCGACCACAGCGACTTCACCCACGCGCGGTCGACGCCCGGCGTCAGCACCAGCTCGTCGTTGATCTTGCGCAGCGTGTCCAGGTACTTCGGGTCGTAGATGTCGCCGCCCGGGTTGGCTCGACGACGATGCGCAGCGAATTGCCCAGGCCGCGCAGGTCGTTCTTGTTCTCCAGGTAGTTCTGGATGTACGGGTGGCTCAGCGGCAGCATGCGCTCGAAGCTGGCGTTCAGCGTCAGCCGCGTCGCCGCGAGGAAGCCCAGCACCAGCGTGAGCACCGCGCACAGCACGATCACCGCGCGCCGGTTGTTGAACACCAGGCGCTCGAGGCGCGAGCCGGTGTTGGTGTCGAAATCGTCGAGGCCGCCGGGCAGGGGCTGGTTGTCGGTGTCGGTGGTGACGTGCATGGCGGTCGCTCCGGGAATGTGGCAGGTCAGGGCAAGGCCAGCGGCGCCAGGCCGCGCGGGCCGCCGACGACGAGGGCGCCGGGGCCGGTGATGACCACGGCGGCCGCAGGCAGCGGCTTGTCGACCTTGGCCGGCGAAAAGCTGGCACCGTCGTCGCTGCTCACCAGCACATGGCCGGCCTGGCTGACGATGACGATGCGGCCCTTCGGCATCGATGCTGCTGGCGGTCAGGCCGACCTGCAGACCGGTGGGCACCGCTTGCCAGCTGCGGCCGGCGTCGGTGCTGCGCAGCAGCGTGCCGCGCAGGCCGTGCACCAGCAGCGCGCGTGCGCGTGCCGACGATGCCGAACAGCGTGCCCTTGTAGGGCAGCTCGAGCGCGCGGAACTGGCCACCGCCGGCTGCGTTGCGGTCGAGCTTGAGCAGCAGGCCCTGCTCGCCGGCGATGTAGACCTCGCCGCCGATCGCACGCACGGCATACAGGTGCAGCGCCTTCGGGTTGTCGGTGGCGTGCAGCAGCGGCTGCCAGCTGGCGCCGCCGTCGGCGGTGCGGAAGATCAGGCCGAAGGCGCCGACCAGATAGCCGGTCTTGGCGTCTCTCGAACGCAGATGTCGAGGAAGGGGTTCTCCGGGCCCTGCGCGGCGAATCGCTCGGCCTCTTGCAGCCATGCCGCGGCGCGCTTGTCGTCGCCCAGGTTCGCGGCTTCGCGCTTGTAGTACTCGACCATCAACTCGCCGGCCTTGCGGCCGTCGAGCGCGCGCGTCCAGGTGGCGCCGGCGTCCTTGCTGCGCAGCACGATGCCGTCGTGGCCCACCGCCCAACCGTCGGTCGCGTTCGGAAACGTCACGGCCACCAGGTCGGAACTGGATGGCACTTCGGCCTGGCGCCAACTCTGCCCCTTGTCATCGGACAGCAGCACATGGCCGCGCTGGCCGACCGCGACCAGCCGATCGCCGGCATGGGCCAGGCCATTGACCAGCGTGCGCGGCGCCAGCGGGCTCTTCACGGCCGGCGTGTCGAGCACGTCCTTCCATGGCGCGGCGGTATTCGCCCAGGCGACGGCGCCAACAGTGGTGGCGACCAGCGCTGAGGCAAGGCATCGTTTGAACATCGTGTCTCCTGCTGAAATCTGTGCGTCCGCACTGAACGCTGCGCTGAGAGGGCGAAGCTCGGTGTGCCGGACGGTGAACGGAATTCTGGGATTCAGCGGGCGACAAACGCCCCCTCTTGGCTGGGGGGCAAGGTCGGAGGCGCGGCCGAAGACCGCTCGCCCGGGCCACGGCCGGCGGGGCGCCGCTCGGGGGGGGCGTCGGCCCGCTGGGGTCGAAGGCGCGGCGCTCAGCCTGGCGGCGCGAGGTCCAGGTCGAGATGGATGACGCCGCCTTCGCTGCGTCGGCGCAGCGGCAAGCCGCTGCGCTGGAACACGGACAGCATCGGCGTGTTGCCGGACAGCACCTCGGCTTCGAAGCGCACGAGGTCGTGGCGCCGGGCGAGCGTGACCAGGGCCGCGAGCAGACGGCTCGCCAGGCCTTGCCTGTGGAAATCCTCTTCGATCGTGAAGGCCACTTCGGCCACCCGGGCGCCGTCGGCGTCGCTGCGGCCGACATAGCTGGCACCACCGATGACGATCTCGTCGTCGCCGCTGTCGAAGGTCACCACCAGACCGGCGAGGTGGACGAAGTCGATCTCGGCGATGCGTTCGAAGGCGCGCTCGGGAATCGACTTGCGGAACGAGAAGAAGCGGGTGTAGACCGACTGCGGGTCGAGATTTTCAAACGCGCTCTGCAGCCGCTGCTTGTCATCGGGACGCATCACCCGGATCAGCGCCGGTCGGCCATCGCGCAGTGAGATCGCCTGGTGAAAGTCCAGGTCGTCATCGCGCATGCCGCTCCACAGGCCCAGTTTGGCGTGGGCCGCATGTCGAAGTCTAGTGAGCGTTCCTCTTCAATACTTGGCCTTGCGGCAAGCCTGTCGAACGTCGGCGTCGTTGGCCTTGCTGCAGTTGACGTCATCCACATCGCGGTTGTTCGTGTTGGCCTTTGCCCGCACACATTCGTCCCGGTTCTTGTTCTTTACGTCGCTGCAGTTGATGCTGTTGGCGTTGTTGTTGACCTTCGCCCGGACACATTCGTCCTGGTTCTTGTTCTTGACGTCACTGCAGTTCACCTTGGCATAGGACGTCGCAGAGAACCCAATGGTCATGGCAATTGCAGCCAGCAGCGGTCTGAGGTTGGACATGGAAGGTCTTTCGAAGGAGGGAGGAGTGGAAATCTATGCCGGTGATGCGAGCGATGCAAGTGCAGCGGCCGAGCCATCGTCCCGCCAGATCACCGACGAGGGCCATTGTCCGACCGCATTCCACAATGGCGAAAACCGGTGGGCGGCTTGCGACATGTCGCAAGCCGCCCACCGGCTACTTCGGGTTTGATCGCGAACCGGTCTCAGCGAATTCCCGCCCCCGCCAGCGCATCGGCGGTCCACTCGCGGTCGGCCAGCGGTTTGACGTGCTTCAGGCCGCCGGTCTCGGCGATGAAGCCGGTCAGCGAGTAGTTGCGCGCGATCAGGTCGTAGTGCGCGAACATGTCGGTGTACGGTGCCGGCAGGTCGTAGCTCGGCGCCATGAAGGCGAAGCCGGCGCGGTACAGCTGGCCACGGGCGTCGTACTCGTCCGATGCGCCACCGCCGCCCACGAGTCCTCGTCGAGGTAGAAGGTGCGCTTGCTGTAGACGTGGCGCTTGCCTTCGCGCAGCGTCGCTTCGACCACCCACACGCGGTGCAGCTCCCAGCGCACCAGGTCCGGATTCAGGTGATTGGGCTTGAGCAGGTCGTCCTGCTTCGCACCGTACACCGCCTTGTAGTCGTTGTAGGGCACGACGATTTCCTTCTTGCCGACGAGCTTGAAGTCGTAGCGGTCCATCGAGCCGTTGAAGACGAAGAGGTCGTCGAAGGTGTTGCCGCCGGCGGAACCCGGGTTCGGCGTGTCGAAGGAGAAGTCCGGTGCGACCTTGACGCGGCGCTGTCCCGGCAGGTAGCTCCAGGCACGGCGGTCCTTGTTGCCGATGTCCAGCGGGTCGACGAGCAGCAGCGCCTCGCCGGCGCGGCGTGCCGGCGCGGTGTAGGTCAGCTTGATGCGCCAGTAGGTCTCGGCCTCGCTCTTGCTGTTGTCCCAGTACGGATACTCCTGCACGCTGTTGCCTTCGGTGGCCAGCGTCGGCTTGCCGCTGGCGTCGACCGTCAGGTTGCGGTACTTCGACTCATAGGCCTGGCCGTTGAAGCGCACCAGGTGGTTCCACATCGCCTCGTAGCCGTCTTTCGGGATCGGGAACGGGAAGCCGGCGTGTGCGCCCTCGATCGAGCGGCCCCCGTTGCCGGTCTTGGCCGTCGTCGCCACCTTGGCGGTGTTGTCCAGCACCCACTTCGGGAACGCCACCGTGCGGTGTGTCGGATAGACGTCGACGCGGAAGCTCGGATGCTGCTTCAGCAGGGCCTTGGTGCCTTCGGTGAGGTTGTCGGCGTACTGCGCCATGTTCTTGGCGTCGATCACGAGCCGCGGCTTCTCGCCGGCAAAGGGGTCCGGGCGCATGCCGTCGCCGGCCTTGAAGCCGGCCGGCGGCGTGGTCAGGCCGCCGGCATAGGCGGGAATGCTGCCGTCCTTGTTGCCGGCCTTTTCGGCGCCGACGCCGGTCAGCGTCGTGCCCAGTGCCTTGGCTTGTTCGGCGGTGATCGCCGCCTGCGCGCCGGCGCCCATCAGGGCCGTCGTCATGCCCGCTATCAGGCAGGCCAGCATGTTGCGTTGCAGTTTCATTGTCGTCTCCAGTAGGTTTGATGAATCAGAAAGTGGTCTTGAAGGTCAGGTACACCGAGCCACGGTCCTGCAGCAGCGTGGTGAAGCCGTTCTGCGAAGTGACCATCGTGCCGTTGTCCCGGGTGTGACCGAAGTAGTCGATGTACTTCAGGTCGAAGCGGTACTTCTGGTACACGTCGGCGCCCAGGCCGATGCTGTAGTTGCCGTTGCCCTGGTTGCCGCCGAAGATCGTCGGCGCGTTGCCCGACAAGCCGCCGTAGATCGCCATCGGTGCCGACAGGTCCACGCCCGGGAACACCTGGTACCAGATGGGCGTGAAGGCGGCCGACATGCCGAAGTAGTTGTCGGTGACGCAGCCGTCCCACTTGTCCTTGCCGGCGCAGGGCGCGTAGCCCAGGCCCTGGAACAGGTTGGCGCCGCTGCGCACCGACACCAGGTGGGCCCACACCAGTTCGCTGGCCCAGGTGGCGGCGTCGAACAACGCGGTCTTGGGCAGCACACCGAGCATGTTGACCAGGCCGTTGGCGGTGTTGCCGCGTGGGCCGGCGGTTTCGCCGCCCGGCGGCACGCCGGCAGCCGCCGCATTGCCCAGGATCTGCGCGTACAGCGGCGTGTTGGCGCGGTAGGACAACTCGGCGCCGACGCTGACGCCGCCGATGTTCTTGGCCAGGCTGATGCCGTACAGGCTGATGTTGTCGGGATAGATCAGGTTGTACTGGCTGGTGCTGTTCGCGCCGACCTTGGTCAGCAGCACCTGCGGCAGCTTGTCGGAGAAGTTGCGGTAGTACAGGCCCATCGTGCCGTCCAGCCACTGCGGGCTCCAGCGTGCCGCCGATGCCCCAGTCGCCGATGTTGTCCGGATTGATGTTGCCGCCGTTGTTGGCGAAGCCCAGGGCGCGGCCGAGGAATTGCCGGTTCGGGCCGCGGAACGCGAAGTCCACCGGACCGAGGAAGGTGCCGCCTTCGGGATAGCGGAACGACTCCCATTCGAGGTAGTACTGCGCCATCACGGTCAGCTCGTCGGTCAGCGCGGCCTGCGCCGAGAGCTGGTTCAGCGGGCGGAACAGTTCCTTGGCCTCGGCGCCGGGCGTGGCGAAGCCTTTCTGCAGGTCCAGCGGGTTCTGCGCGTAGGCGATGCTGTTCAGGTTGCCGTTGACGAACAGCGACTCTCCCCAGTACAGCGTGTGGCGGCCGAGCTTGACGGTCAGCGGCACGTCGCCCAGGTCGAAGCGACCGAAGACGAAGGCGTCGAGGAACTCGCCGTCGACGCCGCGGTACAGGTCGCGGGTGTAGTCGCTGTATTTGTTGCCGGGGTAGCTGGCGATGCCCGCGAAGGCCGGGTTCGAGCGGCCGTAGGTGCCGTAGGCGGCGTCGTACCAGGCTTGCGCGCTGACGCGGCCGCCGAAGCGCTTCTGGTAGACCACATCGAGCTCGCTGAACCAGTCCAGCCGCTCGGCCACCATGTCGCCGCGGTCGAAGCTGTAGGTGCCTTCGTCGTACAGCTGGTTGTTGCCGATCAGGTCATTGCGCTTTTCGGTGCGCATGCCGAGGTTGACGCGCGGTGTGTTGTCCCAGCGAACCGTCACGTCGGGATTGCCGGTGTCGAACTCGAAGGCCTGGGCCGGTGCGCCGGCAAGCATCATGGCGGCTGCGGCGGCGAGGACGGTGCGGGAGAAAAGGGCGCGACTTGTGGTGTTCATGTTGTGTCAGGTCTGGTAGAGGTTCCGGAGTCGACGCTCCGGTGGGCGGGGTGCCTGCGCACCTGCTGCCGCGATGGCAGACCGGTGTGGGGCATGGAAATTTTCTGTGGCGCAAGCCCGGCGAAGCCCCCTCTTGGATGGGGGGCGCGGCCGCGGCGGGCCACTGCGGCGCGGCGTTGACGATGCGCGAGAACAGCTGGCGCCAGGCCTTGTCGCTTTCGTGATCGTCACGCCCCTCGCGGTTGGCGCGGAAAGCGCTGTCGATCTCGAGCCAGTCCTGTTCCTGCAGATGCCGCTGCGCGGCAGGCAGGATCACGCCTTCCTCGCGCCCCAGGTGCTCCCACAGGAAGCGGGCATAGGCCTGCACCGCGTCGTCCAGCGTGCGCGTCGCGGCGGCGGCGGCCGGCGCCTCGACGCAGCCCGCGAGCAACTCGACCATCGCGGCCAGTTCGGCGACCAGCTGTTCGTCGCGCAGGTGCTGGCGCCGCAGCTCGTCGAGTTCGGCATCGAACTCGTCGGTGCGCTCGCGCAGCCGCTTGAAAAGGTAGTCATCTTCCTTCGGGTGATGCTGCGCCACCGGGAAGGTCTGGATGTAGCTGCACGATGGCGCGCATCTGCGCCGCATCGGCGCCGGCGCCGGCCTGGCGCGCCGCGGCCAGCGCCTGCATCCATGCGTGCATCACCGCCGCCAGCGCGCGATGTTCGTCGCGGATGATGCCGATGGCATGCGCCGGCGCTTTCAGGTTGCCGGTGGCCGACACCAGCACCGGCAGCCCGGCGTTCATCAGCACGCTCAGCGTTTCGGAGGCCAGCGCCATGCCCAGCCTGCCGCGGTGGCCGTGCGAGGCCATGAAGATCAGGTCGCAGCCGCCGGCGTGCGCCGCCTCGATGATGGCCGTGGCCGGCTTGTCGCCGCGGCACTGCAGCGCCGTGCAGGTCACGCCGAAGGCCCGCGCTGCCGCCTCGGCCTTGGCCAGCAACTCGCGCGCCTTGCCGGTATAGGCATAGGTGTAGTCGCCTGGCGACGTCGCGCGCAGCAGTTCGGCATCGCTGCTGATCGAATGGCTGCGGATCGACGACGGCGTGGAAGAAGGTGATGCGCGCGCCGACGGCGCGCGCCAGGCCGACGGCGTTGCCGATCACGTCGATCGACAGGTCGGTGTCGTCGATGGGCACCAGCAGATGGCGATACATGGGGTTGGCTCCGGTCGATGCGGCCGGCAGCACGGCCGCTGATAGCGTTGCCCGCAATCTAGACGCCGCGGCAGTGCGGCGCCCTACTCGTGATGGGGGGGAGGTCGACCCGTTGGTCAGCGTCGCGCGCAGGGCTAGCATCGGTCACCGATGTCAAACACATGGCGATGAACCAGATCCCCTCTGACGCCGTCGCGGCCGATGATCTGCTGCTCAAGGTCACGCCGCCGCGCGTGCCGCGCCATCTGGTGACGCGCGCGCGGCTGCTGTCGGCCGATGCGCAGCGTGCCGACCAGCCGATCGTGCTGGTGCAGGCGCCGGCCGGCTTCGGCAAGACCTCGCTGCTGGCGCAATGGCGGCTCGAGCACCTGGCGCGCGGCGCGGCCGTGGCCTGGGTGCAGGCGCAGGCGCGCGACACGCCGAAACGCCTGGTGCAGGCGCTCGCGCTGGCGGTGCGCAGCGGCGCGGCGCGGCCGGGCTTCGGCCACACGCTGCTCGAGTCGCCGCCGGCCAGCGGCGTCTGGAAGGCGTCACGCTGTGGCTGGCCGAGGTGGCGCACAGCGCGCTCGACCTGGTGCTGTTCGTCGACGAGGTCGAACGGCTGCGCGACGACACGCGCGAGGTGCTGGCCTACCTGCTGCGCAACGCGCCGCCCAACCTGCGCGTGGTGCTGGCGGCACGCAGCGACTGCCATCTGCCGATCGACGATCTGTCGACTATGGCCACTGCGCGGTCGTCGGCCCGGCGATGCTGCGGCTTGCAGCTGGCCGAGACGCTGGAAGTGGTGCACAAGCGCTTCGGCGACCGCCTCGACGACGATGCCGCCGCGCGGCTGCACGACCTCACCGAAGGCTGGCCACTGGGACTGCAGCTGGCGCTGTCGGCGGTGGCCGGCGGCGGCGCCGCGGGCCTGGCGGCGGCGCCGGGGGCGCCGCGCGATGCCCTGCGCGCGCACTTCGTCGACCTGATGCTGGCCAATCTCGACCCGACGGATGTGGACTTCCTGGCCCGCGTCGCCGATCATCGATGCGCTGCATGCGGATCTGTGCCGGGCGCTGACCGGCCGCGACGATGCGGCCGAGCGGCTGGCCCGCCTGGCGCGCGACACACCTGTCTTCGTTGTTGCCGAGGGCGACCGTTGGCTGCGCATGCACAGCGTGGCGCGCGAGGCGCTGCGCGAGCGTTTCGCGGCGCTGCCACGCGGGCGAGCGGGCCGCGGTGCACGCCCGCGGCGCCGACTGGCTGGCCGAGCACGGCATGCCTCGAGGTCGCGGCCACGCAGGCGCTGGCACGCCGGGCAGACCGATCGGGCCTACGAGCTGGCCGAACGCGGCCTGTACGACTCGCTGATGACGCGCGGCCACCAGAGCAGCGTGCTCGAATGGCTGGACCGCCTGCCCGCCGAAGAACTGGACCGCCGCCCGCGGCTGCTGCTGGCCGCGGCCTGGTCGCTGGCCTTGAGCGAACGCCACGACGAGGCCGGCCGGCTGGTCGCGACGCATCCTGGCGCAGCCGTCGGTCGACGCCGCGCTGCAGTGCGAATGCGCGCTGGTCCTCAGCGGCGCGGCGGTGTTCGCCGACGATCCCGACCGTTTCGCCGCGCTGCACGACCCCTGGGCCGAGCGTCCGCCGCTGCACGATCCGCTGCTGCTGAAGGTGCATGCCAACCGCTCGGCCTTTCGCATGCCTGCTCGACGGCGAGCCCGCGCTGGCACGGCTGCGCGAGCAGCAGGCGTCGCGCAGCGAGCCGCACTCCGGCGCTGGCTACGTCAGCCGACTGGAGCGACTTCATCGTCGGCCTGAGCTACCTCTGGGAAGGGCAGGTGCTGCTGGCCGAGAAAATGCTGCGCCCGGCGCTGGCGCTGGCCGAAGCGGAGCTCGGTCGCCGCAGCGCCTTTGCCACGATGCTGGCCGCGCTGCTCGCCGCGGCGGTGTGGGAGCGCGACCTGCCGCGCCGAGGCCGCGGCGCTGCTGGCCAACCGGCTGGACGTGCTGGAGCGCAGCGGCCTGCCGGAGGCCGTGCTGCTCGGCTACCGCACCATGGCGCGCGCGGCGGCAGCCGAGGGCGCGGAGAACCGCGCGCTGGAGCTGCTCGACGCGATGCATGCGGTGGGACTGGCGCGGCGGCTGCCGCGGCTGTGCATCGCCAGCCTGGTCGATCAGGTGCGATTGCACGCGCGCCGTTTCCGCCCCGAGACCTGCCGTGAGCTGTGCGCGCGCATCGACGCGCTGCTGGCCGACCGACGAGCCACCCGCAGGGGCCGCTGTGGCGGCGCAGCGTCGAGGTGCTGCGCGAGGTGGCGCTGAGCCATGCCGCGATCGCGGCGCAGGAATGGCGCCGGCGCTCGAGCCGCTGGCGCGCGCCGACGCGTCTGGCGCAGCAGCTGAAGCAGGGGCGGCTGCACATCGAGTTGCTGGGCCTGCGCGCCTTTGCGCTGGACCGTTGCGGCGAGCGCTCCGTCGGTCTGCTGCGCGAGGCCGCCGGCCTGGCGCAGACCTATCGGGCTGGAGCGCGTCTTCGAGGACGCCCACCCGGCCCTGGGCGCCTGGGCGCGCCAGGTGCTCGGCGCACCCGACGACACGCCGCGGGCCGGGCCGCTGGCGGCGCCGATGCGCGTGCCAGCCACGGCCGCCGAGGCGGCGCGGGCGCGCTCGCAACCCAGCATGGCGCTGACGCCGAAGGAGCGGGAGGTGCTGGAACTGCTTGCGCGCAACCTGTCGAACAAGGAAATCGCGCTGGCGATGCAGGTCGGCGAGGCCACCATCAAGTGGCACATGAAGAACCTGTTCGCCAAGCTCGACGCCGGCACGCGCAAGCAGGTGGTGCAGCGCGCGCGCATCCTGGGCCTGCTCGAAAGCGCTTGATCGGGAGCATCCCCCCTCTACGTTGGGGGGCTCGGCGAGGCGCCAGCGCCCTAACCTTCTGCCTATCGAAAAGCGGCCCCAGGCCGCACTACCCAGCAGGAGACAACCGATGAGCATGCAATCTCAAGCCGCCCCCCCGCCCCCGCCGTCGTCCGCGCCGGCTCGCTGCCGGATTCGATCAAGGTCGAGCCGCTGACCTGCGCCATCGGCGCGCGAACTGTCCAACGTGAATCTCGGCGTCGCCTCGCGCGACGCCGACCTGGTGGCCGAGATCCGCGCGCTGCTGCTGAAGCACCGCGTGCTGTTCTTCCGCGACCAGGACATCACGCGCGCCGAGCATGTCGCCTTCGCCCGCCACTTCGGCGAACTGGAAGACCACCCGGTGGCCGGCAGCGACCCCGAGAACCCCGGCCTGGTGCGCATCTACAAGTCGTCCCGACAGCCCGAACGACCGCTACGAGAACAGCTGGCACACCGACGCCACCTGGCGCGAGAAGCCGCCCTTCGGCTGCGTGCTGCGCTGCGTCGAATGCCCGCCGGTGGGCGGCGACACGATGTGGGCGAACATGGTGCTGGCCTACGAGCGCCTGCCCGAACACGTCAAGACGCAGATCGCCGGCCTGCGCGCGCGCCACAGCATCGAGGCCAGCTTCGGCGCGGCGATGCCGGCCGACAAGCGCCTGGCGCTGCACGCGCAGTTCCCCGACGCCGAGCACCCGGTCGTGCGCACGCACCCAGAGACCGGCGAGAAGGTGCTGTTCGTCAACGCCTTCACCACCCACTTCACCAACTTCCACACCGCCGAGAACGTGCGCGTGGGCCAGGACTACACGCACGGCGGCTCCGACCTGCTGCGCTACCTGATCAGCCAGGCGGCAATCCCCGAGTACCAGGTGCGCTTCCGCTGGAAGCCGAACTCGATGGCGATGTGGGACAACCGCTCGACGCAGCACTACGCGGTGATGGACTACCCACCGTGCCACCGCAAGATGGAACGCGCCGGCATCGTCGGCGAAGCCACCTACTGATCAATTTCCATCCCACTCACAAGGATCCACCATGAACTTCCTCGACGGTTCCCTCTTCACCGAAAACCAGGACAAGCTGGTCATCACCGCCGCGCCCTACGGTCCCGAATGGATCCCTTCGGACTTCCCGGAGGACATTCCGGTGACGATGGAGGCGCAGGTCCAGAAGGCAGTCGACTGCTACAACGCCGGCGCCTCGGTGCTGCACCTGCATGTGCGCGAACTCGACGGCAAGGGCAGCAAGCAGCTGTCCAAGTTCAACGAGCTGATCGCCGGCGTGCGCAAGGCCGTGCCCGACATGATCATCCAGGTCGGCGGCTCGATCTCCTTCGCGCCCCCGACCGAAGGCGCGGCGGCGAAGTGGCTGTCCGATGACACCCGCCACATGCTGGCCGAGCTCGACCCGAAGCCCGACCAGGTGACGGTGACGGTAAACACCACGCAGATGAACGTGACCGAGCAGATGGAGGCCGCCGACCTTGCCGGCACCTCGCTGGCCGAGCCGGCCAACTTCCACGCCTACTCCAACATGATCGTGCCGTCGAACCCGGAGTTCTTCGAGGAGCATGTGCGTCGCCTGTCGGCTGCCGGCATCCAGAGCGCCTTCCAGTTCTACAACATCAACAGCTACGAGACGGTCGAGCGCCTGATGCGCCGCGGCATCTACAAGGGCCCGCTGGTGTGCAACTGGGTCGCGATCGGCGGCGGCATGGACCAGCCGACGATCTACAGCCTGGCCAACTTCCTGCGCGCGATTCCCGACGGCGCGATGCTGACGGTGGAAAGCAGCATGCGCAACGTGCTGCCGATCAACATGATGGGCATCGCGATGGGCCTGCACGTGCGCTGCGGCATCGAGGACAACCTGTGGAACCAGTCACGCACCGCCAAGATGACGACGGTGCAGCAGATCGAGCAGCTGGTGCGCATGTCGCGCGAGTTCGGCCGTGAAGTGGCCGACGGCAAGGAAGCGCGCAAGATCTGCAAGATCGGCGTGTTCTACGACACGGTGGAAGAGACGCTGGCCGCCAACGGCTTCGCGCCCAACCCCAAGGGCGGCCACCAGGGCTTCCTGCGCAAGGCCGCTTGAGCGTCGATGACCAGAACAACGGAGACAGACCCATGCAAAAGACCCTGAACAACCGCCTGCGCCTTAAGACGCTGGCCGCCCTGCTGGCACTGGCGGCGGCGCCGCTGGCAGCCCATGCCTGGACCGACAAGCCGGTGAAGATCCTGGTGCCGGCGCCGCCCGGCGGCACCGCCGACATCGTCGCGCGCGTCGTCGCCGAGGCCTTGTCGAGCGAGATCGGCCAGCCGGTGATCGTCGAGAACAAGCCGGGTGCCGGCGGCGGCATCGCGGTGCAGGCACTGCGCAGCGCACCAGCCGACGGCCAGACGTTGCTGATCGCGGCCAGCAACATCCTGACCGAGGTGCCGCTGGTGATGAAGACCAACTTCGACCCGGTCAAGGACGTCAAGCCGGTGACGATGGTCGGCCGCGCGAACATGGTGCTGGTCGCCTCCGCGGCGGTGCCGGCCAACGACGTCAAGGGACTTGTCGCCTACCTGAAATCGCACAACGGCGGCAAGGGCAGCTTCGCCTCGTACACCGCGGGCACCAGCTCGCACTACGCCGGCATGATCTTCGCGACGAAGGCCGGGCTCGACCTGACGCACGTGCCCTTCCCCGGCTCGCCGCCGGCGTTGCAGAACCTGATGGGCGGCCAGGTCGACATCATGTTCGACGGCATGGCGACCTCGCTGCCGCAGATCAAGGGCGGCAAGCTCAAGGCCTACGCGGTGGCGTCGAAGACGCGCTCGGTGCACCTGCCCGACGTGCCGACGACCGCCGAGGCCGGTTTCGCGGACATCGAATTCAGCAACTGGGTCGGCACCGTCGTCTCGTCCAAGGTGCCCGCCGATCTGGTCGCCAGGATCAACATCGCCACGCTGAAGGCGGCGATGTCGCCGAAGGTGCGCGAGCGGCTGATCGCCGCCGGCTTCGAGCCGATGGTCAGCGACAGTCCCGACAAGCTGGCGCAGATGGTCAGGGCCGAGTACGACCGCAACGCGCAGATCGTCAAGGCCTTCGACATCCGCCTGAGCCAGTAGGCGCCGCGAAGAGACCGCGACCATGACCACCCCCACCGTGCTCATCGTTCCAGGGCTGCGCGACGATGTCGCACAGCACTGGCAGACGCGGCTCGAAGCGCGCCTTCACGCGCAGGGTCGCCCGGTGGCCAGCGTGCCGCCGATGGGCCGCGCCGACCTCGATTGCGCCACCAGGGTGGCGGCAATCGAGCGCGTGGCGCGGTCGGTCGCCGGGCCGATCGTCATCGTCGCGCACAGTGCCGGCTGCATCATGGTGGCGCATTGGGCGCGGCAGACGCAACGCGCGGTGCACGGCGCACTGCTCGCCGTGCCGCCGGATTTCGAGCAAGCGATGCCCGAGGGCTATCCGACGCTGTCGCAACTCGATGGCGCCGGCTGGCTGCCGGTGCCGCGCCGACCGCTGCCGTTCCGCTCGATCGTCGGTGCGAGCCGCAACGATCCGCTCGCCGCCTGCGCCCGCGTCGAGGCACTGGCGCAAGCCTGGGGCAGCGAACTCGTCGACCTCGGCGAAGTCGGCCATCTGAACCCGGCCTCGGGCTTCGGCGAATGGCCGCGCGCCGATGAGTTCGTCGCGCGGCTCTCGACCACGCTGGCGACCGCGTGACCCCTCGATCGAACAGGAAAGACGGGCCGTGTCGACACCCCGCATCGTGAGCACCAGCGTGCGCCACGACTCGATCAAGGTCGAACCGCTGACCTGCAGCCTGGGCGCCGAGCTTTCCGGCGTCGATCTGGGTGACGCGTCGCGCGACGACGCGCTGTTCGACGAGATCCGCGCGTTGCTGCTGCAATACAAGGTGCTGTTCCTGCGTGACCAGCAGTTCTCGCGCGCCGAGCATGTCGCTTTCGCGCGCCGCTTCGGCGAGCTCGAGGACCATCCCGTCGTCGGCAGCGATCCGGAGAACCCGGGCCTGGTGCGCATCTACAAGGGCGCCGACACCAAGCACCTGCAGTACGAGAACGCCTGGCACTGCGACGCCACCTGGCGCGAATGCCCGCAGATGGGGGCGGTGCTGCGTTGCGTCGAATGCCCGCCGGTCGGCGGCGACATGCTCTGGGCCAACATGGTCGAGGCTTATGCAAAGCTGCCCGAAGCCGTCAAGACCCGCATCGAAGGCCTGCGCGCACGGCACAGCATCGAGGCCAGCTTCGGCGCCGCGCTGCCTACGACCAAGCGGCTGGCGCTGCACGCCCAGTACCCCGACGCCGAGCATCCGGTGGTGCGCACCCATCCCGAGACCGGCGCGAAGGTGCTGTTCGTCAATTCCTTCGCCACGCACTTCACCAACTTCCACACCGCGCTTCACGTGCGCGTCGGCCAGGACTACGCGCCCGGCGGCGCGCAGCTGCTGCAATACCTGATCAGCCAGGCGGCGATACCCGAATACCAGGTGCGCTTTCGCTGGCGCTTGAACAGCGTCGCGATCTGGGACAACCGCTGCACGCAGCATTACGCGTGCGACGACTTCTATCCGGCGGTGCGCAAGCTCGAACGCGCCGGGATCATCGGCGACCGGCCGGTCTGATTCCGCACCGCAACCCCCCTTCGAGGACAACAGACATGGCAAAGGCAATCCGCTTCCACGAGACCGGCGGCCCCGAGGTGCTGAAGCTCGAGACCGTCGAGGTCGGCGCGCCCGGCGCGGGCCAGGCGCGCGTGCGTCACACCTATGTGGCGGTGAACTTCATCGACATCTATTTCCGCACCGGCCGCTACCCGCACCCGCTGCCGGCGGGCATGGGCAGCGACGCCGTCGGCGTGGTCGAGGCGGTGGGCGAAGGCGTCACCGATATCAAGGCCGGCGACCGCGTCGGCTACCTGCTCGGCCCGCAGGGCGCGTACAGCGACGTGCGCCTGATGCCGGCCGAGGTGCTGATCCCGATCCCCGAGGGCGTGTCGGATCGCACCGCCTCCACCTTGATGATGAAGGGCATGACGGCGCAATACCTGTTCCGCCAGGTCTATCCGCTGAGGGGCGGCGAGACGATCCTGTACCACGCCGCGGCCGGTGGCGTGGGCTCGGTTGCCTGCCAATGGGCGCGCGCGATCGGCGTGACGATGATCGGCACCGTCAGCACCGAGGCCAAGGCCGAGGTGGCGCGCGCCAATGGCTGCGCCCACGTCATCGTCACCGGCGGCATGAGCCCGGAGGACCTGACGCGCGAGATTCCGAAACGCGTCAGGGAGATCACCGACGGCAAGGGTGTGCCGGTGGTCTACGACTCCGTCGGCAAGGACACGCTGATGGCCTCGCTCGACAGCCTGCAGCCGCGCGGCCACCTGATCAGCAACGGCACGACCTCGGGCCCGGTGGTGATCGACACGATGCTGTTGGCGATGAAGGGATCGATCTGGGTCACGCGCCCGGCGATGATGCACTACATCATGCCGCGTTCGCACATGCTGGCGATGGCGACGGAGGTGTTCGACCACGTGCTGGCCGGGCGCATCAGCGGCGAGCCGAAGCAGCAGTACCGGCTCGAAGAGGCGGCCGACGCGCACCGCGCGCTCGAGTCGCGAAGCACCACCGGTGCCACCGTGCTGGTGCCCTGAGGACTGAACAATGGACTTGCATGCCCTGGAGCGCAGCCCGCGCGAAGACGACTACCTGTTCGGCCCCGGCCCGGCCTGGTTTGCCTGCGCGATGACGCTGGCGCTGATGGTCTTCGACTATGTCGACCGCCAGATCATCGTCTCGCTGTTCCCCTTCATCAAGGCCGAGTGGGATCTGTCCGACAAGCAGCTCGGCGCCCTGGTGTCGGTGGTGTCGATCACGGTCGCATTGGGCGCTTTGCCGGTGGCGCTGGTCGCCGACCGCGCCAGCCGCGTCAAGAGCATCGTCGTGATGGCGACGCTCTGGAGCCTGGCCACGATCTCGTGCATGTGGGCCCGTAGCTACGGCACGCTGCTGCCGTTGCGCGCGGTCGTCGGCCTCGGCGAGGCCGGCTACGGCTCGGTCGGCGCGGCGCTGATCGCCAGCCATTTCCCGGCGCGCATGCGCGGTGCGCTGCTCGCCGGCTTCTTCGCCTCGGCCTCGATCGGTTCGGTGCTCGGCGTGCTGCTCGGCGGCTACATCGCCAGCCACTGGGGGTGGAAGTCGGCCTTCGGCGTCGTCGGCGTACCCGGGCTGATCGTCGCGCTGCTGTACCTGAAGGTGCGCGACTACCGCACCGTCGAACTCAAGCCCGAGCTCGACGCCAAGCGGCGTTCGCTCGGTGAGGCCGCGCTGCACATCGGCAAGCTGCTGGTGCGCTCGCGCACCATGCTGTGGGTGTGCATCGGCGGTGCCGCGCAGCTGATCGTCGTCTCGGCGTTGTGGTCGTGGCTGCCGAGCTTCCTGAATCGCGTGCACGGCATCGCGCCGGCGCAGGCCGGTGCCAAGGCGGCGCAGTGGTGCTGGCGGGTGCGATGGCAGCGTCATCTGGGGCACGGTGGTCGACCGTGTCGGCACGCGCCATCCACGGCGCAAGCTGGTCGCGCTGGCGCTGCTGTGCCTGGTGTCGATGGTCGTGCTGGCCTACGCCTTCGGCGGCGCGCACGATCCGGCGGCGCGCTTCGGCTGGATCGTGTTCGGCGGCTTCATGGCCGTTTGCAGTGTCGGCCCGGTGTCGGCGATCGTCATCGACGTCATCCACCCCGGCGTGCGCGCCACCGGCGCATCGGTGCTGGCGCTGTTCCAGAATCTGTTCGGCCTGGCCGCTGGCCCCTTCCTCGTCGGCGTGCTGTCCGACAGCATGGGGTTGCAGCCGGCGCTGGCCGCGGTGCCGCTGGCCAGCGTGATCGCCGCCGCCGCCTTCCTGTTCGCTGCGCGCAGCTACGAGGCCGACAAGGCCCGTGCCGGCGAGCCCATCGAAACCACAGCGCTGTCCGCCCCCGCTGTGGCCTGAGGCCCCGATTTCGCCGACGAGCCGGGCGGCGCTGAGGCGATGCGCGGCCGCCGTTCAGCCGCCGAGCGCAATGACGATGGCCTCGACCATCAGGCCCAGCACCACCATCACCAGCCCGCTGCGCCAGGCCTTCAGCCCGGCATAGCGGCCCCAGGCATGGCCGCAGGCAAAGAGCATGGCGATCGCCACTGCCTCAGGCGAGGTTGCAACCGATGGCGGCGACAAGCATGCTGCGCACCTGCTCGTGACCGCTGTCCAGCACGCTCAGCGTGCCGGTGAAGGTCAGCACCATGAACAGGCCGAACAGCACTTCCGAGATGCGGTCGATCGGGGCCAGCACCCGGGCACTGACCACTACAACCTCATGGGGCCGGTGAAGGCCGCGCTCGAAGCCAGCTGCCGCTACCTGGCTTTCGAGCTCGGCCCGCGCGGCATTCGCGTGCACCCGATCTCGCCCGGGCCGCCGAGGACCCGCGCCGCATCAGGGCTGAAGGACTTCGACCTGCTGCTTGCCGAGGCGGCACGGAAGGCGCCCATTGGCGAGCTGGTCGACATCATGGACGTCGGTTTCGCCTGCGCCTTTCTTGCGACGCCCTACGCGCGGCGCATCACCGGCGGCACGATCTATGTCGACGGCGCGGTGCACGTGGTGGCTTGAGCGGCGCTGCCAAGCGCCGGCGCTACACCGCCAGCAGCAGGGCGACGCCGGCGAGGATGAGCGCCATGCCCAGCGCCTCGCGCCTGGAGGTGCGCTGGCCGAAGACGCGGCGACCGATCTGGTGCGCGAACAGCACTTCGACGAGGCCGAGCGTGCGCACGTTGGCCGCGGCGGTGAGCGCAAAGCCGGCAAACCAGAACTGCGAGGCGAGCGCGCCCAGGAAGCCGGCCAGCAGCGATTGCCGCCACAACCTGAAGCTGCCGATCAGCGCCTGCCGCGCAAAAAGCGCCATCCACGCGCCCAGCAGCAACGCCTGCAGGCCCAGTGACCAGACCAGCGTGGTGCTCGCGCGCAGCCAGAACCCGCCGTCGGCGAGCGCCAGGATGCCGCCGCGAAAGCCCACTGCCGCCAGCGCAAAGCCGCCGCCAGCGGCGATGCCAAGCAACGCCTGCCGCCGGCTCGCGGCACCCCACCGCGCTCCCGGCTTGATCGCGGCCAGCGCGACACCCGTTGTGGCGATGCCGATGGCCAGCACGCGCGTCGGCGTCAGCCGGTCGCCCAGGATCAGCAATCCGAACAGCGCGATCTGCACAGCCTCGGTCTTCGACAGTGCGGTGGCGACAGAGAACGAACCGTGACGCATCGCGGCGAGCAGCAGCGCCGTGGCGATGACCTGCGCCACGGCACCGCCTGTGGTGAACGCAAGAAAGCGCGGGCTCGGCGCCGACACGCCGCCCTGCGTGGCCGCGACCGCAACCAAGAGGAACAGCAGCGCGAACGGAAAGCCGAACAGGAAGCGCACCTGCGTCGCGCCCAGCGTGCCCAGCGAAGCGGTCAGGCCGCTTTGCATGGCATTGCGCGCGGTCTGGGTGGCCGCGGCGATGAGGGTGCAGGCAATCCAAAGCATCGGGTCACGGGCGGGCGCGGTGGTCGTCTGCACACGATACCCGCCCTGGGCCGCCGCCTCGTAGGGCCGCAGGCGCGGTCTGCCAGCGTTGCAAATCGGGCACGTTCCCGTCCCAGGCCCCCGGTCGCCATGGTCGCCCGCGCGCGGTCTTCGGTAGATTCACGCCATGCGCACATCTCTGAGGGCAAAGCCTCCAATGGGAAGTCACTGCCTGCTGGGCGCGGTGCTCGTGCTGAGCCTGAGCGCAGCGTCGCAAGCGGCATCGGCCGCCCCGCCGGCAAGTCCCGCCGAGCCGTTCTTCACGGATGCCAAGGCGGGCTACCACTTGCGCAGCTTCTACATGGACAAGACCAACACCGACGCTTCGGTCAATCAGGCCTGGGCCGCGGGGGGATGGCTGTATGCGCGCTCAGGCTACTGGAAAGACGTGCTGCAGCTGGGTGCCACCTTCTACTTCTCGCTGCCGATCTACGCACCGGATGGCGAGGGCGGCACGCAGCTGCTGCGGCCGCCGCAGGAGCCGATCGGCGTGCTGGGCGAGTTGTACGCGCGGGCGCGCTACGCCAGCCAGACGCTGACGCTGTATCGCCAGGAAATCAACATGGGCTATGCGCCGCCGAGCGGCGTGCGATCGAATCGCAGTGACCTGGCCTACGTCGGCAGGCTCGACAACCGCATGGTGCCCGTCACCTACCAGGCGGCGCTGCTCGGCGGGCCGATCGCGCTGCCGGCGCGGGGCGATCAGACGCTGCGATATTGGGCGGGCTACGCATGGGACGCCAAGCCGCGCGATGCGAACGAGTTCGTCAGCATGGGCGAAGCGGTCGGCGCCAAGGATTCCGCCGCGGGCATGTCGATCGCCGGCGTGCAATGGTCACCCGTCGAGGACCTGTGGATGCAGGCCTGGTACCACCGCGCCAACGACGTGCTCGGCATCGTCTTTCTCGATCTCGACTACGTGCACCGCCTGCAACGGCAGAGCTACTGGCGCTTCGGCACCCAGTACACGCACCAGGACTCGGCCGGAGGCAGCGCGCTTGCGGGCAGCAGCTTCTCGACCTGGAACTGGCAGGCCTACGCCGAATTCGGCTGGCAGCGGCTCAAGCTCTACGGCGCGTACTCGACGATCGCCGACGCGCAGCAGATCCGCACGCCCTTTTCCAGCGGGCCCATCTATACGCAGATGGTGACGCGCAACTTCCTGCGCGCCGGCGAGGCCACCGCGATGCTGGGCGCGAGCTTCGGGCTGGACGAGATTCTTCCGGGGCTGTCGCTGTGGTTCGAAGCGGCGGACGGCCGCCATGCGGTCGTCGCCGGCGGCGGCAGCACGCTGCCCAATGAGCGCGAATACGACATCGGCACGTCGTGGACCTTTCGCGAAAAGGGCTCGATCTTCGATGGGGCGCGCATCCGGGCCCGTGCCGCCTGGGTCTTCGACGACGACCCCGGCGGCGCGCAGCGCGGCAGCGACTATCGCGTCGACGTGAACTGGCCGATTCCGTTCCTGTGAGCCGTGCACGCACTCAAGGCGATAGGACCGAGCGGCGATAGGCCTGCACCGCAGCATCCACCGTCGGGTGGAAGGCCTGGTGGCCGAAGCGTGCGAACAGGCCGAAGCGCCGCAGCTTGTCCTTCACCGGCCCTTTCATCTCGGCAAAACTCAGTTCGATGCCGGCGTCCTGCAGCGCCTGGTCGAGTTCGGCCAGCATGTCGGCGGCCGTGACATCGACGCTGGTCACCGGCTCGGCGGCGACGACGACCCAGTGCGCGGGCGTCGGCGCGGAATCGACCGCGTCGAACACGCGTCGCTGGAACAGCTCGGCGTTGGCGAAGAACAGCGGCGCGTCCCAGCGGAACAACACCAGCCCGGTGTCGCGCACCGCCTCCGGGTGGCGCCCGATGTCGTGGAAGCCATCGACGCCGTCGACCTTGCCGAGCACCGCCGAATGCGGCCGCCAGCCGTCCCACAGGAACTCGATCACCGCGACGATCACCGCCAACGCGATGCCCTCGATCGCGCCGAAGACGATGACGCCGGCGCTGCAGCCCATCGCCAGCCAGAATTCCCAGGCCTGGATGCGTCGTATGCGCTGCAGGTCGCGCCACTCGATCAGCCCGATCACCGAGGCGATCACCACCGCGGCGAGCGCGCTGCCGGGCAGGTGGCGCAGCAGCGCCGGTGCGGCCATCAGCAGCGCGGCCACCGCCAGCGCGCCGACCACGCCGGTGAGCTGTGACTTCGATCCCGCAGCCTCGGCCACTGGCGTACGCGATGAGCTCGAGCTGATCGGAAAGCCCTGGAACAGCCCGCAGGCCAGATTGGCCACACCGAGACCGATCAGTTCCTGGTTGGTATCGACACGCTGGCCGGTGCGCAACGCATAGGTGCGCGACAGCACGCTGGTGTCGGCAAAGGCGACCATCGCCACCGCCAGGGCAGCGGTGGCGATCGGCGCCAGGTCGGACCAGCCGATCGTCGGCCAGACCAGCGCCGGCAGGCCTTGGGGCAGCGTGCCCAGTACCTCGACGCCGAGGCGCGTGTGCAGATCGAACAGTCCGACCGCGGCGGTGGCGATGGCCACCGCGATCAACATCGCGGGCACGCGCGGCCAGCGCTTGAGCACCAGGATCAACGCCAGCGCCGCCACGCCGATGGACAGCGTGGCGAGGTGGGCCTTGCCCGCCAGCAGGCCGCGCACGACGTCGATCACCTGTGCCGGCGGCGTGCCGGCGCCGACCGAGAAGCCGAACAGCTTCGGCACCTGGGCGATCAGCACGACGATCGCGATGCCGTTCATGTAGCCGTAGCGGATCGGCTTGGACAGCAGGTCGGTGAAGAACCCCAGCCGCGCCAGCCCGGCGGCGACGCACACCAGGCCGACCGCCAGCGCCATCGTCGCCGCGACCGAGACCGCGCGTGCCGGGTCGCCGGCGGACAAGGGCAGCACCACGGCCAGGATCAGCGCGGCCAGCGACGAATCGGGGCCGAGCACCATGATGCGGCTCGGCCCGAAGAGCGCGTAGGCCAGCAGCGCCGCCATCGTTGCGTACAGGCCGTTGATGCCGGGCACGCCCGAGGCCACCGCGTAGGCGATGCCCACCGGGACGAGCATCGTCGTCAGAACCAGCCCGGCGGCAAGATCGTGCCGCAACCAGTCGCTTCGATAGTCGCGCAGATGCTGCAGCCCAGGCAACCAACGAGACCAGCCCGAAGACGGCGCAGACGCGGCGGAAAGACGGGGGCGTGGCGTCGACATGGGTGCCATCAGGCGCCAAAGAGAAGGGCCTGGCCAATGCCAAGCCCTAGCTTCATGTGGTGCCGGTGAGAAGAGTCGAACTCCCGACCTTCGCATTACGAATGCGCTGCTCTACCAACTGAGCTACACCGGCGTCGAAGAACCGCAAATTATACGGTCACGACTTCGGACGATTTCCCCTCGCGCCTGGCCACGCCCGGAGCTGGCAGCGTGGCGGTGCCGCCGTGCAGGGTCGACAAGCGGCTGACCAGCTGGGCCTGGCTGTGCACGCCGAGCTTTTCGAACACCGTCTTCAGATAGACCCGCGCCGAACCGTAGGTGATGCCCATTTCGCCAGCGGCGGCACGCAGTGCCAGGCCATCGGCAAGCAACAGCGCCAGCCGCGCTTCGGAAGGGGTGCAGCCATGCCCATCGCGCAGCGCATCGGCCAGCGCCGAACGGGCGGCGCCGGCGTCGATGACCATCAGCAGCACGGCGCGCCGCGGCGGCAGGTAGCGTCCGCTGCCTCCGGCCACGGGATAGACGTGCACCGCCAGACCGCTTTGCGGCCCGCAGTCCAGCCACAGCGGCCCGCTGCTCGGTGGCCGATCGGCGGCAATGTTCATGGCATCGGCCACGCGCGCCGCCAGCGCCTGCTGCGCGGCCGCCTGCGGGGTGCAGACGACACCCTGTCGCAGCAGCAGACCCTGGCGCCGGCGCAGCAGCGACTCCATCGCCGGATTGGCATGCAACAGACCCCGGGTCCCATCAACCAGCGCCAAGGGATGAGGCAGTGCGTCGATGGCCGCCGGCCCGCTCAGCACGCCGCCCAGGCCATCCAGCCGGATGACCGTCTGCAGCGCGCGGGTCATGTGACGGCTCAGACGATCGAAGGCCTGCACCTCGACTTCGCTGAAGGTGGCCATGTCGGCCGGGCGCATCAGCGTGATGTTGGCCACGGTGTCGCCTTCGGCGAGCAGCGTGTTGCCCATCGTGTAGTGGAAACCCTGCGGGCGCATCCAATCGTTGTAGTAGGCCGAGGGGTACAGCGCACCGCGTTCACCCAGAAAGCGATCCAGCCTTTCGTTGGTGCGCACGACACCGGGCAGATGCATGCGCTTGGACACCCGCATCCATGGGTTGTCGGGCGCGAAATAGAGGCGATCGAAATCGCCGATGAGGCCGAGATCGATGCCTTCCAGGCACACCGGCCGGACGTGGCGCTGACGCCGATCGAGAAAGTAGAAGGTCTGGGCCGACGACGGGTAGCGCTTGCGCATCAAGGACATGACCTGCGGCCAAAGCTCGGGCTCGAGCGCAGCCCGATAGACCGCGTCGATCAGATCCTCCTCCAAGACATGCATTGCCCGTGAAGCCATCCATTCCTCGCTGCAGTCACGGCATCGCGCAAGCATAGCGGCTTCAACCCGAGCCGACCCCCTCGGACGAGGGGGGTCGGCGGGCCAACCTTCCCAAATGAGAGGTGCGACGGCGGCGGTACGCGCCCATGATCTGCGTGATCCTGTGACAACCGAACCCAGCGGAGGCCCCATGCGCACACCAGCCGCCACGCGTCGAACCCGTATCGCCACTGCGGCAGCCCTGTCCTGTGCCTGCGTTGCCCAGGCGGCCGACGTCAGTTGGGTCGGCCCCAGCCTGTCGTTCTGGGACCTGGCGGCGAACTGGAACCCCGGCCTGCCCGGTGCGGCCGACGACGTGCTGCTGGGTGCCAACGCCACTCAATTCCGCAGCGGCAACGTCGCCATCCTGTCGTTCACCGGCAGCAGCGAACTGCGCGTTAGCGGAGGCAACCTGCAGCCGGCCCAGTCCTCGTCCATCGGCAGTCTGCTCCTGTCGGGCGGCGCCCTGGGCGGTGCGGGCGATCTGAGCGTCGGCGGTGCGTCCACCTGGACCGGCGGCAACCTGTCGGGCGCCGGCAGCACCACTTTCGCCGGCGCACTGGCCATCAGCGGACCGACCAGCAAGGGGCTGAGCGGTGGCCGCACCCTGAATGCCGGCAACACCACCTGGTCGGGGAACACCGCCAACAACAACAATGCCCTGTCGCTGGCAAGCACGAGCACCTTCAACAACACCGGCACCTTCAACGACGCCAACTACATTCAACAGCGCTGTCAGCGGCGGCACCTTCAACAACGGCGGCACCTTCAACAAGCAGTCGAACACGACGACCAGCGTCGGCACGGTGTTCAACAACACCGGCACCGTCAACGTCAACGCCGGCACGATGCTGATGAGCGGCGGCGGCACCAGCACGGGGGTGTTCAACATCGCGGACGGCGCCAAGCTGGAATACCGCAACGGCAGCCACACGCTGAACAATGTCACGATCAGCGGCGCCGGCATCTTCGAGATCAGCACCGAAAACGTCGGTGCGGATGCCAGCGTCATGCTCAACGGCGGCACGCTCACCTCGGCGTTCCTGATGAGTGGCAGCACCATGCGCGGCACCGATCAGGTCTTCAAGGGCGTGGCGACCTGGACCGGCGGCACCATCAACGGCACCGCGGCGCAGAGCACGACCTTCGACAGCAGCCTCACCATCAGCGGGGCGAACGGCAAGACGCTGTCGGGCGGCCGCACGGTGAACGCCGGCAACACCACCTGGTCCGGCAACACCGGCAACAACAACAACGCCATCTCCCTGGGAGGTTCAGGCACCTTCAACAACACCGGCACCTTCACCGACGCCAACGCATTCAACAGCGCTGTCAGCGCCGGGACCTTCAACAACAGCGGCAGCTTCAACAAGCAGTCGAACACGGTGACCAGCGTCGGCACGGTGTTCAACAACACCGGCACCGTCAACGTCAACGCCGGCACGATGCTGATGAACGGCGGCGGCACGAGCACGGGGGTGTTCAACATCGCCGACGGCGCCAAGCTGGAATACCGCAACGGCAGCCACACGCTGAACAATGTCACGATCAGCGGCGCCGGCACTCTTCGCAGATCAGCACCGAAAACGTCGGTGCGGATGCCAGCGTCATGCTCAACGGCGGCACGCTCACCTCGGCGTTCCTGATGAGTGGCAGCACGATGCGCGGCACCGATCAGGTCTTCAAGGGCGTGGCGACCTGGACCGGCGGCACCATCAACGGCACGGCGGCGCAGAGCACGACCTTCGACAGCAGCGCTCACCATCAGCGGGGCGAACGGCAAGACGCTGTCGGGCGGCCGCACGCGTGAACGCCGGCAACACCACCTGGACCGGCAACACCGGCAACAACAACAACAACGCCATCGGCATCTCCGGTGCCAGTGTCTTCAACAGCAACGGCACCTTCACCGATGCCAATACCTTCGACAGCGCCATCAATCGCGGCAACGGTGGCGCGGCCTTCAACAACATCGGCACCTTCGACAAGCAGTCGGACACGACGACCACCATCGGCTCGGCGTTCAACAACACCGGCACGGTCAACGTGAATGCCGGCACGATGTTGATGTCGAGCCTCGACCCGAGCACCAGCACGGGTGTGTTCAACATCGCCGCCGGCACCAAGCTGGAATTCCGCAATGGCAGCCACACGCTGGACGACGTCACGACCAGCGGCGCCGGCACCTTCGAGATCAGCACCGAGAACGTCGGTGCCGATGCCACCGTCGTGGTCAACGGTGGCACGCACACGACGCCGTTCGTGCTCAGCGGCAGCACCATGGCCGGTACCGACGCCACCTTCCACGGGCCGGCGACCTGGACCGGCGGCACGATCTCCGGCGCCGCGACCACCACCTTCGACAACGACGTCACCATCTCCGGCGCCAACCTGAAGACCATCGTCGGCGGGCGCACCGTCAGGCTGAACGGCACGACCACGTGGAGCGGCAACACCGCCAACAACAACAACGCGATCCGCTTCTGGAACGGCGCGACGATCGACAACCAGGGCACCTTCAACGACGCCAATGCCTTCGCATCGTTCATCGAACACAACGTCGGCGGTCCGCACAGCTTCAGCAACGCCGGCATCTACAACAAGCTGTCGAACACCGTCACCAGCGTCGATCTCGGTGTCGTGTTCAACAATTCCGGCACGCTCAACCTGAATGCCGGCACGATGCGCTTCGCCAGTGGCACGCAGGGCCCGGAGGGCACGGTGAACGTGGCCAGCGGCGCCACCTTTCAGCACGGCGCGACGAGCACGGTGGGCCGCATGGTCACCGCCGGCAACCTGGTTCTCGCCGACCGCGCGCTCACCGTGTTCATCGACTACGACAACGCCAACTTCGGCACCGGCAATGCCTTCAACCGCCGCGCCAACGTCAGCAGCACCGGCACCGGCAACCGCCTGATCGCCGCGGGCGACGCCAACCAGGGCTTGAGCGGCACCGGCATCGCCAACGGCAATACGGCCACGCCGACGATCCTGATCGGCAACGTGCGTGTCGGCGCCAACACCTTCGGCTACGACATCGTCAACACCGGCAGCAGCGGGCCGTCGCTGCGCGGTGCGATTCAGGACGCGGTCAACGGCGGCAACATCAGCGACGCCCGGCTCAGCGGCAACGGCGTGCAGGCGGGCAACTGGGGGCCGGTCGCCCCCGGCGAAGCCACCTCGCGCAACATCGTCGTGACCGTCGACAGCGCCGGCGTCTATGTGCCGCTTGCTGGTCAGGCAGTGAGCATCGTCAACAACTTCGAGAACACGCGCAGCCAGCTGTTGACGATCGCGTCGTCGAGCGGGGCCGCGGCCTACAACATGGCCGTGGGCAATGCCACGCCCACGCCGGTGTTCATCGCCAACCAGCGTGTCGGTGGCACGGGCAGCCAGGCGCTGACGGTGGCCAACACGGCCGCCGCGGGGGCGTTCTCCGAAGCCTTGAACGCCAGCTTCAGCGGCGCGACCGGCGCGGCGACGAACAACGGCGGCAGCCTTGCCGACCTGATCGCCGGCGGCTCGAACAATGCGGCGATGAGCGTCGGCGTCAACGCCGGCAGCGCCGGCGCGAAGAGCGGCACCGTGACACTGGCCTACCAGAGCGACGGCACCGGCGCCAACGGCCACAGCGGCCTGGTGGCGATCAGCGCCGGCACGCAGCTCATCAACGTCAGCGGCAACGTCTACCAGCTGGCCGCGGGCCAGCTGAACACCGCGCCGCTGAACTTCGGCACCGTGCAGGTGGGTCAATCCGTGTCCCAGGTGCTGAGCATCACCAACAGCGCGACCGGGCCGGCCGGTTTCGTCGAAGACCTGAACGCCAGCTTCGGTGCATCCAGCGGCACCGGTGCGGCGCAGATCAGCGGCAGCGGCAGCATCGGCGCGCTGGCCGCCGGGGCCACCAACACCACGGCGATGACGGTCAACGTCAACACCGGCGCGGCCGGCACCATCAACGGCAGCATCGCGGTCAACTACGCCAGCGCCGGCTCCGTCGGCGGCCTCAGCAACGGCCTGGCCGCCGTCGGCGTCGGCTCGGCCGACTACGGCGTCAGCGGCGTGATCCAGAGCCAGGGCCAGGTCATCGACCAGGCACTGCCGGTGCTGAACACGCCCAGCGTCAACTTCGGCAACCTGCGCATCGGCAGCGCGGCTCCGAGCGCACTGGTCAGCGTCACCAACCAGGCCAGCGGCAACGCGCAGGCCGCGCTCAACGCCAGCATCAGCGGCGCCGGGCCGGTCAGCGCCAGCGGCAGCTTCAACCTGCTGGCACCGGGCGCGACCGACGCCAGCAGCCTGCAGGTCGGCATGAGCACGGCCGCGGCCGGCGCGGTCAGCGGCAACGCCACGGTCGCGCTGGTCTCCGATGCCAGCAACGTCGGCAACTGCGCACCCAACTGCCAGCTCACGCTGGCGTCGCAGAACGTCGCGGTCAGCGGCGCGGTGTACCGGCTGGCCAATCCGCAGATCACCAGCGGCCCGCTCAGCCTGGCGGCGCGCGTCGGCGATGCCGCGCCAACGGCCAGCATCGGTGTCACCAACGCCTCGCCCGACATCTACACCGAGCGGCTCAGACGCCAGCATTGGCGCCGGACCTGCCGGCTTCACCACCTAGCGGCGCCATCACCGGCCTGGCGCGCAGGCGCCAGCAGCAGCGCGCTCGGCGTACGCTTGAACACCGCGGCGGCCGGCAGCTATGGCGGCCCGGTGGCGCTGGGCTTCGTCTCCAGCGGCGCCGGCACCACCGGCGCGCCCGACCAGGCGCTGGCCTCGCAGAACGTCACCTTGAGCGGTACGGTCTACACCCCGGCGGTGGCGCAGGTGAACACGCCGGTGGTCAACTTCGGCATCGTGCACAAGGGCGATGTCGCGGCCGCGAAGAACGTGTCGGTGACCAACGCTGCGGCCGTGGCCGCCGCCGAACGATGAGTTGCGCGCCAGCCTGGGCGGCGCCAGCGGGCCGTTCACCGCGTCGGGCAGCATCGCCGGCCTGGTCGCGCAGGCCACCGACACGAGCAGCCTGAGCGTGAACCTGAACACCGCCACGGCGGGCGTGTTCAACGGCAGCGCGAACGCCGCCTTCGCCAGCCACAACGCGCAGCTGACCGATCTCGACCTGGGCAGCAGCGCCATCAATCTGCACGCGCAGGTGAACAACTTCGCCGCACTGGCCCTGTCCAAGACCTCAGGCGGCGGGTCGTTCTCGCTGAACGGCGGCACCTACACGCTGGACTTCGGCAGCATCGTGCTGGGCTCGCCCGAACTGGACGCCCGGCTGTCGCTGAAGAACGTGGCCATCGGGCCGGCCGACCTGTTGAGCGGCTCGTTCGCGGTGGGTGCGGGGGCCGCCTTCATGGTCTGCGGCTTCGATCCGTTCACCGGTCTGGCGGCAGGCGCGAGCGACGACGCACTGCACGTCAGCATCTACAGCACCGCGCTCGGCGACTTCTCGCGCACCATCGTCATCTCGGCATTCGGCAGCAACGACAGCGGCTACCGCGGGGCGCTGGCCGACACCACGCTGGTTCTGCGCGGCTCGGTGGTGGCGGTGCCAGAGCCCGCCAGCTACGGGATGATGGCGCTGGGCCTGTTGGCTGTCGCTTGGGCCCGGCGGCGCGCGCTGCGCGCGGCCTGAAGCGTCGCAGCCCACGACCTCGGCGCGGGCGGGTTCAACTGCCGCGGGCACGCGGCCCGCTGCTTGCATGTGCAGCAACCCGCAGCAGCAGGAGCTGGCGCATGCGCAATTCGATCGACAAGTCACCGATGCGGGTGCCGGGCAAGGCACTGGGCGCGGTGCCGGCACGGCCGGCGCGCCGCACCCGGCGCTGCCATGCACGAGGCTCGCCACCTGAAACGCAAGACGATGGCCCGGGTTGTCCCAAGCCATCTCGGGTCCCGCGTGAGACCCTTGCGAATCAACGACTTGTGCTGAACTGTCGTCTGACGAGGTTCCAGGACATTCCAGACAATCTCGGTCTCCTGGGGGTATGTTTGGGGGTACGCGAGTGCACAGTTGTCGCCGCAAATGCTCACTGCTCCGAAGATCAAGACTGCCAAGCCTGCCGAGCGCGCCTACAAGATCGCCGACGGTGGTGGCCTGTTCGTTCTGGTTCAACCGAACGGGTCGAAGCTGTGGCGCTACAAGTTCAGGTTGCATGGCGTCGAGGGTTTGCAGGCGCTGGGTGCGTTCCCGCAAGTCAGCCTGGCCGAGGCACGAACGGCGCATGCAGCTTCGAGACGGCTCGTCGCCAGCGGCATCAACCCGGTGCAGGCCCGGCGTTCCGAACGCGAGTCGAAAGCGCTTGCCAGCATGCACCGCGACAAGGGCAGCTTCGAGGCGCTGTACGCGGATTGGGATGCCGCAACGAGCGTCGGACTGCGCGCGGGGACGGTCAACCAGCGCCGCCGCGAAGTCGACAAGGACCTGGTGCCGGTGTTCCGTGGGCGGTCTGTCCCCTCGATCACTCGGCTCGAACTGACGACAACGCTGAAGGCGGTCGAGGCTCGCGCGCCCGAGGTGGCCCGCAATCTTCGCAATCATCTGTGGGGCATCTTCGAGCACGCGATTGACTCCGGGCTGATCGAGGACAACCCGGTGCCGCCAGTGCGCGTGCTTCGCAAGCGCCACCAGCAAAACCACCCGGCACTGGAGCCGTCGCGGCTTGGCGCGTTGATCCGCGCCCTCAACGAGACCGAGTCACTCAGCCACCAGACGCGCATCGCGATGCGCCTACTGGTCCTCACGGCGTGTCGCAAGAACGAGGTCGTCTGCGGGCGCTGGAGCGAGATCGACCTCGACGCTGCCGAGTGGGAGATTCCGGCGCAGCGGATGAAGGCTGGCCGGGCGCATTGGGTGCCGCTTTCTCGCCAGGCTGTGTACTGGCTTCGCGAACTGCGAACCCTCGTGCCCGATGAGAGTGTCTACCTGTTCCCCAACCGGGTGGACCCGAGCCGCCCGATGGCCGACCGTAGCCTGAACGCCGTCATGGAACGCCTCGGCCTCAGCGGCCAAGGCACGCCGCATGGCATGCGCGCCACGTTCAGGACCTACTTCAACGCGACGGGCGCGAATATCGATGTCATCGAGCACTGTCTTGCGCACGCTCCGGCGGATCGCGTTCGTGCTGCCTACAACCGGCATCAGTACCAGGACGAACGTCGTGCGATGTTGCAGGCTTGGGCTGACTTCTTGGAGGCTTGAAATGCCGGCGGTGATGGCCGTGCCTTTCGACCCATTGGGAATGCTCGGCGTGAGCGCTTTTGCAACGTCGGCGATGCGGCGGTCAACCGACACTCAGCTCGCAGCCTGCGCAGGCCGGTCCCGGCCACTTCCAGTCATACGATCGGCCGCGAAATCGCCACACTGAGGACCGGTACTCAAAGTGCAGCAGTCATCGGCTGACGGACGCTCGAATGAGCACATTCTCCAGAGCGGTCGGTCGCGGCCCTGAGACGCGGGTCGACATCTGCCCGGTCGGAGATGCCCCCGTGTCCACTGAACATCCGCTTGTTGGAGCCGACCGAATGCTGACCCGCTTACCGCGACCGTCTTGGTTCAGATTTGCGGAACGAAAGGCGCGCCGTTGGTGCCGAACGAATGACGTATGGCTGGCCGCCGCCATCGCCTCATTCAGCGGTCAGTCCCGCAGCCTTGATCACTGGCGCCCAGCGCGTCGTCTCGCGCACCATCGTAGCCGCCAGTTCGTCAGGCGTCGTTCCGGCGGGATCGATGCCCAAACGCGAGAACGTCTCATGAACGGTAGCGTCCTGCAGTGCACGGGCCAGCGCGGCCGACATTGGGTCGACCAGCGCCCTTGGGGTCTTCGCCGGCGCGAACACGCCGAACCAGCTGCTCGTGTCGACGACGGCCAACCCCTGCTCGGCGAAGGTCGGCACGCCCGGCAGCTGTGGTGCACGCTCGGCACCAGACACCGCCAGGATTCGCAGGCTGCCAGCGCGATGAAACTCGATGTAGTTCGACAGTGCATCGAAAGTCATTGGCACGCGTTGGCTCTTTACGTCAATCACCAGCGGCCCCACACCTGGATACGCCACATGGGTCATCGGTATGCCCATGGTGCGGGCGAACTGCAGCCCCATCAAGTGCGACAGGCCACCAGTCGCGAGCGTGGCGAAGAAGGCGCGCGATGGATCCGCGCGGGTCCAGGCGACGAGTTCGTCGACGTTGTGCGCCGGGTGTTCGGCTGACACCGCCAGCGCGAACCGAAAGGTGGCGATGCGGCTCACCGGGGCGAAGTCGTGCACCGGGTCGTATTGCGGCTTGCGATCCACCAACGGAGCGAGCACCGGCACGACCATCGGCGCGAACATGATCACCGAGCCGTCGGCCGGCGCCTCCTTCAGTTCGACCGCGGCCACGCGGCCACCGGCGCCGGGGCGATTGACGACCACCACCGGCCGGTCGAGCGCCGCTGCCAGCGGCACGGCCATGCTGCGCGCCATCACATCCGTGCTGCCGCCGGCGCCGAAGCCGACCAGGATGCGAAGCGGTGGCAGGCGCTGCTGTGCGAGCGCCGCCGGTATCGCGACGGTGGCGGCCGCAAGCACGACGACCCAGCCGGCGAAGGCGCGCAGCGACATCGGAGTTCTCCTCGTTCGTTGGAAATCGGCTTCGAACGCCCCAGCCAGCGGCGCCACCGCGAAAGTACCATGCGGCCGGCGGCTCGATCCGAGCGAGGTCTATCGACGCCGACCGCGCGACAATGGGCCCGTCTTCCCGCCGACCGCCATCGGCCGGCCTTGCACCCAGATGTTGCTGACCCAGCCGCCGACCGCTGCCTCTCCGCTCGACGCCACCCGGTTCGAGCGACTGTTGTCAGCGCTTTCGGCCCGCTTCATCGATCTGACGATTGCATCGCTCGACGCCGATTTCACGGCGAGTCTGCGCGACATCGTCGAAACCTTCGGCGTCGATCGCAGCTCGCTGTCGCACTTCGTCAACGAAAGCGGGCACCTTCGCACCCGGCACTCTTGGGCCGTTGATGGTGTCGCGCCCGTGCCGTCCACGAATTCAACACGCGCCTTCCCCTGGGTGCGGTCGATGACCAAGGCCGGCCGCGCCATCGTCTTCGATCGGATCGACGACCTGCCTGCCGAGGCGCACATCGACCAGCAAGGTTTTCGCCACGTTGGCCTGCGCGCGCATATCGCGCAGCCGATTGTCGTCGCCGGCGAGCTGGTCGGCATCCTTGGCCTCGGCTGTGTGCGCGCCGAGCGCGCCTGGTCGCAGGACGACGTGCAGCGCAGTCGCCTGGTCGCGGAGATGTTCGCCAACGTGCTGGCGCGGCTGCGGCGGCAGCGCGAGGTGGACATCGCCGCAGGCTTCGAGCGCGTGGCCACGCGCATCCTGGCTTCGCTGCTGATTGTCGGCCCGGACGCCGAGGGTGAGGCAATCGATAAGGGTCTGGCCGATATCGGCCAGGTGCTTGACGCCGACCGTGTCGTCATGTGGGACCACTCTGGCGCCCCCCCTGGTTTTCACGACCGCCACCGTTGGACGGCCACGACGGCGCAGGACTCACCTGAGAGCCTCGAACTGGCGCTGGCGCCATGGCTGACCGCGCAGCTGGCGGCCGGTCGCACGATCCGCTTCTCGCGCGAGGCCGAGCTACCCGCCCAGGCGGCGGCCGATCTGCCGCTGCTGCGCAGCTTCCAGGTGAGCTCGATGCTGGCGGTGCCGTTTTCGTCCCAAGGCGCGGTGGTCGGCGTGCTCTCAATCACCAGCGTGCAAGAGGATCGCGAGTGGCCCGACCGCGTGGTCGCCGGTGTCAGGCTGCTCGGCGAAGTGTTCGCGAGCCTGCATGCCCGTCGGCATGCCGAGCGCAGACGCAGCGCCGCCGAAGCCCAGGCCGAACAGGACCGCGCCGCGCTTGCCCATATGACGCGCGTGTCGATGCTGGGGCAGCTTTCCGCATCGATCGCGCACCAGTTGAACCAGCCGCTGGCGGCGATCCTCAGCAACGCGGAGGCCGCGCGCATGATGCTGGCGGAGGACACGATCGACCGCGCTGAGTTGCGCGATATTTGCGACGAGATCATCACCGAGGACCACCGTGCCGCCGAGATCATCCGCCGGCTGGGCGCGCTGTACCGGCGCGGTGAAGTCAAGCGCGCCCGCTTCGATCTGAACGGCCTGGTGCGTGAGACGCTGGCACTGGCAGCTGCGGAATTGGTGGCTCGGCAGATCGTGCTGACGACCGAACTCGACAACGCGCTGTCCACGATCGAAGGCGGACAGGTGCAGCTGCAGCAGGTGCTGCTGAACCTGGTGCTGAATGCGGCCGACGCGATGGGTGCGTTACCGCCGGTGCAGCGCGAGCTGACGATCCGCACCGAACTCGCACCGGGCGAGGCACGGCTATGGGTGCTCGACCGTGGTCCAGGCATCGCCGCTGGCGATCGCAACGACATCTTCGAGGCCTTCTGGAGCACCAAGCCCGGCGGTATGGGCATCGGACTGGCACTGTGCAAGGCGATCATGGCGGCCCACGGCGGCGACCTGACGGTCGTCAACCGTGCGCAGGGTGGTGCAGCGTTCTGTGCCACGCTGCCGCTGCAATCTGCGGCGTGAAAAAAGCGGCGCAAAAAGGCCGGCGCAGGAATGGCGGATCACGCGGACCGAACATTCACCTGTGCAGCCACTGTCTCGATGCCATGGATGACCCGCTGAGCGGTCGGTGACAGGGTCCTGTTGCGCAGAGCGACCACGCCCATCTGCGAGTACAGCGGTGGCTGGGGTTGCGCACCTGAAGACGCTGTCCATAGCTTCACCGGCACCACCGGGCTGCCCTTGCCCTCTACCGACATCAAGCTGCTTGACGACAACGCCAGCGAGGTGGCTCTGGGCGAATCTCGGCGAGATCGTTGCCAAGGGCCCGCAGGTGACGAGTGGCTACTGGCAAAAGCCCGAGGCCAACGCCGCCGCCTTCGCCGCCGACGGCTACTTCCGCACCGGCGACGTCGGCCAGTTCGATGCCAAGGGCTTCCTGAAGATCGTCGACCGCAAGAAGGACATGATCATCGTCTCGGGCTTCAATGTCTTCCCGAACGAGGTCGAGGCGGTGGCCACCGGCTGCCCGGGCGTGGCCGAATGTGCCTGCGTCGGCGTACCGGACGAGAAGTCGGGCGAGGCAGTCAAGCTGTTCGTCGTCAAGGCGCCCGGCGCGACGCTCACGGAGGCCGACGTGATCGCGTTCTGCCGCAAGGAGCTCACCGGCTACAAGATGCCGAAGATCGTGCGCTTCGTCGACGCGCTGCCAAAGTCCACGGTGGGCAAGATCCTGCGCAGGGAGTTGCGCGATGTTGCGTGAGGACGATTGGAGGGTGCTTCGCGCAGATGGTGATGAGGCTCCACATTGGCGTCGCATGGCGCGCATATTGCTGATTGACTCGCGCTCGGCCGCAGTGGTTGCCTTGGCGGAGATGAGTGCCGAGAGCTGGCCAAGCTGGCACTGAACCCCGGTGCGCGACCTGGTCAGCCCGTCCCGTACAGAACAACCAACTTCAACGTCATGCCACGCTCGGGCACGCAGAACGATCCCCGGTCTCCATCCAGCCATGGAGCCTGATCACCCGCCCCGTCCTGCCGGTGACCTCGCAGCCGGCGATGTTCCCCCCTTCAACGTTGGGCACCTGAGGCGAGTGCGGGAGGTGCGAGACTGCCGACCAGCGCACCGGCAACGATGTCGTCGGCGACGATGATCTGCGTCGCACCGGCGCGCTTGAGCAACGCACCGCGCGCGCGGTTCGGCACCGTCACCGCAATGGCGAGGTTGGGGTTGATTGCATGAGCCATCAACGTGATCGCGACCACGCGATCGGGCTCCTCGATGGTCACGACCAGTGCCCTCGCCCGGTCGAGGCCGGCGGAGGCAAACACCTCGTCGTCCACTCCGGCATCGCCCTGCACCACGAGGTAGCCGAGTTCGGCCGCTTGTTCGGCCGATTCTTCGGCGCGATCGACGACGACCACCGCACAGCCGTCCTTGTGCAGCCGGCTGGCGACAAGCTGGCCGACCGGCAGGAAGCCGATCACGATGACATGGTCCGAGAGTTGATCGATGCGCTTCTTCACGGCCCGGTTCTCCCTGAGTTGCAGCACGGCGTCGCTGGACAAGATGCCGGTCAGGCGTGACACCGCGTAGCCGGCGATCATGATGAATGCGAACATCGTACCGACCATGAACAGCCGTTGGCCGTAGTCGAGGGCGATGAAGTCGCCCAGCGTGGTGACCAGATTCAGCGCGTTCCACCACGCGGTAATGGCCTTTTCTCCGAGCGGCGCGTTCCGCACGTCGAGCAGAGCCAGGCCCAGCGCGCACACGGCGACAGCCAGCACCAGCATTGCCACGGTCCGCCGCACGCCGCGCTGCCAATCGCGCAGCCGTCGGTTGCCGAGATCGGTCTTGATGACGCGAAAGACGGACATGGGTCCTGTCGCTGTTCTGCCGGGGCAGCCGCGCGCCGGCCGCGCAGTGTAGCGAACGGACTGGAAGTGGCGGCTTCGACAAGATGTGGGCGCGCGACGTCGTTGCGGGGTGCGAGCAATGGAAAGGCCTCGAGCACGAGGCTCGGAGCCTGAGCACCGGCACTGACCCAAAGGCTAGTCCCGCTGGCACGGGACACAGGTTATTGTTGCCTCGATGCGGACGGCACCTGTCGAGCCCCGGTCTCGTTCCCGAATGGTGAAGTGGAGTTTGCCAATGACCAAGAACGCATGCACATGCGCACCGCTGTGTCGCGCGCCGCGCACGGCACAGCCCCGGCTCCCGGGCCGGTCAGGGCTGGCGAGGCTTGCCAGTGGCACGCGTGACGCCGTCCTCCTGGCGCTGACCGCGGCACTCTCGACCGCAGGGCCTGCCCGCGCCGAGATGAGCGCCGAAGAGCTGGCCAAGCTGGCGCAGAACCCAGTGGGCAACCTGATCAGCTTGCCGTTCCAGAACGACACCAACTTCAACGTCGGGCCTCTGTCGGCCACGCAGAACATCCTGAACATCCAGCCGGTGATCCCGATCGAGATCAACAAGGACTGGAACCTGATCACGCGCACCATCCTGCCGGTGGTGTCGATGCCCTCGCTGGCGATGGGCGACGAGCGCACCAATGGCCTGGGCGACACCACCTTCACCGCCTTCGTGTCGCCGGCCCAGCCGCACGGACTGATCTGGGGCGCGGGCCCGGTGTTCCAGTTGCCTACCGACACCAATGACCTTGGCAACAAGAACTGGGGCATGGGCGCCTCGGCCGTGGTGCTGAAGATTGAGCACGGCAGCCCCTGGGTCTACGGCGTGCTGGTCAACAACATCTGGTCGCTGTCCAGCGACAAGCGTGGCGGCGCCTACAACAACGGCCTGATCCAGCCCTTCGTCAACTACAACTTTCCCGAGGGCTTCTATCTCACCAGCGCGCCCATCGCCACGGTGGACTGGAAGGCCGACAGCAGCCAGCGCTGGACCGTGCCGCTGGGCGGCGGCATCGGCAAGATCTTCCATCTCGGCAAGCTGCCGGTGAACACGCAGTTCGGCGCCTACTACAACGTCGTGCATCCGGACGATGCCGCCACCTGGCAGGTGCGCTTGCAGGTGCAACTGATGTTCCCGAAGTGACGGGCTGCGATGACACCGGTCCGCAAGCACCGGTTCGCGCGGGGTCGTCAGGACCCATCCTGGTACTGCACGGTGGCCAGGCCCTCTGGCGCAGGACTGACCCGAAGACCAGTAGACGCTGCTTGCGCGGCTAGCGTTCGCAACCAGCCACCCCTCGACGAGCGGTACCGAGCCTTGACGACCATCGACAAGCGAGCCGAAGTGAGGACGCGGCACTGGCAGGAACACGAGATCCCCGTTGTCGGGGTGCGTCGAAGCATTCTCTTCTAACATCGGTTCCACCGTTCTCATGCAGGAGATCACGATGCACAAGCCTTCGGCAGTCAGGACATGGACCTCCGCCGCGCTGGCGGTCTCGGCGGCAGGGCTCTGTGCCATGTCGCTGCTGGCCGGGCCAGCCACGGCACAGAGCCAGCAACCGGTCATCTATCTCGACCAGGCGTGGTCGCAGGCCGACCGGGAGACCTACTACCAGATCTCCCAGGGGTCGGCGGTCGTGTCCTACGACATCTTCCTCAACCTCGAGGTCGCCGGCAGCCAGGAGCTGTTCCGCTCCGACGCCAACAGCGACCGCTACGGCCTGATCATCCAGACGGCCAACCCGCGCACCAATCCGGATGGGTTGCCGATCGGCCTGAGCAAGACCGTGGTCGAGCAAGGCCCGTGGAAGGGCGAGCACATCGGCCTGACCTGCGCGCCGTGCCACAACGCGCAGCTGAGCTACAAGGGCAAGCGCATGCGCATCGAAGGCGGCGTCGGCAACACCTTCGACCTGATGGCCTACGTCAATGCGCTGGACGACGCGCTGCAGGCCACGCTGGCCGACCCAGCCAAGTTCGACCGCCTGGCGGCACGCGCTCGGCGCGACCAGCGCGGAAGCGAAGAGCGAGCTGCGCAAGCGCTTCGAGAGCGAAGCTGCGCCGGTGCACCACTACCGCACCCGCATCACCGTCACGCCGCCACCGCCGGGCCGTCGCGGATGGACGCCATCTCGCTCATCGTCAACCGGCTGACCACCGTGCTGCCCGACATCCCGGAGAACTGGTCGACGCCCGTCGCGCCCACCAAGCCACCTTTCCTCTGGAACGCGCCGCAGGGCTCGTGGACGCAGTGGCGCGGCGTGCAGCAGGACCCGATCGACCGCAACCTGATCGAGACCATGGGCGTGTTCATGTCGATGAACCTGCACGCCAAGACACCGGCCGAGGGGCTGTTCGATTCCAACGCCGCGTTGCTGCAATCTGCAGGACGTCGAAGAACCTGCTGGCGCGCCTGGCGCCGCCGACGTGGCCGGAAGAGGTCTTCGGGCAGATCGACCGCAAGAAGGCCAAGGCGGGCAAGGACGCTGTTCGTCACGCACTGCGCGGGCTGCCACAACGCCTGGCCCTACACCTGGACCGAGCCCAACAAGTACGGCAAGCGCTTTGTCCTGGTCGGGCTGGTGCCGCAGAAGTACGTCGGCACCGACCCCGGCCAGTTCGAGGACCGTCCGGCAGTACGTCGATCACCGCGCAACTCGCGCCCGAATCTGCCGCCGCCGTTCAAGGACAAGCGATCATCCCGACCGGGGAGCTCTATGTGATCCTGCAGAAGGAGCTGCTGGAGCAAGGCGCTGGCGAAGCTCCAGCTCAGCGAAGCGGACAAGGCGAAGCTGCACGGCTACCGCGAATTTCCGCTGCCGGCGCCACCCAGGGGCGTGTACAAGGCCGCACCGCGCGACGGCGTCTGGGCGACGCCGCCGTTCATGCATAACGGCTCCGTGCCCAACCTCTACGAGATGCTGATTCCGGCGAAGGAACGCACGAAGAAGTTCTACGTCGGGCGCGAGTTCGACCCGGTCAAGGTCGGCCTGGACACCACCGGCAACTCCGGCAAGTTCCTGCTCGACACGACGCAGCGCGGCAATTCGAACGCCGGCCATTCGTTCGAGAACGGCAGCGCGGCAACGGCGTCATCGGCCCGCTGCTGACCGAAGACGCAGCGCTGGGCGCTGGTCGAATACCTGAAGTCGATTCCCGAGGAGCCGGGCCGGGTCACGCCCTTCGGCGGGCCGCCCGCGCCAAGTCGGGCAAGCCGCGCTGGGCGGAACCGCCGCGTTGAGACGCAAGGAAGCAATCCATGTCGGACCACATTGACGGACCGCGATCGATCGGCGATCCCTCGATCGACACGACCGACCTGTTCTGCTTCATCAGCCCGGAGAACCCGGCGCGAACGGTGTTCGCCGCAGACGTCTTTCCCTCGGCGGGCAGCAGCGCGGTGTTCACCGATGCGGCCAATCATGCGATCGTCGCGCGGCGGGTCACGGTCGCCGGCCTGGGCGATGCCGCGAAGTTCCAGGCGGGCGATCGCGAGATCCGCTTCAACTTCCGCTTCGACCGGCTCGAAGCGCAGGCCCGGCGGCGAAGCCGATCCAGCGCGGGACCTGCACGCTTGCCCGACGGGCAGACGCTGCGCTTCGTGGTCAACGATGAGAAGGGCGCGGCCACGCCGGACGGGACGTTCCGCGTCTTTGCCGGTCTGCGCTCCGACCCGTTCATCCTGGCATGGCTGGTGGGCGAGCTGAAGCCGTTCCGCAATCTGCTGGAGCACGACAACGTGCTGTGCTTCCTGGTCGACTTCGACACCAAGCGCGTGCTCGATCCGGCTCAGGGTTCGCTGTTCGGCGTCATCGCCGAGACGACGCCCGTGCCGCGCGCCCGGCGCCTTCGTCGGGCACCAGGTGGCGCGCTTCGACTGGGTCGGGCGCCCGGAGCAGACCAACGTTCGCCTGAACAACGCCGGGCTTGAAGGACGCCGACGACCTGCGCGACCTCTGGAACCAGCAGACGCCGTTTGCGATCGCGCCGGAGTTCGCGCCGATCTTCCGCAAGCGCCT
Source organism: uncultured beta proteobacterium (assembly GCA_963837675.1). Classification (GTDB taxonomy): domain Bacteria; phylum Pseudomonadota; class Gammaproteobacteria; order Burkholderiales; family Burkholderiaceae_C; genus Rubrivivax. The sequence goes on along the minus strand of CAWIOH010000017.1, from coordinate 198,509 downwards.
GATCGACAGCCTGCACCAATACGACCTGCGCGACGGCAAGGAAGACTGGTCGCCGGCGCAGCTGGCCGCGAGCGCCAACGTGTTCCTCGACGATTTCATGCTGATCGATGTCGCCAAGCCGACCACGGACACGAGCTACCTCGAGATCGAGAAGAGCACGCTCGACGGGCGGCCCTACCAGACCGGTGGCGGCCGGACGCTCAATGCGCACGACATCGACATGCTGCTGACCTGGATCGTCAATCGCGACCGCGAACCCCTGGTGGGCGGCGCGACCCAGGCCACCCAGCCCGGGCGCAACACGTTCCCCTATCTCGCGCCGCCCAATACCGAGTTGCAGACGGTGGCCGAATCGGTGGTCGTCAACGCTTCGGCCGAGAAGGTATGGGCGCTGATCGGCCCGTTCGGCGCCATGTGGCATCCGTTGATTGCGCAGATCCGCTTGACCGGGACGGGTGTCGGCCAACTGCGCACGGTCGAGACCATCGACGGCAAGACCATCATCGAGCGCCTCGACGCGACCGACAGCGCGCGGCGCCAGTATCGCTACTCCGGCGTCACCGGCATGGGGGCGTCGAACTACACGGGGGTTCTGGAGGTCGCGCCGAAGGGCGGCGGCAGCACGGTGACGTGGCGCGTGCAGTACCTGTCGGATGGCCAGCCGACCCTCATCATCCGGACCATCGTGGCCACCCTGCAGAAGGTGGGCCTCGAAAGCCTGAAGAAGCGGTTCGGATGATCGCGATGACGTCGAAGCCGCCGACAGTCGAGCTCGCACGCGTGGCCGTGACGGCGGGCGACATCGCCGCGATCAACCTGGAAAGCGCACGGCAGCGGTCCTGGAACCGGTTCTGGCGCGCACCCGAGCAAGCCGGCGTTGCCGAGCTGATCGTCGAGCAGGAGCAATTGACGGCGCAGTTCACCGGCGATCTCGCCGCCTTCGACCGGCTCGAGATGCTCGCCAACGAACTGGCATTCGCGCCGAGCCCGGACTCCGGCGCGCACGGCGCTCATCGCCGCGCAAGTCGCGTGCTCGCACGCATCGCTTCGCCGAGGCCAGGAAAGCCGTGGCGCAGGCAGTGGCACTGCGGCGCGCCGTCGGAGGCCACCGATCGGCTGTTGCTGAGCATCGACCAGGCCACCGGCGAGAACTTGTCCGCCGTGCTTGCGGCGCGGCGCGCACGTGCTGCGCGGCCGGGACATTGGGAAGAGCGCATCCCGCTCGGCTGCGCTGCTCGCGGATCTGGGCGACTTCGACGAAGCCGATCGCACCTACCAGCGACGCGCTGCGCACGTATCCGGACGTCTCGCCGTTTGCGCCGGCCTGGGTGTGCGTTTCAGCTCGGTGTGCTGTGGGGCGAAAGCGTGCCGGCGCCGCAACGCGGATCGGCGGCCACGCGTGGTATCGCACGCGCGATCGACTACCTGCCGTGCTACGTGAAGGCGCGGGTGCATCTGGCGGAGATCTGATCTCGAGACAGGGGCGCGCTGCACGACGCCGCACGCTGCTCGCACCCGTGCTGGACAGCGGCGACCCCGAAGTCGTCCTGGCGCCTCGCCGACATCGCGCAGGCGGCGGGCGAAACGGCCGAAGCGGCGCGGCAGCTCGCGGCCGCCCGCGCTGGATTCGAGGCGCTGCTCGCCAAGCATCCGCTTGCGTTTGCCGACCACGGCGCGGAGTTCTATGCGGGCAGTGGCGGTGACGCTGCACGGGCCTTCGACGCTGGCACGACTGAACCTGGCCAACCGAGCGACCCTGCGTGCCTTCGAGCAGGCGCATTCGACGGCGCTCGCTGCCGGCGAAGTGGCCGCTGCGGCGCGACTGTGCGCGCAGGCCCACGAGCGCTGGGGCGACACTGCCGCTTTCCGCGCTTCGTCGCTGGCCACGCAGCTGCCGGCATCGGATCACCGCTCAACGGAGTACAGCCATGTTCAGCCGTAGATCGTTCCTGGCCGGTTGTGCCAGCGTGGCCTCCGTGCCGGCCTTTGCGCAGCTCGCACTGCCCGTGACCGGGAGGATCCCCATGGAACCCCTGGGCGTCGATTCAGCGGCGACGTTGACCGATGCGACCGAGGCTGAGGGCCTGGTGTTGCGCATCGACGGCTGGCACACATCCGACGAGCCAGGCCTGGCCGCTGACAACCAGGCGTGGGTGCATATCAACTCGTCGTGGCGCGCCGTCTGGCGCTGACAGGGCTCGACCAGGGCCTGATGTGCAAGCGACTCGCCGCAATCGTGTGCTGGCTGGCCTTGGCCACTGGCGGCAGCGCGACGGCGCAGCAACTCGGCACCGTGCGTTTCGACAACTGGCTGTCCTACCAGCGCAATACCGACCAGAGCGGGCAATGGCAGTACCAGCCGCGCTTCTATATCCCGTTCGAGCTGTCCCGGGGCTGGACGTTCACGCAGCGCATCGACCTGCCGCTGTCCTACACCGACGAAGTCGGCACCGACAACCCGGCGGGCCAGTGGAAGGCGGGCATCGGCGACTGGTTTGCCGAGGAGATCCTCAGCTCGCCGGAACTGGCCCCGAACCTCAGGATGTGGGCCAGCGTGCGCCTGGTGTTCCCGACCGGCGGGGCCAGCCCCTTCGGCTCCGAGCAGTACCAGTGGGCGCCTGCGCTGAGCATGGACTACGCGATGCCCGAGCACGGCATCACGCTCAGCCCGGTCGCACGCTACTTCATGAGCTACCACGCCACCGCACCGGGTGCGGGCAAGATCCGCAAGCTGGATCTCTACCCCATCGTCACCGTTGCATTGCCCGACAGCTGGTCGCTCGTCACCTATCCGGAGAACGGCATCAGCTACAACGAGGTGACGCACAAGTGGTTCGTGCCGATCGACCTGATGTTGATCAAGCGTCTGACCAAAGCCACCGAACTCGGTCTGGGCGCGGCGTACGCGCTGGTCAAGGACGACCCGCTGTACCAGTACATCCTCTACGGCCGGTTGACCTTCTACTTCTGATGCCCCAGGCCGTGACGGACCACGAAACCCCGTGAAGCAAGCCGCTGGCTCGCTGAACAAGCTCCATGACCACCACGATCAAGCTCACCGTCAACGGCACGCCGCGCACGCTGCAGATCGAAGACCCGAGCATGCCGCTGCTGTACGCGTTGCGCGACGAGCTCGGCCTGCACGGCCTCCACTTCGGCTGCGGGCTGGCGCAGTGCGGCGCCTGCACGGTGCACTACTACGGCGAGGCGCTGCGCTGCTGCGTGATGCCGGTGTCGGCGGTGGCCGGCGCCGAGGTGGTCACGCTCGAAGGGCTCGGCACGCCCGACAAGCCGCATCCGCTGCAGCAGGCCTTCATCGACGAGCAGGCCGCGCAGTGCGGCTATTGCATCAACGGCATGATCATGCAGGCAGCGGCCTTCCTGAAGACGACCAAGCGCCCCACCGAGGACCAGGTGCGCCAGGCGCTGGCCGGCAACCTGTGCAAATGCGGCACGCACGTGCGCATCCTGCGCGCGGTGATGCGCGCTGCCGAGAAGATGGCCTGAGCCGGTGACCACGATGCTCGACGCTCCCGCTCGCGCGCCGCGAGCTCCTGAAGGCCGGCGGCGCGCTGGTGGTGAGCTTCGGCTTCGCGCCGCGAGCCGTCGACGCGCAGACCGCGCGCGGCACCGACAAGACGCGTCTCGGCCGACGAGGTCGGCGGCTTCATCGCCATCGACGGCCAGGGGCGGGTGACGCTCTATTCGGGCAAGGTCGAGCTCGGCACCGGCGTGCTCACCGCCATCACGCAGATCGCCGCCGAAGAACTGTCGGTGCCGTTCGCGCGGGTGACGACGATCCAGGGCGACACGCAGCTCACCCCGACCAGGGGCCGACCTATGCCAGCCTGTCGATCCAGGACGGCGGCATGCAGATCCGGCGCGCGGCGGCCACCGCGCGCGAGGCGCTGCTCGACCAGGCGCGCGCGCTCGGCTCGGCGTCGCCAAGGCCGAACTGCGTCGCACGCGACGGCATCGTCGCCGTGCGCGACGGCAGCCGTTCGCTGTCGTACGCCGAGCTGCGTCGGCGGGCGCCAGCTGCACGATGAAGCTGGACCCGGCCGCGCCGCTGAAGGACCCCGAAGGACTACACGATCGTCGGCAAGCCGGTCCCCCGGCTCGACATTCCGGCCAAGGTCTTCGGCAGCTTCGACTTCGTGCAGGACGTCAAGCTGCCGGGCATGCTGCACGCGCGCATGGTGCATCCGGCGGGCGTGCAAGCGCGACGCTGCTGAGCTCGGTGAACGACGACGCCTGCCGCAAGATCCCCGGCTACCTGCGCGCGGTGCGCAAGGGCGACTTCCTGGCCGTGGTCGCGAGCAACGAATGGGCCGCGATCCGTGCGTCGACGACCATCGACGCGAAGTGGTCCGACTGGGCCGGCCTGCCCGAACAAGTCCGAGCTGCTTCGAATACGTCCGCCAATCGAAGGTCGGACCGCGACCGAGGTGCTGCACAGCGGGGGCGCAGCGCCGATGCGCTGCCGAGCGCCGGCAAGACGCTTGCAGGCCACCTACGACATGCCGCTACAACACGCACGGCTCGATCGGCCCGTCGTGCGCGGTGGCCGAGCTTCAAGGACGGCCAGCTGACGGTGTGGACGCCGTCGCAGGCCAGCCACCTGCTGCGAAGCAACTCGCCACGATGCTGCGGCCTGAGCCGAGGACAAGCTGCGTGCATCTATGTCGAAGGCGCCGGCTGCTATGGCCGCAACGGCGCCGACGACTGCTCGTCCGAGGCGGCGCTGATCGCGATGGAGATCGGCCAGCCGGTGCGGCTGCAATGGATGCGCGAGGACGAGCACGGCTGGGACCCGAAGGGCCCGCCGACCCTGCTCGACTATCGCGCCGCGTATCGATGCCCAGGGACGCATCGCCGACTGGAACGCCGACATCTATCTGCCCGAACGGCCGATGCGACCGCTCCGGCGTCGACGCTGCTCGCAGCCATGCTCGCCGACCTGCCGAAGTTCGGCCCGGCGCACGAGTCCGGCACTCTACAAGCCCGGCCTCGGCCTGCCCTACACGCTGCCGTACAGCCGGCTGACCGCGCACTGGCTGGTCGACACGCCGCTGCCGGCGGCGTGGATCCGCGCGCCGGGGCGCATGCAGAACACCTTCGGCAACGAGAGCTTTCTCGACGAGATCGCCGCGGCTGACCGACGTCGACCCGTTCGAGATTCGGCGTCGCCATCTGAAGGATGCGCGCGGGCTGGAGCTGCTCGACCGGCTGCGGCAGTTCGCGAAGTGGCAGCCGCGCGGCACGCCGACCGCGCGACAGCGGCGACGATCGCGCGCGGGCGCGGCGTGTCGTACTACCAAGTACGAACTGGTGCGCACCTATGTCGGCATCGTCGCCGACGTGACGTCGACCGCAGACCGGCCACATCAAGGTCGAGCGCGTGTTCGTCGTGCACGACTGCGGCCAGATCATCAACCCCGACGGCCTGCGCAACCAGATCGAGGGCAACGTCGTGCAGGCCACGAGCCGCACCCTGGTCGAGAAGCTGACCTTCAGCCGCAGCGCGGTGACCAGCCTGAACTGGGGCAGCTACCCGATCCTGACCTTCCCCGAGGTGCCGCAGGTGCAGCATCGAGCTGATCGACCGGCCTGACGAAGTGCCGTGGGGCGCCGGCGAGCCGACCACGTCGGTGGTGCCGTCGGCGATCGTCGAATGCGGTGTTCGACGCCACCGGCGCGCGGCTGCGCTCGGTGCCGTTCCGGCCCCGACACCGTGCTCGCGGCGTTGGCCGCGACCAAGCGACCCGAGCCGCTGGCCTTGACGACAACCCGACCGAAAGGACTTTGCCATGCACTTCGATTGCCATCCCGTCGACGACTCGCTTCTTCGACACCGCACCGATGCGCTTTCGAGCATGTGGTCGATCTCGACGCGACAGCGGCCAAGGTGTTCGCGATCTTCGACGACGAGAACTCATGGCCCAAGTGGTTCCACGCCATCCACAAGGTCGAGTGGACCAGCCCCAAGCCCTACGGCGTCGGCACGACGCGCACCGTGACGATGGCCACGGCCACGGTGTTCGAACACTTCTACCGCTGGGAGCCCGACCGCCGCTGCACCTTCTACCTGACCGGCACGTCGATGCCGCTGGCGCACGCGCTGGCCGAGGACTACCTGCTGGAGGAAACCGCGCCGGGCAAGACCCGCTTCACCTACCGGGTCGGCATCGAGCCGCGGTTGCCGGTGGCAGCCGGCGGCCCGCTGTCGCACATGTACTTCGACGCGATGTTCAAGAGCGCCTGCGAGCACCTGCAGACCTATGTCCGCGAAGTCTGAACCCGGACCGACGTGCCGAGCCACGTCTCGGCCGCATTCCGGAGCGAGAACGTCGCCCGGCTGAACGGCAGCGCGGACGAGTTGCAGCAGATCGTCGCCGGAGGGCCACGCGGCGCCGTGGCCGTGGCCGGGCTCGGCGGTGGCCGTGCTGCTGGCGATCTGGTTGCTTTCTTCTTCTTCGTCTTCCTGCCGCGAGGCGCCGTTGGCTGAGCTGGCCAGCCCCTCGCCCGAAGACAGTCGTCGATCGCTTCGAACGCCGCTGGGCCTACGTCGTCGCCGGCATCGTCGCCTTCGTCTTCGCGGTCATCATCTTCAGCGGCCTGCACTGGGCCGCGCAGCCGCCGTCGAACGTCGAGACCATCGACGCCAGCCGGCTGCACCTGGCGGGCGAGTTCGTCGAATCCAACCTCGGCACGGCGATGCAGCCGGACGGCACGGCCGTCGGTGCGCGTGCTCGCGCAGCAGTATTCGTTCGTGCCGCAGTGCATCGTCGTGCCGACCGACACGCAGGTGGTCATCCGCGCCACCAGCCCGGACGTGATCCACGGCTTCCTGATCGCCGGCACCAACGTCAACGCATGGTGCGTGCCCGGCTTCGTCGTCCGAGGTGCGCACGCGCTTCGACAAGCCCGGCGAACACCTGATGCCGTGCCACGAATACTGCAGCGTCGGCCACGAAGGCGATGTGGGCGCGCGTCAAGGTGGTCGATCGCACCGAGTACGCGCGCCTCTACGGCGCTCAACCGAGGGCTTCCTGTGCACGGCAGTGAGCGCCTCGTGCTGGCGCACTTCTGGGCCGCGTTCATCGCCTTCGCGGTGGCGATTCCGCTCGGCGCCTGGCAGATGCTGGTGCGCAGCCCGCTGCACGCTTGGGTCGACCCCGAGCTGTACTACCGCGCCGTCACGGCGCACGGCAGCACGCTTCGCCTACGTCTTCCCGACGCTGATCGCGATGGGCTTCGGCTATGCGATGTGCGCGGTCTCGCTCGGCCGGCCGCTGCACGGCATGCGCTGGCCTGGGTCGGCGTTCTGGCTGGTCATCGCCGGCGCGGCGATGGCGCATGGCCACCGTCGCCGCCGGCGAGGCCACCGTGCTCTACACCTTCTACCCGCCGCTGACTCGGCAGCGCCTGGTACTACCTCGGCATCCTGATCGCGGTGGCCGGCTCGTGGATCTGGATCGCGCTTGATGGTCTCGCACTTCAGGCGCTGGAAGCGCGACCATCCGGGGCTGCCGGTGCCGCTGGCGATGTTCGCCACCACGGCCGGCGCGCTGCTGTGGGCCTGGACCTCGCTTGGCGTCGGCGCCGAGATCATTTTCCTGATCCTGCCCAACGCCTTCGGCTGGACCGCGACCATCGACGCCGGGCTGGCGCGGGTGCTGTTCTCGTGGACGCTGCACGCCATCGTCTACTTCTGGCTGATTCCCGACCTACATCGCGTTCTACGTGCTGCTGCCGCAGGCCGCCGGCGGGCGTCTGTACAGCGACAAGATGGGCCGCATCGCCTTCCTGCAGCTGCTGATCTTCTCGATGCCGATCGGCATCCATCACCTGTTTGCCGACCCGCAGATCGGCGCCGGCTTCAAGTTCCTGCACGCGGTGTTCACCGGCATGGTGGCGGTGCCGACCTTGCTGACCATCTTCACCATCTGCGCTTCGCTGGAGATTGCCGGGCGGCTGCGCGGCGGGCGCGGCCTGTTCGGCTGGGTCGCCGCGCTGCCCTGGGACCGGCCGTTCGTGCTCGCTGCCGGGCTTCTCGCTGCTGATGCTCGGCCTCGGCGGCGCCAGCGGGCTGATCAACATGAGCTACGCGCTGAACTCGAGCATCCACAACACGCAGTGGGTCACCGGCCACTTCCATCTGATCTACGGCGGCTCGATCGTCATCATGTACTTCGCCATCGCCTACGAACTGTGGCCGCGCCTGACCGGCCGGCCGCTGGTCTCGCTCGAAGCTGGTGCGGCTGCAGCTGTGGACCTGGTTCGTCGGCATGCTGCTGACCACGCTGCCGTGGCACGCGGTCGGCGTGATGGGCCAGCCGCGGCGCATGGCCTACTACGACTTCAGCGACCCGGCGCTGGCGCCGCAGGCGATCTGGGTCAGCCTCTCCGCGCTCGGCGGCTTCGTGCTGGTGTTCTCTGCGCTGCTGCTGCTCGGTGTGCTGCTGGCGTCGCATCGCGGGCCGGTGACGGTGGTGCCGCCGTTGACACTTCTCGCTGGCAGTGCACCCGCCGCGCAGCCTGCCGGCCTCGCTGAACGGCTTTCGGATCTGGGTGCTGCTGGTGCTGGCGCTGACGGTGGCCAACTACGGCTACCCGCTGGCGCAGTTCCTGTTCCTGCAGGACACCGGCGTTCCCGCGTATCCGGGTGCAGGCGCGATGAGCAACGGCCTCCGCGCTTTGCGCTGATTCGCGCTTCGCGGTGTGGATCGGCGCCACGGTCGCACTGTTCGTGGCCGCCGTGGTGGTGGGTTTCGTCTGGCTGCCGTCGGCGCAGCGCGGGCAGGCGAGCGGGTTTGTGGGACGTCGATCTGCCGCGCGGTCGGCCTGCCGGGCGGCACCAGCGCGCGCGCGGCGGTGCCGCCCGGCGTGCCAGAGCTCCACCGTGGCCTGGACCCCCGCGACGCGCGAGCTGTTGACGCGACGGCGACCCGGCGCGAGGCGCGGCATCGGCCACCGCCTGCAACAACTGCCATGGCGCGAACGGCGATCAGCGTCGACGCGGCCATCCCGAACCTGGCCGGCCACAGCGCCGCGGCGATCTACAAGCAGCTCGAGGACTTCAAGAGCGGCAAGCGCAATGCCGCGGTGATGGGCGTGTTCGTCGCGCCCTTGTCGCAGCAGCAGATGATCGACCTGGCGGCGCACTTTGCGGCGTTGCCGAACCCGCTGGCCGCCGGCGGTGCCAAGGCGGACGTGGCCGACGCGGCGGCGAGGCGCTGGCCGAGGTCGGCGCGCCGCTGCGCGGCATCGCGTCCTGCGCCGCGTGCCATGGGCCGCTGGGCCAGACGCCGGCGCGCCGGGCTTGCAAGGCCAGCAGCGCGCCTACCTCGAGCAGCAGCTGCTGGCCTTCAAGTCGGGCAGCCGGCACAACGACATCAGCGAGCAGATGCGCAGCGTGGCGCGCCAGCTGAGCGACGCCGAAATCGCGCAGCTTGCCGCCTACTATTCTGGTCTGGTGCAGTGAACTGAAGAGAACACCATGCTCGGCTTCGAACTCGACTTCTGGGACTACGCGACCTTCGCCACCGCCTTTCTGGCCGGTGGCGCGGGTGTGCTGACCTACATCTGGATCGCCGGCCTGCCCGGGCGCATCGCGCTGGCGCGCAAGCACCCCGAGGCCGAAGCCGTCAAGCTGATGGGCTGGGCAGGATTGCTGCCCACGGTGCTGCCGTGGATCCAGGCGTTGATCTGGGCGTTCAAGCCGACCGACATCGTCGATGTGCGGCGCTTTCCGCGCGAAGAGGCCAGGGCCATCGACGAAGAGATGGCACGTCTGAGAGATGGGCCACGTGCCGAAGCCGGGCACGGCAAAGCGACGGCTGTGGCAGCCGCGCCTCACGAAGCTGCGCCGCCGCCAAACCCGGCGCCGGGCGGCGCGGCAGGCTGACCGGAGCGACCGATGCTGCTCGGCTTCGTCCTGCTCTTCGCCTACGCCTTCATCGTCTGGCTGGTGTTCTTCAAGTTCAGGTGGCTCAAGTTCACCATCGCCTGGGGCTTCTTCTCGACCTTCTTCGTATTGCACCTGGGCATCATCTTCCTGATCGGCCTGCGCTACGTGTCGCCGACCTCGACCGAGGCGCGGGTCATCCAGCGCACGATCCAGCTGACCCCGCGGCTGGCCGAGCCGACGCTCGTCACCGCCGTGCTGGTCGAGCCGAACGTGCCCGTCAAGCGCGGCACGCCGCTGTTCCAGTTCGACCGACGCCCTTACGAATACAAGGTCCGGCAACTCGAGGCGCAACTCGCCAAGGCCAAGCAGGACGTGCTGGTGCTGAAGGCGGACACCGCGATCAACGCGCAGAAGATCGCCAAGTTCAAGGCCGACCTGGCGTACTCCCAGTACCAGCTGCAACTGTCCACCCAGCTCGCGAAGAGCGGCGCCGGTCCGGACGAGGACGTGCAGAAGTGGAACGCCCAGGTCGCCGCCAACGACGCCTCGATCAAGGAGGCGCAGGCCGAGGAGGTGCGCGCGCGGCTGCGCTACACCTCCGAGATTGGCGGCGTCAACACCACGGTGGCCGCCATCCAGGCCGAGCTCGACCAGGCCCGCTACTACCTGGACAACACGCTGATGGTGGCACCTGAGGACGGCTACATCATGAATCTGCAGGTGCGCCCCGGCATGGTGGCCGGCGATGTGCGCTTCGGCGCGATCGCCTCCTTCATCTGCGATGCCGACCGCTACCTGCTCGCCAACTACTTCCAGGAGAACCTGAAGTACGTCAAGCCTGGCCAGGTTGTGGAGGTGGCACTGGACCTGTATCCGGGACAGATCTGGCCGGGCAAGGTGGCGGCGATCTGGCAGGGCAGCGGGGCCGGGCAGCTGCTGCCCAGCGGCACCCTGCCCAGCTTCAACTATGTGCCCAGCGAGGTGCCTCAAGGGCAGTTCGTCGTGGCGATCACGCTGGACGATGCCGACCAGGCGAAGTTCCCGATCGGCACGCAGGGGCGGGCCGCGATCTTCACCAACCCGGACAGCGCCTTCGTGGCGCTGCGCAAGATCGCGATCCGCTCCTACACCTGGTACAACTGGCTGTATCCGTTCTCCGGCTGATGCGACTCACACCCCTGATCGCCGCAGCGCTGCTCGCCAGCTGTGCGCTGAAGACGCCGCCGGCGCACACCGATGTGGTTGGGCAGGCGCTGCCGAGCGACACGCGCATCCCGCCCACGTGGCGTGCCGATGCGCGCGGCCGCGAAGTCAACAACGACTGGCTGAAGGCCTTCGACGACGCCGCGCTGAATGCCATCGTCGCCGAGGCCATCGCCCACAACCCGGACCTGCGCGCCGCCGCGACGCAGGTGGCCATCGCGCAGCAGGCGGTGGTGGTGGTCGGCTCGCGGCTGCAGCCGTGGGTCGGCCTGCAGCTCGGCGCCACCGCCACGCACGACCAGGACAACGGCAGCTCCAGCAGCAGCACCGCCTTCCTCGGCGTGGCCTGGGAGCTCGACGTCTGGGGGCGGCTGCGCGCGCAGCGTGCGGCCTCCGAGGCCAACGCCGAAGCGGTGGCGCTGGACTATGCCTATGCACGCCAATCGCTGGCCGCGACGACGGCCAAGCTGTGGTACCTGTGCGTCGAGGCGCGGCAGGTCGTGGCTCTCAATCAGCGCGCGGTCGCGATCTACGGCGACCTGCTCTCGCTGGTGCAGCTGCGACGCAATGCCGGCAAGGACTCCGATCTGGACGTGGTCGACGTGCGCGCCAAGCTGGAGACGGCGCAAAGCGAGACCGCGCGTGCCGAGGAGGCGTTTGGCGAAGCGCGACGCGGGCTCGAGGTGCTGCTCGGCCGCTACCCGGCCGCCGAGATCGAGGTGGCCGCGGTGTACCCGGCGCTGCCGCCGCTGGCCGGCACGGGAGTGCCCTCGGCATTGCTCGAACGCCGGCCCGATCTGCTCGCCGCTGAGCGTGAGGTGCTGGTCGCCTTCCGTCGCGAAGAAGCCGCGCAGCTGGCGCTGTTGCCCGAGTTCTCGCTGTCGCTGGCCGGCGGCCGGCTGGGCGACCAGGTGCTGTCGCTGCTGCAGCTCAACCCCTGGCTGGCCTCGGCCGGCATCGGCGTGTCGATCCCGATCTACGAAGGCGGTGCGTTGCAGGCCAAGGTCGAGATCGCCACCGCGCAACAGCTGCAGACGGTGGCACGCTACGGCGCGGTCGTGCTCGCCGCCTTCAAGGAAGTCGAGAACAGCCTGGCAAACGAGCGGCTGCTGGCGCTGCAACTGCCGCTGGACACCAAGGCGGCGACCGATCGCGGCGAGGCCGTGCGCATCGCCACCATCCAGTACAAGGCGGGCCGCCGCGACCTGCTGTGGGTGGCGCAGTTGCAGACTGCGCAGCTGGCGAGCGAGGCAACCTTGATCAAACTGCGCGCCGCGCAGCGCACGAACCGCGTGCAGCTGGTGCAGGCGCTGGGCGGCAGCTTCGATGCGCAGCCTCCGACGGCAACCGCCACGATGCGCTGAGAGTGTTTCCGCGTGCTCAGCGGTCCAGCTGCGCTGCCGGGCCGACGCCTTGCACCAGCAGGTAGATGCTGAGCCCCAGCACCCACAGCGGGAAGACCAGCACAACCCACAGCGTGTACGAAATGCTCAGCAACAGCACGGCCGCCAGCAGGTAGGTCAGCCAGACGAAGTTGCGCGGCATGGCGCCGGTGCGCAGCCCGAGCGTGCCGAACGAGAACATGAACACGCCAGCCATGCGCACCGAATACAGGTTCACCAGTTCAAACGCAGTCCGTGTGCCGAGCGCGAAGCCGGCATCGGCGGTGGCGCTGCCCGCCGACTGTGCATGCAGGTGCATCACTCCCGAGGCCAGCGCACCCGCGGCGAAGGTCGTCGCCAGGAACAGGTAGCCGCTGCCCATGAAGACGGTGGACAGGAAGCGATCTTCACGCGCACCGATGCGCGTGCGCACCACGCCCATGAACCACAGAAATGCGATGCCGGCATAGGCCACCAAGTGCACGGCGACCGACAGGCTGTTCACGCGTTCGGCGACCCAATCGCTTGGCTGCGTGATGCCACCTGGGAAGGCCATGCGCACCAGCGCCAACGCCGCACCGTACAGCAGCGCGAACACGACGCCCGCCACCGCGGCAGAGCGCGGTGTGCGCACCGCTTGCACGATGGCTGGCAAAGGGGGTGTTTCCATTGTGGTACCTCGACGCGAGGTCACCCGCGGGACAATTCGGCAAGTTTCCCACCGAAAGCGATGAAGCCAGACGCGACGGCGCGGCCGAGCCGGCCTACGACGCTGTCACGGCTCTCGGTGACGCGAGCAAGGTCCGGCGCAGCAGTTCGCCTGCTTGTCGACGAGCAGCGTCGGTGCTGCCACGCAGGCCATCACGCAGCAAGGACGCAGGGAAGCGCTGCAGCGCCAGCAGCACATCGGCTGCCACACGCCAGTGCGGCACGCCGCTGTACAAGCCGGCCAGCGTGCCGAGCAGCGCCGCGATCGCACGCGACAGGTGCAGGTACTCGGCGCGCACCACCAGGCCGAGGTGCTGCGTGTTCGACATCAGATGGCCGAGCAGGTTGGCGCGTTTGAGCCAGCCGTCCGGACCTTCGCGGTATAGCGCCCAACCGAAGTGAAGCGGCAGCGGGGCAATGCCCTTCTTCTGCAGTGTGCGGGCCAGGGTCTGCCGGATTTGCGCGCGCCGCGCCTGGAGCGATTCGGGCTCGGTGGCCATGGCAATCAACGCGTCGGTCACGGCATCGGGATCGGCGGCAAGCACGCCCTTCATGTAGCGCCACGCCGGTGCCAGCATGCCGCCCAGCGGCACGGTGTTGCCCCAGTCGATCAGATGCAGCCGCCCCATCTTGTCGACCAGCACATTGCCCGGATGCAGATCGCCATGCAGTTCCCGATGCACGAAGACCTGGCTCATCAGGGTGAACAGCAAGCGCGACGCCAGCCGACGCCGGTAGGCGGTGGTGTCTGCAGGCCTGAAATGTTCGACGGCGCGGGCAATGTTCACCGCACCTTCGACGTACTCCATCTCGATGACACGCTCGCTGGCGCCGTAGACCCGCGGCACGCGCCACACCGCACTGCACTGCGCGCGCCGCGCGAACGCGGCCTGCACAGCGGCTTCACGCTCGAACTGCAGCTCGGCGCGGAAACCCTCGATGAAGCCGTCGATCTGCGTGGTCATGGCCTTCAGGAACGGCGTCAGCTTGCCATGCGGTGCCCAATACTGGCTGGACAGCAGCATCAGGCCGATCGAGGTCTTGCCCATCAGGAATTCACGGTCCAGGTTGTGCCGGCCGACCTTGACGATCACCGGAACCAGGCGCTCGATGCCGTCGACGGTCATCGGCATGCGGGCCAGATAGACCGAACCAATCGAGCCCGACTTCAGCGGACGCGCGGCATTGAAGCCGAAGTACCTCTCCTCCGGTGGCTGCCCGAAGCTGTCGGCAATGGCCTGACGGGCTTCGTCGGCCGACATCGGCGGCACGTCCTCCTGGAAGACCTTCAATTCCCTGGCAATCTCCTCGGGCAGGAAATCCGCCGTCGCCGCCGCCACCTGCGCCATCTTGATGAAGAAGGGGCCGAATTCGCGCACCATCTTCGCGACGATCTGCGCCTGGCCCTTGAAATCCTTCGCGTCGGTCTGGAGGAACGGCTTGATGTAGCGCAGGGCCTTGATCTGGCGGCGGATGATCGTCAGGTCGCGTCGCACCACGCGCACCTTGCGCAGCAGCGCGTCAATGCGGTCCTGGTTGCTGAAGAAGATGTCCTTCAGCTCGTTGATCAACTCCACCAATAGCGGTTCGTAGGCGCGCAACAGCAGCCGCGCGACATCCAGCCCCAGGTCGGCGAGCCCGCGCAGTTCGGGTTCGGCCATCAGTTCGTGGAAGAAGCTCCAGAACTCGTCGATGATCTGCTGCGGCACCGCGATCGGCGAGCGCGCGACGGCCTCGTGCAGCACGTAGCGGATCAGGTTCTCCGTCGTGCCCTCGTTCGGCAGCAGGTTGCGTGCGCGCAGGTAGACAGTCAGGCGGCGCGCCTGCGCGGTCAACGGATGCGCATAGAGCACTGCGAAGATGCCGTCGATCTCGCGCGCGAGCTCCTTGCCATCGATGGGCGACTGTCGCGCCAGCAGACGGGTCAGAGGCACGAAGGCCGACACCAGCTGTGCCACCGCCTCTGGCAGTTGCACGGCCTGCTGCGCAAGGCTTCCAGCACCTTGCAGCGCGCGCTTGCCATGCCTGCCCAGCACTTTGGCCGCGGCAGGGGGCGCGCGGGTGTGCGGGGCGGTGCCTAGCTTGGACGGTGCGGGCGGCGGCGCGCCGCGCCCGCGCGATGGGCGGGACTCTGCGCCGGCGGGACGTTCAGGCTTGCCAGAGGTCCGCTGAGCAGGCGCGCGGGTGCGGCGCGAAGATGTGGAGTCGGGCACTGTGGGCTTGGGCCATGGCTGGCCCGGACGTTGGCGAGCGGGCGATTCTCGTCGCTTTCATCGCCACAGCAGCTGCCCCGCGTCAGGCGCGGTTCAGGCGGCCTGGCGCCAGCTCTGCCCGACGGCCGCCGGCCGGCGGATCATCTCGGCGGCCTTCTCGCCGATCATGATCGTCGGCGCATTGGTATTGCCGCCGATCAGCGTGGGCATGATCGACGCGTCGGCCACGCGCAGGCCCTCACGCCGCGCACCCGCAGCCGCTGCATCGACCACCGCCATCGGGTCGGCCGCGGGCCCCATCTTGCAGGTACCTACCGGGTGGTATTGCGTGTCGGCGCGGTTGCGGATGTCGGCTCGATGGCGGCCGCGTCGTCGGCGCGCACCGGGTAGAACATCTTGCCGCGCCAGGCGTCGAAGGGCGTCGATTCGAGCATGGCCTCTGCTTCTGCGCGCCCTTGACCAGCAGCTCCAGATCGCGCTCGTCGTCGAGGAAGTTCGGATCGATCAGCGGTGCGTCGCGCGCATCGCGGCTGCGCCAACCCGACCGTGCCGCGGCTGTAGCGGCCGCAGCACGTCGACGTGGCAGGAATATGCCGTGGCCGAGATGCAGCTTGCGGCTGTGGTCGTCGACGATGCCCATCACGAACACCAATTGCAGGTCGGGCTGCGGGCAGGTCGGCGTGCGAGCGGAAGAATGCGCCGGCTTCGGCGATGGTGCTGGTGATCATGCCGGGCGCTGCTTCTTCCACTCGAACATCGGCGCTGGTCAGCTTGGCCGTGCCGCGCAGCGACACGCCGAAGGTCTGGGTGTCGCTGCGGGTCGCGCAGCTCTGCACATAGTCGATGTGGTCCTGCAGGTTCGGCCGACGCCGGGCAGGCCTGCGTCACCGGGATGCCCTGCGCGTGCAGCTGCTCCCCGGCGCCGATGCCTGACAGCTGCAGCAGTTGCGGCGAGCCGAAGGCGCCCGCGGCGACGATCACCTCGCGCCGCGCGCGCACTTGCTGCACTCGTTGCCCTGCAGAACGTCGACGCCGACGGCGCGCTTGCCGTTCGAACAGGATGCGCTCGACTCGGCGCGGGCAGCTTACCGCCAGGTTGCGGCGCGACAGTTGCGGCGTCAGGTAGCCCTTGGCGGCGCTGCAGCGTTCGCCGTTCTTGTGCGTCACCTGGTACATGAAGGCGCCGGCCTGCTCGGCGCCGTTGTAGTCCTGGTTTAGCGGCATGCCGTTCACGCCGCCGCGGCGCGAGGAACATCTGGTTCAGCGGGCTGGGCTGCGCAGTTAGGTCACGTTCAGCGGGCCGCCTGCGCCGTGGTATTCGTTGGCGCCATGGTCCTCGTTGTTCTCCGCGCGCTTGAAGTACGGCAGCACCGTTCGTAGGACCAGCCCTCGTTGCCCAGGCTCGGCCCAGTGGTCGTAGTCCCAGCGATTGCCGCGCACGTAGAGCATGGCGTTGGTCGAGCTCGAGCCGCCCAGCACCTTGCCGCGCGGCTGGTAGCCCAGGCGGCCGTTCAGGCCCCGCTGCGGCACGGTCTTGAAGGCCCAGTTGTTGAACTGGTCGGCAGCATCGCGACGACGCCGGCCGGCGCGTGGATAAGATGCTCTTGTCGGCCCGCCCGCTTCCAGCAGGCACACCGACACGCTGGTCCTCGCTCAACCGGGCTGCCAGTGCGCAGCCGGCGGAACCGCCGCCGACGACCACATAGTCGAATTCCATCGTTGACATGGTCACGCTCTTTCAGAGGGATTGATCTTGCGCCCGCCATCGGTGCGTCCGTTCGGGACGCCGCTTGCCCAGTCGAGTAACAAGGACGGGGTGGACGTGCGCGACCACGGTCGCACTGGTTGTGCGGGGCATCGCAGCCGTCAAAGCGGACCCGCGATGCACGAGGCGCAAGCGTAGACTGGCGCTCATGCAGCCACAAGGACAACGGCCGCCAGCCAACGGGACAACCGTTGCCACGACCACGCCGGGGCTGCAAGGTTCGCAACGCACGCTACCGAGCGCGCGCGATGCGGTGATCCCGATGCATCCGTTTTCCGGCTTGCTCAGCGTCGCGGCCGAGCAGAACTGGCATATCGAGGAGGTTTTCCGCGGCTTCGAGTTCGACCACCGTGGGCAGCCACTGCCGGGCCAGCGCATCAACTTCCTGCAGGCGCGCGAGATCGTGCTGCGCGCCAACCATCGTGGCGGGGATCGCACCGCGGCCTTGTCGGGCTCTCGCAAGTCGCTGGCCAACCTCGGCGTGATCGGCCTGGGCATCCTGGCTCACGGCAGCCTCGGCGAGGGCCTGAAGTTCGGCGTCGAATTTCAGCGACTCGCCGGCTCGATGCTCGATGTGCGCTTGGAGGCGCATGGCGACGAGGTGTCGCTGGTGGCCGGCGACCTGTTTGGCGATCATGAGACGCGCAGCTTTCTGCAGACCGACCACCTTCTGACGGCGGTGAACGCGCTGACGCACCTGCGCACGCGCGGGTTCGGGATGCGCCGCATCGAACTCGAAGGCGAACTGGGTGCCGAGCTCAAGGCGCGGCTGGAGCACGAGTTCGGCTGCCCGGTCGCAGGCCACGCCGAAGTGGCTCGCGCGGTCTTCGATGCGGGCCAGCTGGCTGCGCTTCTGCCGTACAACGACAGCGCGACCGCGGCGCTGGCGCGCCAGGTCTGCGAGCGCGAGCTCGCAGCGCTGGGCCTGGCACCCTCGGCGCCCGGACTGCGCGCCTATCTGCTCGACCCAAGCGGCCAGCTGCGCACACCGGCCGTGATGGCCGCCGAAATCGGCGTCAGCACACGCACGCTGAACCGCCTGCTTGCAGCGGAGGGGCTGAAGTACGCCGACCTTGCGCGGCAGGTGCAGATCGAGCGCGCACGGCAGATGCTGGCGCGTGGCGTTGCGACCGGCGACGTGGCCGTCGCGTTGAACTACGCCGACGACCGCAGCTTCAGGCGCGCGTTCGAACAGTGGACCGGCGAGTCTCCGGCGAGCTTCCGCCGACGGCAGTGATGAGCTTGCTCAGTTGGGCGGCGGCCTGACGAAGTTCTCCAACTCTCCCAGCCGCTTCATGGCCTGCATCGCCTGCAACGAGTTGTAGTTGATGTTGCTGGCGTTCAGGCTGCTGCCCTGCTGGAACGGAAACTCCGGCAGGGTCTTCAGGAAGGCGCCGAGCTTCTGCTGCACCGGCACGAACAGCCAGATGTTGTCGGCGTACCAGCGGATGTACATGCCCGACTCGTGCGGTGCCTTCTCGTAGGGGTCGGCACGCAGGTTGATCAGCACCGGCCAGCCCGGCGCTTCGCGCACGGCCGTGGCGATGTTGCCGTTCTGCACCGCGAAGTGCACCTTCCAGTCGTTCCAGCGCACCGCGTTCAGTTCGCCGCCAGCGCCGAAGTAGAAGATCTCCTCACGCGGAGCCTTCTTCACCTCGCCCTTGAAGAAGGGCAGGAAGTTGTAGCCGTCCAGGTGCACCTTCCAAGTCTTGCCGCCGGCCGTGTAGCCAGCCTTGGCTTTCTCGACGATGTTCGGCTCGCCCGCCGCGGCCAGGAAGGTCGGCAGCCAGTCTTCCTGCGAGAAGATGTCGTTGACGATCGTGCCGGGCTTGATCACGCCCGGCCAGCGCACCAGCATCGGCACGCGAAAGCCCCCCTCCCAGGTGGTGCCCTTCTCGCCGTGGAACGGCGTGGTGCCGCCGTCGGGCCAGGTGCCGGTCTCGGCGCCGTTGTCGGTGCCGTAGACGACGATGGTGTTGTCGGCGATGCCCAGTTCATCCAGTTGCTTCAGCACCGCGGCCACCATGTCGTCGTGCTCGACCATGCCGTCGGGATACAGGCCGATGCCGGTGCGCCCCTCCGCCGACTTGGCCAGGCGCGTCCACACGTGCATGCGGGTGGTGTTGAACCACACGAAGAAGGGCTTGTTGTCCTTGGCCGCGTTGGCGACGAACTTCTGCTCGGCGGCGAAGATCTCCTGGTCGATGGTCTCCATGCGCTTGCGTGTCAGCGGCCCGGTGTCCTCGATCGTCTGCCCGCCCTTGCCGTCGGCAAAGGTGTGCAGCACGCCGCGCGGGCCGAACTGCTTGCGGAAGGCCGGATCCTTCGGGTAGTAGTAGGTCTCGGGTTCTTCCTCGGCGTTCAGGTGGTACAGGTTGCCCAGGAACTCGTCGAAGCCGTTCACCGTCGGCAGGTGGTTGTCGCGGTCGCCGAGGTGGTTCTTGCCGAACTGGCCGGTGGCGTAGCCCTGCGGCTTGAGCAACGTGGCGATCGTCGGCGCCCAGGGCGGGATGCCCTGCGGCGAGCCGGGCATGCCGATCGTCAGCAGCCCGGTGCGGAAGGGGTGCTGACCGAGGATGAACGACGCGCGCCCGGCGGTGCAGCTCTGCTGCGCATAGGCGTCGGTGAAGAGGGCGCCCTCCTTCGCGATGCGGTCGATGCCCGGCGTCCGGTAGCCCATCAAGCCCAGGTTGTAGGCGCTGATGTTATGGATGCCGATGTCGTCGCCCCAGATCACCAGGATGTTTGGCTTCTTACCCGCCGTCTGCGCGAACGCGGGCGCGGTAGTAGAGAGCAGTGTCAACAGACCGGCCAGCATGGCCAGCAGATAACGGGTCGCTGTGGTTTGAATCATGGCCTCACTCCTTTGTTTCTCAGGTTCGCATGTCCGCACAGAGCGGCGTGGACCCGGCGTCACGACCCGTACTCAAGCGTTCGTACCAGCCAAGTTTCCAGGTCACTTCCCGACGGCGCCCACCCGATCTGGCGGCGAACGATTGCAATCAGTCGGCCGTGGCGAGTGGTCGGATCACTTCGACGAAGGGATCGCGCGCAGGCTGCCCTGCCCGCGCCGCGGCAGTCTTGGGACCCGGGAACACCTCGAACCAGGGATCGAAGGCGCCGAGCGTCCCGGCCAGTTGCTGCCACACCTGGGCGTTGCCCTCGAGCTTCGCCTTGCCGGCCTGCGCCAACTGCGCCAAGGTGGCCTGTCCCAGCATGAACTGCTCCAGATCGCTGCGGTTCACCGTGAGCGTCAGATCCGCATCGCTGGCCTGGTAGCCCGAGATCGCCGTCAGCGTGGCGTTGCTCATTTCGATGACGAACTTTTCGCCGTTGTCGGGGGTGGACAGGTTGATCTTGAACTTCAGCCCCGCGGCCTTGCGGCTGTCGACCTGGATGCCCAGGTACTCGAGGAACAGCTCGGTGCTGGTGCCGCGAACGAAGTCCGGCCCCGGCCGTGCCACCGGCTTCGGAATCACGCCATCGCGAAGTTCCTTGGCGGCCGACAGGAAGCTGTTGCGCAGGCTCGGGCTTTCGTACTGGTAGCCCTGCTGCTCGAAGATGTCGGCCAGCAAGTCGCGCGCCGCCTGGTTGGTGCCCTGCGCCAGCACGAGCTTGTTGACGATCTCCTGCGCCAGCCGATACTTGCCCTGGTCGTACAGCTCCTTGCCCTTGGCCATCACCTTGTCGGTGCCGCCCATCATCTCGACATACATCGGCGCTGAGTCCTCGGGCGACAGCGGGTCGAGCGTCGCCGGGTTCAGGTCCCAGAAGCCCAGGTAGCGCTGCATCACGCCACGCGCATTGTGCTGGTAGCTGCCGTGATAGCCGCGCGCGAACCACAGCTGCAGCAGCGACTTCGGCGGCGCATAGACGTTCTGGATCTGGTCGATGGTGACGCCGGAGTTCGCCAGATGCAGCACCTGGTTGTTCAGGTTGGCATACATGTCACGCTGGCCGCGCATGACCTGCAGGATGCGCTCCTTGCCCCAGCGCGGCCAGGTGTGCGAGGCGAACATGACCTCGGCCTCGTTGCCGAACTTGTACATCGACTGGTTGATGTACTTCGACCAGGCCAGCGCATCGCGCACCGGCGCGCCGCGCAGGGTCAGGATGTTGTGCTGCGAAGCGACCATGTTCTCCGCGGCCCAGAAGGCCTTGAACTGCGGGAACCAGGTGTTCATCTCGGCTGGCGCTTCGGTGCCCGGCGTGTTCTGGAAGACCATCTGGATGCCGTCGATGGTCATCTCCTCGATCGGCAGCTTGATTTCCTTCGACGGCGCGATGATGCCGACCGATCCCGACGACGTGCCCTTGCCGATCGACGCATCGACCACGCCGTAGGGGCTGATCGGCAGCACGTCGCCGTAGGTGTAGCTCTTGCGCCGGATCATGGCGTTGCCGGCGTACAGGTTCTCGGAGATCGATTCGTGCATGAAGTTGGCCGGCGTGATCAGCGCCACCTTGCCCGACCTGACGTCGGCGGGGTCGACCACGCCGCGCGTACCGCCGAAATGGTCGCCGTGGGTGTGCGAGATGATCACCGCGACCACCGGCCGCTTGCCCAGCTTGTCGTTGATCAGCTCGAGCGCGGCGCGCGCCGTCTCGCTGGTGGTCAGCGGGTCGATGACGATCCAGCCGGTATTGCCCTTGATGAACGAGATGTTCGCCAGGTCGTAGCCGCGCACCTGGTAGATGCCGGGCACGACTTCGTACAGGCCGTAGTTCATGTTGAGGATCGCCTGGCGTTGCAGCGACGGGTGGATGCTGTCGAAGTCCTTGCCCTGCAGCAGGAAGTCCCACTGCCCGATGTTCCAGACCACGTTGCCCTTGTCGTCCTTGATCTCCTTGCTCGCCGGCACGCCCAGCAGGCCGCGCTTGGCCTCTTCGAAGTCCTGCTTGTCAGCGAAGGGCAGGATCTGGCGCTGCCGCTTCTGGGCCTCGACGGTGAAGGTCGACGGCTCCTTGCCTTTCGGGCTGAAGTGCGCTGAGGGCGCCGCGGCCGTCTGCGCCTGCGCGGAGAGCGCAGCAAGGCACAGGGTCGAAGTCAGCGCAACAAGTGCAACCATCGAATCCGTCGGTTGTCTCTTCATGTCGTTCTCCTCAAGAGCAATCAGGTGGCGGAAGGGTGAGCCGTCAGAATCCAGATTCGCCTCCGCCAGGACGCGCATCGCGAAGCTGCGACGGTAGTTCGGTTCGACGCGTGCGAGAACTGGCCTTTGGTTCAAAGTGGTCGGTGCGCACTTCAGAAAGAAGCGCTCATCGCCGCACCCAGATAGTCGCGGTCGCGGGTCGGGTTCCACTGCGCGCCGTCGGCGTACCAGGTGTAGAGCAGCGCCGCGTTGAAGCGCTGGTACGCGAAGTTGACGCCCAGGCCCAGCGTGCGCCGTCCCTGGTTGAACTGGTAGTCGACCGAGGTGCCCTTCACGTCCTGAAGCCACAGCAGGTTCGGCGAGATCGTGATGCCGCTGTCGGCGACGTTCGCGTAGTTGAGCTGCGCGCGCAGGCGGTAGCCCCAGGCGAAGCCGGTGGCAAAGCCCTGCGGCGCGCAGCCGGGCTGGTTCGGCGTGTTGAGCAGCGGGCAGTCGCCCGCGACGACGGTGTTGAAGGGTCCGTAGGTCGGGCTCCTGGCGGTGCCGAAGACATAGCCGCGCCCGTAGCGCAGATCGGGATTCAGTCCGCCCGCCCAGGACAGGCCGGCCTCGCCCGCCAAGGTCAGTGCCTGCGCGCCGAGCACGCCCTGGAAGGTCTTCACGCCGTTGAGCAACAGCATCGTCTTGCGTGCCCGGTCATAGCCCTGCATTTCGCCGCCGACCGGCGTGGCCAGCATGCGCGGGCCGAGCGGGCCCCAGTACTGCGAGGGCACGCCGAGCGTCGGGTACAGCATCGCGGCGATGGCGTCACCCACCGCCACCTGCACCGGCAGGTTCGGCGTGTGGCTCAGCTCCGCGCCGAGCGCCCAGCCGGCCAGCCGCGTGGCCGCGCTCAAGCCGTAGTACTGGATATCCTCCGGATACACCCAGCGGCCCTTGGCGTTGGGCTTGCCGGTGGCGTCGGCCTGCGCCTGGAAGGTGACTTCGCCGCGAATGCCATTGAGCACAACGGTGCGCGAATGGATGTTCATCGCGTACAAGGTGAACTCGGTCTGCAGTGGCTCGACAACGCGTCGCAGCGAGATGCCGAACTGGCCGCCGTTGCGCGGCGTCGTGGTCGGCAGCAACGGCACGAACAGCCGGGCCGGGTAGCCCGTCGCGTCGGGTGCCTTGACGATGGCCGAGGGACAGCCGCTGCCGGCGGTGTTGGGGCCGATGTTGTTGTCGATCGACGTGAAATAGGTGCCGCAGGCCTCGAGCGCGGTCGGCTCCCACTGGAACTGATAGAAACCTTCGAGCGTCGTCTTGCTGCCGGCAAGGTCCAGCTTGCCGTACAGCAGGGCGGCCGGAATCAGCGCGTCCTTGAGCTGTGTGCCCGGGCGCCGCAGCGCATTCACGTCGATCGGGTTGATCTGGTCCACGCCCTGCAGGAACAGGCCCTTGCCCCAGTTCACGACCTGGCGGCCGACGCTGGCGTACAGCGCGTTGCCGTCGTCGAGCTGCCAGGTGTTGAAGGCATACAGGTTGAGCAGGTAGGCGCCGCCGAAGCGGGCCAGCGGCTCGGCGCCTCGGTCGCTGAGCGGCAGGCCGGCAACATAGTTGTTGGCCTCGTTGCCGTGCGGGACGCCGCTGCGCGACTGCGTCAGGTCGTACCAGCCGCGCAAGCTGATGGCGCCGCCGAGGCTGCCCTTCTGCAGCGTCAGGTCGCTGACGAAGCGCGCGCCGGAGATGAAGGCATCGCCCTTGGCGTAGTTGAGTTCACCGTCGTCGGCGTTGCCGCCCAGGCCGGTGGGCAGGCCCAGCCGATCGCCGTTTTCGGGGTTGTACAGCGCCGGGTCGCGGTTTTGCATGCGCCACGCGGCGCCGGCGGCGATGGTCGTGTTCCAGTTGCCCTTGATATCGCCGTTCTCGCCAAGCGTGAAGTCGGCCGCGACGGCCGGCGCGGCCAGCAACGCAGCGAGGATCCTCACGGCCTTTCCGGCACAGCGGCTTGCCGTCGCCGGGGCCGAACCACGAAGCTCGGAGTTCATGCGGCACGACGGCGCACGGGCCGATTCAGTCGTAGCTGAGCTCGCGCGCCTTGCCACGGAAGACGCGGTACGAGTACACGGTGTAGGCCAGGATCACCGGCAGCACGATCAGCGCACCGATCAGGATCACCTTCAGCGCCGCCGGGTCGCTGGCCGCCTGCCAGATGGTCATGCGATCGACCACCAGGTACGGGAACAGGCTGTAGGCCAACCCATAGGACGACAGCACGAAGATGCCCACCGTGCCGGCAAACGGCGCCCACGCCAACCGGTCGCCATCGAGCGGCAGCACGCGCAGCACCCTGTCGATGGCGACGAACAGCGCCAGCGTGACCAGCGGGATCGGCGCCAGCATGACGATGTTCGGCAAGGCGAACCACTTGTCGAAGATGCGCGGCGACACCCACGGCGTGGCCACCGAGACCGCGCCGACGCCCAGCGCCGTCAGCCACAGGCAGCGGCGCGCCCAGCCGACCGCGCGCCGCTGCAGCTCGCCCGTGGTCTTCAGGATCAGCCAGCCGGCGCCGAGCAAAGCGTAGCCGGCGGCCAGGCCCAGGCCGACGACCAGAGCGAAACCCAGGCCGCGCGCCGACATCTCGAAGCCGACGATCCAGTGGCCGAGCATCGCGCCCTGCGCCACGCCGGCCATCAGCGAGCCGGCGAAGAACGCGCGATCCCACCAGCGCTTGTGCACATCCTTCGCCTTGACGCGGAAATCGAAGGCCACGCCGCGCAGGATCAGCCCGGTGAGCATCAGCGCCACCGGCAGGTACAAGGCGGTCAGGATCACGCCGTGGGCCAGCGGAAAAGCCGTCAAAAGCAGCCCGGCTCCGAGCACCAGCCAGGTCTCGTTGGCGTCCCAGAACGGGCCGATGGTGGCGATCATCGTGTCCTTCTGCGGCGGCGTCGCGGCGTGCAGCAGCACGCCGACGCCGAGGTCGTAGCCATCCAGCACGACGTACAGCAGCATCGCCAGGATCATCAGCCCGGTGAAGATCAGCGGCAGCAGCACCGCGGGGTCGTCGAGGTTGCCCATCATGCGGCTCCGGCGGATTGGTGCGCGGGCGGGGGCGCGACGCCGCCCTGCGTCGGCGAGCCCTGCGGCGCTCCCTTGCGTGCCATGTGGGACAGCACCGTCACGTACGACAGCGTCGGCACCGCGACCAGCGCCAGGTAGCCGGCGAGCGTGTTGACGACGTGCATATCGTCGGTCACGCCGGTGACCACGTGCAGTGGAATGCGCCGCCCCGGGCCGCTGTCACCGCAGACCAAGACGGTGGCGCCCTTGGCCTTGGCCCCGCCTCGATAGCGGGCACCCTTTCGAGGGCTAGTCGATGCGGGAAAGCGCCGCGTCAGTAGCTGCCCCCGGGGCCAAGGTTCTGATACACCTGGATCTCGCACTGGTAGGGCGTCGTGCAACTTTGTCGCTCCGATGGGGGCAGCGATGCACAGGCAGCGAGCAAGCAGGCCAACATGGCGGCAACGAGGTGGCGCATTTGCGATTTCCTCCCGTTTGGGTGCACCCATTGACAGGCACACGCATGGATGCATGACGAACGTTTTACTACTTCCGAGAAGATTTGTGGAGATGTCGCGCTGGCCGGTTCTGCGCGACGCTCGAACCACGCTTCGCGGCCAAGATTGGTACAGCAGCATCGCCAGGAACATCAACCCGGTGAAGATCAACGGCAGCAGCACGGCGGGGTCGTCGAGGTTGCCCATCATTCGGCTCCCACAGGTTGGTGCGCGGGCGGGGCTACGACGCCACCCTGCGTCGGTGCGCTCTGCGAACTGCCCTTGCGTGCCATGTGGAACAGCACGGTCACGAACGACAGCGTCAGCACCGCGTACAGCGCCAGGTAGCCGACCAAGGTGGTGACGATCATGCCGCTGCCGATGTTCGGCGCCGCCGCATCGGCGGTCTTCAGCACCCCATACACCAGGAAGGGCTGGCGTCCGATCTCGGTGACGTACCAGCCGGCAACCGTCGCCAGCCAGCCCGAAAAGCTCATTGCCACCAGCACGCGCGTCAGCCACGGCGCCGGCTCGCGCCGGCGCCACCACTGCCAGGCGGCCAGCCAAGACGTGAGCAGCATCAACATGCCGATGCCAACCATGATGCGGAAGGCAAAGAACAGCGGCGCCACCGGCGGGTGCACGCCGGAAAATTCATTGATGCCGCGGATCTCGCCGTCCAGGTCGTGCCGCAGCACCAGGCTGGCGAGCTTCGGGATCTCGATCGCGAGGCGATTCGTCTGTGTCGCCGCGTCGGGCCAGGCGAACAGCACCAGCGGCGCGCCGCGCTCGGTCTTCCAAACCGCCTCCATCGCGGCGATCTTTGCCGGCTGGTGTTCGAGCGTGTTCAGGCCGTGCAGGTCGCCGACGAAGATCTGCAGCGGGATCAGCACCGCGGCGATGGTGATGCCGGTGCCGAGCGCCGCACGCACGCTGGGCGAGCGATCGCCGCGCCGCCAGCGGTAGGCCGACAGGCCGGCCACCAGGAACGCCACCGTCAGTCCCGAGGCAAGCAGCATGTGCGTCAGCCGGTACGGCAGCGACGGGTTGAACAGGATCGCTAGCCAGTCGCTGACGTGCGCGCGCCCGTCGCGCATCTCGAAGCCCGCCGGCGTCTGCATCCACGAGTTCAGCACCAGGATCCAGAACGCCGACAGCGAAGTGCCGACCGCGACCAGCACCGTGGCCAGCGTGTGCACGCCGTTCGACACGCGCTGCTGGCCGTAAAGCATGATGCCCAGGAAGGTGGCCTCGAGGAAGAAGGCCACCAGCACCTCATAGGCCAGCAGCGGGCCGGCGACATTGCCCACCGTCGTCATGAAACCCGGCCAGTTGGTGCCGAACTGGAACGACATGGTGATGCCCGAGACCACGCCCAGCGCGAAGCTCAGCGCGAACACCTTGACCCAGAAGCGATACGCTTCCTGCCACTTGGCGTCGCGCGTGGCATTGAAGCGCAGCTTGAAGAACAGCAGCACCCAGGCGAGCGCGATCGAGATCGCCGGGAACAGGATGTGGAAGGTGATGTTCGCGGCGAACTGGATGCGCGCGAGCAGGGTGGCGTCGGGCATGCGTCAAGCTCCGGGTTGTGACGTACTCACCGCCGCCATGCGCCGCATCAGCATGCCGATGTAGGTGCCGAACAGACGGCTCAGGCGCGTGCGGTCGCGGATCATCGCCAGCTTCGGCCAGGTCGCCTGTTCGCCCAGGCGAACGTAGTCCTGGAACTCCTTGTAGCTCGGGTTGCTCAGCACCTTGGCATACAGCGCCGGTCTGAACGGCAGCTGGATGTGCATGTCGGTGCCGGCATAGACCTGGTCGCTGACCGCGTGCGCGGTGGCGAAGACATCGCGCAGCAGGCCGCGCGGCGCATGCCGGCGCGCCACGTCGAAGACTTCGGCCGAGCCCTTGCGCACGATGTTGCCGCCCATGCGCGCCACCGCCGGCACCACACCGCCGCGCTCCGGCTGGAACGACAGGAAGGGCACGATGTGCGGATTGGCCTGCGAGGTGATGTAGTGGCTGATGTTGAGCATCTGCGTCAGCTGCGTGAAGGGCAGGTCGCCGCTGACCGAGCCGTCGACCCAGAGCTCGTTTTCCATCCACGGCTTGACCTCGCCGCGCTGGCGCGCCATCAGCTGCACCGGCTTGAACACCAGCGGCACCGCGCACGAGGCCAGCACCGCATGGCGCACCAGCGCCTCGGGCGCGGACAGGTAGTTCAGCAGGCGCGGCGTCTGCACCTTGTTCAACGGCGAGACGGTGATGCTGACGATGCGCCGCGAGCGCTGCAGCGATTCGTCGAAGGTCAAGTCGGGCAGCACCGTGCCGAGGAATTTCAGCAGCTTGGGCTGGTCCATCACCGTGCGCTGCTTCAGGATCTCGCGCATCGGCAGGCGCTGCAGCGCGTCGGTGTTGATCAGGCTCAGGTCGGCGAACAGCATGCGCAGTTCGTCGTCGGTGTGGCAGCAGGTCCAGGCGGCCATGATCGAGCCCATGCTCGAGCCGGAGATGGTGCGCGGCAGCAGGTCCTGCTCGAACAGTGTCTTGATGACGCCGAAGTGGTACAGCCCGAGCAGCGCCCCGCCCGAGAGCAGCAGCGCCGGCCGGCCATAGACGCGGCCGACGCGCTTGAGCTGCGCCAGCTTGTAGTCGTCGCCGACGTCGTCGACCTCGAGTGCGATCAGGTAGTGCAGGCAGGCCTCGATCTCGTCGAGGAACTCGGTGACCACGTGCAAGGTGCCGGCGCGGGCCACCTGGTACAGCTCGGGATGCGTGAACTCGCCTTGGTGGCGAAACAGCAGCTCCTGGAACTTCTTCGTCAGCGGCCAGGTCTCGCCGGCCTCGCGCATGCGGCGCAAGGTGGCGATGCTGCGCCGGATCTCGCTGACCGGCAGCAACTCGCTGTCGTCGCTGGCGCGCCAGTCGGCGGCACCGGTCAACGCATCATGTTCGGTCGCCAGCGCCAGCCATCCTGCGTAGCTCGTTGCGTGCTCGAGTTCGCGCTGCAGCTGGCGCATCCGCACCGTGGTCGAGACCTTCGCCACGGGATCTGCCGCCCGCCGTCAATGCAGCGGCGCTTGCGCCGAAGGGTTGACGGGCGCCGGGCCGGACAACGCCGCCGGATCCCCGTGGCCCAGATAGAACTTGAACACCAGCCGCTGCACCAGGTTGCCGTAGGGCGGATAGAACAGCCCCATCGGGAACCAGCGGAAGCGCTTGAAGGTGCCCTTGGCATGCGACAGCTCGCGAAAGCCCTCCTCGCCGTGGTAGGTGCCCATGCCCGAGTTGCCGATGCCACCGAAGGGCAGGTCATGGTTGAACACGTGCCAGCCCCAGTCGTCGACCGAGACGCCGCCGGAGTGGGTCTTCGTCAACAGCTTGTCCAGCTCGGCACTGCCGAAACCGAAGGGGTACATGGCCAGCGGGCGCGGCCGTGCGCTGATGTAGGCGATGGCCTGGTCGAGGTTGTCGTAGGGGATCACCGGCAGGATCGGCCCGAACAGCTCTTCCTTGGCGATGCGCATGTCGTCGGTGACGCCGGTGACCACGTGAAGCGGGATGCGCCGGCCGGGGCCGCTGTCGCCGCAGGCCGTGACCTTGGCGCCCTTGGCCGTGGCCTCGGCGAGCAGGTCGCGGATGCGCTGCGCGTGCGGCTCGCAGGTCATGCTGGTGTATTCGTCGTTGCCTTGCACCGTGGGATAGAACTTGCGGAACGAGGCCTGCACCTCGGTGGCGAAGGCTTCGACCTGGCCGCGCGGCACCAGCGCGTAGTCGGGCGAGACGCAGATCTGGCCGCTGTTGAAGGCCTTGCCGTGGGCGATGCGTTCGGCGGCTGCGGCCAGCGGCCCCTCGGCCGAGACCAGCGCCGGCGACTTGCCGCCCAGTTCCAAGGTCACCGGCGTCAGGTTCTGCGACGCGGCGCGCATGATGTGGTGGCCCACCGCCGGCGAGCCGGTGAAGACGATGTGGTTGAAGGGCAGCTGCGAGAAGGCCTGCGCCTGCGCCACCTCGCCGCCGAAGACCGCGACCTCGTCTTCGGCAAAACCTTCGGCCAGCATCTTCGCCAGCAGCTCGGTCGAGCGCGGCGACAGCTCCGACATCTTGATCATCACGCGGTTGCCCGCCGCCAGCGCCGCGACCAGCGGGCCCACCGACAGGTACAGCGGGAAGTTCCAGGCGCCGATGACGCCGACCACGCCCTTGGGCTGGTAGTTGACGCGCACGCTGTTGCCCAGGAACAGCAGTTCGGTGGAGCGCTTCTTCGGCTTCATCCAGCCGCGCAGCGCATGCAGCGCGTGGTTGATCTCGAACACCGGGCCCAGCACCTCGGCGAGCTTGGTCTCGGCCGGCGCGCGGCCGCCGAAATCGGCGCTCACCGCGGTGACGATCTGGTCCTGGTAGCGCTGCAGCAGCGAGCGCAGCGTCTTCAGCTTGGCCTTGCGCTCGGCCAGCGTCGGGAAAGGGGTGCTGCAGGAACGCCAGACGCTGGCGCTCGAACACGTCCTGCATGCGTTGAATGATCGGGTCCATCGTTCTGGGCTCCTGTATGAGTGCCACCGGCGGCGGCGCGGTGACGCGGTTCTCGAGCGAGACCGGCGACGCCATATGCTCGGCAATGAATTTGCTGATCTCAGCCAGCGACTCGCGCGACTCGGGCAGCATCTCGATCAGCTGGAAGACATGCGGCAGGTCCGACCACACCTTGGCTTCGGCCTCGCCGCCGCAGGCGCGCACGCGTTCGACGGCGCGCAGCGAGTCGTCGAGCAGCATCTCGCTGCCCGAGACGTGGAACAACAGCGGCGGCAGGCCGGCCCAGTTGCCGAACAGCGGCGACACGCCGGGGTCGTCGACCAAGGTGCCGGCCAGATAAGCGCTGTGCACCAGGTGCAGCGCCGGTGCGCTGAACAGCACGTCGCTGGCTTCGTTCGACTGCAGCGAACGGCCGCTGCCGCTGAAATCGGTGATCGGCGACATCAGTGCGGCGCAGGTCGGCAGCGGCAGGCCCTGGTCTCGCGCGTGCATCAACACGCCCAGGGCCAGGTTGCCGCCCGCGGAATCGCCGGCGATGGCCAGTCGCTCGGGCGCAAAGCCCTCGTCGATCAGCCAGCGGTAGACGGCAAAACAGTCATCGAGGCCGGCCGGGAACGGATGTTCGGGCGCCAGCCGGTAGTCGGGCACGAGCACGCGCATCCCGGTGGCCCGGGCGAGCCGGTGGGCCAGCAACCGATAGCCGTTCGGCAGGTGCAGGCAGAACGCGCCACCGTGCAGGAACAGCAGCACGCCGCGGCGCTCGGTCCCCTCTTCGCCGACCCACTCGCAGGACACACCGTGCGCCACCACCGGCACCGCCGGCGTCTTGCTGCCGTGGCTCATCAACCAGGCGTCGCCGGTGGCGGCCTTGTCGCGCAACTGCTCGACGCTCACGTCCTTGTCCCACAGGCGCTTGACCGCCAGACGCAGACCGGCATTGACGAGCTGTCGCGTGATCATGCGGGTGCCCCCTGCGCTGGCGAACTGTGGCTCATCGCGCAGCGCGTCAGCTCACGTCGCGCAGTTCACGGCGCAGGATCTTGCCGACCGTGGACTTCGGCAGCGCATCGACGAAGCGCACGATCTTCGGCACCTTGTAGCCGGTCAGTTCCTTGCGGCAGATGCGCCACCACGTCGGCCTCGCTCAGCGTCGCACCCTGCGCCTTGACGACGAACAGCTTGACCGCCTCGCCCGCTCTTCTCGTCGCGGCACGCCGACGCAGGCGCATTCGAGCACCCCCGGGCAAGCCGGTGGCCACCTCTTCGATCTCGTTCGGGTAGACGTTGAAGCCCGAGACGATGATCATGTCCTTCTTGCGGTCGACGATCTTCAGGAAGCCCTCTGTCGTCGAACACGCCGATGTCGCCGGTGCGGAAGTAGCCGTCCTTGGTGAAGGCCGCCGCGTTGGCCTCGGGCTTCTCCCAGTAGCCGCTCATCACCTGCGGGCCCTTGGCGACGATCTCGCCGGCTTCGCCGAGCGCGACTTCCTTGCCGTCGTCGTCGAGCAGCTTGATGTCGGTCGACGGCAGCGGCAGTCCGGTGGTGCCGTTGAAGCTTCTGCACCGAGGCCGGGTTGAAGCTCACGACCGGGCTGGTCTCCGACAGGCCGTAGCCTTCGCGGATGAAGGTGCCGGTCATCGCCTGCCACTTGTCCGAGACGGCGCCGATCACCGCCGCGCCGCCGCCGCCGGCGAGCTTCAGGTTCGACCAGTCGATCTCCTTCGCTCTTCGGGTGCGCCACCAGCCCGGCATAGAGCGTGTTCACGCCCATGAAGACGCTCGGCCGCGCCTTCTTCATCGTGTCGATGAAGCCGTCGAAGTCGCGCGGGTTCGGCACCAGCCAGTTGTCGGCACCGACCGAGAAGTAGGTGATGAAGTTCACCATCAGCGCGAAGATGTGATACAGCGGGATCGCGGTGACGATCACCTCCTCGCCGGCGCGCAGCGTGTCGGGCATGAAGGCCTTGAACTGCTCGACGTTGGCGACCAGGTTGCGGTGCGACAGCGACGCGCCCTTGCGACAACCCGGTGGTGCCGCCGGTGTATTGCAGGAACAGCAGGTCGTCGCCGCCGAGCTCGACCTTGCTTGAAGGGCAGCTTGGCGCCTTCGGCCAGCGCATCGGCCAGGCTGATCGCACCCGTCAGGCGCGCATCGACCGGCGGGCTGGGAATGTTCACGCCGCTGCCGTCGCCGACGCCGGTGGTGATGACGGTCTTCAGCTTCGTCTTCGGCGATGACCTCGGCCACGGTGCCCGACACGCCGCTGAAGACGACGATGGTCTCGACGCCGGCGTCGTTGAGCTGGTGCTCGAGTTCGCGCGGCGTGTACAGCGGGTTGACGTTCACCTGCGCGGCGCCCGCCCGGATGATGCCGAGGAAGGCGATCGGGAAGGCCAGCAGGTTCGGCGTCATCACCGCGATGCGGTCGCCGCTTCTTCACGCCGAGCTTGCTTTGCAGGTAGGCGGCGAAGTCGCGCGACAGCTTGTCGACTTGCGCGTAGCTCAGCGTCTGCCCGGCGCAGCGGAAGGCCGGCTTGTCGGCGAAGCGCTGTCATCGCCTGTTCCATCATCTCGACCACCGAAGTGCTGGCGTCGGCGTTGATTTCCTTGGGGATGCTGCCGTAGCTGGCGTGCCAGTGTTTGATGCTCATCACAGTCTCCTCGGGTGGTGGGGGCGTTACTTGCGCAGCAGCCGCTGCACTTCGTCGATGTTTTCCGTCACGCGCTGCTGCACCAGCTCGAAGGCCTCTCGTTGCGAGCTGGCCGCCAGGTCGGCAAGTTCACGCACGTCGTTCAGGGCCAGTTTCAGGCTGGCGAGGGCCAGGTCATCCAGATTGCGCACGCTGTCTGTCACGCCGACGGTTGCCATGACCTTGCCGACAGTCTGCAGTTCGGCCGCGGCTTCCGCGATCTGTGCCACCTGGCGACGTACGACTTCCTGCAACCCGGCGTAGGAGCGGCGGTTGGCGGCGATGATGGCCTCCAGGTCCTTGCGCCAGCCTTGCACGAGGCGGCCGGCGAGGCCCGCCACTTCGAGCTTGCTCAGGCGCGAGACCAGGTCGCGCAGCGATGCGGCATCGGCGGCCGAGGCCTTGGCTGGCGGCTCGGCCACAGTCTTCTTCGCAGCCATCTTCGGCGCCGGCTTTCGCACAGCCGTCTTGCGGGCGGGACGCGTGGTCGCGGGGGAGGTTCGGGTCGGCATCGTCGGGCTCCTTCTCGGCATTCGGTCCGCTCAGGACTGCGAAGTCTTCGTCTTGCGCGCGGCGCGCGGCGCGGTGCGGAACTTCACCGCCATGTCGAAGGCGGTCTTGGTGAAGCCCAGCACTTCGGTGAAGTCCTCGTCGGACAGCTTGCGCGCCGCGTCGTTGCCGCGGTACAGGTTGGCCAGCTCGCGCTCGCGCCCGGCCAGGGCCACCAGGCCGCCGATGCCCAGCTGATCCAGCGCCTTCCACAACGTCGGGTTGTACGAACGCGCCAGCTTCATCGCAAAGGGCACCGGGTCGCGCCGCCCGAGCACGCTGGCCAGGCGCAGGACGATTTCCATCGGCAAAGCGGCCTTGCCGTTCTCGGCCAGCTGCAGCAGCTCGGGATCTTCTAGGTCAATGGCCTGGCCCAGTTCCTTCGTGGTCATGCCGGCGGCTTCGCGCGCCTGGCGCAACATCGACGCGGCCTTCTCGATCGACTTCTGCTGCCCGGGCTCGCTGGCGCGCGCTTTCGCCAGGTTCAGCGACAGGTCGCTCGCGCTGCCGGCAATGCCGAGCACGTTGTCGGTCCAGCGACGCAACTGCTGCGCCACCTTGAACAGCGGCAGCGCGCCGGCCAGGCCGAGGGCAGCGGGCGTGTCCACCGCCTTCGCCACGGCGGTGCGTCTCGACTTGCCGCTGCGCAAATTTGAGGCCTTGGCCATGTCTTGTCTCCGTGTGACCGACTGCCGATGGATCACGCCCGTGCCGCCTGCGCCGGCGGGATCTGGCTCATCGCGTGTTCGGTGATGGCGGTGATCGTCAGTGACGGGTTGACCCCCGGGTTCGCCGGCATCGCCGCGCCGTCGCAGACCAGCAGGTTGCGGTAGCCGAACACTCGGTTGTGACGATCGACCACACCCGTGCTCGCATCCTTGCCGATGACCGCGCCGCCGAGGATGTGGGCGGTCGACGGAATGTTGGCCGTGGCTTCGAGCACCATGCTCTGCGCGATGCCGCCGGTATGCTGGGCCAGCCATTCGGCGGCCTCGTTGGCCACCGGGATGAAGGTCGGGTTGGGCTTTTCCGGATCCTGCTCGGTGCGCAGGCCGATGCCGCCGAACCAGCCGCGCTTGGCGCGGAAGGCGATGGCGTTGTCCAAGGTCTGCATGACCAGGAAGATCACCGTGCGCCGCCCCCAGCCGAAGGGCCACAGCACCTTGGCGAAGCGCATCGGATGGCGCACGATGCTGCCCAACAGGCGCAGCGGCCGCGTCAGGCGCGTGCCCTCGCCGGTGAGCAGCGTGAACTGCGTCGACATGAAGTCGCCCTTGGCGCCGTAGGTGACGAACTCGATGTGCGTGTCCGGGCGCGGATGGATGCTGGCGCTGATCGCCACGTCGTTGGCCGGGTTCAGCTTGTCGTCGGGCAGCGTCACCGCCAGGATCGATTCGCTGTTGGTGCGCACCAGTTCGCCGAGGCGGTCGCTGATGCCGGGCAGCGAGCCGCCGTGCTTGCACTTGGCCAGCAGGCGGTTGGTGCCCAGCGCGCCGGCCGACAGGACCACGCCACGCGTGGTGAAGCTGCGCCGCTGCTTGTTGAACCAGGCGCCGGGGCGCTCGGTGGTGACGCGGTAGCCGTCGCTGCCGTCGGCGGCACCGAGCGGCCGGATGTCGACCACTTCGTGCTCGGGCAGGATCTGCGCGCCGGCCTTCTCGGCGAACCACAGGTAGTTCTTCACCAGCGTGTTCTTCGCGCCGACACGGCAGCCGACCATGCAGGCGCCGCAACGTGTGCAGCCGGTGCGCGGCGGCCCGCTGCCGTCGAAGTACGGGTCGGCCACCTGCTGGCCCGGCGTGCCGAAATAGATGCCCACCGGCGTGCGCCTGAAGCTGTCCTCGACGCCGAAGTGCCCGGCCACCTGCTTCAACAGCGTCTGGCCGTCGCTGTCGAAAGGCACGGTGTTGACGCCGAGCATGCGCTCGGCGGTGTCGTAGTGCGGCTTCAGCGCGGTGGCCCAGTCCTCCAGGCCGGCCCATTGCGGGTTGACGAAGAACTCCGGCGCGCCGCGGTACAGCGTGCAGGCGTAGACCACGCTGCCGCCGCCGACCGCCGAGCCGCTGGCGATGAACACGTCCTTGAATGGGGTCAGCCGCAGGATGCCGCGCAGGCCGAGTGCCGGCGCCCACATGAAGCGGCGCAGGTTCCAGGTGCTGGCGGCATAGTCCTCGTCGCGGTAGCGCCGGCCGCATTCGAGCACCGCGACGCGGTAGCCCTTCTCGCTGAGGCGCAGCGCCGAGACGCTGCCGCCGAAACCGGAACCGACGATCAGCCAGTCGTGGTCGAAGCCGTTTTGCGCCATGGCTTTCGCCTCAGCTGCCCGCCAGGATCATGTCGGCCGCCTTCTCCGCGATCATCAGTGTCGGCGCGTTGGTGTTGCTGCCATTGAGCGTCGGCATGATCGAGGCGTCGACGACGCGCAGGCCTTCGAGGCCATGCACGCGTAGCTGCGCATCGACCACCGCCATGTCGTCGCGGCCCATCTTGCAGGTGCCCACCGGGTGATAGACGATGCCCAGCCGGTCCTTGACGGCTTGAGCGATGTCCTCGTCGCTCTGCTTGTCCGCTCCGGGGTGGAGTTCTTCCTTGCGGTAGGGGTCGAAGGCCGGCGCCGCGAGGATCTTGCGTGCCAGCTTCACGCCGGCCACCAGGCATTTCAGGTCGTCGGGGTGGCTGAAGTAGTTGTGGTCGATGACCGGCGGGTGCTCCCAGTGCGCGCTGGCCAGGCCGATCGTGCCGCGGCTTTTCGGTCGAAGGCAGCACACGTGCATCGAATAGCCCGGCTCCATCATCAGCTTCAGGTCGCGGCCCGAGTCGTCGAACAGCAGCGGCACGGTGTGGAACTGCACGTCGGGCTTGGCCAGCGACGGGTCGGTCTTGAGGAAGCCCCCGGCTTCGGTGACCGACGAGCGCAGCTTGCCGAGGTGCGCGCCGTAGTACTTGACGCCCGCCACACCCATCTGCGCGGCGCCCTGGGCCGAGATCGTGATGCCGCCGTGGTCCTTGCTCTTGACCAGCACCGCGGCATCGAAGTGCTCCTGCAGGTTCTTGCCGACGCCGGGCAGCGCGTGCACCACGTCGATGCGGTGCGCATGCAACTCGTCCGGGTCGCCGACGCCCGACAGCATCAGCAACTGCGGCGAGCAGTACGCGCCGGCCGAGAGGATGACTTCGCGATGGGCCCGGATCGTCGTGTGTTCGCCGTCGTGGTCGTAGGTCACGCCGACCGCGCGCTTGCCCTCGAACTCCACGGCGACGACATCTGTCTCGGTCTTCACCGTCAGGTTCTTGCGGCGCTTCGCCGGACGCAGGTAGGCCACCGCCGCACTGCAGCGCCGACCGTCGCGGATGGTGAACTGGTAGGGGCCGAAGCCCTCGTACTGCTCGCCGTTGAAGTCGTTGCTCATCGGCATGCCGGCCTGCTCGGCCGCCTCGATGAAGACCTTGCTGATCTTGTAATTCAGCTCGCTGTCGGATACGTACACCGGCCCCTTGCCGCCGTGGTACTTGTCGGCACCGCGTGCGTTGGTCTCGGTCTTGCGGAAGTACGGCAGCACGTCGTCGTAGCCCCAGCCCGGGTTGCCGAGCTCGGCCCATTCGTCGTAGTCGGAGCGGTGGCCGCGCGTGTAGACCATGCCGTTGACCGACGTGGAGCCGCCGAGCGTCTTGCCGCGCGGGCAGAACATCGGCTGGCCCTTGCGCACCGCGGGGTCGGACTTGGCCTCGAAGCACCAGTCGTACTTCTTGCTGAACATGAAGAAGCCGAAGGCGCCGGGCGTGTGGATCAGTTCGAAGTTGTCCTTCGGACCGGCTTCGAGCAGGCAGACGCTGACGGCCGGATCGCGCGACAGGCGGTTGGCAAGCACACAGCCGGCGGCGCCCGCGCCGACGATGATGTAGTCGTACATGAAGTCTCCCTTTGAGCGCGGTTGTGGCGCGTGGCTTCAGCGCCCGGCCAACCCCGCCTTGCGGGCAGGGGTCTTGCGCGCCCTGGTTGCGATTGCAGGCGACCGCTTGGCAGTCCGCGGCGCCGGCCCGGGCGCCGCCTTGGCGTTGGCCTCGGGCGGCGCCATCGCGGCCTGCAGCGTCTCGAAGGCCTCGACCGTGTAGCGCGCCAGCTTGCCGATCTCGGGCGCGGCTTCGGGGATGGCGAGGAAGCCGATCTGCAAGCGATCGGCCAGCGTCACCGCAGTGACGTTGAGCATCTGGCCGGCGGCCACCACCGACACCGGCAGCACCATCTCCACCGCCGCGCCCATCAGATAGCGCTTCTCCGGCAAACCGAAGGGGTTGGAGACGATCATGTTGCTGACCGCCAGCCCGCGTTTCGAACCGGCTTTTTCCAACAGCGCCGGCAGGCCGTGCACGAGCGTGGTGTAGAGCATCACGGTTTCGCTGGCCGACTTCTGCACCACGCCCTTGACCGTTGGCGGTCTGCGCGCGAATCGCGGCCAGCCGTGCGGCGGCATCCTTGCCCGGCGCGCCGAGCGGAAACTGCAGCACCGCGATCTGGTTGCCGCCGCCGGCGCCGGTCAGCGCCACCGGCATCGCCGCGACCAGCGCCTTGTCCAGCCGCACGCCCTGTTCGGCCAGGTAGCGGTCGAGCGCGATGTCCAGCGTGGTCAGCAGCAGGTCGTTGAGCGTCGTGGCGTGGGCCTTGCCGAAGGCCTTCATCTGCGGAATCGGCAGCGTGCAAGAGGCGAAGCTTCGCTTGGCCGAGACCTTGCCGGTCAGCGCCTTCGGAATGCCGACGAAGGGCAGCGACAGGCCTTCGGCGCTGCCGATGCCCAGCGTGCGCAGGCCCTGTTCGGCGAGCATGCGGTACAGCGCCAGCGTCGAGGTGGCCGTGCCGGTCGCCTTGCCGAGCACGCCGCGCAGCCGCGCGGCAATCGATGCGCGTTCGGCACTCTCGCGCGGGCGGCGCGGCACGCCTTCCCAGAGCGCGCGCACCGTTCGATCGGTGGGCGAAGTGGCGAGCCAGTTCGACACCACCTGCACGAAGGTACGTCCGTCGATGGTGCCGTGGTGCGCCTTGCCGTACAGCGCCACCTTGCCGCCTTCGAGCCCGTCGATGACCCACAGGTCCCACAGCAGCCTGGAGCGGTCGAGCCGCGTCTCGTGCAGTTCGCATACGGCGGCGAACAGCTGCTCGAAGCTGCCCGGCGGCGGCAGCGTCAGGCGGTGCAGGTGAGCGGCCGGGTCGGCGTTCGGGTCGACCTCCAACGAGGGCACACCGATCAGCGGCGTTTGCAGCCGGTAGTTGAAGGGAGTGCCCAGCGGCCGCTTCAGCATGCGCGCTGCTGAGCCGGTCGGCGAAGGCGTCGCGACCGCGCACCGGCGGGTCGAGCACGATCAGCGGGCCGATGTTGAACGGACGCTCGGGCGTTTCGAGCAGGAACATCGCCAGGTCGATGACCGATAGTGCCGGCATGTCGATTGTCTCCCCCTGTGGTACTTTGTCGCGTGTGAGGCGTATCAA
Organism: uncultured beta proteobacterium; assembly: GCA_963837675.1. Classification (GTDB taxonomy): domain Bacteria; phylum Pseudomonadota; class Gammaproteobacteria; order Burkholderiales; family Burkholderiaceae_C; genus Rubrivivax. The sequence continues at coordinate 159,431 of CAWIOH010000017.1, read as the reverse complement.
CGCCACGTCGGTGTCCCCCGACGAGAGTGCACCTTAGTCCTCGGCGTCGTCAATCACAACTAGCTTTTGGTTCAGCGCCGTTCAGCCTGCGTCGCCGGCCCGGCGGTTCAGCGCCACCGTGACGGCATCGAGCAGCAGTTGATTGCCGAAGGGCTTGCGCAGCACACGAACACCGCCCGCCTCCAGCGCCTTGCGCTCGATCTCGGCATCGTCGCTGGCGGTGATGAACACGACGGGGAGCCTCAGACCCAGGTCGCACAGGCGTGCCTGCACCTGGAAGCCTGTCAGCCCGGGCATGTGCACATCGAGCAGCACGCAGTCCGGAACCTGGATCGCCAGCGAGTCCAGGAACTCTTCACCCGAGGCGTATGGCAACACCGTGTAGTCGGCCAGGCGCAGCAGGCGGCCCAGTGCGACACGCACAGGCGCCTCGTCGTCGACCAGAGCGACACATGTTCCGGACATCGTGCTGCACAGTAGCCCGATCTTGACGCGGCAGGAACTGGCCTTTGGGTCAGTACACCTTCAATTCACGAACGATCACCGCGCGGGACGAACGGGCAGCTGCACGCAGAACACCGCGCCGCCCTCGGGGGCGTTGCGCGAGCTCAGGCAACCGCGGTGTGCCTCGGCGATCGAGCGGCAGATGGCCAGGCCCATGCCCATGCCGCCGTCCTTGGTGCTCCAGAACGGATCGAAGACCTTGTGCAGGTCAGCCTCGGCGATGCCCGGGCCGCGGTCGGCCACGCAGATCGCCACCTGGGCGTCCAGCAGCGCCGTGCTGATGGTCAGGCGGCGCTCGGCCTGGGGCGTGCCTTCCATCGCATCGGCGGCGTTGACGATCAGGTTCAGCAGCAGCTGCTGCAGCTGCACGCGGTCGCCGTCGACCGGCGGCAGCTCGGTGCTCAGCTCGACCGACACCGCGACATGGCGCGTCAGCAGGTTCGTGCGCGTCAGGTCGAGCGTGTCGCGCACCAGTTCGTTGACGTCCAGCGGCACCAGCGTCGGCTCGCCGCGCTTGAACAGCGCGCCCAGGCGGCGGATGACCTCGGCGGCGCGGTGGTCCTCGGCGACGATGTCGTCGCAGATCTCGCGCAGTTCGCCCAGGTCGACCGGGTCGCGCTGCAGCATCTTCCGCGCTGCCTCGGCGTTGCTCAGGATCGAGGCCAGCGGCTGGTTCAGCTGGTGCGCGATCGACGCCGACAACTGACCGAGCAGCGACACGCGCGTCATGTGGCGCAGCGCGGCGCGGTCCTCGTCGGCCTGCATCTCGGCGCGCTTGCGTGGCGTGATGTCCAGCGCCACGCCGAGCAGGTCCTGCCCGCCGCCCTGTGCCGCACGCCCGCGCGCGGCCATCCACCGGGTCTGTCCCTCGGGCGTCGCCACGCGGTATTCGACGTCCATCTCCTCGCCGCTGGCCAGTGCGCGATCGACCGCGTGCTGCACGCTCGGGCGGTCCTGCGGATCGATGCTTGCCAGCACCTGCTTGAAGTCGGCGAAGGTGTCGGGCAGTTGGTCGGTGCTGCGTCGCGCCGGCGCGCGCACTGGTATCTGCCTGGGGCCAAGGTCCCAGCGCCACATCGACAGCTGCGCCGCCTGCGCGGCCAGGCCCATGCGCTGTTCGCTCTGCGCCAGCGCCGAGGCGGTGCGGCGGCGACGGCGTCGCTCGATCAGCAGCGCACCGATCAGCCCGGACTGGACCAGCATCACGGCGCCGGCGATGAGCACGAAGTGCCCATACGCCTCCCAGAAAGTAGGCTCCTTGAAGGACACCACCGCGTCGGGCGGCACGGCGTCCGCCGGGATGCCGAAGCGCCGCGCCTGGCGCCAATCGACATGCACCTGGTTGGGCAGGATCTTCGGCAGGGCGATCGCCGCCGGCGCCTGGCCCGCAAGCACGGCCAGTGCAGCATCCGCCGCAAGGCGCCCCATGGTCGCGTAGCTGGCCATGCTGCCGCCGACCACACCGGTGCCGATGAAGGTGGGATAGGGGCCGTAGACCGGCACCGCCGCCGCGGCGGCGACGATGCGGGCCGCCTCTCGCGGCACGAAGGACTGCCCCGCGCCATCGCGGAAAAAACCGGGTGTGAAAACAATGCTGTCGCTATCCAGTGCGCCCAGGCGCTGCTTCAGCGGCTCGGTGGACATTCCGGCCAGGAACTCGACGCTCACCCTGTCCTCGAAGGCCGCGGCCTCCTTGAGCAGCCGCGCCTCCCAAACCCGGTCCCACTCGCTCACGCCAGTCACCAGCACCAGATGGCGTGCCGAGGGGTGCCAGCGCAGCGCCAGCTCGACCGTGCCCGGGAAGTCCACGTCGACCGGCACACCGATGACGTCGGTCGGCAACGGCGGCTGGTTGCGCAGCACGGTCACGGGCACCGACTGGAAGATCACCGGCACGCCCGGGAAGACGTCGGCACGATGCTGGAGCATGAATACCAGCGCCTCTTCGCCGCCAACGATGACCACCTCTGGCGGCCGGGAGCGGTACTTGTCGCGCAAGTAAGTGGCGATCGTGTTGCCATACGCAGCCCCGCTGAACTTCGGCGCGTCCAGAAACTCGGCTGCCAGGTCCACTCGCGCGTCGGGATGCGCTGCAAGTGTGGTGTACAGGCCTCGGTCGAACTCCACGCTGGCCGGCAACAGACGGCCGTTGGAGTACAGCATCAGCACGTTGCGCGTCTGCGCGGTCGCAGCGGAACTGGCGTAGGGCAGCAACATCAGCCAGGTCAGCAGAAACAAGCGCAGCGCCTCCACCAGCCCGACGGCCGCGTCACGAAGTTGATCATTCCGCACAGTCCTACGTCGCTTCCAGCAGCCCACCGAGCAGCAAGTCTATGGCGTTGGCGTGGCTCGTATACGTCACCCGCTGAACCAAAGGCTAGTAGCCGAGCGAGCACGCCGCCGCTACAACACACACAGGTCGATCTTCAACTCGACGACCGGGGAGTCACGACGATGGATCTGCGAAAGTGCTTCGGCATCTGTGTTACCGCATTGATCATGCTCTGCGCTGCGGCTTCGGCGCACGCCCAGGCGCGCGCCAAGCCCAACATCCTGTTCATCATGGGTGACGACATCGGCTGGATGCAGCCGAGCATCTATCACCAAGGGTTGATGGTGGGCGAGACGCCCAACATCGACCGCATCGGGAAAGAAGGCGCGAAGTTCATGAGCTATTACGCCGAGCAGAGCTGCACGGCAGGGCGCACCGCCTTCTTCACCGGCATGACGCCGCTGCGCGCCGGCATGATCCCGCCGCAACTGCCCGGCAGCCCGTCCTTCCTGCAGCCCGGCACGCCCTCGCTGGCCAGGTTCCTGCTCGACCTGGGCTACACCACCGGCGAGTTCGGCAAGAACCATCTGGGCGACCATTCGGCGGCGCTGCCGACGGCGCACGGCTTCCAGGAATTCTGGGGCTATCTCTATCACCTGGACGCGATGCAGGGCGTGAGCTTCCCGGACATCAACAGCTCGCCGACGGTGCAGGCCATCGTTGCACCGTGCAAGAACACGCCGGTTCGCGGCCTGAGTGATCCACCCGGCGCGGTGGACGCCAAGACCACGCTGTGCATGACGCCGCCGCGGCCGGTCATCGCCTGCACGTCTTCCGACGGCACCGAGAAGAACCAGAGCTGCAGCGACCAGGGACCGTTGACGCTCAAACGGTCCGAAACCGTGGATGAAGAAATCTCGGCCAAGGTCATCGACTTCCTCGATCGCAACGACCCGAAGAAGACCAACAAGCCGTTCTTCGTCTGGTACAACCCGGCGCGCATGCACGTCACCACCATGCTTTCGGACAAGTACATGAACATGGTCGGCACCAAGGGCGGCAAGGACTGGGGCGCCAACGAAGCCGGCATGAAGCAGATGGACGACAACATCGGCGAGGTGATGAAGAAGCTCGAGGCGATGGGCGAGCTCGACAACACCATCATCGTCTTCACCACCGACAACGGCGCCGAAGTCATCACCTATCCCGACGGCGGCAACACGCCGTTCAAGGGCGGCAAGCTGACCACCTGGGAAGGCGGCATGCGCGCCCCGGCGGTGATCCGCTGGCCTGGGCACATCAAGCCGGGCACCGTGCTGAACGACATCTTTGCGTCGTACGACTGGATGCCGACCTTCGTCGAGATCGCCGGCGGTGCCAAGGGCAACGACCTCAACAAGCAGATCATGGAAGGCAAGTATCCCGGCATCGTCAAGACCAAGCTTCAGGGCGTCAACCAGCTCGACTATCTGACGGGCAAGTCGGCGAATTCGGCGCGCGATACCTTCTTCTACTACGGCGGCCCTGTGCCTTCGGCCGTGCGCTACAAGAACTGGAAGATCTACTTCGCGATGGCCTCCGAGGCGGCGACCGGCGGCCTGATGGGCGTCAAGACCTTTCACTGGCCCTTGGTCAACAACATCCGGCGCGATCCGTTCGAGGGCTCCGTCGGCTTCGAGCCGAAGACCCTCCTCGGCCAGGGCGGCGCGCTGGCCGGACCGATGACCGCCTACATCTACGACTGGAACATCATTCCCATCGGCCAGGCGCTGTGGCTGCAGGAACTCGAGTCCTACGGGCCGTACCCCGCGCTGCAGTCGCCGGCCTCCTACAGCCTGGCGCAGGTCCTCACGCAGGTGAAGGAGCAGATGGCGAGGACGGGAAGCAAGGACTAGGGCTGAAGCGAGCTCGATAGTTTGCTAAGGCGCTGTGATGCGGGAAAGCGGGCGGCTCGAAGAGGGCTGCCCTCTTTCTTGCTGGAACCGCTTCGAGCGTGGGAGGCGATGATGAAGTTTGATGGCTTGGGTGTCGGCGCGAGGATCCTTGCTATCGCCGCCTCGCTCTTGTTTGTCGCGCAGGCTGCTGCGCAGACCGATCCGCTGCCTTCGTGGAACGACGGCGCCGCAAAGACGTCCATCGTCGACTTCGTCAAGACCACCACCACGCAGGGCAGCCCGCAGTTCGTGCCCGCGGGCGAGCGCATCGCCACCTTCGACCAGGACGGCACCTTGTGGGTCGAGCATCCGATGTACTCGTTCGTGATGTACGCGCTGGAGCGCGTGCCGGTGCTGGCCAAGGCCAAGCCAGAGCTGAAGAACATCGAACCGTTCAGGACCGTGCTGTCGGGCAACCACGAAGCCATGGCCAGGCTGACGCTGCCCGACCTGGAGAAGATCCTCGCCGCCACCTTCACTGGCATGACGGTCGAGCAGTTCGGTGCCGAGGTGACGAAGTGGATGGCCGGCGCCAAGGACCCGCGCTGGAAGCGGCCCTACACCGAGCTGGTCTACCAGCCGATGCAGGAGCTGCTGAAGTACCTGCGCGACAGCGGCTACAAGACCTACATCGTCACCGGCGGCGGACAGGACTTCGTCCGCCAGTATGCCGAGAAGACCTACGGCATCCCGCCGGAACAGGTGGTCGGCACCGCAGGCGTGCTGAAGTACGGCTACGACAAGAGCGGCAAGCCCGTGCTGACCAAGCTGCCCAAGCTGCTGCTCAACGACAACGACGCCGGCAAGCCCGAGGGCATCCAGCTGATGATCGGCCGGCGGCCGAATGCGGCCTTCGGCAATTCGACCGGCGATCAGCAGATGCTCGAGTACACCAAGGCGGGGGACGGTGCGCGGCTGTCTGTGCTGGTGCTGCACGACGATGCGAAGCGCGAATACGCCTATGGCCCGGCCCAGGGCCTGCCGGCGACCAAGGTCGGCGCCCTCACGCAGAAGCTCTACGACGAGGCGCAGAAGCAGGGCTGGACTGTCATCAGCATGAAGAACGACTGGAAGAAGATCTTCGCGTTCGACTGAACGCGTGCCCCGGGGCAAGTGCATGGTCGCGTTGCCCCGGCCAGCATGGAGCAGCAAGTCATGAAGATCCGAAACGTCTTCGCCGCACTGGCCTGGTCGGCCGCCGTGATGCTCTGCAGCGTCCCCGCCAGCGCGCAGCGCAGCCCCGGCGCCGGGCCGCCCGCCGACCCTTGGCCGCGCGTCGTCGATCTGTCCAACGGCCAGCTGCTGGCCTACCAGCCGCAGGTCATCAGCTGGGTCGACAACCAGCTCGACTTCCGTGCCGCGCTGGCGTTCAAGCCAGACGGCGCGAAGGATGAGAGCTTCGGCGTCATCGTCGCCAGCGCGCGCACGCAGGTCGACCGGGTGCTGCGCACCGTGACCTTCGAGAAGCTGCGCATCTCGAAGATCGACTTCCCCACCTTGCCCGACCGCGGCGCGGTCTACGCAACGCAGCTGCAGACGCAGTTTGCGCGACAGGTGCGCACCATCGCGCTGGACCGGCTCGAGGCGTCGCTGGCGTTGGCCGGCGTCAAGCCGCCGACGGTGGCGGTGCAGAACGATCCGCCGCAGGTCTTCGTCAGCTACTCGCCGGCGATCCTGGTGCCGATCGACGGCGCGCCGGTGCTCAAGCCCGTGCCGGACTATTCGCGCTTCCAGCGTGTCATCAACACCAAGGCGCTGATCCTGCAGGGTGGCTTGAGCCAGAAGTTCTACCTGCACGTCTACGACGGCTGGCTCGAAGCTGATGCGCTCGATGGGCCATGGACGCAGTCGACGGCGCAGCCGATCGGCATGGACCGCGCCGCGGCGGCGATCGCCAAGTCCGGTGCCGTCGACATGCTCGACGGGGGCCAAAGCGCCCAGCCGAAGCCGTCGCTCGCCAACGGCGTGCCGACGATCTACACCAGCCAGGTGCCGGCCGAGCTGATCGTCTTCAAGGGCCAGCCGGACTTCGTGCCGATCGCCGGCACGCAACTGCTGTGGGCCGCCAACACGAACAACGATGCGCTGATCGACACCGCCAACAACAACTACTACGTGCTGATGGCGGGCCGCTGGTTCCGCGCCGCGGCCCTTACGGGTCCGTGGAGTTTCGTGCCGAACAACGCGCTGCCGGCCGACTTCGCGCGCATCCCGCCACAGGCGCCGGCCGGGGCCGTGCTGCCGACGGTTGCGGGTACGCCGCAGGCGCAGGAAGCGGTGATCTCGAACTCGATCCCGCAGACGGCGACGGTGCCGTTGAAGAAGGGCCCGAGCTTCACGCCGAGCTTCGACGGTCCGCCGCAACTCGCGCCGATCGCCGGCACGACGCTGTCGTATGTGGTGAACGCCTCGGAGCCGCTGATCCAGGTGGCGCCCGAGGCCTACTATGCGGTCGTCGCCGGCGTATGGTTCACGGCCACGCAGCTGACCGGCCCGTGGCGCATCGCCACATCGGTGCCGAGCGTGGTCTACACCATCCCGCCGTCGTCGTCGCTGTACTACGTGACCTACGTGAAGATCTACGAGGCCACGCCGCAGTATGTGTACGTCGGCTACACGCCCGGCTACCTGGGCACCGTCGTCTCACCGTACGGCACCGTGGTCTACGGTACCGGCTACGCCTATGTGCCGTGGATCGGCTCGGTCTGGTATCCGCCGCCCTACACCTACGGCGTCTACGCGGCGCCGGTCTACAACCCCTGGGTCGGCTACACCTTCGGCTTCGCCATGGGCCTGGCCACGGCCGCGTGGATGGACCCGTACTGGGGCTGGGGCGGCGGTGCCTGGTATGCACCCGGCTACTGGGGCCGCTACCCGTGCTGCGGCTCGGCCAGCGCCAACGTCTATGGCCATTGGGGCAACGCGGCGTATTCGGGCACACGCAGCTGGTACGCGGGCGGCGGCGTCGCGGGCTCGACGTTCAGGGGCTCCTACGCCACCGCGCGCGGCACCACCGGCAACATCGACGCGGGCCGGCAGTACAACGCCTGGACCGGCAACGCCTCGCGCGGCTACGACCGCACCTTCAACACGGCAGGCGGCGCATCGGGCAACGTCGCGCGCGCCGCCAACACCAACGTCTACAGCGGGCAGCGCGCAACAGGCAGTGCGGTGTCGGCCACCGGCCCCGGCGACAGCAGCTACGACCGTGCCGGCGCCACCACCGCCGGGCCGCTGGGTGCGGCGCACGCCGGGGGCGGCTCGTTCACCAACGGCATCACCGGCAAGACCACCAGCTGGAGCAGCGCGAGCCTGGGCAACAACCATGTCGCCAATGTCGACGGCAACGTCTACCGCAACGACGGCAGCGGCTGGCAGCAGCACTCCGCTGGTGGCTGGGGCAGCGCGTCGGGCGACACCTCGTGGGCCGACCGCGAGTCGCAGGCGCGCAGCGCCGGCGCCGACCGCTCAGGTGGGTTCTTCAGCCGCCTGGGCGGCGGGGGTGGCCTCTTCGGCGGTGGCGGGGACCGCTTCGGCAGCAATGGCTTCGGTGGCGGTGATCGCTTTGGCGGCGGCGGATTCGGCGGCCGCTTCGGGGGTGGGGGTTTCGGCGGCGGCGGGTTCCGGGGCGGTGGGTTCCGAAGGTAGTGACTGCATTGGGCTGGGCACCTACCCGGTTCGCAAGAGCCCTGGGAAGATCGAAGTGTGTGTTTGAACTTCCTCGCAAGGAGACATGGTCATGACGGTTCCCGATTTCGCCTCACTCGTCGCCAGCCAGCGGCAGTTCTTCCTTTCCGGCGCGACGCGCCCTGTGGCGTGGCGCAAGACCCAGCTCGAGGCGGTGAAGACGCTGTTCACCGTGCACCACGACGAACTCTGCGACGCCTTGTGGAAGGACCTGCGCCGCAACATCAACGACGCCGACCTGATGGACGTCGCCTACTGCGCCAAGGAAGCCGAGTACGCGCTGAAGAACGTCGACGACTGGATCAAGCCGCAGCGCGAGCCGATGCCGCTGGTGTTCGAACCCGGCCGCATCCGCGTGCACCGCGACCCGTTGGGCGTGGCGCTGATCATCGGCGCCTGGAACGAACCCTTCATGCTGACCTTCGGGCCACTGACGGCGGCACTGGCGGCGGGCAACACCGCGGTGCTGAAGCCATCGGAGGTCGCGGTGAACTGCGCCGCCGCGGCAGCGCGGCTGGTGCCGAAATACTTCGACCCGCGCGCCGTGGCGGTGGCCGAAGGCGGCGTGCCGGAGACTACGGCTCTGCTCGAGCAGCAGTGGGACATGATCTTCTTCACCGGCAGCCCGCAGGTCGGCAAGATCATCCACCAAGCGGCGGCCAGGCACCTGACACCGTGCGTGCTCGAACTCGGCGGCAAGAACCCGACCATCGTGCATTCATCGGCCGACCTGAAGGTGGCGGCGCGGCGCATCGCCTACGGCCGCTACGCCAACTCCGGCCACATCTGCACTGCGCCCGACCACGTGCTGGTGTGGCCCGAAGTGAAGGACGAGTTCGTGCGCCTGATGGGCGAGACGATCCGCGAGTTCTACGGCGATGACCCGATCCACAGCCCCGACTACGGCCGCATCATCAACCGCAAGAACTTCGATCGGCTGGCGGCGTTGATCGGCAGCGGCACCGTGGCGCACGGCGGCCACACCGACGCCGAGCAGCTGTACATCGCGCCGACGGTGCTGGTGGACGTGGCGGTGGATTCGCCGATCATGCAGGAGGAGATCTTCGGTCCGATCCTGCCGGTGCTGGAAATCGCCTCGGTCGAGGCCGTCATCGACTGGGTCAATGCGCGGCCGAGCCCGCTGGGTGTGTACATCTTCGCCGAGGATGATGCGGTGGTGGAGCGCATCCTGGGCAACACGCGCTCCGGTGATGCCGAGGTCAACGACTGCGCGATCCACCCGCTGTTTCCGGAGCTGCCCTTCGGTGGCGTCGGCACCTCGGGCATGGGCAAGTACCACGGCCATTGGGGCTTCGAGGCTTTCACCAACGCGCGCGGCGTGCTGTATCACAGCGCCAAGGTCGACCCCGGCGTGCGTTACCCGCCGTATTCGGACAACAGGTTGCAGCGTCTGGTCGTGAACAAGCTCATGCCGTAGGTCGCTGCATGGCGCTCGACCCGGTCTTGCTGTCGCGAATCCAGTTCGGCTTCGTCATCGGCTTTCACATCATCTTCCCGGCCTTCACCATCGGCGCGGCGGCCTGGCTGGCGACGATCGAAGGTGCGCGATTGTTTACCGGCAACCCCTTGTACCGGCGCGTCTTCGACTTCTGGCTGAAGGTCTTTGCGGTGTCCTTCTGATTCTTGCCGGGCGGTGGGCCCTTCGGTTCAGCGGCCGCCCGGCGATCCGCGCTCAGGCTCGTCGGCGCTGTACGGCGTCGGCAAGTCGCCGGCGAAGCCGGCACTGGCCGCCAGGTGCATCAGCTCGGCGACGGTGTGTGCCCCCATGCGCTCCATGATGCGCGCGCGGTGGAACTTGACGGTCTGTTCGACGATGCCCAGGTCGGCGGCAATCTGCTTGTTCAGCTTGCCGGCGATCAACCCGGCCAGCACTTCGCGTTCGCGTGGCGTCAGGCTGTCCAGGCGCTGGCGCAGTGCGGCGCCGTCGGCCCGCTTGGCGCGCGCCAGCGCATCCAGCTCGACGCCGTTGTGCACCGCGGCCAGCAGCACTGCGGCGGTCACCGGCTTGGTCAGGAAATCCACCGCGCCCGCCTTGAGCGCCTGCACCGTCATCGGAATGTCGCCATGCCCGGTGAGAAACACGATCGGCAGCGCCGGGGCGTCTTCAGCCAGCCGGCGCTGCAGCGCCAGCCCGTCCAGGCCAGGCAGGTGGACGTCCAGCACCAGGCAACCCGGCGCGTGCACATCGCGTTGCGCCAGGAAGTCTTCGGCCGACGCGAAGGTGGCGACCTGCCAGCCGTGTTCGCGCAGCAGCCGCGACAGCGCGCGCAGCAAAGCCGCGTCGTCGTCGACGATGAAGACGGTCGGCGCCAGCGCAGCCGTCATGGCGCGGGACGAATGGGTAACTGCACCCAAGATGCCGCGCGGCCCCCGGCCGCGTTGCGCGAGCTCAGCCAGCCGCGGTGAACCTCTGCGATCGAGCAGCAGATGGCCAGGCCCATGCCCATGCCGCCGTCCTTGGTGCTCCTGAAGGGATCGAAGACATTGTGCAGGTCGGCCTCGGCGATACCTGGGCCGCGGTTGCGTACTTCCGCGGCCGTGGGGGGAATGGCGCAAAGCAACCCCAGACGCTCGACCAGAAGACACTGCAACGAGTGAGCCAAGCCCGCGGCCGTGCCATGAGATCCAGAACGGGTTCGCACAATCAAGGCAGGCTGTCTTTCGCGGTGTGCGGGGGACTGCAAGTCTAGTGTGTCGGCGCGGGCGGGCCCAATCACTGTCTGAGCCAAAGGCTAGTAGGAGAGCTTGCCTGATCGCGCTACAAACGCCAGCAGATTGCCAAGCGGGGAGGATGAAGCTTCGGTTCGACGATCTGAAGAATATGCGTGTGCGCAAGCACTCGCATGTCCGCGCGTTGCGGCGACGACCGCTGCAATCCAATCCATCCTCTTGGTCAACGCCACATCGCTAGAACCTCCAACCATGAAACTTCATCAGATCCTCGGCGTGGACGCGCTCATGCTGTCACTCGTCGCCGGAACGGCGTTCGCGCAGGACAAGGCGGCCAAGCGCGCCGAAGTGCACAAGGCACAGCGTCGCAGCGCCGCAGAAGTTCTACGCCAAGCAGCCGGACCTCAAGGCGGCCGTGGCCAAGGCGCCCGGCTATGCGGTGTTCGCCACCTACGGCGTCAGCTTCATCGTTGGCGGGAGCGGCGGTACCGGCCTGGTGCATGACAGCAAGACGAAGAAGGACACCTACATGAAGCTCGTGGCGCGAGCGCCGGCTTTGAGCTCGGCGCCGCAGAGAACGATGTGCTGGTGATCTTCAAGACCTCCAAGGCGATGGAAGGCTTCATCAACAAGGGTTGGGACGTCACCGGTGGCTTGGGCGCAGGTGCGGCTGTAGGCGACATGGGCGGCGGTGGTGGACAGGGCGGTTTGGCGCTGGGCGAGATCCAGACCTACACCCTGACGAAGACCGGGCTCGAAGCAGGCCTTTCGATCGGCGGCATCAAGGCCTGGAAGGGCGAAGAGCTGAACTGACGAGTCGCTGTAGCGGGCACTGGCGCAGCGGTCGATGTCGGCGCCGACATCGCAGTTGGGCCGGTCTGGTGGGACACGTGCTGCGGATCGGCAGCGCAGTTGGCAAATTCCGGATGCAGCGGTTCAGGCCCGCTGGTCCATGCGCAACCCGCAAAACGAGACGCCGCATCATAGAGAAACCGCTCGTTGCACGCCTTGCGCCTGCAGAATGCAGGCCAACGAGGACGATCCTCGCCATGCAAGTGGACTTTGCGCTCGCTTGCGGACACGCTCGTTAGGCAAGGCGGCTGTCAATGGCGGCTTCGCGGCCGGCATTTCGACTGCTTCACCGGCAGCTCAGGGTCGACGGCGGGCTCTCGTTCCGCCAATCAGGTCGCCCTGAATCTGCCGGTCGTGGCGGATCGCCATTTGGCCAACGGCCGCCAACGCACACCGGCCATCAACTCGCGTGCACATGCGCTTGCAGCACCAAGCCGGACGACCAGCTCCGCTCGATGACTTCGTCGAAGCCTCGCGCCTTGGCGTCGGCTTCAAATTGCTCGAAGGTGGCGCCGGACTGGGTCATCGGCTGAATCTAGTCATCAGCTCGCCGGCCAGCGGTGCGGCATCGATCATGCCCTTGGCGTCGGCGACCTTCACCCCGTTGACCCAGACCCCGCGCACTCCAGTCGCGTCGGTGGTCAGGCGTGGCGCGCCGCCAGGCAGGTCGAAGACACGCCGCTTGGGGCCGCGGCCGACGGTGAGCGGGTCGAACAGCAGCAGGTCGGCGGCGTAACCCTCGCGCAGCAACCCGCGCTTGGGCATGCCGAACAGCAGCGCACTCTGGCCCGTCAGCCGACGCACAGCCTCGGACAGGCTCATCGCGCCGCGCTCACGCACCCAATGGCCGAGCAGGTGCAGGCCGAAGCCGGCGTCGGTGAAGAAGGTCAGGTGCGCACCGGCGTCGGACAGCGAGACGATGCTGTGCGGGTGGTTGAGCATGCGGCCGACGGCCTCTTCGTCGCTGTTGAGCAACTGCGCCACGAACGTGGTGCCCAGATCTTCGGCCAGCGCCAAGTCGAGCATGACGTCCAGCGGATCGCGGCCCTGCGCCGCGGCCAGATCGGCGATGCTGCGCTGCTCGAGTTCGCGATGGCGCAGGTCGATGGTTTCGACCACATGGACCTTGTCCCATTCGCCGTTGAAAAGACGGAACACCGCCGGAGCGGCCAGCTCGGCGCGCACCCCGTCGCGAAACGACCGGTCGGCGAGCACCGCCCTCAGCGCCGCGCCCTGCACGCCGAGCGCGGGCTTCCAGCTCGCCAGGCCCTCGACCGGGTACGGTGATGCGAGGGTGAAGTCCATCGTCAGCGGGCAGCACGAGACCTGGCCGATCAGCCTGCGCCCGCGCTGATTGGCGGCGCTGATGGCGTCGAGGTCCTTGAAAACGGCCTGCGGATTCATCGGGTTGTGAAGCAGCGCAGCGATCATCACCGGGCGACCCGAGCGCGCGCTCATCTCCTCGAGCAGGCTTACTGGCATCTGCCCGCCCTTGGTGACCATGTAAACGCCGCCGCCTGCGTGGCCCATGGCCTCTACCAGAGCCAGGTGTTCGGCGTCATCGGCCAGCCGCGAGGGCATCGGTACGCCGCCTTCGCCGTTGTGTGCCGGGCTGGTGCTGCTGGCAAGGCCGACCGCGCCAGCGGCCATGGCATCGCGCACGATGGCGGCCATCTGCGACACCTCGTCGGCGGTGGCGGCTCGCCGGGGCGCGTCGGCGCCCATGACCCAGGTGCGCACCGACGAGTGGCCGACATAGGCAGCGAGATTCACTGCGCTGCCGCTGGTACGCAGTTGCGCCAGGTATTCGGCAAAGGTCTCGAAGTTCCAGCGGATGCCTTGCCGCAACACGTCGAGCGACATGCCTTCGACCTGCGTCAGGTTGCGCATTGTCAGTTCGCGGTCTTCCGGCCGGCAGGGCGCAATCGTGAAACCGCAATTGCCGATCACCGCGGTCGTGACGCCCAGCGCCGGAGAAGGCCGCACATAGGGGTCCCAGGTGATCTGCGCGTCGAAGTGGGTATGGCTGTCGATGATGCCGGGCATCAGGGCCAGGCCGTCGGCATCGACAACATGCTTCGCGTCGACGGGCAAGGTGGGACCGATCGACCGAATTCGGCCGTTGTGCACCACAAGATCACCGACGGTCGGCTCAGTGCCACTGCCGTCGACAAGGGTCGCTCCGCGGATCAGCAGGTCGTCCATTTAGGCCACCCGGAATGCAGTTGTACGAAAGTCGGCTCGATCGCATCGCGCGTACGGAATGCGTGAGTCGCGGTGTCGATCGCTCTCACCGCGGCAGTTGCTCCGACCGAGTCGGAGACCGTGGCGGGCGTCGGCTGTTGAGCGCAGCCGACGATAGGCGAAACTGCGGCAGCAGGAGGCGCCGAGCTTGGCAAGTACGTAAATCTGGCCTGAACTCATCGCTGTCGAAACACCGGCCGTTGACGATGTTCAAAGTATGACGCGATCGCGCCTCTGACCTTTGGTGCAGCGTAGTGGCGCTTAGGCGACTCGGATCGGCGGTGCCAATAGTCGCGATCAGACAAGGGAGCGGTCCGGAGGACCGTCGGCTTTGTGGACGTCAATTTGGGATGGCGAGCGACAGCAACGGGTCGTCCACGACCGGTGAGGCGCCCAGAGCGGCGGACCGCCTCGCAGCGGAAAGCCGTCATCGCGGCTCGAATGGCAGCTCCGTGACGCTGAGCTGACCGTCGAATCCGTCCGCCGGCCGGTTCTTGCCATTGATCTGCGGCAGTCCTTTGTATAAAATCTTATACATATGTTCGCGCGAACCAGCGACGAGAAGGACATTCGATGGGTGGGCTCCTCCTATGCCGACCTGCTCGCGTTTCCCAACGCGCCTCGCCGCGAGGCGGGCTTCCAGCTCGGCAAGGTACAGGCAGGACTGCAGCCGGCCGATTGGAAGCCGTTCGACGAGGTCGGTGCGGGCGAGGGAGATTCGCGTCCGCGATGCCAAGGGCATCTTCCGGGTGATGTACGTCGCCAAGTTCGAGGAAGCGGGCTTACGTCTTGCACTGCTTCCAGAAGAAGACGCAAACCACGACGAAGCCGGACAAGGACATCGCCACGGCACGCTATCGAGCGGTGGTCAATGCGAGAAGGGGCAAGCGATGAACGTCGACACTGAAATCCGCCATGTCGCGAAGGCTGGCGCCAACCTGTTCCTGGAGCTGGGTTTCACTGCCGCGGAAGCCAAGAAGCTGCACGTAGCGTCGCGCAAGCAGATCAACGACACGCGCTTGCTCAAGCAGCAATTGATGGCCGAGCTGTCGAACTGGATCGCCGAGCATCAGTTGCGGCAAGCCGACGCGGCACAAATCCTGATGGTGTCGCGGCCGCGCGTTTCCGATGTGGTGAACCAGAAGACAGCCAAGTTCACGATCGACACCCTTGTGGAGATGCTGAGCCGAGTGGGCAAGCCGGTACGCCTTGCGGTGGGCTGAGCCACGAGCGCGTGGGCTCACTGAGTCGAGTCCGGCACTGCGCTTCGGTGGCTCTAAAGAATTGGGGGTACATTGGGAGGTATTCTCAAAGAACCACATAAAATACTTTTTGATAATCAAGTACTTAGACGTTAAATGAAACTCGCCACCTGGAATGTCAACTCACTGGCCGTGCGCCTGCCGCAGGTGCTGGATTGGCTGGCAGTCCACGCGGTGGATGCGCTGGTGCTGCAGGAAACCAAGCTCAGCGATGACAAGTTTCCGGTGGCCGAGATCGAGGCTGCCGGCTACCGCGTCGCCTGGTTCGGCCAGAAGACCTACAACGGCGTGGCGCTGCTGTCCAAGGCCCCGGCCGACGGCGTGCTGCGCAACATCCCCGGCTTCGACGACGACATGGCGCGTGTCATCACCGGCACCGTGGCCGGTGTGCGCATCGTCGGCGGCTATTTTCCCAACGGTCAGGCGCCCGACAGCGACAAGTTCCAGTACAAGCTGCGCTGGCTGCAGGCGCTGAACGGCTGGCTGCAAGGCGAGCTGAAAGCACACCCGCAGCTGGTGCTGATGGGCGACTACAACATCGCCCCCGAAGACCGCGACGTGTACGACCCGGTGGCCTGGGCCGGGCAGATCCACTGCACGCCCGAAGAACGCGCCCATTTCCGTGCGCTGATCGACCTGGGCCTGGTGGATGCGTTCCGGCTGTTCGAGCAGCCGCCCAAAAGCTGGAGCTGGTGGGACTACCGCAACCTGGCCTTTCGCAAGAACCAGGGTCTGCGCATCGATCACATCCTGGTCAGCGAAGCGCTGCGTTCACGCGTCGCGGCCTGCTCGATCGACAAGCTGCCGCGCAAGAACGAGCGGCCCAGCGACCATGCGCCGGTGGTCGTCGAACTGCACGATTGAGAGGTACCGGCCCCGCCCTGCTGGCGGCCGTTCGGCCGGCGATCAGTCGTCCAGCCCCAGCTCCTGGATCTTGCGCGTGATGGTGTTGCGCCCGATGCCGAGCTTCTGCGCCGCCTCGATGCGCCGGCCGCGCGTGACCTCGAGCGCGGTGTGGATCATCTGCCCTTCGAACTTGCGCGACAGCGTGTCCCACACATCGGGCGCGCCGGCTTCGAGCAGGCTGCGGGCTTCGCGCCGCAAGTCGCTCAGCCAGTTGGTGCTCTGGGTCAGGAACGGCGCCGCCTGCGCTGCCACCTCGGCCGGCGCGGCCGAGCTCGGCGGCGGCGCATGTGCAGGCTCGATTTCGGCTGGCAACGGCCGCGCCGGGGCGACGTCCCGGCCCAGCAGTTCCGGGGGCAGATCCTTCGCCTCGACCACCTGGCTCGGTGCCATCACCGTCAACCAGTGGCAGAGGTTTTCCAGCTGGCGCACGTTGCCGGGGAAGTCGAAGGCCATCAGCTGCTTCAGCGCCTCGTCGGTGATGCGCTTGGCATCGACGCCGAGTTCCTTGGCGCTCTTTTGCAGGAAGAAGCGCGTCAACATGGCGACATCCTCGCGCCGCTCGCGCAACGCCGGCAGGCGCAGGCGGATGACGTTGAGGCGGTGGAAGAGGTCTTCGCGGAAGGACCCTGCACGCACCCGCTCTTCCAGGTTCTGGTGCGTGGCGGCGATGACGCGCACGGTGCTCTTCAGCGGCTGGTGCCCGCCGACGCGATAGAACTGCCCGTCGCTCAGGACACGCAGCAGCCGCGTCTGCAGGTCGAAGGGCATGTCGCCGATCTCGTCGAGGAACAGCGTGCCGCCGTCGGCCTGCTCGAAACGGCCGCGGCGCATGGTCTGCGCGCCGGTGAAGGCGCCACGCTCATGGCCGAAGAGTTCGCTTTCCAGCAGGTCCTTCGGGATGGCTGCCGTGTTGATGGCCACGAAGGGCCCGCCGGCGCGCGGGCTGTGCTTGTGCAGCGCGCGCGCCACCAGTTCCTTGCCCGAGCCGCTTTCGCCGGTGATCATCACCGTCACCGTGCTCTGGCTCAGGCGCCCGATGGCGCGGAACACGTCCTGCATCGCCGGCGCCTGGCCGAGCATTTCGGGCGTCGCCGTGGAACTCGTGTCGCGCACCTCTTCGCGCAGGCTTTCTTCCACCGCGCGGCGGATCAGTTCCACCGCCTTGGGCACGTCGAAGGGCTTGGGCAGATACTCGAAGGCCCCGCCCTGGAAGGCCGAAACGGCGCTGTCCAGGTCGGAATACGCCGTCATGATGATCACCGGCAGGCCCGGCAGACGCGCCTTGACCTTGCCCAGCAGCTCGATGCCCGAGCCGCCCGGCATGCGGATGTCACTGACCATGACCTGCGGCTCTTCGTCGTCCAGCGCGACCAGTACCTCGCGCGCGCTGGCGAAGCTGCGCACCGCGAATTGCTCGCGTGCCAGCGCCTTCTCCAGCACGAAGCGGATCGAATGGTCGTCGTCAACGATCCAAATGGGTTTCATTCGTTCGGCGCATCCGGCGGCATCAAGGCAAGGGAATCAGGATCTTGAAGTTGGTTCGTCCGGGCACGCTGTCGAATTCGATCGTGCCCTGGTGTTGCTGCACGAAGGTCTGTGCCAGAGTGAGTCCGAGACCCGATCCGTCGTCGCGCCCCGACACCAGCGGGTGAAAGATGCGATCACGGATGGCCTCGGGCACACCGGGCCCGTTGTCCTGGATATGCAATTCCAATGCCAGTCGAAAGCGTTGTTTGCCGATCGTCACCTGCCGCGCAATGCGCGAACGCAGCACCAGGCGCGCGCTGCCGGCGGCGATCTGCTCGGCCAAGGCCTGCGTGGCGTTGCGCACGATGTTCAGCACCGCCTGGATCAGCTGCTCGCGGTCGCCGCGGAATTCGGGAATCGAGGTGTCGTAGTCGCGCTGCACCTCCAGGCCATTGGAAAACTCCGACAGCACCAGCAGCCGCACGCGCTCGCAGACCTCGTGGATGTTGACGTCGCCCACCACGTGCGGCTTGCGGTGCGGTGCCAGCAGCCGGTCCACCAGCGCCTGCAGGCGGTCGGCCTCGCGGATGATGACCTGGGTGTATTCCGTCAACCCTCGCGCCACGCCAGCGCGCGTGGGCTTGGCACCGAAACTCCAGCTGCGGCCGCGGGCCTGGCCGCCCGGGCGCGTATTCAGTTCCATCTCCAGCAGCTGCGCCGCACCGCGGATGCCGCCCAGCGGGTTCTTGATCTCGTGCGCCAGGTTGCGCACCAGTTCCTTGTTGGCCAAGGCCTGGTCCAGCGCGCGCTCTTCGCGGTCCTGCCGGGTCTGCTGCTCGATCTCGATCAATTCGAGCAAAGCCCAGTCGGGCGCGTCCATCTGGCTGACGGTGACGCGCACCAGCAAAGGCTCGGCCGAGCCCAGCGGCGCGCGCCGCAGCTGCGCCTCGAAGCGCCCGCTGGTGACCTCGTTGCGGCGCAGCGCGGCCAGCGTGTCGCGGATCGGCAGTGGATCGACGAACCAGTCGAGCACATTGCCGCGCAGCAAAGCGCGGCGCGACACGGCGACGGCGTTCTCCAGCGTCGAGTTGGCCAACAGGCAATGGCCGTCGCTGCCGGCGATGGCCACCATCGTGGCCAGCTGGTCGAAGGCCTCGAAATCCAGCGCCGGCGCGTCGGCGCTCACGACGGCAGCTTGGCCAGTTCGCGCTTGATGGCCGAGATGTCGCTTTCCTTGCGCGCGATGCCGCTCTTCAGCTCGGCCACGCGGTCGAGGTACTTCTGGTAATTGCGCTCGTTGCCCTGGCGCTCGGGTTCGCCTTTGTTGTATTCCTTGCGCAGCTCGGCCAGCCGCTCTTCCTCGCGACGCAGTTCGCCTTCGAGAATGCGGCGTGCATCGTTGTCGCGAGCGCGCTGGGCCTGCGGATCGACACGGGTGTCGGCGGGGCGCGTGGCCGCCGCCGGCGCCGTGCCCGCGTTGTCGGTCCGGGGACCCGCCGGCGGGCGCGCCTGGATGACCGTGATCGGCGCGCCTTCGATGACCTTGCAGCCCTGATCGGCGGCCTGCTTGGGCGTCAGCTCGCGGTCACTGGTGTAGGCGTTGCCAGGACACTTGTAGACGATGGTCGAAGCCTGCTGAGCCGGCGCCGGTGCGGCAAGCGCCATCAGTGCCACCGCCAGCAGGCTTGGGAAACGGAATTGCTTCATGGGCGCGGGTTCGGGCCAGAGCGGAATCGGCCCTCATTTTCGCCCAGTCCGACAGCCCTCGATCCAACGAAAAGGGGCGGCCCAGGGCCGCCCCACTTCGCAACTTCCGCCCTGGCCTTCAAAGGCTGTAATACATGTCGAACTCGACCGGGTGCGTGGCCATGCGGAAGCGCGTCACTTCCGACATCTTCAGCTCGATATAGGCGTCGAGGTAGGTGTCGGTGAAAACACCACCCTTGGTCAGGAAGGCACGGTCCTTGTCCAGGTAGTCCAGGGCCTGGTCGAGGCTGGAGCACACCGTCGGGATCTTCGCGTCTTCTTCCGGCGGCAGGTGGTACAGATCCTTGGTGGCGGCGTCGCCGGGGTGGATCTTGTTTTCCACGCCGTCAAGGCCGGCCATCAGCAGCGCCGCGAAACCGAGGTACGGGTTCATCAACGGATCGGGAAACCGCGCCTCGACGCGCCGGCCCTTCGGGTTGGCGACGTGCGGGATGCGGATCGACGCCGAGCGGTTCTTCGACGAATAGGCCAGCTTGACCGGTGCCTCGAAGCCAGGCACCAGGCGCTTGTAGCTGTTGGTACCGGGGTTGGTGATGGCGTTGAGTGCACGCGCATGCTTGATCACACCACCGATGTAGAACAGCGCGAATTCGCTCAGGCCGGCATAGCCGTCGCCGGCGAACAGGTTCTTGCCATCCTTCCATACCGACTGGTGCACGTGCATGCCGCTGCCGTTGTCGCCGACGATCGGCTTGGGCATGAAGGTCGCCGTCTTGCCATAGGCGTGGGCGACGTTGTGGATCACGTACTTCTGCAGTTGCACCCAGTCGGCGCGCTGCAGCAGCGTGCTGAACTTGGTGCCGATTTCCATCTGCCCGCCGTTGGCGACCTCGTGGTGGTGCACTTCGCAGGGGATGCCGACCGATTCGAGGATCAGGCACATTTCCGAGCGCATGTCCTGGAAGGAATCCACCGGCGGCACCGGGAAGTAGCCGCCCTTCACCGCCGGGCGATGCCCGGAGTTGCCGTGCTCGTATTCCCGGCTGGTGTTCCACGAACCTTCCTCGGATTCGATCTTCGAGAAGCAACCCGACATGTCGTTGCCCCAGCGCACGCTGTCGAAAACGAAGAACTCGGGCTCCGGGCCGAAGTAGGCGGTGTCGCCCAGGCCGGAGGACTTCATGTAGGCCTCGGCGCGCTTGGCCAGCGAACGCGGGTCGCGCTCGTAGGGCTTGCCGTCGGCGGGCTCGACCACGTCGCAGGTCAGCAGCAGCGTCGGTTCTTCGAAGAAGGGATCGACATTGGCGGTGTTGGGGTCGGGCATCAGCTGCATGTCCGACGCTTCGATGCCCTTCCAGCCGGCGATCGACGAGCCGTCGAAAGCGTGGCCGCTGGTGAACTTGTCTTCGTCGAAGTGCGAGACCGGCACCGTGACGTGCTGCTCCTTGCCGCGGGTGTCGGTAAAGCGGAAATCAACGAACTTGATCTCGTTTTCCTTCACCATCTTCATCACGTCGGCAACAGTCTTTGCCATCTGGGCTCTCCTAGCTCTGTATGGGAAATCGGGGGGGGTTGGGTCAAACCGGGGCTCGAGGGATTGACCCCTAGAAGCGCACGGGAATGTAGCAGAAAGCATGCCCGCAGCCGGGCTCGGCAGTGGCGCCGGAACGGCGCAGGCCTGAAGCCGCGCCGAAGCGCTTCGATGCACCTAGACTGGGCGGTGCTATGGCCCTATCTTGGTGCCATCATTCTTTCAGTTTGCACCATTTCAGGGCCGAGGCGCACGGACATCGCCGCCAATCCGGTACGCAACAGCACAAACGCCTCGTCCACGGCGCCCGGCGGACCCTTGACGCCCAGCTCGATATGCCGGCCATGCCGATGTCCCGCATCCACACAGGGCAGGCTGAAGACCCTGACGCCGGGCACGCGCCGCTCGATGTCTTCCATCAATGGCGTGAGCGTGGCCTCCATGCCACCGAATACGATGAGCGAACGCTCGGCCACGGCGTTGACGCGCTGCCGCGCGGCGTAATGGTGGTCGAGCACCCATTCAATCATCGGCCACGCCATCACCGGAAAGCCCGGCACGAAGTGCACGTGGCCGTGCGAGAAGCCGGCGATCTTGTTGTACGGATTCGGAATCAACGCAGCGCCCTCGGGGAACATCCCCATGTTCAAGCGGTGCTGGTTGTCGGCGCGATCGGGCTCGAAGGGCAGGCCCTGTTCGGCAGCGACATCGCGCATGCGCTCGACGATCAGGTCGCGCGCACCCGGATGCAGCACCAGCGACAGGCCCAGGGCGGCCGCAGCGCATTGCCGGGTGTGGTCGTCGGGCGTGGCGCCGATGCCGCCACAGCTGAACACGATGTCGCCGCTGGCAAAGGCGTCGCGCAATGCCGGCGTGATGACGGCGCGGTCGTCGCCGACATAGCGCGCCCACGACAAGGCCATGCCGCGCACGGCCAGCAGTTCGATGACCTTGGCCAGATGCTTGTCCTGGCGTTTGCCCGACAGCAGTTCGTCGCCGATGATGATCAGGCCGATGTTCATGAGGGTGCCTGCGCCGGCAATGCGTGGGGAGGGGATGGCAACGCTTGCGGGACTGGCGATGGCATGCGCTGCAGGCCATCGTCTTGCCGCAGGCGCTGCAGCGCGGCCAATGCGAAATGCGCAAACCACAGTGCCGCGAAGGCAAACACCAGGGTGTACAGCCACACCGACAGCGCCAGCAGCAGGGGTGCGAAAACCAAGGTGGCGGCACTGAGGGCCCACAGCAGCGATGGCGCGGCGCCCAGGTAGCCGCTGATCACACCGATGGCCAGCAGCGGCCAGCGCTGCTCGCGCATCAGGCGTCGGCGCTCATCGCCACTGGCGTGTTCTGCCAGCACCTCGCGGCTCATCACCTTGAACGTCAGCCATCCCCAGATCAAGGGCGGCAGCACCAGCGCCAGCGGCGGGATGAACCACAGCGGCAGGCTCAACAACAAAACGAGCAAGGCCACCAGCATGCAGCCCATCGACCACGCCGCCGTACCCCACCAGGATCCGCCGCGCTGTCGCCGCAGATCGACAAAGCGGCGCGCGGCCACCATGCGCACCAGCGCAGGGGTCATCAGCCAAGCCACCAACAGCAGCGACATCACGACGATCAGCGGCACGGCCAGCGCCACTACGACCAGCGGCGCCAGCACCGCGCGAAAGCCGGACCAGCCCAGCGCATCGAGCCACTGCAAAGCGCCCAGCGTCAGCGACCATTGCTCCAGCGCGCCGCGCACGCCGGCGACGGCGCTTTCCCAGTAGAACCATCCCAGCCCCAGCACCATCAGCACCGCCACGCCCAGCGGCAGCAAGGACCAGAGAACGACCCGCGGGTGCAGGCAGTAGGCCGCTGCACGCCAGAAGGCATCCACCAGTTCTTTCATGCGCGCAGCATAGGGCATGGCAGGACCGTCAATGGCGTGCGTGAGGTTGTGCATCCGGATGTATCCGCAGCGTCTGATGGCGAAGCATCCCGTTGCAAATCGACGCCATTCGACGCTGGGCCAATGGAGAACTGATCGGCACAATTTCGCGGATGGACCTGCCGACGCCTTCGTCGATGTTGAGTGCCGCCGTGATCGGGCTGGCAGCCTCGGCATTGACGGCCTTCGCGTTGACGCAGCGCAGCCACCTGGGCCACCGATGGTGGAGCGGCGCATTGTGGCTGAATGCGGCCGCCGCATGGGCCGCCGTGCTGGGGCCGGCGCATGCCGGTGGGTCACTCGGGCAGTGGTTGTTCGTGCCCTGGCCGGTGCTGTGTCTGCTGGGCTTGCGCAGCTTCCACGCGCGCACGCATTGGCCGGGCAGTGCCCGATCTGACCTGATCGTGCTGGCGACGCTGTTGCCGGCTGCCGCCTGGGCCGCGCAGGCACTGGCCGGCGGCGCATGGGCCGCCGAGGCGCCGCTGCTGGCAGCCAGCATGGCGTTGCTCTACGCCGGTGCGATGGTCGCGCTGGCGCCGGCCGATCGCGACGCCGGCCTGCGCTTGCTGTCGCTGACCTGGTTCATCGCCGCGCTGCTGCCGCTGCCAGGTGTGCTGTGGCCGGCAGCGATGGCCGGCTCCGCCAACACGGCCGAGGGCCAGGCGGGCATCGTCGCCCTGGGATCGCTGGCCACGGCCTTCGTGCTGCTGGCCTCGATCAGCCAGCGCACCGAGCGCGAATTGCGCCATTCGCGACGCAAGCTGCGGGAACTGGCCAACATCGACATGCTGACGCAAGTGCCGAACCGGCGGCGCTTCGAGGAACTGGCGCGGCGCGCGCTGCAGGCCGACGCGCCGGGCAGCGCCGCGCTGCTGCTGGTAGACATCGATCACTTCAAGCAGGTCAACGACAAACTCGGCCATGCCGCGGGCGACCGGGCCCTGAAGCTGGTGTCGCGCTGCACGCTGGAGTTGCTGCGCACCCACGACGTGGCCGGACGACATGGCGGCGACGAGTTCGTGCTGTTGCTGCGCCGCAGCTCGACCGAAGCCGCGATGCAGGTGGCCGAGCGCCTGGTGTCGCATCTGCAAGCGCAAGCGCACGCCCATGCGCTGCCACGCCTGAGCCTGAGCTTCGGCATTGTGCAGATGCGCGCAGGCGAGACCATCGACGACACCCTGCAGCGTGCCGATCTGGCGTTGTATGAAGCCAAGCGCCTGGGCCGCTCGCGCGCGGTGGCCGCCGACGGGGAGGACGATGACCAGCCGGTGTTTCGCAGCAGCGAGCGGCTGGGGCTCACGTCGTGAGGTCAATCACAAGCGGCTGTATCAGCTTTACAGAGACGCGATCCTGGCGGTGTACACGCGCAAGAAGTCGCGACGCCCGGCGGCGGAATCCCGTGGAGGATGGACTTCGTAAGAGACAGCCTGGCCAATGGCCGACGCACAGAAGGGCGTGACCGTAGCCGAGGACTTCAGGCATGAGCGCGCTGGCATCGCGGTGGACGACGGCATCAGCGGTATGCACATGACGCGACTGCTGGACCGGGGCAGGTTCGCCAGCTGCACGCTCACCCGGCGTCACTGACACTTGCGGACCGTAACAGTGGCGCAGTCAAGTTGGAGGCGCCGCTGGCCGAATGGGGAGGCATAGTTGCCGGCGTGCAGGGAAGCCTCGGCGACCGCGCCCTGCTCGACCCGGCGATTGCACGGAATTCCAAAGGAAGCCTTCATGACAGCGAGCAAGTTTGCGTTGTCCAAGATCAGTAGCGTCTGCGCCAGCGAACGCTCGACCCCATTGTTCAGACCTGTCTTGTGCGCGGGCCAGTGCTCCTGCAGTAGGCTACCCACGATGCAGGCGACTGGAGTGCCCGACCGCGAAACGAAAGCCAACGCGGCGCTGTTGATCGTGGCGGTGGTTGCTGCGCTTGCCGGCTGCGGTGGAGGCGAAACAAGCAGGGAAGCGCCCGCGGGAGGAATATCGGAGAAGCCCGCGGTTGCTCCCGCGCCCGCGCCTGCTCCTGCTCCTGCTCCTGCTCCTGCTCCTGCTCCTGCTCCTGCTCCTGCTCCTGCTCCTGCTCCCTGCTCCCGCTCCTGCGCCTGCTCCCACTCCTGCGCCTGCTCCCACTCCTGCGCCTGCTCCTGCGTCCGCATCGCTCTCTTGGTCCGCGTCGACGGCGCCAACTGTCGTCGGATACAAGGTCTACTTTGGCAACGCTCCAGGTGCCTACTTTCAGTCATTGGGATCAGGCGTGAGCGCGGGGTACGTGACCAGCTATGTTGTCAGCGGTCTCTCGAGCGGTAAGACCTACTACTTCGCGGTGACGGCTGTCGATGCGGTCGGAAACGAGAGTGCCTTCTCCAACGAGGCATCCAAGCTATTGCGATGAGGCAGAGACAAGTGGCCTATGGGGACGTGAAAAAGGCGCTAAGTCGTTGATTTACTTAGCGCCTTGGTCACTTCTGGCCCTATGCGGACCTAGAGAGTCGGCGTCAATCACACTGTGGCCGAATCCTGCATGGATGCTAGGTTTCGGCTATTTGCTCATTCGCAGTTGTCCGTTTGAGGTGCCGGCTACCGGTGCACGTCAATACGCGAGAGCGGCCTGCTGCGCGAAAGCCCGGCAAGCTAAGCAACCCCAACGCAAACAGCAGCAACGACGCCGGCTCGGGCACCGGCGTCGCGTTGACATTGTCAAACTGGTACCAGGGGAATTCGCCCACATAACTCTCTAGACCGCGCATCTGCACACTGCTCAGATTGCTTCGGTTGAAGAGAAAGGTCTGAAGCCCGGGCGCGGTGTCTAAGACCACATCTTCGCTGTCGCTTCCACCGCCCTCAAAGTTGAAAGTGAAGCGAATGTGGCGATCAACGCCCACGTTTGCGCTATCTGCAAGGTCGATGGCGTTGAAGTCGAAAGCCCCACCACCAGCGCGGGCGATGGTCACACGCACCGGATAGTCGGTCATGAGGATCGCTGCAAAACCTGGGTCCGCCTGCCAAGCATGGGTACGGGAAGCCACTCGAAAATCAGCGGGTGCCGGCACCATAAGAGCAAACTCTGCATCGAAATCGAAGCCATTCGAGCCCAACGACGAACCGAGATTCGCGAAATCCGGAGGCGGGTCGAAAGCATACTCATTGAAGGTGATCACCACGGCGTGGGCCATTGATGTGGCACCCAACAGCAAAGCGGCTAACAGCGTCCGCTGGAATTGAACTTTGATCTTCACGGCGAGCGACCTCCAGAGTTCTGCGCGCCAACGAGGGCACAGCTCATTAGGTCACGATGAAGCATGACCGGCTACCCGGTGGCTTAGGGGGTCGCCATAGGGAAAGTGCCCACTTCGCCGCCAATGCGCGGGGACGTGCGAGCCGAGTCCGAATGCCAATCGCCGATGGTCCGCCCGGGCTCATGGTTCTAGCGCGTATCGGTCGCAACTTCTGAGGGCGGCCGCGCAGCGCGATCGCAGCCAGGCCCAGTAGCAGCAGAGCATAGGTGCCGGGCTCGGGAATGGGCGGGGTGTCGGGCGGCACTTCGCCTGCCCTCTGGTACAACAACCAGACCCAGGCGACACGATTAAATTTCGACTGCCTTCGCTCAGGCAAGAAAATCCCAACCGGATAAGGGCTGGGATTTCACATTATGGTGGAGCCGGCGGGAATCGAACCCGCGTCCGCAAGCCATCACCGGGCAGTTCTACATGCGTAGCTGGCTGATTTGAGTCTCATGCCCCGGGTCGCGCAGCAGCACGCTACCCTTGGCACCAGTCACTTGATCTTGGTCGGTGCCGAGTGACCCGGCGCAAACCACAGCCAATGTGTATGACCTCGCAGCCTTGGTCTTGCGACTTCAGGCCCAGCCCATCGGCCAACTGTTGCGAGGCTCACCGGTTTTAAGCGGCGAGGGCGAAACGTTCGTCGTTCGCAGTTACTTTGTTTCCAGTGGATTTACGAGCGAACTGGTGCTCGGCATGCCCTGCGTCGATTCCGAACCCGCGTCGAAGCCAGGTCGGCCCCAAGCTACCGAGTTTAGGCCATTCCCAGCCAATTCAATATCTCGGATGGCGCCATCAACACCGCATCGGCCTGCCACTGCTCGATCGCCTCGTCCCGTCCAAGGTAGCCCCAGGCCGCGGCCAGCGTAGCCATGCCGGCACTGCGGCCGGCTTGCACATCACGATGGTCGTCCCCGACATAGACACATTGCGCAGGCGTCAACCCCAGGCGCAGCGCAGCCTCCAGCAGCGGCTGCGGGTGCGGCTTGGCATGCGCCGTCGTGTCGCCGCTGATCAACACTGCGCAGCGCGGTAGCAGGCCCAGGCCCTGCGCCAGCGGCGTGGAAAAGCGCGCGACCTTGTTGGTGACGATGCCCCAGGGCAGGCCCGAATCGTCCAGCGCCGCCAGCACCGGCTCCATGGCACTGAAAAGACGCGTCTCGCGCAGGATTCGGGCCTCGTAGCGACGCAGGAAGTCATCGCGCAGCGCCGCGAATCGGGCGTCGTCGGGGCCGATGCCGAATGCCGCGGCGAGCATGCCGCGTGCACCGCTACCCACCATCGGGCGCAGTTGCGCAAAGTCCAGCGCCGACAGGCCGTGCGCCTGGCGCAGCTCATTGGCGGCACCGGCCAGATCAGGGGCACTGTCGACGAGCGTGCCGTCCAGGTCGAACAGCACCGCGCGCACACGGCTGCTCATGCGCGCTTGCGACAGGCGAACAGGTAGTTGACGCTGGTGTCGGCCGACAACGCGTAGCGCTGCGTCAGGGGGTTGTATTCCATGCCCCGGCTGGCGACCACGTCCAGGCCGGCGTCGCGGCACCAGCGCGCCAATTCGCTGGGCCGGATGAAGCGCGCGTATTCATGCGTGCCCTTGGGCAACAACTGGAGCAAATACTCGGCGGCGACGATGCCGAAGAGGAAACTCTTCGGGTTGCGGTTGAGTGTGGAAAAGAACACCCAGCCATCGGCTCGCGCCAGTGCCGCGCAGGCGCGCACCGACGAGTCCGGTTCGGGCACGTGCTCGAGCATCTCCATGCAAGTCACCACTTCAAAGGTCGCCAGCCTTTCGGCCGCCAGCGTCTCCGCCGACACCTCGCGGTAGTCGACGTTGGCGACGCCGGTTTCCAGCGCGTGCAGCCGTGCCACACCCAGCGGTTTGGCCGCGAGATCGATGCCGGTGACATGCTTGGCGCGAGCGGCCATCGCCTCGGCCAGGATACCGCCGCCACAACCGACATCGAGCACGCTCTTGCCCGACAGCGACGCCAGCGAGTCGATCCAGTCCAGGCGCAGGGGGTTGATGGCATGCAGCGGCCGGAACTCGCTTTGGGTGTCCCACCAGCGATGCGCCAGTTCACTGAACTTGGCCAGTTCCTGCGGGTCCACATTGCCCATCCTCGCCCTCCGGTTGCACCGCGCCATGTCGCCCGATTGTGCGGGCTTGCCTTGAGCCACCCCAATAAAAAACCCCGCCGAAGCGGGGTTTCAGGATCGAAGCCTTCGGGCCGTCGATCAGGGGGCAGCGCGCGTACCCACCACCTCGATTTCGGTGCGGCGGTTCTTGGCGCGGCCTTCGGCCGTGCTGTTGCGAGCGATCGGCTGCGCGAAGCCCTTGCCTTCGGTGTAGATGCGGTTCTTCTCGATGCCCTTGCTCACCAGGTATTCCTTCACGGCATTGGCGCGACGCTCCGACAGGCCCAGGTTGTACTCCTTGGTGCCGATGTTGTCGGTATGGCCGACAGCAATGATCACCTCCAGCGCGATGCCCTTGGTCTTGGACACCAGGTCATCCAGCTTGGCCTTGCCTTCGGGCTTGATGACGTACTTGTCGAAGTCGAAGAAGGTATCGGCAGCGTAGGTGACCTTCTGTGCCGCAGGCTTGGCAGCCGGCGGCGGTGCGGGCGCAGGGGCCGGCGCGGCCATCGGCGCAGGGGGCGGCGCAGCGGCGGCCATCGGCGCGGGCGGCGGCGGCGGCTTCGCGGCGCCATCACATGTCGGGTAGGCGGTGCTTGGCGTCCACTGCGAATCGCGCCAGCATTCGGCAGCGTCGCCGTTCCTCCACGGCGTGCCCTGGGAGTCTTGCCACTGGCTTTGGCCGTTGGCGTACTTGAATTCTTCGGCCGTGGGCATCTGCGCCAGCGCAGCGATGGGCGCCGCAAGCGCGAGCGACGCCAAAAGCACCGCCACCTTGTTCAATTTCTTCATGGTTGTCCTCTCAAGGAAAGCCGCAGTTGCCTGCGATATTGTCCAAAACAAACTCGTTTGCGATGGTCTCAAACCCCACCCGGGCAGTTACCCGCCCCCGACAGATTCATTGTGCCATAGGGTGCCGGCTGGGCAGCATTTTGGCGCCTGAGCCGCAGCTTGCAGGCCCGGTTGTTGCGCAACTGCTACAAAGCCTGGCACTTAGAATCCGCCTTCCAGCGCGCTCGCGCGCGGCCGTCCGCTGTTGCGACGGGCCCTCCACCACGCACGCGCATGACCCAGTTCGCCAAAGAAACGCTGCCCATCAGCCTCGAGGAGGAAATGCGGCGGTCCTACCTCGATTACGCGATGAGCGTGATCGTCGGCCGCGCGCTGCCCGATGCGCGCGACGGCCTCAAGCCGGTACATCGGCGCGTGCTGTTCGCCATGCACGAGCTGAACAACGACTGGAACCGGCCCTACAAGAAGAGCGCGCGCATCGTCGGCGACGTCATCGGCAAGTACCACCCGCACGGCGACACGGCCGTCTACGACACCATCGTGCGCATGGCGCAGGACTTCTCGCTGCGCCACATGTTGGTCGATGGGCAGGGCAACTTCGGCTCGGTCGATGGCGACAACGCCGCGGCGATGCGCTACACCGAAATCCGCCTGGCGAAGATCGCCCACGAGATGCTGGCCGACATCGACAAGGACACGGTCGACTTCGGCCCCAACTACGACGGCAGCGAGAAGGAGCCGCTGGTGCTGCCGGCGCGCGTGCCGAACCTGCTGGTCAACGGCTCGGCCGGCATCGCCGTGGGCATGGCGACGAACATCCCGCCGCACAACCTGAACGAGGTGGTCGACGCCTGCCTGCACCTGCTGAAAAACGAGCGGGCGACGCTGGAAGAGCTGATGGAGATCATCCCGGCGCCGGACTTCCCCACCGCCGGCATCATCTACGGGCTGAGCGGCGTGCGCGAGGGCTACCGGACCGGCCGCGGCAAGGTGGTGATGCGCGCGAAGTGCCACTTCGAGGACATCGACAAGGGCGCGCGCCAGTCGATCATCGTCGACGAGATTCCCTATCAGGTGAACAAGAAAACGCTGCTCGAGCGCATCGCCGAGCTCGTGCACGAGAAGAAGCTCGAAGGCATCAGCCACATCCAGGACGAGAGCGACAAGTCCGGCATGCGCGTGGTCATCGAACTGAAGCGCGGCGAAGTGCCCGAGGTGGTGCTGAACAACCTGTACAAGCAGACGCAGCTGCAGGACACCTTCGGCATCAACATGGTGGCGCTGATCGACGGCCAGCCCAAGCTGTGCAACCTGAAGCAGCTGCTCGACATCTTCCTCGAGCACCGGCGCGAGGTGGTGACGCGCCGCACCGTATTCGAGCTGCGCAAGGCGCGCGAGCGCGGCCATGTGCTCGAAGGCCTGGCGGTGGCGCTGGCCAACATCGACGAGTTCATCGAGACGATCAAGACCAGCCCGACGCCACCGGTGGCCAAGGCGGCGTTGATGGCCAAGAGCTGGGATTCGTCGATGGTGCGTGAGATGCTCGCGCGCGCCGAGAGCGGCACACCCGGCGGCCGCGCCGCCTACCGCCCCGAAGGCCTGCCGGATCACTACGGCCTGCAGAGCGACGGCCTGTACCGGCTGTCCGACGACCAGGCCGGCGAGATCCTGCAGATGCGCCTGCAGCGCCTGACCGGGCTGGAGCAGGACAAGATCATCGGCGAATACAAGCAGGTGATGTCGGAGATTGCCGACCTGCTCGACATCCTGGCCAAGCCGGCGCGCGTCACGGCCATCATCACCGAGGAACTCACCGCGTTGAAGCAGGAGTTCGGCCAGACGAAGATCGGCGCGCGCCGCAGCGTCATCGAGCACAACGTCCAGGAACTCGGCACCGAAGACCTGATCACGCCCACCGACATGGTGGTCACGCTCAGCCACACCGGCTACTTCAAGAGCCAGCCGCTGGCCGAGTACCGCGCGCAGCGCCGTGGCGGGCGCGGCAAGCAGGCCACGCAAACCAAGCAGGACGACTGGATCGACCAGCTCTTCATCGCCAACACGCACGACTGGATCCTGTGCTTCAGCGACCGCGGCCGCGTCTACTGGCTCAAGGTCTGGGAAGTGCCGCAGGGCGGCCGTGCCAGCCGCGGCAAGCCGATCGTCAACATGTTCCCGCTGCAAAACGGCGAAAAGATCACCGTCGTGCTACCGCTGACCGGTGAGTTCCGCAGCTTCCCCGAGGACCACTTCATCTTCATGTGCACCGCGCTGGGCACGGTGAAGAAGACCTCGCTGGGCGAATTCAGCAACCCGCGCAAGGCCGGCATCATCGCCGTCGACCTGGATGCGGGCGACTACCTGATCGGGGCCGCGCTCACCGACGGGCAGCACGACGTGATGCTGTTCAGCGATGGCGGCAAGGCGGTGCGCTTCGACGAGGATGATGTGCGCGCAATGGGCCGACAGGCGCGCGGCGTGCGCGGCATGAACCTGGAAGAGGGCCAGTGCGTCATCGCCATGCTGGTGGCCGAGGATGAAACCCAGAGCGTGCTCACGGCCACCGAAAACGGCTACGGCAAACGCACCAGCATCCTCGAGTACACACGCCACGGCCGCGGCACGAAGGGCATGATTGCCATCCAGCAGACCGAGCGCAACGGCAAGGTCGTTGCCGCCACGCTGGTGCGGCCCGACGACGAAATCATGCTCATCACCGACACCGGCGTGCTGGTGCGCACGCGCGTGGCGGAAATCCGGGAACTGGGCCGCGCCACGCAAGGCGTGACCCTGATCGGCCTGGACGACGGCGCCAAGCTGTCGGGGCTGCAACGCATCGTCGAAAACGATGCCAACGACGCCACCGATCCGTCTGGCGACCCTGAAACCGATGCCGGCACCACCGGCGAGGAGAACGATTCGTGAACTTCCGCAACCTGCTGTGCGCGCTGCTCCTGGCCGCTGGCACCCTGGCGCAGGCGCAAACCGCCGTGCCGCCGTCCAAGCAGGCCCTGGTGGACAAGCTGCTGAAACTCCAACAGCCCGGCATCGAACAGGCCGCACGCAGCATCGTCGAGCGGCCTGCCGGGCAAATGATGCAGGAGGTCGGTCGGCTGCTGCAGACGCAGTTTCCGCCCGAAAAACGCGAGGCCATAGGCAAGTCGATCGAAGCCGACGCGAAGCGCTACGTCGACGAAGCCTTCCCGCCAGTGCGTGACCGCGCGCTCGCGCTGGCACCATCGACGCTGGGCGCGACGATGGCCGACAAGTTCACCGAAGACGAGTTGAAGCAACTTGTGGCGTGGTTCGAATCTCCGGTGTACAAGAAATTCCAGCAGGTCAGCGGCGAAATGCAGAGTGCCTACATGCAAAAGCTGGTGGCCGATGCGCGCCCGATCATCGAGCCCAAGCTGCAGACGCTGGAGCAGCAGGTGCGCACCGCACTGGGCGCGCCGGCCGCCGGCGCTGCGCCCGCCGCAGCCGGTAGCGCACCGAAGGCCGCCGCCAAACCACCCGCCAAACCGGCCAGCAAGTAGGGCCTACGGTGCCACCCTTCACCCTGAGCACGCGTTGCCGCCCATGAGCCTGCCTGCCGACGAGCCCGACGCCGCGCTGCTGGCGCTGCGCAAGCAGATCGACGCCGTGGACAGTGAGCTGTTGGCGCTGTTGAACCGACGCGCCAAGCTGGCGCAAGAGGTCGGCGAGTTGAAGAAGCAGACCGGCGGCGTGGTCTTCCGCCCCGAGCGCGAGGCCCAGGTGATCGACGGCCTGAAGGCCGTCAATCCCGGCCCGTTGCTGGCGACCAGCGTGGCACCCATCTGGCGCGAGGTCATGTCCGCCTGCCGCGCGCTGGAGCGGCGCGCGCGCGTGGCCTTCCTCGGCCCCGCCGGCACTTTCAGCGAGGAAGCCGCGATCGGTTACTTCGGCTCGTCGATCGAGCGTGTGCCCTGCACCAGCATCGACGAGGTGTTTCGTTGCACCAGCGCCGGCGCGGCCGACTTTGGCGTGGTGCCGGTGGAAAATTCCACCGAAGGCGTGGTCGCCCGGTCGCTCGACCTGTTCCTGCACACGCCGCTGTTCATCATCGGCGAGACCAGCCTGCTCGTGCGCCACAACCTGTTGCGGCTGGATGATTCGCTTGACGGCATTCATGCCGTGCTGGCGCACCCGCAAGCCCTGGCTCAATGCAACGCCTGGCTCAGCCTGCATCTGCCGCAGGCCGAACGGCGACCGGCGCTGAGCAACGCCGAAGGCGCGCGACTGGCGGCGGCCGACGCCTCCCTGGCAGCGATTGCCAGCACGCGCGCCGGCAGCGAGTACGGCCTGCACGTCATTGCGCCGGCGATCCAGGACGACGCCCACAACCGCACGCGTTTTGCGATCGTCACGCATCCGCAATCCCATCCGGCGCCGAAGGCCAGTGGCCACGATTGCACCAGCCTGGTGGTGTCGGTGGACAACCGGCCCGGCGCCGTGCACGACATGCTGGTACCGTTGAAGGTGCATGGCGTCTCGATGACACGTTTCGAGTCGCGCCCGGCGCGCTCGGGCCAATGGGAGTACTACTTCTACGTGGATCTGGACGGTCACCCCGATGAGCCCCGTGTGGCGGCGGCGATGCAGGCGCTGCGCGGCGCCTGCGCTTTCTTCAAGGTGCTGGGCACCTATCCGGTCGACACGCACTGAGGCCGGCGGATGTTCAACCAGCTCGGTGTCATCGGTTGCGGTTTGATGGGCGGCTCGTTCGCGCTGGCTGCCAAGCGTGGCTCACTCGTCAAGCGGGTCGTGGGCTACAGCAAGTCGCCTTCGACCACCGAGCGCGCGTTGCGCATGGGCGTGATCGACGTGATTGCCGATTCCGCGCTGCAGGCTGTCGCCGGTTCGGACGTGGTGCTGCTGGCGGTGCCCGTCGCCGCCACGGAAACCACGCTCAAGGCGATCCGCCATCTGGTCGAACCGGGCCTGCTGGTGATGGACGTCGGCAGCACCAAGCGCGACGTGGTCGATGCCGCGCGGCGCGGACTGCGCGAGCGCATCGGCACCTTCGTGCCGGCGCACCCGATTGCCGGCAAGGAAGCCTCGGGCATCCGCCATGCCGATGCGGCGCTTTACACGGGACGCCAGGTGATCCTGACACCGCTGCCGCAAACCGACCCGGCGATGGTGCAAAAGGCCACCGACCTGTGGTCGGCGATCGGCGCGCAGGTGCTGAAGATGACGCCGGAAAATCACGACAGCGCCTTTGCCGCTGTCAGCCACCTGCCGCATCTGCTGGCCTTCGCCTACTTCGGCGGCGTGCTCAACCAGCCGGTCGGGCGCGACCTGCTGTCGCTGGCAGGGCCGGGCTTTCGCGACTTCACGCGCATCGCTGCCAGCGACCCGACGATGTGGCGCGACGTGCTGATGGCCAACCGCGAAGAGGTGCTGAAGCAATCACAACGCTTCCGCCAATCGCTCGATGCACTCGAACAGGTGATGCTGGCCGGCAATGGCCCGGCATTGCAGGAACTGCTGCGCGTGGCCTCCGAAGGCCGTGGCCAGTGGCAGATGAGCACGCCGAAGTCGCCGGCGCGCTGACGGCTGCGGGCCTGGCGCCGATGTTCGACATCCCCTTTCTCGACCTGCCGCCGTTGCGCGGTGCCTCGGGCACGGTGCGTCTGCCGGGCTCGAAGAGCATTTCCAACCGCGTGTTGCTGCTGGCGGCACTGGCCGAAGGCAGCACGCTGATTCACGAACCGCTGCAATCCGACGACACCCGCGTCATGCTCGATGCGCTGCGCACCTTGGGTTGCTCGGTGGCCGCGGCCGAAAGCGGATCGCTGCGCATCGGTGGCCTGGGCGCGCGCCTGCGGGTGGCGCAGGCCAGTCTGTTCATGGGCAACGCCGGCACGGCCATGCGGCCTCTGACCGCCGTGCTGGCGCTGCTGAGCGCCACCCAAGGCGGGCGCTTCGAGCTGTCGGGCGTGGCGCGCATGCATGAGCGGCCGATCGGTGACCTGGTGGACGCGCTGCGCACCTTGGGCTGCGGCATCGACGATCTCGGCCAACCCGGCTACCCGCCGCTGCGCGTGCATGGCAAGGCGGGCGGCAGGCTGCGCATCGATGCTCCGATCCAGGTGCGGGGCGACGTGTCGAGCCAGTTCCTCAGTGCCTTGCTGCTGGCGCTGCCGCTGGCCAGCCAGGCGCAGGACATCCACGTCGAGGTGCTCGGCGAGCTCATCTCGCGGCCCTATGTAGCGATCACCCTCAAGCTGCTGGCGCGCTTCGGCATTCACCTCAGCCACGACGACTGGCGCCGCTTCACCATCCCGCGCGGCAGCCGCTACTGCTCACCCGGCGAGATCCATGTCGAAGGCGACGCCTCGTCGGCCTCGTACTTCATCGCGCTGGGCGCCGTCGCCGCGCACGGCGGCGCGCCGCTGCGCATCGAAGGTGTCGGCGCCGATTCGATCCAGGGTGACATCCGCTTCGTCGATGCGGCCCTCGCGATGGGCGCCAAGGTGCAGGTCGAGGCGAACGCCTTGCGCGTGTCGCGCGGTGCCTGGCCGCTGCGCCCGCTGGACATCGACTGCAACCCCATACCCGACGCGGCCATGACGCTGGCGGTGATGGCGCTGTATGGCGACGGCCCCAGCCGGCTGCGCAACATCGCCAGTTGGCGGGTCAAGGAGACCGATCGCATTGCCGCCATGGCGACCGAGCTGCGCAAGCTCGGCGCCGGCGTCACCGAAGGCGACGACTTCATCGCCATCGCGCCGCCGGCCGTGTGGCGCCCAGCCGCCATCGACACCTATGACGACCACCGCATGGCGATGTGCCTTTCGCTGGCGGCCTTCAATCCGCTGGCCGGCACGGGCGCGAGCGATCGGCCCGGCGTGGCCTTGCGCATCCGCGATCCGCGCTGCGTGGCCAAGACCTTCCCCGACTATTTCGAGACACTGTTCGGCGTGGTCCAGTCCGCGCCGCAGGACGTGCCGGTGATCACCGTCGATGGGCCGACGGCCTCGGGCAAGGGCACGCTGGCAGCGGCCCTCGCCGAGCGGCTGGGCTATCACCTGCTGGATTCGGGCTCGCTGTACCGCGCCACCGCGCTGGCCGCGCAGCAGGACGGTGTGGCCGACGACGACGATGCGGCGCTGGCGCGCACCGCCTCGCTGCTCGACCTGCGTTTCGAAGGCGGCGACATCGTGCTGCGCGGTCAACGCGTCAACGACGATCTGCGGCAGGAGGCAATCGGTGCCGCGGCCTCGCGGGTGTCGGCCCGTCCGGCCGTGCGCGAGGCGCTGCACGGCCTGCAGTTGGCCTTCCAGCGGGCGCCGGGCCTGGTGGCCGACGGGCGCGACATGGGCACGGTGGTGTTCCCTGCCGCCACGCTCAAGGTGTTTCTCACGGCGGACGCCGAACAGCGCGCGCAACGCCGGCATAAGCAGTTGATTTCAAAGGGAATTCAGTCTAGACTCGCAGACCTTCTGGCGGATCTCGAGGCACGTGATGCAAGGGATCGATCCCGCAACGTCGCACCCTTGAGGCCCGCCGAAGACGCAATGGCTCTCGACAACTCGGCGCTGTCCATCGAGGAATCGGTGGATGTCGTGCTCGGCTGGTGGGAGCAACGCCGGCCCTTCGGCTGAAGGCACAGGCCTTCGCCGCAGGACCGACATAGGCGCACCGCCCTTCCCCGCAGCGGCAGTCAGGCCCGAAAGGGTCGGTGCTTTTTTCAACCCGCAGCAACCTTCCGTTGCCAACCCCGTCGAGCCCGTTCCAACCGGCGCGACACCCAGGAAACCAGCATGATGCAAACCCAGACCGCCGCAGCCGGCGGTGAATCCTTCGCCGCCCTGTTCGAAGAATCGCTGAAGAGCAGCGACATGCGCGTCGGCGAGGTCATCTCCGCCGAAGTCGTGCGCATCGAACACAGCCATGTGGTCGTCAACGCCGGCCTGAAGAGCGAGTCCTACGTCCCCATCGAGGAATTCAAGAACGACCAGGGCGAGATCGAAGTCCAGGTCGGCGACTTCGTCTCGGTGGCCATCGACGCCGTCGAGAACGGTTACGGCGACACCATCCTGTCGCGCGACAAGGCCAAGCGCCTGGCCTCGTGGATGTCGCTGGAGAACTCGCTCGAGTCCGGCGAGTTTGTCTCCGGCACGGTCAACGGCAAGGTCAAGGGCGGCCTGACGGTGCTGGTCAATGGCATCCGCGCCTTCTTGCCCGGCAGCCTGCTCGACACGCGCCCGGTCAAGGACATGAGCCCGTTCGAGGGCAAGACCATGGAGTTCAAGGTCATCAAGCTCGACCGCAAGCGCAACAACGTGGTGCTGTCGCGCCGCGCGGTGGTCGAAGCCTCGATGGGCGAAGAGCGCGCCAAGCTGCTCGAAACGCTGCATGAAGGCGCGATCGTCAACGGCGTCGTCAAGAACATCACCGAGTACGGTGCCTTCGTCGACCTCGGCGGCATCGACGGCCTGCTGCACATCACCGACATGGCCTGGCGCCGCGTGCGCCACCCGACCGAGGTGGTGCAGGTCGGCCAGGAACTGCAGGCCAAGGTGCTGAAGTTCGACGCCGAGAAGAACCGCGTCTCGCTGGGCATCAAGCAGCTCGGCGACGACCCGTGGCACGGCGTGTCGCGCCGCTACCCGAACGGCACGCGCCTGTTCGGCAAGATCACCAACATCGCCGACTACGGTGCCTTCGTCGAGATCGAACCCGGCATCGAAGGCCTGGTGCACGTTTCCGAGATGGACTGGACCAACAAGAACGTCGCACCGAGCAAGATGGTCAGCCTTGGCGAAGAGGTCGAGGTCATGGTGCTCGAGATCGACGAGGACAAGCGCCGCATCAGCCTGGGCATGAAGCAGTGCAAGGCCAACCCCTGGGAGGAGTTCGCCGGCACCGTGAATCGCGGCGACCGCGTCACCGGCCCGGTCAAGTCGATCACCGACTTCGGCGTCTTCGTCGGTCTGGCCGCCGGCATCGACGGCCTGGTGCATCTGTCCGACCTGTCCTGGCACGAGCCGGGCGAGACGGCGGTGCGCAATTTCAAGAAGGGCCAGGAGGTCGAGGCCATCGTGCTTGCCGTGGACGTGGAGCGCGAGCGCATCAGCCTGGGCATCAAGCAGCTCGACACCGACCCCTTCACCAGCTTCACCACCGTCAACGACCGCGGCGCGTTGGTCAGCGGCAAGGTCAAGACGGTGGATCCGCGCGGCGCCGAAATCCAGCTCAACGACGATGTCACCGGCTACCTGCGCGCCAGCGAAATCTCGCGCGACCGGGTGGAAGACGCGCGCAACGTGCTGAAGGAAGGCGACGAGGTCTCGGCGATGATCATCAACGTCGATCGCAAGACGCGTTCGATCCAGTTGTCGATCAAGGCCAAGGACAACGCCGACCAGCAAGAAGCGATGCAGCGGCTGAATCAGAGCAACGAGCGCGAAACCGCCGGCACCACCAGCCTGGGCGCCTTGCTGCGCGCCAAGCTGGATACGCAGAAGGACGAATAGCCCTGCACCCGCACCGGGCCCCGCCATGGCTGGCGGCTCCGGTGCGACGTAGCGACCGCGCCGCTGCCGGTGTGGTCGTCCCCGCCCTGCAACGTTCGAGCCTGCTGCCGATGACCCGTTCCGATCTTGTCGCCCGCCTGGCCGAGAGGTTCGCTCAGCTGACCCAGCGCGACACCGAGTTCGCGGTCAAGACCATCCTGGATGCGATGTCCGATGCCTTGGCCCGTGGCCACCGCATCGAGATTCGCGGCTTCGGCAGCTTCGCCATCAACCGTCGTCCGCCGCGCCTTGGCCGCAACCCGCGCAGTGGCGAGCAGGTGGTCATCCCCGAGAAGCTGGTGCCGCACTTCAAACCGGGCAAGGCGCTGCGCGAATCGGTCGATGCGCAGCTGCCGCTGCCCGACGAGGACGACGCCGCCGGCACGTGATCCGGCGCCCAAGCCGCGCGCCCTAGAATCGCCGGCGCATGCGCATCCTTGTCTGGGTCTTCAGGGCCCTCATCTTCTTCACGCTCTTCGCCTTCGCGCTGAACAACCAGCAGCAGGCCAATGTGCGCTGGTTCTTCGGCGTCGAATGGCATGCTCCGATGGTCATCGTCGTGCTGGTGGTGTTCGCCGCCGGCTGCGCATTGGGGGTGCTGGCGATGGTGCCCAGCTGGTGGCGCCATCGTCGCGAAGTGCGCCGGCTGTCGCCCGCCCCTGCTGTTGCGCCGCTCCCCGATTCGAGCCAGCAACCCAGTCCTTCGGAACTCGTCCCAGAACATCCTCCGCGCGAGGGGTTGTAGCGCATGGACTTCGATCTGCAGTGGTTGCTGGTCGCGCTGCCGGTGGTCTTTGCGCTGGGCTGGATGGCTTCGCGCCTTGACCTGCGCCAATCCCGGCGCGACGACCGCGCCGCACCGAAGGCCTACTTCCGCGGCTTGAACCTGCTGTTGACCGAGCAGCACGACAAGGGCATCGATGCATTCATCGAGGCAGTGCAGCACGACCCCGACACCACCGAACTGCATTTCGGCCTCGGCAGCCTGTTTCGCCGCCGTGGCGACTTCGAGCGCGCGGTGCGGGTGCACCAGCACCTGCTCGAACGCGGCGACCTGAAGGCCGCCGACCGCAGCCGCGCGCAGCATGCGCTGGCGCAGGACTTCATGAAGGCCGGCCTGTTCGATCGCGCGGAAGCAGCCTACAAGGCACTGGAGGGATCGGCCTTCGACACCGAAGCCCGCATGGCGCTGCTGTCGCTGCACGAGCGGGCACGCGACTGGCGCGCCGCCACCGAAGTGGCCACGGAACTCGAACGCGGCGGCAGCGGCTCCTTCGCCACCCGCATTGCCCACCATGCCTGCGAACTGGCGTTGCAGGCCGATGCCGCCGGCCAGCCGGCACAGGCGGAAGACGAGTTGCAGCGCGCCCGTGCCATCGCACCGCGTGCCGTTCGGCCGATGCTGCAAACCGGCCAGCGCATGGCGCGCACCGGAGATCACGCAGCAGCGCTGCAGCAATGGGATCAGATGCTGGCGCAGCAGCCGCAGGTCTGGCCGCTGGTGGCGATGGAATATGCCCGCAGCGCGCTGGCCTGCGCCGATTGCAGTGCCGCGATCGAGCACCTGCAGGCCGCGTACGAGGCCGAGCCGGACATCGATCTGCTGCAAGCACGCATCGAGCTCGAAGGCACGTCGGGCCAGCACGAACGCCTCGTGCTCGACCACCTGCAGCGCCAGCCCACGTTGGGCGCCGCAGCCAAGGCGTTGGAGTTGCCGGTGGTGCAGTGGGACGACACCACGCCGCATCAGCTGCGCCAGGTCGTGACGGCCGCGGCGCGGCCGCTGCAACGCTACCGCTGCGCCGCGTGCGGCTTCGAGGCGCATCACTACTTCTGGCAATGCCCGGGTTGCCAGGGCTGGGACACCTACCCGCCACAGCGCATGGAATCACTGTGAGCGGCAGCGCCGAGCCACGCATCGTGCTGTGCATGAAGTGGGGCAACAAGTACGGGCCGGAGTATGTGAACCGCCTGTACGGCATGGTGCGCCGTCACCTGCGAGGCGACTTCCGCTTGGTCTGCCTGACGGACAACGCCGAGGGCGTGCGCAGCGAGGTGTCGTGCCTGCCGATTCCGCCGCTGGACCTGCCTGCCGGCATACCCGAGCGCGGCTGGACCAAGCTGACGACCTTTGCCGCCGAGCTGCACGGCCTGCGCGGCACGGCGCTGTTTCTCGATGTCGACGTGGTCATCGTCGATGACATCACGCCCTTCTTCGAGGTGCCGGGCGAGTTCCTCATCATCCACGACTGGAAGCGCCCTTGGCGCGTGACCGGCAATTCCTCGGTCTATCGCTTCCGCATCGGGGCGCATGCCGATCTGCTGGCCCACTTCCGCGAGCATGTCGACGAGGTGCGCAAGCAGGTGCGCAACGAACAGGCCTACCTGTCCGACCAGTTGCACAAACAGGGCAAGCTGGCGTACTGGCCGGCCGGCTGGTGCGCCAGCTGGAAGTACCACTGCCTGCCGCGCTTCCCGACCAACTACTGGCGCGAGCCCTTCATCCCGCAGGGTGCGCGCATCCTCGTCTTCCATGGCGTGATGAATCCGCCCGACGCGCTGGCCGGGCGCAGCCAGGGCAACTGGCGCCACGCCCGCCCGGCGCCGTGGATCGCGGCGCACTGGGCCGAATAGACAGCGGCACTACCGACGCCGCCAGAAGTACAGCCAGTGCTTGCAGTGCGCGCCCTGGCTCAGCCACTCGCGGTATTCGGACTCGATCTGCTGCGTGCGGCGCTCGAGCGCGGCGGCGTCGGCGATACGCCCGCTCGCCGGCGCCTGCGGCCAATCGCGCAGCGGTGGCGGCTGGCAATCGCCAAGAAAGTCCTGCCGTTCCCGCGCTGAACGCCACAGGCTCTCGACCGTCACGCCCGGTGCGCCGGGTGGCTGGCGATAGGCGCGGCAGAATTGCGCACGCTGCTTACGCTCCCGCGCGGCCGACGGCGACGGCGCGGCCTGGGCCAGCCAATGGATCAGGTCCAGGCTCGGCGTCGGCCGCAAGCGCGGTGTGCGCTCAACCTGGATCGGCAGCCCCAGCCAGGTGAAGACGCGGTTCGCCAGGTCACCGCGCAGACGCTCGTAGCTTTCGACGCGCACCGGGCCGAGCATTTCGGCCAGCACTTCGACCTGGCGGCGATAGTCGAAGATCGGCGCAACGCGGCGCACGAAATCGCCGAAACAGCCTTCGATCTTGCCGCTGAGCACCTTGGTGGCATAGAGCGAATGGGCGTAGGACTCATGATCGCGAAAGCAGATGAAGACCTCGATCGACACAGCGTTCGGCAACACGCTGCGCAGCCGCCCCAGGAAATGCCGCCGATGGTCCCAGTAGGCGCCGTCGTCGAAGCCCGCCCAGGCATCGGCGTTGCAGATGCGGGTCGAAAATTCCTCGGCGCTGAGCAGCAGCGTGGCCGCGTCGCCCGAGCGCGAACCCCGCTGCGAGGAGCCATCCGCCAGCTCATCGCGCAGCGTTCGCAGCGCATCCTCGCCGCAAGTGGCCAGCCGGTGCGCCAAGGCGTTGTGATCCCGGCCCTTTCGGTCGATGGCCGGATAGGCGAATCCCGACGCCGCCAGCGACGCACGGTGTGCCGCGAGCACGTCCTGCACGGTGGTCGTGCCGGTCTTGTGCGTGCCCGCATGCACGATGCATCGCGTGAACCCTGTCATGTCGGACGTGCCCTCTTGCAACGAAGAGCGGGAAGCATAAGGCGTGCGTGGCGACGCCTTACACTGCACGGCGTGAGGCCACCACGGTAACGCCGCGA
Organism: uncultured beta proteobacterium; assembly: GCA_963837675.1. Taxonomy (GTDB): domain Bacteria; phylum Pseudomonadota; class Gammaproteobacteria; order Burkholderiales; family Burkholderiaceae_C; genus Rubrivivax. The sequence goes on along the minus strand of CAWIOH010000017.1, from coordinate 116,926 downwards.
TGAGCAAGCCCGTCGTATTCATCCACACCAACGAGCAGCAGATGCTCGGCGCCATCGCCTCCGCGCACTCGTTTCGGCGGCAGAGCCGTCATGCGGAGAAGTTCGAGGTCCGGATCCTGCGCCTCGAGGAAACGCCGCACCTGCATCGCCGCGACGGACAACGCTACCTGCGCATGGGCAGGATGGCGACCTGGCACAACGCCGACCTGCAGTCCTTCAGCCCGTTGCGCCGCATGGTGCCCCAGCTGATGGGCTTCGAGGGCCGCGCGCTGGTGACCGACCCCGATGTCTTCTCGGTGAGTGGCGACGTGCTCGAACTGCTGGAAAGCGACATGGGCGGCAAGGCCGTGATCTGCCGCAAGCTGCCGGCCGAAAAAGGCGGCGGCGAAGGCCAATGGGCCACCAGCGTGTTGCTGCTGGACTGTGCGCGGCTGCAGTCATGGCGCTGGGACGAACAGATCGACGCCATGTTCGCGGGCCGGTTGGACTACAAGCGCTGGATCCAGCTGGCCGACGAGCCGCAGGACACCATCGGCGAACTGCCCGAGGTCTGGAACTCGTTCGACAAGCTCGAAGCCGACACGCGGCTGCTGCACATGACCGAGCGACTGACGCAGCCGTGGAAGACCGGTCTGCCGATCGACTTCAACATGAACTTCCAGGGCCCGACCGGACGACTGCGCCGTTGGCTGCGCGAGGGCGGCTGGTTGCCGGCCAGGCGTTTTCAACCGCACCCCGATCCGCGGCAGGAGGCCTTCTTCTTTTCTCTGGTGAAGGATGCGGCAAAGGGTCGTCTACGTCTTCACGCATGACTCAATCGGCCTCGGCGAAGACGGCCCGACCCATCAACCCGTGGAGCAACTGGCGGCGTTGCGCGCCATCCCGAATTTGAATGTGTTTCGCCCCGCGGACGCCATCGAGACCGCCGAATGCTGGCAACTCGCCCTCGAATCCCGGGACCGCCCGAGCGTCCTGGCGCTGACGCGGCAGAACCTGCCGACGGTTCGCACCGAGTTCGATGAGGACAATCTTTGCGCCAAGGGCGCCTATGAACTTTCCGCCGCCGACGGCGACGCCGATGTTTCGATTTTCGCCAGCGGCTCCGAAATCGAGATTGCCCTGGCCGCCAAGAAACTGATCGAGGCGCGCGGCTACGCCGCCAGGGTAGTTTCGGTTCCCTGCTTCGAATTGTTCAGCGACCAGAACGAGGAATACCGCGCCGAGATCATCGGCACCGCGCCGGTTCAGGTCGCGATCGAGGCGGCGATCAGCCAGGGCTGGACACGCTTCATCGGCCGCGATGGTATCTTCATCGGCATGAAGGGATTTGGCGCCAGCGCGCCCTACGATCAGCTATACAAAAAATTCGGCATCACCGCCGAAGCGGCGGCCGAGGCAGCGCTGGACCGTCTTGAGGCAATGAGCTGAGACAGCGCCGGCAAGATCGGCGCATCCAATCCAGGGTGTAAGCGCGCCCCGACCGGGAGAATGACCATGACCGTCAAGGTAGCCATCAACGGTTTTGGCCGCATAGGCCGTAACGTGCTCCGCGCGATCATCGAATCGGGCCGCACGGACATCGAGGTCGTGGCCATCAACGATCTCGGCCCGGTCGAGACCAACGCCCATCTGCTTCGTTACGACTCCGTCCACGGCCGTTTCCCGGGCGAGGTCAAGGTCAATGGCGACACGATCGACGCCGGTCGCGGACCGATGCAAGTCACGGCGATCAAGGATCCGTCGCAACTGCCGCACAAGGAAATGGGCATCGACATCGCGCTCGAATGCACCGGCATCTTCACCTCCAAGGAAAAAGCTTCGGCTCATCTCGCCGCCGGCGCCAAGCGCGTGCTGGTCTCGGCCCCGGCCGACGGTGCCGATCTGACCGTCGTCTATGGCGTCAACGACGACAAGCTGACCAAGGACGATCTGGTCGTCTCCAACGCGTCGTGCACGACCAACTGCCTCGCCCCGATCGCCTACGTCATGCACAACGCCGTCGGCATCGAGACCGGCTTCATGACGACGATCCATTCCTACACCGGCGACCAGCCGACGCTCGACACGATGCACAAGGATCTCTACCGGGCCCGCGCCGCCGCTCTCAATATGATCCCGACCTCGACCGGCGCGGCCAAGGCCATCGGCCTCGTCATGCCGGAACTGAAGGGCAAGCTCGACGGCTCCTCGATCCGGGTGCCGACACCGAACGTCTCCCTCGTCGACTTCAATTTTGTCGCCAAGCGCAAGACGTCCGTGGACGAAATCAACAATGCCGTCATCGAGGCTTCGAAGTCGAACCGGCTGAGCCAGATCCTCAGCTACACGAAAGAACCGCTGGTCTCCTCCGACCTCAACCACGATCCCCACTCATCGACCTTCGCCATCGACCAGACCAAGGTCATGGACGATACATTCGTGCGCGTCGTCTCCTGGTACGACAACGAATGGGGCTTCTCGAACCGGATGGCCGACACTGCAGTCGCCATGGCGAAGCTCATCTAAGCTTTGCAATGGCACCGACTGACGCCGTTTCCGCTCGCTCGACGATCTTCCGGACCTCAAGGGCAAGCGCGTCCTTGTCCGCGTCGATCTCAATGTCCCGATGGCCGACGGCAAGGTCACCGACGACACCCGCATCCGCGCCGCCGAGCCGACCGTCGAGGAAATCGCCGACAAGGGCGGCCGCATCATCCTGCTCGCCCATTTCGGCCGGCCGAAGGACGGGCCCGAGACCGAAATATTCGCTGAAGCAAGTCGTGCCGGCGCTGGTCGCCGTCTTCGGACGCCCGGTCGCCTTTGCCGAGGATTGCGTCGGCCCGACAGCCGAGAAAGCCGTCGCGGCGATGAAGGACGGCGACGTCCTCCTTCTCGAAAATACGCGATTCCACCAGGGCGAAGAAAAGAACGACCCGAGACTTCGTCGATGCCCTGGCCGGGCTCGGCGACGTTTTCGTCAATGACGCCTTTTCCGCCGCCCACCGCGCCCACGCTTCGACCGAGGGAATCGCACACAAGCTTCCGGCCTTCGCCGGCCGCTCGATGCAGACCGAACTCGAGGCGCTCGACGCCGCCCTCGGCAACCCGAAGCGCCCGGTCGTCGCCATCGTCGGCGGCGCCAAGGTCTCGACCAAGATCGAGCTCCTCGAACATCTCGTCACCAAGGTCGACGCGCTCGTCATCGGCGGCGGCATGGCGAATACCTTCCTCGCCGCCCAAGGCGTCGAAATCGGCAAGTCTCTTGCCGAAGCGGATCTCGCCGATACGGCGCGGCGTATCGTTGCTGCCGCCGACAAGGCCGGTTGCGCGATCGTGCTGCCGGTCGACGTCGTCGTCGCGGCCGAGTTCAAGGCCGGCGCGTCTCGACCGACCGTTGCGCGCGATGCAGTTCCAGCGGATCGGATGATCCTCGATGTCGGACCGAAATCGATCGCGGCGGTCAACGCCTGGATCGACAAGGCCGCGACGCGTCGTCTGGAACGGCCCGCTCGGCGCCTTCGAAATTCCGCCCTTCGACACCGCGACGCTTGCCGTCGCCCGGCACGCGGCAGAGCGGACGCGAGCCGGCAAACTTCTGTCGGTCGCCGGCGGCGGCGATACCGTCGCGGCCCTCAACCGGCCGGCGTGGCCGAGCGATTTCTCCTTCGTTTCGACCGCCGGCGGCGCTTTCCTCGAATGGATGGAAGGCAAGGCCCTGCCCGGCGTCGAGGTTCTTCGCCGCTGACGCGCGGCGATACTCCCTTTGCCGCCGCTGTTTTGCTATAGCGCCAACAAAGAACGTAAGCCTAAGGAAACGAGAGAATGACCGAGACACTGGAAGACATCGCCGCCCGCATGGTCGCCCCCGGCAAGGGCATCCTTGCCGCCGACGAGAGCACCGGCACCATCAAGAAGCGCTTCGACCAGATCGGCACGGCCTCGACCGAGGACTGCACGTCGCGACTACCGCGAAATGCTGTTCCGCGCCGACGAAGCGATGAAGAACCACATCTCCGGCGTCATCCTCTTTGACGAGACGATCCGCCAGAAGGCCAAGGACGGCACGCCGCTGGTCGAAATCATCGCCAAGAGCGGCGCGGTTCCCGGCATCAAGGTCGACAAGGGCGCCAAGCCTCTCCCCTTCCAGCCCGGCGAAACCGTCACCGAAGGCCTCGACGGCCTGCGCGGAACGGCTCAAGGAATATTACGATCTCGGCGCCCGATTCGCGAAATGGCGCGCCGTCATCGATATCGGGCCGGGAATGCCGAGCCACAATTGCATCAATGCCAACGCCCATGCGCTCGCCCGCTATGCGGCGCTCTGCCAGGAAGCCAACATCGTCCCGATCGTCGAGCCGGAAGTCCTGATGGACGGCCCGGTCGCCGCGCACGACATCGATACCTGCTACCGGGTGACCGAATGGACGCTGAAGACGGTCTTCGAGGAACTCTACTACGCCCGCGTCAAGCTCGAAGGCATGGTGCTGAAGCCGAACATGATCGTCCCCGGCAAGAACTCGCCAGACCAAGGCGTCGCCCGCCGAGGTCGCCGAGAAGACGCGTGAAGGTGCTCAAGGCCTGCGTCCCCTCGGCCGTGCCCGGCATCGCTTTCCTGTCCGGCGGCCAGTCCGACGAACTGGCGACCGAGCACCTCTCGCTGATGAACGCGCTCGGGCGACGCTGCCCTGGAACCTCACCTTCTCCTATGGCCGCGCCCTGCAGGCCGCCGCGATCAAGGCATGGGGCGGCAAGCCCGAGAACGTCGCCGCCGCCCAGCGCGCCTTTCTCCACCGGGCCCGCATGAACGGGCTCGCCTCAACCGGCGCATGGATCGAGGAAGAAGAGAAGAAAGCCGCCTAATCATCCTGAGTTGCGCGACCAATTTGTTATATAGTCTTCTCCGTCCGCGCGGTTGCGGACGCCACTTTCGCCAAGGGAGTCCGGCATTGACAGCGGGCACCTTGCCTTGAAGTGCCCGCCGACGGAGCCATGGCCAACGCCGAAAAAAATCTTTGCCGCCTGTGCCTCGTGACACCGCCCGGCGTCGCGCCGGAGAAATTCGGCCCGATTCTGGACGACGCGCTGGCCGGCGGTGACGTCGCCTCGCTGATCATTGCCGCCGATCCGGGCGAGCTCGGACAACTCGCCGAAGAATCTGGCGCCGATCGCGCAGGCGCACGGCGTCGCGGCGCTCGTCCACAACGACACCCAGGTCGCCGGCCACGCAAAAGCGGACGGCGTCCACATCGACAGTGGCCGCGCCGATCTCGGCTGCGGCCATGTCGTCGTTGCACCCGGAAAAAATCGTCGGAGCCGGAAATCTTCGCTCCCGCCACGACGCCATGCTCGCCGGCGACACCGATCCGGACTACGTTTTCTTTGGACGCCTCGACGGCGACACCGATACCGCGATTTTTCCAAAAGCCTTCGCTCTCGCCGAGTGGTGGGCCGAACTTTTCGCGATCCCGGCGATGGTAATGGGCGGCTCGTCGCTCGCATCGGTTCGCCGATCGCCCGCGATGCCGGGATCGAGTTCGTCGCGCTGCGCCGTGCCGTCTGGGACCACCCCGAGGGACCGCGCGCCGCGATCACCGAGGCGAACCGCATCCTTGCCGCCGCGACGGAACCGGTGCCGTGAAACCGATCCTCGCCTGTGCAATAGCGATTGCCGCGATCATGGCGTCGCCGGCACGGGCACAGGCGCCGATCGATCTCACGCCGCAAATGACCGACCCGCCGGCGACACCCGACAACACGGCGCCGGCGCGGGCCGAAACCGCCAGACCTCCGATCCCGCCGATACGTCCCACGGTGGCGGCGGGCGAACCTCCAACAGAACCTCCTCCCCTGCCGGAGCCAGAAATTCCGGCAGGGACGCTGGCAGGCCCGACGACGCTGTCGCCCCCTCCGTCCGGATCGGCAATGCAGTTCCCCGCCACCGAGGCGCCGGATCGCGGGGCGATGGGTTCCCCACCCACCGCCGCTCCCGCCCCGGCAAGAACTCCGGCCACGGGTGCCGCCGCAGGCGATCTCGCTTACGGCGCCTTCCAGCGCGGCTTCTATCTGACCGCCTTCGGCATCGCCCTCGAACGCGCCCAGGACGGCGACACCGCCGCCCAGACGTTGCTCGGACTGATCTATGAGGGCGGCTACGGTGTCCCGCAGAATTTTCAGGAAGCCGTCGCGTGGTATGCGGCTTGCCGCGCGCGGAGACAATCGCGAGGCGCAGTTCGCGCTCGGCATGATGCATCTTCAGGGCCGCGGTGTCGGTGTCGACCGCAAGAAGGCAGCGGAATATTTTGAGAAGTCCGCCGCCGGCGGCCAGATGGCGGCGAACTATCAGCTTGCGCTTCTCTACCTTGAAGGAAGCGTCCGACCGCGCGATCCAGCGCGCGCCGCCGGTCTGCTCGGACTCGCTGCCGCTGCAGGCAACGGCGACGCCCAATACGCCCTCGCCCAGCTCTACAAGACCGGCGACGGCGTTCCGCAGGACGACAAGATCGCCACCGATTGGCTCGCCGCCGCCGCCCGCATCGGCAATATCGACGCCGAGGTCGAATATGCCATCCGCCTGTTCAACGGCACCGGCATCGACAAGAACGAAGCCGCCGGCGCGGCGTGGTTCGCACGCGCCGCGGAAGTCGGCAATCCGATCGCCCAGAACCGTCTCGCCCGTATTCTCGCCGCCGGCCGCGGCGTGCCGCCCGACCCGGTCGCGGCGGCGAAGTGGCATTTTCTCGCCCGGGCCGCCGGCCGCGACGATGCTTTCCTCGAGAATTTCGTCGACAGCCTCAACGACGAACAGCGTAATTCGGCGATGGCGGCGGCTCAGCGTTGGCCGGCGAGCTAGATCGGCGAAACCGGCTGCCTTGTGCCGTCACGCGAAATGGTGCACAGGCACGCTTCGGATTTCCCGTGAAGAAAGTTACGAAATGGCGCGTTCGGCGTTGATGAATGTCATGGTTCAGGCCGTTCTCAAGGCCGGGCGGGGCCTGACGCGCGATTTCGGCGAGGTGGAGAACCTTCAGGTCTCGATGAAAGGGCCCGGCGACTTCGTCACCGCGGCCGACCGGCGCGCCGACAAGACGTTGATCGCCGAGCTGCGCAAGGCACGTCCGACCTATAGCGTTCTGACAGAGGAAAGCGGCGCGATCGAAGGCAGCGACAGCGCCCATCGCTGGATCATCGACCCGCTCGACGGCACAACCAATTTCCTCCACGGCATCCCGCTCTTCGCGATTTCAGTCGCGCTCGAACGCGAGGGCAAACCGGCTGCCGCCGTCATCTACAATCCGATCCTCAATGAGCTTTACACCGCCGAGCGCGGCACCGGGGCTTTCCTGAACGATCGCAGACTGCGGGTCGCGGCACGGCGCAACATTGCCGACGCGCTCATCGGTTGCGGCATGCCGCATCTCGGCAATCCGGCCACGGACTCGCCCGACACCAGCGCTCGCGTCAGCAGTCGGGCCGCTGGCGCCCGCTCGATTCGGATCGGCGGCGCTCGAACTCGCCTGGGTCGCTTCGGGCCGCCTCGACGCCTATTGGCACCATCGCCTGGAACCGTGGGATTTGGCGGCCGGCATGCTGCTGGTTCGCGAGGCCGGCGGCTTCGTTCGCGACCTGGCGGGAAACGACAAGAATCTTCGAGGCCGGCGCGGTCGTCGCCGGCAATCAGGCGATTCACGAACAGCTGCTTTCGCTGCTCTCATTGACGGCCGTGCAGTAGCCGTCAGATTCGCGCCGTGATTTGCCGTTTCTCTCTCATTGCAAATCACGTTAGAAATTGAGTGCGAAGAGAGGGCTCGCGCGTGCTTTTCAGAACGGCCCGTTCGCGGGAATACGATCCCTACAAGCTGGCCAGCCCGCAGATTTACCTGTGGCGGATGATGATATTCCTCGTCATCGCGGCCTTTATCGCGCTGATTCTCTATCGTCAGGTCTTCACCGCCTTCATGTCCAATCCCGGACTGAACGGCGTCATCGTCGCCGTTCTCGGCATCGGCATCGTCCTCGTGTTCCGCCAGGTGCTCAGGCTTTTCCCCGAGATCAAGTGGGTCAACACCTTCCGCATCGCCGAACCTGGAATCGAGGTCGAACGGCCGCCGGTGCTTCTCGCACCGATGGCGACGCTGCTCGGCGACCGCATCGGACGTATGGCGATTTCGACCCAGACCATGCGCTCGATCCTCGATTCGATCCTGATGCGTCTCGACGAGGACCGCGAACTGTCGCGCTATCTCGTCAGCCTGCTCGTCTTCCTCGGTCTGCTTGGAACTTTCTGGGGACTGCTGCAGACGGTCACCGCCGTCGCCGACACGATTCGCAGTCTCGATGTGTCTTCCGCCAACACCGGCGTGATCTTCGAGGATTTGAAAGCCGGCCTCGCCGCGCCGCTGGGCGGCATGGGCACGGCGTTCTCGTCCTCCCTGTTCGGCCTCTCCGGCTCCCTGATCCTCGGCTTTCTCGATCTCCAGGCGGGCCAAGCCCAGAACATGTTCTACAACGACCTCGAAGACTGGCTTTCGACGGTCACCGATCTCGACCCGGAAATACTGGATACGCGCGGAGAGATCACCACCGCGGAAGATCTGCGCGTCGCCATCGAGCGTCTGGCGCGCACCTTCCAGGAAGGCGGCGCCGCGCAATCCGGGTCAGGGTCCACACAGCGCGCCACCACCGCCATGGCCAATCTCGCCGAGGGAATCCAGGGTCTCGTCCAGCACATGCGCAGCGAGCAGCAGGTGATCAGAAGCTGGGTCGAAACCCAGTCCGAGCAGCAAAAGGACATGAAGGACCTGCTCGAAACCATTTCGCGCGCGCTGCAGAATCCCGCCCCGGGTGAATGATGGCTGTCGCCCGCGCCCGCCACAGAGCACCCCGCAACGAATTCTGGCCGGCCTTCGTCGACGTGATGACGAATCTGCTGCTCGTCTTCGTGTTTCTCTTGTCGATCTTCGCTCTCGTTCAGTTCTTCCTCAGCCAGGAAATCTCGGGACGCGACACCGTCCTCAACCGGCTCAACGCCCAGATCGCCGAATTGACCGAACTGCTGGCGCTGGAGCGCGCCTCGTCGAGCGAATCCTCGGAAAGCCTGTCGGCCCTCCAGGCCAATCTCGCTGCCGCGCAATCGGAGCGCGATCGCCTGCGCGGCCTTCTCGACAGCCGTGCGGACGCCACCACCTCCGCCGACGACCGGATCGCCGCGCTTGACCGCCGACCTGCAAGCCGAGCAACAGATCAGCCAGCGCGCCTTGTCGCAGGTCGAACTTCTCAATCAGCAGATATCCGCTCTTCGCCGTCAGATTTCAGCGCTGGAGACCGCGCTCGACGCTTCCGAGGACCGCGACCGCGAAAGCCAGACCAAGATCGCCGATCTCGGCCGCCGCCTTAACGTGGCGCTCGCCCAGCGCGTCCAGGAACTCGCGCGCTATCGCTCGGATTTCTTCGGCCGCCTGCGCGAGATCCTCGGCGACCGGCCCGACATCCGCATCGTCGGCGACCGCTTCGTCTTTCAGTCGGAAGTTTTCTTTGCCACCGGTTCCGACGAGGTCAGCCAGGCCGGCCTCAGCGAACTCGAGGGCCTCGCCGATGCCGTTCTCGAACTCCAGCGCGAGATTCCCGAAGACATCCCCTGGGTGCTCAGGGTCGACGGCCACACCGACGTCCAACCGCTTGCCGGAACCGGCCGCTTCCGCAACAACTGGGAACTGTCGGCCGGACGCGCCATTTCGGTCGTCCGCTTCCTCGTCGACAAGGGCATTCCCGCCGATCGGCTGGTCGCCGCCGGTTTCGGCGAGTATCCAGCCGATCGACGAGGCTACGACCGACGAGGCCTATGCCAAGAACCGGCGCATCGAGTTGAAGCTGACCGAGCGTTGATGCCGGCCGGCCCGGCCGCCTTGTAACGGCGGGTTCGCTGGGCTATATCCTCGCCCCGAACACGGCGCCCAGGCAGGGCCGCCCCGGATTTCGAGGCTGAACTCATGAAAAAAGACATTCATCCCGACTATCACGAGATCAAGGTCGTGATGACCAACGGGACCGAATATGCGACGCGCTCGACCTTTGGCGAGCCGGGCGCGACGCTGCATCTTGATATCGATCCGTCGACCCATCCGGCATGGACCGGCGGCGGTCAGCACCTCGTTGACCGCGGCGGCCGCGTTTCGCGCTTCAAGAACAAGTACAAGGGATTTATGGAAAGCTGAGGCTTTCCCCGGCCTGATAGGTCCATTCCATCAACAAAGCCCCGGGCGATTTCCGGGGCTTTTGTTTTGAGAGCAGCTATCCGCGCCCGAACGCGTCGGCGAGCTTGCCGAGCTGACGTCCGACAGGATTGTCCGCCTGCGTGGTTAAAGCCGCCCCGTCGATCGCCCCATCAAGACGGCGAATGCGGTCCTGGAGGCGCGTCGAACGCTCGATGAGGCCGCGAAGCCGCTCGGGCAAATCCTCCCACCCGGCACCCTCGGTGGCGGAGGCAAACCCGCTGAGCCTCACTTTGGCTTTCTCGGCCGAGCCTGCTCCGTCGACATCTCGCCATCATTGACCGCCCGCTGCAGCAGAAGCCAAGAAGCAAGCTGCATCAGCCGCGTTGTCAGCCGCATCGACTCGGTTGCATAGGCAAGCGAACCGGCCCGCGACAGTCGCCGCGATTCAGTCCGCCCCTCGCCGTCGAGATACGTCGCCGTCTCCTCGACCAGTGTCATTCCCTCGCGGAAAAGGGCCTTGAAGACCTCCGAACCGGCGAGGCGCGGACCGAAAACGATCGGCCCCTGCTCAATTCTCACCTTGAGATTTTTGTCTTCGGTCATGTCTTCGATCAAGCGGCGGCTACACGGACAAACTTCTAAACAGTGCAATTATGTCCAGTTTCACTACACCACCAGCAAGGCGCGCGCCAGCACGCCAGGATCAAAGCGCGCAAAAAAAGAGCCGCACGAGGCGGCTCTGAAAAGTTTAAACAGGGAGGCGTCAAACAGAGTGGACAGGAGCCACTCGAATCCAGATGACTGGACAACTTAGTTAACACTCGTAAACATTAAGAAATCCTTAACAACCCGAATGCGACGACCTCGTTTGGGCCTGGTTCGACTGAAATCTGTTTCAATTCGGGAAGAACAGCAGGCCGGATTAACGCTTGAAGAAGGAGTTGGCCACTCCAAGACTTTCCCGCTTGGCGGCGATCGCCTGCTCGAGCCTGGCGATTTCCGCCCTGAGGATTTCAATCCTCTCGGCGAGCTCATCGATCGACAGGGTCGCCACATCCTCGCCGACGACCAGCGCGGCTTTCCTTTTTGGCAATTCCTCGTCGAACAGTGCCATCGTTGTCTCCCGATCCTCGGTTAATTAGAGGAGACGGCGACAATTGTCAGCGCCGCAGTCGGAGATTTTCCTTGAACAAGATACCTGAAACCATGACCGCGATTGCCATTCGGGCATTCGGCGGGCCGGAGATGCTGGTCCCCGAAACCCGACCGGTTCCATCGCCTGATAGCGAGGAGATCCTTGTTCGCGTCCATGCCGCAGGGATCAACCGCCCCGACATCGTGCAGCGCCTCGGCAAATATCCGCCGCCGCCCGGCACCACGGATATCCCAGGGCTTGAACTGGCCGGCGAGGTCGCGGCGATCGGCGCGAAAGTCACCCGGCACCATATCGGAGACCGTGTCGTCGCGCTCGTGCCCGGGGGCGGTTACGCCGAATTCTGCAAGGTCCATGAGACCAACGCGCTCGCCGCGCCGAGCAACCTTTCGATGAGCGAGGCCGCCGCGATCCCCGAGACGTTCTTCACCGTCTGGTCGAACCTGTTCGAGCGCGGCCGGCTCACTGCCGGCGAGACGGTTCTGGTTCATGGTGGCGCCTCAGGCATCGGCACGACCGCGATCCAGCTCGCCAAAGCGTTCGACGCAAGAATTTTCGTCACCGCGGGCAGCGCCGAGAAATGCGCGGCCTGCGAGGGGCTCGGCGCCGACCTTGCCATCAATTACCGGGAGGACGACTTCGTTGCGCGCGTCAAGGCGGCCACCGCCGGAAAAGGCGTCGACATCATCCTCGACATGATCGGCGGCGACTATGTCGGGCGCAACTACGACGCGGCCGCCGAGGACGGGCGCATCGTCCAGATCGCCTTCATGAAGGGCGCAAAGGCGGAGATCAACCTGGCTAAACTTCAGACCAAGCGGATCAGCCATACCGGATCGTCCTTGCGGCCACGATCGGTCGCCTTCAAGGCGCAGATTGCCGAGGCGCTCCACCGCAGGGTCTGGCCTCTGATCGAGGCCCGAAAGGTCGCGCCGATCATCGATTCGACCTTTCCGCTGGCGCGCGCCGCCGACGCCCATGCCAGGATGGAATTGCCCGCCCACATCGGAAAAATCGTTCTGACGGTCATCGACTAGCCGTCTGAAGGCGTTTGCGTCGCGCCTCCGCCCGCACTATATAGGGCGTTATTCCCGTCATCATTGCATGACAAACGGCTCCTCCGGTCGGCAACCGGGGCAGCGAGCGGGAGACCTCTATTATGGATGCCACGCCCCTTCTGATGCCCAAAGCGACCGCCGTCTGGCTGGTCGACAATACCTCGCTGACCTTCGAGCAGATCGCCAATTTCTGTAAGCTTCACCACCTCGAGGTGAAGGCGATCGCCGACGGCGAGGCAGCACTGACGATCAAGGGCCTCGATCCGGTGTCGACGGGCCAGCTGACCCGCGAGGAAATCGAAAAGGCCGAAGCCGACCCGACCCTTCGTCTCAAGATGGCCGACCCCAAGGTTCGCGTTCCCGGCACCAAGCACAAAGGCCCGCGCTACACGCCCGTGTCGCGCCGGCAGGACCGTCCCAACGCCATCCTCTGGCTCCTGCGCAATCACCCCGAGTTGAAGGACGCGCAGATCATGCGGCTCGTCGGCACGACCAAGCCGACGATCGAATCGATCCGTGGCCGAACCCACTGGAACGCCAACAATCTGCAGCCGCTGGATCCGGTATCGCTCGGCCTGTGCTCGCAGATCGATCTCGATTTCGAAGTCGATCGCGCCGCCCGCAACACGCCCGGAGAGGCCCGTGAGCCCGAGGGCGCGACGCTACTGCCCGCCTCGCACACCACTGCCGCCGAAGCCCTCGCCGCCGCCGCCGCGCGCTCCGCCCCACCACCTTCGGAGCGCGAACAAAAGCGCGAGGAAGAGCGCGAGGCAGACGCTGTCTTTGCCAAGCTGAAGTCGTTGAAGGGGCCGGAGGAGACTCCGGAGGAATAGCGCCGGCGCTAGTCCTTGACCGGGACCGTGTAGTTGAGCGGAAGACGGCCGCCGTCTGCATAGATCGTCTGCCCGGTGATGTAGCTCGCATCTTCGGAAGCCAGGAACGCGGCGATCGCCGCAATCTCGCGCGGCTCGCCGATCCGCCCAAGCGGCGTTCGCGACAGAATGCGGGCCCTCGCCTCCGGATTGTCCATGACCGATTCGAGAAGCTCGGTCATGATCGAACCCGGCCCGATACCGTTGACCCGGATTCCGTATTGCGCCAGCGAAAGCGCCATCACCTTGGTCAATTGATTGATGCCGCCTTTCGACACCGTGTACGGAATTTGGTTGGCGATCGCCAGAACCGCGTTAACCGATGAAACATTGATGATCGTGCCGGGCGCACCGCCCGCCTCGATGCGATCGACCATGTGCCGCGCCACCGCCTGGCCGGCGAGAAAATAGCCGGTCAGATTGACCTTGAGCGCCCGTTCGAAATCCGCCGGATCGAGGTCGAGAAATTCCGCGCCGACGACGATTCCGGCGTTGTTGACCAGAATATCTATATCGCCGAAAGCATCGAGCGTCGCAGCAATCAAATTGCGGATATCGAGGCGCTCGGCGACATCGCATTCGACAAAGCGGACGTCACCGAGAGGCGCGAGTTCGGCCTCGGCCATCGGCCCGGCGTCGGCGTCGATATCAGCGAGGACAACGCGAGCCCCCTCTTCGAGAAACCGCCTGACGATGGCGTGGCCGATGCCCTTGGCCCCGCCGGTAACGATCGCGACCTTGTTGTCGAGCGGCATGGGCAAACTCCCGGGTTCCACGGCCGGTCGCGCAAGCTGCACGACCGACCCGGCGACCATTGTCGCCCGCTTTCGTCACCTTGCAAGACGTCGAGCCGATTGCCAGGAGCCGGCCTCCAAGGATAGTGTCTCCTACTCGCCTGTGGCATCGCGGTTCAGTTGCCAGACTCAGCGCAAATTTCGGTCCGGCCTGGTCGCGTGAGAATCCTGACCCGTCACTGATGATCACCGATCCCTGGTTTTACGCCGCCGCAATTCCGGCAATGATATTTCTCGGCTTGGGCAAAGCCGGCTTTTCGTCGATCGGCGTCCTGATCATTCCCCTGATGTCTCTGACCTCCTCGCCGATCCAGGCCGTCGGTATTGTTCTGCCGGTGTTCCTCCTGAGCGACGTCATCGCCGTCACCTCATGGCGGCGAACATTCGATCGCGACCTCCTGAAGGTCATGCTGCCGGGGGCCGTCATCGGCGCTGGCCTCGGTTGGGCCGCCGCCGCCGTCGCGAGCGACGATTGGATCCGTATTCTTGTTGGCCTGCTCTCGCTTCTCGTCGCATGGCTTTATTGGCGCCGTCGGAGCGACATGCCGCCGCCGCAGGAGCGCTCCGTCGCCAAGGGCCTTTTCTTCAGCGCGGCAAGCAGCTTCACCAGCTTCGTCACCCACGCCGGCTCCGCACCTTTCCAGATGTATGTCGGGCCCCTACGCCTGCCTCCACCGGTTTTTGCGGGAACCGCGGTCGTCTTCTTCGCCGCCACGAATTTCCTTAAGGTCGTGCCCTATTTCTTCCTGGGTCAGTTCAGCCGGCAGAACCTCCTCACGGCCGCGGCCCTGCTGCCGATCGCCGTCCCGGCAACCTTTTTCGGCATCTGGCTGATCAGGCGCATCGACACGGCGCGGTTCTACGACGTGATCTACACGCTGATCATTCTCGTCGGATTTTTTCTGATTTGGCAGGGCATCAACGGCTTGATGGCTTGATCATTGCATTTTGGCGAAATGCCTTGCCGATCTGGAACCTTGGAAAAAACACCACTTCGCCCGGATTCGGAACCAATTAGCCCTCACACCGGTTTCAGGTCGGCGGCATGCGGCGGGGCCGGATCCGTCACATTTGAGGACGACATGCGCGACTACCGGATAGACTTCTTTCGCGGCCTGGCGCTGATCGTCATTTTCGTCGATCACATCCCCTTCAATATTTACAGCTACCTGACGCCGAGGAATTTCGGCCTTTCCGACGCCGCCGAGATCTTCGTTCTGGTATCGGGAATTTCCGCCGCTTACGCCTATTTCGGGCGCTTTGCCTCGGGGGAGAGGCTGCTCGCCGGGGTCAGGGCCGTCCGCCGTGGTTTCCTCCTCTATGTCGCCCACCTCTTCGGCACCGTGGCCATGCTGGGCATGTTCGCCGCCGCCGCCTTGTGGCTCGCCGAACCCAGCTTCATCGAGCAGAACAATCTACGCCCCTTCTTCGCCGACCCGGTTCGCGGTCTCGCCGGCATCGTGACGCTCGGCCATCAGCTGGGCTTTTTCAACATTCTGCCGATGTATATCGTTTTCCTTTTCATCCTCCCGGCGATGATGTTTCTGGCGACGCGCAGCCTCGCTCTCCTGCTCGCGGTTTCGTTTCTCGTCTATCTCGCGGCCGGCACCTATCGCCTGAACTTTCCGAATTTTCCGAACGAGGGGGGATGGTTCTTCAATCCGCTGGCATGGCAATTTCTTTTTGCGATCGGTTTCGCAGCCGGCGTCAAGCTACGTTCCGGCGTCGCCGTCTCCTTTTACCCATGGCTCTGGTATGTCGCGCTCGCCTATGTCGCCTTGAGCGCGGCGTGGGTGGTCATCCCGCTATGGGGAACCCTGCCGGAACTGGATCTGCCATTCCTCGTCTATGGCAGTGACAAGACGTTTCTCACCATGGGAAGGCTGCTGCATGCGTTGGCGCTGGCCTACGTCGTCGGCAACAGCGTGATCGCGACCTATCTCGGCGCCCGGCTGGGTCCGTCGAATCCTGTTGTTCTGCTCGGCAAGCACGCGCTCGTCACCTTTGTGCTCGGCACGCTGGTGAGCATGGCGGGCCTCATTCTCAAAGTCGCCTTCGAAGGCGGCCCGATTTTCGATTTCGATCTATATTGCTTCGGGTCTGACCGTCCTGGTCGTCGTCGCGATGTCGCTTGAGGAGGTGCGGTTGAGGAAGCTGCGCTTGACGCCCCGTGCCTCTGCCGGCCACGCCCCGACGCTGGACGCTCCCCTAGCCGCCGCCGAATAGCGGACCGGTTCGATCGACCGGATGAAATCGACGAATAAATCCGACGACCTACATACGAGAGCGCCGCGGCAAGACCGCGGCGCTTCGTCGTAATGACCGTCGATGCTCAGTGAAGCGATTTGCCCTTCAGTCGAGCGATTTCGTCCTTCAACAACAATTTGCGACGCTTGAGTTCGCTCAATTCCAGCGCATCCATACTTGGATGGTTGAGCGCTTCTTCGATTTCATGCTCAAGCGTTTGATGACGCCGCTCAAGCTCAGCAACATGCGATACAATCGACATCAGCGAGGCCTCCCTGCCTAATACAAGGACGCCGACAGTGTGACACGAAACCGTCAAACTGTCGAACCGCCAAGGCGGCGCGCTGCATTGCAACACGACAAAATTGCCCTGGTATTTTGATTTGTGGTGCCCGTCCGAGGGTTTCAATATCGGCCGGACAAATTTATCGAAAAGAGCTCT
This sequence comes from uncultured beta proteobacterium, assembly GCA_963837675.1. GTDB lineage: Bacteria > Pseudomonadota > Gammaproteobacteria > Burkholderiales > Burkholderiaceae_C > Rubrivivax. Next base: position 100,170 of record CAWIOH010000017.1, on the reverse strand, counting down.
TAGGAACAATTTTACGCCATGCTATCGTCCGGCGGAAATCGGGCAGAGGTGCGGACCAAGCCCTGAAGAGCCGTCAGGAGCGGCAATGGCTTCAGGAAGCCGGCGGATGACCGACCAAGAGGAAGAAGAGCTCCGTCGCGAGCTTCTGCAATTGCGCCAGGAGCACCGCGATCTCGATGCGGCTATTGCGGCGATGGTCGAGTCCGGCAATATCGACACGATCCGCATCCAGCGCCTGAAGAAGCGAAAGCTGGCCCTGAAGGACCGGATTGCCGAGATCGAGGACCGGCTATTGCCCGACATCATTGCTTAAGGCTGCCAATTCGCCTTACCTTGCGGCACAGCAGCGCGCACTATAATCCGCGCCTCTTTCCTCCCGCCGGAGCCAAACCCGTCCCATGGTGGACAAAACCACCCCCCGTTGCCATTGTCGATGGGCAGCCAGTCGGACTGGGCGACCATCAGGCACGCCGCCGATACGCTCGATGCGCTCGAGCATCGCCGCATGACGACCGCATCGTCTCCGCGCACCGCACGCCGGATCGGCTGATCGCCTTTGCCAAGGGCGCGCGACGCGCCGGCTACAAGGTCATCATCGCGGGCGCCGGCGGCGCGGCGCATCTGCCCGGCATGTGCGCCTCGATGACCCCCCTGCCGGTCCTGGGCGTGCCGATCGAATCGAAAGCGCTCGGCGGCCAGGACAGTCTGCTGTCGATCGTCCAGATGCCGGCCGGCATCCCGGTCGGCACGCTTGCCATCGGCCGCTCGGGCGCGATCAACGCCGCCCTGCTCGCCGCCGCGATCCTCGCCCTCGACGACCAGGACGATCGCCGGCCGCGCTCGATGAGCTGGCGCATGGCCCAGATCGGCCGGCGTCGATGAGCGCCCCAGCGACGATGGATGAGCGCCCGCTGCCCCGGGATGACCATCGGCATCCTGGGCGGCGGCCAGCTTGGCCGGATGCTGGCGTGGCCGCGGCCGAGCTCGGGCTTTCCTGCCACATCTTTTGTCCCGATCCGGAGAGCCCGGCGTTCGCGGTCGCCGCCCGCGCGCACCATCGCGCCCTATGACGACGAGGCGGCGCTCGCCGCTTTCGCCCAATCGGTCGATCGTCGTGACCTTCGAGTTCGAGAACGTGCCCGTCGGCGACCGCGCAGTTCCTCGCCGAGCGCGTGCCGCTTCTGCCCGGACCCCGCGCGCTGGAAGTCGCGCAGGATCGGCTCGCCGAGAAAACGCTGATGAGCCGACCTCGGCATTCCCGTCGCCGCCTATGCCGAGGTCGGCGCCCTCGACCGACATCTACTCGGCGATGGCGAGCACCGGCAGGCCAGCCGATGCTCAAGACCCGCCGCCTCGGCTACGACGGCAAGGGCCAGGCGGTCATCCGGGCCGGCGACGATCCGGTCACCGCCTGGCGCGCGATCGGCGAGGCAGCCGGCGATGCTCGAAGCATTCGTCCCCTTCGAGCGCGAGATTTCGGTCGTGCTTGCCCGCGGCCGCGACGGCGCCATGCGCGCCTTTGACATCTGACCGAGAACGAGCATCACGCGCGGCATCCTCGCCGCGCTCGACCGTGCCGGCATCGGTATCGCCGGAGATCGCCGCCGAGGCCGTCGCGACCGCCGAGAAGATCGCCGTCGCGCTCGACTACGTCGGCGTTCTTGCCGTCGAGATGTTCGTGCTCGGAGCCGACTCGGCCGCGCCTTCTGGTCAACGAGATCGCGCCGCGCGTCCACAATTCCGGCCACTGGACCCAGGACGGCTGCCACGTCTCGCAGTTCGAGCAGCATATCCGCGCCATCGCCGGCTGGCCGCTCGGCGACCCGATGCGCCATTCGCGACGTCGACCATGACCAACCTGATCGGCGATGAGGTCGACCGCCTGGCCGGCGCTTGCCGCCGAACCCGGCGCCCGGCTGCATCTCTACGGCAAGGCCGAGAGCCGGCCCGGCCGCAAGATGGGCCACGTCAACCGCATCCGCGCCGGCCTGAGGAAACTCGGAACGTCCGACTTATTTTGACATGCAGCCCCCGGGTTCTGGTAAAGGAGCGCCAAATCTGCGATGGCGCGCGAGCCTGCGGAGAAGCTCGGCTCGTCGGCTGTCTTGCAACCGATAGGCACCCTTTCGAACAGGACGACGTCCGCTTGCAGGTACTCGTTCGCGACAACAACGTCGACCAGGCGCTGAAGGCCCTCAAGAAGAAGATGCAGCGCGAGGGGCTCTTCCGCGAGATGAAGCTCCGCAACTACTACGAGAAGCCCTCCGAGCGGCGGGCGCGCGAGAAGGCCGAAGCGGTTCGCCGCGCGCGCAAGCTTGCCCGCAAGCGCGCCCAGCGCGAAGGTCTGCTCCCGGCGGCGTCGTCAGCGGCGCGCCCGACAACGCGATACACCGGCGGTCGCCGGTGTTCCCGTATTTGGCCGGCGGCACGGCGGTTGTCGACGACGTCGATTGCCGGGCCCTAAAAATGCCGGCGTTTCGCCCGTCCGTGGATCTAGCGCCGGCGGCCGGCGCAGACCACGCGCTCCGCGAGGATGCGCCCGAGGCCGAAGCTGGCGTCAACTGGCCCAGCCTTCGATCGCCGATCGGTTAGCGTCGTCCGCTCGCCGGCTCTCCTGGCGCCGCGCTGTCTGGCTGCACGCAGCGCATCGACCGGCCAGGTCGGCGACGATCGACACCTCCGCCGGCTCCGTCGGTCAACATCGGTTCGCTCACCGCCGTCGTCAATCAGAACCCGAACGACGCCAGCGCCTACAATGTGCGCGGCACGCGCCTACGGCAAGGCCGGCCGCTTCAAGCGACGCGATCGACGACTTCGACACGGCGATCAAGATCAACCCGGCTTCTATCAGGCCTATGCCAACCGGGCGCTGGTCCAGCGGCGCATGAACCGCGACGACCTGGCGCTCGCCGACTACAACCAGTCGATCTCGCTCAATCCGAACTATGCCGTCGCCTATGTCGGCCGCGGCAACATCTACCGCCAGCACAAGCAGCTCGACCTCGCGCTTGCCGACTTCAACCAGGCGATCACAGTCGACCGCCAGCGACCCGCGCGCCTATCACAACCGCGCGCCTCATCTATCAGTCGCAGGGCCAGCACGTGCAGGCGATCCAGGATTTCACCAAGGCCATCTCGCTGGCGCCCGACCGCCACCGAACCGTTCAACGGCGCGCGGCCTGTCCTACCTGGCGACCGACGACTACAAGGCCGCCCTCGACGACTTCAACGAGGTCGGTGAAGCGCGACCGGAGTTCCTATGAGGGCTGGACCAACCAGGGCCTGGCGCTGGAGAAGCTCGGCGACCATCAGAAGGCCTTCGCCGCCTTCGCCCACGCCTCCAACCTCAACCCGAACTACCGGCCCGGCCAAGGAAGGCATGCGGCGCAACACCGGCTCGAAGGTCGGCCAGGGCTGACGCCAAGTCTGCTTTCGCCAAGACATACGCTCTCGTTCCCGCGACGCTTTCACGCCCGAGTTCTTTCTTCTTTACTCGCCCCCGGAATCCCGAGGGGATGGCGGGCGCTGTCGAAACGCCAGTCCGGGTAGTCCGAGTGAGGGGCGCTTCACCAGCGCCCGCCGCGACGGTTTGTGTCTCCGGCTCCAGACCCGGGGGCAACGGCGTCCGGCTCTCTGGATGGAGCTATCGCCATCGAGGACGGGGATGGCGACCCATCCTCGCCTTCCCGGGCGGAGCGGCGCCGCCTGTGGCGGACTTTTACCGTCCCCTGTCGGCCTGTCCTGGACAAGCCGGCCCGGGCACCCTTGACCCGGCCCCTGGTGAGGGGCCTGGGCAGCCGGTCATAATGCCGGCCGCTGAAGTCGCGAAGCCTCCCGGCTGCATGGACTGCGAAGCCATGCCGGCGGGCGCCGCACCACGCTCCGCCTACGAACGCCTCCGGAGACGCCCCTCAGTGAGCGAGGATGGCAGGGATTATGAGAGAGGTTTGGAAGGCGGGGATAAGATTGCACCAATTTTTTGAACCGACATTGCAAGCGCCCTGCCGCGCGGATATCGCCATCCCTCGCAAAGCGATCACATCTGCTAAAATGACCTCTCCCAAAGCCGCCCCGGGCGAAGCGAGGTGCGTCATGACGGATTCGATCGTCTATCACGACGGCAGCCGCGCCCTGCAGGACGCCTTTGGCAGCCGGCGGATCGCCGACCGCCTCGAACAGGTGACCACGCGAACGACTTTCTCCGATGGAGACCGCGCGTTTGTCGAGGCCATGGCCTATTTCCTTCTCGCCTCCGCCGATCGCGATGGGCGGCCGGATGTCTCGTTCAAAGGCGGCACTCCAGGTTTCGTTCACCTCACGGGTCCGGATGAGTTGGCATTCCCGGACGATGACGGGAACGGAATGTTCCGGAGTCTCGGCAATCTTTCCGTCAATCCAGCGGTCGGTTTGCTCTTCATCGATTTTGAAAAACCGAGGCGGCTGCGCGTCCAGGGCCTCGCAACCGTGTCGCGTACCGATCCGCTGATGGCGACGACGGTCGGCGCGCAGATGATCGTGCGGGTAAAGGCAACGGCGATCTTTCCGAATTGCCCGCGCTATCTCCCGACGATGCGGCTCGTGGAACCGTCGATCTATGCACCGCGCAGTGGCGTCGCACCGGTCGAGCCGGCCTGGAAGAGCTTTCCGGAATTTTCCGATGCGATCCCTCCCCGACAAACAGTCGCGACGGGGGTGGATGCCAGCGAAGTCCAAATAGGCGTTGCGCTGACGCGGCAGCTTCTAGTCTTGCAACAGCAGCACGCCGCAACGCCGGGGAAGCAATAAAGCCCGATCCCGAAAGACAGATGCGCGGATATACTCCGGAGCCTCGCAGCCTGCGGACGCGGGGACCGAGACGCCGCGATGCCGAGCCCGAAGGCCGGCTGCATCACCAGGAAGGGAACGGCGAGAGTAGCGATCCCGATGGCGAGTGCTGGAGCAAGCGTCGGGTCACGCGCCCAGCCGGTACCCCAGACCGCCAGCAACAACGCCGCATAGGCAATGCCAATCAGATAATGAACGACCCAGCCGATGGCACGCTCGCCTTCTATTCGGCGCCGCAGCAGCGATGGAGCGGTGACTAAACCGGCGGTGCGCCATATGGCCGATCCATCGCCCGACGAGACCATAGTCGGGAAACGGCACGCCAAAGGCCCGTCGCTGAAGGATTGCCCCAATATCCATCACCACCGTGGCGCCAACGCCTACCGCCAGGATACGCAAAAACAGGTCCAATTCTTCCGGCACGGCGGCTCTCCATCGTAGCGTCCATCAACCGGCCACTCGCGGGCGATTTACGCGACCGGGCAGACGACCTCTCGGTGTCCCCCTGCGGCTCCGGCTTTCCGATTTGGATAGTGTGCCAACTCAAGATAACTTGAGGTCGAGTATGAATGATCTGGATATCGTCGAGGTTTCGCGATGTTCCGGGCTGCCGGCTTCGACGCTTCGGTTATACGAAGAGAAAGGGTTGATCGCCTCCATGGGGCGCCGCGGCCTGAGACGATTGTTCGATCCGGGAGTCCTGGAGCAATTGTCGCTGGTAGCGCTTGGACGCGCCGCGGGATTCTCGCTGGAGGACATATCGGGGATGTTCGGTCCCGACGGACGCCCGGCAATCGACCGTGCCAAGCTCGCCGCAAAGGCCGACGAACTGAATCATCTCTATCGGAAAGCTGACTGCGATGCGCGACGGGCTGCGCCATGCAGCGGCGTGCCCGGCGCCGAGCCATTTGGAATGCCCGACCTTTCGGAAGATGCTACGCGTGGCTGGGACGCAGCGTCCGGTGCGGACGTCGAAGCGCACCAGCCTGAAGACGAGGTAACCGCGCGACAGTCGCTCGATCCAGAGCGCCGTCTTACAGCGCCTTGACGATGCCCTCGGTCATCTTCTTGGCGTCGCCGAGCAGCATCATGGTGTTGTCGCGATAGAAGAGCGGGTTGTCGATGCCGGCATAGCCCGAGGCCAGCGACCGCTTGACGAACATCACCGTGCCCGCCTTCCACACCTGCAGCACCGGCATGCCGTAGATCGGCGAGGACTTGTCGTCCTCGGCCGCCGGATTGGTGACGTCGTTGGCGCCGATGACATAGGCGACGTCGGCCTGGGCGAACTCCGAATTGATGTCCTCCAGTTCGAAGACTTCGTCATAAGGCACGTTGGCCTCGGCCAGGAGCACGTTCATGTGCCCCGGCATGCGGCCGGCGACCGGATGGATGGCGTATTTCACCTCGACGCCCTCCTCCTTGAGCTTGTCGGCCATCTCGCGAAGCGCGTGCTGGGCCTGCGCCACCGCCATGCCGTAGCCCGGCACGATGATGACCTTCGACGCGTTCTTCATGATGAAGGCGGCGTCCTCGGCCGAACCGAGCTTGACCGGCCGCTGCTCGCCGCCGCCGGCCGCCGCCGCGGTCTCGCCGCCGAAGCCGCCGAGAATGACCGAGATGAAGGAGCGGTTCATCCCCTTGCACATGATGTAGGAGAGGATCGCGCCCGACGAGCCGACCAGCGCGCCGGTGATGATCAGCGCCGTGTTGCCGAGGGTGAAGCCGATGCCGGCCGCCGCCCAGCCCGAATAGGAGTTGAGCATCGAGATCACCACCGGCATGTCGGCGCCGCCGATCGGGATGATGATCAGGACGCCGAGGACCAGCGCCGCCAGCGTGACCAGCCAGAAGAGCGAGTGGCTCTCGCGTGAGCGACGAACGCGACGATCAGGACGACGAGCAGGATGGCGAGGCCGGCATTGACCACATGCCGCGACGGCAGCAGGATCGGCGCGCCCGACATGCGCCCGTCGAGCTTCAGGAAGGCGATCACCGAGCCGGTGAAGGTGATCGCGCCGATGGCGACGCCGATCGACATCTCGACCAGGCTGGCGCCGTGGATGCCGCTCCGGCCCGCCGATGCCGAACGCCGCCGGCGAGTAAAGCGCCGCCGCGGCGACGAGAACCGCCGCAAGGCCGACCAGCGAGTGGAAGGCCGCGACCAGTTGCGGCATCGCCGTCATCGGGATGCGGCGGGCGATCACCGCGCCGATGCCGCCGCCGATGGCGAGGCCGAGCACGATCAGGCCGAAGCCGCGTCCAGCCCGGCGTCGCCCACAGAAGCGTCGTGACGATGGCGATCGCCATGCCGGCGATGCCGAGATAGTTGCCGCGCCGCGAGCTTTCCGGGTTCGACAGGCCGCGCAGCGCCAGGATGAAGAGGACGCCGGCGACGAGATAGAGAAGCGCCGTGATGTTGGCGTTGAGCATCGCGCCTCTCCTACTTCGCCTTCTTGCGGTACATGGCGAGCATGCGCTGGGTGACGAGGAAGCCGCCGAAGATATTGACCGAGGCGAGCACCAGCGCGACGAAGCCGAAGGCCCGCGCCCACCATGAGCCGGCATCGGCGGCCGCCGCCTCGGCGCCGCTGACACCGACGGCGAGCAGCGCGCCGACGACGATCACGCTCGAAATCGCGTTGGTCACCGACATCAGCGGCGTATGCAGCGCCGGGCGTCACCGACCAGACGACGTAATAGCCGACGAAGATCGCCAGCACGAAGATCGACAGGCGGAAGACGAAGGGATCGATCGCCCCGCCGGTCGCCACGTGGACGATGCCGGCGACGGCATCGGCCGGCCTCATAGGCAAAGCCTTGCGCGGCGATCGCCGCGTCCTGGGCGACATCGGCCGATTGTCTGGCTGCTTCGGCGGCGGCCTGCGCGGCGGCGAGCGCTTCTTCCGGCGTCATCAGGCGGCTCCCTTCTCGGCGAAGGCCGGGATGAACCACGGCGCCGTCGCGGGTGAGATTGGTCGCCTTGACCAGTTCGTCGTCCCAGTCGACGGCGATCGCCTTCGTTCTCCTTGTCGATCAGCGTCTCGACGAAGGCGTAGAGGTTGCGCGCGTAAAGCGCCGAGGCGCTCGCCGCGATCCGGCCGGGGACGTTGAGATGGCCGACGATCTTGACGTCGCCGACCTCGACGACCTCGCCGGGCCTGGCGCCCTCGACATTGCCGCCGCGCTCGACCGCGAGATCGACGATGACCGAGCCGGGGCGCATCGAGGCGACCATCTCCTGCGGTCACGAGCCGCGGCGCCGGGCGACCCGGGATCAGGGCCGTGGTGATGACGATGTCCTGCTTCTTGATGTGCTCGGCGACGAGCGCCGCCTGCTTCGCCTGATACTCCGCCGACATCGGCTTGGCGTATCCGGCCGCGGTCTCGGCCTGCTTGAATTCGTCGTCGCTGACGGCGACGAATTTGGCGCCGAGCGATTCCACCTGTTCCTTCGCCGCCGGCCGCACGTCGGTCGCGGTCACCACCGCGCCGAGCCGCCGGGCGGTCGCGATCGCCTGCAGGCCGGCGACACCGGCGCCCATGACGAAGACGCGCGCCGCCGGGATCGTGCCGGCGGCGGTCATCATCATCGGCAGGGCGCGGTCGTATTCTTCGGCCGCGTCGATCACCGCCTGATAGCCGGCAAGATTGGCCTGGCTCGAAAGAACGTCCATGACCTGGGCGCGCGAGATGCGCGGCATGAGTTCCATGGCGAAGGCCGACGATGCCGGCCTCGGCCATCGCCTTCAGCGCCGCCTCGTGGCCATAGGGATCCATCGTCGCGACGACGAGCGCACCCTTCTTGTAGTCCTTGAGATCGGCGGTCTCCGGTCGCGCGCACCTGGAGAACGATATCGGCGTCGCGCAGCGCCTCGGCGCGCGTCTCGGCGATCCTGGCGCCGGCGGCCTCGTAATCCTCGTCGAGAACCCGCGAGCCCGCGCCGGCGCCCGGCCTGGACGACCACCTCGGCGCCGAGAGCGATGAATTTCTTCACCGTCTCCGGCGTCGCCGCAACCCGGGTCTCGACCTTGTCGGCTTCAGCCGGCACCGCGATCTTCATGATCGTTCCCTGTCTGGAACCGCTAAGGATCTATCGGCCCGAACCGACAAATGGGTGGAAGGCGCCCGGCCCGCGCCCGAAATCGGCGCAAGGCGGTCAAAGAAGGAATATGGCCATGAGGATGAGGATCACGGCAACGCTGATCGTGCCCCATTTCGTCAGGCCGACGAATAAATCGATAGGTCCGCTCGTGCTCGCGATAGTCGTTGCCGGTCGCGGTCCCGATTTCGGCGGCAGCGCCATGCTCAGCCATTCCTGAATTCCTTCAGCCGGTGAGAGATGGCCGCTTTATAGCAAAATCGGCCGCAACGGCAATCGTGCCCGCGGTCGCAGCGCAACCGATCAGAATGCGCGCCCGAGCCAATGGTCGAGCGAAATCCGGCCGCCGCCCCGGATCGCGATCATCAGGAGGACCAGCGCCCACAGCGCCGCGAACTCGACTCCGCCGGTTCCACGTAAAAGCCGAGCGGCAGATGGAAATAGAGCGCGGCGGTCGCGGTCGTCACCGTCGCGGCGAGCGCCGCCGGCCGGGTCAGGAGGCCGATCGCGATGAGTGTGCCGCCGACGAACTCGACCAGACCCGACGGCGGTCATCAGCGGCACCGCCGGCTCGAGGCCGATCGAGGTGAAGAATGCGATCATCTGCTCGCGGCTGCCGGTGATGCCGAAAAGCTTCCACAGGCCGTGCGGAACAAGAAAGGCGCCGGCGACGAAGCGCAGAGCGCATAGGCCGGTTCGGCGAGCGCGGCATAGAGCGGCGCCAGCGCCGGGATAAAAAGCCGGGTTTTCACTGCCGGTCGATCCATCTGCCACCCCATCGTCAATGCCGACGAGACTAGGGCGCGGACTCATTAACGCGCAACCACACCTTAATCGAGGCAAGCTGGATGAAGGCGAGGTAGTGGACGCCTCGAAAACGACCCAAAGCGGACAATTATTGCTGGTCTCGCGAGCCATCAAACGGACGGCGGGTGATAGCAATGTTGGAAACCGACAAGGAGTTCTCTGGCTCGATTCCGGAAAACTACGACCGCTATATGGTGCCGTTGATTTTCGAGCCGTACGCCGATGATATGGCACAACGCGCGGCCTCCTTGTCGCCAAGCGCCGTTTTGGAAATCGCCGCAGGCACCGGGGTTGTTACCCGCGCGTTGGCGCCCAAACTGTCTCCCGGCGCCAGCTATACTGTCACCGACCTCAATCAGCCGATGCTCGACTACGCCGCATCGCGACAACCTCCCGACGCGCGGATTAAATGGCGTCAGGCGGACGCTATGGCGCTGCCGTTTGAAAATGCGGCCTTCGATCTCGTGTGTTGTCAGTTCGGCGCGATGTTCTTTCCGGACCGCTCGGTTGCCTACCGCGACGCGAAGCGGGTCCTGAAGCCCGGAGGACACTTTTTATTCAACGTATGGGATCGCATCGAGGAGAATGACTTCGCGGACGACGTGACGAATGCCCTCGCGAGGATATTTCCGGACGATCCGCCGCGTTTCATGGCGCGCACCCCGCACGGCTACCACGATACGGCGCTGATCCGTCGCGAGTTGGAAGGCGCAGGTTTCTCCCGTGTGGTGATCGAGACGAGAGCCGAACAAAGCCGGGCACCCTCGCCGCGCATTCCGGCCGTTGCTTATTGTCAGGGAACTGTTCTTCGCAACGAAATCGAGGCCAGAGACGCGGGAAAGCTGGCAGCTGCAACCGACTACGCCGCATCGGCGATTGCAGACAGACATGGCAGCGGCGAGGTTGCCGCCAAAATTCAGGCACACGTCATCGTCGCTATGGTCTAGGTGTTGGAATATCCCGTTCCGGCACGTCGTGACATTCCGCTGCTACGCAGCAATTGGGTCGCGTTCGGAGTGAACCGGACATGGAATCGAAATTATGAGTACGCGCCCTAATGCGCCCTGCCCGACCGGGGAATTGACGAGATCGTGACGTCAGCCTGGCCCGTCGCCGGCGAGCCCCACCGACTCCAGCGCCTTGGCCTGACGCCTGTCGAGCGTCGCCAGATCGAAATCGGCGATGGTTTCCTCGAACAGGCGATGGAAATTCATCTCGGCCCTGAGATGCAGCATCACCGAGCCGAGGCCGATGGCGGCGCGGTCCATCAGCACGAATTCGCGCGGGATCCTGACCGCGGCTTCCGGCTTCAGCCGCTGCTTCACCTGCCAGACTTCGCGCCGGCCATAGGCATTGCGGCGCGACGCCGTCGGCGATGGTGCGGACCCGGTCGTCGAGCAGCGGCGCATAGATGAAGCGCGCCCAGATATTGAGCGCGTCGATGGTGGCGTTGGTCAGCCCGACGAAGCCCCAGCCGCGATAGGCCTCGACGATCCGCTCGCGATCGTCGGTCTTGAGCCCCTCGTAAAGCTCGACGACGCCGGCGACGAAGGCCGGCGGAAAGATGCGCACGCAGCCGAAGTCGAGCAGATTGATCCGGCCGGCCGGACTGTCGCCGTTCGTCCGCGCTCCTCAAACACGGTGTAATTGCCGAGATGCGGATCGCCATGGATGACGCCGAAATGGGCGAAGGGAAACCACCAGGCCCGAAACATCGCCTTGGCGATCCGGTTGCGGTCTTCGAGATCGTGATCGAGGAAGGAAAGAAGCGGCCTGCCTTCGAGCCAGCTCATGGTCAGGAGGCGCCTGGTCGACAGTTCCGGCACGATCTCCGGGCACCTGGACGAGCGGCTCGTTCTTGAGCATCAGCCGGTAGAGCCGGCATGCGCCGCCTCGCGCTTGTAGTCGAGTTCCTCGCGCAGCCGCTCGGTCAATTCCTTTGCGATTTCAGTGGTATCGATCTCGGGACTGAATCTCCGCTGGAGCCTGAGGATGAGGCCGAGTTGGCCGAGATCGGCTTCGACCGCCGACTGCATGTCCGGATATTGCAGCTTGACCGCCAGCGTCGCGGCCGTCATGGCCGACGGCCTTGTGCACCTGGCCGAGCGAGGCGGCCGCGGACGGCGTGCGGTCGAAGGAGCGGAATCGCTTCTCCCAGTCGGCGCCGAGTTCGGCCATCATCCGCCGCTTGACGAAGGCCGGCCCCATCGGCGGCGCCGAAGCCTGGAGCTTCTGCAGTTCGGCGGCGAATTCCGGCGGCAGCAGATCGGGAACCGTCGCCAGCATCTGGGCGAGCTTCATCAGCGGTCCCTTGAGACCGCCGAGCGCCGCCGTCAGGTCGGCGGCGTTGCGCGTATCCGTCAGGTCGCGGCCGAACAGCCGCGCCCCGGCGACCCGGGCCGCGACCCCGCCGACATTGGCACCGACCCGGGCATAGCGGGAAAGGCGGCCGGAGAGGCGGTTCTTTTCGCTGTCGGAAGACTTGGCCATCGCCACCTATCTATGTCGTCCCGCCGCCCTCGGCAGCGTGGCCGGATGCCGCAAAGGCGGCGCACCGCGACGTCGAGGTGGCTGGATCCGCCCGGCGACAGGAGCGACTGGCCAGCCCGGTCTTCTATCGAACAGTCGACGCGCAAAGGCGAGAAAACCGACGACGACGACGCCGGCGGCGAGAACGACGAAGAGAACCATCATCGCCACCGCGCCGAGCACGGCGCCGAATGTGTCCCAGAATCCGAGCTGGGCGATCAGGATGACGAGGAGAATGAAGAAGAGAAGCGGCATCGGGGCACTCCACGAAGGATCGTTCGCGACAATCCTTAGCTAGTGCCTCGCAGCGGCCTTCACAAGCAGAGCGGCCCTAGGCGGCCTCGATCGCCTCGAGTTCGTCGATCAGCCGCTCGATGACGCCGAGACCCTTCTGCCAGAACAGCGGATCGCTGGCGTCGAGTCCGAATGGCTTGAGAAGTTCGCTGTGGTGCTTGGTGCCGCCGGCCTTCAGCATCGTGAAATACTTCTCCTGGAAGCCTTCGGCGGCGTTCTCATAGACGGCGTAGAGCGAGTTCACCAGACAATCGCCGAAGGCGTAGGCATAGACGTAGAACGGCGAATGAATGAAGTGCGGGATATAGGCTCCAGAAGACCTCGTAGCCCGGGATGAAGCTTGATCGCCGGACCGAGGCTTTCGCTCTGCACCTCCATCCACAATTCGCCGATCCGTTCCGAAGTCAGCTCGCCTTCGCGGCGCTCAACGTGGAGCTTGCGCTCGAAAGTGTAGAAGGCGATCTGGCGCACGACCGTGTTGATCATGTCCTCGATCTTCGCCGCGAGCATCGCCTTGCGCTCCTTGCGGTCGGTGGTCTCGTCGAGAAGCGCGCGGAAAGTCAGCATCTCGCCGAACACGCTCGCCGTCTCGGCCAGCGTCAGCGGCGTCGGCGCCATCAACGCGCCTTGCGGCGCCGCCAAGACCTGATGGACGCCGTGACCGAGTTCATGGGCGAGCGTCATCACGTCGCGCACTTTGCCCTGATAGTTGAGGAGAATGTAGGGATGGGCGCTGGGGACCGTCGGATGGGCGAAGGCGCCGGGCGCCTTTCCCGGACGAACCGGCGCGTCGATCCATCCCTCGTCGAAAAAGCGGCGGGCGATATCGGCCATCTCCGGCGCAAACAGACCATAAGCGCCGAGCACGGTCGCCCGCGCCTCGCTGAACGGAATGACTTGCGTCGGCACGTCGGGAAGCGGCGCGTTGCGGTCCCAATGATCGAGCGTCTCGCGGCCGAACCATTTCGCCTTGAGCCGATAGTAGCGATGCGAGAGGCGCGGATAGGCCTCGCGCACGGCCGCGACCATCGCATCGACGACTTCCGGCTCGACCCGGTTGGCGAGATGGCGCGACGCCGCCACGTCCTTGAAGCCGCGCCAGCGGTCTGAAATTTCCTTGTCCTTGGACAGGGTGTTAGTGATGTGGGCGAACAGGCGAAGATTGGCCTTGAAGGTCTTGGCAAGCGCCTCGGCCGCGGCCTTGCGCTTTGCTCCGTCGGAATCCTGAAGCAGGTTGAGCGTCGGCTCGATCGCCAGTTCCTCGCCGTCGACCGAAAACTTGAGCGCCGACATCGTCTCGTCGAAGAGCCGGTTCCACGCGCCGCGCCCGGTCACCGACTTCTCATGAAAGAGCTGCTCGACCCGGTCCTCGAGCTGATAGGGCCTCTCCATGCGGACGTCTTCGAGCCACGGCCGATAGTGGCCGAGGGCGGGATCGTCCATCGCCTTTCGAGAACGGAATCCTCGATCCGGTTCAGTTCGAGCGCGAAAAACAGAAGATGCGCGCTCGCCGCGGTGATCCGCTCCTGGACGTCGCCGTAGAATTTCGAGCGCGCCGGATCGCTGGTATCGCCGGCATGGAGAAGGCCGGCATAGGAAATGATCCGCCCGAGCAATTCCTCGAGCTCTTCAAAGGCAACGACCGCCGCCGCAAGGCCGCCGGCGCGGACCGTCGCAAGTTCGGCCAGCCTGCCCTTGAACTTCGCTTCGAACGCGATCGAGTCGGCCTCCGCCCTGGCGAGGTCGGCCTTGACCTCGGGCAAGTCCATCGCCGGATAGAGATCGTCGAGATTCCACACGGGCAGATCGATTGCCGGGGACGATGGCTGCAGCCGCGTCCGCGACATTGAGCACTTTTTCAGCAGTGTCCTTCGCCGGCATTGTCGATCCACCCATGGGATTGGAGAGAGACGTGTCCTGCCGCGCAAATGGGGCAGACTTGAGGATAGCCTGTGCCGGCGGCGCCGTCCCGGCTTCGGACCCGGCCAATGCGGCCATGACGTGACGTGTTCGCGCCGGTGGCCCCGAAAGCGCAATCTGTCCCCGACATACACAGAAGTTGACGCCAGGCCCAGCCGGTTAAGAAGCAATTAACTGCGCGGCCCGATCATCGCCGCCGGGAAATCCGCGACCGGTCGCGTTCGTGATTCGTCGGCCGGCCCCGAAGCAGCTTGAGAAGGGTCTGGCGACCAACAATGTCCGCCACAATTCTTGTCGTCGACGACGACCCTGTCCAGCGACGGCTCCTGACGGCCGCTGTCGAGCGCTTTGGCTATTCGTTCGTCATCGCGGAAAGCGGCGGCGAAGCGCTGCGCTACCTGACCGGACCGGACGGCGAAGGCGTCGCTCTCATCATCCTCGATCTCGTCATGCCCGAACTCGACGGCATGGGGGTGCTGGCGAAGCTCCGCGAGATGGACCGTACGACGCCGGTTATCGTTCAGACCGCCCATGGCGGCATCGACACGGTGGTCAGCGCCATGCGCGCCGGCGCCGTCGATTTCGTGGTCAAGCCGGTCTCGCCGGAGCGCCTGCAGGTTTCGATCGAGAACGCGCTGAAGCTCGGCGCGCTCGAAGGCGAGATCGCACGCATGAAGCGGGTGGTGTCGGGCACGCTGACTTTTCGCGACATCATCACCCGCAGCCCGGCCATGGAGCGGGTCATCCGCCTCGGCCAGCGCGCCGCCGCCTCGCAGATTCCGATCCTGATCGAAGGCGAATCCGGCGTCGGCAAGGAAATGATCGCCCGCGCCATCCAGGGCGGCAGCGACCGCCGGTCGAAACCGTTCGTCACCGTCAATTGCGGCGCGATTCCCGACAATCTCGTCGAGAGCATCCTGTTTGGCCACGAAAAAGGGGCGTTCACCGGCGCCGCCGATAAGCACGTCGGCAAATTCCGTGAGGCCCACGGCGGAACGCTTTTCCTCGACGAAGTCGGCGAACTGCCGGCCGACGTTCAGGTAAAGCTTCTGCGCGCCCTGCAGGATGGCGAGATCGATCCGGTCGGGGCCCGCCGCCCGCTCCGCGTCGACTTCCGCCTGATCTCCGCCACCAATCGCAGCCTGATCGATCTGGTCAAGGCCGGCCTCTTTCGCGAGGACCTCTACTACCGGCTGAACGTCTTCCCGATCCGCGTGCCGCCGCTCCGCGAGAGGCGCGAGGACATTCCCGAACTCGTGCGCCACTTCACCGCCCGCTTCGCCGCCGAGGAAAGCAAGACCTTCATCCGCGGCGTCAACGCCGCAGCGCTGCAACTGCTGTCGCGCTACGACTGGCCGGGAAACATTCGCCAGCTCGAGAACGCCGTCTTCCGCGCCGTCGTGCTTACCGACACACCGATGCTGACACCGGACGAGTTTCCGCAGATCGCCGCGCAGATAGACGGCGCACCGGCGAGCGACCATGCGATCGATCCGGCGCCGCTGCCCATCGAGCCGATTGAAATAAACCTCGCCGCGCCGAACGAGGCCGCTTCAGGCTTCGCCCCCCTCGACGAGGACGGCGACGTGCGTCCACTCGCCGAGATCGAAGCGGAAATGATCCGACTGGCCCTCGAACGCTATGAGGGGCGCATGACGCTGGTTGCTCGCAAGCTTGGCATCGGACGCTCGACGCTCTACCGCAAGCTGAAGGATCTCGGCATTTCGGACACAGTCGCCGGAATAGCCGCCGAATGAGCGGTAAATTCATTTTGATTTAGGCTTTTGCGATTGAAATACCGCCGCCATTGGTTTTCCTTTGGCCGCACCGCAAACTCATTCCCGATACACCAGACGAGGCACTCGACATGGCCCTTGGCGGACCGCAATTCCTGCTTGTCGGCACTCTCTCTCTTTTTGCGTTGGGCGGAAACGTCTTTGCCGAGGAAGCCACGCCGCAAGCGGCTGAAGTCGTGGAGAGTTCCGAAGCGGTCGTCGAAGCGCCCGCCCTCGACAAGGTCAGCGCGGCAATTCGCGATCTGCTGGCCGATTCCGGTCATCACGGCAGGATTCTCGACAAGCGCGACGCCGCCGCTGTCGTCAAATTCTATGAAGCGCGGAATTATGCTCCGGTATGGGTGCCCGACGGCGTCATGACCGACAAGGCGCGCAGCCTGATCGAGCGCATCCGCGCCGCCGACACCGACGGTCTCGATCCCCTCGCCTACTCGCTTCCCGGCAATTGGCTCGGCAAGGTCGCCGTGTCACAGCCGAGCTTCACCGCGCAAACCGACGTGATGCTGAGCCAGGCAATCGCTGCCTATGCGCGCGAGGCCTATGCCGGCCGCGTCGATCCCGCCGATGTCAGCAGCAATATCGGCTATGAGCGGCACACGCCCGACCAGATTGGGGCCCTGAACAAGATCTCCGTTGCCGGTGACCCGGTCGCCGAACTCGTCTCCTACAACCCGCCGCACCCGGAATTCCAGGCGCTTCGCAACAAGCTTGCCGAACTGCGCAACGCCGAGAAAGCCAAGAAGCCGATCGAAGTGCCCGGCGGCAAGACCCTGAAGCTCGGCGTCGCCGACGCCCGCGTCGGATTCCTGCGCCAGCGCCTCGAACTGCCGACCAATGTCGACGCCCCGGCGACCTACGACGAAGGCGTCGCCGAAGCGGTCAAGGCGTTCCAGAAATCGGCCCGCCTCACGGTCGACGGCATCGCCGGCCCGCGAACGATCGCCGCGCTCAATGCCGACCCGATCGATCCGGTGCCCCTCGTCCTTCTCAATATGGAGAAATGGCGCTGGATGCCCCGCGAACTCGGCAGCTTCTATGTTCGCGTCAACGTGCCGGACTTCACGGTCGAGGTCCGCAAGAACGGCGCGACCACCTACACGACCCGGATCGTCGTCGGCAAGACCACCAATCAGACCCCGATCTTCTCGGACCTGATCGAAAACATCGTCGTCAATCCGGCGTGGAACGTGCCGGCCTCGATTGCCAGGAAGGAAATGCTGCCGGCCGCGCAGGCCAATCCCGGCGCGCTGAGCGGCTACCAGGTGTTCGCCCTGATCAAGGGCCGCTTCCGCGCCGTCGATCCGCGCATGATCAACTGGCGTACCGTCGACATGCGCAAGATCCAGATCCGCCAGCCGCCGGGAGAGCGCAACGCCCTCGGCAAGGTCAAGTTCCTGTTCCCCAACGACTACGCCGTCTACCTGCACGACACGCCCTCGAAGAGCCTGTTTCAGAGGGACTACCGGGCTTACAGCCACGGCTGCATGCGCGTCATGGACCCGATGGAATTCGCCGACGCCCTCCTCGCCGAGGAGCCGAAATTGAGCTCCGCCTACCTCAAAAAGCTTTACGGCGGCGGCGAAAAATGGGTGAACCTCAGCCAAAAGGTCCCGGTTCACATCACTTATTTCACGGCATGGGTCGACGAATCAGGTAATCTTCAGACGCGTGACGATGTCTACGGACATGACGGACGCATTGAAAAAGCCCTCGGAACATCGTGATCGGGCTTGTAAAATACTGATTCTGGCGCGGATTTGCCGGGCGGTTGGTAGCGTCGCTGCCTAGCAAATGCCACGATCTACACATACTCGGTGTGGGGTACGGCCGAGACGGGGTTATCAGTATGGCGCTACCCGTCATGGTAAAGGGGCATTAACCTAGAACTCCGACAATGCGCCGCGGGGGAAGCCCGGTTTTGGGCAGTGGACGGCGACGGGAATTGATTAGGAAGAGCGAGACTAACCACCGGATCGTGGGGCGCGGGGCACATGCTTCGACGTTCGCTCACTTGCGCCTGCTCGGCGCCGCTGTCCTGCTCGCCGCCGTTTCTCTCACTACTCTCAGCTTTACGACAGTCTCGGCCCACGCCGAAGACCGAGCCCTCAAGCTCTACAACGTCCATACCAAGGAACGGGCGACGATCTATTTCAAGCGGCAGGGCAAATACGACCGTGCCGGGCTTGCCAAGATCAACCAGTTTCTCCGCGACTGGCGTCGCAACGAACCGACCAAGATGGACCCCAAACTCCTGGATCTGATCTGGGATGTTTACCGCCGCACCGGCTCAAACGAATACATCAACGTGATCTGCGGCTACCGGTCGCCGACGACCAACAGCTCACTGCGCAGCCGCTCGAAAGGCGTCGCCAAGAACAGCCAGCACATCCAGGGCAAGGCGATGGACTTCTACATCCCCGGCGTCCCGCTGGCGGATCTGCGCGCCATCGGCCTGCGTCTGCAGGTCGGCGGCGTCGGTTACTACCCATCTTCCGGTTCGCCCTTCGTCCACATGGACACCGGTACGGTTCGTCACTGGCCGCGGATGACGCGCCAGCAACTGGTCAAGGTCTTCCCGAACGGCAAGACGCTGCACGTTCCCTCCGACGGCAACCCGCTTCCCGGCTACGCGCAGGCGCTTGCCGCACACAAATTGGGGATCAAATCGGGTTCGAGCGACATCGCATCCGCCGACGAGCCGAAGGGCCGGAACAAGCGCGCCGTCGGCGAGCCGGTCGTCATCGCCTCGGTGGCCGACGATTCCAGCGAAGATGAAATCGTCGAACGACTATTCCGCAGCCGACGCCACCCCGCCGCTGCCCCGGCCCTCGCCGGTCCCGGTCCACGGCTTCGCGCCGACGGTCGTCGCCGCCGCCGAGCCGCTTCCGCAGCCGCTGCAGCCGGAATTCAATTCGCAATTGACGATTGCCTCGCTTGCCGCCAGCGACTACGCGCAGCAAGGCGGGCCCCGGCCATTCGAATTCGAGTCGACGAGCCACTGGAATCAACCGCCGGTCCCCGCCGCGCTCGCCCGCGCGATGGCGGAACGGGATATTTCGCGACCCGCCTCATTGCCGATCCAGCCGACGGCGGTGGTCGCAACCGTCGACGTATCGCGGCCATTGCGCGCCGAGGCGATGACCACCGCGGTTCTGAACCGCGCCGAGGGCAAGGTTCGGGACATCACGCCAGTCTTCGCCTATGCGGCTCCGATGGACATCACCTCGGCTCCGCAAGCGCCCGCGCCGGCTCGTCAGGCGAATATAAATTCAATCAGCGCTCCGATTCCGGTCGCCAATCCGGTCCTCATCACAGCCGTCATGGAGCAGCCGGTCGCAACCGGCTCGATCGGACCCCGCGTGCACCGCTTCGCGTCCGATGGTCTGACGTTGACCGCCCTGGACACGCTCGGATTGAGACAGTGGATCGCCAACGAATCGACCCGTCAGAGGCAATACGCCCTGATGACCATGCCCGACTTCAGCCAGATCCCGACTCTTCTGAGCAAGCCCCAGCTTGCCTATAGCGCGGGTTTCAGCGACCTCGCCTATCAGGGCCTGCGCACCGATCGCTTTTCAGGCCCCCTGGTGCATCCGCCGACAATGATCGATTTGTCGAGCCGCGCCCGCCTCGCCTTCCGCTGATCCGAAACGATCACTCTTCGGCCGGCGCCATCCCGAGCGCATGCAGATAAAGGTCGAGGAGCGCTTCCTGCTCCTGACGTTCGGCGGAATCCAGTTTCCTGATCCGCACAACCTGCCTCAGCGTCTTGGTGTCATACCCGTTGCCCTTGGCCTCGGCATAAACTTCCTTGATGTCGTCGGCGATCGCTGCCTTTTCCTCTTCGAGCTTTTCGATGCGCTCGATGAACGCCCTGAGTTGATCGCGAGCGACGCCTGCCGGTCCGGCCATTCCCTGGTTCTCCTTGGTGACTGTCTCACGGGGAAAGGCTGACTGCCCGAGTCCGCGCGAGCGGTCAAGCCCGCGCGGCGTCTCGCACGCGCGCGCCGGTGCGAGCGCGCGATCAAAACATTCGAAACTTGTGCAAACGTTTCAGTGACGCGGTCGGTTCTTATCGAAGGCGGCCGACTGTTCGGCCGAAGCGTCCTTCTGATGGCGCGCCCGCCATTCGTCATAGGGCATGCCATAAATAATTTCGCGCGCCGCCTCCTTGGCGATCGGCAATCCGCGCTCCGCCGCGGCGTCCTGATACCAGTTGGACAAACAGTTTCGGCAGAACCCGGCGAGATTCATCAAATCGATGTTCTGAACGTCGCTCCGCTCGCGAAGATGCTCGACGAGACGGCGAAAGGCAGCCGCCTCGAGTTCGGTTTGTGTGTTCTTGTCGATATCGGCCATGATCCGTGTCCTCGCCGGTTGGCGCTTCTCTCGGTTCACATAGGGTCGACTGGCCCGGTGCGCGACCCATAGTGGCGGATTTCGTGCATTTCCGCATGTTTGCTTTGAGCGAGCAGGATTGCCGCCAGCCGATCTGCCCACGCCACCGCGCCCGCCTCGTCGGCGATCAGGTCCTGCCGGATCTCGACCAGCGCATGAGCAAGACCGCGTCTCGTCCCATGCCGATAGAGCGTGTCGTTAATGAGCGCGCCTTCGTAAGGCTCGTTGTCGCCAACCGTGAGCGCCGGGTCCTCGGCGAGCGCCGAAATGAGCGGCCTCGCCAAACGCGGATCGCGATCCCACAAAATACCGACCTGCCACGGCCGCGATCGGCCACGCCACACCGGCGTGAAGCTGTGGATGGACACGAGCGCAGGCACGACGCCGGTCGCAACCGCTTCGTCGATACATAGCGCGATCGCTGAGTGATAGGGCGCGTGGAAGCGCGCGATCCGGTCTGCCCGCTCCCGATCGCTTACATCCTTATTGCCGGGCACGACGACGCGATCCGACAATTTCATGATCAGTGTCGGATCGTCCTCACCGCGATTGGGGTCGATCACCAGGCGCGAGAAGTCCGACATGACCGCCGGAGCGGAAAGACGCGTCGCGAGAGCCCGCGTGACCGCCGCAGCACCGGGATCGAAGGCGATATGCCGCGCTAACTCCGCCGCCGGCAGGCCGAGATTGTCGAACGCCGCAGGCACGCGGTTGCTGGCATGATCACAAAGCAGGAGAAATCCGGCGTCGGCACTGCCAGCGATCCGGGTGAAGGCCCGCGAGTTTCGGTCGTCGGCTGGCGATATCGTCTTATCGAGATGCAAGTTCATGAATATCTACAATAGCATTGAAGCGATGGCGCCGTAGCCGGAAGCGACCGTCCGGGACGGCCATCATCCCGCCGTCTTCGCAACCGACAAACCGCTCAGGACGACGGCAATTCTGAGACATTGACAGAAATGCCGGGCAGACGCGAAACTCCAGAATTCGGGCCACAAATCGTTGACACAGCGAAAGCGCACAAGCGATAAGAACGGCTGTCAGCGGCGGAACAAAACGGCTTGAATTCAGCTATCGTTCGACCTGATGCCATCGCAAGAAACTAGACCCTGGCACCGGAAGGCCATTGTCGCCGGCAGCATCCTTTGTCTCGCTCTCGTAGCGGGGACGGCGTTTATGATGCTGCGCCAGAGCGACGGCACCGCCGAAGCGCGCCTATCGCCAACGGCACCGCGCCGGCCGGCGTCTCCGGCGCCCTCACCGTCGAACCCACCGCCGGCGGTCTGCGACTGTGCAACAAGACTGCGAGCCGCGTCGGAGTCGCCATCGGCTACAAACTGAGCGATGAATGGACCACCGAGGGCTGGTGGAATGTCGACACCGGCACGTGCGAGACGCTGATGGCGGGGCCGTTGGTGTCACGCTTCTATTATGTCTATGCCGTCGACTATGATCAGGGCGGCGTCTGGGGCGGCAAGGCAATCATGTGCACGCGCGACAAGATGTTCACGATCAAAGGCATCGAGGATTGCGTCACGCGCGGCTTCGAGCGCACCGGCTTCTTCGAAGTCGACACCGGTGAACAGCGCAGCTGGACCGTTCAACTGACCGAACCCGGCGCGACCGGAACGGGCGGCTGATGAGGCGAGCGCGCAAGGTCAAGATCCTCGCGACGCTCGGGCCCGCTTCATCGGACAAGGAAAAAATCGCAAGCCTCTTCGAAGCCGGCGCCGACGTTTTCCGAATCAATATGAGCCATACCGACCATGATCGGCTGCGCCGCATGGTCGCGATCATTCGCGAGGTTGAGAACGATGTCGGCCGGCCGATCGGCATTCTCGTCGATCTGCAGGGCCCGAAACTCAGGGTCGGGACTTTCGCCGACAAGTCGGTGACGCTGAAGACCGGACAGACCTTCATTCTCGACTCCGACCCGGCGCCCGGGCGACGCCGAACGCGTCTACCTGCCCCATCCGGAAATTTTTGCCGCGCTCGAACCCGGCCATCGCCTTCTCCTTGACGACGGAAAGATCCGCCTCAGGGTCGAGAAATGCTCGAAGGACCAGGCGACCACCATCGTCGAGGTCGGCACCGTGCTTTCAGACCGCAAGGGCGTCAGCGTCCCGGACTCGACCATCGGCTTCAGCGCGCTGACCGCCAAGGACCGCTCCGACCTCGAAGCCGGCCTCAATGCGGGCGCCGACTGGATCGCGCTGTCCTTCATCCAGCGCCCCGACGATCTGGCCGAGGTGAGAAAGATCGCCCGCGGCCGTGCCGGCGTGATGGCCAAGATCGAGAAGCCGCAGGCCGTCGAGCGCCTGGCCGCGATCATCGAATATTCCGATGCACTGATGGTGGCGCGCGGCGATCTCGGCGTCGAGATGCCGCTGGAAAAGGTGCCCGGCATCCAGAAGCAGATCACCAGCGCGGCGCGGCGCGCCGGCAAGCCGGTCGTGGTCGCCACGCAGATGCTCGAATCGATGATCACCGCGCCGGTGCCGACGCGGGCCGAGGTTTCCGACGTCGCCACAGCGGTGTTCGAGGGCGCCGACGCAATCATGCTGTCGGCGGAATCCGCATCAGGCGATTTTCCGGTGGAATCGGTCGCCACCATGGACCGGATCGCCACCGAGGTCGAACGCGATCCCGATCTACCTCAATATTATCCACGCCCAGCGCAACGAGCCCGAGGCGACCGGCGCCGATGCCATCTCCGCCGCCGCGCGCCAGATCGCCGAGACGCTCAAGCTAGCCGCCATCTGCTGCTACACCTCCTCCGGCGCCACCGCGGTTCGCGCCGCCCGCGAGCGACCGCAGACGCCGATTATCGCCCTGTCGCCGGTGATCGCCACCGTGCGCCGCCTGGCGCTGGTCTGGGGCCTTCACTGTGTCTTCGGCAAGGAGCCCAAGGATATCGACGGCATCGTCGACCGCGCCTGTCAGGTCGCGGTACAGGAGGGATACGCCAAGCCCGGAGAACGCATCATCCTGACGGCGGGCGTTCCGCTAGGCACGCCCGGCGCCACCAACATGCTGCGCATTGCCTTTGTCGGCAGCGACGGATCCGGCGCCATGTAAATCGCGGGCGCGGTCCAGGCGAGCTAAAGCTCGCGCCCCGCCTTCTCGTCTTCGATCTCTTTCAGCGCATCCTTGACGCTGTCGAGATAGGGATCGATTTCGAGCGCATACCGGTAGGCGGTCACCGCGCGCTCATCGTCGCCGATATCGCGCATAATCGTGCCGAGCCCGGACAGAGCACCGAAATGGCGCGGCTCGAGCGCCAGCGTCTGTTCGATATCGGCAATCGCCTTGGGATAATCGTCGACCAGAAAATGAACCGTCGCACGCTTGTTCCAGCCCTCGGCGTAGTTCGGCTTCATCGCGATGATCCGATCGAGATAGTCGAGCGCCAGATTGTAGTTTTTCTCTTCCATGGCGCCGAGCGCCCAGGTCATCAGGAGATCGACCGTGTCGCTCCCCGAATCGAGCCAGATCTTGACGATGTCGTTTTCGGCGTCTTTGGCCGCGTCCGGATCGGCCGTCGATTTCAACGCCTCGAACAGACTATTGAGCCGGGCCTCGGGAGTGGGTTCGGGAGCCGCCGGTCCAGTGTCCGGCAGTGCCATCGTCTCTCGCTCGGAGGCGGAGAGGGCCGGAACGGTCAGGGCAAACGTACCGGCGAGGAAAAGCGTAAGCAGCCGCATACGCGAACGATAACGCCGTCCGCGCCAAACAGTCAAAGAAAACCGGCAGTTCTCAGCCCTGACGGGCCTTGAAACGGGGGTTTGTCTTGTTGATGATGTAGATACGTCCCTTGCGCCGGACGAGCCGGTTCTGGCGATGACGCCCACGCAGGGAACGAAGCGAGTTGCGGATCTTCATGACATGACGCTCGTCGGCGGAATTAAGAAGCGAGCGTCCGGAACCGGTACCCGCGCTGTATGCGGCCGGAAAATATGGATGCGGCTCAAGGGTGTCAAGCGCAGCCCGGCCGGCACGGGGCGTAAATTGCCATGAAACCGCCCTTTCAGCCCTCTTCCTCCGCCCGCCCCGGCCCCTCCTTTGCGGTTTTCCGTGAAGACCGGCCACCGATCATAGTGGTCAGCCATGAGCGGTCCGGCACCCATTTCCTGATGAATTCGATCGCTCGCGGCTACGGCTATACCTCTGCACCGTGGATCGACCTCGACTACAACCAGATGCCGATCAACTTCTTTCATCCTCCGGCGATCGCCGGAGCGCTTGAAAAGCTCGCCGACCAGCGCATCGCCTCGATCGTCAAATCGCATCACGCTTCAACGTTCTTCGACGGAATCCTAATCGTCTCCTCAAGCGTTACATCGTCTTCTACATCCACCGCGATCCGGCCGAAGTGATGCTTTCCTTCTGGCGCTTCATGCATCGCTGGCAGTGGCACGAGGGACCGAAGCGCCCTGATCCGATCGCCTTTGCCCTGGCCGAGCCCGAAGGGCACCTCATGCGCTATCAGACCTATCAGCACCGCAACATGCTCGACCGGTGGGCCAGACACGCCGAAGGCTGGCACAAGGCCGCACAGGGCCGGCCGCGCCTGCGGCTCGTTTCCTATGCAGCGCTTCGCGACGACTACGGTGCAACGCTGACCAGCTTTTCAGATCTTCTCGGAGCCGCACCGGGCGACCTGACGCCGCCTCCCAAGGATAAAGACGTCATCCGCGGCGGTACCGTCGACCACAAACCCGATATGGATGCCCTTCGCGCCGTCGCCGCCGCCGAGGCCGGCGAGACGATGCGGCTACTCGGTTATCCCAAGGCTACTTGTTCGACAGTCTGACGTCGAACTTCGCTTCCGTCTTCGATTTGATCTCATCGACGGCGACGCCGGGCGCCGTTTCGATCAGGCTTACCCCGCCATTCGCCTTATCGATCGCAAACACGCCGAGATCGGTGACCAACATGTCGACGACATGGGTGCCGGTGAGCGGCAACGTGCATTTCTCCAGGAATTTCGGTTCGTCCTTGGCGGTGTGCTCCATGACCACCACCACTTTCTTGACCCCGGCGACGAGATCCATCGCCCCGCCCATCCCCTTGACCATCTTGCCGGGGATCATCCAGTTGGCGAGATCGCCGTTCTCGGCGACCTGCAGGGCCCCGAGGATCGACAGGTCGATGTGACCACCGCGGATCATCGCGAAGGAATCGGCGCTGGAGAAATAACTGGTCGTCGGCAGTTCGGTCACCGTCTGCTTGCCGGCATTGATCAGGTCCGGGTCTTCCTCGCCCTCAAAAGGAAACGGCCCCATGCCCAGCATGCCGTTCTCGCTTTGCAGTTGGACATTGACGCCCTCGGGAATGTAGTTCGCGACCAATGTCGGAATACCGATCCCGAGATTGACGTAAAAGCCGTCGTGAAGCTCCTTGGCGGCGCGCGCCGCCATTTCTTCGCGGGTCCAGGCCATCAGACTTCCTCTCCAGTTGCGGCGGGAACAGCAGGCTCGGCGCGCTTGCGCACCGTTCGCTGCTCGATGCGTTTCTCGGCGTTCGACACATGCACCATCCGCGAGACGAAGATTCCGGGTGTGATGATATGGTCGGGATCGATCGTGCCGGGCTCGACCAGATGCTCGACCTCGGCAACCGTGACTTCCGCCGCCGTCGCCATCATCGGATTGAAATTCCGCGCCGTTTTCCGATAGACGAGATTGCCGGCCCGGTCGCCCTTCCAGGCATGAACAAGCGCCAGATCGGCGAACAGTCCGCGCTCCATGACATAATGCGCGCCGTCGAATTCCTTGGTCTCCTTGCCCTCGGCGACCATCGTCCCGAAGCCGGTCTTGGTATAGAAGGCCGGAATGCCGGCGCCGCCGGCGCGAATGCGCTCGGCGAGCGTGCCCTGCGGATTGAATTCGAGCTCCAGTTCACCCGACATGAACTGCTGGGCGAAGATCTTGTTCTCGCCGACATAGGACGAGATCATTTTCTTGATCTGCCGCGTCTCGAGCATGACGCCGAGGCCCCAGCCATCGACACCGGCATTATTGGAGACGACGGTCAGGTTCTTGACGCCGGATTCGCGCATCGCCTCGATCAAGGTCACCGGGACCCCGCACAATCCGAAACCGCCCGTCATGACCAGCATGCCGTCCTTGAGGAGGTCGGCGAGCGCTTCTTTCGCACCGGGATAGACCTTGTCCAAAAAACTGTCCTTTTCGGTTGTCGCGCGACGCGGGATCTTTGAATTTGCCACGGCCGCAAAGCATTTGCCGCACCGCAACAGAACTCTATCAACCCGCCCCGGTAATTTGAAGCGGGATCGATGCGCCCTCTCCGCGACCGGAACATCCGGCGCCGACATAGAGCCGAGCGCGGCAAATGGACACGAGTGCCGCGCTATGTTGAAATCGACGGCGTCATGGCACGTGGCGGCAGCGTATCGCATCCCGGTTACCGGGAAACGAGGAAGTGCCGCCTTCACCGCGATCCGAGGTCTGGCAAAAGACCCGCTAAGAACCAAGAGTCCATCGGGAGGAAATTGCAGATGACAAAAATCAAATTGATTGCCGGGCCGGTTGCAGCGATCGGTCTTGCCTGCTCAATCGCGGCGCCTGCGTGGGCACAATCCTATCCGGACAGGCCCGTGACCCTGGTCGTCCCGAGTTCGGCCGGCGGCGGCGCCGACACGGTTGCCCGAATTCTCGCCGACGCGCTTCCGCCATTCCTCGGCGAACCCGTTGTGGTGGAGAACCGTCCCGGCGCCGGCGGAACCATCGGCGCCGAGACCGTCGCCAAATCCGATCCCGATGGATACACATGGCTTCTGATCGGCAACGCTCACGCCGCCAATGTCAGTCTGCGCGATAATCTCGCCTACGATCTTCTGACCGACTTCGCGCCCGTCACCCAGGTCAACGCCTCCCCGCACGTCGTCGTCGTTAACCCTTCGGTTCCGTTCGAAACCGTGTCCGACATGGTCGCGCTGGCCAAAGAAAAGCCCGACCAACTCAACTACGCGTCGGCGGGAACGGGCAGCGTGACCTTTCTGGCTGCCGAGATCTTCAAGGACCAGGCCGGCGTAACAATTACCCATATCCCCTACACGGGCGGCGGCAACTCATTGCGCGCGGTCGTCGCCGGCGAAACGCAGATCTATTTCTCACCGCTGCTGGTCGCCGTGCCTTACATCGAAGACAATCGCTTGCGCGCCATCGCCGTCACCTCGCCCGAGCGGGTTCCCCTCCTCCCCGACGTGCCGACCGTCGCCGAGTCGGGATATCCCGACTATGAGTTCAGTCTCTGGAACGGATTGGTCGTCCCGGCCGGAACCCCGGACGAGATCGTCACTAAGATTCGTTCCGCCGTCATCGAGGCGGCGAATACGCCCGATGTGCAGCAGAAGCTGGTCGCCATGGGTGCAACGGTGGTCGGCAGCGAGCCGGAAGCGTTCGGTGCGTTTATCAAATCGCAGGTCAATTCGCTCTCCGCCCTCATCGGCAAGCTCGATCTCAAGGAACAGTGAGTCACAGGCGTCAAGGCACGCGCGGGCAGGCTAAAGGGAGCATCCAGCGGGAAGAATGGTGGGCGGTGTAGGGATCGAACCTACGACCACTGCGATGTCGACGCAGTGCTCTACCGCTGAGCTAACCGCCCATCCGATGCAAGGGCCAGTACCCCCGCACAATCGCCCGCATATAGCAGGCGCGCTCATGGCTGTTCAAGCCTGCCGAACCCGAACCCGGATTGCGCCTGCGGCGCAGCGGTGCGCCGGCCGCGGCCGATCAGGCCGCGATCAGCTTTTCAACCTCATTGACGAGGTCCTTGAGGTGGAACGGCTTGGACAGGACCTTGGCGTCCTTCGGGGCGTTCGAATCCGGATTGAGCGCCACGGCGGCAAAGCCGGTAATGAACATGACCTTGAGGTCGGGGTCGAGTTCCGTCGCCCGCCGCGCCAACTCGATACCGTCCATTTCGGGCATGACGATATCGGTCAGCAGAAGGTTGAACGGCTCCTCGCGAATGCGTTCATAGGCGGAAAGGCCATTGTCGAAAGCCACGACGTCATAGCCGGCATTCTGCAATGCCTTGGCCAGGAAGCGACGCATGTCGCTGTCGTCTTCCGCCAGCAATATCCTAGTCATGCGCGAGACAGCACCCCCACTTTCGACCGGCATTCGCCGTCGCGGATTAACGCCCACCGGGTAAAGATCGCGTGAACACCGGCATTTTCGAGGCAATTACAATGGTGGACAGAAACCGGCGATCTTGGCAACATCCTTCGCAATTCATCCTTTCTTCGGACGGGTCCCTGGTCCCATGCAGCCGCTGAACGACCTCACAGGAAAATCGGCGTTCGAGACGGTCGCGCCCGAAAGCCAGCGCATGCCGCTGGTCTTCAACTCACCGCACAGCGGCGATTGTTATCCGATCGCCTTCCTGGCGGCCTCCCGCCTCGACGAGCGGGCGATCCGCCGCTCCGAGGACACGCTCGTCGACAAACTGTTCATGCCGGTCTTCGACCTTGGCGCCCCCCTTCTCAAGGCGAATTTTCCGCGCGCCTGGCTCGACGTCAATCGCGAACCCTACGAACTCGATCCGAAAATGTTCAATGGATCCCTGCCGACATTCGCCAATATGCGCTCCGTGCGGGTCGCCGGCGGGCTGGGAACGATCCCGCGCATCGTTTCCGAAAGCGAAGAGATCTACGCCGCGCCGCTCAATGTCGAGGAAGCGCTTGCCCGCATCGACGGCGTCTACAAGCCCTATCATCTCGCCCTGAAAGACCTGGTGACGAAAACCAGGATCGCCTTCGGTCAGGCGCTGCTCATCGATTGCCACTCGATGCCGTCGACGGTTCGCGGCGGCCACAGCCGCCTCAGGCCCGACATCGTTCTCGGCGATCGCTACGGAGGAAGTTGCGCCGGCGAGATTACCGATGCCGCAGCCCAGATTCTCTCGCGTCTCGGCTATTCGGTGAGCCGCAACAAGCCCTATGCCGGCGGATTCATCACCGAGCATTACGGCAAGCCCGGCGACGGCATCCATGCGATGCAGATCGAGATCAATCGATGCCTCTATATGGACGAGAAGACCCTGCTGCCGACGGCGGGATTCGCACGCCTGAAATCCGATCTGGCCGGATTCGTCGCCGAACTCGCCACCTTGTTCGACGATGGTCTCCTCACCGGGGCTGAAGCCGCCGAATAGGGCCCAAAAAGAAAAGGAGCCGCTCGGCAAAGCCGAGGCGGCCCAAGTCTAGGGAGGAAACGCCCAAGGAGGGCTGCGGTAAACCAACGCCAATCGATCTACCGCACTGCAACATACTGTCAATGCGACGCACAAAAATCAAGTGCCGTTCCGTCGCACCCGGGGAAACCCGTGGAGGAACATGCTTTCATAGACCCTACCCCTTCAACAGACCGTTCAGAAAACTTCAAGTATTTTAGATAGATAAGTCCATCATCTGTGGGCACTCTCCCCTTAATTCGCGCGTCGTGCCAAAAGCGCATGGCTGCCATGTCGGGTGAAAATCGATGGATTTTGATGCTCTCGCAGCCTTCCTGGATCGACTTGCCGACGCTGCCTCCGATTCGATCATGCCTCATTTTCGGGCGCGGCACGGCCATCGAGAACAAGGATCGCAAGGGCTTCGATCCGGTAACCGTCGCCGATCGCAACGGCGAAGCCGCCATGCGGAAACTGATTGCCGCGACCTATCCCGACCACGGCGTCATCGGCGAGGAATACGGACCCGAACGGGAGGATGCCGAATTCGTCTGGGTCCTCGACCCGATCGACGGCACGCGCTCGTTCATTTCCGGCTTGCCGATCTGGGGCACATTGATCGGACTTCTGAGGGAAGGAACGCCGGTCCTCGGCATGATGGCGCAGCCCTTCACCGGCGAGCG
The DNA here is from genome assembly GCA_963837675.1 of uncultured beta proteobacterium. Classification (GTDB taxonomy): domain Bacteria; phylum Pseudomonadota; class Gammaproteobacteria; order Burkholderiales; family Burkholderiaceae_C; genus Rubrivivax. The sequence continues at coordinate 69,615 of CAWIOH010000017.1, read as the reverse complement.
TTTCGCCGGCAATGGCGTCCGTGCCTGGTACGCCGGTCCCGACGGTCGCAGCGACCTTGCTGCCCGCGCCCTGCGCCAGCCTCGCCGACGCCGCGCTCTTCACCACGACGCCCGCCCTTTTCAACGCCGAAGATCGCCCCGCCTACGATCGCGTCGAAAAGGCGGTCCGCTATGCCCGCTACGGCACCGACTGCTACGCCTATTGCATGGTCGCCGCCGGCCACGCCGACATCGTCATCGAGACCGAACTCAAGGCCTATGACATCGTCGCCCTGATTCCGATCATCGAGGGCTCCGGCGGCCGCATCACCGATTGGCGTGGCGGCTCGGCGGCCCGCGGCGGCCGTATTCTCGCCTGCGGAGACAAGCGCCTGCACGAAACCGCTCTCGAATATCTGTCGGACGCCTAGCCGAGCATACGCACATCGCCGGCGGCGACGCGCGATCCCGGAACGAAAGCGTCGAAGGCCGCCCAGAACTGCTCGCGGATCGGCTCCCGTTCCATCATGATCTCATGCCGCGCGCCGGCAATGACGACCTGCGCCCCGGCACGAAGCTCCGCCGCGAGCATCTCAGTCGCACGCACCGACACGACGATGTCGAGCGCCGCCGAGATGACCAGCACCGGCACCTTGATCGAGGGACCGAAATCCGGATCGGTTGCCTCGCGCATCGCCCGGCAGGCGGCATAGAGCCAGCCGATGGTCGGCGGCCCGATGGCGAGTTCCGGCAATTTGGTGACGATGTCGACATTGCGGGCGAAACGCACCGCATCACCGGTCAGCGGATTGGCGGCAAACGGAATTTCTTCGAGGCTCGTCCCCTTGGTTCCCGGTGCATAGAGTTCGCCGAACCCGAACGCCGTCAGCATGGCTGCGATCCGGCACGCCGTCGGTTCGGAGAGGCGCATCGGTCCGAGACCGGCCAGCGGCGCGGTGAGAACGATGCGCGTGAACCGCGCCCGACCCGAATACGCCGCCCTCAGACAGACGAGAGCGCCGGTCGAATGGGCCAGCGCGAAGTGCGGCGGCGGACAGTCCGGCAGGGCGACTTCCTGCATGAACGCTTCGAGGTCGCGGTCGTACTCAGTAAAGCTGTCGATGTGACCCTTGCGCCGGTTGCGCAGCCGCCGATCCGACCCGCCCTGACCGCGCCAGTCGAAAGTGGCGACGGCAAAACCGCGACGACGAAGATCGCCGATCACCTCGAAATATTTCTCGATCTGCTCGGCCCGTCCCTGGAAGAGGCAAACCGTCCCCTGTTGACGGCGCACCGTCGGCCGCCACCGCGCATAGCGCAGTTTCACGCCGTCGGTTGTCGTGACGCTGCCGGTGATTGCGCCGTTGGGGACCGGATTGGAATCGAGACCGAGGAGTTCCATGCGCGCCGCTGTCGATGGAGACGCTTTGCTCATAGTGCAGGTTCGATAGCGGCTCAAGCGAGCGGAGAAAATAAGCGGGCGGCGTCAAAGACGCCGCCCGCATTGCCAGCCGGTATCGGAGGGGGGCGAATTGATACCGGCCTGCTTGTGGGATCGCGACGCCTGCGGGACTTGGGGAGGAAGGCGTCAACTCGATCCGCTAACTTGAGGCGGACTATGACCGTCCGCACCTGAACGGGCGCCGAAGCTGCCGTTCATCTGCCGTTCATTTTTTGCAGCCGTCCCGAAATTGGCTCTTGAAACCTCAAAACCGGGTGCCCACCTGATTTTTGCGGACGCCGAAAGGGTCCGTAAGAGCTCGCCGGTCCGGCCAAGAAGGCGGACGGCGGACAGTTCGGAGAATCTAGTCGCTCAGAAGGAGGACAAGACAATGCGTAGTTTCGATCTCAGCCCCCTCTATCGCTCAACCGTCGGCTTCGACCGGATGTTCAATCTGCTCGACACGCTCGGCGGTCCCGACAATTCGGCGCCAATCCTATCCGCCCTACAATATCGAGCGGACGGGCGAGAACGCCTATCGGGTGACCATGGCGGTCGCCGGATTTGGCGAAAGCGACCTCAGCATCGAGGCCAAGGAAAACACCCTGACCGTCAAGGGCGAGAAGAAGAGCGAGACCGAGGAGAAGGAGGACCAGTTCCTCTACCGCGGCATCGCCGCGCGCACGTTCGAGCGCCGCTTCCAGCTCGCCGACCATGTCGAGGTCAAGGGCGCGTCCCTGGAGAACGGCCTTCTGCACATCGATCTCGTTCGCGAGATTCCCGAGGCGATGAAGCCGCGGACCATCGCCATCGGCAACGGCGAAGGCAAAAGCCAAGCAGATCGACGCAGCCGCCGCCTGACCTGCGGCGCGTAGATCTCCGACGAGGGCGTCCCGCCAGGGACGCCCTTTTCGTTATCGAGCTAAAGAAGAGAGGCGAAGCGGTCGATTTCAGCGTCGGTCGTCTGAAAGCTCGTCACCAGACGCACCAGCGTCTCGTCCGACGCCGGACGAGCCGTCTCCGGCAAGCCGGTAGCCGCCCAGGCATTGTAGACCGCCCCGGCCTGGCGCAGAGCCGCGTCGCTCGATGTCTGCAGGATCGCGAAGATCTCGTTGGCATCCGGCTTGAGCGCCAGACGGGCCGACGGCGAATTCTCGATTGCCGCGGCAAGCCGCGCCGCCATGCGGTTGGCGTGACGCGCCAGATCGAGCCAGTGATCGTCGGCAAGGTAGGCCGCGAATTGCGCCGCGATGAACCAGTTCTTCGAATAGCCCTGCCCCGCCCGCTGACGTGCGAAGGCAAAATCACGCGCATCGGCAGGATTGAAAAAAATCACCGCTTCGGCGGCGATGCAGCCATTCTTGGTGCCGCCGAAACAAAGCACATCGACGCCCGCCCGCCAGGTGATATAGGCCGGCGCCACGCCCAAGCTGGCGACCGCACCGGCAAATCGCGCGCCATCCATGTGAACGGCGAGCTTGCGTGCGCGGGCCACGCGCGCCAGGGCGGCGACCTCATCGGGCCGATAGGCGGCCCCGTATTCGGTTATCTCCGTCAGGCTGACGGCAACCGGCTGGCCGTGATGCACGGCGTCTTCCGGCAGGCGGGCAAGCGCCTCGACGAGAGCTTCCGGCGCGATTTTGCCGGCGACCGCATCGAGACCCATGATCTTGTTGCCGCCACTGAAAAATTCCGTCGCCCCGGCTTCGTCGGCCAGAATGTGGGCCTCGCGATGCGCCAGCACGATACCGCCGGGCCGGGCATAGGCGGAAAGGGCAAGCGCGTTGGCGACCGTCCCGCTCGCCACGAAAAACACGGCGACCTCGTGGTCGAAGAGTTCGGCGAACCGTTGCTGAGCGAGTGCGGTCAGCTTGTCGGCGCCATAGGCCGGACCGCCGCCGCGTGCCGCTTCGGCGACCGCCGCAATGATCTTCTCCGAAGCACCAGTCCAATTGTCACTTGCGAAGATCATAGGTCGCGCATCTCGAGCCTGTCGCCCCCTGGTGGTCGTGCCGCCTACGCGGACGCTTCACGCCGGTGCATGACGGGAGACCCCATCATGCACCGGTCAGGAAACAGGGAGCCCGAACGGGCGCAGAGAATCAACCGCCTCAGGCGCGGCCGAATCCCCGTGCGATGAAATAGTCGAAGGAGATGCGGCCGGGACCATAGGCGATCAGCGCCAGCGCCAATGCGCCCCAGGGCAGCGTTTCGGTCTGCCATTGGCCGGGGCTGACGCCGAGGCTCTGATAGGTCGTGTAGATCACCAGCGTCATGATCAGGAGACCGAAAGCGGAAAGCCGCGTCGCGAAGCCGATGACCAGCGCGGCGGGAAGAATGAGTTCGGCGAAGCTCGCGAACCACGCGGTGATTTCGGGAAAGGGAATGGAGTAGGTCTTGCCGAATATCGTCGGCTTGTAGAGCTCCTCGTAGAAATAAATCGTCGCCGGCCGCAGCGACAGGAATCCGTCCCATCGCGTCATGCCGGATTTCCAGAACGGCAGCGCCAGCGCGAAACGCACGATCAGCGACGCAATCGCCTGAATGAAAATCATGAAGCCCGACGCACGCGCCGGCGCCACGGAATATGTCATCGTCATTGTTGTCCCCGAATGTCAGTGGATGATCGCAGCGAGAGCTTTGGCCGCGACAAGACCGGAAATATTGCCGGCAAGATCGAAATCCTCGGAATCAGCCATGCCCTTGGCGGCGGCTTCACCGAACGTTTCCCCTGCCCCGAGCGCGCCGACGAACGCCGCCCCGCCCGGAGGCACGACACGGACTTCAACCTCCGCGTCGGGCCTGACGATCAGTGCATCCTCGGCGACGGCGAAGTCAACGGGCCGCACCAGTTCATCACCGACATTCATCCGCCAGATCGTTATGGCTGGAAAGGCCGAGCGAACCAGCCGCACCGACGGATGAAGGCGCGAATCTGACATTGGCGATGTCCGCTTCGCTGATGCGCGCCAGATCGGATAGATCGAGCGGCGGCGCTTCTTCGGCGTGATAGGCCTCGCGCCACGCACGTTCGATGCGAGCGATATCGGGCAAATAGGGAAGCGATGCGGCCGGCTCGAAACCGGCGATGAAATCGGCGAATGTCACGCCGTAATCCATGAGCACCGGCGACGACGGCGGCTCGGCGACAACATAGACGCGCGCCATCGCCGTAAAGAAATCGTCGCCGACGATCCGCTTGACCGCCGGAAAGGCGCCGGCCACGGCATTGACCAGGCCGACGATGACATTGTTGCGGTAGACGGCGAAGCGGCGCGGCGCGGCGCGCCATCCGGCCCGCTGACGCCTGCCGGCATTTCGGCGTCGGGGTCGCGAAGTGCTGCGGCAAATTCCGCCTGGACGTCAGCCAGCGAGTGCAACATCGCGAATCTCCTGGCGGCTTCCGGCAAGCACCGAATCGGCGCGGTCGATTTCGGCGAAGAGCACCGGCCACGCGGGAACGTCATTGTCCCATTCAACCAGCGTCGGCACCGCGCCCGTGCGCCCGATCGTGTGTTCGTAGAGATTCCACACGAGCGGATCGACCGGCCGGTCGTGCGCGTCGATCAGGAACGGCGCGCCATTGTCATCGTGGTCGGGTGCATAGCCGGCTAGATGGATCTCGCCGACATGCTCGACCGGAAACGCGTCGATGTAATCGACCGGGTCAAAATTCTGGTTCGTCGCCGAGACATGAACGTTGTTGACGTCGAGCAGAAGGCCGCAGCCCGTCCGGCGCACGACCTCCCGCAGGAAATCGATTTCGCTCATGGTGCTTTCGGCGAAGGCAATATAGGTCGACGGGTTCTCGAGAAGCATTCGCCGCCCGACCGTCTCCTGCACTTCGTCTATGTGGTCGGCGACACGCGCGACCGCGTCGGCATTGTAGGGCAGCGGCAGGAGATCGTTGAAGAACACCGAGTCATGCGTCGACCAGGCAAGATGCTCCGAGAACAGTCCCGGCTGATAGCGCTCGTTCAGGGCCTTCAACCGCTTCAAGTGATCGCGGTCAAGCGGTCGCGCCGCGCCGATCGAAAGGCCGACCCCGTGCAGCGACACCGGATAGGTCTCGCGGATCGCCGTCAAATAGCGATGCGGCGGCCCGCCGGCGCCCATGTAGTTCTCGGCGTGGACTTCGAAGAAGCCGACATCGGGCTGGCCGTCGATGATATCGCGATAGTGCTCGTGCTTCAGCCCGACTTCGGCGCGCGCCGGGATAGGCCGGGCGCCAAACGACGCGGCGTTCGCGTCACAATACGGCATGGTCTGGCTCCTCCCGGCGATTCACCCGCAGAACTCGCGGATGACGGCTTCGTGCCGCCATCCACGAATTTTCGAACCGGTCGATTACGACGGGCGCTGGATCGGCTCGAGGCTACCCGGCCCGAGCGGCGTTTCCATCGTCGTGCAGGTTCCCTCGGGGACAAGCTTGAACGACTGGCCGTCATAGTCGACGGTCGACGTACCGGCGCAGGAATGGGCGCCGGCGGCGCAATCGTTCTGGCCGGCCAGCGAAACGCCGTAGCATTTGACTTGTCCGGCGGCCGAAGCCGGCGTGGCGGTAGCAGCCATTGCCGTGGCGAAGGCGCCGGCAAGGACGGTGGCGGAAAGCGTCTTGACGATCATCTGTACTTCTCCTTGAACTACCGGGACTGGCCCGGATTTACGTGGCGAATTTGAAGCGCCGGACTGTTGGTCGGGACCGAACTGGAAATCGCCTACATCGGCTCCATGGTGCCCATGCCGTTCGGCGTCTCCATCGTCGTGCAGGTGCCCTTGGCGACGAGCTTGAACGACTGCGGATCATAATCAACGGTCGACATGCCGGCGCAGGAATGGGCAGCGGCGGCGCAATCGTTCTGGCCGGCCATCGCAACGCCGTAGCACATCTCTACGTCGCCCTTGGCCATCATCGCCTTGGTGTCGTCCGGGCCGGCGGCAGCGGCCTGGCCGGCAAGCGCGAACATCGCCGCGGTGAATGCGCCGGCAACCGCCGCGCCCGTAATCGTCTTGGTGAACACAGACATGGAATCTCTCCCAATTTCGATTTGGCCGCCAGGCGGCCGGGCAAGCCGGATGGTCTCACCTGTTATTGATTTCGACGTTACGGTTCGAAAAGTTACAGAAAGCTGTCGGAACCGATCGAAATTAACGGAAAGCCGCGGATAAGCGGCATATTAGATGGCATCAACCATGGCCAATCGGGTGGAAACGGTCGACGGATTGGGCGCGCTGATGGCGCTGGCCCAAGCCGGCGACCGCGTCGCCTATGACCGATTATTGCGCCAATCCGCCGAAATCGTCCGGCGGGTGATCAAGCGTCGCTATCCCTATCTCGCCAAGGCCGACGCCGAGGACCTCGTCCAGGACGTGCTCCTGTCGCTCCATTCGGTGCGCGCCACCTACGATGCGAGCCGGCCGTTCTTGCCGTGGCTGATGACGATCGCCCGCAACCGGACCGCCGACATGGCGCGGCGCTACGCCCGCCGGTGCGCGCGCGAGGTCGCCGTTGAGAACTACCCTGAAACCTTTGACGAGGCCGAGACGAATACAGTCGATGAGGCCTATGGCGATCCCGAAGCCCTGCGGCAGGCAATGCAAACGCTTCCGCAGGGTCAACAGGTCGCGATCGAGTTGCTGAAAATGCGCGAAATGTCTCTGAAGGAGGCCTCGGAGGCGAGTGGAATGAGCGTCGGTGCCCTGAAAGTCGCCACCCATCGGGCGACGCATGCCTTGCGGGCGGCGCTGCTGACAAGAGACGACCATGGACACTGACGCATTCATTGCCAGCATCGCGGACGACGCCGAACCCGTTCGGCGTCTGCGGCCGCCATGGCTGCGGACGTTGTTCTGGATCGCCCTCGCCCTCCCGCCGCTTGCGCTGGTCATCGCCGGTCACGGCCTCGGCGTCGGTCTGGATGCGATTGTCGGCGACAAGCGCCTGATCGTCGAAGAGATTGCCGTGCTGACGACGGCCGTATCGGCCGCCGCGGCCGCGTTCGCCTCAACCATCCCCGGGGAAAGCCGCAAATGGCTGTGGGTCCCGGTCGTTCCCCTGGCGGTCTGGCTTCTGGCCGTCGGCAAGGGTTGTGTCGACGATTTCGCCAGACTTGGACCCGACTGGCTGAGCCTGCGCCTCGATACCGGATGCCTGCTGCCGATGATCCTGGTCAGCATCGTGCCGGCCGTGACCATGGTCGTCATGTTGAGGCGCGGCGCGCCTCTTTCGCCGCGACTGAGCCTGGCGCTGGGGGCGCTCGCCACGGCCGCCATCGTTAATTTCGGCCTGCGCCTCTTTCATGTCGGCGATATCAGCCTGATGGTCCTGGTCTGGCATTTCGGGCTGATCGCGGTCCTGTCGGCGCTCGCCGGTTTCATCGCCCCGCGCGTCCTGGCCTGGCGACAGGACATCCCCGTCCGCCGCGCAACCGCCTGAATTTCAGCGATTCCGGCGCCTGATCGCAAATTTGTTGCGATTCCAAACATAGATTTGGGCCATCGGCCTTGCGCCACCGGCCGCGAAACAACGATAATCGCGGCGACGGCCGCTATCTTGCTCAGCCCTACGAAATCTGGCATTGTGGATTAAATAGGACAGGATTACTGTCCAATATACCGGCCTGGCGGGGCATTTTAGGCGGCGCGTGAGCCGGCAGGGGACGGACGAGACAGCGCCCGCGCACGCCATATCCCGCGCCACGAAGCGCCGGACACCGTGGGCAGCGCCGGCCGGCACTGCCCCAATTGAGTGCGCGCGGTAGCACGGCGAGCCATCGATCAAGGACGCCACGCCGCCGCCGGGAGAAAACGACGCGGGCCGGCTCGGAAACGGGCCCCCACGGAGGAAGCGGGGTCAGCCATGAGCGGCATCAAGGGACTGAGCATCGCGAGCGGAACCGACCATGCGAGCCTTCGCAGGGTCAGCAAACGCGTGCGCGCGCCCCTTCCCCGCATGGACCTGCCAATGGGCCTTTATGACCCCCTCGATGACCGCGATTCCTGCGGCGTCGGCTTCATCGCGCAACTGAAAAACCGCAAGTCTCACAAGATCGTCAAGGACGGCCTTGAGATTCTGAAGAACCTTGAGCACCGCGGCGCCGTCGGCGCCGATCCGCTGATGGGTGATGGTGCCGGGATTCTGACCCAGATTCCGCATCCCTTTTTTAGCGCCGAGGCGGAACGTCTGGGCTTTGCGCTCCCGGAACTCGGCGAATACGCCGTCGGCGCGATGTTCCTGCCGCAAGACGCGGTCAAGCGCGCCCAGATGGAAGCCATCGTCACCGACGTGATTGAACGCGAGGGCCAGAAGGTCCTCGGCTGGCGCGATGTGCCGAGCGACAATTCGTGCCTGTCCAAGGCGCCAGAGATCGCCGCCACCGAGCCATTTCATCGTCAGGTGTTCATCGGCCGCGGGCGCAGCGCCAAGGACGAGGATGCCTTCGAACGGCGGCTCTTCATCATCCGCAAGGTGATTTCGGCGCGCATGTACGAGTTGCTCGGCGGCCTCACCAGCGACTTCTACATCGTCTCGATGTCGTGCCGCACGGTCATCTACAAGGGGATGTTCCTCTCCTATCAGCTTGAGGCCTACTATCCCGATCTGTCGAACCCGCTGTTCGAGTTGGCGCTGGCCCTCGTCCACCAGCGCTTCTCGACCAACACTTTTCCATCGTGGCGCCTCGCCCATCCCTACCGGATGGTCGCCCACAACGGCGAGATCAATACGGTTCGCGGCAACGTCAACTGGATGGCGGCGCGTCAGGCGAGCGTCGATTCCGAATTCTTCGGCAACGACATCTCCAAGCTCTGGCCGATTTCCTATCCCGGCCAGTCCGACACTGCCTGCTTCGACAACGCCCTCGAATTTCTCGTGCGCGGCGGCTATTCGCTCGCCCACGCCGCGATGATGCTGATACCGGAAGCCTGGGCCGGCAACCCGCTGATGGATGAGGACCGGCGCGCCTTCTACGAATATCACGCCGCCCTCATGGAGCCGTGGGACGGTCCCGCCGCGATCGCCTTCTCCGACGGCAAGCAGATCGGCGCGACCCTCGACCGCAACGGCCTCCGGCCCGCCCGCTACATGGTGACGTCGGATGACGTGGTCATCATGGCGTCGGAATCCGGCGTGCTGCCCGTCGAGGAAAGCAGCATCGTCGCAAGTGGCGCCTTCAGCCCGGCAAGATGCTGCTGATCGACCTCGAACAGGGCCGCATCATTTCCGACGACGAGGTCAAGGCGAACCTCTCCGGGCTGCACCCCTATGCCGCGCTGGCTGAAGCGCACCCAGATCGTGCTCGAAGATTTGCCGGAGGTTCCCCACACGACCATGCCGAGCGAGGTGAGCCTGCTCGACCGGCAGCAAGCCTTTGGCTACACCCAGGAAGACATCAAGATCCTGATGACGCCGATGGCCGAGACCGGCCAGGAGGCCATCGGCTCGATGGGCAACGATGCGCCGATCTCGGCGCTGTCCGACAAGTCGAAGCTTCTCTATACCTACTTCAAGCAGAACTTCGCTCAGGTCACCAATCCGCCGATCGATTCGATCCGCGAAGAACTGGTGATGAGTCTCGTCTCGTTCATTGGCCCGCGGCCGAACCTGTTCGATCTCGAAGGTCAGGGACGCCGCAAGCGTCTCGAAGTGCGCCAGCCAATCCTGGCCAATGAGGATCTCGAAAAGATCCGCATGATCGGCGAACTCGACGACAATCCCTTCCAGTCGCGAACGCTCGACATGACCTTTCCTCTCGATACCGGCGTCGTCGGCATGATCGACGCGATCGAGCGGCTATGCGAGCGCGCCGAGGCGGCGGTCCATGGCGGCAACAACATCATCATCCTCTCGGACCGCAACATCGGACCGGATCGCGTCGCGATTCCCTCGCTTCTCGCCACCGCCGGCGTTCATCACCATCTTATCCGCGTCGGGCTCAGAACATCGGTCGGCCTCGTCGTCGAGACCGGCGACGCGCGTGAGATTCATCATTTCTGCGTTCTCGCCGGCTACGGCGCCGAAGCGATCAACCCCTGGCTCGCCTTCGAGACGCTGCTCGCCAACAAGGACAATTTCCCCGAAGAGGTCGACGAAGACGAGATCGTCTACCGCTACATCAAGGCCATCGACAAGGGCATCCTCAAGGTCATGGCCAAGATGGGCATCTCGACCTATCAGTCCTATTGCGGCGCGCAGATTTTCGACGCCGTCGGCCTGTCGCGCGAATTCGTCGACCGTTATTTCACCGGCACCGCGACGACCATCGAAGGCGTCGGCATATCGGGAATCGCCGAGGAGACGCTGCGGCGCCACCGCGACGCCTTCGGCGATTCGCCCGTGCTCAAAAACGCGCTCGAGGTCGGCGGCGACTACGCGTTCCGCCTGCGCGGCGAGGCTCACGTCTGGACGTCGGAAACCGTCTCGACCTTGCAGCATGCCGTGCGCGGCAACGCCCAGGAAAAGTACCGCGACTTCTCGCGCCTCATCAACGAGACCGACAAGAAGTATCTGACCATTCGCTCCCTCTTCCGCATCAGATCGGCCGAGGAAGACGGGCGCGCGCCGGTTCCCCTCGAAGAGGTCGAGCCGGCCGCGAACATCGTCAGGCGCTTTTCGACCGGCGCGATGTCGTTCGGCTCGATCAGCCGCGAGGCCCACACCACTTTGGCCATCGCCATGAACAGGATCGGCGGCAAGTCGAACACCGGCGAAGGCGGCGAGGAAGTCGACCGCTTCAAGCCCTTGCCGAACGGTGATTCCATGCGCTCGGCGATCAAGCAGATCGCCTCGGGCCGCTTCGGCGTCACCACCGAGTATCTCGTCAACTCGGACATGATCCAGATCAAGATGGTGCAGGGCGCCAAGCCCGGCGAAGGCGGACAATTGCCCGGCCACAAGGTCGACGCGACCATCGCCAAGGTACGCTACTCGACGCCCGGCGTCGGCCTGATTTCGCCGCCGCCGCATCACGACATCTATTCGATCGAGGATCTGGCCCAACTGATCTTCGATCTGAAGAACGTCAACCCGAGCGCCGCCATATCGGTCAAGCTCGGCTCCGAGGTCGGCGTCGGCACGGTCGCCGCCGGCGTCGCCAAGGCCCGCGCCGATCATGTCACCATCGCCGGATACGAGGGCGGCACCGGCGCCTCGCCGCTGACCTCGATCAAGCATGCCGGCAGCCCCTGGGAAATCGGCCTGTCCGAGACGCATCAGACGCTTGTCGGCAACCGGCTGCGCGGCCGCATTGCCGTTCAGGTCGATGGCGGAATTCGGACCGGGCGCGACGTCATTGTCGGCGCGCTGCTGGGTGCCGACGAGTTCGGCATGGCCACCGCGCCGCTGATCGCGGCCGGCTGCATCATGATGCGCAAATGCCACCTCAACACCTGCCCGGTCGGCGTCGCCACGCAGGATCCGGTGTTGCGAAAGCGCTTCACCGGCGCCCCCGAGCACGTCATCAACTATCTTTTCTTCCTCGCCGAAGAAGTCCGCGAGATGATGGCCGAACTCGGCTACCGGACCTTCAACGAAATGGTCGGGCAGATGCAGATGCTCGACAGGAGCGAAATGATCACGCACTGGAAAGCGCGTGGTCTCGATTTCTCGCGCCTGTTCCACAAGCCGGACGCGCCGGAAGGCGTCGCCATCTGGAATTCCGAGCGCCAGGACCACCCGATCCACGACATTCTCGACCGCCGGCTCATCGCCAAGGCGCAGGCCGCCCTGACCCGCGGCGCGCCGGTAAAGATCGAAGAGACCATCAAGAATACCGACCGCACCGCCGGCGCGATGCTGTCGGGAGAAATCGCCAAGGCCTACGGTCACGCGGGCCTGCCGCCCGAAACGATTTCAGTGACGCTGCGCGGCACCGGCGGCCAGAGTTTTGGCGCATGGCTGGCTTCCGGCGTCAGCTTCGACCTCATCGGCGAGGCCAACGACTACGTCGGCAAGGGCCTTTCCGGCGGACGCCTGATCGTCCGTCCGCCCGAGGATTCGAGCATCGTTCCCGAGGATTCGATCATCGTCGGCAACACTGTCCTCTACGGCGCGATTGCCGGTGAATGCTACTTCCGCGGCGTCGCCGGCGAACGCTTCGCCGTCAGGAACTCCGGTGCGACCGCCATCGTCGAAGGCGCCGGCGATCATTGCTGCGAATACATGACCGGCGGCGTCGTTGTCGTTCTCGGCAGGACCGGACGGAACTTCGCCGCGGGCATGTCCGGCGGTATCGCCTACGTGCTTGACGAAGACGACACGTTCGAGACGCGGTGCAACATGTCGATGATCGAACTCGAACCGGTCCTTGAAGAGGACGAGCTTCTCGAGCGCTCCTATCACCATGGCGGCGATCTTGAGCATCCGGGCTATGTCGACGTGATGACCGACCTCACTCGTTTCGATAGCCTTCGCCTGCGCCGGCTGATTACCGCCCACGCACGCTACACCGGTTCGACGCGCGCCGCGGAGATCCTCGAGGCGTGGAGCGACTATCTGCCGAAATTCAGGAAAGTCATGCCTATCGAATATCGCCGCGCTCTTGCGCAGATGGAAGCACGCGAAGAGGAGGCACCGCGTCTCGCGGCCGCCGGCGAATAAGTATGGGCAAGATTACCGGGTTCCTGGAGATTGACCGGCGCGAACGGGGCTATGCGCCGGCAGCCGATCGCGTGCAGCACTACCGCGAGTTCGTCATTCCCCTTGGCGAGGAAGCAACCCGCAGCCAGGCGGCGCGCTGCATGGATTGCGGCATCCCGTATTGTCACACAGGTTGCCCGGTCAACAATCAGATCCCCGACTGGAACGACCTCGTCTATCGCGACGACTGGGAGGAAGCCTCGCGCAACCTTCATTCGACCAACAATTTTCCAGAATTTACCGGACGCGTCTGCCCGGCCCCCTGTGAGGCCGCCTGCACGCTGAACATCATCGAGAAGCCGGTCACCATCAAGACGATCGAATGCGCGATCGTCGACCGCGCCTGGGAAAAGGGTTGGGTCAAGCCGCTGCCGCCGACCGAGCGGACAGGCCGCTCCGTCGCTGTCGTCGGTTCGGGACCGGCGGGCCTAGCCTGCGCCCAGCAGCTCGCCCGCGCCGGCCACGAAGTCCACGTCTATGAAAAGAACGCGACGCCGGGCGGCCTTCTCCGCTACGGCATTCCCGACTTCAAGATGGAAAAGCATCACATCGATCGCCGCGTCGCGCAGATGGAAGCCGAAGGCGTCGTCTTCCATTGCAACGCTCACGTCGGCGTCGAACTCGATATCGCCGAGCTTCTCGAGAAGCACGACGCCGTCGCGCTCGCCGGCGGCGCCGAGAAGCCGCGCGACCTGCCGATCCCGGGACGCGATCTCGACGGCATTCACTTCGCCATGGAATTTCTGCCGCAGCAAAACCGTCGCGTCAGCGACGAACCGCTCGGCAACGTCATGCCGATTCTCGCCGGCGGCAAACATGTGGTCGTGATCGGCGGCGGCGACACCGGCTCGGACTGTATCGGCACGTCAAACCGCCAGGGCGCCCTCTCCGTCACCCAATTGGAAATCATGCCGCAACCGCCGGTGAAGGAAAACAAGGCGCTGACCTGGCCCGACTGGCCGCTGAAATTGCGTACTTCGTCGAGCCATGAGGAAGGCGTCGAGCGCGACTTCGCGGTGTTGTCGCAGAAATTCTCTGGCGAGGACGGCAAGGTGAAACTTCTTCACTGCGTTCGGGTCGATCCCAAGATGCAGCCGATCGAGGGCAGCGAGTTCACGCTGAAAGCCGATCTCGTGCTTCTCGCCATGGGCTTCGTCAGCCCGGTCCATGAGGGCATGATCAAGACGCTTGGCGTCGAACTCGACAAACGCGGCAATGTGCTCGCCGACACCGAAAGCTACACATCGAACGTCGAAAAGGTCTTTGCCTGCGGCGACATGCGGCGCGGCCAGTCGCTGGTGGTCTGGGCTATCCGCGAGGGCCGCCAATGCGCCCGCGCCATCGACAGTTATTTGATGGGCGAGACTACTCTTCCGCGCTAGCCGGCCACCTTGTCGTCTCGTGGCGTGGCTGAGTTCCACCAAAAATGAAATCGAGCTAGTTGGTCACCCCTTCGGGCAGCGCGATCGGCAAGGGGACGGAAGCTTCGGCGAGCGGCTCAGGCATGACGCTTGGCAGCAGCGCATCGGTGCCCTGCGGCGGCCACGAGAAATCGTCGGCCCGACCGGCCGCTTCCGGCAATGACTCGCCGTGCACGATCATCTTGAACTGAAGCGATTCCTCGGTCGGCGCGATTGGCGCCTCGGCGCCGACGAGATCGCCACTCAGCCCCGGCAAGGGATCGTTGAGAGAAATAATCGGTCCGACCAGACGCTTGGTTCCGTCCGGACCGATCTCGATCCGGTTGCCCTGGGTCACGGTCGCGAGAAGGTCGATCCCGCCGCTGCCGAAACCCGTCTGCCGGCGGATTTCGCGCTCGACATAAAACGCGAGCTTCAGCCGGCCGGCCCTTGTGAAATTGATGCCGTCGCTGGTCCTTAGCTGACGCACCTGGCCGTCGACGTCCGGCCCGGAACTGACATAGCGGCCATCCTCATTGGCGAAGCCATTCCAGATGTCGACGAAATGCCCGCCGCCCGCCTGCACCCTCGGCTTGTAGAGGCCATTGACATAGGCCATGTCGGACGAGGCCGACGTAACCCGCATGGGCGGCGCCCCGACCCAGAAAAAGGGCCGGCCATAGAGATTGAGCGTGTCGACGATCCCGGCGATGCGTGCCGTATAGGTTTTCACCCACTCGTCGGATCGGATCGCAGCCCGCACGTTTCCATCGCGAAATTCCTGCCGGTCGTTGGCGCCGAGCGCCATGACGATCAGATCCGGCTGCGTCTCGTTCAGGATATTCGGCAGACTTGCATTCCAATCGAAGTGGTCCGCCCGGACGAGGCCGGAGTTTGCCTTGGATTCGTCGATGACGACGAGCTTGGGTTCGTCGGCAAAAGCCTGTTCCAAGCCCCACGCCAACCCGCCGGCAACGAAATCGCCGATGACAAGAACCTTCCGGGCATCCGGATCCTTCGGCTCCACCTCGACCACCGGAACCGGCGGCGTTGTGTTTCGCGGCTTGACCTTGCGAATCCGCGCATTTCCCGACGACGGTGACGACGACGGGCGCTCTCCCCTCAGGGTATCGAAAAGACGCTCCAGAAGCGAAGGCCGATCGCGCTTCGCCTTCCTCGTCTGGGCGATTGCATCGGTCGATGCCGTGTAAATCACCACCGGCGCCGATCCGACGCCGACGACAGCAACAAGCAAGGCAACGATTAGGCGGCGAGGCATGAACCGGGTCCAAATTCTGTCGGCGGCGTCAACTCCGCCGGGAGGCAGCGCCTCGCGAAAGGCACTTCCTACACGTACTCCATCTCGCCCCTTGGCCGCATTCTAACGGCCCGCCTTGAGAAGCTCCAATATCTTCTGCAATCCGGCGTCATCCGACAGCCCGATCGCGTCTTGATAGGCCTGGATAGCAGCGCGGCTGCCGCTGCCGATATTTCCGTCGATCTCGCCGGAATAATACCCGCGCGCACTTAAGAGTTCCTGCAAATGGGCCTTTTCCCCGTCGGTCAACGGTTCCTCGGAACGCGGCCACTTCCCCTGAAAGGCGTCGTAGCCATGCAACCGGTCGGCAAGATGGCCGACGGCAAGCGCGTAGGAATTGGCGTTGTTGTAACGCTTGATCACGCTGAAATTCTTGAGAAGCAGAAATGCCGGGCCCTGCGTACCCGCCGGCGCGTAGAGCGACGCCGTATCGCCGGGACGCGGGAAGCCCTTGCCGCCCGGCCGACGCACACCGGCATTCTGCCAACTGCGCAGCGAACGCGCCTTCTTCTGGGCGGTGCGGTAGTTAAAGCCCTTTGGCAGGGCCACCTCGTAACCCCATGTTTCGCCACTCTGCCAACCCATCTTGTTGAGATAGCTTGCCGTCGAGGCGAGCGCGTCGTCGAGGGATGTCCAGATATTGCGGCGTCCGTCGCCGTCGAAATCGACCGCATAGGCGACATAGGTCGTCGGGATGAACTGGGTATGGCCCATGGCCCCCGCCCATGAGCCGGTCATGCCGGAAACCGAGATGTCGCCGCGCTCGAGAATTTTCAGTGCCGCGATCAGCTGCTGGCGGCCATATTTGGCTCGGCTGCCGCCCTGATAGGCGAGAGTCGCCAGCGAGCGGATGGTTCCTTTCACGACATTCGGGTTGTTGAGAATGGCGCCATAGGACAATTCCATGCCCCAGATCGCCACGACGATATGACGGTCGACACCGTAGCGGGACTCGATGCGGTCCAGGAGCCGCCTGTGGCTGACGAGAAGCGCCTGCCCTTCGGCGATCCGCTTCTCGGTCACCGTGCTGTCGAGATATTCCCAGATCTGGCGCTTGAACTCGGCTTGATTCGACGCCTTTTCAATGACTTCGGGGTCGGGCGTGAACTTCCCCAGCGCTGCCTGATAGGTCTTGCGCGACACACCGGCCGCCTTGGCCGCCGGCCAGAAATCCTTGACCCAACGCGACGGCGATGCAGCATCGGCGATATCCGGAGAAAATACCGCCAAGGCCGCAAGCATACCGGCGATCAGCGGTATGCGCAGCCAGACCCTGCTGGTTCTTCCAATATGCACCTTATTCATCGAACCGGACCTCATATGTCCCAAACCGGCACGACGGTCGAACGACTCGCCGAAATCTAACATCCGCCCGCCATCGGCAGGCAAGCCCCGCGGATCTATTCTCGTTGATTGCGGCGCGAAAGCGACACTTCCCAATCGAGGGCGCTCCTGACGATCCCATTTAGATCGTCGTAACGCGGCTGCCAGCCGAAGCGCTCCTTGATCAAGGCGGGCGATGCCACGACCGCGACAGCGTCACCCGGCCGCCGCTCGCCGTAAATCACGTTGAAATCGCGTCCCGACACGCTTTTCACGGTTTCGAGCACGTCGAGAACCGAAAATCCCCGCCCGTAGCCGCAATTCGCCACGAGACTGCCGCCGCCCGACCTCAGATGCGCGAGTGCCTTGGCGTGGGCGGCGACCAGATCGCTGACATGAATGTAGTCACGCACGCAGGTTCCATCCGCGGTCGGATAGTCGGTGCCGTAGACCATGATGTTGTCGCGTTGGCCCAATGCTGCCTCGCAAGCCACCTTGATCAGATGCGTTGCGCCGCGGGTCGATTGGCCGGCGCGCCCCGCCGGATCGGCGCCGGCGACATTGAAATAGCGAAGCGCGACATACGACAGTTCATGCGCCGCCGCGGTATCGGCGAGAATCATTTCGACCATCATCTTGGAACGGCCATAGGGCGATTCCGGCATCAACGGAGCCCCCTCGGCGACCGGCGTCACCGCCGGCGTTCCGTAAACAGCCGATGTTGATGAAAAGATGAAATTGCGAACGCCCCCTCTGACCGCCGCCTCGATCAAGGCGCGCGCCCGCACGGTATTGTTGAGATAGTACGAGAGCGGATCGCTCGACCGAATCCGGCACCACCACCGAACCGGCGAAGTGAATGATCGCATCGACCGAATGTTCGGCGATCAGCCGCCCGACAAGATCCGTATCGCCGCAATCGCCCTCGACGAGGGTCGCCTCGGGCGCCACCGCCCAAGCAAAGCCGGTGACCAGATTGTCGAGAACGACGACATCTTCGCCGGCGTCGAGAAGCAGCCAAACCATGTGGCTGCCGATATAGCCGGCTCCGCCGGTGACCAGGATACTCATGAGACGCGCAACAACCCACGCAAACTGAACAAATCGTTGAATGTCCGGTTACCATAAGCCAAGAGTGTTGACGCCTTCTTTCCAGCCTGAAGCTACGTAAATCGCCCCCAATGCCGACAACCAGGTGATCGCAGAATGAAATCATCGATTCGAAAGGCCGTATTTCCCGTTGCCGGACTGGGAACGCGTTTTCTGCCGGCCACAAAGGCCCTGCCCAAGGAAATGCTGACCGTTGTCGACCGGCCGATCATCCAATATGTCGTCGACGAAGCCCGCGCCGCCGGGATTGAACATTTTGTCCTGGTGACCGGCCGCAACAAGAGCGTCATTGCCGATCACTTCGACATTCAGATCGAACTCGAAGCGACGCTGCGCGAACGCGGCAAAACGGCGGAAATCGAGGAACTGGCCCGCGACCTTCCGGCGCCCGGGCAAATGAGCTTCACGCGCCAGCAATCGCCGCTCGGTCTGGGACATGCCGTATGGTGCGCCCGCGAACTGATCGGCAACGAGCCCTTCGCTGTCCTCCTCCCCGACATGATCATGCGCGGCGAACCGGGATGTCTGTCGCAGATGGTGGCCGCCTACCGCGAAACCGGCGGCAATGTCGTCGCCGTCGAGGCGTGCGATCCGTCCTTGACCAAACAATACGGCATCGTCGGGGTCGGCGAGACGATGGGCGGCGGCGCCGATGCCCCCTTCCGCATCACTGAAATGGTCGAAAAGCCCGACCCGGCCGATGCGCCGTCCAACCTCTACATCAGCGGTCGCTACATCCTTCAGCCGGAAATCTTTGCGCATCTGGCGAAACAACAGCGCGGCGCCGGCAACGAAATCCAGCTGACCGACGCCATGATCCGGCTTGCCGAAGAGCAACCGTTTTATGGCTCAAAATTCAACGGCCGGACGTTCGACTGCGGTTCCAAGATCGGGTTTCTCACCGCCAATATTGTTTACGCCCTCGACCGGCCTGACCTGTCGGCCGATCTCCTCGCCGAGATTCGCGGCCTTCTCGCCGAAGAGGACCGCTGACAGGTTATCGGCCACCCCCCCGGAATCGGCAGCTTCCCGGCGGATTACCGCGGTAAATCGTGGTTTTGAGGTCAGGTCACGTGCCCGGTTCTCGGTCTTCTCGAAAGCATGCTAAACCTCTGCCGAAACAGGGTGGTTCGGCCAATCGGGTCCCACGTGGCAATCAAGCTCTCATCCAAAGTTCCCGTCGCCGACACAAGCGGCCAGGCAGTCGGATCGGCGCGGCGCACGATTGAAACCGAGCGCGCCGGCCTCGATGCGCTTCATGCCGCCCTCGACAATGGGCTCGCGGCGCCCTTCGCCGAGGCCGTCGAGATTATCAACGCCGCCGCTGGCCGGGTCGTCGTCAGCGGCGTCGGCAAGAGCGGACATATCGGCCGCAAGATCGCCGCGACGCTTGCCTCGACCGGCACGCCGGCATTCTTCGTGCATCCCGCCGAGGCAAGCCACGGCGATCTCGGCATGGTCACGCGCGATGAAGTCGCTCTTGTCCTGTCATGGTCGGGCGAAACCGCCGAACTGAAAAATCTCGTCGAATATTCGCGACGCTTCGGCATCCCGCTGATCGCGATCACGGCGCAACCGGCAAGCACGCTCGCCCGCGTATCGAACGTCGTCCTCACCCTGCCGCAGGCCGATGAGGCCTGCCCGCACGGTCTGGCGCCGACGACCTCGACGCTGATGCAGCTGGCGCTGGGCGACGCGCTGGCGATCGCGTTGCTCGAAAGCCGCGGCTTCACCATCGAGAAGTTTCGCGAGTTTCACCCCGGCGGCCAGCTTGGCGCGAGCTTGCGATTCGTCCGCGAGATCATGCATTGCGACGCGGCCGTTCCCCTCTCCCGGCTCGGCACCCCGATGAGCGAGGCTATCCTCGCCATGACCGAGAAGGGCTTCGGATGTCTCGGGATCATCGATGGCGACGGGTTGCTGACCGGCATCATCACCGATGGCGATCTTCGCCGGCATCTCGGACCCGATCTCCTGTCGCGCCGCGTCGAGGACGTGATGACGGCCGCGCCGAAAACGATCCCGCCCGACATGCTTGCCGGCGCGGCGCTCGACCTCCTCAATCAGCGAAAGATCACGACGCTCTTCGTCGTCGAGGCGGGCAAGCCGGTCGGCATCGTCCACATGCACGATTTGCTGCGGATCGGCGTCGCCTGATCGGGCGCCCGGCCTGCGAGGCTAGTCGACGCCCGCAACCGACAGGAGCGCGCCATCCGCTTCGACGATGCGGACCCGCGTTCCCGACGGCATGTCGGGACCGATCACCCGCCAGGTCGTGTCGTCGATGCGAACCCGGCCCTTTCCGTCGACGATCGGCTCGCCCAGAACGACAACCGTGCCGATCAGCCGGCGACCGCGCTCGTTGAGACCGCTCGGAACGCCTTCCCCGGCAGCCCGCGCGAAATAGCGGCGCCCGACAAAGACCAGCACCGAGGCAAGAACGACGAAGAGGATGAGCTGGGCCTGCCACGGCACGGCGACCAACAATGCCAATGTCCCGACCGCGATGGCGGCGATGCCGAACCACAGCAGGAACGCCCCCGGCGCGGCAATTTCCAGCGCCAGCAGAACAACGCCGGCGATCAACCATGTCCAGGCGCCAAGGTCGCGGATGAGATCGAGGATCATCGGACTTAGGCCACCGGATTGCCGGTCGGCGGCACCGCGCCTCGCCGTTGTTGGCGTGCCTCTTGTGCCCGTTCGGAGAAGGTTTCCTTGGCGATCTCGGCGATGCCCGTCAGCGAACCGATCAGCGATGCCGCCTCGACCGGCAGCATCAGCACCTTCTGGTTCGGCGCCGATGCGAGCTTCTCAAGCGCCTGGGTGTATTGCTGGGCGACGAAATAGTTGATCGCCTGGACGTCGCCCGTTGCGATCGCCTCCGACACCATCTCCGTCGCCTTCGCTTCTGCTTCGGCCGACCGCTCGCGCGCCTCGGCATCGCGGAAGGCGGCTTCGCGCCGGCCCTCGGCCTGCAGGATCAGCGACTGCTTCTCGCCCTCGGCCCGCAGGATTTCGGACTGCCTCGCCCCCTCGGCATCGAGAATTTGGGCGCGCTTGTCGCGCTCGGCCTTCATCTGGCGTCCCATGGCGTCGACCAGATCGCGCGGCGGATTGATGTCCTTGATCTCGATGCGGGTCATCTTGATGCCCCAGGGCGACGCCGCGGCGTCGACGACATGAAGCAGCCGGTCGTTGATGTCGTCGCGCTTCGACAGGAGCTCGTCGAGATCCATCGATCCCATGACCGTCCGGATATTGGTCATGGTGAGCTGGAGGATGGCGTTCTCCAGACCCTTGCACCTCGTAAGCGGCGCGGGCCGCATCGAGCACCTGGTAGAAGGTGACGCCGTCCGCCGACACGGAGGCGTTGTCGCGGGTGATCACCTCCTGCGTCGGAACGTCGAGCACCTGCTCCATCATGTTCATCTTGGCGCCGATGCGATCGATGAACGGAACGATCAGGTTGAGACCCGGCGTCAATGTCCGCGTATAGCGGCCGAAGCGCTCGACCGTATAGTTGTAGCCCTGCGGGATCGTCTTGATCCCGGCGAAGAACACCAGGATCACCAGAAAGACGATGGCGACGACGACAATATCGAAGCCGAAGATCATAGGTATTCCTCCCTTCGACCCGGCCGAAGCCCGCCGGCGCCAACCGAGTCTGTATTGATCTATGCACACGCAGCCGGCTTCAGCCAGCGAATTCAGGAGCACGGATTTCGACGAAAATCGCCGTGAAAATTTCGTTCATATCCAGCCGGCCAGTTCGCGACGGACCAGCTGCTTCAGCAACGCCATGCCCTCCGGCCCGTCGTTGAGGCAGGGAATCGCAGCGTAATGCTCGCCGCCGTTCTGGCGAAAGGTCTCGCCGCCGCGAATGGCGATTTCCTCCAGCGTCTCCAGGCAATCCGCCGAGAAACCCGGCATGATCACCGCGACCCGCTTGACCCGCCTTTAGCCAGCTCCGCGAGGGTCACGTCGGTATAGGGCTGCAGCCATTCGGCCCGGCCGAAGCGCGACTGGAAGACGATGCGCAGCCGCTCCTGCGGCCAGCCGAGCCGTTCGCGCAGCGAGCCGGCGGTCTTCTGGCACTGGCAGTGATAGGGGTCGCCCTTGTCGAGATAGTCCCGCGGCAGGCCGTGGAACGAGGCGAGCACCAGCTCCGGCTCGAAATCGAGCTCCGCGATCGACTCCGTCAACGTCGCGGCCAGCGCATCGATATAGGCGGGATCGTCGTGATAGGGCGGCAGCGTCCGGATCGCCGGCTGCCAGCGCATCGTCTGCAGCGCGGCGAAGGCGACGTCGTTGACCGTCGCCGTCGTCGCCGCCGCATATTGCGGATAAAGCGGCGCGACGAGAATCCGGTCGCAGCCGGCGGCCTTCATCGCGTCGATCCGCGCGGCGATCGCCGGCGCGCCGTAGCGCATCGCCCAGTCGACGACGATCGGCCGTCATCGGCGAGATCCGCGGCGAGCTTCTCCGCCTGCGAGCGGGTGATCGTGACCAGCGGCGCCTCGTTCCGCTCGTTGTTCCAGACGATCGTAGGCATGGCCCGACTTCGACGGCCGCATCGTCAGGACGAACAGTTGAGGATCGCCACCACAGCGGCCGCCAGACTTCGATCACCCGCCGGTCCGAGAGAAACTCCTTCAGATAGCGCCGCACCGACCAGTAGTCGGTGCCTGCCGGCGAGCCGAGATTGACGAGAAGCACGCCGATCCGGCCGAAGCGATCGGCGGGTGGCCGGCAGGCAATGTGGATTTTCGGAAGCGCCGTTTGGCGCGGTCGTTCCGGTGGCCGGCGTTTCCATTGCGGGTGAGAATAGGGCCTTGTCCCCGGAGTTCCAACCGCCTGCGACAACAGCGCGAATATCACGAGAGGCCGGACACATGCGCGCGCTACCCAGTGGCCGAAAATTTGCAGACCGACGTCCTTTCAGGCGTGACTCGCCGTCATTCGCTTGCAACTATTCGCCGATAGCCCGAAACGACTCTGCAATCGTGCGTAGTCCAGTTGGAGAGATCGCCGATGAACCGCAGATCCGTTTTCTCGCCCTGGCCTCGGCGCTGGCCTCGCTCTCTCCCTGCCGGCGCCCGTCGCGGCCTTCGCCGAAACGATCAAGTGAGCTTCGTGCAGACCAACGACATCGACCGCATGGAGGAAGAGGACGGCCGCGGCGGCTTCGCCCGGCTTGCCGCCGTCGTCGAAGCCGAGCGCGCCAAGGGGCAACGATCTTCTTCGTCCATTCCGGCGACACGCTGTCGCCCTCGCTGCTCTCCGGCATCGACAAGGGCGCGCACATCATCGACATCCTCAACCACATGGGCGTCGACATGATGGTGCCCGGCAATCACGAGTTCGATTTCGGCCCGGAGAATTTCCAGACCCGCATCGGCGAGGCGAAATTCCCGATCATCTCCTCGAACATCTCGAGCCGGACGGCAGCGCGCCGGCGAACACGATCGACGACCGGATCGTCGAGGTCGACGGCGATCAAGGTCGGCTTCTACGGCCTGACCACCGAGGACACGGTCGTGGTCTCCACCCCGGCGACATCAGCCTTCGCTCGACTCGATCGAGACCGGCATCGACGCCGCCGAGGATCTGCGCGACGCAGGCGCCGATATCGTCGTCGCCGTCGTGCACACACCGGTCGACGTCGACTTCGCGCTGGCCCGCGCCAACGCCGCCGACCTCATCCTGTCCGGCCATGACGAGCATCTGCTGACCTTTTTCAACGGCAAGCACCGCGCTGACCGAGTCGGGCTCGCAGGGCGAACGCGTCGTCGTCACCGACCTCACCGTCGACAAGCACCGAAAAGGACGGCAAGGTTTCGATCTCCTGGCAGCCGGATTTCCGCATCATCGACACCAGGGATCGGTCGAGCCCGACCCCGACGATCGCGGCGCTGGTCAAGACCTACAGGACAAGCTCGACCACGAACTCGAGGTCGAGATCGGCACGACCGACGACGCCGCTCGACAGCCGCCGGGCCGACGGTGCGCGGCGGGGAAGCCGCGATCGGCAACCTGATCGCCGACGCGATGCGCGAGGCGGTCGACGCCGACGTCGCCATCACCAATGGCGGCGGCATCCGCGCCGACAAGCGAATATGAGGCCGGCACCGACCTGACCCGCGGCGACATCCTCGCCGAGCTGCCCTTCGGCAACAAGACGGTCAAGCTCGAACTGACCGGCGCAGACATCTCGCGCCGCGCTCGAGAACGGCTTCAGCCAGGTCGAGAACGGCGCCGGCCGTTTCCCGCAGGTTTCCGGCATGACCGTCGACGTCGATCTCGACAAGCCGGCCGGCGAGCGGGTCAGGTCGGTGACGGTCGGCGGCGCGCCGCTCGACGACGGCGAAGACCTATACGCTGGCGACCAACGACTTCATGGCCGGCGGCGGCGACGGCTACACCGCCTTCGGTAAGGGCAAGCAGCTCGATCGACCCGATCGACGCGACGCTGATGGCCTCGCAGGTCATCGACTATGTCGCCGCCAGCGGCAGCGTCGCGCCGGAGGTCGAAGGCCGGATCAGTCGCTCAAATAGCAGCGGGCGGGGCTACTCGGCCGCCTCGCGCGATATCGGCGGGAGCGGCCAGGAACGCCGCGCGGCCGCGCCGCCGCCGTCGGCGCGCGCGACGGCGATGGATTCCGCCTTGACATGGCCGAAGCCGCGCATCTTCTGCCGGCCATTGGGCGAGCGCCACCGCCTGCGCCATACCGCTCCGGCGTGAGATCGGCGAGGATTGCCGCGAGCGTCTCGCCGGTATTCGGCGAGCAGCGCGCCGCTCGAGTCTTCCGCTCGGCGCTGTAGCCGAAGAGATCGAAGCGCGTGCCGCGAAGCCGCTTGCAGGCTCGCCAGAACCCGGAAGACGCGTCATGCATCCACGGCCCGAAGTCTGTTTCTTCAGGTGCCCGCTCACCGGGTCGCGCCTGCGCCAGAAGCGGCGGCGCCAGATGGAACTCCAGCCGTCCCCAGCCGGCGAACTCGCCGCCGAAGCTGGCGGCGGAACGAGACCGTCGGTGAACAGCCGCGCCACCTCGTATTCGTCCTTGATCGCCATCAGCTTGAAGAGATTGCGCGCCACGGCCTGCGGTGAGCGCGTCGCGCCCGGCGCAGCCCTCGCCTCGGCCTCGCGCGCGATGCGCCGACCATCTCGGCATAGCGCCGCATAGGCCTGCATCCTGATAGGCGGTCAGGAACGCGACGCGGCGCGCGATCCGATCGTCGAGCGTTTGCGGCACGGCCGGCTCCGGTCGCGGCGCCAGCTGGCCTCGGCGATGCGGCGACCGCCGTCCGGTTCGACCGCCGCGCGCCGGCCCCAGGCGAAGGCCGCCTTGTTCATGGCCACATCGACGCCGTTCAGTTCGATCGCCCGCTCGATCGCACGCGCGCGACAACGGGATCGCGCCGGACTGCCAGGCGAAGCCCGAGCATGAACATGTTGGCCGCGATCGAATCGCCGAGCAGCGCGGTGGCGATCTCGCGTCGCATCGATCGATCACGGCGTCCGCCCTGCGCCGGCGCGGTCTCGATCGTCGTCCAGGATGGCGCCGCGTCGGCAGGGTGAAATCGGCATCGCGGGTGAAATCGCCCGGATAGGTCTCGTGGCGTATTGACGAAGACGCGCGTCGCGCCCGGCGACGATCGCGGCCAGCGCTTCGCGCCGAGCCGGCGACCACCATGTCGCAGCCGAGCAACACGTCGGCGCCGCCGGCGGCGATGCGGATCGCCTTGATGTCGCCGGCGCTCGGCGCGATGCCGGACATGGCGTGGTCACCGCGCCGCCCTTCTGGGCGAGGCCCGCCATGTCGATCACCCCGGCGCCCTTGCCGTCGAGATGGGCCGCCATGGCGATCAGCGCGCCGATGGTGACGACGCCGGTGCCGCCGACGCCGGTGACGAGGATCGCATAGTTGCCGGTCGAGCGCCGGCAGCGCCGGCTCGGGCAGGTCGAAGTCGCGTCCGGCAGGCCGGCGCGGCCTTCGGCCGTGCGCCATGGACGGTGACGAAGCTCGGGCAGAAGCCCTTGAGGCAGGAGAAGTCCTTGTTGCAGTTCGACTGGTCGATCGCGCGCTTGCGGCCGAACTCGGTCTCGACCGGCACGATCGCCACGCAGTTCGACTGGACGCCGCAATCGCCGCATCCCTCGCAGACCAGTTCGTTGATGACGACACGGCTGATCGGGATCGGCGAGACTTGCCGCGCTTCCGCCGCCGCCGCTTCTCGGCGGCGCAGGTCTGGTCGTAGATCAGCACCGACAGGCCGCCGACCCCGGCAAGATCGCGCTGCACCGCATCGAGTTCGTCGCGGTGATGGATCGTCGTCCCCGAGCGGCCAGGGCGTGCCGACGGCATATTGTTCCGGCTCGTCCGAGACGATGACGATCCGCTTGGCGCCCTCCGCCGCGCACCTGGTCGGCGATGCGTTCGACGGTCAGGCCGCCATCCATCGGTCTGGCCGCCGGTCATGCGCGACGGCGTCGTTGAAGAGGATCTTGTAGGTGATGTTGACGCCGGCGGCCGCCGCGGCGCGGATCGCCAGGAGGCCGGAATGGTTGTAGGTGCCGTCGCCGATATTCTGGAAGACGTGGCCGCGCGTCGAGAAAGGCGCCTCGCCGACCCAGTTGGCGCCCTCGCCGCCCATCTGGGTATAGCCCTCGGTCGCGCGGTCCATCGACTGCGCCATGTAGTGGCAGCCGATGCCGGCATAGGCGCGCGAGCCCTCGGGCACGACCGTCGAGGAATTGTGCGGACAGCCCGGACAGAAATAGGCCGGTCGCGTCGACGATATCGCGCGTCGCGGCCAGCATCGCCTGGCGCCGATTTGAGGGCCGCCACGCGCCGCGACAGCGCCTCGTCCGGATGCGCGTCGACGAGCCGCTCGCCGATCGCGATGGCGATCTCGTTCGAATCGAGCGCGCCCTTCGACGGGAAGCAGCCATGCGCCCGCCTCGTCCCGCTTGCCGACCATCGCCGGCGGCGTTGGCCGATCCGTAGAGGATCTCCTTGATCTGCGGCTCGATCAGGCCGCGCTTCTCCTCGACCACGATGATCTTCTCGAGACCGCGCGCGAAGCTCGCGGATCATCACCGGCTCGAGCGGCCAGGTGCAGGCGACCTTGAGAAGCTCGAATGCCGAGGTCGGCGGCGCGCACCTCGTCGATGCCGAGTTCGTCGAGCGCCTGCAGCACGTCGAGATAGCTCTTGCCGCGTGACGATGCCGAACCGCGGCGCCCGGCCGCCGGAGAGCACGATCCGGTCCGGGCGCGTTCGCCCGCAGGAAGGCCAGCGCCGCCGGAATCTTGTGCTCGTGCAGACGCTCTTCCTGGGCGAGCGGATGGTCGCTCGGTCGGATGTTGAGGCCGCCCGGCGGCAGCGGGAACGCGTGCGGGGATGATCGGTCGCCACCCGGTCGGGCGCGCCGTCGATCGTCGCGGTCGATTCGACCGTGTCCTTGACGCATTTCAGTCCGACCCAGACGCCGGCATAGCGCGACAGCGCATAGCCGATGAGACCGTAGTCGATGATCTCCTGGACGCCGGCCGGACTGAAGGATCGGGATCATCGCGTCGACGAAGGCGAATTCCGACTGGTGCGCCGTCGTCGAGGATTCGCAGACATGGTCGTCGCCCATCAGCGCGAGCACGCCGCCCCAGGGCGAGGTGCCGGCGAGATTGGCGTGGTCGAAGCGCGTCGCCCGCCCGGTCGACGCCCGGGCCCTTGCCGTACCAGATGCCGAAGACGCCGTCGAAGCGGCCCTCGCCGCGCATCTCGGCCTGCTGCGCGCCCCACATGCGCCGTCGCGGCGAGATCCTCGTTGATCGCCGGCTGGAAGACGATGTTGCGCGGCTCCAGAACCTGGGACGCGCGCCAGAACTGCTGGTCGAGCCCGCCCAGCGGCGAGCCGCGATAGCCGGTGACATAAGCCGCCGTGTTCTTGCCGGCCCGCCGGTCACGCGCCTGCTGCATCAGCGTCAGCCGCACGATCGCCTGGGTTCCGGTGATCAGAATCCGGTGCCTGTCGAGATCGTATTTGTCGTCGAGGGTAACCGCCTCGAGACCCATGCCCACTCCTCCACCGACTTCCAAACGCGCGCCCCGCCAAGACAGCCCAAGATCACGACATATCGGCCAAGGTCAACCGCATATGATTGTGCGACAGTGTCGGCCCGGCGTCATCCTGCCACACGCCACAGCCCCCATTCTTTGCGCCGATTCTGGCGAGAAAAAAGCCGGCTGTTCCCGAGGTCCGGAAACTGCGTCTCCGACCGATAAAGCAAAAAAACCCTGCCCTGGTCTCTTGACGAGCGTCGGTTGAGGGCCGACTTTCAGCAGAAGTTGGCGCGCTTCGGCCGATCCGGAAGCGCAGATGCCGGCAATTCGAATGATCATGGCCAGAGCTCCCAGAATCACCCCCCTCATCGCCCTTCCCGGCGACAAACGGGAATTCGACGATTACCGTTGGCACGGCGTCGTCGAGACCTATCTGCGCGCCATCACGGCCGGTGTCGGCGGTATCCCGGTAATCGTTCCCTCGCTTGCCGACGCCATCGATATCGACGCCCTGCTTGACCGGGTCGACGGCGTTTTATTGACCGGCAGCCGGACCAATGTGCATCCGGAGCGCTACGGGGCCGCCGCCGACCCGCGCGCCGAACCGCACGATCCCGCCCGTGACGCCATGACCCTGCCTCTGATCAAGGCGGCCATCCAACGCGGCATCCCGCTTTTTGCGGTTTGCCGCGGGATGCAGGAACTGAACGTCGCCCTCGGCGGCAGCCTTTTTTCCGAACTTCAGGAAATCGAGGGGCGGTGGGACCATCGTGCGCCGAAATCCGAATCCAGGGACGAACGCTTCGCCATTCGCCAGATCCGTGAATATCGAACCGGGCGGACTGCTCTCCCGAATCTTCCGCACCGATACGATCGAGGTGAATTCCCTCCATCGTCAGGCGATCAACCGTCTGGGCGAAGGGCTCGTCGTCGAGGCCACCGCGCCCGACGGTACGGTGGAAGCGGTCCGCGTCGCCGACGCGCCGGCCTTTACGCTGGGCGTGCAATGGCATCCCGAATACTGGATCGATCGGGACGAGCCTTCGAAGAAATTGTTCGCGGCCTTTGGCGACGCCATCCGACAGCGTCTGGCGCGGCGCGAGTCCGCCCTCGCCGCCGCCGAATAAACGAGCTAGCCGGGCAACCCGCTGGCCAGCGCCCCGCCGAGAAGCAGAAGTCCCAGCAGCATAACCGCAAGCGCGGCGACGATTTCGACCGTCCTGACGAGACCGGTGGCGACGGCCAATTCCGTGCCAGCCAGGCGAAGCGCCGCGCCTCTCGCCGAAACCGCAAGGATCGCGAGCGCAGCCACCGTCAGGCCCGTGCCCAGCGCCATGACCAGCGTTGCGGCGACACCGGCGAAGAACAGCCCCTGCGCCAGCGCAAAGACCAGCACGATGATCGCACCCGAACAGGGCCTGATTCCGACCGCGACGATTGCCGACCAAGCCGCGGCCAAGCTTGATTTTTTCCGAGACGGGCGCGCCGTCGGATGTCCATCTTCGTGGTCGTGGTCGTGGTCGTGGCCTGGCCGTGACTGTGGTGGTGGTGGTGACTGTGGTGGTGGTGGTGATTGCCGCCACCGAATGTCTTGGACCAGAGCATCCACGCGCCGACGAGAACGATCAGGGCGTAACTGGCGATTTCGATCCATTCAGTCGCGCGCGTCATGGACTGCGCGGTGACCTGAAAGACGATCGCCGCCACCGAAACGATCGCAATCGCGGTCAGGGCTTGAACGAAAGCGGCGGCGAAGGAAATCCCGACGCTGCGCCGCACCGTCTCGCCCGACGACACGACATAGGCGCTGATCACCGCCTTGCCGTGTCCCGGCCCGGCAGCGTGAAAAACGCCATAGACGAAGCTGACCAGAAGCAGGAGCCACACCGCACGGCCGTCGTCTTTGATCCCGGAAAGCGCGCCGGTCAGCGTCCGGTAGAATTCCGCCTGCCGCACCGCAATCCACGCGAAGACCGGCGCCAAGGGTCCACCGAAGCCTCCGGTGGAATCGGGGCGTGGCTATGCCGAAGGGGCTGGTCGCGGCCGAGGCTTCTACGGCGATCCCGACCATGACCACAAGCGCCAGGGCGACGGCGCCGATCCGGAGCGCGTTATTCCGGCGCGGTCGGCTCAGGGGCATGTGATTTTGGCGATATTGGCCAGATCGACCGCCGCGCTGGCGAGTTCCGGCGGCAATTCGCGCTGATCTTGCGGGATCGCCGCCGAGCACGGCCATGGTCTGCGTCGTCGAGTTCATGCGGCGGATAATAAGCGGCGGCGCATCCGTCCGGCGCGCCGTCGAGCGTGACCGGATCGTCCTTGATGAAATTGAATGCGACGAAATATTCCGGGTCGAAGACTTCGAGCGTCGTCTCCGGGCCGACCGCGACCGGCGCCTTCAGCGGCAGAGTGAAGAAGAGCGTCAGCTGGTCGCCGTGAAGCTCGAGCCAGTATTCCTTCGGCTGCGACGAAATCGAGCTCGTTGGTTCCGACGGTCAGATAGGTGAAGAAGTCGAACTCCTTCAGCGACTCGACGTTGACCTTGGCGAGCGGCGCGAGTTCGGCGTCCGAAAGCTTGCCGTCGCCGTCGGTGTCGAGACCCTGAACGGCGAAGGCGCTGAACGCCGGATCGAACCGCCAGATGTGGCGGACGGCGGCGATCGCCCGCTTTGGTCGAAAACGACCTCGGCTTTTGCGTCGACGAGGACGTGCGGATGCGCCGCGGCCGGATGCGACCGGCAGACCCGAGAACGATGGCCGCCAACAGTAGCGAACGGTAGATGAGATGACGTCTGGTCATGATCCGGGGTTCCGCGGGCGACTACGCCAACTCAGTAGCGGCCAAATCGAGGCGACAGCCTACGATTCCCACAGGATCGCCCGCGCGAGTGCGATCAGGGCGCGGTCTCTGCCCGGGCGGCCCGATCAGCGAAAGGCCGAGCGGGCAGCCCATCGACGTCACCGATGCGGCAACGAGATCTGCGGGAAGCCCGACAGACCCGGCGCCGCACAGGAGCTGGCAGCGCCCGGGCCCGGAAGTCCTCGAACACCGCCTCGCCCGCGTCGATACGCGGCGCGATCGTCGGCAGCGTCGGCAGGACGATCACCGTATCGTCGCCAAGATGGCCGCCGAGCTGCTCGCGGATCTCGCCGCGCTTTGCCTCCGCCGCGCGATATTGCTTCCCGCTGATACGGCTTGCCGCCTCGAACCGGCCGGCAATCGCCGCGCTCAGCTTCGGGCTTCTCGGCTCGATCCACGCGCCGTGCGCCTGCCACGCTTCGAAGCCCTGGATGGTGCGGAACACCTGCGCCCACGCCGACAGGCCGTCCGCCGCGATCATCGGCGCACCGGCCGGCTTCGAGATGCTCGGCGACCCGCGCCATCGCCGGCCGCAGCGCCGCGTCTTCTGCCGTCGCCGAGAAGGAGCGCGTAGACGTCCTCGGCGACCACCATGCGACCGAGCGCCGGTCCGGCGACGTCCTCGCCGAGAAGCACCGCGCCGACGCGCTCGTAGATGTCGGCGCTCCGCGCGAACCAGCCGACCGTATCGAGGCTCGGCGACAGCGGCATCACACCGCCGATGTCGATACGGCCGTGGGTCGGCCGCAAGCCGATCAGTGCCGCACATCGACGCCGGCCCACGCACCGAGCCGCCGGTGTCGCTGCCGAGCGCGAAATCGACGAGCCCGCCGGCCACCGCCGACGCCGAACCGGACGACGAGCCGCCGGGAACGCGGCCCGGCGCCGGCGGGATTGATCGGCGTCCCGAAATGATCGTTGCGACCGTCGAGCGAGAAGGCGAGTTCCGCCGTATGGGTCTTGCCGACGAAGCGCGCGCCGGCGTCGAGAAGCGCGCGCGACCGCCGGCGCATGGGCGGTCGGCGGGCGACCTTTCAGCCGTCTTCGTCGGGATTGCCGCAGCCGGTCTTGTAGCCGGCGACGTCGAAGATGTCCTTGACCGCCGAAAGTCAGCCCGGCGAGCGGCCCGTCCGGCGCATGGGCGACCGGCACGTCCGGGATAATCGACAAAGGCGTGTACGGGATCGGCTGCAATCAGCATGGAAGAACCTTGCACGATTCTGAGGCACCGAAAGCCGCTATGGCGTCGCGGCGGTCTTCACACCGCCACCGCCGCGCCGTCGCGAGCGCGGATCGGACGCGCCGAGCAACCGCCCGTCCGGCCGCCGCACGATCGTGCCGGCATGGCCCATGCTGTCGGCATAGGCGGGCTCGAGCATCTCGATATCGATGGCCGGCCTGCTCGAGCGCGCTCGATCACGTCGGGGTCGAACCGGTTTTCGACACCAAGCTCGGCCGCGTCACTGGCCCCAGGTTCGCCCGAGCCGCCAGCGCGGCGCGTCGATCGCCTCGCCCAGGTCCATGCCGAAACGGACATGCGGGTGAAGATCTGCCGACTGGAACTGCGGCTGGCCCGTCGCCGCCCATCGAGCCATAGGTCATGCTCCGGCCGTCGTCGAAGCGGGCCAGCGGCGGATTGAGCGTGTGGAACGGCTTTCGCCCGGCGACGAGCGGATTGAGCGCCTGCGGTCGAGCGAGAAGCTGGCTCCGCGGTTCTGCCAGAGGATGCCGGTCCTCGGCAGGACGACGCCCGAACCGTATTCCCAGAACAGCGACTGGATGAACGAGACGGCGAGGCCGTTGCGGTCGATCGCTCCCATCCAGATCGTGTCGCCGTCGGCAGCATCCCTGCCCCAGGGCGCCGCGCGCCGCGCGGTCGATCGGCGCCGCCTCCTCGTCGAGCCAGTCGGGTTCGAGGAAACGGCGCGAGATCCTCGACGATAGCGCGGGTCGGTGACTTCGGCATCGCGGACGGCGAAGGCGCGCTTGGTCGCCTCGATCAGGCCGTGGATGTGGTCGAAACTCTCGCCGCGCTTGACGCCCAGCCGATCGAACAGGCCGAGGATGATCAGAGAGGCAAGCCCCTGGGTCGGCGGCGGTCGTGTTGTAGACGGTCGCGTCGTCGAGCCTCAGGCGAGAGCGGCTTGACCAGCCGCGCCTCGTGCTTGCGAAGGTCTTGCGCGCGTCACCGGGCTGCCGACCTCCTCCAGATCGGCGGCGATCTCCGCCGCGACATCGCCCCGGTAGAAATCGTCGAAGCCGGCATGGGCCAGATGATCGAGCGTGTCGGCGATAGCTTCTCGAGTTTCAGCCGGCTGCCGATCTCCGGCGCCTTGCCGTCGACCAGGAAATGCTTCGGCGAAGCCCGGCACGGCGCCAAGATCCTCAATGCTCCTTGTCGCCATTTCCGACTGCGAGCGGCTGACGACGATGCCCTCGCGCGCCCGGCGATGGCGTCGGCGAGAAGCTCGCGGCGGTCGATCCGGCCGCCGAGCGCCGTCGCGATCTCACCGGCGAGCTTCCAGCCCGAGACTGCTCCGGCGACGGTCAGCGCCGCATCCGGACCGCGCGGCGGCACGGTGTCGTAGCCCTTCTTGCGGTAGCGCTGATGGTGGCGAGCGAGCCGGCGGCGCCCGGCGTCAATGGCGCGCACCGGCCTGCCGGGCTGGGCGATCAGGAAGAAGGCGTCGCCGCCGATCGAGTTCATGTGCGGATAGACGACCGCGATCGTCGCCGCCGCCGCGATCATCGCCTCGAGCGCGTTGCCGCCCTCGCGCATGACCTCGGCAGCCGCCTCCGCCGCCGCCCGGTGCGGCGCCACGGCCATGCCTTTTTCCCCGACGACGGTCTCGTTCACGCGCGCTTTCCCGTCTGGCCTAGATGTGGCCGGTCAAACTAGTCTGAAGGGCCCCTCGAGGCGACCCGCAGGGCCTCCCTTCGATTTTTTTTGGCTCTGGGCCAAAAAATTCTTGATTGTGAAACCATTCGGGCATACGTCGCCCTGCCCAAATTCGCACGTGCCTGTGGTCGCACCAAGTCCGAGGGCGAACCGCCGGGAAGGTCCCGGACGCTTCGAAGGACGCGGCTTAAAGCAACGACGTAGCGGGCTTTTTTAGTCTCTGCCGGCCCTCCAAAGGCCGGGGTCACTGAAGAGGCATCTACATCTTGCCGGGCGTGCGGAACGGGAACTCCCGATCCAAGCGAAGGCAGCGAACAAGCGGACTGCCCTGTCCGCTTGATCGACCTCCACCCGCAAACCAGCCGGCATCAGCCGGCAAACCGGTTGCCGACGTAACGGAACGATCGTCTCCATCGCGATCCTCCGGAAACCAGGCGGCCGGCGGTTTCAACGCTTTTTGCTTGGGAGTGCCCGAGAATGACCGACCGTATCCGCGAATTCCTCCGCGCCCGACGACCCGAAGGCCCCTGCCTCGTCCTCGACCTCGACGTGGTCCGTGCGAACTACAATTCCTTCGCCCGCGCCATGCCGGACAGCCGCGTCTATTACGCGGTCAAGGCCAACCCGGCTCCGGAAGTGCTCAAGCTTCTCGCCGATCTCGGCTCGAGCTTCGATTGCGCCAGCGTCGCCGAAATCGACATGGCGCTCGCCGCCGGCGCGACGCCCTACCGGATTTCCTTCGGCAACACGATCAAGAAGGAGCGCGACATCGCCGCCGCCTTCGATCGCGGCATCCGCCTCTTCGCCGTCGACTGCGTCGAGGAAGTCGACAAGGTCGCGCGCGCCGCGCCCGGCGCCAAGGTCTTCTGCCGCATCCTTTGCGACGGCGCCGGCGCCGAATGGCCGCTGTCGCGCAAATTCGGCTGCGTGCCCGAACTCGCCATCACCGTGCTCGAACACGCCCACCGCTCGGGCCTCGACGCCTATGGCGTGTCCTTCCATGTCGGCTCGCAGCAGCCGAACCCGAAGGCGTGGGATTCCGCGCTGGCCGCGGCCTCGCAGATTTTCCGCACGCTCTCCGAGCGCGGCATCCAACTGCGCATGGTCAATCTCGGCGGAGGCTTCCCGGCGAAATACATCAAGAAAATTCCGCTGGTGAAGGCCTATGGCCAGGCGATCTCCGGCGCGCTGCGCAAGCATTTCGGCAACCGCATTCCCGAGACGATCATTGAGCCCGGCCGCGGCATGGTCGGCGACGCCGGCCTGATCAAGGCCGAGGTCGTGCTCGTCTCCAAGAAGGCGGCGGACGATCCCGTGCGCTGGGTCTATCTCGACATCGGCAAGTTCGGCGGTCTCGCCGAGACGATGGACGAGGCGATCCGCTATCCGATCCGCACCGAGCGCGACGGCGACGCCAAGTCGGCTTGCGTCATCGCCGGGCCGACCTGCGATTCCGCCGACGTCCTCTATGAGAAGACGCCGTACGAATTGCCGGTGTCGCTGTCGATCGGCGACGAGGTCCTGATCGAGGGGACCGGCGCCTATACGACGACCTACGCCTCGGTCGCCTTCAACGGCTTCGAGCCACTCAAATCCTACGTGATCTGAGGGCGGAACGATGTTCCATATCGGTGAAGAGGCGCCGGCCGAGGCCGGCGCCCGGGAACTCCTGCTCGACCGCGCCATGGGCATTCAGCGCACGCTGAAGCCGTCCGAACGCCTGCGACAGGGCCGGTTGCCCGCCGAGGGCCTGGCGCTGGTCGCCCGCGACGGCGGCGAAATCGTCGGCTCGGTGCGGCTCTGGCACGTCCATGCCGGCGACGACCGCCCTGCCCTCCTGCTGGGGCCGCTCGCCGTCGACCCGGCCTATCAGGCCGGTGGCATCGGCTCGGCGCTGATGGTCGCCTCGATCGAACGCGCCGCAACGCTCGGGCACCGCGCGATCCTGCTCGTCGGCGACGCGCCCTACTACGTTCGCTTCGGTTTTTCGGCCGAGCATACGCGCAAGCTCAAAATGCCGGCGCCGGTTCTGCGTCGTCGTTTCCTTGGGCTGGAGCTTGAGCAGGGTGCGCTCGCCGGCGCTTCCGGCAAGCTCGTCGCCAGCGGTCAGCCGGCTCACGAAGCGGCGGCGCTGCAACTCGTCGCCTAGAGAATTCAGCCGACCGTCAGGCCGGCTGATCCAACCCCCGCTTTTTGAGAAGCGCCTCGCTGGTCGGCATGCGGCCGCGGAAGGCCTTGTAGGCCTCGGCCGGGTCGCGCAGATAGCCAGCCGAATAGATGTGATCGTGGAGCCGCTTCGCCGTCTCCGGATCGAAGACATCGCCCGCCTCCTTGAAGGCAGCGAAGGCGTCGGCGTCGAGAACCTCCGACCACAGATACGAATAGTAGCCGGCGGCGTAATAATCGCCCGAGAAGATATGGGCGAAATGCGGCGTCCGATGGCGCATGACGATCGCCTCCGGCATGCCGATCCTGCCGAGCGTCTCCTTTTCAAGCGCGATGACATCGTCACCGCTTCCCGCCGACAGACGATGAAGATCGAGATCGACCAGCGCCGACGATGTGTATTCGACCGTCGCCCAGCCCTGATTGAAGGTCCGCGCCGCCAGCACTTTTTCCAGCAGTGCCTCCGGCATCGGCTCGCCGGTCTCGGCGTGAAGCGCGAAGCGGCGGAGAATTTCGGGCTGCTCCAGCCAGTGCTCGTAAAGCTGCGAGGGGAGTTCGACGAAATCCCGGGCGACATGGGTACCCGAAAGCAGCGGGTAGGTGACGTTGGAAAGAAGCCCGTGCAGGCCGTGGCCGAATTCGTGGAAGAGCGTCCGGGCGTCGTCGAAGGAGAGAAGCGCCGTCTCGCCCTCCGGCGGCTTTGAGAAATTCATCACATTGACGACGATCGGGCTGACCTCGCCGTCGAACCGGTTCTGGTCGCGGAAGGTGCTCATCCAGGCGCCGCTCCGCTTCGACGAACGGGCGAAATAATCGCCATAGAAGAGACCGACATGACGGCCGTCGCGGCCGGTTACCTCCCAGACGCGAACATCGGGGTGATAGACCGGAACGTCGTGGCGCTCCTTGAAGGAAAGGCCGAACAGGCGGTTCGCCGCGAAAAACGCCGCCTCGATCATCTTGTCGAGTTGCAGATAGGGTTTCAGTTCGGTGTCGTCGAAGGCGAAGCGGCGCTTGCGCACCGCCTCGCTGTAATAGCGCCAGTCCCAGGGAGCGATCTTGAAATTGCCGCCCTCGGCGGCGGCATAGTCCTGAAGCTCCGCCTCCTCGCCCGCCGCCTTTCGCCGCGCCTGCGTCCAGACGGTTTCGAGAAGCTCGCGCGCCGCCGCCGGCGTCTTCGCCATGGTATCGGCGAGCCGGTAGTCGGCGAAGGTCTCGAAACCCAGAAGCCGCGCCCGCTCCGCGCGAAGCCGGATCGTTTCGGCGATGATCGGACGATTGTCGGTCGGGCCGTCATTCTCGCCGCGCCGGACCCAGGCCTGAAACGCCTTCTCGCGGAGATCGCGACGCCTGGAAAACTGCAGGAAGGGCTCGATGCTCGACCGGGACAGCGTGATGACATGCTTGCCCTTGAGGCCGCGATCTTCCGCCGCGCGCGCCGCCGCCGAGCGCACGAATGCCGGCAGGCCGGCAAGATCGTCCTCGCCGTCGAGAACCAGCGTGAAGCCGTTCTCGTCGGCAAGCACATTCTGTCCGAACTGCGTGCCGAGGCTCGCCAGGCGCTCGGTGATTTCGGCGAGACGTTTCTTGCCGGCAGCGTCGAGCCCGGCGCCGGCGCGCAGAAAATTGGTGTGATAGCGGTCAAGGACCTGCTTCTGTTCCGGCGTGAGACCGAGTTCGTCGCGCCGCGCCCAGAGCGTGTCGATCCGCTTGAACAGAGCCCCGTTGAGGCTGATCTGGCTGGCGTGACGGGCAAGCACCGGCGCCATCTCCCGCTCGATCGCCTGGATCGTCTCGTTCGTATCGGCCCCGGCGCGGTTGAAGAAAACCGACGCGACCCGGTCGAGAAGAAGCCCGCTCCGCTCCAACGCGGCGATGGTGTTGTCGAAACCCGGCTCGGCGGGATCGTCGACGATGGCGTCGACCGCCGCCTTCTGTTCGCCGATCGCCGCCTCGAAAGCCGGACGATAGTGCTCCTCGCGAATTTCCCCGAAGGGCGGCACGGCGAAAGGCGTCGTCCAGGTTCCAAGCAATGGATTCTTGTCGGCAAGCGCGCTCATCGATGCCTCGCGGGGTCACGGTCTGATGACCCGATAGTAGCTTGGGAAGAACCGACGGCGAGACGCTTTCGCGATCTAGCCTTCGGAAAGAAGCTGCGTCATTTCGTCGAGCGCTGCCTCGAGCTGCGGATCGGCCCCGTCGGCATAGCGGATATCGAAGGGAACCACGACGTCCGGCTCGACCGGATTACCTTCGAGCCGCTTGCCGTCAACGACGACATCGGCGACGGCAAGCTCCAGAAGACTATCGTCGGGCAGAAGAAAGCCGCGCCCGGCGACGACATCGCCGGCGGACGGCGTCCCGACCAGGGGGATATCGTTCGACTTGAGTGCGTTGGCGAAGATCTCCATCCCGCTCCGCGTTCCCTCATCGATGATCGCCACCACCGGCTTCCTCCAGCGCGTATTGATGAAGCGGGTGTCGCCGTCATTCTCGATCATCTCCATGTCCGGAGTTCCGCCGAGAAAAATTTCGGCGGCGTCGGCCGGCGCCCCGCCCCAGCGGCTGCGGAGATCGAGAACCAGACCGTCGACATCGGCAAGCCGCCCGCCGCCGAGCTCATAGTTGAGAATCCGCCCAACCTCGTCGCGCGTGTAAGACCAGATGCGGACATAGCCGATCCGGCGGTCGCCGCGATTGACGACTCTGACGCTGTCGGAAATCGCCTCGAGCAGGGCTTCGGACGGCTGGAGAGCCTCGACCCGGACCTTGAGGCTCATTTCCGGCCCGTTTTGCCGCCGCCGCAGCGTCAGCACGGCCTCGCGACCCGCCTTGCCCTCGAACGAGCCAATTTCGGCGAAGGGTGCGCCATCGGTCGTCAGAATCTCGTCACCAACTTTAATGTTGGCCCGCGACGCCGGCCCGCCGTCATAGACATTGCTGACGAAAATCTTGCCGTCGATTTGCCGCGTCGCAATGCCGATGCCCTCATAAGCAATCTCGCCATCCGGCGGGAAAAGGCGTCGCAATTCGCGGCGATAGTTGAAGCGGAAGACATCGAGAAGTTCGTAATAGGCGACGCTGTCGGCGGTGAAGCGGGCCGTGTGGGAGGTCTCCAGGTTCGCCAGCAGGGCGGCGAGAGCCGCATCGACCGTGGCCCGGTTGGCGCCGGCTAACCCGTCCATCCCCGCGAGGACTTCACCGACGCTTCTATTGAAAGCGTCGAGTTCGGCCGGCCGGTAGAATTCCTGATTGACGATGTCGACGGCACGGTCGAAGACCGCATTGCCGGACCGCGGCGGCGTCTCCGCCGCATGCGCCCCGCCGAGGGCAACAATGACGGCGCCGACGAAAATCGGCGCTCTCCAGCAGGCCTTCATGGCTGGTCCTTTCCGAATTCGACGCCCGAATGCCACCTATCGCGGATCGGCGGAAGGTCAACGCCCGCGCCTCGAATTGGCGGCATCACCGCACAGCGCGGGTTGACTCGGCCAGCCATATTTCTCATCACCTGCCGAGGACTTGCGCTTTTGCGCGGCCGAACCCCATGATTCTTTCCCAAAAGGAGACCAACCATGGCCGACTGGCCCGTTCATGCCCGGATCGACGGTCCCATCGTCATGAT
Source organism: uncultured beta proteobacterium (assembly GCA_963837675.1). Lineage (GTDB taxonomy): Bacteria > Pseudomonadota > Gammaproteobacteria > Burkholderiales > Burkholderiaceae_C > Rubrivivax. The sequence goes on along the minus strand of CAWIOH010000017.1, from coordinate 29,796 downwards.
TGGTTTCGGCTCGATCGGCCGCGGCGCCCTGCCGCTGATCGAACGGCATTTCGAGTTCGATAAGTCCCGCTTCGTCGTCATCGCCCCCGACGACAGCGATCGCGCCATCCTCGACAAGCACGGCATCCGCTTTATCCATCAGGCGGTCACCAAGGACAGATACCGGCATCTCCTCGAGCCGCTTCTGACCGCCGGCGACGGGCAAGGCTTCTGCGTCAACCTCTCGGTCGATACCTCCTCGCTCGACATCATGCGGCTTTGCCGCGAGCTCGGCGTGCTTTACATCGACACCGTCGTCGAACCGTGGCCGGGCTTCTATTTCGATCGCACGGCAGGCCCCGAGGCGCGCACCAACAACGCGCTGCGCAACACCGTGCGCGAAGAAAAGGCGAAGAACCCCGGCGGCACCACCGCCGTCTCCTGCTGCGGCGCCAATCCCGGCATGGTTTCGTGGTTCGTCAAACAGGCGCTGGTCGATGTCGCCAGGGACACCGGCCACGAATTCACCGAGCCCGGCCCCGACGATCGCGACGGTTGGGCCCGCCTGATGCGCGATGTCGGCGTCAAGGGAATCCACATCGCCGAGCGCGACACCCAGCGCTCGCGCAATCCCAAGCCGATGAACGTCTTCGTCAATACGTGGTCGGTCGAAGGCTTCATCTCGGAAGGCCTGCAGCCGGCCGAACTCGGCTGGGGCACGCATGAGAAGTGGATGCCCGACAACGCCCATCTCGAAGAACTGGGCTGCAAGGCCGGTCTCTACCTGCTCCAGCCCGGCGCCCACACTGCGGTTCGCACCTGGTGCCCGACGCCCGGCCCCCAATTCGGCTTTCTCGTCACCCATAACGAAGCGATCTCGATCGCCGATTTTTTCACGCTGCGCGACGGCGACAACGTCGCCTATCGCCCGACCTGCCACTACGCCTATCACCCCGCCAACGACGCCGTGCTGTCACTGCATGAAATGTTCGGACGCGCCGGCAACGCCCAGCCCGAACACCACATTCTCGACGAGACCGAAATTCTCGACGGCATCGACGAACTCGGCGTCCTTCTCTATGGGCATGAGAAGAACGCCTACTGGTTCGGTTCACAGCTTTCGATCGACGAGACCCGCGACCTCGCGCCTTATCAGAACGCGACCGGACTACAGGTGACGAGCGCCGTGATCGCCGGCATGGTCTGGGCGCTCGAGAATCGCGAGGCCGGCATCGTCGAGACCGACGAGATAGACTATCGCCGCTGCCTCGAAATACAGACGCCCTATCTCGGGCCGGTGAAGGGCTATTATACCGACTGGACGCCGCTCACCGACCGGCCGGGACTTTTCCCGGAAGACATCGACGAGAGCGATCCCTGGCAATTCAGGAACGTTCTGGTGCGCTAGTCCGCGAAGAGGAACGCGTTCACGCGTTCCACATCTCGGCGAGTTTGGCGAAGGCCTCGGTGCCATGCGCCTTGCGGGCGTCCTCGGTGACGTCGCCCCACTCAACGACGGCGCGGGCATAAGCCGGCCGCGCCGCGATCCGCCCGTACCAGGCGTTGAGATGTTTCAGATCGCCCCAGAGAGGCGCCATCATGAAGGATTCGAGACGGCGCACATAGACGACCAGCGCCACATCGGCCAGAGAATAGCTGCCGCCGGCGAGCCATTCATTCTCCGCCAGCCAGCGATCCTTCTCCTCGAAGAGTGAGCGGAAGGTCCTCACCGCCTCCGGCAGAAGTGGCGAGTCGAGCCCGCGCTCGATATTGACCAGATCGTTCTTGCGGCGGACGCCGTCCTTCATCGCGGCATAGTATTTCTCGATCTTCTTCTCGCCCTTCTCCCGGTAGATATGGCGGTTGACGATGCACACGCCGATGATCCGGCTGGCGACATGGATCGTCTCGTCGATCTTGCGCATCCACAGCCGCATACGCGCCCGCTCGTTCGGCGCCTCGGGCCGTAGCGGAACCGCGGGAAAGACATCTTCCAGATATTCGAGAATGACCAGCGACTCCGGAATGGCGGCACCGTCGTGGATAATCACCGGCACGAGGCCTTTCGGATTGAGCCGGTGATAATCCTCCGGCAGATCCTCGACATCGCCGCGCGCCGTGTCGACGATGATGCTCTGCCAGGGGATGCCCTTTTCCTCGAGTGCCAGACGCACGCGCTGCGCCGCCGTCGATCGATCGTAGTGATAGAGCGTCAGCACTGACGGCCCCCGTTCCTAGGATGGAATTTCGCTGTCGTCTTCCCAATCCATGCGCGGACCGGCGGGAATGATGCCGTTGGGATTGATGCGAAGATGCGTGCGGAAATAGTGGTACCGGATGTGATCCATCCGGATGGTCTCCTTGACGCCCGGATATCCGATCAGCGCGTGAAGGTGCCGGTTAAGATTGGGATAGTCTGCATAGCGGCGGATGCTGCATTTGAAATGGACGACATAGACGGCGTCGAAACGGATCGCCGTCGTGAACAGCCGCCAGTCGCATTCGGTGATGTCGCCGCCGACCAGATAGGGTGAAGTGTCGAGCTGCTTTTCGAGAAGGTCGAGCGCCGCGAAGAGATCGCCGACCGCCGCGTCATAGGCCTCCTGGCTCTTGGCGAAACCGCTGCGATAGACGCCATTGTTGACCCGATAGACGTTCTTGTTTGTCGCCTCGATCTCGCCCGCGAGATCGTCGCGATAAAGATGATTTTTTCGTCCGCCGAGCTTTTCGGAATTGAGCCCGATCATGCGGATAATTTCGGAGGATTCATTGTTGACGATCGTCCCGGTCTTCTTGTCCCAGAGAACCGGCACCGTCACCTTGCCGCTATAATCGGGATCGACCGCCGTATAGATCTCGTGGAGGTATTTCTTGCCGTTGACATGATCCTCGGTCGCGCCCGGAAACTTTGAAAATTCCCAACTCTGAACCGGATTGACCGGATGAACGACCGAGATTGAGATCGAGTCCTTCAAGCCGAGAATGCTTCGATAGATCAGGGCACGATGCGCCCAAGGGCAGGCATAGGAAACGTAGAGGTGATAGCGCCCTGGCTCGGCCGCGAAGCCGCCAACTCCGCTCGGACCGGCGCTGCCGTCAGCGGTGATCCAATTGCGGAAGCGCGACTGCGGCCGGACGAACTGACCATCCGGGCCGATCGTCCGCTCTGCTTCCGCCAGCCACTCGCCGGCCACCAATTGGCCCATTGCCACCGAACTCCGGCTTCGTCCTCGGTCCCTGAAGGGACTTAGGTGACCTTAGCCGCCATTGCCAGCCGGAAATTCCCGGATTGCGGCCTAGTGGCGAAAAGACGACCGCGCGTCTGCCATCTCAACCTGTCGGATCGCTCTCCTCGCCATCCGCGATCAGCCGCGCCCCACGCTCATAGGTCAGATAGAGCCAGAGCCAATGCACGGCGACGAGAAGACGATTCTCGAAGCCGGTCAGCAGGTAGATATGAACAATCGCCCACAGCATCCAGCCGATCCGCCCTTTCAGCTTGAGCCAGCCGAAATCGAAGACCGCCGCATTGCGCCCGATGATGGCCGTATTGCCGCGATTGTGGAAGCGAAACGGGGGCATCGGCTTTCCATCGGCGAGCGATTTGCGCAGCGACTTGCCGAGATGAAGTCCCTGCTGGTGAGCGACCTGGGCGAGCGCCGGCAACGGACGCCCGTCCGCGCCTGCCAACATGGCGCTGTCACCGATGACATAGATGCCTTCGTATCCGACGACCGACAGATCGGGATTGACCGGGACGCGCCCGGCTTTGTCAGGCTCGACACCTAGCCATCGCGCCACGGGCGATGCTTTGACGCCGGCCCCCCAGATGATGCAGCCGACACGTTCGCGCCTTCCGTCGATGGTCACTTCGCCCGGCCTGACATCGTCGACCGAATGGCCGGTCAAGACCGTCACCCCGAGCCGTTCCAGCGATCGTTGGGCATAGTCCGAAAGCGATTCCGGGAAATTCGACAGGATCCGCGGCCCCGCCTCGACCAGCAATATTCGCGCCTCGGTCGGGTCGATGTTGCGAAAATCACGAGCCAGCGAATGACGCGTCAACTCCGCGACGGCGCCGGCCATTTCGACTCCGGTCGGCCCGCCGCCGACGACCACCGTCGTCAATAATCTTGATCGCTCCTCGGCATCCTTGACGATTTCGGCATGTTCGAAGGCGAGAAGCAGCTTCGTCCTGATCGCCCGCGCCTCGGCGATGCTTCTGGGTCCCGGCGCCACTCGCGCCCATTCGTCATGGCCAAAATAGCTATAGGTCGAGCCGGTGGCGACGATCAGGATGTCGAAGGATATGTCGGGCTCGTCGGCGACGCGGATACACCGCTTTTCGACATCGATCCCGACGACCTCGCCAAGAACGACCGAAATATTGCGGTGACGAGCCACCATCCGACGGATCGGCCGCGCGATATCGGCCGGCGACAAAGCCGCCGTTGCGACCTGATAGAGAAGCGGCACGAACAGGTGGTAGTTACACCGGTCGATGACCGTGATCCGGGCCGACGCGCCGCCGAGGCGCCGCGCGCAGGCAAGCCCGCCGAAACCCGCTCCGACAATAACGACGTGCGGCCCGGTCAGGTCTTCTGTCGGAAATGCCATCAGGACACCTCGATTGCGGACCGGTCACATCACCCGTCTCATCGCTCAAGCGTCACCGCCATCCACGACTTCGTCAATCGTCGCTGCGCACAACGATCAATGACCTAAAGTGAAACCACACCGCCAGCCCCGTTTTCCGTGCCGAAGGCGAGTAGACCCCCCGCCCGGTCGAAGGCAAGAGCCGAGACCGGGCCGTCGCCGGGCTGGCGCAGCAAGGTCTCATTTCCGTCCGATACATCGACCGCCATCATCGCGCCGTCCTGATAGCCGATCGCCACCTGCTCCTTGCGCGGATGACAGGCGACCCGGGTCACCAAGGGCTCACGCGCGCCGATTTGCGTGCGGCTCCTTGCCCATCGGCCCGTCCTTGAAATGAAACGGCCACAGGATCGCGGCATTGGCGCCGGAGGTTGCGAGATACCGGCCCTTCGCCGTCCAGGCAATCGAGCGCGTCTTCGCCGGATATCCGGACATGCGCATGTCGCTGCCGTCGGCGATCTGCCAGCCGTGCAGCGCATTCTCCTGCATGGTGCGTGACGACGTAGCGTCCGTCGGGTGAAAAGGACACCGCCAGATGCGCCCCCTTCCAGGCAAAACTTCACCGGCTCGGCCTCCGTCCCAACCCAGCGAAGCGTCACGCCGTCATAGCTCGCGATGGCGAGCCGCAGCCCTTTCGGCGCAAAGGCAAGACCGCCGACGGCGCGCGGCAGATCGAACTCGCGCTCACGCCCGTCGCCGAGCCTGACGAAAACCTGCCTGCCGGCGGCGTAGGCGAGCGCGCCGCCTGGACCCGCCGCGACGTGATCGATCCACTTGCGCGGCAGTTCCGCGATCTCGGTGACCGCGCCCGAAGCGTCGGTCGAGCGCGACGCGGCCGTCGTCGCCGCCCGTCAGAAGCGCCTTGCCGTCGAGGGTCGGCGTCGCCGACAAGGATCGCGCCGGCATGGACCTCTGTCTTTCTTCTCGCCGCGCCCTCGACGCAGCCGCACGGTCCCGTCGCCGAGCGCGAAACGGCGCCGTCTCCCGAGAAACGCCGTCTCGACCACGAAAGCGCCAAAGGGAAATTCCTGGATCGTCCGTCATGCCATGCTCAGGCGCAGGCACGCCTCAAAGCTCGCCTTCAGCAGATCCGCATCGAGATTGCGGCCGATGAAGACCAGCCGGCTCTCGCGCGCCTCGCCGTTTTTCCAGGCGCGCTGGTGGTCGCCCTCGATGATCATATGGACGCCCTGGACGACATAGCGCTCGGGATCGTCCTTGAGCGCCAGGATGCCCTTCAGCCGAAGAATGTCCGGCCCGAATTCCTGCGTGATGCGCGAGATCCACGGGAAGAAAAGATCGGGGTCGAGCTCGCCCGCCCGGAGCGACACGCTGCCCACCGAACTGTCGATGTCGTGATGATCATGATGATGGTCGTGGTCGTGGTCATGGTCGTGGTCGTGGTGGTCGTGATCGTGATCGCGGCTTTCGAGAAAATCCGGATCGAGGGACAGAATCCGGTCGAGATCGAAGGCGCCGCGATCGAGCACGCGATCGAGCGGGATGGCGCAGCGTTCGGTTCGATGGACGATCGCATGCGGGTTGATCGCCCTGATCCGCCGTTCGACCTCGGCCAATTCGTCCGACGAGACCAGGTCGGTCTTGTTGAGGAGAATGACGTCGGCAAAACCGATCTGCTCCTGCGCCTCCGGCGCATCGGCAAGACGCTGGATGAGATGCTTCGCGTCGGCGACGGTTACCACCGCATCGAGCTTGGCGCGGGCGCGCACGTCCTCGTCCATGAAGAAGGTCTGCGCCACCGGCGCCGGATCGGCGAGACCGGTCGTCTCGACGAGGATTCCGTCGAAGCCGCCGGGCCGCTTCATCAGCCCCTCGACCACGCGGATCAGATCGCCGCGCACCGTGCAGCAGACGCAGCCATTGTTCATCTCGAAGATCTCCTCGTCGGATTCGACGATGAGATCGTTGTCGATGCCGATCTCGCCGAACTCGTTGACGACGACCGCGTAGCGCTTGCCGTGATTCTCCGAGAGGATGCGGTTGAGGAGCGTCGTCTTGCCGGCGCCGAGATAGCCGGTGAGCACGGTGACGGGGATTTGGCTGGCGGGCATGGAGAACTCCTGGCGGATCGGTGGCCGCCGTGGCGAGTTGAATTCAGGCAAGGATATAGGCGAGCGCGGACCGAAATGCACGCAAACCCGATGGGCGGGCCCGCTAGCGCGGGTCGGCCGGACGTCGAGCCAGCGCGCAAGAGGTCCTGCAGATCGAGATGCTTGGTGAACATGTCGAGCGAGCCGTCGGGATTTCTTCGGCCACTCGCTCTCCGGCCGGTCCCAATAGAGCTCGACGCCGTTCTCGTCCGGGTCGCGCAGATAGAGCGCCTCGCGAGACGCCGTGGTCGCTGGCGCCGTCGAGCGGAATTCCGGCCGCGATCAGACGGCGAAGCGCATCGGCCAGCGCGGCGCGCGTCGGATAGAGGATCGCGTGATGGAACAGGCCGGTCGATCGCCGCGCGGCGGCGGCGAGCCGCCCTTGCTCTCCCAGGTATTGAGGCCGATGTGATGATGATAGTCGCCGGCGGCAGATGAAGGCGGCCTGTCGCCATAGCGTTGTTTCAGCTGGAAGCCGAGCACGCCGCAATAGAATGCCAGCGCCCGCTCGATATCGGCGACCTTGAGATGGACGTGGCCGATGCGCACGCCCGCGTCGATGGGCTTGCCGAGGGGGCTTTCGGCGGCCCCGGCCGGTCTTACGCCCTCGCTGATCGACATCATCGATTCTCCGCCTGCCCCGCCACGCCAATGCGCCGGACGTCTTGTGCGCCTTCATATGGCGCGGCACGGCTGTCGCGCAAGAGCGCCATGGCCGGGTTGCGAAGAGCCATAGCTAATGATATTAGCCTAATGGCTAATAATATTATCAATGCCGGACCGCGCTGGGATGATGCCCCGTATCGGCCTGACCGCAGAAAAAATTCTCGATACCGCCGCGGCGATCGCCGACGCCGGACGGGCTCGACGCCGTGACCCTCACTCGTCTTGCCGAAAATCTCCACGTTCGGTCGCCATCGCTCTACAAGCACATCGATGGGCTCGACGGGATCCATACCGCGCTGACGCTGCGCGGCCTCGACGAAGCCAATCTCCGACTGCAGCGGGCGATCGATCGGCAAGCCGGCGACACCGCCCTGCCGCCGCTCGCCCACGCTTACTGGCAATTCGCCGCGACCGGCCCGGCCTCTACGCCGCATCGCTTCGTCCGCCACCGCCCGGCAACAGGGAGAGCGCGGCGGCAACGACATGCTGCTCGGCACGGTGCTCGCGGTCCTTGCCGGCTACGGCGTCAAAGGCAACGACGCGCTCCACGCCACCCGCGGACTACGCGCCATCATTCACGGCTTCGTCTCGCTCGACGCGTCAGGCGGATTTCGCCTCAAGCTCGACCTTCGGGAATCCTTCGACCGCCTGCTCGCCGGCTTTTCCCGCGACCTCGCCGCGCGCCAAGTCAGCCGATCAGGATCAGGCTCTTCGCGGGTGGCCACGCCTTCAGCTTGCCGGGGTTCATCAGGCCGTGCGGGTCGGCGAGGCCTTGAACTCGGCCTGCGGCGCGTCGGTCCGCTTCCAGCCGGCATTGTCGAGCACGTAGGTATGCGGGTTGGACACCGCGCCGCCCATCGCCTCGATCGTCGCGACGACCTCGGCGAGCCGCTCGGGCGAGCGGTAGCGCAGACAGCGGCAGGCCGAGACGAAGACGCGGCCGAAGCGGCGCTGGATCTCGAGATGGAGGAGCAGCTCGTCGCCGAAGCGCCCGCTCGATCGCCTCGACGCAGCGCGACCTCGCCGCCCGCCGGAAAGCGGATCTGCAGATAGGTGATGTCCGGCTCGACGCGTGAGCGCGTGGAGCGTCGTGTGGTTCCAGGTGTATTCGTAGAGCGGCGGCATCGCGCCCTTGCCGTCGAAGGCGGCGGCCTCCGCCTCCTCGGCCGATCGCGCAGTAGACGATCGCGCCGCCGTGCGCGGCGGCGAGTTCGGCGAGCGCCGCCGCCTGCGGCTCCGACACCATGACGATCGCCATGGCGCTGCCCGGCCGGGACGAGCGGCGCCAGGCGCTTCAGGAACGGCGGGATGCGGCGGTCGAAGATCGCCGATCTCCTTCTTGGCGATGCCTTCCGCCGCGGCCGAGCGCGATGCCGAAGCGCGGCGGCGGCGGCAAGGGTCGGAAAGGCGACCACCCGCTCCGCCCAGGGCTGCCACGGCGCCAGCGGCACCTCGACCTCGGTGATGATGCCGTTGACGCCATAGGCGTGCAGCACCTTGCAGGACGTCGCGGCCCTTCGAGCTCGATCACCCGCGGCGTCTCCTCGACCGTCACCACCTCGAGCGCGATCACCGCGCCGGGATCGGAGATCTGGCCCCAGGTGCAGGAGCCGCAGCCGGCCGCGCCGCCGGCGATGAAGCCGCCGATCGTCGCCTGCTTGCGCGTCGAGGGGTGGAAGCGGAGTTCCCAGCGCCCGGCGCTGCCGGGTCGCGGAGCGCCCGGTCGATGTCGAGGAGGCGCGCGCCCGCCTCGAAGCGCCCGGCGCCCGGCGCGACCATGACGACCCGGTCGAGGCCGGTGAGGTCGAGCACGACGCCGCCGGCGAGCGGCACCGCCTGGCCGTAATTGCCGGTGCCGCCGCCGCGCACCGTCAGCGGCACGCGATGGCGGGCGCAGGCCGCGGCGATGCGGACCACCTCGTCCCTGTTCGTCGGCAGGACGACGAGGTCGGCGCGCTTGTCGTCGAGCAGCGGCTTCAGGATCGGCGAGAACCAGAAGAAATCGCGGCTCTTGAGCTTGAGCGTCGCGGCGTCGTCGGCGAGTCGCGATGCCGGCGAGGTCGGCGCGGAGCGCGGCGAGCCGGCCCGCGGTCACGGCGTCCACAGCCGCGCCGGTGTCGAAGGCGTCGACGTCGCGGCAGAGCGCGACGAAGGCGGCCGCCTGGTGGTCGACCACCGCCTTGCCCTTCTCGGCGGTCGCCGCGGCGGCGTTGCCGACCGTGCCGTCCGGGTTGAGGTCCTGCGCCTTCCAGCCGAACTGGACCGGCCCGTGGGCGCGCAGGTGCTTGAACTCGTCGATGAAGTCGAGCTGGGCTCGAGCGGAAATCGTTGGCCTGGTCCATCCGCACCAGGTCGGGGCGGAGGTGGAGCATGATCGAGGTCTCGATCTCGCCGCCGTGGATGCCGTAGAGCGCCTCCTCGCCGGTCGGCAGATGCCCTCCGGGTGGCCGAAGCGCGACCACGCCGTGCCGACCACCAGCATGTCGTGGCGGACGCGCAGCTCGCGGGCGACGATGTCGACCATCGGCACGTTGCCGCCGTGGGAATTGATGACGATCAGCTTCTCGACGCCGGCGCGATGGACGCTGTCGCCGATGTCGAGCCAGAGCTTGGTCGTCGTCTCCCAGGTCGTGGTCAGCGTGCCCGGCGAGGAGATGTGCTCGTTCGACTTGCCGACCGCCTGCACCGGCAGGAAGGTCACCGGCAGGTCGTCGGGCAGCAGCTCGATCGACGCGGCGCGATCATGCCCTCGGCGATGCAGGTGTCGGTATAGACCGGCAGGTGCGGCCCGTGCTGCTCGATCGCCGCGACCGGCAGGACCGCGATCCAGTCCGACGTGTCGCTGTCGGCGAAGTCGAGGGTGGTCATCTCGTGCCAGTAGCGGCGTGGCAGACTTGGCATGCAGTGTCCTATCACAGCGCCTCCAGGAACGCCTTCGCCGCCGCGCCGTGCTCGGCGCGGAGCTTCGCCACGTCGACGCCGACCGGCTGCGCCGTCCTCGACCCGCCATTCGCCCCTGACCATCACGCGGTCGGCGGCGTGGGCGCCGCACAGCACCAGCGCGGCGAGCGGATCGCCGGCGCCGGAGAAGCGCAGTTCGTCGAGCGTGTAGAAGGCGAGGTCGGCCTGCTTGCCGACGCGCGATCGCGCCGATGTCGTCGCGGCCGAGGCAGCGCGCCGAGCCCTCGGTCGCCCAGCGCAGGGCGTCGAAATGGGTGACCGAGGCGGCGTCGTAGGTGAGCCGGTTGATCATCAGGGCGTGGCGCACGCCCTCCATCAGGTTGGAGTTGTCGTTCGAGGCCGAGCCGTCGACGCCGAGGCCGACCGGGCTGCCGGCCGCCTCCAGCTCCTTGGTGCGGCACTGGCCGGAGGCGAGCACCATGTTCGAGGTCGGGCAGTGGCAGACGCCGACCCGGTGGCGGCCGAGGCGTGGCACCTCGTCGTCGTTGAAATGGATGCCGTGGGCGAGCCAGACCCGGTCGGTCAGCCAGCCGCATTCCTCGAGATAGTCGACCGGCCGGCAGCCGAAATGCTCGAGGCAATATTCGTTCTCGTCGCGGGTCTCGCCGAGATGGGTGTGGAGCCGGCAGTCGTAGCGCTCGGCGAGCCCGACCGAATCGACCATCAGCCGCTTGGTCACCGTGAACGGCGCGCAGGGCGCCAGCGCCACCTGCAGCATCGCGCCGTCGGTCGGGTCGTGGTAGCGGCCGAGCACCCGCTCGCAGTCGGCGAGGATCGTGTCCTCGTCCTGGACGACCGTGTCGGGCGGCAGGCCGCCGTCCTTCTCCGACAGGTTCATCGAGCCGCGGGTCAGCGTCATGCGCATGCCGAGCGCGCGCCGCCTCCTCGGCCTGGATGTCCATCGCGTCTTCGAGACCGGCCGGGATAGAGGTAGTGGTGGTCGGAGACGCAGGTGCAGCCCGACATCAGCAGTTCGGTCAGCGCCAGCCGCGTCGCCAGGCGGAAGGCGTCCGGCTTCACGTTCCGCGCCCAGATCGGATAGAGCGCCTTCAGCCAGGGAAACAGCTCCTTGTTGATCGCCGCCGGGTGGGCGCGGGTCAGCGTCTGGAAGAAGTGGTGGTGGGTGTTGATCGAGCCCGGGCACGACGACGTGGCGCGAGGCGTCGAAGATCCTGGTCGACCGGCGCCGCCGGCCTTCCTGCCGCGGCGACCAGTTCGACGATCCTGCCGTCCTCGACGACGATGCCGCCCTCGGCGCCGTCGGCGAGCATGGCGAGCGGGTCCTTGATCCAGATGCGCATGTGCGCTCCATGTCGTTCGAAGTCGTCGCCGGAGCTGCGGCGACGGCCGCGACAGCTTCGACCTCGACCAGGAACTCCGGCCGCGTGAAGCCCGCGACGATCATCAGCGTCGAGGCCGGCGGCGGATCGCCGACATAGCGGTCGCGCACGGCCATGTAGCCCTTCATGTGCTCGCGCGCCGTGACATAGGCGTTGATCCGGACGATGTCGCGCGAGGTCGAGGCCGGCTTCGGCGAGGATCGCCGCGATGTTCTCGAAGCAGCGCTCGGCCTGCGCCTCGACGGTCGGCCGGCACGCTGTCGTCCGGGCCGACGCCGAGCTGGCCGGAGCAGAAGACCAGCCGCGCGCCGGCCGGCACCTCGACGCCGTGGCTGTAGCGGGCGAACGGCGCGCGGATCTCGGCGGATTGAGCGCTCGGTTCATCGCATGGCCCGCCTAGAATGATTCACGGTCACGCTACGATTCGGCCTCGACGCTGACAAGGGCCGGCGCAAGCCGTGGATCTGGTCACGCCGCTGCCGCTTTCTTGGGCAAGCCGCTTGCCCTAGATTGCCAGCTCGCCGATGAGCTGTCACGCCGAACAGGCCCGGAGACTGAGGGATTGTCGGCACCTCGATGGCATGTCTCTTGCGAATTGCAGTGCGAATGCCGCAGGCGGCCGGTCGCGACAGCCGAGACGGCGCGTCGACAGCATCCGGCATCGACGAGCGCAGCTCGACATGCGCCCACTGACAATCAGAGAGCGGAGAACAACGAGATGAGCATCGATCAGAGCGACGACGCTCGGCTTTGCCGCCGGCGCCACGGCGCGTCGGCGCTCGCCGGCCCGGCGCTGGCCCTCGACGAGGTCACCTTCGGCACCAACTGGCTGGCCGAAGCCGAGCATGGCGGCTTCTACCAGGCCGTCGCCGACGGCACCTACGAGAAATACGGCCTCAAGGTCACCATCGTCCAGGGCGGCCCGCAGGCCGACCAACCGCGCCCTGCTGCTCGCCGGCAAGATCCAGTTCTACATGCAGGGCAACCTGCTCGGCGCCGTTCTCGGCCGTCGAGCAGGAGCATCCCGGTGATCGAGGTCGCGGCGATCTTCCAGAAGGACCCGCAGGTCATCATGGCCCACCCCGAGGCCGGCATCGAAACCTTCGCCGACCTCGCCAAGCTGCCGACGATCTTCATGGGCGAGGACGTCTTCGCCACCTACTTCCAGTGGATGAAGGCGGCCTTCCCCGGCTTCACGGACGAGCAGTGCAAGCCCTACACCTTCAATCCGGCGCCGTTCCTCGCCGACAAGAAGTCCGCCCAGCAGGGCTACGTGACCTCCGAGCCCTATGCGGTCGAGAAGGAAGGCGGCTTCAAGCCGAAGGTCTTCCTGCTCGCCGACGCCGGCTTCGACACCTCTCGACCATGATCGAGGGCAAGCAGACTACTTCGTCAAGCCAACCCGGACATCGTCAAGCGCTTCGTCGATGCCTCGATCATCGGCTGGTACAACTACCTCTACGGCGACAACACGGCGGCCAACGAGCTGATCAAGAACGACAATCCCGAGATGACCGACGACCAGATCGCGTTCACGATCGGCAGATGAAGGCAGTACGGCCTGCTCGACTTCGGCGCGGCGGTGGACAAGGGCATCGGCTGCTTCGACGACGAGCAGGTCAAAAGCTTCTACGACAAGATGGTCGAGGCGCGAGGTCGTCAAGGCCGGTCTCGACTACGCCAAGGTCTACACGACCGAGTTCGTCTGCAAGGGCGTCGGCATGGAGCTGAAGAAGTAGCCGATCGGCGGTCCGGCCTTGTCGGACATGGCCGCAGCGGCAATGATCGGCTGGCAGGGTTCCCGCCGCCACCAAGGTCATCGACGGTAATCAGCGTCGACGCCGGCTTCCTGGCGAAAAACGGACGCTCATCTTTGAATACACTCACGGCCGCGACAGCAGCCGCCTCCGAGCGCCCCGGTCGCGCACCGCTGGTTTCGCTGCGCCACGTCTCCAAGATCTTTTCCAACGGCACGGTGGCGCTGCAGGACATGTCGCTCGACGTTCGCGCAGGGCGAGTTCGTCAGCCTGCTCGGGCCGTCCGGCTGCGGCAAGTCGACGGCGCTGCGCATCATCGCCGGCCTCGGCGAAGCCACCTCGGGCACCGTCGAGTGGCCGACCGCCGACGCTCGATGCCAGCGGCCAGCCGGCAACGCGAGATCGGCTTCGTCTTCCAGGAGCCGACGCTGATGCCGTGGGCGACGGTGTTCAACAATGTCTGGCTGCCGCTCCGGCTGAAGCGGGTAGCCGAAGTCGGGCCGCGCGCTCGACGGATCATGGAGGCGCTCGCCATGGTCGGGCTCGAAAAGTTCGCCGACTCCTACCCGCGCGAACTGTCCGGCGGCATGAAGATGCGCGTCTCCATCGCCCGCGCCCTGATCACCCGGCCGAAGCTCCTGCTGATGGACGAGCCGTTCGCCGCGCTCGACGAGATCACCCGCTTCAAGCTCAACGACGACCTTCTCCATCTGTGGGAGAAGTTCGGCTGGACCGTGATCTTCGTCACCCACTCGGTCTTCGAGTTCGGTCTACCTGTCGAGCGCATCGTCGTCATGGCGGCGCGCCCGGGCCGCGTCGTTCGCCGACCTGCCGTCGACGCGCCCTATCCCCGCGACGAGGATTTCCGCACCTCGGCCGTCTACAACGACTATTGCCGGCAGATCTCCGACGCCCTGCACGGCGCCATCATGGCGACGGCCGAAGGCTCGCGATGACCGCGGTCGAAGCCGAAAAGACCGTGGCCGAGGCGTCGCAGGCACCGATCGACGAGGACGAGACACCGCGTCGCGCCGGACCGAGCAGCGTCGGCGAACGCATCGCGCGCATCGTCGTGCCGATCGCGATGCTGGTGCTCCTCATCGTCGCCTGGCAGCTCTATGTCGACGCTCGCCGACGTGCCGCACTACATCCTGCCGAGCCCGGTGCGCGTCGCGCAGGCGCTGGTGCAACGACTGGCCGATCCTCGGCGTCGCCGCTGCTGGTCACCCTGAAGATCACTTTCACTGGCGCTGGCGCTCGCGCTCGTCGGCGGCGTCGCGCTCGCGATCCTGATGGCGCAGTCGCGCTGGATCGAACTGGCGCTCTATCCCTACGCCGTCATCCTGCAGGTGACGCCGATCGTCGCGATCGCGCCGCTGATCCTCATCTACGCGCCGACGACCCAGATCGGCCCTCCTCATCTGCGCCTGGCTCGTCGCCTTCTTCCCGATCCTCTCCAACACCACCCAGGGCCTGCAGCTCCACCGACCACAATCTTCTCAACCTCTTCGAGCTCTACGGCGCCAGCCGCTGGCAGACCCTGATCCTCCTCAAGATTGCCGAACGCGCTTCCCTATTTTCTGGCCGGCCTCAGGATCGCCGGCGGCCTTGCGCTGATCGCCGCCGTCGTCGCCGAATTCGCCGCCGGCTCGGCCGGCGCCGACTCCGGCCTCGCCTTCCGGCTGCTCGAATCGCAATTCCGTCTCAACATTCCGCGCCTGTTCGCCGCCCTGATCCTCCTCTCCTTCACCGGCGTCGTGATCTTCTTCGCGACCAGCCTGATCTCGTCACCTGCTTCTGAGGAAGTGGCACGAGAGCGCCGTCCGGCGGGAGAACTGATCGATGGCCACCGGTTTCGCCGCCATTCCCGACGCGCGAACGCTACGTGCTCGCCAACGCCACGCTTGCCGGCGGCCCTGCTCGAGAGCCCTCCGACGCCACGCCGACGAGCGAATTGATCAGCGCCGATATCGCCGTCGCAGCCGGCAAGATCGAGCGCATCGACCGCAGCCGGCACCGCGACCGGACTGCCCCGCTTCGACCTCGACGGCGGCATGGTGTGGCCGTGCTTCGTCGACATGCACACCCACATCGACAAGGGCCACATCTGGCCGCGACGCGCAAACCCCGACGGCACCTTCAATTCGGCGCTGGAAGCGGTCCCCGCCGACCGCGAGGCAAACTGGTCTGCCGACGACGTTCGCCGCCGCATGGAGTTTCGCGCTCCGCTCCGCCTACGCCCATGGCACCGCGCTTCTTCGCACCCACATCGATTCCCTGCCGCCGCAGCATTCGATCTCCTGGCCGGTCTTCGCCGAGATGCGCGAGACGAATGGGCCGGGCGCATCGACACTCCAGGCCGTCGCGCTCTATCCGGTCGACGCTATCCTCGACAGCGGACTTCGCCGCCGGATCTGACGGCAACGCTGCGCCGATATGGCGGCGCTTCTCGGCGCCGCGACCTTCATGGTGCCCGACCTCGACGCCGCCCTCGACCGCATCTTCCAGCATCGCCATGGATGAAGGTCTCGATCTCGATTTTCATGTCGACGAGAGCGAAGATCCCGCGGTCCGTTCGCTCCGCCACATCGCCGACGCCGCGCTCCGCCACAAATTCCCGGGCCGCATCAATGTCGGACATTGCTGCTCGCTGGCATTGCAGCCGCGCGAGGAAGCGGAAGAAACCATGAAACGCGTCCGCGATGCCGGCATCTCGGTCGTCTCGCTGCCGATGTGCAATCTCTACCTGCAGGATCGCCACGCCGGCCGCACGCCGCGCTGGCGCGGCGTCACGCTTCTTCATGAGATGAAGGCGCTGGGGATCCCCGTCGCGGTCGCCTCCGACAATACGCGCGATCCGTTCTATGCCTATGGCGACCTCGACGCGCTCGAGGTTTTTCGCGAGGCCGTTCGCATCCTTCATTTCGATCACCCGTTTGGAAACTGGCCGGGTGTGGTCGCGCGCGACGCCGCCGACAATCATCGGCAAGCCCGAGCTCGGCAGCCATCGCGGCCGGCCAACCGGCCGATCTGGTTCTCTGCAGGGCGCGCAACTGGAGCGAGCTTCTCTCCCGCCCGCAGTCCGACCGGACCGTGCTACGCTCCGGAAAACCAATCGATCGGACACTTCCCGATTATCGTGAGCTCGACGATCTGATGAGAACGCGGCGCATGACCGATATCGCCGCGCTGAAGAGCCGAACTCGCCGGCCTCAAGATCGAGGACAACCCGGCGATCGTGAAACAGAAGAGCCGCGACTTTTTCTGGTACTCGCCCGTGCTGAAGCGCCAGCTCGATCACGTCACCGCCGATCTCGTCGTCACGCCGAAGGACGAAACGGAGGTGATCCAGGTTCTCGATACCTGTCATCGTCTCGGCGTTCCGGTGACGCCGCGCGGATCCGGCACCGGCAATTACGGACAGGCCATGCCGCTGCGTGGCGGCGTCGTCCTCAATCTCGCGGAAATGAACAAGGTCAAATCGATTGCGCCCGGCCGCGTTGTCGCCGAGCCGGGGGCCGTCCTCGCCGAGATCGACCGGCAGACGCGCGCTCATTCGCGGCCAGGAACTTCGGCTTCATCCGTCGACCTACAATACGGCCTCGATCGGCGGCTTCATCGCCGGCGGCTCAGGCGGCGTCGGCTCGATCAATTGGGGCGGGTTGCGCGATCTCGGCAATGTGCTGCGCTTGCGCGTCGTCACGATGGAGTCGCCGCCGCGCGTTCTTGAGCTTTCCGGCTGGGACCTTCACAAGGTCATGCACGCCTATGGCACCAACGGGATCATCACCGAGGTCGAGATTCCGCTCGATGTCGCGTCCGAGTGGATCGACATCATCGTCGGCTTTGACGACTGGATGGACGCTGTCCGCTTCGCCGACCTCCTCGGCAATCAGGACGGCCTTCTTCTCAAGGAGATCGCACCGCTCGCGGCTCCCGTGCCCCACGACTATTTCCTCCGCCACCAGAAATTTCTCCGGCGCGACCAGTCGGTCGTCCTGCTCATGGTTGCGCGGCATGCGCTTGATCCGTTTCTGGCTCTTGCCGGACGCGAAAAGGCAGAAATTCTTTACCGCTCCGACACCGCCAGCGACGAAGACAAGAAGGGCCTGCCCCCCGTCTATGAGCTCGCCTGGAATCACACGACGCTGAGGGGGCTCAGGGTCGATCCGACCATCACCTATCTTCAGGTCCTCTATCCCTTCCCCGACTCATGTCGAGAGCGTTCGCCGGCTTACCGAAATCTTCGGCGACGAAGTTCCCGGTCATCTCGAATTCGTCCGTTTCGACGGCAAGGTCACGGCATTCGGCCTGCCGATCGTGCGCTTCACCATCGGAAGAGCGCCTCGACGAGATCATTGCCATTCACGAGGAGAATGGCTGCCCGATCTTCAACCCGCACCGCTACACGCTCGAGGAAGGCGGCATGAAGCAGACCGACGCGATCCAGCTTGCCTTCAAACGCGAAGCCGACCCCGACGGACTGCTCAATCCCGGCAAGATGATCGGCTGGGAGGATCCGAATTTCGATCCCCGCCAGGGCAAGGTCTATCTCTTTCCCGGCCTTCAGGCAGCCGGCTAAGCAGGGAGGTCGGATGCGGATCCTCGTACTCTATGCCCATCCGGTCGAAACGAGCTTCGTCGCCGCGGTCCACGCCACGGCGGTCGAAGCCCTGAAGCAAGCCGGCCATACCGTCGACGATTGCGACCTTTACGCCGAAGGCTTCGATCCGGTTCTGTCCCGTCAGGAGCGCATCGACTATCACGACCTCGAAATCAATCGGCGCAATGTCGATCCCTATGTCGAACGCCTGCTCGCGGCCGAGGCGCTGGTCCTCATTCATCCGATCTGGAATTTCGGCTATCCGGCGATGCTAAAAGGCTTTTTCGACAGGGTATTTCTTCCCGGCGTGTCATTCGACCTGCGGGACGGCAAGGTCTGGCCGAACCTCCACAATATCCGCAAGCTCGGCGCCATCGTCACCTATGGCGGCCATCGCTGGCGGGCGCTGCTGATGGGCGATCCGCCGCGCAAGGTGCTGAAACGCGTCGTCCGCGCCTGCATCCATCCAACGGCGCGCACCCGATACCTCGCGCTTTATGACATGAACCGGAACGGCGACGCCGCCCGAAAGGCCTTCCTCGAAAGAGTTTCCATCGAGATGCGGGCCTTCTGACCTGTCGGTAATACGGAGCCGCAGTCGTCATCAGACCGACATGTTTTTCACTTAGACGCATAACTTATGGGGTTCGATCATCGTCGCGCCGTGACCTTCAGACTAGCGCAGGCGGCGCACGCGTATCGCGTGCGCGCCGGCGGACATCTGGCACGGATCGCCCTTCACCCCGGTCAGGAAAGCCTGCTCAAGGCGCTGGCCGAGGAGGACGGCATGTCGATGAGCGATCTCGCCGCAACGCTCGGCGTCCAGCCTCCGACAGTCACCAAAATGATCAGCCGGCTTGCCGCGCAGGATTATGTCGAACGCCGGGCGTCCGCCGGCGACGGCCGACAGGCGCAGGTCTTTCTGACCGAACGCGGCCAGCACGCGATCGCCATGATCGACAAGCTCTGGAAGCGCATCGAAAAGGACGCCCTTGCCGGCATTGAGGAGAAGGACCGCAAGCGCCTGCGCAAACTCCTTCGTCAGATCGAGCGCAACCTTGCCTCGTCCTCGCGCCCGTCGCCGGCCGATGCCGCCGACCTGGACGATGAAGCCGGCGAAGCCGAAGCCGGATAGGGCTTTCCTCTAGCGAGCGCTGAAGCGGGACAAATCCGCCGCGGGCCGCTATCTTGTCCTCACTCAACAACGCATTTCGGAGAGGACGCTCTTGGCGCAGGTCGATATTTTTTTGCCGGTCCCCATGATGCCCAAGGTGATGGAGGCGCTCGACGCCGGGTTTGCTGTTCACAAAGCCTGGGAGGCCACCGACAAGGAGGCCCTGGTTGCCAGCCTCGCCGACAGGGTGCGCGGCATCGCGGTCGGCCTTCAGGGTCGCATCGACCGGGCGCTGATCGAGCGGTTGCCGAAACTCGAGATCATTTCGAGCTTCGGCGTCGGCTACGACCCGATTGACGTGAAGACCGCCGCCGAACGCGGCATTATCGTCACCAACACACCGGAGGTTCTGACCGAAGAAGTGGCGGACACCGCCCTTGGGCTGCTCCTGATGACGGTCCGTGAACTTTCAGCCGCCGAACGCTATCTGCGCGCCGGACGCTGGCCCAAGGAAGGTGCTTATCCTCTGACCGGCGCGACCATGCGCAATCGCACCGTCGGCATCGTCGGTCTTGGCCGCATTGGGCTCGCCATCGCTCGTCGCCTCGATGCGATGGGCGCGCCGGTCGTCTATCACAATCGCAGGGCCCGACCCGACGTCGCCTATCGCCACTATCCGGACCTTCATGCGATGGCGAAGGACGTCGACGTGATGATCGTCGTTCTCCCCGGCGGGGCCGAAACAAAAAATCTGATCGACGCTGAAATCCTGAAGGCGCTCGGCGCCGACGGCATCCTCATCAATATCGGGCGCGGCAGCATCGTCGACGAGCCCGCATTGATCGAAGCATTGAAGAACGGAACCATCCGGGCGGCCGGCCTCGACGTCTTCGCAAAAGAGCCAAATGTCCCGGAAGAACTGATCGCTCTTCCCAACGCCGTGCTTCTTCCCCATGTCGCATCGGCGTCGCTTCATACCCGCGAGGCAATGGGCCAGCTGGTCGTCGACAATCTCGCCAGCTGGTTCGAGACCGGCAAACCGATAACCCCGGTCCCGGAAACGCCTTGGCCAAGACCGGCCTGACGGAGGCTATCGCACCCAGTTGCCGCCGAGTTCGTCCTCGATATGGACGCGGATAATCTCCTCGAAACTCGACTCTGCCCGGAAGCCGAGGGCCAGGGCGCGCTCCGGCGAAAAATTCTGCGGCCAGCCCTCGACGATCCGCAAAATCGTCGGATCCGGTCGCTTGACGATCCGGTTCGCTACGCCGTCTCCGGCGACCTTTCGCAGCGCCGCGATCTGCTCGCCGACGGTGACCGATACTCCGGGCATGGTGATGTTTCGCCGCGAACCGACTTCGGAAGGCGCAAGCCTCGCCGCGTGAACCAGAAAATTCACCGCCGAGCGCGGACTTGCATGCCAATGCCGAATGCTTTCCGGCACCGGCAGATAAGCCTCGTGCCCGGCGAGCGGCTCGCGAATGATGCTCGAGAAAAATCCTGAGGCCGCCTTGTTCGGCAATCCCGGCCGAACCACGATCGTCGGCAGTCTTATGCCGATTCCATCGAAGATGCCTCGGCGCGTGTAGTCGGAAAGCAATAGTTCGCCAATTGCCTTCTGCGTGCCGTAGGAAGTCAGCGGCGTCTGGAAGAAATCGTCGCGGATCGCCGCCGGAAACGGCGCGCCGAAGACGGCGATCGACGAGGTGAAGACGACGCGTGGACAGAAATCTTCGCCGAAGCCGCGGATTGCCTCGAAGAGGGCGCGAGCACCGTCGAGATTGATGCGGTAGCCCTTTTCGAAATCGATCTCGGCCTCACCCGATACGATCGCAGCGAGGTGAAAAATCAGGTCCGGGCGCGGGACGATCAACGAGGCCGCCACGCCGGGCGCGCTCACATCAAGCGCTTGCGTTGTGACTTCGAAAGAGGCGCCAGCAGGAATCGCCGGCTCAATGACGTCGACCAGCGTGAGCATATCGATTGGCTCTTCACCGACCGCGCCGTCGCTGACCAGCCTCGCCGCCAGCTTGCTGCCAACCATGCCAGCCGCCCCGACGATCAGAATCTTCATAGTGCGAAACCGCCGTCCACCAGATGGGCCTGACCGGTTGTATAGCTCAACTCGTCGGAGGCGAGATAGAGGGCGAGCATCGCCACCTCCTCAGCCGTTCCCAGCCGCGCCATCGGCTGACGGTCGATAAAATCCTGTCGGATCGCTTCAAGCGACTTGCTCTCCGCTGTCGCCCGCGCCGCGATACGCCCGTCGAGCGATGGCGACTGGATCGTGCCGGGGCAGATCGCGTTGCAGCGGATGCCCTGGCGGATGAAATCGGCGGCGACCGCTTTGGTCAGCCCGATCACCGCGGCTTTCGATGCGCCGTAGACATAGCGATTGGGAAGCCCGCGTACCGACGACGCGCCCGACGAGATATTGATGATCGATCCGCCGCCGTTCTCCAACATCGCCGGAAGAAATGCCGCGATGGTCCGGTGCATCGATTTGACGTTGAGATCGAACGAGAAATCCCAGTCGGCCTCCGAGGTCGTCAGCACCGTCCCGTGATGGACGAAACCGGCGCAATTGGCGAGGATATCGACAGAGCCGGTCTGTTTCGCCAGCGCCTTCACCGCGTCCGTGTCGCGAACGTCAAGCCCATGGATCTCGGCGACACCCTCGCCTCCCAGCCCCTCGACCGCCTCCGGTCTCAGATCCGTGGCGATGACGTGCGCTCCCTCGCGCGCGAAAGCGATTGCGATTGCCCTGCCGATCCCGGCGCCGGCGGCGGTAATGAAGGCGCGCTTGCCCTTGAGCCTGTCCATCGCTCTCCTAGTCGGGTTGCCCGTCGCGTACCGACAGCATCCAGTTGATCGCCAACCGCCAGTCGGTCATGCGCATCGATATGCCGTGCGAGCCGGCGCTGAACAGCACGAATTTGATCGGATAGTCCGGAATCTCGGCCTTCATCGCCCGGAAAAAACGCTGCTGGCCGCGCCAGCCGATCGTCTTGTCGCCCATGCTGTTGCTGATGTGGATCGGCAGGCGATGAGCAGGATCGAGCGTCTTCGCCGTCTCGATAAAGCCGTCGCTCGTGTCCGAATCGAGGAGCATAAGTCCGGAGATCAACGGGGCGACGCCGGGGTCCGCAATAAGGCGCCAGCAGATTTTTCCACCCCACGATGCGCAGGCGAGAAATACCGGCGCGCCCGGCGAGAGCGCCGCGTAGTGCAGAACCAGCGCGGCCACCGCGTCAGTGCCCTTCTGATTGAAATCGGGAAAGCTCGGCGAGAGATACAACCCGCCATTCAGAACCATCAGATTCTTGATGCGGTTGAAATTGCCGCCATGGATCCAGTCATTGGCGCCGGTAAAGCGGTCGGTGCCGCGGCCGTGGACGAAGACGACGATGGCTTTCGCCCCGCCATCCGTCGCGCCGACTCCGACATAGCGGATCGTCGTGCCGCCAATATCGAGCACCATGTCGGAGCCGGCCGCTTCCGGACTAATCGACACATATCTCTCTTCAACCTTTTCGCCGACCACCGCGTCGCGGTCGATCAGGTCTCGCATCCGATCGTACTCGACCTTCTCGTAAGCCCGGTCATCGCTGCTTTCGAGAACCTTCTGATAGGCAAAGAGCTCGTCCTTGTATGGCGCAAGCCGATACGGCGCCTGTGCCGCTGCAAGCGGCGAAACGGTCAGAAAAAAGGCGATCAGGGTGGCGACGGAGATCTTCATCATGGCGATGGTGACCGAAGCCGGCCGCGATCACAACCGGGAGCCTCCGGTGTCCGTATTTGCCGCATTCAGGGCTGACAGGCTCGCGATTTGCCGCCCGTTCCCGTCGAAATTCATCGGATCGAGCCAGCGCTCGAAATTTGCTTTTCGCGTCGGCCATTCGCCATCGAGCATCGCATACCAGGCGGTGTCGCGGTTGCGCCCCTTGACGATCATGTGCTGACGGAAAACACCCTCGAAACTGAATCCGAGGCGCAGCGCCGCGCGGCGCGACGGCGCGTTGAGCGCATTGCATTTCCACTCGTAGCGTCTGTAGCCGAGCGTCTCGAACACATGCCGCGCCATCAAATATTGCGCTTCGGTCGCGGCGCGGCTGCGCTGCAGGGTTGGGCCGTAGACGATATTGCCGATTTCGATGACACGCATCTGTGGCCGGATTTCCATCAGCGTGACGATGCCCGCAGCTTCGCCGCTGGCGAGATCGACGACGGCATAGGAGATCGGATCGTTGAGTGCCGATCTATCATCAAGCCATGCGAGAAACTGCTTCTCTTCGGCGAACGGGCCGTAGCCCATATAGGTCCACAGAGATTTGTCGGCTTTGAACTCACGCCACAGGGCCGCCCCATGACGACGGGAATCGAGTGGCTCGATCCGGCAATAGCGCCCCTCGAGCACTGTTGCGGCCGGCCGCTCCGCCATAACGCTCTCAACCACGGCCCCGACCGGCTGCCCCGTCCCTGTCTCTTGCGATACCATGACTGAATTTTCCCGACCGCAACCCCTACGGGTCCGTTTGATTTCGCGCGATCTATGCGCCTAGAGTCCGGCCAAAATCAACGAACAGCCGCCGGGGAGCCGAGCCATGTTTCATACCATTGCGGGATTTGACCGGATCGGCGAGGAGAATGCCTTCGCCGTCCTCGCCCGCGCCACCGAACTCGCCGGGCAAGGAAAGGACATCATCAATCTTGGCATCGGCCAGCCCGACTTCCGCACGCCCGACCATATCGTCGAAGCCGCCATCAAGGCGCTGCGCGACGGCCATCACGGCTACACGCCGGCGAACGGGATCAAACCGCTGCGCGAAGCGGTCGCCGCCGATATTCACCGACGGCTCGCCGTCGAAGTCTCCCCCGACCGGATCATCATCGTCCCCGGCGGCAAGGTCACCATGTTCGCCGCGATCATGATTTTCGGCGAGCCCGGCGCCGAAATCCTCTATCCCGATCCCGGCTTTCCGATTTACCGTTCCATGATCGAATTCACCGGCGCCAAGCCGGTGCCGATCCCGATCCGCGAGGAAAACGGCTTCGCTTTCTCCGCCAGGGAAACGCTGTCGCTGATCACCCCGAAGACCCGGCTGATGATCCTCAATTCGCCCGCCAACCCGACCGGCGGCGTGACCCCGAAAGCCGAACTCGACGAACTGGTCGCCGGGCTCGCCGACTGGCCGGATGTCGCGATTCTCTCCGACGAAATTTACGGCCAGCTCACCTATGACGGCCTGCCGCATATCTCGTTGATGAGCTATCCGGAGATTCGCGACCGCGTCATCCTGCTCGACGGCTGGTCGAAAACCTACGCCATGACGGGTTGGCGTCTCGGTTATTCGGTATGGCCGGACGGACTTTACGACTATGTCCGCAAGCTCGCCGTCAACGGCTGGTCCTGCGTCAGCGCCGCCACCCAATATGCCGGCATCGCCGCCCTCGAGGGCCCGCAGGATTCTGTCGCCGCAATGCGCGAGGAATTCGACAAGCGCCGCGCCATCGTCGTCGACGAATTGAACCGCCTCCCCGGCTTTTCCTGCATCCGCCCGACCGGCGCCTTCTATGCGTTTCCGAACATTTCCGCGACCGGCTTCAAGGCCAAGGACCTCGCGGCGCGACTTCTCGAAGACGTCAGCGTCGCCACCATCGGGGGCCCCGACTTCGGCGTCCTCGGCGAAGGCTATCTTCGCCTCTCCTATGCCAACTCGGCCGAAAACATCAGGAAGGCGACCGCGCGCATGGGAGATTTTCTGACGCGCAATCATAATTCCGCTGCGGCGGAATAGACGGGCAGCGCCGCCGACCGAGGATTCGCGACGAAATCAGCCTTCGTGGGCGCGTCCGGCGCTCGCGGAATGCTTGCGAAAAAAGGCGATCATCTCGTCGCGAACGTCTGGCTTTGCGCCACGGCGTCGCGGTCGCGAGCGCGCCGACGGTGCCGACATGGCTGACGCCGGGATAGGTCTTGACCTCCACCGCACCGTCCTTCGCCACAATCGCCGCGGCAAGCCGCGTCGTATTGCCGGGGCGGACGGTTCGGTCGGCCTCGCCCGTAATCAGCAGCATCGGAGCCTCGCTGCCATCGACGAAGGCAATCGGCTGGCTCGCGGCCCGCACCGCCTCCGGGAAACGTTGCCTTGTAGATGTCCTCTTCGAGCGGCAGGAAATCATAAGGCCCGGACAGACCGACCACGCCGGCGACAGCCTTTCGCGGCACATGAGCGGCGGCAAGATAGTGCTCATCGAGATTGAGGAGAGCCGCGATATGGGCGCCGGCGGAATGACCGGCAAGAAAAAGCCGGCGTTCGGTGATGCCCCGCATCTTGAACCTGTCCCGCACGAAGCCGACGGCCTCGGCCGCGTCGGCGACGAAAGCCGGGAACACCACCTCCGGATAGAGGCGATAGTCTGGAATGGCGACGATGAAACCGGCGCTCGCCAGCGACTGACCGACGAAGAGATAATCTTCGCGCGCGCCCCGGTTCCATCCGCCGCCGTAAAAAAACACGACTACCGGCGCATCGGCAGCGACGTTTTCCGGAAGATAGAAGTCGATCTTCTGCCGCGGCTGGCTGCCATAGGCGATACCCCTCTCGACTGTGTAGCCTTGGCGGCTGGTCAGCGCGTTGAGAAGTTTGACCGGAAACGACGCGGCAATCGCCGCCGGAACCGCAATCAGACTGAAGCCTAAAGCCATGGTGACGATGGTCGAGCGGGTCATGTACCGTTGGGCGTAATTGTCGAACGCTCCTAACTAGGTGCGGAACTCCGCCATGCAAGGCACACGTCTGCACTCCGCACGGCACGTGACGATCGCGGAGACCAATATTTCCTCGGCACCCCGCCCTCTAGGCCGCAAGGAACGCCGTCTCGACAGACAGCCGCGTCATTTCGCTATCTCACCGCCGCCACCATTTCCGCCAGCGGTTCGGTGCATTGCGTTACGCGCTGCCGCAGATCTTCGATCAGCCATCGGCCGGCCTTACCGGGCGTGCGGCCACGCTCGTGAACCACATGGACCGGAAAGGTCCGCGCGACATTCTCGCGAAGATCAAGCGCCTTCAGACGCCCCTCGGCGATATGTTCACGCACCATATGAACCGGCATTTGACACCAACCGAATCCGGCAAGGAGATATTCGAGCCGGGAATTGAGATCGGCGAAGCGCCAGTTGCGCGGGCTGACAATGCCGCCGGTAAGGCCCGCGGTCAGCTGCGTGCGATCGGTCAGAACCAGCTGGATATGCTGTTCGAGAACGGCGCGCGAAAGCGGGCCGTCGATCTCGGCGAGCGGGTGATTGACAGCGACGACGGGCACGAGCGGGATCGACACCAGGAACTCGCTCTCGAAGTCGGTGGCGCCGTTGGCCAGCGGGACGAAGAACCCGACCCTCGCCACACCGTCACGCAATCTTTGTTCCGCACCACCCAGGCCCTCGGTGAAAAGCGTCACCGGCAGACAGGGATAGACCTTGGCGAAGGCGCGAAGGCTTTCCATCAGAACCACATTCGGAAAAATCGCGTCGACCGCCAGCGTCAGTTCCGGCTCAACCTCCGCCGCGATGCTCTCCGCCCGGGCCTTCAAGGTCTCGGCGCCCTGGATCAACCGGCGTGCATCCTCAAGGATGACGCGGCCGGCGTCATTGAGTTGGGGAATCCGTCCCGCGCGAATGAACAGCGGCGTGCCGAGCGCCGTTTCCAGCGACTGGACTGACTGGCTGATCGCCGACTGGACGCGGCCAAGCTTACGCGCGGCAGCAGAGAAGCTGCCGGTCTCGGCGACCGTCACAAGCACCCGCATTTGATCGAGAGTCATAGGATCAAGCATGATCTATCATGAATTCCGATGGATAATAGCACAATTTGGCCAGTTCACATGATGGGATATAGGACCACATGCTCTGTTTGAAAAGGCGCGGCGCCGATTGGCGGGCCGGAAAGACGGAGAGCGACGATGAATCAAGCAGTGAAATTGAGGGCCGTTGAGCAGGCACAGCCCTGGCGAGAGAGCCTCGATACCCGTGCACTCGACGTGCTTTTCCGCGAGGGCCGAACGCACAATGGCTGGCAGGACCGGCCGGTTTCCCATCGACCTTCTCGAGGCGGCGGTCGAACTGGCCAAGATGGGCCCGACAGCCGTCAACGCCTCGCCGCTGCGTATCGTGTTCGTCGATAGCGAGGAAGGCAAGGAACGCTTGCGGCCGACGCTGTCGGCTGGAAACCTCGACAAGACGATGTCGGCGCCGGTGACGGCGATTCTCGCGCACGACCTCGCTTTCCATGAACACTTGCCGAGGCTCTTTCCCCATATGGATGTCGGCCCGATGTTCTCGGGGAACGCCGAACTTGCGGCGCAGACCGCGGTCCAGAACGCCACGCTGCAGGCAGCGTATTTCCTGCTGGCGCTCCGCGCCGTCGGTCTGGACACCGGACCGATGGGTGGCTTCGACAAGGACAAGCTCGACGCGGAATTTTTCGCCGGGACGACACTTCGCTCGAATCTTCTGGTCAACATCGGCTATGGCGACGAGACCAAGCTTTTCCCGCGAAGCCCGCGCCTCGACTTTTCGGAGATCGCGAGTTTTGCCTGAGCGATTGCGACCCGAGGACGAAAAGCGGAATTTTGCATTACTCCCCGTTATCCCCGGATTTCCCAACCCGCGGAGTCTCGGCTTTTCTTTATCGCCCTCGTGAGACACCATCATCTCACCGCGAGGGCCAATCGAGCCTGGCAGGGCAAGCCAGACACCCGAGATTGGTTCTCCCGCGGACCGCGCCGGCGGGATCGACGCAAGTCGGGAAAGTCGGATGCCCCGCGGCGCCATCGACGACAGACGCACCAGCAATGGGTCGTTTGTGCCAGCGATGGAACGGCACTCGATCGCAAGATCGAACGCCGGTGGTCGGGAAAGCGCTTTCAGCAATGGGAGCAGCTACCGGTCACGCCAGGGTGTAGCGGTCGGCGTTTCGCCAAGTTTGCGCTTGGCAGAGAGGCAGATCGCGAGCCTGACAGGGAGGCGTCGGTTGGGGAAACCCGGGCGACGCCTTTCTGTCGTCTGGTCCCCCGCCGCCTTTCGAATATCGGGAAACAAAAACGCCGCCGGAAACCCGGCGGCGAGAAACTGATGAATTCGGCGAAGCGATCCGCCGAATGGTTTCAGGCGAGTTGAATCTCGATGGCCTTGGGGCCCTTGCCGTGACGATCCGGCTCGGTCTCGAAAGTGACCTTCTGCCCGTCGGAGAGATGCGAGATCCCGGCCTGCTCGAGCGCGCTGGCGTGAACGAACACGTCCTTCGACGCGACCTTCCGGCGTGATGAAGCCGAAGCCTTTGGAAGTATTGAAAAATTTTACTGTGCCAGTCTGGCGCATGGGGAACCTTTCCCGTTGGTTATGTGAACGCGACATGCGTCCGTAACAGTCGGCAGCTTCCGTCTCGGGGAAAGGAAGTTAAGCGTCTTATCGAGACAGCCACGGACATTCCCATGACCCGCGAGCGATTTTGGGGCTCGCGCCCTTTTCCAGTCTCCGGGTGCATAAGTGCCCGAACGGCAGGACATATGGACGCACGCACCTAAAAACGCAAGCAAATTTGCCGCTCGCTGCGGCGGAGCGGATCAGTTGGCCCCCAATTTCGCCGCTTCACTGGCGAGCGAAGTGACCCGCGTCCAATCGCCGGCCGCCAAAGCATCGCCCGGCGTCGACCCAGGAGCCGCCAACACAAATAACATTGGCAAGCGCCAGATAGTCGGTGGCGTTCTTCGCCCGATCCCGCCGGTCGGGCAGAAGCGGATCGCCGGCAAGGGCGCCGCCAACGCTTTCAGATAGGCGATGCCGCCTGCTGGTTGCGCCGGGAAAAATTTGAGCAGCGAGAACCCGGCCTCTGCCATGCTCATGGCCTCGCCGGCAGTCGCCACCCCCGGCAGAAACGGAACCGGACTGTCCTTCGCAGCGGCGACGAGGCCGGGCGTCGCCCCCGGGCTGACCAGAAAGCGCGCGCCGCAGCAACCGCCTCGTCGAACTGATTGCGATCGAGCACGGTGCCGGCGCCGACATCGGCCCTTCGACCTCTCCGCGCAATTGCCCGGATGCAGTCGAGCCCGGCCTCGGTGCGAAGCGTCACTTCAAGCGCCGTCAGTCCGCCCGCGACCAGCGCCCTCGCCAGAGGCACCGCGATAGCGTGATCCTCGATCGTCAGAACGGGCACAACCGGCGCCGCCGTCAGAATTTTCAGGAGGGTTTCGTCGCGGCTCGTTGTCCATCCGTCATTTCTAGCCAAGCAACCGACGGCGACAAGGGAATTCTTGCAGCGCAGCATCAATCTTGTCCGCAGCGATATTTGGCCATATAGCTGCGATCGAAGGTTTCAATACTGGAGGGCTCCATGCAGTCTCAAATCTCGACCCGCGCCGCCCTGGCCCCGACCCTTTGGTCTTTCGCCGGAAACCGCACGCTTCAGGACGTGGTTCTGGTGCTCGCCGGCACGGCGCTGATCGCGATCTCGGCCAAGATCAAGGTGCCGTTTTATCCGGTACCGATGACCTTGCAGACGCTGGCGATCATTCTGGTCGGATCGACCTACGGCTTCCGGTTGGCGAC
>CAWIOH010000016.1:0-115014 GCA_963837675.1 uncultured beta proteobacterium | reverse complement strand
ACACGCCGATGATGCAGCAGTACCTGCGCATCAAGGCCGAGTTCCCGGACACGCTCGTGCTCTATCGCATGGGCGACTTCTACGAGCTGTTCTTCGATGATGCGCGCAAGGCGAACCGCCTGCTCGACATCACGCTGACCACGCGCGGCGCCAGCGCCGGCGAGCCGGTGGTGATGGCCGGCGTGCCGGTGCATTCGGTGGAAAGCTACCTCGGCCGCTGATCAAGCTCGGCGAGGCGGTGGCCGTGGCCGAACAGGTGGGCGACGTGGCCACCGCCAAGGGCCCGGTGGAACGCAAGGTGGTGCGCGTGGTCACGCCCGGCACCGTGACCGACAGCGAACTGCTCGCCGAGCGCGCCGACACCCTGCTGCTGGCCGGTGCACCGCCACCGGCAGGTCTTCGGTCTGGCCTGGCTGGGGCTGGCCAGCGGCCGCCTGGGTTTGAGCGAGTGCAGCGAACACGAGCTCGCTGCGTGGTTGGCGCGGCTGGATGCGGCCGAGATCCTGCACGACGGCAGCGACTGCCTGCGTCGCTGCGGGCCGCGCGCCAGCGCGCTGACCGCACGCCCGGCGTGGCAATTCGACAGCGCGCTGGGCCAGCGCAAGCTGTGCCAGCAATTGCGGGTGTCCACGCTGGCCGGCTTCGGCGCGCAGGACTTGAACACCGCGCATGCCGCGGCCGCGGCGCTGCTGAGCTATGCCGAGCACACGCAGGGCCAGGCGCTGCGCCACGTCGCCGGCCTGACGGTGCAACGCGCCGGCGAGTTGCTGGAGCTGCCGCCGAGCACGCACCGCAACCTCGAGCTGACGCGCACGCTGCGCGGCGAGGACAGCCCGACGCTGCTGTCGCTGCTGGACAGCTGCCGCAGCGGCATGGGCAGCCGCATGCTGCGCCACTGGCTGACGCACCCGCAGCGCGAGCGGCAACAGGCCACGCAGCGCCACGAGGCCATCACGCAACTGCTGGACCGCAGGCTTCGAAGCGCTGCGCGACGCGCTGCGCCATGTCAGCGACGTGCAGCGCATCACCGCGCGCGTCGCCCTGCGCCAGGTGCGCCCGCGCGAGCTGGCCGGGCTGCGCGCCACGCTGCTGGCCTTGCCGGCGCTGGCCGCCGCCGTGCCGCAGGACAGCGCGCTGCTGTCGACGTTGCATGCGTCGCTGCAGCCCAACCCCGACATCGCCGATGCATTGCGCGCCATCGCCGACGAGCCCGCCGTGCTGCTGCGCGACGGCGGTGTCATCGCCCACGGCGTCGACGGCGAGCTCGACGAACTGCGCGGCATCCATCAGCACTGCGACGCCTTCCTGCTCGAACTGGAGCAGCGCGAGCGCACGCGCACCGGCATCGGCAACCTGCGCGTGATGTTCAACAAGGTGCACGGCTATCACATCGAGGTCACCGCCTCGAACCTGTCGCGCGTGCCCGCCGACTACCAGCGCCGCCAGACGCTGAAGAACGCCGAGCGTTTCATCACGCCCGAGCTGAAGGCCTTCGAGGACAAGGCGCTGTCGGCGCAGGAGCGCGCGCTGGCGCGCGAGAAGTGGCTGTACGAGCAGTTGCTCGACACGCTGCAGCCGCACCTGCGCGAACTCTCGGCGCTGGCCGAGGCGCTGGCCTCGCTCGATGCGCTGGCCGCGCTGGCCGAACGCGCGCTGACGCTGGGCTGGTGCCGGCCGGAATTCGTCACCCACCCCTGCATCGACATCGAGTCCGGCCGCCACCCGGTGGTCGAGATGCGGCTGAGCGAGACCGAGCGGCGGCGAGTTCATCGCCAACCACTGCCGGCTCGACGCGCGCACCAGGCTGCTGGTCATCACCGGCCCCAACATGGGCGGCAAGAGCACCTTCATGCGCCAGGTGGCGCTGATCGTACTGCTGGCGGCGATGGGCTCCTTCGTGCCGGCCGCGAGCCTGCCGCCTCGGGCCGATCGACGCCATCCACACGCGCATCGGCGCGGCCGACGACCTGGCCAATGCGCAATCGACCTTCATGCTGGAGATGACCGAGGCCGCGGCCATCATCCACGGCGCCACCGAGAACAGCCTGGTGCTGATGGACGAGATCGGCCGCGGCACCAGCACCTTCGACGGCCTGGCGCTGGCCGGCGCCATCGCCGCGCACCTGCACGATCGCAACCGGAGCTTCACGCTCTTCGCCACCCACTACTTCGAGCTGACCGAGTTCCCGGCCAAGCACCCGCGCGCGCTGAACGTGCACGTCGGCGCGGTGGAAAGCGGCGAGAGCATCGTCTTCCTGCACCAGATCGAGGCCGGCCCGGCCAGCCGCAGTTACGGCGTGCAGGTGGCGCGGCTGGCCGGCATGCCGGCGTCACTGGTGCGCCAGGCGCGCGCCACGCTCGAGGCGCTGGAAGCGCAACAGCATGCCGGCGACGCGCAGGTGGACCTGTTCGCCGCGCCGGCGCCTGCCGACGGCTTCGACGGCACCTTCGCCGGCCGAATCGGCGCTGGCGGCGATCGAGCCTGATAGCCTCACGCCGCGCGAAGCCCTCGACGCGCTCTACCAACTGAAGAAACTGCAGAAAGAAGCACTGTCATGACCTACTGCGTGGGCATTCGCCTCGACGCCGGCCTGGTGTTCATGTCCGATTCGCGCACCAATGCCGGGCTGGACCAGATCAGCACCTACCGCAAGATGATGATCTACGAGCGGCCCGATGACCGCTTCATGGTGCTGCTGTCGGCAGGCAACCTGAGCATCTCGCAATCGGTGCGCGAGATCCTGCAGGTCGAGAAGGTGGATCGCGGCGTGCACGAGGAGCCGCTGACCATCTGGAACGCGACGAGCATGTTCGATGCCGCGCGCGTGCTCGGCAGCGCGGTGCGCCGCGTCTACGCCGAAGACGGCCCTTCGCTGCAGGCCGCGGGCATCGACTTCAACGCCAGCATGATCTTCGGCGGCCAGATCAAGGGCGAGGCGATGCGCATGTTCATGGTCTATGCGGCCGGCAATTCGATCGAAGCCACGCGCGAAACCTGCTTCTATCAGATCGGCGAGAGCAAGTACGGCAAGCCGATCCTCGACCGCGTGCTGACACCGGCGACGCCGCTGGACGAGGCCGCCAAGTGCGCGCTGGTGTCGATGGATTCGACCACTGAAGTCCAACCTGTCGGTGGGCCTGCCGCTGGACCTGCTGGTCTATCGCGAGGGCAGCTTCAGCAGCGACGACGTGGTGTGCATCGACGACGACAACCCTTACTTCAACATGATCCGCAGCACCTGGGGCCAGCGCCTGCACGAGGTCTTCGAGGGCATCGACGACCCGCGCTGGGACGGCGGCGATGCCGAGCATCCGCTGATGGCCAGTTCGGCGCGCTACGAGCCGATGCGCAAGATCACCCACCCCGGCGAGCGCATCGTCTGACGGCCGGGCCGCACGCGCCCGATGTCCACAGGCTATTGCCCCTTGCAGACCTTGCGGTTGCTCTCCTCCGCTGCGATGCGGAAAGCCTCGCCCTGGGCAGCGAGCATGTCGCTGCCCAGCCGCCACAACGCACAGGTACTCCACGGCGCGCCCAGGTGGCGCATCGTGCCTGTGCTGCCGGGGCCCAGGGCAATGATCCAGCCGGACAGGTCGCGTGCCGCTCCATGCCCACTTTCCAGCTCACCGCATCGCCAGCCGTGCGCGCCCGAAGCGCGGCAGGCTGGCGATCGGCGCCGGTGCGCCGGTGGAATCGAGCGCACGCGCCGATGGCTTGCCATACACCGCGATGACGAACTGGTCGGTCTTCGGCGAGGCATCGGGCGGCACACCGCGCGCGACCGAGAAGCAATAGCGGTCGTCGCCGGGGTCTTCGAGCATCTGCATCGTGAAGCCGGCCTGGGTCTGATAAGCCAACAACTCGGCCAGCCGAAGGCAGTTCGAACCCTCCGCCGGCGGCGCCAGCGCACGCATCTTGGCTTCGCTGTCCAGCGCCGCCGGAAGGCGCTGCGCCATCTGATCGATGATGCGCCAGACCTCGTCGCCGACCATGAAGGCACGCCCGGTGGTCATGCGCACGGCCGGCAGCAGCGCCACATCGGGCTTGCCGTCCGCGGGGGTGTCGGTGACGCGACTCAGCAGATCGGCGGCGCGCGCGCCGCTCAGCACCACGCGCTCCAGGGTGTGCACGCTGCGGCCGCCCTCGTCGTCGGTGCGCTCCCACAGGATTTCGTTCAAGGTGACGGTCTTCTCCACCGGCCGCTTCTTCGCGTCGGTGGCCACGTAGAGCAGGAAACGCAGGTTGGCATCGAAAGCAATCTCCGGCGCCAGGAACTTGGGAATCTTCGTCAGCACCTGCTTCGACACGCAGGCAAAGGGCGCTTCGTGCCTGACGTCCGCCGCGCGCAACTCGACCTCTTCACGCTCGTTGCTGCCGGCACTGGCATCGGGCACGAAGATGTTGCGACTGAGCTTCGGGTTGCCGGGGTTGAAGGCGCTGAACAGCTGCCCCACCAGCTCGACCTCGTCATTGGCGCGCTCGACCCTGCATTTGACGCCGTTGCGGCGCTGCGCCATCGACACCTCGGTATTGTCGGTCGCAGCGGCCGGCAACGCGGCATGCCAGATCGCCGTCTCCAGCAGCTGACGCAGGCTGCCGTTGACCACCGGCTCGGCCCCCGCGCCGACCTGCTCGACGAACTCGGCCGCGCCGCCGACAAAGGGCATCGCCGGGAACCACTTCAGCACATACCGGTTGATGCGCTGCAGGCTGCCGTCGCCGCGACGCCCGCGGTTGATCAATGCGGCCGCATCGACCAGGCTGCGCAACGCCGGCGCCTCAGAGCCGACATCGGGCTGGCCTCGCCGCAGCGGCGTTGAGTTGGCGATGCTGCCGGCCTTGAACAACAATGCGGTACGGCCGATCACCGGCCCTTGCACCAGGAAGCCGTACAGCCCCATCGGCACAAGCAACAGGAAAGCGACCGCCAGCAACTGCCGGTTGCGTCGCCGCCGGCCTTCGCTGTCGCGCTGGCTGCCGCTGCCGCTCGACGGAGCCGCGCAGGAAGTCGTCGATGGGGCCCGACCCGGGCCGCCCAGCTTGGCCAACGAGCGATGGCGTGTCGTCGCGTCGACGCGGTGGAACCAGCGGCGCGCTCGATTCGCCGTCGGCCAGCGTCGTCTTCGACGGCGGCATCGCGGGCGCGCCGCAATCGCTGGCTTCGAGCAGCAACTCCTCGCTGCGACCCTTGCGGTGCCATCCGTCGCACTTGCGCAGCAGTTCAACGAAGGCGGCAAAGCGCTCGGCCTCTTCGTCGATGACATGGCGCAGCCGCTGCCAGCCGCGAATCAACGATTCGTGCGACACCTTCAGCGTGATGCGCTGCGGGTCATCGTCGTCCCAGTACAGGTAGTCGACCTCGCCGAGAAAGCCCTTGAGGAGCACGGCCTTGAGATCGGCGCGCGCGACCTGGGGTCCCAGCAGGCGCACGCACTCATCGACATTCACGCGCTGCTGCGAATACATGCCGGTGTTCGGGTCCTTGATCGCCAGTCGATGCAGCACCAGGTCGAGCCAGCGGCGCTCACGCTCGTCGTGGCGCAGGTAGGAGGCCTCGGCCCAGCGTTCCAGGCTGACGCGCAGCACGTTCAGGCCGTCGTCCAGCGGCGCGGCCAACGCCGCCGGCTGCGCGCTGACGGCCACCGCCAGGTCGGCGGCCATGATGCGCTCGGGCAGGTCGAGACGCGGCGCCACGCGTTCGATCGCCGCCTGCCACACCCGCGCGAGCACGTGCTGCAGCAGCGGCAGGTGGTCCGGATCGTCGCTGATGGCACGCGCATCGCGCAGCAGCCGCTCGGTCACGCCGCGATCGAACTGCACTTCCTCGGGCAAGCGCTGGGTCGAGTCCTCGGCCAGCCGGCGCAGCCGCAGCAGCCTTTCGGCCGGCTGGGTGATGGCCTCGCGCAACTCGGCCTCGTCGAGCCGGCGCACCAGGTACGAGGCCTTGTTGATCGCATCCGGCAGCTCGAGGTAGCCGGCGCAGTCGTTCAAGTGCTCGCTGCGCATCGTCAGCACGACATAACAACGCGGATGCGGGCTGAAGAAGTGATCAATCACGCGTTCGACCAGCAGCCGCGCGTCCTCGACATTGCGCGTGGTCGGGTGGAACAGTTCCTCGAACTGGTCGATGACGAACAGGAAGCGGGCATCGGCGGGCTGCGGTCCGCTGGGCACCGCCAGTTCTTTGGTGTAGATATCGACCAGGGTCGAGAAGCCCAGCTCCTCGCGCATGCGCGCGGCGATATCGTCGAGGCGTGCGGCGTCCTGCTCGGGCGAGCCGCGCGAACGCAGCAGCGCCGCGAACTTGCGCGCCAGCCGGGTGATCGGCGTGTTCTGGCGCTGCGCCTGGTCCAGCGCGCTGGGGTTGGTGCCCGGCGTGCAGACCATCGGCAGCCAGAAATCGCCGGCACCGGGGATGCCGAAGCTGCGCAGTTCCGGCACCACACCGGCCAGGATCAGCGACGACTTGCCCGAACCCGAGCCGCCGATGACCGCGACGAACTGCGTCTGCCCCAGCCGTTCGATCACCTCGCGCACCTGGCGATCGCGACCAAAGAGCAGGATCTCCTCGAAATCGAGAAACGGCCGCAGCCCTGGGTAGGGCTCCACCGGCGTGCGCGTGGCGCCGGGGTCGGCGGCCGGCGGGGTTTCGGCCAGCGTCATGCCGCCGCTGCCGCCGTCGCGCCACCCCGCGCGGTCATGCGCCGGGTGCTGCGTTCCAGCACCTGCTTCAAGAAGCGGTCCAGTCGCTCCGATTCCGACGGATAGATGTCGATGCGCGGCGAATCGGCATCCTGGAAACGCAGCACGCTCCACAGCCGGGCTTCGATCTTCGTGCCCGGGTCGGGTTGCTGCGGTACCAGGTAGGCGACGAAGCGCGGCGGCGGGTCACGCGGCCACTTGCCCTCGACCTTCTTGATCTGCGCGCGCAACGACACCTCGGGCTTCTGGCCCCACAGCAATACCACGCCATCGGCGTCGTCGAGCCGCTCCTCGTCGATCTTCTGCAACGGCAGACCCAGGGCTTCCAGCGACAACGGCGGCACGCGCGGCACGCCGGGCTGCTGCACCAGCTCGTCCCATTTGGCCTTGATGCGCTCGCCCAGGTCCTGCCACAGGTCGGTGTCGTGCTGGTTGCTCTCGATGTAGATGTTGATGCGTTCGCTGGGCACGGCGTCGTCGGGCACCTGCGGCGGCGGCGCCAGCCGGGCGCGCAACACCGCGGGCTTGATGGCCAGCGCTTCGATCGAGGCCACCAGTTCCGCGTAGCCCTTGCCCGGCGGCGTGTCCATGGCCACGTCGCGCAGATCCAGCCAGACCAGGCCTTCGGGCGGCCCGCCCTTGTCCAGCCAGGCGTCGCGCTGCGCCGCGAGATGGCCGCCCGGCGAAAACTTGAAGGGCTTCAGGTGCTGCCCGCCGGTGCCGAAAGGCAGCACCAGCATCCTGGCGGTATCGAATTCTTCGAAGTCGCCGTCCAGCGATTCGACGCCCAGCTCCTGCACCGCCACACCGGCGACGCGCAGTGCGTTGGCCAGCGCGCGGACGGGTTCGGCGAGTTCGGGCGACGGCACGCCGAACAGCAGCGCACCGCCCTCGCGCCGAGGGCTCGACGACGGTGGTGCCGGCGGCCAGCGGCGTCGGATCGCGGCGCCCCTGCGCATGCTGCAGATCGTCCTTGACAGCGCCTTCGAAGGCATCAAGCAGCTTGATCAGTTGCCCGTCGAAGCGCTGCGACAGGCCGCCATGATCGAGACGCAGACGCGCCGGCTCTTCGGTCTCGTCCTCGCGGTAGAACGGAATCCAGAGCTGGTTGGGCAGCGCCAGCCGCGCCCACGCCGGGCGCGCCACGATGTCCTGCATCGCGATCTCCGACAACGCCACCACATACAAGCGCTGGCGCAGACCTTCATCGCCGAAGGACTTCTTGAAGTACTCCAGCTCCTGCAGGCACCAGTCCGACTTGGTGTAGGCATTGAAGACGACGATGATCATCGCGAAGGAATCGGCGACGTTGTTCAGCAGCACATCCGGCAGCGAGCCGAACACCGGCCCGTTGCGCCCACTCAGGTGCATGTCCTGCAACTGCCTGACCCCGATGCGGCCCAGGCGGTTTTGCAGCTTCATGCGCAGAAGCCGCTGAACTGGCTGATCCAGCCGTCGGTGGCCTGGTCGTCGGCATGCGCATAGCTGATGAATGCGCTGTACTTGCATTCGGAAAAGGATTCATGCCATGCTCCGGTGTGTCATGATCACGCCCCTCAATGCGGTCTGCGCGCGATGTCGGCCGTTTTCGCGGCCGCGCGTCCGCTCGCGCTCCAGCCGCGCCAGCACGGCGTCGAAGGGCCGCTGCAGCATGCTGCGACAGTACAGCGTTTCGGTGCTCGCGAAGTCGCCGTTCTC
This sequence comes from uncultured beta proteobacterium, assembly GCA_963837675.1. Taxonomy (GTDB): domain Bacteria; phylum Pseudomonadota; class Gammaproteobacteria; order Burkholderiales; family Burkholderiaceae_C; genus Rubrivivax. The sequence goes on along the minus strand of CAWIOH010000016.1, from coordinate 106,613 downwards.
GAACCACTTGTTCGCCGGCGCGCCGCCGCCGCAATAAGCGAAATACGCACATTCGCGCTCGCAGGCCTCGATCCCCGCGGCCACGGCCGGCCACAGTCGCCGCATCGCCGGCGAACGCAGCCCGTCACGGTAGCCGCCATGGCGCACGTTGCCCAGCACGAAATCGTGCATAGTCCTGCGCAGCTTGCCCCAGCAGTTCCGGCGAGAGAGTACTGAAGTCACCGTTGCAGGCCACGCTGATCAGCGCCAGGGGCATGGCCTGCGCGTTGTCAGGCCATGCGCGGCCCTGCCATTGATACTGCGGCAGCGCCGTGGCGATCAGCTGGCGTGCGCTGGCCAGTTCACGCACCACCACCTGGCCGCCGCTGTCGATCGAGCGCTGCAACAGACGGTGGAGAAAGCGTGCATGTCGCGCTCTCCCGTCCGGACAGGCTGGAACGCGCATGCGCACCCTCGGCCTCGTCGAAATTGCAACCCAGATCATGGATGCCATGCTGCAGGAAGAAATCGAAGAAGGCGTCGGGCTGCGACAGAGTGTCGCGAGTCACCACGGCGATGGCGTGGCAGGCGATGCCCTGGCTGCGCAGGCGCTGCAAGCCTTGCAGCACCTTGCGATGCGTGCCCTGGCCACTGCGCGTGCGCCGCTGGCCGTCATGCAGCGCGGCCGGGCCGTCGATGCTGACGCCGACGCGCACGCCATGCCGCGCGAACAATGCGCACCAGTGCGGCATCGATCAGTGTGGCGTTGGTCTGCAGCGCATGGCTGACGCTCGTCGTCGCGCCAAGCACTCCCGCGATCATCTCGAAGGCTTGGCGATAGAAGTCGATCGGCATGACCAGCGGCTCGCCCGCGTGCCACACCACAGTCAGTTCCCGGCCCGCCAGGCCGTCGTCGACCAGCCGTTGTGCGGCATGTCGCAGCGTGTCGATCGACATGCGCCGCGTGTGTCGCGGTTCGGGCAAGTAGCAGTAGCTCGCAATCGAGGTTGCAAAAAGGCGTTGGCTGAAGGATCAGCAACCGCGTGCTTGGCGCGGGCGGCCGATGCTTCGAGCGACGGCGCTTGCGACTTCGCACCAACGCGTCGCCTGAACCAGCGGCCGCGGCGCTTCGCCGCCGCCATCGGGCGCCTAAATCCAGCGCACGGGGGAAGCAGCGCGCGGCTCAACCATTGCGCCAGTTGGCCCAGTTGCTCCAGTTCGGCCAGTTGTTCCACTTGGCCGCCTGCGCCAGCAGTGTCGGCGCAGCGCTGCATCGCCGGCTTCGGCGCTGTCGTTCAAGTGCCGGCGCATCTCGGCGACACGCGCCTCGAGGGCGGCGCGCTCGGGCGTCGGTGCCGCCTGCGAAGGTGCCGCCATCCGCCGAACATGCCCAAGGCACCGAGCAAGGCCAGTGCACGCCGCCCGATCACGGCGATGAAGGGTGGCAACGAGCTTTTCATGGCTGCCTTATATGGACACCTCCCGTGTGGCAAGCAAGTTCTTGAAGTTCTGACTCGGCGGATATGACTGCGGTCTTATATCCGGCCTACTGTTGCAGTCCGGGCAAGCCCGCTGCTGGCCTTGATGGTCATTCGCGGGGTCGGTGCTCATCTCCGGTAGGGACTTCGCACGAAGCTTGTCCTGGCAGTCATTCAGCTTTACCCAACCCACGGTCCGACCGCTTTGCCATCACTTCATCGACTCGACTCGCGCACTCTTTGCGGCATCCGCTCCTATCGCTGAGGTTGATCTACGCAGACGCCGCTTGCGCGGTGCCGCACTCGGGCTTGGCGCTTTGCCAGTCCCGTTGGTAGGCACGCCCATGAGCCACCAGGGCCCAGGCCGTGCGCGCCATCTTGTTGGCCAGCGCCACCACCACCACGTTCGGCGGCCGGCGCGCCAGCATCTGCTGCAGCCACTTCGGTCTGTCCTTGGCGCGCTCGATCACCGAGCGCGCTCCGTGGATGAGTAGCGTGCGCAGGTAGGGGTCTCCGCGCTTGGAGATGTGCCCCGTGCGCACCTTGCCGCCCGTACCGCTGTGTGCAGGCACCAGGCCCAGGCTGGCGGAGAACTCTCGCCCGCTGTGCCAGGCCTTGCCATCACCCAGCGTGGCCGCCAGCGCCGTGGCACCGAGCACTCCGATACCAGGAACCTGACGCAGTTCGACGGCCTTGTTCAGCTGCTTTTGCAGCGCCGCGAGCTCGTGCTCTAACTGATCGATGCGCTGCTGCACCTGCGTCAGCGCCTGCAGCTGACCATCCACCAGGCCGCGCATGATCTGCGGCACCTGCTCATCGATCTGTGCGCGCTGCTCGGCCAGCGCCTTGAGCCCGGCCTTGCGGCCCCCGCGCAGCACCACGCCGAATTCGTACAGCAGCCCGCGCAGCGCGTTCACCGTGGCCGTGCGCACGCCCACCCAGTGCGAGCGCGTGCGGTGCAGCGCCAGCACGGCTTGCTGCTCGACGCTCTTCAGCGGCACGCGGCGGATGTCGCCGTGCTGCGCGGCCAGCCAGATCGCCCCCTCTCCTGTGCTCTGTTACATCATAGTCACATACGCTTCTATGTCGCCCAACCCGGCGCGTGCCATCCCTAGAAAGCGATGCGCGGGCAATCAGGGCACAGCGCTGCGCCGCGGCCTCACATGCCCAGTCGGTCCGGCGACAGGTACTGTTGCCGGTACTTCTCGAAAGGCATCGTGTCCGCGCTCTCGATGCGCTGTTGCGCCAGCATCGATTCGTCCGCCATGGCCTCGAAGCGCTGCTGTTGCGCGTCGCTCCATGGCAGGCCAAGCAGCGTGTTGCGTGTCTGCTGCGACTGCGCGCGCACGAAGCCGACGTAGGAGCTGTCGAAGTCGTTGCGCATCGTCGCCAGCACCCGCGCGGAGGGCAAGGTGTCGACATCGTCCAGTCCAGCCTTCGCCGCGCGCAGCGCATCACGATAGTGCCGGGCGCCGAACACGCTGTCCATCGCCTCGGCCAGCGGCTGGCATTGCTCGACGATCTGCACACCCCAGTCCATCAGGCCCACCTGTGCATCGCCGCGTTGCAGTTTCAGGCCCGGCTGACGCCCGGCCTCGGCCGCGAGTTGCTGGTTGTGACGCAGCGCGACGATCTCGTCGGGTGTGTCGCGCGGGCTGTCGCTGAGAAGGCAATGCAGCAGGAACAGATCGATGAAGCGGGTGGTCGAAGCTTCGATGCCCACCGGCACGAACGGGTCCAGATCCATGCAGCGCACCTCGACGTATTCGACACCGCGTTCGCGCAGCGCATGCAGCGGCCGCTCGCCCGGGAAAATCACGCGCTTCGGGCGGATGACGCCGTAGTTCTCGTTTTCGATCTGCAGCAGGCTGGTGCTGAGCTGGTTGTAGTCGCCGCCAGGGTTGCGGATGCCGACCGCTTCATAGGCGGGATAGGGCACGGTCAAGGCCTGCTGCAGCGATGCGCCATAGCTGTCCAGGCTGTTGTACGACACCGCCAGCGTGGCCTGCGCATCGCTCTGGTAGCCCAGCCGCCCCATGCGCAGCGAGGTGGCGAACGGCTGGTAAAGCGTGTGCCCCTTCAGCGTCTGCAAGCGATGCTCGCGCCCGGCGACGAAGCTCGAACACACCGCTGGCGACGCGCCGAACAGATACAGCAACAGGAAGGCATGGCGGCGGAAATTGCGGATCAGCGCAAACAGCGCATCGCTCGACTGCCCGGGCACCGACCAGTTGTAGTGGATGCCGGAGATGGTCTGCATGCGCCGGCCGTAGCGATGGCCCAGGCCCATGCGATAGACGCTCTTGGCGCGGCCGACGTTGGACGAACCGTAGCGCCCGATCGGAATGTTCTCGTCGGTGGGCAGCCCGCAAGGCATGCTGCCGACCCACAGCATCTCGTCGCCGATGTGGCGATAGACGTACTGGTGCACCTGCGTCAGCTCATCCAGGCACTGGCCGATGTCCTTGTGCGCGCCGGTGATCAGCTCGAGCTGCGACTCGCTGAAATCGGTGGTGATGTGCGGATGCGTCAGCGCCGAGCCCAGCGCCGCCGGATGAGGCGTCAGCGCCAGGGCACCGCTGGATTGGGTGCGCAGGCTTTCTTTCTCGATGCCGCGGCGCATGCCTCTCAGCGCCACCACGGGCAACGCGTTCAACCGGTCCAGCAAGCGGCTCATCGGGCTCTCTTTGATATTGGCACGGACGCGAACTTAACAGAGCCCGGCCATCCTTGCTCACGGCCCCAGGCGCTCGATCTACGCGGCCACGCGCAAGGCGGCGAACAGGGCGGAAAGCAGCAGCACGGCCACGGCCGTGGCAAGCACCAGGCGGTCGGCGAACAGGCGGCGCATGGGCGATCCCTAGACGAAGCTGTAACGCTCGGAATGGTACTTGGACAGCGGCACGCCCAACTGACCCAACGCGGATTCGATCGCATCCATCATCACGTCGGGCCCGCAGATGAAATACTCGTGCTGCGCATGGCCGGCCGGCAGGTGGCGCTCGAAGACCGCGGCGTCGATGTAGCCGCGCTCACCGATCCAGTCCGCCGGGGGCTTCGACAGCACGTGCACCACCTTCAGGTCGAGCCGGCCTTGCAGCGCCTCGAGTTCCTCGCGGAAGCTGATCGACTCCCAATCCCTGCTGCCGTATATCAGGATCACCGCTCGCTCGTCGCCGCGATCGGCCAGGGTGCGGATCATGCTCATCATCGGCGTGATGCCGATGCCGCCGGCGACCAGCACATGCATGTCCGCCGGGTTGCCCAGCGTGAAGGCGCCGTACGGCCCGTCGAGATAGACGCGCTGGCCCGGCTGCACGTTGGCCAGGCCCGCGGTGAAGTCACCGAGCTCGCGGATGCTCATCTCGACCCGGCCATCGGCCACCTCGGCGCTCGACGAAAACGAGAACGGGTGGCCGGTGATGCGAAACGGCCCCTTCCACACCGTCAGCCAGCCGAACTGCCCGGGACGGAAACGCAAACCGGCATGCCCGTCGGGACGCATCACCAGGGTGCGCGTGTCGCCGCGTTCGGCGCGCACGCTGTCGATGCGGTACGGCCGGCGCAGCATGAACAGCGGCTTGAGCACGCGCACGTACAGCAGCAGCGCCAGCCAGAAGATCGTGATGCCGATCCACAGCGCACGCTTCCACGGGTCGGCGAGGTAGAAGCCCCAGCCCACCATGTGCAGCAAACCGCCGCCGACGGCAACCACGGCCAGCACGATATGGCTCAGGTGCCAGAGCTCGTAGCCGATCTTCAACTGCCTGCGCCACAGTGCAGTGAACACGAGCACGATCAGCGCACCCAGCGAGATCACCGCAAAAACCGCGCCCAGCGGCACGTCGCCGATCGAATCGGGCATCGCCAGATGCTCGTTGCCCGCGCCAAACAGGATGATCGGGTGCACCACCACCAGCGCCACCGCGATCAGCGAGATGCGGCGGTGGAAGTGGTAGATCACGTCCTCGCCCCAGGGCTCGGTGACATGGCGGAAGCGCGCCGTCAGCCCGAACTGCAGGCCCATCAGGGCCAGGCCGGAATAGCCCAGCGCCACCGCGAACTCGGTGCCGAAGCCTCGCGCCGGCGGCAGCGAACCGGCCAGCATCGCAAACAGCGGTGCCAGGATGAACAGCAGGTACAGCGCGGCCCAGACGATGCGTCGCGACACGGCGGTGCTCACACGCAAGTCGACAGCAGCAAGGGCGGCCCCAGCGTCAGCAGGCTGGAGACCCAGGCGGTGATCAGCGTCCACACCACCACCCAGTGGACGAAGCTGCCGTTGTCGCCCTGCGCCGGCTCGGGAAGTTGCAGCACCTGCCGGCGCCACATCCAGCCGACGAGCAGCAGGAAGACGAGAAACACCACGACGAGCGCCGTGCGCAAGACGCCGTTCGGCCAGGCGAAGGCGCAGCCGATGGCGTGCAGCCCGTACAACACGACCAGCGCCACGCACCAGACGGTGAAGCCGACCCCCAGCCACCACAGCCGCCGCGGTGGCACGGCCACCGCCTTCATGGCAGCACCTTCAGCATGCCGACCAGCGACGGCAGCGCCAGCACCAGGCCGGCGGCGATGGCGCCGGTGACCAGCGTGTAGTCGAGCCACAGGCGCGTCAGTCGCAGGTCGACGCTGCGTCTGGCGGACACGAAGCCGGCGCGCAAGCGCAGCGCATTGCTGATCAGGAACACCAGGCCGATGCCGGCATGCAGCACCAGGTAGGCCAGCAGCGCGCAGGCGGTAGCGCCCAGCGCATGCTCCCGCGGCTCGGGCGTGACGCCGTCGATCAGCGCCACACCCGCGCCGATAGCGACCAGCAGCGCCAGCGCGGTGGCCGCAATCGGTGCGCCCGCCGCGGCACCCGCGCCGACGCGGCGCAGGCTGGCGCGCGACAGGGCCGCGGCCGAGGCCAGCGCCAGCACCGCCAACGAGGCCAGCCAGACGCTCGGTTGGGGAGGCGCCGCTGCGGCCCAGCCCGGTCCGCTGAGCCACAGATACAGCGTGCCGAAGAGCAGCGAGGTGAACAAGGTGCCGTTGGCGATGAGCGTGCAGATCAGCGCCAGCCAGGCCGGCGATCCCGCCACTTCGGTGTGCGGCGGCACCGACACGCCGCGGCCGACAGGCAGCGGTCCGTGGTCCTGCGGCAGACCGGCACGCTGCGCGGCGACGACGAACAGCGCCACCGTCAACAGCGCCGCGCCGAGCGACAGCAGGTACAGCTTGAACAGGAAGCCCAGCACCACCACCGCCGTGGCCAGCGCCGTCCACAGCGGCAAATAGGTCGGCTTGGGCAGCACGATGAGTTGCTCGGGCGCGCCGGAGCTGATGTGCACGCCCAGCGCCTCCTGCCAGCCGTTGCGCGTGAAGCCCAGGTAGCCCTCGCCACGCGCCAGCGCCAGCGCGGTACCGGGCGGCGCATCGCGCTCGCCTTGGGCATCGAAATGCGCGATCGACGCGAAGGCATAGGGTTGAGGCGGTATCGGCATGGCCCATTCCAGCGTACCGGCGCGCCACGGGTCACGGCGCGAGCGACGGCCGAAGCGCAGCTGCACCACCAGATCGATGACCAGCAGCGCGAAGCCGATGGTCATGACGAAGCCGCCCACCGAGGACAGCAGGTTGAGTGCGTTCCAGCCCTCGTAGCCCTGGTAGGTGTAGATGCGCCGCGGCATGCCGAGCAGGCCGGTCAGGTGCATCATGAAGAAGGTCAGGTTGAAGCCGATGAAGATCAGCCAGAAGGCCGGCACCGCCAGCCGGTGCACCGCCGCGCGGCCGGTGAGCAGCGGCAGCCAGTAGTACAGCGCCGCCATCATCGGGAAGGCCAGGGCACCGGCAACCACGTAGTGCATGTGGGCGACGACGAAGTAGCTGTCGTGCGCCTGCCAGTCGAAGGGCACGATGGCCAGCATCACCCCCGTCAGCCCGCCGCAGACGAAGACGAAGAAGAAGCCGAAGACGTACAGCATCGGCACGTCCCAGCGCGGCCGGCCGTGCGCCAGCGTCGCCAGCCAGGCGAAGATCTGCAGCGCGGTGGGCACCGCGACGATGGCCGAGCCGGCCGAGAAGAAGGCCAGCGCCAGGTGCGGGATGCCCACGGTGAACATGTGGTGCACCCAGATGCCGAAGCTCAGGAAGGCCAGCGCGATGATGGCCACGACGATGGCGCGGTAGCCCACCAGCGCACGGTTGGCGAACACCGGAATCAACGTGGACAGCACGCCGGCCATCGGCAGGAAGATGATGTACACGTCCGGGTGGCCGAAGAGCCAGAACAGGTGCTGCCACAGCAGCGGGTGGCCGCCGCGCGTCGGGTCGAAGAAGGGCAGGCCGAAGGCACGCTCGGTCTCGAGCAGGATCGAGCCCAGGATCAGCGGCGGGAAGGCGACGATCATCATCATCGCCGTCACCAGGATGTACCAGGCGAAGATCGGCATGCGGTTCAGCGACATGCCGGGCGCGCGCATCTTCAGGATCGAGACGATGATCTCCATCGCCAGCGACAGCGCCGAGATCTCGACGAAGGTCACGCCCAACAGCCAGACATCGGCGTTGATGCCCGGCGTGTAGACGTTGGAGCTGAGCGGCGTGTACATGAACCAGCCGCTGTTCGGCGCCACGCCGCAGATCAACGCGACGGTGAGGATCGTGCCACCGAACAGGTAGCACCAGTAGCCGTAGGCGGTGAGCCGTGGGAAGGCGAAGTCGCGTGTGCCCAGGATCTTCGGCGTCAGGTAGACGGCGAAGCTCTCGACCATCGGGATGGCGAACAGGAACAGCATCATCACGCCGTGCATCGTGAAGACCTGGTTGTAGATCTGCGGCTCCATGAACTGCGCGTTCGGCGTCGCCAGTTGCACGCGCGTGAGCATGCCCAGCACGCCGGCAATCGCGAAGAACACGAAGGACGTCACCATCATGCGCACGCCGATGACCGAATGGTTCACCGCCGCCAGGCGCTGCCAGCCCGGTCCGGTGGCCCAGATGGCACTGAGCTGGCGGTGCAGGCGCAGCGCCGGGCTGCCCGCGGCGGATGGCGAGTGGTCGTCGTTCATCATTGGCTTGCCGCCTGCGCGAGCGCGGCGGCATAGTCTTCGGGACGGTGCACGATGACCTTGAAGCGCATCTGCGTGTGGCTCAGGCCGCAGAACTCGGCGCACTGCCCTTCGTAGGCGCCGGGCACATCGGCCTGCAGGCGCAGCCGGTTCACCTGGCCGGGCACGGCGTCGATCTTGCCGCCCAGTCGCGGCACCCAGAAAGAATGGATGACGTCCTCGCTGCGCACCAGGATGTCCACCGGCGTGCCGGCGCGCAGGTGCAGCACGCTGACGGTTTCCACGCCGCCCTGCTCGGGGTAGCGGAAACGCCAGGTCCATTGCTTGCCGATCGCCTCGATTCGCGGCGGCGCTGCGCCGGGCAGCGGCAGCAGACGCTCGCCGGCGATCAGCCCATAGGCCACCAGCGGCACCAGCACCGCCGCCGGCAGCGCCAGCCCGCCGAGCACGACCCAGCGCATCGGCGACAGCGACGAACCCCAGCCCGGGCGCCGCACCACCAGCAGGAACAGCACGACGACCAGCACCAGCAGCAGCGCCGCGCCGATCAGCATCGCCCACCACAGCCCGGCGATGGATCGCGCCGACGGGCCGAGCGGATCGAGCGTCGACAGCGGCCCGGCGCAGCCGGCGAGCGCGGCGGTGGCAAGGGCCGCGGCGCTGCGGCGCAGGAGGCTACGATCGGGGCCCTGCCCAGCCCGCGCACGATGCGAAGGACGCCCCTCATGCCCAGCCACGAAACGCCGGCGCCCAAAGCCCAGAACGAGGTGCTGTTCGAACTCAACCGGCTCGACGTCGGCTCGGTGGTGGCGCTGGTCGGCCACCCGATCCACGTCATGATGGTGCACTTCCCGGTGGCCTTCGTCGTCGCCACGCTGGGCGTCGATGTCTTCTACTGGTGGTCCGGCGACCCGTTCTGGGTGCGTGTCGGCCTGTGGTCGGCGGGCATGGCCTTCTGGAGCGGTGTGGCCGCCAGCATCGTCGGCACCGCCGAGCTGCTGCTGGTGCGCGGCATCCGCCTGCTCGAAGCCAGCTGGTCGCATGCCGTCGCGGCGATGACGCTGGTGGCGATGGCCGGCGCCAACTGGGGCCTGCGCCTGATCGACCCGGGTTCGATGCTGCCGCACGGCCTGCTGCTGTCCGCCGTATCCACCGTGATGGTCGGCTTCGCGGGCTGGCATGGCGGCAAGCTGGTGTTCGATCACGGCGTCGGCATCCTGGTGTCGCAGCAGAAGCACTGACGATCAGCGCAGCAGCCGCGACAGCGCGCCGGGCTCGAAGAGATGCTCGGCGATCACGTTCGAATCGATCTGCGGCTTGGCCAGTACGATCCACACGATCGCGCAGATCAGCAGCACGTAGGCGCTGGTCAGCGCCACGCAGGACTTGCCGCCGAAACTTCCCTTCGGCTTGAACAGCTCGTGCAAGACCAGCCCGGCAACGACGTGCAGCATCGCCATCAGGCCGACCAGCAGCATCTTCAACGAGAACCATTCGGCAAAGGTGGCCTGAAGGAAGATCAGCGCCGTGCCGCTGGCGATGGCGATGAAGGCCGCGGGCGAAGTCAGCTCGACGAAGACCAGGCGCGTGATGCGGTGCAGCCGCACCAGCTCGGCGCCGTCGGCGACGCTGCGGCGCTGCACGAACAGGAAAGGCAGGGCGATCAGCCCGCCCGACCAGACGGCAATCGCTGCCAGATGCACGAACTTCAGGAAGGTGGTCACTGCGCGACCGGCCCGGCATGCCGCAGGCCGGTCCAGGCCAGGCGCAGGCCGACCGCCAGGTAGGGCAGCATCGCCGGCACCCACATCAGCAGACCGGCGAGTTGCTGGTCGGCCAGCGGCGTCAGCCCCCAGGCCGCCGTGCTGCCCAGGTGCACCGCATACAAGGGCACCGGCGCGAACACCAGCAGGGCGCCGAGCAGCCCCATCTGCCCGATCGTCACCGCCAGCGCCACCAGTGCCGTTCCCGACGGCAGCGGCAGGGCCAGGATGGCGCGCCACATCCACCACGCGCTGCCGAGCAGGCTCAGCTGCATCAGCCAGTAGGCCGGCACGCTGGCCAGGCCCCAGGTGTAGGGCTCGGGCGCATGCCACAGCCACAGGATGAGCGCGTTGGCGGCCACCACCAGCCCGAGCGGCAAGCGTCCAGCACGCCGCTGCGGGAAGGCCAGCGCGAGCAGCGGCGCCACCGCGGCGACCAGCAGCACATGGTGCAACACGCGCGCCGAGAACAACGCCGAGGCCAGCGCGCACAACGGCGAGACGAAGATCACCAGCATCAACACCACAGCGCCCGCACCGGCCCGCACATTGGCGCAGCGCCCACGCGCGATCCACAGTGCCAGCAGGGCCAGCGCGGTCAGCAGCAGCGGATCCGGGTTCCAGCGAAGCCAGAGATCGTCCGGCACCGCGGCCGGGCCGCAATAGGCAACAAGGGGTGGCAGCATGTTCTTCGGGGTGGCGCGCCCGACGTCCACGCCGATGCGCGGCCGTTGGAGCTGCAATGAATGCTAATCGATGACCCCGCACCGATCAAAGTGGCCACCGCGCGCGGCCTCATTCCAGATCGGGAAAGGCGGTGAAGCGCGGCCCCGCCCTGCGCACGGCGATGGCGTGTTCGAAGACGGCTCGCAGCGCCTCGTGCAGGGCGGGATCGTCGTGCGCGCCTTGCGCCACCACCGTGCCCTGGCGCATCACCACCAGCCGGTCGGCCTGCAACGCCAGCGGCAGATCGTGCAGCACGCTGACCACCGTGTGCTGTGGTGCCAGCCGCTGCAGCAAGCGCACCACGGCCACCTGGTGCGCCGGGTCGAGGTGCGTGGTCGGCTCGTCGAGCAGCAGCACCGGCGCATTCACCGCCAGCGCACGCGCCAGCAGGCAGCGCTGGCGCTCGCCACCCGACAGCTGATCGAGCCTGCGGTCCTGCCACGCCCGGCATTCGGTGGCGCGCATCGCCTCCTCGACGCAGCGCCGGTCGTCCGGCCCCGGGCTGCCGAACAGGCCCAGGTACGGCAGGCGGCCGAGTTGGACCACATCGCGCACCGTCAGCTCGCCATGCGTGTGGCCCTGCTGCGCCAACCAGGCCACGCGTTGTGCACGCTGGCGCAAGCTCCAATCGCCCAGCGGCCTGCCTTGCAGCAGCACCTGGCCCTGGCCGGCCGGCACCAGACCGGCCAGCGCGCGCAACAGCGTCGACTTGCCGGCACCATTGGGGCCGACGATGGCCGTCCAGCCGGGCCGCAACTGCAGGCTCACGCCTTGCAGCACCGGCACGTCGCCGAGTGAGACATGCAGATCTTCGCTGGCCAGCGCGCTGGTGTTCATGCCGCTGTCTGGCGCCGCAACAGTCTGAGCAAATAGACGCCGCCGAACACGGCGGTCAGCAGACCCACCGGCAACTCCTGCGGTGCGATCAGCACGCGCGCGGCCACGTCGGCGGCCAGCAGCAGCACCGCGCCGGCCGCGGCACTGGCCAGCAGCAGATAGGCATGCGGCGCCGGGCGCCATGCGCCGCACCAGGTGCGGCGCGGCCAGCCCGACAAAGGCCACCAGCCCGGTCTGCGACACCGCCAGCCCGGTGGCCGCCGCCAGCAGGCACACCAGCAGCAAACGCCACAGCGGCAACGCCAGACCCAGGCTGCGCGCGCTGTCCTCGCCGAGCACCAGCGCATCGAGCACGCGCGACAGGCGCATGGCCAGCGGCAGGGCCAGCACCAGACCCAGGCCGAGCAGCGCACAGCCGTGCCAGCCCAGGTGCGTGGTGCTGCCGAGCATGAAAGCTTGCCGGCCGCGCAGCGCCTCGGGCACCAGCAGCGTCAGCAGGTCACCCAGCGCCGCCGCCACCACTCCCACCACCACGCCGGCCAGCAGCAGCCGAACCGTGTGCTGTGCGCCGCGCGCCAGCAGCAAGGTCAGCAGCACGCCGCCGAGCGCACCGGCGAAGGCCGCCCCAACCAGGCCGAATCGCGCCAGTGACGCCAACGCCATGCCGCCCGCGCCCTGGCCGGCCGACACCCCGGCAGCCAGCACCGCCACCACGCCGAGCGAGGCACCGGATGCCGAGCCGAGCAGGAAAGGGTCGGCCAGCGGGTTGCGGAACAAGCCCTGCGCCAAGGCCCCTGCCAGGCCCAGCAATCCACCGGTGAGCCAGGCGCCGAGCGTGCGCGGCGCGCGGATCTGGCCGATGATCAGCGGCGCATCCGGCCCGTCCAGCAAGCGGCGCAGCGCCATCAGCGACAGGCCCTCGCTGCCCGCCGACAGGCCGGCGCCCAACAGCAGCAGGCTGACGCCGGCCAGCCCCAGCAACAGCCGTCGGCGCGATCGCATGGGTCGTGCGCTCACCGCCCGTCCGGCTTCAACCGGGCCAGGCAAGTCGGCCAGTTGCAGTGCCGCCTCGCCCAGGCGCGGGCCGGGCCGCACCAGCACCTCGTAGGTGGCGCCGGGAAAGACGCACAGCTGCTGGCGCTGCAACGCGTGCAGCGAATTCCAGCCCGGGCGCTGCGTCATCTCATGATGGTTGGAAGCCTCGGCCATCACGATGTCGGGCTGCGCGCGCACGACGAATTCCGGGCTCAGTTTCGGGAACGGCCCCAGCGCTTCGGGCACGATGTTCTTCAATCCCAGGCGCTGCAATGTCTGGCCGATGAACGAGCTGGTCCCGGCGGCATAGGGCGACGATTCGACCTCGAAATAGACGCTGCGGCCACGCAGCGCCGCCGGCACTCGCGCCGCCGCCTGCTGCAACTGCTGTTCGATGGCCTGCCACAGCGCCGAGGCACGCGCCGGATCGCCCAGCAGCTGCCCCAGCAACTGCAGGCTGCGCTGCACGTCCTGATGGTTGCGCGAATGCAGCACGACGACCTTCAGGCCCAGCGCCTCCAGCCGCTCGATGGCGCGCGACGACGGTGGGGCCAGCACCAGGTCGGGCCGCAGGGCGACGAGGCGCTCGATCGGCACGTCGTCCAAGCCGCCCAGCTTCGGCAGCGACAGCACTTCCTTCGGCCAGCTGGCGTTGCGATCGACGCCGACGAGCCGCGCGCACGCGCCCAGCGCACACAGGCTTTCCGTGACCGATGGCACCAGGCTGACGATGCGCTGTGGCGGCGCATCGAAACGCAGCGCCTGGCCGCGATCGTCATGGACGACGACATGGGCCAAGGCCGCACCGGCCGGCGCCAGCAGCAACGCCACCAGTGCCAGGCAGCGCAATCGGCCGGGCTTCAAAGGCCCCTGCCGTCGTAGCGCAGGCCGATCCAGAACTGCCGGCCGACGCCCTGGTAGTCATGCGCCGGCTCGTAGGCCTTGTCCAGCGCGTTCTGCAAGCGGGTCTCGAGCTGCCAATAGCGCTCGAAGCGCCAGCGCGCATTCAGGTTCAGCAACTGATAGGCTGGCAGCAGCACGCCGGCATCGGGGCGCGAGCCGACGTTCAACAGATCGCCGCCCAGTTGCCAGGGGCCCTCGTTCCAATCGACGGCGAAGGTCTGCTGGTTCGACGCGCGGCGCGGCAGGGTCTGATCGGTGTCGCGGTCCTTGGCGTCGAGCCAGTCCAGCACCAGCGTGAACCGAAAGTTGCCGAGCTGCTGCAGACCCCGCAGCGTGATGCCCTGCAGCAACGCGCGGCTGGTGTTGGCCGCGCAGCCGAAGTTCAGGCCCGGTGGACACTGCGCCGGGTCGGCCTGGTAGCCGATCAGATCCGACACCTGGTTGTAGTAGGCGGTGGCGGCCAGCGATGTCTTGTCGGCCTGGTAGTTGAGGCCGGCCTCGACGCTGCGCGAGCGCTCCGGCTGCACGGTCACGACGCCGAAATCGGGGAAATACAGGTCGTTGAAGGTCGGCGCGCGAAAGGCCGTGCCGGCCACCGCACGCACCGACCAACCTTCGCCGACATCCATGCCCCAGCCCAACTTGCCGGTGGTCTGATTGCCATACACCGAATTGTGATCCCAACGCAGGTCGGCTTGAAACTTGTGCTCGCCGAAGCGGCCGCTGTAGCCCAACACCAGGCCGGTGTTGTCGCGCTCGGGCGCACGGTAGTCGGTGCTGTGGATCGACTCCTGCAACAGATCGACGGCGAACACCAGTTGCTGCTGCGGCGTTGCCGTCCAGGTGGTCTGGCCGGTGAGCTGCTTGCGCACCGTTTCGTATTCACTGATCACGTCGGCACCCGAGCGCAGGCTGTCGCTCTGGTACGAAGCGCGCAGCGAGTGCGTCCATTCCGGCGAGAGCACGCCGCGGTAGTCCAGCGCGGTCAGCTGCGTCGTCAGCCGGTTGCGAAAGTTTGGCGTGGCGTCGGGCAGGAAGTCCGGCGGCAGGTATTGCGCACTGTCGAACTGCGAACTCAGCCTGCTGGCGCTGTAGCTGATGCCGACGCGTTGCCCCTCTTGCCAGCTGTAGCCGCCCGCCAGTTGCACTCCGCTGCGCGTGAAGCCATCGTCGTCGGGGTTGTACAGGCCGAAGTCGTCGCCCGGCAGCACAGCGGAGACGCCATCGCTGGTCTCGCCGCTGATGCTGGCCGCATAGTCGAAGCCCTGGGTGGCACCGCTCGACGCGACATAGCCTTCGGCCGATCGGTAGTTGCCGCCGGCAAGGTTGGCACTGAGGGAAGGCGCGCCCTCGCCACGCCGGGTGACGATGTTGACGACGCCGCCGATGGCATCGGCCCCATACAGGCTGGAGCCGGGGCCGCGCATCAGTTCGATGCGCTCCACCTGCGCCAGGCTGATCGCCGCCAGGTCGGTCTGGCCGAGCGTGGCCGAGCCGACGCGCACGCCGTCGATCAGCACCAGCGTGTTGCTGGCACTGCTACCGCGCATCAGGATGCTGGCGCTCTGGCCGGCAGGACCGTTGCGTGACAACTGGATGCCACCTTCGCGGCGCAGCAGGTCTTCGACGGAATCGGCGCTGGTGGCGCGAATGCGCTCGCGGTCGATGACCACCACATCGGCGACCATGCGGCTCAGCGCCGTGGGTGCGCGTGTGCCGATGACCTGCACCGTGTCGCTCGCGCTGACCTGGGCCTGGGCCCGGCCGCTCGCACTGAAAACAAGAATGGCGCAGCCCAGCAGGCAGCGCGCAGATTGCCGTTGAAGAATGGGAAACACATCGACCTCTCGCCGCCACACACCCCGTGCGGCCTGGTTCAGACAGCGCGGGCGGGCCAAAGGTTGGCCGGGCACGCAAGGCGCGTGGACGCGCGGCACGTGCCCGCGCCGCCCTCCGCAACGCCAGCTTCCCGTGCATCAGGCCGGTATCCGGGCTTGCGAGTGCCGGTTCAGCGTCTGAACCGAAGCCATCGGCGCCTTCCCAGGTTCATCACCCAGTGGCTGCATTGCCGATCGCACCTCGCCAACCGTTGCGGGGGCAGCGCCGGAATGGCCCGGGAACCAAGATTCCTGGACGCACCGGCTTCCCGTTTAACCAGCCACCCCGAGCGGGAGCGGCCGGCACCTGTTGCAAGCGGGATCGAGTCTAGCGCAGCATGCCGCGGCGCCAGGTCACGATGCGGTTGTTGGCCGGCATCGGCTCGTCGGAAAACCTGCGCAGCCCGGCGACGCGCGCCAGCGCATCCACCGCCTCGAGATCGCGGATGCCGCGGCACGGGTCGGTCCGTCGCAGTTCGGCATCGAAGCGCGCATTGCTCTGGCTGGTGAAGCGCCCGCCGATGTTGAAGGGCCCGTAGGCCGTGAACAGGCCCTGATCGGGCAGCAGCCCGGACAGGCCGTCGAACAGCCGCTGCACCTCGTCCCAGCCCATGATGTGCAGGGTGTTGGCGGTGAACACCGCGTCGTAGGGACCGCGGGGCAGCGCCTGGTTGACGTCCAGCGCCAGCGGTGGCGGCAGGTTCGGCAAGGCGCTGAGTGCAAGCCGCTGGCCGATGCCGGCAAGGTTGCCCGGCACGTCGGAACATTGCCACACCAGGTGCGGCAGCGCCGCGGCGAAGTGCGCGGCGTGCTGGCCGGTGCCGCTGCCGATCTCCAGCACCGTGGCAACGCCGGCATAGAGCGAGCGCAGTTGCTCGAGGATCGGCGCCTTGTTGCGCTCGCAGGCTTCGGAGAACGGCAAGGTCATGATGGCGGCGGCAGTGAAGGACCCGGCCAGTGTGCGCGCGAAACCTTCCGGCTGGCCCGGCGATCGCCGCGCGGCCGCGACGGTGCACCCGCGCCTCTATAATCGGTCTTTCACACCCAGGCATCTCGCACGGTGCGCCGCCACACCGGGGCAATGTGTTCAAGTCATGACCAAGTTCGTCTTCGTCACCGGCGGTGTGGTGTCCTCTCTCGGCAAGGGCATCGCTTCGGCTTCGCTGGCCGCGATCCTCGAGTCGCGGGGCCTCAAAGTCACCCTGATCAAGCTCGACCCGTACCTGAACGTCGACCCGGGAACGATGTCGCCGTTCCAGCACGGCGAGGTCTTCGTCACCGACGACGGCGCCGAGACCGACCTCGACCTGGGCCACTACGAGCGCTTCATCACGACGCGGATGAAGCGCAGCAACAACTTCACCACCGGCCAGATCTACAAGAGCGTGCTCGAGAAGGAGCGCCGAGGCGACTACCTGGGCAAGACGGTGCAGGTCATCCCGCACGTCACCAACGAGATCCAGGAATACGTCAAGCGCGGCGCCGAGGCGGTGGACGTGGCCATCGTGGAGATCGGCGGCACGGTGGGCGACATCGAATCGCTGCCCTTCCTCGAAGCCGTGCGCCAGATGAGCCTGAAGCTCGGTCCCACCAACAGCGCCTTCGTGCACCTGACCTACGTACCGTGGATCGCCGCGGCCGGTGAGCTGAAGACCAAGCCGACGCAGCACACGGTGCAGAAGATGCGCGAGATCGGTATCCAGCCCGACGTGCTGTTGTGCCGCGCCGACCGCGCCGTGCCCGACGAGGAGCGCGAGAAGATTTCCTTGTTCACCAATGTGCAGTTGCACGGGGTGATCTCGATGTGGGATGTGGACACCATCTACAAGGTGCCGCGCATGCTGCACGAGCAGGGCCTGGACGAGATGATCTGCATGAAGCTGCAGCTGCTGACCAAGCCCGCCGACCTGAGGCGCTGGGACCGCCTGGTGCACGAAGTGGAGCATCCGGCACACCAGATCAAGCTGGTGATGTGCGGCAAATACACCGACCTGTCGGATTCCTACAAGTCGCTGAACGAGGCGCTGCGCCATGCCGGCATCCAGAACCATGCGCGCGTCAACATCGAGTACCTCGATTCCGAGACCTTGAATACCGGCAACGTCGATCAGCTGGCGCGCTTCGATGCCGTGCTGGTGCCGGGCGGCTTCGGCAAGCGCGGCATCGAAGGCAAGGTGCTGGCAGCGAAGTTCGCACGCGAGCACCGCATCCCCTACCTGGGCATCTGCCTGGGCATGCAGGTGGCGACGATCGAGTACGCGCGCCACATGGCCGGTTTGACGGACGCCAACAGCACCGAATTCGAACCCGCCACGCCGCACCCGGTGATTGCCCTGATCGACGAATGGCAGGACCGCGACGGCTCGATCCAGAAGCGCAGCAGCAACTCCGATCTGGGCGGCACGATGCGCCTGGGCGCGCAAAGCTCCGACGTGCAGCGCGGCACGCTGGCACATGAGATCTACGGCGACGTGGTCACCGAACGCCACCGCCATCGCTATGAAGCCAACGAACACTATCTCGAGCGATTGAAGCAGGCCGGGCTGATGATTTCGGCGATCACGCAACGCGACAAGCTCACCGAAGTGGTCGAATTGCCGCGCGACGTGCACCCCTGGTTCGTCGGCGTGCAGTTCCATCCCGAGTTCAAGTCCACGCCCTGGGACGGCCACCCGCTGTTCAACAGCTTCATCCAGGCAGCGCTGCACCACCAGGTTGAAGCGACCCAGCCGGTGAAGGCTGCCGCATGAAGCTGTGCGGCTTCGAGGTCGGCCTCGACAAGCCCTTCTTCCTGATCGCCGGGCCCTGCGTCGTCGAGAGCGAGGCGCTGCAGATCGACGTGGCCGGGCAGCTGAAGGAGATGACCGCCGCACTCGGCATCCCCTTCATCTTCAAGTCGAGCTACGACAAGGCCAACCGCTCCAGCGGAGCGAGCTTTCGCGGCCCGGGCATGCAGCGCGGCCTGGAGATCCTGGCGCAGGTGAAACGCGACATCCGCGTGCCGGTGTTGACCGACGTGCATAGCGAAGCCGAAATCAACGCCGTCGCGGCCGTGGTGGACGTGCTGCAGACGCCGGCCTTCCTGTGCCGGCAAACCGACTTCATTCGCGCAGTGGCGCAAAGCGGCAAGCCGGTGAACATCAAGAAGGGCCAGTTCCTCGGCCCTCACGACATGAAGAACGTCATCGACAAGGCGCGCGCGGCGGCACGCGACAAGGGCCTGAGCGACGACTGCTTCATGGCCTGCGAGCGCGGCGCCAGCTTCGGCTACAACAACCTGGTTTCCGACATGCGCAGCCTGGCGATCATGCGCGAGACCGCTGCCCCGGTGGTCTTCGACGTCACGCATTCGGTGCAGCTGCCCGGCGGCCAGGGCACGAGCAGCGGCGGGCAGCGCGAGTTCGTGCCGGTGCTGGCGCGTGCCGGCGTGGCGGTGGGCGTGGCCGGGCTGTTCATGGAAACCCACCCCGATCCGGCGAAGGCGCTGAGCGACGGGCCCAACGCCGTGCCGTTGAAGCACATGCGCGCGCTGCTGGAGCAGCTGGTCGAACTGGACCGCGTGGTCAAGTCGCGGCCGTTGCTCGAGAATGACTTCACCTGCTGAAGGAGGACCACATGCCCGCCGCCTACCTGATCGTCGAATCCAACATCAGCGACCCCGAGAAGTTCAAGGCCTACATGGCCGCGGCCCCGGCCGTGGTCAAGGCCTTCGGCGGGCGAGTATCTGGTGCGCGGCGGGCGCATGGCGGTGCTCGAAGGCGACTGGACAGCCGCCGCGGCTGACCGTCCTGCGCTACCCGAGCTTCGAGGCCGCGCAGAAGATGTACGACAGCCCCGGCTACCGCGCGGCGCGCGCGCTGCGCGCTGGCGCCACCGCCTGCTTCAACATGGTGCTGGTCGAGGGCGTCGACGCGCCCGGTCTGACCGAACTCCGAAACGACAACAACCTAGGAACCTCATGAGCGCCATCGTCGACATCGTCGGCCGCGAAATCCTCGACAGCCGCGGCAACCCCACCGTCGAATGCGACGTGCTGCTGGAAAGCGGCACGATGGGTCGCGCGGCCGTGCCCTCGGGCGCGTCCACCGGCTCGCGCGAGGCCATCGAGCTGCGCGACGGCGACAAGTCACGCTATGGCGGCAAAGGCGTGCTGCGCGCGGTGGAGCACATCAACACCGAGATCAGCGAAGCCGTGCTCGGCTTGGATGCCTCCGAGCAGGCCTTCCTCGACCGCACGCTGATCGACCTCGACGGCACCGACAACAAGAGCCGCCTGGGCGCCAACGCCACGCTGGCGGTGAGCATGGCGGTGGCGCGCGCCGCGGCCGAAGAATCCGGGCTGCCGCTGTACCGCTACTTCGGCGGCATGGGCGGCATGCAGATGCCGGTGCCGATGATGAACGTCGTCAACGGCGGCGCGCATGCCAACAACAACCTCGACCTGCAGGAGTTGATGATCATCCCGGTGGGCGCGCCGAGCTTCCGCGAAGCGGTGCGCTACGGTGCCGAGGTGTTCCACGCGCTGAAGAAGATCATCAACGACAAGGGCATGAGCACGGCCGTCGGCGACGAAGGCGGCTTCGCGCCCAGCGTGGCCAGCCACGAGGCCGCCATCCAGATGATCCTGGAAGCCATCGACTTCGGCCGGCTACACCGCGGGCGAGCAGATCGCCATCGGCCTGGACTGCGCCGCCAGCGAGTTCTACAAGGACGGCAGGTACGTGCTCGGCGGCGAAGGCCTGACGCTGAACGCCGCCGAGTGGACCGACATGCTCGCCACCTGGGCCGACAAGTACCCGATCATCAGCATCGAAGACGGCATGGCCGAAAGCGACTGGGACGGCTGGAAGCACCTGGCCGATCGGCTGGGCAAGAAGGTGCAGCTGGTCGGCGACGACCTGTTCGTCACCAACACCAAGATCCTGAAGGAAGGCATCGACAAGGGCGTGGCCAACTCGATCCTCATCAAGATCAACCAGATCGGCACGTTGACCGAGACCTTCGCCGCCATCGAGATGGCCAAGCGCGCCGGCTGGACCAATGTCATCAGCCACCGCTCGGGCGAGACCGAGGACTCCACCATCGCCGACATCGCGGTGGGCAGCAACGCCGGGCAGATCAAGACCGGCTCGATGAGCCGCAGCGACCGCATCGCCAAGTACAACCAGCTGCTGCGCATCGAGGAAGACCTGGGCGATGTCGCCACCTATCCCGGGCCGCGCCGCGTTCTACAACCTGCGTTGAGCATGCGCACGGCACTGTTGCCTCTGTCGCGGCTGTCGCTGCTGGTCGCCTCGGCCACCCTGCTCGGTGCTTGTTACTACCCGGCACCCTACCCCGCGCCGGTGTCCTATGCGCCGAGCACCTTCGACCGCTCCTTCGACGCGGCCGTCGGCGCCATCACCGACCAGGGCCTGCGCATCACCGCGCAAGACCGCGCCAGTGGCAACATCGTCGGCGTCAGCGGGCCGGTGTCGGTGACGGCGAACGTGCGCCGCAGGCCGACGGCACGACGCGGGTGGAATTCAACACCAGCGGCGTTGCCGGCGGCGGCCTGTCGCAACGCGTGCTGGCCGCCTACAACGCGCGCATGGGGCGCTGATTCCGACCTTGCGGCACGCGCCGCCACGACGCCTCCTGGGCTCGCGCTGGATGCTGCTCCCGCTCATGCTGCTGGCTTGCAGCACCGGCACGCCCGGCAGCGTGCCCGACAGCCAGCCAGCTACGACCGCACCTTCGACATCGCGCTGGCTGCCATGGCCGATCAGAAGCTGGCCTATCAGCGTCGAGGACCGCCGCGGTGGGCGCATCGTCGGTGCCGTCGATGGCCAGACGATCATCACCACGCTGCAGCCGTTGCTCGACGGCACGTTGCGCGTGAATTTCATCCCGCAAGGCGATTCGCCCGCCGCCGTGGCCCTGCAGCAGCGTGTCGCAGCCAGCTACATTGCCCGCTTGGCGAACTTGAGCCTCCTTGGCGGCTTCAAGGGCTCCGGCAGCGACCGCGGCCCGGTGCCCTGCCCGAGCGGCCCGGCCTTCTGCAACTGATACGGTCATGCGGTTCATCACCGCCGGCTTGCTGCTGCTGCTGGCGCTGGTGCATGCCGAACTGTGGGCCGGCAAGGGCGGGCGCAGTTATGTCGTGCACCTGCAATCGCAACTGCTGGCGCAGCAGCAGGCCAACCAGGCGGCGCGGCTGCGCAACCAACGACGTGACGGCCGAGGTCAATGATCTGAAGGAGGGTCTGGAGATGGTCGAGGAGAAGGCACGCAGCGAACTCGGCATGGTCAAGCCCGACGAGATCCTGGTGCAGTTCAGCCCGCGCCGGCCCTGAGCGCCGGCCCCGTTCCCATGCCGTCGATGGATGCGCCTGCTGCCCGGCACGCAGCCGCTGCTCGACACCCGTCTTCAGCCTGTGGGCAGCCCCGTTCACCTGGGCCGAGATCGTCGCCTTCGTGCTGTCGCTGGCGATGGTGGCCTGCAACATCCGCGTCGACCCCATCGGCTGGCCTCTGGCCATCGCGGCGTCGCTGCTGTACTGCTTGCTCTTCTGGCGGCACCGCCTGTATGGCGAGGCTCGGTGCAGATCTTCTTCGTGCTGCTCGCGCTGTGGGGTTGGTGGCAGTGGCTGCGCGGCCGCATGGCCGACGGCAGCGCGCTGCGCGTACGCAGGCTGTCGCCGCGCAGGCCGGCTGGCATTGCTGGCCGCCGTGCTGCTGGCCTGGCCACTGCTGGGCGTGCTGCTGCGCCGCTACACCGACACCGACGTGCCCTGGTGGGACGCCTTGCCCACGGCAGGCAGCGTCGCCGGGCAATGGCTGCTGGGGCGCAAGTACGTCGAGAACTGGCTCGTCTGGCTGGCGGTGAATCTGGTCAGCACCGGGCTGTTCGCCTACAAGGGGCTGTGGCTGACGGTGCTGCTGTATGCGCTGTTCGCGGCGCTGTCGGTGGTGGGCTGGCGCGCCTGGACGGCGCAAGGCGAAAGCGCATGGCTGAGGCACTGGTGATCGCCGTGCTCGGCGCCGAAAGCACCGGCAAGACGACGCTCGCCGAAGCGCTGGCCGCGCGCCTGGCCGAGCAAGACCGGGCTGCGATGCACTTGGGTCGATGAATGAGCTGCGCCGATTGGTGCGACACCGAGGGCCGCACGCCGCGACGGCACGAACAGCGCGACATCGCGCGCGCGCAACACGCGCGCATTGCCGAGGCGCGCGCGCGGCCACGAGCTGGTGGTCTGCGACACGACGGCGCTGATGACGGCCGTGTACAGCCGCATCGTGTTCGGCGACGCCTCGCTGGATGCCGCCGCCGCCGCATGGCACAAGTGCCGACACATCGCTGTCGCTGCTGACCGCACTGGACCTGCCTTGGGTCAGCGACGGCATGCAGCGCGACGGTGCGCATGTGCGCGAGCCGGTTGACACCGCGCTGCGCGAGATGCTGCAGCGCCATGCGCTGCCCTGGGTGTTGGTCAGCGGCAGTGGCGCGGCGCGCGTGGAGGCCGCGCTCGATGCCGTGGCGCCGCTGCTGCGGCAAGCGCCGACGCCGCGCGGTGGACTGCTGACCCGGCTGCAGCAGCGCGACGCCGCCGCGCCGGCCTGGCAGTGGGTGTGCGACAAATGCGATGTGCCTGAATGCGAGCACGCGCAGTTGCAGCGACCGCGCGGCTGAATTTCGGCTGGCGTGTAACGTCAGTTCACGACAGCGACACCGGGCGGCTGATCGGCCTGCGGGATGAACAGCCGCGCCGCATCGACGGCGTCGAAACGGTACTGCCGGCCGCAGAACTCGCAGCCCACCTCGACCTCGCCGCGCTCGGCGATGATCGATTCCACCTCGCCCTGGCCCAGGCCGCGCAGCATGCCGGCCACACGCTCGCGCGCGCAGCTGCAGACAAAGCGCGTGGTGCGTGGCTCGAAGCGCTGCACCCGCTCCTCCCAGAACAGGCGGTGCAGCAGCGTGTCGGCGTCCAGCGCGCAGCAGTTCGTCGCGCGTCAGTGTCGCCGCCAGGTGGGCGATGCGATTGAAGTCCTCGTTCAGGCCGATCTGGTCCTCGTTGCGCTCGCCGCTGACGTGGCTCGGCCCTTCGACCGGCAGGCGCTGGATCAGCAGCCCGGCGGCCACCTGGTCGTCAGCGGCCAGCATCAGGCGCGTGTCGAGCTGCTCGGATTGCAGCATGTAGTGCTCGAGCACCTGCGACAGCTGCTGCAGCGGCTCGCGCCGGTCGCCATGCAGCGGCACCACGCCCTGGTAGGGCTGCTGCCCCGGGCAGCTTGTCGGCGGGGTCGAGCGTGATCGCGCAGCGCCCCTGGCCGTGCACGTTGAGCATCGCTTCCAGCCGCGCATCCGCCGGCACCTCGCCGACCACCTTGGCGGTGGCGCGAAAGGCCAGGTCGCTGCCGACCTCGGCCACCGCCAGCTTGACTGGGCCGTCGCCATGAACCTGCAGCACCAGCGCGCCGTTGAACTTGATGTTCGACTGCATCAGCACGCCGGCGGCGGCCATCTCGCCGAGCAGTTCGCGCACCGGCTGCGGGTAAGGCGCGTGTTCGCGGCGCGCCAGCATCTCGCGCCAGCCGGCGCCCAGGCGCACCAGCGAGCCGCGCACCGGCAAGCCTTCGAAAAGAAAGCGATGCAGCAGCCCCATCAGCCGATGCGCTTGAGGCCGCCGCGGTGGCGCTGGGTCTGCGCCACATAGTGCTCGGCCAGGTGCGACAGCATCTCGAACTGCGCCGGCGTCAGCGGGCGCACCAGCTTGGCCGGACTGCCGACGATCAGCGAGCCGTCCGGGAACTCCTTGCCCTCGGTCACCAGCGCGCCCGCGCCGACGATGCACTTGCGGCCGATCTTCGCGCCGTTCAGCACCACCGCCTGGATGCCGATCAGCGTGTCGTCGCCCACCGTGCAGCCGTGCAGCATCACCTGGTGGCCGACGGTGACGCGCTCGCCCAGCATCAGCGGCTTGCCTTCATCGGTGTGCAGCACGCTGCCGTCCTGGATGTTGGTGTCACGGCCTAGCGTGATCCAATCGTTGTCGCCGCGCAGCACCGCGCCGTACCAGACGCTGGCGCCTTCGGCCAAACGCACGCGGCCGATCACGCTGGCGCTGTCGGCCACCCAGGCGCTGGCCGCGATCTGCGGCGCCGTGTCGTCAAGCTGGTAGATGGCCATCGGGAGTCCGCGAACACATAAGCGTCGATTCTCCCCTGATCGGCGCGGCCCTGCGCCAGGCGCCAGGCGCGCTGGCGGCGCTCGGACTCCACGGGCGTGCTGACGCGACCGGCATTGCTCCAGCGCCCAGCCTTCGGTGGCCGCGCCGCGTTCGTGCAGCAGCGTGCGCGTGCCGGCCACCGCCGCGCAGCGTTGCAGCACAGCTGTCGATCAGCACTTCGTCGAGCGGCAACGCAAAGTGCTGCCAGCGGCGGTTGACGCGCGCGTCGCGCCAAGCATCTTCCAGCGCGTGGCGCAGCGCGAAACCGCTCGCCGCTCTGCCGCGCGGCAAGCAGCCGCGGCAACAGTGCGCTGAGAAATCGGTGGAAGTCAGTGCGCTGCGCGTCGCCGGGCAACAACGCCGTCAGCGCGCGCAGACGCAGCGTGCCCTCGGGCCGGCCCAATTCCCGCGTGACCAGCGCCTGCAGGCCTTGCACCGGGTTCAGCAGGCGCAGCCGGTTCGGCGGCTGCAGCAGCAGCGGCAGTCTGGCCGCCTGCGCATGCGCAAGCGGCGTGACGAAGGACACCAGCACCGCCAGACGCGCCCCAGGCGGCGCTGTCCAGCCCAGCGTGCAAGCCATCGGCCGCCGCCTGCGCAAGCTGCGCGTTGCCCAGCGCTTCGTCCCAGCGACAGGCGCCCTTGGCCCGGTTGGCCGCCGACTCAACATCGCCAGGTTGCCGGCGGCATAGCGCCGCTGGTCGCAGACGCGATCGATCGATGGCTCGGCGGCCTCAGCGCGCCGCCGCGTCACTGGGCACAGCGGCACGTCCAGCTGACCCAGGTAATGCGGTGTCACCTGGCCCAGCTCGAAGGCACGGCCCCGCTACCAGGCGTGCAGTCGCAGAGCAGCCACTGCCATGCCAGCCGCGACGCGCCCAGCGTGCGCACGCCGAAGCAGGCCTTACCGGCGCGCCAACCCTGGAGCAGCGGGTTGCCCGCACGCAGTTGTTCGGGCGGTGGCACCACGCCGTGATGGGCGTGGTCCCAGCCGAGTTCGAAGCCGACATGCGGGTCGGCGGGATGGGCATCGAAGGCAAGCAGCGTCTGGGCCATGAGGTTGCTCCGGTCATCGCGCCCGGCCCTGTGCCCGGCGCATGACAGCCAGTGTCCCGGCACAAAGGCTCATGGCGTGAGCCTGTGCGAAGATGCTCCGAAATCCCTCATCTGCCGCCCATGGACCGCACCGAACGCTTCTATCGCATCGAACTGCTGATCCGCAACCGCGGCCTGGTCAGCTTCGAGGCGCTGCGGGACGATCTGGAAGTCTCGCGCGCGACGCTGAAGCGCGACCTGCAATACCTGCGCGAGCGCCTCGACGCGCCAATCGTCTATGACCGCGCCGACAACGGCTACCGCTTCGAGGGATCCGCCGCGCGCGCACGAGCTGCCCGGGCTATGGTTCAGCGACAAGGAAATCCACGCGTTGCTGACCATGCACCAGCTGATCCAGGGCCTGGAGGCCGAAGGCGTGCTGGGCCGGCACCTGCAGCCGCTGCTGGACAAGCTGCACGGCATGCTCGGCGCCGACGAAGCGGCGGCGCGCGAGCTGATGCAGCGCGTGAACATCGTCGCCGCCGTACGCAGGCCGGTGGACGCACGGCATTTCGAGTTGATCGGCAGCGCGCTGCTCGAGCGCAGCCGCATCGATCTGCTGTACTTCAGCTCGCGCGCGCGGCGACGAAAGCCGGCGCGAGGTTTCACCGCAGCGCCTGACCCACTATCGCAACACCTGGTACCTGGACGCCTGGTGCCATCGCAGCGACGGCTTGCGCCGCTTCGCGCTGGACGCGGTGCGCGACGCGGCGGTGCTGGCGCAAGCCGCCAAGACGTGCCGCTGGCGAAGGTACGCGCCGAGCTCGACGGCGGCTATGGCGTCTTCGCCGGCAAGCGCTTGAAATGCGCCACGCTTGCGCTTCAGCGCCGATGCCGCGCGATGGGTGGCCACCGAACAATGGCACCCGCAACAGCAGTCGCGCTGGCTGGCGATGGCAGCCTGGAACTGCACCTACCCTATGCCGACAGCACCGAGCTGAGCATGGACATCCTGCGCCACGGCGACCAGGTGCGCGTGCTGGCACCGAAGGAGCTGGCGGCGCAAGTGGCCATGCGGCTGCGGCGTAGCCGCGCGGCATACCGGCTCAGCAATGCAGCCGATCCGGCTGGCGCAGGATGAGCTCGCGCGCCTTGCT
The DNA here is from genome assembly GCA_963837675.1 of uncultured beta proteobacterium. Lineage (GTDB taxonomy): Bacteria > Pseudomonadota > Gammaproteobacteria > Burkholderiales > Burkholderiaceae_C > Rubrivivax. Next base: position 79,562 of record CAWIOH010000016.1, on the reverse strand, counting down.
CAGCGCATAGCTCAAGGCCTCGTCCGGCGAATCCCAGCGATGGCCGCATGCCAGCGCTTCGTCGCGAAAAGCCTCGCGCGGCGCCGCCGTCGAGGCTGCCACGCACGCGATTCACAACCACGGCCGCGATGTAGCCTTGGCCCTGCGGCGCCTCCAGCGCGCCCGCATAGATGCGGTAGTCGCCTTCGCTGATGTTCATCGAAGATCATGCTCGGCCCCTTCCGGCCCGCCCGTCGCCGGCCCCGACGCGATCTTCGACGCGGGGCGCGGTAAAGTCCATCCACCAAAGGAGGGAATGCGCAACGGACCGAGTCGAGCTCAGACCGCGCGTTTGACGCCGAGCCAATGGTCAGTGAAATCGGCCAGGTCCTGGTGCGCGCTGCGCGCCAGCGCCAGCTCGGTGCCGACGTTCGGGCTGCCATTGGGCGCGCGCAGCACCAGCGCGGTGTGCACATGCGTCGGGCACGCCGCGCAGATAGGCGATGTAGTCATCGACGAAAGCCACGGGGCGCAGCGCCTCGATGGCGTCGGCCTTGGGGCTGCGCGCGCCTTCGGCATGACCTGTCGCCAGCACGCGCTCGATCGGGAAGCCCAGGCTGACGCAAGTTGCGCAGCCGCGCCGCCTGGAAGCCAGCGTCCAGCGCCGTGACGCAGACCAGTTCGTGCCCGGCATCGTGCAGCCGGTGACAGGCCTCGACCGCACCGGCGATGGCCGGCAAGGTGGCCCACAGTTGCTCGTCGAAACGCGCACGCAGTTGCAGCCGCTGCTCGGCGTCCAGCGGCGGCACGTGCCAGCGGTCTTGCGGCCAATAGGCCTGCGGGTCGGCCTCGGCGGGATAGGTGCCGAAGGCGCGCTGCCAGGCGCGGGCGAAGCCGACGTGCAGGTCGACGAGGACGCCGTCGGCGTCGAGTGCGAGGATCGGGCGTCTCATGATTGCGACTCTAGCGGGTGTGATCGACGGCGCGGCGGGCGAATCCTCAATGTCGTGGACAAAAGCGCTGGTTGTGCCTGCAGGTTCTTGCTGCCTCAGAGCGATGAGGGGATACTTCCCCGGCGCGAAATGCATGCAACCTTGATGTCGAGAACAACGAGGAGTGAAGAAGTGCAAAAGTACGTCATCGTCACCTTTCTCTCGGCATTGATGTACGTGGGTTGCACACCGCATATGGCCATGAGCAGCGATGCGGAGGCCAAAGATGCCTCGTGCAAGTCAAGCAACAGCAGCTCCGATTGCTACATCGTCGTCGACGCTTGGCTGGAGGAGGATGGCAGTTGCACTGCGGCCGTCTTGAAGAGCCAGGAGATGGTGGAATTCAAGAAGGACGCCAGGGACAAGAAGATCGAGTGGCGATTCAGCGACACAGCAGAGCACGATGGCTATCGGTTTTTGCCAAACGGCATCGAGCCCAAGGCGACGCCCAGCGGCAATATCGACAACTGGAACGACAACTTCGATGCCGACATGATTGGTGGCGGCAAGAAGTTCAAGTTGAAGAACAAGAACAAGGCGTCCCAACCCCACACCATCGACTATTTCTACAAGGTTCGCGTGCAGTTGGAACGCCCCCACTTGGCGCCATTGACGTGCAAGGTCCAGGATCCGGTGATCCGAAATCGGCGTTAGTCGGGTGGCTCGGAGACGGTGGTGGCGGGGTTGCTGCGCACGCTCTGTGCCCGCGCCAGCGCGAGGCCCAGTTCGGACGATGCACCAATTGCCAGGCCTTGGGCCAACGAGGCCGCCCGTTCGAAATAGGCGCGGGCTGCGCCGGCACAGCCCGCGAGGTGTTCGACCTCCGCGCGCGCGCACAGCAGCACCGCCAGGCTGAAAGGGTCAGACATCTCTGCCAGCAGCGATTCGCCAGCATCCAGGCCGCTGCGCGACTCCGCGAATCGCGACACGTGCGCCAAGGCCAGGCCGAGGTAGCCGAGGAACTGGCCCTCGCAGCGCCGATCCTGCAATTCGCGGGCGACGGCGAGTGCTTGCTCGAGACGCAACAGCGCTTCGGCTGACCTGCGCTGGCCGTCCAGCGCCACGCCGAGGTTGCCCAGCACGATGCATTCAAGCTGACGGTGGCCGATCTCGCGCGCGATCGACAAGGCCGTGTCGAAGTGGGCCTGCGCAACATCCGTCCGGCCAGCCAGATGCTCGAGCCAACCCAGATTCGACAGGTTGTTACCGGCGAACCTCAAGTCGCCGACGCGCCGGGCCACGTCGATCGCCGCACCGATGTTGGCGCGCGCCTCGGCCGTGCGGCTCAGGTCGATCTCCAGATTGCCCAGGTTGCCGAGCACGCCACCTTCCCAACGCGCCAACCCAGCGGCACGTGCGATGCGCAAGGCCTGCTCGTAGTGAAGACGCGCCTCGTCGAAGGCACCATGGTCCATCAGCAAACTGCCCAGGGCATTGTGCGCGGCGCAACGCAGTTCCGCATCGTCCGCGGCGTCGGCCACCAGCACCGCCTGGGCGGCCGCGGCACGGGCGTCATCCGCGCGCCCGGCCTCGGCCAGCAAGGCCACCAGGAAACGTTGGGCCTGGGCTTCCGCCGCACGGTTTCGCGCCGCGCGCGCGGCCCGCAGTGCCGCGTCGGCATGCAGTTCCTCCTGCGCGCGCAAGCCGCAGGCCCGACTGGCACGCATCGCCACCACATGCACGCGGGCCCGGTTGGTCACGGCCGTCGCCAGCGACAGCGCGGCTTCAGCCAGATCGATGCCGACACGGAACGGGCCGCGCAGGTCGAGCGCCTCCCAAGCGTTCTCCAATGTCGCCGTGCTCAGCGAGGCGTCACCCAGGCGCAGCGCACGGCGACAAGCGGCCACCAGGTTGTCGATCTCGACGCAACCATGCGCCGTGGCAGAGGCGGCATCCAGGCCGGCAAAGTAGGCGCAGTGCGCGTGTTCGGCCTTGGCCCGCGCGTTGCCGCCGCTGCCGGGAAACTGGCCGTCGCGCTGCAATTGCTCGGCCACATATTCCTGCACGCTTGTCAGCAGATCGAATCGCGACCCACCAATCGGCCGCACCAGCGATTTGTCCACCAGCGAATGCACCAGGTCCACCACCCAGGGCGCGCCGTCGATCGATGACAGGTCGAGCACGGCCTCGGCCGCTTCGAGCGTGAAGCCGCCCTCGAACACCGACAGCTGCGCCAGCGCCGACTTTTCGGCGTCGGACAGCAAATCCCACGACCAGTCGAAGGTGGCGCGCAAGGTGGACTGGCGATCCTGGCGGCCGCCCAGGGAGGCCATCAGCTTGAAGCGCTGGCCCATGCGCGCCAGCAGCGCACTCGGCGGCATCACCCGCACCCGCGCCGCCGCCAGCTCGATGGCCAGCGGCAGCCGGTCGAGCAGCTGCACCAGCCGGACCACCGCCGCCTGTTCCGCGGCACCGGCGGCGAAGTCGTGTCGCGCCGAAGCGGCGCGCCGCATGAACAGCGTAACGGCATCGTCCAGCGTCAGCGGCGCCAATGCCAGCGCCTGCTCGCCGGGCAGGCCCAACACCTCGCGGGTGGTCACCAGAAAGCGCGCCTCGACGGCGCGGTCGAGCCAACGGCCGAGCGTGGCCTCGGCATGGCGCGAGATCTGCTCGAAGTTGTCCAGGATCAGCAGGCAGCGCCCACGTCCGGCAATGGCATGGCCCAGCTGCACCACCGGATCTTCCTTGCCCAGCGGCACGTCCAGGCCCTGCGCCACCGCATGCAACAGGCCATCGAGATCGCGCGCCGGCGCCAGGTCGCAGAACCACACCCCGCCCGGATGATCACCCAGCCAGGTGCGCGCAAAGCGCAGCGCCAGCCGCGTCTTGCCGGCGCCGCCGATGCCCAGCAGGGACACCAGCCGCGCCCCCGCGTCGAAGCGCCGCGCCAGATCGCTCAGCACCTGCTCGCGTCCGACGAAGGCGTCGCGTTCGGCCGGCAGGTCGTGTCGCACCTCGCGCAGCGGCATCCACAGCTCTTCGCCACGCACCACGCGATAGACCTTGTCCGAATCCGGCGGCGGCGTGAAGGGCGCGTGCTCGTCGCCCAGCTCGAACAACTCCACCGGCTCCGTGATGCCCTTGATGCGCCAATGCCCATGCGACTGCAGGCGCAGCGGCCCATCGCCTAGCACGGCGCGTGCCTCGGCGCTGAGCAGTGTCTGCCCACCGATGGCCAGCGACATGATGCGCGCAGCCGTCGGCTTGGCCAGCCCTTCGACTTCCAGTGGCTTGGCGCCGTGGGCCACGTCCTCGGCCGAGTTGGCGCGCAGGATCACCGGCCCCACATGCAGGCCAGCCCGAGCCTTCAGCGGCACCGGCAGCGCCGCCAGCGCGGCGTGGTACGCCACCGCATAGGCCGCCGCATCGGCGGCTTGCTCGAACAGCATCAGCATGCCGTCGGTCTTGTCGATCTCGCGGCCATGGTGGCGCCGCAGCAGGTCGCGCGCCACGCGATCGTGGCCGGCGCTCAGTTCTGCCGCCGCGACGTCACCGATCGATGCGGCCAGTTGCGTGCTGTCCACCAGGTCGGTCAGCAGCAGGGCGCGAACTGCGCTCATCGGCATGAGCCGGGCCGCGGGCCGTCAATCGGCAAAGTGCCCGACCCGCTTTTCCAGACGCGCGCGCACCGCCTCGACCTGCTCCGGCGCGCCGATCAGCGCCGCCTGTTCGCGGCTTTCGGCCAGCAGGATGGCCTGGGCGTCGGCCTCGCGGGCCAGTTCGAACAGTCGCTTGGCGGCACGCATCGCACGCGGCGGCCGCGCGGCGATCTGACGCGCCATCTCCACGGCTTCGGCGTGCGGATCGCCGCACAGGCGCGTGGCCAGCCCGAGTTGCAGGGCTTCGGTGCCGCTGAAGACGCGGCCGCTGTAGGTCAGCTCGCGCGCCAGGTCGTCGCGCACCAGACCGCGCAGCAGCGCCATGCCGCCCATGTCAGGCACCAGGCCCCAGTTGATCTCCATGATCGACAGCCGTGTCTCGGGGTGCACCAGGCGAAGGTCGGCGGCCAGCATCAGCTGGAAGCCGCCGCCGTAGGCCACGCCATGCACCGCGGCGATCACCGGCACCGGCAACTCGCGCCAGGCCATCACCGCATGCTGCGAGGGGTTGGCGCCGCCGGCGGTGCGCTGCGCCCTGGATGAGCCGCTCGCCGCCGCGCTGGCCACTGGCCATCTTGCCGAAATTGGCGGTATCCAGCCCGGCGCAGAAGGCCCGGCCCTCGCCGGACAGCACCACCGCGCGCAGCCCCGGCGCGGTCTTCAATCGATCGCCGGTCTGGCGCAGCGCCTCGAACATGGCGTCGTCCAGGGCGTTCATCTTGTCGCCGCGCACCAGGCGCACGTCGGCCACGCCTTGGTCCAGGCTCACGCGGATGCGGTCGTCCATGAGGGTCAGTCCTTCTCAACGATGAGGCGGTCGGCGCCGCGATCATGCACCGCCTGCGCACCGGCCAGCCGGTCCAGGTCGGCAAGGATGCGGGGCACGTCGATGGGCTTGGTCCAGTAGTCGTCGAAGCCGGCGCTGCGTGCCCGGGTCGCAGCGTCGGGCATGGCATTGGCCGACAGCGCGAATGGCCGGCGAGCGCAGCCCGGCCTCGCGCAGCCGGCGCAGCAGTTCGTGGCCGTCCATGTCGGGCAGCTGCATGTCCACCAGCACCAGGTCGGGCCGATGGCGCAGCGCGGCTTCGATGCCGGCGCGGCCATCGACGGCGACATGCAGCGTGCGTGCCCGGCCGCAGCGACAGCAGCTCGCGCAGCACCAGCACGTTGACGGCGTTGTCTTCCACATACAGCAGCGACAGCTCGGCCGGCCGGGCCTCGGTCGATGCGGCCTGCCCCAGCGGCTCAGCGGCGGGCCGCGCCGCGGGCAACCAGACGCGGAACTCACTGCCTTCACCCAGCCGGCTCTGCGCCTGCAGGGCGCCACCCATCAGTCGCACCAGGTGGTGAACGGTCATCAGGCCGATGCCGCGGCCCTCGATGTCTTCGCGTTCGGCGCCCAGGCGGTTGAAAGGCTCGTAGAGATGGGCCATCTGCCCGGCGCTCATGCCGCGGCCGCTGTCGCGCACGCTCAGCTCCCAGCCGGCGGCACCGTCGCGCACCGCGGCGTTGGCGGTCAGTTCGACGTGTCCGCCGCGGCGGTTGTACTTGATGGCATTGCTCAGCAGGTTGGCCAGCACCTGGCGCAGCCGCCGGGCATCGGCCATCACACAGGCTCCGCTGGCCGCGACCTGCATCGACACCTCACGCTCCGCCGCAACCGGCGTCACCCACTGCCGCACTTCGTCGATGCTCTCGTCCAGCGACACCGGCAGCAGCTTAACCGGCAACGATCCGGCTTCGACCGCGCTCAGATCCAGCACCTCGTCGATCAGCGACAGCAGGTGCTGCCCGGCAGATGGATACGCGCCAGCCGCTCGTTCTGCGCCGCGTCCAGCCGGCCCTGAAGCTCGTGCCGCAGCAGCTGCGCGAAACCCAGCATCGCATTCAACGGGGTGCGCAGTTCGTGGCTCATGCGCGCCAGGAACTCCGACTTGGCGCGGCTGGCACGTTCGGCCGCCTCCATGTCGCGCTGCGCGGCCTCGGCGCGGCGGCGCTGGGTCACGTCCCAGTTCAACCCGACCATGCGCACCGCCTTGCCCGCATCGTCGCGCAATGCGTGGCCGGTGCTGGCCAGCCAGTGCAGCGAGCCGTCGGGCCAGCGCAGCTCGAACTCGTATTCGTAGGGCTCGCCGTCGCGCAGATGGCGCTCGATGCGCTGGCGACGCTCGGCCAACGCTTTCGGTGCCAGCATCGATTCGTCGATCTCCCGCGGCGTGCGCGGGTCTTCGGGCGACAGGCCGCGCAAGCGGTACATCTGCTCTTCCCAGACCACCCCATCGGTGTCCAGATCGCGATCCCAGATGCCCACGCCGGCGACCTGCGTGGCCAGCTGCAGACGCTGATCCTGCAGGCGCAGCGCCTGGCCCAGCGCACGCTGCTCGGTCACATCCAGGTGGATGCCATGCAATTGCGTGCGGCCTTCGCGTTGCTCGCGGTGGCTGCGGCAGACCACCCAGCGCGGCGTGCCGTCCGGCCTCACGATGCGGAAAGAGGTCTCGAAGTCGGTACGACCCGATTTGCGCGCGCGCCGCCGCTCGTCCGCCACGCGCTGGCGATCCTGCACATGCACCCGCCCACCCATCCATTCGGCCACCGGCGGCGCCGGCTGCTCCTCGCTCAAGCCGTAGATGCGAAACATCTGCGCATTCCAGTCGACGCGCTCGGCCTCAGCCTCACCCGGGTTTTCGATGGTCCAAACGCCGACGCCGGAAGCGTCGGCCACCAGCTGCATGCGCCGCGCCAACGCCTGGGCGCGCTGGCGCTCGATGATCTGCGCAGTCTGGTCCAGCGACACGCCGGTCAGCGCCACCGCCTTGCCGGCGGCATCGCGTTCGGCGACGCGCCGCGTCAACAGGTGGCGCCAGCTGCCGTCGGGGTTGCGGTAGCGGGTCTCGACATCGACCACCGCTTCGCCGACCAACGCCTGCTCGGCGGCGCGCAACAGCGCTGGCAGGTCATCGGGATGCGCCAGCGCGCGCATCTCGTCCAGGTCCATGCCCTCGGGCCTGGGCTCGACGCCGGTGATGCGGTAGCCCACGTCGTTGTAGTGAATGCGCCGGCGCTGCAGATCGATGCGCCATACCGAGACCATGGCCAGCGCCAGCGCTTCGGACAGCTTGTGGTTGATCGACTGCTGCGCGCGCACCAGGTCGGCGCTTTGCGTATCGTCGATCAGCGCGCCCAGCAGCGTCGCCGGGCGGCCATCGGCGCCATTGCGGATTTCGGTCAGTGCCTGCAGGTCGCGATGGCCACCGTCGGGATGCGCCAGCCGATAGTGCAACTCGTAGCGGCCGGCATGCTGCACGCTGTGCCTTTGGTGTTGCAACAGGCGCTCACGGTCATCGGGATGGACCTGCAGCACCGCCCGCTCGAACGGTGGTGCGGGCGACCCGCTCTCGATGCCGAACATATCGAACACCTGCGCGTCCCACTCGCCTTCGCCGCTGCGCAGGTCGCGCCGGATGAAGCCGACACGCCCGAAGGCCTGCAGCAGGGCCAGCTTCTCCTTGGCGTCGTCGCGGGCCGCGGCAGGCAACAACCACAGCAGCCAGCCCGTCGGCAGCGGCACGCCGCGGAAGTCCAGACTGCGTGGACCGACCGCTGCGCGCCCTTCGGCGGGCGGCGCGTCACCGGCCAGTGCAGTGCGAGCGAAGCTCAGCCAGTCGGCTTCGCCGATGCCGGCCTGCGCGGCCCAGGCGGCGCCGGCACGGTTCAGCCGCCAGTGGACTCGCGCGCCATCGCGCCACAGTTCGAGGGCCGGTGCCGGCGCATCGAGCCAGATCGGGGCCAAGGTGGCAGAAATCGGGGACTGCATGGCGCACGATTATCGACGCCGTGCAGATAGACTGTCGTGGCCGCCCGCCCTCGCAGGAAGGCGCGCCACCCACCCTCCCCTCACAACGCGCGACGCCATGGAACATTTCGACGTGCTGGTGGTTGGCGCGGGGCTGTCGGGCATCGGCGCGGCGGTGCACCTGCGCAAGCTCTGCCCCGATCGCAGCTTCGTCATCCTGGAGGGGCGCGGGCGTCTCGGGGGCACCTGGGACCTGTTCCGCTACCCCGGCATCCGCAGCGATTCCGACATGTACACGCTGGGCTATGCCTTCAAGCCCTGGGAACAACCGAAGGCCATCGCCGACGGACCTTCGATCCTGAAGTATGTGCAGGAGACGGCGCGCGAGCACGATCTTGATCGCCACATCCGCTACGGCCTGACGGTGCGTCGCGCCGCGTGGTCCAGCGCCGATGCCTGCTGGACGGTGGAGGCCGATCGCGGCAACGGCGACATGGAGCGGCTGCGCTGCAACTTCCTCTTCATGTGCAGCGGCTACTACCGCTATGACGCCGGCTACACGCCGCGCTTCGAAGGCACCGAGCGCTTCGGCGGGCGCATCGTGCATCCGCAGCACTGGCCCGAAGATCTGGACGTTGCCGGACAGCGCGTGCTCATCATCGGCAGCGGTGCCACCGCAGTGACGCTGCTGCCCGAACTGGCCAAGACCGCAGCGCATGTGACGATGCTGCAGCGCTCGCCCACGTGGGTGGTGGCGCGGCCGTCGGAGGATGCGCTGGCCAACAAACTGCGGCGCTGGCTGCCGCCAAAGTTGGCCTACGGCCTGACACGCTGGAAGCGCGTGCTGCTGGGCATGTACTTCTACAACCTGTGCCGGCGCAACCCGCAGAAGGTGGAGCAACTGCTGCTGGGCGGCGTGCGCGCCTACCTCGGCCCCGACTACGACATCCAGCGCCACTTCAAGCCGCGCTACAAGCCCTGGGACCAGCGCCTTTGCCTGGTGCCCGACGGCGACTTCTTCCTTGCCCTGCGCAAGAAGATGGCGTCGGTGGTGACCGATGAAATCGAAGGCTTCACCCCGCATGGCGTGAAGCTGAAGTCCGGCGCCGAGCTCGAGGCCGACCTGATCATCACCGCCACCGGCCTGGAGTTGAAGGTGCTCGGCGGCGTACAGCTCAGCGTCGACGGCCGGTCGCTCGACCTGGCACAGACGGTCAGCTACAAGGCGCTGATGTACAGCGGCGTGCCCAACCTGGCAGCGTCGATGGGCTACACCAATGCGTCGTGGACGCTGAAGTGCGACTTGACCTGCGAATATGTCTGCCGGCTGCTGAACCACATGCAGCGCAACGGCCTGCGCCAGTGCACGCCGACGCTCAGCGATGCCTCGATGCCGCTGGAGCCGTGGAGCGATTTTTCGTCAGGCTATGTGCAGCGCGCGGCACACCTGTTCCCGAAGCGGGGCACCCGCTCACCGTGGAAGCTCAAGCAGAACTACATTCACGACCTGCTGACACTGCGCCATGGACGTGTGGACGACGGCGCGATGGTGTTTTCCAATGCCGCGCCCTCCACCAGCGCGGCCATGGCGGCCTGAGCGCCGAACCGGGTCGCGCACAGCGAAGTCAGCCGCGCTCGATGGGAAAGCCGAGTGCGCGACGCATCGCCTGCAGCAGCATCGGCTGGTTGATGGGCTTGGTCACATAGTCGTCGAAGCCGGCCTCGCGGCCACGCTGCAGGTCGGCCGGCATGGCGTTGGCGCTCAGCGCGATCACCGGCACGTCGCGCGTGCGCGGGTCGGCGCGCAGGCGCAGCAGCACCTCGTAGCCGTCGATGCCGGGCAGCTGGATGTCCAGCAGGATCAGATCGGGATGCTCGTCGCGCGCCAGTTGCAGGCCGTCTTCCGGCAGCGCCGCGCTGAGCAGGCGCAACCGGGTCTGCTGCCGCAGCAGCGCCTCCATCAGCAGCACATTGACGGCGTTGTCCTCGATGTACAGCACGCTGCCGGCGTGCGCCACGCCGGTGGGCGCGGGCGGGGTGCGCGGCAGTTCCACCCAGTAGCGGCTGCCGACGCCGCTGTGGCTATCCAGTCCGATCTGGCCGTGCATCAGCTCCACCAGGCGCTTGCTCAACGCCAGGCCAACGCCGGCGCCATCGACCACCTGGTTGTCGCCATCCAAAGCCTCAAAGGCCTGGAACAGCCGTTGTTGCGCGCGGGCGTCCATGCCCGCACCGTTGTCGCAGACCACGATACGCACCGCAGCGCCCGCGGCCTCGAAGCCCAGGCCCACCTGACCGCCCGGCCGGCACTGGCGCAACGCATGGGACAGCAGGTTCGACAGCACCTGGCGCAGACGCTGGCCATCGGCCAGCACCCCGAGTTCGCCGGCATCGGCGGCAGGCGGCAGCAGCTGGACGCCCAGTTGCAGCGCCAGCGGCGCGGCGGCATCCAGGCATTCCCGCGCCAGGACTCCCAGGCAGGTTGGCTGCAGCGCCAGGCTGAGTTGCCCGGCTTCGAGCATCGACAAGTCGAGCAACTGGTCGATCAAGGCCAGCAACTGCTCGCCGGCGTGCAGCAGTTTGTCCACATGGCCGCGCTGCGCCGCCGTCAGCGACAGCGTGACATCGCTTTGCAACAACTGCCCGAAACCGAGGATGGCATTCATAGGCGTGCGCAGCTCATGGCTCATGCGCGACAGAAAGTCCGACTTGGCACGATTCGCGGCTTCGGCCTCGTCCCGCGAGCGTTGCAGCTCGAGAGTGCGCTGGCGCACGCGCTGCTCGAGCTCGGCGTTGAGCTCGAGCATCGCCGCCTCGGCACGCACCCGGCCGCTGACATCGCGCAGGTTCAGCACGATGCCCGCCACAGCCGGGTCGGCCAGGCGGTTGTTGGACAGGATCGCGAGGTGGCGCCAGCCGCCGTCGGCATGTCCGACGCGGAAGGTGGTTTCCTCCTCGTCGGTGCTGAAGTCGAGCACCTCGACCAGCGCCTGCCGCGCGGGCTCGACATCGTCCGGGTGCAGCCATTCGAAGACGCAGCTGTGCAGCAGCTGGTCCGGCGCACGGCCCAGCAGGCGCATCGACGCCGGGCTGACATATTGCACCCGCCCCAGCGCGTCGCACAGCACGGTGAGCACCTGCGAGCGCTCGGTGAAGGCGCGAAAGCGCTGTTCGCTGGCCTGCAGCGCCAGCTCGGTGCGGCGCTGGCGGGTGATGTCCTCGACCGTGCCTTCGAAGTACTGCACCAGGCCATCGTCGCCACGCACCACATGCGCGTTCTCGCGGATCCACAGGCGCTCGCGCGTCTTGTGACGGTGGACCTCGGACACGAAATCGACCACCTGGCCGTCGCGTTGCAGGCGCTCGGCAAACTCGATGCGCCGCAACGGATCGACATACCACTCGCGCGCGATGTCGTTCACCGCGGCCAGCATCTCGGCTTCGCTGTCATAGCCGTTCAGACGCACCAGCGCGGCATTGGCACGCAGCTGCCGGCCATCGACGCTGGAGCGGTAGGCGCCGACGGGCAGCAGGTCGAACAGCGTCGATGGGCCGAGCGTGTTCAACGGGCCCCGACTCCACGCGGGCGGTCGCGGCGCGCCGTCCGCTCGCGCCGCACCCGCTCGCCAGCCTGCGCCGCGGGCAGTCGCGCGCGTTCCTCGGCTTCCTTCCGCGCCAACCCCAGCAACTCTTCGAGCTGCTCCGGCGCCACGCCCTTGAGCGCGCAGAAGTTGGCTGGACTCAGCGACGTGCCTTGGAAGGCACGCAGCAGCTCGGCACGGGCGCGGCGCTCGGCCTGCGCCTGCGCGTCACGCGCCTCGCGCAGCGCGCGGCGCCGCGCCAGTTCGTCGGCCGCGGCCTGACGGTGCTCGGCGCTGATTTCGTCCGCCGGCGCACCGTCCAGGTCGAAGCGGTGCGTGGAGCGCGTCAGCGCGATCAGGTAGCCGGTGCGCGAGGTGTGGCGACGCAGGAAGGCCGACAACGCGGCCTTGCTGAACACGCCCGGCGCGCGCTCGCGAATGTCGGCCTGGATGCGCAGCTTGATCGGCTTGGGCGCACCGGCGAAGAGAGCCGGGAAGCGCTGGCGCATGGCATCGCCGATGTCTTCGACGGCGGGGTCGGCGGCGCGGGGCGCTGCGGCGGGTTCGGCATTCATCTTCGGCGGTGGCGATGGCAGCGGTGAGCCTCGCATTTTGCCTGCGCGGCTGCCGGCCGACGGGCGCGGCGCCTAGCGCGCCCGCGCCGCCGCCGCCTGCGCCATCGCCGCCAGCGCCTCGGGCGTCAGCCCGAGTGCCTCCTGCACCGGCTTGGCGGCCGTCGGGTCCCAGCTGGCGCGGGTGCCGATGGTCATGCCGCCATCCACCAGGATGTGCGTGCCGGTGACGAAGCCGGCGGCATCGCTGGCCAGGTAGAGCACGGCTTCGGCAATGTCCTCGGGCTGGCCGGTGCGGCCGGCGGGTTGCAGGCTGGCGCCCTTTTCGGTCAACGTCGCCGCCATCTTGGCCGCGCCCTCGCGGTCCAGCCCGAAGCCGCTGCCAAAGATCGGCGTGGCGATCAAACCCGGCACCACGGCATTGACGCGGATGCGGTGTTTGGCCAGGTCTGCCGCAGCCACCTTGCTGAAGTGCAGCACCGCCGCCTTGGCGGTGGAATAGGCCACCGGCGCATAGCCCGAGGCCAGCGCCGAGATCGACGAGGTGTTGACGATGGCGCCGCCTCCGCGCGCCTTGAGGTACGGCAACGCGTACATCGTGCCGGCCATCACCGAGCGCAGCAGCAGCGCCATCGTCGCTTCCCAGCCTTCGAGCGTCAGCTCCTCGATGCCACCGCGATGGCCGCTTGCGCCGGCGTTGTTGAAGACGATGTCCAGGCCGCCGAAGACCGTCGCCGCCGCGTCGATGGCCTGGCGGATCTGCTCGGGCTGCATCACATCGCAACGCACGAAGCGGCAGCGGCCGTCGAACTGCCTTTGCAGCGCCGCGCCGGCTTCGTCCTGGATGTCGGCGGCCAGCACGCGTGCGCCTTCGTCGATGAAGCGCCGCGCCGTGGCCAAGCCGATGCCCGAGCAGGCGCCGGTGATGAACGCGACCTTGCCCTTGAATCTGTCGCCCATCGTCGGTCCTCGAAAAGTTGCGGATGCCCGCACTGTGGCACAGTGCCGCCTCGTTTCAGGGCACCGATGGCACTCAAATCGACGATCTACAAGGCCGCGCTGCAAATTGCCGACATGGACCGGCAGCTCTATGCCGACCACGCGCTGACGCTGGCGCTGCACCCTTCGGAAACCGAAGAGCGCCTGCTGGTGCGACTGCTGGCCTTTGCCTTGCAGGTGCCGCACGACGACCATCGGGGCGCACTGGTCTTCGCGCGCGGCCTGTCCGACGGCGACGAGCCCGACCTGTGGCAGCACGACCTCAGCGGCCGGCTGCTGCACTGGATCGAAGTCGGCCAGCCCGACGAGCGCCGCCTGGCGCGCGCCTGTTCGCGCGCCGACCGCGTCACGCTGTATGTCTTCGGCAGCGCCGCGCACCTGTGGTGGACGACGATCCAGCCGAAGATCGCGCGGCTGGCGAAGCTGACGGTCTGGCAGATCGCTGCGCCGCAGGCCAAGGCGCTGGCCGCGCTGGCATCGCGCTCGATGCAGTGGCAACTGACGGTGCAGGACGGCCACATCTGGGTGAGCAGCGGCGAGGCGTCGCTGGAGTTGCTGCCGCGGCGGCTGATGGGTCCGGACTGACGCACCGCTGCGCCTATGATCTGGCGCCGCTGTTCCTGCGGCGCCCGCGCCGGCTTGCTGCCGGCCTGTTGTTGATGACCATGACCGCGCTGGCCACGCCGCCCGATGACGACCCCTGGCTCTGGTTGGAGGAGGTGCAGGGCGAAACCGCGTTGGCCTGGGTGCGCGAGCGCAACGCCGCGGCGCGGCAGAAGCTCGAAGCCTGGGACGGCTTTGTTGCCACCCGCGCGAGCCTGCTCGAGGTGCTCGATGCGCAGGACCGCATCCCGTCGATCACGCGACGCGGTGCCTTCGTCTACAACTTCTGGCAGGACGGCGAACATCCGCGCGGCCTGTGGCGCCGCACCACGCTCGATGACTATCGCAATGCCATGCCCGCCTGGGACACGCTGCTCGACCTGGATGCGCTGGGCCGCGAAGAGGGCGAGAACTGGACCTGGGGCGGCGCCACTTGCCTGGGCCCGCAGTACACGCGCTGCCTGCTGCGACTGTCGCGCGGCGGCGCCGATGCGACGGTGGTGCGCGAGTTCGATCTGGACACGCGCCGCTTCGTCGAAGGCGGCTTCACCTTGCCCGAAGCCAAGAGCGAGGTCGAATGGCTGGACATCGACTCGATCTATGTGGGCACCGATTTCGGCCCCGGCTCGCTCACCGATTCGGGCTATGTACGGCTCATCAAGCGTTGGCGGCGGGGCCAGCCGCTGGCCGACGCGGTGACGGTGTTCGAGGCGCAAAGCAGCGACGTGACGGCGAGCGTGAGCGTGCAGCGCACGCCCGGCTTCGAGCGCACCGTGCTGCGACGCGCGCCGGACTTCTTCACCAGCGAGGAATCGCTGCTCGTCGACGGCCGCCTGCTGCCCCTGCCCAAGCCCGCCGATGCGCAACTGAGCTTCTGGTACGACCAGGTGCTGCTGAGCCTGCGCAGCGACTGGCTGCAAGGCCACGTGACCTGGCCGCAGGGTTCGTTGCTGGCCAGCGACGCCGCCGCGTACCTGGCCGGCCAAGCGCAATGGCAGTCGCTGTTCATGCCGACGCCGACACGGTCGCTGGCCGGCTTCACGCTGCTGCGCTCGACGGTCGTGCTGGAGATCCTCGACAACGTCGCCGGGCGCTTGCAGGAGCAGCGCCTCGAAGGCGGCGCGTGGCGCGCGCGCGAGGTCGATGCCCCCTTCCCCGGCACGCTGTCGACGCAAGGTCTGCACGACCCGCTGGTCGCCGAGGATGCGCTCGGCGAAAGCTACCTGCTGACCTACGCCGACTATCTGCGGCCGGAATCGCTGATGCTCGCGCGCAGCGGCAGCGACCTGCACCAACCGCTGAAGGCACGATCGGCGTTCTTCGACGCCAACGGCATGCGCGTCGAGCAGCGTTTCGCGACATCGAAGGACGGCACGCGCGTGCCCTACATCGTGGTCTGGCCCAAGGGGGCCACGGCCAGTGGCGACAATGCGACGCTGCTTTACGGCTACGGCGGCTTCGAGGTGTCGATGCAGCCGAACTACTCGGCGCGCTTCGGTACACCGTGGCTGGCGCGAGGGGGCGTGCTGGTGGTGGCCAACATCCGCGGCGGCGGCGAATTCGGCCCCGGATGGCACCAGGCGGCGCTGCGCGACAAGCGCCAGAACGCCTACGACGATTTCATCGCCGTCGCCGAGGATCTGGTGGCGCAGCGCATCACCCGCCCGCGCCGCCTGGCCATCGAAGGCGGCAGCAACGGCGGCCTGCTGGTCGGCGCGGTGATGCTGCAGCGCCCCGAGCTGTTCCGCGCCGTGGTCTGCGAGGTGCCGCTGCTGGACATGCGGCGCTATCACCGCTTGCTGGCCGGTGCCAGCTGGATGAGCGAATACGGCGACCCCGACCAGCCCGATCAGTGGGCCTGGATCGCCCGGTACAGCCCCTACCAGAACGTGCCGTCGGCGGCGATGGCGTTGCCGGCGGTACTGTTCACCACCAGCACGCGCGACGACCGGGTGCACCCCGGCCATGCGCGCAAGATGGCGGCGCGTCTGCTGCAGCGCGGACACGAAGTGCTGTACCACGAGAACATCGAAGGCGGCCATGGCGGCGCCGCCGACAACGCGCAGCGTGCCGACATGATGGCGCTGGAGTTCGCGTTCCTGTGGTTGCAACTGGCCGATTGAGATGAGCGAACTGACGATCCAGCACAACATCGCCACCTCGCGCTTCGAAGCCCAGGTCGAGGGCGGCGTGGCCGAATGTACCTACCGGCTGCAGGGCGAGGTGATGAACATGGTGCACACCGAGGTGCCGCGCGCCAGCGAGGGCCACGGCGTCGCCGCCGCGCTGGTGCAGGCGGCGCTGGCCTATGCCCGCGCCCGCGGCCACAAGGTGCGGCCGTCATGCAGCTATGTCCGCGCCTACATGCGCCGCCATCCCGACACACTCGACCTGCTGGAGGCCTGATGACGGCGCCGCCGGACCCGCGCGCCACCGAAGTGCTCGACTTCTGGTTCGGCGCGCCCGATGCCGCCGGCCAGCTGGCCACGCGCGAAGCCTGGTTCAAGAAGGACCCGGCCTTCGACGCCAGCATCCGGCAACGCTTCGGCGCGCTCATCGACGCGGCGCTGCGCGGCGAGCTGGCGGCCTGGGCAACATCGCCGCTGTCGGCGCTGGCACTGGTGATCGTGCTCGACCAGTTCACGCGCAACACGCGGCGCGACGGCGCCGGCGCCTTTGACGGCGATGCGCAAGCGCTGGCGCTGGCGCGGCGCGTGGTCGCATCGGGGCAGGACCGTGCGCTGCAAGGCGTGCAGCGCCAGTTCCTCTACCTGCCCTTCGAGCACTCGGAACACCTCGACGACCAGCGCGAGTCGCTGCGCCTGTTCGCGCAACTCGGGCAGGATCATCCGGCGCTGGCCGGGCTGCTGGAATGGGCGGTGAAGCACCAGGTCATCGTCGCGCGCTTCGGCCGCTTTCCACACCGCAACGCGGCGCTGGGCCGGATCTCGACGGCCGAGGAGCTGGCCTTCCTGAACCAGCCGGGATCAGCCTTCTGAAACCCCTCACGCCCGAACAGGTGCTGGCCGCGACGCGCGCCTGGGTCGAGCTTGCGGTGATCGGGCTGAACCTGTGCCCCTTCGCCAAGGCGGTGCAGGTCAAGCAGCTGATCCGCTACACCTGCAGCGACGCAGGCGACACGACGGCGCTGCGCGAGGGGCTGCGTGACGAGTTGCAGCGCCTGGCCGACACGCCGATCGAACACATCGAGACCACGCTGCTGGTGCACCCGGGGGTGCTGCAGGACTTCCTCGACTACAACGACTTTCTGGACGAGGCCGACGCGCTGTTGCGCGAGATGCGTTTGGAAGGCGTGCTGCAGATCGCCAGCTTCCACCCGCACTACCGCTTCGCCGGCAGCGATGAGGACGACATCCACAACGCCACCAACCGCTCGCCCTACCCCTGCCTGCACCTGCTGCGCGAAGCCAGCATCGAACGCGCCGTGGCCGCGTTCCCGCAGGCCGAGGCCATCTACTCGATCAACCAGCGCACGCTGAGTGCGCTTGGCGCGCAGGGCTGGGCGGCACTGCAGGCGCAGTGCCTGCGCGATGCCCTGCGTTGACGGGTGCCGCCAGCGCCTGCGCCCGATGGGCAGCGCGCCTCAAGTGGCGTTGGCGCGTTTGGTCTCTTCATCCTGCAGCAGCCGCCACATCACCTTGCCCGAGCCCGACTTGGGCAACAGGTCGACGAACTCGACGATGCGCGGCACCTTGTACGCCGCCATGTGCTCGCGCGCCCAGTCGATGACGTCCTGCGCTTTCGCCGTGGCCCTGGCCTCGGCGCGCAGCACCACCACGGCCTTGACGGTCTCGCCGCGATACTCGTCCTGCGCGGCGATGATGCAGGCCTCCTGCACCAGCGGGCATTTGAACAGCAGCAGCTCCACCTCGCTCGGCCAGACCTTGAAGCCACTGGCATTGATCATGCGCTTCAGGCGGTCGGTGAGGAAGAAGTAGCCTTCCTCGTCCATCACGCCGAGGTCGCCGCTGCGGAAGAAGCGCTTGCCCTCGAACTCGATGAAGGCCGCGGCCGTGGCCTCGGGATGGCGCCAGTAGCCCTTGAAGACCTGTGGGCCGTGGATGATGATTTCCCCGGCCTCGCCCGGCGGCAGTTCCTGGAAGGTGACGGGATCGACCACGCGCGCGTCGGTGCCGAAGTACGGGATGCCCAGGCACTGCAGCTTGGCGCGCTCGGGCGGGTTGCTGTGGCTCGGCGCGGCGGTCTCGGTCAGGCCGTAGCCTTCGGCGAAGGTCAGGCCGAATTCGTCGAGCAGGCGCTGCGCCACCGCATGCGGCATGGCCGCACCGCCTCCGCCGATGTTGCGCAGGCTGCTCAGGTCGAAGCGCTTGTAGTTGGGGCTGGCGAACAGGTCGATGATCATCGTCGGTATGGCCGTCCAATGGCTGACCCGGTAATGCGACAGCAGCCGCCCGGCCAGCTCGCGGTCCCAGCGCGGCATCAGCACGATGGTCGAGCCCGAATACACCGCGCCCAGCGCGCACATCATCATGCCGGTGATGTGGAACATCGGCACCACGCCCAGCGCCACGGTTTCTGGGCCGGAATGGCCCCACTGTCCCGACACCGCGTTGTGCATCAGCGTGGCGTGGGTGTGCATGCAGCCCTTGGGCAAACCGGTGGTGCCCGAGGTGTAGGGCAACAGCGCCAGATCGTCGGGTTGCGCCTGCGGCGGCGTGGGTGACAACCCAGCGGCCAGCGCGTCGGTCCAGCGCGTGAAACCGGCCGGCAGCGCGTGCTCGGCGCGCAGCCAGGCCTCCAGCGCCGGGCTCGGGGCCTCCATCGGATCGAGCGCGCCGTCGGGCATGGCGTCGGTATAGCGCGTCACCAGCACCTGCGGCACGCGCTGTTCGGCCGGAAGCGCGCGGTTGGCCTCGTCGACAAAGCCGGCCAGGTCGGCACTGCAGATCACCGCCTTCGACTGCGGGTCGGTGATGTAGTGGCTGAGCTCCTCGGCGCGGTTCATCGGGTTCACCGGCACCACCACCGCATCGGCGCGCAGGATGCCGTACAGCGCCACCACGAACTGCGGGCAGTTCTGCATGTACAGCGCCACGCGGTCGCCCTTTTGCACACCCACGCTTTGCAGCCAGCCGGCCAGCGCCTCTGCCTGCTGCTTCAACTGCGCAAAGCGCAGGGTGCGGCCAAAGAAGATGTAGGCCGCCTTGTCGGGATAGCGTGCGGCCGCGACGTCGAGATTGAAGCCCAGCGTGGTCCGCGGCACGACCACTTCGCGCGGCAAGCGCTTGGGCCAGATCTTGTGGTGGGGACGGCTATCGACAATCATGGGCGGCGGCTCCTGCGGCTGAGGTCAGGGCTGCGGTATACCGCGAAAGCACCGTCCTCCGGCCGGCCCGGCCACGCCAAACCGATCGGGACAAACCCGCTAGGTCCGGGCAGGTTCAGGCGAAGACGCCGGCCGTGTCCTGCATGCGCGCGCTGGCCTCGCCCAGGTGAAACATGGTGTCGCCGAAGGTCATCTCCAGCATCGTCAGGCGCTTGAAGTAGTGGCTGGACACGTACTCGTCGGTGACGCCGATGCCGCCATGGATCTGCGTGCATTGCTGGCCGACATAGCGCATCGAGTTGCCGAGCTGCACCTTGGCCTGCGCCAGCGCGCGGCGGCGCTGCGGCCCGGCTTCGCCCAACTTCAGGCTGGCGAAGTAGCTCATCGAGCGGCCGAGCTCGAGCTGCATCTTGACGTCGGCGATGCGGTGGCGCAGCGCCTGGAAGCTGGCGATGGGCACGCCGAACTGCTTGCGCTGGTGCATGTAGTCCACGGTGATGGCGACCATCTTGTCCATCAGGCCGACGGCTTCGGCGCAGAGCGCGGCAATGCCGACATCGATGCCGTGTTCGAGCAAGGCCAGGCCGTCGGGGCTGATCAATTGCGCGGGCGCATCGGCCAGCCGCACATCGGCGGCGCGGCCACCGTCCTGCGTCGGATAGCCGGCGACGCCCAGACCTTTGGCGTCCTTGGCCACCAGGAACAGGCCGACGCCGTCGCGCGCATCGTCGGCACCGCCAGTGCGTGCCGAGACGATGAAGGCGTCGGCCTCGTCACCGGCCGGCACCACCGTCTTGGCGCCGCTGAGCGTCCAGTTGCCGCCGGCTTCGTGGGCACGCGTCGACACCTGGTTCAGTCGGTAGCGCGAAGCGCGCTCCTGCTGCGCCAGCACCACCAGCACTTCCCCGGCGGCGATCTTCTGCAGCCACTCGGCCTGCAGCGCGTCGGGAGCACCCGACAGCAGCGTCGGCGCCACCAGCGCGGCTTGCGCATAGGGTGCGTTGACCAGGCCGCGGCCCAGTTCTTCCATCACCACCATCGCCTCGATCGCGCCGAAGCCCATGCCGCCCTGCGTTTCGGGCACCGCCAGGCCGGCCAGGCCGAGATCGTTGAGTTCGCCGAGCACCTCGCGCGAGAAGCCGCCGGCCTTGGCCAGCGCATGCCGGCGCTCGAAGCCGAAGCCCTTTTCCACCCAGCGCCGCACCGCGTCGCGCAGCTGCTCTTGTTCGTCGGAGAACTCGAAGTCCATGGTCATACCCTTCGTGTGTCTGGCTGGAACCCCTTTCTCCTGGGGGGAAAGGAGCCATCCCTATCGCAGCTTCAGCGAGAACCGTCTCGGGCTGTCAGCCGAATACCGTCTGAGCAACGATGTTGCGCTGGACTTCATTGCTGCCGCCGTAGATCGTGGTCTTGCGCTGGTTGAAATAGGTGCCGGCCAGCGGCAGCAGCGACGTGTCCATCACCAGGTCGCCCTGCCAGCCGGCTTCCATCGCCTCGCGCACATAGGGCATCGTCATCGGCCCGCCGGCCAGCATCATCAGTTCGCTGTAGCGCTGCTGGATCTCGCTGCCGCGGATCTTCAGCAGGCCCGCCACGTCCAGGCTCTGCTTGCCGCTCTTCTCGGCCCACAGCACGCGCAGCACCATCATCTCCAGCGCGACCACGTCGATTTCGAGCAGCGCGATCTGGTCGCGGAAGCGTCGATCGTCGTAGACACCTTCGGCCTTGGCGATGCGCTTCAGCCGTTCGAGTTCGCGCTTGGCGCGATTCACGTCGGCGATGTTGGTGCGCTCATGGGCCAGCAGGTGCTTGGCGTAGGTCCAGCCCTTGTTCTCCTCGCCGATCAGATTCTCGGCCGGCACCTCGACGTTGTCGAAGAAGACCTCGTTGACCTCGTGCTCGCCGTCCATCGTGATGATCGGCCGCACGGTGATGCCGGGGCTCTTCATGTCGATCAGCAGGAAGCTGATGCCGGTCTGCGGCTTGCCCTCGTTGCTGGTGCGCACCAGGCAGAAGATCCACTCGCCGTACTGGCCGAGCGTGGTCCAGGTCTTCTGGCCGTTGACGATGTACTTGTCGCCCCTGCGCTCGGCCCTGCACTTCAGCGAGGCCAGGTCCGACCCCGAGCCCGGCTCGCTGTAACCCTGGCTCCACCAGACCTCGCCGCTGGCGATGCCGGGCAGGAAGCGCTCTTGCTGCTCGGCGTTGCCGAAGGCCATGATCACCGGCGCCACCATCACCGGGCCGAAGGGCAGGATGCGCGGCGCGCCGGCGCGCGCGCATTCCTCTTCGAACAGGTGCTTCTGCACCGAGTTCCAGCCCGGCCCGCCGAACTCCTTCGGCCAGTTGTAGCCCAGCCAGCCCTTCTTGCCGAGGATCTTGCCCCAGCCCTGCTGGTCGTCGCGGCTCAGGCGCAGCGCGTTGTGCACCTTGTGGCTGGTTTCCTTGGGCAGGTTCTTCGCCACCCAGTCGCGGATCTCCTGCGCGAAAAGCCAGTTCCTCGGCGGTGAAGTTCAAGTCCATCGTGTTGCTCTCCTCGGGCCGGCGCGCGCGGCCTTGACCACGCCCTTTTAGCACGGCCGTGCGCACGCGTCTTGTCCCTGTCGCGACAAAGGGCGGTGCCGATAATCCACCGATGAGCGCCGCTGCCCCCGCCCCTTTGCAATGGCGCGCCACGTTCGGCAGTCTGGCGCTCGGGCAGATCCTGTGCTGGGCCGCCCTGTACTACGCCTTCACGTGTTTCGTGTTGCCGATGCAGGCCGAACTGCACTGGGACAAGGCGACGATGATGGGTGCGATGACGCTGGGCCTGGCGGTGTGGGGCGCCGGCACCTATGCCGTCGGCGCGGCGATCGACCAGGGCCACGGCCGCGGCGTGATCACGCTGGGCGCGATGTTGGCCGCCATCGGCTGCGTCGGCTGGTCCTTCGTCAGCGAACCATGGATGCTGTACGGGGTGTGGGCGCTGCTGGGCGCGGCGATGGCGATGACCCTGTACGACCCGGTCTTCGCGATCGTCACCAAGCGCTACCCGCAGCATTACCGCCAGGCCATCACGCTGCTGACATTGGTCGGCGGTTTCGCCAGCACGCTGGCTTTTCCAGCGGTGAACGCGCTGGTAGCCGGTATCGGCTGGCGCCATGCGCTGTGGGTCATCGCGGCGGTACTGGGCTTGCTGGTGGCGCCACTACACGCCTGGACGTTGCGCGGCGCGCCCGATGTCGCGCAGGCCGCGGCGACCGACGAGGTCGGCGAAACCACGCTGCGTCAGGCGCTGCGCACGCGGGCGTTCTGGATGCTGGCACTGAGCTTCACGCTGTTCGCCTTTTCCGCCGGTGCGTTCTGGGCCCATGCGATGCCGATCTTCGTCGCCAAGGGCTACGACGAGCTCGGCGCCACCGCGGTGCTGGTATGGATCGGCCCGGCGCAGGTGCTGGGGCGGCTGGTGCTGGCCGGGCCGGGCCGCTCGGTGTCGATGCGTGCGCTGGGCATCACCGTGCTGCTGGCCATGCCGCTGTCGCTGGCGCTGCTGGCGCTGGCGGGTGGACAAGTTGGGGTGCTGGCCTTTGCGTTGGTCTTCGGATTGTCGAACGGGCTCTTCACGATCCTGCGCGGCGCCGTGGTGCCTCAGTTCTTCGGCCGACGCCACATTGGCCGCATCGCCGGTGCGATGACCACGGTGGGCCTGCTGGCACGCGCGGCGGCGCCCTTGCTGACGGCCTGGCTGCTGCTCTGGCTGGGCGCCTACCCGCCGGTGCTGCTGCTGCTGGCCAGTGTCGGTGTGGTGGCGGCTGCGGCCTTTCTGCTGGCGCGGGCGCCGGCACGCTGAACGCGCCTCAGCGGCGCTTTTCCAGTCGCAGCACGTCGTTGTCGCGACGCATCTGGAACCGCGTCAGGAAGCTGTTGCCCAGCAGCACATAGGGCATTTGCGCGGGCATGACGATGGCATCTACGTTGCGCGATCTCGACCTCGCCGACACGCACCCGGCCCAGGCTGACCCGATGCACCGGCACCGGGCCGTTGGCGGTCTGCGTCATGCCGCGCTGCGCGTTGCGGTAGTCCAGACCGATGCGCTCGGCTTCGGCCTGGCTCAACGCCACCACGGTCGCGCCGGTGTCCACCATGAATTGCACCGACCGGCCGTTGATCGAGCCGGATGACGTGAAGTGCCCGCCTAGGCCGGCTTGCAGCACGATTTCGCCGTGCGTCGGCATTCGGCACCGGCGTGCCCGCCAGCCGCGCCGGCGCGCCGCCCAGGCGCAGCGTCGCGCTGCTGCCGCCGTGCTGCACCGTGGCCTGGCCGTCGCCCAACTGCAGCAGCGTCACACCGCATCGCACTGTGCCCAACGGCCAGCGTGTGCGGCTGGCCGTCGATGACCAGCAAGGCCTTGCTGCCCATGCTGCCGGCCAGCGTGACGCTTTGCGCCAGCGCCTCGCTGCCCGGGACGCACAGCGCCAGGGTCAGCAGCCAACGATGCGCTGCAGCATCAATCGCCTGAAATTGTCGAAGCTCAGCGGCAGCTCGGTCACCTCGCGCTTGAGCAGCGCGATCGCCGCCTGCAGGTCGTCGCGCTTGGTGCCGCTGACGCGCACCGCGTCGCCCTGGATCGAGGCCTGCACCTTGATCTTGCTCTGCTTGACCAGCGTCTGGATTCGCTTGGCGCTGTCGCTGTCGATGCCCACCTTGACGGGCACCGCCTGCTTGCAGCTTGTCGCCGCCGAGCTTTTCCGGCTTGGCGCTCAGGTCGAGAAAGCGCACGTCCACACCGCGCTTGCTGAGCTTGGCCAGCACCACGTCGCGCACCTGGCCGAGCTGGAAGTCGCTGTCGGCAAACAGCGTCAGCGTGCGCTCCTTGCCCTTGTCGGCCAGCTCGACCCGCGCATCGGAGCCCTTGAAATCGAAGCGCGTGCCGATCTCCTTGGTGCTCTGGTCGACTGCGTTGCGCAATTCGACGAGGTTGGGTTCGAGGATGGTGTCGAAGCTGGGCATGGCGAGCCTCCCTTTGCAATCGTGGGTCTGTAGGGAACTGAGCGAAAATTCTGCCATGCCCGCCACTCACGCCGATCTGCAGATTCGAACGCCGCGCCAATCTTCGTGCGTTCAACACCTTCGGCCTGCCCGCCGTGGCGGCGACGCTGGTGCGCGTGACAAGCGAATCCGATGTCAAGCGCGTCGTCGACCACCCTGAATTCGGCCCGGCGCCGAAGCTCATCCTCGGCGGCGGCAGCAACCTGGTGCTGACGCGCGACGTCGCCGCGCGTGGTGCTGAAGGTCGAGATCATGGGCCGCCGCCTGGTGGCCGACACGCCCGAAGCCTGGATCGTCGAGGCCGGCGCCGGCGAGAACTGGCACGACTTCGTCGCCTGGACGCTGCAGCAGGGCTGGCCTGGGCTGGAAAACCTGGCGCTGATCCCAGGGCTGGTCGGCGCCGCACCGGTGCAGAACATCGGCGCCTATGGCGTGGAGCTGAAGGACCGCTTCGATTCGCTCGACGGTGTGGATCTGGTCACCGGCCGCTCGGTGCACGCTCGATGCGCGCGCACTGCGCCTTCGGCTACCGCGACAGCGTATTCAAGCACCTGCTGGCGGGCAAGACGTTGATCACGCGCGTGCGCTTTCGCCTGCCCAAGCCGTGGCAGCCGGTGCTGGGCTACCTGGACCTGCAGCGCAAGCGGCACGACAGCGGCATCCGCATCGCCCGACGCGACGCACGGTCTTCGACTGGGTGTGCGACATCCGCCGCGCCAAGCTGCCCGACCCGGCGCTCATCGGCAACGCCGGCAGCTTCTTCAAGAACCCGGTGGTCAGCGCCGAGCAGTGCCGCGACATCATCGGCCGCGACCCCTCGGTGGTGCACTACCCGCTGCCCGACGGCACGGCCAAGCTGGCCGCGGGCTGGCTCATCGACGCCTGCGGCTGGAAGGGCAAGACAGTCGGCCGTGCCGGCGTCTATGAGCGCCAGGCGCTGGTGCTGGTTAATCGCGGCGGCGCCATCGGCGCCGAGGTGCTGACGCTGGCGCGCGCCATCCAGGAAAGCGTCTACGGCCGCTTCGGCATCCGGCTGGAGCCCGAGCCGGTCATCCTGTGACGGGCTCCAGCAGGCCCGCTGCCTCGCAGGCCTCGCGGCTGCGCGCCAGCAGTTCGTCGTAACGCTGGATCAGCCGCGCGATCTCGTGGGCCGGCACGTGCGTCGCGCCCTCGTGCAGCGCCTGGGCCGTATGCGCCAGCGCGTTCAGGCCGAAATTCAGCGCCGCGCCGCGCGCCGCGTGGGCGTTGACGCGCAGGTCAAGCGCCTGGCCTTCGCGCAGCGCCACGCGCAGGCGTTGCACCATCTCGGGGCCCTGGTCGAAGAAGCTCCGACAGCATGCGACGCCAGGCGCTCGCGCGGCATGGCGCGCAGCGCGGCATCGAGCGTGCTCGCGGTCGAGCAGTCTGGCGGTTCGGCCTCGGACGGCGCCGGCGGCACTGCGCTGGCCCGTGGCGGCCAGCGCCGGCACAGCCGGCACCGAACAGCCGGCGCAGCGTGGCGTGACAGCTTGTCCGGGCTCACCGGCTTGGCCAGGAAGTCGTTCATGCCGGCCATCAGGCAACGCTCGCGCGTCTGCGCGAAGGCATCGGCCGTCAGCGCGATGATCGGCACCGTCGCGGCCACGCTGTCGGGCAGCGCGCGGATCGCCAGCGTGGCACCCACGCCGTCGAGCAGCGGCATGTGCAGGTCCATCAGCACGATGTCGAAGGCCTGCTCGCGCAGCGCCTGCACGGCCTCCAGGCCGTTGCCCGCGAAGAAGGTCTGATGGCCCATGCCTTCGAGCAGCGCCGCCATGTACTGGCGGTTGACCGGGTGGTCTTCGGCCACCAGCACGCGCAGCGCCGCGATGCCGCGCGGCATCGGTCGCCAGGCGGGCGATGGGCTTGGGCGCCGCGGCCGCTGCCACCACGCGCAGCGGCATGCGGAAGCTGAAGCTGCTGCCTTCGCCCGGCACGCTGTGCGCCGTCACGTCGCCACCCATCAGCTGGGCCAGGCTGCGCGAGATTTCCAGCCCCAGCCCGGTGCCACCATGGCGCCGCGAGCGCGATTCGTCGCCCTGCGAGAAGCGGCGAAACAGCCGCTCCAGCGTGCTCTGGTCCATGCCGATGCCGGTGTCTGTGACGACGAACTCGAGCTGCTCGGTGCCGTCCACCGCCTGCACACAACACAGGTCGAGCACGACCACGCCGCGGTCGGAGAACTTGACGGCATTGTTCAGCAGGTTGAACAGGACCTGCTTGACACGCGTGCGATCGGCGCGCACCAGCTCGGGCACGCCGGGGTCGGCGTCGATGTGCAGGGCGAGTGATTTCAGCTGCGCCTGCGGGCGCATCAGCGCCTCGACCTCGCGCAGCAGGTCGCGCAGGTTGACCGGTTCCTCGGTCAGCGCCAGGCGGCCCGATTCGAGCAAGGACATGTCGAGGATGTCGTTGAGGATCGTCAGCAGATGGTCGGCCGATTCGGTGGCGGTGCGCAGGTAGTCCACCTGGCGCGCGTTCAGCCCGGTGTCGCGCAGCAAGCGACAACATGCCCAGCAGGCCGTGGAAAGGGGTGCGGATCTCATGGCTCATGTTGGCCAGGAACACGCTCTTCGCCTCGCTGGCCGCCTCAGCCTGATGGCGGGCGTCGCGCAGGTGGCCGGTCAGGTCCACCAACTCGGACTGGCGCACGCTGAGCTGGCGCACCTGGCGCAACGCCAACACACCGAACGCCAGCACCAGCAGCGACAGGAACACCGTCAGTGCCAGGCCGATCTGGTTGTGCCGGCGCACGGCCGCGTTGCGCTGGCTGATCTGCTCCGCCACATGGTGCGCGGCGCTGAGCGACAACGAATGGATCGGCTCGCTCAGGGCGAGCAAGCCGGGCTCGAACTCGGCCAGGCCGGCGGCATCGAAGGGCATGCGCCGCGGCGGGGCCAGCATGCGGTCGGCATCGGCGACGAACTCCTGCACCTGTTGCAAGGGTGCCTTGTAGTCGGCGTTGCCGATCATCAGGCGGATCGCCCGCTCGCTGTGCAGCAAGCCGACGCGGCTGACCCAGATGTCGTAGCGCAATTGCAGCGCGTCGCGGTCGAAATTCTCGCCCTTGCTGCGCGCACGCGCCCATTGCTCGCGCAAGCGCAGGTACTCGGTCTCCATCTGGTACAGGCTGAGCACGACATAGTCGTCCTGATAGACCACGGTCTGCTGCAGCAGCAGATACTGTCGCGCCTGCACCATCGCCACCGCGGCCAAGGCCAGCGCCAGCACCAGGCCCAGCACGCCGAACAGCGTGAAGCGACGCCGGCGCACGGTGGCTCCCCCACCAGCAATGGGCGCGGCAGCCACTACTGCACCTGGATGCTTTTCAGTTGCCATGCCGAGCGGCTGTAGAACACCGCATTGCGCAATTGCGCGCTCGAATCGAAAGGGTAGATGATGAACAGCGGGCCCTTGTCGCGCACGGCCATCGGCTGGCCGTCGAGCAGGATCGCCAGCAGCACGTCAAAGCGCTGCGTGTCTTCGACCGGTAGCTCGACCACATAGTCGTTGAGCGCGACGGCGCGCAGGCGCGTGCCCTCGGCGCCGGCAGCGGCCAGCACATCGCGCAGCAACGGCCCGGTGAATTTGCGCGCCGAGCCGTACCACGGCGTCTGGGTGCTGAAACTGTGCTGCGGCAGCGCCTCGAGCATGGCCATGTCGAAGACCATGGCGGCACCCTGGTTGGGCCGGCGCACCCGGCCGGTGATGGTCAGCACCACCGTACCCTGCGGCGCGTCACCGGCCTGCGCAGCGCTCGCCGCCCCCATGACCACACCGAGCATGCTCGTCAGCATCCGGCGCCGGCTGGGCAACGTGGCCGTCGGGCACGGCGCCTCCGTTGGCAGGATGCTTGAGGCCTGGCGACGGTCGATCCCTGGCATCGAGGCATCGGGTGGTTGCGACAGCACGGATTCTATTCTCGCCCTGCGCCTGCGCCGAGGCCACGGTGCACCGTGCCGATCACGATGCGGGCATCCTTGTTTACCCGCATGACCCGTGGCCTGGAACAGCGCTGCCTGGCTGAACCATACGAGACGCAGACGCAGGAATTCGCGTGCCGCGCAGCTAGCGTGCACTGTGGCGCGCATTTTTCGGAAGTTGACTGCGGTCAATCGCTTTTCGCCCTGGGCCCCCGACGATGCCGCTACAGTTTTGCCAGGGGCAAGCGGCGGTAGGCTAGGGGCCCTGTTCGTTTCAACCAAGACTTCGATCGGAGACAAGATGCTCGAGACTGGATTCCAACGCGCGCGCAGCGCCGTCTTGCCCGCCGCCGCGGCGGCCACGTTGCTGGCCGCCACCTTGACCAGCCTGCCGGCCATGGCCTGGGAGCCGGCCAAGCCGGTGGAGTTCGTCGTGCCCGCGGGCACCGGCGGCGGCGCCGACCAGATGGCCCGGCTGATCCAGGGCATCATCGTCAAGCACAAGCTGATGAAGGAATCGATGATCGTCGTCAACAAGTCCGGCGGCGCAGGCGCCGAAGGCTTTCTGGACGTCAAGGAAGCCAAGGGCGACCCGAACAAGATGATCATCACCCTGTCCAACTTGTTCACCACCCCCATGGCCACGGGCGTGCCCTTCAACTGGAAGGACATGACGCCGGTGACGATGATGGCGCTCGATCAGTTCGTGCTGTGGGTCAACGCCGACACGCCCTACAAGACCGCCAAGGAATACATCGAGGCCGTGAAGCAGGCCGGCCCCAGCAAGATGAAGATGGGTGGCACCGGCTCGAAGCAGGAAGACCAGATCATCACCGTCGGTCTCGAGAAGGCCACCGGCACCAAGTTCATCTACGTGCCCTTCAAGGGCGGCGGCGACGTCGCCGTGCAGCTGGTCGGCGGCCATATCGATTCCACCGTCAACAACCCGATCGAGGCCGTCGCCCAGTGGCGCGCGGGCAAGCTGCGCCCGCTGTGCGTGTTCGACGACGAGCGCATGCCCTACAAGCAGAAGGTCACCGACACGATGTCGTGGAACGACATCCCGACCTGCAAGGAGTCGGGCATCCCGACCGACTACGTGATGCTGCGCGGCATCTTCATGGCGCCCGGCGTGACGGCCGACCAGGTGGCGTTCTATAACGACTTGTTGAAGAAGGTGCGCGACACGCCCGACTGGAAAGAGTTCATGGAAAAGGGCGCCTTCAACATCACCGCGATGAACGGTGCGGAATTCAACAAGTGGCTCGAGGCCGCAGAGGCCAACCACAAGCAGCTGATGACCGAAGCCGGATTCATGGCCAAGAAGTGATCGACGCGCCGCGCGGCAGCACGGCTGCCGCGCGGCGCGAGCAAAGCATGCCACGCGCGATCGAGCGCGTCTTTGCCCGGCCCCCCTGCGGTCGCGGCGCGGACCCCGCCGTGCGACGCGGCGTGCGATGCCTGCGCAGAGACCGCGGCCGGGCCTTGTCAGTAGCCCCTTAGCAGCCGGAGTGCAGCATGTCCGATCATTCATCGAGCGAAGCGGCCGAGAGTCCCACCGTGGTCAACAACAACACGATGGATGCGATCGTGGCGACGATCGTGTTCATCGTCGGCGCGGTCGTCGTGTTCGAGGCGCGACGTCTGGGCGCGGGCTGGACCGACGACGGGCCGGGTTCGGGCTACTTTCCGTTCTATATCGGGCTGATCGTGTGCATCGCGTCGCTGGGCGTGTTCTACCAGTCGCTGTTCAGCAAGTCCCGCGACACCGGCGCGTTCGTCAACCGCGAGCAGCTGTCGCGTGTCGCCTCGGTGATCATCCCTGCGGCGATCTACGTGCTCGGCGTCGCGCTGGTGGGCATCTACATCGCCTCGGCGATCTACATCGCGCTGTTCATGATCGTGATGGGCAAGTACGCGCCACTGAAGAGCGTGCTGCTGGGCATTGCCGTCAACGTCTTCTTCTTCCTGATGTTCGAGGTCTGGTTCAAGGTGCCCCTGTACAAGGGCAAGTGGAACCTGCTCGATTTCCTCGGCTACTGAAGCTGCCATCCCGAGCGGAGAACCAAGCGCATGGAAAGCCTTGCTTCACTGATGGGCGGCTTTGCCGTCATCCTGACACCGGCGCACATCGGCCTGATGTTCGTCGGCATCGTTCTCGGCGTGCTGATCGGCGTGCTGCCCGGCCTGGGCGGCGCCAACGGCGTGGCGATCCTGCTGCCCCTGACCTTCACGATGTCGCCGACCTCGGCGATCGTGATGCTGTCGTGCATCTACTGGGGCGCGCTGTTCGGCGGCGCGATCACTTCGATCCTGTTCAACATTCCCGGTGAGCCGTGGTCGGTGGCGACCACCTTCGACGGCTATCCGATGGCACAGCGCGGCCAGGCCGCCCAGGCCCTGACGGCGGCCTTCACCTCATCTTTCGTCGGCGCCTTCGTCGCGGTGCTGATGATCACCTTCCTGGCGCCGCTGGTCGCCAAGTTTGCGCTGAAGTTCGGCTCGCCGGAGTTCTTCGCGGTCTATCTGCTGACCTTCTGCAGCTTCGTCGGCATGGGCAAGGGCTCGCCATTCAAGATACTGATCTCGATGGCGCTGGGCTTCGCGCTGGCCTCGGTGGGCATGGACACGGTCACCGGCCAGTTGCGCCTGACCTTCGGCTTCCACGACCTGATGCGCGGCTTCGATTTCCTGATCGCGGTGATCGGCCTGTTCGGCATCGGCGAAATCCTGCTGTCGATGGAAGAAGGCCTGAAGTTCTCCGGCAAGACCGCGAAGATCAACCCGACGGTGGTCTGGCAGACCTGGAAGACGCTGCCGAAGTTCTGGGTCACCTCGCTGCGCAGTTCGCTGGTCGGCATCTGGATGGGCATCACGCCGGGCGGGGCGACGCCGGCATCGTTCATGAGCTACGGGCTGGCGAAGAAGATGTCGCGCAGCGGGCCCAAATTCGGCACCGGCGAGATCGAGGGCGTGATCGCGCCGGAAACGGCAGCGCACGCCGCCGGCACCAGCGCGCTGCTGCCGATGCTGGCGCTGGGCATTCCCGGTTCGCCGACCGCTGCGGTGCTGCTCGGCGGCCTGCTGATCTGGGGCTTGCAGCCGGGCCCGCTGCTCTTTGTCGAGCAGAAGGATTTCGTCTGGGGGCTGATCGCCAGCATGTACCTGGGCAACATCGTCGGCCTGATCGTGGTGCTTTCAACCGTGCCGCTGTTCGCA
This sequence comes from uncultured beta proteobacterium, assembly GCA_963837675.1. Classification (GTDB taxonomy): domain Bacteria; phylum Pseudomonadota; class Gammaproteobacteria; order Burkholderiales; family Burkholderiaceae_C; genus Rubrivivax. Next base: position 47,943 of record CAWIOH010000016.1, on the reverse strand, counting down.
TCGATCCTGCGCATCCCGTTCTCGATCATCGCGCCGATCATCATCGTCATCTGCGCCATCGGCGCCTACACCGTCAGCACGGCGATGCTCGACGTGTGGTTCATGCTGGGCTTCGGCGTCATCGGCTACGTCTTCAAGAAGCTGGACTATCCGCTGGCACCGCTGGTGCTGGCGCTGGTGCTCGGCGACAAGGCCGAAAATTCGTTCCGCCAGGCGATGCTGGTGTCGCAGGGCGACCTGAGCATCATGTGGGCGAACCCGCTGGTCGGCTCGATCACCACGCTGGCGCTGATCATGCTGTTCTGGCCGCTGATTTCGAAGGCCATCGCCGCCGTGCGGCGACCCCAGCTGAACGAGCTCGACGCTCAGCGCCCGGTGGATTGAGCAAAGGAGAGCGCACATGCCCGTCGTTGCCTTGACCCAGGGGATGGGTTCGCTGGCCCAGGAGATCGCCGAGCAACTGGCGCAGGAGCTCGGCCTGTCCACGCTGCAGCACGAGGTCGCCGAGCGCGTGGCCGACAAGATGCACGTCTCGAAGAGCCTGATCGGGCGACTGCGTGCGGGCAAGGCCGGGCCGATCGAGCGGCTCACGGCCGACCGCACCAGCATGGCGCTGTACAGTGCCGAAGAGGTGCTGGAGGCGGCCGCGCGCGGCAACGTCGTGGTGCGCGGCTGGGGTTCGACGGCGCTGCTGCACGCCGTGCCGCACGTGCCCTGCGTGCGCATCATGCGGCCCTTCGCGATGCGCGTGCGCTGGCTGATGGAGCAGCTCGGCACCGACGATGTCGACCTCGCGCAAAACGAGATCCGGCGCAGCGATCATTCCAACGCCACGCGCATGCACGAGCAGTTCGGCGTCACATGGAACGACCCGTCGCTGTTCGACATGGTGCTGAACACCGAGCGCCTCTCGGTGGACACCTGCGTGCAACTCATCCGGGCGCTGCTGCAACGCCCCGAGTTCGCCCAGACCGACGCCTCGCTGGCGCGACTGCAGGGCATGGCGCTGAGCGCGCGCGTGCGCGCGGCCTTGCGCGGCCAACCGCAGACCCATCGCGTCGACGTCGGCATCGACAGTGCGGCCGGGCGCGTCACGCTCAGTGGCATCGTCGTCGATCCCGGCGAGAAGGCTGCGGTCGAGAAAGTCGCCGCCGGCGTCGATGGCGTCAGCGCGGTCGACAACCGGCTGCGCGTGATGAAGGTGACGCCGCGCGCGGGCAACAGTCCATGACCCGAGCGACGCGCAGCGCGGCCCGCTCCCGTCTCAGATCTTGCCGCGGTGGCGCAGCCGGCTCATCGTCTCGGTGGTGAGGTTCAGGTAGGCCGCCAGTTCCTTCTGCGGCAACTGCTCCTGCAGGTTCGGGTGTTTGCGCATGAAGCGACGCACGCGCCCCGGCGCGTCCAGCAGGTGCAGCGTGATGGTGTGCGCCATGACCTCGCTCATCAGCTTCATCACCTCGTATTCGAAGCCGGCCTTCAGCGCCGGGTGCCGGTCGAGGAAGGCCGCCCAGCGTGGCAGCGACAACTTGGCCACGCGCGCCTTGGTGACGCACACGATGCTGTACGGCGTCGGCGCGTTCAGGCGCCATGCCGCGTAGCTCGTCTCCATGTCGTGCACGTCGGCGAAGCGCAGGATCATCTCCTTCGCTTCGGCATTCGTGACGACGCGCTTGAGAATGCCGCTGAGCACGAAATACTGCTCCATCTCGTGCACGCCCTGGTGCAGCAGCGCCTCGCCCTTGGCGCCATCGACGATGATCAGCTGGCGGTCGAGCTCCTGCCATTCGGCGTCGTCCAACTTGTCGAGCGAATGGTTCTGCCGCAGTTCGAGGCGAATGACGTTGCGTTCGGGGTGGTCTTCGAGGAGCTTCGCGGTCATCGTCGGTGCGGGGCCTGTGGCGCGCCCTCGTGGCAGGCAAATCTTTGAATCTTGACCATGGTCAACCGTCGCTTGACGGGCCGCTTTCTATGATAAGTGGAACGGGCCAGACGTACCGTAGAGGTCCAGGCACGGGCGAGGCGCGGCGGGTTCGAAGATCACAACGAGACGACACAGCATGAGCAACGGCAACGTTTCCGCGCCACAAATCGATGGCTTCCATCTCGTCATCGAGGCGCTCAAGCTCAATGGCATCGACACCATCTTCGCGTTGCCGGGCATTCCCATCACCGACCTGACGCGCAAGCTGCAGGCCGACGGCCTGCGCGTCATCTCGTTCCGCCACGAGCAGCACGCCGGCAATGCGGCCGCCGCGGCCGGCTTCCTGACGCAAAAGCCAGGCATCTGCCTGACCGTGTCCGCGCCAGGCTTCCTCAACGGCCTGACGGCGCTGGCGAACGCAACGACCAACTGCTTCCCGATGATCCTGATCAGCGGCTCCTCCGAGCGCGAGATCGTCGACCTGCAGCAAGGCGACTACGAAGAGATGGACCAGCTGGCCATCGCCAAGCCGCTGTGCAAGGCGGCGTTTCGCGTGCTGCGCGCGCAGGACATCGGCGTGGGCATCGCGCGCGCCATCCGCTCGGCGCTGTCGGGCCGGCCCGGCGGCGTGTATCTCGACCTGCCGGCCAAGCTGTTCGCGCAAACGATGGATGCCGCGCAGGGCAAGGCCTCGCTGATCCAGGTCGTCGATCCGGCGCCGCGGCAGATTCCCGCGCCCGATGCGGTGCAGCGCGCACTCGATTTGCTGAAAGGCGCCAAGCGGCCGTTGATTCTGCTCGGCAAGGGCGCGGCCTATGCGCGGGCCGACGCCGAGATCCGCGCGCTGATCGAGCGCACCGGCATCCCCTATCTGCCGATGTCGATGGCCAAGGGGCTGCTGCCCGACACGCACGAACAATCGGCCTCGGCCACGCGCTCCTACGTGCTCGCCGAGGCGGATGTGGTGATGCTGATCGGCGCACGCCTGAACTGGCTGCTGTCGCACGGCAAGGGCAAGACCTGGGGTGGCGAGAACGCGGCGCAGCGCCAGTTCATCCAGATCGACATCTCGCCCACCGAAGCCGACAGCAATGTGCCCATCGCCGCGCCGCTGGTCGGCGACATCGGTTCGTGCGTGTCGGCGCTGGTGGCGGGAATCGGCAGACAATGGGCCAAGCCGCCGGCCGCCTGGACCGCCGCGATCGCCGAGCGCAAGGACAAGAACCTGTCGAAGATGGCCGAGACGCTGGCCGCCGACCCTTCGCCGATGAGCTTCCACAGTGCCTTGCGCGTGATCCGCGACGTGGTCAAGGCCAACCCGGAGGCCATCGTCGTCAACGAGGGTGCCAACACCCTGGACTTCGCGCGCAGCATCGTCGACATGTACCTGCCGCGCAAACGACTCGATGTCGGCACCTGGGGCATCATGGGCATCGGCATGGGCTTCGCGGTGGCGGCGGCGGTGACCACCGGCAAACCCGTCATCGCCATCGAAGGCGACAGTGCCTTCGGCTTTTCCGGCATGGAGGTCGAGACGATCTGCCGCTACACCCTGCCGGTGTGCGTCGTCGTCTTCAACAACAACGGCGTCTACAAAGGCACCGACGTCAATCCGCTTGGCGGCGACATGGCGCCCACGCAGTTCGTCAAGGGCGCGCGCTACGACAAACTGATGGAAGCCTTCGGCGGGGTCGGGGTTCACGTCACGACATCGGCCGACCTGGACAAGGCGCTGAGGCAAGCCGTCGCCTCGGGCCGGCCGACGCTGATCAATGCCGTCATCGATGAGCGCGCGGGCACGGAGAGCGGACGCATCACCAGCCTGAACCCGCAGAGCGCCGCGAAGAAGAACTGATTCCCGTGACCCAAGGAGATTTCAATTGAGCAAGGCACTTGATGGCGTGCGCATCCTCGACTTCACGCACGTGCAGTCCGGCCCCACCTGCACGCAGTTGCTGGCCTGGTTCGGCGCCGACGTCATCAAGGTCGAGAAGGCCGGTGAAGGCGACGCCACGCGCGGGCAGCTGCGCGACGTGCCCGACGCCGACAGCCTGTACTTCACGATGTTGAACCACAACAAGCGCTCGATCACGGTCAACACCAAGGATCCGAAGGGCAAGGAAGTGGTCGACCGACTGATCAAGACCTGCGACGTGCTGGTCGAGAACTTCGCCCCTGGCGCGCTGGATCGCATGGGCTTCACCTGGGAGCACATCCAGGCACTGAATCCACGCATGATCGTCGCTTCGGTGAAGGGCTTCGGCCCGGGCAAGTACGAGGACTGCAAGGTCTATGAAAACGTCGCGCAATGTGCCGGCGGCTCGGCATCGACCACCGGCTTCGACGACGGCCCGCCGCTGGTCACCGGCGCGCAGATCGGCGACTCGGGCACGGGCCTGCACCTGGCTTTGGGCATCGTCGCCGCGCTGTACCAGCGCAACAGCACCGGCCGCGGCCAGAAGGTGCTGGCGCCGATGCAGGATGCGGTGCTGAACCTGTGCCGCGTCAAGTTGCGCGACCAGCAGCGCCTGGACCGCACCGGCGTCATGAACGAATACCCCCAGTACCCCGATGGCAAGTTCGGCGAAGCCGTGCCGCGTGCCGGCAATGCCTCCGGCGGGGGCCAGCCCGGCTGGATCCTGAAGTGCAAAGGCTTCGAGACCGACCCCAACGCCTACATCTACTTCATCACCCAGGCAGCGGTCTGGCCGGCCATCTGCAAGGTCATCGGCGAAGAGGGATGGATCACCGACCCGGAATACGCCAAGCCGCCAGCGCGGCTGAAGCACTTGAAAGCCATCTTCGCGCGCATCGAACAGTGGACGATGACGAAGACCAAGTTCGAGGCGATGGACATTCTCAACAAGTTCGACATCCCCTGCGGGCCGATCCTGTCGATGAAGGAAATCGCCGCCGACGAGGGCCTGCGCGCCACCGGCACCGTGGTCGAAGTCGATCATCCAAAGCGTGGCAAGTACCTGAGCGTGGGCAATCCGATCAAGATGTCCGACAGCCCCACCGAGGTCAAGCGCTCGCCGCTGCTCGGCGAACACACCGACGAGGTGATGGCGCAACTGGGTTATTCGACGGCCGACATCGCCGCGTTGCGCGAAGCCAAGGTGATCTGATCCTTCAACCGCATCCGCGAGGAGAACAGCATGGACAAGAACAAGGTTCGCCAGATTCTCGACGCCGTGCGCGCCGAAGGCCGCGATTCGCTCACCGCCCCCGAAGGCAAGCAGATCTGCGACGCCTACGGCATCGCGGTGCCCGGCGAAGGCGTGGCCCACAGCGCCGCCGAAGCCGCCAAGCTGGCCGGCGGCATGGGCTTTCCGGTGGTCATGAAGATCGTCTCGCCCGACATCCTGCACAAGACCGAGGCCGGCGGCGTGATCGTCGGCGTGAAGAGCGCGGATGCCGCAAGCCAAGCCTACGACACCATCGTCGCCAGCGCGAAGAAGTACAAGGCCGACGCCAAGATCGTCGGCGTGCAGGTGCAGCAGATGCTCCAGGGCGGTCAGGAAGTGATCGTCGGTGCGGTCACCGACGGCAGCTTCGGCAAGCTGGTGGCCTTCGGCCTGGGCGGCGTGCTGGTCGAGGTGCTGAAGGACATCACTTTTCGCCTGGCGCCGGCGACGACAAGCGATGCGCTGTCGATGCTCGATGGCATCCAGGCTGCCGAGATGCTGAAGGGCGTGCGCGGCGGCGATGCGGTCGACCGTGATGCGCTGGCCAGGCTCATCGTCGGCGTCAGCCAGCTGGTCAGTGACTTCCCGGAAATTTCCGAGATGGACCTGAACCCGGTCTTCGCCAGCAAGGATTCGGCCATCGCCGCCGACGTGCGCATCGTCGTCGATTTCAACCCGAAGCCGCCGCGTCACCGTCCGCCCGAAGCCGAGGTCATCAAATCGATGAACCGGCTGATGCAGCCGAAATCGGTGGCGGTGATCGGCGCCTCCGACGAGGCCGGCAAGATCGGCAATTCGGTGATGAAGAACCTGATCAACGGCGGCTACAAGGGCAAGATCTACCCGATCCACCCGAAGGCCGCCGAGATCATGGGCCACCAGGCCTACAAGAGCGTGAAGGACGTGGCCGGCGAGATCGATACCGCGGTGTTCGCCATTCCCGCCAAATTAGTCGCCGGCGCGCTCACTGAATGCGGCGAGAAGGGCATCGCCGGCGCGGTGCTGATCCCGTCCGGCTTCGCCGAGACCGGCAACCACGAAGGCCAGGAGGAACTGGCCCGGATCGGCCACAAGTACAACATCCGCCTGATGGGGCCCAACATCTACGGCTTCTACTACACGCCGGCCAACTTGTGCGCCACCTTCTGCACCGCCTACGACGTCAAGGGCTCGGCGGCGCTGTCGTCTCAAAGTGGCGGCATCGGCATGGCGATCATCGGCTTCTCGCGCTCGGCGAAGATGGGCGTGTCGGCGATCGTCGGCCTGGGCAACAAGTCGGACATCGACGAGGACGACCTGCTGCTGTTCTTCGAGCAGGACCCGAACACCAAGGTCATCGCGCAGCATTGCGAAGACCTGAAGGACGGCCGCGCCTTCGCCGAAGTGGCCAAGCGCGTGTCGAAGACGAAGCCGGTGATCATGCTCAAGGCCGGGCGCACCGCGGCCGGCGCCAAGGCGGCCAGCTCGCACACCGGCGCGCTGGCCGGCAACGACAAGATCTACGACGACGTGCTGCGCCAGTCTGGCGTGATCCGCGCCAAATCGCTGCGCGACCTGCTCGACTTCGCGCGCGGCGTGCCGATCCTGCCGACACCGAAGGGCGAGAACATCGTCATCATCACCGGCGCCGGCGGCTCGGGCGTGTTGCTGTCCGACGCCTGCGTCGACCAGGGCCTGAAGCTGATGCCGATGCCGCAGGACCTGGACGCGGCGTTCCGCAAGTTCATCCCGCCCTTCGGCGCGGCCGGCAACCCGGTCGACATCACTGGCGGCGAGCCGCCGCAGACCTACAAGAACACCGTGCTGCTGGGCCTGAGCGACCCGCGCATCCATGCCCTGATCCTGGGCTACTGGCACACCATCGTGACACCGCCGATGGTGTTCGCGAAGATCATGGTCGAGGCACGCGAGGAGATGCTGGCCAAGGGCATCGAAAAACCGATGGTGGCCTCGCTGGCCGGCGACGTGGAGGTGGAAGAGGCCGCGCAGTATCTTTACGAGCATGGCATTCCGGCCTATGCCTATTCCACCGAAATCCCGGTGGCGGTGCTGGGCGCCAAGTACCAGTGGGCACGGGGTGCCGGGCTGCTGTAGGCCGACGCTGTCGCCGGGTGTCGCGCAGCGAGCGGCACCGGCCCACGCCGACCGCCTGCGGCCCGAGGTCCGAGCATGAACACAACTGTCATCCCGATCGTGGCGCAAGACGCGGTGCGCCAGCGCAAGCGCGAGGCGCCGAAGGGTCGCCGTGCCAGCGACGCGGCCCGGGCGGCGGTGCGCGAGCTGCTCGGCGATGAGGCTCCGCAACGCGAGTTGCTGATCGAGCACCTGCACAAGCTGCAGGACCGCTTCGGCCACCTGTCCACCGACCATCTGGCGGCGCTGGCGCAGGAGATGAAGCTGGCGCAGACCGAGGTCTTCGAGGTCGCGAGCTTCTACCATCACTTCGACATCGTGCGCGAGGGCGAGGCCGCACCGCCGGCGCTGACCGTGCGGGTGTGCGACGGCCTGTCCTGCGAGATGGCCGGCGCGCGCGAGTTGCTGGCACGACTCCCTGCCCTGCTGGGCACGACAGTGCGCGTCCTCGCCGCGCCATGCATCGGCCGCTGCGAGCAGGCGCCTGCAGCCGTGATCGGCCAGCACGCGCTGGCACGGGCCAGCATCGACAGCGTGAGCGCCGCCGTGCAGGCCGGCAGCTACGGCCATCGGCCCGAACCGCTACATCGACCTGGCGGCCTACAAGGCGCAGGGGCGGCTACCGCCTGCTGCAGCAGTGCATCGCCGGCGAACACGATGCCGACGACATCGTCGCGACACTCGAGGCCTCGGGCCTGCGCGGGCTGGGCGGCGCCGGCTTCCCGGCGGGGCGCAAGTGGAGCATCGTGCGCAACGAAGCCGCACCACGGCTGATGGCGGTGAACATCGACGAGGGCGAACCCGGCACCTTCAAGGACCGCGTCTATCTCGAGCGCGACCCGCACCGCTTCCTCGAAGGGACATCTGATCGCCGCGTGGGCGGTGGGCATCGCGCGCATCTACCTCTACCTGCGCGACGAATACCACGGCTGCCGCGCTCTGCTCGAAGCCGAGCTGGCGCGCTTGCGCGCGCAACCGCCCTACCCCGGCATGCCCGAGATCGTGCTGCGCCGCGGCGCCGGCGCCTACATTTGCGGCGAAGAGTCGGCGATGATCGAATCGATCGAAGGCAAGCGCGGCATGCCGCGGCTGCGCCCGCCCTACGTGGCGCAGGTCGGGCTGTTCGGCCGGCCGACGCTGGAGCACAACTTCGAGACCTTGTACTGGGTGCGCGAAATCGTCGAGAAGGGCGGCGCGTGGTTCGCCGCGCAGGGGCGGCATGGCCGCAAGGGCTTGCGTTCGTTCTCGGTGTCGGGGCGTGTCAAGAGCCCCGGCGTCAAGCTCGCGCCGGCCGGCATCACGGTGCGCGAGCTGATCGCCGAACATTGCGGCGGCATGCTCGACGGCCAGGCCTTCTATGGCTACCTGCCCGGCGGCGCCTCGGGCGGCATCCTGCCGGCGAGCCTGGGCGACGTGCCGCTGGACTTCGACACGCTGCAACAGCACGGTTGCTTCATCGGCTCGGCGGCGGTGATCGTGCTGTCCGATCGCGACAAGGCCATGGACGCGGCGCGCAACATGATGCGCTTCTTCGCCGACGAGTCCTGCGGGCAATGCACGCCCTGCCGCAACGGCACCGCCAAGGCCTCGGCGCTGATCGAGCAGGATGCCTGGGATCTGCCGCTGCTGGCGGATCTGTCGACGGTGATGCGCGACGCCTCGATCTGCGGCCTGGGCCAGGCGGCGCCGAACCCGGTGGATTGCGTGATCAAGTACTTCGCGCACGAACTGCAGGGGGCACAGCGATGAACGCCGTGACACGCAGCGAAGCGGCGGCCATCGACGCGCCGAGCGTCAGCCTCACGCTCGACGGCCGCGAGGTGCAGGCCCGCCAGGGCGAACTGTTGATCGAGGTGGCGCAGCGCGAAGGCGTCGAGATTCCGCGCCTTTGCTACAAGCCGGGGCTGGAGGAAGTGGGCAACTGCCGCGCCTGCGTGGTCGAGATCGACGGCGAACGTGTGCTCGCGCCCGCCTGCTGCCGCAAGGCCGATGCCGGCATGAAGGTGAAAACCGACAGCGAGCGCGCGCGCAAGTCGCAGCGGCTGGTGCTGGAGCTGCTGCTCGCCGACATGCCCGAACGTGACTACACGCGCCACAACGAGCTCGATGCATGGGCAGCCAGGCTGGGCGTGGGCAAGCCGCGCTTTGCAGCGCGCGTGCAGCCCGCCGCGGACCTGTCGCACCCGGCCATCGCCGTCAACCTCGACGCCTGCATCCAGTGCACGCGCTGCCTGCGCGCCTGCCGCGACGAACAGGTCAACGACGTCATCGGCCTGGCCTTCCGCGGTGAACACGCGAAGATCGTCTTCGACATGGCCGACGCGCATGGGCGCGTCCACCTGCGTGGCCTGCGGCGAATGCGTGCAGGCCTGCCCGACGGGCGCGCTGATGCCGGCGCGCGATGCCGCGATGACATTGCCCGACAGGCAGGTCCCTTCGGTGTGCCCGTATTGCGGCGTCGGCTGCCAGCTGACCTACAACGTCAAGGACAACAAGATCCTCTACGTCGAAGGTCGGGCCGGCCCGGCCAACCGGGGCCGGCTGTGCGTCAAGGGGCGCTATGGTTTCGACTACGCGCACCATCCGCAGCGGCTGACGAAGCCGCTGATCCGACGCAAGGATGCGCCACCCAAGACAGGCGACTTCGTCATGGACCCCGAGCACGTGATGGACGTGTTCCGCGAAGCGACATGGGACGAAGCGCTCGACTTCGCCGGCGGCGGCCTGAAAGCCATCCGCGACACCCACGGCAAGAAGTCGCTGGCCGGTTTCGGCTCGGCCAAGGGCAGCAACGAAGAGGCCTACCTTTTCCAGAAACTGGTGCGCACGGGCTTCGGCAGCAACAACGTCGACCACTGCACGCGGCTGTGCCACGCGTCGTCGGTGGTGGCGCTGCTCGAAGGCATCGGCTCGGGCGCGGTGAGCAACCCGGTGATGGACGTGACCCGGGCCGAGGTGGTGATCGTCATCGGCGCGAATCCGACGGTGAACCATCCGGTGGCCGCGACCTTCATCAAGAACGCGGTGCACAACGGCACGGCGCTGATCGTCTGCGACCCGCGACGCTCCGACCTGTCGCGCCTGGCGCACCGTTTCCTGCAGTTCAAGCCCGACACCGACGTGGCGATGCTCAACGCGATGATGCATGTCATCGTCGAAGAGGGCCTGGTGGACGAGGCCTTCATCGCCAGCCGCACCATCGGCTATGAAGAACTGCGCAAGAACGTCGCGAGCTACTCGCCCGAGGCGATGGCGCCGATCTGCGGCATCGACGCCGAGACGCTGCGCTACGTGGCGCGCTTGTATGCGCGCTCCAAGGCGTCGATGATCCTGTGGGGCATGGGCATCAGCCAGCATGTGCACGGCACCGACAACGCGCGCTGCCTGATCGCGCTGGCGCTGATGACCGGGCAGATCGGCCGCCCCGGCACCGGGCTGCACCCGCTGCGCGGTCAGAACAACGTGCAGGGCGCCAGCGATGCGGGCCTGATCCCGATGATGCTGCCCGACTACCAGCATGTCAGCAAACTCGAAGTGCGCCAGCGCTTCGAGGCGGCCTGGAAGTTGCCCGCCGGCACGCTCGACGACCAGGTCGGGCTGACGGTGGTCGAGGTGATGCACGCCGCCAAGCGCGGCGAGATCAAGGGCATGTACGTGCAGGGCGAAAACCCGGCGATGTCCGACCCCGACGTGAACCACGCGCGCGAGGCGCTGGCGGCGCTGGACCATCTGGTGGTGCAGGACATCTTCCTCACCGAGACCGCCTACCTGGCCGATGTCATCCTGCCCGCCGGGGCCTTCCCGGAAAAGACCGGCAGCTTCACCAACACCGACCGGCTGGTGCAGATGGGCCGCCAGGCCATCGACCCGCCCGGCGACGCGCGCCAGGACCTGTGGATCATCCGGGAGATCGGCAGGCGTCTCGGGCTGGCGTGGAACTATGGCCACGTCAGCGAGGTGTTCGACGAGATGCGGCACACCATGCCGAGCATCGCCGGCATCACCTGGGACCGGCTCGAGCGCGAGCATGCCGTCACCTACCCCTGCGAGAACGAAGGCGACCCGGGCCAGCCGGTGGTCTTCGTCGACGACTTCCCGCGCGAAGGCGGCAGGGCGCGCTTCGTGCCGGCCGACATCATCCCCGCCGATGAGCGGCCCGATGCCGAATACCCGTTGGTGCTGATCACGGGCCGCCAGCTCGAGCACTGGCACACCGGCAGCATGACCCGCCGCGCCAGCGTGCTCGATGCCATCGAACCCGACCCGACCGCGCTGATGCATCCGCTGGACCTGGCGGCGCTGGGCATCGAGCCGGGCGAGGCTGCTGACGATCGAATCACGCCGCGGCGAAGTCTCGTTGTATGCACGCGCCGAAGAAGGCACGCCGCGTGGCGCGGTGTTCGTCGCCTTCTGCTATTACGAAGCGGCGATCAACAAGCTGACCAACGCGGCGCTCGACCCCTTCGCCAAGATTCCGGAATTCAAGTACTGCGCGGTGCGCGTCAGATCCGGCGGCGCGGCGCCGACCCAGGGCAGCTATGGCGGCGGGCAGTTGCTGGCTGCCAGCTCCCGCGCATGAGCTTTGCGTTCGACAGCCCCGAGTTCTGGATCGCGCTGCTGCAGATCATCGGCGTGAACATCGTGCTGTCGGGCGACAACGCGGTGGTGATCGCACTGGCAGCGCGCGGCTTGCCGGCCGACCAGCAGAAGAAGGCCATCGCCTGGGGCAGCGGCGCGGCGGTGGTGATGCGCATCGGCCTGACCATCGTCGCCGTCGAGCTGTTGCGCCTGCCCTACCTGAAGATCGCCGGCGCGGTGCTGCTGTTCTGGATCGCCGTGCAGTTGCTGCTGCCCGAGCAGGAGGGCGAAGGCAAGGCGCAGAGCAGCAGCTCGCTGGCATCGGCCATCAAGACCATCCTGCTGGCCGACCTGGTGATGAGCCTGGACAACGTCATCGCCGTGGCGGCGGCGGCCAAGGGCCACACCGGGCTGCTGATCGTCGGCCTGGCGATCTCAATCCCGCTGGTCATCTTTGCCAGCCAGCTGCTGCTGAAGCTGATGGAACGCTTCCCGATCATCATCACGCTGGGCGCGGCGCTGCTGGGTTGGGTGGCGGGCGACATGCTGATCACCGACCCGGTGGACCGGCCCTGGGTCGACGCGCATGCGGCATTCCTGCACTGGGGCGCGCCGGCGGTGGGCGCCATCGCCGTCGTGGTGATCGGCAAGTGGCTGGCGTCGCGCCGCCGCGCGGCTTGGGACGCGGCCATGGTCCGGCCTGCAGGCGTGGCCGCCGCCGCACCGGCCAGCGGTGGGCAGCATCTGCAGCGCGTGCTGCTGGCCGCCGACGGCTCCGCAGGCGCGGCGCGCGCCGCCACGCAACTGCTCGCGCTGCGCGCCGACCTGCGGCAGGCGCGAAGCCTGGCGGTGCACCTGGTCAATGTGCAGCGCCCCGTGTCGGGCGACGTGTCGCGCTTCGTGCCCGGCAAGACGCTGGACGAATACCACCGCGAGCGCAGCGACGAGGCCTTGTCCGGCGTGCGCGAGCTGCTCGACGCGGCCGGCGTGGACCATGTGGATCACCTGCGCTCCGGCGAGCCCGGGCCGACCATCGCCGCGTTGGCCAAGAGCGAGGGCTGCGACCTGATCGTGATGGGCACGCGCGGCCTGGGCGCGCCCAGCGCGGCCTTCATCGGCTCGGTCGCCCAGGACACCATCGCCCACGCGACGGTACCGGTGCTGCTGGTGAAGTAGCGCTGCGGCCGCAGCGCCGACAATGCAGCGGCGGCACGGGGTCGCCAAGCGACGAAAACACCACGGGACAGTCGATGGAGTCGATGATGACGGCCGATTTCTGGATGGCGGTCGGTCAGATCATCATGATCGACATCCTGCTGGGCGGCGACAACGCGGTGGTCATCGCCCTGGCCTGTCGCAAGCTGCCGCCGCAGCAGCGCACGCAGGGCATCCTGTGGGGCACGGCCGGCGCCATCGTGCTGCGCGTGGTGCTGATCTTCTTCGCGCTGCAGCTGCTGGCGATCCCGTTCCTGAAGATCGTCGGCGCGCTGCTGCTGGTGTGGATCGGCGTGAAGCTGCTGGTGCCGGAGCACGAGGACGGCCACGCCAACATCGAGGGCAGCGACAAGCTGTGGGGCGCGGTCAAGACCGTCATCGTCGCCGACTTCGTGATGAGCGTGGACAACGTCATCGCCATCGCCGGCGCCGCCGAATCGGCCGACGGCGACCACGGCATGGCGCTGGTCATCTTCGGCGTGCTGGTCAGCATCCCGATCATCGTCTGGGGCAGCCAGCTGGTCATCAAGCTGATGGACCGCTTCCCGATCATCATCACGCTCGGGGCGATGCTGCTGGGCTGGATCGCCGGCACGATGGCGGTCACCGACCCGGCGCTGATCAGCGCCGAGGTGATGGCCGGCTGGCCGAAGCTCGCGCCCGGCCCGCCGCTGCACTATGGCGCAGGCGTCGCCGGCGCCTTGCTGGTCCTGCTCATCGGCAGGCTGCTGATGGCGCGCCGCCGCTCACGCCGGCCAGCCACCGTGGTCGCGGCCGCACCGCTGGGTGCCGGGCGCCTGCGCCGCATCCTGCTGGCCGTGGACGGCTCGGGCGCGGCGGCACGTGCCACGCAGCGCCTGATCGACATGCGCCAGGATCTGGCCGACGCCGACACGCTGGACCTGCACCTGCTGCATGTGCAGCGGCCAGTCTCGGGCGACGTCTCGTCCTTCGTCGCCAGCAAGTCGCTGGGCGAGTACTACCGAGAGCTCGGCGACGAGGCCATCGCCCCGTCGCGCAAGCTGCTCGAGGCGGCCGGCGTGCCCTACCGCGCGCACCAGCGTGTCGGCATGCCCGGCGAGACCATCGCCCGGGAGGCCATGTCGCATGCCTGCGACCTGATCATCATCGGCACCAAGGGCCGCGGCGGTGCGGCCACGCTGCTGGGCTCGGTGGCCCAGAGCGTGATCGACCACTCCGAGATCCCGGTGATGCTGGTGAAGTAAGGCGCTGCCCGCTCAGGCCGCCAACTGCATGCGCACCTGGCCGCCTTCTTCGGCCATGGTGTGGGCCAGCAGCTTGACCAGCGCATACACCGCGTCGATGTGCGGTGTCGGCGTGCCCGTCAGCCGGCCAAGCTCGGCCACCGAACCCACCAGCGCGTCGATCTCCGGCGCTCGACCGGCTTCGATGTCCTGCAGCATGCTGGTCTTGTGCTTGCCCACCTTCTCGGCGCCGGCAATGCGCTTGTCCAGCGACACGCGAAAGCCGATACCGAGCTTGCCCGCCACGGCCTGCGCCTCGCGCATCATGCTGGCCGCCAGTTCGCGTGACGGCGGGTAGCGGCAGATGTCCACCAGCGTGGCGTGCGCCAGCGCGCTGATCGGGTTGAAGCTCAGGTTGCCCCACAGCTTGAGCCAGATCTCGGAGCGGATGTCATCCAGCACAGGCGCCTTGAATCCGGCCTCCTCGAAGCACTTCGCGACGCGCTTCACCCGTTCGCTTTGTGCACCGTCGAGCTCGCCCAGCGGAAAGCGCTCGCCCTCGATGTGCCTGCACGACCCCCGGCGCGACCAGCTCCGCGGCCGGATAGACGACGCTGCCGATGATCCACCGCGCGTCGACGCGCTGCGCCAGCACGCCGTTGGGATCGACGCTGCTGACGGTGGTGCCGGCCAGCGCACCGCCGTGCGCGTGGAAGTACCAGAAGGGAATGCCGTTCTGCATCGTCACCAGCACGGTGTCCGGGCCCATCAGGTGCGGCAGATCGCCGACCACGGCCTCGACCTGATGCGCCTTGACGGCCAGCACGACAATGTCCTGCACGCCGGTCTGCGCATAGTCGTTCGTCGCCTGCACCTGGCGCGCCACATGCTCGCTGCCGTCGTGCAGGATCAGCTTCATGCCGTCGCGGCGGATGGCCGCCAGGTTGGCGCCGCGCACCATGAAGGTGACCTGTTCGCCTGCCAGGGCGAGCTTGACGCCCACCAGGCCGCCGATGGCGCCTGCGCCGATGACTGCAATCTTCAAGATGACCTCCCCTGCCGTTTTGATCTTCTGCCGGCGGCACTCGGCGCTCGCCTTGCGGGCGCCGATCTTCCCCTGCCGCGATGCGCGGGCACACGACCGCGGTCAACTTTGCGCGAGATGAACGCGCACCGGTCCTGGCGCGCCCCGCAACCGTGCTCAGAAGCCGATTTCGCCACGGCTCGACTCAAGCCAGTCGAAAGCCAGCGAATGCGGCACGCGAGCGGCGAGCTCCTGTCGCACCCGGGCCATGCGCGTGACGATCGCGTCCACCAGGAAGCTCTCGTCATAGGCCCTGAGCAGGTGGCTCTGGCTGTCGCTCAGGTACTGGCGCGTGGCAGCGTTGGCATCGCCGGCGCGTGCACACAGCCGATCGTAGGTGGCGGCGTCCCAGTGCCAGCGCAGCCCGAGTTCGTGAAAGGCAGCGTTGAAGGCGTGGCGATCGAGCTCGGCGCTGTCGCCGGGCTGCGGTTGGGCGGGCTTGGCGAGACTCATGGTGCGGCTCCTGGCGATGGGGAGGCATTCAATGTAGGCCGCCACGTCGATAAAAGATAATGAAAGTATTTGATCCATTGGATTCATCATTGTTTATGGTTATCCGCACTCAATGAGAAACGCGACGCTGCGCCAGCTGAAGGTGTTCGAGACCGTCGCCCGACTGGGCAGCTTCTCGCGCGCCGCCGAGGAACTGCACCTGACGCAGCCGGCCGTGTCGACGCAGGTGAAGGCATTGCGGGGCCACGTCGGCCAGCCCTTGTTCGAGCAGCTGGGCAAGCGCATCTACCTGACGCCGGCCGGTGGCGAGCTGCTGCATCACAGCCGGCTGATCATCCAGCAGTTCGCCGATGCCGAGGCAGCGATGGCGCAGCTGCGCGGCGTCAGCGGCGGACGGCTGAACGTGGCCGCGATCAGCGCCGGTGACTACTTCCTGCCGCGCCTGCTGGTGCAGTTCGCGCGCGACCAGCCCGGGGTGCGCCTGAACCTGATGGTGCACAACCGGCGCGACCTGCTGCTGCAACTCGCCGACAACCTCACCGACCTGGCGATCATGGTGCGCCCGCCCGACGACGCCGATACGATCAACGAAGCCTTCGCGCCGCACCCCTACCTGATCGTCGCGCCGGCCGCGCACCCGCTGGCTGGGCAACCACGCATCCCGGTGGCGCGCATCCTGCGCGAACCCTTCATCGTGCGCGAACGTGGCTCCGACACCGCCGTGTCGATGGCCGAAGCCTTCGGCCGCCGCGTCGCCAGGCTGAGCGTGGCGATGGAAATCAAGAGCACGGAGACGATCAAGCAGGCGGTGCTGGCGGGCATGGGCATCGCATTCCTGTCGGGCCACACCGTCAGCCCGGAACTGGCATCGCGGCAACTGGTGGCGCTGGACGTGGTGGGCTTTCCTCGGCGGCTGCACTGGTACCTGGTGCGGCGCCGCCAGAAGCGCCTGCCGCCCGCGGCCGTGGCTTTCCGCGAGTTCCTGCTGCGCGACGGCGAACGGCTGCTGGCGCAAATCGTGCCGGTGCGGCTGCCCTGAACGGCCTTTCAGTGCCCCATCAGCGCGCGCACATGCGCCGCGGTACCGCTGGCCAGGCCCTGCAGGCTGTAGCCGCCTTCGAGCACCGACACCACACGGCCGTCCGCGCTCTGCCCGGCCACGTCCATCAGCTCGCGCGTGATCCAGTGGAAGTCGTCGTCGGTGAAGTGCAGGCCGCCCAGCGGATCGAGGTGGTGCGCATCGAAGCCGGCCGAGATGATCAGCAGCTCGGGCGCGAAACGCCGCAGCGCCGGCAGCATCTCGTCGCGCATGTGCGCGCGAAAGGCCTGCGAATCGCAGCCGCGCGACAGCGGGATGTTGACGATGTTGCCGGCCACGCCCGATTCCTCGCGCGCTCCGGTGCCGGGATAGAACGGCGACTGGTGGCAGGAGCCGTAGAACAGCGCCGCGTCGTCGAAGAAACTGCGCTGCGTGCCATTGCCATGGTGTACGTCGAAATCCATCACCGCCACGCGATGCAGACCGTGCGCCCGCCGCGCATGCAGCGCGGCAATGGCGGCCTGGTTGAAGACGCAGAAGCCCATCGCACGATCGGCCTCGGCATGGTGCCCGCAGGGCCGCGTGGCACAGAAGACGTTGCCCGCCTCGCCGTCCACCACCGCGTCCACGCCGGCACAGGCCGCCCCGACACAGCGCATCACCGCTTCCCAGGTGCCGGGCGACATCACCGTGTCGCCACCGTCCAGCGGCCGGTGGCCGTGGCGCGGCGCATGCGCCTCGACCGCATCGACATACGCCGCCGTATGCACCCGCAGCAGTTGCGCCTTGGTGCCCAGTGGCGCGTCACGGCGCTGCGCCGCGGCGAATTCGGCAGCTTCAAGCGCCTTGAGCACGGCCAGCAGGCGCGCCGGCGATTCCGGGTGGCCGGGTCCGGGCTCGTGGCCGAGGCAGGCCGGGTGGGTGTAGATCAGCGTGGCCGCCATGTCCTTCGCTCCTGCGCCGATGGGCTTCGTGCCAGGCCTCCGGCGCGCGGCGTGGCGCCCACTCGTCGTCGGCAAGGGCACAGTGTCCCATGGGGGCGATACCCCTAGAATCGCACGCGGAACGCCCGCCGCATCGCGGCGCGAGTACGACCACCAGGAGACGGCCGCATGAGTGCAAGACTGCAGGGCAAGACCGCGTTGGTGACTGCCGCCGGACAGGGCATTGGCCGCGCGGTGGCCGAGGCCTTCGCGCGCGAAGGCGCGCAGGTCGTCGCCACCGACATCAACCGCGGCGCGCTGGCGGAACTGGCGCGCCTGAGCGGGGTGCAGGCGCGTGCACTCGATGTCACCGATGCCGCCGCCATCGACGCGCTGGCACGTGAGCTGGGTGCGGTGCAGGTGCTGTTCAACGGCGCCGGCTTCGTGCATGCCGGCAGCGTGCTCGAATGCAGCGAAGCCGACTGGGACCTGGCCTTCACGCTCAACGTGCGCTCGATGTACCGGCTGATCCACGCGCTGCTGCCGGCGATGCTGCAGCACCACGAGGCCGGCCGCGGCGGCGCCTCGATCATCAACGTCGCTTCGGCAGCCTCGAGCATCAAGGGTGTGCCGAACCGCTTCGTCTATGCCACGACCAAGGCCGCGGTCATCGGCCTGACCAAATCGGTGGCAGCCGACTTCATGACGCGCGGCATCCGCTGCAACGCCATCTGCCCGGGCACCATCGAATCGCCTTCGCTGCGCCAGCGCATCGAGGCCCAGGCCCAGGCGAGCGGGCAGTCGCTGGCGCAGGTCGAAGCCGCCTTCGTCGCGCGCCAGCCAATGGGCCGGCTGGGTACGCCGGCCGAGATCGCCGCGCTGGCGGTGTACCTGGCCAGCGACGAGTCGTCCTTCACCACCGGCACCAGCCAGCTCATCGACGGCGGCTGGTCGAACTGACACCAACCCGAGGAAGCACTCCATGAAATTGCTGCGCCACGGCCCGAAGGGCAACGAGAAGCCCGCCTTGCTCGATGCCCAGGGCCGGGTTCGTGACCTGTCAGGCGAACTGCCCGACATCACCTGCGCCACATTGACGCCGAACAGCCTGCAGCGCCTGCGCGAGATCGATCCGGGTTCGCTGCCGCTGGTGTCGCAGGCGGGGCGGCTGGGCACACCGTGGACCGGCATGGGCAAGTTCATCGCCATCGGCCTGAATTACGCCGACCATGCGGCCGAATCGAACATGCCGATTCCGAAGGAGCCGATCGTCTTCATGAAGACCACCAGCTGCGCGGTCGGCGCCAACCACCCGGTGGTGCTGCCGCAGGGCTCGGTGAAGAGCGACTGGGAGGTCGAGCTCGGCGTCGTCATCGGCCGCCGGGCGCGTTACGTGTCCGAGGCCGACGCGCTGCAGCATGTCGCCGGCTACTGCGTCGTCAACGACGTGTCGGAGCGCGAATACCAGCTCGAGCGCGGCAGCCAGTGGGACAAGGGCAAGGGCTGCGACACCTTCGGCCCGATCGGCCCGTGGCTGGTGACGGCGGACGAGATCCCCGACCCGCAGGCGCTGTCGATGTGGCTCGAGGTCAACGGCCATCGCTACCAGAACGGCAACACCAAGACGATGGTCTTCGGCGTGGCCGCGCTGGTCTCCTATCTGAGCCGCTTCATGACCCTGGAGCCGGGCGACTGCATCACCACCGGCACGCCGCCCGGCGTGGGCATGGGTGTGAAGCCGAGCGCGGTGTTCCTGAAGCCCGGCGACGTGATGCGCCTGGGCATCGAAGGCCTGGGCGAGCAGCAGCAGACGGTGCACGCCTGGGATCCCTCCCTCATCGACAGCTGAGCTTGCGCATGAATCCCGTGCCGCCCGTGGTCATCCGCATCCATCCGGCGGACGATGTCGTCATCGCCCGCACGCAATTGCTTGGCGGCACGGTGCTTGAAAGCGAAGGCGTCACCGTCAGCGGGCTGATCCCGCCGGGACACAAGGTCGCGGTGCGGGCGATTGCCGCCGGTCAGCCGGTGCGGCGCTACAACCAGGTGATCGGCATGGCCCGCGTGAACATCGCGCCTGGCCAGCACGTGCACAGCCACAACCTGGAGTTTGGCAACTTCTCTCGCGACCATGCGGCGGGCGAAGGCGTCACGCCAACCGCCTATGCCAGCCATGCGGCCAGCTTCCAGGGCATCGTGCGTGGCGACGGCCGTGTCGCCACGCGCAACTACATCGGCGTGCTGACGTCGGTGAACTGCTCGGCCACGGTGGCGCGCGCCATCGCCGACCATTTCCGCCGCGACATCAACCCGGCCGCGCTGGAGCGCTTCCCCAACGTCGACGGCGTGATCGCGCTGACGCACGGCGCCGGCTGCGCCACCGACAGCGACGGCGAGCCGTTGCGGATCCTGCGGCGCACGCTCGGCGGTTATGCACGCCACCCCAACTTCGGCGCGCTGCTGCTCGTCGGGCTGGGCTGCGAAACCAACCAGATCAGCGGACTGATGCAGCAGGAAGGCCTGCAGGAAAGCAGCCGCCTGCACAGCTTCAGCATTCAGGACACGGGGGGCACGAGCAAGACCGTCGCGCGGGGCATCGAGCTGGTGCAGTGGATGCTGGAGGACGCGAACCGCGTGACGCGCCAGCCGGTGCCGGCCAGTCACATCATCGTCGGCCTGCAGTGCGGCGGCTCGGACGGTTATTCGGGCATCAGCGCCAATCCGGCGCTGGGCGCTGCCGTCGATCGCCTGGTGCGCCACGGCGGCACGGCGATCCTGAGTGAATCGCCCGAGGTCTATGGCGGCGAGCATCTGCTGACGCGCCGCGCGGTGTCGCGCGAAGTCGCCGACAAGTTGCTGGCACGGCTGCGTTGGTGGGAGGACTACTGCGCGCGCAACGGCGGCCAGATGGACAACAACCCCTCGGCCGGCAACAAGGCCGGCGGGCTGACGACGATCCTGGAAAAGAGCCTGGGCGCCGTCGCCAAGAGCGGCACCACCAACCTGGTCGATGTCTATGAATATGCGCAACCGGTCGATGCCAAGGGCCTGGTGTTCATGGACACACCGGGTTACGACCCGGTCTCGGCCACGGGTCAGGTGGCCGGCGGCGCGAACCTGATCTGCTTCACCACCGGCCGCGGCTCGGCTTATGGCTGCGCGCCGTCACCGTCGCTGAAGCTCAGCACCAACACCGCGCTGTGGCTGAAGCAGGAAGACGACATCGACATCAATTGCGGCGAGATCGTCGACGGCACGGCCAGCATCGATCAGCTGGGCGAGCGCATCTTCCGCCTGATGCTCGACACCGCTTCGGGCCAAAAGACGAAGAGCGAGAAGCACGGCTACGGCCAGAGCGAGTTCGTGCCCTGGCAACTCGGCGCGGTGATGTAGCGCGGCACGGCGCCGCGCCTCGGCGTGCGCATTCGCGCGGGCGCACGCCTGCCGCGCTGGTGGCGCCCTCAAGTCTGCGGCGCACGGGCCGATAGCCCGGCGATGGGATCGTTTTCGCTCGTGGCTTGGCCGCGCGCCCTGGCGGCGGCGCGTCGTCGCTGGGCGTGCCTGCTGGGCCTGGGGCTGTTGCTGCCGGCGTTGCCGCAGGCGGCACCGCCGCCACAGGATGCGGCGTTGCAGCAGGTGCTGGCGCTGGAACGCGATGGCCGCGCCAAGCCGCGCGAGAACGCGGCCCTGCTGGCGCGCTGGCTGGCCGCTGGCACACACCCTGCCGGCGCACGCATCGAGGCCCTGACGGTGCAGGGCTGGTTGCTGGCCAGCGTGCCCGATGCCGGCGCCACCGAGAGCGTGGCGCGTGAACTGGATGCCGCCGCACGCTCCGGCCCCCTGCCGCTGGCCGCCGCCGCGGCGCTGCTGGTGCAAGCCAAGCTGGCCGAGCAGACCGGCGACATGCGCCGGGCCGGCGAAACCATCGACGCCGCCCTGGCGCGATTGCCGGCCGATGCGGCGCCGCACACGCGCTTGCGCTTCCTCAGCGCGCAGGCCCACATCCGCAACGGTGCCGGCCGGCTGGACGACGCCATCCGCCTGGACCATGAGGCGCTGAAGCTGGCCGACGCGCTGGCGCTGCCCTGGCGCCAGGCCGAGGTGCGCAACGACCTGGCCTACAGCTACTACCAGGCGCAGCAGCTCGAGCGCGCGCGCAGCCTGAACCGCGAGGCCATGGCGATTGCCGAACGCGACGGCGATCCGATGACGCTGGCCCATGTCAGCACGGTGCAGGGCATCATCCTCGACGCCAGCGGCGACACCTCGGGCGAACGACATTCGCTGCAGGCCGCATTGGACTACGCCCGCCTGGCCGGTGCGCGCATCGACGAAGCGCTGTACCTGGCCAATCTGGCCGACTACTACCTGAAGAAGGGCGACTACCCGACGGCGCTGCGCTATGCGCAGCAGGCGTTGCCGCTGACGCGCGAGCTGAAGAACCTTGGCGGTGAAACGGTGGCGCTGGCCAACATCGGGCTGGCGACGATCGCGCTGGGCGACATCGACGGCGGCAAGCAGCAGCTGCGCGCCTCGATCGACATCGACGAGCGCCGCGGCTCGATCACCGGCATGTCCGACTCCTATGCCGAAATGGGCCAGTACCTTGAGCGTGCCGGTGACCCTCGCGGCGCCATCGACGCGCTGCACCAGCATCGCGCGCTGTCCGACCAGATCCTGCGGCGCGACCAGCAGCAGGCGATTCTGGAGATGCAGGAGCGCTTCGACGGCGAGGCCCGGGCGCGCAAGCTCGAACTGCTGGAGCGCGACAACGCCCTGCAGACCGAGGCGCTGCGCGCGCGCGATCTGCAGCTCGGCCTGTGGTGGCTGCTGGCCGCCGTCGGCGTGCTCGCCGTGGGGTTGGTGCTGCTGGGTGTGAAGCGCGTGCGCCACACCAACCGCCAGCTGGCCAGCAGCAATGCGCTGCTGCAGGTGCAGGCCGACATCGACCCGCTGACGGGCCTGGCCAACCGACACCACTTCCAGGCGGCGATGCGCCGCCTGGCGGCCGACGGCAAATTCGCCGGCACGGTGTTCCTGGCCGACCTGGACCATTTCAAGCGCATCAACGACAGCCATGGCCATGCGGCCGGCGACGCGGTGCTGGTCGAGGTGGCGCAGCGCCTGCGCACCACGCTGCGCGAGGCCGACCTGATCGTGCGCTGGGGGGGCGAGGAGTTCCTGGTGGTGGTGCGCTCGCTCGACGGCGCCGGGGTGCAGGCGCTGGCGCAGCGCATGCTCGATGCCATCGGCAGCACGCCCTTCGAGCATGAGGGACGCGCGGTGCAGACCACGGTGTCGATCGGCTACGCCACCTTCCCGATCGAGCCGATGCGTCTGGCCGTGTCCTGGGAGCGCGCCATCAACCTGGTCGATACCGCCCTGTACCTGGCCAAGGCGCATGGCCGCAACCGGGCCTACGGTGTGCACCTGCTGCATGCGCGCGACGAATCGCAGCTCGATGCCATCGCCCGTTCGCTGGAGGACGCGTGGCGCGCTGGCGAGGTGGCACTGACCGGCCTCGATGGGCCACAGCCTGCGCAGCCGCGGGCCGAAGTCGCCATGGCTCGAGCCGCATGAGACGAGCACCGCGCCGCATCAAGCTCCTGCGCGCGCTGCTGTGCAGCGTCGCGCTGGTCGCTCTGCCGGCGTGGGCCCAGGCCGAAGCGCAGGCCGAGATCGATGCCTGGTTGCGCCAGGGCTACGACGCGCCGGAGCGCGCCGCCAGCGAACTGCAGCGCCTGTCTGAACACGCCACCGACCCATCGACGCAACGCCAGGCGCTGTTGTCGCGAGCGCTGGTGCTGGCGCAAAGCGGGCGCGAAACCGAGGCGCTGGGCGCCGCCGACGACCTGCAGGCGCATGCTCGCCAGCGCAACGATGCACAGGCTCAGGCGGCGGCGCCGCTGGTGCCGGCGATGCTGGCCTACAACGCCGCGCGACTGGACGTCGCAGCCACCTTGGCGCAATCCGTGCTCGATGGGCTGCGGCCCTTCTGCGGTCCCCTGCTGGACGACACCGGCGTCAGCACCGCCGAGACCGGCGACGCGATCGCGCGCTGCGATCACCGTGTCGCCTGGCAGGCGCTGCAACTGCTGCAGGCGCACGCGGCGCGCAATGCCGCCTGGCCGGTGGCCGCCGGCCAGGCCCGCGCGGCACGCGACCTGGCGGCCGCCGTCGGCGACGATTTCCGTCTGGGGCTGAGCACGGCCGAACTGGCCTGGCTGACGGCGCGCAGCGACGGCGTGGACGCGGCCTGGCCCCTGCTGCAGCAGGCGCAGCGCCTGGCGCAGCGCAGCGGCGATGCCTGGCTGCAGCTGCGCGCGCTCCTGGCCGAGGCCCAGATCGCGCGCCAGCGCGGCGACCATGACAGCGTGCGCCGCCTGGCCGAAGAGGCCTTGCCCTTGGCGCAGCGCGCCCGCTCGCCGCGCCAGCGTGCCAGCGTGCTCACCTTCCTCAGCGATGCCCATGCCAAGCTGGGCCACGCCGCCGAGGCACTGCGCGCCACCGAGAGCGGCTTGCCGATCGTGCGTCGCCATGCCGATCGGCGCACCGAACTGGCGCTGACCAACAACGCCGGGCTGGCCAAGATCGGCCTCGGACGCCGCGCCGAAGGCCTGGCCGACCTGAGCCGTGTGGAAGCGCTGGCCGAAAGCGCCGGCCTGGACGCGCTGCGCGCCGAGGCGCTGCGCGAATTCGACGAAGCGCTGGCCGCCGCCGGAGATGCCCGCGGCGCGCTGACGCTGTACCACCGCGAACGCACGCTGAGCACCGAGGTGATGCGCCAGGCCCGGGAGGCGGCGCTGCAGCAATTGCGCCAGCGCAACGACCGCGAGCGCCAGCAGCGCGAAATCGAACTGCTGGGCCGCGACAACCAGCTCAAGGCGGCGGCATTGGCCAACCGCGATCTGTTGCACCGCGTGCTGGCCGTGGCCGCGCTGGTGTTGCTGCTGGGCGTGGCGGCGGTGGCCTTGCTGTATCGGCGCGTGCGGGCCACGCACAGCCAGCTGGTGTCGAGCCAGGCGGCGCTGCGCGTGCAAAGCCAGCGCGACCCGCTGACCCATCTGGCCAACCGACGCCATTTCCTGTCGCTGATGCAGCACGAGCGCAGTCGGGGCAGAGCCGAGCGCGGCTTCGAAGGTGCGCTGCTGCTGGTGGACATCGATCACTTCAAGCATGTCAACGACGGCCACGGCCATGCCGCCGGCGACCAGGTGTTGTGCGAAGTGGCGCGGCGCCTGACCGAAGCGGTGCGCGGCGATGACCTGGTGGTGCGCTGGGGCGGCGAGGAATTCCTGGTGCTGGCGCTGCAGGTGCCGGCCGAGCAGGCCGAGGCGCTGGCCGAACGTGTGCTCAGGCTGGTCGGCGAGCGGCCGGTGATGGTGCAGGGGCAGCCGGTGCAGGTCACGGTGTCGATCGGCTACGCGCGTTTCCCGTTGCCGCCGAAAGTGCTGCCGGTGGCCTGGGAGCAGGCCATCAACCTGGCCGACATGGCGCTGTACACCGCCAAGAACCAGGGCCGCAACCGGGCGGTGGGCATCGTGGCGGCCCAGGCCGATGCCGCCCCCGAGCTGCGCCGCATCGAAGCCGACTTCGACCGCGCCTGGCATGAAGGCCGGGTGACGCTGAAGGTCGCCCCAGGGCCGTTGGCATTGGCCTGATCGCCCTGCATGCCAACACCAGCGCGGCGTTGCCCGCGCTGGTGCGCGTGCAAACCGAGAGCGTGGCGCTGCGGCCCTGAGGACGTCGGCCGGTGGCAGGCGACGCCGAAGGCTGCCCCCGCCGACTTGCGCTAGTCTGCGCGCCCTGGATCAACCCGAAGTGCCGCCATGACACCGTCCCCCCGCATTCCGGGCCATCGCTTCCTGCATTCGCCGGGGCCGACGCGCCTGCCCGACGCCGTGCTGCATGCGATGAGCCGCCAGCCGATGGATTTGGCCGATGCACGGCTGGACGACATCATCGGCGACTGCGAGCGCGGCCTGAAGCAGCTGCTCGGCACGCGCGATGCCGAAGTGCTGATGTACGCCGCCAACGGCCACGGCGCCTGGGAGGCGCTGATCGTCAACCTGCTCGCACCCGGTCGCAGCGCGCTGGTGCCGGGGACGGGGCATTTCTCCGAATCGTGGGCCATCCAGGCCGAGGCGCTGGGTGGCAAGGTGCTGCGCACACCATGGGTCGAAGGCCGGCCGATCGACGCCGCGTCGGTGGCGCAGGTGTTGCGCCAGGACACGCGGCACGAGATCGCCGCGGTCTTCGTCGTGCACACCGACACCGCCAGTGGCAGCACCAGCGATCTGGTGGCGCTGCGCGCCGCGCTCGACGCCGCCGCGCATCCGGCACTGCTGGTGGTCGATGTCGTGGCCTCGCTGGCCGTGGTGCCCTTCGACATGGATGCGCTGCGCATCGATGCCGTGATCGGCGCGTCGCAAAAAGGCCTGATGCTGCCGCCGGGCCTGGGCTTCATCGCCCTGAATCCGCGCGCCATGGCGCAGGCGCGCGCCAACCCGGCGCCGCGCTTCTATTGGGACATCGGTCGGCGCGTCGATGGGCTGTCGTATCGCAAGTTCTGCGGCACCCCGCCGATGAATCTGCTGTACGGCCTGCAGGCGTCGCTGCAGTTGATCTTCGAGGAAGGGCTGCCGGCCATCTTCGCCCGCCACCGCCTGCTGGCCGCTGCCGTGCATGCGGCGGTGGCGGGCTGGAGCGAAGGTGGCGCGCTGCGCTTTTTCGGCCAGGTGCCGCAAGCCCGCGCGATGGCGGTGACAACCGTGGCCGTCACCGAAGGCATCGACCCCGAAGCCGTGCGCCGCGTGGCGCGCGAGCGCTTTCAGGTCTCGATCTCCGGCGGCCTGGGCCCGCTGGCGGGGCGCGCGTTTCGCATCGGCCACATGGGCGACATGAACGTGGCCATGATCCTCGGTTGCCTGGCGGGCGTCGAGGCGGCATTGCTGGCCAGCGGCATTGCGATCGGTGGCGGGGGCGTTCGGCGGGCGGTCGAGGTGGTCGCTGCCGCCTGAGACCTTGGCTTCTGGCTGACCCCGACTTCGGCGAGCAGCGACCTGGCGCCGTTCCAGACGATCTGCACACCGATGCACAGCACGATCAGCGCCGACAGCCGCAACAGGATTTCCATGCCCTTGTTGCCGAGCCAGACACTCAGCCGCCCTGCATAGCGGTAGGCCAGCCACAGCGCCGCTGCCACCGCGCCGGCGCCCAGCAAGGCGGCAAACAACTGAATGACTTCGCGCTCCAGCGTGCGCCCATGGTTGGCGCCCAGCGTGATGGCCACCGCGATCACGCCGGCATCGATCGACACCGGCATCGTCAACGGGTAAAAGGCCCGCGCGACGGCGTCGCGGCGCGCCAACTGCGGGTCGGGCGGCGGCTCGCCGGCTTGCGTGTCATGGCTCAGCAGCCGCCAGCCCAGCGCGCAGACCACCGCGCCGCCGGCCACCTGCACGACCGGCACCGACAGGTCGAACATGCGCAGCACGAAGCTGCCCAGCAGCATCGCGCCGAGCAGCAGCAAGAAGGCATACAGCGCAATGTGGCGCGCCAGGTCGCGCCGGGTGTCGTCGTCGCAGCCGCGTGTCAGCGTCAGGAAGATCGGCACCGCACCGAGCGGGTTGACCAGCGGCAGCAGCGCGCCCAGGATCAGCAGCAGCGCCTGCGTCAGTTGCAGACCATCGCTCCACAGCAGCGTCATCGATCGAACGCCGTCGTGTCAGAAGATGACGGGCTCGGCCACCGGCGCGCCGAAGCCGGTCTCGAGGAAGTCGAAGTCGCAACCCTGGTCGGCCTGAAGGATGTGGCGCGAGAACATCCAGCCGTAGCCGCGCTCGTAGCGCCGCGGCGGCGGCGTCCAGGCGCCGCGGCGCCTGGCCAGCTCGGTGTCGTCCACTTCGAGATGGATGCGCCGCGCCGGCACATCCACCGCAATGACATCGCCGGTGCGCAGCAGCGCCAGCGGTGAGCCGAGATAGGCCTCGGGCGCGCAGTGCAGCATGCACGCGCCATAGCTGGTGCCGCTCATGCGCGCATCGGACAGGCGCAGCATGTCCTTCACGCCCGCCTTCACCAGCTTGGTCGGGATCGGCAGCATGCCCCACTCGGGCATGCCCGGCCCGCCCAGCGGGCCGGCGTAGCGCAGCACCAGCACGTGGTCTGCGGTGACGTCCAGTTCGGGATCGTCGATGGCCTTCTTCAGCGCGGGGTAGTCATCGAAGACCAGCGCCGGGCCCCGGTGCTGCAGCAAATGCGCCGCGCAGGCGGAAGGCTTGATGACGCAGCCATCGGGCGCCAGATTACCGCGCAGCACGGCCAGGGCCCCTTCGGCGTAGATCGGCCGCTCGAGCGGGCGGATGACATCGTCGTCGTGAACTTCGGCGCCCTCGATGTTCTGGCCCAGCGTGCGGCCGTTGACCGTTGGCGCGTCCAGATCGAGCAGGCCGCGCAGCCGGCTCAGCAGCCCGGGCATGCCGCCGGCGTAGTAGAAGTCCTCCATCAGATAGGTGTCGCCGCTGGGCCGGATGTTGGCCAGCACGGGCACCTTGCGGCTGGCAGCGTCGAAGTCGTCGAGCGTCATGGCGCAATGCGCACCTGCGCGACGGGACAGCGCCACCAGGTGAATGATGGCGTTGGTGGAACAGCCCATCGCCATCGCCACGTTGATGGCGTTGAGAAAGTGCGCACGCGTCAGCAGTGCCTGTGGGCGCAAGTCCTCCCAAACCATCTGCACGATGCGCCGGCCGCAGTCGGCCGACATGCGCGGGTGATCGGCATCGGCCGCGGGGATCGACGAAGCACCAGGCAAGGTCAGCCCCAGCGCCTCGGCGATGCCCATCATCGTTGCCGCCGTGCCCATCGTCATGCAGGTGCCGTGGCTGCGCGCGATGCCGGCCTCGACCTCGGCCCACTGCGCCTCACCGATCCTGCCGGCGCGGCGCTCGTCCCAATACTTCCAGGTGTCGGAGCCCGAGCCCAGTACCTTGCCTTTCCAGTTGCCGCGCAGCATCGGGCCCGCCGGCAGAAAGATGCACGGCAGGCCGGCGCTGAAAGCGCCCATCAGCAGCCCGGGCGTGGTCTTGTCGCAGCCGCCCATCAGCACCGCGCCGTCCACCGGATGGCAGCGCAGTAGCTCCTCGGTTTCCATCGCCAGGAAATTGCGGTACAGCATCGTCGTCGGCTTGACGATCGGCTCGCTCAACGACATCGCCGGCAGCTCCAGCGGAAAGCCGCCGGCCTGCAGCACGCCGCGCTTGACGTCCTCGACGCGCTGCTTGAAGTGCGTGTGGCACTGGTTGATGTCGGACCAGGTATTGACGATGGCGATCACCGGCTTGCCGGCCCAATCGGCGCTGCCGTAACCCATCTGCATCAGGCGCGAGCGATGGCCCATCGAGCGCAGATCGTCGGGCGCGAACCAGCGCGCGCTGCGCAGCGTGTCGGGGGTCTTGTTCATCGTTTCGTCGGCGGCCTGGATCGGGACGATGATGCCACGCGCACCGGCGCCCAAGGCTTGGCCGCCACGCTACGGCGGCGAAGAAGCGGCCGCGGCCGGAGCTTGCGGCGTCACGCTGACACGGCCGTCGGGCGCGACACCCACGCCATAGACATCGCCGGTCTGGCATTCCACACGGTATTGCAGTCGCTGCTTGCGCACATAGGACTTCACGTCGCCGCAGGGTGCGGGCTCGGCGCCGATCAGTTTGGCCAGGTGGTCGCGAATGAGTTCGCGGTGCGACGGCGGCGCCGTCTGGCAGCCCGCCAATCCCAGGCAGGCCAAGCCCAGCACGCACAGGCGGCGAGCCAGCGGAGTCATGACACCATCTCCATGAAGCGCTGGCGATCCTGCAGCGTGGCCCAGATCGAATCCCAGGCATTGCACAGCCGGCCGTGCAGCAACGGCATCCTTGTCTTGCAGCAGCTGCGCGATGCGCATCATCAGCAGGTCGTACTGTTCTTGCAGCTCGGCCAGGGTGAAGCGGCGCTCGCCCTTGTGAAAGGCCTTCATGCGCTCGATCAGGTCGTCGATGGCCGACTTCAGGCGCAGCTTCTCGAACAGGCCGACGGCACTGGAATCCTTCAGCCCCTGCTCGAGCACATGCAGATCGACGATCTCGTTCTTCACCGCCGGGCAGGCCTGCAGCGCCGCCAGGTGTTTGTCGCCGGATGTCGACTGCGCCCGCGCCATGGGCGACGCGAGCAGCAGTGCCAGCATCAGCCAGGCGGACGGGCTTTTCGCAAAACGGGGCATCTATCGCCTTGGTGTCAGGCAGTGAAGGCGATGAAATCTATCATCCTCCATTCGTCGCCGGCGCCGCCGTCGCGGCACGCACCGGCCGCTTCGATCATCGACACCTGCCCTCATCCGTCCTCCGCGCCGCACGATGCGCGCACGCCGCTGCAACGCCGGTTGGCGTTGACCGGCCACCGCCTGCGCCGGCTCGATCCCACCGTCAAGGGCCTGCTGTGGTCGGCGTCGGCCGGCCTGGTGTTCAGCGTGCTGAATGCATCGATGCGTTCACTGGCGCAACACCTCGACCCGTTCCAGACGCAGTTCCTGCGCTACCTGTTCGGCTTGCTGGTGCTGCTGCCGCTGCTGTGGCGCCACGGTATGGCCGCCTACCGCCCGAGAAAGGTCAGCGGGCAGCTGCTGCGCGGCGCCTTCCACACGCTGGGGCTGTGCCTGTGGTTCGTGGCGCTGCCCAGGATCCCGCTGGCCGACATGACGGCCATCGGCTTCACCGGGCCGATCTTCATCATGATCGGCGCCTACATCTTCTTCAAGGAGCCGATGCGTTGGGAGCGCTGGCTGGCCGCCGGCATCGGCTTCGTCGGTGTGCTGGTGGTGGTGGGCCCCAAGCTCAGCGGCAGTGGCGGCTTCTACAACCTGGTGATGCTGGCCTCGGCGCCGATGTTCGCCGCATCGTTCCTGATGACCAAGGGGCTGACGCGCTACGAAAGCACCGGCGTCATCCTGGTGTGGCAGGCATTGACGGTCACGCTGTTCAGTCTGCCGTTGGCGCTGCTGCGCTGGCAGGCACCGACGGCGCTGCAATGGATCGGCTTCCTGTTGTGCGGCGTGCTTGGCAGCCTGGGACACTATTGCCTGACACGGTCGTTTCGCATCGCCGACATCTCGTCCACGCAATCGGTCAAGTTCCTCGACCTGGTGTGGGCTTCGGCCATCGGCTGGATCGTCTTTGCCGACGTGCCCAGCCAGAGCACGCTCATCGGCGGCATGGTGATCTGCGCATCGACGGTATGGATCGCCACGCGCGAGTCGCGCGGCGGCGCCTCTCGCAAGACCGCGCGCCTAGAATCGCCGCTTTCCCGCCATCCACCCTCACGGAGCACCCCGCCCATGCCACGCCTGATCCCGCTGTTCGCCGCCCTTTGCCTGGCCCCCACGCTGGCGCTGGCCCAGATGGCCAGCGCGCCCTTCGAGGGCCGGCTGAAGAAGATCCACGAAACCAAGACGATCTCGGTGGCCTATCGCACCGACGCGACGCCCTTCTCTTTCGAGGACAAGGACAAGAAGCCCTCGGGCTACACGGTGGAGCTGTGCCGCAGCGTCATCGGCGTGATCGAGCGGCAGATCGGCGTTTCGCCGCTGCAGGTGAAATGGGTGCCGGTGACGTTGCAGAACCGCTTCAGCACCATCGCCAACAGCGGCGCCGACATGGAATGCGGCGCCAGCACGGTGACTCTGGGGCGCATGTCGCAGGTGAGCTTCTCTTCGCTGATCTTCGTCGATGGCACGGCGCTGCTGGTGCGCAATTCCACACCGGGCAGTTCGCTGATGGACCTGGCCAACAAGAAGATCGGCGTCATCGCCGGCAGCAGCAACGAAAAAGCGCTGGTCGCGGCGATGAAGGCCAAGGTGGTGACGGCCACCGTGGTGCCGGTGAATACGCGCGAGGACGGCCTGGCCGAACTCGAAGCCGGCCACATCGACGCCTTCGCCAGCGACCGCATCCTGCTCGTGGGCCTGGCGTCGAAGGCCAAGGATCCGAAATCGCTGGCGCTGATGGGCGACCCGATCTCCTACGAGCCCTATGCGATCGCGCTGCCACGCGGCGATTGGGCGATGCAACAGGCGGTCGATGCCGCGCTGGCGCAGATCTACCAAAGCAGCACGCTGAACGACCTGTTCACGCGCTGGTTCGGCGCGCTGGGTCGCCCGCCGGCGGTGCTGGAAGTGATGTTCGCACTGGGGCGGATTCCCGAGTAGGAACGGATCTGTCGGGCATTGGGCAATCGTCTGGTGCAGGTCAGGCGCGACATTCGCGCTTCCTCGGCAACCGCATGCAGCATGCGCTGATCCGCGCGGCGCTGCACCTGCTGCAGTCGGGCGTGGCCTCGGCCGAGGACATCGACGCCGCTATGCGCTACAGCTTCGGCTTCCGCCTCGCCGCGGCCGGGCCGCTGTTGCAGCGCGAGCATGCCACGTTGACGCTCAGGCCCGCCGCGCCATCGCCTCGCCCATGCGGATGGCGCCGCCCGGCGCCCAGGCACTGTTGAAGCGCAGCTCGCCTGCAGGAAACAACAGCACGACCGTCGAGCCGAGCAGGAAGCGCCCCATCTCGGCGCCCTGCATCAGATCGACCGGCGCGTCCGCGTAGGACCATTCGCGCAACTGGCCCGATCGCGGCGGGTTGACCACGCCGTGCCAGACGGTGGCCATGCTGCCGACGATGGTGGCGCCCACCAGCACCATCACGAAGGGGCCCTGCAGCCCCTCGAACACGCACACCACGCGCTCGTTGCGCGCGAACAGCCCGGGCACGCCACGCGCGGTCGTCGGATTCACCGAGAACAGCACGCCCGGCACATGCATCATGCGCGTCAACCGGCCGGCTGCAGGGCATGTGGACGCGGTGGTAGTCCTTCGGGCTGAGGTACAGCGTGGCGAAGTGGCCATCCTCGAAGCGCGCGGCCAACGCCGCATCGCCGCCGAGCAACGCGGCGGCGCTGTACGCGTGCCCCTTCGCCTGGAAGATCTGGTCGCCGCGGATGCCCCCGAACTGGCTGATCGCGCCGTCCACCGGGCACACCAGGTCGGCATGCGCCAGCGGTCGCACGCCGGGCTTCAAGGCGCGC
The DNA here is from genome assembly GCA_963837675.1 of uncultured beta proteobacterium. Classification (GTDB taxonomy): domain Bacteria; phylum Pseudomonadota; class Gammaproteobacteria; order Burkholderiales; family Burkholderiaceae_C; genus Rubrivivax. Next base: position 15,096 of record CAWIOH010000016.1, on the reverse strand, counting down.
GTGAAGAAGTCGTTGAAGCTCTTGTAGGCGCCGATGTCGCCGTCGGCCGCCTCGGCCATGTTCACGCCATAGCGCCCGACGAACCAGCGGATCAGACGCGTCGTCGTCGCGCCGCGCCGCGCCGACGCGATGCGCCCGGCCAGGCGCGTGAGCGCCGCCTTGGGCAGCAGGTATTGCGGCAGCACGGCCAGGCGGTGAGTCGACATGCGCGGCGGTCTCGACAAGGCGCGCGATTGTATAGAGGGGGCTCGCCGCCCATCGGCCTTAGCATTGCGCGCACCGCCGACCGCAATCGACACCATGACCGAGACACGGAGCACGCCCAAAGGACCCCTGTCGCACCTGCGCGTGCTCGACCTGTCGCGGGTGCTGGCCGGGCCCTTCGCCACGCAAAACCTAGCCGACATGGGCGCCGAGGTCATCAAGGTCGAGAAGCCCGGCCATGGCGACGACACGCGCGGCTGGGGCCCGCCCTTCGTCGGCCGCGACATGGCGCGCCAACAGCGTGGCGACTCGGCCTACTTCCTGTCGGCCAACCGCAACAAGGAATCGATCACCTGCGACATCGCCAAGCCCGAAGGCCAGGCGCTGATCCGCCGCCTGGCCGAGAAGTGCGACATCGTGGTCGAGAACTACAAGGTCGGCACGCTCAAGCGCTATGGGCTGGACTACCCCTCGCTGCACGACGTCAACCCGCAGCTGATCTACTGCTCGATCACCGGCTTCGGCCAATCCGGACCGTACGCGCCGCGGCCCGGCTATGACTTCGTGTTCCAGGGCATGGGCGGGCTGATGAGCATCACCGGCGTGCCCGACGGCCAGCCCGGCGCCGGACCGATGAAGGTGGGCGTGGCGGTGGCCGACCTGATCACCGCGATGTATGCCACCAGCGCAATCCTCGGCGCGCTGGAGCACCGCCACGTCAGTGGCAAGGGCCAGCACATCGACATCGCGCTGCTCGACTGCCTGATCGCGCTGACCTCGTTCCAGACGCTGAACTACTTCGTCTCCGGCGAGGTGCCGCAGCGCCTGGGCAACGGCCACCCGAACATCGTCCCGTACCAGGTGTTCGCCTGCAAGGGCGGGCACATCATCCTGGCGGTGGCCAACGACAGCCAGTTCCGCAACTTCGCCAAGGCCATCGGCAAGCCCGGATGGGCAGACGACGAGCGCTTCAAGGTCGGCTCGTCGCGCGGCGCGCACCGCGAGCTGCTGTGCGGCATGGTCGGCGAGCTGATGCTGGAGCGCACGATGCACGAGTGGATCGAGCTGCTCGAAGCGAACCACGTGCCCTGCGGCCCGATCAACTCGATCGACCAGGTCTTCAACGACCCGCAGGTGCAGCACCGCGGCATGCGCGCGCCGATGCAACACCCGAGCGGGCCGATCTCGCTGCTGGCCAGCCCGATGCGCTTTTCCGACACGCCCGTGCGCTACGACCTGCCGCCACCGCTGCTGGGCCAGCACACGGCCGAGGTGCTGCAGCGCGTGCTCGGCCTGAGCGAGGACGAGGTGCAGGCGTTGCACGAGCAGCACATCGTGTAGCCCGCACGCGCGCTCAGGCGGCGTGCGCCACGAACAGCGGCCACTCCCCCGGCACGCCCTTCAGCGGCACGGCGCGGCGCGGCTCGAAGCGCAGGCCCGAGCCGGCCACCAGGTCCCTCACCGTGGCCGACACCAGCACCTCGCCCGCGCCGGCTTGGGCCGCGATGCGCGCGCCGATGTGCACCGCCATGCCGCTGACCTTGGCGCCGGCGCTTTCGACCTCGCCGGTGTGCAAGCCGGCGCGCAGCTCCAGCGCGAGTGCCTTGACGCCCTGCACCATCGCCGCCGCACAGCGCACCGCGCGCGCCGGGCCGTCGAAGGTGGCGAACAGGCCGTCGCCGGCAGTGTCGATCTCGCGCCCGCGGTGCCTGTCGAGCTGCTCTCGGCCGAGGGCGTGGAACCGCTGCTGCAGGTCGCGCCAGGCGCTGTCGCCCAGGCGCACCGCCAATTCGGTGGAGCCGACGATGTCGGTGAACAGCACCGTCGCGGGCCAGCGCTCGGTGGTGTCGGTTGCCGGCTGCGCACGCCGCGCCGTGGCGAAGCCGACGATGGCATCGAGGATGCTGTCGGCGTCGCCCTCAAAAAGGATGTGATCGTCCCCCGGCAGTTCCAGGTACACCGCGCCGGGAATGTGGTCGGCCAGGTGGCGGCCGTTGGCGACGCTCACCGCGCGGTCGCCGGCGCGCACATCGATCTGGCCGTTGGCGATCATCAGCCGCTCGATCGCACTGGGTGAGGTGCTTTGCCGTTGATAGCGCGCCACGAAGGCGCAGCACGAACACCAGGTCCTGCGCGCCGTGGCCGAACACCTGGTAGGCGATGCTCAGGCCGTCGGATTCGACGTACTGCGTCTGTGCAACCGGGATGTCGTCGCTCATGGGGGGAGTATGCGAGCGACCGCTCTGCGCCTGCATCCGCCATTCTCCATAGTGCATGTCAATGGCTTATATGCATTCAATCAACTTGTCTAATGGTGCAGCGCACCCAAGAATAGGTCCTGTCAACGAATTCATTCACCCCTCCGTCCCGCAAAGGAAAACACCATGTCCCTGATCAACACCCAAGTCCAGCCCTTCAAGGTCCAGGCCTTCCACAACGGCAAGTTCATCGAAGTCACCGAGCAGTCCCTGAAGGGCCGCTGGTCGACGCTGATCTTCATGCCGGCGGCCTTCACCTTCAACTGCCCGACGGAAGTGGAAGACGCGGCCGACCACTACGCCGAGTTCCAGAAGATGGAAACCGAGGTCTACATCGTCACCACCGACTCGCACTTCGCGCACAAGGTGTGGCACGAGACCAGCCCGGCCGTCGGCAAGGCGAAGTTCCCGCTGATCGGCGACCCGGCGCACCAGCTGACGCGCATGTTCGGCGTACACATCGACGAAGAAGGCATGGCGCTGCGCGGCACCTTCGTCATCAATCCCGAAGGCGTGATCAAGACCGCTGAAGTCCACGACAACAGCATCGCGCGCGACGTCACGGAAACGCTGCGCAAGCTGCGTGGTGCGCAGTACGTCGCCAAGAACCCGGGCCAGGTCTGCCCGGCCAAGTGGAACCAGGGCGCCAAGACGCTGACGCCGTCGCTGGACCTGGTCGGCAAGATCTAAGCCTTCACCCACACTGCCGGGCTGACCCCTTCAAGGGCGGCCCGGCCTTCGATACCACCCGGTTCGCCGGGCCCTGTCGACAGCGTGCCGCAGACTGGCGCTGCGCTCTGTCGACCGGGCCCTGATGCCTCACACCCACGCAAAAAAGGGAGAAGACCATGCTCGACAGCACCCTCAAGACCCAGTTGCAGTCCTACCTCGAACGGCTGGTGCAGCCGATCGAACTGATCGCCTCGCTCGACGACAGATCAGCCTCGGCCGAGATGCGCGAGCTGCTGCACGAGGTGGCCGAGCTGTCGCCGAAGATCACGCTGCGCACCGACGGCACGGCCGAGCGCCGGCCGTCGTTCCAGATCACCCGTGCCGGGCAGGACATGCAGCTGCACTTCGCCGCCATACCGATGGGCCACGAGTTCACGTCGCTGGTGCTGGCACTGCTGCACGCCGGCGGCCACCCGCCCAAGGTCGACGCCGACCTGATCGAGCAGACCCGCGCGCTGGACAGTGATTTCTCCTTCGAGACCTACATCTCGCTGTCCTGCCACAACTGCCCGGACGTGGTGCAGGCGCTGAACCTGATGGCGGTGCTGAACCCGCGCATCAAATCGGTCAGCATCGACGGCGGCCTGTTCCCCGACGAGGTCGAGCAGCGCCAGATCATGGCCGTGCCCAGCATCTACCTGAATGGCCAGCCCTTCGGCTCGGGCCGCATGGAACTGGCCGAGATCGTCGCCAGGCTCGACACCGGTGCAGCGGCACGCGACGCCGCGAAGCTGGCGCGCAAGGATGCCTTCGACGTGTTGATCGTCGGCGGCGGCCCAGCCGGCGCCGCGGCTGCGGTGTATGCGGCGCGCAAGGGCATCCGCACCGGCATCGTCGCCGAGCGCTTCGGCGGCCAGACGCTGGACACGCTGGGCATCGAGAACTTCATCTCGGTGCAGCACACCGAAGGGCCGCAGTTCGCCGCGGCGCTCGAAGCGCACGTGCGCGACTACGAGGTCGACATCATGAACGGCCAGCGTGTCGCCGCGCTCGGGCCTGCGTCAAGGCCCGGTGGCGAGATCACCGTGACGCTGGCGAACGGCGCCGCGCTGAAGAGCCGCAGCGTGGTGCTGGCCACCGGCGCACGCTGGAAGAACGTCAACGTGCCCGGCGAGGCCGAGTACCGCACCAAGGGCGTGGCCTACTGCCCGCATTGCGACGGCCCGCTGTTCAAGGGCAAGGCGGTGGCCGTGATCGGCGGCGGCAACTCCGGCGTCGAGGCCGCCATCGACCTGGCCGGCGTGGTCGGCCATGTCACGCTGTTCGAGTTCATGGACCAGCTGAAGGCCGACGCGGTGCTGGTGAACAAGCTGAAGAGCCTGCCCAACGTGACGATCCACACCAGCGCGCAGACGCTGGAGATCACCGGCGACGGCCAGAAGGTGAACGGCCTGCGCTACAAGGACCGGCAAAGCGGCACGGAGCGCAGCGTCGAACTGGCGGGCGTGTTCGTGCAGATCGGCCTGGTGCCCAACACCGATTTCCTCAAGGGCACGGTCGAGCTGTCGCGCCATGGCGAGATCATCGTCGACGCCAAGTGCCAGACCAGCCTGCCCGGGGTGTTCGCCGCCGGCGACGTGACCACCGTGCCCTACAAGCAGATCGTCGTCGCCGCCGGTGAGGGTTCGAAGGCGGCGCTGTCGGCCTTCGAACACCTGATCCGCACGCCGGCCTGAAAGCTCCGTCCCGCCCGCGTCGCGGGCACCCCCGCGCTTAGGCTACGATTTCCGCGTCGCGGAGAAGCAGGGGGCGGCCACCGGCTCGGCCGGTGCCACGGTGAACATCGTCATGCACGACAGTCCGGGCATCGTGTTGTCGGCAACGATCTGGGCCTACTGGTTCTGCGTCGGTGCCATGTCCGTGCGCGTGCGCCGGCGCACGCGGCGGCTCTCGGGCATCGTCCCGAGCCAGCCGCTCGAAGTGGCGATGTGGGTCGTGTGGGTGCCGCTGGTGGCGGCCTGGGCGACGCTGCCCTGGCTGGCGGCCACCCGCGATGCCTCGCCCTGGGCCCTGCCGGCCTTCGCCGCCGCGTCGCCCTACAGCCTGCTGCGCTGGGCTGCGGCCGGGATCGGGCTGCTTTGCCTGCTGCTGAGCATCCGCTGCTGGCTGCGCATGGGCCGCAACTGGCGCATGGCCGTCACGCCCGGCGAACGCACCGAACTCCTCACCACCGGGCCCTTCGCGCGCGTCAGGCACCCGATCTACGCCCTGAGCATGCTGCTGATGCTGTGCACGCTGGTGGTCGTGCCGACGCTGCCCGTGCTGCTGATGGCCGCCATCCACCTGTCGCTGATGTTCATGAAGGCCCGCAACGAGGAGCGCTTCCTGCTCGGCATGCATGGCGCCACCTACGAAGCCTACCGTCGCCGCACGGGCCGGTTCCTGCCCTGGCCCGCCCGGGGCGGCGGAAACTGATGCCGCCGGACGCATGCTCCGCGCCCGTTTCGCCCCGGCGGAAGCTGCTGCATCGCCGCACCGGCCCTTTCACCGAGCCCTTGCCGACGCCGTTGAGCGATCGCCTGAACCTGTTCCAGCGCATGATGCTGCGCTGGCGGAGCCTGCACCCCTACAACGCGGTGCACGTGGTGCGCATTCCGGCGCCGCTGGACCTGCCCCGCTTGCGCGCAAGCATCGCGGCGCAGCTCGAAGCGCGTGCGCTGACCGGCCTGTGGCTGGACCCGAAGGGCCGACGCTGCCGCTTCGACGGCGGGCCGGCGCAGCCGCAGATCGAGCTGCTCGGTGGCGAGAATGTGCCCTCTCCGGCGCTGGCGGCAGCGATCGAAGAGGAGCTGAACCGCCCCTTCGCCGCCTCGGGCCCCATCGATCCGTTCCGCTTCCGGGTGGCGCGCACGGGATCGTCTTTTCAGCTGTTGCTTGCCTACGACCACTTCATTGCCAGCGGCGACTCGATCGCCGGGCTGCTGACTGACATCGCCCTGTGCTATCTGGACGGCGGCGCCAGACCGGCTCGGCGGCCAGCCGCCCGCGCCGGCACCACCTACCGGGGCCTGCTGCTGCGCCATCCGCTGTGGGCGCTGCGTGCCGCGCTGGGCTTGCCCGCCATGGCGCGTCGCCTGCGCCGCACCAGCCGCCCCGCGGATATGAGTGTGCACGATGCCAGCAATGGCCTGGTGCTCGTGTGCGTCGAGCCCGCGCAACTGCGCGCACTGATCGCGGCCGGCAAGGCCTGGGGCGTGACGGTCAACGACCTGCTGCTGGCGGGCCTGCTGCTGGCGCTGGCACCCCTGGCCACGGCGCGGCACTTGCATGCCCGCCGCACCGAACTGGCAGTGGCGTCGATCGTCAACATGCGCAAGGATTTCCAGACCGATGCGGGCGGCGATGCGCTGAGCCCGTGTCTGGCGGCGTTCCATGTCGGGCATGCGGTGCCCGAAGGCATCGGCCTGCGTGAGCTGGCGGGCGACGTGCACGCACTCACCGAACCGATACGGCGCAAGCGGCTGTACCTGCGCAGCATCCTGGCACTGGGTCTGTCGGCGCTGGCCTGGCCGGTACTGCGCGACAAGCAGCGGCGCGGCCTGTTTGCCAAGCACTTTCCGGCCTCGGGGGGTGTGAGCTCGCTGAACCTGAATCCGATCTGGAGCGAGAGGGGCGCAGCGGCGAGCGGTGGACTCGACTACTTCCGCGTCGTGCCCACCGGCCCGCTGTGCCCGCTGGTGCTGGCCGCCACCACGGCGCACGAACGCACGCACATCGGCATCGCCTACAGGAAGGCCCTGTTCACGCCGCAGGCCGTGGCACGGGTGGCGGAGGATTTCCTGCGCCGCCTCGATGTGGCGCAGCCTGCACGATGAGGACCCCCGGGCGCGCATGGGCCCTGCTGCTGGCGCTGGCGCTGGCCGGGTGTGCCGCCCCGCGCGGCGCCGGCCCCGCGGCGCCGGCGACGGCATCGGCCCCCGCACCGATCCGGCCGGTCGACGATGCGCTGGCGCAGCGCATCCTGGCGATCGACCCGCAGCGGGTTTCGGAGCGCGAAGTGCGCGAAGTGCTGGCCCAGGGGCCCACGCCGCGCATCGTCAACCTGCACGGCGGCATCTACCCAGTGCACCTGGTGATGGAATCCTTCGCCCGCTTCCTCACCGGCATGGGCTACCCGCCCGCCCGGATCCGCCATCCCGGCGACGGCCGGCTTTCGCACAGCCCGTACGAAAGCAGCGTGCAGCTGGCCGGCGAGCTGGCCTGGTACTACGAGAACGAAGGCCTGATGCCACTGCTGGTCGGCCACAGCCAGGGCGGCATCCAGATCGTCAAGCTGCTCTACGTGCTGGACGGACAGGGAGTTGCCGAAGTGCCGGTGTGGAACCCGCTGCTGGATGCAGCGGAGCCGCGCGTGAGCATTCGCGACCCCTACAGCGGCGCCGAACGGCCGGTGGTGGGACTGAAGGTCCCCTATGCCTCGGTGGTCGGCGCCGGCGGCGCGGCGCTGCTGTTGCCGAACCAGTGGGAAATGGGCGGCGGGCGTTTGCAGCGCATTCCCGACTCCGTGGTCGACTTCACCGGCTATGCGCTGGGCGTCGACATGATCGCCTGGGACCTGCCGGGCGCCGGCGCGCGCTACCGGGCGATCGGCACGGCGCGGGTGCGCAACGTCGAACTGCCGAGCGACTATTCGCATGTGTTCGTGGCCGCCACCTCGCACCTGGCGCGCGACCCCGCAGTGCGCGACTGGATCAACGCCTATGTGCCCGGCCACGCTGCCGAGCTGCCGCCGAGCCAGGGCGACACCAGCAACCTGCTGTGGGCCGCCGACGTGTGGTTCGACATCAAGAAGCACTGGGTGCTCGAGGCGCAGAAGGCGATCCGCGCGCAACGGCAACTGCGCGCCGCCGAGGCCCCGCAGCCGATGGAGTGAATGCTGATCGCCTCATACGGACTCGCGTTTGAACATCAAGATCGACGGCCGCCTGTCGGCGCCTTGCCGGCGGCTGCGGCGACAGGTTCGACGACCGAAGAAGGCTGTCAGCGGTCATCCGAATTTCCAGATTCCCGCCGCTCAAAGGCTGCGTAAGGAAGTCTCCATCCCACTGGCGGTTCCGTCCAGCAGGTGAGCCGCGGTTCTGTGCCATGCGGCGGGCGCCATGTCGGTTGCGACCCCGCACGGCGTTTCACGAGCACCGCCTCGCCTCGCAAGCAGACAAGTCACCCGGGTTTGCGTTGAGCTGAATCAATGCCAGGCAGGTTTGCCCGTTGACATTGCAGTAGTGTCGCATCATGAAACGAGAATCAAGGACTGGGCTGAATTTCGTGGCGGGCAGCGCATTTCCGGGTTTGCTTCTCGGCGGGTGCGCGATGATGCAGCCCAAGGTGGAGGGGTATGTGGCGCCGCCAGTTGGATCAAGCTGGACGCAATCGAATCGCAATACCGGCAGCTACGGGCCAAGCGGCACATCGCAAATTACGCGTGCAGAGCGCACCTGGGAGGGTAAACCGGTCATTGCGTTCATGGGTGCCCGCGGAGTGTTTCTGATGGACCCAGAGGGTGGTGACGTGGCATTTGTGGGGCGGGACGACAAGCCGTTGCTCCGGTGGGAGCCTCATCAGAATTGGGACTGGCCGCTGCAGGTCGGAAAGACGTTCACGCGCGACTACCGGCTGATCGTTGGAGCTGACCGAACCATTCCCTACACGCGAAGCTGCGCGGAGAAGTCTGTCGAAGACGTCAGCGTGCCAGCGGGCACATTCAAGGCGTGGAAGGTGGAATGTTCCAACACGCCAGGTGTGGAAGATGCACTTTGGTTCAGCCCGGAGCTTGGGATCTTCGTGAAGTCAAGCAGCAAGCGCTCGGCAGCCAATCCCTTTGGCGCAGGGACACAGGAGATGGAGCTGGTTTCGCAGACTGTCAAGAAGTAGCAACTCGACTGCGGCGACGTAGATCGACTGTCAGCCGTCGCCGCAATTCGAACGACAGAAAACGCTGCTTTGCCGCCCGCCAGTTCATTGGACCGCATGACAGCAAGGCGCCGACAGCCGATGCCGACTTCCACACCTTTGATCGCGACTCGGTATCAGGCCGTCTCCGGCACCAGGAAGTCGCGGCTGATGCCGGCGCCGAGATCGCCGACGCGCGCCAGGAACTGCGTCAGGTAGGCGTGCAGCCCGGTGGCCAGGATCTCCTCGATGCTGCCGTACTGCAGATCGGCCTGCAGCCGCCCGGCGCGGCGCAGCGTTTCGCCGCTGTGCCGGTTGGCCACCTGCTTCAGGTTGACCAGCAGTTCGTTCATGCAGGCTGCCATCGAGCGCGGCATGTCCGGGCGCAGGATCAGCAGTTCGGCGACGCGCTCGGGCCGGATTACGTTGCGATAGACCTTGCGGTAGATCTGGAAGCCCGACACCGAGCGCAGCAGCGCGCTCCAGTAGTAGAAGTCGACCTCGGGCTGTTCCAGCGGGTCGCCCGAGCCGAAGAACTCACCCGTCAGTGCCTGGAACTTCACGTCCAGCAGCCGCGCGGTGTTGTCGCCGCGCTCGAGGAAGGTTCCGATGCGCACGAAATTCAGCGAATCGTCCTGCAGCATCGTGCCCACCGCCACGCCGCGCGACAGGTGCGAGCGGAACTTCACCCATTCCAGGACCGCGCTGGGATCGCGCGCGAAGTCGCCGGCGCGCAGCATGCGGTTGAACTCCAGCCAGGTCTGGTTCTGCGTTTCCCACACCTCGGTGGTCAGCGTGCCGCGCACCGCACGCGCGTTCTCGCGCGCCGCACGCAGGCAGTTCAGGATGCTCGACGCGTTGTCCGGCTCGCGCACCATGAAATCCATGACCTCGGTGCCATTGATGTCACCGTGCTTCTCGCGGTACAGCGAGGTCAGCTCGGAGATGCTGAGCAGGCCGCGCCAGCCCTGTTCGGTGGCGTCCACCGACTGCGGCAGCAGCGAAGTCTCGTAATTCACATCGAGAAGCCGCGCGGTGTTCTCCGCGCGTTCCATGTAGCGTGCCATCCAGAACAGATGGTCGGCAGTCCTCGACAACATGCTCAGTCCTCCAGAACCCAGGTGTCCTTGGTGCCGCCGCCCTGCGATGAATTCACCACCAGCGAGCCTTCCTTCAGCGCCACGCGCGTCAGCCCCCCCGGCACCATCTGCACCTCGGTGCCCGACAGCACGAAGGGCCGCAGGTCGATGTGGCGCGGCGCGATGCCGGCATCGACGAAGGTCGGGCAGGTGGACAGGCTCAACGTGGGCTGGGCGATGTAGTTGTCGGGCTTGGCCTTGACCGCTTCCTTGAAGGCTGCGACCTCGGCCGTCGTCGCCGCCGGGCCGACCAGCATGCCGTAGCCGCCAGCGCCGTGCACCTCCTTGACCACCAGTTCGGCCATGTTCGCCAGCACGTATTTCAGATCCTCCGGGTTGCGGCACATGTAGGTCGGCACGTTGTTCAGGATCGGCTTCTCGCCCAGGTAGAACTCGATCATCTTCGGCACGTAGGGGTAGATCGACTTGTCGTCTGCCACACCGGTGCCGATGGCGTTGGCCAGCGTCAGGTTGCCGGCGCGGTAGGCCTGCAGCAGCCCGGCGCAGCCCAGCGTGGAATCGGGCCGGAACACCTCCGGATCGAGGAAGTCGTCGTCGACGCGGCGGTAGATCACGTCCACGCGCCGCGGCCCCTGCGTGGTGCGCATGAAGATGTGCTCGTCGCGCATGAACAGGTCCTGCCCTTCGACCAGTTCGATGCCCATCTGCTGCGCCAGGAAGGCATGCTCGAAGTACGCACTGTTGTACATGCCCGGCGTCAACAGCACCACCACGGGGTCGATGACCGCGGCCGGCGCCACCGCGCGCAGCGTTTCCAGCAGCAGGTCGGGGTAGTGCGCCACCGGCTCGACGCGGTGCGCGGCGAACAGGTTCGGAAACAGTCGCATCATCATCTTGCGGTCCTCGAGCATGTAGCTCACGCCGCTGGGCACGCGCAGGTTGTCCTCGAGCACGTAGTAGCGGCCGCTGCCGTCGGCGTCCGCGGCGCGCACCATGTCCACGCCGGAGATGTGCGAATACACGCCGCCGGGCACGTCCACGCCTCGCATCTCGGCGCGGTACTGCGCGTTGTTCAGCACCTGCTCGGCCGGCACGATGCCGGCCTTGAGGATTTCCTGCTCGTGATAGACATCGTGCAGGAAGCGGTTGAGCGCGTTGACGCGCTGCGCCAGGCCCTTTTCCATCTCGCGCCATTCGTGGCTGGGGATGATGCGCGGGATCAGGTCGAAGGGAATCAGCCGCTCGGTGCCCGCGCCGTCCTCGTCCTTCGCCCCATACACCGCGAAGGTGATGCCGACGCGGCGGAAGATCATCTCGGCTTCGGCGCGCCGGTCGATCATCAGGTCGTGGGGCTGGGTCTGGAGCCATGCCTGGTAGGCACGGTAGTGTTCGCGGGTCTCGGTGTCACTGACGGACATCTCGTCAAAACGACGCTGCATGCCATGGCTCCTTGTTTGCGTCGACTTTAGCAACAATCAGGCCCATGCCCGGTGAGCGGATGCACCAACGCGGCGCACGGTTGCGCACCCCGCCGAGCAGCCGATTCACCAAAGCAGGGCGGCGCCGTGGCGATCAAAGCGGCGGCTCCAGCGCGGCGGCCGGGCGCTCGAACCGCACCCATATCCGCGCTTGTTGCAGCGCACGGTTGCCCAGCGCCCGTGGCCCTAAACTGGCGTCTGTGCCAAGTCACGCAGCCCCACCGGGCTGGAATCGGAGGTCTTTCATGAACACCACCACGCGAACCGAATCGGCCCATGTCGGCGCCGCCACGAGAGCGCCGGACACGGCGCGGAACAACGCGCAAATCGATGCGCGCCGCGTGGCCGCCACACCGCGTGGCGTGGGTATCGGCTTTTCGATCTACGCCGACCGCGCGCTCAACGCCGAGCTGTGGGACGTGGAGGGCAAGCGCTACATCGACTTCGGCTCGGGCATCGCGGTGCTCAACACCGGTCACCGCCATCCGCGCGTCGTCAAGGCGATGCAGCAGCAGCTCGAACACTTCACGCACACCGCCTACCAGGTGGTGCCCTACGAGAGCGTGGTCTCGCTGGCCGAGCGCATCAACGCCGCCACACCCGGCAGCCACGCCAAGAAGACCGCCTTCTTCACCACCGGCGCCGAAGCGGTGGAAAACGCCATCAAGATCGCGCGCTGCGCCACCGGCCGACCGGGGGTGGTCGCGCTCAGCGGCGCCTTCCACGGCCGCACCTACATGGGCCTGGCGCTGACCGGCAAGGTCGCGCCGTACAAGATCGGCTTCGGGCCCTTCCCCGCCGGCATCTACCACGTGCCCGCGCCGATGGCGCTGCACGGCGTGTCGGTCGACGATTCGCTGCGTGCGCTGCAGCAGCTGTTCATGGCCGACATCGAGGCGACGCAGGTGGCGGCGATCATCGTCGAGCCGGTGCAGGGCGAAGGCGGTTTCTACGTCATGCCGCCGCAATTCCTGAAGGCGCTGCGCAAGCTGTGCGACGAGCACGGCATCGTGCTCATCGCCGACGAGATCCAGACCGGCTTTGCGCGCACCGGCAGGATGTTCGCGGTGGAACACAGCGATGTCGTGCCCGACCTGATGACATTGGCCAAGAGCCTGGCCGGCGGCATGCCGCTGTCGGCCGTCAGCGGCAAGGCCGAGCTGATGGACGCGCCCGCCCCCGGCGGCCTGGGCGGCACCTATGCGGCCAACGCCATGGCCATCGCCTCGGCGCATGCGGTGCTCGACGTCATCGACGACGAGAAGCTGTGCGCGCGTGCCGCGGCTCTGGGCCAGCGTCTCACGACCCAGCTGCAGACGCATCGCGCCAACGACCCCGGCATCGCCGAGGTGCGCGGGCTGGGCTCGATGGTGGCGGTGGAATTCGCCAGACCCGACGGCACGCCCGATGCCGATCGCGTCAAAGCGGTCCTGCAGCGCGCGCAAAAGGCGGGGCTGCTGCTGCTGAGCTGCGGCGTGCATGGCAACGTCGTTCCGCTTCCTCTTCCCGTTGACGATCGAGGACAAGGTGTTCGAAGAGGGCCTGGCCATGCTGGCCGAGGCGATGAAAGCCTGAAAGGAAACCACGACATGCTCAAGCTGAAGGATCCGAGCCTGTTCAAGCAGCAGGTGCTGGTGGCCGGTGAATGGACCGACGCCGACGACGCCAAGACCGTGGCCGTGACCAACCCGGCGAATGGCGAAATCCTCGGCACCGTGCCGATGTGCGGCGCGGCCGAGACCGAGCGCGCCATTGCCGCCGCCGACGTGGCGCAGCGCGCCTGGAGCCGGCTGCCGGCCAAGGAGCGCAGTGCCGTGCTGCGCAAGTTGAATGACCTGATGCTGGCCAACGCCGACGACCTGGCGCTGATCATGACCAGCGAGCAAGGCAAGCCGCTGGCCGAAGCCAAGGGCGAGATCGCCTATGCGGCATCGTTCATCGAATGGTTCGCCGAAGAGGCGCGACGCGTCTATGGCGACACCATCCCCGCGGCGCAGGGCGACAAGCGCATCCTCGCCATGAAGCAGCCGGTGGGCACCACCGCGGCGATCACGCCGTGGAACTTCCCGACGGCGATGATCACGCGCAAGGCCGGCCCGGCGCTGGCGGCGGGCTGCTCGATGGTCGTCAAGCCGGCGACGCAGACGCCGTTTTCCGCGCTGGCATTCGCCGAACTGGCGATACGCGCCGGCCTGCCCAAGGGCTTGCTGTCGGTGCTGACCGGATCGGCCGCCCGGATTGGCGGTGAGATGACGCGCAACCCGCTGGTGCGCAAGCTCAGCTTCACCGGCTCCACCGAAGTCGGCCGCACGCTGATGCGCCAGAGCGCCGACACCATCAAGAAGCTGTCGCTGGAACTCGGCGGCAACGCGCCCTTCATCGTCTTCGACGACGCCGACCTGGACGCCGCCGTCGAAGGCGCGATGATCAGCAAGTACCGCAACACCGGCCAGACCTGCGTGTGTGCCAACCGCATCTACGTGCAAAAGGGCGTGCTCGCGGCCTTCACCGCAAGCTGGTGGCCAAGGTCAAGGCGTTGAAGGTGGGCCCCGGCACCGAAGCCGGCGTGACGCAGGGCCCGCTGATCGACGACAAGGCGGTCGCCAAGGTCGAGGAGCACGTCGCCGACGCCCGCGCCAAGGGCGCGAGGTGGTGACCGGCGGCAAGCGCCACGCGCTGGGCGGCCAGTTTTTCGAGCCGACGGTGCATCACCGGTGCCACGCCGACATGAAGGTGCACGCGAAGAGACCTTCGGCCCGCTGGCCCCGGTCTTCGCTTTCGACACCGAGGACGAAGCCATCGCGCCGGCCAACGACACCGAATTCGGGCTGGCCGCCTACTTCTACAGCCGCGACATCGGCCGCGTCTGGCGCGTCGCCGAGCGCCTGGAGTCCGGCATGGTCGGCGTCAACACCGGCTTGATCTCCACTGAGGAGGCGCCGTTCGGCGGCGTCAAGCAATCCGGGCTGGGTCGTGAAGGCTCCAAGTACGGCTCGACGACTTCCTCGAGATCAAGTACGTCTGCCTGGGCGGGATTTGACGCTGGCCCAGCGCCGGGCCGTGGGAACGCCTGGCGCTGTTCTTTGACCTGGCGCCGCTCGGCCACCGCCACGAGCCAAGAGCCTTGAGGCGAACGGCCACGCGGTCGGGCGCGGCGCGCCCTGACTGAAGGCCCATGCCGTAGGCTGAGTCCGACAAGCCGTCGCGGCGTGGGACTGCACCGCCGCCCGCACGCCGGGCGCCCAATGGATGGCGGGTCGGCAAACACGGCTCGATGTCCCAAATCAACTCTCGGAGCAAACAGCATGAACAAGGATCAAGTCAAGGGCACCGTCAAGGAAGCAGCCGGCAAGGTACAGGAGAAGACTGGCAAGCTGATCGACAGCCCCGAACAGCAAGTCAAGGGGATCAAACAAGAAGCAAGTCGAAGGCAAG
>CAWIOH010000015.1:0-52510 GCA_963837675.1 uncultured beta proteobacterium | reverse complement strand
GTCACTCGACTGTTGGATCTGCCAGTTCCAGAGCTGTCGTTCAACGTTCAGGCTCTCGGTCGGCAATCTGGCAATGGAATCGACAATCGACACTCGCACTCCCATGACCATCGGCGATATCACAAAGCCTCCACTGCCGAGCGGTGCGCTATGAGGCCGACTTCGACCTTTCCGCCGGCACCACCCCGTGCAATTGTTCCGTCTGCACAAAAACACGTGCATGGTTCCTCTCTCGTCCGGGGCACGCGTTCCATCTGGTGACGGGCGAGGATCAGCTCGGCAGCCACCAGTGGGTGCCCGCCTGGCGGACGGGTCAGGCCTGACCTACGCTTCTGCTTGCGGTGCGGGATTCGGCTGTATGCCACGGGTCAGTCGGTGCAAATGGAGGCCGCTTCTTTGCGCTGCACGTGCCCACCGTCGATGACCTCGACCGCGACGAACTCGGAGTGCCCCCCTGAATCCATCGACAACGCTCACGAGCGGTCTGACGGGCGCGAACCGATGCGCGCTTGATGTAGGTAGGTTGGCAAGGCACCTTCGCGGCCGGCGGGCAACCGTTAGTTCGAGCTTGTGCCGCGGCAAGAGTTCACGTTTGTCGCGTAGCTTTGGCCATTTTTTCCTTCTCGGCTGCCCCCGCTCGCTGCGGCCGATAGCCACTGCAGGGATCCTCCTCTTCAGACCTGGCAGTCGGCGTCAGCAGGAGTCGTCGACTGCCGACACGGTGAATGTCCAAGACGCTGGCATCGACGCTTGACCTGCCGCTGCCCGATGCGGCGGCGCAGCCCATGTCGGGCCACGTGGTCGATGACGACGCATTGCGGCCGGGCACGCGGCTTGACGAGTTCGAACTCATCCGCGTGCTGGGTACCGGTGGCTTCGGCATCGTCTATCTGGCGCTCGACCACGTGCTGCGGCGCCAGGTCGCGATCAAGGAGTACATGCCCACGTCGCTGGCTCGTCGCGAGGCCGCATGGCCGTGGCGATCCGCTGTGCCGAGCATGCCGAGACCTTCGCGCGAGGGCTGGACTCGTTCTTCAACGAAGCGCGCTTGCTCGCCGGCTTTGACCACCCGTCGCTGGTCAAGGTGCATCGCTTCTGGAAAGCCAACGGCACTGCCTACATGGCGATGCAGTACTACCCCGGCGTGACCCTGAAACAGGCTCGCCGGGCGATGCCTGCGACGCCGGATGTCGCCTGGCTGCGCGCCTTCGTCGATGCCATGCTGGAGGTGCTCGAACTGCTGCACCGCGACGGTGTGTATCACCGCGACGTCGCACCCGACAACATCCTGCTGCTGCCCGATGGGCGGCCGGTGCTGCTCGACTTTGGCGCGGCAAGGCGGGTCATTGGCGACGGCACGCAGACGCTGACGGCCGTTCTCAAGCCCAGCTTCGCGCCGATCGAGCAGTACGCCGACGTCGCGGGCATGCGCCAGGGCCCTTGGACCGACCTGTATGCGCTGGGCGCAACGGTGCATTTCGTGCTGACCGGCCAGACTCCCACACCTGCCGTGATGCGTGTCGTGCGAGATGCGATGCCGGCACTGTCCACGCCCGGCGCGCCTGCATTTGCCGGCCTGCCGAAAGACTTTCTAGCCTCCATCGACTGGACCTTGGCACTGGCACCGGCCGATCGCCCGCAAAGTGTCGCCTCGCTGCGGCGCGCATTCAACCAGCAGTTGGTGCCACCGCCGCCGTCGCAGCGATTCAGTGCCGACCCGCCGCCATATGCCATCGACGCGGATGCCATCACCGTCGGGGCAACGCGTCCGGCCTTCGCCGGCGAGCCGCCTCGTAGGTGGCAGGCCATGCAGGGGTCGCCGACTCTTACACCGGCTCGTGGTCCAGCACGCCGTGGGGTGCTGTGGGCAATGGGACTGGTCGCCGTCGCCGTGGGGACGCTGGGTTGGAGCATGCTGGGCACTGAAGCATCGGACCGGGTCCCGTTGCTCGCTGCGCCGGTCGCTGCGATACCGCTTGCGACTTCGGCTGCCGCTTCGGCTTCGATCACGCATCCCGTGGGCGCTTCCGCCGTAAAGACCCCGGCAGCGGCGGGCGTCCCGATGGTCACGCCGCGAAAGGCCGTGGCACATGCTTTGGCACGTGGTCCGAACGCCGCATGCGCGGACCTCAACTTCTTCTCCCGCGCGATCTGCCTCAGCCGCGAGTGCAAGATGCCGCGGTGGCGCGACCACCCGCAATGTGTAGAACTTCAAGCCATCGAGGAACGGGGTCGACAACATGCGGAACAGTGATGAAGGTCTTGCCATGAACACGCGCAGCTTCTATCGCGACTACATGCTGAGTTGCCAGCCGATGCAACTCGACAATGGTCGGTATCAGGCTCGCGTCGCCATCACGTCGATGCACCCGAACAAGACGTGTGCGCAGCGGTTCCTGGACCTCGAGTCGTTCGACTCGCGAGAGGATGCCGTCGAGCGCTCGCGGCAGGCCGGCATGGACTGGGTCAACGCCAACGGCTGATTCATTGACGTGCGGGCCAATCATGCAGCACGCGCGGGCGGGCTTCATCGTGCACGGGTTGAAGACCTCTGCCCGCCGAGAACGAGCATGCGAACGACTCGAATACGCATTGCTGGCCTCGGCCCTTTTTTGAAGTTTGGGGAGCTGTCGGCCGCCGGCGACGGCTGATGGCCGTCGACGTGAGGCGGAAGCCGAGAACGAGGGACAGTTCCCGTTGCACAGCCGCCGCACGAACGAGTAGCGCAAAGGATCGTCAGCGAGCGGACGCCAACGTCGGCTTTGCAGGCAGATTTTCGCGCAGACCACCGGCAGCTGTGGGTAGAGTAGGAGTGTGGCGCGGTGGCGATAGGTCTGGTTTGTCTGTTGCCGCCCCTTTCGTCTGGCGGTGCCCGAGTAACCTCGCCGTAGCTCCGTTTCCCTCCTACTTGCTATCCAAGCTACGGGGCTTCTGATTTTCTGCCCCGGCAGGTCTACCTCCTGCTGATCAAGCCAGCCTTCGCTGGACGCACGCTTCAGTCACATCGTTACCTCCATGACTGCTTATATGGACACCTCCCGTGTGGCAAGCAAGTTCTTGAAGTTCTGACTCGGCGGATATGACTGCGGTCTTATATCCGGCCTACTGTTGCAGTCCGGGCAAGCCCGCTGCTGGCCTTGATGGTCATTCGCGGGGTCGGTGCTCATCTCCGGTAGGGACTTCGCACGAAGCTTGTCCTGGCAGTCATTCAGCTTTACCCAACCCACGGTCCGACCGCTTTGCCATCACTTCATCGACTCGACTCGCGCACTCTTTGCGGCATCCGCTCCTATCGCTGAGGTTGATCTACGCAGACGCCGCTTGCGCGGTGCCGCACTCGGGCTTGGCGCTTTGCCAGTCCCGTTGGTAGGCACGCCCATGAGCCACCAGGGCCCAGGCCGTGCGCGCCATCTTGTTGGCCAGCGCCACCACCACCACGTTCGGCGGCCGGCGCGCCAGCATCTGCTGCAGCCACTTCGGTCTGTCCTTGGCGCGCTCGATCACCGAGCGCGCTCCGTGGATGAGTAGCGTGCGCAGGTAGGGGTCTCCGCGCTTGGAGATGTGCCCCGTGCGCACCTTGCCGCCCGTACCGCTGTGTGCAGGCACCAGGCCCAGGCTGGCGGAGAACTCTCGCCCGCTGTGCCAGGCCTTGCCATCACCCAGCGTGGCCGCCAGCGCCGTGGCACCGAGCACTCCGATACCAGGAACCTGACGCAGTTCGACGGCCTTGTTCAGCTGCTTTTGCAGCGCCGCGAGCTCGTGCTCTAACTGATCGATGCGCTGCTGCACCTGCGTCAGCGCCTGCAGCTGACCATCCACCAGGCCGCGCATGATCTGCGGCACCTGCTCATCGATCTGTGCGCGCTGCTCGGCCAGCGCCTTGAGCCCGGCCTTGCGGCCCCCGCGCAGCACCACGCCGAATTCGTACAGCAGCCCGCGCAGCGCGTTCACCGTGGCCGTGCGCACGCCCACCCAGTGCGAGCGCGTGCGGTGCAGCGCCAGCACGGCTTGCTGCTCGACGCTCTTCAGCGGCACGCGGCGGATGTCGCCGTGCTGCGCGGCCAGCCAGATCGCCCGCGCATCGGCCGCGTCGTCCTTGTTGCTTCGCACGAACGGCCGCACCTGCGCCGCCGGCAGCAGTTCGACCTCGTGACCCAGCTTGCCCAGCACGCGCGCCCAGTGGTGCGCGCTGCCGCAAGCCTCCATCACCACCCGCACCGGCAGGCGCTGCGCGAAGTAATCGACCAGCTTGGCACGCGCCAGCTTCTTGCGGCCGATCTCGCCCGTCTGAGCTTCAACCCAGTGCAGTTGCATCACGTTCTTTGCAATGTCCAAACCATAAGTCGTACGATCCATTTGGGGCCTCCGATGCGAGGAGTTGATGAACGCCAACTCCACTTTGGCACTCGATGCCGTTCGACGCGAGGCCCCACCCCCAACTTGACGTCGTTGGGGCCCCCTTCCCGCTGGCGGGAAGGGCGGGGGGATGGGTGGTTGCATTCGGCTTCATTTCCGATCACGTCGCTGGCGGTGGGTGGGAGGTGTCCATACCATCTCCGGTTGCTTCCGGCTGGAGCGGTTGCCGGGCGGGGCTTGCACCCGCTGGAAAGCGCCGCCTTTGCACGGCGCACGTCGGCAGCGCCAGTTCGCGACCACGAGATGCAGCCGTTCGCCTTCGAATTTGTCCGGGTCGACCCGTGAATGACCGCTATCGCCGGGCTCCGCTTTCAGGCCTTGCTTCGCGAGCGACCGTTTACACCGCCAGCCGATTCCCAGCAGGCCCAGCGTGAAGAACCAGATCGCGCCGGTGACCGGGCAGGCGCGATCATTGCCGGCTACTTGGCGCAAGGCGTCAACCAGACCGACGGCGCGCCATGGCTGCCGGCGCCGCCGCTGGGCCTGGCGGTCCTGCCGTCGATCCTACTCGCCGGTTGCCCTCACCGGACTGCCGACCTGGTGGTGGGCAAGCGCACGCTGGCGGTCATGCTCGCGGCGCACGCGCTGCCATCCGCCTGGCGATGGCAGCCTGCCTCGCCGCACCCGCCATGGCCGCGACCTTGGCGCTGACGCGCATGGACATGCAGGCGCTGCTGGGCCGGAGCGCCGCGCGGCGCAGTGCATTCCATCTGGCTGTGGCGATGCCTGCACCGTTTGGCACACGGCAACCTGCCTGATCGCATCGACGGACCGATCGTCCGGACTTAACCTTCATGCTCTGGTTCTGCGTGCCACCGCTCATCGTGTTGGCTAGCGCCGCGGGCCGATGATCGCGCGCAAGGACGGCCGGTCAGACCCGCAGATGCCGCTCATCTACCATCTACCTCCCTCAATCTATCGGCGCAACCATGAATCCTGCACAAAGGCTTGGCAGGATCGCAGTTCGGCGCCCATTGCGCCCACGGCCCCTTTGGCAGGACATGCGCACCACTGATTTCGCGACAGTCGATGCAGATCGCACGATCGCGCTTCTGCCTGTCGCGGCCGTCGAGCAGCACGGGCCGCACCTGCCGCTGTCGACCGACGCGGTCATCAACGAAGGCATCGTGCGCCTGATGATGCGGCGATTGCCTGCCGACAGCTCGGTGCTCGTGTTGCCGGCACTCACGGTGGGCGACAGCCTCGAACACACGGCTTTCAAAGGCACATTGAGCATTGACCTGCAGGCCTTGCTCGGTCTGTGGTTGTCGATAGGGCACAGCGTGGCGCGAGCCGGCGTGCGCAAGCTGGTGATCTTCAACAGCCACGGCGGGCAGCGAGCGCATGTCGACCAGGTTGCGCTGCGCCTGCGCGTGGACTGCGGCATGTTGGTGGTGCGCGCCCACAGCTTTGCGCTGGGCACGCCGACGGGTCTGTTCGATGCCGACGAATTGACACACGGCCTGCATGCCGGCGCGGTGGAGACCTCGCGTGATGCTCCACCTGCGCCCTGATCTTGTACGGCAGGATGCGCTGGCCGACTTCCCGTCGACGGGGCGGACATTGGCCGCGCGGGGCGGCGTGCTGGGCCTGGAAGAAGCGGCGGGCCTGGGCTGGATGATGCAGGACGTCAACCCCGACGGCGCATGCGGCGATGCCGCCGCCGCCACTGCGGCCAAGGGCGAGCGCCAGCTGGACCACTGGGCGGATCGGCTGGTCAAGCTGCTGGGCGAGGTGGCCCGGCATCCGCTGCCTTAGCCAGCCGCCGCACGGTGCCTGGGTCGTCGCCCGCCACCCATGCCGGAGGCACTCTGCGCGAAGTGCCCGGCGCGCTCGTGCTTGGTTTGCACATAGCGCGCATTGAACGGATTGACGGGCGCCAGCAGCGCGACCCGGTCCACGACCTCCAAGCCACGCGCGCCGCAGGAAATCGATCTTGTGCGGGTTGTTGGTCAGCAACCGGATGCGTGAGATGCCCAGCTGCTTCAGCATCGCCACCGCGGGGCCGAAGTCACGCTCGTCTGCGCAAAAACCAAGGTAGCGATCGGCGTCGATGGTGTCCAACCCCGCATCTTGCAGACGGTAGGCGCGCAGCTTGTTAGCCAGGCCGGTGCCCCGCCCCTCCTGGGACAGGTACAGGAGAACGCCCCCGGTCTTGGCAAGGCGTGCGATGCCCAGCCGCAACTGGTCGCCGCAGTCGCAGCGCAGGCTGCCCAGCAGGTCACCTGACAGGCAGGCGGAGTGCATGCGCACGGGCACCGGCCGGGTGAGGTCCGGCTGGCCGACGACGATGGCCACGTGTTCGGCGTCACCATGGGGCTCACGGAACAACACGAGCGTGCAGTCATCGCAATCCGCTATGGGCATGTGGGCGTCACTGACGCGGATCAGCTCCGATGCAGCGTCGGGTTCCGAACCGGCCGATGCGATCAAGTCGGTGTCGAAGATCCGCAGCACCTCGGTCTGCCGCAGACCCGGCAGCGACCGCGGCGTCGAGTTCGAACAGCAGCAGCGCGGGAACGAGACGTGCGCGCTTGGTCATTCTCAACACGCCCTCCAGCGCCGGTCCGGCTGGCCGCACACCGACCAGGTCGCCGGCTTCCGCCGTGGTGGCTGCCCCAGGCAGGACCGCAGCCAGCCGCTGCACGCGTTCGACCGTGATGGGGGAATCGAGCGGCAAGGAGCGTGCACCCGAAGCCTGCAACCAGCCGGTCGCCCGCAAGCGCTCTGCGGTGAGCAGGAGTCGAGGCGTCCCTGCGCTCAGGACCCATCCCTGCAGTCGGGGCTGCATTCAGCGTTTCCACCGCGGCCAGCATGACGACGGGTGCGGCGGGATCGGCGGTTTCCATGAGCACGGGACGTCCACGCCGGAACTCCGTCTGCATCCGGTCGAGCCGGATTGCGGCCTGCGTGTCAGCGACCGCAGGGCACGCCGGTTGGTGGTTCAGCGATGAAGGATTCATGGTCAGGCTGCCCCTTGCAGATTGCATTGGATTGGAAAGCACGCGCAGGCGACGTGTCGTGAGCCGTCAGGGCTAGCGAATCACGTTGGCGAGGGGCAGGTACGATGCCAGCGGCGCCAAACCAGATGAACGACTCGCCCTCTTCCACGGGTTCTCCAGGCCTGAACGCCGATGCCCGGTCGGCTGTGGGCCTGTGGCCGATCCTCCTCGACATCGCCCGGGCGCGTCGCCCTGGAGACGTGTCGACCTTGCCTCTCGACACATTGACCTGGGCGAGCGATATCGGCTGGCAACTGCAAGGCCACTGGGACGCCAAGGCGCTGGACTTGTTCGATCTGGTCCAACCCTTGTTGGACTTTCGGCCAGAGGGCGCGCAGTGGGTGATCGCCCAACTGGGCCAGAGCCTGGATGGCTGCGTCGCCACGCGCACGGGAGACTCAAGCTTCATCAACGGCCCCGAGAACCTGCTGCATCTTCATCGCCTGCGCGCCCTGTGCGACGCCGTGATCGTGGGGGCCGGCACGGTCGCGGCCGACAATCCCCGATTGACGACTCGCCGGGTCGCCGGCCCCCATCCCACCCGCGTGCTGCTCGATCCGCAGCTCAGGCTTGCTGGCTACGTCGAGACCGCGCATGTCTTCAACGACGGGCAAGCACCCACGCTGTGGTTGTGTGATGCACGGTGGCGGGACGCCGCCGTCGCGCAGGTGGGCGCAGATCGCGTGCTGGCCGTGAACGACTTGCTGCGCAACGACGGCACGCCGCACTTGGCGAACGCCGTGACGGCGCTGCAATCGCGCGGTCTGACGCGGCTTTTTGTCGAAGGCGGAGGCGTGACGGTGTCGCGCTTTGTCGCGCAGCGATGCCTGGACCGGTTGCACCTGGCCGTGGCGCCGATCATCATTGGCGACGGCCGGCCGGGCCTGCGCTTCGAGGGCCCGGCGCGCCTGGCCGATTGCCCTCGGCCTCATTGCCGCGTGTATCGAATGGGGCCGGATCATCTGTGGGACCTGGATCTGCGCACGTCGACCTAACTGTCATGAGCTTGGCGTGGCAACGATGTCCACATGCCCGACCCGCAAACATGAGTTGCCGATGCCCGCACCGCGACGGGCCCGCCAGGACCGCACGGCGTCTTGTGCAGCGGGGTTCTGTTCCAGCGCCGCAGCCGCCATGCCTTCGACCATCGCGAGCATCATCTGCGACGCCAGCGCGCCATCGATGACCCAGTCGGTCTGCGTCTGCAGCGTCTCGTAACCGGCGCTCGCCATCTGCTGCAAGGCGACAGCGGCTGCCCGCGAGCCCAATGCCGGCCCGAAGCCCTTGTCGCGACGCTGATGCTGGCTGAAGAGCGCGAGCACAAGCTCGTCATCTGGGTCGGCCGGATGCCAGTTCGTCCGCCCGTCGACGGTCAATCCGAACAACAGGACGGCGCTGGCGGCCCGGGCCTTGTGGATCAGCGCCTGCAGCCACGGCGCCGAGACGAGGTCCAGCAGCGCACAGCCCGTGACGAGTGGCCTCTGGCCGAAATCAAGGCTTGCAAGATCACGCGCCAGGTCGACACGTGGGCAGACGGCCCGGGCGTGGAAGCCTGGGCCGGCGATGTCGAGGGCTTGTTCAGCGCCCGTGCCGGCCTCGCGTATGAGCCGGTAGTCGTGCCGGAGCGCCCATTCGGCCAGAGCATCCGGCACCGCCGCCAGCAGCGCGGGGTCATGATCGACCAGGCGCCAATGTTGCGCGCCACCCAGACTTGGCGCCAGCGCGCGCAGGTTCGCGCCGTGGCCGCAGGCCAGGTCGATCACCGCGAGTGCCTCGCCGGGTGAGCGTTCCCGCCAGCGCGCCAGCCGTGCGGGCAGGTCCAGCGCCACAGCAACCGTTTCGCGGGCCGCCTGATCGAAGGGCTCACGCAGGTTTAGCCAATCGGCGCTGAATTCGCTCATGGCACCGCACCCGGCTCGCATTCCATGTCGAGCGATTCCAACGCCGCTGCAAAGCGTGCTTGAGCCTGGGGCCACGTGGGCAAACCGGCGCGGGCGGCTCGCGCTCCCGCGGTCAGCCGGGTGCGCAAAGCGGGCACGTCGAGCAGGGCTGCCAGCGCTGCACGCAGCGCCACCGCATCACCCGGTGGCACGAGCACACCGGCTTCGCGGGGCACCGTGTCGGGGATGGCGCCGGCCGTCGTGCTCACGACGGGCAAGCCATGCGCCAGCGCTTCGGCCAGCGCCATCCCGTAACCCTCGAAGTACGAGGGCAACACGACGGCGTCGGCTTGCCCATACATCGACCGCAGCTCAGCAGCCGAGACCTCACCGTACAGTCGCACGCGGTCACCCAATCCGTGCTCGGCAATGGCCGAACGCAAGCCGTTTGCAGTGTCCACGTCCCGCGTCGCGCTGCCCACGCAGTGCAGGGTCCAGGCGCGGTCCTGCAGGCCGCGCAAGGCTTCGATCAGGACGGCGTGGCCTTTGCGCGGGATCAAGGTCGCGATGCACAGGAACGACAAACCATGGCGCACCGGATCCACACCCGATCCGGTGGCCAGTGGCGCGGCGTGCGTGCCCGGCGTGACCACATGGATGCGTTCGGCGGCCACGCCATAACGGGCCAGCTCACGCGCGGTGGCCGCACTGGTCACGATCACGCCGCGCGCGGTGGCCAATGCGCGCCGCTCGCTGTTGAAGAGCGCGCTGCCCTGCTGTGCGCTCAGGCCGGTTTCCAGCGCAAGCGGGTGATGGACCAACGCCACCCAGCGCAGCCTTGTCGCATGCTGCTCGGCCAGGCCGGGCATGGCCCCGAACGCCAAACCATCGGCGACGACCAGCGCGCCATTCCGGATGCCCGCCAGCTGCTGCGCGGCGCGGTCCAGCGCAGCAGCGTGCGGCCAGGGGAAACCGGCATCCAGCGCGACGACGTCGACCTCGCGGCCTGCCTTGCGCAATCCGGTGATCATCTGGCGGTCATAGCCGTAGCCGCCGGTGACGCTGTTCAACTCACCGGGCACCACGAAGACCAGCTTGGGTGCGGACATGGCTCGACGCGTGATGCGCTCAAGCGGCCGCATGCGCTGGCAGCACACCCTCGTAGGCGGCCCATGCGACGTGCGACTCGTGCAAGGTGACCTTCAGGTGGCTCAGGCCACGGACGTTGGAGCCCAGTTCGCCAGCAGCGACGCGGGCGGCCACACGATCGAAGACGACGCGGGCCAGGAACTCAGTCGTGGTATTGCGTCCCTGGAAGGCGCTCTCTTCGTCGAGATTGCGGAAGTTCAAATCGACCAGCACCGCGTGCAAAACCTGCGTGGCACGGCCGATGTCGACCACGATGCCGTCCGCGTCCAGCTCGGCCCTGCGCAGTTCCAGGTCGACCACGTAGGTCGCTCCGTGCATGCGCTGTGCCGGGCCGAAGACGGCGCCCTGGAAGCTGTGGGCGACCATGAAATGGTCACGGACATTGACGCTGTACATGGCAGTGCCTCATAGTGAGCAATCGTCAGGTGTAATCGATGCGATGACACAAGGTGAGGTCCGACGTGGACGCGGCCAGGCGCGCCAGCACGGCAGGCAAGGCGGCAAAGGGCGCCGCATCGGTGATCAGGGCGTCCAGGGCCGGGTCCGTCAATAGCGAGAGGCTCAGCTCGATGCGACGGCGATGGCTCCAGCGGCTGCGCTGCGCCGCGGCCACCTGCCCCACCTGTGAACTCTTCAGCACCAGTCGGCGCGAATGAAACGCCCCACCCAGCGGCACACTCACTTCGCGCTGTCCGTACCAACTCAGCTCGAGCACGGTGGCCTCGAAGGCCGCCAGGCGCAGGGCCGTCGCCAGGCCCTCGGCCCGGCCGCTGGCATGGATCACGAGATCAGCTTCGTCGCGCGCGGCCTCGGGCACGGCGAAGTTCACGCCCAGCCGTTCGGTCACTTGGCGGCGCGCCACTTGCGTATCCACCACCTCCACCGCGCAGCCAGGCATGCGGCCCGCAAGCCAGGCGACGAGCAGACCCACGGTGCCGCCGCCGACGACGCTGATGCGATCGCCAAGGCGCGGCGCAGCGTCCCACAGCGCATTGACCGCCGTCTCGAGGTTGGCCGCGAGCACGGCCCGCGCCGGCGGCACACCGTCGGGCAGGATATGAACGGCATCGATCGGCACCACGTAGCAGGTCTGGTGCGGGAACAGACAGAACACGGCGCGGCCCAAGAGTGCGGCGGGGCCCACTTCCACGATGCCGACGCTGCTGTAGCCGTACTTCACCGGGCCTGGAAAGTCGCCCGCCTGAAGGGGTGCGCGCATGCGCTCGAACTCGCTAGTCGGCACGTCGCCGCGATAGATCAGGGTCTCGGTGCCGCGACTGATGCCGCTGTGCAAGGTGCGCACCTGTACCTGATCAGCGGTCGGCTCGGGCAGCGTCTCGGAGCGCAACTCGGCCCAACCTGGCTCGACCAGCCAGCACGCCTGGGCCGATGATGCCGTCATGGCTTCAAGGGCCGGTGCAGCAACGCAAGCGCGTCGTGCTGCATCTGTGCGCTGTGACCGGGACCTGCCCGTACAGCGCCGACCTTGGCAGGGCCAGCCGATGCTTCAATCAGGTGACGGATCTCGGCGACGATCGCTGCCTGCAGCGAATCTGCCTCGCAAGCACTGGCCTGCTGCCCCGGCCCGAACGCAACCCGCGCGACCATCTTCTGGTATCGCGGCAGGGCCACCTGCAAGGCGGCTGCAAGCCGCCGTTTGTCATGGGCGGTGCGGCGAAGAAGCGTTAGGACATGCCGCTGCGCTTGCGGCGAGACGACATGGCTGACAACCGCCGGAATGAATCGGGTCTGCGGCACCCGCCGCGCGAACAGGACATAGCTGTCCGACCAAGCAAGCAGCGAATCGACCGCCTTGCGCCGACCGAATGTGGCCGGGTCGGGTTCGATTTCGCCGGCCGGAAACGTCAACAAGGCGCCGCCTTGCTTCAGATGCTTCACGCCAGCCCGCACCACGCCCATGCGCCCGACCTCGTGGTCGGGCACCCGGATCAAGTGGCTGGCGACATTCGGCAGCGCTCGCAGGAACGGCCGGTCCAGCGCAATCACGCGCAGATCGGGGCGCGACGCCAGACTCGCGAGCAGCGCCACGGTGTCGGTCATGCCCGGGTGATTGGCGAGAATGACTGCAGGTCCCGTGGCCGGGACATGGTCGCCACCCGATACCTGCGTGCCCGCCGCCATCCGGTGCGCCAACCACGAACTGCCTTGGGCCAGTCCTTGCTCGCCCACGAGCTTGTCGAACTCCTGGGCCACGAGAGCAAAGCGTCGAGCGGCCGGCCACAGCAGACGCTGGAGGGACGTGGGCCGCAGCCACATCAGCCCCGCTGCATCGAAGAGGTCGTCGAGATTGATGTCGGTCAGTGTGTCGAGCAGCGGCGACAAGGCCCTCGACTCCGCCGCTGCCCCGGCGCGCCGCGTGTCGGTGATGTCGTCGCCGGGTTCCGGCAACTCGCAACGCTGCGTGTCAGTCAACTTCTTGGGCCCCGCAAGCTGCAAAACGGCACTCAGCGACAGTACGTGGCGCAGATGCATCTGGCCACCTCCGCTGACGCGCCCCCGATTGGATTGAGCATCCAGGGCCGGAAGCGCGTGTTCGATCAGTCTAGCCCCTGCGCCACTCGTAGGGAATCCTCTTTGGCGCTTCTCCGGTCTCGGCGGCGCCCAGGCCCGACACGCGAAAGTGGAATCCTCGGAATCGCGTAAGCCAGCACGCATTGATTCGCTCCGACACAAGGTGGTCGACGATGCCAATGATCGGCAGCGCGTCCGGGATCAGGTCGAACGTGAAACCAAGTACAGCAACAGCAACGCGGTGACTGGTCTGAGCCAGACGGGGCATCGGGGTGGCGCAAGGCGTACCAAAGCCGCCGCGCATCGCCGCGCACAAGCACCCACAGGACGGTCAACCGCTTCCACATAGCCGGCAGCTGGGGACTGCGCTCGGCTGATCAAGGGCTGCTCGTTGTATTCACATTCGGCCTTGTGGCGTAGAGCCACACCATCGCCTGTGCCATCCGGTTTTGGCATTGGACGCGAAAGTGCCCGGCGCCTGCGCATCTGACCGGCCGCTTTGACGACCCGCATCGAGGTCGGGGCAGCAGGTCGGCAGCACCTGTTGACCTTGGAGAACAGCAATGGGATGGACGCCCCCACCCGTAACGGCATCGAAGTGCCAAAGTGGAGGTGTGTTCAACCACTTGAACCGGGAAAGGAGCGTCCACCATGAAGATTACGACGGTTGGCATTGATTTGGCAAAGAACGTGTTCCAGGTTCACGCGGTCGATGAGCGAGGCCGAGCGGTGCTGCGCAAGCAGCTTCGGCGTGATCAGATGGCGGCCTTCTTCGCCAACCTGCCGCCGTGCCTGATCGGCATGGAGGCTTGCGCCAGCGCCCATCACTGGGCCCGCACGCTGCACAAGTTCGGTCACACCGTGCGCCTGATGGCACCGCAGTTCGTCAAACCCTACGTGAAGACAACAAGAACGACGTCGCCGACGCCGAGGCGATCTGCGAAGCGGTGGGGCGACCGAACATGCGCTTCGTGCCGATCAAGAGCGTCGAGCAGCAGGCGGTGCTGTCGCTGCACCGGGTGCGACAGGGCTTCGTGAAGGCTCGCACGGCGCAAGGCAACCAGATTCGTGGCTTGCTGGGCGAGTTCGGGCTGATCATGCCCCAAGGGCATCGCCAACGTGGCCAAGCGGGTGCCCGCCGTGCTCGAGGCTGCAGGCGACGAGTTGCCAGCATCGTTTCGACAGCTGATCGAGCGCTTGACCAAGCACCTCAAGGAACTCGATCGGCAGGTCGACGAGTTGGAAGCGCAGATCAAGGCGTGGCATCGCGGCAGCGAGCTCAGCCGCAAGCTTGAGAAGATCCCCGGCATCGGACCCCTGGGAGCCAGCGCGCTGGTCGCCTCCATCGCCGATGCGAACAGCTTCGACAACGGCCGGCAGCTGTCGGCCTGGCTGGGACTGGTGCCCAGGCAGGACTCCAGCGGCGGCAAGCCCAAGCTGCTGGGCATCAGCAAGCGCGGCGACGTGTACCTGCGAACCTTGCTGATCCACGGCGCGCGCTCGGCGATCGTGGCGGCGCAGCGCAAGAGCGTCAACACCGAACGTCTGGCTGGCCAAGCTGCTCGACCGGCGTCATCCGAACATTGCCGCCGTCGCGCTGGCCAACAAGAATGCGCGAACGGTCTGGGCGCTGCTTGCACACGGCCGGGAGTTCCGGGCCGACTACGCGCCCGAGGTCTCGGCCGCGTAGCCGCATCGGCGGATCGACAACGACAGACTCGACGAAGGAGAACACACCACCGATTGCTCAGGCGATCACGCAGTGATGGCAAGACAGGTCAGACCGGGGTTGGCGAAGCCCAGAACGACCGCAGCACCTCGAGTGCAAGACAGCGATTGAGGAGCCAACCAGCAAATCCCATCAGGGACAGCGGCCGATGCCGCAACCAAAGTCCGGATGTACGGGTGCAATCTTCCCTTCCAGCCCTCATGAACTGAAAGCTTGGCAAACCGGGGGCGTCCATGTACGGTCGTTAAATCGGCGACGGACGCGCCGAAGGACTATGCCCGCCTTGCGCTAGCGTGCGAGGTCGAGTTCGACAGAACATCTTCTCGGGCTGGCCAGCCCCTGCCGGCGGCGATGTCTTTCACCGAGAGCGATCAGGTCGCCCGGGATCTTGGCCAGAGTGTTGTAATCTGCATAGAAGGTCATGGAGCAACATAGCGATCCACGGCAGGCGCATGTGGCATCTGCGTCAACAGCAAACAGACAGCACGGCGTCGTCAGTCTGATCGACTATGTTTGGGGCGCGATCCTGCTGATCCCAGCCGTGACCATCTTTTCATCCACGCAAGTCTGGGATCTTCGCGCCGCATACCCCCTTGCCGCGACCGCAGTGTTCTTTGGCTTGCTTCGCGCGATCCTAGGGCTTCGAGTATTCCTGGTCCTGACATACGCACCGGCGCTGTTCGGCGTTCTAGCCGCGGGAGCCGACCTTCTACGCGATGTCAACCTTCTCGAGGCGGCCTTGATTCGGCCGGACCCACACGAAGCGTGGCCAGTGATTCAGCCTCATGCCCACTGGATAGCCCTGACGGCGGTCCTGCTCGCCGTGCCGATCTGGGTGTTGTTTCGCACTCCGTCAAGCCGGACGGCGCGCGGGAAGCGGCCTTCGGCCACCCTTGCGGCAATCACTTTCGCCGCAGTCACATGCGGCGCCGTCTTTCATGACACCGTGCTGCGCGCGTGGCCGCTGAATGTGATTTCCGTTGCCGCCGCTTCTGCGATCGGGCGTGGCGAATTCATCTCGACGGCGTTGCCCTATGCGCCCATTAACCCTCGTTCGGCGTCCGCGAGTTGGGGCGTCTCGCGGTTGCCGGGACTTCACCCGCAGAACGAGACATACGTCCTCATCATCGGGGAATCAGTGCGTGCCGACCGGCTCGGCGCATGCGGCGGCCAAAAGCAGGTCGCCATCAGCCATCAAGACGCGATCATCTATTGCGATGTGACGTCCGGATCCAGCAGCACGCATACGTCGGTCCCTCTGCTCGTCTCGCGCGAAATGCCTGGCGGTGCAGTTCGGGTCAGCAAGGACGCAACATTTATGAAGGCTTTCGAGGAAGCTGGATTTCACACCTATTGGCTTGCCGTCCAGGAAAGAGGCATTGCGTGGCCAGACGCCAACACCGAAATGTTCGTAACAAGAAAGAAGACCGATCGAGAAAGCCTTCTGCCATCGCTCCGATTGGTGCTCGCGCAGAACGCGCCCAAGAAGCTGATCTTGGTGCATGCCTACGGCGCACATTTTTCGTACTGCGATCGCTATGAGCCCGCAACAGCTGCTTTCCAGGCCGACTGCTCGAAGCTTTCTGAACTCCCAGATGATTCCACCCTGCCGGATTTCATCCGCGCCTACGACAACGCCGTAGCCGAATCCCTCCGATTCGTCGATGCTGTGATCTCAGAGGTAGGGCAGGCGGGCGGCTCGTCCTTCGTGATGTACACGGCTGACCATGGTGAGAACCTGCTTGACGACGGACGAAAACTTTTTCAACACGCGCTGAAGGATCCGACGCGCTGGGACACGACAGTCCCGGCCGTAATGTGGGCGAGCGATGAATGGCGCGCCAGCAACTCCGCGCGTTGGGAACGGCTACGTGCCAACCATGAAGCCACGGCGATGCATGTCGACCTTGTGCCCACGCTGCTCGGTTCGGCGGCCATTAGATATGTCGACGAACGGCAAGTGGCTACCGATCTCGGAGCCATGTCACCGGCTGCCGATAGAACCCGGTGGGTCATGCGACGTCTCGGTGAGAAAATTGATGGGGATCAACTGCGCCAAGTACGTCCCCGGGTGGCCATAGTCGCTGGGACCGGAAAATGACAAACTAGGCAAGCCATCCTGGCCCGGACTTAGCACGCGGTAGATTTTCTCAGTCCTGGCCAATGCCTCCCGCCTTCGCGTGCCCGAGTCCGATGGCAGCTTTCGGGCGCCGAAATCGTCGCAACGTACTTCCGCTTGGGGCCCACACCTGTCGTTCGCCCACCAGAAGTTGGCTGCCGATAGCGGTCGCTCGACCTCGGTGAGCTTTCGAAGCTTCGATTTCGACGTCAGGTCGCAGCCGTGGGCCGCTACCAATCTGCTTGCGCGCCTTTTGGCAGCAGAATCTTGAACCGCGGGCCTCGCGTTCATGCGGCCGATGAACTGTGCATACGTCACCTCAACGGCCAAGAAATCGCTCTCTCACCCAGACACTTGGCGCCACAGCGCGGGTTCGACGGCCGCCGCCGCCATCAGGCCGCCCATGAAAGCGCCCGGCACGCCCGGACTGGTGACATCCTGACCGGCCAACAGCAATCCCGGCAGCGGTGTGCGCACGTGCAGCGCCGGGCTCGTCAGGCGTTCGGCCGTCATTTCGATGCCGTACATGGCACCCTCGGGCGATCGAACGTAGCGATGCTGCGTGACTGGCGTCGAGAGTTCGTGGAACCTCAGCATCGGCTTCAAAGCAGGGAAGTGGCGCAGAAACTGCGCGAGCATGCGTTCCTCGACCCAGGCCTTGAAGGCCTGGTACTCCTCTGGCCGCTGGTCATCGGGAAGCGCCAACCACGGCGCGAACGCAGCCGCGTCGACCACCGCCACCACCTCGGCCGTCGGATTGCCCGGGCTGGTGGGATCCTTCAGCGACGGGAACGCCACGAAGAGGCCCGGTGCGTCCTCGTCCGCAGGGCTGCGCCACACGGCGCCGATGTCTTCGCTCTCGTAGATCCAATGGTTGGCGGTCCCGGCACCCGCTGCCACGATGTCGCCCTCCAATCCAACGAACAGCGACAGGTAGGAGATACCGGGCGCCAGGGTGCGGATGGCCTGTTGCCATGGTGCCGCGGCGCTCGCATCGAGGCAGACGACGGTGTTGGCCACCCCCATGGCCGAGATCACGTGTCGCGCCAGCGCTTGCCGCCGCTCTCCGTGCTGCTCGAACTCAACGCCGCAGGCCCGGCCTTCGTCGGTGATGATGCGCTTGACGTCGGCCTGCAGCCGCACCTCACCGCCGGCGGCTTCGACGACCGGCACCAGCGTCTGCGCAAATCGAGACGGTCCCCCGACCGGGTAGTACGACCCGGCGTTGTAGACGCCGGTCACCAGCGCGTGGACGACCAACGGCGCTTGCCCCGGTGGCGCACCGTAGTCGGCCCAGCGGGCACCGAGCACCGCTGCCAAAAGCGGATCGTCGATCTTCGCGAGTTCTTCGGCCACGGTATGTCGTGCCCAGCGATCGGCCTCGGCACCACGCCACAGTCGCAGTCCCCAGGACATCCAGGCCGGCATGCTGTGCAGCGCAAACAATGTGAATGCGCTTCTGCGTGCCGCCTCGCAGGCGGCGAACCAAGCTGCGATGGCAGCTTGTTGCTGCGGAAAGCGTGCCAGCAGGGCCTCGCGGTAGGCACTCTCGGGGCACTTGATCCCGAACTCGAACCCGGGCAGATGGATGATGTCGTACGGATTGGCGCAGGCCGTGAAGCTCAGTGCGTCATCGGTCAGCCAAGCCAGAAGGCGTCCGAACTGACCCTCCGGTCCAGGGTGCGGGCCGACACCGGCGATGTAGTGCACCCCTGGCGCGAAGTTCCAGTCCTGCCGCTGAAAGGTCTGCGTCAACCCGCCGGCGACGCTGTGCTGTTCCAGCACCAGCACGCGACGCTTGCGCTTCGCCAACGCAGCCGCCGCCGCCAAGCCACCGATGCCAGATCCGATCACGATCGCATCCCACATGACCTACCCCCTGCGAACAATGACCAACCTCGCCACCTTGCCAGCGCGAGCCCTTTGCGGCCTTGATCGCGCGCAATGGCCTGCCGTCATTGCTGGATCGTGGCGTACCCGAATCACCAGCTGCCCAGGAGCTGGTCGTGGCAATGCCCATTGCGCATCGCCAGATGAGCGTCAGCAGTGTGCACTCAAGAACGCGAACGCGACCCTTTGCGCGCCGCATCGCGCGGACTCGAGAGAGCCCGCGAATGCTTCGAAGCGATGGCCACCAGGTACTGCAGCGTGAACGCACCGTCGGCTTCAAGGGCGTTGCGGACCTGGTCCGCGAACAATCGCTCGACCTTGTCGCCGATCATGGGCACCCTGGATTGCACGCGCCAGGTCAGCAGCAGGCGCGTCGATTCCGGTCCCGACTCGACGATCGCGGCCGTCCCTCAGGCGTGCCTGCCTTGAGCTCGAGCTCGATTTCGCTGATCGGCTCGTGCGTGTCGCCTTGCCTCAACTCGCCCTGGTCGAGCGCGAGCCCGGCCTCTGCCGCCTGTCCGACAGCCTTGAGCGTCTGGATCTCCACGCCGCCCGCCCGGCGCACGCGCAGTTCCATGCCGTGTTCCTTGAGATGCAGCTCCGGCGTGTCGAAGTGGGTGTTGCGGAGC
Organism: uncultured beta proteobacterium; assembly: GCA_963837675.1. Taxonomy (GTDB): domain Bacteria; phylum Pseudomonadota; class Gammaproteobacteria; order Burkholderiales; family Burkholderiaceae_C; genus Rubrivivax. The sequence continues at coordinate 33,164 of CAWIOH010000015.1, read as the reverse complement.
AAACGCGTCGCAGGTTTGGACGCGGCGAGCAGCTTCAGCCGAGCGAGGCGCCGGAACGCCGCGACATCAGCCGGGGCGATCAGCAGTATGAGCTCAGTTTCCATGGTGGGGACGGACCCGCACGGTCTCAGGCCAGTTCCAGCAGCATCGGCTGGTGGTCCGAGGCGTCGGTGGTTTCATCGACCCGCACATCCCGCACGCGACCCGCGATGTCTGCGCTGACGCAGACGAAGTCGAAGGTAAAGGGCGGGCCCGGCCATTGTTCCTTGTCGTGCAGGCCGACCGTCGGCTCGTGTGGACGGCCGGGGTGGGCAAGTTCCCACGCATCGCAGTACGCCGGTGTGTCCGGGTCCATCGGCGCGAGCAACCGGGCGTGATCCGGATCGTCAGGCTTGAAGTTGAAATCACCGACAAGAACAGCCGCTGCCGCGCGCGGCACAGGCTCGAAGGCACCATCCGCCGCGGTGCCGGGCCGCACGACACGCGCATGTGCCACGGCCTCACGATGCAACCCGCGCAGGCGATCAATCTGGGCAGCACGCTGGCTCGCCGAGTAGTATTCGAGGTGGGTCGTCGTCACGCGCAGCAGGCCCAGCGGGGTGTCCAGGGTCGCTTCGATCGCCACCCGTTGCATGCTCATGACGCCGTCCTCGGCGGGCCATGGAAGCAAATGGCGGAACACCTGCCGCACCGGCAGGCGCGAGAACAACATGTTGCCGAACCTGCGGCGGTTTCCCGCCGCGCCGAGCGCATCGGTCGCCACGCCGGCCACCGGCTCATAGCCGGGCAGTCGCGCCGCGAGCTGCTCGAACTGGTCGCCGCCGTCGCAGCCGGGAAGCTGGTGATGCCCGGCCGATACTTCCTGCACGCACAGCACGTCGAAGTCCGCGAACCGCTGTGCATGGGCCACGATCCGATCCAGATCCACGCGGCCGTCCGCTCCGCGTCCCCATTGAATGTTCCAAGTGATGAGCTTCATGTCAGACTCACATCCGATCCCAGTGCACTGCAACGACGCCGCCGCGGCCTATGGCGACGGCCGCTTCGGCGAATCGAAGGTCGTGTGCACGGGGCGGGCCTGGCCGATGCCAGCCCACGACTCTGCCTCGAGCCTGAATTCGGCGAGGGCGCAGGTGGGCATGTGGGTGATCTTGCTGTCGAAGTGATTTGCCAGCTCCGTGAAGCCAGGGTTGTGACCGACCAGCATCACACGGTCCAGTCCGTCGTCAAGCGCTTCGACGACGGCGAGCAAGGCGTCAACCGTGGCGGCGTATAGCCGCTCGTCGACCGCGATGTTCTTGGTCTTGTAGTCCAGGCCCTGGGCGACGACGTTCGCCGTCGCAAGTGCGCGCGCCGCTGGACTCGACATGATCAAGTCAGGCTTCGCGAGCCGTTGCGACCAGCGCCTGCTCATCTTCGCCGCATCGCGCTCGCCGCGGGGCTCGAGCGGCCGCTCGCGGTCGGGTAAGGATGTATCGTCCCAGCTCGACTTGGCGTGGCGCAGCATGTACAGCGTCTTCATTCGCAGCCCTTTACGTCAAAGGAGATCGATGTCGTCCACTGAGTCGATTCGACGCAGGGGTCTCCGGCAAACCACTCTACTCGCTGCCTCGTGCCAGATCATCCATCCCGGTCACCGAAGCCCGCGGTTCTCACGGCGATCAAGGTGACGCACACCGTCGTGTGGGCATTCTTCGTCGCGTGCATCGTCGCGATCCCGTTTGCCGCGTGGCACGGTGCGCATGGGACTGCCGCATGGTTCGCAGCCATCGTCGCGGTGGAGGTCATCGTGTTGGCGGTCAACGGCTGGCGCTGTCCACTCACGTCTGTGGCCAGCCGCTACACGGACGAGCGGCGCGACAACTTCGACATCTACCTCCCCAACTGGCTGGCCAGGCACAACAAGCTCATCTTCGGCGCGCTCTACTTCGCGGGTGTCGCCTTCGCCCTGGCACGGTGGATGCGAACCTCGGCTTAGGCCGACTACGCGATGCCGTTTGGCATGGCCGGAGTCACGACGGACCGACCGGAACGAGGCGCCGATAGGCACTCGCAATCAACATTGCGTTGTGCCTCGATTACACATGGTGGCGCTGGACGCGCCATGGACGGCAGGCAGCGAGGCCTCCATCCCGGGCGTCGATTCATGACAAGGCGATGACATTCCGCCGCTTTGCGCAAATTCACCTGAGCCGCTAAGCCTTGCTGCCGAGGGTTGAAGTCAATTCACGCCCAATTTGGCCGCTGAGTGCGCTGACGCACACTTGCTCACAGGCTGACCATGCTACGGTGCAGTGGCATTCAGGCCAGCCGAGGAATCCACCATGTCCGCATCGCACGAGAAGCAGCCCGATCAAGGGCGGATCGTCGCTTCGCTTGCGGTCGAGTGTCACATGCCGGTCGGCGAGATGGCGGCACTCTATGAACACGAGCGGGCCGAGCTTGCTGTGGGTGCGCACCTCACCAAGTTCCTTCACATCTTCGCGACCCGCAACGTCCTGGAAGTCCTTCGCCAGCGCGGCCTCGAAGAGCACCCACCCGGGCTTGCCGAGCCGGCACTGCTCGCCGCCTGACGGCATCTGACGCTCGGCATCTACGGACGTCGCACGGGCCTTCACCGAAAGCCACGATGTTGATGCGCAGACAGGTTGTCCTGAGCGCAGCCGCTTGCGGTGCCCTTGCACCGTCGCTGGTGGCCTGTTCGTCAAGCACCCACGAGCAAGAAGCCGCTCACGCTCTGCGCCGGCCGATCACCGCCCAGCCCCGCGAGCGCGTTGATCTGATGCGGGAACTTGTGCGCTACGCAACCCTCGCGCCATCGAGCCACAACACGCAGTGCTGGACCTTTCACCTGCAGGATCGGGCCATCGTGATCGCCCCCGATCTGTCACGCCGTTGTCCAGTCGTCGACCCGGACGAGCACCATCTGCACGTTTCGCTCGGCTGCGCCACGGAGAACCTCGCGCAGGCTGCCCTCGCCAAGGGCCTGCAGGCCGATGCCCGCTTCGACGCGAGCGGCGCGGGTGCCATCACCGTGGGTTTGGATGCGACGCGTGCGTCGGCCTCCGCGCTGTTCCAGGCCATCCCCGAACGCCAGTGCACCCGTGGCGATTACGACGGCAGGCCGATCTCGAGCGACGAACTTCACCTGCTGGAGCGGGCAGGGTCTGGCGACGGCGTGCGCGTGATGTTGCTCACCGATCGGGCAGCGATCGAGAAGGTGCTGGAGTACGTGGTGGCCGGGAACACCGCGCAGATGAACGATCGCGCATTCGTCGAGGAATTGAAGACCTGGATTCGCTTCGGCGCCGACGAGGCCGCGCGCACCGGGGACGGCCTTTTCGCCGGCACCACCGGCAACCCGGCCATGCCGCGCTGGCTGGGCAGCCGGATGATGGGACTGTTCTTCACGCCGAAGTCCGAGAACGAGCGTTACGCCAGGCAGGTCCGCAATTCCGCCGGCATCGCGGTGTTCGTCTCCGAAACCAGCGACAAGGCGCACTGGGTCGAGGCGGGTCGATGCTATGAGCGATTTGCGCTGCAGGCCACAGCGCTCGGTATCCGCAATGCGTTCCTCAATCAGCCCGTCGAAGTCGGCTCGATCCGGCCGCAGTTCGCATCCGCACTCGGTCTGGGGAGCCAGCGGCCGGACTTGGTTGTGTGCTTCGGGAGAGGGCCTGCGATGCCACTGTCCATGCGTCGGCCAGTTCAGGCCGTGCTGGTTTGAACCGGCAACCCCCGATGGGCCAGTCGCGGCGATGACGTGGATCGCTTGGCTGATAGGGGTGTTGGGCGCGCTCGCAGCCGGCTTGGCGGGCTCGCGGCATTCGGTGGGTCTCGTTGGGCTGCAGCAACGCAGGAATTGTTGGGCCAGTCGGAGGCCGCCCGGCGCGCAGCGACCCGACCTGCCACCGTGCCAGGCTCGACCAGAGGCGGCGCAGTCCGGCACGGCCTTGCAGACGCGCTGTCATGGCCAAGCCGCTCACGCTCGGGCCCAGCAGCATCGATACGAAGATGAGGCCGGTGTCCAGCGGCCGCAGATTCACCAGATCGAAGCCCGTGGCGCCGAGGACAAGTGCGATACCACCTCAGCTGATGACATAGGTCAGGCCGAAGTACACAAGCAGCGGGTGGCGCGGCCAGCGGCTGCGGGATGCCGGCGTCTCGGAAGAAGACCGGGCGCTGTTGCCTGGGCACCCCATCACCGGCATGCCGCAGTCTTCAGCAGCGAGTTGCGAGCGTCGCTCAGCCACCGATTCGCACCTTGATAGCAGCGGCCACACGGGGCGCCTCGATCGCGATTTCGCGCAGCGCCCCCGTGGGCGGATTCCTGAACCCGATGAAGAAAAGGCCGGGGATCGCTGTCTCCTCGCCGAAGCGGTTGGGACGGCCGCGCGAATCGGCAATGGCGTCAAACCCCTCGATGATTTGTCTCAGGCCAAGCGAGTAGCCGGTGGCGAGGATGATGGCCTCGAACGGATGGGTGGCGCCACCGGCGAAGCGCACCCGGTCTATGAGCACCTCCTCGACCCCGGGCAGGATGTGGATCTTCCCCGCCTTGATCATGGCAATGGTCCCGATGTCCAGAATGGGCACTCGGCCGAATTCCTCGATCATCCGATTAGGTCCGATCTTCGGCCGCACGATCCCCCATCGCGAGAGATCGCCGACCGCGAGGCGCATGACCGGGGCGACGATGGCGTCGCGCAGTCCCGCCGGCAGGACCGAGAGCATCACGCCGGTCTCCTGCGTTGGTCTGCCGAAGAGATCGCGCGGCACGACATGTACCGGCCCACGCACCACCATCGCCACGTCGACACCCTTCTCTGCGAGGTCGAGGGCGATCTCCGCGCCCGAGTTGCCGCAGCCCACCACGAGCGTGCGTTTGCCGGCGTAGGGCGCCGGGTTGCGGTAGTGCTTGGCATGCACGACGCTGCCGCCGAATTCAGTTAGTCCGCGCAGTGCGGGTCGGTTCTCAGCCCCGTTGTACCCAGTCGCCACAACGAGGAAGCGCGGCGATAGCTGGCCGGCGCTGGTGTCGATCGCGAATCGCTCGCCTTGCCGCTTCACGCTGTGCACCTCGACGCCGAAACGCGGCGCGATGGCGTGCTCCGAGGTATACCGTGAAAAATAGTCGACCACCTGCACACGCGAGGGGTAGCGTGGTGCCTCGTCCGGCCAGGGCGATAGAGGCAGCCCCGAGTAGCGCTTGGCGGTGTGCAGGTGCAGCCGATCGTAGTGACGGCGCCAGGCGGAGGCGACCTCGGCTTCGCGCTCCACGATCAAGTGGGCGAGCCCCTGCCGACGCAGGCAGGCGGAGGCAGCCAACCCCGCTGGGCCGGCACCCACCACTACGATGTCCTCGTCGTTCATCTCGGTCGTCACATCGTTGTCTATCCTACGACGCAGGCCACGTACGGTCCGGTTCTCCAGCCGGCATTCGACCGCCATCATCGGGCAGTGACAGCAGCGTTTTGCGAAATGGCCCGTGTGCACAAGAGCTCGAACTGTGCGAATTGCAGCCTGTGCGGATCGCTGCACATCCTTGGTCTAAAGTTGGACCACACCGCCAGACGCTGCCTGACCGACCTACCGGCATCGGCAAATGAGACCCAGGTTTACACGCTTGCTTTTGCGCACTGCCATCGTGTTGGCGGCGGTGGTGACCGTGCTCGCTGCAGCTGGCTGGGCGGTATTGGCACAACCACAGTTCGGTGCGCGCATGGATGGTGCGCGGCTCGAGCGCGCGAAGGCCAACCCGCAGTACCGCGATGGCCGCTTCGTCAACCTGCAGCCCGAGGCGCCGACCAGTCTGGCGGCGCTCGGCGACTACGTCGTGCGTCAGTTCTCCGGCAACGAGGTGCGCGAGCCGCCCGCACCGCTGCCGGTGATGGCCGTCGACAAGGATGACCTGGCCGCGGCGCCGGCGCCCAGCGGCTTGCGCGCCTTCTGGATCGGCCACGCGAGCACGTATGTCGAACTCGACGGATTGCGCATGCTGCTGGATCCGGTGTTCGCGGAGCGGGTCTCACCGCTGCCGATCGGTCCGCGGCGATTCCATCCGCCACCGATTGCCCTGGCCGACCTCCCGCAGATCGACGCGGTGCTCATCTCTCACGACCACTATGATCACCTCGACATGGTCGCCGTGCGTCACCTGGCCGCGCACGGCGCAAGGTTCTTCGTTCCGCTGGGCATAGGCGCTCATCTCGAGCGTTGGAGCGTTCCGGCGGCGCAGATCGAAGAATTGGAGTGGTGGCAACAGCGCACGCTGCGCGGCGTGCAAATCGTCTGCACGCCCGCGCGTCATTACTCGGGTCGCGGTCTCGGCGATCGCAGTGCGACGCTGTGGTCGAGCTGGTCGGTGCTCGGTCCGCAGCACCGCATCTTCTACAGCGGCGACACCGGCTACTCGGACCGTTTCCGGGAGATCGGCTCGCGCCTGGGTCCCTTCGACATCGCCTTTGTCAAGATCGGCGCCTATGGTCCCGGAGCCTCGTGGATCGACATCCACATGCCGCCCGAACAGGCCGTGCAAGCGCATCGCGACGTAGGCGCGAGGCGCATGTTCCCGGTCCACTGGTCGACCTTCAATCTCGCCTACCACGACTGGGACGAACCGATCCGCCGCACGGCGGCCGAAGCGCGCCGAACCGCTGTCGAACTGGTGACGCCGCGGTTGGGGGAGTGGGTGTATGCAGACCGCGACTTTCAGTCGACGCCGTGGTGGGAGGCGGTGCGCTGAGGCGGCAGCGTCAATTCGAATGACAGATTCCAGGTGGCGAATCCACCAGAGCGCTTCTGCAATTCGCCACTCATGAACACACGGTCGAGGCCTACATTCAGTTCAAGCCAGGGCTCATCACCGCCGAAGGCGCGGTCACCGATGAAGCCACGGCTGAGTTCCTGCGCAACTGCATGACGGAGTTGCATGCCTTCGTCGTGCGCGTGCTGACGATGCTGCCACGCGACGCCTGAGCCGAGTCGGGCAGGCCTACCCCTCGGACGGCGCGAGTTCGGTGACGACCTCGGTCGTCGCCTGCGTCATCAGCCTGTGCACTGGACACTTGCCGGCCACGTTCAGCAACTCCTGGCGCTGCGCGTCGGTCAGCGCGCCGGTGAAGCCGAGCGTCACGCGCAGGCGATAGATCCCACGGCGCTCCTCGCTGTCGTCGCGTTCGACCGTCACGTGGATGTCTTCAATCGGAATCTGTTTGCGCCTCGCATACCACAGCGTTGTCAACGCCTTGCAGGCGCCGAGCGCACTGTCGTAGACGTCATGCGGTGTCGCGCCAAGATCCTCGCCGCCATTGCTGGCGCGCTCGTCGGTCGCGAACACGTGTTGACGCACGTGGACGGTGTGCTTCATCCTCTGCGACCGGTCGCGGACAACTTCGATCGTCATGGTGGGCTCCGGCGAGATGGCGTGGCGTGGAGTATTGTCATCGGCGCTGCGGATCGCGGCGTACGTCGATGCGCAGGTGAATTGTCTGGTGGGCACCGCGTGTTGCTGCCGGCGTCAAGCATCGCCTCACTTGATTCTGCACTCGGGGTTGGCCAGGGGCCGTCACTCGGCTGGAGAACTGCCGAGGAAGGCACCCTGACCGATCCGAAGGTGAGAGATGCGCTGCGCACGTTCCTTCAGGGCTACGTGAAATTCGTCGAGTCGACGCGGCGGGAGAGCTCATGACCGAGGCAACCCGTATCACGGTGGACACGAATGGCAACGGCGGTGTCGAGCGGGCGGACGACACGGGGCGCCATTGGCCAGAGTTGAACTACGCGCACTGGCGCGATACCGCGGCGACTCTTCACCTCTGGACGCAGATCGTCGGGAAGGTCCGGCTGGCCCTTTCACCCTGGCTCAATCACGGTTGGCATGTGCCGCTGTACGTCAATGCCCGGGGCCTCGGCACGTCCCCGATCCATGCCGGACGTTGTGTCTTCGAGATCGACTTCGATCTCGTCGACCATCGCCTGATCATCCGCACGCCGGATGCGCACGACCGGGGCTTCGGCCTCGAGCCGATGCCTGTCGCTACCTTCTATCGCCACTTCATGGCGGAGCTCAGCGCAGCGGCAATCGACGTGACGATCAATGTGTTGCCGAACGAAGTTCCTGAGCCGATTGCATTCCCCGAAGACGAGGTGCACTGCTCTTACGACGCAGCAGCGGCGAATGCATTCTGGCGAGTGCTCGTTCAGGCGGACCGAAGCTTTCGGCTGTTCCGAACCGGGTTTCTGGGCAAGGCGAGCCCGGTGCATTTCTTTTGGGGCAGCTTTGACCTCGCCGTCACTCGCTTTCCCGGGCGCAGTGCGCCGCCGCATCCTGGCGGTGTTCCGGGCTTGCCGGATGCCGTCACACGCGAGGCCTACTCGCATGAGGTGAGCAGTGCTGGCTTTTGGCCGGGCAACGACCAGTATCCTCACGCCGCGTTCTATTCGTATGCGTATCCCACACCGATGGGCTTTGCGCAGGCGACGATCGAGCCCGTGGATGCAATCTGGTCGGCGCAGATGGGCGAGTGGCTGCTTCCATACGACGCGGTCCGAACGGCGGCCGATCCCGAGGCTGCGCTGATGAGTTTCCTGCAAACGACCTATCGCGCCGCTGCCGACCTTGCGAACTGGGACCGGGCCTTGGAATGCGGCCTCGGCGCCCCGTGCCGGCCGAGGCCCGTTTCGGCAGCCGACTTCGTTGAACCCCTAGTCTTACTGTGTTAGAAGTGTGAGCTAGGTTTTTCGCGGCGCTTCGGCATCGAATAGCCGTTCTGTCTCGTCTTCCCAGTCTTGCATGAGCCTCTTTGCTTTGCGATGGTTGGCGAGGGCCAATTCCACGATGGCGGCCTGTTCGGGGGTGACCATTCGGTGAACGAGCTTGCCGCCCTTCATGTGGCCCCATTCGAAGTACGGACCGTGTCGGGCTTCAGGGTCCTGCGCGCACCGACAGCCTGGCCTGCCGCACATCTTTGTACGCTTTAGCAGCGTCCCTGAGCACAGATAGTCGATTTCGCCGAGGGTATCTCGAATGCGCGCGATGCGCTCGCGAGCCTGTTTGATGATGGTTTCGGGTCGACGTGCCATGGGTCTTTACTTTCCCTTTTATGTCGTGAATATTAACGACAATGAAGTTGTGATGCAACCTCGTGCTCGTATGCCAGCTGTGGGCATCGACGCCTCACGAGCCCTATCCTGCTGAGCCTTGAAGGGTGAACGTCGATGGACGACTTGATTGAGTTCGAGCGGTACATGGCACATCTGAGCGAAGGCCTGGGCCACGCTGACCGCAATGCCGGACTGCAGGGTTACTGCACCGGACTGCTGTCTCCGCTGGCGCGCAAGAGCGTGGAGCCGATGGCCGCGCACGTGGATCCGCTCAAGGTGAGTTCACGCCATCAGTCGTTGCACCACTTCGTTGCCGACGCGAACTGGTCGGACGAGCAGATGCTGCTGCGTGTGTGCCAATGGGTCGTGCCGCTGATGGACTTCAGCGACGGCGGCTGGTGGATCATCGATGACACCGGATTCCCCAAGCAGGGTCGGCATTCGGTGGGCGTGGCGCGCCAGTACTGTGGAATGCTGGGCAAGCAGGACAACTGCCAAGTAGCCGTGAGCGTGTCGCTGGCCAGCCAGGCGGCCAGCCTGCCCGTTGCGTGGCAGTTGTACCTGCCGCGCGAGTGGGCCGACGACCCGACTGCGACGCGACAAGGCCGGCGTGCCACAGGCGATGGAGTTCACGACTAAGCCGGCCATGGCACTGCAGCAGATCGAGCACCTGCTCGATCAGGGAGCGCCCAAGCATTGCGTCCTGGCCGATGCCGGCTACGGCGGTAGACACCGCATTTCGCGATCGGCTCACTGAGTTGGGACTGCGCTATGCGGTCGGCGTCACCGGCAGTGTGACGGTGTGGCCACCCGGGCGCGAGCCGCTGCCACCAAGGGCCTCGGTACCTCGCGGGCATGTGGGCACCCGACTGCGCCGGGGTGGGCCGCAGTCACCGCAACACAACCCGCTGTCAGTCAAGACTCTTGCCTTGTCGCTCGAACCCAAGCAATGGCAAACCGTCACCTGGCGCGAGGGCACCAATGCTGATCTGCACTCACGCTTTGCACGAGTACGCGTGCGAGCAGCGCACCGCGACAACTTGCGCGATGAACTTCGCCCACCCGAGTGGCTGCTCATCGAGTGGCCTGAAGGCGACGCCGAACCGCTCAAATATTGGCTTTCAACGCTACCCGAAGAAGTGTCACGTCCAGCGCATGGTGTTTGAAACAAAAATGCGCTGGCGTATCGAGCGCGACTACCAAGACCTCAAGCAGGACCTGGGCTTGGGCCACTACGAGGGCCGAGGCTGGCGGGGATTTCATCATCACGCCAGCCTGAGCATTGCGGCCTATGGCTTCCTGCTCGCACAGCGACTCCAACACCCCGACGAGATCGGGGGTAAAAAAAACTCCGCACAACGCCAAGAATCTGCCTTACCCACGCATTACCGACCTCGGGGAAGTCCTCCGGGCGCAGCGCCACGTCCCATCCTCCATCACCAGCTTGCGGATGCGCATCGGCGCGCTTCTGGCCAGAAACCTCCCACGCTGCCCGTGCTGCTGCCGCCCTTGGGAGAGGCAAAATAAATAACACAGTAAGACTAGTGGGCCGTAACAGTTGAAGTGGAAGTAACGCGGCGCCCAGTGGCGCTGTTTCCCGCCGGCTCGATGCCGGTAGACGACGTCGATGCCATCGGGGTTCGCCTGAGCGAGTTGAGCCTGCGCCGGCTACGTCAATGGGGTGCATGCTGGCTGGCCCTGCAGTTGTGGCAAGAGCTCGAACTCGACAGCTTCTGGCGACCGAGGTTCGCGCGTGCGCAGGGGAACAGGCCCTGGCTGAAGGTGCTCAAGACGCTGGTGGCCTACCGCCTCATCGACCCGGGCTCGGAATGGCGACTGCACCGCAAGTGGTTCGACGCCAGCGCTATGGCCGACTTGCTGGACTCGGACTTCGCGTTGGCCGAGAAGAACACCCTGTACCGATGCCTGGTCCGGATCGTGGAGCACAAGGACGAACCCTTCAAGTTCCTCGTGCGGCGCTGGGGCGAACTCTTCGGCCCGACACATCCGGAAGTGGACGCGCTCGCCTCGCTTTTGATGACTGCCATTGGCAGGCAAACTCAACGGTGCGGCTGGCCGTTGCCAACCCCAAGCGGACGTCGACCAGAACAATCTCGCTGCCCAAAACCTGACGCTCGAGCTTCGCATCCGGCCTGTTTCAAGCACCGCCCAAGTTCACAGGATCTCGAACCGCCACACATCTCCCGTCGGCACCACCCGCCCTGCCGTCGGATGCGCGAAGTGTGTGCCGAGAACCAGCGCTCGATCGCTTGCGCAACACGCGAGGAAGTTGCGCCGTGTCGAGCGCGCGAGCTCGCGATCGGTGTCGAAGTTGACGATGCGATAGGGCTCGCTGCATTGGATCGGGTGATGCATCAGATCGCCCGTGATCACCGCCTGTTGGCCATCGGACTGGATGCGAACGCTGACGTGGCCCGGAGTGTGCCCGGAGTCGGCTCGAGCCAGACCTCGTCCGTGATGCGGTGATCCGTATCTACAAGCTCGGCCAGGCCCGCATCGATGATCGGTCGGACCGAGTCGTCCAAGACGTCGTCGGGTTCGCCATTGCCGTACCCGGATGGCGAGCGCGACCTGGCTAGCAGCGACCAGTGTTCCCACTCCCTGCGCGCAAACAGGTAGCGCGCGTTCTTGAATGTCGGCACCCGATGACCATCTGCGTATTTCACGCCATCGCGGACACCCATTTCACGGGATCGCGGACAGCGTTTCACGACAAGTCGGACACCGTTTCACGCTGATCGCGGACAGCGTTCTCGACCTTGGCGAGCCTGGTCTTGCAACCCTTGCGCGCGCTTCGCTGTGTCACGCAGGACCTAGGCGTCCGTGGGATCAGTACGAACCCTAGATTGACACGGGCATCAGCTCGCTTTACTTTGTGCACAAAGCCTTGCTACGCAAAGTAAGTGGAGACCACAACCCGTTTCATCGATCTGCACACGGGCGTCATTGCCTCCGAGTGACGACGTACTGAGTTGCGAGGCGCAACTCGGCGCGTTCTATCGCATCAACGCCTCAAGGAGAAGACATGTCCGCCATCATCCTGCACCACTACCCGCTCTCGCCGTACTCCGAGAAGGCACGCCTGGCCATGGGCCTCAAGGGGCTGAGCTGGAACTCGGTCGAGATCCCGGTCTGGACCCCGAGGCCGAAGCTCACACCCATGACCGGCGGCTATCGACGCACACCGATCCTTCAGATCGGAGCGGACTTCTACTGCGACACGTTGCTGATCCTCGCGGTGCTGGACAAGCAGGGGAACGCCGGCACTCTGTATCCGAGCGGTCAGGCCGGCCTGGCCAGGGCATTCGGCTGGTGGATCGAGAAGGGCTCGTTCATGAACGCCGTATGCCTGACGCTGGGCAATCTCGAAGGCAAGCTGCCCCAGGAACTGATCGACGAGCGGCGCCCCTTCTTCGGCGTGAGCATCGACCCGGCCGATCTGCTGCCCAGGCGAGGCACGTATCTGCAGCGATTCAATGCGCAGATCGCATGGCTGGCGGATCTGCTGAGCGACGGTCGGCGCTTCGTCCTCGGCTCGAAACCCTCGGCGGCGGACTTGTCGGCCTACCACCCGATCTGGTTCGCGCGCCAAAACGGTGGCCCGGAGATCACGGAGCTGCTTTCGTTCTCGAACGTCGTCGGCCCTTGGTACGACCGCGTCGCGGCAATCGGCCACGGCAAGCCCACCGACATGACGCCAGAGCGGGCGATCTCGGCGGCTCATTCGGCAACGCCCGGCGATCTGGACGACTGGTCGGCCGAAGCGCAGAACGTCGGGCTGCGACGGGGCGACTGGGTCAGCGTGACACCCGACGACTACGGCAATCCAGTGGCGGGCCGCCTGCTCGCCTGGAGCGCCGAGGAAGTGGTCCTTCGCCACGAAGACCCTTCGGTCGGCGCCGTCAACCTGCACTTTCCGCGCGTCGGATTCGACGTCGCGGCGGAGGAACGCCTCGCGGCCTAGCCACATGCGTTTCGTGCGGCAGCGTCTGGCGGCGCTGCCAGATGGAACACATCGTGCCAAAGCCAACGCTCGGCCGGTGCCCGCGTTGACAGAAGGCACGGGCTCTTGTAGGTTGCGGGCGGTCCTTTGCACACAAAACGATGAGAAACAAACCCAAGTCCGCCACGCCCGCACCGCTGGAGGTTTTGCCGAAGCTGGACGAGCATCTGTGCTTCGCGCTCTATGCCGCCGGCAACCACATGACGCGCCTGTTCGTGCCGTTCCTGAAGAAGCTGGATGTGACCTATCCGCAGTACCTGGTGCTTGTCGTGCTCTGGGAGTGCGATGCGATGAGCGTGGGCGAGCTTGCTGCGGCCCTGGTCATGGACCTCGGATCGATTTCGCCGATGCTCAAGCGCATGGAGAAAAAGGGGTTGGTCGTGCGCGGGCGCGATCCCAATGACGAGCGTCGTGTCGTCGTCTCGCTGTCTGCCAAAGGCCACGCGCTACGCGCGCGAACGAAGCAGATGCTCGGCGAGTTCTATTGCTACCTCAGCGTGCCCGTCGACGAGCTTGAGGACCTGAGGGACCGGCTTCACCGCTTCACCGTGCTTGCGGGACCGTCGACGGACTCCTGTTCGCGCGGTGGTGTAGCCGGCCTCTGACCCTTCCTTGGCCATGGTTCAAGATGGCAAGGACCATCGGAAGTGTCCACTGCCGGACGTCAGGTGGCCACCGGCAGGTCTACGGCATCGATATTGATCTCGCGTAGACCTGCCGGCGACCCCGACCGGTCATCCATCGTCTTCAACGATCGTCCGTATAGCTGCCGTCCGGCTGGCCCAGCGGGTCGCCATGTTGGCCAGTGACTTACGCTGGGTTGCGACAGATCCTCGAGCTCAAGGCCCCTGAATCGCCAGCGCGATACCCCAGATGACCAACGCGACTCCGGTCGCTCGAGCGAGCCAGTGGCCCAGCGGAATGGTCTTCTCCAGCAACACGAAGACCGCGATGCCGACGATCCAGTACAGGTTCATCACCCCGCCAAAGAACAGCAGCGCCATCAGGAACCAGCAGCAGCCGAGGCAGAAGCCACCATGCTCGAGTCCCATGCGCACCGCGCCAGCAGGGCCCGCGCGCCAGTGCCCGACGAGGAAGCTCAGTGGCGTACGGCAATGTCCCAGGCAGCGGGCCTTCAGCGGCGTCAGTTGCCACAGTCCGGCAGCCACCAGAATGCCGGCGCCGAGCCAGCGGCTGGTCGTCTGCAGCATCGGCGACAGCCAACGCGCAGACTCCAGGCCCCATTGCAGCGCAGTGGCAGCCAGGCTGAAGCCGCCCCAGGCGAGCAGATAGCCGGCGGCGAACAAGCCAGCCGGCACCCAGGGTGCGACGTTCGCATTGGCCTTGCGGTGCACGCGTGCGAAGAGCAACAGCATCGGCGCCGCACTGGGCAGCATCATTGCCACCATCATCACCCACCACATGGCGAAGATGAGCCCGACATAGGCCGGCGTCCACACCGCCGGCTCCATCAACCAGCCGTCCATCCCGGCCATCGCGGTCATCTCGACGGCGCCCATGCCCATGCCGGCGCCGGCCAGCAGCCAGCTCCAGGCGAGGACGATGATCGCGACAAGCGCGGCAGCGAGCACCCATCGGTCGTGCCGCCGCAGGGCCTTGCCAAGGCGCGCCCCTGCCCCCATCGCGGCTACGGCCTGCCGAACTTCTGCTTGTACTCGCTGTAGCTGTGCACCAGGCCCTTCGGGCCCCAGGCCACATGGGCCATCGAGCTATGGCGGCGGTTCAGGTCGAACCTGATCGGCTCCGTGCCCTTGGCAAAGCCGGCGACGTTCTCGGCCTCGTGGAACACCTTGCCGTCAGGCAGCACCGTGATCATGTGGTGTTCGGTGTCGGTGACCGGGTTGCGGATCGGCTCTCGGCCTGGTCACGCCGGACGTACTGGATCAGATCGTCATGGCCGAACCGGCGGTTCACGATCTCGCCGGTGTCGGCGTCGACCCAGTAAATCTGGAACACTCGCTTTGCTACATCCAGTCCGTATGTCGTGGCATTCATCTCGGGACCTCCGATCGGCGATAGGTGGCTGTTGAGTCACCACTCTGGCACACCAAGCCCGCGCCACGGCCGGCCTTGCCGCATCGAGCTCACCCTCGCAAGAAGGGGCGGCGTCCATACCATCTCGGTCGAGGCTTGGCAGTCGCGCGCGCGCACAGCGACCAGCGTCCTGTTCGAACTGATCGCCGAGCGCTACGAGCGCAAAAGCATCGCCATCACGGCCAACACGCCGTTCTCGGAATGGGGCGAGGTGTTCGTTGACGCCGCCATGACGGTGGCCGCCGTGGATCGACTCGTGCATCACTCGACGATCCTGGAGATGAACGTCGAGAGCTATCGACGCCGGACCGCGCAGGCCCAACAGGCACCGTCCAAACGAGCTCGGGCGGCGACAACTACAACGACAACTACTGCCGCCAACTAAGCAAACCCGCGCCCGCCGTGGACAAGCCACCTGCCCACAGGACAAGCCCGTGGACAGCCCCTCGCGGGGTCCGTGGCTTGACCACCGCTCCCCGGCCGATGCCTACGGCCTGTCGCGCTTCGCTTGCCAAACAGCCGTCGAAAGGAGACCAAGGAAACAGACCCACCAAGCCACTCAACTTCAACAAAATTCCCCCGCCTCCAACCGGACAGGATAGTTGTCGTCACGTGGACTCGCTAGTGTAGTGTTTGATTCTCGACTGAACTTAAATGAACGCGCCTGCACCAATGCTCTACTTCGGTTTGCATTGGAGCAGTCAATTGCGAGTAGCCCCGACGATTGAGTTGACGCAAGAACAGGAGAGCGAGTTGACGAGGTTGGCGCGGTCCAAGACCACCAGCGTCAGACTGGCCCAGCGCGCGCGCATCGTTTTGCTGGCCGCGCAGGGGATGCAGAACAAGGACATTGCCGATGCGCTCGGCGTGGGACGGGTTCAGGTCGGACGCTGGCGTGATCGTTACGCTGAGGCGGGCCTGCGGGGTATCGAGCGGGACCTGCCGCGCGGGGCGCCACCGAGCAAGGTGGATGTGGGCCGGCTGGTGGAGTTGACCACGCAGACCAAGCCCGTGGCGGCCACGCACTGGAGCACGCGCAAGATGGCCGCCGAGTTGGGCGTCAGCGCCAGCACCGTCATGCGGCACTGGCAAGCCAACGGCCTGAAGCCGCACATCGTGCGCGGGTTCAAGGTCTCGCGCGACCCGAAGTTCGTCGACAAGCTCGAAGACATCGTGGGCCTGTACATGTCCCCACCCGAGCACGCCGTAGTGCTGTGCTGCGACGAGAAGAGCCAGGTGCAGGCGCTGGACCGCACGCAGCCGGGCTTGCCGCTGAAGAAGGGGCGCGCGCAGACGATGACGCACGACTACAAGCGCCATGGCACGACCACACTGTTCGCGGCACTCAATGTTCTCGATGGGCAAGTCATCGGCCAGTGCCAGCAACGCCACACCCACGCCGAGTGGCTGAAGTTCCTGCGCAAGATCGACCGCGAGACGCCCAAGGGCAAGACGCTGCACCTGATCGCCGACAACTACGCCACCCACAAGCACCCAGCAGTGCAAGCGTGGCTCGCAAAGCACCCGAGGTTCAACATGCACTTCACGCCGACCTCGGCGTCGTGGCTGAACATGGTCGAGCGCTTCTTCCGCGACCTGACCACCGAGCGGCTGCGCCGCGGGGTGTTCACCAGCGTGCCCGAACTCGTGACTGCGATCGACGAATACGTAGCCCATCACAACACCGACCCCAAACCGTTCATCTGGACCAAGAGCGCTCGCGACATCCTGCAAAAGGTCATTCGCGCCAACAGCCGCTTAAGTTCTAAACAGAACGAAACACTGCACTAGTTGACGCCGGCCACGCTCCCGTTGGACTTCGAACCGTTGACCCTCTCAGAGCCGTTGCAGTTTGCGTGCAGCACCCGCGTAGAGCACGTCTCGCATCACTTCGGATGCGCGCGCGTGGAAAGCAACCGCTGCGGGATCGAAATCCCGGGCCGGCACCACGCCAGTGCACTCGGATGAGATTCGGCCCAGACCCATGTGCCAGGCGATAGTTGTGCAAGGACATCTCCCCTGCAGCGCAATGGCATGAACGCGGCCTGCGACTCATCCAGCCCGGGAATCGACTGCCGGCGAGTCAGCATGTCGTCCTCGTTGTAGGTGTCCTGGTGCGGCAACGTTTCGCCCTGGTACGTCCCCGGCATGACCCTCACGCACCCCGCCTCGACACTGGCATCGGAAATGGCGAACCAAGCGGTGTTGCGCGAGGACAATCCCCAATAGGTTGTCCTGGTGCCAGGACACGAAGCTCTTGAAAGTCGACGCTTAGAAGTAGTCGTGTGCTGCCCGCTTCGGCCACCCGATGCCCACCTTGCGTGCTCGCGGTCATCCGCAGGCAACCGGATCGCGCAACAGTCGCCTCATCCGACACCCCTGCGATCGCGGGGTGGCCCGAAGGCCGCCGCGACAGATCGTCAACTGTCGTACTTGAACGACAGAGAAACCCGAGCGCGGTAGGCGACGACTTTGCCGTCCTCAAGCTTCATGTCGAGCTTGCTGACTTCAGCGATGCGCAGATCACGCAATGACTTGGCCGCTGTCTCGACGGCGCTCTTCGCTGCATCCTCCCACGACACTGGGCTCGTGCCGATGATTTCCGTGACACGGTAAACGCCGGATTCGACTTGCTTCTTGGCCATATGTCTTGCTCCTGCCGGTTGAGAGGCATGGAACCTGTTCCGAATGCCTCGGGAAGATCATCATAGGCGCCAGGCGGTGCAAGCCGCCAATATGCTTGCGGCAGCGGGCGGGAGCGGCAGGCTCACCACCCTCACTCCAGCCGCTTCATGAACAGCGGCACCGTCTCGCGCAGGAAGTCGATCTCATCCGCGGCGATGCTGCGCGATTCCAGGTCGAAGTGAATGAACGTGCCGTAGGGTGTACCGTCCGGGCGCCGGAGCAATTGACCGTAGTAGGCCTCGACCATGCCGGCATATGGCCGGTTGGCGAGACGGGAATCCTTGGATACGCCAGAGGTCATGAACTCACCGCTCTCGATGGCGTACTGGCAGAAGCTTCGCTCGAGCGGAACGACCATCAACCAGGTCCGGTACTCGCATGTGCGGTCGTACGCATACTGCGCGCGCAGCACCGAGCCGACGAGCTTGTAGATGGCCGTGAAGCGGAAGGAAGTCCTGTCGTTGAGCAGCGCCAGCGCCGGCCGGATGCCATCAGTCAGAGCTCGACGAAAGGCGCCGCGTTGGTCGGTTGCTTCCAATGTGACATCGAGCATGAATGATCCCTGGGCGAATTGGAGGGTGTCGGCGCAACGACGCGGGGCCGGAGATTCTAGGGTGCCTGCTGTGACGCTGGCATGAAAGATGAAAGCCCGAGGATTCGCCCCCAACACGAAGGCCCTCGGGACACCGTGCTGGTCGCCTTCGGCTGTATGGCGATCCGCTGTGACCGGCAGGTTCAGACTCTGACTCTCGTGCTGAGGACAGCTTGATTTCCTGATCAACCTGGACCGGTCGCGGGTGCCGGCTCTGCTGCCGGATCATTCGTCAACGTCCGCAGTAGCGCATCCGCCGCCTTCACCTCGCGGTCGTGCATCTCTCGCCACGCCTCGGCGCAGGGCATCACGCGGCGCTCGCCGATCTCGGGCCGGTAGTCGATCTGTGCGATGTGCAGACCGGCGATGGTCGGTGCTGCGATCAGCTTGACCTGGCGCCCGTGCAGCTTGGCCACGCCGCCTCGCGTGCCGGCCCACACCAGCACCGTGGAATAGAGGTTGGTGCTCATGATGTCAACCTGAGGTCGTCAACATGAGGTCAACTCTCCGCCTCGCCAGCGCCCGTGCCAACACCTCAAGTGAATGGTTTGAAGGGGTTCGGGAGGGTCGCGCCGCGCTCGCGCCCCGCCGCACCTGATTCTCGCGGGCCGCCTCGTCCCCACGGCGGCATCGCTGGTTGCGCTGGCCCCTGTGCGCGGGGTATCGCGTCCGGTGGCCATATTCGGGTTCACACGATCTTCGTGGGCTCGTCGCAGGCACCGCCGTGGTGTGATCTGTTGCTGCTTTCGACCGGCACTTGCCCGGGCCTGGCCGCTCGAGAACTGATGGCGGCGCCAGCGAAGTTGTTGCACCACTATTCGGATATGGGCGCGCGGCCTGCGCCGCTGTGCCCTCGCAATGTGAAGAGCCACCCCGGAGCTTCCGGGGTGCGGTCCATTTGGAGGCAACCGCTCGCTTATTTGGGGGGCGAGCGCAGCTTCCCCAGCTTTTGCATTTGCCAGTGCACCGAGTGACTGCTACGCTGGCCAGTGGTCGCCTTGGCCGCTCACGGTGGAGTCAGAATGGGAATCATCTGGTCTCTCGTTGTTGGTGTGGTGGCGGGTTGGTTGGCTGGCGTCCTCGTAAAGGGTGGAGGGTTTGGCCTTGTCGGCGATCTCGTGGTCGGCGTCATTGGCGCGGTTCTCGGCGGGCTGTTGTTCGGACAGTTTCTTGGCGGCGGAATCATAGGCAGCATCGTTGTTGCGACCATTGGGGCGATCTTGCTGCTCGTTGTCGTGCGCTTCATCAAACGCGCATAGCGGCCTAGCCCAAGGGTCAAGCGAACGTGAGGCGTCGCAGGCAAAACCTGCGTGCGCGATGTGTTTCCGGGAAAACCAGGAAGCGATCCTAAGTTGAGGGACTGTGCTCTCCGGCAATGTCCCCTTACGATGTTTTCGTCATCAACGCGAACTCAGGAGCACACATGTCAGGCTGGTATGAAGTCACCAAGAACGACAAGGATCAGTATTCGTTCGTCCTCAAGGCGGCGAATTCGCAAGTCATCTTGCGCAGTCAGCAGTACGAGTCGAAGTCCTCCGCCATGAACGGCATCGCGTCTGTGCAGAAGAACTCTGTCCTGGATGAACAATACGAACTCAGTGTCGCGAGCGATGGTCGCCCCTACTTCAATCTCAGGGCCGCAAACAGTCAAGTCATCGGCACCAGCCAGATGTACGCCTCGGAATCCACCCGAGCCACCGGTATCGCATCGGTCAAGACCAACGGCGCATCCACCGACGTGGGCGACGCCTGACCCGTCCGGAAAGCGGACGTGCCTACGGCACGCCGCTTACCTTAGCGGGTGCGCCTTGCATGGCACGAATCTCGCCGGGGGCAAATCCCCTAACCATCCCCGGCAGAGCGGGGGCTGCTTCACAGCAACTACTTGGCAGCTGCAGCTTCGCGCTTGGCCGAGGCTGCGTCGCGGGCTGCGCCTGTACGCAGCTTGGTGGCCTTGGTCTTGGCCTGCACCGTCACGCCCTTGATTGACTTCGCAACGGCGCCAGCCTTCTCCTTCACTGCCGCCTTGACTGTACTCATTTCCTTTGCGACCGCGCCGCCGACCTTCTTCACGCGCTGGCCCGCCGCCTGCTCGGCATGGATCAACTTGCGCTCGGCCCGATCCTTGGCATCCCGGGCTTTCATCTCCACCTTGCCGACTGTGCGCTGCACTACCTCCTTGGCGCTTGCTGCGGCCCGCTCAATGCGGTGCTCCGCGCGGTCGGCCGAGGCTGAGACCTTCTTGCGGGCCTCGCTGGTGCCGGCGGCCACATCCTTTTTGGCCCGCGTCAGCGCGGCAGAAGCCTCGACCTTGGCTTTCTCGGCCTTGCTGGCCGCGGCTTTGCCCAAACTGTTCGCGGCCTCAAACAAGTCTGAGGCGGCACTTCTCAAGGTGCTTTTCTTGGATGTCGCATTGGGTGCTGCCATGATGTGATGTCCTGTTGCAGTTGCCGACCAAAATGCTTCGCGTCTAAACGCGGGGCCGCATGATCTTACGCGCCGCTGCCGGAAAGGCAGCGTTTCGAACTGGTTGACTCGACGGCCTGTCACGCGGGGAGATGACGGCGATGAGCGGTAGAGTCGAGATCTGGCGTGGCGGCAGTAGGTCCGGGTTGTCTGTTGCCGCCCCTTTCGTCTGCCGGGGCCCGAGTAGCCTCGCCGTGTCGGCGTTTTTGTTCTCAACTTAACAGAGGAGACGACCATGGTGACCCGCAAGAAGACCCCTGCCGCGAAGAAGACGGTGCGCAAGACGGCAGCGAGCGCATCCAGGGCGAAAGCCGCGCCGGCGCTCGGCGACCTGGGCAAGACGCTGCGCCAGCTCAAGCTGCCGGGCGTTGACATTGCCGCCATCGTCGACGCGCAGCGCAAGGACATGGAAGCGCTGGTCGAGGCCAACCGTCAGGCCTACGAAGGCATCAAGGCGCTGGCCGAGCGGCGCAACGAGATGCTGAAGGAGGCGTTTACCAAGTGGCGGGACGCAATGCAGGAGGCAAGCGGCACCGAACTGGTGACCCAGCAGGCCTCACTCGCCCGCCAGGGCGTGCGCGATGCGATTGCCAACGTGCGCGAGCTCGCCCAGATGGAAGCGAAGTCGCGCAAGGAAGCCTGGAAGGTTGTGCAGGACCGCTTCGAGGAAAACCTGGCCAGCCTGAAGAAGCTGTTGCAACCCAAGTAGGCGAGACACAATCGGCACCGGCCTTGAGGTCGGGTGCCGCCACGGTACCGCGAGGGACATCGTATGGCCTAGGCCTGCAGATGGCCAAAGGATAAGCTCGACGAGGCCTCGAAGCACCTGGGCATGCTGGGCATCAACATCAATGTCATCGCACCCGTCTACTTCCCGACCAAGATGACAGCACCGATCGACATGGCACTTGACTGTAGCTGTCGATCTCCTCGCGCAGACCCTGCAGGTTGGCTGCGCTGACCGTGCGCATAGCGGCATTGAGCGCGGCGACCTTGACCTCCCAGTGCTGGATGTAGGCGATGCGGGCAACGGGATCGTAGATGTCGGCATCGGCGAGCACCACCGGGAAGATGCGCTCGGCGACCGCCTTGTTGCGAGCCACTTCCACCAGTTCAAACATGCAGTTCTGCGACTTCAGGTATTTGTCGCTGATGATGAGCACCACCGCATGCCCGTGACCACGGGCGTACAGTTTGAAGCAAGCGCCAGCCTCAGAGTCGACCGCGTAACGGGTCGCGCAATGCGATCTCGATCGCCAGGTTGCGCGATTGCAGCGCTCCGGCAAACGTGTTGAGCCTAAAGATCTCGTACTCGAGGCTGGTACGAAGTTGTTCAGGTGCAAGCGGCGTCGCAAGCAATTCGTCCCCGTAGCGATGGTGAAGTCGCGATGGGCCCGGCGGCAATGGATCGAGCCGGTCGCCGCGGCGTAACGCGGCCCGCGCCCTGTCGAGCATCAGCGCGCGCAGCCAACGCCGGTTGTCGGCGAGCCCGATGGTCTCGAGCGGCGGGCTTGCCACCAGATTGAAGTCCAGGTCTGATTCGGCAAAGTCCCGATCAACGAACTGAAAATCAAATGTGGGCAAGAAATTGATTCCGGAGTCTGGGATCTTCGGCCAGGCAAAGGTCTGCTCCCAGCCGATGCGAATCGGAAACGACATCCGCAGCCGGGCATCGAGCCAGAGTTCGCGCTCGGCAACGTCCACCGTCACGACGGTGCGGCACTGCATGACTCCCGGAACCTGCGCCGGCCCCGGGTCGTCCGGCCAAGGTGTGTCCTCGGGAACGAAGAAGCCGTAATCCAGACCCTCGGGCCCGCCCGGACCCACGCCGTCGCCCCTGGGCGGCACTCGCGACGCACGCCGCGCAATCCAGCCGCCCTCGGGTGGCCGGCCGGCAATGGGGCGCACCGCACCTTGGAGCGGGCCGCCTGGCATGAGGCCGGTGGCCAGGCGAGTGATGTCCTCGCAGTCTTCGAACATGATGATTTCGAAGCGGGTCGACTCGACACGGACCAGCACCTCGACGACCAGGTCGCCGATCGGCTCGAGCGGCGAGGCGTTCGTCAGCTGACGCCAGGATCGACTGACGCCTGCGACCGAGATCAACGCGGTGTAGGCCCAGTACGACTGACCGACATTGCCCGGTACGAGCAAGATCGGCGGTGGCTGTTGCTGCGTCACCATGGGCCTGGGCGGCATGCCTGTGAGGTCGGGCGCCTCAGACCACCAATCGATGTCGCCAAGGCTGCCGTTTGCCTTTAGCGTCTGCAACGGGGCCAAAGGCGAACTCGGCACATAAAGGGCGCGCGACAGGAAGCTTTGCGACATCAGCACGGCGACTTCGAACTCCGCATCGACGCCCTGCGGTGGATAGATCAGCGGTCCGCCGCCCGGCCCCTGCCCGAGCTCGGCCATCTCCACCAGGTAGTCGGGGCCCAGATCGCGACTGCGAAGCGTATAGGCAGGCATGGATGAAGGATTTGCGTTTGCTGTGGTCGCGATGTCGCGAACCGCAGGAAGCGCAAGCGCCTGCACAAAGCGGTCAGCCATGGGCTGAACTGTTCGGCCGAGCGAGCGAAGCAAACCCTCGACCACATCGTCGGCGATGATATTCGCGATCACGTCGACCGCCAGCACGATGGCTGGATTGAGAGAAAACAACGCCACGCTGACATCGATGTCGCCGAAGCTCGGCTCGCCCACAAAGGCCCTCAGTGCCGGCGGATCCAGCCCCAATTCTGGTTGTGAAGCCGCGACCAGCACGGGCCAAGTGGTATCGGTGATTTCGGCACTGGCGGAACCGGCCGCAAACAGCGCAGCAATGCACGGTGGACACAACAGTGCACCAAGGAACGAGCCGACCGTAAGCTCGGGCTGAATATCAATATCGAGCCCGAGCGTGACACGCGCCAAGTCCACGCCGGTCTGGTAGCCGAAGCGGATATCGGCCAGCGAAGCGAACGCTGGAATGGCCTGGCCGATGGCACGCAGCCGGGACGCTTCGGTATGGACAAAAGGGCGCAATACCGGACGGCGACCGAAGTCGATCGCGTGTTCCCAGTCAAATAGGTCGATATTGAGCGTCAAGTCCAGTTCGGCAACCCTCAACTCGATCGTGATGTCGCGCTTCGCGGCCGAGTAGTAAACGATCGCGTTGCCTCGGGTGCGAGAGGATGGCAAGTCGGGGGCGGCCGACACCTGCGGCAGCAGGTGGCTGAGCCAAGCCATCGCCAGACGGGCCTGAAGGTTCTGGCGGACCTGCGCAGGGCTCGCGCCGAAGTCCTGGACGATGGCGTCGATGGCTGCCAGGAAGTCCAGGAAGGTGGGCGTACCGCCGATGCGCGCAAGACGGCTTGCCGGATTGTTCAGCGCGTAGTCGTCGAGCACGGCACGCAGATTCGCCTGTGCACAGCGTTGGATGAAGCCCTGCCAGGACAGCCGGCGCGCTGGCTCGGCAATGGCGGCGACGGCGGTGTCGAGATCGCCATTGAAACTGGCCAAGCCCAGGCCCTCGATCTCGCTGCCCAGCATGACGAGTGCCGCGCGGATGAGCGCGAGTGGCAGTATTGAACGCGACTGGTCGTTCGCCGGCCAGGGCGCGTTGGCGAGAACCTGCTGCGGCCAATTGGCGGTGGAGAGGTTGAAGTTGCGCCCGTTGAACTCGCCGAGATAACCGCTCGCCATCCGGAGCGAATCGAACCAGGACTGCAGATAGGCGCCGGCAAACTCGACCTTCAACATCTCATTGGCATTGCCGGAGAAAATCCAGTCCGAATCGAGCCTCGATCCGTTCGTCGCCGCCGTTGATTCGGCCTTGCCCAAGTTGGCCCGTCGCCGGTCATTGCGCGAGGTGTCGACACTCGGGTGGCTGCGCGTTGCCTCCGACGCGACAAAGGCTCCGGGCAATCCGCCCCAGCCGGAATCGGCATCGACGCTCGCCAAGTTCCGCAGGTGCAGCTCCACGCTGCCGCCATCGCTTGCAAACAGACCTATGGACGAAGGCAGGCCACGCTGAAAATCATCTGACGCAAATCCTGGCAACACCAGCCGCCACCAGTGCTCCAACCCGAACGGCTGCGGTTCGTCGCGCAGGATTTCGATTTGCGCGCGCACATGGGCATGAGCCTTGGCAAGCTCAAACCACAGATGCTCCACGCGAACCGCGCCGAACTGACCCTCACGAACGCCGACCGAGAGCGCCTCTGGTGCACCCGCGCTGCGCCACGCCTTGGGAACGTCACCGAAGCGCTTTGCCGAATGCCAGAGCAAGATCGGAGCCGAACCGCGGCGAACCAGCAGTGAGGCCAGGGCCGCTCGGCCTGAGCCCTGGATGAAGTCGCAACGCAAGGTGTCACGAGTCCAAGTGAGGACCTGCCTTGAACTGGATACGGGTTGCTTGCGCCCGATCCACAGGCTGTGCAGCCTTGACAATTCGCCGCGAGATTGCACGTCGAATTCGGCGCGATGCGCCTTGCGCTGTTTGGGGGGTCGTGAATTCATTGCGACTCCTGTGCGCAGGATCTGACGCCGCCGATGCTTCCCTGTTCACTGACCGCATATTGGCTTCATCGCCACCGCAGCAAATGGCAGCCCGCAGGTGCAAATCAGGGAAGAAGGAGCAAGAGTTTTGCCTGCTGGAGATGTCGATGGACCGTCACCAATCGAGCCCACCGCAGGTCTGCGGAGCAATGGGCCATTCGAGCCCATGCTAGGCGCGAAGCACACACGCCCAATCCCTAGCTTCGTTAGCTGTCGAGCTGCAATCGCCCGGCGCATTCACAGACGGCGGGCAGCGCGCCCCGCTGCTGGCGTTGCCATCGTGTGCCGTCGTTCGCATCCCGGCCCGCAGGGGGCCCAGGTGAACGCGGAAGGCGACATCCCCCTAGGAACGCTGTTGCCGGTAAGGCCGTGTCACGCCGAAGATTGCTACGCCCTTTGATCAAGGCGGCGGGCATTGCAAATGACTCAGAAGTTAGGAAACCCCGTGCCCGGCCCGTGCGTTCCGTGTGCCATCCCTCGAGAGCCTCGGCACTCCGCCGTGCGCGCCTGCAGAGGCGGAGTGCGGGAGCAGCCGTCGTGAACGAACTCGACGCCGCACAAGCGCAATGGCTGCTCGATCCCACGGCCAAGGCGCTGGCACTGGCCGCGTTGTCGGCGCGCCTGCCCGCGTTGGCGGACGATGCACGCTGGGTTGCTTGCCAGTTCGAGTTCGTGGCGAGCGAGGCCTACCAAGTCGTGACAGTGCAAATGGGCGACCACAGCGCCCAGGCCATCGGACTGGTGACCGTCGGCGAGCAGCCCTTGGCGGAATCGGCCCTGCTGCTGGTCGAGGCGCTGTGGGTCGCCGATGAACAACCCGAGGTGGCTTGCATCTGGGCCGCCGCCGTGATGGCCAAGGCTGCCGCGATGGACCTCGAGGGCGTGATCCTGGCACCCGACGGGCCGGTCCATGCGGTGCTGATTGCCACCGGTTCGGTGGCCGGTCATCCGGTGCTGGTCGAACCGGTGCCCCTGCGCTACGCGGTGGCCGGGCTCTTCACGGCGTTCGCGGCAGTGCCCACGACGACCGCGCTGATCACGCCCCGCTGCACCTACATCTGCAACCGCAACCGGCTCGGTGCCCTGGCCGGCGTGCGCAACGACGAGACCCAGGCGTTCTACCGCGGCGAGGGCCGCCTGTCGGTGCCCCCTTGGTGGCAATGTGTTGACCTGCAAGAACTGGCGGCGCACTTCACGGCACAGGGTTTCCCCACCCGCGGCGCGGGCGCCTTCGATGGCGGCGTGCAGGCGCAGTTGCTGCAACAGGGCTACGTGAACCAGGGCACGGCGTCGATGTCTCGCTCGTTCGAGGTGGCGACCTACTACGCCACGAACGGCGGCACGCAGCCCGGGGTGGTCTTTCGCATCGACGCGGCCACGATGCGCGCGCGCGGGCCGGTATTCGACGCCTGGCTGACGCTGCTGGCGCACAGCGAGGCAATGATGGGCCCCGACGACCTGCAGACTTTCGCTGCGATCGTGCGCGCGCTCGGACCGCTTGACGCCGGCCGCTGCCTGGCGCATTGGGACGCCGCAGCCCAGGCCCTGGCGCGCCGAACTGGCGGCATGATTCGCGAAGGTCCCGCCTTCAGCGCCCATGACTACGTCGACCCGGCGCTCGCCGGAATCCTGGGTGCCGCCGGCATCGACGCCGCCGCAACGCAGCACCTGCTTCACGCGCTGGAACTCCATGCCATGCGAAGCGCCACGCCCTTTGCGATGGCGCGCACGATCGAGGTGCTGCCGGGCGGCAAGACCCGCGACGTGCCGCTGCGCCACGGCTACGCGGTGGCGTTCGGCATGGCGTTGCCGGCGCTGCGCGCCGCGCTCGCGGGCCATCAGGCAGGGCACCGGCAACCCGGCTGGGACCTCACCGCATTCGGCTACATGGCGAAGACCTGTCGCGACCAGGAGGTCTTCAGCGCCGGGCCAATTCCCGGGCGCGCGATCTTCGATGCGTTGGTGGTAAACGCGGACGGTTCGCCCGCCTGAACCACGGGGCGCAGGAGTGCCGGGAAGTCGTATTCGAGAAAGTCGCATTCGAGGAACGCGTTGAACTCGTCCCCGACGAACTGGTGCGGCTGCCGGTCCATGGCTTGCACGCATGTCCACAGAGATTGTGGACTTGGCCGGTCTCAAGCCGCGCGTGGCGTCGCAATCGCCCTGTAACCATCCCCCGGCAAAGCCGGGGGCATTCGTGATGTGAGCCGCTCGAAGCGGCCGGAAGGGGTCGCTGACGCGGCCCCTCAGTTCAGGGGCCACCTATAGGTGGCTTCTCATTTCCACAGACCGAGCTGGTCCAGTCGTGTGTCCTCTTTCTCCTGGTTCTTTATGTACTCTCGAATCACCGTTTCGTCTCGACCTACGGTCGAGACGAAGTACCCCCGGGCCCAGAAATGCTGCCCCAAGAAGTTACACTTGCGCTCGCCGCACACCCGCGCCAGATGAATCGCGCTCTTGGGTGTCGGTGCGAACAACCGCTGCTAGCTGCTGCTAGCTGAGACCATGAACGATGAACGCCTGAATTCTGGGCGCGCAGTGTGAACGTCAGCTCGCGGCCATCGCGATCGGCATTGCGACAGGTCGTTGCCGACCCAAACCCGACGGCCAAGACTTCAGATTTCAAGGCAGAAAGCTGCCGTTGGAACAGTGCCACCGTCGAGTCAGATCCGCCATCAGAATAGGCAAGCGATGCTGCCGCCGTCGCGCTGAATCGCGGCGCCTTTGACGCGCGAACCGCGCTGTTCATCCGCGACCGGGTCCCCTTCGTCGTGAAGCGCAGGCTACTTCGGCGGCTGATAACCCACGCTGCCGGCCTTCTTCATCGCCTCGGTCGCTTCACTCATGCTGAGCAAGGGCGTGGTCCGAAACGCGCCCATCGCGCCACTGGCGCCGATGGCCATCGCAAACGCGGCAGTCGAGACCGCATCAGGCATTTCAACGATGGCAACGACGTCGAACTCGCCGAATGAGAGCCACATGCCATGCAGCTTGCCGCCCATCTTCTCGATCAACGGCCGCACCGCGGCCGCACGGTCCTGCGGATGGCTGACCATGGCGCCATAGGCCGCTGCGCCGTAAGAGGCTTGAACCAGGTAATAGGACATGGTGTGTGCTCCGACGAAACGCGGAAGACCCGCCCCAAACATGCTACGCCGACACATGCCGAGCACAAGAGCGCAGGCGCCGTTCGGGCAACGAGAACTGGCCGTTTCGCCGCCGCAGGCGCAGGGCCGAAATCTCGCAGTCCGAAGTGCTGAGCCCAGCCGTATCCTGCAAGCCCGGCAGAATCCCGACTCACTCCGCTACCGCTTCGCGACACCGCCTCCATGCGCTTCCTGCAATACCGGGACCTCGACCTGCGCCGGGTCAAACCGGCCTTCGCCAAGGTGCGCGCAGCCATCGAAGCCGGCGACTTCAAGAGCCCCGATGTCAAGAAGCTGCACGCGGGCAACTACTACCGCGCCAAGCTTGACCACAGCAACCGCTTGCTTCTGCAGTTCGCGCGCCACGATGGCGAGACGGTGTGCCTGGCTCTGGAGGTCATCGAGAACCATGCCTACGACAAGTCGCGATTTCTGCGTGGCGCGCCGGTCGACGAAGCCAAGATAGAGCGCGAGCCGGCCATCGAGCTGGCCCACTGCGCCGGCGAGGCCGTGCCGTTGCGCTGGCTGCACGCCACCCGCGCCGAATTCGAGCTGCTCGACAAGCCCATCGTCTTCGACGACGCCCAGGAGGCCGTGCGGCGAGCGCCGGCGCCGGTGGTGCTGGTCGGATCGGCCGGCTCGGGCAAGACGGCCGTCACGCTGGCCAAGCTGCGTGAAGCCCAGGGCCGGGTGCTCTATGTCACCCAGTCGGCCTACCTGGCGCAGTCGGCGCGTGCCCTGTACGACGCCCATGGCTACGACAACCCGGCACAGGAAGCCGAGTTCCTGAGCTACCGCGAGTTCCTGGAAACGCTGCAGGTGCCGAAGGGCCGGGAGCTCGGCTTCAACGCCTTTCGCGGCTGGTTCGATCGGCATCGCGACGCCGCCAGGGCGCTCGGCGACATCGATGCCCACGCGCTGTTCGAGGAGTTCCGCGGCGTCATCGGCGCCCAGCCTACAGGGCCGCTGAGCCTGCACGACTACCTGGCGCTCGGTACGCGGCAGAGTCTGCTGGCCCTGGCCGCGCGCGAAGCAGCGCACGCCCTGTTCGGCCGCTACCGGCATGGCTGGCCGAAGCGGCCTGTTCGACCTGAACCTCGTTGCGCACGAGTGGCGGCCGCTGGCACAGGCAACCTACGACTTCATCGTCATCGACGAGGTGCAGGACCTCACCGGCGCGCAACTCGCGCTGGTGCTGGCCTGCCTCAAGGCGCCCGGCCAGTTCCTGCTGTGCGGCGACTCGCAACCAGATCGTCCACCCCAACTTCTTCTCCTGGGCGGCCGTCAAGTCCCTGTTCTGGCAGGGCCTGGCCGGCGAGGCCGCGCAGCGCCAGCAACTGCAGGTGCTGCAGGCGAACTTCCGCAACACCCAGGCGGTAACGCAGCTGGCCAACACGCTGCTGAAGATCAAGCAGGCGCGCTTCGGTTCGGTCGATCGCGAGAGCAACTTCCTGGTGCGCAGCGCCTCCGGCGAGGCGGGCGATGTGACGTCTGCTCCAGGCGAAGGACAGCACGCTCAAACAGCTCGACGCCGCCACGCGCGCATCGGCGCGGCACGCGGTGATCGTGCTGCGCGACGAAGACAAGCCCGCGGCCGGCCAGTTCCACACGCCGCTGGTCTTCTCGGTGCATGAGGCCAAGGGTCTGGAGTACGCGCATGTGCTGCTGTTCAACATGGTCTCGGGCCAGCGCGCGGCCTACGCCGAGGTCTGCGACGGTGTCACGCCTGCCGACCTCGACGCGACGAGCTCGACTACCGGCGCGCGGGGGACAAGAGCGACAAGTCGCTGGAGATGTACAAGTTCTACGTCAACGCGCTGTACGTGGCGATGACCCGGGCGGTCGAGAGGCTGACGATCGTCGAATCCGACACCGGTCATCCGCTGCTGGACCTCTCGGTCTGCAGGTCGGCGCAGCCCATGCCGCGCCGGCGCAGGCCTCCACCAAGGACGAATGGGCGCAGGAAGCGCGCAAGCTCGAGCTGCAGGGCAAGGAAGAGCAGGCACGCGCCATCCGCGACACCTTCCTGCAGCCAAGCCGGTGCCGTGGACCCCGTGGAGTCGCCAACTCATCGAAGACCTGGCGCCCAAGGCGCTGGATCGCGGCAACCCAAGCGCCAAACAGAAGCAGGCGCTGTTCGACTATGCGCTCTGGCACGGTCAGCAGGCCTGGGTGGAGCAACTTGCGCGCGCCAACTTCCCGCCGGCGCGCAGTCTCACGCCCGAGGGTGACTTCGGCTGGGTCGGCGAATCGGCCATGCTGGGCGTGCAACTGCCCGACTGGAAGCGGCAGCAAGCGCTGTCGCTGCGCACGGTCGCCGCATTGCGGCAGCGTCACCTGCAGGCCTACGGCGCGAAGAACTTCAAGGACATTCTGCGACTGCCCGACGCCCACGGCCCCGACCACCCCACGCCGGTGGGCGCCACGCCGCTGATGCTGGCCGCACGGCCGGCAATGCTGCGCTGGTGGACGCGCTGCTGGACAAGGGCGCCGATCCGAGCACCGAGACGAATTCGGCCACAGCGCCTGGCATCAGGCCGTCAACCGGGCGATCGAGACCCCGTCTTTGCCAAGTCGGCACTGGCACAGCTGTTCGAGCGCTCGCGCCGGCGGGTATCGACGTGCAGGTCGATGGCCGGTTGGTGCGCGTCGAACATCATCAAGGTGAGTACTGGGTGCTGACGCTGATGCTGGCCGGGCTGAAGACGCAGTGGTCGCATTGCGCGGCGAGGCCTCACCCGGCCTGGAAGTACGGGCAGGGGTTCTTCGCCGAGCAACTGCACCAGGCGCTCGAGAGCCTGCCGGTTCATCTGTGGAAGGACATCCGGCGCAAGCGCAGCTACGTCAACCAGGTGCTGGCACGCGCCGAGGTCGACAGCAGTTACAAGCCGGCGCGCAAGCTCTGGGTGCGCACGCGCAATGGGCACTACCTGCCCAACCCTGGCATGCAGCTTCGCCGGCACGAAGGCTGGCGGCCGGTGTACGACGCGCTGGCGCTGGACTGGGTCGATCGAGGCAGCGGCAACGAGAGCCCCTACCGCACGCGGCCGGCTGCAGCGGTGGCGCG
The DNA here is from genome assembly GCA_963837675.1 of uncultured beta proteobacterium. Taxonomy (GTDB): domain Bacteria; phylum Pseudomonadota; class Gammaproteobacteria; order Burkholderiales; family Burkholderiaceae_C; genus Rubrivivax. The sequence continues at coordinate 1,485 of CAWIOH010000015.1, read as the reverse complement.
ATTGATCCTAGATTCCTCAGTTAACCGCTTGGCAAGGCAGCTGGCATCGGCGTGATTTTGGGTTGCGCGGCCAGTATTCGCGCCACGATGAACCGCACCATCACGAACCATCTCTGCGGGTTCACCAACTGCGGCGCGGTTGCCGAAATATGCCGAATGCCGCTGCGAACATTGGCCACGAGTTGCTTGATCTGCTCCAACGACTCATGCATCACCGTCAGCAAGATCTTGCTCTGACCAGCGTGACTGGTCATCCTGCCAACTGCGCTCAGCACTTGGGACGACTCGTGATGGCCTCCATTCGATTCTTCGGATTTGCAAGCCGCACGTACCAGCTCCACCAGTTGTAGATCAGCGCCACCGCCCGTGCGCTCAGCGCACAACGTTCGATGTCGTGCGTGCTGTAGCCGCCCCAGCCCCACTGATTCTTGATTTCATCGAAGCCGTTCTCGCAGTCAGCACGGTCGCGATAGAGCTGCCCCATGTTCTCCAGCTTGTAAGGCGTGTCGCACACAAGGACCGCGTATTCCCAATTCTTCGTCGCCTCGTTCTGATCGATCAGGGCCAATTCGGCTTGCTTTTGGACATTGCTCTTTCGGCCCCGCTTTTTGACTTTCGCTTGGCCTTGTGCGTCGATGTCCATCTTGCGCGGCCTGCGTATCACGATGACGCGCCTGGGCTTGCTCCAACCCATCAAGCGCAGCGTGTCTTCACGCCCCGTCCAGCCCTGACCTACATCACGCCACTCATCAAGATTCCATTGCCGATTCAACAGCTTCATGACCCCAGGGCTTTGGCGCAGCTTGAACAAATAGGGCTGCTTCAACGCCTCCAGCGCAACCATCTCCCCCTCGCTGCCGAACGCCACATCGCCTCGAACCAACTCGGGCCGCGAGTCCACCGCCATGCCCTCGAGCAAGGCCACCAGCCCGGCGCGGCTGTGCGACGGCGCGTGCCTCTTGCCCGACTCAAGTTGAGCGTCCAGCACCAGCCGCAGGTTGCCAATCCAATAGGTGTGAATGGCGTGACTCGGACGACCCGGTTTGTGCGGGTTGTAGCCCAGCTCGGCCCCAGCCTGGTGGCCATACAACGGTTTGATCGTCGTGTCGCAATCGAGCACCCATGCGGTCTTCAGCGCCTCGGCAACACTGTGCATGAGTTGCCCCTGCATCCACTGCGTGGCGCGCTCGACTTGCGCTTCCTGAGCTGCCTTCTTCTCAGCCGTGTGCCGCTTGTCTGGCGCAGGCGCAATGGCGCTCAGCGCGCGACGCAGACTGTCATCCCCAACGATCTTCTTCATGCCCAGGATGCCCGGGGCCACGCCGTCCCCGCGCAGCACGCCGACGTGCGCGTAACGGTTATGACCATCCAGGATCGACAGCATCCACGTGCCCAGGACATCAACCAACCCCGGTGCGTTGGGGCTGACGTAGCTCAGCGGGCAGCCCTGCACCCAGTCCTCGAACAATCCCGTGGCATTAGAGA
>CAWIOH010000014.1:0-388191 GCA_963837675.1 uncultured beta proteobacterium | reverse complement strand
ACGGCGAGAGCGCGGTGCTCGCCATGGGCCGCACTATGGACGGGAATGGATGCCCATTATCATGCACGAGCTGAAAAGCACGCGGCCCGCGATGAGGTACGAAGCGGCACACGCGGCAGGGGAGATGACGCTGACCGAGGCGCTGCCGATCCTGGTTGATATGACCGAGGACACTGACCTTGAGGTGAGGTTGTCGGCGATATGGGCATTAGGGCAGATCGGGGGCAAGCCTGCCGCCGATGCGCTTGCGCTTGCCGCCAGGGACAGCAGTCCTGCGGTGCGGGAGGCGGCGCAGGATGCGATACAGGAGATTGCGTTCTCGGCTAACCCGTTGATCGGAGATAGGGGCGCGGCGCTGCCTGCGCTGATAGGTGCGGCAGAGGGAGGAAGCAGCCCGGCAACCGCGACGGCCAACTGCGGTTCCAAAACGATCCAACTTGCCTAATTAGCAACTTGGGTAGTTCGAGGGACATAAATCATCCCGAATTTTCAATTCGTGCTTGAGAGAAGATCAAACGTCCTCCAAGACCCCTCCCTAAATCCCTCCCCACTTTCGCGGGGAGGGACTTTTAAATCTAGAAAGCAAGGAAATCGGTCGCTACGCGACCGATTTCCTTGCTTTTTGAATATTGATTTACGCCTGCCAAACATGAGTGCAAAATTCGGGATGTCTCATGTTTTTGTTTTTCGGACGAGAGATAGGGCAGTGGAGTAAAAGTCCGAATGTTATGTTAATGGCCCGGATGGCTGTAGCGGGGGCGGTTGATTGCGTGATATAGTAGAGTGCAGAAGTTGAGCCAAGTCTATTCACAAGAGCAGGTAGGACAAATGAGAAGCGCATATGTGGAAGATATATACCACGATCAGGTAATGTTCGCATAACCAATCTCAATGTTTATTATGGTGGGAACAGCCGCGCCCTCAGGGGGATTAGAGCCGCGCGGACAGGAGTATTTCGCCCGGTAGATGAAGCCAGAAACAGCCTGATAGGATCGGGCATAATGCTACTCGGGATAATCCCGATGCTTATCTTTTTCACGAAGGGGGTCTATTTTTCAGACGACCTATTTACGTGGTTACTGAGTGCATATGCGCTGATAGGCATAATCAACCTGGTGCAAGGGGTCAGGAACATAATGAGTCTGCAAAGAAGCGACGAAAAACTGCCTCGTGGAGAGGTGTACGGGGTCGTCTTGAAAGAGCAGTTTTTTGAGGTTACAACCGCTGTTTCTGGGGATGGAGGATATATAGAGCACGTTGTTAGCACAGATTCAGTCTTTCTTGAACAATAAGACCAATAGGAAGCAACTGCCGGGATATGCGCCAACAGGCGACCCGGAAAGGAAGCCTGTTATCGCAGGTGGAACATTGGTGATTGGAAACATGAAGTATGATTTGGATGAAATACAATCGGCTAAGGCCGACACGATCAGGATTACAAATGGCTTCTGGACAACCCAATCGCAAAGTGTTGGGTTTGCGCTTATTCTGCACGGGATTATACACAGGTCGATGGGGGTTATTGCTGTCTGGCAGTTCCGGCCATCCTGCTTTTTCTTGGAGTAAGCGCTATCAGCTTTTACGTGAGCGGAAGTAGGGCGGCACTAGCGCACATTGTTCAGGTAAAGGGTACGTTCGGGAGCGCCATTATTTATGCATCTACTGTTAAGAGGGAAGTTGACGACATGGTGACCGCGATCCGAACAGGCATGAAGGGAGAGCCTCAAAGCAACATGGCAGGGCACTCATGAATAACACGCCAGTATACACGCATGTAAATCAGCGGGCCGCGCCGCGCGAAGAAGATCTTTTACAGCGACGGTGAGGTCTGGATTACTGACCAGAGAATTGTCTACAGGGGCAGCATCCGTTATCTCAACAGGCTGAAAGAAGCGCGGAGTGAAGGAATATAAGGCGAGTGATCGGGTCCGTAGTCTGCTACTCGGTATACCTGCCTTACTCCTGGTGACATGCTTGATCATAGTGAACCGGATCGATATCGGGCCAACCTTAATCCCTGAGATCATAACGAATACTTTTATGGGATCCATGGTGTTAGTAGTCATTGGTCTAATCATTTTCGTATTATTTCAGATACGTGGCATAGCGAGAGAACCCGATGTTTATGCTGTGACGTTGCGCGATAGGTTCGGGCCAACGAATGTCGTCAGCTCAACTGATCGTGAATATGTACGGGGCATAGCGGACATCATACAATACGCCATTGACCGCAAAAACAACCCGAACGCTGTGTATCCTGAAGTGAATAACAGGTTAGTCCCCGTGCCTGAGATACAGAAAGGGACGCTGTTCGTTGGTAGCACAAAATACAGCCTGGGTGATATCAAGTCGGTCAAAATAAGAGGCATAGCACCGCAATCAAACGTATCATTGTTTTTCCTATTAATGAGTGCAGGACAGCAACTGGCGCAACTGGCAAGCAGACATTCGGGGCGGTGGCATTGGATAGCAGATATAGTCTGGATGCTATCTTCACGGAGCATCCTTTAGCATTGTCCTGATGATGTTTAACTGGTTTAGTCAGCAGATTTATACGGTGCAGATCAAGATCTCCGATCACCAGGCAAATTGTCTACGTCACCATGGACAAGGAAAAGGCTACAAATGTCAAGAATGATATAGATGCGGCAATAGAATACGGTGAGAGGGTGCCTGGACAATGACACATGACAATGCACAATCATTCTCCCCGCACTGGTCGCGCAAGGTGGCTGGAGGGGGTACCGCGTGGTACGTGGCGGGGGTGACCGCGCCTTTCTCGCTGGCTTACGGCAACCCCGATCCTGGCGCTGTTCCCGGCTGCGGGCGTGGAGGCGGCGGCAAAGAGAGTGCTGGATGACCCGGAGGCGGCGGGGATCGCTTTGCAGTACGGCACTGTGCAGGGCCAGCCTGCGTTCATGGATATGATGGCCGAAAAGCTTTTTGCTGAAGAATATATCCGGGTTGGGCGCGAGAACATTGTGATCACCAACGGCGCGTCGGCGGCTATCGGATTGGCGGCGCGGGCCTTGATCGATGAGGGCGATATTGTGCTGGTGGAAGCGCCGTCGTTTCCGGGCGCGCTGAGCATACTTCAACGGGCGGGGGCCGAACTGCGGAATATGCCTGTTGGGGCAGAGGGCATTGATGTAGGGCGCACACATGAGCTTGTGCGCGATCTGCTGGCGAAGGGTAAAAAGGCGCGCATCATCTACACGATCCCTACATTTCAGATCCGTCGGGGCTTACGCTGCCTGAGACTTCGCGGCGGGCGCTTATTGAATTAGCACGCGAATATAACATGGTGATTATCGAGGACGACGCTTACAGGGAGCTATATTACGATGCAGAGTCGGGGCCGCTGCCGCCGACGCTGTACGCGCTCAATGAGGGATGGGCGGGTGATACGCACAGGCGCATTCTCGAAGATACTCGCGCCGGGGATCAGGCTGGGGTGGGCCGTGGCGCAACCTGAGATCATACGAAGGATGCTGCTGTTGAAGGACGAGGGCGGCGCATCGGCGTTCGCCCAGGCGGTCGCGCTGGAATACGGGCGGGATGGAGTGCTCGCGGCGCATATAAAGGATCTGGTCGCGGCCTACAGGGTCAAGCGCGATACCATGTTGGGCGCACTCGACCGCTATTTCCCTGTTGAAGCGCGCTGGACACGTCCTTCGGGCGAATTCTTCGTCTGGGTGTGGCTGCCACCCAGGGTGGTAACGCCGTGTTAGCGGGGCTTGCCCGCGAGCAGGGGGTCGAGTATTTGCCGGGTGCACCGTGCTTCGCCCAACGTCCTGAGACGCCCGGAACCTACCTTCGGCTGGGCTACAGCCTGATCAGCGCGCCCGATATTGAGGAAGCGGTACGCAGGCTTGCAGGGATATTACAGAAGCTAATTTAGGGCAAGTTTCGCCTGATCGGGCGTAATTAAGGTCTGATTCGGATATAATAACGGTTTGCATCATTACACTTTGCGCATTAAGGCCACGAATGGTATCAGAAGATCCGCATATTATACAGCTATGGAAGGGGATAGAAAATGGCTCACAACGTAGGCGTCTTTGTAGACGTATCTAACCTGTTTTACTCGGCGAAATCAGCCGGGGTTGAAGTAAACTACTGCCGCTTGCTTGATTTCTGCACTGGCGGGGCGCGACCTGATCAGGGCGTGTGCCTATACGGGCGTTGACCCTGATAATCCTAACCAGCGCAAGTTCATAGATTTCCTGCGCGCCAACGGCTACAAGGTGATCTGCAAAGACATCCACAAGTACGAGGGCAGGCGGATCAAGGCCAATCTCGATATTGAGATGGCGGTTGATATTATGCTGCTGTCCGAGAACCTGGATGTCGTGGTGCTGGTAAGCGGCGACGGCGATTTCGTGCGCTTGCTGAGGCTATACAGCTAAAGGGAGTGCGGTGCGAGGTGATATCGTTCGGTATCAGGACGTCCAACGAGCTAATCGAGGCCGCTGATGGTTTACGGGAGATCACATCGCTGCCCGGCATATTCCGCAATTCGCCCAGCGCGCCCAGCATTCAACTAAGGGCGGTGCAGGGAAGTGGAAGCGATATACGCGGCGTCTACACCTACGGCGCGGTGAGCTACAACGCTACGTTCGGCCCAACGGCAGACCGATCGCGAAACGCGGGCGACCGGGAACGCGCTATGCATTCGCAGGAGAACAAGGGCGGAATGGCGCACCCTGCCAGCTACGATCACGCCGATAACAGCGAGTTTATGCTACCGGACGGCGAGCCTTGCATTGATACGCACTCAATCCCGCTTCCACGACCCGCGCACATCCACCTTAAACCATTCGGCGTAAATGAGTAAGGTTCTTTCTGAGAAGACTATAGAAGGCGATGCCGCCTTCGACGGCTCAAGTTCACCTGCGTATCCTTTTGTTACAAGGGTACCCATCCTGCAACACGACTGGGACCCGATTCTTGGTTCTGAGGGCGCATCGCTGCTCCAATCGTGGGGTTGGGCGAGTTCAAACGCTCGACCGGGTGGTCGCCCCACAGGCTTGCGCTTCACAAAACAGGCGAACTCAAACACGACACCGCGAACCACCATATCGACGCAACAACGAGGTCGATTTACGGGCAGGTGCTATTCAGGTCGGACCCACGCTTGCCGCTGCGCCTGTCTATTGCTTATGTGCCGAGAGGCCCTGTTACATTTCCCGCTCATACAATGATGGGGTCACGGAGCGGGCATTCTGGCGCTCGGTTCACGCGGAAAGCAGGAAGCGGGGCGCGATATTCCTCAAGGTTGAGCCTGATATCGCCCTTGATGGAACAACCACCAAAAGTGTGATTGACCGCAAGATGTCTACACTTGGATTTCGCCCATCGGGGCGCTTGCAGCCCGCCCGCACATGGGTGCTGGATATAGGCGGCAGTGAGGACGAACTGCTCAAGGGGATGAAGCCCAAGACGCGGTATAATTTGCGGCTCGCGGGCAGAAGGGGCGTGATTGTGCGCCGCGCCGAGTCGTACAACGATTTGCGCGCCTTCCATGCTTTGCTGGAAACGAACGGGACGCGCGACGAATTCGGCATTCATACGTTTCCATATTATGACGCTTTGTGGCGCACTTTCGGGCCGAACGGGCTGGATACTATGGCTCTGCTGGTGGCTGACCACCCTGACGAAGCCGAGAGGGCGCAGGGGCCAATCGCGGGCTTGCTCGCCTTGAGGTTCGGGAACGAAGCAATCTATATGTACGGCGCGTCGGACAACAGGGGACGCGAGCATATGCCCAACTACCTGCTTCAGTGGGAAGCGATGAAGTGGGCAAAGGCCAATGGTTGCACAAAGTACGATTTCTGGGGCATACCGGACCCACCCGCCGAAGGCGAGGAAGAGGGATCTGAGGTTTCCCCAATAAATACACGCTCAGGTTTGCGTGGTGTATACTGGTTCAAACGCGGCTTTGGGGGCAGAGAAATAGAATATCCGGGCGCATACGACTACGTTTACAACCACCTGCTTTATAAGATATGGATGCGCTGGAGAGGGAATAATCTTGGTTAGAAAAATCGCTGTACTCTCCGTCCTGGGGATAATGTTACTTATAGCGGCGACCTCATGGGGTCGCTCGAACAACAATCGGGCCAGTATACTAAGCGGCCTCGATGTGGGGGGCAAAATCGCTTACGCGCGCTCAGGAGCTTTGTGGCTCTATCGTGGCGGCGAAGCGAAGCAGTTAACCGCAGGGCCCGCCAACGCGCAGGACAAGCGCGACACCTACCCATCCTTTTCGCCCGACGGCACAGAACTGGTCTACACTCGCATTGACGAAGGTTTTTCCGACCTGTTCAAGCTGGATATAAGCGACCCTGCGAACCCTGTCGCGCTCACCGATTATCGCCCCGATGTTGAAGTAGGGCAGGTGGAGATTCCGGGTGTAAGCGACGGATATAATACGCTGGCTTTGTGGGCCAACTGGCCTGCGTGGTCACCTACAGGGAATGAAATAGCCTTTACATCTGATATCGGTACCGAGTATCCCAACCTGCGGGTGGTATCATCCGATCACGAACCGGGCACAGCGACAAGCGTGCTGGCTCGCCCTCCCGGCCTCGACTGGAGCAAGCAGACCGTAGAGCACCCGTCGTGGTCGCCCACAGGCGAGAAGATAGTGGTGACTACTTACCTGACCGACGGGGCAATCGGGCAGATATGGGTATACAATACCATCAACGACAAGTGGACGGCGCTCACCGACTTCAAAGAAGGCGCGTATGATCCCGCATGGTCGCCCGACGGCCAGTGGATAGCGTTCGCGATGAGAGAAGGCGGCAAGACCAATATTTACGTGGTCAGCAGCGATACCACTACGTGGACAGACGAATATCCTACCACAACGCAGGTGACATTTGACGGCGCTTCCAGATCGCCCGCATGGTCGCCCGACAGCACAAAGATTGCGTACCTGGGACTGCAAAAACATCATTTGATATTTATGCCGCTAATTTCGATGTTGATGCCAACGGCATACCCGCGCTTGATAGCCCGCAGAGGCTGACCGAGAACGCGAATATTGACGCGCCTTCGGGTCTTAGCTGGGGTAGGTAGAGCTAAGTATCGATCCTGGCATATAAACAAGTTAATAGGGCTATGCGAACTTGAAGCGTTTCACGCAGGCTTAAAGACTTCTATTTAGGCAGGCACACATGATATTGGGTGCCAATTTGAAGCCATTTGTGATCCCTGTTCTTTATCTCCTGTTTCTTGCACCGACTCTATACGTGCTGGGTGGAGTCCTACAGCTTGTTCTAACCTTAGGAAAGCCGGATACTTTTTACCCGAGCTATGGAGAAACTGTGGGCGAAGTGCTACTTGCCTATATAGTTCTTTCCGTACTCATACTTTGGCTTTGCGTGGGTACTGTTCTGACGGTACTCATATTCAGAAAGAAGATACGTTTGCGTTGGATGTGGACGCTTCCGGCAATCGCTTCATTTGTTATATTCCCACTGGCGGTCATATTCCTACTTGCCGCTGGTGATGTATAAGGCCAGAACTCATCCACCAGACCAGACATTCGACTCTTTCCTGGGGAACAGGATCGGCAGCAGGGCACGAGCAGCGTCCGTTGCGGTTGCGCAATCGGGGTAGGCGTACTGGATCTCTTCCAGGGATCTGTAGCCGAACAGTAGTTGCAGGAAGGTGAGGTCAACGAAGGCGGCATCACCATCTTCGACGTGCGAGGGCTTCCATTCTTCTACGGATATGCTCCCATTTTGGAAGATGAGATTGATACCGTTGCGGTAGAAGCTGAGGGTGATCTCGCCCGTATAACCTGATTGCGCCGACTCGGCAAGGCGGTTTTCGAGGGCCGGGGTAATGTGCCGCAGGAACGCGGGCATATCTGGCACGCGCATATACCATGCGTAGGGTTTGTGTAGCTGGACCAGCCTGTTTGAGATGGTATCGTAAACGGGGTGCTTCTCCCCAAGATTGAAGGCGATCTCCCCGAATTCACCATTCCCACGTTTGGCGAATTCGTCGCCTGCTTTGTTCAGATAGCGCATTACGGTAGGCGTAACTGCCAGGAACGGTACTCCTGCCTTTAGCTCGTAGAGTGAGACACTAATGGTGGTATCCCAGAGGCGATGCGAGTGTATCAACACGCCTACTGCTTCGCCTTCGGGCGTTTCGATTATGCGGAAATCCCTGTAAGCGCCGTTTGATTTGCTGCGGCCATCGAGGTCGTAGCGCCACATCGATTCTTCGCGCAGTGAAGCCAGCATAGAGCGCGATGGTGCCGCGCGTACATTGACATGATGAATGGTACATCACCGGGGGTCGTGGGGCGTAAAGTGTACGGCTCGGTCGCACCTTCGGCAAGGCTGGGGATTTGCGACCTGTATGCTACAAGGTTGCCATCGAGGCTGAGAGCCATCTCGTAGCCGAACTGCCTGTAGTACCAGGGGATGCCTGTGATGCCCTGCACCAATTCGCCGCGCTCCGCGCTCCATTTGTGGACCCAATCGAGCTGGGCGCGCACAAGGCCGCGCCTGCGGTAACCGGGATCGGTGCTGACGATGTCGGGCTGGCCGAAGTTGAAGGGGATGCCTTCGTAAGTCCAGACCTGCGACATCAGGACCATTGAGGAGACTATCTTGCCCGTGTTGGTGTCCTCTACGATTGTCCAGTCTTCGGCACCCGATGTTGGGTGTTCCTCGCTCATCAAGTCGAGTACGAAACCGCGAAGGCGCTCAAGCGGTGGTGTCTCATGCGCGCCGACAAGCGTGTTCGCGTGGAAGTCTGCTACCTGATCGCGGTCTGCAAGCGTGGCTTTCCGCATGATCAGGCCGCCGCCAAGATCGTATTGGGTCTGTTCGGACAAAGTGTGCTCCTTCGTTGGGTTGGTTCAGAATAGCATAGTGTACCCACAAAGGCATCGGGCTAAGGTCCCATTTGCAGACAAGATAGAGTGGAGGGGCTGGTTAGCGACAAGCCCCTCCACTGTATCCATAGATCATGCTACGGCTCTATTGCTTCGCAACAGTTGGGGAAGAACGAGTTAGCCACGATCTTGCTTACCTGCCCGCGAGTAGCATTGGCGGAGGGCCGGAAGTAGGGCAGATTGCCCGGCCCAATGCACGGCTCTCCCGCTCCACCGCAAACGTACCCGTTGACGATGCTGCGACTGGACAGTCGCTCGATGTACTGGTAGAAGGTACTGCCGATTACCACGTCCTGATACGATTGGCTGGAGTGGTTCTCGGTCCAGCCTTTGGCATTGGCAACAATTTTGGAGATTTGCCCCCTCGATGCGTTGTCTGTTGGCCTGTAGTAAGGCAGATTGCCCGGCCCCACACACGGCTCTCCCGCTCCACCGCATGGGTATCCGCTGATGTAGCCGCGAGAAGCGATCCGCTGGACGAAGTCGTAGAAGGTGCTTCCGGGCAATACATCCTGGAAGATCTGCGCGCCAGGGGGATCGCTCCAACCCGCCGAGTTGGAAACCATCTTCGCCAACTGGCCTCTTGAGATAAAGTTATTCGGGCGGAAGGTGGTATCGCTGTAGCCGCTCACAATGCCGTGGCAAGCCAGGTAGTAGATGAACTCGTAGTTGTAGCTGCCGTAAGGCACATCGCTGAACGAGCCGCAGAGCGAGGAGTGGGGGCTGAATAGGTCGGTATCGCCTACCGTGACACTGCCGTTAGCCGGGATGGTCAGGTTCCATTGGAGGCCAGCGCCTAAGTCGTGCTCGTTATTGGCTATGATCGTATTGTCAAAGCCTGCACCAGGGCCGCCCGTGTCGCCTATCGCGGCCCAGATAGCGTTGTAGTAGCTTTCCTCGTAGGCATTGGCGGGTACGTTCGGCACGAATGTCTGGTAGAGAACCGTATTGTTGGTTCGAGTGTAGTAATCGCCAACGCCTCCGGTAGATGAGTCGTAGTAGCCGTAACCCAAGTCGCTACCGCCCGTATAGAGGTCGGCGGCATGGAACAGAGTAGCGGTAATGGGCGCGCTGCCGCCAATCTGGGCCAGGGTGAAGTCGAGCCGGACAAACTCCGCGCCCGACACATAAGTGGCAAGCTGGGTGAGACGCAAGTTGGTGTTCGGCACAGACATAACTGTAGTGATTTTGTAAGGATCGGGAGGCGATCCTGTACCGGACTTAGTGTTGCTTATGTTGGTATAGGGAGTTGTATCACGGCCTGCCGGAACGTGGCCCGGCCCATAGACTGTTGTCGTGTTACTGACATTCACCCATAGATAAACCCCCTCGGCATCGTCGCCGTAAAACTGGTACTCGGCGGGGTCTCGGCGATATCATTGGCGCGTTGTCCTCACCGTCCAGGTACAGAGAGGGAAAAGCGGTCAATGAACGCTCCTTGTCGAAATCAGCCGCCGCGCAAACCTTTGTGGGAACGTGCCCTCATAGCTGATTCGGTCCGTGAAGCCACCGCCATCAGATGTTGTACAGAGCTAATACGTTCGGAAATCTGTGGATTTTTTCGCGAGTCTGGCCTGGCCACCGCAGAAGCGAGCGATTGACCACTTGGGTCGTTCGTCCGGGACATCGCGCCCCGCCGCCCGACTATTTCATTCGTGTCAAAGTAGACTCCGCCCAATTCGGGAAGCGCGTTGGGCACCGACACCGATTACGGAGCGGAGTTATCGTCTTGTCAGCATTGTTTCGCTCCAGCGCTTTTCACGAATGATCCGATCAAACCCGCACGCCCTCGTAACTACGTCGCCTGTCCAAACATCGATCAAGTGTTTATTCGTCAGCGTGAGTCGCTCAATTTTAAAATGCTCCGTACCAACGCTTGCGGCCACGAGAGCCAAATCACCATCCAAAACAAATTCAAACAATTGTTTCCAGGATTCGATTAGATTCTTGGCAACTCTCTTGATCGCCTCAAATGACGGAGACTTCTCTGCCCATTCAGACCAATATTTGATGGTGTGACTCAACAGATCAACATTTAGCTCAACCGGCCAGATCAGATCGATGTCGCCATACGTTGTTGATCTATCATTGACTAAAAAGACCGCCGCAAAGCGGCTAAGATGATGAAGTACTCGGAGGAGAGATTGTGGCTCGTTTAGCAGCAAGGAATTCGATATACGATCACAGCGGTAGCGCCCGATGCCCTGACGAATTATTTCTTCCGCCTGCCCAGGTCGCGCCAAGAAACTTCCATCCTCATAGATCGGCGTGCAGGTATGACCATAGCTCTCGCGCGCTTTAGTACTAGAACCTATCTCAAAATCGTTTGAAGAGGATGACGAGGCAGGCGAGTTGCACGAAGCCAAGGAAGTTCTTCGGATAAAACTCCCAGCGGACGAGAATGCGGCGCTGCCATTGAAGCCAAGCGAAGAACCGTTCGACCAACCAGCGCCGGGCATATCGCCGAAGTCGGCGTCCATCTTGCGTGGGGCACTTGCGGCGATTAGATCGGTGCGGCGCGATCATCTCGATACCATCTTTACGTAAGTCGTCATCGAGCGGATCACTATCATAGGCGCGATCACCAATGAGGATCTCGGGCTTGGCTTCAATCATGTAAAAGTCAAAGCACAATTGGACCAAGCGCACTTCATGATGATTGGCGGCGTGCGTACTCACCGACAATGGCAAACCGTGGCGATCCACTATCGCCATGATTTTCATGCCTTTTCCACGCTTGGTCGGACCGATCTCCGCGCCGCCGCCCTTGGCCATCGCAAAGGTCGCGTCAATGAAGCTCTCTTCTTCGTCCAGCATCCCTTTGTCGCGAAGTTCGTTGGCAACATCCGTTAGAACTTGACGCAAAACGTCGCTGTGGCACCACGCTTGAAACCGACGATGCACGGTTTTGTAGTTCGGATAGCTCTGCGGCAACATGTGCCACTGCGCGCCTGTGTTAAATCCACAGGACCGCTTCGAGCACGCGCCGTGTCGGAATCGGTTTGCGTCCGGGACGACCATCGGCAATGTGCTCCTCCGGAAAATAATTCCGGATCCGCTCCCATTGCTCATCGCTCAGTCAAATCATCCAACATTTATAGCCGATCAAGCCCGCTCAGCAATTTTGAGATAGGTTCTAAACTCATTGAAGGAAATTGCAGGGTCAAAATCTTTCGGCCGCAGCCAAATCCACCCATCGCTTCTGAAAGCCCCAACTACATTGCCTAGATCTAGTGTGTTCGGCTCGATCACAAATTCCCGGATCGCCATGCCGAGGCTGTGCCCATCCCAGTCTGCCGCAGCAAACGAAACTTGAGGATCAATTGACCTCTGTGCTTGAAGGGCCATTCCCGCCTCCACACCGGGCGAGCCGCAGAGAAAACGACGGGGCAACCGAGCGCGGGAGTCGACTTTCGGCTGGCCGGTGCATCAAAGGAGAATTAACGTTGCGAAGCCGCAGAGCACCACGCCAACAAACAGCATTGCCCAATCTGAACGCTTCAGCTCAAGCAGTCTTTTTTCCCTTGTTCTGTATGCCGACATCGTACGCCCTCGGATCACCGTGGTTACACACGGACCGGATATTTTGACAGTCTTAGGTCTCCATTTTCCGAAATCGCGCGCGCGGTACTTTTCTAAGTGCCTCTCGAATTTCAGACGGGGTTTTTCCCTCGACGTCGTAGCCTTCCCGTTCCAACGCGGCCAACGCGTCTTCCCGGAGGCGTTTGAGATCTTCGATGAATTTATTTCGTCTCTCGATCGAGTCTCCAGCGGCTTTGCGTTGCTTTTGCATATGTCCGATCAGGCTGTGCCCTCTGTGAAGTGCCAATTTTCACTTCAACCGATCGACTTGCACAAGGAGGCTGCTGATCATTATTGGAGTGTGTTGCATCGGGAGCACACAAAAATGGAACCTTGAGCCCTATTCGGTAACGCCGAGCGGCTGGTCCCCAAGCCTTGCTGCCGTCCACGTCGATGGACGCGCATCGGTTCGGGAGTGCGCAGCCACAAAGCGAGGTATCGCAGCGGCTTGAGCAAGTCTTCCTGGCGCCACCCCAGAAGCGCGCGGGCTGCACTGAGCTGTTCAGTATGAAGCCGCCGTTACGAGATAGGCGGCTTGACACTCCTATCGGCGATGAAGCCCGTTGCGATAGGTCGTATTGCTATCGCATTCATTGAATTTTCGCGCGAGCTGGGGCGCGGTTCATGTTCGCTCTTCCCCGTTTGCGACAGAAGTCATGCGGCAATGCAACATGTCGCGAAGGGCCCAGAAGCCGACATCGTGCGGATGGCTAGTCGGGCAAGCGATATACCTTGATTTTGGGGTAAGATGCAGTCGCGTGTCAGCAATGATCGTGCAAGGTCAGTTCAGTCTGGAAAGGATCGATCGAATGGCGAAGAAGAATTCGGATTCCGTTTATCGGATTGTCGATGTTGTAGGCGTCAGCGAAAAATCATGGGAGGACGCTGGTCGATGTGCGGTGGAAACAGCCGCTAGTTCACTTCGTGATCTGCGCGTGGCGGAAGTCATCAAGATGGACATGAAGGTCGAGAAAGGAAGGGTCACGGCATTCCGTACCCGCGTCGCACTCTCGTTTAAGTACGAGGCTTGATCAGACCTTAGCAGCATTGACTCGCCATCGGCACCCCCGGCGCTTCTGCGTCCGGGGACTTCGGGCCTGAGAGCATATCGGGGGTTCTAGTAGCTCTCGGCCGGCGGGAGAATATAGAAGTAGCTTGAGGCGCCAAGCGTCTAAATCGCGCCGAAATGGGCCGCTGCAGTTTGCCGCGCGTACGAGTTTTAGCACCGGCCAATGAGCGGCCAGCCGATGTCGCAGGTGGGACATTCGCGACGCCAGATAGCCGGCGCGATCTCTTTTACGCCGCCAATGCGGTAGGCTCCTTGTAGCGTTTGCTCCTGGTCATCATCGCCCACCTCATTCGGGCGATCTTGTTGGCGAGCGCGATTTGGAAAAATTAAGGGAATATGTCCGCACACTTAACCAATCTCGTTGTTTTAATTTGTCATTGGGTTCCGCTGGATGGAAACATGAAAGCCCGCAATATTGCGTTGGGCTGATATGACCATTGTTTCTGTTCTCACCACGAAACGGCCGGACTGGACCGGATTCGCCTGGCAAATTGCAGGAGTTTTGGGTCTCGCCGGACTTGTGGTTTTCGTGGGTGGCACCATCTGGGCAATGATTCTGGGTTTGCCTGCGCCATTTATTTTGATGACCGGATTTTGCACCTTAGTGAGCGCAATATGGTTTGCCCTGCTTCCAGTCGCCTATCAAACGTTAGTCAAGGCGCCCTTAGATGCTATATCGCCGGCTCTGAATTATAAAGCATTCAGACTTCAACACCGGTACACACTGGGAGGCGCATCTCGTTTATGGATGGGATTGCCGCCGAATGTTTTATATGCAAATAGCGAAACCAACGCACGGTACGAGACTTTTGTCTCTGCGATCCACCAAAGAAAACTAAGATTTATTCCTAGTAGCAGCCATCGTGAGTATGAACAGCAACACCCAAATCACAGCACTGTTGTTAGCCGCGACGAATTTAAAAGATACGCTGCCTCAATAAACGAGGATCCGCTCTTTTTACGCGACGGCTGACGGTGCGATGCCGGATGAAGTTAGGTGGGACATGGCCGCCCGTGTTGTCAACGGCTTCAATCGTCTCGGGTATGCGATCGTTTTGTTCGAACATGACGAACCGATCTAGACCTGTGCATGAAGCCCCGCGATCCCGAGGCTTCGATTCGCGTCGCGCTACACGACGTGCGCCGCCCGCGCTGCAACGGCCACGGACGACCGCGCATCATCGCTGTGGCGCGCCAGCCCTCGATCTGAGGACCGTTCGGCTCCTCGTGGGTGTTTCCAAGCAACGGCTGGCAGATCGACCCCAGTTTTATTCGTTCCCGTTCATCAGCGGGTAACCCTGAGCAGAGCGCGCAGCGAAGAACCGTGACTTCCAGACAGCTCCAGAGCCGACGTAGTGTTAGTCCAGCCGTCACCTACACGGAGATCATCGCCGTGGAACACGCGCTGCTGACCGCGCTCATCGTCGCCATCGTGCTGGGCATCGTCATACTCTGGTACCGCACGCCGTAGCAAATCGAGCGGTCGGCATCTCGTGCACCCCAACTTCAATTTACGGCAGAGAAAACGCGGGATGATCATTATCTCAAACTGCCCTACTGCACGTGGGTTTAGAACGGTGTAAGATTGAGATGGCTGAGGGGCTTTCCCAATCGGGGAGTTCCACAATGTGTGACTATAGCCTTCTCAACGTCAATTCACGACCTGCGAAAGTCGGCGATAAGCTGACGAGTTGGGAATTCGGCACTGGGACGCGAGGGTTTGCAGCACCGGAAGATATGAGCATGGCGGTCTGCCTGCGGCCCGGAACAGAGTTGTCCTTTGCCGACAACGTGGCATACATGCCGACTGGCTGGTTAGCTTGGCGCGAGCGCGTCATCAAGCACAAGACAGCGGTATTCCGACAGATCAACACAAAAGAAGTTGCCGTTCATCACGACGCACTGGAATTTCCGGACGGCAAGCTCGTGCTGCTCACTCACCTGCGGCAAGGCCAGCAAGCAACCGTTCTTCAATTGCCGGCTGAGCCAAAGACGACTGCTGAGGCGCAAGCCCAGCAGCGAGTAGCCTATGCGGGCTGATTATTCGAGATAAAATTCGACAAGTGGCTGCCTTGATTGCAGGGTAGCTACTTGCTCCGAATCGCTGCGATCGCTTTTTTTGCGGTGGCATTTCGGGCGGCGCTGTCGGCGGCTTCATACCCGACGCCGTTCTACGCGCAGGTCGCAAGGTATCACCTACCAAGGCGTTTCTCACATCCGATTGGGTCAAGCCTAATTGACGCGCGATCAGGCCCATTGTCACCGGAACTGAAAATCTTTAGGGTTTTGCCGTGACGACATCAATCCCGTCACAGCCACAACGGACCCCGGTCGGCTAACCTCCACAGGCTTTGTCGGCCGGGGGTTGTATCTTCTTTAATTCTGGCGTGCGAAGTGAGCTCTTATACGAATAAAGCTATGCCAAGTCCGGTACACTTAGAACTTTTCGCTCAATAGGTTGGTAAGAATTTAGAGGCTACTTTTTGCGAATGGTGTTTCAGCCTGATGCCCGGCAGCACCGCCGTATTCCAACCGACGCCCCAGGTTGGATTGGCGGCGTAAAGGGCAATTACATACGCTGCACGGTCACGAACATCACAGTCGCCGGCGCGCAACTCCAATTCGATCGACACACGATCCTGCCAACCCGTTTCCCTCTCATTGCCAATCGCGATGCAAGAGACAAAGTCGAGTGCCAACTCGTGTGGCGTAAGGGAAATCGGGTCGGGGTTCGCTTCATTGAGCCAGAAAAATGGCTCGGAACATTGAAGTAGCGTAAGACACCGACGCTGCTCTGATGTACTCTCGACGCGATGACCGATACCGAGCGGGTTCCGCCCTGCCCTTCGTGCGCTGGTCCCATGACGCTCGTGCGCACTATTCCCCGTGTTGGCGACCTGCCCGAGCTTCGGACCTTTCAATGCGAAGAGTGCGGAGTTCCATATACCGAGGCTTCGGACGACGACGACAAGCCCGTGCGCTAATTTAGCGGCCCTGTTCTTTGTGGGTAGACGCGCGTCGCGTCTCTATACCAGTGCCCGCGCGGCTTCGCATCTTACCAAGCGCAAGCAAGAAGCGCCGGTTGTCGCTGGCCAATACACGCGACCCTAGCTTTTCCGCTCACGAGACGGCGTGTCAAGGAATTGACGGCATTTAGCGATGTACTTTCTCGCTTCGGCTAATTTCGTTTTCATATTTGCACGCGTCTCTGCGGCGTATTCCAATGCCGCTTTCGCTTCGGCGTTTATCCGACGGCCCTTCCGCATCAAGTTCTCTATGCTTTCGGCCATCGTGACGCTCCTTGGCTGTCACCGTATCTAAGATTTCCACAGGAGCGAAAATAGAGCGTGATGCTGATGCACAGCACCACAACCGTTCGACTGTGAAAGCGCAATAAGTCGTAGCGTGCCGTACCGATCACACTCGGTACGGACGAGTGAGGCGCGGTTGTTGTTGTTTAATTGCAAGGAGCTGAGTGGAGCCTGCGCCCGAACAACGCTAAGCAGGCGCGGAGTGAAACCAGCCTGTCGCGACGCGAGACGTTTCGGACGATTGCGCTTTCCGTTGTCTGCTAGTGTTTGATAGGCGCCAGGCTACTGCATGTCGTCCGGCAGGTGCAGTTTGCGCGCGCTTTCTACCGGACCATTCAGAGCACTTCGCGCCAAAAATTGCACCGCCACCCAACACATAAGAACCAGAGCGGCGCCCACAAAGATAACGTAAGTGATGCTGTCCATAACAACCTCCCGCCAACTAACGCCACGAGGCCATTCCGCGCATGAGGATACACCAGTGCAGTGTTCGGTGAAATGATTTCGAGTCTGCGGGCTGCGCGGGTAGGCTACTTGAGTGTGGACACCAATGCATAGCTAGTGTCTCCAGCCGATCCAAGGCAGATATTTAGCCAACTTGTGCGTCAGCATGGAAGCGCGGGCCGTTCCCGCGGTGACAGCCTTCAATCTCCCTATCCGGCGAGCCCCGGCCTTCACCAGCCGGGCGTTCTGCGTCGTGGTTCTTTGGCTTGGGCTGATGGTGGTGTGGCCGACGCCGCCGACGAGGGGTTGCCTATGACATTGCGGTGCGGCAATATAATGAGCGTAGGGTCCGTTCCCGCGGTCCTGCCACAAAACTAAGCCACCAAATCCAGCGAGCCCCGGCTTCCCCGAGCCGGGGCTTTGCCTTTGTTGCGTTCGAACGCGGCGTAGCTGGGCGGAAAAGGGTGCGCAAGTGCGAGACGTGTCTAAGGTGTCTGTGCAAATCGTGGCTATGATGCGGACTGGATAAGGGCGCTTGCCGCCAAGCGGCGCGCTTGGGCCAATACCCCGCCAAGAAGCAACCGCAACGAGCCGATCTGCTTCAGCCCGTATCTGTATCGAGCCCGAAATCTGGTCGAACGGTTTTTCAATGAGATCAAGCATTGTCGCCGCGTGGCGCTTATCTACATAAAAGTTAGAGTATTGCTACTTCTTCTGACGCTTGCGTAAGCGCACGCGCGGGCCTCCGCCGTTCTCGTCGATGAACTCAATTCCCGCGTTTTCCAGGGCGTCGGATTGTGGTCACACCGACCGAGGGCTCCCTGGGGCCACCTTTGGGTTCGTTCTGCTATTCTGAAAGGCTGCGCCAATCCTCCAGCCCAAGTCCCCCGACGCGAACGAACTCGCGCGCATTGTGCGTCACGATCTTGAGGCCCCGCCGCAACGCACAAGCCGCAAGCAACAGGTCATAGGCTCCGATGGGAGTACCTCGGCTGTTCAGGCTTGCACGCAACTGTGCCGCCACGCGGGCATCTTCGCGCTCGAACGGCAAGATCGAAATCGTGTCCAGAAGCGTCCGCATGGCTTCGCGCACGCGCGGCGCGAGGCCGGGATTGCGCGCAAGCCCGTATTCGACTTCCATCTCGGTGATCACCGAACTCGCCAATTGCAGCGGCGCTTCCTGACGAAGCCGCGCCATCACGGCCGGTTCGCCGCGTGCGAAGTCGCTCAGCACATTGGTGTCGAGCAGGTATTATCGGCTCTACCGCGAGGAAGGGCTGATGGTTCGCAAGCGCAAGGCTCGACGCAGAGCCGTCGGAACCCGAACACCGATCCTGGTCGAGGCCAAGGTAAACGCGCGCTGGTCCCTCGACTTCGTCCACGATCAGCTCGCCCCTGGCCGGCGCTTCCGCATCCTCAACATTGTAGATGATGTGACGCGTGAATGCCTGGCGGCGATCCCCGACACCTCAATCTCAGGCATACGGGTGGCGCGTGAGCTCACGATGCTCATCGATGCGCGTGGCAAGCCCCAGATGATCGTCTCTGACAACGGCACCGAGTTCACCTCAAACGCAATCTTGAGCTGGGCAAAGGATCATCGAGTTGAATGGCATTACATCACGCCGGGCAAGCCGATGCAGAACGGCTACATCGAGTCCTTCAACGGACGGATGCGCGACGAGCTACTCAACGAAAGCCTGTTCCTCGATCTCGATCAGGCGCGCCAGCTCATCGGAGCCTGGGTCACCGACTACAACACCGCGAGGCCGCACTCCTCGCTCGGGTACAAAACTCCAGCGGCGTATGCCGGTACACTCACCGCGCCCAAGGGCGTAAAATTGGTCGAGGCTCTAACTGCCGCTGGATGAAAGACCAGTGGCAGGTCACAGTCTCCCAATATGATTTGGATATATAGAAGCCGACGAGTGTCAGAAGAAATTTAATTTTAGAGTGACAATGCTAAATGTCTTTCACACGATTTTCTCATTCCGCAAAATCGACTTTTTGCGTGCGGTACGCGCCTTTCAGCGACGCCATCGGCGCTGCGGGCGCCGATGTTACCGGATCGCCAGTTACATGAGCCTCACCAGCTCTGCCACAAAACAGTGAGGCCACTAATTCTCTCGCGAGATTTAGTGGCCACAATATCTTTTAGGTCATGAAACTAAATCAGTCGGAGTCGCCGCACAAAAACATGATCGACGACTCCGCCGACCATTCGGGCTAGCGGGGTTACCGGTGCGAGCCAGAATGGCTCGACAAGTGTAATTGCCGGCTTCAATCGCGACAATTCAAGCCGCTAAGTAACCTCATAAATTAACGTTACGAGTGGCTGCAGTAACATCGTAGGCAGGCTTTACCGTGTATAAAACGATCACGGCAGGTGTTTTTGATACTGCCAATTAAATTAGCCCAGCTCAGAGCCCTTGCCATTCGAAACCCAGGCGACGCCTCGTCTTCCAATTACTTTCCAGGTGCACTGGGTGGCGGCGGGGTGGGCACATACTTGTTCGGAGGAAGCACCTGATAGACGAACGATGTTGGCTTCTCGCTAGTCCCAAACGGACCCGGAACTTTGTTTTTGATTGCCGGTAAGCTCTTAAGATAAGCGGCGATCGCTAATGCGTCCGCATGGGTGAGGTGCTTGAAAAATTCGACCGGCATCGGTGGAGCAAGGATGCGGCCATCCGGTCGTTTCCCCGTCGTGATTGCAGTTGCGATTTGTTCTTTGGTCCATTTGCCAAGTCCGGTTTGGTCGTCCGGAGTCAGATTAGGACCGTAGAAGACCCCAAGCCCGGGGACTTCGAAGCCAACATCTGAGCCGCCGAGATAACGTTTAAAATCGGGTTTGCCGAGAAAGGTTCCCGGCGTGTGGCAGTCGGTACAAGGGATGATGCTGACTAGAACCTATCTCAAAATCGTTTGAAGAGGATGACGAGGCAGGCGAGTTGCACGAAGCCAAGGAAGTTCTTCGGATAAAACTCCCAGCGGACGAGAATGCGGCGCTGCCATTGAAGCCAAGCGAAGAACCGTTCGACCAACCAGCGCCGGGCATATCGCCGAAGTCGGCGTCCATCTTGCGTGGGGCACTTGCGGCGATTAGATCGGTGCGGCGCGATCATCTCGATACCATCTTTACGTAAGTCGTCATCGAGCGGATCACTATCATAGGCGCGATCACCAATGAGGATCTCGGGCTTGGCTTCAATCATGTAAAAGTCAAAGCACAATTGGACCAAGCGCACTTCATGATGATTGGCGGCGTGCGTACTCACCGACAATGGCAAACCGTGGCGATCCACTATCGCCATGATTTTCATGCCTTTTCCACGCTTGGTCGGACCGATCTCCGCGCCGCCGCCCTTGGCCATCGCAAAGGTCGCGTCAATGAAGCTCTCTTCTTCGTCCAGCATCCCTTTGTCGCGAAGTTCGTTGGCAACATCCGTTAGAACTTGACGCAAAACGTCGCTGTGGCACCACGCTTGAAACCGACGATGCACGGTTTTGTAGTTCGGATAGCTCTGCGGCAACATGTGCCACTGCGCGCCTGTGTTGAGAATCCACAGGACCGCTTCGAGCACGCGCCGTGTCGGAATCGGTTTGCGTCCGGGACGACCATCGGCAATGTGCTCCTCCGGAAAATGATTCCGGATCCGCTCCCCATTGCTCATCGCTCAGTCGAATGCATCCAACATTTATAGCCGATCAAGCCCGCTCAGCAATTTTGAGATAGGTTCTAAATATTTTCCACGCTGGACTTGCGTTTGAGCGGCGCTGGCCATGCCGATCGAAGCGGCAAATAGGGCCGCAAGCGCAACGATCGCAACTGCAATGGGACGGACGCGACGGGGCATTGGATTCGGCTCCCTGATGAATTGGTTGGCGCAGTCCCCGAATAAATTAGATCATGCAGAAAGGCGAAACTCAACCCGCGACCGCGTGCCCGCCCGGGGCTGCAGCGATTAGTTCAAGCATTTCCATTCGTGGCCCTCCGCGACGGGGCAGCTATTGGGGGACGCACGCCTATCGCACCGGCCGCGTCAACGCTGCGTGCTCGACAGGCGCGGGATCAGCTAACGATTGATAGGGAGTCCCGGCATGCAAAAAGTAGGAATGGGCTCAGCAAACGACTGCTAGCCTTGGAGCGGTGTGAATCTCGCGCGTTATCGAGACGCAAATTTGCGATCCGTGAATTTGATCGGATCCGGCGATCAACGTGACCGTTGCACTCTATTTTCCTAGCGATAAATCAGTGGCTGTCGAAGCGATTAAGAGACTCGCCATTGGAGCCGCTACGATCCATTGCGCTAACCAAGGCAAGATTCCACTTGAGCTGATTGAAGTGCAGACCGGCAGCTATCTCGGCGAAGACGACATCGTGCGGCTAGAGGATATATATATAAGCAGGAATAGGTTCGCGGAATGAAACTGCCCCATTCGCGCCCAAGCGGGTGTACAGGGCCAGAAATATCTATTCGGCAATTTGCCGCTACTTCACCGCCCGCCGGTGGAGATCCTCGCGCGGCATTCGGTCTGCGGCACGAAACGTTGCGTCTCGGCTCATTTTGCGCCCGTTGCGAACTGTATTTTTTTTGCTACTTTGTAAAAAATGCACTGCCACTCGGCAGGCACGACGGCACAACGCCTGTCAACTAACGTATTGATTCTTCATATTAATTGTTTGTTTCGCGGTTGACACTTTTGGTGAGCATATGCGGGCGTTCGCTAATAAAATAAGAAAGTAGCAAAGGCTTACTTGTGGGCGAGCCACCGGACAACCCCTGCGTGCCGGCGCTATTCCGACGAGAGCGGCTCAACCAGACGGCCACGATAAGGCAACTTCAGCTCTGTGCCGGGGTGGTCGCGTCAGACCCGCGAGACACCGAGCGCCCCGCACAACCATCCTGCCGGCCAGATCCCCCGGCCAAAAAGCGCGTATTGCCGCCAAGAGGGGGCGACTTTCAGGTCGGGGCTGATGGCGAGATCTTCTATAATCTCAGAGAAGCAAAGGTGATCATCGAAAACTGGCGCGTTCAATACAACCGCCGACGACGGCATTCCGCGCTCGGCTATCGACCGCCGATGCCGCTTACAAACATGACTTAGCCTCGCATCTCCCCTGGTGCAAAATGTTGGTCAAATCACCACCGTCTTATTTCTTGCACAGCTTACGAATGCGCCCCCCTAACTTGTAGGGCCGGTAAGTACAGTCCGACTTGTCGAATGAATTATAGGCGGCGGCGCATGCCTCGACATTGCACTTGGATCGCGACGACGCGTGCGCAACCTCCGCCTTGGTATTTTTCTTTGTTGCGTTGTTCGGTGCGACGGCCGGTACACCCGTTGGACGGGATTTACTTGGTCGCGTCTGTGGTCGCGAAAGGGGGTAAGGCGTAGCCACTTTCGGAGCGCGGCTATCGGGGTTTTGAATATTCGGGACCGCGCCTGTCGTCACAGGCGAATTGTTTGCCCCTTGGATGGGATGTTTGACCGGCTCAGTCGTTGAGGCGCCGTCTTGTTTTAATGCGCCCCCGTTGAGTTGCTTGCCGCCCGATGAAATAATCTCGCGAGCGGACGCAAGCTCGTGCGCCAATGCTTCCGCGCTCGACGTCTTTTCATCGAGCGCTTTTTGCAATTCCTTCTGCTTAGCATCCGCGATTTGTTTGGCTTCGAGCGCCTTGGCTTGAACAGATTTTATACGTGCAGTGAGAAGCGCGATGTTCTCTTGAGCAGCGGCGAGATCGCGAATAAGCACATCTACTCGATCTTTTTCTCTGTGCAATTCTATTGCGCTCGCCGTCTTTTCATCGCGCGCTTTTTGCAAATCCTTCTGCTTGGCATCCGCAATTTGATTGGCTTCGAGGGCTTTGGCTTGAACAGATTTTACACGTGCAGTGAGAAGCGCGATCTTCTCTCGAGCAGCGGCGAGATCGCGGACGAGAACATCTACTCGGTCGATCTCTTTGCGAAGCTCTAGGTCGGCCGCTGAACCAATAATATTTTTGAGGAGTCCTGTTGTATAAAGTCAAAATCATAAACGGTGTACCCAGTCACAAAGATCATCACTGCGGCCATGAAAGCCAGGACGAAACGAGTGCGAGGTCGCTTTGGGGCTGGTTTTTGTCGAGAGGCAAGTGGCATGGGAAACGACAAGCCTTGCCACGTCGATGCGCCGGGATCACCCGAGGCGGGTGCCCAATGTGTTGGAAAAAGTCGTAGAGGGGTTCCATCGATTTGGACCCAGCTACCACTTTCCTTTTCCCAGCGGCCTACTTCCCAGGCACCTGACTGCGCGTCCTGCAAAATAACTAAGTCGCCGGTTTTGGGAGCTAGTTCAATTTTATTCATTTGCCCCGCGAAAAGTCTCTGCTTGCCCTAAGACGATGCTACACGGAATTGCCAAACGAACTCCTTGGGTTGAGCAGCCCACATTGGCCTGCACCCGGTTCGGTTGGCACCTGGCCAAGCTAACCCAGCCTGCCGCTCGAACTCCATAGGGCTCAAATAGCCGATCGTCGAGTGCCGACGTTTCGGTTTGTAGAAGCGCTCGATGTAATCGAACACGTTGGCCTTGAAAAGCGACCTGCCGAGAGGTATTTGGGTTCGTTTTGCCAAACCAGCCAAGCGCTACCTGGGCGATTACCGATTACACGATGAGGCTTCCAGCCTCACGGAGGCCACGCCAATCAATTTCTTAGGGGCGCCTTTTTAGGCGCACTCCAGGACCACCGCCGTTCTCGTCGATGAATTCGACGCGGGTTAGTTTATCGCCGCTCATCTTGGCCGGTAATCCGGATCCCCCTTAGCCTCGGCGCTCAAGCGGCCCGTTGTCTCATTATGCGCCTGATATCGACGGGCTTTAGATCGCTGCGCGCCATTTTGAGATCGTAATGGTTGTGAAACGCAAAGGGTCGCTGATAGCGGAATTTCTCGGAAGCTCTTGAAGCCCGTTCGTCTCGGTCGGAAATCCGCTCGGATTGTCATTTTGGGTATAAAAATTGGCTAGATTTTACTTTTGATCGGACGTGGCAATCTGCTTAAATTACCGTTGAATACGCCGTTTCTTCCCAATGTGTTCAACGTGAACGAACAGTCTCAAATACAATCGTGCGTCCGCAGTAGTGCGCAACTGGATGGTTATGCTCAAACTCAAGCGATGCCCTCAGAAACGGAGGCCGCAGCGCCGTCTCGCAAACACCTCCGGGCGATCTGGCCTGTGGCAATTGTAACGTTTGGATTAGCCCTCAGTCTCGCCTGGACCGGCCTTCTCTTGTTTGTGCTGTATAGGATTATCGCGGCAGCATTAAGAAAGAGCGGGACTTCAGCGCTTTATAAAAGCCATCTTTCCCGATTCTCATTCGGTGATCACTCGGTCAGGGGGATACCGATGAGTGAATTGCCTCGTTTCATTCGCGTCACTAAAATCATGGTGCTCACCGCTGCTATTCTAACTGGCGCATTCATCGTTTTTGTCGTTGGCTGGCAAGTAACGACCTTTGTTGAGCAAGGGAGCTGGCCTTCGCTGACCATCTCGTCTGCACGCGAATTACTGAACCAGAATCATGGCCATAATTACGTAACCCAAGCAACCCGCAGCATCGACCACGCCGACACTGGTGGGCTTGTGGATGTGTTGCTGAGCCTTCCGGTCGTCGCACCTTTAATTATTGTAGCGGTCATTCTGTCGGCCTTTTGCGTGTATCTCGCGCGCATCGAAAGGCGATACACAAGAAATTGAGAGCTTGAGCATCGGCGCGATGCTGTCTCCAGCTAGCATTCAAACTGCAAGATTCTTCACTTTCTCCGAACCGCCAGTTATTTAGGGGCGCCGTAATGGTCCTTCTTCCGCGTTCGCTCGTCCTTAGTTGGGCCAGGGTTGCTGGAATTAATGTTCAGGAAGAAGCGCCGTGCGGCACGGCTTGTGGCGCTTAGGCGGCTGCAAAACCTCTGCGACGAGAAAAATGATTGGCCCTTGGCCCGAACCGCGATAGTTAGAATTCTGCGCGCAACATCTAACCGTCTTTTACTTCAAACAAATTTTTGCGAACGGCGTACGCCAGATGTCGTCAAGCGTCCGGAGACATCCTAGCCGACCATCGACTTGTGGGCGGAAAATTTGCCGTCCTTGCGACTGAAGCAGAAAAAGACAGTTGCGCCACAAGCTTTGTAGGTGGCACTTCCCACATATCCAATAAATTAAAACCCCGCCATGTTGCGCTGCATGGCGGGGGCAAAGACCGCGCGGTAGCAATCCGCCGTCAATAGGGCGGTGAAACCTAAATAACACGCGCACAGGACAGGACAACCTTCGATTTGGCTTTTGGTTACCGGGTTAAGAGATCGGGCGACCCGCCGGCTATCGACACTTCGACAGGCCCCGACACCGGAAACGCGGCCTACCTTTTTTCACCGCAAATCATAGGGCTGTTGGGGTGAACCCGGGCCAGACCCCGGAGCGCCGATAGGAGCGCCATTTGGCGCGGTGCCAGCACCGGTAGTCGCGTTGTAGGAGCGTCTTCCAGGAGCCATATTGTTGGCGCCGTTCAGCGGGTGGGGAAAACGTGTTCGAATTTTTTGTCGGCACTCCGGTTTGGCCTTGCGGACCGCTCCCATTTGAAGCGCCCGAACTCGCCCCACTTGTGCCCAGAGCCATAGCCTGGCCAATGCCCGCGAAAAGGAACGAAGCAACCGCTAGCGTTGTCAGATAGCCGTGCGCATAATCGCGCTCCTGTTTGGGCGATAACTCCTTCTGGCGAAAGCGGTTCCGTCTTGCTCGGGTCACCGCCTGGATGAGATGCGCGTGTTGATGATGATCATCGGCCATCATGCTTTTTGATTAGGCGCGTTCCTCTTAAGGCTGCTGATCAGGTTCGTTGCAAAAAAGTCACGCAAGGCAAAATGTTTGCCCATCGCCTCTTATCCCTATGCCCAGCACAGCAAAGACGTGTTTTTATTAAGTCCTGTTCTCGCGCCTAACATTTTGAATATTCGTCGGCGCGATAGCCACTGGTGTGTTGCTGGAAGTTTGGAATAAGCCTTTCCTCTACAGCGAGGTGCGTTATGGCTCCACCTATCCTCCTTCCGCCACCTGATTGCGCAAAATGCCGCGAGCCAATGGTCTGGTCCTCTTGTCAATGGGTCAGAACGCAAAAGGGCCCGCAGGTGCTCTATGACATCTTTCGATGCGATTGGTGCGAGCGGCATACGGCGGTAGAATGCATGAGTATAGCAGCTTAATGCAAGTCCGCTCGATGACGACAATCTAGCGCACCCGCTCGCTAATAGGCAGTCATTAGCTAGAGCGTTTCACGTTTTGACGGAAGCGTATCCGGCGTTGGCGAAGTAGTTGTTGCATTCGCTGGGCTCGATGGTTGCGACGAGGCTGCCGATGTGTCGCCAGGTGTCGTCGATGGTGCGCTTCTGGGCGGTGCGCATCCAGTGCTTGATCTTGGCGAAGGCCTGCTCGATCGGATTGAGGTCGGGCGAGTAGGGCGGCAGGTACCAGAGCCTGGCGCCGGCGGCCTTGATCATGCTGGCGGAGGGCGGCCGACTTGTGGCTGCCGAGATTGTCCATGATGACGATGTCGCCGGGCTTGAGGACCGGCACGAGTTGCTGCTCGACATAGGCGCGGAAGCATTCGCCGTTGATCGGGCCGTCGAAGACGCAAGGGGCGGTGAGCCGGTCGCAGCGCAGCGCGCCGAGGAAGGTCAGCGTGCGCCAGTGGCCGTGCGGCGCGAAGCCGCGCAGGCGCTCGCCCTTCGGCCCCCATCCGCGCAGCGGCGCCATGTTGGTCTTGATCCAGGTCTCGTCGATGAAGACCAGCCGCCTGCGGATCGAGGCTGGCCTGCCATGACCGCCAGCGCCGCCGCCGGCGGGCGATGTCGGCGCGGGCCTGCTCAAGGGCGAACAGCGTTTTTTTTGAACCGCAGTCCCTCGCGCCGCAGGAACAGCCAGACCGCATTGTGCGAGACCTTCACCCCGCGCGCGGCCAGTTCGTCCTTCAGCCCGTGCAGCGTCAGGTGCGGCGTCTGGCCGATCCGCTCCAGGATGAAGGCGCGATGCGGCTCCAGCACCGGCTTGCGGTGCCCGCCCATCTTGCCGGGCGCCACCGAGCCGGTCGCCCGGTAGCGCTGCGACCACTTCACCACCGACGACACCGCAACACCGAACCGCGCCGCCACCGACCGGCAGCTCTCGCCGCCAACAACCGCCGCAACAACACGCTCACGAAGATCATTGGAAAGAGGTCGGGTCATCAGATGCTGGCCTCCACTCCAGCCAGCATCTTGAATCACAAACCGCCGATCCGAGGGAATCCCTTCCGATTCAATCAATCCGTGAACCGCTCTAGTCGCGTTGGAGAACCCCAATGCAAAAAATAAAATCCCGGATTTGTGAATTACGTCACACACGGCAAATGCATTTCCCTCTCATTTTTGCAGCGCTGGACCAGCGACCTTTAATCTTCGGAACAACCAAGTGCTCGTAAAATCCGTTAGGCAAAAACACAGAGTGTCGCGGCGCCGAGGCACCCTATTCAGTTCACTCTTCGGGAGGCAACCAAAATGACCCAACGTGGAACGACCGCCCCCACTCTCATTACCGAAAGCTCTAAGGTCCGACACATTATGGGGCACGCACTGGTCGGACTGGTCTATCTCGGGATCATCATGACATTCGCAACAGTCACGTTCATCGCTTGGTTGATCTCGCTGATTATTTGGTGACTGTTTTATCGTTTCGGGGCGCAATTTTGGACTCCGTCCGCGGCTCGATTCATTGGTCGGTGTTTGCCCGAGGCTCCTTATCGGTTGGCGAAGGCCCATCGGAATGTGAAACGCAAAAAATTCAATACGCCGCTTCTTCCCAACGTGCTCAACATGAACGAACAATTTCAATTACAATCATGCGTCCGCGGTTGTACGCAACTGGACGACGATGCTCAAACTCAAACGATGCCCAAAGAGACGGAGGTCGCGGCGCCGCCTCGCAAACGCCATCGGGTGATCTGGCCTGTGGCAACCATAACGTTTGGATTAGCCCTCAGTCTCGCATGGACCGGCTTTCTCTTGTTTGTGCTGTATCGGATTATTGAAGAAGCATTTTGAAAAGCAGTTTTCAACAGGTTTGCGCTCCGCAAGACTATCATCCCGGTATCCAACACTTTATAAAGATCATCATTTGCGATTCGCACTTGGCAGTCACTCGGTTAGGAGATGCCGATGACTGAAGTTGTCTGGTTTCATTCGCGTCACCAAAATCATAGTGCTCGCCGCTGGCATCCTGACTGGCGCATTCATTGTTTTTGTCGTCGGCTGGCAATTAACAGCCTTTGTTGAGCAAGGGAGCTGGCCTTCGCTGACCATCTCGTCCGCACTCGAAATACTGAACCAGAATCACAGCCATAACTACGTAACCCAAGCAACCCGCGGCATCGGCCACGCGCAAACTGGCGGGCTTCTGGATGCGCTGCTTAACCTTCCGGTCATCGCACCTTTAATCATTGCGGCAGTTCTTCTGTCGGCTTTTTATTTGTATCTCACGCGCATCGACATACCATATTCCGGCAATTGAGAGCTTGCGCATCGTCTCAACGCGACCTGCAGGTAACATTCAAACCGCGGGATTTTTCACTTTCTCCGAACCGTCAGGCATTTGAGGGAAGCCCCTCGATGATATTAACCCTATTCGTGCTTGTTCCGCGCTTTCTCGTCGTTAGTTGGACCTGGGTTGCTGGAATGCGTGCTTGGAATGGAGCGCCGTGCGGCACGGGCGCCGCCTAGGCGGCCCATCAACTTAGCGAAGCGCACATGCAACAAATTCGACAAAGAGCTGTGCAAATCCCGTTTCGCACTCTGCATTGCGGCTTCGCTTTTTTCTTTCACAGCTCCGCTTCTCTGATGCTTTTTCTTCGTGGTGCTCTTCTTTTTCTCAAGCACTCGTCCACCTAGTTCGCGGTCACTCAGTTCTACAGCATGCCGCGCACGCTCCCAGTGCTCTTCGGCGCGGCCTTCTGGTTGCCCATCCTCCAGCCAGAACAAATACGCTTGATGGCGGATACGCTCGGCGATATCGGACGAATCGACTCTTGGCTCGCCTAGCCCTCTTTGACATGGCTTGCTTCCCTGCCCGGGAGTTACGTCCTTACAATAAATCAAATTAGGCTCCCAGGCTAACTAAACTAGAGTGTGACCAATAGTCGTGGTGGGCGTTTGAGTTCCGCGCAAGGCCGTGGCGCACCACCGGTTCCTCGGCCAAAAAGAGAAGCACTTAGCCATTAGCCCGCTGCTTAGGGCGCGACAGCATTTCGCTTGAAGTCTATGTAACGCGCACAGAATGCTACCATCAACCGGTCGATGCTGCACTGTAGCACGTCAAGTTCACTAAAACTCTTTTACTGCTGTGAAGAGCTCGGCGTCGATGTAACTATAAACGATTCCAACACGAAGCGCGCCGATCCACCTATGACGTAGACACCGTGACCGGCGAAGTCGCCACCAAAGGTGAAGCCAATTTTATCGAGTGCAGCCAAGCAGTCGCGAAATTTATTCGGTACCGCAGAGCCATTCTTGCCAAAGACACTCGACCACTGACTAGGCGTCAATCGAGCGGCCAACGTGAAATGGCGGTGGCCGACGAGATCAACATGAGAAACACTCCACCAACGCTTGAAGGGTTCGGAAGCAGTCATCCGGTCGCCGCGTTGCTCTAGAAATAGTCTTACCCGCGCAGGCGGTTTGCCCTGAGTTGGCATGATCATGCCGTCGCCCAAAACCGCAAAGCGCATTGTGACGGTCTGATTGAGCCCCACAGGTGGTGCCGCAGCCGTAACGTAGTGTACGCCGTCCTTTGGAGGAAAATAGAAATAGTAGGTGCCGCTTTCACCTTCTTCCATTCGCGGTGGCATGCCCGGGCTATAGCTGATCGTCCAGCCTTTGACTTTCCTCTCGTCGGCAATCGATTTAGCGCCGATGCTGCTACCGACCGCAGTCAGCAAAAGCGCGAGGGCAAGAAGGCGTTTCATGCTGCGATTCGTGGCTTCGCGCCACGATAAGTCAACAGAGAGTCATCGCAGTCATCCCGTCAATGATAGTCGATCACCTCTACGTTAGAGGCGTTAACATCGATCCATTTCGGAAAGAACAGACCCATGGTTTTTGAACTTGATCTTATGACGCGGCAGCCGCCGCCTCTAACAGTTGAATGCCAAGCAACTCAGCGGCAGCTGATGTCATGGCAATCTCTACTGGCACTGGCGCTAGGCCTTGAGAAGGCACCGCGACAGAAAATGTCGCGACGTACCATTCCACCTCGCGGCGCTGCCATGGCGTTTTGGGCTACGGGCAATAAAAATGGCGGTTCGCCTTGAAAAATCACATCAGACATTGGCTGTTTCCTCGTTCCCATCCCGATGAAGGAAACACTACATCATGGATCGGCCGCGCCGCCACACTCTCGCCACCTTGCGTCGTTGGAAAGTTCCTCGGGAACTAACGTAGCGGGACATTTTTCATGAAAATGTTTATTTACGGGCTCGCGTTGAACCTCGCCGCGTCGGCCACCGCGCACGCTAGCGGCTGGAGCACCGTGCACAAATACGTGCACCCATCCGGCAATTGTCCCGGACAAGAAGTGCTGGCGAGCTTTTACTGGACAGGCACGCGAACCGCAGAGCCTAATGGGCCGAATCGAGTACGCAAGAGGATACATGGCGCCGCAGCTCAGCCTAGTGGAGTAAACGATGGATCAACTAACTTTCGCCGCCATCCACTACCGCGCCGTCCGCGACCGCCTGCGGGCGGAAGACCCCCAGCTCGACGAGCAGACCCTCGCCGATACCGTGGAGGGCCTCACCGACCTGCACGAAATCCTGACCGCCGTCATCCGAGCCGCCCTCGCCGATGAGGCCCTGGCCACGGGCTTAAAGGCCGCATCGCCGAGATGCAGGACCGGCTGGATCGCCTGCAGGACCGGGCCGCCAAACGCCGCCAGATCGCCAAGAATGCGATGATTGAGGTCGACCTGAAGAAGCTCACGGCCCCCGACTTTACCGCTTCTATACGGCCCGGAATGCCCGCCCTGATGGTAATCGATGAGGCGGCAATCCCCAGCATCTACTGGGAGCCCAGGGAGCCCCGGCTGAACCGCCAGGAGCTGGTGGCCGAGCTCAAACAGGGCGGCGAGATCACCGGGGTTACCCTGTCCAACCCAGAGCCGAGCCTTGAGCGTGAGGACACGGTGATGGCCTTCTCAGCAAAACAGGTGCAGGCGCTGCGGCGCCAACCCCATCACCGGCATATCCGCACCCGCCAGGCCAATGGCCGGGAGCTCACCTATCTCGAAGGCTGGTACGCCATCTCGGAGGCCAACCGGATCTTTGGCTTTGATGGCTGGAGCCGGGAGACCATCGAGTCCCGTTGCGCGCTCACCCGCGAGAACCGCGGCACCTTCCTGGCGGTCTATACCGCCAAGGTGCGGATCACGGTGCGGGCGGCCGGCACCACCATTGTGCGCGAGGGCCATGGCAGCGGCGAAGGCCGCGGTACCTCTCCGGGCGAGGTGCATGACATCGCTCTCAAGGCAGCGGAGACCGATGCCACCAAGCGGGCGCTTGCGACCTTCGGCAAGCCGTTTGGTCTTGAGCTTTACCGGGGCGGCAAGACGGCAGTCCCGCAGAAGGCCCTGCCCTCTCCGTCGACGGCACCGGTCGTCGAACCGGCTCGGAGCGATGGTCGCGTTGGCTTCCATCCGGACGACACGACGCCGATCCCGCGCCCGTCGCGCTACTACGGCCGACGCCAAAACGTCCTCGCCGAGCACTTCCGGGCGGAGCGGCGGCAAGCCGAGCGGGCGGCACCGGTAGCCCCGCCTCTCGCACCGCCAGCGCACGATCCCTCTCCAGGGCGCATCGACAAAAGCCTGCTCGCCCTCCCCGAGCCGAAACGGCTGCGCGACAAGGCGCATCTCAAGTTCGTGGCCTCTCAAGCCTTGCCTGATCTGCGGGCGGCAGCCGTCCGACCCGCATCATGTGCGCTTTGCCCAGCCGCGCGCGATCGGGATGAAGGTGAGCGACGAGTTCACCGTCCCCCTCTGCCGCGGCCATCACCGGCAGCTGCATCAGGCCGGCAATGAGGTGACCTGGTGGGAGAGCTACCGCATCCGTCCGCTGGAGATCGCCAAGGGGCTATGGGAGCAGACGCACCCGCAATCTGCCGCGGCGACGCCTGAGACCGAGACCCAACAAGCCGGAGATGCTGCCAAGACGACGGCCGAGACCTGAGCGCATCAAATGACAAAACGAACCCAATTATTGCTGCCTTATCCGCAATGAGCTCGCTCAAGCAGATCGAGGCCAACCGGCGCAACGCGCTCAAGAGCACCGGGCCGACGACGCAAGAAGGCAAAGAGCGTTCGCGCTGCAATGCGCTACGCCACGGCCTCACCGCCGAGACGATCATTGCCTCGCTGGAGAATGCGGAGGACTACCAAGCCTTCGAAGCTGCCGTGACTGCCGACTACGACGCTGAAACGGCGGTCGAGCGCGAATTGGTGCTGCGCTTGGCAAGCGTGCTCTGGCGGCTAAGTCGGGCGACCGGCATAGAGACGGCGCTGTTTGAGTTTGCAACGGAAGAATCCTGGCAAGGCCCATTGCGCCCTACCCTCGCTGGTGAGCAACCAGATCCCTCAAAGCCAATATTGCCGACGCCGCATGACCAAGCCGAGCTCGGCGGGGAAGGCAACCGGTTTCCACTCGAACAAAGGCATTGCGGACTGTTTCTTGCGGCTGGCCACTCTACCGACCTGCCCGCTGGATCGTCTGAGCCGCTATGAACGCACGCTTTGGCGGCAAGCGCGCCAGATCATGATCACATTGGAGTCATTGCGCCGCCGCAGGCCCCAGCCGAGGCGCTCGAGTTTTTTCGGCAACGTAAGGACGATGTGACGCCAGTACCGATGACGTAGCGGCGGCCCGGACGACGGAGTCCAACGGTACGAATTCTAAGAAATCAGGCTCCAAAACGACGTCTTCTTCCCATGCTCGCGGCGCAACCTGGCCTCGTAGGCATCGTGCGTCTCAAAAGACCCGAAATTATCGATCGCCGACGACAAGCTGGAGCATTCCAGCAGGTGGCGCGCGGCATGCTTGTATCGGCTGGACCGACCGTTTGTAAGGGAGAAATCAATCATCGCCCTCAATACCAAAGTGGCGGCAAGAGGATACTTGGCGGCAAGCGCATTGGCGGCCGGGGTCAAAATCTCATAATGATCACCGTCCAACTCTCCAGCGCGTTGAATGACAAGGTTCGCCGCCCGTTCCAATGCCGGCCATGAAACGAGGAAGGACAGAGCCCGTAGAAGGGAACGGACACTTTGCGCAAAGTCGAGCGCCCTTTCCTCGGCCTCGAAATCGTCGAAGTCTGCGAGCCGTTTCAGATAGGCGCGCAGATGGGTCGCTGAGAGTGATCGCTCAAAACACGCCCAGCGCGCTCCCTGGGCATCATCGGTGCGTCCGAGCGCTTCGAGAACGTCGATCCGCGCGTCTTCCCATTCGAAATCCGGCCAGTCCCAACTACCGCTCCGACGATGGACGGTGGCCTCGATCGTCTGCCAAGCCTCTTCCACCCGGCCGGACGCTAGGAGTCGCTGAGCGATCTCGGCGGCGATCTTTGGCACCCGTCTGGCCTCTTCGTCGTATTGGCTGATGAAGGAATCAACGTCACCCTGGGCATCAGCAATTTCCATGAGCGCAAGACGCACGGTGCTGACCCTCGATCGCTCAGCAATCTCGTCTTCGTAAATCGGCCCTGCCGATGACAAACCAATTCTCACTCGATCCTTATCCGCAGGCTTCTTAACTGGGGCTTTGGACAGTTCAATCATGCGCTGTTTCAAGTGCTCCAGTCCTTCCTGCCCCAAAGCTGGCGCCAATGCACTGATGAGGTTGTCGTACTGGCCGTAGTCGTTCTTGATCAGCGCCTGGTATGCCTCGTCCGCGAGCTTCCCCGGATTGGTCTGTGCGGCCTTGGCGATCCCGCCAAGATCGCAGACCGCTGAGTGAAAGATACCCACCACTGTCCCACTACTGTCGTCGCACCGCTCGAAGATCGAATTGGCCAGCGCCAGGAACCGCCACAACAGGTCAAGCGCCTCGGCAGGATCGGCTTTTGCGACCTGCCCGACGATGGCCCGGCGTTGTGTTTCCAGATCATCCACCAGCGCCCGTCGGTTTTGCCAGTCGACAAAGGAGCGTGACCGCGCGATCATAGTCAGCCGCTTGTGCACCTCCTTGGCGACCTCCCTGGGACTTTCAGCTCCAGCGAGTTCAAGCCGCAAGCGGCGCTTCGCAGGGCCATCTCCGGCGCTGATTTCGATTAGCAACTCGGCTAGTCGCCGCGCCCCAAGAGCTTCGAGGTTTTTAGCATTTAGGATTTTCTTAGAAGCCACTCGTCATCTCGCCAGCACGTCAACCCGGAGGAAACAGAAGTATACGTCAACCTACCTGCCGAATAGTATCCCGATGGCTGCACCTTGCGGCTCTACCGACCTGGACCGCTAGACCGCCTCAGCCGATATGAACGCACGCTGTGGCGGCAAGGTCGCCAGATCATGATTACACTGGAATCCTTGCGCCGGCGCAGCTCGCGGCCGAGGCCCGAGGACTCCCGCGGCCACCCCCTTGGGTTCGTTCTGCCAAAATGTGCTGGGGCGACTTTAGCCTATTCCGCCTCCCCTCCCCGCGCCTGTCGTTGGGTCCACTCCCAACTCGGCCACTTTGGTTGTGTCGTGGCAGTACCAGACCAATAATTGTGAGCGGAGTATGAAGCGATCACGCTCTGGTCGCCATATGTGAGCCACTCCTGATCGAGCCGCAATACCTTATCCTTATCCGAATGCACACGATAGATTGGCTGCGTGCCAGATCTAAAAGCTCTTGCTCCCTCCAATGAATCAAACGCGAAATAGCATTGCATCCGTGATGGACGCTGCGGGAACATAGCTCGTCTTACATACTCCAACAAAAGCTCCAAGGTTAGATCATAAATTGCACAGCTATTCGATGTACTGTAGTCGCTCCAATCTTGGTGGTATGTCATGTTTGCCCATCCGTGCAGCGAAAGGCCGCTGGGAAACAGTCTCTGCAGATGGGTGCTTAAGTTTTCAGGCGTGACGTGCTTTTCGA
Source organism: uncultured beta proteobacterium (assembly GCA_963837675.1). Lineage (GTDB taxonomy): Bacteria > Pseudomonadota > Gammaproteobacteria > Burkholderiales > Burkholderiaceae_C > Rubrivivax. The sequence continues at coordinate 352,677 of CAWIOH010000014.1, read as the reverse complement.
TGGAAAGAAAAGAATGCTTAAATGGATTTTGTTTGAACAAATCCAGCGTCCCGCCGGACTTGTAAAAGCCGCGCCGATCGACGGAACAATATTCAGTAGTCACCTCACCCTCCAGCACCGCGCAGCAACAATGGCACTTGCCGTTGTCTCGAGTAAAATTCGCAAAATAACTCGAATTCGAAAAGCAAGAAGGGCGTGGTGCAATTTTGAGAGCCAACCCGCTTCTGCAGTGTCCCAGATGGCTTTCGAGCAAGAAGGAACTTAGCGCAATTCTACCGCCAAGATATCCAGTTCAGGTTCGAGCGCAAATCTCCAATGCGCAGGCGTGATAGCGAACACCTCGCGCAATTTTGAAAGATCAAGCCGAGAATTGTGCGGACGACGCGCTGGTGTCGGATAGTCCTCGGTGCCGATAGGAACGATTCTTTTGAGAGCAAAATCGATACCGCGCGCCCGCAAGCCCTCTATGATGGCGCAAGCAAAACCGTACCAGCTCGTCTCTCCAGCAGCCGCCAGATGCACAAGGCCGTTGCACTGAGAACAACGACGACGGAATAAATCGAAATCTTCGGAAAGCATGTTTGTCAAGGCGCTGGCGATTAGGTCGGCTGAAGTTGGGGCTCCGAATTGGTCGGCGACAATGCGTAGCTCCTCGCGCTCCCGCGCGAGGCGCGCAATCGTACGCAGAAAGTTTTTTCCTTTGGCCGCGTACACCCACGAAGTTCGAACAATGAGAGAGCTTCCATCAGCAACCTTGACCACATTTTCCCCATCACGCTTCGTCTCACCGTAAACCGATAGCGGTCCCGTTGCGTCCTCCTCCCGCCATGGCTTTTCGCCGTGACCATCGAATACATAATCTGTCGAAAAATGGACCATTGGGATCGCCCCGCCCGGCCGCCCATCGCGCAATGACGCCGGGGGCGATCGCATTTATCACCATGGCAAGGTCTTTCTGATCCTCCGCCCGGTCGACGGCCGTGTAAGCCGCTGCGTTGAGAATTGTTGTCGGTCTGAGCCGCTCAAGAGTATCCGGAATCGTTTCGGGTCGAGATAAATCGATTGTTGACCGATCTGCAGCGATGACCTCCCGGTCACGGAGCCGCGCGACAAGTGCACCACCAACCTGACCTGAGACGCCGGTAATGAGGATGCGCATTGATTTTACCTCAGAATTCCCGTCGCGGACGCTCCCCGCAATGGGCCGCGGGTATTGTGTCCGCGTCTTGTATTCCGATATTTTCGTGCGCGCATGCCACATTGTCGACGTCGACCGGCGCGCCCTTACAACGAGGTCGAGGACGCTGGAAACGGGGCCCATGCGCACCAGCCGAGCAACACGCCGCGCTCGCGGGCGCTCCATCAAACCCATCAGCCGCTCATGTGCTTGTCAAAAATGAAATGCTTTTCCGATGATGAAATCCGTCGGCTGTGCCCTTGTGCCGATGCTTTTCTCCATTTTCGCTAAACGCATGATCAAGCACAAAAAAATCGGTTGGTGATGTAGACCACCGGGGTGCATTCAATTCCTGCCGACCTTGCCATCCTTTTGCCATAGCCCGTACAGAGGCTTCAAAGCACGACGCCTTAGATTGCCAGCAAATTGCATTTTAAATATTAAACGGGGGGCTCAGATGAAGTCTATCGGCCTGGGAATTTTATTTGGCTTGCTGACATTCACATCAGCAGATGCCGAAGGATGGAACTCAATTCATAAGTATGTAAAACGTTCTGGAAATTGCGAGGGCCAAGAGATTCTCGCGAGCTCGTATTCCTCAGGGAAACTCACTGCAAGCGGCGAAAGATTTGATCCAAACGGTCATACAGCAGCGGCGCGAACTTGGCCTCTCGGAACACGCTTAACCATAAAAAATCCCAAAAATGGTCGTTCAGTTACTGTTAGGGTCAACGATACTGGACCTTGGGGAACAGCTTATCGCATGGGCGCTCGACTTGACCTTGCGAGGGGCGCAGCTGAACAAATTGGAATGTATAGCTCACAGTACGTTTGTGTTGAGTGACGAAATAGCATTGGTGCCTCATCGCGCTGGTGATGCCTGTTTCGAGACGTGTCGTATATCAATCCGCTTCTCCACTTATCTATCGTCCTTCGTAGACTTATTCGCCAAAGGGCCACGATGAAAGATTTTCCGTCCAAGGTTCAGAAGAAAGAAGACTTCAGCCAATTTGGAGAGAGTGAACCGCTCGGCCCTTTGCCGAACATTTGCCGCGGTTGCTGAACCGCTGGCAGCGCATAGCCAATTGAAAACCGCGAAACTAACGCAGCCGCCAAACCGGTCCGTCCGGGAACAAGATAAGTGTACTGATCGCAAGGTTTGAGCGACAGAAGATCAGAAACTTGCTCATCCACTTTTCAGAACAAACATAGTTCTGAAATTCATGCCTTCTTGCTTCGAAGTTGATCGTACTGCAATTCGAATAGGATTTCGGCATCCGGACAGAAGTGTGGAGCTAACTTCACCATCGGAGGCGCACGGTCGAGCCAATTACGACAGATTTTCTTGCGTCGGCAGGCTTTGCAGAGGTGCAGCGCTGTCGCGTGGCGCAGGCTGTATTGTGGAAGGACCCCGCTGGTCGGTTCGAGCCCGAGTTTCTCCATCATTTCGTACAACTGGATCGTCCGAGGCCCGAGCTCGGTTTTGTTGTGCACCTGCGTTGCTGACGGTGTTACGTAGGCGCCTCCAACTGTCGGATGAATTCGCGAATTAGGCATTGCGACCCTTGACCGACGACGGGACTGATTTGATGCTGTAAAATGTTCATCCGGACTTGACGCTCCATAGTTAAGGTCAACGCTTTCCGGTCCGCGAGCTGAATTTTCCGGCCACTCGGGAATTCAATAAAGCGCCGAACAAGCAGTCCATCGCTTTCGAGCACGTATTTTGAGCCAACTGGCAACTGCCTCGGCACGCGCCTTGAACTGGTCATTGTTGAACCCTCCGCAGCACATACCCCCCGATCTCGAGTTGGTAGCTTCGCTCCGTTCACATTATGACGCAGTTGGACTTATCCCCGTTTTTCACCTGCCGGAACTGATTGTGGACATGGCGTAAGAGGCGTTGCGAGTTTGCGCGGTATGGCCGCCCGCGTTTGCTGTGTCGAATGACTTACCGTCGCAATGCAAAACGTTTTTCCGCGCAGCAACATGACCTCCAGCCCGCTGATCTGCTCCGGGAGATTTGCTCCGGCGCGCAATCATGGTTGCGCCTCAAAGTGACAGCCGATCAGATTGATGTCCTTTACTTCTAAGCTCGGTCTCCTCGATGACTATCAAACTCTGGCACCGTGAAGTGGGTCTTGTTGCCGCGCCACAAACTGGCGCGTCGAGACGGTAAAGGTCGTACGCCACTGGCTGACGCAGGTTTGAAGCAAGACCCTGTTCATCGAACCAGGCAGCCCCTGGGAGAACGGCTACTGTAAGTCCCCCAACGGGAAACTACGCGACGAACTGCTCAACGGAGAAATCTTCTACAGCCTGAATGAAGCACAGATCGTGATCGAGCAATGGCGAAAGCACTACAACACGATTAGTCAGCGCCCAACTACAGGCCACCGGCGCCGCAGACATTCGCAACCTGGCCTCGCCACCTAGATGAGATCATGCCGACAAACGGTGCCGGAAAATGAGAAGCAGACTACAGCGTAGTCTGCTTCTTGACGGGAGTGTGGGATTTCAAACCGTGGACTTAACTCCCGCGCGATTTAGTGCACTATGTCGTTCGACTAACGGCTGACACCAGGCACGGTTGGCAAGATACCATTCAACAGTGCGCTCCAAGCCTTCCTCGAAGCTGACTTGTGGGCGCCAACCAAGCTGGCGCGAGATGTGGGAACTATCGATCGCGTAACGCAGGTCGTGCCCTGGCCGATCTACCACGAAGCGGATGAGATCTTGGCGCGGACCCTGAGCACGCGTGCCAATTTTGCTGTCAACCAAATCACAAATCGCGCGCGTCACATCGATGTTGCAACGCTCGGCTTGTCCAGAAATGCAATAGGTTTCGCCAGTCCCACCTTTTGCTGCAATTAGTGCCAAAGCGCGCGCATGGTCTTCGACATAAAGCCAGTCTCGCACGTTGGCCCCTTTGCCGTAGATTGGAAGGGTATCACCTTGCGACGCCCGCAATGTCATGAGTGGGATAAGCTTTTCGGGAAACTGATACGGCCCATAGTTGTTCGAGCAATTCGTCACAATTACGGGCAGATCAAAAGTCCGTTGCCAGGCGCGGGCAAGATGATCGGCGGCTGCTTTACTTGCCGAATAAGGCGAGGACGGATCATAAGGCGTTTCTTCGTTGAATGCACCGTCATCGCCGAGCGAGCCAAATACTTCGTCAGTCGAGACATGTAGGAAACGAAAGGCCGTGCGTTCAGATCCAACGAGACCTGAATAGTGGTCGAGAGCCGCGTCCAGCATTGTCGCGGTTCCCATGACATTGGTACGTACAAACAACAGTGGGTCGTCGATCGAACGATCAACGTGGGACTCGGCGGCTAGATGAAATATCCAGGTCGGGCGGTGCCGCTCAAGCGTCTGCTTGATCAGGTCACGATCACCAATATCGCCGTGAACAAAGACGTAATCGGGATCGGCGGAAACACTGGCAACCGATCCGAGCGTACCGGCATAGGTCAACGCATCAAGATTGATGACACCCAGTCCGGCGCCAACCAAATGACGCACGAGCGCCGATCCAATGAAGCCGCACCCCCCTGTTACCAATGCCCGTGTCATCTCGGATCCTCAAAATGGAATCGAATTGCCCAACAGCGGCAGCACGCCATCTTTCTCTGAAACAATAGGCTTCCTGCCGTCGAGAGGCCAGTCGATGGCCAATGACGGATCGTCCCAGCGGACGCCGAATTCATGCTCCTGGCTGTAGAAGTTGTCGACTTTGTAGCAGACCATTGTCGCTGGCTTAGTCGTCAGAAAGCCATGAAGAAAGCCAACTGGCACGTATAGTAAAGTTGGAGTGTCAGCTGATAGCTCAAGCGCGCGATGCTGCCCGAACGACGGTGAGTCCTTCCGGTAGTCGATCACCACGTCTAAAATTGCGCCAGCCACCACACTTACGAGCTTTGCTTGTGCCATTGGCGGTCGCTGCGCATGTAGACCGCGAAGAGTACCAGCATTTTCCGACCATGACAGGTTGTCTTGCACGAAGCGTTTCGCAATGCCGGCGTCGGCAAGCCAGCGCTCGCTGAACGACTCGCTAAACCATCCGCGCACATCGCGGAAGCGGCGCGTACGGATGATTTTGGCCTGACCCAGCCCTAACTCTTCGACTTCGATCACCTGACCATTCCGTCGACGGGCACCTTGGCCGGTACGATCATCGGTGAATCGAGCAGCGCGGCAAGATAGCCGCCGTAGGCAGATTTGGCATAACGGTCGGCGAAGCTGCGCAATCCGTCCGCCGAAATCCAACCCAAATTAAAGGCAATCTCCTCGATGCATGCAATCTTCTGAGACTGACGACGTTCGATTGTCTCTACGAAATTGCTAGCCTCGAGCAGACTGCTGTGGCTGCCCGCGTCGAGCCACGCAAACCCCCGACCCAATATCTCGACATCAAGGCGTGATTCCTCGATATAACGTGAAATGATTGATGTGATCTCAAGCTCTCCGCGGGCAGAAGGACGCACATCGCGTGCATAGGCGGCAGCCTGTTCGTCGAAAAAATACACGCCAGGTACAGCTATGTTGCCACGCGGAACGGCCGGCTTCTCCTCAATAGCGATCGGTCGACCTTCGGCATCAAAAATGATCACCCCAAAGTCGCGCGGATTGCGGACTTGCACACCGAAAACAGTCGCTGTGCTGCGATCACACGCAGCATGCAGAAGGTCGGTCAGCTGATGTCCGAACAAAATATTGTCGCCAAGCACCATACAGACAGGGGCACCAGCAAGGAAATCAGCCGCTATGATAAAGGCCTCGGCGAGGCCGCGCGGCTCATCCTGAAACAAATAGTGCAATCGCAGTCCCAGATTGCTACCGTTTCCAAGAACTCTCCTGATCAGCGGCAAGTTTTCTGGGTCGCTTATGATCGCGATCTCTCGGATGCCCGACAACATTAACAGCGACAGGGGGTAATAAATCATTGGCTTGTCATAGACCGGCAACAATTGCTTGGTTATGACCTGAGTGAGCGGCGCCAGCCGTGTCCCTGAGCCGCCCGCGAGAATAATTCCTTTTCTTTGACCCATTGAACACACTCAAAGTTGACTACAGGACTACCCGAAACACCGATTGATTGGTATCAACTCGAATGTATTACAAGGAACGTTATTGATCGGCATGAGTAGCTCGCAAACGAGAAACCGCAACTCCGACAAACGCCAGAGACTCACTGTCAATACATGCGCTATCGGTAATGCCGCATCGTTCAAACCATAGGTCTGGTACTTAGCGAAATAACATTTAATTTAGCATTCATAGTTGGTCGATTATTGTCCACCTCTGCTTTACTGGCTAATAATGATATTAAATGAACGGATGGCAGGGATATGCGACGCGAAGCCCAAATAATACACACGTGGCGACCGCGCCAATGCCCAACAACATCCGAGCGTTGAGGCTCGTTGTGGGAACAGCACTCCAGATCTTTAACAGGTATCCCGTACTGCGCTCGCTATACCTCTTGCGTCCGGATATTGTTGGAATACCTGGTATCCCGACCGAGCAAAAGGCGGCGTTATTCCTACTGTGGGCCGCGGTCTACGGACGCAAGCAATACCACGGAATTGTTATCGATCCAGACTACCTCGAGTTTTTGACACAGCCTTCCGGACCATACTTCTCGCGACTAGAATTATTCGCCGCACTGACCGAAAAAAGGGTGTCGTCAGATGTCGAAGAGACTCACGCTTGGTACTATGGGAAAGCAATTTTCGACCTCGATCTCGAAATTTTTCTTACCGAACGCGAGATCGAAGCTTGTAAGCATTGGATCGCTAAGAATGATGAGGGACCGAAATATTCGTTTCCGCCAATTCGTCAACGGCGCAGCAGCAATATTGGAGTTAATCTTATTGGTTATGCCGATGGTGTACTTGGAATCGGCGAAGATATCCGCGCGATGATAAGTATCCTAAGTCGCGCGGGGTTGCCATTTGCCATTCTTAATGTCCCGCTCACTAAAAGCCACACCACATCTCAAGCAAGCGACTTGGCAAAGTTCTTTGTCGACCGTCCAATCTTTCCCATTAACATCTTTTGCGCTACACCATTTGAAACCGAGCGGTTGCGGGCAGAGCACGGTCCAAACTTATTTTTTAGACGGTATAACATCGGCTACTGGCCATGGGAACTTAGTCAATTGCCGCCCTATTGGCACCACGTCTTTAAATCTGTCAACGAAGTTTGGGCTCTAAGCCATTTCTTAGTTGATGTTTTTACGCAATACACAAACAAGCCAGTCAACTATATTCCACCTTACGTCAATATTGATAGCGTCGCACCATTCAACCGTGAAGAGCTAAGGCTCGATAAGAACGATTTTGTATTTCTCACAATGCTCGATTTCAACTCTTACGTTTTGCGAAAGAATCCGATTGGAACTATCTTAGCATTCAAAAAGGCGTTTACTGACACAAATGGCAATGAGCGGCTCGTGATTAAAACTATCAATGGGCACGCGCATCCCGAAAAGCTTGATGAATTGTTGAAATTTGTCGATGACGATCCTCGTATCGTGTTGATGGATGGTCCGCTGTCTCGCGCCAGCACCTGCGGCTTAATCCGCGACGCCAATTGCTTTGTTTCCTTCATCGGGCGGAAGGATTGGACGGGTTATTGCGGAAGCAATGTTTTTTGGAACACCGGTAGTTGCAACTGACTATTCCGGGAATGAAACATTTCTCAACAATTCGAATGGGTTTCCAGTACCCTATACTCTTCAGGAAGTCCGCGCCGGGGAATATGTATTCGAAGAGGGCAGCCAGTGGGCCGAACCAGACCTTGATGCCGCCGTCGAGAGCTTCCGAATCGTTCCGAAAGGGAAACTCCTCGGTTGCACGACGGATTGCCAAGGCAAAATCCACAATAGTTGAAAAGCATGGGCGTGTCCCTGTAACGGCAAAAGTTACAGCGCGATTGGCACAGATCGCCAAGCGATTGTAGCCCAATGTATAGGGACTCAATGAAGGCCGGCGGAAGAACACCAAGCAATAACTTATTAAGGAGGAGGCACATCGATTTGCAACGCGGGCTAGCGTAGCCGTCAGTGCTAAACTAACTTTTGACCCGGGCTACTCGATGTCATGATATTTGGCGAACACTTTGTGCCCGCCGACTGCTGCCAAAGGCAGTACGACTCCAATGACGCTTAGTGTGCTTGTACGAGGCCACGCAATGCATCGCCAAAACTTTCAGGATCTCGTGGCGTTCAAGCACAACTGCATCCGCTGGAAACGAACGCCAACTTTTTTCATCTTGAGCAAGTAACTTCGCGAATGCTCGGCTAAGCAACCCTGGTCCAGTCGCAAACCACAAGATGTCGGCATCACCCCGGTTAATGGCTTCGATTGCGTCTGCCAGTGCACACCCGATCACGGGATGTCGTGGGGCGGCGCCGACAAAGTTATTACCAATTGAACCAATGTCCTCTTGATACAGCAGCAGACTGCATCCGCCCACCGCTAGACCGGAAAGCGCTGCCAAGTTGCGATCATCAGCGTCCGCATAATACCCGCCACGATGATACAAATATGCCAAGCGAAATATATCGGCCTTCATCGCCGGCTCTCGGGCACGGGCATAAGCAGTGCAAATTTCAGGATCCCCAATTAACTCCAGAAAATTTCGAGCCGAAGCATCCGAAAAGCGAGAGTAGCGCATTGTGCTATTGTTCGTCGTCCAGGTATCATTCAAAGCCGCAACGTCTTCCGGAATCTCATCTGTATCCCAAAACTGTATAATATGCTTCGGAATAGGTGATTCAGCTGTTTCTAATTGTCTTGCAGCAAAGGACCTAAACTGTCCCTGCTTCCTCAACTCGATCAGAAGAAGGATCGCTGCGGGCGTATAATTCGCCCAGCGAATGCACCTGCACCGCGTCCAGCCCACCGAACAGCTCGATGCCACGGCTGGCGCGATGCGGATGCGCGCCGACGATCATCGGCACGCCGGCAGCGCGCAGCCAGGCCGCGAGCTGGCGTTCGCGCGCGCCGGGCTCGATCTCGAACTCGCGGCCCCAGTGCAGGAAGGCCAAGTCCGGCACCGGCTCGGCGCGCAGCTCGCGCGCTGCGATCAGATGGCGGCGCGGCGCCGGTTGGTTGTCCAGGTCGCTGAAGGCGGCGATGCGCAGCGGCCCCACCGTCATCGGCCGACCGTGTTCGAGCACCAGGATGCCGGCGTCACGCAGCCGCGCCACCATGGCTGCGTAGGCCGCATCGCCGAGATCGTGGCTGTGGTTGTTGGCCACGCTCACCGCCACCACGTTGAGCGCGCGCAGCCACTGCAGCGTCGCGTCGGCGCGCATCGCCAGTTGCATGTCGTGCGCGGCCTGGCCGTCGTCGTTGAGCACGCCTTCCAGGTTCAGCACCAAGGGGCAGCCCTGCAGGCGACGCTGCAGCGCCGAGGCCACGCGCTCGCGCACCGCGTCGTCGGCCAGCCAGGCGGCGACATGGCGGCCGAAGAAGGTGTCGCCGGCCAGGCACAGGGTCTGCGCCGGAGGGGTGGGCAGCACCACGCGATCGGCCGCCTCGGGCGCGTACACCTGTGCCACGTAGCTGGTGGTGGAATCGGCCGCGGTGGCGCCGTGGTCGGCCGAGTTGTAGTTGCCGAAGACGATCGGCCGGGCGCCGAAAGCCCGCATCTGCAGGCGCATGTGCAGGTACTGCGCGCCGCGCGAATCCATGTGCGCCGGCTGCAAGGCGCGGGCCACGGCCTCCAGGTCGTTGGCGGCGAGCATGTTCAGCACCTGCTGGTCGCGCGTCGCCGCATCGGCGCGCGCCAGGTAATGGCTGAAATCGGTGGACTGGATGATCAGCGTGCGCGGCGTGATCCACGGCACCAGACGTTCGACCATCGCATCCCACTGCGCGCGCGTGCTGCTGATGCGCACCGCGATCGGCAGCACCGGCACGCCGGGGAAAAGCTGCGCCACATAGGGCAGCAGTTCGCCGATGCCATGCTCGCGCTCGAACAGCAGCGACGCCGCCACGTCGGGCGAAGCGAGCAAGGCGCGTGCGGCGCCTCGCTCGGTCGGCACCGGACCGAGCACGGTGTCGAAGTCGCGCTGCGTGGTGGCGAAGGCGCGCGTGCCGCGCTTGAAGTGGTCGGGCGTGAAGATCACGATGCGCTCGGGCCGCTCGCCCTGCGCCGCGGTGAGCATGCCGCTGGCGATCAGGTCGCTGGCCACGCGGTGGTGCGGCAGCACCAGCCCAGTGACCCTCGCGCCGCCCAGGTCGATGGGCCGGGCCGCCGCGATGGCGTCGAGCACCGGTCTCGGATCGGTCGACTGCGCGCGAAACGGCGCAGCGACGGTTGCTGCCGAGGCCGGGAGGTTCTGCGCCAGCGCCGCGGCAACGAATACGGCGCCTAGCACGGCCGCTGTCCTCGCACGAGGCTTTGGTAGGCCGTGTTGGGATCGAACCAACGACCAAAGGATTATGAGTCCTCTGCTCTAACCAACTGAGCTAACGGCCCGCCGTGCGCGGCATTGTAGGCAGCGCTACTTGGTGCTCAGCGCGTTGCCGACCAGGCGCGCGGTGATGTCGACGATCTGGATCATCCGCTCGTAGGCCATGCGCGTCGGGCCGATCACGCCCAGCGTGCCGACGATGCGGCCATCGACTTCGTAGGGCGCGGTCACCACCGACAGTTCCTCGAAGGGCACGACCTGGCTTTCGCCGCCGATGTAGATGCGCACGCCCTCGGCCCGGCTGCTGACGTCCAGCAGGCGCATCAGCTCGGTCTTCTGCTCGAACACGTCGAACAGCTTGCGCAGGCTACTCATGTCGTTGCCGAAGGCGCCGACGTGCAGCAGGTTGCGCTCGCCGCTGACGATGACCTGCTCGGTGCTTTCGGCCAGCACCTCGGTGCCGGCCTGCACGGCGGCCTGCATCAACGCCGCGATCTCGCTGCGCAGCGCCTCGATCTCGCGCTTCAAGCGCTCGCGCACCTCTTCGATGCTCAGGCCGGCGTAGTGCGTGTTCAGATAGTTGGTGGCCTCGACCAGTTCGCTTTGCGTGTAGTCGCGCGCGGTGAAGATGACGCGGTTCTGCACGTCGCCGTCGGGCGCCACCATGATCACCAGCACGCGCCGCTCGCCCAGGCGCAGGAATTCGATGTGGTGGAAGACGCTGGCCTTGCGCGGCGCGCTGACGACGCCGACGAAGCTGGACAGGCTGCTCAACAGGTGCGCCGCCTGCGTGATGACACGCTGCGGCTGGTCGGGGTGCAGTTGTTCACGCGCCGCCATCATGTCGGCCGACACGTCGGCCAGATTCACCGGCCGCGCCGTGAGCATCGTGTCCACGAAAAGCCGGTAGCCGCGCGCGGTGGGCACACGCCCGGCGCTGGTGTGCGGGCTGGCGATCAGGCCCAGGTCTTCCAGGTCGGCCATGACGTTGCGGATGGTGGCCGGCGACAGCTCCAGGCCCGACGCGCGCGACAGCGTGCGTGAACCCACGGGCTGGCCGTCCGCGATGTAGCGTTCGACCAGGGTCTTCAGCAGTGTTCGGGCGCGCTCGTCGAGCATGAAATTCATTGTACGGACACGCCCGCGCGCAGCCCTCGCCCCCGCAGGCCCTATGGTGTAATGATCCGCATGCCATCGCGCTTTCGTCACGCCGCCATCGTCGGCAAGTACCAGGCCCAGGGCATCCGTCCACTGCTGGAAGACATTGCGCACTTCCTCGTCCGGCTGGGGCTGGAGGTGTCGTTCGAGTCGGCCACGGCGCTGAACACCGGCGTCACCGAATTCGAGTCGCTGACGCCGGCGCAGATGGGCCAGCACTGCGACCTGGCGGTGGTGGTCGGCGGAGACGGCACGATGCTCGGCATCGGCCGCGAGCTGGCACGCCAGAACCTGCCGCTGGTGGGCATCAACCAGGGCCGGCTGGGCTTCATCACCGACGTGTCGGTGGATCGCTTTCGCGAGGCGCTGGAGCCGATGGTGGCCGGCGACTACGAAGAAGAGCACCGGGCGATGATCGAAGGCGGCATCTGGCGCGATGGCGAGAAGATCTTCGACGGCCTGTCGATGAACGAAGTGGTGGTCAGCCGCGGCGCCACCGCCAGCATGGTGGAGTTGCGCATCGACATCGGCGATGAGTTCGTCGCCAACCTGCGCGCTGACGGCCTGATCGTCGCCTCGCCCACCGGCAGCACGGCCTATGCGCTGTCGGCCGGCGGGCCGATCATGCACCCCGGCATTGCCGGCCTGCTGCTGGTGCCGATCGCCTCGCACACGTTGTCGAACCGGCCGATCGTGCTGCCCGATCACAAGGAAATCCACATCGAGGTGGTGGCCGGGCGCGACGCTTCGGCCAACTTCGACATGCAAAGCCTGGCCAGCCTGCTTCACGGCGACCAGGTGCGGGTGCGTCGTTCGGCGCACAAGGTGCGCTTCCTGCACCCGCGCGGCTGGAGCTACTACGCCACGCTGCGCCGCAAGCTGCGCTGGCACGAAGGTGTGGTGTAGCCAGCCATGCTGCGCCGCCTGAGCCTGCGCGACGTGGTCATCGTCAGCCAGCTCGAGGTCGAGCTGGCTGCCGGCTTCTCGGTGCTGACCGGCGAGACCGGCGCGGGCAAGTCGATCCTGATCGATGCGCTGCAACTGGCGCTGGGCGGGCGCGGCGATGCCGGCCTGGTGCGCGAGGGTTGTGCGCGCGCCGAGGTCACGGCCGAGTTCGATGCGCCGCCCGCGCTGGCCAGCTGGCTGGAAGAAGGCGGCTTTGCCGGCGACGGCGGCCTGCTGCTTCGGCGCAGCATCGACGCTCAAGGCAAAAGCCGCGCCTGGATCAACGGCAGCCCGGTCACGCTGACACAACTGCGCGAAGCCGGCGAACGTCTGGTGGACATCCACGGCCAGCATGCCTGGCAAAGCCTGACGCGCCCGGCCGCGGTGCGCGCGCTGCTCGATGAGCGGGCCGGCGTCGACGGCACGGCGCTGGCGGCGCTTTGGCAGGACTGGAAGGCGGCCGAGGCGACGCTCGCCGACGCGCGCGCACGCGGCGAGACAGCCGAGCGTGAACGCGAGCGCCTGGCCTGGCAGATCGGCGAGGTGGACAAGCTGGCGCCGGGCGCCAACGAATGGGACGAGTTGAATGCCGAGCACCAGCGCCTGGCCCATGCGCAGTCGCTGCTCGATGGCGTGGGCGTGGCGCTGCTGGGCTTGTGCGACGGTGAGCCGGCGGCCGATGCATTGACCGGCCGGGCCATCGATGCGCTCGACGAGCTGACGCGCTACGACGCACAACTCGGCGAGGTGGTCGAGGTGTTGCGCGGCGCCCAGGCGCAGTTGCAGGATGCGGCGCACAGCCTGCATGCCTATTTGAGCCGCAGCGACCCCGACCCGGCGCGGCTGGCCGAGCTGGACGCCCGGCTGTCGGCCTGGTTGGCGTTGGCTCGGCGCTACCGCCGCCAACCGGTGGAGCTGGCGTCACTGCTGGCCGGCTGGAAGACCGAGTTGCGTGCGCTCGACGCCGCCACCGACCTCGAGGCACTGCAGCGCCGCTGCGCTGAAGCGCAGCATGCCTGGCAGGCCGAGGCGAGGCGCGTGAGCAAGCTGCGCCGCGTCGCCGCACCGAAGCTGGCCACGGCGGTGACGCAGGCGATGCAGCAGCTGGGCATGGACGGCGGGCGTTTCGAGGTGGCGCTGCCGGCCAATGACCTGCCCCAATCCTTCGGTCTGGAAGGCGTCGAATTCCAGGTCGCCGGCCATGCCGGCAGCAGCCCGCGGCCGCTGGCCAAGGTGGCCTCCGGCGGCGAGTTGTCGCGCCTGGCCCTGGCCATCGCCGTGACGACGGCGCGCACCGGCGCGGCGCAAGGCGCCGCGGTGCCCACGCTGATCTTCGACGAGATCGATGCCGGCGTCGGCGGCAACGTGGCCTACCAGGTCGGCAGGCTCATGAAGCAGCTGGGCGGCAGCACCCAGGTGCTGGCGGTGACGCATCTGGCGCCGGTTGCGGCCTGCGCCGACCACCATTTCGTGGTCTCGAAGACGCTGCGGGGCAAGGCGACCTTCAGCGACGTGAAGCCGGTGGCCGGTGAAGCCCGAGTCGGCGAGGTCGCGCGCATGCTCGGCGGCGAGCGTCTGACCGGCACCAGCCGCGCCCACGCCGAGGCGATGCTCGGTGGCACGGCCGGGCCGGACGACATGCCGGCACACAGGGCCCGCTCGTGAGCACACCGACTTCAGCGCCGCCAGCCGAACCCGCTTTGTGGCCCGAGGTGGAACGGCGCAAGGCGCCGCGCGACGACAGCACGCCCGGCGACGCCTCGGCGCGGCGCGAGGTGGTGCTCATCACCGGCATCTCCGGCTCGGGCAAATCGGTGGCGCTGCATGTGCTGGAAGACGCCGGCTTCTTCTGCGTGGACAACCTGCCGCCGGAAATGCTGCGCGAGTTCATCCGCCTGGAACATGAGCGCTTCACGCATCGCGTGGCGGTCGCCGTTGATGTGCGCAACGCCGTGTCGCTGCCGCAGCTGGTGCCGCTGATCGAGCAGTTGCAAGCCGAGGGCGTGCATATCCGCTCGCTGTTCCTGGACGCCAGTACCGAGGCGCTGGTGCGGCGCTTTTCGGAAACACGCCGCCCGCACCCGCTGTCGGCCGCCGCCGGCGGCGGCGACGCGTCGCGCGTGTTGGTCGATGCGATCGAGCTGGAGCGCGGCATGCTGGCTGCGCTGCGCGAGGTATCCACCGTCGTCGATACCAGCCAGTTGCGCCCGGCGCAGCTGAGTGCGTGGGTGCGCGATCTGGTCGGCGCGCGCGGCGGCAAGCTGACGCTGGTGTTCGAATCCTTCGCCTTCAAGTACGGCGTGCCGCTGGATGCCGACTACGTCTTCGACGTGCGCATGCTGCCCAACCCGCACTACATCCGCGAGCTGCGGCCGATGAACGGCCGCGACGTGCCGGTGGCCGAGTACCTGAAAGCACAGCCCGACGTGGTCGAGATGCTGTCCATGATCGAAGCCTTCCTGCGGCGCTGGCTCGGCGCCTTCGAGGACAGCCAGCGCAGCTACCTCACCGTGGCCATCGGCTGCACCGGCGGCCAGCACCGCTCGGTGTTCCTCAGCGAAGCGCTGGCGCTGCGCTTTGCCGACCGCGGCCTGGCGCTCGTGCGCCACCGCGAACTGGACGCGCGCGAATGACGGGTCGCGCGATGCCCGGAGCGGGCCGCTGATGGGCGCGACCGACCGCATCGACGCCTTGCCGCTGTTCCCGCTGCGCTCGGTGCTCTTCCCCGGCGGGCTGCTGGCGCTGAAGGTTTTCGAAGCCCGCTACACCGATCTGGTGGCCGACTGTCTGCGCCGCCAGCGGCCCTTCGGCGTGGTCTGCCTGTTGCAAGGCGCTGAGGTGCGCGCGGGCAGCAAGGGCGCCGTGCGCTTCGAAAGCGCCGGCGTGCTGGCGCGGCTGGACGACGTGGACAGCGAACAGCCGGGCGTGCTGCGCGCGCGCTGCACCGGCACGCACCGCTTTCGCCTGGACGGCGCAGCGGCGCAGCAAGGTGATGGCCTGTGGGTCGCTTCGGCCACGCTGCTGCCGGACGACGAGGCGACCGTGCCGCCCGAGCCGATGCAGGCCACGGTGGCGGCGCTGGCCAACGCGATGGCCACCTTGAAGGCGCAGGGCGCAGAGCTGTTCAACGAGCCTCACCGCCTCGACGATGCCGGTTGGGTGGCCAACCGCTGGTGCGAGATCCTGCCGATCTCGCTGCCTGCCAAGCAAAAGCTGATGGAACTGGACGATGCGCTGGTGCGGTTGCAACTGGTGGACGAATACCTGCGCGGCAAGGGCGTGGTCGGCGCGTAGTGCCGCGCATCACGGCGCCAGCAGCTTGCGCACCGGGGCCGGCAGGCCCATCGCCAAGGCTTGCGGCACGCTGACCCAGCGGCCTTCGGGCAGCGCCGCGGTGACGTCTCGCAGCCGCGCCGCCGTCAGGCGCGCCGGCAGCTGCCAGCGCTGTGGCCGCAGCGTCCAGTCGAAATGCGTCAGCGTGTGCTCGATCGGCGGCAGCACCTCGCCGTGCCCGGGCCAGCCGTCGGTCACGGTCTGCAGCGCGGCCGCCGTGTCGAATTCCGGCAAGCTCCACAGCCCGCCCCACACGCCGTGCTGCGGACGCTGCACCAGCCACAGCCGATCCACGTGCATCACCCACAACAACGCATGCGCGCGGCGGCCGCGCCGCAGGCGACGCAACTTGACGGGGTAGGCCTCGCTGCAGCCTTCGCGGTGGGCGACACACAGCTCGGACAGCGGGCAGCGCTCGCATTCGGGCCGCCGCGCATGACACAGCGTGGCGCCGAGATCCATCAGCCCCTGGGTGTAGGTCTCGACGCCGCGCCGCGGCACCAGCGTCTGCGCCTGCTGCCACAGCGCGCGCTCGTTCGCCGCGCGCGACAGGTCGGCATCGAAGCCGAGCACACGCGTCAGCACGCGCTTGACGTTGCCGTCGAGAATGGCCACGCGCTCGCCGAAGCAGAAGGCCGCGATCGCCGCAGCGGTGGAGCGACCGATGCCGGGCAGCGTTGCCAGCGCGTCGCTGCCGTGCGGGAAAACGCCGCCGAACTCGCTCACCACCACTTGCGCACAACGATGCAGGTTGCGTGCACGGCTGTAGTAACCCAGCCCGCTCCACAGCGCCAGCACATCGTCCAGTGGCGCGGCGGCGAGCGCATCGACGTCGGGAAAGCGCTGCAGAAAGCGCGCGTAGTAGTCCAGCACCGTGGCCACTTGCGTCTGCTGCAGCATGATCTCCGACAGCCACACTCGATAGGGATCGCGTGTGTGCGTCCACGGCAAGCCCTGGCGACCGAAACGCCGTTGCCAGCGCAGCACGCGCCGCGCGAGCTGACCCTCGACGGGCATCAGACGGCGCCGCTGCGCAGGGTCGCTGTGTCGGCGTCCGCGTCCGCGCCAGCCGGCAGCGGCGCCGTGGCAGCCGGCGTGCCGTCCCGCGCCTGGGTGCGCGCCTGCTCGACCATGGTATCCAGGCGCCATTGCAGACCGGCCAGGCGCTTGTCCTGCTGCTCGACCTCGGCAATGCGTTGCTCGAGTTCGCCGGACGCCGCCTGAATGCGCAGCAGGCTCTCGTGCCGGCGCGAAAAGGCGCGCCGCCGCTCGCGCAATTGCAGATCAATCTGCGCCGACGCGGCCTTGCTCCACAGTTCGATCTCGCCGGCCGCGCTTTCGAACACCATGCGCAGCTTGGACACCAGCATCCGCTGGAACTGGTCCATGAAGCCGGCGCCCGACAAGCGCCAGGCTTGCGCCGGGCCGAGATAGCGGCCGTAGCTCTGTTCGATCAGGTCGAGTTCATCGACAAAGGCGCCCAGCGCCGGCGCGTTCGCCAGATGGAAGGCAAAGCCGAACTCGGCGTTCAGGGCCTGGTAGCTCGCGCCCAGCATCTGCTGGATTTCGTCGGACTGCGCGCGTGCGCCGGACAGCGCCGCGCGCAGCCGCTCGCACAGGCCCTTGAAAGCCTTGCGCGCCCCCAGGTTCAGCGGCCCCTTGCCCAGGCCGGCCTGCATCACCGCGACCTCATCGCGCAGGCTGTCGCTGGACAAGGCGTCCAGGGCCTTGTGCAATTGACGCTGGTGCACCGCGCGCAAGGCCATCAGGCGCGCGCTGCAGCGCTCGAAATCGGCCATTTCGGCGTCGAGGCGCTGCAACATGGCCTTGACCTTGGCACCGCTCTTGCCGCGCAGGCCACGCAGCTCGAGCATCTGCTCGGCCACATGGCGGCGGCGTTCGCCGACGCGCCGCGCCGCGCCGTGGCGCAGGCCGTGCAGCAGCGCCACGCAGCCGCGTGACAGCATCTCGCGCCGGCGCGGCAGCAGGTCCTGCGCCAACGCAGCTTCCAGCAAGGGCAGGCCACTGCGCTGCAGCGCCGCAGCGTCGCCACCGACACGCGCCGCCAACGCGTCGCGCGCCGACAGTGCAAACACTCGCGCGGCGGGCATCTGCAGGGTCTGCGCGATCTTCAGCCGGTGGGCATCCAGCTGTCGCGCCACGGCCGCCGACGTGGAGAGCGGGTCGGCCAGGATGTCGATCTTGTTCAGCACGACGAAGCGCTCGAGCGCTTCGTCCGAGAGATGTTCGCTCCAGATGTCGAGGTCGGATCGCGACACGCCGGTATCGGCGGCGAGCAGGAAGACGATGCCGTGTGCCGCCGGCAGCAGCCCGAGCGTGAGTTCGGGCTCGGCACCGATGGCGTTCAGTCCGGGCGTGTCCACCACCACCAGACCGCGCTCGAGCAGCGGGTGCGGATAGTTGATCAGCGCATGGCGCCAGGCCGGCACCTCGACGCTGCCATCGTCCAGGCGCGGCGGGTTGTCCTGCGGATGGCTGTCGCTCCAGAAGCCCAGCGACGCGGCCACCACCGTGCTGACGCGGCGCGTCTGTGTCACCAGGTTCAAGGCCTCGGCCAGGCCGTCCGGGTGCTGCGGATCCAGGCTCAGGCGCTGCCAGGCCGCGGGTTGGCCGCGATAGTCGGCCAGCGAACGCGGGTCGAGTCGGGTATCGATCGGCAGCAGCGTCAGTTCGGCGGGCCGTGCCGCGTCGTACTGCAGTTCCACCGGGCACATCGTCGTGCGCCCTGGCGTGGCCGGCAGCACGCGCCGGCCGGTGTCGGCGAAGAAGATGGCGTTCAACAGCTCGGACTTGCCGCGCGACACCTCGGCCACGCAGGCCAGCACCAGCTTGTCGGCCGCGAGCTTGCGCTGCAGTGCATCGAGCGCCGCAGCGCCGCTGGCGTCGAGCAGTTCATGCTCGCGCAGGAAATCGGCAAGGGTGCCGAGCTTGCGATGCAGTGAGCGCCGCCACGACGTCAGCGCATCGAGCTGATGGGCCAGGGTGTTGTTCATCTTCAGGGGCCACAGGCCGGCTCGGCCATTGCAGGGCATGCTAGCTCAGGCCCTGATGCGCCAAAGGCCGGCGAAACATCTGCTGACAACAAGCTTCGTGCAGCTTTGCGCAGAGTCACTGGCGGCGCTGGCAGACCGGGCAAAAGTAGGTCGAACGCTGCGCCTGCACGAGCCTGCGCACCGCCGTGCCGCAGCGCATGCAGGGCAGTCCTTCGCGACCGTAGACCCACGCCTCGGCCTGAAAGGCGCCCGCCGCGCCATGCGCGTCGCTGAAGTCGCGCAGTGTCGAGCCACCCAATTCCAGCGCACGGCCCAAGGTGTCGCGCAGTGCCGCCAGCAGCCGCTCGCAACGCTGTCGGCTGAGTCGGTCGCAGCGTGTGCGCGGGTCGATGCCGGCGCGAAACAGCGCCTCGCAGGCATAGATGTTGCCCGCACCCACCACCACCTGGCCACCCAGCAGCACGGTCTTGATGGCCACCTTGCGGCGGCGCAGCGCACTGTGCAGCGACGACGGGGTCAACGCCGGATCGAAAGGTTCGGCTCCCAGGCGCGACAGCAGTGTTGCCGCGGGTTCGGCCTCCAGGCCGCCCGACCAGACCACCGCGCCGAAGCGCCGCGGGTCGGTCAGCCGCAAGGTGCCTGCAGTGCTGACAAGGTCGAAATGGGCATGCGGCCCGGGCGCTGGCGCCTGCGGCATCAGGGCCAGCGAGCCCGACATGCCCAGGTGCAGCAGCAAGCCACCTTCCAGCCCCGGCAAAGGGCCGCCGGGATCGCTGCGCAACGGCAGCCAGAGGTATTTGCCGCGCCGGCCGACCTCGCCCAACACGGCGCCGGCCAACCGCTGCGGCGCGATGCCGAGCGGCCAGCGCAACGGCTTGCCGCAGCGCACCGACAACACCCGCGCGCCCTGCAGCCGCGAGGCGATGCTGCGGCGCGTGACCTCGACCTCGGGCAACTCGGGCATCGGTCCATTATGTGAGAATGAAGTTCAATTGGATGGAGCCTTGATGACTGTGTCGAGCCTGCGGCTGCGTGCCGCATGCCACCGGGCCGCTGCTGCGGCCCTTGTGCTCTTTGCGGCGTCGGTTGCGGCGCAGCGCGACCTGCCGGCAGAAGCCAATGCCGCACCACGGGCCGAGCCGGCCAACTCCAACATCGATGCGCCGCTGTTCTATCAGCTGCTGATCGGTGAGATCGAGCTCAATCAGGGTCAGGTCGGCAACGCCTACCAGATCATGCTCGACGCGGCGCGGCGCACGCGCGACGAACAATTGTTCCGCCGCGCCACCGAGATCGCGCTGCAAGCGCGCGCAGGCGAGCAGGCCCTGGCGGCGACCCAGGCCTGGCGCAGCGCGCGGCCCGAATCGCGCGAGGCGATGCAGCTTCAGTTGCAGATCCTGCTGTCGTTGAACCGGCTGAACGAGCTGTCCGAGCCGCTGCGCGCCTTGATCAAGGCGACACCGCCGGACGAGCGCGCCGCGCTGATTGCCTCGCTGCCGCATTTCTTGCAACGCGCCGGCGACAAGCGGCAGGCCGCGGGGCTGCTGGATGAGGTGCTGCAGACCTACATGGACGATGCCAGCACACGGGGTGCTGCCCTGGTCGCCAGCGGGCGCGGCTGGCTTGTCGCCGGCGAGCCCGAGCGGGCGCTGAAGCTCGCGCGCCAGGCACAGTCCGAAGACGCAGCGGCCAGCGCGCCAGTGTTGCTGGCGCTGGAGTTGATGCCCACCCAAGCCGAGGCCGAGCGCATTGTCACGGCCTACCTGAACACCCCCGGCGCCGAAGTCGGCCCGCGCCGCGCCTACGCGGCGACGCTGTTGAATGCGCAGCGCTATGCCGAGGCGCAGGTGCAACTCGAAATGATCACCCGCGAGCAGCCCGAGCTGGCCGGGCCCTGGCTGACCTTGGGTGCGCTGCAGGTCGAACTTCGCCAACCGCAGGCGGCTGAGGCGTCGTTGCAGCGCTTCGTCAGCCTGATGCAGTCTCAGCCGGCCAGCCCGCCACCGCCCGGTGCGACGGCCGACCCTGACGCATCCCCGAGCGATCAGGGCCTGACGCAGGCCTGGCTGCTGCTGGCGCAGGCGGCAGAACAGCGCGGCGACTACGCCGCGGCCGAGGCTTGGCTGGCCCGGGTGGACAACCCGCAACGCGCGCTGGAGGTGCAGACGCGAAGGGCCGTCCTGCTGGCGCGTCAGGGCCGGCTGGACGAGGCGCGCGAGCTGGTGCGCCGCGCGCCCGAGCGCGACCCGGGCGACGCCCGCGCCAAGCTGCTGGCCGAGGTGCAGGTGCTGCGCGAAGTCAAACAGTGGAGCGAGGCTTACAAGCTGTTGCAATCCGCCAACCAGCGTTATCCCGACGATGCCGACCTGCTCTACGAGCAGGCCATGATGGCGGAAAAGGTGGCCCAACTCGACACGATGGAGCAATTGCTGCGCCGGGTCATCGCGCTCAAGCCCGAGCATGCCCATGCCTACAACGCGCTGGGGTATTCGCTGGCCGATCGCAGCCTGCGCCTGGACGAGGCCAAGGCACTGATTCAGCGTGCACTGGCGCTGACGCCCGGCGACCCCTTCATCACCGACAGCTTGGGCTGGGTGGAATTCCGCCTGGGCAACAACGACGAGGCCTTGCGCCAGCTGCGTTCGGCCTATGCGACGCGGCCCGATACCGAGATCGCCGCGCACCTGGGCGAGGTGCTGTGGGCCATGGGCCAGCAGGACGAGGCCCGCCGCATCTGGGCCGAAGGCCGCAACCGCGACGCCGGCAACGAGGTGCTGCGCGAAACCCTGGCCCGGCTGAAGGCCGAGTAGATGCGTGCTGCTGCGCCGCTGCTGGCGGCCCTGGCGGCGGCGGGTTGCGCGCTGCTGCCGCCGGCGACGCCAACCGGCGCCGTGGCCGGACGACTGTCGCTGCAGGTCGATGCGCAGGCCGATCGGCCGGCGCAATCGATCAGTGCGGCTTTTGAGTTGTCAGGCGATGCCGAGCGCGGCGAACTGCGCCTGAACTCGCCACTGGGCCTGACGCTGGCCACCGCACGATGGGATGGCGCCGCCGCCCATCTGGTGACCACGGGCGGGAAGCAGGATTTCAGCGATCTGGACGCGCTGTCGATGGCCGCTTTCGGCGAGGCGCTGCCGTTGCGTGCGCTGCCCGACTGGCTGCGCGGCCGACCCTGGCCGGGTGCGGGCCACCAGCCTCGCGCGCCGGCCGGTGGCGCGGGCTTCGAGCAACTCGGCTGGACCATCGACCTGGCGCGCTTCGACGAGGGGCGACTGCTGGCATGGCGGGCCGGCCCCCCGGGCGTGCGGCTGCACGCCAAGCTGGATATGGCGCCGTGAGTCTGCAGGCGTTGTACGACGTGCCGGCGCCGGCCAAGCTCAATTTGTTCCTGCACGTGGTCGGACGCCGCGCGGACGGCTACCACCTGCTGCAGTCGGTGTTCGTGCTGCTCGACTGGTGCGACCGGCTGCACTTCGAGCTGCGCGACGACGGCGTGCTGTCGCGGCACGATCACGGCGCGGCGCTGCCCGCCGATGACCTGTGCCTGCGTGCCGCGCGCGCGCTCCAGGCGCAAAGCGCCACCGCGCTGGGCGCGCACATCGGCATCGACAAGCAGTTGCCCATGGGCGCCGGCCTGGGCGGTGGCAGCTCCGATGCCGCCAGCACCTTGATGGCGCTGAACCGGTTGTGGGGTCTGGGCTGGCCGCGCCGCCGCCTGCTGGCGCTGGCACAAACGCTGGGTGCCGATGTCCCCTTCTTCGTCGGCGGCGACAACGCCTTCGTCGAAGGCATCGGCGACCGCTTGACGCCGCTGCAAATGCCGGCGCAGCGCTTTGCCGTGCTCAAGCCCGCGGCCGGCATCGCCACCGTCGACATCTTCACCAGCCCGCTGCTGAAGCGGGACACGCCGGCTGTTATACTCGCGGGCTCTTTTGCAAGCGCTGAGCAACAGGCAAGCTTGGGCGATGGATACGGCCGCAACGACCTGCAGCCGGTCGCCGAGGTGCATTGTCCCGAGGTGCAGGCGGTGGCGCGGTGGCTGGAGCTGCGCTTCGGCAACAGCCGCATGTCGGGCTCGGGAAGCGCGGTGTTTGCAAGGGTCGGCGCGGATGATCGATCGACATGGCGGGCCAGTGAATTGCCAGCCGGATGGGTGGGTCGGATGTGCCGCAGTCTGGAACGCCATCCCTTGAAGGGATGGGCCGACTGAGACGTTTCGGTTCCAAGGGCACGGCGCAGGCCGCGTCCTGTGTAGGGGAGTCGCCAAGTTGGTCAAGGCATCGGATTTTGATTCCGACATGCGAGGGTTCGAGTCCTTCCTCCCCTGCCAAACCCTTTGACACCCGGCCATCTGCCGGGGTGCGGCGCTTGAAGGCGCGACGAAAGAGACCCAGGTGCTGTTCAATACCGTGCTCTTCACCGGCAATGCCAATCCCGCGCTGGCGCGCGAGATTGCCGCGCAACTGGGTGTCGAACTGGGCCAGGCCCTGGTGGGGCGCTTCTCCGACGGCGAGGTGCGCGTCGAGGTGCAGCAAAACGTGCGCGCGCGCGACGTCTTCGTGGTGCAACCCAGCTGCGCGCCGGCCAACGAGAACCTGATGGAGTTGTGCATGCTGGTCGATGCGCTCAAGCGCGCCAGCGCGCGGCGCATCACGGCGGTCATGCCCTACTTCGGCTATGCGCGACAGGACCGCCGGCCGCGCTCGACGCGCGTGCCGATCAGCGCCAAGGTGGTGGCCGACATGCTGCAGACCGTCGGCGTCGAGCGGCTGTTGACGATGGACCTGCACGCCGACCAGATCCAGGGATTCTTCGACATTCCGGTGGACAACATCTACGCCTCGCCGGTGCTGCTGTCCGATCTGAAGAGCAAGAACTACTCGAACCTGGTGGTGGTGTCGCCCGACGTCGGCGGCGTGGTGCGCGCACGCGCACTGGCCAAGCAGCTCGGCTGCGAGCTGGCGATCATCGACAAGCGGCGCGCGAACCCCAACGAGTCCGAAGTGATGCATGTCATCGGCGAGATCGACGGCCGCCACTGCGTGATCATGGACGACATGATCGACACCGCCGGCACGCTGGTGGCCGCCGCCGATGTGCTCAAGCAGCGCGGCGCGCGGCGCGTCTATGCCTATTGCACGCACCCGGTGTTTTCCGGCCCGGCGCTGGAGCGCATCAAGGCCTCGCAGATCGACGAGGTGGTGATCAGCAACACCATCCCACTCAACGACGCGGCCAAGGCCTGCGGCAATATCCGCCAGTTGTCGGTGGCCTTTCTGTTCGCCGAGACGATCCGCCGCATCAGCGATGGGGAGTCGGTGACGTCGCTGTTTGCGGAGCAGAACAACAACTTTTGACGGTGAAGCGGGCTGCGGGCGCAGCCCCTTCCTTTTTTGCGCCTGGTCGCGGGCGCTCTTAACTGGAGTAGCAAATGAAATTCGTCGCATTCGAGCGTACGCAGCAGGGGACCGGAGCGAGCCGCCGCCTGCGCAGCGCCAACAAGGTGCCCGGCATCGTCTATGGTGCCGGTACGCCGGCCATGATCGAGCTGGACCACAACGCACTGTTCTTCGCGTTGAAGAAGGAAGCGTTCCACTCCTCGATCCTGGAGATGGAGCTGTCGGGCAACGTGCAGAAAGTACTGCTGCGCGACTACCAGATGCACCCGTGGAAGCAGATCATCCTGCACATCGATTTCCAGCGCATCGACGAAACCACGCGGCTGCACAAGAAAGTGCCGCTGCACTTCGTCAACGAAGAAAACTCGGTGGCGGTGAAGACCGACAAGTGCCTGGTCAACCACGTGATGACCGAGATCGAGGTCGAGTGCCTGGCCTCGCAGCTGCCCGAGTTCATCACCATCGACCTGGGCGATCTGGTCAAGGGCCAGTCGATCCATGTCAGCGACCTGAAGCTGCCCGCCGGCATCAAGGCGGTGAAGCACGGTTCGCTGAATCCGGTGATCGTCTCGGCCAACGCGCCGCGCGTGGAAGAGGAGGCACCGGCCGAACCGGTCGTCGTGGCCGCCGCCGCGGCGCCCGCCAAGGCCAAGAAGAACGAGAAGCAGAACAAGAAGTAAGCGGCCTGCCGGGCCCGACACCGAAGCCAGCCCCGCCCCGGCGGGGCTGCGTCGTTTTCGGCGGGCCCGCAACCTAGAATGCGTCGCATGATCCGCCTGCTGGTCGGCCTGGGCAACCCGGGCCCGGAATACCAAGCCACGCGCCACAACGCCGGCTTCTGGTGGATCGATGCCGTCGCGCGCAAGCTGGGCGTCACGCTGTTGCCGCAGCGCACGTACTTCGGGCTTGGCGCCAAGGCCAACACGGCATCGGGCGCGGTGTGGCTGCTGCAGCCGATGACCTACATGAACCTGTCGGGCAAGTCGGTGGCGGCACTGGCGCGTTTCTTCAAGATCGCACCGGAAGAGATCCTCGTCGTGCACGACGAGCTCGACCTGATGCCGGGCCAGATGAAGCTCAAGCTTGGCGGAGGGCCGGCCGGCCACAACGGGTTGAAGGACATCCATGCCCAGCTCGGCTCGGCCGACTATTGGCGCCTGCGCTTGGGCATCGGCCACCCCGGCGTGAAGGCCGAGGTGGTGGACTATGTGCTGCGCAAGCCGCCGGCGGAGCAGCGCGATGCGATCGAACAATGCATCGTGCGCTCGGTCGAATCGCTCGACAGCCTGCTGCGCGGCGAGATGGAGCATGCCATGATGGCGCTGCATGCCAAGCCGCCGCGGCCGAAGGCCGAGCGGCCACCCCTCGAACCGGTCGCCGACGACGGGGCGGCGCGATGATCGTTCACGCCGCTGCCAGGTGCGCGCGGGCCGGCTTGGCGCTGCTCGCCGCAGGCGTGGTTCACGCCGCACCGCCGCAGACCGTGTACCGCTGCGGCCCCGATGGCCGCGTCTACTCGCAGACCCCTTGCGCCGATGGCAAGCCGGTGACGATCGACGACCCTCGCTCGGCCAGCCAGCAAAAGGCCGCACGCGAGGTCGCCGAGCGCGACGCCCAGCAGGCGAAGCAGCTGGCCGAGGAGCGTCAGCGGCGCGAAGCAGCGGCCCAGGGTCAGGGCCTCGCCGCCATCAAGAGCCAGCCGTCGGAAGAGAAGGCCTCGGCGCCGGCGAAGAAGCCCAGGACCAAAACCGCTGCCAGCGACTCCAACCTGAGCCCATCGATGCGCGTGCCGGCTTCGGCCCCGAAATAACTCAGCCCGGCATGGCGCCGTCGGTGGCTTCGGGCTGCCGGGTCAGCCGGCGGTACTTGGCCCAGAGTTGTTCGGGACTCTCAGCAAATTCAGGGTGCAGGGGAATGCAGTCCACCGGACACACCTGCACGCATTGGGGGGCGTCGAAATGGCCGACGCACTCGGTGCACCTGTGCGGGTCGATCTGGTAGATCTCGACGCCCATCGAGATCGCCTCGTTCGGGCACTCGGGCTCGCACACGTCGCAGTTGATGCATTCGTCGGTGATCAGCAGGGCCATGGCAGCGCTTCGGTGTCCGGCCCTCAGGCCTCGGGCTGCTTGACCCGATCCTTCAGGCGCTTGAGCACCGAGGGTGCCACGAACTTGGAAACATCGCCGCCCAGGGTGGCAATCTCGCGCACGAAGGTGCCGCTGATGAACTGGAACTGGTCCGACGGCGTGAGAAACAGCGTTTCCACCTCGGGCATCAGCTGGCGGTTCATGCCGGCCATCTGGAACTCGTAGTCGAAATCGCTCATCGCCCGCAGTCCGCGCACCACCACGTCGCCGGCATGGCCGACGACGAAATCGCGCAGCAGCCCGCGAAAGGCGAGGACCTCGACGTTGGGGTAAGGCGAAGCGATCTCGGCCGCCATGTCCAGCCGCTCGTCGATGCTGAACATGGTGCGCTTGTGGTGGCCGACGGCCACGGCCAGGATCAGGCGGTCGAACAGGTGCGCGGCGCGGCGCATCAGATCCTCGTGGCCGAGCGTCATCGGATCGAAGGTGCCGGGATAGACGGCGGTGAGCGGGGTCACGGTGGTCACGGCACTGGGCTCCTCGGCGGGCTGTCGGCGCCGGCAGTGTAGTCCTCGAGGCCCTCATGCCGCAGCTGTCGCCGCAGCAGGTGGAAGTGCACCGCGCCGGCGCGGCCCTGCCGGTGCACCGTCCATCCCGGGGGCGGCGTGGTCAGCGGGCGGCGGGACTCGAGATAGATCGAGCCCCCGTCCGCCACCAGGGGCAATGCGGCGGCCAGGCCTTCGGCGTCGAGCCCCGCGTCGAAGGGCGGGTCGAGCAGCACCAGCTCGAAGCCCTGCGGCGCCGCGCGTGCCATCCAGGCCATGG
Source organism: uncultured beta proteobacterium (assembly GCA_963837675.1). Classification (GTDB taxonomy): domain Bacteria; phylum Pseudomonadota; class Gammaproteobacteria; order Burkholderiales; family Burkholderiaceae_C; genus Rubrivivax. Next base: position 325,303 of record CAWIOH010000014.1, on the reverse strand, counting down.
CGTCGGCGCGCTCGATGCGCAGCGTGTCGGCCTGCAACCGCAACGCCGTCGCCTGCAGGCTGCGCACCAATTGCGGATCGCGCTCGAGCAGCACCACTTGCGCGGCGCCGCGCGACGCCGCCTCGAAGCCGAGCGCACCGCTGCCGGCAAAGGCGTCCAGGCAGCGCCAGCCCGACAGGTCGTGCCCGAGCCAGTTGAAGAGTGTCTCGCGCACGCGTTCGGGGGTCGGCCGCAGGCCCGGCTTGTCGGCCACGGACAGTTTGCTGCGCTTCCACTGCCCGCCGATGATGCGCACGCCGTGCGCCGGGCCGGTCACAGCCGAACCGGAATGCCGTCGCGCGCCAGCAGCGCCTTGGCCTGCGCGACAGTGAACTCGCCATAGTGAAAGATGCTGGCGGCCAGCACCGCGTCGGCGCCGCCGAGGCGGATGCCTTCGGACAGGTGCTGCAACGCGCCGACCCCGCCCGAGGCGATCACCGGCACCGGCACCGCGTCGCTGACGGCGCGCGTCAGCTCGAGGTCGAAGCCGATCTTGGTGCCGTCGCGGTCCATGCTGGTGAGCAGGATCTCGCCGGCACCCAGATCGGCCATCTGCGCAGCCCAGGCCACCGCGTCGAGGCCGACATTCTTGCGGCCGCCGTGGGTGTAGACGTTCCAGCCGGGCCCGCGCGATGCGAGATCGCTGCCGATCCGCCGCTTGGCATCGATGGCGACGACGATGCACTGCGCGCCGTACTTGTCCGACGCATCGCGGATGACCTGTGGATTCGCCACCGCGGCGGAGTTGAAGCTGACCTTGTCGGCGCCGGCGTTGAGCAGCCGGCGCACGTCGGCCACCGTGCGCACGCCACCACCGACGGTCAACGGAATGAAGACCTGCGCGGCCACCGCCTCGATGATGTGCAGGATGACATCGCGCTCGTCGCTGGTGGCGGTGATGTCCAGGAAAGTCAGCTCGTCAGCGCCCTGCTCGTTGTAGCGCGCGGCGATTTCGACGGGGTCGCCGGCGTCACGCAGCGCGACGAAATTGACGCCCTTGACGACGCGCCCGCCGGTCACGTCCAGACAGGGAATGACGCGTTTGGCGAGCATGGCTGTGGCCGCGGGATGCGGCGCTGCGTCCGTCCTATGCGCCGGCCAGCTCGTCGGCGCGCGTCTGCGCGGCCGCGAAGTCGAGCGCGCCGGTGTAGATCGAGCGGCCGCAGATCACCCCGGTGACGCCCTCGGCCTCGACCGCGCACAAGCGCTCCACGTCGGCCAGGTCGGACAGCCCGCCCGAGGCGAAAACCGGGATACTCAAGGCCTGCGCCAGCTTGACGGTGGCTTCGATGTTGATGCCGCTGAGCATGCCGTCGCGGCCGATGTCGGTGTAGATCACGCCTTCGACGCCGTAGTCCTCGAACTTTTGCGCCAGGTCGATGACCTCGTGGCCGGTGAGTTTGCTCCAGCCGTCGGTGGCCACCTTGCCGTCCTTGGCATCCAGGCCGACGATGATGTGCCCGCCGAAGGCGGTGCAGGCATCGCGCAGGAAGCCCGGGCTCTTGACCGCGGCAGTGCCGATGATGACGAAAGCCAGACCATCGTCGAGATAGCGCTCGATCGTGTCCAGGTCGCGCAGCCCGCCGCCCAGCTGCACCGGAATCTCGCCATCCACCTCACGCAAAATGGCCTTGACCGCGCCCTCGTTGACCGGCTTGCCGGCGAAGGCGCCGTTCAGGTCCACCAGATGCAGACGCCGCGCACCGGCATCGAGCCAGCGTCGCGCCATGCCGGCGGGATCCTCGCCGAAGGTCGTGGACAAGGTCATGTCGCCTTGCTGCAAGCGCACGCACTTGCCGTCTTTGAGGTCGATGGCCGGGATCAGCAGCATGGCGGGGGAAGCTGAAGGGATGGAATGGGAACGCAGCGCTCAAGGCTTCCAGGCGAGGAAGTTGCGGTACAGGGCCAAGCCGTGGTCGGCGCTCTTCTCGGGGTGGAACTGCGTGGCGAAAATGTTATCGCGTGCGACGGCGCTGGTAAAGCGCACGCCGTACTCCGTGTGGCCCGCCGTGTGGCGCGCATCGGCCGGGTGCGCATGGTAGCTGTGCACGAAGTAAAAGTACGTGCCGTCGGGCACGCCCGCCCATATCGGATGCGCCCGGCCGTCATGCGCCTGCTGGAACACCCGGTTCCAGCCCATCTGCGGCACCTTGTAACGGCTGCCATCGGGCTGGCACTGGCCTTGCAGGCGAAAGCGAAGCACCCGGCCAGGGATCAGGCCCAGCCCCGGCGTGTCCTGCTCCTCGCTGTGGTCGAGCAGCATCTGCATGCCCACGCACACGCCCATCAACGGCTTGCGCCTTGCAGCGTCGAGCACGGCGTCCTTCAACCCTGAATCGTGCAGCTCGCGCATGCAGTCGCGCATCGCACCCTGCCCCGGCAGCACGACACGCTCGGCCGCCAGCACGTCTTCGGGCCGCTGCGTGACGATCACCTCGACATCGCTGCCACGCGCCACGTGCAGCACCGCCTGCGACACGGAGCGCAGGTTGCCCATGCCGTAGTCCACGACCGCCACGGTGCGCCGCATCGGCAATCGTCCTACAGGCTGCCCTTGGTGGAAGGGATGACGCCGGCCGAGCGCGCATCGGGCGTCAATGCCATGCGCAGCGCGCGCGCGAAGGCCTTGAACACAGTTTCGCACTGATGATGCGCGTTCTCGCCCTTCAGGTTGTCGATGTGCAGCGTGACCAGCGCGTGATTGGCAAAACCCTGGAAGAACTCGAAGGCCAGCTGCGTGTCGAAGCCACCGACCATGCCGGACTTGAAAGGCACGTCCATGTGCAGCCCCGGACGGCCGGAGAAGTCCACCACCACCCTCGACAGTGCCTCGTCCAACGGCACATAGGCATGGCCGTAGCGGGTGATGCCCTTCTTGTCGCCGACAGCTTCGCCCACTGCCATGCCGAGCGTGATGCCCACGTCTTCCACGGTGTGGTGGCCGTCGATGTGCAGGTCACCTTTGGCGTCGATCTCGAGGTCGATGAGGCCATGGCGTGCGATCTGGTCGAGCATGTGGTCGAAGAAGCCGATGCCGGTGGCAAGGCTCGCCTGCCCCGTGCCATCCAGATCGACGCGCACGCGGATCTGCGTTTCCTTGGTGTCGCGTTGAATCTGCGCGATGCGATTCATAGACTGGCTTTCAGTGCCCGGATCATGGCGTCATTTTCATCCGGCGCGCCCACCGTCAGGCGCAGGCAGTTCGCCAGCAACGGATGCATGCCGGCGATGTGCTTGACCAGCACGCCGCGTGCTTTCATGCCCTCGAAGGCACGCAGCGAATCGGGCACGCGCACCAGGATCATGTTGGCTTCGCTCGGAAACACGGTCACGCCCGACATGCCGGCCAATGCCGTCGACAGCCGGCCGCGCTCGGCGCGCAGCAGCGCCGCCTGGCGCGCGTATTCGCCGGCGTGTTCCAGCGCGAACAGCGTGGCCTCGGCATTCAGCACGCTGATGTTGTAGGGCGGGCGTACCTTGTCGACCTCGTCGATCAGCGCCGCATGGCCGCACAGGTAGCCCAGGCGCACGCCGGCCAGGCCGAACTTGCTGAGTGTGCGCATCACCAGCACCTGCTCTGCTTGCGCCAGGCGTGGCAACCAACTGCGCGACGCGAAGGGCTGGTAGGCCTCGTCGATGACCACCAGCCCTTGCTGATGGCCCACCGCGGCGACGATGCGCTCGACGCTGCGCTCGTCGAACAGGTTGGCGGTCGGGTTGTTGGGGTAGGCGATGTAGGTCAGCGCCGGGCGGTGTTCCTCGATGGCGGCCAGCATGGCCGGCTCGTCCAGTTCGAAGTCCGCCCGCAGCGGCACGCCGACGAAGTTCAAGCCGCGCAGCTGCGCAGACATCTGGTACATCACGAAGCCCGGCAGCGGCGCGACGATGGTCGCGCCCGGCACGTCGCAGGCCACGCTGAGCAGATCGATCAGTTCGTCCGAGCCGTTGCCGAGCATCAACTTGCAGCTCGCAGGCAGCTCGACGTAGGTCGACAGTGCCGCGATGACATCGGCCGTGCCTTGCACCGGATAGCGGTTGAGGGCCACGCGTCCCAGGCGCTCTCCCAGAGCGCGCTGCAGGGCCTGCGGCAGGCGGAAGGGGTTTTCCATCGCATCCAGCTTGATCAGCCCGCGGCTGTCCTGGATGGCATAGGCGTGCATCGACTTCACGTCCTGGCGGATGGTGCGCTGGATGCGTTGGGCAAGGGCTGTCATTGGAGAGCGTCCGGGATGTCGAGGCCGAGGAAGTAGATGTTCGTGTCAATTCCGCCGGTCCAGCCGCATTTCGGCGGCGCGCGCATGCGCCTGCAAGCCCTCGCCATGGGCCAGCGCCGACGCGATCGGCCCCAGCACCTGGGCGCCAGCCGGGCTCACCTCGATCAAGCTGCTGCGCTTGACGAAGTCATAGACTCCCAGCGGCGAGCTGAAGCGGGCCGTACCCGACGTAGGCAGCACATGGTTGGGCCCGGCGCAGTAGTCGCCCAGGCTCTCGCTGGTGAAGGCTCCGAGGAAGATCGCGCCGGCATGCCTGAGCAAAGGCTCCCAGCGCTGCGGCTCTTTCGAGCTGATTTCCAGATGCTCGGGCGCGATGCGGTTGCTGATCTCGCAGGCCTGCTCCATGCCGCGCGTGTGGATCAGGGCGCCGCGGCCTTCCAGGCTGGCCTGGATCACCTCGCGGCGTGGCAGCTCGGGCAACAGCCTTTCCATGGCCGCATGCACCGCATCGATGTAGGCGGCATCGGGGCAAAGCAGGATGCTCTGCGCCAATTCGTCGTGCTCGGCCTGGCTGAACAGGTCCATCGCCACCCAGTCGGGTGGCGTGCTGCCATCGGCCAGCACCAGGATCTCGCTCGGGCCGGCGATCATGTCGATCCCCACCTGGCCGAAGACATGCCTCTTCGCGCTGGCCACATAGGCATTGCCCGGACCGGTGATCTTGTCCACGCGCGGGATCGTGGCCGTGCCATAGGCCAGCGCGCCAATGGCCTGCGCGCCGCCCAGGGTGAACACACGGTGCACGCCGGCGACCCACGCGGCCGCCAGCACCAGCGGGTTCTTCGCACCGTGGGGCGTCGGCACGGCCATGATGATCTCGCCAACCCCCGCCACCCGGGCAGGGATGGCGTTCATCAGCACGCTCGACGGATAAGCGGCCTTGCCGCCCGGCACGTAGATGCCGACGCGGTCCAGCGGCGTGACCTTCTGGCCCAGCAGCGTGCCGTCGGCGTCGCGATAGCTCCAGCTGCGCGCGCAAGCCTCGAGCTGGCGTTGATGAAAAGCGCGCACGCGCTCGGCAGCGGCCTGCAACGCCGTGCGCTGCGTCGGCAGCAGCGACTCGAAAGCAGCGCGCAACTCGTCCTGGCTCAGTTCCAGCGCCGCGACCGAGGCCGCCTGGACGCCGTCGAGGCGCGCGGTGTATTCCAGCAGCGCCGCATCGCCCTGCTGGCGCACCCGCGCCAGGATCTCGGCGACGGCGTTCTCGATGCCCTGGTCGGTCTCGGCCGACCAATGCAGCAAGCGCTGCAGCGCCGCGTCGAAGCCGGCGTCGCGGCTTCTCAAATTGCGGATGTTCAGGCTCATTTCGGCAACGCGGCTTCGATGGCGTCGATCAATGCGCGCAGCGGCTCGCGCTTCAGTTTCAGCGCCGCCTGGTTGACCACCAGTCGCGCCGAGATGTCCATGATGCGCTCCACCTCCACCAGATGGTTGGCTTCGAGCGTGGCGCCGGTGGAGACCATATCGACGATGGCATCGGCCAGGCCGGTCAGCGGGGCCAGTTCCATCGAACCGTAGAGCTTGATCAGATCGACATGCACGCCCTTGTCGGCGAAATGCTGGCGCGCCGTGAGGGTGTACTTGGTGGCCACGCGCAGGCGGGAGCCCTGGCGCACGGCGGCCCCATAGTCGAAGTCGTCGCGCACGGCCACGCTCATGCGGCAGCGGGCGATGCGCAGGTCCAGCGGCTGGTACAGGCCTTCGCCCCCCTGCTCGACGAGCACGTCCTTGCCGGCCACGCCCAGGTCGGCGCCGCCGTACTGCACATAGGTGGGCACATCGCTGGCGCGTACCAGCACCACACGCAGGTCGCTGCGGCTGGTGCCGATGATCAGCTTGCGGCTCTTTTCCGGATCCTCGGCGATGCGGATGCCGGCAGCTTCGAGCAGCGGCAGCGTCTCGTCGAAGATGCGGCCCTTGGACAACGCGAGCGTGATCATCGAATCCGCTCGATATCGGCACCGATGCGGCGCAACTTGGCCTCCATGCGGTCGTAGCCGCGGTCCAGGTGATAGATGCGATCGACCACCGTGTCGCCTTCGGCCACCAGTCCGGCAATCACCAGGCCGGCCGAGGCACGCAGATCGGTGGCCATGACCGTCGCGCCGGACAAACGTTCCACGCCGTGCACCACCGCCGTGTGGCCGTCGACCTCGATGTTCGCGCCCAAGCGCAGCATCTCGTCGACATGCATGAAGCGGTTCTCGAAGATCGTCTCGGTAACGACCGCCGCGCCCTCGGCAATGCAGTTCACGGCCATGAACTGCGCCTGCATGTCGGTCGGGAACTGCGGATACTCGCTGGTGCGCAGGCTCACCGCCCGTGGCCGACCCGAGGCACGCACGCGAATCCAGTCGCTGCCGCATTCGACGTGCGCGCCTGCCTCGCGCAGCTTGTCGATCACCACTTCCAGGTGTTCGGCGCGGGCGTCCTTCAAGAGCACGTCGCCGCCAGCGGCCGCGACCGCGCACAGGAAGGTGCCGCACTCGATGCGGTCGGGAATGATGCGATGGCCGCCCTCGGGTGCCCGCAGTCGCTCGACGCCGACGACGCGGATGCGGCTGCCGCCGTGGCCTTCGATCCTCGCACCCATGCGGATCAACATCTCCGACAGGTCCACCACTTCGGGCTCTTGCGCGGCGTTTTCCAGCACCGTTTCGCCATCGGCCAGTGTCGCGGCCATCAGCAGGTTTTCGGTGCCGGTGACGGTGATCATGTCGGTGCTGATGCGTGCGCCCCGCAGCCGCGCGTTCTTGCCGGTGACGCGCGCGACGATGTAGCCATGCTCCACCGCGATGTCGGCGCCCATCAGCTGCAGGCCCTTGATGTGCTGATCCACCGGACGCGAGCCGATGGCGCAGCCGCCAGGCAGCGACACGCGCGCCTGGCCGAAGCGCGCCAGCAGCGGGCCCAGCACCATGATCGTGGCGCGCATCGTCTTCACCAGTTCGTAGGGCGCTTCCGGCAAACGGATGTTGGAGGCGTCGATACGCACCCGATCGGCATGCGCGGGGTCGCGTTCGGCCAGTGCGCCCATGTGGCGCAGCAGCTTCTTGATCGTGACCGTGTCCTGCAGCTGCGGCACGTTGTGCAGCGTCACCGGCTCGGCGCAGAGCAGCGCGGCGCACATCTGAGGCAGCGCCGCGTTTTTTGCGCCAGAGATGGTGACTTCGCCGCGCAGGCGGCGGCCGCCGCGAATCAAGAGTTTGTCCATGAGCTTGTGGCGTGAGCGGGGCAGCGCACCGCGGTCGGCTTGCCGCGCCGGGGTCGGGCAACGTCAGTGCGCGCTGTGGGACGGTGCCGGTGGCTGCTGCGCGGCCCACTCGGCGGGGGTGAGGGTCTTCATCGACAGCGCGTGAATCTGCTCGCGCATTCTATCGCCGAGGGCCGCGTACACCTGCTGGTGGCGCGCCACCCGCGAGCGGCCGGCAAAGGCCGCGCAGACGATGGTGGCGAAGAAGTGGCGGCCATCGCCTTCGACTTCGAGATGTTCGCAATGCAGGCCGGCGGCGATGAATTCGCGCACCTGCTGGGGCGTGGGTTCGGACATGGTGCGACGATTATCGCCGCCATGCATCAATGGCGCAGTTTGTAGCCGGTTTGCAATAGCCGCAGCGCGATCGCCGACACCAAGATGAAGCTCGTGCCCACCACCGCCAGACTGAGCCAGGGCGACACGTCGCTGGCACCGAAAAAGCCGCGGCGGAAGCCGTCGATCATGTAGAAAAAGGGGTTCAGGTGGCTTGCCGCCTTCCAGAATCCGGGCAGCGAGTGCACCGAATAGAACACGCCGGACAGGAAGGTCATCGGCATGATGATGAAGTTCTGGAAGGCAGCCATCTGATCGAACTTGTCGGCCCACAGGCCGGCGATGAGCCCCAGCGCGCCCATCAGTCCGGCACCGAGCAGCGCAAAGGCCAGCGCCCACAGCGGGTTGGCCAGCCCCGGGGGCGCGAACCAGGCGGTCACCGCGAACACGCCGGCGCCCACCGACACGCCGCGCACCACCGAGGCCCCCACGTAGGCCGCGAACCAGGCCCAGTGCGACAGCGGCGTGACCATCAGGAACACCAGGTTGCCGGTGATCTTGCTCTGCACCAGCGAGCTGGCACTGTTGGCAAAGCTGTTCTGCAGCAGGCTCATCATCACCAGCCCGGGGATGAGGAAGCTGGTGTAGGCCACACCGTCGAAGACCTGCACCTTGTCGGACAGCACATGGCCGAAGATCAGCAGGTACATCATCGCCGTCAGCACCGGTGCGGCCACCGTCTGGAAGCCGACCTTCCAGAAGCGCAGGAGCTCCTTGTAGAACAGGGTGCGCGCACCGCGCAGCGGATGGCCGATGATCACGCATGGTCGCGGCCATGACACGCGCGCTCGCCCTGCATGATCTCCAGGAACACGTCCTCCAGGTCCGCGCGGCCGATCTCGAGCTCCTCGATGCGCACGCCGGCCGCGCGCAGCCGGCCGAGGATCGCCTCGACCTCGGCCGCGTCGTGCGCGGTCACCTGCGCGATGCGCCCGGTGACGCGGGCGTGGCGGGCCATGTCGGCCGGCAGCGCGTCGTCGGTCTTGAAGCGCAGCATCGTGCTGGCGGTGCCGGCCAGCAGGTTGGCGGTGCGATCGAGCGCGACGACGCGGCCCCTCTTCAGCATCGCGATGCGGCCGCACAGTGCCTCGGCCTCTTCCAGGTAGTGCGTGGTCAGCAGCACGGTGTGGCCATCGCGGTTGAGCCGCGCGATGAACTGCCACAACGTCTGGCGCAGCTCGACATCGACACCGGCCGTGGGTTCGTCGAGCACGATCACCGGCGGGCGATGCACCAGCGCCTGCGCCACCAGGACGCGTCGCTTCATGCCGCCAGACAGCGCGCGCATGTTCGATGTCGCCTTGTCGGCCAGGCCCAGGCCCGTGAGCAGCTCGTCAATCCAGGCGTCGTTGTGGCGCACACCGAAGTAGCCGCTCTGGATGCGCAACGTCTCGCGCACGCTGAAGAAGGGGTCGAAGACCAGCTCCTGCGGCACGATGCCCAGCGCCAGCCGCGCGGCGGCGTAGTCGTCGACCACGTCGTGGCCCATCACCTTGACCTGGCCGCCGCTGGCGCGCGCCAGCCCGGCCAGGATGCTGATCAGCGTGGTCTTGCCGGCGCCGTTGGGGCCGAGCAGGCCGAAGAATTCACCGCGCTGGATGTCGAAGGACACGCCGTCCAGCGCACGCAGCGGCCCGCGCTCGCCGCGATAGGTCTTGGACACGTTCTGGAAGGACACCGCGGGCATGGGGTGGCGATTGTAGGCAGCGACCCCAGCTTGCGTTGATGCTAGATTGCGCCCCACGATGGCCACCAAGAAACCGCGGCGAACGGCCGAACGCATTCTCGAGGTCACGCTCGAGCTGTTCAACCGCTTCGGCGAGCCGAACGTCAGCACCACGCTGATCTCGGCCGAGCTGAACATCAGCCCGGGCAACCTGTACTACCACTACCCGGCCAAGGACGAGCTCATCAACTCGCTCTTCGACCGCTACGAGAAGGCGCTGAACGAGCTGCTGCAGGCGGCCGAGGGCGTGAGCAACATCGAGGACGCCTGGCTGTTCTTCCACATGCTGTTCGAGCTGATCTGGCAGTACCGCTTCCTGTACCGCGACCTGAACGACCTGCTGTCGAAGAACCGGCGGCTGGAGACGCACTTCCAGTTCGTGCTCAAGCACAAGTCGCAGGCCGTGCGCACGGTGCTGGACGCGCTGGCGGCGCAAAGCGCGATGCGCATCGAGCGGCGCCAGCAGGAAGCCGTGGCCAACGCCATGGTGGTGGTTCTGACCTACTGGCTCAGCTACGAATACGTACGCGACCCGCGCAAGGCACTGGAACCCGAGAACGCCGGCGCGGCGCTGGCGCGTGGCGCCTACCACGTGCTGTGCCTGCTGATGCCCTACCTGGACGCCGCTTCGCAGGAGCACCTGCACACGCTGGTCGGCGAATACCAGGGTCCGGGCTGAGAGCGCCGCAGACCGGCGCCGGAGCCGGCCTATGCCACCCAGGGCAGCATCAGGGCCAACAGCAGCAGCTTGTCGAATTCCGGAGCGAAGCGCTCGATGATGCGCTGTGGCTCGGGGCACTGCGCGGTGTCGGTGATGAGCGCCAGCTGCACCCCGCCGGCATAGGAGAAGATGCTCACGCCCACGGCGACATCGCCGGTTTGCGGCACCCAGAAAATGCTCTGGCGCAGCGTCGATCCGCACAGGCGCAGCGCTTGCGTCGGACCCGGCACGTTCGTCATCACGGCGGTGGCCTTCTTCGAGAACAAGCCGAGCAGCGCGTCCTGCGCCGGCTTGTTCAGCAGGCCCGCCACCGCCAGCACGCCGAAAGCCAGCAACGGCTGATAGCTGCCCTTGAGCTGGTGCATGCGCGCATGCACCGCGTACAGACGTTCTATCGGGTTGTCGATGCCCAGCGGCAGCAGCAGCGGCGCCAAGCCAAAGCGGTTGCCCAGCGAGGGGGCCTCGTGCAGCGGACGCAGGTTCACCGGCACCATGGCGCGCAGGCCCTTGCCGGACGGATCGTCGCCCACCTCGCGCAGATAGCCGCCGATGGCCCCGGCCACGCAGGCCAGCAATACGTCGTTGATCGACGCACCCAGCGCCTTGCTGACGCCCTTGATCGCGTCCAGCGGGATCGGCTCGCCCCAGGCGACGGCCTTGCGCCCGGCGGGCCTGCCCTTCAGTGGCGTCGGTGAATCGTCGTCCATCAAGGCCAGCGCTGCCAGGTCGGTGGCCAGGCGATAGCCGCCTCGCGCCAGCTCGCGCGCTCCCGATTGCGGGTGAGCCACCAGTTCCAGCGTGCGCGACACGCTCTCGCCGGACAGGTCGATGGCCTTGACCGCCATGTCGGTCAGGGGCCTGATGAGGCTGGTGGACAGCCAGTCATCCTCGTCACCATGACCGCGCGGCGCGAGTTGCGCCGTCGGCAGCGCGCCATCGTCGGTGATCGACATCACCACCGCGGTCAACGAAATGCCGTCGCCAATGCAATGGTGGATGCGCACCAGGATCGCGCTACCCCCTTCATAGTCCTCGACCAGGTGGAACTGCCACAGCGGGTGCGCCGCGTCCAGCGGCATCGTCGCCAGTTCGGCGCAGCGCGCCTGCAGCGCTTCGCGTTCGCTCTGCCCGGGCCGGCGCGCCAGCGTCTCGCGCACGACATGGCGGTGGACATCGAGGTCCGGGTCATCGACCCAGCTCGCGCCCATCGCCCCCGGCACGACGCGCTGGCGAAAGCGCGGGTACCTCATCAGACGCTGGCCGATGCGCCGGCACAGTGCGTCATGGGCAATGGCCGGTTGCAGCAGCCACACGCCGACGATCATCATCAGGTTGCGTTCGTTGTCCATGCGCAGCCAGGCGTTGTCCACGCGTGACAAACGTTCGGCTGTGTCGGGCATCGGGCTTCTCCTGACGATGGGCACACTGGCTCGCGACCACCGGCAGGATGGTTAAGATCGCGGCGCCCAAGCCAATTCTGACGCACAGGAGACCGACATGGCCAGCCTCAAAGCCCAGTTCGAGAAAGCGGTTGCCGCGAGCAAATCGCTGCCGGAAAAACCCGACAACAACACGCTGCTGAAGATCTATGCGCTGTACAAACAGGCCACCAGTGGCGATGTCGAAGGCAAGCGCCCCGGCTTCACCGACATGGTCGGCCGCGCCAAGTACGACGCCTGGGCCGGCGTCAAGGGCAAGACCGACAAGCAGGCGATGCAGGAATACGTCGATCTGATCGAATCACTGCAGTAGCCGCCCGCCGGCTTGCGCACCGTGCCGCAAAGCGCGCGACTATTTGCGCGCCTTGCGTGCCGGTGCCTTCTTGGGCGGGGCGGCGCTGCCTTCGAGGAGCGCGTCCAGGTTCTTCGTGATCTCGGATTCGATGGTCTTGGAAAAGGCACCGAGCAGAAAGCCGAGCTTGGCATTCAGGTCGAAGTGATCGCCGGCCACGACCAGCGTGCCATTGCAGCCGCTGCGCGTGAATTCCACCGTGTCGCTGAAATCGCCCTCGACCACGGTGCAGGTCATGCCGAATTTTTCTTCCACTTCCTCGGCCCATTGCCAGGCGACCTTGCGCGCCTTGGGCAGACCGAGCCGATGGGCACGGTGAATGCGGATGTCCGCCACGGGTCGCCTCCTTCGTTCTTTCCCGGGGTTCAGGGAATGGCGCGTAGTGTGGCGTGACGTTGCGCCTTCGGCAAGGCACCGATGCGCGCCGCCTCGGCGTAGAAGCGCTTGAAGTCGCGCCCCTGCTGCACGAACAGGCGCTCGAAATCGCCGACGCGATCGTTGTACGCCGCCAGCACGCCCAGCGAGGCGTTGTTGGCGTTGGCAAACCAGTTGTCGTAGCCGGCAAAGCCGCCCCAGCGCTGTGTCTTCGTCATGCCGTATTCGGCGCGCATGCGCGCCAGCAGATCTTCCTTGGCGCGGCGCTTGGTGTCGTCGCTGTCGGCGCTGCGATAGACCTTGTCCAGGGCATCGCGGGTGCGCGCCGTCAGTTCACGGAAATCCTGGCGCATCGCCTGCAAGCGCGCGAAAGCCGCGCGCGAAGCCTCGTCGCCATGCTGCTGCAGCCACAGCGCCGTGCCGATGCGCTCCACCGCGGTGGCGAAGGATTCGTTGAACAGCGTGTCGTCGGACACATACAACTGCTGGTGGGCCAGCTCATGGAAGATCAGCCGCGCCAGATCGCCCTCGGCGCCGTTGACGAAGGTGTTGAGCAGCGGGTCACCGCCGAACCAGTTGCTCCAGCCCAGCGTGGAATAGGCCGGCACGCCATAGACGTAGACATCCAGCCCCCGCGCACGCAGCGACGCAGCCAGCGAATCCGCCTCGGCGCGGTCGAAGTAGCCGCGGTAGCCGACGCAGCCGGTGACCGGGTAGCACCAGGTTTCGAGTTGCAGCGACAGCGCTGGCGCCGCCACCACGTTCCACACCGCTGCCGTGCGTTGCAGATCGGCGTAGGCGCGGTAGCTGGCGTTGTCGGGCAGCTTCAGCATTTGCACCGAAAACGCGCGCATCTGCTTGGCCAGCGCCAGGCGCTGCTTCAACGCGTCGGGTGTCGCCGGGTCGGCCAACCAGTCGTCGACCGGCCTGGCCTTGCGCATCAGGTCGAGGTGGCCGGCGGCCGATTGGCGGTAGTAGCCCAGGTCGGCACAGCCGCTGCCCAGGCACAGCGCGCCGAGGGCCAGCGCCGCTGCACCCACCAGCCCCAGACCGGCCATCAACCAGCGGCGCCAGCGCACGCCGTGCCGGTCATGCCGCCTCGACCTCGACCAGGCAATCGTAGAAGCTGGGCCCGCGTCCGATGTCGGTCAGGCGCTGGTGCGTCAGCTCGTTGACGTTGCTGCCGTCCAGGCCCAGCTTGCGCCACCAGATTCCGAGGCCGTTGACCACGCCGGGCCGCGCGCGATCGCTGATCCGGCAAGTGCAGCGGTAGCTGCCGCGGTCGTTGAAGACCCGCACCACACTGTCATCGCGCAGGCCGCGCGCGGCGGCATCGTCGGGGTGCATCTCCAGCAGCGGCTGGCCTTCGATGTCGCGCAGGCTTTTCAGGTTGACGAAGCTGGAGTTGAGAAAGTTGCGCGCCGGCGGCGAGATCATCGCCAGCGGGTAGCGCTGCGCCAGCTCGGGCGACGAGCGCCGGCTTTCGTAGTTGGGCACATGATCCGGCAGGCCCAGGCCGGGCACGTCGATCTGCACGCGGCCGTTGCGGGTGGGGAATCCGCCATCGGCAAAGGGTGCTTCGGGCAGCGCCAGCGGCACCCAGCCGACCTGACGCAGTTGTTCGAAGTCCACCCACTCGGGCTTGAACGCGGCGCGCGCCAGCGTCTCGTCGCTATCCTGGAAGCAGGGCTCGGCAAAGCCCAGCCGCGACGCCAGCTCGCGGAATATCTGCGTGTTCGGCCTGGCCTCGCCCAGCGGCGCGACCGCCGGCTCGTTGATGAGTGCATAGGTGTGGCCGTAGGAGACGTGCACGTCCAGATGCTCGAGCTGGGTGGTGGCTGGCAGCACGTAGTCGGCCATGTCGGCGGTGTCGGTCATGAAGTGCTCGAGCACCACGGTGAACAGCTCGTCGCGCGCCAGAGCGGCGGCCACCCGGCGGCTTTGCGGCGCCACCGCCAGCGGGTTGCTGTTGTAGACCACCAGCGCCTCGACCTTCGGCCCGTGGTCAAGCGAGCTTTCGCGGTGCAGGTCGTCGCCCAGCGTGCTCATGTTCAGGATGCGCGGCCGGCGCGCACCCAGCAGGTCGGGCCGCTGCAACGCCGCGTCGTCGCGCGCGGCACCGAACCAACCCGAGGCGGACAGCAGCAGCCCACCGGCGCGATGCCGCCAGGCACCGACCAGGCAAGGCAGCAGCGCGATCAGCCGCACCGCATTGCCGCCGCCGCGCACCCGCTGCATGCCGTAGTTGAGGCGAATAGCGGCCGGCCGGATCGTGCCGTAGTCGCGCGCCAGCCGACGAACGGCCTCGACGTCCAGGCCGCAGACCTCGGCCGCGCGCTCGGCCGGCCACTGCAAGACGCGCTCACGCAACGCCGGCCAGCCATCGACGTGCTGCTGCAGGTAGTCGCGGTCGAGCCGGTCGTTGAGCACCAGCTCGTGCATCAGCGCCAGGGCCAGCGCGCCATCGGTGCCGGGCAGCAACGCAAGGTGCTCGTGGCACTTGTCGGCAGTTTCGGTGCGCCGCGGGTCGATGCAAACCAGCTTGGCACCCTCGCGTTTGGCCTGTTGCGCCAGGCGCCAGAAGTGCAGGTTCGAGGCGATCGAGTTGCTGCCCCAGATCAGGATCAGCTTGCTTTCGGCATAGTGCGCCAGGTGCATGCCGACCTTGGCGCCATAGGTAGCGGCCAGCGCCTCGCCGCCGGCGCTGGAGCAGATGGTGCGGTCCAGCCTTGATGCGCCCAGCTTGTGGAAGAAACGCGCCGCCATGCTCTCGCCCTGCAGCAGCCCCATCGTGCCGGCGTAGCTGTAAGGCAGCACGGCCTGCGCGTCGCGCGCGGCGATGGCTTGCAGCCGCCCCGCGATGTCGTGCAAGGCGCTGTCCCAGCCGACCCGCTCGAACTGGCCCGAGCCCTTCGGGCCGCAGCGCTTCAGCGGGTGCAACACCCGTTCGGGGTGGTATGTGCGCTCGGCGTAGCGCGACACCTTGGTGCATAGCACGCCGTCGGTCGGCGGGTGGGCGGCATCGCCGGCGATGCGCACCACGCGCCCCGCCTGGACCGTGACCTGCATCGCGCAGGTGTCGGGGCAGTCGTGCGGACACGCGGCATGCACGACGCGCAGGGCTTCAGGCGCATTCATGCGCAAATGATGGCACAGCGCTCGACGCGCCCGCGGCGCGTCAATGCGCCTCGCGCAGCCGCAGCGTCAGCCCCACGGGGTTCATCGTGAAAGCCATGCGCTCCTCGGCCGGCCCGCCGTCGGGCGTGTCCACCGCTTCGATGTCGAAGCTGGACAGCAGCATCGCCATGGCCATCTTCATCTCCAGCAGCGCCAGGTAGCGCCCCGGGCACATGCGTGGCCCGGAGCCGAAGGGCATCGCCGCACGCTTGGCGGCGCCGCTGAGCGCGGGGGCGGCATCCTCCAGCCATCGCCGCGGCTCGAACGCCGTCGGGTTGACGAAATGCCGCTCGCCGACGCTGTCGTGGCGCAGCACGCCCCAGACCTGCGTGCCCTGCGGCACCGCCACGTCGGCGACGGTGGTGTCGCGCAGCGCCATCAGCGCAATGAAGGGCGCCACCGGCTTCAGGCGCATCGTCTCGTTGGTGCAGGCCTCGAGAAAGACCAGCTGCTCCATCTGTTCGTAGCTGTAGCTCGCCGGATCCGGCGCCAGGCGGCGCACCTCCTCCTGCGCGTGCCGCAGCACGGCCGGGTGCCGCCGCAGCAGATGGATCATCCAGGCCAGCGTGTTGGCCGTGGTGTCCTCGCCGGCCAGCAGCATGGTAAGCACGTTGCCGGCCACTTGCGCGTCACCGAGGCCGCTGTCGGGCTGGTCGGCCGAGGCGATCATCGCCTCCAGCAGGTTGCGCGGCCGCTCGCGCAGCGACGGCTCGTCGTGCAGCCGCTGCCGGGCCTGCATGACGAAGTCGAGGATGGTGGCGTTGATCACGGCCACGCTGCGGTCCAGTTCACGGTCGGCCGCCAATTTGAACCAGCGCCAATGGGGCCACATCGACAGCACGCGGCGGAAGATCGCCGGCAGCACCTTGTCCAGATGCTGCTGAATCACGTCCTCGCCCGCTTGCAGCGTGTTGATGTCCTTGCCGAAGGCCAACCCGGCGATGGCATCGACGGTGAAGCGCATCAGGTCGGCCTGCAGCGGGATCGCCTTGCCGGCGCGCGCGGCCGTGCGCCAGCGGCCCTGCAAACGCAGCGTCACCCTCACCAGCGACGGAAAATACGCTCGCACATGGCCCGGCGCAAAGCTGGCCATGACCATGCGCCGCTGCTTGCGCCAATCGTCGCCCTCGGCGCTGAACAGGCCTTGCGGCAAGCCCATCTCGGCGCCGATCTTGCTGGTATAGGGGCTGCGGCGGAAGCCCTCGGGCCGATCACGCATCACCGCGGCAAGCAGTTCCGCATCGGCGATGACAAGTTGATCGGTGCGCCCCAGGCGCATGCGAAACAGCGGGCCGAACTCACGCGCCCATTGCTCGACGTCCAGATGGATGCGCTGCGGCTTGACCTGCAGCGTATTGCCCAGCAGCGGCCAGCCGCGCGGGCCGGGCAAGTCGCGCACCCGGCGCAGGCCCTGCCCCGGCGTGGATTCTGGCGCGAGCCGGGCGTCGGATGGCATGCCCGATGCTAGCCCTGTGCGCCCCCCTCGGGACAGCGGAGGTGCCGCGCGGTAAGATGATTTTTTGACCCACGCCGGAGCCCGCATGCAGCTCATCGAATCGATCCTGGCCGATGCCGCCAGCATCACCACCATCCGCCGTGACATCCACGCCCACCCGGAGTTGTGCTTCCAGGAACAGCGCACCGCCGACGTCATTGCCAAGGCGCTGACCGACTGGGGAATCCCCATCCATCGCGGCATGGGCACGACCGGCGTGGTCGGCATCGTCAAGAACGGCAGCTCGTCGCGCGCCGTCGGCCTGCGTGCCGACATCGATGCGCTGCCGATGACCGAGCACAACAAGTTCGCCCATGCCAGCACCCACGCCGGCAAGATGCACGCCTGCGGCCATGACGGCCATACCGCGATGCTGCTGGCCGCGGCCCGGCACCTGTCGAAGCACCGCAACTTCGACGGCACCGTCTACCTGGTCTTCCAGCCGGCCGAGGAAGGCGGCGGCGGCGCGCGCGAGATGATCAAGGACGGGCTGTTCGACAAGTTCCCGATGGAAGCCATCTTCGGCGCGCACAATTGGCCGGGCATGAAGGTCGGCCAGTTCGCGCTGAAGAGCGGGCCGTGCTTTGCCAGCAGCAACGAGTTCAAGATCACGATTCGCGGCAAGGGCTCGCACGCCGCGATGCCGGACAACGGCATCGATCCGGTGCCGGTGGCCTGCCAGATGGTGCAGGCCTTCCAGACCATCGTCACGCGCAACAAGAAGCCGATCGACACGGCCGTCATCTCGGTGACGATGATCCACGCCGGCGAGGCCACCAACGTCGTGCCCGACAGTTGCGAGTTGCAGGGCACCGTGCGCACCTTCACCACGGAGACGCTCGATTTGGTGGAGCGGCGCATGCAGGCCGTCGCCGAGGCGACCTGCGCGGCCTTCGACGCGGGCTGCGAGTTCGAGTTCAAGCGCAACTATCCGCCGACGGTGAACCACCCGGCCGAGACCGAATTCGCGCGAGAACTGCTGGGCGAAGTGGTCGGCGCCGACAACGTGCTCGAGTTCGAGCCGACGATGGGCGCCGAGGACTTCAGCTACTTCCTGCAGGCCAAGCCGGGCTGCTACTTCCTCATCGGCAACGGCGACGGCGCGCATCGCGAAGGCGGCCATGGCATGGGCCCGTGCATGCTGCACAACCCGAGCTACGACTTCAACGACGACCTGATCCCGCTCGGCGCCACGGCCTGGGTGCGCCTGGCCGAGAAGTGGCTGGCCAGCGCGCGCTGAACACCGCCGGCATGAGCACCGTCGCCCCCTATTTCGCCCAGAGCTACGCCGAGGCGCGGCAGAAGTTCCTGGCCGCGGCCGCCGCTGCGGGGCTGGACCCACTGGCCCACACGCACCCGCTGCTGGGCCGAGACAGCGAGACGCTGGCCATGGACGTGGCGCGCTTCGGCGCGGCCGATGCGCCGGGCCTGCTGATCATCAGCAGCGGCTGCCATGGGGTCGAGGGCTTCTGCGGCTCGGGCGTGCAAAACGCGCTGCTCGCCGACCCCGGCTGGCATGCGGCGGCGCAGCGTGCCGGCGTGGCGCTGCTGTACCTCCATGCGCTCAACCCCTACGGCTTTTCCTGGCTGCGCCGCACCACGCACGAAAACGTCGATCTGAACCGCAACTTCCAGGATTTCTCGCGGCCGCTGCCCCACAACGAGGCCTACGACCGGCTGGCCCACCTGATCGTGCCGGCGCTGTGGCCGCCGACACCCGAGGTCAGGGCCGGGCTGGCCGAGTTTGTCGCCGAGCATGGGCACAAGGCCTTGCAGGCTGCGGTTTCCGGCGGCCAGTACGAACACCCGCAGGGCCTGTTCTACGGCGGGCGCAACCCGACTTGGAGCCACCAGACGCTGCGCCACGTGTTGCACGACCACGGCCGCCATTGCCGGCGCCTGGGCTGGATCGACCTGCACACCGGCTTGGGACCCAATGGTCATGGCGAGCGCATCTTTGCCGGGCCCGAGGACAGTGCCACGCTGCAGCGTGCCCGCACCTGGTGGGGCGAGCAGGTGACATCGATATATGACGGCAGTTCCGAATCGGCCAAGCTGACCGGCTTGATGTGGCTGGCTGCCGGCGAGGAATGCCCGCAGGCCGAATACACCGGCATCGCGCTGGAATACGGCACCGTGCCCTTCGACGAGGTCACCGACGCGTTGCGCGCCGACCAGTGGCTGGAGAACCACCCGGATGCGCCAGCGGCGCAGCGCAGGCAGATCAAGCGGCAGATGCGCGACGCCTTCTACACCGACACCGATGCGTGGAAGAAGCGCATCGTCGAGCAGGGCTTCGAAGCCGCCCACCAGGCCGTGGCCGGGCTTGCCGGCTGAGCCTTGCCGCCTGGTGCAATGGGTTTCCTGGACCGGCTGCGTGAACACGCCCGCCAGCGCCCTGACCATGCCGCCTGCTGCGACGCGCGCGGCGAATGGGGCTACGCCGATCTGCTGAGCCGGGTCATGGCCGCCTGCGGCCAATTGCACCGCCGCGGCATCGGGCCCGAGTCCGTGGTCGGCCTGGCGCTGGACGATGAAGCCGAGCATCTCGTGGCCACGCTGGGGTTGCTGGGCGTTGGCGCGCGCCAGATCGTGCTGGCGACACATGACCCCGCGCCGCTGCACCAGGAACTCGCCGCGCGCCTGCGGATCACGCATGTGCTTGCGCGCCAGGGCATCGCGCCACCGAAGGACACGGTCGTGATCGAGTGGCCGTGTGCCGAAACGCCCGGCGATCTCGACGCAGCGCCGATCGCGCCTGCGACCGGCAGGCTGATCCTGAAAACCTCGGGCACGACCGGCACGGTGAACCTCGTTGCCTTCGACGAGGACCAGATCGCGGCGCAGGCCGCACGGCATGCCGACTACCGCGACGAGCGGCTGCTGCGCCTGGCGTCGATCGAACACAACAACTCCAAGCGACACCGGCTCTACTGCGTCTGGGCGGGTGGCAGCAATGTGTTCCGCCCGGCCAACGCCGACGTCATCGAATTTGCGCTGCGCCATCGGGTGAGTTGCCTCGACATCGCGCGCATGCACGCGGCCGATCTGGCCGGCGATGCCGAAGCGCATCGGCTCGACGCCATCAAGCTGCGCACCGGCGGCTCGTCCGTCCCGATCGGCGTGCGCCGTGCCGTGCTGGAGCGCGTCACACGGCGTTTGTACGTGCGCTACGCGGCCACCGAATGTGGTGCCATCGCGATGGCCTTGCCGGACGATCACGACGCCGACGAAAGCTCGGGCCTGCCGCTGCCCGGCGTCGATCTGCAGGTGGTCGGCGCCGACGGCTGCGCGCTTGCACCCGGCGAGAGCGGCGAAATCCGGCTGCGCGCGCCCGGGATGGCGAGCGGCTATGTGGACAGCCCGATGCAGTCGGCGCAACGCTTCCGCGACGGCTGGTTCCATCCGGGCGACATGGGCACGCTGCGCAGCGACGGGCAGCTGATCGTCCAAGGACGGCGCGACGACATGATCGTGCTCAACGGGCTCAACATCTTTCCGGCCGAGATCGAGCGCGTGCTGGAGCGCCATCCATCGGTCGCCGAGGCGGCGGCGTTGCCCTTGCCGTCGGCGGTGCACGGCCAGATCCCGGTCGCGGCCGTCGTGCTGCGCCCGGACATGGACGTGACGGGCGCCGAGTTGCGCCGGTACTGCCATGGGCATCTCGGCCTGCGCACGCCGCGGCGGGTGCTGGTGATGGATCAATTGCCGAAAAACAGCCAGGGCAAGCTCGTCAAGCGAGAGCTGGCCATGGCCTTCCAACCCCACGCTGCGGCGACATGACGGCGCAACAGATCCGCACGATGTTGGTCGAGGCGCTCGAGTACGCGAGCGTCATCGCGCTGCGCGACAAGAACCTGAGCGAGGATTTCCTCGCCGGGCTGAGCGAGGTGCCGATCGAGATCCTCGACATGGACAGCCTGGCCGAGATGGAGCTGTGCATCGCCATCGAAGTCAACGCCGGCGTGAGCATCCTGCCCGAGCGGCTGCGCAAGATCGGCACGCTGGGCCGGCTGGTGACCGTGATCCAGGGCCAACGATGATCGCGATGTACCGCCGCGCCGCGCGGCGCTGTCGCTCGGTCAACCAATACAACGCGCTGCACATCGCGCTCGAAAATCGCATGACGCCGTTGGAGCTGATGGCGCTGCGCAAGGCGCAGGGGCCTTGGTCTGCCTGGCGCACGCTGCTGCAGCGCGGACATCACCTGGTGCAGCAGGTGCGGCGGCGCGCCGAGGCGGCAGCACCGCCCGGCGCGTTGCGCGACCGCTGGCTGCGCAAGCTGCACCAGTCCTACGCGCAGGCGCTCAAGCCGCGGCCCGAGCCGTACCGCCGCCACAAGCTGTCGCAGCACCTGCGCCTGTACAGCGCGGGCGGCGCGCGCCATGACAAGACCCTGCTGATCTGCTTCACCGGCTCATCGCAGCGACCTGGCCTGCCCGTGCCGGTGTTCCTGCAACATCTGGATGCGAGCCGCAACGACGTGCTGATGGTGATCTATCCGCGCGGCAAGGGACATCGCCACGGACTTCCCGAACTGGGCGTCAGCTTCGAACAAACCATCGACAGGCTGCGTGACTTGACCGGCATCGACGCCTACCAGCGCTGCGTGGCGCTCGGCACCAGCGGTGGCGGCACGCCGGCCGTGCTGGCGGCGCTGCGCCTGGGGCTGCCCGCCGTGCTCTCGGCCGGCGGCGGCGGCCCCGCCGACCCGCGCTGGCTCGCGGCACTCGGTAAAGACGTGGGCGATGTCGCGCGCCGCTATGCCGCCGCCTCGCCGATCCGGCCCCGCGTGATGCTGGCGTTCGGTGTCGACGCGCCGAAGGACGTCGCGGCGGCCCAGGCCTTCGCCGCATGCATTCCGGCCGAACTGCGGCCCGTCGCCGACGGGCGCCGCCCGGTACCACACAACCTGTTCGGCTCGTTGCTGAAACGTCGCCGCCTGCGGGCTTTTCTCGAGTCCACCGTGCTCGCGCCGCCCACCCAGGCCGGCGAGGCGCCGCAGGCGCCGTCGCACGGCGCGGCGCGCCTCAATGCGCGATGATCTTCGACAGGAAGTCGCGCGTGCGTTCGTTCTTCGGGTTGGCGAAAAATTCCTCGGGCGTGTTCTGCTCGACGATCTGGCCCTGGTCCATGAAGATCACGCGGTCGGCCACGCTGCGCGCGAAGCCCATTTCGTGCGTCACGCACAACATCGTCATGCCCTGACCGGCCAGCTCGATCATCACGTCGAGCACCTCGTTGATCATCTCCGGGTCGAGCGCCGAAGTCGGCTCGTCGAAGAGCATGATCTTCGGCGTCAGGCACAGCGCGCGCGCGATCGCCACGCGCTGCTGCTGCCCGCCCGACAGCTGCAGCGGGTATTTCAGCGCCTGCTCGGCGATCTGCACGCGCTCGAGCTGCTGCATCGCGCGCGCTTCGGCTTCCTTCTTCGGCAGGTGGCCCACCCACATCGGTGACAGCGTCAGGTTGTCCAGCACCGTCAGGTGCGGAAACAGGTTGAACTGCTGAAACACCATGCCGACCTTCTTGCGCACCTGTTCCACGACCTTGATGTCGTCGCCCAGCGCCGTGCCGTCCACCGTGACTCGGCCCTCCTGGTAGGGTTCGAGTGCGTTGACGCAACGGATCAGGGTCGACTTGCCCGAGCCCGACGGGCCGCAGATGACGATGCGCTCGCCCTTGTCGACGCTCAGGTCGATGTCGCGCAGCACATGGAAGTCATTGCCGTACCATTTGTTGACCTTGTCGAACTGGATGATCGCTTCACTCATTTCCGCCCCTCGTCCAACGGGCACGCCAGCCGTTCAGATTGCAAGAAGTGACGCATGGTGCGGCCTTTCAGCGCGTGCGGCTGACGCTGAGCTGCTTTTCCACCCACAGGCTGTAGCGCGACATGGCGAAGCAGAAGCTGAAGTAGATCGCGGTGATGAACAGGTAGGCCTCGATCTTGAACGGGCGCCAGTTGACATCGGAGTTCAGTGCCAGCCCGAGCGCGCCGGTGAGTTCGTACAGCGACACGATGGTCACCAGCGAGGTGTCCTTGAAGATGCTGATGAAGTTGTTCATCATGCTCGGCACGACCATCGCCAGCGCCTGCGGCAGCACGATCTTGCGCTGCGTCTGCCAGTAGCTCAGGCCCAGCGTGGCGGCGGCTTCGAGCTGGCCGTTGGGGATCGCCTGCAGCCCGCCTCGCACGATCTCGGCCATGTAGGCGGCAGCGAACAGCGTGATGCCGACCAGCACGCGCACCAGCACGTCGATGGTCATGCCCTGGGGCATGAACAGCGGAAACATGAAGCTGGCCATGAACAGCACGCTGATCAGCGGTACGCCGCGGATCAGCTCGATGTAGATGATGCAGGCGGTGCGGATCGCCGGCAGCCCGCTGCGCCGCCCCAGCGCCACCACCACCGACAGCGGAAAGGCCAGGAAGATGGACAGCGTGGCCAGCATCACCGTCAGCGGCAGCCCGCCCCACAGGTCGGTGCGCACCGGCTCGAGGCCGAGCACACCGCCGGCCATGAGCACGAAGAACACCGCCAGCACCCCGACCCACAACAACGCCAGCCATGGCTTCCAGAACCAGCGCACGCAGCTCAGCATCACCGCCGCGACCATCACGACGGTGGCGATCTCGGGCCGCCATTGCTGGTCGAAGGGGTAGCGGCCGAAAATGATCAGGCGCCACTTCTCGGCGATCACGCCCCAGCAGGCGCCCGAGCCGCGCGCCGCCTGGCAGGCGTCGGCGTTGGCATTGAACACGGCCCGCACCAGGCCCCAGTTCAGCAGTTGCGGCAAGACGTACAGCGCCAGCGCCAGCACGCACAACGTGACCAGCGAATTCCTCCAGCCACCGAAAAGGTTGCGCCGGATCCAGGGCACGGCCCCTTCGGTGGCGACCGGCGGCTTGCGCGACGCGATCGGCGTGAACTTGCCCATCGGCGGCAGCGTCCTCGCGGCGACGCGCGCCGCCCCCTGGCCGCTGAGGTCGGCAGCCGCTTCGGCCGAGGGCAGCCCTGACAGGGGATTCATGCGCCGGGCCCCATCAGCGCTCCTTGATGGCGACGCGCCTGTTGTACCAGTTCATCAACGCCGAGGTGCTGAGCGAGGTGCTCAGGTACACGAGCATGATGATGGCGATGCACTCCACCGCGCGGCCGGTCTGGTTCAGCGTGGTGTTGGCGGTGGACACCAGGTCGGGATAGCCGATGGCCACTGCCAGCGAGGAATTCTTCGTCAGGTTCAGGTACTGGTTGGTCAGCGGCGGAATGATCACGCGCAGCGCCTGCGGCAGCACCACCAGGCGCATCGTCTGGCCGGCGCGACAGGCCGATGCGCATTGGCAGCCTCGGTCTGGCCATGCGACACCGACTGGATGCCGCCGCGCACCACCTCGGCGATGAACGAGCCGGTGTACAGCACCAGGCCGATCAGCACGGCCATGAACTCCGGCGTGGCGCTGATGCCGCCATCGACCATGAAGGCCAGCTGTTCGGGGCGCGACCATTGACGCGGCGCCCCGCCGAGCGCCCAGCCCAGCAACGCCAGGCCGAAGAAGGCCAGCAGCGGCACGGCCCAACGGTTGAGATCCCGGCCGGTACGCTCGAACTCGCTTTGCGCCCGGCGCCGCCAGGCGACGCCGGCGATCAGGCCGAGCAACGCGCCCAGCGCCATCCACGCGAAGCCGGGCGCCCACACCGGCGCGGGGAAGGAGAAGCCGCCCTTGCTCAGGTAGAACAGGTCGGCGGCATTCCACGCGGCCTGCGGCGGCGGCAGCACCTCGACGAAGAACAGGTACCACATCAACAGCTGCAACAGCACCGGGATGTTGCGGAAGGTCTCGACGTAGCCGTAGCACAGGCCACGCACCAGCGCGTTCGTCGAAAAGCGGCCGACACCCATCAGCACGCCGATGATCGTCGCCAGGAAGATGCCGATGACGGCCACGCGCAAGGTGTTCAGCACGCCGATGAGCAAGGCCTTGCCGTAGCTCTGGCTGGGGTCGTAGGCGATCATCGTCTCGCCGATGTCGAAGCCGGCCGCCTGCCCCAGGAAATCAAAGCCGCTCTGGATGCCGCGGACGCGCATGTTCTCCTGGGTGTTGTAGGCCAGGAACCAGACCGATGCACCAATGCACAACAGCGCCACCGCCTGGTACACCCAGCCGCGCACCGTGCGGCTGCGCCAGGACCAATCGATGGCTTTTCGTTTGGGTGCGCTTGCGCTCAATGAGCCTTCCGCATCAGGGCGATGGACCGCCCGACTCGGGCGGCGCAACGGCAGCGCCGCGCGCACCGGTTGGGCACGCGCGCGCGCATCGGTGCCGTCAGCGGATCGGCGGGGCGTACATCAGCCCGCCCTTGGTCCACAGGTTGTTGGTGCCGCGCGGCAGGTTGATGGGCGTCTTCTCGCCGACGTTGCGCTCGAAGATCTCGCCATAGTTGCCGGTGGCCTTGATCGCGCGGTAGGCCCACTCCTTGTCCAGCCCGAGCAGCTTGCCGGTGTCCTCGGTGCCGGAGCCGAGCAGGCGCATCACGTTCGGGTTCTTGCTGTCCTTCTTCATCTCGTCCACGTTGGCCTGCGTGACGCCTTGCTCTTCGGCATCGATGAGCGCATTCAGCACCCAGCGCGCGATGGCGAAGTAGTCGTCGTCGCCGCGGCGCACCGCCGGGCCCAGCGGCTCCTTCGAGATCAGCTCGGGCAGGATCACGTAGTCGGCCGGGTTCTTCGCTTCCTTGCTGCGGATCGATGCCAGCCCCGAGGCATCGGTGGTATAGACCTGACAACGGCCGGCGAAGAAGGCGGCGTTGGTGGCGGCCAGGTCGGCAAACACCACCGGCTTCAGGTCGAGGTTGTTGGCGCGCGAGTAGTCGGTGAGGTTCAGTTCGGTGGTGGTGCCGGATTGCACGCACACCGTGGCGCCTTTCATCTGCTTGGCGCTTTTCACATTCAGGGCCTTCGGCACCATGAAGCCCTGGCCGTCGTAGAACGTGACACCCGCGAAGAACATGCCCAGCGAGGCATCGCGCGTCAGCGTCCAGGTGGTGTTGCGCGACAGGATGTCCACTTCACCGGACTGCAATGCGGTGAAGCGCTGCGGCGCGGTCAATGGCGAGAAACGCACCTTGTTGCCGTCGCTCAGGATCGCGGCCGCCAGCGCACGGCAGTAGTCCACGTCGAGCCCGGTCCATTTGCCTTGGCTGTCGGCAGCGGAAAAGCCCGCCAGCCCGGTGCTGACGCCACAGATCAGCGCGCCGCGCGATTTGATGGCATCCAGATCCTTGCCGGCATGGGCCAGCGGGGCGGCGCCTAGACCGGCGGCCAGCAGGCCGGCGGTAATGAACAGTTGTCGCATGAATCGTCCTCCAGAGGGTGGCGGTGGTGTCGGGGCGGGTCGATGGCGTCATCGAGCTGAGAGCAAACCTTATAGCAAGCGGCAGGCCAAGCCAAGCAAGGGCAAACCAGCGGGCGGCACTGTGCCTGCTGGGCGTGGTGCCCTGCAAGGCGCGTAAACACCTACCCGAGCCGGCACAGGCACGCTGGCGACCAGGGCCTGTTCACACCAGGCAGGCGGGATGCGTTGCCACCAGAAATGGCGACGGCCAGGCGCAAAACGAAGCCGGGTGCGTGCCTTGCAGGCCGCGCCGAGCCAGAGGTTCGACCCTTCGCCAGGCACAAACAGTCCGCAGGAACTGTCTGTGTCCGGGCTCAGCCCGGCGAGGCTTTGCAACGACGCGGGCGCCATCTGTTGACAACGCGTCCGGGAAAGGGGTTGTCAGGGCACAGGGCTAGGCGAGGGCTAGGCGCGAAGGCTTGACGCCTTCGCCAGGAGCGCAACAACGCCTTGCGCCCTGACACCCCCTTTCGCACCCGCCTGCGTGGTGTGAACAGGCCCTACAGCCAGCCGCGCTCGCGCAGCTGCGTTTCGCAGCTGGCGGCATCCGCAAACTCCAGTGCCTGCCAGCCGGCTTCGCGCGCCGCGTGCACATTGGCCGCCACGTCGTCAAGGAACACCAGCGCCGAGGCATCGACATCGAAGCGCGCGGCCGCGAGCGCGTAGATGGGCAGTTCCGGCTTGATCAGCCCCACCCGCGACGAGAACACCCCAGCTTCGAAATGGGCGAGAAACTCGTGCGTGGTTTCGAGATGCGCGGCATAGGGTTCGGGCATGTTCGACAGGTAGAACAGCCGCCGCCCGGCGGCGTGCAGGCGCCGCAGCAATGCCACGGTTTGCGGCACCGGCCGCAACTCGGCCGGCACCGCCATGACCACCTGGTGCACCTCGTGTTCGTCCAGGCCGGTGCGCACGGCGATGCGCCGCACCAGATCGGGCACGGCCACCGTGCCACGGTCAAACTCGGCCCAGTCGCCACCGTAACCCTGGAAGATGGCCTCGGCCCAACGCCGGGCGGCCGCATCGTCGCTGGCGCGCCGCGGCAGTTCGCGCCGCACCACTTGATGCGGCTGCCAGTGAAAAAGCACGCCGGCGAAGTCGAAGACGAAGTGCATCGGCAGGATCGGTTTCAGCAAGCCGGTGAAGCCCACCCCAGCAGTGCGCCGACGCCGTACAGCTGCGCCAGCTGGATCAGCGGCGCGGGCGCATCGCGCACCTGCAATTCGCGCCCGGCAGCTTGCGCCAGGCGCCGCGCCTGCAGCAGCAAGGCCAGCGCGGCGGTATCGAAAGTCCGCAATGCCGACGCATCGATGATGAGCGCCGTGCCCTCGCCCGTCGCGGCGGCGGAGCGCAGCGCTGCCAGGGCGGTGCCGGCGTTGCTCAGGTTCAGGGTCTGCGGCAGTCGCAATGGATCAGCTCTTCGATGCGCCCTTGTTGCGCTCGGCCAGCTTGGCGATCAGCCCATCGATGCCACCGGCAGCGATCTCCTGGTTGAACGACAGGCGGTACTGCTCGACCAGCCAGACGCCGAGCACGCTGACGTCATAGATCTTCCAGCTGTCGGCGGACTTCTCCAGCCGGTAGTCGAGCTGCACCGGCTCACCGCGGCCCTTGATCTCGGTGCGCACCACCACCTCGGTGTCGCCCGGGTTGCCGCGCATCGGCTTGAGCTGCACGGTCTGGTCCTTGACCTGCGTCAGCGCGCCGGCGTAGCTGCGCACCAGCAGGATCTTGAACTCTTCCTGCAGGCGCTTTTGCTGCTCCGGCGTGGCGCTGCGCCAGTTGCGGCCCACCGAGGCGGACGTCATGCGCTGGAAGTTCACATGCGGCATGACCCGGGTATCGACCAGCGCGAGGATGCGGCCGACATCGCCGGCCTGGATCGCCTTGTCGGCCTTGACGGCATCGATGACCTCGACCGACATCTGGCGGATGAGTTCGTCGGGCGCGGTTTCGGCGTGCACCGGCGTGGCGGCGAACAGGCACAGCGAGGCAAGCAGGGGCCAGCAATGGAGCAGCTTCATGATCTTCGAGGATGGCGCCGCGCCCGATGAGGCGGCAGCAGCCCGTGTTGGAACCAGGACCGCCACTGTAGCGGCTATCGCGCCGGCAGCCTCGCTCAGGGCTTCGTCGGCGCAGGCGCCTCGAGCTTGTAGTCGTCGGGCGGGTTGCCGTCGAAGATCAGATTCATGCGCCGCGCCAGGTAGGCATTGCGCACGAAGCTGTACTTGTCCAGCGCGATGTCGTCGAGCAATCTCGACGCGTTGAGAAACTGCGAGCGCGTGTCCAGCACTTGCAGCGCGGTGGTCACCGGACGGAAGCCCTCACCGATGGCCCATGACGGCGATGCGGCAATGTCCAGCGGCAGGCCGATGGCATCGCGCACGGTGGATGGGCCGAAGAACGGCAGCACCAGGAAGGGACCCTGGGGCATGCCCCACACCCCCAGGGTCTGGCCGAAGTCTTCGGGCGTGCGCTCCAGGCCCAGTTCGGTGGCCATGTCGAGCACGCCAGCCAGCCCGAAGGTCGAGTTCCATGCGAAGCGCAGCGACATGACCGTCGAGCGTTCCAGCTTGCCCTGCAGCAGGTTGTTGACCGCCGACCAGGCGTCGCGGAAATTGTTGAAGAAGTTGCTCACGCCCTGGCGCACGATCTGCGGCACCAGACCCACGTAGGCCGAGGTCAGCGGGAACAGCAGGTCGCTGTCGATCACCTGATTGAAGCCGAACATCGCGCGGTTGAAGCCCTCCCAGGGGTCCGCAACCTGCTCCGGGTCGGCGCGCTCGGTCGCTTCGACCTCGTCTTGGGCGGCGACGGTGATCGCGCTGCTTTCCGCCGGCTGCGCGGTCGCGAACGAGGAAAGCAACGCCAGCAGCAACGCCAACACCGCGCGACGCGGGTTCATTTGGACGCCCCTGTCGCCGCGCCGGCCTCGGCGGCCTTGTTGAACAGCACCTGGCCGATCAGGTTTTCCAGCACCAGCGCCGACTGCGTCTGCACGATGGTCGCGCCCGCCGCCAGCGGGTGGGCATCGTCAACCCCCGGCACCAGGCCGACGTACTGGTCACCGAGCAACCCGGAGGTCAGGATCATGGCCGAGCTGTCCTTCGGAAACCGATAGCCGGTGCGGATGTCCATGCGGACCACCCCCTGGTAGGTCTTGTCGTCCAGCGCGATGCCGGTGACACGGCCGACGGTGACACCGGCGCTGCGCACCGGCGCGCGCACCTTCAGGCCACCGACGTTGTCGAAGCGCGCGCTGATGGCGTAAGTCGCCTCGGTGCTGAAGTTGCCCAGATTGGCGGCCTTCAGCGCCAGGAACAGCAGCGCGACAAAGCCGAGCAGCACGAAAGCGCCGACCAGGGTTTCGATGGTTCTGCTTTTCATGATTCGAGCGACGGGCAGCGGATTGTCATGGCGTGGAGAACATCAGCGCCGTCAGTATGAAGTCCATGCACAGCACGCCGAGCGAGGCGACGACCACGGTGCGTGTCGTCGCGTGCGCCACGCCTTCGGGCGTGGCCTGCGCTTCGTAACCCTGGTACAGCGCGACGAAGGTGCAGATCAGTCCGAACACCGCGCTCTTGACGATGCCATTGCCCAGGTCGCGCCAGACATCCACCCGGTCTTGCATGATCGACCAGAAGTTGCCCGCATCGACACCGATCAGCAGCACCGCCACCACATAAGCGCCAAGTATGCCCACGGCGGAGAAGACCAGCGCAAGGATCGGCATCGACACGATGCCGGCCAGGAAGCGCGGCGCCAGCACGCGCCCGCGCGGGTCGACGGCCATCAGTTCCATCGCCGCCAGCTGTTCACCGGCCTTCATCAGGCCGATCTCGGCCGTCAGCGAGGTGCCTGCCCGACCGGCGAAAAGCAGCGCGGTGACCACCGGGCCCAGTTCGCGCACCAGCGCCAGGTTGACGATCAGACCCAGGCTCTCGGCCGCACCGTAGGTGACCAGCGCGTAGTACATCTGCAGCGCCAGCACGAAGCCCACCGCCAGGCCCGATGCGGCAATGATGACCAGCGAGCGGTTGCCGATGGCATGCACCTGCGCCAGCACCAGGCCGAAGCGGCGCAGCGCGAACGGCGAAAAGCGCAGCAGGTCGACGAAGAAATAGGCCGCATGACCGAAGGAGCGCAGCACGCCAAGCGTGATGCGTCCCAGGTCGGCGACGGCGTTCATGCCTGCATTCCCAGGTCCTCGGCCAGCGGCGGCGCGGGATAGTGGAAGCGCACCGGCCCGTCGGGCTCGCCGTGGATGAACTGGTGCACCTCGGGGTCGGTGCTGACCTTCAGTTCGGCGGGGCTGCCATGCGCGACCACGCGACCTTGCGGCGACAGCAAATAGGCATGGTCGCAGATCGAAAAACACTCCATCACGTCGTGCGACACCACCAGCGTGGTCGCGCCGGTGGCGTCGTTCAGCTTGCGGATCAGGTTGGCGGCCACGCCCATCGAGATCGGGTCCAGCCCGGCGAAGGGCTCGTCGTACATGATCAGCTTCGGGATCGAGCGCGATGGCCCGGGCCAGCGCGATGCGCCGCGCCATGCCGCCGGAGACCTCCGAGATGCGCAGCGCGGCGGCGCCGCGCAGGCCGACCGCGTTGAGCTTCATCAGCACGATGTCGCGCACCATGCTGTCGGGCAGGTCGGTGTGCTCGCGCAGCGGGAAGGCGACGTTGTCGAACACGCTCAGGTCGGTGAACAGCGCGCCGAACTGGAACAGCATGCCCAGGCGCCGGCGCAGCCGGTACAGCTGGGCCTGGTCGCGCGCATTCACCACCTCGCCGTCGAAGACCACGCGGCCGCTCGTCACCGCATGCACGCCGCCGATCAGGCGCAGCAACGTGGTCTTGCCGCAGCCCGAGCCGCCGAGGATCGCCGTGACCTTGCCGCGCGGGAACCGCAGCGACACGTCGTTCAGGATCGTGCGCGATGCGTCGTAGCCGAAGCTGACGCGGTCGATCTCGATCAGGGTGTCGATGTCCAAGGGAACAAGGGCGCGCGCCGCGTCGAAAAGGCGCGAATTGTCTCACCCCGTCGTCTTCGGCAGGCGCCCTACCTCAGGCAGATGGCTGCAGCCCATCAAGGCCACGTCCACCGCGCGCGCGGCCTGCCGGCCTTCGCGGATGGCCCAGACCACCAGGCTCTGGCCGCGGCGCATGTCGCCGGCGGCGAAAACCTTGTCCACATTGGTCTTGTAGCCGCCGGCCGACTCGGTGCCGGCCATGGCGTTGCCGCGCGCATCCCGATCCACGCCGAAGGCGTCGAGCACCGACCCACCGGGCTCACGAAGCCCATCGCCAGCAGCACCAGTTCGCCGGGGTAGTCCTTCTCGCTGCCAGGCACTTCGACCATCTTGCCGTTGACCCATTCCACACGCACCGTGCGCAGTGCGGTGACCTTGCCCTTGGCGCCGATGAATTCCTTGGTGGCGATGGCGAACTCGCGCTCGCAGCCCTCCTCGTGGCTGGAACTGGTGCGCAGCTTGGTCGGCCAGTACGGCCAGACCAGCGGCTTGTTCTCGTGCTCGGGCGGCTGCGGCATCAGCTCGAACTGCGTCACGCTGGCCGCGCCGTGGCGGTTGCTGGTGCCGACGCAGTCGCTGCCGGTGTCGCCGCCGCCGATCACGATCACATGCTTGCCGGTGGCCATGATCTGGCCCTTGACCTTGTCGCCGGCCACGACCTTGTTCTGCTGCGGCAGGAACTCCATCGCGAAGTGCACGCCCGTCAGTTCGCGCCCGGGCACCGGCAGGTCGCGGCTTTGTCTCGGCGCCGCCGGCCAGCAGCACGGCGTCGAAATCGGCGCTGCAGCTGCTCGGCGCTGATGGTTTCCCTGGCATCGTTGGTGCACCTTGCTGCCGCTCGGCAGCGTGCCCACCAGCACGCCGGTGCGGAAGACCACGCCCTCGGCCTTGCATCTGCTCGATGCGGCGGTCGATGTGGCTCTTTTCCATCTTGAAGTCGGGGATGCCGTAGCGCAGCAGGCCGCCGATGCGGCCGTTCTTCTCGAACACCGTCACCGCGTGGCCGGCGCGCGCCAGCTGCTGCGCCGCCGCCAGGCCGGCCGGACCGGAGCCGACCACGGCCACCGTCTTGCCGGTCTTTTGCGCGGCGGGTTGCGGCTTCACCCAGCCTTCGGCCCAGGCGCGGTCGATGATGGCGTGCTCGATGCGACTTGATGCCGACCGGGTCGTCGTTGACGTTGAGCGTGCAGGCTGCCTCGCACGGCGCCGGGCAGACGCGGCCGGTGAACTCGGGGAAGTTGTTGGTCGAGTGCAGCACCTCGATGGCGTTGTTCCAGTCGCCGCGGAACACCAGGTCGTTGAAGTCCGGAATGATGTTGTTGACCGGGCAGCCGCTGTTGCAGAACGGCGTGCCGCAGTCCATGCAGCGCGCGCCCTGCACCTTGGCCTGCTCGTCGTTGAGCGCGATGACGAACTCCTTCCAGTTCTTCACCCGCTTGGGCACGGGCTCGTAGCCTCTTCGACGCGCTCGTATTCCAGGAAGCCGGTGACTTTTCCCATGGTCGTGAATCCTTGTTTTCGTTCTTGCCGGCGTTACTTGGCGGCCGCCACCGTGGCGGCGCTGCCTCGCGCCTTGCCCAGCGGCGGCCTCGGATTGGCGTTCGGCGCTGAGCTCGGCCAGCGCGCGCTTGTACTCGTGCGGGAAGACCTTGACGAACTTGCCGCGCGCCTCGGCCCAGTCGTCGAGGATGTCGCGCGCGCGCAGGCTGCCGGTCCAGCGGTGGTGGTCCTCGATCAGCTTCTTCAGCATCGCCTCGTCGGCCTGGCCGCTTGTGCCAACTGCTGCGGTCGCTCTCGGCTGCCTGTCGCGACTGCGGCAGCACCTTGTCCAAGCCCACCATGGCGGTGTTGCAGCGGCTGCGCGAACTCGCCGTCCTCGTCGTAGACGTAGGCGATGCCGCCGCGACATGCCGGCGGCGAAGTTGCGGCCGGTCTTGCCCGAGCACGACCACGGTGCCGCCGGTCATGTACTCGCAGCCGTGGTCGCCCGTGCCTTCGACCACCGCGCTGGCGCCCGACAGGCGCACCGCGAAGCGTTCGCCGGCGACGCCGCGGAAGAAGGCCTCGCCGCTGGTGGCGCCGTACAGCACGGTGTTGCCGACGATGATGTTGTCGGTGGCTTCGCCGCGGAACTCGATGCTCGGGCGCACCACCACGCGCCCGCCCGACAGGCCCTTGCCGGTGTAGTCGTTGGCGTCGCCGATCAGGTACAGCGTGATGCCGTTGGCCAGGAAGGCGCCGAAGCTCTGGCCGCCAGTGCCTTCCAGCTGCATGAAGATGGTGTCGTCGGGCAGGCCGTCCGGATGCAGGCGGATCAGCTCGCCGGACAGCATGGCGCCGACGCTGCGGTTGACGTTGCGCACGTCGTCCATGAACTGCACCTTCTCGCCGCGCTCGAGCGCCGGGCTGGCAGCGCTCGATCAGCTTCACGTCGAGCGCCCGCTCCAGGCCGTGGTCCTGCTCTTCGACCTGGCGGCGCGGCACCTCGGCCGGCACGGCAGGCAGATGGAAGATGCGGCTGAAATCCAGGCCGCGCGCCTTCCAGTGCTCGATGCCCTCGCGCGTGTCCAGCAGGTCGGCGCGGCCGATCAGTTCGTCGAACTTGCGGATGCCCAGCTGCGCCATGATCTGGCGCGCTTCTTCGGCGACGAAGAAGAAGTAGTTGACGACGTGCTCGGGCTTGCCGGCTGAACTTCGCGCGCAGCACCGGGTCCTGCGTGGCCACGCCCACCGGGCAGGTGTTGAGGTGGCACTTGCGCATCATGATGCAGCCTTCGACCACCAGCGGCGCGGTGGCGAAGCCGAACTCGTCGGCGCCGAGCAGCGCGCCGATGACGACGTCGCGGCCGGTCTTCATCTGGCCGTCGGCCTGCACGCGGATGCGGCCGCGCAGGCGGTTCAGCACCAGCGTCTGCTGGGTTTCGGCCAGGCCCAGTTCCCAGGGCGTGCCGGCATGCTTGATGCTGACGACCACGGCGACGCGCCGGTGCCGCCGTCGTGCCCGGCGATCACCACATGGTCGGCCTTGCACTTGGCGACGCCGGCGGCGATGGTGCCCACGCCCACTTCGGACACCAGCTTGACGCTGATGCTGGCGCGCGGGTTGGCGTTCTTCAGGTCGTGGATCAGCTGCGCCAGGTCCTCGATCGAGTAGATGTCGTGGTGCGGCGGCGGCGAGATCAGGCCGACGCCGGGCACGCAGTAGCGCAGCATGCCGATGTATTCGCTGACCTTGCCGCCCGGCAGCTGGCCGCCTTCGCCGGGCTTGGCGCCCTGCGCCATCTTGATCTGGATCTGGTCGGCGCTGACGAGGTATTCGGTGGTGACGCCGAAGCGGCCGGAGGCCACCTGCTTGATCTTGCTGCGCAGGGTGTCGCCGTCCTGCAGCGCGTAGTCGGCCTCGATGACCTTGGCGCCGATGATGTCGGCCACGGTGGTGCCGGCCGCTGATCCGGATGCCCTTGAGCTCGTTGCGGTAGCGCGCCGGATCCTCGCCGCCTTCGCCGGTGTTGCTCTTGCCGCCGATGCGGTTCATCGCGATGGCCAGCGTGGTGTGCGCCTCGGTGGTGATCGAGCCCAGCGACATCGCGCCGGTGGCGAAGCGCTTGACGATCTCGTTGGCCGGCTCGACCTCGTCGAGCGGGATCGCCTTGGCCGGATCGACCTTGAACTCGAACAGGCCGCGCAGCGTCATGTGGCGCCGGCTCTGGTCGTTGATGATCTGCGCGTATTCCTTGTAGGTGTCGAACGTCGTTGGCGCGTGCGCTGTGCTGCAGCTTGGCGATGGCGTCGGGCGTCCACATGTGCTCTTCGCCGCGCACGCGCCAGGCGTATTCGCCGCCGGCATCGAGCATGCGCGGCCAGCACCGGGTCGTTGCCGAAGGCGGCACGGTGCATGCGGATCGCTTCCTCGGCGACCTCGAACACGCCGATGCCGCCGACCTGCGACGCGGTGCCGCGGAAATACTTGTCGACGCAGCCCTGTTCCAGCCCGACGGCCTCGAACAGCTGCGCGCCGCAATACGACATGTAGGTGCGACACGCCCATCTTGGACATGATCTTGCGACAGGCCCTTGCCGATCGCCTTGATGTAGTTGGCGATCGCCTTGTCGGCCGTCAGATCGGCGGCCAGGCCCTGGTGCAGTCGAGGCCAGCGTCTCCATCGCCAGGTAGGGGTGCACGGCCTCGGCGCCATAGCCGGCCAGCACCGCGAAGTGGTGCACCTCGCGCGCGCTGCCGGTTTCCACCACCAGCCCGGCGCGTGGTGCGCAGGCCCTCGCGCACCAGGTGGTGGTGGATGGCCGACAGCGCCAGCAGCGCCGGGATGGCGACCTGCTCGCGATCGACGCGGCGGTCGGTGATGATGAGGATGTTGTGGCCGCCGCGTGATGGCGTCGACCGCTCTCGGCGCACAGCGACGCCAGCTTGGCCTCGACGCCTTCGCGGCCCCAGGCCAGCGGGTAGGTGATGTCGAGTTCGTAGCTGCGGAACTTGCCGCCGGTGTGCCGCTCGATGTCGCGCAGCCGGGCCATGTCGTCGAAGCTCGAGCACCGGCTGGGTGACCTCCAGCCGCATCGGCGGATTGACGGCGTTGATGTCGAGCAGATTGGGCTTGCGGCCCGATGAAGCTGTTCAGGCTCATCACGATCGCTTCGCGGATCGGGTCGATCGGCGGGTTGGTGACCTGCGCGAACAGTTGCTTGAAGTAGTTGTACAGCGGCTTGTTGCTGTCCGACAGCACCGCCAGCGGCGCAGTCGTTGCCCATCGAGCCGATGCCTTCCTCGCCGCTGGCGCCATCGGCGCCATCAGGAACTTCAGGTCCTCCTGGGTGTAGCCGAAGGCCTGCTGGCGGTCGAGCAGGGTGCTCGCTGAATTCGCCGACACTGCCCTTGACGGGGATCGAATCCAGGCGGATGCGCACGGTTCTCGATCCATTGCCGGTAGGGCTTGGCGTTGGCGAACTGGTTCTTCAGCTCCTCGTCGTCGATGATGCGGCCCTGCTCGAGGTCGATCAGGAACATCTTGCCCGGCTGCAGCCGCCACTTGCGCGACGATGCTGCTTTCGGGGATCGGCAGCACGCCGACTCTCGGAGCGCCATCACGACCAGGTCGTCGTCGGTGACGATGTAGCGCGCAGGGCGCAGGCCGTTGCGGTCGAGCGTGGCGCCGATCTGCCTGCCGTCGGTGAAGGCGATCGCGGCCGGGCCGTCCCAGGGCTCCATCATCGCCGCGTGGTATTCGTAGAAGGCGCGGCGCCTCGGGTCCATGTGTTCGTTCTGCTCCCAGGCCTCGGGAATCATCATCATCACCGCGTGCGCCAGCGGGTAGCCGGCCATGGTCAGCAGCTCCAGCGCGTTGTCGAAGGTGGCGGTGTCGGACTGGCCTTCGAAGCTGATCGGGTACAGCTTGTTCAGGTCGTCGCCGAGCACCGGCGACTTCATCACGCCTTCGCGCGCGCGCATCCAGTTGAAATTGCCCTTGACGGTGTTGATCTCGCCGTTGTGCGCCACCATGCGGTAGGGGTGCGCCAGCGTGCCACGCCGGGAAGGTGTTGGTCGAAAAGCGCTGGTGCACCAAGGCCAGGGCCGATGTCGCACGCGGGTTCGGCCAGGTCCTTGTAATAGCGCCCGACCTGGTCGGCCAGCAGCAGGCCCTTGTAGACGACGGTGCGGCTGCTCATGCTGGGGACGTAGTACTCGCTGCTGTGCGTCAGCTTCAGCGCCTGGATGGCGCGCGCGGCGCTGCTTGCGGATGACGTAGAGCTTGCGTTCCAGCGCGTCGGGCACGATGACGTCCGGACCGCGCCCGATGAACACCTGGCGGATCACCGGCTCCGTGGCCCGCACCGCCGGCGACATCGGCATGTCGTGATCGACCGGCACATCGCGCCAGCCCAGCAGCACCTGGCCTTCGCGGCGGATGGCGCGCTCGAGTTCCTGCTCGCAGGCCAGGCGCGAGGCATGCTCCTTGGGCAGGAAGATCATGCCCACGCCGTATTCACCCGGTGCCGGCAGCGTCACGCCCTGCGCGGCCATCTCGCTGCGGTAGAACTCGTCCGGGATCTGGATCAGGATGCCGGCGCCGTCGCCCATCAGCTTGTCGGCACCGACGGCGCCGCGATGGTCCAGGTTCTCCAGGATCTTCAGGCCCTGCTGGATGATGCTGTGTGCCTTGATGCCCTTGATCTGAGCGACGAAACCCACGCCGCAGGCGTCGTGCTCGCGCGTCGCGTCGTACAGGCCGTGTCGCTGCAACGCCGAGCGCTCGTCGGGGCTGGCCGGGCCCAGGGTCGCCGCGACGGGATGGTGCTTGCTCACGACGGTTCCTTTGCTGTTGCGTCAATCCAGGGCCGAAGATTATCGCAGCGCAACAAACATCGGCAAGCCAAACTTATTGGGGTCAGGTTGTCAGCTATCAGATGAGCCGCTGGCGCGAAAGTTAAATAGGGACATATCAATTCGCTTCCGAGCCCGTACCGCACCCGCAGGCGGCGCCGCTGAGGGCACGCAGAAACCATGCCACGCCCCTACGGCGGGGATCGCCGGCCCGGCGGGCGGCCCCTGGCGCGCGGCCCGGCGGCGCGTCCGGACTGGCCGGCCAACTGCTCGACAAAGTCCGCCGAACCCAATACCCAGCCCATCGCACAGGCATGGTCGATGCGCTGCAGCATGGCCTCGTCCGGCCCTTCAGCCAGCAGCGCGGCATAGGCGGCTTCGCGTTCGAAAGGCGTGTTGCCCAGTTGCCAGAATTCCGGCGGATCGCTGAGCCAGGGATCGCGCCGCACCCCCAGGCGGTGCGGCGCGCTGGTCCAGACGCTGGCACGGGCCGACTCGGCCTGGCCGTGGCGCAACGCCAGGCCGTCCACCGCCTGCAGACACGCCAGCGCATGGGACCCGGCCTGCACCACGCCGGCGCGAAAGCGTCCTTCCCACAGCGTGCCGCTGCGGCCATGCCGTCGGTTGAACGCCGCACCATAGCGCCGTCCCACCGACTGCATCGCATGGCTGAGCGCAGCCTCGGTGGGCGGCGTCAACAACAACTGCACCTGGTTGTCGAGCAGCGCATAGGCGTGCAGCGACAACCCATCGGCACGCACCGCATCTTGCAGCGCGGCCATGTAGGCGCGGCGGTCGACGTCGTCGCAGAACACAGGCTGGCCGTTGTGGCCGCGCTGCAGCACATGGTGCACCTGACCCGGGATGGCCAGCCGACGAAGTCGCGCCATCGCGGTGCCGCGAGTCTCAGGCCGCGTCGGCGAAGAGCACGCGGCCGGTCAGGCGCTGGTGCTCGCGCAGCGCGAAGCGGTCGGTCATGCCGGCGATGTAGTCGGCCACCGCACGCTCGCGCCGCGGCGCGCGGGCGTGTTCTTCCGGCATCTCGGCGGGCCGCCGCACATAGGCGGCGAACAGCTCGGCCACCACCTGCTGCGCACGCTCGGTGTTGTGCCGCACCTGCGCATGCCGATACAGCCGCGCGAAGAGAAAGCGCTTCAAGTCGGCGCAGGCGCCGCGCATCTCGGCGCTGAAGCTCACCAGCGGGGGCGCCCGGCGCACCGCATCGGCATCGGCCGGCGCGTGCTGCCGCAGTCTGTCGCGGCTGCAGCGCACCATGTCGTCGGCCTGCAGCGCGAGCATGCGGCGGATGCTGTCGAACAGCAGGCGGCGCGCACTGTGCGGCGCGGGTGACGAGCCCTGCGCCAGCGCCTCGTCGTGGCAGCGCCGGTACAGCGGCAGCTCCAGCAACAGCTCGGCCGGCAGCAGGCCCGAGCGCACGCCGTCATCGATGTCGTGCGCGCTGTAGGCCATCTCGTCGGCCAGGTTGACCAGCTGCGCCTCGAGCGAGGGCTGTGTGCCATCGATGAAGCGCCGGCCCACGCCCTGCGGTTCCTCGGATTCGAGCCTTTCGGCGCGGCTGCGCGAGCAGTGTTTGAGGATGCCCTCGCGCGTTTCGAAACTCAGGTTCAAGCCGTCGAAATGCGGGTAGCGCTGCTCCAGCGCATCGACCACGCGCAGGCTTTGCAGGTTGTGCTCGAAGCCGCCATGTTCGCGCATGCATGCGTGCAGCGCGTCCTGCCCGGCGTGGCCGAAGGGCGTGTGGCCCAGGTCGTGCGCCAACGCGATGGCTTCGACCAGATCCTCGTTCAGTTGCAGCGCGCGCGCCAGCGAGCGCGCCAGTTGCGCCACTTCCAGCGAATGCGTCAGACGGGTGCGGAAGAGGTCACCTTCGTGGTTGATGAAGACCTGCGTCTTGTAGACCAGGCGGCGGAAGGCAGTGCAGTGCACGATGCGCTCGCGGTCGCTTTGATAGGCGTTGGCTGGCGCGCCCGGCGGCTCGGCGTGACGCCGCCCGCGCGAATGCCGCGCATCGCTGGCCCAGGGTGCAAGCGCGGCCACGAGCGCCGTTTTTCAGGCCGGCGTGTGCGCGGCCAGCACGTCGCGCACCAGCGCGTCGGGCGCCGCGCGCACGACCGCGCGGCCGGGCGCGTCGATGAGCACGAAGCGGATGTCCCCGCCCATCGCCTTCTTGTCCACGCGCATCAGTTCCAGGTAGCGCTGCCACCCCAGCGCCGGGCCGCGCACCGGCAGGCCGGCGCGTTCGACCAGGGCCTGCACGCGCCGCGCAAAAGCACTGTCGATCAGGCCCAAGCGCGCCGACAGGTCTGCCGCCATGACCATGCCGCAGCCCACCGCCTCGCCATGCAGCCACTCGCCGTAGCCCAGTCCAGCCTCGATGGCATGGCCGAAGGTGTGGCCGAAATTGAGGATGGCGCGCAGGCCCGCTTCGCGCTCGTCCTGGCCCACCACCCAGGCCTTGATCTCGCAGCTGCGCCGCACCGCGTGGGCCAGCGCTTCGGCGTCGCCGGCCAGCAGCGCGTCCAGATGGGCTTCGGTCCAATCCATGAAGCCGACGTCGGCGATCGGACCGTACTTGATGACCTCAGCCAGCCCGGCGCGCAGCTCGCGGTCGGCAAGCGTGTTCAGCGTGTCCAGATCGCAGAGCACGCGCAGCGGCTGGTAGAACGCACCCACCATGTTCTTGCCCGCCGGATGGTTGATGGCCGTCTTGCCGCCCACCGACGAATCCACCTGCGCCAGCAGCGTGGTCGGCACCTGCACGAAGGGCACGCCGCGCATGTAGAGGGCAGCGGCCAGGCCGGTGATGTCGCCGACCACGCCGCCACCGAGTGCGAACAGCACCGTATGCCGGTCGCAACCGTCGGCCAGCAACCGGTCGAAGATCAGATTCAGCGTGGCCCAGTCCTTGAAGGCTTCGCCATCCGGCAATTCCAGCACCGACACGGCCGTGAAGTGGCTCGCGATCGCGGCCCGCAAGACCTGCGCATACAGCGGCGCCACGGTGGCGTTGGTGACGATCAGCGCGCGCGCCGCGCGCGGCAGACCGGCCCAGCATTCGCTCCGCCCGAGCAGGCCGCTGCCGATATGAATGTCATAGCGCTGCGTGCCGGTGTCCACCGTCACGATGCCGGGCGTCGGGCTTGTGGCTGTCATCGCCGCCGAGTTTACGGCGGCGGGGTGCACGGGCGCGGGAGTCGTGGCCCGCCGCGGCGAAACCCGGATGCGCGCCCTCGCAGGGCAGTGAAGGTGGCGACCTAGGTCGCCTTCAGGCCGCTGCGCCGGGCACGCGTGCGTCGATCGGCGACGGCACCAGCGCCGGATCGACCAGCCCGGCCAGCTCCAGCTGCATCAGCACCATGTTGACCAGCGCCGGCACCGACGGCCGACCGGTCTCGATGACGTAGTGCGACACCTGGCGGTACAGCGGATCGCGCTCGCGGTACAGCTCGCGCAGCCGGCGCAACGGATCGCGCACCTGCAGCAGCGGGCGATGCGTATCGTGGCGCAAGCGGCGGAACAGTTCCTCGGGCGTGGAGCGCAGATAGAATACGTGCGCCTTGTGACGCAGCTGTTCGCGGTTGGCCGCGCGCAGCACCGCGCCGCCGCCGGTGGCGAGCACGAGACCATCGTCGGCACACAGCCGTTCGACAACCTCTTGCTCGATGTCGCGGAAAGCGGCTTCGCCGTGCACCGGGAACCAGTCGCGGATCGGCATGCCGATGCGGCGCTCGATCTCATGGTCGCTATCGACCAGACGCAAACCCAGGTGCCGCGCAAGGTGGCGCCCGACCGTGGACTTGCCACAGCCGGGCATGCCGACCAGCGCGATGGTCACGGCGTCAGTTCGGCACGGTGCAGAGCAAGCCCGACTGACCCGCGGGGTTGGTGGTCAACACCGTCGGGCTGGCGAGCACCCCATAGGGCCCGCGACGGAAGGCCGGCTCCTTGTCGGGGTCTGCCACCGCCTCAGCCAGCACCGGCAGGACGCCGCTGAAGCTGGTGCGGCCCTCGGTTCCGGCCACGCCGGACGCAGCCACCAGGATGTTGAACTGCAGCCATGAAGCCAGGCTTTGACCGTAGGTGATCTTCACCACCACCTGACCGTCGCTGTTGGTGGTGGAGGAGCCAACGAAGCTGATGTTCACATCGGCCTTGCGCGGCTCGAGCGCGCCGGTGCTGTTGGCGTCTTCAATGGCCCCATTCGAATAGACCTGCAACACGCCGTTGCGGTTCAGGTCTTCGTTGTCGCAACTGGCGACCGCGTTTTGCGCCCACTTGTCGCCGACGACCTCCCAGGTGCCCTTGAAGTAGCGCAGCAGGTCGATCGACGGCGAGATCTGCACGCCGGCCTTGGCGTTGCCCGACGAGTCGTTGACCTGCACCAGGTACTTCTTGATGTAGTCCAACCCGGTCGGTCCGACCTCGATCAGCGAATTCGTGCTGATCGACACCGACAGCGGCTCGGAGATCACGGTGAGGGTGGCCAGCACCTGTTTCGGGCAGGTGCCCGCCGGGAAATCGTTCTCGGACCAGCAGGCGCGCACCGTCAAGCCGTCGGTGGGGCTGAAGCGGCTGCCCGGCACGTAGGCCGTGCTGGCCACGCCGTTGCTATCGCTGTAGACGACGTTGGTGCCTGAAGTCAGCGTGCCGCCGATGCTGTTGACATCGCCGTTCAGGTCGAAGCGCACGCGCACGTTTTGCACCGAAGCATTGCCGGCGCCGAGAAACAGCGCGCGCAGTTCGGAGCGGTTGCTGGTGCTGCCGACGTTGACTGGCACGACACTCGGCGAGGCCGCCAGCGAAGCGGATTGCACCGCGATGGCCGCCGGCGGAATGGTGCCAGTGCCGGATTGCACCAGCACGGTCTGCGTCGTGGTCACCCCGCCAGCGGTGGCGCGAATGTCCAGGTTGCCCGGTGCGGCAGGCGCCGTATAGGCATAGCTGTAGCTGCCGTTGCTGTCGGTCTTGCCGGTGACCTCGACCCCGTTCACGCCATCGACCACGATGTCCTGCCCGGCCATGGCAATGGAGTTGACATCCAGCAACTGGAAATCGACCTGCCCGGCCACACCGGGGGCGATGACTGCTGGCAAGGGCGTCGAAGTCAGTTTCGCCCCGATCACCTGGAAGGTGGCGGTGCGCGTCAGGCTGCCGCTCACTGCGGTGACGGTGACCGTGCGGTTGGATCGATTGGCACCGATGCCCACGTCCGCGGTGACGACGCCCTTGGCGTCGGTCTCGGTGCCGCTGGGCGTGGCCTGCGCATTGTTGTTCACCCTGATCGTCACCGGAATGCCGGCCACGGTGTTCGAGTTCGAATTGAGCGCGGTGGCCGTGGCCACGAGCGTGCTGGTGCCGTTGTTGGACAGCGTGGTCTGGCTGAGCTTCAGGTCCAACTCGGACGCCCTGGGTGTGCCCGAGCCACCGCCATTGCAATTGCCGCTATCGCCACTGCCCTCGAACGGCGGTGGCGTCGAGCAGTCGTTGTCGCCGCCGCAGGCCGCCAGCACTGCCACCACACTGGTCAATACCGCCACCCGCAAAGCGCGTACCAGCATGCCGTTCACTCCTGATTGTTGACTCGTCTTCATGAACACTCTTTCGATCAACGCGCCGCGGTGCGATCGGTGACGATCTTCGGGGTGATGAACACCAGCAGCTCGGTTTTCTTGGTCGTGAGCAGGCGGTTCTTGAACAGCCAGCCCATGTAGGGGATGTCGCCCAGCAGCGGCACCTTGTTGATCTCCTCGCGGTTTTCCTGCGTGAAGATGCCGCCGATGACCACGGTGCCGCCGTTCTCGACCAGCACCTGCGTGCGCACGTGCTTGGTGTCGATGGCAAAGCCCTGCAACGTGGCGCGGCCGACGCTGTCCTTGTTGACATCGAGGTCGAGCAGCACGAAGCCTTCCGGCGTGATCTGCGGCGTGACCTCGAGCTTCAGGATGGCCTTGCGGAACTGCACCGAGGTGGCGCCGCTGGAGGTGGCGGCCTGGTAGGGCAGCTCTTCACCCTGTTCGATCAACGCCTTCACCTGGTCGGCGGTGATGACGCGCGGGCTGGAGACGATCTTGCCGTTGCCGTCGGATTCCAGCGCCGAAAGTTCCAGGTTCAGGAACTGGTTGGCCGAGGCCGAGAACAGCGACAGTGCGAAGGTGGCGGCCGCCGCCCCGAGAGCTCCGGTGTTGGCCGGCAGGTTGACGAACTGCGTGTTGGTGAAGTCCACCGGCGGCGCCTGCCCGGTCTGCGCACCCACCGCCGCATAGTTGCCGCCCACCTGCGCCCCGGGGCCACTGGTCGGCGCCCCCGCCAGGTTGGCGAAGCCGAGCTTGACACCCAGGCTCTGGCCCCAGTTGTCCTCGGCCTCGACGATGCGTGCTTCGATCAGCACCTGGCGCACGGGGATGTCGATCTTGGCGATCATCGCCTGCACTTCTTCCAGCTTCGACGGGATGTCGGTGACGAACAGCTGGTTGGTGCGCTGCTCGAAGAGCACGCTGCCGCGCGGCGACAGGATGCGCCCGCTGTTCTGGCCGCTGGCGTTGTTGACGGCCTCGGCCACCAGCGCCGAGCCGATCAGGCTCTTGGCGATGGTCTCGGCCTTGGTGTAGTTGAGCTGGAAGGACTGCGTGCGCGTCGGCTCGAGCTCGGCGATCTTCTTCTTCGATTCGAGTTCGACCTGCTCGCGGTTGGCCAGCTCTTCCTTCGGCGCGATCCACAGCACGTTGCCGTTCTTGCGCACGCCCAGGCCCTTGCTCTGCAGGATGATGTCCAGCGCCTGGTCCCAGGGCACGTCCTTCAGGCGCAGCGTCACGTT
The DNA here is from genome assembly GCA_963837675.1 of uncultured beta proteobacterium. Lineage (GTDB taxonomy): Bacteria > Pseudomonadota > Gammaproteobacteria > Burkholderiales > Burkholderiaceae_C > Rubrivivax. The sequence continues at coordinate 280,509 of CAWIOH010000014.1, read as the reverse complement.
GCCGGTGACGGTGTCGCTGGTGACGACGTTGAAGTTGGTGAAGTCGGCGATCACCTGCAACAGCGCGCGCACCTCGATGTTCTGGAAGTTCAGGCTCAGCTTCTCGCCCGAGAAGCCCGGGCCCTGCACCAGCTTGTTCGGGTCGATCTTCATCGGCCGCACTTCCAGCACGAACTGGTTGTCCGTCTGGTAGGCGCTGTGTTCCCACGAACCCTTGGGCTCGATCACCATGCGCACGCGGTCACCGCTCTGGAAGCTGGAGACGGTCTGGATCGGCGTGGCGAAGTCGGTCACATCCAGGCGGCGGCGCAGCTTCTCCGGCAGCGTGGTGCGCGGGAACTCGACCACCAGCGTCTGGCCCTGCTGGCGGATGTCGACCCCCACTTGCGTACTGGGCAGATCGACGACGACACGACCGGCACCGTCGCTGCCGCGGCGGAAGTCGATGTCGCGGATGGCCAGCGGCTGATCGTTCTGCGCCGGCGCGAACTGCGTCGCCTGCGCGCCGCCACCGGAGCCGCTGGCGGTTGCGGCTGCGACCGGGCCGGCCGAATCGAGCATGACGATCAACGCCTTGCCCTGCAATTCGACGCGGTAGCTGGATGCCTGGCGCAGGTTCAGCACCAGCCGCGTGCGTTCACCCGATTGCGCGACGCTGGCCGAGCGCACGTTGCCTTGGTTCAACTCGACCGAGTTCTTGCCCAGCGCGTTGCCGACGCCGGGCAGGTCGATGGCCACGCGCGGCGGTGACTGCACGACGAAGCCGCCGGGCACGGCCGCCAGCGGCTCGCTCAACTCGACGCGCACGACGTCGGTGCCGCCTTGCTGCGAGGTGCTGATGGACTGGATGACGTTCTGTGCGAACGCGGCGACGGGAAGGCCGAGTGCCAGCGCCAACGCGGCAACTTTGGCGCGCCACTTGTGCATGATGCGGTTCTCCAGGGTGCTTGTCACTTGGCCTTCTCCTGCAATTGCAGGGTGCTGGGCCGCTCGATCCATTCGCCAGCGGCGTCCTGCACGATTTCGCGCAGCACGATCTGGGTCTCGGTGATCTTGGTGATGCGGCCGTAGTTCTGGCCGATGTAGTCGCCGGGCTTGACCTGGTAGAGCAGGTTGTCCACGCGCAGCAGCGCGAAGGGCTGGGCTTCCTTGGCCACACTGCCGACCATGCTCATGCTGTCCAACGGATAGGCCTCCAGCGGTTCCTTGCGCCGATTCAGCTCGGCCCCGAGCATGGAATTCGGCTGGCGCGCTTCCATCTTGAGGGCGACGCTGAGCTTCTGGTTGCTGAATGGCTCGACCGCCTGCAGCGAGGTATAGGGCTGAGCCTCGAATTTCTTCGGCGGCGACAGCGGCGAGACGTTGGGCTTGACCTCGCGGCGCTGGCGTTCCATCCATTCCTGCAGTTCCTCGTTCTCCGCGCCGCAGCCGGCCAGCAGCGCCAGCAGCAATCCGCTCGTCAGCAAGCGAAGGACATCGTGGCGGCGCTTCATTTCTTCGCTCCCCCAGCCTTGCTGGCGGCAGCGGCCTTGGCCGCGGCGGCCTTTTGCTGCTCGGCCACCTCGGCGGCGTCCAGGTATCGGTAGGTACGCGCCGTGGCCTCCATCGACAGGTTGCCGCTGTTGTCCTTCGGCAAGGGCACGATCGACAGGTTGTGCAGCGTGACGATGCGCGACAGGTTGGCCACGTCGGCAGCGAAGCTGCCCATGTCGTTGTAGCGGCCGCTGACCTTGATGGCGATGGGCAACTCGGCGTAGTAGTCCTTGACCTCGACCTGCCCCGGGCGGAACAGCTCGAATTGCAGCCCACGGCCCAGGCCGGCCTGGTTGATGTCGGACAGCAGCGCGTCCATCTCGGCCTTGCCGGGCAACTGCTTTTCCAGCTGGGTGACGTATTCCTGCACCTGCAGCTTTTGCTTGCGCAGTTCGCCCAGGTTGACGGCCTGGCCGAGCTTGCTCAGGAAATCCTTCTTCAGCGCGGGCTCGCGCTGGCGCTCTGCATCGAGATCGTCGGTGGCGCTGGACAGCAGCGCGAACCAGCAGGCCACGACCACCGCCGCCGCCATCGCCAGCCAGGCGGCGGCCTTCGGCAACGGCGGCCATTGGCCGGGCTCTCTGGGATTGAGCCCGCGGAATTGCGAGGCCACCTGGGCGAACCAGGCGCCGATGTCGACCGATTTGGATGAAGTCTTGGCGTTCATGGCAGTCTCACGAGGCCTTCTTCGCCACGACGGCGCTGGCGGCGGCGGCCGGCGCCGAAGCCGCAGCTTGCGGCCGCTTCAGCGTCAGGCGCATCGAGAACTCGTTCAGGCGGCGCTGATCGCGCGCCGCGGCCGTGCCGGCCGGCGGCGCCGCGGACTTGATTTCGACCAGTTCGGGCCGCTCCAGCCAGGGCGAGTTGTACAGCGTGTTGCGCAGGAACTCGGACACGCGCTCGTTGGTCTGGGCCATGCCCGTGACCAGCACCACCTGGCCGTTTTGCTTGACGCTGGTCAGATAGACGCCTTCGGGCGTCTGCTTGACCAGTTCGTCGAGCAGATAGACCGGCATGTTGCGATCGGTCTGCAGGTCCTCGACCGCCTTCTGCCGGGCCTTCAGCGCTTCGATCTCGGCGCGCAGCGTGGCGATGTCCTTGATCTGCAGGTCGAGCCGCGCGATCTCGGCCTTGAGGAAATCATTGCGCGCCTGCTGCGCCGAAGTCAGCTGCTGCAGCACCGCGAACCACACGCCCGCCACGAGCACACCCAGGAAGGCGCTGGCGAGCAGCGCGGCGAAGAAGGCGCGCTTGCGCTGGCGGCGCTTTTCTTCGCGGTGCGGAAGTAGGTTGATCAGGATCACTGCACGAATCTCCGCATGGCCAGACCGCAGGCCGTGAGGTAGGACGGCGCTTCACGCCGCAGGCTGGATTCGCGCACCGCCGAGCCCAGTTTCATGTGATCGAATGGGTTGACCACTTGCGAGGCAAACCCCGTCAGCTCGGTGACGCGGTCTTTCAGCCCCGGCAGCGTGGCGGTGCCGCCGGCCAGCATCACGTAGTGCACCTTGTGGTGCGGCGTGCTGGTGAAAAAGTACTGCAGCGCGCGACCGATTTCCTGCGACAGGCTGTCGACGAAGGGCCCGAGAATGACCGACTCGTAGTCCTCGGGCAGGTCGCTGGCCAGCTTCTTGGCTTCGGCCTCTTCGAAGGAGAAACCGTACTGGCGGCTGATCAGCTGCGTCAGCTGCGAGCCACCGAAGGCCTGGTCGCGGTCGTAGAGCATCTCTTCATCGCGCAACACTTTCAGGCTGGTGGTGTCGGCGCCGATCTCGAACAGTGCCACCAGCGCGTCCTTGCCTTCATTGGGCAGCGCCGCGACGACACGGCTCATCGCCAGACGCGAGGCGTGGGATTCGATGTCCAGCACGGCCGGCTTCAGGCCTGCGGCTTCGGCCAGGCCTTGGCGGTCCTGCACGCGATCCTTGCGCGACGCGGCGATCAAGACCTCGACATCGCCGGCCGAGGTGGCACTCGGGCCGATGACGCAGAAGTCGAGGCTGACCTCGTCGAGCGAAAAGGGAATGTACTGGTTGGCCTCGGACTCGACCTGGACCTCCATCTCCTCTTCACGCAGGCCGGCGGGCAGCATGATCTTCTTGGTGATGACGGCGGATTGCGGCATCGCCATCACGACATGCTTGGTCCGCGTGCCGCTCTTGGCGACCACGCGCTTGACCGCTTCGGCGACTTCGTCGAACTTCTCGATCTGGCCGTCGGTGATCCAGCCCTTTTCGAAGGGCTCGGAAGCAAAGCGCTCGAGCACCAGATCGCCGTTGACGGAGCGGCCCAGCTCGACCAGCTTGACGCTGGATGAACTGACATCCAGGCCGATCATGGCAGGGTGCTTTCGCCCCAGAAGCTGGTTCAGAAAACTCACGTCTTGTTGCTCCCAACGCCCCCTTGAATGGGGGGGTGTCGATGTTAAGAAGTTACTTGAATCCTAGCAGCAAAGCCTATGAGGACTAATGAAAAACTGCCCACGAAGTCTCGGTCTCGTTGTGATTCACCGACGGCCGGAACAGCGCCTGAAACAACTCGCAATTGCGTTTTCGAGCGCTCACCTCGCGCGCCAGCCATGTGCCTCGGGCGGCCTGCGGCAGACGCGCCGACGAGGTCGCTGTGCGGCCCTGAGCGCTTTCTATAATCGCCCATGCTCCCTTCGGGAACCGCATGAGCGCTCCGAGCTCCGCACCGTCGCCATCCCCCACCGAACGCAAGCCCGCCAAGCCAAGGTCACGTGGTGCATGGACGGGTGTGCTCGGTAGGGTCATCGCCTGGGCCCTGGGTCTGGCCGCGGCCGGCCTGGTGAGTGGGGTGCTGCTCGTGGGCATCGCGGTGGCCGTGGCCTACCCGAACGTTCCCGAGATCAGCGGCTTGATGGACTACCGGCCCAAACTGCCGATGCGAATCTACGCTGCCGACGGCGTGCTGCTCGGAGAATTTGGTGAAGAACGGCGCACCTTCACGCCCATTGCGCAGATTCCGAAGGTGATGAAGGACGCCGTGCTGGCGGCCGAGGACTCGCGCTTCTATGAACACGGCGGCGTGGACTATCGCGGCATCGTGCGCGCGGCATTGGCCAACCTGCACGATGCGCGCAGCCAGGGCGGCTCGACGATCACGATGCAGGTGGCGCAGCAACTTCTACCTGTCCACCGAGAAGACCTACACGCGCAAGATCTACGAGCTGCTGCTGACGCTGAAGATCGAGAACCGCTTGAGCAAGGAGCAGATTCTCGAGCTGTACATGAACCAGATCTTCCTGGGCCAGCGCGCCTTCGGCTTCGCCGCCGCCAGCGAGGTCTATTTCGGCAAGCCGCTCAAGGACATCACGGTCGCCGAGGCGGCGATGCTGGCCGGCCTGCCGCAGCGCGCCGTCGGCCTACAACCCGATCGCCAACCCGAAGCGGGCGACGGTGCTGCAGCACACCATCCTCGACCGCATGCTGGAGGACGGACTACATCACCGAGGCACAGCACGACGCGGCGCGCGCCCAGGTGCTGAACTACCGCGCGCCCGCGGCCGTGCCGACGCATGCCGAGTACGCGGTCGAAAGCGCGCGCCAGCTGGTGTATGCGCAGTACGGCGACGATGCCTATTCGCGCGGGCTCGACGTCTTCCTGACGATCCGCACTCGCCGACCAGGAAGTGGCCTACCGCGCGTTGAGGCGCGGGCTGCTGAATTTCGAGCAGCGGCAGGTCTATCGCGGGCCCGAGGCTTATGTCGACCTGCCCGCCAATCCCGAGCAGCTGGACACGCGCATTGCCGAAGCACTGGCCGAGCACCCCGACAACGACGACCTGCGCGCGGCCGTGGTGCTGGAGGCCTCGCCCCGGAAGGTGGTGGCGGTGCTGCAGATCCGGCGACAGCGTCACCATCACCGGCGCCGGACTGAAGCCGGTGGAGTCGGGCCTGTCGGACAAGGCCGGACCGAAGATCCAGATCCGTCGCGGCGCGGTGGTGCGCATGGTGCAAAGCGCCAAGGGCGACTGGTCGCTGACGCAGGTGCCGGAGGTCGAAGGCGCCTTTGTCGCGCTGGACCCGCGCACCGGCGCCATCCGCGCGCTGGTCGGCGGCTTCGACTACGACAAGTCAAGTTCAACCATGTGACGCAGGCCTGGCGCCAGCCGGGTTCGAGCTTCAAGCCCTTCATCTATTCGGCCGCGCTGGAGCGCGGCTTCACGCCGACGACGGTCGTCAACGATGCGCCGCTGTTCTTCGATGCCGGCGCCACCGGCAGCCAGCCCTGGGAGCCGAAGAACTACGACGGCAAGTTCGACGGCCCGCTGCCGCTGCGCACCGCGCTGGCCAAGTCGAAGAACATGGTGTCGATCCGCGTGCTGCAGTCGATCGGCCCGGCCGTCGCCCAGGACTGGATCACGCGTTTCGGCTTCGAGGCCGAGAAGCATCCGGCGCTATCTGACGATGGCGCTTGGCGCCGGCTCGGTGACGCCGCTGCAGATGGCATCGGCCTATGGCGTGTTTGCCACGGCTGGGCCACTTGATGCGGCCGATCCTGATCGCCAGGATCACCGACAGCAAGGGCCAGGTGCTGGCGCAGGACACACCCGACGCGCCCGGCGAGGCGACGCGCGTCATCGACGAGCGCAATGCCTTCGTCATGAACAGCCTGCTGCAGGAGGTGACGCGCTCGGGCACCGCCGCGTCAGCGAAGCGCGCGCTGGGGCGCGGCGACATCTATGGCAAGACCGGCACCACCAATGACGCGATGGACGCCTGGTTCGCGGGCTTCCACCCCGACGTTGGTGGCGGTGGTGTGGATCGGCTACGACACGCCGCGCAAGCTGGGCGACCGCGAAACCGGTGGCGGGCTGGCGCTGCCCGTATGGATCGACTACATGGCCTATGCGCTCAAGGGCGTGCCGCAGCAGGAATACTCGCCCCCCGATGGGGTGGTCTTCGCCGATGGTGACTGGAGCTTCACCGAGTTCAGCAACGGCGCAGGGGTGCGCAGCCTGGGCCTGGAAGACGTGGTGCCGGCACCGCCGACGACGGAAGAGCGCAGCGGCATCCTCGACTTGTTCAGGCGTTGACCCGCGCGGCCGCGGCACGCGCCGCGGCTCAGGGCGCCGCGAAGCGCAGCTCGCGGCCGCCCTGCGCGCTGGCATGTCGCGACAAGGCCGCGAAGAACTCGCCGCCGTCGCGGGTGTCGAGCCAACGACCATCGACATGACGGTAGTGGTAGCCGCCGGCACGCGCGGCCAGCCAGATCTCCTGCAGCGGCGGCTGCGTGTTGATGATCAGCCGGCTGTCGTCGGGAAACACCAGCTCCAGCAACCCGCCGGTGCGCTGGGTGTCGATGTCGATCACATCCTCCTGCAGCCAGCGGTCGGCGGCGGCCTCGATCGCCGCCAGCAACTGCGCGGCGATGCGCTGGTACTCGGCATCGCTGAGCGGCGTGGCGTCTGGGCATGAGGACATGGTCGATAGAATCTGCGGCATGGCTGGAATGCTTCGTTCGAGTGTAGTCCCGGCGCCGTCATCCAGGCCGCGACCGGCCAAGACGGCGTGGCTGCTGTGGCTGGGGCTGAGCGGCCTGGCCGCGGCCTGCGGCCAAAAAGGCCCGCTGACCCTGCCGGCCGCGAGCCAGGCCGCGAGCGCACCTGCGGCCGCTTCGGCGCCGGCACGATGAGCCTGCCCGGCGCGCCCTTCCTGCAGCGGCAGGACGCCGAGTTGCGGCTCGACGGCGTGTCGCTGGACGCGCTGGCGCGTGAGTTCGGCACGCCGCTGTTCGTCTATTCGCAGCGCGCAATGCTCGATGCCGTCGGCGCCTACCGGCGTGCGCTGGCGGGCCGGCCGCACCTGATCTGCTATGCGATGAAGGCCAACCCGAGCCTGGCCGTGCTGCAGACCTTTGCACATGCCGGCTGCGGCTTCGACATCGTCTCGGGCGGCGAGCTCGAACGTGTGCTCGCCATCGGTGTCGATCCGACGCGCGTGGTCTTCTCCGGTGTGGGCAAGACGCGCACGGAGATGCGTCGCGCGTTGCAGGTGGGCGTGCGCTGCTTCAATGTGGAAAGCCGTTCCGAGCTGGAAGCACTGTCGCAGGAGGCGAAGGCCGTCGCGCGCACCGCCTCCGTCAGCCTGCGCGTCAACCCCGACGTGGATGCGGGCACGCACCCCTACATCTCCACCGGGCTGAAGGACAACAAGTTCGGCATCGCTCACGACGAGGCGCTGGCCGCCTATCGCCGTGCGGCCGAGCTGCCAGCGCTGCAGGTGTCGGGCATCGACTGCCATATCGGCTCGCAGATCACACAGATCGAACCGTACCTGGACGCGCTCGACCGGCTGCTCGACCTCGTGGAAAGCGTGGAGCGCGAAGGCATCGCCATCCGTCATCTCGACCTCGGCGGTGGGCTGGGCATCCAGTACGCGAGCGAGCAGCCCCCCGCCGCCGACGAGCTGGTGGCCCGGTTGCTGCAGCGCATCGATGCGCGCGGCCACGGTCAGCGCGAATTGCTGTTCGAGCCCGGTCGCTCCCTGGTGGGCAATGCCGGCGTGCTGCTGACCGAGGTGCTGTACCTCAAGCCCGGCGCAACGAAGAACTTCTGCATCGTCGATGCGGCGATGAACGACCTGATGCGCCCCGCGCTGTACCAGGCGTGGATGGGGATCGAGCCGTGCCTGCGGCGCGCGGGCGAAAGCACGCTCTGGGACATCGTCGGTCCGGTATGCGAATCGGGCGACTGGCTCGGCCGCGAGCGCGCGCTGGCGCTGCGGCCTGGCGATACGTTGGCCGTGCTGTCCGCCGGTGCCTATGCGATGTCGATGGCCAGCAACTACAACAGCCGGCCGCGCGCGGCCGAAGTCATGCTGGTCGATGGCCGGCCGCAGCTGGTGCGCGAGCGTGAGAGGCTCGAAGATCTGATGGCGCGCGAAAGGCGGCTCGGCTCAGACTGACGCCGGCAGGCGGCCCTCGTCCACCGCATGGCAGGCCACCCGGGCGCTGCCGCTGTCGATCATCACCGGGCGTTCGGCCGAGCAGCGTGCATTGGCATGCGGGCAGCGAGGGTGGAAGGCGCAGCCACTCGGCGGGTTCAACGGGTTCGGCACCTCGCCCTGCACCGGCGTGCGCGCGCTGCCGCTCATGTGAATGTCGGGAATGGCGTCGAGCAGCATGCGCGTGTAGGGGTGCCTTGGCCGCGCAAACAGCTCGGCCTTGCCGGCCAGCTCGACCAATCGGCCCAGGTACATCACGCCGACCTCGTCGCTGACATGGCGCACCACCGCCAGGTTGTGGCTGATGAAAAGGTAGGTCAGGCCCTGCTGGCGCTGCAGGTCCTTCATGATGTTGAGCACCTGCGCCTGCACCGACACGTCCAGCGCCGAAGTCGGCTCGTCGCAGACCAGGAACTCCGGCTGGGTGGCCAAGGCGCGTGCGATCGAGATGCGTTGCCGTTGCCCGCCCGAAAACTGGTGCGGAAACTTCAGCATGTCGGCCGCCGCCAGGCCCACCGAATGCAGCAATTCAGCCACCTTGCCCCGCAACCCCGCATCGTCGCTGAACAACTCGTGTTCGCGCAGCGGCTCGCCGACGATGTCCACCACTTTCCAGCGCGGATTCAGGCTGGCGTAGGGGTCCTGGAAGATCATCTGCATGCGCCGGCGCAGGCCGCGCAATTGGGCGGCGGAGGACTTGAGCACACCCGTGTCCTGACCGTCGAAGAACACCTGGCCGCGGGTCGGCTCGTACAGACCCACCAGCAGCCGCGCGACAGTGCTCTTGCCGCAGCCCGATTCACCCACCAGCGCCAGCGTGCGCCCCTTGCGGATGGCAAAGCTGACTCCATCGACCGCATGCACGAACTGGCGCGGCTTGGATTCGAGCACCCGGTTCAGCCAGGGTGGCGAGACATCGAAGGTCTTCGCCAGGTCCTTCACCTCGACCAGCGGGCTCACCGTGCCGCCCCCTCGTCGACCAGCCAGCAGGCCGCGCGGGTGCTGTGCGCGGTGCGCAGCTCGGGGCGTTCGCGGCGGCAGCGCTCCATCACCTTCGGGCAGCGCGGGTTGAAGGCACAGCCCGGCGGGATGGCGTTCAACCGCGGCATGGCACCGTCGATCTGCAGCAGCCGCTCGCGCGTGTCGTCCATGGCCGGAATCGAACCCATCAGCCCGCGGGTGTAGGGATGTGCAGGGTGGTGGATGACTTCGTGCACCGGGCCGATCTCGCCAATGCGACCGGCGTACATCACCGCCACACGATCGCAGGTCTCGGCGATCACGCCCATGTCGTGCGTGACCAGCATGACGGCGGCGCCATGCTCCTTGCAAAGCCGCTTCAGCAGCGAAATGATCTGCGCCTGGATCGACACATCCAGCGCTGTGGTGGGTTCGTCGGCGACGATCAGTTCGGGCTCCGCCGCCAGGGCCAGGGCGATCACCACACGTTGGCGCATGCCGCCGGAGAACTGGTGCGGGTACTGCTCGAGCCGTTGTTCGGCGGCCGGGATGCCGGTGTCCTGCAGCAGCCGCACGGCGCGCTGGCGGGCCTGCTCGGCACTCATCGGCAGGTGTGTCAGGATGGTTTCGGTGAGCTGCCGGCCGATGGTGTACAGCGGATTCAGCGACGTCAACGGATCCTGGAAGATGGCGCCGATGCGGCGGCCGCGGATGGCGCGCATGCGCTCGTAGGGCAGGTTGTCGATGCGCTGCCCGCCGAGCCGGATTTCGCCACCGGCGATGCGCCCCGGCGGCTCGATCAGGCCGATGATGGCCGCACCGGTGAGCGACTTGCCGGCGCCCGACTCGCCGACCACGCCGAGGATCTCGCCCGGCGCGATGTCGAGATTGATATCGTCGAGCGCGAGCAGCGTGCCGCGCCGCGTCGGGAACTCGACGCGCAGGTTCTTCACCTCCAACAACGGCGCGGCCATCAGCGCAGCCTCGGATTCAACGCATCGCGCAACCAATCGCCCAGCAGGTTCACGCTCAGCGCGATCAGGATCAGCATCGCGCCGGGGAAGATGGTGATCCACCATTCGCCGCTGAACAGGAAGTCGTTGCCGATGCGGATCAAGGTGCCCAGCGACGGCGAGGTCGGCGGCACGCCCACGCCCAGGAAAGACAGCGTGGCCTCGGTGATGATCGCCGAGGCGACGTGGATCGTCGCCAGCACCAGCACCGGGCCCATGACATTGGGCAGCACATGCCGGAACATGATGCGCGAGGGTTTGACGCCGATGACCCGCGCCGCTTGCACATATTCGCGGTTTCGCTCGACCAGCGTCGAGCCGCGCACGGTGCGCGCGTATTGCACCCACCCGGTCAGCGAGATGGCAACGATCAGCACGCCGAAGGCCAGCGTGTTGTCGGCGTCGGGAAAGATCGCGCGGCCGACACCATCGATCAGCAACGCCACCAGCAGCGATGGAAAGGACAGCATCACGTCGCAGATGCGCATGATCAGCGCATCGACCTTGCCGCCGGCGAAACCCGACAGCAGACCCAGGCCGACACCCACCAGCATCGACACCAGCACCGAGGCGACCCCGACGAAGAGCGAAATTCGCGCGCCGTACATGATGGCCGAGAGGATGTCGCGGCCCTGGTCGTCGGTGCCGAGCAGGAACTTGCGCGAGCCGCCGTCCATCCAGGCCGGCGGCAGGCGCGAATCGCTCAGGTCCACCGAGGCCAGATCGAAGGGGTTGTGCGGGGATACCCAGCCGGCGAAGACGGCACAGAACAGGCACACGGCAGCCATCGCGGCAGCCGCCATGGCCATCGGTGAATTGCGGAAGCTGTGCCAGACATCGCCGTCGAAAAAGCGGGCCAGCGCACCGGGGGCCCTGATTGTCGGAGTATCCATTCAATGTCCGCTGGCGGGTTTTTCGATGCGCAGCCGCGGGTCCACCGCGAAATAAAGCAAATCGACGGCCAGGTTGACGATGACGAAGATCAGCGCCACCAGGCACAGATAGGCGGCCATCACCGGCACGTCGGCGAACTGCACCGCCTGGATGAACAGCAGCCCCATGCCGGGCCATTGGAAGACCGTCTCCGTGATGATGGCGAAGGCGATCAGCGCGCCCAACTGCAGCCCGGTGATGGTGATCACCGGCACCAGCGTGTTCTTCAAGGCATGGCCGAAATACACCGCGCTGTCGGGCAGGCCTCGCGCGCGCGCGAACTTGATGTAGTCGGTGCGCAGCACCTCGAGCATCTCGGCGCGCACCAGCCTCAAGATCAATGCCAACTGGAACACGGACAAGGTGACGGCGGGCAACACCAGGTGCTTCCAGCCATCGATCGTCAGGAAGCCCGTGCTCCATCCGCCAAGTGATACCGTGTCCCCGCGGCCGAAGCTGGGCAGCCATTTCAGCGTCACCGCAAACAGCAGGATCAACAGGATGCCAATGAGAAAGGTGGGCAACGAAACCCCCAGCAGCGACAGCGTCATCGCCAGCTGAGAGCCGAAACCACCGCGCCGCAATGCCGCATACACACCCAGCGGGATGCCCACCAGCAACGCCACCACCGCGGCGGCGATGGACAACTCCAGCGTCGCCGGCAGCCGCTCGACGATCAGCGTGGACACCTTGCGGCCCTGGCGCAGGCTCAGCCCGAAGTCACCTCTCAGCGCGTTGCCCACGAAGCGCGCAAACTGCACCGGGAAGGGTTCGTCCAGCCCCAGGTCGGCGCGCAGTTGCGCGCGCTGCTCCACCGTGGCGTCCTGCCCGAGCATGCTGGCCACCGGGTCGCCGACGTACTGGAACAGCATGAAGGCGATGAAGGCCACCGTCAGCATCACGACGAGGGCCTGGGCCAGTCGGCGCAGGATGAAGGCGAGCATTCAGTGGTACAGGCAGGCGCGGCACCGATCATCCGCAATTCAAGTGCTGCGCACGAAGAGGGTAAACCTAGGCTGCGGCACAGGTAACCAAATTCTCAATCGGTGGCGCATGAAAAAGGCCGCCCGAAGGCGGCCTTGGCTGAAGTCGCTGCTGCCTTCAGGCAGCCGCAAGATCAGAAGCTGTGACGGATACCGACTTCGGCGCCGGTCGAGTTGGTGCCTGGGTTCAGCGGGCTGGTGGCTGCCACGCGGAAGGCGCTGTTGTCGTTGTTGTTGACCGCGGAGACCGTCGCGTAGATCGCCGTACGCTTCGACAGGTTGTAGTCCGCACCCAAGGCCCACTGCTTCGCGCCGCGGTCGTTGAAATCACCCGAGCCATCAGCCTGGCCCCACGACAGCTTGATGTTCGCCTGACCGAGAGGCATCGACGCGCCGATGTACCAGTTGTCCTGGCCACCCTTGTTGCCGAAGCCCTTGGCTTCGATCTGGCTGTAGAACGCCGAGACCTTGACGATCTTGAAGTCCCACGAGCCAGCGATGTTCCAGTTGGTCGCGTCGATGTCTTGGGTGATGTCGGTGTCGCTGTAAGAGGCCGCCACGTTGAACGGACCAGCGGCGTAGCCGATGCGGCCGCCCCACATCTTGTTGCCGAGCGCATTCTCGCCGGCGGCCACCATGAAGTTGCCGTACAGACCCGGGCCGAAGACGCCGTTCGGCAAGATGTACTGCACCGAGTTGTTGGCGCGCACCAGGGTGCCGTACGAGCCACCGGAGCCCTGCACGTTGTTCAGCTGGATGGCCAAGTTGAGGGCCGAGCCGACACCGTTGGTGCCGAACGGATCGAACACCGTCCAGTTCCAGAACTGCGGCGTGTAGTCACGGCCCAGGCGCAACTCGCCCCATTGATTGGACAGGCTGACCGTCGAACGGCGCTGGAACAGGAACGAGTTCTCGTTCGTGACGCTGCCGCCACCCGGCAGGTTGACCGTGGTGGTGCCGTTGCCGTAGCTGCTGGCGCCGCGGCCGGTGTCCGGGCCAAGAGCGGCTTCCAGCCAGAAGCTGGCCTTCAAACCACCGCCCAAGTCTTCAACGCCACGGAAGCCGAGACGGCTGCTGGCCATACCGTCTTGCGACAGCGAATACGAGCTGTCGTTGTTGTTGACGTAGCGCACGTTCAAGTCCACCACACCGAACATCGTCACCGACGATTGCGCCGAGGCCACGCCGGTGAAAGCACCGAGAACGGCAAGCGCGAGAACTGATTTTTTCATTGCAACTTTCTCCTAGGTTAATGACGAAGACCTGATCGATTCGCGTCTTGCGGGGTGATCAGACCTAACCCCTCATCGGAAGTTAATGCATTGCACCAGAGCCCCGCGCCGGTGGCAAAGGTTTGCGCTACAAAGCGACAGTTTTCGTTGTCTGAACACAACGTGGGCCGTATCCGCGTGTCATGGGACTCGGGCGTCGATAGGTCGGCAAGAAATATGCCAGGGTTCGCCGTGCCGACGTTCCGGCCTCACGGCAGGGCGCGGATGGCGGGCCTGCTATAACTTGTCGCACAGTGAGTTCACGGATCTCCATGGTCGATCAGGTTCTGGCCAGTGCCGAAAACGCGCTGCGCACGCTGTCGGGCGCCTATGTGGCCACGCGCGGCAGTCCCGGCACGGCCAAGACAACGGCGCTGCCGACCGAGCAGCGCCGACTTTCCGGCGCGCTGATGCGTGTCAACCATGTGGGCGAGATCTGCGCCCAAGCGCTGTACAACGCGCAGGCGCTGGCCACGGCCGACCCGGCCTTGCAGCGCCACTTCGAGAGCGCTGCGCGCGACGAATCGGATCATCTGGCCTGGACCCACCAGCGCTTGCGCGAGCTGGGTGATCACACCAGCGCGCTCAATCCGCTTTGGTATGCGGGCGCCTTCGGCATCGGGCTGCTGGCAGGCAGGCTCGGCGCGGCGGTCAGCCTGGGTTTCGTGGCCGAGACGGAACGCCAAGTGGAACAGCACCTGCAAGACCATCTAGAGCGGCTGCCCGCGACCGACGACGCTTCAAGGGCAATCGTGCACCAGATGCAGCAGGATGAGGCCCGCCACGCTGCTCAGGCTCGACAAGCCGGCGGCACCGAACTCCCCACTGCGGTGAAGCTGGCCATGCGACTGGCCGCCAAGGTGATGACCCGCGCCGCGCACTACGTCTGAGGCTTCAAGGCTTCGGACCGCGCCGCGGGGGTGCGGATATCAAGGCGCCTGCATGCACGCGGGCAGCATCGCGCTGACACCGGGCCCGAGGGTGCGCCCGTCGGCGCCCAGCGACACCTGGAACCACTGGCACTGGGTGTTCTGGAAGTTGTACGACCAGACTTCGCCACCCTGGCGACCGCCGGGCGCGACGTTGCTGGGCCGCCCGAGTGTCATCAGCAGCTGCTCGCGCGTCATCCCGGACACCACGTTGCGGAAGTTGTCGGGATTCAGCACCTGCACGGCCTGGACCATCTTGCCCGAGGCATCGACATCGACCATGTAGGTGCGCGCGCCAGCACCACGGAACTCGAGCCGCTTGCCGCCCGCGGGCAGTGGGTAGCTGGCGACCTCGCTGCCCATCTTGGCGTGGATCTCGGCCAATGAGGCACCCGGTTGCAGATCGGTGGCGCTGGGCGTGGCGCAACCCGCCAACACCAGGACGACCACCACGAGCGACCCGACGAATCTGTTCATTGGCGGCTCCCTGCCTGGGTGTCGATGATGTCGAAGGCGGTGGTGATTTGCGCGGTCTTGGCCAACATGGCGCTGGCCGAGCAGTACTTTTCGTGCGACATCTGGATTGCGCGCTCGACCGCAGCCGGGTTCAAGGCCTGACCACTGACGGTGAAGTGCATGTGGATGTGCGTGAAGACCTTCGGGTCCGTGTCGGCCCGCTCGGCCTGCAGCCTGAGCTCGCAGCCGCTCACCCGATGGCGCCCGCGCTTCAGGATCAGCACCACGTCATAGGCGGCGCATCCACCGCTGCCCGCCAACACGGTTTCCATTGGCCTCGGGGCCAGGTCGCGGCCCCCGCCTTCGACCGCGCCGTCCATGACCAGCATGTGCCCGCTGCCGGTCTCGGCGACAAAAGCCATGCCCGCACCCGGCTGCCATCGAACTGTGCAGTCCATGGCCCGATTCTTACAGACAAGTCGATGGGCATGCCGGACCAGGGCAATCGGTGCGTGCGGCACCAAGACCGTGCTGCGCATGCACCAACAGATTGGAGCGGCCTCCCTAAGCAGCGCTGGCGGCGGCGCCAAACATACACGTCATGTTGCGACGCAACATGACGGCTGCTAGACTGCGACGCATCGGGGCGATCCCCGGCCATTTGTCTCCTCCACCTTCCGAAAGGGTGGATTCGGCCCAAGGCAGCAATGCCTTGGGCTCTTTTCTTGGGGCCGGGGCTCGCAGAGGCTGCGCCGTATCATCCGCCCGCCGTCGACATCCAGCCACCGCCTTGGGTGCGCGGCTCGAGCCATCCACAAAGGCCGTCTTGAAAAGCCCTGCCACGCCACAGCCCGCCGCGCCAGCGAACCTCAGGCCTGCGCGGCCGGCGCGCGCGCGGCCCGATCTCTCCGCCTACCTGCAGCGCATCCTCAATGCGCGGGTCTATGACGTCGCTGTGGAAACGAGCTTGGAGCCGGCGCGAAACCTGTCGCGACGCCTGGGCAACCACGTGCTGCTCAAGCGCGAGGATCAGCAATCGGTGTTCAGCTTCAAACTGCGCGGCGCCTACAACAAGATGGCGCATTTGACGCGCGAGCAGCTGGCGCGCGGCGTGGTCTGCGCCTCGGCCGGCAACCATGCGCAAGGGGTGGCCTTGAGCGCGCGCAAGCTGGGCTGCAAAGCCATCATCGTGATGCCGGTGACCACCCCGCGGCTGAAAGTGGACGCGGTGCACGCGCTCGGCGCCGAGGTGGTGTTGCACGGCGACAGCTATTCCGACGCCTATGTGCATGCGCTCGAAATCGAGAAGGCGCGCGGCTGCAGCTTTGTCCACCCTTTCGATGACCCGGACGTGATCGCCGGCCAGGGCACGATTGCGATGGAAATCCTGCGCCAACACCAGGCGCCGATCGACGCGGTCTTCGTGGCCATCGGCGGCGGCGGGCTGATCTCGGGCATCGCGGCCTACGTCAAGGCGGTACGCCCGCAGATCCAGGTCATCGGCGTGCAGACCACCGATTCGGATGCGATGCTGCGCTCGGTGCGTGCCGGCAAGCGCGTGGCGCTGGCCGATGTCGGCTTGTTCGCCGACGGCACGGCGGTCAAGCAGGTCGGCGTCGAGACCTTCCGCCTCGCCCGTGCGCTGGTGGACGACTATGTGGTGGTGGACACCGACGCTGTGTGCGCGGCCATCAAGGATGTGTTCCAGGACACGCGCAGCATCCTCGAACCATCGGGCGCGATGGGCGTGGCGGCGGTGAAGCAGTATGCCGAGACGCACAAGCTCAAGGGCCGGACCTTCGTTGCCATCACCTGCGGCGCGAACATGAACTTCGACCGCCTGCGCTTCGTCGCCGAGCGTGCCGAGTTCGGCGAGCAGCGCGAAGCGCTGTTCGCGGTGACGATTCCCGAGGAGCGAGGCTCCTTCAAGCGCTTTTGCGAATTGATTGGCACACCGGCCCATCCGCGACAGGTGACCGAGTTCAACTACCGCATCGCCGACACCCAGGTGGCGCATGTCTTCGTTGGCCTGGCCATCACTCGGCACGACGAGGCCGAGCGCATTGCGCGCAATTTCCAGCGCCACGGTTTCGCCACGGTCAACCTGAGCGACGATGAACTGGCCAAGGAGCACGTGCGGCACATGGTCGGCGGGCACAGTGAACTGGCACGGCACGAGCGGCTCTTCCGCTTCATATTCCCCGAGCGGCCGGGCGCATTGATGCGCTTCCTGTCGTCGATGCATCCGGGCTGGAACATCAGCCTGTTCCACTACCGCAACCAGGGTGCCGACTATGGGCGCATCCTGGTGGGCATCCAGGTGCCGGCTTCTGACGAAGAGGCCTTCCAGGCCTTTCTCGAAAGCCTGGCCTATCCCTACGTTGAAGAGTCAGCCAACCCGGTGTACCGCCTGTTCCTGCGCTGATCGGCGCCGCGCGCAAGCCCCTACACTCGCGGCCATGGCCGTCAGTCGTTCCCTCATTGCCCCGACCTCGAATCCGCTGCTCGAGCGCTCGTTGGTCGAGAAGCTGACACGGCGTGCCGAAGCGGCCGGCAGCCTGGGCGAGCTGGAGC
Source organism: uncultured beta proteobacterium (assembly GCA_963837675.1). Lineage (GTDB taxonomy): Bacteria > Pseudomonadota > Gammaproteobacteria > Burkholderiales > Burkholderiaceae_C > Rubrivivax. Next base: position 262,889 of record CAWIOH010000014.1, on the reverse strand, counting down.
CGCTGGCGGTGCGCCTGGGCCTGATGCAAAACACGCTCAAGCCGCGCTTTCGCGACCCGCAGCTGGTGGTCTTCGCCGCAGACCACGGCATGGCGGTGGAAGGCATCGAAGCGGCGGCGCCGCACTCCACGCATGACCAGGTCGCGCAGCTGCTCAGCGGCCAGCTGCCGGTGGCGGTGTTCGCCCGCATCCAGCAGATCGGCCTGACCGTGGTCGATTGCGGCGTGGCCGAGGACATCGCGGCACATGACCGCTTGCTGATGCGCAAGATCGCCCATGGCACGCGTAACGCGCGCGTCGGCGGCGCCATGACGCTGGATCAGGCCCATGCGGCGATGCGCGCCGGCATGGAGATCGGCGACACGCTGCGCGGCAACATGCTGATCTGCGCCGGCATCGGCGTCGGCTCGCACCTGAGCGCGGCGTTGGTGCTGTCGCGGCTGACCGATTCGCCGGTGCGCGAGCTGCTGGTTTCGGGCCCGAACATGGAGGCCGACACGCTGGCCCACCTGATGGTCATTGCGCAGGGCGCACAGGCCCGGCATCGCGAACTGAGCGAGCCGGTGGAAGTGCTGGCGGCCTTCGGCGGCTTCGAGATCGCCATGATGGTCGGCGTGATGCTGGTGGCGGCCAGCAAGCGGCACCTGCTGATGGTCGATGGCATGGCGGCCTGCGCCGCTCTGATGCTGGCCTCGCGCATCGCCACGCCGGTGACCGACTATTGCGTCTTCTGTCGCAGCCATTCGCACCGCGGCCTGGACGGCGCGCTGCACCTGTTTCGCGCCTCCGCCCTGCTGGAGCTCGGCATGGACAGCACCGACGGCACCGGGGCCACGCTGGCCTGGCCGCTGGTGCGCAGTGCCGCGGCGCTGCTGACCGAAGTCGCTGACGGCGAGGATCCTGGCCCTTCGCGGCCGACGCCCATGGCCACGGGCGAGGCCGGCGCGGGCTGACACCGCGACCCGGCGCCCCAGCGCTTCAAAGCGGTCGTTCGCGGCCAGCGCTGGTCGGCGGCACGTAGATCGGCCGCTCTGGCGGCGACACCTCGTCGGGACGCGGTGCGCTGTCCTGCGGCGGCTCGACCGATGGCGCGACTTCGGCCGGCGCAGCAGCGGGCGCCTGCGGCGGCGGCAGCATCGGCGCTGCGCGCGCCAAACCCGGCAGCCCGCCCTTCGCAGCCGGCACACCGGTGGCCGGCGGCGGCAGCGCCGGCAGCTCAAGCGTCACTTTCGCGTCCTGGCCGCGTGGACCGAGAGCGGCGCCGCGCGCATGCACCGACAGCAACACGGTCTCGCCGTCCACCACGGCGCCGACCCGATAGGCCCGTGCCGGCTTGTCATCGAGCGCGATCAACGCCAGGCCCTCATCACGGTCGGCCGCCGCGCGCGGCGCGACCACGCCGATCAACTTGAAGCGCGGATCGGCCGGCGCTGCGGCGGCCACGGCCGCCGGTTCGGCATCGGTGCCGAACAGCCGACTCAGATCGCCGTTGAAGGCGCTGGCGCTACTGACCAGCGTCGCATGGGCCGGCACGGCCGCGGGCTGGACCCACAGGCGCAGGGCCCAGAACACGATGCTGGCAGCAACTGCGGCCCAGATCACGAACGCGGCGAATCGCGACACCATGCGCCGATTATCATGCACGACACCCTAAGACCGACCGTGTTCATGAAGCCCACAACCTCCCATCGAGCCGCAATCGTGCGCGGTTTCACGCTGATCGAACTGATGGTGGTACTGGTCATCATCGGCGTGCTGGCGGCGTTGATCGTGCCGAACGTGCTCGATCGCGCCGACGACGCGCGCGTCACCGCGGCGCGCACCGACGTCAACAACCTGATGCAGGCGCTGAAGCTGTACAAGCTCGACAACCAGCGCTACCCCAGCGCCGACCAGGGCCTGGAAGCGCTGGTGCGCAAGCCCACCGCCGGCACGGCGCCATCGAACTGGAAGCCCTATCTGGACAAGCTGCCAGCCGACCCCTGGGGCCGGCCCTACCAGTACGTCAACCCGGGCGTGAAGGGCGAGATCGATGTCTTCAGTTTCGGCGCCGACGGCACCGCCGGTGGCGACGGCAACAACGCCGATATCGGCTCCTGGCAGTAGCCCGGTGCCGACGCCACGTGCCGCCGCCGCGCGTGGGGCGAGTGGCTTCACGCTGATCGAGTTGATGGTCGTGGTGGCGTTGATCGCCGTCGCGGCGGGCGTGGTCAGCTTGGCGCTGCGCGACCCGTCCAGCGCGCGGCTGGAAGCCGAAGCGGCGCGGCTGAGTGCGCTGCTCGAAGGCGCGCGCGCCGAATCTCGCGCCTCGGGGTTGCCGGTGTTCTGGTTCCCGCAGGGCCGCGGCGACACCGAACAGTTCCACTTCGAGGGCCTGGACAGCCCGATGACCGGCGATGACATGGGCAGCGCCGAGACACGTTGGCTCGATGCGGATGTCAGCGCGGAGGTCATCGGCGCCAAGGCCCTGGTGCTGGGACCCGAACCGCTGATCGGTGCCCAGCGCGTCATCCTGCGCCTGGCCAACCAGCGCATCGAACTGGCCACCGACGGGCTCGGCCCGTTCCAGGTCGGCGCCGAGGAGGCACAACAATGACCCGCGCCGCGGGCGGCTTCACGCTGGTCGAGGTGCTGGTGGCGGTGGCCGTGGTCGCCATCGCGCTGGGCGCCGGCCTGCGCGCGGCCGGCGTGCTGGTGGACAACTCGCAGCGCCTGTCCGACGTGATCGCCGCGCAGTGGTGCGCCGAGAACCATCTGGCCAATCTGAAGCTGACGCGCCAGTTTCCGGGTGTCGGCGACACCGATTTCTTCTGCGAGCAGCTGGGTCGCCAATTCGGCGGCCGCCTGCACGTGGCCGGCACGCAGTGGGTCGATCTGCGCCTGGTCGATGCCAGCATCAGCGACGAATCTGGCCACCAGCTGGTGCGGCTGCACACCCTGCTGTACCGGCATTGAGCATGTCGACGGCACGCTTTCGCGGCTTCACGCTGGTCGAGGTGCTGGTGGCGCTGCTGGTGATGGCCGTGCTGGCGACGATGGCCTGGCAGGGCGTTGACGGTATCGTGCGCGCCCGCGACCTCAGCCAGGCGCGGATGGAGCGCACGCTGCGCCTGAACACGGTGATCGCGCAGTGGGACCAGGACCTGCAGGCGGTGTACGACAGCGCCGTGGTGCCGGCGCTGGCCTTCGATGGCGCCACGGTGCGCCTGGCGCGCACCGCACCGGGCGGGGTGCGGATGGTGGCCTGGTCATTGGCGGGTTCGCAGTGGCGCCGCTGGGCCGGGCCGGTCGTGACCGACGCCGCAGCGCTGCAGGACAGTTGGATGCGCAGCCAACAGCTGCTCGGCAACGAGCCGGGGCAATTGCTGCTGCTCGGCGATGTCAGCGAAGTGCAGTTGTATTTCTTTCGCGGCAATGGCTGGAGCAACGCGCAGTCCAGCGGCGACCTCGGCCCGGCCGGGGCCGCTGCGCCACGCCGCGAGGCCTTGCCGGGCGGCGCGCGCCTGGTGCTGTCCCTTGGCGAGCAACGCCTGGTGCGCGATCTGGTGCTGGCGCCGCAGCAGCCATGAAGCGAAGCGCCCGTCCCTGCTCCCGGCGCTGCGCTGCTGCTGGCGATGGTCATCCTGACGCTGGTCAGCACCCTGGCTGGCGCCATGGTCTGGCAGCAGCGTCGGGCGGTGCAGGTCGAGGCGGCCGAACGCCTGCGCGCCCAGGGCGCATGGCTGCTGACCGGCATGCTCGATTTCGGCCGGCTGATCCTGCGCCTCGATGCGCGCACCCCCGGCGCCGACCATCTGGGCGAACCCTGGGCGACGAAGCTCGAAGAAGCCTCGTTGGCCGGCCTGCTCGCGCAGGACGGCAACAGCAGTGCCGAAGGGGCTCCCGACGCCTTATGTCACCGGCTCGATCGTCGATGCGCAGTCGCGCTACAACCTGCGCAACCTCGTGGGCACCGATTTGCGCATCGTCGAGGCGGAGCTGGCCACGCTGAAGCGGCTGTGTCAGGCGGCCGCGGTGGCGCCCGAAACCGCTGATCTGATCGCTGGCGGCCTGCAAGCCGCCTGGCAGCCGACTGCCCAAGGCACCGAGGGTGGCAATCCGCTGGCGGCGTTGCCGCCGCAGCAGGTCAGCCAACTCGTCTGGTTGGGCGTGGACGCCGACACCGTCAAGCGGCTGCAGCCCTTCATCTCGCTGCTGCCCGAGCCCACGCCGCTGAACCTCAACACGGCACAGCGCGATGTCCTGGCCGCCGTCGTACCCGGCCTCGACGCCAGCAGCGCGGAGCGCATCGTGCAGCAGGTTCAGCATCAGTACTTCAGGACAATAGAAGAAGCGCGTGCTTACATTCCTGGCGATACGGCACTTGACCCCAAGCGCCTGGGCGTGGCCTCGAACTACTTCGAGGTCACCGGCCTTCTGCGCCTGGAAGGCCGCAGCCTGGCCGAGACCCAGCTGGTGGTGCGCCGCAACCGCGAGGTCATTCCGCTGTCGCGCTGGCGCCAGGTGTTGTCCAGCGCAGGCTCCTGAACTGCAACGCTTTGTAGCAAAGCTGCGAACAGGCTACAGATAACCAATCTAAGTCTTTGATTTACATGGCTGTCTTGTTGATATAACCGGGCGCTCACGCTAGCCTAGCTCCTTCATGTCCGTTCTTGTGATCCTGATTCCGCCGCGTCCGCGACTGGGCGCGCGCGTGGCGGACGCTGTCCCGCCGACGGCCGAGGGCTACAGCTACGCCCTCAGCTTCGACGGGTTGAACGTGGCCACGCAGGGTCAGGCTCAAGCCGCGTTGCTGCCGCGAGCCGACAGCGTGGTGGCGGTGCTGGCGGACAGCGACGTCGGCTGGCAGCGGTTGACCCTGCCCAAGGCACCCGCGGCCCGGCTGCGGGCAGCCCTCGGCGGGGCGCTGGAGGAACACCTGCTCGACGACGACCAGGCATTGCACCTGGCACTGTCACCCGACGCCGCGGCCGGCCAGCCGACCTGGGTGGCGGTGATGCACAAGGCCTGGCTGCGCGACGAGCTCGACCAACTGGAAAAGGCCGGGCTCAGCATAGAGCGGGTCCTTCCCGCCAGTTGGCCCGGCGATGCGCCCCAGGGGCACTTTTTCGAAGCCGGCACGGCGGTGGCTGGCAACGCCCGCATCATGCTGTGCCATGCCGACGAAAACGGGCTGAATCTCCTGCGCCTCGAAGGCTCGCTGGCGCGGGCCCTGCTGCCGCCACTGGGCGCGATCGCGACGCGCTGGACGGCCACGCCACCGGTGGCCGCGCCGGCGGAGCGTTGGTTGGGCGCCAGCGTCACCGTCCTCACCGAAGCCGAACGCGCCTTGCAGGCGGCGCGCTCGCTGTGGAACCTGCGCCAGTTCGATCTCGCGCCGCGGCATCGCGGCGCACGCGCCCTGCGCGACCTGGGGCGGCGCTTGTTGAGCCCGGCCTGGCGCCCGGTTCGCATCGGCGCGCTGACCTTGCTGCTGCTGCAGATCGGCGGCCTGAGCGTCTGGGCCTGGCACCAGCGCCAGGCGATTGAGCAAAAACAGCTCGCCCAGGAGAGCTTGTTGCGCAGCACCTTCCCAAGCGTGCGTGCGGTGCTCGATGCGCCGCTGCAGATGCGCCGCGAAACCGAGGTGCTGCGTGCGGCCGCAGGCCGCGCCGGCGAGAACGACCTGGAACCCTTGCTCGGAGCGGCAGCGGCGGCCTGGCCCGATGGCCAGGGCCCGGTGCACACCTTGCGCTTCGAGCCGGGCAAGCTGACGCTGTCGGCCGCGGGCTGGAACGAACAACAGCTGGCGCAGTTTCGCGAGCGGCTGCGCCCCGGCGGCTGGGCCGTGGACAGCGCCGAGGGCCGGGTCACCATCAGCCGCACCGCGGTGGCAGCGCGATCATGAGCAGCACCTCGAAGCTGGCCCTGCCGGCACCCTGGTTGGCGCGTTGGACGACGTGGCGGGTTCGTTGGCAAGGCGTGGCAGCGCGCGAGCGCGGCCTCGTCGGATTGGCGCTGGCGGTGCTGGCGGCCTTCGTGCTGTGGTCGGTGGTCATCCAGCCCGCCTGGCGCACGCTGCGCGATGCGCCGGCCAAGCTCGATCAACTCGATGCCCAACTGCAGCAGATGCGCGCACTGGCTGCCGAAGTGCGCGAACTGCGCGCCGCTCCAGGCCAAGGCATCGAGCAGTCGACGCAAGCGCTGCAGGCCGCCAGCGCGCGGCTGGGCGCCAAGGCGCGGCTGTCGCTGCAGGGCGACCGGGCCGTGCTCACGCTCAATGGCGTGAGCAGCCAGCAACTGCGGGAATGGCTGGCCGAAGCGCGTGCCGGCGCGCGCGCGCGCCCGACCGAGGCGCAGCTGTCGCGCAACGCCCAGGGCTTCAGCGGCAGCATCGTGCTCAGCCTGGGGGTGGCACGGTGAAACCCATTCCGATCTGGAGATGCGCGTGAACTTCGGCTGGCGCGGGGGCAGGACGGGGGGCCTGGCTTCGCGCTGGCCGGGCAGCGGGTTTGTCGAATCCACGCTCGCCGAGCTGGCCTGGGAACGCACGCGCAGGGCCGTGGCGCGCTGGGGCTGGGCCGGCTTGCTGCTGGGCGCGGTCGCAGCCATCGTGGCCTTCGCGCCGGCCAGCTGGCTGGCCGGCGCGGTGAACGAGGCCAGCCATCAGCGCCTGTTGCTGGCCGATGCGCGCGGCACGGTGTGGCGCGGCAGCGCGGTGCCGGTGCTGTCCGGCGGCGCCGACAGCCGCAGCGCCGCGTTGTTGCCGGGCCGACTGAGCTGGAGCCTGGGCCTGCGCGGCCTGGCATTGGAACTGCGCCTGCGCCAGCCCTGCTGCCTCACCGACGAGCTGGTGCTGCTGCTGCGCCCCGGCCTGGGCCGTTTGAGCGTCGAAATGCCGGGCGGCCCGGCGGCGCTCGGCGAATGGCCAGCCGCCTGGTTGGCTGGCCTGGGCGCGCCATGGAACACGCTGCAGCCCGAGGGCTCGCTGCGCTTGTCCAGCCCCGGAGCGAGCCTGGATATCGCGGCCGGCCGCTGGCGCCTCAATGGCCAGGCCAGCCTGGAGCTGCGCGACATCGGTTCGGAATTGACGACGCTCGACCGGCTGGGCAGCTATGTGGTTCACATCGACGGCAGCAACGCGCAAGGCCCGAGCCTGTCGCTGAGCACGCTGGACGGCGCCCTGCTGCTCAACGGACAGGGGCAATGGAGCGGCTCGCGCCTGCGCTTTCGCGGCGAGGCGCGCGCCGCGCCCGGATTCGAGGGCGCGCTCGACAACCTGCTGAACATTCTCGGCCGGCGCCAGGGCGCGCTGGCCACCATTTCGATCGGATGACCATGACATTGCGGCAACCCTTGATGCGCGCACGAGCCCCGAGGCTGCACCGGCCGCGCATCGACGCCTTGGTGCTGGCCGCCCTGCTGGCCTGGGCCGCCCCGCTGCAGTCGCAGACTGGCGGCACCGCAGCCCGCGCACGCACCGCCAACACGCCGCCGGGGCACAGCGCGGCGCTGAAATCGAGCGCTCCGGTGACGGTGAATTTCGTCAATGCCGATGTCGAGGCGGTGACCCGTGCGATGGCGGCGATGATCGAACGCCAGATCGCCATCGACCCGCGCGTCAAGGGCACGATCACGGTGTACAGCGACCAGCCACTGAGTGTGCGTGAGGCCTACCTGAATTACCTGTCGGCGCTGCGTGGCCTGGGCTTCACGATGATCGACAACGGCGGGCTGCTGAAGGTGGTGCCCGAGGCCGAGGCGAAGTTGCAGACCGGTACCGTCTCGGTCGGCGATCCGAAGCTGCGCGGCGACCAGATCCTGACGCAGATCTTCACGCTCAACCACGAAAGTCCGAACAACCTGGTGGCGGTGCTGCGCCCGCTGATCAGCGCGAACAACACGATCAACGCCAGCCTGGGCAGCAACGCGCTGGTCATCACCGACTATGCCGACAACCTGCAGCGCATCGCCAAGATCATCGCCGCGCTCGACCGCCCACCCGGCAGCGACATCGAGGTGGTGCCGCTGAAGCACGCCATTGCCAGCGACCTGGCGCCGATGGTCCAGCGCCTCGTCGAAGGCGGCTCGGCCGGCGCCGGGCAGCCTGGGCTGCCGGCGGCTGGCGGCCGGCTGACGGTGCTGGTGGATCCGCGCAGCAACGCGCTCATCCTTCGCGCCGCCAACCCGGCCCAACTGGTGATGGCGATGACGACGATCGACAAGCTCGACCAGCCCACGCAGGCCGGCGCCGCCGCCGGCAACATCTGGGTGGTCTATCTGAAGAATGCCGACGCGGTGAAGCTGGCGGCCGTGCTGCGCGCGGCCTTCTCCGCCAACGCGGCCACCGGCAGCCCCGGCACCGGCGTGGCCGGCACCGGGGCCGCGATACCGGCGCTGGCACGCGCGGTGGACGCCGCCGCCGGCGGCACGCCGGCAACGACGCCGGTGTCGGCCTCGTCCGGCCCGTCCACCGGCGGCTTCATCCAGGCCGATCCGGCGACGAACTCGTTGATCATCACGGCACCCGAGCCGCTGTACCGGCAGCTGCGCAACGTCATCGACCGCCTCGACACGCGGCGCGCGCAGATCTACATCGAGACCTTGATCGTCAAGGTCGATGCCGAAAAGGCAGCCGAGATCGGCGTGCAGTGGCAGGCCATCTCGGGCAACCAGAACAGCGCGACCAACTATGTCGGCGGCACCAACCTGGGCCAGCCCAGCATCGTCAACCTCACCGCGGCGGTCAACGAAGGCAAAACCGGTCTGGCGTCGGTGGCGCTGCCGGCGGGCCTGAACTTCGGCATCCTGAAGAAGGTCGGCGACCTGTACAACATCGCCGCGCTCGCGCGCTTCCTGGAAACCAAGACCGACGCCAACGTGCTGGCCACGCCGAACATGGTGGCGCTGGACAACGAGGAAGCGAAGATCGTCGTCGGCCAGAACGTGCCCTTCCTGACCGGCTCGTTCACCACCAACACCTCGGGCTCGAACAACCCGTTCCAGACGATCGAACGCAAGGACGTCGGCCTGACGTTGCGCATCAAGTCGCAGATCGGCGAGAACGGCACCATCCGCCTGATCATCTACCAGGAGAACTCCACCGTCGTGCCGTCGAGCCGGCTGTCGCCGCAGGGCCTGACCACCGACAAAAGCGCGATCGAGACCACGGTGGTGGTCGATGACGGCCAGATCATGGTGCTCGGCGGCCTGCTGAAGGACGAATACGGCGGCAACGTGGAGCAGGTGCCATGGCTGGGCAGCCTGCCCATCGTCGGCGCACTGTTCCGCTACGACAGCCGCACCCGCACGAAGAGCAACCTGATGGTCTTCCTGCGGCCGATGATCATCCGCACGCAGGACGATTCGAACGCCCTGTCGATGGACCGCTACGATCTGATCCGCGCCGCGCAGCAGGGCCCTGGCCAGCCGATCCAGCGCCCGATCATGCCGATCAACGGCGCGCCGATCGCGCCGCCGCCGCCGGTGCCGGTGCCGGGCTCGCCGTTCCGCAACGGCACGGTGCCGCCGCCGCTGTCCTGGCCCGAGCCGCTGCCCGCGGCCGGCGGCGCCTCGGCGCCACCGGGCCAGCCACAGCAGCCACCCCCGACACCACCGGCGCCACCACCTCAGCCGGCGAAGCCCGACCTGCCACCGCAGATCGATCCGTAGCAAGCGCACCCATGGGCACCCGCCACCCCCTTCCCTACGCCTTCGCCAAGGCCAACACGCTGCTGCTCGAAAACGACGGCGAGCAGCTGGTGCTGTGGGCCGCCGAGACCACGCCTGCGTCGGCCTTGTCCGAGGTCAACCGGCTGTTCGATGTCGATGGCTACGAGCGCGAACTCGCGGCCACGCTGGTCAACCGCATCGCCGTGGCCTATGCCGGTGCCGAATCGAGCGCCGCCACGGTGGTCGGCGAGGTCGAAAGCGCCGTCGATCTGAGCCGGCTGATGCAAGACCTGCCGGCGGTGGAGGACCTGCTCGAAGCCAGCAACGACGCGCCGATCATCCGCATGCTCAACGCGCTGCTGACGCAGGCGGTGAAGGACGGCGCCAGCGACATCCACATCGAGCCCTACGAACGCAGCAGTTCGGTGCGCTTCCGCGTCGACGGCAGCCTGCGCGAGGTGGTGCAGCCGAACCGGGCCCTGCACGCGGCGCTGATCAGCCGGCTGAAGATCATGGCCGAGCTCGACATCTCGGAAAAGCGCATGCCGCAGGACGGGCGCATTTCCTTGCGCGTGGGCGGGCGGGCGATCGACGTGCGCGTCTCCACGCTGGCCTCGGCGCATGGCGAGCGCGCGGTGCTGCGCATCCTGGACAAGAGCGAATCGAAGTTCACGCTCGAAGGCCTGGGCATGAGCGGCGAAGTGCTGAAGTCCTTCGACCGGCTGGTGCGCCAGCCGCATGGCATCGTGCTCGTCACCGGCCCCACCGGCTCGGGCAAGACGACCACGTTGTACGCCTCGCTTGGCCGCATCGACACCAGCACGACCAACCTGCTGACGGTGGAAGACCCGATCGAATATGAACTGCCCGGCATCGGCCAGACCCAGGTCAACAGCAAGATCGACCTGAGCTTCGCCAAGGCGCTGCGCGCGATCCTGCGCCAGGACCCGGACGTGATCATGATCGGCGAGATCCGCGACTACGAAACCGCGTCGATCGCGATCCAGGCCTCGCTCACCGGCCACCTGGTGCTGGCCACGCTGCACACCAACGACGCGCCCAGTGCGGTGACGCGGCTGACCGACATGGGGGTCGAGCCTTTCTTGCTCAGTTCCAGCCTGCTGGGCGTGCTGGCGCAGCGGCTGGTGCGCAAGCTGTGCGTGCACTGCCGGCGCATCGACGAGCGTGGGCGCTACCACCCGGTCGGCTGCGCGCAGTGCATGAACACCGGCTACAAGGGCCGCACCGGTGTGTATGAACTGATGGTCGCCGACGACAAGGTGCGCTCGCTGATCCACAACCGCGCCGCCGAGAGCCAGCTTTTCGTCGCCGCCGAAAGCGCGGGGCTGCGCAGCATGCGCGAAGACGGCCAGCGCCTGATCGACGAGGGCATCACCTCGCCCGAAGAGGTCATGAGCGTGACCCGTGACTGACTCGGCCTGAGATGGGAGCCCCACGCTCACTTCGTTCGCTGCCCACCGAGGGGGCGCTCGGCACCTTCGGAACGGCCGGGCGGCACTGAATGCCGGCCTTCAAGTTCGAGGCGCTGGACGCCGCCGGCAAGTCCAGCACCGGGTTGCTCGAAGCCGAAAACGCCAAGGCGGCGCGCTCGCAACTGCGCGCGCAATCACTGGTGCCGCTGGCCGTCACGGCGGTCGTCGGCGCCAGCAGCCAGGGCGCGCCGGCGCGGTTCTCGCGGCGCGTTTTCGACAACACCGCGCTGGCGGTGTGGACACGGCAGATGGCCGGCCTGGTCGGTGCCGGGCTGCCACTGGAACGCGCGCTCAGCGCGTTGGCCGACGAGTCCGAGAACCCGCGCCAGCGCGAACTGATCGCCCATCTGAAGAGCGAGGTCAATGCCGGCGCGCCGTTTGCGCGGGCGCTGGCGACATCGCCGCGCGAGTTCGACGAGGTCTATCGCGCGGTGGTGGCCGCCGGCGAACAAAGCGGCGCGCTCGGTCAGGTGCTGGAAAAGCTCGCCGACGACCTGGAAGAACGCCAGGCCCTGCGCGCCAAGCTGCTGGGCGCGATGCTGTATCCGGCGATCGTCTCGTTGATCGCCATCGTCATCGTCATCTTCCTGGTCACCTACGTGGTGCCCCAGGTGGCTTCGGTGTTCACCAGTTCGAAGCGCGCGCTGCCCGGGCTGACCGTGGCCATGCTCGCCATCAGTGCGTTCGTGCGCAGCTACGGATGGGTGCTGCTCGGTGTCGTCGTCGCAGCTGCCGTGGGCTTCACGATGCTGCGTCGCGCGCCGGCTTTTCGCGAACGCAGCGATGCCGCGATGCTGAACCTGCCGCTGGTCGGACGCCTGGCGCGCGGCTACAACGCGGCGCGTTTCGCCAGCACGCTGGCCATGCTGGCCGGCGCCGGCGTGCCGATCCTGAAAGCCCTGCAGGCCGCGGCCGAGACGCTCGGCAACCGCGCAATGCGCGCCGATGCCATGGACGCCCTGGTGCAGGTACGCGAGGGCGCGCCGCTGGCTTCGGCGATGCAGGCGAAGAAGCGCTTCCCCGGGTTGCTGGCGATGTTCGCGCGTCTGGGCGAGCAGACCGGGCAACTGCCGGTGATGCTGAGCCGCGCGGCGGTGCAACTCAGCGCCGAAGTGCAGCGCCGTGCGATGGCGTTGGCAACGATCCTCGAGCCACTGTTGATCGTCGTCATGGGCGTGGTGGTGATGCTGATCGTGCTGGCGGTGCTGCTGCCGATCATCCAGCTCAACACCTGGGTCAAGTAGCACTCGGTCGAGTCGAGTGCTGCCGTTACCAGGAAGGGCACGAAGGCAGGTCTTTTCCCTATCCGGCAAGGGCACGTTGTTTGCTTGAATGCAAGAGCGCATTCACCACGCAAGGAGTTCGAACCATGAGCACCGGCAGCGACCTCGTCCCGATGGCCGCGCAAGCGCAGATCCCGATCGCCCAGATGCGCAGCCTGTACCAGGTCGGCGATGTGGAGAAGCGGCTGGACAAGCTGCCGGCACGGGAGCACGAGCATCTGCGGGCGACCTACGAGCGCATGCTCGAAAAAGGCCCGCAACGCTTCCAGGTCAAGCCTTCCGGGCTGCCGGCGATGGAGCACCTGTACGACGAACTGCCCAATTTCGCCGAGGTGCTCGACGATCTGAAGCGCCAGTTGGCGCTTTGCCACGACAGCCGCGACGGGTTGGAGATCACGCCGATGTTGCTGCTCGGCCCGCCGGGCATCGGCAAGACGCATTTCGCGCGCCGCGTGGCGCAGTTGCTGGGCACCGGGCTGGGCTTCATCTCGATGAGTTCGCTCACCGCCGGCTGGGTGCTCAGCGGCGCCTCCAGCCAATGGAAAGGCGCGCGCCCGGGCAAGGTCTTCGAGACGCTGGTCGACGGTGCCTACGCCAACCCGGTGATGGTGGTGGACGAGATCGACAAGGCGCGTGGCGAGCATGCCTACGACCCGCTGGGTGCGCTGTACGGCCTGCTCGAGCACGACACCGCCGGCACGTTTACCGACGAATTCGCCGAAGTGTCGATCGACGCCAGCCAGCTGATCTGGGTGGCCACCGCCAACGACGACCGCGCCATTCCCGAGCCAATCCTGAACCGCATGAACGTCTACGAGGTTCAGGCTCCGGACCGCGGGGCGGCGCGCGCCATTGCGCTGCGCATGTACTGCTCGATCCGCGCCGAGCATGACTGGGGCCGCCGCTTCGACGAAGCGCCAAGCGAGGCCGTGCTCGATGGCCTGAGCAGCATGGCGCCGCGCGACATGCGCCGCGCGTGGATGACGGCCTTCGGCAACGCCCGGCTCGATGGCCGCGCGACGCTGGCACTGGCCGACCTGCCCGAAGGCAACGCCCGGCGCGCGCCGATCGGCTTCAGCAACTGAAGGCCCGGCCGCCTGAGCGCGGCGGGCATCCACACCGACCCCTGCGGCACAATGCGGCGCAAAGGGAGGTCGGGCCATGCATCGCTGGTTGTCGAGGTGCTTTTTCGCCGTCGTGGCGCTGGCCATGGTCTTGCCGGCTTGGGCACAGGGCGACTCGCCGAGCTTCAGCAACGAGCAGCTTGACCAGTTGCTGGCGCCGATCGCGCTGTATCCCGATTCGCTGCTGACCCAGGTCCTGATGGCCGCCACCTACCCGGCGCAGGTGGCCGAGGCAGTGCGGTGGTCGAAGGCCCACCCCGGCGAGAAGGGCGACGCGGCCGTCGAGAAGGTCGCCAGCAGCACGGACTGGGAGCCGAGCGTGCAGTCGCTGGTGGCTTTCCCCGAAGTCACCAACCTCATGGGCCAGAAGCCCGAATGGGTGCAGGACCTGGGCGACGCCTTCCTCGCCCAGCCCACGGAGACGATGGATTCGGTGCAGCGGCTGCGCAAGCTGGCGCAGGACGCCGGTCAGCTGAAATCGAACGAACAGCAAAAGGTGGTGGTGCAGCAGGCCACGCCGCAGCAGAGCGTGATCGTCATCGAGCCGGCGCAGCCGCAGGTGGTGTACGTGCCGGCCTACAACCCGACAGTGGTCTACGGCGCATGGCCCTACCCGGCCTACCCGCCGTACTACATGCCGCCGCCCTATGGCTACTACCCGGGCAGTGCGTTGCTCACCGGCATGGCCTTCGGCGCCGGGCTGGCGATCACCAACTCGCTGTGGGGCGGCTACAACTGGGGCCGCAACGACGTCAACATCAACGTCAACCGCTACAACAACGTCAACGTCAACCGCAAGATCAGCAACACCAACAACAACTTCACCCACAACAACCAGGGCCGCAAGGGCGTGCCCTACCGCGACAGCAAGGTCAACGACAAGTACGGCAAGAATGTCGCCGGCAAGGACGCGCGCAACGACTACCGCGGCCGCGACAACAGCCGCGATGCGCAGCGCGACGCGGCGCGGCAGACAATGGAAAAGCGTGTCGATCCGCAGGCCCGCGACCAGCTGCAACGGCAAGCCGGCGAACGGCCGGGCGGTGCGGCCGGCAAGGATCGCCCGGGTGGCGCGGGCGCACAAGACCGCATGGCCACCGGCAAGGACCGTCCCGGTGGCGGTGCCGAAGCCAAGGACCGGATGGCCGGCACGAAGGATCGTCAACCCGGCGCGGGGCACGCTCAGGGGCCAGCGCCGGCCAATCGCGACAACGCCTTGAAGGGCGCGGGCAACGGCAACGCCGAGCGCGCGCAAATCGACCGCGGGCAGAGCAGCCGGCAGGCGGCGGCGCGGCCACAGTCCAAACCGGCCGCCCGTCCCGCTCCGGCGGCGCGCCCCTCGCCCGCCGCCCGACCGGCACCCGCTGCGCGAGGCGGTGGCGGCGGCCACCGAGGGCGCTGATCATGTCGCACGCCATTGCCAGCACCGCATTCGAGGTTGCCATGTCACGTTCGCCGTTTCGCTGGCTGGGCGCGTGCTGCGCCTCGCTGTTGTTCGCTGCACTGCCCGCCCTTGTCCAGGCGCAGACGCCGTTCCCGAGCGCGGATGCGGCGGCGGATGCCTTCGTCGATGCGATTGCCCGCAGTGACGACGAGGCGGTGCGCAGGATCCTCGGCGCCAACTACAAGAAGGTGCTGCAACTGGGCGAAGTGTCCCAGGAGGACAAGCTCGACTTCCTGGCCGCCTGGGCCAGGACCCACCGCGTCGTCATGCAAGGCAGCGACAAGGCGGCGCTGGAAGTGGGCGAATCCCGCTGGACGCTGCCGGTGCCGATGGTCAAGAACGACGGCGGTTGGGTCTTCGACACCCGCGCCGGGGCCGACGAGATGAGCTCGCGGCGCATCGGCCGCAATGAGCTGGCGGCCATGGAAGCGGCGCTGGCCTATTTCGACGCGCAGCAGGAATACGCCAGCGCCGCGCGCCAACCGGGACAAGGGCGGGTATACGCGCAAAAGTTCTTCAGCACCCCGGGAAAGAAGGATGGCTTGTACTGGGACACTGCGCCGGGCGAAGCGCCCAGCCCGCTCGGCCCGGCCCACATCGCCACCACGCCCGACGGCGCCTATCACGGCTACTACTACCGCATCCTCACGGCACAAGGCAAGCACGCGGCGGGCGGAGCCTACGATTACCGCAACCAGGGCCGCATGAACGCCGGCTTCGCGCTGATCGCCTGGCCGGCGCGCTGGGGCGACACCGGCATCATGAGTTTCATGGTCAGCCATGACGGCGTGCTCTACCAGAAGAACCTGGGCCCGAAAGGTGACGCCGTGGCACGCAGCATGTCGCGCTTCGACCCGGACGACAGCTGGCAAAGCGTGCAGGCACCCTCGCAGCTGGCAGCCAGCGGCGTGAAGAAGTAGCGCCAGCCGGCGGCCGCGCGCCGGTCCGCGCCGGCTCGGCCTGCTCCAGCAAAGGTTGCCATGCAGACACTGTCTTTGAACGAACTGTGGACGCTGCTGGTGGCCCTGCTGACCATCGGCCTGGGCACGTGGATCAATGCGCGCGTGCCGCTGCTGGCGCGCTATTCGATTCCGCCGGCCGTGGTCGGCGGTTTCGTGGTGGCCGCGGCGCTGCTGGTGCTGCAGCAGTTCGGCTGGCGCATTGGCTTCGGCACGCAGGCGCGCGGCGCGCTGCTGCTGGTGTTCTTCACCACGCTCGGCCTGACCGCACGCCTGGCGGCCTTGCGCGGCGGTGGTGTCGCGGTGGCGCTGGTCGCACTCGCCATCTTGCTGCTCTCCGTCGGCCAGAATCTGGTCGGCGCCGGCGTCGCCTGGGCCTTCGGTGAACCACCGACGCTGGCGGTGTTCCTCGGCAGCGCGGCTTTTCTCGGTGGCCACGGCACCACGGCCGCCTGGGCCGGGCAGGAGCTGGCAGCCAGCGCGCCGCATGCCTTCGACATCGGCATGGCCTGCGCCACGCTTGGGCTGGTCGCCGGCGGCGTGCTCGGCAGCATCGTGGCGACCCGGTTGTTGCATGCGAGACGCGGGGGCACGCCGCATGTGCTGCCGCCCCCGCCGCTGGAAGGCGAGGTGGCCTTGCATGGCAGCAACGACGCCCGCGACTTTGGCGCCTGGACCTCGTCCGACCGCTGGCTGCGTCAGATGCTGGTGCTGGCCGGGACGGTGGCGCTGGCGTTGGCCTGGCAGGCCTGGCTGGGTGCGCGCGACATCAATGTGCCGCCGTTTCTGGCCTGCCTGCTGACCGCCGTGGCCGTGACCAATCTGGCCGATCTCTTTCGCCACCGCATCGATCTGGAGACCGCCGATGTCGTCGGCACCGTGGCGCTGCGCCTGTTCCTGGCGATGAGCCTGATGAGCCTGGACCTGGCCGAGGTGGCCCGTGCCGCCGGGCTGATCCTCAGTGCGGTGGTGTTGCAATCCCTGCTCACCGCGGCGATCGCGGTGACGCTGGTGCGCCACGCGGCCGCGCGCGGCGCAGCGCCGGCCATGGCCGAACGTGAAGGCGCGGTGGCGGCCGGCGGTTTCATGGGCTTCGGCCTGGGCGCGATGCCGGTGGGGCTGTCGGTCATGCAACGCATCACGTTGCAGCATGGCGCCGCGCCGCGCGCTTTCCTCGTGGTCACGCTGGCCGCGTCGCTGGTGCAGGACCTGATCAACGCGGGCGTGGTGCAAGCCGCACTCGGTTGGGCGGCGCCGTAGCCATGGCGGCATCGCTGGACGGCCAGTTCGTCGTCGCCATCTCGTCGCGCGCGCTCTTCGATTTCGAGGAAGAGAACCGTCTCTTCGAGGCCGGCGACGACCAGGCCTACATGCAGTTGCAGTTGCAGCGCCTGGAGGTGCCCGCGCCGCCCGGCGTCGGGATGTCGCTGGTGCGCAAGCTGCTGGCCTTCAACGCCGCGCGGCCGCGGGTCGAAGTGGTGATGCTGTCGCGCAACGACCCGGTGTCGGGGCTGCGCGTGTTCCGCTCGGCGCAACACTATGGCCTGAGCCTGCAGCGCGGCGTGTTCACCCGCGGCCAGCCGCCCTGGCGCTACCTGCGGCCACTGCGTGCACAGCTGTTCTTGTCGGCCAACGAGGCCGACGTGCGCGCCGCGCTGGCCGCTGGCGTGCCCGCCGCGCGTGTCTATCCGCAGGCGGCGCGCGCCTCGGCCGCACACCCGCACGAGGTGCGCATCGCCTTCGACGGCGACGCGGTGCTGTTCGGCGACGAAGCCGAGCGCGTGTTCCAGCATGGCGGGCTCGATGCCTTCCACGCGCATGAAGTCGAGCACGTCGCGCGCGCGCTGCCGGCCGGACCGTTCAAGCCGCTGCTGCTGGCCCTGCAAGACCTGCAATCGGAGCCGGCCGCGGCCATGCGCATCCGCACTGCGCTGGTCACGGCGCGCAGCGCCCCGGCGCATGAGCGCGCCATGCGCACGCTGATGAACTGGCATCTCGACGTCGATGAAGCCATGTTCCTCGGCGGTCTGCCGAAAGGCGAGTTCCTGCGTGAGTTCGAGCCGGACTTCTTCTTCGACGATCAGACCGGGCATGTGGCCTCGGCGGCCGCGCATGTGCCGGCCGGACACGTGGCCAGCGGCGTGATCAACGCTTGAGGCCTGCGCAGCCGGTGCCGCCTCAGGCCCGGCCGAAGCCGCGCAGCCCTTCCAGGTCGAGCACGCGCACGCCGCCGTATTCCACCGCGATCAATCGCGCCGCCTGCAGCACCTGCAAGGCCTGGTTGACGCGCTGCCGCGACAATCCCACCAGATAGCCCAGTTCCTGCTGCGTGATGCGCAGCAGCCCGCCGACGCCGGGGTACAGCACCGGGTGGAACAGCGCCGCCAGGCTGCGTGCAACGCGGCCGTCGGGGTCGGTCATGCGGTCGATCTCGCGCGCGCCGATGAACTGGCCCAGGCGCTCGTTCAACTGCTGCGCGATGAAGCGATTGAAGGCGATGCTGCGATCCAGCAGCCAGTGGAAGGTATCGACATCCAGCCCGGCGACCACGCTCTTGCGCAGCGCCTGGATGTTGTAGCGGTAGGCCTCGCGCTTGAGCACGGTGCCTTCGCCGAACCAGCCGCCCGGTGGGATGCCGGTGAAGGTGATCGGGATACCCATCGCGGTGTCGTTGCTCATCTTCAACAGCCCGTCGATGACGCCGAACCAGAAGGTCACCGGCCGGCCGACTCGGCACAGCAACTCGCCAGCGCTGATGCGTACCACCTTCAGAGCGCGCAGCGCGCGCACGCGCTCGTCGCGCTGCAACGCATCCAGCCAATGGATGTCCGCCACCTCGGCCGGACTGAGCGCTCGGGCGCGCGACAGCAGACGCGTCGGGACCTGCGCAGGGGTGGCATCCATGGGCGGTCGCTGAGGGAAAACACCAAGGGAGAGAACCAGAAGATTGTCGTTGCAACGACAACATGGCGTCAAACTCCGGCCTACAGTCACGGCCCATGAAAGTCCCGCCGGTGCGCCCGCCGGGCACGATCCGCAGCGCTGGCGCAAGCAGGAGAGCGACGAGTTGGAGACGACATTCCCGCGGTTGATGCTGGAGCACGCGGCGCGGCGCCCGGACGCCCCGGCGCTGCGCGAGAAGGAGTTCGGCATCTGGCAGGCCTTGTCCTGGTCGGCGCTGGCGCTGCTGGTGCGCGAGCTGGCCTGTGGGCTGGCACAAGCCGGCTTGAAGCGCGGCGATCACATTGTGGTGGTGGCGGAAAACCGCCCGCGCCTGTCGGCCGTGATGCTGGCGGCGCAGTCGCTGGGTGCGGTGCCCGTACCGCTGTACCAGGACGCCGCAGCGGGCGAGTACGTATTCCCCATCAACAACGCCGAGATCGCGATGGCGGTGGTGGAGGACCAGGAGCAGGTGGACAAACTGCTCGAGGCGCGCGAGTCCTGCCCGCAGGTCACGCAAATCTGGTACGACGACCCGCGCGGCCTGCGCAACTACGACGAGCCAGGTCTGGCGTCGCTGGACAGCCTGGCCCAGGCCGGGCGCGCGTACCACGTTGACCATCCGCGGTTCTTCGACGAGCAGGTGGCGCTGGGCCGGTCCGACGAAGTGGCGGCGATGTTCTTCACCTCGGGCACGACCGGCAACCCGAAGGGCGTCGTGCATACGCACTTCACCCTGATCGATCGCGCGGCGGCGGGCGCAAAGTTCGACAAGTTGAGCGAGAACGAAGAGGTGCTGGCCTATCTGCCGCCGGCCTGGATAGGACAGAACATCTTCTCCTATGCGCAGTGGCTGGTGTGCGGCTATGTCGTCAACTGCCCCGAATCGGCCAACACCGTCACCATCGATCTGAAGGACATCGGCCCGACCTACTATTTCGCGCCACCGCGTGTCTTCGAGGGCCTGCTGACCACGGTGATGATTCGCATGGAAGACGCCGGCCGTCTGAAGAAGTGGCTGTTCGAGCGCTTCATGGCGGTGGCGCGCAGGGTCGGCCCGAGGTTGATGGACGGCAAAGCTGTCCCGGCGGCCGACAGGCTGCTGTACGGCCTGGGCAATCTGTGCCTCTATGGGCCGCTGCGCAATTCGCTGGGCCTGAGCCGCGTGCGTGTGGCCTACACCGCGGGCGAGGCCATCGGCCCCGACCTGTTCAGCTTCTACCGCAGCGTCGGCATCAACCTGAAGCAGCTCTACGGCAGTACCGAGACGGCCGTGTTCGTGTGCCTGCAGCCCGACCACGAAGCCAAGGCGGACACGGTCGGCGTGCCGATCGACGGCGTGCAGATCAGGCTGACCGACAGCGGCGAGATCCTGATCAAATCGCCGGGCCTGTTGAAGGAGTACTACAAGAATCCGGATGCGACTGCCGCGGTGCTGACGGCCGACGGCTGGTACCACACCGGCGACGCCGGCTTCCTCGACGACAGCGGACATCTGAAGATCATCGATCGTGCCAAAGACGTCGGGCGCATTGCCGGCGGCGAGCACGACGGTGCCATGTTCGCACCCAAGTACGTCGAGAACAAGCTCAAGTTCTTCCCCTTCATCAAGGAGGCAGTGGCCTTCGGCGACCGGCGCGAGAAGGTCTGCGCCTTCATCAACATCGACATGGAAGCGGTGGGCAACTGGGCCGAGAAGCGCAACCTGCCCTATGGCGGCTATGCCGACCTGGCGGCCAAACCCGAGGTCTATGAGCTGGTGCGCGAGTGCATCGAGAAGGTCAACGCCGACCTGGCCGCCGACAAGATGCTGGCCGGCAGCCAGGTCAGCCGCTTCCTGATCCTGCACAAGGAGCTGGACGCCGACGACGGCGAGCTGACGCGCACGCGCAAGGTCAAGCGCGGTCACATCAGCCAGCGCTACCAGGTGCTGGTCGATGCGATGTACGCCGGCAAGGCCAGCCAGTACGTCGAGACCGAGGTCGGCTTCGAGGACGGTCGCAAGGGGACGGTCTCGGCCGATCTGAAGATCGTCGATGTCAATATCTTTCCGGTGGTGCGCCAGGCGGCATGACGGCATGAACCAGCGCAGCATCGGCGAGGTCATCCTCGCCATCCACAACATCAGCCTGGCCTTCGGCGGCGTGAAGGCGCTGACCGACATCAGTTTCGACGTACGCGAACACGAGCTTCGCGCCATCATCGGTCCCAACGGCGCCGGCAAGAGCAGCATGCTCAACTGCATCAACGGCGTCTATCAGCCGCAGCAGGGAACGATCGACTTCCGCGGGCGCCGTTTCTCGAACATGAACTCGCGCCAGGTGGCCGAGATGGGCTTCGCGCGCACGTTCCAGAACCTGGCGCTGTTCAAGGGCATGAGCGTAGTGGACAACATCATGACCGGGCGCAACCTGAAGATGCGCAGCAACATCTTCCAGCAGGCTTTGCGCATCGGGCCGGCGCAGCGCGAGGAATCGGCGCAGCGCCAGTTCGTCGAGCAGATCATCGATTTCCTGGAGATCCAGCCCTACCGCAAGACGCCGGTGGGCCGCCTGCCCTACGGCCTGCAAAAGCGCGTCGACCTGGGTCGCGCGCTGGCGATGGAGCCGCAGGTGCTGCTGCTGGACGAGCCGATGGCCGGCATGAACGTCGAGGAGAAGCAGGACATGTGCCGCTTCATTCTCGACGTCAACGACGAGTTCGGCACCACCATCGTGCTGATCGAGCACGACATGAGCGTGGTCATGGACATCAGCGACCGCGTCGTCGTGCTCGACTACGGCAAGAAGATCGGCGACGGCACGCCCGCCGAGGTGCGCGCCAACCCCGACGTCATCAGCGCCTATCTGGGCACGAGCCACTGAGAGCGGCGGCATGGCGTTCTTCATCGAAACGCTGATCGGCGGCCTGATGGCCGGCATGCTGTACTCGCTGATCGCGCTGGGCTTCGTGCTCATCTTCAAGGCCAGCGGTGTGTTCAACTTCGCGCAGGGCGCGATGGTGCTGTTCGCGGCGCTGGCGATGGCGCGTTTTGCCGAATGGATTCCGCGCTGGCTGGGCTTCGACAGCCAGATCCTCGGCAACGTGCTGGGGTTCATCGCCGCGGCGCTGCTGATGGTGGGCGTGGCCTGGGTCGTCGAGCGCTTCGTGCTCGGCAAGCTGGTCAACCAGGAAGGCATCACGCTGCTGATGGCCACGCTCGGCGTGAGCTACTTTCTCGACGGCTTCGGTCAGACCGTGTTCGGCAGCGACATCTACAAGATCGACGTGGGCATGCCGAAGGAGCCTGTGTTCCTGCTCGACGGCGTGTTCCAAGGCGGCATCCTGGTGAACAAGGAAGACGTCATTGCGGCCATCGTCGCCGCACTGCTGGTGGCCTTGCTGGCGCTGTTCTTCCAGAAGACCAGCACCGGCCGCGCGCTGCGCGCGGTGGCCGACGACCACCAGGCGGCGCAATCGATCGGCATCCCGCTGAATCGCATCTGGATCATCGTCTGGTCGGTGGCGGGGTTCGTCGCGCTGGTGGCCGGCGTCATCTGGGGCAGCAAGCTGGGAGTGCAGTTCTCGCTGTCGCAGATTGCGCTGAAGTCGCTGCCGGTGGTCATCCTCGGCGGCCTGACCTCGGTGCCCGGCGCGATCATCGGCGGGCTCATCATCGGCGTCGGCGAGAAGCTGTCGGAGATCTACATCGGCCCGTTCTTCGGCGGGGGCATCGAGATCTGGTTTGCCTATGTGCTGGCGCTCGTGTTCCTGCTGTTCAGGCCGCAGGGGCTGTTCGGCGAAAAGATCATTGATCGGGTATGACGTGGACGACACCTGATGTTCTATCGCGAAAACGGCCAGTTCAAGACCAGCTACCGGTCCGATGACCAGATCTTCCCGATCCGGCAGGATCGCATCGCCATCGCGCTGCTGCTGGTGCTGGCCTTCGTCGTCGTGCCCTTCACGGCGCCCGAATACCTGTTCCGCGCCATCCTCATTCCCTTCCTGATCCTGTCGCTGGCGGCCATCGGCCTGAACATCCTGGTCGGCTACTGCGGACAGATCTCGCTGGGCACCGGCGCCTTCATGGCCGTGGGCGCCTACGCGGCCTACAACTTCCAGGTGCGCATCGAAGGCATGCCGCTGATCGCCTCGCTGCTGCTGGGCGGGGTGTGCGCCACCATCGTCGGTGTGTTCTTCGGCATCCCGTCGTTGCGCATCAAGGGGCTTTATCTGGCCGTGGCCACGCTGGCGGCGCAGTTCTTCGTCGATTGGGCCTTTCTGCGCATCAGCTGGTTCACCAACGATTCGTCGTCGGGATCGGTCAACGTGTCGGGCTTGAAGGTGCTGGGTTTCGCCATCCAGTCGCCGGTCAGCAAGTACCTGTTCTGCCTGGCCTTCGTCACCGTCTTCGCACTGCTGGCGAAGAACCTGGTGCGCGGCGCCATCGGCCGTGAATGGATGGCGATGCGCGACATGGACGTCGCCGCCGGGGTCATCGGCATCCGCCCGGTGTACGCCAAGCTCACGGCCTTCGCCGTCAGCAGCTTCATCGTCGGCGTGGCCGGCGCGCTGTGGGGCTTCGTGCACCTGGGCGGCTGGGAGCCGGCGGCCTTCAACATCAACCGCAGCTTCGACCTGCTGTTCATGATCATCATCGGCGGGTTGGGTTCGATCATGGGCAGCTTCTTTGGCGCAGCCTTCATCGTCGTGCTGCCGATCGTGCTGGACAACCTGCCCTACTGGTTCGGCATCCCGATCGACACGGCATTGGCGTCCCACCTGACCTTCATGATCTTTGGCGCCCTGATCGTCTTTTTTCTCATCGTCGAGCCGCATGGCCTGGCGCGGCTTTGGTCGGTCGGCAAGGAAAAACTGCGGCTGTGGCCCTTCCCGCATTGAGGCCGGACATGGAAAACCACTATGAACTTCGAGCGCCGACGCCCCGTCCCACTCGCAATCATTTCTCACCGCACCCCAAAGTGCACATTCACCCCTGGAGGCAGACATGAAACTCAAGTCACTGATCAGCGCCGCGGCCATTGCTGCCGCGGCACTCGGCAGCCTGGCCCTTGCGCCCGCGGCCTTTGCGCAGGCGAAGGAGCAGTTCTTTCCGCTGCTCGTCTATCGCACCGGCGCCTACGCGCCCAACGGCGTGCCCTTCGCCGACGGGATGGCCGACTACCTGAAGCTGGTGAATGCCAACGGCGGCATCAATGGCGTGAAGGCCGTCTGGGAAGAATGCGAGACCGGGTACGCCACCGACAAGGGCGTGGAGTGCTATGAGCGCTTGAAGGGCAAGAACGGCGGCGCGACGGTGTTTCAGCCGCTGTCCACCGGCATCACCTTCGCGCTGACCGAGAAAGTGCCGAACGACAAGATTCCGCTCATCACTGCCGGCTATGGCCGTGCCGACAGCGTGGACGGCATGGTCTTCAAGTGGAACTTCCCGCTGATGGGCACCTACTGGACGGCCGCCGACATGCTGGTGCAGTACGTCGGCACGAAGGAAGGCGGGATGGACAAGCTCAAGGGCAAGACCATCGCCCTGGTCTATCACGACAGTCCCTTCGGCAAGGAGCCGATCGCGCTGCTCGAAGAACGCAGCAAGCAGCTCGGCTTCAAGTTGCTGCTGTTGCCGGTGACGCACCCCGGCGTGGAACAGAAGTCCACCTGGCTGCAAATTCGCCAGCAGCGGCCGGACTTCGTGTTCCTGTGGGGCTGGGGAGTGATGAACTCCGCGGCCCTGAAGGAAGCGGTGGCCACCGGCTACCCGCGCGAGAAGATGTACGGCGTGTGGTGGTCGGGTGCCGAACCCGACGTGAAGGACGTCGGTGCCGGCGCCAAGGGCTACAACGCGCTGGCCATGCAGCATGGTGCCGAGCCGAACGCCAAGGTCACGCAGGACATCCTCGCCAAGGTCTATGCCAAGGGCGACGGCAGCGGGCCGAAAGAGCAGGTCGGCCAGGTGCTGTACATGCGCGGCCTGGTCTCCGCGATGCTCGCCGTCGAAGGCGTGAAGCGCGCGCAGGAGCGCTTTGGCAAGGGCAAGGTCATGACGGGCGAGCAGGTGCGCTGGGGCCTGGAGAACCTGGCGCTGGATCAGAAGAAGCTCGACGCGCTGGGCTTTGCCGGCGTGATGCGGCCGATCAGCACCTCTTGCGCCGACCATATGGGTGCGAACTGGGCGCGCATCCACACCTGGGACGGGACGAAATGGGTGTTCACCTCCGACTGGCTGCAGGCCGATGAGCAGATCATCAATCCGATGATCAAGGCGTCGGCGGCGAAGTACGCATCGGAAAAGAAGCTGCCCCCGCGCGACAAAGCGGAGTGCGGCGCCTAGACGACGGCACGACCTCGCGCTTCAACAGGCGGGACGGGCTCCTTGCGGAGCCCTCATCGAAGCGTCGCCGCGCGGCGCTTCGATGAGATCGAACCTAGCTGACATGTCGAACATCCTGCTCAACGTCAACGGCATCGAGGTCATCTACAACCACGTCATCCTGGTGCTGAAGGGTGTCTCGTTGCAGGTGCCCGAGGGCAAGGTCGTCGCGCTGCTCGGCGGCAACGGCGCGGGCAAGACGACGACCCTGCGTGCCGTCAGCAACCTGCTGCGCGGCGAGCGCGGCGAGGTCACGAAAGGATCGATCGACTTGCGCGGCGAACGCATCGAAAGGCTCAGCACCTCGGACATGGTCGAGCGCGGCGTGATCCAGGTGATGGAAGGGCGCCATTGTTTCGCCCACCTGACGATCGAGGACAACCTGATGGCCGGCGCCTACACGCGCAAGGACGCCAAGGCCGACGTCGCCGCGACGCTGGAAAAGGTCTACGGCTACTTCCCCCGGCTGAAGACGCGGCGCGCGTCGCTGGCCGCCTACACCTCGGGTGGCGAGCAGCAGATGTGTGCCATCGGCCGCGCGCTGATGGCCAAGCCGAAGATGGTGCTGCTGGACGAGCCGAGCATGGGCCTGGCGCCGCAGATCGTCGAAGAAGTGTTCGAGATCGTCAAGGACCTGAACCAGCGCGAGCAGGTCACCTTCTTGTTGGCCGAGCAGAACACCAACATGGCGCTGCGCTATGCAGACTACGGCTACATCCTGGAAAACGGGCGCGTCGTCATGGACGGCGAGGCCGGGTCGCTGCGCGAGAACCAGGACGTCAAGGAGTTCTACCTCGGCATGGGCGGCGGCGACCGGCGCAGCTTCAGGGACGTGAAGAGCTACAAGCGCCGCAAGCGCTGGCTGGCGTAGCGGCGATGCCTGACGACGCCGGATTCGCCGCGCCGCCGTTCAAGCCCGACGAGGCGCTGCAGCGTCTGCAGCGCGAACTGCGTGAAATGGGCCTGAGCGAACGCGCAGGCATCTTCGAGCGCCGTGGCGTGGCCATCGCCCGATTGCGCGTCGATGGCATTGCGCTTCGCGCCGACATCGTCGAACGTCCCAGCCACAACAGTCCGCGCTGGCGCACGAGAACGCTGACCAGCAGCGCCGCGGTGCGCAACTTTGGCGCGGAACTGAAGAAGGCGCTGGCGGCATGGGGAGACAGGGATGACTGAGTATTTCGACGCGCTGGAAGTGCGCGACCCGAACCAGCGCGAAACCGCGCTGATGGCCGCGCTGCCGGCGCAGATTGCCGCGGCGATGACCACGCCGGCCTTTGCGCAGATCCTGCGTGGGGTCGATGCCGACGGCGTGCGCAGCCGCGCAGCGCTGGCCGAGCTGCCAGTGACCCGCAAGCACGAACTGCTCGAACGCCAGCAGGCGCGACGTCACAGCGATCCCTTCGGCGGCTTCTCGGCCATCGGCTGGCGCGCGCTGGGCACCCGGCGCAGCGCGCGGCGCGTGTTCCAGTCGCCGGGGCCGATCTATGAGCCCGAAGGCAGCGCGGCCGACTATTGGCGCTTCGGCCGTGCGCTCTTCGCCGCCGGCTTTCGTGCCGGCGACCTGGTGCACAACAGTTTCAGCTACCACCTCACGCCGGCGGGCTCGATGGTGGAAACAGGCGCGCACGCCATCGGCTGCACGGTCTTCCCGGGCGGTGTCGGCAACACCGAGCTGCAGTTGCAGGCGATGCTGGAGCTTCGCGCCGATGCCTATGCCGGCACGCCGAGCTTCCTGCGCATCGCGCTGGAAAGGGCAGACGAAATGGCACTGAAGCTGCCGGCACTGCGCAAGGCCTCGGTCGGTGGCGAAGCCTTTCCGCCGGCATTGCGCGACGCGCTGCGCGGGCGCGGCATCGAGGCCTACCAGAGCTACGGCACCGCCGATGTCGGCCTGATCGCCTACGAAACCCCGGCCCGCGAAGGCCTGGTGCTGGACGAAGGCGTGATCGTCGAAATCGTGCGCCCCGGCACCGGGGACATCGTGGCTGACGGCGAGGTGGGCGAAGTGGTGGTGACGACGCTGAACCCCGACTACCCGCTGGTGCGCTTCGGCACCGGTGACTTGAGCGCGCTGCTGGCCGGGCGCTGCCCCACCGGTCGCACCCACACCCGCATCAAGGGCTGGCTGGGCCGCGCCGACCAGACCGCCAAGGTGCGTGGCATGTTCGTGCACCCCAGCCAGGTGGCCGAAGTACTGAAGCGTCACCCCGAACTGCAACGCGCACGGCTGGTCATCGAAGGCGAGATGGCCAACGACCGCATGACGCTGCGCGCCGAAGCCACCAGCGTGCCCGAAGGCCTGGCGCAAGCCGTGGCGCAGACGCTGCGCGACGTCACCAAGTTGCGCGGCGAAGTCAGCCTGCTGGCGCCCTCCAGCCTGCCCAACGACGGCAAGGTCATCGAGGACTTGCGCCACCACGGTTGATGCCGGTGGGCGCCCGATGAGCGAAGCTCCACCACCAGGCCGGCCCGAGGGCGGCTGCGTTGCGCTGGGAAGCCCGATGCTGGTGCTGGACAGCATCACCGAGGCCATCGGTGTCGGCGCCGGCTGCATCGTGATCAGCGGCTCGCACGGCGGCCTCAGTGCGGGTCGCTTCGCCCTCGAAGCGAAGCTTCGGCTGGCCGTGTTCAACGATGCCGGTGGGGGCAAGGATGGCGCCGGCATCGCCGCGCTGGACCTGCTGCAGCGGCATGGGGTTGCCGCCTGCACCGTCGCGCACACCAGCGCGTGCATCGGCGAAGCCCGCTCGACGCTGCACGATGGCGTGATCTCGCACGCCAATGCCGCCGCGGTGGTGCTGGGTGCGGTGGTTGGACGGGCGCTGGGCGCGTGGCTGAAACCGGATCCACCCTCGCCAGGGACGGAACGCTGACCGCGGCGCACTGAACACTCAGCGCAGCTGCAGCGGCACCGTGACGGGCCCGTCGTTGACCAGATGCACCTGCATGTCCGCGCCGAAGACACCGCTGGCCACCGGCGCGTGGTGCTGGCGGGCCAGGCGCAGCACCTCTTCGAACAACGCCCGGCCCAGCTCGGGCGGCGCCGCGCCTGAAAAGCCCGGCCGGTGACCGCGCGAGGTGTCGGCGGCCAGCGTGAACTGCGACACCAGCAGCAAGCCGCCCCTGATGTCCTGGATGCTGCGGTTCATCTTGCCGGCATCGTCGGCGAAGATGCGCAAGCCCAGCAGCTTGGCCACCAGCCGCTCGGCATGGGCCAGGGTGTCGGTAGGCTCGGCACAGACGAAGACCAGCATGCCGGCATCGATGGCGCCGACACAGGCGTCGCCGATCTCTACCCGGGCCGACGCCACGCGCTGCACCAGCGCGATCACAGCGGGTGGTCCTGCGTGTCGTCGAAATGGGCTTCGACATGGGTCGGCAGCAGCTGGATGGTGGCGCGCAACCCCGGCACCGCACTCATCAGCGCCTGCTCGACTGAAGCGCGCACGGCGGCGGCACGGGCCAGGCTCCAGCCACCGGGCATGTGCATGTGCATATCGACGAATCGGCGTGCGCCAGCGCGCCGGGTGTTGATATGGTCGAAGCGCAGCGTCGGGTGCCTGAAGGTCTCCAGCGTCTTCTCGATATCGGCCAACACCTGCGGCTCCAGCGCATGGTCCATCAGGCCGTCGATGGAGCGGCGCACCAGCGACAGGCCCTCGCGCACGATGTTGGCGGCCACCGCCATCGCCACCAGCGGGTCGAGCCACAGCCAGCCGGTGGCCATCACTGCAAACAGGCCCAACACCACGCCGGCCGACGTCCAGACGTCGGTGAACAGATGCCTCGCGTCGCCTTCCAGCGCCATCGAGCGCACCGCCCTGGCCTTGCGCAGCATGGCCCAGGCCAACGCCGCGTTCATCGTCGAGCTGACGATCGTCAGCCACAGGCCCCAGCCCAGCTGTTGCAGCGGTTGTGGCGCTATCAGGCGCTGCACGGCAGTCCAGACGATGGCCAATGCCGCCACCAGGATCAACCCGCCTTCGAAGCCGCTGGAGAAGTACTCGGCCTTGTGGTGGCCGTAGGGGTGCTCGTCGTCGGCGGGCTGCGCCGCCACGGTGACCATCAGCAGCGCGAAGCTGGCGCCGGCCAGGTTGACGAGTGACTCCAGCGCGTCGGACATCAGGCTGACCGAGCCTGTCAGCCACCACGCGCCGCCTTTCATCAGGATGGTCGCCACCGCGACCACCACCGACAGCTTCAGATAGCCGCTGACCTGCATGGCGCCATTCTCCCGCCGCGGCCGGCACACGCCGGGCGCTTCAGGATTTTTCGATGCGCTGCAGCTCCTGACGCAGGAAATCGGCGCTGGTCAACGTGCGGCCGTCGGCCAACTTGACCTGGTAGATCTCGCCGCTGGTGGTAGAGCGTGTGCCGATCTGGTCGATGAAATCCTGCACCGTGGTTACCTTCTCCAGGCGCCACTTCAACTTGCCGCGCAGAAATTCTGCCGCCTGCTCGCAGCTGTATTCCTTGCCGTTGCGCACGAACTTCATGTCGCTGCGTTTGCCGACGGCCGCGATCAGCCTGTCGATTCGCGCCGCCTCGGCGGCCGTCGGCTCGGCGCGAGCGCCACCGGCGCAAAGCGCACCGAGCAGGCCCAGGCAATACCGCCGCTTCATGCTGTCAATACGATGCGCGCGAACTTGCGCTTGCCGACCTGGACCACGTAGGTCCCCGCCGGCAGCTTCAGGCCGCGCTCGGAAATCACCGTGCCGTCGATGCGCACGCCGGCCTGCTCGATCAGGCGCAGCGCCTCGCTGCTGCTCGGTGCCAGATCGGCCTTCTTGAGCAACTGACCGATGGCCAGCGGCGCGCCGCCCAGCACTCGCTCGGGGATGTCGTCGGGAATGCCGCCGCGCGCGCGCAATTCGAAATCGGCCTCGGCCGCTTCGGCCGCCGCGGCGCTGTGGAAACGCGTGGTGATTTCCTTGGCCAGCAGCACCTTCGCCTCTTTCGGGTTGCGCCCTTGCGCCACTTCCTGTCGCAGCGCAGCGATCTGCGCCTCGCTGCGGAACGACAACAGCGTGAAGTAGCGCCACATCATGTCGTCGCTGATCGACAACAGCTTGGCGAACATGGTGTTGGGCGCTTCGGTGATGCCGACGAAGTTGCCCTTGCTCTTGGACATCTTCTCGACGCCGTCCAGGCCTTCGAGCAACGGCATCGTCAGGATGCATTGTGGCTCCTGCCCATACTCGTTTTGCAGGGCGCGGCCGACCAGCAGGTTGAACTTCTGGTCGGTGCCGCCGAGCTCGAGGTCGCTCTTCAAGGCCACGGAGTCGTAGCCCTGCATCAGCGGGTAGAGCAACTCGTGCACGCTGATCGGCGTACCTTCGCGATAGCGCTTGGTGAAGTCATCGCGCTCCAGCATGCGCGCCACGGTGTAGCGCGAGGCGAGTTGGATCATGCCCCTGGCGCCCAGCGCATCGCTCCATTCGCTGTTGTAGCGAATCTCGGTGCGCGCCGGGTCGAGCACCAGGCTGGCTTGCGCGTAGTAGGTCTGCGCATTGGCTTCGATCTGCTCGCGCGTCAGGGGCGGCCGGGTGGTGTTGCGGCCCGACGGGTCGCCGATCATGGAGGTGAAGTCGCCGATCAGGAAGATCACCGTGTGCCCCAGGTCCTGCAGTTGGCGCATCTTGTTCAGCACCACGGTATGGCCGATGTGGATGTCGGGCGCGGTCGGATCCAGGCCGAGCTTGATGCGCAGCGGCACGCCCGTCGCCGCCGAGCGCCGCAGCTTCTTCAACCAGTCGGCCTCGGGCAGCAACTCCTCGCAACCGCGCAGCGACACGGCCATGGCCTCGCGCACGGCGTCGCTGATGGCGTCGGGCGCAGCGTTCAGGGTCACAGCCTCGGACATGGATTCACTTGTGGGTACATTTCCGGGGATGGCCGTGCCATAGGGGTCGCTATACTCGGGCACCCCGTTCGTATTTGCCCGAACCCGTGTCAGGTCGATTCGAGCGATTTCGTGATTCTAGATCGTCGGTTGCGTCACCCGCAGTGCCGATGCCGGTATCGGCGACCATTCGCGGCCATCGAGAATCTTCAGCTCTTGACCCCATGCCGGAACAATTCCGCGCCAGAAAAAGCGATGTCGTTGGAATCCGTTGCGCGCCGCCTTCAACCCGCCCTGGATGGGTTGTCGCATCACTCGCGTGCCTTGAGTGCCAGCTTCGTGCTCGTGCTCGGCGGCTTTGCCGCCGCCGCCTTTGGCGTGGCGCCCTTGTTGCCCGATCCGGCGGCGCTGCCGCAGCGTCTGGTGATCGACACCGTCGCCCCCCAGGGCATGTCCAGCCAGCTCGAAGCCCTGGCGGATCAGGACCTCGAACTCTGGCGCAGCGACCTGACACGCCGCGGTGAAGGCGTCGACAGCCTGATGCGTCGCTTGGGTGTGTCCGACGCCGAAGCCATGGCCTTCATGCGCAGCGATCCCACGATGCGCAGTGTTTTCGACGGTCGCGCCGGCAAGATGGTGCAGGCTCGCGCGACCACCGACGGCCGCCTGATCGAGCTGGTGGTGCGCCACGCGGCACCCGACAGCGCACAGCGCCAGCCTCAATTCACCCGGCTGACGATGTCGCGACAAGCCGGTCAGTGGCGCAGCCGCGCGGAAGTGGCGCCGCTGGTCGGGCAGGCCAGACTGGCCAGCGGCACCATCCGTTCGTCGCTGTTCGCCGCCACGGACGAGGCGCGCATCCCTGACGCCGTGGCGGTGCAACTGGCCGAGATCTTTGCCGCTGACATCGACTTCCATCGCGAGCTGCGCAAAGGCGACACCTTCAGCGTGGTCTATGAAGCGCTCGCCGCCGATGGCGAACCGGTGACCTGGGTCGCGTCAACCGGCCGCGTGCTGTCGGCCGAGTTCGTCAACGACGGCAAGTCGCATCAGGCGGTGTGGTACGCCGACGCGACGGGGCGCGGCGCCTACTTCGATTTCGCCGGGCAGAGCAAACGCCGCAGCTTCCTCGCCAGCCCGCTGGAATTCTCGCGCGTGACCTCGGGCTTCGCGATGCGTTTCCACCCGATCTTGCAGACGATGCGCGCGCATCGCGGCGTGGACTATGGTGCGCCGCTGGGCACGCCGGTGCGATCGGTGGGTGACGGCGCGGTCGAGTTCGCCGGCCGGCAAAACGGCTACGGCAACGTGGTGCAGATCAAGCATGGCAATGAGCGCAGCACGCTGTATGCCCACCTGAGCCGCATCGACGTGCGCAAGGGACAGAGCGTCGAGCAAGGCCAACGTATCGGCGCCGTCGGCGCCACCGGCTGGGCCACCGGGCCGCATCTGCACTTCGAATTTCACGTCAGGGGCCAGTATGTGGACCCGCTGCAGGTGGCGCGCTCGTCGGAGACGATGAGCATCGATGCGCCGTCGCGCCCGCAGTTGGCCGAGCTGTCGCGCGGCGCCCAGTTGCAGCTCGATCTGGCGCAGACGCTGGCCGGGTCGCGGTTCCAGTCCGAATAGGCCGGCGAGGCGTTCGCCGCGCCACCCGCCGGTCATGTCGTTGTTCATCGGCCTGATGTCCGGCACCTCGCTGGACGGCGTCGATGGCGTGCTGGCCGATCTGAGGTCGCCTTCGTCCGCAGACGGCCTGCGCATCCTGGCGCACGAGCACCGGGCCTTCGCGCCGGCGCTGCACGAACAGCTGCTGCGCTTGAACGCACCTGCGGCGGATGAACTGCATCACGCTGCGCTGGCTGCCAACGCTCTGATGCGCGAATACGCTCAAGTGGTGGCCTGCCTGCGCGCCAAAGCCCCGGCACCCATCGTCGCCCTGGGCGCCCACGGACAGACCGTGCGCCACCGCCCGCAACAGTTCGATGGCACCGGCTACACGCTGCAGCTGATGAACGGCGCGTTGCTGGCCGAACTCTGTGGCCTGGATGTGGTCTGCGACTTTCGCAGCCGCGATGTCGCCGCCGGCGGCCAGGGCGCGCCGCTGGTGCCTGCGCTGCACGCGGCCTTGTTCGCCGCACCTGGCGAGGACGTGGCGGTGCTCAACCTGGGCGGCATCGCCAACCTGAGCCTGTTGGCGGCGCAGGGCGCTGTTCTTGGCTTCGATTGCGGGCCCGCCAATGCCCTGCTCGACGGCTGGTGCCAGCGCCATCAGAGCGCCGCCTATGACGACGGTGGCCGATGGGCCTCGGTCGGCAGCGTTGACGCCGCACTGTTGCGCCTGCTGCTCACCGAGCCCTACCTTGCGCTGCCGCCACCCAAGAGCACCGGACGCGATCTGTTCAACCTGGCCTGGCTCGACGCGCACTTGGGGCGCGCTGGCCGCGTTGCCCGTCCGGTCGATGTACAGGCCACGTTGGCCGAGTTCAGCGCGCGCGCTGCGGCCGACGCGCTGCGCCAGCATGCACCGGCAACGACGCGCTTGCTGGTCTGTGGCGGCGGCGCCTTCAATTCGCAGCTGATGGGGCGCCTGCGCGCGCTGTTGCCGCAAGTGCGCGTGCAGACCACGGCCGATCGGGGCGTACCCCCCCAGCAGGTGGAAGCGCTGGCCTTTGCCTGGCTGGCACAGGCCTTCGTCGACCGCCGCAGCGGCAATCTGCCATCGGTGACCGGTGCACGGGGTCCGCGCGTCCTGGGGGCCTTGTACCCGTCCGTCTGAACCTCGGCTCAACCCAAGAATGAAAAACGGCTGCCCGCAGGCAGCCTGTTTTGCATGCCGCGGAGCTGATCAGGCCGAGAAGCTCGAACCGCAACCACAGGTGGTGGTGGCGTTGGGGTTCTTGATGACGAACTGGGCGCCCTGCAGATCTTCCTTGTAGTCGATCTCGGCGCCGCCCAGATATTGCAGGCTCATCGCGTCGATCAGCAAGGTGACGCCATTCTTGGTCATCTGCGTGTCATCCTCGTTGACGACCTCGTCGAAGGTGAAACCATACTGGAAGCCCGAGCAACCGCCGCCCTGAACGAAGACGCGCAGCTTCAACTCCGGGTTGCCCTCTTCGTCGACCAGGTCGCGCACTTTCTCGGCGGCGCTGTCGGTGAAGATCAGCGGCGGCGGCATTTCATCGGCGACCGTCGGGCTGTGTTCTGCAACTGCGCTCATGGTGACTCCTTTTCCTTTGCGTATCGGTTCGTGCGGGTTCGGGACCTGAAGTTCATTTCTCGTTCGAAGCCGCAAGCTTAAGTGCAGGCCGCTCGGCGGACTTCAAGGACCGCAACTCGCCATCG
Organism: uncultured beta proteobacterium; assembly: GCA_963837675.1. Classification (GTDB taxonomy): domain Bacteria; phylum Pseudomonadota; class Gammaproteobacteria; order Burkholderiales; family Burkholderiaceae_C; genus Rubrivivax. The sequence goes on along the minus strand of CAWIOH010000014.1, from coordinate 228,435 downwards.
ATGCTTGCACCGTGGTGCATTTCCAGCGTGCCATAGCCAACGTTGCCGACAATGCGCGCCTTGGGGTGCAATTCGAGCAATCCGTCGCACTGCACCGGGCCGTGGACTTCGCCGTTGATGATCACATGTGCCGCCATGACCTTGCCGTGGACGCGGGCTTTCTCGCTGACGACCAGCAGACTGTCGCCGCCGGGCACCGCCAGCACATCGCCATGCACCACGCCGTCGATGCGCAGGCCATCGACGAAACGAAGTTCACCTTTCACCACCGTGCCATCGCAGACCAGGCTGCGGATCGGCGGCGGGCGCTTGCGCTTGAACCACATGATTCGTCTCCTTTGGGGTTCCGCCGCCTCAGGTCTTGGCGGTCTGCGTGGCGACCACCTGACCCTTGGGGTCGGTCACCCGCGCCTGAATCGTTTTTACCACGGCCTGCTCAGCATGGTCGATGATGCCTTCGACACGCACATACTGGCGCAATATCAGCGGCTTGCTGCCCACGGTCGGGGCGGAGCTCCACGGGCGACCCTCCAGCGTGCCGGCCAGCACGATCTCGTAGCGGCCGACAAAATCGGCGGCCACATTGCCGTTTTGCATGACGAGCAGTTGGTAGCGCGTCTTGCCTGGGGCGATGAGTTCGGCCTGCAGCGCCCGCACCGTCACACCGGTGGTCACTGCCGCAGGCAGCAGGCGCTGGAAGAAGCCCAGATCGGCCTTGAGCTCCAGCTTGTCGGCCTCGATCTGGCGCACCTGCTCGGCCAGGCGTTCCTGTGCCACCGCGCCGGCCTTGAGCAGGCTTTCCGCCGTATTGGCAATCGCTTGGGCTTTGTCGCGTTCGCTGCGCAACTGCGCTATCTCGCCACGCAATCGCACCAATTCGGCCTGAGCCGGGCGGTCGAGTCCGGCGATGTCCTTGCCGAACTCGAAGGCCCACAAGCCGATGGCAGCCGAGAACCCCAGGCTCAAACCCACCGCTGCCCAGCGCAACGGCCAGGGCAGGTGGCTGCGCACGATCATGCGCGGGGCACTGATCGAAAGACGGCGGCGCAGAAGTCGCCAGCGCATGGGACTCGCAGGGGCTTGGATCGAAAAAGCCTGCGCACCGGCGCGGCCTTTCGGCGCCCCGGTGCAGGATCAGCGCTTGCTGAACTGTTTGCGACGGCGCGCGCCGTGCAGGCCGACCTTCTTGCGCTCGACTTCGCGCGCGTCGCGGGTAACGAAGCCGGCCGTGCTCAACTCGGGTTTGAGCGCGGCGTCGTAGTCGATCAAGGCGCGCGTGATGCCGTGGCGCACCGCGCCCGCCTGGCCGGATTCGCCGCCACCATGCACGTTGACCTTGATATCGAAGGCTGCATCGTTGGCCGTCAGCAGCAGCGGCTGGCGCGCGATCATGATCGACGTCTGCCGACCGAAATATTCGTCGATCGCCTTGCCGTTGATGGTGATCAGGCCCTTGCCCTTTTTCATGAACACCCTGGCCACCGAGGATTTGCGGCGGCCGGTGCCGTAGTTCCAGTTACCGATCATCGTTTGTTCCTCAAAGTTCCAGGGCCTTGGGCTGCTGGGCGGTGTGCGGGTGCGACGCACCGGCATACACCTTCAGCTTCTTGATCATCGCGTAGCCGAGCGGGCCCTTCGGCAACATGCCCTTGACGGCCTTTTCGATGGCACGGCCGGGATGCTTGGCCTGCATGTCCTTGAACGACGTGGCGCGGATGCCACCGGGATAGCCGGTGTGACGGTAGTAGATCTTGTCGTCGGCCTTGTTGCCGGTGACACGGATCTTCTCGGCGTTGACAATGACGATGAAATCGCCGGTATCGACGTGAGGCGTGTAGATGGCCTTGTGCTTGCCGCGCAAACGGAGTGCCACTTCGCTGGCAACACGTCCGAGCACCTTGTCGGTGGCGTCAATCACAAACCACTCGTGCTTCACTTCGGCCGGTTTGGCACTGAAGGTCTTCATGAGGGACTCGCTGATATGGCACGGCCCGCCAAGGCAGACCGCACACTGCAAGACGGCTGTTCAGGACGGAGCGCCTTCGGCACCGCTCGTGATGGGCGGCCTCTCGGGTTGTTCCGCGTGGGCACCAGCCGGCAGGAGCCCGCACATACCCACACCCCGCCGTCAACGGGAAAGCCCGACATTATAACCAGGTCGGCCGCCTTCGACGGCACGCTGCGAACGGCATCGATCAGCGCAGTGGAGTCGCCACCCTAGGCACTGTCGGTAGGATAGGGGTTACTACTGATCTTCTAGGTCTTCAATGAACGACGACAAGAAAGCCAAACCAGTCGGCGGCTTCAACTGGATTCCCATCCGCTCGCTGGCACCCCAGCACAGGCCGAGCATCCTGCAGCATCTGCTGGGTCTGGGTGAACGCGACCGCTATTTGCGCTTCGGCTACATGGCCAGCGAAGGGCAGATCGCGCGCTATGTGGACTCGCTGGATTTCGAGCGGGACGAGCTTTTCGGGGTCTTCGATCGCCAGCTGGAGTTGGTGGCGATGGCGCACCTGGCCTATCTGGGCGCCCGTTGCGGCGATGTGCCGGCGGCGGAGTTCGGCGTGTCGGTGGCCCCTCATTTGCGCGGCCGCGGTTTCGGCGATCGACTGTTCGACCATGCCGCGCTGCACGCGCGCAACCGCCAGATCGGCGCACTGCTGGTCCACGCGCTCAGCGAGAACACGGCGATGCTACGCATCGTGCGCAATGCCGGAGCCCGCATCGAACGCGATGGCCCCGAGTCCGAGGCCTGGGTCCGACTCGCGCCTGGAAGCCTGGCCTCGCATGTCGAAGCCATGGTCGAGGATCGCGCGGCCGATCTGGACTACAGCCTGAAGCGGCGGATGCAACGCATGGACAGTGTGGGTTCGGGGCCGACAAGGAATTGATCGGGTTTCACCTCCCTCGCTACAGGGGGCGGTTCCCGCAAATGCGGGTGCCGCCAGCACCCGCGCCGCTGTAGCATCGTCCGCGCGCACATCACCACACCGCCCGTCCGTTGGTCGGTGGTGCGACCCACCCCCAAGTCGTGGACATGCAGCAGACAATTCCGTGGATCATCGCGCTTGCCGCACTGCTCTTGCTGGTGGCGCTGGGGGTGATCTGGTGGCTGCGCGTGCGCACCTCCAAGCCGGCCCCCTTGCCCACCGAATGGACGTTGAGCGCGCGCCCGGTATTCAACAATGACGAGCGGCGCGTGTATCGACAACTGCGCGAGGCGCTGCCGCATCACATCGTGCTGTCGAAGCTGCCGCTGGTGCGCTTCAGCCAGCCCACCGATCCGCAGCAGGTGCGCTACTGGTATGAATTGCTGGGGGCGATCCACGTGACTTTCGCCATCTGCAGTGCCAATGGCCGCGTGCTGGCGGCCATCGACCTGGACACCGACCGCGGCAACTCGCGCCGCGTGTTGCAGATCAAACAATCGGTGCTGGCCGCTTGCCGCGTGCGCTATCTGCGTTGCCCGATCGATCACCTGCCGTCAGTCCCCGAACTGCAGTTGCTGGTGCCACACAGCACGGCAGCGGCGCGCGGCCCGCAGGCGGCGCCCAGCCTGGCCACGGCAGGCGATGCTTCGGTCGGCAGCGTGGCCCCGCGGCGCCGCGAGCGCTCGGCGCTGTGGCAGGACTCGAGCTTCTTCCAGGATTCATTCTTTGGCGCCGAAAGCCGCTCCGATAGCGGCCTGTCGAGCGAGTTCGGTGCCATCGGCAGCATCCTGCGCGGCGGCGTCGAGGCGCGCGACCCGGGGCTGGCGCCGGTGACCGAGCCGGCGCAGGCCGAAGGCGACAAGAACCGGCCACCGCGCACGCATCATTGAACGCCGGGCCCGGGGCTGGCACCGCGGCGTAGCATGCGGCGCATGCCGACGCCCGCCGACACCGACCCGCACGGGTATGCCGACCTGAATCCGTCGGCGGTGCTGGATGCGCTGGAGGCGGTGGGCTTTCGTGGCGATGGCCGCATCCTGCAGCTCAACTCCTACGAGAACCGTGTCTTTCAGGTGATGCTGGAGGACGGCGAAGCGGTGGTCGCCAAGTTCTACCGGCGGGCGCGCTGGAGCAATGCGCAGATCGTCGAGGAACACCGCTTCGGCTTGGAACTGGCCGAAGCCGAGGTGCCGGTGGTCGCACCCTGCCCGTTGCGCGGCGCAGCGCCCGGCCTGCGCTTGCTCCCCTCTCCGGGGCCGGCGACGCTGGCCCTGCTCGCGGCACCGCACGGCGAGCACCGCTTTTCAATCTCGCTGCGCCATGCCGGTCGTGCACCCGAACTGGAGGACGACGCGGTGCTGGTGCGGCTGGGCGGTTTCATCGGGCGGCTGCACGCGGTGGGCGCGCGCCAGGCCTTCGAACACCGCCGCAGCCTGCTTGCGCCGCGCGATGCGCGCGAAGCCATCGCCGTTCTCGACAGCGGCGGCTTCGTCACCGACAACCAGCGGCAGGCGTGGGCCGCGGCCTGTGCTGCTGCACTGGCCTGCATTGACCAGGCCATCGCCGATCACACACCGCGCGCCATTCGCCTCCATGGCGACTGCCATCCGGGCAATTTGCTGTGGCGCGGCGACAGCGGCGCACATGTTGTCGACCTCGACGACGCCTGCATGGGACCCGCGGTGCAGGACCTGTGGATGCTGCTGTCGGGCGAGCCGGAAACCCAGGCCCGGCAACTGCGCCTTCTGCTGCGCGGCTATGCGCCGTTCATGGACTTCGACCGACGCCAACTTCGGCTGATCGAACCCTTGCGACTGTTGCGCATGATCCGCCACAACGCCTGGGTCGCGCAGCGCTGGGAAGACCCGGCCTTCCCGCGCGCCTTCCCCGACTTCGGCAGTTCGGGCTACTGGGGTCAGCAAGCGCTGCAGCTGCAGGAGCAACTGCGCGCCGCGGCCGAGACACCGACGCTGGACACGCTGCTCTGACTCAGACCGCCAACAGGCGATTGACCCGCTGCACATAGGCAGCCGGGTCTTCCAGATGCCCGCCTTCGGCCAGCAGCGCCTGGTCGAAGATGATCTGCGCCAGGTCGTCGAAGCGCTCGTCGCTTTCGAGCTTCTTCACCAGTGCGTGCGAAGCGTTGACTTCCAGCGTCGGCAATGACTTTGGCGCATCCTGCCCCGCCTGTTTCAACAGCCGCGCCAGATGACCGCTCATGTCACCTTCTTCGACGACGATGCAGGCCGGTGATTCGACCAGCCGCGTCGTCACGCGCACATCCTTGGCACGGTCCTTCAGTGCCGTCTTCAGCCGTTCCAGCACCGGCTTGAACTCGGCGGCGGCCACTTCGGCCTGCTTCTTCTCTTCCTCGTCCTGCAGCTTGCCGAGATCGAAGGCGCCCTTGGCGACGCTTTGCAGGCTCTTGCCCTCGAACTCGTAGAGATGGCTCAACATCCATTCATCGACGCGGTCCACCAGCAACAACACCTCGATGCCCTTCTTGCGGAACACTTCGAGTTGCGGGCTGCTCTTGGCCGTGACCAAGTTGTCGGCGGTGATGTAGTAGATCGCCTCCTGGCCTTCCTTCATGCGCGAGACGTAGCCGGCGAAGGACACGCCTTCGTCGGCGTAGGTGCTGCCGAACCGCAGCAGCTTGGCCAGCCGCTCGGCGTTGGCGTGGTCCTCGCCGATACCCTCTTTCAGCACTGCGCCGAACTCCTTCCAAAAGCCGGTGTACTTCTCCTTCTCGGCCGCGTCCTCGCTGTCGGCCAGCGCTTCGAGCATGCTCAGCACGCGCTTGGTCGAACCTTCGCGGATGGCCTTCACGTCGCGGCTTTCCTGCAGCAGTTCACGCGAGACGTTCAACGGCAGGTCGGCCGAGTCGATCACGCCCCTGACGAAGCGCAGGTACACCGGCATCAGCGCTTCGGCGTCGTCCATGATGAAGACGCGCTTGACGTACAGCTTGACACCGCCGCGTTTGTCGCGGTTCCACAGGTCGAACGGCGCCTTGGCCGGGATGTACAGCAGCTGCGTGTACTCGCTGCGGCCCTCGACGCGGTTGTGGGTGTAGGCCAGCGGCGCGGCACTGTCGTAGCTGAGCTGCTTGTAGAACTCCTGGTACTGCGCGTCGGTGATGTCGCCCTTCGGCCGCGTCCACAGCGCCGAGGCCTTGTTCACCGTCTCCCATTCGTCCTTGACGACCTGCTCCTTCTTCTCGCTGTCCCACTCTTCCTTCTTCATCAGGATCGGCAGCGAGATGTGGTCGGAATACTTGGAGACGATCGACTTCAGTTTCCAGCTGGAGAGAAATTCTTCTTCACCCTCGCGCAGATGCAGGATGACGTCGGTGCCGCGTTCGGCCTTGGTGATCGCCTCGACCTCGAATTCGCCAGCGCCTTCGCTGGACCAGCTCACGCCTTCCTCGGGCTTCAAGCCGGCGCGGCGCGAATGCACGGTGATGCGGTCGGCGACGATGAATCCCGAATAGAAGCCCACGCCGAACTGGCCGATCAGGTTGGCGTCCTTCTTCTTCTCGCCTTCCAGCGTCGCCAGGAATTCCTTGGTGCCACTCTTGGCAATGGTGCCCAGATGGGCCACGGCTTCGTCGGCACTCATGCCGATGCCGTTGTCGCGGATGGTCAGCGTTTTCGCGTCCTTGTCGAAGAACACCCGCACCTCCAGGTTCGGCTGGTCCTCGAAGAGGCCGGGGTTGTCCAGCGCCTCGAAGCGCAGCTTGTCGCAGGCGTCGGAGGCGTTGGAAACCAGCTCGCGCAGGAAGATCTCCTTGTTGGAGTAGAGCGAATGGGTGACGAGGTGCAGGATCTGCTTGACCTCGGCCTGGAAGGATAGGGTTTGTTTGTCCATGATGTTGTCGTCTGCAGATAGGGTTGGCCGCCTTTGATGGCGGTGCGCGCAGCAGTTGGGGGTGGCGCGCCGGATTTTCAAGCGCGGCGGCGTGGGCGGGTATTGTCGCGCCGGCGGCGGCCGGCCCGGCTCAGGCCGGCCGCACCCGCACGGGCAGCGCCGTCATGCCGCGAAACACCATTGAGTTGAGCCACGACGGCTTCTCGATCGCCGGCTCGATGCGGGCATAACGCCGCAACAGCGACGGAAAGGCCACCTGCCCCTCGGTGCGCGCCAACGGAAAACCCAGGCAGATGTGGACGCCGTAGCCAAAAGTCAGATGTGCCGGGCCGTCGCGTTCGATGTCGAGCACATCGGGGTTCGCATAGGCACGCGGGTCGCGATTGGCGGCGTTGAGCATCATGAACAGGCGGTCGCCGGGCTTCAGCGTCTTGCCATGGCGGCGATGCTCGGCCACGACGACGCGCACCTGCGCACCGGACGGGCCTTCGTGGCGCAGCAGTTCCTCCACGGCCGCGTGGCTCAGCGACGGGTCGTCGCGCAGCTTGTTCATCTGCTGCGGAAATCGCATCAGCGACAACAATCCATTGGCGATGTGATTCGTCGTCGTCTCATGCCCGGCAAACAGCAGCAGGATGCAGGTGGCAACCAGTTCATCCTCGCTCAAGCGATCGCCGTTGTCGCGCAGATGCACCAACTGGCTGAGCACGTCGTCGCCGGGTCGGGCGCGGCGTTGCTCGATCAGGCGCCGGAAGTAGGCCGCCATCTGCTGCGTCGCCGCCTGCGCGGTGTCGTACTTTTCGGCAGCGACGCGCGACGAGCCGATGAACAGCGCCATGTCGTCCGACAACTGCTTCATCAGGCTCAGGTCTTCGCGCGGCACGCCCAGCATCGCCATGATCACCAGGCACGGCAACGGGCCGGCGAACTCGGCGATGAAGTCGAAATCGTCCCTGCCCCGCAAGCCATCGAGCAGCCAGTCGGCGATGGCCTGCACCTGCGGCCGCATGCCCTGCATCGATTTGACATGCAGCACCTTCGAGGTCAGGCGGCGCAGCCGCGTGTGCTCGGGCGGGTCCTTGAACACCATCCACAGCGACAGATAGCGCACGATGTCGGCGATCCGCTGCGCCTCGTCGCCCGGCATCGACGCGAAGAAGGGTCGCAGCCGGTTCGACGACATCCTGGCGTCCTGCGTCACTGCCTTGACATCGTCATAGCGTGTCAGCACCCAGCTCTTCAGTCGGGGGCTCCAGTGGCACGGGTCCTCGTCGCGCATGCGCGCGAACAGCGGGTACGGGTCGGCCAAGGTGGCCGGGTCTTCGGGTTGGTAGTCGATGCTCAACGGCATTTCTCGAGAATGTGGACGGCGCAGGCCGCCTCGTCGAATCCCATCACGCCGCCGCCATTCTCGATGATCCCCAGCGACGCCCCCTTGACCTGCCGCGCACCGCCCTCGCCGCGCAACTGCAGGCACATTTCATGGACCATCGACAGACCCGTGGCCCCCACCGGGTGGCCTTTGGACACCAGCCCGCCCGACACATTCACGGGCAAGCTGCCACCCAGCGAGGCGGCGCCGGACTCGACGAAGCGCCCGCCCTGGCCCTCATCGCAAAGCCGCAGCATTTCCAGCTGAAAAAGCTCGCAGAACGAGGTGGCGTCGTGCACCTCGGCCAGGCGCATGTCGCCGGGCTTCAGGCCCGCGCGCGCATAGGCCTTGTCGGCGGCAATGCGCGACAGCCCGGGCTCGTCCAGGCGCCGGTATTTGCCGCCCGACAGCGCGCTGGCGCGGATGCGCACCGCGCGTGCCTGCGCAGCCTGCGGGAAATTTGCCAGTGCGGCCTCGCTGCACAACAGTGCCGCGGCCGCGCCGTCGCCCAGCGGCGAGCACATCGCACGGGTCAATGGAAAGCTCACTTCACGGTCGGCCAGCACCTCATCCACCGTCAGCTCAAAGCGATACTGGGCCTTCGGATTCAGGCTGCCATGGTGATGGTTCTTGGCCGCGCCGGCGGCGATCTGCCGCTGCGTGGTGCCGTGGCGCCGCATGTGCCAGACCGCCTGCATCGCATAGGTGTCCATGAAGACGGTGCGGCCCGGGCCGGTCTCGAAGGCCTTGCCGGCCTGCTCGCCGGCCGCGCGGTAATAGTCGTGCCAGCGCCACGGCTCGAGCTGGTCGATGCCTGTGGCGAAGATTGCCTGCGTGCGCGCCGGATCGTCGGGGCTGACGAGCTTTTCCACGCCCAGCGCCAGGCTCACCTCGGCTTCGCCCGACAGAATGTCCTTCCACGCGCCATGGAAAGCGAAGGATGCGGTGGCACAACCGCCTTCGACGTTGATCATCGGTACGCGCTCCGGGAACAAGCCTTGCGCGACCAACGGCGTGAAGGCCACCTGCCCGCGAATGCCGCCCTGCCCCCATTGACCCATGCCGCAGTTGCCGAACCAGGCCTGTTCGATCAGCGCCGCGTCGCTCGTCGCCAGGCCAGCATCGGCCAGCGCCTCCAGATAGGCCTGGCGCGACAAGTCCTGGAAAGACTGCTCTGCATGCTTGCCGAAGGGCGTGCAGGAGGTGCCAATGACGTAGACGTCGCGCATGGTGCTTCTGGCCCCTGGAAAGGTGGGCGATGCTGGTCGAAGCCAGCAGTGTCGTCGATGCGACCGCCAACGCGGTTAAGCTGCGACCCCTGTCCAGCAGCGAGAACCCGATCATGAACTACCCCGACACCCGCCTGTTCGTCGATGGCCAATGGTGCGACGCCGCCAGCGGCAAGACGCTGCCGGTGCTGAACCCCGCCACCGGCAAGGAGATCGGCCGCGTCGCCCATGCCGGCACAGCCGACCTCGACCGCGCGCTGGCCGCCGCACAAAGTGGTTTCGAGCTGTGGCGCGACCTGCCAGCGCTGGAGCGCAGCGCCATCATGCGCCGCGCCGCCGCGTTGATGCGCGAGCGCGCCGCCGACATCGGCGCGTTGATGACGCAAGAGCAAGGCAAGCCGCTGGCCGAGGCCAAGGCCGAGGCGATGATGTCGGCGGAAATCATCGAATGGTTCGCCGAAGAGGGGCGACGCGTCTACGGCCGCGTCGTGCCGTCGCGCTCGCTGGCGGTGCAGCAGACGGTGCTGCGCTCACCGGTGGGCCCGGTGGCGGCCTTCACGCCGTGGAACTTCCCGATCAACCAGGTGGTGCGCAAGCTGTCGGCGGCACTGGCCAGCGGTTGCTCGATGATCGTCAAGGCGCCCGAGGAAACCCCGGCCTCGCCTGCGGCGCTGATCCAGGCCTTCGTCGATGCCGGCGTGCCGGCCGGCGTGGTCGGCCTGGTGTATGGCAACCCGGCGGAAATCTCGTCGTACCTGATCCCGCACCCGATCATTCGCAAGATCACCTTCACCGGCTCGACCCCGGTGGGCAAGCAGCTGGCCGCGATGGCCGGCACGCACATGAAACGCGCGACGATGGAACTGGGCGGCCATGCGCCGGTGATCGTCGCCGAGGACGCCGACATCGGCCTGGCCATCAAATGCGCCGGCGCCGCCAAGTTCCGCAATGCCGGCCAGGTGTGCATCTCGCCGACTCGCTTCCTGGTGCACAACAGCATCCGCGCCGAATTTGCACAGAAGCTGGCCAAACATGCGGCGTCGCTGAAGGTCGGCGACGGGCTGGCCGAAGGCACCGCCATGGGCCCGTTGGCCAATGCGCGGCGGCTGAGCGCCATGACCAAGATCGTCGATGACGCGCGCGCCAAGGGCGCCACGGTGGTGGCCGGCGGCGAGCGCATCGGCTCGGCCGGCAACTTCTATTCGCCCACCGTGCTGGACGAGGTGCCGCTGGAGGCCGACATCTTCAACAACGAGCCCTTTGGCCCGCTGGCCGCGATCCGCGGCTTCGAGCAGATCGAAGACGCCATTGCCGAAGCCAACCGCCTGCCCTTTGGCCTGGCCGGCTATGCCTACACACGATCACTGAAGAACGCGCACCTGCTGGCGCAGCGACTGGAACTGGGCATGCTGTGGATCAACCAGCCGGCGCTGCCCTGGGCCGAGATGCCCTTCGGCGGGGTCAAGGATTCGGGCTATGGCAGCGAAGGCGGCAGCGAGGCGCTGGAGGCCTACCTGAACACCAAGGCGGTGTCGATCCTCTGCGCCTGACGCCGGCGATGGACCCGCGCCCGAACCTGATCTTCATCGTCGCCGACGACCTGGGTTATGCCGACCTGGGTTGTTACGGCGGGCGCGAGGCGGTCTTCGGCGCGGTGTCGCCGCAGCTCGACGCCATGGCCGCGGCCGGCCTGCGCTTCACCCAGGGTTATGCCAACTCACCCGTGTGTTCGCCGACGCGCTTTGCATTGATGACGGCGCGCTACCAATACCGGCTGCGCGGCGCAGCCGAAGAGCCGATCAACAGCAAGAGCCGCGGCAGCCTGACGCTGGGCCTGCCGCCCGCGCACCCGACGCTGCCTTCGCTGCTGAAGAAGGCCGGCTACCGCACCGCGCTGATCGGCAAGTGGCACCTGGGCTATCCGCCCAACTTCGGGCCGCTGGCCTCCGGCTACGAGGAGTTCTTCGGCCCGATGAGCGGCGGGGTGGACTACTTCACCCATCGCGATTCGGCCGGCACGCACGACCTGTGGGAGGGTGCGGCCGAACACCGCGACGAAGGCTATCTGACCGATCTGATCACCTCGCGCGCGCTGGCCTACGTGCAGCGCGTGGCGCAGGCCGACGCACCCTTCTTCCTCAGCCTGCACTACACCGCGCCACACTGGCCGTGGGAAACGCGCGACGATCGCGAACTGGCGCAGGACCTGAAGGGCAGCCTGTTCCACCTCGGCGGCGGCAACATCCACACCTACCGGCGCATGATCCATCACATGGACCAAGGCATCGGCCAGCTGGTGCAGGCGCTGCGCCAGCTGGGCCAACTGGACAACACGCTGATCGTTTTCACCAGCGACAACGGTGGCGAGCGCTTTTCCGACAACTGGCCGCTGGTCGGCGGCAAGATGGACCTGACCGAAGGCGGCATCCGCGTGCCCTACATCGTGACGTGGCCTGACGTCATCGCGCCCGGCGGCGTCAGCGAGCAACACTGCCTGACGATGGATTGGTCGGCGACCTTGCTCGACGTGGCCGGCGTGGCAGCCGATGCCGGCCATCCGCTGGACGGCGTGTCGCTGCTGCCGGTGTTGCGCGATGCCGGAGCGACCTTTTCGCGGCCGATGCACTGGCGCATGAACCATCGCGGCCAGCGCGCGATGCGCGACGGTCGCTGGAAGTACCTGCGGGTCGATGGCAACGACTACCTGTTCGACATCGACGACGACGCACGCGAACGCGCCAACCGGGCGCCGCTCGAGCCCGAGCGGCTGATGCGGATGCGCGATGCGTGGCTGGCCTGGCACCAGACCATGCCGCCGATCCCCGACGATGCCACCGTGAGCCTGGGTTATTCGGTCAAGGACATGCCGCAGCGATGAGGCCGCCGCACTCGCGGCCGCGCTGGCGGTGAGCACGCAGGGGCTCAGCCCCCGGGCCTTCGTCATGCTGCTGGCGCTGGCGTGCATGTTCGGTGCCAACCATGTGGCCGCGCGCATTGCCATCGATCACGGTCTGGACGTGGCCACTGCGGTGGCGGTGCGCAGCGGCGCCACGGCGCTGGTGGTGGCCCTGATCGTCCGGCTCAACGGCGTGCCTTGGCGCTTGAGTCCGCGCCATCGGCGCGTGATGCCGCTGATCGGCTTGCTGGTCAGCGTGCAGAGCGTGTGCCTGTACTCCGCCGTGGCGCGCATCCCGGTCGGCCTGGCGCTGCTGGCCTTCAACACCTATCCGCTGTGGACCGCGCTGGCCGCCTGGCTGCTGTACCGCCACCGGCCCGAACGTGCCACGCTGATCGCCATGCCGGTGATCCTGATCGGCCTGGCACTGGCGCTGGACGTGGCCGGTGCCGCCTCGGGCGTGGGCACTGCAGCGCACTGGCGCGAGATGGGCAGCGGCGTCGGCTTTGCGCTGGTGGCTGGCGCCACCTTCGGGCTGGTGCTGGTGCTGACGCAACATGAAGCGGCCGACCTCGACGGCCGCGTGCGCACCGCGCTGACAATGGGAATGGTCGGCGCCCTGGCGTGCATCGGCGTTGCACTGCGGGGCGGCGCGCACTGGCCCGATGCCGCCGTGGGCTGGTGGGCGCTGGCGGCGCTGACGCTGCTCTACGGCACTGCGTTCACCATCATGTTCACGCTCTTGCCCAAGCTGGGCGTGGTCGGTAGCTCACCGATTCTGAATGTCGAGCCGGTGGCGGCACTGGCCATGGCCTGGCTGATCCTGGGGCAGTCGATCGCGCCGGTGCAGATCGCCGGTGCGCTGCTGGTGGTGGGCGCGGTGATGGCGCTGGGATTGCGGCGGCGCACTCCCTGAGGCTGGCCACGCGCTTCCCTAAAGTGGGGGAGGTGCCGGGTCGCGACGACGCCGGCAGGGGCATGCCGCCTTTGCGGCATAGTCGCTATCGTGGATGCGATCGGCATGCAACCCATTGAAGGAGCCCTTGGGCGGCTGCAAGGCAGCGCCTGGCCCGTCGACCGTCCTGTGACACATTGGGCCGACTTGGCTGCGGCCGGCGCGGCCTTCGGTCCGCCGCCAGTGGGCACCGTCTATGGCTGCCTGCTGAACCACCGCGCTGCGCTCACGGCGCTGGGCGATGCGGTGTGCCAGCCACCCTACAAGGCGCCGCCGAAGGCACCGGTGCTGTACATCAAGCCGCGCAATTGCCACATCGGGCATGGCGCGCCGATCATCGTGCCGCCGGGCATCGAAGCCCTGGAGATCGGCGCCACGCTGGGCCTGGTCATCGGCCGCACCGCCTGCCGCGTGAGCGAGGCGGACGCCATGTCCGTTGTCGCCGGCTACACCGTCTGCAACGATGTCAGTGTGCCGCATGCGCTGTACTACCGGCCGTCGTTGCGCTTCAAGTGCCGCGACAGCTTCTTGCCGATGGGGCCGAGCATCGTCGCCGCGCGGCATGTGGCCCACCCGGATGGGCTGGACGTCGCCGTGTCGGTCGACGGCCAGTGCGTGCAGCGGGCTTCGACCTCGGGCATGCAGCGCGCCTGCGCGCGGCTGCTGGCCGATGTCAGCGAGTTCATGACGCTGTCGCCGGGCGACGTCCTGATGCTGGGTGTGCCGCACGGTGCGCCGCAGGCGCGGGCCGGGCAAACGGTCAGCATCACCATCGGCAGCTTGGGCACGCTCACCAACCCGCTGGTGGCCGAAGGTGCTGCATGAAGCACGCCCGCGTCGCCTACGCCGGGACCGTGCACGCGGCGGTGTCGCACGCCGGCGGCGTGCAGCTGGCCGATGGCCGCGTGCTGGCCGAAGACGCGGTGGTCTGGCTGCCGCCGGTCGAGCCGGGCACGATCATCGCGCTGGGCATCAACTACGCCGATCACAAGAAGGAACTGGCCAACGAGTTGACGATCGGCGCCAAGGACGAGCCGCTGGCCTTCCTCAAAGGTCCGAACGCGCTGATTGGCCATCGCGGACTGACGCGCCGGCCGGCCGACGCCAGCTTCATGCATTACGAATGCGAGCTGGCGGTGGTGATCGGCCGGGCGGCAAAGAACGTGAAGCGCGCCGAAGCGATGCAATATGTGGCCGGCTACACCGTGGCCAACGACTACGCGGTGCGCGACTATCTGGAGAACTGGTATCGCCCCAACCTGCGCGTGAAGAACCGCGACGGCTGCACCGTGCTCGGCCCCTGGCTGGTGGATGCCACCGACGTGGGCGACCCGCACGCGCTGAACCTGCGCACCTTCGTCAACGGCGAGGTCAAGCAGCACGGCAACACCCGCGACCTGATCGACGACGTGCCGGCACTGATCGAATACCTGAGCAGCTTCATGACGCTGGCGCCGGGCGACATCATCCTCACCGGCACACCCGAAGGCGTGGTCAACGTGAATGTCGGCGACACAGTGATTTGCGAGATCGACGGCATCGGCCGGCTGGTGAACACCATCGTCGGTGACGAAGCCTTCGGGCAATAGGGAGAGCAAGCGATGCGCATCCAGCACCTGATCGACGGCCGCGCCGTCGAAGGCAAGGACTACTTCGAGACGGCCAACCCGGCGACGCAGCAGGTACTGGCCGAGGTGGCGGCCGGCGGCGCCGAAGACGTCAACGCCGCCGTCGCCGCCGCCAAGGCGGCCTTCCCGAAATGGGCGGCACTGCCGGCCACCGAACGCGCGAAGATGATGCACAAGCTCGGCGACCTGATTGCCAGCCACGTGCCGGAAATCTCGACCCTCGAGACCAACGACACCGGTCAGACCATCGGCCAGACCGGCAAGCAGCTGGTGCCGCGCGCGGCCGACAATTTTCATTACTTCGCCGAAATGTGTACCCGCGTCGATGGCCACACCTACCCGACACCGACGCACCTGAACTACACGCTGTTCCATCCCGTGGGCGTGTGCGCGCTGATCAGCCCATGGAACGTGCCCTTCATGACCGGCACCTGGAAGATCGCGCCCTGCCTGGCCTTCGGCAACACCGCGGTGCTGAAGATGAGCGAGCTGTCGCCGTTGTCCATCTCGCGTTTCGGCGAATTGGCCACCGAAGCCGGCCTGCCGCCAGGCGTGCTCAACATCGTGCACGGTTACGGCAAGGAGACCGGCGAGCCACTGTGCGCCCACCCCGACGTGCGCGCCATCTCGTTCACCGGCTCCACCGCCACCGGCCAGCGCATCGTGAAGAGCGCGGGGCTGAAGAAGTTCAGCATGGAGCTCGGCGGCAAGAGCCCGTTCGTGGTCTTCGACGATGCCGATCTCGACCGCGCGCTTGACGCGGCCGTGTTCATGATCTTTTCCAACAACGGCGAGCGCTGCACCGCCGGCAGCCGCATCCTGGTGCAAAAGTCAATTTATGCCGACTTCGCGACCCGGTTCGCCGAACGCGCCCGGCGCATCACGGTCGGCGATCCGCTGGACGACAAGACGGTCATCGGCCCGATGATCAGCCGGCAACACCTGGCCAAGGTGCGCGGCTACATCGAACTCGGGCCGACGGAAGGCGCCACGCTGTTGTGCGGCGGGCTGCAGGCGCCGCCGCTGCCGGCGGCGATGCGCCAAGGCAACTTCGTGCAGCCCACGGTGTTCGCCGACGTGAAGAACACGATGCGCATCGCGCAGGAGGAAATCTTCGGCCCGGTGGCCTGCCTGATCGCCTTCGACGACGAGGCCGATGCCATCCGCCAGGCCAACGACATCGCCTACGGTCTGTCGAGCTATGTCTGGAGCGAGAACCTGGGGCGCGCTCACCGTGTGGCTGCGGCCATTGAAGCCGGCATGTGCTTCGTCAACAGCCAGAACGTGCGTGACCTGCGCCAGCCCTTCGGTGGCACCAAGGCCAGCGGCACCGGCCGCGAAGGCGGCACCTGGAGCTACGAGGTGTTCCTGGAACCGAAGAACGTGTGCCTGTCTCTGGGCAGCCACCACATCCCGCACTGGGGGGCCTGAACATGGGCCAGCTCGCCCTCGCCGCGAAGATCACGCATGTGCCGTCGATGTACCTGAGCGAGCTGCCCGGCCCGCGCCAAGGTACCCGGCAGGACGCGATCGACGGCCACATCGAGATCAGCCGGCGCTGCCGCGAACTCGGCGTGGACACCCTGGTTGTCTTCGACACGCACTGGCTGGTCAACGCCAGCTACCACGTCAACTGCGCGCCGTATTTCAAGGGCACCTACACCAGCAACGAACTGCCGCACTTCATCAGCAACATGGCCTTCGAATGTGCCGGCAACCCCGCGCTCGGCCAGTTGCTGGCCCAGGCGTGCAACGACTTCGGCGTGGAAACCCTGGCCCACGACAAGACGACGCTGCAGCCGGAGTACGGCACGCTGGTGCCGCTGCGCTACATGAATGCCGACCGGCGCTTCAAGGTGGTGTCGGTGTCGGCGCTGTGCATGGCGCATTACCTGAACGACAGCGCACGCCTGGGCTGGGCGATGCGGCGCGCGGTGGAAGCACACTACGACGGCAAGGTCGCGTTTTTCGCCAGCGGCTCCTTGAGCCACCGCTTTGCGCAGAACGGCCTGGCGCCCGAATTCGCCTTCAAGATCTGGAGTCCGTTGCTGGAAAACCTGGACCGGCGCGTAGTGCAGATGTGGCAGGCCGGCGAATGGGCCGACTTCTGCACCATGCTGCCCGAATACGCCGCCAAGGGCCACGGCGAAGGGTTCATGCACGACACCGCGATGCTGCTCGGCGCCCTGGGCTGGAGCGGCTACGATGGCCGGGCGGAGGTCATCACGCCGTATTTCGGCGCTTCTGGCACGGGGCAGATCAATGCCGTGTTTCCGGTAACGCCGCAAAGCGGGCAGGCCTTGCCGGCGGCGCAGGCCTCGGCGGCCCAGGGCTATCAGGCGGCCGGCCGGCTTTGAGTGCCAGGTCACGGGGCGTGGTCGCACAATCGGCGCAACCCGACAACCGCGCTACGGCCGCTCACCTGCCATGCCTCATCTCGTTGTGCTCTACACGCCGCAACTCGACGCCGAGGTCGATATGCCGGGCTTGTGCCGCCAGCTGGCCGACACGATGCTGGGCTGCAAGGATGAAGGCGGCGCGCAGGTCTTCCCGACCGGCGGCACGCGCGTGCTGGCCTGCGCGGCGGCGCACAGCGCAGTGACCGACGGCAGTGGCGACCATGCCTTCATGTACTTCAACCTGCGCATGGCCAGGGGCCGCAGCGCCGCAGTGCATCAGGCCGTCGGCGAAGCCCTGTCGGCGACGATCCGCGCGCGACTCGGCCCGCTGCTGGCGGCGCGGCCAGTGGGGCTGACCTTGCAGATCGACGAAGGGCATGAAGTCTTCGATGCCAAGCTGGGCAACCTGCACGCATTGTTCGCGAAGAAATGAGCACGACACTGAGCAAGAAGACCGTCGCGGCGCTGGCGCGTCAGCTGTACGACGCGCGCAAGGCACGCACTGCGCTGCGCCACTTCTCCGCCGCGCACCCGGGCATGACCATCGACGACGGTTATGCGATCCAGCGCGCCTGGGTCAAGCTGGAGCAGGCCGATGGCCGGACGATCAAGGGCCACAAGATCGGCTTGACTTCGCGCGCGATGCAGCTGTCCAGCCAGATCGACGAGCCCGACTTCGCGCCGCTGATGGACGACATGTTCTTCGCCACCGGCAGCGACATCCCGATCACGCGCTTCATTGCGCCGCGCGTCGAGGTCGAGCTGGCCTTCATCCTCGGCAAGGAGCTGCGCGGCCCGGGCGTGACGCTGTTCGACGTGCTGGCCGCCACCGATTGGGTGGTGCCGGCGATCGAGATCATCGACGCGCGCATCGAGCAGTTCGATCGCGAAACCAAGGCGCCGCGCAAGGTCTTCGACACCATCAGCGACTTTGCCGCCAACGCCGGCATCGTGCTCGGCAGCCGGCCGGTGCGGCCGCACGAAGTGGACCTGCGCTGGGTCGGCGCGATGCTCTACAAGAACGCCGTCATCGAGGAGACCGGTCTGGCCGGCGCGGTGCTCAATCATCCGGCCAACGGCGTGGCCTGGCTGGCCAACAAGATCGCGCCCTATGACGAGAAGCTCGTTGCCGGCGAGGTGGTGCTGGCCGGCTCGTTCACCCGGCCGGCCTCGGCCGCGGTGGGCGACAGCTTTCATGCCGACTATGCGGCATTGGGGACGGTGGCTTTTCGCCTCGTGTGAGGCGCACGCAAGGGCCCGAACGAATCATGGCCGGGCGTCGATGCAGGATGCCGGCGTCACGGTCCAGCGCAGCGCTTCGCCGTCCTGCGCGGCCGCCACCGCCATGAACGCGCGGTGCGAGTGCACGGCGCCGCGCCAGATCTCGATCCAGCAGGCCAGCAGGTCCGCGCGTTCGTCGCCCTGCAGGCCGCGCACGATGCGCAAGCCGCGCTGCGTCAGGCCCACGCCATCGCCGCGCGGCTCCGGCTCGATGCTGCAATCGTCGCCCATGCCTTCGAACATCGCCGCCAGAAACTGCGCCGCGTCGAGCGGCCCGCCGTCGATGCCAGCGACGGCTTCGGCCATGCGCCGATAGTGCTGCAGTCCGGTCAGGCGGGCTGCCAGCATGGCCAGCTCGAGCGCACGCTGCCGGCCCAGCAAGCCCACCAGTTCACACACGCCGTTGCGGATGTATTCGACCGCGTAGTTGCGCTTCGCCTTGGCCAGACGGCCTGCGTCCCATTCGGTCGCCGGCGGCACGGGTTGCCGTGCCGGATCGTAGGGCGGCGGGCGCTCATCGGGTGCAAAGCGCAGGCGCTGCGCCTCGCTCAGGTCGTGGTCGTATTCCCTGAAGTAGCCACACAGCCCGAACTGGCCACTCATGTCTTCCGACACGCAGACGAAGCCCAGGCGCGGGTTGCCGAGGGAAACGCCGTTGTGCGCATACCAGCCGCGCAGGAAGCCGCGGCTGGCCTCCACCGGCACGCCGCAAATCGACGCGCCGTCGACCATCCAGCGCGGGTAGCGAAAGCGCACCCAGGCCTTCTTGTCCGACTCCTCCATGTATTCCACCGCGACGCCACCGACGCCGTTGGACAGCACGTGGTAGCGGGCGCAGGCCACCGCATGCGGCAGCCCTGAGAGCCCGAGCTTGCCAAAGCTCGACAGGAACTTGTGCTCATGCTGCCGGCGGAACAGCCGGAACATCCAGTCACCGACCACCGTCGCGCCTGCGCGCGTGGCCACCATCAGTTGCAGGCCCAGCAGGAACTGATGATGCAGTTCGGCCTGGGCCGCGATCGCGGGGTGCGGGGTGGTGGTCACCCTGCGCGGCAGGTCCGGCGAGGCACCCGCGAAGCAGCGCAATCGCAACACGGCAGCGCGCAAGAAGATGAGCTCATGCAGCCCGCATTATGCGTTTGACGCACCCATCGACAGACCTCAGGATCAAGTCTTCACCGACCGAGGAGCAGCGATGAATCCGCAAATCCATGAAGCCCGCTGGCGTGCCTTCCTGCAGATGCATCGGGCCGCGCGCGGCTTCGTCATTCCGAATGCCTGGGATGCGGGCAGCGCCGTGATGCTGGCGTCCGAAGGCTTCGAGGCAATCGCCACCACCAGCGGCGGCATCGCGTTTTCGCTGGGCCGCCCGGACTACGGCGTCAGCGATCCAAGGCTGGCCGTTGGCCGCGAGCGGATGCTCGCCGCGGTGAAGCAGATCGTCGATGCGGTTGCGGTGCCGGTGAACGCGGACCTGGAAGCCGGCTACGGCGATTCGCCCGAGGCGGTGGCGCAGACCGTGCGTCTGGCCATCGACGTGGGCGCAGTCGGCGGCAACATCGAGGACGCCACCGACGGCCGGTGGCTCGACGAGGCATTGGCGGTGGAGCGGATCGCCGCGGCGCGATCCGCGAGCGATGCCACCGGCGGCGGCTTTGTGCTCAATGCGCGCTGCGATGCCTTCCTGTTCAAGAGCGACGACGCGATGTCAGTGGCGATCCGCCGTGCCAACCGCTTCCTCGAGGCGGGCGCCGACTGCGTGTTCCTGCCCGGCGTCACCGACGTGCCACGCGTGCGCACCCTGGCGCGCGAGATTGCCGGGCCGCTGAACCTCGTCGCCGGGTTGAACGAGGCGGCCGTCAGCGCCTTCGAGCTGCTGGACGCCGGCGCGCGGCGCATCAGCGTCGGCGCCTCGATCGCCCGCGCGGCCATGGCTCTGATACGGCGCAGCGCGCGCGAGCTGCGCGACAGGGGCACGGTGGACTATGCCCGCGACCAGATTGCGCACGCCGAGTTGAACGCCCTTTTCTCGACGGCCTTGAAGTCAAACGATCGTGCATGAGCCCGGTCGTCGCGCTGCCCGAAGCACACGGCGGTGATTGCGGCCAGGGCATGCCGGCGGCTGTGGGCAGGCGCGCCTCTCGCCGCGTCTGCGACACTCGTGGCACCGCAAGCCCGGACAAGCAATCGTTATGGCCCTCATCAACTACCTCACGCAGATCCTCATCGAACAGGGTGCGCGCAAGCTGCTGGCCGGCGAATGCGAGCGCGTCGGCATCAAGCGACCGCTGATCGTCACCGACGCCGGCGTGCGCGGCGCCGGCGTGCTGCAAATGCTGCTGGATGCGCTGCCGGCCGACCGGCGCGGCGCGATCTATGACGGCACGCCTGCGAATCCGACCGAGGCGGCGGTGCGCGAGGCGGTGGCGCTGTTCCGCAAGCACGGCTGCGACGGCCTGATCGCGGTGGGCGGTGGCTCGTCGATCGACTGCGCCAAGGGCGCGGCCATCGCCGCGCGCCACGATGGGCCCCTCAAGACCTACGCCACCATCGAAGGCGGCAGCGCGAAGATCACCGATGCCTGCGTTCCGCTGATCGCCGTGCCGACCACCGCCGGCACCGGCAGCGAGGTGGCGCGCGGCGCCATCGTCATCGTCGATGACGGGCGCAAGCTGGGCTTCCATTCGTGGTCGCTGATGCCGCGCGCCGCGATTTGTGATCCGGAGTTGACGCTGAAGCTGCCGCCACTGCTGACGGCGGCCACCGGCATGGATGCACTGGCGCACTGCATGGAAACCTTCATGGCGCCGGCCTTCAACCCACCGGCCGATGGCATTGCGCTGGACGGGCTGGCGCGCGGCTGGGCCTACATCGAGCGGGCCACGCGCGACGGCACGGACCGTGAAGCGCGGCTGATGATGATGAGCACGTCGGTGCAGGGCGCGCTGGCCTTCCAGAAAGGGCTGGGCTGCGTGCATTCGCTGAGCCATTCGCTGGGCGGCGTGAACCCCAGGCTGCACCATGGCACGCTGAACGCGATCTTCCTGCCGGCGGTGATCCGCTACAACGCCTCGGCCGAGTCGATGCTCAAGGAGCGGCGCCTGGCGCGCATGGCCCAGGCCATGGGCCTCGACGGCGACGCGGTGCCCGGGGCGATCCAGGCCATGAACCAGCGCCTGGGTCTGCCCGGCGGGCTGGCGGCGATGGGCGTGCAGGCGAGTTGGTTCGACAGGATCATCGAAGGCGCCATGGCCGATCATTGCCACAAGACCAACCCGCGCATTGCCACCGCCGACGACTACCTTGCGATGCTGCAGGCTTCGATGTGAAGCGGCAAAGGACGCGCCATGCGCAGTGAAGAATCCAAGATGCTGGCCGGTGAGCCCTACGACGGCAATGATCCCGAGCTGGTGGCGCAGCGCCAGCGCACCCGCGACCTGTGCCAGCGGTTGAACGTGTTGCCCGCAACGTCCACCGCCGAACGCTCGCAATTGCTGGATCAACTCTTCGGCCGCAGCGTCAACGCCCAGGTGACCCCGCCCTTCTTCTGCGACTACGGCCAACACATCGAGCTGGGCGACAACGCCTACTTCAACTTCAACTGCGTCGTCCTCGATGTGTGCCGCGTACGCATCGGCCGCAACGCCCTGTTCGGCCCGGGCGTGCACATCTACACGGCCACCCACCCCTTGAGCGTGGCGCAGCGCCGCAGCGGGCTGGAATCCGGTACGCCGGTGACGATCGGCGACGATGTCTGGGTCGGTGGCGGCGCGATCATCTGCCCCGGCGTGACGATCGGCGCGGGCTCGGTCATCGGTGCCGGCAGCGTGGTCACGCGCGATGTGCCAGCCGGCGTGTTCGCCGCCGGCAACCCCTGCCGCGTGCAGCGCGACATCGCCGACTGAGCCCGGCTCAGTGAAACCAGATCTGCCACAGGCCGACGATCACATGGCCCCAGATCAGCAGGTTGCCGGCCAGCAGCGACAGCACCCGCGTCACGTTCCAC
This sequence comes from uncultured beta proteobacterium, assembly GCA_963837675.1. Taxonomy (GTDB): domain Bacteria; phylum Pseudomonadota; class Gammaproteobacteria; order Burkholderiales; family Burkholderiaceae_C; genus Rubrivivax. Next base: position 205,866 of record CAWIOH010000014.1, on the reverse strand, counting down.
AGCGCGCGCGCGCGGCTGGCGCAGGCCGGCTCGCCGGTGACGGCGTAGAGCACCATGTAGCTCAGGGAGGGCACGAAGGTGCCCACGATCAGCACCCCCATCACCCAATAGAAGATCTTCATCCGCCGATTGTCTTACGAGCCCGCTGCGAGGCATCGATCTGAAAAGGGAGCAAAGCATGGCGATTTCCGTGACACCGCAACCAGCGCCCTGTGGCGCACGCGTGCATGGCGTCGACCTGCGCGACGACCTGAGCCCTGCACAGGTGGCCGAGATCCGTGCCGCGTGGCTGCGCCATCAGGTGCTGGCCTTCCCCGAGCAAAGCTTGTCCTTGCACGATCTCGAGCGCTTTGCCGCCACGCTCGGGCCTTTCGGCAGCGACCCGTATTTCGGCAGCGTGGCCGGCCATCCGCACATCGCGCAGGTGCGGCGCGACGCCGACGAGAAGACGAAGATCTTTGCCGAGACCTGGCATTCGGACTGGAGCTTCCTGGCGCCGCCGCCGCAGGCCACGCTGCTGTACGGCAACGTCATTCCGCCGGTGGGCGGCGACACGCTGTTCGCCAACCAGTACGACGCCTGGGACGCGCTGCCGCCCGACATGCAGGACCGGCTGCGCGGCAAGCAGGGCGTGCATTCGGCGCGGCGCGGTTATGCCCGCGACGGCATGTACGGCGAAAAGGACCAGGGCCGTTCGATGGCCATCCGCTTCGACGACAGCGCGCTCGCCACGCAATTGCACCCGATCGCGCGCGTGCACCCCGAAACCGGGCGCACCGCGCTGTACGTCAGTCCGGGCTACACCATCGGCATCGACGGCATGGCCGACGCCGAAGCGCAGGCGCTGCTGGCGCAACTGTTCGCGCACCAGGTGCGCGAGCCCTTCGTCTATCGCCACCGCTGGCAGGAGGACATGCTGGTGCTGTGGGACAACCGCTGCCTGATCCACGCCGCCACCGGCGGCTACCAGGGCCACGCCAGGCTGCTGCACCGCATCACCGTGGCCGAGCGCGCGCCGGCGGCCTGAGCGGCGCGTTCAGCGCTGCGCGGCGACGGCGTCCTGGCCCATGGCCAGGCGGATGTGCGCGATCAACGCATCGTCGGGATAGGGCTTGCCCATCAGCACGCTGACACCGGCCGAGCCGGCCTGCTCACGATGCCGGTCGTCGGCGGCGGTGATCATGATCACCGGGATGTGCGCGGTGTGCGGGCTGGCGCGGATGTGGCGCGTCAGCTCGAAGCCGTCCATGCCGGGCATCTCGACATCGGTGATGACGACATCGGGTGCCTGCGTCTGCAGCAGCTGCGCCGCCTCGAGCCCGTCATTGGCGAAACACACCCGGTACTGGTGCTGGGCCAGCAGCCGGCCGGTCTTGATGCGCACGACCTTCGAATCGTCGGCCACCATCACCAGCGTCTGCTCGGCCGGCTTGGCGGCGGGCGGCGCGGCCTGCTGGCGTTCAGCTTCGGCCTGTGCCGCCTGGGCTGCAGCCTGGGCCAGTTCTTCGATGCGTTGACGTTCGGCGGACTGCCGCTGGGCCTCCGCGTGGCGCGCGGCCTCGGTCGCGCGTTCGGCGTCGGCGATGGCAGCGAGCCTCGCCGTTTCGGCCAGGGCGTCGGCCTGCCGCTGCGCTTGCTCGCGCTCGGCCGCCTGCTGCCGCGCCTCGGCTTCGGCGCGCTCGCGTTCGATGGCCAGCCGCTCGGCTTCGGCCTGTTCGGCCTGGGCCTGGCGCGCGGCGGCTTGCTCGGCCTCGGCCGCCTGCGCGGCGGCCCGCCGCTGCGCTTCGATGCGCTGGGCGGCGGCACGTTCGACTTCGGCCTGCGCGGCGGCCCGGGCGCGCAGTTCGACGGCGAACTGCTCCTGCGCTTCGCGCTCGGTGTCGGCGTCGATCTGGGCCGCGCGGTCCTCGGCGGCCTGCCGCTGCAGCTCGGCCAGCCGCTGCGCCGCCAGCGCGCGCTCGGCGCGCTCGGCATCGCGCCGCGCCTGCGCGTGGCGGTAGGCCAGCGCGGCAACCACGGCGCCCAAGGCCAGCGCGGCCAGCAGCCAGAACAGCGGTTCGTCGATCAATGCAGTGCCTCGAGCCCGATATGCGGCAAGCATAGAGGCGAACGACGCCTGCGCGCACGCCGGGTGGCCGGTTCCGGTGGCACTAATGCCACGAAGCTCGTGGCTTCGCCGGGCGCCCTGTAACAGGCGCTTGCGCCGGGCAACCGCTGGCTACAACTTCGGCGCGGGCACGGGCCCGAGCAGCTGTTCGACGGTCAGGCCGATGCCCAGCAGGCGTGTATCGCTGCCCACCGGGCCGTCCAGCTCCAGCCCGACGGGCAAGCCGTCGGCGGTCAGACCCGCCGGCAGCGACAGGCCCGGAATGCCGGCATTGCTGCCGGGGTCGGTGTTGCGGATGAAGGTCCCGAAGGTATCGACCAGCGCCGCACCGTTCACCGAGATCTTGCCCGAGCCGGCCACCGCGTCGATGGCCACCGCCGGCAGCAGCGTGGTGGGAAAGAGCATCGCCTCGAGCCGGTTGGCGGCGAAGTAGTCGGCATACAGCGCCTGCAGCTTGGGCCGATGCACGTTGATTGCCGCGCCATAGGCGGCACCGAAGGCATCGGCCAGGATCGCGCCGAAGGCACCCTTGACATCGGGACTGGCGACCTGTGCCGCGATGTCGGCCACGGTGATGCCGTTGACGCCCGTGGCGGCCAGGTAAGCGGGAATGTCGGCAATCGGCTCGTGCAAGGCGAGCTGGAACGACACCTGGTTGTTCAACGCTTCCAGGCCGACGGTGTCGACATTCACCAGCACCACGCCGGCCGCCGCCAGGCGCGCCTTGGCCGCGTTCACCACCAGCGCCAGCTGACTGTCCAGGTCGGCCCAGAACGAAGCCGGCACGCCCAGGCGCAGCCCCTGCAGGCTGGCGGGAATGGCCACCGCCCCGCCTGTGATCACGGCATCGAGCAACGCCACGTCGGCCACGGTGCGTGCCATCGGTCCGATGGTGTCGCGGGTGTGGCTGATCGGCACGACGGCGTTGGCGTCGGTATAGCGCCGCTGCGCGCCGCCGTTGCCCACCGACGGGCGGAAGCCGACGATGCCGCACAGCGCCGCCGGCACGCGGGTCGAGCCGCCGGTATCGGTGCCCAGACCAGCCGGCACGATGCGCGCGGCAATGGCCGCCGCCGTGCCACCCGACGAGCCGCCGGGGATGCGCGTGCGGTCGTAGGGGTTCTTCACCGGGCCGGCGAAGGGCGAAAGGTTGGTGCTGGTGATGCCGAAGGCCAGCTCGTGCAGGTTGGCCTTGCCGAGCACGATGGCACCGGCGTCGAGCAGCTTCTGCAGCGACGGCGCGTTGGCCTTCGGCCGCACGTTGCGCAGCGCCGGGGTGCCGCCGGTGGTGGGCAGGCCGGCGGTGTTGATGTTGTCCTTGACGACGATCGGCAACCCCGCCAGGCGCGGCAGCGTGCCGCCGGCATCGCGCAAGGCATCGATCTCCCGCGCCGCGGCCACGGCGCCGGCTTCGTCGAGCACGATCAGCGCGTTCAGATCCTTCAATGCCTGGGCGCGGGCAAGCAGCGTCTTGACATAGACCTCGCACGACAGCTGGCCGCTGCGCACCGCCGCCAGCGCTTGCACCGAGGTCAATTGCAGTTGCTGTTCGCTGGTCATCGCCTCGCCCTTGTAGCCACCGCCCTTGTCACTGGCGCAGCCACCGAGGCCGAGCAGCGAGCCGGCGGTCAAGGCCCCCGTGCCCATCAGGAAGTGCCTGCGCGTTGAATGATTCGACATGGCGAGCCTCGACGGTGACGATGCGCCGATGATGCAATCGCGCGGCGCCGCGCACCATCCTCGAAAATGGGGATGCGATCTACACGCCCAGGCGATGGGCCAACATCGCGCGCTTGCGCACGTCGAGCTTCGTATAGACGTGGTCGAGATGGGTGCGCACGGTGCTGGTGGAAATGCCGAGCCGCAGTGCGATGTCCTTGTCGGCCAGGCCGCGCGCGGCCAGTCGTGCCACCTGTTGCTCGCGCGGGCTCAACAGGCCCGGGTTGGCGTGGTCCGCCGGCGCCGCGGCAGCCGGTTCGTGCAAGAGGCTCTGCGCGCGTTGCAGTGCGGCCACCAGCGCCGGCCGCACCAGGTCAAGCAGTTGCAGCTCGTCGCTGCCGAAGTTGTCGCGCCGCCGGTCGCGCCAGATGCGCATGTCGCCGATGTTGCGATCACCGGCCCAGGCATAGAGATTGACCCCCCAGTGCAGGCCATCGCGCGCCAGGAAGTCGTTGAAGAACTCGGTGCGCTGCAGATCGGGCTGGGGCATCACGTCGCTGACACGCACCGCGCAGCGATGCTGTTGCAGCGTCAGCGTGATCGGGTCGTGAAACTGATAGTGGGCCTCGTAACGCGCCAGATTGGCATCGTCCATGTTCAGCTGCAGGCCGTTGTCGAAACAGCGGCGGGTCTCATCCCAGACATAGCTGGCGTAATACTGGGCACCCAGCAGCTCGAGCATGAGCTCGCCGACGCGGGCGCGGATGGCGCGTTCGCCATGCGGCTCGGCCAGCGTGGCCATGACACGCGCCAACACGCTGGTTTGCCTGGCACTGAGAAACATCGCGCCCCCAGCTACACCAGCTTGCCGGCGATGCGACCGTCGCGCACCTTCTCGGGCTGCGCCGTGACGTGCAGGTCGTAGGCGGCCAGTTCGTCGGGCACATACCAATGCAACCGGTCGCCGTGATAAGCCTGCCACACCACCCGCGCCACGGCTTGGGCCGGCAGCACACGCAGCATGCCCTCCTTGGGCAGTGCCGCCTTTTGCTCGGGCGTCAGCATGCCGGTGTCGACGATGCCGGGCAGCAGATCGGCGGCGCGCACGCCGAAGGCGGCGAACTCCACCGCCAGCGCTTCGGTCAAGCCCTTGACGGCATGTTTGCTGGCCGAATAGACGGCCATGCCGGCAGTGCCGAAGATCGCCGACGCCGACGCCGTGCTCAAGCACAACGAACCCGGCGTCGCCTTCAGCAGCGGCAGCGCGGCACGGATCGTGGCCATCGCGCCGAGCAGGTTGACGTTGATCACCTGGACGATCTGCTCCCATGGCATGGCCTCGAAGCGGCCCTTGCCTTCGATACCGGCGTTGCTGAACAGCAGGTTGAGCGTGCCGCCACTGGCCTGGCCGAAAGCGGCGACGGCATCGGCCAGCGCCGCGCGGTCGCTCACGTCCACCGCACGGCAAAACGATCGGCCCGGGACCAGTTCGGCGGCCAGCGTTTGCAGCGCCGCCGCATCGCGGTCGAGGCCGCCGACGAACCAACCCTCGGCGGCGAAGTGGCGCGCCGTGGCCCGGCCGATGCCCGAGGCCGCACCGGTGATCAGGATCGACGCTGGCTGCGTCGGCGCGGGGCAGTCCATGCGGTCTCCATCGGGATGGCCGACGATTATGCGGCGCGTGCACCCCGCTACCATCCTCGCTTCGTTTCCTTTGGCGCACGACATGAGTCAACACCTGGGCTTCCGCTTGCCGCGCATCTGCCTGCCGCGGCCGGGAACCGACCTGGCGAAATGGGCGGTGATCGCCTGCGACCAGTACACCGCGCAGCCGGAGTACTGGCGGCAGGTGGAAGCCGAGGTCGGCGACGCCCCTTCCAGCCTGCACCTGATCCTGCCCGAGGCGCACCTGGGTGCGGCCGACGGCGCGGCGCGCATCGCGCGCATCCAGCAGACCATGCAACGCTACCTGGCCGAAGGCCTGCTGCCCGAGCGCGATGGCGCGATCCTGGTGCGCCGGCGCATCGGCCATCGTGTGCGCAGCGGGCTGATGCTGGAGCTGGACCTGGAGCACTACGACTTCGACGCCACGTCCACCAGCCTGATCCGCCCGACCGAGGGCACCATCGTCGCGCGCCTGGCGCCGCGCATCGAGGTGCGCGCCGGCGCCGAGCTGGAGCTGCCGCACATCCTGGTGCTGATCGACGACCCCCAGGGCACGGTGATCGAGCCGGTCGCCGCCGATGTCGCCAAGCTGCCCATGCTCTACGACACCGAGCTGATGCTCGGCGGTGGCCATGTCAGCGGCCATGCCGTCGATGCCGCACGCGGCGAGGCCGCGGCGCGCGCACTGCACGCGCTGGCGCAGCCGCAGGCCTTTGCCGCGCGCTACAGCGTGCCGCCCGAGACACCGCCGATGCTGTTCGCCATGGGCGACGGCAACCATTCACTGGCCACCGCCAAGGTGATCTGGGAGCGCAACAAAGCCACGCTGGGCATGCAGCACCCGAGCCGCCATGCGCTGGTCGAGGTCGTCAACATCCACGATGCGGCGCTCGACTTTGCGTCGATCCATCGGCTGCTCTTCGGCGTGACCGAGGATCTGCGTGACGCGCTGGCACGGCATTTCGGTACCGCGCTGCGCTGCAGCGATGCGCCTTCGGCCGCCGCCATGCGCGAGCGGGTGCTGGCCGCGCCGTTGACCGCGGTGGCCGTCGGCTTGATCGGGCCCGGCGCGCGCTGCAGCGTGATCGAAATCGCCGACGTGCCGGCGTCGCTGGCGGTGGGCACGCTGCAGCCGGTGATCGACAGCTTCGTCGAACGCGGCGGCGCGCGCGAACTGGATTACGTGCACGGCGACGCGGCGCTGGAGCGGCTGGCGATGGCCGAGGGCAACCTCGGCCTGCACTTCGCGCCGCTGGGCAAGAGCGAGTTGCTCAAGCGTGTGATCCTGGATGGCCCGCTGCCGCGCAAGACCTTCTCGATGGGCGAGGCGCATGAGAAGCGCTACTACATCGAGGCGCGGCGGCTGCGATAGCTGGCGCATTGCAGCGAACGCCGGTCGGCCGGCGGATGTAAAGATTTGCTGCGCTGACCACCGCCAGGGCCGCTCGAGCGTTGAGACAGGGCCGTCCGCATCCGGCCGGTCCATTGCAAGCCAAAGGAGCCCTGCATGTCCAAGCTCTCGTTCGCCGTCGTTGTTGCCGGCGCCATCGCCTCGGCCGGCTTTGCCGGCAGCGCCACGGCGCAGTCCGATCCCGCATTGGGTGCACTGATCGGCGGCGGCATCGGCGCGGCCATTGGTCACGCCGTCAATGGCCGCAACGGCGCGTGGGTCGGCGGCGCCGTCGGCGCCGTCACCGGCGCCAGCATCGCGGTCAACCGGGGCGGCTACGTCGCCGCGCCGGCGCCGGTCTACTATCCGCCCGCCCCGCGCTACACCGTCGCTGCGCCCTATGGGCCGCCGCCGGTGGTGCTGACCTATGTCAGGCCGGCACCGATCTACCGCATGGCGCCCGCCGTGGTGTATGCGCCGCGCCCCGTGGTCCGCGCGAGGCCCTATCCGGTGCCGGTACCGGTGGCCTATGCCACGCCGGAGCGCCATCGCGGCCATGGCCATGACCACTGGCGGCATGACTAGCCAGCGGCCTTGACGCCGGGCCGGTGGCTCGTCGCGCTGCGCGATCCTCAGGCCGATTCGGCGGTGGCGACGGCCTGCGGCAACTTCACCGCCGGCAGGCCGCCGAGGAACAGTTCGGTCACCATCGGCGCGAGCGCGGCGTGGTCGAGCGCGCCGCCCGGCTTCACCCAGGTGAACATCCAGTTGATCATGCCGAACAGCAGCATCGTCATCGGCTTGGCCAGCGCGGCTTGCGCGAGCTCGGGCCGCAGCGCGCCGACCACCGCGGCAAAGCCGGCGACGACCTGACGTTCCTTGTCGAGGATGCGCTGCCGCTCGGCGCTGTTCAGGAACTTCACGTCTTCGGTCAGCACGCGGTGCGCGGACTGCGCGTCGGCGTACTCCTCGACGATGCGGCGCATCAGCTCGCGAAACATCGCCTCCGGCGGCAACGACTGCGCACGCACCTCGGCCACCAGCGCCTGCAGCCGCGAGACATGGCCGTCGGCGATGTGCGCCAGCAGCGCGTCCTTGTCGCGGTAGTAGTGGTAGAGCGTCGCCTTCGACAGCGCGCAGGCCTCGGCCACCTGGTTCATCGAGGTGGCGTGGTAGCCGTGCAGCGCGAACAGTTCGCCGGCACGCGCGAGGATGGCCTCGCGCTGATCCTCGTAGCCCTTGGCGCGCCCGCGGGCCATGAAGCTAGCGCTCGTCGAAAGACAGAACCACGCGCTCGGTCAGCGGGTGCGCCTGGCAGGTGAGCACGAAGCCGTCGGCGAGCTCCGACTTGTCGAGCGCGAAGTTGCGCTCCATGCGCACCCGGCCTTCGACCAGCTTGGCGCGGCAGGTGCCGCACACGCCGCTGGTGCAGGAAAACGGCACTTCCATGCCGGCTGCGGAGGCGGCGTCGAGGATGCTCGGCTGGTCTTTGCGGAACTCGATCTCGCGGCGCATGCCATCGCGGATGATGACGATGCGGGCCTGCTCGGCATCGCCCGGTTTGGCCTCGTGCACCACCGCGCCGACGCTTTCGCCGGTGGGCGTGGCCACACCGAAGCGCTCGATGTGGATGCGGCCCTCGGGCACACCAGCGGCCAGCAGCGCAGCCTCGGCCTCGTCGTTCATCTGGAATGGGCCGCAGATGTAGACCTGCTCGATCGAGTCCGCCGGCAGCACGCCTTGCAGGAAAGCGGCAATCTTGTCGCGGTTGATCAAGCCCATGTTCAATGGCGCATCGGTGGGATCGTCGCTGAACACGTGGTGCAGCGACAGCCGCGCCATGTACCGGTTCTTCAGGTCCTCCAGCTCTTCCTTGAACATCGTCGAGCGCAGCATGCGGTTACCGTAGATCAGCGTAAAGCGGCTCATCGGCTCGCGCCCGAGCACCGTCTTCATGATCGACAGGATCGGCGTGATGCCGCTGCCGCCGGCGATGCCGACATGGTGACGTCGCTGCTCGGGCTCGATCGGCACGAAAAAACGCCCTTGCGGCGCCATCACGCTGATCGTGTCGCCGGGTTGCAGCTGCTGATTGATCCAGTTGGAGAACACGCCGCCCTTGACCTTGCGCACGCCGACACGCAGCTCGCCGTCATCGACCCCGGCGCAGATGCTGTAGCTGCGGCGCAGATCCTGCCCGTCGATGGTGGTGCGCAGCGTCAGGTACTGGCCCTGCGTGAAGCCGAAGACCGCGCGCAGCTCGGGCGGTACGTCGAAGGTGACGATCGACGCCTCGGCCGTGTCCGCTTCGATGCGGCGCACGCGCAAATCGTGGAACAGTGGACTGCTCATATCGGCTTGAAATGCTCGAACGGTTCGGCGCAGGCCAGACAGCGGTACAGCGCCTTGCAGGCAGTCGAACCGAAGGCCGACAGCCGCTCGGTGCGCGGGCTGGCGCAGCGCGGGCAAGGCACCAGCGCAGCGCGGCGGCCGACGATGCGGATCGGCATCGCGCCGCCCGCGGCCACCGGGCCCGGCGGTGCGATGCCGTAGTCGCGCAGCTTGCGCTTGCCATCAGCGCTGATCCAGTCGGTGGTCCAGGCCGGTGCGCGCCGGTGCGTGATGCGTGCCGGGCCGAGGCCGGCGCCGTGCAACGCGTCGCGCACGCTTTGCTCGATGACCTCGGTGGCCGGGCAACCGGAGTAGGTGGGCGTGAGCACGACTTCGATGGCTTCACCGTGGTCGAGCACGTCGCGCACGATGCCCAGGTCGCGCACCGACAGCACCGGCACCTCGGGATCGGGCACGTTGTCGAGCGCAGCCCAGGCCCGCTCGGTGCGCGTGGCATCCAGCGTGGCGTTCACCACACTCCCCCGGGGTAGGCGCGCTGCAGGTGCTGCAACTCGACCAGGATGTAACCCATGTGCTCGCTGTGCACGCCGCGGCTGCCGGTGCTGCGGAAGGCGCTCTCCTTCGGCATGCTCAGGTGCACTTCGTCGAAGACTTCGTTCATCTCGGCCAGCCAGGGCTCGCGCAGGCTGGCCCATGACGGGCCCAGTGCGCTGACCTCGGCGGCTTGATCGACGGCATCCGCCTCGAACAGCTCGGCGGCGTAGGGCCACAACGTCGCCAGTGCAGCCTCGATGCGGCGACGCGATTCCTCCGTGCCGTCACCCAGGCGTTGCACCCAGTCGGCGGCATGTTGCTGGTGATAGCGCGACTCTTTCAGTGCCTTGCCGGCGATGCCCGCCAGCTCGCCGTCGCTGCTGTCGCGCAGCCGCTCCCACAGCGCCTTGAGCCAGGTGGACAACATGGCGTTGCGCAGCACGGTGAAGGCGAAATCCCCGCGCGGCAGTTCGGCCAAGGTCAGGTTGCGGTAGTCGCGCTCGTCACGCAGGAAGGCCAGCTGGTCTTCGTCGAGCACCGGCGCGCAACATTGGCCGGCCAGCGTGAGCACCCCGCGCGCCTGGCCGATCAGGTCGAGCGCCATGTTGGCGAGCGCGATGTCCTCTTCGAGCACCGGCGCATGGCCGCACCATTCGCCCAGGCGCTGGCCGAGGATCAGGCAGGTGTCGCCGATGCGCAGCAGGTATTGCAGCTTCGGGTCGGCGGGGAGTTGGATCGAGGCTTGCATCGCAGGGCTCACATGTGGTCCACCGCCTCGGGCAGCTTGTAGAAGGTCGGGTGGCGATAGACCTTGTCCTCGGCCGGGTCGAAGTACATGTCCTTGTCGCCGGGGTCGCTGGCGACGATCTGGTCACTGCGCACCACCCACACGCTGCAGCCTTCCTGGCGCCGCGTGTACACATCACGCGCCATCTGCACCGCCATCTTCGGGTCGGCGGCGTGCAGGCTGCCGCAGTGCTTGTGATCCAGGCCGGCCTTGGTGCGAACGAAGACTTCCCACAGCGGCCATTCGGTGTTGCTCATGCTGCCTCCGGAGTTCGGGTTTCAGAAGGTCGCGTAGCGACCCGTGCGTCGTTCCGGCCGGAACCCCCCGCTCGGCGGGGGGCAGGAGGGTGCGCAGTGTTCGCCGACTGGCGGCAGGAGCGCAAAGCGCTCATGCCGCCTCCTTCATCGCTTGCTTGCTGGCATGGGCCATGGCCGCCTCGCGCACCCACGCGCCGTCGTCCCACGCCTTGACGCGCTGGGCCAGGCGTTCACGGTTGCACGGGCCCTCGCCGCCGACCACGTTCCAGAACTCGGCCCAGTCGATCGCGCCGAAGTCCCAGTGCTCGCGTTCGGCATTCCATTTCAAGTGCGGGTCGGGCAGGCTCACGCCCAGCACTTCGGCCTGCTGCACGCAGGCATCGACGAACTTCTGCCGCAGCGTGTCGTTGGACACGCGCTTGATGCCCCAGCGCATGCCCTGCGCCGAGTTGGGCGATTGATCGTCGGGTGGGCCGAACATCATCAGGCAGGGCCACCACCAACGGTTCACCGCGTCCTGCACCATTGCCCGTTGCGCGTCGGTGCCGCCCTTCATCATCGTCAGCAGGCTGTCGTAGCCCTGACGCTGGTGGAAGCTCTCTTCGCGGCAGATGCGGATCATCGCGCGCGCATAGGGCGCGTAGCTGCAGCGGCAGATCGGCACCTGGTTCATGATCGCCGCGCCGTCGACCAGCCAGCCGATGGTGCCGATGTCCGCCCAGGTCAGCGTCGGGTAGTTGAAGATGCTGCTGTACTTGGCCTTGCCACTGTGCAGCGCGTCGACCATCTGGTCGCGGCTGGTGCCCAGGGTTTCGGCGGCGGCATACAGGTACAGGCCATGGCCGCCTTCGTCCTGCACCTTGGCCAGCAGGATCGCCTTGCGCTTGAGCGTGGGCGCGCGGCTGATCCAGTTGCCCTCGGGCAGCATGCCGACGATCTCGCTGTGCGCATGCTGGCTGATCTGGCGCAGCAGCGTCTTGCGGTAGTTGTCGGGCATCCAGTCCTTGGCCTCGATGAAGTCTCCGCCGTCGATGCGCGCGTCGAAGCGGTCCTGCAACGCCTGCTCGTCGGCGCTGAGCACCCGTTCGAGCTTGCCGGCGCCTTCGCGCGCCATCGTGTCCATCGCTTGCGTGTACATGCGGTCTCCTGAAATGCTGTCGCTCAGGCCGAAGGCGCTTCGCGGTTGGGCCTATTTCGGGCGTTTGTCGATCACGCGCCGGGCCTTGCCGGTGAGCGTGCGCTCGATCGATTCGGGCGCGCCCACGCTGACGGTGGTGCTGATTCCGATCAGCGTCTTGATGCGAGCTTGCAGCCCATGCGCCACGGCCGCGCGCTCGGCGCCTTCGTGGCCCGGCGCCAACTCGCACAGCACCTGCACCTCGTCCAGCGCGCCCTGGCGTGTCACCACCAGCTGGTACTGGCCCGACAACTGGCCGTGCTTCAGCACCAGCTCTTCCACCTGCGTCGGGAAGACGTTGACGCCGCGAATGATCAGCATGTCGTCGCTGCGCCCGACGATCTTGCCCATGCGACGCATGCTGCGCGCGGTCGGCGGCAGCAGCCGGGTCAGGTCGCGCGTGCGGTAGCGGATGACTGGCAGCGCTTCCTTGGTCAAGGTGGTGAAGACCAGTTCGCCTTCCTCGCCCTCGGCCACCGGCACGCCGGTCTCGGGGTTGATGATCTCCGGGAAGAAGTGGTCCTCCCAGATCACCGGGCCGTCCTTGGTTTCGATGCACTCGTTGGCGACACCGGGGCCCATCACTTCGCTGAGGCCATAGATGTCCACCGCATCCAGCCCGGCGCGGACCTCGATGTCGTGGCGCATCGCCTCGGTCCAGGGCTCGGCGCCGAAGATGCCGACCTTCAGCGACGACGCGCGCGGGTCCAGCCCCTGGCGCACCATTTCCTCGATGATCACCTGCATGTAGCTGGGCGTGACCATGATGATGTCGGGGCGAAAATCGGTGATCAGCTGCACCTGCTTTTCCGTCTGGCCGCCGCCCATCGGCACCACGGTGCAGCCCAGCCGCTCGGCGCCGTAGTGCGCGCCCAGCCCGCCGGTGAACAGGCCATAGCCGTAGGCCACGTGCAGGATGTCGCCGGCACGCCCGCCGCTGGCGCGAATGCTGCGCGCCACCAGGCCGGCCCAGGTGTCGATGTCCTGCTGGGTGTAGCCCACCACCGTCGGCTTGCCGGTGGTGCCGCTGCTGGCGTGCACCCGCACCACCTTTTCGCGCGGCACCGCGAACATGCCGAAGGGGTAGTTGTCGCGCAGTTCGCCCTTGGTCGTGAACGGGAACTTCGCCAGATCGGCCAGCGACTTGCAGTCCGCCGGATGCACGCCGGCCGCATCGAATGCCTTGCGATAGTGCGGCACATGCGCATAGGCCTGCTGCAGCGTGTGTTTCAGCCGCTGCAGTTGCAGCGACTGCAATTCGTCGCGGCTGGCGGTTTCGATCGGCTCGAGGTCGCCGGGTTGCGGGTGTTTGACGGGCATCGCTGTCCTTCGCTGCCGTGGGTGTCAGGCGGCCACCGCCGGTTTGCCCTTGACGGTGTGCGAGCGCCCGCGAAAAAGCGCCACGCGCGTGCCCTGCTGGTTGGTGACTTCGGCGTCATAGACCCCCGTGCGGCCGGCTTTCGACACCTCTTTGCAGGTCGCGGTGAGCACGTCGCCCAGGCGGCCAGGTGCCAGCAATTCGACTGTGAAGCCCGAGGCCACGCTGAATTCGTTGTACGAATTGCAGGCAAAGGCGAAGGCCGAATCGGCCAGCGTGGTGATCAGGCCGCCATGGCAGATGTCATGGCCGTTGAGCATTTCGTCGCGCACCGTCATCGTCAGCACCGCCTGGCCCGGTACAACGCTCAGCACCTGCATGCCCAGCCACTTGGAGGCGCGGTCGTTGACGAACATGCCTGCGCGCACCAGGTCGGCGGTGCGCTGCGCATCGTGATCGATCATCGCTGTCCTTGCTCTTCACTATAAATTCGACCAAACGGTCGGTCGAAAATATAACTACGCCGAGCCCAGTCGTCAAGCGCCAATCGAATTCGACGTCGCGACGCCGCCCGCCCCGGCGATGCGCACCAAGGCGGCGGCAGGCCGCAGGTTCAGGCCAAGGCGATGTTGTCGGGCGTGAAGGGCATACGACGCAGCCGCTTGCCGGTGGCGGCGAAGAGTGCATTGCCCACCGCCGGGCCGATCAGCGCCGTGGCCGGCTCACCAATGCCGCCGGGCTTCTCCTTGCTGTCCACCAAGACGATGTCGATCTGCGGCGCCTCGTTCATGCGCATCAGGCGGTAACGGTCGAAGTTGGTCTGCTGCACGCGGCCCTTGTCCAGCGTGATCTCGCCCCACAGCGCCGCGGTCAGGCCGAACACGATGCTCGACTGGATCTGCGCTTCCACGGTATCGGGGTTGACCATGCGGCCCAGGTCGGCCGCCACCGTCACCTTGTGCACTTTGATCTGGCCGCCCTTCGTCGACGGAGATCTCGGCCACCTGTGCCATGTAGGTGTCGTAGCCCTCCATCAGCGCGATGCCGCGGAAGTGCCCGGCCGGCGCCTTCTTGCCCCAGCCGGCCTTGTCGGCGGCAAGCTTCAGCACGTTGGCGTAGCGCGGCGCGCTGCCGAGCAGGCTCAGGCGGTACTCGTAGCGGGTCCTTGCCCGCGGCAACTGCCAGCTCGTCGAAGAAGCTCTCGTTGGAGAACGCGTTCAGCGCATGGCTCACCGAACGCCAGTAGCCGACGCGCAAGCCGGTGTCGTACTTCACGGTCTCGTACTTCGCCGCCGGAATGGCGTAGCCGGTGATCGCCGCTTCGGTCATCAGCGGGTCGGAGACATTCTCCGGCAGGCCGAAGATGCGGCCGGTCACCGACTGCGAGGTCAGGCGGAAGGTCAGCGCGGTGGGCTTGCCGTCGGCGCCCACCGCCGCGGCCATCTGCGTGAACGCCATCGGCCGGTAGAAGTCATGCGTCATGTCGTCTTCGCGCGTCCACACCAGCTTCACCGGTTTGCCCACGGCCTTGGAGATCTGCGCCGCCTGGATGATGAAGTCGATGTCGATGCGCCGGCCGAAGCCACCGCCGAGGAAGGTAGTGCGCAGCGTGACGTTCTCCGGCGGCACGCCGACCACCTTCGCCACCGCGCCGGCCGCCGCGTCCTGCCATTGCGTCGGCCCGATCAGATCGACCTTGCCGTCATGCACCCAGGCGGTGAAGTTCATCGGCTCGAGCGGCGAGTGCGACAGCAGCGGCATCACGTAATCGGCCTGGACAATCTTCGTCGCGCCTTTCATCGCCGCGTCGGCATCGCCGATGGCCTTCAGCGGTATCGGCGTGCCGCTGGATGCTGCGGCCTGCGTGCCGGCGTACATCAGCTGGGTGCTCAGTCCCGCGGTGGGGCCTTCGTCCCACTGCACGTTCAGTGCGTCGCGCGCCTTCCTGGCACGCCACCAACTGTCGGCGACCACCGCCACGCCGTCCGGGATTTGCACCACGTCGATCACGCCGGGCATCGTCTTGGCCTTGGCCGCATCGAAGCCCTTGACCGTCCCGCCGATCACCGGGCACTGTTGGAGCGATGCGTAGACCATGCCTGGCAGCTTGACGTCGATGCCGAACTCGGCGGTGCCGTTGGTCTTTGCCGGCGTGTCCAGCCGCCGCGTGCGCTTGCCGACCAGCGTGAACTGGCTCGGATCCTTCAGCGCCGGCTTCTCGGGTACCGGCAACTTCGACGCCGCGGCGGCCAGGCTGCCGTAGCTGGCCTTCTGGCCAGCCGGGCCGAGCACCATGCCGTCTTCAGCGCGCAACTGTGCCTCGGGCACGCTCCACTGCTGCGCGGCGGCCGACACCAGCATCATGCGCACCTGCGCGCCGGCGACACGCAGCTTCTCCCAGCCGTCGCGCACCGAGGTCGAGCCGCCGGTCAGCTGCGGGCCGCCGAGCAGCGCGTTGCCGTACAGCTTGGTGTCGGGCGGCGCGATCGCCACCTTGACGGACCTGAAGTCGACATTCAGCTCTTCGGCAATGAGCATCGGCATCGAGGTGTAGACACCCTGTCCCATCTCGGAGCGGGCCGAGATCAGCGTGATGGTGTTGTCGTCGGCGATGTGCACCCAGGCATTGGGCGTGTACATCATCGCGGCGGCGCGCGCCGGACCGGCGCCACCGAGCGACACGCCCAGCAGCAGGCCGCCACCGACGGCGGCGCTGGCCTGCACGAATTGGCGGCGCGACAGGCCCGTGGCCGCCGGCGGCGCGGAAGGTTCGATGTGTTGGGTCATGGTCGGCTCCTTCAGGTGGTGCGCATGCCGGCGGCGGCGGTCTTGATCGCGGCCTTGATGCGGCCATAGGTGCCGCAGCGGCAGATGTTGCCGCTCATCGCGGCGTCGATGTCGGCGTCGCTGGGGTTCTTGTTCCTCGCCAGCAGCGCGGCCGCGCTCATCAGCTGGCCGGACTGGCAGTACCCGCACTGCGGCACGTCGTGCGCGATCCAGGCCTTCTGCAGCGGATGGGTGTTGTCGGCGCCCAGGCTCTCGATGGTCGCGACCGACTTGCCGGCAGCCGCCGACAGCGGCGTCTGGCAGGAACGCACCGCCACGCCGTCGAGGTGCACCGTGCAGGCGCCGCACAGCGACGCCCCGCAGCCGAACTTGGTGCCGGTCAAGCCGACCTCGTCGCGGATCACCCACAGCAGCGGGGTGTCGGGTTCGGCTTGCACCGTCGTGGTCTTGCCGTTGATTTTCAGGCTCGTGCTCATGTGCCTCCCAGGAGTTGATACGACGCGGTCGGAAACGATGCCCCTTCGCGCTCGCGTTGTCCACTACTGGCTAACCCTTAGCGCTTGAATCGACAGACCCCGGTCCCATCTTCACCAGGGTGAACGCCGCCGCGAACATCCAGGCCGCGCTGCCGCTGCTGGCCCTGGCCGGGTTGGTGCTGCCAGCCTTCGCGGCGTTGCTGGCGCAGCCCTGGTGGACGGCCTACCGTCGCAGACGGCTGAAGCAACGGCCCTTTCCGGCTGCCTGGACAACGATCCTGACGCACCGCGTTCCGCTGACAGCGCAGCTACCGCAAGTCCTGCGCCAGCGGCTGGAAGGCCAGATCCAGGTGTTCGTCGCCGAAAAGCCGTTCATCGGTTGCCAAGGCCAGGCCATCGACGACGAAGTACGCATCACCATCGCGGCGCTGGCCTGCCTGCTGCTGATCGGCGCTGCCGATGCCGAGTGTTACCCGCGCTTGCGCCAGGTGCTGGTCTATCCGGATGTGTTCGTGGTGCAGCGCACGCAGCACCTGCAAGGCGGCGTGGTCGACGTCCGGCAGCAGACGCTGGCCGGCGAATCCTGGGGCCAGGGGCAGGTCATCCTGGCGTGGCAACAGGTGCTGGACGGCGCCGCCGACGGCCATGACGGCCGCAACGTGGTGTTGCACGAATTCGCCCACCAGATCGACCAGGACAGTGGCGCGGCGGATGGACAGCCGTTCCTGCCCGGCCCCGCCGCGCGCCGACGCTGGTCGGCAGTGATGGGCGCCGCGTTCGAGCGGCTGCGACACACACCCTCGGCGGTGCTCGATGCCTACGGCGCCAGCGACCCGGCCGAATACTTCGCCGTCGCCACCGAGGCGTTCTTCGAGCGGCCGCAGGCCCTGGCCGAAGAGGCCGCCGAGGTCTACGAGGCGCTGGCGCAGTTGTATCGGCTGGACCCGCGGGCGTGGTGAGTGGCGGCGGCCGTCAGCCGCCGCTTTCAATCACGCGCTGGCGCCGCCAGCGCGCGCAGCTCGCGCTTCAGCCGCTCGATCTGCTCGAGCAAATCCACCGCCAGTGCAGCGCCCGGCGGGTTCAGTTCCAGATCGTGCATCAGCCGCAGCGCGGTGCGCGTGCGCTGCAGGCTGTTGCCGACGAAGACCCAGGCCTGCGGCGCATCGCCGCGCGGCTGCAGCACGCCGTGCGCCACCAGTTGCTGCACCAGTTCATGCTCGGCACCACAAGCCTGGCACAGCTGGCCCAGCGACATCTCGATGTCTTCTTCCACCACCTCGCAGTGCAGGACGGACAGGGTCGTGCGCATCATTTCACTCCCATCGCGGCGCGCGGATCGAAGCCGCTGCCGTAGGCCTTGGCCAGATCGCGCCAGGCCTGTTGCTGCGCGGCGCCGGCCTCGCGCGGCATGGCGATGCGCAACACCACATAAAGATCGCCCGGTGTCTTGCCCGGTATGCCCTTGCCCTTGAGGCGCAACTTGCGCCCATCGGCCGAGCCCGGCGGCACACTGAGCGTCACGCTGCCGTCGGGGGTCGGCGCGTCGATGCTGGCACCCAGCGCTGCCTCCCACGGCGCCAGCGGCAGGTCGGCATAGACGTCACGACCATCGACGCGGAACAGCGCATGCGGGTGAAAGCCGATCTCCAGGTACAGATCGCCGGCCGGCCCGCCATCGAATCCCGGCGCCCCCTGGCCGGCCAGGCGCAGATGCTGGCCTTCGCGCACACCCGGCGGGATGGCCACGTCGAGCGTGCGCTCGGCCAGCGACAGCCGGCCCTGCGCGTCGAGTTGCGGCACCTGCAGGCGGATGCTGCGCTGCGCTCCGCGATAGGCATCGAGCAGGTCGATCAGCACCTTGGCATGGTGGTCCTGCGCACGCGGCATGCCCTGGCCACGCCCACGCGCGCCAGCAGCGCGGCGGCCGAACAAGGCCTCGAAGAAATCGCTGTGGTCGGCAAAGCCGCCGCCGGCATCGGCGCCGCTGAACTCATAGCCGGCGTTCCAGTCGGGCGGCGGCGGCTGATCCGCGCCGCCCTGCCAGCGTTTGCCGACGTCATCGTAGGCGGCGCGCTTTTCCGCGTCCTTCAGCACTTCATAGGCCTCACCCACCTTTTTGAAATTGGCCTCGGCGTCGGCTTCCTTGTTCAGATCGGGGTGGAACTTGCGCGCCAGCTTGCGATAGGCGTGTTTGATGTCGTCGGCGCTGGCGTCGCGCGCCACGCCGAGGGTCTGGTAGTAGTCCTGGAATTTCATCGTTGGCGCCACCGCAGGATCGAACGAGTAGGGAGCGGGCGGCCCGCATCTTAGACCCCTTGAACGCAGGCGCGCGCCCGAGCCGTAACGCAGCCAGAATGCGGGCTCGATGTCGAACCCGCCCCCGCATGTCGTGTTGCTCACGGCAACGATCGTCGCGCCGCCGGACGCGCGCAACCTGGCGCGCCGCGACCCGGCATTGCGGCTGCAGGACTATCTGGAGGCCTTCGAGTTCTATCTCGGGCTGCTGTCACGCGGCAGCTTCGATGCGCTGGTGCTGTGCGAGAACTCCGGCTTCGACCTGCGCCCATTTGCGCAGCGCGCAGTCGCGGCCGGCCTGGCCGACCGGGTCGAGCTGATCGGCCATTTCGGGCTCGACTATCCGGCACGGCACGGGCGTGGTTATGGCGAGTTCAAGCTCGTCGACCACGCCATGCGGCATTCGAGGCTGATCGCCGCGATGGGCTCGGCAGCCCACATCTGGAAGGTCACCGGGCGCTACAAGATCCGCAACCTGGCGCGGCTGATCCACAGCCAGCCCGCCGACGCCGACCTGTATTGCCATTGCCGCAACTGGCCGATGCCCTGGCTGGACATGTACCTGATGCGCTGGAACCATCGCGCCTACGACACATTGATCCGCGGCGTATACCGCCAGCTGCGTCAGGACGCGACGCCGACCAGTGCCGAGCAGCGCTTCCGGGCACTGATCGACACCCGGCCTGCTGGCCTGCACATCGTGCGTCGCTTTGCCGAGGTGCCGCGCCTGGACGGCGTACGTGGTTTCGACAACCGGGCCTACGGCGCGCTGTGGCGCAATCATGTGGCGCGGGCCCTGGCACAGCGCGTTGCGCCCTGGATATGGATCTGAGCGCCGCGCCGTTGCCCTTGCCCTTGCCCGCCGGGATCGGGTCGCGCCGCGTTCCTGGCGTCAATGGCCTCGACATGCATCTGCTCGAGGTCGGCATGCCGGGCAATCCCGTCGTGCTGCTGCTGCATGGTTTTCCCGAGCTGGCCTACAGCTGGCGCAAGCTGATGCCGCTGCTGGCCGGCGCCGGCTACCACGTCATCGCGCCAGACCAGCGCGGCTACGGCCGCACCACCGGCTGGGACGATGGCTACGACGCCGACCTGCAACCCTTCGGCATGACGAACCTGGTGCGCGACGCAGTGGCGCTGCTCGATGCGCTGGGCGTGGGGCGCGTCGCCAGCGTCGTCGGCCATGACTTCGGTTCGCCGGTGGCGGCATGGTGTGCGTTGCAGCGGCCGGACCTTTTCGCTTCCGTGGCACTGATGAGCGCGCCTTTCGGTGGGCCGCCGACCGCCGCCGGCGCAGCCGACATTCATGCAGCGCTGGCGACGCTGCCGCGGCCGCGCAAGCACTACCAGGCGCACTACGGCACGCGCGGCGCCAATGCCGAGATGCTTCACTGCCCACAAGGGCTGCATGCCTTCCTGCGCGCCTACTACCACATGAAAAGCGCCGACTGGCCAGGCAACCGGCCGTTCGCGTTGCAGGCCTGGTGCGCCGACGAACTGGCGCAGTTGCCCGAGTACTACGTGATGGATCTGCACAAGGGCATGGCCGAGACAGTGGCGTCGCAGCTGCCGACGCCGGCGCAGATCGCCGCCAACCGCTGGTTGTCCGAAGGCGAACTCGCAGTGTATGCGGCGCAATTCGCCCGCACCGGCTTCCAGGGAGGGCTGCAGTGGTACCGCTGCAGCAGCGACCCGCGCCGCGTGGACGAACTGCGGGCCTGGGCCGGGCGCACGATCGACGTGCCGGCCTGCTTCATCGCCGGCGCGGCGGATTGGGGCATGTTCCAGAAGCCGGGTGAGCTGCAGCGCATGCAGCACCGCGCCTGCACGCAGTGGCGCGGCAGCTTCGTCGTGCCCGGCGCGGGGCATTGGGTGCAGCAGGAGCAACCCCAGAAGACCGCGCAACGGCTGCTCGACTTCCTTCGCGAGGTCGCTTCCTACAATCACGGCGTCAACCCCAAGGAGGCTCGATCGTGATCGTCGAACGCATCTGGACCGGCAATGCCTACCGCAACTTCAATTACCTCATCGCCTGTCCGGACAGCGGTGAGGCGCTGGCCATCGACCCGCTCGACCACGAGAAGTGCCTGAATGCAGCGCGCGTGCGCGGCTGGCGCATCACGCAGATCCTCAACACCCACGAGCACCACGACCACACCGGTGGCAACGATGCGGTGGTGGCGGCCACCGGCGCCAAGCTGCTGGCGCACCACAACGCGGCCGGCAAGATCCGCGGCGTCGATCGCGGTCTGAAGGCCGGCGACGTGATCAAGGTCGGCAAGCGCGTGGAACTGGAGTGCCTGGACACGCCGGGGCACACCCTGTGTCACATCTGCCTGCGCTCGCACACCGACACGCCGGCGCTGTTTTCGGGCGACACGCTGTTCAACGCCGGCGCCGGCAACTGCCACAACGGCGGTGATCCGGCCGCGCTGTACGCCACATTCGTCGAGCAACTCGCCCGGTTGCCCGCGAACACGCAGGTCTATCCCGGCCACGACTACATCGAGAACAACCTGAAGTTCACGCTCGATCGCGAGCCCGACAATGCCGAGGCCTCGGCCCTGCTGCCCAAGGTCAGCGGCCACGACCCGGCGACATCGATCGTCACCACGCTGGCCGAGGAAAAACAATTCAACGCCTTCTTCCGTCTGGGCAGCAAGAGCCTGATCGCCCGGCTGCGCGAGCGCTTCCCCGAGCTGCCGGAACAGCCCGATGCCAAGACGGTGTTCGTCAGACTGCGTGAATTGCGCAACAAGTGGTAAGCCGCGCCGGATTCCATGCAACGTGACGAGGCGTTGAGGCAGCGCATCCTCGAGCACCTGTGCGGCTTCGCCGTGCAAACCGCAGACGCCGCCGCCGGGCATGCCGCGGCGGTGGCGGTGGCCATCACCGACGAAGGCCATGGCGCCGACCTGTCGGGCCTGGCCACGCACGCCACCTGGAGCACCTCCGCCGCGCTGGTGCTGACGCGGCGCTCGGGCGGCCTGCGCCACCATGCCGGCCAGTGGGCCTTGCCCGGCGGCCGCGTCGATGCCGGGGAGACGGTGGAGCAGGCGGCGCTGCGCGAGCTGGAAGAAGAGGTCGGCCTGTGCCTGGGCGCCGACAGCGTGCTCGGCCGGCTGGATGATTTCGTCAGCCGCTCGGGCTACGTCATCACGCCGGTGCTGGTGTGGGCCGGCGCCGCGCGCACGATGCGGCCCAACCCGCAGGAAGTCCAGAGCCTGCATCGCATCCCGGTCGAGGAATTCCTGCGTGCCGATGCGCCCATGCTCGAGCGGCGCGAGGACAGCGTGCAGCCGGTACTGCGCATGCCGGTGGGCGACAGCTGGATCGCCGCACCGACCGCGGCCGTGCTGTACCAGTTTCGCGAGCTGTGCATTTGCGGCCGGCCGACACGTGTGGCGCACTTCGAGCAGCCTCGTTTCGCCTGGAAGTGACGCGCGCGGCATGCGCGCATGCCGCTACCGCCGGTAACACTTCGCCTGGCCGGCGGTGCGCCCAGGCCCGCGCGAGGTCGTCAAATGCGCGACACCTCGCTGCTGGAGTCTTGATGAAGAAGCTTTGCCTGTCGCTCGCCCTTGCCACGTCGGCCCTGCCGGTGTTGGCCACCGAGGTCGGTGTGTCCGTGGCCATCAGCCAGCCCGGCGTCTACGGCCGCGTCGACATCGGCCGCGTCGCCACACCGCCGGTGCTGGTCTATGCGCAGCCGGTGGTGGTGCACACCAACAAGGTCGCGCTGGTGCGCCAACCGATCTACATGCATGTGCCACCCGGCCACGCGAAGCACTGGCAAAAACACTGCGCCGCGTACGACGCCTGCGCCCAGCCGGTGTACTTCGTCCAGGACGGCTGGTACCAGCAGAACTACAAAGGCGGCCACAGAGGCAAGCACAAGCACGACTGAAGTCGTTCGGCCCGCGCCGCTCAGGTGCGTCGCTGCACGCCCGCAGGCACGCGGCCGGCCGCGTCCCAGGCGGGGCCATCGAACCAGTCGTCGCCGAGCAGCGCGGCGCGCACCATCGGCAGCGCGTCCAGGCCCCAGAACAACCGGCCGTCGAGCTCGATCGTCGGCACACCGAACAAGCCGAGCGCGATCGCTGCATCGGTGTGCGCCCGCAGTTCGGCCTTGACCGCGGCGCTGGCCGGGTCGCGCTGCGGTGCCACGGCATCGGTCAGCTGACGCAGCCGCTCGGCATCGTTGACATCGCCGCCGCCACGCCAGGCATGGCGCATCAGCAGTTCGACGACGCGTCGGTTGGGCAAGCCGCCCATCGGCGCACTGGCCACGGCCAGGCGCAGCAGCGCCAGCGGATGAAAGGGGTGCTGCGCCGGCACGGCCATCGGGATGCCCAGGCTGTGGGCCGCCCAGGCCACCTGGCGGAAGGTCCAGGCGCGTTTGGGCTCGATCTCGGCCGGCCCTTTCTGCCCCCAATGGCCGAGCAGGCCTGCGAACAGCACGGGCCGGTACTCGACCAGATAGGTGCAACCCTCCAGCGCCTGCGGCAAATGCTCGAAGGCCAGGTAGGCATAGGGCGAAATCGGGTCAAACCAGAAACGCAAGGTCTTCATTGGCGATTGCTCTGACTGGCCGGGATCGGAGATTCGGCGCGGCGCTCGGCGATGCGACGCCAGACCTCGCGCTTGGTGTCGGCGCTCATCGCGGACCAGCCGGCTATTTCGTCGAGCGAGCGCGCACAGCCTGCGCACAGGCCGCTGGCGGCATCCATGCGGCACACGTCGATGCACGGGCTGGGCACGCTGCCGGGATCGCATGCCTGCACCACGTCGACCAGCGGCGCGCCCGTCAACGCGAGCAGTTCGGCCGGCGTCAGGCGGAAGACGGCATTCGGATGGCCGGCGGCCGCCCAGAGCAGATCGAAGCGCTGCAATTCGCGATCGATCAGCATCAACGGTGCTTCACTCAGCGCCACCGGCGACACGCCACCGATGGCGAAGCCGGTGCGCAGCTTGACGAACTGGGCATTCGCGCGGCCGACGGCACCGGTCAATGCCGCCAGCTTGCCTTCGTCGACGCGCCGGTCGCCAGAAGCCACCACCAGCACCGGCCGGTCATCGCTCAGGCGGCGGAAGATCACGCTCTTGGCGATCTGCCCCAGCGCCACGCCCAGCGCGTCCGCCGCCTGCTGGGCAGTGCGAGCGGCCACTTCCAGCCACTGCGGCGGGTGCGGGTGGCCGGCACGCGCCAGCACCTCGCCGACGCGCAGGAAGCCTTCAGGTCGTGCGGCAGCAGCAGCCGCGGTGGTTACATCCATCTGGGCATCGATTCTGACCGATGGCCCCTGCTGAATTAGGGGGTGGGCACGAACGCCGGCGACGACACAATGGTTGTCAACAACAAGAACAAACATCCAACGACTCGCCGGGCCCCGCGATGCACCAAGATCACCGTCTGCAGCTTGCCAACCGCATCCACCAGGAATTGATGCGCGAACTGGGCCAGGGCATCGACCTGAAGCAGATGTTGCACAGCGCGCTGTATGCGCGCGACGTGCTGTTGGTGTGCCGCGCCTACCCGGGCAGTGAGCTGCAGCGCCTGGGCCTGCAATTCGTGCTGGCCAGTGCCGAGGCGGAACGCCAGGCCTTGCGCCCCAGCGGCTGGCGCCGCGACAGCAGCGGCTTTGCCCTGTCGATGCCGCCGCTTTCGGGTGCGCCATCGGATTTCGACAGCGACTTCAACGGCCCACTGCACCTGCGGCGCGCGCCGCGTCGCTGGCTCGCGCCATCGACCTGGTTCGTGCGCTGAATCGGCAACGCCGATCACGACAGCGCCGGCCGCCTGCCACGCCAGCGCCCGAACAGGGTGCGCAGGAACCTCATCAGCGACAGCGTCAGCGCAAGCATCAACAGCAGGCCCAGCGCCAGTGCGCCGAAGAACCACCCCGGATGCTGCCAGGCCAGCCACAGCATGCCAGGCACCGCGGCATCGCCCGCCAGTGACAGGCCCAGGTTGGAAAAGGGCTCGGGCGAGGTGTTCACCGCCGCGCGCGTAGTGGCCTTGGCGACGTGGCTGGTCGCGGCCAGGGCGCCGCCCATCAGCGCCGCGATCAGCATCCAGCTGCCCTGATCGCCGCCGAACACCGCTGCGGCCAGCATGGCGCCGGCCGGGATGCGGATCACGGTATGCACCATGTCCCACAGCGAATCGAGACCCGGGATCTTGTCGGCGACAAATTCGATGACCAGCATCAGGCCGCTGGCGCCGAGCAACAGCGGTTGCTGCAACAACTTCAGTCCCTCGGGCAAGCTGACCCAGCCCAGCGCGCCGGCCAGCCCGGTAAGGAAGACCACCGCGTACAGGCGCAAGCCGCTGGCCCAGCCGAGCGCGGCGGCGATCGCGAACAAATGAGTGGTGTCCAGGTGGGCAGCCATCACGCGCCCGCGTCGGGCAGGGCACCATAGACCGCCGCCTCGCTCCAGCCGAAGGCGTGCATGTCGTCGCGGCGCAGGTGAGCCTCGCTGGGCATCATGAATTCGTCGAGTTGCGGCGGCATCGCGGCGCTGCCGCTGAGCATGGCATGGGCCTGCCCGCGGTGATGCGTTTGGTGATTGAACAGATGCGCGAGCACATGCCCGACACGGTCATGCTGCACATGGTCGCCGCGCGGCAGTTGCACCGCTGCGTCGGCGTCGTCGAGTGCCGCGCAGAAGGCCACCAGGCGCAAGTCACTGGCGCGCTGGCGGCGTTGCCATTCGGCGACGTCGGCGCAGGCTTGAAAGTCGCGGTAGCGCTCGGGCAGTCGATCCTCGCCGAGCAGCGCGCCCAGGTAGTAGCCATCCACCGCCAGCACGTGATTCAGCGTTTGCGCCAGGCTGGGAAAGAAGCCCGTGCGCGGGGCCAGCCAGTCCGCGGCCGGCAGCCGCGACAGCGCGCTGCCGAGACGATGGTTCGACAGTGCGTTGGCGTGCGCCTGGATGCGCAGGTAGGTGATGAGATCCATGTCAGGCGATCTGCTTGGTCATGGTGGCCGTTTCCTTTTGAGAGGGCAAGCGTTTGGGGGCATCGCGGCGCCGTGACTGGTTTCACGCGTTGGCGCTGCGGCGCTCGGCACGCGGATGGAAGAATGGCGCACTGGCCTCGCGCCGCAGCCGGAGCAAGACGATGGAACGCCGCTGGATCGCAGTCATCTGTCTGCTCGGGGCCGGCCTGGCGGGCGCACAGACCATCTACGAATCGAAGGACAAGGGCGGCACGGTTTTTTCGGACCGTCCCAGTTCAGGTGCCTCGAGCATCAATCTGCCGCCGGCGAACGTCGCCGACGCGCCCGCCGTCGCCGCGCCGGCGCCTGCCGCCAGCGCGGCGAGCGCGCCGCGCTACCGCACGCTGATCATCGCCAAACCCGAAGACCAAGGCACGGTGCATACCAACACCGGGGCCTTCGACATCGGCGCGCGCCTGAGCCCGCCGCTGCGGCCCGACGACCGCGTGCGCGTCACGCTCGACGGTGTCGTGCTGCCCACGCTGTACCGCGGCACCAGCCTGCACATCAGCGAGGCCGACTGGCGCGGCGCCGCCATCGGTGAAGGCAACGGGTCGCATGTGCTGCAGCTGGTGGTGGTCGATGCGAAGGGCGTGGCCTGGATCGAATCGCCACCGGTGCGCTTCTACGTTCATCGCGCGGCCGTCGGGGGTGCGCGGCGACGCTGAAGGCCCACGGGCGACGCCCGGTCAGGCTTTCTTGGCGGGCGCGGCCTTGTCGGCCACCGGCGCGCCGGCCGCCTTCCATGCGCCGAAGCCGCCGTCGATGTGCGCAACCTGCGGCAGTCCCATGTCCTGCAAGGTCTTGGTAGCCAGCGCCGAGCGCCAGCCGGCGGCGCAAAACAGCACGAAGCGCTTGTTCTGCGCGAACACCGGCTTGTGGTACGGGCTGGTTTCATCGACCCAGAATTCGAGCATGCCGCGCGGCGCGTGGAAGGCACCGGGGATCACGCCCTCGCGCTCCAGCTCGCGCACGTCGCGGATGTCGATGAACTGCACATCGTCGCGGCCATGCAGTTCGCGCGCTTCCTCGATGCTGTAGGTGGTGATCGCGGCGGTGGCCTCATCGACCATCGATTTCACGGTTTTCTTCATGCCTGTCCTCGCAACGTCAATAGGGGCCTTGCGCCAGCCAGCGCTCGATCTGCGCCTTTCGGTCGTTGCCCCAGAACGGCTCGCCATCGACCAGGAAAAACGGCGCGCCGAACACGCCGGCGGCAATCGCTTCATCGTTGGCGCGCTTCAGCCGCGCCTTCCACCGGGCATCGGCCCAGGCGGCCTCGGCCTGCTGCGCATCCACCCCGCATTCGTCCGCCAACGCCTTCAGCTCGGCGGGATCGTCCAGCGCCACGCCGCGGGTGAAGCGCGCGCGCATGGCGGCGCGGGCCCAGTCGGTGGCGGACTGCGGCCCTTGGCCGTCGTTGAGCCACCAGAACACCCGCGCCGCGAGCAGCGAGCTGACCAGGAATTCATCGGGCATCACATAGGGCACGCCCTCGAAACGCGCCGAGCGCTGGAAATCGCGTTGCACATAGTCGCGCTTCAGCGGATGCGTCATCGGGCTCTTCAGTTCGGCCGCGGCAAAGGTGGCGCCCAGCAGCACCGCATGCCAGCGCACGGTGCGCGCATGGCGCGCGGCGAGCGCCTCGATCCACTCCGAGGCGATATACGCGTACGGCGAAACGAAGTCGAAATAGAAGTCGATGGGGCTCTTCACGGCCGGACCATAAACCGATGCACGGGCCGCGTCCATAAGGACTGTGCTCAGCCAGCCCTGAGCGACACCCGCCGGGCGTAGCTCAGCGTCAGCGCCTCCCAGACATGGCCGTCGGGCTCATCCCAATAGACGATGCGCCCGCCATGGTGCGTGTTGATGCGCCGGTCCACCGCGCCATGCGGCGTGCTGCGAAAGGCGATGCCCCGCTCGCGCAGCCGCGTCACGATGGCGTCGAACTCAGCGTCGCCGACACGGAACGCATGGTGCTGCAATGGCACGGCGCCCTCGACCTGGTCGAAATCCAGGGTCAGGCCCTCGTTGACATAGACCGCACTGAAGGGCCCGGCGCTGGCCGCTTCGGCCCAGGGCACGCCCAGCAGGTCGGCCAGCAAGGCCGCCGCGGCCTTGCGGTCGCGCGCCGGCACGAGGGTGTGGTCGAGTTCGATCGTCATCGTCAGGCCCCAGGGTGTTGGCCAGGCAAGGTGCCATCGGCCGCAGGCGGCACCGGCGCATGCGGATACAACTGCGCCAGCGCATCGCGCAGCATATGGTCGATCGGCGCTCGCAATGCGCTCGCCAGCCGCGATGCCGCATCGCTTGTGGCGCGCTTGTCACGCCCATTCCACAGTGCGGCCAGCGTGTCCGAGCGCGCGGCCCGCGCGCGCTCGACCACCGCTTGCCAGTGCGCCGGCGCTTCGGCACGCTCCCACTCGCCGCGCCCGCGGCCGAAATGCGCGACCGCCAGATAGCGCAGCAGCGCCGCTTCGGTCAGCGTGTCCAGTGCTTCGGCGCTCCAGGTCAACCACGATCGGTCGGTGCCGCGCACCAGGTTGACTGCACGCGCCAGCCCGGCACCGCCCAGGGCGCCCAGCAGGCCGCCCGCCAGCAGACCGCCGCCGAGCGTGAGGCCGCCGGTGACGATGTCGGCTTTCAGCCCGGCCAGCGCGCCACTGAGCGTGCCGCCCCACAGCGCGGCCTTGCTTTCGTCCCAACGCAGGTGCAGTTGATAGGACGTTTCCAGCCGCGCCAGGATCTCGCCCTGCGCCGAGCCCTGCAGGCCGTGCAGCGCGATCAGCTGGGCGGTGCTGCTGCGCACCTCGTCATCGACCAACGCCGCCAGGGCCGCCTGGGCCAGCGCCATCGGATTCCTTTCGTCTGCCGCCAGGCCGAGCGCGGCACCCAGACCGCGCAACCTCGACCGCAGCCCGGCGTTGTCCGCCAGATCCTGCCGCGCCGCCGCCAAGCGCGCCAGGCTTTGCGCCAGCAGCTCGACCGAGGCGTCGTAGGTGGCCAGGCGCCGCGCGCGCCAGCCGTCCGACAGGCGCTGCATCGATGCGCGTCGATCACCCGGCAAGGCCGCGGCGATGGCGTCGAGCAGCACGAACTCCTGCACCCAGCAGCGCGCAAAGGCGTCCAGCGGCAGCACGGCATGCACCAACGGCCAGCGCGCCAGATGCTGCCGCCAGCGCTCGACTTCCGCCGCCTCGACGGCCGGCTCGCTTGGCATACCCAGCTGGTTCAGCAGCACGATCACCGGCTTTTCCACCCAGGCCAGCAAGTCCATCTCGCTGGCCACGTAGCCGGCGCTTTCGGGCGCTTCGGCGGCGCTCACCAGGTACAGCACCAGATCGGAGCGCTCGACCACATGGCGCAGCGCCTGTTGACTGGCCCAGAACGGCCGGTCGCGCCAGCGGTCCCACACCTGGCCCATGAACCAGCCCACCGGATTGCCGCTGGCACGCATGCGCTGCAGCAGGCGCGCGCTGTCACCGAAGCCGGGCGTGTCCCACAGCTGCAGCACGTCTCCGTGCGGCGTGCGCATCATCTCGTGCGCGTCGGCGAATTCGGTGACGTGCGCGGCGTCGCGCACCTCGCCCACATCGCGGCCCAGCAGCGTGCGCGCCAGCGTGGTCTTGCCCACGTTGGTGTGCGAGACCAGGCTCAGGTGGATCGGCGCCGACGGGTCGCTCATGGCGTGGCGGCCAGCGGCACCAGCGCTTCTTGCAGCGCAGCTTCGGCGTTGGACAGATCGGCGTCCTGCAGGTTGACGAACGCGGCCGGACTGCCGGCCGCTTCGGCCAGCGCCGACCAGGCCTGGCGCCGCCCCGGCAGGCGCGGCGACGCAGCGCCGAAGCGCATCGAAAACGCCGCTTCGTCGATCAGCGCCAACGCCGGCTCGGCCCCAGCCAGGGCCTGCAGCAAGCGGCCATGGCTGTCGGCTTCGGGCGTGGCGCTCAGATCGAACAGCGCCACGCGCAGCGTTTCGCCGTCGGCTGGCGGCGCGACGTCGTCTTCGGCACCGTGGGCCACCACGGGCTCGCAGCGCAGCCGCACGCCGTCACCGAACAGGCGCACGAACAGCCGGCCGAGCGTGGCCTGCGCGGGCGTATCGGGCGCTTGCGCGTGGGGCCACACCCGCACCGCACGCGGCTCGCCGCGCTGCAGCGCGCACAGGCGTTGGAAGTAAGGTTCCTGCAGCGACAACGCGAAGTGGCGGCTCAGCCGACGTGCACGCAGACCCGCCCACAGCGCCAGCGCCAGCCGCGGCAACAACACCAGCAACAGCAGTTGCAACGCGTACAGATGGATCCACGGTGCGGCCGATGCCGTGCCGGGCGCGCCGGGCGCGACGCGCAGTGCCTGCATCGCCGTCGCATCGGGCACGCCGATACCCGACAGCGCGCTGGCCGGCGCCAACAGCATCGACAGCGCGGCGCTGACCGTACCGGCATCGAGAAAGGTGCTTTGCCAGCCGACGCGATAGTCGAGCACCAGGCCGCGCAGATACAAGCCCCCGATCAGGCCGAGCGCCAGCGCGGCAGCCGCCAGGTGCAGCGCCAGGGCCACCCGCGCGCCGCTCGGCGGCAGACTCGCTGCCGCCCAGTCGGCGGCAAAGCCGCGCCACGCGGCCGCGCTGGCGCCGTCGCCGCGTGCCAGCCGGCGCGTGCGCCAGCGCTGCAACGCCCTGGCCAGGCGCTGCCGCAGCGCACCCGGCGCGCCCGATCCGAAGCCGGCGTGCCAAAGCAGGACGGCATAGACCGCCAGGTTCCAGGCGATCACCGCCCACACCGGCGGCGCCAGCAGGTTGACGCGCTGGCCGTTGCCGATATGGTCCACCAGCAAACCGAACAGCAAGCCCGATGTCACGACGGCCAACAAGGCTTTGCCGCGCCATGGCCGCAGGGCGCGCCAGCGAAGCAGCATCGGGTCCAGCGGTGCCAGCCGCTGCAAGCCCAGTTGCGCGCGTGCGGCGAGAAAGTCGTCCCTCGCCGCGTCGGTGCCGACCGCCTGCAGCGCCGCGCGGCTGGCCCAGGCGCGATCGGCGTCGGACCACCCGGTGAAGCCGGTGCTTTCGTAGGCGCGCAGCAGCAGCACCCGCGCGGCGTCGGCTTCGTTCATTCAGGCTGGCAGGCTTGACAACTGCGCAGCCAGGTCGTGGAAGTCGGTGGCGACCAGGTCGAAGCCCTCGGGCCGTGCCGGACGCGCGGGTGCATCGGGGCCGAATTCCAGCGCGCGGTGCACGTAGGCGGTGCGCAGTCCGCAGGCTTTGGCGGCTTGCAGATCGCTGGGGTGCGCGGCCACGAGCATCAGCTGCGCCGGCTGGCAACCCAGCAGGCGTGCCGCCATGAGATACACCTGCGGGTCGGGCTTGTACTTGCGGATCAGCTCACCCGACAGCACCGCGTCCCAGGGCAGGCCGGCGTTCTTCGCCATGTCCACGAGCAGCGAGACATTGCCGTTGGACAGCGTGCTGATCGGGTAGCGCGCCTTGAGCCGGTTCAGACCGCCCACCGCGTCGGGCCAGGGCATCAGCCGGTGCCACACGAGGTTGAGGTGCACAAGCTCGGCTTCGCCCAGCGACTGCAGGCCGAAGCGCGGGATCAGGCTGTCGAGAATTTGCCGATGCAGCGTGTCGATGTCGGCCCAGGCCTGGCCGTCGCCGCGGGTGCGGTCCATCGCCGGGGCGTAGCCGGCGCGCCAGGCGTCGGCGAAGGCCGGCCAATCCACCTTCAGGTCTTTGGCGGCGGACAGCATCTGCCCTTCGCGCACGATCGAGCTGCGCCAGTCCACCACGGTGCCGAAGACATCGAAGGCCAGGGCGCGCAATATGCGCGCATCAAAGGGTGTGCTCATTGGCCGCTTGCTGGAAGTGTCGGCCGATTTTGCAACGGCCTGGAAGGCAGCCAGCCTGGAGGCTACGAGCGGATGTAGTTCTCCAGCTCGCTGATGGTGCGCTCATGGTCGGCGATGATGTCGTCCAGGATGTCGCGGATGGAGATCATGCCGAACACCGTGTCGCCGTCGATCACCGGCAGATGGCGGATCTTCTTCTCGCTCATCAGCGCCATGCATTTGCGCGTGCCCGTGTCGGGCGTCACCGTCAGCACCTGCCGCGTCATGATGTCGCTGACGCGCGTGTCCTTCGAGCTGCGCCCCTGCAGCGCGATCTTGCGCGTGTAGTCGCGCTCGGAGACCACGCCGACCAGCTTGCCCTGGTCCATCACCATCAGCGCGCCGACCTCGTATTCGGCCAGCAGTTGCAGGGCCTGGAACACGGTGTCGTCAGGGCGGGCGTGCCACAGCGTGCCCTCCTCGCGGTTCTTCAGCAATTCCACAACGGGTTTCATCGGCGGCCTCCGCTCGGATCAGAGCCCAAAGCCTACACAATTGTCCGTCCGGGCGCCATGCCTGCTTGCCGGCCATTGACCATGAACGCTTCGTCCACCGAAACCTTTGCTGCCGCCCGCGAATTCCTGCTGAGCCATCGCGGCGATCATGCCGGCGCCGTGGCGGGTTTCCGCTGGCCCGACCTGGAGCGATTCAACTGGGCGCTGGACTGGTTCGACGTGCACGCGCGCGACAACCATCGGGCGGCGCTGTGGGTCGTGAACGAGGACGGCAGCGAGTGCAAGCTCAGCTTCGCGCAGATGGCCGAGCGCTCCAACCGCGTCGCCAACTGGCTGCGCTCGCGCGGCGTCAAGCGCGGCGAGCGCATGCTGCTGATGCTGCCCAACGTGGTGGCGCTGTGGGAAGTGACGCTGGCCGCGATCAAGCTCGGCGCGGTGGTCAGCCCGGCGACCACGCTGCTGGCGGCCGAAGACCTGAACGATCGCATCGTGCGCGGGGGCATGCGCCATGTGGTCGCCGACCCTTCGGCCACGGCGCGCTTCGTCGATGTGCCGGGCGGCTACACCCGCACGCTGGTCGGCGGCAGCGCGCCGGGCTGGGCCGACTATGCCGAGGCCGACGCTGCGTCGCCAGATTTCACTCCCGACGGCCCCACGCTGGCCACCGACCCGCTGCTGCTGTATTTCACCTCGGGCACCACCGCCAAGCCGAAGATGGTGCTGCACACGCAACAAAGCTACCCCGTGGGTCACCTGAGCACGATGTACTGGCTGGGCCTGCGTCCCGGCGACGTGCATTTCAACATCAGCTCACCGGGCTGGGGCAAGCATGCGTGGAGCAGCTTCTATGCGCCGTGGAACGCCGGCGCGACGATCTTCATCGTCAACCAGGCGCGCTTCGACGCGGAGTTCACACTCGACACCATCGTGCGCTGCGGCGTCACCTCGCTGTGTGCACCGCCCACCGTCTGGCGCGTGCTGATCCTCGAAGACCTGGCGAAATGGGCGGTGAAACTGAATGAGGTCATCGGCGCCGGCGAGCCGTTGAACCCCGAGGTCATCGAGAAGGTGCGCGCGGCCTGGGGCCTGACGCTGCGCGACGGCTACGGCCAGACCGAAAGCACCTGCATGGTCGGCAACCCGCCCGGGGTGGCGGTGCGCGCCGGCTCGATGGGCCAGCCCATGCCCGGTTACCGCATGGTGCTGCTCGACACCGAGGACCGGGAGGCCGACGAGGGCGAACTGGCGGTCACGCTGCAGCCGGCGCCCACCGGTCTGATGGCCGGCTATGCGGGTGACCCGGAGAAGACCGCCGCCGCCCTGGGCGGCAGCCACTACCGCACCAGCGACGTGGCGCGGCGCGATGCCGACGGCTACTACTGGTATGTCGGCCGAGCTGACGATGTGTTCAAGGCCAGCGACTACCGCATCAGCCCCTTCGAACTGGAAAGTGCGCTGCTCGAACACCCGGCCGTGGCCGAAGCCGCGGTGGTGCCCAGCCCCGACCCGATCAAGCTGGCGGTGCCCAAGGCCTATGTCGTGCTCAAGCCCGGGCAGGCCGCGACACGCGAGACGGCGCTGGACATCCTGCGTTTCCTGCGCGGCCGGCTCAGCCCCTTCAAGCGCGTGCGCCGCATCGAGTTTGCCGAGCTGCCGAAGACCATCTCCGGCAAGATCCGCCGCGTGCAGCTGCGCCAGGCGGAGGACGAACGCCGCGCGCGCGGCGAGCGGGGAGCGACGGAGTTCTGGGAAGAAGATTTCCCCGATCTGAAGGGCAGCTGAGCGG
Source organism: uncultured beta proteobacterium (assembly GCA_963837675.1). Taxonomy (GTDB): domain Bacteria; phylum Pseudomonadota; class Gammaproteobacteria; order Burkholderiales; family Burkholderiaceae_C; genus Rubrivivax. The sequence goes on along the minus strand of CAWIOH010000014.1, from coordinate 171,931 downwards.
TCTGCGGCCAGGAGCCAGGGAATGAGGCGCTGGATCATCCTTTCCCTGTTGTGCCTGGGCCTGCACGCCCAGGCCTTCGACCTGCAGGGCCACCGCGGCGCGCGCGGCCTGGCGCCGGAAAACACGATGGCCGGCTTCGAAAGCGCGCTGGCCATCGGTGTGAGCACGATCGAGACCGACATTGCCATCTCGCGCGACGGCGTGCTGCTGATCTCGCACGACCCGGCGCTCAACCCCGACATCACGCGCAGCCCGGACGGCCAGTTCCTGAGCGCACGCGGGCCGGTGATCTGGCTCACCGAGTTTGCGGAACTGCAGCGTTACGACGTCGGCCGCCTGAAGCCCGGCACGCGCTATGCCGCGCAGTTCCCGGAGCAGAAGGCGCACGACGGCGCGCGACTGCCCAAGCTGGAGGAGCTGTTCGCGCTGGTGAAGAAGCCGGGCCACGACCAGGTGCGCCTGGCGCTGGAAACAAAGATCCGACCCGACGCAGCCGACGAGACGATGGCAGCGGAGCCTTTCGCCCGTGCGCTGGTCGAGGCGGTGCGTCGGGCCGGCCTGGCCGAGCGCACGACGATCCTGTCCTTCGACTGGCGCGCATTGCAGGCGGTGCAGAAGCTGGCGCCGGAGATCGGCACGGTCTATCTGACGATTCAGCAGCGGCAGTTCAACAACATCGATGGCGGCTGGAACGGCAGCTCAGCATGGACCGCCGGTTTCGCCTACGCCGAGCACGGCTCGGTGCCGAAGATGATCAAGGCGGCGGGCGGGCGCATCTGGTCCAGCTTTCACGGTGACCTGGATCCGGCCAAGGTGGGCGAGGCCCATGCGCTGGGCCTGACGGTGCTGGCCTGGACCGTGAACGACCCGGCCCAGATCGCGCGCATCATGGACCTGGGCGTTGATGGCATCGTCAGCGACCGGCCGGACCGGGTGCGCGAGGAAATGCGGCGCCGCGGCCTGCCGCTTCCGGAGGCGACGCCGACGCGGCCGTAGTCGCATGTTCGCAGCACTGCTGCAGGATGCGCGCCGGCAGGACATGCCGCTCGCCATCGAACCGCCGCATCCGACGCGCGCACAACGCCGCGCCCGATGGCGTTGTCGGGGGCGCAACGCTTGCTTAGCGCGTCTCGCGACGCCGGCCGCGCCGCCAAACGACGAGCGCCGTCAAACCCAGCGTCATCAAGAGGCCACTCGCCGGTTCCGGAACGGGCGCCGTGCCGGAGTACGTGAAATCGTCGATCGTGAAGGCCTGGGTGAAGCCGATCGTCACTCCCCGGACGTCTGCCGTATCGCGCTGGATGCCAATGAACTGACCCGCATTGCCGCTGACCTGAAAATCCCCGGTCGCGAGATTCGTGTTGTTGGAGTCCTTGAGGAACAGCGTGATGCTGCCCTGCGTGACCCAGAAGCCGACTCGGGAGACATCGGCCGGAAAGATGACTTCCATGAAGCCATTGCTGAAGGCTTGAAACGAGCCATCGCCCAACAAGGGCCCGGCGACGTTGTTGGGCGAGTGGGTGTCCCCGGCGATGGCGCCACTCGGAGCGAAGATTCCGATCGGTGTTCCCGGATTTCCGATCGGATCGTTGAAACTCGTCCCACCACTGTTGAAGAACGCAGAGGTGAAGGCCGCCAGGTTGCGTGAACTGAACCGGTTCGCCGCCGGGACGACTTGCGCGGCGTCGTATGACGTGATGCCCAAAGCCGCCAGGTCGTCGAAGTTCTCAACGGTCGCTCCCGTCTGAAACAGCGCGACCTCGGCGGCGTTGCTGGTCGTCAGGGAGAGCGCCGACGACAGCGTGGGCTGCATGGCCACGAGGACGACCAGGGCAACGCCCCGCATCCACGACATCGCAGTTTCGCCTTGGCTCGATGGAACGTTCATGATGGCCTCCGCGGGGGTAGGAACCGAATCAGCGTATCACCCGCAGCGGGAGGACTCAAGCCGTGTCCCGTGTTTGTGTTAGGGGGTGGCCGGGCAACAAGGAACCCGCGCGCAAACGCGTCGTGAATCTGGAACGAGCAGCATGCGCAACGCCGACGCGGTGAACGACGTCGATCATGCCGGTTGCTCCATCGAGGGCCGCCGCACCGCGCGCACCTTGCCGCTCGCGCCGCCGCCGCAATAGAACAACGTCGCGCCGTCGGATTCGAGCCCGCTGACGCCGGCGCCCAGCGGCATCTGCAGCCGATCGAGCACCGCGCCGGTTTTCGGATCCACGCGGCGCAGTTCGCTCTCGTCGCTTTCCCAGGTGCCGTGCCACAGCTCGCCATCGACCCAGGTCACGCCGGTGACGAAGCGGTTCGATTCGATGGTGCGGCGGATGGCGCCGGTGTCCGGGTCGATCTGGTGGATCTTGCGGTCGCGGTACTGCCCCAGCCACAGGCTGCCTTCGGCCCAGGCGAGGCCCGAATCGCTGCCCTGGCCGGGCGTCGGGATCGAGGCCAGCACCTGGCCGGTGGCGGCGTCGATCTTGTCGATGCGCGCTTCGGCGATCTGATAGAAGTGCTTGCCGTCGAAGGCGGTGCCGGCGTCGCAGGCGCAATCGAGTGTGCGCGTGGTCTCGCCGCTGGCGGGGTCGAAGGCCACCAGCCTGGCGCCGGTGGCGGCCCAGACGCGCTGGCCGTCGTGGGTCACGCCATGTACCTGCTCGGCGCCGGCAAAGGGGCCGTATTCGCGCACGATCTCGGCGGCACGCGCCTTGGTCTGGGGTCTTTCGATGCTGGCATTCAAGCTCATGGTTCGCTCCTGGTTTTGCGCCGCCCATCGACGCGGTGCAGGCACTCTATGCAAACGGCAGCGCGGCGGGGAGTAACAAGATCGTCGTGAATTCGGCCAGCGGCGGCGCCAGCCAGCGCCGCGAACGCGCCTGGCCGATGGCGCGCACCCGCCCGGCCGCTTCGAGATCGGCCAGCGCACGCTGCACGCTGCGCTGGCTGTCGCCCAGGGCCAGCGCCAGCGCCGAAGTGGACCAGGCCGCGCCATCGGCCAGCAGTGCCACGAGTGAGGCTTGATCGCCTTCCACCGGCGGCGCCAGCACGACCACTTCGCGCTGGTCGTGCGGTCGCAGTGCGAAGCCGCGCGCGGTGGCGTCGATGCCGGCCAGGGGCCGCAACAGCGCACGCAGCCGGCCGATCTCGACGCGCAGCCGCGCGCGGTGCGTTTCGTCGGGGTGGCGGGTGCGAAAAGCCTGCGCGATCAAGGCTTCGCGATGGACATCGCCAGGCCAGGCCTCGGCCAGCGCACGCGCCAGCACGAACAGCAGCGGCCGGCGTGCCAGCGGCAGCCACGCGGTGCCGGCGTGCAGCCCGTGGCGGCAGGCGTCGAGCACCAGCGCGCCCGAGGCCAGCAGCGCTTCGACCTCGCTCAGCCGCAGCGAGCGCTCGCCGCCGGCGCCGATGCGTCGCGCCGCCGGGCGATCGAGCGCGGCGCGGGCTTCGCTCACCTCCGCCAGCAGCGCCGGCACCATCGCGCGCAGCGCGGCCTCGTGGGCTCGCGCCAGGGCCGCAGTGGCCACATCGCTGCGCAACCTGCGCAGCGCCAGTTCGGCCCTGGCCAGTTCGGCCAGCGCGGTCAATGCCGGCGGCAGACCGCTGGCGTCCAGCGTGGCCAAGGCCATCGCGGCGGCGTCGAGCTGGCCGATCAGCAGTTGGCGGCGCACCGCGATCAGCCGGGCGTGCAGTGCATTGGCGCGATCGGCGCGGGCTTCGAGGATGGCCGCGGCCGCCAGCAGCGCGCGCGGCGCAGCGCCCAGATCGCGCATCGCCAGCGCCACCTCGGCCTCGGCGACGATGCAGCGCGCACGGGCCAGCGCTTCGTGCGCGCCGAAGCCGCGACCGGCGCGCCGCAACAGCTCCCGCGCGCGCGGGTGTTCGCCCAGCTGGGCCATGGCGATGCCACGCAGCGCCAGCGCCGCAGGGTCGTCGCGCAGCGCCACCCGCTTCAGTGCTTCGAGCGGGTCGCCGGCAGCCAGGGCGCGTGCGGCGGCGGTGATCAGCGAATCCATGGCCGCAGACTACCGCGCCGCGTGCGGCATGCGCTCACGCGCGCGCTGGCCCGAGCTACTGGGTCGACGCGATCGCGGCCCGCGCGTCGCGCAGCACCTGCGCCTGACACCGTGCGCCAGGTCCATCGCCTCGCGCTCGGCGCGGGCGGGGTCCAGGACGTGCAGCCGCAACGCGCCGGCGGCGCCCGCGTGCAGTGTCCAGATCGCCACGCTGGCGCCCACCGACCCGACGCCGACGATGCCCACCCGGGTTGTGCATGCCGAGGTCTTGCTCAGATTTCGCTCAGCTCGCCCTTGACCCAGCTTTCGCGCAGCTTGAACTTCTGGATCTTGCCCGAGCCGGTGAGTGGGAAGGCGTCGAGCACGAACCAGTGGCGCGGCGTCTTGTGCGGCGACAGTTTCTCGCGCAGGTAGGCCGTGAGCGCGTCCTTGTCGATGCGCTGGCCCGGCTTGGGCCGCAGGAAGGCCGCCACCTGCTCGCCCCACTTGGCATCGGGCAGGCCGATCACCGCCACCTCGCCCACGCTGGGGTGGCGGAACAGCAGTTCTTCCAGCTCGCGCGGATAGATGTTCTCGCCGCCACGGATGATCATGTCCTTCAGCCGCCCCTCGACGGTGCAGTAGCCGCGCGCGTCCATCGCGCACAGGTCGCCGGTGTGCAGCCAGCCGTCAGCGTCGATGGCGGCGGCGGTGGCCTCGGGGTTTTCGAAGTAGCCGTGCATCACCAGGTAGCCGCGCGTGCAGAACTCGCCGATCTGGCCCACCGGCAGCGTGGCGCCGGTGTCGGGATCGATGATCTTGACCTCGACATGCGGCAGCGGCGTGCCGATCGTGCCCGCCTTGTCGGCAAGGCTGTCGTCGGGTTGCGTCATCGTGGCCACCGGCGAACATTCGGTCTGGCCGAAGACGATGGTGAAGGGCGCACCCAGGCGCTGTTCGAACTGTTGCACCAGCGCCGCCGGCACGGTCGAGCCGCCCGAGCAGATGGCCCGCATGCTCGACAGATCGGTGGCGCCGAAGGCCGGGTGCTCCATCATCGCCACCAGCATCGTCGGCACGCCGATCATCGCGTTGCCGCGGTAGTTGCCGCACAGCTCCAGCACCAGCCCCGGCTCGAAGGCCTCGAACAGCAACTGCGTGCAGCGCTTGGACACCGCGCCGAGCACGCAGCACACGCAGCCACCGGTGTGGAACAGTGGCATCGTCGTCACCCACACCGCGCCGTCGGCCACGCCCATGCGTTCGGCGGTCTGTGCACCGTTGTTGGCCAGCCCGCGGTGGTGCAGCAGCGCGCCTTTCGGAAAACCCGTGGTGCCCGAGGTGTACTGGATCATCACCGCGTCCATCGGTTGCACCGCGGGCAGGGCGATGCCCGGCGCGTCACCGGTGGCGAGGAAGGCCTCCCACTGATCAAGGCGGAACACGTGGCGCAGTTCAGGGCAGTCGGGCGCCACCTGCTGCACCGTGGCGTGCATCGGGTTGCCGCGAAACGCCTCGACGACGAAGACCCCCGCCGCCCGCGACTGCTTCAATACGTAGCCCAGCTCTTGCGCGCGGAAGGCCGGGTTGACCGTCACCAGCACCACGCCGGCCATGGCGCAGCCGAATTCCAGCATCACCCACTCGGGCAGGTTCTGCGCCCACACCGCCACCCGCTCGCCCGGCTCGAAGTGGGCGCGAAGGGCACGCGCCGTGCGCTGGGCCGCGGCATGCAGTTCGGCATAGGTCCATTGCCGGCGCGCGGCCGGGTCGGCCACGCCGGCAATGAGCGCGATGCGATCGGGCTGGGTCTCGGCCGCCCAGGCGAGAAGCTCGCCGAGAGTGATGTCGCGCAGCGGCGGCACGCTGGGGCCGCAGGTGTGGGACAGAGTCAAATCCATGGTCGGGCTCCGGAGCAATGAGGGCGCTTTCAGCGTACACCGCGCGCCGCGGCTTGTCGCTTCGGGGGCACCCTGGGCGCGGCGCGGGCACAGAATGGGCACACCGGCTGAAGATGCGCACGCCGATGGAAGTCGATCAGTTGGCAACGGTCATGGGAATGGCCGGCCTGTCCAGAAAACCCATCGCGGCGCAAGCCTTGTTGATAGGACGTGCCATTCATGGTTCCGGTGCGTTGAGGTGAACGCTCATCGTGGTGATCTGTTTTGACCGAGTGCCCTCGCGGGCCGCTTCCGGGTATCGGCCCACGGCCTAAACTGCAGCTTTGCCTTCGGGAGCCGCGCCCATGACCCACGCCTACATCTGCGACGCCATCCGCACCCCCTTCGGCCGCTACGGCGGCGCGCTGTCGTCGGTGCGCACCGACGACCTGGGCGCGATCCCGATCCGTGCGCTGATGCAGCGCAACCCGAAGGTCGACTGGCAGGCGGTGGCAGATGTGCTGTACGGCTGCGCCAACCAGGCCGGCGAGGACAACCGCAACGTCGCGCGCATGAGTTCGCTGTTGGCCGGGCTGCCGATCGAGGTGCCCGGCGCGACCATCAACCGCCTGTGCGGCTCGGGCCTGGACGCGGTAGGCTCGGCGGCACGCGCCATCAAGTGCGGCGAGGCGCAATTGATGATCGCCGGCGGCGTCGAAAGCATGAGCCGCGCGCCGTTCGTGATGCCGAAGGCGGAGAGCGCCTTCTCGCGCGCCAACGCGGTCTACGACACGACCATTGGCTGGCGCTTCGTCAACCAGCTGATGAAGGCCCAGTACGGCGTCGACTCGATGCCCGAGACGGCCGAGAACGTGGCCGCGCAGTTCAAGATCGGACGCGAGGCGCAGGACCGCATGGCGCTGGCCAGCCAGCTGAAGGCGGTGGCCGGGCAGAAGAGCGGCTTCTTCGAGCGCGAGATCACGCCGGTGTCGATCGCGCAGAAGAAGGGCGACCCGGTCGTCGTCAGCCGCGACGAACATCCGCGCGAAACCTCAATGGAAGCACTGGCCAGGCTGAAGGGTGTGGTCAAGCCCGACGGCACGGTCACCGCCGGCAACGCCAGCGGCGTCAACGACGGCGCCTGCGCACTGCTGCTGGCCAGCGACAGCGCGGCGGCCAAGCACGGCCTGACGCCGCGCGCAAGAGTCGTCGGCATGGCCACCGCCGGCGTGGCGCCGCGCATCATGGGCTTCGGCCCGGCGCCGGCGGTGCGCAAAGTGCTCGAGCTGACCGGGCTGAACCTGAAGCAGATGGACGTGATCGAGCTCAACGAAGCCTTTGCCGCGCAAGGGCTGGCGGTGCTGCGCGATCTGGGCGTCGCCGACGACGATGCCCGCGTCAACCCGAACGGCGGCGCGATCGCGCTCGGCCACCCGCTGGGCGCCAGCGGCGCCAGGCTGGCGACGACCGCGCTGAACCAGCTGGAGACGATCCGCGGGCGCTACGGCCTGTGCACGATGTGCATCGGCGTCGGCCAGGGCATCGCGCTGGTGATCGAGCGGGTCTGACGCGCCGGGGCCTGCCGGCGCTCAGCCGCGCCGCTTCCACTCGCTGGGCGCGATGCCGACCTCGCGCTTGAACGCGCGCGAGAACGCCGCCTCGGAGTCGTAGCCGACCTGCGCCGCCGTGTGCACCACGCTGCTGCCGCGGCGCAGCGCGCGCCGGGCCAGCTGCATGCGCCAGGCCGCCAGATAGCCCAGCGGCGCCATGCCCACGGTTGCGGTGAAGCGCTCGGCGAACGCCGAACGCGACAGGTGCACCTCGCGCGCCAGGTCGTCCACGCTCCACGGCCGCGCCGGGTGGCGGTGCAGCAGCGCCAGCGCGCGGCCGACGACCGGGTCGGCGAGGCCGGCCAGCCAGCCGCGGCGCGTGTCGCCGCTGTCGTCGAGGTGGCGCCGCACGGCCTCAACGAAGAGCAGCTCCGACACCTTGGCCAGGCTCGATTCGCTGCCCGGGCGCGCGGCGGCGGTTTCGGCCGCCGCGTACTGGAACAGGTTCTCGACCCAGCCACCGGCCACCCAGTCGCGCACGTTGAAGCGCAGCACCGGCGGCAGCGCGTCGATCAGCGGGTGCCGCCCGCTTTCGCAGCCGATGTAGCCGCAGACGATGCGCGTCGTGTCACCGCCGTCGCCACCGCTGCCGTTGCCGCCGTAACGGATGCGCGCCAGCCCGCCGCCTTCGCCCGGCGCGACCAGCGCGCCGGCATCGATGCCGGCCAGCCCGGGCGCGCTGCCCAGCGTGTGCGGTGGGTTGTGCGGCAGCAGCACGATCTCGCCGCGCGCCAGCCGCAACGGCGTCGTGCCGTCGAGCTGCAACAGCGGCGCGCCGTCGGCGATGAAGTGATAGGCCATCAGGTGCGCCGAGGCCGGCAGCGCATGGCGCAGGTCCTGCGGTTCGACCCGCGAGACGATGGCCCACGGCGCCGTGAACTGCGCGTCCAGGAACACGCCGCCTTCGAGGCTGATCACCCGCAACACGTCGGACAACGCATCCATCGCGTCGATGGTAGCCAACGGCGTCCGGGGCATGTCTGGCGGCGTTGCGGTCATGGCGCACGGCGCCGGTGCGCCATAGAGTCGACCCCGTCACCCCTTCATCTCCGCAGGAGGAACACGATGAGCCGCACAGACCTTCACGGCCACGCGCTGAGCGGCGCGACGCCGGGTGCAAGCGATGCGTATGAACGCGCCTGCGAGGCGCTGCGCTGTTATGTCGGCGATCCGCTCACCGATGCCCAGCAGGCCATCCACCAGGCCCCTGAAATGACGATGGCGCACGTGCTGGCCGGCTGGCTGAACCTGCTCGGCACCGAACCTGCCGGCCTGCCTGCGGCGCGCGACGCGCTGCAGGCGGCGCGCGCCTTGCCGGCCGACGAACGCGAGGCGATGCACCTGCAGGCCCTCGGCGAACTGGTCGACGGCCGCTGGCACGACGCGGGCCGCACGCTGGAAGACCTGACGATCCGCTGGCCGAAGGATTTGCTGGCACTGCAGGTCGGACACCAGATCGACTTCTTCACCGGCCACTCGCGCATGCTGCGCGACCGCATCGCGCGCTCGCTGCCGGCCTGGCGCGACGGCATGCCGGGGCATCACGCAGTGCTGGGCATGCACGCCTTCGGCCTGGAGGAAAACGGCGACCACGCGCGGGCGGAAGCGCTCGGCCGTCGCGCGGTCGAACTCGAGCCGCGCGATGGCTGGGCCTGGCATGCGGTGGCGCATGTGCTGGAGATGCAGGACCGTCGACATGAAGGCGTCGGCTGGCTGCGCCAGGACACCGCCGCCTGGTCCGACGGCAGTTTCCTGGCGGTGCACAACTGGTGGCACCTGGCGCTGTTCCACCTCGGGCTGGACCGCATCGACGAGGTGCTGGCGCTGGCCGACGAGCGCATCGTCGGGCCCGGCTCCGCGGTGGTGATGGAAATGCTCGACGCATCGGCGCTGCTGTGGCGGCTGCAGCTGCGTGGCACCGATGTCGGCACGCGCTGGCAGGCGTTGGCCGAACGCTGGTCGGCGCTGGCCGAGGCCGGCAACTATGCCTTCAACGACCTGCACGCGATGATGGCCTTCGTCGGCGCCGGCCGCGAGGACGACGCGCAGCGGCTGCTGGCCGCGCAGCAGCGGGCATTGACGATGCCCGGCGACAACGCCGGCTTCCTGCGCGATGTCGGCCACGGCGCCACCGCTGCCATCCACGCCTTCGGCCGCGGCCGCTACGGCGACGCGGTGCAACTGCTGCGCCCGCTGCGCAGCCATGCGCACCGCTTCGGCGGCAGCCACGCCCAGCGCGACCTGATCGACCTGACGCTGATCGAGGCCGCCGCGCGCGACGGCCAGAAGCTGCTCGCCGATGCGCTGCTGCAGGAGCGCGCCGCGCGCCACATCGCCACGCCGGTGGCCGCGGCGCACGCGCAGACAGCGCGCGTCGCTGCGGCGGCCTGACCCCGCGCGCGCCGTCGCGGCACGGGCCGACTGCGGCAGAATGGCCGCCGTCCGCCCGTGCCCGACCCTCATGCCTGCAAAGCTGCGCCGCAATGCCTTGCTCCCGGCCCTGGGCGTGCTGAGCCTGCTTGCCGCGTGCGGCAAGGAGGTGCCCAAGCTGCCGCCACCACCGCTGGAGGTGAGCACGATCACGGTGCAGCCGCGCAACATCGAGGTCTCTGCCGAATACGTTGCACAGACACAGAGCTCGCAGGCGGTGAACATCCAGGCGCGCGTGTCGGGCTGGCTCGACAAGCGGGTCTACACCGAAGGCGCGGTGGTCAAGGCCGGCCAGGTGCTGTTCCGCATGGATCAGAAGCCCTTCCAGGCGCAGCTCGACGCCGCCAACGCGGCACTGCAGCGCAACCAGGCGGCGCTGACGGTGGCCACGCAGAACCTGAACCGCACCAAGCCGCTGGCAGCGAAGAACGCGCTGTCGCAGAAGGACCTGGACGACGCGCAGGGCCAGTACGAGCAGTCGGCGGCGGCCGTGGAGCAGTCGAAGGCGCAGGTCACGTCAGCGCAGCTGGACCTGAGCTACACCGTCATCAGCTCGCCGGTCGCCGGCGTCAGCAGCTATGCCGCGGTCGCCGACGGCACCTACCTCAGCCCGCAGAACAGCCAGCTGACGACGGTGTCGGTGCTGACGCCGATGTGGGTCAACTTCAGCCTGTCGGAGAACGAGTTCCTGCGCATCCGCAACGACGTGCGCGACGGACGCCTGAAGCTGCCGCCGGACATGAACATGACGGTGGAGATCGTGCAGCCCGACGGCAGCATCTTCCCCTTCACCGGCAAGATCACCTTCGCCGACCCGTCGTACAACCCGCAGACCGGCACCTTCCTGATCCGCGCCACCGTCGACAACCCGAAGGGCGTGCTGCGGCCCAACCAGTACGTGCGTGCGCGGCTGCGCGGGGCGGTGCGGCCGGATGCGATCCTGGTGCCTCAGCGTGCGGTGCAGCAGGGCGCCAAGGGCCACTTCGCCTGGGTGCTCGACGCGCAAGGCAAGGCCGAGCAGCGGCCGTTGACGGTCGGCGACTGGCACGGCGACAGCTGGTTCGTCAACGAGGGGCTGAAGCTCGGCGAGCGGCTGGTGGTCGACGGTGGCCAGCGCCTCACGCCCGGCGCGCAGGCGATCGTCGTGCAGGCCGACGGCAAGCCCACCGCCGCAGCGGCCTCGGCGCCGGCGAGCGCGGCCCGCTAGACAGCGCCGCTTAGCTGCATGTTCTCCCGCTTCTTCATCGAACGACCGATCTTCGCGGCCGTGGTCGCGATGCTGCTCAGCCTGGCCGGGCTGGTGTCGATGACCGTGCTGCCGGTGCAGCAGTACCCGGCGATCACGCCGGTGCAGGTGACGGTGCAGGCCACCTACCCCGGCGCCGACAGCAAGACGCTGGCCGACAGCGTGGCCTCGCCGATCGAGGCGCAGATCAACGGCGTCGACAACATGCTCTACATGAGCAGCACCAGTTCGGCCACCGGCCAACTGGTGCTGACCGTGTACTTCGCGCTGAACACCGACCCCGACATCGCCCAGGTGCAGGTGCAGAACCGCGTCAACCTGGCGCTGCCCGCACTGCCCGAGGCGGTGCAGCAGCAGGGCGTGTCGGTGCAGAAGAAGAGCTCGTCGATCATGATGCTGGTGGCCATCACCGGCAAGGGCGGGCGCTACAGCGCCGACTACGTCGCCAACTACGCCAACGTGTACGTGCTCGATGCGCTCAAGCGCGTCAACGGCGCCGGCCAGGCGCAGATCATGGGCGTGCCCGACCAGGCGATGCGCATCTGGATGAACCCGGACCGCATGGCCTCGCTGGGCATCACCACCAGCGACATTGCCAACGCGGTGAATCAGCAGAACGCGCTGTTCGGCGCCGGCCAGGTCGGCCAGCAGCCGAGCGCCGGCGAGGTGCAGCTGACCTTTCCGGTGGTCACGCAGAGCCAGTTCACCGACCCGCGCCAGTACGAGCGCATCATCCTGCGCGCCAGCAGCGACGGCAACGACGGCAGCGCGATCGTGCGCCTGGGCGACGTGGCGCGCGCCGAGGTGGGCCTGCGCCAGTACATCGTCGACAGCCAGCTGAACCGCGAGCCGGCGACCTTCATCGCGATCTACCAGCAGCCCGGCGCCAACGGGCTGGTGGTGTCGAACGCGGTGCGCAAGACGCTCGATGAGATGCAGTCGCGCTTCCCCGAGGGGCTGGCGGCGACGATCGCGCTGGACACCAACGACTTCGTGCGCCTGTCGATCGAGGAGGTGATCAAGACGCTGGCCGAGGCGCTGGTGCTGGTGGTGCTGGTGGTGTACCTGTTCCTGCAGAGCCTGCGCACGACGCTGATCTGCGCGGTGGCGATCATCGTCGCGCTGGTCGGCACCTTCGCCGGCATGCTCGCGCTGGGCTTCTCGATCAACCTGTTGACGCTGTTCGGCCTGATCCTGGCCATCGGCATGGTCGTCGACGACGCCATCGTGGTGTGCGAGAACGTCGAGCGCAACATGGCGCAGCACCACCTGGGGCCGAAGGAGGCGACGATCCGCTCGATGGGCGAGATCGGCAGCTCGCTGATCGCCATCGTGCTGGTGATGGCCTCGGTGTTCATTCCGGCGGCCTTTCTGCCCGGCACCACCGGGCAGCTGTACAAGCAGTTCGCGATCACGATCGTGGTCTCGGTGATCATCAGCGGCATCGTCGCGCAGACGCTGACGCCGGCGATGTGCGCGCTGCTGCTGAAGCACACGACAGCGCCAACGCGCGGCTTCTTCGCCTGGTTCAACCGCCAGGTCGACAGCGTCACGCGAGGCTTCGGCCATGCGGTCGAGTTCGTCATCAAGCGCATGCTGGTGGCCTTCGTGCTGCTGGGCGTGTTCCTGTACGCGATCTGGCACCTGTTCCAGACCCTGCCCACCAGCTTCGTGCCGCAGGAGGACCAGGGCTACGCGATGGTGGCGATCATCATGCCGCAGGCGGCGAGCCTGCAGCGCACGGAAGAGGTCGCCGCACGTGCCGACGCGATCCTGGCGAAGATCCCCGGCGTGGCGACGCGCTCGGTGGTCACCGGCTACAGCCTGATCGACGCCGGCTTCAAGACCAATTCGGCGACGATCTTCATCACCTTCAGCGCCTTCGAGGAACGCTACAAGGACATCGCCACGGCGAAGGAGCAGAACGCGCGCGCCATCCTCACCGCCTTCTACGACCAGGCCAAGCACATCCGCGAGGCGGTGGTGCTGCCGATCGCGCCCCCGGCGATCCCCGGCATCGGCAGCACCGGCGGCTTCGAGTTCTGGATCCAGGACACCGCCGCCGGCTCGCCGGTCGAGCTCGGCGTTCAGGTGCAGGCCTTCCTGGCCAAGGCGCGGCAGCGGCCCGAGCTGACCGGCCTGAACACCACCTTCAACGCCAACTCGCAGCAGCTGCGCGCCGATGTCGACCGCGAGAAGGCGATGCTGCTGCAGGTGCCGGTGCAGGACGTGTACAGCGCGATCCAGGCGCAGTTCGGCTCGCTCACCGCCAGCCAGTTCAGCCAGTACAGCCGCGTGTGGTGGGTGATCGTGCAGTCCGACGCGCCCTACCGCCAGACGCCGGGCGACCTGACGCGCCTGTACACGCGTTCCAACCAGGGCAAGATGGTGCCGCTGTCGGCGGTGGTCAGCACCGAGTGGACGGCGGGGCCGGACCTGCTGCCGCATTTCAACGGCTTCCCGGCGGCGAAGATCATCGGCAGCGCCGCTGCCGGCTACAGCTCGGGCCAGGCCATCGCCACGATGGAGGAACTGGCGCGCACGCTGCCGCCGAACTACACCGTCGCGTGGTCGGGGCTGGCCTTCGAGGAGAAGCAATCGGGCGGCACCTCGGCGCTGGCGTTCGTGTTCGGCCTGATCATCGTCTTCCTGGTGCTGGCGGCGCAGTACGAATCGTGGACGCTGCCCGGCGCGGTGATGACCGCGATCCCCTTCGGCGTGCTCGGCGCGCTGGCCGTCAACCACATCCGCGGGCTGGAGAACGACGTGTACTTCCAGATCGGGCTGCTGGTGCTGATCGGGCTGGGCGCGAAGAACGCGGTGCTGCGCGTGTCGGCGGCGGTGGACTTCCGCCACCAGGGCCACAGCATCATGGAGGCCACGCGCCTGGCCGGCGAGCAGCGGCTGCGGCCGATCATCATGACCTCGCTGGCCTTCGCGGTGGGCTGCCTGCCGCTGGCGATCGCGGTCGGCGCCGGCGCCAACGCACGCCACTCGATCGGCACCGGCATCATCGGCGGCATGCTCGGCGAGACCACGCTGGCGATGCTGTACGTGCCGCTGTTCTTCTACATCTTCGACCGGCTCGGTGAGCGCAGGAAGGAAAAGGCCGCCAAGGCTGCGCCGCCGGATTCGAGCCCTGCCACAGGCGAGGCGGCCACGACTTCGGGTGGGCGTTGAGATGAACAAGGCGGTTGCCCATGGCCGACCTCGGCTGCCCCGCGGTGCTGCCAGCAAGGACGCGATAGACAGGCGCAGTACCGTACCGGCGCTGTGCGCTTTCGGCGCCGCTGCCATCCGGGCGCAGCCGGCGGTCAAGACGTTTCGCGTCGGCCTTCTGGGCATCGGCGCGCCTGAACTCCTGCGGAAAGAATTGCGCGACATCGGATATGTCGAAGGGCAGAACCTGGCCATCGAGTGGCGCGATTCAGCAGGCCGAGCCGAGCGCTTCGACGCCATCGCTGCCGAACTGGTGCGCCTGGAGGTCGACGTGATCGTCGCCTCGAATCCGGCAGCCACCTTCGCCGCCAAGCGGACGACGGCGTCGATCCCGATCGTCATGGTGAACACGCCCGATCCGGTTGAACTGGGTCTGGTCCCGAGCCTGGCACGGCCGGGCGGGAACATCACCGGCACGACCACCCTGAGCGCGGAATTGAGCATCAAGCAGATCGAGCTTCTGAAAGAGGCGGTGCCTCGGGCCGTGCGCGTCGCTGTGCGGTGGACCCCCGACAACCCGTGGCATGCGTTGGCCTTGAAGGGACTGCGGCCGGCCGCCCGATCGCTGGCGCTGCAACTTCAAGTCTTGGGCGTGCGCGTTGCCGAGGAGTTCGACGGCGCATTCGCGGCAATGGCTGCGAAGCAGGTCGAGGCTGTGCTGGTGCTTGCGGACCCGCTGACGTTCGTCCATCGAACCCGGCTGGTCGAGCTCATGGCCAAACGTCAGCTGCCCGCCATGTATGGTCTGCGGCAGTTTGTCGATGCCGGCGGCCTGATGTCCTATTGGGCGAATCAGGAAGATCTCTACCGGCGCGTTGGCAGCTACGTGGACCGGATTGTCAAGGGGGCGAAGCCCGGCGAGCTGCCGATCGAACAGCCGACGCGATTCGAGCTGATAGTCAACCTGAATGCGGCCAAGGGGCCGGGCCTGACGATCCCGCGGTCGTTGCTGGGACGGGCCGATGAGGTCATCCAATGATGGGCAGCGCAATGGCTGCTGCCGGCGGTGCTCGCCATGCTCGCCGAATCGACGCTCGACGCGCCCGCTCGACGATGGCCCGCCAGTTCTTCACCACGCTCGCCGCTGCGGTGCTGGCCGGCTGCACGCTCGGGCCGGACTACAAGCGCCCGGAGGTGGCGACGCCGGCGGCTTTCCAGTACGCCACCCAGGACGCGGTGGACAGCAGCGACACGCTGTGGTGGAAGCAGTTCGGCGACCCCTCAACTCGACGGCCTGATCGACGAGGCGCTGGCGCACAACAGCAACATCGCCATCGCCGCGGCCAATGTGCAGCAGGCGGCCGCGGTGTTGACGCAGACGCGCTCGCAGTTCTTCCCGCAGGTCGGCTATGGCGTAGGCGGCACGCGCGAGCGCACGCGCGAGCCGGCCTTCGCCGTGAACCTGCCGAACTATCCCAACCCGACCACGGCGTACCAGGCGGCGCTGCAGGCCAGCTGGGAAATCGATCTGTGGGGCCGTATCCAGCGCCAGTCCGAAGCCGTGCTGGCCGATGTGCTGGCGACGGAGCAGGCACGGCGCGGCGTCGTGCTGTCGCTGGTGGCGCAGGTCTGCAGCAGCTATCTGCAGTTGCGTGGCCTGGACGCGCAGCTGGCGGTGGCGCAGCAGACGCTGCAGACCTATGCCGAATCGGTGGAGCTGTTCAAGCTGCAGTTCCAGTACGGCCAGGTGTCGATGATGAACGTGGCGCAGGCCGAATCGCAGTACGAGACCGCCGCCGCGCAGATCCCGTTGATCGAATCGCAGATCGCGCAGACGCAGAACGCGCTGGCGGTGCTGATCGGCCGCGACCCGGGGCCGATCGCACGCGGCAAGCCGGTGGACGACCTGCAATTGCCCGACGTGCCGGCAGGATTGCCGTCGCAACTGCTCGAGCGCCGGCCCGACCTGCAGCAGTCGGAACAGCAACTGGTGGCGGCCAACGCGCAGATCGGCGCGGCCAAGGCGCTGTACTTTCCCACCATCTCGCTGACCGGTGCCTTCGGCGGTGCCAGCGGCGATTTGTCCAACCTGTTCAAGGGCAGCGCAAGAGTCTGGAGCTACGGCGGCTCGATCATCGGCCCGATCTTCACCTTCGGCGCGGTCAGCGGCCAGGTGGCGCAGGCCGAGGCGGGGCAGCTGGCGGCGCTGGAGAACTACAAGCTGTCGATCCGCAACGCCTTCGCCGACGTCGACAACGCCCTGGTGGCCAACGCCAAGCTGCGCGAGCAGCTGGCCGCACAGGTCAAGCTGGTGGCGGCGCTGAAGCAGTACAACGAGCTGGCGCGGCTGCAATTCGACGGCGGTTACACCAGCTATTCCACCGTGCTGCAGGCCGAGCAGGCGCTGTTCCCGGCCGAGCTGAACGAAGCCTCGATCCGCGCGTCGCTGTTCGTCTCGGCCGCGAACATCTACAAGGCCATGGGCGGGGGCTGGGTGACGCTGGCCGACCAGCGCAGCGGCAGCACACCGGCACCGCCGCCGTCCAGCGCCTTGCCGCCGCCGTTGTTCTGACAACGGCGAGAGCCTTGCAATGGCCGAGGTGTCTGGCATAGCATCCGTGGCGGAGAAATCGTCAGCGCGCACAGGCACGGCGATTCTCGAACTCGCCCACAACATCAACCAGGAGACAAACATGGTTCATTTTGGTCGCTCGACTCTTTGCTCGGCTTCGACGCTGGCCGTCGCCGTGATGCTTGCGTTCACCGCGACGCAGGCTGCCGCGCAGGAGAAGAAGAAGCTGGCCTTCGTCGTCAATGCGGCTTCCGATTTCTGGAAGCTGGCCGAAGCCGGCGTGAAGAAGGCGCAGGCCGAGTTGCCGAAGTACGAGCTGCAGTTCAAGTACCCTGCGCAGGGCACCGCGGCGCTGCAGAACGCGCTGATGGACGACCTGGTCGCGGCCGGCACCGATGCCATCATGATTTCGTCGGTCGATCCGAAGACGTCGATCGACGCCTTCAATCGCATCGCCGAGCAGGTGCCGCTGTTCACCACCGACAGCGACGCGCCCGCCAGCAACCGCATCGCCTACCTTGGCTCGTCGAACACGCTGGCCGGCGTGCAGGCGGGCGAGATCGCCGTGAAGGCGCTTGCCGAAGGGCGCCAAGTGCATGGGCTTTGTCGGCTTCCTGGGCGCCGACAACGCCAAGGAGCGCATTGCCGGCTTCAGGCAGGCGGTGCAAGGCAAGGGCATCGAACTGGTCGATGTGCGCGGCGACGATGTCGATTTCGCCAAGGCGCGCAGCAATGTCGACGACGTGCTCGCCGCCAAGCCGGAGATCAACTGCATGGTCGGCTTCTATTCCTACAACCCGCCGAAGATCTACGAGGCGCTGAAGGCGGCGGGCAAGCTCGGCAAGATCACCGTCATCGCCTTCGATGAGGACCCGATCACGCTGGGCGCCGTCAAGGAGGGCAGCTTTGCCGGGACGGTGGTGCAGCAGCCGTTCGAGTGGGGCTATCAGGGCATGAAGCTGATGGCCGCCTATCTGGAAGGCGACAAGTCCAAGATCCCGGCGAACAAGCTGATCATCGTGCCGACCAAGGTCATCGACAAGGCCAATGTCGACGCGTTCTCGGCCAACCTGAAGGCGACGCTGGGCAAATAGCCGGCCGCCTGGAGACAAAGCCGGTACGGGTGACTGTGCCGGCTTTGTCTTGTCTTGCCGCAACCGCAGGCCCATCCGCACGATGACCGAGCCCTTTCTTCGCCTTGTCGGGATCACCAAGTCCTATCCCGGTGTGACGGCGCTCGATCAGGTCTCGCTCGAGGTTCGCCCTGGCGAAGTCATCGGCCTCGTCGGAGAAAACGGCGCCGGCAAGTCGACGCTGATGAAGGTCCTCGGCGGCGTCGTCGCGCCGTCGTCGGGCGTCATTCACGTCGACGAGGGCCGCTTCGACGCATTGTCGGTGGCCGATGCGATCGACGCCGGCATCGCCTTCGTGCATCAGGAACTCAACCTGTTCGAGAATCTCGATGCCGCGGCCAATGTCTTCATCGGCCGCGAGCCGCTCTGCGGCGGCTTGCTGAAGCTGGTCGACCGCAAGAGGCTGCATGACCTGACGCGTCCCTACCTCGAAGCGCTGGGCGTGGACTTCGCGCCGGACACGCTGGTTTCCGAGTTGTCCATCGCGCAGCGCCAGTTGCTGGAAATCGCCAAGGCGCTGTCGCTCAACTCGCGGCTGGTCATCATGGACGAGCCGACCTCCAGCCTGACGCTGGCCGAGACCGACCGGCTGATGCAGGTCATCGCCGATCTGAAGGCCAAGGGCGTCAGCGTCATCTTCATCTCCCACCGCCTGAACGAGCTGACCCAATGTGCCGACCGGGTCGTCGTGCTGCGTGACGGCCAGGTCGTCGGTGAATTGGCCAGAGCACGAGATCTCGCACGCGGCGATGATCCGCATGATGATCGGCCGCGACCTGAAGGCGCTGTACGTGCCGCCTGCGGCGCCGCCGGGCGAAGGCGTGCTGGACATCGCCGAGGCCCGGACCGAGGCCTATCCCGGGCGTCGCGATTTCCCTGACGCTGCGGCGCGGCGAGATCCTGGGCCTGGCCGGACTGGTCGGCGCCGGCCGCACCGAACTCGCGCGCGCTCTTTGCGGCATCGACCGGTTGCTGGCCGGCACGCTGGCGCTCGACGGCGAGAGGGTCGATTTCGCCACGCCACGCGATGCCATCGGCGCGGCGTCTTCCTGGTGCCGGAGGACCGCAAGCGCTGCGGCCTGCTGCTCGACGTATCGATCTGCGAGAACATCCTGCTGCCCAATCTGGCGCAATGCTCGACCGCTGGGCTCGTGCAGCAAGCCCAGGTCGCTCGAAGTTGCCGAGCTGCAGAAGCAAAGGCTCGCGATCCGTGCCACCGACGTGCGCGTCGACGCCGGCACGCTGTCGGGCGGCAACCAGCAGAAGGTGGTGCTGGCCAAATGGCTGGCCATGAACCCGCGTGTGCTCATCTGCGACGAGCCGACGCGCGGCGTCGATGTCGGCGCCAAGAGCGAGATCTACCGCATGCTGCGCGACCTGGCCGACGCCGGGGTCGCCATCCTGATGATCTCCAGCGACATGGAAGAAGTCATCGGCGTCAGCGACCGCATCGCCGTCATGCACGAAGGCGCGATCAGCGGCTTCCTCGAGCGCGACGAGTTCAGCGAACAGACGATCCTCAGGCTCGCCGTCGGCGACCGGGGCCACTGAGGACCGCCCAGATGCTGAAGAAAGACATCGGCCTGCTCGTGCTCATCCTGGTGGTGGGCACCGTCGTGGCGATCATCAATCCGCTGTTCCTCTCGCCCATCAACCTGGCCAACACCGCCAATCTCGTCGGCTTGTTCGGCATCTTCGCGATCGGGCAGGCCTTCGTCATCATCACCGGCGGCATCGAGCTGTCCGTCGGCTCGATCATCGCGCTGCTCGGCGTGCTGTTCGTCGACCTGATGGTGAACTACGCCGTGCCCTGGCCGCTGGCCTTGCTGCTGATGCTCGCGCTCGGCGCGGTGATGGGGCTGGCGCACGGCCTGCTCATCACCAGGCTGCACCTGCAGCCCTTCATCGTCACGCTGTGCGGGCTGCTGATCTATCGCGGCGTGGCGCGGTTCTACACCGCCGACGGCACGGCCGGCTTCGGCTTCGGCGTGAGCTTTCCCACCCTGGAATGGCTGACCACCGGCCGGAGCTACGGCGTGCCGCACTCGCTGATCGCGCTGGTCGTGGTGGCGGCGGTGATGTGGGTGGTGCTGCACCGATCGGTGTTCGGCCGCCACCTGTATGCCGTCGGCAAGAACGAGGAGGCGGCGCGCTATTCCGGCGTGCGCACGAATGCCGTCATCGTTGCCGCCTACATGATCTGCGGCGTGCTGACGGCGATTTCGGCCATCTTCTTCGCGATGTACACGCGCTCGATATCGCCCTCCTCGCACGGCAACTTCTACGAGCTCTACGCCATCGCCGCCTCCGTGCTGGGCGGCTTTTCGCTGCGCGGCGGCGAAGGCTCGATCGTCGGCGTGGTGCTGGGCACCATCCTGCTGCAGGTCCTGCAGAACCTGGTCAACCTGCTGGGCATTCCCAGTTCGCTGAATTTCGCCGTCATGGGATCGGTCATCCTGATCGGTGTCCTCGCCGATACGCAGTTCGCGGAGTTCCGCAAGCGACGGGCAGCGGCAAGGAGGGCCCGGCTGCATTCCGCTGCCGAGGCGCGTCGATAGCTGTCGCAAGACCAGCCTGTCGGTGCCCGGCAGGAAGTATGCTGATCGGGTGTGTCCGTGGAGGGGTCTGGATCATGTCCGATGTGCGCTGGGGAATTCTGGGCGCCTCGAAGTTCGCACGCGAGTTCATGGGCCCCGCGCTGACGCTGGCCCCGGGCGGGCAAGTCGTGGCGCTGGCCACCTCGGACCCGGCCAAGGCCGCGCCGTTCCGCGCCTTCGCGCCCGCTCTGCGCGTCCACGACAGCTTCGAGGCGCTGCTCGCCGATGGGCAGGTCGATGCGGTCTACATCCCGCTACCGAACCGGCTGCATGTGGAGTGGAGCCTGAAGGCCATGCTGGCCGGCAAGCATGTGCTGTGCGAGAAGCCGATGACGATGCGCTCCGCGGACTTCGATCGACTGATCGCCGCGCGCGATGCGGCGGGCGTGCTCGCCGCCGAAGCCTTCATGATCGTGCATCACCCGCAATGGCAGCGCGCGCGCCACTTGCTGGCCGATGGCGCGGTCGGCCGGCTTTGGCGCATCGACGGCGCGTTCTCTTTCAACAACCGCGATCCGGACAACATCCGCAACCAAGCCGCCATGGGCGGCGGCGGGCTGCGCGACATCGGCGTCTATGTCATGGGCGGTGCGCGCTTTGCCACCGGCCTGGAAGCGACCGGCGTGCAGGCACGCATCCAGTGGGAAAACGGCGTCGATGTCTACGCCGCCATCAGCGCAAGCTTCGGTGAGGCGGACTACGCCAGCTTCACCTCGATCCGCATGCATCCGCGCCAGGAGATGAGCTTCCACGGCGACAAGGGGGTGCTGCGCCTGCCGGTGCCGTTCAATGCCCGCGTGTTCGGCGAGGCGCGGCTCGAGCTGCACCGCGGCATGGAAACCGTCACCGAGCGATGGCCCGCCGTGAACCACTACGAGTTGCAGGCGGCCGCCTTCAACCGCGCGGTACGCGAAGGCGGGGACTACCCCTGCCCGCTGGAATTCTCGCTCGGCACCCAGATCATGATGGATGCAGCCTTCGCCAGCGCGGCCTGATCTTCGGCTGGCGCTCGCGCTCGGTCTCGCTCGCAGCCAGCGGTGAATGCGCTGCGGGCGGGCGCACGCCGAAGCGCTGGATGGTTGCGGACGGAAGCCTGGGTTTCGCGGCGTTGTTCTTGCCTTAACCCGGCCGGCGCGCTGCCTAGACTCATGGCCCGACAACCCTGGATACCCATCAACTGGGAGGCCGTCGATGAACAACGCTCCGCTGGCACACGACGATAGCCGGGCTCGGCATGTCAACGGCCCTCGCGCGCCCGGCGCTTGCCCATGGGGCGGGCAAGGCGGCTCCCGGGGCGTGCTGAACCCAGCGCGAAGGCCGGCCCGGTGAGCGCCTGGTTGTCACGCCTGATGGGTCGCGGCGGGGAGACGGTCGCGCCGCCACCGCGTACGGCGGCAGCGCCAGCGCCCCGACCGGCCCCAGCCCCAACGCCCTCCAACGCGACGCCTTCGGCGCCGGTGCCGCCGCTGCCGGTGGCCCGGCGCCCGCTGATCGATCGCGAAGGCCGCCTTGCCGGCTTCGAATTTCCGCTGCCCGAACTGCTGCAGCGCCGGCTGGCGCAGGGGGCCGACGACACCGTGCTCGGCGCCCATGTCAGCGCCTGGATCGCGGCCACGCGGCCGGTGGCCGAAAGCGGCCGCGTGGCCTTGCTGGCACTGCCGAGCAGCCTGTCGTCGCAATGGCTGGCGCGGCCGGCGCTGCTGGCGCAATTGAAGAGCCAATGGCTGGTGCTGGATGCCGCCGCCTTCGATGAAGGCCGGGCCGCCGGCCTGGACGCGCTGCGCGCCACCGGCGCGGTGCTGGGCGCGGCCCAGTCGGCGCAGCGAGGCGCCAGCTTCGTGCGCATCGAGGCCAGCGGCAGCGATGCCGCCGCCGCACGCGCGGCCATTGCCGCGTGCCGCGGCGCGGCGCCGCGCGCACGCATCGTCGCCGCCGGACTGGCGGACGTGGACGGCGTCGAAGCCGTGCTGGCGGCCGGGGCCGACCTGGCCACCGGCCACCACGACCGCCAGGGCGCGCCGCGCGGCGCGGTGCCGCTGCCGCCGGCGCTGTCGCGCGTCACGCGGCTGATGAACCAGGTGCTGCAGGACGCCGAACTGGCCGACATCGCCGCCGAACTGCGCTCCGACGTCAGCCTGTCCTATGAGCTGCTGCGCCACGCCAACAGCCCGCTGCTCGGTTTGCAGCGCCAGGTCGATGACACCGACCAGGCGGTGATGCTGCTCGGCCGCGACGCGCTGTACCGCTGGTTGTGTGCGCGGCTGCTGGCCGCACTGCCCGGCCGCGCCACGGCGCGGGCGTTGCAGGAGATCGCGCTGGCCCGCGCGCTGCTGTTCGAGCGCCTGGCAGGTGCCGTCGGTGCGCCGGCGCCGACGCTGTACACGATGGGGCTGTTGTCCTTGCTCGACGTGATGGTGCCGATGCCGATGGCCGAAGCGCTGGCGCCGCTGAACCTGCCCAAGGAAACGCGCACCGCATTGATCGAGCGCGGCGGGCCCTGGGCGGGGCTGGTGACGATGGCCGCCGATCTGGAACGCGGCGACCTGGCCGCCGCCGCCATCCATGCCGAACGCTACGGTGGTCTGCCAGCGGTGCTGGCCGCCAACGAAGGCGCCTGGCAGGGGGCCGGACAGGCCGCATCGGTGCTGTGGGCCAGGCCTTGACACGCGCCACCGCGCCCTGAGACCGCGCGGGGCGTGCCCGTCGATGCGCTCAGGGCCCGGCGCGGGGACATTCTTCGATCACCCGCCCGGGGCTGTCCGCATGGCCGGTGCCTTCTGTTGATTGGCCTGGGCACTTCGTCCGCCGGCGCACAGGCCGCGCCGGGCAGCCCCGCTGTCGCGCCGCTTCGGGCTTCCACGCCATCGGCGCCGCCCGGGTATATTGCCGATGCACCCGGTCGCCGCGCCGGGCCGGAGGGCGTTGCTTGATCGACCTGCTCGACATCCGCTATGTGCGCCTGGGTACGCGCGACCTGGACGCGGCCGACCGTTTCGCGCGCGAGGTGGTGGGCCTGGAGCTGGCGCGCGTGGAGGCCGGCGCGCGCTACTACCGCAGCGACGACCGCGATCACACGCTGGTGTACTTCGAGGGCGACGCGCGCGACCACACGGTGGGCTTCGAGTTGCGCGATGCGGCCAAGCTGGATGCCGCCGCCGCCGCCCTCAGCGATCAGGGTCTCGCGGTGCGGCGCGGCAGCGCCGATGCCAGCGAGCAGCGCCGCGTGCGCAGCTTCGTCAGCTTCAACGACCTCACCGGCAACCGCATCGACCTGGTCGAACGCCCGCATCACAGCGGCAAGCGGCACTTTCCTTCCCTGGACGCCGGCATCACCGGCTTCAGTCATGTCGGCCTGTGCAGCACCGACGCACCGCGCGACGAGGCCTTCTGGTGCGGCCAGCTGGGCGCGCGCGTCAGCGACCGCATCGGCGACGCGGCGCTGCTGCGCATCGACCCGGTGCACCACAAGATCGCGCTGTTTCCCACCTCGCGCAGCGGTGTGCAGCATGTCAACCACCAGGTGGCCGGCATCGACGATGTCATGCGTGCCTGGTACCGCTTGCGTGAACTGGGGGTGAAGATCGTCTTCGGCCCCGGCCGCCACCCCACCTCGGGCGCCGTGTTCCTGTATTTCGAAGGGCCGGACGGCATGGTCTTCGAATACTCGACCGGCGTGCGCCTGATATCTGCGGAGCAGGAGGCCACCCACCGGCCGCGCCAGTTTCCCGCCGTCCCCTCGTCTTTTTGCATGTGGGGCGCCTTGCCCGATATCGCGGAGTTCAAGAGGTGAAAGCCGCCGGTGTCGTCGAAGGCAAGGCCAAGCCACGTGGCGCGTATGCGCACATCAGGCGCGCCGGGCCGTTCCTCTTTGTCTCGGGCATCAGCTCGCGCCGCCCCGACGGCACGATCGCCGGCGCCGCGGCCGATGCGATGGGCACGCTCACACTCGACATCCGCGAGCAGACGCGCGCAGTGCTGGCAAACATCGGCGACATCCTGGCCAGCGAAGGCGCGGGCCTGGCCGACGTGGTGGAGGTGGGCGCCTTCCTGGTCAACATGAACGATTTCGGCGGCTACAACGAGGAGTACGCCAAGGTCTTCGGCGCGATGGCGTCACCGCCCACGCGCACCACCGTGGCGGTGCACCAGTTGCCGCACCCGCAGCTGCTGATCGAGATCAAGTGCGTGGCCTACCAACCCTGAGCCCCACGATGCCCGATCTCCGCTACGGCCGCCCTCTCAACTTCCAGCGCTGGCTGGACGAACACGGTCCTTTGCTGAAACCACCGGTGGGCAACCAGCAAATCTGGGCCGACGCCGACCTGATGGTCACGGTGGTCGGCGGTCCGAATGCGCGCAGCGACTTCCACGATGACCCGCTGGAGGAGTATTTCCACCAGTTCAAGGGCAATGCCGAATTGCTGATCTGGGACCGCGGCCGCTACGAGCGTGTGCGCCTGCGCGAAGGCGACATCTTTCTGATGCCGCCGCACCTGCTGCATTCGCCGCAGCGGCCTGAGCCCGAAAGCCGCTGCCTGGTGATCGAGCGCCAGCGCCCGGCCGGGCTGAAGGACGCTTTCCAGTGGCATTGCGCGAAGTGTGGCGGCCTGGTCAAACGCATCGAGGTGCAATTGGCCGACATCGTGGCGGACCTGCCCGCCACCTACCGGCGCTTCTATGATGCCGCTGAGACCGAACGCGCCTGCGGGCAATGTGGCACGGTGCATCCGGGCCGCGACCACCAGGCCTGGCATGCGGCGCTGGTGGCCTCGGGCCTGTTGAACGAGGAGGCGACATGATCGACATGCACGCCCATTGCCTGCCGAAGATCACGCGCGCCGAAGCCCTGGCGGTGGATGACGCACGCGCGCCCTGGCTGGAGATCGAGCCCGGCGCGCGCAGCGGCCACATCATGCTCGGCGACCAGCGCTTCCGGCCAGTGACCGATTCGCTGTGGGACCCGGCCGTGCGCGTGGCCGAGCTCGACACGCAGGGCGTGGCGATGCAGGTGGTGTGCGCCACGCCGGTGATGTTCGGCTATGCCTGGCCGGCCGCACGCAGCGCCGATTGGGCGCAGCGCATGAACGATCATGTGCTGGCCTATTGCGCCCACGCGCCGACGCGCCTGAGAGCGCTGGCGCAGGTGCCGCTGCAATCGCTCGACGCAGCCTGCCGCGAAGCTTCGCGCGCCATGGCGGCCGGCTGCATCGGCGTGCAGATCGGCAACCACGTGGGCGAGCGCGACCTGGACGACGAACAGCTGGTGCAGTTCCTGATTCATTGCGCCGACGCATCGATCCCGGTGCTGGTGCATCCCTGGGACATGATGGGCGGCGACCAGCGCATGAAGAAGTGGATGTTGCCGTGGCTGGTGGCGATGCCGGCCGAAACCCAGCTGGGCATGCTGTCGTTGATCCTGTCGGGCGCGCTGGAGCGCATCCCGGCTTCGCTGAAGATCTGCTTCGCGCATGGCGGCGGCAGTTTTGCCTGGTTGCTCGGCCGGGTGGACAACGCCTGGCGGCATCGCGACATCGTGCGCCAGGATTGCCCGCAGCTGCCGTCGAGCTATGCGCGCCGCTTCCATGTGGACAGCGCCGTCTTCGACGCCGGCGCGCTGCGGCTTCTGACCGACGTGATGGGCACCGCGCGCGTGATGCTCGGTTCGGACTCCCCCTTCCCGCTGGGCGAGCAGCGCATCGGCAGCCTGGTTCGCGATGTCGATTTCCTGGACGACGCCGATCGCGCGCGCGTACTGCGCGGCAACGCCGAAGCGTTCTTCGGGTTGTAGGCCGGTATTGCCGAGGATGCAGCCATGAAAGTCATCGATCGCCGCACCGAACGCCAGGCGATGTACGAGCAGATGCGCCCGCTTGGCCTGACGCCGTTGTGGGAGGTGCTGCACGCGCTGGTGCCGCCACAACCCTCGGTGCGCACGCGCTGTGCGCATTGGCGTTGGGACGACGTTGCACCGTTCCTCGATGCCGCCGGCCGCGTCATCAGCGCCGAAGAGGCGGTGCGCCGCGTGCTCATCCTGGAGAACCCCGGCTGGCCGGGGGGCTCGCGCATCACCAGCAGCCTGTATGCCGGATTGCAGCTGATCCTGCCTGGCGAGGTGGCGCCCAGCCACCGCCATGCGCAATCGGCGCTGCGCTTCGTGGTCAGCGGCCAGGGCGCCTACACCGCAGTCGATGGCGAACGCGCCACCATGTCGCCGGGCGACTTCATCATCACCCCGGCCTGGGCCTGGCACGACCATGGCAACGATGGCGACGAGCCCGTTGTCTGGCTCGACGGGCTGGACATTCCCACCGTGGCCTTCTTCGAGGCCGGATTCGCCGAGAACGACACGCGCAAGAGCCAGGCGGTGCAGCGCGCCGAAGGCTCGAGCCTGGCACGCTACGGCAGCGGCCTGCTGCCCCTGGACGATGCGCAGCCCTACGGCGCCACCAGCCCGGTGTTCTGCGTGCCCTACGCGCGCAGCCGTGCCGCGCTGGCGCGATTGTCGAAGGATGCGCCGGCCGATGCGCACTTCGGCACCGCACTGCGCTACACCAATCCGCAGACCGGCGGGCCGCCGATGCCGACCATCGGCGCGTGGTTGCAGATGCTGGCAGCGGGCTCTTCGACACGAGCCTGGCGCAGCACCGCGGGCACGGTGTATTCGGTGGTCGAAGGCCATGCCACCGCCACGCTGCAACGCGACGCGGCGGACACGCGCTTCGAACTGTCGCCGAAGGACCATTTCGTGCTGCCGCCGTGGCACAGCTTGACCTTCAGTGCCGACGATAGCCTGTGTGCTCTTCGCCTACGACGACGCGCCGCTGCAACGTGCGGCGGGGCTCTACCGGCAGCAGCGGCTGTGAACGCGCCGGTGGACTCCGTCGAGGTCGAACGCTCGGCCGCGCCGCGTTGGGGCGACGCGCCCACCAGCCGCACGCCGGGCTGGGTCTATACCGACGCGGCGCTGTACCGCGAGGAACTCGAACGCTTCTTCTATCGCGGCCACTGGTGCTATGTCGGGCTGGAATGCGAAGTCCCGAACAAGGGCGACTTCAAGCGCACGGCCATCGGTGAACGCAGCGTGATCATGGTGCGCGACGAAGGCGCGCTGATCCACGTCGTCGAGAACCGCTGTGCGCACCGCGGCGTGGCCTTCTGCCGCGAACGCCATGGCACGGTGCGCAGCTTCAGCTGCCCGTACCACCTGTGGACCTACAAGCTCAACGGCGACCTGAAGAGCCTGCCCTTCCGCCAGGGTGTGCGCCAGGACGGCGTGGTCAACGGCGGCATGCCGGCGGATTTCGACATGGCGCAGCACGGCCTGAACAAGCTGCGCGTGGCACGGCGCGGTGGTGCGGTGTTCGCCACCTTCGACGCCGAGGCGCCGAGCTTCGAGGACTTCGTCGGCCCCGAAGTGCTGGCTTATGTCGATCGGGTCTTCAGCCCCGAGCGGCCGTTGCGGGTGCTGGGCGTCAACCGCCAGCGCATCCCGGCCAACTGGAAGCTGATGCAGGAGAACATCAAGGATCCGTATCACCCGGGGCTGCTGCACACCTGGTTCGTCACCTTCGGGTTGTGGCGCGCCGACCAGCGCAGCAAGATGGTCCTCGATGCACGCGGCCGCCATGCGGCAATGGCCTCCAGCCGCAACGAGGCGGCGGCAGCCGCGACGGCCGGCGTGACGCAGGGCGTGGCGTCGTTTCGCGCCGGCATGCAACTGCACGACGACCGGCTGCTCGATGTCGTGCCCGAGGCCTGGTGGGGCGGGCCGACGGTGGTGATGACGACGCTGTTCCCCAGCCTGATCATCCAGCAGCAGGTGAATTCGCTGTCCACGCGGCAGATCCTGCCCACCGGCCCCGGTGAATTCGATTTCGTCTGGACGCATTTCGGCTTCGCCGACGACAGCCAGGAGATGACCCGACGCCGCCTGCGCCAGGCCAATCTGTTCGGCCCCGCCGGTTTTGTCTCGGCCGACGACGGCGAGGTCATCGCCATGGTGCAGCAGGCCTTCGAGGCCAACGGCGATGCGCGCACCGTCAGCGAGCTCGACGGGCGGGAGGTCAAGCCCACCGGCCACATGGTCACCGAGACGCTGATCCGCGGCATGTACGGCTATTGGCGCGAGGTGATGGGGCAGTGAGCGCGGCGCTTTGCACGGCCGATCAATGGCTGGCCATCGCTGCGCTGTACGGCGACTGCGCGGCCGCCCTCGACGCGCGCGATCTCGACCGCTGGCCGTCGTTCTTCACCGAGGATTGCATCTACAAGCTGCAATCGCGCGAGAACTTCGACCGCGGCTGGCCGCTGGCCACGCTCGCGTTTGAAAGCCGCGGCATGCTGCAGGATCGCGTCTATGCGGCCAAGGACACGCTGTTTCACGACCCCTACCACCAGCGCCACATCGTCGGGCTGCCGCGGGTGCTGGAGCGCACCGAATCGGGCTGGCGCTGCGAAGCCAGCCTGCTGGTGGTGCGCACGCGGCGCGATGGCCTGCCCGAAACGCTGTTCGTCGGCCGCACGCTCGACCATGTCGTGATCACGCCCGACGGGTTGCGACTGGCCGAGCGGGTGTGCGTCTTCGACAACGACCTGCTGCCCAACTCGGTGGTCGATCCCATCTGAGGAGCGGGGCATGAAGGTGTTCCTCACCGGTGCCACCGGCTACATCGGCGGCTCCCTGGCACAGCAGTTGCTGGCCGAAGGCTGCGAGCTGCGCGCGCTCGTGCGCGACGGCGCGAAGGCCACCGCGCTGGCGCAGCGCGGCATCGCACCGGTGCTCGGCACGCTCGACGACGCGCCGCTGCTCACCGCAGAGGCGCAAGACGCCGACGCCGTCATCAACGCGGCCAGCAGCGATCACGGTGTGGCCATCGACGCGTTGCTCGCCGGTCTCGCCGGTTCGGGCAAGCCGCTGCTGCACACCAGCGGGTCCAGCGTGATCGGCGACGATGCCTGCGGCGACAGCGTCTCGCTCCAGGTGTTCGACGAGGACACGCCCTTCGTCGTGCCGCCGGGCAAGTCGGCGCGCGCCGCCATCGACCAGCGCATCCGCGACGCCTCGCGGCAGGGCGTGCGCTCGGTGGTGCTGTGCAACAGCATGATCTACGGTGTCGGCGCCGGCATGCAGCCGCACAGCGTGCAGGTGCCCCGGCTGGTCGACGAGGCACGGCGCCGCGGTGTCGTGCACGTGGTCGGGCGCGGGCTGAACCGCTGGTCGAACGTGCACATCGGCGATGTCGCGGCGCTGTACCTGCTGGCGTTGCGCAGCGCGCCCGCCGGCGCCTTCTACTTCGTCGAAAACGGCGAGGCCTCGTACCTCGAGATCGGCCAGGCCATCACCCGGCGGCTGGGGTTGGGGCCGGTGCAGCCGTGGAGCCTGGCACAAGCCAGCGCCATCTTCGGTGAGGCGGCGGCGCGCTACACCTTCGGCTCGAACAGCCGCGTGCGGGCGCGGCGCGCCCGGCGCGAATTGCGATGGGCTCCGGTGCATGGGTCGGTCACCGACTGGATCGAGCGCGACATGCCGCTGCGCTGAAAACCCGCGCCGTGGCGTCGCGGCCCGCGGGTTGCACCTGCTACCCGCGCCGTGGGCGAGCCCTTAGACTTGGGACGTCACCCGATCGGAGAAGTCCGCATGTCACGTATCCGTACCCTTGCCGTCGCGCTGCTGGCGTTGGCCGCCTCCGCCGCCTTCGCCCAGTCCCCCATCAAGATCGGCTTCGTCGCTGAACTGTCCGGCCCGCAAGGTGCCCTGGGCACCGACCAGTACGACGCCTTCATGATGGTCGTCGATCGCAACGGCGGCAAGCTGGGCGGCACGCCGGTGCAGATCTTCCGCGAGGACAGCCAGCTCAAGCCCGACGTGGCCACGCAGATCGTCAGCAAGCTGATCGAGAAGGACAACGTCTCGATCATCACCGGCATCACCTTCAGCAACATCATGATGGCGGTGCAGAAGCCCATCACCGACAAGGGCGTGTTCCTGATCGGCAGCAACGCCGGGCCGGCGCCGATTGCCGGCGCGCAGTGCAGCCCGTACCAGTTCATCGTCTCGTGGCAGAACGACAACCAGTCCGAAGTGGTCGGCAAGTACGCCACCGACAAGGGCTACAAGAAGGTCATCGGCATGGCGCCGAACTACCAGGCCGGCAAGGACTTCATCGCCGGTTTCAAGCGCTTCTACAAGGGCGAGATGATCGACGAGATCTACACGCCGCTGAACCAGCCCGACTTCTCGGCCGAACTGGCCAAGGTGGCCGCGGCCAAGCCCGACGCGGTGTTCGTGTTCTACCCCGGCGGCCTGGGCGTGAACTTCGTGCGCCAGTACCAGCAGCAAGGCCTGATGGGCAAGATCCCGCTGTTGTCGGCCTCCACCTCCGACGGCACCACCCTGCCGGCGCAGAAGGAAACCGCGCTGGGCGTCATCTCCGGCACCTTCTGGGGGCCGGACTTCGACAACGCCACGAACAAGCAGTTCGTCGAGGATTTCGAGAAGAAGACCGGTCGCATCCCCAGCCAGTACGCGGCGCAGAGCTACGACGCGGCGCTGCTGCTCGATTCCGCCATTGCCAAGGTCAAGGGCAACGTCGCCGACAAGGCGGCCTTCGGCGCGGCGCTGATGGCGGCCGACTTCAAGTCGGTGCGCGGTGACTTCAAGTTCGGGCCGAACCACTTCCCGATCCAGGACATGCATGTCTTCGAGGTGGCCAAGGACGCCAAGGGCCGCGTCAGCCTGAAGACCATCGCCACGCCGCTGAAGCACCACAGCGACGCCTACGCCCCGCTCTGCAAGATGTGAACCTTGGCATTGGCAACTGACGGGCCGGCAGCACCGGCCCGTTTTGCATCATGACCACCGGCCTGTTCCTCACCCAGTTGCTCAACGGGCTGCAGCTCGGCGTGCTGCTGTTCCTCTTGTCGGCCGGGCTGACCCTGGTGTTCGGCATCATGAACTTCGTGAACCTGATGCACGGTTCGCTGTACATGATGGGCGCGTACTTCGCGGCCGCGGGCTACAACGCCTTCGACGGCAGCTTTCTCGCCGCCGCGCTGGTGGCGGTGCCGGGCACCTTGCTGCTCGGCCTGGTGGTCGAGCGGCTGGTGCTGTCCAACCTGTACCGGCGCGACCATCTCGACCAGGTGCTGGCCACCTTCGGCCTGATCCTGTTCTTCAACGAGGTGGTGCGCTACTTCTGGGGTGCCTCGTCGGTGTACATGAACACGCCGAAGTGGCTGAACGGCACGGTCGATCTGTTCGGCCTGCCCTACCCGTCGTACCGCTTCGCCATCATCGCCGTCGGGCTGGCGGTGGGTCTGGGGCTGTATGCCGTGATTCACCGCACGCGCGTGGGCATGCTGATCCGCGCCGGCGCGTCGAACCCGGAAATGGTGTCGGCGCTGGGCGTGGACATCAAGGGGCTGAACAGCGTGGTGTTCGCGCTCGGCGCGGGCCTGGCGGGTCTGGCCGGGCTGATGGCCGGGCCGATCGTCTCGGTGCAGTCGGGCATGGGCGAGCCGATCCTGATCCTGACCTTGGTGGTCATCGTCACCGGCGGCATCGGCTCGATCCGCGGCGCGTTCTACGGTGCGCTGATCGTCGGCATCGTCGACACCATCGGCCGCGCCTTCCTGCCGGGGCTGCTGCGCGAGTTGTTCGAACGCTCGGTGGCACAGGCGGCCGGCCCGGCGATCGCGTCGATGCTGATCTACCTGCTGATGGCGGTGGTGCTGGCGCTCAAACCCGCCGGTCTGTTCCCGGTGAAGCATGGCTAGGTCCAGCACCGTCGTCGCCACCGCCGTGCTGCTTGCGCTGGCGCTGGTGCCGGCGCTGGCCGGCGCCTTCGACCAGCCCTACTACATCACGCTGTTCACGCGCATCCTGGTGTTCGCGCTGGCCGCGACCGGGCTGAACCTGATCCTCGGCTACGGCGCAATGGTCAGCTTCGGGCATGCGATGTACATGGGCATCGGCGCCTATGCGGTGGGCATCCTGTCGGCCGAAGGCGTGGCCAGCGGCTGGCTCCACCTGGCCGCGGCGCTGGTGGTGGGCGGCGTGGTGGCGCTGCTCGTCGGCGCCATCTGCCTGCGCACCAGCGGCATGGCCTTCATCATGATCACCCTGGCCTTCGCGCAGATGCTGTTCTTCCTGGCAGTGAGCCTGCGCGAATACGGCGGCGACGACGGCCTGCGCATCACCCAGGCCAGTAATTTCGGCATCGTCGACCTGGGCCAGCCCCTCGCGCTGTACTACACCGCCTACGGGTTGTTGCTGGCGCTGCTGTTCGCGTTCAGACGGTTGATCCACGCGCGCTTCGGCATGGTGCTGCGTGGCTGCAAGGTCAACGAGCGGCGCATGGCGGCGCTGGGCTTTCCCACCTTGCGCTACAAGCTGGCGGCCTATGTGCTGTCTGCCCTGGTGTGCGTGCTGGCCGGCGTGCTGCTGGCCAACCTGACGCACTACGTGGCGCCGTCGTACATGGCCTGGACCGTGTCGGGCGAACTCATCGTGATGAGCGTGCTCGGCGGCCTGGGCACCCTGGTCGGCCCGGTCGTCGGCGCCGCCGCGCTGCTGCTGCTGGAAGAGCTGCTGACCTCGGTCAAGCTGGGCCTGCCTTGGCTGGACACCCTGTTGAACCAGCATTGGCTGGCGATCATCGGCCTGTTCATCGTGGCCGTGGTGCTGGTGCTCAAGCGCGGCCTGTACGGCGCGCTGGTCCAGCGCGAGGCGAAGGTGCCATCATGACCATGCTGCAGATCGACGGCCTGGTGAAGCGCTTCGGCGGGCTGCTGGCCACCGACCATCTGTCGATGATGCTGGAACCGGGCGAGATCCATGCCGTGATCGGCCCCAACGGCGCCGGCAAGACCACGCTGATCCACCAGCTCGGCGGCGAGATCGCGCCCGACGCCGGTCGCATCGTCTTCGACGGCCGCGACATCACGCGCGAGCCGCCATACCGGCGCGCGCTGGCCGGCATCGGCCGCAGCTACCAGATCACCTCGGTGTTCCCGGAATTCAACGTGCTGCAGAACCTGTGCCTGGCGGTGCAGGCGCATGCCGGCCACAGCTTCCGCTTCTGGCACGCCGCGGCCAGCGAGCAACGCCTGCGCCAGCCTGCCGAGATCGCGCTCGATCAAGTCGGCCTGAGCGCGCGCGCCACGACGCGGGTGTCGGAACTGGCGCACGGCGAACGCCGCCAGCTCGAGATCGCGATGACGCTGGCCACCGGCGCGAAGCTGCTGCTGCTGGACGAGCCGATGGCCGGCATGAGCCACGCCGAATCGGAAGACGTGGTCGCGCTGCTGCACAAGCTGAAGGGCCGGCACACCATCTTGCTGGTCGAGCACGACATGGACGCGGTGTTCAGCCTGGCCGACCGCATCACCGTGCTGGTCTACGGCAGCGCGCTGGCCTGCGGCACGCCCGAGGAGATCCGCAACAACGACGCGGTGCGCGACGCCTACCTGGGGCAGCAGGAGGAATCGGTTTGAACGAGGCTGCCGCGGCCGCGAAGCCGCTGCTCGCGGTGGACAGCGTCGAAGGCGGCTATGGTGCCAGCCAGGTGCTGTTCGGCGTGTCGCTGACCGTGCGGCCCGGCGAGTTCGTCACGCTGATCGGTCGCAACGGCATGGGCAAGACCACGACGGTCAGGACCATCATGGGCCAGCTTTCGCCGCAGCGCGGCACGGTGCACATGGCCGGCGCCGCGCTGCACGGGCGGCCGAGCTACAAGGTGGCGCGTGCCGGCCTGGGACTGGTGCCGGAGGGGCGACAGATCTTCCCCAACCTGAGTGTGCGCGAGAACCTGGTGGCCACCGCTCACAACCGCCACGATGCGG
The DNA here is from genome assembly GCA_963837675.1 of uncultured beta proteobacterium. GTDB lineage: Bacteria > Pseudomonadota > Gammaproteobacteria > Burkholderiales > Burkholderiaceae_C > Rubrivivax. Next base: position 137,473 of record CAWIOH010000014.1, on the reverse strand, counting down.
CCGCGCCATGGACGCAGCAGCGGGTGTACGCGATGTTCCCGCGGCTGCAGGAGCGCGAGCGCAATCTGGGCGCCAACCTGTCGGGCGGTGAACAGCAGATGCTGGCCATTGGCCGTGCATTGATGACCAACCCTCGCCTGTTGATCCTGGACGAGGCCACCGAAGGCCTGGCGCCGCTGATCCGCCTGGAAATCTGGCGCTGCCTGGAGCGGCTGAAGGGCGAAGGGCTGGCGATGATCGTCATCGACAAGAACATCGGCCCGCTGCTGCGCCTGGCCGACCGGCACTACATCCTGGAGAAGGGGCGCGTGGTGTGGCAGGGCGATTCCGACGCGTTGCGGGCACAGCCACAGGTGCTGCAGCAGTACGTGGGGGTGTGAGGGCGACGGCAGTGCGACCCCGCCGATCGCCACACCGCGCCATCGATAATCCAGCCGTCCCATCCGGGCGGCAAGAAGGGCCAAACATGATTCTCGAAGTCGCGGACATCCGCATCCGGCCCGGCCGGCAGGCCGAATTCGACGCCGCCATCCAGCACGGACTGGGCAGCGTCATCAGCCGCGCCCAGGGTTTCAAGGGCTGGAAGGTGAACAAGGGCATCGAAAGCCCCGAGCGCTACCTGCTGATGATCTTCTGGGAGACGCTCGAGGACCACACCGTCGCCTTCCGCGAAGGCCCGCTGTTCGCCGAATGGCGCGCCATCGTCGGGCCGTTCTTCGCCGCGCCGCCGGTGGTCGAGCATTTCACGCTGCTGGGCAAATCGGCATGACGGCGCGCGCCGCCGCGCTCGCCGCGGCGCAGGCCCATATCGACAGCGGCGCCTTCCAGCGCGACCTGGCGCGCCGCGTCGCGCTGCGCAGCGAGAGCCAGGATGCGGCGCAGGCGGCGCAACTGCGGGCCTATGTGGCCGACGAGATGACGCAGTCGCTGTCGGCGCTGGGCTTCGCGTGCGAGGTCTTCGACAACCCCCTCGGCGGCGCCGGCTGCGGACCCTTTCTCATCGCACGCCGGCATGAACACGCCGCGCTGCCGACGGTGCTGATGTACGGCCATGGCGATGTCGTGCGCGGCCAGGACGCGTCGTGGCGCCATGGCCAGGGTCCCTGGACGCTGGCCGAAGACGGCGACAAGCTCTATGGCCGTGGCACCGCCGACAACAAGGGCCAGCACAGCATCAACATCGCGGCGCTGGCGCAGGTGATTGCCGCGCGCGGCGGCAAGCTCGGCTTCAACGCCACCTGGCTGATCGAAACCGGCGAGGAAACCGGCTCACCCGGGCTGGCCGAGTTCTGCACCGAACACCACGACCGTCTCGCCGCCGACGTGCTGATCGCCAGCGACGGGCCGCGGCTGCGCGCCGATGCGCCGACGCTGTTCCTGGGCACGCGCGGCGCGGCCAACTTCGACTTGAAATTGCAGCTGCGCGACGGCGCGCACCACTCGGGCAACTGGGGCGGGCTGCTGCGCAACCCGGGCACGGTGCTGGCGTCGGCCATCGCCAGTCTGGTCGATGGGCGCGGACGCATCCTCGTGCCCGGCCTGCGGCCACCGCCGATCCCGGCCAATGTGCGTGCCGCGCTGGCCGGGCTGCGTCCGGGCGGAGGGCCGGGCGACCCCGAGGTGGAGATCGACTGGGGCGAGCCCGATCAATCCCCCATCGAACGCGTGCTGGCCTGGAACGCGCTGGAGGTGCTGGCGATGCGCACCGGCAACCCGGACTTTCCGGTGAACGCCATTCCCGCGCACGCGCAGGCCCACCTGCAATTGCGTTTCGTCGTCGGCACCGACACCGCGCGGCTGCGCCAGCATCTGTTGGCGCATCTGGCCGAACAGGGCTTTGCCGACATCGAGGTCAGCGAGCCGGTGGTCATGGCCGCGACCCGGCTCGACCCGGATGACGCCTGGGTGCGCTTTGCCATGGCCTCGATCGAAACCAGCGTGGGCCGCCCGCCGGTGCTGCTGCCCAACCTGGGCGGCTCGCTGCCCAACGACGTCTTCGCCGAGGGCCTCGGGCTACCGACGGTGTGGGTGCCACACAGCTACCCCGGATGTTCGCAGCATGCGCCCGATGAGCACCTGCTGCTGCCGGTGGTGCGCCAGGCACTGCAGATGATGACCGGGCTGTTCTGGGACCTGGGCGAGCAGGCCATGACGCTGCCGCGTCGCGCCGCGGCCTGAGTCAAGGCGCCGCGCGCTGGGCCGCGGGCGGGCCGGCAAACAGATCGGCTGCGATGGCGCGTTCGCGCTGCACCACGGTGTCGAGGAATTCGTCGGCGCCCTTCATCGCCCTGAAGGTGTCGAAGCCGGTCTCCAGCACCGTCTGCAGGTCGGCCAGTCCGGCCATGCGCGCCGGGCCGCGCATCAGCCGCAGGCTGTGGCGCAGCAACGGGTTGCGGGTGTAGCCCTCGAGCGCCTCGCCGACATGGCGCATCAGCACGATCTGCGCCTCACGGTCGGCCGGCCGGCCGACCGCCTGCCAGGCCGCCTTGTAGGTGGCCGCATCCAGCGGCCCAGGCGGCACGACTTCGGCCATGGCGGTGTCGAGCGTTTCCGACAGCGCGTGCAGTTCGCTCAGCGTTTGCACCGTCAACACCACCTCGTGCGGGAACAGCCGCACCAGCGCGGGGATGACGCGGGCGAACTGCGCGTCGCGCCGGCTGAAGTCGCCCGGACCATAGAGCTCGTCCAGGAAGAACTGTGCCGCCTTGGCATAGCGCGGCGTGTCCAGCAGATCGGCATAGCTGTGCTTGAAGCGTTCATGCTGGAAGTGCTTGACCGCCCCCACCTTGCCGGCCAGAGCCGGATCGCGAGCGCGCAGCGCACGCTGCGCATCCACCGCGCGCAGGTGCTCGAGGATTTGCTGGCCATGGGCATTCACGCTGCGAAGCGTAACAACAGAATGCCGCGCTGACGCGGGCTGGGGCTAGACGCACCGCTCCAGGCAGCCTGTGCGCTGCGGCCAGACAATCGGCCGATGCCGCATTTCGCTCGAACCGACCAGCGTGTCGTGGCGCTCTTCACGCCACGGGGCCAGCCCGGCGCATGAAGCTGGCGCGCCTGTTGCAGCTGCTGGTGCTGGTGCTGCTGTCGTGCGCGGCGCTGTGGGCGGCCTTCTGGCTGCAGCGCGGTCAATCGGCGGTGGCCGCCGTCGGCGCGCTGGCCTTCGCCTTCGTGCATGCACCGTTGATGGCGCTGGAATTCGCGCTCTTGAAGCACGCCAACCGCGACGACCCGGCGCCACGTGCAACCACGGCCGAACTGTGGCGCGCCTGGTTCCTCGAGGTGATGGGTGCCATCGTGGTGTTCGGCTGGCGCCAGCCCTTTCGCTCGCAGCGCTTCGTCGACCACCTGCCGGCCGCCGCGCGCGGCCGGCGGGGCCTGCTGCTGGTGCACGGCTTCGTCTGCAACCGCGGCCTGTGGAACCCGTGGTGGCCAGGTTTGCGGGTCGCCGACGTGCCGTGCATCGCGCTCAGCCTGGAGCCGGTGTTCGGCTCGATCGACGACTATGCCGACGCCATCGATGCGGCCGTGCTGCGCCTGATCGAGGTCACGGGCCGCCCGCCGTTGGTGGTGGCGCACAGCATGGGCGGGCTGGCGGTGCGCGCCTGGCTGCGCAAACACGCGGCGCACGCGCGCGTCCATGGCGTGATCACCGTGGGCACGCCGCATCGCGGCACCTGGCTGGGGCGCTTCGGATACAGCGCCAACGGTGTGCAGATGCGCTGGAACAGCCCGTGGCTGGGCAACCTGGCCGCGGTCGAACTCAAGGGACCGTTCCCACGCTTCACCTGCTTTTACAGCCACTGCGACAACATCGTCTTTCCGGCCTCGACGGCGACGCTGCCCGGCGCCGACAACCGCCACCTGCGCGGCCAGGCACATGTGCACCTGCTGCAGCACCCGGCCGTGTTCACGGAGGTGATGGCCCGCCTGGCCGAGCCGGAATCGGCTCAGCCCGGGGCGAACTCGCGCTCGCCGGGCAGCACCGCACCGGCATCGATCAGCGGCAGCGCGCGCACCTCGGCATAGGTCGGCGTGAAGTCCGGCGCGGTGGCGTCGAACAGCTGGCGGAAGTCGTCGATGACGAAGTAGGTGGCCTGGAAGCTGTCGATCTTGTAGCGCGTGCGCATCAGCCGCTTCAGCTCGAAGGCCACGCGGCGCGGGTCCGGGCTGCGCACGCTGTGGCGCAGCTCGCCAGCCGAAGAGAGGATGCCGGCGCCGTAGGCGCGCAGGCCCTTCGGAGTGTCGATCAGGCCGAACTCGACCGTGTACCAGTACAGCCGCGCCAGCAGCTCGCAGGCATCGAGCCGGCTGGCCTTCAGGCCGCCGGCGCCATAGGCCTGCATGTAGTCGGCGAACACCGGGTTGAAGAGCAGCGGCACATGGCCGAACAGGTCGTGGAAGACATCGGGCTCGACCACGTAGTCGAATTCCTCGGGCTTGCGCAGCCATTCGGTGACCGGGAACCTGCGCTCGGCCAGCAGCGCGAAGAAGGCCTCTTCGGGAATCAGCCCCGGCACCGCGACCACCCGCCAGCCGGTGGCCGGTTGCAGCCTGGCATTGATGTCCTCGAAGCGCGGGATGTGGTCGGCCGCACCCAGATGGCGCACCGCGTCGATGAACTCGTCGCAGGCCAGACCCGGCAACTGCGCGGTCTGGCGCTGGTGCAGACGGCGGTACAGCGCGTGCTGCTCGGGCGTGTAGTCGGCCCAGCGCTGCGCGCAGGTGTAGTCGGCCGCTGCACCGGCGTAGTCACCCCGCGGTGGCCGGTCGCCCTGGCCGTAGGTGACCGGCGCGACGCCCCGGTTCACACCCTTGGGCACAAGCGCGTTCACTTCGTCGTGTCCTGCAGCACGCCGCGGCGTACCTGGTCGAGCTCGATGCTCTCGAACAGCGCGCGGAAGTTGCCTTCGCCGAAACCCTCGTCGCCCTTGCGCTGGATGATCTCGAAGAAGATCGGCCCGATCACCGTCTGCGTGAAGATCTGCAGCAGCAGCTCGTTGGGCGCGCCCTGGTGCGTGGCGCCGTCGATCAGGATGCGCAGGCGCCGCAGTTCGTCCAGCTTCTCGCCGTGCTTGGGCAGGCGCTTGTCCACCAGGTCGTAGTAGGTCTCGATCGTGTCCTGGAAGGCCACGCCGCTGCCCTTCATGCCCTGCACCGTGGCATAGATGTCGTCGCTGCCCAGCGCGATGTGCTGGATGCCCTCGCCGTGGTACAGGTCGAGGTACTCGGCGATCTGGCTCTTGTCGTCGCTGCTCTCGTTGATGGGGATGCGGATCTTGCCGCAGGGGCTGGTCATGGCCTTGCTCTTCAGCCCGGTGAGCTTGCCTTCGATGTCGAAATAGCGCACTTCCTTGAAGTTGAACAGCCGCTCGTAGAAGTCGGCCCACTCGGCCATGCGGCCGCGGTGCACGTTGTGCGTCAGGTGGTCGATGGTGGTCAGGCCGTGGCCGCGCGCCGCCATGTCGGCGCCCGGCAGCGGCAGGAAGTCCACGTCGTAGATGCTGATGTTGCCGATCGTGCCTGGCGCGGCGCCGCCCTTGCCCTGCCAGCGGTCGACGAAATAGATCAGCGAATCGCCGATGCCCTTGATCGCCGGGATGTTCAGCTCCATCGGCCCGGTGTGGTGGTCGAAGCCCCAGGCGCCGAGTTCGAGCGCGCGCGCGTAGGCGGCGCGCGCGTCGTTCACGCGGAAGGCCATCGCGCACACGCTCGGCCCGTGCAGCCGCGCGAAGCGCTGTGCGAAGGAGTTCGGCTCGGCGTTGATGATGAAGTTGACGCCGCCTTGCCGGTACAGCGTCACGTCCTTGGTGCGGTGGCGCGCGATCGCCGAGAAGCCCATGTCTCGGAACAACGCGCCCAGCGCGGCCGGGTCGGGTGCGGCGTATTCGACGAACTCGAATCCGTCGGTGCCCATCGGGTTGTCCCACGGGGTGAACTTCATGGCGGTCTCCGGGTTGGGGAAGGCAGTTGCGGCGGCGCCGTCGCTGCCAGGGGACTGTAGGTTGGCAAAGGCGCAGGTTTTGTGCAAGTTGCGCCGTCGGACGACCCTTCCGCGCACGAAAGCTGCAAAATCAACCTGATGGACACCCCCATCGACCTGGACATCATTGATCGGCGCATTCTTCAGGCGCTGCAAGCCGATGGGCGCATGACCTATGACCAGCTGGCGGCGGCCGTGGGCCTGTCGCCGTCGGCCACGCTGCGCCGCGTCAAGCGGCTGGAAGAAGCCCGGGTCATCGCCGGCTACGTGGCGCTGGTGGCACCCGAAGCCGTAGGACTGGGGCTGACGGCCTATCTGAACGTGCGGCTGGAAAAGCGCTCGGCGACGCAAAAGCGCACGCCGGTCGAGCTGTTCCGCGCGGCGGTGCAGACCTGGCCCGAGGTGGCGGATTGCGCCGCCTTGAGCGGCGAGATGGACTACCTGCTGCGCGTGGTGGTGCGCGACATGGCGCACTATTCGCGCTTCGTCATGGACACGCTGCTGGCTCACCCGAGCGTGCAGGACTGCAAGACCAGCTTCGTGCTCGACCGCGTGAAACACACCACGGCCGTGCCGCTGTAGCCATTCAGCTGCTGCTGCCGAGTTGCAGCAGCTTGTTGATCTGCGCAGGCGTCGGCGCCGGCCAGCCGGCTTCCTTGGCGACGCGCAGGATGGCTTCGTTGGTGTCGAAATAGACCTGCCAGTAGTGGTCGGTGTGGCAATAGGGCCGCACCGATATCACCGGGCCCACCAGGTTGATGTCGAGCACGTTGACCTCGGGCGCCGGCGCTTGCACGACGTTGGGGATGGCGGTCACCGCCGCCTTGAAGCGCTGGATGGCATCGACCACATCGACGCCGCCGGCCAACTGCGCCGTGCGCTCCACACGCCGCGCCGGCAGCACCGAAAAATTCTGGATGGTGTCGCCGAAGACCTTGCTGTTGCCGACGATGGTCATGACGTTGTCGGGCGTGATGACGGTGGTGCCGAACAGGCCGATCTCCTTGACCGTGCCGACCAGGCCGGCCACGCCGACAAAATCGCCGACCTTGATCGGCCGCAGCACCAGCATGAAGGCACCGGCCGCAAAGTTGCCGAGCATGCCGCTCCAGGCCACGCCGATGGCCACGCCGGCACCGGCGATGAGCGCCGCGAAGCTGGTGGTCTGGATGCCGAAGTAGCCCAGGATGCCGAGCACCAGGGCGACGTTCAGCGCGATGGCGACGATCGAGCCGAGGTACTTGGTCAGCGTGGCATCGACATGGTTGCGGTTCATCGCCGACTGCATCAGGCCGACCACCCAGCCGATCAGCCAGCGGCCGACGATCCAGAAGACGATCGCCGCCAGCACCTTGATGCCCAGTTCGGTGGCCGTGGTGCTCAGGAAGTTCTGAATGCTCTGCGTGTCCATGGTGAATGCGCCCGTGCCCGGAGTTGCGTGCTTGCCGCCACGCCGCCCAAAGAGGGCCAGGGTGTTCGCGGCCGGCGGATTATCCACAGTTCGACGCGGCCCGCGGACTTGCCGCGGCGCGGCGCGGGCCCGGCGCCGTCAACCGATGTCGCGCAGCAGCTGCAGCGTGGGGCCCTCGGCCAGGTTCAGCAACGCGGCCACGTCACGCACGTCGTCCGCCAGCGCCGGGTTGTCCCAGCCCGCGGCGCTGTGCCGCGCCAGGCGCACCGCCAGCAGCACGTTGCGCACCTGGGCCGTGTCCACGTGGCGTTGATCGCTGATGTGCACCAGCAGCTCGGGCAGATGCCAGGCGCGCATCAGCGACTGCTGCAGATCGCCCAGCTCGATGTTCAGCAACTCGCGCTGCGCCGTGGCCGAACGCAGCGTCGGATCGGCCAGCTGGCGCTGGGCGATGCGCAGCGCCAGCGCCGGTGCATGCAGCCACAGCAGCATCTCGGCGAAGTCGTGCAGCAGCGCCGCGACATGGATCACCGGTGCGTCGTGATCCATGCGGTGCACCGCAAAGGCCAGTGCGAAGACCGACGCGCGGTGCGCGCGCGCGATGACGGCGCTCAGCCCCGCCAGCGCGGCGGCATGGCCCGACAGCTGCAACTCCACCGTCGGCTGCAGGCCGAAAGCGCGAAAGAACGGTGCGATGCCCAGCAGCACCAGCGCCGCGGTCACCGTCTCGGGATCGGTGGTGCAACGCGCCGAGCGCACCCCGGCCACATGGGCCATCAGCTTCAGCGTCATCAACGGGTCGTTGCCGATGTGCTGCGCCACCAGGTGGGCATCGACGCCGTCCTCGTTGGCACGCAGCATCTCCAGCGCTTCGGCGGTGCTGGCCAGCACCGGGATCGGCGCGGCCAGAAAGCGCGCCGTCCAGGCCGCCAGGTCCGGCAGGGCGCGGGTGATCGGGGGCGGCGGGGCGCTGCACATGGGTTGCCGGTGACTCGGGTCTTCAACGCCTTATCGGCGCCGGCGCCCCCGCCTTGAGCGGCAGCGCTCTGCCCACCGAGCGGGCCGGCGTCGGCCCGGCAACACGCCGCTACATCGACAGCATCAGTCCGTCGCGCGCGTCCACCTTGCCGTCCAGCAGCGCCACACAGGCCTCCTGCACGGCCTGCGGGCCGCGCGCCGTGCGCACGCGCAGCCACGGATTGGCAGCGTCGTTGACGGGTTGCATGAAGGCAGTCCAGGCCTTGGCGATGCGCTGCTGCAGTTCGGCCGGCCCCCAGCCGGCCGGCGGGGGCGCGCCGCGCTTGACGATCTGGGCCGGCGCGAAGAACAGTGTCGGCCGCGGCCCGGGCAGGTTGGCGCCACTGCCCAACTCGTCCCAATGCGTGCCGCCGACCGAACAGCTGTAGCGCAAGCTGTCGCCAAAATGTTCGTGGATCGAACGGCGCAACGCGGCATTGCCGGCAAAGTCCACAACCACCGACGGCGTGCCGCGCCCCAGGCTGGCCAGCGCGTCATAGCGCAGCACGTCGTCATAGCAGCCGAGCGAGCGGCAGAACGCAAGATTGGCGGCGGAAGTCAGGCCGACGATGCGCGGTGCCCCGGGCCGGCCGCGCCGCAGCGACAGGCAGAAGGCCGTGCCGAAGGCCGTCTTGCTGGAGGCGCTGGACAGCAGCACCTGGTCAGCGCCGAAGTACTGGGCGTCGTCGAGAAAGTCGTCGATCAGGAACGAGGTGACGAACAGCGGCCGCAGCAGCGCCTGCTGAGCCTCCTGCGCGGCCACATAGGCCGGATCGGCGGCGCAGAACTGGATCTGGTTGTACACCGCCGGCAGCGCGGCGCGGTGTGCGGCGCCGTCGTCGAAGCCATGTTTGCGCACGCGCGCCGGCTGCACCACCAGGTAGCGGCCCATCGGCCAGTAGCCGTAGCAGCGTGCGCCGACGGCCACGCCCTGCGCACGCGATTCCACCACCTCGGCAAAGCCCCACACCGGGATGCAGCCCCAGGCGGGATCGCCGGTGGGGAAGAAGTCCCAGTACTTCATCGCCTCGCCGAAGGCGGCATAGGTGATGTTGTTGGAGGTCAGGGCAAAGCAGTCGATGCGCAACCGCGCCTCGCCGGCCGCCAGCGTTCGGGCCCGCGGTGCGTCGGGGTCGCTGACCTGGCGGCTGCTGCGCAGATCGTGGCGTTGCACCTGAATGCGCTGGGCGTCGTCGTCCGCCATGGGCTGCTCCTTGATGTCGGGCTCGTGTTGCCCGGCCAGTATGCAGTGTCCCAGGCGCTGCCTCCGCTCGGCCGCGCAGGTCTGCAGGCCCGACGGTCGAGGCTCGCCGCCGGCCCCGCTGGCACAAAGGCTAGTCGTTGCCGCCGCGCGTGCGCAGCCGATCGAACAGCACGGCCACGACGATGAAGGCGCCGACGAAGGTGCCCTGCCAGAAGGTGCTGATGCCGAGCAGGATCAGGCTGTTGCGGATGACCTCGATCAACGCCGCGCCGACGACGGCGCCGAAGGCCGTGCCGACGCCGCCGCTCAGATTGGCACCGCCGATCACTGCCGCGGCGATGACCGACAGCTCCATGCCCTTGCCCGAGACCGGTGGTGATGGTGCCCAGCCAGCCCACTTCCAGGATGCCGGCGATGCCGGCGCTAGGCTGCAGAACACATAGACGCTGAGCTTGGTGGCCTTGACCGGCACGCCAGTGAGCATCGCCGCACGCTCGTTGCCGCCGATGGCGAACAGGCGCCGTCCCCAGCGCGTCCAGCGCAGCGCGAAGCCGGCGATCAGCAGCAGCACCAGCAGGAACAGCACCGGGCTGGGCACGCGCACCGGGTCGGTGAAGGGCAGCGGCAGGTTGATGAAACCGCCGCCGAGTGCCAGCAGCTTCGGCTGGTCGGGGCCGAATTCGTAGACCATGCGGTTGTTCGACAGCACCATCGCCAGGCTGCGCGCGATCGACAGCGTGCCCAGCGTGACCACGAAGGAGGGCACGCCGACATAGGCGATGAGCAGGCCGTTGAAGGCGCCGACGGCCATCGCCGTGCCCAGCGCCAGCGGCACCGCCAGCCAGATCGACAGGCCGGCGTTCATCGTCATGCCAATGACCATGCCCGACAGCACCAGCACCGCGCCCACCGACAGGTCGATGCCGCCGGTGATGATCACCGCCGTCATGCCGATGGCGATGATGGCGACGAAGGCGAAGTTGCGCGTCACGTTGAACAGGTTCTGCTGCGTGGCGAACACGTCGCTGGCGAAGGACAGCACGACGAAGGCGATGACCGCGGCCATCGACACCCAGAAGGTCTGCTGGCTGGCGAGCCGGGCGAACCAGCCACGGTGCTCGCTGGCGGCAATCGAGGCGTCGAGGCTGGCGGCGTTCGCGCTCGGCGCGGCGACGCGCCTGGCACTGGGCGTGGCGGTGTCGGTGTTCATGCGGTTTCGATGGCCCCGGTGATCAACCCGGTGACTTCCTCCGGCGAACTCGCGCGCACCGGCTTGTCGGCGACCTTCTGGCCACGGCGCATGACGACGATGCGGTCGGCCACGCCGAAGACATCGGGCATGCGGTGGCTGATCAGCACCACCGCGATGCCCTGGTCGCGCAGGTGGCGGATCAGGTTCAGCACCTCGGCCACCTGGCGCACGCTGATCGCCGCCGTGGGCTCGTCCATCAGCACGATCTTCGGCTCGGCCAGGCGCGTGCGCGCAATCGCCACCGCCTGCCGCTGCCCGCCCGACATGCGCTTGACCAGGTCGCGCGGCCGCGTCTCGGACTTCAATTCGGCGAACAGCTCGCCGGCGCGCTTGAACATCGCCGCGTAGTCCATCACGCGCACCGGGCCGATGCGGCGCAGCACTTCACGGCCGAGAAAGACGTTCTCGGCCGCGCTCAGGTTGTCGCACAGCGCCAGGTCCTGGTAGACGATCTCGATGCCGGCGTTGCGCGCATCGGTCGGGCGGTGGAAGGCGATGGGGCGGCCCGCCATCGTCATCGTGCCGGTGCTGGGCGGGAAGTTGCCGGCGATGATGCGCGCCAGCGTCGACTTGCCGGCGCCGTTGTCGCCCATCAGGCCGATGACCTCGCCCGGCTCGAGCACCAGCGACACCTCGCCCAGCGCCTGGATCGCGCCGAAATGCTTGGAGATCGACTTCAGTTCGAGCAGGGCCATCGTCAGCGCGCGCGCACGAAAGGGGCGCCGCGCGGCGCCGCGCTGACCGTCATGCCGCCCGAGCTCACTTCGCCGGGCACTTGTCCAGGTTGGTCGGCGTGCACTCATCCAGGCCGGTGTAGAGCGGGTCGGCGACCTTCTTGCCGTTGATCAGGTCGATCATCACCGTCGGCGCGCGATAGCCCATCTCGAAGGGCCGCTGGCCCACCTGCACCATGCTGCGACCGGCCTTCAGCGCGTCCAGCTGCGGCGGCAGCGTGTCGCCGGCAATGATGATCAGGTCCTTGGACTTCAGCCGCGGCATCACCTGGTCGGTGACCTGCGCATAGGCCTGCGGGCCGAACTGCGCCCAGCCGCCGATGAGGATGAAGGCGTCGAGCTTCGGGTTCTTCGTGAACACGTCGGCCATCTGCTGGTTCGCCAGGTCGATCTGATCGTTGGTGAACAGCGGGCAGCCGGCGATCTCGGTCCAGCCGCCTTGTCCGGTCAGCTTGTCGGTGCCCTTCTTGCCGGCGATGGTGTCGCGGAAACCCGCGGCGCGTGCGTTGATGTTGTCGGCCGCCGGGTTGCCGAGCTGCAGGCACACCGTGCCGCCCTTGGGCTTGAAGCCTTTCAGGTGCTTGGCCATCAGCACGCCCATGTCGTAGTTGTTGGTGCCCAGGTAGGTCTTGCGCAGCCCGCGGTCCGCGGCGCTGAGGTCGGCGTCGATGGTCATGATCGGCATCTTCGGCGCCTTGGCCTTGAGCATGTTGCCCATCGCCGGCGCGTTCGAAGGCGAGATGGCGATTGCCGCGACGCCCTTGTTGATCAGGTCTTCGACCAGCTTGACCTCGCCGGCCTCGTCGGCGCTGGAGGCCGGGCCGGTGTACAGGCATTCGTACTCGGACTTCGGGTTCTCCTTGTTCCACTTCGCACAGCCATCGCCGAGCACGGTGAAGAAGGGGTTGTCGAGCCCCTTCACGACGACGGCGAGCGTCTTCTTCTGTTGCGCCAGCACCGGGGCCGCGACGGCCAGGGCGACGATGGCTGTCGCCACGAGAATCGACTTCTTCATGCTTGTCTCCTTCGCTTCATGTGGCCATCGTGGCCGGTTGGATTGCCCGCCGAGTCTCCGACGGCGCCGGCGGCGGCCGTGCCATTCGGGCGGGCATCGAATGGGCGTGCAACGGCCACGGTCGGCCGGTGCATGGGTCGAGATGGCGACAACGGCTTCATCCGAGCTCGATGCGCTTGTGCAGGATCGCCGAGAGGTCGTCGCGCGTCTCCGCCAGCTGCAGCAGCGAGGCCTGGTGCGCGGCCAGCGAGTCGCGTGCGAGCAGCGCGGTCAGGATCGCCTTGTGCCGCGGCAGCGACAGCTCGTGCGTGTTCGGCAGCAGGCTGCTGAGCTTGATCGACTCGCGCAGCGCCAGCGACAGCATGTTGCCGATGTAGGCCAGCAGGTCGTTGTCGGTGGCCTCGGCGATGCGACGGTGAAACGCGAGATCGGGCTCCAGCAGTTCGTCGCGCGTGCGCGCCGCCTCCATGCCGGCATAGGCCTCCGCGATGCCACGCAGCGCCGCGTCGGTCGCCATGCGCGCTGCGATCCCCGCCACCGCCGGTTCGAAGATGCGCCGCACGGTCAGCAGCGTCTCGACGAACTCGCCCTGCGGCAGGCTCTGGATCAGCCAGTACAACACGTCGGGGTCGAGCAGGTGCCATTCGTTGCGCGGCCGCACGGTCGCACCGGCGCGCTGCCGCGACAGCACCAAGCCCTTGGCGACGAGCACCCGCACCGCTTCGCGCAGCACCGGCCGGCTGACGCCGTACTCCGCCAGCAGCGTCGCCTCGGCGGGCAGCCGCGTGCCCGGGGACAGCGCGCCGGTGACGATGCGCATGCCCAGGTCGCTGACGATGTGCGCATGCCGGCTCTGCCGCAACGGCGGCTGCCGGTAGTCGCGATGGCGCTGGTGCGGCACGGCGGACATCGGTGGCGCTCATCGGCCCCAGCGCAGCACCCGCGCATCCAGCCGCCGTGCGATCTCGATCAGTTCACGGCGCGCCTGCGGATGCAACGGCGGCAGCGGGTGGCGCGGCGCGTCGCAGGCGATGACACCGCCTTCCTTCATCAGCGCCTTGGCGGCGAGCGGCCCGCACTGCCGGTTTTCATGGTTGATCAGCGGCAGCCAGCGCTGATACAACGCGAAAGCCTCGTCGCGCCGGCCAGCCGCATGGGCGTCGACGATCGGCCGCATGCCGTCGGGGTAGCCACCGCCGGTCATCGCACCGGTGGCGCCGGCGTTCAGGTCGGCGAGCAACGTGATGCCTTCTTCGCCATCCCACGGTCCTTCGACGGCGTCACCGCCCAGGCGGATCAGCTCACGCAGCTTGGCGGCTGCGCCGGCCGTCTCGATCTTGAAGTAGGCGACGTGCTCGATCTCGCGCGCCATGTGCGCGAGCAGCGCGGCCGGCAGCGGCGTGCCGGCGACCGGCGCGTCCTGAATCATGATCGGAATCGAGATCGCGTCCGACAGCCGGGTGTAGAAGTCGATGATCTGCGGCTCGTTCACGCGGATCGTCGCGCCGTGGTACGGCGGCATCACCATGACCATTGCCGCGCCCAGGCCTTGCGCCTGGCGCGAGCGCTCGATCGTCACGGCACTGGCGAAATGCGTGGTCGTCACGATCACCGGCACGCGGCCGGCGACATGTTCGAGCACGCAGCGGGCAAGCCCCTCGCGTTCGCCATCCGACAGCGCGAACTGCTCCGAAAAATTGGCCAGGATGCACAGCCCGTTCGAGCCCGCATCGATCATGAAATCGACGCAGCGGCGCTGGCTGGCGAGGTCGAGCGTGCCGTCCTCGTTGAAGGTCGTCGGCACCACCGGAAAGACGCCGCAGTAAGGTGCGTTCACCGCCATCTTGCTGACCTGCCTGATTCGGTCCGTTGCTGCGCCGGGCTGGCGTGGGCGCTAGTAAAGTATAGTTTTATGCGCATCAAACCCCGTGTTTTCCCTAGATTCCCGCGAAGTGGGTGTTTTTTAGTATGACTAGATGTTCATCGGCAGCGCCGGTGGAGCAGAAGCGCCTTCGCCCCGACGACGGCCGGACATGAAGCCGATGGTCACCGCTGCAGCACGCATCCACCGCCGCCCTTTCGCCCGTCTGGACGATGGGCTCGAGGTCGAGGAGTTCGTGCTCGACAACGGCCGTGGCCTCGAGCTGGCGCTGATCCCCTATGGCGGCATCGTCACGGCGCTGCACTGCCCCGACCGCGAAGGCCGCCGCGCCAGCGTCGTGCTCGGTCTCGAATCGCTCCAGGACCACGTGCAGCGCAAAGGCAATTTCGGCACGCTGATAGGGCGCTATGCGAACCGCATCGCCGGCGGATGTTTCACGCTCGACGGTCGCCTGCACAGCCTGCCGCGCAACGAGGGCGGCGCGAACACCTTGCATGGCGGGCCGGTCGGCTTCGGCGCACGCTGGTGGGGCATCGAATCGCTGCCACCGGCGGACGACGGCAGTGTCGCCGTCGAGCTGACGCTGGCCAGCGAGGACGGCGACCAGGGCTTTCCGGGGCGCCTCGAGCTCGGCGTGCGCTACACGCTGACGTCGCGCGACGAATGGCGCATCGACTACCGCGCAAGCTGCGACCGCGCGACCGTGCTGAACCTGACGCACCACGCCTACTGGAACCTGCGCGGCGGGGGCAGCGCGCTCGGGCAGCGCCTGCAGCTCGTGGCGAGCCGCTTTCTGGCGGTCGACCGCGGGCTGATTCCGGAACGCGAGTTGGCGGTCGACGGCACGCCCTTCGACTTCCGCCGCGCGACACCGATCGATGAGCGCCTGCGCGACGGCCACGAACAGCTTGTTCGCGCCCGCGGCTACGACCATCATTGGGTGCTGGACCGCCAGGCCGACGGATTGACGCCCGCGGCACGCCTGGAAGACCCGGTGTCGGGCCGCGTGCTCGAAATCGAGACCACCGAACCCGGCATCCAGTTCTACTCGGGCAACTTCCTCGACGGCAGCCTGGTCGGCAATGACGGCCGCACGCTGCGCCAGGGCGACGGCATCTGCCTGGAAACGCAGCATGCACCGGACTCGCCGAACCGGCCCGGATGGCCGAGCACCGTGCTGCGCCCCGGGGAGGTGTTTCGCAGCAGCACCGTGCACCGCTTCAGCGTCGGTGCCAACGACGGGCCGGCGCTTCAACCCTTGATAGATGAAAGAATGTCTGGAAACCATTTGTTTAGCCCGAAGACCTTCACCGCACGGCGCTGCTCGGCGGTGAGCTCCGGCGCCAGCATCACGGTGGGCCTTCGTCCCGGGCCTCCGGTCGTGGTGCGCACCAGCGTGGCCTTGATCTGCGCCAGGTTCTCCAGCATCCGACGTGCCGAAGCGTCTGGCGTGAGCGCGATCCTTGCCAGGCTCACGAGCGTCAAGCCCAGCACAGTGGCAAAGGTGTGCAGCCTTAGCGATCCATCGGCCCACTGATGCGACGGCCCCCAGGGAACCACGCCGCCCTTCTTCGCTCTGCGAAACAACTCCTCGACATGCCATTGACCCACGAAGGCGTACACGATGCGCCCGGTGCTCCAGTTGTGGCGATCCGTGCACAGCACCCGCCGGCCCAGCCGGGTCTTCTCCAGATCCCGGCGCTTGGCGGCATCGACTTCCCACTGCAGGGTTGGCGCTTTGTCCGTGCCCGCGATGGTGGTCACCACGAAGCTTGACAAGTGTTCTCGAGCGAGCACCTTCTCAGCTCGATCTTCGTAACGGCTGCGCGTGATGCGTGCGTTGTGGATCAGCGCCTCGAGCTTGCGCAGTTCCACTTTGGCTTTGCGCAGGGCCGCCGCGACGCCGCGCTTTTGCCCCTCGAGCAACTCTTGGCTCTCCACCACGACCAGCGTACGGTCCAACTCGCCCACAGTAGTTCGCAGATGCGCGGCTCTGACCTCGCTGAGCTTGCCAGACAGCGGGTTCGTTGCACCTCGCTGCGCAGCCATCTGCAACGCCTCCGCCGCCGCCTTGTGTCCGAGTGGCAGCGAGATCAGGCTGTCGTAGCCGGCGGCATCGAGCTCCAGCTCGAGTTGCGGTCTCCAAAACCCGCCGTCTCGCACCAGATTGCGCTGCGCCGGGCGCTGCCGACCCTCGCCACTGTCGTTGCCTCGTGCAACTGCGCCAATCTGCCGAGGCAGGCCGCCAGCACGGACTGGTCCGAGCCGTTGCCGCTATAGGTCCGATACAGCAGCGGCACATGCCCCGTCTCGCTAACCAAGACGCCCAGTCCCACCACCCGCAGGTCCTTGCGCTTGCTCTTGGCGTGTCCTCGCTTGGCGAGCTCACCTGGCGTCAACGTGGCGATGTGGGTGTCTAAGCGTCGTGTCGAATGCGAGCACGTCCGCCGACAACTCGAACCGGGCGACCGCCGCCTTCGAGATCGCCACCTGAGCTTGCTCCAAATCGAGCTCGGTGACCTGCTGGGCTGCACGATGAAACGCCTGTCCCGTAAACGCCGATCCCGGCAAGCACTTTACGCGCGGCAGGCTCGCGTCGAGAAACTCGCCAAGGTCGCGCTTGGGTCCCGGCGAACACGCGCGTTGGATTGCCACCGCGACCGCCAACTCGCCGACCGAGGGGCCACCCTTGGCGCCGATCCCTCCGCAGGCTCTATCAATGAGCGCGACCAGATCGAGCTGCTCGGCCACCCAGACCAGCGCGCCAACGTCGCCCAGCGCACGCGTCCCCACCGTGTGCGTGGCACTCAGATCGGCCACGGGCGGCGCCGCCGCCGGCCCCAGCACAACCTGGCGCGCCACGGAGCGACCCGCCTTGGAGTCCCACACCGACTGAAGCGGCAGCGTGGCCGGCCGCGCAGGCCCGACATCGTCGGCGCGACAGCCCGCGGTTCGGTCGACGACACGTCGAGCGCTGCGCCGCATGCGCCATCCTGTCAAGATGCGAGGCATGCCAACCCCGGGCGCACCGAAGATGCTGACATTGCCCAGCGCGCACGAGATGCCGGCGCTCGGCCTGGGCACATGGCGCCTGGGCGAGAGCGGCGCCACGCATGCCGCCGAACTGGGCACGCTGCGCGAGGCGCTGGACATGGGCTGGCGCGCCTTCGACACCGCCGAGATGTATGCCGAGGGCGGTGCCGAGAAGCTGCTCGGCGAGGCGCTGGCCAAGGCGCTGCGCGGCACGCTGCACGCGAGCAGCTGTTCATCATCGGCAAGGTCTATCCGCACAACGCCACGACCAAGGGGGTGGTGGCTGCCTGCGAGCGCAGCCTGCGCCGGCTGAAGCAGGAGCATCTCGATCTGTACCTGCTGCACTGGCGCGGCAACGTGCCCCTGCCGCAGACGGTGGCCGGCTTCGAGCAATTGCAGCAGCGCGGGCTGATCCGCCACTGGGGCGTGAGCAATTTCGATCTGGACGACATGCTCGAACTGGCGGACACACCCGGCGGCGCGGCCTGCAGCGCCAACCAGGTGTGGTATTCGCTGTCGCGGCGCGGCGTCGAGTTCGACCTGCTGCCGTGGATGCGTGCGCGGCAGATGCCATTGATGGCCTATTCGCCGATCGACCAGGGCGCCCTGCTGGCCCGCCCGCCGCTGCGTGACCTGGCGTCATCGCGCGGCGTCAGCGCGGCGCAGCTGGCGCTGGCCTGGCTGCTGCACCAGCCGGGCGTGATGGCGCTGCCCAAGTCATCCGACCCGACCCACCTGCGGCAGAACTGGCAGGCGGCGAGCCTTGCGCTCGACGCCCAGGAGCTGGCGTTGCTCGACCGGAATTTCGCGCCACCGCGCGCCAAGCAGCCGCTGGCGGTGGGATGAAGCGGACATGCCGCTGCAGCCGCCGGACACATGCGCTTGGCCAAGCCCGTTGGAAGCACTTCGACGCGGCACATTCGGCCCTGTCGGCCACGCCGCCGGCGACACGCTGCGATCACGAGGTTGCAGAGCGACAGGTAGCCCATTGTGAAGGTCGTCATCAACGGAATCGGCGTCGCCGGGCCGGCTCTTGGCTACTGGCTGACGAAGGCAGGGCACGAGGTTCTCCTCGTCGAGAAGGCGCCGCGCCTTCGTACGGGCGGCTACGTCGTCGATTTCTGGGGGATCGGCTACGACATCGCCGAGAAGATGGGCCTCATCGGCGAGATCCGCCGCTTCGGCTATCAGATGCGCGAAGTGCGCTTCGTCGGTCGCGACGGTCGTCGGCGAGGAGGATTCGACGTCACCGTCTTCGGCCGCATGACCCACGACCGGTTCACGAGCGTGCCCCGGTCCGATGTGTCGGCGACGATATACCGGGCCATCGAGGGGAAGGTTGAGGCGATCTTCGGCGATTCAGTGGCGGGCATCGACGAACATGACAAGGGCGTGCGCGTCACCTTCGATCATGCGCCGTCGTGCGATGCCGATCTGGTCATAGGTGCCGATGGGCTTCATTCGCGCGTCCGCCGTCTGGCATTCGGGGCGGATTCGGAATTCATCACCTCGCTCGACTACCATGTCGCGGCTTTCGAAGTCGAAGGCTACCGCCCGCGGGATGAGCTCGTCTCCGTGAGTCACGGCTTGCCGGGAAGACAGGTTTCGCGGTTCGCCATGCGCGACGACAAGACACTCTTCCTCTTCGTGTTTCGCGACGAGTACATGTGCGCCGGCGAGCCGAAGTCGATTCTTCGTGAGGCCTTTGCCGGCTCCGGCTGGGAGTGGCCGCAGATCGAAAGAGAACTCGCACGCACAAGCGATCTTTACTTCGACACGGTCAGCCAGGTGCGGATGGACCGGTGGACGACAGGACGGACGGCACTCGTCGGCGACGCCGCTGCCTGCGTCTCGCTCATGGCCGGCGAAGGCACCGGACTGGCGATCGCGGAGGCCTACGTCCTCGCCGGTGAGCTTCATGCGTGCGGAGACGATTTCCGCACCGCCTTCGCGCGCTACGAGCAGCGGTTGATGCCGTTCCTGAGAAGGAAACAGGCCTCGGCGGCGACTTTCGCTGCGTCCTTCGCCCCCAAGACTTCCTTTGGAATCACGTTCCGGAACGTGGTGACGAAGCTGATGCAAGTGCCATCCATCGCTGACCTGTTCATCGGCCGCGCACTTCGCGATGACATCGAACTGCCGGACTACGAAGTCGCACGATCGTGATCAGGCGCTCGCGGGCCTATTCCACCGACAACGGGCCGCACTTCAACACCTGGCCCGATGCCGGCGCCACGCCCTTGCGCAGCGAGAAGAACAGCAACTGAGAGGGCGCGTACCGGGTGCCGGCCTTCGTGCGCTGGCCCGGCGACTTCCCGGCAAACGTCACGCTCAATGGCATCGTCTCGCACGAGGACTGGCTGCCGACCTTCGCCGCCGTCGCGGGTGCGCCGGACATCAAGGACAAGCTGCTGACCGGCGCGGAGCTGAACGGGCGCAAGTACCGCAACCACATCGACGGCTACAACCAGCTCGACTACCTGACCGGCAAGGCCAAGGAGTCGCCGCGGCACGAGTTCATCTACGTCAACGACGACGGCCAGATCGTCGCGATGCGCTACGACGCCTGGAAGGCGGTGTTCCTGGAAAACCGCGGCCAGGCCTTCGAGGTCTGGCGCGAGCCCTTCACCGAACTGCGCGTGCCGCTGCTGTTCAACCTGCGGCGCGACCCCTTCGAGCGCGCGCAGCACAACGCCACCGTCTACAACGACTGGTTCCTGGAGCGGGTGTTCGTGCTGGCGCCGATGCAGCAGCTGGCGGCCAGGTTCCTGTTGACCATGAAGGACTATCCGCCGAGCCAGACACCCGGCTCATTCAACCTGGAGAAGGTGCAAAAGCAGATCGAGGCGTCGATGGGCGGGCGCTGAATCGGCCTGGAGGCTTGATCTGAATGGGCGCGCGAGCGCCCCATTCGCCTTTGTACGGTTCAGTGGATGGCCGCGTACATGATGCCTTCCTGCGTCGCCTCGGTACCGGAGAACTCGACCACCACCTTGCCCTGCTTGGCGACGAGAATGCGGTCGGACAGCGACATCACCTCGGGCAGGTACGACGAGATCACCACCACCGCCTTGCCGGCGTCGGCCAGGCGGTTGATCTCGGCGTGGATCTCGGAAATGGCGCCGACATCGACACCGCGCGTCGGCTCGTCGAAGATGATCACGTCCGGCTCCTGCACCAGCGACTTGGCGATGACCACCTTCTGCTGGTTGCCGCCGGACAGCTCGATGACCTTCACGTCATTGCCGATCGCCCGCACGTTGAGCAACTTGATCCAGTGATCGCTGGCTTCGGCCGCGCGCGACTTCGACACCCAGCCGAGGGCGCCGCCGAGCTTGCCCAGCAACCCCATGTAGATGTTCTGCGCCACCGACATGGTCTCGAAGAAGCCTTCGAACTTGCGGTCCTCGGTGACGTAGGCGATGCCGTCGCGCACCGCATGTCGCGCCACGCGGTAGCGCACCGGCTTGCCGCGCAGCAGCACCTCGCCGCCGTGGAAGAAATCGCGCTTGATCAGCCCGGCCACGACCTTGAAGGTCTCGGTGCGCCCGGCACCGACCAGGCCGAACACGCCCGTCACCTGCCCCGCGAACACCGACAGCGAGTTGTTCTTCACCATTGCCGCCATGCGCAGGTTGCGCACCGACAGCAGGCATTCGCCGGCCGGGCGCACGAAGCTCTTCTTCTGACCGTACTGCGTCTGCGACAGGTCGCGCCCGACCATCGCCTGCACGATGCGCGCGCGGTCGAACTTGTCCTTGTCGTCGGTGACCACGTGCTTGCCGTCGCGCAGCACGGTGATGCGGTCGGCCAGCTGCAGCGCTTCCTCCAGCGCGTGCGAGATGAAGATCACCGACACGCCGCGCGCCTTCAGGTTCAGCACCAGGTCGAAGAAGTGCTTCTTCTCTTCCGGCGTCAGGCTGGCGGTGGGCTCGTCGAAGATGATGATGCTGGCCTTGTGCAGCACCGCGCGGGCGATCTCGACCATCTGCTTCTTCGCCGCGCCGAGCAGCGCCACGGTGTGCGTCGGGTCGACGTCGAAGTTCAGCGATTGCAAAAACTGCTGCGCCGAGATGTAGATGCCGCGCAGCCGGTTGAAAAACGCCTCCTGTCCCAGGTACAGGTTCTGCGCCACCGTCATCGTGGGCACCAGGCTGGTTTCCTGGAACACCATCGCGATGCCCTTGTGCCGCGCCTGCAGCGGCGTGCGCAGCTGCACCGGCTGGCCGTGCACGCGCAGCTCGCCGCTGCTCAAGGTCACCACGCCGGCCATGACCTTGGTCAGCGTGGACTTGCCCGCGCCGTTCTCGCCCACCAGCGCGTGGATCTCGCCGCGGCGCAGGCTGAAGTCGACACTGTCGATGGCCGGCACGCCGCCGTACTTCTTCGTCGCCTCCTTCAGTTCGAGCACGATCTCCGGGTTCATTGGGCCCCCCGGTCCGACGGGTTCGTCGGCCCACCCCCCGAGGGGGTGCGGGCCGGCTTGGGAGCGGCCCAGCGCTCGGCCCGCCGGCCGTCTTCCAGCGCGACGCGCAGCAGCCGGCCGCTGCCCTTGGATACGGCATACAGCGCGCCGTCGTGCTCGGCCAGCGCAGTGATGCCATGGTGCTTGCCGTCGACCTGGCTGTGCAGCGATTCGACGATGCGGCCGTCGCGCGCAACCTTCAGCACCAGCCCATACGAACGCGGCGGCGCCCAGGGCTTGAGCACGCCCATCTGCTTCACGCCAGCGCCCTGCAGCGGCTCGAGGAAGCTCTGGCCCGAGGACAATGCCGGCGCAATCCAGTAACGCGGGTCGATCTCGGCCAGCATGCGCTGGCGGTAGGCGTCTTCGCGCAGCACGAATTCGACCAGCTGGGTGCGGCAGACGAAGCAGCTGAGCCAGAAGCCGCCGTCGGAGGCAGTGGCCAAACGCGAGGGATAGCCGGGCAGTTCGGCGAGCAGCGGTTTCGATGTGCCGGCGCCCAGCTGCAGCACGCGGTGCTGCCAGCTTTCGCTGCACAGCACCCCACCTGCGAAGGGCAGCACGCCGAAGCTGTAGCGCAACGAGCGCGCCAGCTCTTCGCTATGGCCCTGGGCGACGGACCAGTGCAGCACGCGGCCCGAGCTGCCCAGCTCCATCAAATCACGGCACCAATCGTCGGGCCCTCGATGCGCCGAGCCGTCGCTGATCAGCAGCGCGCGCTCGGCGTCGAAGGCCAGCGCGTTGGCAGCGCGCAGCGGCTGGCCTTGCGCGGCATCCAGTCGGCCGATGCTCGGGCCGTCGGCCGCCGCGAAGAGCTGCACCTCGCGGCCGTCCAGCGCCACCGCCACGGGCCCATCGTGCGCCGACGCCAGCGCCGTGATCGCCGTGTCGAAGCGGCGCACTTCGCGCAACGCCGCTCCATCCAGCCTGTACAACACCGGCCCGGCGGTGGCGTACAGCGTGCGTCCGTCGCTGGCCACGTCGTCGAGCCCGGTGATTTGCGCCACCACCTCGGCGTCGTCCAGCACGCGGTTCGGTTTGAGCGTGCCGTCCATCACCGGCACGGTGATCGCCGCGCTGCCGCGGCCGAGCAGCCGGTCGGCCCATTGGCGCCAGGCGCTTTGCATCAGGCGGCCCTCCGCCAGCGCTTGTCGTACTGCACGAAATCCGGATCGGCATCGCCCAGCTTGTAGCGGCCGATGCGGTTGTTCAGGATGCCGCCCAGATACAGGTGGCCGCGGTGCTCGCGCATCGAGGTGATCATCGGGTGGTTCTCGCCGTTCGGATCCCACAGCGTCTCGAGGATCTCGCCGGCCTCGTTGAACTTCAGCACGCAGCCGCTGTTGATGTTGGGGAACAGCCATTCGTCCACCGGCACGCGCTTGGCCATGCGCTTGCGAAAACCCGGCATGCGCATCGCCAGGTCGTAGGCCGGACAGCGCATGCCGACCATCGCCAGCCAGTAGTTGCCGTCGCTGGCCAGGTTGATGTTGTCGGGATAGCCGGGCAGGCTGGCGATGACGGTAGCCACCTGGCCGCTCTTCGGGCCGTCGAACCAGTAGCGCTTGATGCAGCAGCCCCAGGTCTCGGCAAAGAGGATCGACTGGCCGTCGCTGGCGATGCACACACCGTTCGGGAACTTCAGGTCGCGCAGGATGGTGCGCGTGCTGCCGTCGCGCGGGTCCCAGCAGACGATGCGGCCGTTGCCGCGCGCCTCCAGGCCGTCCACCGGCCACTCGTGCATTTCGTAGCGCACCGTGGCTTCGCTGAAGAACACGCGGCCGTCGTCGGCGATGTCCAGGTCGTCTGCCAGGCGCAGGCGGCTGTCGTCGTTGATCGAGCGCAGGCTGCGGTTGGTTTCGTCGGTGACGCGCTCGACCACGCGTTGCGGCGTGATGCGGTACAGGCCCATGCCGCCGATGCACACCAGCAGGTTGTCCTGGCGGTCGAAGGCCATGCCCAGCGGCTGCCCGCCGATGTGCGCATAGACCTCCATGCGCTGGTAGTCGGGCGCGAAGAATCGCATGATGTCGCCGTGGCGCGAGCCGGCGTAGAGGTTGTCATCGCGGTCGAGGATCACGTCTTCCGGCGCCTCGATGCGGCCGGTGCCGATCAAGGTGACATCGCGCAGCTTGTTGTTCAGCGCATAGGGCCCGCGGCCCTCGGCGCTGCAGTCCGGCGCCGGCGGCAGCGCGTGATAGGTCGGGCTGACGTAGACCTTGGCGATGATGCGCTGGCGGTTCTTCAGCCAGCGCACGTCGATCACGGCGGCGACGATCAGGATCGACGCCAGCACCATGCGGTTCAGACCGCCCGGGGCCGACAGCGAGGTCAGGCCGTTGGTGATGAGCAGCACGATCAGCGTGCCGACCAGCGCCTTGGTCACCGAGCCGCGACCGCCGCCCAGGCTGATGCCGCCGATGACCGCCGCGGTCAGCACCAGCACCTCCATGCCCACGCCGATGTCGGCGCCGGCGGTGGCCAGGCGCGAGGCGAAGAAGCAGCCGGCCGCAGCCGTGAGCATGCCGCCGATGACATAGCACAGCGCGATCGTGCGGCGCACCGCGATGCCGCCGTTGTAGGCCGAGCGGCGCGAGCCGCCGATGGCCATGATGTGCCAGCCGAAGCGCAGCCGCGTCAGCATCACGTGGCCGGCGATGGCCACCACCGCATAGGCCCAGGCGACGGTGGGCAGGCCGAGAAAGGTGCCGTTGCCGAGGAAGTCCCAGGCCGCGGAATCGGGCAGGTTGCCGGCAATCTGCACCGAATATTCGAGGCTCAGCAGTTCGTAGACGGCGCGGAAGATGATCAGCGTGATCAAGGTGGTCAGGAACGCGCGCAGCCGCAGGTAGCCGACGAGCACGCCGTTGATCGCGCCCAGCGCCGCGCCGAAGAGCAAGGTGCACAGCACCACGCCGAGCACCGGCCATTTGAAGACGTGCATCAGCATCAGCGCGCAGAAATTGGTCAGCGCGAAGGTCGAGCCGACCGACAGGTCGATGCCGCCGACGATCATCACCAGCGCCAGGCCGAGCACGACGAAGCCGATCTCGCCCGCCTGACGCAGGGTGTCGGCCAGCACCACGGCCGAATAGAAGTTGCCGATCAGCTGGCCCGAGATGGCCACCACGATGGCCAGCAGCAGCACCGGAATCGCCGTCTCCGTCCAGCGCTTGGACAGGATCTCGCCGAGCCAGTGGTCGGGCCACCAGCGGTAGCGCGCCTTGGTCAGGCGATCGCGCAGCGACTCCTGCGCCACCGCGCGCGGCGCGGCGGTGGCGCCGCTGCCGCGCAGGCTGTGTTCAGCGACCAGTGCCATGCCGGCTTACTTGCTGGCCAGGGTCCAGCAGGTGCCTTCCTTGGAGGCGTTGTCCTTGGTGATCGGGATCAGCGTGGTGTAGATGTTCTGCTTCGCCTGACCCGGCTTGACGCCGCCTTGCAGCAGCCACTTGATCATCGCCGCCATGTCGTCGGCCTGGGTCGGCACGTCGTAGCTGATGTCGTAGTCGAAGGCCCCCGACTTGACCAGGTCGCAGGCGCCCTTCTGCGAGCCACCGCCGGAGGTGGCGAGGAACACCTTGCCGGTCAGGCCGGCTTCCTTGATGGCCGCGGCGGTGCCGATGTCCATGCCGTCCCAGAAGCCGACGATGCCGCACAGGTCGGGGTTCTGCTTCAGCACCGTCTGCGTCAGCGCCTTGGCCTTGGCCGCGTCCCAGTCGGCGGCCTGGTTCGACACCACCTTCACCGACGGGTTCTTGGCGAGCACGTTCTCCACGCCCTTGAGGGTGTAGGCGCTGGCCGCTGCGGTGGGCGCACCTTGCACGATGGCGATCTTGTTCGACTTGCCCTTGCAGGCATCGACCACCGCGGTGGTGACACGCTCGCCGATCTCGACCCAGTCGGCGCCGACGAACACCGTGGACGGCTGCGCCGAGCGCATGTTGATCTGCACCACGAAGATGCCCTCGTCCTCGGCCTTCTTGATGAGCTTGGCGTAGGTCTGCACGTCGGGGTTGTGCACCACGATCACCGCCGGCTTTTCGGCGATCAAGGTGGTGAAGGCCTGCGCGCCGGCGTTGGTGTTCCAGTTCGGGTCGCGCACCACGACCTTCACGCCCGAGGGTTCGAGCTGTTGCTTCAGTCCGTCATACCAGCCCTGCGTCAGGTCGAAGCCCATGGCCACCGGGATGTAGCCGACCGTCTTGCCGGCCAGCGCCTTGGCATAGCCGGCGCGGAAGGGTTCGTCCAGACCCTTGCCCTGCGCCAGTGCGGCGCCGGCCGTGGTCAGTCCAAGGGCCAGCGCCAGCGCGCCGCGGGTGAACTTGCGAAATGCTTTCATCGTCAGTCTCCAGTGGGTAGGTATCGCGCCCAATGTCCGGCCGGGCGTGCAGCCTCAAATGTCGCCCTGCTGGGCGGTTTCCTCGTTGCGCGGGTTGAGCAGCGAATCGATCAGGATGGCGATCAGCAGCACCACGCCCTTGATGATGTTCTGCACCGAATAGGAGATGTCCATGATGGTCATGCCGTTGAGCATGGTGCCGATCAGCAGCGTGCCGATGATGACGTTGCGCACCCCGCCGCGACCGCCCGACAGGCCGATGCCACCCAGAACGACCACCAGCACCACGTCGTAGATCATCGTGGAGTTGTAGATGCGCGTGGGCATGCTGTTCACCGACGCGGCCATGACCATGCCGGCGAAGACGCCGATCAGCGCCGCGAGCACGTATTCCAGCACCATGATCGGCCGCGTCGGCAAGCCGGTGGCGCGCGCGCCGAAAGGGTTGTCGCCGATGGCGTAGATGAAGGCCCCGGCACGCGTGCGGCGCAGAAACACGGCCATCGCCGCGGCGGCGATGCCGAACATCACCACCGGCATCGGCACCCCTGCCAGCGTGCCGCGGCCGAGCCAGGCGAGCGAGTTCAAGCTGTCGGGCCACTGCACGACTTCCAGCTGGAACAGGTAGGCCTGCCCGAGCCCGGCCAGGAACAGGCCCGAGGCCAGGGTGGTGAACAGCGACGGTACTTCGGCATAGGCGATGAGCCAGCCGTTGATCAGCCCGAAGGCCAGCGCCAGGCCCAGCGACAGCGCGCTGGCCGATGGAATCGACATGCCGTTTTCCACCAGCTGCAGCAGCAGCCCCGAGGGCACCGCCAGCGTGGCGATCATCGAGATGTCGATGCCGCGGCCGATCACCACCACCGCCATGCCCAGGCCGAGGATGCCGAGGATGGCGACGTTCTGCAGCAAGGTCAGCAGGTTGTCGACGCGCGCGAAGCCGGGCAGCAGCAGGGCAAAGGCCGCGAACATCAGCACGAAGACCACGAACACGATGGTCTGCTGCGAGGCCTTGAAGCCCTTCACGCCGCGGCCCCCTGCAGCGACTGGCGCAGCGCGCGCTTCATGATCTTGCCGTTCAGGTTGCGCGGCAGCGGCTCGGTGCCGATGCTCCAGCTTTCCGGCACGGCGTAGTCGGCCATGCGCGTGGCGCAGAACGCCGTCAGTGCCCCGGCGCTGGTGCTGGCATCGAGTTCGCGCACGCAGACGAAGGCGTGCACACGCTCGCCCAGTACCGCGCAGGGCACGCCGACCAGCGCGCTTTCGAGCACCAGCGCATGCTCGGCCAGCGCGCTTTCCACCTGCACGCAGAAGATCTTGTAGCCGCCGCGGTTGATGACGTCCTTCTTGCGGTCGAGGATGCGCACGTAGCCTTCGGCGTCGATGCTGCCGATGTCGCCGGAACGCCAGTAGCCGCCGCAGAACTCGCGTTGCGTCGCTGCGTCGTTGTGCCAGTAGCCCGGCACCACCATCGGCCCGGCGATCCAGAGTTCACCGACCTCGCCCCACGGCACCTCGCATCCGCTCTCGTCCATGATGCGGATATCGCCGCAGGCCACCGGCCGGCCGACGCTGTCGCGGTGCGCCGCCGTCTGGCCCTGCGGCATGATCGTCGCGGGCGAGCAGGTCTCGGTGGCGCCGTAGGCGTTCATCAACACCAGCCCTGGCAACCGGCCGGCCAGCGCGTCGATGCTGGCCGTGGGCATGGCCGCGCCGCCATAGGCGCCGATGCGCCAGGCGCCCAGGTCGTGTGCGTTCAGGTCGGGCAGCAGCAGGCACAGGTTGTACATCGCCGGCACCAGCACCGCGTGGGTGATGCGCTCGCGCGCCGCCAGGCGCACGAAGTCGGCGGCCTTGAACTGCGGCATCAGCACGGTGCAGCCGCGCACCTGCAGCATCACGTACAGCTGCGCCACCAGGCCGGTGACATGGCTCAACGGCACGGCGACGATGCTGCGATCGCCCTCGCCCAAGGTCATGCTGTAGCTGTAGTGCAGCACCGAGTGGGCGATGTTCAGGTGCGTCAACATCGCACCCTTGGGCTGACCGGTGGTGCCCGAGGTGTACAGCAGCACGGCCAGGTCTTCCTGCTGCGCGTCGAAGGCCTGCGGCTCGCCGACGGACCGCATCAGCGCCATGAAGGCCTCGCTCGGCGCGGCAGCGTCGGCATCGGTGCTGAAGCGGTGCCTCAGCTGCGGCAAGGCATCGGGCGCGGGCAGCAGCGCCGCGCTTTCGGGCATGTGCACCAGCACCACCGCACCGGAATCCTGAAGCGCAAAACTCAGCTCGGCGGCATGCGCCCGGGCGCTGATCGGCACCAGCACCGCACCCATCCAGGCGCAGGCCAGCGCGACGAAGACGAATTCGGGCGTGTTGCCCAGGTGCAGCGCCACCCGATCGCCGGGCTGCACGCCGCGTTGCGCCAGTCCCGCGGCGCAGCGACAAGCGGCGTGATGCAACTCGCGCCAGCTCAGGCGCAGTTCATCGCAAACCAGCGCCTCGGCATCCGGGCAGGATTGCAAGGCCGACGCCAGCATCGCCGCCAGGTTGCGCGGGCGCTGCGCGAAGCAGCGGTCGACGCGGCCGTTGCGCAGCGCCTCGAGTCGAATGCGCGGCAGCGCAGGCGCCGGCGCGGCGCTGCCGGCAGCGCCGCGCGCGAGCCCGGCATGTGGCGCGGCCAGCACGCCGCGCATCAGCATCTCGACACACAGGCTCGCAGCCTCGTCGGCCTTGGCGGCACCCGCCTCGCCGCCGCGCACGCCGTGGCCCAGGCCGTCCAGCGCCGCGGCCACGCTGGTCGCGACCGCGCCCGCATCGCCGGCCTCGACCCAACCCTGCGCCATGCCCTGTTCGACCAGCGCGCGAAAGGCCTGAGCGAGCTGGGCCTTCAAGCCCCGCAGTGCGCCGCCTTGTGCGTCGCCGAGCACGCCGTCACCGACACGCAATGCACACAGACCGAAATCGCGCGTCGCCACGCCGGCATAGGCGCGCAGGCATGCGCCCAGCCCCTCGCGATCCATTGGCGCAGCGGATGCGGCGGCGCCCAGGCTGGCCAGCAGCTCTTGCAGGCCGCGCTGCACGCAGGCCACCAGCAGCGCCTCCTTGTTCTCGATGTAGTGGTACAGCGTGGGCTTGCTGACGCTCAGGCGGCGTGCGATGTCGTCCAGCGAAGTGCGCTGGTAGCCGCCTTCGTTGAACGACCGGGCCGCTGCCAGCAGCACCGCATCGCGCTTCGCGGCGCGATGCAAGTGGCGGTCCTCACGGGCACGCCAGGGCGACTCGGACAGCTCGGTAACCATTCAACCGGGCATCGCCTTCGAGCCGACAACAGCACAACAGAGCAAAACGCATCCCCTGTAGCCGCGAGCAGGTTACCGATGGGTAAGGTGCTTGACTCGCTTTAGTGTGAAAGGGGCCCGGCGCGAGGTGAATGCAGATATTCCCTGAGATGCGCTGCAGCATCGCGGCACACCGATCGGTCCTCGCCGCGCGCCTCGTCCTGTCAGGCGCGCTCAACCGTCTTGCACTGTCCAGGATCGTAGAAGAACTGCTCCTGGGCGATCTTCTCGCCTTGCCAGCGCTGATACGCAAGCTCTTCGAGGCGCGTTGTGCTGCCGTCCTTGCTTTCGAGGACGAAGACCCACCGGATCACCACGACATCGCCGTCCATCAAGTACGGACGCACCGCCTCTGCCTTGAGCGACCTGAGGCCGGCGAGTGCCTGCCGTTCGTGTTGGACCAGCGCCTCGCGCCCTCTGCGCGGTGCGTGCAGGTTCTCCTGTATCGACGCGTCGGGGGCATAGAACTTCTGGATCGCCTCGACGGTCGCCCCTGACTCGACTCGCGCCAGG
Organism: uncultured beta proteobacterium; assembly: GCA_963837675.1. Lineage (GTDB taxonomy): Bacteria > Pseudomonadota > Gammaproteobacteria > Burkholderiales > Burkholderiaceae_C > Rubrivivax. Next base: position 107,287 of record CAWIOH010000014.1, on the reverse strand, counting down.
AACTGCTCGACTGTTGACTTGGAAGGCATGGTGCGGTGAATCCTTGTTTGAAGTCTGGGTGAGGTCGGAAGATGGAAAGGGACTTCCCCGTCCCGAGCCGGCCGCGTTGCGGCGACCGCCGAACAGCAATGCTGGCGAACTGGCCGCCAGAGGCATAAGCTGAGGCGCCGGTCCGGGCGGCCTTGCGGGTGCCGGGTGGCTTGGATAGGGCCGGACTGATCGAAAGGACGTTCTATGTTGTCCGATGCCTCCGTCACGACGATGCTGCCGGTCAAGGACATGAGCCGTGCGCGCGCGTTCTACGAGGGAAGCCTGGGCTTGAAGCCGGGCGGCCTCAAGCCTGACGGCAAGTTTGTCTACGCGGTGGGTGGCAGCACGCTGGCCCTGTTCCCGAAGCCGGAGGGGACCAAGGCCGACCACACGGCGATCAGCTTCCGCGTGGAGGACATTGCCGCCAGCATCGAGAAGCTGAAGGGCCTGGGCGTGGTGTTCGAGGACTACGATTTCCCCGGACTGAAGACGGTGAACCATGTCTGTGTTCTCGGCGCCGAGAAGGCCGCCTGGTTCAAGGACACCGAGGGCAACTATCTGTGCATTCATGAGGACGTTGCAGAGAAATAGCCTGCAACATTCGTGATCCCTCGAGGCCCGACTTGAAGACCTCAGACTCAGCCGGGCTTGGCCATTGACTTGGGGCCATCTTGGGAGAGAGCGGGGGCATCCGGGTCACTCTTTCGGGACGTGCGGAAGGAAGGCCTGCTGCTCGGGCGAGCCCGGCACGGACGCCAACTGCGACACCCAAGGCAGAGCAGAGTGCTGCCAGATTTGCGCGGTCGGTTTGAACTGCGCTCGTTGGCTGACGCAGCCGAGCCGGATGATGACCGATGTCGGGTTCTCCGGCGCAGTGGCCCAAAGAGGCGTGCCGCACTCGGGGCAGAACACCTGGGCGCGACGATTCCCGCTCTGCGCGACCTTGATGTAGCTCTTGGTCTGCCCTGTGACCGACAGGCTCGCATGAGGCGCTGCCACGACCGCCCGGAAGGGCGCTCCGGACAACACCTGGCAGTCCGTGCAATGACAGGCCATGACGCGGCCTGGATCCACTTCCGCGGTGAAGGACACCGCCCCGCAGTGACAGGCTCCGTCGACTTGCATTCGTGATCTCCGTGCGTGGTTACGCCGCGCGCTCAATCCTCGTCGCCGTGCTTGTACTGCCCCATCAGCTGCTGCTGAACCGCCGGCGGCACGGCTTCGTAGTGCGAGTGCTCGATGCCGAAATGGCCCTCGCCCGCGGTCATCGCGTTCAGCCTCGACTGGTAGTCGCTCAGCTCCGACATCGGCACCTGCCCCAGCACCACCATGCTGGTGGCGCCGCCGTTGGCGGTGCCGCTGATCTGGCCGCGCTTGGCCGACAGGTCGCCGGTGATGTCGCCGATCGCCGCCTCGGGCGCGTGGATGCGGATCTTCACGATCGGCTCCAGCACGATCGGCCGCGCGTCGCGGATGGCGTCCAGGAACGCCTTGCGCGCGGCGGTGACGAAGGCGATCTCCTTGCTGTCCACGCTGTGGTGCTTGCCGTCGTAGACGATGACGCGCACGTCCACCACCGGGTAGCCGGCGATGGCCCCGCTGTCCAGCACCTCGCGCACGCCTTTTTCCACGGCCGGCATGAACTGGCCGGGAATCGTGCCGCCCTTGACCTGATCGACGAACTCGAAGCCGGCGCCGCGCGCCAGCGGCTCGATGCGCAGAAACACTTCGCCGAACTGGCCGGCGCCGCCGCTCTGCTTCTTGTGGCGGTGGTGGCCCTCGGCCGGGGCGGTGACGGTCTCGCGGTAGGCGATGCGCGGCGGCTGGGTGTCGACGTCGAACTTGTAGGCCTCGCGCAGCCGCTCCAGCAGCATGCGCAGGTGCAGCTCGCCCAGGCCATAGAGCACGGTCTGGTTGGTGGCGGCGACGTGCTCGACCTTCAGGCAAGGGTCCTCGGCCACCAGCTTGTTCAGTATCTCCCACATGCGCTGCTCGTCGCCGTGGCGCTTCGGGCTCGATCGCCAGGCCATGCACCGGCAGCGGGAAGGCCAGCGGCTTCAGATGGATGTGCTCGTCCTCCGCGGCGTCGTGCAGCACCGCGTCGAAGTGCAGTTCGTCCACCTTGGCCACCGCACAGATGTCGCCGGGCAACGCCTGCGGCACCTCGACATGCTCCTTGCCCTGCAGCCTGAACAGGTGCGCCACCTTGAAAGGCTTGCGGCCGCTGCCCACGTAGAGCTGGCTGCCCTGCGTCACCGTGCCCTGGTGCACGCGGAAGATGCCGAGCTTGCCGACGAAGGGATCGGCGGTGACCTTGAAGACATGGGCCAGCACATGCTTGCCGGGGTCGGGCTCGGCATGCATCAGCCGGGCGTCCTTGCCCTCGCCGTTCAGGAAGTCCGGCGGGTTGCCTTCGGTCGGGTTGGGCAGCAGCTTGACGATCACGTCGAGCAATTCGGCCACGCCGGCGCCGCTGCGCGCCGAGACGAAGCACACCGGAATCAGGTGGCCCTCGCGCAGCGCCTGCTCCAGCGGCGCGTGAAGTTCGCCGGCGTCGATGTCGCCGTCGTTGAGATAGCGATCGACGAAATCGGCATCGACCTCGACCACCTGCTCCACCAGCGCGCGGTGGGCATCGTCGACCGAGCCGAAATCGCTGTGCCCCTGGCGGTTGAAGAAGCAATCCACCACCTTGCCGCCGCCCGCATCGGGCAGGTTCAGCGGCAGGCATTCCTTGCCGAAGGCCTCGCGGATCTGAGCCAGCACCGCCTGCAGGTCCACGCCTTGCGCATCGATCTTGTTGACGATGACGATGCGGTCGATCTGTCGCTCGGCGGCGTATTCCATCATGCGCAGCGCCATCGGCTCGACGCCGGTCATGGCGTTGACGACGATGGCCGCCGTTTCCACCGCCTCCAGCGCCGGCAGCGCCTGGCCGATGAAATCGGCGGCGCCCGGGGTGTCGATGAAGTGCACGCGGGTGCCGGCGTGGTTCAGATGCATCACCGACGCGTTGAGCGAATGGCCGAAGCGCTTTTCCAGCGGATCGTGGTCGCTGACGGTGCTGCCACGTTCCAGCGAGCCGGGCGCGGTGATGGCGCCGGCGTGGTGCAGCAGCGCTTCGGCCAGGCTGGTCTTGCCGGCCGCGGCCGGGCCCACCAGGGCCAGGGTGCGGATCGCGGCGACGGCTTCGGCGCCGGGGTCCCGGCTGCCGTTGGGGGCTGGGCTTGACATGGGGTCGTCTCCTTTGGCGCCGCTGCGTTGGGATGTGGAAGTGGCTGGTGCCCGCGCGGCGGCCCCTGGCAGGCAAGGCCCACTGTAATCCCGCACCGTCGCCGCCGAACCCCGGGCTTGCTCTGCTACGCTGCCCGGTCGCACGGCAATGCATGACGGAGACAGGGCCCATGGCATCCCAGGACATCACCGCGCTGTCGGCCGCCGATCTCAGCGCGGCGCTGCAGCAGCGCCGACTTTCCTGTCGCGAGGTGATGCAGGCCTATCTGGCACGCATCGAGGCGCTCAACCCGAAGGTCAACGCGCTGGTCGGCCTGCTGCCGCACGACGGCCTGCTGGCCCAGGCGGACGAGCGCGACGCGATGCTCGCGCGCGGCGAATCGATGGGCTGGATGCACGGCTTCCCGATGGCCATCAAGGACCTGACGCCGGTGGCCGGGCTGCCATTGAGCAAGGGGTCGCCGATCCTGGTCGACTACATCCCGCGGCACGATTCGCTGACCGTGGCGCGCATGAAGGCCGCGGGCGGCATCGTCATCGGCAAGACCAACACGCCCGAGTTCGGCCTGGGCTCGCACAGCTACAACCCGGTGCACGGCACCACCGGCAACGCCTGGGATCCGAGCCGCAGCGCCGGCGGCTCCAGCGGCGGCGCCGCGGTGTCGCTGGCGCTGCGGCTGCAGCCGGTAGCCGATGGCAGCGACATGATGGGCTCGCTGCGCAACCCGGCGGCGTGGGGCAACGTCTTCGGGCTGCGTCCGAGCTTCGGCCGTGTGCCCTACGAGCCGTACGACAGCGACGCCTTCGTCTCGCAACTCGGCGTCGAGGGGCCGATGGCGCGCAACGTGCGCGACCTGGCGCTGCTGCTGTCGGTGCAGGCCGGGCACGACCCACGCCAGCCGCTGTCGATTGCCGAAGACGGCAGCGCCTTCGCCAGGCCGCTGCAGGGCAGCGCACGCGGGCTGCGCATCGGCTGGCTGGGCGACCTGGACGGGTATCTGCCCTTCGAGGCGGGCATCGTGCCGATGTGCGCCGGTGCATTGAAGCGCTTCGAAGCGTTGGGCGCGGTGGTCGAACCGCTGTCGCTGGGCTATCCCTGCGACGAGGTCTGGCAGACCTGGCTGACCTGGCGCCGCTTTCTGGTCAGCGGCACGCTGGCCGCCTTCGGCGCCGACCCGACAACACGCGCGCTGCTCAAGCCCGAGGCGCTGTGGGAATACGAACAAGGCGAAGGCCTGACCGGCCCGCAGGTCTATCAAGCCAGCCTGAACCGCACGCGCTTCTATCGCCACATGGTGGCGCTGTTCGAGCGCTTCGACCTGCTGGTGCTGCCGACCACGCAGGTCTGGCCCTTCCCGGCCGAATGGACCTGGCCGCGCCAGGTCGCAGGCCGCACGATGGACACCTACCACCGCTGGATGGAGGTGGTGATCTACGCCACGCTGGCCGGGCTGCCGGCGATGAGCGTGCCGGTGGGCTTCAACGCCGCGGGCTTGCCGATGGGCATGCAGCTGATCGGCCGGCCGCTGGGCGACCGGGCACTGATCGAAGCCGCCGCGGCCTACGAGCAGACCATCGGCGACTTGCTGGCGCAGCGCCCCGCGCTCGGATGAGCACGCCGCGCCGCGTGCTGCCGGTGATCGTCGCGGCGCAGCTGGCGGGCGTGTCGCCCTGGTTCGCGGTGAACGCGGTGATGCCCGACCTGCAGCGCGAATTCGGCTGGGCCGCGGCCGATGTCGGCACATTGACCTCGGCGGTGCAGCTGGGCTTCATCGCCGGCACCCTGCTGTTCGCGCTGCTGGCGATTGCCGACCGCTTCAGCGCGCGCCGCGTGTTCCTGCTGTGTGCGCTGGCCGGCGCGCTGTGCACGGTGGCCGCCGCCTTGGCGGCGCCCTCCTTCGGCGGCGTGCTGGTGTGGCGCGCGCTGACGGGCTTCTGCCTGGCCGGCATCTACCCGGTGGGCATGAAGATCGCCGCATTGTGGTTTCCGCGCGGGCTGGGCGGCGCGCTGGGCTGGCTGATCGCCGCGCTGGTGCTGGGCAGCGCCAGCTCGCACGCCTTGCGCGCGGCGGGTGCGCACTGGCCCTGGCAGGCGGTGTTCTACGGCGTGGCGTTGGCTTCGGCGTTGGCCGGGCTGCTTCTGTTCATCGCCGTGCCCGAGCCGCGGCGCCCGCCGGGGCAGGTGGCGACGCTGCGCCTGCGCGCGCTGGCCAGCATCTGGACCGACCGGCGCGTGCGCGCCTCGGTGCTTGGCTACTTCGGCCACATGTGGGAGCTGTACACGATGTGGGTCCTGGTGCCGCTGATGTTGGCCAGTCGGCTTGTCGGCGCTGCGTTGTCGTGGGCCGCGTTTGCCGTGCTCGGCGCGGGCGCCATCGGCTGCGTCGCCGGCGGCGCGGCCGCGCGGCGTTGGGGTAGCGCGCGCGTGGCCGCCTGGCAGTTGGGCACCAGCGGCGCCTGCTGCCTGCTGGCGCCGTGGATGCTGGCTGCGCCCGAGCTGCTGTTCGGCGCCTGGCTGCTGCTGTGGGGCATCACCGTGGCCGGCGATTCGCCGCAGTTCTCGGCGCTGACCGCCGCGAATGCGCCGCCGCAGGCGGTGGGCAGCGTGCTGACGCTGACCAACAGCATCGGCTTTGCGATTTCGATCGTCAGCATCCAGCTCTTCGTCAGCCTGGCCGAACACCAGGCACTGGCTTCGCTGCTGCCCTGGCTGGGTCTGGGGCCGCTGCTCGGGCTGTGCGCCCTGCGGCCCTTGTGGCGCGCGGGTTGAGCGCCGGCGGCGCGGCGCCCCATGGATCACTGGCGCGCGCCGGCACCATCTGCCGACGGCACCAGCAGGCGCGGCCGGCAGCTCGGTGGCATCGACATCGACGAAGCCGCCGACGCGCAGCAGGCCGAAGCCCGACACGCCGGTGCGCGACAAGACCGTGGCCAGGTCGCGGGCGGCGTCGAAGGGCTCCTCGTCGCCGAGCTGGAAGGTACCCCAGTGCACGCCGAAGGCGCGCTTCGCGCCCAGGTCCTGGAAGGCCATCACCGCGTCCGCCGGGTCGAGGTGTTCGTAGCGCATCAGCGCGCGCGGCTGGTAGGCACCGATCGGCAGTGCCGCGAGGTCGATCGGGCCGATCGCTGGCGCGTATGTCGCAGGAACAGCTCACGCACGTAGGCGGTGTCGCCGGCAAAGTAGAAGCGCCGTCCGCGCGTGCTCGACCACCCAGCCGCCCCACAGCCGTTGGTTGCGGTCGGCGAGTGTGCGACCGCTGTTGTGCTGCGCCGGCACGAAGCGTAGCCTCAGGTCACCCAGCCCGCGCGCCTGCCACCAGTCGAACTCATCCGCCTGCAATGCCGCGTTGTCGGCGAACCATTCGGCCGACCGCCGGCCGGCGAAAACGCGGGGCGGCCCGCCGGCCTGGCGCGCCAGGTGGCGCATCGTGCCCAGGTCGAGGTGGTCGTAGTGGTCGTGCGAGATCAGCACCAGGTCGATGTGCGGCAGCCGCGCCAGCGCGATCGGCAACGGCGTCAGCCGCGTCGGGCCCGAAGCCCTGCACCGGGCCGGCGGTACCGGACAACGCCGGGTCGAGCAGCATCCACTTCGAGCCGGCTCGCACCAGCATCGCCGCATGGCCCAGCCAGGCGACGGCGAAGGGCCGCCGCGCCATCGCCTCGATGTTCAGCGGCACGATGGCGGCACCTCGGTGGCCGACAGGTCGCGCGTGATCTGCACCCAGGCGCGACGGAAGAAGTACGTGGCGTGCGACCCGCTCGCCCCTGTCCGCCTCGACGACATAGGGGTTGGTGAAATGCATGGGTGTGTCCGTGCGGTCCTCCGCCAGCGCAGCCTGCGCGACCAGGCTGGCCATTGCGCCGAGCAGCGTGAGCACGAAGATCAGCAGCGGCCTGCAGGCGGTGCTGCCCTCGGGCAGCGCACCTCGGGTTTCGCCGTTGGGCAGGTTCGTCGTGCTCATGTCGAGCCCGCCGGCACCAGCACGGCGGCTTGCGGCGCGTCGACATCCTGCTTTTCGCGCACCCCGAACCACGCCGCATACAGCGCCGGCACGAAGGCCAGCGTCAGCACCGTGGCCACCACCAGCCCGCCCATGATGGCGATCGCCATCGGCCCCCAGAACACGCTGCGGCTCAAGCGGCACCATCGCCAGGATCGCGGCGGCCGCGGTCAGCAGCACCGGGCGCGCGCGGCGCACCGTGGCCTCGACCACCGCCACCCAAGGCGCGGAACCGCCGGCGATGTCCTGGTCGATCTGGTCCACCAGGATCACCGCGTTGCGCATGATCATGCCGCCCAGCGCGATCACGCCGAGCAGCGCGACGAAGCCGAAGGGCGCGTTGAAGACCAGCAGCGCCGGCACCACGCCGATCAAGCCCAGCGGCGCGGTCAGGAAGACCATGAACATGCGCGAGAAGCTCTGCAGCTGCAGCATCAGGAAGAACAGCATCACCACGAACATCAGCGGGAACACCGCGAACAGCGCGCGGTTGGACTTGTCGCTTTCCTCGATCGCGCCGCCCTGCTCGATGCGGTAGCCCGGCGGCAGCGATTCGATCACCGGTTGCAGCGACGGCCAGATCTTCGTGGTCGCGGTCGGCGCCTGCACGCCGTCGACCGCATCGGCGCGCACCGTCAGCGCCATGTCGCGGTTGCGCCGCCACAGCACCGGTTCCTCGAAGGCCGGATGCAGCGTCGCCACCTGCGCCAGCGGCACCACCGAGCCGTCGCGGCCGAACAGGTTGATGTCGCTCAAGCGCTCCAGTGCCAGGCGCTCGTCGGGCTTGGCGCGCAGCACCACGTCGACCAGATCCTCGCCGCGGCGGATCTGCGTCACCGGCGCGCCGGACAGCACGGTGTGCACCATCTCCGAGACCTCGCGCGTGGAAAGGCCCAGCAGCCGCGCCTTGTCCTGGTCGACCTCGACACGCATCGTGCGCACCTGCTCGTTCCAGTCGAGCTGGGTGTCGCGCACCAGCGGGCTTTGGCGCACGATGTCGCGCACCCGGTAGGCGATCTGGCGCACCTCGGCCGTGTCCGGCCCGATGACGCGGAACTGCACCGGAAAGCCCACCGGCGGGCCGAACTCGAAGCGCGTGACACGGCCGCGCAGGTCGGGGAACTCGGCGTCCTCGGCAAACAGCGCCAGCAGCCGGTTGCGCACGGCCTCGCGGTCGGCCATGCTGGCGGTCTGGACGATGATTTGCGCGTAGCCCGGGTTCGGCAGCTCGGCCGACAGCGACAGGAAGAAGCGCGGCGCGCCGGCGCCGGTGTAGGCGGTGAAGTGCTCGACCTGCGGATCCCTCTGCAGCATCTGCTCCAGCCGCCTGACCTGCGCTTCGGTGGCGACGAAGGACGCCCCTTCGCGCAGCCGCAGATCGACGATCAACTCCAGCCGCGACGCGGTGGGAAAGAACTGCTGCTGCACCAGCCCCATGCCGGCGACCGCCGCGCCGAACAGCAGCGCGGTGGCGGCCAGCACCGTGTTGCGGTGGTTCACGCACCAGCGCACGGCGCCGCGCAGCCGCAGGTAGATCGGCCTCGCGTACGGGTCGCCGCCATGCGCCTTCATCCGTGAAGGCAACAGCAGCACACCGAGGTAAGGCGTGAAAACCACCGCGACGAACCACGACGCGATCAGCGCCACGCCCACCACCCAGAAGATGCCGCCGGCATATTCGCCGGCGATGCTCCTGGCAAAGCCCACCGGCATGAAGCCGGCCAGCGTGACCATCGTGCCGGTCAGCATCGGGAAGGCGGTGCTGCTGTAGGCGAAGGTGGCGGCGCGCACGCTTGTCCCAGCCCTGCTCCATCTTCACCACCATCATCTCCACGGCGATGATGGCGTCGTCCACCAGCAGGCCGAGCGCGATGATCAGCGCGCCCAGCGAGATGCGGTCCAGCTCCCAGCCCGCGGCGAGCATGACGATGGCCACCAGCGCCAGCACCAGCGGCACCGAGGCGGCGACGACGATGCCGGTGCGCCAGCCGAGGAAGACGAAGCACACCGCCAGCACGATGGCCAGCGCCTCGAGAAAGGCGCGTTCGAATTCCCACACCGATTCGTCGACGATCTTCGGCTGGTCGGCCACCTTGTCCACGCCCACACCCAGCGGCAGCGTGGCCTTCAGCGCATCCATGCGCTCGTCGAGCGCCTGCCCCAGCTTCAGGATGTTGCCGCTCTTGTCGAAGGTCACGCCCAGCAGCAGCACCGGCTGGCCGTCGTGGCGCACGGTGAAGCTCGGCGGGTCTTCGAGGCCGCTGCGGACCGTGGCCACGTCGCCCAGCCGCAGCAGCCGCCCGTCCGCTTCCACCGGCACCTCGGCCACATCGCGCGCGTCGCGCAAGGCGCCGTCGACGCGCACGAACACGCGGTCCATCGCGCCTTCGGTCGAGCCGGCCGGTACCATCGCGTTCTGGCGTGCCAGCGCGTCGATCAGCAGCTGAGGGTTCAGGCCGAGCGCGGTCAGCTTCTGGCTGCTGAACTCGACTTGCACCTGCTCGGCCTGGCGGCCGATGACCGAGACCTTGGTCACGCCGGCGACCGACTGCAGCTTGCGCTTGAGGTCCTCGGTCAGCACCTGCAGTTCGTTCCAGCGCAGCTCGGGCGCGCTGAGCGCATACAGCACGCTGTAGACGTCGGTGAACTCGTCGTTGAACAGCGGGCCGCGCACGCCGTCGGGGAATTCGTGGCGCACGTCGCCGATCTTCTTGCGCGCCTGGTACCAGGCCGTGTCCAGCTCGGCTGCCGAGGTGCCGCCCTTCATCCACAGCGTCATCCCGCCATAACCCTGGCGCGCGAAGCTGCGCACGTTGTCGATGTGCTCGAGTTGCTGCACCGCGCGCTCCATGCGGTTGAGCACCTGGTCCTGCACCTGCTGCGCGCTGGCGCCCGGCCAGGCGACCACCGCGGTCATCGTCGGCACGTTGAAGTTCGGGTCTTCCAGGCGGCCCAGCCGGGTGAAGGCGAAGGCTCCGACGAGCAGCGTGCCGATCATCAGGAACAGCACCAGCGCGCGGTGCGTCACCGCCCATTCCGACAGGTTGAACGAAGGCGCCTTCACGGCCGGCCCGGCACGCTGGCCAGCGTGGCGGTTTTCGGATCGGCCTTCGGGCCGGCACTCGTCGCGATCCTCGTATCGTCGTTCTTGTCCGGCCCGCTGGCGGGTCGGGCCTCGGCGGGCGTGTCCAGCGGACGTCGCACCGGCCGCACCGTCATGCCGGCGTCGAGTTTGTGCGCGCCCACCGACACCACCAGCGCGCCATCGGCCAGGCCGGCGACGCGCACGCCGTCGGTGGCCTGCGACAGCAGCCGTACCGGCTGGCGCCGCAGTGCGCCGGTCTGGTCATTCACCAGCCAGACCGAGGCTTGTTGGTCGGTGGACAGCAGCGCGCTCAGCGGCAGCTCGGCCGACGGCTCGGCGCCGTCGCGGGTCAATTCCAGTTCGGCCGTCATGCCCATGCGCACCGCATCGGCCGGCGGCGGCACGGTGAAGGCGAAGCGCGCGCGATAGGTACGCGTCTGCGCGGCGGCGCTGGGCGCCAGCTCACGCAGTTTCAGCTTCTGCCTCGCTGCGCCGGTGCCCAGGCGCACCACGGCCTGGTGCTCGCGCAGGCTCGGCGCCAGGGCTTCGGGCACATCGACCAGCACTTCCAGCTCGCCCGGCCTGGCCAGTGTCAACACCGCCTGGCCCTCGGCGGCCTGCTGGCCGGCTTCGAAGCGCAGGGCGGTGACCACGCCATCGAAAGGCGCCACGAGCACGGCATAGGCCGCGCGGTTTCGCGCCAGGTCGAGCTGGCGCTTGGCCTGCGTCAGCCGCGCCGCGGCGCCGTCGGCGCGGGCCTGGCGGGTTTCCATGTCCTGCTTGCCAACCACGCCGTCGGCGGCCAGCGACTTGTAGCGCGCGGCCTCGCTGGCGGCCTGCTGCGCATCGACCTCGGCCGCGCGCACCTGTTCGGCGGCGGCCTGCATGGCAAGTTGCGCGTCTTCGGGGTCGATGCGGCCCAGCGGCTGGCCGGCGCGCACGGCCTGCCCCAGTTCCACCAGCCGCGCGCTGACCTTGCCGCCGGTGCGAAATGCCAGATCGCTTTCGATGCGCGGGCGCAGCGTGCCGCTGAGCAGCCGCGTGGCGCTGCCGATATCGTTGTGCACCACGCTGACATAGACGGCAGGAATCGCCGGCGGCCGCGCGGGCGGGGGGCTGCAGGCGGTGAGCAGCGCGATGCCGGCGAAGCCCAGCCCCGCCACGCGGGAGCGTGCGTGCAATGTCATGGTTGATTTCAAGGGAATGCCCCTTGAGTTGACGATGTCAACCAGTGTGCCTATCATCGTTGACACTGTCAACTCATGGGTCTTTCGATCGGCGATCGGGGGCCGAAACGCACGAAGGGATACCGATGAACACCGTTGCCGCACCTGTCATCGCCCGCACCGACCACGCCCGCCGCTACGGCCCCTGGGCGGTGGTCACCGGCGCCTCCGAGGGCATCGGCCGCGAATTCGCCAAAGACCTGGCGCGGCGTGGCCTGCACCTGGTGCTGGTGGCGCGCCGCGAGACGCTGCTGCACACGCTGGCGGCCGAGCTGAGCCAGCGCCACGGCATCGAATGCCGCGTCATCGCCGTCGACATGGCCGATGCCGATGCCGTGACGCGCCTGGCCGACGCGACGCGCGCGCTCGATGTCGGGCTGCTGGTGGCCGCGGCCGGCTTCGGCAGTTCCGGCGAGCTTGCCGATGGCGCGCTCGACAACGAGCTGAACATGGTCGACGTCAACTGCCGCGCGGTGCTGGGCCTGAGCTGGCTTTTCGCGCGGCGCTTCAAGGCGCAGCGACGCGGTGGCATCGTGCTGCTGAGCTCGCTGGTCGCCTTCCAGGGCGTGCCGCGCGCCGCCAACTATGCCGCCACCAAGGCCTACATCCAGACGCTGGCCGAGGGCCTGCGCGTGGAGTTGCAGCCCTACGGCGTCGATGTGCTGGCCAGCGCGCCGGGACCGATCGCCAGCGGGTTTGCGCAGCGCGCCGACATGCGCATGTCGGCCAGCCTGAAGCCCGGGGTGGTGGCACGGGTCAGTCTGGATGCGCTGGGCCGCGGCACCACGGTGCGGCCGGGCGGGCTGTCCAAGCTGCTCGGCTGGTCACTGGCGATGCTGCCGCGCTGGGCGATGGTGCGTGTCATCGCGCAGGTGATGAAAGGCATGACCGCGCACCAGCCGCCGCGCGGCGCCGCCGCACTGGACGCACCGGCGCGCTGATCGCATCGATTGCCAGACACCGCAAGAAGCTTTCAAGGAGGATTCACCGTGCAAACCCTGACCGATCGCATTGACCGACCCGCCGAGGTCACGGCCATCGACCCCTGGAGCTTGCTGACAGGAGGAAGCGCCGCCATCGTCGCCGGCTTTGCCGCGGATTTGCTGCGGCTGGGCCTGCACCGCGCCAGGCAGTCGCTGGTGTCGCGAGGTGCCGCCCGGCCAAGCCCGGTTGCCTCACCGCATTGGCGCTGTTCGCGCAGCTGCGGTTGAACCCTGAATCGCAGACCCCTGTCGGCGTGCTAGCGTCGCCGGGCGCAGCCGTTGCTGCCCCAAGCCGCATGCCCAAGCCTGCCCCCGCCGCCGCCCCGATGGAACTGCGCGACGCCTGCATCGTCGCGGCGCGCGAAGTCATCGCCGAACACGGCATCGAGAACCTGAGCCTGCGCGACGTGGCGCGGCAGCTCGGCGTGTCGCACCAGGCGCCGTACAAGCACTACCCCAGCCGTGACCATCTGCTGGCCGAAGTGGTGCGACGCTGCTTCCAGGGTTTCGCCGCGCACCTGGATGCGCGGCAACATTTCGACGATCCGCAGCAGGACCTGGAGTCGCTGGGCCGGCAGTACATGGACTATGCGCAGTCGCACCCGCTGGAATACCGGCTGATGTTCAACACGCCCTGGCCGGCGGCCGCCGAGCATGTGGACCTGGTGCGCGACGCCGGCCATGCCTTCGACATCCTGCGCAACGTCCTGATGCGGATTCACGGCGGCAAGGCATCGAAGCGCGAACGGGTCGAGCTCGATGCGCTGTTCATCTGGTCCACGATCCACGGCCTGGTGGGGGTGATGAGCGGCAACTGCATCGACAAGCTGGGCCTGGCGCCGAAGGTGATGGACAAGGCCATGCAGCATGCGATGGACGGGTTGTCGCGCGCCATCGACCCAGCGGCATGAGCCTTGTTGATAAGCTTCGCCGCGGCGGCCTGATCGCGACCTGGGGCTGCCGCCATCCGCGCCGCTGTGGCGCCCGACCCGCATGGACCTGTACATCCTCATCGGCAACACCCATACCCGCAAGTCGTCGCTGGTGCGCTGCCTGAGCGGCTGTTTCAACCGCAGCGTGCGCGACATCCAGACCGTCGACGGGCGCGCGCCATTGCGGCTGTATGCGCGGGTCGGCTCGGCGCAGGAGACGCGCAAGACGCCGGACGACTTTGTCGCCGAGCTGCTGGCGTCGCGCTGCGCGGCGGCACTGTGCTGCCTGTTGCCCACCGCATTGCCCAACGAACCGGAGCGCTATCCCGACGCGCTGTCCTACATCGCTCGGATGGAAGCAGCCGGCCAGCGCGTCCGCGCGGTCGCGGTGCTGGGTCAGAACAACGGCGGCCTGCGCGGCCGGCACGTGCGGCAGTTTGCGCAGGCTCCCACGGTGCCGATCAACCTGACGGCGCGGGATGTGCGCGAATTTTTCGGCTGGTTCTAGCCGTGTGGGCGGCAAACGTCGGCCACCACCGCGCGGCATGAAGCGAATGCCGACAACCCGCTTTACTGAAACGCCACTTCGGCAAAGCTCCTCAGCTTGCGGCTGTGCAGCTGGCCCGGCCTTTCCTGGCGCAGCAGTTCCACCGCGCGGATGCCGATGCGCAGGTGCTGGTCGACACGCTCGCGGTAGAAGGTGTTGGCCATGCCCGGCAGCTTGATCTCGCCGTGCAGTGGCTTGTCGCTGACGCACAGCAAGGTGCCGTAGGGAACGCGGAAGCGGAAGCCGTTGGCGGCGATGGTGGCGCTTTCCATGTCCAGCGCCACCGCGCGGCTCTGGCTGAAGCGGCGCTGCGGCGTGCGCTGCGGCAACAGTTCCCAGTTGCGGTTGTCGGTGGATGCCACGGTGCCGGTGCGCATGATCTTCTTCAGCTCGTAGCCCTGCAGCTGCGTCACTTCGGCCAGCGCCTGCTCCAGCGCCAGCTGCACCTCGGCCAGCGCCGGGATCGGCACCCACAGCGGCAGGTCCTCGTCGAGCACATGGTCCTCGCGCACATAGCCGTGCGCCAGCACGTAGTCGCCCAGTTCCTGCGTGTTGCGCAGCCCGGCGCAGTGGCCCAGCATCAGCCAGGCATGCGGGCGCAGCACGGCGATGTGGTCGGTGATGGTCTTGGCGTTGGCCGGGCCGACGCCGATGTTGACCATGGTGATGCCGCTGCCGTCGGCGCGCATCAGGTGGTAGGCCGGCATCTGCGGCAGGCGCGGCGGTGCGTGGCCCAGCTCGTCGCCCGGCATCGCGGGGCTGCCGGTGCGGCGCGTCAGCAGGTTGCCGGGCTCGACGAAACACTCGTAGCCGGACTGTGCGTCGGCCATCATCTGATGCCCGAGCTTGACGAACTGGTCGATGTAGAACTGGTAGTTGGTGAAGAGGATGAAGTTCTGGAAATGCTCCGGCGCGGTGCCGGAGTAATGGCGCAGCCGCTGCAGCGAATAGTCCACCCGCGGCGCGGTAAACAGCGCCAGCGGCTGCGGCTCGCCCGGCCGTGGCTCGTGCGTGCCGTTGGCGATGCCGTCGTCCATCGCGGCCAGGTCGGGCAGGTCGAACAGATCGCGCATCAGCAGGCGCCGCTCGGTGCTCATGCTGCCTTCGACATGGTCGTGCTCGGCGAAGCTGAAGTGCACCGGGATCGGCTGGGCGCTGGTGCCCACCTCGAGCATCACCCCATGGTTGCGCAGTAGCAGGCCGAACTGCTCCTGGTAGTAGCGCGCGAACAGGTCGGGCCGCGTCAGCGTGGTTTCGTAGGTGCCGGGGCCGGAGACGAAGCCGTAGCTCAGGCGCGAATCGGCGCGCGCCACGGTGTCGGTGTGCACGCGCACGAAGGGGTAGTAGGCGCGCACGCGCTGCGTCGGCGTCGCGCCCGCGACGAAGGTCTGCAGCGCCTGGCGCAGGTGCGCGATGCCACCTTGGTAGATGGCTTGCACCTGGGACAGCGCGGCCGCGGCGTCGTCGAAGCGTGCGGGGGCGATGAAATCGGGACGGGAGGTCATGGGTGCGGAACGCCGGGCGTCGGGGCCCGGCCAAGCGGCCGATGACTGGCGATTGTGGGCCCGCCCCGTGACACTATCGCTGGCGCACGTACTCGCCCGGCGCGTCATCGATCACCCCCGGACCCTTGGCGCCGCCGCCCATCGCCGGTGCCTTGGCCTTGCCGCTGCAACGTGCGGCCAGCCAGCCCTGCCAGGCAGGCCACCATGAACCCTCGAAGCGCGGCGCGGCCGCCATCCAATCCTCGGGCGCGAGGTGCGGGTCGGCGAGGCGGCGCAGGTGCAGCCGGTAGTGGCGCTTGGGGTGCACCGGGCCGCAGATGATGCCGGCGTTGTGGCCACCGGCGGTGAGCAGGAAGCTGAAGTCGTCGCTGCGCACCAGGTTGCCGGTCTTGTACACCGAGTGCCACGGCGCGACGTGGTCGGCCTCGGTGCCCACCACCAGCATCGGCACGCGGATGTCCGACAGCCGGATCAACCTGCCGTTCACCGGGAAGCGGTTGGTCGCCAGTTCGTTGTCCAGATACAGCCGGTACAGGTATTCGGAGTGCATGCGCCAGGGCATGCGCGTGCCGTCGCCGTTCCAGGCCATCAGGTCGATCATCTTGTCACGCTGGCCCTTCAGGTAGTTGTTGATCATCGGCTGCCAGAGCAGGTCCTGCGCGCGCAGCATCGCGAAGGCGCCGCCCATCTGCCGGCTTTCGAGCACGCCCTTGCGGTGCATCGTGGCTTCGAGCATCGCCAGCTGGCCGGGGTTGATGAAGAAGGCCAGCTCGCCCGGCTCGGAGAAGTCGGTCTGCGCCGCGAACATCGTGATCGACGCGATGCGTTCGTCCTTGTCGCGCGCCAGCGCCGCCGCGCCGATAGCCAGCAGCGTGCCGCCGATGCAGTAGCCCACCGTGTGCACCTTGCGTTTCGGCACGATCGCGCTGACGGCATCGAGCGCGGCGCGGAAACCCAGGTTCACGTAGTCGTCCATGCCGAGGTTGCGGTCGCTTTCGTCGGGGTTCTTCCACGACATCATGAACACCGTGTGGCCCTGGTCCACCAGGTACTTGACCATCGAGTTGCGCGGGCTCAGATCGAGGATGTAGTACTTCATGATCCACGCCGGCACGATCAGGATCGGCTCGGCGTAGACGTCCTTCGTCGTCGGGCTGTACTGGATCAGCTCGATCAATTCGTTGCGGAACACGACCTTGCCCGGCGTCACCGCGACCGAGGTGCCGACCTCGAAGTCCTCGCTGCCCACCGGGCCCATGCCCTGCACCGTGCGACCGATGTCCTCGAGCATGTGCTTCAGGCCGCGCACCAGGTTCTGCCCCTGCTCGGACTGCGTCAGCGCCAGCAACTCCGGGTTCGACGCCAGGTAGTTCGACGGCGATGACGAATCCAGCAGCATGCGCACGGCGAAGCTCATCAGCTGCGCGTGATAGTCGGTGACCCCGCCGACGTCCTTGACCGCGCCCTCGAGCAGCGCCGCGTTGTTCTGGTAGGCGCGGGCGTAGACGTTGAACGGGAACCGCGCCCAGTCCGGCGCCTCGAAACGCCGGTCGGCCTTGCCGTCGAAACCTTCGCCCGGCGCCAGCGGCGCGCCCGACAGCGCCTGCAGCGCGAAGGCCCAGGTGTCCTGGGCGCGCTCCACCAGCTGCTGTTGCAGCTCGCGGCGCCGCGCCGGCGACAGCGCCAGGTGCATCGCCCAGTCGGCCCAGGCCGTGGCGAAGGCGGTGGGCGCCAGGCCGGCCGTCATCTCGGCCACCTGGGCGCGGAACTCGCGGTCGAAATCCTGCGTGTTGAGCTTGGCTTTGGGTTCGGTGCTCACGACAGTCTCCGGTTGTTGTTGTGCAAGGCGCGGGGCGGCGGCTTCAGGCCGGCGCGTGCCAGCCGGCATCGACCCACAGCTCGCCGCTGACGGCCGAATTGGCGAGCATGAAGCAGATCGCGTCGGCAATCTCGTCGGGCCGGATCAGCCGGCCCAATTGCGTGAAGGGCAGGATGTTCTTGGCGACGTAATCGACGCCCATCGCGCGCACCATCGGCGTGTCGGTGAAGCCGGGATGGATGACGCTGCAGCGCACGCCGTAGAACATCGCCTCCTTCATGATGGTGGCGGCCGCGCCTTCCAGGCCGGCCTTGGTGCTGGCGTAGGAAATCTGCCCGCGGTTACCCTGCGACGAGATCGAGCCGATGAACACCACCGAGCCCTGCATGTCCTCGTCGGGCATCCAGCGCTTCAGGCCCTGGGCGGCACGCATCTCGGCGATGCGCGCGATCATCTCCAGCGCCCAGTAAACCGGCGCCAGCAGGTTGACATCGACCACCAGCTTGAACTGCTCCAGCGGATAGATGCGTGCCTTGCCGCTGGCCTTGTCCACGCGCACCGCGAGGTCGTCGCGCGTGATGCCGGCCGCCGGCACGCACAGCGACACCGGCCCGTGCAGCGCCCCGATGCGGTCGAACACCGACGCGCGGAAGGCCTCGTCGGTGGTGTTGCCCTGGAAGGGCACGGCAAACTCGCGGCCGGCTTCGGCATTCAGCGTCGCGGCGATGTCATTCACGGCATCGCTCATGTCCACCAGCGCCACTGCCGCGACGTTGCGCCGCGCCATCGCGCTGGCCACCGCGCGACCAATGCCGCTGCCGCCGCCGGTGATGACGGCGACGCGTTTCGAGATATCCATGGGGCTCCTTGAAGTGGTGCTGCCGCGGGCAGCCGGGTGGTTCGCGCCGCGCATCTTGCCTGATGCCGGCGCCGCCGGCGGCCGACCCGCGGCAACACCGCGCAACTTGAAACGCAATTTGCCCTGCCCCGACGGCGTCGGAGCTAGGGCAGGCGCAGGTACAGGCTCATCGCAGCAGCAGCGCGGCGGCCCCGGCCGCGTAACTCAGCAACGCGACGCCGATGCCGGTGGTGGGCACGTGGAACCAGTAGGCCCGGCCGAGCACGGCGTAGCTGCCGAGCGTGGCCAGGCCCAGCGCAAGCAGGAACGGCGCGTCCTGCAGCCAGGCCGGATGCAGCAGCGCGAGGTCGCCGTAGACCAGCCCGAACAGGATGGCGCCGAGGCTGTGGCTGGCGTTGAAGCCGAGCCAGCAGCGCCACATCGTCGTGCGCCGTGTCAGCACCGGCGAGACCTGCTGCATGCGTTCGCGCAACCCGGCGTCGCGCGGCGCCAGCCGATCACCGACGAAGGTGTAGGTCAGGTGGATCGACCCCAGCACCAGCATGATGGCCGCGGCACTGCCGATCAAGGCTTGAATGGCGAACATGGTTCTCGCTCCCGTGCGATGCGTCAGCCGCGCCGGCGCGATTGCAGACCGAACAGCGCGCACAAGCCCACACCGATCAGCGCCAGCGTGCCGGGTTCGGGCACGGCGGCGGCCGGCTCGTAGTCGTAGTACAGGTTCAGCAGGCCGCGCCCGCCGCGGTATGCGTGGTCGGCGTAGATGTACCCGGTTGCGGAACTCATCGACGGCACCGTGAAGCCCGAGGCATCCGGCGTGCCTTTGATCTCGACGGCGCTGAACACGCTTTGCACGAAATCGCCGATGCCGATCATCGGCGCCAGGTCGGTCGCGTCGACGAACCCATCGACAAAGTTGTCGAACGAGAAGTCGATCGAGCAAGCTCCCGCCAGCAGCGTGGTCGTGCAGGAGTCGACGAAGTCGTGCTGTTCCCGGATATCCCCAGCACCGAACGTGCCCCGCAGCGCCAGCGTGCCGACCGCCACCGCGGCCTGCAGTTCACCGCTGGCCGGCGCGTTGGGGTCCGTCGAGGTGGAGCGCACCTCGGCCCTCGCATAGCCCTCCACGTAGGACGTCATTGTCCAGCGCGCGCCGATCAGCGTTCCCAGTGCCGGATCGAACAGGTGATAGCTGAGGTCGGCGGTCTTTTGGGCCGCTTGGTACCCCGGGCCATTGAAGCCAAAGAAATCCCCCATGAGGAACTGGCGCGACTGGATGGCCGTGAGCGCCTGCGCGCCACCGGTGCCGGCCAGCAGGGCGGCGGCCAGCAGCACCTGCACGGGGCGCTTCGAAGTGTTCGGGTTCTTCATGCCTTCACCTCTGCGCTTGGATGACGATGCGCTCGCAGCCCACCCAGGGCGCTGGCTCGGGCCCGCTGGTGTCGGGCCGCACGCTGGCCGCGAGCTGCCGCGCGGCCTGCTGTTCGGCGAGCAGGGCGCCCGCGTCCAACGGCGGCATGACCTGGCGCGTGCTCCAGCACGACACCGACGCGAACAGGTCGGCCGCGAAGTACGGGTCGCCCTGCATGTGCGCGTCCAGCGCGGCGCGGTCGGGCAGCTCCAGGATCATCAGGCTGCCGCCGGGCAGACCCTGATCGTCGATCAGCGGCCCGCCGAAGCGGAATGCGTGGGTCCGGCCCTCGATGTAGGCCAGGTGCGGCACGCGCAGCTTCGCGCGCAGCGCGTGGCGTTGGGGCTTGTCGACGCAGTAGAGGACGAATTGCATGGTCGATCTCCTTCAGGATCGGGTCGGGTGGATGGTTGGCAGCTCAGACGCTCATCGCCGCCGGCGAGCCGGCCATCGCCGCGCCGGCCTTCATGGCACCGGCCAGCAGCGTGTAGGCGGCCACCCAGGCGTCGCACACTTCCGGCGTGAAGCCATCGCCGAGGCCGGCAGCCAAGGTCAGCAGCAGCGCTTGCGCGACGGTGTCGTAGTGCGCGTCGTGCACGCCGTAGCCGACGTGACGGGCACCCAGCGCGTGCAGCGTCGGCACGATGGTGTCGAGCCGGTCGAGCCCGCCGACGCCTGCGGCCAGCACCGACATGAGCATCTCGCGCTGCCGCGCCATGTCGTTCTTGAACAGCAGGCGCAACGGCGGGTCCAGCTCGAACAGCTGGCGGTAGAACGCTGCGGCGACGGCGTCGGCTTGCGGCGCAACCTGCGCGAAGGTGCGGCGCACCAGTTGGATTTGAGTGGCTTGCATGGTCGTGGGTCTCCAGGTGAGGGGTGGGTCAGGGGTTGTCGTGGTCCAGGCCGATGACCTGGACGGGCCGCAGGTGGCTGCCGACACCACCGTCACCGAGGCTGCCATGGGTGTTGTCGCCCACGGCCCGGGCCGTGCCGTCGGGCAGCACCCACACGCTGTGCGAGAAGCCCAGGCCGAGCGCCGACGCGCCGGCCAGCGCAGGCACCGCCGTCGGTGTGAAGCGCGCCTGCTTGCTGCCGTCGCCGAGCTGGCCGGCCGCGTTGTCGCCCCAGGCGAACACCGCGCCGTCATGGGTCATGGCCATGCCGTTGATGCTGCCGGCGGCGATCTGCGCGACGCCGCTCAAGCCCGGCAGAACCACCGGCGCCGGCTGCGACGCCCGGGAGGCTCCCAGCCCCAGCTGGCGGTATTCGTTGTTGCCCCAGACGAGCACCTGGCCATCGCCGCGCAACGCCAGTGCATGCAGGTCGCCGGCGGCGATGGCCACGATGTCGCTCAATCCCGCCACCGCCGCCGGCAGCAGCCGGTCGGTGACATCGGGTGCGTCGCCGAGCTGCTTGTCCAGGCGCTGGCCCCAGCTCCACACCGTGCCGTCGTGCTTCAGCGCGAGGGTGTGGCTGGCGCCGGCCTGCAGGTCCTTGACGCCGTCGAGCGCGGCCAGCGCCATCGGCGTGCCGAGCTCGGCGTTGCTGCCGTTGCCCAGTTGCCCGTGGTCGTTCTGGCCCCACGCATACACCGTGCCGTCGGCCGCCAGTGCGAACACCGAACGTTCGCGCACCCGCAGCGCCACGATGCCGCTCAAGCCCGGCACCTGCACCGGCGTCGGGTGGCTGGCCACCGTGCCGTCGCCGAGCTGGTGCCGGTCGTTCTGGCCGAAGGCCCAGACCGTGCCGTCGGACGCCACCACGTACGACGAGGTGACGCCGGTGGCGATGGCCTTGGCCGCGCCCAGCGTGGCCAGGTGCACCGGCGTGGGCCGGTCGGCGCTGCTGCCGTCACCGAGCTGGCCGTGCTGGTTGCGGCCCCAGGCGAACACCGCCCCGTCGCTGCGCAAGGCCAGCGTGTGGTCCTGCTGCGCGCTCACGGCCACCACCCGCGCGCCGGCATTGCCGCCGCCGGCGGGTGGCTCGCCGCTGGGCGGAACCTGCGGCGCATCGGTGTCGCCGCCGCCACCACAGGCGGCCAGCACCAGGCAGGCCGCCAGCATCAGCGCGCGGCGGGTCATCGTCTTTGGCTCATTCATCATCGGCTCCATCGTTGAAGAAGGGGATCGGGCCCGGGGCGTTGGCCCTCGGGGGTGAGGTCGGCGTCATCCGGGCGAGCCACAGGAGCAGCTCGCCGGCCGAGGCGAAGTCGTGTTGCTCGCCGTGCGCAATGCTCTCGAGGCAGCCGTGCCACTCGTCCTTCACCGGCCGGCTGCTGCGATGCAGCTTGACGACGAAGGCGTGCGAGGCCGGATACGAGGGGTCGAGGTCGAGTGGCATGGCGTGGTGGCAAGCGGTTGCGGGCTGGATTGAAGTGTCTGCAGCCATGGCCGTGCCGTCGTGTCGCGGCGGTCGCGTTTCGGTCGCCCCTCGGTCACGCCGGTTGTTCGCCCACCCTGGTTTCGCTGACACTTGCGCCCATGCCGGAACCTGTCGACACCGCCGACGCCGCCCGGGCCCTGCCCTTCGGCCCCTTCGTGCTGGACCCGGCCAATGCCCGGTTGACGCGCGACGGCGTGCCCGTCGAGCTGCCGCCGAAGGACTTCGACGTGTTGTGTTGCCTGGCGCGGCAGCGCGGGCGCCTGGTCACCAAGGACGAACTGCTGGATGCGGTGTGGCAGCACCGCTTCGTCAGCGAATCGGTGCTGAAGTCGGTGATCAGCCGATTGCGCGCCGCGCTCGGCGATTCGGCGCAGCAGCCGCGCTACATCGAAACCGCCCCGCGCCGCGGCTATCGCTTCGTCGCCGAGGCGGGTCGCCAGTCGAGCCTGCCGGCCCTGCGCGGCCCCGAGGCGATGCGCCCGGCGCATGCCGATGCCGGCCGTCTGGTGGCGCGGGCCGATCAGCTGGCCTGGCTCGGACAGCGGCTCGAGGCGGCTGCCGCCGGCACCAGCGGCATCGTGTTGCTGGCCGGCGAGGCCGGCATCGGCAAGAGCTGCCTGGTCGAAGCCTTCGCGGCCTCAAATGACACCGTGGCGCTGGCAGACGTGACCATCGGCCAGTGCATCGAACACGCCGGCGCGGTGGAGCCTTACCTGCCCTTCCTGGAAGCGCTGAACGCATGGTGCCGCGGCGCCGGCGGCGACGCGGTGGTGCTGGCGTTGCGGCAGGTGGCGCCCACCTGGCTGGTGCAGCTGCCCTGGCTGGTGACGCCCGAAGACCGGCGCCAGTTGCAGCAGGAGGTGGCCGGGTCGACGCAGGACCGCATGCTGCGCGAGTTCGGTCAGTTGCTCGACGGCTGCACCGTCGCGCGGCCGCTGCTGCTGCTGATCGAAGACCTGCACTGGAGCGACAGTGCCAGCGTCCAGCTCATCGGCTATCTGGCCCGGCGCCGCGGCCGGGCGCGCGTGTTGCTGCTCGGCACCTTCCGGCCGGCCGATGTCATCGTCAGCGCTCATCCGCTGAACGCGCTGCGCACCGAATTGCGCCAGCACCGCTTGTGCGAACAACTCGACCTGGAGCTGTTTTCGGAAAGCCACACCGCCGACTATCTGCAGCGCCACTTCGCCGGCAGCCACTGGCCCGATGCCGCGGTGCGCGAAGTGCATCGCCACACCGGCGGGTTGCCGCTGTTCGTGACGGCCGTGGCCGGCGAGATCGCCGCCACCGCGCCCGACGCCGACCCGGTGCTGGCGGTGTCGGGCCTGCGCGATGTGCCGCGCAGCATTTTCGGGTTGATCGAACGGCAGCATGCGCGCCTGGCCGAGCCGATGCAACGCTGGCTGCAGGCGGCCAGCGTGTATGGCGTCGAGTTCGTGCACGCGCCGCTGGCCGATGCGCTGCAACTGGACGCCGACGCACTGCAAGCGGCCCTGGACACGCTGTGCCGTGCCCGCAGCTGGCTGCGCGCGCTGGCGCCGGTGGCGCTGCCCGACGGCCGCGTCGGCGTGCGTTACGCCTTCACCCACGCGGTGCACCGCAAGGTGCTGTACGAGCTGGCCGGCGCAGCGGCGCGCATGCAGATGCATCGGCGCATCGCCGCTGCGCTGCTGCATGTCCATGGCGAAACCGCGGAAGACGTGGCCGGCGAGGTTGCCGTGCACTTCGAGCAAGGCGACGACCAGGCGCGCGCCGTGCAGCACCTGGCGGTCGCCGCGCGTGCCGCGCTGGCGCGATTCGCTGCGCACGATGCCGCCGTCATCGCGCAGCGGGCGCTGGCGATGCTGTCGTCGCTGCCGCCGAGCCCCGCGACACGGGACGCGGAGATCGGCCTGCGCGTCAGCCTCGGCGTGGCTCTGGGCCAGCTGCACGGCATCACGTCCAGCGACTCGCGCCGCGAGTACAAGCGCGCGGTCGCCTTGATCGACGAGAACCGCACCAGCCCGGTGTATGTGCCGGCCATGCACGGCATCTGGCTGGCCGCGCTGGTTCAGGGCAACATGGCGCGTGCGCGGGCCATGGCCGAACGCACGCTGGCACTGACCGAGCGCCGGCCCGACGCGTTGCTGCGCTTCGCCGGCCATGCCGCGATGGGCATGACGCTGGTCCACATCGGTGACATGCCGCTGGCGCAACGGCAGCTGCTCGAGGCGCTGCAACGCCATCAACGGCTCGAGCCGGTGCTGCCGCGCGCGATGTTCTCGGTGGAGCCCGGCGTGCAGCTGGCCGCCTACCTCGCGGTGTGCCTGCACTCCCAGGGCCAGCCCAGCGAAGCCGCGCGGCGCATGCGCTGGGCGCTGGAACGCGCCGAACAACTGCGCCACCCGATGACGCAGGCACTGGCCATGCAGTTCGAGTCGACATTGCAATGCATGGATTCGCGCTTCGATCTGGCCGGCGATACCGCCGCACGGGCATTGCTGCTGACCGAACGGCATGGGCTGGCCCTCGTCTCGGGCACGCAGGTCTGGATCAAGGGGCGCTGTCTTGCGGCGGCGGGCGAGGTCGACGACGGCCTGGCGGCGATGCGTCGCGGCAAGGCGATCCTCGAGCGCCATGGCCTGATCTGCGGCTTGACGCGATGGCACCAGTTCTATGCCGAGGCCTGCTTCGACGGGGCTCGGTACGCCGCCGCAGGCGAGGCGATCGAGCAGGGGCTGGCGTTGGCGCAGCGCACCGGCGAGCAGCGCAGCACGGCCGAGCTGCACCTGCTGCGCGGCCGGCTGCTCGGGCTGCACGGCGATCACGACCAGGCACGCCGCGCATTTGCCCAGGCCCTGGACATGGCGCGGCAGCAGGGCCAACTGCCCGTGGAGATCGCCTCGGCCTTGGCGCTTGCCAACGATCGGCACTGCGCAGCGTCGGTCGACACCTTGGCTTCGAGCCTTGCGCGTTGGGCCGATGCGCTGGAATCGCCTGCCGTGGCCCAAGCGAAATCGCTGCTGGCCGAACGTTCCGCCATCGTTCGGTCGCCTGCCGATGGCCGAAGGCCGGCACGATGAATCCTCACCCGACGATTCACCTTCTGGACAACATCATGTGGAACGCATTGACCGGTCCGCATGCCTGCCATGCAACGGGAACGGCCGAGGCCAAGCGCTATGCGGTGGGCTTCTCGCCCCTGCTCGGCTTTGCCAACGCGCGCGAGCCGAACTTCGACGGGTTGGCGGCCCTTTGCCACCCGGACGAACATTTCTATTGCGCCGGGTGGTCGGGCCCGGCCCCCGCCGGTTGGCGAATCGAAGCAGAAACCACGATGCTCAAGATGGTCTGGGACGCGGAAGCGCCCGACGCGGATGAGGCCGTTGACGCCCATCCGCTCGGGGCGCAGCACGTCGAGCAGGCGCTGGCCTTGGCGACATTGACCAAGCCGGGGCCGTTCGGCCCGCGAACCATGGAGCTCGGCGAGTACTTCGGCCATTTCGACGGGCAGCGCCTGATGGCCATGGCCGGCGAGCGCATGTTTGCCGGCACGCTGCGCGAGGTCAGCGGCGTTTGCACGCATCCCGACTTCCAGGGTCGCGGCCTGGCGCGCCGCTTGATGCTGAAGCTGATTCGCCGCCAGATGCTGCGCGGCGAAACGCCGTTCCTTCACGTCATGCGCGACAACGTCGGTGCCCGCCGGCTCTACGAGCACATGGGCTTTCGAAACCATCTCGAAACCGTGGTTCGGGTGATATCCACCTGCTGAGCGGGTTGATCGGACCGATGCCGCCGACGGCCCCATGGGGCATGCGGCGTTTGCTCGAAACGCCCCCTTGAAAGTACCGGCAGCGGCCACACTTTCCGCCCCATGGACGCCCTGCGCGAGGGCCGTCCACAAACCGAGTCGAAAGGAGGATCCGATGCTTTACCAATCCTTGTTTCCCAGTGATCTGTTCGAGGCCTTCGACAGGCTGCAGCGCGACTGGCGCGCCGGCTTCGATCCGATGCCGGCCATCCGCGGCATGGGCCGCGGCGGCTACCCCGCACTGAACATCGGCAGCACGCCGACCTCGGTCGAGGTCTACGCTTTCGCGCCGGGGCTTCAGCCGGATTCGATCGACGTCAGCGTCGAACGCGGCGTGCTGAGCATCGCCGGCGAGCGCAAGGAAACGCCGGCGACCGGCGAGAACAGCACCTTGCACACCAACGAGCGCTTCGCCGGTAGCTTCCGGCGCGTGCTCAGCCTCAGCGACGACGTCGATGCCGACGCCATCACCGCCGACTACCGCGACGGCGTGCTGCATGTCAGCCTGAAGCGGCGCGAGTCGGCGCAGCCGCGGCGCATCGAAGTGCAGTGAACCCGCAACCGCAAGGAGAAACCGATCATGGACGACGTGAGCAAGACGAACGAAGGCGCGGTGGCCGGGCAGAAGCCCGACGGCCGCGAGCAGGCTCAGCCGACGCTGCTGCCGCCGGTGGACGTGCTGGAGGATGCCGGTGGCATCACTTTGTACGCGGACATGCCGGGGGTGCCGCGCGAGCGTCTGAACGTGCATGTCGAAGGCGACGACATGCTGGTCATCGAAGGCGAAATGGCGCTGGACCTGCCGCAGGACATGCAGGCCAGCCACGCCGAGGTGGGTCGCTCGCACTACCGCCGGCAGTTCACGCTGAGCAAGGAACTGGACGGCGCCAAGGTCAGTGCCGAACTGAAGCATGGGGTGCTCAGACTGCGCATTCCGAAATCCGCGCAGGCTCAGCCTCGACGCATCTCGGTCAATGCCGGCTGACGGCGAGGCCTGTCGCGCCGGGCCCGTGGGCAGTGCCCGCGGGCCGCGGTGCCAGAGCAGGCATCAGATCATCGCCGCGGCCGCGTCGGTCGCAGTCAACTGCGCCTGCAGCCGCGTGGCCGCCACGGGCCGGCCGATCAGATAGCCCTGCGCCTCGTCGCAGCCCAGGCCACGCAGGTAGTCCATCTGCGCCTGCGTTTCCACGCCTTCGGCCACCACCTCCAGCCCCAGGCTGTGGGCCATGGCGATCACCGCCTGCGTGATGGCGGCGTCGTCGCGGTCGGCCGGCAGGCCGCTGACGAAGGAGCGGTCGATCTTCACCGTCTGCGCCGGAAAGCGCTTCAGATAGGCCAGCGATGAGTAGCCGGTGCCGAAGTCGTCGATGGCGATGTGCACGCCCAGGCCGTGCAGCCCCAGCAGCGTGCGGTTGGCGCGCTGCGGGTCGTCCATCAGCACGCTTTCGGTGATCTCCACCTCCAGCGCGTCCGCCTCGAGGCCGAACTCGGTCAGCGCGCGCTGCACGTCATCGACCAGCGTTTCGGTGACGAACTGCCGCGCCGACAGGTTGATGGCGCAGCGCGGCACATGCAGCCCGGCGTCACGCCAGGCGCGGATCTGGCGGCAGGCGGCGGCCAGCACCCATTGGCCGATCGGCAGGATCAGTCCGCTGTCTTCGGCCAGCGCGATGAACTCGCCCGGTGCCAGCAACCCGCGCTGTGGGTGGTTCCAGCGCAGCAGCGCTTCCATGCCGATGATCGCGCCGTCGGCCAGGCGCACCT
This sequence comes from uncultured beta proteobacterium, assembly GCA_963837675.1. Lineage (GTDB taxonomy): Bacteria > Pseudomonadota > Gammaproteobacteria > Burkholderiales > Burkholderiaceae_C > Rubrivivax. The sequence continues at coordinate 79,722 of CAWIOH010000014.1, read as the reverse complement.
TGGGCTGGTAGTGCAGCTGCAGCTCGTCGCGCTGCAGCGCGGCGCGCAGATCGGACTCCAGCGCGAACAGCTGCGCCGAGTGCGTGGCCAGCTGCGCGGTGTAGAACTGAAAGGTGTTCTTGCCGCTGTCCTTGGCCAGGTACATCGCCGCGTCGGCGTTCTTCAGCAGTGTTGCGGCGTCTGTGCCGTCCTGCGGGTACAGGCTGATGCCCACGCTGCCGGTGACCTGAAAGCTGCGGCCTTCGATCAGCACCGGCTCGGCGATCGCCGCCAGCGCCTTGCGCGCCACCCCGGCCAGCGCCGGCCCCTCGGCACTGCCTTCAAGCAGCACCACGAACTCGTCGCCGCCCAGCCGCGCCACCAGGTCGCTGTCGCGCAGCAGCTCGCGCAGCCTTGCCGCCATGACCTGCAGCAGCCGGTCGCCGGCGCCGTGGCCCAGGCTGTCGTTGATGTTCTTGAAACGGTCCAGGTCGATGAAGAACAGCGCGAAGCCGTGACCCGAGCGGCGCGCTCGCCCCAGCGTGCGATCGAGCTCGTCGATGAACATGTTGCGGTTGGGCAGGCCCGTCAGTGCGTCGTAGCGCGCCAGCTTCAGCACCTGCTGCTCGGCCAGCCGCTGGTGCGTGACGTCGCGGCCGACGCCGCGATAACCCTTGAACACACCCTGGGCATCGAAGATCGGCTCACCGCTGACGCTGATGTGCACGCCGCGGCCAGAGCGCGATTCCAGGCAATAGCACAGGTCGCGGAACGGCAGCCGTTCGACCACACGGCGTTCGTAGTCGGCCAGCACCTCGGCCGGCACATCGAGCACGGCGTCGAGCAGCCGCTGCTTGCCGATCAGGCTGGCCGGCTCGACGCCGGTGGCGTGCTTCAGGCCCTCGGACAGGTAGGTGAAGCGCAGATCGGCGTCCTGCTCCCAGATCCAGTCCGACGACAGCGACACCAGGCTGGCCAGGCGGCTCTGGCTGAGCTGCAAGGCCTCGGTGCGCTCGCGCACGCGCGATTCGAGCAGGTCACGTTCGGCCTGAAGCGCGGTGTACAGCTCGCTCATCTCGCGCGAGGCGATGTCCTGCGAGCGTTCCATCAGGTAGCGGTCCTGTTCGGCCTCGTCGTAGGCGCGGCTGATCCGCTCCAGCAACAGCGCCCAGTTCCCATCGGCCGGGGCGGCATCCAGCCCCAGGCGCTGCAACTGGCGTTGCAGCAGCGGATGCAGTGTCTGAGCCGTCGCCATGTTCAATGGGCCGCCTCGCTGTAGACGGTGACGGTCATGGTCTGGTTGTGCAGTTCACTCAGGCCGCCGACCAGCGCCGGCGAGATTTCGCCATAGGAATAGAAGCCCACGTGCGCGGCGTGGTCGGGGGCGCCATCGACCACGGCATCGACCTCTTCTTCGGTGCGCTCGCCCAGCACCAGGCGGCGACCGACGCAACTCACCGAGACCACCAGCGCCGGCGCCTCGCTGCCCAGGCCCTGCGTGGCCAGCGCGACCGCATGGCCGGCGCTTTCGATCAAGCGGTCGTTGCTGGCGCGCATCAGCCGGGCCACGCCGCCTTGTGGCATGTCGCCGGCGAAGGTCATCGAGCGGCGCTCCTCATCGATGCCGAGAATGGTGCGCACCACCGGCTCGCCCGGACCGTTGTCACGGCGCAGCGACAGCGGAAACAGCAGCGCCGTGCCGGGCAATCCAACCGCGCGCTCGCCCAGGTAGGACTTGTACAGATCCAGCGCCGGCCGGCCGTCGAGCTCGTAGAGCACGTTGCCCTCGGCGCGGGTGATGCGGCGCTCGGGCCCGAAATCGGCCCACCCGCCGTCGTGGCCATGGCCGACGCGCAGCTGCTCGCCATAAAGGCCGACCGCGCAGATGTGCTGGTGCACCGGCTTGGCCCCGTCCAGCACCCAGGTGCGTTGAAAACGGCTGCCGTCACCGGCCAGGCCGCCCGACACGGCCACGCCAGCAGGCAGGTGCTGCGTCAGCCCGTCGAGCAGCGGGGTGCCGTTGACGCCGAGGCCGTCGCTCAGCAGGAACACGGCGCGCAGGCCTGGGCCTTGCAGCTGCTGGCCGAGCCGGGCGCCGGCCTGCCAGGAGTCGGCCGGGCCGCGCACCTCGGCCAGCGCGCGGCGCAGCCGGGTGTGCTCGAAGCGCGCCACCGCCACGCTGACGCTGGCGTCGTGCACCTCGGTGCCGGCGATCTCGCCCGAGGTCGAGCAACCCAGCAGCAAGGCCTCGGGAAAGGCCGCCGCCAGCGCGGCGAAGGGCGTCGTGTCGTCGGCGAAGTCGCTGGCGCCAAAGGCCAGCAGCAGAGTTTGCGGGCCGTCCAGGTGAACCGGCAACGCGCGCTGCCAGCCGCCGCTGTGGCGGTAAGAAAGGGTATCGAGTTGCACGCCGTCCTCCACGCCGGGCATGCGCCGGCCGATCACCTCGTTCTCGGCATCCGCCGGGGCGACTTGAGCGCGTCTCAGGCCGCCGGCAGCGACAGCGTCACGGTGGTGCCCTGCCCGGTCGAGCTTTGCACCGCGACACTGCCGCCGTGCAACTCGGCGATGCGCTTGACGATCGCCAGGCCCAGACCCTTGCCACCGGTGCCGGTGGCGGGGGCGACGTGGTTGCGGCTCTGGTAGAGGCGGTCGAACAGGTGCGGCAGATCGGCCGCGGCGATGCCGCTGCCCGAATCGGCCACACCCACCCGCACCCATGCGCCATCGCGCCGGGCGCCGAGCACGATGCGCCCGCCGCCGGGGCAGAACTTCAGCGCGTTGTCCACCAGGTTGGCCACCGCGCGCTCGAACAGCTCGATGTCCAGCGCGGCGCGTGCGGGTGTCTCCGGCGGCGGCTCGGTGATCAAGGCGATGCCCTGGGCCGCAGCACGCGGCGCGAAACGCAAGCCGATGTCGCCGAGCAGCTCGGCGACGTCGAGCAGCTCGCGCCGCAATGCGAATTGCGGCTCGTCAAGTTGCGCCAGATCGCCCAGCGATTGCACCAGCCGGGCCGCGTTGCGGGTGTTGCGCAGCGCCACTTCAAGCAGCTGGCGGTCATCGGCGCGCTGCGGATCGGCGGCGAAGCGGGCGTCCAGCGTCTCCAGGCAGGCGGCGGTGGCGGTGAGCGGCGAGCGCAGGTCGTGCGACAGGTTGCTGACGCCTTCGCGCCGGAAGTGGTCGAGCCGGCGCAAGGCCTCCCACTGGCGGCGCAGCGCATCGAGCATGCCGCGAAAGCCCTGGCTGAGCTGGCCGAACTCGTCCTTGGCCTGCAACTGCGGCCAGACGGCCGCCGCGCTGCCGGGCGCGCCGGCATCCAGGCCCTCACGCGCCACCGCGGCCACCGCCTGGCTGAGCTGGCGCAGCGGCCTCGTCACGACGCCGATGATCCACGCCGCCAGGGCGGTGGTCAGCGCCACCAGGGCGACGATCAAGGCCAGCGTCGGCGCGGCGAAGCTGCTGCGCAGCGCGGCGATGCGGCCTTCGGGCAGTGCCGGCGGGTGCGACACCAGGTACAGATAGCCGGCCAGCGGTTCGTCGTTGCGGATCAGCGCGCGCTGCAGCGGCCGCGCGGCGATGACCGCGCCGGCACGCATGCGCTCGGGGTCATCGCCCATGACATAGGGCATCGGATCGTCGCCAGTGGCCTGCATCACCGGGCCGAGGGCCACCTTGAAGCCCGGCGCCAGCTGCGTCTGGCCGCTGCTGGCCAGCACCGTGCCGGCGCGGTCGAGCAGGTACAGCTGCGTGTCCGGCTCGAGCAACACCAGGCTGCGCAGGAACTCGATGAACTCCTGCGGATGGCGATCGTGCAGCTCGAACAGATCGCCGTGTTGCTGCACCACGCGGCCGAGAAAGGCGCTGGCGCGGTAGTAGCTGCTTTCATGCTCGAAGCGCTCGAAGGCGTAGAGCACCGTGGCCACCACCCCCAGCGCGGTGACGACGCCGGTGAGAAAGATCGTCAGCGCGATCTTGAACCGGACGGTCATCACTCGCGCATCTTGTAGCCGGCGCCACGGACGGTGAGGATGATCTGCGGGTGCATCGGGTCGGCTTCGAGCTTGTTGCGCAAGCGGTTGATGTGCGTCGTCACGGTGTGCTCGTAGCCGTCGTGGCTGTAGCCCCAGACGGCATCGAGCAGTTGCGCGCGCGAAAACACATGCCCCGGATGCTGGGCGAAGTGCAGCAGCAGGTCGAATTCCAGCGCGGTGAACTCCAGTGCCACGCCGCCATGCCGCACGCGGCGCTTCGACGGCTCGATCTCCAGGCTGCCGTTGCGCAGCAGCTGTGCGGCCTGGACATGGTTCTGCGCGGCGCGCTGCATCTCGGCGCGGCGCAGCAGCGCCTTGACGCGCGCCAGCAGCTCGGCCAGCGAGAAGGGCTTGGTCAGGTAGTCGTCGGCACCCAGCTCCAGGCCGAGCACACGGTCGAGCTCGGTGGATTTGGCGGTGAGCATCAGGATTGGCATGCTCTGGCCGCGCGCGCGCAGCGCCTTGCACACCTCCAGTCCATCCAGGCCCGGCATCATCAGGTCGAGGATCAGCAGGTCGCTGGGCCGCTCGGCCTGACTGGCCAGCGCGGCCGGGCCGTCGGCGACGGCGCCGACCTCGTAACCGGCGCCGCGCAGGTTCATCACCAGCAGGTCGCGGATGTCGGATTGGTCCTCGGCCACCAGGATGTGCTGCGCCATGCGGCATTGTCGCGCTGGCCGACGGCGGCCTTACGCAAATGTGAGCTGGCCGTGATCTTCGGCGAGCGCTGCGCGAGTTTCGGCAGCCACAGTGCTCACACCGCTCGCCAACCCGGAGTGCCCCATGCAAGCCGCCACCACTTCACCTACCCCCTACGGCCCCGTTCCGCCCGGGGCGTCCTGGCACGAGATGCTGGCGCACCGTGATTATCTGGTGCGCTTCGCGCAGCGCAAGCTGCACGATCCGGCGCTGGCCGAGGACGTGGTCCACGATGTCTTCGAGGCCGTGCTCTCAGGGCGGGCGCGTTTTGCCGGCGAATCGGCGTTGCGCACCTGGCTGACGGGGGTGCTGAAGCACAAGGTGGTGGACCTGGTGCGCCGCCGCGCGGGGCTGCTCAGCCTGGAGGAGCAAGGCGACGATAGCGACGCGCTGCAGATCGAATGCCCGATGCCGCGGCCCGACGAGGTCGCCGAACAGCGCCAACGCCTGCGCCAGACGCTGCACCGCATCGACGCGCTGCCCAGCGGCCTGCGCGATGCGATTCGGCTGCGCGTGCTGCACGACCAAGCCACCGAGCAGGTCTGCCAGGCGCTGGACATCAGTGAGGAAAACCTGTTCGTGCGCCTGCACCGGGCGCGCAAGCAGTTGATGAACTGACGGCGCGCACGCGGCGGCGCGCGGCCGCTCAAAGGCGCAACGACGACAACGCGGGCAACGCCACGCCGCGCGAGCGCGCCACCGACGCCGCGGCCTCGTCCAGTTCGGCCAGCGTGCCGGCATCGATCGGCAGGCGTTCAGCCCGGGCCCGGCGCGAGGACCGCTCGGGATCCCCCGGCATCAGGATCGGCACGTCGGCATCGCGCAGCCTGGCCGACTGCACCCAATCGACGAAAGCGTTGACTTCGGCGCCGAAGAGTTGCTGGTCGCTCAACCGCGCCGGGTCGAAGACCAGCGCCAGCATGTTGTTCCAGATGCCGAACCTGGCCGTCAGATTGGACGGCCGCGTGGTGTCGCCGCCGGTCAGCGCCGCGCCCAGCATTTCGCAGACCATCGCCAGCGCATAGCCCTTGTGCTGCGCAAACGGCACCAGCGCGCCACCCGGGCCGCCGTCGGTCGGGAACAGCGCGGCCGGGTCGTCGGTGTAGTCGCCCTGCAAGTCCATCAGCATGTCGCCTGGCACCTTCTTGCCGCTGTTGAAGGCCACGCGCACCTTGCCCATGGCGATGGCGCTGGTGGCGTAATCCAGCAGCACCGGCTCGCGGCCGGGCACCGGGATGCCAACGGTAAAGGGGTTGGTGACGTAGCGCGCCTCGGTGCCGCGGAAGGGCGCCACCACCGGCTTGCTCAACGCATTCGTGAAGTGCACCGAGATCATTCCGGCGGCCACCGCCTGTTCGGCCCAGTGGCCGATGCGACCGATGTGGTGCGCGTGGCGCAGGCCCATCACGCAAACGCCATGCTGCTGTGCGCGCTCGATGGCCAGGTTCATGGCCTCGAAAGCCGTGCTCTGGCCCATGCCGCGCTGCGCGTCCAGGCTGAGCATGCTGCCGCTGTCGCTGAGCACCTTGACGTGCTGGTTGAGCTGCAGTTCACCGGCCAGCCACGACTGCACGTAACGCGGCACCATGCCCACGCCGTGCGAGTCGTGCCCGGCCAGGTTGGCGCCGACCAGATGCTCTGCCGTGAGCCGGGCTTCGTCGGCGCTGCAGCCGGCGGCCAGCCAGAGTTGGTCGACCCAGCGCCGCAGCGCTGCCGTGGGAAAGGTGTGTTCAGCCATGCGCGGCATTGTGCGACATCAGCCCTGCCGCGCCGCGCTGCGCACCAGCTCGCGCAGCCACTGCTGCGCCGGCTCGGCGTCGCGGCGCAGGTGCCACATCATCGTCACCTGTATCGCGTCCATCTCGAAGGGCAGCTCGCGCACCAGCAATTCGGATTCGTGCCCGGTGGCCGGCAGGAAGACGCGCGGCAGCACGCTCAGCAGATCGGACTGCGTCAGCACGCGCCCGGCGGTGAAAAACTGGTTGACGGTGAGCACGACGCGCCGCCGCCGGCCGAGTGCCGTCAGCGTGCGATCGACATAGCCCATCGCGCGCCCGGTGGCGCTGGCCAGCAGATGGGTCGCGGCGCAATAGGCATCCAGCGTCAGCGGCTGCTCGGCCAGCGGATGGCCGCGCCGCATGACGCAGACGAAGCGTGTGTCGAAGAGGCTGTCCTGGCGCAACGACGCATTGCTGCCCTCGGCCCACAACGCGGTGACGGCCTCGGGGAAGTGGCCGATGGCGATGTCGGCCTCGCCCTGCTGCAACAGGCGCCGCGGCTCGCTGGTGGTCAGCGGCAGCACGCGCAGGTTGCACAGTGCGTGCTCGCGCTCGATGGCCGCCACCAGCGCCGGCGTCAGCAGCGCTGCGCCGGCATCCGTCATTGCCAGCCGGAAGGTGACCGGCTCGCGGGTCGGCTCGAACTGCCCTGGCGCCAACGCGCGCTGCAGTTGGGACAGGGCGTCGCGCACCTGCGGCCACAGCGCTTCGGCCTTGGGTGTGGCGGCCATGCCATGGGCGTGGCGCACGAACAGCGCTTCGCCCACCGCTTGGTGCAGGCGCTTCAGGGCATGGCTTGCCGCCGGCTGAGTGATCGCTAACACCCCAGCAGCACCAGTCAGGCTGCCTTCCGACATCAACGCGTCGAAGACGCGAAGAAGATTCAGATCAAGCGTTCGGAAGTTCATTGGCGCCACTCATATACGAAGTGTTTATATCTTACATAGGAAGTTTTCATTGGCATTGGATAAGGGTAAACCCGATATTTACCTGACCGGCGAAGCGGCCGGTGCAACGCCCACAAGGCGATGGAAGGGAGTATTGACATGACAGCCATCAGAAATTTTCCGGACGCACCGCTGCGGCATGCTGCCGCGGCGCGCTTGCATTGGCAGACGCCCGATTGGTTGCTGAAGGCCTGGCGGGCCATGGAGCGCTATGGCTACCGGCGAGCGGCCGGCGAACTCGAAATCCAGGCCAGGATTCGTGGCGCGGGCGACTCCGTCCTGGCCCGTCAACTGAACGATGCGGCGGTCGAATGCCGCCGTGCCGCATTGCCGGCGTCGGAAAGGAGCCCCTCATGAGCACGCTGCGCATCCATCCGAGAACGGTTGCCGCGACGCGCCCGGCACGCGGCTCACGCCCAGCGGCGGCGGCCTTTCTGGCCCTGTGGCGTTGGGCCGGGCAACTCGGCAAACGCCCCGCCAAACCGGCGTCGCGCCTCGCCGCCGCTGAAGCCAACGAGGTGCGCCAGCTGGCGCTGGAAGTGCGGCGCAGCGACCCGCGCTTTGCAGCCGACTTGTTCGCCGCCGCCGACCGGCACGAGCGCCTTCACGGCTGACCGGCTGACGGGCGCTGCCTCAGATGCAGCGCCCGCCGTCCACTTCCATCGCCACGCCGGTGATCATCGAGGCTTCGTCGCTGCACAGAAAGCACGCGGCATTGCCCAGATCCTCGGGCTGGGAGAAGCGGCCGATCGGAATCGTCGCCAGGAACTTGGCGCGCATCTCGGGCGTGTCTTCGCCCATGAAGGTCTTCAGCAGCGGCGTTTCGCCCGCCACCGGGTTGAGCGCGACGACGCGGATGCCGAACGGCGCCAGCTCCACCGCCAGCGCCCGCGTGGCGGTGATGACCCAGCCCTTGCTGGCGTTGTACCAACTCAGGCGCGGGCGCGGGCTGACGCCGGCGGTGCTGGCCATGTTCAGGATCACGCCTTGCCTTCTGGATTTGAAGCGCGGCACGACCTCTCTCGCCGCCAGATAGATGGCTTTCATGTTGACCGCGACGATGCGGTCGAAGTCGTCTTCGCCCACGTCCTCGGTGGCGGTCGGCCGGTGCGACACGCCGGCGTTGTTGACCAGGATGTGGAGCGGGCCGAAGCGCGCCTCGGCGGCGTCGATCATCGCGCGCGTGTCCGCGGCCGAGGCGACGTCGGCGCGGAAGGCGGTGGCGGCCGAGCCCATCGCCGCGGCCACGCGCGCGGCGGCCTCCAGGTTGCGGTCCACGACCAGCACCTTCGCGCCCTCGGCGACGAATTTGCCGACGATGCCTTCGCCGAAGCCCGAGCCGCCCCCGGTAACGATCGCGACCTTGTCTTTCAATCTCATGGCGGCTCCAGCAGGTTGTCGAAGGGTTTTCGATTCTTCCAGCGATAGGCGTCGAAGTCGCGCAGGTCGGTGGAAAGGATTCGGCCGTGGCCCAGGATGACGACTCGCCGGCGTTGTCAACCGTGATGGATGGCGACCGTCTTCAACGTGGAAAATCCGTACAGCGCCTCGAAGCCCTTTTCGCGCCCATGGCCCGAGGCCTTGACGCCGCCGAAGGGCAGCTCGATGCCGCCACCGGCGCCGTAGTTGTTGACGAACACCTGGCCGCACTTCAGCGCGCGTGCCATGCGCAGGGCACGGCTGCCGTCGCGCGTCCACACGCCCGCCACCAGGCCGAAGGCGGTCCCGTTGGCGATTGCTCTGGCCTCGGCCTCGCCGTCGAAAGGAATCACCACCTGCACCGGGCCGAAGATCTCTTCCTGCGCCAGGCGATGGGTGGCCGGCACATCGGCCACCAGGGTCGGGCGCACGTAGTAGCCGGCGGCGTGGGCGTCATCGGCCAGTCGGGCTTCGGCGACGATGTTCAGACCGCCCTCGCGCGCCAGCGCCAGATAGCCTTCGACCAGATCGCGCTGGCGCGCCGAGATCACCGGCCCGACGTCGAGGTCGGCCAGCGCCGCGCCGACACGCAGGTCCCGATAGCGCGCCGCCATGCGCGCGACCACGTCGTCGAAGACACTGCGCTCGACCAGGATGCGTGATGCCGCCGAGCAGGTTTGCCCGGCATTCTGAATGCCGGCGTTGACCAGGAACGGCAGCGCCGCATCCAGGTCGGCGTCGGCAAAGACGATCTGCGGGCTCTTGCCACCGAGTTCCAAGGTCACCGGGATGGTGTGCTGCGCGGCCGCCGCCTGGATCAGCCGACCCACCGCCACCGACCCGGTGAAGGACAGGTGCTGCACGCCGGCATGGGCAGACAGCGCCGCGCCGGCTTCGTCGCCCAGGCCCGGCACCACGTTCAGTGCGCCGGCCGGCAACCCGGCTTCGTCCGCGATGCGCGCGAAGGCCAGCGCCGTCAGGCAGGCTTCCTCGGCCGGCTTGAGCACGCAGGCATTGCCCATCGCCAACGCCGCACCGACACTGCGGCCGATGATCTGCATCGGGTAGTTCCAGGGCACGATGTGGCCGGTGACGCCGTGCGGCTCGCGCAGGCTCAGCGCGGTGTAGCCGGATGCAAAGGGGATGGTCTGGCCCATCACCTTGTCGGCCGCGCCTCCATAGAACTCCAGATAGCGCGCCAGCGCCAGCGCGTCGGCGCGGCCCTGTCTCAGCGGCTTGCCGACGTCGAGAGCTTCCAGGCGTGCCAGTTCGTCGGCCTGTGCCAGCACCAGCGCCGACATGCGCAGCAGCAAGCGGCCGCGTTCGGCGGCGCTCAGGCGACCCCAGGGTCCGTCGAGCGCGGCCTGCGCGGCCGCCACCGCGGCATCGACATCGGCGGTGGCAGCGCGCGCAATCTGCGCCAGCAGGCTGCCGTCGGAAGGATTGAACAGCGGCAAGGTTTCACCGCTGGCGCACTCGCGCCAGCGGCCGTCGATGAACACCCGATGGCTGTCGAAGGGGATGGAGGACATGCGCGCTGCTCCTTTGCAATCAGGGCCTGTGAGGCATCATAGATCGCCATGCCACTGTTCCTGCTGAAGCGATCGTTGACCTTCGTGCTCACCTTGTGGGTGGCCTCGGTGGTGGTGTTTGCCGTGCTGGAACTGCTGCCCGGCAATGCCGCGATGATGATCCTGGGCGACACCGCCACGCCCGAGTCGATTGCCGTGGTCGAGAAGAAGCTCGGCCTGGACAAGCCGCCGCTGCGGCGCTATGGCGAATGGGTCGGTGGCCTGCTGCGTGGCCGCACCGCGCAGAGCATCTCCTACGACACCCCCACCGGCGAGCTGATCGCCGAGCGATTGCGCGTGACGCTGCCGCTGGCGGCGCTGTCGATGGCGCTGACGGTGATGGTCGCGCTGGCCGCAGGCGTCTATGCCGCGTCACGCCACAACCGCCTTGGCGACGTCGGCGTGATGGCTGCCAGCCAGTTGGGCATCGCCATCCCGAGCTTCTGGTTCGCGATCCTGCTGATCCTGCTGTTCGCGGTGAAGCTGCAGTGGTTCAGCGCCGGGGGGTTTCCCGGCTGGACCGAGGACGACGGTGGCGGCTTCTGGGATGGACTGCAGGCCCTGCTGCTGCCGGCCGTGGCGCTGGCCGCGGTGCAGGCCTCGGTGCTGGCGCGCTGGACGCGCTCGGCGGTGCTGGAGGTGATGCGCGAGGACTTCGTCAGGACGGCACGCGCCAAGGGCCTGTCGCGCCGCGCCGCCCTGTGGGGTCATGTGCTGCGCAACGCGATGATCCCGGTGCTGACGATCATGGGCTTGCAGTTCGCGTTCCTGATCAGTGGCACGGTGGTGGTGGAGCAGGTGTTCGTGCTGCCCGGCGTCGGCCGGCTGGTGTTCCAGGCCATCGCCAACCGCGACCTGGTGGTGGTGCGCGATGTGGTGCTGCTGCTGGTGGCGATGGTGGTGGCGGTCAACTTCGTCGTCGATGTGCTCTATGCCGTGGTCGATCCGCGGCTGAAGAGCAGCGACGCATGATCGGCTTCGCTGCGCGCGCCGGGCGCAACCCGAGCTTCGTGCTCGGCGCGGTCCTGACGCTGCTGTTCGCCGCTGCGGCATGTCTGTCGCTGCTGTGGACGCCCTGGCCGGCGGCCGAGATCGATATCCCCAACAAGCTGGCACCGCCCAGCACGGCGCATTGGCTGGGAACCGACAGCCTGGGGCGCGACATCGCTTCGCAACTGCTGGTCGGTGCCCGCACCTCGATCCTGGTCGGCGTGGTGGCGGTGCTGATCGGCCTGCTCGCCGGCGTGCTGCTCGGCGCGCTGGCCTCGGCACGCCGCGGCTGGGTCGAGGAGTCGGTGATGCGGCTGTCGGATTTCACCTTCGCGTTCCCGGCGCTGCTGTCGGCGATCATGCTCGGTGCGATCTACGGCCCCGGCCTGGCGACCGGCATCGTCGCCATCGGCATCTTCAACATCCCGGTGTTCGCGCGCACCACGCGCGCGGCGGCGAATGCCGTGTGGGCGCGCGAGTACGTGCTCGCGGCGCGGGCCGCCGGCGCCGGGCCGTTGCGTATCACGCTCGATCATGTGCTGCCCAACATCGCCAGCGTGCTGATCGTGCAGGCGTCGGTGCAGTTCGCCGGCGCCATCATCATCGAGGCGGCGCTGAGTTACCTGGGACTGGGCACGCCGCCGCCGACGCCGAGCTGGGGACGCATGCTGAACGAGGCGCAGACACAGCTGTTCCAGGCGCCGCAGCTGGCGATCTACCCCGGCGTGGCCATCGCGCTGGCCGTGCTCGGCCTGAACCTGATGGGTGACGGCCTGCGCGACCTGCTCGATCCCAGGCTGGCGCGCAGGCGGTAGGCTGCGTTCAGGTCACCGGCAGCGGCGCCTCGCTGTCGCTCACCGGCGCATCGGCATCGCCGAGTTTGATCGCGTCGTCACGCTCGCTGCGCACGACCGTGCCGACATACTCGGTGTAGGCGCTGGCCGAAGCCAGCGCGCTCGCGGGCACGGTGTCGGCCGCGGCCGGCGCCGATGGCGCGGCGGCATCGTTGCCGCCGCCGCAGGCGCCCAGCACCATTGCCGCACCCAGGCTGATGCAGAGTTGTCTGCTGTTCATCGCGCTCTCCTCAATGGCTGCCCGGCAGCGGCGTGTTCAGGTACGGGAAGGCGGGCAACAACGGCACCACCGCCTGATCCACCGCGTCGTGCAGGCTGAAGGCCGTCGCGCCCAGCGGCACCGCCGACGGCTTGCACGCAGCACCGAAGCCGAGTGCGTCGGCGTCGCCGTTGGCCATGCACAGCCCGCCCATCACCGCCACCAGCGAAATGTCCACCACGTCGTCCTTCGGTCGCCGGCCGTTGGGGTAGCCGGCGAAGTCGCCGCCGCCGCTGAGCAGGCTGCCGACGATGCCCAGCCGGTTCTGCTGCGCAAAAGCCACCGGCGCGATCGCCGTGTTCAGGCGCAGCATTTCCGCGCCGACGACATTCTTCGGCTGGTTCACGCCCTTGATGCCGGTGAGGAAGGTGGTCACCAGGTCGTTGCGCGGGAAGTTGGTCGGCGCCGTGCCCGGGATGTTGAGCGCGATTTCCAGCAGCGCCGGCAGCGTCGGGTTCGTCACGTAGTCGATGAACTGGCCGTCGCCGCTGGGCCTTGAGGCGTTGAACTTGTCCTTGTCCTTCAGGCCGATGACCACCTCGTTGACCAGCGGCATGCCCAGCCTGGACACCTGCACCCAGGCGCCTCCCGGCTTTTCCGTGGTCTGGTGGCCCGACGGCGGCGTCGGATTGAGCAGCCGCGCCTGGCGCAGGCTGGCCGTGGTCCAGCCGCCGATGACATCGTCACCCTGGGTCAGGCAGCTCTTGTGCACCTCCAGCGCCAGCGTGGTGACGTTCTTGTCGCCGATGGTGTTCGGCGCGGCGTTGATCAGCGACGGGTTCGTGATCACCGACACCGGCGCGTTCACCAGGTCGAAGATCGTGCCCAGGTTCACCGCGAAGGGGTCCTGGCGCTGGCCGACAAACACTTTGGCCGGCATCGCGCAACCCGGGATGTTGGCCATGTGGATGTGCTTGGCGGCATAACCCGCATAGTCGGGCAGCGTCTTCACGCCGATGTTGTCCACCGGCTTGTCGAAGCTGGTGCCGCCGCCCGCGCGTGTCACTGCCGCCACCGTGCCGGTGCGGCGGTCGCCGCGCACGATGTTGAGCGTATAGCTCTCGCCCAGCTGCAGGTTGCCGTCCTTGACGTTGCCGACCTGGCCGGCCTGGACCAGCGGGATGTTGACCATCTTGTTGCCGATGGGCAAGTTCACGCCGGCACCGTTGCCGGCCAGCTTGTTCTCGAAGCGGAACTGGAACGTGATGTCTTCCTTGGCGTCGCCGTTGTTGTCGATGTGGATCTCGTACAGCGCGTTCGGGTCCAGCGCGAAGTAGTTCGGGCCGCCATAGGCATCCTGCAGCGGCAGGTAGTTGGCGATCAGGGTCACATAGTCCGAGCGATTCGGCTCGTAGCTGCGGAACATGTAGAAATCGGTGCCGTCGACCTTGGGCGCGGTGGTGATGAACGGCGCCTCGCGGTGGCTGGAGGCCATGGCCAGGCCGAAACCCGCCAACAGCAGGCCCGCGACCACCGGGGTGGTGCGGGAACGGATCGCACGAATCGAACGCATGGTGTTTCTCCTGGGGCTCCGGCATGGGCCGGCAAGTCGCTGTACGCGGCGCAGCCGCGCTCGGATGCGGCCGCCCGGGCTGCATCCGAAGCGCCGCGGTGCGCGTACAGGCATGCACCCCAGCTGAAACAGGAGAGTCAAATGCTCGATCGATGTGTCATGACGCGGCGTGGCGCGACGCTCCTGGCGCTGCTGCTGGGCGCGTGGCTGGCCTGCGCGGCGCAAGCCCGGGCCGGCTCGCTCGACGACTTTGTCTTCGATGGCGCCGGCAACCTGCTGGTGTTCGATGCGGCCGCCGGCACCGGCGGCTGGAACGGTGCGATCACCGCGTATGCTGATCCAGGCATGGCACCGCCCCTGCCCTTGTCGCTGGCTTCGCTGGTGCTGTTCAGCTTCAACGACAGCGCCAACCTGTTGACGGGGCAGTTCGAGTTCACCGATGCCGCCGACCTGTCGTCGTCGGTCTTCGGCACGCTCAGCGGCAGCTTCACCGACGCCGCCTCCACGCTGCAAGGCGGCGGGCAGTTCGCGCTGGACTACCTTGTCGACGGTGGCACCGGCCGGTTCGCCGGCTACCGCGGCTTCGGCCTGTCGTTCCTGAGCTTCGATCCGAATGCCACCGGCTTCGACAACTACAGCGAGCAGGGTCTGCTGGCGGCTGCCGTGCCCGAGCCGGCCAGCGTGTGGCCGCTGGCGGCCGGGTTGGCATGGCTGGCGCGGGTTTCGCGCCGGCGCGCGCGTCCGCCGGCAGGGGCCTGAGCCGACGACGGACGCAAAAAAGCAGGAGCAAGCTCCTGCTTCACGAGGGTCCGCGGCGCGGATTTACTTGGGCGCGCTGGCCTTCTTGTCTTCCTTCTTGGCGTGATCCTTCTTGTCGTCCTGCTTCTTCATCTCGTCTTTCTTCATCGGTTCGCTGGCCTTCATCGGCGCGGCGCCGGCGTGGGAGGCGGCTTGCGCGGACACCGCGACGGCGGCGAAGGCGCTGAGGATCAGGGCGGGCAACAGCTTTTGCATGGTTCTTCCTAGGTTCGGAGCGTGGATGAGAAACGGCCAGCGATCCCGCGGCAACGGTCTTTGCGGACCGGCGGGGCCGCGTCATTGATTCGAATGACGCAGGCTCTAACGAAGCCCGAAGGCTTCGGTTGACACGCCGATCGAGTTTATTTTTCGGCGTGGCGTGCGCGCCGGTTGATAGCATCGCGCGCCCCGAACGCTGCACCCATGAGCCTGCTCCCCCTTTCCTGCTGGCTGCTGCTGTGGGCCATCGCCGTCACCGCCCAGCCTGCCGCCGCCGCGCCGTACCGACCACAGTCCGACGCGCAGGTGCTGGAAACGCTGCCGACGCGCTTCAACGACGCGCGCCAGCGCGAACTGCGCGAACTGCGGCAAGCCGCGGCGGCGCAACCGGGCGACGCCGAAATCGCCGCCCGGCTGGCGCGGGCCTACTTTGCCCAAGCCGCCGGCGACGGCGACCCACGCCATGTCGGCCACGCGCAGGCGGCGCTGGCCGCGTGGTGGGAGCAGGCGGCGCCACCACCGGCGGTGCGCGTGATGCGCGCCGTGATCCGGCAGTTCGGCCATGAATTCGACGCCGCGCGTGCCGATCTGCAGGCCGTGGTGGCGATCGAACCCGACAACGCCGAGGCCTGGGCCTGGCTGGCGGCCATCGCGCTGGTGCAGGCCGACTATGCACAGGCGCGTTCAGCCTGCCAGCGGCTGGCCGGTCTGGCGCCGGCACTGATCGGCGCCGCCTGCCTGGCCCAGGTGGATGCCGTCACCGGCCGCTCGGCGGACGCCGCACGGGCGCTGGCGGCCGCGCTGGCGGTGGCGGCCGATGTCGATGCCGATCAACGGCTGTGGGCGCTGACGCGGCTGGCCGAAACCGAGCAGCGCCGCGGCCAGGCCGCCGCTGCCGAAACCGCCTTCCAGCAGGCGCTGGCCCTGGGCATCGACGACGTCTATCTGCAGGCGGCCTACGCCGACTTCCTGCTCGACCAGGGCCGCTCGGCCGAGGTGCTGACGCTGTTGAAAGGCAGTGAACGCTCCGACCTGCTGCTGCTGCGCCTGGCCTTGGCTGCCAAGACGCTGGGCGCCGGCGAGGCGGCGGCGTGGCGCGCCGAGCTGGCGGCACGCTTCGATGCTGCCCGTCTGCGCGGCGACAAGCTGCATCAGAAGGAAGAGAGCCGCTTCGCGCTGGCCTTGCTGGGCCAACCCGAGCGGGCCCTGACGCTGGCGGTCGACAACTTTGCGCTGCAGCGCGAGCCGGCCGACGCACGCGCCCTGCTCGAAGCGGCGCTGGCGGCAAAGCAGCCGGCCGCCGCGATGCCGGCGCTGCAGTGGCTGGCCAGCTCGGGCTACGACGGCCTGAAGCTCAACCAGCTGGCGAAGACACTGAAGGGCGGGTCCTGATGCGCCGCATGCGCCGCATGCGCCGCTGGGTCTGGCTGCTCGGCCTGCTCGGCGCGCTGGCGGCGGCGCCCGCCACGGCACACAAGCCGTCGGACAGCTATCTGACGCTGACCTTGCCGCAAGGCGGTGCGGCCTTCGACGGCCAATGGGACATCGCACTGCGCGACCTGGATTTCGCCATCGGGCTGGACGCCGATGGCGACGCCAACATCACCTGGGGCGAGCTGCGCCAACGCCATGCCGACATCGCCGCCTATGCGCTGGCACGGCTGTCGGTGCAAGCCGACGGCCAGCCCTGCAAGGTCAGCGTCGGCGAGCAGCTGGTGGACCGCCACACCGATGGCGCCTACACCGTGCTGCCGCTGCGCGTGACCTGCCCGGCCGCACCGGCGACGCTGAATCTGGACTACCGGCTGTTTGCCGACATCGACCCCCAGCACCGCGGCCTGCTGCGCCTGCAGGCCGCAGGGGCCACGCGCACGGCGGTGCTGGGCCCGCAGGCACCGATGAAGACCTTCGATCTGGCGCAACCCAGCCGCTGGCGCCAATTCCTCGACTACGTGGTCGAAGGCGTGTGGCACATCTGGATCGGCTTCGACCACATCCTGTTCCTGCTGTCGCTGCTGCTGCCGGCCGTGCTGGTCTGGCGCAAGCCGCGCTGGCTGCCGGTGGAGCGCTTCGCGTCGGCTTTCTGGGAGGTGTTGAAGGTCGTCACCGCCTTCACGCTGGCGCATTCGATCACCCTGTCCCTGGCGACGCTCGGGGTGATCGGCCTGCCTTCGCGTTGGGTCGAGTCGGCGATCGCCGCATCCGTGTTGCTGGCCGCGCTGAACAACGTCTGGCCGCTGTTCCAGGGCCGGCGCTGGATGGTGGCCTTCGGCTTCGGGCTGATCCACGGCTTCGGTTTCGCCAGCGTGCTGACCGATCTGGGCCTGCCGCAGGGCGCGCTGGCGCTGGCGCTGGTCGGCTTCAACCTCGGCGTCGAAGCGGGCCAGCTGACGATCGTCGTGCTCTTCCTGCCGCTGGCCTATGGGCTGCGGCGCACCTGGCTGTACCAGCGGCTGGTGATGGTCGGTGGCTCGCTGCTGATCGCGCTGCTGGCCGCGTCGTGGTTGGCCGAACGCGCCTTCAATCTGAGGCTGTTGCCGTTTTGAGTGGCGGCGAACGTTCGCCCAGCTCGAAGGCCAGCGTGACGAAGCGGCTTTCCCAGTGCACCGCATCCCCGGCGGCGGCCGGGCGCAGGTCGGTCGCGCGCAGCACCCAGCGCCCGGCCAGCGGTGGCCGCAGCGCGACACGGCCGTCGGCATCGGTGCGCCGCCACAGGCCCAGCGGGCTTTGCGCGCTGCGCAGTTCCACTGCCAGGCCGGCCAGCGGCACGCCATCGCGCAGCACCTGGAACACCAGCTCGTCGCCGGCGCGCGGCCGGGCAGCCGCGCCCAGCAAGCGCACGTCCAGGTCCATGCCGCTGGGCCGCTCGCGCGCGGCGCTGTAGCCGTCGATTTCGATGCGCGCGTGTTTGGTGTAGCGCTCGGTCCAGGGCTCGCCACGCTCCTGCATCGCGGCCCAGGCGGCGCGCAGCGCCGCCGAGGCCTGGATCTCGTGCAGGTACAGCGCCACCTTGTCGGGCGGCAGCTCGATCAGGTAGGGCTGCGTCTGCGCCCAGCAGGTCACGCCGGCGCCCGCGCCGACGGCGTTAAGGCGCGCGCGCAGCAGTAGCGCCTGTCCCGTGTCCTGCTCCTGCTGCAACGGCACCGGCGCTGCATCACCGCTGCGACAACCGCTGCGCCGCAACTGCGCGATGCCCAGGCCGATCTGCTGGATCGGGAATTGCGTGCCGGTGCCGAGCGCCAGCCGCAGCCACTGCGCGCTCCCGCTCGGCCTGGCTTCGAACCAGGTGTCGTGGGCTGTGGCGGCGAATGTCGGCAAGATCAGCGCCAAGGCCAGCCCCAGACGGTGCCAGGGCCATGCGCGGGTGAGAGTGCGAAGCCGGCGAGTCGAGCCCATGCACATCGATACGCAGACGTCGCTGCAATGGATGCGCAGCGGCCCCGTCGCGCGCGGCTCGCAGGGTTTGCACGGATGTACAAGAAAATTGCACATCTGTTCAATCCACGGGATGGACGTGCTCGCAGCCGCCACTGCCCGACCCACCCGTCGCGAGCCCGCTGCCGCGGGCAAGACGCGCCGCGACCGGCGCCAGGCCATCTTGCTGGCGGCAGAAAAGCTGTTCGCACAGCATGGCTACCACGCCGTCACGATCCGCCAGATCGCCGAGGAAGCGGCCGTGCCGCTGGCGCTGGTGGGCTATTACTTCGGCCCGAAGCATGAACTGTTTCATGCCATCTTCGAACATTGGCGCCACACCGTCGATGAGCGCCTGGCGCTGCTGCGGCAGGCGCAGGCGCCGGCCGCGCGCGCCGACGGCGGCGAGCTTCGGCGCATCGTGCAGGCCTTCGTCGAGCCGGTGCTGCGCATGCGCGCCAGCGGCGAGGGCGAGTTCTACGCGCGGCTGGTGGCGCGCGAGCTGGCCCAGCGCACACCTGAGACCGACCGCGTGCTGACGCAGTTCTTCGACCCGATGGCGCACGCCTTCATCGACGCGCTGCACCGCGCCAACCCCGGCAGCACGCGAGCGCAGACGGTCTGGGCCTACCAGTTCGCGCTGGGCTCGCTGATGCACCACATCAGCGACTTTCGCGTGCAGACCCTGTCGCGCGGCCGCAACCGTCCCAACGACCCCGCTGCCGGCGCGATGCTGGTGGATTTCATCAGCGCCGGCATCGCCGCGGCGCTGCTGCCCGAGCCTTCCCGCCAACGCAACCGAACCAGGAGACCCACGTGATCAAGAGAAGCTTCCTCCGCACTGCCGTCGCCGCCGCCATCGGCCTGGGCCTGGCCGCCGGCGCGTCGGCCCAGCAGGTCATCAAGATGACGGTTGCCGCCGGCCATCCACCGGTGTTCCTGTGGGTCAAGCTGACCGACGAGGTGTTCATCCCCGAGGTCGACAAGCGCCTGGCCGCGGCCGGCGGCAAGTACAAGATCGACTGGACCAAGGCCTGGGGCGGCACCCTGATCAAGCTCGGCGGCGAATCGAAGGGCGTGGCCGACGGCGTGGCCGACATCGCCATCGTCAGCACCATCTTCGAGGCGGCCAAATTCCCGTTGCAGAACGTCACCTACTACACGCCCTTCGGCTCCGACGACGTCGGCGTGATCAACCAGGCGATGCTCGACCTGCAGAAGAACATCCCGGCGATGAGCGACGCGTGGACGAAGAACAACCTGGTCTATCTGAACGGCATGGCGCTGGACTCGTACCACATCTGGACCAAGTTCCCTGTGACCCGGCTCGAGGACCTGCAGGGCAAGAAGCTCAGCGCGCCCGGGCCGTCGGCCAACTGGGTCAAGGGCACCGGCGCGGTGGCCGTGGCGGGCAGCTTGAACAGCTACTACGAGGACATCAAGTCCGGCGTGTCCGACGGCGCGCTGGTCTTCGCCACCGGCGCATGGGGCGCCAAGCTGCACGAGGTGGCGCCGTACATCACCAAGGTCAATTTCGGCGCGATGTTCGCCGGCGGCCTGGCCATCAACAAGGCCGTGTTCGACAAGCTGCCGGGCGAGGTGCAGAAGGCGCTGCATGAGGCCGCCGACCTGTGGGCCGCGCAGTACGTGAAGATCCAGAGCGCGGCGGTCGAAGGCGTGCTGCAGAAGATGGTCGCGGCCGGCGCCAAGATCAGCGAGCTCAGCCCGGCCGAACGCAAGCGCTGGGCCGATTCGTTGGGCCCACTGGGCAAGACCTGGAGCGCCGACGTGACCGCCAAGGGCGGACCCGGCAACGAGGTGCTGAAGGCCTACATCGAGGCGCTGAAGAAGGCCGGCACCACGCTGCCGCGCGACTGGTCGGCGCAATAGGCGGGCCGCGCCATGCCAGGCACACCCACCGCAGCGGCGGGAGATGACTCCTACGGGCAGCCGTTGCCCTTCGGCATCCAACGCCTCGGCCGGGTCATGAATGCGCTGGGCACGCTGTGGATCCTGGCGCTGATGCTGCTGATCAACGCCGACGTGCTGGGCCGCGACCTGCTGGGCGCGCCGGTGCGTGGCGTGACCGAGCTGGTGTCGCTGTCGATCGTCGGCATCGTCTTCCTGCAGCTCGCCGACACGCTGTACAGCGGGCGCTTCACCCGCGCCGACGTGCTGCTGGAGCGGCTCAAGCGCAGCCGGCCGGCGCTGGCGGCGCGGCTGCAGGCGCTGTTCCATCTTGTCGGCGCGGCGCTGATGGCAGTGATCCTGTGGGCCGCGTGGACACCGCTGGTGGAGTCGATCCGAATCCGCGAGTACGTCGGCGCGATCGGCGACTTCACCGCGCCGGTGTGGCCGGTGCGGCTGATCATGCTGATCGGGCTGTCGGCTACGCTGCTCACCTTCGTGCTGCTGGCGCTGAGCGACCTGCGCCGCGCACGACGCCTGCGCGGCGGCGCCGGGCGCTGAGCATGTCGTCCGCGCTGATCGCCTCGCTGTCGCTGCTGGCGATGCTGCTGCTGATCTGGTGCGGCATGCACGTGGCGGTGGTGCTGGCGACGGTGTCCTTCGTCGGCGTGTGGCTGATCAAGGGCAACGTCGCGGTCGCCGCCAACCTGCTGGCGCAGGGCGCTTCCGACGCGGTGGCCAGCCACATCTTCGGCGTGGTGCCGCTGTTCGTGCTGACCGGCTTCCTGGTGGCGCATGCCGATGTCGGCAAGGACGCGTTCGAGGTCGCCAACCAGCTGTGCCGCAGGCTGCGCGGCGGGCTGGGCGTCGCCACCGTGGCGGCGAACGCGGTGTTCGCCGCGATCACCGGCATCTCCATCGCCTCGGCGGCCGTGTTCACCCGCGTCGCGGTGCCGCAGATGCAGCGCTATGGCTACCGCTCGGGCTTCGCCACCGGCGTCGTCGCCGGCTCGTCGGTGCTGGGCATGCTGATCCCGCCGAGCCTGCTGATGATCCTGTACGGCTTCCTGTCGAACCAGTCGGTGGGCGACATGTTCACCGCCGGCATCGTGCCCGGGCTGCTGCTGGCGCTGGCGTATGCCCTGGGCATCGTCGCGCTGGCCTACCTGCGCCCGGGCCTGGTGTTCGTCGAGGCGCGGCCGCAGGCCTTCGAGGCCGGGGCCCTGCTGGGGGCAGGTGCGCTGCTGCTGAAGCTGCTGCCGAGCGCGATCATGATCGTTGCCGTGCTCGGCGGGCTGTACGGCGGGCTGTTCACCGCCACCGAGGCCGGCGCGGTCGGCGCGGCCCTGGCGCTGCTGATCGCGCTGCTCAAGCGCAAGCTGAACGCGCGCACCTTCTGGAGCGTGCTCACCGAAACCGGCCACGTCACGGTGGCGGTGAGCTTCCTGATCATCTGCGCCAGCATCTACACCCGCATGCTGGCGATGTCGGGCATGCCGCAGTTCGTGGTCGAGACCATGGCCCACGCCGGTCTCGGCGCGGGCGGCTTCCTGCTGCTGTACGTGGCGCTGGTGATCGCGCTGGGCACGATCATCGATTCGTCGTCGATCATGCTGATCGTGCTGCCGCTGATGCTGCCGATCGCCGGGACCTTCGGCATGAACCTGGTGTGGTTCGGCGTGGTCACCGTGGTGGCGGTGGAGATCGGCCTGCTGACGCCGCCCTTCGGCCTGTCGGTGTTCGTCATCAAGAGCACCTTGAACGACCCGGCCGTGTCGCTGGGCGACATCTTCCGCGGCACCGCGCCGTTCACCTTGATGATGGTCGGCGTTCTCGGGCTGCTGCTGCTGTTCCCGCAGCTCAGCCTGGTGCTGCTGAAATAGCAGGAGTCTTTCATGTCGAGCAATCCCCTCGCCGGCTTCCAGGTCCCGCGCGACCAGATCGTGAATGTCGGCCACGACCTGCAGCGGCCCGAATGCATCCTCGCGGAACGCGACGGCACCTTGTGGTCGGCCGACGCGCGCGGCGGCGTGATGCGCATCGCCGCCGACGGTTCGCAGCGCTTCATCGGCCAGCGCGCCAGCGATCGCTTCGGCAGCCTGGCGGCCGACAGCGGCGCATCGATGGAGCACAAGTACACCCAGGGCACCTTGCCCAACGGCCTGGCCTTCGCCGCCAACGGCGACATCCTGATCGCCAACTTCGGCACCGACCTGCTCGAGGTGATGAGGCGCGACGGCGCCACCCGCACGCTGCACGACAGCATCGACGGCCAGCCCATCGGCAAGGTCAATTTCGTGCTGCGCGATTCGAAAGGCCGGCTGTGGATCACCGTGTCGACGCGCGTGAACCCGTGGACCAAGGCGTCGGCCACGCGCGTGTGCGACGGCTACATCGCGGTGCTCGACGACCGCGGCCTGCGCGTCGTCGCCGACGGCTTCCACTTCACCAACGAGGTGCGGCTCGATGCCGACGAGGAATGGCTGTACATCGTCGAAAGCACCGGCCCGCACATCAGCCGCATGCGGCTGGTCGAATCGGACCAGGGTGTGCAGCTGACCGAGCGCGAAGTATTCGGTCCGTCGCATCTGGGCGGCCCGCCGGACGGCTTCGCCTTCGACGCCTTCGGCAACCTGTGGATCGCACTGGTCATGGTCGACCGGCTGATCGCGCTGACGCCGCAGGGCGACCCGCTGCTGCTGCTCGACGACGGCGATGCCGCGGCTTCCGCCACGCTGATGCGCAAGATGGACGACGGCAGCGCCGCGCCCGAGGACATGCTGGCCGCGCGAGGGACCTTGGCGCCGTGGATGGCGAGCGTCACCTTCGGCGGCGCCGACCTGAAGACCGTCTATCTCGGCAGCCTGATGGGCAGCACGATCCCGAGTTTCCGCTCACCGGTGGCCGGGTTGCCGATGGTGCATTGGCAAGAATCGCCCTGACCCTTTCCAAAGGAGGAATCCATGCCACGCAAATTCGTCGACCTGTCGATCTTTCTCGAAAACGACGTGCTCAGCGACCCGCCGGCCTTCGCGCCGAAGATCGAGTACTTCACGCACGAGAACACCTATCGCCCAGATCGAACCGTTCTTCCCCGGCCTGAAGAAGGAAGACCTGCCCGACGGCGAAGGCTGGGCGGTGGAGCTGGTGCAGCTGTCCACGCACAACGGCACGCACCTGGACGCGCCGTACCACTTCCACAGCACGATGAACAAGGCGCTGGGCAAGGCCGAGCGCGTCGATCGCGATCCACGAGGTGCCGCTGGAGTGGTGCTTCCAGCCCGGCGTGAAGCTCGACTTCCGCCATTTCGCCGACGGCTACGTGGTCACCGCGGCCGATGTCGAAGCCGAGCTGAGGCGCGTCGGCCACACGCTGGCGCCGCTGGAGATCGTCGTGGTCAACACCCGCGCCGGCTCGCGCTACGGCAATGCCGACTACGTGTCGGCCGGGCTGCGGCATGGGCTACGACGCGACGATGTACCTGCTGGAACGCGGCGTGCGCCTGACCGGCACCGACGCGTGGAGCTGGGACGCGCCGTTCGTGCACACCGCGAGGAAGTACGGCGAGTCGCACGACGCGTCGCTGATCTGGGAAGGCCACAAGGCCGGCCGCGACATCGGCTACTGCCACCTGGAGAAGCTGCACAACCTGGAAGCGCTGCCCGCCGACGGCTTCACCATCAGCTGCTTTCCGCACAAGATCCGCGGCGCCTCGGCCGGCTGGACGCGCGCGGTGGCGATCTTCGACGACCGCCTGCTGGCCGCGGCCTGAAGGACCCGGGCCATGGCACTGGACTTCACCCACCACCCGGCCGCGACCTCGTGGCTCGACTCGGCGCAGGCCGACGGCACCGACTTCCCGATCCAGAACCTGCCCTTCGGCGTGTTCCGCCGCCGGGGCAGCGGCGAAGCCTTCCGCGGTGGCGTGGCCATCGGCGACCAGGTGCTCGACCTGGGCGTGGCGGCGGCCACGCTGCACGGCCCGGCGCGCCCGGCCGCGCAGGCCTGCGCGGCGCCGGCGCTGAACGACTTCTTCGCGCTCGGGCCGCCCGCCTGGCGCGCGCTGCGCCACGGCCTGTTCAACGCGCTGCAGCGCGATGCCGATGCCGCGACCGTCGCCGCGTTGCGCGCCGCATTGCTGCCGCAGTCGCAGGCCGAACACGCGG
This sequence comes from uncultured beta proteobacterium, assembly GCA_963837675.1. GTDB lineage: Bacteria > Pseudomonadota > Gammaproteobacteria > Burkholderiales > Burkholderiaceae_C > Rubrivivax. Next base: position 55,179 of record CAWIOH010000014.1, on the reverse strand, counting down.
TGCCGGCACGCATCGGCGACTACAGCGACTTCTACACCTCGCTGGACCATGCGGTGAACGTCGGCAAGCTGATGAGCCCGCCGCTGCCGGTCACGCCGAACTTCCACTGGCTGCCGATCGCGTACCACGGCCGCGTGTCGAGCATCGGCGTCAGCGGGCAGCAGTTCCACCGGCCGATGGGCCAGGCCATGGCGCCGGGCGCCGGCGCGCCGGCGTACGGGCCGTGCGCGCGGCTGGACTACGAGCTCGAACTGGGCATCTTCATCGGGCAGGGCAATGCGCAGGGCACGCAGATTCCGCTGGCGCGTGCCGAGGAGCACGTGTTCGGCATCTGCCTGCTGAACGACTGGTCGGCGCGCGACATCCAGTTCTGGGAAATGGCGCCGCTGGGGCCGTTCCTGGGCAAGAGCTTCGCGACGACGATCTCGCCGTGGATCGTCACGCTGGACGCGCTGGAACCCTTCCGGGCGCCATGGACCCGCGCGGCCGAACTGCCGCAACCGTTGCCCTACCTGGAAGCGCCGGGCAACCGCGCGCGCGGCGCCATCGACATCCAGCTGGAAGTGCGGCTGGACACCGCCCAGCGCCGCGCCGCAGCGCTGGCGCCGGCACGCCTGTCACGCACCAGCTTCAGGCACCAGCACTGGAGCGTGGCGCAGATGGTGGCGCAGCACACCGTCGGCGGCTGCAACCTGCAGGCGGGCGACTTGCTGGGCAGCGGCACGATCTCCGGCCCGGGCCCCGGCGAGGCCGGCGCGATCATCGAGCTCAGCGAGGGCGGGCGCAAGCCGCTGCACCTGGAAGGATCGGACGAGCAGCGCACGTTCCTGCAGGACGGCGACGCCGTGGTGCTGCGCGGCTGGTGCGAGCAAGCGGGCAGCGCGCGCATCGGCTTCGGGGAATGCCGCGGGACGGTGTTGCCGGCGCGGGGTTGAGCGCCGCAGGCTGGCGCTCAATGGGCCTGTGTGCGCGCACCCGCGCAGCATGCGGCCCCGACCTCGGCCATGAGACTCGGCAGAGGCTTGTGTCGGCGATGCAGCGTTTGCTGCCGGTGGTGGCCAGGCGCTGAACTCACGGTCTCGGCCACATTACTGTCGTTGGGCCGCCGGGCCCGCAGCGGCGGGGGCGACCGGTATCGAAGGTACAGCTGACATCGCCGGCGTCGCCACTCAGCCATCACCACTTCGACCTGTCCAATGACTGCTCTCGTTCGCGCCGAACTGGCACTGCCGACCCCTCAGCTGTCGGTGGGGCGGCCGAAATGCTGGCGGTAAAGCCGACATAGACGACCGTTCCCTGGCGACTCCCGGGCTCGGGGCATGGGCCCCACCCCGTCGTGCGTTGACCCCCTTGCCGCACTCCGACCGCCTCGCCCAGCATCGGGCAGAATGGGACTTCACTGCTGTCGGCAAGCAGCTGCATCTTCTGGCGGTGTGGCTTCAGCGCCGGGCACTGCGCCGCACGGCGCTGGGCGTCAACCCGTGCTGGCGGTGGAAGGCGCGCGTGAAGGCCGCCGGCTCCGAGTAGCCCAGGATCTCGGCAATCTGCGCGGCCTGCAGTTTCGACTGGCACAGGTACTTCAGCGCGATGTCGGCGCGCACGCGGTCGCGCTGCTCCTGGAAGCTGGTGCCAGCCTCGGCCAGGCGTCGCTGCAGCGTGCGTTGCGACAGGTGCGTCAGGCGCGCCACCTGCTCACGCCTGCAGTCGGCGAAGGGCATCAGCGCGCGCATCGCGCCTTCCACTTTGGCGCGGAGCGCCTGCGCGCCGTCCACCCGGCTGACCAGCAGCATTTTCAACATCGCATGTGTCGGCATCGAGCGGCCCGACAACGGCGTGTCGAGGCACGCGCGGTCCACCCAGACGGCGTTGCGTTCCTGCTCGAACTGCAGCCTTTGGCCGAAGGCGCGGCGATGGCTGGCCAGGCTCCGCGGCCGGCCATGTGCGAAGGTCACCGCGTGCGGCTGCCAGGCCGCGCCGCAGTGCACGCGCAGCTCGTTGCACAGCAAGGCCAGGCCGAGTTCGATGGTCTGCCGGTCGCGCGGGCTTACGCCGGCGCTGAGCGCATAGCTGATGATGGCGCCGCCGTCCGCCTGCGGCTCGAAGCCCGCCGACGGCGCCTGTGGCGTGCACGACGAAGAACTGCACCAGCACCTGGAGCGCGTCGCATACGGTTTGCGCGCTGCGCATCGTCATCCACAGCGGCCCTAATATCGACAGGTCCTGCTGCGACGCGAGCCGGATGCCGAAGTCTTCGCAGCCACTGCGTTCGGCCGCGGTCTCGAAGAAGCCCACTACCGCCTCGCCGGGCACCGGCAGGTCGGACTGGCTCAGGCCCACCGGGGCCAGGCCGCAGTCGGCGGCCAGCGCATTAACGTCGACGCCGAGTTCGGCGAGCAAGTCCGCTGCGCCGGCCAGCACGCCGCTGCGCACCCAGCCCCGACGGTTGGCGGCGGCGCTGTCCATTGGTGCGCAATGTCAAGCGGGTGGCACGCAAAGTAAAGTGTCAGTCGGAGTCGGATTCTTACGATCACCTACCTTCAACCAGCGACGGAGACAGGCAAATGCAGATCACCGGCTTCCAACCCACCGACCTGCGCCGCTTCAGCCAGGTGCAAAAGCTCGATTACGAGGTGGTCGAGGCCGTGCAGGCCCGGCTCGAGACCGGCATGACCGAGAAGGACGCGGTGCGCATGCTGCGTGCCGAGCTCGAGTCGCGCGGCGTGACGGACATGTTCCACGACCCCTTTGCATGGTTCGGCGAGCGCGCGGCGTTCAAGGACTTCTGGATCAACCTGAAGTTCCTGCCCTCGAAGACGCGGCTCGAGCCGGGCATGCCGGTGATCCTGGACATCGCGCCCATCGTCGACGGCTATTCGGCAGACATCGGCTACTGCTTCGTGCACGGCGGGGATGCGCGGGTCGAGGCGATGGACCGCACGCTGCTGAAGGTGCGCGACCACATCCTGCACTCGGTGCGCGCCGGCAAGACAATGCGCACGATCTACCAGGAGGTGGACGCCCTCATTGAGGCCGCCGGCTTCGTCAACGTGCACCGCTACTATCCGCACCGCGTCATCGGCCACCGCCTGGGCCGGATCCAGGTCGGCGCGATGCACAAGCTGCGCTGGCTGGGCTTCGGCCTGCCGACCTACGTGACGCTGACGAGCCGCACCTGGTTGTCCAAGTTGCTGCCCAAGCAGATCGAGTCACCGCTGTGGAACGATGGCCGCGAATGCGACCATCCGGTGCGCGAAGGCGTGTGGGCGCTCGAGCCGCATATCGCCACGCCCGACCAGCGCCTGGGCAGCAAGTGGGAGGAGATCCTGGTCGTGACGAAGGACAGCGCCTACTGGCTGAACGATGACGCCACACACTGCCGCCGCGGTGTTGCCGCGGGCTGGTGGAAGAGCACGCAGCGTCCGGCGGTTGAAGCGCTGGCAGCAGCGTGAGACGAAGGCCTGTCGAAGCGCTCGATCGGCGACCGATCCAGGGCTTGTCGTAGCATTTCGGCCGAGCGGTCACGACCGCGCGAATGGGTACCCAACACCGGTCAACAAATGGGGGAACTGATGAGAAGACTGAACCGTACTGCACCGCTGATCGCGGCGATCGTCTCGCTCGCGCTGCTCGGCGCTTGCGGCAAGCAAGGAGCCGAGGACACGGCCAAGAAGGCCGAGCAGGTGGCCGCCGAAGCCAAGGCCAAAGTCGAGGCGACCGCCAAGGAAGCCGAGACCGCAGCCAAGGACGCCGCCAAGGAGGCCGAGGCCTTCGCGCATGGCGGCCGAAGCCTATGTCTACGGCTACCCGCTGGTGACGATGGAGATGACGCGGCGCGTCATGACCAACGTCGAGAAGCCCGAGGGCACGCGCGGCGCCGATGGGCCAGTTCGTGCGCGCTGCGCGACGTACCCGAACGCCGCAGTTCCGCGACGTCACCGCGCCCAACGCCGACACGCTCTACACCACCGCCTGGTTCGACGTCAGCAAGGAGCCGTGGATCGTCAGCGTGCCGGACATGAAGGACCGCTACTTCCTGTTGCCGATGCTCGACGGCTGGACCGACGTGTTCCAGGTGCCGGGCAAGCGCACCACCGGCACCGGGGCGCAGACCTTCGCCATCACCGGCCCGGGCTGGAGCGGCGAGCTGCCCGAGGGCGTGACCGAGTACAAGTCGCCCACCAGCCTCGTCTGGCTGCTGGGCCGCATCTACTGCACCGGCACGCCCGAGGACTACAAGGCCGTGCACGCGCTGCAGGACAAGATCACCGCCGTGCCGCTCAGTCGCCTGCGGCAAGCCCTACACGCCGCACGCCGGGCAAGGTCGACCCGTCCATCGACATGAAGACCGCCGTGCGCGACCAGGTCAACGCGCTCGACGCCGACGCCTACTTCAAGCTGCTGGCCGAGCTGATGAAGACCAACCCGCCGGCCGCCGAGGACGCGCCGATGGTGGCCAAGCTGGCCAAGATCGGCATCGTGCCCGGCCAGGACTTCGACGCCGTCCAAGCTCGAGCCCGCCGTGGCCAAGGGCCTGGCCACGGCGCCCAAGCCCGCGCAGGAGAAGATCATGGCCTGGCTGAAGGAAGGCATCGCCGCCGGCGACTTCAAGCTCGAGAACGGCTGGGCCTTCACCACCAAGACCGGGCTCTACGGCACGAGCTACCTGCAGCGCGCGCTGATCACCGCCATCGGCCTGGGCGCCAACCGGCCGCAGGACGCGGTCTACCCCACGTCCGACCGGCCCCGATCTGGTCAAGAAGTACAGCGGCGACGAACAAGTACGTGATGCACTTCGACAAGGGCCAGACTGCCGCCGGTCAACGGCTTCTGGTCGCTGACGATGTACGACAAGGACTACTTCTTCGTCGACAACCCGCTGAACCGCTACACGCTGAGCCAGCGCAACAAGCTCAAGGCCAACGCCGACGGCTCGGTGGACCTCTACATCCAGGCACGAGTCGCCGGGCAAGGACAAGGAATCGAACTGGCTGCCCGCGCCCAAGGACGAGTTCATCCTGATGATGCGGCTGTACTGGCCGAAGGAGAAGCCGCCCTCGCTGATCGACGGCAGCTGGAAGATCCCCGAGGTGAAGGAAGCGTCGTAGCCTGACCGGCTTGCAATCGTGGAGTGTGACTTCACGATTACAGCAATCTACTTGCGGCGATTGCAAGCCGCTTCAGGCGACGGAGCAGCGATGGACCCGAGGGCGCACCGGTACCCGGCATGACGTCGCAAGTAGAAGGGGGGCCGAAGAGTGTAAAAGCTCGACACCCCAGGCAGCACGTTTGGCGGATTGGAGCTGCGGTGTCCGCTGTCCATCCATGGCCGAATCTTCGTGCACCAGCATCGCCCGCCAGGTGAGATGTCCGGAAGCTGCCCGTGGCCGCGACGGCGGATGGCCGTGACCGTGAGGTCGCCGCGTCGCCAGGCAGCTGACATTCGCTCTCGAATCGTCGGCACTACGAACGGCAGGCAACTGCAACGACCGCGAATGGGTGGTCCCGGCCACAAGCAGGCATCCGCGGCGGGCCGCTTCGGGGCAGTGGAAATCATGACGCTCTGCGGCCAGACCACATTCCGGTCGAACCTGGCAGCGACGCTTCTGTGGGTTGGCGGACGCGCCGGGCACCCCGCTGTAGCTCCGGCTCGCTGGCCGCAGCCTGGGGTAGTTGATCGATTTACAGACGGGGTCTTCGTGTGTAGCATACACACATGAGTAGTGCGGACCTGATACGTGAACTCAAGAAGGCGGGTTGGCGACTTGCCCGTGTCAATGGCTCTCATCATGTCTTCACACACCCGCAGCACAAAGGCATCGTGGTGGTTCCTCACCCCAAGAAGGACCTTGGGATTGGGCTGGTAAAGGCCATACGGCAACAAGCCGGGATTTGAAATGAGGCATGCAACATGCGTTACCCCGTAGCCATTGAACCTGGCGCCGAGACCGAAGCATTCGGCGTCGTTGTACCTGACCTGCCCGGGTGTTTCTCCGCCGGTGACACGATGGAAGAGGCCATGGCTAAGGCCGAAGAAGCCATAGCTGCCTGGATTGAAACCGCCCTTGATACGGGACAGGATATTCCTCAGCCCTCCAGCGTCGACGCCTTGCGCAAGAAGCACAAGGAATGGAGGACGTGGGTCTGGGCCGTAGTCAAGGTGGACCCCGCGGTGCTTGATGACACTCTTGAACGAGTAAACATCAGTCTGCCGCGTCGAGTGCTGCACCGACTCGACGCATTGGCTCGCGCCACGGGCGAGACTCGCTCGGGGTTTATCGCGCGCATGGCCCTGGAGGGCCACCAGGCTACCACCTGATCACCAGTGGCGCCGCTCGATGCCCGCTTTGCGGACCTCGATCTGGATACCCGAGTACCCGCAAAGGGTCGTCTACGTCAAGTGACGAGCGGCAGGTTCCGGGAGGCGCAACGTCAAGGGCCGCTTTTCGGCATCGAACTCGGAGGGCCAGACAGTGCGTCCGGCTTCGGCGTAGACGGCTCTCGCGTGGGACAGAAGGCTCACCCGTCGAGCGCGAACCGGGAGACTGGTCAACCTATTTTCCTCAGTCGCCCCATCGGGAAGTGCTGAAAACATAGACTTGGCGCGGGTTTAGGGCCGAGTCGTGGAGGCACCCGATGGGTGAGCAGAAATTTGCGCTGAAACCGCTCGCTGAGGCCGCTGAGCAGGCCCTGGTTGCGGCGGTTCAATGCGGGGATGCAGAGGAGATGCGGGTGAGCACGCCGGGTGGTGTGTTCCACATTCGCTGGGACGACCGAGGCGGCGCGACGGCGATGGGGCAACTGCCCTTCTTTGCCGAGTACTTGAATGCCACGGGATTGTTCGAGGACTGGGTGCAGGGCTGCCCGCTGAGCTACGTCAGCCCCAACGCACCGGGGTTGGTTGATGTCCTGGGCACGTGGATGCTGTCGATCCTGGATGGTCATAACCGTTACGCGCACGTCGGCGTGCTGCGCGGGGACGGCGTGGCCCCGGGCATCCTGGGCATGAAGAAGATCGTTGGGGATGACAGCCTGCGTCGCGCGCTGAGCGCCATTGCGCCTGCGCCAGACAAGCGGCACACGGCTGAGAAGAAGGCAGCTCAGGAAGCGCAAGTCGAGCGCGCCACGCAGTGGATGCAGGGGCAACTCATGCACAGTGTTGCCGAGGCGCTGAAGACCGCATGGGTGCTCGATTGCGACACGACGATCAAACCGTTGTATGGCCACCAGGCTGGGGCCGAGCTGGGCTACAACCCGCACAAACCGGGTCGTCCGAGTCACGCCATTCACACCTATTGGATTGGCAACCTGCGGATGGTGCTGGACGCTCAACTTGAGTCGGGCAAGAGGCACGCGCCGTCGCACAGCCGCGCCGGGCTGGTGGCCTTGCTCGAGGGCATGGCGGTGGACTCGCGGCCGGAGTTGGTTCGAGGCGATGTGGCGTTCGGCAGCGAGGGGGAGATGGTTGGCGCTGGAGGCGTTGAAGCAGCCCTATTTGTTCAAGCTGCGCCAAAGCCCTGGGGTCATGAAGCTGTTGAATCGGCAATGGAATCTTGATGAGTGGCGTGATGTAGGTCAGGGCTGGACGGGGCGTGAAGACACGCTGCGCTTGATGGGTTGGAGCAAGCCCAGGCGCGTCATCGTGATACGCAGGCCGCGCAAGATGGACATCGACGCACAAGGCCAAGCGAAAGTCAAAAAGCGGGGGCCGAAAGAGCAATGTCCAAAAGCAAGCCGAATTGGCCCTGATCGATCAGAACGAGGCGACGAAGAATTGGGAATACGCGGTCCTTGTGTGCGACACGCCTTACAAGCTGGAGAACATGGGGCAGCTCTATCGCGACCGTGCTGACTGCGAGAACGGCTTCGATGAAATCAAGAATCAGTGGGGCTGGGGCGGCTACAGCACGCACGACATCGAACGTTGTGCGCTGAGCGCACGGGCGGTGGCGCTGATCTACAACTGGTGGAGTTGGTACGTGCGGCTTGCAAATCCGAAGAATCGAATGGAGGCCATCACGAGTCGTCCCAAGCTGCTGAGCGCAGTTGGCAGGATGACCAGTCACGCTGGTCAGAGCAAGATCTTGCTGACGGTGATGCATGAGTCGTTGGAGCAGATCAAGCAACTCGTGGCCAATGTTCGCAGCGGCATTCGGCATATTTCGGCAACCGCGCCGCAGTTGGTGAACCCGCAGAGATGGTTCGTGATGGTGCGGTTCATCGTGGCGCGAATACTGGCCGCGCAACCCAAAATCACGCCGATGCCAGCTGCCTTGCCAAGCGGTTAACTGAGGAATCTAGGGTCAATGCCTCTTGCCAGGAAGTGCGAGAGGCGCTTGGAGGTCGAAGGTGAATTCATCTCGCACTCAGAAGCGGTTGGTGGTCCTGTCTTGCAGCGGACGACCTCCATGCGCTCCACTCTCATTGCGGGATCGCAGGAACCGCCGTGACAGCCGCCCGCTCGAGCGAACTCGCATGGACGAGAAGCGATCAACGTGATCGCCTGACCCGCGCCTACACCGGGGCCCCATCTTCCCACCGCCCAGATAGCCGCTCACTGCCTCATGCCAGGCCGCAGCGCCGCATGAAGAGGTTGGTGAACGTGTCGCCGCCAAGCGCGCGCTGCGCAAGCTGCCACCTGCCGATCGCCGGATTGCCATAGGCACTTTCGAGGTCGATGAATCTGAGCGCGCCGTTGCTCTGGCCCCAGTGCAGTGCGCCTCCTGCGTTGCGTGCAAGCTGTTCGACGAGCCGCACGACGCGATAGCCATCGGGTCTGCCGATGAGCGAGACTTCGACCATGCCACTCCTATCGAAGCGTTGCATTCCCAGGTGAGCAGCGGTGCGGCCCGTGACACGCAAGGAGACCCACCCAGCGGGAAGGATGTGATCGTCGCTGTTGACTCCTTGGTCGAACGCGGCCAAGAGACTGTCCATGAACGAGACGACGTCGGGGACGGCAACCGACAGCCCCGGCTGATCAAGGCTCGGCACACTGGGGAAGAAGCTGAACGCGGCTTCGATGGAGGTACCACCCAGGGTTGGGAAGGAGCGGCTCGTTGAGCTGCTCGCCATCACTTTGTAGCCGACGTCAACGGTCGGATCGGCTGGATTGCCAGGCTCCGGAAATGTCCGCTCCATGATGAGGTTGGTGACGGCGCGCACCGCCCACGGATAGTTGCTGTTCTTGCAGAAGGTCAGCAGAGCCACCAGCTGCTCGAGCTGGCTGCCTTCGCCCGAGGGGCCGTGGAAATGGAAGTTCAGCGCCGCACCAGCATTGAATTCAGGACTGTTGGTGATCGCGTTTCGAATGTCGTCCGCGCTCACATCGGTGGAGTTTTCGAGCGGCGTCACGCCCCGCTTCTCCTGCACGGGAAGCTCCACACGATTGCTGACGAAGCAGCGGTGCGAACCATCCTCGTTGTGAATCGGATTCACCACGATCTGGGCGAAGCGGTTGGGTGGACTACCGGTGTCGGGATTGCCAAGCAGGAAATTTCGCATTCCCGTCCAAGTGCCGTCGAACAGAGCCGCAAAGTCGTTGGGCGAGCATTCCTGTTTGAAGGTTTCCCAGGTGGACCACCTGTTCCACTGCAGCAGCGAATACTGGGGAACCACCTCGAGGATCACGGCGTAGATGACGCCCATCGCACCCAGAGAGACCAGTACCGAACGGAACATGTCGTCGTCGTAGTGGATGGTGTCCGCCAGACACGGAAACATGCGGCGCAGCTTCGCGGGATCGGTGATGCGATTGGCTGGCTCGATCCAGTGATGCACGCCGCCGGCCCCGACCAGATAGATCGCGCGCACGGCATCGGCGAGTGGTGGGCGCTCGAAATCCCCACCGTGCGTGCCGGTGGAGAACGCGCCGGCGATCGTTTGACCGGAGGCGCCACCCATGGTCCGCAAAGCCAGACGCGGATTCTGCGCATCGAGCAGCGTGTTGAGGAAGTTGATCGTCATGCCCGCTTCGACGAAGAAAAAGCCTGCCGGGTCACGATCGTCGGCCAGCGCGTCGCGCAGCACCGGCTGGAGGCTCCCGTCGAGGGTTGTCGTGTCGATTGCGTTGCCGAAATGGCTAGAGAAGTTGCGGGCGAACGCTTGTAGCTGGGGCTCTCCGAGGATCCCGCCCAGCGCGAACGTCCTGATCGGACCGGCAAACGTCTGCTCGGCGCTCTGCAGCGCCGTGGCCTGCGGCAGTACGATCTCTGAGAAGCCCCAGCCGCTACCGAGCGCACGCGCGATCTTGCCCTCGGCTTCGGTCTCTTGAATCGCACGTGCGAGCTCGTACTGGTTCGTAGGACGGAATAACTTCGGAGAGGGCAGGAACCCTAGAAAGGTGTCGTTCGAATCGGTCACGCCCCAGTTGCTCCAAGGCTGATCCGCGCGCCACCAGGATCCCGAGACGTCGTCGCGTTCCTCACACAATTCCGCGGGCGAGCGCACCAACTCGAAGTGCAGTTCCCCCGGCAGATGCCCGGAAGCCATCGCGTGTATGTCAACCGGACCACGTCCATCGGGGGCTGTGGTGAAGTCGACGGGCACACGCACTTGGCCCGCTGGGACTAGTACGCCCGCTGCCAACTGCAGCGCCAGCGGCTGGCTCGAATTCAGGTGCACCTGGAGACCGCCTGCAGGAGCCGGGCAGGAGATCTCCAACACGAAACGGCCGTTCGTGCCGTTGATCAGTTCTGGCCCCGCGGGTCGGTCGCGGATCAGGTCGACGCGCGAGATGCGCTGGATCGTCAAGGCGACCGGGCCGACGCGGCTGCATTCTTGAGAGTGAGCGAAGCTGCGCGCCTCGAGCGTGAAGCTCTCCTCGACCGCGCTACTCAACGCCACGCATGACTGTGGACCGTCCTGCCGCACGATGTCGCCCGCCGCGTTGCGCAACGTGACCTCGATGCGCGCGCACGAAGGTAGCGGCGCATTGGCGGGATCATCGAGTCGCACCTGCCAGCACACGTTGACGAGTTGGCAGGACTCGGCGACGACCACTGGTCCTAGGTCACCGTCCGCCGTGAACGACATGATTCGCGGCGGATAGAGCACGCTGATCAGCACGGGCGTGTCAGGATTCAGCCCCCCGGGAAAGTCGGGCAGAGCGAAGCCACACAAGCGTTCGAGATTGCCACCGCCGCCGCGTTGCTGGGCAAAGGGACCCCGCAGCAGCACGTTGCCGGTCTGTGAATTCGGCGGGATGCGGAAGCGCAATTCCTGCGCTGTCACGCCAACGATGTTTGCAGTGATGTCCTGGCCGCGGAAGATCAGGCGCACATCACCCGGCAGCGGCACGGGAAAAGTGCGGCCGGTCGCGGGACGTCCGATGAAGATTTGATTCGGGTCGTAGTCGTAGCAGATGCAATCGGGCTCGACCGAGGCAACCAGATCGAGATACGGATCGCCCAGCACGCCGGCGGCCGCTTCCTCGAACAGCGTCACGCACAGGTCGCCGAGGTTCTCGCACCAGCCGGGCCCCAGACCGCCCGGTCCACCGGAATCCGGATCGATCGGTGGTGGGAGGCCGTCATCGCCGGGGGGCAGGATGGGTTCCGACGGGCCGCCGAAGCCACCGGTTGGATCGGTGGGATCGCCAAAGCCGCCGAAGTCCTCGCCTGGAACGCCACGCCGTCCACCGAACCCCGAGGAAGCGCCGCCACCGCCGCGAGCCACTTGCGACAAGACGCCCTCGAACTGCGCCACCAGTCCCATTCTCGTACGCAGATACCTCGCGGCCTCCGCACTTCGAATCGCATGTCTCGCGCCGTCACGCACGTCGAGTTGAAATGCAACCTGGAGGACCTCCTGTGTGCCCGCGAGCAGCGGACCGCATGGCCGGGTCGGGCCGGCGCCGGGCCCTGGAGCAGCAACAGCCGCCAAAGACCCGCTGCCCGCTTCGCCCGCGCGAGCGCTCCGAATTGCGCCGAGTGAACCGCCCTCAGGCGCGACTGTGATCAAAGGCGCCGCCGGGAAGAGCGGGCCAAGAAATCCCTGTACCGGCCGAGCAAGCTCGCGGCGGAATGCGCTCTCCGCGGCCCCTTTTCCGGCGCGCACGTCACGCGCGAGTTGGGCAATCCGGTTCAGTTCACGAATCGCCGTCGCGACCGCCCGCGGAGCTCTCGCGCGACGCACGCCTGACTTCTGCACTTGCGCAGCGAGTGTCGCAAGCGCGAAGAGACGCTGGCGGGAGATGATCGCGGGACCGTCTAGCGCATCCTTCGCTTCCCGTAGGTCGCGCTGTGACTTCTGCGGTGCTGTTGTGCTACCGAAGGCACTGTTCTTCTGGCCCCACTCGCTCATGGTGTCCCCTCCGACCAGGCAAGTCGCCGCAATTTCGTCTCAGACCCAAGGTCACGTGGGAAAGGCTAGTCCGCGCGCGCGTGAGCGACATCCCTAGCACTGCTTATGAGCGGCGCCTCGAGCCTTCAAACGTGGGGGGATTCCTGCGCCGGCGTGGCTGGACTGCCTGAATTCCGCGTCGGAGGCACCACACGCTATGAAATTTCGATGCCAAGTTCGATCGGCCACGCCAACGAGCCTCCCACCTGGAAGTCAGCTCATGGCCGAGTCCCAATGGCCACGGCCGTCAGCTTCCGCGACGCGAAACGCGTGACGCCAACGCCGGGTCGTCGGACTGCTTCCGGCAACCTCGAGTGACGGCTGAGGGTCGCGAAGAGCCGATCGCCTTCGAGAGGAGGAGTCGTTCGGCCCCTGGTCTGGCCCATCGCTGTTGAGTGGCCGCTGCTGAAGGTACAGCGGTCGGTCGCCACGCAGAACCGCGAATGGCAGGTTTCGGCGGAAGCTGTCGGCGGGCCGAAAAACCTGACCGGCTGCAGTCAGTCTGAAGCGGGCAGCGCACCAGGACGTCGGCCGGCTGGTTGTGACCGCGCCGATCCTGCTGCACGACCTTCTGTGGCGTCATCGGGCTTGCGGGTGTTTTCGCGGAGGCATCGTCCGCTGGGCTCGATGGTTGGGCATGAGCGATCCGTCGCGGCGGTTCAGCGCGCGGCCGGGCAGCCGTTGCGCGCCGCGGCGCGCAACGGGCGGTAGAGTGCGCGCTTCCCCAGCAAAGCGACCGACCGATGAAAGCGAAGATCGCGGCTTCGAAACGATCGCCTGCCGGCATTGACCCGGCGCCACCGCTCGAGCCGCGGGTCACGGCATGAAATTGCCGCTCGAGAAGCCCGCTGCCGCGCCGCCTTCGCTGCGGCAGATGCTTGCCGACTTCGGCGGCCTGTATGCCGCCAACGCCTTGGTCGGCTTCGTCTTCGCGGCGTCGGGGCCGGTGGCGATCATCCTTGCTGTCGGCACGCGCGGCGGCTTGTCGGAGTCCGACCTCGCCTCGTGGATCTTCGCCGCGTTCTTCGTCAACGGCCTGGTCAGCATCGCGTTCTGCTGGCTCTACCGGCAGCCGCTGGTGTTCTTCTGGACGATCCCCGGCACGGTGCTCGTCGGCCCGGCGCTCGCTCACCTGGGCTTTCGCGAGGTGATCGGCGCCTATCTCGTCTGCGGCGCGCTGATGCTGCTGCTCGGGTTGTCGGGCTGGGTCAGGCGCTGCATGGACGCGATGCCGATGCCGATCGTCATGGCCATGGTCGCCGGCGTGTTCCTGCGCTTCGGCCTCGACCTGGTGTTCGCGGTCCGCGATGCGTTCGCCATCGCAGCGCCGATGGTGGCGATGTTCCTGGCGCTGTCGGCCTCGCCGCGCCTGGCGCGGCTGATGCCGCCGGTGATCGGCGCGCTGGTCGTCGGCGCGCTGATGATCGCCGTGGTCGGCGGCTTCGACGCGCGCGGCGCGGAAGTGCTCGCCATCGTGCGCCCGAACCTGTATTCGCCGACGTTCTCCTGGCAGGCGATGCTCGAGCTGGTCGTGCCGCTGGCGATCACGGTGCTGATCGTCCAGAACGGCCAGGGGGTGGCCGTGCTGCGCGCGGCGGACCATCAACCGCCGGTCAACGCCATCACCGCCGCGTGCGGCCTCGGGGCCATCGTCAGCGGCTTCGTCGGCGGCGTCTCGACCTGTCTGACCGGCCCGGTCAACGCGATCATTACCGCCTCGGGCGAGAAGCACCGCCACTACACGGCGGGCATCATGGTCGGCGTGCTGGCGCTCGCGTTCGGGCTGCTGTCGCCGGTGTTCACGCGGCTGCTGCTCGCCGCGCCCAAGGCCTTCATCGCCGCGCTGGCCGGGCTGGCGATGCTGCGGGTGCTGCAGACCGCGTTCAGCATTTCCTTTCGCGGCAAGTTCACGCTCGGCGCGCTGGTGACCTTCCTAGTCACCGTGGCCGACGTGCCGATCTTCAGTGTCGGCGCCCCGTTCTGGGGACTGGTGTTCGGCATCGCTGTGTCGTGGCTGCTCGAGCGGGCGGACTTCGCTGCGCTGGCCGGTTGACGGGTCGGCCGTGCGGCGTCACGGCTGACCGCCAGCGTTCGCTCCGATAATCAACGCCCGCGCGATGTTGAGCCCTTCGTGCCGTGTGTCGTCGCGGCGTGCGGGCCGGTGCGCACGCCGGTACCAGTAGTCGGCATTGCCCAGGTCGCCCTCGATGCGGTGCAGCCAGGCATGCACCCAGGCGGCTTGCGCATCGCCCTGCGCCTGCGCGAGTTCGTGCGCGGCGTGCCAGTCGCCCTCTCGGCCGCGCAGACCGTGCCAGACGGCGCGTTGCATGGGCGTGGTCATCGGCGGTGGCGCATCGCCGTCGAGGCTGAGGACGAAAGCGTCGATCGGGTCGCTCATGGAAGAAGGATGCGGGAATGCGGGGTCGGTGCAGGCTACACGATTGCAAGCCGCAGGAACGCGCCGGCCCATCGGCTAGGCCCGCCGGCGGGGACTTCGGGAACTTGACGTCCAGGTCCTTCTGTAGACCTGAGCCGCCTGACCATCACCCTGACCGAAGCCCGCTACAAGGCGCTGAAGGAAGCCGCCGTGCAGCGTGACAAGACGATTGGGCAACTGATTGATGAAAGCCTGGACTTCTAGGGCATCAAATCGCGCGCCGACGCGCGTGATCTGGTGCGTCGCGCTCGCCTCGCAGCAAGATGCCCGGCCAACAGGCCATTGCCGTGGCGCAGGAACATGTGCGGGCGGTGCGTCGCAATTCGTGAGCGGTCTGGCCGTCATCGTCGACACCAACATGGTGGTTGCCGGGCTGCTGACCGGCAACACCACGTCTCCCGTCGCTCGCATCTTGGACGGCATGCTGGCGGCGGCCTTCCCATTTGTCGTGTCCGAGGCCCTGCTGGCCGAGTACCGCGCCGTGCTGGTGCGCCCGGCCCCGCGCAGGCTGCATGGGTTGACGGTGACTGAGGTCGAGACGCTGCTGCGGCGCGACCCGCCATGCGGTCGCGGGTGGTGTCGCCGCAAAGCCTTTGCCGACGGCCCATAAGCGGACACCGCCACTCAGAGCCGAACCTCTGCCCCACAGCAGGATCTTCTGGAAGTCAAGATAAGCCAATGAGCACCGACTCGCGAAGCTGAAATCCGTCCGTCCCGGAAGAGCATCAAATCATTGCTGGACGACACCAGCAACCTCGCCCAGAAGCTCGCTGCGCCGGCGGGTCAGTGATCGTCCATCGCGCTCTGGTGGCGCTTGATGAACTCCTGGTAGGTGTCGATGCCGCGCAGTTGCAGCACGGTGTTGCGCACCGCGGCCTCGACCAGCACGGCCAGGTTGCGCCCGGCGTCCACCGCGATCACCACCTTGCGCACCGGAATGTCCAGGATGTCCTCGTACAGCGGCTCGTAGGGCAGGCGCTCGAATTCGCGCTCCATCGTTTCCTTGCGCACCAAGTGCACGATCAGCTTCAGCCGCATCTTGCGGCGCACCGCCGTCTCGCCGAAGATCGACTTGATGTCGAGCAGGCCGATGCCGCGCACCTCCAGCAGGTTCAACAGCAGGTCGGGGCAGCGGCCCTCCAGCGACATCTGCGACACGCGATACAGGTCCACCGCGTCGTCGGCCACCAGGCCATGGCCGCGCGATACCAGCTCCAGGCCGAGCTCGCTCTTGCCCAGGCCCGACTCGCCGGTGATCAGCACACCCAGGCCCAGGATGTCCATGAACACGCCATGGCGCGTGGTGCGCTCGGCGAACAGCTGTGCCAGATAGGTGCGCACCACGTCGATCACGTGGCCGGCCGATTCCGCGGTCTGGAACAGCGGCAGTTCGGCCCGATCGCACATCGCCACCAGCCGCTCGGGCGGTGTCTGTGCATCGGCGACGATCAGCACCGGCGGCTCGAGCGTGACGATGCGCGAGATGCGACGCTCCTGCGCCTCGGGATCCGAGGCCTGCAGGTAGGCCACTTCGCGTCGGCCGACGATCTGCACCCGGTAGGGGTGGATGTAGTTCAGGTAGCCCACCAGGTCGGCCGGTGAGCGCGCGTCGCGCACCGCGTTGTCGTCGAAGTGCCGCTCGGGGTGGGCATGGCCGGCGATCCATTCCCAGCGCATCGCCAGGCGGTGCGCTTCGAACAGCGCTTCGGCGCTGATGCTGGTGGGTTTCATCGGGGCGCTGTCACGGTCGGCAAAGCCGGGCGGCGCGGCGGCGCCGGCCTCAGGCCGCCGACTTCTGCGCCTGCCAGTCGGCGATCAGCTTGTGCACGGCCACCGCGTCGGCCTCCGACACCAGGCGCTCGCGCAAGTCGCGATCGGACAGCATTTCGGCGATTTCCGACAGGATCTCGAGATGGCGCTGCGTCGCCGCCTCGGGCACCAGCAGGAAGATCAGCAGCCTGACCGGCTCATCGTCGGGCGAATCGAAACCGATCGGCGAGATCGTGCGCAGCACCGCCGCCAGCGGGTTCTTCAGCCCCTTGATGCGGCCATGCGGGATGGCCACGCCGTGGCCCAGGCCGGTGGACCCGAGCCGCTCGCGCGCGAAAAGGTTGTCGGTGACCGTGCCGCGGGCGATCGCGTGCTGGTTCTCGAACAGCAGACCGGCCTGCTCGAAGACCCGCTTCTTGCTCGTGGCGTCGACATCGACCAGCACATTGCTGGGCGGCAGAATGGCGGCAAGACGGTTCATGTCGCGGCTTCGGCCCGACGCGCCAGCCATTGGGGCGGCACGTTGCGCGGGCAGGTTACAGAACGGTGAATTATAGAAAGCACCCTGGCCGGCCCGTTCGCCTTGCAACCCCGGAGTTGAGGGATAAACCCGCTGCTGCTGCGTTGCAGCAACGGTTGTGGTACCTCGACAGCCACGGGCGCCGGCCACGCTCCGCCCTCGGCGGGGCGTGGCGTCCCGATCTCAGACAGCGCCGACGTCCAGGCGTTTGGGGCTGGGATGGTGATGGTCCTGGGTACGGTCCTTGTGCCGCACGACCTGACGATCGAGCTTGTCCATGAGCTGGTCGATGGCCGCATACAGGTCTTCGTTGGCTTGCTCGACAAAGATGTCGCGCCCTTTGACATGCAGCGTCACTTCGGCCTTCTGACGTCGTTCCTTCTCCCGCAGTTTCTCCACGCTCAGCAGCACGTTCACATCAACGACCTGATCGAAATGGCGTGTCACGCGTTCCAGCTTGGTGAGCACATACTCTCGCAACGCAGGTGTCACTTCGAGATGGTGTCCGCTGATCGTCAAGTTCATCAAGGCCTCCTATGCAGGCGTGGTGGGAAGTTCGGGAAAGGGCTGCCGCGAGGGCGGGAAGAGGGGGGGTGAGGCGGCGCCGTCGGCGCGCTGGAGCAGTGAATCCAGTGTGCTACCGAAGCCCGGGGCTGACAAGGCGTCTTTTCGCGATGAAGGGTGCCATTCACCACGGCGGTGCCAGCGGATGCGGTGGGATAATGCGCGGTTAGCACCCACAGAGGCCTTCTTGGACCCAAGTCACCCTCGGTGACCGCCCGCTCCGGCAGCGCATCGCGAACGGCGACGCGACACGCGGGGTGAGGCGGTTCGAACCGATCCTTCCCCGTCGATCCCATGGCGCAGGCCCACGGCCTGCCGCGCGCGCCGGAGTCACTGATGCTGAACGTGTTCACGCTGGAAAACGGCCGCTTGCGCGGGCGCATCTTCCAGGAAGATGTCGACTCGCTCGACCTGCCAGGGCAGACGCCGCCGGTGTGGGTGGACATGGAAGCGCCGACACCCGAGGAAAAGGCCTGGGTGGAGCGGCAGTTCGGACTGACGATCCCCGAGGACATCGTCGATGACGACCTGGAGGAATCGGCCCGCTTCTACGAAGAAGACAACGGCGAGCTGCACATCCGCTCCGACTTCCTGATCGACGACGACATCACGCCGCGCAACGTGCGCGTGGCCTTCGTGATGTGGCGCAGCATGCTGTTTTCGGTGCATGCCGAAGACCTGCCGGTGTTCCGCCTGCTGCGGCTGCGCGCGCGGCGCATCCCGTCGTTGATCGAGGATGCCAAGGACGTGCTGCTGAAGCTGTACGACGCCGATGCCGAGTATTCGGCCGATGCGCTCGAAGGCATCTACGACGCACTGGAGAAGGTCAGCGCCAGCGTTCTCACCCAGGGTGTCGATGACGAGGCGGCGGGCGAGGCGCTGTCGGCCATTGCCAAGGAGGAAGACCTGAACGGCCGCATCCGCCGCAACGTCATGGACACGCGCCGCGCGGTCAGCTTCATGATGCGCAGCCGCATGCTCAACGCCGAGCAGTTCGAGGAGGCGCGGCAGATCCTGCGCGATATCGATTCGCTGGACAGCCACACCACCTTCCTGTTCGACAAGATCAACTTCCTGATGAACGCCACGGTCGGCTTCATCAACATCAACCAGAACAAGATCATCAGTCCGCGTCGAGTTCCGCGTTCTGCGTCTCCAGCGTCAGCAATCCGCCAGAAGGCATGGCATCGCGCGCATTCACCACCAGGTTCATCAACACCTGGTGCATTTGCCCCGCATCGGCCAGCACGTTGCCGAGTGACGGCTCCAGCACCGTATTCAATACAATATCCTCACCGATGATCCGCCGCAGCATGCCTTCGGACTGGCGAATTACCGTATTCAGGTCCAACACCGTGGGTTGCACGATCTGCCTGCGGCTGAAAGCCAGCAACTGTTGCGTCAGATCCGCCGCTCGCCCTCCGGCCGCGCGGATCTCAAGAACCTGCCGCTTCAACGGGTCCAGGTCATGGAGAGATTCGATAATCAAGTCGCAGTACCCGTTAATCACTGTCAGCAGGTTATTGAAGTCGTGCGCCACACCTCCCGCCAGCCTTCCGATGCTCTCCAGTTTCTGGGACTCGCGCAGTTGCTCCTCCAACTTCGCTCGCTCCTGTTCGGCCCGCTTCTGTTCGGTAATGTCGATGGAAACGCCTCCCAGCAGGGTAGGCCTGCCGGGCCGTGCGATCGGGAATTTGTGGGTCAAATACGTGTGGAGTCCGCTGCCTGGCAGCGTCAGGTACTCCAGCGTCTCCACCGAGCGGCCTTCTTTGAGTACTGCCTCGTCATCCTGCCGGACCTTTTCGGCAAACTCTTCCGGCCACACCTCGTCGTTCGTCTTCCCCGTCCACTCCTCGCGCGGCACGCCGAACCACTCCTCAAACCGCTCGTTCACGTACGTCGCCCGCCGGTCCGGGCCTTTAATGTATGCCAGACCCGGCAGGAAACGCATGAATAGCTTGAAGAGTTCTTCGCTATCCCGCAGCGCCTGTTCCATGCGAAAGCGCTCCGTAATATCCTGCACGGTTCCCGTAATCCGCTCCGGCTCTCCCCGGGCGTCGCGCTCCAGGACGGCGTTGGCATGCATTCGCCGCTCTTTGCCCCTCCCGGTGACGGCGCGGTATTCCACGCTGAATGGAGCGGTGCCGCTGAGCAGCGCTTCCTCCGCGGCCAGCAGTGTCAACCGGTCGTCCGGATGCACAGCCCGCTCCACGAATTCTTTTATGTTCCTGGTGATCGGGTGTCCATGGGAAACCTCGAACAAGCGGTACATGTTTTCCGACCACATGCCCGTTTTCGTCCACAGGTTGAATTCCCAACTGCCCAATCCAGCTATGCGCTGCGCTTCTTCAAGGTTTCGCTCGTTTCTGCGCCAGCTTTCCTCGTCTCGGTGCCTGGCGTCATCGGTAGACATTGATTCAAGAGTAGCCAAATCAGGATTGGTTTGGCGCAGCGCGCAGCCTCCCTCAGCGGGCGAACTGCCGCGCGAGATATTCGACAATCAGTTTCATCTCCCGATCGGATCCTGTGGCTCCTCGCGCGATCATGGCATCCACTACTCCCTTCCATTCCCGCTGCGTGAAGCGCCGGCTTGTGACGACTTCGAGCTTGTGGCACTGGCCGCCGCATTTCTGCTGAAGCAGACTCTTCAGTGCACTCTCCGGCACTCCGGACGGTGCCGAGGTCTTCGCCGGCCGCTCGGACGGCGCCGCACTCACCTCAGTCCGCCTGCCGTTGTCGAGTGCGAACGCCATTACGCTGTCGCTGGGCGGCGCGCCAAAAAAGCCGCCGCCTCCGCCGGCCATGATCGCGACGTACTGCTTGCCGTCTTTTCCGAGGTAGGTGATCGGGATGGCGTGGCCGTTGGCTTCGATCGGCTGCTCCCACAGCAGGCGGCCGGTCTTCGATTCGAAGGCGCGAAAGCGGCTGTCGTTGGTCGCCGCGATGAACACCAGGCCGCCGGCGGTGGCGATGCTGCCGCCCAGGTTGGGCGCGCCGGTGTTCTTCACGCCCTTTGCCTCGAGCGATCGATATGTTCCCAGCGGCGCCCGCCAGGCGATGTCGCCCGTGTTCACGTTCGACCGCCACCAGTTCGCCGAACGGCGGATTCGTGCAGGGCACGTCGGTCTGTCGCGATTCCAAAAGCGCGCGTAGGGCCCGTATTCGGATGTGCGGACGTAGGTGACTTCGCCGGTCTTCGGATCCTCTGCGCTGTTCCATGTGGCCGAACTGCCCGATGTTCATCACGTTCGCGAACAGGTAGCCGAGCGACGGATCGAACGAGACGCCGCCCCAGTTGCCGCCGCCCGAGCGTGCTCGGGAAGATCAGCACGTTGCCTTCGAGCGGCATGGGCGTGTACGGAGACCCGATGAACATCTGGTTGCGCTCGAACAAGTCCCGGCAGAAGGCGGCATGCTCGGGAGTCAGGTTGTACATCTCGTCTTCGCGGAAGGTGTTGCGCGCCAGCGGCGGCGGCTTGAGCGGGAACGGCTGCGTGGGCGAGGTCTGCTCGCCGGGCACTATCGTCTGCGGCACGGGCCGCTCCTCCATGCCGTACATCGGCTCGCCGGTGACGCCGATCGAACACGAACAGGATACCCATCTTGGTGATCTGCGCCACCGCCGGAATTCTCTTGCCGTCGCGCTTCACCTCGAACAGCGCCGGCGCGGCCGCCAGATCGTAATCCCAGATATCGTGATGCACCAGTTGCTGATACCACTTCACCTTGCCGGTCGCCGCGTCGAGCGCGACGCAGGCTGTTGCCGTAGAGCCCGTTGCCATGGCGGTCCGCGCCGTAAAAATCGGAGGTCGGCGAACCGAGCGGGACGAACACCATCCCGCGCTCGACGTCGACGGTGAGGAAGCCCCAGGTGTTGGTGCCGGAGCGGTTCTTCCAGCCGCCTTCGGCCAGGTGTCGTTGCCCGGCTCGCCGGGGCGCGGCACGGTGTGGAAGGTCCACACCAGCTTCCCGGTGCGCGCATCCCAGCCGCGGATGTCGCCGTAGGCGCCCTGGCTCGGCGAGCCCTTCGCCGTTGCTGCTGCCGGTGATGACGATGTCCTTGTAAACCGCCGGCGGCGAGTCGCAGCGAAAGCGCGCCTCCGGCAGATCGCCCAGCACGCCCTGCTTCAGATCGATGACGCCCTCGTTGCCGAACCCGGGCGCCGGCTTGCCGGTGGTGACGTCGATGGCCACCAGCTTGCTCGCTGACGCCGGCAAACACGCGCGGATGCGTTGTCCTTTGTCCGGGCCAATAGGCCAGCCCCCGCAGGGCCGCGCCCGTCGGCTTCGATACTGCCAGATCAGCTTGCCGGTTTCCGGCTCGAGCGCGAAGATGCCGTTCGGCTGGGTCAGGTACATCACGCCGCCCACGACCACGGGCGTCGCCTCCGAGCCCGGCTTGCCGCTGTGAAACGTCCAGGCGCGCTGCAAGCGGCCGATATTGCCGCGCGTTGATCTGCTTGAGCGGCGAATAGCGCGTAGCGCCGGGATCGTGGCCGAACACCGGCCAGTCGGTTTGGCCGTACAGCATCGCCAGGCAGCACCCGCCTACGAACACGACACGCAGCAACGACATGCTTTGCGGTTCTCCCCCTCTTCCGCTTTACTATAGCCCATGACGTTATCATGGATTTGGAGCCCGCATGGAATACCGTGACCTGTTGTTCGAGCGCGAGGACGGTGTCGCCCTCATCACCCTGAACCGGCCCGCCCGCCGCAATGCCCTTTCCCTCAACCTCATGCGCGAACTCATCCGGTGCCTGGGCTCGGTTGGGGAAGATCGCTCGGTCCGCGCTGTCATTCTTGCCGCCACAGGCAAGGTCTTCTCCGCCGGACACGATTTGGCGGAAATGCGCGGCCTCGATATCAACGGCTACCGCCAGGTCTTCGACGTCTGCACCGAACTGATGGGCGCCGTGCAATCGATTCCCCAGCCCGTCATCGCGGAGGTGCAGGGTCTCGCCACCGCCGCGGGCTGCCAGTTGGTCGCTTCCTGCGATCTCGCGCTTGCCTCCCGCGACGCCAGCTTCGCCACGCCGGGCGTCAAAATCGGCCTGTTCTGCACCACGCCCATGGTTGCCCTCACACGCGCGATCGGCCGCAAACGCGCGCTCGAGATGCTGGTGACGGGCGCCCCTGTGGACGCCGAAACCGCCGCCGACTGGGGACTCATCAATCGCACAGCACCGCCCGAACGGCTGCGCGAGGAGACGCGCGAGTTGGCCGCCCGCATCGCTGCGTCAAGCCCGCTGGTCATCGGCATCGGTAAGCAGGCGTTCTATACTCAGATCGATCTCGACCAGCCCAAGGCTTACGCCTACGCCAAGGAAGTGATGTCGATGAATGCACTGGCGCAGGACGCCCAGGAGGGTATCTGCGCGTTCCTCGAAAAACGCAATCCTGACTGGAAAGGCGCTTAGCCGGCTGCCGCTCGGACCATGACCGCTGGCTCGCCTGTTATGCTAATTCCTTCTGGGTCAAGCTATGGCTTACGTTCGTTCCGTCACCGGAGTCGCTCTCTATTCGCTGGGACTATTGGGAATTGCCGTCTATGCGCAGTCTGAAAGCAGCCGTCAGCCTGCACTTGAAACCGGCAAGGAGATCTACCGCGCCGCCTGTGTCGCCTGCCACAGTGCCGACGGCAGGGGCGCCGGAAGGTCCTCGGTGGGATTCGAGACCCGGCTCCCCAATTTCACCGACTGCAATTTCGCCTCCCGTGAACCCGATTCGGATTGGAAGGCCATCATCCACAACGGAGGGCCGGCCCGCGGGTTTAGCCGCATCATGCCTTCCTTCGATGAGGCCCTGACATCGGAACAGATCGACAAAGTTGTCGAGTACCTGCGCGGCTTCTGCGCCAGCCCAGCCTGGCCCCGCGGCGATCTGAATCTACCCCGAGCCATGGTCACAGAAAAAGCGTTCCCGGAAGACGAGTCTGTCCTTACCACGGCCATCAATGCCCGCGGAGCACCCGCCGTAGCCCAGGAGTTGGTCTACGAACGCCGTTTTGGCGCCGGGAACCAACTGGAACTCGCCGTCCCGTTCAGCTTTGAGCGCCGCAACCCGGGCCGCTGGGCCGGTGGTATTGGAGATGTGGCTCTCGGTTACAAGCGTCTGCTGGCGCAGAGCTTCAGGACCGGCTCTATCCTCAGCGTTTCAGGTGAGGTGGCACTTCCCACGGGCGACCCCAACCGCGGCTTCGGAAATGGTGTAACCGTCTTCGAGTCATTCGCCAGCTACGGGCAGATCTTGCCTTCAAACAGCTTTCTCCAGCTTCAGGCGGGCGTCGAAGTGCCCACGCACACCGATGAACTCTCCCGCGCCGCCTACTGGCGGGCCGTCCTGGGCCGCAGTTTCAGCCAAGACCGAGGCCTCGGCCGTACATGGTCACCCATGGTCGAATTCCTGGCAGACCGCGATTTCCAAACCGGCGCCCGTACCAACTGGGACGTCCTGCCGCAGCTCCAGGTCACCCTGAGCAAACGCCAGCACATCATGGCAAACTTTGGCGTACGCGTCCCGGCCACAAACACTGCCGGCCGTCCCGTGCAAGTGATGTTCTACCTGCTTTGGGACTGGTTTGATGGCGGTCTGCGGGAGGGCTGGTAGGAGATCCCATGGCACCCAAACACATTGCGCGCCGTTCTGCGGCCTTGACGTTGAGCGCCTGCCTGGCGGCATCCGCCCTATGGGGAGAGAAGAAGCCCTCGCCCCACGGCAAATCCGAACCTCTCTTCCAGACCTCACACCGCTGTATTGCCTGTCACAACCAGATCTCCGCACCCTCGGGTGAGGATATCTCTATCGGCTTTAGTTGGCGGCCCACCATGATGGCCAACTCCTCGCGCGACCCCTACTGGCAATCCGGCGTGCGGCGGGAAACCATTGATCATCCTCGAGTCGCCGCGCCGCCATCGAGGACGAGTGTTCCATTTGCCACATGCCCATGGCGCGCTACGAATCCGAAGCTGGCCGGTGAGGAGGGCCAGATCTTCTCACACCTGCCCTTTGATCCCGACAAGCAGTCCGATGCCTTGGCCGCCGACGGCGTCTCCTGCTCCGTGTGCCACCAGATCTCGGACCAAAAATTGGGGACCCGCGACAGCTTCGTGGGCGGGTTTGTGATCGATGCAGCCACGCCCCATGACGGACGCCCGGATTATGGACCCTACGACGTGGATACCGGCCATAAGCGCATCATGCATTCGTCTGCTGGCTTCCTGCCTACGGAAGCAAAGCACATCCGCAAATCGGAACTGTGCGCCACCTGCCATACCCTGCTGACGAAAGCCCTGGGGCCGGACGGCCAGGTGATCGGCCGAGCTGCCGGAACAGGTGCCTTACCTGGAATGGCTCCACAGCGACTATGCGGAAACGCAGAGCTGCCAGCATTGCCACATGCCGGCGGTCGAAGACGATGCTCCCATCACGGCCGTGCTGGGCGAGCCGCGCCCGGGAGTGAGCCGGCACGTGTTTGTGGCCGGGAACTTCTTCATCCAACGAATGCTGAACCGCTATCGAGACGACCTCGCTGTGAGGCCCTGCCGCAGGAGCTTGAGCGGCCGCAGAACCGTGGCGCACCTTCAATCCGAAGCGGCGAGGCTATCGCATTTCGAGTGTGAAACTGCGCTCGCGGCCGCCTGGAAGCCGAACTGGCTGTCGAGAACCTGGGCGGTCACAAGCTGCCCACGGCATATCCTTCGCGCCGCGCCTGGCTGCACGTGTCAGTCGCGATCGCCACGGCGCAACGTTTTCGAATCCGGCCGCATCAACTCGGACGGGTCCATTGAGGGCAACGACAACGATGCCGACCCCAGGCGCTTCGAGCCCCACTACACCGACGATTACAGCCGGCGACCAGGTCCAGATCTACGAGGCCATCATGGCCGACCACCGGCGGACCGACCACGGGGCTCCTGACGGCGGTCCGTTTCATGAAAGACAACCGCCTGCTGCCGCACGGTTTCGACAAGCGCACCGCGCGACGAGATATCGCCGTCCTGGGCGCCGCCGCCCAAGATGCGGACTTCACAGGTGGAGGCGACCACATGCGGTATTCCGTGGCACTCGGTGATGCCGAGGGTCCGTTCCAGGTCGCCGCCGAGCTATGGTACCAGCCCATCGCCTATCGCTGGGCGCACAACCTGCGGCCCTACGACGCGGCCATGGAGCCGCGCCGATTCGTCGGCTACTACGATTCCATGGCGTCCGCCTCGGCCGTGACGCTGGTCCGCGCAACCGCGGTTGCCGGACAATAGACCGAGTTGCTTCAGACCTCCAGCTCCATATGGTCCTCGTCGAGAAGGCGCCCATCCACGTGAAGCGCTCCAGGTTCGGTGCCGAACGCGCGGAAACCGACCGACTAGTACATATGCCGGGCCGGCGCCTGAGTGGTTGAAACGGACAACAGAATCCGCCGCAGGCCCGCGAGGCATCTCGCCCTTCGGACAGCTTCTTCGAGCAGCGCACGGCCAACGCCCTTACCCCGCTGGTGAGGCGCCACGAACATCCCCCAGATCCAACCGCGATGGCGCCTCTTAAGCCGCCCTTCCCGGTAGAAGCCGACCATGCCGATGAGTTCAGACGCGGCAAAGGCGCCCAGAACGAAGTTATCGTCACTGCCGGAACGGAGCCTCTCGGCCATGGCATCCACCGGCCTCTGCCGGTGTTCGTCCATGACTCACCGAAGGCGTCTGGCTCCGACTGTAACGCCGTTAGTCTGAAGTCCCAAAGAAGTTTCGCATCGGCTTCAACTAAGCGTCTGATCTCCATCGATTCAGTGTAGTAGGTACGGCTTTCTACTTCGTGCGTCGCCCGAATGCCGAATTCACCGACCGCCTGAGCGCCCGGGCGGCGCGTTCGGGATCGGCGGCGGCGCAGATCGCCGAAACCACCGCCACCCCGTCGGCTCCGGCCTCCATCACCGTCCGCGCGTTTTCAACACAGATTCCGCCCGATTGCAACAATTGGGGGCGGTGAGATCGCGCGCACCTCCGCCAGTCCCGACAAGCCGAGCGCGGTCGCAGCATCGGTTTTGGTGGGAGTGGGGAAAACGGGCCCCACGCCGAGGTAGTCCAGCGTCGAGCGACCACGGCTGCGCTTGCCTGCTCCACCGTTTCGATCGACAGCCCAATAATGCAGCATCGGGCCCCAGGATTCCCGCGCGACCGCATTCCATGTCCTGCTGCCCGATGTGAACGCCGTCGGCGCCCATCGCGAGCGCGACGTCCGGACGGTCGTTGATGATCAGGGGAACCCGCGGGGGGCCGAGCAGACCTCTTCAGCGCGCGGCCGAGTTCGAGGAACTCCTCGGGTCGAGCAGTTCTTCTCGCGCAGTTGCACGGCGGTGACTCCGCCGCGCACCGCCGCCGCGACCACATTTCGATGGGCCTCCGCAGCGAGGTCACGATCCGTGACCAGGTATAGCCCCCAATGCGCGAGGCGTCATGACTCCTCGACCCTGAGGCGATCGCGAATGTCGGATTCCTTCAGGAGGTACAACGTATCGAGGAAATTTGCGAAAAGGTTCCCGGCCCGCGGGAACGCTCCCTGCCACCTCGCCGGCGATGCCCATCACAGCCATCGTGTTCACCGCCGCATAGTGGGCGGACGGATTCACGGCCGCAAACGCGCCGGCCAGGGCCTTACCATGCATCCCAGGCCTGTCACCCTCGGCATCAGCGGGTGCCCGTTGAAGACACGGCTCTGCCTGCCGCCCGACAAATCAGATCCACCGCACCGCTGACCACCGCGACCCTGTTATAGCGTGCGGAGAGTTCGCCCGCGGCGGCGGCGGCGGCCTCCGATCCATGTGCGCTATCGACGCCCCGGGTGCTCTGCTCGTTATAGACGAGCGCCAGGATCTCGGAGGCGTTGCCGCGGACAATCGCCGGCGAAAGCTTCTCAGCAGCCCCCGGGCTGTTTCGGTTCGGAACGTCGTCGCGCCCGCCCCGACCGGATCGAGCACGATCGGCCGGGAATTCTTTTTGCCGCGGCGCCCGCCTGAACATCGACGCGATCCACGGACCGCTCAGCGTTCCAATATTCAAGACCAGCGCCCGCGCGATCGCGGTCATTTCCCCGACTTCTTCCTCGGCATGGGCCATCACCGGCGACGCGCCTAGCGCGAGTAGCGCGTTTGCGGTTGTGTTCATGACCACGTAGTTCGTAATGTTGTCGCCAGGGGGGCTTCGGCGCGAATTCGTCTAGAGGTCGGCTCCAGATATTTCAGCGCGATAGATTTGATCACCACAGTTTTGATTGTTGCGGGAAGTGCCGTGCGGACGCAATGGAAACACCGGGCGGCGTGCTGGCCTGGGAATGCTTTCGAATGCCCGGAGGACTATTGCAATCCGGGGATCGCCAGGTTAAGAATTCCTCCAACTGGGGATAGGCTTAATGTCAGTCGAACCGAGTGAAGCAAGGGGTCCTTTGGGGAGACGAAGCAACTACGAAGTCCAACAGGGTGATATTTAGTCTTGATCGTTTCCGTCCGGCTGGCCTGCTATGGCAGACGATCTGGGAGGATCCAGGAACCAGGAACTCCGGGAGAAGCCCAGGCGATCGGAACGTGCTGTTGCCAGGCGACCGGGTTCTACATTCCACCCTTGCAGATCAAAGAGGAGAACCGCGCCACCGGAAGCCGGCACCGATTCGTCCGAAAAGGTGTCCCCGAGATGCTCCGCATGATTGTGAAGGAATTCGACGAGCCCGTAGCAAACCAGCCGTACAAGCTGAACGTGGATGGCAAATGGTTTAAAGGTATCGAGCCGATCGGAAGGTCGGCTGGAACAGGCCCGATGCCACCGGATATCACCGAAAGGGGATTCTCCTGGTGGCGACCGGCGAAGGAGGCGGTGGATACGGGCAACTCGGACCTTGGGCCTCATGGACCCCATCGAGAGCATCGCAGGCGTGCAGGAGCGGCTGAAGAACATCGGGTACGACGTTCGTTCGGTTAACGGGGAACTCAGCGAACAGACAAAGACTGCAATCGCGGCCTTCTGCGCGGACCACGATTTTGATCCGCCCGGAAGATGGCGGCATCGACGACGTTTTCTCCAAAGCTGAAACCAGGTACAACGGTTTATAAAGAGGAATCAGCGGGCGAAATGGTTGAGCGACGATAAGAGCGTCAGGCGCGGGACAGGAACCCATAACCCCATCAACAGCCGGATGCCCAGGAGTATATCTGCCTCGTGGGAAGTCCGTCGAATACGTTCAACGGCTATTATTATTACAACCCGGCGCGGAGCGCGGAGCCGGACCAGGGCTTTGTCGCGATGCCGCACCCCCGGAACTTAGCCGGCATTTCACGTTACATCAAGGGCTATCCGGAAAGAAGCATGCCGGCCGAAACACACGACCTTTACTGGGCGAATTTTGTCGACCCGCCATCCGGCTCTACGGGAACGCAGTGGCACGTCCCAAGCCGGGGGACATAATCACAGTGGTGGTTTATGCGACCGGATACGTGTGGCGGGGAACACGGACTGGAACGCCTCCCCTTACAACCAGGAGTTGCACGGCCGCTCGCCGTGGGTGCGGGGAAACCCGGAATACGATCCGTATGCGAAGGGCGGGCACGTGACGCTGCCGCCGCAACCATCCACTGGGGCGGTCGACCAACGCAAGCCAGACCCTCCGTCGACGCCTCCCGATCATAACCGGGAGGACGTGCTCGATCACGACATTCTCATGCGAACCACTACCGCGAACACCGACGGTGTGATCAAACAGCCAACCACGGATGAGGATTATCTGCAATATATACACAACGCGCCCAGGCGAATCGTCTACGGGCGGCAGTTGGGCGGAACCGCCGTGGTGCGCGATGTTCTCGTAAAATTGCTGTTCGTAAATAAAGTCGCGGACTTTCTGAAGTACCTCAAGACCGGTCAGTGCTCGGCGAAATATTGGAAGCACATGCTGGACACGGTTTCCGAGGGCGGGGGCAGCGCCGTCCGCCCGGACACTGACGGAAGCTACTACGATGCGACCATCGATTTTTCCAGCCGGGCTTGGCAGGGACGCTGGAAGCGGCTACTCAAAGCCGGCCTGCAGCCGCCGGCGATCGATCGTCACAAGGTCAAGATCCGCCGGTTCGACTATTTCGGTCATTCGGGCGAGGCCGAGTTCTGGCCTTTGTACGGCTGGTACAATGCCAAGGGCGAGCTTCCGAATTATAGGATCGGCGAGTTTTCGATCGATGGAGACATGTTGAAAGAAGCGCTGGAAGGCAAAACCTTCGAGCGGGATTCCTCGCCCACCTGTGGGGCTGTAACCTGGGCAACGAAATGGCTCCCAAACTCCTGGGCACGTTTCAAAAGATTGTAGCGTGCAAAGGAGCAACCGACTTCGGTAAGATCCTGGATTCCGACCAATCGATGCCCATGCCATCGGAAGGTCACGCCTGGGAAACCTTCTCGCGTCGCTAAGCGGGATCGGCAAAGCCGGCACGTCCCGGTCCCCTTAAGGGCTGCTAGAAGCGGTATCCGGGCGGCTTGATTCCCTTCACTCGCAGGTACACTTCGGCCTGCCCGCGGTGATGTGCGGTGTGCGTGAAGTAGGACCACAGCCATTCGAATCCAGTCAGGTTACGGGCCGGAGGGCCGACGACGGTATGCAGGCGCTCCGGGGTTATGTTCGCCACTGCCTGGTTGCAAAAATCGAACGAGGCGGCCAGAAATTGCACAGCGGTCTCCTTGTCCACCTCAGTTTTCTGGGTGTTTTTGGCGTACTCGGCGATTTTAGGCGGCGGCGCCGGGCGCTCCATACCACTCGCGTTGGCACAGGCGTTCAGGTTGGCGCCCCCAATGTGGGCCATCAGTTGCCCAAAGCTCATCTCCTCGGGATTCGGGCGGAAGGTGTAGCTCTCCGCAGGCATAGCGTTCGCAACGGCGAGAGTGAATTCGCCGGAAGTTTTCCAGTGCTTCACCAAAGCGTCCTTGATGGGATTCTGAGCCAACGCGGGAAGCGCCAGCAGAGCGAACAGCAAAAAGTGCGTCTTCATGGATGCACCTCCGAACGGGCGGCGGCCGCACAACTTCCCTCAGCCGGCCACGCCTCTGCTGGTGTGTGAGACTGTTCCGCGGAAATCGTCCAACCACCGACGTCGCCGGCTCGGCTCGCCTGTTTGTCATTATCCACGATCTCCGGGAAAGATTCGGTGCGATCCCAGGTGCGTCCTACCGGGTTTTCCCTATTGGCGCCGCGACCGTTTTCCAGGTCATTCGCTCGCCCGGTTTCACCTTCTGCTGATCTTTCCGGAGGCGAAAGACGCCCAATCCGCTCCCAGCACCGGAAATGTCGATATCAAGTCCGGTGACTTCCACGCCGGAGGGAACCGGGGCAGAACCGTAGAATCTCGAGTCCGTCAATTGACGGACCTTCAACCCGGGTCCAGTTAGTTCCGCCTTGAACGTTGCGCGCCGGGAACCGGCCTCGGCCGAGAAGAACCTGAGCCCCACCACCACATGTTTCTCGGGCCAGTAGACCTGTTCCAGGCGCAAAATCCGGCCAGTTACGGTTGCACCTTTGGGCAACAAGATGTCGCCGGTGCGCACTGCCCGTTCCAGACGTGCGGTCACCGTGTCACCAACCGCGGAAGTACCGACGACGATGGTCGACTCCAGTTTCAGTTCGAGCGTCAGGCCCGGGGGTAGCGCAATCTCCGCCGTTCCAGCAGTTGCTTCCACCGGCGCCGCTGGTACGGCATTGAAGGAGATGGAGGATTCGGCTCCATACTGCCGGCACTCGGAAAAGCGAATCGCGTTGTTGTGGTGATTGCCAGCGAGATCGACAAGCAGCATGTCGGAGGTTGCGGGCAGCAGGAATGCCGAGTTGCCGATTTGCATCCGCGCGTACTCGATGACCTGACCGGCGGATTCGAGCGGCAGTCCGCTCGCACCGGCCCGAACCTGCATGCGCAGCACGTCCAATGAACTGGGATCGATCCACACCGAGCCCGAGTAAGGCACGCGGGCTTCGCGCTGCTGCACCCTCAGCCAGAACTCACTGCTGAGTAGGGGCACGCGGAAATCCAACTGAAGCGCGCGTCGGTTGTTCAGGGGACGCTCTCCGGCGAACTCGAAACTCGGCGCCGAGGAGCGAAAGACGGCATGCGTGAATCCCGCAAAACCGCCAAAGCCGGTGGCTTCGCCGGCGATCATCTGGTCTTGGGACGAGTACTCGAAGCGCGTTGAACCTGGCCACGCGAACATCTCCTTCAGGCCGATCAATGCCACTTCCACGCGGATTCTGTCGGTAAACAACAACTCGCCGGAACGCGAACGGACCGTGCGGTCGATGGTTTCCAGGCAGGTGTAGTTCGGAAGATTTTCCAGGTTGGACGCCATGTGCTGGCGGACACGGCCAAGCAGCGCCTGCTCCGGAGCGGGCGCGGGCTGCTGCGGAAGAGCGGCGTAAGCACACAGAAACAGCAACGGGATCGAGCACAGCCAGCGGTGTCCCCGGAATCGCCTGCGAGGAGGGATCTCCATGTGGTTCCCGCTTGGGCAGTATACACCCGGAGGGCGCGTGCTAAAATCACCACATTCTGGAGGGACAAAGGTGGCCCCGACTCTTGGGAACGGCAAGATTTGCTATCTCGAAATCCCCGCTATCGACATTGCGCACTCGGCCGACTTCTATGGACGGGTCTTCGGCTGGCACATCCGGCAACGCGGCGATGGGCACACGGCCTTCGACGACGGGGCCGGCGAAGTGAGCGGCACCTGGGTAGT
Source organism: uncultured beta proteobacterium (assembly GCA_963837675.1). Lineage (GTDB taxonomy): Bacteria > Pseudomonadota > Gammaproteobacteria > Burkholderiales > Burkholderiaceae_C > Rubrivivax. The sequence continues at coordinate 22,805 of CAWIOH010000014.1, read as the reverse complement.
CGGGCGCTCGCCCGCTTCAGAGCCCGGCCTCCTGGTGTATGTGATGGTGGATAGTGTAAGTGCAACACTCGAGGCGATCGTCGCCAACGGGGGTGAGGTTGTGCAGCCGATCGGCATGGACGCACCCGAGATTACAGCAAGGTTTCGCGACCCGGCGGGAAACGTGATCGGATTGTACCAGCAACCCGGCTGACGTACGCTTCGACAGCGCAGTCAGCGGGAGTAGAGTTCCTGCTCCGTCACGGCTTCCCCGGAGCGCGCTTCGCCGGGCAGGTGGGCCCGTTTCCGTGCAGAGAACATGGCGCCCCGAGCAGGCTCGCTGGGTGCAAACCGCATCATCCCCACGGGAGACTTCATATCGATGTAGACCGCCTCTACGCCGCCGCGCCGCATGTAAGTCTCATGCCAGAACCCCGCGCCACCGCTGTCGCGCAGGAATTGCCTCCACCACTGCACGTGCGGTTCGGAGCGCGACCACGCCTCCAATGATTCGAAATCACGCCAATACTGCCGCATTCCGAAATGACGCAGTGAGAAAAACAGGTTTTCGTGCAGCAACAGCCCGTCCGGCCGGGCTTCGACGGCGCCGGAAATCTTCGGTCCGAAGCCCAGCAGAGTCTTGAAGCCGGTAAAGGCATTGACGCGCATGCCCAGATAGATCACGATCAGATCCGGGTATTGCGACAGATCCACTGTTTCGCGCGTTGGTGTCTGCGACATAATTCCCCTCCCCTTTGCACATCATAAAGCCATGGCGGATCCACCGGCAGACAGGCGCGCGCGCCGATTGATGAAATCATGCGTGCGGGAAAAGGGAGGGGGATTCTGATAGGCTCAGTCCCGAGGAGGAACGACAGACGTGACGCCTATCGCTCCCGAACCCGTGCCGCTGCGGCCGCCGCGGCGGGTATTGTTTCTGCATTGCTTCATTGACGTGCTGCTTTTCATGCTTCCGATGTTGTTGCTCGCAGTCGCCGGAATCGCGATTCACACATATAGAAGCGGGCGGGAAATCGTGGGTCGGGAAGACCGCTGGCGAGTCGAGGCAATGCCACCGAACGACGACGCGCTGCTCGCCTGGTCGAAAAGTCAGGTGGACCTACGGAACGTTCGCGTGGAGCGTGTTCAGGCCGGCCACGAAATCGTGCTGCGATACGGACGCATCAGAGCGAAGGGGCCCGCGCAACCCGACTGGTATCATCTGGGCTACCAGAGAGCTTATCTGGTGTCGGCCCCATCTTTGGAGATCACCCTACGGACATCGCCGTCACTATGGCTGGGCGTGGCCGTGGCATTTGTGGCCGGCGGCGCTGTGGCCGTGTTCCGGATGAGACGAGGACGGCGGGCCGGCGTCCCCCGATCCTGCCGACAGACCGGCCGCAGCAGGGCTGGCTACGGTGGCTCCTGATGGAATTGCTTTTGCGGATTCTGCATCTCGAGCAGCCGGCGCAGAATCCGATGATTCAGAATCTTCGCCTGGAAAGCGGCGGGGGAATTTTGATGGCTGCGGCCACTGTCGTGCTGGTGGGACCGGTTACCGAAGAGTTGCTCTTCCGGGGCTGCCTGTTCGGCCGCTTCCAGGCATACGGGTACGGGATAACGGGCGCCGTCATCTCCGCTCTGCTGTTCTCCGTTGCGCACGGCATTCTTGCACTAATACCGGTCTACTTCGGCATCGGGATCATTCTCGCGTGGCTGTGTAAACAGACCCGCTCCCTGTGGCCGGCGATGGCTCTACACGGGTTGAATAACGCGGTGGCTCTGATAGGTGGCTTGTGGGCGAAAACTTAATGCCGGTAAGTTGGCCGACGGTCCGCTCACTTGCTCTAAGTAACTCGTTCAGCGAGGGCAGCAAGATCGGCGTCTGAGCCGCAGCGCAGCGATGAGCGCAAGCACGGTTCCCGCCATCAGTGCCGTGCCGGGTTCCGGGGAACTCGACGGAGGGGACGGAGGCGGAGTAGAGATGGGCGTGAGTAAAAAGGTGTGGTATTGCCCAGCAATCTGACCCTCACCCACGATCAAGCCTGCGTCGTTGATGCGGTCTGCGACACTCAGGTGCCACCAGGTGCCTGGGGGATAAGGGAGTTTAGGTCGACCATGCCTGTACCGGGGTTGTAGATGAAAGCCCGCTCGTGCGGGAAGTGCGTTCCATAGGTACCGCCGACGACTTGTCCGTGCGAATTCACGGAGGAGCCCCCCACTCAGGCCACCTGCCTCCAGAGCGCCCAGATCCGACATTCCGGAGCCCGGGACTGCTGCGAAGCCATGATCGCGACCAGGGCCAGAAGGCCGACACCGGCGACGATTGCGGCGCCATTGTCGGTACCGCGATCGCGATAGGCGTCATCGCGATAGGAATTGCCATAGCCGTCCGAATAGCCTTGATCGCCGTAACCATAAGGCGCGGCCGAGGCTGCGGTGGCACCCAGAAGCGACAAAGCCAGTGTTGCACTGATAAGGCGTTTCATGACGTTTGCTCCTTCTCGCTCGGATGCCACTGCATCCTCGGACAGAAGAATGACCGGCGGCGGCTGTACCCAGTCTGGCGCCGCCGTTCATCCGCCGTTCATGCCGTTTTTCGGCAAGTCGCTGTCTTGGCTTGCTTGCTTCAGAGCCTGGGTGTGTTTGCCTGAAACAAGCTTTTTTTCAGGGCGCGTTCAACTGGCGGTGCAGGAACGCGACGGCGCGATTGAGGGCGTCGGCGCCATTGTCGGTCTGAAGGCGCGATCCGAAGCCGTGCCGCTCGCCGGGATAGATCACCAATTCGGGCGTGCCGCCAAGTTTCTTGGCCAAGTCGGCGAGCCTGCGCCCCTGTCCAACCGGGATGATGGTGTCGGCATCGCCATGCAGGATGAGAAGCGGCGGAAATCGCGTCACCGGCACATCCATCGGGAATGGCGGGGTGCCATAATAGATTACGGCGGCGGAGATATCGGGATCGCGTGCGGCGATGCCGGTCGACAGAATGCCGCCATTGGAAAAGCCAACCAGTCCAATCCTGCCATTGGCGGCCTTCTGCTTTTTCAAATCGGCGGCGAGATCGCTGACCAATCTGGTCCACGCGATGTAACGCTTGGAGAACAAGTCGGGGTCACGGGTAATGCGATCTTCGTCGGCATCGCTGTAATAATAGACCAGATAGGCGTCCATGCCATTGTTCGCCAGCTCCGAGGCATAGCGGTTGTAATTGACGATCTGGGAATCGAAACCATTCGCGCCATGCAGCAGCAGCACGGCCGGTCGCGGCACATCGCCCGGCGCGCGGAAGAAGGTGACATCGACCTCGCGCTCCTGGGCGGGCAGCACCATTTTGCGCCCGGCAATGTCAGCTGCGGAGGCGGCGGAGCCAAGCAGCAGAAGCGATGTCATTATCAGGAAACTAAAAATCCGGGACATACTGGCTTCCATCCCTGGCTCAATATTGCGCGCCTTGATAGTCCCGAACCTGCAAGCCCCGGTCAATTACTTGATCCTGCGCGACTATCGCGTCGGGAGAAATATCGGGAAGATTTTGCAGCTGTCCGTAAATCGGGGCGAAATCCGCCCCGGCGGTCTGTTGCAATAGTTCGTTGAAGCTATCGATCACAAAATAACTCTGCTGGTAGTCGTCGATGCGGTATTGCGTGCGCATCACTCGGTCCAGATTGAAGCCTATTCGATTGGGGGAATTGCTTTCCAGCGCAAAAACGGATTCACCGAAACTGGAGAGTATACCGGCGCCATATAATTTGAGACTGTCCTGTTCGCGTATAAGCCCGAATTCCACTGTGTACCAGTAAAGCCGCGCCAGTTTCTGCAGCGACTGAAATTGGATCGCCCTCAGGCCGCCCAGGCCATAGGCCTGCATATAATCGGCAAATACCGGATCGGAGAGCAGCGGAACGTGCCCGAACAGGTCATGAAAGACATCCGGTTCGCGAAGATAGTCAAGATGGTCGTGGTCCCGAATGAACCGTCCGGCTACAAATCGCCGGTTGGCAAGATGATCGAAAAAGACTTCGTCAGGTACCAGACCTGGAACCGCCACCACGCGCCAACCGGTCAGCTTGTGCAGCCGTTCGGACAGTTCATCGAAATTCGGGATTCCCGCGCGGGACATTCGCAAACTGTCCAGTCCCCTCAAGAATGCCGCGCAAGCGCGCCCTTCGAGCATCCGAATTTGCCGGGCAAAAAGCCGATCCCAGACGCGATGCTCGTCCTGCGAATAGCTGTCCCATGCCTGCGGTATGGTCCAGTCGCGTGCCGCATCAGGCGGTGGCTCCGCACTTGTGGCGATCATGGCCTTGGCTCCAGATTGTCACATAAGATGCCGGAACTTCATTTCAGGCAAGTCGACACGCGAATAAGGTCGGACTTCATAAGCGCTCGCTGCCAGGCATGTGATCGGACTCGGTTGCCAAGAGGCCGGTCTTGGTACCTCGAACCATTGGCAGCCGCCGGGCCGCTATTGGCGGCGCCGTCATGATCCGGTCAGCAATAGCGCCGATTGAACGTTCCGCAGGGCCGCGGATACTAGTGTGTGACCCGCAGATTGGTTATCTTCTGCGCGATGTCGTTGAAGGCCGTAACGATCGCCGAAGACGTCTTCAGGTCGTAATATTTTGAAGTATCCGATGCGCAATTCTGCAGCGCCGCCGAGTTTCCCTGGGTGCCGTTCAGATCGACGAACAGGGTGTAGACAATGAATCCCTGGTCCTTCGCGTTCTTGCAGGCCAGTTCCATCCGGTCATCCACCGAAGACGATTGGCTGCTGCCATTGCCATACCAGCGGTCCATTGTGTTGAGGCCGTCGGACAGAAGAATGATGTAGCGCGTGGTGTTGGCCGGCAGGGTCGAAGCGTTATAGGGATTGCCGGTCATCTGGATCTGCATTCCGTGAGCCAGGCCGATGGTCTGGTTGGTGCCGCCATTGGCGATCATCGATTCGATCCTGGTGTCGAGCGCGTCCCAATCATGGCTTAGCGGCATGACCGAGGCGATGACGCAGCTGTCGTCATTCTCGGCCGGGAATTTATTTCCGGGCGTTGTGTCATTGACGTCATCGTCTTGGTCGCGGTCCATGACGCAGCCATTCCAGACAGAGTGATTGTTGATGATCCACTTATGGACATACGGCGCCCCAACCGTCGTCACCGGCGCCTTGCAGACTTTTCTTCTGCCGCTGCCGCTGCAAGAGCAATTGCTGTAGCCGTTGCAGGTAGCGTTTCTGCCGGAACTGATGGTCTGGGTCGTGGTTGAGGTCGTGCCTTCGCTATCGTAGCAGCCGTCATAATAGTGCCCGGTCTGTCCCGTGTTCGACGATCCGACTGCGTCGGGACAGATATACCCAGAATAGCTGCCGCTGGAGGGTATGCTATTGGTCCTGGTCGTGCTGCCCGGCTGGGTGATGCAGCCAAGGCTCAGCGGACAATTGCTGCCCGGCCCCACCGTGCTTGCTGGCGCCGAGCCCGGCATCTGCAGGTTCCAGTCGCTCCAATCGATCCAGCCGGCATTCACCTTGTCGCGGCCAACATTGACGTCCTTGGCGAATGGTATGATTGCGACCTGGACGTCGCCAGGATTTGCGGACGCGGCTGCGGTCTGCAGCTGCGCGAGAAGTTGGTGGGAGGCGTCCTTCAATGCGTCAATCTTGCTGAGACCGGAGTTATCGGTCTGGGTCATCGAGCCGGTATTGTCCAGCACCAGCGAAACCCACAACTTGGTCTGGCCCCATTCCACGATGGACGTGGCCGAGACTGATAGGCTGGTCTTTCCGGCCAACGCCAGCACGGTGGTGGCGACATTGTCGGTGCCGGTCACCTTGACGGACTGGTCGGCAATGCTGGGCGTCACCGTCGGGTGGCCGGGGCCCTTGTAATTGGCATCGAAGACTTTCTGGGCCAATGTGTTGGGGTCGACATTATTGTCGTGGATCTGGCTGCCCACCGCCAATGCTGCGGCATCGAGTGCGTCCAGCATCTGGCTGCGCACCATCATGGCCTGCGCATAATCAATTGCGGCACCCGCCGCGATCGCCAGCGGCAGCAGCGACAGACCGAATATCATGGCGACATTGGCGCTTTTTGCATGCCAGAAGCCGCACAAAGCGCGCCGGAACTCGATCAACTTGATGAAATTCATTACGCCTCCGCGAGTGCAGAAGCGACCATTTCAATAAATGATTGATATGATTTTAACTTAGCGGAAAGCGGTTCACGAAAATTAGCGGAACAGGTGCGCCAATAGCGCCATTTCTCCTCGCAAATCATGCTAAATCTTTCTTTAGCATATTGAAGAAAAAACCGTGAGAAATTGGCAGTAAATCCGAATAGGCGTGCTGCGACGCTCAATTTAATGCTCGCGTCCATTTTTCTTGCTGATGTACCCGCCAAGTCATGCTCCACCCGGTGCGAACTGGTCTCGCACTGACGCGCTTGCGAGAACGGACACATGAATAGTCGGTTCCAGCCGGACGCGCGTGTTTAAAGTGGATATGGATATTACCCACAGGGCACCGGGTGCGTTGCTGGGGTCGCAGCTTTGCGCGAACTCCCCTTTATGAGAGTGATGACCTGACGGATTGGCGCTGTGACAGGAAGGGCACGCGTCGGCAGGGACGGCTCAGACAATTACGATCAGCGCCAAAAGTATGCCGCACTGAAGACGAGCGCATTACGCATCATTGCAACTGATTCTGCCTACTTTGCGTCGATGGCAACCGGCAACCAAATCGCGCTCGCCTGCGAGCCGCCATGGAATATCGTCTGCGTTGCCGGCTTGTAATCCGCCGGCTTGGCCAGAAAGATATTCTGCACGAAAGTTTGCGGATTGCGGTCGTAGAGGGGAAACCAGCTCGATTGGATTTGAACCATGATGCGATGACCCGGCAGGAAGACGTGATTGGTCGGTGTCATTGTGAAACGGTAGCGCTGCGGCTGATTGGCCGGAATCGGGCTCGGATGCTCGAAGCTTTCGCGATAACGCCCGCGAAAGATATCCATGGAAATCGGAAGCTCATAGCCCGACATTTCCGGCCGCGACGGCAGCATGTCTGGATAGACATCAATCAGCTTAACGACCCAGTCGCTATCGGTGCCGCTGGTGGCAGCAAAGAGGTCGGCCACAGGCACGCCGCTGATGCGGACCGCCGATTTCAGCACGTCCGTCTGGTATACGAGCACATCGGGCCGATCTGCGAATGGACGCTGATCGGTCGTCAGCCAGGATTGCCAGCGTGGCGTGTCGGAAAATCGCACGGGCCTAGGCAGGTAGGGTACCGGCTTGGCGGGATCGGAAACGTAGGATTGCGAACCCGCAGAAGGTGCCGCAAAGGATAGAGCGGTGTCAGCGGCCATATAAAGCGGCGTTAGCGGTGCGGCGCACGCTTTGTCGCAGGCCAAAGGCCAGTTCGCAAACCGGTCCCAATGGTTTTCGCCGGTGTTGTAGATCATCACCCTGGGAGTGTCGGGCTTAGGGCTGTCCTTAAGATAATGATCGAAGAAGGGCTTGAGCACATCGCGGCGCCATTGAAGGGCGGTGTCGCCCTCGAATTTGAGATCGCCCAGCGTGGTGCCGTCGTAATTGGCGCCGCTGTGCCTCCAAGGTCCGATCACCAGATAATTGTTGTCGGAACGGCCGGCAGTCTTGAGCGCGGTCCAGCTGTGAATCGCGCCCCACATGTCTTCCTGGTCGAACAGGCCCTGTTCCCACATGGTGGGGACCTGGGAGGGATGCTGGACCAACAATTTGTCGAGCGCTTGGCCCTGCCAGAATGCATCATAGGCGGCATGGTTCACTTCGCGCAGATAGTAGGGGTATTGCTCCAATCCGTGCGCCCTGGCCCAGCCGTCAACCGAACCCGCCCTGAGAAACCCGTCATAATCGTCATAGATCGCACGCGGCACGCCTTCTCCTTCGCCCCGCGCGCTGGATTCACCGGTGATAAAATCGAGATTGTTCTGGCGGAAGGCGCCGTAATGAAACCAGTCATCGCCCATCCAGCCGTCGATCATGGGGCTTTCAGGTGCCGCCACCTTCAGGGCAGGGTGCGGATTCAGCAACGCCATCACGACGGTAAAGCCCTCATAGGATGAACCGACCATGCCGACCCTGCCATTGCTTTCGGGGACATGTTTGGTGAGCCAGTCGATCGTGTCCCAGGCGTCGGTCGTTTCATCCGTCTTGGTGGGATTGAGCGGCCCGCGCACCGGCCGGGTCATTACGAAATTCCCTTCCGAACCGTACTTGCCGCGGACATCCTGGAAGATGCGAATATAGCCGTCGTTCGTCAGCAGCTCGTCGCTTCGGGCGAGTGCGACGGCGCGATAGGGCGTTTCCATTGCCTGGGCGCGTTTGGCTGCGTTGTAGGGTGTGCGGGTCAGCACCATCGGCTCGTCATGTGCGCCTTTGGGGATCATGAGGACCGTGTACAGCTTGACCCCGTCACGCATGGGAATCATCACCACGCGCTTGTCGTAATCGTAATCGGCCGTATTCTTAACCAGCTTGGCGGGGATATCGTTCATGTCCGGTTCGTCCTGCGCCGCGGCCGGCGTGACAAGCAGGAGCGTCAATATCGCCGGCAGAATCTTGGAAAGAGCCATGCAATCCTCCGCGAATCGTCAAATTAAATCGTATGGGCAATCATATCATCGTCCTATCCGTCGTCAGAACATTTGGCGCGGACGGCGACGTAAATTGGCGGAGCATCGGCCTCGTCGGGGGGATGTTAAGCGGCGAGCTCGTGGCGCTGCAAGCGCCGCTCGCAAAGATTTCGCTGGCGATGCGTTGGGGACGGCACCGCGGCAACGTCAATAGCTTTAGCCATTAACGGCTGAAAAAGAAGTTTGAAATGGCGTCCTTGCGCTTAACATGATAAGTATCTTGCGAGCGGCTGGCGCACGAATGCCACTTCGGGGGAGGATACAATGATCCACGCTGCAGTGCAGAAAAACACGCTCGCCTCACTCGCGTTCCGGCAGATCAATGGGTCGATCGGCGCCGAAGTCTCCGGAATTGATCTATCGGAAGTTCTGACGGATGACGTCTTTGCGGCAGTGCGCGCGGCGTTCATCAGATATCAGGTCCTCATTTTCCGCGATCAGGACATCACGCTGGACCAGCAAATGGTGTTCGGGCGGCGTTTCGGCGAATTATCCGTGCATCCGTTCTCGCCCAATCGCGCCGATCGGCCGGAAGTGATCCAGCTTGACTATTCGAAGGACAACCCGCCAGAGCTGACCGACGTCTGGCACTCGGACGAGACATTCCGGGAGGCGCCGCCGATGGCGACCATCTTGCGCTGCCGGGTCTGTCCGGCGTTTGGCGGCGATACCATGTTCGCCAGCATGGTCGCGGCCTACCGGGGGCTGTCGGAGCGCATGAAGGCGTATATTCACGGTCTCGAGGCGCAGCACGATTTCAAACCGTTCCGGACGCTGTTTGGCTCCAGCCCCGAGCATCGCGCGAAGCTGAGGAGTCTGGAAGACCGATTTCCGAATCCGTGGCATCCGGTGGTTCGGCTGCATCCCGTCACCCAACGCCGCACGCTGTTCGTCAACCCTCAGTTCACGACGTGCCTTCGCGGGCTGAAGGACGATGAGAGCGCGACGATTCTGCAATTTCTCTATCGCCAGGCTTCGATTCCCGAAAATCAGCTGCGGGTAAAATGGCGACCCGACACCATCGTCATGTGGGACAACCGCTCGGTTCAGCATTACGCCGTGCATGACTATTATCCGCAGCAACGCACGATGGAGCGGATCACCGTCGCGGGCGACAGGCCGGTTGGCGTGGAAGGCTCTTTCACGCCAGAACCGATCAACGGGGAGCATCCCGATATTCAGAAGGCCGAGGGCAAGGACAGGCGCGGTCCCGCCCGACAATTCGAGCGAAGCTGATGATGGCCCAGGCGCAAAACGACGTCCTGGTCGCGTCCGCGACGCGCGCGGCGCGGCCGGTCATCGGCTTTCTGATGGTGCTGTATTTTTTCGCGGTGCTGGGCCGGCTGAATGTCGGCTTCGCGGCCTTGACCATGAACAAGGATCTTGGCCTGAGTCCATCGCAGTTTGGCGTCGGTGCGGGATTGTTTTTTCTCGTCTATGTTCTACTCGAAGTGCCGAGCAACATGATGCTGCAACGGTTCGGCCCTCGGCGATGGATTGCCCGCGTCGTAGTGACCTGGGGCCTGTGCGCGACGGGCACGGCGCTGATAACGGGCCCGAACAGCTTCTATTTTGTCCGCATGTTGCTGGGCGCCGCGGAGGCCGGTTTCTTTCCGGCGGTGATCGTTTACATCGCGGGTTGGTATCCTCTGACCTATCGCAGCCGGATGAACAATCTTTTCCTGTTGGGAATTCCTCTGACCGGCGTACTGGCATCGGTTTTCTCGGCCGGCTGCCTCGCGCTCGATGGAACGTTGGGTGTCGCGGGCTGGCGCTGGCTGTTCTTTCTGGAAGGGTTGCCGCCGATCATCCTCGGATTTCTGGTCCTGCGTATCTTGCCCGACAATCCTTCCAAGGCGCGCTTCCTGAACCGGGAGCAGAAGGCAGCACTGCTCACAGTGCTCGCGAGCGAAGATGCTGCCAGGCGGGCGCTGTTTCCGCTCGACATCGGTTCGGTGTTCAAGTCGCCGATCTGCTGGATTCTCGGTTTCGCCTATTTCGGCATCGCGGTCGGGTTGAGCACATTGGGGTTTTGGCTGCCTCAGGCCGTCGGCAGTCTTGGTATCAAAAGCCCGGTGATGATCGGGCTGCTCACGGCCGTGCCGCTTGCGATTGGGGTCGCGATCATGACGGCCGCGTCCTGGAACTCCGACCGAACAGGCGAGCGGACCTGGCATCTTCTCGCAATGACCTTGCTGGCGAGCGGTGGCTGGTTGCTGTTCGGGCTCGCCACCGGGCCGGTGTTGAGCCTGGCCCTGGTCGCGATCGCGGCAGGCGGCACCTATGGGATGCTCAGCGTGTTCTGGACTTTACCAGGCGCCTATATGTCAGGGATGGCTGCGGCTCCAGGCATAGCGTTGGTCAGCGCCGTCGGCACGGTGGGTGCGTTCGCCGGGCCGTGGTTTGTCGGTTTTCTGCGTCAGCAGAGCGGAGGGTTTGCTTCGGCATTTACCGCCGTTGCGGCGTGCATGCTCGTCAGCGGCATCCTGGGCGGCCTTGTCAGTCGCCATATTTTCCGGACCATCTCTCGCGGAAAACACGAACAGACCAGCGGCCTGAACCGATGATCTCCGGCCGGGAGAGATCCCCGAAAGAGAACCCGTCATGATATCCGAGCAAAGCCCGAACATCATCTACATCGTGGTCGACGATTGCGGCTATGCCGACTTGAGTTGCACGGGGCAGACCGGCTATCAGACACCGGAGATTGACCGCCTCGCCGCCGAGGGTGCGCGGTTCACGCAGGCCTATGCAAATGCACCGCTCTGCACCAATACAAGGGTCGCGATCATTACCGGCCGCTACCAGTATCGCCTGAACCTCGGCCTGGTAGAACCGCTGCGTCCAGCACTCCGCGACGAGCCCGACATGGGCATACCGCCGGATTTTCCGACGCTGCCCAAGCTGCTGAGCGAAGCCAATTACAGAACGGCGCTAGTCGGCAAGTGGCATCTCGGTTTTCTGCCCCATTACAGCCCGTTGCGCAGCGGCTATGACGAGTTCTTCGGCATCATGGGCGGGTTCACCGGTTACTACACCCATAAAGGGGAGGGCGGAGAGCATGATCTGTATGAGGGCGAGATTCCGGTCGAGCGCCAGGGCTACGTCACCGATCTGCTGACCGACCGGGCCGTGGATTATATCCAGACCGCCGGACAACCGGACCGGCCCTACTTTCTCAGCCTGCATTACACAGCGCCGCATTGGCCGTGGTCGGCACCTTCCGTCGAGGCGGAGGCCCGGCAACGCGAATCGGATCTGGCCGAATTAGCCGAAGGCGGCAGCCCGCGCATCTATGGCGAAATGATGGCAGATTCTCGATGCCGGTATTGGCCGGGTGATGAACGCGGTGCGCAATCAGCCGAAAGGGCGTGAGACATTGGTGGTTTTCGCCAGCGACAATGGCGGTGAGCGCTACTCAAAAATGTGGCCGTTCGTCGGCCGGAAATGGGACCTGTTGGAAGGGGGGCTACGCGTGCCGCAGATCGTCTGGTGGCCGGGCCATATACCGTCCGGACAGGTCGTCGATCAGACCTGTATCACCATGGATCTCACGGCGACGTGCCTGTCGGCGGCGGGTGTGGCTTCTCATCCGGACTATCCGCTCGATGGAGACGATTTGCTGCCGGTGCTGACAGGGCAGCGGCCCGAATATGAACGAACCTTGTATTGGCGCATGGCGAACCGCCAGCAGCGTGCCATCAGGCGGGGCGACTGGAAATACCTTAAGGTCGCAGACAAGGAATTTCTATTCGACATCGCTTACGACCCGCGCGAACGGAGCAGCCTGGCGCACAAGCAGCCGGAGCGGCTGGCCGCATTGCGCAGTCAATGGGAAGCCTGGAACGCGACCATGCTCCCGGTTCCCGAACGCATGATCCCGCCGACATGGAAATCTTGCCGAAATGCTCTGGTAATCCGGAGAGCAGGGTATCGCGCGATAAATTTACCTACCGAATGCGATCATTCGGAAGCAGGGTCTATATCCAGATTGCGCCAAATCAATTCTCAACCACTATGCATCGTACAAACTGCTGGCCGTCGTCAAAGGACTCGCCATGAAAAATTACCCCGACTTAATCAACGGCATTTCCACGAATTTAAAATTGCTGCGCGGTGAAATTGGTCCGACGATGGAGGGCTTTTCCGGTATGGCACAGGCCGCCACCAAATCTGGCGCGCTGGATAAGAAAACCAAGGAATTGATCGCGTTGGCCATTGGTGTTGCCACCCATTGCGACAGCTGCATTGGCTTTCACGTGGAGGCGCTGGTCAAGCTGGGCGCAACCAGCGCCGAAGTCGGAGAGGCGCTTGGAATGGCTGTCTATATGGGCGGCGGTCCGGCGTTAATGTATGCCGCCGAAGCGATCGGTGCCTACGAACAATTCAAGAATTTGAATGCCGGGGTGTCAGAGATAGTTGAGTAATTTGACGAAGGAAATACCTCTGCCGCCCGCATGGCGCCGGATTGACACTTCGGAGCATGGTGACCATTTTTCGGGAATAGTTCAGCATCTTGACGAGGGCCCACGCCCGTCGATGCGGCAGGCTGCAAGGCGAGATCCTTTATCGAAGAAGAATGCCGGCGTATGGCGCATTGCCGACACCTGCGGTGCGGACCAGAAGCGATTTCTCGGCTGGTCAGTGGCCGGCAGTTATCCACCATGGGGAGGCCCGATGGTGCCGTTTATCCGCTACCTCCTGCACAACGCGGCATCATTTTGTGCTATGCTGCGTCAGAGGGTAGGGGGTCATGCACAAATACTTGCGCATTCTGCCGCTGTTGGCCGTGCTGCTGCTGGCCTGGCTGACGCCCGCCGCCGCCGCAGGCGACCATTGGGTTGCTAGCTGGGCGACATCGCCCGCCGCCTACTTTGTCTATGTACCGCCGGTGCCGCCCGCCTATCCGCCTGGCTATCCCGCCGCCTATGCCCCAGCTGTTATTCAGCCAGACTTGGGCTTTCCCTTTCCGGATGCCAACAAGAACCAGGCGTCGCGGCAAACGATCCGCTCCATCATCAAGCCAGACCTTTGGGGCAACCGGATGCGATTTCGTTTTTCCAACGCGTTTGGCACCCAGCCGTTGAGTTTCGATGCCGTCACCGTGGCGCTGCAGGATTATTCCGGCAATGTGGTGCAGGGCACCATCACGTCCGTCACCTTCGATGGCAAGCGGACCGTGACCATTCCCCCGGGCGAAGAAATTTGGAGCGATGGCGTCGCACTCCCCTGGATATCTGGTGCCGGCGATCCACGGGTGCAGGGCCGCAACTTGGCGGTCAGCTATTCCGTGGCTGGCAATAGTGGGCCGATGACCTATCACGCCGCTTCCCACACGACCTCCTACATCACCGCACCGGGCAGCGGCGACCACACTGCCGATCCCGACGTATTTGCCTATAAGTTCACCACGACGTCCTGGTTCTTTCTGGACGCCGTGGATGTGATGGCCCCGGCAGACACCGTGGTGATCTGTGCCTTTGGGGATTCCATCACCGACGGTACCCACACAACGCTGAATGAGAATGACCGCTGGTCCAACGCCTTATCCCGTCGCCTGCACAATGCGTATGGCAACCGTATCAGCGTCGTGAATGAGGCGATCGGCGGCAACCGTGTTGTGAACCCCATTGTCACCAACGCCACGGCCGGTCCCGCCGCGGTGGATCGGCTGGATCGCGACGTGCTGGGCCTGTCGGGTCTCACCCATGTCATCTGGCTGGAGGGCATCAACGATCTCGGCGCCGGCCATTCCACCGATGCAGTGATCGCGGGATACCGGGATGTTGTGGCGCGTCTCCATGCCAAGGGCATCAAGGTTTTTGCCGGTACGCTGACCGCGGCCCGGGGCATGGTAAACCCATCGGCAGGCTGGAATACCGACGCCGCACTCTCCCACGACAATGGCCCAATCGTGGATGACAGTCGAAAATCGATTAACACCTTTATCCGCTCATCGGGGCTGTTCGATGGGGTAGAGGATTTCGATGCCGCGACCCTCGACCCCGCTACCGGCAATATGAAGGCCGAATATGTCCCCGACAGCCAGATGACCCAGTTGCCCTGGGATTATCTGCATCCCAACCATGCCGGCTATCTGGCCATGGCGGCCGCCGTGGACATCGCGCCGTTCCAGCCGAGATCGGAAGAAAAATAGCGCAGTAGATGATGATGCGATCTTATAACGCCATGACAATAATCCGAATAACATGAAATAGCATTCGACCTTCGAAAGGACATTGTCGCCGCTGCGCCATTAAGGATCACGGATGGCGTCATTTCAGCTTGCCAGGAATTTTCAATATCGGGGAGCTAGCAGTTTCATGAACATCTCATGGTTCAAGGCAATTGCATTGGCGGCCCTGATCGGGAGCCCAGCTCTTTGGCGCCGAGCAGAAATTTCAAGGCGAGCTCGATCCCATGCCGCACGATAATTCCACCCGCGCCAATGTCGTGGGCGGGGGCATGGTTACGGGCGTGCTGTCCGGCAATCAACTCACGCTATCCGGAAAATTCAGCGGCCTGTCATCGCCCGCGATCGGCGCTCATCTCAACAGGGGTCTGGCACTGGGCGTGCCGGGTGCGGCTATCGCCGCGCTCGATACGACCAAAGCGGTTCAGGGAACGATATCCGGCACGGTCAGGCTCAGCCGTGAAGCGATCGCTGCCCTGAAGAATGACGCACTCTATATCGAGCTCGATAGTGAAAAGGCGCCTGAAGGCAATTCCTGGGGCTGGCTGCAAGCGCTGAGTGGCCCAAACGCGCGTGAAGGGAAGTAATAAATGTACCGCTCCGCGAAATTTCTGACGGTCGCAGGTTCGATCCTGGCGCTTGCCGGTATGCCGGCGATCTCGCAAGTGGACCGGCCGATAGGCGTTTTCGCCCAGGAGCAGGCGGCGGCGGGCCAGCGCGAATATATGGACAATTGCGCCGGCTGTCACGCCAGCAATCTTGGCGGCGGAAACGACTCGCCCGCGCTGGTCGGTGCCAGCTTCATGAGCAGTTGGGGCGAGCGCTCGACCAAGGCGCTCTATCAATTCCTCTCGACCACCATGCCGGTGGGCAATGCGGGGAACCTCAGCGCCTCCACCTATACCGATATCATGGCGTTCCTGCTTCAGGCCAATGGCGCAAAGCCAGGCCCCGCGATTCTCACCGCTGATACGGCAGTGACGATCGGCCGCGTCGCGAACGGTCAGATGCCTGCCGATTTGCAGAAAGGCATTCCGCCGCCGCCGGCGCGGGCCATCGGCGCCCGTCCACCGGTGCTTCACGGCGTAACCGTGGCAGGCATGGTCAAGAATTATATCCCGGTCACTGGCGAGATGCTGGTGCACCCTTCCGATGCCGATTGGTTGATGTATCGCCGCAATTATCAGGGCTGGAGCTACAGCCCGCTCACGCAGATAACCGCCGGTAACGTGAAAGGGCTTCAACTCCAATGGTCTTGGGCGATGAAAGAGGGCGGTGCCAGCGAAGTAACCCCCATAGTGCATAGCGGCGTCATCTTTCTATCCAATACCTCCAATACGGTGCAGGCGCTGGACGCGCGCAGCGGCGAACTGATCTGGGAAAACCGAATCGGCCCGGAAGCGACAGTTGCCTATATGGCGACACGCAGCCTGGCGCTCTATCACGACAATGTTTACGTCGCGACCACCGATGCCAAACTCTACGCTCTGGATGCACGAACCGGTCAGGTCGTTTGGCATGTGGACATCGCGCCGCCGCCCAAGGGCGAAACTGGAGGCCTCATCGTCATTCATGGCAAGGTTTTGGTGGGCATGATGGGTTGCGACAATTACGCGACCGTCAATTGCCATATCAGCGCCTATGACGCCGAGACTGGCAAGCCGGACTGGGCTTTCTACACCACTGCGCGCCAGGGTACGCCAGGCGGCGACAGCTGGAATAATCTTCCCGACAACCAGAGGGCAGGCACCGATACCTGGATCGCGGGCACCTACGATCCCGACCTCAACACGACCTATTGGGGTGTCGCGCAGGCCAAGCCTTGGATGCGCGCCAGTCGCAAAACCTATGGCGCTTCGACCCTATATTCCAATTCGACCCTTGCGCTTGATCCGGATAATGGCACGCTCAAATGGTACTTCCAGCATATACCGGGAGAGTCTCTGGATCTCGACGCGGCATTCGAGCGGGTGCTAATCGATCATGGAGATCAGAAGACGCTGATGACTATCGGCAAGGACGGCATCCTATGGAAGCTGGACCGGGTTACCGGCAAATTCCTGGGAAAGAAAGAGACCCTGTTCCAGAACATTTTCAGCAAGATCGATTCCAAGACTGGGCAGGTCACTTATCGCCCGGATATCGTCAATCAGAAAACCAATCAGTGGATCGCATCCTGCCCTGGACCTGAAGGCGGTCATGACTGGCAGGCGACTAGCTACAACCAGCCCACCGATCTTCTCATCATCCCGCTCAGCCAGAGCTGTGTGCTCATGCGGGGCCATGACGTGGATATGAAATTAGGCGGCGGCGGAACCGCTGCATCTCAACTTTTCTATTTCATGCCCGGAACGCATCGCAATATGGGCAAACTTGTCGCTTACAATACGAAGGACATGACCGAGGCTTGGTCATTCCAACAACGCGCGCCCTTCCTCAGCGCGGTACTTTCCACCGGCGGCGGCGTCGCCTTCGTCGGTGATTTTGACCGCATCTTCAAGGCGGTGGATGTGAAGACTGGCCGGACGCTTTGGCAAACCCGATTGGGCAACACCGTTCAAGGTTATCCGGTCTCCTTCAGCCTTGACGGCAGGCAATATGTCGCCGTCACCACGGGGCTTGGGGGCGGCAGTCCCGAGCAGAAGCCGTCAACCCTACTTACCGAAGTGCACCGCGCAATGACCGGCCAGCAGCTTTATGTCTTCGCTCTGCCGAATTGAAGATTGCCGCGAGCGGATGCCGATACGACCACTTCCTTGCGGCGCTATTGTGACACGGCGGACTTGATCCTTTTACTGGCAAGGCAGAAAAAAATGACAATCAAACGCAGGGATTTCCTATCTGCCGCGGGCGGTCTTCTGGCGGCTACCACGGCACTGCCTAGTACGGCCGAGGCGGCGCCTGAAGAACGGCATACGACGCAGAATTCTCCGACGGATTCGAGCAACCCAGAATTTTCTCCCGGTCACATTTTCAACGGTCCCTATCGGGAAGACTGTCTGGACCAGATTGCATTTCCCATGGGTGGCATCGGCGCCGGGATGATTTGCTTGGAGGGAACGGGGGCCTTGTCTCACGTCTCAATTCGCAATCGGCCGGATATTTTCAACGAACCCTGCATTTTCGCTGCCATTGCCATTAAAGGAGCGCGGCCAATTGCGCGGGTGTTGGAAGGCCCGGTGCCGACCCGAAAGATCTTCGGACCGCCCGGATCGGCTGTTGGTTCTCCCGGGACGACGTACGGATTGCCGCGGTTTGCCGATGCCTCGTTCGAGGCGCGATTTCCGTTCGGCAAAGTGTTGCTGTCGGATCCGTTGCTTCCGATCGAAGTTGAGATAATTGGATGGAGCCCGTTCGAACCTGGAAATTCTGACGATTCCAGTCTTCCCGTCGCTGCCTTGGAGTATCGCTTCACCAACCGCTCAAGCGCGGAAATCGATGCAGTCTTTTCGTTCAATGCGAAGAATTTTCTCGCCGACGAGAAAGGTCCACCGCAATTGCGCGCGGTGCGGCCAGCTCAAGGTGGCTTCACCCTATGGAGCGGCGCGCCGGCCGACAAGCCGTGGGAGGGGACGCCTCAGCTATCCGATCGGTTACTGGAACGGCGCCGCCTCGCTGTTCGCCATGGGGGGCGTGCTGCTCGCGTTCTGCGCGGCGAACGCGGCCACGAGGCGCATGCGCAGTCTCGCGGCGGCGGCGATACCCGCGATGGGGTTGGCGATCTGGCTGACCGGCTCCCGGGGAGCGCTGGTCGCCATCGGCATCGGTTGCGCCCTCCTCCTGATCGCAACGAGATCCCGGGCGCGGTTGGTCAAGCCCCTGCTCCTGGGGGGCCTCATGGCGGTGGCGCTGGTCCTGATCAGCGATCGGCTGCCCGACCTGACGACTGGTTCGCTGGGGGCGGCAAGGCGCTCCGACGGCGAGTGGATGACCCTCTGGGTCGTTCTCGCGACGGCGACCACTGGAGGGATCGCCTGGGCGGCGGATGGCTGGCTTCCGCGCGTCCGGTTCTCCCGCCGACTCTCGCTGGCGGTGCTGGCGGCGCTCGTCATCGGCACCGCGATCGCGACCGTGGCGATCGACCCGGTCGGGAAGATCGGCGATTTCACCGCCGCGCCTCGACGCACGCCCGTCCTCGGGTGGGTGTCAACTCGAACGGCCGCTGGCAGTTCTGGAGGTCGGCCGGCGACGCCTTCGCGAGTTCCCCCGTACACGGCGTCGGCGCCGGGAGCTGGGAGGCCTACTGGGGCCGGCATTCGACGCTTCGAGCGTATGCGCGCAATCCGCATTCGCTGCCCATGCAGAGTGCCGCCGAGCTCGGTGTTCCCGGCATCGCCCTGCTGCTCGGCTTCACCGCGGTCATCTTCGTCGCGGCCCGGCGACGGCTTCGAGCGAGGAGACGGGGGGGCCCCCGTGCTCGTGTCCTCGTGGCAGCGGCCGCAGTGGGCGCCGCCACCGATTGGACCTGGCAGCTCCCGGCGGTGATCTGGCCCGCGCTGGTCTGCGCCGGGCTGCTGGCCGCCACCGCGGCGCCTCGACTCCGCGCGAGGCCGGGCCGGTTGGAGTGGGCCGATCGTCGGGTTTGCCTGGCTCGCGCTCGCGGCGAGCGCGCTGGTTCTCATCGGCGACATCGAGCTGAGGCGAAGCCACGCTGCAGCGGATGCGGGCCGGCTGGACGAGGCGATCGCGCGGGCCCGGGACGCCAGCACGTTCGAGCCCTGGTCCGCTGCTCCGTACCTGCAGCTGGCGCTGCTCCGGCAGGCTCAGGGGGACGACCGTCGCGCGCTCGCGGACCTGCGCGCGGCGCAGGCGCGGGACCTCGATGATTGGCGGCTGTTCCTGGTTGAAGCTAGGCTGCAAACGAGCTATGGCGACGGCGCCGCCGGAGCCGCGGCCTTCAAGCGAGTGCGGACCACCAGCCCCTACTTCGCCGGGTCCCGGCCGAGATAGCGGATGACGACACGGAAATCAAGCGTGGCCCTGCCGGAGACCGAGGTGCCGTCGGTCGCGGAGCCCTGACCTGGATCCGACTCGATCCTCGACGGTGATCGTTCCCACCGTGACCCCGGACCGGGTGTCTCGCTTGCTCGGTTCGCTCGCCGAAGTCGGTACGGACGTCGAGACGATCGTCGTTGACAACGGCACCGGCGTCGACGCAGCTGAAGCGACTGGTGTCGGGATTCGAGGGTGGCCGGCTCCTGGCGGTCCCGACCAACCTCGGCTATTCGCGGGCGGTCAACCTGGCCGCTCGACAGGCTCAGGGCGAGGTCCTGGTCCTGCTCAACGACGACTGCGTCGTCGACGAGGGCTATGTCGACCGGCTCGTCGACGCACTCGATCCGCGCAACGGAATCGTGATGGCCGCGGGCGTGAT
Source organism: uncultured beta proteobacterium (assembly GCA_963837675.1). Lineage (GTDB taxonomy): Bacteria > Pseudomonadota > Gammaproteobacteria > Burkholderiales > Burkholderiaceae_C > Rubrivivax. Next base: position 2,596 of record CAWIOH010000014.1, on the reverse strand, counting down.
GAGGGATGCGAGGGATCTCGCCTGATCGAAACGGCCGGGGTCGAGGTCGATCGCACGCTGCTGCCATTCGACTACCTGAACGGGGAGCCGCTCGACAGCCTGGCTGAGCCGGTGCCCGACCCGATGGGCCCATCCGGCGCCTCCGCGGCTTTCTGGCGTGAGGCCTTCCTGGAGGTCGGGGGCTTCGACGAGAGGCTTTTCGCCTACTTCGAGGATGTCGATCTGACCCTGCGAATCCGCCTCGCCGGCGGATCGTGCCGGCTTGCGCCGCGCGCGCTCGGGACCCACGAGCACTCGGCCACGCTCGGTCCGGGCTCCCGGCGCAAGGACTACCTGATCGGCTTCGGCCGCGGCTACCTGCTGCGCAAGTGGGGGGTGCTCACTCCCCGCCGCCTGCCAGGGGTCATCCTGCGCGAGCTCGCCTGGTGCGCCGGCCAGCTCCTCATGGATCGCAATCTGGGGGCCATCAGCGGCCGGCTCGATGGGCTCCGGTCGCGCCCTGAAGCTCATCCGTACCCGCAGGAGGCCCTGACCGGGGTCACCTCTCTGCCCGGCACGGTCAGCCAGGCACCTCCGCCGCCGCGTCAGGATCCGCCGCCGATCCGGCTGAGGGCGATCCTGGACGCGAACCTCGAGGAGCGGTTGGAGACGCGACTGCCGGCGGGTCTCCCCGCCGAGTGCGAGACGGCCGTCTTCGTCTACGGCTCGTGCTTCCACCGCCGGCTCGGTGTCCGGCGGCTTTAGGTGTCGGCCGGGGGGGACCCCGCGCGGGCCACGCACGGAATGCCGCGGAACGACCTCTACGAGGCGCTCCATCGCCTCGATCGCGAGGGTTCGGACTCCGGCCCGGGGGCGTCAGCGATCCCGGTCACCCCTCCTTCCGAAGCGCATTCTGGGCGGTCGTCGCCGCTTCGGATGCCGTCCGGCGGCGCCCGGGAGCTCGTCCTCACGACCGAGCTCTCCGATGGCTCGTCGAGGCGAGGTGCGGCTCGGCGAGATCCCCGTCGTGCCGCCGCCCGAGCCGGACGGTGCGGCGGCGGAGCTGGCTCGATCGCGAAATGCGCGCGTCGGCATCGCGATGGCGACCTTCGAGCCCGAGATCGACCTCTTCAGGGCCCAGATCGAGTCGATCCGCGCGCAGACGGAAGAGGGCTGGATCTGCGTCATCAGCGACGACTGCTCGGCGCCGTCACTGTTCGAGCGGATGCGCGAGGTGGTGTCGGGCGACGAGCGCTTCGTCCTCAGCCGCGCGCCGAGGCGGGCCGGCTTCTACAAGAACTTCGAGCGCGCTCTGGAGTTGATGCCACGCGAGCTTCCTACGTGGCCCTCGCGGACCAGGACGACCGCTGGTATCCCGAAAAGCTGGAGACGCTGATCTGCCGAGATCGGCGATGCGGAGCTCGTCTACAGCGACCAGCGCGTGATGGACGAAGAGGGCAGGGTGCTGTCGCCGAGCTACTGGACCGAGCGCCGCAACAACTACGACGATCTTCCGTCGCTGCTGCTGGCCAACACGGTCACGGGCGCGGCCTCGCTCTTCCGCCGCGACCTGCTCGATCGGGCGCTGCCGTTCCCGGATACGCCGGGCACGCAGTACCACGACCATTGGCTGGCGCTCGTGGCGCTGGCCAGTGGGCGGATCGCCTTCGTCGACCGCCCGCTCTACGACTACATCCAGCACGGCGTCGGCCGCGTTAGGCATGCGGCCGCGTCCGTCCCGGCCGCGCCCGGGGTTCGCGAGATCGTCAGGCGCCTGCGGCGACAGGCGCGGGCTGCCACAGATCGTGGCCTCGCGAACCGGCTACTTCTTCGACCTGATCCGGCTCCAGTTGCTTGCGCAGGTGCTGCTGATGCGCTGCGGGCGACAGCATGCGCCGCCGGCGACCGCCGCGCGCTCCGTCGCCTGCTTCGCGCCGAACGCTCGCCGCTCTCTCTCGCCTGGCTCGCGCTGCGTCCGGCCCGGAACGTCGGCGGACACAGCGTCACGCTTGGCGCGGAGCGGCTGATGCTCCAGGCGGTGGCCTGGCGCTACGCGATGCGCGCGCTGTCCGCGGGCCGATCGCGTCCGCGGGCAGTCGTCGAACTAGACGCGAGCCTGCCGTCCTCCGAGCGCCCCACGAAGCGCCGTCGCAGCGGTGATCAGCCCTGGTCCGAGAGCTCGCGAAGAAGGTGGAGCCGTTGCAGCTGTCCGTTACGGAGCGCGCACCGCACACGGGTCAACCTCCTGATCCCCACCATCGATCTGGCGCACCTGTTCGGCGGCTACATCGCGAAGTTCAACCTGGCCCGGCGGCTCGCCGAGCGAGGACACCGAACCCGCCTGGTCACAGTCGATCCGGCGCCGCAGCTGCCGCGCGACTGGCGTGAGCGGGTCGAGTCCTTTGCGGGCCTCGATGGCCTCTTCGACCGGGTCGAGGTTGCGTTCGGCCGCGACCGCGATGCCCCGCTCGAGCTCAATCCCGACGACTCGCTGATCGCCACCACCTGGTGGACCGCCCAGATCGCGGGAAGCGCTCTTCGGTCGCTTGCACGGCGACGCTTCCTCTACCTGATCCAGGAGTACGAGCCCTACACCTTCCTGATGGGCTCATTGGCG
>CAWIOH010000013.1:0-50286 GCA_963837675.1 uncultured beta proteobacterium | reverse complement strand
GTCCACCCTCATCGATTCACGCGAAAGCGGCCCGGAGCCGCGCGACGACGAGGTCGCGCGGCTGCGCATTCCCCCGCATTCGATCGAGGCCGAGCAGAGCGTGCTCGGCGGCCTGCTGCTGGACAACAGCGCCTGGGACCGCGCCGGCGACCTGCTCTCCGACAGCGATTTCTACCGCTACGAACACCGCCTGATCTACGGCGCGATCGGCACGCTCGTCAACGCGACCCGGCCCGCCGATGTCATCACCGTCTTCGAGCAGCTCCAGAGCCTGGGCAAGGCCGAAGACTGCGGCGGCCTGGTCTACCTCAACGCGCTCGCGCAGAGCGTGCCGAGCGCGGCCAACCTGCGCCGCTATGCGGAGATCGTTCGTGAGCGCGCCGTGCTGCGCAAGCTCGTCGCCGCGAGCGACGAGATCGCCACCGCCGCGTTCAATCCGCAGGGGCGGGCGGTGTCGGAGATCCTCGATGAGGCCGAAGGCAAGATCTTCCGCATCGGCGAGGAGGGGTCGCGGTCCAAGCAGGGGTTCCTGAGCATGGACCAGCTCGTCGTCGAGCTGATCGACCGTGTCAACGAACTGGCCGAGAACGGTGCGGAGGACGTCACCGGCGTGCGCACCGGCTTCTACGAACTCGACCACATGACCGCCGGGCTGCAGAAGGGCGACCTGATCATCCTCGCGGCCCGGCCGTCGATGGGCAAGACGGCGCTGGCGCTGAACATCGCCGAGCACGTCGCGGTCAACGAGGAGCTGCCGGTCATCGTGTTCTCGATGGAAATGGGCGCGGCCCAGCTCGCGCTGCGCATGGTCGGCTCGCTCGGGCGCATCGACCAGCAGCACCTGCGCACCGGCAAGCTCGGCGACGACGAATGGGGTCGGCTCTCCGAGGCGGTCGAACGCCTCGGCAAGGTCAGCCTCTTCATCGACGAGAGCCCGGGGCTGACGCCGACCGAGGTGCGCTCGCGTGCTCGCCGCCTGGCGCGGCAGTTCGGCGGCACGCTCGGACTCGTCGTGGTGGACTACCTGCAGCTGATGAGCGGCAGCAGCGATTCGAGCGACGAGAACCGCGCCACCGTGCTGGGCGAGATCTCGCGCGGGCTGAAGGGGCTCGCCAAGGAACTGCAGTGTCCGGTGATGGCCCTGTCGCAGCTGAACCGCAGCGTCGAGACGCGCAACGACAAGCGCCCGATGATGAGCGACCTGCGCGAGTCGGGCGCGATCGAGCAGGATGCCGACGTCATCATGTTCATCTACCGCGACGACTACTACAACAAGGAGAGCAAGGAGCCCGGCGTGACCGAGCTGATCATCGCCAAGCAGCGCAACGGGCCGACCGGCACCGTCAGGCTGACCTTCCTGAAGCCCAACACGCGCTTCGAGAACATGGCGGCCGACTCGGGAGGCGACCGCTACTGAGGCCTTGTGCGAGCCGTGGCATACTGTGTATATTCACAGTATGCGCTCACGCCCGCCGGATCGATCTCGCGCCCGCGCCGCCGCGGTGAAGGGCCGCGGCACGACCTGGGCGATCGAGAACCGCTACGCGCAGCACCGAGGAGCGAGGCCTTCGACGACGGCTGGGGTGCGCTCGACCAGGCCGCGCACGAGGAACATCTCGCCGCCGGCGACGCAGGTGATCGAGGAGCAGGTCCGCTCGATCGTCTCGAGCAACGATTCGCCCGACATCGGCTTCGACCTGTCGATCAACCCGTACCGCGGCTGCGAGCACGGCTGCATCTACTGCTTCGCGCGGCCGACGCACAGCTACCTCGACCTGTCGCCCGGCCTCGACTTCGAGACGAAGATCGTCGCGAAGGTGAATGCCGCCGCAGCGCCTGCGCGAAGCGCTGGCGGCGCGGCGCTACGTGCCGAAGATGCTCAACATCGGCGTCGGCGACCGACGCCTACCAGCCGGTCGAGCGCCGGCTCGGCATCACCCGCTCGGTGATCGAGGTGCTGAGCGAGTGCCGGCACGCGTTCTCGCTCGTCACCAAGTCCTCGGGCATCGAACGCGACCTCGACCTGATCGCACCGATGGCCGCGGAGCGCCTGGTCGCGATCTACGTCTCGATCACCTCGCTCGACGGCGACCTCGCGCGCATCCTCGAGCCGCGTGCCGCAGCGCCGCACGCGGCGGCTTGCGCACGATCGAGGCACTCGCGAAGGCCGGCGTGCCGGTGGGCGTGAGCGTGTCGCCGATCATCCCCTTCATCAACGAGCCCGAACTCGAGAAGATTCTCGAAGCCGCGCGCGATGCCGGTGCGACATCGCGCATTCAGCATCGTGCTGCGGCTGCCGTGGGAGGTGAACCCGCTGTTCCAGGATTGGCTGGATCGCCACTTCCCGGACCGCGCCGCGCGCGTGATGGCGCGGGTGCGCGAGATGCGCGGCGGCAAGGACTACGACGCGCAGCTTCGGCACGCGCATGACGGGCGAGGGCGTCTGGGCGCAGTTGCTGCGCCAGCGCTTCCAGAAGGCGGCGCACGCCTCGGGCTGAACCGCGAGCGGCTCGAACTGGACCTGACGCGCTTCGTCAGGCCGCGCCTGCCGGCACGCGCAGGGCAGGGCGAGCTGTTCTGAGCGCGATCGCCCGCACGATCACTTGAACAGGTCCTTGACCCGGTCGGTCCAGCTACTTCGAGTTCGGCGAATGCTTGTCGCCACCCTTCTTGAACGACTCGTCCAGTTCCTTCAACAGCTTGCGCTGGTGCTCGGTGATCTTGATCGGCGTCTCGACCGCGATGTGGGCAGTACAGGTCGCCGGGGTAGCTCGATCGCACGCCCTTGATGCCCTTGCCGCGCAGGCGGAAGGTCTTGCCGTGCTGCGTGCCCTCGGGCAGCTCGATCTCGGCCTTGCCGCCCAGCGTCGGCACCTCGATCGCCCCGCCGAGCGCGACGTGCGTCAGCCCGACCGGCACGGTGCAGTGCAGGTCGTCGCCGTCGCGCTCGAAGATGTCGTGCTGCTTGACGCGGATCTCGATGTACAGGTCGCCGCTGGGCCCGCCGTTGCGTGCCCGGCTCGCCGTTGCCCGACGAGCGGATGCGCATGCCCTCGTTGATGCCGGCGGGGATCTTCACCTCCAGCGTCTTCTGCTTCTTGATCTTGCCCGGCGCCGCTGCAGGTAGGCAGGGCTCGGGAATGATCTTGCCCGTGCCGTGGCAGTGCGGGCAGGTCTGCTGGATGCTGAAAAAGCCCTGGCGCATGTGCACCGTGCCGCGCGCCGTTGCAGGTGCCGCAGATCTTCGGGCTGGTGCCGGGTTTCGCGCCGCTGCCATTGCAGGTTTCGCAGGCGTCCCAGCTCGGGATGCGGATCTGCGTCTCCTTGCCGTGCGCCGCCTCTTCCAGCGTGATCTCCATCGCGTAGCTGAGGTCGTTGCCGCGATAGACCTGCTGGCCGCCGCCGCCACGGCGGCCACCGCCCGCGCCGCCGTAAGATGTCGCCGAAGATGTCGCCGAAGGCCTCGGCGAAATCCGCCGAAGCCTTCCGGCCCGGGCCGCCGCGACCAGCGCCCATGTTCGGATCGACGCCGGCGTGGCCGAACTGGTCATAGGCGGCCCGCTTCTGCGGGTCGGAGAGCATCTCGTAGGCCTCGTTGGCCTCCTTGAACCTTCTCCTCCGACTCCTTGGCATCGTCACCCTGGTTGCGGTCCGGGTGGTGCTTCATGGCCAACTTGCGGTAGGCCTTCTTGATGTCGTCGGCATCGGCGTTCCGCGGCACGCCGAGGATGTCGTAATAGTCGCGCTTTGCCATCAGAAATCTCAGGTCGCAATCAAACGGAACGCCGCGCCGAGGTGCAAGCGCGGCCTGTCACCTCGAACGCGGCGAAATATCGACGGCAGCCCGAGCGGCTGCCCTCGACATCACTTCTTCACTTCCTTGAACTCGGCATCGACGACATTGTCGTCGTCGCAGGCCGGCCTTCGCCCGGCGGCGCCTCGCTCGCTGCCCGCGTCGCCCGCAGCCGCTGCGGCCGCTGCCGCTGCCGCCTGCGGTTCGGCGGCATACATCTTCTCGCCCAGCTTCTGGCTCGCCGTCATCAGCTTCTCGTCTGGCCGCGTCGATGGTCGCCTTGTCGTCGCTCTTCAGCGCGTCCTCGGCTTCCTTCAGCGCGGCTTCGATCGTCTCCTTCTCGGCGGCTTCGAGCTTGTCGCCATGTTCGGCCACGCTCTTCTTCACCGAATGCACCATCGCGTCAGCCTGGTTGCGGGCCTGGGCCAGCTCCAGCTTCTTGTGGTCCTCGGCGGCATTCAGCTCGGCGTCCTTGACCATCTTCTGGATCTCCTCCTCAGAGATGCCCGAGTTGGCCTTGATCGTGATCTTGTTTTCCTTGCCCGTGGCCTTGTCCTTGGCACCGACGTGCAGGATGCCGTTGGCATCGATGTCGAAGGTGACCTCGATCTGCGGCAGGCCGCGCGGCGATGGCGGGATGCCCTCGAGGTTGAACTCGCCCAGGCTCTTGTTGCCCGAGCGCAATCTCGCGTTCGCCCTGGAACACCTTGATCGTCACCGCCGGCTGGTTGTCGTCGGCCGTGCTGAACACCTGGCTGAACTTGGTCGGGATGGTGGTGTTCTTCTTGATCATCTTCGTCATCACGCCGCCCAGGGTCTCGATGCCCAGGCTCAACGGGGTGACGTCGAGCAGCAGCACATCCTTGCGGTCGCCGCCCAGCACCTGGCCCTGGATGGCGGCGCCAACGGCCACCGCCTCGTCGGGGTTGACGTCCTTGCGCGGCTCCCTGCCGAAGAACTCCTTGACCTTCTCCTGCACCTTGGGCATGCGCGTCATGCCGCCGACCAGGATCACGTCGTTGATGTCCGACAGCTTCACGCCGGCATCCTTCACCGCGATGCTTGCATGGCTCGATGGTGCGCGCCACCAGGTCTTCCACCAGCGCTTCGAGCTTGGCGCGCGTGAGCTTGATGTTCAGGTGCTTCGGGCCCGACGCGTCGGCCGTGATGTAGGGCAGGTTGACGTCGGTCTGCGCGCTGTTGCTCAGCTCGATCTTCGCCTTTTCGGCAGCCTCCTTCAGCCGCTGCAGCGCGAGCACGTCCTTCGTCAGATCGACCCCTTGCTCCTTCTTGAACTCGGTGACGATGTAGTCGATGATGCGTTGGTCGAAGTCTTCGCCGCCGAGGAAGGTGTCGCCGTTGGTCGACAGCACCTCGAACTGCATCTCGCCGTCGACGTCGGCGATCTCGATGATCGAGATGTCGAAAGTGCCGCCGCCCAGGTCGATACACGGCGATCTTGCGGTCGCCCTTGCCGTGCTTGTCCAGGCCGAAGGCCAGCGCAGCGGCGGTGGGCTCGTTGATGATGCGCTTGACGTCCAGCCCGGCGATGCGCCCGGCGTCCTTGGTCGCCTGGCGCTGGCTGTCGTTGAAGTACGCCGGCACGGTGATCACGGCCTCAGTGACGTTTCGCCCAGGTAGTCCTCGGCCGTCTTCTTCATCTTGCGCAGGATCTCGGCCGCGACCTGCGGCGGTGCCAGCTTCTTGCCGCGCACCTCGACCCAGGCGTCGCCGTTGTCGGCGGGCGTGATCTTGTAGGGCATCAACTCGATGTCCTTCTGCACTTCCTTCTCGGTGAACTTGCGCCCGATCAGGCGCTTGACCGCATACACCGTGTTCTTCGGATTGGTCACCGACTGGCGCTTGGCCGAGGCGCCGACGAGGATCTCGCCGTCGTCCTGGTAGGCAATGATCGACGGCGTGGTGCGCGCGCCTTCACTGTTCTCGATGACCTTGGTGGTGTTGCCTTCCATGACCGATACGCACGAATTGGTCGTGCCGAGGTCGATGCCGATGATCTTTCCCATTTGAGTGGCTCCTGAGGATGGAATCTGGATGTCTTGGAGTTGTGGATAACTGTCCGGCTTTCAAGCCCGAAACATGCTGCAGGCGGCGCTTCGCGCCTACTTGGGCGCGGCCACTGTCACGAGGGCCGGGCGCAGCACGCGGTCGGCGATGAGGAAGCCCTTTTGCAGCACCGTGACCACGGTATTTGCCTCGGCTTCAGCCGGCACCATGCTAATGGCCTGATGCTGGTGCGGATCGAACTTGGTGCCCACCGGCGGATTGATCGGCAGCACCTTGTTGCGCTCCAGCGCCGCATTCAGCTGGCGCAGCGTCGCATGCACCCCCTCGAGCATCTGGTCGGTCGTGGCCGGCGTGTCCGTGCCTTGCAAGGTGATCGCCGCCTCCAGGCTGTCACGCACCGGCAGCAGGCTTTCGGCGAAGGCTTCGACGGCGAACTTGCGCGCCTTGGACATCTCTTCCTCGGCGCGGCGGCGCGTGTTCTCGGCGTCGGCTTTGGCGCGCAGGTAGGCATCAGACACGGAGGCGTGTTTCGCCTCCAACTCGGCCAACCTTTCTTCCAGGCTCAATGTCGGTACCGGGCTGGTGGCCACCGAATCCTGCGCGTCGGCAGCTGTGGCATCGGAGACGGCGTCTTCGGGGGTCGGTTCGTTCGGATTCATGTTCGGGTTTGTGGTAGCTCGTATGCAAATGGGAGCAAATCTACAGCCTTCAAGAGGGTCATTGCGTTGCAGGTCCCGGTTTTCCGTCGCGCGGTAGCGCGGTGCTGCATCTCAACCTTCGGCATCGTCGATCGAGGCGCTCCAGCGCTGCCAGTCAACCAGCTCTCGGCGGTCTCGCTTGGTGGGGCGACCCTGTTCGATGGTCCGCGCGGGATCTTTCAGGTAGGGCCGGGCGCGCTCGGCCGCGGCGCGTGCGGCGATGCTCTCGGGCGTTTCGGCATACAGCTGCTGTGCCAAGGGCGCCGGGCCGCGATGCTCGCTCAAACCCAGCACCTGCAACTCGCGCGCGATCTCGGCCCGCTCGCCCTGGCGCAGTGCGACCCGGTCGCCGATGCGCAGCTCGCGTGATCGCTTGGCGGCCTGGCCGTTGACCGCAACGCGGCCCTTGTCGATGAATTCCACGGCCAGAGCGCGCGTTCTGTAAAAGCGCGCCGCCCACAGCCACTTGTCCAGGCGCATGCCTTCGCGCTCTTTCATCGCGGCCGTCGCATCGCTGTGCATGCGCGGAATCTCACTCCACCGCCCCCATCGCCAGGGCGCGATCTCGCTGAGCCAGCAGCTCGGCTGCGTCGCCGCTGCCGCTCGTGTCCCACCCTTGCAAATGGCGCAGCGCGATGTCACGCAGCGCGGCAATGCCCTCATGCCGGTCGTTCAAGCAGGCGATGTAGTGGAACTGCTCGCCGCCAGCGGCGATGAAGGCCGCGCGCGCCTCTTGGTCGATCTCTTGCAGCGTTTCCAGGCAGTCGGCCAGGAAGCCGGGGCAGATCACGTCGACGCGCTGCACGCCGTCGCGCGCCAGCTGCGCCAGCGTCGGCTCGGTATAGGGCTGCAGCCACTGTGCTTTGCCGAAGCGGCTTTGAAAGGTGACGCGGTAGCCGTCCGTCGACAAGCCCAGGCGTTGCGCCAGCAAGCGCGCGGTCTTGTGGCAGGCACAGTGATACGGATCGCCGAGTTGAAGCGTGCGCTGCGGCACGCCATGAAAGCTCATCACCAGCACGCCGGCGCGGCCTTCGCGCTGCCAATGGGCTCGCACCTGCGCGGCCAGTGCGGCGATGTAGCCAGGGTCGTCGTGGTACTGCTGCACGAAGCGCAGTTCGGGCACCCAGCGCGATTTGCTTGCCCACGACGCCACGGCGTCGAATACGCTGGCGCTGGTGGCGGCAGAATACTGCGGGTACAGCGACAGCACCAGCACCCGGGTGGCCCCCGCCGCGCGCAGCGCATCAAGCTGTGCTGCGATGCTCGGCCTGCCGTATCGCATGGCGTGGCGAACCAGCACCGCCTGTCCTGCTTGGCCCAGGTAGCCGGCCAGCAGGTTGGCCTGCTTCTGTGTCCACACCGCCAGGGGCGAGCCTTCGGGCGTCCAGATGGCGGCGTATTTCCGCGCCGACTTGGCCGGCCGCACGCGCAGGATCACGCCATGCAGGATCAGCCACCAGGCCAGGCGCGGAATCTCGACCACGCGCGGGTCGCTCAGAAACTCGGCCAGGTAGCGCCGTAGCGCCGCCGGCGTCGGTGCGTCGGGCGTACCCAGGTTGACCACCAGAACGCCCACCCGCGCCGCCGAGCCGTGCAGGTACGGACCTTCGCTGCGATAGGCCATGCGTCAGGTGGCAGCGCGCGGCGCGCAGCGAAGAGGGCGGCTGGGCGGCGCTGACTGCGGCATCGCGGTTTCAGCCAACGGCCTCGAGGCCCAGTTCGGCCAGCGCCTGGCGCAGTGTCCGGCTGTCGACGGGCTTGGCCCAGCAGCCAGCAAAGCCGGCCTCGGCAGCGACATGGCGAAGCTGTTCTGGATCGTCGGCGCTGCATAGGAAGGCGGGCACCTCGCCGAGCGAAGTTTCGCGACGCAGCCTGTGCAACAGGGCATGACCGTCGGTGTCGGGCAGATGCATATCGATCACCAACACCTGCGGCGGCTGCTCACGCGCCAAGGCCAGCGCCTCGGCGCCATCGGCGGCCGTGAGCAGCTGCACATTCGCTAGCGCGGCGCAAGCGTTCTCGAACAGCATCAGGTTGATGCGGTCGTCGTCCACGTACAGCAAGCGCATGTCGGGCAGGGCGCTGCGATCAATCCAGCGGCATCGCCTGGCTGTCGCCGTAGCGCAGCACCTCGAAGCGCACGCAGGCCGAGCTCGGGTCGGCAGGCGACCCGCCCAGGCCGATCGCACCGCTGCCGTGCAGCAGACAACTCCCGCGCCGCAGACTCACGATCTCGCCGTCGCCAAAGCGAACGTAGGTGCCGTTGTAGCTGAGGTCGCTGAGCTGGAAGCTGCCGCCATGCCAGTCGAGCCGTGCATGCGAGCGCGACACACGCGAGTCATCGACGCAGTAATGCGCCTGCGGGCTGCGGCCGAGCACCACCGGCATCTGCCGACTGGCAAACAGCTGGTTGCGGTCCAGCCAGTCCAGGCGGATCGCATCGGGTTCCGCGGCAGGCGCCATGTCGCCGAATTGCGTGGCCGCGGTGTCGCTGCCGCGCCGGCCGCCATGGGCATAGACCTGGACCGGTTCGACACGGCCGCGCAACACCAACTGGTCGAGGCTGCGGAACAGCGGTTTGACGCTGCGCCCAAGTCCGGCCAGCACCGGCGCGGTGACCAAGGTTTCGTTGTCGCCAGCGTGGTCCAGCAACCGCGCGGCCACATTGACGGCATCGCCGAAACAATCGCCGTCCAACTCGACCACCTCGCCGCGCGAGACCGCCACCTGCAGGCGCAGCGACTTGAGACCGGTCGACGCGCCCTTTTCGTGGCTGCGGGCCACGATGCCCGCCAACGCGTCCTGCATCTGCATGGCGGCTTTGACGGCTTGCGCCGGCACAGCGAACACCGCCATCAATCCGTCGCCCAGCGTTTTGACCACATGACCGCCCTGGCTCGTCACCGGTGGAGCCAGGGCCGCGACGCATTGCGTGACCAGCGAGGTTGCTTCGGCGTTGCCCAGCACCTCGAACAGGGCGGTGCTGCCACGCAGGTCGGCGAAGAGGATGGTGCGGTCGGAGATCTGCGTCATGCCGCTGGAAAGTGTAACGCCCATGGCCGGCCGGATTGGCCCGCCATCGCCCGCGCGCTACAGGTTGTCCAGGTACCTGCGCAGCCTGCGCCTCCGGCGCAAGCTCAGGTGTTTCCGCTGCGCGGCCGATCCGGCCAATCAAAGATTGTCCAGATAGGTCCTGAGCTTGTCCGAGCGGCTCGGGTGCTTCAGTTTGCGGATCGCCTTGGCCTCGATCTGGCGGATGCGCTCGCGCGTCACGTCGAACTGCTTGCCCACCTCTTCCAGCGTGTGGTCGGTGCTCATCTCGATGCCGAAGCGCATGCGCAGCACCTTTGCTTCGCGCGGCGTGAGGCTGTCGAGGATGTCCTTGACCACGTCGCGCAGGCCGGCCTGCATCGCAGCTTCGATGGGCGCGGTGTTGTTGGTGTCCTCGATGAAGTCGCCCAGGTGCGAATCGTCGTCGTCGCCGATCGGCGTTTCCATGGAGATCGGCTCCTTGGCGATCTTCATGATCTTGCGGATCTTGTCCTCGGGGATCTCCATCTTCTCGGCCAAGGTCGGCGCGTCCGGCTCGTAGCCGAACTCCTGCAGGTGCTGGCGCGAGATGCGGTTCATCTTGTTGATGGTCTCGATCATGTGCACCGGGATGCGGATCGTGCGCGCCTGGTCGGCGATCGAGCGCGTGATCGCCTGGCGGATCCACCACGTCGCGTAGGTCGAGAACTTGTAGCCGCGGCGGTATTCGAACTTGTCCACCGCCTTCATCAGGCCGATGTTGCCTTCCTGGATCAGGTCCAGGAACTGCAGTCCACGGTTGGTGTACTTCTTGGCGATCGAGATCACCAGCCGCAGGTTGGCCTCGATCATCTCCTTCTTGGCATCGCGCGAGGACTTCTCGCCCTCGTTCATCTTGCGGTTGATGAGTTTCAGGTCTTCCAGCGGCACGACGGCATTGGCCTGCAGATCGATGAGCCTTTGCTGCAGTTCCTGCACCGCGGGCAGGTTGCGATCGAGGATGTCGCTATAGGGCTTGGCGGCGGCGACTTCCTTTTCGGCCCACTTCAGGTTCAACACGTTCGGCGGGAAGCTGCGAATGAAGTGCTCCTGCGGCATGCCGCACTTGTCGACCACGATCTTGCGGATTTCGCGCTCGTAGCGACGCACATCGTCGACCTGGCTGCGCAGAATGTGGCACAGCTTCTCGATCGTCTTGACCGTGAAGCGGATCGTCATCAGGTTGTCGCTGATGCCGTGCTGCGCCTTGTTGTAGGTCGGCGACCTGTAGCCTTCCTTCTCGTAGGCCTTGCGCATGCGGTCGAACTGGCCGCGCAGCTGCTCGAACTTCTCCAGGGCCGCGAGCTTGAGCTCCTCGAGCTTCTTGGTCAACGCCTTGCTGCCGCCGTTGCCGTCGTCGTCGTCCTCTTCGTCGAATTCGTCGAAGTCCTCTTCGGCCACATAGTCGTCGGCCTCGTCGTCGGAGACAAATCCATCCACCGCCTCGGAGATCTTCATCTCGCCAGCGGCGATGCGATCGGCCATCGACAGGATTTCGGCCACCGTCGTCGGTGACGCGCTGATCGCCAGCATCATCGCCTGCAAGCCGCCTTCGATGCGCTTGGCGATCTCGATCTCGCCTTCGCGCGTCAGCAGCTCGACCGTGCCCATCTCGCGCATGTACATGCGCACCGGGTCGGTGGTGCGGCCGAACTCGCTGTCAACGGTGGACAGCGCCGCCTCGGCGGCTTCTTCGGCCTCCTCCTCGGTGGCGGTGGCGGTGGCGCCGCCGGCGATCAGCAGCGTTGCGGCGTCGGGCGCCTGTTCGTAGACCGCGATGCCCATGTCGTTGAGCATCGAGACGATGGCTTCGAGGATTTCGTTGTCCACCAGCTTTTCGGGCAGGTGGTCGCTGATTTCCTGGTGCGTCAGGAAACCGCGCGTCTTGCCCATCTTGATGAGCGTCTTCAGCTCATGGCGGCGCTTGGCGACTTCTTCCTCGGTGAGCGTGGCTTCTTCCAGGCCGAACTCGCGCATCAGCGCGCGCTCCTTGGCGCGCGACACCTTCATGCGCAGCGGCTTGGCCTTGACCTTCGCCTCGACCTCGGCGCCGGATTCCTCGGCGTCGCTTTCCAGGTCGCTGAAGTCCTCGTCGGGTGGCATCTCCGGCATCTTCTTGCTTGGCTCGGGCACCAGCTTGCCGCCGCGCTTTCCCTTGGCTGGGGCCACAGGGGCTTTGGCCGCGGCCTTCGGCTGCGGTGCCGACTTCACCAGCGCCAGGGTGCGCGGGGCCGGCTTGGTCTTCGCCTCGGGCTTCGCCGGTGTTGCGATCGGCTTCTTGGTCGCAACTTCGGCGGCAGGCGGCTTGCCTTTGGCCGCGGACGGCGGAGCGGCCTTGGCAGGAGGGGCGGCTTTCTTGGCGGTCATGCGATTCCTCGTTGGATGGGGCTTCACGTTGCCGGTCTTATGCGATCGGCATCCGCACGGCTCGGCGCTTGTCGCTGAGCAAGGGACCCATGATGGAACCGTTGCGCGACGCATGCTGCCGAGGGCCGGATGCAAAGGGACACATGACAGGCGGGCAAGATGGGCGCATTCAACGCGCAGCCCTTGCGGGTGGGATTGGCCGGTGGAATAACCCTGGTCAGGGGTGGCCGGGGCCCGGAGGTGCTGCTGTCATGCTTGCCGCTGGAGACAGCCCAGGATTATACCCAACCGGCATGTCAAGCGGGCTGTCCGGGCTGCCCCGCGAGGGCCGTCTTGAGCCCCGCAATGCGCTCGCGCAGCCCGCGCAGACGCTGCAGAGCGGCCGCGTCGGGCGCGCCGCTGGCCAGCGCGTGGGCGTCGTCACCGAGAGCTTCGATCCACATGCGTTGCAAGACGCGCTGCAGGTCCTCGAAGCCATGTTCCTCATCCGCGACCACGGTCTGCAGCCAGCCGCGTGCCACAGCGACCCATTCCTCGTCGGCCATCGCCGCGTCGAGCGCAGTGCCCGTCTGCACGCCGTGTTCGGTGATCTGCCTCTCGAGCCAGGCCAGCACGTCGCGATGCACGCCGCCGAGCTCATGCAGCAGGCCTTGATCCTCGCCGGTCAGGCGTTCCCACCACTCGTTGTGCCGCAATAGCAGACGCAGCGCTTGATCGGCCAGGCCGGCCGGGGCGCGGCGAGTGGTCTGGCGCAGCGGCGCGCGCAGCGCCCCCTGCGCCGTGCGCGCCGACAGGGCGGCCTGGCCCCACAGGGCGGCCAGCTCGGCACTCTCCATCTGCGCCTGGCGTGCCAGCTCGGGCAACAGTTGCCGGCGCAGCGCCCCATCGGGCAGTGCCAGCCACAACGGCTTGGCCTGCGCCAGCATGCGCGCGCGGCCTTCGGCCGTGCCCAGGTCGGCCCCTTGGCCGGCGTGTTCGATCAGCTGGCGCGACAGCGGCACCGCCTGCGACGACCTGGGCATCGAAGGCCTCGGGCCCGTGCTCGCGCACGAAGCTGTCGGGGTCGTGCTCGCGCGGCAGGAACAGGAAACGCACGCTGCGCAGGTCGGTGGCCATGGGCAGCGCGGCTTCGAGCGCGCGAGCGGCCGCGCGGCGGCCGGCGGCGTCGCCGTCGAAGCTGAAGACCACGGCATCGGTGAAGCGGAACAGCTTTTGCACAGTGCTCGGCCGTGCACGCGGTGCCGAGCGTGGCCACGGCGTTGGCAAAGCCCAGCTGCGCCAGCGCCACCACGTCCATGTAGCCTTCGACCACCAGCGCATAGCCCTTGCTGCGCAGGGCGGTGCGCGCTTCGTACAGCCCGTACAGCTCGCGGCCCTTGACTGAAGACCGGCGTTTCCGGCGAGTTCAGGTACTTGGGCTCGCCGCTGTCGAGCACGCGCCCGCCGAAGCCGATGACCTCGCCCTTGACCGAGCGGATCGGGAACATGATGCGGTCGCGGAAGCGGTCGTAGCGCTTCTGCTTCCGGGCCTTCGTCGCCGTGCACGATGACCATGCCGGCGCTCGGCCAGCAATGGGTCGTCGTAGCGTGCGGAAGCGCTGGCCAGGCTGCGCCAGCCCGCGGGCGCATAGCCCAGGCCGAAGCGCGCGCGCGATCTCGCCGCTCAGGCCGCGGCGCTTGAGGTAGTCGATGGCCGCGTGGGTAGGCCTTGAGCTGCTGGCGGTAGTGTTCGGCGGCCGTTCCAGCACGTCGCCGAGCGTCGGCGCTGGTGCACCTTGTCGCTGCAGCAGCCGTTGCTGCTCGGCGGCATCGAGCGGTTCCTCGGGCACCGTCATGCCCACCTGTTGGGCCAGTTCGCGCACCGCATCGATGAAGCCCATGCCCAGTGTGCTCGGTCAGGAAGCGGATCGCATCGCCATGCGCGCCGCAGCCGAAGCAGTGGTAGAACTGCTTGCTCGGGCTGACGAGAAGCTGGGCGACTTCTCGCCATGGAAGGGGCACAGCCCCATGTGGTTGGCGCCGCCGCCTTCAGTTCGACGTGGCGGCCAACGACATCGACGATGTCGACGCGGGACAGCAGGTCTTGCAGGAAGCCGGTCGGGATCACCGCCGCAGTCTAACCAAGCGCCCGACCGTCTCGTCTGTGATTGCCGACTCAAGCGGCGGGGCCGGCGCGCGCCAGCACCGCTTCGGGCGCCGCAGCCAGGGCGAACATGCCCGTTGTAGTCGCGCACCCAGGCCGCCACCGCGCTCGCCGGCATCGGCGCGGCGATGCCGGTGCCCTGGCCGATGTTGCAGCCCATGTCGAGCAGCGTGCGCGCCTGCGCCGGCGACTCCGACGCCTTCGGCCACGACGACGCACCGGAAGGTGCGCGCCAGGCCGATGACGCCTTCGACGATGGCGCGGTCCTGCGCGTCGTCGAGCATGTGGTGCACGAACGAGCGGTCGATCTTCAGCATGTCCACCGGCAGCTGCTTGAGGTAGGTCAGGGTGGAGTAGCCGGTGCCGAAGTCGTCGAGCGCGAAGCGCACGCCCAGCGCTGCGGCACTCGCGCCAGCAGCGCCGAGGTGGCCTCGATGTCGGCATGGGCGGCGGTCTCCAGCATCTCGAGTTCGAGCGAGCCGGCCAGCGGCTCGGGGTGGCGCGCCAGCAGCTCGGTCAGCCGCAGCGCGAAGTCGGGCTCCTGCAGGTGGCGCGGCCGAGACGTTGACGCTGACCGAGATGTCGAGCCCGTCGCGGCGCCACTGCGCCAGGTGCTCCAGCGCCTGCGCCAGCACCCAGTCGCCGACGCGCGACGACAGGCCGGTGTTCTCGATCAGCGGCAGAAACTGCGGCGGCGCCAGCAGCCCTTGCTGCGGATGGTCCCAGCGCAGCAGTGCTTCGAAGCCCGAGCACGACGCCGCGGCGCATGTCCACCTTGGGCTGGTAGTACAGCACGAACTCGCTGCGGTCCAGCGCTTCCTGCACCCGGCCGATGGCCATGCACGCGCTCTTCGGTGCGGCGGCGGTGCTCGGGGTCGAAGAACAGGTAGCCGTTGCGGCCGGCCTGCTTGGCGCCGTACATCGCATGGTCGGCGTGGCGCAGCAGGGTGTCGGCATCGCTGCGGTCGATCGGGTAGACGTAGCGCCCATGCTGGCCGTGACCTGCACCGGCTCGGCCGCCGGGTCGATGACGTAGGGCTGGGCAACGACGCGCAGCACCCGCTCCACCGCCAGCCGCGACTTCTTCCATCGTGGTGGCGCGCAGCAGCAGCACGAACTCGTCGCCGCCCAGCCGCGCCGCGGTATCGGACCAGATGGTCGCTGCTGCGCAGCGCGCTGCGCAGGCGGCCCGCCAGCTCGACCAGCAGCCGGTCGCCGGCGGCGTGGCCGAAGCGGTCGTTGACGGGCTTGAAGTGGTCCAGGTCGAGGTAGCACACCGTCAGCAGGTGAGCCGTCGGCATCGGCTGCGCGTCATCGCTTCGGCCAGCATCTGCATCAGCCGGGCGCGGTTGGGCAGGCGCGTCAGTTCGTCGAAGTGCGCCTGACGCTCCAGCCGGTCGCGCTGCTGGCGCTGTTCGGTGATGTCGGAGATCACCAGCACGTGGTACGCACCTTGCCGTCGCGACCGTTGACCGTGGAAATCGTCGCCTGCAGCGTGCAGGCATCGCCGTTGCGGCGACGTTCGATGCATCTCGCCGCGCCAGCGGCCGGTACTGCGCAGGCCGGCCCACATCGCTGCGCGCTGCTGGCGCACCAGCGGGTCGGCCGGCGACGGGCGCAGCATCGACGGCACGGTGCCCAGCATGTCCTCGCGCGCGGCACGCCCAGGATCTCGCTGTAGGCGGGATTGACGTCGAGCACGCGCAATTCGGCGTCGGTGATCAGCAGGCCTTCGTGCAGGTGCTGGAACAGGCTCGACGACAGCCGCTGGCGCTCCTGCGCATCGTGCCGTTCGCTGCTGTCGGACAAGCGTGGCGATCAGGCGCAGCGCCTGCCCGTGGTGGTCGCGCTCGACCACCAGCAGCTGCGCATCCAGCCAGCGCCAGCCACCATCGGCCGGCACCCGCAGCTCGCACTGCGCGCGACTGCGCTCGCCCGAACGCAGTCTGGCGCAACGCCTCGAGCAACGCCGGGCGGTCATCGGCGTGCACGCTGTCCACCCAGGCGCGCAATGCGGTCGAGTGGGTGCCGGCCAAGCGTTGCCAATGGGTAGAGGTCCGGCCCGCTGTCGGTCTGCAGTTGCCATTCGGCCGACGCCCAGTCCGGCGCCACCCAGTGCCAGTCAGCCAGCGCTGCTCGACGCTGAGCGTGTGCCGCGTCAGCAGGTGCACCAACAGCACGATGCCCACCAGCGCGGCCGCATAGGCCCACAGCGCGGCCGGCAGCTGCGCCTGCAGCGCGGCCGCGAACGGGCCGCGTCCGCTGCCGCTGGCACCGGCGCGCGCCCACCGCCAACGCGCTGCGCCGTGGCCGACGCCAAACCGACGCCAGCGTGCACCGCCAGCGCCGCCAGCAGCGCGGCAGGAGGCCATGGCCAGCACCAGCGGCAGCGGCACTCGTGCGCAGGCAACGCGAAGGCGGCAAGCGGTCACGACCAGCAGCCGGCCAGCAGCAGACAGCGTGGCCCTGCGCCGGGTCGCGCCGCCAGCGTGCGGACAACATCCGCGCGGTCCAGCGTCAGCAGCGGCACGGCCAGCGAGCAGCAGCCCGATCCACCGTCCGACGCTGCCCACCAGCCCTCGCTGCGGCCACGCCGCGGGCTCGCGCAGACCGAAGCCAGGAGCGACGCCCGCTGCGACGATGGCCGCGCCGGCCAGCGCGGCCAGCGCGCCAGCGCCAACAGCAGCCCGGTGTCGCCACGGCGCAGCAGACGGCGATCGAAACCGACGCGGCCGAGCACACGCGGCGCACAGCGCTGCACCGATCAGATCGGCCGCGACCATGGACAGAACCGCCGGTGCCGAGAGCGCCGGACTGGCGGCAAGCCGAAGCCCACCCGCACCAGCCCAGCAGCGCGGCGGGCCCCCAACGCAGCCAGGCGGCCAGCGCCACGCCCAGCGGCAGCCACATCGGCGCTGCCGCACGGCAGCATCGCCGAAGGCGAGGCTTGCCTGGCCCGCCAGCCAATAGGCCAGTGCCACGCAGCAGGCAGCGCTGCACCAAGCGTCACGGCGTCGGCGATGCGCGGCTCGTCTCAGAGGAGGACGGCGGTTTCCATGGCGGGGCACCAGCCGCAATGCCGCGATCATGCTAGCCATGGACAGCCTTGCCGCATCCCGGACAAGCCCGCCCCCATGTTCGCAGGTCGCGGCAACGGCCTGAGACGATTAAGCGGTCGGCCGCCGCAGCGTGGATTGACAGCCGGTGCGCAAATGCCGCCGTGCCGCGATTCAGATGGCGAAGTCGCCGATCTTCCTGCCGGACGCCAGCGCCGCCTTCAGCCATTTGGGCTGCAGGCCGCGGCCCGACCAGGTTTCCCCGGTGGCGGCATTGCGATACTTCGGCGCCACCTTGCCGCTCGCTGCGCTTTGGCGGCGGACGATTTGCCCGCCAGAGTCCGCCAGCGCTCAACCCATGTTCGGCCATCAGGGCACGCACCTTGGCGATCGCATCGCGCGCGTTGCGCTGCGCTGCGCTTCGGCAATCTTCTGTTCGATGTGCGGCCTTTTGGGCCAGCAGTTCACTGACAGTGCCATTTCAAGTCTCCAGAATATTGGAGGCTTGAATATATCACCTTGGCCACGCGGAATATACCGCATGAAACTGCGAGCTGCCGGCGAGTGACTGGCCGGAATGCGCCGGTCCAACGACCATCGACAGGATCAGGCGCTGGGCGGCACGTAGCCGGCCGGTTGCTCGGCGCCGCCGCCGAAGAAGAACTGCTCCATCTGCCGCGCCAGATACTGGCGGGCGCGCGCGTCGGCCAGGTTCAGGCGGTTTTCATTGACCAGCATCGTCTGGTGCTTCTTCCAGGCTCGAAGGCTTCCTTGCTGACGTTGTCGTAAATGCGCTTGCCGAGTTCGCCCGGGTAGGGCGAAAAATCCAGTCCCGCGGCTTCCTTCTTCAGATAGACGCATTGCACCATTCGTGTCATGTCCGATTCCTCCTCGTGTATCCGGCAGCGCTTCAGCCGAGTTTCTTGACCAGCACCTGCGAGCGCCGGTCCCAGTTGTATTTCTTCTTTCGCGCCTCGGGCAGCCGCTCGGGGTCGACCTGCACGAACCCGCGCTTGATGAACCAGTGCATCGTGCGCGTGCGTGAGCACGAAGATGCTCTCCAGCCCGATCGCCCGGGCCCGCTGCTCGATGCGCTTCAGTATGCGTTCGCCGTCGCCCTGGCCCTGCACTTGCGGCGACACCGTCAGCGCCGCCATTTCGCCGGTGCGCGATTCGGGATAAGGGTATAGCGCGGCACAGCCGAAAATGATGCCGTCGTGCTCGATGACGGTGTAGTTGGCGATGTCGCGCTCGATCTCGGTGCGCTCGCGCCGCACCAGCGTGCCGTCGCGCTCGAAGGGCTCGATCAGTTGCAGGATGCCGCCGACGTCGTCGGCGCGTGGCCTCGCGCAGGCTTTCGAGTTTTTCGTCGACCACCATCGTGCCGATGCCGTCGTGCGTGAACACCTCCATCAGCAGCGCGCCGTCGGTGGCGAAGGGCAGGATGTGCGAGCGCTCGACGCCGCCTTCGCAGGCGCGCACGCAGATACTGCAGGTAGAAGGCGGTGTCGGTGGGCTTGGCCGGCGCGCGGCAGGCGGCCAGCAGGCGCTTGGCATCGGCCAGCGCCAGTTCGGTGTCGATCGGCGCTGTCGGGGTCGTCCGGCGTTCTCGCGGATGCCGGCGACCTCGGTCAGGAAGAGCAGCTTGTCGGCCTGCAGCGCGATGGCGGTGCTGGTGGCCACGTCCTCCATCGTCAGGTTGAAGGCCTCGCCGGTGGGCGAAAAGCCGAAGGGGCTGAGCAGCACCAGCGCGCCGATGTCGATGGCCTTGCGCATCGCCGCCGCAGTCGACGCGGCGCACCAGGCCGCTGTGCATGAAGTCGACGCCATCGACGATGCCCACCGGCCGCGCCGTGAGGAAGTTGCCCGACACCATGCGCACCGTGGCGTTGGCCATCGGCGTGTTCGGCAGGCCCTGCGAGAACGCCGCCTCGATCTCGAAGCGCAGCTGGCCGGCGGCTTCCTGCGCGCAGTCCAGCGCCACCGCGTCGGTGATGCGCATGGCCGTGGCTGAAGCGCGAGCACCTGTGCCCTTGGCCGCGAGCTGTTCGTTGACCTGCGGCCGGAAGCCGTGCACCAGCACCAGCTTGATGCCCATTGCGTGCAGGATCGCCAGGTCCTGCACGAAGGCATTGAGCTTGCCCGCGGCGATCAGTTCGCCGGCCATGCCGACGACGAAGGTCTTGCCGCGGTAGGCGTGGATGTACGGCGCGACCGCGCGGAACCAGGGCACGAAGGTGTGGGGAAAGACGAGGCTCATGGCAGTGCGCCCGGCGTCCGAAGCGCTGCCGGCATTGTGCGCGCAGCGGCACTAGCGAGGCGTCGTCACCTTGCAGCGCGAGGCGCCGGATAGTGCCGGCGCCTCGTGTGCCGAGCGCCCGTCGATATCCGCATTCAGCGCAGCCCCGCAAGCCCGCCGAAGAGCGCCCCGCGCGTGCGCCCAGCGCGGCCGCCGCTGCACGCGGTGCCGCCGATCGACTATCCCGAATCGCTGCCGGTTTCGCGCGCGGCGCGACGAGATCGCCGCGCGCGATGCGCGCGCACCAGGTGGTCATCGTCTGCGGCGAGACCGGCTCGGGCAAGACCACGCAGTTGCCGAAGATCGCGCTGCAACTCGGCCGCGGCCTCGGGCGCGGGCGGCCGCGGCCTGATCGGCCACACGCAGCCGCGCCGCATCGCCGCCAGTTCAGCGTGGCCAAGCGCATCGCGCAGGAGCTGAACTCGCCGCTGGGCGAGGTGGTCGGCTACAAGGTGCGCTTCCAGGACCGGCTGCAGCCCGGCGCATCGGTCAAGCTGATGACCGACGGCATCCTGCTGGCCGAGACGCAGAGCGACCCGCTGCTGCGCGCCTACGACACGCTCATCATCGACGAGGCGCACGAGCGCAGCCTGAACATCGACTTCCTGCTCGGCTACCTGCGGCAGATGCTGCCGCGCCGGCCCGACCTGAAGGTGGTCGTCACCTCGGCGACCATCGACGCCGACCGCTTCGCCAATCACTTCGCCGTCCACGGCCGGGCCGGCGCCGGTGATCATGGTGTCGGGCCGGCTGTTCCCGGTGGAGCAGCGCTGGCGGCCGTTCGAGGAGACGCCGGACTACGACCTCGACGACGCCATCGCCGACGCGGTCGACGAGCTGTGGCGCGACGGCGGCCCGGGCGACATCCTGGTCTTCCTGCCCGGCGAGCGCGAGATCCGCGACGCCGCCGACCACCTGCGCAGGCACCTCGGCGCAGGCGCAGCAGGCGGCCCGCCGGCCGAGATCCTGCCGCTGTTCGCGCGGCTGAGCCAGCGCCGAGCAGGAGCGCGTGTTCGAGTCCGGCAACGGGCCGGCGCATCGTGCTGGCCACCAACGTCGCCGAGACCTCGCTCACCGTGCCCGGCATCCGCTACGTCATCGACAGCGGGCTGGCGCGCGTCAAGCGCTACAGCTAGCGCAGCAAGGTCGAGCAGTTGCAGGTCGAGCCGATCAGCCAGGCCGCGGCGCACCAGCGCGCCGGGCGCTGCGGGCGCGTGGCCAACGGCATCTGCATCCGCCTGTACGACGAGGACGACTTCGCTGCGCGGCCGCGCTTCACCGACCCCGAAATCCTGCGCTCGTCGCTGGCCGGCGTGATCCTGCGCATGAAGTCGCTGCGCCTGGGCTCGGTGGAGGACTTCCCTTTCCTCGAAGCGCCGCCGCAGAAGGCCATCGCCGACGGCTACGCGCTGCTGGGCGAGCTCAACGCGGTGGACGACGCCAACGAGCTGACGGCCATCGGCCAGGCGCTGTCGCAAGCTGCCGCTGGACCCGCGCATCGGCCGCATGATCCTGGAAGCGCGCGACCGCCAATGCGCTGAACGAGGTGCTGATCATCGCCTGCGGCCCTGAGCGGCCAGGACGTGCGCGACCGGCCGCTGGAGCACCAGCAGGCGGCCGACGAGAAGCACAAGCAAGTTCGACGACGAGAAGTCGGAATTCATGGGCTACGCTGAAGTTGTGGCAGCTGGATCGAGGAAGGGCGCGGCGTGCATGGCCACAGGCGGCGAATGCACGCCCAGCCACCGACAGCCACCAGCTGTCCAACCGCCAGCAGGAACAGCGGCTGCGCGACAGCTTCGTCAACGTGCGCCGCGTGCGCGAATGGCGCGACATCCACAGCCAGCTGCACACCGTGGTGGCCGAGCATGGCTGGCGGCTGAACGCCTCGCCGGCGACCTACGAGCAGATCCACCTGTCGCTGCTGGCCGGGCTGCTGGGCAACATCGGCTTGAAGAGCGACGACGAAGACTGGTACCTGGGCGCGCGCGGCATCAAGTTCTGGCGCCACCCGGGCGCGCACCTGAGCAAGAAGCCCGGCCGCTGGCTGGTGGCGGCCGAACTGGTGGAGACCACGCGCCTGTACGGCCGCGGCCTGGCGGCGATCGAGCCGCAGTGGATGCCCGGCGTCGCCGGCCACCTGCTGAAGACGCAACTGCTCGAGCCGCACTGGGAGAAGAAGGCCGGCGGAGGTCATCGCGCTGGAGCGCGCCACGCTGTACGGCATCGTCATCTACAGCAACAAGCGCGTGAACTTCGGCCGCGTCGATCCCGTGCGCGGCGCGCGAGATCTTCATCCGCGAAGCGCTTGGTCAACGGCGACTGGGACACCAGGCTGCCGTTCCTGGCACACAACCGCAAGCTGATCGCGCAGGTGGAGGAACTGGAGCACAAGAGCGCGGCGCCAGGACGTGCTGGTCGACGACGAGCTGATCTTCGCCTTCTACGACCAGCAGCTGCCCGCAGGATGTCTGTTCGCGGCGCCAGCCTGGAGCGCTGGTACCGCGACGAGGTGAAGAAGCAGCCGCGGCTGCTGCAGCTGACGCGCGACGAGCTGATGCGCCACGAGGCGGCCGGCATCACCACCGCGGCCTTCCCGAAGACGCTGCGCCTGGGCGGCATCGACTGCGCTGCCGAGTACCTGCACGAGCCCGGCGACGCCAAGGACGGCGTCACCGTCACGGTGCCGATCTACGCGCTGAACCAGGTCAGCGAAGAGCGCTGCGAATGGCTGGTGCCGGGCATGCTGCAGCGACAAGGTGCTGGCGCTGGTCAAGAGCCTGCACCAGCGTCCGCGCTCGCGCCTGGTGCCGCTGCCCGACTATGCGGCCGAGTTCTGCGCCGGCACGCGCCTTCGCGCAGGGCGCCCTGATCGACGTGCTGCTGAAGGCGGTGCGCGAGCGCACCCAGCTCGCGGTGCAGCGCAACGACTTCAAGCTCGAGCAGTTGCCGCCGCACCTGTTCATGAACTTCCGCGTCGTCGACGAGCATGGCCGCCAGCTCGGCATGGGTCGCAACCTGGCGGCGCTGAAGGCCGAGCTCGGCGGCCAGGCGCGCAGCGCGTTCCAGGCGCTGGCGGCGCTGAAGCTGCCGTGCCGCCGTGCCGCCATTGCAGCCCGCTGTTCGTGCAGCCGGCGCGCAGGCGCGGCCAGGCCGCCGTCGCTGCGCCGGCTTCGGCGCACGACGCGCCGCAGCGCTACACCGCCTGGACCTTCGGCGAACTTGCCCGAGCTGATGGAGATCCGCCGCGGCAGCCAGTCGCTGGTCGGCTTCCCGGCGCTGATCGATCGCGGCGACGCGTGTCGAGATCGAGGTCTTCGACGAGCCCGATGTCGCCGCAGCGAAGCACCGCGATCGGCCTGCGCCGACTGGTGGCGCTGCAGCTGAAGGAGCCGCTGAAGTACCTGGAGAAGAACATCCCCGAGCTGCAGCAGCATGGCCGTGGCCTACATGCCGCTGGGCACGCTGGAAGATCTGCGCGCAGCAGATCATTGCACTGGCGCTGCGACCGCGCCTTCCTGGCCGACCCGCTGCCCACCGACGCGCATCGGCTTTGGCGCAGCGCATCGACGAAGGGCGGCGCGCGGCTGAACCTGATCGCGCAGGAGGTGGCGCGGCTGGCCGGGCAGCTGCTGGCCGAGTTCGGCGCGGCGCAGCGCAAGCTGAAGGACAGCCGGCCGCCAGGGAGGTGGCCGACGACGTGCAGGCGCATTTGCAGCGCCTGATGCCCAGGCGCTTCCTGCGCGCCGCGCCGTATGCGCAGCTGCAGCACGGCGTGCGCTATCTGAAGGCGGTGGCGCTGCGGCTGGACAAGCTGAAGGCCGACCCGGCACGCGACGCCGCGCGATCCGCCGAGTTGCGCCCGCTGGAGCAGCGCTATCTGCGCCGCCTGGGCGAGTTGAAAGGCGCCAGCGATCCGCGGCTGGACGAATACCGCTGGCTGCTCGAGGAGTTGCGCGTCAGCCTGTTCGCGCAGGAACTGCGCACGCCGCAGCCGGTGAGCGTCAAGCGGCTGGAAAAGGCCTGGGCACAGCTGACGGCTTGAAGGCGGCATCGGCGGCCTGCTAGGGATGGACAGCGCGAGGCGACCGCGCGGACACTTTTCGCCATGCTGAGCCTGCGTGTGCAGTTGCTGGACTTCATGGATTCGACGCCGTATGCCGGCGCCAGCGTACTGCTTGAAGTGCGAGTGATGGCCGGCTGGTTGACACGCATCTTCATCGACGACCCGTCGCATGGGCCGGGGCCAGGGCCGCGGCCGCCGCCGAATTCGGTTCTCGTCGTCGAGTACGACGAAGCGCGCGCCGTCGTCCTTGGTGCCACAGGCAGCACCGACGCGCTGGGCCGCGTGGCGCTCACGGTCGACGCCGCGGCGGCGTTCGCGCAGTGCGCCGCGCTGCGCAAGGACGACAAGCCGCCCGACGGCATCCAGGCCCAGCTGTCGGCGCGTGCCGATGTCTATGGCCTTGGCCTGAGCACGGCCGAGCGCTTCGCCGCGTTCGACACACCCGATGCATCGCGCGATCTGGTCATGCTGGCCGACCCGGCGCGCCTGATCGTCGGCGATACCTCGGCCACGCACACCACGCTGTGGTTTCAGCTGCATGCCGCGCCGCGTGCCGGCGACCGTTTTGTCTGCCTGCTGCGCGTGCGCGGATCGTCGGCCGCGCCGCGCCGCGTCGGTCTGGCATTTCGCGCAGACCGGTCCCAGACAACGGTCAGCACCTTGTCGGGGCTGAGCCCGGCCACGCAGTACGACATCGAGCTGCGGCTGATGCAGCCCGACAACGTCGAGCGCGTGATCTCCCGGGGCGGCGTGCGCACCCTGCCGGCCGACCCCAGGCGCCTGAGCATCGCCTTCGCTTCGTGCCATCTGCCCGGCGCGCCGAGTTCGCTGAACCGCTGGCAGGCGCTGGCCGCGCGCGGCGACATCGACCTGGCCTTCCTGATCGGCGACCAGATCTACGGCGACGGCATCGAGCGGATCTTCTTCGACACCAACGACTGGAACGAGCGCTACGCGCGCCGCTACAACCAGCTGTGGGCTTACCAGCCGGTGCGCCGCGTGCTTCGCTCGCGGCCGATGTACATGGCGCTGGACGACCATGAGGTCGTCGATGACTGGGGTACCGAGAAGGTCGATGCCGTGCGCGAAGCTGCCGGCGTGCGTGCCTATCGCACCTTTCAGCATGCGCACAATCCGGGCGGCTTCGGCGCCAGCCCGCTGGAGTACAGCTTCCGCCGCGGCCCGGCGGCCTTCTACGTCACCGACAGCCGCACCGCGCGCGGCAAGAGCAAGACCTTTCCGGTGATGGGGCGCGCGCAGTTCAATCGCCTGCGCGCCTGGGCCCTGTCCGACGCGGTGCGCAGCGCCGACCTGGTCTTTGTCGTCGTGCCGGTGCCACCGGCAATGTTGCCGATCGCACAACTGGAAGATCTGGCCAGTGCCCTGGCCGCGCCGGTGGGCGGCGTGGGTGGCGGGCTGCTCGGGGCCGTGGTCGGCGCGGCCATCGGCTTCGTCGTCGGCGGCCCCGCCGGCGCGGTGGTGGGCGCGGAGGTCGGCGCGGGCATCGGCGCCTTTGCCGGTGCCGTGGGCACGAAGGTCTACTATGAACACCTCGAGGACACCATCACCGAGCCCGACGTTCGCGACGCCTGGACCTACGACAAAAACCTGCCCGACCTGGTGCGGCTGATGGACGTGCTGTTCGACGTGGCCAACGACATCGGTACCGATGGCCGCCCCGGCCCGCGGCCGAAGGGCGTGTTCGTGCTCAGCGGCGACTATCACTTCGGCGCCATCCATCTGGTGCGCTCGAAGCGCAAGGACGCCCGGCACGACCACCGCAACAACTCGACGCTGGTGCAGATCACCAGCTCGCCGATCTCCAAGGCGGCGGTCGATGCGTCGCTGATGCTGACGGCCGCTTCGATCGTCAGCAGCGACGACGAATTCAAGCTCGACAGCCAGCACTACGCGGCGCGTTTCGTCGGCCATCTGGAGCAGCGCAATTTCGGCCGGGTCGAGTTCGAGCAGGTCGGCGCCACGCGCCGCTACCGCATGCAGCTGTATGTCGAAGGTGAAACCGACGCGTTGGCCGAGATGTTCGAGATCGATCTCGACGCCCGCCCGGTGCAGATGCGCAACCTGCTGGGCGAGGTGCTGGGCGCCAAGGGCCGGCTGACGCTGCTGCGCGTGCACGATGTCGGCGGCGGCTTCGGGCCGCCGGCCGACCGCATCGACGGCGAGGTGGTCATCGCGCTGGATACCGAACCCGGCCGGGCCTTCGGCTTCCAGTTGCGCCGCGATGACAACCTGCCGGCGCGCCGGCGCCTGCTGGCGCTGCTGCGCGATGCCTTTGCCAACGACCGGCCGCTGGCCATCGACTACCTGCGCACCGGGCAGCACAACGGCACGCTGATCAGGGCCAGCGAATTGCCCGCGCCGCCGTTCGCGGCCCTTCCGCCAGGCGCCGGCGTGGCGCTGGCCAACCGGGATTCATGAACCGATCGAAAGGAATGCCGCCATGGGACTGATCAACACCTCCGGCAAGATCAAGCTGCTGCGCGTCAACGAGGTCGGTGATCGTTTCGGCCCGGCGTCCGATTTCATCCAGGCCGAAGTCATCGTTCAGCTCGACGGCCAGGCGGCGAACGCCGCTTCGGGCTTCAAGCTGCGCGCCGACGCCAACCAGCCGGTGCGCGAAGGCATGCTCGATTTGCTGCGAGATGCCTTCAACCATGGCTGGCGGGTGCATTTCGATCACGATGTGCCCGCGGGCAAGACCAAGGGCACGATCGTGCGCGTCTGGGTGACGAAGGATGCCGTGCTGCCGCAGGCCGCCAGTGCCGCGCTGGACAGCGGCCTGGTGTTCGGCACCGTGACCACGACGGCGCCAGTGGTGCCCGGCACGGTGGTGAGCCCGGCATTGGGCACGCTGGTGCAGCGCAAGCCTACCAAGCCGGACTGAAATCCGCCAGACCGGGGCATTCTTGACGCGCCGGCCGCGCGATCGCGGTGCCGCGCGCGCCGGCCCATCAACCATGGCGGCGCGGGGCCGAAGAAGCTCTCAGGGACCGATGGAACCAGGGCTTCGCGCCTGCCCAGCCCGCAGCCTCCGGCGTACTGCAGCTGCAGCTGTCGGAGCTGATCGGCGCGCTCAGCCACGCGCTGGACATCACCGAAGGCCAGCCCAAGGGTCATTGCGTGCGCTGCTGCTGGATCGGCATGCATATCGCCGACGTCATCGGCCTGGGCGAGCGCCAGCGCTGGGAGCTGTACTACACGTTGCTGCTGAAGGACCTGGGCTGCAGCAGCAATGCCGCGCGCATTTGCGAGCTGTACCTGGCCGACGACCTGCATTTCAAGCGCGACTTCAAGACCGTGGGCGACCGCCTTCCGCAGATGCTGCGCTTCGTCTTCAGCCACACCGGGCTGCACGCCGGCATGACGCAGCGCCTGGGCGCCATCGTCAACATCATGCGCAACGGCCCGCAGATCGCGCACGAGCTGATCGAAACCCGCTGCCAGCGCGGTGCCGACATCGCACGCCAGCTGCGCTTTCCCGATGCCGTGGCCGACGGCGTGCACAGCCTGGACGAGCACTGGAACGGCCAGGGCAAGCCGCAGCACCTGCGTGGCGACGCCATCCCGCTGTATGCGCGCATCGCGCTGCTGGCGCAGGTGATCGACGTGTTCCGCACCGGCCGACGGTGCCGAGTCGGCGCTGGCCGAAGTGCGCGAGCGCGCCGGCCAGTGGTTCGACCCGTCGCTGGTGCGCGCTTTCGAGCATGTGGCGCGCGACCCGAGCTTCTGGACGGCGCTGGACGCACCGGATCTGGATCGGCAGGTGCTTGCGCTGGAGCCGGGGCGTTTCCAGGTGCCGCTGGACGACGACTACCTCGACGACATCGCTGCCGCCTTTGGCCAGGTGGTCGATTCGAAGAGCCCCTTCACCAGTGGCCACAGCCAGACGGCGTGGCGCACTATGTGGACCGCATTGCCGAGGCGCTCGGCTTGCCGCTGGCACGGCGCCGCTGGCTCAAGCGTGGCGCCTTGCTGCACGACGTCGGCAAGCTCGGCGTGAGCAACGCCGTGCTCGACAAGCCCGGCAAGCTCGACGGCGACGAGTGGGACGCGGTGCGCGCGCATGCGCGCTGCACACCGAAGCCATCCTGTCACGCATCGGCGCTTTCGGTGAACTGGCGCGCGTGGCCGCGGCGCACCACGAAAGGCTCGATGGCAGCGGCTACCCGCGCGGCCTGCGCCGCGATGCCATTTCGCTGGAAACGCGCATCATCACCGTCGCCGACATCTTCGACGCGATCTCCGCTGACCGCCCCTACCGCGGTGCGGTGCCGATCCCGCGCACGCTGGAGATGATGGCCGAGTCGGTGGGCACGGCCATCGATCCGCTGTGCTTCGAAGCGCTGCAGGCCGTGCTCGACGGCGACATGCACCTGGCTGAGGATCAGCGCGGTCCGGGCAGCTTCAGCAGGTAGGCGTGGCTGCCTTGCAGCACCAGCACGCCGTCCTGGTTGTGGATCGTCGCCGCCATGCGCACGACGCCGGTGCGCCGCTGCCGCTCCAGCGCGCTGATCTCCAGCAGCGGATACAGCGTGTCGCCGGGGTACACGGGGGCAAGGAAGCGCGCCTGCACCTCGACGAAGCCGATCAGGTCCGCGCCGATGACATGCGGGAACAAACCGGCGCCCGCCGCCGTCAAGGTCAGCACGTGCAGGCCGTGAGCCAGCAGGTCCTTGTGGCCCAGAGCCGCGCAGTAGGGCCGGTCGTAGTGGATCGGGTGGTTGTCGCCACACAGCGCCTGGAAAGCGGAGAAATGCGCCAGGCTCAGGGTGCGTGACGGCAGCGGGAACTCTTCGCCGAGCGTCAGCTGGTCGAAACCGCGCTGCGCGACCAGTGGCCGCGAAAGGGGATCGATGGCTGCGCCCGGCGGTGCGACTTCGGCCTGCGCACGCCGCGGTTCGCGTCTGGGGCAGCCCGGCGTGTTCATGCGCGCACGCTGCCTCGGCTCATGCCGGCACCGAAGGCAGCCCCGCCAGCGCCATCGCCAGTTCCGCTTCGTCGTACTGCTGATCGACCAGCTTGCCGGCGTGGTAGGCGCTGTAGGCGCTCATGTCGAAGTGGCCGTGGCCGCACAGGTTGAACAGGATCACTTCGGACTTGCCTTCGGCCTTGCAGCGCAGCGCCTCGACGATCGCGCCCTTGACCGCATGGTTGGCCTCGGGCGCAGGCACGATGCCTTCGGCGCGCGCGAACATCACGCCGGCTTCGAAGCAGGCGTTCTGGTGGTAGGCGGTGGCCTCGATCAGGCCCAGCTCCTTCAGGTGCGACACCAGCGGCGCCATGCCGTGGTAGCGCAGCCCGCCGGCGTGGAAGCCCGGCGGCGTGAAGGTGCTGCCCAGCGTGTGCATCTTCGTCAGCGGCGTCATGTGCGCGGTGTCGCCGAAGTCGTAGGCGAACTTGCCGCGCGTCAGGGAGGGGCAGGCCGCCGGCTCCACCGCGACGATGCGGCGCTTCTTGCCGCCGCGCAACTGCGGTGCCGAGGAACGGGAAGCTGATGCCGGCGAAGTTGCTGCCGCCGCCGGTGCAGCCGACGATCACGTCGGGGTCGTCGCCGGCCATCTCCATCTGCAGCATCGCTTCCTGGCCGACGATGGTCTGGTGCATCAGCACATGGTTCAGCACCGAGCCGAGCGCGTACTTGGTGTCGTCGTTGCGTCGCCGCGATTTCCACCGCCTCGCGAGATGGCGATGCCCAGCGAGCCGGGGTGGTCGGCGCGCTGCGCCAGGATCGCGCGGCCGGCATTGGTTTCGTTCGACGGCGAGGCCACGCAGGTGGCGCCGTAGGTTTCCATCAGCGCGCGGCGGTAGGGCTTCTGGTCGTAGGACACGCGCACCTGGAACACCGCGCACCTGCAGCCCGAACAGCGCGCCGGCAAAGGCCAGCGAACTGCCCCATTGGCCGGCGCCGGTCTCGGTGCTGAGCTTCCTGATGCCGGCCTGGGCGTTGTACCAGGCCTGCGGCACGGCGGTGTTCGGCTTGTGGCTGCCGGCCGGCGACACGCCTTCGTACTTGTAGTAGATCTTCGCCGGTGTGCCCAGCACCTTCTCCAGGCGATGGGCGCGGATCAGCGGGGAAGGGCGCCACAGCTTGAAGACCTCGCGCACCGGCTCGGGGATCGGGATCTCGCGCTCGGTGGACACCTCCTGCAGGATCAGCTCCATCGGGAACAGCGGCGCCAGGTCGTCCGGCCCCACCGGCTGCATCGTGCCGGGGTGCAGCACCGGCGCCAGCGGCACCGGCAGGTCGGCATTGATGTTGTACCAATGCTTGGGCATCTTGCTCTCGTCGAGCAGGAACTTGGTGGGTGTGCTCATGGCGGTCTCCTCCGGTTGATCGAGTGTGTGATGCTAAGCGCCGGCCTTCAGCGGGCAAAGAGTTCGAGTGCGCGATCCATGCCGCCGGACATGATCGAGATCATCGCCTGCTCGCGCACCGCCGGCTTCGGGTGGTAGGCAATCGATAGGCCTGCGGCCTGCATCATCGGCAGGTCGTTGGCGCCGTCGCCCACGGCGATCGCCTGATCGGTGCCGATGCCCATCAGCTCGCACACCTCGAGCAGCACGCGCTTCTTCTCGGCGCCGTCGACGATGTCGCCCCAGGGCCGGTCCTGCAGCGTGCCGGTCAGCTTGCCGTTGAAAACACCCAGCGAGTTGGCACGCGCGAAGTCCAGCTTCAGGTGCTGGCGGATACGCTCGCGAAGAAGCTGAAGCCGCCGGAAATCAGCAGCGTCCTCAGCCCTGCCGCCTGGCAGGCGCGCACGAACTGCTCGACGCCGGGGTTCAGTTGCACCCGCTCGTTGTACACCTGCTGCAGCACCGCCTCGCTGACGCCTGCCAGCAGCGCCACGCGGCGGCGCAGCGCGTCCTTGAAGTCGCCGATCTCGCCGCGCATCGCGGCTTCGGTGATGGCGGCCACATCCGCTCTTGCGCCCGGCCAGGTCGGCGATCTCGTCGACGCACTCGACGTTGATCAGCGTCGAATCCATGTCGAAGGCCACCAGCTTGTAGTCGGCCAGTCGCAACGGCGGCTTGAGCTTGCGGATGAACAGGCCCGACGCGAATTCGGCAGCGTTCATGCGGGCTCATCGCCTTCAAGGGCTGGCCCAGCGCACGCAACAACTCGCGCATGAACTGCGCGCGGTCCTTCGGATCGGACAGCTCGCGCTCGATGCGCAGCTTTTCGATTGCCGGCGAACTTGATGTGCCGGTTCTTCTGCACCAGCGCGATGATCGCCGCGGCGTCGACCGGCGGGTTGGGCTGGAAGCTCAGGCTCATCAGCTTCGGGCCGGCGTCGATCTTGCTCACGCCGTAGGGCTTGGCCAGCACGCGCAGGCGGTGGGTGTCGAACAAGCGTCTGGCCCTGCGACGGCAGCTTGCCGAAGCGGTCGGTGATCTCCTCCAGCAGCGCGTCGATGTGCTCGGCGCGCTCGGCCGTCGCCAGGCGCTTGTACAGGCTCAACCGCGTATGCACGTCGCCGCAATAGCTGTCGGGCAGCAGCGCAGGGGCATGCAGATTGATCTCGGTCGTGGCGCCGAAGGGGCTCAGCAGGTCCGGCTCATGCCCGGCCTTCAGCGAACGCACGGCTTCGGCCAGCATGTCGTTGTAGAGCTGGAAACCGACCTCCATCATGTTGCCGCTCTGGTTTTCGCCCAGCACCTCGCCGGCGCCGCGGATCTCCAGGTCGTGCATCGCCAGATAGAAGCCCGAGCCCAGCTCTTCCATCGACTGGATCGCGTCCAGCCGCAGCTGGGCCGGCTTGCTCAGGCCCTGCAGGTCGGGCACCAGCAGATAGGCATAGGCCTGGTGGTGGCTGCGGCCCACGCGGCCGCGCAGCTGGTGCAGCTGCGCCAGGCCGAACTTGTCGGCGCGGCTCATGACGATGGTGTTGGCGCTGGGCACGTCGATGCCGGTCTCGATGATGGTCGAGCACAGCAGCACGTTGTGGCGCTGCGCGACGAAGTCGCGCATCACACTTTCCAGCTCGCGCTCGGGCAATCTGGCCGTGCGCCACGGCGATGCGCGCTTCGGGCACCAGTTGCGGCCAGCTTGTCGCCTGCGGTTCTGGATGGTCTCGACCTCGTTGTGCAGGAAGTACACCTGCCCGCCGCGCTTCAGCTCGCGCAGCACGGCCTCGCGGATCACGGCATTGCCTTCGGCGCGCACGAAAGTCTTGATCGCCAGCCGGCGCTGCGGCGCGGTGGCGATGACGCTCAGGTCGCGCAGGCCTTCCAGCGCCATGCCCAGCGTGCGCGGGATCGGCGTGGCGGTGAGCGTCAGCACGTCGACCTCGGCGCGCAGCGCCTTCATCGCTTCCTTGTGGCGCACGCCGAAGCGGTGCTCCTCGTCGATGATCAGCAGCCCCAGGCGCTTGAACTTCACCGTCCGGCTCAGCAGCTTGTGCGTGCCGACGACGATGTCGATCGTGCCGTCCTCGATGCCGGCCATCGCCGCGGCAGTTTCCTTGGTCGAGCGGAAGCGCGACATCTCCGCCACCTTCACCGGCCACGCGCCGAAGCGATCGACCAGCGTCTGGTAATGCTGCTCCGCCAGCAGCGTGGTGGGCGCCAGGATGGCCACCTGCTTGCCGCCGTGGACGGCGACGAAGGCGGCGCGCAGCGCCACCTCGGTCTTGCCGAAGCCGACGTCGCCGCAAACCAGCCGGTCCATCGGCTTCGGGCTGATCAGGTCCTGGATCACCGCATGGATGGCGGCCTGCTGATCAGCGGTTTCCTCGAAGCCGAAGCTGGTGGCAAAGGCTTCATAGTCGTGCGGGCTGAAGCGGTGCGCCATGCCTTCGCGCGCGGCGCGGCGCGCATACAGGTTCAGCAGTTCCGCGGCGGTGTCGCGCACCTGCTCGGCGGCCTTGCGCTTGGCCCTGTCCCATTGGCCCGAACCGAGACGGTGCAGCGGCGCTTCGTCGGCGCTGACGCCGGTGTAGCGGCTGATCAGGTGCAACTGCGACACCGGCACATAGAGCGTCGCCTTGTCGGCATATTCCAGGTGCAGGAATTCGCTGGCCCCGCCTTCGCCCGCGCCCAGGTCGATGTGCTTCAAGCCCTGGTAGCGCCCGATGCCGTGCTGCGAATGCACCACCGGGTCGCCGATCTTCAGCTCCGACAGGTCCTTGATCAGCGCATCGACGCTGCTCGTCTGCTCCTGCTTGCGGCGTCGCCGCGCCTGCGGCGTGCTGGCGAAAAGCTCGGTCTCGGTGATGAACTGGATCGAGGTGTCGGCTTCGTGCCAGTGAAAGCCCGAAGCCAGCGGCGCGGCTGTGATCGCCACTTTCTCGTCGCCGGCCTCGAACTCGGCCAGCGTGGCCACGCTGGGCACGTCGATGCGGTGGTCGCGCAGCAGTTCGAGCAGGCTCTCGCGCCGGCCCTCGCTCTCCGCCACCAACAGCACGCGGTGCGGTGTGGTGTCGAGGTGCTTTTCCAGCGCCGCCAGCGGCTCGGTCGCACCGCGTTCGACACCGACGTCGGGCAGCGGCCGGGCCCAGTCGGTTTGTCCCGAGCCACGCAGCAGCAGCGTCGCGTGTGCGTTGGCGCGGGCGAAGAAGTCCTCGACCGGCAGGAACAACACTTCGGGCGGCAGGATCGGCCTCTCGGGGTCGTGCTGAAGGAAGCGGTGACGCTCGCGCGTGTCGGTCCAGAAGTGCTGCAATGCGTCGTTGATTTCGCCGTGCAGCACCAATGCGGCGTTCTCTCCCAGGTAGTCGAAGATCGTGGCGGTCTCTTCGAAGAACAGCGGCAGCACGTACTCGATGCCGGCGGTGGCGATGCCTGCGCCGATGTCCTTGTAGATGCGATGCCGGCTCGGGTCACCTTCGATCTGCTCGCGCCAACGTGCCCGAAAGGCGTTGCGCGCCGCCTCGTCCATCGGGAACTCGCGCCCCGGCAGCAGCCGCACCTCGGGCACCGGGTACAGGCTGCGCTGTGTGTCGGGATCGAAGGTGCGGATCGAATCCACCTCGTCGCCGAACAGGTCCACGCGGTAGGGCACTGGCGAGCCCATCGGGAACAGGTCGATCAGCCCGCCGCGCACCGCGTATTCGCCCGGCGACACCACCTGGCTGACATGGCTGTAGCCAGCGAGCGTGAGCTGCGCCTTCAGCGCGGCCTCGTTCAGCCGCATCTTCTGCTTGAAGTGGAAGGTGTAGCCAGCCATGAACGCCGGTGGCGCCAGGCGCGTCAGCGCGGTGGTGGCGGGCAGCAGCACCACATCGACATTGCTGGAGCGCACCTGCCACAGCGTGGCCAGCCGCTCCGAGATCAGGTCCTGGTGCGGTGAGAAGTTGTCGTAGGGCAGCGTCTCCCAGTCCGGGAACACGGCCACCCGCAGCGCCGGCGCAAAAAAAGGCAGTTCGTCGGCCAGCCGCTGCACATCGGCGGGGTCGGCGGCGAGGATGCACAGCATCTCTCCGGCGGCCGCACGCTGTTGCGCATGACGGGCCAGCAGCAAGGCGTCGGCCGATCCGATGGGCCGGGGCAGGGCGAAGCGCTTGGCGCGGGCAATCGAGGGCAACTGCATGGGCGGGTAACGGAAAAAGCCCCGCAACCAGGGTTGCGGGGCGTTGGCGGCATTGTAGGCAGTGGCCAGCCGAGCCAGCCAGGGCCGCGCCAACCCTGCGGGATCTTGCCGGATGGTGTGCGCCAGATCTATACACTTGTGCGTCTTCATGTCCAACTGAGCCAACCATGCCGGCGCCGAACATCCACCAGGTGGTGAGCGCGCTCGCTGCGGCGCCGCGACTGTTCGCTTTGGTGCCCTGCGCCGGCATCGGCGCGCGGATCGGCCTGCCAGGACCGAAGCAATATGCGCCGATCGACGGGCGAGCAATGGTCGCGCACACCTTGGCGGCGCTGGCGCAGGTCAAGCGGCTTCACGCGACGCTGGTCGTTCTGAGCCCGGGCGATACGCACTTTGTGGCCCAGGCACCCAGCTTCCATGGTGAGCGTGCCTGGGTTGCGCTCTGCGGCGGCGCCACCCGTGCGGCCAGCGTGGCCAACGGCCTGGCCGAATTGGCGCGCCGAGGCGCTGGCCCGCAGGACTGGGTGCTGGTGCATGATGCCGCGCGCTGCCTGCTCCGACCCGAGTGGGTGGACCGTTTGATCGACGCCTGCCAGGGCGACGCCGTGGGTGGCCTGCTTGCGCTGCCGCTGGCCGACACGCTGAAGCAGGCCGGGGCCGACCGATCGCTGCGCACGATGTCGCGCGCCAACCGATGGGCGGCGCAGACGCCGCAGATGTTTCGCCTGGGCTTGCTTGAGCAGGCGTTGGCGCGCTCCGGTGACGCGGTCACCGACGAGGCCGGCGCCATCGAGGCCATGGGCCACGCGCCGTTGCTGGTGCGCGGTGAGCTGGAAAACTTCAAGATCACTTGGCCGCAGGAGCTGGCCTTGGCCGAACGATTGCTGCGCACGCGCGAAGGAAGGACCGGCTCATGACACAGGTGCTGCGCATTGGCGAAGGTTGGGACACGCACGCGTTGGTGGCCGGGCGGTCGTTGGTACTGGGCGGCGTGACCATTGACCACAGCCACGGTTTGCTCGGTCATTCGGATGCCGACGCGTTGCTGCACGCGATCACCGATGCGTTGCTCGGCGCCGCTGCCCAGGGCGACATCGGCCGCCACTTCCCCGATACCGATGCAGCCTTCAAGGGCGCCGACTCGGCCGCGATGCTGCGCGAAGCCGCGCGGCGCGTGCGGGCCGCGGGCTGGGCGGTCGTCAACGTGGACAGCACCATCGTCGCTCAGGCACCGAAGATGGCGCCGCACGTCGCGGCGATGTGCGCCAACATCGCCGCTGCGCTGGGCATCGACGCGGCTTGTGTCAACGTCAAGGCCAAGACGGCCGAAAAGATGGGCCCGGTGGGCGAGGGCCGCGCCATCGAGGCGCGCGCGGTGTGTCTGCTGGCCCGCGCGTGAAGTCGGGGATCAGGGCGCCAGCTTCAGCCGGATGTGCGCCATCAGCCCGCCATCGGGCGCATTCGCCAGCTCCAGCGTCCCGCCCATGCGTTGCAGCGACTTCTCCACGATCGCCAGGCCCAGCCCGGCGCCCGTGGCAGCGGTGCGCGCCGCGTCGCCGCGGAAGAACGGCGTGGTCAGCTGGCTCAATTTCTCCGCGGCCACGCCCGGGCCTCGATCGCGCACGGTGACGATCGCCCAGGGCCCGGTGCGCGCGCTGCTCACCGTGACCACGGCGATGCCGGTGTTGGTACTGCGGCCGTAGCGCCGCGCGTTCTCGAACAGGTTGGAGAACACGCGGCCTAGCTCGGTGTCGTCGGCCATCACCGCCAGGTCGATGGCCAGGCGTGAGCTGATGCGGATTTCCTTCGGGTCGCGGAAGGGCGCCGCCTCGCGGTCGATCAGGTGCGACAGGTGCACCGGGCGCAACTCGGTGTCCCCCGGGCGCGCATAGTCCATGAACTTGTCGATGATGGCGTCGAGCTGCTCGATGTCCAGCGCCATGTTGGCCTTGGCTTCTTCGTTGCCGACGCTCATCTCGGTTTCCAGCCGCAGCCGCGCCAGCGGCGTGCGCAGATCGTGCGAGATGCCGGCCAGCATCACCGCGCGGTCTTCCTCCACTTTGGCCAGTTCCCGCGCCATGCGGTTGAAGCCGCGGTTGACCTCGCGGATCTCGCTGGTCAACGTGTTCTCGTCGAGGCGCGAATCGAGGTCGCCCTCGCGGATGCGGCTGGCGGCGAAGGACAGTTCGCGCAACGGCCGGTTGATCAAGCGCGCAATCACCACCGAACCCACCAACGTCGCCATCAGGGCAATGCCGACCCAGACGAACCAGGTGCTGCCGGTCAGCGGACCGGCATGGGCCGTGTCGGTGTGCAGCCAGTAGCGATCGCGGTCGATCGAGAAGCCGACCCACATGCCGGGCAGGTCGTTGACGCTGCGCGCCACCACTGCATCGGGGCCGAGGCGCGACTTCAGCTCTTCCGTCACGGTGCGGCTGAAGCGATCGGTGGCAAAGGGCTCCCAGCGGTCGGCAGGCTCGCGCGGCAGCACACGCACGCTGTCCTTGCCGGCCATGGTCTTGATCAGTGCGACGCGGTTGATGGCATCCACGGTGCGCAGCGCGGTGCGCGTCAGGTTCACCAGGTCGGCGGTCTGCTGCGCCGCCTGCACCGCGCGCGGCTCGAACTCCAGGGCGCGCAGCGTCTGCACCCACGCAAAGACGCCGCCGGCCAGCAGCAGCGCCAGCAGAAAGAAGGTGCGCCAGAACAGGCTCAGTTGAACGGGTTTGCGCGCCACTTTGATACGTCGTCGAAGCCGGTCACCGGTGCGCCGCAGTGGCCCGCCGGCGGGCGCGGCACCGGCCGGCGCCACGGCGATGCGCGCTGCCGCCATAAGGCCCATGCCGCGCACGCCGCGCCCTTAGGTCGCGCCGCGATCAGGCGTGCTGGCCGTCCGGCACGAAGACATAGCCCACGCCCCACACCGTCTGAATGTAGCGCGGTTGCGCCGGGTCGGGCTCGAGCATCTTGCGCAGCCGCGAGATCTGCACGTCCAGGCTGCGGTCGAAGGGCTCGAACTCGCGGCCGCGCGCCAGCTGCGCCAGCTTGTCGCGCGACAGCGGCTGGCGCGGATGCCGCACCAGGGCCTTGAGCATCGAGAACTCGCCCGTGGTCAGCGAGATCTGCTGCCCTTCCTTGACCAGCCGGCGCAGCGACAAGTCGAACTCGAAGGGCCCGAAGCTCACGCTCTGCGCGTCCTGCGACGGCGCGCCCGGCGCCTCCAGCGCCGGCCGGCGGCGCAGCACCGCGTGGATGCGCGCCAGCAGTTCGCGTGGATTGAAGGGTTTGGGCAGGTAGTCGTCGGCACCCACCTCGAGGCCGACGATGCGATCGACATCCTCGACCTTGGCGGTCAGCATGATGATCGGCGTGGTGTCCTTCAGCGAGCGCAACCGCCGGCAGATCGACAAGCCGTCTTCGCCCGGCAGCATCAGGTCCAGCACGATCAGGTCCACGGTCTCACGCATCAGCAGGCGGTTTAGCGCCTTGGCATCCTCGGCCAGCAGCACGTCGAAGCCTTCCTGCGTCAGGTAACGGCGCAGCAGATCGCGGATGCGTGCGTCGTCATCGACAATCACCACGCGGTTGGGCCGCGGGTTGGGCGCTTGGGTCATTCCGGACTCCAAATTTGTAACAACGGCATTGTGCAAGCGTTCTTGAGGCCTCAAGCCATGTTATTGACCATCTGTTACAGCTCAATTTGCACCCGCCTTTCCCAGGCGGTGGCGCGGTGTGACCGATGGCACATACCGACCGACACCCGAACATCGCTGGCCGTCATGCATCAGGAGCCGAAGTCATGCAATCCCGTGCTTTCCGAGTCGCCGCGCAGTTCTTCGTCGTGATTGCCGCGAGTTCGACGCTGCCGCTGCGCGCGCAAGGCTTCTCCGCCGGGCCCGGTAACGCCGACAACCTGCTGACGCTGTCCGCCAGTGCCAGCGTGGAGGTGACGCGAGACCTGCTGAGTCTGGTCTTTTCCACGCAGCGCGAGGGCGCGGATGCCGCCGCCGTGCAATCGCAACTGGTGCAGGCGCTGGACGCGGCGCTGGCCGAGGCGCGCAAGATGGCGCGTGCAGGCCAGGTGGAGGTGAGCACCGGCAACTTCTCGGTGTTGCCGCGTTATGCACCCAAAGGCGGCATCGCGCAGTGGCAGGGCACGGTGGAGCTGCAGGTGCAAGGGCGCGACATCGAGACGCTGACCCGTCTCTTGCCGCGAATCACGACGTTGAGCGTGGCGCGCGTGGGTTACAGCCTGTCGCGCGAGGCGCGTGACAAGGTCCAGGCCGAAGTCGACGCACAGGCCATCGCGCGCTTTCGCAGCCAAGCCGAGCTGCATGCCAAGGCTTTCGGCTTCAATGCGGTGACATTGCGCAGCGTCGAGCTGCACCAAAACGACGGCGCCAACCCGCCGATGCCGATGTTTCGCGCGGCGCGGGCCGGCATGGCAATGGCCGCCGACGAAGCCCTGCCGGTGGAAGCCGGCAAGGCCAGCGTCAGCACCACCGTCAGCGGCACGGTGCAAATGAAGTAGGCGCGACCGGGCCGTAGGCGTCGCGGCAACGGCCCTCGTCACGACCCCGCGGCAGCGCGTTGTTAGGATCGTTGCCCGTTCCACCGATGCCGCCAACAAAGTTCGACCACCGCCTGTACCGATGAAGACCCACGCCAGCGACGCGGACACCATCGACGCATCGTCGATCGTGCGTCTGTCCGACGGTGCACCAGGGGCCGCGGCGGCCGATGATGGTGGGGTGGACGCGCTGCGCCGCGCGCGCAGCTTTGCCGAACCACTGCTGGCCGGACAGCGACTCGACACCGGCGAAGGCGCGCTGGCGCACGCCGATGGTGTGGCCGCGATCCTGCAGGGCATCGGTGCCGCGCCGTCGATGCGCGCCGCTGCCTACCTGGTGTATGCGGGCGACTTTCTGCAACGGCCCGAGGAGGTCGTCAACAAGGCCTTTGGCCCGTCCTACGCCACCTGGTGAGCCACACGCGCAAATTGGTACAAATCCAGCGCTCGGCCCGCGATGCGCAAGTCGAGGCCGAGCGCCGTGCATTGCAGACAGAGCGGGTACGCAAAATGTTGCTGTCCTTTGCCAGCGACTTGCGCGTGGTGCTGCTGCGCTTGACCTCACGCCTCCAGACGCTGCGCTACTACGCCGCCTGTCGCGTAGAATGCCCGCAGGGGCTTGCGCGCGAATCACAGGACGTGTTCGCGCCGCTGGCCAATCGGCTGGGCATCTGGCAGATCAAGTGGGAACTGGAGGACCTGGCCTTCCGCTTCCTGCAACCGGCCGCAGTATCGCGAGATGGCGGCCATGATCGACGGCAAGCGCGCGCAGCGCGAGAAAGGCATCGAGCAAGCGCGCCAACAGCTGGCCGCCGAGTTGGCCGCTGCCGGCCTGCGCTGCGAAGTGCAAGGCCGGCCCAAGCACCTGTACAGCGTCTGGAAGAAGATGCAAGGCAAGGGCATCGACTTTGAGCATGTCTTCGATCTGCGCGCACTGCGCGTCATCGTTGAGGACGTCGGCGACTGCTATGCGGCCCTGTCGCGCGTGCATGAGCTGTATGCGCCGGTGGCCGGCGAGTTCGACGACTACATCGCCCGGCCCAAGGCCAACGGCTATCAGTCGCTGCACACTGTGGTGCGCGACAGCGACGGTGCTGCGCTGGAGGTACAGATTCGCACGCACGCGATGCACGAACATGCGGAACACGGCGTGGCCGCGCACTGGGCCTACAAGGAGGCCGGTGCGCGCGGCTATGCCGGTGTGGTGGCTGCCGGCGAGTTCGAGGAACGTGTGTCCGAGGCGCGCCGCGCGGTGCTGCGCGAACTGCTGGCCTGGCAGCGCGAGATGTCCGAGCGTGATGCGCCTGCCGGTGCTGACGCCGTCTTCGATGACCGCATCTATGTCTTCACGCCGCAGGCCGCCGTCATCGAGCTGCCGGCCGCGGCCACGCCACTGGACTTCGCCTACACGCTGCACACCAGCGTCGGCCACCGCTGTCGCGGCGCACGCGTCGACGGTGCGCTGGTGCCGCTGCACACACCGCTGAAGAATGGCCAGACGGTGGAGATCATCACTGCGAAGGAAGGCGGGCCGTCGCGCGACTGGCTCGGCGGCGAGCCGGCCTACCTGCAAAGTGCACGCGCGAAGGCCAAGGTTCGGGCCTGGTTTCATGCGCAGGAGCAGGCATTGACCATCGCACGCGGGCGCGAGGCGGTGGAAAAGCTGCTGCAGCGCGAAGGGCGTACCGCGTTCAAGCTCGAGCACCTGGCCGAGCAACTCGGGTTCAAGCAGGCCGACGCCTTGTTCGAGGCGGTGGGCAAGGAGGAATACTCGCTGCATCACATCGAGCACCTGCTGCGTCCGCCGGCGCCAGCACCCAGCCCGGACGAGATCGTCGCCTTGCGCCGCCCGCGCAGCGGGCACAGCGCTGAAACCGGCGGTGTGCTGGTGGTGGGCGTCGAATCCTTGCTGACCACGCTGGCGCGCTGTTGCCGGCCGGCACCGCCGGACGAGATCGGTGGCTTCGTCACCCGCGGCAAGGGCGTGGCGATCCACCGCAGCGATTGCAGCAACCTGAGGCACATGATCAGCCGCGCCCCGGAGCGGCTGATCGCCGTCGAGTGGGGCGCGCCGCCGGTCGATGGCGCCGCGGGCTACTCGGTGGATCTTCTGGTCGAGGCCGATGACCGACAGGGCTTGCTGCGCGACATCTCCGAACTGCTGGCCAAGGAGAAGATGAACGTGCGCGGCGTGCAGACCCATTCGGTCAACGACTCGCGCGGGCGCATCGCGTGGATGACCTTCACCGTTGAGCTCGGCGACACGCGGCGCCTTGCGCCCGTGCTCGAAAAGGTCACGCGCATTGGCGGCGTGCGCCGTGCCATGCGCAAGTGAAGCGCAAAAGAAGCGCCGCTGCGCTGCTACAATTCCCCGCTTCGCAGGCGCGTAGCTCAGCTGGTTAGAGCACCACCTTGACATGGTGGGGGTCGTTGGTTCGAGTCCAATCGCGCCTACCAAATTCGGTAGAGCATCAAGCACTTAGCGGCGCCTTCTCGGCGCCGCTTCCTATTTGGTGGGGCAAAAGTGGGGCAACTGCCTTCAGGCATCGCTCCTTCAACGGGCAACGCCCCCAGTGGGGTTGGTTTGCTTGGGGCCAAGCTGAGGATGCGCTCCGGAAGAGGCCGGCGAAATCCGGCCTATGCGAACGGCGCGGCACTGGACACCCGCCTCAGACTGGCAACAGTCATTCGACTTCCCAATCTACCTGCTCGATAGCTGTCGTTGAAAGTGCAGGTTGGCGGTCCGCAATGTGGCGATGAAATCGATGCATGGGGCATCCGCAGCCGGCCATCACCGGTAGTTCGCGAACGCCAGCTATGTGGTGGTCCAGCCATGTGCATCGCGCGCCACACTGGTGCCATGCGACGGGATCGACTGCAATTGCAGCCGGACGCGGTCTCTGACGATCATCAATTACCAGCTGCGGTGGCCTGCGCCACGGCGAACCTTGCAGGGCGCGGATCGACGAGTTGCATGGCACAAAGATCAGTTGCTTGCTCCACGTTCCGACGTACGGAGTTCCTCCGTCTGTCCGCGCCGATCCAATATTGACCCACCCTGCCGATCCAATATTGACCCGGGGATGGACGCCGGCCGCGTGACGACCGGCTGTGGACAAGTGTAGATCTATGGCTGGTTCTTCGCTCTCCCAGATCTATCGCTGTGCGCGCGGGGGAAGCCGCGCAGGGCGTAGCCCGTAGCGGATTTCCCCGCGCGGGCGCCGCTCAGATTTCGGCCCTCCTGCGTTGGCTGCTTGTCGCTCCTTCTGGCCCGCTCGCGTGCCTTGATGCGCTTCTTGGACACCGCGGTGCTGTGCAAGAAGCGGTGGCTGTCGTTGCCCGTCTCCACGATGTGGCAGTGGTGCGTGAGCCGGTCCAGCAAGGCGGTGGTCATCTTCGCGTCGCCGAACACGCTGGACCATTCCGCGAAGGCCAGATTGGTCGTGATCATCACGTTGGTGTGCTCCTACAGCTTGGACAGCAGGTGGCTTGGGCTGCAGCCATCGTCGGTGTGTACGTGCGGCCTGTCCGTAGCGAGCCGGCGCGCTGAAGATGTGCGTGATAGGCTGAAATGGACGACGAGGCTCCAACA
This sequence comes from uncultured beta proteobacterium, assembly GCA_963837675.1. Classification (GTDB taxonomy): domain Bacteria; phylum Pseudomonadota; class Gammaproteobacteria; order Burkholderiales; family Burkholderiaceae_C; genus Rubrivivax. The sequence continues at coordinate 8,055 of CAWIOH010000013.1, read as the reverse complement.
TCACATCGCCGAGTGCGGTCCGACTCACTTCGAGGGAGTGGACGCCCCGGCGAGCTCCCTAGTTTGCAGGCATCTCGGCCCCGTGTTCCCCGGTACGCTCACGTCCACTTCAGCGGAATAGACGACAAGCTATGGCCATAGATTCCCACATCAAGTTCGACGGCATCGATGGTGAGTCGACGCACAAGGATCACAAGGGCGAAGTGGCGGTGCTGTCCTGGAGTTGGGGCCTGACGTCTGCAGCAGGTGCGTCCACCGGTGCTGCCGCCGGCAAGCGCAAGGCGGTGCCGCAGGAAATGCGCATCGTGCATCGCTACGACAAGGCCTCGCCGATACTGGCCAAACAGGCGGTTCTGGGTAGGCACGTGCCGAGTGCCGTGCTCACGGCGCGCAAGGCCGGCGAAGGGCAGAAGGACTTCCTCAAGGTCACCATGAAGGAGGTCTTCATCACGTCGGTCCAGGCCAGCGAGGGCGGCGAAGGCGCGACGGAAGAGGTCGCGATGTCCTACGGCGCGATCGACTTCGAGTACCGCCCTCAGAATGACAAGGGAAGCCTGGGCAGCCCGGTCCAGTTCGGCTGGAACATCAAGTCAGGCAAGGTGAGCTGATGCCGATCGGCGCGTCATGGACGGGTCCGGCGAGTCGAACACGCTGACGCAAAGTCTGGAGAGCGCCGTGCAGGCGCTGCAAGCCGACGACACCGAACGCGCGCATGACGTGTTGGCCGACGTCCTGCTGGCACACCCCGGTCAACCCGACGCGTTGCATTTCCTGGGTATCCTGCATCATCGGCAGGGGGACTCGGGCCGTGCCGAGTCGCTGATGCGCCAGGCCCTGGCTGCCGCGCCCGGAGAAGCCGGCATCGTGCTCAACCTCGGCAACGTGCTCTACGAAACCGGCCGCGCGGCCGAGGCGGTCGAGGCCTTCCGCCACGCGATCGAGATCGATCCCTCGTCTTCACCCGCCTGGCACAACCTCGGCACCGCGCTGCATGGCCGGGGCAACCTTGGGGAAGCCCGGTTCGCGTGGGAGCGTGCCGTCGCGGCGGACGCCACGAATGCCGAAGCCTGGTATGGCCTGTCACGCACCCTGATCGAACTCGGTGACGTCATGCCGGCCTGGTGGCCAACAGCCGCGCGATTGCGCTAGTGGCCGCGCCGGCTGCACGCGCGTGACCAAGTCGTGCGTGCGCTTGTCTTACTGGGTGAATTGGACGAAGCGGCGCGCCTGTATCGCGAATGGCTCGCCGATGATCCGGACAATGTCGTCATCCGCCATCAGCTGGCCGCGCTCGGCCACGAGGCCATGCCGGATCGCGCGGCCGACGCCTATGTAGAGACGGTCTTCGACAGCTTCGCACCGCACTTCGACGGCAAGCTCGAGCAACTGGGATACCAGGCGCCGCTGCACGTGGAGCGCGCGCTCGGCGACGTCCTGCCCGCCGGCACTCGCGTCGACATCGCCGACCTCGGCTGCGGCACAGGACTGTGCGGGCCGCACTTGCGGACCCATGCGCGACGCCTGGTCGGATGCGACCTTTCCACTGGCATGCTGCGCTTGGCGCGCGAGCGTGGCTGCTACGACGCGTTGTACAAGGTTGAGCTCGTGCATTTCCTCACCCACGAGGCGGCATCCTTTGGCGCCATCGCCTGCGCCGACACGCTGTGCTACTTCGGCCCGCTCGACGCTGTGTGCCAGGCCGCCCGCGGTGCGTTGAAGTCACCTGGCTGTTTCGTATTCACAACCGAGGCCCTGCCGGAGGAGACGCCCATTGGTTACGAAATCAGGCCGACTGGCCGGTACGCGCATGGGCACGACTACCTCATGCGTACTCTGTGCGCAGCCACCTTTGACAGCGTCAAGATCGAGCGCGTGATCCTGCGCCAGGAGGCGGGGCTGCCGATGCCGGGTTGGCTCGTGACGGCAAACGCAAGCTGCAGCTCGCTGAAGCTAGGTGTCGCCAGCGGCGGCTGATGGCCGGGCAATCCAGAGGGGATCCTCGACGGTTGAAGCGCAATCCTTCGTGCCTTTGGGTCCGCCGGGCCTCGCGCGCAAGCTGCCGGCCTGTGGCGCTAACGGCGCAGCGGCAGTTTCGCCGTCTTATCGTCCGAGAGCAGGACATCGGCCACATCCTCGTTCTTCTCCTTGCGGGCGAGGTCGAGCGCCGTTTCGCCGGCGGGGCTCTTGGCCGCCCGGGTGGCGCCACCTTCAAGCAGCGCTTGCACGTTCTTCACGTTGCCGTTGCTGGCAGCCGCCATCAGCGGCGTCCAGCCCTTGTCGTTCCTCGCGTTTGGATCGGCGCCATGCTGCAGTAGAAGCTTGATGATCTCCGTCGCGCTGCCATTCGCGACGTGGGCGAACAGGACCGTGCTGCCATGATTCGTCCGGGCGTCGAGTTTGGCCGCCCTGCGCAGCAGCGCCTGCGCCGCTTCCGCAGTCGACGCATACATCAGCGGCGTCCAGCCATTCTTGTCCGGGTCGTTCGCGTTAGCACCAGCGACCAGCAGGGCCTCGACGAACGCCGCCAGCCCACCTTCCGCCGCAAAGGACAGCGCAGTCCGTCCGGTGACGGTACTCGTCTCGATGCGGGCGCCCTTGTCGAGCAAGATCGTGCCCAGTTCCAGGTGCTTCGATTTGGCCGCCAGCATCAACGGCGTCAAGCCGAAGCCCATGCGCTCGTCGTAGTCTCCACCCGACTCGGACTGCGCATTGACGTCGGCGTCGCGCTCGACCAGCAAGCGGGCCAGCTTCCAGCGCTGTTCCCGCATGGCCGCCAGCAGCGGCGTCCAACCGCCGGAGTTGTTGTAGCCAATCACGCGCACGTCGATATCGGCGCCCTTGTCAAGCAGCAACTTCGCCACTTCGACGGCGCGGTCCTCGTCGCCCCTCCAGTCGGCTACCGCGTACAGCGCGTTTCTGCGGTTATCACCCATGCGCAGCACTTCAGCCTTCGCCCCGTGCTCGAGGAGCAGCTTGACCACTTCGGGCTGTGCGCTTCGAGCCGCGGCCATCAAGGCGGTCTCGCCATGCTTGTTTGACGCGTTGGGGTCGGCGCCGTGCTTCAGCAAAAGCCGCGCCGCGTCGAGCTGGTCGTCGGCGGCGATCAGGGCGTGGTCGATCGCCGTTTTCGAGGGTTCCCGTTTCAGTAGCAGTTGCAGCGCCTCGCTTTGACCGTTGCCCGCCGCCCATGTGAGGGCAGGATCCACATCGGCTCCTGCCGTCAACAGCATCTTCATCAACGGCACATCACCGTTGGCAGCGGCATGCTGCAGCGCCACGACACCGTTCCGGTTCTTGGCATTGGGGTCCATGCCGGCGCGCAGGAACAGCTCGATGGCCTTCGCGTCGCGCGCCTTCGTGGCGCTTACGAGTGCATCTGCCGTATATGGAATGTCCATCTGCGCGAGTCGTACGCGGGCCTGCTCGGGCGTCACCGCGACCTGTGACAGATACACGCCGCCGATGGCGCCGACCAGCAGCAGCGCGGCGGCCGCCCACTTGCCGTGGCGCACGAACGGGCGGAGCAAGCGACGCAGCACCGAATGCGACGCCAGCTCGGCGAGCAGTTGCGCCACATCCTGGTCGAAGTGGCTGTCGCGGACCTCGACGGCATTGCGATGCGCGAGCTTGGCCAGCGACGACGGCAGGTCTGCGGCGCGCGGCATCTTCGCGCCTTGCAGCAAGACGGGGATGACGCGAATGCCGCGGTCGAGAGCGGTTTTGATCTCGACCCGGACAAGGTCATCTTCGTTCGCCAGGCGCCAGCCGCCTGACTCGTCGACCGAGCGTAGCCAGGCCGGCCCGATCAGTGCTAGTAGCACGTCGCATTCCCTGACCTTCTGGCCGAGGGTCTCGACGAAGTCCTCGCCAGGCTGCCCGGAATCGACGTCGCGATAGACGCGCCCGCGACCGAGTCGATCGACCAGGCGGTCGTAGAGGCGTCCGGCGCTGCCGGCCGTGTCATCCCTGCGGTAACTGATAAAGACGGCAGGCATCGTCTCCCCGTCAGCGGATCTGCACCGGAGTTGATTGTGAGCCTCGGCAGCATGTCGGGGCTGCCTCGTCATCGACGACGAGACCCGTGCCCGCCCGAGCGGGCGGATTCAACCGGTCGATGCAACACACTAAACCTGCTCAGGGCAGGAGGAGTGTTGCGGATGAAGCAGCGACCGCGGATCTACTACCAGACAGCCAGAAGGCATTGATGTGGGAGCGTTGGAGGCAAGCCGCCACGCTCCATGAGATTGCCGGGTTGTTCGATCGAGGGCACTCGTCGATCCGTCGGATCTTGAACGAGACGGGCGGGATTCGGCCGCAGCAAAGGCACCGCTCGAGTCGAGCTTTGAGCCTGGCCCAGCGTGAGGAGATCTCGCGAGCCGTGGTGGCTGGCCAATCGATCCGCACCATCGCCACGCGGCTCGGGCGAGTGCCATCGACGGTCAGCCGCGAGCTGCAGCGCAACGGTGGGCGCGCCAGCTACCGAGCCAACCTTACAGGCGACGCTCAGGTCGCCAGATTCGCCGCCGCCAAGCAGACATCCACCCTACCTAGTCGGCCCTACAAAAGCCCTGGAACCCGCATGAATGCTAGGTTTGCAAGGTGAGTCCCAATGGTGATTTCTCCTGAGTCCAGTTTCAATCGAGGCTGTTTTCTGAGGGATTCTGGGATGGAGACGACGGACTTTTTCCGCTGCCGCATCGACGCCATGATCAATCTGCGGCACCCGCTTGCAGTGCTCGCGACCCGGCTGCCCCGGGGTGTGATCGAGGCGTCGCTGGTCTGCCTCGATTCACTTCGAGCTCGTAGTGCTCCAGCCAATACCGCGGAGCTTGGAGGTCCAAGAACCGGGCGCGATGCTCGCGCGCGTGGCGCAGCCGAGCAAGCGCCTGGGCGCGTCATGCGCCGCAGGGCAATGAAATGTGCGCCGCCAGTAAACGAGCGGCTTTCGATGAGAGCCCGTTTGGAGCCGTCAGCACGGACGCTTGGCTGCACGACCGCGGCCTCGCGGTCCCACGACGGCTCAGGCCCGAAGCGATCGGCCAGGAAGTCCAGCATCGCCCGCAGCAGCCGCGGCTGATGGCTGCGCGACAGGTACAGCGCATGAATACCCAGCGTCTCGGGTTCCCAGGCGGGCAGCAGGCGGACCAACTGGCCGCGCCGCAGGTGCTCGCCGACCAGGTAGGTCGGCAGCAGCCCGATGCCCGCGCCGGCCAGCACGCCGTGCAGGATGATCAGCGTCTCATTGGCCGACAGCGATCCGCTGACCGGTACCCGTACCGTCTGTCCGTCCTTGCTCAGCCGGTACTCCTGAAGTCCGATGTGCGCGCGCCCCACGCAGCGGTGGCGGCGCAGGTCGTCCGGCTTGCGCGGCTTGCCGGCCGCGGCAAGGTAGGTCGGCGATGCGCAGACGACCGAGCGGCACACGCTGAGCTGGCGCGCCACCAGGTTCGGCTCGAGCAGGTTGGTGATGCGCAGCGCCAGATCGATGCGCTCTTCGACCAGGTTGACGGCGCGCTCGAGCGCGATCAATTCGATTTCGGCCTGGGGGTGCAGCGCAAGGAAGTCGGTGACGGCGCCGACCACGTGAGACTGTGCGAACGACAGGCTGGTCGTGATGCGCAGCCGCCCGGACGGTGCGAGCTGGCGTTGGCCGGCGCTGGCGCGCACGTCCTGCGTCAGCTCGAGCATCTGGCGGCAGCGCTGCAGCGCTTCCTGGCCCGCATCGGTCAGGCTGACGCGGCGCGTCGTGCGGTGCAAGAGGCGCACGCCGAGCCAGTGCTCCAGGCCTGCGAGGTAGCGCGACACCATCGCGCGCGACATCTCGAGCGACTCCGCCGCGGCGCTGAGACCGCCACGGTCGGCGATCTCGGCGAAGACTTGCATCGCGGTCAAGCGGTCCATGTGTGCCTCCTTCATTAGATCGGTTGGCGCAACAAATATGCACTGTGATCGCAGTTTATCTTCAGACTTGATGCCAATAGAGTTCGGACTGCGATGGGCGCACAGGCTACGTCAGGCCCTTCACCCTCTGCCCGTCCGGGCTGAGCCCTCAATGAATGCAAGGAGCGTCGAAATGAGAACATTGATGAAGCACTGGCTGGTCCCCATGGCGAGCCTGACGCTGGGCGTGCTGGCGAACGACGCCTCCGCACAGGCGGCCTCGCCGGCGCTGGAGCTCGAGGTCTACACCGCCGACGCGGCGAGCTTCAACGTCAACGCAGTGCTGGTGTCGGGCGCGAACGAGGCGGTGCTGGTGGACACCGGTTTCACCCGCGCCGACGCCCACCGCATTGCGGCGATGTTGCTGGACAACAAGAAGAGGTTGACCACGATCTACATCAGCCAGGCCGACCCCGACTTCTACTTCGGCGCCGAAGTGCTGAAGCAGGTGTTCCCCGACGCGAAGCTGGTCGCCAGCGCGGCCGACGGTGAAGAAGATCGAAGCCACGCTGGCCGACCAAGCTGGCCGTGTGGAGCCCGCGCATGGGCGCCAACGCGCCGATCAAGCCGCCGCTGCCCGAGGTGATGGCTGGCAACACCCTCACGCTCGAAGGCAAGGCACTCGAAGTGAGCGGCCTCGACGACGCGCTGCCGCATCGCAGCTTCGTCTGGATTCCGTCGATCAAGGCGATCGTCGGCGGCGTCAACGTGTTCGGCGGGTTGCACGCCTGGACGGCCGACACCCAGAGCGCGCAGGAGCGTGCCGCCTGGGCCAGCAAGCTCGACCGCGATGGCCGCGCTGCAACCGGCCGTCGTCGTGCCCGGCCACATGCTGCCCGGCCAGGCGCAAGACGCTTCGCAGATCGCCTACACGCTGGCCTACCTGGCAGCGCTTCGAGACCGAGCTGGCCCAGGCGCCGAATGCCGCCGCGCTGATCGAGGCGATGAAGGCCGCCTACCCGAATGCAGGCCTGATGGTCGCGCTGGATATCGGCGCCAAGGTCAACAAGGGCGAGATGAAGTGGTGAGCTGCATTCCGGGCTGTCATGCTTGCGCCCGCGACAGACCAATGTTCGCGACCGCACCGATACTGCCCCGGACCATGACTCTGACCATGAAGACGCTGCACTACATCTATGACCCGCTGTGCGGCTGGTGCTACGGCGCCGCGCCGCTGATGCACGCGCTGCGCGATCTGCCGGACTTGCGGTTCGTGTTGCATGGGGGCGGGATGATGGCTGGCGTCGCGCGGCGCCTGGTCACGCCGGAGTTGCGGGCTTTCGTGATGCCGCACGATCGGCGGATTGCCGAGCTGACCGGGCAGCCGTTCGGCACAGCCTATACCGATGGCCTGCTCAACGACACAGGGGCCGTACTCGATTCCGGCCCACCGATCACCGCCGTGTTGGTCGCGCAGTCGCTGGTGTCCGATCCAGCGCGCGCCGGCGCAGTGGGCATGACCGCGTTGGCGCACATCCAGCACGCGCACTATGTCGAAGGGCGCCAGGTCGCGTCGCCCGCCGTGTTGCTGGAGCTAGCCAGTGACATGAATCTGGATACGATGGCATTCGGGGCGGCGTTTGAGCAGCTCGCCGGGCAGCCGACCGAGTCGCACATCGAAGAGTCGCGGCAGGTGCTGCGGCGTGCCGCTGGGCAGGGATTTCCGACCGTGGCGATTGAAGGCCAATGCGGCCGCCTGAGCCGGCTAGAGGTCGGCCGGTATCACGGCCAAGCCGACGACTGGGTCGAGACCGTCCGGCGGGCCATGCTGTTGCCTTGACCTTGAAATGCGTTGCCAGAAAGCGGCCTGTCATGAGGATCCGGACTTGGCCGGGACTACCCGTTCGCAAAGTTCGCCGACAGCTGTCGTTGGGCAAAACGGCGATTGAGCCGAAGGGCTGCTGTCGAACGCGGTTGCGAAGTGGCAATCCCGGCCAATATCGGCCCCTGGTGATCCGCTCAGAATTTCCCCTGTTGGCCCACCTTGGATGACTGGTTTGCGGCGGCCAACTTGAACTTCGCTTTGGCTCGTCCCGGCCATGAGCAGGCGTTCGCGACTGACGGCAATCCGGCAATCTGCTTGCTATGTCCCCGGACGATGTGAGAACTACTGGC
>CAWIOH010000012.1:0-16804 GCA_963837675.1 uncultured beta proteobacterium | reverse complement strand
CGGCGCCGAACCCGGCCCGGCCTGCTATGGCCGCGGTGGCTGCTTGCCCACGGTGACCGATGCCAACCTGGTGCTGGGCCGCATCGACGCCGGCCGCTTCGCCGGCGGACGGCTGGCGCTGGACGAAGCCGCGGCGCGCGCCGCATTGGAATCCGAAGTCGGCCGGCCGCTGCAACTGGACGCCCTGTGGGCCGCGGCAGGCGTGTGCGAGATCGTCGAAGAGAACATGTCCAACGCCGCGCGCGTGCATGCAGTGGAGCGCGGCCAGTCGCTGCCCGATTTCACGATGGTGGCCTTCGGCGGCGCCGCGCCGCTGCACGCCGCGCGCGTGGCCGCCAAGCTGGGCTTGGCGCGTGTGCTGGTGCCGCGCGGCGCGGGCGTGGGCTCGGCCATCGGCTTCCTGCGCGCGCCGATGGCCTTCGAGGTGGTGCGCAGCAGCCACGGCCGGCTGCGCGAGGCCGCGATGGACGCGCTGAACCAGCGCCTGGATGCGATGCAGGCCGAGGCGCATGAGGTGGTAGCGCCGGCGGCGCGCGGCGCCGGCATTGACGAGGACGGCCTGCGCGTCGAGCGTCTGGCAGAACTGCGCTACGAAGGCCAGGGCCACGAGCTGCGCATCGCCGTGCCGCGCGGCGCACTCGATGCCGCGGCGGTGCAGCGCATGCTGGCCGACTTCGAAGCCGCCTACCAGCGCAATTATGGCGTCACCATTCCCGGCGCCGAGGTCGAGGTGGTGACCTGGTCGGTGACGGTCAGCAGCGCCGCGGCGGCTGTGGTGCCGGCGACACTGCCGCCGACCGCCACCGCGCCGGTGCCCGTCGGCACGCGGCCGGTGTGGGACCCGGCGACGGGCCGCATCGCTCGACTTCGCGCAGCACTGGCGCTTCGATCTGCTGCCCGGATCGCGGCTGACCGGGCCCGCGCTGGTGGTCGAGCACGATACCACGACGCTGGTGCCGCCGGGCTGGGCGGCACAGGTCGACAGCCTGGGCCACCTGCACCTGCAGCGGCAACACGAGGAGGGCGAGGCATGATCGAGGCCATGAATCCGCTGCAAGGCATCCGCACCCAGGTGATGTGGAACCGGCTCATCGCCGTGGTCGAGGAGCAGGCGCAGGCGCTGCTGCGCACGGCCTTCGGCTCGGTGGCGCGCGAGGCCGGCGACCTGTCGGCCGGGGTCTACGACCTGCAGGGCCGCATGCTGGCGCAGGCGGTCACCGGCACGCCCGGCCATGTCAACAGCATGGCCGCGGCGGTGGGGCATTTCATGCAGCGCTTTCCCGTCCCGGACATGAAGCCCGGCGACGTCTTCATCACCAACGACCCGTGGCTGGGCACCGGCCACCTTTTCGACTACGTGGTGGTGACGCCGGTGTTCGCGCCGGGAACAAAAACACCGGTGGCGCTGTTCGCCAGCACCTGCCACACCATCGACGTCGGCGGCCTGGGCTTCTCGGCCGACGCACGCTCGGTGTTCGAAGAGGGCACCTGCATCCCGCACCTGCGGCTGGCCCGCGGCGGGCGGCTCAACGAAGACCTGCTGGCGGTGATCCAGGCCAACTCGCGCAACCCGGTCGAAGCCCGCGGCGACATCCTGTCGCTGGTCAGCAGCAACGAGGTCGGCGTGGCGCGGCTGGTGGAAATGATGGCCGAGTTCGGCATCGCCAGCCTGGACGCGCTGGCGGCGCACATCCTCGAACATTCGCGCCGCGCCGCGCTGGCGGCGATCGCCAGACTGCCGCAGGGCCGCTGGCGCGCGCAGATGCAGCTCGACGGCTACGAAGCGCCGATCACGCTCGTCGCCGAACTCGCGCACGAGGACGGGCGCATCGTCGTCGACTTCGCCGGCAGTTCGCCGGCCAGCGCGCGCGGCATCAATTCGCCCAAGTGCTACACCGACGCGTATTCGGTGTTCGGCCTGAAGTGCCTGATCGCGCCCGAGGTGCCCAACAACGCCGGCTCGCTGGCCTGCTTCGAGGTGCGCGCGACGGAAGGCAGCATCGTGCACCCGCTGCGTCCGGCGCCGGTGACGGCGCGCCACGTGGTCGGACAGATGCTGCCCGACCTGATGTTCGGCTGCCTCGAACAGGCGCTGCAAGGCCAGGTGCCTGGCGAGAGCGCCGGCAGCATCTGGGTGCTGGCGATGAGCGGCGTCCACGGCAGCCCGGCCTTCAACACCATGAGCGTGGGCCTGGGCGGCATGGGTGCGCGGCCGGGCAAGGACGGTCTGGCGACCACCGCCTTTCCGTCGGGCGTCGGCGGCATCCCGGTGGAGGTGACGGAGACGCAGGCGCCCGTGATCTTCTGGCACAAGGAATTCCTGGCCGACAGCGGCGGCGCCGGCCGCTACCGCGGCGGGCTGGCGCAGCGTATCGTCGTCGGCGGCCGCGACGGCGTGGCCTTCAGCTGCGCCGCCGCCACCTTCGACCGCCGCGCCAACCCGGCGCGCGGCCGTGCCGGCGGGCACGCGGGCGCGCCCGGCGTGGCCGTGGTGCAGGACGCAAAGGGCCGAGAGGTGGTCTTCGAGGGCAAGGGCGCGATCGCCGTGCCGGCCGGAGCCACTTTGCGTGTCGACCTGCCCGGCGGCGGTGGTTTCGGCGAACCCCACCAGCGTGTGCGCAGCGCGGTGCGCGCCGACGTGGTTGCCGGCTACGTCAGCGCCGAAGCCGCGCAGCATTTCTACGGCATGGCCGAGGACATCGAGGAGACCGCCGCATGATCACCCTTGCCGCCTGCGAGGCGCTGGATGCTGCCGATGCGACAGCCGCGCTGCGCGCGCAGTTCGAGCCCGCGCCCGCCGGCACGATCTTCCTCGACGGCAACTCGATCGGCGCGATGCCCAAGGCCGTGCCCGAGCGCATGGCGCGCGCGCTGCACGGCGAATGGTCGGCGCTGCGCCGCCAGGCCTGGCACCACGCCGACTGGCTCGATGCGCCGCAGCGCATCGGCGCGGCGATGGCGCCGCTGCTGGGCGCGCCGCCCGAGGACGTGATCGCGGTGGACAACACCACGCTCAACCTGCACAAGCTGCTGGCCTACGGCTTGCAACTGGCCCGGCCCGATGCCCGCCGCCGCTTCATCGTCTACGAACCCGAAGGCTTTCCCACCGATGCCCACGTGGTGCAGGGCCTGGTGCACCACGGCCAGGGCCGCTGCGCGGAGCGCGCCATCGATTCGCCCGCCGAACTGGCCGATGCGCTGCGCGACGATGTCGCCATGGTGGTGCTGGCGCACGTGGACTACCGCAGCTCGTACCGCTGGGACCTGGCGGCCAGCACCGCGGCCGCGCATGCGGTGGGCGCGCGCGTGCTGTGGGACCTGTCGCACAGTGCCGGCGTGGTGCCGGTCGGCCTGGCGGACAGCCGCGCCGACTTCGCTGTGGTCTGCGGCTACAAGTACCTGTCCTCGGGGCCGGGCGCGCCGGCGCTGGCCTACATCCGGCACGACCTGCAGGACCGCGACTGGCCCGCACTGCCCGGCTGGCTGGGGCATGCCGACCGCATGAATTTCCGCGGCGCCTATGCCCCCGCGCCGGGCCCGCTGTCGCTGGTGACCGGCACCATGCCGGTGCTGCAGAACGCGGTGATGGATTGCGCGGCGCGCATCTGGGCGCAAGTCGATCCGGCACTGCTGTTCGCCAAGCATCAATCACTGTCGACCACGCTGGCGCAGCTGATGCACGAACAATGTGGCGCGCTGGGCGTGCGCCAGATCTCGCCCGCCGGCTACGAGCAGCGCGGCGGCCACATCGCCTTCAGCTGCCCCGGCGGCGGGCCAACCTGTGAGGCGCTGCTGGCCGCAGGCGTGGTGAGCTCGTTCCGCCAGCCCGATGTCATCCGCTTCGGCCTGGCACCAGCCACCGTCACGCATGCCGATCTGTGGCATGCGGTGGCACGGCTGAAGCAGATCCTCGAACGGGAGACCTGGCGCGAGACGCGCTTCCAGGAGGTGTCGGTATGACCACGCGGCGGCACATCAGCAGTGGTTCGCCCTGGGAGGCGCTGGCGGGCTATTCGCGCGCCGTGGTGCAGCCCATGCCCGGCGGCGCCTGGGTCTTCGTCGCCGGCACGCTGGGCATGGACGACCCCGCCAGCGGGCGGCTGGCCGATGGCGCCCAGACCCAGACACACCGTGCCCTGGACATCGTCGAACGCGCGCTGGCCGAGGTGCCTGCGTCGCTTGCCGACACCGTGCGCGTGGTGGCCTACGTGCCCGATCGCGCCGACATCGGTGCCGTGGCCGCGGTGCTGAAGGAGCGGCTGGGCGCGGCGCGCCCGGCCAACACCACCGTGTGCTGCCCGCTGGCGGTGGACGGCGCGCGGGTGGAGCTGGAGATCACGGCCCTGTGCGTGGCTGTGGACCCGACGGTGAATCAGCCTTGAACAACCCGGCCAGCGCCGCGTTGCCGCAGCTGCTGGAACTGCGCGGCGTGGCCAAGTCCTTCGGCAGCCTGGCCGCCGTGCAGGGTGTGGATCTCACGGTGCAATCCGGCCGCATCACCGGCCTCATCGGCCCGAATGGCGCCGGCAAGACCACGCTGTTCAACCTGATGGCCGGCACGCTGGTGCCCGATGCCGGCGAGGTGCTCTTCGCCGGCCAGCGCATCACGGGCGAGGCGCCCGAGCGCATCTTCCACCGCGGGCTGGCGCGCACCTTCCAGGTGCCGCGCCCCTTTCCGCAGATGACGGTGTTGGAGAACGTCATGCTGGTGCCTGGCGCGCAGGCCGGCGAGCGCTTCTGGAACAACTGGTGGGCCAGCGCGCGTGTGGCCCGTGAAGAGCGCGCGATCCGCGAGCGCGCGCTGGCGGTGCTGGACACCTGCGCGCTCGCGGCCAAGGCCCATCAGCCGGCGGCGCAGCTGTCCGGCGGGCAGCACAAGCTGCTGGAGCTGGCGCGCGTGCTGATGATCGAGCCCAAGCTGATCCTGCTCGACGAGCCGGCCGCCGGCGTCAACCCTGCCCTGCTGGACACGCTGATCGACCGCATCGTCGCGCTGCACCGCGGCGGCATCGCCTTCCTGATCATCGAACACAACATGGACATGGTGATGAGCATCTGCGACCCGATCGTCGTGATGATGCAGGGTCAGGTGGTGTGCGAAGGCACGGCCGCGCAGGTGCGCGCCGACCCGCGCGTGCTCGATGCCTACCTGGGCGAGATGCCGGGCGAGGCGATGACATGAGGCGTTTCGGTTTATGCGGGCGGGCCGAGCGCCGGGCCGCTCCCAAGCCGGCCCGCGCCCCTTTGGGGGATCGGCCGACGTACCCGTCGGACGAGGGGCGCACATGACCCAGCCACTGCTGTTGGTTGACCGACTGGTGGCCGGCTACGTGCGTGGCCTGCCGATCGTGCACGGCGCGTCGCTGCACGTGGCGCCGCGCGAGGTGGTGACGATCATAGGTCCCAACGGCGCCGGCAAGAGCACGCTGCTGAAGGCCATCGTCGGGCTGGTGGGCGTGGAAGGCGGGCGCGTCACGCTAGACGGGCGCGACATCACCGCGCTGCCCACGCACGAGGTCATCCGCTGCGGCGTGGGCTTCGTGCCGCAGACCAACAACGTCTTCACCACGCTGACGGTGGCAGAGAACCTGCGGGCCGGCGCGCACCTGCTGCATGGCCAGGGCAAGGCGCTCCTGGCCGAGCGCATCGAGCGTGCGTACGCGCTGTTTCCGGTGCTGGGCGACAAGCGCTACGAGCGCGCGCGCACGCTGTCGGGCGGCCAGCGCCAGATGCTGGCGATGGCCCGCGCGCTGATGACCGAGCCGCTGCTGCTGGTGCTCGACGAGCCCACCGCGGGGCTGTCGCCGTTGCTGGTGGACGAGGTCTTTGCGCGCGTGCGCGAACTGGCGGCGCAGGGCGTGGCGGTGCTGATGGTGGAGCAGAACGCCAAGGGCGCGCTGCGCCGCAGCGACCGAGCCTACGTGCTGGCCGAAGGGCGCAACCGCATCGAAGGCGCGGCAGCCGCACTGCTGGTCGACCCCGAGGTCTCGGCGGCCTTCCTGGGCGGCCATCGGAAGGCCGTCGGCATGAGCGCGCCGGGCCGTTCCCAAGCGCTCATCCCGGAGCACGCAGTGCGCAGGGTAGTCCAGTGAGCCTCGATGCAGGCCATGCTGGGCCAGGCCATCGCCGATGGCCTGCTCACCGGCGCCGTCATCTCGCTGGGCGCCATCGGCATCAGCTTCACGATGCAGATCATGCGCTTCGCCAACTTCTCGCATGCCGAGCTGCTGACCTGGGGCGGCTACCTGGCGCTGGTGGTGGTGGGCTTCATCGGTGCCGGCTTGCCCACCGCGGGCCTGAGCTTCGGCCTCGGCCTGGTGGTGGCGACCTTGCTGGCGGCACTGCTCACCGGCGCGCTCGCCTGGGGCGTGGACCGCGCGGTGTTCCAGCGGCTGCGCCGCAGTGGCGCGCACCATCTGACGCTGGTCTTCGCCTCGTTCGGCATCGGGCTGGTGCTGCGGCACGTGATCGTGCTCTTCTGGGGCCACGAATCGCGCTTCTACACCAAGGAGCTGCAGATCGCGATCGAGGTCCTGCCCGGCGTGCGCGTCATGCCCGACCAGGTGTTCATCCTGGCGCTGACGCTGCTGATCGTCGCCGCGCTGCACCTGTGGCTGCAGCACAGCCGCACTGGCATCGCCATGCGCGCCACGGCCGAAAGCCCGGCGCTGGCCACGGCCTGCGGCATCGAGATCGACCGGGTGATCCGCGCCACCTGGTTCATCGGCGGCGCCCTGGCGGCGCTGTCCGGCGTCTTCGTCGGCCTGACGCCGCAGCTCAACCCCGAGATCGGCGGCAGCCTGCTGCTGGCGCTGTTTGCCGCGGCCATCCTCGGCGGCGTCGGCAGCCTGCCCGGCGCCCTGGTCGGCGGGCTGCTGGTCGGCCTGGCCGAGAACCTGATGCTGCTGTGGGTCAGCCCCGGCTACAAGCAGTCGATGAGCTTCGGCGTGCTGATCCTGGTGCTGCTGCTGCGGCCGCAGGGCCTGTTCGGCGAGCGGCGGGAGGGGGATCGATGAGGGCCGAGCGCCGAGCCGCTCCCAAGCCGGCCCTCATCCCCTCGGGGGATCGACGTACGCATCCGTTCGGCGAGGGGCCTCCATGAGCGGCATGCTCAGCTACCTGGTGTTCTTCATGACGGTGGTGCTGATCCTCGGCATTGTCGTGCTGGGGCTGAACCTGCAATGGGGCTTCACCGGCTTGTTCAACGCCGGCGTGGTGGGCTTCTATGCGATCGGCGGCTACACGCTTCGCGATCCTCACCGCCGCACCGCTGCCCGGCCACATGGGCAACTTCGGTCTGCACTGGGTCGTCGGGCTTGCGGCGGCGATGTTCGTCACCGCGCTCGCCGCCTCTGCCATCGGCGCGCTGACCATCCGGCTGCGCGGCGACTACCTGGCCATCACCTCCTTCGGCATTGCTGTGACGATCCAGCTGGTGACGCTGAACTGGGAGGCGCTGACCGGCGGGCCGAACGGGCTGACGCGACTCGGCCGGCCGCTGGCCGGCTGGTTCGACACGCCGTCCGCCTTCAACCCGGCCTACCTGGCGATGCTCGTCGCCATCGTCGCGGGGGTGTACTGGGGCCTGGAGCGCATGCTGCGTTCGCCCTGGGGGCGCGTCCTGCGCGCGATCCGCGAAGACGAGCTGGCCGCGATGGCCCTGGGCAAGAACGCACGCCGCTTCCGGCTCGAGGCCTTCGTCATCGGCAGCGCGCTGATGGGCCTGGCCGGTGCGCTGTACGTCGGCTACATCGGCTTCGTCAGCCCCTTCGATTTCCTGCCGATCCTGACCTTCCAGGCGTGGGCCATGCTCATCGTCGGCGGCAGCGGCAACAACCGTGGCGCGCTGCTCGGCGCGCTGGTGGTGTGGGGTATCTGGACCGTCTCGGGCATCGCCGTCGCCAAGTTGTTGCCGCCTTCGCTGGCGGCGCAGGGCGCGGCCGTGCAGGTGATCCTGATCGGAAGCGCGCTGGTGGCCATGCTGCTGTGGCGCCCGCGCGGCATCATCGGGGAAGAAGCCGTTGTCTCGCGCCACACCAGCGACTAGCCTCGTCTCATTGTCCACACGCAGGAGTCTCACCATGATTGTCAAGCTGTTCACCACCCTCTCGCTGCTGGCCATGGCTGGCGCGGCCTCGGCACAGGCCTCGTGCCCGGTCAAAGTCGGCGGCATCCTGCCGCTGACCGGCAGCATGGCGCCGATCACCAAGAAGATCGCGCAGTCGGCCGAGCTCGCCTTCGAGCACATCAACGCCGGCGGCGGCATCAAGGGTTGCCCGGTGCAGTTCATCCTGCGCGACGACCAGGGCCAGCCCACGGTGGGCGTGGATGCCGCCAAGTACCTGGTCGAGGTGGAGAAGGTGCCGGCCTTCACCGGCACCATCAGCTCGGGCGTGACCGGGCCGATCATCAGCGCGGTGACCGCGCCGTCCAAGGTGGTGCAGGTGAGCTGTTGCTCCACCGCGAGCCCCTTCACGGCCGACGGGCGCAGCGGCGGCTACTTCTTCCGCACCATCCCGACCAGCAAGACGCAGGCCTTCGCCACGGCCAGCGAGACCGCGCGCCGCGGCTTCAAGAAGACGGCCGTGATCTACGTGAACACCGATTTCGGCAAGGACATGCTCAACTTCTACCGACAGGCTTCGGCCAAGCTGGGCGGCGACATCGTGGTCGAGGTGCCTTACAACGACAACCAGACCAGCTACCGCGCCGAGGTCACACGCGCGCTGGCGGCAAAACCCGAAAGCCTGCTGCTGATCGGCTTCCCGAAGGATGCGGTGACCATCGTGCGTGAATGGCTGAGCCTGGGCGGAACCAAGCGCGTGGCGCTGAACAACTCGATGCGCACGATGGACTTCGTCAACGGCGTCGGTGCGCAGTACGTCGACGACTTCTTCGGCATGGACAACGCCCAGGTGGCGGGCCCGAACGTGGATACGTTCAACAAGGCCTTCGAGGACAAGTTCAAGACCGACAGCAAGGGCCCGGGCGTGCACACGCAATACGACGCGGTGATGGTGATGGGCCTGGCCATGAACATCGCCAAGGACCTGAGCGGTCCGTCCATCAAGGACGCAATGCGCCAGGTGCAGGCGGCCAACGGCACGCCTGTGGGCACCGGCGCGGCCGAATTCAAGAAGGCGCTCGAGCTGATCAAGGCCGGCAAGCCGATCAAATACAACGGCGCGACCGGCCCGGTCGAGTTCGACGTCAACGGCGACGTCACCGGCCCGGCGCTGGTCTGGAAGATCAGCGACGGCAAGATCGAAACCGACCGCGTGATCTCGATCGAGGAGATGCAGGCGCTGTTCAAGCGCGTCGAATACGCGCCGCCGCAGACGGCCGGTCACGCGGTGCCGCAGCGAAGCCGCCCTGCCCACCACCGCACGTCTGGTAGCGCAGCGCGGCAGCGCCGCCGGCCACGACGCCGCTGACCGCGACGGCCGCTTCGATGTCGCCATGGTCGGCGCCGGTTTCACAGGGCTGACCGCCGCCTGGCATCTGGCGCGCCGCGGCGCGCGTGTCGTGGTGCTCGAAGCCGGCCGCATCGCCAGTGGCCGCGGCACTGGCGGACTCGGGGGTTGTCCAAGGATGCACCTTGACCCTCTCGGGCCGCGCCCTCACACTCGCGCACCCCTTCGACCGCGAAGGCTGGGGCTGAAACGCCTGACTAGGGCCCCCAACATTTTCGAGGCGCGGAGAATCCAGCATGCAAGGCCGAAGCGGAGTAGTCCCCTCAGAAGACGGTGCTTCGATCCGTTACGACCTGCATGGGGATGGGGAAACGACGCTGATTTTCGTGCACGGTTGGTGTTGCGACCGCCATGTCTGGGACCGACAGGCCGATCATTTTGCGGCGCATTGCCGCGTTGTCTGTGTCGACCTCGCGGGGCACGGCGAGTCTGGACAAGACCGAAGGAAGTTCACGATCTCGGCGTTTGCTCAAGACGTCATTGCCGTCGTGAAACACCTCGGACTCAAACAGGTCGTGTTGATCGGACATTCGATGAGTGGCGGGGTCATCGTAGAGGCGGCGCGCCACCTGGGGAGCGTCGTCGTTGGTCTCGTCGGCGTCGATACTCTGTTCGACGTCGATAAAGAGCGATCGCCGGAAGAGGTTGAGGCGTTCATGGCTCCCTTCCGCGCCGACTTCGCCAAGGCGGCCCGCGGCTTCGTTCGGACGATGTTCACTTCGACAGTCGATGCAGCTCACGCTGAGGCGATCATCTCCGGCGTCGTCGCTGTTCCTGCCGCAGTTGGGATCGAGGCTCTGGAATCGAGCATGAGCAACGGTCGAAATCTTCGAGCGGGCCTCGATGAGATCAGAGTGCCCGTCGCGTTGATCAATTCGCCCCATTGGCAGACGACGAACCTCGCGGCTGCCCAGCGTCGCGGAATCAATGTCAAGTTGCTGCCGAGTGTAGGCCACCTCGTGATGCTGGACGACCCACATACCCTAAACCAACTTGTCGACGATGCTGTCCGAAGGTTCTTCCAGGCGAGCGAGTGCTACTGAGAGCAACTCACCCGTTCCGATTGGCGGCAGACACGGACATGGCCTGACCGAATTCGAACTGCGACGGAAACGGCGCTCACTAAATTGCTGTCACTGCGGGCGCCCATCATGCAGGCACCGATGGGCGGCGCCGCGGGCTCTGAACTTGCGGCGGCCGTCAGCAACGCGGGCGCACCTGGATCCATCCCGATCTGGACCGTCGCGCCGGAAGCGGCTACTGACATCATCAAGGCGACGTCAGCTCTGACCGATCGGCCGTTCACCGTCAACGTCCGCGCCGACCTGGGTCAGGTGTCGCATGTCCGCTCCGCGCTCGATGGCGGTGTGAGGCTTGTCCATCTATTCTGGGGCGACCCGACGCCATACGTTCGTGCGATCCGCGCAGCCCGTGCGAGAGTAATTGTCACCGTCGCCAACTCTGACGAAGCAAAGCAGGCGCTCGATGCAGGCGCTGACATCCTCATTGCGCAGGGGTGGGAGGCCGGTGGCCACGTTCGCGGCAACCTGACCACCCTGGCGTTGGTTCCGACCGTCGTCGATCTGGCCGGGCCTGTGCCCGTGCTCGCAGCCGGCGGAATCATCGACGGCAGGGGACTTACTGCTGCGATCGCCATCCCCCGGCTCTGCCGGGGGGATGGTTACCCAGGCGATAGCCGGCTTCCATCGATTGCAGACCCGCTTACCAGCAGCCGAGCGCCTCGCGCAGCCGTGTCTTCACGTCGTCGTTGGCAAAGCTGGCGTCGATGGACGCGCGTGCCACCGACCGCACATCGTCATCGGACCACTCGAAGGTGTCTCGGCACAGCGCGTACTCGCGCTCCAGGCTGGTGTCGAGCAGCGCCGGGTCGTCGGTGTTGACCGACACGGCCACACCCGCCTGCCGCAGCCGCTCGACCGGGTGCTGTTCGATCGAAGGCACCACACCCAGCTTCAGGTTCGAAGTCAGGCACACACCCAGCGCAATCCGCCTGTCCGCCAGCAAGGCCACGACGCCCGGATCCTCGATCGCGCGCACACCGTGGTCGATGCGATCGGCGCCGAGCAACTCGATCGCATCGCGCACGCCTTCGGGGCCACTCGACTCGCCCGCGTGCACGGTGCGCTTCAGGCCCGCAGCCCTGGCACGCCAGAAGGCCTCGGCAAAGCGCGGCCCCGTTCGCCCCGCAGTAGCCTCGTTGCCGTCGATCGACAGGGCCACGACGCGCGGGTGGCGCAACGTGACCAGCAGGTCCACCAGTTCGGCCGCGGCATCGGCCGACTGCGTGCGCAGCAGGCTGACGCACAGGCCCACCGGCGGCAGGCCGTCCTGTTCGGCGGCACGGAATCCGGCATCGAGCGCGTCGATCATCTCCGGCAGCCGAGCGTGCCAGGGCTTCCAGTGCGTCGGGTTGAAGATCAGGTCTGCATACCCGGTGCCGCTGGCTGCCAGCCGTTGGCTGAACGAATACGCGGCCGCAGCCAGCTCATCGCGCGTGCGCACCAAGCCACAGGCCCAATCGAGGAAGTGCAGGAAGTCGGCCAAGCCTTCGAAGTGGAACAAGGTCTCGCGCGGGCGTGGCATCGGCTCGCCGAACTTCTTTGCCCATTGCGCCAGCAATGCGACGTCGAAGCAGCCCTCGAGGTGCACATGGACTTCGGCCTTCGGCAGTGCGCGCAGCCGCTCGATGGCTGAAGAATTTTGTGTCAAGGACGGTTCTCCAAGGCCGCACAGCGGTGCCTGCCTGCGGCTACTTCGGAAACATGAACTGCGCCTGCAGGCGCAGTTGCCAATTGGCCCCGTCGTCGGCATGCACCACGTTGTAGTAGGCGCCGAACTGCGTGTTCACCGGCAGCTTGCCCAGGTGGAAGATCTTGCCGATGCCGCCGCCCAGCGGCACGGTCCAGCGCTGGCTGCTGTCGGCCTCCCAGTTGGCGGTGACCACCGGCGAGCTGGTCAGGTACATCCCGCCGGGGAAGTTGTAGTTCAGGAACGGCTGCATCAGGAAGTTGTTGTAGCGCTCGCCGGCCTTGCTGCTGCTGAGCGACCAGACGTTGTTGGCCAGCACGCCGTAGACCCAGGGGTTTGCCATGTTCCAGCTTCAGCACCACTGCGGTCGGCCCGAGGCCCCAGTTCTTGTTGCCCAGGTTGTCGTCGGTGTTGGTCGGCGCCTGCACGATGGTGCCGACGCCCCAGATCAGCCCGCCCGGTCCAGGCGATGACGGCGACAGGAACGCCGACAACTGCAGGTCGCCCAGGCCGAAGGTGTCGCCCTGGTCGGGCGTGAACGCCGGCTGCCAGATCAGCGGCAGGATGGTGCGGGTGATGATGTTCCAGTCCCTGTTCACCTCGATCGGGATCACCGGCTGGATGTTCAGGATGTTCTGCGTGCCCGACAGCGGCCCGGTGTTGAAGTTGGTGTTGTTCTGCAAGGGCACGCTGATCAGGTTGCCCACCGGGTTCTGCGCCAGCTTGGCCAGTTCCTCGGCCGACAGCGCTGCGCGGGCCGGGCCGGTGACGACGAGGGCGGCACACAGCAGCGCGGCGCGGGAGGGCGTGCCAGGCGGCCTGGCGCGCATCGGTGCGTGCGTCACTGGCATCGGTTGGTCCTTGCATGTTCGCAGGCTACTGCACGATCTGGTTGAGCAGCTTCTGTGATGCTGCCTGATAGTCGGCCTCTGTGATCAGACCCTGCGTCTGCAGCGACTTCAGCTCCTTCAGCTTGGCCACCGCGGTCGCCTGCTCCGGGTTCACCGCCGGTGCCGCTGGTGGCGCCTGCACCGTCTCGGTGATGTGCACGGTGGTCGGTGGCGGCGCGGTGTAGACCACCGGCGCCGGGGCGGCATGCGCCGCGGCCGAAGCCTCCGCAGCGCTTCCCCAGACCACCGTTCGATAGGCGGTGCGTCGCGCCACGCCGGCAAACGACAGCGGCGTGAACGGCAGCCCGATGATGTCGATGAACAGTGACGCCGGCCCGCTGGTCTTGGGCAGCGTGCCCGAGATCACCGCGATGTCGTAGCTGAGGTCGTTGCCGCTCAGCCGCGGGTTGCGCAGCGTGACGACCACGTCGGATAGCTCGTCCTTGCCCTTCTCGAACACCGACAAGGTCGCATTCGGCGGGTCCTTCAAAAAGCTGTCCGGACCGGCCTTCCAGAACTGCAGATATTCCTCGCTCAGATAGTGGCCGGCGATGCGCACCGGCCGGTCGGAGAAGAATAGCGTGGTCGGGCTCAGGCCCTTCAGCGTGAGCGTTCGCCCATCGGCGCTCACTTCGAATCCGTGCGCGTTCTGCACGAACAGCAGCTGGGCCATCACCGGCACGGCGGCGGGTGCTTCGACCGCCATGGCTGCCCGCCAGGGCAATGCCATGCCGAGCGCGATCGACACGGTGGTGAAAAGGGCGGCAAGGAGACGTTGCATGGCCGATGTCCCTGGAAGATTTCTCAGCGCCAGCCGACGCCGCGGCGACCCACGCCGACACCGTGAAAGCCCGGGCCGACGCCGCCGCCGACGCCGATCCAGTCGATGAACAGCGACGCGGCGGCACCGGTCTTCGGCATCTGGCCCTCGATCAGCTTGTACGTGTAGACCAGGTCCTTGCCCTCGACCTTGGGATCGCTGATCTCGATCACGGTCAGCGTGTTCTCGTCCTTGCCCGGCTGATACACCGACAGCGTGGCATTCGGCGGGTCGTTGCTGAAGTTGTTCGGCCCGGCAGCGGCCGTCCATTCCTTCATGTAGTCCTTCAGGCTCATGTGGCCCGCCTCGCGCACCGGGCGGTCGCTGAACCAGATGGCCTGCCGCGACACGCCCACCAGACGCAGCGTCTTGTCGTTTGCCTTCAGGCTGTCGGCGCTCTGCACGAACATCAGCTGGACCTTGGCGTCGGCGGCGGCGGCCAGGTTCGGCAGCATCGCGGCCAACCCGGCCAGCGACAGCGCGATCAACAGATTTCGCCTTGATTTCATTCTCAACTCCTTGATCGAAGTGCAGTGCGTGTGCCCGTCAGTCAGGCCGCGCTGCCTGGACGGCACGCTGATCAGCTTGTCTCGTGTCTGTCTCAGTTCAGCTCGTCGTCTTTCCAGGCCTTGACGCCGGCGATTGCCACCCCGGCGGTCACCCCGTTTTGCGTCAGCGTGAAGGTCTGGCTGCTGTCGGTCGCGCTGTCGCCCATGCCTGCGCCGGCCGATTTGCCGCCGGCGCCGGCGGTCGCTGCCACGCCGCCCGTGGCACCCCAGCCATTGCTGACGAAGTCGTTCATTGCGCCGGGCGTGGCAAAGATGACCAGGATGTCGTTCTGTGCGGCGCCGATCTGGATTCCGACGCTGGCCGAACCCAGCTTCATGAAGGTGTTCTTCTGGGTCTTGCTGTCGTGCACCATGCCCGTGCCACCGGAGCCGCCGATGAGGAAGCTCACGCCATACGTGGTGAACACCGCATAGCCCGGGGCCTTGGCCACCGCGCCCTTCAGCTCCGGCTTGAACTTGTAGAACTTCTCCAGCGCGGTCTGCGTCGCCTTGACCACTTCGGCCTGCTTCTCGGCCTTGGTGGCAGCCATCGCAGTGCCGGTCGCGAAAGACAGCGTCAGCGCGCCGATGGCGAGCATGTTCGAGAACTTCATGGGATCACTCCTGATTGGTTGTGCAATTGGTTGTGCGTGCGCACGTCGGCAACGATGGCATCCGTAGCGAAGCTGTGCTACTGCGTCATCTGGTTGAGGATCTTGGTCTTCGCCTTCTCGTAGTCCGACGCGCTGATCAGCTTCTGGTCGTACAGCGACTGCAGTTCGGCGAGCTTTTGCTGCGGCGTCTTCGTCTGGCTCGCCTTGGCCTGGGCCGCGGCGGCCTCGGCCTGCTGCGCGGCCGCAGCCGATTGGGCGGCGGCGGCCTGTGCCGACTTTTCGGCGGCCGCCTGGTTGGCGGCGGCCGCGCTCGACTCGGCCGCGGCGGTGGTGGCAACCGCGGCGGTGGTGGCAGCGCCGGCAACGATCACGGTGCGGCGCGCAGCACGGCGCCACACGCCAAAGATGGCCCACGCCGGCTGCGTGGCCGCCAGCAACACCACCCCCGCCAGGAGGCTGCGGCGCGGGAGCTTCCTTCTCGTTTCTGTCGTGTTCATGTTTTAGTCTCCTGTGGCGTTGGGTGTCACGGCTTGGTGCGCGTGTATTGAAGTTCCATCATCTTGAACATCTTCGTGCCCAGGCCCATGCCCCACAGTTGCGTGACGTGGCTGCCATTCGCGCCGAGGCTCATGCGCAGTTCCAGCGGCGTCGGCTTGCCGGTGCTCATGTTCGTGACGCTGGCCTTCACCGTCGCGGACTTGCCGTCCGCGCTGAAGCCGCCTCTGTACAGCGTCATCGCGGTGCTGCCGTCGTCCATCCATGCCGCCTGGTAGTGCCTGGCGGCGTTGTCGTAGCCGATGTAGCCGATGGCGTTGAAGGCATCGGCTGAAGCGCCGCCGACCAGCATCGTCTGCACGAAGCGGTTGCCCAGCACCCATGTGCTGACGGCACTGGCGGTGGTTTCGATCGGCGGCTGCGACGGATCTACCCAGATGAGGACCCTGACGTCAAAGCTGCCCACCATCGGCTCGAGACGCTTCTGGTAGTCGCCGGGCGTCATCGCGTTGTCCATGGCCCTGGCGACGGCAGCTGCTTTCGCCGAGGCCGGCTTGCCGGCGTCCTGCGCGAACGCGGAGTTGGTCAGGCAGAGTGCCGCGACGGCCAGCCCGGCGACGCGTGGAATGTTCATGTTGGTTCTTCCTGTTCATGTGCAGCCGCGCAGCGGCACGGCGGCTCGGGTCATGGCTTCGTCTTCAAAAGGCATTCGCGGGCGAGCAGCGCGCTAAGGATCAGGTGCAGCACGACCGCCGGCCACAGCAGCAGCCCGCTGGCCGCACCCGACAGTCGCAGGTAGGCCAGCCAGGCGGCAACGGCCGCGCTGTAGACCAGCATGCCCAGCAGGGGCGGTCCCGGCCAGCAGGCCACCGACAAGCCGATCAGCGCGATGCCGGCGACACGTGCAACGATCGCGGCATCGCCTTCCAGCTCTGCGCCCAGCAGCAGCTTGCCGACCAGCGCCGGCGCGATCAGCAGCGCGAACCCGGTCGCGGCTTCGCCGACAGCGGCCAGAGCCAGCAGTCCTCTCACGGTGGCGATCCGCGCTTCATGCACGGGTTGGTGCTGCTCATGGCCGCACGGTATCAAGCGCGAACCGACTCTCCTACTGGACCTTGGTCCAGGTCTGCATGATCTCGCTCAACCCCCGCGAACCGACCAGCCGAGCAGGAGCAGACCGCTTGCAGCAATCCAG
>CAWIOH010000011.1:0-17208 GCA_963837675.1 uncultured beta proteobacterium | reverse complement strand
GGAAGGTTGCATTCGCGTGTGTCAACACGATTGGCCTTTTGAGCAGCGCTACGTACATTGAGTGATGCCCGAGCAGCCCAAGCCTCTTTCAGAGGCGAGTAGCCCGGCGCGTCCCGCGTTTTGCGGCAACTCCATTGGGGTTCGCGGTGATGGTAGCGCGCAGATCACGCAGATCGTTCAGTGCCTCGACGTTGACACGGCTTCGCCAGATGCCGGCCGGCGATGCGCTCGCGCTGCTTGCCACGCACGTCAAGCTTGACCCAACGTACCTGCCTGTCAAGGACGATCACAGCCGCCGCTGGCACGCGATTCACCGCGCTGGGCGAGTTCGAGATCCTGACCACGGGGCCCAAGTGGTACGACACGCGAGCGCGTGCTGGCGGTGGCGGTGCCATCGACCTGGCGATGCACGTGCTTGGCCTGTCATTCGTCGATGCGGTGAAGCGCCTGACGACAAGGTAAGGTCGGCATGGTTCAGATCGTTCGCAAGGCATCACTGCCAGATCCGTCTGAGGTGATCGAGCGCCTGGCGCCGGCGGCGGCGCAGGCGCACGCCATAGCCGTTGCGCGAGCCAAGGCCGGTGGGCTTCCCTCTTCTGTTCACGGCACAGTGGCAGCTGATCGAGCCGGCGGTTGCGTTCCTGCATGAGCACTTCGTGCAGCGTGCGCACACGGCCGACACGCTCAGGACCTACGCGGAGGTCCTCTACGACTGGTTCGAGACGCTCGAGCAGAACGCCATTCGGTGGAACGACGCCGACGCGGTGGACTTGGTGGCCTATCGCAACCGCATGCTGACGCAGCCGAGTGCCCACACCGGCAGACCGTATCGCATCTCGACCATCAACCATCGCGTACGCGGCGTGTTGCGGTTCTACGAGTGGGCTGTGCGTACGCATTGGCTGCAGGCTTCAACTCTTGGCCGGCACGCCCCGCAACTTCGCGGTGACGAGGCAGCCGCGACCTGTCAGGGCGGATGCGGCACGGTCGACCGAGCAGAGCCTCTTCGTGCTGCGGCAGTTCGAGTCGTTGCCACGTCCACTCGTATCCGAGCAGGCGTGCGAACTCCTGGCCACGTTGCCGCCACCGTACGACCTGATGGCGCGCTGGCAGCTCTACACGGGGCTGCGCGTCAGCGAACTGCTGCGCCTGCGCGTCCAGGACGTCACGAAGCGATCAGACATCATCATCGGCGGCATCGCATCACACGATCGAGGTGACGCGCAAGGGCCGCAAGCCCGGCTACGTGATCGCGCCGGCGAGCCTGCTCGACGAGACGGCGGCATATCTGTCCGGCTATCGGCGCGCTTGGCTGCAGCGCGCACGCCGCAGAGGTCGTTCCGCGGAGCCCGCGGCGTTGTTCGTCAACGCGCGCGGCTCGCCTGTCGGCAAGAACGCCTATCAGCGCGTCATCAGCCGGACCGGGCAGGCCTGCGGGTTCAAGGCGACCACGCACCTGCTGCGAGCGACCTTCGCTTGCATGCTGCTGGCACGCCTGGAGCGGCTCGCCAGCGAGGGCGCCGCGATCAACCCGCTGATGGTCGTCAAGGTGCTCATGGGGCACGAACGCATCGAGACCACCGACCGCTACCTGCGCGCCATCGCCGTGGACGCTGGCACGCTCAAGGAGGTGTCTGGACACGCTGTTGTCGGGAACGCAATGACCATGGCTGCGCGTCGTCGACCGATGCCCCGCGAGTTTGCAAGCAGCGCCGATGTCGTTGATGTCGGTGCGTCGTCCACTTGCTACGAGGCGCCCCGTCTGGTTCGTCGAACCGTCGTCGACTTCGGCTCGCTCGGCCTGCCCGCGGACGTGCGGCGCGCACTGGCCGAGGCCTTCTGGTGCCACTTCGGCGTGATGGCCGAACGCTGCATCCACATGCGGTGGCACTACGTCAAGGTCTTCGACCGGTTCGCACGCGAGTCGGGCGCGATCACGAGCCTGGCCGACCTTCATGGCGGCATGCTTGTGCGCTATGTCGAGTGGTTGAACGCCCAGTGCAGGCCCGATGGCCAACCGTGGACCAAGTCGAGCCGGGCGAGTGCGTACACCATCCTGCGCAAGCTGCTGCAGTGGATCGAGCGCTGCCGGCCCGGCGTCATCGCCTGCATCGAGTACCCCTTCAACCCCTTCCCATGGCGCAACCGCGATGGGCGCTCACGCAGCAAGATGCCTGCAGGCGAACTGCGTGCGCTCCTGCGGGCCTGCGAGGCAGACATCGCTCGCATACGCGCCGGTCGCGAGGCAGCCTCGGCGCAGCGCATCGCCGACGCCGGCAAGCCGGGAACCCTTGGCTGGCTGCTCGAACACATCGATCGGCGATGCGGCGGCATCGTTCCCACCGCGCATGAACTGTCGCGGGCCGGGCAGCACCCGATCCAGACGGCCTTGCAGCGGTTCGGTGGCTTGAGGCAGGTCGAGCCATGCCTGTATCCGCGCGCTGAGTCGATGTTGCCGTACTACCTGGCCATCATGATCCACGCGGCCGGCAACCCCGATCCGATCGCCGAACTCGGCCGCGACTGCCTGCAGTCCCTGCCGTTGCTCGACGATCGTCAGGCACTTGTGTGGTTCAAGGCCCGCGCCAACAGCATCCAACGGCGCACGTTCAACAGCGCCGATCGCTTTGAACCGCCTGCGCTCGTCAAGGAGATCCTCGCCTGGAACGAACGGCTGCGACCATTGGCCCCCGCTGCGCGTCCGCGACCGGCTGTTCCTTTATAAGAGTCGCCGCGGCGTGACGGCGCTCATCCAGCAGCGCCGTCAAGCATATGCTCAAGCCCTTCTGCGAGCGCCACGGCCTGCCGCAGGTTCTCCCTCGTGTCGATCCGTCCCGGCGTGCTCGCGAGCTTCTACCGCGCCTCGGGCGATCTGCGTCGCGTCAAGGCCGTCGCCAACCACGCGCACTTGTCCACCACCGTGCGCTATGTCCAGACGCCTGAGGTCGAGGCGCAGCACCGCGCGCGCATCGCGGCCTTGCAGAAGCCTTCATCGGGCATATCGAGCGGGCACGGCTCAGGCAACGCGTCCAGGCTTGCACCTCGAAGCCAACGGGCAACGGTTCAGCCGTGCCCGCCGGGGAACTCGTGTCGATGTTCGGCTTCGGCTGCAAGGATCCCGTTCGCCGGAGCAGCCCCGGGCACGCGGCCGGCGAGTTTGCACCAACTTCATGGGCTGCTTTACCTGCCCCGAACGCCATCATCACGCCAGATCCTTCAACGCTGGCGCGGCTGCTGCAGGCACGCGACCACATGCGGGCGGCCGCCAGCAGTGCTGCACCCGGCGCGCTGGCAGGCCTTCTATGCCCCGCAGCTGCGCATCCTGGAGGAGGACATCCTTCCTCGCTTTTCCAGCCACGAACTCGCGGCCGCGCATCCCTTGGTGGCGCAGTTGCCGCCGCTGCCCGACCTTCGATGAGGTCGCCCACGATGCGCGCTGCGTCAGGCCTTCAGACCAGCACTCGGACCCGGAAGCGCGCGAGCTGGCGCACCTGCGCCGATCGAGCATGGTTCCTTGACTCGCTCTGGCACGACCCGGTCTGGATCTTCAAGCCGACGAACGTTCTCGAAGAAGCCAAGCCGGTGCGAGTCGACTGGCGCTTCAAGCTCCCGAGCGGGCAAGTTTTCGCGGAGCCTCGGTATGCATCGGCTACTGCATAGCAGCAAGCAGCTCGATCGCGCTCATCCGCAGCCGCTCGCTGAGCACGGGCCTGGCGCAGCGCGCAAGCACGGCGGCCGGCTACTTCATGTACCTGCGCGAGCTTGTGCGCTGGATGGATCGGGCCGGCTTCACGTGCTTCGCCGATCTCGACGCGACGGCACTGCTGCAGTTTCGGCGCTCGATCGCCCAGCGCCCCGGAATCGCAGCGTGACGCGCTCGCCCCCGCGACGGTACAGAAGTACCTCTACCTGCTCACTTACCTCATCGCTTTTGCGACGAGCTCGATGACGGACTGCGCATCGACCCCTTCCCCGGCCGCAGTCAACGGCGAGGTCGCCGGCGTGCGCGACGCGGACATCCGCCACTGGCCGTATACCCCGCAGGCCGTGGCGGTGGCTCTGATCCAAGGCGCCATCGACCTGGTGGACCGCGGCGCAGCCCCGATCCTGCAAGCCAGGCACGTCTACGCGGAAGCCATATCCGCCGCCAACCAGCGGGGCTTGCTCGTCGATGCCTGCACGAACGCGGCAACTCGCGCGTTGCAGCAGGCACGCATCGAGTTGCCTGGTCAGCGCGAGCCGATCCTACGGTCGACGACCTCGCATCGTCGATCGACATGCTCTACGCGGCATGCTTTGTCGTCATCTCCTACCTGGTCGGACCGCGCTCGAGCGAGATCCTGCACTTGGAGGCCGGCTGCGTGCAGCGTCGGGGCCGGCACGCGCCGACGACGCGGTCACCGTGATCGTCGGCGCCATCTTCAAGCGCCAGGCCGAGTACAACGGCCGGCCGCATGAGTGGGTTGCGCCGCCACCGGCCGTCGCCGCCATCTCCGTTCTCGAAGCGCTGTCCGCCGGGCATCGCGCGCAGGCTGGACGCCCCCAGCTGTGGCTGCGCCGCCGCCAGACCTCCGGGCGCCACCGAGTGGCAGCGACCTGTGCCCCGGTCCACTGGGCATCCCGTCGACGATGCGCATGCGCTCGCTGCTGCAGCGTTTCGCAGTCTGGCTTGGTGTGCCACAGCATCAGGGCAAGGCCTGGCGGCTCTCGACGCATCAGGGCCGCAAGACCTTCGCGCGATTTGCCGCGCTGCGCGACGGCTCGGCCTTGTTCGCGCTGGCCCAACATCTCGGCCACCGCGAACGCGCCGTCACCGACTACGGCTATGCCGGCTCCGGACTACCGACTCAATCAGGAGATCGAGGTCCGAGATCCTCGAACAGTCGGCCGCGGCGTGGGAGCACATGCTCGCCACGCCCGGCCTGGGTGGGCGCGCCGGCGCCGAGATCATGGCCAAGCGGCCGCGCTTCAGGGGTGCGCGGCTCAAGCAGGACATCAAGAGCTACGCGCGCCTGCTGGTGGACGCCGGCCTCGTGCTCGGCGTATGCGACTGGGGGTTCTGCGTCTACAGGGAAGAGCACAGCGCCTGCCTGGGCAACGCGATCGGCCCCAACCCCGCGCGGCGAGAACCATCGGCCTGCGCGCGCTGCAAGAACTTCGCGTGTCTCGGCGCAGCATCGGCCCTATTGGGTCGAGCAGGTCCGTCGGCACGAAGCGCTGCTCGACGAGCCGGCGCTGCCGTTGCAGACGCTGCGCATCGCGCGCGAGCGGCTCGACGAGGCGCGCTCGCTGATCCGTGCGATCGATGCAACGAGCAAGGAGGGCAAGCATGGCAAGCGCGTCAACCGCTGACTCGCACCCCGGCCGCCCGCGCAGCGGCTTCGTGACGCGCTGGCAAGAACTCGCCGCGGGCAACGCGGCCGAAGTGCCGACCGCCTAGGCGCTGTGCGAACTCGCGGGCGTTTCGCGCAATGCGCTGTACCGCTACCACCCCGATGTCCTGCACGAGC
Organism: uncultured beta proteobacterium; assembly: GCA_963837675.1. Taxonomy (GTDB): domain Bacteria; phylum Pseudomonadota; class Gammaproteobacteria; order Burkholderiales; family Burkholderiaceae_C; genus Rubrivivax. Next base: position 11,698 of record CAWIOH010000011.1, on the reverse strand, counting down.
TTGCACAAGCTGCAGCGATCGGCGGCATCCGCGACCCGACCAAGGCCGACCAGACCTTGCAGCGGCTACGCGACGAAAACGAAGAACTACAGTCCCGGGTGGGCAAGCTCGCGGCCCTTGTGGACCACTATTTCGCGGCCTGGCAGGAGGCCAGTTCACTGTTGCAGCGTCGAGAACGTGAACTCGCCGACTTGCGTCGCAGTGTCAAGCCCAACCTGGTTACGCTGCGCAAGTAACGACAGCGCATCAACGGCCGCACATTGCCTGCTGTTGTGCCGGCGGGCACGGTAGGCGCACCCGTGGAGCGCATGAGGTCCGCCGCGGCGCTACAACGCCTAGCGGCTCGCCGCACCGCCCGGGGCGTCGGCGACCTTGACGAATACAGTCGAGCAATACACCCGTTGACACCTGTCCAGGGTGAACACCGCGGAATCAACATAACGGGTGGTTGTGCGCCAGGATCACCGCGCCGGCGTTGTGCTTCAGCGCCTGGCGCACGATTTCGCGCGGATACACGCTGGTCTGCGTCAAGCTGCCGTGGAACAGCAGTTCGAACTCGATCAACCGATGCTGGCCGTCCAGGAACATCACCGCGAACACCTCCTGCGAGCGCGCGCCCAGCTGCAGCGCCACGTAGTCCTTGACCTTCTGCGGCGCATCGAACACCGCGGCGTCGCGCAGCGGCTGGGCCAGTGCGCGGCGCGCCATCTCCACCACCGCCGCGACTTCAGCACGCTTGGCCGGCCCCAGGGCCTTGATGCATTTCAGGTCGGCCGCATCGGCGCGCAGCAGCCCGGCGAAGCCCTTGAACTCATCGAGCACCTGCCGCGCCAGTTCGAACACGCCCTGGCCTTTCAAGCCGGTGCGCAGCAGCAGTGCCAGCAATTCGATGTCGCTCAACGCGCCGGGGCCGCGCGCGAGCAGTTTCTCGCGCGGGCGCAGTTCGGCGGGCAGGTCCTTCATCGGCATCGGGCTTCGCGACAGGGCCCAGGCCCGGTGCGCCTCGTAGAATCGAAGCCAGTCTATTCGACGCGTGGTCTGCCGCGCGCGCCTGCCGTGAATCGCGTTCAAGCCGGATCCTTCCTGACGCTGCATTACCGCCTGAGCGGCCCGGACGGCAGCGACATGGTCAACACCTTCGACGGCAAACCGGCGACGCTGTCGCTGGGCGCCGGGCAATTGGCCGCCAGCGATCGAATCGCGCCTGCTGGGCATGGCGGAAGGCGCGCACGAACCTTCGGCTGCCGCCGGGCGGGCTTTCGGCGAGCGCAATGCCGAGATGCAGCAATGCGTGGCGCGGGCCTTGCTGCATGAGTTGGGCGATGCCGACGCCCGCTATGGATCGGCGATGTGGTGCAGTTTCCCGACGCCCGACGGCCAGGGCGCCTTATGCCGGCGTGGTGCGCGAAGTCGGCGACGACTGGCTGCTGTTCGACTTCAACCACCCGCTGGCCGGCCAGGCGGTGGTTTCGAAGTCCTATTGATTGGCGTGCTGTGACAGACGGCCTTCGCATTGACGAAGTCTTGCTGGCCGAGCCGCGCGGCTTCTGCGCCGGCGTCGACCGCGCGATCGAGATCGTCGAGCGCGCGCTTGCGCAAGTTCGGCCGCGCCGATCTACGTGCGCCATGAAATCGTGCACAACACCTATGTCGTCAACGACCTGCAAGGCCAAGGGCGCGATCTTCATCGAGGAGCTGGACGATGTGCCGGCCGGCGCGACGCTGGTGTTCAGCGCCCATGGCGTCAGCAGCGCCGTGCGCGACGAAGCCGCGGCACGTGGCTTCCATGTCTTCGACGCCACCTGCCCGCTGGTCACCAAGGTGCATGTCGAGGTCGGCCAAGCTGGCCACGCGAAGGCTACGACTTCATCATGATCGGCCACAAGGGCCATCCCGAGGTCGAGGGCACGATGGGCCAGTTGGACAGTGGCATCCACCTGGTCGAAGATGTCGCCGACGTGGCGCGGGTGCAGCCGCGTGGCGAAAAGCTCGCGGTGGTGACACAGACCACGCTCAGTGTCGACGACGCAGCCGAGATCCTGCCGCGGTGAAGTGCGATTTCCCCACGTGCGCGAGCCCAAGCGGCAGGACATCTGTTATGCCACGCAAAACCGCCAGGATGCGGTCAAGATGCTGGCGCCGCAGGTCGACGTGGTGATCGTCGTCGGCAGCCCGACCAGCAGCAACAGCAACCGCCTGCGCGAGTTGGCGCAGCGGCTGGGCACCGACGGCCTACATGGTCGATAGCGCCCACGACCTGCAGCCCGCGTGGTTCGAGGGCCGCCGCCGCGTCGGCCTGACGGCCGGCGCCTCGGCGCCCGAGGTGCTGGTCCAGCAGGTCATCGACAGTCTTCGCGAGCTGGGCGCCGCTGGCGTGCGCCGGCTGGCCGGCGTGATCGAGGAACGTGCACTTTCCGCTGCCGCAGGGCCTGGGCGACGCGCATGGGCGAGGTCGACACGCGCCGCCGCCTGAGCCGTACCGCCCGCATCCGAGGAACCCTTTCGCATGCTCGACATCAATCTGCTGCGCCACGATCTGGACGGCGTGGTGGCGCCGGCTCGACAGCGCAAAAACGCCGCAACCCTTTCTCGACGTCGCAGCGCTTCGTGCGCTCGAGGCCGAACGCAAGACCATCCAGACCCGCACCGAAGAGCTGCAGGCCCGCCGCAACGCCTGAGCAAGCAGATCGGTCAGCTCAAGGGCAAGGGCCAGCGACAGCGACACGGCTGATGGCCGACGTGGCGGCCATCGAGGACGAACTGGAAGCCTCGGCCGACGCGCTGGAGCAGCATGCAGGCCGAGCTGCAGACGGCTGCTGATGGGCGCTGCCCAACCTGCCGCATGACAGCGTGCCGGTGGGCGCCGACGAGCACCGACAACGTCGAGCTGCGCCGCTGGGGCACGCCCCGCGGCTTCGACTTCACGGTCAAGGACCATGTCGATGTCGGCACGCCGCTGGGCCTGGACTTCGACATCGGCGCCAAGCTGCGCGGATCGCGCTTCACCTTGCTCGAGGGGCCGATCGCGCGGCTGCACCGGGCGCTGGCGCAGTTCATGCTGGACGTGCAGACGCGCGAGCACGGCTACACCGAGTGCTACACGCCGTACATCGTCAACGGCGAGATCCTCGAGGCACCGGCCAGCTGCCGAAGTTCGAGGAAGACCTGTTCTGGGTGAGGCGCGGCGGCGGCGAGGAGGCCAGCGCCGCGTAGTACCTGATTCCACCAGCGAGATGCCGCTGACCAACTTCGTGCGCGACGAGGTCCTCGACGCTGCCGGCACTGCCGATCAGGCTGACCGCCCATACCCCGTGTTTCCGCTCCGAGGCCGGCAGCGCCGGGCGAGACACGCGCGGCATGATCCGCCAGCACCAGTTCGACAAGGTCGAGATGGTGCAGATCGTGCATCCCGAGCACAGTTACGCAGCGCTGGAAGAGATGACGCGCCACGCAGAGGCCATTCTGCAGAAGCTGGGTCTGCCTTACCGCGTGATGGACCTGTGCACCGGCGACATGGGTCCGGCGCCACCAAGACCTACGACCTGGAGGTCTGGCTGCCGGCGCAGAACACCTACCGCGAGATCAGCTCGTGCACAACTGCGAGGCCTTCCAGGCGCGGCGCATGCAGGCGCGCTTCAAGAATGCGCAGGGCAAGAACGAATTGGTGCACACGCTCAACGGCTCGGGCCTGGCGGTGGGCCGCGCGCTGGTGGCGGTGCTCGAGAATTACCAGAAGCGCCGACGGCTCGGTAGCGGTTCCGGCGGTGCTGCGGCCTTACATGGGCGGCCTGTCGGAGTTGCGCGCATGAGCTGGGCGCCGCGCCTGCTGGCAGCGCTGGATGCGGCCAGCCTCTTGCCCCTGCCGTCGCAGGGCGACCCAGCTTCGACCTGCCGGCGGCCTGTGCCGTGGCGGAAGAATTGCGCCAGCTGCGCATCGCGCGGGGCGAGAAGCCGGTGGGCTACAAGATCGGCTTCACCAACCGCGGCATCTGGCAACGCTACGGCGTGCACGCGCCGATCTGGGGCCCGGTGTGGGATAGCACGGTGCAGATGGCCGATGGCGGCGAAGCCCGCGTTTCGCTGGCTGTGGGCGCCGGTGCGAACGTGCTGAGTTTTGGCCGGTTTCAAAATGCTGAGGGTTTCGCGGCGGCATTGGCGTGAAGCTGGCGCTGGCGATGCGGGCGCGTGCAGGCTTCAGGCCTCGGCGTGAGCCTGACCGCGGTAGCTCTTGCCCTCGATCACGAACGGTCTCGACGTGGTCCAGCAGGCGGTCCAGGAGGGCCGAGGTCAGGGTGGCGTCGCTGTTGAAGATGCTGGCCCATTGCTTGTAGATCCGGTTCGTCGTCAACAGCGTGGCGCCGCGCTCGTAGCGGTGGCTGATGATCTGGAACAGGCAGTCGGCGCCGAACTTGTCGATGGGCAGATAGCCCAACTCGTCGATGCACAGGACCTCGGGCTTGACGTAGGCCGCCAGCGCCCGCTTGAGGCCGCCGGCGGCGTGCGCGGTGGCCAGCGTGTTGATGATGTCGATGGCGCCGGTGAACAGCACCGAGTGCCCGCGCTGGCACGCTGCGTAGCCCAGGGCCGTCATCAGATGGCTCTTGCCCAGGCCGACGCCGGAGATGAACACCACGTTGGCGTGCTTGGCCACGAAGTCCAGGTGGAAGAGGTTCTGGACCTGCGGCCGGTTGATCTTGGTGGGCCAGTTCCAGTCGAACTGGTCGATGGTCTTGAGCACGGGGAAGCGGGCCTGGCGGATGCAGCGCTGCACGCGCCGGTCCTCGCGGGCGGCGGCCTCGCCGTTGAGCAGCTCGGTGAAGTAGTCCAGGTGCGACCAGTGCTTGTCGGCGGCGGTGTGCGCCAGCGGCTGGTAGTTCTCGCGCATGAACGGCAGGTTCAGCGCAGTGAGCTTGGCCTGCACGGACAGGGCATCGGGGTGGGTATGTCGCGCTCGCATGGCTCTGCGTCCTTCAATCGCGGTCGTAGATGGACAGGTCGGGCTCGGGGATCTCGAGCTCGAGCAGGTCGGCGCTGCGGGTGAGCTGCAGCGCAGCCGGCTCGGCGCCGATGCGCCGGCGCGCGGCCAGGATGTGGGCGATGTACTCGGCGCTGAAGGCCTGCAAGCTCCAGACCGTCGTCGATGGCGCGGGCGACGGCCTCACGGCCGTGCATCTCGGCCAGGGCGAGGATCTGGCGCAGGTGCACGCGGGCGTTCACGCGCCGGGCCTCCAGGCCCTCGCGGTAGGCCTGCGCGCGCGGCGACAGCGCCAGGAACTGCACCAGCAGGCGTTGCTCGCGGGCACTCCTGCGCTGCACGACGAGTTGCTGCGCGTGTTCGGGAAGCTCGAAGTCCTTGTGCCGCTGCATGCTTCGCGGGTGGCGCGCGACGAGCTGGTCGTGGGCATAGATGCATACGCGATCGGCCCAGGCCTTCAGCGTCAGGCGCTGGCCCACGTGGCGCGAGGGCACCGAGTAGGCGTTGGAGTCCAGCGCGACGCGGAACTGCTTGTTCACGCTGACCGTGCGCACGCGTGCGAGGTCGAACCCGACGGGGTTGAGCCGCTTGAGGTGGGCGCGTTCTTCCTCGAACATGTCCACGGGCCGGCGCTGCGTGGCGCCGTGCACGCGCACGTCGGCCACCGTGTCCACCCACAGCTGGGCGGCGGGCTGCACCGCCGAGAAGTCGATGAACTCGCAGCCGGCCAGGAAGTTCTTCTTGACGTAGCCAACGCCATTCTCGACCCGCCCCTTCTCCCAACCCGAGGCGACGTTGCAGGCGGTGATCTCGAAGGCCCAATGGCGCGAGAAGTCCAGGTACTTGGGGTTGAACACCGGCGCCGTGCCGACCAGGCGCTTGAGCACGGCGGACTTCAGGTTGTCGACCATCAGCCGCGCAGGCACCGAGCCGAAGGCGGCGAAGGCGTTCTCGTGGCAGGCCAGGAAGAACTCCATCTCCTGCGACACGGTGAACTCCAGGTACATGCGCCGGCTGTAGCACAGCACCATCACGAAGAAGCTCAGGCGCCGGCGGGTGTTGCCCACGGCGATGGTGCCGAACTCACCCCAGTCGATCTGTGCGCACTCGCCGGGCTCGAAGTCGAGCTTGAGGAAGGCGGGCCGGCGGCGCGGGCGGATGCGCTGGACGTAGTCCTTGACGATGGTGATGCCGCCGTCGTAGCCGGCTTCGGCCAGCCGCTGGTAGATCTGCTGGGCGCTGTACGGGTGGGCATCCAGCCAGCGCACGATCTGGCCCTTGAAGGCGTCGAGCTTGCTGGCGCGCTGTACGGCCCGGCGCGCTCGGAACTGCTCGACCTCGGCCCACCGGGCCACGGTGCGCACATCCAGGCCCAGCGCTCGCGCGGTCTGCGCCAGCGTGAGTTGCTGGCGCACCAGGTGGTCACGGATGCGGCAGTAGGTCTCGTAGTCAACCACGGCGCGCTTGAGCCTGCTGCACCAGCGTGGCCAGGCTCACTGGCGGGCCGTCGGTGTTGGCGCCGGTGTTGGTGCCGGTGGTGGCAAGCGCACGCCGTGCCGCTGCATCGGGTACGGGCGCCACCACGCTCCCCGGCAGGGCCAGCACCTGGTACAGCGGCGAGCGATAGGCGATGAGATCCAGCTCGATGAGCTGCTGGCGCGCCGCGGCGAACTGCTCATCACTCAGGCGCAGCCGCCGCGCCAGCGTCGGCGCGCCGTAGTAGCTCAGGCCCTGTGCGTCCGACACCGTGACCAGGAACAGGTACAGCGCGGCCGAGCGCGCTTCGCAGCGGTCGATGAAGTGCTGCTGCACGAGCGCCTGGTCAACCCAGCTGAACTGCTGCGGGACCTGGCGCAGCCGCTCGGGCCGAAGTAGCTGCTTGATGGCCTTCACCGCACCTCCCGTTGATCACGTCGCGCCCAAGTTGTACGAGGCGCCGGGTGGTGCTGGCCATGTCATCTTGTAACGCCGGCTGGAACAGATGGGCGATCAGGCCCGCCAGCAATGGCGATTCGGCGTTCAAGAGATCTTGTAACGCCACGACCGCGCCCGCCTCGGGAGCCTCAACACGATTGGCACATTCCTCAACCGCATCAGGCACTTGCAGCGTCAAGAGATCTTGTAACGCCCGCGGCGGCCGAGCCCTGGCGCGGCTGTAGCCCGGATGCGCGGCGCGCCAGGCCTGCACCCGGGCGACGTGGACGGGGCCGCTGAAGTAGTCGTTGTTGGGCGGCCGGGCCAGCCAGGCAGCCTGGCTGGCGGCCTTGCTGGCGCGCCGGCAATCGGCCGCGCAGCAGTACCGCTGGCGCTCACCCTTGCGATGGTCGGGGATGAACAACTCCCCGCACGACATGCACTTGCGCTGTCCCGCCTTGGCCATCGTCGCTCCCGAACGAACCCGTCGAGCGCGACGACCACCCCGACCGAACCCTCGTCGGCTCGGAGTCTGACGAAGACGGCAAAGCGGAGCTGAAGAAGACCGTCAGAGACGGTGATCCGAAGAAGACGGATCAGCAAGAACACGCACGTTCAGACCGGCCGAAAGAACACAAATTCAAGCCGGCGCCCACAAAGAGCAAGCGCAAGGACCTGCGGGTGGTGGGACTGGGCGTCTTGGTTAGCGAGACGGGGCATGTGCCACTGCTGTATCGGACCTATAGCGGCAACGGCTCGGACCAGTCCGTGCTGGCGGCCTGCCTCGGGGGATTGGCGCAGTTGCACGAGGCCCTCGACAGTGGCGAGGGTCGGCAGCGCCCGGCGCAGCGCACTCTGGTGCGAGACGGCGGGTTTTGGAGCCCGCAACTCGAGCTGGAGCTCGATGCCGCCGGCTACTACAGCCTCATCTCGCTGCCACTCGGACACAAGGCGGCGGCGGAGGCGTTGCAAATGGCCGCGCAGCGAGGGGCAATGAACCCGCTGTCTGGCAAGCTCAGCGAGGTCCGAGCCGCGCGTATGCGAACCACTGTGGGCGAGTTGGACCGTACGCTGGTCGTGGTGGAGAGCCAAGAGTTGCTCGAGGGGCAAAAGCGCGGCGTCGCGGCGGCCCGCGCAAAGCCAAAGTGGAACTGCGCAAGCTCGAGGCGCTGATCCACAACGCACGCATCACGCGCAGCCGTCTCGAAGATCGAGTCAAGAAGGCGCTCGCTCGAGAACACTTGTCAAGCTTCGTGGTGACCACCATCGCGGGCACGGACAAAGCGCCAACCCTGCAGTGGGAAGTCGATGCCGCCAAGCGCCGCGATCTGGAGAAGACCCGGCTGGGCCGGCGGGTGCCGTGCACGGATCGCCACAACTGGAGCGCCGGGCGCATCGTGTACGCCTTCAGGGGTCAATGGCACGTCGAGGAGTTGTTTCGCAGAGCGAAGAAAGGCGGCGTGGTTCCCTGGGGGCCGTCGCATCAGTGGGCCGATGGATCGCTAAGGCTGCACACCTTTGCCACTGTGCTGGGCTTGACGCTCGTGAGCCTGGCAAGGATCGCGCTCACGCCAGACGCTTCGGCACGTCGGATGCTGGAGAACCTGGCGCAGATCAAGGCCACGCTGGTGCGCACCACGACCGCAGGCCGGACGAAGGCCCACGGTGACTGGCGCCGGAGCTCACCGCCGAGCAGCGCCGTGCGGTGAAGGTCTTCGGGCTAGACAAACGGTTTCCAGACATTCTTTCATCTATCACTGCTCGCCCATTGAAGCCATGATTGACGAGGGAAAACGACCAACTCGTTCATGTGGCGTGCGAAGGTAGGGCTAGGTCGACCCCTACCCTGGGCAATCAGTGCTCGTGTAATCTCGCTCATGGACTTCCCCTTTCCGGTTTCAGATTGACTCTCCGCTCGTCAATCTTTGTGCCTCGACACCGTCAGTGGACTGGGGAAGTCCCTTCGTATTCGTTCGAGGCGAGGCCCAGCGGCAAGCCACCAGCCCCGGGCCGGTGGCACACGGTGCATTTTCACCGGCCCGAGGCTGGCGTCTTGCCGTCGGTCCCGCCTCCAACTCGAACGTTAGGTTGCACCGTCCACCCAAGCCGTTGCAACGCGTTGGGGCCCAAAACCAAGGACACTGAACCGCACTCGCAGACTCATCGCCTGAGCAGACAAGGAAACATCAAATGCAGCGTTGCTTCCTTCCGGTCTCGACGCGCCTCGTTCTGCTCTGCCTTGTAGCGCTGCACTTCCGCTTCAAGTTCATTCACTCGAGCGCTGAGACCAACGTTCGTCTCGCCCAATCTCTCCGCAACGCCCGTGACTTCACGCTCCCGTTGCATGCTCTCGTCGAGTAAGGCAGCCAATCGTTGGCCGCCTTGCCCTAGCGCTTCCGTCTCTTCGTCGTACAGAATCTTCATCAGCGTGGCGGGCGACGCCCCAGCATTGGCCTCGAATGCATCGTGAATCCGGCTCGCAACAATCTCGATATCGAACGGAGCCCATCCATGGCCGTGTCCACAAGTGGGTCCGTGTAGCTTGCGTGAAATACGGCAATGCCGTAGCATTGCGTCATGCGCACGGTTGGCGAGACTCCAGTCTTCGTTCGCTACGCCGCCGAAGTCTGGTCCGACGCGGAGCGCCAAGAGTTCATCAATGTCATCGCCGCGATTCCGGAAGCCGGAGACATCATTCGTGGGTCTGGCGGCTGCCGCAAGGTCAGGTGGTCGAGGGCGGGGACGGGCAAGCGCGGGGGCGCGCGCGTCATCTATTTCTTGGCACCCGAAGGCACGGTGTGGCTGTTGATCGTTTATGCGAAGGCGAAGTTCGACAATTTGCCTGCTTCGTTCCTCGCGCAGTTGAAGAAGGGGGTTGAAGATGCGATCTGAAGTTCAGAAGTTTCAAGATGATCTGCTGGCTTCGGTCAAGCAGATGCGGCGCGGCCGAGCCGCGCGCGTTACGAAGGTCCAGCTCCCGGCAGCAACCGAAGCGAGGGCCAGTGTCGGTCTGTCGCAGCAAGAGTTTGCGCAACTGCTGGGTGTATCTGCGCGAACGCTTCAAGACTGGGAGCAGGGGCGCCGAGAACCGACGGGCGCCGCACGCACGCTACTGAAGGTTGCCGTCAAGCATCCCAAGCTCTTGCGCGCATTGGAAACGTGACGCCAAATCGGGTAGCCGGGGGTTTTTAGCCTCCAGCCCCCACACCACCCACCATGCGGGTCCGCAGTGGGCGGTTCAACAAGTTGGCTCGCTCGACTAAGCTTTCCCTTCTCTTCAGCCGTGTAACCCTGGGCCTTGCACCACAGGTCCTTAACACTGAGCAAACCCTGCGCCTTCAACCACGCGTTGTATAAGGCCTGCTGCATCACCGGAGTTCTGCGACATGTGCCAGTAGCTCTTGCTGCTGACGCCGTGCTGGATCGCCGTCTTCAGGCTTACGCCCAAGGCCAGCAGTTCTTGATCTTCGTGCGCACCCAGCGCCACTGTTTCCAGTAGCACATGCGGACGCGCCGCCTGATCCATCGTCCATTCCGGGATCGGGCCGGTAATACTCGGCGATGCCGAAGTACGCCGTCCAACCCCGGAGGTATTGCCCCAGCTTGTTCAGCCGGTATTCCATGGAGACGCCCCAGCTTCTTCCGGTAGTCTCCTTGACCCGGCGCCTGAATTCCTCGAGTGCCTTGTCGGTCCAGCGATTCTTGCCGCTTGAACGTGAAACCCAGAAGCTGCATTCGCTCATCGGCTGACCACCTTGCTTTTGGCAGGTTGACCTTGAGCTTGAGCGGGTCTCCAAGTATCGCGTGACGCTGCGCCATGACCCGTCGCCGGCACGCTGGCTCTTGACCAGAATGACCATGTCGTCGGCGTAGCGCGCGAAGCTGTGACCCCGCCGTTCCAGCTCTTGATCGAGTTCGTCGAGCAGGATGTTGGCCAGAAGCGGCGAGAGTGGCCCGCCCTGGGAGTGCCCATGTCGCTGGGCTCGATCTGCTCACCGACCAGCACCCCGGCGCGCAGGTAACGGCCGATCAGGGCAACACCCGCTTGTCGTGGATGGTTCTGCCCAGCAGGTCCATCAACACGTCGTGGTTGACCGTGTCGAAGAACTTGGCCAGGTCGATGTCCACGGCGATGCGGTAGCCGTCCTTCACGCTCGCCTGCACCTGCCTGATCGCCTGGTGTGCATTGCGGCCCGGTCGAAAGCCGAAGCTCGACTCCGAGAATGTCGGGTCGAAGATCGGCGTGAGCACTTGGGCGATGGCCTGCTGGATCACCCGGTCCATCACCGTGGGGATGCCCAGCATGCCGGTTGCCGCCGTCGGGCTTGGGATTTCCACCCTTCGCACCGCCTGCGGTGGTATCGCCCTTTCGATTTGCTCTCGACTGCCGGCCAGTGCGCGCGCATGGGCGGGGAAGTCCTCGATGGTCATGCCGTCAATGCCCGGCGCTCCCTTGTTGGCCTTCACCCGTTTCCATGCGCGCGCCAGGTTGTCGCTGGCCAGCACTGCTTCCAGTAATTCGTCGGTTGCTCTTTACTTCGTCTTGGTTCAAGGCTCGGTGCGGTTGGCCGCCGGCGCGTCTTCCCCGGACGGGGTTGGCGATGCGTTCGAGGTCTTCACGTCTGCTCCTTGTGTCTCGTTGTTTGGTCCTTCAGCGGCCCGACTCCCGGCACTACTATGGCCCTGCTGACTTCTGCGCCATCACGGCCCGCATTACTGCGCATCGCGCTGTACGTTCGTGGACGGATGCTGCCGTTTCTTCGCATGTGGCGGGCAGCTCGCCGCAGCGCCTGGACCTTGGTCTCCCGG
>CAWIOH010000010.1:0-299740 GCA_963837675.1 uncultured beta proteobacterium | reverse complement strand
CGGAATGCGCGGCGGGCAGCCGTCGACCACGCAGCCGATCGCCGCCCCGTGGCTTTCGCCGAAGCTGGTGAACCGGAACAGATGGCCGAAGGTGTTGAACGACATGTGCAATCCGCTGTTGCCGGGTTGGTAACCCGGGGCTCTGCGGGGGTCAAATCGGGGCCAGCTCAGCGTAGCGCGTCAGTTTTCGCCCTGAAACACATAAACCTCGCCCTGAATGATATCGATCAGCGGGCGCGGCGGCCGGCTTGGCGATGCCGAGGCAGGCCATCAGCCCGCGCGCGGTGCCGCCATGGGCGGTCGCGACGGTGTCGCCGGTCAGGCTGTCGTACCAACCGCGCATGCGGGCCGCGACCATCTCATAACTTTCGCCGCCCGGCGGCAGGAAATGCCACTTGTCATGCTCGCGCTGCGAAATGCGCACCGGGTCGTTTTGGTGCAAGCAGCGCGATGGTCGAGCCTTCCCAGTCGCCGAAGGACAATTCGATCAGCGCGGCTCGATTCGATAGCCGTCGCGCGCCAAGCCGAGCGCCGGCCGCACCAATTCCATCGTCTCGGTGGCGCGGCCGAGCGGGCTTGAAACGAAATCGAGACTCGCCGGGTCGCGGCCTTCGCGCGCCAACAGATCGCGCAGCACCTCGCCGCAATGGGCGGCCTGGCCGCGGCCTTTGTCGTTGAGCGGAATATCGCGATGGCCTTGCAGCCGGCCGGCCGACGTTCCAGTCGGTCTCGCCGTGACGGATGTAATAGACCGTCGGTGAGCTGCCATGACTCTATTTGACCGTGAAGTCGGGCGCGTCCGGATGCTTGATGCCGACGACATGATAGCCGGCATCGACATGCTGGATTTCGCCGGTGACGCCGCTCGACAGATCGGACAGGAAAAACACGCCGGCCTTGCCGACATCTTCCAGCGTCACGTTGCGGCGCAGCGGCGTGTTGTATTCGTTCCACTTCAGGATATAGCGGAAATCGCCGATGCCGGAGGCGGCCAGCGTCTTGATCGGACCGGCCGAAATCGCGTTGACGCGGATATTCTTGACGCCGAGATCGGCCGCCATATAGCGCACCGAGGATTTCCAGCGCCGCCTTGGCCAGACCCATGACGTTGTAATGCGGCATCCACTTCTCGGCGCCGTAATAAGTCAGCGTCAGCATCGAGCCGCCATTGGTCATCAGCTTCTCGGCGCGCTGGGCGATCGCCGTGAACGAGTAGCAGCTCACCAGCATGGTCTTGGTGAAATTGTCTTCGGTGGTGTCGACGTAGCGGCCGTCGAGCTGGTCCTTGTCGGAATAGGCGATGGCGTGGACGACGAAATCGAGCGAGCCCCAGGCCTGCTCGACCTGCGGCGAACACCGCGTCGAGCGACGCCGGATCGGTGACGTCGCAATGGCCGACCACCAGCCCGTCGACCTCCTCGGCCAAGGGCTCGACCCGCTTTTTCAGCGCGTCGCCCTGATAGGTGAAGGCGAGATCGGCGCCGTGGTCGCGGCAGGCCCGCGCGATGCCCCAGGCGATCGAGCGGTTATTGGCGACGCCCATGATCAGCCCGCGTTTGCCGCGCATCAGACCTGAGATTTCCGCCATTTCCGTCCTCGCTATGGCCGGCGGGCGCCGGCCGCCACCGTATGGCATAGGGTGCCAGGGCCATCAAGCAAGGCGGCGCGGCCGCGGCAGTCCGGCCGAAATTCAATTCGTTTCCGGGAATATGTTCGCGGTTGCGGGGTTTTTCTGGCAGTTAACGGCACGTGACGGCATCGGCCGGCGGATCCAGGACCAGGCGTCAGCCGCCCGGCGCCGCCGGCGGCAGTCGATCAAGGAGGGCCCGCTTGGCCACGTTCCGGCAAAGCGTTGAGGTGACGATTCCCGGCGCTGCGGCGGTACGCGCGCGCGCTGACGCGGGACGCCGACCTCGCCGACGACCTGGTGCAGGACACGCTGGTGCGGGCGTTGCGCTCGGAACATCTGTTCCACGGCGGCGACGTGCGCAGCTGGATGTACACGATCCTGACCAACCTCAACCGCAACCGGCTGCGCTCGCTGGCGCGGCGGCCGGCGATGTCGTCGATCGAGGACAATGACGCGCCGGATCTCGCCGGCCCGGAAGCAGGCGGCCGCGACATCGAACGCGCGCTCGCCACGCTGGTCGAGGATCAGCGCCACGCGCTGCTGCTCGTCGTGCTGGAAGGCCTGAGTTACCGCGAAGTCGCCGAGGTGCAGGGCGTGCCGATCGGAACCGTGATGTCGCGTCTGGCGCGTGCGCGCGCGCAGATCAAAAACTATCTCGACGGCGGGCGTCCGGCGCTGCGCCGCGTGAAATGAAAGAGAAAGCTAAAGCCATGATCGATCGCGAATTGACCCGTGACCGAGGACGAGTTGCACGCTTATGTCGACGGCGAATTGCCGGACGACCGCATGCAGGCGGTGACCGCCTGGCTGGCCGCGCAATCCCGAGCAAGCCGCGCTGGTCGCCGCACTGGCGCGCGCAAGCCGACGCCATCCGCGCGCGCTATGGCGCGGTCGCCAACGAGCCGGTGCCGGAGCGGCTGCAACTCGACCGCATCGAGCGCGAACAGCGCCGAACACGCGCTGGAGCGCGCGTGCGCTGGCGGCGATCGCGGCGACCGCGTTCTGTTCGCCTTCGTTGCCGGCGGCGGCGCCGGCTGGTTCGCGCATGGCGCGACCGGCAGCACGTCGAACGGCGCCGACAAGATCACCGCCGACGCGGTCGAAGCCTATCGGCTTTATGTCGTCGAGGTGCGTCACCCGGTCGAAGTGCCCGGCTCCGAACTCGCGCATATGAAGAATGGCTGTCGAAGCGGGTCGGCTATCCGCTCAATATTCCCGATCTGCAATCGATCGGGCTGAAGCTGGTCGGCGGCACGGCTGTTGCCGGGACCGACCGGCGCCGCCGCGTTCTATATGTATGAAGGCCCGTCGCGGCGAACGCTTCACGATCTACTGCGCCAAGGCGGGCGGCCCGGAAACCGCGCTGCGCTTCAAGGACGGCAAACGCTATGCCTCGTTCACCTGGGTCGACGACAAAATCGGCTATGTGGTGAGCGGACCGGCCGACCGCGACCGGCTCGAGGCGGTGACCAAGACGGTCTATGAGCAGATCGACAAAGCCGCGCGTGAAGAAGGGCTAAGCCCGCATCCACGTCAGCCCAAATCCTTGCGCGGATCGTACGGCTTGTCGTCGCGCAGCTTTTTCATCAGCTCCTTGAGATCGTCGTCGGCTTTCTCGGGCAGCATCACCCGCACGGTCGCCAGCAGATCGCCGGTCGGCCTTGGCTGCCTTTGGCCTTGAGGCCCTTGCCCTTGAGCCGGAAGGTGCGGCCCGAATTGGTGTCCGGCGGGATCGCCAGTTCGACCGCGCCGTCGAGCGTCGGCACCCGCACCTTGCCGCCGAGCACCGCTTCGTAAAGCGTGATCGGCAGATCGATGCCGCAGGTCGTCGCCGTCCGGTTTGAACACCGGATGCGGCGCGATAGTGATGGTGATGATGGCGTCGCCGGCGCGCCCGGACGGGCCGGGCTAGCCCTGGCCCTTGAGCCGGATCTGCTGACCGCTGGCGATGCCGGCCGGAATCTTGACCTCGATGTCCTTGCCGGTCGGCAGCTGCACGCGGGTCTTGGTGCCCTTGGCCGCGTCCGGCAGCGAAATGGTCAGACTGGCCTGCAAGTCCTGGCCGCCGCGGCCGGCGCGCCGAAATCCTCCGGCTCGAACTGGTTGGTCCAGCCGCGCGCGCCGCCGCCGGGCGAGGCCCGGCCGCCGAACATGCCGCGCAGCAGATCCTCGAAACCGCCAGCGCCGCCGCCCGCACCGCGCACCGCCGCCACGGCGCTGGAAGCCGTCGGCGCCGAAACTGAAACTTTCGAAATGGCTGCCGCCGCCCGGCCGGAAACCGCCGCCGGGCTGGCCGCCGCCGGGAAGCCCTGGAACGCGCGGCTTGCCCTCGGCGTCGATCTCGCCGCGGTCGAAGGCCTTGCGCTTGTCGTCGTCGCCGACGATTTCGTAGGCCGCGTTCAACTCGGAAAAGCGCGAGGCCGCCTTGGCGTCGTGCTTGTTGGCGTCGGGATGCAGTTTCTTGGCGAGCTTGCGGTAGGCGGATTTGATCTCCGCCTCGCTCGCACCCTTGGAAACCCCCAGATATGGTGTAGGGGTCGCGCATCCTTGCCATCTCCGTGAAAACGTCGTGAAAGCCCCGATCCGCCGGCCGGTTAGCCGGCGAATCGAGCTAATGTGGGGTTCCTGTGGCGCTTATGCAACGAGGTACCGTCGTTCCCGGATGCCTCCGGAGCGACAGCAGATCTTACGACCGCTTCCAGGGCTTCATGCGTGCGGACTTCCCAGGCGCCCTTGCGCGGCTTGCAGGCTTCGCCCTGCAGCCAGGCCTGCGAACTGCCCTGGACATAGCTCGCCAGGAAATCGTGGCAGGTCTGGCCGCCATCGGTATAGGCCGAGGCGATCGGCGTCACCGTGCCGCGCGCGCCGGTATGCGGGATTTTCCCACGGCAGGCTGGCGTCCTTGCGGCCGCGGCGTGAGCACTTCGCTGACGGCGGCCCGGCATAGACCAGATCGGCGGCCGGCGGCAGATCGTCGACCTGCTTTGGCGTCCGGGCGGCGGCGTGATCGAGCCGGTCACGTCGTCCTTGCCGGAGCCGAACATCGAATCGAACTGCGACGACAGGCTGCAGCCGCCGGCGCCAGAGCCGACCGAGCGTCAGCGCCGCGGCCAGCCGCCGAGCCCGCGCCATAGGCGCGCGGCCGCAGTTCCACTATATAGAGGGAACGACGGCCTTTTGACAATTCTGATGACAAGTCCTGGGACCGGTCACGCGAGCACTCCGAAGATGTCCGATACGCCACCAATTGAACGCACAACTTGGTTAACGACTGGTGATTTCACCGAAGCCTCCGAGCCGATGCGGCTGTTTGCCGCCTGGCTGACGGACGCCACCGCCTCGGAACCGCGCGATCCCAACGCCATGACGCTGGCCACGGTCGACGCCGACGGCATGCCGAATGCCCGCATGGTGCTGCTCAAAGGCGCCGATGAGCGGGGATTCGTTTTCTACACCAACATAGAAAGCCAAAAGGGGCAGGAATTGGACGCCAGCCGGCAAAGCCGCGCTGGTGTTCCACTGGAAATCGCTGAACCGGCAGGTGCGCGTGCGCGGAACCATCGAGCGCGTGTCCGACGCCGAGGCCGACGCCTATTTCGCCTCGCGCGCCCAAGCAGGCCCAGATCGGCGCCTGGGCCAGCCAGCAATCGCGGCCGCTGGAAAGCCGGCTCGCCTTCGAAAAGGCGATCGCGCTCAATGCCGCCAAATATGCCATCGGCGCGGTGCCGCGGCCGCCTTACTGGACCGGCTATCGCCTCGTGCCGAGCGCGATCGAATTCTGGCACGACCGGCCGTTCCGGCTGCACGACCGCATCGTGTTCAAGCGCGAAGCCGCCGACGCGCCGTGGAGCAAGACGCGGCTCTATCCGTGAGTTAACATCGCGCCACGACACTCATTCGTAGATCAGAATCATTTCAAGGAAGCCGAAACACGACATGCCGAATTCGCAAACCAACCAGCCGCGCCGCACGCTGCTGCTGACCGGCGCCAGCCGCGGCATCGGCCATGCGACGGTGAAGCGCTTTTCGGCCGCCGGCTGGCGCGTCATCACCTGCTCGCGCCATCCGTTTCCGGAAAATTGCCCGTGGGACGCCGGCCCCGAAGATCACATCCAGGTCAATCTCGCCGATGAAGCCAACACCGTCGAGGCGATCGCCGAGATCAAGCGCCGGCTCGACAATGGCGAACTGCATGCGCTGGTGAACAACGCCGCGATTTCGCCGAAGGCCGAAGGCGGCAAGCGGCTCGGCTCGCTCGATACCGCGACCGAAGTCTGGCACCAGGTGTTCCAGGTGAATTTCTTCGCGCCGATCATGCTGGCGCGCGGCCTGGTCGACGAACTCAAAGCCGCCAAAGGCTCGGTGGTGAACGTCACCTCGATTGCCGGCTCGCATGTGCATCCGTTCGCCGGCGCGGCTTACGCCACCTCGAAGGCGGCGCTGGCCTCGCTGACGCGCGAAATGGCGTCGGACTTCGGCCGCCTCGGCATTCGCGTCAACGCGATCGCGCCGGGCGAAATCGACACCGCGATTTTGTCGCCGGGCACCGACAAGATCGTCGAGCAGATTCCGATGCAGCGCCTCGGCACGCCGGACGAAGTGGCCAAGATCATTTATGTGCTGTGCACGGAGACCAGTCGTCTTATGTGAACGGCGCCGAGATTCACATCAACGGCGGCCAGCATGTGTGAGGCGCGCTAGCGCGCGCTCATTTCACGACTGCGCGGTGATGATCGCTGCCGCTCCGGCGTGGTGCGCCGGCCTGGATAGCGGCCGCCGAATGACAGTTTGTGAACGGCGCCACAGACACAGGCAAACAGCATCGGCCGGGTGCGCGGTCTGAGCATCTGCTCGCAGGTCAGCCTGGTGATGACCACAACACCGGTTTGCGGACAGGTCACGACGATGCGTGTTTTGACTTTGCTGCGCGTGTTGTTCATGGCCCATTTATCCATGGGCGGAAAACGTCAAAAGCGTGCACATAAGTTCCCACCGATGCGACAAGAGCGCGTTGCTCCCAAGGCTCCAACATCGATTTAAATTGTCAACCAGCTTGGCCTTCGATGCGCAGGAGTGCCCGTATCATTTGGCAGACGCCCACATGGTACGGCGGCGCCTGTTATGGAAACGACCGACGCTGTGCCAAAATATGAGACACGCAGGCCGATGTCATTCGCGGCAATGCCTGCCAAACACTTCGGGTAACCTCATTTTACATGAAGGACAGACCGACATGATTGCCGACGCCGCCTTGGCCAGCTTCATCGCCGCCTTATTCTCGATGATGAACCCGTTCGGCAATGTCGGCATTTTTGCGGGCTTGACGGCCGACCGGCCAGGCGCCGAGCAAACCCGGATAGCCTGGACCTGCGCCGGCGCGGTGGCGATCACGCTGCTGATCGTCGCCTGGAGTGGCGCGCTGTTGCTCAAACTCTTCGGCATCACCGTCGAGTTGCTGCGCGCCGCCGGCGGAATCATCGTGCTCCTGATCGGCCTTCACATGCTGGCCAACAAATCGGACCACAAGGGCTCCGCCGCAGAACTCGAAGACGCCAAGACGCGCGAATTCGATCGCGGTGGTGCCGCTCGCCATTCCGATCGTCGCCGGACCGGGGACCATGGCGACCGTTTTGGTGGCGGCCCAGCAACACCCGGCGGTTTTGAGCAAACTCGAGATCTCGGTCGCCATCGTCTCGATCGCCGCGCTTTGCGGCCTATTGTTCAGCTTTGCCGCCCCGATTTCGAAGCGGCTCGGCGAGTTGGGGATGGGCGTCGTCACCCGGGTCATGGGCATGGTGCTGGCCGCGATTGCCATGGGCATGCTGGCCGATGGCTTGAAGGGTTTGTTGCCGGGGCTTGCGGGATAAAGTCCAGCGGGTTTAGTCGCCGGCAGTCACGCTATCCGCTCAAATCGCCACTTTGGTCAGGAAGCTTTCGACTTCGACGCGAATTTCGGCGGCTGTCTTTTCCACCAGACTCCGACGCGGTGAGCGCGCTATGCGCCGACTGCCGTGTTTCGACCGTGGTGCCGGCCAGCTCGCTGAGCGCCGATACGATATGCCTGACGCTGTCGGCGGCGCAGGTCACGTTTTCGGATATTCCGCTTGTCACGGCGCTCTGCTGTTGCATCGCTCCCGCAATACCGGTGGTATAGCCGTCGATCTCCTGCATCCGCTGCGTAATCCGTCCGATCGCACCGACGGCCCGGTCCGTCGAATTCTGGACTTCCGCGATGTGACTGGAAATTTCTTCCGTCGCCGTCGCGGTCTGAACGGCAAGCGACTTCACCTCGGACGCGACGACCGCGAAGCCACGTCCGGCCTCGCCGGCGCGCGCCGCCTCGATGGTCGCATTAAGCGCCAGCAAATTGGTTTGTTCGGCAATGTCGCGGATCAGCTTGGTGACGTCGCCAATCCGCTGCGCGGCTTTCACCAACAAGCCGATATCCTGATTGGTAACCTGCGACTCGTCGGCCGCGATTCGCACCACGTCGGCCGCCTTGCCAAGTTGCCGCCCGATCTCCGAAATCGAGCTCGACAATTCCGCCACGGCGATCGCCGCGGATTGAACGTTGGCCGAAGTCGCATTGGAGGTTTGCACCGCGCTCTCGGCGCGTTGCGACGAATTGCCCGATGCGCCGACTAGCGACGCCGCCGTCGAACGCATTTCTCCCGCACTGAAGGTGACGGTCTTCAGTAAATTTTCAGACCGGCCGCGGAATTCCGTGATCGCGCTTTCTATGGCGGCTCGGCGCCGCTCCTGCTGCGCCATGCCGAATCGTTCTTGCTCCGCCTTGCGCCGCTCGGTGATGTCTTCGTGCGTCGTCGTCCAGCCGCCGCCTTTGATCGGATGGTTGGTCACGAGCAGCAGGCGGTCGCCGGTTGACTTTACTTCCTTGATAGTGGTCCGCCCTTCCCTGTACGCATTCAAGAATTCGCGTCGATATTGGTGCGGGTCGAGGTGGAAGCATCCCTTGGCGACGCGCTTCGCCAGCACTTCGGACAAGGTCGATCCCGGCTTCACATCCTCCGACGTCAGGCCATACATCTCGTAATATTGCGCATTGCAGACGACCAGCCGCTCGGCGCTATCGAACATGCTCAGCCCTTGCGTCATGCCGTCGAAGGCGATGCTGATCTGATCGCTTTTCCAGTGCAGATGGCGCGTCAGCAGGATTGCCGGTCGAGGTCGCGACCGCCCTGACTGATAAGCACGGCGATAACGGCAAGAATGGCGATGACGATTTTATCGGATCGGGTGTGAACGACAGCCGCGGTCAAATCGGAGGCAAAGACAATCAGCGCCCAGAAGCTGACCGCAAAGGACGCAAGACCGATGACCATAGGCAGCCACCGATAGAAATTCAGGGCGGTAAAAAAAGCGGATTTGCGCAAGATTACGACTCCCCTCCGACATCAAGATAGTCATGGGGTCGTTTGCTTGCTGTTAATTTATGATTAACGGACCGTTAATATGGAACGGCGCGGCGGCTCGTCCTTAAAGCCACTTCTTCCACTTGAAGAACAAAATCGGCACCACGGCCGCCGATCACCATCAGCGCAACGCGAACGGATAGCCGAAATGCCAGTCGAGCTCGATCATGCCGTGGTGGAAATTCATGCCGTAGACGCTCGCCACCAAGGTCGGCGGCATGAAGATCACCGCCGCGATCGAGAAGATCTTGATGATGTCGTTCTGCTGGATGGAGACGATGCCGAGCAACGCGTCGAGCAGGAAGGTGATCTTGTTGGCGAGATAAGTGGCGTGGTCGGACAGCGGATGACGTCGCGCTGCATCGAGGCCAATTGCAGCCGGGCATCCTTCGGCCATTTCATGCCTTCGGCTTCGTTGGCGAGGAACGACAGCAGACGGCCGACCGAGACCTGGCTCTCGCGCACCTTGGAGGTGAGATCGCCCTTGCGGCCGAGCGCCTTGAGCACGTCCTTATAGGACGGCACCGCGGCGTCGTCGTCGGGCTCGAAAATCGAATGCGACACCTCGTCGACTTCCGCCGCGATGCGCTCGAGAATATCGGCCGAGCGGTCGATCACCGCGTCGAGCAGATCCATCAGCACGGTTTCGCCCGAAACCTTCGGGCCGCAGGCGCGGCCGAGCTTGTGCTCGACGATCGCGAACGGCCGCGGCTCGTCATAGCGCACGGTGCACAGGCGGTGGCTCGACAGAATGAAGGTGACCGGCGTGGTCTTGGGCGTCGCGGTGTCGGACTGGCACATCAGCGTCGCGGTCATGTAGCGCGCGCCGTTCTCGACATAGAGCCGGCTGGAGACCTCGATCTCCTGCATCTCCTCGCGCGTCGGCACGGCGATGCCGAGCAGATGCTCGACCAGCTTGTCTTCCTGCACGGTCGGCGTGACCAGATCGATCCACACCGCGGCCTCCGGCGGTTCGACGCCGGTTTCGACCGGGATGCGCTCCAGGATAGTGCCGCGCGGGACGTAGACCGAGAGCATGAATTCACCGGACTCACGCGATTGATCGGTCGAACTCTCATGCCCTCATCATGCGCCGACGCGCAAGCCATAAATGGCGCACGCGGCCGACCGGGCCGCGGAGCGCGACGCGCCCACGCAACCATCTGTTCGATGACGAGGAGAAAGGACGTTAAAGCGCGGAATAACGCCGCGCTTACTCGCCGCTACGCTTTAGTCGCTGTCGAGCGGCGTGAAGCGGCTCTCGGTCACGGGCCGGGCTTCCGGCTTGTGCTGCACGGCACCGGCCACGGCGGAAATGCCGATCTTGCCATAGCGGTCGTTAAGCGACGTCGTCTGGCTTGTGGAGCCTTGCTGCTGCTGTTGCTGCGGGCGCTCCGGCGCCTTCATCGCGTTCATTTCAGTCGTCTCCAGTCCGTCCTCGGACGTGTCCTTGGGGTTGTTCCCTGCGACTCTTACTTGGTGGCCGACTGCGGCGAAATTGCGCAGTCTTTCGTATGCTACTGTGAATTTTGACGGCAGCACGTGGACCACACTTTGACTTAACTCATTTACCGCCCGGTATGGTAAACTGACTCTTAACGTCTTGCAGACTAAGCTGTTTTTCGTAGCGGTGCGAGAGCTCGCAGACGGCCGCCGGCGTAAACGAAAGTTGAGTGCGGCATTCCTGCAACAGGTTCGCAGGAAGCGGCTGTGGACAGGCTTGGAAACCATAGCTATTGCGGGACTTCTTAGATTAATTGCGGTTGCACAATCGTGAGCTTCGGGCGCTTTGGAGCGACCTGAGAAAGAGGAAAACATGCGGGCGAAAGCATTATTGGTGGCGTTGTTTGGCGTTGGCATGATGCTGGGGGGCTGCATGCAGTCCACCCTCGAGCCGGCCTCGGAAGCCAGCCTGACGCCGCGCGACAAGAAGCTGCTGGCCGCCGCGCCCTACGAAAAGGCAACGATTGCCGAGCCTTATCGCCGGCATATCGTCGACTATCACCGCAAAGAATTGCCCGGAACGATCGTGATCGATTCCGATGCGCGCTATCTCTATCTGGTGCAGGACGGCGGCAAGGCGATCCGCTACGGCGTTACCGTCGGCGAAGAAGCTTTGGCTTGGTCCGGCGTCGCCAAGGTCGGCCGCAAGACCGAATGGCCGACCTGGACGCCGACCGCCGAGATCAAGAAGCGCATGGATGTGCCGAACTTTGTCGGCCCCGGCCCGCAGAACCCGATGGGCGCGCGCGCGCTGTACCTGTTCGAAGGCAACAAGGACACGCTGTACCGTATCCACGGCACCAACCAGCCGGAATATATCGGCCAGGCGATTTCCTCGGGCTGCATCCGCATGACCAATGAGGACGTCATCGACCTCTATAACCGGGTCAAGCCGGGCGCGGTCGTGGTGGTGCTGGCGCCGCATCAGGGCGACTCGCCGTTCAGCCCGCGGGTCGCCTCGACCGGCAGCCTTTCCACTAAGAACCTGCGGTATTTGAATGTGAAAACGGCGCCTTCGGGCGCCGTTTTTTTATGGTCGGACGAGAGCTTAGCGCCCAGCGTGACCCGCACGATTTCCGGCGGCATGCCGAGCCGCAGCGGCACCTTGCTGGTGCCGAGCCCGCCCGAGACGATCATGTGGCGGCCCTGCTCGACGATGTGGCCATAGGCGAAACGCGCGCCATATTCCGACGGCGCCCAGACCGGCGGGATCAGCGGCAGGCGGATCTGGCCGCCATGGGTATGGCCGGCCAACGTCAGCGACACCCGCTCCGGCACCTGCGGGAAAATATCCGGCTCATGCGCCAGCAGAATCACCGGATCGTCGGTGGTGACCTTTTTGAGCGTGCCGGGCAGATCGTCGACGCCGCGGAAGCGGCCGTGGCCGAGCCGATAGGCCAGTCTGGTCGCCCAGCCCCGCCAGCCAGAAGCGGCGGCGGCCCTCGCCGAGCAGCACGGCGTCGTTTTCCATCACCGGAATGCGCACTGCCGGCCAGCGCCGCGCGCACGCCCGTCGATGTCGTACCACCAGTCGTGATTGCCCAGGATCGAATAGACGCCGAGCGGCGCGCGCAGCCGCGCCAGTTCGCCGGCCCAGGCCGGAGGCGGCAACGTGTTCGGTGATGAAGCGGTGGGTGGCGAAATAATCGCCCATCAGCACCACCAGATCGCAGGCCAGCGCATTGCCGGCATCGACCACCTGGCGCACCCGCTCGATGCCCATATTGGGCCCGCCGGCATGCAGGTCGGCGATCACGGCAATGGTCAGCGGCTGGCCGGCCGGCCAGCCCGGCGGCGTCAGGCGGTAATCGGTGATCGACAGGCCGTTGGCGGCTTCCATCGCGGCATAGGCGGTGGTGCCCGGCAGCATGATGCCGCCGAGGCCGGTCAGGCCGAGCCCGGTCTTGAGCAGGCCGCGCCGGCTGATCAGCGCGCGGCGCGGCGCGGGCGCACGAATTGGCTGCGGCTATCGACGGTCATGCGCCTGTCGCTACCGCAAAAGATTGAAAGGAAAGTGGAAGCCGCCCCTCGATTTTCGGCGATGACGTGGATTTTCCGGGCTTTGGCCGGGCGCGCGGCAGCGGCACCGACATCATGCGGACAATTTGACCGTCATGGCCGGCGGCGCGGCAACAGGCGGCCGCGGGCGCTGGCGCAGCTTGCTGGCTCCGCCGACTTGGCGATCGGCCGCTTTGGCGGGTTCCGCCGCTTTTCGGTGCGCTGGCTTCCGGCGGTTTGGGCGGCGGCGGCGGCGGCGGCTCGCGCACGTCCCACTGGCAGATGCGGTAGCCGTTATGGCGCTGCGGCGAAATCGAGGTGGATGTGTTCCTCGTGATAGCCGTCCGAGCCCGGCCCGAGCACGGTGGTGAAACGCGCGCAGGCGCTTTTGCGCAGGCCGTCGCGCAACGGCTTTCGACACCTTGATGTCGGTCAGCTGGACGAAGCGGCCGTCGGCGAAGGTCAGGCCGCGCACGTCGACGGCATTGGCCTTGCCGTGCTCGCTGACCTTGCCGGTCGATTTGCGGTTGCGGCCGCGGCAATCGAAATCGTCGTAGGTCTCGACGCTGCGCAGCGCCGCGCCGGTGCCGGCGACTTGCGGCGCGGTGTCGTCGCGCACCCAGCAGCGCCAGTTGCTCGGCCATCGGGCAACTGCAGATAAGGCGCCGGCTTGATCTCGACCGCGTTGCCGCCGGCAAGCATCACCGCATCGAGCCGCACGATGTCGCCGCCGCCGCAGGCGCCCGGCCCGATCAGACGCGGCATCGCTTCGACGACCGCGAATTTTTCCAGCCGCAGCCGGCAGGCCGACGGCTCGCTGGTGACCTCGGCGGATTTGAAATCGGGTCCGGCGGCCTCGCGAAACGACTGCGGCTCAGCCCAGTCGGCGCGCGGCGCCCAAGGCGGCGGCTTCGTGCCGGCGGGCGCGGCCGCGGCAAAGGCGACCGGTCTGCGCAATAACCGCGGCGTTCGACGCGGGCACGGCGCAGGATCGGCGGCGGCATGACCGCCGCTAAACCCCGCCAGAACGATGATCGCCGCCCGCCGCCTCATTGAGGCGATCTCTGCCACGAATACGGCATTTGTGCGAGGCAGCATTTGCATCGCGACGGCGGTTATCAAACCGTTTGCACGGGCGCGCCTGCGCCGCTAACCTGACGATCGGCTGGCGAGGGGCCGGCCCAAAAGATCAACAAAAGACCTGTCAACAAGTCTGCCAAAAGACGAGAGGGAAACGCCATGCTCGGCCTGATGTCGGATTTTCCGCTGCTGCTGCATCGCATCATCGACCATGCCGCCAAATTCCACGGCGAGCGCAAGGTCATCACCCGCTCGGTCGAAGGCCCGATCGTCGAGACCAATTACGCCGAGATCCGCGCCCGCTCGCTGAAAGTGGCGCAGCGGCTGGAGAAAGACGGCATCAAGCTCGGCGACCGCGTCGCCACGCTGGCCTGGAACACCTGGCGGCATCTCGAGATGCTGGTACGGCATTCTCGGCATCGGCGCGATCTACCACACCGTCAATCCGCGGCTGTTTGCCGACCAGATCATCTGGATCGTCAATCATGCCGAAGACCGCATGATGTTCGTCGATCTGACCTTCGTGCCGCTCTTGGAAAAGATCGCCGACAAGCTGCCGACCATCGAGAAATACATCGTGCTGACCGACGGCGCGCACATGCCGCAGACCACGCTGAAAAACGCGGTCGCCTACGAAGACTGGATGGCGGAAGTCGACGGCGATTTCCAATGGCGGCAGTTCGACGAGAACACCGCCGCCGGCATGTGCTACACCTCCGGCACCACCGGCAACCCCAAGGGCGTGCTCTATTCGCACCGCTCCAACACGCTGCACGCCTTCATGGCGTCGCTGCCGGATTCGAAGAACCTCGCCTCGAGCGATGTCTGCATGCCGGTGGTGCCGTTCTTCCACGCCAATGGCTGGTCGCTCGCCTTCTCGACGCCGATGGTCGGCGCGACGCTGGTGCTGCCCGGCGCCAAGATGGACGGCGCCTCGATCTACGAACTGCTCAACACCTACAAGGTCACCTTCACCGCCGCGGTGCCGACGATCTGGCTGATGCTGCTGCAGGACCTGGAAAAGACCGGCGGCAAGCTGCCTTACCTCAAGCGCGTGGTGATCGGCGGCTCGGCCTGCCCGCGCGCCATGACCAAGACCTTCCAGGAGCATTACGGCGTCGAGGTCGTGCATGCCTGGGGCATGACCGAGATGAGCCCGCTCGGCTCGCTCTGCACCATGAAGCCGGAATACAAGGACCTCGACCGGCGACGCGCGGCTCGACGTGCAGATGAAGCAGGGCCATCCGCCCTTCGGCGTCGACATGAAAATCACCGACGACGCCGGCAAGGAGCTGCCGTGGGACGGCAAGACCTTCGGCCGCCTCAAGGTGCGCGGGCCGGCGGTGGCGAAGGCCTATTACAAGGTCGAGCACGATCCGGTGTTCGAGGACGACGGCTGGTTCGACACCGGCGACGTCGCCACCATCGACCAATACGGCTACATGCAGATCACCGACCGCGCCAAGGACGTCATCAAGTCCGGCGGCGAATGGATCTCGACCATCGATCTGGAGAATCTCGCGGTCGGCCATCCGAAAGTGGCGGAAGCCGCCGCCATCGGCGTCACGCATCCGAAATGGGACGAGCGGCCTCTGCTGGTGATCGTGTTGAAGAAAGGCGAGACCGCGACGCAAGCGAGGACATCCTCGGCTTCATGCAGGGCAAGGTCGCCAAGTGGTGGATGCCGGACGACGTCGTGTTCGTCGACGAAATCCCGCACACCGCGACGGGGAAGATTCAGAAGATGACGCTGCGGAAGCAGTTTCAGGATTATCGGTTGCCGGGGGTGGAGGCGGCGGAGCGAGAGGGCGGGTAGACCCGCCTTTAAGCTGAGGACGGACGCAATGAGTAAAATCACGATTTCGTCGCAGAATTGATTCGCATGGAACAAGAAATCGAGCAGGTAGCAGTCTCCCTGAAGCTCCCAGCTGGCGATTTTGAGCAATTTGCAACCCGAGCGGCAATACTCAATAACCACGGCGCATTTGTCCGCGCCTGCCATGACACTTGGAAGAAATGGCACAACACCGCCCTTGCGCGGATTTAGTTCCACGAAGGATTTCTGTTGCGCGAGAAGACCCACCCGTTGGGGCATAGCGTCAACGAGCTTCGGTGAATACAATCTTGCGGTTCAGCTATGCGTCAATGACGCCATGTCTGGTCGATCTTCAAGTTCATCGCCGACAATGGAAGCGTCTCTGCTTCGAGACGAAACGCAACCTTTTGGCGGAAAGCAATCCCAAGACACGCTTTCGATTGTTAGAGCAGTTAAACGGTGACGTGTTGGCAATCGCTATTTGAAATGACGCCACCTCATGCGTCGATATAGGCGATATTCTACACATTAAGAATGGCCTAAATCCAATTCCGGAATTTTTGGAATTAAATTTAGGCCCGATCAACAGTGCGATAGAAAATTTGCTGGGGATTAACAAAATAAACAGGGAGGCGTGGCTGCCAAAGATTTGAGATCACTTTGGCGCGACGGGAATGAAGCCGCTCAGCCATGTGCTACGTCAGAAAAAAGTTGGCGAACTGCCGATCTCACTACTTGTGAACGAGAAAGGCGTCGATCCAGTAACCGGGCATGAAATGAAGGTCGTAGAGGTCACGCATCGGCCAGAGAGCTACGACGGCCAATTGCGCGATCTGTTGTCCAAAGCAAGCAATACCGAGGAGGGTATTCTGGATTGCGTTGACGGCTGCCTGTGGCTGTTTGCAGCTAGCGGCGGCAGGACAAAGTCACCTATTATAGGCAATAGATTTACGGAATTGCTCGAGAAACGCATCCCCATTTCTGGTTTCCACCAGGGCATAAAAGTCAAGCTGGGCCCGTGACAAAATCTTCAGTCTAAGTGCCGGTGTGAATCACCCAATGGCTAAGCCCATATTCCTCCGAAATATCGATGCGCGGCAAGATTGCATCGATATCCTATGGGAAATTGCTTGATATCCGTCTGATATCCTTGGACTGGAAAGCATTTGGAGAACTAATAGGAAAAGCTGGAGCAGAATTTAGTGGGGGTCAAGAAAGACGCTGGCCGAGCATGAGCTATGCGTCGATATTTGCGACCGCGGCTCGTTCGCGGGCGCGTGCCCAGTTCGTTTTAAAGGTACGGTAGCCAATGGCGAGACCGATCCGAATTTGATCGAAATATTCTATGATGGAATAACGCCATGGAACATGGCGCAAAACTTAGTTGGGCATTTGCAACAGTTCGCCGAGACGAAGAGCGAAAAGGCCAATAAGAAATAGCAAGGTAGAGCACGTACGATGAGTTGAGCACCTGTGAAACCCATCGTTGTCTGCGGCTCATAATTGATGAGTTTGGCTCCGTGACCTACATCCTACAAGCACCGCTACGTCATCCTGAGGTGTGAGCCGCGTTGAGCGGCGAGCCTCGAGAATGAACGGCTCGATGCTTCCGCCGCCTTCAGCCGCTGCAAGGGCCCCTCAGGGAGACATTCACGGGCTCGGCAAGAAAACTCGATGCCCGCAGCAAGGCCGGGCAAAACGGGGCGCGATGCAGCTCACGATGCTCAACCGTCATTCCGAG
Source organism: uncultured beta proteobacterium (assembly GCA_963837675.1). GTDB lineage: Bacteria > Pseudomonadota > Gammaproteobacteria > Burkholderiales > Burkholderiaceae_C > Rubrivivax. Next base: position 282,539 of record CAWIOH010000010.1, on the reverse strand, counting down.
GGGCGCGAACTTCTCGTCAGAGCGAAGCAGCGGAATCAAGAAGCGCGTTAACAAAATTCTGTATCTGGATTCTCGGGTTCGCGCCCTCGCGTTCACGCGCACTGCGCCCCCGGAATGACGGAGGCCTCACGCGCCGCCGGCGCGCGCCCGCGACCTGCGACGGCCCCGGCTCATCGGCGCTGCGCACCACGATGATCCGGTCGAACTTGCCGTCCTCATAGGCCTGCAAGAACTTCTCGTAGTCCGCGCACCGACACGCAGCCGTTCGACGCGCCGGCCTCGCCGAGCAAATAGGAATGCGCCAGGATGCCGTCGCGGCCATACATGTTGCCGTCGCCGACCGGCTTCATGCGCAGCGCGCGCACGCCATGAAACGGCTTCTCGCGGAAGCAGACGGCATAGACATTGGGCGGCGTCACGCCGACGATTCTTGCGGTCGACCGACTCCGGATCGTCCATCCACTTGCCGAAGCCCGAATGCGCCTCAAGCTTCTCGCCGTCCGGCAGATAGACGGCGCGCTTCGTCGATGTCATAGAGCACCGTCTTCGGATTGGCGGCGAGCACCGCTTTGGCGGCGCGATCCGGATCGGCGAACAATTTGTCGAAGATGCCGAGTTTGCCGGGCTTGGGCTGCGGCGGCAACGACGCGAGCTGCGGCGCGATCTGCACCGGCTTGCCGCGGGCGACGACTGTCGCGACGCGCGACACCGCCGAGCACGCGGCGGCGGCAACGGCACGGCGGCGACTTCGGCTTCGCCCGACGGCGTTTGGCTTGCGCTCGGGAACCGGGTCGCCAGCAAGGTCGAGAGCCCGCCGGCCGGCGCCCAGGCGTCCGCCGGTCCGACGCGCAGAGCCGGTCGCGGCCTGGAGCAACGCGCGTTCCTCGGTCCAGGCCCTCGGCGACGTCGAAGCCCGCCCGCGCCGGCGCACTGGCAGACCGCTTGGCGCCGTCGCGCGATCGCGGACAGGCGCCCGCCGACGGTGCGATGGCCGGATGATGAATATGGGCGGAGATGGCGGCCGCCGCGACGCCGCCGACAAGCGCGGCAACACCCACGCCGACGCACCACGCCGTGGCCGGGCGTCCGCAACGACGACGCCCACGCGGATGCCAAATCCGAACCGGACGGAAACCTGCCCTCTCGACCCGCAACCACGTCAGACATCGGATTGCCTACTCGAGGCCCCTGCTGGTGGCGGCCGACGGGACCGCCAGGTTGATCTTAGCCCGATCGGTCGGCAGTTGGAAATTCCCCTGTCGCGAACATTTATCGCTGAAAACGTTGCGGAAATTATGGCGGGGGCCGGCTTCCCCGGCCGGAATACTCCTGGCCCGTGCCTCGCATGCTTCCGACGTGCGCCGGCGTGCTAAAGGCACGCGCGCTCAGTCCAAAAACGCCGTCAACGAGCAAGACACCAGGAAACGCCATGCCCGCCCCCACCCCGCCGTTCAAGGCCGATCATGTCGGCAGCCTGCTTGCGCCCGAAGACCATCCTCGACGCGCGGGCGGCGCACGCAGACGGGCAAGCTGTCCGCCGAGCAACTGCGCGACATCGAAAGCCAAGGAGATCGCGCGCATCGTCGGCAAGCAGAAGGACGTCGGGCCTGAAGCTCGCCACCGACGGCGATTTCCGCCGCCGCCACTGGTTCATGGACTTCATCGAGCGCATCGACGGCATCCGCTTCGCCGAGCCGATGGCGGTGCGCTTCAAGAGCGCCGACGGCAGCGTCGAGTTCTCGCCGCCGCGCATGGAACTGACCGGCCGGCTGAAGCGCACGCAGAGCCTGACCAACGACAATTTCAGCGCGGTCAAGCCGGTGGCCGAAGCCGCCGGCCTGATGCCGAAGCAGACCATGCCGTCGCCGACGCTGCTGCATTTCCGCAGCACCCGCTCGCGCCAGCACAGCAAGGTCTATCCGGACGTCGAACAGCTCTATGCCGACATCGCGCAGGTCTACCGCGAGGAGATCGCCGCGCTTTATGCCGCCGGCTGCCGCTATATCCAGCTCGACGAGACCAACATTCCCGGCCATCTCACCGACCCGGCGTTGCGCGAGGCGGCGAAAAAGGAAGGCGAAGACCCCGACGCGCTGGTCGCGCGCTATGCCGCGCTCATCAACGCATCGATCCGCGACGTGCCGGACGACATGACGGTGTGCATGCACATGTGCCGCGGCAACCACGCCGGCGGCTGGTTCGCCGAGGGCGGCTACGATCCGGTGGCGGAAGTCTCGTTCAGCACCATCGACGTCGACGGCTTCTTCCTCGAATACGACACGCCGCGCGCCGGCTCGTTCGCGCCGCTCAAGCATTTGCAGAAAGGCAAGATCGCGGTGCTCGGCCTGGTCACCACCAAGTCGCCGCAGCTCGAAAAGCAAGGACGACCTGAAACGGCGGATCGAGGAAGCGGCCAGGATCGTGCCGCTGGAGCGGCTGGCGCTTGAGCCCGCAATGCGGCTTCGCCAGCACCATCGAAGGCAATCCGCTGAGCGAGGACGACCAGTGGAAGAAGCTTGAACTGGTGGTGGAGACGGCGCACGAGGTCTGGGGGTGACGCGCTTCGCGCCCCGGTAGCTTTGGTCGCGCGGCGGAAAGGCGACACTGGCGCGATCAGGCGACGCGGATCGGAGACGCCGATGAGCGAGACCTTCGAACAGGCGATGCAGGATCGCGTCGCGGCCATGACCGACGCCTGCACCCGCTGCGGCAAATGCGTCGAAGCCTGTCCGGTGACCATGCCGGGCGGAGTCACCGCCGAGCCGAAAGCGGTGATCGACGGCCTGATCGACATCCTGCGCCTTGGCGAAGGCAACGCGTCGGCGCGCGCCTGGGCGAATGCCTGCGTCATGAGCGGCGACTGCGTGCGCGCCTGCGACTACGGCGTCAATCCGCGCTTTCTGCTCGCTGTCGCGCGCACCGTCATGGCCAAGGCCTAAGACCCCGGCGGCGGATATCCGCAAGCAAGGCGTTAACGCCTTCCGCATCACCAATCGCGATGTGACGCATCTGTCGCGCATGCAGCTCGACGATACTTGCTCGAACGGCTCGGACAGAAAGCCGACGGCCGCGACAGCCTCAACACCGGCAAGGCGCCGGCCGGCGTGCCGGACTTCGTGTTCTATACCGGCTGCAACGTGCTCAAGACGCCGCATATCGCGCTGCTCGCGCTCGACGTCATGGACGCGATGGGCGTCACCTATCAGGTGATGGGCGGGCCGACGCATTGCTGCGGCGTGATGCGCCTGCGCGCCGGCGACACCGAAACCTACGGCCGGGTGGCGGAGCGCGACCATCGACAAGCTGGCGCAGAGCAAAAGCGGCAAGGTACTGTCCTGGTGTCCGTCCTGCCACGTCCAGATCAACGAAATCGCGATGCCGGAGATCGAGAAGATCGAGGGGTCGCGGCCATTCGAAATGACGCCGTTCATGCTGTTCCTGCGCGACCGGCTGGATCAGCTTCGTCCGCTGCTGCGCGAGCGCGTCGATATGCGGATCGCGCTGCACCGCCATCCCGGCCTGACCGGCGCGATGGAGGCGGCGGCCGAGATTCTTCAGGCCGTGCCCGGCATCGAACTGGTCGATCTGCATCAACCGGCCGCCGGCCTGATGAGCAACTATCTCGCGCCCCTGCCCGACTTCAAGCGCGACCTCTACCGCCAGGAATTCGCCGCCGCTTCCGCCGCCGGCATCGATGCGTTGGTCGCGGTGTATCATCCCGACCATCGCGAACTATGCGCGCACGAGAGCGATCAGGCATTTCCGCATTCTCAATGTGCTCGACATTGTCGGCGCCAGCATGGGGATTCGGCGCAGCGACGAATACAAGCGGCTCAAGCTGTTGCAGGATGTCGACGCCATCGCCAACGACTGCCGGGATCTCGCCGCGCGGCATGGGCTCGACGCCGACACCACCCGCACGGTGATCAAGGCCATGCTCGACGACCAGCCGGTGCCGCTTGGGACGCCTCATTAACGCCCTCGAATGCGCCGAGACCAGTCGTGGGCAAGAGACGCCCGCTCGGCTAAAAGCCGAGTCGATTCGACGTATCCTTTTCCAGGAGATAAAGAATGCAGGTTTCATCCCGTGCCGGCGCCCTTGTCGCACTGGCCCTTATCGCCGGCTTCGCCATCACGGCGACCGCTACGACCACTCCAGCCGCGGCACAGACCGCCGGAAAGAAATTCATGACCACAGCTTCAGGATTGCAAATCAAGGACAGCGTCGTCGGCACCGGCGAAACGCCGGAGCGCGGCCAGACCTGCGTCATGCACTATACCGGCTGGCTCTATACCAACGGCATTAAGGGCGCGAAGTTCGACTCCTCGGTCGACCGCAACGAGCCTTTCGAGTTCACCGATCGGCGTCGGCCAGGTCATCAAGGGATGGGACGAAGGGGTCTCGACCATGAAGGTCGGCGGCAAACGCACGCTGATCATCCCGCCCGCGCTCGGCTATGGCGAGCGCGGCGCCGGTGGCGTTATCCCGCCCAACGCCGTTTTGATGTTCGACGTCGAACTGCTCGGCGTGAAGTAACGCGCCGGCCCCGCCGTCAGATGCCGCCCGCCAATCGGGCCAGCGTCACGGCGATGGCAATCAACAACGCGAACGCGCTCGGATAAAACGTCAACGCGAATCCGAGCGCGCGCGCCGGCGCGCCTTTAGCGTAACCCGCCCAGAACAGGGCCCGCCCGAGCCCGAACAAAACGACCAGCGCGATGATCAGCGGGCCGGACCTCGCCAGCGCCGCCGCCAGCCCAAGATGCGCGACGACTGCGAGCACCACCTGCTCTAGCGTGTTATGCAGCACCGCGTTGCCGTTACGTACCGCGTCGCTTGCCTCTGTGCCAGCCGAGCCGGCAATGTCGTCACGGGAAAAAAACCGTAACCGGGCGACGTTGGCAATTGATACAAACAGCCAGATGACGACGAGCAGATCGGCTTGAAGCGCCGTTGCAAGCCTTTCGCTGAAGGGCACCGAATTGCCACGGCCGGCATATAACGCCGCACCGATCACAAAGATGGTGACGGCCACCGCCGCGGCCATGCGAACCGCCACTTCGCGCTGTTGCTGCTGAAACGTCGCCGTGTCCGGCATGTCGCACCTCGTCTGTCCAGGTGGAGCCACCTCCCGGCTGTCAAGCTAACATAATCGAAATTCCGCTGCGCGGAACATGGATGCTCCGTTCGCATTATCCCTGCAAGCTCACGCCGGGTGACAACCGGCCACAACGGAGATGTCGGACGCGGGTGATTTTGCCGGTTTCTGCCCGCGGCACCAACGCATCGGTACGCGTCGACGTCTAACCCGTTCCCGGCGCGAGCGCCGACGCCGGACCGATGCGGAGGATCGATGCAGGAAAATAGCGAGATGGTCGATGAATTGACGACGGCGCTCGGACAGGCTGTCGTGACCTGCTGGGCGAAATTCCCGCAGGACATTCAGCGCATGCTGTTTGAAACCGCCGCCGCGCGCGACGCAAACGGCTTTCGCGGCGCGCTCGCTCTGTTTCTGCACGACCACAATCCGCGCACAACCGATGCCGAAACCGCCGATCTGCCGCCCGACGAGGAGGCAGAACTACCGCCGCATTTTCCGGCGGGCCGGCCGGCGCAGCGATAAAGATCAGCCTCCCAGCGTATATTTTCCCGTGGCGTGACCTTGGCAATGTTGGATTTCGTCTAGATCGCGATCAGCATGTTAAAGGCGCCGACGAGTTTGCGGTTTTCGTCGCGGATCGGGGTCGGAAACGGCATGAACGGCACGCGTACGCCGTTCGGACGCTCGGCAATTGCAGTTACGCCGCGGACGGCGCGGGCCTCCTTGATCGCAATCGCCATCGGGCACGCGTCGTGCCGGATGAATTGGCCATCGGCCGAATAAAGTTTCCAGGACACGCACCATTTATCCTTGCCGAGCATCGGTAGCCGGCCGGCGAAATCGACCGAAGCCGGATTGAAATAGGCCAACCTACCTTCGCTATCGGTCGAATAGATCGCGAACGGCAATTCGTCCAACACCTGCCGGAAGGCGATCAGCCCGATATCGCCGGCCTTGGCGGCGGCCGGCAGGACATGAGGCAGCGCCCCGCCATCGTCGGTGTCGTCGAGTTCGACGAGCTCGGCCCGGTCATCCAATGTCCAATTGTCCCAACGCGACATGGGCCGCTCCGTCCTCGCAACAGTCTCATGCCCCGTCGTTCATATGATCGCAGAGGGTTTAATAAGAAGAAAATCGCTGGCGGCGAAAATGCCAAACTAGATTGTCAAACAAAGCGATAAAATTGCGCCAGGCCACAGTTGGGGGCGTGGGCATGCGACCACGCTCAACCCTTTTTAGGAGGTCATCCGGCCGGCATGGACTTTCTCAAATAGCGCGACAAATGTCGCACCGATGGCATCGCCGCTGCTGTCAACCGCGCGCTGCCGCCGCCAAAAGCACCTCCAGCAACAATCGCAACCCGGATCCCATGACGCGGTGGACAACAGCGCGATTGCGGAACCGCGCGCCAGCCAGTATCCCTCAGTCTGATCTTTCCGGAAGGACTTAATAGCCCGATGGCGCGCCGCCCTTTTATCGATGAACCGCTGTCGCTGTTGGCCGTCTGGTCGTCGCGGCTGGCGCTGTTCGGCTTGGCGGTGGCGGCGCTGTCGGTGCTGATCCTGCGCTCGGGCCTGCTCGATATCGGGCCGGCGCTCGCCACCTTTGGCGCGGGGCTGGCCTTCGCGGTCGCTGGCGATCCTGTTTGCGCTCGCGCGCTTTCGTCTCGATCTGGCGGCAGGGCCTGTCCGGGCTCGGCGCGCGCCCTGCGCGGGCTGGTGCTGGGCGGCGCGCTGCTGGCCTATCCGGCCTATCTCGGCAGCAAGGCGCTCAAGCTGCCGCAGATCGCCGACATCACCACCGATACCGCCAATCCGCCGCGCTTCGAGGCGCTGGCGCGCGAACGACCGAAGGACCGCATCGCCTATCCGGGCGCAGCGGCGGCCGAACTTCAGCACGCGGCCTATCCCGATATCGTGCCGCTTGCAGCTCGATCTGCCGGTGCGCACGGTCTACGAACTGGCGCTGGAATTGTCGTCAAACACAAATGGACGATCGCCGAGGCCCGGTCCCCGGCCGGCGCCCGCGGCACCGGCGTCATCGAGGCGACCGCGCGCTCGCTGTTGATGGGTTTCCGCGACGACGTGGCGATCCGCATCAGCCCGGCTGGTACTGGCAGCTCGCGTATCGATCTGCGCTCGGCCTCGCGGGTCGGCGCCTTCGATTTCGGCGCCAATGCCAAGCGGCTGCGCGACTTGCTCGACGACCTCGACGAAGCCGCCGCCAATGCGCCGGAACCGCGGCCTGAGCCGGAGCCGGAGCCGGCAAAGAAGCCGGCACCGCCGCAAAAAACGCTAAGTCAGCGCGCCAGCCGGTAAACCCCGTCGATCGCCGGCGGGCCATCGGTTTCGACCGCGCCGCGCGCCACCAGATCTTCCATATGCGCCAGCACCGACATGCCGGCCGCACCCGTCAGCCGCGGGTCGATGCCGATATAGATCGCGCGCACGATGGTCGGAATGTCGGTCGCGCCTTTGCCAAGGCGATGCAGGATCGAGTCCTCGCGCGCCAGACGATGCAGGATGTAATAATTGACGAAGCGGTTGGCGTCGTCGATCGCCGGGCCGTGGCCGGGAAAGTAGATCTGCTCGTCACGGGCGGCGAGCTTGCGCAGCGAAGTCATGTAATCGCTCATCGCGCCATCCGGCGGCGCGACGATGGTGGTGGCCCAGGCCATCACATGATCGCCGGCAAACAGCGCATTCTTTTCCTTGAAGGCATAAGCCATGTGGTTGGCGGTATGGCCAGGCGTGGTGATCGCCTCGATGGTCCAGCCGTCGCCTTCGACCATCTCGCCGTCTTTGAGATAGACATCGGGCTTGAAATCGCGATCGCCCGAGCCTTCGAGCGGATTGATCTCGCCGATATGCAAAGGCCGCGCGGCGCGGTGAATGCCTTCGGCATAAACGGTGGCGCCGGTGGCGTGCTTGATCGCCGGCACCGCAGGCGAATGGTCGCGATGGGTGTGGGTGACGAAAATATGGCTGACGGTCTCGCCACGCACGGCGTCGAGCACGGCGGCGATATGGGCCGGATCGTCCGGGCCCGGATCGACGATGGCGACGTTGCCCTTGCCGATGATGTAGCTGATCGTGCCCTTGAAGGTGAAAGGGCCCGGATTGTTCGCCATCACGCGGCGCACGCCGGGCATGACCTCCTCGACCGTGTCGGGCGCGAGGGTCGAGGTTTTTATTGAAGGGAATGTCGTCGTCGCCATCGGGCTACTCGTTGAACCGGCCCTCGATGCCTAACCCAGGCGGGAGCCGCGGGACAACCCCGATCACGCCGAATATTGACGGAATAATCGGCAGAAAAACTAGTGAATTTCCGGCTCCGGCACCGCGCCGCCGGCCTCAGGAAATCGAAATCGCAGCCGTCGTCGGCCTGGCCGATATGCTCGGAATAAAGCGCGCCATAGCCGCGCGGATAATGCGGCGCGGGCTGCTGTCCATGCCGCCTTGCGGCGCGCCAGTTCCTCGTCCGAGACATGCAGATGAATGCGGCGCGCTTCGGCACGTCGACTTCGATCTCGTCGCCGGTCTGCACGAAAGCGAGCGGACCGCCGACGAAACTTTCCGGCGCGACGTGCAGAATGCAGGCGCCGTAGCTGGTGCCGCTCATGCGCGCGTCGGAAATGCGCAGCATGTCGCGCACGCCCTGCTTCACCAGTTTTTTCGGGATCGGCAGCATGCCCCATTCCGGCATGCCGGGGCCGCCTTTCGGGCCGCCATTCTTAAGCACCAGAATATGGTCGGCGGTGACGTCGAGATCGTCGCGCTCGACCTCGCGCGCCATGTGGTTGTAGTCCTCGAAGGCGATGACCTTGCCGCGGTGCTTGTGCAGCCGCTTCTCGGCGGCCGACGGTTTCATCACGCAGCCGCGCGGCGCCAGATTGCCGGTCAGCACCGCGGTCGCGCCGTCGGTATTGACCGGATCTTTGAGCGTGTGGATGACCTCGGGCAGATAGACTTCGGCGCCCTTGATATTCTCGCCGATGGTCTTGCCGGTGACCGTGAGGCATTTCGAGATCGAGCATGCTGCGCAATTCGTTCATCAGCGCGCGCAAGCCGCCGGCATAGAAGAAATCCTCCATCAGGAAATTTGCCGGACGGCCGCACATTGGCCAGCACCGGAATTTCGCGCGAGATTTCGTCGAAGCGGTTCATGTCGAGCTTGAGGCCGGCGCGGCGCGCCATCGCCACGACATGGATGATGGCATTGGTCGAACCGCCCATCGCCATGTGGACGCTGATGGCATTGTCGAAGGCCGCCGGCAGTCAGAATTTGCTGCGGCGTCAGGTCTTCCCACACCATGTCGACGATGCGGCGGCCGGCGGTTCCGCACATGCGCGGATGATTGGAATCGGGCGCCGGGATCGACGACGCGCCCGGCAGCGACAAGCCGAGCGCCTCGGCGATCGCCATCATGGTGGCGGCCGTGCCCATCACCATGCAGGTGCCGAACGAGCGCGCGATGCCGCCTTCGATTTCGCCCCAGTCTTCCTCGGTGATGGTGCCGGCGCGTTTTTCGTCCCAGTATTTCCAGGCATCCGAACCGGAGCCGAGCATCTGGCCGTGCCAGTTGCCGCGCAGCTGCGGACCGGCCGGCACGTAGATCGCCGGCACGCCCATGCTGATCGCGCCCATGATCAGGCCGGGCGTGGTCTTGTCGCAGCCGCCGAGCAGCACCGCGCCGTCGATCGGATGGCTGCGCAGCAGTTCCTCGACCTCCATCGCCAGCAGATTGCGATAGAGCATGGTGGTCGGTTTGACGAAGGGCTCGGCCAGCGACATGCGCCGGCAGTTCGACCGGAAAGCCGCCGGCCTGCAACACGCCGCGTTTCACATCCTCGGCGCGCGCGCGCAGATGGGTGTGGCAGAATTGATGTCGCTCCAGGTATTGATGATGCCGATGACCGGCTTGCCCTGCCAGTCCGGCGCGTCGAAGCCGCCCTGGCGCAAGCGCGAGCGGTGGCCGAACGAGCGCAGGTCGTTGACGCCGAGCCAGCGATGGCTGCGCAGGTCTTCGTAACGTTTACTTTGGTCATTCGGCGGCGGTCTCGGGCTTGAGCGCGGCTGTGGCCGCGCGGCGGGCAATAATCTGGGTCGCGATCACGGTGATGGCCACGACCGCGCCGATAATGTCGCTCTCCCAGCCGGGCTTGATCAGCAACAAGCCGCCGACGATCAACATCGGCCGCTGCCACGTATTGGTCGCGGTGATGAAGTATTGATGCAGGCCGCCGGAGAACAGCAAGACGCCGATGACGGCGGTGGTGCAGCTCGACAAAATCGTCTGCCAGGGCCCGATCATCAGCAGCGACGGCTCATAGACGAACATGTAAGGCACGATGAAGCCGGTGGCGCCGATCTTCACCGCCGCCCAGCCGGTCCTCCATAAATCGGATTTGGCGATGCCGGAGGCGGCGAACACCGCCAGCGCGACCGGCGGCGTGATCGCCGACAGGATCGCGAAATAGAAGGCGAACATATGCGCGGCCGGCACGATGACGCCGAGCTTGACGATCGCCGGCACCAGAAGCGCGGTCATGATGATGTAAGCCGGCGTGGTCGGAATGCCCATGCCGAGGACCATGCCGGCGAGCATGGTCAGCATCAGCGCCGGCAGCAGCATGTCCTTGGACAGATGCACGACGAACTGGGTGAAGACGATGCCAAGCCCCGAGATCGTCACCACGCCGACGACGATGCCGGCGGCGGCGCAGGCCAGCGCCACCGACAGCGTGTTGCGCGCGCCGTCGACCATGGCGCCGACGAGATTGTCCCAGGTGCACGTTGACGCGGGTATGGGCGCGCAAGGCCGCGACCGGGAAACACGACAGCGTGCCGATCAGCGCCGCCATAGGCGCGGAAAAGCCGGAATACATCATCACCAGAATGGCCACGACCGGCAGAAACAGATGGCCGTTGGTGCGCAACACGCCGCCGAGCTTCGGCAGTTCGGATTTCGGCAGGCCTTTCAGGCCGAGACGCTTGGCTTCGAAATGCACGGCCGAAAAACAGGCGATGTAATAGAGCAGCGCCGGGATGATCGACCAGATCACCACCTCGCCATAGGAGACGCCGAGAAATTCGGCCATCACGAAGGCGGCCGCGCCCATGATCGGCGGCATGATCTGGCCGCCGGTCGAAGCCACCGCTTCGACCGCGCCGGCGAATTCCGGCTTGAAGCCGGTGCGCTTCATCAAGGGAATGCTGATCTGGCCGGTGACCATGACGTTGGCGACCGCCGAGCCGGAAATCGCGCCGAACAGCGACGAACTCACCACCGCCACCTTGCCCGGCCCGCCGGTGTGATGGCCGGTCAGGCCGGTGGCGAAGTCCATAAACAACTGGCCGGTGCCGGTGCGCTCCATGAAGGTGCCGAACACCACGAAGATCAGCACATAGGTCGCCGACACCGACAACGGAATGCCGAAAATGCCTTCGGTGGTCATGTAGAGCTGATCGAGCATGCGCTGCGGCTCGATCTGGGCGATCACCAGCCCGTAAAACAGAAAGACCACCGCCGTGATCGGCAACGCCAGGCCGAGCACGCGCCGCACCGCCTCCAGCAGCAGCACGATCAAGGTGACGCCCATGACCTTGTCGGCCAGCGTCAGGTCGTCGACGTAGAAGATGCGGTTGACGACGTAGTCGTAGTTCACGAACAGATAGAGGATCGGCGTGATGCCGACCGCCAGCAAGATCAGATCGAGCGCGCGCGGCTTGCCGTCGATGTTCGCCGGAGAAGCGGAAAATCAGAAAGGTCAGCACCATCGCGAACATCAGATGGATGCCGCGGAAATAAACCGCCTCGGGCGAGCCGAAGCCGATCGCCCACATGTGGTAGAGCACCATGGCGAATGCGACCACGGCCGTCACGAAGCGCACGATGCCGCGATAGTTGAATTCCATGGCGATGTTCATGTGAGACCTCGCGGCTAAAGCGCAACGGTGCCACTAACGGCATTGCGACGAAACGAAGCCGGCGCGTCACTTATGAAAGCGACGCGCCGCCTGATCGTTCAGCTAGTGCGACGCCACGGTGACGCCGTTTTCCTTGTAGTATTTCGCCGCGCCCGGATGGAACGGCACGCCGATGTCGTCGGCGAAGCCGGCGACATCCTGCTTGCCGATCGCCTTGGCGATGCTGGCCAGATTGGACTTGTTGTCGATGATCGCCTTGGTCATTTTATAGACCTCGTCGGCCGGCAGCTTGCACGACACGAAGATGTGGGTGGCGTAACCGATCACCTTCACGTCGGCGTCCTGCTTCGGATAGCTGCCCTTCTTGATCGTCACCAGCGTGTAGCCGGGGTTGAGCTTCTTCATGCCGGCAAAGCTCGACGACTGGTCGAGCATCTTGATGTCGCGCGCCGAGGCGAGATCCATGATCGCGCCGGCCGGCACCTGGGTGCCGAGCGCGAAGCCGACCGCATGGCCGTCCTTCATCTGGTTCACCGAGTCCGAATAGCCGACGAAGCTCACCTTGACGTCGCTATAGGTGAGGCCGTTGACGCCGAGAATCTGGCGCGTGATCAGCTCGCCGGTATTGCCGCGCTGCTGCGTGGTGATCGACTTGCCCTTGAGATCGGCGATCTTGTTGACGCCGGCATCGGCGGTGACGACGAACTGATAATATTGCGGATAGAGCGTGGCGACGTTGCAGATGTCGGTCGCCTTTTTCGGGAACGGCTTGTTGCCGGCCAGACCGTCGACGGTCGAGATCGAATTGCCGAAGCCGATATCGGCCTTGCCTTCGTCGACGCCGCGCACATTGGCGATGCCGGCGCCCGGCAGCACCTGAACCTTCAGGCCGGGAACCGCCTTTTCCCACATATCCTTGAGCTGGCCGCCGAGCGGAATCCACGAGCCGCCTTGCGGGCCGGTCATCATCTTGAGGTCGGCGGCCGAGGCCGGCAGCGCGGCGGTCACGGCCAGGCCAAAAGCCAACCCGCAAGCCACAGCGAGAGTCTTGATTGAAGTCTTCATGTTTGTCTCCTCCACGCCCGTCGCTTGATGCGCGGGCTATTGTACGATCACCTTGGGTGGCGATTTTTATTCCCCAGAGCCGCAAGCTTACTTGGGCGGCGGGGGCTCGCACAAGCGAATATTACAACTCTTGACAACATTGGACCAAAAAGAACAAGTGGGCGGCACCGCATCTCAAACGCAAGGCCGGACCATGAACCAAGCCACGAAATCCAAACTGGCGGCCATCTCGACCGCGACGCTGACCACGGTGCTGTTCAAGCGCGGCTTCCGCAACACCTTCATCGGCGGCATCCACCGCATCAACCCGGCCGCGCCGAAGACGCCGAACATGGTCGGGCCGGCCTATACGCTGCGCTACATTCCGGCGCGCGAAGACCTCGACCATCTCGGCGTGTTCGAGGACCGCGAGCATCCGCAGCGCAAGGGCGTCGAGGAATGCCCGCCGGGCGCGGTGTTCGTGATCGACAGCCGGCGCAATCCGTCGGCCGCTTCGGCCGGCAATATTCTGCTGACGCGGCTGTGGAAGCGCGGCGTCGCCGGCATCGTCACCGATGGCGGCTTTCGCGACACGCCGGAAATCGCCGCCCTGCCCTTCCCCGCCTATCACGCGCAACCGTCGGCGCCGACCAACCTGATCAAGCATCACGCCGTCGATCTCAACGTGCCGATCGGCTGCGGCGAGGTGCCGGTCTTTCCCGGCGACATCATGGTCGGCGACGGCGAAGGCGTGACCGTGATCCCGGCGGCTATCGCCGACGCGGTCGCCGATGAAGCGTTCGAGCAGACCGTGTTCGAGGATTTCGTGCAGGAAAAGGTCAACGAAGGCCGCGGCATTTTCGGGCTTTATCCGCCGGACCGGAAGCGCGCGAGGAATTCGCGCGCTGGCGCGCCGAACAGAAGCGCTGACGGAGAACAACGCCATGACGGCCGACAGCGCGCCATCGCAGCGCCGGCAGCCTGGAGCGAGGCCAAGCTCAGCGCCGGCATCTATCAGCGCATTTTCGAACTCATCGTCGCCGGCGAATTCGCGGTGAATGCGCGGCTGCCGTCGGAAACCGATCTGGCGCAACGCTTCGGCGCATCGCGGCCGGTGGTGCGCGAGGCTTTGGCGCGGTTGCGCGACGACGGCATCATCGTCTCGCGCCAGGGCTCCGGCAGCTATGTGAAGCGGCGGCCCGATACCGCGGTGTTGCGCTTCGTGCCGGTCGGCTCGATCGCCGACATTCAGCGCTGCTTTCGAATTCCGCGTCGGGCTGGAAGGCGCGGCGGCCGCGCTCGCCGCCGAACGCCGCAACGATGACGACCTGGCGGCGATCCGCGCCGCCTTCGACGAACTGGAAGCTTGCATTCGCGACGGCAAGCTCGGCGTCGATGCCGACGAGCGTTTCCACATGGCGATCGCGAAGGCGACGCACAACGACTATCACGTCTCGGTGCAGACCTCGCTGCATCCGCACATCGCGTTCGGCATGAACCTGACCCGCAACCTGTCGCTGTTGCGCACCGCCGAGCGGCTGCGCATCGTGCAGGACGAGCACCGCGCCATCGTCGAGGCCATCGCCGCGCGCGATGCCGACGCGGCGCGGACCGCGATGCAGAACCATATCGACAATGCGCGGCGGCGGATGTTCGAGGGGGCGGCCAGCATGACCGTCAATGCCGGTACCACACCGACCGACAAGCAAGACGCTACCGACCACTGGACATCGCGGTGGCTCGCCAATCCCTATCTGCTGCTGGCGGTCGCCTCGCTGTTCTGGTCCGGCAATCACATTGTCGGCCGCGCCGCCGGCGGTCATGTCCCGCCAATGGCGATTTCGACCGCGCGCTGGCTGATCCCGGCGATTTTGATGTGGCCGTTGGCGCGCCACCACCTCAAGCGCGACTGGCCGGACGATCCGCGCGCATTGGAAAATCATGCTGTGGCTTGGCCTGACCGGCGGCGCGCTGTTTACAGCGCTGCAATATGTCGGCCTGCAATATACCAGCGCGCTCAATGTCTCGGTGCTGAACTCGCTGGTGCCGGTGCTGATCGTGGCGACCAGTGCGCTGTTGTTCCGCGATCACATCACCAAGCGGCAATTGGTCGGCATCGTCATCTCGTCGTTCGGCGTGCTGGCGATCATCGCGCACGGACAAATTCGAAACGCTTGCCGAGCCTCGCCTTCAACTGGGGCGACCTGATCATCGTCGTCAACATGATGCTGTTTGCGGTCTACGCCGCTTACCTGCGCTTGCGGCCGCGCATCCACTGGCTGAGTTTCCTGTTCGTGCTGGCGGTGATTTCGTCGGCGGTCACCTTCCCATTGTTCATCTGGGAATCGCTCCACGGCTATCCGCTGCAGCCGACGCTGATGACCTTCGCGACGATCGGCTATATCGCGATCTTCCCGAGCCTGCTGGCCTTCGCCGCCTGGAATCGCGGCGTCGAACTGATCGGCGCCAACCGCGCCGGCCCGTTTCTGCATCTGGTGCCGATCTATACCGCCGTGCTGGCAAGCACCCTGCTCGGCGAACACATGGCGGCCTACCACGTCGTCGGCTTTGTCCTCATCATCGCCGGGGTCTGGCTGGCGTCGAAAGCGGGAAAGCTGCCCGGCAATGGCGCTGCGACACCTGAATAAGAACCGGCCAGCCGATACGCGGTCGGGCCGTTCGGCGGCAAAACGGATGAAATTTGGGGGAAATTGGCGGGAAATTGGTCGGAGTGGCAGGATTTGAACCTGCGACCCCCTCGTCCCGAACGAGGTGCGCTACCAGACTGCGCTACACTCCGACTGTCGGCGGCCTTATAACCCTGCCACGTTTGAAACCGCAAGCGCGGCATGATCCCGAAGCTTGGGAAAACGGCTTTCGGCAGAAGGTCATGCCTAAGTCAGTGCGAGAGCAGCAACTAACGCATGACTGCCGAACCGCGAACCCGGGTGCTCAAGGCCGAAAAGGCCGCGATCGAGGCCGCCAGCGCCTGCCTGGCCGCCGGCGGGCTGGTCGCCTTCCCGACCGAGACCGTCTACGGCCTCGGCGCCGACGCCCGCAATGGCGAGGCGGTGGCCCGGCTTTATGCCGCCAAGGGCCGCCCGGCCTTCAATCCGCTGATCGCCCATGTCGCCGATATCGAGGCCGCCCGCCGGCATCGCCCTGTTCGACGCCGACGCCGAGAAGCTGGCGGCGGCCTTCTGGCCCGGCCCGCTGACGCTGGTGCTGCCGAAGCGGCCGGACTGCCCGGTGGCGGCGCTGGCGCTTGGCCGGGCTCGACAGCGTCGCCTTGCGGGTGCCGGCGCACGCCGCCGCGCGCGCGCTTGCTTGCAAGCCTTCGGCGGCCCGGTGGTGGCGCCGTCGGCCAACCGCTCCGGCCATGTGTCGCCGACCAGCGCCGCCCATGTGCTGGCCGATCTGCGCGGCCGCATCGATCTCATCCTCGACGACGGCCCCTGCCCGGTCGGCGTCGAGTTCGACCATCGTCGCCTGTCTCGGCGTGCCGACGCTGTTGCGGCCCGGCGGATTGGCGCGCGAGGACATCGAGCGCGTGCTCGGCCACGCGCTGGCGATGCCGGCCGCGACCGAGACCGACGACGCGCCGCTGGCGCCCGGCATGCTGGCCTCGCATTATGCGCCCAAGGCCAAAGTGCGGCTCGACGCGGCGGCGCCGCGCGCCGGCGAGGCCCTGCTCGCCTTCGGTCCGGCGCCGGCTTTCACTGGCACGATGCTCAACCTGTCGCCGCGCGGCGATCTGATCGAAGCCGCGGCCAATCTGTTTTCGCATTTGCGCGCGCTCGATGCCTCCGGCGCCACATCCATCGCGGTGATGCCGGTGCCGCATGAGGGCCTCGGCGAAGCCATCAACGACCGGCTCAAGCGCGCCGCCGCGCCAAAACCGTGAAGTGAACGCTCGATGAATTTTCAAACCAAGCCGCAAGCCGATCCGCCGTTTCGCCCGACCTGCTGGCGCGCTTCGCCACAATCGTCGGCGACAAATATGCCGTCACCGATCCGGACGCTGCGAGCCGCATCTGGTCGAGATGCGCGGGCTCTACCACGGCCGGACGCCGATGATGCTGCGGCCGGGCTCGACCGACGAAGTCGCGGCGATCCTCAAGCTCGCCAACGAGACCAAGACGGCGATCGTGCCGCAAGGCGGCAATACCGGGCTGGTCGGCGGACAGATTCCGCTCAACGGCGAATTGATCCTGTCGCTGACGCGGCTCGACAAAATCCGCGAGGTCGATGCCGTCGTCCAACACCATGACCTGCGAAGCCGGCGTGGTGCTGCAGCAGGCGCACGAAGCCGCGGCCGCCGCCGGCCGGCTGTTTCCGCTGTCGCTCGGCTCGGAAGGCACTTGCACCATCGGCGGCAATCTGTCGACCAATGCCGGCGGCATCGGCGCGCTGGCTTACGGCATCGCGCGCGAACTTGTGGTCGGCGTCGAAGTGGTGCTGGCCGACGGCCGCATCATGCATCGCTGCGCAAGCTGAAAAAGAACAATACCGGCTACGACCTGCGCCATCTCTTTGTCGGCGCCGAAGGCACGCTCGGCATCATCACCGCGGCGGTGCTGAAACTTGTTTCCGCAGCCGCGCGCGGTCGAGACCGCCTTTATCGGCGTGCCGTCGCCGGACGCGGCGGTGAAACTGCTTGAACTCTGGCGCAGTCGCGCCTCGGCGGCACCGTCACCGGTTCGAACTGATGATGCCGCGGCATCATCGACGCCGTGCTCAAACACGGCCACAACATCCGCGATCCGCTGGCCGGCAAACATCCCTGGTACGTGCTGATGGAATTGTCGTCGCAGGCGAGACCGGCCTGCGCGACGAATGTCGAACAGTTCTCGCCGACGCCATCGAGCAAGGCCTGGTGATCGACGCCACGCATCGCCGCCAATCTCGATCAGGCCAAGGCGTTCTGGCGCATTCGCGACATGCTCTGACGAAGTGCAGAAGCCAGATGGCGGCTCGATCAAGCACGACGTTTCGGTGCCGGTCGCCGCCGTGCCGGCTTTCATCGCCGAAGCCAACGCCGCGGTGATCAGGCTTCATTCCGGGTTCACGGCCGGTGCCGTTCGGCCATGTCGGCGACGGCAATATCCATTTCAACGTCAGCCAGCCGGACGGCGCCGACAAAGCGGCGTTCCTGGCGCGCTGGGACGAGGTCAACGCCGTGGTTCGACAAGATCGTGCTGAAATATCACGGCTCGATTTCGGCCGAACACGGCATCGGCATAGATCAAGCGCGACATCTTGCATCAAAGTAAAGACCCGGTCGCGCTCGACCTGATGCGCGGCCTCAAGCACATGCTCGATCCGAACGGGATTCTGAACCCGGGCAAGGTGCTGTAAGCGCCAGAAGACGTCTCGCGCCGTCAGGCGATGCTGACGACCCAGCTGCGCGCGCGACGCCGGTTCGAACAGCAGGTCTTCGTTCGGATCGACGCCGGCCATCAGGCCATGCATATGCTGGAGATCCGCGATCGCCTGATCCAACGGATTGGTGCGGGCCCGGACCCGGTCGAGAAAAAGCCCGATCAGCGGCAGATTGAGCTTCACGCGCTTTTGGCCGTCGTGGCTGATCTTGCGATCCAGCCGGTCGGTCGCGAATGCGCTCAAGGGCCTGATCGGTGCCGCATTCCAAAAGGTCGGCGACTTCTTCGTAGGTCATCCAGATCTGAGGCATGGCGCACCTTTGCTGTGAAAGGACAGCCTAGGGCGGCAAAATGAACGACACCTTGTCGGCCGCGGCGCGATTGCTGGTTTGGTTACCGATACGTTGACGCCACAGTCTGGCCGGATTCGGCGCGCGCTTAAAATAACGCGCCCTGCCCGTCGTCTTCTTTCGGCGTCCGGCTTTTTCGGCGGTGCCCTGTGCCGGCTTCGGCTTCTGGGCCGGCGCAGCCGCTGGCTCCGCGCGACATATCGAACAATTCCAGCAGTTTCGGATTGTCGTTGGCGACGCGGTTGACCTGGGTCGACACCGGATAAGCCTCAAGCAGATCGTCCGGCGCCGGCCTGATCAGCGCGGCGGCATTCTCAAGATCGGACTTGGCGTCGGCGCCGGAGGCCAGCACCCCGGCGCCCAGCCATTGGTCGAAGGCGTCCGGCGGCACGATCACCGGCATGCGGTTATGAATGTCGCCAAGCGTTGCGTTGGCGTCGGTGGTGACGATCGCCGCGGTGTCGATCTCCTCGCCGTTCGGCCCGGTCCAGGTTTCCCATAGGCCGGCGAAGGCCAGCGGCGCGCCCGATTTGGCGTGAATGTAGAACGGCTGCTTGCGCCCGCCCAACGCCTTCCATTCATAGAAGCCATTGGCCGGGATCAGGCAGCGCCGCCGCTTCATGGCGGCGCGGAAAGCCGGCTTTTCGGCCGCGGTTTCGCCGCGCGCGTTGATCAGCAGCGAGAACGTCTTTCGGGTCCTTGACCCAAGACGGCAGCAGGCCCCAACGCACCAGCGCGAATTGCCGCTTGCCGTCAACCAGCCGGACGATCGGAATCGGCTGCGTCGGCGCGATATTGTAACGCGCCGGAAAATTCGGCTGTTCGTCATAGCGAAACAGCGCGCGAATCGCTTCCGGCGCTGACGTTAAAGTGTAGCGGCCGCACATGATCAATTGCCTTAATAATCTCAGGCGGTTAAGAACGTCTTAACCCACGACAATATAACACTCAACTTCAGTGAAATTCGGGGATGGGGCCCTCGATGGACTATCAGGACCGCAACGGCGCGGTGCAAGGGATTTAAGACGTGGCGCAAAAAGCAGCGCAAATTACCGACGACGGCGAGCTTGTCGCCGACTGCGATGCCGCGGCCGCGATCGTGTCGGCCGCGCCGCTGGCCGACGCCAACATCAACCCGACGACCGGGCTGGCCACCGACTATCTCAACCACTTCAACGAAGCGATCATGCTGCTCGAAATGGTCGCGACCTGCCCGGACTGCCTGGCCGATTTTCCACGCTGGCAGCCCATGAGCTATCGCGAACATTTCCAGGCCTCGCACTTCAAGGGCCGCGATCTGGCGATCGCCGCCTACGACGCCGCCGACCCGGCCGCGCGCGAATGTCTCGACACTCTGGCCGAGCACCATGACCACGGTGATCGAAACCACCCGCGCCACCATGACCGCCGACCTGTCGCCGGATGCCGCCGCCGCACTGGCCGACCGCGCCGCCGCCTGGCTCAAATTGCTGGTCGCGCGCGCCGGCGCCGTGATCAATGGCAGGATCGATATCGCCGAGACACGACGCGCCGCAGACGGTGGTCGACGGTCTGATGCGACGTTCGGCCTAGCAAGACCGCGGCGCTCGGAGCTGCTAAGCAATGTTTTCGAGGCAAGCCTCCTCGGCGAGGCTTTGAAGCACCGCAAGATCAAGCCCGGACCGGACGGACCTTCAGAACCATGGCCGACGCGCGAACCTACCCGACGCGGCCCTTTCTCGCGGTCTCGGCCGCCATCCTGCGCGACGGCAAGGTGCTGGCGGTGCGGCGCGCCCGCAAGCCGGCGATCAATCTCTACACCATGCCGGGCGGCGTGGTCGAAGCCGGCGAAACCCTATTCGAGGCGGTCGACGCGCGAGGTGCGCGAGGAGACCGCGCTGACGATCGAGCCGGTCGCGCTCGCCGGCCACCGCGAGGCGATCCAGCGCGACGCGCAAGGCCGGGTCGAGCGGCACTTCATCATCATGTGTTTTGCCGCGCGCTGGGTCGCCGGCGAAGTCGTGCTCAACGAGGAACTCGACGATGCGCGCTGGCTCGACCCGGCCGAACTGGCGGCCTTGCGGACCACCGACGGCCTGTCCGAGATCGTCGCCGAGGCGGCCAGGATTTTGGATCGTTAATGTTGCGGGACGTTAAACAGCCGGCTCGGCTTGCGGCAGCGGCTATCTTGCAGTGGCGGCCTAGCCGGCGCATATCACCGGGACAACGGGAACGAAAAACGGCGTGAAAAAGCACCTCACCATTGCCGCGATGCTGCTGTGTCTGGGCCTGCCGGCTCCAGGACAGGTCCATGCCCAGACACGTTCGCCGGACCAGCACGCCGGCCCCAGCACCCGCGCCGGCGAGCACGCCCGCGCCCTTCGACAACGACCTGCAGCGGCTCGCCGAAATCCTCGGCTCGCTGCAATATCTGCGCACCATCTGCGGCGCCAAAGAAGGCCAGAAATGGCGCAATGAAATGCAGGCCCTGATCGATGCCGAAGCCCCGAGCGGCGAGCGACGCCGGCTGATCGTTGCCCGCTTTAATCGTGGTTACCGCGGCTTCGAGCAGACCTACCGCACCTGCACGCCGGCCGCCGATCTCGCCATTCGCCGCTATCTCGACGAAGGCGCCAAAATCGCCCGCGAAATCACCGCCCGCTACGGCAACTAGGCGCCGGCCTCCGGCCGCTCGGCACCGCCACCGCCAGCGGAGTTCCCGGCCGCCAAGAATTAGCCACAGCAATTAACCTTTCCTTTATGTCTGGGCTATGTCTGTCGCAATCGCATGCTAACGTCCCGCCTGAAAACGAAATTTGCGGTCGCAACAAGCGCGCCCGGGGATCAGGTGATAATGACGACAGCGGGCCGATCGACCCATACGCACGAACCGGTGCCGGACCACGAGCAAAAGCGCGTGGCCCTGGGCTATCTGAACGAAGCCTGGGCGGAAGCCCGGCTCGACGGCATTGACGGCGATTGCCTGGCGCAGGCCTGCCTGTTTGCGGCGCTGGCCGAATTCGTCTCGACCTATGGCGAGGAAGCGGCCGCCACCTTCACCGAAGGGTCTAGGCATCCGTATCCGCAACGGCGAATTCACCGTCGATCAGCAGCGGCAATAGCGCCGCCAGCGGCGGCTATTTCCCGTCACAGTATAACAATTAGATGCGCCGCACAACGGCAGGCGAATACAGGCCGTCAGGCCAACTGCGCATTCAGGCCGTAATAGCGCTCCAGCACGCTGTCGATATCGGCCGGATAAAACGGCTTCTTGAGGAACGCGAGCGCGCCCGAGGCGTAGCGCGCGGTCGGCAATCGCGTTGTCGACTGTCGACGTCATCATCACCACCGCCACTTTCGGACTTTCGCGCTTGATTTCCGACAACGTCTCGATGCCGTTGAGGCCGGGCATGTTGTAGTCGAGAAACACCATGCCGAATTTTCCGCCGCGCAACTGCTCGAGCGCGGCGAAGCCTTCGGCCGCTTCATGCATGTCCAAGCGCGAAGCGGCTGCGCCGACAAAATCTTGCGCACGATCGAGCGCATGGTGCCGGAATCATCGACGATCAGCACGCGGGTCGGAATCTTGGCGCGGACGCAGATCTCGGCGAGCGTGCGCGCATCCTCCTTGTTCGCCGGCTTGGCCAGCATGCCATTGATGCCGTCAGGGCGGGCGCAGCCGGCCGGCCGCAAACGAAAATCACCGGCGCCGGCTTGGCGGCGCGGGCAGCTTCGATCACCGCGGTCTTGTCGGCGGCCGGACAACGCATCGTCGATGACGCAAATATCGGCAGCCGCTTCTGGCCAGCATCGCCTTGGCGGCGGCCGCGTCATGCGTCGAAAACTCAACCGGGACGGCCGCCATTCCCGCGCCCTGACGCCAAAGGTCCTGATCGGACGGCGCGGCCGCGACCACCATCATGCGGAGCGAAACCAGCTCGTCACTCATTCTAGCAAGTCCCCGCCCTCAGCATCCCAGTTCGCCCGGTCGGACCAGGGGCGGGTGTGCTATTACCGCTGATAAATGGTCGCATCATTGCAGCAATGCAACCGGCAGACATTGTTTGCTGCAAAAGCCTGGGGAAAACTCTTGTCCGGAAATTTCTGGCCTTCGAAACAATCAAGCCGCCGCGAATTGCTCCATCGCGAATGAAAGTCTTATTTAGCAAGATAGTGTTTCCAAAAACCGAACGCGTTCGCCTTGCGACGGCGCGTTCAAATCTCCTTCCCACATGACCTTATGCCCGCGAATGACAGTGCCAACCGGCCAGCCGGTAACCGTGACCCCGTTAAAGGGCGTCCAGCCGGCGCGCGATGCGATCCAATTATCGGTAATGGTCTCGCGCCGCTTCATGTCGACCACTGTTACGTCGGCATCATAACCGACGGCGATGCGGCCCTTGTTCGCGATGCCGAAGACGCGCGCCGGACCGGCGCTGGTCAGATCGACAAAACGTTGCAGCGACAAACGCCCGGCATTGACGTGATCGAGCATGACCGGAACCAGCGTCTGCACGCCGGGCATGCCGGAATGGGTTTTCGGATAAGACATGCGACGTCTTCTCATCGCGCGTATGCGGCGAATGATCGGACCCGATGCTGTCGATGACGCCCTGCGCCGACCGCGTTCCACAAACCGGCTTGATGCGACGCGTCGCGGATCGGCGGATTGAGCTGAGCGAAAGTGCCGAGCCGCTCGTAACAGTCGGGCGCAAACAAAGTCAGATGCGCCGGCGTCGCCTCGGCGGTGGCGACATCCTTGTGCGCCGCCAAAAATTCCGCCTCGTCCTTCGAGGTGACGTGCAGGACATGCACGCGCTTGCCGGTCTCATGCGCCAGCCGGATCAGCCGCTGGGTGCACAGCAGCGCGGCTTGCGCATCGCGCCAGATCGGATGCGACCGCGGATCGCCCTCGACGCGCAAATGCATGCGCTCGTTCAGGCGCTCCTCGTCTTCGGAATGAAAAGCGGCGCGGCGGTTGATCGCCTTGAGCACGGCGCGCACGCCGTCGTCATCCTCGATCAACAGCGAACCGGTCGACGAGCCCATGAACACCTTGACGGCGCAGGCGCCCGGCAGCCGTTCCAGTTCGGCCAGGTCATGGGTATTCTCGCGGGTCGCGCCGACATAAAAGGCGAAGTCGCAATGCATCCGATGATGCGCGGCCTTGACCTTGTCGGCGAGCGCATCGGCGCCGGTGGTGGTCGGAATGGTGTTCGGCATTTCGAACACCGCCGTGACGCCGCCCAGCACCGCGCCGCGCGAGCCGGATTCAAGGTCTTCCTTGTGGGTCAGGCCGGGCTCGCGGAAATGCACATGGCTGTCGATCACGCCCGGCAGCAGATGCAGGCCGCGGCAATCCACCACCTCGCCGGCCGAGGCCCGGGACAGATCGCCGATCGCCGCAAAACGCCCGTCCTTGATGCCGAGATCGCGGGCACCCTCGCCGTCCTGGTTGACGACGGTTCCGCCCTTGAGGATCAGATCGAAGGTCTCAGGCATGCTGGAACGGCTCCAAAACGGGGCTTGCGGCTTGTCTCTTGTGGCTTTCCCGACAGCGCTTACGTTTCAGCGTGACTTCTGGCAAGACTGAAATAACAGAAAATCCCGAGAACCGTCAAGGATTATCAAGGGTGACAATGCAGGCTGCACTTCTTCCCGAACGCGGCGTCGTCAAGATCGCCGGCGCCGACGCCCGGCATTTCCTCAACGGCATCGCCACCAACGATCTCGGCAAGGCCGGCCCCGACGGCGCGCGATTTGCCGCGCTGCTGACGCCGCAGGGCAAAATCGTCGTCGATTTCATCGCCGTCGAGGCCGCGCCCGAGGACGGCGGCGGCTTTTTCCTCGATTGCCCGAAAGCGCTGGCCGGCGCGCTGGTCGACAAGCTGACGTTCTACCGGCTGCGCGCCAAAGTCACGATCGAGGACCTGTCGGCGGCGCTCGGCGTCATGGCGGTGTGGGATACGCAAGGCCAAAAGCGCTCGAAACCGACTACGGCCTGTGCTACGCGGACCCGCGCCTGCCGGCGCTCGGCACGCGCATCATCGTGCCGCCGGAACTGGCGGCCGAGACCGCCGCCGATCTCGGCGCCACGCTGACCGACGCCGACGCCTATGACGCCCACCGCATCGCGCTCGGCGTGCCGCGCGGCGGCCAGGACTTCATCTATCTCGACGCCTTTCCGCATGAAGCCGACATGGACCAACTGGCCGGCGTCGATTTCGACAAAGGCTGTTACATCGGCCAGGAAGTGGTGTCGCGCGTCGAGCATCGCTCGGCGGCGCGCAACCGCGTGGTGCCGGTGGTGTTTGACGGCGCGCGCGCCGTCGCAGGGCCTTGAGGTTCATGGCCGGCGACAAGCCGGTCGGCATGATGGGCTCGACCGCGCAAGGCCGCGGGCTGGCGCTGCTGCGGCTCGACCGCGTCGCCGATGCGCTTGGCAGCCGATACACCGCTGATCGCCGGCGGCATTACGCTGCGCGCGGTCAAGCCGGCCTGGGCGACGTTTCCCTGGCCGGGCGAAGAGAAGGCAACGTCATGAGCGCGGCAAGCGCATCAATTCATCGACGACGGCCTGGTGCGTTGCCCTTGGCCGAAGGACGACCCGCTCTACGTCGCCTATCACGACGAAGAATGGGGCGTGCCGGAATGGGATGACCGCGCGCTGTTTGAAAAGCTGCTGCTCGACGGCTTCCAGGCCGGGCTGTCGTGGATCACGATTTTGCGCAAGCGCGATAATTTCCGCGCCGCCTTCGACGATTTCAATCCGGAAAAGATCGCGCGCTATACGCCGAAAAAAGTCGAACGGCTGATGCAGGATGCCGGCATCGTGCGCAACCGCGCCAAGATCGAAGGCAGCATCGGTTCGGCCAAAGCCTTCCTCAAGATCATGGACAAGGGGCCGGGCTTTTCCGCGATGCTGTGGGACCATCTCGACGGCAAGCCGCACGATCACAAGATCGGCAACCGCTCCAAGACGCCGACCGAAAACGAGATCTCGCGCGCGATGTCGAAGCAATTGCTCGGGCACGGCTTCAAATTCGTCGGCCCGACGATTGTTTATGCCTTCATGCAGGCGGTCGGCATGGTCAACGATCATCTGGTGACCTGCCATCGCCACGCCGCCTGCAACAAACTCGCGAAAAAGCGAAAATGAGCAAGGCGCGCAAAGTCACCAAATCGGCCAAGACCGCGCCGCGCGCCTGGCAACGCATGCTGTCGGGCCGCCGGCTCGATCTGCTCGATCCGTCGCCGCTCGACGTCGAACTGGAGGACATCGCGCATGGGCTGGCGCGCGTCGCGCGCTGGAACGGCCAGACCAAGGGCGCGCATATTTTCTCGGTGGCGCAACACGTGCTGCTGGTCGAGGCGCTGGCGCGCCAGAAGGTGCCCGGCCTCGACGCGCGCGGCTGCCTCGCCGTGCTGCTGCATGACGCGGCCGAATACGTCATCGGCGACATGATCTCGCCGTTCAAGGCGGTGATCGGCGACAGCTACAAGGTGGTGGAAAACCGTCTGCTCGCCGCCATCCATATCCGTTTCGGCCTGCCGCCGAAATTGCCGGAAACGCTGCATAAGCTGACCAAGGCGGCCGACCGCAACGCCGCTTATCTGGAATTGACCCGGCTGGCCGGTTTCGAGGATGCCGAAGCGCGCAAATTCTTCGGCCCGCCGCCGAAATATTCGGCCGCGATGGAACGCGACTACCTCACGCCCTGGCCGGCCTCGACCGCGGAAAAGCGCCTGCGCGACCGGGTCAAAAACTATTAGCCAGCCCGCTCCTTTTCTTGACGCGTCGGCTCGGCCTAGATAACCGCCATGATCCACGTCTGCTCGCTTGCCCGCCTTTACGCCACGGTCGATGAAACCAAGGCCCGCCATATCGTGACGCTGCTGCGGCTGACCGACCGAGTGACGCGGCCGGCGCATATAGCGCCGGAAAACCATCTGATCCTTGGCGTCGACGACATCGTGTCCGCGCCGGAAGGCGACCAGACCTTGCCGGGCGACGAGCACGTCAAGCGGCTGATCGCTTTTGCGGAACGCTGGGACCGCGCAGCGCCGATGGTGGTGCATTGCTTTGCCGGCATCAGCCGCTCGACCGCCGCGGCTTATACCGCCGCCTGTGCGCTCAATCCGAACCGCGACGAGAGCGAGGTCGCGCAGGCGATCCGCGACGCTTCGCCGACGGCCGCGCCGAACACGCGCATCGTCACGATCGCCGACCGGCTGCTCGACGCGACGGCCGCATGGTGCGCGCGGTCGAGACGCTCGGGCCGGCGTTGCCGGCGACCGAAGGCCACCCGTTCCGGCTCGATCTGGCTTAACCACACGAACTTTGCCGCCAACGGCTATCGGACGACACTGTAGGCCACTACCATGCCGGCCACGACAAGGGCCGGGGGCGAACGATGGAATGGGCTGTCATTGGGGTCCTGCTGATTCTGGCGTTCCCGGTCATCGCGATCGTTGCGCTGGTCAAGGCAACATATGCGAGAGAACAAGTCGTTCAACTTCAGGCCCGTGTCGCCGCCTTGGAATCCCGGCAGCCGGCTGCCTTAACCACGCCGTCGGCAACGACACCGCAAGAAGCGCCAGCGAAGCCGCCTGAAGCAAAGCCGGCCGTCGCCGAGCCTGAGACGGTCAGCGGTAAGACGCCCGCCCCTGGAAGAGCCCGATGCCGAAAAGCCGGCTGCGAGCGAGCCCGCTGGCGAACCACAGGCCGCGCCTCCGATTGCCGCCGCGGCATCGACCAGTCTGGAAGAAAAATTCGGCACCAAATGGGTGGTGTGGATCGGCGGCCTGGCTCTAGCGCTCGGCGCAATCTTTCTGGTGCGCTACACAATCGAAGAAGGCCTGCTTGGCCCCGGCGTTCGCATCATTCTGGCCGCGTTGTTTTCGGCCGCCTTGATTGCCGCCGGCGAATGGGCTCGGCGCAATGAAATCGCCGCGGGCTTCGCCGCCATTCCGACCCGGCACATTCCAGGCATCCTGACCGCAGCCGGCACGGTTGCGGCCTATGCCACCGTTTACGCCGCCTTCGCGCTATACGATTTTATTTCGCCTGCGTCCGCATTCGTGCTGCTTGGGCTGGTCGCGCTGGCCACGCTAGGGGCGGCCCTGCTGCACGGCCCCGCCCTGGCCGGTCTTGGCGTTGTCGGCGCTTTCGTGACGCCGCTGCTCGTGCCATCCGACGCCCCGAATTTCTGGGCGCTCTATCTTTATCTCGCGATCGTGACTGCCGCCGCCTTTGCCTTGGCGCGGTTGCGATTGTGGCGCTGGCTGGCGATCGCCGCGCTGGTGTTATCGACGCTGTGGACGTTCCCGGGCTTCGAAGTGCCCGGTGTAGCAATACCTGGTTATTGTTCTGTACGTCTGCTTGGTTGCAGCTAACAGTATTGCTAGATCAAACCGGCGAACAAGGCGCCAACGCCCAGCCAGACGACGGTGAAGCCGATGTTCTCAGGCTGCGTCAACGCCCGCAGCGAGCCGCGCAGATCGGGCATGCCGTCGAAGCTGACGGCGAAGATCACCAGCGTGGCGCGGCCCCACAGCATTTCCAGCACCAGCAGCACGAAGCCGAAGATGGCCAGCGTGCCGGTGCGTGTGTCCCAGGCCAGCAGCGAATCGCCGAAGTCGGGCCTTTCACCGGCCTCCAGCCGCTGGCTGGCGCGGTAGATGCCCAGGCACAGGAACGGTCCCATCAGCAGGAAGCCGGCCGACAGCGCCATGACATAGGCCGGCGCGGCCTGATAGACCTCCATCAGCGCCCAGCCCATGACCACGAAGCAGCCGCCGTAGAACAGGCCGATGCCGGGCAGCGGAGGAAATCGCGCCAGCCCAGCTGCAGCCAGCGCGGCGGGTCGGCAAAGCTCAGGCGCCGCAGGACGATCGGCGCCGTCACGGCGGCGCCGGATGACGGTGTCGTGATGGGTGGGGGCGGGGTGTCGCTCACGCCGGTGAGCCTAGATCGGCCGGCGGCATGCGTCCAGTCGGGGCGCACCCGATACGCTGGCTCAACAGCCCCAGCGCAAGGCCGGGCGTGTGCACCGGTGCGTCCCACAACGCCAGGCCCTCGGCATCGAGCGCGGACACGGTGATCGAGCAGCCGGCCATCTCCAGCGAGGTCACGTACGACCCCGTCAGATGGCGCACCACCTGCACCCCGGCGCCGGCCAGCACCTTGCGCGCGGCCTGCACCATCAGGTACAGCTCCAGCAGCGGCGTGCCGCCGAAGCCGTTGACCAGCAGCAGCACCTGCTGGCCGCGCGAGCAGCGACAGGTCCTTCAGCACCGCGCCGGTGAGTTCGGCGGCGATGTCGTCGGCGCTGCCCAGCCGGACGCGCCGCCGCCCCGGTTCGCCGTGGATGCCGACGCCCATTTCCATCTCGTCGGCGCCGATCTGGAAAGTCGGGTTGCCGGCCGCCGGCACGGTGCACGAGCTCAGCGCCACGCCCATCGACGCCGTGGCCTTGTTGGTGGCATCGCCCAGCGCCTTCAGCTGCGCCAGGTCCAGGCCGCGCTCGGCCGCGGCGCCGACGATCTTCTCGACGATCAAGGTGCCGGCCACGCCGCGCCGGCCGGTGGTGTAGGTCGAGTTCTCGACCGCCACGTCGTCGTTGACGATGACGGTGGCGTTTTCGCGGTCGAGCATCTCGGCGGCCATCTGGAAATTCATCATGTCGCCGGAGTAGTTCTTGACGATGAACAGCACGCCGGCGCCGCTGTCCACCGCCTCGGCTGCTGCCAGCATCTGGTCGGGCGTGGGCGAGGTGAAGATCTGGCCGGGGCAGGCGGCGTCGAGCATGCCGCGGCCGACGAAGCCGGCATGCAGCGGCTCGTGGCCCGAACCGCCGCCGGAGATCAGTGCGACCTTGCCCGGCTTGATGTCACGCCGGCGCACGAACTGATAGTCGGCGCCGAGCGTGACGATGTCGGCGTGCGCCGCGGCAAAGCCGTCCAGTGATTCGGCAAGCACGCTGTCCACATGGTTGATGAGCTTCTTCATGGTCGTCGCTCCTGCGTCGGCGGTGTCAAAGTTTGTCGCACAGCGCGCCGATGAGCAACGCCATCGAGCGCGAGCCGGGGTCGACATGGCCCAGCGCGCGCTCGCCGAGGAACGAGGCGCGGCCGCGTGCGGCATCCATCTGCGCGGTGGCGGCGGCGCTGTCGAAGGCGCATTGGCGCACCCGTGCCGGCAGGTCGCCGCCACCGTCGGCCAGCACCCGGCGCACCGGGTCGAGCACGTCGAGCAGCGTCTTCTGGCCGACCTCGGCCTTGCCCAGGCGGGTCAGCGCCTTGATGGACGCGTCCAGCGCATTGGCCAGGTCGGCCGGGCCGGGCGCGGGCGGCAATTCCTTCGCCAGCGTGACCAGCAAGGTGCCGAACACCGGGCCCGAGGAGCCGCCGATGGTCGACATGCAGGTCATGCCCATGGTCTTCAGCGCCTCGTTCAACGTCATCCCGCTCAGCGCGTCGAGCTTGCCCTGGATGGCCAGCGCGCCGCGCTTCATGTTCAGGCCGTGGTCGCCGTCACCGATGGCCTGGTCGAGCGCGGTCAGTTCGTCGACATGTGCGAGCAAAGTGTCGGTGGCATGGCGGATGAGTTCGGCGTGATTCATGGTGCGTTCCCGATTCGAGGCACGGCTCAGGCGCGAAGACGTTGGCCCTGGGCGTCGAACCACAGCGGTGTCAGCGCGGTCACGCCGACCTCGGCGTCGGGCTCGAAGTGGCTGCCGGGGTTGGCCGAGGCCACGAGTTCGGCGCCGCCGTCCAGCGCCAGATGCACCAGGTGCAGATCGCTGAGCCGCTCGACGCGCCGCACCCGTGCCGTCGCATGGCGGCCGTGGCCGGCGCCGACTGTCGCCAGCGCCAGCTGCTCGGCGCGCAGCCCGATGGTCGCGGCCGCCGCCGGCCCGCTCAAGGCCGGCAGCGCGGCCCGCGGCACAAGGTTGATGCGCGGCGAGCCCAGCCGCGACGCCACCGTGGCGCTGACCGGGTCTTCGTAGATCTGCTCCGGCGTGCCCACCTGCACCAGTCGCCCCTGGTCGAGCACGCCGATGCGCGTGGCCAAGGTCATCGCCTCGGTCTGGTCGTGCGTGACGTACAGCAAGGTCGCGCCCAGGTCCTGCTGGATGCGCTTGAGTTCGAGCCGCAGGTCGTTGCGCAGCTTGGCGTCCAGCGACGACAGCGGCTCGTCCATCAGGGTCACCGCCGGTTCGCGCACCAGCGCGCGGCCGATCGCCACCCGCTGCATCTGGCCGCCGGACAGCCTGGTGGCCGGGCTCTTCAGCTTGTCGTCGATGCGCAGCAGTTGCGCCACTTCGGTCACCTTGCGCCGCACCTCGTCTTCGCTGCGCCGGCGCAGCGGCGAACGCAGCGGGAAGGCGAGGTTGTCGAACACGTTCAGGTGCGGGTACAGCGAATACTGCTGGAACACGAAGGTCACGTCGCGCAGCGCCGGCGCCAGCCGCGTGACATCGCGGCCGCCGATGAAGACCTCGCCCTCGTCGGGCTGCTCCAGCCCGGCGGCCAGGCGCAAGGTGGTGGTCTTGCCGGCACCGCTCGGACCGAGCAGCACGATGAACTCGCCGCTGGCCACCTCCAGGCTCAGCGACTGCAAGGCCTGCACCGCGCCGAAGCGCTTGCCGACGCGGTGCAGGCGCAACTCAGCCACGGCGCCGCTCCTGCATCGCCGCATCGTCGCGCGCCGTCTTCAGCGCGCGCCCGCTGGCCGCGTCGAAAAGGCTGACCGCGGCGGTGTCGAACGCGAGTCCGACCGCATCGCCGCGGCGCGCGCCGCTGCGCACGTCGACCTTGGCGCGCACCGTGGCCCCCTGCGCGGTGCGCAAGGTGATGATGCGGCTCGCGCCGAGATACTCGGTGCCCAGCACCTCGGCGCGCAGCGGCGCGTCGTCGCTCAGGCGCAGGTGCTCGGGGCGGATGCCGCACAGCCGTGCGCCGCTGGGCAGGGCCTCGCGCAGCCTCGGCACGGCCACTTGCGCATCGCCGATGCGCACGGCTTCGTCGCCGGCCTGCAGCGCGGCCTCGAAGGGCAGGAAGTTCATCGATGGCGAGCCGATGAAGTCGGCAACGAACACGCTGGCCGGGTATTCGTACACCTGCTGCGGCTCGCCGAGTTGCTCGATCACGCCCTGGTTCATGATGGCGATGGTGTCGGCCATCGCCATCGCCTCGGTCTGGTCGTGGGTGACATAGACCGTGGTCGCATGCAGCCGCTCGTGCAGCGCACGCAGTTCGCCGCACATCAGCTCTCGGAACTCGGAATCCAGCGCACCGAGCGGCTCGTCCATCAGGAAGGCCAGCGGACGGCGCACGATGGCGCGGCCGAGCGCAACGCGCTGGCGGTCGCCGCTGGACAGCCCCGACACCGGCTGGTCCAGCATGTCGGTGATGCGCAAGGTGGCGGCCGCTTCCTGCACGCGCCGTTCGATCTCGGTGCGCGGCACGCCCTGCGACAGCAGCGAGAAGCCGATGTTCTTGCGCACGTTCATGTGCGGGTACAGCGCGAACAGCTGGAACACGAAGGCGATGTCGCGCTGCGAGGCGCGCTGGTAGCTCACGTCCTCGCCGCCCAGGAACACCTGGCCCGAGGTCGGCAGCTCCAGCCCGGCGATCATGCGCAGGGTCGTGGTCTTGCCGCAGCCCGACGGCCCGAGCAGGCAGAAGAACTCGCCGTCGCGCACCGTGAAGTCCGATTCCTTCACCGCGACGAACTTGTCGAAGGCCTTGTGCAGCTGCTGGACGCGGATCTCGGCCATGTCGATGAGTCTTTTACTTGGGGAACTTCGACACGATCATGAACATCACCGTGCCGGCCAAGGTGGTGACGAACGACCAGGTGAACAACGCCATCGCGAAGGGCTGCAGCATCATGAAGATGCCGAGCGCGATGACGATGCAGGCGAGTATTTCCATCGGCCCGCGGCGCAGCCAAGTCGGCCAGCGGCGCACCCTTGCAACGGGGGAAGCGGGTTCTCTCATTTGCGCACCGCGCCAAAGGTGATGCCACGCAACAGGTGCTTGCGCAGCAGCACCGTGAACACCAGGATCGGGATCAGGAACAGCGTGGTGCCGGCGGCCACCGCCGGCCAGTCCTGCCCGCCCTCGCCGATGATGATCGGGATGAACGGCGGCGCCGTCTGCGCCTCGCCGCTGGTCAGCAGCACCGCGAAGGCATATTCGTTCCAGGCGAAGATCATGCAGAAGATGGCGGTGGCGACGATGCCGGTGGTGGCCTGCGGCAGCACCACCTTGCGGAAGGCCTGCAGCCGCGTGTAGCCGTCGACCAGCGCAGCCTCTTCGTACTCGCGCGGGATCTCGTCGATGAACCCCTTCAGCAGCCACACCGCGAGCGAGACATTCACTGCCGAGTACAGCAGGATCATGCCCAGCCGTGTGTCCGACAGCCCGACCTCGCGGTACATCAGGTAGATCGGGATCGCCACCGCGATCGGCGGCATCATGCGCGTGGACAGGATGAAGAACATCAGGTCGTCCTTGCCCGGCACCTTGAAGCGGCTGAAGGCATACGCGGCCATCACGCCCAGGCCGACCGACAGCGCGGTGGAGCCGACCGCGATGATCAGCGAGTTGACGAAGCGCGGGATGTAGTTCGATCGGCTGACGACGACCATGTTGCGCTCGCGAGCGCTGCGCTCGCAGGCGTTGTCCGGCGGCGGCAGGCTGGCCAGGTATTCCGGCGTCTGCCGCGAGCGCGTGGTGAACAGGTTGCAGTAGCCGACGGTGGAGGGTTCGAAGAACACCTTCGGCGGGTAGCTGATCGAGTCGGTCGGGCTCTTGATGCTGGTCAGCAGGATCCACGCCAGCGGCGCCATCGTCACCAGCGCATAGACGATGACCAGCGCCATCGCCACGCGCTTGCTGGTCGATGTGGGCTCGACGACGCTGTGCGCGGAGGTACTCATCGGTTCTTCACCGCGTTGAGGGCTTTGACATAGATGTTCGCCATGCCGAACACCGCCACGAACAGGATGATCGCCAGTGCCGACGAGTAGCCCGTACGCCACTTCTCGAAGGCCTCGCGCTTCAAGGTGATCGACACCACTTCGGTGGTCGAACCCGGCCCGCCGTTGGTCAGCAGGTTGACCAGGTCGAACATCTTGAAGTTCTCGATGCCGCGAAACAGCACCGCCAGCATGATGAAGGGCAGCACCATCGGCAGCGTGATGCTCCAGAATTGCCGCCAGGCCGAAGCGCGGTCGACCTCGGCGGCTTCGTAGAGGTAGTCGGGGATGCTGCGCAGCCCGGCCAGGCAGATCAGCATCACGTACGGCGTCCACATCCAGGTGTCGACGATGACGATGGCCCACGGCGCGAGCTTCACCGAGCCGAGCATCTCGAAGCTCGACGGCTCGATGCCGGTGAAGAAGGACACCGCGTAGTTGAACAGCCCGATCTGCGGCTGGTAGATGAAGGCCCAGAAGT
This sequence comes from uncultured beta proteobacterium, assembly GCA_963837675.1. Lineage (GTDB taxonomy): Bacteria > Pseudomonadota > Gammaproteobacteria > Burkholderiales > Burkholderiaceae_C > Rubrivivax. The sequence goes on along the minus strand of CAWIOH010000010.1, from coordinate 248,282 downwards.
TGCCCACCACCGCCGGTGACAACATCATCGGGATCAGGATCAGCGTGGTCCAGAAACCGTGGCCGCGGAACTTGCGGTCGATCAGCCAGGCCAGCGTGAAGCCGATCAGCGTCTGCAAGGTGATGGTCCAGAACAGGAAGTGCGCGGTGGCCTGCATCGCCGACCAGATGTCGGGGTCGGTGAGGATCGCGGTGTAGTAGTCGATGCCGACACTGACCACTTCGGCATTCGGCCGGTTGGCGCGGAAGTTGGTGAACGACAGCCGCACCGTCCAGATCAGCGGGAAGATGTTGATCGCCAGCAGCAGCACCATCGTCGGTGCAATGAACAGCCAGGCGATCGCACGGTCCGACAGCCCACGCATGCGCTGCGCCAGTGGCGCCGGCGTGGCCCGGGCCAATCGGTTGCTGAGCGAGGAAGATTCAGTCACGTCCAAGACGCCAAGGCAGAAAGAAGGCAGGGTGGTCCGTCGAACAGCCACCGCGGATCCGGCTCTGCCGGTCCGCCAGTGGTGCCCCCGTGAGGGGAGCGGCGAGGCCGCTTCGGGGGTGGGCCTATTTGATCTTCCCGTCTTCCTTGAAGACCTTCTTCCAGTCGGCGACCATGCCGTCCAGCGCTTCCTTCGCGGTGCCTTTGTCGGCCACCACGTAGTCGTGGATGCGCTTCTGTTCGGCCAGCAGCAACTGCGCATAGCTCGGGTCGGCCCAGAAGTCCTTGACCTGGTCCATCGCGGTCAGGAACTCCTGCGCGAACGGCGCGCTCTTGACGAAGCCCGGGTCCTTCAGCACCGCGTTGTGGGCCGAATACCCGCCCAGCGCCCACCACTTCTTCTGCACTTCCGGGTTCGCGAACCACTTGATGTAGGACAGCGCCTCGGCGCGGTTCGGCGAATACGACACCACCGAGATGCCTTGCCCGCCGAGCTGCGAGCCCTTGGTCTTGTCGCTGGGGTTGACAAAGAAGCCGATCTTGTCGCCGCCGACGTTCGGATCCTTGTACAGGCCGGGGAAGAAGGCGAACCAGTTCATCATCATCGCCACCTGGCCCGACTTGAAGGCGTCCAGGCCCTCGCCCATGTACGAATTGGTCAGCCCCGGCGGGGTGCAGCACTTGTACAGCGCCTTGTAGAACTCCAGCGCGCGCACCGCATCGGGTCCGTTGACGAAGCCGTCCATCGCATAGGGCTTCTTCGGGTCCTGGTACTGGAAGCCGAAGGGGTAGAGCACGTTGCTCACGCCCATCGTGATGCCTTCGGAACCGCGTTCGGTGAACAGGTAGGTGCCGTAGACCTTCTTGCCGTCGATCTCCTTGCCGGTGAAGAACTCGGCCACCTGCTTGAATTCGGTCCAGGTCTTCGGCGGGCCCAGGTCGCGGTTGTATTTCTTCTTGAACTCGGCCTGGAACTCGGGCTTGTTGAACCAGTCCTTGCGATAGGTCCAGCCGAGCGCATCGCCCATCGCCGGCAACGCCCAGTAGTTGGGCGTGCCCTTCGGCCACTCCGCATAGCCCAGCACCGTGGCCGGCGCGAAGTCGCTGATCTTGATGCCTTCCTTGGCGAAGAAGTCGTTCAGCTTGACGTAGTGGCCGCTTTCGGCCGCGCCGCCGATCCACTGGCTGTCGCCGATGATCAGGTCGCACAGCTTGCCCTTGCTGTTCAGCTCGTTGAGCATGCGGTCGGCGAAGTTCGGCCAGGGCACGAACTCGAACTTCATCTTGATGCCAGTCTTGGTGGTGAAGTCCTTCGACAACTCCACCAGCGCATTCGCCGGATCCCAGGCGGCCCAGCACAAGGTGATGGTTTTGTCCTGGGCCTGGGCCACGGAGGCGCCCAGGCTCAGGGTGGCGGCAACGGCCAGGGTGGCGAACCCCGGCAGCTTGTTCAGCATTGATTTCATGACTTTGATCTCCATCGGGGTCAGGGGTTCAGGCACACACCGGGCAGCCGTTTCAGAACAGGTTCTCGGCCGTCAGGATCTCGATTCGCGGCTGCACCACGCTGAGCGCGCCGCGCACGTTCTCGCACAGCGCGCGCAGCACGCGCGCCGCCGTCAGCACACAGTAGTGAAGGTCCTGGTGCAGCACATAGCTGAGCGAACCGGCACTGAGCAAAGCGCGGTGCGCATCGGTGAAGTCATGCACCACCGCCGCCACCGTGCCGGCCACGCCGGCGCCGTCGAGTGCGCGCGCCACGCCGGCGCTGGCCGAGCCGACGTTGTAGATGCCGGCCACGCGGCTCAGGTCGATGTCCTTCTTGAAGGCGCGCTGCAGCGCACGCATCGCACCGGCGTCGTCGGCCGGCAGGTCGGGGGTGCGCTGCAGCTTGAGCTTCGGAAAGCGCTCCTCCAGCACCTGGGCGAAGCCGATGCGCCGGTCGATCTCGGCCGACAGCCTCGTCGCCTGCGAAGACATCAGCAGCGTGTCGCGCCCGCTCGCGCCGGCCATGCGTGCCAGCAGCAGCCCGGCGGTGCGGCCGGCGGCGCGGTTGTCGGCGCCGATGTGGGTTTCGCGCATCGAGCCGGCGACGTCGGAGCACAGCGTCACCACATGCACGCCGGAGCGCACCAGCTGGTTGATGGCCAGCTTCACCGCCGGCAGATCGGGCGCCATCAGCGCCACGCCTTCGCAATCGGTCAGGCCGGCCACCTGGGCGGCGAACTGCTCGGGGTCGGTGGTCTCGAAGCGCCGGGTGATCTCGGTGATGTGCTGGTGGCGAAATTCGCCGGCCGTCTGGGCGATCTGGCGCTCGATCAGTTCCAGGAACGGCGTGCTGTCGGCCGGCAGCACGAAGACGAAGCGGAAGTTGTCGGCCGAGCGGGGGCGCCCGCGCAGCGGCGGCGTGCCGAGCTCGGCCACCACCTGCATCACCCGTTGCAGGGTTTCGGCATTCACCCCCGGCCGCCCGTTCAGCACGCGGTCCACCGTGGCCGTGCCGACGCCGGCCCGGGCGGCAATGGCGGCAATGGTCGCGGTGCTGGCGGCGTTCATTCATTGATGCGGTCGAATGCGTTCGAGCATACAAACATCAATAAATAAATCAATCATCAACCCATCAGGACAAACCCGCGGTGGGGCCTAGCAGCAGGGAGGCCGTTGTCAGAAGAGGCGTCGATCGGCGTGCCGGGGCACGCGCTGCGGGCCCGTGGCCGCTCAGGAGCGGGCGCGGCGCACGCGTGCGATCTCGTCCACGATCATGCAGACCGCGCCCAGCGTGATCGCGCTGTCGGCCAGGTTGAACGCCGGGAAATACCAGCCGCCGTGGTGCACCTGGATGAAATCGACCACATGGCCGTGCAGCAGCCGGTCGACCACGTTGCCGATGGCGCCGCCCATGATCATGCTGACTGCGAAGCAGAACAGCGTCTGCGTCGGGTGGCTGCCGCAGCATCCAGACGATGAAGCCCGAGGCCGCTGCGCCCGAGGCCGACGAAGAACCAGCGCTGCCAGCCCGAGGCGCCGGCCAGGAAGCTGAACGCGGCGCCGCTGTTGTGCACCCGCACCAGGTTGAACAAGGGGGTGACGGGCTGGCTGTCGTTCAGATCGAAATGGCTGACCACCAGCGACTTGCTGAACTGGTCGAGCAACACCACCGCCAGCGCCAGGCCGAGCCAGACCCACAGGCCGAAGCCGCGCGCCGCGCGCGGCCATGCTCAGGCGACGCGCCGGCTCTCGCCCGCGCCGTACAGGTTGGCCACGCAGCGGCGCACAGATCGTCGGGTGCGCGGCATCGGCGCCGACATCGTCGCGCCAGTGCCAGCAGCGCTCGCACTTGGTGGCCTGCGACGGCACGCGCCTCGATGGCCAGCGCATTGCCGGCGCGCAGCGCGACCGCCGAGGTGATGGTGACGAACTTCAGGTCGTCGCCCAGGGCGGCCAGCAGCGCATGGTCGTCGCTCGCCGCGGTGATGCTCAACTCGGCCTGCAGCGACGAGCCCACCGCGCCGGCCGCACGCTGCGCCTCGATGACCTTGTTGGCGGCCTCGCGGATCTCGCGCATCCGCGTCCATTTGGCCAGCAGCGCATCGTCGGTCCAGCCGGTGGTGTCGCTGTAGGTCTCGGTGAAGATCGACACCGAGCGGCCGGGCGCGAGCACCTGCCAGGCTTCCTCGGCGGTGAAGCTCAGGAACGGCGCCATCCAGCGCAGCATCGCATGCGTGATCTACCACAGCGCGGTCTGCGCGCTGCGCCGCGCCGGCGCTGTCGGGCGCGGTGGTGTAGAGGCGGTCCTTCAGCACGTCGAGGTAGAAGCCGCCCAGGTCTTCCGAGCAGTACAGCTGCAGCTTGGCCACCACCGGGTGGAATTCGTAGGCGGTGAAGTGCTCCAGGATCTCGGCCTGCAGCTCGGCCGCGCGCGCCAGCGCGTAGCGGTCGATCTCCAGCAGCCGCTCCAGCGGCACGGCCTGCGTGGCGGCGTCGAAGTCGCTGGTGTTGGCCAGCAGGAAGCGCAGCGTGTTGCGGATGCGCCGGTAGCCGTCGACCACGCGCGCCAGGATCTTGTCGTCGCCGGCGATGTCGCCCGAGTAGTCGCTGGCCGCCACCCACAGCCGGATGATCTCGGCGCCGAGCTTGCTGCTCACCACCTGCGGCTCGATGCCGTTGCCGAGCGACTTGCTCATCTTGCGGCCCTGGCTGTCGACGGTGAAGCCGTGCGTCAGCAGGCCGCGATACGGCGCGCGGCCTTCCAGCGCGCAGGCGATCAGCAGTGACGAGTGGAACCAGCCGCGGTGCTGGTCGTGGCCTTCCAGGTACAGGTCGGCCTCGGGGCCGGTCTCGTGGTGGCCGAGGGCGCCGGCGCTGTCCAGCGCGTGCGTGCCGCGCAGCACATGGCGGAAGGTCGAGCCCGAATCGAACCAGACCTCGAGGATGTCGCTGCTCTTGGCGTAGAGCTTCGCGTCCTCGGCGCCCGAGGATGTCTTCGGCCGTGGCCCGGCTCCAGGCCTCGATGCCGCCGGCTTCGACGATGTCGGCGGCCTGGTCGAGGATCTCCATGGTGCGCGGGTGCAGTTCGCCCGTGTCCTTGTGCAGGAAGAAGGGCAGCGGCACGCCCCAGCTGCGCTGGCGGCTGATGCACCAGTCGGGCCGGTTGGCGATCATGTCGCGCAGCCGCGCGCGGCCGTTCTCCGGGAAGAAGCCGGTCTGGTCGATCGCGTCCAGCGCCATCTGGCGCAGCGTCTGCGGCGCCTTGTCCTTGGTGAACACGCCCGCGCCTTCGTCCATGCGCATGAACCACTGCGCCGCGGCGCGGTAGATCACCGGGTCTTGTGGCGCCAGCAATGCGGGTAGCTGTGGCTGATGGTCTCGGTGGCCAGCAGCCGGCCGGCGCCCTTGCAGCGCCGTCGATGATCGGCGGCACCGCCTTCCAGATGTTCAGGCCGCCGAACAGCGGGAAGTCGGCTGCATAGCTGCCGTTGCCCTGCACCGGGTTGAGGATGTCGTCGATCTTCATGCCGTGCGCGACGCAGGAATTGAAGTCGTCCACGCCGTAGGCCGGCGACGAGTGCACGATGCCGGTGCCGTCGTCGGCGGTGGCGTAGTCGGCCAGGTACACCGGGCTGAGGCGGTCGTAGCCCGGGTCGACCGCGGCCAGCGGGTGGCTGGAACTGGATGCCGCCCAGGCTTCTCGCCCAGCGTGGTGGCCAGCACCTTGCCCTGCAGCCCATAGCGCTCCAGGCAGCGCTCGACCAGCGCGGCGGCCAGCAGCAGCAGGCCGCGCTCGGTGTCGACCAGCGCGTAGTCGAGCTCCGGGTTCAGGTTCAGCGCCTGGTTGGCCGGCAGGGTCCAGGCGGTGGTGGTCCAGATGACCGCGAAGGCTTCCTTGGCCAGCGTCGGCAGGCCGAAGGCGGCGGCCAGCCGCTCGGGCTCGGCGCAAGCGAAGGCCACGTCCAGCGTCTGGCTCTTCTTGTCGGCGTATTCGATCTCGAACTCGGCCAGCGAACTGCCGCAGTCGAAGCACCAGTACACCGGCTTCAGGCCGCGGTAGACGAAGCCGCGCTCGATGACGCGCTTGAAGGCGCGGATCTCGCCGGCCTCGTTGGCGAAATCCATCGTGCGGTAGGGCCGGTCCCATTCGCCGAGCACGCCCAGGCGCTTGAAGTCGCCCATCTGCAGCGCGATCTGCTCGGTGGCGTAGGCGCGGCTCTTCGCCTGCATGTCGTCGCGGCTGAGCTTGCGGCCGTGCTTCTTCTCGATCGCGTTCTCGATCGGCAGGCCGTGGCAGTCCCAGCCGGGCACGTACATGCGCGTCGAAGCCGGCCAGCTGCCGCGCCTTGACGATCATGTCCTTCAGCACCTTGTTGACGGCGTGGCCCATGTGGATCTGGCCGTTGGCATAGGGCGGGCCGTCGTGCAGCACGAACAGCGGCGCGCCGCGGCGCGCGACGCGCAGCCGCTTGTACAGGCCCTTGTCGTCCCAGTCCTTGACCCAGAGCGGCTCGCGCTTCGGCAGGTCGCCGCGCATCGGGAAGGGCGTGTCGGGCAGGTTCAGCGTCGTGCGGTAGTCGGTCGGGGTGTCGGTGGTGTTCATGTCGGGCCTGGCGCCGGCAGGAGGCGCGCGTCAGAGCGAGCCGTGGTCGGGCGTCGGGTGGGCGGCGGATCGCGTGGCGCCGCGGTGCGCGCAGCGAGGCAGCGCCTCAAATTCGGTCGCGCGTGATCTGCCGGCCGGTGGCGGCGTGGGCGTCGATGCCCGGTGGTCGATAGACTGCGCTCGATGAACCATGCACGCGATTCTAGACGGCGGCCAGCCACGCCCGCGCCTCGGCCACATCGGCCGCGATGCCCTCGCGCAGCGCATCGAGCGACGCGTACTTGCGCTCGTCATGCAGCTTGTGCAGCAGCTCCACGCGCATGCATCGGCCGTAGCCGCCCTGCGCGCCCGAGCGCGGCCGGCCACTCCAGGCAATGCACCTCGAGCAATTGGCGACCCGCGTCTTCGACCGTCGGGCGCACGCCCAGGCTGGCCACGCCATGCAGCGGCGTGTCGGCCAGGCCGTGCGACCTGCACCACGAACACGCCAGTGGCCGCCGGCCGGGCATGCGCAAAGCGCAGGTTCAGCGTCGGCGTGCCCAGCTCGCGGCCGAGCTTGCGGCCGTGCAGCACATGGCCGCTGATGCAGTAGGGCCGGCCCAGCAGCGCGGCCGCGCGCTGCCATGTCGCCTGTGGCCAGCGCCTCGCGCACGGCGGAACTGGACACCCGCAGGCCGTGCACCTCGTAGCTCATCATGCGCGCCACGTCGAAGCCGGCGGCGGCGCCGGCGGCGTCGAGCATGGCGTAGTCGCCGGCGCGCTTGGCGCCGAAGCGGAAATCGTCGCCCGACCAGCACGTAGCGCAGCATGCAGCCCGCGCACCAGCACGTCGTCGATGAAGGCCTGCGGCGACTGGCCGGCGAAGCGCGCGTCGAAACGCATGACCACCACCTGGTCGATGCCGCAGCGCTCGAGTTCGGACAGCTTGTCGCGCAGCGTGCGCCACGCGGCGCGGCGCCGGCTCGGGCTGTGCCGGCGCGCGCGGCGAAATAGTCGCGCGGATGCGGCTCGAAGGTGAGCACGCAACTGGGCACGCCGCGGTGGCGCGCCTCGTTGGTCAGCAGCGCCAGCATGGCCTGGTGACCGCGGTGCACGCCGTCGAAGTTGCCGATGGTCAGCGCGCATGCGCAGCGATGCCGGGATGGCGAAGACCTCGGAATACCTGCATCAGTCGATTATCGCCGCCGCCTTGGTCGAGGGCAGATCGGGTGAGCGGTGCAGATCGACCTCAGCTGCGTCGGTGCGCTCCTCCTGGGCACAATCCTGTCGGCACGGTGCGTTCACCTTCACAGGAGCAAAACGATGGAATACCGCAAGCTCGGCGGCTCGGGGCTGATGGTCCCGGTGCTGACCTTCGGCACCGCGACCTTCGGTGGCGGCAATGAGTTCTTCAAGAAATGGGGCGACACCGACGTGAAGGAGGCCACGTCGATGATCGATGCCGCGATGGAGATGGGCTGCAACCTGTTCGACACCGCCGACGCCTATTCGCGCGGCCTGTCCGAGCAGATTCTGGGCAAGGCCATCGCGGGGCGGCGCGACAAGGTGCTGCTCGCCACCAAGACCGGCATGGCCATGGACGAGGGCCCGAACAGCGTGGGCACCTCGCGCGACAAGATCGTGCGCTCCTGCGAGGCCAGCCTGAAGCGGCTGGGCACGGATTAGATCGATCTCTATCAGCTGCATTCCTTCGACGCGCTGACGCCGGTCGAGGAGATGCTGCACGCGCTCGATGATCTGACGCGCTCGGGCAAGATCCGCTACTTCGGCGTGTCCAACTATTCGGGCTGGCACCTGATGAAGATGCTCGCGCTGGCCGACAGGCACGCCTTGCCCCGGCCGGTGACGCATCAGGTGTACTACACCTTGACGGACCGCGACTTCGAGTGGGAGCTGATGCCGCTCGGGCTCGACCAGAACGTCGGCACACTGGTGTGGAGCCCGCTCGCCGGGGCCAAGCTGAGCGGCAAGATCGGCCGCAACAAGGTGCCGCCTGCTGGCAGTCGCGCAACCACCGATGCCAGCTGGGACGTTCCGCAGGAACGGCTGTTCGCCGTCACCGACGCGCTCGAAGTCATCGCCGAGGAACTCGGGCAGTCGATCCCACGGGTCGCACTCGCCTGGTTGCTGAGCCGGCCGACGGTTTCCTCGGTCGTGATCGGCGCTCGCAATGTCGAGCAACTCCAGGACAACCTGGCTGCGGCGCAGGTGCGCCTGAGCGCCGCGCAGATCGCCAGGCTCGACGAGGCGAGCGCAGTGCGGCCGGCATACCCGTACTGGCATCAGCGCAGGACCTTCGTGGCGCGCAATCCGTTGCCGGTCTGAAGCGTCGCGCAACGCCTGTCGCTCACGGCCAGGTGAGAGGGTGCGAGCCCGGCGGCATCGACGGCCGCGTCCAGGCCGCCGGTGTGGCCGACAGCTGTGCCGCGTGGCGCAACGCTTCGAGTTGCCCGAAGCCGCTGGCCGATGTCTGCGCGAAGGGCGCAAAGTCGGCGGCGGCCGCCTCGAAGCCCTGCTCGACCCGGCCCAGGCCACGCAACCACTGGCCGGTCCTTGCCAGCGACACCTGCACCCACCAGCTGCCGCCTTCGAGTTGCTGGCGCCGCAGCGCGGCCGCTGCGCCCAGCGCGATAAGGTGGCCGGCGCCATGGTCCAGGCTCTGCGACGGCAGGGCGCGCGGCGGCCCGCTGCCGAAGGCTGCGGCTTCGGCCACGTTGAAGCCGCTGGCCGTCTGCACCAGCGAATCGAAACCGCGGCGCGCGGCCCAGGGGCCGGCATCACCATAGGCCGACAGCGAGACCAGCACGATGCCCGGGCGCTTCGCGGCCATATCGGCGGGCCCGTATCCCAGGCGCTGCAGGCCGCCCGGCCGATAGCCCTGCACGCAGACATGTGCTTCGCGCAGCACGGCATCGAAGGCATCGCGGTCGGCCGGCAGCCGCAGATCGGCGTGGGCCGACAACTTGCCGCGGCTGGTTTCGGCAATCGCCTCGATGTTGGGCAGGTTCGGCGAATTGACCAGCAGCACGTCGGCACCGTAGGCGGCCAGCATGCGCGTGCCCACCGGGCCGGCCAGGATGCGCGTCTGGTCGAGCACGCGCAGCCCGGTCAATGGCCGGTCCCGCTGCGCCAGCGACGGCCAGGTGCACGGCGCTGCGTCGCCGACGCGCTGCATGTGCAGCAGCGGCTGCGCGGCCACGGCCTGGCCTTGCGCGTGGGCGTCCCACTCGTCGAAGCTGCGCAAAGCGGCGACCACGGCGCCGGCCTCGGCGGCGGCCTGCTCGAAGTCCAGCGCGCGCCAGCCGCGCAGGGCCTGCTGCACCTCGTCCCGCGTCGCGCTGTCGCCGGCGGGCAGCCCCAGCACCCGCAGCGCGGCGTCGCGGTGGTGGGCGAAATTGCTGTGGATGCGCACCCAGCCGCCTGCACCGTCTGCGCCGCCGCAGGGGTACAGGCCGGCCAGCTTGTCCCACATCGCCGGCACGCGGCCGTCGATGCGAAACCAGGTGCAGCCTTCCAGCGCGGCGTGGCGCATGTCCACCGCCACGGCCTGCGACACGCCGTTGCGCAGCCGGCCCAGCTCGGTCGCGGCCAGCGCGGCGGCGGCGATGCCGGCCTGGGCGGCGGTGCCGATGGCGAAGGACGATCGCAGCGCCGGCTCGGCGCCGTCGAGCTTCACGCGCCGCAACGCTTCGTCGGGCAGTCCAGCGGCCGACCACAGTTGTCGCAAGGCAGCGGATGGCTCGGTGGTACTCATCGGTCGGTGCTCCAGCGAAGGTGCTTACAGGTCTGGCGCGATGGCCTCGCGCGCCACCCAGCGCCAATGTCCGGGCGCCAGGTCGGCCGGCAGCGGCAGCGCACCGTAGGCCTCGCGATGCAGCGTCAGCACATGGTTGCCGGCAGCCGCGATCATGCGCTTGACCTGGTGGTACTTGCCCTCGGTCAGCGTCAGCCGCAGCTGCCGCTCGGCCACCGCCGCACAGGCCGCCGCGCGCACCGGCAGCGGGTCGTCGTGCAGCACGACGCCACCCAGCAGCTGCGCCACCTGCTCGACGCTGACGGCCTCGGCGCAGTCGGCCACATAGACCTTGGGCACGTGGCACTTGGGCGAGCTGAGCTTGTGCATCAGCGCGCCGTCATCGGTGAAGAGCAGCAAGCCGGTGGTGTCTTCATCGAGCCGGCCGATCGGCTGCACCTCGCGCTGGCGCAACGGCGCCGGCAGCAGGCTCAGCACGCTCGGGTGGTGGCGCGGCTTGCGCGAGCATTCGTAGCCGGCCGGCTTGTTCATCATCACCAGCGCCTTGGCGTGGAAGGGCCAGGGCTGCCCGCGAACGTCGATCACCAGACCATCGGTGGGAAGTTCTTCGTCCGGGTCGTCCAGCACGCGATCACCCAGTTGCACCATGCCGTGCCAGACCAGCGCCTCACATTCGCGGCGCGTGCCGAAACCCTGGCTGAACAGCACCTGCTTGAGCCGCATGACAATCAGCAGTGCCGCCTTCACCGAGCCGCTGCCAGGCGCGCGCGGCGCGCTGCTGGCGCGCCGTGCCGGCGACGGCAAACAAGCGCCGCGTCGCGCGCCCAGCGCTGGGCCGCCGGGTCGTCGCCGGCGGCGGCCCATTGAGCGCTCAGCCTCGCCGTACAGGCCATGCGCCAGCGACAGCGCGCCGGCCAGCGCGACATGCGTGGCTGGCGTCAGTGGCGGGCGTCGAGCCGCCAGTCGGCCAGCGCAGCCCATCACGGCGCACAGCCGCTCGGCGAGACCAGAGGCCAGCCGCGCTGGCGCGCCTCGCGCAGCAGATAGGCCAGCACCGCCAGCGTGACGTGCATGTCCTCGATGCTGCGGAACGGCTTGACGTAAGCGTCATAGCCATCGCCGGGCAGCAACTCGTCGTCCTCGACGTGCACGTCGTCGAGCTGCACCCGCGCATGCGGCACTTCGGGCACGAAGCGGGTCGCCGGCATCGGCAGCAGTCGCACGCCGGGGCATCGCAGCGCACGCGTGCCAGCTTTCAACAGCGGCCGATCCGATCGCGGCGTCAGGCGCAGCGCGCCGACCACCAGCAACAGGCTGCTGGCCGGGCCCGAGCGTGGTCCAGCGCTTGGCGCCGGTGATCGACACCTCTGCCGTCGTCCAATGGCGTGAAGCGCGTGCGGATGTCGCGTGGCCGGTTGCCGCCTTCCTCGGTGACGCAGAAGGCGGCCAGGTGTCGCGCGCCAGGTCGGGCAGCAGCGCGCGCAGGGCGGCCTGGTAGCCGCTGGCGAAGGCCCAGCCAATGCGGTCGGCGTCGAAGCCGCCGAGCACCGCCATCAACGCGCTGTTTGCCGCGCGGCGCGCCGCTGTCGCGCCAGCGCGGCCACCAGTCGGCCACAGCGGGTTGATTCGGGCACGCGCGTGTCGGCGTGCAGGCAATGGACGATGGCAGGGTTCATGCAACGGGCTTTTGAGCAGGGGTCGATGGTAGCCCTGCAGGTCCACGTACGATGAGGTTCGAAACCGGATCAACGCCCAGAGATTGCCACCATGAAAACCCTTTCTCATCGCGCTGGCATGTGCCTTGTTGGGCCTGTCGATCAATGCCTTGGCCGCCGACAGCGGCGGCAGCGAGCAGTACACCAACCTGGAGCGCCGGCAGCAGCAAGGCCGACGACGCCGCGCTGAAGTCGGCCAAGGCGGCGCTGGCGGCGGGCGACTATGCCGCGGCGCAGGCCCAACTCAAGACGGCGCTGGCCGCAGACGAGGGCAGCGCCGACCTGCACAACCTGTATGCCTACGCGCTGCGCAAGGGCGCGAACCCCGACATGCCGCTGGTCTTCAAGCACTACGAAGAAGCGCTGCGCATCGACCCGAAGCACCGCGGCGCGCACGAATACCTGGGCGAGGCCTACCTGATGACGGGCAATCTGGCCAAGGCCAAGGAGCAGCTGGTGGCGCTCGACAAGCTGTGCACCTTCAGCTGCGACGAATACGACATGCTGAAGAAGGCCGTCGCCACTTACGAGGCGAAAGTGCCGAAGTAGCGTCCAGGCGCTCAGTCCAGTCCTGCACCGCGGGCAGCGCCGGGTGCTGCAGGCCACGCGCGCGCGCGCACTGCGTTCAACACTGCCCGCGCCGTGACGCAAGCCGCCAGTGCGCCCAGCACCGTCATGTCACCCGGCTTGCCCGATGCACCTGTGGCCAGCGCAAACAGCGTGTCGCCATCGGCCATGGTGTGCACCGGGTCGATGATGCGCGCCAGGCCGTCGTGCGCCATCGTCGCCAGCTTGTTGGCCTGCGCCTTGGACAGCACGCGCGTCGGTGGCGATGATGCCGATGGTGGTGGCCATGCCGGCCACCGCGCGCGGCGGCAGCTCGCCGGCGGCGATGGCTGGGCTGGCACTGCGCGGTCGGCCATCGTCACCGCGAGTGCCGGCGACGATGCGGCCGTCCGCCGGGTCGATGATATCGCCGGTGGCGTTGACTGCGATCAGCGCGCCGACGGTGATCGGCGCCGACCTTGATCGACGCCGTGCCGATGCCGCCTTTCATTGCGCGATCGATGCCGAACAGCTTGCCCACCGTGCAGCCGGCGCCGGCGCCGACGTTGCCTTGCAGCGGCGGCGTGTCGTCGGCCACCTCGCAGGCCTGTAGCCGGCCTCGGCATCCGGGCGGATGCGCCCATCGCCGACCCACAGGTCGAAGAGCACCGCCGCCGGCACGATCGGCACGCGCGCCGCGCCCACCTGCAGGCCGAAGCCGCGCTCATCGAGCCAGCGCATCACGCCGCCAGCAGCATTCAGGCCGAAGGCGCTGCCGCCGGACAGCAGCACGGCATGCACCTGCTCGACCATGTTGTCGGGGCGCAGCAGATCGGTCTCGCGCGTGCCCGGCGCAGCGCCACGCACGTCGACGCCGGCGGCGGCGCCAGCTTCGCACAGCACCACGCTGCAGCCAGTGGGTCGGCGGGCGTCGGTGAAGTGACCGACACGCAGGCCGGCCACGTCGGTGAGGGCTCCGGGAAAGAGGGTCGCTGGCTTCATCGGGGTGGGCGCGCCGAAACGTGACCGATTGGCCCGCGGCGTGGCCCCAAGATGCGGCCCGCCGCGGATTCAGCGCGACGCCGCCGAGGCGGCTGCTGCGCCCCTCCGGCCGCCAGTCGCTGCCGCAGACGCCTCGCAATGGTCCGGCTGCGGCGTGACGACGGCATGCGCCGCTCGTCGGCTTGCAGGCCGTCGCCTTCGTTGGCGAACATCACCACGCGCAGGTCCTGCGGCCCCCAGCCGCCGCGGCCAGCAGATGCAGCGGCACGCCCCGCTCGCGCGACGCATGCTGCGCGCCGGTCAGCATCAACACCGTGGTGCCCGGCGCGGCCGCCGGACGCAACGCGGTCGATCGAGCGGGCCATCGACAGGTCGCGCGCCAGCTGGATTCGCACCATGCCCGGCTCCTGTGTCGCCGGCAGCAAGTTGCAATGGCCGTGCGCACCGCGTCGACCATTGCGGCGCGGGTCGCGCTCGTCCACTCGGGCGTCGAGCGAGGTGTCGCGCATCGCCGCGCGCATCGCGTCGCGCGGCAGGTTGCCACCCCACACCGGCACGCCCGCGCGCACCGCGTTCATCACCACCGTCGCATATTGCGCCCATGGCCAACCTTGCCACTGCAACGCCTGCGCACCTGCTCCGGCTGGCGTCGCGCGGCAGGGCCGCGGTGGTGTGAGGCGTTTCGGCCATCTCCAGCACCACGGCGGCCAGCCGGCCGGTGTGCGGCCAGGCTTTGCACTTCGTCGGCCACCTGGCGCTGCTGGTCGGGCTGGTCGTGCTGTTCGCCGAAAATCAGCAGCCGCGCCGCGCCGGCCCACAGCGGGCAGACGACAAGCAGCGGCCGTCGCGCAGAAGCTTCGGCAGAGGCAAGATGCACATCGGTATGCCGCAGTGTGCGCCGGGTTCCGGCCGCACGCATCGCCATGACATGATTCGCGCCCGTCATGCCAGCACCAACCACCACGATGAAGCCGCGCGACAGCAACGACGCCGAGATCGAAGCCCTGGACGCGCTGTGCGATCGCCTTGGCGGCTTCGACGACCGGGCTGCGCTGAATGGCTCGATGGCTGCATGGCCGCGCTGCTCGCCGGGCCGCGCGCCGTCACGCCCAGGAATGGCTGCTGGCTGTGCTGGGCGATGCCTGGCAGCGCACCTTCGCCGACCCGGCCGACGTCGAACAGGCGATGGCAGACGTTGCTGGCGCGATGGAGCGTGCTGGCCTCGCAACTCGATGCCGAAGCCTTGTTCGATGCGCCGGAGGCGCTGCGCCTGTCGCCGCTGCTGGGCGACCATGGCGAGGCCTCGCGACGCGTTGCTGGCCGAAGGCCACGATCGATGCCGCGCAGGCGGCGGACTTGCCGCGCTCGGGCGAGATCTGGGCGATCGGCGTGCTCGAAGCCATCGATGCCTTCGGCGCCGACTGGACGCAGCCCGAGCCACAGGCCGACGAGCTGGCCTGTTCGAAGCCAGCCTGCGCACGCTGTTGGCGCTGACGATCCGCGACGAGGCCGAACTCGCCGCCGATCTGCGGCTGCGCTACCCGGGAAAGACGCTCGACCGCGACGCGCTGATCGACGAGGCCTGTTATGCGCTGCAGGATCTGCGCTGCTACTGGGTCGAGCATGCACCGCGCCATGCGCCGCGGCGCGTGGCGCCGACGCCGGGCCGCAACGACGCCTTGCCCCTGCGGCAGCGGCAAGAAGTACAAGAAGTGCCATGGCGCGGCGGACGCGGAGCATTGAGCTAGAGTGCGCGCCATCATGAGTGAAGCCCTGGATCTGCAAGGACGCCACATCGTGCTCGGGCTGAGCGGCGGCATCGCCTGCTACAAGTCGGCCGAACTGGTGCGCGAACTGCAGCGCCATGGCGCGACGGTGCAGGTGGTGATGACGGACGCCGCCGCGCAGTTCATCACGCCGGTGACGATGCAAGCGCTGTCGAACCGCCCCGTCTTCAGCAGCCAGTGGGACGCGCGCGAGCCAACAGCCATGGCGCACATCGACCTGTCGCGCGAGGCCGACGCGGTGCTGGTGGCGCCGGCCAGCGCCGACTTCTATCGCCAGGCTGGCGCATGGGGCGGGCCGACGAACTGCTGAGCCTGCTGTGCCTGGCGCGGCCGATCGAGCGCTGCCCGCTGCTGCTGGCACCGGCCATGAACCGCGAGATGTGGGCGCACCCGGCCACGCAGCGCAATCTGGCGCAGGTGGCGCCGACGGCGCCGGATGCTGGGCCCCGCCGCCGGCGACCAGGCCTGCGGCGAGGTCGGCGACGGGCGCATGCTCGAAGCCACCGAGTTGTGCGAGGAACTGATCGCGTTCTTCCAGCCGAAGCTGCTGGCCGGGCAGCGTGTGCTGATCACCGCCGGGCCGCACCTTCGAGGCCATCGACCCGGTGCGCGGCATCACCAATCTGTCCAGCGGCAAAATGGGTTTTGCCATCGCGCGCGCGGCGACGCGAAGCCGGCGCATCGAAGTGACGCTGGTGGCCGGCCCGGTGGCGCTGCCCACGCCGCGCGGTGTCAAGCGCATCGACGTGCAAAGCGCACTGCAGATGCACGAGCGGTGATGCCGCTGGCGGCGAAGCACGAGGTCTTCGTTGCCACAGCGGCGGTGGCCGACTGGCGGCCCAGCGGAGCCAGCGAGAAGAAGATAAAGAAGGACGGCTCGGGCCGCATGCCCAGCTTCGACATGACCGAGAACCCCGACATCCTGGCCAGCGTGGCCCAGCTGGCCAAGCCACCGTACTGCGTGGGCTTTGCGGCGGAGAGCCACGATCTGGCAAACACGCCAGCGACAAGCGCCGCCGCAAGGGCATCCCGCTGATCGTCGGCAACCTCGGCCCGGCCACTTTCGGCCGCGACGACAACGCGCTGCTGCTGATCGACGCGCATCGGCGAGCGCGCGCTGCCGCATGCCGGCAAGCTGGCGCTGGCGCGCGAACTGGTGCGCGAGATCGCCGACGCGTACTGGGCCGCATCGCATGAGCATCATCGAGCTGAGAGGTGCTGGACGAGCGCATGGCCGCGCACCTGCCGGCCTATGCCACGGCCGGCAGCGCCGGCCTCGACCTGCGCGCCTGCCTGGATGCACCGTTGACGCTGGCGCCGGGGCAGGCCGAGCTGATCCCGACCGGGCTGGCCATGCACATCGGCGACGCGACGCTGGCGGCGATGCTGCTGCCGCGCTCGGGCCTGGGCCACAAGCACGGCATCGTGCTCGGCAATCTCGTGGGCTCTGATCGACAGCGACTACCAGGGCCCGTTGATGGTCAGCTGCTGGAACCGCGGCCGGTCGCCTACACCGTGCAGCCGATGGAGCGCATCGCGCAGATGGTCATCGTGCCGGTGGTGCAGGCACAGTTCCGGCGGGTCGAGGCCTTCGACCGATCTCGGCCCGCGGCGCCGGCGGTTTCGGCTCGACCGGCCGCGCCTGACGGCGCGCGTGCCGGCCCTCGAGTGGCGCAGTGCGTCGGCTGCCCTGCGGCGCGTGTTCAGCACCGTGATGCCCTCGGCCGCCCAGCGTGCCAGCCTCGATCTCCTCATCGGTGGCCTCGCGCACGCCGCGCACCTCGAGTGCAGGCGCAGCGCCATGCCGGCCAGCGGATGGTTGCCGTCCAGCACCACGTGCGAGGGTATATCTCGGTCACGATGTAGAACGCGTCGGCCGGCATGTCGGGCGTGACGCTGCCCTCGGGCAGGCCCTCGAAGTGCATGCCGACCTCGAGTTGCTCGGGAAACAGCTCGCGCGCCTCGAAGCACACCAGTTCGCTGCGATAGTCGCCGAAGGCCTGCTCCGGCTCCAGGTGCAGGTGCGCTTCGAAGCCGGCCTCCTGGCCGGCCAGCGCCTCCTCCACCTTGGGCAGCAGGTCGGCGCCGCCGTAGAAGAACTCGACCGGCTCGGCCAGCTGGTCGATCTGCTGGCCCTGGGCGTCGCTCAGGGTCCAGCGTCAGGCTGAGCACGCAAGGGGCGGCAATCTTCATCGCGGAATCATCGCACAGCGGCACGTGCGCATGCGCCCTGCCGACACAATGCGGGCATGGATCTGAATGCACCCGTTGCCGCTGCTGGCCGGCATGTCGCCCGCGTCTGTTCATGCGCCGCCATTGGCAGAAGAGACCCGCTGCTGGTGCGCCAGGCGCTTGCCGGGCATTGCGCGCGCCGCTGTCGCGCTGCGGCGCTGTTCGCGCTGGCCGCCGGCGATGCGCTCGAATCGCGCCTGGTGGTGCGCGAGGCCAAGCGGCTGGACGCTGCGCCATGGCCCGCTGCCGCGGCGCGCCTTGCCGCCCTTGAAGCAGCCCGGCTGGACGCTGCTGGTGCAGGGCCTGGACCTGCACCTGGCCGCTGCGCACGAGCTGCTGTCGCGCTTCCGCTTCGTGCCCGATGCCCGGCTCGACGACCTGATGCTGTCCTACGCCAGCGATGGCGGCGGTGTGGGGCCGCACCTGGATTCCTACGACGTGTTCCTGATCCAGGTGCAGGGCCGGCGCCGCTGGCGCGTCGGGCGCGCGCGCGATCCGCAGCTTCGTGCCAGGCCTGCCGCTGAAGATCCTGCGCCACTTCGAGCCCGAGCACGACTGGCTGCTCGAACCCGGCGACATGCTCTACCTGCCGCCGCAGCTGGGCACACGACGGCGTGGCGGTGGGCGAGTGCATGACGGCGTCGGTGGGCTTTCGCGCGCACGGCCCGGCCGAGCTGGCGCGCGAGCTGCTGCAGCGCGTGGCGGAATCGATCGAGCCCGCGGCGCGCGAGCGCCTCTACAGCGATGCCGACGCAGCCGCCACCGCCGCGCCCGGCGCCATTCCGCCGCGCGCTGCAGGACTTCGCCGCTGCGGGCCGTGCTGCGGGCCGTGCGCGAGCCGCAGGCATCTGCATCGCGCGCTGGGCGAAATGCTCAGCGAGCCCAAGGCGCGGTGTCTGTTCGATACGCCGCCGGTGCCTGCCCGACCTGTCGTCGCGGGCTGGCGCTGGACCGCGCGCACGCGCATGATGTACGACGCGCGCCACGTCTACATCAACGGCGAGTCCTTCCGCGTCGGCGGCCGCGACGCGCGGCTGCTGCGTCGCCTTGCCGATCGGCGCGCCTGTCCGCGCCGAGGTGGCGCGAGCTGAGCGCGCAGGCACGTGCCGTGCTGGACGAATGGGCGGCTGCCGGTTGGCTGGAAGGCGCGTGCGATGGCGACATGACCGCGGCCTCGCCGCGGCCGCCGCAGCGCCTGGCCGCGCAAGATCGAGTCCCATGGCGATTTTGTCGCCGCACTGCACGAGGCATGGCGTTGGCATCGCAGGGCGAAACGCGGCGCTTGGTCTGGTGTCGACCAGGATTTGCCGACTGGCCCTTGGACGATGCCGCGCTCTGGGGTGCGCCTGGCCGGTTGGCTGCGGCTGCCGCAGCGCCGCCTGGTGCTTTTGGCCTGCGACTACGGCGGCCTGTCACGCCGCTGCCCGCGTTTCGTCGCTGCCTATCGGTTGCGGGCGCACGCCATCCACGGCCTTCAACCCTGCGCGCGACGACGACGCTTCCGGCTCTGCCCAGCGTGGTGCTGGCTGAAGAATGGCCGTGCTGCAACTCTTCGATCCGCAGCGCTGGCATGGGCGTGCCAGCAGCGACATTGCGGATGTTGCGGCCTTGGATGGACCGCCTTGATGCGATTTTGCAACGCTCGTCGCCAGCCTTTGCGGCGACGACGCTGGGAATATAGGGAAATCCACTAGACGTCCTATATTCATAGGCTAGGCTTTGGTCAGAGAAATCTGTTCTGCCTTTGTTGCTCAGGTCGCAAGCGACCGCCCAAAGCGATTCGCAAAGACGGGCAATCACCAAGCTTCCGGTCCGCAATCCCACTCCAACATTTGAGGAATCTCGCCATGAACAAGTCACTCGCCCTGGCCGCCATCGTCGCCGCCGTTGCCCTGGCCGCCTGTGGAAAGAAGGAAGAGGCAGCCTGCTCCCGCCGGCGCCCGCGCCTGTTGCCGCGCCGGCGCCGTCGCGGCTCCGCCCCGGCGGCGGAAGCTGCCTCGTCAGTTGCCGCCGCTTCCGACACCGCCGCTTCCGCTTCCGTGGATGCCGCTTCGGCCGCCGCCGCCGCGTGTCGGAGGCCAAGGACGCCGCCGGCAAGTCCATGGACGCTGCCGCCTCGGCCGTCAAGCAGTAATCCCGCCGTTCGCGCCGCCGCGATCGGCGGGGTCAAAGAGCAAAGCCGCCTGCAGGCGGCTTTTTCGTGCCCGCGGCTGGGCGGGCGCGATGGCTACTTCAATTCTTGACCAGCGGGCTGACGATGCGCTGGCTGTTCTCTCCGGCATCGGGCGCACCCTGCGAGTTCAACACGGTGACGATGGTCTTTCCGCCATCGCTCTTCAGCGCCACCTGGTACTTGATCGCGGCGGCGCTGGTGTCGCTGGAGCCGCCGAAGAGCTTGGCAAAGAAGCCGGTGGAGTCGTCCAGCCCGGCGCTGGCCGGATCGACATAACGCACGAAATACAGGCCCGCCGCACGATCGCGGTCCTCGACGGTGAAACCGGAGCGGTCGAGCGCGATGCCCACCCGGCGCCAGGCGCGGTCCAGCCCGTCGTCGACTTCGAGTGCGGCACCCGGTTGGCCGCTGACGATGCGCGCACGCTCGGGCGGCTTGCTCACCGCTTTGCGGGTTGTCGACCGCATTGCGGGCCACGGTTTCGGTCGCCCCCAGCTTGACGAGCAGCCGCGACAGCATTTCGGCCTCCATCTGCGGATCGGGCGGCCGCGATGCCCATCGCGTGTTGTCCTTCTGCGGCGAGGTGTGCACCTCTTCCATGCCCGTGGCGGATGAAGATCTCGCTGCCGCTGGCGGTGCGCTCGACGCGCGTACGGTACTGGTCCATCTCGCCGGTGGAGTAGGCCGAATCGAGCACCGTCCCAGGGCCTTGCGGATCATGTCCTGCGGCAGCTTGGCGCGGTTCTCGGCCCAGTTGGTTTCCATCACGCCCGTGGCCGGGTCGTTCTTCACCAGTGTGAAGCCCATGTCCTGCCAGAAACTGGCGATCTGCGTCCACACCTGCTCGGGCGCGCTTGGGCACGATCAACCAGCGCTGGTCGCCGTCGCGCTCGACCTTGAAGTCGCCCAGCGCCACTGGCGCCACGCGGTTGCTCGGCGGCGCGCTGGTGCGGGTCATGCCGGCCGGCGGCAGCGCGCTGGCGCTGACCACGCCGCGCTGCGACGGGTAGCGCCCTTCCTTGGTCAGTTGCGCCAGGTCGGGCGGTACTTCCAGCGGGTTGGTCTTGGCGGCGCCCGAGCGATAGTCCACCCGCTCGCCGTCGGTGAGGCCGCCGAACGAGCATCCGGCCAGGGCCAGCGCGCCGGCCAGCATGCAAGAAGCTGTCGGGTGCGCGCACCCATTTGTCGATTCACGTTCGGATCTCCAGCGCGCCACCGCGGGCGCGAGAACAGGGCGGTGTTGATGGGTGGGGCCTCGCGGCCGGCGTCGCCCGCGCAGCGCTCAAAGCAGGCCGCTGGCGCGCAGCGCCTGGCTCGACCGTCGCGCTGGCCGGCTTCGCTCAGCGGCACGATCGGCAAGCGCATGCCGTCGGCGCAAGGCCGAGCTGCGCCATCGCCCATTTGGCCGGCGCCGGGCTGGGTTCGCAGAACAGGTCGCGGTGCAGCGGCAGCAGCTTCAGGTGGATTTCGGTGGCGCGGCGCACGTTGCCTTCGATGGCGGCCATGCACAGTTCGTGCATCGCGCGCGGCGCCACGTTGGCGGTGACGCTGACGTTGCCCTGGCCGCCCAGCAGCATCAGCGCGATGGCCGTGGCGTCGTCGCCGGAATAGATGGCAAAACCCTTGGGCGCGCGCTTGATCAGCCAGGCGGCGCGCGCGATGTCGCTGCTGGCTTCCTTGATGCCGACGATGCCGGGCACTTCGGCCAGGCGCAGCGCGGTGTCGGCGTGCATGTCGGCCACGGTGCGGCTGGGCACGTTGTACAGCACCATCGGGATGTCCACGGCCTCGGCGATGGCGCGGAAATGCCGGTAGATGCCCTCCTGCGAAGGCCGGTTGTAGTACGGTACCACCTGCAGCGTGCAATCGGCGCCGACCTGCTTGGCGAAGCGCGACAGCTCGATCGGCTTCGGCGGTGGCGTTGCCGCCGGCACCGGCCATGATCGGCACGCGCCCGGCGGCATGTGCCACCGCCACGCGGATGATTTCGCAATGCTCGTCCACCGTGACGGTGGGCGACTCGCCGGTGGTGCCGACGACGCAGATGCAATCGGTGCCTTCGGCGATGTGCCAGTCGATCAGCTTGCGCAGCGTCGGGTAAGTCGACGCTGCCGTCTTCGTGCATCGGCGTGACCAGGGCGACGATGCTGCCAACGATTGGGTTCATAGGCCTTCCTATCGGATGCGCCGATTTTACGCGTGGCGCGCAGGCACCGGCGAAAGCACATGCCGCGGCGGGGAAGTACCGCCCGCGGCCGCTCGCACCGCGACGATGCGCTGGATGAAGCGCGCCGGCGCATCGACGAAGCCGTCCTCGTAGGCGACGATGCGCAGGCCGTCGCACAGGGTCAACAGTTCGCCCGGGCGCAGCAGGAAGTCGGCGCGCGACGGCTTGCCGACGGTCTGGTTGCCTTCGGCGAAGGTTTCGTACAGCAGCACCCCGCCATCGGCCAGGGCTTCGCGCAAATGCGGCCACAGCGGCCGCCACAGGTAGTTGGTGACGACCAGCGCGTCGAAGCGGCGCCCGGCCAGCGGCCAGGGGCCGCCTTCGATGTCGGCGACGATGATTTCGGCAATGCCTTGCAGAGCACGCAGTGCCTCGGCATCCCGGTCCAGCGCGGCCGGCGCAAAGCCCTGGCCGGCCAGCCAGCGCACATGGCGGCCGCTGCCGCAGGCCACGTCGAGCACGCTGCCGCCCGCGCGGATCAGGTGGGCCCAGCGTTCGACCCAAGGCGATGGCGAGGCAATCGGCGGGTGCATTTCAAAAGCAGGCCCACAGTCGATTGGCAAGATCCACCGCCAAATGCGGGTTCAGATAGCTCAGGAACACCGCGGCCAGCACCAACAGCGCCAGCGCGGCCAGGGCCCAGCGCAATGGCCTGGATTCGATCTTCATGCCAACGAGGGCACGGCGCGCACGATCGGCGTTTCGCGCACGGGCCAGTTGAGGGCTGCGGCCATCATGCCGAGGGCCACGGCCAACCACCAGACGATGTCGTAGCTGCCCGTCACCACGTAAAGGCGGCCGCCCAGCCAGGCGCCGAGGAAGGATCCGAACTGGTGGTTCAGGAAGACGATGCCGCCGAGCATCGACATGTACTGCACGCCGAAAATCTGCGCCACCACGGCGTTGGTGGGTGGCACGGTGGACAGCCACAGCAGCCCCATGGCGGCAGCGAACAGATACACGCTCCACGGCGACAAGGGCACCAGCAGAAAGACCACGATCACCGCCGAGCGCAGCAGGTAGATCACTGAAAGCATGCGCGGCTTGGACACGCGCTGGCCCAGGCTGCCGGCAATGTAGGTGCCGAAGATGTTGAACAGGCCTATCAGCGCCAGCGCGGTGCTGGCGACGGTGGGCGACAGGCCGTTGTCCTTCAGGTAGCTGGGCATGTGCACGCCGATGAACACCACCTGGAAGCCGCAGACGAAGTAGCCCGCCGTCAGCAGCCTGAAACCCTTGTGGCTGAAGGCCTCGCGCAGCGCCGAGCCGATGCTCTGCGGCGCACCGTATGTGCCCGGCGGGTGGGCCGGTTCGCGCAGCCCGAAGGCCAGCGGCAGGATCAACAGTGCCGCGAAGCCGAGCACGTACAGCGCGTTCTGCCAGCCGAAGGCGCCGATCAGCCAGTTTTCCACTGGCACCATCAGGAACTGGCCGAACGAGCCGGCCGCTGCCGCCACGCCCATCGCCCACGAGCGCTTCGCGGGGTCGACGTTGCGGGCGATGACGCCGAAGACGATGGCATAGGTCGTGCCGGCCTGCGCCATGCCGATCAGCAGCCCGGCGCTGCCGAAAAAGGCCAGCCCGGATGTTGACAGCGCCATCGTCGCCAGCCCGCCCGCATAGAGCAGGCCGCCGACGATAAGCACGCGAAAGGCGCCGTATCGGTCGGCCACCATGCCGCCGAAGGGCCCGGCGATGCCCCAGGCCAGGTTCTGGATGGCGATGGCGAAGCCGAAGGTCTCGCGTGTCCAGCCGCGGTCCATCGTGATCGGCTGCAGCCACAGTCCGAAGCCGTGGCGGATGCCCATCGACAGCGTCACCACCGCGGCGCCGAAGACCAGCACCTGTGTCAGCGAGAGGCGCTGCGCAGCGCCGGCGGGGGACGTTTTCATCCAGCAAATCTAACCGAACCGGCTGCGGCGCGGGGTCAAGCTACAGTGTGCGACGCCCAAGGAGGTCAATGTGAAAGTGCTCGTGCTCGGCAGCGGCGTGATCGGCACCTCGGTGGCCTATTTCCTGGCGCGCGACGGGCATGAGGTCGAGGTGCTCGAGCGGCAGCCGGCCCCGGCGCTGGAGACCAGCTTCGGCAATGCCGGCGAAGTCTCGCCGGGCTACGCGTCGCCGTGGGCCGGTCCGGGCGTCCCGCTCAAGGCCATCAAGTGGATGCTGATGCGCCACAGCCCGCTGGTCATCCGCCCGTTGCTCGACCCGGCGATGTGGCGCTGGGGCCTGGCGATGCTGGCCAACTGCACCGAGCGCGCCTATGCGCTGAACAAGAGCCGCATGGTGCCGATCGCCGAGTACAGCCGCGACTGCCTGAAGGCGCTGCGCGCCGGACCGGCATCGCCTACGACGAGCGCATGCAGGGCACGCTGCAGCTGTTCCGCACCCAGGCGCAACTGGACGGCACGGCCAAGGACATCGAGGTCCTGCGGCAATACGAGCGTGCCCTACGAGGTTCTGGATCGCGCAGGCTTCGTCAGGGTCGAGCCAGCGCTGGCGCTGACGCAGCACAAGTTCGTCGGCGCGCTGCGCCTGCCGGGCGACGAGACCGGCGACTGCTTCAAGTTCACGAATCGCCTGGCCGAACTGGCCACCGCGTCGGGCGCGCGCTTTCGCCATGGCAGCGTCATCGAAGGCCTGGACGTGCAGGGCGGC
Source organism: uncultured beta proteobacterium (assembly GCA_963837675.1). GTDB lineage: Bacteria > Pseudomonadota > Gammaproteobacteria > Burkholderiales > Burkholderiaceae_C > Rubrivivax. The sequence goes on along the minus strand of CAWIOH010000010.1, from coordinate 223,668 downwards.
AAGCTGGTCGGGGTGCGTGTGGCGGGCCAGGCACTGCGCGCCGACCAGGTCGTGCTGGCGCTGGGCAGTTTCTCCGCGCCGCTGCTGAAGCGCGTGGGCTTGAGGATCCCGGTCTACCCGGTGAAGGGCTATTCGATCACGGTACCGATCACCGATCCGGGGAGTGCGCCCGAATCGACGATCATGGACGAGACGCACAAGGTGGCGGTGACGCGCCTGGGCGACCGCATCCGCGTCGGCGGCACCGCCGAACTGGCCGGCTTCAGCACGGCGCTGCGCGAAGCCCGGCGCGCGACGCTGAACCACGTCGTGACCGATCTCTTCCCGAAGGGCGGCGACGTGTCGAAGGCCAGCTTCTGGTGCGGCCTGCGGCCGATGACGCCCGACGGCACGCCGATCATCGGGCCCACGCCGATCGCCGGGCTGCTGCTGGCCACCGGCCACGGCACGCTCGGCTGGACCATGGCCGCCGGCACCGGCCGGATCGTTGCCGACATCGTCGCGGGCCGCAAGCCCGAGATCGACGTCGAAGGCCTGACGCTGGCGCGCTACCGGCGCTGACTTGCAGGCGGCGCTCAGGCCTGCAGCAGCTGCACCGCGGCGCGGTGCTCGGCCTGCCGCGCCTCGCTCCAGTCACCGGTGCAATACACCGACAGCCGGCAGATCGCCGTGGCGCGCAGTTCGCACCAGGCCATCTCGCGGCAATACCAGCTGCCTGCGGCGTCGCTCCAGCGTTCCTCGAACTCGATGACGAAGCCGCCCGGCAGTGGCGCCGCGCGCCACCTCGGTACGCGCCCGGGCGCCGGGTGGCCATGGCGGCGCAGTGCCAGAACATCCGACACGCCGCGTGCTTGCAGGCGCCACTGCGGTGCCGTGAAGTCGCAAAACACGTCGTCGGCGAACAGCCCCGCATCGGGTTCGCCGGTTTCCAGATAGGCCACGAAGCGGCGCGCAATGGCATCGATGTCCATCAGGCTTCCTTTCCGGCCCAGCGCGTGGTTCGCGGCAGCGCGCCGCGGCTGGCCGTGCCATACAGCGGCTGGTTGACGTCGGCGAAGGCGAGCATGGCGCCGAGGCGCTTGTCAGCCGGCGTTTCGAAGCCGCATTCACCGTCGTAGCGCGCCGGGTTGAGGAAGCTGCCGAAGAGCATGTCCCACAGCGGGAAGTCGGCGTAGTTGTGCGCGTGCACCCCCTTGCGGTGGTGTTCGCAATGCGCCTCGGGCCGCTGGATGAACCAGCCCAGCCAGCGCGGCGTGTGCACGTTCCAGTGCTGGAACATGCCGTGGAAGGCGGCGACATAGCCGACCAGCGCCGCGGCCAAAGGATCGAGCCCGAGCACGATCAGGGTGATGAACATCTGCAGCAGCACCTGCACCACCATCTCGATGGGATGGAACAGCGTCGAGCCCGGGATGTCGATGCGCTGCGGGCTGTGGTGGATCTGGTGCGTCGCCCGCCACAGCCAGGGCAGCGCATGCGCGCTGCGGTGCCAGGCGAAGGAAAGGCTCGACAGCAGCGACCCAGCCGAGCAGCGTGCCGCCGGCGACGCCGAGATGCGTGCCGTCGAGCCAGCGGTGCGCGGCCAGCCACTGCGGGCTGAACAGCAGGGGCACGACGGTGGAGACGGTGCCGATCAGCAGCAGGAAGGCGACGCCGATCCAGGTCCAGCCGCGGCGCGCCGGGAATTGCCGTGCCGGGAAGAAACGCTCGACGACGAGCATGGCGAAGAAAGTCAACGGGACCAGCAGTCCGACCAGATCGATGGTGTCCATCAGGGGTTCCTCTTTCGCGGCAAAGGCTGACAACCGGACCGTGCGCCGCATTCGACCTTACGATGTAAGTCGATTTTGCGATAGAAACCTTACGCTGTAAAGTACGGGTCATGGAAACTTTGCGAAAAGTCGACCCTTCGCGGCGCGGTCCGGCCGGCAAGCGCCCAAGCCGACGCAGCACCGCCGCCGCCGGGCTGAGCCGCGAGCGCATCGTCGAGGCGACGCTCGCGCTGATCGCCGAGGACGGCCTGGCGGGATGGTCCACGCGCAAGCTGGGCGAGCGCCTGGGCTGCGAGGCGATGAGCATCTATCACCACTTTCCGAGCAAGCAGCACCTGCTCGACGCGTTGGTCAACGACGCGCTGGATTCCTTTGCATGGCCCTGCGCCGAACTGCCGCCGGCCGAGCGGCTGCGCGCTGCCATGGGGGCCTATCGGCGCATGGCGCACCGGCAGCCGGCGCTGTATCCACTGCTGGCGGTGCACCGCCTGAACACGCCCACCGGCGTGCGCTTCATCGAGCGGATGCTGGCGCTGGTGCAGGCCGTGGTGCCCGATGCCGAAATGGCGGCTCGGCACTTCCGCACGCTGGGCTACTTCCTGACGGGCGCCTGCCTGGACGAAACCGCCGGCTATGCCAAGGGGCCGAGCGCGGCCGAGCCGGTCGACGAGGCCTTCATCGCGCGTGAATGCCCGCGTCTGGCCGCCGCGGCACGCTGGTTCCAGCGCGACGCCTGGGACAGGACCTTCGAACTCGGGGTCCAGGCGCTGCTGCGCTCGATCGCGGCGCCTGCCGGCGGCGACGGGACCGGGGCGCGCCGCAAGTCACAGGCACCGCGGCGCGCCTGACACAAGCGCGTTCCCTCGAACGGAACGCGCTGGCGGCTTGGGGTGCGTCGCCGCCATTCGACGCATTGGCCCGATTGGCAGTTTCGCAAGCGCCCGCCCAAGGCCGTCTCGAGCGAGGACTGCTTCGACCCGTGGCCGCCGGCGGCGGCTTTCCCTGCGAACGAGTGGTCCACCTTGAAACTTGACCTTCGCCCAAGCCACGGAAAAAGGTGGTGACGGCAACAGCAATGGGATGGACGCCCCCACCCCGTAAGCGGCATCGAAGTGCCAAAGTGGAGGTGTGTACAACCACTTGAACCGGGAAAGGAGCGTCCACCATGAAGATTACGACTGTTGGCATTGACTTGGCAAAGAACGTGTTCCAGGTACACGCGGTCGATGTACGCGGCCGAGCGGTGCTGCGCAAGCAGCTTCGGCGTGATCAGTTGGCGGCCTTCTTCGTCAACCTGCCGCCGTGTCTGATCGGTATGGAAGCTTGCGCCAGCGCCCATCACTGGGCCCGCACGCCGCACAAGTTCGGTCACACCGTGCGCCTGATGGCACCGCAGTTCGTCAAACCCTACGTGAAGTCGCGCAGCATCTCGGCGCGGACGAATTCGCTGCGTTCGCGGCGCACTATGGGCTCGATGCGGCACCGAACTTCGAGGGCCACGCCTGGCACCTGCACGCCAAGGTGCCGTTGGCCGACGTGGCCAGCCGGCTCGGGCGCCCGCCGGTCGAATGCGAAGCGCTGATCGCCAGCGCACGCGCACGCCTGTTCGCGGTGCGTGAGACGCGCGTGCGGCCGGGCCGCGACGACAAGGTGCTGACCGCATGGAACGCGTTGGCGATCGACGGCATGGCTTTCGCGGCGCGGGTATTCGGCCAGCCGCGTTGGGCAGACTCGGCGCGGCGCGCGATCGACTTCATTCGTGCCGCGATGTGGCGCGACGGCCGCTTGCTGGCCACCGACTCTCGCGCGCAGCTCAGTGGCTATCTCGATGACCACGCGTTCTTGCTCGCAGCGCTGATCGAACTCATGCAAGGCGACATGCTGCGAGCCGCAGACCTGCGCTTCGCCTGCGAACTGGCCGAACTCATGCTCGGGCAATTCGAGGACGCGCGCGACGGTGGATTCTTCTTCACCCGCCACGACCATGAAGCGCTGGTGCTGCGTCCGAAGTCGGGCCACGATGGCTCGGTCGCTTCGGGCAATGGTGTGGCCGCGTTGCAGCTGCAGCGCCTGGGCCACCTGGTCGGCGAACCCCGTTACCTGGAGGCCGCAGGGCGCACGCTGGCACTGTTTGCCGGCGAGGTCCTGCGCGTGCCGCAGGGCTTCGCAACGCTCGTCGCCGCCCTGGCCGACTGCCACTCGCCGCCAGCGTTGGTGCTGCTCACCGGGCCGCCTGCCGCGACCGACACATGGCGCGCCGAACTCGCCGCTCGCTACCTGCCCGGTGTGATCTCGCTGCGACTGCCCGACGACACCGCCGACCTGCCCGCGATGCTGGCCCGACCGCGCGGCGCGCGCCCGCAGGCCTGGGTCTGTCGCGGGTCGCAGTGCCTGCCGCCCGTCGCCGACATCGAGTCGCTGATGAAATCCTTGTCCTGAACCTGGCGTTCACCGCAGGTCGATGCCGTGGCCCTGCATGTCAGCGTCGATGCCGTACGGCGCCAGCGTGGTCAGGCGCGGATCGTCGACCGCGGCGCCGACCGCGAAGTGATAGAGCGACTGGAACGCAAGGTCCTCGAGCCCGAACACCCGATGCACCGGGTCGTCGAAGTAGCAGCCGATGCCCGTGGCCCGCACGCCTGCCGCCTCGGCTTCGAGATACAAGACCTGCCCGATCAGCCCGGTTTCCCAGAACAGCCGTCGATAGAACCAGGCCCCGTGCGTGAATAACGCCTCCTGATACTCGGCGATCATGGCCAGCGAGAAGGCGCCGTCGCCTGCAATGTCCTGGTGGCAGCTGAGCTGCGCCGCGAGCCGCCTCGCGTCGCCGGCCTCGAGCATGCGCAGCGGCAAATCGGCCGGACAGCCCGGCGGCGTCGACCAGTCGAACGGCCGGTGCATCGCGCGCTTCAGCCGGTCCATCTTGGTGGGGTCGCGAGCGAGCAGGTACAGCCCGGGCTCGAGCCCATCGACGCGATGAACGAACAAGCCGAGGTGGATGGTCGGATCCCAGGCCAATGTGTCCCAGGGCATCGGGCGCCGACTCGCTGTCAGTTCGACGCGCGGCATCAACCGGTGAGCATCCGGTAGAAGCGATCGACTGCGATCGACGTGCGGCCGTCGCAGGCCTGCAGGCTTCGCCGTTGCAGGATGATCTGTGCGGCCGCAGGGCCGTCGGTGCTTGCGCGGTCGTTGCGCTCGACCACGAGCGGCTCGAGCGCGCTGAACCCTTGCGCCTCGCTGGCCGGTTTGCGTGTGGCGACGGCGACTTCGTCGATGACCTGCCAGCGCACCGGGTCTTCGCGGCTGAGCCGGTTGGCGGTGCCATGCCAACGCCCCCGAGCCAATTGGAGCGCGAGGCCCGGATCGAGGTGGTGCGGAATCGTGCGCTGCACGCGAGCCTGCCCGTCCTCGGCGGGGTCAGTCGGCCAGACCGCCAGCACGGCATCCGTTTGCTCGCGCTCGGCGCCTGCGAAATCCTGGGCTCGATTCAGACCGAGCAGGTCGTCGATCGTTTTGTCGGCCAGGCCATGCAGCAGCACCGCGCTCCAGCCCAGGGTCGCGGCGGCAATCCGCAGCGCGCCGATCGCGTGTCCGACGTCATGCTGGCAATAGCGGAAGGCACGTTCGCCGTACTTCCACGCCTCGCGCCAGTGGATCGACGACAGGCCGACCAGAAACGCCTGCGCCGGGAACTCGTGCATCAGCGCCGTGAGCAGCGCAGCGTTGCAGTCCGCTCGCCGTTCCAGCCCGTGCTCGCGCGGCGCGTAGTGGTACAGCCCCGGCGCATCGCCAAGGCCGGGCAGCGCGCCGATCAGCAGGTAGGCTTCGGTCGGATGCAGGTTGCCGCTCGACGGATTGCAGCGCAGCGCCCAGCGCGTGGCGCCGGCTTGCTTCCAGGCGGATATGGCCAGCGAGTACTGCAGCAGGCGCGACAGGGCGTGCATGGTGAGTGGCACGCTCGGCACCGAACCGCGATGGTAGAGGTCGTCGTAGTACGGTGACCGCGGCGCTTCGTGCGCAGCGAGCAGCGGCAGGCAGACCAGAGGCGCGCCTTCGTAGCGGCGGAACGGGTTCGGCTGGTTCGCCCAATCGAGTTGTCCGGGGCCGTCGGCATAGCGGTTGAACTGATGCTTTGTGCGCTCGTGATAGCGCATTGCCACCTCAAGCTGGTCGGTGTCGTGCATGTCGTGCATGGCGCTGCTGCCGATGCTGCTGGATCACGCGCCCCGCATCAAGGCATCTCGATCTCGTGCGCCGGCACCGCCGGATACTGGGGGCGGATATCGAAGTTCAGACTGCGATGGGCGATGCGCAGCGCCATTTCGGCTTGCGCGGGATCGAAAGCACGGGCGAAGATGAAACCGAGGTAGCTGGCCCCGTCGGGCGGCGGCGCAACGATCTGGCCGACCTGCGCCGTCATGGTCACCCCGGTGACCCCGGGCACCGACTGCGCGGCGGCCAGGCCCTCGACGCCGTGGTAGATGCCGCGCTGCGGAATCGGGATCATCATGACCCCTGCGGCGGCGCCTTCGCCGGCGAGGGCGCGCGGTTGTGCTTCGGCCAGGGGCTTGCCCACCGACTGACGCAGGATCCGCTCCTCCAGGCTCATGCCCAGGCAATGCGTGAGCACCCGACCACACAAGCCGCCGATGGAGCGGGCCGCGATCTCCAGCAGCCAGATGCCGTTCGCATTGACGCGCACCTCGGCGTGCACCGGCCCGGTCACGAGCCCCGCCACGCCGCATGCCCGGGCCACTGTGCGATGGATGCCGTCCTGCAGCTCGGCCCCCAGCCGGGACGGCGTGACGTAGAGGGTTTCCTCGAAGTACGGCCCGTCCAGCGGATCGGGCTTGTCGAACAGGGCCAGCGTCGTGAGCTCGCCCCGCTCCAGGCTGCCTTCCAACGCGTATTCCCGCCCGGGAATGAAGTCCTCGATGATCAGACCCAGTTGCTGGGCGTCGCGGTCGGCCTGCGACTGGATGGCGCGCACCCGGTCCACCGCGCGCACCAGCGCAGCGGAATCGTCGGCCCGGATCACGCCGCGGCTTCCCGACAGACGCCTCGCCTTCACGACCACTGGAAACTTCAAGTTCGCAAGCAACTTCCCAGGATCTTCGCCGCTGGCCAGGTGGCGGAAATCAGGACACAGAAAACCCCGCTGCTGGAGCAGTCGGCGGAACGCCAACTTGTCGCGCACCTGGCGCACCGCGTCTGTGGGATTTGCCGGCAGGCCAAGGCGTTCGCAGAGCACGGCCGCAAGTTCGACGCCCGCATCGTCCACTGGCAACACCGCATCCACGCCGCCCCCGAGCGAGCGAAGAACGATCTCCACCGCCTGCTCCGGCTGGTCGAAATGCAACGCCATGATGGGAGGCAGGCCCCAGGAGGGCGCGAGTCGGTGGCAGTAGTCGCCCGCCGCCAGGATCTCGACGCCCAGTGTCCTTGCAGCGGCCACGAAGTCGTCGTTGCGGTAGCCGGCGGCGGGCAGCAGCAGCAGGACACGCTTCATTGATCGGCGCCTTCAGATCAGAAGGACTGCAACTGCTGGTCGGTCGGCTCGGCGCAACAGTACCAAGGCTCCGACAGGCGCGGAATTGCGGATCCGAGGTCCGCGGAGAGCGTGGGTACCGGCTCCGCGAGGCCGAACGGCTGCCGTCCCAGTTCATACGGATTGATGAGGACGACCTCGAAGGGCGACGTCGCTGCGGGCAATGGCGTAGGCCACATCGATGGCGAAGCCGCGGGGCGGCTCCCTATTTCGATTTCGGTCGCTGGTCGAAAGGCGCTGCACCCGCATCGCGACTTGCCCCGGCCGCCTCCAGGCGCTCGAGGTATTGCCGCCACAGCACATCGCGGTTGGTGCCCAGCCAGAACAGATGCTCCCAGGAGTAGATACCCGTGCTGTGGCCGTCGGAGAATGTCGGCTGCACGGCGTAGTTGCCGACCGGCTCGAGCGTCACGATATCCACGGCGCGCTGGCCGACCTGCAGCACTTCCTGGCCAGGTCCGTGCCCCTGCACTTCGGCTGAAGGCGAGTACACGCGCAGCAGCTCGTAGCTCAACTCGAACTGGCTGCCATCCGAAAACACGAGCTCCATGACCCGCGATTTCTGGTGCAGTTTGATCTCAGTCGGTTGCGGCGTGGTGTGCACCGGGTGATTCAGGCTGCTGTTTGCGCGCCGCCGCGGCCTACTTCTGCAATGGCGCCGTATAGCCGGCAGCCACGTCGGCGCCGCCGCCAAAGAAGTACTTCTCCATCTGCTGCACGAGGTGGTCGCGAGCCTTCTTGTCAGAGAGGTTGAGCTGGTTCTCGTTGACCAGCATTTTTTGGTGCTCTAGCCATGCTCTAGCCACTGCCTCCAGCCTTCCTTTGACACGCTCTCGAATATGCGCTTGCCGAGCTCGCCTGGGTAGGGCGGAAAATCGAGCCCCACTGCGTCGTGCCCGACCTTGATGCACCTCACCCTGCGACCCATCCGCGACCTCCACGCCCACCGCGGCGACGATCAACCGTTGGTCGAGTATAGGCATGCAGATGTCCCTGCCGACGACGAGCCTATCGCGGATCCACTCGGCGTCTGGCGAGCGATCTCCGAGGTGCGGTGGGTGCGGTGGTTGCGGCCCACGTGCCACAAGATTGCCCCTTGTGACGAGGGTGTCGGTGCGAACAACCGCTGCTGGCTGAGACCATCAGCGTTGAACGCTTGAATTCTGGACGCGCAATGTGAACGTCAGCTCACGGCCATCGCGATCGGCATTGCGACAGGTCGTTGCCGACCCTTCGGCGACATTCGCTGCCCTCAACAACCCGCCGGGAAGCAGCCGCTCGCGCCTGAGATCGTGCGAGTACCCCAAGGTTGGTCGGTGTCGACATGGCAACAGCGCCGCCAGCCGCTGCATGAACTCCCATCGGCAACAGCACCACGTGCGTGGTGCCGTCTCGCCACGGTGTCTTGGAGCTCCACCTGCCCGGCGGCAGCGCTCGATCGTCCGTGAGCGAGTCGACGCGTCGCGCCCTGCCGCAGCGAGCCCGGCGACCACGATGTGCTCGTCGCGCTGCGGCGGATCAAACCCGCCCGGAAACCGACATCAACTTCCTTAGAAAGGCCTTGCGTGCGTCGGGATCGTCGATCTCGTCGGCCAGCAGCGTGAAGAGCTCCCTGTCGCTGCGTGACCTGGCTGCCGCGCGCCTGACGAAGGGCTTGGCGACCGCGCCGATGTAGCGTGCAAGCTCGACCTCGGCCATCTCGAGCGTCGCGGCATCGACGGGACGGCTGGCCGGCCCGCTAGTGCTGGGACCGGATCCCGTGTGATCCGATCTCGCGCCGCGCACGACAGCGGCGGCGCCGTGCGCGGTAGCGTACTTCTTCAGGAACCGGGCGCGCGCCGCTGCGTCCCCGATATCGACTGCCAGAGTCGCTGCAAGTTGGGCGCGGCTCACCGCCCTTTTGGCTGCCGCCTTGACGACCACGCCGGCTACCGGCCCCAGATACGCGGCCAGGTCCGCGCTCATCTCCTTCAAGGTCTGGCTGTCGAAATCAACGCCGAGCGGCTGGTGCGCATGGGTGGCGGCGGTCTGCGGGATCTCGGTCTTGTCGACGAAGATCGTTCTGGCGTAGGCCGTCGGCGATTCGCCATCGACGACGAGCGCGCGGCGCATCTCGTCGACCGACTGAGGCCGCAGCGTTTCCGCCGGCTTGAGTGCCCAGTCGATGGTTCGCAGCATATGCTGCGAGTAACGAGCGTCTTTCACTGCGCGGATTGCCGATGGCATCGAATCGTCCGGCACGCGGGCGGTGGCCTCCACCGGCTTGTGGCCGGTAACCGCCCAGTGCAACACCGCGCCGAGAGCATAGAGATCGCTCCACGGCCCCTGGTTGCCATGCGCGTGATACTGCTCCAGCGGCGCGTAGCCCGGCGAGACGATGGCCGTGCGTTCCGTATCGACGTCGGCACGCGCAGAACCGAAATCGAGCAGCACCGGGTTGCCATCGCCCCGAATGAAGATGTTGCTCGGCTTCACGTCGCGATGCAGGTAACCGGCGCGATGGATGACTTCGATGCCATCGAGCAATGCCAGCGCCAGGCGCATCAGCGTTTCGTCGGCCAGCGGGCGCCGCGTCGTGATCCATTGATCGAGCGGCTGGCCAGCGACGAATTCCATCACCATGTAGGCAGTCTGGTTCGCCTCGAAGAAGCGCAAAACTCGCACGATGTTCGGATGGCGGAAGGAGGCCAACACGCGCGATTCATCGAGAAATCGTGCACGCCCCCAGGCGAACCTGGGCTCGGTGCTGTCCGACCTCGAGCGCACGGACTGGTCGTCGCAGCGCAGCGCCAGATCGGCAGGCAGGTACTCTTTGATCGCGACCTGCATGTGCAGGTTGCTATCGGTGGCCAAATAGGTCAACCCGAAACCGCCGACGCCGAGCGTCGATTCGATGCGGTACTCCTTCAGGGCGTAACCGCTGGGCAGCGCAATCTCACCGTTCACGACTTCGATGCCCCGGCTACTGGTCGTTGATCAGGCTGATGGCCTTTTCCAGGCTGCGCCGCATGCGGTTGACCGACTTGCCGAGCAACGCCACTTCGTCCTTGCCGGTTTCAGGCAATTCGGGAGTGTCCATTTCGCCGACGCTAATCCTGTCGGCGGCGGCGGACATGCTGCGAATCGGCCGCACGATCAGCATCGACAGCATGATGTTGAGGATGACGAACAGCACCACGAAAACGCCGGTCAACGACGCCATAAAGGTCAGGAATGCGCTATTGGCCTTGCTGATCGGCAGCGACATCGGCACCGAAACGATCTGGGCACCGATGACTTCGTTCAACTTCCAGCCATAGCCGTTGTTGCCGCCATACAGCTTGACCATCGCCGGCGGCGCCGTGTCGGCCGTGGTGTGGCAGGCCAGGCAGTTGGCGTCCTTGATCTGCAACGGACGCGTCAGGTACATAGACATACCGGTCGGGGTGTCGCGGATGCCGGAGAACTCCTTGCGCTCGGCGTCGTTGCGAAATTCGTTGATGATGTCCGCTTCCCAGCCCACCGCCCGGTTGCGCGGATTGGTCGGGTTGAGAGCCGCCTCCTTGTACGCATAGTTCGGGTACGTCTGATGCAGCCGAGCCATGATCTCCGTGGCGGCGTAGGCCGGCACGCTTTGCGGCAGAAACTCGCCGTCGACCGCCCGCAGATGGGGGCGCACCTGACCCACGGTGTAGGTACGCATCGATAGTGCCGCTTCCATCATCACGCCAGCGGTGCGTAGCACCTCCTCCCGCGCGTTTCTCTGCAGCAGCTGGTAAGAGACATAGCCGGTGAAGACCAGCCCGAGCACGAAAACCAGGAGCAGAACGAGATTGAACTTGAGCCGAAGTCCCACCGTGCTTCCTATTCATTCGCCACGCAGGCACCGACAGGGCAGCCACCAACGTGCCAATTCGCAAAGTGTACGCGCCGCAAGCCGCCGGTTGCGTTTCCCGACACCGGCGATCGCCCCCGGGGACGCGGCTTGTCGGACACCTTTGTGGCGGCTATCGTCTGCTCATCATGATTGATTTCAGTGCGCTGAGCATGACCGAAATCGTGCGGCTGCAGAACCTGCTGCAGCAGGAAATGACACGGCGCTTCGAGCGCCCGATGGCGCTGCTGTTTTCCGACATCGTCGGATCGACCGCGTACTTCGCCCGCTTCGGCGACGCAGCGGGCCGGCAACTGCAACAACTGCACCTGGACCTGCTGCAGGCGAGTCTGATGGCACACGAAGGCCGAATCGTCGACACGGCGGGCGATGGCGCATTCCTGACGTTCGCCAGCATCGATGCCGCTGCCGCGGCGGCGATCGAACTCGAAAACTGCATTTCGCGCGAGAACACGACCCGCGCGCGCGAACGCCAGCTGCAGGTTCGCGTCGGCATGCACCATGGCCCGGTATTGACCGACGGGGTGGTGGTCAGCGGCGACTCGGTCAATCTGTGCGCCAGGGTGGCCGCCTCGGCCCGAGGAGGCGAGATCCGCTTAACGCGCGAGGCCTTCCAGGAACTCGCCCTGTCGCAGCGGCTCAATTGCCGGCCGGTTCCTCAGGGTGAGTTCAAGGGCGTTGCGCGGCCGGTCGAGCTGTTGGCGCTTGAATGGCGCGACCACTCCATCTTCCCGACCCATGTGCACATCTCGGAAACCCGCGAGGAACTGGAGCTGCCGGCGCAGGATATCGTCAGTTTCGGCCGCCTTCGCGAGCATCAAGGGACACCGGCCAACGATGTCGTTCTGACGCCCGCGGACCCTGCCCAGGCGCGCCAGATCAGCCGCTGGCAATTCGAACTGCGCCGCCTACCGGATGGTTTCCGCCTGCGGCCGGTGTCCGACGGCGCGACCGAAGTGGACGGTGTGCCGATCGCCAAGGGTTGCGAAGTGAAGGTCGGGCCCGGGACCAGGATTCGCGTCGCCCACATCCTCACGCTGACGCTGGTATCGCCTCGACGCGCAGTCCCGGAGGACCTGGCGGCGACAAAGGTGGTGGGCTGATTGTCCTGCGCGTCCCCCCGGATTTCATGTTCGGTCAACAACTCCTCATACTCCTGCCGTCCGGCATCCTTCCCCTCATCCTGCCGGTGACCTATCTCGTCTGGAAGGTGCTTCAGTCGACGGGGCAGCGCACATTCACGGACGACCGCAGGTTCGGGACCACCGAGTTCCCGACCGAGGTGTCGTCGCTGTTGTGTGGAACCAACCGCAATGAGCTGGCGTTCAGCGAGGATGGAAAGAGCGTCATCCTGACAATCGCGAACGCACATCACGAGTTGCCAAACAGCTCGAGCGCCCAGCAATGCATCAGAGACGACCGGCAAATCTTCTGTGGGGAGATCGTCTTTCCGGCAGCGGTGATCAACAAGGCTGAATGCCGAGAGGCTATGGATTCGTACGACGTCATTGCCGACGTTCACGATCGCCCGCTTGTGGCCGGAACCGTGAATTCGCGCCCCGACCCGGCAGCGGGCTTTTGCCCTGACCGCCGTGCATGCCAGTGGCTATTCATCTAGCCGAGACCGGTACCCGACCCGCTACGATGGCGCCCGGCGGGACCCGCCCGTACCTGTCCACTGGAGAACCCCATGAAGAGCGACACCTACGAGGCCGGGCTGGCGGTGCGGCGTGAGGTGCTCGGCGCCGACCATGTGGACGCTGCCATCGGGCGTGCCGATGATTTCAGTGGGCCGTTGCAGGACTTCATCACCGAGCATGCCTGGGGCGCGGTGTGGACGCGTCCGGGTCTCGAGCGGAAGACGCGCAGCATGCTGAACATCGCGCTGCTGACAGCGCTGAACCGGCCGCACGAACTGAAGTTGCACCTGCGCGGCGCGTTGACCAATGGCGTGTCGCGCGAAGAGATCCGCGAGATCCTGCTGCATTGCGCGGTCTATTGCGGCGCGCCCGCCGCGGTCGATGGTTTCCGCACCGCGCAGCAGGTGCTGAGCGAAGCCGAGGACGCCAAGCCCGCTGCCTAGAATCGCCCGCCATGGCAACCAGCAAACAGGGCATCTACGCCGAAGCCTCGATCCGCGTGCTCAAGGGCCTCGAGCCGGTGAAGCAGCGGCCGGGCATGTACACGCGCACCGACAATCCACTGCATGTCATCCAGGAGGTGATCGACAACGCCGCCGACGAGGCGCTGGCCGGCCACGGCAAGCGCATCGCGCTGACCCTGCATGCCGACGGCTCGATCAGCGTCGACGACGACGGCCGCGGCATCCCTTTCGGGCTGCACCCGGAAGAACAGGTGCCGGTGGTCGAGATCGTCTTCACGCGGCTGCATGCCGGCGGCAAGTTCGACAAGGGCGCGGGCGGCGCCTACAGCTTTTCCGGCGGGCTGCACGGCGTGGGCGTCAGCGTCACCAACGCGCTGGCGAAGAAGCTGCAGGTGACCGTCTGGCGCGACGGCCAGGTGGCTACGCTGGCCTTTGGCGGCGGCGACGTGATCGAGCCGCTGGCCGTGCGCAAGGTCGCGTCCGGCGATCGCAAGCAGGGCACCTGCGTGCGCGTCTGGCCCGACCTGAAGTACTTCGACAGCGCCGAGCTGCCGAAGCACGAGCTGATGCACCTGCTGCGCAGCAAGGCGGTGCTGATGCCCGGCGTGACGGTGGCGCTGACGCAGGAGAAGACGGGCGAGACGCAGACCTGGCGCTTTCAGGGGGGCTTGCGCGACTACCTGAACCAGAGCCTGACCGCCGAGCCGCTGATCCCGCTGTTCGAAGGCGAGCAATACGCCACCGGCAACGAGACCGAGAACTTCGCCGAAGGCGAGGGCGCCGCCTGGTGCGTGGCCTTCACCGAAGACGGCGCGACCTTGCGCGAGAGCTACGTCAACCTGATCCCCACGCTGGTCGGCGGCACGCACGAGGCCGGGCTCAAGGACGGGCTGTTCGGCGCCGTCAAGGGCTTCATCGAGCTGCACGCGCTGGCACCGAAGGGCGTCAAGCTGATGAGCGAGGATGTGTTCTCGCGCGCCAGCTTCGTGCTCAGCGCCAAGGTGCTGGACCCGCAGTTCCAGGGCCAGATCAAGGAGCGGCTGAACAGCCGCGACGCGCTGCGGCTGGTGTCGGCCTATGTCAAGCCGGCGCTGGAGCTGTGGCTGAACCAGCACGTCGACTACGGCAAGAAGCTGGCCGACCTGGTCATCCGCCAGGCGCAGACGCGCCAGCGCGCCAGCCAGAAGGTGGAAAAGCGCAAGGGCTCCGGCGTGGCCGTGCTGCCGGGCAAGCTGACCGATTGCGAAAGCCGCGATCTGAACCTGAACGAGGTCTTTCTGGTCGAGGGCGATTCGGCCGGGGGCAGCGCCAAGATGGGCCGCGACAAGGAGACGCAGGCGATCCTGCCGCTGCGCGGCAAAGTGCTGAACAGCTGGGAAGTCGAGCGCGACCGTCTCTTCGCCAACAACGAGATCCATGACATCGCCGTGGCCGTGGGCGTCGACCCGCACGGGCCGCGCGACGAGCCGGATTTCAGCGGCCTGCGCTACGGCAAGGTGTGCATCCTCAGCGATGCCGATGTCGACGGCTCGCATATCCAGGTGTTGTTGCTTACGCTGTTCCTGCGCCACTTCCCCAAGCTGATCGAGCGCGGGCACGTGTACGTGGCCAAGCCGCCGCTGTTCCGGGTGGACGCGCCGGCGCGCGGCAAGAAGCCGGCGGCGAAGATCTACGCGCTGGACGAAGGCGAACTCGAAGCCACACTCGACAAGTTGCGCAAGGAAGGCGCGCGCGACGGCAGCTGGTCGATCAGCCGCTTCAAGGGCCTGGGCGAGATGAATGCCGAGCAGCTGTGGGACACGACGCTGAACCCCGACACGCGCCGCCTGCTGCCGGTGGCCTTTGGCCCGTCCGGCTTCGACGGCGCGGTGTCGTCATTGACCAGGCTGATGGGCAAGGGCGAGGCGGCGGCGCGGCGCGATTTGATGGAGCTGCACGGCGATGCCATCGAGGTGGATGTGTGACCTCGAGCGCTCTGGCTTATGCTGCCCGCTGCGGCTGCCGGCTCAAACCGCGCCGGACCGGTGGCCTTCTCCCTGAACAAGCGCGTGATGGAGACTCACCATGTCCCTGCGAATCAACGACATCGCCCCCGACTTCAGTGCCCAGACCACCCAGGGCACGATCCGCTTTCATGACTGGATCGGCGACAGCTGGGCGGTGCTGTTCTCCCACCCCAAGGACTTCACGCCGGTGTGCACCACCGAACTCGGCTACATGGCCGGCATCGAGCCCGAATTCACCCGCCGCAATGCCAAGCTGATCGGCCTGTCGGTGGACCCGGTGGACAACCACCACCGCTGGGCCGCCGACATCGAGGAGACGCAGGGTCACCTGCCCAAGTACCCGATGATCGGCGACCACGACCTGGCAGTGGCCAAGCTGTACAACATGCTGCCGGCAGAGGAGCCGGGCACTTCCGAGGGCCGCACGGCGGCCACCAACGCGACCGTGCGTTCGGTGTTCGTGGTCGGCCCGGACAAGCGCATCAAGCTGATGCTGACCTATCCGATGACCACCGGCCGCAATTTCGACGAAATCCTGCGCGTGCTCGACTCGATGCAGCTGACCGCCAAGCACAAGGTGGCCACGCCGGTGAACTGGAAGCAGGGCGAGGACGTGATCATCGTGCCGGCAGTCAGCGACGAGGATGCCAAGAAGATGTTCCCCGACGGCTGGAAGGCGCCCAAGCCCTACCTGCGCATCACCAAGCAGCCGCGCTGAGCGGGGCGGCGCTGCGGCGGCGTCAGAAGCGCCGCTTCAATTCGGGTGGGTTGGCAGAGGTCTTGCGAAAATGCTCGGGGCCCTCGCTGGCCGTGCGCGCCCCGGCGGCCTTGATGGCCGAATCCGCCACCTTGTGCAGCGGCGTGTAGCGCGGATGGTGGTGCTCCAGATAGGGGTCGTTGCGCGCCGCGTTGTAGCAGAACAGCACCGTCCAGCGCCGCCGGGGCGAGCGGTTCGGGTCCGAGCGATGCATCAGGTTGGCGTGGAAGAACAGCGCGTCGCCCGGCTCGAGTTCGACATGCACCAGCGGCAGCGTCTTCAGCATCTGCTCGACACGGCGCATGTCGGCGCCCACCTGTTCGCCGGGCAGGATGCCGTGATCCACGCGCCCGGCGTGGTGTGAGCCGCGCAGCACTTGCAGGCAGCCGTTGTCGCGATCGGCGCGGTCCAGCGCCAGCATCACGCTGGCCATGGTCGGGTACAGGCAGCCGTTGTGGTACCAGTAGCCGTAGTCCTGGTGCCATTCCCAGGCGCCGCCTTCGAAAGGCTCCTTGGCGGTGAGTTTGGAGTGGTAGTGATAGACCTCGCCACCCAGCATGTCCTCCATCGTGTCCACCACGCGCAGCGAGCGCGCCGCCAGGCCATAGACGCTGTCGCCGGGGTGGTTCCACAACGCCATGCGCGTGGCCCGGCCAGCGGCGTCCTTGCGCTCGTACAGGCTGTCGCGCAGGGCCGGGTCGTTTTCGATGGCCAGGCGCAACAGGCCGGTCTCTTCGGCATCGAACAGCGCGGGCACGATCACGTAGCCGTCGCGCTGGTAGGCGGCACGCTGTTCGGCGCTGAACACACTGGCCATGGTCGGCTCCTCAAGTAGCCGGCTGCGCGGCGGGGTGGTCGTCGGTGACGCGCTGCTTTCCGCCCGCCGCACGCTGCAGGTGCAGCGTCTGCGTCGGGAAGGCAATCTCGGCACCGTGGCCGGCGATGATCGTGCCTATCTTCAGCAACACGTCCTGCTTGATCTCGTGGTAGCGCACCCAGACGGTGGTCCTGGTGAAGGTGTAGATCATCAGGTCCAGCGACGCGGGCCCGAACTGGTTGAAGTTGACGATCAGCGTCTGCGTTGCATCGATGTCGGGGTGCGCCTCCAGCATCGCCTTGATGTCCGCCACCACCGGCGCCACCACCTTGAAGTCGTCGTAGCGCAGGCCGATGGTCTCGCGGATGCGCCGGTGGCTCATGCGCGAAGGGTTCTCGACGACGATGGTGGCGAACACCGAATTCGGCACGTAGATCGGGTTCTTGTTGAAGCCGCGGATGCGCGTGTGCCGCCAGCTGATGTATTCGACCGTGCCTTCCAGGCTCTTGTCGGGCGAGCGGATCCATTCACCAACGCTGAAGGGCCGGTCGAGATAGATCGTCAGGCCGCCGAAGAAGTTGGCCAGCAGGTCCTTGGCGGCAAAGCCGACGGCGATGCCGCCGACGCCGCCCAGCGCCAGCAGCCCGGTGATCTGGAAGCCCAGTGTCTGCGCCACGATCAAGAGCGCCACCGCCAAGATCACCAGCCGCGACAGCTTGACCAGCGCATCGACGGTGGTCGGATCCACCTCATCGCCGCGCGCCGCGCGGGCGGCCATGATGTTGCGCGCCACCTTGCCTGCAAAGCGCAGCAGGAACCACGCGATGCACAGCACCACCGCCACGTCGCGCAGCGCCAGCACCTCGGTCAGGAACGGCTCTTCCACCTGCCGTTGCAACACCCGCGCCATGTAGCCCGCGCCGATCGCCCACATCGCCGCCAGGAGCGGCCGGCTGGCGGTGCTGACCATCGCGTCGTCCCACACCGTCTGGGTCCTTTGCGTGGCCTTGCCGGCATGGCGCAGCAGCACCTGAGCCAGCCGATTCAGCAGCACGGTGATCAAGGCAATGGCGATCAACGAGACCAACCACGGCGCAATGCCGAAGCTCTGGCTCAAATAGTCACTGAGTTGTTTCATCTGAACACTGTAGCGGCAGGCTGCGCAGTGCCCGGGCGCGCGCAGTGCCGGCCGATGCAGGCCATACTGGGCCACTCGACCAGGACACATTCACATGAGCCCCACCTTTTCTTCTGTCGAGCAGCCCGGGCGGTGGCCGGTGAGCGGCATGGCACTGCTGCTTGCGGTCCTGAGCCTGCTGCTGGCCGCCTGCGCCAGCACCACGAGCCTGAACGCCCAATGGAGCGACCCACAATTCGCCGGCAAGTCGTATCGCGGTGCCAAGCTGCTGGTCGCCTGTCAGGCGCAGGACCTGACCTTGCGCCGCGTCTGCGCCGACCGCATGGCGGCCAGGCTGGCGGCCCTGGGTGCGGTGCCGGTGCTGGCCCAGGACAACGCCGACGTCGCGCCGGAAATGCCGATGCTGTTGCAGGACGCGCGCGCGATCGGGGCGGTGGCCGTGCTGCGCACCAGCCTGGCACCGGCCGCATCGGTGGCCACGCCGGGCCCGTCGATCGGCATCGGCATCGGCGGCTTCGGTGGCGGCTATCGCAGCGGCGGCGGGGTCGGCTTCGGCGTCTC
Source organism: uncultured beta proteobacterium (assembly GCA_963837675.1). Lineage (GTDB taxonomy): Bacteria > Pseudomonadota > Gammaproteobacteria > Burkholderiales > Burkholderiaceae_C > Rubrivivax. Next base: position 205,088 of record CAWIOH010000010.1, on the reverse strand, counting down.
GGCACCGGTGGGTGGGGCTTCGGTCGAAACGGGCTACGGCGCCAGCGCCTCGATCACCGACGTCGCCAGCGGCCAGTTGGTCTGGAGCGCCAGCGCCACGGCGCCGCCGTCGTCGGACCTGAACCAGCAGATGGCTTCTCTGGCCGCCACCTTGCTCGATGCGGCGCGTCAGGCCGGCCTGTTCCCGGCCTGAGGCCACGATCAGACGCTGCGGGTGTGGAAGGGCCGGGGCGGCGCATCCGTGTCGGCGCGGCCGATGCGCTCGAATTCGGCGATCACCTGCGCGCCCAGCAGCAACAGCGTCGCCGCCACTTCCAGGCTCAACAGCACCGCAATGGCCGTGGTCAACGAGCCATAGACGGTGCTGATCTGCGACAAGGTCTCGAAGTACCACAGCAGCACATGGCGCGACAGCTCCCACAGCACTGCCGCGGTCAGCGCACCGGCCAGCGCCAGGCGCCATGACAGGTGGCCTACCGGCATCACCAGGTAGATCGATGCCAGCACCAGCACCTCGCCGGCAAAGCCCAGCAGGTACAACAGCAGGCCCGACACACCATCGAGCGACCAGCTGAAACCCAGGAACTCGATCTCCCGTTCGCCCATCGCCTGCAAGCTGCCCGACACCAAGGTCACCAGCAGCAGGCCGAAACCCAGGCTGAGCACATAGGCATAGGGCAACAGCGCCGACGCCAGGAAGCGGCGCCGCCGGATGGCGACGCGGTGATGGAAGATCACCGACATCGCGTTCTCCAGCACGGTGAAGGCCAGCGAGCTGAAGAACAGCATGCTGGCCAGCAGCACCCAGCCGATGACGTTGCGGTGCGCCATGAAGCCGGCCAGCTCGGCGACGATCGCGCCCGATTGGCCCGGCAACAGCCATTCGAGATAGCGCCCGAGCGTCTGCAGCAACTCCTGCTGCGGCACCAGGTGCGACAGTGCGATCACCGTCAGGATCAGCAGCGGCACGATCGACAGCAGCGCGTAGTAGGCCACCGCGCCGGCCAGCAGCAGCCCCTGGTTGGCACGAAAGGCGCGCAGCGTCCGCCAGGCAAAGGCGCCCGGGTGCGCGAGCAACTCCTTCAGTCGTGGATCGATCAGGCGCATGCCCGCTTCGACCGGTGGGCAGCGATCATGTCGCCGGATCCTGCAGCAGCGTGCGCAGCCGCTGGGCGGCGCCGGCGCGCAGTTTGCCGGCCATTGCCGCGGCGGCACGCGTGCCCAGCATGGCCGCGAAGGTGTCGCGCAGCTGCACTGCATCGACACGCTGCAGGGCGTCGAGGCGCTCGGCCTGCGCGCGCACCCGGCCCAGGAAGAACAGGTCCAGCGCCAGGCTTTCCAGGCGGCGCGACGGGCTTTGCTGCGCGCGCAGCTCGCGCACCTCGAGCTGGTTGCGCGCACGTCGCAAGCCCACCGCATCGATGGCGTCGGCGTGCTCGCGCAGCAACCGCAGCACCTGCGTGAAAAACGCATCGACGTTGTCCGCAGCGGTCGACGCCTCGATGACCCACTGCCCGCCGAGCTCGCCGACATCGGCGCTGCAAGCGGCGTAATAGACCAGCGCGCGGCGTTCGCGCAATTCGTCCATCAGCGGCGAACTCATACCCTCGCCGAACAGCGCCGCCGCCAGCACGCCCGGCGCGTGCGCGCCGTGCAACGCCGGCATCGGAAAGCCCAGCACCAGGTGGGCCTGCGGGCAGCCGGCGAGCCGGCGCGTCGCCACGCCGCCGGTCCACGGTGCCGGCACGACCCGGTTCGGCGTGCCCTCTGGCATGTCGCCGAAAGCCGTCTGGGCCCAGCCCACGGCCGCGTCCAGATCGACGGCCCCCGCCACGGCGACGATCAGGTTGCTGCCGCTGAACTGGCGCCGCGTGTAGCCGAGCAGGTCGTCGCGCGTCAGCCGCCCGATGCTGGCGCGCGTGCCGATGACGCTGCGCGCCAAGGCGTGGGCGCCATAACAACGCTGGTCGAAGAGCTTGAAGGCCGTGGACAGGGGGTCGTCCTCGTCCTCGGCCAGCTCATGCAGGATGACCTGGCGCTCGCGTTCCAGCTCCTCGCTCGGGAAACTGCCGTGGCGCACGATGTCGCCGAGCATGGCGACGAACTCACGCGCGTCGCGCCCATGGCCTACCATGTGGAAGGCGGTGTGGTCCTTGTCGGTGTGGGCGTTGACCTCGGCGCCGAGCGCTTCGGCATCCAGGTTGATCTGCTGGCAGCTGCGCGTGTGCGTGCCCTTGAACGCCATGTGCTCGACCATGTGGCTGATGCCGTGCTGGCGCGCGCTTTCGTGCTGGCTGCCGGTGCGCACGAAGACGCTGACATGGGCCGTCAGCCACCGCGGCAGGTGCAGCACCAGCACGCGCACCCCATTGGCCAGCGTCGCCACCTGGGCGTCGCCGCCCGCTTCGTCATCGTGTCGTGTCATCGTGGCACGATTGTCGCGGACCGGGCTTGAACCCACACGCAACGCCGCCACCTGCCATCGCATGCCCGCCGAATCGACATGAACGACACCTTGCTGTGGGTGCTGAGCACCGCCCTCATCGTCGTCGGCGTGGCCGGCACCGTGCTGCCGGCGCTGCCCGGTACCTTGTTCGTGCTGGGCGGCATCGTGCTCGGCGCCTGGATCGACGATTTCACGCGCGTCGGCGCTGTGATCGTGACGCTGGTATCGGTGCTGGCCGTGCTGGCCTGGGTGCTGGATTACGTGGCCGGCCTGCTCGGCGCCAAGAAGGCCGGGGCCAGCCGTCAGGCCATCGTCGGTGCGGCGCTGGGCACCGTGGCCGGCCTCTTCATGGGCCTGGTGGGTGTGCTGTTCATGCCGCTGATCGGTGCCGCGATCGGCGAGTTCGCCGCACGCAAGGACCATCGACGAGCCGTCAAGGTTGGCGTGGCCACCTGGCTGGGTATCATGGTCGGGCTGGTCTCGAAGGTGGTGATCGCCTTCATGATGATCGGCCTGTTCGTCGGTGCGCTGCTGGTCTGAAGACGACCGGTCGGGTCGGCCGAAGGGCTCGGTTCGTAACCAAGGAACTGAACATGACTCTCGTCGCGGCCATCGAGGCCTTCAACAAGACCAGCCAACCGGCGATCGATGTGTTCGTCGCGCGCGACGGCCGCACGGTGGCCAAGCTGCCGCGCCTGGGCAGGGAGATCGTCGTCAAGGGCACGTCGCTGAATCCCAAGCTCAAGGTGTCGTCGCAGGACATTGCCCTGCTGTGTGAAGAGGCCCAACTGGCGATCGCACCGGGCATGGCCCTGCTGGAAGCCGCGCTGGCGGCGATGGGCAAGGTGGCGCGCGACCGGGAAGACGAGCTGGCCTGAGTCAGCCGCTCAACAGCTTGTTGACCAGTTCGGCCGTGCTCGATGCACCGAGCTTGCGCATCAGCCGCGCGCGATAGACGTCCACGGTGCGCGGGCTGATGCCCAGGCGCCGGCCGATCAGTTTGCTGGTCAATCCGTCGATCAGCAGCGCCGCGATCTCGCGCTCTCGGGCGGTGAAGTCCACCTTCAGCACGCGCCGCGACGACAGATCCTCGAAGGCCCAGATGCCGGCTGCGTGCGGCATGCGCCGGGTCCAGCGCGCGGCCGCTGACGTGGCACCAGAACAGCTCGCCGGCGGCGGTGCCGCCCAGGCGCTTCATGATGCGCTCGTCGGCGTAGCGCCCCTGGCGGTCGAGGCTGGCGACGATGCGCTGGCCGGTGCGCAGGTATTCGTCCTGCGTCGGGTACAACAACTCGAAGGATTGGCCGACGAGTTGTTCGCGCTGCGCGCCGAAGATGACACGCGCCTGCTGGTTGACGTCGGTCACCAGGCGCTGACGCGACAACATCAACCCGACCGGCGCCAACTCGAAGGCGGTGCGGTAGTCCAGCGCAGGCGCGTTCACAGCAAGCTATAGGTGGTCGTGGCGTGGGCGGCGAGTTCGCCCTTGGCATCCACGATCTCGATCTCGCCGAACACCAGCTTGCGGCCCAGTCGCAACACGCGGGCAATGACCCGCACTTCCACGGCATCGCCGGCAATCGCGCGCAGGAAGCTGGTCTGCAACTGCACGGTGGTCATCGGCTTGAATTCGCCCAGCAGGGTCACGATGGCGACGATCATCGCGGTGTCGGCCGCGGCCATCATCGTCTGCCCGCACAGCACACCGCCGGCATGCACATGCTTCGGCGATACCGGCAGCGCCATCACCACCTCGCCCGCACGCGCCTCCAGCAGCCGCAGTTCCAGTTGCTGCACCCAGGGCGCAGCCACTTTCGGCAGCAGGCGATTCAGGCGTTCGAGATCGATCTCGGGGCTTTGCATCGTGCGGCACTCCGGCAGTCGGTAGTCAATTCTACGTAATGGCTACCTAAAGCATTACGTAGTACGCTTCAGGCCCGTCGCGCACACAGCATCGTCAACCAAGGAACGCGTGCATGAGAAAGATCTATCCCAGCGCCGCCGAGGCATTGAAGGGCGTCGTCAGTGACGGCCAGCTGATGGCGGTGGGCGGCTTCGGCCTGTGCGGCATTCCCGAGGCGTTGATCGCGGCGCTGCGCGACAGCGGCGTGAAGAACCTGACCGTCATTTCCAACAACGCCGGTGTCGATGGTTTCGGGCTCGGCCAGTTGCTCGAGACGCGCCAGATCAAGCGCATGATTTCCAGCTACGTCGGCGAGAACAAGGAGTTCGAGCGCCAGTTCCTGGCCGGCGAGCTCGAGCTCGAGTTCACGCCGCAGGGCACGTTGGCCGAGAAGCTGCGCGCCGGCGGCGCCGGCATCCCGGCCTTCTTCACGCGCACCGGCGTCGGCACGCTGGTGGCCGAGGGCAAGGAACTGCGCGAGTTCGACGGCCATACCTACGTGATGGAGCGTTCGCTGGTGCCCGACGTATCGCTGTCGAAGGCCTGGAAGGCCGACGAGAGCGGCAACCTGATCTACCGCCGCACGGCGCGCAACTTCAATCCCGCGGTGGCGATGGCCGGCAAGATCAGCGTGGTCGAGGTCGAGGAGATCGTGCCCACCGGCAGCCTCGATCCGGACGCCATCCACCTGCCCGGCATCTATGTGCATCGGCTGGTGCTGAACGCCCACCCCGAAAAGCGCATCGAGAAGCGCACCATCAAGCGAAAACCCGAAGGGAGCCTGAGATGCCCTGGACTCACGATCAGATGGCCGCGCGCGCGGCGCAGGAACTGCAGGACGGCTTCTACGTCAACCTGGGCATCGGCCTGCCGACACTGGTGGCCAACTTCGTCGACCCGAAGATCGAGGTCTGGCTGCAAAGCGAGAACGGCATGCTCGGCATCGGCCCGTTCCCGACCGAAGACGAGGTCGATGCCGACCTGATCAACGCCGGCAAGCAGACCGTGACCACGCTGCCCGGCAGCAGCATCTTCGGCAGCCACGACAGCTTCGCGATGATCCGCGGCGGCAAGATCGACCTGAGCATCCTCGGTGCGATGCAGGTCAGCGACAAGGGCGACCTGGCCAACTGGATGATCCCCGGCAAGATGGTCAAGGGCATGGGCGGCGCGATGGACCTGGTGGCCGGCGTGCAAGGGTGCTGGTGCTGATGGAACACGTGGCGAAGAAGAAGGACGGCGGTTTCGACCTGAAGATCCTGCCCGCCTGCACCCTGCCGCTGACCGGCGTGGGCGTGGTCAACCGCATCATCACCGACCTGGCGGTGATGGACGTGACGCCGCAGGGCCTGAAGGTGGTGGAAACCGCGCCCGGCGTGACACGCGAGGAACTGCAGGCCAAGACCGGCGCGGCGCTGCAGTAGGCGCGCCGCCCGCCTGTGAGCGGCGTCGTGCAGCTGTCACGATCCGAGCGCAGAATGCGTGCAAGGCGCACGTGCGCTCGGTCACGGCGGCACTCCGCGAGGGTGTTCTTGGGATAGCGGCGCCGCCGAGCCTGTGCGAACCTTGAGTCCATTCCTTCAGGCAGGCGGACCATGACAGAACTCGGCGACAGCCTGACGCGCATGACCTTCATGCAGCTGCTGCTGCTGTTCGGCTTCGTGACGTGCTATGTGCTGGCCATCGGCGGCCTGCTTGGCGCGGGTGCGCGCTGGCGCTTCGCATTGCTGGCGCTGGGCCTGGCCATCGGCTTTGCCGCACTCACCCGACCCTGGGTGCATGGCGCGCTGCTGGTGGCCTTCGTGGTGGCGGGCCTCGGCCTGTTCGTGCTGCTCAGCTGGCTGCTGGCGCAATGGTTCGGGCCGCGCACCCAGCCTGCACAACCCCCCATCGCCGCCGAGCCGGCGCCGCCGCAACAGGTCGCCGTGCCAGCTCCCGCGGATTCACACGCCGCGGTGCATGGCCTGCCCGCGCAGGCACGCACCATGCGCTGAGCGCGGCGCGCGTTCAGAACCCCACGTTGAAATCGTTGCGGCCGCTGCGGTCGCGTCCCCGCAACAGCCACAGTGGCCGGCTGGCAAAAGCCACCGGCACGCCCGAGCGGCCGTCGGCCGGGTTCAGGTCCCGCTCGAACACCGACGTGCCCGGCATGTAGCGCAACGCCACGCCAGTGCGGCGCTTGGCGGAACGGTTGGCCTTGGCACCATGGATCATGTACACGTCGTGCATCGACATCTGGCCGGGTTGCAGTTGCAGATCCAGCGCCGTCGCTTCATCGAAGGTGTCGTCCGACAAGCGCTGTTGCAAGGCCACGTCCTGCCGGTCTTCGAGCAGGTGTGCGTGCGTGACCTTGGCCAAGTGCGAGCCGGGGATGACGCGCAGGCAGCCGTTCTCCACCGTCGACTCCTCCAGCGCCACCCACACCGTGCAGTTGGCCAGCGGCCGGATCGGCCAGTAGTGCCCGTCCTGGTGCCACGGCGTCTCGTGACCGTCGCCGGCCGGCTTGCAGAACACATGGCAACCCCAGAGGATGATGTCGGGGCCGATCAGCTGCTCGACGGCATCCAGGATGCCTTCGTCCTTGGCCAGCGCGAGGAAGGCCTCGCTGCCGGCCACGCCCTCGGCATTGGCCCGGCCGTTGCGGCCCACGATATGGGCACTGACGAGCTTTTCCGGGCGCACGCCGGGGTTGTCGCGGATCAACGACTCCAGTGCTTCGCGCAGCATCGACACGCGCGGCTCGGGCAGGCGAAAGGACGGCACCAGATAGCCCTGCGTGCGGTAGTGTTGCACCTCGGCGGCGCTCAACGGCAGGTGGGGCGTGGGCATGGGCTCAATCGCGCACGAACAATGTCACCAGCGGCTCGTCGCCCCGCTGTCGGCTCCAGTGGCCATGCACGGCGGGGTCGAAGATGGCGCCGTCGGGCAAGGTGTCGGCGGAATGGAAATGATCGCCAGGTTCGAAGATGCGCGAGCTGCCGTCCTGCAGCCCGATTTCCATCTGCCCGGCGAGGATGAACACCCACTGCGGCGTGGTCGAGCAGTGGAACTGGCTGCGAAAACCCACCGGGCTGTGACGCAACTGGTAGCCGCCCGAGGCGAACAGGTCCGACAGCCGCGCCTGCGGCGTGCCCTGGTTCAACGGGACGACGCGTTCGCGAAAACGGGCGCGGCCATCGCCGTCGGTGTAAAGCTCGATCTTGCGGAATTCGCTCATGGTGGCGCGGCTCCGTGGCGAAGGATGTCGGCGACGATGCTATCGGCATCGGCCGCCACGTCGCAGCTCAGCGCGTGTTCATCGGCTGCAGGCACCTGCAGCGTGGCCAGCTGGCTGTCGAGCAGCGACGCCGGCATGTAGTGATCGCGGCGTGCGGCCATGCGCGATGCCAGCAGCCTGGGGCTGCCGTGCAGGTGCACCAGCAGCAGATTCGGCGCGCCGGCGCGCAGCGTGTCGCGGTAGCTGCGCTTCAACGCCGAGCAGCCCAGCACCAGCCCCGTGCCGGCGCTGGCCGCTTCGCCCAGGCGGTCGCGCAAGGCCTGCAGCCAGCCTTGCCGGTCGGCATCGGTCAAGGCAATGCCGGCGGCCATGCGCGCCACGTTCTCCGGCGGATGGAACTCATCGCCTTCGACATAGGGCACCTGCCGTGCCGCGGCCAGCTTGCGGCCGATCGTGCTCTTGCCGCAGCCGCACACGCCCATCAGCACATGGATCGCCGCGCTGGCCATCGCCGGCACGGCCTCAATCGATGCGCAGCCCGCTGCCGGCATCGAACAGGTGCGCCTTGGCACCGTCGATCTCCAGGCCGACCAGGTCGTCGGGCTGGACCTCGGTGCGGCCGTGCAGCACCACCACCAGCGTGTCGCTGCCGACTTCGAGCACGAGTTCGGTCTCGGCCCCGGTGGGCTCGACCACCACCACCTTGGCCGCGATGCCGCGCTCGGGCGTCGTCAGCGCGATGTCGCCGGGACGGATGCCGTAGCGCACCGCCTGGCCATCGTTGCCGTTGGCGTGCTCTCCGGCGGGCCACCGTGCGCCATGGGCTTCGACGTGGGCGGAGCGGCCGTTGCGGCGCAGCGTGCCGGCGATCACGTTCATCGCCGGCGAACCGATGAACTGCGCGACGAACAGGTTGCGCGGTTGGTCGAACAACTGAAGCGGCGTGCCGATCTGCTCGACGATGCCATCGTGCATGACGACGATGCGGTCGGCCATCGTCATCGCCTCGATCTGATCGTGCGTCACATAGACCGTGGTGGTCTTCAGCCGCTGGTGCAGCGACTTGATCTCGGCGCGCATCGCCACGCGCAGCTTGGCGTCCAGGTTGGACAGCGGCTCGTCGAACAGGAAGACCTTCGGGTCGCGCACGATCGCGCGGCCCATCGCGACGCGCTGGCGCTGGCCGCCGGACAGCTCGCGCGGATAGCGGTCGAGCAACTTGTCGAGGTTGAGGATGCGTGCGGCGTTGTTGACGCGATCGCCGGTCGTCTTGGCATCGGCCTTGCGCAGCTTCAGGCTGAAGGCCATGTTCTGGCCCACCGTCATGTGCGGATACAGCGCATAGCTCTGGAACACCATCGCGATGTCGCGGTCCTTCGATTCCAGGTCGTTGACCACCTTCGTGTCGACGACGATCTCGCCGCCGGAGATTTCTTCCAGGCCGGCGAGCATGCGCAGCAATGTGCTCTTGCCGCAGCCCGACGGGCCCACCAGCACCACGAATTCGCCGTCGGCGATGTCGAAGCTGATGCCGTGGATGACCTTGACCTTGCCGAAGGTCTTGCGCACGTCGCGGAACGATACGGATGCCATGCGTCGGTTTCCCTGCTCTCAGCTTTTCACCGCGCCGGCGGTCAGGCCGGACACCATGTAGCGCTTGAAAGCGTAGTAGATCGCTGCCGGCGGCAACGCGTAGATGAAGCCTGTGGCCATCAGCAGTTCCCACGGCGAATCGTCGGCAGAGAGGAAGTTGCCCAGCGCCACTGCAAGCGTGATGTCGGTGTCCTTCGACAACAGCAGAAAGGCGTAGAGGTACTCGTTCCAGGCCAGCAGCAGCGCGTAGGTGCCCACCGCCACCAGCGAAGGCAGCATCAGCGGCAGGTAGACCAGGCGGAACAGCTGCAGCGGGCTGGCGCCGTCGATGCGCGCCGCCTCGTCCAGTTCCCACGGCAGCTTGTCGGAGGCCTGCTTCAGCACCCAGATGCAGTAGGGCGAGGCGATCGTCACCATCGCCAGGATCAGCGACCACTGGTTGTTGAGCAAGCCATAGATGCTCATCGTCTTGTACATCGGCACGGCGAGGAAGGCCGCCGGGATGAAATAGGTGAACAGCGCCAGGTTCAGCACCGTGCGCCCGCCGGGCAGTTTCAGCCGGCTGATGGCGAAGGCCGCGCAGGTGGCGACGAACAGCGTCAGCGCCGCCACACTCAGCGCGATGACGACCGAGTTGAACAGCTGCTGCCAGAAATGATCGAGATAGAAGTGCTGCTTGTGGAAGACGATGCTGAAGTTCTGCAAGGTCGGGTGCTCGGGCCAGAGCCGGCCCGAGGTGGCGGTGTCCTTGGGCGAGATCGCGAACAGGAACAGGTGGTACACCGGGATCATCGTCCACAGCAGCAGCGGAATGCCGACCAGCAGCAGCTGCGCCTCGGTGCTGACCTTCTTCAGCGTGATGCCGCGGCTCATTTCGACAGCCTCTTCATCATGAAGTAGACCAGCGGCAGCACCAGCGGAAGCGACACCACGATCGCGGCCATCGACAAGTCCGACCTGGTCCAGCCGCAGATAGCGGATGCCCAGCGTGGCGAGCACGTGGGTCAGGTCGGCCGGGCCGCCACCGGTGAGCAGGTAGACGCTGTTGAAGTCGCCCAAGGTCCAGATCATCGACAGGATGGTCGAGGTCAGGTACAGCGAGCGCATCGCCGGCCAGGTGATGAAGCGGAACTTCTGCCAGCGCGTGGCGCCGTCGACGCTGGCCGCCTCGTACTGTTCACCCGGGATGGCCAGGCGGCCGGCGACGAGGATCAGCGTCCAGAAGGGCAGCGACTTCCACACGTGCATCAGCATCGAGAAGCTCAGCGCCAGCGTCGGGTCGTTGAGCCAGTTCGGCCCGTCCATTCCGGTCAGCCGGAAGATCAGGCTGTTGATCACGCCCCATTCGGGGTTGAGCATGAAGCGCACCGACAGGATCGTCGGGATCGACGGCACCGCCCAAGGGATGATGAAGATCACCGCCAGCACGCTGATCCACCAGCGCTTCTGCACGAAGAAGCCCGACAGGCCGAGCGCGACCATCATCTTCAGGTTGATCGCGACGACGATGAAGATCACCGTGTTGATCGCGGTGCGGAAGAAGATCGGGTCCTCGAACAGCTTCTCGTAGCTGGCCGGGTGGCGCGCCAGCCACAGGCCGTAGCACACCGGAAAGAGCACGAAGATCAGGAACACCGCCACGTAGGGCAGCACCATCATGCGGCCCCAGAAAGTCCAGTGGCTCAGAGGCTTCTTCGCCGGCGGCGCGGTGGTCGCGGTGATGACAGCGCTCATGGCGTTCTCCCGGCTACGTCGCCATCAGCCCCTGCCGCGGAAGGACTGATGGCACCGCGGCGCGGCAACGGGCGCCGTCCGCCCGCCACCGCCGCGGTTGTCGAACTCTACTCGGACGATCCGGCCACCACCTTGATGCGGGCGATCAACTCGTCGGTGGCCTGCGGCACCGGCACCTTCTCGTTGATGATGCGGTTCATCGCCTTGGCCCAGACGTTCTCGTTGTTCAGCACGGTGAACTTGTAGTTCTTGGTGAATTCGAAGGGCACGGTACCGCTCATGAACTGGTTGTACACCGCCAGCCGATGCGGGTCGGACTTCCAGAACGCGCTTTGCTGCGCGTTCTTCGTCACCGGGAACCAGCGACCGAGCGAGCCCTCGACGTAAGGCGTCAGGTTGGCCTCATCGAGCATGAAGGCGACGAACTTCTTGGCTGCGGGCTTGTTCTTCGCGGCCTTGAAGATCACGCCGGTTTTCACCGCCGCACGGTAGACGAACTTGGTGCCGTCCGGCTTGTCCGGCCAGCCCGCGGTGGCGATCAGTTCGGTGTAGTTCTTCTTCGCCGTCGCGCGCTGCTCGGCGGTCAGCGTGGCGTTGTTCATGTCGTCGAGCCACTTGGCGGCGATCGAGATCGTGGCGTTGTGGGTCATCACGGTCGTCTTGTTGTGGAACGCGACGTTGTTGTCCGGATCCTTCCAGCTGGTCGACGACGGCGGCGAGCAGCCCTTCAGGTACACCGCCGTGTAGTCGGTGAGCGCCTTGATCAGCCCTTCGCGCACGGCCGGGTCGTCGACGAGCAGCTTGCCCGAGTCGCTGACCAGCTTGACGTTGTAGCCGTCCATGAAGGTCAGGAACGAATAGAACGAGTCGCTGGAATCGACGCCCATCGGCATGCCGATGCCGTAGGCGCGCTGCCCGGTCTTCTGGCGATAGGCTGGCTGCACCTTGTCGCACCAGAAGCTCCAGTAGCCCTTCCAGTCCTTCGGGATGTCGCTTTCCTTGAACCCCGCATCGGCCAGCATGTCCTTCCAGTACTGGATGTGCATGGTCTGCTGCTTGATCGGGAAGGCGTAGTAGGCCCGCGTCTTGGACACGTTGTCGTACAGGAAGGTGGTGGCCAGCGCCGCGGGTTCGAAGCGCGCGCGGATCGGGTCGATGATGCTGGTCAGGTCCTCGAGCTTGTCGTCGTAGGCCCACTTGGCGGTGACCTGGAAGTCGTAGACGTCGGCATAGGCCACGTCGGGCGGGTTGCCCGAATCGAGCGCGGCCACGGTCTTCGGGATCATGTCCTGGATCGGGTACTGCGACAGGTCGATCTTGATGCCCTTGTTCTTTTCCTCGAACTTCTTGATCGCCGCGAACAGCGCGTCGTCCTCGGCCTTGTAGAAGCCCTTGACCCACCAGACGGTGAGCTTTTCCTGGGCAAAGGCCGGGCTGGCGGCCAGCATGGCGCCGCCGCAAAGGGCGGCCAGCGCAAGTCGGTGCAACTTCATCGATTTGTCTCCTGCGAAAGGGGTTCGAAGATCGCGACAAGGAACGTGCTGGCTGCGAATAGGCCGGCGACGGCGGCGATCATAGTTCGGCTGGTTGCCTGCGCGACACCGGAAGTACCCTTGCGAAAATCTCAGCAGCCGGGCCAGCGCGGTAAGCGCTTTGTCAGGAAGGCGTCGATGCCTTCGCGGCTGTCCTGCGATGCGCGCACCGTCGCCGCGGCCTGCGTGCTGAGCTGCCAGGCCAGGCCGTCCGACGCGTCGATCGATCGGTTGATCACGCTCAGGCTCTCACGCACCGCCACCGGGCTGTTGGCACAGATGCGCTCGGCCAGCGCGAGTGCGGTTGCCAGTGCCGCGCCGTCGTCGCACAAGCGGTTGACCAGCCCCAGCGCATGGGCGCGCTCGGCATCGATGGCCTCGCCAGTGAGCACCATTTCGCGCGCCAGGTTCAGCGGCAGCGCGCGGGCGCCGCGGAACACGCCGCCATACAGTGCCAGCAGGCCGCGCTGCACCTCGGGCAGCGCGAAGCGTGCGCTGCGCGACGGCGACCACCAGATCGCAAGCCAGCACCATCTCGAAGCCGCCGCCGTAGGCCAGAGCCGTTGACCGCGGCAATCAGCGGCTTGCGCCGCTCCCGCCGGATCAGGCCATAGGGCCCGCCGCGCTCGGTGTGGTTGCGATCGGGGTCGGCCAGGTCGCTGCCGGCGGAAAACGCACGGCCGTTGCCGGTGAGCACGCCGGCCCACAGCGCGTCATCGTCCTCGAGCCGGTTCATCGCTGCGTCCAGTCCCAGCGTCATGGCGTGATCCATGGCGTTGCGCTTGGCATCGCGGTCGAGGCGGATGACCAGCACCCGCCCATGGGCCTCGGCCAGCACCGGCATCGTCAGTATCCCGGCGGTGGCGTGTAGCCGCCGATCAGCCGTGCCAGCTGGCCCGCCAGCCAGATCGTGCTGCGGTCGGCCATCTCGGGGCCGACGATCTGCATGCCCACCGGCAGGCCTTCGCGCGTCAAGCCCACGGGCGCGACCGTGGACGGCAGGAAGGACGCAGTCGCCAGCCCGGCCCAGAAGAGTTGCGCGAAGTAGGGCACCTTTTTGCCGTTGACGAGCATCGTGCGCGCCGGCGCGGGCTCGCTGTGGTCGTGCGGGAAGGGCGGCGTGGCGGTGATCGGCATCAGCATCAGGTCGTGACGGCCGAAGAAATCGTGCCACGCCCAGCGCAGCAATTCGCGCTGCTGGTTGGCGTCGTACACCTGCTTGAAGCTGGCCGTGGAGGCGCGCAGAAGCATCGCGTGTTCGCTGCGGTCATCGGCAGCGAGCGCGATCGCGCGCCGCAGACCAGTTGCGCGTAGTCCGGCCGGCGCGCCGCCATGTTGGCGTGCAGCAAGCTGGCGTAGACCGCGTGCGCGTGCGCGGGTCGAAGGCCGGGCGCGACCTTGAAGTCGAGCTTCACCCCGGCCTTGCCGAGTGCGCGTGCCGCCGCCTCGATGCGCATTTTGACCGCGTCGTCCACCGGCGCGATGGCCTCGTCCAGCCATACCGCCACTCGCAGCCCGCGCAAGCTCCTTCGGCGGCGGCGGCAGGCGATAGGCGACGCCGCGAGCGCTGAGTTCGTCGGGTCCGACGGTGACGCTTCAGCGCCAGTGCCAGATCGGCGGCGCTGCGCGCCAGCGGGCCCACCACCGACAGGTCCAGTTCGGCGCTCGGCACGCAAGCATCGTGTGGCCGCGCTTGGGCACGATGCACCAGGTGGACTTGTGGCCGTACACGCCGTTGTACGCGGCCGGATTGCGGATGCTGCCGCCGATGTCGCTGCCGAATTCCAGTGCGCTCAGCCCGCCGCCACGGCCGCGGCGCTGCCGCCCGAAGATCCGCCGGCGCCGCGCGTCAGTGTCCCAGGGGTTGTTGGTTGTGCCATAGACGGCGTTGTACGACTGGAAGTCCGCCAGATTGATGGGCACGTTGCTCTTCGCGAAGACCACCGCGCCGGCGGCCTTCAGCCGTTGCACCGCCAGCGCGTCCTGCGAGGCCGCATGAGTCCTTGCGCTGCGGATGGCCGAAGGTGGTGGGCCGGCCCTCAGATCGAAGGATTCCTTGACGCTCATCGGCAGCCCGTGCAGCGGCCCGAGCGCCGCACCGCGCTCGCGCGCACGGTCAGCGGCTCGCGCATCCTTCATCGCCGTGGCTCGGTTGTCGACGACCAGCGCGTTCAGCTTCGGGTTGAGCCTGTCCACCGCGCCAGGTAGGCCTTCAGCAGCTCCACGCTTGTCACCTTGCCGGCGCGCAGTGCGGCACCATGCAGTGGCCGAACCGAAAGGGAAGGCCTTCAGATCGGGCGTCTGGCTCATCGTGTCGCCTGGGCGTCGAGTGGGATAGATCGGGCGGCGCACGTTCTTGAAATCATGCTGACCGTAGTCGGACGTGCAGACGCCGACGCCGGCGCATTCGACCACCGCCTTGGCCATGTGTGCCATGCCGGCGCGCCAATGGATGCGGCTCTTCAGCATCACGTAGCGCTTCTGCATCGGGTCGATGCCGACGGCTGAGCAGCGTGTTCACGTCGAAGGGCTCGACATGGCGCGAGAACAGCACGATCTCGACCCGGCCGGTGTCGATCACCGCCGCATAGCCCATGTCCTGCATCGTGCCCGCGGCCATCGGCCCCTTGGCGCGGTACTTGCCGTCGAACAGCGTCCTGACCTTGCCGGTGACCATGATCGGCTCGCTCGGCTCGGGGCACATCGGCATCTTCATCTGGCCGCCGATCGACAGCGTGACGTTCGTGCCCACGCCGGCCGTTGCCGCTTGCTGCACGGCAGCGTATCGAAGATGCCGAAGGCGGCCACGTTGTCCAGTTCCTGGTGCAGGATTTCGGCGAGCACGCGCGTGGTGTCCATCGGCCCGCCTGAGGCGGCGTTGTCGTAGTGGTCGAGCAGAAATACGGGGCCCTCCGTCATCGCCTTGGCGCGGGCCACGGATTGCTCCAGCGGCTCGAGCTTGTAGACGAAGTCTTCGCGCGCATTCCACGCGGCGTCCAGCAGTTCGTCGCGCTAGCGTTCGGCCACGTGCCATGTCGTCGTCGGTGGTGACGACCACGCTCAGGCCGGCGTTGCGGATGTCGGCATGCGGAAAGCCGACGAACAGGCTGGCGCACAGCGCGCCGTCCTTCTTCGATGGACTTGCGCAGCGCCTGCAGCGACTTGTTCGGCTCGTCGGCCGATGCCCTGGCGCATCACGTGCGGCAGCATCGGCAGGTTGCCCCAGGCTGTGGTCGGCTTGACCTCACCCTTGATCATGCGGACCAGCGCGTTGCCGGCGCGCAGCCCGGTGCCATGCATGTCCACATGCGGATAGGTCTGGTATCCGGCGACCACGTTGGCATTTCGACCATCGCCGGATAGAGGTTGGCATGCATGTCGTAGGACACGGCGATCGGCGTCTTCGCATCGATGGCACGGATGCGCGACAGCAGCGTGCCTTCGCCGTCTTCGTGCGTGCGCGTGACCATCGCGCCGTGCAGGTCGAGCATGATGCCGTCCCAGCCGCCCTTGCGCACGGCACCGAGAATCGCATCGCACATCGCCGAGTAGGCGTCGTTCTCGACGGGGCCGCTGGGCCAGGCGTCGGCGGCGATGCGCCAGCTCGAACTCGGCGCCCTCGCGCTCGGCGATCTCGATGTACGCGCCCGTCACCGTACCCGTGCCCCGGTAGGCGGCAATGGCCGTTGCGCCACCGTCGGGTGCGCCGTTGCCTGCGCGCGAAAAGCGCGGCAGGTCGGTCTTCACCGGCGAGAAGGTATTGGTCTCGTGCTTCATCATCGCGAGCAGCAGTCGCATCGTGTCTCCTTTGTTGCGCCGCGGCAGTTCAGCCTGCGGCGGATTTGGCAAAATCGAAATGCCGACCCGGGGCGGCTTCGAACAAGGCCTGCGTGTATTCGTGCTGCGGCGCGCCGAAGATGCGCCGCTGCCGGCCCGTATTCCACCACCTGGCCCTTGGACATCACCGCCACGTCGTCGCACACCTGCGCAGCGACGCGCAGGTCATGGGTGATGAACAGCATCGCCAGGTTGAGCTTGTCGCGGATGTCGCCCAGCAACATCAGCACCTGCGCCTGCACCGACACGTCCAGCGCCGATACCGCCTCGTCGGCGATCAGCAGTTCGGGCTCCATCGCCAGCGCGCGCGCGATGCAGATGCGCTGGCGCTGTCCGCCCGAGAACTGGTGCGGGAAGCGATCCAGCGAATCCGGATCCAGCCGCACCAGTTCCATCAGCTTGCGGGCGCGCTGCAGTGCTTCGGCCTGCTGAAGTGCCATAGTTGACCGGCCCTTCGACGATCGACTGGCCGACGGTGCGGCGCGGGTTCAGCGAGCGGTATGGGTCCTGGAAGATGATCTGGATCTTGCGCCGCAAGCGAGCGCAGCTTGCCCGCCGGCATCGTCGCGATGTCGGTGTCGTGCAGCAGGATGTGGCCGTCGCTCGGGTCGATCAGGCGCGCGATGCAGCGCGCCACGGTGGACTTGCCCGAGCCCGATTCGCCGACGATGCCGAGTGTCTCGCCGCGCTTGATCGTGAAGCCCACGTCGCGCACCGCATGCACCACGTGGCCGCCGCCGAACAGGCCGCGCCGGCCGTAGGTCTTGTTCAGCTTGTCGGTGCGCAGCACCACCGGCTCGGCATCGGGCGGCGGTCGCTGGCGTTCGGGCGGGTCGTGGCTCGGCACCGAGGCGATGAGCATCTGCGTGTACGGATGCTGCGGGTTCTTCAGCAACTGCTCGGTGGGGCCCATCTCCACCAGTTCGCCATGCTTGAGCACGGCCACGCGGTCGGCGATCTCGGCGACCACGCCGAAGTCGTGGGTGATGAACAGCACGCCGGTGCCGCGCTGCGTCTGCAGCTCCTTGATCAGCTTCAGCGTCTGCGCCTGCGTCGTCACGTCCAGCGCGGTGGTCGGCTCGTCGGCGATCAGCAGCGACGGCCCGAGGATCAGCGCCATCGCGATCATGATGCGCTGGCGCTGCCCGCCCGACAGCTGGTGCGGGAACGACTGGTACATGCGCTCGGGGTCGGGCAGGTGCACCTGCTCGATCATCTCCAGGATGCGCGCGCGCCGCTCGGCGGGCGAGCTTTTGGTGTGTTCGGACAGCACCTCGTCGATCTGCGCGCCGCAACGCATCACCGGGTTCAGTGCCGTCATCGGCTCCTGGAAGATCATGCCCATGCGCGTGCAGCGCAGTTCGCGCAGGCGCGCTTCCGACACGTTGACCAGGTCCTCGCCCTGCAGCGCGATGCGGCTGCCCGCACGCACCGGCAGCGCCTTGGGCAGCAGCCCCATCGTCGAGAAGGCGATGACCGATTTGCCCGAACCCGATTCGCCGACCAGGCAGACGATCTCGCCCGGCGCCACCGTCAGCGACACGTTGCTGACCGCATCGGCGCGGTCGCCGCCCTTGGGCAGGCCGATGCTCAGGTTGTTCAGTTCGAGGATCGGCGCGTCCTCATACTCTCTTGGCCATGCGCGGATCGAGCGTGTCGCGCAAGCCGTCGCCGAGCATGTTGATGGCCAGCACGGTCACGGTGAGGAAGGCCGCCGGATAGAGGATGTTGTGCGGCAGGATCTGGAACACGCTGCGCCCTTCGGCCATGATGTTGCCCCAGGTGGGAATCTCCGGCGGGATGCCCACGCCCAGAAAGGACAGCGCGGCTTCGAGCAGGATGGCCGCGCCGGCGATGAACGTGGCCTGCACGATCAGCGGCGCGATGGTGTTGGGCAGCACATGCCGCCACAGCAGCAGGTAAGCGGGCGTGCCGACCGAGATGGCGGCCTCGACGTAGGGTTCCTCGCGGATCGACAGCACGATCGAGCGCACCAGGCGCACGACGCGCGGGATTTCGGGAATGGCCACGGCGACGATCACCGTCATCAGGCTGGCGCCCGGACAGCGACACCAGCGCGATCGCCACCAGGATCGCCGGCACCGCCATCAAGCCGTCCATGATGCGCATGACCACGCCGTCGAATGCGCGGAAGTACCCGGCCACCAGGCCGATGAACAGGCCGATGCGCCACCGACAGCGCCGCCACCGCCAGGCCGATGGTCAGCGACACGCGCGCGCCCCAGACCACGCGGGTGTAGATGTCGCGGCCCAGGCTGTCGGTGCCCATCACCGCGATGCGCTGCACCTTGTTGCCGTCGTCGTCGCGCACCGTGCTCTCGTAGCCGGGCAGCTTGTTGCGGTTGCTCGGGTCGATTTCCGCCGGGTCGATGGACGACAGCAGCGGCGCGCAGAGCGCCCATCAGCGCGATCAGCAGCAGCAGTGCGGCGCCGATCAGCACGCTCGGGTTGCGCAGCAGGCGTTTGACCGACGCCGGGCTTCGGCGGCCTTGATGTCGGGCGCCTCGATGGCCGGCTGATCGATGACGGTGGACATCGGCTCAGTAGCGGATGCGCGGATCGAGCACGGTGTAGATCACGTCGATGACCAGGTTGATGACCACGTAGGCCAGCGAGAACAGCAGGATCACCGCCTGCACGGTGGGGTAGTCGCGCGCCAGCACCGCGTCCACGGTCAGCCGGCCCAGGCCGGGGATGTTGAACACGCTCTCGGTGACCACCACGCCGCCCAGCAGCGCGGCCATGCTGATGCCGATGACGGTGACGATCGGCACCGCCGCATTGCGCAGCGCGTGGAACATCAGCACCTTCAGGTTCGGCAGGCCCTTGGCGCGGGCCGTGCGCACATAGTCCTCGTTCAGCACCTCGAGCACGCTGGTGCGCGTCATGCGCGCGAGCAGCGCGATGAAGACGATGGCCAGCGCCGCGAAGGCAGGATCAAGTCGATGCAGGAAGCCCCAGAAGCCGTCGGCAATGCGCTGATAACCCTGCACCGGAAACCAGCCTAGCTCGCAGCGAAAAGAGGTAGATCAGCACATAGCCGATGACGAACACCGGCACCGAGAAGCCGGCCACCGACAGGCCCATCACGCCGCGGTCGATCCACGAACCCTGTCGGTAGGCGGCGACGGTGCCCAGCGGCACCGCGATCATGGTGGCCAGGATGATCGTCAGGATCGACAGCGCCAGCGTCGGCTCCAGCCGGTCGGCGATCAGCGAGGCCACGGTCTTCTTGTAGAAGAAGGATTCGCCGAAATCGCCCTGCAGCGCGTGGCCGGCCCAGATGAAGAACTGCGACACGATCGAGCCGGACAGGCCGAGCTTCTCGCGGATCTCGGCCACGTCGGCGCTGGTGGCGGCGTCGCCGGCGATCACCGACGCCGGGTCACCCGGCGTCAGCCGCAGCATCAGGAAGATCAGCACGGCCACGATCAGCACCACCGGGAATGGTGGACAGGACGCGCCGTCCGAGGTAGCCCCACATGGGCGGTCAGCTTTTCAGTGAATCGAGCGAGGCGGGCAACCGCGGCGCGCGGCCGCCGCGAGCCTCACTTCTTCTCGACGTTCCAGAACACCGGCACCGGCGCGGCGAGCATGCCGTCGATGTTCTTGCGCAGCGCCATCGGCCTGTACCACTGGCCCAGGTGCACATGGGTCGGCGACCTCGATGTAGCGCAACTGCACCTGCTCGGCAATGGCCTTCTGCTTGGCCGGGTCGGTCTCGCGGGCGAAGGCGTCACGCAGCTTTTCCATCTCCGGGTCGCAGGGCCAGCCGAACAGCGCCTTTTCGCAGCTCGAATTCAGGAACGCCGTGCCCACCGGGTTCAGCACGTCGGCCGCCACCCAGCTGGTCAGGAAGATGTTCCAGCCACCGGCGTTCGGCGGGTCCTTCTTGGCGCGGCGCGCCACCAGGCTCTGCCAGTCCATCGACTGCATGTCCACCTTGAAGCCGCCTTTTTCCAGCAGCGACTTGGCCACCGGCGCCAGGTTGGTCAGCACCGCCAGGTCGGTGGAGTGCATCAGCACCACCGGCGTGCCGTCGTAGCTCGGCCTCCTTCAGCATCTCGCGCGACTTCTTGAAGTTCGATTCGAGCAGGCCTTCCATGCCCTTGTCGGTGGCCAGCGGCGAGCCGCAGATGAACAGCGCCTTGCACACCTTGTAGTACTTCGGGTCGCCGTGCACCGCCTTCAGGAAGTCCTCCTGGTTCAGCGCCATGAACGCGGCCTGGCGGATCTTCGGGTTGTCGAAGGGCTTGTGCAGTGTGTTGAAGCGCATCACGTACTGGTTGCCCAGCGGGTTCTGGTCGAAGAGCTTGATGTTCGGGTCCTTCTCCAGCACCGGCAGCAGTTCGCTCTTCGGATCCTCGACCATGTCGATCTCGCCGGCGACCAGCGCGTTGACGGCGGTCTGCGCATCGGGAATGGCGCGCCACTCGATGCGATCGACCTTGGCCACCTTGCCGCCGGCCAGGCCCGAGGGCGGCTTCGGCGCGCGGCTTGTACTTGGCGAACTTGACGAACACCGCCTTGTCGCCAGGCTTCCACTCGTCGGCCTTGAAGACGAACGGCCCCGAGCCGACGTATTCCTTGATCTGCTCGTTCGGGCTGGTTTCGGCGATGCGCTTGGGCATCATGAAGGGCACGTTCGACGACGGCTTGCCCAGCGCCAGCAGCACCAGGCCGGTGGGCGAATTCAAGCGTGGCGGTGAAGGTCTTGGCATCGACGACCTTCCACTCCTTGACGAAGGAGTTCATCTTCTGGCCCAGCGAATCCTTGGCCGCCCAGCGCTTGATCGAAGCCACGCAGTCCTCGGCCGTGACCGGCTTGTCGTCGTGCCACAGCAGGCCGTCGCGCAGCGTGAAAGTCCAGGTCAGCTGGTCGGCGCTGACGCTGTATTTGTCGAGCATCTGCGGCTTGATGTCGTTGTTGGCGTCCATCGCGAACAGCGTGTCGTAGACCATGTAGCCATAGTTGCGCGAGATGTAGGCCGTGGTCCAGATCGGATCGACGATCTTCAGGTCGGAGTGCATCACGACCTTCATCGTGTTCTGCTGCGCGTAGCTCGGCAACGCCAGCACGGACGCGCCCAACGCGGCGACGGCGAGCACGCTGCGTCGTGGCAAGGGACTAGAAGAGCATGAAGGATTTCCTCGGCAGTGGATTTGAAGACACGGCTAGCAGGATCGATGCCACAGGCACCCGCCGCCTGGGGCCGTCGCGCGGCCCGCTGCTGCCGAGCATGCACCAGATTGACGGCCATCGCGCCGCGCCGCGCATGGGGCTTTCCCCAATCCGGTGCCCTGGCTCGTGGCGCGTGGACGGCGTGGTTATAGTGAAGCCGGCACGGGCAATGCACAGGCCATCGCCGCAGCGCCGCACAGGAGGCAATTCAATGGATGCTCCAGCCCATGTGGTGCTGGTCGGCGGCGGGCATGCGGCAGCGGCCTTCGTCAACAGCGTGCGCCGTGCCGGCTACAGCGGCGCGCTCACGCTGATCAGCGACGAGCCGGTGCCGCCCTACCACCGCCCGCCGCTGTCGAAGAAGTACCTGGCGGCAGCGTCTGCCGCCGGCGCAGATCCTGATCCGCGCCGCGCGCCTGGTACGCCGAGCAGGGCACCACGCTGCGCCTGGGCGCGCGCGTGGCAGCGCATCGACCGCGAGGCGCGCTGCGTCGTGCTCGACGGCGGCGAGCGCATTGGCTACGACCGCCTGGTGTTGCTTACCGGCGCGCGGCCGCGGCGCCTGCCGGCCGAAATCGGCGGCGATCTGCAAGGCGTGCTGACGATGCGCAGCCTGGCCGATGCCGATGCGCTGGCGCCGCACCTCGTGGCGGGCAAGCGCGTTGCTGGTGGTCGGCGGCGGCTACATCGGCCTGGAGGCCGCCGCGGTCGCTGCCGTCCAAGGGCCTGCAGGTGACGCTTGCTCGAAGCCGCGCCGCGCATCCTGCAGCGCGTCGCGGCGCCGGCCACGTCGGACTACTTTCGGGCGCTGCACCGCGGCCATGGCGTGGATCTGCGCGAAGGCGTGATGCTGCGCCGGCTGGTGGGTGACGAGGGCGGCCCCGTGCGCGGCGCCGAACTGGCGGACGGCGGCTTATCGACGCCGACGTGGTGCTGGTCGGCATCGGCGTCGAGCCGAATGTCGAGCTGGCGGCGCGACGCCGGGCTGGCAGTGGACAACGGCATCGTGCGTCGATGCGCTGTGCCGCAGCAGCGATCCGCTCGATCCTGGCCGCGGGCGACTGTTGCAGTTTCGACTTCGGCGGCCAGCGCATCCGACTCGAATCGGTGCAGAACGCCAACGACCAGGCCGCCGCGGCCGCGCACACGGTCGCCGGGCAGAACAAGCCCTATGTCGCCTTGCCCTGGTTCTGGTCGGATCAGTACGACACCAAGCTGCAGATCGCCGGGCTGAACCTGGGCTACGAAGACGCGCTGACCCGTCCCGGGCAAGAGCGAGCGCAACCTGTCGGTGTGGTACTACCGCGGCGACCAGTTGCTGGCGGTGGATGCGATCAACGACGCCGCCGCCTACGTCACCGCCAAGAAGCTGCTGGAGCGCGGCGCCAGCGTGCCCAAGGCGGCCGTGCTGGACCCGGCAGCGCAGTTCAAGGACTGGCTGGCCTGAGTGGCTGCAAGCGGCAGCTGGATGCTCTGCAGCCGCGGGCCTGGCACGCGCTGGCGCCGTCCTTGCAGGTGGATGCCGCGCATGCAGTGCGGACGCTGCAACGTCTGAGCGGCGGCGCCAGCCAGGAGAGCTGGGCTTTCGAGTTGGTCTCGGTGATGGCAGCGTGCTGCCGCTGGTGCTGCGCCGCGCGCCGCAGGGTGCGTCCGAGCGCGCGGCCGGCAATCCGCCTCTGGCGGCCGAAGCGCGCTGATCGGCCTGGCCGGCGCGGCCGGCGTGCCGGTACCCAGGGTGCACGCCGTGTTGCAGCCGGCGATGCGGTCTGGGCGAAGGCTATGTCATGCAGCGCGTGGCCGGCGAGACGCTGGGCCGGCGCATCGTCGGCGATGCGGCGTTGGCGCCGGCACGCTGCGACCTGGCGCGGCAATGCGGCCAGGCGCTGGCGCGCATCCATCGCATCGATGTGCCGTCGCTGCCGGCGCTGCGCCTCGCGCCGGCGCGCGAGGAACTGGCCTACTACGAGGGCCGCCACCGCAGCCACGGCAGCGCTGCGGCCGGTGTTCGAGCTGGCGCTGCACTGGCTCAAGGAGAACCTGCCGCCCGACCCGCCGCGCCTGAGCCCTGGTGCATGGCGACTTCCGCAATGGCAACCTGGTGGTCGATGCCCAGGGCCTGCGCTGCGGTGCTCGATTGGGAACTGGCGCACATCGGCGATCCGATGGAGGACCTGGGCTGGCTGTGCGTCAATTCCTGGCGCTTCGGCCGGCACGACTTGCCGGTGGGCGGCTTCGGCACGCGCGAGCAACTCTTCGCCGGCTATGTCGAATGCGGCGGCGAGCTGCTTGCCGAGCGGGTGCACTTCTGGCAGGTCTTCGGCACCTTGAAATGGGGCGTGATCTGCGAATGCGATGGCCTTTGCCTACCTCAGCGGCGCCGAGCCGACGGTCGAGCGTGCGGCGATCGGCCGGCGCGCCTCGGAGGCCGAGATCGACCTGCTCGAGCTGCTGGCGCCGCACGCCATCGGGACGCCGTGATGCACGACATGCCGAGTGCCGACGCAGCTGCTGGCGGCGGTCGCCGCATTCCTGCGCGAGCAGGCGCTGCCGCAGCTGCAAGGCCAGTCCGCGTTCCATGCGCGCGTCGCCGCGAACGCGCTGGACATCGTGCGCCGCGAGCTGGCGCTGGCACCCGTCGCCCGAGGCCGAAGCGTTGCAGCGCCTGCGCGATCTGCTGCAAGCCGACGGCAGCCTGGACGAGTTGAACGCGCTGCTGTGCCGGCGCATTGCCGCTGGCGAACTGGGTCTGCACACCCCGGCGCTGCTGCGGCATCTGTGGCGGGTGACACTGGACAAGCTGGCGGTGGACCAGCCCGGCTACGACAGCTACCGGCGTCACCGCGCCGGTATCGACACGGCGGGCTGAGCATGGACTTCGACCTTGATGCCGATCTGGTGGCCTACCTGGGCGAACTCGACGCCTTCATCGACGCTCAGATCAAGCCATTGGAGCGGCGCGACGACAACGGGCGCTTCTTCGACCACCGCCGCGAATGGGCGCGCACCGATTTCGACAACGGCGGCCTGCCGCGCCCCGAATGGGAAGCGCTGCTGAAGCAGGCGCGGCGGCTGGCCGATGCCGCAGGGCACTGGCGCTTCCCGCTGCCGCCACGGTACGGCGGGCGCAACGGCAGCCACCTGTGGATGGCTGTCATCCGCGAGCATCTGGCGGCCAAGGGCCTGGGTCTGCACAACGACCTGCAGACCGAACATTCGATCGTCGCCAACAACCCCTTCGTGCTGATGCTGCGCGACTTCGGCACGCCCGCGCAGCAGCATGAGTTCATCGACGGCATGCTGAACGAGCGCTATCGCGTCACCTTCGGCCTGACCGAAGCGGCGCACGGCTCGGATGCCACCCACATGGCAACGACGGCGGTGAGCGAGACGCGCGGCGGCGCCGCCGGCTGGCGCATCGACGGCGAAAAGATGTGGACCACGGGCATGCACGTGGCCACGCATTGCCTGCTGTTTGCCCGCAGCTCGGGGCAGGCCGGCGATGCCCATGGCATCAGCGCGCTGCTGGTGCCGGCCGATGCGCCGGGCGTGAAGATCGAGGAATACCTGTGGACCTTCAACATGCCCACCGACCACCCGCGCGTCAGCTTCACGAACGTGTGGGTGCCGGCCGATGCCGTGCTCGGCAAGGTCGGTGGCGGGCTGGCGGTCGCCCAGCATTTCGTGCACGAGAACCGCATCCGCCAGGCGGCATCCAGCCTGGGCGCGGCCGACTACTGCGTGCGCGAGAGCGTGACCTACGCGCGCCAGCGCAAGCCCTTCGGCGAGGATCTGGCGCGCAACCAGGGCATCCAGTTTCCGTTGGTGGAACTGGCCACGCAAGTCGAGATGCTGCGCCTGCTGATCCGCAAGACCGCCTGGCAGATGGACCAGATGCCCAAGCCCGACATCGAGAAGCATCTTTCCGACAAGGTCTCGATGTGCAACTACTGGGCCAACCGCCTGTGCTGCGAAGCGGCCGACCGTGCGATGCAGGTGCACGGCGGCATCGGCTATTCGCGCCACAAGCCCTTCGAGCATATCTACCGGCATCATCGGCGCTACCGCATCACCGAGGGTGCCGAGGAGATCCAGATGCGCAAGGTGGCCGGGCATCTGTTCGGCTACATGGGTGCGAACAGGTTCTGAAAGGATCAGGCGATGAGAACCGGCGTGTTCAATTTCCTGGCGCAAGAGCGGGTGCACTTCGGCGTGACCGCGGCCGACGGCATCGCGGCCGAGGTGGCACAGCGCGGCGCACAGCGCCTGTTCGTCGTGACCAGCAAGTCGCTGAACCGCAAGACCGCGGCCGTCAGAGAAGCGCTGGCGACGGTGCAGGACAAGGTGGTCGGCCTGTTCGACGAATGCATCGAGCACACGCCGCGCGACACCGTCATCGCGCTGACCCGACGCCTGCGCGAAACGCAGGCCGACCTGATCGTCAGCATCGGTGGCGGCACGGTCATCGACACCGTCAAGGTGGCGCTGGTGTGCCTGGCTGAAGGCGTGGACGATGTCGAAACGATGGGCCAGTGGCACATGCGCGTCAATGCCGACGGCAGCCGCTTCACGCCGCAGCCGCGCCTGCCGCCGTGCCGGCAGATCGCCGTGCCGACGACGTTGTCGGGCGCGGAGTTCAGCGACCTGGGCGGCTGCACCGACACGCGTCATGGCACCAAGCAGGGCTACACCGGGCAGTGGATCGGTGCGGCCGCGGTGATCCTCGACCCGCGCATCACCTTGCACACGCCCGAACGCCTGTGGCTGTCCAGCGGCATCCGTGCCGTCGACCACGCGGTGGAGTCGCTGTGCTCGATCAACGCGCAACCGCTGATCGACGCCACCAGCGTGCGTGCACTGGCGCTGCTCGCTCGCGCGCTGACGCGTTATGCCGAAGACCCGACCGATCTTGACGCGCGGCTCGATGCCCAGCTCGGCGCCTGGCTCGCGTCGATGGGCATCCGCCGCACCGATTACGGTGCCAGCCACGGCCTGGGCCACGCGCTGGGTGCCGATTCGGGCGTGCCGCACGGCATCACCTCGTGCGTGCTGCTGCCGACGGTGATGCGCTACAACGCGGACGCTTGCAAGACGGCGTTGACCGAGGTGGCGTCGGCACTGGGCGATGCGTCGCGGCCGGCCGCCGACCAGATCGAGGCCCTGATCGGCCGGCTGGGCCTGCCCACGCGCATCGGACAGCTGGGCATCGAGCGGGCTCGCCTCGCCACCATCGCCGAGAAGGGCATGGCCATTCCGTGGGTGCGCACCAACCCGCGCACCATCGAGCGCGTCGAACAGGTCGTCGAGATCCTCGAGGCCGCCTGGTGACGGCATGGCCGGGACCCTGAGCCTCGCCGACATCCGCGCCGCGGCCGAACGCCTGTGCGGCCAGGTGGTGGACACGCCGTGCCTGCACTCGCGCACGCTGTCGGCGTTGTGCGGCTGCGAGGTGTACCTGAAGTTCGAGAACCACCAGTTCACCGCCTCGTTCAAGGAGCGGGGCGCGCTGAACAAGATGGCGCAGCTACAGTTCCGCCGAGCGCGCGCGGGGTGTGCTGGCAGTGTCGGCCGGCAACCATGCCCAGGGCGTGGCCTATCACGCGCAGCGCATGGGCCTGCCGGCCACCATCGTCATGCCGCGCTTCGCGCCCGAGGTGAAGGTGGCCAACACCCGCCGCTTCGGGGCCATTGTGGTGCTGCAGGGCGACACCTTCGACGACGCCCGCGTGCATGGCCTGGCGCTGGCCAAGGCGCAGGGGCTGACGCTGGTGCACCCCTATGACGACCTTGCCGTCGTGGCCGGGCAGGGCAGCATCGCGCTGGAGATGCTGGCGCAGCAGCCGGCCATCGACACGCTGGTCGTGGCGGTCGGTGGCGGCGGGTTGATCGGCGGCATGGCCACGGCGGCGCGGGCCTTGAAGCCGGGGCTCGAGGTCTTCGGCGTGCAGACCGAACGCTTCCCCGCGGTGTGGAGCGCCATGCACGGCGAGCCGCGTGAATGCGAGCATTCCACCATCGCCGACGGCATCGCCGTCAAGTCACCCGGCCAGCTGACGCTGCCGCTGATCCGCAGCCAGGTGAAGGATCTGCTGCTGGTCGGCGAGGACGACATCGAGCAGGCCATCCTGCTGCTGCTGGAGATCGAAAAGACGGTGGTCGAGGGTGCCGGCGCGGTGGGCCTGGCAGCGCTGCTTCGGCACCGCGAGCACTTTGTCGGTCGCCATGTCGGGCTGGTGCTGTGCGGCGGCAACATCGAGCCGCTGGTGCTGGCCGAGATCATCCAGCGCGGGCTGGTCAAGTCCGGCCGGCTGGTGCGCCTGCGCTTCGACGTGCGTGACGTGCCCGGCGCGCTGGCCGACGTGGCGGCGGCGTTGGGGCGGCTGGGTGCCAACATCGATCAGGTGCAGCACCAGCGCGCCTTCACCACGCTGTCGGTCGAGCGCGCGCAGATCGAGGTGGTGGTGCAGACGCGCGGCCTGCCGCATGTCGTCGAGATCCTCGATGCGCTGCGTGCGCAGGGCTACCGCGTCGAGCGCATCGACTGACCAGGTCGTCCCGGCACGGCGCTCAAGACCCGCTGCGCTGGCAGCTGACGCCCAGTTCCTTGCACACGTCGAGGATGCGTTCGACGATGGTCGAGGTCGCCGACGCGGAAATGCCAGGATGCGCCGTCGACACCAGCAGCTGCGCCAGGTTGTCGCCCATCGTGTTCACCTGGATGCCGCCGATCTGCCGGCCGTCGGTGAACTCCACCGAGCGCCGCGCGTCGTCGGTCTTCGTTACCTTGACCTCGGTGTTCTTCGCCAGCATGCTCTTCACGGTGTCGAAGACCTTCGCCGGCGGCACCTCGACGATGACCGTGGCCACGTCGTAGGCCGCGCCGGGGGCATTGGCCGTGGCGGCCTGCGACTGCTGCATCTGCTCGACGCGGCCGATCGCCTGGCGCGCCAGAAACACCCACTGCGCGGCGGCCACGCCGCTCAGCCCGAGCAGCAGGCCGCCGATGCACAGGCCGCGGCGCAGGTGATGCGAAACCTTCATGACCCAAGCTCCCGGTGTGGCGCCGCGCACCGGGCGCGGCATGGATCGATACGATCGGCGCGGGTGCGCCTCACGGCGGGCCGTTGCGCGCCGCATCCAGGCGCGCACGCGCCTGGTTGGCCCAGGCCGTGGCCGCTTCGCGCACGTCGTCCCAGGTCAGATTCTGGGCCACGAACAGGTGCGCGTCCTTCATCGTCGTCACCTGCGCAAACAGGCGTTGGCTGCTGACGCCGTCCAGCACTTCGGCTTCACCGGAAACCACGATCACGTTCTTGTCGCCGGTGAGCGCGAGCATGATCTTCCGGTAGGCCTTCCAGTCCACGCCCGGCCGTACCCACTGCCAGCTGTCCTGCTCACCCGGCACCTTGCTCAGCTGGTCGTAGTCGCCCAGGAAGCCGGAGGTCTGAAAGGTCGAGCCCGGCAAGGTGCCGGTGGCCCAGGCGCTGCCGAGGCCGCCCAGACACGCGGCCAGAACAACGACGATGGCGGCACGACGCAACATGGCCTTTGCTCCTACCGATGGAATCTGCCGCCGCCAAAGCCGCCCTGGCGTTCGGCGCCCAACGATTGCTGCCGCTGGTAGCCGCCAAAACGCGCCTGCCGGTCCTGCTCCAGCTGCCCGCCCTGCTCGAAGCCCTGGAAGCGGCCGGCGGCGGTGGCCGGCGCGGCGGTCGGTGAGCGGGCGGGTGGCGTGGCCGGCTTCTGCACCTGGTTCCATGAACCGTTGTCGTACTTCTGCCAGCCGCTGTCGGTCTTCTTGTAGACGTTGCCATCGGCGCCGGCATAGACATCGCCGCCGGCGGTCTTGACCGCCCCGGCGCTGTTGCCGCCGGCACCGCGCGCGCCCGCGCCCTCGGCGCCGGTGCTGGAACTGAAGGCGCCGGCCGAGCCGCGCGCGTCGCTCTGGCTTTGGGTGTGCACCGTCTGGTTGGGGCCGGAGATCGTGCTCGACCCCCAGCGGCTGTAGGCGTTGGCGTTCTGCTGCGTCGAACCGCCGACCCCCGTGCGCGCGTTGTACCAGCTGGCGTTGCCGGCGGCGCCGTCGGGGCCGTAGACCGCGCTGCCATGGGCATAACTGCCGGTGCTGGGGTTGTAGGCCGAAAACGCGCCCGCGCCACCGTAGGGTCCATACACCGAGCCGCCGCGCGCATAGGCGCCCGTCGCCGGGTTGTAGGCGGTGCCGCCGCGCGCGCCGTAGTACGGGCCATAGACCGCACCGCCGCGCGCCCAGGCACCTGTGGCCGGGTTGTACCAGGTGGCCGCGCCGTAGGTAATGGGGTACGGATAGAAGATCGGGATCGGCGCCGGGAAGTAATACGGCGGGTAGTAGTAGCCGGTGCCGTAGACCACGACGCCCGCGCTGATGAAGCCCATCGTGTAGCCGGCGGTGTAGCCGTAGGTCACGGTGGTGGGCGTGGCCGCGTACACGCGCACGTAGGTGCAGGGGTACAGCGGGCTGGCCGGCGGGATGGTGTAGATGAGCTCGGGCACGCTGGGCGCCAGCACCCAGGCGCCGCCGGGCGCCGCTGCGCTGAACCAGGCGCCCTGGTAGCAGGCCCAGTAGGCGTTGTCCACGCGCACCACGTTGAACGAGGTGTTCACCGCGTAGTAAATGCTCGTGCCAGGGATCGGCGCGAACTTCGGCTCGCCGGCATAGACCACCTCGATGCGCGCAGTGGCCTTGTCCAGCGTCGCCTGCTGCGGAATCTGCGCCTGGATCAGCGCCTCCTGCGC
This sequence comes from uncultured beta proteobacterium, assembly GCA_963837675.1. Lineage (GTDB taxonomy): Bacteria > Pseudomonadota > Gammaproteobacteria > Burkholderiales > Burkholderiaceae_C > Rubrivivax. The sequence continues at coordinate 174,851 of CAWIOH010000010.1, read as the reverse complement.
CTGCACCGTGCCTGGCACCGAAGCCAGCACGAAGCCGCGCGGGCTGTTCGGCGGGATGCGCGCGAAGTCGGCCGGCAGCTCGCCGGTGGCAAAGGCCCACGGGCCTTGCAGGCCGGGCGCCGAGAACCAGCGGCCCGACACCAGGAAGTACGTGAGGCCGTTGCCCTGGTGGCGGAACAGCGGCGCATCGGTATTCGCCACGTACTGCAGCTGCGTGCCGGCGATCGCCGTGTACTGCGGCGCGCCCTGCGTGACGATGATCTCCGCCGGAGTGGTGGAGACGAAGACCTGCGGCATGTCGGCCGCGGCCAGACGCCGCCCGGGCAACTGCTTGCGCACGTCGGCGAAGTTGCGGTCGTCGGGCAGGCTCGAGAACGCCGCCGGCAAGGTGCCGGCCGGGGCCCACGGGCCCATGACCTCGGCGGCGCTGAGCCAGGCGCCGTTGTTCAGCCAGTACCAGGCCTTGCTGCTGCCGTCGACGAACACGTCCCAGTTGGTGTTCACCGCCACGCTCAGCGGCGTGCCGGCCACCGGCGCCAGCACCGGCTCGCCGTCGAACACGAGCAGGCTGGCCGGCCGCGCGCTGTAGAAGATGGCCGGCGGCGCGTGCTGCAGCGGCGGCGCCGACGGCGGCGTTTCGCTGCCCGAGCGCAGGCTCAGCAGCAGCATGTCCAGCGGCACGCGCTTGGGCGGCATGGCTGCGAGTGCGGCGCGGATGCCAGCGTCGAAACGCCCGGCCTGCGCCGTGTCGGCCGCCGGGAAGCGCGAGCTGATCAGCCTGGCTTGCGACAGCGTCACCTGTCGGCTCGCCAGGTCGGTGGTGGTGGCGAAGCTCGCCTCGACCGTGCCCAGCACCGCGCTCTGGCTGCCGGCCGGCCGCAAGGCCATGGCGATGCGCGTGTTCAGCGTCTGCCGGTCGGGCCAGGCGATGACCTGCGGCTGATACAACAGCGCGCTGCCGCCTTCGCCGCTGACGGTGTGCGGCCAGGTGTCGGCCGCGGCGGCAGCACCGGCCATGGACGGCGCGGCGGCGCGGGCCGAGGGTGCCGGCGCCGCCGCCGCGTTGCCGCTGCCGCCAACGGCCGACACGGCCTGCTGGCACGGCGGCGACAACGCCGCCGCATGGTGCTGCAGACAGGACAACGCCGCCTGGCCGCCGCTGGGCACGCCGGCGCATTGCGCCTGGAAGTCGGCGCGGCAGGCCTGGCGGATGGCGCCGGCCTGCGCCGAGGTGGGTTGCTGCGCCAGCGCCGGCGCTGCCGCCACGCCGATCCATGCGGCCAGGGCGAGGGCCTTGCCGGCACGGCGCGTTCTCTGCATGAAACTCGGATCGATGGACACAGTGTCTCCACGGGCATGGATGGCGGCCGCGAGGGCCGGGGTCTGGGCAGCGTCAGCGTGTCCAGGTGTCGGTCTTGGTCAGCAGGCCGGCCTTGACCTTCAGCTGCAGCCGGCCGTCGGCAGTGATCGCCAGGTCTGCGGGGTAGGCCTTGCCGGCGCGCGGCGAATAGACCGTGCCGCCACTGTAGCCAGCGCCGCTGGCCTTGAAGCGGGACAGCACCGCCAGCCCCAGGATCGGCCGGCTGCGCAGCGCCGCGTCGGCGTTGTTGGCATCATGCAGCGGCTGGCCATCGCGCATCGGCTCCTTCAGCCAGACGATCTTGCCGTCGTACAGCGTGCTGCCATCGGCCGCCCGGGTGGTCGCGACCTCGACCTTGGAGGCGCCGTCGTCGGTGAGCCATGCGCCGAGGATCGCGTCCGCAGGCGCGGCCGACGCGGCCCACGGCAGCAGCAGCGTGAGCAGCAGGCCGCGGCGCAGCGGCGACTGGACGGTTTGCATGGATCGTGACGTTAGCGCATGGCTGCCCGGTTACGCTACGGCTTTGGACAGGTCATGGAAATGTTGCATTGAAGTCGCGAACCGCGTGCCGGTTCAGACTGGGTGCAGCCGCTCAGCTTGTGGCGACGAATGGCTGCGACAGCCGAGACCTGACGTTGGAGTTGACAGGCGGCGGCTGTCTGCTACATCCCGGAACTTGACCTTCGTCGTCGGCAGGGTGCACGAGGCTAGTGGGCTGACGGTGAAGCTGGCCAACGACTGCACCCGCCGCGAGCGAACGGTAAGTACGGACCCACAGCACGCGATCGGATTGGGCTGTCCAGGCGTCGGCAATGTGAAGTACAGCAGACGTTGATGCGGCGGCGCTCTGGGGAGCCGTTTGAATCTGATCGCTACGATGGCGCCCCTGAATGCCGAAATGAACCGTATGAACTCAATTGGGACGCTGATGAACCTGCCACACGCTCGCCTGCTGGCGCTGTTGGCCCTGTTGCTGATCGGCGGTTGCGCCAGCCGCCCGGTCAACCCGCCGATCGCGCAGGCCGATCCGCGTGCCGGTTACCGCTTCGAGACGCGTCAGGAAGGGGCGAACGAGAATTTGGTCATCCTCGCGTTTTCGGGGGGCGGGACACGGGCCGCCGCCTTTTCGTACGGTGTCCTCGAATTCCTCAGACGCACCGAGATCGAGGGACCAGGCGGCAAGAAGGTGCGCCTGCTTGATGCCGTCGACGTCATCACTGGAGTGTCCGGGGGCAGCTTCACGGCTTTGTCCTACGCCCTGTACGGAGAGCGACTGTTCGACGAGTACGAGCAACGCTTCCTGAAACGCGACGTTCAGGGTGAGATCATTTCTCGCGTTATCAGTCCGTCCTATTGGGGAAACCTGTGGTCGACGGGCTGGGGCCGCTCCGAGCTGGCCGCCCAGCTCTACGACGAAATCCTGTTCAACGGCGCGACCTTCGGCGATCTCGACCGCGGCAAGGGACCGATGGTATTGGTGTCGGCCACCGATATCTCGACCGGCTCGCGATTGCTCTTCACCCAGCGCACCTTCGACATCCTCTGCTCGGACATCAATGCCGTGCCCTTGTCGCGTGCCGCCGCGGCGTCGTCTGCGGTGCCGGTCGTGCTTTCGCCCATCACGCTCAAGAACTATGGGGGTACGTGCAACGCGACCACGCCCGCATGGTTGCGACCGTTCCTGGACACCGACAATCCGCCGCGCCCCGCAGCTCGGGCGATACGATCGCTCAAGGCCGAGCGAGCCTATGGCGACAGCGTACGGCGGCCCTACCTTCACCTCGTCGACGGAGGCGTGTCCGACAACGTCGGCATGCGCGCCGTGCTGGATGCACTCGAAATCTTCGAAGCGCTGCACGACGCCGGCTTGCCGTCGCCGCTTGACCACGCCCGCAGGATCGTTGTTTTCGTCGTCAATTCCTTGTCCTCTCCGCCCACCAACTGGGACGAATCGGAAACGCCGCCCGGTACCTTCGACATCCTGCTCAAATCGGCGGGCACCCCGATCGACGCGTTTTCCTACGAAACGATCGAGCTACTGAGAGACACGGCGGCGCGCTGGGACATGATGCGTACGATCCGTGATTCAGCTGCCTTCAAAGCCAACACGGACCCTAAAGTGGCGGCGGCGCTGCGCGTCCCTTCAGCCGAGATCTACGCGATCGACGTATCGTTTTCGGCGCTGAAGGACAAGGCGGAATTCGACTACCTGAATCTGCAACCGACGACATTCGTGCTGCCTCCAGAGGCCGTGGATCGACTGCGCGCCGCGTCGGGAACGATCATTCGCGCATCGCCCGAATTCCAGCGGTTGCTGAAGGACGTCGGCGCGAAGATCGTCGATTCAGGCGCCGGTGCAAAGCAGTGACCGCGCTTCCTGCCTACACGGGGGGACGTTGGCGACGCTGAAGGCAGGGTGGCGCAATGACCGCAATGGAACCGAGACCGTGAGCTGGAGGTCCAGCGGCGAGCGACCGGGCACGCTGCCAAGCAGACTGTTGGCTGCCACGACACTCCTGCCCACCAAGGATCGATGGGATGAGCTCGCCAGCATTGCGCGAACAGCCCCAACGCGCCGAACGCGCGCCCCGTCCGGACAGGCCGCCGCGTGGGGCCGCTGCGCCGCGGCCGGCGTCACCGGGATGACGCCGCGTCGGTGCGAAGGGATGCTACCGTCATAGGCTGAACCGAAGCCTCTGGAGACGATCGCATGAACTACCGCTGCGCGCACCGCTGGGCCTTTCCGCAATGGGGCGGCAAACTGATCGAACAAGCCGACGAGCTGGCGCCGCCCGTCGGCCACGAAGTCACCGTGCGCATGACGCATTGTGGCATGTGCCATTCGGATCTGCATATCCAGGCCGGCGGCTTCGACATGGGCGGCGGCAAGCTGTCCTCGCTCGAGCGCGCGGGCACGAAGCTGCCGGTGACCATGGGCCACGAGATCGGCGGCGAGGTGGTCGAGATCGGGCCCGACGCCAAGGGCGTGAAGATCGGCGACAAGGTCATCGTCTATCCCTGGCTGGGTTGCGGCGAATGCCCGGTGTGCCAGCGCGGCGACGACCACCTGTGCCCGCGCGCCTCGCGCAACCTGGGCATCCAGCTGCCGGGCGGTTATGCCGACCTGGTGCGCGTGCCGCACGATCGCTATCTGGTGCCGATCGGCAACGCTCGAGCCGGCGCGTGCCGCCACCTTTGCCTGCGCCGGCATCACCGCCTTCGGCGCGATCAGCAAGCTGCGGCCGATGAAGGCCGACGACCATGTCGCGGTGATCGGCTGCGGCGGTGTCGGCATGACCGCGGTGGCGTTGCTGTCGGCCACCTCGAAGGCCAAGATCGTCGCCATCGACCCCGACCCGGCCAAGCGCGAGGCGGCGCTGAGGCACGGCGCGGTGCTGGCCTTCGATCCGAAGCGCCGACGGCGCGCTGAAGACGATCGCCAAGGCCTGCAACATGAACGTCGCCGGTGCGGTCGATTTCGTCGGCGCCGAATCGCACGTCCTCGCTGGCGGTGAACCTGGTTCGCCGCACCGGCCAGGTGGTCATCGTCGGCCTGTTCGGCGGCGAGTTCCGCATGCCGTTGCCGATGTTCGCGTTGAAGTCGCTGCGTATCAGCGGCTCCTATGTGGCCGGGTTGAACGAGCTGCGCGAACTGGTGGCGCTGGCGCAGCGCATCGAGCTGCCGCAGATCCCGCTCGACCTGCGGCCGCTGAAGCAGGTGAACCAGGCGCTGGAGGACCTGCCGAAGGGCCGCGTCGTCGGCCGCGTGGTGCTGCAGCCCTGAACGATTGACGCGCTGAAACACTGACGCACCGCCCGGCCAGCCCGCGCGCCGCGGCCCGTGACGATGAGCCGCTTTCCCGCGCTGGCCGAACCGCCTTCCGCCGCTATTTCATCGGCCAGTCGATCGCGCTGGTCGGCGGCTTCGCGCACAACGTCGCGCTCACCTGGCTCGCGTACCGGCTGAGCGGCTCGACGCTGGTGCTGGGCATCGTCGGCTTTGCGACGATGGCGCCGACGCTGCTGGTGTCGCCGGTGGCCGGCCTCATTGCCGACCGCTACCCACGCCAGCCGCCTGCTGCTGATCGTGCTCGGCGCGGTGTGCGTGCAGTGCCTGGTGTTGGCGGTGCTGGCCTTCGGCGGCTGGATCAACACCAGCGGCTTGATCGCCATCGCGCTGCTGCGCGGCGTGTTGTTCGCCTTCGAGATTCCGGTGCGCCATGCCTTCCTGGCCGAACTCGTGCGCGACCGCAGCCTGTTGCCGAACGCCGTGGCGCTGCATTCCAGCGCGCTCAACGGCGCGCGCTTCGTCGGCCCGGCCATCGGCGGTCTGATCATTGCCAGTGCCGGCGAAGCCTGGTGCTTCTTGCTGCACGCGTTGACGCTGTGTGCCACGCTGGCGCAGATCTGGCGCATTCGCACTGTCGGCACGCCGCGCGTTGCCAGTGGCAAGAGTTTCCTTCACGACTATGTCGAAGGTTGGCGCTATGCCTTCGGTGATGCGGTCATCGCGCGGCTGCTGCTGGGTGTGTTCGTGCTCGGCTTCGCGGTGGCGCCCTACACCTTCCTGATGCCGGCGGCGGTTGCGCAGGTCTTCGGCCCGCAGCCTGAACTGGTCGGCTGGTTGCTGTCGGCCGCCGGTTTCGGTGCCATGGCGGCGGCCATCGGATTGGCCGTGCACCACGGCAGCCGCCATCTGCAGCGCGTGGCGCTGGTGGGCAGTGCGGTCGCCGGCTTCGGATTGCTCATGTTCAGCCTGAGCCCCTGGGTCGCGCTGTCGCTGCCGGCGATGGCGCTGGTGGGCTTGGGCACCATCGCGCAGGCCGCGGCCACCAACATGACGATCCAGTCGCGTGTCGACGATGTGCAGCGCGGCCGCGTCATGGCCATCTATACCGCGATGTTCCTGGGCGCGATGCCGCTGGGCAGCCTTGCCTTCGGCCAACTGGGGCAGTCCGATCGGTGCGACGCAGGCGCTGTGTGCCGGCGCACTTCTGGCGCTGGCCGGCGCGGCGCTCGGGGCCTCGCGCTTGCGCAGAGCCGATGCGGCCGACGCCGCCTTGCAAGCGCACGGCCGGCACCTGATGTCTGCGCGCTCGCCCGCCGCAGTCGCCGCGCCGAACCCGCTGTTGACGCGGCCGATCCTGCGCACGCTGCTGCGCCTGGCCGCACCCAATGTCATGGCCACTTCGATGGCGGTGCTGGTGGGCCTGGCCGAAACCTTCTACATCGGCGCGCTCGGCGTTGCGCCGCTGGCGGCGATGGGGCTGGTGTTTCCTTTCGCGATGTTCACCGGCATGCTCTCGGCGGGTGCCATGGGCGGCGGTGTGTCGTCGGCGCTGGCGCGCGCCTTTGGCGCCGGCGACGCGGCGCGGGTGCAGGCGGTGGCGCTGCATGCGCTGGTCATCGGCGCGCTCGGCGGCGCCTTGTATTCGCTGCTCTTCCTGGCGATCGGGCCGCGGCTGTTCGTGCTGCTCGGCGGGAAGGGCGAGGTGCTGCGCAGGCGCTGGGCTATTCCACGCGTGCTGTTCTGGCGGCGCCATCACGGTGTGGCTGTTCAACACGCTGGCGTCGATCCTGCGCGGCACGGGCAACATGCGCGTGCCCTCGATGGCGCTGATTGTCGCCGCGGCGCTGCAGATCCTGCTCGGCGGCGCGCTCGGCCTGGGCTGGGGCCCGCTGCCGCGGCTGGGCATGCCGGGCGTGGCGCTGGGGCAGATCCTGGCGATGAGCCTCGGCAGCATGGCCTTGTTCGCCTACCTGCGCTCGGGGCAAGGCCGGCTGCGGCTTCATGTTCCGCGCGACGCAGTTCCGCCGCAGGTTGTTCGGCGACATCCTGCGCGTTGGCGCCGTCGCCTGCCTGTCGCCGCTGCAGTCGGTGATGACGATGCTGCTGATGGCCGGCTTCGTCGCGCACCTGGGTGTGCTGCCGCTGGCCGGTTATGCCATCGGCCAGCGGCTGGAGTTCCTGATGAGCACGGTGGCCTTCGGCGTCGGTCTGGCCTCGGTGCCGATGGTGGGCATGGCCATCGGCGCCGGCCACGTGGCGCGCGCACGGCGCGTGGCGTGGACCGCGGGCGCGGTCACCGCCGCGGCGCTGGGTGGGGTCGGCAGTGTGGTGGCGCTGTTTCCCGACCTGTGGGCCAGCATCTTCACCGGCGACGAGCAGGTGCTGAGCTACTCGCGCCTGTTCCTGCATTGGGCCGGGCCGGCCTTTCCCTTCTTCGGCCTGGGGCTGACGTTGTACTTCGCGGCGCAGGGCGCGGGTCGCATGCTCGGCCCGGTGGCCGCGGCCACGATGCGCATGCTGCTGGTCGCCGCCGTCGGCACCTGGCTGGTGGCGCGGGATGCGCCGGCCTGGCAGCTGTTTGCGCTGAGCGCCGCGCCGATGGTCGTGTACGGCGGGAGTTGCGCGGCTGCGCTTCGCATCGACAGATGGCGCGACACCTCTGGCCGCTGAGTTACATCTGCCGCGACGTCAATCCCCATGAACAGGGGTATCGGGGTCGATGAATGCCGGTTGCACGGGCACCTGTTCGCGCTCAGACTTCTTCCTGCACCAACTCACCTACGGAGACAGCAATGCAAACTCGCCGATTCCTGCAAAGCATGGCTTTGGCCAGCCTGTCGTTGCTGTCGCTTTCGGGCCAGGCGGCGATCAGCTTCAGCACTTTCGTCAGCGCCGGTGACCTCGGCGCCGCGATGGGCAACAACGCGACCATCGGCTTCGCCTACGCCGGCGACAGGTTCGTCGGCTCGGTGTACTACGGTACAAACAACAACCAGCTTTACCAGACCGATCTGAATGGCGGTAGCGTGATGGCTTTCGGCGGCCCCATTTCCGGCTTCAGCGGCGAGATCTATGTCAGCAGTTCGCTGGGCATCGGCGGCTTCGGACCGCGCGATGTGTACGCCGGCTCCGAGGCCACGGGCACGGTGGTGCGCCTGGCCCACGACGGCAGCGCACAAGGCGTGTTCGCCAGTTCGCTGGTGGGCGGCGTGCGCAGCATTGCCTTCGATCCCTACGGTCTGTACGGCAACAACATGATCGTGGCCACGAACCAAGGCAACGTCTATGCCGTCAGCAACACGGGCGTGGCCAGTTTGCTGGCCAACGTGGGCGAGGACGCCGAGGGCCTGAGCTTCGCGCCGCAGACATTCGGCACCTATGCCAAGGGGACGCTGTTTGTGGCGTCCGAAGGTTCGGGTTCGCTGCGCGCCATTGCGCCGAACGGCAGCGTCAACACAGTGGTCAGCGGCCTTTACGGTGCCGAGATGGTCAGCTTCGTGCCTCTGAACCTGGGCAGCAGCGGCAACCCGGTCGAGGGCTTCTATGCAGCGTCCTATCCCACCGACATTCAGAAGGCTGCTGCTTCGGAATTCGTCGCGTACAAGGGTGAGGCGATCATCACTGGCGAAACCGGCCACCAGGTCTGGCGACTGGCCTGGGACAACGGCAGCAGCAGCTATGTCAGCAGTGTGCTCGGCGCATTCCCTGGCCAGCCTGAAGACGGCGTCTTCGTGACCGCCGACGTCATCAGGCCACCTGTGCCCGAGCCCGGCGCCTGGGCTCTGTTGCTGGCCGGCTTGCCGTGGCTTGCCTGGGGCCAGCGCGTGCGCGGCGCGAAAGTCCTGCGGTAGCATGTTCGGTGCCTGGTTTGTGACGCGCTGAAGGCGTGTCACGGCGCCTTGTCGCGGTGGGCGCCGAGTTGCAGGGTTCTTCAGGCGCATTGCGGCTGCGGTAGCGCTGAGCCTGAAGCGCCAGCGCAGCGCTGTGGGTGGTCCAAAGCGCACCCGGACCGCCGACATCCGGCACTGCGCGATGGCCATCGCAGTGCCACGATTGGCGCGCAGTCTTGCATGGGCCCTGGCAGGTCGGCAAACATCGGTGCGGTCAGCAGCCGCCGGGAAACACCAACGGCGGGGCGATGCGTGTCCGCGGGTGCCAACGGCTGAGCGTCCCCAGGCCGCCCCGTTCCGGAGTTGGGTCAGAATGGCCCTCAGCCGTTGCAGCCCCAGTCAATTCGGAGACATTCATGCCTATGCTCGAAGGCAAGTCCATTATCGTCACCGGCGCGGGCCGCGGCATCGGCCGCGACATCGCGATGATGGCCGCGGCGCAGGGCGCGAAGGTGGTGGTCAACGATCCGGGCGTGTCGGCCGCCGGGGCGGGCCACGACGACGGTCCGGCAGCGCAGGTGGTCGACGAGATCCGCAAGGCCGGCGGCACTGCGGTCGTGAACACCGACAGCGTCGCCGAATGGGAATCGGCGAACCGCATCGTCAAGACGGCGACCGACGCCTTCGGCACGCTGGATGCGGTGGTCAACAACGCCGGCATCCTGCGCGACCGCATCTTCCACAACATGTCGGTGGAGGAATGGAAGGCGGTGATCGACGTGCACCTGAACGGCAGCTTCTACATGGCGCGCGCCGCGGCGTCGATCTTCCGCAGCGAGGAGCGCGGCGCCTTCGTGCACATGACCTCGACCTCGGGGCTGATCGGCAACTTCGGCCAGGCCAACTACGCGGCGGCCAAGCTCGGCATCGTCGGCTTGAGCAAGTCGATCGCGCTGGACATGCAGCGCTACCACGTGCGCAGCAACTGCATCAGCCCCTTCGCCTGGAGCCGGCTGATCGGCACCATCCCCAGCGACACGCCCGAGCAGGCGGCACGGCTTGAGCGCATGAAGGCGATGGAGACGAACAAGATCGCGCCGCTGGCGGTGTACCTGCTCAGCGACGAGGCCAAGGACGTGAGCGGCCAGATCTTCGCGGTGCGCGCCAACGAGATCTTCCTGATGGGCCAGAGCCGGCCGATCCGCTCGGTGCACCGCGCCGAGGGCTGGACGCCGGAGACCGTGGCCGCGCAAGCCATTCCGGCGATGAAGGCGAGCTTCTTCCCACTCGATCGCTCGGGCGACGTGTTCAACTGGGATCCGATCTGATGGCTGCCACCGATTCAGGCATCCTCTCCTTCGGCGCCTACGTGCCGCGCACGCGGCTGCAGCGCAAGGCCGTCGCCGCCGCCAACAGCTGGTTCGCGCCGGGGCTGCGCGGGCTGGCCAGGGGCGAGCGCGCCACCTGCAACTGGGACGAGGACAGCATCACGATGGGCGTGGAGGCGGCCCGCGACTGCCTGCTCGGCTTCGACCGCGATGCGCTGGCGCAACTGGTGCTGGCCTCGACCACGCATCCCTTCGACGATCGGCAGAACGCCGGCGTGGTCGCCAACGCGCTGCAGCTGAAATCCGCGCTGCGCACGCTCGACGCCAGCGGCAGCCTGCGTGTCGGCAGCAGCGCACTGATGAGCGCACTGGACGCGGCCGGCGGCTTCGGCCAGACGCTGGTGGTGGCGGCCGATGCGCGCAAGTCCAAGGCCGGCAGCGTGCAGGAGATGCACTACGGTGATGGCGCGGCGGCCTTGCTGGTGGGGCAGGGCGAGCCGATCGCCAGGCTCATCGGCGCGCACAGCGAGACGGTGGACTTCGTGCACCAGTACCGCATGCACGACAAGGCGCACGACTACGCCTGGGAAGAACGCTGGGTGCGCGACGAGGGCTACCTGAAGATCGTGCCGCGCGCGGTGGCGGCCTTGCTGGAACGCTGCGGCGTCGATGCGGCGACGATCGCCCACTTCTGCATGCCGGGCACGCTGTCGCGCATCGGACCCACGGTGGCCAAGCGCTGCGGCTTGCCCGACGAGGCGGTGCGCGACAACCTGGCGGCCGTGTGCGGCGACACCGGCGCGGCGCACCCGCTGCTGATGCTGGCGGCGGCGCTGGAGGTGGCCAGGCCGGGCGAACGCATCCTCGTCGCCGCCTTCGGCGAGGGCTGCGATGCGCTGCTGTTCGAGGTGACGCCGGCGATCGCGAAGGCCACCGGGCGGCGCGGCGTGCAGGGTGCGCTGGCCTCGCGCCGCGAGGACGGCAACTACATGCGCTACCTGTCCTTCAACAACCTGATCGACCTGGAGCGCGGCATGCGCGCCGAGCCCGACAAGCCGACGCAGATGACGGTGCTGTACCGCAACCGCGACATGATCCAGGGGCTGGTCGGCGGCAAGTGCACGAAGTGCGGCACGGTGCAGTACCCGCGCCAGCGCTACTGCGTCAACCCCGAGTGCAACGCTCTGGACAGCCAGGACGAGTACGCTTTCGCCGAGCGCAACGGCAAGATCATGTCCTACACCGCCGACTCGCTGACCTACAGCCCCGACCCGCCGACCTACTTCGGCATGGTCGCCTTCGACGGTGGCGGGCGCATGCTGATGGACTTCAGCGAGATCGAAGCCGGGCAGATCGACGTCGGCATGGCGGTGCGCATGGTCTTCCGCATCAAGGACGCGGACCCGATGCGCGGCTTCGTGCGCTATTTCTGGAAGGCCGTTCCGGCATGAGCATCAATGATGTCTGTGATATCATTGATATCAATGCAATCGCTTATCTTCATCCATGGCCAGCATCACCATCCGCAGTCTCGACGATGACTTGAAAGCGCGACTGCGCGTGCGCGCGGCGCAGCATGGCCGCTCGATGGAAGAAGAAGCTCGACAGGTGCTGCGTGAGGCGTTGGAAGTCGAACGCGCTGCACCCAAGCCTCACCTCGTGGATCTGGCGCAGTCGCTGTTCGGTCCCCGCCACGGGGTGGACTTGCCGCCGATGCCGCGCGCGAGGGCCCGGCGCCTGCCGGTGTTCGGCCAATGATCCTCCTCGATACCAACGTGGTGTCCGAGCTGATGCGCGGCAATGCCGACGCGCGCGTGCTGGCGTGGGTGAGGCATCAGGCTGACGAGCAATTGGCGACGAGTGTGATCACGGTGGCCGAAATTGGTGCCGGCATAGCGCTGTTGCCCGCAGGTGCGAAGCAGCGCGATTTGCTCGTCCGGTGGCAACGCTTGCTTGCCGATGGCTTTGGCGCCCGCATCCTGCCTGTCGACAGTGCCGCGGCCGAAGCTTATGGTGAGATTCATGCAATGAGACAGCGCACCGGCCGGTCGACGAACGGCTTTGACCTGCTGATTGCCGCGATCGCGAAGATTCGCGGCCTGAGCATCGCCACCCGGAACGTCAAGGACTTCGACGGTTGCGGTGTGGATGTGATCAACCCGTGGTCGGCGGCAGCGCCGGCCTAGCAACGAAGGAGGCTCATCATGGCCAGCGGCATCAAGGACAAGGTCGTCATCCTCGGCATGGGCTGCTCGAAGTTCGGCGAGCGCTGGGACTGCAACGCGCAGGACCTGATGGTCGAAGCCTTCGAGGAGGCGCTGGCCGATGCCGGCATCGAGCGCAAGCAGATCGAGGCCGCATGGCTGGGCACCGCGATCGAGGAGCAGCACCTGGGCAAGTCGGCGGTGCCACTGGCGATGACGTTGCGGCTGCCCTACATCCCGGTGACGCGCGTCGAGAACTACTGCGCCACCGGCACCGAGGCGCTGCGCGGCGCGGTCTACGCCGTGGCTTCGGGCGCGGCCGACATCGCGCTGGCGCTGGGTGTCGAAAAGCTCAAGGACACCGGCTACGGCGGCCTGCCGCAGCGCGGCCGCGGCGCGCTGAACGACCTGTTCTGGCCGAACCTGTCCGCGCCGGGCTCGTTCGCGCAACTGGCCGCCGCCTACCGCGCCAAGCATGGCGCGGACAAGGGCGACCTGAAGCGCGCGATGGCGCACATCTCGGTGAAGAGCCACGCCAACGCCGGCAAGAACCCGAAGGCGCACCTGCGCAACCCGATCACGATGGACGACGTCATGAACGCCAGCATGATCGCCGAGCCGCTCGGCCTGTACGACTGCTGCGGCGTCAGCGACGGCAGCGCCTGCGCCATCGTCACCACGCCCGACATCGCGCGCGGGCTGGGCAAGAAGGACCTGGTCGCGGTGAAGGCGCTGCAGGTGGCGGTGAGCAACGGCGAGGAAGTGCAGTACGACAAGTGGGACGGCAGCTACTTCGCCACCACGCGCGTCGCCGCGGCGCGCGCCTATGCCGAAGCCGGCATCAAGAACCCGCGCGAGCAGGTGTCGCTGGTGGACGTGCACGACTGCTTCTCGGTGACCGAGCTGGTGACGATGGAGGACCTGCAGCTGTCGCCGGAAGGCACGGCGATCCGCGACGTGCTCGACGGCTTCTTCGACGCCGATGGCCAGGTGCCGTGCCAGATCGACGGCGGGTTGAAGTGCTTCGGCCACCCGATCGGCGCATCGGGCTTGCGCATGGTGTACGAGATGTACCTGCAGCTGTCGGGCCGCGCCGGCGACCGGCAGCGTGCCGCGCCGACCTGGGGCGTGACGCACAACCTGGGCGGCTTCCCGAGCCAGAACGTCGCCGCCATCGCCGTGCTCGGCGCCTACGGGGCCTGAGCCTGTGCTGCCATCGGACGGTCGCTTTCCCGACATTCGTGATGCGGTACGCGCGCTGTGCGGCGATTTCCCTGACGCGTATTTCCGCAGGGTCGATGCGGCGCGCGCCTACCCGGCCGAGTTCGTCGAGGCGCTGACGAAGGCCGGCTGGCTGGCCGCGCTGATCCCGCAGGAGTTCGGCGGCTCGGGCCTGGGCCTGGCCGAAGCCAGCGTCATCATGGAAGAGATCAACCGCTGCGGCGGCAATGCCGGCGCCTGCCATGGGCAGATGTACAACATGGGCACGCTGCTGCGCCATGGCTCGCCCGCGCAGAAGGCCCTGTATCTGCCGAAGATTGCCAGCGGCGACCTGCGGCTGCAGAGCATGGGCGTCACCGAGCCCGGCACCGGCACCGATACCACCAAGATCAAGACCAGCGCGGTGCGGAAGGGCGACCGCTATGTGGTCAACGGCCAGAAGGTGTGGATCAGCCGCATCCAGCATTCCGAGCTGATGATCCTGCTGGCGCGCACCACGCCGCTGGCCGATGTGGCGAAGAAGAGTGAAGGGCTGTCGATCTTCATCGTCGATCTGCGCGAGGCCATCGGCAAGGGCATGGAAGTGCGGCCCATCGCCAACATGGTCAATCACGAGACCAACGAACTGTTCATCGAGAACCTGGAAGTGCCGGCCGAGAATCTCATTGGCGAAGAGGGCAGGGGCTTCAGGTACATCCTCGACGGGCTGAATGCCGAGCGCACGCTGATTGCCGCGGAGTGCATCGGCGACGGCTACTGGTTCGTCGATCGGATCGGCGCATATGTCAAGGAGCGGGTGGTGTTCGGCCGGCCGATCGGCCAGAACCAGGGCGTGCAGTTCCCGATCGCCGAAAGCTACATCGAGGTCGAAGCCGCCAACCTGATGCGCTGGAAGGCCTGCGAGCTGTTCGACGCGCACCAGCCCTGTGGTGCCGAGGCCAACATGGCCAAGTACCTGGCGGCCAAGGCCTCGTGGGAGGCGGCCAACGCCTGCCTGCAGTTCCACGGCGGCTTCGGCTTCGCCTGCGAATACGACGTCGAACGCAAGTTCCGCGAAACGCGGCTGTACCAGGTAGCGCCGATCTCCACCAACATGGTGCTGTCGTACATCGCCGAACATGTGCTGGGGTTGCCGCGGTCGTATTGAGCAATGTCCTCGGCGACCATCAAGCTCTTTCTTCCGCATGGCGACGCCAAGCGACTGCGCGTGGGCGAGGTCTCCAATTGGACCGGAAAGGCGCTTGCTGCTCCTCGAACGGAACTCGATGATTTGCTTGTCCGCGACGAACTCGAAAGTTCAGGTGTCTACTTCTTGCTTGGTGTCGATGCCGAAACGGGCGACAGCCTGGCCTATATCGGCGAAGCCGAGATCATCCGTGACCGACTGAGGCAACACAAGTCGAAAGATTTCTGGAGTTCGGTTGTGGTTTTCGTCAGGGGGCAGCGCGAACGGCCGGACTGCCTGGAGAGACGAAAGCGGCAGGACGCTCAAGGAGCTCGAAGGTGCTTGAAATCTGTCCCTGGTCGATCGTGGGCCCGCGCGTGGTGACTGCTCTCCCAGGCCGGACATGAACTTCGCCCTCACCGACGACCAGCAACGCATTCGCGACGCGGTACTCGAAGCCTGCCGCCCCTTCGACGACGCCTACTGGTTCGAGCGCGACCGCGACGGCGGCTTCCCCGAAGCGCTGTACCGCGCGATGGCCGATGGCGGCTGGCTCGGCATCTGCATTCCTGCCGAGTACGGCGGTTCCGGTTTGGGCCTGATGGAAGCGGCGACGATGATGCGCGCCGTCAGCGAAAGCGGCGCCGGCATGTCGGGCGCGTCGGCGCTGCACATGAACATCTTCGGCCTGAACCCTGTGGTGGTGTTCGGCAGCGACGAGCAGAAGCGTCGCATGCTGCCGCCGATCGCCGCCGGGCAGCAGAAGGCCTGCTTCGCGGTGACCGAGCCGAACACCGGCCTCAACACCACGCAGCTGAAGACGCGCGCCTTGCGCCGTGGCGACCACTACGTCGTCGACGGCGCCAAGGTGTGGATCTCCACCGCGCAGGTGGCCGATCGCATGCTGCTGCTGGCACGCACCACGCCGCTGGACGAGGTGCAGCAGGCCGCGCAGGGCCTGAGCCTGTTCTACACCGCACTCGACCGCCAGCACGTGCAGGTGCGCGAGATCGAAAAGATGGGCCGCAAGTGCATCGATTCGAACGAGCTGTTCATCGAAGGCCTGCGGATCCCGGTCGAAGACCGCATCGGCGAGGAAGGCCGCGGCTTCGACTGCATCCTGCACGGCATGAACCCCGAGCGCGTGCTGATCGCCGCCGAGGCGGTGGGCCTGGGCCAGCTGGCGCTGGCGCGTGCGGCGGCCTATGCCAAGGAGCGCGTCGTCTTCAACCGGCCGATCGGCCGCAACCAGGCCATCCAGCACCCGCTCGCCGCCAACTGGATGGCGCTGGAAGCGGCCTGGCTGATGACCTGCAAGGCCGCGTGGCTCTACGACCAGGGTCAAGGCTGCGCCGCCGAAGCCAATGCCGCCAAGTACCTGGCGGGCGAGGCCGCGTTCGATGCCTGCCAGCAGGCGGTGATGACCCACGGCGGCTTCGGCTACGCGAAGGAATACCACGTCGAGCGTTACCTGCGCGAAAGCTTGATCCCGCGCATCGCGCCGATCAGCCCGCAGCTGGTACTGTGCTACATCGCCGAGAAGGTGCTCGGCCTGCCGAAGTAGCTATTGATGATCGAAGCCTTGAGCTTGAGCGAGATTCCCGGCATCGGCCGAGGCGCTGCGTCCCGCCGTGCGCGCCTTCCTCGACGAGGCGCTGCGCGGACAGGCCGACCGACCGGCTGGCGCGCTCGTGGATGGGCTTCGATGCGGGCTTCAGCCGCGCGCTGGCGCAGCGCGGCTGGGTCGGCATGACCTTGCCGGCGCGGTACGGCGGGGGCGGCCAGGACGCCTTCCACCGCTTCGTGCTGGCCGAGGAACTGCTGTGCCGCGGCGCGCCGGTGTCGGCGCACTGGATCGCCGATCGGCAGAGCGGCCCGCTGATCCTGAAGTACGGCACCGACGCGCAGAAGGACTTCTTCCTGCCGAAGATCTGCGCGGCCGACGTCTTCTTCTGCATCGGCATGAGCGAGCCGCAGAGCGGCTCCGACCTGGCGGGTCTGCGCACGCGCGCCACGCGCGACGGCCGACGGCTGGCTGCTGAAGGGCCAGAAGCTGTGGACCACCAACGCGCACAAGGCCCAACTACATGATCGCGCTGGTGCGCACCAGCGGCGCGCCCGAAGACCGGCACAAGGGCCTGTCGCAGGTCATCGTCGACCTGTCGCTGCCGGGCATCGGCATCCGCACCATCGGCGACCTGACCGGCGACGCGCATTTCAACGAGGTCTTCTTCGACGACGTGCTGCTGCCGGCCGATGCCATCGTCGGCGCGGAGGGCGAGGGCTGGGCGCAGGTGACGGCCGAACTGGCCTTCGAGCGCAGCGGGCCCGAGCGCATCTACGGCAGCCTGGTGCTCTTCGACGCCTGGCTCGAACATCTGCGCGGCGTGGCACCCGCCATCGCCGGCCGACGTCGCGCTGGCCGGGCGCCTGTTCGCGCACTTGCTGCCGCTGCGCGAGATGTCGCTGGCGCTGACCGCGAAGCTGGCGCGCGGCGACGAGCCCGGTGATCGAAGCCGCGCTGGTGAAGGACCTGGGCACCGAGTTCGAGCAGGCCATTCCCAACCTGCTGGCCGATGCCACTCGGCGCCGGCCCGTCGGTCGAGCGGCCCGAGATGTTGCTGCGCACGCTGGCCTACGTGCTGCAGGTGTGCCCGAGCTTTTCGCTGCGCGGCGGCACGCGCGAGATCCTGCGCGGCGTCATCGCGCGCGGGCTGGGATTGCGCTGATGGAGACGATGTTCGCCGATTCGCTGGACCGGCTGCTCGCCGCGCATTGCACGCCGGCGGTGGTGCGAGAGGTCGAACGCACGCCAGCAGACGGGGCCACTGTGGCCTGAAATCGAAGCCTCGGGCTTCCTCGATGCGCTGGTCTGCGAATCGGCCGGTGGCGCGGGGCTCGGCTTGCGCGATGCCTTCGATCTGTTGCTGCTGTGCGGCCGCCACGCGCGTGCCCGTGCCCCTGGCGCACACGCTGTGGCTGCGCGCGCGTGCTGGCCAGCGCGGGGCATCACCGCGCCCGCCGGTGCGTTGACCCTGGCTTCGCCGTGCCGCAGCGGCGCTGACGGATCGATTCACTGCCAGGGCGTGCCTTTCGCCATCGTGGCCGACTGGGTGCTGGTGCCGCGCGAGCAAGGCGTGCGCCATGCTCCTGCCGCTCGAGGGCGCCGAACGGCGTGCCACCGGCGTGCACGGCAGCCTGCAGGCGCATCTGCGCTGGAACGTACGGCTCGAGGGCGCGATCGAGGTGCCGAGGCGACATCGCCTGGCTCGAAGCCGGCGCCTTGCTCACGGCCGCGCTGATGGCGGGTGCGATGCAGACGCGTGCTGGAAGCCACGCTGGCCTACGCCAACGATCGCAACCAGTTCGGCAAGCCGATCGGCCGCTTCCAGGCGGTGCAGCAGCAACTGGCGGTGATGGCCGAACAGGTGTTCGCCGCGCGCATGGCGGCACAAGCTCGGCTGCGCCGATGCCGGCATCGCCGTGCACCCGCTGCGCGCCGCCGTGGCCAAGGCGCGCGCCGGCGAGGCGGCCGAGAAGGTGGTGGCGATCGCGCATGCGGTGCACGGCGCCATCGGCATCACGGCGGAATTCGACCTGCAGCTCTACACGCGCCGGCTGCAGGAATGGCGCGGCGACTTCGGTTCGCCGGCCCTCTGGCACCCGCGCATCGGTGCCGCGCTGCTGGCCGCCCCGCAGCGCACGACGCTGGGCTTTCTTCTGCATCAACGCGACAAGGCCAAGGCATGAGCAGTTTCCTTGATTACGAACAGCAAGGCGCCGTCGTCACGCTGACGATGAACGCGCCCGAAGTGCGCAATGCGCTCACCGGCAACACGGCAGTGGACGAGTTCGTTGCCGCGGTCGAGCGCATCAACGCCGACAATTCGGTGCGCGTGATGATCCTCACCGGCGCCGGCACCGTGTTCTCGTCCGGGCGGCAACGTCAAGGACATGAAGCGCTTCACCGGCGACGCGATCTCGTCGGCGGAGATCGTCAAGTGGTATCGCACCGGCATCCAGCGCCTGCCACTGGCATTGCAGAAGCTGGAAGTACCGAGCATCGCCGCGGTCAACGGCCCGGCCATCGGCGCCGGCTGCGACCTGGCTTGCATGTGCGACATGCGCATCGCCTCGATCCACGCCAGCTTCGCCGAGAGCTTCATCCGCGTCGGGCTGATCCCCGGTGACGGCGGTGCGTGGCTGCTGCCGCGCGTGGTGGGCTTGAGCAAGGCGATGGAGATGAGCTTCACCGGCGATGCGGTGAAGGCAGACGACGCGATGGCCATCGGCCTGGTGTCCCGCGTGGTCGAGCCCGAAGCGCTGCTGCGCGAGGCCGGGGCGCTGGCCGCGCGCATCGCGCGCAACCCCGGCAGTACGTTGCGCCTGACCAAGCGCTTGCTGCGCGAAGGCCAGTCATCAGCGGCTGGATTCGCTGCTCGAGCTGTCGGCGGCGCTGCAGTCGGTGGCGCACAAGTCGCCGGCGCACGCCGAGGCGGTGAACGCCTTCATCGACAAGCGCGAGCCGAAGTTCGGCGACGAGTAGTCTCGCCCCCTCAGGGTGGTGGCAGTGACCTGCGGCTCACCCGCATCATCAGCCGCACGTATTCGAGCCTTGCATGCAGCTCCAGCATGCGCTGCCGCAGCACCATCAGCGCGTCCATGCGCCTGGCCATTTCTTCGGTCGGCGGCAGGTGCAGCTGACGGGGCGGGTTGGGCGAGTTCATTTGGCCTGGGTTCGGGGCAATGCCGGCGGCGGCATGATGGGTTCATCTTCAACCGCCCGCGCAACACGGTCAATCCCGCGACTCAGGTGCCGCCGGGCCTGCTAGATTCGCCGTTGGCCCACGCTCGGAAACATTTGACATGAAAGTCTGCATCTACGGCGCCGGCGCCATCGGCGGCTTCATCGGCGCGCGCCTGGCTGCCGCGGGTGAATGCAGCGTCGCGGCGGTGGCGCGTGGCGCCACGCTGCGCTCGCTGCAAGCGCATGGCTGGCGGCTGCGGCAGGGCGGCGAGTTGATCCAGGCGCCGGCCATCGCCAGCGATGATCCGGCCGCGCTGGGCGTGATGGACCTGGTGGTGGTCGCGGTCAAGGGCCCCGCGCTGACCGAGGTGGCGCGCGGCATGGCGCCGCTGCTTGGCGATCGGACGATCGTGCTGCCGGCGATGAACGGCGTGCCCTGGTGGTTTGCGCAATCCACACCGGCGTTGGGCGGCGAGGCGCTGCAAAGCGTGGACCCGGGCGGCGTGATCGCCGCCAAGCTGCCGCTGCCGCAGGTGCTCGGCTGCGTCGTGCACGCCAGCACCTTCACCAGCGAGCCCGGTCTGGTGGAACATCGCATGGGCCAGGGGCTGATCATCGGTGAGCCGATGGGCGGTGAATCGCAGCGGGCGGCAACGCTTGGCGCGCTGCTGCGGCGTGCTGGCTTCGACCTCACCGTCGCGCCGAACATTCGCCAGGACATCTGGTACAAGTTGTGGGGCAACATGACGATGAATCCGGTGACGGCGATCACCGCCGCGGCCAGCGATCAGGTGCTCGATGACCCGCTGGTGCGCGAGTTCTGTTCCGCTGCGATGCGCGAAGCTGCCGAAATCGGCGCGCGCATCGGCTGCGCGATCGCGCAATCGCCGGAAGACCGGCATGCGGTGACGCGCAAGCTGGGGCGCTTCCGCACCTCGATGCAGAACGATGTCGATGCCGGGCGCACGATCGAACTCGACGCGCTGGTCACGGTGGTGTGCGAGATCGCCCTGCGGCTGGGCATCGCCACGCCGAACATCGACGCGCTGCTCGGCCTGACCCGACTGTTCGCGCGCGTGCACGGGTTGTATCCACCTGCGCCTGCGCCGAGCCCATGATGGACGACCTGGCAGCCTGGATCGGTCGCAGCGAAAGCCACACCGATACGCTGCGGCCCACGCCGCTGATGGCGCTGAACGCGACGCTGGACCACGCGGCCGCGTCGTGGGACGCGGGCCATGCGCTGCCGCCGCTGTGGCATTGGCTGTTTTTCCTGCCGATGCATCGTCAATCGGAGGTCGACGCCGACGGTCACCCGAAGCGCGGCGCCTTCTTGCCGCCGGTGCCGCTGCCGCGGCGCATGTGGGCCGGCAGCCAGTTGGTGTTCCATGCGCCGTTGCGCGTTGCCGACGTCGTGGCGCGCACCTCGACCATCGAAAGTGTCGAGACCAAGCACGGGCGCAGCGGTGCGCTGGTGTTCGTCAAGGTGCGGCATGCGCTGCGTCGCAATCACGACACCGAAGCGGCGCTGACGGAGTTCCACGACATCGTCTATCGCGAGGCGCAGCGCGAGGGCGATCCACCGCCGACGCCGCAGCCAGCGGCGCAGGACGGCGCATGGCGGCGCGATCTGGTGCCTGACGAGGTGCTGCTGTTCCGCTATTCGGCGCTGACTTTCAACGGCCACCGCATCCACTACGACCGGCCCTATGCCATGGGCACCGAGGGTTATCCGGGGCTGGTGGTGCACGGGCCGTTGATCGCCACGCTGCTGCTGGATCTGCTGCGCCGCGAACGGCCCGACGCCGGTGTCGCCACCTTCCGCTTCAAGGCGCTGCGGCCCGGCTTCGACGGTCACCTGCTGCGCGTGCAGGGCCAGCCGTCGGCCGACGGCAAGAGTGTGCATCTGTGGGCCTGCGATCACGAAGGCTGGCTGACGATGGACGCCACCGCCACGCTGCGCTGAGCCACGTTGGCGCGAGGTGGGCTCGCCGGTGTGCCCGTTGCCGGCACTGCCGCCGCCCGGGCAATGGGCCGAAGGCGAGGGCCCGCGCATGGATGCGGTGCCCGCCCTGGGCCAGCACACCGGCGCACTGCTGGCTGAACTCGGCTACGACGGCGATGCCATCTCGCGATCGCGCGCCGCCCGCGCCGTCCGAAGACGATGACGCACGTCGCGCCCAGCTACCTGTTCGTGCCAGGCTATCGTGCCGAACGCCTCGACAAGGCGCTGGCATCGCCGGCCGATGCCGTACTGCACGCCCTGGTTTGCCGCAGATCTGACGATGCGGGTGCGATGCGGCGCGCAGACCGTGCTGCTGCGCGGGCAGCGCCCGTTGGCGCACCCGCGCTGAAAGCCCCGAAACGCTGCTTCAGTTCAGTTCGTCGGGCTTCCAGAACTTCGAACCCTCGATGGCCACGCCGGCCTCGAGGCCGTTTTTCGTCAACGTGAAGCTGTCCATGTTGTCCATGGCGCTGCTGCCCACGCCGCCGCCGGCCGTCTTGCCGGCCGCGCCCGCGCCCGCGGTGGCGCCGCCGCTGGCTGTCCAGCCGTTCTTGACGAAGTCGTTCATCGCCGCGGCGGTCTTGAAGATCATCAGCACGTCGTTCTGCGACGCGCCGAGTTGCGCCCCGACGCTGGCGCCGCCCATCGCCATGAAGGTGTTCTTCTTGGTCTTGTTGTCGTGCACCAGGCCCTTGCCGCCTTCGCCGCCGAAGATGAAGCTGAAACCGTAGGTGGTGAACACCGCATAACCCGGCGCGTTGGCCACAGCGGCCTTCAGCTCGGGCTTGGCCTTGTAGAAGCGCTCGAGCGAGCCTTGTGCCACCTTGACGATTTCGGCCTGCTTGGTGGCCTTGTCGTCGGCGAAGGCGTTGCTGGCCGCGAACGACAACATCAATGCACCGATGCCGAAAAGTTTGTGAAGTTTCATGAGGGTCGCTCCCGAATGCAGTGCGTGTTGCGCACCTTGGTTGAATGAAATGAGCCTTGGCATTGTCGCCGATGTGGATCGCGCGGCGGTGACTGCGTCAACTGGCTGAAGGTCTGCGTCTTCGCCGCCTCGTGGTCGCTGGCACTGATCAGCTTCTGGTCGTACGGCAACTGCAACGCTTGCAGCTGGTAGATCAATCGGCCTTGGCCTTTTCTTTCATCGCGGCTTGCAGCGTCTTGATGTCGGCCGGCGTCAGCTGCGGCCTGTCGACCTTGATCGTCAGCTTGTTCAGCTTGCCGGTGAACGCGAAAGGCGGCTTGTAATCGGCATCGTTGACGCCGGTCAGCGTGTCGGAGCCGACGTCGAAGCTCTCGTCCCACTGCAGGATCATCGGCAGCGTCTTTTCCATGCGCTTCGTCGCCACCACCGTGCCGTCGACCTTGAGCGTACCCGTGCCGGGCTGGGCCAGTCCACTGAAGCTGTTGAACGCCAAGGTGCCGGCGCCGATGCCGTCGTACTTGAAGTCGAACTCCACCGTGTGCTTGCCCGGGGCCAGCGTTTCGGCGCCTTCCCACTTGATGCGCTCCAGGTCGAGCAGGTTCCACAGGAACACCGGCTTGCCCTTGAGCAGGTAGAAGCCGTAGCCGGCAAAGCGGCCGCCAGAGGTCAGCAGCATGCCTTCGGCGCCATTGGCCAGCACCTCGATGTCGGCGCTGACGGTGTACGAGGTGTTCAGCAGCACCGGCGAATCACCCTGCGGCAGCCCGACCATCGGCCGCGTGTAGACGAACTCGGTGCGCCCGGCGGTGATGTTCGGCCGCGGCGCAACGAGCCGCGCCGCCACCGAGGCGTCGAGCGGGAAGACCTGGTACTTCTTCGCTTCGGCAACGAACATCTTGCGCATCTCCGCGACCTTCTGCGGGTGCTGCGCGGCGATGTCGTCGGCCTGGTTCCAGCTCTTGCTCAGGTCGTAGAGCTGGAACACCTGGTTGTTCAGCGGGTCGGTGTTGGCCGCGCCGAAGGCGTCCCACGGTGCACGGTTGACCTTGGTGCTGAGCAGCCAGCCGTTGTCGTACAGCGCCCACTGGCCCATCATTTCGAAGTACTGCGTCTTGTGGCGCGACGGGGCCTTGGCGTTGGCGGCGTCGAAGGTGTAGAGGAAGCTGGTGCCCTCGATCGGCTTTTGCTTGATGCCGTCGACCATCGCCGGTGCCTTGATGCCGGCCGCTTCGAGGATCGTCGGCACGACGTCGATGACGTGCATGAACTGCTCGCGCAGCGCGCCCTTGTCCTTGATGCGTGCCGGCCACGACACGACCATGTTCTGGTTGATGCCGCCCAGCCGCGAGGCGTTCTGCTTGAACCAGTCGAAGGGCGTGTCGAAGGCCCATGACCAGCCGGCCGACATGTGGTTGTAGGTGGCCTCGGTGCCCCACACGTCGTAGAACTTCATCTGCACGTCCACCGGCACGTTCACGCCGTTGAAGAAGGCCACCTCGTTGGGCGTGCCCAGCGGGCCGCCTTCGGCGCTGGTGCCATTGTCGCCGTTGATGTAGATGATCAGCGTGTTGTCGAGTCGGCCCAGGTCTTCGAAGCCCTTGATCACACGCCCGATTTCGTAGTCGCTGTAGGCGGCGTAGGCGGCGAAGACGTTGACCTGGCGGATGTAGAGCTTCTTCGCCTCCGCACTCAACGTGTCCCACGGCGGCAGCACGTCCTTCGGCCACGGCGTCAGCTTCGAATCCTGTGGGATCACGCCGAGTTTCTTCTGGTTTTCGAAGATGCGCTCGCGCAGCTTCTCGTAGCCGTCGTCGAACAGGTGCATGGCCTCGATTTTGTCGACCCATTCCTTGGTCGGGTGGTGCGGCGCGTGAGTGGCGCCGGGCGCGTACTTGATGAACACTGGCTTGCTCGGGTCGGTCTGGTGCATGCGCGACATCCAGTCGAGCGCATCGTCGGCCATGCCGGTGATCAGGTTCCAGGTGCCCTCCTGACCCTTGAACGGATAGATCTGCGTGGTGTTGCGGAACAGGTTCGGCTGCCATTGGTTGGCGTCGCCACCGACGAAGCCGTAGAAGTACTCGAAGCCCATGCCGGTGGGCCACTGCGTGAACGGGCCGGTCTGGCTGGCCTGGAAGGCCGGCGTGTTGTGGTTCTTGCCGAACCACGAGGTGTTGTAGCCGTTGTCGAGCAGGATGCGGCCGATGGTCGCGTTGTCGACGCCGATGATGCTGTTGTAGCCCGGGAAGCCGGTCGATTGCTCGGAAATGACGCCGAAGCCCACCGAGTGGTGGTTGCGCCCGGTGATCAGCGCCGCGCGCGTCGGCGAGCACAGCGCGGTCGAGAACATGCGGTTGTAGCGCAGGCCCTCGCTGGCGATGCGGTCCATCGTCGGCGTCGGGATGACGCCGCCGAAGGTGCTGGGCACGCCGAAGCCGGCATCGTCGGTGATGATCAGCAGCACGTTCGGCGCACCCTTGGGCGGCACCACGCGCGGTGGCCACCAGGCCTTCGATTGCAGTGCGTCGTTCTTGATCACGCCGCCGAAGGCGGCTTCGGGCGCCGGCAATTGCTTGGGGCTGACGGTGGTGGTGGCACCGGGTGAGCCCAGCGTGCCAGTGACCGTCTGCGCAAAGGCTCCCGCCGTCAAGGCGGCGCCAGCCACCAGTGCCGCCAGAAATTGGGTGAATTTCGATATCGATGCCATGAGATCTCGCAAAGATGCTGTATCCAGCAAAGTGCCACTGACGAAGTCAATCGAGGACTCTAAGGTCTCGTGCGGCAAAATGCATTGGCATTTTCGGACACGCGCGGGCGCGCGCCTGGACGCGCGGGCCATTCACTGGGCCCATCGATCGATGCAACAAGAACGAAACCCGCCGGGCCGGCCTCAGCCCCCGAACGGCGCCGTCAACCCTGGCGAGGCCGGTGAAGTGCGCATGGGCCCGCTGTTGCCCGTGCCCGGCCTGCTGCGCGAGCTGGGCGTCGATCCGGCGCCGCTGCTGGCCTCGCTGGGCCTGGATGCGGCGCTGTTCGACGACGCCGAGAACCGTGCTCCCTATGGCACGGCGGCCCGCTTGCTCGAGCGCAGCGCAACGGTCACCCGTTGCCCGCACTTCGGGTTGCGAGTCGGGCAGCGTCTCGATGGCGACACGCTGGGTGCGCTGAACCAGCTGGCGCTGAACAGCGCGAACGTCGGCGACGCTCTCGACAGCATCGTGCTGTACCTGAACTGGCACGACAGCGGCGCCGTGCCGGTGCTGCTGCGGCTGAGCCCGACGCATGCATGCCTCGGCTATTCGATCAATCAGTCTTCGACTGCCGGCGCGACGCAGGTCTATGACCTGGCGATGGCCGTTGCCTACTCGCTGCTGCGCCGCCTGTGCGGCCAGGGCTGGCGTGCCACGGAGATCAGCCTGGCCCACGCAGCACCCGAGGACGTGTCCCCCTACAGCGCCTGCTTCGACGCGCCGGTGCGCTTCGACGCGGAGCTGAGCGCGGTCAGCTTCCCGGCCCGCTGGCTGGCGCAGCGCATCGAAGGTGCGGATCCCGCGCGCCACGCGCAGATCGACGCGCAAATGCGCGAGGCGGTGCAGTCGCAGAACGCATTGCTGTCGAAGAAGGTGCAGCGTGCGCTGCACCGAATGATCTTTGCCGGCGCCGATTCGGCCGCTCGGTTGTCGCAGTTCTTTGGCTTGCATGAGCGCGCGCTGCGCCGGCGCCTGGCCGCCGAGGGCACCAGCCTGCAGCGTATTGGCCGGCAGACGCGCTACGACCTGGCGCTGCAGTTGTTGCGCGACACACGCTTGCCTGCGGCGCAGATCGCCTCGGCATTGCACTACTCGGACGCGGCGGCCTTCACACGGGCCTTCAAGGGCTGGGCCCAGGTCACGCCGGGCGAGTGGCGCGCCTCGCGGGTGCAGGGCATCGACCGTTGATCAAGCCGGCGAGCAAGCCCTTGATGACGATGTTGGCCTGAATCTCGGCCGCGCCTTCGAAGACATTGAGGATGCGCGCATCGCACAGCACGCGGCTGATGCGGTACTCCAGCGCATAGCCGTTGCCGCCATGCACCTGCAGTGCGTTGTCGGCCGCGGCCCAGGCGACACGCGCGGCCAGCAACTTGGCCATGCCGGCTTCGATGTCGCAGCGGCGGTGGGCGTCTTTCTCTGTTGCGCGCAAAGAGCGTGAGCTGGCGCGCCAGCATGATCTCCACCGCCATCCATGCCAGCTTGTCGGCGACGCGCGGGAACTCGATGATCGGCCGGCCGAACTGCGTGCGCTGCAATGCGTAGTCCAGACCCCAGCTCGAAGGCGTTTTGCGCCACGCCGACGGCGCGGGCCGCGGTCTGGATGCGCGCCGATTCGAAGGTCTGCATCAGCTGCTTGAAACCCTGGCCCGGTGCACCGCCGAGCAAGGCATCGTCGGGCACGAAGAAGCCGTCGAAGGCGATCTCGTATTCCTTCATGCCGCGGTAGCCCAGCACCTCGATCTCGCCGCCGCTCATGCCTTCGGCAGGGAAGGGCGCGGCGTCGCCGCCGCGCGGCTTTTCCGCCAGGAACATCGACAGTCCCCTGTAGCCGCGCTCGGCAGCGTCGGTGCGCACCATCAGCGTCATCAGGTCACTGCGCGCGCCGTGCGTGGTCCAGGTCTTGTTGCCGTGGATGCGCCAGCCGCCCTCGACCTTTTCGGCCCGCGTGCGGATCGCGGCCAGGTCCGAGCCGACATCGGGCTCGGTGAAGCTGGCGGTGGGGATAACCGCGCCGCTGGCAATGGCCGGCAGCCACCGCGCCTTCTGTTCCGGCGTGCCATTGCGTTCGATCAGCTCGGCGGCGATCTCGGTGCGCGTGCCCAGCGATCCCAGGCCGATGAAGCCGCGCGCCAGTTCTTCGGTGACGACACACATCGCACGCTTGCCCAGGCCCGAGCCACCATGCGACTCGCCGATGGTCAGTCCGAACACGCCGAGCCGCGCCATCTCGGTGATCACCTCGTCGGGGATCAGTTGGTTGCGCAGGTGCCAGCCGTGCGCTGCGGCCGCATGGTCATCGGCAAAACGCGCGAACTGCTGGCGCACCTCGTACAGCGCGGGTTCGTCGAAGCCAGGGTCGCCGAAGGCGCGCGTGCCGTGGCCATCGGCCAGCAGCGCGGCGACGCGCCGGCGCGCGACGGCATCGAAGCCCTCGGCGCGCAATTGCCGCACGTCGGCATCGGCGCTGAATGCGGCCGCGGCTGCGGCGTCGAGCGAATCGGCACGGAACATCTCACCCTGGCTCATCGGCAAGCCCGCCGGCCAGTTGTGCCAGGCACTCGCCGTAGGCGGAGCGCAGCAGCCGCGCTTCGAGTTCGCCCAGCCGGCCGGCAGCGCGCAAGCGCTGCGCCCAGCCGAGCATCTGCCGCAGCGCATGCACATAGGTCGCGGCCCAGGCGACACCGTGGGCGCGCGCCTGCTCGCGCTGCAGCGCGTCGTCGGCGTCGGATTCGGCCAGCACGCCGCGCAATGCGCCGAGCAAGGCTTGCAGCAGCCTGTCGGCGGCGTGCCGGGCGCGCTCGCAGCGCTGGACAAGATCGTTGCTGGAATTCATGGCAGAGCCGGTGCTTTCGATGGGTGATCTGCGAGTCGCAGCCTCAGCGCAGCGCAACCGCGCCCGCCGCGGCCAGCGCCTGCAGCGCGTCGTCGTCCAGCCCCAGCAACTGCTGAAGCACCGCCCGGCTGTGTTCGCCCAGCGCGGGTGCCAGGCCCGGCCCAGGGCGCCCGGCGCCGTCGAAGGCCAGCGGCGCGGTGGCAGTGAGAAACTCGCCCACGCCCGGGTGCAGGGTGCGCTGAAACATCGGGTTGGCCTCGGAGCAGCGCGGGTCTTCGGCCAGCATCTGCGCAAAGCTGCGGTACGGCCCCCACAGCAGCGCGCGGTCGGTGAAGGCGGCGGTGATCTCGGCCAGTGTGCGCCGCGCGAACCAAGGACGCAGCGCGGTGGAGATCAACTCGCGCGCCGCGTAGCGGCCATTCTCCGAATCCAGCCGATGGCCCAGCGCGGTCGCGGCGGCGCTCAGCGCCTCGTGCAAGCCCGTGGCGCGCAGCAACGCCTGCCATTGCCTGTCGGTGATCGCCACCACCATCACATGGCGGCCATCGGCGCAGGCGAAGCTGTCGCCGTAGGCACCGTAGAGGAAGTTGCCGTCGGCGCCGCGTTGCGCGCCGTTGAGTTCGACGTCGGCCAGATAGCCCAGGTTGGCGACGGTGGCCATGGCCACGTCCGACAGCGCCAGTTCGCACATGCTGGCCGCGCCCGTCGATGCGCCATTGCCGCTCGGCGCCCAGCGACCGCCAGCGCCAGCATCTGGCCGGCGATCACGTCCCAGGCCGGCAGCACGTGGTTCACCGGGCCGTGGCCATCGCCGGTGATGCCGGGAAAGCCCGCCGCGCAGTTGACGGTGTAGTCCACCGCATTCGAGCCGTCCGGCGAGCCGCTGAGCTGCACCATGATCAGTTCGGGCCGGATCTTCGACAGCGCGGCGTAGGACAGCTCACCGTCCACCGACAGGTTGGTCAGGAACACCGGCGGGTCGCCGCGAACAGATCAGCCGCTGCATCAGCGCGCGGCCTTCGGCGCTGCGCACGTCCAGTTCCACCGATTTCTTGCCGCGGTTCAGGCTGGCCCAGTACAGGCTGCGCCCGGTCGGCCCGAGCGGCGCGCGCTCGATGTCGATGTTGCCGCCCAGCGGGTCGATGCGGATCACCTCCGCGCCGAGCTGCGCCAGCGCCAGCCCGGCACTGGGCGCGGCCACGAAGGCCGAGAACTCGATGACGCGCAGACCGGCAAGGGGAGCGGTGCTCATGAGGTGACCGATTGTGAATGACTGGCGACGGGCCCAGGGCAAGCACTGCTCACGTCGGCACGTGCCGCTGGGGTACAACCCCGAAGCCATGTGCCACTCCATGCAGGAGACCACCGCATGACCACCCCCGAAGACGCGGGTTCGCCGCTGAAGCCCGCCTCGCTGCACACCTGCCGCGCGCAACGCCGCGCTGGCCGCGACGCTGGACTTCGGCGACGATAGCGCCTTCGACGACGCGCAGCGCGGCTTCGTCGGCACCATTCCCGACGCGCGCATCGTCACGCCCGATGGCCGCGTGGTGTGGGACTGTCGGCCTTCGCCTTCCTGGAAAGCATCGAAGCGCCTGATTCGGTCAACCCCAGCCTGTGGCGCCATGCGCGCATCAACCGCATCCACGGTCTGTTCCAGGTCAGCGAGCGCATCTACCAGGTGCGCGGCTTCGACCTGGCCAACATCACCATCATCGAAGGCGACACGGGTCTGATCCTGATCGACCCGCTGACCTATTGCGAAGCCGCCGCCGCCGCGCTGGCGCTGTACCGCCGCATCGCGGCGACCGGCCGGTGCACACGGTGATCTACAGCCACAGCCACGCCGACCACTACGGTGGCGTCGAAGGCGTCATCACGCCACGAGCAGGCGGCCAGCGGCGAAGTCAAGGTGATCGCGCCCGACGGCTTCATGGACGCGGCGATCTCCGAGAACATCCTGGCCGGCGTGCCGATGCGCCGGCGCGGCGCCTTCCAGTTCGGGCCGACGCTTCAGCCCGGGCCGCGCTCGCATGTCGACAGCGGCCTGGGCAAGGCGATCGGCCGTGGCACCGCCAGCCTGATCGCGCCCAACTGGCTGATCACGCAGCCGTGGAGCGCCATGTCATCGACGGCGTGGAGATCGTCTTCCAGCTCACGCCCGAGACCGAAGCACCGGCGGAGATGAACTTCTTCTTCCCGCAGTTCAAGGTGCTGAACCTGGCCGAGAACGGCTGCCACACGATGCACAACCTGTGTCCCGATCCGCGGCGCGCGCACGCGCGATGCGCTGGCCTGGTCGAAGTACCTGGACGCGGCGCTGAACGACTTCATCGACGACACCGATGTCGTCATCGCCCAGCACCACTGGCCCACCTGGGGCCGTGACAAGGCGCGCCGCTTCATCAGCGAGCAGCGCGACATGTACCGGCTGCTGCACGACCAGACGCTGCGGCTGATGAGCCACGGCCTGACGCCGCACGAGATCGCCGCGGAGTTCCGCCTGCCGCGCATCGCTTGCACGCGGCGCTGGCACGCGCGGCCGTACTACGGCGCGATCGCCCACAACGTGCGCGCCGTGTATGCGCACTACATGGGCCCCTACGACGGCAACCCGGTCAACCTCGACCCTCTGGCGCCGCAGCCGGCCGGGGCAGAAGTACGTGGAGTACATGGGCGGCGCCGACGCGCTGCTGGCGCGCGCGCAGGCCGATTTCGACGCCGGCGACTACCGTTGGGTGGTGCAGGTGACGCACCACCTGGTGTTTGCCGACCCGGCGAACCAGCGCGCACGCCAACTCGCCGCCGACGCGATGGAGCAGCTGGCCTACCAATGCGAAAGCGCCACCTGGCGCAACGCCTATGCGCTGGGCGCGAAGGAGCTGCGCTTCGGCGCGCCGAAGCCACCGCCCGGCGCCGCCGGCGTGGTCACGCCGAAGGTGGTGGCGATGATGCCGATGGACATGTTCTTCGACTTCCTGGCCATGCGCGTCAACGCCGCCAAGGCCGAGGGCCTGCAGTCTGCTGATCGACTGGGTGATGAGCGACGAGCCGCAGCCACTGGCGGCTGACGCTGAGCCACGGCGCGCTGAGCCATGCTGCCGGCAGCCACGGCGCGGCGGCGATGGCCACGGTGACGATGGACCGGCCGACGCTGGCGCAGGTCGTCGTCGGCGGCGGCGGTCTTGCGCAGGCGCTGCAGCAGGGGCTTGATCCCCGTCACCGGCGACGCCAGGCTTGCGCCAGTTGCTGGGCACGCTGGACACCTTCAACCCGATGTTCAACATCCTCGAGCCCTGAATGCGTTCCGCGAACCCGGAGACCTTCATGGCCAGCATCAACGGCATCGCCCACGTGCAACTCACCGTCACCGACATGCAGCGCTCGGTGCCGTTCTATCGGACGCTGCTGCAGTCGCTGGAAATGACCGTGCTGCGCGACCTGCCCACCTATTTCTATTGCATCGGCGGGCGCACCGGCATCGCCATCGCGCCGGCCGCCGCCGGCCTGGCGCACCAGCCCTTCGATCAGGGGCGCGCCGGGCTGCATCACCTGTGCCTGCGGGCGCGCAGCCGCGCCGATGTCGATGCGATCCACCAGATCGCGGTGGCGCTCGGGGCGACGATCGTGCGTCCGCCGCGCGAGGACGCCTGGGCGCCAGGGTACTACTCGGTGCTCTTCGAAGACCCCGACGGCATCCGCATCGAGGCCAACTTCGTTCCCGGCAAGGGGCATCTCGAGCCCTCGCCCGACACGCCGGCTTGAGGCACCGAACACGCCCCCCGCTGCCATGCTGAAGGTCTACGGTCGCACCTCGTCGATCAACGTGCGCAAGGTGCTGTGGTTGTGCACCGAGCTGGGCCTGCCGGTCGAGCAGGAGCCGTGGGGAACCGGCTTCAGGTCGACGCAGGAGATGCAGTTCCTGGCCATGAACCCGAACGGCCTGGTGCCGGTGATCGACGATGCCGGCTTCGTGCTGTGGGAGTCGAACACGATCTGTCGCTACCTGGCGGCCAGGCACGGCCGCACCGACCTGCTGCCCCGGGATGGGCAGGCGCGGGCGCGGGTCGAGCAATGGATGGACTGGCAGGCCACCGAGTTGAACAATGCCTGGCGCTACGCCTTCATGCACTGGGCGCGGCGCAGCCCTTCCTTCGCCGATCCGGCGGCCGCAGCGGCGAGTGCCGAGCACTGGAACCGGCACATGGCGCTGCTCGATGCGCAACTGGCGTGCAGCGGCGGCTTCGTCACTGGCAGCGATTTCACGCTGGCCGACATCGTGCTTGGCCTGGCGACACATCGCTGGCTGATGACGCCGATCGAGCGCCCGGCGCTGCCGGCGGTTGACGCCTACTGCATGCGCCTGCGTGAACGCCCGGGTTTTGACGCGCTGGCCAGCGCCGACATGCCGTGAGCGTGACGGCGCGTGGTGCATGATTCGTCGCCGCCACCGACCGAGGGCGACCCGCTTGCGATGCACCGATCCATGACCCCCAAGCCTCGACACTTCTCGATGATCCGCGGCTTTCACCTGGCCGACTTCATCACCTTGGGCAATGCCGCCTGCGGCGTGTTGTCGGTGTTCCTGGCGATGCTGTACATGGCCAGCGGCTCGGCCACGCACTTCCTGCTGGCCGCGGCAATGACGCCCTTGGCCTTCGTCTTCGACGTGTTCGACGGCAAGGTGGCGCGCTGGCGCCACCAGCACTCGACGCTGGGTCGCGAACTGGATTCGCTGGCCGACGTCATTTCCTTCGGCGTCGGGCCGGCAGCGCTCGGCTTTGCCGCCGGGCTGCAGGGCGGCTGGGACATGGTGGTGCTGTGCTACTTCGTCTGCTGCGGCGTCAGCCGGTTGGCGCGCTACAACGTCACCGCCGAAGCGCTGTCCGAAGGGGCCGAGAAGGTGGCCTACTTCGAAGGCACGCCGATTCCCACCAGCGTCGTCATCACCGCGCTGCTGGCCTGGGCCGCGTGGCAGGGCGCGCTGGGCGAACATCTGTGGGGCGGCGTATGGAGCGTCGGCCCTTGGTTGCTGCACCCGCTGAGCCTGCTGTTCGCGGTGTCGGGTACGCTGATGATCAGCAAGACGCTGCACATTCCCAAACTGTGATGAACCCAGACCTCTGACGACGCCATCGCCTTTGCCCAGGCCCACGAAGTACCCTGGACCCGCGACCCCGCGGCCGAACCCGCCCGTTGGGGCCTGCACCACGACGACCCGCCACCTTACAACCGCCTGCGCGGCCCGGTGCAATCGCGCGGGCCGGTGTCGGGCGTGGTGTGGCAGCACGGGCATGAAGTGGCCGCCTGGGGCGAGCCCGACCGCGCCGACCTGAGCTTCAGCGTCGCCAAGAGCTATCTCGCGCTGCTGGCCGGCGTGGCCCATGGCGAGGGCCTGCTGCCCGAGCGCGATGAGCCGGTCGTCGACGCGAGTGCCGGGCATCGGCTTCGACGGGGCGAACAACCGCGGCATCACCTGGACCATGCTGCTGCAGCAGACCAGCGAGTGGGAAGGTAACTGCCTGGGCATCCCGGACACGGTCGACCGCTGGCGCAAGGTCGGCCTCGACCCGCGCCAACCGGCGGGCCGCAAGGGCGAATCGCGACCGCTGCAAGCGCCTGGCACGTACTGGGAATACAACGACGTGCGCATCAACCAGTTGTCGCTGGCCTTGATGCACCTTTTCGGCCGGCCGCTGCCCGATATCTGGCGCGACCATGTGATGCAACCCGTCGGCGCCAGCGACGGCTGGGCCTGGCGCGGTTACGACGGTGCGTGGGTGGATCTGCCGGCGCGTGGTGGCCGCCCGGCGCAGCGTGTGCAGCCGGTGCCCGGCGGCACGCACTGGGGTGGCGGCGTGTCGATCAGCGCGCGCGATCAGGCGCGCATCGGCCAACTGCTGCTGGACGGCGGGCGCTTCGGCGACAAGCAGATCGTTCCCGCCGATTGGCTGGATTTCATGGCCACGCCCTGCGCCATCGCACCCTTCTATGGTGGCCTGGTGTGGTTGAACCGCGATGGGCGCAGCTTTCCCGGTGCATCCGAGCGCAGCGTGTGGATGGTGGGTGCGGGCGGGCACCTGACCTGGGTCGAGCCGGGATATGGCGCGGTGGTGGTCGTGCGCTGGCTGGATACGGCGCACACGGCAGGCTTCGTCAATCGCATGGTGGCAGCACTGGCCGCAGCAACGTAGTGGGCGCGAGTGCGCATGTGCTGATGAACGATCAGGCCAGCTTCATCAACTTCGCCTACGGCTCGAACATGTCGAGCCGCCGGCTGCGCGCACGCACGCCGTCGGCCCGGCCGATCGGCATCGGGCAGCTCAGCGGCCACAAGCTGATGTGGCACAAGGCTGGGCGCGACGGCTCGGGCAAGTGCGATGTGCTGTTCACCGGTGACGCGCAGCACGTGGTCTGGGGCGTGCTCTATCAAATCGCCATGGTCGATCGCCCGCATCTCGACCGCGCCGAAGGGCTGGGCCAGGGCTATGACTACAAGACGGTGCCGGTGCGCTCGGGCGCCGAGGTCGTTGACGCCGGCGTGTACCACGCGACGCACATCGACGCCGCCTTGCGCCCCTACGACTGGTACCTGGCCTACGTGCTGCACGGCGCGCGCGAGCATGGCCTGCCTGGCGACTACCTAGCGCAGCTCGAACGCATCGAGGCCATGCTCGATGCTGACGCCGCGCGACGTGAGATGAACCTGGCGCTGTTGCGCTGACGGTGTTTGGCTCTGGGGTTCAGCGCGCTGCCTTGCGCGTCATGCGCGCCGGCAGGCGGCGCTGCGTGAACAGCGTCACCACCTCGGCCAGGCTCAGGTAGCGGCCGTCGGCGCCGTCCTTGCCCATCACCTTCAGCAGCACCGGCCATTCGCCGTTCATCAGCGCGCGATCGATGCGGCGCCGTCGCCCGGCGCGCCCGAAGTTGGCGTCCATGAAATCGCGCAGCGCCGCCATGTTCAAGCCCGGCTCGGTCGAGCCGTCGGCGGCCCGCAGCGGTGACGCGAACCCTCCCAGACGCGCCATCGGCATTGCTGACCTTGCCTTTGCTGTCCAGGATGGCCGAGCCCACGCCCTTCTTGTCGAGTGGCCCACCACGCAGGCGGTCTCAGGTCGCAGGCCCTGGCGGGCGGCGCCCGCATGCAGCGACAACGGGCCCAGGCCGTTGGCGACTCAGCGCGATGCCGGCGATGGCCGCCGCCGGCAATTGCGCGGGCGCCTTCGCCGACCCATCGGGCTCGTTTCGCGCCTCGACCGCAGTCACCCGTGCCCAGCGGCGCGCAGTCGCCGGCCAAGCTCGCTCATCGGCGCGAGCCAGCGCGCACGCATGCGAACGGGCAGGGGTTGTCAGGCGAAACCTGGCGGTCCTTCGATGCTTTGGCGGCCATTTCACTTCCGCTGAACACGCCCGCTGCGTGGCATGGGGCTTACTTCTTCGCCGCCTTCGGCGTGTGCTCGACGGTGATGGCCATGGCTTCGGTATAGACCGCTTCCACCTGGTCACCCACCTTGACCATCTTCAGCTGCTTCGGGTCCGGCACGTCCAGGTCCATGCTGTTGCCCTTGGGGCCGCGCAGCGTGACATAGCCTTCCTTGGCATTGACGGCAGTGACATTGGCCATGATCACCACCTGCTTGGCCACGGCCCCGCCCGCCACTGCACCGGCCGGTGCCGGCGCCGATGCCGACTGCGAGCTGCCGGAGCGCACGGCACCTGCCGGCTTCAACTCGAGCGTCAGCGCGCGTGCGTATTCCACCGACACGGTATCGCCGACACGGATGTCGTCGAACTTCTTTGCCTCAGGCGGCACGGTCACATCGACGATCTTGCCGTTGGCGCCTTTCAGCGTGGCGACGCGCGAGGCGCTGTCGATGGCAACGACGACGGCGCTGACCTTCACGGTGCCGGCCATTGCGGCCTTGCCCGGCGCGCTGGCGGCCAGCACGGTGGCCTGCGGGGCCTGGGCTTGCGCCAGGGCGGTCTGGCTGAAGGCGGCCGCAATGGCCAGGGACAAAAGTGTCTTGAGTTTCATGGGGATGCCTGCGGGTTGATGATGGATTGCGCGACCGCCGCGCGCGCACGCCGGCGACCCGGTATTTGACCACGGCCGCCCGGCTGCGGCGCTGGGCGGGCCCACGTCCTCGGCGCGTCAATCGGGGCTTTGCCAGGCCGACGTGCCCACCACCGGCCGCGACGTGGCCACCGGCCACAGCGCCATCACCAGCAGCATCGCCGCCACCAGCGGTAGGGCACGACCGGCCCCGCCGCATAGACCAAGGTGCCGCTCAGCGGCCCGGCCACCATGCCCATGCCTTGCGCCGCGCCGATCGACCCTGCGGTGGTGCCTTGCTCGTGCGGCTCCACCGAGTTGGCGGCCAGCGCACTGAAGGCCGGGAACACCCAACCCATGCCGGCGGCGGCAAGGAAGTAGCAAGCCCACAGCCCCCACACCGTGGTGGTCAGCACCGTGGCGCCGAAGCCGCAAGCGGCGACGAGGCCGCCGATGCGGATCATGCGCGGCGGCGTCAGCGAAAGGCGCCGCACCAGCAATTGCGACAGCACCAGCGCCACGCCCACCAGCTTCAAGGCGATGCCGGCCACGCGTGCGGCGGCGGCGCATCCAGGCCGAGGCGGTCGAGCGCATAGAAGCCCACGGTGATCTGCGCGATGCCCACGCCGAACATGGCGACGAAGGCCACCGCCATGGTCGGCGCAGGCGCGCATCGGCGAAGCGCAGCGGTGCGGCGCCGGTCGCCGCACGCGGCGCTTCGGCCGGCAGCGCGCGCCACAACACGCCCAACGCCAGCAGCGGCAGCAGCGCCATGCCGTACAACGGCGCGCTCAGGCTGAACTGCGCCAGCCAGGCCGCCGCGGCGGGACCGAGCACCAGGCCCACGGCGCTGGCCGAGCCGAAGGCCGCCATCGCCGCCGCGCGCCGCGGGCCCGGCACGTGGTCGGCGATCAGCGCCTGGCTTACAGCAGGAATGGCGGCATAGAAGGCGCCGACAGCGCTGCGCGTCAAGACCAGCGCCAGGAAGGCCAGCAGCACCGAAGGCAGCGTGCGCAGCGAGGCATCGATGGCCAGGCACATCGCCAGGTACGACACGCACACCCCGCCCACGCCCAGCAGCAGCATCGGCCGGCGGCCACGCCGGTCGCTGGCGCCGCCCCAGACGCGTGCCAGCACCATCCACAGGGCACCGCTGACGGTGACGCTGGCGCCCGCCTGCCAGGGCAGCAGACCCAGCACGCGCGACACCGGCGCGACCACGGCAACAAAGGCCATCATGGCCATGGTGCAGGCCATGCTGGCGAACATCAGCGGCTTGATGCTGAACGGCGCGGCGTCTGCAGCGCGGTTGGCGGATGCGTTTCGCATGAAGGTGACGGGCAATGGGCAGCGCGAGGTCAGTGCCCCGCCAGCCTGTAGCCAGCGTCGCCGTCCCGCAACGCGGCCGGCGGCGAACAATTCGTCCAGGTGCTGGCACGATCGTGCGCTGCCTCGGCGCAGTCCACCCACAGCGCGTGGCTTCGGGCGGGTACAGCAGCCGCTGGCTGCACCAGCTGGCCAACGTGCGCGGCCCGTCGGCCAGCATCTGCAGCAGCCGCGACTCGCGTTCATCGATGCGCGCCGCGAAGGCCGCAACGCCGCAGGAAGGCCGCGCGGTCAGCGACCACGCCACGGTGGTGCGAGGTGATCCAGGTCGACGCCGGCAGATCGGGCAGCCGGGCCAGGCTGCGACGGAATCCGCCAGGCCGAGGTGGCATCGCCGTAGTACGGGCCGAAGCCCGACAGGTCGATGTCGCCGATGAAGGCGATGCCCTGCGGCTCGACCAGCAGCACGCAGTGGCCCGCGGTGTGGCCCGGATAGTGCAAGGCGCGCACGCGCACGCCACCCAGATCCCACACCGCGCCGTCGGCATAAGCCTTGCGCGTCGGGCCGCGGCGCGTAGTGGAAATCGACGTCGATCTGGCGTGCGCAGCGGCATCGAGCACCGGCTGGGGTAGCCGTAGTGGCGGCACAACCCGCCCCAGCTCTGCGCCGCGGCCAGGTCGGCGTGGTGCACATGCACCGGCTTGCCGCGCAGCAGATGCAGCCCGGCCATGTGGTCCTCGTGCACATGGCCCAGGATCGCCAAGTCGGCATCGGCCAGCACCTCGGGCATGCGATTGGCGACCTGCGGCGTGTCGAAAACCGGCCGTCGTGTCGCTGCCGCGCACGACGACCTGGTTGCCGTCGGGGTACTTGCCGGACTTCTCGCCGAAGTAGACGGTGACCGGGCCCATCCGCAGCGTAGGCGTGGTCGGCTGCCACGCTCTCAGGCGCTGGTCAGCGCGGCGAAGCGGCGGCGGTGCCAGTCGGCATCGCCGAAGCTCTGGTCGATGACCATCAACCGCTTCATCCCGTGGCCGACGACCAGCTCGTCGGTCATGCCCATGCCGCCATGCATCTGCATGCGCTTCGCCGCCGATCAGGCGACCGGTCCTGCCGACCATGACCTTCAGCGCATGCAGGTCACGCTCGGCCGCGGCGCTGTCGTCGGCGACCGAGCACACGGCACGGTAGAGCAGCGAGCGTGTCTGCTCCAGCGCGCCGAACATGTCCACCAGCCGGTGCTGCAGCGCCTGGAAGCTGCCGATGGGTACGCCGAACTGCTTGCGCGTCTTGACATAGTCCAGCGTCGTGGCGTGCAGCGTCTGCATCACCCCCAGGGCTTCGGCGCACAGCGCCAGCGTGGCGCTGCGCACGGCATCTGCTACAGCGGAGCAAAACCCTCGCCGGGCGCGAACAGCAGCTGGTCCGCGGCCACGGCGACGTCATCGAAGCGGAAGTTCGCGACCCACTGGCCGTCCATCAGCGGCAGCACGCTGCGCTGCACGCCGGAGGTATCGGCCGGCAGGCGCAGCAGGCTGATGCCGGCTGCGTCGAGGCGCTTGCCGCTGCTGCGCGCGCTGACCACCAGTTGATCGGCTGCCGCGCCGTTGAAGACCAGCGTCTTTTCGCCGCTGAGCACATGGCCGTCGCCGGCCGGCCGCAGTGTGGTCTGCACGTCGGCCAGCTCGTGTCGGCTGTGCCGCTCCTGCGTGGCCAGCGCGCCGAGGACATGGCCGTCGATGAGCTTCGGCACCCAGGCCTCGCGTTGCGTTGCGCTGCGCTGCATCAGCGCGCCGAAGAGCAGCACCGTCGGCACATAGGGTTCCAGCACCAGGCCCTTGCCCAGTTGCTTCCATCAGCAGCATCGTGCCCAGCGCGCCGCCGTTCAGGCCGCCGAGTGCTGCGTCGAAGGGCAGGGCCAGCCAGCCGAGCTGCGCCATCTCGCGCCAATTGTCGCGGCTGAAGCCGGGTGAGTGCGCCGCCAGCCTGCGACGCGCATCGAAGGGGTAACGCTGCCGCACCCAGCGCGCCACGCTGTCCTGCAGCGCGGCATCGTCTTCGGAAAGGTCGAAGTTCATCGTGCCGTGCCTACAGCCCGAGCACGGCCTTGGCCGTGATGTTCTTCTGCACCTCGTTCGAGCCGCCGTAGATCGTGCTGGCGCGGCCGTACATGAAACTGCGGCGCGCCTCGTCGCCGAACTCATGGCCGCAGGCGGGTCGTGCCCGGCAGCACTGCGCCATACAAGCCGGCCATGTCCATCATCAGTTGTTGAATCGCCTGCTGCACTTCGCTGCCCTTGATCTTCAGCAGCGAGCTTTCGGCGCCCGGGCCCTTGCCCTTGCTGGCCTCCCACAGCGCGCGCAGTTCCATCGTCTCCAGCGCCATCAGCTCGATCTCGATGTCGGCCAGCCGTGCCTGGAACAACGCATCCGCCAGCAGCGGCTGGCCGCCGCTGGTTTCGCACCGCGCCAGATCGCGCAGCCGCCGGAGGCGGCGCTTGGAATCGCCGACACCGGCAATCGCCGTGCGCTCATGCGCCAGCAGCGATTTGGCATAGGTCCAGCCCTTGTCCTGCTCGCCGATCAGGTTCGCCACCGGCACGCGCACATCGTCGAAGAAGACTTCGTTCAGGCTGTGCTCGCCGTCGATCGAGACGATCGGGCTGATGCGGATGCCCGGCGTCTTCATGTCGATCAGCAAGAAGCTGATGCCGTCCTGCCGGCGTGCCGACGATCCGGTGCGCACCAGGCAGAACATCCAGTCGGCATGCTGCGCGTAGGTGGTCCAGATCTTCGAGCCGTTGACGACATAGTGGTCACCGGCGCGTTCGGCGCGGGTCTTCAGCGCCGCCAGGTCGGAGCCCGCACCGGGCTCGGAGTAACCCTGGCACCACCAGTCCTGGCCACGCAGGATGCGCGGCAGGAAGCGCAGCTGCTGTTCTGGATTGCCGAACTTGAGGATCACCGGGCCGACCATCTTGATGCCGAAGGGCAGCACCTCGGGTGCGCCGATGTCCGAGCGCTCCAGCTCGTAGATGTAGCGCTGCGTCGGGCTCCATGCGCAGCCGCCATGAACTGTCGGCCAGCCGGGCGCCACCCAGCCGCGCTCGAACAGGCGCCGCTGCCATTCAATGATGGCCTGCGGGTAGGTGGTGTCGGCGTCGATGCGCGCCGCCAGCTGCGGTGTCCAGGCCTGCTGCAGGAAAGCACGCACCTCGGCGCGGAAGGCGTTGTCCTGGTCCGAGAAGCGGGTGTCCATCGCGGGGCCTTTCAGTCGTCGCAGCGCCGGTACCAGGCGACGCCCCGCTCGTCGAGGGTGCACGTGGCTTCGCCGCGCTGCACCAGGTAGTTCAGGCAGGCCTGGCTTTCGCCCGTCGCCAGATTCAACAAGCCGGCGTCGTTTTCGCCGATGGCGCGCGCGAACAGCGCACCGAAGACGTCGATCGTGCGCTTCGGCTCCACCAGCGCCTTGCGCAGCCGCGCCAGCGTGCGCAACTGTGCCGCGGCCAGATAGTCCAGCCGCGCATGCAGGCCACGAAAGCACTCGTTGTGCGAGGGCAGCACCAGCACATCGTCCGGGACTTGCGCCTTGATCTTGGCCAGCGACGCCAGCCAGTCGCCCATCGGGTTCTCGTCGGGCTCGGTCGGGTGCACCGACACGTTGGACGAGATGCGCGGCAGCACCTGGTCGCCGCTGATCAGCAGCTTGAGTTCCGCGCAGTGGTAGCAGGCATGCTCGGGCGAATGGCCGGTGCCGACGATGACCTTCCAGTCGTGTTTGCCGATGCGCAGCACTTCGCCATCGACGACGCGGCGGTAGCTGTCGGGCAGCGCATGGATGCGCTTGCCGAAGTTGCCGAAGCGCGCGCGGTAGTTCTCGATCGCTGCGTCGCCCCAGCCGGCGCGGCGGTAGAAGGCCACGCCGTCATCCGGCGCCTCGCGGCCGGTGTCGGCGGTGAGCACGCGGCAGTGCAGGTATTCCAGCCGCGTCATCCACAGCCGGATGTTGAACTTGCGCGTCAGCCAGCCGGCCATGCCGATGTGATCGGGGTGCATGTGCGTGGCCAGGATGCGGCTCAGGCTCTTGCCGTGCGTGGCGCTGGCAAACAGCTCGCGCCAGGCGGCCAGCGTCTCATCGGTGCGCATGCCGGTGTCCACCACCGCCCAGCCGTCGCCGTCGTCGATGGCCCAGATGTTGATGTGGTTCAACATCATCGGCAGCGGCATGCGCATCCACAGCACGCCCGGGGCCACTTCGAGCACCTTGCCCGCCTCGGGCGGGTGATCGAAGGGATATTCCAGCGTGGGCTTGGGCAGGCGGTCGCGTTCGCCCGACAGCGCGGCATCGGGGTTGGCGGGCGCGGCGGCCTGGGTGCTCATTGCGCCCCCTGGGCCCTGCGGGCTGTCCCCTCGAGGGGCAACGAGCACCCTCGGAGCGGCCGTGCGGCGCTCATCGCGGCGCCATGCGGATGGCGCCGTCGATGCGGACGGATTCGCCGTTCATGTAGCCGGTGCTGACCATGAACTCGGCCAAAGCCGCGTACTCGTCGGGTTGACCCAGGCGCTTGGGGAAGGGGACGGAAGCGGCCAGCGCGTCCTTGACGTTGTCGGGCAGGCCGGCCAGCAACGGCGTTTCGAAGATGCCCGGCAGGATGGTGTTGATGCGGATGCCTTCGCCCATCAGGTCGCGCGCGATCGGCAGCGTCATGCCGACGATGGCGGCCTTCGAGGCCGAGTAAGACGCCTGGCCGATCTGCCCGTCCTGCGCGGCCACCGACGCGGTGGCGACGATCGCGCCGCGCTCGCCGTGCTCCAGCGCCGGCAGGGTCATCATGCCGGCGGCGCTCTTGGCGATGCAGCGGAAGGTGCCGACCAGGTTGATCTGGATGATGCGGTCGAAGTTGGCGGTGGGGAAGGACTTGATCTCGCCCGTCTTCTTGTCGCGGCTGGCGGTCTTGATGGCATTGCCGGTGCCGGCGCAGTTGATCAGGATGCGTTCCTGGCCAATGGCCGCGCGGGCCTTGGCAAAGCCGGCGTCGACCTGTTCTTCGCTGGTCACGTCGACCTTGCAGAAGACGCCGCCGATTTCCTTGGCCAGGGCTTCGCCGGCCTCGGCATTGAGGTCGAACAGCGCCACCTTGACGCCGTGCTTGGCCAGGCGGCGTGCGGTGGCCGCGCCCAGGCCGGAAGCGCCACCGGTGACGATGGCCGAGATGTCGGAAGAGAGTTTCATGGGCTTGCCTTCAGGGAGTGGTGGGTGGGTGGTTGTCACGTGCGCGACTGTTCGTCGATGCGCCCGACGCGCTATGCTGCGGCTTCCCATTCTCGCGCCCGCGGTCGCCGGGCGCCGTCACAAAGGAATCGCATCATGGCTGAAGCTTATATCGTCGCCGCCGCCCGCACTGCGGGTGGCAAGCGCGGGGGCCGCGTCTCGGGCTGGCACCCGGTGGACCTGGCCGCGCAGGTGATCGACGCGCTGGTCGAACGCAGCGGCGCCGACCCGGCAATGGTCGAGGACGTGATCATGGGTTGCGTGCTGCAGGCCGGCGAGCAGTCGGGCTGCATCGGCCGCATGGCGGCGCTGGCCTCGAAGCTGCCGATGAACGTGCCGGGCGTGACCATCGACCGCCAATGCGGCTCGTCGCAGCAGGCGCTGCATTTCGCCGCGCAGGCGGTGATGTCGGGCACGATGGACTGTGTCATCGCCGCCGGCGTCGAAAGCATGAGCCGCATCCCGATGGCCAATCTGGGCAAGATCTACAAGGAAGCCGGCCTGGGCCACTACATGAGCCCGGTGATCAAGGAGCGCTTCCCCGGCCCGCAGTTCAGCCAGTTCATGGGCGCGGAGATGATGTGCGAGAAGTACAAGCTGACGAAGGACCAGCTCGACCGCTTCTCCCTGCAGAGCCACCAGCGCGCCAAGGCAGCCACGCTCGAGGGGGCGTTCAAGGCCGAGATCGTGCCGATCGCGGTGCGCAGCGCCGACGGCGGCGCCACGAATGAGCAGCACACCACCGACGAAGGCATCCGCATGGAAGCCACGTTGGAAGGCATTGCCGGCGTCAAGCTGCTGCGCGAGGGCGGCTACATCACGGCGGCGAGCGCCAGCCAGATCTGCGATGGCGCCTCCGGCGTGATGGTGGTCAACGAGAAGGGTCTGAAGGCGCTGGGCGTGAAGCCGCTGGCGCGCATCCATCACATGACGGTGATCGGCGGCGACCCGGTGATCATGCTCGAAGCGCCGCTGCCGGCGACGCACCATGCGTTGAAGAAGGCCGGCATGAAGATCGACGACATCGACGTGTTCGAGGTCAACGAGGCCTTCGCCTCGGTGCCGCTGGCCTGGCTGCAGAACACCGGCGCGAACCCGGCCAAGCTGAACATCAACGGCGGCGCGATCTCGCTCGGCCACCCGCTGGGCGCCTCGGGCACCAAGCTGATGACGACGCTGGTGCACGCGCTGCATGCCAAGGGCAAGCGCTACGGCCTGCAGACGATGTGCGAGGGCGGCGGCCAGGCCAACGTGACGATCGTGGAGCGACTGTAGAGCGATGATCCCGCGCGCGCTGTTCAGCCCCGAGCACGAGGATTTCCGCGCCTCGTTCCGCAAGTTCCTGGAAAAGGAAGTCCTGCCCGCATCACGAGGCCTGGGAGGAGCGCGGCTACGTCGACCGCGAGGTTTGGCAGAAGGCGGGAGAGAACGGCTTCCTCTGCCCGAGCATGCCCGAGCAATACGGCGGCGCCGGTGCCGATCGCCTGTACAGCATGGTCATGATGGAAGAGACGGCCAAGGCCCGCACCTCGGGCCTGGGCTTTTCGCTGCACTCCGAGATCGTGGCGCCCTACATCTTCAAGTACGGCAGCGAAGCGCAGAAGTCGAACTACCTGCCACGCATGGCGCGCGGCGAGATCATCGGCGCCATCGCGATGAGCGAGCCCGGTGTCGGCAGCGACCTGCAGTCGGTGAAGACCAGCGCGGTCAGGGACGGCGACCACTACGTCGTCAACGGCGCCAAGACCTTCATCACCAACGGCTGGAATGCCGACCTGG
The DNA here is from genome assembly GCA_963837675.1 of uncultured beta proteobacterium. Taxonomy (GTDB): domain Bacteria; phylum Pseudomonadota; class Gammaproteobacteria; order Burkholderiales; family Burkholderiaceae_C; genus Rubrivivax. The sequence goes on along the minus strand of CAWIOH010000010.1, from coordinate 130,256 downwards.
TGGTCACGGTCGCCAAGACCAACCCCGCGCTCGGCGCCAAGGGCACCAGCCTGATCCTGGTGGAGCGCGGCATGCCGGGCTTCGAGCGCGGCAAGCGCTTGAAGAAGCTCGGGCTGAAGGCGCAGGACACCTCGGAACTCTTCTTCGACAACGTCAAGGTGCCGGCGACCAACCTGCTCGGCGCACGAAGGGCAGGGCTTCGTCTACCTGATGCAGGAACTGCCCTGGGAGCGCATGCAGATCGCCATCGGTGCGGTGGCTTCGGCGCAGCAGGCCATCGACGACACCATGGCCTACGTGCGCGAGCGCAAGGTCTTCGGCAATGCGGTGGCCAGCTTCCAGAACACGCGCTTCAAGCTGGCCGAGATGCAGTCGCTGGTGCAGATGGCGCGGGTCTTCGTGGACCACTGCATGACGCTGTTGCTGGCCGGCGAGCTGGACGCGCCCACCGCGTCGATGGCCAAGCTCAACTGCACCGACATGGCCGGCAAGGTGATCGACGAATGCCTGCAGCTGCACGGCGGCTACGGCTTCATGTGGGAATACCCGATCGCCCGTGCCTATGCCGACACGCGCGTGTCGCGCATCTACGGCGGCACCAACGAGATCATGAAGGAAGTCATCGCGCGCTCGATGGGGCTGGGCAAGTGAGGTCGCGAGCCGCGGCGCCGGGCGGGCGCCGCGCGTGCGGGTCACGCCGCCGCGTCAATGCGACACAGCCGCGGCCAGGGCGTAGATGCACATCGCAACGATCGCCAGCGCGCCGAGCGTGAAGAACGTGGCGCGCACCTCATGATCGCGCTCGCTCAGGTAGACATAGGCATGCGCCAGGCGCATCGCGACATAGCCATACAGGAGCAGCATGGCCAGCCACGGCGGTGGCGCGGCGGCGACGAAAAGCAGCCCGGCAGCCAGGAACAGCGGCGTGTTCTCGCCTTCGTTGCGATGCATCCTGCGGGCGCGCTCGACATAGTCGTTGGGCGCGATCTGCCGGGCATCGGGCTGCGGGTTGAGTGCCGTCTTGCGCAGGTCTTCCGGATTCAGGAAGCCGCCGTTGTCGTGCATCATGCGATACACCGTCAGGAAGGCATGGCCGACCATCTTCAGGATCGCCAAGGTGCCCGCGATGACGTACATGCGGAACACCGGATTGTCGAAGCTCAGCAGGTCCATCGTTCGCGTTCTCCAGTTTCATCCGGCGGCCGCAAACCGGGACAACGGTTTGTGCTCGGCGGGTCGGCCGCGCGCGCCGGCGCAAGCGCTGGCGGCGCTGCCGAAGCTACCAAGTCGCGCCGCCGTGTCCATGCGGGAAAGCATTGAGGCCGAACCGACACGCGAATGCAGCTGCAATCACGCACCCACTCGATCGACCCGCGCATGCCGGTGCTCGTCGGTTGCGGCGATGTCACCGACGTCGCGACGCCGGCCGAGGCGGGCCGCTCACCCTACGACCTGATCGCACAGGCCGCGCGGCTGGCGCTGCACGACAGCGGCGTGCCCGGCATTGCCGCGGCGATCGACACGGTGGCGATGATCCGCAGCTTCGCCGACACCTCGTACCGCTTTGCCACGCCCTTCGGCAGTTCGACCAACCCGCCGCGCAGCATCGCCCAGCGGCTGGGCCTGAACGCCGCAGCCACATCTACAGCCACAGCGGCGGCAACATGCCGCAATACCTGCTGAACCTGTTTGCCGAAGACATCGCGTGCAGGCGAAATGCGCGCCGTGCTGCTGTGCGGCGGCGAGGCGCTGCGCACCCAGCATGCGCTGGAGCTGTCGGGCGCGACCGCCGAATGGCATGAGGACGCCGGGCGGCGAGCCCGAACTGATCGGCGATGCCCGCCGAGGCTGGAGCGACCACGAAGAACAGCATCGGCTGCGCGCCGCGATCACGATGTATCCGCTGTTCGAGAACGCGCTGCGCGGCGCGCGCGGCCGCACGCTGGCGAGCAGCATCAACAGGCCATCGGCACACTGATGGCGCGCTTCGCCGCGGTGGCCGCAGCCAACCCGCTGGCCACGCGGCGCCAGGGCTACAGTGCCGAGCAGCTGGTCACGGTGGACCCGGAGAACCGCTGGATCGGCTACCCCTATCCGCGGTTGATGAACGCCCATGCCTACAACGACCAGTCGGCGGCGCTGGTGATGACCAGCGTGGCGGCGGCGCGCGAGCTGGGCATCCCACCGGAGAAATGGGTCTTCCTGCACGGCTGCGCCGATGCGCACGACGCGTGGTTCGTGAGCGAGCGGCAGAACTTTCATTCCTCACCCGCCATCCGTGCAGCGTCGCGCCTGGCGCTGGCCATGGCCGGCAAGACGCTCGACGACATTGCGCTGTTCGACTTGTACAGCTGCTTCGCCAGCGCGGTGCAGATCGGCTGTGCCGAAATCGGCCTGGCCGAAGACGACCTGCGCGGCCTGACCGTCACCGGTGGGCTGCCCTACTTCGGCGGGCCGGGCAACAACTACGTTACCCATTCGATCGCCGAGATGATGCGCCAGTTGCGTGCGCGCCCTGGCGCCTTCGGGCTGGTGACCGCCAATGGCAACTACGTGACCAAGCATTCCTTCGGCGTGTATTCGACCACGCCGCCGGCCGGCGCGTGGCGGCGCGAGCACCCGGCGGTGCTGCAGGCGCGAGATCGACGCACTGCCCAAGCCGCCGTTCACCGAGACGCCGCAAGGCGCGGCCAAGATCGAGACCTATACCGTGATGCACGGCCGCGACGGACCCGAGTTCGCCGTCGTCTTCGGCCGGCTCGACGCCACCGGCGAGCGCTTCATCGCCAACCTGCCCGACGACCCGGTCGGGCTGGCGAGCTGCAGAGCCGCGACAGTCTCGGCCGGCCCGGGCAGGTGATGCACACTGCCGGACGCAACGTCTTTGTGCCGGGCTGACCCGAAACTTCAAACGGGAGACGACGATGTACCCAGGCAAGTACACGCTGCCCAACCGAAGCGCCGGCCTTCATCATGGCCAACACCGGCGAGACGGTGAGCTATGCCGACTTCGAGGCACGCAGCAACCGGCTGGCGCACCTGCTGCGCGCCAATGGGCTGAAGCGGCTGGACCACTACGCGGTGTTCATGGAGAACAACAACCGCTTCCTGGAGGCCTGCTCGGCAGGCTATCGCGCCGGGCTGTACTTCACCTGCGTCAACAGCTACCTCACGGCCGAGGAGCTGGCGTACATCGTCAACAACAGCGAATCGAAGTTGCTGATCACCTCGCGCGCCAAGCTGCCGGTCGCGGCCGAGGCTTTGAAGTCCTGCCCGCAGGTGCGGCTGTGCCTGGTGGTGGATGGCGGCACCGGACTGACCGCACCCTTCCCCGACTACGCGCAGGCCACGGCAGCGTTTGCGGACACGCCGATCGCCGACGAATTCGCTGGGCACGGCGATGCTGTATTCGTCGGGCACCACCGGGCGGCCCAAGGGCATCCTGCGACCGCTGCCCGAACACCCGCCATCCGAGCCGCTGCCGCTGTTCCACTTCCTGCACAAGCTGTGGCGCTACCGCGAGGACATGATCTACCTGTCGCCGGCGCCGTTGTACCACTCGGCGCCGAACGCGGCGGTGTCGCTGACCCTGGGCGTCGGCGGCACGGTGATCGTGATGGAGCACTTCGATCCCGAGCACTACCTGAGCCTGATCGAGACGTACAGCGTCACGCACACGCAGCTGGTGCCGACGATGTTCAGCCGGCTGCTCAAGCTGCCCGAGCACCTGCGCAACAAGTACAGCCGCGCGTCGCTGGAGATCGCGATCCATGCCGCCGCACCTTGCCCCGTGCCGGTGAAGGAGCAGATGATCGACTGGTGGGGGCCGATCATCCACGAGTACTACGGCGCCACCGAAGGCCTGGGCTTCACCGCCTGTGACAGCGCCGAATGGCTTGCGCATCGCGGCAGCGTCGGCAAGGTGATGATCGGCGACCTGCACATTCTGGACGAGAACATGCAGCCCGCGCCGAAGGGCACGCCGGGCGAGATCTGGTTCAAGACGGCCACGCCCTTCGTCTATTTCAACGACCCCGAGCGCACGCAGCAGTCGCGCTCGGAAGACGGCACGATGAGCACCGTCGGCGACGTCGGCTATGTCGATGACGACGGCTTTCTGTACCTGACCGATCGCGCCAGCTTCATGATCATCAGCGGCGGCGTCAACATCTATCCGCAGGAGTGCGAGAACTGGCTGATCACCCACCCCAAGGTGGCCGATGCGGCGGTGTTCGGCGTGCCCAACGAGGAGATGGGCGAGGAGGTCAAGGCGGTGGTTCAGCCGATGCCGGGCGTGCCACCAGGCCCCGAGCTGGAAGCCGAGTTGATCGCCTTCTGCCAGCGGCACCTGGCCAAGCTGAAGTGCCCGAAGATCGGTCGACTTCACCGAGCAACTGCCGCGCCTGCCCACCGGCAAGCTGTACAAGAAGGCGCTGCGCGAAAAGTACTGGGCGGGAAAGACGACGCGGATCGTTTGAGGCCGCCGAAGTCGCGCCAGCCGGTCCCGCCACAGGCTCGAACGCGGCGTCGCATCAGAGGCCGTAGCTTTGCACCAGCAGCCAGCTCAGCGCCGCCCACATGATCAGGAACAGTGGCGTGCCCACGCGCACGAAGTCGGCGAAGCGGTAACCACCGGCGTTCATCACCAGCAGGTTGGTCTGGTAGCCCATCGGCGTCAGGTAGCACAGGTTGCAGCCGAACAGCACCGCCAGCACGAAGGGCTCGGGCGGCAGTCCGAGCGAGCGCGCCAGTTCCACCGCCAGCGGCGTGCCGATCGCCGCCGCGGCGTTGTTCGAGACGAAGTTCGTCAGCAGCCCCATCAGCCCCATCAGCAGCGCCAGCACCCAGCCTGCCGGCAGGTCCTGCGACGCCGTCAGCCAGTCTGCTGCGCCAGCCAGGCGGTGGCGCCAGAGACCGACAGCGCCTGGCCCAGCGCCAGGCTGGCGGCCACCAGCAGGATGACCTTGACCGACAGCGAATGCGTCACGTCCTCCCACGACAGGCAGCGGCCCAGCAGCAGCACCAGCACGCCGCCCAGCGCCGCCAGCGCGATCGGCAGCGTCTTGGTGGCGGCCAGCAGCACCACGGCGGCCATCGTCACCAGCGCCAGCCAGGCCTTGTCCTGGCGCGGCAGCGTGAAGCGCTCGTCGAGCAGCAGGCCGAGGCCGTCGCGCTGCAGTTGCTGGATGGCGTCGGGCTCGCCCTGCAGCAGCAGGATGTCGCCCTCGCCGATGCGCCGGTCGGCCAGGTTCTCGCGTTGCCAGCTGCCCTGCGCCGGGTTGTGCGCGCAGCCCGACCACGGCGACGTCGTAGCGCTGCGCCGACCTGCTCCTGGCGCACCGAGCGGCCGACCAGCGGCGAGCGCGGCGAGACGATCATCTGCGCCACCACCGCCGTGGCCGGCACCGGTTCGTCCTTGACTTCCTTCCCTTCCTTGCCGTCCTTCCTGGCCTGCGCCTCGGACGCGGTGTCGGCGCTGGCGCGGTGCAGCGCGGCCTTCAGGCTGCCTTCGAAGTCCTTCAGGTTTGCCGGCGTGTCCTGCACCACCAGGCGGTCGCCGGCGCGCAGCTTCATCGACGGCAGTGGCAGCACCGTGCCGCCGCCGCGGCGGATCGCGATCAGCCGCATCTTGTTGCCGGTGGCGGCCAGCGCCTCGCGCAGCGGCCGGCCGTCGAGCCAGCTGTCGGGCTCGACATGCAATTCGGCGTCGAAGAGTTCGCTGACCATGTCCTCGCTCGGCGCCTGCACCTTGGCCAGCAGGCGCGGCGCCACGAGCCACAGGTAGGCCAGCGCCGGCAACGCCGCCAGCGCCACCAGCGGGAAGAAACCGAACAGCGAGAACGGGCCCGACGCCCAGCGCGGCCGCCAGCGCCACCACGATCAGGTTGGTCGAGGTGCCGATGGTGGTGGCCATGCCGCCGATCAGCACCGCGTAGTTCATCGGCAGCAGCATCGTCGCGGCCGGCATCTTGGCGCGCGCGGCGGCGGCGATGATCAGCGGGATCAGCAGCACCACCACCGGCGTGTCGTTGACCACACCGCTGATCGATGCCGCGCCGACCAGCAGCGCCAGCAGCGCCAGTGCCGGGCGCGCCGCCACCCAGGCGGCCAGCCGCCGCGCCGCTGGCTCCAGCGCGCCGGTGACGACCAAGCCCTGGCCGACCACCATCAGCGCGCAGATCGCCACCAGCGCCGGGTGGCCGAAGCCGGCGAAGCAGGCTCAGCGGGTCGAAATGGCCGCTGCCGGCGTGTCGCAGCGGAAACAGCACGAAGCCGATCGGCAACAGCACCAGCACGGCGAGGCTGACGGTGGCGATGGGCAGGCGGTCGGAGATGAAGACCGCGAACACGATCGCGGCAAATACCAGCATGGCCAGCCATGGGCGCTGAGCGCGCCCGGCTGGACACGTTGGTCATACGCTGCTGCGGCTTCGGCGGCGGTCGATGGGCACGCCCATCACGGTGATGCGATGCATCAGCCGGCGGTGGCCGTGGTAATCGTTCAGCGCGTAATGCCAGGTGGCGCGGTTGTCCCAGAAGGCGATCGAGCCCTTCTGCCACGCAAATCGGCAGCTGAACTCCGGCCTCGCGGCATGCTGGTACAGCAGCTGCAGCAGCGGCGCGCTCTCGGCCGCCGTCCAGCCTTCGAAGCGCAGCGTGAAGGCCGAGTTGACATACAGCGTCCTGCGGCCGGTGTCTGGGTGGCGGATGACCACCGGGTGCACCACATCGGCCGTTAGCCGCCGCCGCAGTTGCCGATGCGCGCGCCGATGTCGGCGGCCTTGGCGTAGCCGCCCTGCGCACCGAACACATGCGCGGTGGAGTGCACCGCACGAAGGCCCGAGCAGCGTGGCCTGCAGCCCCGGTGACAAGCGCCTCGAAGGCCAGCGACAGGTTGGCGAAGAGCGTGTCGCCGCCGCGCGGCGGCACCTCGCGCGCCAGCAGGATCGAGCCCATCGCCGGCGACCGTGTCGTAGCTGTGGTCGGTGTGCCAGTCACCACCGATGTTGGTCTTCTGCTCCGGCTCCTTCAGCACCTCGGCGATCTCGGGGTGGCCGGCCACCGGCTTGAAGAAGCGATTGATATCGATCGGCGCGAAGCGCCGCGCGAAAGCCAGGTGCTGCTCGCGGCGTCAGCTGCTGGTCGCGAAAGAAGATCACGCCATGGTCGAAGTAGGCCTGGCGGATGCGCGCGAAGTCATCGTCGCCCAGCGGCTCACGCAGATCGACGCCGCTGATCATGGCGCCGAGCGCGGATGCGTAGGGTGTCACCTCGAGCCGGGAGCTCTTCATGGCGGCGCCTCGTTGCGCCCTGCATGCCAGGGCTGTGGCGAATGTAGCGCGTGCCGCAGGCCGCCCCCTTTGCACAGCGTTTCGCCACGCGTCAGCGCGGCTTCGGCATGGCCTGCGTCGATGCCGACAGCGGTGCGAAGAGCCGCTTGACCCGTGTGTCGAAATCGGGCGGGAAGGTCCGATCAGCGCGAAAGAGGCCTCAGCCTCGCGGGACCCGACACTGTGTCCTTGGGACCGAGCGAGACCAGGGGCTCCAGCATCTCGAGCCGGACGATCGGCCGTTCGTCAGACCACCGCGCCGCGGTGGGTGACGTACATCACCGGCACGTCGGTACCCTGCGCCGCTGCACCGGCCACCGCGAAGGAACTGCGCCCTGGCGATCGAACGCCATGCCATCAGGCGGCCAGGCGTTCGATCGGCCGCACGCTGAGGTACAGCGGCTGCGGCGACAAGGTGCCGCGCAGCAGCTTGAGCATCGTGTCGCGGCCGACGCGGCCGGCGTCCAGCGTCTGGTGCAGCCGGTCCACCGAATCGATGTCCTGCCCGTCGATGCCGACGATCACGTCGCCTTCGCGCAGCCCGGCCAATGCCGCCGGGCTGCCGCTTTCGATGTGCGAGACGCGCACGCCGCTGGCCTGCTTCAGGCCGTGCGCCAGCACCACGCGGCGGTGCAGCGGTACGGTGCTGCCGCCCACGCCCAGGTGCGCGCGCCGCACGCGCCCCTGTTGCAGCAACTGCGGGATGACCCAGCTGGCGATGTCGATGGCCACGGCGAAGCACAGCGACTGCGCGCCGCGGATGATCGCCGTGTTGACGCCGACCACCTCGGCCGCGCGAATTGAGCAGCGGCCCGCCGGAATTGCCCGGGTTGAGCGCGGCATCGGTCTGGATCACGTCCGGGATCAGCCGCCCGCTTTGCGCGCGCATGCTGCGCCCCAGCGCGCTGACGATGCCGGCGGTGACGGTGTGCTCGAAGCCCAGCGGGTTGCCGATGGCGATGGCGATTTCGCCGCGCTTCAGGCCGCTCGAGCTGCCCAGCCGCGCGTGCCGCAGCGCGCCGTTCGACAGCGCATCGATGTGCAGCACCGCCAGGTCGGTGTCGGGGTCGTCGCCGACGAGGCGCGCGGCGAATTCCCGCCCGTCGCCGAGCGACACCGCGAACGCCGGTTTGGCCTGGCCCGCGGGGAAGGCCGGTCGCCCGGCGCGCACCACGTGGGAGTTGCTGAGCAGGTAGCCATCGGGGGTGAACAGGAAGCCCGAACCGGCGCCGCTGCCGCCGACGCGCACCGCGGCCACGCTGGGCCCGACCTGCTCCACCGTGTCGACCACGGTGCGCGAATAGGCATCGAGCAGGAAGGCATCGGTGGCACCCATGCGATTTCTCCGGCAAAACCCGAAAGTGGGGCCGGCGCCGCGCTACGCAAGGCCGCCGGCGCGCAGCGCGTCGATGGTGTCGCGGATCAGGTGCCCGGCGATGGAAAAGCGCGGCGGGATGCCCGGCAGCGCATCGATGTCGAACCAGCCGGCGGCTTCGATCTCGGCCTCCTGCCGGACGATGTCGCCGTCGACCCATTCCGCCGTGTAGGCCACCATCAGGCTGTGCGGGAAGGGCCAGCTCTGGCTGCCGTAGTAGCGCAGGCCGCGCACCGTCACACCGACCTCTTCGGCGACTTCGCGGTGCACACAGTCTTCCAGCGATTCGCCCGGCTCGACGAAGCCGGCCAGCGCGCTGAACATGCCCGGCGCGTAGTGCGGCGAGCGCGCCAGCAACAGCTCCCGGCCGCGCCACACCAGCGCCATCATCGCCGGGCTCAGACGCGGATAGGCGCTGTGGCCGCAAGCCGGGCATTTGCGCGAGCGTTCGTGCGGCTGCGGCTCGGTGGGTGTGCCGCAGACCCCGCAGAAGCGGTGCGCGCGGTCCCATTCGAGCACCATCGCGGCGCGCGCGGCCACGCCCATCAGCGGTGCGGGGAACTGCATCATCGCGCTGCGCAGCGGCACCGTCTGCCATCCGCTGGGCGGCTCGCGCAGGCCCAGCGCCCAGCAGTCCTGCTCGCCCAGGCGGCCGAGGTAGTGACGCACGTTCGCCAGCGCCTCGAACTCGAACAATGGCTGCGGTTGCAGCGCCACCGGCTCGGCGATGGGCAGCAGCAGCTTTCCATCGACGAAGGCCAGGCACCAGGCCAGCGGCGTGGCCGCCTGCAGCGGCTGATGGGCGGGGACGAAGATCACGCCGCAGGCGCAGTGTTGGGAACGATCGGGCTTTGCTCGGCCGCGTCGATGCGCAGCGCCAGCACGGCGTCGTTCAATGGCAGCGGCGGACCCAGCCACAGCGCGTGTTCGAGGTGATCGGCGCGCGGCGCCAGCGTGTTCGGGTGCACCAGCACCGACAAGCCGGCGCGTTCGAGCATCAACCAGGGCACGAACTCGGCGAAGACCGCGGTGCCGAACGCCACCTGGTACATCGCCGCGGCATGCGGGCCCACCGGCACCTCATGCCAGCGGCCGAGCTGCACGACGAAATCCGCGGCGATGCGTTGGCGCAAGGTGGCGGCGCGCGCGCGCTGCTCGGGGCCGTCGAAATAGACGTGGGCGTGGTAGCTGAGGATGCGCGTTCGGGCGTTCGGCGTGCTCATCGTTGTCCGCAGTGTGGAAGGCTGGGGCGACTGTAGCGCCTGCACCGACCGCCGATCAGCGCGGCGCCGCGGCGAACACCAGGCAGGTGGTGGTGCCGTGCGCATAGAGCTTGCCGTCCGCTGCGACGATGCGGCCTTCGGCGGTGGCCAGTTGCCGGCCGCAGTGCACGACCTGTGCGATGGCGCGCAGCGGGCCGCTGCGCTCGGTCGCCGCGCGCACGATGTTGATGCTCAGTTCGGCCGTGGTGTAGCCCTGGTCGGCGGCAAGCACGGTGTGGATCGCACAGCCCATCGCCGAATCGAGCAGCGTCGCGTACCAGCCGCCATGCACGCTGCCCAAGGGGTTGTAGTGCTTCAGTTGCGGTGTGCTCTGGAACACCGCCTTGCCGCTTTCAACCGAGAGCAGCCCGAAGTCGAGCGTGTCGGCCATGTGCGGATAGGGCAGCTCGCCGCGCAGCATGCCCTGCATGATCTGCAAGCCGCTCTTGCCCTGCACCGCCGAAGCCGACGCGACACCGACATGGCCGCCACCGGCCAGCATGCGCTGGCGCACGGCCTGCAGTTCCTGGGCCCAGGCGTCGGCGGGGTCGGGGGTATCGGACATGGTGCAAGGATGGGTGATGATTGCAGATGCAATGATTGTAGCTGCAAGCTACGATGCCGGCGCGGCTGCCATCATTCCCAGATCGAGCGCAGGCCCGCGCCGATGTCGACCACCGGGCCGGGCGCCGCCGGGCCGGCGCTGGCTGCCAGGCTGCCGCCGCGCCGGCTGTCGAACAGCGCGGCCACCTGCGGCGTGATGAAGCGCGACAGCCCGCCCCACAGGTGGCGGTCGCCGCGCGCCGCCTGCTGCCCGACATAAAAGCGCTGCGGCACCAGCAGCTGCAGGCGATGCTGGGCGCGGGTCATGGCCACGTACAGCAAGCGGCGCTCTTCTTCGATCTCCTCGGCGCTGCCGGCCGCCATGTCGGCGGGCATGCAGCCGTCGACCACATTCAGCACGTACACCGCCGACCACTCCTGGCCCTTGGCCGAATGAATGGTGGACAGCACCAGCCAGTCCTCGTCAAGATGCGGCGCGTCGGCTTCGTCGCTGGTGGCTTCGGGTGGATCCAGCGTCAGCTCGGCGAGAAAGGCCTCGCGCGAGGCGTAGCCGCCGGCCAGGCGCTGCAGCTGATGCAGATCGGCCTGGCGCATGGGTGCGTCCTCGTAAAGGCGCTGCAATTGCGCTGCGTACCAGTGCAGGGCGGGTTCGAGCGGCGCCGGCCATGTCGCGCTGGCCGCATTCATCGCCAGCAGGCAACATCGCAAGGCCGACCAGGCGGCGGTCGCTGCCGCCGGCGGCCGGAAGGCCAACACCGCGGCGGCTGCGTCGCCGGATTGCGCCACGCTGTCGAGCAGCCGCTGCGCGCTGGCCGGGCCGATGCCGGACACCAGCTGCGCCACACGGAAGCCGGCCAGCCGGTGGCGCGGGTTTTGCCACCAGCGCAGCAGCGACAGCAAGTCCTTGACATGCGCCGCCTCCAGAAACTTCAAACCGCCGAACTTGTGGAACGGGATGCCACGCCGCGCCAGTTCCAACTCCAGCGCGGCACTGTGGTGCGAGGTGCGGAACAGCACCGCCTGGCGCTTCAACGCGGTGCCAGTTTCACGCAACGCCAGCACCGCGTCGGCGACCCAGTTCGCCTGCTCGGCATCGTCGGGCAGGGCGATCAACTGCGGCCGCTCGGCCGCGATCCGCTCGCTCCACAGCGTCTTGGCGAAGCGCTCGCTGGCCTGGGCGATGACGGCGTTGCAGGCCGCCAGGATGGGCTGGGTCGAACGGTAGTTGCGCTGCAGCGTCAGCACCGCGGCCGCAGGCTCGAAGGACCGGGGAAAGTCGAGCATGTTGCGCACCTCGGCGGCGCGGAAGGCGTAGATCGATTGGGCGTCGTCACCCACCACGCTCAGGCCGCGGCCGTCGGGCTTCAGCGCCAGCAGGATGCCGGCCTGCAGCCGGTTGGTGTCTTGGTACTCGTCCACCAGCACATGGCTGAAGCGCGCGCCGAGTTCGGCGGCCACCGCTCGGTCCTGCAACATCTGCCACCAGGCCAGCAGCAGGTCGTCATAGTCGAGCACGCCCTGGCGCTGCTTCTCGCCCACGTAGGCGCGGAACAGCGCCTTCAGCGCGGCTTCGTGCTCGCAGCACCAGGGAAAGCGCTGCTGCAGCACCTGCGCCAGCGGCTCGCGGCTGTTGACTACGCGGGAATAGATCGCCAGGCAGGTGCCCTTCAGCGGAAAGCGCCGCGGCGTGGTGGACAGTCCCTGCTCATGGCGCAACAGGCCGAGTTGGTCTTCGCTGTCGCCCCGGTCGGCGATGGTGAAGGCCGGGTTCAGGCCGATGCGCTCGGCGTATTCGCGCAACAGCCGTGCACCGACGCCATGGAAGGTGCCGGCCCACGGCAGCTGTGGCGCGCTTTGCGTGGCGCCGAAGCCCAGCGCCTGGTGCAGCACCCGGCCGACGCGGCGCTGCAGGTCCATCGCGGCGCGGCGCGAAAAGCTCAGCAGCAGGATGCGCTGCGGTGCGGCACCGTCCAGCACCAGCCGTGCCACACGCGCGGCGAGGGTCGCGGTCTTGCCCGAGCCTGCGCCGGCGACGATCAACAGCGGGGCTGCGGCTTCGGCATGCTGCCCATGAAAGACGGCCTGACGCTGCTCGGGGTTGAGCTGCGCGAACGGATCTGGCCGCTCCATGGCGGCACGCCGGGGGTTGGAGGTGGTGAGCGTCGTCATCGATGCGGCCATGGCGGCGCAGTGTATGCTGTATGGACGTACAGATTGTGCGGCCGAACAAGAGACGCGCCCGCTTGAAGCGCAGGGCATCGCACCCATTTGCAATCCTCAAGTCGCTGAAGGCGAAAGGCCGGGCATGGTGCCGATGTTGATGTTGTTGTTGCTGCATGCCTATGTCGGCTGGCGGCTGCTGCCATCGCTGGGATTTGCGCCGTGGCTGCAGGCGCTGCTGTTCGGGTTGTTGATCGCCTCGTGGCTGCTGATGCCGATGGCGCTGCTGGCGCGGCGCATCCGGGCCCAGCCCTGGTCCGACCGCCTGGCATGGACCGGCCTGTTGCTGATGGGGTCGTTCTCGTCGCTGTTCGTGCTGACACTGCTGCGTGACGCGCTGTGGCTGGTGTTCTCGGTGCTCTCGTTGGGCTGGCCCGGCGCCGCATGGCAAGCAGCGGCCCAGGCCGCCACCGCGGCGGCGGTGCCGGCGCTGGCGCTGCTGCTCACGCTGTGGGGCCTGCTCAACGCGCGCCGCACCGCCGCGGTGGTTCGGGTGGAGGTGCCGATCGCTCAGCTGCCGCCGGCGCTGCAAGGCTTTTCGATCATCCAGATCAGCGATCTGCATGTCGGGCCGACGATCAAGCGCCGCTATGTGCAGGCCATCGTCGACCGCATCAATGACCTCGGCGCCGACATGGTGGCCGTGACCGGGGACCTGGTCGATGGATCGGTGCTCGAACTGGCCCCGCATGTGGCGCCGCTGGCCGGCTTGACCTCGCGCCATGGCACCTTCTTCGTGACCGGCAACCACGAGTACTACAGCGGCGCCGAAGCCTGGGTGACGGAGCTGCGGCGCCTGGGCCTGAGGGTACTGATGAACGAGCATGTGCTGCTGCAGCACGGCGAGGCGTCGCTGGCGCTGGCTGGCGTGGCCGACTACGGCGCCCACCATTTCGACGCCACCCACCGCAGCGACCCGGCGGCGGCCATTGCCAACGTGCCCGAAGAGGTGCGCTTGCGCGTGTTGCTGGCGCATCAGCCGCGCAGCGCCGCAGCGGCGGCGCAGGCCGGCTATCCAGCTGCAGTTGTCGGGGCACACCCACGGCGGGCAGTTCTTGCCGTGGAACTGGTTCGTGCGGCTGCAGCAACCCTTCACGGCGGGATTGAACCGATGGCAGGGCCTGTGGGTCTATACCAGTCGCGGCACCGGCTACTGGGGGCCGCCCAAGCGCCTGGGGGCACCGTCGGAGATCACCCACCTGCGGCTGGTCTCCGCATGAAAGAAAATGGTCCCGGCCATCGACCCATGGTTCGTAAACGCCTCAAGGAGCTGATTGCCATGACTCGTAGAAACCTCCTGGCCCTGTTCTCGGCTTTCGGCGCCGCCCCGGTATTGCATGCCGCGGCGCCGTCGCCCGGCGGCGAGAAGAGCGCCGTCGTCGTCGAACTCAGCGATGCCGAATGGAAGCAGCGCCTGAGCCCGGCGCAGTACAGCGTGCTGCGCCGCGAAGGCACCGAGCGGCCTTTCACCAGCGAGCTGAACAAGGAAAAGCGCAAGGGCAGCTACCACTGCGCCGGCTGCGACCTGCCGCTGTTCACGTCGGACATGAAGTTCGACAGCGGCACCGGCTGGCCGAGTTTCTTCACCACGCTTGCCGGGCGCGTTCGGCACCACCAGCGACCGCAAGCTGTTCATGGTGCGCACCGAATATCACTGCTCGCGCTGTGGCGGCCACCATGGCCATGTTTTCGACGACGGCCCGGCACCCACCGGCAAGCGCTACTGCAACAACGGTGTCGCGCTGAAGTTCGTCGAGGCCACGGCATGAGGCCGGCCCGGCAGGGCTTTCGCCTTGGCGTGGCGGCGCTGCTGCTGTGCGGCCGCGCCGTGGGTCGTGGCACAGACGGCGGCCGCGCCGCCGAACACCGCCAAGGCCATCTTCGCCGGCGGCTGCTTCTGGTGCGTGGAAGCCGATTTCGACAAGGTGCAGGGTGTGCTGTCCACCACCTCGGGCTACATCGGCGGCAAGGTGGCCAACCCCAGCTACGAGCAGGTGTCGGCCAAGGACACCGGCCATGCCGAGGCCGTGGAGATCGTCTTCGACCCGGGCAAGGTGAGCTACAAGGCGCTTGCTCGAGTACTACTGGCGCACCATCGACCCGACCACCAAGGACCGGCAGTTCTGCGACAGCGGTTCGCCTTACCGCACGGCCATCTTCGCGATGGATCAGGCGCAACTGCAGGCGGCGCAGGCCTCGCTGGCCGAGCTGGAAAAGACCAAACCCTTCCCCGAGCCGATCGTCACGCAGATCGCGCTGGCCGGTCCGTTCTATCCGGCCGAGGACTATCACCAGGACTACTACAAGAAGAACCCGGTGCGCTACCAGTACTACCGCGCCGGCTGCGGCCGCGACCTGCGACTGAAGCAGTTGTGGGGCAAGCAGGCGCATTGATGCCGCGCCCATGACAAAGGCCCGGGCGGCGCTGCCACCCGGGCCTGGGTTGTCTTGCAGCAGAGCCGGCGCTGCTCTTACATCAGCACTACTTCGACACGGCGCGCTTCGGCGTCCGAGCCCGAGCCGGTCATCTGCTCCGGCTTCCTCAGTTCGACCTTGTCGTCCGGCAACGCCGATCGACACCAGCGTGTCGCGCACCTTCATGGCGCGCTGCTTGGCCAGCTCGGCGTTCGCCGCCGGGTCGCCGGTGGCAGTCGTGGTAGCCGCTGATGACGGCCTTCTGGCCGGCGGCGACACCCTTGACCACATCGGCCAGGGCCTCGGCAGAGCCCGGCGCCAGGTCGGTCTTGCCTGTGGCGAAGTAGAACTTCACCACGCCGCCGTCGACCTTGAAGCGCGCCACTTCGACGATCACCGGCACCGCCACCACGGCCACCGCCGTGGCGCGGCGCGGCGCCATGCGCATCGGCCGCCGTGCTGGCGCCGGACATCGGCAGCAGCGGCACGATCAGCAGCGCGACGATGTTGATGATCTTGATCAGCGGGTTGACGGCCGGGCCGGCGGTGTCCTTGTACGGGTCGCCGACGGTGTCGCCAGTGACGGCGGCCTTGTGCGTCTCGCTGCCCTTGCCGCCGTGGTGGCCGTCCTCGATGTACTTCTTGGCGTTGTCCCAGGCGCCGCCGCCGGTGCACATGCTGATGGCGACGAACAGGCCGGTGACGATGGTGCCCATCAGCAGGCCGCCGAGCGCGGCCGGGCCGAGCAGCAGGCCGACGACGATCGGCACCACCACCGGCAGCAGCGACGGGATCATCATTTCCTTGATGGCGGCCTTGGTCAGCATGTCCACCGCCGTGCCGTATTCGGGCTTGCCGGTGCCTTCCATGATGCCCTTGATGTCGCGGAACTGGCGCCGCACTTCCACCACCACCGAGCCGGCGGCGCGGCCCACGGCCTCCATCGCCATGGCGCCGAACAGGTAGGGGATCAGGCCGCCGATGAACAGCCCGACGATGACCTTCGGGTTGCTCAGGTCGAAGCTGATGCTCATGCCGCGCGCCTCGAGCGAGTGCGTGTAGTCGGCGAACAGCACCAGCGCGGCCAGGCCGGCCGAGCCGATGGCGTAGCCCTTGGTCACCGCCTTGGTGGTGTTGCCCACCGCGTCCAGCGGGTCGGTGATGTCGCGCACGCTGTCGGGCAGTTCGGCCATTTCGGCGATGCCGCCGGCGTTGTCGGTGATCGGGCCGTAGGCGTCGAGCGCCACCACGATGCCGGCCATGCTCAGCATCGAGGTGGCCGCCACGGCAATGCCGAACAGCCCGGCCAGCGCATACGACACGGTGATGGCGATGCACACGAAGATCACCGGCCAGGCGGTGGAGCGCATCGACACGCCCAGGCCGGCGATGATGTTGGTGCCGTGGCCGGTGGTCGAGGCCTGCGCGATGTGCTGCACCGGCTTGTACTGCGTGCCGGTGTAGTACTCGGTGATCCACACCAGCGCGCGCGGTCAGCACCAGGCCGACGGCGCAGGCGCCGAACAGCGCGCATGTGCGTGTTGGCGCCGATCGCGTCGCCGGGCATGACCATCGTGGTGACGAAGTAGAAGGCGATCAGCGACAGCACGCCGGCCACGGCCAGGCCCTTGTACAGCGCCGGCATGACGTTCTTCATGCCGGGGATGGCCTTGACGAAGCTGCAGCCGATGATCGACGCGATGATCGACACGCCGCCCAGCAGCAGCGGATAGACCACGGCCTGGATGGCGGCGTCTTGCACCACCAGCGCGCCCAGCGCCATGGTGGCGATGAGCGTCACCGCGTAGGTCTCGAACAGGTCGGCGGCCATGCCGGCGCAGTCGCCGACGTTGTCGCCGACGTTGTCGGCGATCACCGCCGGGTTGCGCGGGTCGTCTTCGGGGATGCCGGCTTCGACCTTGCCCACCAGGTCGGCGCCGACGTCGGCGCCCTTGGTGAAGATGCCGCCGCCCAGCCGCGCGAAGATCGAGATCAGCGACGAGCCGAAGGCGAAGCCGAGCAGCGGCTTGAGCACGGCCGACAGGCTGTCGTCGTGCCGGTGCCGCCGCCGACCAGGTACCAGAAGAAGCATGCCCACGCCCAGCAGGCCCAGGCCGACCACCAGCATGCCGGTGATGGCGCCGCCCTTGAAGGCCACGTCCAGCGCCGGGCCGATGCCCTTGGTGGCGGCCTGCGCGGTGCGCACGTTGGCGCGCACCGACACGTTCATGCCGATGAAGCCGCAGGCGCCCGACAGCACCGCGCCGAGCACGAAGCCGACCGCGCTGGTGAGGTCGAGGAAGATGGCGATCAGCACCGCGAGCACCACGCCGACGATGGCGATGGTCTTGTACTGGCGCGCCAGGTAGGCGGCAGCGCCTTGCTGGATCGCGCCGGCGATCTCCTGCATGCGCGCATTGCCTGCGTCCTGCTTCAGGATCCAGCTGCGCTGGACGAAGCCGTAAAGCACGGCCGCCAAGCCGCACACCAGCGCGATGTTCAGCGCCATGGTTGTCGATATCAAGATGGTTCCTTCCGCGTTCTGAGCCTGTGGGATGAGGCGTTCGAATTGTCTCTTCCGCGCAGCCGCGGCCTGCGGGCCGGGGCGGGGGTCGAATCGCGGGGCGCATGGTACGGGAAAACGCGCAGCGCCCTTCCCGGTGTTTTCCTGCGGTGCACTTTCCTTGCAGCGCGTCAGTTCGGGCCAAGCGGCGGTGCCGTCCGTAGAATCGCAGCGCCAGCCCACCACCGAGAAGCCGCCATGAGTCTGCACAACGTCACCCCGGGCGCCAAGGCGCCCGACGAATTCAACGTGATCATCGAAATCCCGATGAACGCCGACCCGATCAAGTACGAAGTCGACCACGACACCGGCGCGCATGTTCGTCGACCGCTTCATGAGCACGTCGATGCACTACCCGTGCAACTACGGCTACATCCCCAACACGCTGTCCGACGACGGCGACCCGGTGGACGTGCTGGTGGTCACGCCGGTGCCGCTGATCCCGGGCGTGGTGGTGACCTGCCGGCCGCTGGGCATGCTGAAGATGGAAGACGAAGCCGGCGGCGACAACAAGCTGCTGGCGGTGCCGATCGACCGCATCCTGTCGATCTACACCCAGTGGCAGAAGCCCGAGGACCTGAACCCGCTGCGCCTGAAGACCATCCAGCACTTCTTCGAGCACTACAAGGATCTGGAGCCGGGCAAGTGGGTCAAGATCAAGGGCTGGGAAGGCCCCGACGCGCGCGCGCCGAAGTCGTCACCGGCATCGCCAGCTGGAAGCAGACGAAGAAGTAGCGATCGCGGCCTGGCGCGCCGGGCCGGATGCGTCAAGGCGCGGTGCCGGTGCGGAAGGGATTGCGCTCGCGCAGCTCATCGACGTAGGCCTCGACCCCTGCGCCTTCGCGGTCCAGGTGGCGCGCCACCGCGTCGGCAAAGCCAGGGTGGCTGCAGCCAGTGCGCCGAGTGCGTGACCACCGGCAGCAGCCCGCGTGCCATCTTGTGTTCGCCCTGCGCGCCGCCTTCGAAGCGCGCTGTAGCCGTTGTGCAATGCACCAGTGCCAGCGGCTGGTAGTAGCAGGCCTCGAAGTGCAGGCAAGGCACGTACTCGATGCTGCCCCAGTAGCGGCCGTAGGCATGGCGCCGCGATCGGGATCGATGGCCAGCAGCGAGCAGGCCACGCGTCGGCCCGCACGGTGCGCGACGAACATCACCCAGTGGTCGGGCCATGTGTCGCTGCATGCGCGCGAAGAAGTCGCGGCTGAGATAGGGCGTGGAATGGTGCAGCGCGTAGGTCAGCGTGTAGCACTGGTGGAAGAAGTCCCAAAGCTCGGCGTCGATCGCCGCGCCCTCGTGGGTGCTGAAGCCGACGCCGGCCTCGAGCACGCGACGGCGCTCCTGCGCGATCTTCTTGCGCTTGTCGCGCTGCAGGCCGGCCAGGAACTCGATTGAAGTCGGCATAGGCGCCATTGCCGCGGTTGAGCCAGTGGAATTGCACCGTCTGACGCAGCATCCAGCCCTCGGCTTGCGCAGCCTGCCGATCGGCTTCGTCGATGAACAGCAGGTGCGCAGAAGACAGATCGCCGGCCGTCGCGACCTGCCGCAGCGCGCGCAGCAACAGGCGGCGCGAGGCACGCGTCGCGCGCCAGCAGGCGGCTGCCCGGCACCGGCGTGAAGGGCACGGCACACAACAGCTTCGGGTAATAGGGCAGGCCATGGCGTTGGTAGGCATCGGCCCAGGCCCAGTCGAAGACGTATTCGCCGTAGGAGTGGCCCTTCACGTAGACCGGGCAGGCGGCCTGCAAGCGGCCGGCCGTTTCGACGCACAACCACTGCAGCGCCCAGCCGGTGTCGGGCACGGCACTGCCCGACTGCTGCAGCGCCAGCAGGTATTCGTGCCGCATGAAAGGCGTGGGCGAGGCCTGCGCTTCGAGCAGTCGATTCCACTCGCCCGCGTCGATCGCGGCCGGGTTGTCGTGCACCCGCAGCAGGAGTTCCGGCGCGGCATGGGGGGCGCTCACGGGGCTGGTTTCCGGTTGTCGCATCTGGCTGATGTTAGGGACTTCGGCGGGCCGAGCGGCGCGTGGGCCGATGCATCGCCATGGCGCATCCGGCACGGTCTTGGTGCGACGGGCGGCCGGCCACGGCGGTGCAGGCGCGACCATCGACGCGTTGGCGCCATGCAGCGCGACTTCCATGTTTAAATCGCGCCAACGCATCGCCATCCCGAGGCTTCGACCATGAAACAAATCACCGCCATCATCAAGCCCTTCAAGCTGGAAGAGGTTCGCGAGGCACTGGCTGACGTCGGTGTCTCGGGGCTGACGGTCACCGAGGTCAAGGGCTTCGGCCGCCAGAAGGGGCACACCGAGCTGTACCGTGGTGCCGAGTACGTGGTGGATTTCCTGCCGAAGATGAAGATCGAGGTCGTGGTCAAGGACGAGGATCGTCGAGCGCTGCATCGAAGGCATCGTCAAGGCCGCCAAGACCGGCAAGATCGGTGACGGCAAGATATTCGTGACCGCCGTCGAGCAGGTGGTGCGCATCCGTACCGGTGAGATCGACGAGAGCGCTGTCTGATTCGAGTCCGATTCAGGACCTCGAGAATGGATCAGACGCGCGAGTAGTCGTCGGCGGCATCGGCCGCTCCCGCCAGCCGGGCCAGCCGCTGCAGCAAGGCGCCGGGCCGGTCATCGATCTGCAGCAGGTCGCGCTGCGCCGGCAGCACGAAAGCGCTGTGTGCGGCCTTGTCGATGAAGGCCAGCAGCGCGTCGTAGTAGCCGCCGACATTCAGCAGGCCCACGGGCTTGTCGTGATAGCCGAGCTGGCGCCATGTCCAGACCTCGAACAACTCTTCCATCGTGCCGATGCCGCCCGGCAGCGCCAGGAAGGCATCGCTGCGCTCGGCCATCAGCGTCTTGCGCTGATGCATGGTCTGCACGACGTGCAGTTCCGACAGACCTCGATGGCCGAGTTCGCGGGTCATCAGCGATTGCGGAATGACGCCGACCACCCGGGCACCGGCGGCCAGCGCGGCGTCGGCCACGACGCCCATCAGCCCTGAACTGCCACCGCCATAGACCAGTTGCCAACCGCGCTGCCCGATGGCCGTGCCGACGGTGAACGCGGCGGCCTCGAAGGCCGGGTCGCTTCCCGGCCGCGAGCCGCAATAGACACATACCGACAGCCGCGCGGACGAGGTGCCCGTCATGGCGTCCGCCGCCATGGAGGTGCGCCTTCAGCCACACCGAGGCCCGGGCTGGGGCGCCCCTTGTGGGGATGGCTCATCGGGCGGCTCGAGTGCGCCGACCGACCGGCGCCTGGAAGACCAGTTGCGTGCCGCTCAGCCGATCGTGCAGGTATTGGCGCTGCGGCAGGAAGCGGCTCGAGGCGGCGTAGAGCAACACGCCGGCCGCCACCACGGCGGCGATGGTCGCACCGCTCTTCAGGCCGGCGACCAATGCCAGCGCCAGGGCCGGCACAAACCACAGCCAGCTAAGCAGGTAGCGCAGGCCGGCACGCCAGGGCCCAACCGGCTGGCCGTCGCGGTCGAGCAGGCGGATGTGCCAGGTCTTCATCGCCAGCGTCTGCCCGCCATGCGACCAGAACCAGCTGAAGTAAAGACCGAGCACGACAAAGATCACCAGTTGCATGCCGTGCAGACCCTGCAGCGCGTGACGCTGCTGGCTCAGCACGCTGTACAGCAGCCCGGCGGTCATCACCACGCCGAACAACAGCACGCCTTCGTAGACGAAGCAGGCCAGGCGTCGGCGCAGGCTCGGCGCGGGCATCGGCGTGGCGTCGGACATCAACGCCCCGTCGATGCGGAGGGCGAGGGCCGCGCGGCGGTCGCCCTTTGCGGGCCGGTCTGCGGCAGCAAGGTGCTGCGATCCACCTGGCCCTGGCCGGTGGCGATCTTCGGCTCGCCGGCCTTGGCATGCGCCGGTGGTTTGGCAGTGTTGGAGATCAAGGTGGTGCTGGCACCCGGCTTGGCCTGCACCAGGGTCGGCGCCACCGCTTTCGGCTCGGCCTTGGCCGTTGCGGGCTTGCCCGGATTGCCGTCCTGTGCGGGGCGCCCGTCCCCGGCAGCCGTCCCACCGGCATCGGGCTTGGTGTCGGCCTTGGACGCCTTGGGCACGGTGCCGGCGCTGCGGGCCAACGCGCGCCGCTCGCTTTCCGGCAGTGCCATGTAGGCGTCCCAGCGCGATTGCCGTTGCTGGGGGCTGATCTGCCGCGCTTCCTGGAACTGCAGCCGCGCGCGGCCGCGCTCCTCGGGCGACATGCGCGACCACGCGGTCATGCGGGCCTGGACCCGCTCGCGCTCATCGGCCGGCATTGCCGGGAAGCGCGCCGCGATGTCCAGCCACTTCTGCTTGCGCTCGCTGTCGATTTCCGGCCAATCGCGCTTCAACGGTGCCAGCGCCGCCTGCTGCGCCGGCGACAGCGTGGACCAGGCCGGCCCGTTCGCACCCTTGCCCGCGCCGGGTTGGGCCGCGACGACCGCGCCCAGCGCCAGACCGGCCGCCAGCAGCGTGACCCGCGCGATCTGCACCCATCGGATCGAAGACAAGGCGCCGCGGCTCACGGTCCAGGTTGCTTGAGGAAGGCCACGAAGCCGGGATCGCCATACGCCTGAGGCGGCAGATCATCGGCCAACAATGCGGCATCGACATCGGCCGCGGCGCGGATTTCGGCCTGCTGGTGCAGGTGCTGGATGAACACCAGGCCCAGCACCAGCATCAGCAGCGGCGCCATCGAGGCCAGCCGCAGCCCCCAGGACGGGCCCCGTGCCACCGCCAAGCCAGATGGCGTGGTCGACAGCCCGGCCGTGGCCAGCGCCGGCCTGGCCTGGCGCGCCTGGCGCGCGCGCTGCAGCGCCTGCTCGCGGGCCACGCGCAGGCGCTCGTTCAGGTCGTGCGGCAGGTCCAGCGAGCGTTCGCTCAAGCGCGCTGTCACGCGCAACGCGAAGCGCGATTGCAAGGCGTCGAGGTCGATCCGGCGGGCACCGTCCAGATAGCTCATGGTTTCATTCCCTTGGCGGCGAGTGCCTCGGCCAATGCGCGCACGGCCCTGGAGCAGTGCGTCTTCACACTGCCTTCACTGCATCCCATGACCAGCGCGGTTTCTGCGGTATCCAGCTCTTCCCAGTAACGCAGCAGGAAGGCTTCGCGTTGACGCGCCGGCAACTCGGAGATCTGCTGATCGATCAGGGCCAGCGTCTGTCCGCGTGCCAGGCTCTCCGCCGGCCCCGAAAAAGCGACGCCGCCATCGACAGCCTCCAGCGTTTCCAGAAGATCGAAGTCGCTGGCGTCGGCGCCGGGCTCGAGCTCGGAGAAGTTCTGCAGCACCGACTGACGGACCTTTTGCCGGCGAAACCAGTCCATGGTGGCGTTCGACAGGATGCGATTGAATATCAACGGCAACTCGGCGAGCGGTCGGTCGGCGTACTTCTCGGCCAGGCGGATCATGGCGTCCTGCACGATGTCGAGCGCGCCGTCCTCGTCGCGCACGGCATAGACGGTGCGCTTGAAGGCCCGTTTTTCAGTGCTCTTGAGGAAGTCGGACAGTTCTTTGTCGGTGGCCAACGGCGGTCGGGTCCTGCGGTGCTCCGGTTCGGACCGCGGGGATTATTGCACCCGCCTTCGACAGCGCCTCGGTCGCGCCGGCGGCGTTGCCCTTGCTGGCATAATGCGCGCTCGCTCGATGAGCGAACAGGCGGCACAGGCCGTTTGTACTTGACCGCCACACCGCATTCCGAATCCGTCTCACGAGGGCGCGAGGAGGGGCACCGATGGTTTTTCGTCAGAGAAAATCGCAAAGGTTTCGTCATGGACATGTCTCCCGCGGAAGTCAAACGCGCCGCCGCCGCGCAAGCCCCCGCCGCATCGCCCGCTGAGCCGAACGGCTCGGACATCTTGGTTCGCTGCTTGCAGGCCGAGCAGGTCAAGTACCTCTGGGGCTACCCGGGCGGTGCCGTGCTGTACATCTACGATGCGCTGTACAAGCAGGAATCGATCCAGCACATCCTCGTGCGCCATGAGCAGGCGGCGGTGCATGCCGCCGACGGCTATGCCCGCGCCACCGGCGAGGTCGGCGTGGCGCTCGTCACCTCGGGGCCGGGCGTGACCAATGCCGTCACCGGCATCGCCACGGCCTACATGGATTCGATCCCGATGGTCATCATCACCGGGCAGGTTCCGACTCCGGCGATCGGCCTGGACGCCTTCCAGGAATGTGACACCGTCGGCATCACCCGCCCGGTGGTCAAGCACAACTTCCTCGTCAAGGACGTGCGCGAGCTGGCGCTGACGCTGAAGAAGGCCTTCCACATCGCACGCACCGGGCGCCCTGGTCCGGTGGTGGTGGACATCCCCAAGGATGTGTCGCAGATGACCTGCGCTTTCCAGTACCCCGAGCGTGTCGAGATGCGCTCGTACAACCCGGTGCGCAAAGGCCATGGCGGGCAGATCCGCAAGGCCGTGCAGTTGCTGCTGGGCGCCAGGCGGCCCTACATCTACACCGGCGGCGGCGTGGTGCTGGGCAATGCCTCGGCGGAGCTTCGCCGCCTGGTGGACCTGC
This sequence comes from uncultured beta proteobacterium, assembly GCA_963837675.1. Lineage (GTDB taxonomy): Bacteria > Pseudomonadota > Gammaproteobacteria > Burkholderiales > Burkholderiaceae_C > Rubrivivax. Next base: position 106,010 of record CAWIOH010000010.1, on the reverse strand, counting down.
TCGGCTTCCCCTGCACCAACACGTTGATGGGTCTCGGCGCAATCTCGCCCAGCGACCCGCGCTTCCTGGGCATGCTCGGCATGCACGGCACCTACGAAGCCAACATGAGCATGCAGAACTGCGACGTGCTGCTGGCCGTGGGAGCGCGTTTCGACGACCGCGTCATCGGCAACCCGCAGCACTTCGCCTCGGTCCAGCGCAAGATCATCCATGTCGATATCGATCCTTCGTCGATCTCCAAGCGCGTGCGCGTGGACATCCCGATCGTCGGTGATGTCAAGGAGGTGCTGCAGGAACTGATCTCGCAACTCGGCGACGCTTCGACCCGGCCCGATGCCGATGCGCTGGCTGCGTGGTGGAAGCAGATCGGTGAATGGCGCCAGCGCGACTGCCTGGGCTACAAGAACAGCACCGAGGTCATCAAGCCGCAGTACGTCGTGCAGAAGCTCGCCGAGCTGACGCGCGGGACGCGACACCTACATCACCTCCGATGTCGGCCAGCATCAGATGTGGGCCGCGCAGTACTACCCCTTCGACGAGCCGCGGCGCTGGATCAATTCCGGCGGGCTGGGCACGATGGGCGTGGGCCTGCCTTATGCCATGGGCATCAAGCTGGCCAAGCCCGAGGCCGACGTCTTCTGCATCACCGGCGAAGGTTCGATCCAGATGTGCCTGCAGGAGCTGTCCACCTGCAAGCAGTACGACACGGCGGTGAAGGTTGTGTCGCTGAACAACCGCTATCTGGGCATGGTGCGGCAGTGGCAGCAGCTGGACTACGGCGGGCGCTATTCGCACAGCTACATGGACGCCCTGCCCGATTTCGTCAAGCTGGCCGAAGCCTATGGGCATGTCGGCCTGCTGGTGGAAAAGCCGTCGGATGTGGAAGGGGCGTTGCGCGAAGCCATCCGGCTTGAAGGACCGCACGGTGTTCCTCGACATCCGCACCGACCCGACGGAAAACGTCTGGCCCATGGTGCAGGCGGGCAAGGGCATCTCGGAAATGCTGCTGGGGTCCGAAGACCTGTAGTTCGGCAGGCCGTGGCCGCACGTTTTCCGGCGTTACCGCGCCGGCTTGACGAAGTCGCGAGGCTCACCGGCCTGCTGGCTTCGGACAGAGCCTTCTCAACCTCGCAACGCGTCGCCAAGCGCCGGCGGTTACCGCCGCCGGACGTGAAGAGTGCGCAGGACGAAAATCATGAAACATGTCATCGCGGTGCTGCTCGAAAACGAGCCTGGGGCACTTGTCGCGGGTCGTTGCGCTGTTCTCGGCGCGCGGCTACAACATCGAAAGCCTGACCGTCGCGCCGACCGAGGACGCGTCACTGTCACGCATGACCATCGTCACCACGGGCTCCGACGAGGTCATCGAGCAGATCACCAAGCATTTGAATCGGTTGATCGAGGTGGTCAAGGTGGTGGATCTGACCGAAGGCAGCTTCACCGAGCGCGAGCTGATGCTGATCAAGGTGCGCGCGGTGGGCAAGGAGCGCGAGGAGATGAAGCGCATGGCCGACATCTTTCGCGGGCGCATCGTCGATGTCACCGAAAAGAGCTACACGCTGGAGTTGACCGGCGATTCGGGCAAGCTCGATGCGTTCTTGCAGGCCATCGATCGAGCGGCCATTTTGGAAACCGTGCGCACCGGCACCAGCGGCATCGGCCGCGGCGAGCGGATTCTCAGGGTATAGACGGCGGAGCTCGAAGCCGAGCCGATACAGGATCACTTTTCAAACGGAGAAGCGAACATGAAGGTCTATTACGACAAGGACGCCGACCTGAGCCTGATCAAGGGCAAGCAGGTGACGATCGTGGGTTACGGCTCGCAGGGCCATGCCCACGCGTTGAACCTCAGCGAAAGCGGTGTCAAGGTCACCGTCGGCCTGCGCCGTGGCGGCGCCTCATGGAGCAAGGTGGAGAAGGCCGGGCTGAAGGTGGCCACGGTGGCCGATGCCGTCAAGGACGCCGATGTGGTGATGATGCTGCTGCCCGATGAGCAGATCGCCGCTGTCTATCGTGACGATGTCGAGCCCAACATTCGCGAAGGCGCCTCGCTGGCCTTCGCCCACGGTTTCAACGTGCACTACGGCCAGGTCGTGCCGCGCGCCGACCTGGACGTTTGGATGGTGGCGCCGAAGGCGCCGGGCCACACGGTGCGCAGCACCTACACGCAAGGCGGGGGCGTGCCGCACCTGATCGCCGTGGCATGCCGACCCGTCGGGCAAGGCGCGCGACCTGGCGCTGAGCTATGCCGCGGCCAACGGTGGCGGCAAGGCCGGCATCATCGAAACCAATTTCCGCGAAGAAACCGAGACCGACCTGTTCGGCGAGCAGGCGGTGCTGTGCGGCGGCACGGTCGAGCTCATCAAGGCAGGTTACGAGACCTTGGTCGAAGCCGGCTACGCGCCCGAGATGGCGTACTTCGAATGCCTGCACGAGCTGAAGCTGATCGTCGACCTGATCTACGAAGGCGGCATCGCCAACATGAACTACTCGATCAGCAACAACGCCGAATACGGCGAGTACGTGTCGGGCCCGAAGGTCATCAATGCCGAAACCAAGGTGGCGATGAAGCAGATGCTGGCCGACATCCAGAGCGGCGCGTACGCCAAGAGCTTCATTCTGGAGAACCGGGCCGGTGCGCCGACGTTGCTGTCGCGTCGCCGCCTGATGGCCGAGCACTCGATCGAGGTGGTGGGCGAGAAGCTGCGCGCGATGATGCCGTGGATCAAGGCCAACAAGCTGGTGGACAAGAGCCGCAACTGATCGTGACGTCGATGCACGATCGGCCCTCGGTGCTGGACGACGGCACCGAGCCGGTGGGGGTGGCGCGCCAGCGCCGTCGGGGCATCTTCATGCTGCCCAACATGATCACGCTGGCGGCGCTGTTCGGCGGCTTCTATGCCATCGTCATGGCGATGAACGGGCGCTTCGAGAACGCGGTCATCGGCGTGTTCTGCGCCATGGTGCTGGACAGCCTGGACGGCCGCGTGGCGCGCATGACGGGCACGCAGAGTGCCTTCGGCGAGCAGATGGACAGCCTGTCGGACATGGTCAGCTTCGGCGCCGCACCGGCACTGATCGTCTATGAGTGGGCGCTCAAGGGCATGGGCAAGCTCGGCTGGGTGGCCGCATTCGTCTATTGCGCGTCGGCCGCGCTGCGCCTGGCGCGCTTCAACACCAACATCGGCGTGGTCGACAAGCGCTATTTCCAGGGCCTGCCGAGCCCGGCGGCTGCGGCACTGGTCACCGGCTTCATCTGGGTCATGGACGATGCCGGCTTCAAGAACGTCTCGAAGATCGACTGGCTGGCCTGGAGCGCGATGGCGATGACGCTGTACGCCGGCTTGACAATGGTCACCAACGTGCCCTTCTACAGCTTCAAGGACGTCGGTCACCGGCGCTCGGTACCCTTTGTCTTCATCGTGCTGATCGCACTGGCCATCGCCGCCATCAACCTGCATCCGCCGCTGGTGCTGTTCGGTGCCTTCTGCGCCTACGGGCTGTCGGGCTACGCGGTGTACGCCTGGCGCCGCTTCAAGGGCAGGCCGGTCAGCGTGATCGCCATCTCGACCGACGAGCCCGACGAGCGCGGTCTTCACTGACGGCGCCGCCGTGATATATTGAGTCATGTCTTTGCGCGTCACGCTCATTTCGCTACTGCTTCTAGGAGTGCTTCGGGCGCGCTGATCAGACACACCCCAACGAATTCGGATCAACGGCCCGCCAGCGCACGCAGCGGGCCGTTTGCATTCGTGGCTGCGTGTTCAATCTGCCGAGAGGAACTTGCCATGACGATGTTGTCTCAACCCGCCTCCAAATACCGTGCGTTCCCGGCCGTGCACCTGAGCGACAGGCGCTGGCCCGACGCCGTGCTCTCCGTGCCGCCGCTGTGGTGCAGCGTCGATCTGCGCGACGGCAACCAGGCACTGATCGAGCCGATGGATCCGGCGCGCAAGCTGCGCATGTTCGAGATGCTGGTGCGCATCGGCTTCAAGCACATCGAGGTCGGCTTTCCATCGGCCTCGCAGGCGGATTTCGACTTTGTGCGCTTGCTCATCGAGCAAGCGCTGATCCCCGACGACGTGACGATCCAGGTGTTGACGCAGGCCCGCGAGGCCTTGATCCGCCGCAGCTTCGAAGCCTTGGTTGGCGTGCCGCGCGCCATCGTGCACCTGTACAACGCAACCGCGCCGGTGATGCGCAAGGTCGTGCTGGGCCTGGACGAGGACGGCGTGGTCGAATTGGCCGTGACGCATGCCCGGCTGGTGCGCGAACTCGCGGCGGCGCAGCCGGCGACCGATTGGTGCTTCGAATACTCGCCCGAGATGTTCTCCGGCACCGAACTGGACTTCAGCAAGCGCGTGGTCGATGCCGTCACCGCCGAGTGGCAGGCGACGCCGCAGCGCAAGTGCATCATCAACCTGCCTTCGACCGTCGAGCACAGCACGCCGAACGTCTTTGCCGACATGATCGAGTGGATGCACCGGCATCTGGCGCGACGCGACGCGATCATCCTGTCGGTGCACCCGCACAACGACCGCGGCACCGGCACGGCGGCGGGCGAGTTCGCGCTGATGGCCGGCGCCGATCGGCTCGAGGGCTGCTTGTTCGGCAACGGCGAGCGCACCGGCAACATCGACCTGGTGAACGTGGCGCTGAACTTGTACACGCAGGGCGTGGCGCCGCAGCTGGATTTTTCCAACATCGACGAGATCCGCCGTTGCGTCGAACACTGCAACCAGTTGCCGGTGCACCCGCGTCACCCCTATGTCGGCGATCTGGTGTACACGTCGTTTTCGGGCTCACACCAGGACGCGATCAAGAAGGCCCTGGCGGCGAGGCGCAGCGACGATATCTGGGAGATGCCTTACCTGCCGATCGACCCGCTCGACCTGGGGCGCAGCTACGAAGCGGTGATCCGTGTCAACAGCCAGTCCGGCAAGGGCGGAATTTCCTACTTGCTGGAAGCCGAATACGGCCTGCAATTGCCGCGCCGCCTGCAGATCGACTTCAGCCAGGTGGTGCAGTCGGTGATGGACGTGCAGGGACAGGAGATGACGGCGGCCGACCTGTGGCAACTGTTCGAGCGCGAGTTCCACCTGGGCGAGCAGCCATTGCTGCACTACCAGCTCAACGAACAGGGGCAGGGCCGGGCTCGCTTGTGCGCGCAGGTGATGCTGCACGGTCAGCGCGTCGATCTCGAAGGACAGGGCAGCGGCCCGGTGGACGCCTTCGTGGCCGCATTGAGCCGGGCCTGTGGCGAAGCGGTGCAGGTGCTCGACTATCACGAACATTCGATCGGCGGTGGCGCCCAGGCGCGCGCTGCCGCGTACTTCGAGCTGCAGATCGCATCGCGCCGCGTCTTCGGCGTCGGCATCGATGCGGATATCGTCGCGGCCTCGCTGAAGGCGCTGGTCTGCGGCGTGCAACGCGCCGGCGTGGCGCGGCGTTTGTTGGCCGCGGTGGCTGCCGTGGAATGAAGGAGTCGTTCATGAACACCCCTGCGAGTGCCCCGATCGGCGACCCGTTGATCATCTTCGACACCACCTTGCGCGATGGCGAGCAATCGCCGGGCGCGTCGATGACCAAGGACGAGAAGCTGCGCATCGCGCGCCAACTGGAGCGGTTGCGCGTGGACGTCATCGAAGCCGGCTTTGCTGCCTCGAGCAACGGCGACTTCGAGGCCGTCAAGACCATCGCCGAGCATGTGCGTGAATCGGTGGTGTGCTCGTTGGCGCGTGCCAATGATCGCGACATCGCGCGGGCGGCCGAAGCGCTGAAGGGCGCGGCCTCCTCTCGCATCCACACCTTCATCGCCACCAGCGCGCTGCACATGGAAAAAAAGCTGCGCATGACGGCCGACGAGGTGTTCGAGCAGGCGCGGCTGTCGGTGCGCTTCGCGCGCAACCTTTGCGCCGACGTGGAGTTCTCGCCCGAGGACGGCTACCGTTCCGACCCGGACTTCCTGTGCCGCGTGCTCGAAGCGGCCATCGCCGAGGGCGCCTCCACGATCAACATTCCCGACACGGTGGGCTATGCGGTGCCCGAGCTCTATGGCCAGTTCATCCGTAACCTGCGCGAGCGCATTCCCAACGCCGACAAGGCGGTGTGGTCGGTGCATTGTCACAACGACCTGGGCATGGCGGTGGCCAACTCGTTGGCCGGCGTGATGATCGGCGGCGCGCGCCAGGTGGAGTGCACCATCAACGGCCTGGGCGAGCGCGCCGGCAACTGCTCGCTCGAAGAGGTGGTGATGGCGGTGAAGACGCGGCGCGACTACTTCGGTCTGGACCTGCGCATCGATGCGGCGCAGATCGTGCCGGCCTCGCGGCTGGTGGCGCAGACTACCGGCTTCGTCGTGCAGCCGAACAAGGCGGTGGTCGGCGCCAATGCCTTTGCTCATGCCTCCGGCATCCACCAGGACGGCGTGCTCAAGGCGCGCGACACCTACGAGATCATGCGCGCCGAGGACGTGGGCTGGTCGGCCAACAAGATCGTGCTGGGCAAGCTGTCAGGCCGCAACGCCTTCAAGCAGCGCCTGCTCGACCTGGGCATCGAATCCGATTCGGAGGCCGACATCAATGCCGCCTTCGCCCGCTTCAAGGACCTGGCCGATCGCAAGAGCGACATCTTCGACGAGGACATCATCGCCCTGATGGGCGACGAGAGCGTGACCGGCGAACAGGAGCACTACCGCCTGCTGGCCTTGGCGCAGCGCTCCGAAACCGGCGAGCGTCCTCACGCCAGCGTGGCCTTTGCCGCCGGCGGCGTCGAGCACCATGCCGAAAGCGACGGCAACGGGCCGGTGGACGCGAGTCTGAAGGCGATCGAATCGAAGGTTCAGAGCGGCGCGGAACTGCTGCTGTATTCCGTCAACGCCATCACCTCCGGCAGCACCGAAGCGCAGGGCGAGGTGACGGTGCGCCTGCAACTTGGCGGACGGGTGGTCAATGGCGTCGGTGCCGATCCGGACATCATCGTCGCCTCGGCCAAGGCCTATCTCTCGGCACTGAACAAGCTGCTCAGCAAGGGCGAGCGGGTGGCGGCACAGGGCTGAAACCTGGACAGCGTCACATGCGAAACGGCACCAGTTGCCAAATCCGACGCGAACCTAACAAGTACTTGAGGAAAGATTGGCAAGTTTTTGATCTTGCTAATATTTTTCCCTTCTCATACACTTGGCCACGTCAACGAAAGGGTCGGTGTGGGCTTGGGTATGAATCTGGCTTGGCTTCGTCGCTCGCTGGTGTGTGCGGGGGTTTTCACCGCCTTGGCGAATGCCCCGGCGTTGAGCATCGCCGCCGGGTCATCCGCCAAGCCGGCCAGCAAAACCACGGCCAAGTCATCGTCTCGCAGCGCCAATGCCGGCGCGCTCCGCGCCGGCCCGTGGTGGTGCGCGCAACGCCGGCCCGGCCCTCGTTCGGGCAGACCTATGGCCTGCATGCCACCGACGATCCGCTTGATCTGAAATCCAGCGTCGCCCTGGTCATCGACCAGGACACCCAGCAGGTGCTGTTCAGCAAGAACCCGCAAGCCGTGCTGCCGATCGCCTCGATCACCAAGCTGATGACTGCACTGGTCGTCACCGAGGCCAAGCAGCCGCTGGATGAGACATTGAGCATCACCCAGGCCGATGTCGATACGGAGAAGGGCAGCCGCTCGCGGCTGACGGTCGGTACGCAGCTGAGCCGCGGCGAAATGTTGCTGCTGGCGCTGATGTCCTCGGAAAACCGGGCCGCGCATGCGCTCGGACGACACTACCCCGGCGGCCTCGATGCCTTCGTCAGCGCGATGAACGCGAAGGCTCAGTTGCTGGGCATGGCCGATACGCGCTACGTCGAGCCCACGGGCCTGTCCAGCGGCAACCAGTCCAGCGCGGTCGATCTGGCGCGCCTGGTGGATGCCGCGTACAGCCACCCGCTCTTGCGCGAGACTGTCCACCTCGCGTGAGGCGCAGGTGGGGGTCGGCCGGCGCCAGGTGCAGTTCCGCAGCACCAATGGCCTGGTGCGCAACCCCGAGTGGGACATCGGCCTGCAGAAGACGGGCTACATCTCCGAAGCCGGACGCTGCCTGGTCATGCAGGCGCAGCTTGCTGGGCGCAAGCTGATCATGGTGCTGCTCGATTCCGCCGGCAAGTACTCGCGCATCGGCGACGCCGAGCGCATCCGCAAGTGGCTCGACACGGCGGCGCTGCCGGTGGCTTCGTCCGGCCTGCATTGCGCTGACCCGCAGCCTCGCCTGGCGCGGCGCCCGCGGCTCAGCTCTGCGATGGCCCAAAGTGGCGGAAATCTGCGCGGCGGTGGCCTTGACGCGCTCCAGCCAGGCCTCCTCCAGCCGGTCGGCAGGCGCCGAAATCGACAAGCCCGCCACCAGCTTGCCCTGGTCGTCGTAGATGCCCGCGGCCATGCAGCGCACGCCCAGCTCCAGTTCCTCGTCGTCGCGGGCACAGCCCAGGCTTGCGCACCTGGCGACAGCTCCCGCTCCAGCGCCGGCAACTCGGTGATGCTGTTGCGCGTGTGGCCAGCCAGGCCGGTGCGCGTGGCATAGGCGCGAACCCGTTGCGCATCGTCCAGCGCCAGGAACAGCTTGCCCACCGAGGTCAGGTGCAGCGGCGCGCGGCCACCGATCGGCGCGCACCACCTGCATGCCCGAGTGCTCGCTGTAGGTGCGCTCGATGTAGACGATCTCGTCGCCCTGGCGCATCGACAGGTTGACCGGCTGGTGCGTCACCCGGTGCAGCTCGCGCATCGGGCCAGCGCAGCCTCGCGCACATCCAGCCGCGCCTTGACCAGGTTGCCCAGTTCCAGCAGGCGCATGCCCAGGCGGTAGCTGCCGGGCATGCGGGCGGTCGACGAAGCCGCCGATGGCCAGGTCGTTCAGAATGCGGTGCGCCGTCGAAGGATGCAGCGAAGTCTGCGCCGCAATCTGTTTCAGCGACACCGGATCCTGGTGTGAGGCGAGCACTTTGAAGAGCGCAAAACTGCGTTCCAGAACCTGAATGGTCGGCTTCTGGGCCGGCTTGTCCTTCATGGCGGCGTATTGTGGCTTTTTTTGCTGCCTTCTGCATTGCGGGATCGCAAATTGCATGCCGGCATTGGCGTACCTTGGCTGCTCTAGGGCTGATGCCGCTGGGTGCTGCTGGCGGCCGCGCTGGCGGTCATCGGCGCAACCAGCGCCCGCAGCGCGCGCCTCGGCAGCGCTCGCCGCCTGCCGGCGTCCGCCGCCGCGCTGGCAGTGGCAGTCGGTGCCGCGCAGCTCGCGGCCGCCTGCAGGCCGACGACATCGGCCTGGTCATCAACACGGCCGACCCCTATTCCGTGGAGGTGGGCGAGTACTACATGCAACGGCGCCGCCTGAAGGCGCAGCAGGTGCTGCGCGTCGAGTTGCCGCTGCGCGAACGCCTCAGCGTCGAGGAGTTCGAGGCGCTGCGACGCCAGATCCAGGCCCATTTCGGTCTGCAAGCCCAGGCGCTGGCGCTGGCCTGGGCAGCAACCCTACGCGGTGGCCTGCAACTCGATCACCGGCGCGCTGGCGCTGGGCTTCGACGCCGAATTGTGCCGCAACAGCTGCGCGCCGTCCCGGCCCTCGCCCTATGCCAATTCGGCCTCGGCGCGGCCCTTGGCCGAACACGGCATGCGCCTGTCGATGCTGCTGGCGGCGCGCGACGCCGCAGCGGCGCGCCGCATGATCGACCGCGGCGTCGCCGCCGACGCTCGCTGGGCTGGCGCGGCAGCCCGCCGGCGAACGCCTACTTCCTGCGCACCGACGACCCGGCGCGCAATGTGCGCGTCCCGGCTGTTCCCGCCTGCCGGCCTGTTGCGTCGGCCGGGCGTGATGGTGCATGTCGAGCCGGCCGAGCGCCCTCGACGCCGCGCGGCGCGTGCTGCTGGTCCAGACCGGCAGTCGCGCGGCTTGCCGCCGCTGCAGGCGTTGCCTGGCTCGATGGCGGGCTGGGTGACCACCTCACCTCCTACGGCGGGCAGTTGAGCGGTCCATCCGGCGCAGTCGACCGCGCTCGACTGGATCGACTCCGGCGCGACCGCCAGCCACGGCACGGTCAGCGAGCCTTGCAACCACCTGCAGAAGTTTCCGCATCCGCAATGGCTGCTGCTGCACTACCTGCAAGGCAGCACCGCCATCGAGGCCTACTGGAAGAGCGTGGCTGGCCGCAGCAGTCGCTGTTCGTCGGCGAGCCGCTGGCGGCGCCCTTCGCGCGGCGCTGAAGCCGCCGCGCGTCAGCCGCCGTGCCGCGTTGCACAGCCCAGCGTCTCGTGCGGGTCAGGCCATCGCCGCGTCGCGGCCAGCGCGCACGGCGCCTTCCAGCGTGGCCGGGTAGGGGCCGGCCACGTAGTCCCCGGCCGCCCAAAGGCCGGGGCGCACGTCCGCCGGCGGACGTCGAAGGCCGGGCGTGCACTGGAAGGTGGCGCGCTTTTCGGCGGCCACGTGCAGCAGCTCGGCGCGCTGCGGCCAGGTGCCGGCAGGGAAGGCCGTCAGGCCTGCTGCAGCGTGGCTGCGGCGGTGGCCTGCAGGCCCCGATCGACCCACGCGCGCGCGCCGCTGACCACGAAGGCGAAGACGCCCGGCGGCGCCGCCCAGCACGCCCAGGTCGAAGACGAACTGCGCCGGTGCTGCGGCGCTGGCGTCGAGGGCCAGCATCGGCATGCGCCAGGCGTGCGCCGGGCGCGTGCAGGTAGACGGTGACGATGGGCTCGTAGCGCAATTGCCGCGGCCTGCCGTGCCCAGTCGGGCGCTATGGCTCGGCGCAAAGCCGCGCCGCCTCGGCCGCGCTGCAGGCCAGCACCACGGCGTCGAAGCGTCTGTCGTTCACGCGCCAGCCCGGCCGTCGCGGGTTGCAATCTGCGTTCACGCGCGTGCCCAGATGCAATGCCACGCCTTGGGCTCGAACCAGGCGCGTGCCGGCTGCGGCAGCAGCGCGCCAAGCGGACGCGGCTGGCAGCAACAGATCGGCCGAGCCGTGCCCGCTGAACAGCGCATCGCGCAGACACGCGCAGGAACACCTGCGCGCTGGCGCTGTCGCCGCCGGCGTGTTCAGCGCGGCCACGCACAGTGGCTCGATCAGCTCGCGCGCGCACCGGCGCCGGCAGGCCGGCGCACAGCGTCGGCGACGCTCAGCTGGCCGGGCTCGCAGCGGAAGCGCGAGCGCCGCCCAGCGCGCCGCGTGGGCCAGCAGCGCCAGCCGCTGCGGACCAGGTCCAGCCCTTACGGCCGAGCACGGCCGCGCACGAAGGCGGTGCAGTCGGCGCGCCTGGCGGCAGGCGCAGGCCCTGGCCGTCGGGATACTGCAGTGCCAGCGGCTGCCGATGCAGCAACGTGCGCACGTGTCGGCGCCGACCAGTTGCATCAGCTCCAGCGTCGCGGTATAGGCGCCGATGAGGATGTGCTGGCCGTTGTCCAGCAACAGCCGGCCGACACCGACGCTGCGCGCCCGGCCGCCCAGTTGCGGGGCCATCTCGAAAACCTGTACCGCGTGGCCGGCGCGGCGGGCATGCACCGCGGCGGCGATGCCCGCCCAGCCACCGCCGACGACGGCCACTCGCAACGGCGTCAACGGCCCGCGCCAGTGGGTGCGCCAGGCGATCCACAGCTTGCGCAGTGGCGTCAGCGAGGTGCGCTGGTGCAGCACGCGGAAGCCGTCAGCCTCGATCTCGCGCAGCAGTGTGCGGTAGATGTTGGCCATCATCAGGCCGGGCTTCTGTGCGCGCCGGTCGGCCTCGGGCAGCAGCGCCATGCGCCTCGTCGTACAGGCGGTGCGCGCGCTCGGCCTGGAAGCGCATCAGCGCCTCGAAGCGCTCGCTGTAACCCCAGGGCGCATCGCGCTTCAGGATCTCGCTGCGCCTTGACGTCGAAGCGCTGCAGCTCCGACATCGGCAGGTAGATGCGGCCACGCCGCGCATCGTCGCCGACGTCGCGGATGATGTTGGTGAGTTGCATCGCCAGGCCCGAGCCGGTGCGCGTACTGCACGGTGCGCTCTTCGCTGCGGCCGAAGATGTTGGCCGCCACCTCGCCGACCACGCCGGCCACCAGGTGGCAGTAGTGCGCCAGGCCGGGATAGTCGAGAAAGCGCGACTGCTGCAGGTCGATCTGGCAGCCATCGATCACCGCCAGCAGGTGTTCGGCTTCGATCGTGAACTGCGACGCTCAGCGGCATCAGCGCCTTCATCACCGGGTGGCTGGGCTGGCCGGCGATAGGCCGCTTGCACTTCCTGGCGCCACCAGCCCAGCTTGGCGGCGGCGACGCCCGGATCGTGGGTTTCGTCCACCACGTCGTCGACCTCGCGGCAGAAGGCATAGAACGCGGTGATCGCGGCGCGGCGCGGCGGCGGCAGGAACAGGAAGGCGTAGTAGAAGGACGAGCCGCTGGCCGCAGCCTTGTCCTGCACATACTGCTGCGGGCTGACGAGCAGCCGGGTCGGCCGGGCGCGTTCATCGACGGCCTACATGCGCCAGGCGCGCCACAGCAAGCGCGGCGCGTCGCTGCGTTGCAACACCGGCCGGTCGTGGAGGCTGGCGTAGTCCATGGCGGCGATTTTCTCAAGAATCCGAATGCCCCCCTGAACCACGAGCCGCAGTTCCCAGCCGAAGCGCCCGGGCAAGCGCAGCGCCAGCGGGGCGCCCTCGGCCATCAGTGCGCCGTGCCCACTGCACCAGATCGCGCCACCAGCGCGCGCGTGCGGGCGTGTCTTTGCAGCTGCAGCAAATCTTCGGGCTGACAGACCGTGACGCTGCGCATCGGCCCGCGGCACATAGAGGCGCCCGCGCGGCAGATCCACGCTCAGGTCCTGCCAGAAGTTGATCAGTTGCAACGCGCTGCAGATCGCGTCCGACTGGCGCAGCGACAAGCTCGTCGCCCACCCGATAAAGGTGCAGCAGCAAGCCGCCCGACCGGGTTTGCCGAGCGCGCGCAGTAGTCGAGCAGGGCGGCGCGATCGGCGTAGCGCGGGTTGCGCACATCCTGCTCGAAGGCGTCCAGCAGTGCATGCAGCCACTCGCCCGGCAGCGCATGGCGGCTGCATGGCTTCGGCCAGTGGCGAAACACCGTGGCCACCCGCCACGGCCGCGCTCACGCCCGGCCAGCGCGGACTCGAGCTCGGCGCGGTACTGCGCCAACGCTGCCAGATCGCTGCGCGGCGGCGGCATCGGCCCTCGTCGGCCAGGTCGTCGGCCGTGCGCGCGAAGCGGTACAGCGCCATCACCGCCGGGCGCAGCGGCGCCGGGCACAGCGGCGAGGCCACCGGGAAGTTCTCATAGTGTCGTCGTCGTCACGCGGCGATTGTCCACGGGCGCGGGCCACGGCAACGGCCCGGGCGCGGCGGCTAGAATGCGCGGTTTACGACGGTTGCTGATGGGGGCCGTCAGCGGGCCCCTCGCCATCTGGCAACCCGGTCGCCGCGCGGGTGGCGAAATTGGTAGACGCACCAGGTTTAGGTCCTGACGCCTTCACGGGCGTGCCGGTTCGAGTCCGGCCCCGCGCACCAGACAAAGTTTCTTAGCTTTGAAGATCGAAAGAGCCCATCATGGCCGTGAACGTGGAAACCCTGGACAAGCTGGAACGCCGCATCACGCTGACGTTGCCCGCCACCGAGATCAGCAGCGAGGTCGAAACGCGGCTGAAGAAGCTCGCGCGCACCGTCAAAGCGGCGGGCTTCCGCCCCGGCAAGGTGCCGATGTCGGTGGTGACGCAGCGCTATGGCTACTCGGTGCACTACGAGGTCATGAACGACAAGGTCGGCCGCGCCTTCGGCGACGCCGCCAGCGAGGCCAAGCTGCGCGTGGCCGGTGCGCCGCGCATCACGCAGAAGGACGACGCGCCCGAAGGGCCAGATCGCCTTCGACGCCACCTTCGAGGTCTACCCCGAGGTGCAGATCGGCGACCTGTCGGCGGCGAGATCGAATCGGCCAGTGCCGAAGTGACCGAAGAGGCGATCGACCGCACCGTCGATATCCTGCGCAAGCAGCGCCGCAGCTTTGCACAGCGCCCCGCCGCCGAGGGCGCGCTGGAAACCGATCGCGTGACCATCGATTTCGAAGGCAAGATCGACGGCGAGCCATTCGACGGCGGCAAGGCCGAGGCCTTCCAGTTCATCATCGGCGAAGGGCAGATGCTGGAGCAGTTCGACAAGGCGGTGCGCGGCATGAAGAGCGGCGAATCGAAGACCTTCGCGCTGCAGTTTCCCGGACGACTACCAAGGCAAGGACGTGGCCGGCAAGGAAGCCGACTTCCGCGTCACCACCACCAAGATCGAGGCGCAGAGGCTGCCCGAGGTCGATGAGGCCTTCGCCAAGGCGCTGGGCATTGCCGAAGGCACGGTCGAAGGGCTGCGCGCCAGCGTGCGCAAGAACCTCGAGCGCGAGGTGCGCCAGCGCGTGCTGGCGCGCAACAAGGCCGCGGTGATGGATGCGCTGGTCAGCGCCTCGCAGCTCGACTTGCCCAAGGCGCTGGTGGCGGGCGAGCTCGAGCGCCTGATGGCCGCTGCGCGCGAGGACCTGAAACAGCGCGGCGTCAAGGACGCCGACAAGGCGCCGCTGCCCGAAGACCTGTTCCAGGCCCAGGCCGAACGACGCGTGCGCCTCGGGCTGGTGGTGGGTGAGCTGGTGCGCCAGCACAACCTGCAGGCCAAGCCCGAGCAATTGCAGGCGCACATCGAAGAGATGAGCCAGAGCTACGAGAAGCCGGCCGAGGTGATGCGCTGGTACCTGAGCGACCGCCAGCGCATGGCCGAGGTGGAATCGGTGGTGATCGAGAAGAACGTCACCGATTTCGTGCTGGGCCTGGCCAAGGTCAAGCCCAAGACGCTGGCCTTCGACGAGCTGATGTCCGCGGCCTGAACGTTGGCGCAGCAGGCCGCGGCGCTGCGCTTCATAATGTCCGCAACTTCCATCCCTGTTCTCTGCCAAGGACATTCCATGAGCGCTTACGAAACCCAGGGCCTGGGCATGGTGCCCATCGTCATCGAACAGTCCGGTCGCGGCGAACGCGCCTATGACATCTACAGCCGGCTGCTGCGCGAACGCGTGATCTTCCTGGTCGGCCCGGTCAACGACCAGACCGCCAACCTGGTGGTGGCGCAGTTGCTGTTCCTGGAAAGCGAGAACCCGGACAAGGACATCTCGCTGTACATCAACTCGCCGGGAGGCAGCGTCAGCGCCGGGCTGTCGATCTTCGACACGATGCAGTTCATCAAGCCCGATGTGTCGACGCTGTGCATGGGCATGGCCGCGAGCATGGGCTCGTTCCTGCTGGCTGCCGGCGCCAAGGGCAAGCGCAATGCGCTGCCCAACTCGCGCATCATGATGCACCAGCCCTCGGGCGGCGCGCAAGGCCAGGCCACCGATATCGAGATCCAGGCGCGCGAGATCCTGAAGACTGCGCGAGCAGCTCAACCGCATCTTCGCCGAGCGCACCGGCCAGAATCGTGGACAAGCATCAAGACCGACATGGAGCGCGATCGCTGGATGTCCGCCGGCGAGCGCACGACCTACGGCCTGGTCGACAAGGTCATCGATCGGCGCGGCTGACGGCCTTGTCGGCAAAGGCATCCGCAGTGCCGGGAAGGGTCGTCAATTCGGCTGACGGAGCCCGCCCCTCGTTTGCTCTATGATCGTCGCCATCGCTCCAGCCGCAGCTGAAGCGTAAGCACACCCATGGCCGAAAAGAAGGGCGCCTCCGGCGAGAAGGTTCTTTACTGCTCGTTTTGCGGCAAGAGCCAGCACGAGGTGAAGAAGCTCATTGCCGGGCCGTCGGTGTTCATCTGCGACGAATGCATCGAGCTGTGCAACGACATCATTCGTGATGAAGTGCCGGCCGAGGGCGTCGGCGCGAAGGCGGCAAAGTCGGACCTGCCGATCCCCAGCGAGATCAAGAGCAGCCTGGACCAGTACGTCATCGGGCAGGAAGTCGCCAAGCGCACGCTGTCGGTGGCGGTCTATAACCACTACAAGCGCTTGAAGCATGCGG
The DNA here is from genome assembly GCA_963837675.1 of uncultured beta proteobacterium. GTDB lineage: Bacteria > Pseudomonadota > Gammaproteobacteria > Burkholderiales > Burkholderiaceae_C > Rubrivivax. Next base: position 90,032 of record CAWIOH010000010.1, on the reverse strand, counting down.
GTGGCTCGAAGGATGAAGTCGAGCTGACCAAGAGCAACATCCTGCTGATCGGCCCCACCGGCTCGGGCAAGACGCTTGCTGGCGCAGACGCTGGCCAAGCTGCTGAATGTGCCCTTCGTCATCGCCGACGCGACCACGCTGACCGAAGCGGGATACGTGGGCGAGGATGTCGAGAACATCATCCAGAAGCTGCTGCAGAACTGCAACTACGATGTCGAGCGTGCGCAGCGCGGCATCGTCTACATCGACGAGATCGACAAGATCAGCCGCAAGAGCGACAACCCGTCGATCACGCGCGATGTGTCGGGCGAAGGCGTGCAGCAGGCATTGCTGAAGCTGGTCGAAGGCACGATGGCCAGCGTGCCGCCGCAGGGCGGGCGCAAGCACCCGAACCAGGACTTCCTGCAGATCGACACCACCAACATCCTGTTCATCTGCGGCGGTGCCTTCGATGGCCTGGAAAAGGTCATCCAGAGCCGCACCGAAAAGTCGGGCATCGGTTTTGCCGCCACGGTGCACAGCAAGAGCGAGAAGAAAGTCTCCGACCTGTTCCGCGAGGTCGAGCCCGAGGACCTGATCAAGTTCGGCCTGATTCCCGAACTCGTTGGCCGGCTGCCGGTGGTGGCCACGCTGGGCGAACTCACCGAAGAGGCGATGGTGCAGATCCTGACCGAGCCGCGCAATGCGCTGCTCAAGCAGTATCAGAAGCTGTTCATGATGGACGGCGTGGAGCTCGAGATTCGCCCCTCGGCGCTGCTGGCCATCGCGCGCAAGGCCCTGGCCCGCAAGACCGGCGCGCGCGGCCTGCGGTCGATCCTGGAATTTGCGCTGATCGACACCATGTTCGACCTGCCCACGCTGGACGGCGTGGCCAAGGTCGTGATCGACGAACACATTGTCGAAGAAGGCAGCAAGCCGCTGCTGGTCTATCGCGAGCCGGCCAAGACCAAGGCCAGCGCCTGAGCGAGCCTCACTCTCGCCGCCGGGCACCCACCCTCAGGCGCACTCCTTGCATTTTCGGCCTCGGACCCCAACTCGGTCTGAGATAAGAGAGGTTTCACATGTCCGGACATCCCGTACTTCCCGCCGACCCGATCACGCTGCCGCTGTTGCCGCTGCGCGATGTGGTGGTTTTCCCCCACATGGTGATTCCGCTGTTCGTCGGTCGACCCAAGTCGATCAAGGCGCTGGAAGCGGCCATGGAGGCCGGACGGCAGATCATGCTGGTGGCTCAAAAGGCCGCGGGCAAGGACGAGCCCAAGGCCGACGACATGTTCGATGTCGGCTGCGTGTCCAGCATCCTGCAGATGCTGAAACTGCCCGACGGCACGGTGAAGGTGCTGGTCGAAGGCATCCAGCGCGCCAACACCAAGAAGATCTCCGACAACGGCGAGCACTTCATTGCCGAGGTCGAGCCGATTCCACCGGCCACCGAGGTGTCGCCAGAGATCGAGGCGCTGCGCCGCGCGGTAACCCAGCAGTTCGACGCCTATGTCAAGCTGAACAAGAAGATCCCGCCGGAGATCCTCACCTCATTGCCGGCATCGACGACCCGGGCCGCCTGGGTGACACGATTGCCGCGCACCTGCCGCTGAAGCTCGAAGCCAAGCAGTCGGTGCTCGACCTGTTCCTGGTGGCCAAGCGGCTGGAGCGGCTGCTCGAACTGCTGGAGCACGAGGTCGACATCCTGCAGGTCGAAAAGCGCATCCGCGGCCGCGTCAAGCGCCAGATGGAAAAGAGCCAGCGCGAGTACTACCTGAACGAGCAGGTCAAGGCGATCCAGAAGGAGCTGGGCGACGGCGAAGAAGGCGCCGACCTGGAAGAACTGGAAAAGAAGATCACGGCCGCGCGCATGAGCAAGGAAGCGCGCAAGAAGGCCGAAGGCGAGTTGAAGAAGCTCAAGCTGATGTCGCCGATGTCGGCCGAAGCCACCGTGGTGCGCAACTTCATCGACACGCTGGTCAATCTGCCGTGGGCGAAGAAGACCAAGATCAAGCACGACCTGGGCAATGCCGAGGAGGTGCTCAACGAGGACCACTACGGGCTGGAGAAGGTCAAGGACCGCATCCTCGAGTACCTCGCGGTGCAGCAGCGCGTGGACAAGGTCAAGGCGCCGATCCTGTGCCTGGTCGGCCCGCCGGGCGTCGGCAAGACCTCGCTGGGGCAGAGCGTGGCGCGCGCCACCGGCCGCAAGTTCGTGCGCATGGCGCTGGGCGGCGTGCGTGACGAGGCCGAGATCCGCGGCCACCGCCGCACCTACATCGGCAGCATGCCGGGCAAGGTGCTGCAGAGCCTGACCAAGGTCGGCACGCGCAACCCGCTGTTCCTGCTCGACGAGATCGACAAGCTGGGCATGGATTTCCGCGGCGACCCGTCGAGCGGCGCTGCTGGAGGTGCTCGACCCCGAGCAGAACCACCGCTTCAGCGACCACTATGTCGAGGTCGATTTCGACCTGTCCGACGTGATGTTCGTGGCCACCAGTCCAACTCGATGAACATCCCGCCGGCGCTGCTCGACCGCATGGAAGTCATCCGCCTGGCCGGCTACACCGAGGACGAGAAGCTCAACATCGCGCGCCGCTACCTGCTGCCCAAGCAGCAGAAGAACAACGGCGTCAAGGACGAAGAGCTTGAGGTCACCGAAGGTGGGCTGCGCGGCATCGTTCGCTACTTCACCCGCGAGGCGGGCGTGCGCTCGCTGGAGCGCGAGATCTCCAAGATCTGCCGCAAGGTGGTCAAGGGCATCCAGCTGAAGACCTACACCGAGAAGGTGGTCGTCACCGAGGACAACCTGAACGAGTTCCTGGGCGTGCGCAAGTTCGACTTCGGCCGCACCGACATGAACAACCAGGTCGGCCAGGTGGTCGGGCTGGCCTGGACCGAGGTCGGCGGCGATCTGCTGACGATCGAGGCGGCGGTGATGCCGGGCAAGGGCAACATCATCCGCACCGGTTCGCTCGGCGATGTGATGAAGGAATCGGTCGAGGCCGCACGCTCGGTGGTGCGCGCGCGCGCTGCGCGCCTGGGCATCAAGGACGAGATGTTCGAGAAGCGCGACATCCACATCCACGTGCCCGACGGCGCCACGCCGAAGGACGGCCCCAGCGCCGGCGCGGCGATGACCACCGCCTTCGTCTCGGCGCTGACCGGCATTCCGGTCAAAGCCGACGTGGCGATGACGGGCGAGATCACGCTTGCGCGGCGAGGTCACCGGCATCGGCGGTCTGAAGGAAAAGCTGCTGGCCGCGCACCGGGGCGGGGTGCGCACCGTGCTGATCCCCGAGGAGAACGTCAAGGACCTGCAGGACATTCCCGAGAACGCCAAGAACAAGCTCGAGATCGTGCCCGTGCGCTGGATCGATCAGGTGCTGGAAGTGGCGCTCGAGCGCGTGCCGCAGCCGCTGCCGGAAGAAGAACCAGCCAAGGCGGTGCCGAAAGCAGTCGAAGGCAAAGCCGCGCCATCATCCGATGTGTTGCCCAGCACGTCGTGAACGATACGCTAATGGCTTGCAGCTCTGCCGCTTCGATCTATTGCGCGCTTCCTTGGCCCCCAGGCGGCGAAGGCTTCGAGAAGTGGAAGCCGCATAAGTAGAAGAAGTGCATAAGCGGGAGTAGCTCAGTTGGTAGAGCGCAACCTTGCCAAGGTTGAGGTCGAGAGTTCGAGACTCTTCTCCCGCTCCAGTTCAGACAAGGGAAGCCCAGGGCTTCCCTTTTTCTCGCTGAGGGCGTTGCCCGCGGCGGGGAGACGGCGCGATAGCAAAGCGGTTATGCACCGGATTGCAAATCCGTAGAGGCCGGTTCGACTCCGGCTCGCGCCTCCAACACGTTCGCCAGGGTGCGCCGCGCATAATCCGCGCGCCGGCCCGGATGGCGAAATCGGCAGACGCAGCGGACTTAAAATCCTCTGTAGGTGTAGCATTCACTAGGCGTTTCGATGGTTTGTGCGTAAATGTGCGTAACGACCCTAGGCGCACGTCTGGAGGCCGCAAATGGGATCCATCGTTACTGCTACGCGCCTGGACAAAGCCACGGGCAAAGAGGTCAAGGTCTACCGCGCGCACGTACGGCGCACCGGCTACGCCAGCAAGTCCAAGATGTTCGCGTCGAAGCGTGACGCGCAGGACTGGCTCAGGAACAACGATGCTCAATCCACGCTTGAACGCGTGAGCGCCGGCAAGACGCTAAAGACGCTGGTCGAGGAATTCGTGAAGGCGCCGCCGGGCAAGGGCACGCGCTACTGGTCGGCGATGCACCTTGACTTCTGGGTCGAGCAGCTCGGCATGATGAAGGTGGCCGCCATCTCGCGCGGAGACATCAACGGCGCTGTCGTCACGCTGCGCCAGCGGCCGGCATTCCGCAGCACCACCACCGGGCCGAAACCGACCGCGGCGAAGCTGTCGGCGGCGACAGTGAACCGCTACCTCGCGTCCCTGTCGTCGGTGTTGAACTTCGCACTCGACCATGAGGTCATCGACGCGCACCCGATGAAGGGCGGGAAGGTGCGCAAGCTGGCCGAGAGCAACGGCCGCACGCGAATCCTGAACGATGAGGAAGAGGCGAAGTTGATGGCCGCCGCGAAGGCCAGCGCATGGCCGATGCTGCACCTGTTCGTGCGCATGTGCATGACGACTGCGGGGCGCCGGTCGGAAGTCCTTAACTTGCGCTGGCAGGACGTACGGCTAGACGAATCCATTGCCGTGCTCGGCAAGACGAAAAACGGCAAGCCGCGGGCAATGCCGCTGGTGTCGGACGTTCGCTTAGCGCTGGCCGAGGCACAGAAGGTTCGCCCGCTGCATTCGGACTTCGTGTTCTTCAATCCGAAGCGGCCGGCCGAGCCGATGAACATCGACACGGTTTGGAAGACCTGCAGGAAGGCTGCCGGGCTGCTGAATGATCGTGATGATCCGTTGGATCGGGTCTACCTGCACAGCACCCGGCACACCGCCGTGACGCGCATGCTGAAGGGCGGGGCGAATCTGGCCCAAGCTGCGGTTGTCAGTGGCCACCAGACGCTGGCGATGTTGAAGAGGTATGAGCACTTGGCCGCGGCCGATGCCGTCGCCATCGCCGAGAAGCATCTGGCCGGCAAGTGAGGGGCAGCACATGAAGATCAACCGTCACAAGAAAGGTGCCGCGTGGACCTATGACGACCCGCGCGAACACGCCGCTGTGTTCGAGGCACTCGTGTGGCTGGGCTTCGATATGTCAGTCTTCGACGACTGGCTAGAAGGTCCCGGATGGACTGAAGAAGCGCGGATGAATGCGTTCGTCTTGCGCCAACGCTTCTTTGACGCCCACCGCGCTGGCAACACCGATGCCGTCGAGGCCTGGGGTCTTCTGTTGGCGCAGACGCAGCGCATGAACCTGCGTCAGGCATTCCTTCACCCGCATGCCGCCAAGGGCGTGAAGTTTCAGCCCAAGCGTGCGGCGGGCACCGTAAACCCAGTGCGGAACACCGCCTCGCTGAGTTTCGAGAGCGATTTACTTTGTCGCAGTCCGAATTGGACAGAAGCGGCTCGCTGACAAGAGTCGCCAAGGCGGGTGTGGTGCGCGACGTGTTGAACGGCATGCTGCCGAAGCGCATGGCGTTTGATGAGCCGCTCCCAATCAATCTTCAGAAGGACGAGCAAGTCGTCTGGGCGTTTTCCGGCTCCAGATACCTCGAGGACAAGACGCGCCGGCAGTACGTCGGCGGATCGCAAGGAGTCAGCATCCGCGTGATGAAGGGCGTCTATTACAGAGCCAGCGCCTTCAAGAGTCATGCCGTTGAGTACACCGAGCGGGTCCACGTTGACACCGGATTGGTCGTCGTCACGAGCAAGAACCTGTATTTCGTCGGCCCAAAGAAGAGCGTCCGCCTTCCCTACGCCAAGATCGTTTCATTCGAGCCATTCGACAACGGCATCGGCGTAATGCGCGACGCCACGACGGCCAAGGCGCAGGTATTCGTGACTGGCGATGGCTGGTTCACCTACAACCTAGTGACCAATCTTGCCAAGACATAGGTTGCATGCCGGCCGACGCTGCCGTGGCCGGCGAGTGCTGGATGCGCTGGCGCCGCGATAGGCCGCCTACAGGCCCGCTTCGGCGGGCTTTTTGCTTTTCACGCTGCTTTCGCTGGTCCTGCCTTTTTTACTCTCGATGCCCCCGCCTTTTTCTTGCTCGACGGTGCGGAAGTTGCGGCATCGAAAACCATCGGACCGGGCTTCTCGACGGGAACCAGGACAAGCCCTTGCATGCCTACCATGCCCGTAGGCATTGCAACTGCAGCCGTTTCCACGTCGCCTGGGGCCTTCAGGTCAACCATTGCAGTAGTCGCGACGAACCGAAGCCTCGCCGCAAGGTGCCAGAGTCCCGCGTGAATCCCTTGAGCAGCGAACAGGGCGCGGGCGACATCCTCCCACGCAATCTCCACCCGGGCCGACTCATTGGCTGGCTTTGCGGTGCTCATGTCATTCCCTCACTTCTCTCGTCTAGGCGATCGGCAAAGTACCGCAGCGCGTCTCCTCGGCTACTGGACGTAAGCTGCGCATGCTGAATTGCGACGGCCGCTTCATCGGCAGCTGCGGTGACTTGGGAGCCGCTGTTGTCCTCCTGCCAGCGCACGCCATCGTGCACAAACATGTAGTCTCCTGAGTCGTCATAGTCTGCGGACTGCACCATTCGATCGACCGCCCGCGCGACATTCCGGCGCGAATGCTTGCCAAGCCAAGCTAGTCTCATCATGTTGCCGTCCGCAACAGGCACCGCAGCCTTGCCCTTCTCCCACTTCGCGACGGCTTGGTCAGTCTTGTCCACCATCGCGCCAGCTTGCCCTTGACTCAGGCCCGCGCGACGGCGCAAGAACCTGAACTCGGCCCCCGTGAGTGGCGCTCTCCGATTCGCAATTGCAGCCGCGATCGCTTCGTACAACCCGTCGAGGTCTTGGTAACTAATGTCCTGTTCGTCCTCGGCCTCCTCGAGCGCGTACCCGTTGATGAGAAAGACGTTTGGAAGTCCAGTACCGACGATGCGATGGAACATCATTCGAACCTCATAACTGTGATCACCCGGACGCGCTTGGCCCAAACTGACCCATCTGGATTCTCGACAACGACACGAATATGCATTCCTCTATGGAGCACGTTGTAGCGATCTTTTCCGTTCTTTGGTTCCGGGCCATGCGCTTTGCCGCGACGTAGGCATGTCAGCACGTCGACGTCGTCAAAGCCGTCCTTCTCCATCTCTTCCCGGGCGTGACCCGTCCACATGACGCACTCTGTGACCCGACTGAGTCGCTGAATCGCCCGAGTGGCCGCAGGATCGAAATCCCCGAACGAGTGTGCCATTCTATATAAAGTATAGGGGACGCCTGCGTTGGGATTGCCTTCTCGGTGCTGCAAAAAGCACGGCACCGGTGCACCCAGTGTATGAGCGCAGCTCACGCCCACGGCTTTTTGCAGCTTTGGTCGCCGGCATGGCCTGACTCGTCTTCCCGTTGTGGCACACGTTTCCACCCCGGGGGCAGAGCCCATTTTCAACGAAAGGCTGCTGCCGCTCTTTTAGCCCCGCACAGCAAACCACTGCCTTAAGCTTCACCGCGACCATGCCAAGCTGGGGGCTTGGTGAGGTTGGCGGTGGCACCCCCATCCGGCTGCACCCGATGGTGGGCACCTGTTCGGGGGCCTACCGATGGGGGGACTGCTTTGAGGGGATGCGGGTGCGGGGCCACTCCCCGACCTGTCAGCCTACCCGCGCCCGCGCCGCGTTCATGCCCTGCACCAGCGCCTTTTCGGCGCTATCCAGTTGCGCGCCCCGCAGCCGGCCCTGCATGTCGCCGGCCAAGTAGGACCAGACCCAGCGCCCGGTCGGCTGGCGCTCCGCAATCACCAGCAACTCGACGCCGCCATAGGTGTCGGTGCGTGTGCGCTGTTCGGGCAGCGGTGGGGCTGGCTGGGGCATGGGGGTGCGGGGAGTATGAGCGCGCCTTACCCCCCCCATCCGACTGCACCCGAAGGTGGGCACCCGTTCGAGGGCCACTGCTTCCGGGGGATAGACAGCCCGCTTCGGCGGGCTTTTCCATGCCCAACCCCCCACCGGGCTCAACCCTGAGGGCGCGGTGCATTGAACATCGCTTGGAAGCTGAATGCCTGATGCGTACCACCCTGGAGCAGCACCTGTTCCTGAAATGCCTCCGAGATGGCCGGGGCTGGCAGGCCAGTTGCCTTGAACAGCGCGGCCAGCGCACGTCACCGCGCCTTTTGATACGCCTCGATCTCGCACTGGTAGGGGGTCGAGCAGGCACTCGCCGGTCGTTCCGGAAGGTTCGTGCAGCCGACCAGCAGGCAGGCCACGATGGCGGCAAAGACATTGCGCATTGGCGCCCCGCTTTATGTGGATGGTGCGCGGGACGGGAATCGAACCCGTACGCCTTGCGGCTGCGGGTTTTAAGCCCGCTACGTCTACCAATTCCGTCACCCGCGCCCAGGTGCACGGGCATCATAGCCGTGCGTAAATCGTGCGTAGCAAGCCAGCGCAAACGAGCGCAAACCAAGTCCGCGGAAACGCTTTCGGACGCGCCGTCACCTATGATGAACAGCGAGCCCGGGTGTAGTTGATTTGTGCTTCTAGGGGTTGACCCTAGACTTAAAATCCGCCGCCTCCTAAAGGGGCATACGGGTTCAAGTCCCGTTCCGGGCACCACGCCAACGGCGCACATGCGCCTCGTCTGCCAAGGATGCCCGCCATGTCGTTGTTCGACAGCTCTGCGCTCAACGCCGGCGTGCAAAAGCGCGAGGTCTTCGGCTGGGCGATGTACGACTTCGCCAACTCGGGCTACACCACCGTCGTCATGACCGCGGTGTTCAACGCCTACTTCGTTGGCGTGGTGGCCGGCAACGCCAGTTGGGCCACACTGGCCTGGACCAGTTCGCTGGCCTTGTCCAGCCTGGTCGTGATGTTCACGATGCCTTCGCTGGGTGCGCTGGCCGATCTTCGTGCCGTCAAGAAGCGCATGCTGATGGTGACCACTGCCGGCTGTGTGCTGGCCACGGCCGTGCTGGCACTGGCCGGCCCCGGCGACGTCGGGCTGGCGGTGCTGGCGATCGTGGTGTCGAACATCTTCTACAGCTACGGCGAATCGTTGAATGCGGCCTTCCTGCCCGAACTGGCGAGGCGCGATGCACTGGGGCGCGTCTCGGGCTGGGGCTGGAGCTTCGGTTACTTCGGCGGCATGCTCACGCTCGGGCTGTCGCTCGGTTACGTCATTTGGGCGCAAGGGCGGGGCATTCCGGCGACGCAGTTCGTACCGGTGACCATGCTCATCACCGCGGCGGTGTATGCGCTGTCTTCGCTGGTCACCTTCGCCTTGCTGAAGGAACGCGCGTTGCCGCAAGCCAGACCGTTGCAGGAAAGCGGCCTGCGCGCGTCGCTCGCGCGTCTGGCGCAGACCTGGCATCACGCCAAGGACTATCGCGACTTCATCACCCTGCTGGCGTGCACGGTGGCCTATCAGGCCGGCATTGCCGTGGTCATCGCGTTGGCGGCGGTGTACGCCGAGCAAGTGCTTGGCTTCAAGCAGACGCAGACGATGCTGCTGATCTTCCTGGTGAACATCGCTTCCGCGATCGGTGCTTTCGGCTTTGGCTATTGGCAGGACCGCATCGGTCACCGCACGGCGCTGGCAGTGACATTGGTCGGCTGGATCGTCATGACTTTTCTGGCGGTGGCGGCCACGGGGCCGGGGTTGTTCTGGGTGGCCGCCGTGGTCGCCGGGCTGTGCATGGGCTCGAGCCAATCGGCCGGGCGGGCATTGGCCGGTGCCTTCGCACCGCCGTTGCGGTTGGCCGAGTTCTTCGGCCTGTGGACCTTTGCCGTGCGCCTGGCGGCGATCGTCGGGCCGATGACCTATGGCCTGGTGACCTTGATCACCGCCGGCAACCACCGCATCGCCATCCTGTCCACCGGCATCTTCTTCGTCATCGGCCTTGGGATCCTGGCGCGGGTGAATGTGCCGCGCGGCATCGCCGCGGCCGAATCGGCGGCATGAGATTGTCACGCGCGCGGCGGCTTCGCGGGCGCGCCTAGAATGTTTGGCTCAAGCTGTTGCCACAGGAGTTGCCGAACATGAAGATCCTGGTGCCCGTGAAGCGGGTCGTCGACTACAACGTCAAGGTGCGTGTCAAGAGCGATGGCAGCGGTGTGGACATCGCCAACGTCAAGATGAGCATGAATCCCTTCGACGAGATTGCCGTCGAAGAGGCGGTGCGATTGCGCGAGAAGGGCGCCGCCACCGAAGTCGTCGCCGTGTCCTGCGGCGTCACGCAGTGCCAGGAAACGCTGCGCACCGCCATGGCCATCGGCGCCGATCGCGCCATCCTGGTCGAGTGCGCCGACGAACTGCAGCCTCTGGCGGTGGCCAAGCTGCTCAAGGCGTTGGTGGACAAGGAGCAGCCGGGGCTGGTCATCCTGGGCAAGCAGGCCATCGACGACGACTGCAACCAGACCGGGCAGATGCTGGCTGCCCTGGCCGACCTGCCGCAGGCCACCTTCGCCAGCAAGCTTGAAGTCGCCGACGGCAAGGCCACCGTGACGCGCGAAGTCGATGGCGGCTCGGAAAAGCTTGAGCTCACCCTGCCGGCGGTCATCACCACCGACCTGCGGCTGAACGAGCCGCGCTACGTCACCCTGCCCAACATCATGAAGGCCAAGAAAAAGACGCTGGACATCTTCAAGCCGGCCGACCTGGGCGTGGATGTGGCCAGCAAGATCAAGACGCTGAAGGTGGCCGAGCCGCCCAAGCGCGGTGCCGGCATCAAGGTGCCCGACGTGGCCACGCTGGTGGACAAACTGAAGAACGTTAGCAAGGTGATCTGAATGACCGCACTCGTCATAGCCGAACACGACAACGCCTCGATCAAGGGCGCCACGCTCAACACCGTCACCGCAGCGGCGCAATGCGGCGGCGAGGTGCATGTGCTGGTGGCGGGCCACAACGCCGCCGAGGCTGCCAAGGCCGCGGCGCAAATTACCGGCGTGACCAAGGTGCTGCACGCCGACGGCGAACAGTTCGCCCACGCGCTGGCCGAGAACGTCGCCGCGATGGTGCTCGGTCTGGCTGCCGGCTACAGCCACCTCCTGTTTCCGGCCACGCCGTCGGGCAAGAACATCGCGCCGCGGGTGGCCGCCAAGCTCGACGTCGGCCAGCTCAGCGACGTCAGCAAGATCGACAGTCCCGACACCTTCGAGCGGCCGATCTACGCCGGCAACGCCATCGCCACGGTGCAAAGCGGCGATGCCACCAAGGTCATCACCGTGCGCACCACCGGCTTCGATGCCGCGGCGGCGACCGGCGGCTCGGCCGCGGTGGAAACGGTCGAGGGCGTGGCGGCGAGCGCGAAGGTCAGGTACCTGGGCAGCGAGATCGCCAAGCTCGATCGCCCCGAGCTCACTGCCGCGAAGATCATCGTCTCCGGCGGCCGCGCGCTGGCCAGCTCGGAGAAGTTCCACGAAGTGCTGGAGCCGCTGGCCGACAAGCTCGGTGCCGCGCTGGGCGCCAGCCGCGCAGCGGTCGATGCCGGCTATGCGCCCAACGACTGGCAGGTGGGCCAGACCGGCAAGATCGTCGCGCCGCAGCTGTACATCGCCATCGGCATCAGCGGCGCCATCCAGCACCTGGCCGGCATGAAGGACAGCAAGGTCATCGTCGCCATCAACAAGGATGCCGAAGCGCCGATCTTCAGCGTCGCCGACTACGGCCTCGAGGCCGACCTGTTCACGGCCGTGCCCGAACTGGTGAAGAGCCTGTAGCGGGCGCTTATGCTCGAGGGCGCCCACATGGGCGCCCCTTTTGTTTCCGGAGATCACCATGAGCTACCGCGCCCCGCTGAAGGACATGCTTTTTGGCATCAAGGAACTGGCCGGCATCGACGCCGTGGCGGCGCTGCCCGGTTTCGAGGAGGCCGGCTTCGACACCGCGCAGGCGGTGCTGGAGGAAGCCGCCAAGTTCAACGAAGGCGTGATCGAGCCGCTGAACCGGGAGGGCGACCAGAATCCTTCGTCTTTCAGCGACGGCAAGGTGACGACGACGCCTGGATTCAAGGATGCGTTCAAGGAGTTCGGCAACGGTGGCTGGCAAGGCTTGCAGCACCCCACCGACTTCGGCGGCCAGGGCCTGCCCAAGACCATCGGCGCGGCCTGCATCGAGATGCTCAACAGCGCCAACATGAGCTTCGCCCTGTGTCCGTTGCTGACCGACGGCGCGATCGAGGCACTGCTCACTGCCGGCACGCCCGAGCAGCAAAAAGCCTTCATCCCGAACATGGTGTCGGGCCGGTGGACCGGCACGATGAACCTGACCGAACCGCAGGCCGGCAGCGATCTGGCGGCGGTGCGCACGCGCGCCGAACCCCAGCCGGACGGCACGTACAAGATCTTCGGCACGAAGATCTTCATCACCTACGGCGAGCACGACATGGCCGAGAACATCGTGCACCTGGTGCTGGCGCGCGTCGCCGGGGCGCCCGAGGGCGTGAAGGGCATCAGCCTGTTCCTGGTGCCGAAGTTCATGGTCAACGCCGACGGCAGCCTGGGTGCGCGCAACGACGTGCATTGCGTCAGCATCGAGCACAAGCTGGGCATCAAGGCCAGCCCGACGGCGGTGCTGCAGTTCGGCGACCACGGCGGTGCCGTCGGATCGTTGGTGGGCCAGGAAAACCAGGGTCTGGCCTACATGTTCGTGATGATGAACGCCGCGCGCTACGCGGTCGGCATACAGGGCGTGGCGATTGCCGAGACGGCCTACCAGAGGGCGGTGGCCTATGCCCGCGACCGTGTGCAAAGCCGCCCGGTGGACGGTTCGACGCCGGGTGCCGCGCCGATCATCCACCACCCCGATATCCAGCGCATGCTGATGACGATGCGCGCCTATACCGAAGGCTGCCGCGCCATGGCCACGGTGGCCGCCGCCGCCTACGACGCTGCGCATGCCCATCCCGACAAGGAAGTGCGCGCGCAGAATCAGGCCTTCTACGAATTCATGGTGCCGCTGGTGAAGGGCTACAGCACCGAGATGAGCCTGGAAGTCACCAGCCTGGGCGTGCAGGTGCACGGCGGCATGGGCTTCATCGAAGAGACCGGCGCGGCACAGCACTACCGCGACGCGCGCATCCTTCCGATCTATGAAGGCACCACCGCGATCCAGGCCAATGACCTGGTGGGCCGCAAGACGGCGCGCGACGGCGGCAAGACGGCGCATGCCATCGCCGCCATGATCGAGTCCACCGAAACGGAACTGAAGAAGCGTGACAGCGATGCGGCGCGCGCGATGCAAACCAACCTGAAGGCGGCACGCCTGGCTTTCATCGACGTGGTGGACTTCATTGCCGGCAAGACCAAGGCCAGCCCGAACGAGGTCTTCGCCGGCAGCGTGACTTACCTGATGCTGGCCGGCAATGTGGTTGCCGGCTGGCAGATGGCACGATCACTGATCGCCGCCGAAGATCGGCTGGCCGCGGGCGTCGACCCGGAATTCATGCGCGCCAAGATCGCCACGGCGCGCTTTTATGGCGACCACTTGCTGAGCAAGGCGCCGGGCCTGCGCCACAGCATCGTCGAAGGTGCCGCCGGCTTGCTGGCGATGCCGCTGGCGGCCTACTGATCCGAGCGTCAAAGGCAATCACAGGAGCCGATCTTGCCCTTGCCCCCCACCCTGGCCCACTTGCCGCTGCCGATCATCGGCGCGCCGCTGTTCATCGTCAGCCACCCCAAGCTCGTCATCGAGCAATGCAAGGCGGGCGTGGTCGGCGCGATGCCGGCGCTGAATGCGCGGCCGGCCTCGCAGCTGGACGAATGGCTGGCCGAGATCACCGAGACGCTGGCCGCCTACGACCGCGCGCACCCCGAGGCGCCAGGCCGCCCCTTTCGCCATCAACCAGATCGTGCACAAGAGCAACGACCGGCTCGATCACGACATGCAGATGTGCGCCAAGTACAAGGTGCCGATCGTCATCAGCTCGCTCGGCGCGCGGCCCGAAATCAATCAGGCCGCGCACGCCTGGGGCGGCGTCGTGCTACACGACATCATCAACAACACGCATGCGCACAAGGCCATCGAGAAAGGCGCCGACGGCTTGATCCCCGTGGCGGCCGGGGCCGGTGGACATGCGGGTGTCAAGAGCCCCTTTGCGCTGGTGGCCGAGATCCGCGAATGGTTCGACGGCCCGATCGCGCTGTCCGGTGCCATCGGCACCGGCGCCGGCGTGCTGGCGGCGTTAGCTTGCGGCGCCGACTTCGCCTACATCGGCTCGGCCTTCGTGGCCACCGAGGAGGCGCGTGCGATCGATGCCTACAAGCAGATGATCGCCGACTGCAGCAGCGACGACATCGTCTATTCCAACCTCTTCACCGGCGTGCACGGCAATTACCTGAAGCCGTCGATCCGCAATGCCGGGCTCGACCCCGACAACCTGGCGGACGGCCACATCAGCACGATGAAGTTCGGCAGCGAGGGCGGCCCGAAGACCAAGGCCTGGAAGGACATCTGGGGCTGCGGGCAGGGCATCGGCGCGGTCAAGGGCGTGGTGCCGGTGGCCGAATTGGTGGCACGGCTGAAGCGCGAGTACGAGGCGGCGCGCCGCCGCATCGCTCTGAGGCCGACGAAGGGCTCGGGCATGCGCCAGCTGATCCGCAACGCCACGGTCTTCGACAGTGCCGCGGGCCGGCTGCGGCCGCGCTGTCAGATCGTCATCGAAGGCGAGCGCATCGCCGCCGTCAGCGACGAGCCGCTGCAGGTCGACGATGCCGCGCGGGTGATCGATGCGGCGAACCGCGTCGTGCTGCCCGGCCTGATCGACGCGCATGTGCACGTGGTGGCGGCCTCGCACGACCTGATGGGCCTGGCGCTGCAGCCGCCTTCGCTGGTGGCCGCGCAGAGCGGGCAGATCCTGCGCGAGATGCTGCAGCGCGGCTTCACCACGGTGCGCGATGCCGCCGGCGCCGACTTCGGCCTGCAGGAAGCGGTGGCGCGCGGGCTGTTCGAAGGACCGCGCCTGTTCATCGCGGGCTTTCCGATCTCGCAGACCGGCGGCCACGCCGACATGCGGCCCAAGGGCCAGCGGCTGCGCGAGATGTTCTGCAGCTGCGCCGGCCTCGGCCTGATCGGCGCCATCGCCGACGGCGTGGGCGAGGTGCGGCGCGCCGTGCGCGAGCAGGTGCGCAACGGTGCCAACCAGATCAAGATCATGGCCGGCGGCGGCGTCTCCAGCCCCACCGACCCGCTCGAAGGGACGCAGTTCTCGATTGAGGAACTGCGCGCCGCCTGCGAGGAAGCCGAGGCCGCCAATCTGTATGCGATGGCGCATGCCTATTCGCCGCGCGCGGTGACGCGGGCCGTGCAGGCCGGCGTGCGCTCGATCGAACACGGCAACCTGATCGACGAGGCCACCGCGCGCATCATGAAGCAGCATGGCGCCTACCTGGTGCCGACCCTGTCGACCTACGCGGCGCTGGCCGACGAGGGCCAGAAACTCGGCTGGTCCGCCGAGATGCTCGACAAGCTGCAGGCCGTGCACCGGCGTGGCACCGAATCGCTGCGCATCGCACGGGCCGAGGGCGTGCCGATCGTCTTCGGCACCGACCTGCTGGGCCATATGCACGCGCGGCAGTCGGGCGAGTTCGCGCTGCGCCTGGAGGCGATGTCGCCGGTCGAAGTGCTGCAAGGCGCCACCATCGAGGCGGCGCGGCTGATGCGGCAGGAAGGCCGCATCGGCGAACTGGTGCCCGGCGCCTGGGCCGACCTGCTGGTGGTCGACGGCGATCCGACGCAGGACCTGAGCCCGCTGGCCGAGCCCGCCACCGGCTTGCGCCTGGTGATGCAGGCCGGGCGCATCTGCCGAGAAAACGGCTTGTATTGAAGGTGGCCCAGGACGCATATCGCTGACCTTGTCGTCGGTGCCGATTGCCTTGGCGCGCTGCGCGCGCAAAGCCGCACGACGCGGCACTTCAGGGTCATGTTGTATCTTTGGCGCTCACGCGGTGCATGCAGCGTGTCCGTCAAGGGCGTCTGCGACGCCGTCCGCCGCCGCGGGGCCGACCGCCACCGTGCACGACGCCCCGGGCCGCCGCCGAGCCTCGTGGCCGGCGCCGGTGCGGGCGCTGCCCGCGCACGAAGGCCATCACTTTGCCGCACCAGCGGCACCCAGGAGAGGAACACCAACCCATGAACGAAAAATTCGACAAGATGCTCGACGCGCTGCCGGCGCTGATGGTGAGCTACGGCATCAAGCTGCTGGCAGCGATCGCGACGCTGATCATCGGCTTCGCGATCGCCGGCTGGCTCGGCCGCATGGCGACCCGCGCGCTGCTCAGATCCGGCAAGATCGACCCGATCTTCCCGCCGCTGGGCGGCAAGGTGGTGCGCATCGCCGTCATCGTCTTCACGCTGATCGCCGTGCTGAACCGCTTCGGCGTGCAGACGGCGAGCCTGATCGCAATGCTCGGTGCCGCCGGCCTGGCCATCGGCCTGGCGCTGCAGGGCACGCTCAGCAACGTCGCCTCCGGCGTCATGCTGCTGGTGTTCCGGCCCTTCAAGATCGGCGATGCGGTGAAGATCGGCGGCGAGGTCTATGTCATCGATGCCATCGGCCTGTTCATGTGCGAGGCACACCTGCCGGACGGGCCGTCCGCGCACCTGCCCAATTCGGGCATCTGGGGCCAGACGCTCGTCAACCTGTCGGTCACCGATGGTGACAAGCGCCGCATCGACGAGACCTACGGCATCGCCTACGACGACGACATCAACGCCGCGCTGGCCATTCTGAACAAGGTGGCGGCAGCCGAGCCGCGCGTGCTGCGCGAGCCCGCACCGCTGATTGCGGTGGAGTCGCTGGGCGACAGCTCGGTCAACATCCTGTTCCGCGTCTGGACCGGCCGCGCCGACTGGTGGACCACCAAGCTGGACCTGCTCCAGCGTTGCAAGGAAGCGCTCGAAGTCGGCGGCTGCAGCATTCCCTTCCCGCAGCGCGACGTGCATCTGCACCAGGTCGAGAAGACTGCGGCCTGAACCCCGCCGTCGTACCGCAGACGAGCGAAGGGCCCGCAGCGCGGGCCCTTCGTCATGACAAACAAGTGCCGCCGGGCGCTCAGGTTCCGCCGGGGTTGACCGAGGTGAAGCGAGCTTCGGGCCGGTCGTCGGCGCGGTGCGTGGTGGTCACGCCCTTTTTCATCGCCCACGGCCGCAACTGGTGGTGCAGCGGGATCGTCAGGACCTCGTCGCGGGTGATCACCAGGCCTTCGCGGATCAGCGCGTTGCGCTTGGCGAGATCGGTTTCGGTCTTCATCGCGTCCACGGCGGCGTCGAGCTTGGCGTTGCTGATGCGGCTGAAGTTGAAGTTGCCGTCGGCGCCCGTGGTGCGCGTGCGGATCAGCGACTGCAGCGTGTATTGCGCGTCGAAGGTGGCCACGCCCCATCCCAGCAGGTAGGCCGAGGTGTCGAAGTTCTGCACCTTCTGAATGAAGGTGGCCATCGATTCGGCCACCAGCTTGGTCTTCACGCCGATGCGCGCCCACATCGCCACGACGTTCTGGCAGATCTCCTCGTCGTTCACGTAGCGGTTGTTCGGGCAGTTCAGCTGGAACTCGAAACCGTCAGGGTAGCCGGCTTCGGCGAGCAGCTTCTTCGCCCGCTCGGGGTCGGCCTTGGCCGGCACGTCGATGTCGGGCGTGTTGCCGTTGACGCCGGGTGCGACCATGATGCCGGCCGGAATCGACAGTCCACGCATGGTGTTGCGCTTGATCGCTTCGCGGTCGATGGCGATGTTCAGCGCCTCGCGCACGCGTTTGTCGGCAAAGGGGTTCTTGCCCTTGACGTTGGAGTACTTCAGCTCCGGGCTGCCCATGTCCAGCGCGATGTAGATCGTGCGCACCTCGTGGCCGTCGAGGATCTTCAACTTCGGATCCTGGCGCAGCCTCGCCACGTCCTGGGTCGGCAGGTCGGTGAGCATGTCCACGTCACCCGACAGCAGCGCCGCCACCCGGGTGGGGTCGGACTTGATCGGCGTGTAGATCACTTCGGTGACGTTGTTCTTGGCCTTGTCCCACCAGTCCTTGTTCTGCACCATGGTGATGCGCTGGTCGGGCGTCCAGCCGGTGATCTTGTAGCTGCCGGTGCCGTTGACGTTGCGCGAGGCGTAGTTCTCTTCCTTGGCCTTGTAGTCCTGCACGTTGGTGGTCTTGTTCTTTTCCGACCAGGCCTTGCTCATGATGCGGAAGTCGATGATGTTGCGCAGCAGCAGCGGCGTCGGCCCGGCGAGCATGAAGTCCACGGTATGGTCGTCGATCTTCTTGATCTCGGCGATGCCCGCCACATAGATGCTCATCGTGCCCTGCGGCTGCTTGATGCGGCCGAAGGAGAAGATCACGTCGTCGGCAGTGAAGGGGCTGCCATCGGCGAACTTCACGCCCTTGCGCAGTTCGAAGCGCACCTGGGTCGGGCTGATCATCGTCCACTTGGTGGCCAGCGCCGGCTCGACCTCGAATTTCTCGTTGTAGCGCGTCAGGCCTTCGTACGAATGCATCAGGATCGCATTCGTGGTGGCGTGGTTCTGCGAATGCGGGTCCAGCGTCAGGATGTCGTTCTGCGCCGCCCAGCGCAGCACCTCGGCCTGCGCCGCCGTACCCAGCCACAGCACGCCGAGCACGCCGGCGGCCAGCAAGGCTTTGAGTTTCATTGCTCACTCCGTAGGTTGGAAAGCCGCAATGCTAGGGCAGTGCCCGAGGCCGAGGCTTCGGGAAAGCCCGTGGCCGATGGCGTGGCCCGAGCGCAGGGCGGGCCTGGCGCCGCGGCCCGGTGCTACAGTGCCGACCGGAACCGCAGGGTTCGAGTTCGTTCCCGCGCCGAGAGCTTCACGAGGCGCGGCTCGCAATCCGCCATCCGGCGCAGCCGGTGGTTGCGGAAGGTTGTTCAACCCATCGAAGCCTCGGAAACCGGGGCGAAAGGTGAGCGCAAGATGATGCAGCAGTCAAGGGCCAACTCGTACCTGTTCGGCGGCAACGCCCCCTATGTCGAAGAGCTTTACGAGGCTTATCTCGACAACCCCGGCAGCGTGCCGGACAACTGGCGCGCCTATTTCGACCGACTGCAGAACGTGGCGGCGGTGGACGGCTCCGAGGCCCGCGACGTGGCCCACGCGCCGGTGGTCGAATCCTTCGCGCAGCGCGCCAAGGCGAACGCCTTTGCGCTGAAGGCCAGCGCCGCCGATCTGGCGGTGGCGCGCAAGCAGGTGCATGTGCAGTCGCTGATCGCGGCCTATCGCTTCCTCGGTAGTCGCTGGGCCGACCTGGACCCGCTGAAACGTGATGAGCGCCCGAAGATCCCCGAGCTGGAACCGGCGTTCTACGACCTGAGCGAGTCCGACATGGACATGACGTTCTCGGCCGTCAACACCTATTTCGTCAAGGCCGAGAACATGACCCTGCGGGAGATCATGCAGGCCTTGCGCGAGACCTATTGCGGCTCGATCGGCGCCGAGTTCATGCACTGTACCGACCCGGCCGAGAAGCGCTGGTGGCAGGAGCGGCTGGAAAGCATCCGCAGCAAGCCCAACTTCAGTGCCGAGCAAAAAATCCACATCCTCGATCGTCTGACCGCGGCCGAAGGCCTGGAGCGGTACCTGCACACCAAGTATGTCGGCCAGAAGCGCTTCAGCCTGGAAGGCGGCGAGAGCTTCATCGCCAGCATGGACGAGCTGGTGCAGCGTGCCGGCACGCTGGGCGTGCAGGAGATCGTTGTCGGCATGGCGCACCGCGGCCGGCTCAATGTGCTGGTGAACACGCTGGGCAAGTCACCGAAGGATCTGTTCGCCGAGTTCGAACACACCGCGCCGGAAGATCTGCCTGCGGGTGACGTCAAGTACCACCAGGGCTTTTCCAGCGACGTCAGCACGCCCGGCGGCGGGGTTCATCTGAGCCTGGCCTTCAACCCCAGCCACCTGGAGATCGTCAACCCGGTGGTCGAAGGTTCGGTCAAGGCGCGCCAGGAGCGTCGTGGCGACCGTGTCGGCAACCAGGTGCTGCCGGTGCTGGTGCATGGCGACGCCGCGTTCGCCGGACAGGGCGTGGTGATGGAAACCTTGGCCATGTCGCAGACGCGCAGCTACTGCACCGGCGGCACGGTGCACCTGGTGATCAACAACCAGATCGGCTTCACGACGAGCAACCCGCGCGACACCCGCTCCACCTTGTACTGCACTGATGTGGTGAAGATGATCGAAGCGCCGGTGCTGCACGTCAACGGCGACGATCCCGAAGCCACCGTGTTGTGCACCCAGCTGGCGCTGGATTACCGCATGCACTTCAAGAAGGACGTGGTGGTCGACATCGTGTGCTTCCGCAAGCTCGGCCACAACGAGCAGGACACCCCCAGCCTGACGCAGCCGTTGATGTACAAGAAGATCGCCCAGCATCCGGGCACGCGGCGGCTGTACGGCGACAAGCTGGTGGCGCAGGGGGTGTTGCCCGCCGAAGGGCCGGACCGCATGAACAAGGAGCTGCGCGCCGCGTTCGATGCCGGCAAGCACACCTCCGACCCGGTGCTGACCAACTTCAAGAGCAAGTACGCGGTCGATTGGGCGCCCTTCCTGGGGCGCAAGTGGACCGATTCGGCCGACACCGCGCTGCCGCTGGCCGAAGTCAAGCGCCTGGCCGAACGCCTGACCGCGGTGCCCGAAGGCTTCAAGCTGCACCCGTTGGTGGAGAAGGTGCTGAACGATCGCGCGGCGATGGGGCGCGGCGAGATCAATGTCGACTGGGGCATGGGCGAGCACCTGGCCTTCGCCTCGCTGGTGGCCAGTGGCTATGCGGTGCGCCTGTCGGGCGAGGACTCCGGACGCGGCACCTTCAGCCACCGCCATGCCGTGCTGCATCCGCAGGATCGCGAGAAATGGAGCGTCGGCAGCTACGTGCCGCTGGAGCACGTGGCCGAGCACCAGGCGCCATTCGTCGTCATCGACTCGCTGCTGTCGGAAGAGGCGGTGCTGGCCTTCGAGTACGGCTATGCCTCGGCCGAACCGAACACGCTGGTCATCTGGGAGGCGCAGTTCGGTGACTTCGTCAACGGCGCGCAGGTGGTCATCGACCAGTTCATCGCCTCGGGCGAAGTCAAGTGGGGCCGCGTCAACGGCCTGACGCTGATGCTGCCGCACGGCTACGAAGGGCCAGGGGCCGGAGCATTCGTCGGCTCGGCTCGAGCGCTTCATGCAGCTGGCCGCCGACAACAACATGCAGGTCGTGCCAGCCGACCAGCGCCAGCCAGATCTTCCACCTGCTGCGCCGCCAGATGGTGCGCCAGTTCCGCAAGCCGCTGATCATCCTGACGCCGAAATCGCTGCTGCGCAACAAGGACGCCGGCGCGCCGCTCGCGGAGTTCACCAAGGGCGAGTTCCGCACGGTCATCGGCGCCAGCCGCAGCGAGGTCGAGACCGACAAGGTCAGGCGCGTCATCGCCTGCTCGGGCAAGGTGGCCTACGACCTGATCCGGCGTCGCGACGAGAAGAAGGCCTGGGACGTCGCCATCGTGCGCGTCGAGCAGCTCTACCCGTTCCCGCACAAGGCCTTTGCCACGGAGTTGAAACGCTACCCGAATGCCACGGAAATCATCTGGTGCCAGGACGAGCCGCAGAACCAGGGCGCCTGGTTCTATGTGCAGCACTACGTGCACGAGAACATGCTCGACGGGCAGCGGCTGGGTTATGCCGGCCGGGCGGCGTCGGCATCGCCGGCGGTGGGCTACGCGCACCTGCACCAGGAGCAATTGAAAGCGCTGCTCGATCAGGCCTTCGGCAAGATGAAAGGCTTCGTGCTGTCCAAATAGTGCGAAGTGGCGCCGCGCGCCCCTTCGCGTCGCTCGTCGGACCGGATGGCGCGCCGCTCATCTTGCGACCCTCACCAACTCACCTCATCGGGATCGTTCATGTCCATCGTCGAAGTCAAGGTTCCGCAACTGTCCGAGTCGGTGGCCGAGGCCACCTTGCTGCAATGGAAGAAGAAGGCCGGCGAAGCCGTCGAGATGGACGAGATCCTGATCGAGATCGAAACCGACAAGGTGGTGCTGGAAGTGCCGGCGCCCTCGGCCGGCGTGCTGGCAGAAGTCGCTGCAGGCCGACGGTGCCACCGTCACGGCCGAGCAGGTCATCGCGCGCATCGACAGTCGGCCGAGGCCAAGCCATCGGCCCGCTTCCGCCCGCTCCGGCCTGCTGCTGCACCGCCGGCTGCCGCGGCTGCAAGCCGCCCGCGCCGGCCACGGCCACGAAGGGCGACGTCGCCATGCCGGCCGCAGCCAAGCTGCTGGCCGAAAAGGGTGTCGCCCCCAACACGGTTGCGGGCACCGGCAAGGACGGCCGTGTCACCAAGGGCGATGTGCTGGCGGCCTGCGGCCAGCCCGCGCCCGGCAGCGCGGTGCGCCGCCGCACCCGCGGCGGCCGCGCCGCAGGCTTGGCGGCAGTGGCTGCGCCGGCCATGGCCAACCTGGGCGAGCCGCCCGAGCAGCGTGTGCCGATGTCGCGCCTGCGCGCGCGCGTTGCCGAGCGTCTGCTGCAGTCGCAAAGCAGCAATGCCATCCTGACGACCTTCAACGAAGTCAACATGGCGCCGGTGATGGACATGCGCAAGCGCTTCCAGGAGCGCTTCGAGAAGGAGCATGGCGTGAAGATCGGCTTCATGAGCTTCTTCGTCAAGGCCGCGGTGGCGGCATTGAAGAAGTTCCCGCTGATCAACGCCAGCGTCGATGGCAACGACATCGTCTATCACGGCTATTTCGACATCGGCATCGCGGTGGGTTCGCCGCGCGGGCTGGTGGTGCCGATCCTGCGCAACGCCGACCAGATGAGCTTTGCCGACATCGAGAAGAAGATTGCCGAGTTTGGTGCCAAGGCGCGTGAAGGCAAACTGTCGATGGATGACCTGACGGGCGGCACATTCTCGATCAGCAACGGCGGTGTCTTCGGCTCGATGCTGAGCACGCCGATCATCAATCCGCCACAGTCGGCGATCCTGGGCGTGCATGCCACCAAGGAACGGGCCGTGGTCGAAAACGGCCAGGTCGTCATCCGCCCGATGAACTACCTGGCGATGAGCTACGACCACCGCATCATCGACGGGCGCGAAGCCGTGCTCGGCCTGGTGACGATGAAGGACGCGCTGGAGGATCCGGCGCGGCTGCTCTTCGACATCTGAAGACCCACTCAGCGCAGGAGCACGAATGAGCCTGGTTGATGAACTGGCCCGCCTGGAGGAGATGCGTGCCCGCGGCACCTTGTCCGAAGACGAGTTCCAGCGCGCCAAGACGCGGCTGATCGGTGAGCCGGGCACGGCGCCGGCCGCCGCAGCGATCAACCGCTTGCGGCGCAGCCGCAGCGACAAATGGCTGGGCGGCGTGTGCGCCGGCATTGCCGAAGTCAGCGGCATCGAGGCATGGATCTGGCGGCTGATGTTTGCCGTGCTGTTCATGTTCGGTGGCACCGGCCTGGTGGTGTATCTGCTTCTGTGGATCTTCGTGCCGCTGGAATAGCGGCTTCGTACCCAACCCGACCTGGAAATTCCATGTCCAAGAACTTCGATGTCGTCGTCATTGGCGGCGGCCCCGGCGGCTACATCGCCGCCATCCGCGCCGCCCAACTCGGTCTGAACACGGCCTGCATCGACGAGTGGAAAAGCGCCAGCCGGCGGCCCGGCACCGGGGGCACCTGCACCAATGTCGGCTGCATTCCGAGCAAGGCCTTGCTGCAGTCGAGCGAAAACTTCGAGCATGCCGGCCATGGCTTTGCCGAGCACGGCATCGGGCTGAAGGCCTGCGCATCGACGTGGCGAAGATGCTGGCGCGCAAGGACCTGGTGGTCAAGCAGAACAATGACGGCATCCTGTATCTGTTCAAGAAGAACAAGGTCAGTTTCTTCCATGGCCGCGGCGCCTTCGTTGCGGCCGACGAAGAAGGCTATGAGATCGCTGTCGAAGGCGACAAGGCCGACAAGCTGTGCGCCAAGCATGTCATCGTCGCCACCGGATCCAATGCGCGCGCCTTGCCTGGGCGCCGATTTCGACGAAGCAGCGCATCCTGTCCAACGACGGCGCGCTGCGCATGGGCGGCGTGCCGAAGACCTTGGGCGTCATCGGCTCGGGCGTGATCGGCCTGGAGATGGGTTCGGTGTGGCGCCGCCTGGGGGCCCAGGTCACCGTGCTCGAGGCGCTGCCCACCTTCTCTGGGTGCGGTGGACAAGCAGATCGCCAAGGAAGCGCACAAGCTCTTCACCAAGCAAGGCCTGCAGATCCACCTCGGCGCCAAGATCAACCAGGTCAAGCGTCGGCAACAAGACTGTGGCGGTGCACTACACCGACGCGACTGGCGCCGAGCACAAGCTGGAAGTCGAGCGCCTGATCGTCTCGATCGGACGCGTGCCGAACACCACGGGGCTGAATGCCGATGGCGTGGGCCTGAAGCTCGACGAACGCGGCTTCGTCGTAGTTGACGATGAGTGCCGCAGCAACCTGCCCAACGTCTGGGCGGTGGGCGACGTGGTGCGCGGGCCGATGCTGGCGCACAAGGCCGAAGAGGAAGGCGTGGCGGTGGCCGAGCGCATTGCCGGCCAGCACGGGCATGTCAACTACAACGACGTTCCCTGGGTCATCTACACCAGCCCCGAGATTGCCTGGGTCGGCGCCACCGAGCAGCAACTCGAGGCCGAAGGCAGCGCCTACCGCGCCGGAACCTTCCCGTTCATGGCCAATGGCCGAGCGCGTGCGCATGGGCGACACCACCGGCATGGTGAAGATGCTGGCCGACGCCGCCACCGACGAGGTGCTGGGCGTACACATCATCGGACCGATGGCCAGCGAGCTGATCGCCGAAGCCGTGATGGCGATGGAGTTCAAGGCCAGCTCGGAAGACATCGCGCGCATCTGCCATGCCCACCCCAGTCTTGAGCGAAGCCACGAAGGAAGCGGCGCTGGCCGTGGACAAGCGCACGCTGAACTTCTGAGCCGGTCAGCCCCGCGCCCTCGATGGCTGTTCGCGAGCTGTACCAACGCCGGCTGGCCGAGCGCGGCTACAGCGCCGATGCGGCCCAATTGCGGGCCATCGACGCGCTGGAGCGCTGCGAGAACGAATGGCTGGACTACCTGCGCCGGCGCAGCAATGCGTTGACGAAGATGATCCGCCATCCGCCGATCCCGCGCGGCGTGTACATGTATGGCGGCGTCGGGCGCGGCAAAAGCTTCCTGATGGATTGTTTCTTCCAGTCGGTGCCGCTGAGACGCAAGGGCCGCCTGCACTTCCACGAGTTCATGCGCGAGGTGCATCGCGAACTGCAGGATCTGCGCGGCATCGCCAACCCGCTCGACGAGCTGGGCCGGCGCATGGCGCGGCGCTTTCGGCTGATCTGCTTCGACGAATTCCACATTGCCGACGTGACGGATGCGATGATCCTGCACCGGCTGCTGCAGGCGCTGTTCGCCAACCGCGTCAGCATCGTCACGACCTCCAATTTCCATCCCGACGCGCTGTACCCGGATGGCCTGCACCGCGAGCGCATCCTGCCGGCCATCGAACTGCTGAAGAGCCATCTCGAAGTGCTGGATGTCGATGCCGGCACCGACTACCGCTGCGCACCATGGATCGGCTGAGGGTCTATCACACGCCGCTGGACGCGCATGCCGAAGCGGGCATGCGGGCCGCGTTCGAAGAGTCTGGCGGAAGTGCGCGACGAGGAAGCCGCTGCTGCGCATCGAGCAGCGCGAGTTGCGCGCGCTGCGCCGCGCCGGCGGCGTGGTGTGGTTCGACTTCGCACAGCTGTGCGGTGGGCCGCGCTCGCAGAACGACTACCTCGAGTTGGCCTCGCGCTTCCATACCGTGCTGCTGTCCAACGTGCCGCAGATGTCGCCGCGGCTGGCCAGCGAGGCGCGGCGCTTCACCTGGCTGGTGGACGTGCTCTACGACCGGCAATGTCAAGCTGATCCTGTCGGCGGCGGTGCCGCCCGAGGCGCTGTACACCGAAGGGCCGATGGTCGCATGAATTCCCGCGCACCGCGTCGCGCCTGAGAAGAAATGCAGACCACGGCCTACCTGTCGTTGACGCGGCGCAACGTCGATACCGCACTGACATGAGGCGCGGCCTGATCACCTGGCTGCGCGATCGGGCTGTGGCTCGTGCGCCGCTGCCTGGGCGTCGGCCGGCCGCCGCAGGTCGAGGTCGCGGCCGAGCGGAAGCAGATCCATGCGCGAGCGCAAGGCCTCGAGGCGGGCTTTCGTGCGGGCGAGACGGACTGCGCCAAGCGCTTCATCGTCACGGCCTGCGTCGATGAGCCTTGCAGACCCAGCGGCGCGAGGCACTGGCACGGCTGCGCGAGCGCGAATTCGCGCTCGACGAAGCCGAGCGGCAGCGTGATGCCGAGAAACGCCCGTCGGCGAATTGCCGAAAAGCGGCCGAGGCGCAGGCCCGCCGCCGCCCAAGCCGCAGCCGCCACCGGCGCCGCGCGCCAGTGCGCCGTGCCCGCCAAGAGCCAGCACGCACGGCGCCCTCGAAAACCGCCGACGATGCCGGCAACGCCGCGGCGCGCGCCGTGGCCGCAGCGAGCGCCGCATGTGCCGAAGCCGAGGCGCGCCGCGAGGCGGCTGAAAAGCGTCAGGCCGAGCGTGCGGCCAAGCGGCAAGAAGATCCAGCCCGCTGCCGATGCCGGCCCGCTCCGCCGCCAGCGCGGCGTCGCACTGCGGGCCTGCGGCCAGCGCCGCTACACCAGGGGGTCGATGCGCAGCAGGGCCAGCGACAGGTTGTCGCCGCCGCCGCGCGCGCGCTGGCGCGCCTTGTTGATCAGCATCTCGCTGGCCTCGCGCGGCGGCAGCGCGTGCAGGATCGCGCCCATTTCCTTGGGCGTGAAGTAGTGCCACAGGCCGTCGCTGCAAGCCAGCAGCGCATCGCCGAACTCGAGCTTGTCGATCGGCGTCAGCGAGATCGGCGGATCCTGCTGCGTGCCCAGGCAGCCGGTCAGCAGGTTGCCCTGCGGGTGCGGTCAGCGCTTCCTCTTCGCTCACGCGCCCTTCGTCGATCAGGCGCTGCACGAAGGAATGGTCGATGGTGCGCATCACCATCTCGGGGCCGCGGAAGTGATAGACGCGCGAATCGCCCGCATGCGCGATGCCGCCGTCGAGCGACGGGTTGACGATGAACGCGGCCAGCGTGCTGTGCGGCTCTTCTTCGGCGGTGATGGCCGTCAGCTTGATCATCAGGTGCGATTCCATCACCACCTGGCGCAGCACGGCGCAGGGGTCGTCCTTGGCCGGCACGTAGCGCTCGAAGATCTGGCGCGCCGGTCAGCATGCACCTGGTCGGCGGCCTTGCGCCCGCCGCTCTTGCCGCCCATGCCGTCGGCCACCACGCCCAAGGCGCAACCGGGCACGCGGCCGTGGGCGATGACCTCCACCTGGTCCTGCTGGTAGGCGCGGTCGCCCCGGTGCATGCCGGTGGCGGCCGAAATCCGGAACGCCTGTTCTGGTGCTGTCATGCCAGGGAATATAAACTCGCGGGCATGGCACAAAGCCCGCAAATAGATGACAACTTGCACTCTGTCCAGCGGCAATCGATCGAATTGCGCATGGAACACGCGGACTTGGACGACATGATCGATCGCCTGGCCTTGAGCGTGCCGACGACGACCTGGCGCTGCGGCGGCTGAAGAAGCGCCGCCTGTCGCTGCGCGACCAGATCGCTCGTCTCGAAATCGAGCTCGATCCGCCGACGCCGGCTTGAGCACGCCCGCCGCCG
This sequence comes from uncultured beta proteobacterium, assembly GCA_963837675.1. Taxonomy (GTDB): domain Bacteria; phylum Pseudomonadota; class Gammaproteobacteria; order Burkholderiales; family Burkholderiaceae_C; genus Rubrivivax. The sequence continues at coordinate 62,250 of CAWIOH010000010.1, read as the reverse complement.
GCGCCACGTGACGCCGGCCCCCTTGACCCAGCAGGTGGCGGTCGCCTTCGCCGGCGACGGTGCCGCTGGCCCGCAGCCACCCGCATCTGGCGCAGCGCGAGGTGCAATTGCGCCTGGCGCACCAGGTGGCGCTGGCGATCGAGACCGCGGTGCCCTGGTCGCCGAAGCCGGCACCGGCGTCGGCAAGACCTTCGCCTACCTGGTGCCGCTGCTGCTGTCCGGGCGGCGCGCGCTGGTCAGCACCGCCACCAAGAACCTGCAGGACCAGTTGTTCCTGCGCGACTTGCCCGGGCTGTGCACGGCGTTGGGCCTGCCGTCCACGCTGGCGCTGCTGAAGGGACGTGCCAGCTACCTATGTCTGCAGCGCCTGCAGCAGGCGCGGCAGAGCGCTGAACTGCCCGACCGCTGGGCAATGCGCACGCTGGCGCGGGTGGAAATCTGGGCGCAGTCCACGCGCAGCGGCGACCTCGCCGAAATGGAAGGGCTGGACGACCGCTCGCCAGTGATCCCGCTGGTGACCTCGACGCGCGACAACTGCCTGGGCAGCGAATGCCCGCAGTTCAAGTCCTGCCACGTCATGCATGCCCGGCGCGACGCGATGGCGGCGGACCTGGTGGTGGTGAACCATCACCTGTTCTTTGCCGACATGGCTCTGCGCGACAGCGGCGTGGCCGAATTGCTGCCGACGGTGGATGCCGCTGTGTTCGACGAGGCGCACCAGCTGGTCGAAGCCGGCGTGCAGTTTCTGGGCCGCACGCTTGGGCACGGCGCAACTGCTCGACCTGGCGCGTGACCTGCTGGCCGCTCGGTCTCGCAACAGGCCCGCGGCCTGCAGCGACTGGCACTGGCCTGTCGGCCGCGCTTGGAGCAGGCGGCGCGCGAACTTGCGTTTGCTGTGTGCCGGCCCACTGCGCGACGTGCGCGGCGTGATCAAGCTGCGCTGGGACGAGCGCGCAGCGTAGCGCGCGGCTGGGTGCCGGGATCTGCAGGCGCTGGCGCAGGCGGCCGATGCCGCCGCCAATGCCTCTGCGGCCGACGGCGGAGATCGGCCCGGACTTCGACAAGCTGGCGCAGCGCGCGCTGGCCGTTGCCGAGCAGGCCGAGCGCTTCGGCCAGCCGACGGCCGCCGACCACGTGCGCTGGATCGACCTGTCGCCGCAGCAGGCGCGGCTGGTCGAATCGCCGCTGGACATCCGCGACATGCTGAGCGAACAGCGGCGCGCTGGCCGCCAGGACCTGGATCTTCACCTCGGCCACGCTGGGCGACGACGAACGCCTGAGCTGGTTCACGCGCGGCCACCGGGCTTGGAAGACGCCGTCACGCTGCGCGTGGGCAGCCCCTTCGACTACCGCGCCCATGCGCGGCTGTGGGTGCCGACGCCCTTTCCCAAGCCCAACGATCCGGCCCACCCGGCCGCCGTGGGTGCGCTGGCGGCGCGCTGCGCGCAAGCGCTGGGCGGACGCTGCTTCGTGCTCACCACCACGCTGCGCGTGCTGCCGTTGATCGCCGATGCGATGCGCAGGGCCCTGGAACTCGAAGGCCAGGTGACCTGGAGTTGCTGGTGCAGGGCAGCGAGCCCAAGCGCACGCTGCTGCAGCGCTTCGGCGACGGCCGAGGCTGCGTGCTGCTGGGTTCGCAGAGCTTCTGGGAAGGCATCGACGTGCCCGGCGATGCGCTGCAGTGCGTGTTGATCGACAAGCTGCCGTTTCCACCGCCGAACGATCCGCTGGTCGAGGCGCGCGTGCAAGCAAATCGAGGCGCGCGGCGGCAATGCCTTCAACGAGTACTTCGTCGCCGAAGCCGCGGTGTCGCTGAAGCAGGGCGGTGGGCGGCTGATCCGCAGCGAGAGCGACCGTGGCCTGCTGGTGGTGTGCGACCCGCGCCTGCGGCAGATGGGCTACGGCGCCCGGCTGCGCGCGGCCTTGCCACCGATGGGCGAGTTGTCGAGCGAGCCGCAGGCCATGGAGTGGCTGGCCGCGTTGGCCGCCGGGCATTGAACAGCGCGGCTTCAGTTCCAGATGTGCCACCAGGCTTTGCCGGTGCGGCTCAGCCCCTGCGTGGGGAAGACGCTGTTGGGGAAGTTCTTCTGGAAGACGCGGTTGGCATCGTCGCGCAACGTGTCCGAGCCCCAGCTTGTCGTAGCCCTGCACCATGATGTACAGCGCCTCTTCGTTGGCCGGCGCACCCTGGTAGTCGGTCACCGCGAGCTGCGCGCGGTTGACCGCCGCCAGATAGGCGCCGCGGCGGAAGTAGTAGCGCGCCACGTGCAACTCGTAGTTGGCCAGCGAGTTGGCGATGTAGTCCATGCGCACGCGCGCGTCCTCGGCATAGGCCGAGCTCGGGGAACTGGTCGACCAACTGCTTGAAGGCCTGGTAGGCATCGCGCGAGGCGCGCTGGTCGCGCTCGGACAAGTCCTGCCCCGCCAGGCTGCCCAGCACGCCGATGTCGTCGTTGAAATTGATCACGCCGCGCAGGTACAGCGCGTAGTCGAGCGCCGGGCTCGACGGGTTGAGCTTGATGAAGCGCTCGATCGTCGCCAGCGCCTGCGCGCGCTCGCCGCTGCGCCAGTAGGCGTAGGCCAGGTCGAGTTGCGCCTGCTGCGCCAGCAACGTGCCGGCGGCGCGGCCTTCGACGCGCTCCAGTGTCTTGATGGCGCGTGTCGTAGGCGCCGGCTGGCGATGTCGCTCTTGGCGTCTGCATACAATTGTTCGACCGCAGCCGTCGCCGATGCGTCGGCGGTTGGCGGTCGGGCTTGGTCGAGCTGCAGCCTGCCAGCACCAAGCGCCAGCAGCAGCGCTGTGCGGCAACACGCCTGAATCGAGATGCGGACATCGGGTCGGGCCGGCGCGCTGGCCTTCAGTGCCGGCAGGGAAGTAGACGTGGCCGATTATAAAGAGCCGCGCGTGCCGTCGCGCGCCGGATGCGCCCGACGACAGCGCAGGACGCTGTCGAGGCTGCGATCGCGCACCTACGAGTCGCGCGAGTTGCGCGTCGAGCGAGCGCATCACGGCCATGCGTCTGGACAAGGTGCTGGTGCGACCTGGCGCCGGAGTTCTCGCGCAACCACCTGCAGTCGCTGGTCGAGCGCGGGCATGTGCAGGTCGATGGCGAGCGTCGCCGGCGTGGTCGCGCGCAAGCTGCGCGCCGGCCAGCAGGTGCAGCTCGAACTGGTGCCCACCGAAGAAAGCCGCGCCTTCACGCCGCGAGCCGATGGCGCTGGACATCGTGTTCGAGGACGCGCACCTGCTGGTCCTGAACAAGCCCGGCGGGCCTGGTCGTGCATCCGGCGCCCGGCAACTGGTCGGGCACCTTGCTGAACGGCCTGCTGGCGCACCACGCCGGCGCCGCGTCGCTGCCGCGCGCCGGCATCGTGCACCGGCTCGACAAGGACACCTCGGGCCTGATGGTGGTGGGCAAGACGCTGCCGGCGGTGACGGCGCTGTCGCGCGCCATTGCCGCGCGCGAGGTGCAACGCCACTATCGGGCGTTGGCGCATGGCCGGGTGGAGCCGGCCGAGCAGTCGCATCGAAGCGCGCCATCGGCCGCGACCCGGTGTCGCGCGTGCGCATGGCCGTGGTGGCCGGTGGCAAGCCGGCGCGCACCGACGTGACGCTGCCTGGCCCAGCGCGACGGTTTCAGCGCGTTGGCTGTGCAAGCTGCACAGCGGTCGCACGCACCAGATCCGCGTGCATCTGGCCTCGCGCGGCCATCCCGCTGGTGGCCGACGCGCTCTATGGCGGCGCGCCGGCGTTGGGTCTGCAGCGCCAGGCGTTGCATGCACAGCAGCTGCGCCTGTCAGCACCCGATCACGTGCGAGGCGCTGGACTTTCGACGTGCCCGCCGCCCGCCGACTTTTGCCGCGGCCTGGGCGCAGGTTGCCGGCGCGAGCGTCGGCGATTGAGCGGGCGCGCTACAATCGTCTTTCCGGTGGCGACTGCGCCCGAACCCGTGCACTGGTCGCCGGGTCGGCAGCTACCGCCGGGCAGTGGCTGCCGACAGTGCTGGACATCCGCAGTGACGGAAGCCGTCGACCCCAGCGCTGACATCTCATCCCGCATTGCGTTCGATCGCACCGCTGGTGCGTCGTTAGCCGATCGCCCGACGATGGCCCTGAATATCCGCCGCCGCGATGCCGCGGCACCCAAACCAAGACCTTTGTCCATGAATACACAGGATGCGAAACGCGTCCTCGAGACTGCGCTGATCTGCGCGCAGGCCCCGCTGCCGCTGCGCGAGATGCTCGTGTTGTTCGATCAGCAACTCGGCGCCGACACCGTGCGCGGCCTGCTCGATGATCTGGCGACCGATTGGCAGGATCGCGGTTGCGAACTGGTGGCGCTGGCCATCGGGCTGGCGCTTGCAAAGCCGTCCCGAGATGCGCGAATACCTTGACCGGCTGAACCCCGAAAAGCCGCCGCGCTATTCGCGTGCGGCGATGGAGACGCTGGCGATCATCGCCTACCGCCAGCCGGTGACGCGCGGCGACATCGAGGACATTCGCGGCGTCGGCGTGACCACGCAGATCGTCAAGTCGCTGGAGGACCGCGGCTGGATCGAAAGCATCGGCTACCGCGAAACGGCGGGGCGACCGGCGCTGTACGCGACGACGCGCCAGTTTCCTCGACGATCTGGGCCTGGCCAGCCTGGACCAGCTGCCTGCGGCGATGGACGGCCAGGTGCCGCTGTCGTCGCTCGACGGCCTTGAGTACGGCGCAGCCTTCGTTGTTGGAATCCGCCGAATCCGGCGCGCCGCCGGAGGCCTGGCGACGCGCTCGAAGCGCCGGCGCGACGCCGAAACGCCCCAATCCACCGATCCCGACACGCCCCTTGACCGTCACGCTGCCAACGCATGAAGCTCTGACGACACCGATACGCCCACCCCGCCCGCGACCGTCGAACCGGTCGAGAAGCGCAAGCGCGCCGCCGCGCAAGCCACAGGCGGTGGCGATGCGACACGCCCTCTGCACGGCGGTAGCGGCCACCCCGTGGCCAGACCTGCCGATGCGGGGCCGCTGACGACGTCGCCTTCGTCTGCGCCGACAGGACGCGGCGCCGTTGCCGGCGACTGGCCGATCTCGCCGAGCAGCCGCGCCAGGCGCCGAAGAAGCCGGTCGATGTCGGTCGGCAGTTCACGGACGCAGCGGCAAGCCCGCGCGCAATCGCAATCGTCGGCGCGGTCGGCGCGGTGGCGACGCGTCGCGCGACGGCAGCGCTCCTGGCGAGAACACCGCCGAGACCGGTGATGCGGTGCGACGCGCCCGACGCCGAAACACGCCGGCACCTGCCGCAGCCCGAGGTGGGCGAAGTCTTCGCCAACGTGCTCTCGGGTGCCTACGACGTCGAAGCGCCGGAGGCTGTGGACGAGCAAGCAGTCGAGGAGCCGTCCAAGCGAGTGCTGGCGCCCGAGCCCGATGCGCCCAAGCTGCAGAAGGTGCTGGCCCAGGCCGGCATCGGCTCGCGGCGCGACATGGAACAACTGGTGGACGAAGGGCGCATCACCGTCAACGGCGAGCCGGCGCATGTCGGGCAGCGCATCTCCTTCGGTGACCAGTTGCGCATCGACGGCAAAGTGATCAAGGCGCGCATCACGCCGCCGCCACCGCGCGTGCTGGCCTATCACAAGCCGGCCGGCGAGGTGGTGACCCATGACGACCCGCAGCACCGTCCCACCGTGTTCCGCCGCCTGCCGCGCTTGTCGCAAGGCAAGTGGCAATCGGTGGGTCGGCTGGACATCAACACCGAAGGCCTGCTGCTGTTCACCAACTCAGGCGAACTGGCCAACCAGCTGATGCACCCGCGTTTCGGCGTCGAGCGCGAATATGCCGTGCGCGTGCTGGGTGCGCTGGACGAGTGCGCAGCGCGAGCGTCTGCTCGAAGGCGTCGAGGTCGATGGCCAGAACGCCGCTTTCAAGAGCGTCGAGGACGGCGGCGGCGAAGGCGCCAACCGGTGGTATCGCGTGGTCATCACCGAAGGGCGCAACCGCGAAGTGCGCAAGCTCTTCGAAGCGGTCGGCCATGCCGTCAGCCGGCTGATCCGCGTGCGCTACGGGTCGGTCGTGCTGCCGCGCGGGCTGCGGCGCGGCATCTGGGTCGATCTTGACGAGGCCGACGTGTGGACGCTGCGGCGCGCGGCCAAGCCGCCGCCCCGGCCGGCCAACGGCGCGCAGCCCGGCGAGGGCGATGGCGGCCTGCCGCGTCCCGAGGGCGAACGCCGCAGCCGGCGCGGCGGCCGCAAGGCACGCAACGACCGCCGCCGCGACGGCGGTGGCGACCGTGGCCCGCGGCCAGACCTGGCATGCCGGCATGAGCGCCCCGAGCAGCTCGAACGGGGCGAAGGCGGCCCGATCCCCAACCCGCTGCAACAGACCTTCGACAAGCGCGCGCATCCAGCAGGAGCGCTCGCGTCGCCCTGACTCAGCGAGGACGGCCCGATCCCGAACCCGCTGCAGCAGACCTTCGACAAGCGCGCGATGCAGCAGGATCGCTCCGGCGCCCGGAACCCAGCGAGGACGGCCCGATCCCAAACCCGCTTCAGCAGACCTACGACCGTCGCTTCGTGCAAAAGGGCCCCGGTGGCGGGGGCGGTGGTGGGGGCGGTGCAGGCCGTGGTGGCGGTGGCCGAGGCGGCGCCGGGGGAAGAAGAAGCCCGGCGCGCAGCGCCAGCCCGATCCGATGCAGACCGCCGTGGGCTACATCGGTGCCGATGCCTTCACGCGCAAGGCGGGGGGCCGGGGGCGGCCCGGCGGCGGTCGCGGCAAGCCGCCGGGCGCGGCGGCGGGCAAGGCGGGCGCGGACGCTGACGCCGAGCGCGTGCCGGTCGGCACGGTACGCAGGCTAGAATCCAAGGCTTTGGTGCGACACGTTTGTGTTGCTCTCCCTAGCTGCTGGGTAATGCAGCCCTAGAGAATGACCGGGACTTGTCCCGGTCGCAGGACGAATGTCCTGCCGGAGCAACATCCGCGATTCGCGGATGCCGTGACGGAAAGCCTCAGGCACTGCCTGAGGCGGACCGTGACAGAGTTGCGTGCATCAGTCGCCACCCTCAGTGGCACTCGCACGCCGTCGGGAGACGGTAGCAACTGCTCCAATAGAGCAATGAAGTCTTGGATCGCCTTGTCACGCATGACGCCTGTCATGAATGTGACCCACTGTGCGACCAGTGGTCGCCTACGATGACATGCAGGACCGGCAACGGGCCTGTGTGAAGCTCATCCGACAACGTCTCCCACCTCGGTGGCGCGTATGACCCGCGAGGGCATGCATGGACTCTGCCAGCAGGACGGCGGACGAGGGACAAGGCGAGTTCCGCATGGGTAACGGATGTGAACTGTCGATGGAACCCGGGTCAGCATTGAGTGGCCAAACCTGCTGTCAGGCCACAGCCAAAAGGGCGCGCTGCTGAGTTGTTCTCGTCAAAGCTGAGAACACGTCGCTATCGAAGCAGCCCCGGGAGAGACAGACCCTAAACGGACAGGCATCGCGGATCAACACCGCGCTGTCGGCGAACCAAGGAACGTGGTAAGCCCCACCGTCTGCCTGCGCGCTCCGGCGCGCAGGCAGGGAAGCCGCAAGGCGACCTGTCGGGCGAGGGGGTATGGGATCGTGGAAAAAGCGAACGCCCGGCTGTAATCGCCGGGACAGGGGTTCAAGATTTGCCCCGCTGCGAAAGCAGGCCCACTTCCACATGGTGCAACCGTCGCGAGCCGGTTGCTGAGTTCTACAAAGCCCCGAAGGGACGCAGCGTTTCCCTTCGGGGCAGACGTGCGTGTCCTCGACGGGTGAACCAACGAGGTCAGCATGGAAGAGATCATCGACAACGATGGTTCTGCGTCCTCGCACGGGCCGAACGACTGGCAGGCCATCGACTGGCGCCGGGTTGAACGGCACGTGAGAACGATGCAGATGCGAATCGCGAAGGCGACGCAGGAAAGCGATTGGCGCAGGGTGAAAGCCCTGCAAAGGTCGCTGATCCGCTCGTTCACTGCCAGGGCACTGGCGGTGCGCCGAGTGACAGAGAACCAAGGCAAGCGGACGGCAGGCGTCGACCGCGAGCTGTGGGGCACGCCGACCTGCAAATGGAAGGCTGTCAGTGCTATCAAGCAGCAAAGGGGATACCGGCCGCAGCCGTTGAGGCGGGTCTACATCCCGAAGGCGAATGGCAAGGAGCGCCCGCTGGGCATTCCGACGATGAAGGACCGGGCGATGCAGGCTCTCCACCTGCTGGGTCTGGAACCCGTCGTGGAGTCGCAGAGCGACCCGAACAGCTACGGCTTTCGGCGCAACCGCTCGACGGCCGATGCCATGAGCCAGTTGTTCGTCTGCCTGTCCCAGAAGGCCTCGGCCCCATGGGTGCTGGAAGCGGACATAGAAGGCTGCTTCGATCACATCAACCACGAGTGGCTGGTGAGCCAGGTCCGCATGGACCGGGTGATCCTGAACAAGTGGCTGAAGGCGGGAGTGGTCTACAAGGGCCAACTGGCAAGCACCGAAGCAGGCACGCCGCAAGGCGGCATCATCTCGCCAACCCTGGCGAACGTGGCATTGAACGGGCTGGAAACGGGCCTGCTGGCGCACCTCGGTGCGACGCTGGGCAAGTCGAAGGCCGAGAGACTCAAGGTCAATGTGGTCCGGTACGCCGACGACTTCGTGATCACGGGAGCGTCGCAAGACCTCCTGGTCACGACAGTCCGGCCGTGGGTGGAAACATTCCTCGCCCAACGAGGTTTGCGACTGTCGCCGGCAAAGACGCGAGTCACGCACGTCGACGAGGGGTTCGATTTCCTCGGCTGGAATTTCCGGAAGTACTCGGGAACCCTGCTGATCAAGCCGAGCAAGAAGAACGTGCAAGCGTTCTACGGCAAGGTCAGGGAGATCGTGAAGGCCAACCTGATGGTGAAACAGGCCGAGCTCATCAGGCTGCTGAATCCGGTCCTGCGAGGCTGGGCTCAGTACCACCACCCGGTGGTCGCCAAGGAGACGTTCAGCAGACTCGACTCGCTGCTGTGGTGGCGGTTGACGCGCTGGGCACGTCGCAGGCATCCGAAGAAGAGCCCGAAGTGGGTGGCCGAGAAGTACTGGCCGACCATCGAAGGCAGGACCGAGTTCGCAACCGGGACTCGGTCGGAGGATGGCGAAACGCAGTGGGTGCGGCTGTATCGGCTCGCCGATACGGACATTGTCCGGCACCGGAAGGTGATGGGGGGCTACAACCCCTTCGATCCACGGTGGGAGGCGCATGGTGAAGACCTGAGCGCGAAGCGCCTGCTGAGAAGCAGGGCGTACCTCAAGCAATGGGCAACGCTGTACGTCGAACAGCAGGGCAAGTGCGCTCTATGCAACAGGGCCATCACCGAAGAAGGGGGCTGGCACGACCATCACCTGGTCCCAAGGGTGGCGGGCGGGTCGGACTCGTTGAAGAACCGGGTGCTGCTGCACCCGGTGTGTCATGTCCAACTGCATGCCAGAGGTTTGACGGTGGCGAAGCCGGCCTCGGAATGAGGCTCAGGGCGGTGAGTAGTGAGCTGCGATGCTAAAATTAATGGCTTTGCGCATCATCGCCACATGTTGTGCTTGAGCCGGATGCGGTGAAAGTCGCAAGTCCGGTTCTTAGGGGGGGATGGGTCAGCAATGACCTGTCCCTACCCTACCCAAGTCCTTGATTCAGGAGAGATTTTTCATGGCGACCGAACGCACCCTGTCGATCATCAAGCCCGATGCCGTGGCCAAGAATGTGATCGGCCAGATCTATGCCCGCTTTGAATCCGCCGGGCTGAAGATCGTCGCGGCGCGCATGGCGCAGCTGTCACGTGCCGAGGCCGAGGCCTTCTACGCGGTGCACAAGGAGAGGCCCTTCTTCAACGACCTGGTCGGCTTCATGATTTCCGGACCGGTGATGATCCAGGTGCTGCAGGGCGAGGGCGCGATTGCGCGCAACCGCGAGCTGATGGGCGCCACCGACCCGAAGAAGGCCGAGAAGGGCAGCATCCGCGCCGACTTCGCCGACAGCATCGACGCCAATGCGGTGCACGGTTCCGACGCCCCCGAAACCGCCGCCGTGGAGATCGCCTTCTTCTTCCCCGGCATGGCGATCCACAGCCGCTGACGGCGGCATCGCACGCGGTCGCTGCAGCGCATGGGCGCGGTCAACCTGCTCGATCTGGACCTCGACGGCCTGACGGCGTTCTGCGACGGCCTTGGCGAGAAGCGCTTTCGTGCGCAGCAGCTGTTTCGCTGGGTGCATCGAAAGGGCGAGGCGGATTTCTCGCGCATGTCGAACCTGGCGCAATCGTTGCGCGACAAGTTGCCCGGTGTGGCCACGGTGGCGGCGCCGGCGCTGCTGAGCGAGCAGGCCGCCGCCGACGGGACCTTGAAGTGGCTGTTCGACGTCGGGCAGGGCAATGCGGTCGAGACGGTGTTCATTCCCGAAGCCGATCGCGGCACGCTCTGCGTGTCGTCGCAAGCCGGCTGCGCCGTGGGTTGCCGCTTTTGCTCGACCGGCCACCAGGGCTTCAGCCGCAACCTGGGCACGGCGGAAATCCTCGGCCAGTTGTGGTTTGCCGAAGGCCGTTTGCGTGAGCGTTTGCGCCTGGCCGAGGGCGCACGCGCCATCACCAATGTCGTGATGATGGGCATGGGCGAGCCGCTGCAGAACTACGCCGCGCTGTTGCCGGCGCTGCGCGTGATGCTCGACGACCATGCCTACGGTCTGTCGCGCCGGCGTGTCACCGTGTCCACTTCGGGCGTGGTGCCGATGATCGACCGGCTGCGCGACGACTGCCCGGTGGCGCTGGCGGTATCGCTGCATGCACCGAACGATGCGCTGCGCGACGAACTGGTGCCGCTGAACCGCAAGTACCCGCTGCGCGAGCTGCTGGCGGCCTGCAACCGCTATCTGGATGCTGCGCCGCGGGACTTCATTACCCTGGAGTACTGCATGCTGCAGCAGGTCAACGACACGCCCGAGTTGGCGCAGCAATTGGTGCGACTGGTGCGCGGCCTGGAAGATGGGTCACCGGCGCTGCGCTGCAAGCTGAACCTGATTCCCTTCAATCCTTTCCCGGCGTCGGGCTTGTTGCGTTCGACGCCGGCACGCGTCGGCGCCTTTGCCGACGTGTTGCGCAGCGCCGGCATCGTTACCACGGTGCGGAAAACGCGCGGCGACGACATCGCCGCGGCCTGCGGGCAGCTGGCGGGCGAGGTGCAGGACCGCACGCGTGTAGGGCAGCGGCTGCGGCGCGAGCCTGTGCGCATCCTTGCCGCTGCGCCGCCGGAGGTGGCCCGATGACCGGCCTGCGGCGGCGCGCGCTCGGGTTGGCCACGGTGCTGTTGCTGGCGGCCGGTTGCACCAGCACCGTCACGCGCACCGAGGTCAAAGGCGACGACAAGGTGAGCGATGCGCCGATGGACGAAAAGTCCATCAAGAAGCTGGCCGACACCCGCCTGGAGCTGGCCAGCCTGTACTTCAGCCGCGGGCAGTCAGAGACCGCGCTGACGGAAATCAAGAAGGTGATCGAGGCCGTGCCGGACTACGGCCCGGCCTACAGCCTGCGCGGCCTGATCTATGCCAGCCTGGGCAACACCACGCAAGCCGAGTCCAGCTTCCAGCGCGCGTTGCAGATCAACCCGCGCGACGCCGACGCGATGCAGAACTACGGCTGGTTCCTTTGCCAGAACCAGCGCTACACCGAGGCCGATGCGCAGTTCAACAATGCGCTGGTGCAACCCAACTATCGCGGTGCGGCGATGACGCTGCGGGCGATGGGCAATTGCCAGGCGCGCGATGGCCGGCTGGCCGATGCCGAGAGCTCTTTGGCGCGCTCCTACCAGATCGACCCGAGTAGCGCGGCGACGGCGATGAACCTGGCCGAAGTGCAGTACCGGCGCGGCGAATATGAGCGTGCCCGCTTCTACATCGACCGCGTCAACAAGGTGCCGGTGCAGACCAATGCACAGTCGCTGTGGCTGGCCGCCCGCATCGAGCACAAGCTGGGCAACCAGGCCGCGACCCGGGTGCTGGGCAAGCACTTGCAGGAGCGCTACCCGAAATCCCCGGAGGCCTTCGCGTTCGAACAGGGGCGTTTCGATGAGTGAGGCCACCGTGGCCGGCAAAGCCGCAGGAGGTGGCGGCGCCGGCGCGCTGCTGCGCGCCGCGCGCGAAAGTCAGGGGCTGCATATCGCGGCGCTGGCGGCATCGATCAAGATTCCGCAGCGCAAGCTCGAAGCGCTGGAGGCGGACCGCTTCGACGAGTTGCCCGACGCAACCTTCACGCGCGCGCTGGCGATGACGGTTTGCCGTGCCTTGAAGATCGACCCGGCGCCCGTGCTGGCGCAGTTGCCGCGATTGGGCGCAACGGCGCTGGCCGATGTGGCCGGCGGGCTGAATGCGCCGTTCCGCGACCGCACGGGCCGCTCCGATCCGGTGGACCTGGGCCTGGCACGCCATCCACTCGTCTGGGCTGCGCTGCTGGTGCTGGCGGCCGCGCTGGCCTTGTTCCTGGCGCCGGCCGGCTGGTGGCAGTCGTGGCTCGGCGGGCCATCGGCGAGCGCCGTTACCCCGCCCCTCGTCGTCCGCCCGGCCGAGGCGCCCACGGCATCGGGCACGGCCGCGGCCACCGACCGACACCGCGGCCGCGACGGCCGAGTCGGCGGCATCGGACGCGGCCTCTGCGGCGATGGTGGAGGTGGTGCATTCCATGCCCCCGGTGGACAGCGCAGGCAGTGCGGCCGCCGATGGCGCGGGCGGGCTGCTCGTCTTGAGTGCAAGCAATGCATCCTGGATCGAGGTCATCGACGCGGCCGGAACGGTGCTGGTGCGGCGAGTGCTGCAGCCCGGCGAAAGCCTGGGCCTGGACGGCGCATTGCCCTTCAAGCTGAAGATCGGCAATGCGGCTGTCACGCAGCTGCAGTTCCGCGGTCAGAACGTCGATCTGGGCCCGAGCACCAAGGACAACATCGCGCGGCTGGAACTCAAATGACATCGATGTCCCACGCTGACGACGACACGCCCATCCTGAGCGCCGGCGTGATGCCGCGCCGCACGCGTCAGGCCACCGTGCGCTGGGGCAGTCACACGGTGACGATCGGTGGCGCCGCGCCAGTGCGCGTGCAGGCCATGACCAATACCGACACGGTGGATGTCATCGGCACGGCCATCCAGGTCAAGGAACTGGCGCAGGCCGGATCGGAACTGGTGCGCATCACCGTCAACACGCCCGAGGCGGCCCAGGCCGTGCCGCACATCCGCGAGCAGCTCGACCGCATGGGCATCGCGGTGCCGCTGATTGGCGACTTCCACTACAACGGCCACCGGCTGCTGACCGACTTCCCGGCGATGGCGTCGGCCCTGAGCAAATACCGCATCAATCCCGGCAATGTCGGCAAGGGCGACAAGCGCGACCGCCAGTTTGCCGCCATGATCGAAGCAGCGATTCGCCATGACAAGGTGGTGCGCATCGGCGTCAATTGGGGCAGCCTGGACCAAGAACTGCTGGCCTCGATGATGGATGCCAATGCTCAGCGCGCTGAACCGTGGGATGCCAAGTCGGTGATGTATCAGGCGCTGGTGCAATCGGCCCTGGGCTCGGCCGACTACGCACGCGAACTGGGCATGAAGCCCGAGCAGATCATCATCAGCTGCAAGGTCAGCGGCGTGCAGGACCTGGTCACCGTCTATCGCGCGCTGGCGCGGCGCTGCGACTATGCCTTGCACCTGGGCCTGACCGAAGCGGGCATGGGCACCAAGGGCACGGTGGCGTCGAGCACCGCACTGGGCGTCTTGCTGCAAGAAGGTATCGGCGACACGATCCGCGTCAGCTTGACGCCGCAGCCCGGCGAGGCGCGCACGCAAGAGGTGGTGATCGCGCTGGAGATCCTGCAATCGCTGGGCCTGCGCAATTTCAACCCCAGCGTTACCGCCTGCCCGGGCTGCGGGCGCACCACCAGCGAAACCTTCCAGGTGCTGGCCAAGCGCATCGACGACCACCTGCGCGCGATGATGCCGCAGTGGAAGAGCCGCTATCCGGGTGTCGAGAACCTCAAGGTGGCGGTGATGGGCTGCATAGTCAACGGCCCGGGTGAGAGTAAACACGCCGACATCGGCATCAGCCTGCCCGGCACCGGCGAGGCGCCGGCCGCGCCCGTATTCATCGACGGCCAGAAGGCGATGACGCTGCGCGGCGACGGCATCGCCGAAGAATTCCACCGCATCGTCGAAGACTACATCCAGCGGCGTTTCGCCGCGGCCGACACGGCGCGCTGAGCTCCGCGCGCAGCGGCCCCGACGCTGCCACGCCAACCGAGCGAACCACTCGTCAAGACAATGAGCCAAGCGATCCAGGCCGTCAAAGGCATGAACGACATCCTGCCGCCGGCATCGGCGCGCTGGGATTGGTTCGAGCACAAGGTGCGCGACCTGATGCGCCGCTACGGCTACCTGGGCATCCGCACGCCGATCGTCGAGCCGACGCCACTGTTCGTGCGCGGCCTCGGCGAGGTCACGGACATCGTCGAAAAGGAGATGTATTCGTTCACCGACAGCATGAATGGCGATGCGCTGTCGCTGCGACCCGAGGCCACTGCTGGTGTGGTGCGCGCGGTCAGTGAACACAACCTTCTGTACGACGGTGGCAAGAGGCTGTACTACATCGGCCCGATGTTCCGCCACGAGAAGCCGCAGCGTGGCCGCTACCGCCAGTTCCACCAGGTGGGCGTGGAGGCGCTGGGATTTGCCGGCCCCGACGTCGATGCCGAAGTCATCCTGATGGCGCGCGCGCTGTGGCGCGACCTGGGCCTGGGCGATGTCCGGCTGGAACTCAACAGCCTGGGCCAGCCGGAGGAACGGCGCGCGCACCGCGCCGCGCTGGTGGCGCACCTCGAGGCGCATCAGGAGGTGCTCGACGCCGAGGCGCGCCGGCGCCTGCACAGCAATCCGCTGCGCATCCTGGACAGCAAGACCCCGGCGATGCAGGGCTTGATCGAAGCGGCGCCGCAGCTGATGGACTTTTTGGGCGAGGCGTCGCTGCGCCACTTCGGCGCGGTGCGCGCCGTGCTCGATGCCGCCGGCCAGCCCTATCGCATCAACCCGCGCCTGGTGCGCGGCATGGACTACTACAACCTCACGGTGTTCGAGTGGATCACCGACCGGCTCGGCGCGCAGGGCACGTTGTGTGGCGGTGGACGCTACGACGGCCTGATCGAGATGATCGGCGGCAAGCCGGCGCCCGCGGTCGGGTGGGGCCTGGGCATCGAGCGGGTGATCGATCTGCTCGAGCAGGAAGGGCTGGGCCCGGCCCCGCAGGCCTGGGACGCCTATGTCGTCATCCCCGACGTTGCCGCATTGCCGCAGGCGACGGCTGCCGCCGAGGCGCTGCGCGCGCAAGGGCTGTCGGTGCTGCTGCATGCCGCCGGCAAGGACGGCCAGGGCAGCATGAAGTCGCAGCTCCGCAAGGCCGATGCCAGTGGAGCGCGCCATGCGCTGATCTTCGGCGCCGATGAACTGGCGCGCGGCGAGGTTTCGATCAAGCCCTTGCGCGACATGGCCGCGGCGCAGCGCACGCGCGTTCTGGCCGATGTGCAGGCCTGGGCGCAGGAACTGCGCACCGCATAATTGCCGGTTGTTCCGGCTTCATACCCGCACCAAGGACCCATGGCCACACCCCTCGACCTGCAGGAGCAGGAGCAGCTCGATGCCCTCAAGGCCTTCTGGAAGCAGTACGGCAACCTCATCACCTGGGCGCTGGTCGCGGCCATGGCGGTATATGCCGGCTTGAACGCCTGGAAGTGGTGGCAACGCGATCAAGCCACCAAGGCCGGGGCGCTGTTCGAACAACTCGATCTGGCGGCGCAGGCCGGTGACGCCCAGCGTGCCGGCCAGGTGTTCAACGATCTGAAGGAGCGCTACCCGCGCACGGTCTTTGCCGAGCAGGGCGCGGCATTGGCGGCACGCGTGCAGTTCGAGCGCGGCCAGCTCGATGCCGCGACGGCAAGCCTCAACTGGCTGGCGGACAACGCCGGCGAAGACGAGTACAAGACGATTGCCAGGTTGCGCCTGGCCGCGCTGTCGCTGCAGGCCAAGGACTACGACGCCGCGCTGAAGCTACTGGACGGCGCCACCGCGCCCACCTTTGCCGCGCTGGTGGCCGACCGGCGCGGCGATGTGCTGATGGCGCAGGGCAAGCCGGACCAGGCGCGTGCTGCCTATCAGGCGGCCTGGAAGGGCATGGACGAGAAGCTCGAGTACCGCCGCCTGATCGATGCCAAGCTCACCGCGCTGGCGGCGCCGCCGCTGGCGGCCAGTGCCGCCGCCGCGCCGGGGGCGCCGCAGTGATCCACAGGCGGCTCGTTCGGGTCATCGGTGGGTGCTGGCTGACGCTGGCCGTCGTGTTGCTGGCGGCTTGTTCCGGCGACAAACCCAAGCCGACGCCGCTGGCCAACGTCACGCCGAAGATCGCCGGGCGGCAGGTCTGGTCGGCCAAACTCGACAGCGTCAAGTTCCCGCTGGCGATGCTGGTGCGCGAGGGCAATTTCATCGTTGCCTCCACCGACGGCACGATCCTCGCGCTCGATGCCAACAGCGGGCGCGAGACCTTTCGCGCCAACGTCGGTGCGCCGATCAGCGCCGGCATTGGCAGCGACGGGCGCTTCTATGCGGTGGTGACGCAGGACAATGTGCTGATCACCTTCGAAGGCACGAAGGAGTTGTGGCGGGCGCAACTCAATTCGCGCGTCAGCACGCCGCCGCTTGTGGCCGGCGAACGCGTCTTCGTGATCGGTGTGGATCGGGCGGTGCATGCCTTCGATGCGCTGGACGGCAAGAGGCTGTGGTCGCTGGCGCGACCCGGCGAGGCCTTGACGCTGTTGCACATCGGCGTGCTCACGGCGGTGGGCAACACGCTCGTCGCCGGTCAGGGCGCGCGCGTGGCCGGCATCGACCCCGACCGCGGCACAGTGCGCTGGGAGGTGCCGCTGGGTGCACCCCGCGGCAGCAACGAGATCGAACGCCTGGCCGACCTGGTCGGACCTGCGCTGCGACTGGGAAACCGCATCTGCGCACGTTCCTTCCAGGTGTCGGTGGGTTGTGCCGATGCCCTGACCGGCCGGCTGTTGTGGTCGCGAAATACCGGCGGCATCAACGCCATCGGCGGCGACGACGAAATGATCTTCGGCGCCGATGCCAGCGACCGGATCGTGGCCTGGAAGGCCGACAGCGGCGAGACGGCATGGACCAGCGAGCGTTTGCTGTACCGCGGCCTGAGTGCGCCGGCCAGCATCGGGCCGACGGTCACCTTCGGCGATCTCGAGGGATATGTGCATTTCCTCGACCGCAAGGACGGCCAGGTGTTGCTGCGACTGGCGACCGATGGCTCGCAGGTGGTCGGCACGCCGGTGTTGTCGGGCAACACGTTGCTGGTGGCCACGCGCAACGGCGGCTTCTTCGCGTTCCGGCCGCAGTAGCCAGGTCGCGCCCCGAGTATGAAGCCCGTCCTGGCCATCGTCGGTCGACCGAACGTCGGCAAGTCGACGCTGTTCAACCGGCTGACGAAACGGCGTGACGCCATCGTCGCCGATTTTGCCGGGCTGACGCGCGACCGCCACTATGGCGACGCCGAGGTCGACGGCCACGAGTTCATCGTGGTCGATACCGGCGGTTTCGAGCCCGACAGCGACGGCATCATGCGCGAGATGGCCAAGCAGACGCGCCAGGCGGTGGCCGAGGCCGACGTCGTGGTGTTCGTGCTCGATTTGCGCGCTGGCCTGAGCGCGATGGATCACGACATCGCCCGCTACCTGCGCAGCAGCGCGCGGCGTGTGCTGCTGGCGGTGAACAAGGCCGAAGGCATGGGCGATTCGCCGCGTCTGGCGGAGTTTCACGAACTCGGCATGGGTGAGCCGCATCCGATCTCGGCGGCGCATGGCCAGGGCATCCGCAGCCTGATCGAAGCCGCGTTCGGTGCCGAGCCCCCGCCTGGGGAGGCTGACGAGGAAGCCAGCACCGACAAGCCGATCCGCCTGGCCGTGGCCGGGCGGCCGAACGTCGGCAAATCGACGCTGATCAACACCTGGTTGGGTGAAGAGCGGCTGGTGGCCTTCGACCAGCCGGGCACCACCCGCGATGCCATCCACGTGCCCTTCGAGCATCACGGCCAGCGTTTCGACCTGATCGACACCGCCGGCCTGCGGCGCAGGGGGCGTGTGTTCGAGAGCATCGAGAAGTTCTCGGTGGTGAAGACCCTGCAGGCCATTGCCGATGCCAACGTCGTGCTGTTGCTGCTGGATGCGACGCAAGGCGTGACCGACCAGGATGCGCACATTGCCGGCTATATCCTCGAATCCGGCCGCGCGGTGGTGCTGGCGGTGAACAAGTGGGACGCGGTCGACGGCTATCAGCGCGAAACGTTGGAGCGCTCGATCGTGCAGCGCCTGGTCTTCCTCAAGTTTGCGCCGGTGCTTCGCATCTCGGCGATCAAGCGCCAGGGGCTGGGGCCGCTATGGAAATCGATCGCCGAGGCGCATGCCTCGGCGGTGAGGAAGCTGCCCACGCCGGTGCTGACGCGCCTGCTGCTCGAGGCGGTGCAACACCAGGCACCGAAGCGCGCCGGCAATTTCCGACCGAAGCTGCGCTACGCACACCAAGGTGGCATGAATCCGCCGATCGTCGTGGTCCACGGCAACTCCCTGGAACATGTCACCGAGGCCTACAAGCGCTACCTGGAGGGGCGCTTTCGCGAGCACTTCAAGCTGGTGGGCACGCCGATGCGCGTGGAGATGCGGTCTTCGAAGAACCCCTTCGTTCAGGGCGGATGAAGGCCATGTTGCAGCGCAGAACGAATGGGGCGGGCCTGTGATAAGGTCCCTCTCCCAAGAAACTTCATCACGGAGCATATCGTGAGCAATAAAGGGCAGTTGCTACAAGACCCCTTCCTGAACCTGCTGCGCAAGGAGCATGTTCCGGTTTCGATCTACCTGGTCAACGGCATCAAGTTGCAGGGGCATATCGAGTCCTTCGACCAATATGTGGTGTTGCTGCGCAACACTGTCACGCAGATGGTCTACAAGCACGCGATCTCCACCGTCGTGCCCGGGCGCGCGGTGAATTTCCACGCTGGCGAACCTGGCGAGCAGGCCTGATGCCAGTCCGGCGTGACAGGCGTTGGCGCGCGCCACTTTGAGTTCCTCGTCCCCTCAAGTCGACGTCGCCGCCATGGGCGCGACGCGTGCCGTCCTCGTGGGCGTCGATTTCGGCAAGGATGCCCAGTTCGATGCCGGCCTGGATGAATTGGCGCTGCTGGCGGTGTCGGCCGGTGACCAACCCGTGGCGCGCATCGTGGCGCGGCGCAAAGCACCGGATGCGGCATTGTTCGTCGGCTCGGGCAAGGCGGACGAGATCAAGTCTGCAGTGCTGGCCACCGAGGCCCAAGGCGTGCTGTTCGACCAGGCGCTGAGCCCGGCGCAGCAGCGCAACCTGGAGCGTCACCTGGGCGTGCCGGTGTCCGACCGCACCGGCCTGATCCTGGATATCTTCGGTGAGCGCGCGCAAAGCCACGAGGGCAAATTGCAGGTCGAACTGGCGCGGCTGCAGTACTTGGCCACGCGGCTGGTGCGGCGCTGGTCGCACCTGGAGCGACAAAGCGGCGGCATCGGGATGCGCGGCGGGCCGGGTGAGGCGCAGATCGAACTCGACCGGCGCATGATCGGCGAGCGCATCAAGTCGGTGGCGGCGCGGCTGGAAAAGGTCAAGCGCCAGCGCGGCACGCAGCGCAAGGCGCGTGAGCGGCGCGGCACGTTCCGCATCTCGCTCGTCGGCTACACCAACGCCGGCAAGTCGACACTGTTCAATGCGCTGGTGAAGGCACGTGCGTTGGCCGCCGACCAGCTCTTCGCCACGCTCGACACGACGACGCGCGCGCTGTGGCTGGCCGACGCCGGTTGTTCGGTATCGCTGTCCGACACCGTGGGTTTCATCCGCGACCTGCCGCACAAGCTGGTCGAAGCCTTCCGGGCCACCTTGCAGGAGGCGGCCGACGCCGACCTGTTGTTGCACGTGGTGGATGCGTCGAGCCCGCAGCGTCTGGAACAAAGCGCCGAGGTCGAACGTGTGCTCGCCGAGATCGGCGCTGCGGCGGTGCCGCAGGTGGTGGTCTACAACAAGTGCGATCTGCTGGAAGCTTCGCGCCAGCCGCGCCACAGCCTCGATTGGCTCGAGCGGGCGGGCTCCGCGCCGGTGCGGCGCGTGTTTGTCAGTGCCCGCGACGGCGAAGGCCTGGGCGCGCTGCGCGAAGTCCTGGCGGATGCGGTTCGGCAGCGCTTGAACGTTTCCCATTCGACCCTATCTGACGAACCTGATCCGCGCCCGCTACCGCAGGGCCCGGACGCAACCATCCCAGATTGCGCGTATCAACATGTCTGAGACCTCCTTCGACCGGCGCGCGCCCGCGCTGGCTGATGTTGTGCGCGCCTCGGCGGCGCTGTTGCGCGGACTGCTGCGCTGGCCTTTTGGTCGGGCCGGTGACCGCGACACGTTGGTGCTGAATAGTGGCGGACGCAACGACGGCCCGCCTGATCTGGATGAGCTGTGGCGCGACTTCAATCGCAAACTCAGCGGCATGTTCGGCGGCAAGCGGGGTGGCCCGCGCAACAACCGCGGCAACGACCGGCCGCCCGACAGCGGTCCGCCCTTCCAGCCGAACATGAAGAGCGCCGGCATTGGCGCCGCCCTGATCGCCGGCGTGGTGGCGCTGGTCTGGCTGGGCAGCGGCGTGTTCATCGTGCAGGAAGGGCAGCAGGCGGTGGTCACGTCCTTTGGCCGCTACGCCTACACGGCCGACGCCGGCATCCAGTGGCGCTTCCCGTACCCCTTCCAGGCGCACGAGACGGTTCCGGTGACGCAACTGCGCTCGGCCGAGATGGGCCGCAACACGCCGGTGCCGTCGACCGGGCTGCGCGATTCGTCGATGCTGACCCAGGACGAGAACATCGTCGACATCCGCTTCACAGTGCAGTACCGGCTGAAGGACGCTCGCGCCTTCCTCTTCGAGAACCGCAACCCCGACGACGCGGTGGTGCAGGCAGCGGAATCGGCGGTGCGCGAAATCGTCGGTCGCAGGAACGTCGATGCCGTGCTGTACCGGGAGCGTGAAACGCTGGCGACCGATCTGTTGACCTCGGTGCAATCGCAGCTCGACCGGCTCAACACCGGCATCCAGGTCGTCAACGTCAATGTGCAGAGCGTCGCCGTGCCGGATCAGGTGCTGGCGGCGTTCAACGACGCGGTCAAGGCCACGGCCGACCGCGACCGCTTCAAGAACGAAGGTCAGGCCTACGCCAGCGATGTGATTCCGCGGGCGCAGGGCACGGCCGCACGGCTGCGCGAGGAAGCCGAGGGCTACCGCGCGCGCATCGTCGCCCAGGCCGAAGGCGATGCCGACCGCTTCCGCTCGGTGCTCGACGAGTACAAGCGGGCTCCCGGCGTGACCCGCGACCGCATGTACATCGACACCATGCAGCAGGTGTTCTCCAGCGTCAGCAAGGTGATGGTGGACAGCCGCGCGGGCTCGAACCTGCTGTACCTGCCGCTGGACAAGTTGATGCAGCAGTCGGCGGCACCAGCGGCGGCGCCGGCACCGGTGCCGGCCGAGGCGCCGGCCACTGCGGCCACCGATGCACGCTCGCGCGACGGCGGGCGCAGCCGCGAGCGCGATGGACGTTGATGCAGCCGAGGAACAAGAAAGTGGATCAAGAACAATGAATCGCATCGCCGTGATCGCCGCCGGGGCCTTGGTCGCGTTGATGCTGATCGCCTCGACGATGTTCATCGTCGACCAGCGGCAGGTGGCCGTGATCTATGCGCTCGGCGAGATCAAGGACGTCATCACCGAACCGGGCCTGAAGTTCAAGCTGCCGCCACCGTTCCAGAACGTCGTCTTCCTCGACAAGCGCATCCAGACGCTGGACAACACCGAGACGCGGCCCATCTTCACCGCCGAGAAGAAGAGCCTGGTCATCGATTGGCTGGTGAAATGGCGCATCAGCGAGCCACGCCAGTTCATCCGCAACAACGGCACCGATTTCCGCAATCTGGAGAACCGCCTGGGCCCGGTGGTGCAGGCGGCCTTCAACGACGAGGTCACGCGGCGGATGGTCTCCGGCGTGCTCTCGGTCGAGCGCGACAAGGTGATGCGCGAGGTGTTCGCGCGCCTGGCCGATGACTCCAAGTCCTTCGGCATCGAGATCGTCGATGTGCGCATCAAGCGCGTGGATTTCGTCGCCGACATCACCGATTCGGTGTTCAAGCGGATGGAATCCGAACGCAAGCGCGTGGCCAATGAATCGCGTTCGGAAGGCATGGCCGACGGCGAAAAGATCCGCGCCGATGCCGATCGGCAACGCGAGGTCATCGTCGCCGAGGCCTACCGCGATGCGCAGAAGATCAAGGGCGAGGGTGACGGGAAGGCCTCTGCGCTGTACGCCGAAGCCTTTGGCCGCGACCCCGCCTTCGCAAGGTTCTATCGCAGCCTCGAGGCCTATCGAGCCAGCTTCCGCTCGCGCAACGACGTGATGGTGGTCGATCCGAACAGCGAGTTCTTCCGCGCCATGCGGGGCAGTGCCGTCGCCGAGCCGAAGTAAGCGGCCTACTCGCAAGGGCAAGGACGATGTCGGATCTGCTGCTCGGTGCGGTGGCACTGATGCTGGTGCTGGAAGGCCTGTTGCCCTTTCTCAGCCCGGCGCGGTGGCGCTCGATGTTCGAGCGCGCCACCCGGCTCAGCGACGGCCAGATTCGCTTCATCGGGTTGAGCAGCATGCTCATCGGCATGGCGCTGCTGCTGGTGTGGCGCTGAAGACCGCCTCGGTACAATGCCTGTTTTAATCACAGGCTGTCTTCATGTCGTCAGCGTGGCTGCTGCCCGAGTACATCGCCGACGTGCTGCCCGCGCAGGCACGGCGCATCGAAGATCTCCGGCGCAGCCTCCTCGACCGGGCGCGCGGCTACGGTTTCGAGCTGGTCATGCCGCCGCTGCTCGAGCACCTCGAGTCGCTGTTGTCGGGCACTGGGCATGAGCTGGACCTGCGCACCTTCAAGCTCGTCGATCAGCTCAGCGGGCGCATGCTCGGCCTGCGCGCCGACACCACGCCGCAGGCGGCGCGCATCGACGCGCACCTGCTGAACCGCCCCGGTGTGACGCGCCTTTGTTATTGCGGCCCGGTGCTGCACGCCCGCCCGATCGGCCTGGGCTCGCGCGAGCCGTTGCAGTTCGGCGCCGAGATTTTCGGCCATGATGGCTTGGAGGCGGACCTCGAAGTGCAGGACCTGGCGCTCGACGCGTTGCGCGCCGCGTCGGTCGAGGGCCTGGTCATCGACCTCGCCGATGCACGCATCGTGCGCGGCGTGCTGGCAGGATTGCCGATCGAGGCGACGCAGTTGCAGCAGGTGGTGACGGCGCTGTCGAACAAGGATGCGGCCGCCGTCGAGGAGCTGGCATGTGATTTCCCCGAGGCGACGCGCGCTTCGCTGCGTTGCCTGCTGGGGCTGTACGGCGATGAGTCGATCCTCGAGGCGGCGCGCCGCGATTTGCCGCGACGCAGCCTGATCGGCGCGGCACTCGACGACCTGCAATGGCTGGCCAGCCACTTGCGGCGCGATCACGCCCATGTGCGCCTGGGTTTCGACCTGTCGGACATGAGCGGCTATGCCTACTACAGTGGCACGCGCTTCGCCATCTACGGCGGCGGCTCGAGCCAGGCGCTGGTACGCGGCGGGCGTTACGACGAGGTGGGTGCGGTGTTCGGCCGCCGCCGGCCCGCGGTCGGCTTCAGCCTGGACTTGAAGTTGCTGGCAGAGCATGCACCGGAGCCATCGATGGCCACGGCGGTGAAGGCGCCGTGGGCTGAAGACTTGGAGCTGCGGGCGGCGGTACGCAGGCTGCGCGAAGCCGGCGAGACCGTGCTGTGCATGCTGCCGGGGCACGAACACGAAAGCCAGGAGTTCGACTGCGACCGTGAACTGGTGGCTGTCGCCGATCGATGGGTGCTGCGTGCGCTGTGACGTGCGCCACGCCTGAACCCGCAGCCAACGAGGATTGCGCTTGAACATTCACACAGCCAAAGCAACGGGCTCCACCGCGCGCGGCCGCAACGTGGTGGTTGTCGGCACCCAATGGGGCGACGAGGGCAAGGGCAAGATGGTCGACTGGCTGACGGATCACGCGCAGGGCGTGGTGCGCTTCCAGGGCGGCCACAACGCTGGCCACACGCTGGTCATCAGGGGCCACAGGACGGCGTTGCAGCTGGTGCCCTCGGGCGTGATGCGCGACGGCGTGGACTGCTACATCGGCAACGGCGTGGTCGTCGACCCAGCGCACCTGCTGCAGGAGATTCAGCGACTGGAAGCCGCGGGCCTCGACGTGCGGTCGCGCCTGTCCGTCAGCGAATCGTGCCCATTGATCCTGCCCTTCCATGTGGCGCTGGACAATGCGCGCGAAGGCCTGCGTGAGAGCAGCGGTGCCGGCAAGATCGGCACCACGGGCAAGGGCATCGGCCCGGCCTACGAGGACAAGGTGGCGCGCCGCGCGCTGCGTGCGCAGGACCTGAAGCATCCCCAGCGCTTTGCCGACAAGCTGCGCGAGCTGCTGGAGATGCACAACGTCGCGCTGGCGGGCTACCTGAAGGCCAAGCCGTTGGCGTACCAGCCGATGCTGGACGCGGCGATGCTCGCCGCGGAGCAGATCAGGCCGATGCTGGCCGACGTCGGCTACGCGCTGCATCGCGCTCACCTCGGCGGCGGCAATCTGCTGTTCGAAGGTGCGCAGGGCACCTTGCTCGACATCGACCATGGCACCTATCCGTTCGTCACGTCGAGCAACTGCGTGGCCGGCAATGCGGCAGCCGGCTCCGGCGTCGGACCGGACATGCTTCACTACGTGCTCGGCATCACCAAGGCCTACACCACGCGCGTGGGCAGCGGCCCGTTCCCGACGGAGCTGCCGATGGCCGTGCCGGGCAGCGTCGGGCATCACCTGTCGACGGTGGGACAAGAACGCGGCGTGGTCACCGGCCGCGCGCGGCGCTGTGGCTGGCTCGATGTGGCGGCACTGAAGCGCTCGACCATCATCAACGGCCTCTCGGGGCTGTGCATCACCAAGCTCGACGTGCTCGACGGCCTGGCCGAAATCAAGGCCTGTGTCGGCTACAAGCTGGGGGCGACCACGCTCGACGTGCTGCCGCTGGACGCCGACGAGGTGTCGGCATGCGAGCCGATCTACGAGCGCTTCGACGGCTGGTCCGAAATCACCGCGGGCCTGACCGAATGGGGCCAGTTGCCGGTGAATGCGCGCCGCTACCTGGAGCGTGTGCAGGCGCTGACCGGCACGCCGATCGACATTGTTTCCACCGGGCCGGACCGCGAGCACACGATCCTTCTGCGCCACCCGTACCAGCCTTGAAACCGAACCCCACCCCTACCGGAAAGACCCCATGCTCACCGACGACGGCAAACACCTGTACGTGTCCTGGGACGAGTACCACATGCTCACCGAGCGCCTGGCACTGAAGGTGCACAACTCGGGCTGGGCCTTCGACCAGATCCTGTGCCTGGCGCGCGGCGGCATGCGTCCCGGCGACGTGCTGTCGCGGGTCTTCGACAAGCCGCTGGCGATCATGTCCACCAGTTCGTATCGCGCCGATGCGGGCACGATCCAGGGCCGGCTGGACATCGCCAAGTACATCACGCTGCCCAAGGGCGAACTGGCCGGGCGCGTGCTGCTGGTGGACGATCTGTCCGATTCGGGTGTCACGCTGAAGGCGGTGGTCGAGCGCTTGCGCGGCATGCCGTCCATCAGCGAACTGCGATCCGCGGTCATCTGGGTCAAGGCCGCCTCGACCTACACGCCCGACTACTTCGTCGAGCAACTGCCCACCAGCCCGTGGATTCATCAGCCCTTCGAGGAATACGACTCGATGCCGCCCGACAAGCTGGCGCTCAAATTCGCGATCTGAAGGCGCCAAAAGGAAAGGGGTCGGCATTGCCGACCCCGCTCTTCACAACAACATCCTCTGGTGCCCAGGAAGGGACTCGAACCCCCACGGAGTTACCCGCTAGTACCTGAAACTAGTGCGTCTACCAATTCCGCCACCTGGGCACTTCAACGAAAGATTTTATCATCAAAGAAACACGCCAATCCGCCCTGGACACCGGCAGCGCAGCGTTGCTGAGCGAGGTCGAAGGCCAGGTCGAAGGCCACCAGGACGGGCACGGGTTCGTGCGCCGCGACGACGGCCAGGCTTCGATCTATTTGTCGCCGCAGGAGATGCGCGCCGTGCTGCACCGCGACCGTGTGCGCGTGCGTGTGGTGCGCTATGACCGCAAGGGTCGGCCCGAAGGTCGCGTGCTCGACATCGTCGCGCGGCGCAAGGCGCCGATCATCGGCCGGTTGCTGCACGAGGCCGGCATCTGGCTGGTGGCGCCCGAAGACAGGCGCTACGGCCAGGACATCATGATCCCGAAGAACGGCATCGCCGACGCGGCGGTGGGCCAGGTGGTGTCGATCGAGCTGACCGAACCGCCGTCGATGTACTCGCAGCCGATGGGCCGTGTGGTCGAGGTGCTCGGAGAGATCGACGATCCCGGCATGGAAATCGAGATTGCGGTGCGCAAGTACGAAGTGCCACACCGCTTTTCACCCGAAACGCTGGCGCAAGCGGCAGCGTTGCCCGACAAGCTGCGCCCCGCCGACCAACGCCATCGCATCGACCTGAGCGACGTGCCTTTGGTCACCATCGACGGCGAGGACGCGCGCGACTTCGACGACGCCGTCTATTGCGAGCCCTTCACACGTGGGCGCGGCAAGAGCGCCTTCGAAGGCTGGCGGCTGATCGTCGCCATTGCCGATGTCAGCCACTACGTCAAGCCGGGCGAGCCGATCGACGCCGACGCCTACGAGCGCGCCACTTCGGTCTATTTCCCGCGCCGCGTCATCCCGATGCTGCCAGAGAAGCTGTCCAACGGACTGTGCTCTCTCAACCCGCAAGCCGATCGGCTGGCGATGGTGTGCGACATGCTGGTCGGGCAGGACGGTGCGATCGACGCCTACCAGTTCTATCCAGCGGTCATCAATTCGCACGCACGGCTGACCTACACCGAAGTGGCGGCGGTGCTGGCGAACACGCGCGGACCCGAAGCCAGCAAGCGCGCCGATCTGGTGCCGCACCTCTTGCACCTGCACGAGGTCTATCGCGCCTTGCTTAAGCAGCGCGCCCGGCGCGGCGCGGTGGACTTCGAGACCACCGAGACGCAGATCGTCTGCGACGAGAACGGCCGCATCGAGAAGATCGTGCCGCGCACGCGCAACGAGGCCCACAAGCTGATCGAAGAGGCCATGCTCGCCGCCAACGAATGTGCGGCTGGCTTCATCGAAGTAGCCGACCACCCGGCGCTGTTCCGTGTGCACGAAGGCCCGACGCCGGAGCGTCGGGTGACGTTGCAGAACTATCTGCGCGCATTGGGCATCGGGCTGCAGCTGAGCGACGATCCGACCCCCGGTGAGATCCAGACGATCGCGCTGGCCACGAAGGATCGGCCCGATGTGACGCAGATCCACACCATGCTGTTGCGCTCGATGCAGCAGGCGGTCTATACCAGCGCCAACGCAGGCCACTTCGGCCTGGCCTATGGTGCGTATGCGCATTTCACCAGCCCCATCCGCCGTTACCCGGATCTGCTGGTGCATCGCGTCATCAAGGCCATCCTCGGCGAGCGGCGTTACCACCTCGACGCGGGCATGGTGGCCAGCATGCCGGCGGCGGCGCCGCGGCGGCCGGGCAAGACAGCGCCCAAACCCGCCAAGGTGATGACCAAGGAACTCGAGACCTGGGAACTGGCCGGTGCGCATTGCAGCGCCAACGAGCGCCGCGCCGACGAGGCTTCGCGCGATGTCGAGGCCTGGCTGAAGTGCCGTTTCATGCGCGAGCACCTGGGTGAGGAATATGCGGGCACGGTCAGCGCGATCACCAGCTTCGGCTTGTTCGTCACGCTCGATGCGCTGTATGTCGAGGGCCTGGTCCACATCACCGAACTGGGCGGCGAGTACTACCGCTTCGACGAGGTGCACCAGGAGCTGCGGGGCGAGCGCTCGGGCGCGCGCTATGCCGTGGGCACACGCGTGCGCGTGCAGGTCAGTCGCGTCGATCTGGACGGCCGGCGCATCGATTTCCGGCTGGTGCGCGACGCCGAGCTCGAGCCGTCGATGCAACGCCCGCGTGCCGCGCGCGGGGCGGGCGCGGTCGACGAATTGCAGGCCGTGCAGTCGAGCGACCGTGCCGGCAAGGCTGCGGCGCGTCGCAAGACCGCCAAGAAGGCGCCTGCCGTCGCCGCCAAGGCGGCGCGCTCCACGCGCGAACGCAAGACGCCGACACGTACGCGCCGCTGAAATCGACGGCGAGCTTGCGCGCTTACGCGGCGCCGATCTGACCGACGACGTCGCGCATCGAGTGGATGAGGTCGCCAGCGTTGAGCGAGCGCCGGCCTGGCGCGCGCAACCGCGCCACGTCGGCGGCGTGCCCGTGCAGCCAGGCCGCCGCCACGGCCGCCCGCCGCGCGGCGGTGGCGCCATCGACGGCGTGTGACATTTGCGCCCAGATTCCACCCAGCCAGCCGGCCAGCGCATCACCGGTGCCGCCGCTGGCCAGCAGCGCATTGCCGCTGGGATTGACGACCGTGGCTTCGCCAGGTGCGGCGATCAGGCTGCCCGAGCCCTTGAGCAGCACCACGCAACCGTGGCGCCGCGCCAGCGTCCGCGCAGCCTCGAATCGGTTGGCTTGCACGGCGGCGGCGTCGCAGCCCAGCAGGCGTGCTGCCTCCAGCGGATGCGGTGTCAGCACCGTGTGCAGGCCGCGGCCATAGCGCGCATCGAGCTGCGAGCGCAGCGCGGGGTCGTTGGCCAGCGCGTTCAAGCCATCGGCGTCGAGCACCAGGCGCGGGCAGCGTGCCAGCAGCACCGGCAGGGTGTCGCGCACGGTGGCGCCGCCGCCGCAGCCGCAGACCACCGTGCTTGCCGCCAACTGCACCGCATCGGCGCGCCAGGCAGGCGGCCGGAACATCAGTTCGGGGTGGCTGGCATCCACCCCGGGGCCGGCGGGGTCGAGCAGATGAACCAACACCCGCCCGGCCCCTGCAGCCAACGCGGCGCGCGCTGCCAGCAACGCCGCACCGGTCATGCCCGGTGCGCCGCCGACCACGGCGACATCGCCATAGCTGCCCTTGTGGCTGGCGTGGGTGCGCACGCCCAGCGCGCGGCGCAGGTCGTCACGGCCCGACAGCCAGGCGCTGGCCGGCTGAGCGGGCTCGTCCAGGCCCAGGCGGTCGAACCAGATCTGGCCAACGTGGTCGCGTCCGTCCGCGGTGAACAGGCCCGGCTTCAGTGTCAGCAGCGCCAATGTGTGCGTGGCGCGCACACAGGCCGGGCCGAGCCGGCGGCCGGTGTCGGCATGCAATCCCGAAGGCAGGTCCACCGCGATGGTGGGCACGGCAAAACGGTTCAGCGTCAGGATGGCCTCGGCCAGCGCCCCCTGCGGCGCGCGCGATACGCCCAAGCCGAGCAGCGCGTCGATGGCCAGATCCGGCGCAGCAAGAGGCAGATCCTGCGACATGCTCAGGCCGGCTGCCGTGGCGTCGGCCAGTGCCTGGCGCGCATCGTCGGGCCGTCGCGTGGCATCGCCCAGCAGCGTGGCCGACACCGACAGGCCGGCATGGTGCAGCGCCGTGGCGGCCACCAAGCCATCGCCGCCGTTGTTGCCCGGCCCGCAGGCCACCCACACGCGGCGCGCGTGCGGTGCCACCGCCAACACCAGGCGCGCCACTGCCGTACCGGCGGCCCGCATCAAGGCATGCGGCGGGTTGGCGGTGAGCGCCGCGGCTTCGATCGCCCGTGCCGCCGCCACGCCGAACAGAGGCCAACCGGCATCGCCGGTCGGGATGCGCTGCGGGGCAATGGGTCGTGCGGCGTGCATATGTCGGGGCCTTGGCTTGGCCCGCAGATTGTGCGACAGCCTCTATCGCCGCAGCCGAGCCGGTGTCAGCGCCGACAGGTCGATCGCCGGCTCGCGCCCGGCCATCAGGTCGGCCACTGCCCGCGCCGAGCCGCAGGACAGCGCCCAACCGCTGGAGCCATGACCCAGGTTCAACCAGATGCCGGCCGCGCCGCTGGCGCCCAGCACCGGCGGTCCGTCCGGCAGCATCGGTCGCGCGCCTTTCCAGGAGGCCGCCTGCGACAGCCTTGCCG
The DNA here is from genome assembly GCA_963837675.1 of uncultured beta proteobacterium. Taxonomy (GTDB): domain Bacteria; phylum Pseudomonadota; class Gammaproteobacteria; order Burkholderiales; family Burkholderiaceae_C; genus Rubrivivax. Next base: position 31,982 of record CAWIOH010000010.1, on the reverse strand, counting down.
CGCCAGGGAACCAGTCGTCCAGCACCTTGTACAGCGTGGCCAGTGCGGCGTCGTTCATGCGCTGCGCCGCACCGCCGAGTTCGGCACTGCCGGCCACACGCACACGTTGCCCCAGGCGCGAGATCGCCACCTTGTACTTTTCGTCCATCACCGCGCCGCACGGGCCGGGCAACCTCTGGGCATCGCCTTGCTGCAATGGCGCAGTCAGCGAATAGCCATACACCGGAATGATCGGCAGGCCCAGGCCCAGCGGCGCGAGCAGCTGGTTGGCCTGGTGGCCGGCGCACAGCAACACGGCGTCGAAGGCTTCATCGCTCGCGGACGCACCGGCGGGCCCCTTCACCCGCAACTGCGGCTGCGGCCCGGGCGCCAGCGCCTGCACTTCGTGCTGGAAGCGGAAGCTGGCGCCCCGCTGCTGCGCCTGGGTCTTCAGCTGATGGGCAAACTGGCGACAGTTGCCAACGCCGTCCTGTGGCAGCGAGATGCCGGCTTGGAGCGCCATGTCGGGGTTCAAGCCAGGTTCGATACGGCGGCATTGGGCGGCATCGACCAGTTCGAAGGGCACCTCGAGTTCACGCAACAGGCGCAGCGTGCCCTGGGCCAGTGCCAGATCGCGCGCGCTGCGCAGCAGCACCGTCACGCCGCGTGCCTGCTCGAACTCCAGCTTCAGCGATTGCGTCAACTCGTTCATGCGCTGGCTGCTCAAGCGCGCCAGCCGGAACATCTGGCTGCGATTTATCTGGTACACCTTGGGCCGGCACGCGCGCCACCAGCGCCACATCCACGGCAGATGAGCCAGCGCGTTCCACCCACCGAAGCGCACCGGCGCGTGGCGGCCGAACAGATGTCGCAACACCTTCAGCGGCATGCCCGGCGCTGCCCAGGGTGTGACGTAGCCGGGGGCCAGCACGCCGGCGTTGGCGAAGCTGGTGCCACTGGCGACGGCGGCATGGCGTTCGAAGACGGTGACCTCGTGGCCGTCGGCCGCAAGCTCGAACGCACTCGTCACGCCGACGATGCCGGCACCGATGATCGCGACGCGCATCGATCAGCGTCGCGAAAGTGCCAACTCGGCCTCGATCGCCAGCGACACGTCGAGCACGGTGTCGTCCTGCATCGAGCCGCCCCAGACCATCAGGCCCACCGGCAGTTCATCGGGGGCCTGGCAGGGCAGCGACAGTGCGCAGCCGTCGACGTGGTTGACGACAGAAGGGTTGCGCAGCAGCAGCGCATTGGTGGCGAAGAAGGCTTCGTCGTCGACCAGCAGCGGCTGCAGCGGCGGCGCAACGATCGGCACCGTCGGGCAGATGAAGGCGTCGATGCCTTGCGACAACGTCGTCATCGCCCCGATCCAGCGGCGCCGGGCCTGCAGCCGGTCAATGTAATCGGCGGCCGTGATGTCGGCGCCGCCGCGGATGCGCTGCAGCACGCGCGGGTCGTAGTCGGCATGGCGCGATGCCAGCCGGGTGCGGTGCCAGGCCCAGGCTTCGGCGGCGCTGATCTGGCCGCTGGCTGGTGCCGGTGAATCGTCGTCAGGCAACGAGATTTCGACGATCTCGGCACCGGTGGCGCGCAGTGTCGCCAACGCCCGTTCAAAAGCGCGCGATACCGGATCGTCCAGGCCTTCGAGCATCGTGCCGACCGGCAGGCCGAGCCGCCGCGCGCGCAAGGGCTTGTCGTGCAATCGCACCTGTCGCGCGGCCAGCACTTCATGCAGGCGCACGGCGTCGCGCACGCTGCGCGTGATGGCGCAGGCGGTGTCGAGCGTGAAGGACAGCGGCAGGCAACCTTCCAGCGGCGTCAGCGATTGGGAGTTCTTGAAACCCACCAGACCCTGCAGCGCCGCCGGCACGCGGATCGAGCCGCGCGTGTCCGAACCCAGCGCGGCCCAGGCGGCGCCGCTGGCCACCGACACCGCGCCGCCACTGGTCGACCCCCCGGGGATGCGCGGCGTGGGGTCCAGGCGCGCCGTCGCGGCGTTGGCGGGTGTGCCGTGGTGCGGATTGATGCCGATGCCGGAAAAGGCGAACTCCGTCAGGTTGGTGTGGCCGATCAAGGCTGCGCCGGCGGCGCGCAGGCGTGCCACGGCCGGGCAATCGGCCACGGCCGGTGCCGCGTCGGCCATCGACTTCGAGCCTGCGGTGCTGGGCACGCCGGCAACGTCGTACAGGTCCTTGACCGACACCGCCAGGCCGCCCAGCGTGGGCACCGGCGCACCGGCGTCGCGTGCCGCGTCGACCGCGCGGGCCGCGGCGCGCGCCATGGCGTCGAAGCGGCGTACGAAGGCATGCGCGCTGGCGGGCGCGTCGGCGGCGGCGATCGAAACCTCGATCGCTTCGCCTGCTTGCAGCGTACCGTCAGCCACTTGTACCGCCGCGCTGCACAGGTCAGTCAAGGGGCCGCGTGCTAGAATCCGCTGGTTTGCTTGGGTCTGCATGGCGACGATTGTCGCAGCACTGCGGGGCACCGAGCAGACGATGCGCGAATCCGGCCGCCGAACGGTGCCGCTGTCCCGGTTGCTTTCCTGGTGAAGCCGAAGGCAGCGGTTTAAGGCCGAGGTTCATGACCCAACCTTCGGAGCAACCATGACTGTATCCATGCGTGAGATGCTGGAAGCCGGTGTCCATTTCGGACACCAGACGCGCTTCTGGAACCCCAAGATGGCCCCGTACATCTACGGCCATCGCAACAAGATCCACATCATCAACCTCGAGAAGACGCAACCGCTCTTCCTCGATGCGATGAAGTTCGTGCGCCAGCTGGCCGCGCGGCGTGGCACGATCCTGATGATCGGCACCAAGCGCCAGGCGCGCGAAGTCATCTCGCTGGAAGCGCGGCGTTGCGGCATGCCCTATGTCGACCAGCGCTGGCTCGGTGGCATGTTGACCAACTTCAAGACGGTCAAGGCCTCGCTGAAGAAGCTGAAGGAGATGCAGGCGCAGAAGGAAGTCGGCATCGAGCAGATGATCAAGAAGGAAGGCCTGATGTTCGAGCGCGAGCTGACCAAGCTCGAGAAGGACATCGGCGGCATCCAGGACATGAACGCGCTGCCCGATGCGATGTTCGTCATCGATGTCGGCTATCACAAGATCGCCGTGGCCGAGGCCAAGAAGCTCGGCATTCCGCTGATCGGCGTGGTCGATACCAACCATTCGCCGATCGGCATCGACTATGTCATCCCCGGCAACGACGACTCGGCCAAGGCCGTGGCGCTGTATGCCCGCGCGGTGGCCGATGCGGTACTCGAAGGCAAGGCCAACGCCACCAACGAGGTGGTGCAGGCGGCGGGCGCCGAAGGCGACGAATTCGTCGAAGTGCGCGAAGGCACCTGACGGCTGCCGAGGCGGTGGCTGCGCGCGCCGCGCCGCCGCCGCTCCTATGAATCAACGCACCCTGGCCGCGTCGAGGCGCGACGCTCCGACCGGCCTTGTCATGGAGATGAAGATGCCCGTGATCACAGCCAGCATGGTCGGCGCGCTGCGCGCCAAGACCGACGCGCCGATGATGGAATGCAAGAAGGCCCTGACCGAGGCCGAAGGCGACATGGAGCGAGCCGAAGAGATCCTGCGCGTCAAGCTCGGCAGCAAGGCCGGCAAGGCCTCGTCTCGCATCACCGCCGAAGGCGTGGTGGCCATCGGTTCCGCCGGCGCCGCGGCGGCATTGGTCGAGGTCAATTGCGAGACCGACTTCGTGTCGAAGAACGACGATTTCCTGGCCTTCGCCAATGCGGTGGCCGAACTCATCGCCACCAACGACCCGGCCGACGTGGCCGCGCTGGCAGCGCTGCCCCTGTCGCAGGCCGGCTTCGGCCCGACCGTGGAAGACGTGCGCAAGGGCTTGGTCGGCAAGATTGGCGAGAACCTGTCGGTGCGGCGCTTCAAGCGCTACCCCGGGGCGGCCAGGCTGGCGCGCTATCTGCATGGCACACGCATTGGCGTGCTGGTGGAATACAGCGGCGACGAGACGGCTGCCAAGGACGTGGCGATGCATGTCGCGGCGATGAAGCCGGTGGCCTTGTCGTCGGCCGAGGTGCCGGCCACGCTGGTCGAGAAGGAGCGCTCCGTCGCCACGCTCAAGGCGGCCGAGGATGCCGACAAGGCACGGGCCGAAGGCAAGCCGGTGCAGTCGAACGAGATCGTCGCCAAGCGCGTCGACGGCGCGGTGCAGAAGTTCCTGAAGGAGGTCTCGCTGTTCAACCAGGCCTTCGTGAAGAACGACAAACAGAGCGTCAAGCAGATGCTCGACGCCGCGGCGACCACGGTCAACGGCTTCACGCTGTACGTGGTGGGCGAGGGCATCGAGAAGCGCGGTGACGACTTTGCCGCGGAAGTGGCGGCGCAGGTGGCGGCGGCCAAGGCCCAGTGACCGGTGTCGCGCGCCGGGCCGGCCGCGACGCGCCTTACACTTCGCCATTCCAGTTGAACGGACCCCCTGCATGCCGGCGTACAAGCGCATCCTGCTGAAGCTGTCGGGCGAGGCCCTGATGGGCGACGATGCCTACGGCATCAACCGCGCGACGATCGTGCGCATGGTGCGCGAGGTGCAGGACATCACGCAGTTGGGTGTCGAGGTGGCGGTGGTCATCGGCGGGGGCAACATCTTCCGCGGCGTGGCCGGTGGTTCGGTCGGCATGGACCGCGCCACCGCCGATTACATGGGCATGCTGGCCACGGTGATGAACGCGCTGGCGCTGGCCGACACGATGCGCCAGGAGGGCATGACGGCACGCGTGATGTCGGCCATCGGCATCGAACAGGTGGTCGAGCCCTATGTGCGGCCGAAGGCACTGCAGTACCTCGAAGAGGGCAAGATCGTCGTATTCGCCGCCGGTACCGGCAACCCCTTTTTCACCACCGACACCGCGGCCGCGCTGCGCGGTGCCGAGATCGGCGCTCAGGTGGTGCTCAAGGCCACCAAGGTCGACGGCGTGTACAGCGCCGATCCGAACAAGGACCCGGAGGCAACGCGCTATGCCACGATCAGCTTCGATCAGGTGATCGCGCGCAACCTTCAGGTGATGGACGCCACCGCGTTCGCGCTGTGTCGCGACCAGAAATTGCCGATTCGTGTGTTCAGCATCAACAAGCCCGGCGCGATGCGTCGCGTGGTGATGGGCGAGGACGAAGGCACCCTGGTGCATGTTTGACGAGAGCTTGGGTCTATGAGCATCGCTGAAATCAAACAAACCGCCGACCAGAAGATGGCTCGCTCGATCGAGGCCTTCAAGGTCGAATTGCAGAAGATACGCACCGGCCGCGCCCACCCGGGGTTGCTCGATCAGGTGCAGGTCGAATACTACGGCTCGATGGTGCCGATCACTCAGGTGGCCAACGTCACGCTGATCGATGCGCGCACTATCGGTGTGCAGCCATGGGAGAAGGGCATGGGCGCGAAGGTCGAGAAGGCCATTCGTGAGTCCGGCCTGGGTCTGAATCCCGCCAGCCAGGGCGATCTGGTGCGCGTGCCGATGCCGCCACTGACGGAGGAGCGCCGCAAGGAACTCACCAAGGTGGTCCGCCATGCCGGTGAGGAAGCCAAAGTGGCGGTGCGCAACCTGCGCCGCGACGCCAACGAGCACTTGAAGAAGCTGCTCAAGGACAAGCTGGCCACCGAGGACGATGAGCGCCGTGCACAGGACGAGGTGCAAAGGCTCACCGATCGCACCGTGGCCGAGGTCGATCGCCTGGTGCATGCCAAGGAAGCCGAGATCCTCGCGGTCTGACACCTTCAAGCGCCCATCGACCGTGAACTTCTCCGACCTGCCCCAGGATCCGACCGTGCCGCGCCACGTGGCGGTGGTGATGGACGGCAATGGCCGCTGGGCGCGCAAGCGCTACATGCCGCGTGTCTATGGCCACAAGCAGGGCGTCGACGCCCTGGTGCGCGCGGTCAATGCCTTTGCCGACCGCGGTGTGGATTACCTGACGGTGTTTGCGTTTTCGTCGGAAAACTGGAAGCGCCCGTCCGAGGAGGTCTCCGGCCTGATGGGCCTGGTGCTGGTGGCGGTGTCCAAGTACCTGACCAAGCTGGCCGGTGACGGCGTGCGCGTGCGCATCGTCGGCGACCGCTCCAAGGTCTCGAACAAGCTGCGCGATGCCTGGGAACACGCCGAGCGCAGCACCGCGCACAACAAGCGCATCAACCTGTCGGTGGCCTTCAACTACGGTGGCCGCTGGGACATGGTGCAGGCCTGCCGCCGTGCCATGCTGGATGGCGTGCGGCCCGAGGTGCTGGACGAGGCCACGCTGTCTCGATACATGGCCCTGAGCTACGCGCCCGACCCCGACCTGTTCATCCGCACCGGCGGCGAGATGCGCATCAGCAACTTCCTGCTGTGGCAGTCGGCCTATTCCGAATTCGTGTTCACCGAGCGCCTGTGGCCGGACTTCGACGAATCGGACATCGACGCGGCGATCCTGGCCTATCGCCAGCGGGATCGGCGCTATGGGGGCATTGCGGCGGAAGACCTGGTGCCGCAGGGCGTCTGAGCTTCATGCTCGCGCAGCGGATTGTCACCGCGGTCATCCTGCTGGCGCTGCTGGTGCCCGCGCTGTTCCTCAGCGTGACCTGGCCCTTCAATCTGTTGACCTTGCTGCTTATCGCCGCGGCCGGCTGGGAATGGGCGCGGCTGAACCAGATCGACGGCACGCTGTCGTTGGGGCTGGGTGCGGCGCTCGCCGCGGCTTGCGTGGCCGCGCTGCAACTGGGTTGGTCGGTGCGACCACCCGATGGGGTGTGGTTGCTGGCCGCGCTGGTGTGGCTGGCCGGCGGAGCGCTGGCGTTGCGCAGCGGCCCGCAGGTGTGGCCGCGCGTGCCGAAGTCCGCGCGCGCGTTGTTGGGACTGATGGCCCTGTGGGCCGCGTGGCTGGCCATCAGCCATGCGCGCGTCGTCGGCATCAACTTCATCCTGTCGGTGTTCTGCCTTGTGTGGGTGGCGGACATCGCGGCGTATTTCGGCGGCCGGCGCTTCGGCCGGCGCAAACTGGCGCCGAGCATCAGTCCCGGCAAGAGTTGGGAGGGCGTCTACAGCGGCATGCTCGGTGTGTTCGTGCTGGCGCTGGCCTGGAGCGCGATGGAAGCGCATGTGGCCAGCGACAGCGTCAGCCTCTACGGCCAGTTGATCGGGCAACTCGGGCTGCCGGGTGGATTGGTGGCGCTTGCGCTGCTGGCGGGCATGAGCGTGGTCGGCGACCTGGTGGAATCGCTTGTCAAGCGCGCCGCCAGCGCCAAGGATTCCAGCCAATTGCTGCCGGGCCACGGCGGTGTGCTCGACCGTGTCGATGCGCTGCTGCCGGTGTTCCCGCTGGCGATGGCGCTGTTGCTGTTGTGAAGTGAAGGACAATCACGCGGTGCAGCCCCAGCGATTGGTGATTCTCGGCTCCACCGGCTCGATCGGCACCAGCACGCTCGATGTCGTGGCGCGTCATCCCGATCGCTTTGTTGTTGCCGGCCTGAGCGCGATGCAGCGCATCGACGAACTCATCGCGCAGTGCCTGCGCTGGCGGCCGGCTTGGGCGGTGGTGCCCGACGAGGCCCGGGCCCGCGTGGTGCGCGATGCGCTGACCGCGCACGACGTGGCCACCGAAGTGCGCAGCGGCACTCAGGCGTTGTGCGACATGGCGGCCGACGCGGCGGTCCACAGTGTCATGGCGGCCATCGTCGGCGCCGCGGGCTTGCGCCCTTGTCTGGCCGCGGCGCGTGCCGGCAAGCGCTTGCTGCTGGCCAACAAGGAGGCGCTGGTCGTCGGTGGCGCCCTGTTCATGCGTGCGGTGCGCGAAGGCGGAGCCACGCTGCTGCCGATCGACAGCGAACATTCGGCGATCTTCCAATGCCTGCCACAGCGGCGCGAGGACTGGGCAGAGACCATCGATCACATCGTGCTCACCGCCTCCGGCGGGCCCTTCCGCCAACGTGACCCGGCCAGCCTGGGCAGTGTCACACCCGAGCAGGCCGTGGCCCATCCCAACTGGGTCATGGGGCGCAAGATCTCGGTCGATTCGGCGACGATGATGAACAAGGCGCTCGAAGTCATCGAAGCGCATTGGCTCTTCGACCTGGCGCCCGAGCAGATCCGCGTCGTCATCCATCCACAGAGCATCGTCCACTCGATGGTCGTGTGCCGCGACGGCTGCGTGCTGGCGCAACTGGGCACGCCGGACATGCGTGGCCCGATCAGTTACGGACTGTCGTTTCCACGGCGCATCGAGTCCGGCGCTTCGCGGCTGGACTTCGCGGCGCTGGCTGCCTTGAGTTTCGAGCCGGCGGACGCTCACCGCTTTCCTGGTCTGTTCCTGGCCTGGGACGCGCTGCGCGGCCCCGAAGGCAGCGCAGCGGTGCTCAATGCTGCCAACGAGGTGGCGGTGGCGGCCTTCCTCGAGCGCCGCATCCGCTTCGACGCCATCCACGCGCTCAATGCGGACACCGTGGCGGCGGTGGCTGCCGGCGCGGGCGATTCGGCCACGCTTGACGATTTGCTTGCACTGGACGAGCGCGCCCGGGATTTCGCCACGCACTGGGTGCGGGAGCGCGCACGATGATCGTCACCGTGCTCGCCTTCCTGGTCACGCTGGGCATCCTTGTCGTGATTCACGAATACGGCCACTACCGGGTTGCGGTGGCCTGCGGCGTCAAGGTGCTGCGCTTTTCGGTCGGCTTCGGGCGGGTGTTGTGGCGCCGCCAGCGCGGAGCGGATGCCACCGAGTTCGTGCTTTCGGCGCTGCCGCTGGGCGGTTATGTGCGCATGCTCGACGAGCGCGAAGGCGTGGTGCCGGCCCACGAATTGCACCGCGCCTTCAACCGCCAGCCGCTGTGGCGGCGCGCCGCCATCGTGGTCGCCGGGCCTGCGGCCAACCTGCTGCTGGCCGTGTTGCTGTTCGCCTCGGCGCAGTGGATCGGCACCGACGAGGCGAAAGCGGTGCTCAGCGCGCCGCTGCCCTCCAGCCTGGCCGAGCGCGCCGGGCTGCGCTCGGGCGACTGGGTGCGTGCCGCCTCGCGCGATGGCGACGAATGGACCGATCTGCGCTCGATGAATGACCTGCGCTGGCAGGTCACGCAAGCGGTGCTGGACGGTGCACCGTTGCAACTGTCGGTGACCGATCAACGCGGGCACTCGTCGCGAAGCTTGAAGCTGGATCTGCCGAGCCTGGGCTCGCGCGACGTCGATGCCGGCTTGATGCGCAAGGTCGGCTTGGGCGCGCCGTTCAGCGAAGCCGTGCTCGGCGATGTCAAGGTCGCCGGCCCCGCCGCCAAGGCCGGGCTGATGGCCGGCGACCGGGTGCTCGAAGTCGATGGTCAGCCGGTGGCCGACGCCCAGGGCTTGCGCGAGCGCATCCGCCTGTCGGTGCGCGACGGTGCGGCCGTGCCGATGCGCTGGCGCATCGACCGCGACGGGCGCACGCTCGAGCTGAGCGTGCTGCCGCGCGTGCTCGACGACGCCGGCCAGTCCATCGGCCGCATCGACGCCTACGTCGGCCTGCCGGTCGAGATGGTAACGGTGCAACGCGGCTTGCTCGAGGGCCTGCAACTGGGGGTCGAACGCACCTGGGAACTGAGTGCCCTGACGCTGAAGATGCTGGGTCGCATGCTCATCGGCGAGGCCTCGTTGCGCAACCTCAGCGGCCCGTTGACGATCGCCGACTACGCTGGCCAGTCGGCACAGCAAGGGCTGGCCTACTACCTCGGGTTCCTGGCCCTGGTCAGCGTCAGCCTGGGCGTGCTCAACCTGCTGCCGCTGCCGATGCTCGATGGCGGACACCTGATGTATTATCTTTTCGAGGGCCTCACCGGGCGTGCGGTTTCCGAACTCTGGTTGGGGCGCTTGCAGCGCGGTGGCATCGCTGTGCTGCTGGCCCTGATGTCGGTGGCCCTCTTCAACGACGTGGCCCGGCTGTTGGGCCTGCACTGATCTCTCTCCCATGTCCCTTGTGTTCCCGCCGCGCCTTGCCGTGCTTGTTCTGCGCTTGACGGCAGCCTTGGTGGTGCTGGCCGCGGTTCTGTTCGCCCCCGCTGCGCATGCGGTTCAGCCCTTTTCGATCAAGGACATCCGCATCGAAGGTTTGCAGCGCGGCGACCCGGGCACGGTCTTCGGCGCGCTGCCCTTTCGCATCGGTGACACCTACACCGACGAAAAGGGCGCGACGGCGTTGCGCGCGCTGTTCGCCACCGGACTGTTCGCCGATGTGCGCATTGAGGTCGAAGGCGACATCGTCATCGTCGTCATCGACGAGCGGCCGATCATCGCCACGGTGTCCTTCGTCGGTCTGAAGGAATTCGAGAAGGACGTGCTGCTCAAGTCGCTGCGCGAGGCCGGCATTGGCGAAGGCCTGCCCTTCGACAAGGCGCTGATCGATCGCGCCGAGCAGGAAATCAAGCGTCAGTACCTGTCGCGCAGCCTGTATGGCGCCGAGGTGGTGACCACCGTGACGCCGATCGAACGCAACCGCGTCAACGTCACCTTCACGATGACCGAAGGCGAGGTGGCACGCATCCGCGAGATTCGAATTGTCGGCGCCAAGGCCTTCTCGGAATCGAAGCTGCTCGGCCAGTTCGAGGCCAGCCCCAGCGGCTGGCTCAGCTGGTACACCAAGGGCGACCGCTATTCACGCGCCAAGTTGAACGCCGACCTCGAAACGCTGCGCGCCTGGTACCTGAACCGCGGCTTTCTCGAGTTCAGGATCGAATCGACGCAGGTCACGATCTCGCCCGACAAGCAGGACATCACGGTGACCGTCACGATCTACGAGGGCCAGGTCTTCACCGTCACCGCGGTGCATCTGGAAGGCGACTTCCTGGGACGGGAGCCCGAGTTCCGTTCGCTGGTCAGCGTCACGCCCGGGCAGCCTTATCGCGGCGACGAGGTCACGAACACGGTACGCCGCTTCAACGACTTGTTCGCCACCTTCGGCTTCGCCTTTGCCCGCGTCGAGCCACGACCGGAGATCGACCGCGCCACGGCGCGGGTGACGGTGGTGTTCTCGGCCGATCCGTCGCGGCGCGTCTATGTGCGGCGCATCGAAGTCGCCGGCAATACGCGCACGCGCGACGAGGTCGTCCGGCGCGAGTTTCGCCAGTTCGAGGCATCGTGGTACGACGGCTCGCGCATCAAGGTCTCCAAAGAGCGACTCGACCGTCTGGGTTTCTTCAAGGAGGTGTCGATCGACACGCAGGAAGTGGCGGGCGCGCCGGACCAGGTCGATCTGGTGATCACCGTGGTCGAGAAACCCACTGGCAACCTGTCGATCGGCGCCGGCTATTCCAGCGCGGAACAGCTGACGCTGACCGCGTCGATCCGCCAGGAAAACGTCTTTGGCTCAGGCCACTACCTGGGTTTCGACATCAACACCGGCAAGTACAACCGCACGCTGGCGATCAACACCATCGATCCTTACTGGACGGTGGATGGCGTGTCGCGCGCCTTCGACATCTACTATCGCGCATCCAGCCCGCTCAACACCTTCGGCGACTCCTACCAGCTCGTCACCTACGGTGCGTCGACGCGCATCGGCGTGCCGTTCACGGAACTGGACACGGTGTTCTTCGGCCTGGGCGTCGAATCGACCAAGATCGGCGATGACGCCTTCCTGCCCAACAGCTACTTCCTGTACCGCGAGGCCTTCGGGCCCACCAGCTATTCGTTCCCGTTCACCGCCGGCTGGTCGCGCGACGATCGCAACAGCACCATCGTGCCGACGGCGGGGCGCTATTACCGCGCCAACATGGACCTGAGCTTGCTGGGTGACGTGCAGTTCCTGCGGCTGAACGGGCAGGTGCAGCAGTTCATACCGCTGCCGAACGACTTCTCGATCGGCCTGAACGGCGAAATCGGCTGGGGTTTCGGTCTGGGCTCGCGCCCCTATCCGGTGTTCAAGAACTTCTACAGCGGCGGCCTGGGATCGGTGCGCGTGTTCCAGCAGGGCTCGTTGGGTGTGATCGACCCGACGGGCTCCTTCGTCGGCGGCACGCGCAAGATGAACGGCAATGCTGAGCTCTACATCCCGGTGCCCGGAACCGGCAGCGACAAGAGCCTGCGCTTCTTCGTCTTCTTCGATATCGGCAATGCGTGGGGTGCCGAGCAGCAGCTCAACTGGGACAGCCTGCGCGCGTCCACCGGGGTCGGCATCAGTTGGATCTCGCCGCTGGGGCCGCTCAAGGTCAGCTATGGCACCCCGGTGAAGTACGAGGGAACCGATAGAATCCAGCCATTCCAATTCCAGATCGGGACCAGATTCTGATGAAGACCCTGCCGCTGTCGGTGCGAGTGCTTGCGGCTGTGGCAGTCACCGCATGCGTGTCGCTTCCGACCGCGGCGATGGCGCAGGAGCTGAAGATCGGCTATGTCAACAGCGAGCGCGTGTTGCGCGAGGCTGCACCCGCCAAGGCGGCGCAGGCGCGGCTCGAGGGCGAATTCGGCAAACGCGAGAGGGACCTTGCCGATCAGGGTGGGCGGTTGAAGGCGGCCGCCGAGAAACTGGACAAGGAAGCGCCGACGCTGAGCGAGAGCGAGCGCGGTCGCCGCCAACGCGAGTTGGTCGAGCAGGACCGGGAAATCCAGCGCAAGCGCCGCGAGTTCCAGGAGGACCTGACACAGCGCAAGAACGAAGAACTGCAGGCCGTGGTCGAGCGTGCCAACCGGGTCATCAAGCAGATCTTCGAGCAGGAAAAGTACGACGTCATCCTGCAGGAGGCGATCTTCGCAGGCCCCCGCGTGGACATCACCGAGAAGGTGATCAAGGCGCTGAACGCGGCGCCGGCACCCGCGCCCCGCTGAGCCGGCACGCTGGCCTGGCGTGCATGTTCGAAGTCCGCGCCCGGGACCTGGCCGCCCAGCTGGGGGGTGAGCTGATCGGCGATGCCGATTTGTTGCTGCGCGGCGTGGCACCGCTGCATGCGGCTGGTGCGAGCGACATCAGCTTTCTGTCGGGCGCGCGCTCATCGGCGGCGTTGACGGACACCGCGGCGGGCTGCGTCGTCATGGTGCCGGCGCTGCGCGATCTTGCCGCGACGCTGCCGGCGGCGATCCTGACGGCCGACCCCTACCTGTACTACGCACGCCTGAGCCAATGGTGGGCACGCCAGACACGCCCGGTGCCACCGTCGGGCGTGCATGCCAGCGCGATGGTCGAGCCGGGCGCAAGGGTGCATGCGCAAGCGACCATCGCGGCGCTGGCCTTCGTCGGCAGCGGTGCTAAGGTGAGCGCCGGTGCGGTGGTCGGGCCGCAGTGCCACGTCGGCGCGGGCGCGGTGGTAGGCGAGGGCGCCCGCCTTGCCGCTCAGGTGGTGTTGGGCGCCGGCTGCAGCCTCGGCGCTCGCGCCATCGTGCACAGCGGCGTGGTGATTGGCGCCGACGGTTTCGGCTTCGCACCGATCGAAGGTCGCTGGGAAAAAATCGAGCAACTTGGCGGCGTGGACATCGGCGACGATGTCGAGATCGGTGCCAACACCTGCATCGACCGCGGCGCGCTGCGCGACACCGTCATCGAACAAGGCGTCAAGCTGGACAACCTGATCCAGATTGCGCACAACGTGCATGTCGGCAAACACACCGCCATGGCCGCCTGCGTCGGCATCGCCGGCAGCACGCACATCGGCGCGTTCTGCACCTTCGCCGGCCAGGTGGGCGTGGCGGGGCATCTGCGCATCGTCGATCATGTGCATGTCGGTGCGGCGGCGGTGATCACGCGCTCGATCCTCAAGGCCGGCCGTTACGGCGGCGTCTTCCCTTTCGATGACAATGGCACCTGGGAAAAGAACGCCGCGACGCTGCGCCAGCTGCATGCCCTCAGAGCCCGGCTGCGCGCACTGGAGAACAACCGCACATGACGATGGACATCCACCAGATCCTGAAGCGCCTGCCGCATCGCTATCCGTTGCTTCTCGTGGACCGTGTGCTCGAGTACGAAGTCGGCAAGAGCCTGGTGGCGTTGAAGAATGTGACGATCAACGAGCCCTTCTTCGTCGGTCATTTCCCGTCCCGCCCGGTGATGCCCGGGGTGTTGATCCTGGAGGCATTGGCGCAGGCGGCAGCGCTGCTGTCGCTGCAAAGCGCGGGGGTCGAGATCGACGAGAACACGCTGGTGTACTTCGCCGCCATCGATCACGCGCGTTTCAAGCGCCCGGTCGAACCCGGCGACCAGTTGCGCCTCGAGGTGACGTTGCTGCGGCTGCGCCAGGGCGTGCAGCGCTTCGCGGCGCGGGCGATGGTCGGCACCGAACTGGCCGCCGAGGCCGAGATGATGTGCGCCATCCGGCGCGTGCCCTGAAAGGCCGCCGTGGCTCGGGTGCATCCCACGGCGATCATCGATCCGTCGGCCGACTTGGCCGGCACGGCCGTGGTCGGGCCTTATGCGATCGTTGGCGAGCGGGTGCGCATCGGCGAAGGCACGGTGATCGGCGCGCATTGCGTCATCGAAGGGCCGACGATCATCGGCTGCGACAACCGCATCGCCCCCGTATTGCGCCATGGGCGGCGCGCCGCAGGACATGAAGTACGCCGGCGAGCCGACCGAACTGCACATCGGCGATCGGAACAACATCCGCGAGTACTGCAACTTCAATCGCGGCACCGTGCAGGACGCGGGCGCCACCCGGCTGGGCAACGACAACTGGATCATGGCAAATGTGCATCTGGCGCACGATTGCCAGGTGGGCAGCCATGTCGTGATGGCCAACTACGCGGCGGCGGCGGGCCATGTGCACCTGGGCGATTGGGTGGTCGTAGGCGGCATGTCGGGCGTGCACCAGTTCTGCAAGGTCGGTGCCCACGCAATGATCGGCTTTCTGAGCGCGGTGTCGCAGGATGTTCCGCCGTACATGACGGTCGATGGCAACCCTCTCGCGGTGCGCGGCTTCAATGGCGAGGGTCTGCGCCGCCGTGGCTTCGATGCCGAGCGCATCGCGGTGGTCAAGCAGATGCACCGCTTGCTCTACCGCCAGGGCCTGACACTGGAACAAGCCCAGGCCGCGATCGCCAGCCTGGCCTCCGAAGTCCCCGCCGCTGCACCCGACGTGGCGCTGATGACCGATTTCCTGGCTGCAGCCCGCCGCGGCATCGCGCGCTGACGAGCGATGCCCTCGGCCCAAGGCGTCGCGCCACACTTCGGCATGGTGGCCGGCGAGGCCTCGGGCGACCTGCTGGCATCGCTGCTGTTGCCGGCGCTGCAACGGCGCTGGCCGGCGATGCGTGCCGGCGGCATCGGTGGGCCCCGCATGCGGTCGCTGGGCTTCGAAGCCTGGTGGCCCAGCGAGCGGCTGGCGGTCAACGGCTTCGTCGATGCGTTGGCGCAATTGCGATCGCTGTGGACGCTGCGGCGCCAGCTCGGCGGGCGCCTGCTGCGCGAACGTCCTGCCGCTTTCGTCGGCATCGACGCGCCGGATTTCAACCTGGGCCTTGAGGCACGGTTGAAGGGCGCGGGCATCAAGACCGTGCATTTTGTTTGTCCGTCGATCTGGGCCTGGCGTGGCGGCCGCATCAAGCAGCTGGGGCGCTGCGTCGACCATCTGCTGTGCCTGTTTCCCTTCGAACCGGCGTTGCTGCGCAAGGCAGGCATCGCCGCGACCTACGTCGGCCATCCGCTGGCCGACATGATCCCGTTGGACCCGCCGCGCGCCGCCGCCCGTGCTGCGCTCGGACTGGCGGCGGGCGACGCCGTGGTCGCGCTGTTGCCTGGCAGCCGGCGGGGTGAGATGCGCGATGTCGCACCCGCCTTCCTGCAGGCGGCTGTGCTCCTGCACAAACAGCGCGCCGCGATGCGCTTCGTCTTGCCGGCCGCTGCGGGCCTGGGTCCGACGTTGCAAGCGCTGCTGCGCGCACACGCACCGGATTTGCCGGTGAAACTGCTGGATGGGCGCTCGCACGAGGCACTGGCGGCCTGCGATGCCACCCTGATCGCCAGCGGCACGGCGACATTGGAGGCGGCCCTGTTCAAGCGGCCGATGGTCATTGGCTACCGTGCACAATGGCTCAACGCGATGCTGTTCAAGCGCCTGAGCTACCTGCCCTACGTCGGGTTGCCCAACATCCTGTGCGGCGAGTTCGTCGTGCCCGAACTGCTGCAGGACGACTGCCGGCCCGCGGCGCTTGCCGATGCCCTGTTGGGGCAACTGGACGACGCGCCGCGCACCGAACGGCTGGCCTCGCGTTTCACGGAGCTGCACCTTCAACTCAAGCGCGATACCGCGCGCCTGGCCACCGATGCGATCGCGCAAGTTCTTGAAGCCTGAGCAGCTGGGCCTGCCTTGGCATGGCCCCAGGCTGATCGCCGGCGTCGATGAAGCCGGCCGCGGTCCGCTGGCCGGGCCGGTGGTGGCCGCCGCAGTGGTGCTCGACGATCTGCGGCCGGTGCGTGGGCTGGCCGATTCGAAGACGCTGTCCCCGCGAAAGCGTGAGCGCCTGTACGACGAGATTCGCGCCAAGGCGTTGTGCTGCAGCGTGGCCGAAGCCAGTGTCGAGGAGATCGACCGGCTCAACATCCTGCAGGCGACGCTGTTGGCGATGCGCCGCGCCGTTGCGGGCCTGCGCCTGCCGCCGCAACTGGTGCTGATCGACGGCAACCGCGTGCCGGTGCTGGCCATGCCGGCGCACGCCGTGGTCAAGGGCGACGCCAAGGTGATGGCCATCGCGGCGGCGTCGATCCTGGCCAAGGTGTACCGCGACCAGTTGTGTCTGGCACTGCACGAGCGCTTTCCGCAGTACGGCTTCGACGGCCACAAGGGCTATCCGACCCTGGAGCACCTGCTGGCACTGCGCGTCCATGGCGCCTGTGTCGAGCACCGGCGCAGCTTCGCCCCGGTGCGCGCCGTCGCGCCCATGTCATGAAGGCCGAGCCGCTGCACATCGGCTCGCGCGACAACCCGGCTTTGGTGATGGTGCGCAGGCTGTTGCGGGACCCGGCGGCGTACCGGCGCAGGAACGCGGCGCTGTGGCTGGAAGGAGACCATCTGCTGCGCGCCTGCCTGGCACGCGGCCACGCGTTATCGCAGGTGCTGCTGACCCAAGCGGCCTGGGATCAGCCCGCGCTGCGTGAACTGGCGCGCCAGGGTGGGCGTGTGCTGCTGCTGCCCGATGCATTGTTCGCGGAACTGAGCGCGCTCGAGTCACCGTCGTCGATCGCCGCCTTGGTCGACCGACCCGAAGCCGTGCCGCTGCAGGTCGACGCTCCCACCGTGATCCTCGATCGGCTGCAGGACAGCGGCAACGTCGGCAGCATCCTGCGCAGCGCGGCGGCTTTTGGTGCACGGCAGGTCATCGCCATGCCCGGAACGGCGGCGCTTTGGTCGCCCAAAGTGCTGCGCGCCGGCATGGGGGCGCACTTCGCGCTGGGTTTGCACGAGAGTGCTTCGCCGCAGACGCTGTCGGCGCTCACGCTGCCATGGGTGGGCACGAGTTCACACGCGCCGTCGTTGCTGCACCAGACTCGATTGCCACAACCCTGCGCCTGGGTCTTCGGCCATGAAGGGCAGGGCGTCGCCGACGAACTCGCCGCGCGTTGCGCGCTGACGCTGCGCATCGCCCAGCCCGGTGGCGAGGAGTCACTGAACGTCGCCGCCGCCGCCGCCATCTGCCTGCACGAGGGCCTGCGGCAGCGCGCCTGAACGCGCGGGGCGTCAGGTCAGTACACCAGCCGGTCCGGCTGGATGTCGCGCAGGATGGTGGTGGCGATCTCCTCGATCGACTTGTGCGTCGATGACAGCCAGGCAATGCCGGAGCGGCGCATCATCGATTCGCCTTCGAGCACCTCGTAGCGGCAGTTTTCGAGCGACGCGTACTTGCTGCCCGGACGCCGCTCATTGCGGATCTGCGACAAGCGCTGCGCGTCGATCGACAGGCCGAAGCACTTGCTCTTGTAAGGCACCAAGCTGGACGGCAACTGCGCGCGCTCGAAGTCCTCGGGAATCAGCGGGTAGTTGGCGGCCTTGATTCCGTGCTGCATCGCCAGGTACAGCGAGGTCGGCGTCTTGCCGCTGCGGCTGACGCCGACCAGGATCACATCGGCGCTGGCCAGGTTGCGCGCCGATTGCCCGTCATCATGGGCCAGCGAGAAGTTGATCGCTTCGATGCGGTCGTGGTACTCCTGGCTCTTGGCGGCATCCGAGAAGCGCCCGATGCGATGGTTCGATTTGACGCCGAACTCGGCTTCCAGCGGCTCAACGAAGGTGCTGAACATGTCCAGCACCAGCCCTCTGCAGCTGTCGTGCGTCAGCACCTGGCGGATTTCGTCGTTCACCAGGGTGATGAACACGATGGCGCGGTGGCCCTCGCGTTCAGTGGTGTGGTTGATCTCGCGCAGCACCGACCAGGCCTTGTCCACCGTGTCGATGAAGGGCCGGCGCACGTGGCGCGGCCGGGCCGTGAACTGCGCCAGGATCGAGTTGCCGAAGGTCTCGGCGGTGATGCCGGTGCCGTCCGAGACAAAGAACACAGTGCGAGTGGGCATGGCGGCGAGCGCCGCAGGGCGCGCTGGAAGGGGCGCTCGATGATAGGGAAGAAGTCCTTAGAATTCGCGGCAATCGCCCCCGCCAAGCCCCCCATGTCCGTCGACGGCATTCGACCCGAATCCCAAGACGCCGCTGCGCGTGAGGACAGCCTTGGTCCGGGGGCACCGCCTTTGCCACATCACGGAGCCTTTCCATGTCATCCACCGCATTGGCGACCGCCCTGGTCGTACCGTTCGAGCAGCTGAGAATGACCGACGTCGAGTCGGTGGGCGGCAAGAACGCCTCGCTCGGCGAAATGATCAGCCAGTTGGCCGCGTCCGGCGTTGCGGTGCCTGGCGGCTTTGCCACCACGGCGCATGCCTTCCGCCAGTTCCTGCAGCATGCGGGCCTGGCACAGCGCATCAGGACCCGGCTGGAGACGCTCGACATCGAGGACGTGCGTGCGCTGGCCGAGGCCGGCGCGCAGATCCGCCAATGGATCGTCGACACACCCTTTCCTGCCGCGCTGGACAGCGCGGTGCGCAGCGAGTTCGAGCGCTTGGTCCGCGACCATCCCGGGGCCTCTTTTGCGGTGCGCTCCTCGGCCACGGCCGAAGACCTGCCCGATGCCTCTTTCGCCGGTCAGCAGGAGACCTTCCTCAACGTCGTCGGCATCGAGATGGTGTTGCACAAGATGAAGGAGGTCTTCGCCTCGCTGTACAACGACCGCGCCATCAGCTACCGCGTGCACAAGGGTTTTGCGCATGGCGATGTCGCGCTGTCGGCGGGCGTGCAGCGCATGGTGCGCTCCGACCTGGCCTCGGCCGGCGTGATGTTCACGATCGATACCGAGTCGGGTTTCAAGGATGTGGTTTTCATCACCGCCGGCTACGGCTTGGGCGAGACGGTGGTGCAAGGCGCCGTCAACCCGGACGAGTTTTACGTGCACAAGCCGACGCTGAAGAGCGGCAAGTTTCCGATCATCCGCCGCAGCCTGGGCAGCAAGCTGGTCCGCATGGAGTTCGCCAGCGAAGCGGAACGAGCGCAAAGCGGGCAGTTGGTGCGCACGGTGGACACCGCGCCCGAGCAGCGCAACCGCTATGCGCTGAGCGATGCCGACGTGATCGAGCTGTCGCGCTATGCGCTGATCATCGAGCAGCACTACGGCCGTCCGATGGACATCGAATGGGGCAAGGACGGCCAGGACGGGAAGCTGTACATCCTGCAGGCCCGCCCGGAGACGGTGATGAGCCGGGCCGACGGCAAGGTCGATCAGCGCTACCGGCTCAGCGGCGACCGTACCAAGAACGTGGTGCTGGCCGAAGGCCGCGCCATCGGCCAGAAGATCGGCACCGGGCCGGTGCGGCTGATTGCCTCGCCGGCGGAGATGGAGCGGGTGCAACCCGGCGACGTGCTCGTCACCGACATGACCGACCCGAACTGGGAGCCGGTAATGAAGCGTGCCTCGGCCATCGTCACCAACCGCGGCGGTCGTACTTGCCACGCGGCGATCATCGCGCGCGAGCTCGGCATTCCGGCGGTGGTGGGTTGCGGCGATGCCACTGACAAGGTGCACGATGGCGCGTTGGTCACGGTGTCGTGCGCCGAAGGCGATACCGGCTTTGTCTACGACGGCTTGCTCGAGACCGAGGTCAGCGAGATGGTCCGTGGCGACATGCCGTACTGCCCGATCAAGATCATGATGAACATCGGCAATCCGCAGATGGCCTTCGATTTCGCGCAGATTCCGAACGCCGGCGTCGGTCTGGCGCGGCTCGAGTTCATCATCAACAACAACATCGGGGTGCACCCGAAGGCCATCCTTGACTACCCGAACATCGACACCGATCTGAAGAAGGCGGTGGAATCGGTGGCCCGGGGCCACGCTTCGCCGCGTGCCTTCTACGTCGACAAGCTGGCCGAAGGCATCGCCACCATTGCCGCCGCCTTCTGGCCGAAGACGGTGATCGTGCGTTTGTCGGACTTCAAGTCGAACGAATACCGCAAGCTCATCGGTGGCTCACGCTACGAGCCCGACGAGGAGAACCCAATGCTCGGCTTCCGCGGTGCGTCGCGCTACGTCAGTCCGGAGTTCGCCGACGCCTTCGCGATGGAATGCGAAGCGCTGAAGCGCGTGCGCAACGACATGGGCCTGATCAACGTCGAGATCATGGTGCCTTTCGTGCGCACCGTGAAACAGGCCCAGAAGGTCAACCAGATGCTGACCGAGCGCGGCCTCAAGCGCGGCCAGAACGGGCTGCGCCTGATCATGATGTGCGAGGTGCCGAGCAACGCGATCCTGGCCGAACAGTTCCTCGAGCACTTCGACGGCATGTCGATCGGCTCGAATGACCTGACGCAGCTGACGCTCGGGCTCGATCGCGACTCCGGGCTGGCCCAGCTGGCGGACGACTTCGATGAACGCGATCCGGCCGTCAAGGCGCTGATTTCGCGCGCCATCGCCGCCTGTCGCGCCACCGGCAAGTACATCGGTATTTGTGGACAGGGGCCGAGTGATTACCCCGACTTTGCGGACTGGCTGGCTGAGGAAGGCATTGCCTCGATCTCGCTCAACCCCGACACGGTGGTCGAGACCTGGCAGCGGCTGGCCAAGGCCTGATCAGGGTATTGCCTAATCTTGCTATTGAGCGGTGGGCCGATATTGTCAGAGATCCGTAAGCCGCTGGCGGAACAGTCCGCGCAGTCCTCAAGGCAGACATGCTCCAGGTCCTGAACATCGTGCAACTGGTGTTGTACATCGCGCTTTTGGCGCTGGTCGGGCAAGGCATTCTGTACGTGCTGGCTGGTGCCCAGCGCGACCGGAATCTGTTCTACCAACTGCTGCAGATCCTGAGCAAACCCTTCACCTGGACGGTCAGAAAGTTCACGCCGGCGCCGGTGGGTGACCATCAGGTGCCGTTGGTTACCTTCTTCCTGCTGCTGATCGTCTACGCCCTGGTCACGTTCGAGAAGATCAATCTGTGCGTCAGCGCCGGCGTGGAGACCTGCAAGTGAGGCAACTTGTCTACCTCGCGCTGCGCCTGAAGGCCGTGGCGCAGCTGCTGTTCGGCCGGAACGAGCAGGCGTTGCAGACCTTCTCGGAACTGGTGCGGCAATTCGACGACAGGATCTACCCGCGCGCCAGCCGTGCACACCTGCATGCGCAGGCCGGGCGACACCAGGCGGCGCTCGATGACTACGACGAACTGCTGCGTCAGCACCCTGAGGACGCTCGCAACTGGTTCAACAAGGGGTACGTGCTCGAACTGCTCGGCAGGTGGGACCAGGCCCTATCGGCCTTCCAGCGCGCCACCGAACTCAGCCCCGAACTGGACCGCGCCTGGTATGGACAGGGCCTGGTACTGATCCGACTGGGGCGTTTCGACGAGGCCATCGCGGCGCTCGAACGCAATACCGAATTGCAACCGATGAGCCCGTATGGCTGGTACCAGCTGGCACGGGCGCATGTGGATGGCCATCAGCCCGACAAGGCGGTGAAGATCATTCGCCACCTCCAGGGTTTCGAGCCGAAGGTCGCTGCGCAGCTGGAGCGCGAGACCGGCCTGCTCGTGGGGGCCGCGCCGCCGTGAGGCGCACGGCAGTCGTTGGAAGGCCCTGCGGGGCCGTTTGCATCAGAAGAATGGAGAGCAACGATGATAGTCAGTGAGAACCTTCAGCGCTATTGGCGTAAGACGCTACGGATCACGGCGGTCCTGCTGTTCGTCTGGTTCGTCGTCACTTTCGTGGCCATGTACTTCGCGCGCGATCTCAACTTCAACTTCTTCGGCTGGCCCTTCAGTTTCTGGGTGGCCGGGCAGGGCGCGCTGGTGGTCTATGTCGCAATCATCGGGTACTACGCGTACTACATGAACCGTCTGGACAATCAACACGGCGTCGCCGAGGAGGACTGACATGGCTGGTCTGAGTTTCGAACAGGCAACCGGCTCGGCCGCCGATGCCAACCGTGCCTTCAAGCAGCAGCTGAACAGGGTCTATGGCTGGTACACCGGCGGCTTCATCACCTTCGTGCTGGTGCTGGCATTGCTGGAGCAGATGGGGTTGTCGCGAGGGGCGATCGGCCTGATCTTCCTGTTTGCCACGATCGGGCTGTATGCGGGCATCGGCATCATGAGCCGCACATCGGATGCTGCCGAGTACTACGTCGCCGGTCGGCGTGTGCCGGCGATGTACAACGGCATGGCCACAGGCGCCGACTGGATGAGCGCCGCCTCGTTCATCGGCATGGCTGGCACGCTGTACCTGACGGGTTTCGGCGGGCTGGCCTTCATCCTCGGCTGGACCGGCGGCTATTGTCTGGTAGCGCTGTTTCTCGCACCCTATCTGCGCAAGTTCGGGCAATTCACCATCCCCGATTTCCTCGGCGCGCGCTACGAGGGCAACCTGCCGCGCTTCATCGGCGTTCTCGCGGCGATCCTGTGTTCCTTCACCTACGTGGTGGCGCAGATCTACGGCGTCGGCCTGATCACGACGCGGCTGTCGGGCCTGGCCTTCGAGGTCGGCATCTTCGTCGGCCTGGGCGGCATCCTGGTGTGTTCGTTCCTGGGCGGCATGCGCGCCGTCACCTGGACGCAGGTGGCGCAGTACATCATCCTGATCGTGGCGTACATGATTCCGGTGGTGTGGCTGGCGGTGAAGCAGACCGGCGTGCCGGTGCCGCAGGCGATCTACGGCCAGCAATTGCAGAAGGTCACGGCGCTCGAGCAAAAGCTGATCGACGACCCGAAGGAAAAGGAAGTCATCGCCATCTTCAAGAAGCAGGCCGATGACCTGGGCGCCAAGCTCAAGGACGTGCCGGCCGCATTGGCCGCCGACAAGACCGCCATGACGACCAAGCTGGCTGATCTGAAGGCCTGCCAACGCCCCGTGGCCGAGATCCAGGCAGCGGAAAAGGCACTGGCGGTGCTGCCCGCGAACGATGCTGCAGCGAAGGAGGCCTGGACCAAGGCCAAGGCGGCGGCGGAAGGGCGCGCCAAACCGCTGGCCGGCATGCCGCGCCATGCGCAGCAGTTTGCCGGCGACCCGACGGGCGATGCGAAGGCCGCAGAGACCTTCGACGATTCGCGGCGCAACTTCCTGGCCCTGGTCTTCTGCCTGATGGTGGGCACGGCGGCGCTGCCGCACATCCTGATGCGCTACTACACCACGCCGTCGGTGAAGGAGGCTCGGCAGTCGGTGACGTGGTCGCTGTTCTTCATCTTCCTGCTGTACTTCACCGCGCCGGCGCTGGCCGTGCTGGTCAAGTACGAGGTCTTCAGCGCGCTGGTGGGCACGCCCTTCGACAAGCTGCCTGAGTGGATATCGGCATGGAGCCGGGTCGATGCGTCGCTGTTGTCGGTGACCGACGTCAACAAGGACGGCATCCTGCAGTTGGGTGAAATGAAGATCGGCGGCGACATCATCGTGCTGGCGACACCGGCCATCGGCGGCTTGCCCTATGTGGTGTCGGGCATGGTGGCGGCCGGTGGCCTGGCGGCAGCGCTGTCCACCGCCGACGGCCTGCTGCTGACCATCGCCAACGCCATCTCCCACGATCTGTACTACAAGATGATCGACCCGAACGCGTCCACCGCCCGGCGCGTGGCCATCTCCAAGGCCCTGCTGCTGGTCGTGGCGTGTGGCCGCGGCGTCTGTCGCCGCACAGAAGCCGGCGGACATCCTGTTCCTGGTCTCGGCGGCCTTCTCCTTTGCGGCGGCGGCCTTCTTCCCGGCGTTGGTGCTGGGCATCTTCTGGAAGCGTGCCAACAAGTGGGGCGCGGTGCTGGGCATGATCAGGGCCTGGGCATCACGATGTACTACATGATCATGAACCAGCCCTGGCTGCG
This sequence comes from uncultured beta proteobacterium, assembly GCA_963837675.1. Lineage (GTDB taxonomy): Bacteria > Pseudomonadota > Gammaproteobacteria > Burkholderiales > Burkholderiaceae_C > Rubrivivax. The sequence continues at coordinate 7,728 of CAWIOH010000010.1, read as the reverse complement.
CGGCATTTTCGGTGTCACCAGCCCGGTGGAGCTGTGGTTCGGCAATCTCGCCCATTTCGGCGGGCGTCTTTGGTGTGCCGCTGGGCTTTGCGGTGATCATCATCGTCAGCCTGTTCACGCCGGCCCCGTCCCGAGCAGTGCAGGAGATCGTCGAACATGTGCGCTATCCCGAGCGTGCACGCTTGGCAAGGCCTGATCCCGTCGTCGATGACTACCGTTTGGGGCCCCCGGGCAGACCGGGGCCCTTTCATCTTTCCGGCCCCGGCTCTGCCGACAACGCTGCGCGCTCATCGATGCTGCCAGCTCGGTTATACTGCCGAGCTTCTCCCTTGCCGCACCCGCTTATACCACCGGTATCCAGGACGCTTCGGGGCGGCTTCCATCTCGGAACCCATAAGGAGTCGTTCATGCGTCACTATGAAATCGTCCTGCTGATCCATCCGGATCAAAGCGAGCAGGTTCCGGCCATGCTGGAGCGTTACAAGACGCTGGTCACCGCGGGCGGCGGCAAGGTCCACCGGGTCGAGGACTGGGGCCGGCGCCAGATGGCCTACATGATCCAGAAGCTGGCCAAGGCACATTACCTGTGCATCAACATCGAGTGCAGCAGCGAGGTGCTCGCCGAACTCGAGACGGGCTTCCGCTTCAACGACGCCGTGCTGCGCCACCTGACGGTGCAACGAAGACAGGCGCGATGACGCACGCCTTCGGTGATGATGAAGACGGTCGAGCAAGGAAGATTCGCGCCGGCCGCCCCGCAGGGAGCCTCGAGCTGGCTGACGCGCCCCGTTGCGCGCCCGCGCCGGTGAACCGTCTGGTTCTCAGGCGCCCGACTGGTCGAACGCGGCGCCTTGCGCTACACCCCTGCCGGCTTGCCGGCCTCGACTTCGAGCCTGAAGCACGAGTCCGAACTCAGCGAAGACGGGCAGCCACGAAAGGTGTCGATGCAGATCCAGGCTCGGTGGCCATTGGCGCGATCACGCAGCGCGTGGCCGGCGATGGAACTGGGCAGTGTCGGCAGGATTTCGCCGGCTTCCTGGGTTCGCGCGCAACGGACGCGGCCTGTCGTGTTTCATGTCACGGCTTTGGATGAGCCGTTTGCAGATTGATTTTTCCGAACCAGACATTTAAAGAGGTTCATATGCCCCCGCCACGTGGTAAAGGTCGATTCTCCAAGGACAAGCGTCCCAAGCGCAACACCCAGTCGCTGCTGTTCCGGCGCAAGCGCTTTTGCCGCTTCACCGTCGCCGGCGTCAAGGAGATCGACTACAAGGATATCGACACGCTGCGCGATTTCATCGGTGAGAACGGCAAGATCACGCCCGCCCGCCTGACCGGCACGCGCGCCTTTTTCCAGCGTCAGCTGACCACCGGCATCAAGCGTGCGCGCTTCCTGGCGCATGCTGCCGTACAGCGACCAGCACCGAGTCTAAGGAGGAGCCCGACCATGCAAATCATCCTGCTGGAAAAGGTCGCCAACCTCGGCAACCTGGGCGACGTCGTCAAGGTCAAGGACGGCTACGCGCGCAACTTCCTGATTCCAGGCGCGCGCTCGCCGCGCCACCGAAGGCGCGATCAAGGAATTCGAGACGCGCCGTGCCGAACTCGAGAAGGCTGCCGCCGACAAGCTGGCCGCGGCGCAGGCGCTCGGCGAGAAGCTCAGCGGCAAGACCGTGCACATCACCCAGAAGGCCGGTGTCGATGGCCGACTGTTCGGCTCGGTCACCAACAACGACATCGCCGAAGGCCTGACCAGCATGGGCTTCAAGGTCCACAAGTCGCAGGTGCGCATGCCCAACGGCCCGCTGAAGACCGTCGGCGAGCACCCGGTGTCGGGTCGCCGCACACCGACGTCGTGGCTCGAGTGACGGTGCTGGTGCTGGGCGAAACCGCCTGAACGCGCTTCGTCGCGTTCCGCGCTGCAAGAGGCCGGCCTTGCCCGGCCTTTTTTGCGCGTCGTCTCCAGCGCAGTTTCCACACGCACTGCACCGGTTTCCACAGGCTTGTGCACAGCACGCGCACTTTGCCGGCCTATCATCGTATGATCCGTCGATGCCTGCAGCCCTCATCGATCCACGCGACTCAGTCCCGGCCTCAGGAGCCGCGCGACGGCGAAGTCGCGCGACTGCGCATTCCGCCCCATTCGATCGAGGCCGAACAGAGCGTGCTCGGCGGTCTGCTGCTCGACAACAGCGCCTGGGATCGCGCCGGCGATCTGCTCACCGAAAGCGACTTCTACCGCTACGAGCACCGGCTGATCTACGCCGCGATCGGCGCGCTGGTCAACGCGACCAAGCCGGCCGACGTGATCACCGTCTTCGAGCATCTGCAGAACCTGGGCAAGGCCGAGGAGTGCGGTGGGCTGAGCTACCTCAATGCGCTGGCGCAGAGTGTGCCGAGCGCGGCCAACATGCGGCGCTATGCCGAGATCGTGCGCGAGCGGGCCATCCTGCGCAAGCTCGTGGCCGCCAGCGACGAAATCGCCACCACCGCCTTCAACACGCAGGGCCGCGCGGTCTCGCAGATCCTCGACGAAGCCGAGAGGCAAGATCTTCAAGCATCGGCGAGGAAGGCTCGCGCATCCGCCAGGGCTTCCAGAGCATGGATTCGCTGGTGGTGCAGCTGATCGACCGCGTCAACGAGCTGGCCGAAAACGGCGCCGAGGAGGTCACCGGCGTGCGCACCGGCTTCTACGACATGGACCGCATGACGGCGGGCCTGCAGCCGGGCGACCTGATCGTGCTGGCGGCGCGCCCGTCGATGGGCAAGACCGCGTTCGCGCTCAACATCGCCGAACATGTGGCGGTCAACGAAGGCCTGCCGGTGGTGGTGTTCTCGATGGAAATGGGCGCGGCGCAACTGGCGCTGCGCATGGTCGGCTCGCTCGGCCGCATCGACCAGCAGCACCTGCGCACCGGCGCGCTTGAGGGACGAAGAATGGGGCCGCCTGTCCGAGGCGGTCGAAAAGCTGGGCAAGGTGCAGCCTGTTCATCGACGAAACCCCGGCGCTGACGCCAAGCGAGCTGCGCGCCCGCGCCCGGCGCAGGCGCGCCAATGCGGCAAGCTCGGCCTGATCGTCGTCGACTACCTGCAGCTGATGAGCGGCAGCATCGGCGACGCGACGAAAACCGCGCGACCGTGATCGGCGAGATCTCGCGCGGGCTGAAGTCGCTGGCCAAGGAACTGCAGTGCCCGGTGATCGCGCTGTCGCAGCTGAACCGCAGCGTCGAAAGCCGCACCGACAAGCGCCCGATGATGAGCGACCTGCGCGAGTCCGGCGCCATCGAGCAGGATGCCGACGTCATCATGTTCATCTACCGCGACGAGTACTACACCAAGGAAGCCTGCAAGGAGCCGGGCGTGGCCGAGATCATCATCGGCAAGCAGCGCAACGGCCCGACCGGCACGGTGAAGCTGACCTTCGTCAAGCCGCTGACGAAGTTCGACAACCTGGCCCCCGGCAGCGCAGGCGGCGACTACTGACGTCTCCCGGTCGTCGCTTCGGGTCACCCTGAGGCGGTGCACGCCCCTCTAGAATCGAGGGTTCGCTTCATTCCCAACGCAGCGCTCGACGCTCCCTCCCATGTACAAACACGTCAAGGTACCTGCCGGCGGGCAGAAGATCACGGTCAACGCCGACTATTCGCTCAACGTGCCGGACCATCCGATCATCCCGTACATCGAGGGTGACGGCACCGGCCTCGACATCACGCCCGTGATGATCAAGGTGGTGGATGCCGCTGTGGCGAAGGCCTATGGGGGCCAGAAGCAGATCCACTGGATGGAGATCTTCGCGGGCGAGAAGTCGACCCAGGTCTACGGCCCCGATGTGTGGCTGCCCGAGGAAACGCTGCAGGTGCTGCGCGAGTACGTGGTATCCATCAAGGGCCCGTTGACGACACCGGTCGGCGGGGGCATCCGCTCCTTGAACGTCGCGCTGCGGCAGGAACTAGACCTGTACGTCTGCCTGCGCCCGGTGCAGTATTTCAAGGGTGTGCCGTCGCCGCTGAAGGAGCCCGAGAAGACGAACATGGTCATCTTTCGCGAGAACTCGGAAGACATCTATGCCGGCATCGAATACGAGGCCGAGTCCGACAAGGCGAAGAAGCTCATCAAGTTCCTCGTCGAAGAGATGGGCGTCAAGAAGATCCGTTTTCCGAACACGTCGGGTATCGGCATCAAGCCGGTATCGCGCGAAGGTACCGAGCGGCTGGTTCGCAAGGCGATCCAGTACGCGATCGACAACGACAAGCCCAGCGTCACGATCGTGCACAAGGGCAACATCATGAAGTTCACCGAGGGTGGCTTCCGCGACTGGGCCTATGGACTGGCCCAGCGCGAGTTCGGCGCGCAGCCGATCGATGGCGGCCCATGGTGCAAGTTCAAGAATCCGAAGACGGGCCGGGACATCGTCATCAAGGACTCGATTGCCGACGCCTTCCTGCAGCAGATCCTGTTGCGGCCAGCCGAGTACTCGGTGATCGCCACGCTGAACCTGAACGGCGACTATGTCTCCGACGCGTTGGCGGCGCAGGTCGGCGGCATCGGCATTGCACCTGGCGCCAACATGTCCGACTCGGTGGCCTGCTTCGAAGCCACGCACGGAACCGCGCCCAAGTACGCGGGCAAGGACTACGTGAACCCGGGCTCTGAAATCCTCTCTGCCGAGATGATGCTGAGGCACATGGGCTGGACCCAGGCGGCCGACCTGATCATCAGCTCGATGGAAAAGTCGATCGCGTCGAAGAAGGTCACCTACGACTTCGCGCGTCTGATGGACGGGGCGACGCAGGTGTCCTGCTCGGGATTCGGGCAGGTGATGATCGACCACATGTGACGCGGTCCCGGGGCGTCTCTGGACGTCCCGGATGGTCCCATCAGAACCCCAAATCGTTGATTCGAATGGGGTTTTTGTCTTCTGGCTCCCTGGCGGTTTCTTGACATCGCATCGGGACGGGGCCACATTTGGGGCCACCGGGGCGGCGGTGGCCCCGTTTGGTGGCCCCACATGCGACACATCAACTACGTCCTGAAGCCCGCGACGATCGAGAACGCGAAGCCGAAGGACAAGCGCTACGACCTGACCGATGGCGGCGGCCTTGTGCTGGAAGTCATGCCTTCGGGCTCGAAGACCTGGCGATTCAAGTACCACCTGAACGGCAAGCGCGAGAAGGTCACGATCGGCGCCTACCCGGCCTTCACCATCAAGCAAGCGCGTGACCGCCATGAGGAACTGCGCGCGCTGGTCGAGCGCGGCCAGAGCCCGGCCAAAGCCAAGCGGGTGCAATCGACGGAGAAGAAGGTTGCTGAAGCGCGGCGGCTGAGCTTCCGCACCTTCGCCCAGCGCTGGGTCGACGAAACGCTGTTCTATCGGTCGGGCGGCTACGTAGCCCAGACCGTGCGCTGGCTCGATGTCTACGTCTACCCGGCGATCGGCGACATGCAACTCGACGAGGTGCAGCCAGGCGACGTGCTGGCCATCATCAAGGCGCGCGCCGACACCGCCGTGACGGCCGAGCGCATCCGCGTGATCGTGCAGCAGATCTACAACCATGCGATCCGCAACTTGCTGGTGACGACGAACCCGGCGCAGCCGCTGCGCGGCGCCATCGCACGGGCTCCCGTCGAACACCACCGCCACCTGAGCGAGAAGGAACTGGGGGCGTTCTGGCGCAGCTCGACGAGCAGGGCGCGCACACCACCACGATCGCCGCGACCAAGCTGCTACTGCTGACGATGACCCGCAAGAGCGAACTGCTGCGCTCGAAGTGGCCCGAGTTCGATCTCGACGCCGCGCAGTGGGACATCCCGGCCGAGCGCATGAAGATGGGCAAGCCGCATCGCGTGTTCCTGTCGCGCCAGGCCGTCGAGGTCCTGCGCCAGTGCAAGAGCTGACGGCGCATGGCGAGTATGTCTTCCCGTCGATCTTCCGCGGCAGCGTGCCGATGGGCGACGTGACGCTGAACCACTTCTTCAAGCGCATCGACTTCGGCGTGCCCGATTTCAGCCCGCATGGGACGCGCGGTACGGCAGCGACGTTGCTGCGCGAGCATGGGTTCGGGCGCGATGTCGTCGAACTGCTGCTGGCGCACAGCGAGAAGAACGCTACCGTGGCGGCCTACAGCCATATGGAGCTGGGGCGGATCGGAAGAGGGCGCTGCAGTATCTGGCCGACCGGGTCGAAGCGCTGGCCGCGGGCTTGAACGTGATCCCGTTGCGCGCTGCCTGAATCTCTATCCCTGAGTTGATTGTCAGCGGCACGAATCGCTGCTCCGCCCGCCGAGTCACTGCTGCGGTTGCAGGTTGATGGACTTGACGATCGCGCCGTAGCGCGCGACTTCGGCCCCGTAGAGGCGGTCCAGGTCGGCCAGCGAGGTTCTCGGCACGATCTGGTTTCCGACGCTCTCGAAGGCCTGGCGCGTCTGCGGGATCTGCATTGCGTCGTACAGCGCCCTGTTCAGCTGCTGCGCGACCTCGTCCGAGGAGTTGCGCGGGACCTGGACGCCGGCCCAGGAGTCGAACTCGAAGCCGGCGAGCTTCGGGTGCGCGGCCAGCGCCGGAATCGCCGGAAACTTGGCCAGCGGCTGCGCGGTTGCCAGGCCGATCACCTTGAACTTGCCGTCGGCGACCATGCCCGGCACCGGGCCGCGAAGATCGCGAACATCAGGTCGACCTGGCCGCCCATCAGGTCGTTGAATGCTGGCGTCGCACCTTTGTACGGCACGTGCAGCAATTTGATGCCGGTCAGTTGGGCGAACTTCTCGCCGACCAGATGGAACATGCTGCCTGGGCCGGTATTGGCCATCGCCAGCGGCTTGCTCTTCTGCCGATTCGCCAGCGCGATGAGCTCGTCGACGTCGGCGGCGGGCAGGTCCTTGCGCGCGATCAACACGAACGGCGCCTTGACCAGCAGGGCCACCATGCGCAGGTCGGCGGGCTTGTACTTCACGGTGGCGTTCGTCAGCGGCGGAATGATCAGTTCGAGCGGGCTGCCCAGCAGGGCGTGGTGGCCGTCGGTGCCGCCGAGCACCTTCTGCACACCGAGTGCGCCGCCGACGCCGCCGACGTTCTCGATGATCAGCGGCTGACCGAGGGCCTTCTGCACGTCGGCCTGGACCTGGCGGGCTACGAAGTCCGCGACGCCGCCGGCCGGCCAGGGTACGACCAGGGTCACCGGCTTGTTGGGCCAGCCTTGTGCGAAAGCCGAGCTGGAAATTACCCACAGCGTGGCCAGCAGGGTCGCAGCGCGTCGGAACAGGGCAGTCATCGCAGGCTCCTCGTCGTGGGGCGGCGGCATCTCATCAATCGTCGACCTCCGCCAGTCGCGGTTTCCCCTAGGGCGGCGGCCATTGTGCTCCTGCTTCAATGTCCAACGATACTCACGCTGCCGGCGCTTTGGACAGAGCCGGCACAGGACCCCCGCATCATGGACCAAGCCCCGCCCACTTTGTCGACGGTTCTCCTCGTGGGGGGCACGCCGGGCCTCGACAGGGTCCCTGCGAGTGTGCTCGAAAAGAATGGCTATCGCGTCATTGTGTTCGAATCGCTGGCCGAAGGGCTCACCGAGGTCGCGCCGGCAGACGTCGGTGTGGTGCTGGTCGACCTGGCCCGCCGGGCGACGGCGGTCTCGACCTGTGCCGGCGCTTGAAGGCCGATCCGCGGACCTCCGAGATCCCCGTGGTCCTGATCAACACGCGGGCCGACCGCGGTGACCTCGGTGAGGCCTTC
>CAWIOH010000009.1:0-169544 GCA_963837675.1 uncultured beta proteobacterium | reverse complement strand
GCCGAGCTGTCGAACACTCATCGAGGTGTGCAGGCGGCGCAGACGCATCTGTCCGATCGCGTGAAGCGCCGGCCTCTCATCATCGTCATCGCCTGCGCGGCCGCGCTCGCCACGGCGATGGTCGGTCATCGCTCGCAGCTGCGCCGTAAGTCGGTGTTGCCCTGCTTGACGGTCTGGCCGCCTGCATCGACCCGCTCTGCCTGGCCCTGACCCACGAAATGTTGTCCAAGTCACAGATCGTGCCGGCCAGCGCGACGATGCTGCTGGTCAATGGGCTGTTGCTCGCGACAGGGACGGGCATGGCGACAGACGATGGCGCCAACAGCAAGGCCGCCTCGCACCAGTGCACATCGCTTCTGACATGCAACCTGCCGCCAGCTTGAAGCGTCGCTCGACGTGCGCCGTTGGCGACTGTGGAACGGCGCTCACTGCCCGCCGGGAATCGACCCGCGGCGCTGCGCACTGCGCAGGAAATCGAAGTCCACCCCCTGGTCGGCCTGCGTCACCGAGCGGAGGAACAGGCCCCGGTAGCCGCGCTGCGCGCTCGGTGCTCGCACGGGCAGTGTCGCCGCGCGCCGCGCCAGTTCATCGTCCGGCACCAGCAGGCTTAGCTCGCGCCTGCGACCGAAAGCCGGATGCGGTCGCCGCTGCGCACCAGCGCCAGCGGCCCGCCCAGCGCCGCTTCGGGCGTGACGTGCAGCACGATGGTGCCGAAGGCGGTGCCGCTCATGCGCCCGTCGGAGATGCGCACCATGTCCTTCACGCCGGCACGCGCCAGCTTCAGCGGAATCGGCAGGTAGCCGGCCTCGGGCATGCCCGGCGCACCCAGCGGGCCGATGTGCTTCAGCACCAGGATGTCGTCTGGGACACGTCCAGCGCCGGGTCGTCGATGCGGCTTGCGAGGTCTTCGCGCGTCTTCGAAGACCACTGCGCGGCCCTCGTGCTCCATCAGGGCGGCACTGGCCGCGGACTGCTTGATGATCGCGCCGCGCGGCGCCAGGTTGCCGTACAGCACCGCGATGCCGCCCTGCGCATGGATCGGCCGCTGCAGCGACCGCACCACGTCCTGCGCGAAGGCGGGAGGCGCGGCGTCGATCTGCTCGCCCAGGGTCGTGCCGTTGACGGTCAACGCGTCCAGATGCAGCAGCGGCTTCAGTTCGCGCAGCAAGGCGGCCATGCCGCCGGCGGCGTGGAAGGCTTCCATGTAGTGCGCGCCTGAGGGCTTCAGGTCGAGCAGCACCGGCGTGTCGCGCGCCATGCGGTCGAAGGCCGGCAGGTCGACATCGAAGCCCACGCGCCCGGCGATGGCCGTCAGGTGCACCAGGCCGTTGGTCGAGCCGCCGATGGCCAGCAGCACCCGCATCGCGTTGTGCAGCGCATCGGCCGTCAGCACCTGGCCGACGTCCAGTCGGGCACGCGCCATCGCCACCGCGCGCTGCGCCGGTGGCCTCGGCCACGCGCATGCGGTCGGCCGTCACCGCTGGCGGCGAGGCGCCGCCGGGCACCGTCATGCCCAGCGCCTCGGCGATGCAGGCCATGGTGCTGGCCGTGCCCATCACGGAGCAGGTGCCGACGCTGGCGACCAGTTGCTGGTTGACCGCGGCGATGTCCTCGGCGTCGATCTCCTGTGCGCGAAAGCGCGCCCAGTAACGCCGGCAGTCGGTGCAGGCGCCGACCCGCTCGCCGCGAAACGAGCCGGTCAGCATCGAGCCGGTGATCAGCTGGATCGCCGGCAGCGCCGGCCGAGGCCGCGCCCATCAGCTGGGCCGGCACCGTCTTGTCGCAACCGCCGACCAGCACCACCGCGTCCATCGGCTGGGCGCGCAGCATTTCCTCGGTGTCCATCGACATCAGGTTGCGCAGGTACATGCTGGTCGGGTAGGCGAAGCTCTCGTGCAGCGACACCGTGGGGAACGGCATCGGCAGCCCGCCAGCCAGCAGGATGCCGCGCTGCAGCGCCTCGAGCAGCTGCGGCATGTTGCCGTGGCAAGGGTTGTAGGCGCTACCGGTGTCCGTCATGCCGATCACCGGCCGCTGCAGCGCGTCCTCGCTGTAGCCTGCGCCCTTGACGAAGGCCTTGCGCAGGAACAGCGAAAAATCGCGGTCGCCGTAGTGCGTCAGGCCCTTGGCGATGCCGGCCGGTTCGCCTGGCGGCGTGTTCGGATCGGGTGGCGGGTCGGCACTCATGGCGGTCGGCTGGTCGGCAGGGGGCGTCGTGATGCAGTATGCGGCCAGCGCCGTTCAGCCCAGCTGCGCCGCAAAGTCAGGCTGCAAGCGGCCTTGCAGCCATCGTGAGCTTCATGGTTCGGCTCCATCAGCTGTGATCGCCCATTTGCACAACTTGACAGACACAACCTCTCGGCATTTGACAGCTGCAGAGTGTCCGGTCTGTGCCAGGTGGCGCCTCCGGGCGATGTCCCGCTGGTAGTTGCAACCGGCGGCGGTGCGGTACACGCAACGCGGCCAACTTCGGCTCGTCAACGTGAGCTTGCTTCTCAGGCCGGCTCAATGCGGCCTTCAGTATCCACAGGTCCTTGATGCCCTGGATCTTGCGAAACGACTTCTGGGCCTCGATGAACCCTGCGGCCGTCCAGCGCAGCGCCATGTGGGCATCGCGATAGCGCGTGACGCGACGGCTCGTGCGCCGCCCGATGCCGTTGGGGTTCTCGATGATGTTGATCGTGCACAGGCAGCGCATCAGCGTGGGCGGCAGTCCCAGGGCGTTGACGGTGAAGGTCTCGTGCAGTCCTTCGCGAAGCGAGGCCGCCGCGTCCGCGTGTTCGCGCTCCAGCCATTCGGCCTGCTTGTCCATCTTGGCCATGCCCTGCTTGGGATGGAGCTTGTAGGCGGCCATCATCACCGCCTTGGTCTGCGCGGCTTCAGTCTTGGGCAACCGTTGCAGAACGTTGCGCAGCTTGTGTGTGCGGCAGCGCTGTACCTTGGCGCGCTCGCCGAACATTTCGTCAATGGCGCTGCGCAGTGCCTTGCCGCCGTCGATGACGAACAGGTATGACAGGCTTGCATCCAGCCCGCGATCAATCAGTTGACGCAGCAGGTCCTTGACCACCTGGGCGTTCTCGCTGGCGCCCAGCGCCAGGCCCAGCATGTGCTTGTCGCCGGGCTCGTCCACGCCGACGGCGGCGACGATGTGGTGGCCGTCCACGACGATGCCGTCGATGTAGATCACCAGCAGTGCCAGCTCCTTCAGGCTGCGCTCGTTGAGCGCGGCCAGCTGCGCCGCGCTGGCTTCGATGAAGCGCCGCGACACCGTGCTCTTGGACACCCCCACCGTGCCCGCCGCTTCGGGCAGCACGGGCGCGTAGCGCCGCGTGGATACGCCGGCCACCAGGATGTCGCGCACGCGCGTGCCGATGTTGGCGTCGTCGCGCAGCCGCTCGTAGTTGACGATACGTGCCGGTGGCACTTTCGACATGTGCGGAAACCCTCGCATCACTTCACGCCGCTCGGCGCCGCGCAGCACCACCGCCGCGAATGCGGTGCCTGTCTTGGTGTCGACCTCGACCAGGAACGGGGACTGCAACCCAGGCTCCAGGCACTTGCGGACCATGTCCGGTGGCAGCAGCCTGGCGATCTCGTCGCCGGTTTCCGGAAACTCGCGCGGCGTCCAGGGCTGCGACAGGCGGAACAGCCACGTCGGGTAGATCTGCTTGTCGCCAGGATTGGTGCCCGCATTGCGGAGCCAGCGCTTGAGCGCTTCCTTGTCGTCGGCTACTACGTGGCGATTGGACCGTGCGTCAAAGAAGTACGCCACTTCGCGTGTCACCCCACCGGGGGTGACAAGGCTCCACACTCGTACACGGTCAGAGCTGTTCGTGGCCCGATGCGACCAATACCCTTCCACTCGCCCAGCGAGTGCATGATCTCGTTGACCTCGCGCTCCTTGTCCTTCAGGCTTTCGCGCGAGTTGACGCTGGGGATGTGGACGATGGTCTTCAGCGCCGGGTCCAGTACCTTGGCCACGGCATCGACGTAGCGGCCCGTGTAGAAGAAGTAGCCGATGTCCAGCGACTTCAACCAGCGGTAGCCGTTGAGCTGCTCGTAGTAGGTGTAGGTGACGGTCTCGAACTTGCCTTCGTCGCGCGGGCGCCAGCACGGCCTCGCTGTCGCCGCGGAAGTAGGAGCCCGTCATCGCGACCAGGTGCACCTTGTCGCGGGCGATGAAGGCGCCCAGCTGGCTGCCCAGCTTGTTGTCCGGGTTGGCGGAAACGTGGTGGAACTCGTCGACGGCGATCAGGCGGTTGTCGAAGGCCTGGATGCCCAGTTCCTCGACCGCGAAACGGAAGGTCGCATGGGTGCAGACCAGCACCTTGTCGTCACTGGCCAGGAACTTCTTGACCGCCTCGACCTTGGACTTGGCGATGCGCGGCTCGTCGATGCCCGGCGCGTTGCACAGGTTCCACTGCGGCGCGACCGTCCAGTCCCAGTAGAAGCCGTGTTGCGTCAGGGCTTCATCGGCAAAGCTGCCGCCGATCGACCGTTCCGGCACCACGACGATGGCCTGCTGCAGGCCCTGGTTGTGCAGCTTGTCCAGCGCAATGAACATCAACGCCCGGCTCTTGCCCGATGCCGGCGGCGACTTGATCAGCAGGTACTGCTCGCCGCGCTTGGCATAGGCACGCTCCTGCATCGTGCGCATGCCCAGTTCGTTGGCCTTGGCAGAAGCGCCGGTGCGTGCCGTGGTGATGGACACCGACGGCACGGTGGTGGTGTTGATCGGGTTGGTCATGATTCTTCGTCGTCCGCGGCCGAGTTGTCGGAGTTATCGGCGCCGCCCAGCTCACGCTCGATCTGCTCGATGCTCGGCAGGCTGGTTTGCAGCTCCGGCGGCAGCGACTCCAGCAGCTTGTATTCGGCCACGCCCATCGGCTGCGACTTGTCGCCCAGCGCGTACTCGGCCACCACCTTGTTCTTGCTCTTGCACAGCAGCAGGCCGATGGTGGGGTTGTCGTGCTCGCTCTTGACCTGGCGATCCACCGCGGTCAGGTAGAAGCCCAGCTGGCCCAGGTGTTCGGGCTTGAACTTGCCGCCCTTGAGCTCGATCACCACGTAGCAGCGCAGCTTCAGGTGATAGAACAGCAGGTCGATGAAGAACTCGTCGCCGCCCACGTCCAGCAGCACCTGCCGGCCGACGAAGGCGAAGCCGGCGCCCAGCTCCAGCAGGAACTCGGTGACGTGGCGCACCAGCGCGTGTTCGATCTCGCGCTCCTGCGCCTCGTCGCCCAGGCCCAGGAAGTCGAAGCGGTACGGGTCCTTGATCGATTCGCGCGCCAGGTCGGACTGCGGCGCGGGCAGCGTGGCCGGAAAGTTGGTGACGGCCTGGCCGCTGCGCTCCAGCAGCCGGGTCTCGATCTGCATCACCAGCACGTTGCGCGACCAGTTGTGCTCGATCGCCTTGGCCGCGTACCAGCGGCGCGCTTCCGGGCCGGGCAGCTTGTCCAGCAGCGCCAACTGGTGGTACCAGGGCAATTGTGCAAGCACCCCTTGCACAAACTCGGCGTCCGGCCAGGCGTCGGCGAAGGCGCGCATGTACTTCAGATTGCGCGGCGAGAAGCCCTTCATGTCGGGAAAGGCCGCGCGCAGGTCCTTCGCCAGCCGGTCGATGACCTTCGTGCCCCAGCCCTGCTCGGCCTGCCGCGCCAGGATGTCGCGGCCGATCTGCCAGTACAGCAGCACCAGTTCGCGGTTGACGGCCACCCACAGCGCGCGGTTAAGGCTCACGCCGCGGTCGATGCTGCCGACCGGCCGGGTGTGCAGCCTTCGCCCTTGCGCACTGCGTCCGATCTGCCCGCCGCGCATCACGTTCTCCTGCACTTGTGTGCATAACGCGCTAATGTGGAGTGGCGCCTGGTCGCCGTGATCCCTTCGATCGAGCAGACCTGAACACGCCACATAGCTGACGCCGGCCGTAACTTCGGCGGTCCCCATGTTCCAACCTGGAGACCGTCATGCTCGAACAGCTCTTCTCACGTTCCCTGTCTCGGTACACGTCGTCGCCGCATGCGGCGGATCTCGATGCGTTCGCGACCATGGTCGCGGCGCACGGCCTTGACACCCGCCGAACAGAGCGACACACGCGCCGCCTGCTGTGGGTGCTGGAGGCCGCAGAGCTACCGCCGAACGCCACCGTCGACCGCGACGTGCTTCGCGGCGCGTTCGGCGCCTGGCCTCACAAGGGCTATGTCGGCACGTGGCGTCTGTACTGCCGCTACTTGCATGAACTTGGCAGGCTGGCTGCGCCAGGACCGTGTCAGCCCCGCTTCGCGTTGAAGGAGCAGCACCTTCGGCGCCTGGCGGAGTTGCGCGGCATCGCGCCGGCTACCGTCACCTACGACAACTGGGCATTGACGGACTTCCTGAGTCGCGTGCTCGAGCCCGATCAGGAACCGTCGTCGATCACACGGCGGTCGCTCGACGAGTTCTTTCGCCGGCGCGGGCCGCAGCTGGCCCGGCGGACGCTTGTGCACACCGTGCACGTCGTTCGCCGCTACCTGCGCTACGCCTTCGACACCGGCATGCTGGCAGAGCCCCTCGTTCGCTTCGGGCTTGCTCTTCGCCTGTGCGGCGTGGCGCATGCGGATCAGGTGCTTGGTGTACTCGGTCTTGCCTTCGATGCGGCTGCGCCCCTGCGCGACCATGAACGGCTCGAAGCCCTCGCGGTGCAGGCCGCGCAGAACGTCGATGGTCGGGATGTAGATACCGTCTTGAAAGTCAAGCGATGCGGTGACGGCCAGTGGAGTCGAACGCGCAGGCTCACCAAGCCGAATGCGTCAGATTGCCGCATTCGGCCTGGTGGCAAGCGTGGTGCCACCGTGTCGCCGTCAAGGGTTCGCTTCGCCGGGCTGCGCCCGCCCTTGACAGCGCCCCGCCGGCTCAATGCCGACCTCTTCAGTTTGTGGCGCTCGCAGCCCGATCGGCGGGCGTGATGTAGTTGCGCGCAGACTTTTCTACGCCGTACCACAGGTGCACCAGCTTGCGCATGCACTGGAGCCGCCTTTCGGCGCAGAGTGTGGCGCAATTTGATGGCGTCACTTCGAGTCCGGGGGGGGGGGCTGGCCTGCCGGGCACCAGCACCGCGCGATCGCGGCGACGATCTTCAGCTCAGGAATGGCTACTCGAGAACCACCCTCGGAAAGTAGAACGACACCACCCAGTTCGGCACGTCGACGATCGAACTGATGCGCAGATCCGCGCACACACTGCAAAGCATGTAGGCGTCGATTGGCGAATAGCCGAAACGCCGGCTCAGCAGTTCGACCATCTCCGACACTGCCGTGCGGGCGCACACCATCAGATCGGGTCCGATTCCGGTCGTCACCTCGTAGCCCTTCTTGTCGAAATGATTCGTCACCGGACCGGGGGTGACATAGCGCGGAGAGCGCAGATTCACGCCCTTGATCAGTTCGAACTTGAGGGCCACGTCGATCGCAGTCTCGATCGCCGTGCCGCACACCTCGCCGTCACCCTGTGCCGCGTGCGTGTCCCCAACGGAGAAGATCGCCCCATCGACTTCGATCGGCAGATAGAGCTCGACGCCCTCTGAAATGTCGCGGACATCCATGTTGCCGCCGACATTGCGCGGCGGGATGATGCTGTGCAGACCGGGCGCAGCGGGCGCGACACCAATCGTTCCGCACATCGGCCTGAGCGGCACGCGTCCGCCGGGCCCGTACATCGCTGGCGCAAGGCCGGGATCGTAGTTCCAATGATGCAGCTTCGCGCCCGGGAACTGGTCGGTCAGCAAGCCGAAGCCGGGAATGTTGCCGGTCCAGCCCCAGCCCGATGGGCGGAACGACAGGACGGTGATCTTCAGCGCGTCACCCGGCTTGGCGCCGTCGATGTATACCGGGCCGGTGACCGGATTAACACGCGCGAGGTCGAGTTTCTCGAGGTCGGCGGCGGTCGAGTTTCGCGTCAACTGGCCGGACGAGGCATCAACCACTTCGAATTGCACCGTCTCTCCGGGCGCGATCTTCAGGCGCGGCGCAAACGCGTTGTTCCAGCCGTGGTGGATGTGCTCCCGGTGGATGGTGTGATGGTTGTGTGCGTGTGCGCTCACGGATCGGCTCCTACACCGCGACGGTCAGGGCGCCGTCGATAACCAGGTTGGTACCCGAAATGCGACTGGCTGTCGGGCTCGAGATGAATACGACGCCGCTTGCCACCTCGGCAGGGGTCCCAAACTTTCCGGTCGGGTTGACTTTGAGCGTTGAGGCGTACAGATCAGGCACGTTCTTCTCGATCGTCTGCCAGATGCCGCCGTCGAAGTAGGTATTGCCAGGTGACACGCAGTTCACGCGGATGCCCTTGGCGACCAGAGATCGACTCAATCCTTTGGCGTAGTGGATCAATGCGGCCTTGAACGCGCCGTACGAGCCGGCGGCGAAATCCACCTCGAACCCGGAAACGCTGGATATCAGCACGATCGAGGCAGCTGTGGATTTCTCCAGAAAGGGCAGCGCCGCCGCCACGGCGTTGACGCTGTGCATCATGTCGACGCGAAACGACTTCTCCCACGTTTCGGCCGAGTCGCCGACAGCCAGCGCGCTGACGTTGCAGACCAGCACGTCGACGCCACCGAGCTCGGCGGCGCTCGCCGATATCCATTCGGCCAGCGCGGGCCCCTCAGCCACATCCAGTGCACGCCCGAAGGCTTTGACCCCCTTGGCCTGCAACGCGGCAACCGTCGCAGCGACCTCGCCGGCATTTCGCGCGCAGATCGAGACGTTCGCCCCTTCTGCAGCGAAGCCTTCCGCGACGGCGCGGCCGATTCCTTTGCTTCCACCGGTAACGAGTGCCCGCTTGCCCTTGAGTCCGAGGTCCATGGCAGATCTCCTTCGTCGGTGGATGGGCAGGTAGTCTGGCCCTCTCGGATCAAGTATCGCATCGTGGTCTGCGTTGGCAAGACATGGCCTTTCCCTTCGGCTGCGTGGCCAGACCCGTCCGTGCCAAGCGGCTGCTGCGCAAAAGCGGCCATCTGCAATATTGGCTGACCGCCGTCCAATCGGGCATCGGTACCGATCGTGGTCGACCCACCGACCGCCATTCAGTCGCCGCAACTCGCCGCCTCAAAGCTCGCATGACCCGAGCGCGCCGGCGAGTTGCCGATCGCTGCTTCCACGCGTTGAGGTGGGGCTGGTTCGAGCGCGCGCCCGGCGGTAGCTGATACCGGGTAATTTCTATGGCGCGCGCGCTGCACTCGGCCAATGATGAATCGTGGGAAGTCAATCCGTATGACGACCCTGCGGACCTGAAGGGAGCCACCAGCGATGACTGACCTTGCCACCCACCCGACACAGGCCGCCATTGCATGGCTGGCTGACTTCAACGCGGCCCTCGAGAAACAGGATGTCGACGCTGCCGTGGACCTGTTCGATGCCGACGGCTACTGGCGCGATCTGGTGGCCTTCACCTGGAACATCTGCACGCAGGAAGGACCCGAAGCCATTCGCGCGATGCTGAAGGTTCGGCTGGCCGACACACGGCCCGGCGGTTTCGCGGTGGAAGGCCAGGCCACTGAAGCCGACGGCGTGATCGATGCTTGGTTTACCTTCGAAACCGCGGTGGCGCGCGGCCGCGGCCACCTCCGCCTGAAGAGCGGAAAGGCCTGGACCTTGCTCACCACGATGACCGAATTGAAGGGCTTCGAAGAGCACAAGGGCGGGCGCCGCGCCAAGGGCGCCGAGCACGGCGTGCACCCCGGGCGCAAGACCTGGCTCGAGCAGCGGCAGGAGGAAATTGCCACGCTCGGGCACAGCGTGCAGCCCTACGTCGTCATCGTCGGCGGTGGCCAGGGTGGCATCGCGCTGGGTGCGCGGCTGCGCCGCCTGGGCGTCTCAGCCATCATCGTCGAGAAGAACGAGAAGCCGGGCGACTCCTGGCGCAAGCGCTACAAGAGCCTGTGCCTGCACGATCCAGTGTGGTACGACCACCTGCCCTACCTGCCCTTTCCCGACGACTGGCCGGTGTTCGCGCCGAAGGACAAGATCGGCGACTGGCTGGAGATGTATACGAAGACGATGGAGTTGAACTATTGGGGCTCCACCACGGCGAAGAAGGCGCGCTACGACGAAACGGCGAAGCAGTGGGAAGTGCTGGTAGAGCGCGACGGCAAGCAGATCACGCTGCGACCGAAGGAACTGGTATTCGCGCTCGGCGTATCGGGCTACCCGAACGCGCCGCAGATTCCCGGCGCCGAGAGCTTCCTGGGTGAACAGCACCACTCGAGCCAACATCCCGGGCCCGAGGCCTACAAGGGCAAGAAGTGCGTGGTACTGGGTTCGAACAATTCGGCCCACGACATCTGCGCGGCCTTGTGGGAGCACGGCGCCGACGTCACCATGGTGCAGCGCAGCTCGACGCACATCGCACCGTCGGACTCGCTGATGGAGCTGGCGCTCGGTGGGCTGTATTCGGAGCAGGCAGTCAAGGCCGGCGTCACCACCAACATGGCTGACCTGATCTTCGCGTCAATCCCGTACAAGATCATGGCGCCGATGCAGGTGCCGGTGTACGACGAGATGAAGAAGCGCGACGCCGACCTTTACGCGCGGTTGGAGAAGGCGGGCTTCATGCTCGACTTCGGCGTCGATGGTTCGGGCCTGTTCATGAAGTACCTGCGGCGCGGCTCGGGCTACTACATCGACGTCGGCGCGTCGGAACTGGTGGCCAACGGCAGCATCAAGCTCAAGAGTGGCTTGAACATCGAACGCATCAACCCGCACTCGGTGACCTTGTCTGACGGCACCGAGTTGCCGGCCGACCTGATTGTCTATGCCACTGGCTACGGCTCGATGAACGGCTGGCTCGCCGACCTGATCTCGCCGGAGGTCGCCGATCGCGTCGGCAAAGTCTGGGGACTGGGTTCCGACACGCCCAAGGACCCCGGACCCTGGGAAGGCGAGCTGCGCAACATGTGGAAGCCGACACAGGTGCCGCACCTGTGGTTCCATGGCGGCAACCTGCACCAGTCGCGCCACTACTCGGAATTTCTGGCGCTGCAGCTGAAAGCCCGACAGGAGGGCATCCCAACACCGGTGTATCGCCTGGCTCCGTCGCACCACAAGCGCTGATCTGCAGTGACCGGCGGCTTCAAGGCGACGCGATCAGATCAGCGAGAACCCGTCTTCGACCCCCTTCAGCGACATACACCGCGGTCGATTCACGGCCCTGAAGCCGACGGTCGAACAACGTCGGTCTTGCGATACGGTGCCATGCTTGATCCTAGGAATCAAGCCGCACTCTGCCGAAACTCAGGGTTCGAGGGAGAGGGTCTGCTGCTCTCTTGCGCGACGGACCGCACAATCGTTCGGAACTGATTGACGACCGCCGACGAATCTGCAGTCCTCCGAGCCAGCCCGAGGAGCGCTTTCGGTTGATCGGGGCCGTTTAGCTGTCGATAGACGACGCCGTCGAGATTCATCCGCTGGATTGACGACGGCACGAGGGTGATCCCGAGGCCGGCGGCGACCAGGCTCAACGTGGACCCGATTCGCGGTGCTGCTTGTGTCGAGGCGCCGAGGTGCCCGACCCTCGGATTGAATCCCGCAGCGTGGCACGCGGCAATCGTGGCATCGTGCATCCCGGTGCCAGGCGGTCCATAGAGAATGAAAACCTCATTCGCGAGTGCCGCAAAGGGAATCACCGTGTTGGCCTTGCCCCGGGCGAGTTCGTTTGAGTCGGGCAGGGCCACGACCATCGGCTCTTCCAGGAAGCGATCAACGCTCAGCAGGTCCTCGTCGGTCAGCGACGTGCGAATGAAGGCAACGTCCAGCTGCCCGTTGCGCAACCGTTCCACCGACTCATTGCTCAGGCATTCTTCGATGACCAGCGATACCAACGGGCAGGCTTCGCGAAAAGCCCGGATCGCGCGCGGAACCAGCGGATTGAACGGAGCGGTCGACGTGACGCCCACACAAATACGGCCCTCTTCGCCCCGGGCCGCGCGGCGCGCAGTGTCCTTGGCCCGTTCCAGTTGGGCAAGGATGGTCTGGGCTTCTTGAAGGAATGCCTGACCGGCACTGGTCAGCTCGACGCCGCGGGCGCGACGATGAAAAAGCCGGACATCGAGTTCGCGCTCGAGCGCGCGGATCTGCTGACTCAGTGGTGGCTGCTGTATGCCGAGTCGCTCGGCTGCACGGGTGATGTGCCGCTCCTCGGCGACCGCGAGAAAGTAGCGTAGGTGCCTGAACTCCATGCCATATCCTGAACGTATGGATTTCGCGTCGCGCCTATTGTGGCTTGAATGTTACGACGGCAGTAGAGTCAATCTCATCGTGCAACGCCCGTTCCGTCTGGACGAGGAGGGATCGAAATGAACATTGGCCGTCGATACATTCTGGCGTCGGGTGTCGCATCGCTCGCCGGCGTTGTTCCGCGGTTGGCGCAGGCTCAGCCGTATCCCGAGCGCGCAGTCCGGGTCATCGTTCCATTCGCCACTGGCGGGCCCAACGATATCGCGGCGCGCATCGTCTCGCAGGGCCTGACCGAGCGACTGGGCAAGCAATTCCTTGTGGAAAATCACCCTGGCGCGGGTGGCAATGTCGGGACGGGGCAGGCTGCCAAGGCACGTCCTGACGGATACACGGTCCTGTTCGTCGCTCCGAGCTACGTGGCGAATCCGACACTGTTCGACAGTGTTCCCTATGATCCGCTCACGAGTTTCGATGCCGTCACACTGGCAGCGACCGCTGCGACGGTATTGACGGTCAACCCGGCGGTCGCGGCTGGTTCGGTCAATGACCTGATCGCGGCGATTCGCGCCAATCCGGGCAAGTACTCGTACGCATCGCCTGGAACCGGCACACCGCCGCATCTGTTGGGTGAGTTCTTCCGGGTCACTCATCAGCTCGACCTGGCGCATGTTCCATTCGCCAGTGGTGGTCAGGCGATATTGGCGACCGTCGGGGGCCATACGCCAATCTCGTTTGGCGCCGTGCCGCCAGCTGTTGCTTTCGTCAAAGACGGCAGGCTCAAAGCGCTTGCGGTGACGAGTCGTCAGCGATCGATGGCATTGCCGGGTGTCCCGACGATCGCCGAAGCGGGATATCCGGATCTGGCGGCCGACATCTGGACGGCGGTGCTCGTGCCCGCGGGGACGTCGCGGGAGATCACGTTGCTGCTGCAGCAAGAGATCGCAGCGGTGCTGGCACTACCCGACGTGAAGCAGCGGATGGCGGCATCTGGATATGTGCCGGTCGGTAGCACACCAGACGAATGCACCGCCCATCTCGCAGCCGAGTACGCCAAATGGGGCAAGGTCATCCGGGAAGCCGGACTCAAGGCTTAGCGCAGGTGGCGTCGATGATGTCGACCGATCCGACCGACCGCATCACGGTCTCGGATCACTATCGTCGAATGGACCTCGTGACTGCCATCGCGAATGCGATCGCAGCGGCCGGAAAGACGACAAGCACCATCACTGCCGAAGACCTTGCGCCGCTCGACGAGTTTCACATCGGCGGGAAGGCTTCGACCATCGACCTGATGCGAGCGCTGTCCCCGACGAGCACACAGCATGTCCTCGATGTCGGCTGCGGGTTGGGCGGAGCTGCGCGATTTGCTGTGGCCACGTATGGCTGTCGAGTGACGGGCATCGATCTGACACCCGACTACGTCGCCGCCGGGAGGACGATCTCCGACTGGCTTGGGACTGGCGGCCGCGTGCAGCTGCACGAAGCCAACGCGCTGGCAATGCCGTTTCCCGACGCGACGTTCGACCTCGCTTACATGATGCATGTGGGCATGAACGTTCGAGACAAGGCCCTTCTTTTTGCGGAGATTGCGCGTGTACTGCGTCCCAATGCCCGCTTGGCGTTGTATGACGTGATGCGGACGGGCAGCGGCGAGCTCTCCTACCCGCTACCGTGGGCCACCACTGCAGACCAGTGCGCACTTTCGACGCCAGATGCCTACCGTGCCGCATTTGAATCGGCCGGGTTCGTCGTCGTGGCCGAGCAGGATCGACGGGAGCTGGCGCTCGAATACTTTGCCAGCCAGCGGGCTGCTGTCGAGGCGGGGCGCGTCCGCTCCCCGATAGGGCTTCAACTATTGATGGGTTCCCGACGCGAGGCGCAGGTGCGACACATGTCCGAAGCCATCGCACAGGGCGACCTGTCCCCCAAGCTGATGACCGTTCGCTTGGGGCGGCATTGCGGGGCGGCGGTCGGCTCCTAACCGCCGTCGGATCATGTTCGCTCAGCCAGACAGTGCCTTGACCCAGTGGGCCAACCGACGCTTTGCGGGCTGGGGGTAAACGCGTGCGGCACGTGGGCATCGTGGCCCTGGTGCTGCGTCCGGTGATTGCGCTATGGCGCCGCCTCAAGCGAGTCAAGATGCCAGCTGCGTATTTCAGCCCATCGTGGACGGCATTTCAGCGTGATCGTGGACGGCGTTTCAGACTGATCGTGGAGCTGTTTCAGTGCGATCGTGGACGATGGGGGTGGCCGTTCTGGAAGGCGATTGCCCAAGGGCACACCAGCGAGGACGCGGCCGGCATCGCCGGCGTGTCGCCGGCCGTCGGCAATCGATGGTTCCGACAATGCGGCGGTATGCCACCGTCCAATCTTGCACCATCCGCGCCAGAGCCAACAGGCCGATACCTCGCCTTCGCTGAGCGAGAACAGATCGCGCTGGCGCGCGCGAGTGGGCAAGGTGTTCGGGAGGCTGCTGGCGGTGGCCAGGGTGCGGCGGAAGGTGCGGCAGCATCGTGAAGCGCGTCGATCTCTCGACCAAGGTCCCTATGACCGACAACGGCCCAGCGTACCGCTCCAAGCTGTTCAACAAGACCTGCCAGGCGCTGGGCATCAAGCACACCTACACGCGCCCCTACACGCCGCAGACCAATGGCAAGGCCGAGCGCTTCATCCAGACCCGTCTGCGCGAGTGGGCCTACGGCCGGCTCTGGCACACCAGCTCCGAACGCACCGCCTGGCAGCCCGCCTTCCTTGACTACTACAACAACCGCCGAGCCCACTCCCGCTCTCGGCCACAGGCCTCCCGCTTCCAGACTTGGCGCGAACAACCTATTGACCATCAACATCTAGAGTGCACCCGACTTTCCACCTGACCGCCCATCCGGGGTCTGACTGTCACCTCGCCGTCATAAACGGGCCATATATTTCCACCCTGCTGGAAATATTCTTGGCTTCTTCGAGGACGGACGCGAGGTAGAAGAATGAAGGTTGGCATCAACGGTATGGGCCGCATCGGCCGGCTGGCGCTGCGCGCTGCGCTGGGCGCTGCCGAGCGTCAGACGGACGACCCGCGCGCGGACAACCGCCTGGACGTCGTGCACCTCAACGAACTCAAAGGTGGCGCCGCCGCCACCGCGCATCTGTTGCAGTTCGACAGCGTGCAGGGCCGCTGGCGCGCCGACATCGCCGCCGAGCGCGAGTCAGCCCTTCGCATCAATGACCGCAAGCTCGGGTTCTCGTCACACGCCACGTCGGGCGACATTCCCTGGGGCGACCTGGGCGTGGACCTGGTCCTCGAATGCACCGGCAAGTTCCTCACCCCCGAGACGCTGCAGGGCCATCTCGACCGCGGCGCCAAGCGCGTCATCGTTGCCGCACCCGTCAAGGTCGGCGACGTGCTGAACATCGTGGTCGGCGTTAACCACCACCTCTACGACCCGGCGAAGCAACCGCATCGTCACTGCCGCGTCGTGCACCACCAACTGCCTGGCTCCCGTCGTGAAGGTGATCCACGAAGGCATCGGCATCCGCCACGGGCAGATCACCACGATCCACGACCCGACCAATACCAACCTGATGGTGGACGCGCCGCACAAGGACCTGCGCCGTGCGCGCAGCGCGATGTTGAGCCTGGCGCCGACGACCACGGGCAGTGCCACCGCCATTGCTCTGATCTACCCCGAGCTGAAGGGCAAGCTGAACGGCCACGCGGTGCGCGCGCCGGTACTCGAACGCCTCGCTGACCGACTGCGTCTTCGAGCTCAAGCGCGAGACCTCGGCCGAGGAGGTGAACCGCCTGTTCGCCGAAGCAGCCGCAGGGCCGCTTGGCCGGCATCCTCGGCTACGAGGAGCGCCCGCTGGTCAGCGCAGACTATGCCCGCGACACACGCAGCAGCATCGTCGACGCACTGTCCACCCTGGTCACCGACGGCACGCTGTTGAAGGTCTATGCCTGGTACGACAACGAGATGGGCTATGCCTGCCGGATGGTCGACCTGGCCTGCCACATGCAGCAGCAAGGCCTCTGAGCGGCTGATAGGCAGCTATGAACAGCGGCACCCGCAACTACGCGATCGTCACGGCCGCCTACTGGGGCTTCACGCTCAGCGACGGCGCGCTGCGCATGCTGGTGCTGCTGCACTTCTACCGGCTGGGCTATTCGCCTTTCACGCTGGCCTTTCTGTTCCTGCTGTATGAGGCGATGGGCGTGGTGGCCAACCTGATCGGCGGCTGGCTGGCGACCCGCTACGGCATCGCGCGCATGCTGAGCGGTCGGCCTCTCCACTGGAGATCACGGGCTTCCTGCTGCTGTCGGCGCTCTCGCCATCATGGTCGGCCCTGCTGTCGGTGGCCTGGGTCGTCGGTGGCGCAGGGCATCTGCGGCATTGCCAAGGACCTGACCAAGACCGCCAGCAAGTCCGCCATCAAGGCTAACCGCCGGCGACGCCTCGGGCCGGCTGTTCAAGTGGGTGGCCTTCTTCACCGGCAGCAAGAACGCCATGAAGGGCGTGGGCTTCTTCCTCGGCGGCCTGCTGCTGCAGTCATTGGGCTTCCGGGCAGCGCTGTGGACCATGGCGGGCCTGCTGGCGATCGTGTTCATCGGTGTCGTCGCTTTCGTGCCCCCGCTGATGGGCAAGAGCGAAGGCGTCGAAGTCGGCCAAGGAACTGTTCGCCAAGAACCGCGGCATCAACCTGCTGGCCGCGGCGCGCGTGTGCCTGTTCGGCGCGCGCGACGTGTGGTTCGTCGTCGGCGTGCCGGTGTTCCTCTACGCGTCGGGCTGGACCTTCACGATGGTCGGCGGCTTCCTGGCGCTCTGGACCATCGGCTACGGCGTGGTGCAGGCGGTCGCGCCGGCCCTGGTGCGGCGCAGCGACGACGGCCTGAGCGCCGAAGTGCCGGCCGCGCGCATCTGGTCGGCGCTGCTGGCCATCGTGCCCATCGCGCTTGGCCGTGCTCGTGGCGATGCAAGTGCCGCAACCTGGAATGGGTGGTCGTCGCCGGGCTTGGCCTCTTCGGCTTCGCCTTCGCGGTGAATTCCTCGGTGCACTCGTACCTGGTCCTGGCCTATGCCGGCACAGAGAAGGCGGCCGAGGACGTGGGCTTCTACTACGCCGCCAACGCGCTGGGGCGCTTCTTCGGCACGCTGCTGTCGGGCCTGCTGTACCAGTGGGGCGGACTGCTGTTCTCGCTGATCGGGTCAGCCGCCATGTTGACGGTGTGCTGGCTGGTCACCCTGGCACTGCCGGTGCGGCTTCGACGCGCGGGCGGCCAGGCTTTGCCAGACGCGGCAAGCGTCAAAGCCCGCCCCTGAGCATCGTCGAGCGACGGAGAACAGTAATGGCAACCCCACGCACGCGCAAACGGCTGATGGACGAGCAAAGCGCCGTCGCGTCGCTCGCCGCACTGGCCCAGGGCATGCGCCTGCGCATCTTTCGTGCGCTGGTCGGCGCCGGGCCGCAAGGCCTCACGCCCGGAGCCCTGGCCGCGACGCTCGACGTGCCCGGTTCGACGCTGTCCTTCCACCTGAAGGAGCTGATGCACGCCCGCCTGGTGTCCCAGGAGCGCGACGGCCGGAACCTCATCTACCGCCCATCGCTCGAGCAGATGGATGCGCTGCTTTTCTACCTCACCGCACATTGCTGCCAGGCGGTGGACGGCACCACCTGTCAAGTCGGCGCCACGTCCGGGCGCTCGACGTGCTGACTTGCAGGTCCTTCAACAACCCCACCCCATCAATTCCGGAGCCGTCATGCGCGACATCACCCCCGCCAAGGTCTACAACGTGCTGTTCGTCTGCACCCACAACTCGGCCCGTTCGATCATGGCCGAGGGGCTGATGAACAGCCTGGGCAAGGACCACTTCAAGGCCTGGTCTGCGGGCAGCCAACCTGGGGGGACGGTCAACCCCTTTGCACTGAAGACTCTGACCAGTCTGCGCATTCCCACCGACGGCTACCGCAGCAAGGACTGGGACGAGTTCGCGCGGCCCGGTGCGCCCGAGCTCGACTTCGTGTTCACCGTCTGCGACAAGGCCGCTGGCGAAGTGTGCCCGGTGTGGCCGGGCAAGCCAATGACGGCCCACTGGGGCGTTTCCGATCCTGCAGCGTTCGAAGGAACGGACGAAGAGAAGACCAAGGTCTTCTGGGACACCGCCGTAATTCTCAAGCGCCGCATTGAACTGATGCTCTCACTGCCACTGGCGTCATTGGACAAGATGTCCATCCGGCGCGAGATCAGGGGCATCGGAATCCGCTGAGACTGTCCACGCGCGAGCGCGCCCGCCTGAGCCGTCAAGCCCTGCACGAGACTTGACTGCGGAATACTTTTCTATAAACTTGGAAAGATGGACGAAAAGACCGCCGTCACTTCTCTTGCCGCTCTTGCGCAGGAAGCCCGCCTGCGCGTGTTCCGTGCACTGGTTGGCGCCGGGCCGGCGGGCATGACGCCCGGGGCGCTGTCGGCAATGCTCGACATCCCGAACTCGACGCTGTCCTTCCATTTGAAGGAACTGGTGCATAGCGGCCTGGTCAGCGCCGAACGCGACGGCCGCAACCTGCACTATCGGCCGGCCCTGGCCCGCATGAACGACCTGCTCGCCTACCTCACCGACCACTGCTGCATGGGCCAGCCCTGTGCGCCCCGCGGCGCCAAGCGCCGCGCCTCTTGTTGACCGAAGGAATCCCATGAAACGCTTCCACGTCCACTTGCATGTCGATGATCTCGCCAAGAGCATCGCCTTCTATTCCCACCTGTTCGCCGCCGAGCCGGCACGCGTCGAGGGCGACTACGCCAAGTGGATGCTCGACGACCCGCGCCTGAACTTCGCGATCTCGACGCGTGGTGCCAGGCCCGGCGTCGACCACCTGGGCTTCCAGACCGACGATGCCGAGGAATTGGCGGCACTGAAGGCGCGGTCTGAGGCTGCGGACATGGCGCTGCTCGACGAAGGTGAGGCCAGCTGCTGCTACGCGCGCAGCGAAAAGCACTGGGTCACCGACCCGCAAGGTATCGCCTGGGAGCACTTCCACACGCTCGGCAACATCCCCGTCTTCAGCGAAGGTCCCAAGGTTGAAGCTGCCTCAGCCTGCTGCGCGCCGACGACCCGCGGCAAGCCGGTGGGCATTGCCGTCAAGGCATCGAACTCCTGCTGCTGAGCTTGCGATGTCCGATAAGCGCTACAACGTGCCCTCCGTCTGCACGGGCGAGTCGGCGCGTGAGCCGACGCGCCTGACCACCGGCCGCCACTGAAGGCACAGTCATGGGTCTGTTCGAGCGGTTCCTCACCGTCTGGGTAGGCCTGGGCATGCTGGCCGGCGTGGGCCTGGGCCTGGTGATGCCGGGCGCCTTCCAGGCCATCGCGGCGCTCGAAGTAGCACACGTCAACCTGGTGGTGGCCGTGTTCATCTGGGTGATGATCTATCCGATGATGATCCAGATCGACTGGTCGGCGGTGAAGGACGTACGCCGCCGCCCGGGCGGTCTGGTGCTGACGCTGGTGGTCAACTGGCTGATCAAGCCCTTCACGATGGCGCTGCTGGGCGTGTTGTTCTTCGAGCATGTGTTCGCGCCCTGGGTCGACCCGCAGTCGGCGCGCGAGTACATCGCCGGCATGATCCTGCTGGGCGTGGCGCCCTGCACCGCCATGGTCTTCGTGTGGAGCCAGCTGGTGAAGGGCGACGCCAACTACACGCTGGTGCAGGTGACGGTGAACGACCTGATCATGGTCGTCGCCTTCGCGCCGATCGCCGCCTTCCTGCTCGGCGTGACGAACATCGTCGTGCCCTGGGAAACGCTGGTGCTGTCGACCGTGCTCTACGTGGTGTTGCCGCTGCTCGCCGGCATGGCCACGCGCCATGTGCTCGCCAAACGCTCGCCGCGGGCGGTAGGCGACTTCGTGGCCACGCTCAAGCCGTGGTCGGTGCTGGGGCTGATCGCCACGGTGGTGCTGCTGTTCGGCTTCCAGGCCGGCACCATCGTCTCTCAGCCGCTGGTCATCGCCATGATCGCGGTGCCGCTGGTGCTGCAGAGCTACGGCATCTTCGCCATCGGCTGGGCGGGTGCGCGGCTGCTGAAGCTGCCGCACGACATTGCCGGCCCGGCCTGCCTGATCGGCACCTCCAACTTCTTCGAGCTGGCAGTGGCGGTGGCGATCTCGCTGTTCGGGTTGAACTCGGGTGCGGCGCTGGCCACGGTGGTGGGCGTGCTGGTCGAGGTGCCGGTGATGTTGTCGTTGTGCTGGCTGGTCAACCGCAGCGCGACAGCGCGGGTACTGGCACCGGCCTGATAGACGGACGGCTCCAGCACCATGATGAAGACGAGCGCCCAGGCCCGCGCCGTGGTTCCGCTGGGCCTGGCCCAGACGCTGGCCTGGGCCTCGTCCTACTACCTGCCGGCGATGCTCGCCGCGCCGATGGCGCGTGATCTGGGCATCGCCACGCCGACGGTCTTTGCCGCCTTCTCGGTGGCGCTGGTGGTGTCGGCCTTCGTCGGTCCCGGGTCCGGGCGGCTCATCGACCGGCACGGCGGCCGGCCGGTGCTGATCGGCACCAGCCTGCTGTTCGCCGCCGGGCTGGCGGCGCTCGGCATGGCCGACAGCACGACGGCGCTGTTCGCGGCCTGGGCACTGATGGGCATCGCGATGGGCAGCGGGCTGTACGAGGCCGCATTCGCGGCGCTGGTGCGGCTGTACGGTCAGGGCTCACGCAATGCGATCACCGGCATCACGCTGATGGCTGGTTTTGCCAGCACGGTGGGCTGGCCGTTGTCGGCCTGGCTGGAATCGCGCTACGGCTGGCGCGGCGCATGTTTCGCCTGGGCCGGCCTGCACCTGATGGTCGGGCTGCCGCTCAACGCCTGGCTGCCGCGTGCCGGTGCGCACCCGGCGCCGCCTGCCGATGTGCCCGAGGCCGCGGCGGCCCGGCCTGCCGCCGACGCGACGACCGATGCGCGGTCTACCACGCGGACCACCGTGCTGCTGGCTTTCGTCTTTGCAGCCACCTGGTTCATCAGCACCGCGATGGCCGCCCACCTGCCGGGCATGATGCAGGCGGCTGGCGCGACGCTCGCCGCCGCCGTGGCCGTGGGCGCGCTGATCGGGCCCGCGCAGGTCGCGGGTCGGCTGCTCGAGTTCGGCCTGCTGCGCCGCGTGCATCCGCTGCTGTCGGCGCGCCTGGCGGCGCTGGCCCACCCGCTGGGGGCCGTGGCGCTGCTGCTCGGCGGGCCGGCACTGGCGCCGCTGTTCGCGGTGCTGCACGGTGCGGGCAACGGCATCCTCACCATCGCCAAGGGCACGTTGCCGCTGGTGCTGTTCGGCCCGCAAGGCTACGGAGCGCGCCAGGGTTGGCTGATGACGCCCGCGCGGGTGATGCAGGCGCTGGCGCCGTTCCTCTTCGGTGTGATCCTGGATCGCCTGCAGGCCGGCGCGCTGTGGTTCACGGCCGGACTGGGCTTCACGGCATTTCTGGCGCTGTTGCTGTTGCGCAGCAGCGATGCGGCGTCCGCGCAAACGCCAGCGATGCTGGCGCGGGAGAGTCCGAGATGAGTCGCACGTCCTCTTCCCACGGCATTGACGCCCTCAACAGCGACTGCTTCTGCTTCAGCCTCGACCGCGACGCCCTGGCGCACGCGCTCGATGCCGAGCTGGGCACGCCGGGTCGGGCGGCGCTGATGCACGAGCGCTGCCCGACGCTGTTTGCCGCGCAGCCGGTGTTCGTGGCGCCGCAACACCTGCAACGCATGGCCGAGCTGGTGCGCGCGGTCGAATCGGTTGTCGCGTTGCCGGCCTATCGCGAGCAGGTGCTGGCATCCGCCGCGCCGATCGCCCGCCTGCCCGACGCGAGCGGCCCGCGCGGCGTGTTCTTCGGCTACGACTTCCACCTCTCCACGGCCGGCTCGGACTGATCGAGGTCAACACCAACGCCGGCGGCGCGATGCTCAACGCGGCGCTGGCGCGCGCGCAGCGCAGCTGCTGCGCGGCGGTGGATGCGATGGTGCCGACGCGCGCCAACGTCGCCGCCTTCGAGCAGCGGCTAGCCCAGGGCTAGGTGGCCCAGACCGTGAGTACGAGGACGGAGAGTGACCGGCCGCAACCGCTGCGTTGCCGCCCGCCAGTTCATTGGACTGAATGACAGCAAGGCGCCGCAAGCCGCCAGCGGACCTTCCGCGCGGTCGGATGCGAGGCGGCTTCAGCGGCGTTGCCCGGCGGGGGGCAGCCGCTGCCCCGCAACAGGATTACTTGACCACCAGCACCGGGATGCTGGAGTGCGTCAGCACCTTCTGCGTCTCGCTGCCCAACAGCAGCGCCGACAAGCCGCCGCGGCCGTGCGAGGCCATGGCGATCAGGTCGCAGTTCTTGGTCTTGGCGTGGTCGAGGATCGCCTCCCAGGGGTGCACTGCTTCGACCGTGTGCGCCTGGCACTTGATGCCGGCCTTCTCGGCCGCGGCCACCACGCTCTTCACGCGCTCGTTGGCGATGCGCTCCTGCGCGTCGAAGAACTCCTGCGGCGGCACCGGCTGCATCTCGGAGATGGCGCTGTAGGGGAAGGGCTCCTTCACGCTGATCGCGAACAGCTCGGCGCCGGTGGCCTGAGCCAGGCTGACGGCGGTCTGCACCGCCTTCTGGCTGATGTCGGAACCGTCGGTGGAGATCAGAATTCGCTTGTACATGTCGTGCTCCTGTGGCGCGCTGGCCAGGGTTCGAGGGCTCGGCATCGGCTGCGCGCCTTCAGCCGACCGCCACCGGGCGTTTCGGGTCGGCGCACCATTCGCTCCAGGAGCCCGGGTACAGCACCGAGCCATGCAGCCCGGCATGCTCCATGGCGAGCAAATTGTGGCACGCGGTGACGCCCGAGCCGCATTGATGCACCGGCATTTGACCGGTGTCAAGCCCGATCGACTCGAACTCGGCACGCAGCCGCGCGGCCGGTTTGAAGCCGCCATCGGCCTGCAGGTTGTCCTTGAAGAAGCGGTTCAGCGCGCCGGGGATGTGCCCGGCCACGGCGTCCAGCGGTTCGACCTCGCCACGAAAGCGCTCGCCGCCGCGCGCATCGACGATGCGGCGTCGGCCCAGCTGCGACAGCAAGGCGTCGGCGTCGATGGTCGGCATCGCGTCCGGCCGGACGGGGTAGGGCGGTGCCGCGCGCGGTTCGGCCGGATCTGTCGACAGCGGCATCCCGGCATCGCGCCAGGCCGCCAAGCCACCGTCGAGCACCGCCACCGCGGCGTGGCCCAGCCAGCGCAGCAGCCACCAGGCGCGCGCGGCATAGGGCATGCCCTGGGCGTCATAACACACTACCTGCACGCCCGGGGCGATGCCCCAGGCGCCGACGCGCTGCGCCAGTGCGACGCGATCAGGCAGCGGGTGGCGGCCATTCAGGCCGGTCTTCGCGCCCGACAGGTCGCGATCGAGGTGCGCATAAATGGCACCGGGCAGATGCCCCAGCGCATAGGCGCGCTCGCCGGCCTGAGGATCGGCCAGCTCGAAGCCGCAATCCAGCAGCACCACGGCCACGCCGCGCTGTTGCAACGCCGACAGCGCGGCCACGGAAATCAGGGTATCGAAGGCGGCTTGGGTCATCGTCGGGTCCTCAACTCTCGGCGCCGGGTGGGGTCACGCGGGGCGCGCTGCGGTCGGCCAGCAGCGTGGACGCCAGCCCCGCGAGCACGATCAGCAGCATGCCGAGCAGCGCGATGGCCGGCACCGCTTCGTCGAACAGCCACACGCCGTAGGCCACGGCAAACAGGATGCCGCTGTACTGCATGGCTGCGTTGGCCAGCGTCGAGCCGATGGCATAAGCGCGGGTGATCATCAGCTGAGCCAGCGTGGCCGACAAGCCCACGGCCAGCAACAGCGCCACCCCATAGATGCTGTGCGGGCTGATGCCGCTCCACGCCATCGACAGCCCGCCCGCGACCACGCCCCCCGTGGCGAAGTAGAAGACGATGCGGAAGTCGGGTTCACCGCGCCGCCCGAGCGTGGTCACCTGCAGGTAAGCCATGGCCGCGATCATGCCCGACAGCAGCCCGGCCAGGCCATGCCACAGCTGCTCGGGCTGCAGCGTCGGGCGCAACACCAGCGCGACGCCGCCAAAGCCGACCAGCACGGTGAGCACCAGCCGCCAGTCCACTTGCGCCGAGCCCAGCAGCACGGCGCCGCCGAGCAGGAAAAGCGCCATCCACACAGACGACAGATAGTTCAGCGTGACCGCCGTGGCCAGCGGCAGCTGGCCGATCGAATAGAACCACAGGCCGAGTGCCAGCACGCCGCACAGGCTGCGCCAGAAATGCATCATCGGCACCTGGCTGCGCAAGCCGCCGCCGCGCCCGCGCGCCACCAGCGCGGCAAAGGCCATGCCGATCAGCCCGCGGTAGAAGACGATCTCGCCCGCGCTGTACAGCGGCGAGGCCAGTTTCACGCACACGCCCATGCTCGCGAAGAGCAGCGAGGCGAGCAGCATCAGCAGCGGTGCCGGCACGCCGCGCGTCGAGTTCAGCGCCGCGACATCTCGCGCCGCAGCCACTCGTGGAAGTGCTGCATGCCGTCCTCCATCGGGCTTTGGTAGGGGCCGGCGTCGTCCTCGCCGCGTGCCAGCAGCGCCCGCCGGCCGGCGTCCATGCGCAGCGCGATCTGATCGTCCTCGACGCAGGTCTCCATGTAGGCCGCCTGATGGGCCGTGACGAATTCGCGCTCGAAAGCGACGATCTCCTCGGGGTAGTAGAACTCGACCATGTTGAGCGTCTTGCGCGGCCCGCGCGGATGCAGCGTGGACACCACCAGCACGTGCGGGTACCACTCGACCATGATGTTCGGATACAGCGTCAGCCAGATCGCACCGTGCGCCGGCGTCGTGCCGCGGTTGTATTGCAGCAGCGCCTCATGCCAGCGGCGGTAGGTGGCCGACCCCGGACGGGCCAGGCCATGCTGCACGCCCACCGTCTGCACCGAATGGTGCTCGCCGAACTCCCAGTTCAGATCGTCGCAGGTGACGAAACCACCGAGCCCAGGGTGGAAAGGTTCAACGTGGTAGTCCTCGAGATAGACCTCGATGAAGGTCTTCCAGTTGTAGTCGCACTCGTGCATCTCCACCCGGTCGAGCACGTGGCCGCTGAAGTCGATCCCGGCCAGCTTTCCGGCACCGCCCAGCAAGGCCTGCACGTCGCGGCCGCCGGCTTCGAAGAGCAGACCACGCCAGTTCTGCAGCGCATAGTCCTGCAGATGCCGGCAGGGGTCGGACTCGAAATGCGGCGCGCCGACCAGCCTGCCCTGCAGGTCGTAGGTCCAGCGGTGGATCGGGCAGACGATGTGCTCGCGCGTATGGCCGCGGCCACGCAGCATCAGCGCCT
This sequence comes from uncultured beta proteobacterium, assembly GCA_963837675.1. GTDB lineage: Bacteria > Pseudomonadota > Gammaproteobacteria > Burkholderiales > Burkholderiaceae_C > Rubrivivax. Next base: position 143,990 of record CAWIOH010000009.1, on the reverse strand, counting down.
GGCGATGTCGGCACACGTTGGACACCAGGCGCACGCCGCCTTCGCCGTGCACCAGCGCGCGGCCTTCGGCTTCCTGCGGCAGTGCGTGGAAGTCGCCGCGCTCGGGCACCCACAGCGCGTGGCCCGCGTAGCGCGGCGCGCGCTCGAAGATCAGCGCGCGCTCGTCGCCGAACACGCCCTCGTCGAAGTAGCTGTCTACCGGAAGTTGAGAGCGGCTTCGCTCCAGAGCTTCGAGACTGATGCTCAGGTCGGACATGATCCTCGAGGATCTCCATGAATGGGTATGTCTGCCCCCCACCCGGTGGCCCCGCGGGTGGGTTTGTCTGCCACGGGCGCGCTGGGCGCCGTGACGAACCATCGATTCTAACCGGCGCCCCGTCGCGGCTCGCGGTGCAATGACCGCACTGCGATCGTGCGAAGAACACGGCCGCCGCGCGCGCCGCATTGCGCATGCCGCGGGCATCCCGGTGGCGGCGCGCGACCCCGAGGTCGACGCCGCGTCTAAAATCGCCGATCGCCCACACCCCCGGACCATGCCCCGCAGCCCCGCCACCCCACCCGAGCCCGCCAGCTATGAACAGGCGCTGGCCGAGCTGGAGCGTCTGGTGCAGGCCATGGAAGGCGGACAGATGCCGCTCGATCAACTGCTGGTCAGCTACCAGCGCGGCGCCGATCTGCTGCAGGCCTGCCGTGCACGGCTGCAGGCCGTCGAAGAACAGGTCAAGGTGCTGGACGAAGGTCTGCTCAAACCCTGGGCCGGCTCATGAGCGCGGTGCACAGCGAAGCCCGAACCCTCCCGATGACGCCGCCCGGCGCCGCGGAGTTCGAAGCCTGGATGCAGCGCGAGTTGCTCGATGTGGAGCAGGCCTTGCAGGCCTGGGTCCCCGCCGACGCCCCGGCCGGCCTGGGGCTGGCGATGCGCTATGGCGTGCTCGACGGCGGCAAGCGGCTGCGGCCGTTGCTGGTGCTGGCGGCCTGCCAGGCAGTCAACGGTTCGCGCGCGGCGGCGCTGCGCGCGGCGGTGGCGGTGGAACTGATCCATGCCTACTCGCTGGTGCACGACGACATGCCGTGCATGGACAACGACGTGCTGCGCCGGGGCAAGCCGACGGTGCATGTGCGCTTTGGCGAGGCCCAGGCGATGCTGGCGGGCGACGCGATGCAGGCCCTGGCCTTCGAGGTGCTGACGCCCGACGAAGGCGTCGAGCCGGCGTTACAGGCGCGGCTTTGCGCTTTGCTTGCGCGCTCGGCCGGGCATGCCGGCATGGCCGGCGGCCAAGCCATCGATCTGGCCAGCATCGGCCAGCCGCTGGGCGAGGGCGCGCTGCGCGACATGCATCGGCGCAAGACCGGCGCGCTGCTGCAGGCCAGCGTGCTGATGGGCGCGGCCTGCGGACCGGCCTCGGCGAAGGCCTTGTCCGCATTGTCCGACTACGGCGCCGCCATCGGCCTTGCCTTCCAGGTGGTGGACGATATCCTCGACGTGACGCAAGAGTCGCAGACCCTGGGCAAGACCGCGGGCAAGGACCTGCATGCCAACAAGCCGACCTATGTCTCTGTGCTCGGTCTGGACGCGGCGCGCCGCCAGGCGGTGCAGCTTCGCGACAAGGCCCAGGCGGCGCTGCGTGTCAGTGCGCTGGCCGGCAGCGCCACGTTATCGCTGCTGGCCGACATGGTGGTCGAACGTGAAAATTGACCGCCGCGCGGTGCCTCCCATCTGCGCTGCCTGTGGCGCCACGAACTCATGACCAACTACTCCTTGCTCGAATCGATACGGCAGCCCTCCGATCTGCGCCACCTGTCGCGCGCCGAACTGAAGACGCTGGCCATCGAGCTGCGCGAGTTCGTGCTGAAGAGCGTCAGCGAAACCGGTGGCCACCTGGGCAGCAACCTGGGCACGGTCGAGCTCACCGTGGCGCTGCACCATGTCTTCGACACGCCCTACGACCGGCTGGTGTGGGACGTGGGCCACCAGACCTATCCGCACAAGGTGTTGACCGGCCGGCGCGAGCGCATGCACAGCCTGCGCCAGCTCGACGGCGTCAGCGGTTTTCCGCGGCGCGAGGAAAGCGAGTACGACACCTTCGGCACGGGCCATTCATCGACCTCGATCTCGGCTGCGCTGGGCATGGCGCTGGCGGCCAAGCTCAAGGGCGAGGAGCGGCGCACCGTGGCCGTCATCGGCGACGGCGCGATGAGCGCCGGCATGGCCTTCGAGGCGCTGAACAATGCCGGCGTGGCGCATGCCGGCATCACCGCCGACATGCTGGTGGTGCTGAACGACAACGACATGTCGATCAGCCCGCCGGTGGGGGCGCTGAACAAGCACCTGGCGCGGCTGATGAGCGGCAACTTCTACACCAGCGCGCGCGAAGGCGCGAAGAGCGTGCTGAAGAACACCCCGCTGTACGAGTTCGCGCGCCGCTTCGAGGAACATGCCAAGGGCATGGTCGTGCCGGGCACGATCTTCGAGGAGTTCGGCTTCAACTATGTCGGCCCGATCGACGGCCACGACCTGGATGCGCTGATTCCCACCCTGGAGAACATGCGCCAGGCACGCGGTGCGCAGTTCCTGCACATCGTCACGCGCAAGGGCCAGGGCTACAAGCTGGCCGAGGCCGACCCGGTGAAGTACCACGCCGCGTCGGGCAAGTTCAATCCGCTGGAGGGCTTTCCCCAGGCCAAGGCGGGCAAGCCGACCTTCACGCAGGTCTTCGGCGAGTGGCTGTGCGACATGGCCGCGGCCGACGAGCGCCTGATCGGCATCACCCCGGCGATGCGCGAGGGTTCGGGCATGGTCGAGTTCCAGAAGCGCTTTCCCAAGCGCTTCTACGATGTCGGCATCGCCGAGCAGCATGCGGTGACCTTTGCCGCCGGCCTGGCCTGCGAAGGGCTGAAGCCGGTGGTGGCGATCTACAGCACCTTCCTGCAGCGCGGCTACGACCAGCTGGTGCACGACGTGGCGATCCAGAACCTGCCGGTGGTGTTTGCGCTGGATCGCGCCGGCATCGTCGGCGCCGACGGCGCCACGCACATCGGCGCCTACGACATCCCCTTCATCCGTTGCGTGCCCAACATGAGCCTGATCGCGCCGGCCGACGAGGCCGAATGCCGCCAGGCGCTGAGCACCGCCTTCCACCAGGACCACCCCGTGGCCGTGCGCTACCCGCGCGGTGCCGGCGCCGGCGTCACGCCGGCCGCCGCGTTGAGCACGCTGCCCTGGGGCAAGGCCGAAGTGCGGCGCCGCACCGGCAAGGCCAGCGCCGTCGGCGGGCCGCGCATCGCCATCCTGGCATTCGGCACGCTGCTGTATGCGGCGCTGCAGGCGGCCGAAAGGCTGGACGCCACGGTGGTCAACATGCGCTTCATCAAGCCGCTCGACGTCGAGACCGTGCTGCAGATCGCGCGCAGCCACGAAGCCATCGTCACTGTCGAAGAAGGCAGCGTCATGGGCGGCGCCGGCAGCGCGGTGGGCGAATGTCTGGCCGCCAACGGCCTGAACCTGCCGATGCTGCAGCTGGGCCTGCCGGACAAGGTGCTCGAACACGGCGATCCTGCCAAGCTGCTGGCGCTGTGCGGGCTGGACGCCGCCGGCATCGAACAGTCGGTGCAACAGCGCTTCGGCACGCGGCTGACCGTGGTGCGGCCCGCGGTTGCCGGTTGACGCGTCGGCGACGGCCGATTGTCTTCGCGCAGCGTACAAACGCCATCGGTGTCATGCTGCGGCCAGTGGCTGCCGCCCGCGCCACCCCCAACCCATGAACAACCTCAGCGACGCACTGCACATCCCCGACACCCAGAGTGAGCGTGACGAGCGCCACCTGGCGATCCAGCGGGTGGGTGTGAAGGACGTGCGCTATCCGCTGCAGCTGAAGGTGGCGGGTGCGGTGCAGACCACGGCCGCGCTGTGGGACCTGGACGTGGCCCTGCCGGCGGAAAAGAAGGGCACCCACATGTCGCGCTTCGTCGCCTGGCTCGACGCGCTGGATGTGCCGTTGGATGCGCAGCTGCTGCGCGAACGCCACGCGCTGATGCTCGACAAGCTCGGCGCCAGCGAGGGCCGCATCGAAGCGCGATTCAGCTTCTTCCTGCGCAAGCGCGCGCCGGTGTCGGGGCTGCCCAGCCTGCTCGACTACCAGGGCCGCTGGATCGCCGAGACACGCGGCGGCGTGGCCTCCGTGTTCGCCGAGGTCGGCGTGCCGGTGAAGAGCCTGTGCCCCTGCTCGAAGGAGATCTCCGACTACGGCGCGCACAACCAGCGCTCGCTGGTGACGATCCGCGTCGAGGTGCTGCAGCCGATCGAGTGGCACGAGCTGGTGCGCTTTGCCGAGGACGAAGCCAGCAGCGAGTTGTGGCCCATGCTCAAGCGCGTGGATGAAAAGTGGGTCACCGAGCGCGCTTACGAAAATCCGAAATTCGTCGAGGACCTGGTGCGCGACGTGGCGCTGGCGCTGAACCGCGATGCGCGCGTCGGTCGCTATCGCGTCGAGGTGGAAAACTTCGAGAGTATTCACAATCACAGCGCTTACGCCCGCATCGAGCGCTGAGGCTCTTCGGCCGTGCAGACGCATCACCTCAGCGCCGCCGCGATCCACGATCCGCTGCGCATGCGCGCGGCCGGCGCCGAGCTGCTGTCGCTCGCGCTGATCGACTCGCGCAACCACAGCCTGCGCTGGTTGGCGGCGATCGAGCCGCACTTGGGTAGCCTGGTACCCGTGGCCGACGTCGATCCGCCGTTGTGGCTGGTCGGGCATGCCGCCTGGTTCCAGGAGTATTGGGTCTCGCGCAACATGCAGCGCCAGCGTGGCGAGGCGGCCGAGCCCACACGCCCGCGGCTGGCCTCGATCGACCCGCGTGTCGATGACTGGTTCGACCCGTCGTGTCACGACCGCGTGCAACGCTGGCGCCTGGACCTGCCCGACCCCGCCGCGCTGCGCCATTACCTGGCCGAAACGCTGGACGGCACGCTCGAATTGCTGGCCGGCGCCGACGACAGCGACGCCGGTCTGCACGCGTACCGGCTGGCGCTGCGCCACGAGGACATCGTTGGCGAGGCCTTGGCTGCCGGGGCGATGGCGCTGCAGTTGCCGGTGGCGGCCGAGGAGTCGCCCTGGCCGCCGCGCCCGGCGCGTGCGCAACGCGACGCGCTGCTCTTCGGCGCGCAGCGGTTCATGCTCGGCAGCGCACCCGGCGGCCTGGTGCCGCCGAACGAGCGCTGGGCGCACGAGGTGCAGTTGCTCGAATTCGAGATCGACGCGCAGGCCGTCAACTGGGCGCGCTATGCCGAGTTCGTCGCCGACGGCGGCTATGACGATGCGCGCTGCTGGTCGAGCGAAGGTTGGGCCTGGGTGCAGGCCCAGGGCCGGCGCGCGCCGCGTTATGTCGAGCAAATGCGCCAGGGCGTGCTGGTGCAGCGCCACGGTCAGATGCAGCGCGTCGGTGCGCAGCAGGCAGTGGTGCACGTCAGCCGGCATGAGGCCCAGGCCTGGTGTCAATGGGCCGGGCGACGCTTGCCGTCCGAACCCGAATGGGAGCTGGCCGCGCTGAGCGGTGTGTCGCGTGGCTTCGCCTTCGGCGATGTCTTCGAGTGGACCGGTGGCAGTGCCCGCGCCTGGAGCGGCCACGACGGCACGCCCGGCGGCTTTTCGCCGCTGCCGGCGCCGGGCCGGCTGGGGGTGCAACGCGGCGCCTCGTGGCTGACGCCGGCGCGCTGCAAACACCCGCGCGCGCGCCGCTTCGTCGCGCCCTGGCGCGACGAGATGTTCTGCGGCTTTCGCAGCTGCGCGCTGTAGAAGCAAGCTCAGGCGGCCGACGCCAGCAGCCGCTCGCCGCGCGCGCTGGCCTGCTGCGCATGCGCCGGCGGCAGCGACAGCAGCACCGCGGTGTTGACCAGCGCAACGTGGGTCAGGGCCTGCGGGAAGTTGCCGAGCATGTGGCCGCTGCCGGGCTCGATCTCCTCGGCCAGCAGGCCCAGGTCGTTGCACCGGCGGAGCAGCCGCTCGAACAGCGCTTCGGCTTCGTCGCGGCGGCCCATCAGCGCCAGCGCGTCGGCCAGCCAGAAAGTGCAGGGCAGGAACATGCCCTCGCCGGGCGGCAGATGGTCGATGTTGGTTTCGGTGAGGTAGCGCTGCACCAGGCCATCGACCACCAGCTCACGCTGGATGGCCTCGACCGTGCCGCGGATGCGTGCGTCGTCGGGTGGCAGGAAGCCGACCAGCGGCAGCAGCAACAGGCTGCCGTCGAGCTCGGACGAGCCGTAGGTCTGCACGAAGCAGTTGCGCCGCGCGTCGAAGCCGGAGCTGCAGACCTGCGCATGGATCGCGTCGCGAAGGCGTCGCCATTCGTCCACCGGACCGTCGAGGCCGCCGGCTTCGGCGTCCTTCACCGCGCGGTCGAAAGCCACCCAGGCCATGACCTTGGAGTGCGTGAAATGACGGCGCGGGCCGCGGATTTCCCAAATGCCTTCGTCGGGCTCGTGCCAATGCGCGGCAAGGAAGTCGAGCATGGCACGCTGCAGCGCCCAGACATGCGCTTCGGCCGGCATGCCGGCCAATCGCGCCAGGTGCAGCGTGTCCATGACCTCGCCAAACACGTCGAGCTGCAGCTGGTTCACCGCGCCGTTGCCGATGTGAACCGGTGCCGCGCCGCCGTAGCCGGGCAGCCAAGGCAGCTCGGTTTCGGACAAGCGCCGCTCGCCGGCCACGCCGTAAAGGATCTGCAGATCCTGGGGGCTGCCGGCCACCGCCACCAGCAGCCATTCCCGCCACGCCACCGCTTCTTCGGTGTAGCCGGTGTGCAGCAGCGCATTCAGCGTGAAGCTGGCGTCGCGCAGCCAGCAGAAGCGGTAGTCCCAGTTGCGTACGCCGCCGCGCTGTTCGGGCAGCGAGGTCGTCGGTGCGGCAACGATGCCGCCGGTGGGGGCGTAGGTCAGTGCCTTCAGCGTGATCAGCGAGCGCTGCACCGCCGCCCGCCACTTGCCCTGGTAGCTGCAGCGCGCCGACCAGTCGCGCCAGTGCGCTTCGGTGTCACGCAGTGCCGCTTCGGCGTCGATGGCAGCGGTGCGTGGCCTCGTGCGACGGCCGGTAGTTCAGCACCATCGGCACGCGCTCGCCGGCATGGACCTCGAAGTCGGCCACCGTCTTGAGGTTCTCGCCGTGTGTCGCAATGCGAGTGTGCAGCTCCAATGTGTCCGGTCCGGCGGTGGCCAGCAACGTGCCGTCGGTGGCGCGCACCCAGGGCACGATCGAGCCGTAGTCGAAGCGGATCACCAGCTCCATGCGCATCGCCACGCGGCCGCGCAGGCCCTCGACGATGCGCAGCACGTCCCAGCGCTCGTTCGATAGCGGCATGCAGTCGATGACGCGCACCGTGCCGTCGTCGGTTTCGAACTCGCATTCCAGGATCAAAGTGCCCTCGCGGTAGCGGCGTCGCAGCGCCGCACCGCCGGCCGCCGGGGCGAGCAGCCAGCGGCCATGTTCGGGCCCGCCGAGCAGCGCGGCGAAACACGCACCCGAGTCGAAGCGCGGCAGGCACAGCCAGTCGATCGAGCCGTCGCGGCCGACCAGCGCGGCGGCATGGCAGTCGCCGATGAGCGCATAGTCCTCGATCGGTGTGGGCATTTCGTGCGCTGCGGCAGCGCCTTCAGCGTTTGGGCTTGCGGTACGTCCACCACGGTAGCACGCGGCGCAGCGACAGCACCTGGCCGCTGTCGGCGGCGGCGTAGCCGGGCAGCGCGTTCAGCTGTCGCTGCCATCGTGCCCCACGCAACAGCTCGAGCAGGGCCGCGCACGGGCGGCTGTTCCAGCGCCGGTTGCAGCGCCACCAGGAAATAGCGCTCCTGTGCCAGCGGCACGAAACCCAGCCCGCGCGCGCGCGCGGCCGCCTCGATGCCGAGGCTGGCATCCGCCTGGCCGCTGGCCACGGCCTCGGCGGCCGCGCGGTGCGAGGGCTCGGCATGCGCCAGCACCGGGATGCGCGACGCATCGATGCGTGCCGCATGCAGCAACTCTTCCATGACCACGCGCGTGCCGGTGCCCGAGGCGCGCTGCGCGAAGCGCAGCCGCGGCTGCTGCAGATCGGCCAGCGAGCGCAGGCCCAGCGGATTGTCGGCGGCGACGATCAGCCCCTGTGTGCGCCGTGCAAAGCCCACCAGCTTGTGCCGCCCGGGCCTGAGCAAGGCCCGATAAGCGCGTGCGGTGGGCGAGCGCGGCGCGGCATCGGTCAGCGCATGGAAGCCCGCCAGCAGACAGCGGCCTTCGTTCAGCGCCGTCAGCGCCTGCACGCTGCCGCTGAACTGGATGTCCAGGTGCAGTTGCGCGTCGGCCTGGGCTTGCTGGCGCAGCAGCGGCAGCGCATCGTCGTGGCTGGCGGCCATGGGTATCACGCCGGCCTGATCGTCGAAGGCGATGGCGAACGCGCTTTCGAGCTCGCTGCGCAAGGCCTCCACCTGCGGTGCCAGCCGTGCCTGCGCGCGACGCTCGGCCCACAGCAGCTTTTCGCCGAAGGGCGACAGCCGGGCCGGCTGGCCCTTGGCCCAAGAGACCAGCGGGCGGCCGAGTTCGATCTCCCAGCGCTTCAGTTCACCCCAGGCATGCCGGTACGACAGCGACAGCTGCCGCGCTGCGCCGCTGATCGAGCCGCTGTCGTGCACGGCGGACAGCAGGGCCAGCAGCGGGTGGTGCAGGTCGCGCTGGGCGTCGTCACGGCCGTGCAGCGTGTAGGTCAAGTCCACCCTATGCATCGGAGTTCATATCGCTTGTTGCGGGTTGGGTGTTGACAATGGCGCCCCAATGACCGCAGGAGCCCGCGTGCCATAGGCATGAGTGCATTCGTCCAGAGTTTTGCCACTGCCTTCGATCTGATTGTCCATGCCGATCAAGTCCTGCTGCACACCGTGGCGCTGTCGTTGCAGGTCAGCGCGAGTGCCTGCCTGTTTGCGGCCATGCTCGGCCTGCCGCTCGGCGCGTGGCTGGCGGTGGCGCATTTTCCCGGCCACCGCTGGCTGGTGCTGCTGCTGAACACCCTGCTGGCGCTGCCGGCGGTGCTGGTCGGGCTGGTCGTCTATCTGCTGCTGTCGCGCAGCGGGCCGCTCGGCTCGTGGGGCATCCTGTTCACGCCCTCGGCGATGGTCATCGCGCAGACCGTGCTGGTGCTGCCGATCATCGCCGCGCTGACGCGGCAGTTCGTCGGCGATGCACTGCGCGACGGCGGCGACCAGTTGCGCTCGATGGGCGCGTCGCGCATGAGCTGCGCCCTGCTGATGCTGGTGCATGGCCGCTGGGCGGTGATGACGGTGCTGATCGCCGCCTTCGGCCGCGCCATCGCCGAGGTCGGCGCGGTGATGATCGTGGGCGGCAACATCGACGGCTTCACGCGCGTCATGACCACCACCATCGCGCTGGAGACAAGCAAGGGCGATCTGCCGCTGGCAATGGCATTGGGCCTGGTGCTTTTGTTCGTCGTCGGTGTCCTCAATGCATTGCTCGGACTGGCGCGGCGCGGCCATGGTTCGGCGCTGGCGGGTGTCAGATGAGCCTGATAGCGCTGCACGATGTCTCGGTGCGGTTCGGCGCGGTGCGCGCGCTGCAGGGTGTGTCGTTGCGTGTCGAACGCGGTGACTTCCTGGTGCTGGTGGGTTCCAACGGCTCGGGCAAGACGACGCTGCTGCGGGTGCTGCACGGGCTGCTCGCGCACCAGGGCCGGCGCGAGCTGGATGGCCAGGCGCTGCGCCAGGCGATGGTTTTCCAGCGCCCGTTCCTGATGCGCCTGTCGGCGCTGAACAACCTGCGTCTGGCGCTGTGGCTGGCGGGCGTGCCGCGAGCGGCCTGGCCCGAGCGTTGTGCGGCATCGCTGCAGCGCATCGGGCTGCAAGGCCTGGAGCAACGCCCGGCGCGGGCGTTGTCGGGCGGCCAGCAGCAGCGCCTGGCGCTGGCCCGCGCCTGGGCGGTGAAGCCTCAGCTGCTGTTTCTGGACGAACCCACCGCCAGCCTCGACCCGACCGCCAAGCGCGAGATCGAGGCGCTGCTCGCCGGCTTCGCCGCCGACGGCGCCACGCTGGTGATGAGCACGCACAACCTCGGCCAGGCCAAGCGCCTGGCCTCGCGCGTGGTCTATCTGGAAGACGGGCGGATTCACGCCGACCTGCCGAACGGCGATTTCTTCAACGGGCGGCTCACCGGGCGCGCCCAACAATTCCTGAAAGGGGAAAGCTCATGGCTACCGCAATGATGTCCACCACCCGGCGCGCGCTGCTGACACTGGCTGTCGCGGCGCTGCCGCTGGCAGCCTGGGCACAGGACAAGAGCCTCGTCATGGCCTCGACCACCAGCACCGAACAGTCGGGTCTGTTCGCGCACCTGCTGCCGGAATTCAAGAAGGCCACCGGCATCGACGTGAAGGTGGTCGCACAAGGCACCGGCCAGGCGCTCGACATGGGCCGGCGCGGCGACGCCGACATCCTGTTCGTGCACGACCGGGTGGCCGAGGAGAAGTTCGTTGCCGAAGGCTACGGCCTGGCGCGGCGCGAGGTGATGTACAACGATTTCGTCATCGTCGGCCCGTTGGCCGACCCAGCCGGCATCAAGGGGCGGGACGTGGTCGAGGCGCTGAAGAAGCTGTCCACCAGCAATGCGGCCTTCATCTCGCGTGGCGACAAGAGCGGCACGCACGCCGCCGAATTGCGCTTCTGGAAGGCCGCCGGCATCGACGACCCTGTCGCCAGGATGCCCGGCTACAAGGCTTGCGGCTGCGGCATGGGCCCGGCGCTGAACATCGCTGCCTCGGCCAACGCCTACCTGATGACCGACCGCGGCACCTGGTTGTCGTTCAAGAACCGTGCCGAACTGGGCATCCTGGTCGAAGGCGACAAGCGGCTGTTCAACCAGTACGGCGTGATCGTGGTCAATCCGGCCAGGCACCCGCATGTGAAGAAGGACCTGGCGCAGGCCTTCTCCGACTGGGTGGTGTCGCCGGCCGGGCAGGCGACGATCGCCGCCTACAAGGTGAATGGCGAGCAGCTGTTCTTCCCCAACGCCACGCTGTAGCCAGGTCGGTGGGCGCCGCGCCTTCCCGACATAGGGTTTGGCCGGTGTCGGCGGCGGCGATGCCGCTTCCACAATGCCATGCAAACGCACCCGGATGGCCGCGGGTGCGCCGCGTCGTTCCGCGCCGCCTGCCACCTGGCCGAACCCCTGATGAAGGCATCCACCATGAGCGTGCAAATCTCCCTGACGGTCAACGGCAAGGCGGTGTCCGCCAGCGTTGACCCGCGAACCCTGCTGGTACAGCTGATCCGCGAAACCCTGCAACTCACCGGCACGCATGTCGGCTGCGACACCGCGCAATGCGGCGCCTGCACCGTGCACCTCAACGGCAAGGCGGTGAAGGCCTGCTCGATGCTGGCGGCGCAGGCGCAAGGCGCGCAGGTCACCACCATCGAGGGCCTGGGCCAGGACGGCGCGCTGCACCCGATGCAAGCCGCCTTCCGCGAATGCCACGGCCTGCAATGCGGCTTCTGCACGCCCGGCATGGTGATGTCGGCAGTGAAGCTGCTGGAAGACAACCCCAAGGCCAGCGAGGCGGAGATCCGCTCTGGCCTGGAAGGCAACATCTGCCGCTGCACCGGCTACCACAACATCGTCGCCGCGGTGCAGTTCTGCCAGTCGGGCAAGCAGCCCACCGCCGCTTGAAGCCACAGGAGCATCGATCATGACCGACATGTCCAATTCCCCGATCGGCAAGCCGCTGCTGCGCCGCGAGGACGCGCGCTTCCTTACCGGCAGCGGCCAGTACACCGACGACGTGGTGCTGGCCAACCAGAGCTACGGCGTGTTCCTGCGCAGCCCCTACGCGCATGCGCGCATCAAGTCCATCGATCTGGCTGCAGCCAAGGCCGCACCCGGGGTGATCGGCATCTTCACCGGCGCCGACCTGGCCGACGCCAAGGTCGGCGGGCTGCCCTGCGGCTGGCTCATCAACAACATCGACGGCACGCCGATGAAGGAGCCGGGCCACCCGGTGCTGGCGCAGGGCAAGGTGCGCCATGTCGGCGACCAGGTGGCGCTGGTGGTGGCCGAAACCAACGCGCAGGCCAAGGACGCGGCCGAACTCATCGTCGTGGACTATGAGGAGCTGAAGCCGGTGATGGACATCACCACTGTCGAAGCGGCCGGCGTGGCGGTGCACGACGACGTGCCCAACAACGTCTGCTACGACTGGGGCCACGGCGACAAGGCCGGCGTCGAGGCGGCCTTCGCCAAGGCCGCGCACGTCAGCAAGCTGAGCTTCGCCAACAACCGGCTGATCCCGAACGCGATGGAGCCGCGCGCGGCGAATGCGTCGTACACCAAGCACGACCAGAGCTACACGCTGTATGTCGCCAACCAGAACCCGCACGTCGAGCGGCTGCTGATGTGCGCCTTCGTGCTCGGCCTGCCGGAAAGCAAGGTGCGTGTCATCGCGCCCGACGTCGGTGGCGGTTTCGGCTCGAAGATCTTCCTCTACCCCGAGGACGTGGCCCTGGTCTGGGCCAGCAAGCATGTCGGGCGGCCGATCAAGTGGACCGCCGAGCGCAGCGAATCCTTCCTCACCGACGCGCACGGCCGCGACCATGCCACCACCGCCGAACTGGCGCTGGACAAGGACGGCAACTTCCTGGCGCTGAAGGTGCACACGGTGGCCAACATGGGCGCGTACCTGTCGACCTTCGCCTCGGCGGTGCCGACGATCCTGTACGCCACCCTGCTGGCCGGGCAGTACAAGACGCCGGTGATCTACGCCAACGTCAAGGCGGTGTTCACCAACACCGCGCCGGTCGATGCCTACCGCGGTGCCGGCCGGCCCGAGGCCACCTACGTCGTCGAACGCATCGTCGAGACGGCGGCGCGCGAGATGAAGATCGACCCGGCCGAGATCCGACGCAAGAACTTCATCACCACGTTCCCTTACGCGACGCCGGTGGGCCTGACCTACGACACCGGCGACTACGAGGCGCACCTGGCCAAGGCGATCGCGCTGGCCGACGTGGCCGGCTACCCGGCGCGCAAGGCGGCGTCGGCGGCCAAGGGCAGGAAGCGTGGCCTGGGCTACAGCTGCTACATCGAGGCCTGCGGCATCGCGCCGAGCAACATCGCCGGCGCGCTGGGCGCGCGCGCCGGGCTGTTCGAATCGGGCGAAATCCGCGTGCACCCCACCGGCACGGTGACGGTGTTCACCGGCTCGCACAGCCACGGCCAGGGGCACGAGACGACCTTCGCGCAGGTGGTGGCGGCCAAGCTCGGCATTCCGGTCGAGAACGTCGAGATCGTGCACGGCGACACCGGGCGCATCGCCTTCGGCATGGGCACCTACGGCAGCCGCTCGCTGGCGGTGGGCGGCACGGCCATCGTCAAGGCGGTGGACAAGGTCATCGCCAAGGGCAAGAAGATCGCCGCGCACCTGCTGGAAGCGGCCGACACCGACATCGAATTCGAGAATGGCGAATTCAAGGTCAAGGGCACCGACAAGAAGGTGCCCTGGGGCAGCGTGTCGCTGACGGCCTACGTGCCGCACAACTTCCCGCTCGACAAGCTCGAGCCGGGCTTGAACGAAAACGCCTTCTACGACCCGACCAACTTCACCTACCCCTCGGGCAGCTACGTGTGCGAGGTCGAGGTCGACCCCGACACCGGCAAGACGACGGTGGAGAAGTTCACCGCGGTGGACGACTTCGGCAACATCGTCAATCCGATGATCGTCGCCGGCCAGGTGCACGGCGGCATTGCCCAGGGCCTGGGCCAGGCGATGATGGAAGGCTGCGTCTACGACAACGAATCGGGCCAGTTGCTGACCGGCACCTACATGGATTACGCGATGCCGCGCGCCGACGATCTGCCCAGCTTCCAGTTGGATCACACCGTCACGCCGTGCACGCACAACCCGCTGGGCGTGAAGGGCTGCGGTGAGGCCGGCGCCATCGGTGCGCCGCCCGCGTTCATCAACGCGCTGACCGACGCGCTGGGCGTCAAGGACATCGCCATGCCGGCCACGGCCGAGCGGGTCTGGCGCGCAGCCAACGCAATCGCCTGAAGGAGAGCACCACATGTACAGCTTCGACTATCAACGCCCGGCCGACAAGGCCGGGGCCAGCGCGGCCATCAAGGGCGATGCGCGCTATCTGGCCGGCGGGCAGAGCCTGATCCAGGCGATGAAACTGCGCCTGTCGCAAAGCGAGCGCCTGGTGGACCTGGGCGGCATCGCCGACCTGAAGGGCATCAAGGTCGACGGCGGCGTGGTGACCATCGGCGCCATGACCACGCACGCCACCGTGGCGCGTTCGGCCGAGGTGCAAAAGGCCATCCCCGCGCTGGCCGAACTGGCCGGCGGCATCGGCGACCAGATGGTGCGCAACGCCGGCACCCTTGGCGGCTCGATCGCCAATGCCGATCCGGCGGCGTGCTACCCGGCCGCCGTGCTCGGGCTGGGTGCGACCATCAACACCGACAAGCGCAGCATCGCCGCGGCCGACTTCTTCACCGGCCTGTACGAGACCGCGCTGCAGCCCGGCGAGCTGATCGTCTCGGTCAGCTTCCCGATTCCGCAGAAGGCGGCGTACGTCAAGTACAAGCAGCCGGCCTCGCGCTTTGCGCTGATCGGCGTGTTCGTGTCGCAAGGCAGCGGCGGCGTGCGCGTGGCGGTGACGGGCGCGAAGAGCCATGCCTTCCGCTGCAAGGAGCTGGAGGTCGCGCTGGGCCAGAGCTTCACGGCGGCGGCGGCCAAGGCGGTGAAGCTGCCGGCCACCGACATCAACGCCGACCTGCACGGCTCGGCCGCGTACCGTGCGGCGATGATCAGCGTGATGGCTGCCCGCGCGGTCGAGGCGGCGCTGGCGCGCTGATCGTGCGGCCCCAGGGCTCGCATGCCTGGCGCATGCGGGCCCGATCAAGGCATGCGGCATCGCCGGGCAGCGCGGGTGTAGCGCAAAATGCCGTGGCCACGTCACGCCTTGATGCCCGCCCATGAGTCTGCCTTTGCCCCAATCCGTCGACGCCGTCATCGAACTGCTGGCGGCGGAAAACTACGTCTGCGACCGGCAGCTGGGCACGGCGCTGTTCCTCAGTCTGAAGCTGGCGCGTCCGCTGTTCCTCGAAGGCGCACCCGGCGTCGGCAAGACCGAGCTGGCAAAGACCTTGGCGCGCGCGTTGAACACGCGGCTGCTGCGCGTGCAGTGCTACGAAGGCCTGGACGTGGCGCAGACCGCCTACGAATGGAACGTGGCGCGGCAGATGATCGAGATCCGCCTGGCCGAAGCCGTGCACGACACCGACCGCGAGCAGCTGACGCGCAACCTGTATTCCCGCCAGATGCTGATCGAGCGGCCGCTGCTGCAGGCGCTGACGCAGCCGCGTTCGCCGGTGCTGCTGATCGACGAGCTGGATCGCGCCGACGAGCCCTTCGACGCCTTCCTGCTGGAAGTGCTGGCCGAGAACCAGCTGACCATTCCCGAGTTCGGCAGCGTCGTCGCCACCGCGCCGCCGATCACATTGATCACCAGCAACCGCACGCGCGAGATCCACGATGCGCTGCGCCGCCGCTGCCTGTACCACTGGGTCGGCTACCCCAGTGTCGAACGCGAGCTCGACATCGTGAGATTGAAGGCGCCGGGCGCCTCCGAGCGGCTGTACCGCCAGGTGGTGGAGTTCGTGCACGGCATGCGCGCGCTCGATCTGTTCAAGTCGCCCGGCGTGGCCGAGACCATCGACTGGACCAACGCGCTGGTGGCGCTGAACAGCCTGCAGCTCGACCCGGCCAGCGTGCAGGACACGCTCGGCGTGCTGCTCAAGCACCAGGACGATGTCGTCAGGATGCAAAGCGGCGATACCGTGAAGCTCCTAGACGACCTGCGCGCCAAGGCGCTGCTGTGAGCCGGCGTTGATTGCCCAGAACATCGTCCACTTCGCGCGCGTGCTGCGCAACGCCGGCATGGCCATCGGCCCCGACCGCGTGCTGGCGGCGCTGGCGGCGGTGGAGCAGGTGGGCCTGCAGCGGCGCGACGACGTGCATGCGGCATTGAGCGCGGTGATGCTCGAACGCCACGAACAGCAGACGCTGTTCGACGCCGCCTTCGACACCTTCTGGCGCGACCCGAAGCTGCTGGAACAGATGATGTATGCGCTGCTGCCGAAGATCAGCGGCCGTGGCGAGAAGATGCAGGCCAAGCGCGCCAATCGCCTGGCCGCGGCGTTGTCCGTGCCGCGCGAGCCGGCGGCGCCGAATCCGGCCAACGATACGGCCAAGGAAGCGCTGCAGTTCGACACGCACTTCACCTTCTCCGAACGCGAGCGCCTGCAGAAGGCCGATTTCGAAAGCATGACCACGGCGGAATACGAACTGGCGAAGAAGCTGGCCGAGGAACTGCCGCTGCCGGTGGAGCCGGTGCGCCGCCGTCGCCATGAGGCAGCGACGAATGCGCGCCACGGAGGCCGCCTCGACCTGCGCGCGACGATGATGCGCATGACGCGCCAGCCGCACACGCTGCAGCCGCTGTACACGCGCCCGCGCGAGGAAGCGCCGACCCTGGTGGTGCTGCTGGACATCAGCGGCTCGATGGAGCGCTACTCGCGGCTGCTGCTGCACTATGTGCACGGGTTGAGCCGGCGGGCGCTGAAGGTGCATACGCTGACCTTCGGCACGCGGCTGACCAACATCACACGCTGCCTGCAAACGCGCGACCCCGACGTGGCACTGCAACTCGCCGATCAACAAGTGCAGGACTGGAAAGGCGGCACGCGCATCGCCTCGGCGCTGCATGAGTTCAACCGCTTGTGGGCGCGCCGGCTGCTCGGCGGCAACGCCGCGCTGCTGCTCATCACCGACGGCCTGGACCGCGACGAACAAGGCGGACTGGAAGTCGAGGCCGCGCGCTTGCAGCGCATGGCGCACCAACTGGTCTGGCTCAACCCGCTGCTGCGCTACGACGGCTTCCAGGCGCGCGCTTCCGGCGTGCGCGCGCTGCTGCCGCATGTCGATCGCTTCCTGCCTGTGCACAACCTGGCCAGCCTGGCCGACCTGGGCCACGCGCTGCGTGCGCCGGCTCGGCGCCCCTCGACCTACATGATGAATTGATGCCATGGAACTGCAAGGCGAACGACTCATTTCCGCCCCGATCGACAAGACCTGGGCCGCACTCAACGATCCGGAGTCCTTGAAGGCCTGCATCGCCGGCTGTGAATCGCTGGAGCGCACCGGTGACGATGCCTTTGCCGCGCTCGTGGCGGTGAAGGTCGGTCCGGTCAGCGCCAAGTTCAAGGGCAAGCTGCGCTTGAGCGATGTGGTGCCGCCGCACAGCTACACCATTCACTTCGACGGCCAGGGTGGCGTCGCCGGTTTCGGCAAGGGCTCGGCCGACGTGGTGTTGAGCGAGGAAGGCGCGTCCACGCGCTTGAAATACCATGCCCGCGCGCAGGTCGGTGGCAAGATGGCGCAGGTGGGCTCGCGGCTGATCGACGCTGCGGCATCGAAGGTGGCCGAAGACTTCTTCGCCGCCTTCGAGGCGCACCTGCGGCCGGCGGGGCTGGCCGAGCCGTCGCCTGCCCCGGCCGCGGCCAGCGGCAACAAGATGATCTGGTGGCTGGTGGGTGCAGCCCTGCTGCTGGCGCTGATCTACTTCTTTCGGCGATAGTGGCCGTCCGGGTTTCAGGAGAAAGCGATGATTCGAAGCACGCTGCTGGTGACGTCCCTGACGTTCGTCGCCACGTTGGCGCAGGCCGACGCGGCCAAACCCTTCATCGGCACGTGGGGCGCCGAGTGGCAGACCGAGAAGCAGACGTACGAGGCGTCGATGGTCGTCACTGCCACCGGGGGCACCTGGCAGACGGCGACCCGGCGCCGCTCCAATCCCTGCTTCGGCCGTGAGGTGCCGCTGCAGCACGATGTCGCCACCGACACGACGTTGGAGATGACGCTCAAGTTCTCCGAGGTCATTCCCGACTGCAAGGATGCCAAGGTCAAATTGCAGGTCGACGCCGGTGGCCAGGTGACGGGCCGGCGCGGCAATGCCGAGTTGACGCTGAAGCGCGAGAAGCCCTGAAGCAGGCGGCGGCGGACGAAAGGAGTTGCTCGATGGACAGTCTCGATCTGCAGGTTTTGAGCCAGGCCCGCGATTGGTTCAATGGTGGCCACAAGGTGTGGCTGGTGACGGTGATCGAAACCTGGGGCAGCGCGCCGCGCCCGCCCGGCGCGCTGCTGTGTCTGCGCGGCGACGGGTTGGTGGTCGGCTCGGTGTCGGGCGGTTGTGTCGAAGACGACCTGATCGAGCGTGTGCGCCAGGGCGAGCGCGTCGACAAGCCGTCGCTCATCGCCTATGGCGTGACCAAGGAGGAGGCGGCACGTTTCGGCCTGCCCTGCGGCGGCAACCTGCGTCTGGTGCAGGAGCCGCTGCGCGACGTCGCCTGGATCGACGAGGTGCTGGCGCGCACCGCGCGGCATGAGCTGGTGGCGCGCACGCTGCGGCTGGACAGCGGCGCGGTGGCGGTGCAGGGCGCTTCGCGCGGCGAGACCTTCCAGTTCGACGGGCAGCAGTTGCGCGCGCTGTTCGGCCCGCGCTGGCGCTTGTTGATCATTGGCGCAGGGCAGCTGTCGCGGGCGCTGGCCCCGATGGCGCTGGCGCTAGATTTCGAGGTCATCTGCTGCGACCCGCGCGAGGAATACCACCTGACCTGGGACGTGCCGGGCACCAGCTTCAGCAAGGAGATGCCCGATGACCTGGTCCTGCAGTTGCAGCTCGATCCGCACAGCGCGGTGGTGGCCGTGACGCACGACCCCAAGCTCGACGACATGGCGCTGCTCGAGGCGCTGAAGTCACCGGCCTTCTACATCGGTGCGCTCGGCTCGCGCGTCAACACCGCCGCGCGCAAGCAGCGGCTGGCGCTGTTCGATCTGTCCGCGGCCGAAATCGGTCGCCTGCACGGCCCGGTTGGGCTGGACCTGGGCAGCAAGACGCCGGCCGAGATCGCGGTGTCGATCATGGCCGAGATCGTCGCCGTGAAGAACGGCGTGGCCTTGATGCAGAAAAAGGAAGGCTCGGCGTTGCCGGCCTGAGCCGGATGAGCGCGCTGATCGCCGTCCCGGTGGCCGTCACTGACCGGGCTTGAAGCCCGAGGCGCGAATCACCGGGCCCCAGCGATCGTAGTCTTCCTGCATGATCTTGCCGAGCTGTCGCGGGCCCCAGGCCGGTGGGCATCAGCCCCATGTCGATCAGGCGCTGGTGCGTCGCCGGGTCGTTGACGGCCGCGGCGGCCGCCTGTGCCAGGCGCTCGACCACGGCCGGCGGCGTGCCGGCGGGCGCGAACAGCGCATACCAGGGCAGGGCCACCAGGTCGTAGCCCTGCTCGCGGAAGGTGGGCACCTGCGGGAACATCGGGTCGCGCTGCTCGCCGGCCACCGCCAGCAGCCGCGCCTTGCCCGCATTCCACCAGCGGCCGGATGTCGGCAGCGACAGTCGACGCGGCGACGATCTCGCCCGAGGCCAGTGCCTGCATCGCCGGCGCCGTCCCCTTGTAGGGCACATGCGTCAACTGGATGCCGGCACTGCGCGCGAACATCACGCCGAAGAAATGCGGCAGGCTGCCGGCGGCGGCCGAAGCATAGAAGCCGTACTTGTCCGGGTCGGCCTTGACCAGCGCCACGTACTCCTTCAGCGTCTTGGCCGGCACTTGCACGCTGACGCCCAGGCCGAGCTGGAAGTTCGCCAGGTGCGCCACCGGCGTGAAGTCCTTGAACGGGTCGTAGCGCAGCTGGCCGGCAAACGAGTGCGGGAAGATCGACATCGTCGCCACCGGCGTCATCAGCAAGGTGGTGCCGTCGGGTGCCGCGGCCTTGACCACCTCGTTGCGCGATGCGTCCCGCCGGCGCCGGCCTTGTTCTCGACGATCACCGTCTGCTTCAGGGTACGGCTCATGCGCTCGGCCACCACGCGCGTCAGCGCATCGGAGGTGGCGCCCGCCGGGTAGCCGACGATGATGCGGATCGCGCCTTCCTGCGCGGCGGCCGGCGCGCACAGCGCAAGCACCGCGCAGGCCCACACGAACAGGCGCACGAGGCGAAGATGTGGCGTCGTCATCGGCTGGGTCTCGAAGGCTTGAAGCAGGTCGATCATGCCCGCGCGGCGGGCGGGCTGCAAGGCCAGGCGTCGGCGCGGCGCTCAGGCGTTGCTGCTGGCGCGCACTTCCTCGATCGTCGTGACGCCTGCCCAGACCTTGTCGATGCCGTCCTGGCGCAGCGTGCGCAGGCCTTCGGACAAGGCGGTGCGCAGCAGCACGTCGGGCCTGGCGCCGGTCTGGATCAGGTGGCGGATCTGCCGGCTGACCACCAGCAGCTCGTGCAGCCCGGCGCGGCCGCGCAGGCCCAGGTCATCGCAGTGGGTGCAACCCTTGGCGAAATGGTGCTTCAGCTTGCCGTCCGTGCCGAAGCGCTTCTTCCAGCCGGCCAGCACGTCGTCGGGGCTGGGCTTGTTTTCGGCCTCGCCGAAGGCACGCAGGTGGTCGGCCAACAGCTCTTCGATTTGTGACTGTGAGGCGTCCTGGGTTTGCACGCACTTGCTGCACAGCCGCCGCACCAGCCGCTGCGCCAGCACGCCGAGCAGCGAGTCGGCGAAATTGAACGGGTCCATGCCCATGTCGAGCAGCCGCGTCACGGTTTCCACCGCGCTGTTGGTGTGCAGCGTGCTCATCACCAGGTGGCCGGTGAGCGAGGCCTCGACCGCCATCTTCGCCGTCTCGCCGTCGCGGATCTCGCCGACCATGATGACGTCCGGGTCGGCGCGCAGGAAGGCGCGCAGCGCCTTGGCGAAGGTCCAGTCGATCTTCGGGTTGACCTGCACCTGGCGCATGCCGGCCTGGGTGATCTCCACCGGGTCCTCGGCCGTCCAGATCTTGCGATCCGGCTGGTTGATGTAGCCCAGCACCGAATGCAGCGTGGTCGTCTTGCCCGAGCCGGTGGGGCCGACGCACAGCAGCATGCCATAGGGGCGCTGCGCCGCGGCCTTGATGTCGCGTTGGTTGTCCGGGCTCAGCCCCAAGCTGTCGAGCGGGATCGGCTTGGCCGAAGCCAGCAGGCGCAGCACCGCGTCTTCCAGCCCGTTGGCGGTGGGGATGGTGGCCACCCGCAGCTCGAGTCGGGCGCCGGTGACGAACTTGCCGAAGTTGATCTTGCCGTCCTGCGGCTTGCGCCGCTCGCTGATGTCCAGGTCGCACATGATCTTCAGCCGCGCGATCATCGCGCTGCGGTAGGTGTGCGGCAACTCGATGTACGGCCGCAGCGCGCCGTCCTTGCGGAAGCGGATGCGCACCTTCTCGCGCCCCGGCTGGCATTCGATGTGGATGTCCGACACGCCCTGGCTCTGCGCCTCGCTGATCATCGAGTTGATCAAGCGCACCAGCGAGTTGTCGGACTGCTCGATCGGTGCTTCGTCGCTGTCGCCGTTGTCGCTCGATTGCTGCAGCTCCAGCGTGGCCAGCAGCTTGCCGGCTTCTTCGGCATCGTATTCGGCCGGCTCCGCGCCGCCGCCTGCGCCGACGTTGACGCCGATGCGCTCATAGGCCTTGTGCACCGCGGCGCTGAGCAGGCTGGCGCGCGCCAGCACCGGCACCACCTTGGTTTGCGACGCGAACTCGATGTCGTCGATGACTTCCGGCCGCGACGGGTCTTCCACCGCCACGATCAGCCGACCGCCGCGCAGCAGCAACGGCAGCGCCGGCAGGCGGCTGGCCACCGCATAGGGCAGGCGGCCCAGTGCTTCGGATTCGGCCGCGAACTGCGTCACGTCCACCAGCGGATAGCCCATCTTGCGCGCCAGTGCGGTCTGCAGGTCGGGTCGCGACACCAGGCCGCGACGCACCAGCAGCTCGCCCAGCGGCAGGCTGCGGTCTTCGCGCTGCTGCGACAGCGCGGTGTCGAGTTGCGCCTGGTTGATGAAGCCGAGCGCGATCAGGGCCTCGCCGATGCGCACCATCGGCATGCGCGCCTGCTCGACGATGGCGCGCTCGAGTTCCTCCGTGGTGACGATCTGCTTGGTCAGCAGGATCTCGCCGATCTTCTGCGAGCGCAGCTGCTTCTGCTCGGCGAGTGCGCTCTCCACCTGCTGCGGTGTGGCGGCATGGCCGGCCACCAGCACCTCGCCGATGGGCGCGCCGATATCGGCGCGCTCGTAGGCGGCACGCGGCACGAAGCTGCGCAGCACATGACCGCGCGCGTCCACCGGCGCGAACAGGAACAGCCCGGTCTCGTTCTCCAGATGGCCGATGCTCAGGCATTCCAGCGCCGGCACGCCGTTCAGATGCACCTTCACGTCCACCGCGGGGCGTGCGCTCAGCACGCCGGCGGCCCTGTCGTCGGCCTTGATCGGTGCCAGTGGCCGTGTCAACGTCAAGCGGCGAAACTGGTTGAAGCGCAGCGGGATCGCGATGCGTGCCGGCGGGATGCGCACTTTGGCCAAGCCCTCCGCCGGCCGGAATTCGAGAAGCGTGCCGGTCATCAGCCGGCCGTTCATGCCTTCGATCTGACACGGCTCGTTGTCGGCCAACGCGGCGGGCGCGCTGTAGCAGGCGTAGGCGGGCGTCGGCCAGGCGAAGGCGTTGCCGGCTTCGGCTTCGCCCGGCGCTTCGCCCGCGGGCACCAGGGACAGCGGCGGCGATGACAGGTCGGACATGACGGTACCTCGGTGGGGCAGGCGGCACGCCGCGCAGGCGCACCCTCACGCACAACGATGCTAGGGTGCCGCCCGAAGCCCAAAGCCCCAAAAAGGCACACGCAAAGGGCCTACACCGCGATGCCGCGCGGCGCCTTCGAGCGGCATCGGCGCGGCCTGGCCGCCGCCTTGCGTTCGCGTCGGCCGTCAGTTGCGCATCTGCGCCGGCAGCCAGGTGGCGATCTGCGGGAACAGGTAGACCAGCGCCACCGCCAACAGCATCAACCCGAAGAAGGGCAGCGTGACACGCGCGATGTAGCCGATCTCGCGCTGCGTCATGCCCTGCAGCACGAACAGGTTGAAGCCCACCGGCGGCGTGATCTGCGCCATCTCCACCACCAGCACGATGTAGATGCCGAACCAAAGCAGGTCGATGCCGGCGGCCTGCACGGTGGGCAGGATCACGCCCATCGTCAGCACCACCATGCTGATGCCGTCGAGGAAGCAGCCGAGCAGGATGTAGAAGAACATCAGCGCGATGATCAGTTGCACCTTGGTCAGGCCGAGCGATCCGATCCACTCGGCCAGGTGCCGCGGCAGGCCGATATAGCCCATGCTCAGCGTCAGGAAGGCGGCGCCGGCCAGGATCAGCGCGATCATGCAGTACAGCCGCGTGCCGCCGAGCAGCGAGTCGCGGAAGGTGGCCCAGGTCAATGTGCCCTGCGCGGCCGACAGCAGCAGCGCGCCGACGACGCCCAGCGCGGCCGCTTCGGTGGCGGTGGCGATGCCCGAGTAGATCGAACCCAGCACCGCCAGGATCAGCCCGATCACCGGCAACAGGTGGCGCGATTCGCGCAGCTTGGCGCCGAAGCTCAGGCGCGCATCGCGCGGCGGCACGCGCGCGGGGTTGAGCAGCGCCCACAGCACCAGGTAGCCGGAGAACAGCAGTGCCAGCAGGATGCCGGGCAGCACCCCGGCGATGAACAGCTGCGAGATCGACACGTCGGTGCTGACACCGTAGACGATCATGATGATCGACGGCGGGATCAGCAGCCCGAGCGTGCCCGAGCCGGCCAGTGAGCCGATCGAGATGCTGTCCGGGTAGCCACGCTTGGACAGCTCGGGCAGGCTCATCTTGCCGATGGTGGCGCAGGTGGCGGCGCTCGAGCCCGAGACTGCGGCGAAGATCGCGCAGCCGACGACGTTGACGTGCAGCAGCCGCCCGGGTAGCGCCTGCATCCATGGCGCGAGGCCGCGGAACATGTCCTGGCTCAAGCGCGTGCGAAACAGGATCTCGCCCATCCACACGAACAGCGGCAGCGCGGTCAGCGTCCAGCTCGACGAGCTGCCCCAGATCGTCACCGCCATCGCATCGCCGGCCGGGCGGCTGCTGAACAGCTGCATGCCGATCCAGGCCACGCCCGACAAGCGTCAGGCCGATCCACACGCCGCTGCCGAGGATCGCGAACAGCGCCGCGATCAGCAGCGCGGTGACGGCGATGTCATTCATTGCGCAGCAACTCGTCGCTGGCGGGCTGGACCCTTCGGCCCTGCAGCTCGAGCACCAGCTCGTCGATGAAGGCCACGGTCAGGATCACCGTGCCGGCGGCCATCGCCAGCTGCGGTATCCACAGCGGCGTGGCGTCGTTGGCGGTGGAGATGTCGTTGAAGGTGTGCGACTGCCAGGCCAGCTTGATGCTGTAGAACGCCGACAAGGCCGCCAGCGCCGCCGCTGCCGCCAGCGACCAGATTTCCAGACCGCGCCGTGCGCCGCCCTTCAGGTGCGACAGCAGCAGCGTCACGCGGATGTGCTCGCCCTTCTTCAGCGTGTGCGCCAGCGCCAGAAAGCCGGCCGCCGCCATCAGGTAGCCGGCATAGGCATCGGTGCCGGGTACATGGAAATGCATTTGGCGGCTGACGATGGACAGCAGCACCATCGCCAGCAGGCCGATCATGCACAGCGCCGCCAGCCAGGCGGCGCCGTCGTACAGGCCGTTCAGCGCGCGCCGCACGGCCGAGGGCTTACTTGCGGAAGTCGTCGACCAGCTTCTTGCCTTCGGCGCCGGCCTTGTCGAGCCATTCGTTCAGCATCGTGTCGCCGACCTTCTTCATGTCGCTCTTCAGCTGCGGCGAGGGCTTCTCGATGGCCATGCCGCCGGCCTTGAGCTGCTCGATCGACTTCTCGTTCTCCACCTTGCTGGCGGCCCAGCCGCGGGTTTCGGCTTCGGCCGCGGCCTTCGTCACCGCCGCTTGCGTGGCGGGGTCGAGCGCCTTGAAGGCGGCGGTGTTGACGATGACCGCGTTCTTCGGCAGCCAGGCCTGGGTGTCGTACCAGTACTTCAGGTGTTCGTAGGTCTTGCTGTTGACGCCGGTGGAGCCGCTGGACATGTAGCTTTCGACGACGCCGGTGGCCATCGCCTGCGGCAGTTCGGCCGCCTGCACCGTCACCGGCTGGGCACCGACCAGTTCGGCGATGCGCGCGGTGGCCGGGCTGTAGGCGCGCCATTTCACGCCCTTCAGGTCGGCGGCCGAATTGATGGGCTTTTTCACGTAGATGCCCTGCGGCGGCCACGGCACCGAGTACAGCAGCATCATGCCCTGCTCGCCGAGCTTCTTTTCCAGCATCGGCTTCTGCGCCTTGTACAGCTTCATCGCCTCGTCGTAGCTGTCGGCCAAGAAGGGCAGGCCGTCGGCGCCGTAGATCGGCCACTCGTTGGCGAAGTTGGCCAGCAGGATCTCGCCGGCCTGCGCCTGTCCGCCCTGCACCGCGCGCTTGATCTCCGGGGCCTTGAACAGTGCCGCATTGGCGTGCACGGTGATCTTCAGCTTGCCGCCGCTGGCCTTGTCGATGTCGTCGGCGAACTGCTGGATGTTGACGGTATGGAAATTGTTGGCCGGGTAGGCGGCCGGCAGGTCCCATTTGGTCTGCGCCACGGCGGGCAGGGCCAGGGCGCCGGCGGCGGCCAGTAGCAAGGGGCGGAAGAATTGCATGCAGTGCTCCAGCAGGGTCGGTGACGAACAAGACGGCTAGCATAGGCCATGCCCACGCGCCGGCGGCCCAGGGGCTACCCGCAAGAACCAACGTATCTGGAGCAGCCCGCCCGCCCATGGCCACGCTTGGAATGCTCATGCTGCAAACGCGCTTCCCCCGGCCGCTGGGGGATGTCGGGCATCC
Organism: uncultured beta proteobacterium; assembly: GCA_963837675.1. Lineage (GTDB taxonomy): Bacteria > Pseudomonadota > Gammaproteobacteria > Burkholderiales > Burkholderiaceae_C > Rubrivivax. The sequence continues at coordinate 118,155 of CAWIOH010000009.1, read as the reverse complement.
ACGGACCTTCGGTTTCGACGTGCGTCGCCTCGTGGTCCACGGCGCGACACCCGAGCGCGTGGTGCGCGGCGGCGATGCGGCGCCACTGCAGCCCTTCATCGACGCGGCGCGCGCACTGGTGGCCGAGGGCTGCGACGCCATCGCCACCAGCTGCGGGTTTCTGGCGCTGTGGCAAGCCGAACTGCAGGCCGCGCTGCCGGTGCCGGTGTGGACCTCGTCGCTGCTGCAGCTGGCCGAGCAAGCGGCGCTGGGCCGTCGCTGCGGCGTGATCACCATCGAAGCCGCATCGCTGCACGCGGCGCACTTCGAGGCCGTCGGTGCCGACCCGGCGACGCCGGTGGAAGGCATCGAGCCGGGCTCGCCCTTGCACCTCACACTGATGCAGGACCTGCCCGAGCTCGACGAAGCCGACGCGCAAAAGCAGGTACTGGCTGCGGCGCGGCGGCTGCGCGCCCGCCATGCGCAGATCGATACGCTGGTGCTGGAGTGCACCAACCTGCCGCCCTATGCTCCGAGGCTGCGCGCCGCAACGGGACTGGCGGTGCTGGACGTGGTGACGCTGCTCAACGGGCGCATGGCCGCACTGGCCTCGTGCGCAGCGCCGACCGCGACATCGCTGCGCCGCGGTGCGCGATAGAAAGGGCCGCGCGTGGCGGCCCTTGTTGCCTGGACTTCTGCCCGTCCTCAGGCCTTGCGGCGACGGCGCGCGACAAAGCCCACGCCGGCCAGGCCCGCAGCCATCAGTGCATAGGTGCCGGGCTCGGGCACGGGGTTGCAGGGCACTTCGAACTGGTGGCCGCGGTCCCAATCCTTGCCGGTGAAGTCACGCCAATCCTTGTCGTCGTTCCAAGTCTTCTTGAAGTCCCAATCCTTCTGTTCATGGGTCGAGCGCTGCTCGAAGCTGTCCTTGTCGTGCTTGTGGCCGCCCGCCATGGCCGGTACCGCGGCCATGGCCAGGCCCGTCAGGGCAGCCAGGGTGATGAGTTTGCGTTTCATGTTGACCTCGTTGGTTCAAGTGGAGTCGGGCATCGCGCCCCTTGCGCGAGGCCCCGGGGACATACGCTAGGGACGCGGCCGGCGCCTCACCAGCCCGCGAATGCAGGGGCTGCGCCTCGATACCCCGCAGGCGCGGGCGCGCAGTTGCGGGGGGTGCGACAGGGTGTGTAAGTAAGCGCGCTGCAACGTGCGCACCGTCGGCCACTCGGGACCTGCCGCCGCTGCGGCCGCGGCGGTGATTGACCAATGCCGCACAGGCGTCTATGGTGGGCCGTGGGCCGTGGGCCGTGGGCCGTGGGCCGCGCGCCACGCCCGTGTCCATCAAGGCAGACACGATGCCTTGCCATGGTGCGTGAAGCTGCGTATCCGCGGCGTCGGTTTCGATGTCCTCGAACACCCTCAACCTCACAGGAGCACGCATATGCCGACCCAGCAACTGCCATTGTTCGCCAGGCTTGGCCATGGCTACGACATCGTCACCGGACAGGGCAGGAACGCCGTCTTCGAACCGGTCTATGCAGGCCAGTCGAGCTATACCTTCCGCGGTACCCGATACGCCGTGCCCGAGGGCGTGACGGTCGAGCCGGGGCCCGCCAGCGTCGTCGTTTCGACCACCGGCATGGTGATCCAGAAGCAGGTGCACGAACTGCAGGCCAGCATGGGCATGTCGGTCGGCGTGAAGCTCGAATCCTTCGGCGAGTTCTCGCGCACGCAGAAGGTCGAAAGCCGGCTGGCGATGTTCCAGAGCTCGTTGCGCTACTTCGCGGACGTGTCGGGCTCGTTCGCGTTCTGTCAAGATGCGCCTGCAGGCCGGGCTCGAGGAGCGGCTGCTCGAGGAGCAGTTCGTCAACGACGCGCGGGCCTGCAGGGACGACGAGGCCTTCCGCGATTTCGTGCAGACCTACGGCACCCACGTCGTCACCGAAGGCGAGATCGGCGGCGAGCTGCTGATCGCGATGGAGCTGAATGTCGAGAGGATGGAGCAGAGCTTGGTCAGCGGCGCGAAGCTGCAGACCACCGTGGCTGCCGAGATCGAGGGCATTCCAGTGAATGCATCGGCCGACTTCGATGCCCGCAACGAGAAGCTCGACAAGAGCTACCGCAGCTGCTCGAGCCGCAAGATCCTGAAGACTGGCGGCGACGTCACCGCGCGCACGCTGCAGGAATGGCGCGACTCGTTGAAGGATGCGCGGCTGCCCGAAGGGCGGCTGCAAGCGCTGCCGCCGATGGCGGACGGGCCGCTGCAGCCGATGCTCGTCACCCACGAGCCCGACAGCCTGGCCTTCAGCGTCACGCGGCTGCAGCCGATCTCCGAGCTGCTGCGCCGCATCGACAAGGATGCGGCCAAGCGGCTGGATGCCATGATCGCCAAGTTCGTCGCCGACAACCGGATCGATTCGAAGATCCGGCAGTTCGATCCGCTGGTCGGCGGCGGCGGCGCGCTGCACACCGTCAAGCCGGGCGGTTCGTATCACTGCGGCGCCTGGGCGCTGGCGACGACGGGCGTGAAGTTCGGCCTGAAGGCCGCGCCGGGCGTGCACGCGGAAGTGCGCGTGTGGCACCCTTTGTGCAAGGAGCAGACGGTGCCGCTATGGGCCGGCGAGACGCACGACGCCAGCGGCTTTTACGGTGTCGGCAACCTGTGGGTGTACCTGGACTGCAACGACGCTGCCGCCAGCCTGAAGCTGCACGTCTGGTGACGGCGATCGTCGAGCCGGCCTGATCAGGCCTGCAGGACCTCGCCCAGCCCCACCAGCCGACAGCCTCGGCCCTCGAGCGCGGTGCGCAGCCGCCGCGCGTTGTCCACCGCGCCGGGGTTGTCGCCATGCACGCAGATGCTGTGCATCGGCGTGGGCAGCACCTTGCCGCCGTGCGCGACGATGCCGCCGGCGTCCAGCATCTGCAGCACATGCGCCACCACGGCGTCCGCGTCGTGCAGCACGGCGCCGGCCTGGTTGCGCGGCACCAGCGTGGCGGCGTCGGTGTAGGCGCGGTCGGCGAAGATTTCGGCGGCCACGGGCAAGCCGGCCCGCTGGCCGGCGGCAAGCAACTCGGACAGCGCAGGCGCCAGCAGGATCAGCTCACGGTTCACCGCGCGCACCGCCCGCGCCACGCAATCGGCCAGCGCCGCATCCTCGCAGGCCTGGTTGTTCAGCGCGCCGTGCGGCTTGACGTGTGTCAGACGGCCGCCTTCGGCCGCGGCAAAAGCGGCCAGCGCACCGACCTGATAGATCACCACCGCCTCGACTTCGGCCGGCGACAGCGTCATCGGCCGCCGGCCGAAGCCCTGCAGGTCCGGGTACGCCGGGTGCGCGCCCAGGCCGACATTCGCGGCCAGCGCGGTGCGCACCGTGTTGCGCATCACCAGCGGGTCGCCGGCGTGGAAGCCGCAGGCGATGTTGGCGGCGCCGACCACGCGCAGCAGCGCGGAGTCCTCGCCCATCTTCCAGGCGCCGAAGGATTCACCGAGGTCGGCGTTGAGGTTGATCTTCATGAGTTGTCCTTTCCTGCATCGGATTCTGCGCGCGGCGGCGACGCGACGAGCGACAACGCATCGACCACACCGCTGACCAGGTTGCCGCCGTACAGCGCGGCGACATCGATGCCGCCCGCCAGCAGTGGCCGGATCGCCGCCAGCCATGCACGCGTCTCGGCCTCGGCGGCGCGCGCCAGCGCTTCGCCCGCGCTGGCATCGACCCAGGCAAAGCGCAGCACCTGCGCCGGCCGCGCGGCGGCCACACGCGCCAGGTCGGCACTGATGACGGTGCCGATCTTCGTGTAGCCGCCGGCGGTCTGGGCATCCGCCAGCAGCACGATCGGCTGGCCGTTGCCCGGCACCTGGATCGAACCCGGCACGGTCGCATCGGAGACGATCTCGCGCGCATCGCGGTGCACCAGCTTCGGGCCTTCGAGGCGCACACCCATGCGGTCGGCCTCGGCGCTGACGCGGTAGTCGCTGTCGCAGAAGGCGGCCAGCGTGGCGCCATCGAAGTGATCGGCCTGCGGGCCGGCGATGACGCGGATCGGGCCGGTCGGCGCTCGGGGTGCGTCAGCGAGCATCTGCTCCAGGCGCGCACTGGCCGTTGCCACGCGCAGCCGCACGCCGGCCGAAAGCGCGCGCCCGTCCACGCCGCCGAGCGCGGCGCGGGGGTAGGTCGAGGCGCTGCCCAGGACCTGCGGCAGCACCAGGCCCTCGACCGCGACGACGACGATGCGTCCCTGCTCGACGCGTTTCACGCGCAGCACGTCGCCATCGGCCAGGCTCAGCGATTGCCAGCTGCCCAGCCTGCGCCGTTCACCGCGGTGCTCGATTTCCAGCAGCGCAGCGCCGGCCACGGCCAGGCGCACCGTGCCGCCGCGCGCCGCCAGCTGCGCGCCCCCATCGAAGCATTCAATCACCGGCATGCCTTCGGCGTTGCCGGCCAGCGCATTGGCGATGCGCATCAGCCGCGCATCGAGCACGCCGGACCAGGGCACGCCGATGCGGCGGAAGCCGCGCCGCCCGGCGTCCTGCAACGAGGCATAGGCGCCGGGCGACAGCACTTCGAGCAGCGGCGCGTCGCTCATGCGGCGGTGCCCGATCGCAGCCAGTGCGTCGGGTCGATCTCGCCCGCCGCGATGGCGGCTTCGAGCCGCAGGTACTCGGCCCTCGTCACCGGCTCGAAGCGCACCTGGTCGCCCACGGCCAGCAGCGCGGGCGACTCGCGCCGCGCATCGAACAGCGGCACCGGACAGCGCGCCAGCAGGTGCCAGCCGCCCGGGCTCTCCCAGGGGTAGATGACGGTCAGGCCGTTGGCGATGGCCACGCTGCCGGCGGGCACGCGCACGCGCGGCTGGCTGCGCCGGGGCAGCCGCAGCTTGTCGGGCAGGTCGCCCATGAACGGCAGGCCGGGCAGGAAGCCGAGCATGTAGACCCGCACCACGGCGCCGCTGTGCAGGGCGATGACTTCGTCGATGCTGGCGCCGACGGCGCGCGCGGTGTCGGCCAGGTCCGGGCCGGCTTCGCTGTCGTAACAAGCCGGCAGCCGCCAGCGCCGGCCCGTGCCCGGCACCGACCGCGTTTCGCCGGCGTAAAGCGGCTGCAGCGCTTGCAGCAGCGCCACCCGGCCGGTGACCAGCGGGTCGAAGAAGACCGTCAGCGAGCGAAAGGTCGGCATCGTCTCGATCAGCCCCGGCAACCGCCCCGCGGCCTGCTCGCGCGCGATGGCCGCGTCCAGCGCGTTCACCGCGGCCTGCAGCGCGGGGTCGATGTGTTCGCCGAATTCGATCGTGAAGGCGGCGTCACCGGCGTCGAGCACGCGCGGATTCATGGCGGGTCGGCCCCAGGCCCATCGCGCCAACCGGGCCGCGGCGGCAGCACCGCACGCAGCGCCTCGAGCTCAGCGCGCACGGCGGCCAGCTGGCGGTGCATGTCGTCGAGGATTTCGCGCTCGATGTGCCGCTCTTCGCTGGCGATCCAGGTCGAGGCAATGGCCGCGGCCACCAGCGTGATGGCGCCGACGCCGAGGAAGACCACGAACACGGCGAAGATCTTCGACGCCGGCGTGGTCGGCACCGAGTCGCCGTAGCCGACGGTGGCGGCGGTGGTGAAGGCCAGCCAGAGCGCTTCGCCGAAGGTCGGCGTCGTCGGCTCCAGCCACCAGAACCCCAGCCCGCACAGCACCAGCACCGACAACGCCGCCACCAGCCGGTACAGCGTGCCGCCGCGCGTGATCACGTAGTGCGCGGCCCAGAACATGCGCGCCATGGTGAAGAAGCCCACCAGCAGCCGGAACCACAGTGCCGGCTGCGACGCGGCGCTGGGCGGCAGCAGCGCGGCGGTGACCAAAGCCGCGCAAAGCACCAGGTCGAAGCCGTTGGCGCGCAGGTGGGCCGTCATGTTGCCGCTGTGCCAGCCGACGTGCAGCAGCGCGGCGGCCATGACCGTGGCGGCCAGCAGGTAGCTCAGCACGGCGATCAGCGGCGGCGACTTGTGCAGCAGCTCGACATAGAAGCTCGGCACGGTGCTCAGCAGCACCAGCATCGTCGGCCAGCGCCACAGCAGCTCGATCTGGCGCGCGCGCGGCAACGTGGCCTTCGCGAAGCGCGAGGTCAGGCCGATCTGATCGGCCGTTGGCTGGTCGGTGTCAGGATCGGCCGGGCGCACGCGCCTGGCTTCGGCCTCGCGCGGGGGCGCCGGCTTCGCCACCTCAGCGCGGCAGGCTGGCCTCGGCCAGCCGCACCCAGTAGCTGGCGCCGGTGCTCAGCACGCGGTCGTTGAAGTCGTAGCCGGGGTTGTGCACCATGCAGCCGCCCGCGCTGCCCACGCCGTTGCCGATGTTGACGTAGCAGCCCGGCACCTTTTCCAGGAAGAAGGCGAAGTCCTCGCTGGCGGTGACGGGCTCGGCGTCTTCGATCAAGCCCTCGGCGCCGAGCCAGTCGCGGATCACCTGCTGGCAAAACGCCGTCTGCGCCGGGTCGTTGTTCAGCACCGGGTAGCGGCGGATGTAATCGACCTCGGCCGTGGCGCCGAACACCGCCGCCTGGGTCCGGGCGATTTCGCCGATGCGCTTTTCCAGCAGGTCGCGCACCTCGGGGCGCATGGCGCGCACCGTCAGCCGCAACTCGGCCTCGCCGGGGATGACATTGGGCGCGTCGCCGGCGAGGAAGGCGCCGACCGTGACGATGCCGGCGTGCAGCGGCGGCACGTTGCGCGAGACGATGCTCTGCAGCGCCATGACGATGGCCGCGCCGGCCACGACCGGGTCCACCGCCGACTGCGGTATCGCGCCATGGCCGCCCACACCGCGGACCTTGATGATGCAGGTGTCGCCGCTGGCCATCGCATAACCGGGGATGGCGAAGAACTTGCCCTCGGGCACGCCCGGCGCGTTGTGCATGCCGAACATCGCGTCGCACGGGAACAGCTCGAGGAAGCCGTCTTCGAGCATCTTGCGCGCACCGGCCAGGCCCTCTTCGGCCGGCTGGAACACCAGGTGCAGGTGGCCGTCGAAGTTGCGCGTCGCCGCCAGGTGGCGCGCCGCCGCCAGCAGCATCGCGGTGTGGCCGTCGTGGCCGCAGGCGTGCATCTTGCCGAAGACCTTGCTGGCCCAGGCCTTGCCGCTGGTTTCGGCGATCGGCAGCGCGTCCATGTCGGCGCGCAGGCCGATGTGCCTGTTCGAAGTGCCCAGGCGCAAGGTGCCGACCACGCCGGTGCCGCCCAGGCCGCGGTGCACCTCGTAGCCCCAGCGCGCCAGCCGCTCGGCCACCAGGTCGGCGGTGGCATGCTCTTCGTAGGCCAGCTCCGGGTTGGCGTGGATCTGGCGCCGGATGGCCACCATTTCTTCCTCGTGCGCGCGGATCTCGTCCAGAGCGGGCAGGGGCAGCGGGGCGTTCATGGGCTTTGTCTCCGATCGCGGGTGCAGGCCGCCGCATTCTGCCCGCAGCGGCGCCGCTGCGTCGCGGATCCGCACGGCAACCGCCGAAGGCTCACTGCGACCGGCCTTGCCGACACGCGGTCGCGGGGCCTGCGATCGGGGTGGCGCTATACATCGGCAACAATGCGGGCATGAGGATGTGGCCCAAGACCGGCGCCGCCGTGACGCTGGCAGCCCTCTTGCTGATGGGTGCGGGCTGTGCCCAACCACCGTCGGTGGCGCCGAAGCCGCCGCCGAGCGCGCAGGAGATTGCGGCGCGGCGCGCCGCCGATGCCGCGGCGTTGGAGCGTGCGGCGCAGGAGGTCCGGGTGGCCGCGGCGGTGGAGATCGCCGACGCGGCCTATCTCTACGCCTACCCGTTGATCACCAGCGACATCGTGCGCCGGCAGATGGCCGGCGTGGGCAAGGGCGATGACCGGCGCGCGCCGCTCAACAGCTTCTGGCACCAGCGGCAAGGGCAGGACCAGGGGGCCTTCGCCGAGCCCGATACGCTGGCGTCGATCGCCTGGCTCGACCTGGAACACGACCCGGTGCTGTTCACGCTGCCGGCGATGGGCAAGCGCAGCTTCAGTTTCACGCTGCACAGCTTGTGGATGCCCGCGCTGGCCAGCGTCGGCAGCGATGGCGCAGGCAAGGCGACGCGCTGGCTGATCAGCGGCCCGGATTGGCAGGGACAGGTGCCCAAGGGGGTGCGCCTCGTGCGCTCGCCGACGCGCCACGCCGTCATCATCGGGCGCATCCAGGCCGATGGCGATGCCGTTGACCAGCGCCGTGTCGAACGGCTGCAATCGCGCCTGCGCCTGGCGCCGCAAGCCGCGCGTGGCAAGGGCCACCGCATCGCAGCCCCGGCCAGCGAGCCTGCCATTGCGCTGGATGCCACGCCGCGCCAGATCATCGAGGCGATGGACATCGCCGCCTATTTCGCCCGGCTGGCGCAACTGCTCGGCTCGAGCGCGCCCGCGCCGCAGGCCGATGCGGCGTGGCTGCAGAAGATGGCGCAACTGGGCATCGAACCCGGCCGGCCCTTTGATGCGGATGCGCTCGAGCCGGCCGTGCGTGAAGGCTTGCTGGACACCGGCCGACGCATGCGCGCGAAGATCGATGGCGCGTGGCCGGGCCTGCATATCGCCGTCAATGGCTGGCAGGTGCCGGTGGTCTTCGCCGACGAGCACAGCGACGCCCTGCAGCGCGCCGCCATCGCCGCCTTCGATTGGCCCGGCCAGGTGCCGCAACAACGGCTGGAACTTGTGGCGCGCGTCGATGCCGACGGCAACCCGCTGACTGGCGCGCACGACTACCTGCTGCGCTTCGACAAGGGACAGCTGCCGCCAGTGGATGGCTTCTGGACGCTCGGCATGAACCCGGGTGCCGACGGCGCGGGTACGCCGGTGCGCAACACCTACGACCGCATCAGCCTGGGCAGCGGCGACGCCTTGAAGCCCGACGACGACGGAGCGCTGCGGCTGCGCGTGCAGAACCTGTCGCCCGGCTACGACCGGGCCAGCCACTGGCTGCCAGCGCCGAAGGGCGAATTCAGGCTCACGCTGCGCCTGTACGCGCCGCGCACCGCGTCGCCGTCGCTGTTGCCGCCAAGCCGCGGTGATTGGGCGCCGCCGGCGCTGCGTCGCAGCGACTGATGGCGCGCGGCCGCGCCAGGGCCGCACGCCGCACAATCCGCGCCGTGTTTCGTCTGCGCCGGGCCGCGGCGCGTTATCGGAGTCCAGGTCATGAAGTGTGTGTTGGTGGGATCGCGCTATTTCGGCGCCACGGTGTTCGAAGCGTTGCGCAAGGAAGGGGTGGCCGAGTTCACGCGCGTCGTGGCACCGGCGGCCGACGACCGTCTGGCGCTGGCCGCGAGCGCCGCGGGCGTCCGAAGTGCATGTGCTGGCGAATCCGAAGATCGTGCCCGGCGAGGCCATCCCCGAAGGCACGCGAGCTGATCCTGGCCGCGCACACGCACGCGCGCATCAGCAACGACGCACTGGCGCGCTCGCGCCTGGGCGGCGTCGGCTACCACCCGTCGCTGCTGCCGCGGCACCGCGGCATCGCGGCAGTGGAATGGACGGTGCTCGAAGGCGACGCCGGTGGCCGGCGGCTCGGTCTATCACCTGGCCGACGGCTGGGATGCCGGCGCGGTGGCGCTGCAGGACTGGTGTTTCGTGGCCAAGGGCGAAAGCGCGCGCGAGCTGTGGGAGCGCGCACTGGCGCCGATGGGGCTGGACCTGCTGGCGCGCGTCGTACGGCATGCGCACGAACATGGCGCGCTGCCGGCACACGCGCAGGACCCGCGCTTCGCCACGCGGGCGCCGATGATCCGCCGCGCCATCGTGCTCAGCGAAGGCGCGGCGTCGGCCACCACCGCGCTGATCGTCACCGTGATGGGCCCCGACCGGCCGGGCATCGTGCGCGCGCTGGCCGAACGCGCGCACCGTTTCGGCGCCAGCTGGACCTCCAGCGACCTGGCCCGCCTGGCCGGCGAGTTTGCCGGCATGGTGCACCTGGAGGTGCCGCCCGAAAACGCCGACGCGTTGAAGGATGCGCTGCACGCGCTGGCCTCGTCGGGGCTGCAGGCTGGTGGTGGCGCGCAGCGACGCGCAGGGCGCGGCGGCCGGGCTGCGCGCGCTGGACGCTGGAACTCGTGGGCGACGACCGGCCCGGCATCGTCAGCCGACTGAGCACCTGCTGGCCGAGATGGGCATCAGCATCGAAGGTCTGCACACCCAGGTGTTGGCGCGCCAGGCGCGGGCAAGCCGCGTTTCAAGGTGCTGGCGCATCTGCTGGCGCCGGCCGCGCTGTCGGCGCAGGCGGTGCGCGGCCAACTCGAGGCGCTGGCCAGCGAGATGATGTTCGACATCTCGCTGGGCGAGCGTCCGACCTGAGGCGCGTTTGTGGCGCGTTGAGGAACGTCAACTTGCCCTTTTTTTGCGCTAGGCTTCGGTGGCAGCGAAGCCGGCGTGGGGGTGGCCGGCTGCGTTCAGGGAAATTCTTATTCACTCCGCCGGCCACCCCCACACCGACTTCGCCAACCCGCCGTAGCGCTTCGCCGGCGTTGAGCGGGCGCTGCGCGCTCGGCTGACGCGAATTCAACAGGCTGTGATCCGCCACCGTCTCCGCCGCCATCAGAAACGCCACATGTTCGGCGCCCCGGCCAGCCGCATCAGCCCGCGAGCCGCATCCTCGGGTGCCAGGCCCTGCAACGCCAGGCGGATGTCGCGCGCGATGCGGCCGTCGGTGTAGTAGCTGTGCTGGGTCAAGCCGGCGACCAACGCGCTGCAATCCACCTGCAGCATCTTCTGGTGCAGCACCTGCGGCCGCGCCGCGCCGCGCTGGCCCAGCCGGTCGGGGTTGCCCTTGGTGTAGTCGGAGACGCGCAGCGCGTTGTCGTTGGGGTTGTGATAGATCGCCACCTGGTTGGCCACCTGGTGCACCAGCTCCATCGGCTTGCCCGGTTCGAGCACGTCGTCATCGACATCGGCGGCACACAGGAAGATGCGGTCGAAGAGCCTCGGCAGCGCCGTGCCGGGGCTGAATTCCCATAGCCGCCCGAGCGCGTTCTGCAGCACGTAGTTGCCCATCGAATGCGCCAGCAGGTGCATGCTGCGGCCGCAGACCTCGGTGGTCTCCAGCTGCGCCACTGCGCGGTCGATCTCGCTCGGGCGCATGCCTTCGGCCTGCAACCGCTCGCGCAAGCGGCTGGCCGCGCGGCTGCTGCTGCGCAGTTCGCGCCCCAGCTCATGCAGGAAGTCGCGCACCTTCAACAAGGCGCGCCCGACAGCGCCCGATGAACCGGCGGCATCGGCGCGGTCGCTCTTGTAGCTGACGAAGGGCAGCGCCTGGCCGTTGGAGGGCCAGGTGAACAGCACCACGCGCACCGGCTGCAGCGGCGGCGTCGTGCCGTCGCTGCAGTTGTCGTCGGGGCGGTTCATCGTCGCCTCGAGCGCGGCGGCCGAGCCCACCGCTTCTTCCCAGCTGACGTTGTAGCCGTGGATCAGCACCAGCATGTCGCGCCCCTGCTGCATGTCCTGTTGCAGATCCGCGAACATGGCCTTGGAGCCGAGCAGCACCTTCTTCTGAGCGGCCTCGTTCAGGCTTTCATCGGGGATCGATTCGACATAGGCCTCGATGCGTTGCGTCTGCACGATGCACTGGCAGAAGTAGTCCTGCAGCGCCTCGCCGTCACCGGCGCCGCTGTTCGGCCGATGCTGCGCCAGCAACGTGGCCACCTGCGCGTCGTCGGCGCTGAATGTCACCCGACCGAAGCGCAGGTTTTCCATGCCGTCGCTGGAAAAGCGCGAGCCGTAGCGATCGGGCTGGAAACGGTCGGCACCTTCGTGCGCGCGATTGGTGGCGTAGAAGACGGTGAGGTCCATGCACGGCTCCGTTGCAAGAATCGAAGCACCTTGCATGCGCCGCGTCGCGACGTCAATCCCGACATGCCAGCGCGTGGCGGGTGGAATGCCGTGAGAATCGGCGCCGACCTCGCCCAAACCGCCGATGCTCGATCGCCCCTTGCTGGCCTTGCTGAAACCGCCGCTGCAACCGCTGGCGGCCGCGCTCGCACGCAGCGGCATCGGTGCCGATGCGGTGACGCTGACCGGCTTTGCGCTGGGCCTGGGCGCCGCGCTGGCCATTGCGCTCGGCGAGCCGCTGTGGGGCCTGCTGCTGGTCGGCGCCAGCCGTCTTTGCGATGGCCTGGATGGCGCGGTGGCCCGCCTGACGCAGGCCACCGATCGCGGCGCCTTTCTCGACATCACGCTCGACTTCCTGTTCTACGCCAGCGTGCCGCTGGCCTTTGCCGTGGCCGACCCCGCCGCCAACGCCCTGGCCGCTGCGGTGTTGCTGGCGGCCTTCATCGGTACCGCATCGAGCTTCCTGGCCTTCGCATTGCTGGCCGAGCGACGCGGTCTGCGCAGTGCCGACTATCCGCAAAAGGGTATCTACTATCTCGGCGGGCTCACCGAAGCCAGCGAAACCCTGATCTGCTTTGCACTGATGTGCCTGTGGCCGACGCAGTTCGCGCTGTGGGCCTATGCCTTCGCGTTGCTGTGCATGCTGACCATCGCCACGCGCCTGGCCGCCGGATGGCGCCTGCTGCGCCCGGGGTGATGCTGTAATCTTGCGCGCCGCCGCTGCGACTGGAACAACATGACAACCAAGAGGATCGGCTTGTGGGCCGCGCTGGCCCTGCTGATCGCGGTGTTCTTCGTCTTCGACCTCGGGCGCTTCTTTAGCCTGGACTATGTCCAGGGCGCGCAGTCGCGACCTGACGGCGCTGTACGCCGCGCGGCCATTGCAGGTGGTCGGGACCTACTTCGCGATCTATGTCGCGGCGGCGGCGTTGTCGCTGCCCGGCGCGGCGATCCTGACGCTGCTGGCCGGCGCGGTCTTCGGCCTGGGCTGGGGCACGCTGATCGTGTCGTTCGCGTCGAGCATCGGCGCCACGCTGGCCTTGCTGGTGTCGCGCTACTTGTTGCGCGATGTGCGTCAAGCGCGCTTCGGCGACGCGGCTGGCCGAGATCGACAAGCCGGCATCGAGCGCGAAGGCGCCGTTCTACCTCTTCACGTTGCGGCTGGTGCCGGCTATTTCCGTTCTTCGTCATCAATCTGCTGATGGGCCTGACCGCGATGCAGCGCGCGGACCTTCTACTGGGTCAGCCAGCTCGGCATGCTGGCCGGCACCCTCGTGTACGTGAATGCCGGGCACGCAGCTGGCGCAGCTCGACTCGCTGTCGGGCATCCTCTCGCCACGCCTGATCGGCTCCTTCGTGCTGCTCGGTCTCTTCCCGCTGGTGGCGAAGAAGATCGTCGACGCTGTCAAGGCGCGGCGCGTCTATGCGCGCTGGACCAAGCCCGCGAGGTTCGACCGCAACCTCGTCGTCATCGGCGCCGGCGCGGCCGGGCTGGTCAGCAGCTACATCGCCGCGGCGGTGAAGGCCAAGGTCACGCTGGTCGAGAGCCACAAGATGGGCGGCGATTGCCTGAACTACGGCTGCGTGCCGTGCAAGGCGCTGATCAAGACCGCCACGCTGGTGCCGCAGATGCGGCACAGCCGAGCGCTATGGCATCGCGCGAGGCCGCGGCCGACGTTCGATTTCGCGCAGGTGATGGAGCGCATGCCGGCGTGGTGCGCGAGCGTCGAGCCGCACGATTCGGTCGAGCGCTACACGCCGCCTCGGCGTCGAGGTGCTGCTCGGCCAGGCGAAGATCATCGACCCGTGGCATGTGGCAGGTCAGCCTGCCGACGGCCAGTGCAGACCCTGAGCACACGCTGCATCGTCATCGCCGCCGGTGCCGAGCCCTTCGTGCCGCCGATGCCCGGGCTCGACGAGGTGGGCTATGTCACCAGCGACACGATCTGGGGCCTGCGCGACACTGCCGGCGCGGCTGGTGGTGCTGGGCGGCGGCCCGATCGGCTGCGAGCTGGCGCAGAGCTTCGCGCGGCTGGGTTCGGCGGTGACGCAGGTCGAAATGCTGCCGCGCATCATGATCCGCGAGGACGAGGACGTCTCGGCGTTTGCGCAGCAGCGCCTGCGAGCACGATGGCGTGACGCGTGCTCACCGGCCACAAGGCGCAGCGTTGCGAGAAGGACGGCGAGCGCAAGTTCATCGTGCTCGAACATGCCGGGACCAGGAGCGGCGCATCGAGTTCGATTTGCTGCTGTGCGCGGTGGCCGTTCGGCGCGGCTGAAAGGCTTCGGGCTGGAGGAACTGGGTATTGCCGGTGCAGCGCACGGTGCAGACCAACGAGTACCTGCAGACGATCTATCCCAACATCTCGCTGCCGGGGACGTCGCCGGGCCGTACCAGTTCACCCACACCGCGTCGCATCAGGCCTGGTATGCGGCGGTGAACGGCCTGTTCGGCATGTTCAGGCGTTTCAAGGCGGACTATTCGGTGATCCCGTGGACGACCTTCATCGACCCCGAGGTGGCACGTGTGGGACTGAATGAGCAAGAGGCTGAAGAGAAGGGCGTGCGCCTGCGAGGTCACGCGCTACGGGCATCGACGACCTCGACCGGGCCATCGCCGACAGCGCCGCCGAAGGCTGGGTCAAGGTGCTGACGGTGCCGGGCAAGGACCGCATCCTCGGCGTGACCATCGTCGGCGAGCATGCCGGCGACCTGCTGGCCGAATACGTGCTGGCGATGAAACACGGCCTGGGCTTGAACAAGATCCTCGGCACGATCCACACCTACCCCACCTTGTCCGAGGCCAACAAATACGCCGCCGGCGAGTGGAAGCGCGCCCATCAGCCCCTGACCCTGCTGCGTTGGGTGCGGCGCTTCCACGATTGGCGGCGGGGTTGAGCTTGCGGCGCCTTGCGCACGCCCTTCGTCGAGGCTTGGTCGGGGTCGCGTCGCTGTGCGCCATCGCGGCGGCGCATGCCGATGTGCTGGTGCCGCTGGATTCAGGCACGGTGGCGCTGCCGCCCGCGCCCTGGCACGTGGTCGGGCTGCCGGGTCAGAGCAAGCCCTTCACCCGTTTCGGTATCGTGCCGCTGGACGGTCAGCGCGTGCTGCGCGTCGAGGCCGACCGCTCCTACGGCAACCTGGTGCATCCGCTGCCGGGCGATGCCACCGGGCGCTGGCTGTCGTGGCGCTGGCGCATCAAGGTGCCGGACGAGCGCGCCGACTTGCGTGTCGGCAGCGGCGACGATACGCCGGCCAAGGTGTGTGTGCTGTTCGACATGCCGCTGAACGCCGTGCCCTTTCTGGAGCGGCAGGTACTGCGCCTGGCCCGCGCGCGCAGCAACGAGCCCTTGCCCACCGCCACCGTGTGCTACGTCTGGGACAACCACCTGCCGGCCGGCACGGTGCTGGACAACGCCTTCACGCGGCGCATCCGGCAGGTCGTTCTGGGCGGGCCGGCTGCGCCGCTCGATGCGTGGAGCGACGAGCGGCATGACGTGCGCGCTGATTTCCTGCGCCTGTTCAACGACGAGGCGCGCGCCGTGCCGCCGATCGTCGGCGTGGCCGTCGGCGCCGACGCCGACAACACCCAGGATCGCAGCCTGGCCTATGTGGCCGAGGTGCGGCTCGAGCCCTGAGGCCGGGCCTGGCCGCGTCTCAGGGGGTGAAGGTGATGACCAGCACCGGCGGCACGCGGCCGTCGATGTCGCGCGGCAGTTCCGCCGTGCGGTCGATGGCGCGCAGCACGGCCTCGTCCCATTCCTTGTTGCCGCTGCTCTTCACCAACCGGCGGCTGAGGATGTTGCCGCTGGGCGCGGCGCGCACCTCGACATCCGCGGCGGGCTTGCCCGACACCGGGTCGGTGAGCAGGATGTTGGGCTTGATGGTCGCGATCAGCTTGCCGGCGTAGTTGGCCGACGGCGCGGCATCCTTCAGCGCGGTGCCGGTCGAGCCGGGCGAGCCGGTGGCACCGGCCTGGCCGAGCATGCGCTTCAAATTGTCTTCACGTTGCTTGGCCAGCCGCTGCGCCTCGGCGGCTTCTTCCCGCTTCTGCTGTGCCTCGCGCTGGGCCTGCTGTTCGCGCTCCTTGGCTTCGGCCTTGGCCTTGGCCTCCGCCTTGGCTTTGGCCACGCGTTCGCGTTCGGCCTTGTCGCGCTCGGCCTGGGCCACGCGCTCGCGTTCGGCCTTTTCACGCTCGAGCTTGGCGCGCTCTGCCTTGGCTTGTTCGGCCTTCTCCCGCGCGAGTCTTTCGCGTTCGGCGCGTTCGCGATCGGCCTTTTCCTTCTCCAGCTGCCGCGCCTTCTCGATGGCGATCTGCGCTTCGATATCGGGTGACGGGGTCGGCGCAGGCGCTGGTGCCGGCGGGGGCGTCGCGGGCACGGGTTTGGGCGCGGGTGGCGGTGGAGGGGCGGGGGTCGGCGGGGTTTCGACCGGGCGCGGTGCCGCCACCTGCGGCGCGGTGGCCCACAACTCGGCGCTGAAGGTCTGGGGCGTCTGGCTGCGCCAGTTGACTGCCGCGGCCAGTGCCAGCACCAACAGCACATGCACCGCCAGCGCCAGCATCGCCCCTGGGCCCATGCCGCCGGGTGGCCGCGGGCGCAAGGCGTCGGCACTTTGGCGGGCAAGCGTCGTGGCCACCAACTCAGCCTCCCTGCTTGACCGACAGGCCGACGCGCTGCACGCCTTCGCGTTGCAGCGCGTCCATCACGCGCACCACCGCCTCGTACTTGACGTTGCGCTCGGCGCTGATCACCACCGGCACCAGCGCGTTGCCGGCCTGCGCCTGCTTGACGCGCGCCGGCAAATCCTTCAGCGACACCGTGCCGCCGTCCTGCTGGTCGATGCGCAGGCGCAGCTTTTCGTCCAGGCCGAGCACCAGCTCGATGACATGCTCGGGCCGCTGCCTGGCCTTGCCCACGCTGGGCAGATCGACCATGCCGGTCGTGATCAGCGGCGCGGTGACCATGAAGATGATCAGCAGCACCAGCATGACGTCGATGAACGGCACCATGTTGATCTCGTTCATCGCGCGGCGCCGGCGCGAGCCACCCCGCCCCGCAACCGACGGCATCTCAGTGTCCTCCCCGAGCGAAGCGGCATGCTCGCCGCAGGTGGCCGGCGCAGTGAAGTGTCTGACCCGGAACCGGCTTTGCCGGGCCGCTGTCAGCGCCCCCTCGAGGGGGAGCGAAGGCGCTGCGGGGGTGGGTCATGTACTTCCGGCGCTGCGCTGCAGGATGTTGGAGAACTCTTCGATGAAGGTCTCAAGCTGGATGGCGATGCGGTCGATGTCGCGCGACAGCCGGTTGTAGGCGATGACCGCCGGGATCGCGGCGAACAGGCCGATGGCGGTGGCCACCAGCGCCTCGGCGATGCCCGGCGCCACCGTGGCCAGCGTCACCTGCTGCATGTTCGACAGGCCGACGAACGCATGCATGATGCCCCACACCGTGCCGAACAGGCCGACATAAGGCGACACTGAACCCACCGACGCCAGGAAGCTGAGGTTGCTCTCGATCACGTCGAGTTCGCGCTGGAAGCTGGCGCGCATCGCGCGGCGCGCGCCGTCGAGCTGCGCCGCGGCGTCCAGGCGCCGTTCGCGCAGCTTCAGGAATTCGCGCATGCCGCTGGCGAACATGCGCTCCAGCGGCGCGGTGGCGGTCTTGGTGCTGCTGGCCTGATACAGCTCGGTCAGGCTGCGACCGGACCAGAAATCACGCTCGAAATCGTCGTTGCCCTGGCGCACACGCTTCAGGCCGAAGAACTTGCCGAAGATCACCGTCCAGCTGGCCAGCGACACCAGCATCAGGCCCGCCATGACGAGTTGCACCACGAAGCTGGCATGCAGCACCAACGTGAAGATCGACAGGTCCTGGTTCATCAAAGCTTCTCGAGAATCGCCGCGGGAATGCGGCACGGGCGCAAGAGATCGTCGGCCGCACGTTGCACGCAGGCAATGCGAATGTCGCCTTCGGCCAGAAGTTCAACGCCGCGCAAGGCCTGCTGTGCGATATGCAGCGACGCCCTGCCGGCTCGCAGCAGCCGCACCGTGACCTCCAAGCCATCGTCGAGCCGGGCGGCCCGCACGTAGCGCAGCGCGGTGGCGGTGACGACGAACATCACGCCGTCGCGTCGCAGCATCTGTTGCTGCGAGAAGCCCAGGCCGCGCAGCCATTCGGTGCGCGCCCTCTCGAAGAACTTCAGGTAGTTGGCGTAGAACACGACGCCACCGGCATCGGTGTCCTCCCAGTACACCCGCAACGGGTGACGGAAGGCGGCGGGGGCATCGGGGCGGCTGAGGGCTGGCGGGGGCTCGGCGTGCATGGGCGCGGCCCATTATGCGCGACGCCCGCGCGGCGACCAGCGCGCTAGGGCGTCGTGCCGCGGTACACCGGGCCCCACACCGGATGACCGGCTTCGCTGCGGCTCAGCGCAAAGTTCGCGTCGGCGGCGCGGGCCTCGCGGAACTGCGTGTCGCAATCGGCCAGGCGTTCGCTGGTGCAACTGATGAACGCCAGCAGCTTGTGCGCCGTGGCCCGGTCGCGCGGGCTTTGCAGGCCTTCGGCCAGGGCCCGGCGCAACGCCTTCTCGGCCTGGGCGTACTGGCCGTCGTCATAGGCGCGAATGCCATCGAGCAGGGCGCTTTCGGCCGGGCGCTGCATGACTTCGGCCAGGCCCGTGGGCGGCGGCGATGGCGCGGGCGGCGTAGCGCAGGCACACAGCCCGCTGACCACCAGCGCGGCCAGGCACAGGCCGAAGTTCGTCGAGGGGTTCATGAGCCGAAGCGGTGTCTGACGGTGACGGGGCGCTCGGCATCCACCGTCACCCGTTGGGTGTAGGGCGGAAAGTCGGCGTTGCGCACAGTGATGGTGTGCTGGCCGCTGGGCAGCTCCAGTCGCGACAGCGGCGGCGTGGTGCCGGCACCCGTGCCGTCGACCTCCACTTCGCCCCACGGGCTGATGGCGATGTTGATCCAGCCCTTGGCCAGCGGCGCCATCGTCTCGGCCGGTGCCACCGGTGCCATCACCTTGGGTGGCGGCTTGCGCGGCTTGCTCGAAGCCACGCTGCGCGTCGGGGCGGGCTGGGCCTTGGCTGCGGCGATGGGCTCGGCCTCGATCGCAGGCGACGATGCCACCACGCTGGGGGCCGCAACCGCTTCGGCCTCGGCAGGCGCAGCCGCGGCCTCTGCCGCCGCTGGCAATGGCTGCGGGACGACCCTGGCGGCAGCGGTGCTGTGCGCCGCAGGCGGGCTCGGTGCAGCGAGCGGGGTCGCCACGCTGGGCCGCGGCTGCGCCTTGGGAGCGAGCCACCAGGCCGCTGGCAACAGCACCAAGGCCAGGCCGACGAAGGACCAGGCCCGGCTCGGGCGTGGCTTGGCGGTCTTGGGCGCTGCCTGCCTGGTCGGCGAGGCCTCAGCGGCGGCCAGGGCTTCCTGGCGGGCCGCGTGCGTGCCGAGCCATTGGCGCAGGGCCTGCGCCATGTCGGCCGCGCTGGCAAAGCGCGCGTCGGGTTCGCGTGCCATGGCGCGCATGGCGATGGCCGACAAGCCCAGTGGAATTTCCGGGTCCAGCTCATGCGGCGGCACCGGCTCGTGTTCGCGCACCGCCTGGCGGATGCCTTCGAGCGAGTCGCCGTCGAAGGCCTTGCGCGCGGTGAGCAGCTCGTACATCACCGTGCCGAGTGCGTAGATGTCGGTGCGCGCGTCCACATTGCCGCCGTGAAGTTGCTCGGGCGCCTGGTGATGCGGCGAGCCGGCGATCGCGCCTTCCAGCTCGGGCAGTGCCGCATGGTGGGCCACGCGCGCGATGCCGAAATCCAGCACCTTGGGGCGGTCACGGCGGGTGAGGAAGATGTTCGCCGGCTTGATGTCGCAATGCACCACGCCGCGTGCGTGGGCATAACCCAGCGCGTCGGCCACGCGGCGCACCAGCAGCGCCACCTCGGCCGGGCTGGCGCGCCAGCCGGCTTGCAGCGCCTGGCGCAGGTCGCGGCCGCGCAGCCTTTCCATCGCGATGTAGACGCCACGGGCCGACAGGCCGGCATCGTGCACGGTGACGATGTGGGAATGGTTCAGACCGGCGGCGGCGCGCGCCTCGTTCAGGAACAGCGCGTCCAGCGAGACGCGCGTCGGCGTGTCGATGTCGAACTGCAGCGTCTTCACCGCCACCATGCGCGACAGCAACGGGTCCCAGGCCTCGAACACGGTGCCCAGGCCGCCCTGGCCCAGCTGCTGCTTCAGCGCATAGCGGCCGATGCTCGACAACGTCGGCTTCGCCGCGGTGTCGGCCTCGTCCACGTGGGCTTCATTGCCCGAATCGGCGCCGAAATCGGTGCAGACGTCGGGCACGGCGGAATCCGGCGCCGGCAGCGAATCGGCTTCGAAGTAGGGCACCGAGACCACCGTGGCGGCAAACTCCGAGGTTTCAGAATCGCCCTCGGCGCGGTGCTTGAACAGGCTAGGTCTCACAGCCCGGGAGCTTAGGCGGCGCAGCACGGCGGCGCTGCGCGAAAAGCGTGGCCTTTGCCCGGTGGTTAACCGCTTGTCACGAAATTCTGCACACCCTGCGGGCTTGCGCGAAGCGCGCGCGCCAGCCTCGACAGGGCCTGCTCCAGCTCGTCCATCGAGCTGGCGAAGGACAGGCGCACGAAGCGCTCGGCCGCGGCGGGGCCGAAGTCGCGCCCCGGCGTCAACGCGACATGCGCGCGGCGCATCATGTCGAAGCAGAAGTCCCAACTGCTGGGGTTGAAGGCGCTGCAGTCGGCCCAGACATAGAAGGCGCCATCGGGCAACACCGGCACGCCGAAGCCCATCGCCTGCAACGCCGGCACGACGACGTCGCGGCGCTGACGGAAGCGATCGCGGCGGTGCTCGTATTCGGCGATCGAAGCGTCGTCGAAGCAGGCCAGCGCGGCCTGCTGTGCGATGGTGGAGGGGCAGATGTAGAGGTTCTGCGCCAGCTTTTCCACCGGCGCCACCAGTTCGCCCGGCAGCACCATCCAGCCCAGGCGCCAGCCGGTCATGCCGAAGTACTTGGAAAAGCTGTTGATCGAGACGATGTCGTCGCCGTGCGCCAGCGCGCTGTGGCCGAAGGCCTCGTCATAGCTCAGCCCAAGGTAGATCTCATCGACCAACGTGACCCCGCCGCGTGCCCGCACGAACGCGGCGATGGCCGCCATTTCGTCGAAGGCGATCGATGTGCCGGTCGGGTTGGAGGGTGAGGCCAGCAGCACGCCGCGGGTGTGCGCTTGCCAGGCCGCGCGCAAGCCCGCAGCGTCGAGCTGGAAGCGCGCCGCCGCGGACGCCGGCAGCAGCCGCGCCCGCGCCCCGGCCGCGGCGACGAAGTGCCGGTTGCACGGGTAGCTGGGATCGGGCATCAGCACCTCATCGCCGGCTTCGAACAGCGCCAGGCAAGCCAGTTGCAAGGCCGCCGAGGCCCCCGAAGTGACGACGATGCGTGACGGCGCGATGTCCAGGCCGAAGCGCGTGCCATACCAGCCGGCAATGCGCTCGCGCAACGCCGGCAGCCCGGTGGCCTGGGTGTATTGCGTGTGCCCTGCGCGCAGACAGGCCTCGGCGGCCTGCACCACGCCGGGCGCGGCACTGAAGTCGGGCTCGCCGATGTTGAGGAAGATCATCGCCTCGCCGCCGAGCGCCGGGTCGCACTCGGCGCTGCGTGCGATGCGCTCCGCCGTCTTGGCGCACTCCATGACATAGAAAGGCTCGATGTGCTCGAGCCGCGAGGCCAGACGCATCATGCGCGGCGCGAGGCCCGTGCCGCGGCGACCTCGCCGGGCCGCAGTTCGGCCGCGGCCTTGTCGAGCACGCCGTTGACGTACTTGTGGCCGTCGGTGCCGCCGAAGCTCTTGGCCAGCTCGACGCCTTCGTTGAGAGCGACGCGGTACGGGATGTCCGGGCAATGCGTCAGCTCATAGACGCCGATCATCAGCACCGCATGCTCGACCGGCGACAGCAGGCTGGTCTTGCGATCGACATGCCGCACCAGCACCGCGTCCAGCGCAGCGGCGTCGCGGATGCAGCCGTGCAGCAGCCGCTCGAGGTGCGCCCGGTCGAGCTTGTCGAAACCCTCCTGTTCCTGCAGGTGGGCCTCGATCTCGGCGCCGTCGGCGCCCGATACCAGCCATTGGTACAGGCCCATCAGGGCCAGCTCGCGCGAACGGCGCCGCGCCGCGTTGGTGCCCGGCCGGCGAGCAGCGGCCTTGGGCTCGGCAGTCATGACAGCTCATCCAGCAGGTTGGCCATCTCCACCGCCACACGAGCGGCGTCGCGGCCCTTGTCTTCGGCACGGGCCCAGGCCTGGGCTTCGTTTTCCACCGTCAGGATGGCATTGGCTACCGGCAGCAGGTGGTCCAGCGCCACGCGGCTGACGCCGGCGCCGCTCTCGTTGGCCACCAGCTCGAAGTGATAGGTCGCGCCGCGCACGATGCAACCCAGCGCGATCAAGGCATCGTAGTTCTCGCTCTCGGCCATGGCCTTCAGCGCCACGGGAATCTCCAGCGCGCCGGGCACCGTCACCTCGCGGATGTGGCGGGATTCCACGCCGAGCGCGGCCAACTCGGCCAGGCAGGCCTGCGACAACGCCGCAGTGATGGCGTCGTTGAAGCGTGCGCGCACGATGCCGACGCGCATGCCTTCTCCGTCGAGATCGACGGCCAGCCCCTGGTCGGCTTCCTGCATGGTGCGAACCTAGCCCGGCGCACCGACGAAGCCGGTGACCTCGAGCCCATAGCCCGTCATGCTGGGCATGCGCCGCGGGCTGCCCAGCAGCTTCATGCGCGTGACGCCCAGGTCGAGCAGGATCTGCGCGCCCACGCCGTAGGTGCGCAAATCGAGCTGGCGCACATTCGGCTCGTCGCGCGCCGCCGGCAACAACTGGCCCAGCAGCGCATCCGCCTGCTGCGTGCAATTCAGCAGCACCGCCACGCCACAGGGCGCGGTGCGCAACACCTGCAATGCGCGCGGCAATGGCCAGGAATGTGCGCTGCTGCCGCCGTCGAGCATGTCCAGCGCGGTGAAGGGCTCATGCACGCGCACCATGACGTCGTCGCCGCGGTCCCAGCAGCCGTGCGTCAGAGCCAGATGCAACGCTCCGCTGCGGTCGCGGTAGGCGTGGCATTCGAATTCACCTTCCGGCGTTTGCAACGCGCGCGAGCCGGCACGCTGGATCAGCGATTCGTTGCGGCTGCGGTGGCCGATCAGGTCGGCGATGGTGCCGATCTTCAGGCCATGTTCGGCGGCAAAGAGCTCCAGGTCGGGCAGGCGCGCCATCGTGCCGTCGTCCTTCATCACCTCGCAGATCACGGCCGCGGGTTCCAGGCCGGCCATGCGCGCCAGGTCGCAGCCGGCTTCGGTGTGGCCGGCGCGCATCAGCACGCCGCCGTCGCGCGCCTGCAACGGGAAGATATGGCCGGGCTGCACCAGGTCCGAAGGCCGCGCATCGCGGGCCACCGCAGCCTGCACGGTGCGCGCGCGGTCGGCTGCCGAGATGCCGCTGCTGACGCCTTCGGCGGCCTCGATCGACACGGTGAACGGCGTGCCATGCCGCCCGCCGTTGCGGTGCGTCATCGGCGGCAGGTGCAGGCGCTCGCAGCGATCGCGCGTCAGCGTCAGGCAGATCAGGCCGCGGCCGAAACGCGCCATGAAGTTGATGGCCTGCGGCGTGACATGCTCGGCTGCCAGCACCAGGTCGCCTTCGTTCTCACGCTCTTCCTCATCGACGAGGATGACCATGCGGCCGGCGGCCATCTCGGCCACCAGCTCGGGAATCGGGGCAATCGGCATGCGCTGGATTGTAGGCGGCACCCCTGGCGCGGGCCTGTCGCGGCCTTGTCAGGGCGGGGTCGCGGCGCCGCTCAGAAAATCCGCACGGCCGGGCGGACGGGCCAGCACGCGCAGGTCGGCGCCGATACGATCGACCTGGATGAATTCGAAGTTCAGCGCCTCGGCCAGCGACTGCAGCGGCCCGAAGGCGGCCATCTCCCGGCCCAGGCCCAGCAGCTTGGGGGCCAGATAGACCAGCAGTTCGTCCACCAGGTCCTCGCGCAGCAGCGAGGCGTTGAGTTTGTGGCCAGCCTCGACATGCAGCTCGTTGACGCCGCGCTGCGCCAGGTCGGCCAGCATCGCCCCGAGATCGACCTTGCCGCCTTCGCCCGGCAGACGGCACAGCGTGGCGCCGCGCGCGCGCAGTGCCGCCTCGCGGCCCATGTCCGCTTGAGCGGCGTAAATCAACACCTCGCCTGCAGGCTCAAGAATGCGTGCGTCGGGCGGTGTCTGCAGCCGCGAATCGACGATCACGCGCAGCGGCTGTCGAGCCGTCGGCACCAGGCGCACGTCCAGCCGCGGGTTGTCCTCGAGCACCGTGCCGATGCCGGTGAGCAGCGCCGAAGCCCGGCGCCGGTAGGCATGCCCGTCGGTGCGCGCCGCTTCGCCGGTGATCCATTGGCTGACACCGTTTTGCAGCGCGGTGCGGCCGTCCAGTGAAGCCGCGATCTTCAATCGCAGCCAGGGCCGGCCGCGCTGCATGCGCGAGAAGAAGCCGATGTTCAACTCGCGGGCGGCGGTGGCGATGTCGCCATCGGCCAGATCCACGCTGATGCCGGCCGCGCGCAGCCGGGCGACGCCCTGGCCGGCGACCAGCGGGTTCGGGTCGAGCGTGGCCACCACCACGCGGGCGACGCCGGCATTGATCAAGGCATCGCAACAGGGCGGCGTGCGCCCGTCGTGCGCGCAAGGCTCCAGGCTGACCCAGGCCGTGGCACCGCTCAGCCGCAAGCCCATCTGCGAAGCCCGGAGCAGTGCCATGACTTCGGCGTGGGCTTCGCCCGCCGCCTGGGTGGCGCCGTGGGCGAAACCTGCACCGGCGGCGTCGCCAATGACGCAGCCGACGCGCGGGTTGGGGTCGCTCAGGCCGATCGAGCCGCGGGCGAGTTCGAGGCATTCGCGCAGGCGCGCGGTGTCGTCGGCCGAGAGGGTCATGACGGCAGTCTATGCAAAACGCCCGTCGGTTGACGGGCGTTGCAAGTTGAAGCCGCTGGCGATCAGCGCCTGCGGCGACGCCCCGCCACGGCAACGCCGGCCAGGCCGAGCAGCATCAGCGCATAGGTGGAGGGTTCAGGAATCGGCGACGTCGACAGGAACACGTCATCGAAGACAGCGCTGTTGGGCGCAGCCTCGAAGATCACGCCCGTGATCAGCTTGCCGGCAATGTCCGACTGCAGGACGGTGTACTGCTTCCAGCCGCAGAAGCCATCGCTGCCGGGAACCGTGCATTCTTCCAACGGCTGCGCAAACACGCTGCTACCGCCGGCAACCAACTGCACCGAAGGCCGCGAGTTGATGGTCACGTCGTACCAAAAGCTCAGCTGCGTGATCTGCAGGCCCGGCGAAACCGCGAACGCCACCTCGGTGCCGAAGATGGCACCGGCGGCGCTGATGCCGGAATGTGCCGTTGCAAAATTGCCCTGGCAATCGCCACCGGCAGAAGGAAAGCTGCAGATGGCCACTGTGTCTGCGCCGAAGGTGGTGTCCCACGCTTGCTTGCCGGCCCTGTCGAAAATGGGATCGTTGTTGTAGTAGCCGAGCACCGCCGAACCGAAGGCAGGGTCGATCGGGCTCCCAGACGGAAATGCCGGCGGAATGTCGTCGAAATTCATCGTGAAATCCAACGCCATGGCCGGCAGGGAAAGCCCGGCGACGGCCAGGGCCGCGGCGGCAGTGCGAAGACAGTTCATTGGAGGCTCTCGATTGGAAGCGTTGGTCTGGAGCTGGGATTCGGCGCGTGCAGGCGCCGACGCCGCCTGAATGTACAGGCAAGATTTCACGCGACATAGCCCTGCGTCCCCCTCATCTTCGGGGGGATGCAGGCAGGCGTTACCTTTGACACGCGCCGCCGCCGAACGGCGCGCGCGTTCGCGCGCCAAGCACGAGCGCTAGGGCGCGGGCTGGTGCACCAGCGTGTTGCTGTTGACGAAGTCGCCTGCCGCCGGGTCGGGCTCGACGTCGGTGGGCAGGAGAAAGGCTGCACGCCGTCGCCCGCGCGAATGACCAGGAAGTTCTGGTTGTACAGCGGCGTCAAGGCTGTGACATTGCTGTAGTTGCGCGGATGCTGCCAGTTCTGGATGGACTGAGCGTCGTTGCCGGCCGGTGTGTACCGACACACACGGTAGTGTGACGCCGCGGCGTCGGCGGCGTCGCCGGCGATCTCCCAGGGGTCCAGGCCCGTCGGCGTGGTGAACGCCACCGGCGTCAGCGCGGACCTGCCCGACCAGACCACGGACCGCATTGGAGAAGATGGCGCAGTAATAGGGCACGACCGTCTCCGTCGTCGCCGCTCGATCGGAGCCGCCGCGAAACAGACATGGTCGGGCAACGGATGGCCGGTGCTGGTCAGGTCGAGGTCGATCGACAGGTTGAGTGCGGTGCTCAGTCGGGTTCTCGGCGTCGGCGGCAATGGGCTGGCTGGGCGCCGGTGGCGAAGCGCACGAAGCCGCTCAGGGGCTGGGCGGTGACGTTGTTGTTGCAGGTGGCCAACGTCCGCCGCGGTCAGCAGGCTTTGCTCCGTGGCAACGTTGTTGCACACGCCGACGATCACGCCGCTCAGGTTGTTGAACACCCAGACCACGCCGGCACTTCCCGAAGGCGGCTTGAAGGCGCTGATGCCGGGCCCCACCGACACGGCGGGCTGCGGAATGCCCGGGTGGCGGCCCAGCGGCGCGCGTTCGGGAATGCCGTTGGGGCGCGCGGTCAGCAGCAGCGACACGCGCGGGTCGGTGGCCGCGATGATGCTGTTGAGCTCGACACCCTGCAGCTGGTCGTTGCGATCGGTCCAGTCCACGCGGATGTGGATCTCCTTGCGGTCGGGGTCGGCGCGAGAAACGACGGTGCGGGTCAGGCTGAAGGTGGTGTTGGTGGTGTAGCCGCTGACCTGCCTGACTCGTCGTGCCGATGTCGGCATAGGCCGTCTGTCCGTCGGCGGGCGTGTCGATCACCGCGAACGCGCGCGCGGCCTCCATCGCCTCCTGGGCGATGCGCACGGCCTCCGACCGCTGCTTGGCGACATCGGCATTCAGGCGGAGCGTGGACTGGATGCCGACCACCGCCAGCATGCCGAAGGCCATCACGGCCAGCGCGACCACGGCTTCGACCAGCGAGGTGCCGAGGGCCGATCGGCGCCGCCCGATCGCCATCACTGGAAATCCCTCCAGCTGCCCGGCACGCGCACGAAGGAGCCGAAATCGAGCACCAGGCGCGAACGCACCTCGCTCAGTTGATCGACGGTGGCTTGATCGAAACTGATGACCGGCGCACCGACGATGGCGAAGCCGCCGTCGATCGTCGGGTCCACGCTCGCAGCGCCTTCGGCGACGAACGCGCCGGTGACGCTGGCATTGCCGGCCGCGGTCCAGGCGCTGCCGCGGACAAAGACCAGGCCTTGGATGTCCACGTCGCTGCCGGCCGCGAAATCGAGATTGCCGTCGACGATCAGCACCGCCGGCATGGCATTGCTGCCCAGGCTGAGTGTTTCCGCTGCGCCGACCACCAGATCGCCGTCGATCCATAACACTCGACCAGGATGTGCGGCCGCGGCCAGTTGCACCGCGGTGGCGCAATCTCCGGCACAGGTCAGCCGCACAACGGCTGGCTGCTGGCGATAGGCCGCCGGTGGCATGCCGAAGCTGGCCAGGAACATCATCTCGCCGAGCGACGAGCCACCCGATGGCGTCAGGTTAGCCAACGACACATCGTTGGCCACAATCAAGGGGCTGAGCGGGCCGGCGGCGGGTGTGCCTGCGGGCCCGCTGACGATCGGCGCCGGGTTGATCGGCCCGCCGGTATTGACGGCAACGCCCTGCGCGCCGACGTTGACGAAGCGCGCGCCGCCCGGATCGAAATTGCCCGGACCACGCAGCGTGAAGGCGGCGCTAGGGGTTTGTGTCAGCGAAGGTGCCAGGCCGACGAGCGCGTTGACCTCGGCATTGGCATCGGCATCGGCCGCGGCGCCGGCGTAGCACTGGCTGCCGAAGCCATTGCAGCCGCGCGCAAACACGCGAACCAGCCCTGGCTGGCCCAGCACTTCATCGAATCTGATGCGAAAGCTGGCCGACGTACCACTGCCTGCTGGTGCCGCGAGCACCGGATCGCCGCCAGTCGGGCAGCTGCAGGACCAGCCGGCGCCATTGCGCACGCAACTGGGAGTGAACTTTGTGTCGGTGCCGGCATCGAGCCATTTGCGCTCGTGAAGGATACCGTTCGCATCGGCGGAGAGATAGCGGTCCCTGAAGCTGTTCTTGGCAACATCGGTGGTGCCGGCGCAGTTCTCATCGATGCGGCCGCCATTGAGCATCGAGATGGCCCATTCCAGGCCGGCATCGGCGGCGTCGAAGGCCTGCGTGGCACGGTAGTTGTTGGCCGAGGTGCGCTGCTCGAAGATCAGGTTGCGGCTGGCATAGGCCGCCACCAGCGAGATGATGAAGAACAGCACCATCACGACCACCAAGGCGGCGGCGCCGCGTTGCGCCGCTGCCGGGGTTGCACGGTGGTGATGCATCGTCGCGGCCTAGACGGGGCAGGCGCCGCCGGTGGCGTCGTTGCGCAGGCGCACGCTGTCGCGCACGCTGCGCGTCACGCGCGGATCGCCGGCGGCGTGACCTTCGATGTCGATGGTGAAGCGGCGCACCGTCTCGGTCGGCCAGCAGGCGGTGCCGCCGCCGGCGCACTCCTTGAAGCAATGCTGCTGCACGGTTTGCGGCTGCAGGGCGACATCGAAGCGTGTGACCTCGAGCACGTTGGCATCCGTCAGCGCCTGCCAGGCGCCGCCAATGCGCATCTTTATCACGCCGCCATCGAGCTTGAAGCCGAAGCCTTCCTGATCGCCGTCGATGACGCCGTCCTCGGCGCCGCGCGAATAGCTGAAGGTGACTTCGCCAACCGGTGCGCTGGCCGCGCTGGGTGTGGTCGCGGCATAGGGATTGGTTGCCGACCGCGGGCGCACCGCCCACCCAGAGGCCGTTCTCGGAGGCGCCCCAGTAGCCGGCACGCCGCAGGTCGCGTGCCACCATGTCGGCAGCGGCGCGCAGATCCTGCTGCACCTGGGTCTCGAGGAACAACTGGCGGTTCTCGCCGATCTGGTTCACGGCGACGAAGCTGGCGCCGGCCACCACCATCATGCCGACGGCGATGCCGACCATCATCTCGACCAGCGACAGGCCGCGCGAACGCCGCGTCGATTCGTTCCTTGGCGGGATGGGCCTCACTCGGGGCATCGTGGAACTCCGTTGATCGAGCCGTCCGGCGAGCACACCTGCGGCCGACCGGTGATGTGCGCCATGGTGCGCAGCTTGCCGCTGATCGAGCTTTCGACGCCGACCTGAAAGTCGAGCCAGTTCGCCACGTACGGCGCGATGCTGCTCGGGTCGGTCGGGTCAGGGGAATGATCGCCCCAGACAGCAAGACCCTGCGCCGCACTGAAGATCAACTGATTCGCCGGCGCAGCATCGTCGAAAGGCTGCACCGTGACGTTGGTGGAACGCAGCACCTGGACGGTCTTGATCTCGACCAGGCCCGGCAGAATGCGGGCACGCGGTCCCCAGCGCGTTGCGACAGTCGCACACGCCCGCCGTCTTGCTGGTGTGGATGGTGTAGCAGGTCATTGGCGGCGATCCAAGAGGCGCCGATCGAAACGACACAAAGACGGGCTGATCGCGCGCCACCGCCTCCGAGCGCGCGTATTGCAGGTCGGTCACCAGCTCGGCGTTCACCGCCTTGACCCTCTGCCGCGCCATGAAGTCGCGCAACGAAGGCGCTGCCAGCGTCAGGATGATCGCCAGCACGGCGACGACGACCATCATCTCGATCGCCGTCACGCCACAGCGTGGCCATGAAGTCATTGGCCGGCGAGGGGGCGTCATCAGCGCACCCAGCAGCGCTTCGCGCCCGTGGTGTCGGGGGCATCGCCGCTGTCGACCGAACTGTAGGAGATGTTGCCGCCGGCCAGGCGCAGCACCAATTTCTGGCAGGCGCTGTCCGACGCTTGCGGCGTACCGCTCTTCGCTGAGGCCGTGACGGTGTAGCCGCTGGCGCTGACATCGCTCAGCGCGATACCGTAGTAGCCACTGCTGGTGGTGTCGTGAAGGCCCAGACCGCCGTCGGTCGTGGCCATGGTCAGCTTGTCATTGTCGGCATAGCTGCCATGGTTGGCCCGCCAACGCTCCTGCGCCTGCTGCACCTGGGCCAATGCGGCCATGGCGTCCGCCCGCCGACCCTTGCGCACCGAGTCGAGAAATATGGGCAGGACCACCGCCGCCAGAATGCCCAGCACAGCCACGACCACCATCGCCTCGATCAGCGTGAAGCCACGTCGGGTTGCAGCGGAAGGAGCAGGCTTGGACATCGCAGGTCAATTATTGCGCGCCACCCCCGCGATCGAGGGGTGGCGCTCCTGCCGCTGGTCGGCCCGCGGTGGCCGCCTGTCGTCCGGCCTCGGCCCGGACGGCGCCACCTTCAGCAGGCCTTGTAGCCGCTGAGCGCGGGTGCGGGCGAACACGAGCGCACCCGGCCGACGATGTTTATCACCTGATGGATGGCCGCGCCGCCGCGCGCGCAGCTGCATCGTCGCGGTCGGCGTGCTGGTGCCCTTGACCGGATCGAACAGCACCGAGCGCACGTTCGAGGTCAGCTTCACCGCGTCGCCGACATCGAAGTGGACGCTGCGCTCGGCCTGGGCGTCGCCCTGGCAAACGGCCGGGCCTTGGGTGTTGCAGCTGCATTGGCCGGCAGCACCGGTGTGGATGACGTAGCAGCTGCCGGCAGCGCTGCTTTCGAAGCTGATGCGCAGCGGCACGTTGTGCGCCACGGCCAGCATGCGCGTGTGCTGGATGTCGGTTTCCAGCTGCGCCGCGGCGCCTTCCAGATGGCGGCGCTGGATGGCCGCGTCGAAGCTGGGCACGGCCAGGCCGCCGATGGTGGCCAGCACCGAGCCGACGATCGCGGTCTCGACCAACGAGAATCCGGCCTGTGAACGGCGCGTGCCTTGGCGGGCGGACTGAGGGGTGTTCATGCGCTTCTCCTGGGTCAGTGATCGGATGGCTTCACTGTAGAAAAGCGCGCTGCGCCGCGCGACCCCAACGCGGGGGTGCCCGGCCGCGGATTTGGAGGGCCCCCGGCACCTCCCCCTTTGGGGGGTCCTCAGATATCGCGGATCAGCTGACGGAACTCGTCCACGTCCTCGAAGCTGCGGTACACCGACGCAAAGCGCACGTAGGCCACCTTGTCGATGCGCTTGAGTTCGCGCATCAGCAGTTCGCCCAGGCGCGAACTGGCGACTTCCTTGGCGGCGCCGGCCAGCAGCTTGTCCTGGATGCGTTCCAGCGCCGCATCGACTTGTTCGGTGCTCACCGGCCGCTTGCGCAATGCCAGCAGCATCGATGCGCGCAGCTTGGCCGGGTCGAACTCGACGCGCGCGCCGTCCTTCTTCACCACCGCCGGCATGGCGATCTCGGCACGCTCGTAGGTGGTGAAGCGCTTCTCGCAATGTTGGCAGCGGCGGCGGCGGCGCACCACGCCGCCTTCATCGGACTCGCGCGTTTCGACGACCTGGGTCTCGTCGTGGTTGCAGTAGGGGCAGCGCATCGTGACAACGCCGCGGCGGCGCTCAGCGGTAAACCGGGAAGTCGCGCGTCAGCACCGCCACCTTGGCGCGCACTGCCGCACGCGTGGCCTCGTCCTGCGGCTGGTCCAGCACGTCGGCGATCAGGTGCGCCGTCTGCCGTACCTGCTCCTCGCCGAAGCCGCGCGTGGTCATCGCCGGTGTGCCCAGGCGGATGCCGCTGGTGACCATCGGCTTTTGCGGGTCGTTGGGGATGCCGTTCTTGTTGCAGGTCATGTGCGCCAGGCCGAGCAGGTTTTCGGCCTCCTTGCCGGTCAGGCCCTTGGGCCGCAGGTCCACCAGCATCACATGGCTTTCGGTGCGGCCGGAGACGATGCGCAGGCCGCGCTCGATCAGCGTCTTCGCCAGCACGTCGGCGTTCTTCACCACCTGCGCCTGGTAGGCCTTGAACTCGGGTGCCAGCGCCTCCTTGAAGGCCACCGCCTTGCCGGCGATGACATGCATCAGCGGCCCGCCCTGGATGCCCGGAAAGATGGCGCTGTTGATGGCTTTGGCGACGGCGTCCTTCATCAGGATGAAGCCCCCGCGTGGGCCGCGCAGGCTCTTGTGCGTGGTGCTGGTGACCACATCGGCATGCGGTACCGGGTTCGGGTACACGCCGGCAGCGATCAGGCCTGCGTAATGCGCCATGTCCACCATGAAGATCGCGCCGATCGCCTTGGCCACCTTGGCAAAACGCTCGAAGTCGATGCGCAGGCTGTAGGCCGACGCACCGGCGATGATCAGCTTGGGCTGGTGCTCGTGCGCCAGCCTTTCCATCGCGTCGTAGTCGATGGCTTCGTTCGCGTCCAACCCGTAGCTGACCACCTTGAACCACTTGCCGCTCATGTTCAGCGGCATACCGTGGGTCAGGTGGCCGCCCTCGGCCAGGCTCATGCCCATGATCGTGTCGCCGGGCTGCAGCAACCCGAAGAACACCGCCTGGTTGGCCTGTGAGCCTGAATTCGGCTGCACGTTGGCGTGTTCGGCGCCGAAAAGCGCCTTCAGCCGGTCGATGGCCAGTTGCTCGATGACATCGACGTTCTCGCAGCCGCCGTAGTAGCGCTTGCCGGGGTAGCCTTCGGCGTACTTGTTGGTCAACTGCGAGCCCTGCGCGGCCATCACCGCCGGTGAGGTGTAGTTCTCCGACGCGATGAGCTCGATGTGCGCTTCCTGGCGTCGGTTCTCGGCCTCGATCGCGGCCCAGATTTCCGGGTCGATGCGCTGCACGGTGGATTGGGTGCGATCAAACATGGCGGCAGTCCTCAGCAGGTTGAAGCTGTCCCCGCACGGCGCCGGTCATCGAAGCACGGGTGGTGGCGTCGCAGGGCTGCCCAGGCGATCGGCTGAATCGAGCGGCTGCTCGCCGCTGACTGCGTTCCCCGGTGGTGATCCACCTCGGGCCGAAGGCCCTATCGCCAGTTGCGCAGGGCGCCAGTGTATAGGCACGGCGCCTCCGGCGCCGCCAAACTCAGCGCAGCAGCGCCAGCTGTTCGGGCGTGGAGGCCGCCGGCATCGGCGGCAGGGCCGGCACCAGCACCGCCTCCTGCATCGCCGGAGCGGTTCGGGGCGGGCCGATCGGCACGTTCGGCGCCACCTGGCCACCGCCGGCCACACGCCTCATGTAGCCCTGTTCGCTCAGCACCTTGCCCAGATAACCGCCGTCGTCGGCCTGGTTGGCGGCGCCGACGTACCAGCGCAGGCCAGCTTCCAGGCTGCCGGCGCGGGCGATGCATTCGCGCAGCACCTGCACGCCCACCTTCAGGTTGCTGATCGGGTCGAAGGCCGCATGGGTGCCGCCGAAGGCCTCGAACTTGTCGGTGTGCACTCGCGTCATCACCTGCATCAGCCCCTGGGCGCCGACGGCGCTTTGCGCAAAGGGGTTGAAGCGCGACTCGATCGCGGCGATGGCCAGGATCAGCGTCGGGTCCAGCCCGGCACGCTGGCCGATCGACCAGGCCTCCTGCACCAGGCGGCCCACCGGTTCGAGCGCGACGTTGTAGCGGCGCGAGATCCACTTCGCCACAGCGGCCTGTTGCTTGCTCAGTTCACCGGGGCTGACCGCGGTCGCACGGCTCACGGCTGCAGGTTCGGCGGCGGCCACGGTGATGTCGTCGTCGGCCTCGGTGCGCGCCTCCAAACGCTGCTGCAGCCAGCTCAGCGCCCAGGCTTCCGTGCTGTCGCGCAGGTCGGGGCGCCCGGCCACGAACACCGTCACCACCACCACCGCCAAGCCCACCAGGGCCAGGCTGTTGTGGCTGACCTCGAGCAGGCCATTGCCCACGTCGCGCAGGAAAACTGCACTCGCGCGTCGGGTCGAGACGAGCATCGATCGAAACCTGTGTCGGGTTGTCATGACGGCAATCCTCTTTGCATCCGGCCGGCGCCAAACGCCGACCTTCCCGCCCCCGGCGGTGGAAAAGGGGGTGGCAGTGATAATGAAACGAAGCAGTCTCAAGGGGGCGGCTTGCGGCATCCTTCAGCCCACCGCAGCCCAGTGAGAGGCGCCAACCAGGCCAAGGGTTAACCCTTTGTGACGCCAATTTTTGCGAATTCTAGAAACCGAAATATATCGAGTCAAGCATAAGATGTTGATCTCTAATACTCGCTTGGCATGATTTACACTGACCTGCGGGACTTCCTTCAGCAGCTGGAAAAGCTCGAAAAGCTGATCCGCGTGCCTCAAAGTGTGTCGCCACGCCTGGAAATGACGGCAATCAGCGACGCCGTGCTGCAAGCCGGCGGGCCGGCGCTGCTCTTCGAGCAGCCGGCGGGTTACAACATTCCCTGCCTGACCAACCTGTTCGGCACCCCTGAACGGGTGGCCCTGGGCATGGGCAGTGAGTCGGTAGCCGGGCTGCGCGACATTGGTCGCATGCTGGCCAGCCTGAAGGAGCCCGAGCCGCCGCGCGGCCTGAAGGATGCCGGCAAGCTGGTGCAGATGGCCAAGGCCCTGTGGGACATGAAGCCCTCGGTGCAGCGCCGCGCAGCCTGCCATGAGGTGGTGTTCGAAGACGAGGACGTGGATCTCGGCCGCCTGCCGATCCAAACCTGCTGGCCCGGTGACGTGGGGCCCCTGATCACCTGGGGCCTGGTGGTGACGCGTGGCGCGCAATCCGTGGCCTCGCCCAGGCTGCGCCAGAACCTGGGCATCTATCGCCAACAGGTGATCGCCCGCAACCGGGTCATCATGCGCTGGCTGGCGCACCGTGGCGGGGCGCTCGACTTCCGCGACTTTGCGAACGCCAACCCGGGGCAGCCATTCCCGATCGCGGTGGCGCTGGGTGCCGACCCGGCGACGATCCTGGGCGCGGTGACGCCCGTGCCCGACACGCTGTCCGAATACCAGTTCGCTGGGCTGCTGCGCGGCCGCCGCACCGAGGTGGTGGACACCAGCGTCGGCGAGGGCGAACGCCGGTTGCAGGTGCCGGCCAGCGCCGAGATCGTGCTCGAAGGTCATATCCCGGTGGCCACGACCGGTTTCCAGGGTGAGAGCGATGCCGGCGTGCGGCTGCGCGAGCGGGGCGGCTACCTGCACGCGCTGGAAGGCCCCTTCGGCGACCACACCGGCTACTACAACGAGCAGGACTGGTTCCCGGTGTTCGAGATTTCGCGCCTGACGCATCGGCGCGACCCGGTCTACCACTCCACCTACACCGGCAAGCCGCCCGACGAGCCGGCGGTACTGGGCGTGGCGCTGAACGAGGTGTTCGTGCCGATCCTGCAGAAGCAGTTTCCCGAGATCGTCGATTTCTACCTGCCGCCCGAGGGCTGCAGCTACCGGCTGGCGGTGATCTCGATCAAGAAGGCCTACGCCGGCCATGCCAAGCGCGTGATGTTCGGGCTGTGGAGCTTTTTGCGCCAGTTCATGTACACCAAGTTCATCATCGTCACCGACGACGATGTGAACGTGCGCGACTGGAAGGACGTGATCTGGGCCGTGACCACGCGCATGGACCCGGTGCGCGACATGACGCCGGTCGAACACACGCCGATCGACTATCTGGACTTCGCCTCGCCAGTCAGCGGGCTGGGTGGCAAGGTCGGACTGGATGCGACCCACAAATGGCCGGGCGAGACGGCGCGCGAATGGGGTCGGCCGATCGTCATGGACGCTGCCGTCACCGAGCGCACCGCCGCGCTGGTGCGGCAAGTGCTGGGGGCCTAGGTCGAGCATGCCGGCCCTGCCGCAGCGCATCGTCTGCCTGACCGAAGAACCGACCGAGGTGCTCTATGCCCTCGGCGAGGAAGCGCGCATCGTGGGCATCAGTGGCTTCACCGTGCGTCCGGCGCGGGCACGTCAGGACAAGCCGCGCGTCTCGGCCTTCACCAGCGCCAAGATCGATCGCATCCTGGCGCTCGAGCCCGATCTGGCGATCGGCTTTTCCGACATGCAGGCCGACATTGCGCAAGCGCTGATCAAGGCCGGCGTCGAAGTCTGGATCAGCAACCACCGCTCGGTGGACGGGATTCTGGGGTATGTCCATCGGCTGGGGGCACTGGTCGGCGCCGAGGCCGGGGCGCGCGCCTATGTGGCGCAATTGCGGGCGGGCATCGAGCGCGTGCGCGCCAGTGCCGCCGCTCTGCCGCGGCGACCCCGGGTGTACTTCGAAGAATGGGACGATCCCGCCATCAGTGCGATCCGTTGGGTCAGCGAACTGATCGGCATCGCCGGCGGCGACGACATCTTTCCGCTGCGCGCGGCCGCCAGCCTGGGGCGCGAGCGCATCGTCGCCGACCCGCTGGAGGTGGTGCGCGCCGCGCCCGACATCATCATCGGCTCATGGTGCGGCAAGAAGTTCCGCGCCGAGAGGGTGCGTGCCCGTACGGGCTGGGCCGAGGTGCCGGCGGTGCGCGACGGCGAACTGCACGAAATCAAGTCGCCGCTGATCCTGCAACCCGGCCCCGCGGCGCTGACCGATGGCCTCGAGGCGTTGCACGCCATCATCCGCCGCTGGGCCCAGCGCCAGCCCTCGTAGTCAGCCGAGGTCCATCGCCAGCCGCACGCCGCTGAACTGCCAGCGCGCGTCGGCCGGAAAGAAGTTGCGGTAGCTGGCGCGCAGATGCGAGCGTGGCGAAGCCACCGAACCGCCGCGCAGCACGTACTGATTGGCCATGAACTTGCCGTTGTATTCGGCCACGGCGCCCTGCCAGGGCTTGAAGCCGGGGTAGGGCGCGTAGGCACTGGCGGTCCATTGCCACAGCGTGCCCATGGCCTGCAACAGGCCGTTTTGCGCCGCAGGCGCGCTGGCCTGCAGTGCGCCGTCTTCGACGAATGCGCCGTCGCTCAGGTGGCGCCGCGCTTCGGGCGCCACCGCGTGCTCCCATTCGGTCTCGGTGGGCAGGCGCAGCGCCAAGCCCGTCTGCGCGCTGTACCAGCGAGCGTAGGCGTCGGCTTCGTACAGGCACAGATGAGCCGCCGGGGCCTTCGAATCCGAAGGCTGCTCGCCGCGCAGACCGAAGACCTGCCATCCACCCTCGGTGTCCCGTCGCCAATACAACGGGTGTTCGATGCGCATCGCGCGCACCCAGTCCCAGCCGGCCGACAGCCACCAGCGCGGGTCGCGGTAGCCACCATCGGCGATGAACCCGGCCCACTCGCCTTGCGTCACCAGGCGATTGGCCAGCGCGTAAGGGGCCAGCCATTGGCGATGCCTCGGCGTTTCGTTGTCGAAGGCGAAGCCCGCGGCGTCGTGTCCGATCTCCACCAGGCCGCCATCGTCGTGCAGCCAGCACAGTGCGACGGGCTCGCTGCGGGTTGCCGGCGGGCCGGGTCGGTAGGCCGGCCGCAGCGGGTTGCACGACAACAGGTGCAGCAGGTCGGTGAGGATCAGTTCCTGGTGCTGCTGCTCGTGTTGCAAGCCCAGTTCCAGCAGCGCCTGCGCGACGCCCTCGGGTGCACCGGCCAGCCAGGCCAGCACCCGCGCATCCACCGCCCGCCGATAGGCCAGCACCTCGGCCAGGCCAGGGCGTGTCACCAACCCGCGCTGCGGCCGGGCGTGCTGCTCGCCGATGCCGTTGTAGTAGCTGTTGAAGAGCACGCGGTAGGCCGGATGGTGCGGCTTGAAGCCGGCTTCATGCGGCTCCAGCACCAGCGTTTCGAAGAACCATGTGGTGTGCGCGAGATGCCACTTGGTGGGGCTGGCATCGGGCATGCTTTGCACCTGCGCATCGGCCTCGCTCAGCGGCTCGGCCAGCTGAAGCGACGCGGCGCGCACCTGTCGGTAGCGCTGTGCGAGATCGTCGATCGGCATCACCTCGCGCTCAGGCCACGGCCACGAACACGCCGAACCAGCGCCGCGGATCGGTCCAGCTCTGGACATCGCGCCAGCCCGCCTGGCGCAGCAGTGCAGCGAAGCCATCCACGGTCCACTTGTACGAATTCTCGGTGTGAATCTGCTCGCCGGAGGCGAAGCGCCGTTCGCCGTCGCGCCAGCGCACCGTCACGGCATCGCTGGCGCGCAGGTGCATCTCGATGCGCGACGCGCGCTCGTCGAATCGCGCCACATGACGCCAGCCGCGCACGTCGAAATCCGCGCCGAGCAGCCGGTTCAGGTGCTTCAGCAGGTTCAGGTTGAAGGCTGCGGTCAGGCCCAGGTCGTCGTCATAGGCGGCCTCGAGCAGCGCCTTCGGTTTGACAAGGTCGGCACCGATCAGCAGCGCACCGTCGGCCGAGGCCTCGCGGGCCTGGCGCAACAGCCGCAACGCATCGCCGGGCGCGAAGTTGCCGATGCTCGATCCGGGATAGAACATCAGCGCCGGGCCGTCGAGCAAGGCATCGGGCAACTGCAGCTGCACGGAAAAGTCCATGCCCACACCGACCATGTCCAGCGCGGGATGCTCACGCTGCAGCGCCAGCAGCGCGCCTTGCAGGAACGGCAGCGAAATGTCCACGGCGACATAGCGGCGCGGCGCCAGCGGGCCGAACCAGTTCGCGGCCTTGGCGCAATTGCCGGCGCCAAGATCCACCAGCGCAGGCGCCGCTCCGGTGTGCCGCAGTACCGCTGCGGCAATGGCGTCGCCATTCGCAGCGAAGATCGCCGCTTCGGTGCGCGTCGGGTAGTACTCGGGCAAGGCGGTGATGGCGTCAAACAGGCGCGAGCCGAGCAGGTCGTACAGAAATTTCGGCGACAGCCGCGCCGGCACGGCACGCAAGCCCGCCGCCGCTTCTTGCGCGAGCGTGGCGTCGTCAAGGGCGTGCAGGGCAATGAACTGCGGGGTTCTCATGGGGTCAAAGCCGTTGGGCGGGTTGGCCGGCATCGAAGCACTCTAGCAGCGCAAGGCCACCGGAACATGCGCTGGGGGTATCCGGCAATCGGCGTGCCTTTCACGCTGCCGACGCGTACGCCGCATGAACTTGCCGGCCGCGGCGACTTGTTTTACGATTCAGACGCCTGCTTGGCAGGCAATACCGATGGCGCAGTCGCTGCGCGTCAGGAGCCCCGGACCTTTTCTCTCCGGAGCCCCACTGGCGGTTGATCCCGCCCCTGCCCCTTCCGGCTGCAAGGCTTGAAGGGGCTTCGCTTCTTGGGCTTGATTCAGCCCCGTGCGTGGGTCACGCCGCCATCGACCACCAGCGTGTGGCCGACCACGTAGTCACCGGCGCGCGAGGCCAGGTAGATGGCAGCGCCCGCCATGTCCTCGTCGCGACCGATGCGCTTTGCCGGAATGCGCGCCGCCACTGCCTCACCGTGGTCGCGCGCATCGCGGTTCATGTCCGACGCGAAGGCGCCGGGCGCAATCGCGTTGACGACGATGTTGTCCTGGATCAGCCGCAGCGCCATGCGCCGTGTCAGATGGATCAGTCCAGCCTTGCTCGCGGCGTAGGGGTAGGTTTCCATCGGGTTGACCGACACGCCGTCGATCGAGGCAATGTGGATCACCTTCGCCGGCTGCTGCGCCGCCGCGGCGCGCAGCGGGCCGATCAATGCCTGGGTCAGGAAGAACGGTGTCTTCA
Source organism: uncultured beta proteobacterium (assembly GCA_963837675.1). Classification (GTDB taxonomy): domain Bacteria; phylum Pseudomonadota; class Gammaproteobacteria; order Burkholderiales; family Burkholderiaceae_C; genus Rubrivivax. The sequence goes on along the minus strand of CAWIOH010000009.1, from coordinate 78,719 downwards.
GGTTCAGATCGACCACCTTGTCCCAGCCCTTTTCGCTGAAGTCGTCGAAGGGCTCGGCCCAGGCGGCGCCGGCGTTGTTCACCAGGATGTCGAGCGAGGCCTCGCGCTCGCCATAGGCAGCGGCCAGCGCGCGGGCGCCTTCGACACGTCGACACGTCGGCCGGCAGCGACACGCAGTGCCCCGTGCTTGCGCAACTCGGCCGCGGTGGCGTTGCAGGCGTCCGCCTTGCGCGACGAGATATAGACGCGCGCGCCCTGCGCCAGCAAGCCGGCAGCGATCATGCGGCCGATGCCGCGCGAGCCGCCGGTGACCAGCGCAGTGCGCCCTTGCAGTGTGAACAGATCGTTCATGCTTGCTGCTCCTCGTGCCTTCAGCCGAAGGCGGCGGCCGCACCGAGCGCACCCAGCCGCCGCGTGATGGCGTAGAATTCAGCCACCGTGTGCTCGATGATGTGCTGCGCCGACCTGATGTCGTGGATCAAGCCGGCCGACTGCCCGGCCAATGCCGGCGCGGCCTCCATGTCGCCGTCGAAATACACCGCGCGGATGCCCTTGAAGCTGTCCGCCGGCATCAGGCCCTGTTCGTGGATCGCGGCTGAGAAGCCGGTCTTCAGCGCACGGATGCAAGGCGTGGACTTCTTGTTCAGCACCCAAGTGCCGGTGGCGTCGGCGCCGACGATGGCGTTCTTGTAGTTGGCGTGCACCGGGCTTTCGCGGCTGCTGACGAAGCGCGTGCCCATCTGGATGCCTTCGGCGCCGAGCGCGAAGGCCGCGGCCATGCCGCGCCCGTCGATGATGCCGCCGGCGGCGATCAGCGGCACCTCGACTCGTTCGCGAACAGCCTGCAGCAGCACCAGCGTCGAGACTTCCTCGGGGTTCTTGAAGCCGCCGCCTTCGCTGCCTTCGACCACCAGGCCGTCGATGCCGGCGTCGACGCACTTCAGCGCCGTCTCCAGCGTCGGCACCGCGTGATAGACGACGATGCCGGCGTCGTGCAGTGGCTGCGATGAACTTGGCCGGGCTGCCGGCCGAGGTGGTGACGAAACGAATGCCGCTGCCGCACACATAGCGCAGCATCGCGTCGTCCTTCAGGAAGCGGATCGGCAGGTTCACGCCGAAGCGCAGGCCGGTGGCCAGCATCTTCGCGATCTCGGCCTGGCAGTTGTCGGTCTCGCCCGACGAGGTTTCGATGATGCCCAGACCTCCGGCACGCGACACCGCGCTGGCCAGCGGCCGAGCGTGCGATCCAGCCCATGGGGGCCTGGACGATGGGATAGCGTGCGCCGGTGTGGACCAGGACTCGATTCATGACGCCTGCGTTCAGCTGCTGCGGGGTGGCTATTCTGAGGCCTGGGCGCCGCTAAGCGCCCAGCAGCCACCCGGCGCTTCGTGCAGCACGTGAGCGTGAGCCTTGATGCCCGCCGTGCTGGGCAGCCAGCGCAACGGCGTTGCGCTGTCGTCGCGCGCCAGTCCCATCGGCGCGCCAATCACCTGCATGCCACCACCGCGCAGGCGATGGCTTGCTCGAAAGCGCGCAACGCGCGCCGCAGATGCCAGCCGTGCGTGACCAGCACGATGCGCTCGACGCCGGCGCGTGCAGCAGCGCGACGGTGCGCGCGGCGTTCCCGCGCGTGTCGCGCGAACCGCCTTCGGTCCACTTCAGTGGCCGGCCGAAATCGCGCGCGGCGATGGTCGCAGCGATCGCGCCTCGCTCGGCCCGTCCGACTGCGCATGGCCCGTGCCGCCACTGAAGGCCAGCGGCAAGCCCGGTCTCGTGGGCCAGCCACAGGCCATAGCGCAATCGCGCCATCGATTGTTCGGTCAGATTGGGGCCGCCGTACTCGGGTGCATAGTCCTCGCGCCCGCCGCCGAGCACGACGATGGCGGTCGCTGGTTTGGCTGCCGCCTGCAAAGCTTCAGGTCCTGCCATCGTCAGCGCCTGGGCCGGCGGCAACCAGCGTGCGTGCAAGGCTTGGCCCGCGGCCAAGGTGCTGCTAAGCCATATGCCGACGGCACCCGCCAACAGCAGCAGCCAAGCCCACAGCCGGCCGCCGCCGAAACGCCGGGCGCCAAGCAGCATCAGCCACAGAAAGGGCAACGGCGGCAGCACCAGCGCACTCAGCACCGGCTTCCAGCCCTCGAAGCCGAAGTGCAGGAACAACTCGTTGGGCATCACTTCCCTTCGCATGCGCCGCCAAGGGACGCGCTGCTACGATTGTGCGCGACCGGCTCCGGCTTGAAACCGGTGTCGGCCAGGGATGCAAGCACATGACGCTGCGAAGCAGGGGACAGCAAGTGCTGAAGGCACGTGTGCTGCGTGGGCTGGCCTGGGCCGTGGGCGCTGTCGTGCTGCTGATCTTGCTGCGGCTGGCTGGCGGTGCCGCCCTTGCTGAAGTGGCAGCTCGAGACGCGTGGCTCCGAACGGCTTGGTCAGCGCATTTGCGCGTGGCCGAGGTTCAGTTCTCGACCCGTTTGCGCTGGCCTTGACCCTGAACCAGTTGTCCATGGCCGCCGCGGCGGGCGAGTCAGCATTCGGCGCCGCAATTGCAGGTCGAGCGCCTGTTCGTGGACATCAGCGCACGCTCGCTGCTGCGGCTCGCGCCGGTGATCGACGCGATCGAGGTCGATGTCGCCGCAACTGCGGCTTGCGCGGCTGGGCGATGGCCGCTACGACATCGACGACCTGTTGCAGCGATTCGCCTCGCCCGCGGCCGAACGCGCCGACGCGCACCGAACCGCAGCGATTTGCACTGTTCAATCTGCGCCTGAGCGGCGGGCGGATCGACATCGACGACCGGCCCGTCGGCGAAAACGCATGTGCTGGACAACGTGGCGCTCGACTTGCCCTTCCTGTCGAATCTGCCCGACGACCTGCAGGTCAAGGTCGAGCCGCGCCTGGCTTTCGAGCTGAACGGCAGCGCGTTTCGAAAGCCATGGTCGCAGCACGCCGTTTGCGCAGGGGCACGTGTCGGAGTTCGATATCCACTTCGACAGGCTCGAGCTGTCGCATGGTTGGGCTTATCTGCCGAAGACGCTTGCCGGTGCTGCCCCACGGCGGCATGCTGGACGGCCGATCTGAAACTGCGCTTCGAGCAGCACCCGAACACCGGTGGCGCGAATGTCGAGCTTCAAGGCCAGGTGGAGGCGCGGGACCTGGCGCTGCAATTGCGCGACGGCGCGCCGTTGCTGGCCTGGCAGAGCCTGCGCGTGGGCCTGGCCAAGGCGCAGCCGCTGCAGCGGCGTGCGCTGCTCGAGGCGTTGCATCTCGACGGCGCGTGCTGCACCTGCGCCGCGACGCCGCCGGCGGCTGCAATTGATGCAGCTGGCCGATGCCGCGGCACCGCGGTGATGCCATGCCCGCCGGCCGCGCCGGCCCAGCGCCGCCACCAATGCGGGCGCGGCGAAGGAGCCGGCTGGTCGTTGCAGCTGCCGCTGCTGGAACTGAATGCCGCGCAAGTGCTCTGGCACGATGCGTCGGTGCAGCCCGCCGCCGAGGCTCGCGATCGACAGGCTGCAGGTGCGCCTGCGCGAACTCCGCTGGCCCGTCGAAGGCGACGCACCGCTGCAGGCGGCAGCGCGCTTGTTGGCCGCAGGCCAGCCCGCCGGGCCAACTGTCGGCCGACGGCGCGGTGTCCGATCGGCAGGCCAGCCTGGCCTGCAGCTGAAGGCATCGATCTGCGCTGGCCGAACCCTACCTGCGGCAGGTGGCTGCGCCCACGGGCCAGCGGCCAGTATGACGCGGTCGCAGATGCTCGATTGGGCCGACGGCGCAACGCCGCGGCTGTCTGTGGCGCTGCCCGAGCTTGCGCGTCGATGGTTTCAAACTGAGCCGGTCGCAGCCGCCGACCAAGCGATCGCAAGGCGGTGGCGGCGCGCCCGGCGCAGTGGCAGACGCCTGGCGCTGGCCGATGTCCGTGCTGACCTGCTGCAGCGCCACGTCAGCCTGGGCGCGCTCAGCCTGAGCAAGCCGCAGATCGAATTGGCGCGTGACCAGGCGGGCGACTTGAGTCTCGAACAATGGCGCTGATGGCCGAGTCGCCCACCTCTGCGGCAGAGCAGCCAGCCGAGCTCGAGCGCCACCCTGGCGCATCGACGTTGGGCGAGTTCAATCTCGATGATGGCCGTGCGCGGCTGGCCGACGCCGGCTGCCGGCCGGCGCCTTGCAGCTCGATGGCATTCGCGTGCGCGCCAGCGGGCTCGCCTGGCCGATGGAAGCCGGCGCCGAGCCGATCGACACGCAATTGTCGGCGTCGCTGTTGGCGCCGCTGCGCGCGCGGCAGCGCGCCGCCGAGCCCGGCGCAGACTTCGAATGGCACGGCGCGATCGGCGCTGCAACCGGTCGATGGCCAAGCGGCCAATTGCGCGTCGAACGGCTGCCGGTGCATGCTTTCGAGCCTTACTTCGCGGCCCGCTGCCGGCGAAATTGAGCGCGCGGAGCCGGCTACAGCGGCCGCATCGATGTGCGCCAGTCGGGCGATGCCTGGCAATTCGGCATCGCCGGCAAGGCGCTTGATCGCCGATCTGCGTATCGACGCGCGGCGTGCCGATGCCGAGCGCAGCGATATCGAGCGCGAATTGCTGAGCTGGAACGCGCTGACGTTGAAGGAACTGAAGGTCGAGGTGCCGGCCCGCGGCCGGCCCAGCCTGAACCTGGGCCAGGTGCGGCTGAGCGACTACTACGCGCAGCTGGAAGTGACCGAAGAGGGCCGCTCTGTACCTGCAGACCCTGGCGCCCGGAGCGCGCGCGGATGCGATGGCCGCGCGGCCGCGGCGGCGCCGCCGGCCGCACCGGCCAGCGGCCGCGAGCGCGCCGCGCGCCGCGCTCTCGCTTGGTCGGCCTGCCCTTCGACCTGGGCTGCAGGGTTTGGTGCTTCAGCAACGGGCGGGTCGAGTTCAACGACCACTTCATCCGCCCCAACTACAGCACGGAGTTGAGCGATCTGTTCGGCCGCATCGGCGGGTTCGACAGCCGCGCCGTGGACCCGGCGACGCTGCAGTTCGCCGGCGTGGTGGCGGGCACCGGCGTGTTGTCCATCGAAGGTGCGATCAACCCGACGCTGGATCCGATATCGCTCGACCTGAAGGCCAAGGCCACCGGCATCGAGCTGCCGGGCCTGACACCCTTATTCGGCGAAATACGCCGGCTACCCGATCGAACGCGGCAAGCTCAGCGTGGACGTGGGCTACAGGATTTCGAGCGACGGCAAGCTCGAGGCGCGACAACAACATCGTCGTCAACCAGCTCGACTTTCGGCGAGAAGAGCGACAGCCCCGACGCCACCACGCTGCCGGTGCAGCTGGCGGTGGCGTTGCTGCAGGACCGCTACGGTGTGATCGACATCGACCTGCCCGTCAGCGGCTCGATCAACGACCCGCAATTCAGCCTCGGCGGGCTGATCATCAAGGTCATCGTCAATCTCTTGACCAAGGTGCTGACCGCACCCTTCGCCCTGTTGTCCGGCGGCGGGGGCGGGCCCGACCTCAGCGTCGTCGAGTTCGCGCCGGGCAGCGCCGCCATCGAGCGGCAACGGGCAGAAAGTGATCGATCAGGTTGCCGTCGCTTTGGCCGATCGGCCGATGCTCAAGCTCAGCGTGCTGGGCGTGGCCGACGCGGCGAGTGAGAAGCCGGCGCATGCAGAGCGCGGCGCTGCAGTCGCGCCTGCTCGAGGAGCAGCGGCGCGAGCGCGCCCGTGGTGCGCTGGGCAGCAGTGGCGCGCGACCTGGACGCGCCCTTGCCACCGCTGACGCCCGACGCGCGGGCGGCGCTGCTACGCCGCCTGTACCAGGACACGGCCCTGCCCGACAAGCGGGCCGGCACGCCGCGCCGAAGGCCGATCTGCCGGTAGCCGAGATGGAGGCGCGGCTGGCCGCCGCCGTGCCGGTGGACGCCACCGCGGTGCGGCATCTGGCGATCGAGCGCGGGCACGCGGTGCGCAGCGCGCTCGTCGGCAAGGGACTGGGCAGCGAGCGGCTGTTCCTCACCGAGCCCGAAGCCAAGCAGGCGGCGGCGGATAAACTGCCGCCCAGACCGATGGCGCAGCTGTCGCTGTCGCCGTTGTAGCCGGCGCGCTCCGTCCGGGCGTCGCCAACCCGTCAACGCAGACTTCGAAGACTCTCACCATGGCCAAGGAACTGATCACGCTCGGCGGCGGCTGCTTCTGGTGCACCGAGGCGGTTTACGAGCAGGTCGATGGCGTGCTGTCGGTCGAATCCGGCTACAGCAATGGCCATGTGGCCCAGCCCAGCTACGAGCAGGTGTGTGCCGGCGACACCGGCCACAACGAGGTGGTGCGCGTCGAATTCGATGCCGATCGCATCAGCCTGCGCGAAGTGCTCGAGATCTTCTTCACCATCCACGACCCGACCAGCCTGAACCGCCAGGGCTACGACGTCGGCACGCAGTACCGCTCGGGCATCTACCTGCACGATGAAAAGCAGCGCCCGGCGGTGCAAGCCGTGCTCGACGAGGCCAATGCCGCGCATGGCGGCCGCGTGGTCACCGAGGTGCAGATGCTCGACAACTATTCGCGCGCCGAGGACTACCACCAGCATTACTTCGCCCGCCACCCCGGCCAGGGCTATTGCGCGGCGGTGGTGGCGCCGAAGCTGGCGAAATTCCGCAAGACCTTCAAGGCCCGGCTCAAGGCCTGATACGCCAGGCATTTGCCTGCGTGCCGTCGGTCGATCGGACGCAAGACCGTGCCGTCGCCCGACTACGGCGCCAGCCGCTCGCGAACCCAGTGCGTGTCCTGCAACCGGTAGCGCAACCGGTCGTGAAGGCGGCTCTTGCGCCCCTGCCAGAATTCCCAGGTGTCGGGTCGCAGGCGGTAACCGCCCCAATGTGCCGGCCGCGGTGGATGCAGCGCGAACTTCACGCCGTACTTGGCGGCGTTGGTGACCAGCAGCGCGCGCGATTCGATCACCTGGCTTTGCGGCGAGGCCCAGGCGCCGATGCGCGAATCCAGCGGCCGGCTGGCGAAGTAGGCGTCCGACAGTTCGGGCTCGACCGGCTCGACGCGGCCTTCGATGCGCACCACACGCTCCAGTTCGACCCAGTGGAACTGCAAGGCGGCCATCGGGTTGGCAGCCAGCTCTCGCCCCTTGCGGCTGTGGTAGTTGGTGTACCAGACCATGCCGCGGGCATCGCAGCCCTTGAGCAGCACGATGCGCGTCGAAGGCCGGCCGTCGGCGCCCACGGTGGCCAGCGTCATCGCGTTCGGCTCGGGCAACTGCGCCTGCAGCGCCTGCGACAGCCAGTGCTCGAACTGCCGCAGCGGATCCGCGGCCGCCGCCGATTCATCCAGCGCGTCGCGTTCATAGCTCTTGCGCAGATCGGCGATGTTCTTGTCCATCGCCACAGTATGCCGCCAGCGCGGCCCGCCACAGGGGTGCATCCCTTACGTGAAAGACCCTAAGTGAAGCTCCCACTACCTGCGGCGCGGCCGGCCGGCCATGCTTCGCGCATCTAACGCGCCGGCAGTGCGCGTCATACAACCAGTTTCACCTCGAAAGGTACCGGGCATGTCGTCCCGACCGACCGTCGTCGTGCTGGCCGCAGGGAAGGGCAGTCGATTCAAGGGGCCAGCGCACAAGCTGGAACAAAGTCTCGGTGACCTGAGCGTGCTGGGCAGCAGCTTGCGCAATGCCGTCGAGAGCCACCTGCCGGTGCAGGTGGTCACCACCGCGGCCCTGGCCGCCGAGGCGGCGCGTTGGGTGGCCGCCGAGCATGTGCTCGTGCTGCCGCAAACCGATGGCGAATTCGGCATGGGTCACTCGATTGCCGCGGGCGTGGCGGCCTGCGCCGATTCGCCGGGCTGGCTGCTGCTGCCCGCCGACATGCCGTTGGTGCGCCCGGCCACCTTGCTGGCGGTGGCGGCGGCGCTGGAACACCATGGCGTGGCCTACGCCCAGCATCGGGGGCGGCGCGGCCATCCGGTGGGCTTTGCGGCCGAGCTGTATTCCGAGCTGATGCATCTCAGCGGCGACGAAGGCGCGCGCCGCATCATTGCACGCTATCCGGCGATGGCCGTCGATGTCGAAGATCCTGGTGTGCTGGTCGATGTCGACACCGAGGCCGACCTGGAAACGCTGCGCAGCTTGCACATGCAGCCGCCCGCGCAGCACGGCGTCGGCAAGTGACGCGCGGCGACGGCGCCGGACCGTGACGTGGCCGGGGCTGTCACGCCAGCCCGTGGTGTTCGGCCAGCGCCATCAGCCGATCGATCTCGCGATCGCGAACGCCGCGTTCGCGCAGCGCCTGCGCGGTGGCGACGAGGTAGTGCAAGGTGCTGCCGTAGCGACCGCTGGCATGGCGCAGGATGTGCAGCAGCTGTTCGTCGCCCAGCCGGCCGAGATGGCTTTCGCTGCGCCGGCTCAGCGTGAAGGCCAGCGCGCGCACCTCGCCCAGCGCGGTGCGTGCGTTCAACCAGCGCGGGTCATAGACGCCGGTGGGCATCTCGCGCGCCCACAGGCGCTCGAGCTCGGCGTCGGCGCTGTCGCGCCGCAGGCGAAAGACCACGCCGCGGCAGGCGCCGCCGGGCAGCAGCGCAAACACCAGGCCGGGCTGCTGGGGTGTGCCGCGGTTGACGCGCGAGCGCATGCGCAGCGCACGGTGCCAGCCGTGTACCAGCGCGCTGCGGTGTTCCGCGGCGTCGAACTCCTGGCGCCAGATCAGCGAGGCATAGCCGAAGATCCACAGGTCGCCGCGCCCGCCCCATGACGCGCGCGTCTGTTGCAGCAGGCGTTGCGGGTCGCGGCCCGGCAGCGGGGCAGGCAGCGCGTGACTCATGGAAGCTGACCCGGATGGCTCGATGCGCATGAAAGTGCGCAGGCTATCATCGCCGCCGCTTGCGCAGCGGCGGTTCGAGGGCGGTGATGCCGATCGGCCTGAAGCCCACCGGGAAAGATGCAGTCGATGAAGCTTTTGCCCCTGGGCCGCGCACTCGCGACAGGCCTGATGGCCGTGTGGCCGTTGGTGTCGAGCGGGAGCGACGCCGCGGCGAGCGCGCCGTCCTCGATGGCGGCCAGTGCCCCGGCGGCCACGCCGCGGCCGCAGCGACCGCGCATCGGTCTGGTGCTGTCGGGTGGCGGCGCGCGTGGCGCGGCGCACATCGGCGTGCTGCAGGTGCTGGAGGAACTGCGGGTGCCGATCGACGTGATCGCTGGCACCAGCATGGGTTCGATCGTCGGTGGTTCCTATGCCTCGGGTCAGAGCCTGCCGGACATGATCGACGCGGTCAGCCGCATCAAGACCGAGACCATCGCCCGCGATCTGCCACCACGCCAGGACATCAGCACGCGCTTGAAGGAGGACGACTGGCTGAACTTCTTCGGCCCGCAGTTCGGCGTGCGCGATGGCTCGCTGCTGCTGCCCAAGGGCGCGGTCACCGGCGTGGCGCTGGAAGGCGTGCTGCGCGAGCTGTCGCTGGCCAAGGGCGAGACGAACTTCGATGCGTTGCCGATACCGTTTCGCGCCGTCGCCACCGATGTCGTCAGCGGCCAGATGACGGTGCTGAAATCGGGCGACCTGGCCACCGCCATGCGCGCCAGCATGTCGGTGCCGGGCGCAGTGGCGCCGGTGACGATCGACGGCCGGCTGCTGGTCGATGGCGGGCTGACGCGCAACCTGCCGGTGGACGTGGCGCGGGCCATGGGTGCCGAGGTCGTCATCGCCGTCAACCTGGGCACGCCGCTGTTGCAGCGTGACCAGATCACCTCGGCGCTGAGCGTGGCCACGCAGATGCTGAACATCCTGACCGAGCAGAACGTGCAGGCCTCGCTGGCCACGCTTCACCCCGCGGATGTGCTGATCCAGCCCGAACTGGGCGGCTTCTCGGCCGGCGACTTCGACAACATGCCCGCCACCATTCCGATCGGCGAAGCGGCGGCGCGCAAGGTGGCCGATCAGTTGCGGCGCTACAGCGTGTCGCCCGAGGAGTACGCGCAACTGCGGGCGGCGCAGGTGCGACCGCTGGCCCGCGATACGCGGCCGGTGGATGAAATCCGCGTCGACGGGCTGGAGCGCGTCAACGAACAGGTCGTCATCCAGAGCATGGAAACCACTGTGGGCGAGCCGCTCGACACCGCCGTGCTCGACACCGACATGCGGCGCATCTACGGCCGCGGCGATTTCGAGCATGTCAGCTACAAGCTGCTCGAAGAAGGCGACAAGCGCGTGCTGGCGGTGCAGACGGTGGAGAAGGCCTGGGGGCCGAACTACATGCGCTTCGGCCTGTCGCTGGCCAGCGACTTCCGCGGCGACAACGCCTACAACCTGCTGGTCAGCTACCGGCGCACCTGGCTGAACCGCCTGGGCGGTGAATGGCGCAGCGATCTGCAGGTCGGCAGCGACGCCTACCTGTTCACCGAGTTCTTCCAGCCGCTGGTGCCGAGCCAGTACTTCTTCGTTGCCCCGCATGCGCAGGTCAGTCGCTGGGTGGCCGACGTCTTCAGCGGCGATATGCTCTTCGCGCGATACAACATCTCTTCGGGCACCGTCGGCATCGACCTGGGCAGTCAGTTCACCAAGTACGGTCAGGTGCGCGTGGGCCTGGTGGCCGGCCGCGCCAAGGCCGACCTGCAGATCGGCTCGCCGGTGCTGGAAGCCACCGACATCGAACGGAACATCGGCGCGGTGCAGACGCGCTTCTATCTGGACCAGATCGACAGCACGGCGTTTCCGCGCGCGGGCTACGCTGCCAGGGCGCAGCTGCTGAACTCGAGCACCGCGCTCGGCGCCAGCAACACCTACGGCCGCTGGTTCGGCGACGCGGTGGTCGTCGAGTCCTTCGGCCGCCATACCTTCCAGGCAGCGCTGGCCGGCGGCAGCGCAGTCGGTGGCAACCCCTTGCCGCGCTACGACTACTTCAGCTATGGCGGCTTCCTTCGCATGACCGGCTACCGCGACGGCCAGCTGCGCAACGACTCCATCGGCTACGGTCGGTTGATGTACTACAACAAGCTGTTCACGCTGCCGCTGCTGGAGGGTGTGTACGCCGGCGCCACGCTCGAAGCCGCGCGTCTGGGCGCGCCGCTGGTGCCCACCGGCGTGCAGGGCAATGTCGCCTCGGCCGGCTTGTTCCTGGGCATGGACACACCTCTCGGTCCCGCCTACCTGGGTTTTGGCCATACCCAGGATGGCAACAACAACGTCTATTTCTTCCTGGGGCGACGCTGATGCCGCACCGAACGTGTCGCTCACCCAACGACTCACGCGCGTCGGGCTGCGATTCGTCGCGCCGCCGGGCGCCCTCAGCTTCTCCCGGCGGACAGATCGACAGCGGCCAGGTCGGCCTGGCGCTGGCCGGCGACGCCGTTGTTCGAGCCGTCGCGGTTGCGCGTGTTCGAGCTGCGCTGAAGGCCCCGACGACAGATCGCTTCAGGCGCGCACCAGCGCAGCCAACGCGGTGGCCTCGTCGCTGGCGACCGAATCCAGCCCCGCAGCCACGCCGGCACGGTCGGCGGCGCTGCGGTTCTGGCTGACCTTCCACTTGCCCTGCAGCCGCGCGATCGGGATTTCGATGCCGACGATGGCCGCGAGCATGGCTTGAACGTAGTCGGACGGCGCATCGTCAACCTGCCAGCGGTGTGCGCGCGAGGCCTCTTGCCAGTCGGTCAGCCGGCCGACCAGCGTGCGCAGCCAGGCCGGGTCTTCGGTGACCCGCAGCGCGCCATGGGCGTGCACCACCGCGTAGTTCCAGGTCGGCACCACCTTGGCGGTGGCTGCCTTCGACGGGTACCACGATGGCGTGACATAGGCCTGCGGCCCCTGGAACACAGCCAGCATCTCGGCGCCGGCCGCTTCGCGCCACAGCGGGTTGGCGCGCGCCACGTGGCCGCGCAGGGTGCCGTGCTCGCCATCTTGCGCGCCGCGGTCCCACAGCAACGGCAGGTGTTCAGCCGTCAACCCGTCGGCCGATTGCCAGGCCAGCGTGGCCAGCGGATGCGCAGCCAGCAAGCGCGCCATCGCCGAGGCGTCGGTGTGCTCGAAGTGCTTGGGCAGGTACATCAGGCGTCGCGCTGGATCAGTTCGATCTTGTAGCCGTCGGGGTCGGTGATGAAGGCGATGATGGTATCGCCGCCCTTCACCGGGCCGGCTTCGCGTGTGATCGCGCCGCCCAATGCTGCGGCCTTGGCGCGCACCGCCTCGCAGGTGGCGGCGACATCCGGCACGCCGATGGCGATGTGGCCGAAGGCGGTGCCGGGGTCGTACTTCTCGACGCCGTGGTTGTAGGTCAGCTCGATCTCGGCATGCTGCGGGTTGCGGCCATAGCCGACGAAGGCCAGGTCGTACTTCTGCTCGGGCCGATGGGTGGTGCGCAGCAGTTGCATGCCCAGCACCTGGGTGTAGAAATCGATCGAGCGTTGCAGGTTGCCGACGCGCAGCATGGTGTGCAGCAGGTTCATCAGGGCGCTCTCGTCAAGGGAGAAGGGTCGATGGTAGCGGCCGCGCGCAGCGCCTGCAGCCCGGGCGTCACGGCCTCGCCGTAGGCCTTGCGCCAGCGCGCAGCGATGCGTGGGTTGCTGTCCAGGCGCTGGCCCGGCAGCCCGTCGTCGGCGTGCCAGCCGGCGATGCGTGTCTCCACCGAGAAATGCTCGGTCGGCCGCAACTGCGATGGATCGTCGAGGCTGCCCACCGACAGATCCATGCTTTCGCTGTCCAGGAACTCGAAACTCAGCGGCGTGCCGCAGTGGCTGCAGAAACCGCGCCGCGCGATTTTCGACGAGGCATAGTAGGTCGGCGGCGTCAGCCACTGCACCTCGTCTTTGCGCAGGTTGAGGAAAGCCGCACGCGTGTTGCCGAAGGCCAGCTGGCACATGCGGCAATGGCAGTAGTAGCCGTCGCGGTGCGTGGGTGTGGCTGCGTAGCGCACCTGGCCGCAAAGGCAGCCGCCGGCGAGCGAGGGCAGGGTGTCGGACATGGCGGTTCCTCGATCAATCGAAAGCACCAGCTTAGCCGCCGGCACCGGCGAGCACCAGCACGCCGAGCACCGCGAACACCGCCGCGGCGATGCGATGCACCCACTGCACCGGCAGCCAGCGCGTGACGCGCTCACCCAGCAGCACGGCCGGCACGTTGGCCAGCATCATGCCCAGGGTGGTGCCGGCAGTGACGGCCCAGATCGACTGGTATTTGGCTGCCAGCATGACGGTGGCGATCTGTGTCTTGTCGCCCATCTCGGCCAGGAAGAAGGCAACGACGGTGATGCCGAACACGCCGAAGCGGCCCGTCGTCGCCTCCACCGGGCCGGCCTTGTCGGGCACCAGCATCCACAGCGCCACGGCCAGGAACGACAGACCGAGCGCCCAGCGCATCCAGGCCGGGTCGACGAGGCGCGTGATCCAGCTGCCCAGTGCGCTGGCCGCCGCGTGGTTGGCCAGCGTGGCGACGAGGATGCCCAGGACGATCGGCCACGGCTTGCGAAAACGCGCCGCCAGCAGCAGCGCCAGCAACTGCGTCTTGTCGCCGATCTCGCCGAGGGCGACGACGCCGGTCGAGACCAGAAACGTCTGCAGCATCAGGCGCGCGGCGGCACGGTGTAGTTCAATGCCATGCGCCCGCCATCGACGACGACGATCTCGCCGGTGATGTAGCTGGCCGCGCCGCTGAGCAGGAAGGCGGCGACCTCGGCCATCTCTTCGGGTTCGCCCAGGCGGCGCAGCGGCGTGCGGCTCATGATGCGTGCGCGCGCCTCCTCGCTGGTCAGCACCGCGTTTTGCGCCAGTTCGGTGGCGATGGTGCCGGGCGCCACCGCGTTGACGCGAATGGCGTGGTCGGCCAGCGCCAACGCCATCACCCGGGTCAGCTGGTCGATGCCGCCCTTGCTGACGTTGTAGCTGGCGATGCTGGGCATGGCCAGCGTGCCGTTGACCGAGCTCATGTTGACGATCGCACCGCCGCCGCGTGCCCGCCATGTGGCGCGCCAGCGCCTGCGCCACCAGGAAGGCGCCGGTCAGGTTGACGGCAATGACCGCATCCCAGTCGGCTTGCGCGATGTCGAGGAAGTCGGCCGATCTGAAGATGCCGGCGTTGTTGACCAGGCCGTGCACGCGGCCGAAGGCGGCCAGCGTGGCGGCCAGCGCGGCTTCGACCTGGGCCTTGTCGGACACGTCGCAGTGCAGTGCGATGGCGCGCGCGCCGGCATCGTCGAGTTCGCGCGCCAGGGCGGCGGCGCGCGCATCGTCCACGTCCCACAGCGCCACCGCCGCGCCGTCGCGCGCCAGGCGCCGCGCGCAGGCGGCGCCGATGCCCTGGGCCGCGCCCGTGATCACGACGGCGCTGCCCTGGAACTGGAAGTTCACGTTCGACATGGGCTTGCTGCCGTCAGCGGCGGTCGAGCCACACGGCCAGGCCCTGGGCGTTGAGTTCGACATCCATTTCCAGCAACCGTGCGACCTGGGTGTCGCTGAAGTCGCAGCCATGGCTGCGCAGCGAACGCAGATAGAGCTCCAACAGCGACTCGCGCAACCGCGCATGGCGTTGCGCCGCTTCGCGATGCCTCAAGGCGATGTCCACCATCGCCTGCAGCAAATCCAGCAACTGCGCCCGCAGCCGCGGCACATCGCCGACCCGGCCGTAGTGGGTCAGGTACATGCAGGCCGGCTGCGCCGCAGCAGCCGCTCGATCGAAGCGCGCAGCGCCAGCGGATCGAACTGCACCGGCACGGTGCTGGGCGGCGATCCAGGGCCGCTGCCCCTGTCGAATTCGCGGTAGCTCAGGCCGAAGGTGTCGCCGGTGAACCAGCCGGCGCTGGTCTCGTCCCAGAGGCAGTGGTGGTGGAGCGCATGGCCCGGCGTGTCGGCGAACGACAGTCGCCGGCTACCGACTTCGATGGCCATGCCATCGTGGGTGGTTTCGGCCGCGCGCCGCATCGACGGCGGTGACACGGCCATAGCTGCGCGCCATCTCGGCTTCGCCATACACCGCCGTGGCGCCGCGCCACAGCGCACTGGGATCGAGCATGTGGCGCAGCCCGCGCGGGTGCACCAGCAGCCTGGCGCCGGGCAACTCGCGCATCAGGCTGCCGGCGCCGCCGGCATGATCGAGATGCACGTGCGTCGGGATGACCCAGTCCACCGCGTCGCGCGTCAGGCCCAGGTCGGCCAGCGTGGCCAGCAGCCGCGGCACGGCGAAGTGCGTGCCGGTGTCGATGAAGGCCGCCCGCCCGCTGTCCACCACCAGATAGGCGGCGTCGTAGCGCGGCCGGGTGAATCCGGTGTCGATGACGAACAGGTTCTCGGCCAGCGGCTCGGCGTATTGCAACGATCGCATCGCGATGGCGGGCGCCGTTCAGGGGCTGCCCATCAGCACCCACAGCCGCGCGATATCGGCGCCACCGTCGTTGCCCTTGACGCTGCGCAGCGTCTGGGCGGCCTTGGCTTTGGACTTGGCCGATTGCAGCTGTGCCATGCCCAGCCGCAGGCGGGCTTCGTCGGGGTGCTTCAGTCCGCCTTTGGCGATGCCCTGCTCGATCAGCACGACGCCCTTGTCGGCCTCGCCCATCGTCACATGGACATAACCCGCATGTACCAGCGCATTGCCGTCGGGCGCGGTGGCGGCCTCGGCGGCGCGGGCAGTGATGGCTGCGCTGCCCTCGGCCTGCTGCTTCAACGTCAGATCGCGAAGCCGCTTGTGGCGCTCGGCCTCGGGCCCGCTGCCCAGCGCGCCGCTGGCGAAGCCGCTGCTCGATGATGTTCTTCGCTTCGTCCGGATAACCGGCCTGCAGCGCCAGCTGGGCCATCTCCATGTAGTCGTCGGTCTTGCTCAGCGTGCCGCTGGCCAGCCGCAGCCGCAGCACGTCCAGCGCGATAGCGGTCTGGAGAAACCGCTCTTGCGCGGCAGTCGCGCCAGGTAGGCAGCCCAGTAGTCCTTCTTCGGGTGCTGAACAGCAGCTTTTCCAGGTCCGCGGTGTAGGCCGGTGTTGCGGGTGCGCTGCTGGGCATCGGCCAGGCGCAGCAGCTCGCCTTCGGCCGGGCGCTGGCCGGCCTGCTCGGCGGCGGCGACGGCGGCGGCGGCATCGCGCGCGATGGCGTTGTAGTCGCCGCTGGCTCTGCAGATAGCTCTGCATCTGTTGCAGCTGCGCGCTGTTGCCGCCGGCCTGCTGCGCCTTGTTCGACCCACTCGCTGGCCTTGGCAAAGTCTTGCAACTGCGCGTAGGCCGAGGCAATCGATTCGGCCAGTTGGGCCTGCTCTGCGCCGCAGACTTGCCGCTGGCATAAACCGCCTCGAGGCCTTGACGGCCGTGGCGTTGTCGCCGGCGCGCTGCGCCGCGGCGCCGCGCATGCGTTCGATGGTCAACTGCTCGGCCGCCGTCTTGCTGGGCGCGGCATCGGCCTCGCGCACCTTGGCCAGCGCCTCCTTGGACTTGCCGGCCTTGAGCAGCTCGCCGGCCTGCTGCAAGGGCTTGCCGACCTCGGGCCGCAGCGCCTGCGCCGGCGCCGACATGCAAAACGCGGCAACCAGCAGGCCCAAGGCCCACGCGCGCAGGGCATGCATGGCCGAGACTCATAGGAACTGTTCGTTGCCGACGATGCCGATCTTGGTCACCCCCAGGCGCTGCGCCGTGGCCATGATCATCGCCACGACGTTGTAGGTGACCAGCTTGTTCGGCCGCAGGTGCACCTCGGGCTGGTCGGGCATGGCGGCGACGGCGGCCAGCTGGGCTTCGAGATCGCTGCGGTCCGGCGACGATCGCGCCGTTCCAGCCGATGGTGCCGTCGAAATCGACGTCGATGCGCACGATCTCCGGCGGCTTGCGGCGGCGGCGTGTTGGGCCCCACCGGCATGTTCATCTTCACCGCATGCGTCTGGATCGGGATGGTGATGATGAACATGATCAACAGCACCAGCATGACGTCGATCAGCGGCGTCGTGTTGATGTCCACCATCGGCTCGTCGTCGCGTCGCCGCCCGAGCCCACATTCATTGCCATCTGTGGCCTTTCGACGTCCTCAGCGCTCGACGCACGCCGGGCGGTGGCTCGGTGATGAAGCCGA
This sequence comes from uncultured beta proteobacterium, assembly GCA_963837675.1. GTDB lineage: Bacteria > Pseudomonadota > Gammaproteobacteria > Burkholderiales > Burkholderiaceae_C > Rubrivivax. The sequence continues at coordinate 61,724 of CAWIOH010000009.1, read as the reverse complement.
CCTTGAAGATGCCGGCGCGCTGGCAGGCCACGACCACGCGGCCGACGCTTTCGTAGCGCACCTCGGCGTCGCCGCGGATGTGCACCTCGGGTTGCGGCTCCTTCACCGCTTCGACCTTCAGCCGCGCGACCAGGGTTTCGTTGTCGGCCATGGCTCCATGCCCCAGTAGATCTCGCCGTCGCGGTTGACGGCGATGACGATGTTCTCGGGCTTGGTCTGCGTCGGCAGGTTGCGTTCCTTCGGCAACTGCAGCTCGACGTCTGCGTGACCACCGGGATCGTGATCAGGAAGATGATCAGCAGCACCAGCATCACGTCCACCAGCGGCGTGGTGTTGATGGTGGCGTTGATCTGCGTCTTCGCCGCCGTCCGCGCGAGCGCCGAGTTCATGGCCATGGCAGGCTCCCGCCAGTCGGCTTCGATGCCGAGGGCGCGCGCCGACCGGCCAGCAGCACGTTGTGGACGTCGCCACGCGAAGGCGCGCACGCGCTCCATCGCGCTCTTGTTGCGACGGATCAGCCAGTTGTAGCCCATCACCGCCGGCACCGCCACGGCCAGGCCGAAGGCCGTCATGATCAGCGCTTCGCCGACCGGGCCGGCGACCTTGTCGATGCTGGCCTGGCCGGAAATGCCGATGGCGGTGAGTGCGTTGTAGATGCCCCAGACGGTGCCGAACAGGCCGACGAAGGGCGCCGTCGAGCCGACGGTGGCCAGGAACGCCAGACCGTCCTGCAGCCGGCTGTTGACGTTGTCCATCGAGCGCTGCACGCTCATCGAGACCCAGGTGTGCAGGTCGATCTTCTCGACCAGCGTGCCCTCGTGATGCTCGCTGGCGTCGATGCCACTTTGCGCGACATAGCGGAAGGCGCTGCCTTCTTCGAGCGTGCCGATGCCGTCCTTGACCGAGCCGGTGATCCAGAAGCTCTTGGCCGCGGCATCCGCGCTCTTCATCAGCTTGCGCTGCTCGTACAGCTTGGTGAAGATGATGTACCAGCTGCCCATGCTCATGATCAGCATGACGATCAGCGTGGCGCGCGCCACGAAGTCGCCTTGCATCCACAGCGCCTGCAGGCCATAGGGGTTGGCCACGCTTTCGCGGGCGACGGCGGGTCCGGCCAGCGGCGCCGCCGGCATCGGCGCGGTGGCCGGCTCGGATGCAGCCTGCGCCAGCGCCAGTTGCGGCAAGGCCAGGTTCAGGGCCAGGCCGGCCAGCAAGGCCGCGGCCAGACGTTGCACCCGACGCAAGGCGGGCAGGGGGAAGGGTTGCGACATGGTCACTCCAACAAAAGAGGGGCGGCACGCGTCGGCTGGCAGCGGGCACTGCGACGGGCGAATCATTCGGTCAGCTTCCAGACGTATTCGATGCGCCCGCTGAGCTTTTCGGGCTTGCCGCCGACCGTGCCCGGGGTGCCCTTGCAAGCCAGCACGGCGTCGAGCGTCATGCGATCGAGGATGCGGTGCTCGCGCGACAGGCCGCTGGACTTCTCGATCTGCGCTTCGCTGATCTTGCCGCTGGTGTCCATGGTGTAGGTCACGACCACGGTGCCCTGGGCATTGGCGCGCCGCGCGGCGGCGTTGTATTCGGGCTTCTCGCAGGCGTTGAAATCCAGCTTCGGCGCGGTGCGCACCGGCGGTGCCGGCGGCGCGACCGGCGCCGGCGCGGGTGCGGGTGCAGCCACCGCCGGTGGCGCGGCTTCGATGCGCACCGGCGCCGGCGGCGGCGCCACCGGCGTGGTGGTGATGGTCGGAGCGGGTGTCGGTGGTGGCGTGACCTGCACTTCCGGCGGCGGCATGAACGACGGCGGCGGCGGTGCCGTCTTGGGCGGCGGCGGCAGGTTGTCGGGCGGCGGGGGCGGGGGCGGCTTGACCTCCTCGATGATCTTCGTCTCGATCGGCGCGCGGATCGACATCGACCACCTTGCGCGCCAGCCCGGCCACCAGCGCCCAGGCCAGCAGGGCATGCAGCGCGATCACGATCATCAGACCCGTGACATGTTTGCCCGGGTTGCGCTGTTGTTGGGCGTAATCCAATTCGAAGTCTCGGTCCACGCCCCGATCGGTCGGCAGGCGCTGCGGCAGGCAGGGCCGTGCAGCCGGGTCGGCTGCGCGAAGGCGCGACTATATCGCGAACGGATCGGCGGCCCGGCGGGCGCAGGCGGGCCGGCAAGCGCCCTGCCGATCGTCTTCTGCGGCGTCTCAGGCGCGGCAGATCAGCGGCAGCCACAGCCCGATCGGGCCGCGCAGCACCTGGTCCGCCAGGCCGTCCAGCGGCGTCGGCTGGTCGTTGAGGATGACCACGCGCGCGCCCGCATGCTTGGCCACCTCGACGCTGCCGGCCACCGGATAGACCTGCAGCGTCGAGCCCACCGCCAGCATCAGGTCGGCCTCGGCGGCCACCGCCATGGCCCGGTCGATGACTTCGGGCACCAGTGCCTGGCCGAACGAGATGGTGTCGCTCTTCAGGATGCCGCCGCAGCGCAGGCACGGCGGGTCGGCTTCGCCGGCGCGCACCCGCGTCAGCGTCTGCGCCATCGGCCGGCGCTCGCCACAGGCCCAGCACATCGTGCGGCGCACCGAGCCGTGCACCTCGATCACGCGCTGCGCCGAGTTGCCGGCGCGCTGGTGAAGCTCGTCGACGTTCTGCGTGATCAGCGCGTGCAGCTTGCCGCGCCGTTCCAGTGCCACCAGCGCATGGTGGCCAGGGTTCGGCTGGGCCGCAAAGGCGAAGTGCTCCAGCCGGCCGCGCCATGCCGCCTGCCGCACCAGCGGGTCCGCCAGGTAGTTCTGGATCGTCGATTGTTTTTCCGCGGCCGGGTTGCGCGTCCACAGGCCCTGCGGTCCGCGAAAGTCGGGGATGCCCGAATCAGTGGAGATGCCGGCGCCGGTGAGCGCGACCACCTGCCGCGCGGCATCGATCCAGCCGCGCACGGTGTGCAGAGGCGGTTCGTCGTTCAATCGCGGGGTGCCCGCCGGTGCCATCGCGGCATCATAGGTCGGGCGTCGGCCCGGGCGGGCCAGGCCGGGAGGCGCGCTACATTCGCGCTTTCATTCCGCAGGCACAGGAGCAGTCCATGGGCGCACGACTCGAAGGCAAAGTGGCGATCATCACCGGCGCCGGCTCGGGCATCGGCCGGGCCGCGGCCCGGCTCTTCGCCGAAGCCGGTGCGGCGCTGGTGCTGGGCGACAAGACGGAAGCGGTGCACGCCACCGCGCAGGCGGTGCTCGACGCCGGCGGCCGCGCCAAGGCGCTGCAGATGGACGCCGGCGTCGAGGCCGACGTGGCCCGGCTGGTGGCCACGGCGCAATCCGAATTCGGCGGCCTGGACATCGCCTTCGCCAATGCCGGCATCGCCGGGGGCATGGCGGGCATCTTCGATTCGACGCCCGAGCTGTGGACCGAGGTGCTTCGCGTCAACCTCATCGGCCCATGGCTGATGATCAAGCATGCCGGCAAGGCCATGGCCGATGCCGGCAAGGGCGGCGCGATCGTCTGCACCGCCTCGGTGGCCGGCATTCGCTCGGGCGCGGGCGGGCCGGCCTATTCGGCGTCGAAGGCGGGCGTCATCAACCTGGTGAAGGTGTCGGCGCAGCAGCTGTGCGAGACCAATGTGCGCGTCAACGCGCTGTGCCCGGGGCTGACCGAAACCGGCATGACCAAGCCGACCTTCGACTACGCCAAGGACAAGGGCGTGACCCAGAAGCTGGGGCGGCTCAACCCGCTGCGCCGCGCCGCGCAGCCGGAGGAACTGGCGCGCGTGGCGCTGTTCCTGGCCAGCGACGAGGCCAGCTACGTCAACGGCCAGGCGATCGCGGTGGACGGCGGGCTGTCCAGCTCGCACCCGGTGACGCGCCAGCTGCCGGGCCAGACGGCGGTGTGAGATTCATTGCAGGAGGTGTCGATGGCCAAGAACACGATTTGCCTGTGGTACGAACACGATGCGCAAGAGGCGGCTCGCTTCTACGCCAGCACCTTCCCGCTCAGCAGCGTCGGCGCTGTCCACCGTGCGCCGGGCGACTATCCCGACGGCAAGGCGGGCGATGCCCTGACGGTGGAATTCACCGTCGCCGGCATCCCTTGCATCGGCCTGAATGGCGGGCCGCGATTCAGGCACAGCGAGGCCTTTTCGTTCCAGATCGCCACCGACGATCAGGAAGAGACCGACCGCTACTGGCATGCGATCGTGGCCAACGGCGGACAGGAAAGCCAGTGCGGCTGGTGCAAGGACAAATGGGGCATCAGCTGGCAGATCACGCCGCGTGTGTTGACGGATGCCATGGCCAAGGGCGGTGACATCGCCAGGCGTGCGTTCCAGGCGATGATGCCGATGAAGAAGATCGACGTCGCTGCCATCGAAGCGGCTGTGCGCGGCTGATACGGCGCGCAGCGGGCTTGCGTCGGCGTCGGCCGACGGCAGCGGCAGGCAACTCAGTCGGCGGCCAGGTGCCGCACCTGGCACAGCAACTGCGTCACGTACTCGTCCTTGATGTCCAGGCTGTGCAGCTGCGACGCCAGCTGCTCGAGATAGTCGCGGTTGCTGCCAAGGAAACCGCTGGCCCGGGCGATGAGGGTCGCCGTCTCCTGCAGCGGCAACTCGCCGACATGGTCGGGATGGGCGCGGTTGGCCGCAAACACCAGGGCCATGATCGCGCCCTGCGGTGTCTGCACCTCCAGCAAGGCCGGCCGGTAGCTGCCACGGATCATCTCGCGGCGCCACAGGCAGGGCGATTCCACCGGCCGCAGCGCGCACGGAATGCGGAAGGCCAGCCCGCGGCAGTGGCCCTCGCCGGGCTCCAGCGACAGCATCAACCCCGGATGCTCCGGCGAACCGCGACCCATGGTGGTGCGGAACAGAAAGCGGCGCTGGTGACCGCGCAGGTCGGCACGGCGCACCTCGTCGAAATGCACGCCCGGATCCCACATCAGCGAGCCGTAGGCATAGATCCACAGATCCTCGCCGGCGCCGCCCAGCAGCGCCTGGTGCGAAGCCTCGAGCTGCTGGTCGCTGTGGCGCCAGTTGGCCTCGCGGCCCAGCGCCACCGCGCGTGCGTCCCAGGCCGCCAGGCGTTCCGGCGTGACGCGCAACTCCGACGCATCGGGGTGCTTGATGCGCTGGCGCAGCGCGGGCAGATGCTTGAATGCGTCGGGGGTCAACACAGGGCTCCAGGCAGTGCGGGACGCGCGTGCAAGTCCCGTGCCCCGCCTGGCATCTTATCGGCCCGCGCCGCCCGCGCCTGTGCGATCGGGCATGTCGATAATGAGGCACAGCGCACGAGGAGCTGCCGATGGCCTATGCCCAAGCCCGCCTGATCCATGATGCCGACAGCCATCTGATGGAGCTGGACGATTGTCTCGATGCGTATTTCGAGCCTTCGTTGCTGGCGCGCTTCCACGCCTCGCCCGGCTACCGTGCGGCACTGCAGCGCGGGCTGCGCCCGGGCCGCTCGCGCGAAGCCCATGCCGATGAAGCCTTCCGCGCCGGCGTCGATGCCGAGATCCTGCTGCGCAAGAACTTCCAGGCGCATGGCGCCTTCATCGCCGCCGACCGGCCGCATGCGCTGGACCTGCTGGGCTTTGCCAGCCAGCTGGTGTTCACCACCTTCTGTCTCGGCAACTTCGGGCTCGACCAGGGTGAGGACATGGCGCTGTGCTACGCCGCCGCGCAGGCTCACAACCGCATGATGGTGGACTTCTGCGCGGTCGATGCGCGGCTGCTGGCCACGGCCTACGTGCCGCTGGAGGATTTCGAGCGCGCCGCCGACACCGTGCGCCAGGCGCTGCGCCTGGGTGCGAAGGCGCTGCTCGTGCCGTCGCGCTGCCCGCAGCGCCACGCGCCCAGCCATGCGGCGCTGGATGCGGTGTGGTCGCAGGCACAGGAGGCCGGCGTGCCGATCCTGCTGCATGTCGGCGGCGAGGACAAGATGAACCCGACCTACAAGCTCAATGGCGGCGCGCCGGTGCCCGACTTCCACGGCGGCGACGACAACTTCACCTCGGTCAGCTACATGCCGATTCCGAACTCGGCGATGCAGACCCTGGCCACGCTGATCTTCGACGGCGTTTTCGACCGCTTTCCGCGGCTGAAGTGGGGGGCGATCGAACTCGGCGCGGCCTGGCTGCCGGGCTGGCTGCGCGCGATGGATTCGGCCGCGCACGCCTTCCGCCGCAACGAAACGAGGCTGCAGGCGCTGTCGGCCTTGCCCAGCGAGATCGCACGCCGGCAGTTGCGCGTCACGCCTTATCCGCACGAAGACGCCGGCTGGATCGTGGCGCAGGCGGGTGAGCAGATGGCGCTGTTCTCCTCGGACTATCCGCATGTGGAAGGTGGCCGCAACCCGCTGAAGCGCTTCGATGAATCGCTGCAGGCCTGCGGCGCAGCCACACGGCAGCGCTTCTATGCCGACAACTTCATCGACCTGATGGGCGAGGCCCTGACGAACGCCTTGCGGCGGCCGGCCGCGCTGATGCCGGCGGCCCGAGGTCCGGCCCTACCCCGCTGACGGCGCGCGCCGCGCGATCAGCACCCGCGCCGCGCCGAAGGCCAGCAGCAGGCCCAGCACCACCGCCGATATGCCCGCCACCTGCAAGCCGGTGGGCACCTCGCCGAGCACCGGGATCGCCAGCAGCGACGCCGCCGCCGGCACGATCGCCCCGAAGAAGCCGGCGCGTCCGGCGCCCAGCAACGCGGCCGCGCGGCTGTAGGCCAGCACCGCCACCAGCCCAGCCCCCAGGCCCTGCGCCAGCAGCTGCAGCGCCAGCATGCCGGGTCCCGCGCCGGCCAGGCGCTGCAGATCGGCGAGCCCGAAGAAGAAGGGCGCAAAGAGCACGAACGACAGCACCACCACGACCACCGTCACGCGCAGCGGATCGACGTGCCAGCGCCGCGACAGCGCGCCGAACAGGCCCCAGCAGAAGCCGCCCAGCGCGAACAGGGCATCGCCGAGCAGCGTCTGCCGGCCCTGGCCGTGCAGCAGACTGTCACCGCCCATGAAAGCCAGGCCGAGCAGCACCACGCCGGCGCCGATTGCGGACTCGCGCGTGATCGGTTGACGCGCCAGCCATGCCGAAAGAAGCAGTCCGGCCAGCATCTGGCAGGCCGGGGCGATGACCGCGCCGTGCGCCAGCGGTGCCAGCGAAAAGCCGGTCATGAACAGCAGGCTGAAACCCGGCCCGGCCAGCAGCGTCAGCAGCAGGCCGCGCTGCCAGCCGATGCCGGCCAGGTCGCGCAAGCCCCAGCGCCACAGCAGCGGCGCCGTCAGCAGCGCGCCGGGCAGGAAGCGCAGCAGCGTCAGGTCGCCGGGGCTCAGGCCGGCCTTGACCGCGAGCCGCGCCAGCACGGTGTAGCTGGCCCAGATGGCCGCGGCCAGCAAGCCCCAGCCCAGGCCGACGAGCCTGGCCCGCGCCGCCGGGCCCTGCGAAGGCATGGTCATGCGCCCCAGCCTTGCAAGGCGGCAGCGGTCGAGCGCACGCTCAGCGCGCGAAGGTCACGGCCAGGTTGAGCGCGGCGATGGCGCCGAACAACAGCACCAGGCCGGCCAGCCAGAGCACACGCACGCGGTTGGTTTCGACGCGCCGTATCAGCTCGCTGTTCTGCTCGGCCAGCGCCTTGATCAGTTGCGACGAGTCCAGCATCTGCTGCTGCAACTGCGCGACAGATGCTTCGGCCGCGGCCAGGCGCGCTTGCAGTGCCGCGATGGGCGAGATCTCGGCCAGCGCCGGCGACGGCGCGTCGGGGTCCGCAGGCGCCTTCTTGCCCACACTGTCCCACAGCTTCTTCGCACCATCGGCCACGGCGGGCGCGTTCTTGATGACCTCGCCCCATGGCACCAGGTTCAGTACCGTCATCCAGCCGATCGCCATGCGCTGCGTGCTCCTTGTCGACGCGCCTCAACCCGTCACGTAACCCGCCAGCCGCTGGCGGATGAGGCCTTCGGCTTCGACCATGATGCGATCGACCAGTTCCTTGCAGCTGGGGATGTCGTGGATCAGCCCGGCGACCATGCCGCAGGACCAGACGCCGGCGTCCATCGCGCCGTCCTTCATGATCTTCGGATAGACGCCGGCCACCTGCTCGATGATGTCCTCGAACTTGATGCCCGCGCCGAGCGTGCGTTCCTTCTCCAGCAGCGCATCGACGGCGGCGTTGCGCAGCACGCGCTCGGTATTGCGCAGCGGGCGCATCACCAGCCGTGTGTCCAGCTCGCTGGCCGCGACCAGTGCCTGCTTGACGTTGTCGTGGATCGGCGCTTCCTTGGTGGCCATGAAGCGCGTGCCCATGTTCATGCCTTGCGCGCCCAACGCCAGTGCCGCCACCAGCGAGCGGCCATCGGCCATGCCGCCGGAAGCGACGAAGGGGATCTTCAGTTCGTCGGCGGCGCGCGGCAGCAGGATGAAGTTGGGCACGTCGTCCTCGCCCGGGTGGCCGCCGCATTCGAAGCCGTCGACGCTGACCGCGTCGCAGCCGATGGCCTCGGCCTTCAGCGAGTGGCGCACCGAGGTGCACTTGTGGATCACCTTGATGCCGGCCTCGTGCAGCGCCGGCAGCCACTTCTGCGGGTTGTTGCCGGCGGTCTCCACCACCTTGATGCCGCCGTCGATGATGGCCCTGATGTAGCCCGGATAGTCGGGCGACTGCAGCACCGGCAGGAAGGTCAGGTTCACGCCGAAGGGCTTGTCGGTCATGTCGCGGCAGCGCCGGATCTCCTTGGCCAGGTCTTCGGGTGTGCGCTGCGTCAGGCCGGTGATGATGCCCAAGGCGCCGGCATTCGACACCGCCGCCGCCAGTTCGGCAAAGCCGACGAAGTGCATGCCGCCCTGGATGATGGGGTGCTCGATGCCGAACATGTCGGTGATCTGGGTCTTCATGGAAATCAGCTCCTGCAATGGGGTGGTCGTAGGTGGCGTGGTGTGCGTGCAAGACGCACTCAACCGGGTGACTTTAACTGCGCCCGGCGACGGGCCGCGCTGGGTGCGCAAGCTAGGGATGGGGCCACGGCGCGGCCTGTGTTCCGATAGGCGGCGTTGCATCAGCCCGCTGAGGAGACATCATGACGAAGACCCTCGATGCGGCCCGCTCACGCCAGTTCGTGCGCGCGGCCAAGTTGCCACCACCCCCGCCCGCCACGCGTGGCGGCGAAACCGCCGACGAGGCGCTGCAGGCCGGCAAGGTGCAAGCCGCGGTGGTCGGCTCGGACCTGCTGTCCTTCGCCACCAACGTGGCGCCGCAATGGCGTCAGGACCTGATCAACTGTTCGCTGTTCGCGCAGTTGTGGGCCAAGGCCGAGGTGCCCGATTCGAAGCGCATCTTCGATTGGTACGAGGCCTATTTCGGCGCGCTGCAGCAGCTGGGCTGGATGGTGCAGGACCAGGGCTTCGCGGTGTATGTCGAAAGCAGCCAGAACTTTTCCGCGCACCAGGCCATCCTGAAGGTGGCCGAAGGCTTGCTGATGCCTTCCGTCGGTTCGCTGGCCTTGGTGAAGGGCACGCTCGACGCGCTGGCGTCGATGGACGAGAACAGCCCCTTCATCACGCTGTTCAGCCGCGAGAGCCAGCAGGCCTCCGCCGCGCGCTTCCAGATCAGCCTGGCCGAGCAAAGCGATGACGGTGGCTTGACGGTGGCGTTGATGGCCTTCGGTCTGGAGGCCAAGAGCACGCTGACGCAGGTGCTGTTCTTCAAGTCGCTGGCCAGCCAGGCGACGCTGCGCCATTGTTCGGGCAAGGTCTCGGTCAACACGCCGATGCTCGAAGCCTTGCGCAGCGATCTGGCCGACCAGTTGAAAGACCATGCACGCAGCTTCATTCGCAAGCTGCCGTCGAAACTGCTGACGCCCGGCGCTGCTTGAGCAGCACCCGTTCGATCGCGCCGGGCGCTGCAGCCGCGGGCGAAAGCGGCGATGATGCGTGCCTGATGCAAGCAACGCCTTCGCTGGCATGAACCACTTCGCCCCCTTGTCCGCGCTCGCCGGCTGCCTGCTGATCGGCGCCGCGGCGGTGTTGCTGTTGTGGCTCAGCGGCCGCATTGCCGGCGTCAGCGGCATCGTCGGCGGGGCTGTGGTTCGCGCCGCGCGGCGAGCGTGCCTGGCGCTGGCTGTTCGTGCTCGGGCCGATGCTCGGTGCGGCGGCGTGGGTCGGGTTCGGGCCGCAGCCGCTGCCGCGCGAGGCTTTCCCCAAGGCGCTGCTGGTGCTGGCAGGGCTGCTGGTGGGGTATGGCACCTCGATGTGCGGCGGCTGCACCGGTGGGCATGGCGTTTGCGGTCTGGCGCGGATGTCGCGGCGCTCGCTGGTGGCCACGGCGGTGTTCATGGGCGCGGGCGTCGCCACGACCTTCGTTGCGCGCCACCTGTTGGGCGTGGCCTGACCGTGCGCCGCGATCCGCTGACCAACGCCTGGCCCGGCCTGCTGTGCGGCATGGTGTTCGGTCTCGGCCTGGCTGTCGCGCAGATGACCGATCCGCGCAAGGTGCTGGGCTTTCTGGATCTGGCCGGTGCCTGGGATGCCAGCCTGATCTTCGTGATGGGTGGCGCGTTGGCGGTGACGGTCCCGGGCTTCCGGCTTGTGCTGCAGCGCGGCGCGCCGCGCTTGGCTGGATGTTTCCACCTGCCGGCCGGCAACACCGTCGATGCGCCGTTGCTGACCGGCGCGGCGTTGTTCGGCGTCGGCTGGGGCCTGGCCGGCTACTGCCCCGGACCGGCGCCGGCGTCGATCGGCCTGGCCAACGCCGAGGCGCTGTGGTTCGTGCCGGCCATGATCGCAGGCGCCGGCCTGCAACGCTGGATGGCACGACGGCGGCAGGCGCCGCCGTCTGCCGTGCACCCCTCACTCGATCTCGTCTCACCCCGGAAGGAGCATCCATGAGCCACGACATCGCCTTGACGACCTTTCACCTCGAAGCGGGCACGTCGATCGCGCAGGCGCAGCCACGCTCCAGTGTGCGCGTGACGCTGGCGTCGCCGGCGCTGGAAGTGATGACCGACCTGACGCAAATCAAGGCCGCGACCACGCACCCGACGACGCTGTTACGCCTGGCCGAGCAGGCCATGATCTACCTGGGGGTGCGCATGCTGTTCGTCGTCACCGAGATGCCGGCGATCGAAGGGCTGATCACGCACCACCGACCTGCATGGCGACAAGGCGATGCGTGTCGTCGTCGCAGCGCAACGGCCACTACAACGACCTGTGCGTGGCCGACGTGATGACACCGCTGGCGCTGCTGGAAGCCATCGATTTCGACCGCCTGACCATCGCCACCGTCGGCCATATGGTGGCCACGCTGCAGCATGTCGGCCGCAACCACCTGCTGGTGGTCGAAGCCGCTAAGGCAGCCACGCCGGCGCGGGTGCGCGGCGTGATCTCGCGTGCGCAGATCGCGCGGCAACTGGGCATGCCGGTCGAAGTGGCGCCGATCGCCAGCAGCTTCTCCGAGATCGAGCGCGCGTTGTCCTGACAGCGCGGCGCGAAGGCCTGGCGATCAGCGCCGCCGCGTGACGGGCGCCGTCAGCCAGTCGAGCAGTTGCGCGTGCACTTGCGCATGGCACAGCAGGTCGAGGTGCCCGCATCGGGTGACGACGTGGCTGATGCGACGCCGGCACCTGCAGCGCCAGCGCGGCGTCACGGTGTTCGCCCAGCGCGCTGGCCAGTGGCACCAGGCCGTCGCCGATGACGGCGTTGTGAATCCGTCCCGGCCGTTCGGCCAGCGTTGCGGCCAGCAGGTAGGTGTCAACGCCGCGGGCAGCGTTGTCAGCAGGCGGTCGTCGCGCTGCTGTGCGTGGCGGTCGCGCCGATCCCAGTCGGCGTCCTGCAGGTTTCCGAAGCGCAGGTCGGTGATGCCGGCGCTGCGTGCCTTGCCCAGGCGCGCGAAGGGCGCGACATAGGGGCTCAGGCCCAGCAGCATGTCGATCCAGCGCCCACCCCGTTCCAGCGGCGCGCCGTGGTGCGGCGTGCCCAGGCATACCAGCTTCTTCAGGTGCTTGCGCCAGCCCTGGCCCGCGGTGGCGCCGTGGTGGCAGGCGCTGCGCGCCACCAGCCCGCCCATGCTGTGGCCGACGATCAGCAGTTCGTCCACCGGCACCGGCCAGCGCTCCACCAACTGCTGCAGCAGCGCGGCGAAGGCACGGCCGTTTTGCGACACATGGCGCCCGCTGTTGTAGTGCAGGTACAGCGGCGTGGCGCCGATCGCTTGCGCCACGCCAGGCCATGGTCATGGCCGCGGCGCATCCACTGGCGGTCGTTCATGCACAGGCCATGAGCAGCACCAACAGCTTGCGCCTGGGCTCGTTCCCGGCGGCAGCCATCGCGGGCCGGCCCGACAGGTCCAGCGCCACGCCGTTCTGGCGCAGGGCCATGCGGATGGCCAGCGGGTTGCCGCTGTCGGCCAGGTGGTCGCCGAAGACCCCGTTCAGCGCCGCCACGAAAGCCTCGCGCTCGCCCGTGCCGGCGTTCGCGGCGGGCGGTGCCTCCACCGCGCGCAGCGCCGCATCGAGGCCGCGGCCGAGCACGCGCGTCGTGCCGCGCACCGCGCCATAGACCACGCCGGTGAGGCCGCCGGCGCGGCCGACGGGCCTTGGCGGCGATGCCCACGCGCGAGGCGATGGTCTGGTGCATGGCTTCGACGAGATCGGTCACGCCGACCGCGCCGTCCACGCCCAGGCGGGCCAGGCCGCGCAGGTCGCTGGCTTGCAAGGGCAGGGCTGTCATGGAGGCGCTGGCCATGGGAGGGCTCGATTCTGCGACAGGGAGGGGCTGCGACTGTGCGCGAGCGGCAGGCGCGACGCAAGGATCAATTAGGGGCGGCTCCCGGTTCGTCGCGGCATGCCTGGTGCCGTCGCGGTCGGCATCTGTTATGTATTCAAATACACAACGCCTGGTTTACACTGGCACTCCTCGCAACAATGCGTCGGAGCGCGAGATCTATGAGAGCTTGCTCGGGGTTGCCGCCTGCGTGGCCGGGCTGTGCGTCGCCCAGGCACACGCGGGCGTGGTGCAGGTCGCGGTCGCCGCCAACTTCGCCGCACCGATGGCCCGCATCGCCGAAGCCTTCGAGGCGGCGAGCGGCCACACGCTGAAGCTGTCTTCTGGCTCCACGGGCAAGTTCTACGCCCAGATCGTCGCGGGCGCACCCTTCGACGTGCTGCTGGCTGCCGACGAGCGCACGCCCCAGGCATTGATCGAGGCCGGGCATGCCGTGGCCGGCAGCCGCTTCACCTATGCCACTGGCCGCCTGGTGCTGTGGAGTGCCACACCGGGCCTGGTGGACGCACGCGGCGAGGTGCTGAAGGCCGGCGGCTTCAGGCATTTGGCCATCGCCAATCCCAAGACGGCGCCGTATGGTGCCGCGGCGATGCAGGTGCTGCGCTCGTTGTCGTTGGAACAGATGCTGGCGCCGAAGCTGGTGACGCGGCCAGAGCATCGCCCAGGCCTACCAGTACGTCGCCAGCGGCAACGCCGAACTGGGTTTCGTGGCCCTGTCACAAGTCAGCGTGCCCGACCGGCCGACGCAGGGTTCTATGTGGCCGGTGCCGCAGGAACTGCATGATGCGATCCGCCAGGGCGCGGTCTTGCTGAGTGCCGGTGAGGGCAACCCGGCGGCGCGTGAGCTGCTGACCTTCCTGAAGACCGATGGGGCGCGCGACATCATTCGCGCCTACGGCTACACACCGGGTGCAGCGCGCACTCGTATCCCTTGAACGGCGACGACTGGAGCGCCGTGCGGCTGACGGCCGAGCTGGCCGGCAACGAGCACGCTGCTGCTGCTGCTGCTCGGCACGCCGCTGGCCTGGTGGCTGGCGCGCACGCGCACGGCGTTGAAGCCGCTGTGGCTGGCGCTGGTGGCGATGCCGCTGGTGCTGCCGCCCACGGTGCTGGGTTTCTATCTGCTGCTGCTGCTGGGCCCGCAGGGCCCGGTCGGCCAGTTCACCGAATCCCTGGGTTTGGGCCGGCTGCCGTTCACCTTCGCCGGGCTGGTGGTGGCGTCGGTGATCGCGTCGCTTGCCCTTCGTCGTGCAACCGCTGCTGCAGGCCTTCGAGGCGATCTCCGAGCGCACGCTCGAGGCCGCGGCGACGCTGCGCGCCGGCCCGCTGGACCGCTTCTTCAGCGTGGCGCTGCCGCTGGCGCGGCCGGGCTTCGTCTCCGCCGGCGTGCTCGGCTTTGCCCACACCGTCGGTGAGTTCGGCGTGGTGCTGATGATCGGCGGCAACATCCCCGGCAAGACGCGCGTGCTGTCGGTGGCGTTGTACGACCATGTCGAGGCGATGGAGTTCGCCGCCGCGCACCGGCTGGCCGCCGGCATGGTGGTGTTTGCGTTGGGAGTGCTGGTGACGCTGCAACTGATGAAGCGGCGGCAGCACGGCGGCACGGCACTGCGGTGATCGATGCACGGCTGCGCCTGGTGCGCGACGGCTTCACGCTCGACGTGGCACTGGCCCTGCCGGGCCGGGGCGTGAGCGCGCTGTTCGGCCCCTCGGGCTGCGGCAAGACCACGGTGCTGCGCGCGCTGGCCGGCCTGGAGCGCGCTGCCGGCCATGTGCGCATCGGCAGCGAGGTCTGGCAGGACGACGCGACGCGGCGCTTCGTGCCCACGCATCGCCGCGCGCTGGGCTACGTCGTCCAGGAGGCGGCGCTGTTTCCGCACCTCGACGTGCGCCGCAACCTCGACTTCGGCCAGCGCCGCGTCCCGGCGGCGCAGCGCCACGCGCCTGCTCGAACCCGCCGTGGAATTGCTCGGCATCGGCCACCTGCTGCCGCGGCCGCCCGACACGCTGTCGGGCGGCGAGCGCCAGCGGGTGGCGATCGCGCGTGCGCTGGCCGCCAACCCCGGCGTGCTGCTGATGGACGAGCCGCTGGCCGCGCTGGACGCTGCGCGCAAGGCCGAGTTGCTGCCCTACCTGCGCCGGCTGCATCTCGAGCTGGCGCTGCCGGTCGTCTATGTCAGCCACGCCATCGACGAGGTGGCGCAGCTCGCCGACCACCTCGTGCTGATGGACGCGGGCCGCTGCATTGCCGCCGGGCCGCTGGCCGACATGCTGGCCCGGCTGGACCTGCCCACCGCCCGGGGCGAAGGCGCCGGCGTGGTGCTCGAAGGCCACGTCGCCGAGATCGACGCGACCTGGCAGCTGGCTCGGCTGGCGCTCGGCGACGCTGACGGCAGCCTGTGGACGCGCGACCCCGGCCTGCCTGCGGGCAGCGTGGTGCGGGTGCGGGTGCTGGCACGCGATGTCAGCCTGGCGATCACCCCGCAAACCGGCACCAGCATCGGCAACCAGCTGCCGGCCACGGTCGAGGCCATCGCCGACGAAGCGCATGCGGGATCGGCACTGGTGCGGGTGCGTGTCGGCACGCTGCCGCTGGTGGCGCGCCTGACGCGCCGCTCGGCCCACAAGCTCGGCCTGGCACCGGGCCTGCCCGTATGGGCCCAGGTCAAGACCGTGGCGCTGCTCGACTGACGCGATGGCCGAGGGCGCACTGCTCAGCGCGGAACTGAAGCTCGCCGGCCGGCTGGATGCGCGTTTCTTTGCGTTGCTCGATGCCGTGCAGGCCACCGGCTCGATCAACCGCGCCGCGCGCACGGCCGGCTACAGCTACAAGGGCGCATGGTTGCTGCTGGAAGCGGCGGGCAACCTGGCGCAAGCGCCGCTGCTGCACAGCTCGACGACAGGCACTCGATTGACCGACCCGGCGCTGCAGCTGCTGCAAGCCTGGCACCAGCTGCAGGAGCGGCAACACGCCTTCCTTCAGGCACAAGAGGCCGTGTTGGCCGCCCAACCCGCCCTGCATGGGCTGCTGAGGAGAATGTCGATGAAGACGAGTGCACGCAACCAGTTCGCCGGCACCGTCAGCGCGCTGGACATCGGGCCAGTGTCGGCCGAGGTGACGATCGCGCTGAAAAGCGGGGACGCCATCACCGCCACGCTGACCAGCGCGGCGGCGCGACGCCTCAAATTGAAGAAGGGCAAGGAGGCGCTGGCGCTGGTCAAGGCCTCTGCCGTGGTGCTGGTGGCCGACTTCGCCGGCTGGCAATTGTCGGCGCGCAACCAGCTGGCCGGCACCGTGTCGCGCATCGAAAAAGGTGCCGTGTCGGCGCTGGTGGTGCTGACCCTGCCTGGCGGCATGGCGCTGAGTGCGACCATCACCAACGACGCGCTGGAGGCGCTGGGCCTGCAGGTCGGCGCGCCGGCCACTGCGGTATTCAAGGCCTATTCGGTGCTGGTGGCAACGCAGCCGTGATAGAAGAGGGCATGCAGGCGACGAAACCATGGGCCTATGGCCTCGCAGGGACGGCGGCATGCGTCATCGGCGGGGTGGCGAGCGTCGCCCTGGCGCAATCGGCGCCGCCTCCAGCGGCCGTGCCCCAGGTGCTGTTCGAGAACGTGCGCGTCTTCGATGGCAAGTCCGATGTGCTGAGCGCGCCGAGCCACGTGCTGGTGCGCGGAAACACGATCGCGAAGATCTCGACGGCGCCGCTGACCTTGGACAACCGTTCCGCCACCCGCATCATCGCCGGTGGCGGTCGCACGCTGATGCCCGGCCTGATCGACATGCATTGGCACACGATGCTGGTGCGGCCGTCGGTTTCGACGTTGCTGACGGCGGACATCGGCTACCTCAACTTGCTTGCCGGTGCCGAAGCCACATCCACGTTGATGCGCGGCTTCACCACCGTTCGCGACATGGGTGGCCCGTCCTTCGGTCTCGAGCGCGCCATCGACACGGGAACGATTGTCGGCCCGCGCATGTACCCGTCGGGCGCCATGATCACGGTGACCAGCGGCCATGGCGACTTTCGCTTGCCGTTCGAGGTGCCGCGCACGCTGGGTGCGCCGCAGTCGCGCGGCGAGACGATCGGCGCTGCAATGATCGCCGACAGCCCGGACGAGGTGCGCGTGCGGGTGCGCGAGCAGCTCATGCAGGGCGCATCGCAGATCAAGCTGACGGCAGGCGGTGGCGTGGCATCGCCGCACAGCCCGCTCGACGTGTCGACCTTCACCGCGCCCGAACTGCGCGCAGCGGTCGAGGCCGCCGAAAACTGGGGCACTTACGTCACCGTTCATGCCTACACATCCGCGGCCATCCAGCGCGCCATCGAGGCCGGCGTGAAATGCATCGAGCATGGCCACCTGATGGACGAAGCCACGGCAAGGCTGATGGGCGAAAAAGGCATCTGGCTCAGCACCCAGGTGTTCCCCGACGAGATGGCCGACGCGTTTCCAGCCGGTTCTGCACAGCGCGACAAGGCATTCGAGGTGTTCGCCGGCGCGGATCGAACCCTCCAGCTGGCCAAGAAGTACAAGATCAAGACGGCCTTCGGCACCGACGTGCTGTTCAACCCCGCGCTGGCGCAGCGGCAAGGCGAGATCCTGAGCATGTGGACCCGCTGGTTCACCCCTGCGCAAACGCTCGCCATCGCCACCGGAACCAACGCCGAACTGCTGGCCTTGTCGGGCAAGCGCAGCCCCTATGAAGGCAAGCTCGGCGTGGTCGAGGAAGGCGCACTGGCCGACTTGCTGCTGGTCGATGGCGACCCGATCGCCAATATCGGCCTGATCGCCGATCCGGCGAAGAATCTGCTCGTCATCATGAAGGACGGCAAGGTCTACAAAAACACGCTGCCAGGCTGACGGCCCGAGCTGCCATCGGGTCGGATGGCATCGCGCCGCAGGCCGCCACGGTTGACAGAGAGTCTCGCTTGTCGCCGGCTTGCCGGCCGGCACCGACGGGCCCTTGCGTGACCCCCAGACCGATGCGCCCCTTGCACCGGCCCGCCGTGTCCCGCCGACGCCGGCCGAGGTGGCGCGCGACGCCTTGCCGCACACCGCGGTGCCGGGCGCCTGGAAAGCCGGCGAAACAACGTCCGCGCCACTGCCCGAGGCCTGGCTGGCGCGCTTCGGCGACCCGGCGCTGTGGGCACTGGTGGCCGAGGCGCTGGCCCACATCGGTTCAGCGGCGGCACGCACGGCCTGATGATCGGCCACATCGCGCCAGAGGCGGCACTCGGCGGCCCGATCGCCGTCGTCGAAGAGGGCGACACCATCGTCATCGACGTCGATCGCAAGGCGCTCGACCTGGACGTCCCGAGCGAGGTCATCGCGGAGCGGGCGGCGCGCTGGACGCCGCGCCCTCCGAACTACCCTGGGGGCGTCCTCGCCAAGTACGCGGCGCTCGTCGGATCGGCCTCTCAGGGCGCGGTCACGACCGGTCCGCGGATGACCGCGGGCCTCACCCGCGGTCGCTGAACCGGGTGGTGGATCGGATGTCGGGGAGCGGGGCGTGACCCGTCGCGTCTCGATCGGGATCAAGACCTCGCCGCAAGCCGTGGACTGGTCGACGCTGGACGCGGCCTGGGCACGGATCGGCGAGTACGAGGTCTTCGATTCGGTCTGGATGAACGACCACCTGACCGACGTCAACCACGAGGCGCATGGGCCCAGCCTGGAGTCGCTCACGACGATGGCCGCCCTGGTCCACCGGGTCCCGGGGAAATGGGTCGGGCACGGGGTCCTCTCGAACACGTTCCGTCATCCGGCCGTCCTCGCCAAGGCGGCGACCGTCATGGACCACGCGACCGGCGGCCGATTCATCCTGAGCCTGGGGGCGGGCTGGCACGAGGGTGAGCATCGTCCGTTCGGCATCCCCATGCCCCCGATGCCCGAGCGGTTCGACCGGTTCGAATTCGGCGGTCCACGTGCTCCGCGCGCTGTTCTCGCCGGAAGCCGCCGTGCCACCCGGGGTGACACGACCCGACCCCTTCTACCCCTTGGCCGACGCGACCAATGAGCCGCCACCACTGACACCCGGTGGGCCGCCGCTCTGGCTGGGCGGCCAGAAGCGCCGCGGCATCGCCCTCGCCGCCGCGGTCGCCGATGGCTGGCTCCTGC
Organism: uncultured beta proteobacterium; assembly: GCA_963837675.1. Lineage (GTDB taxonomy): Bacteria > Pseudomonadota > Gammaproteobacteria > Burkholderiales > Burkholderiaceae_C > Rubrivivax. Next base: position 42,860 of record CAWIOH010000009.1, on the reverse strand, counting down.
CCGCGGTCGTCGCCCAGGGCCAGCCGTCCGACCTCGACTACTTCCGGGCCAAGCGCGACGCCATCCTAGCGGCGCTCGCCGCCATCGACCGTGACCCGGCCGGGTTCGAGATCGCGGCCCAGGTCCAGACCGGGACGACTGCGGCCGACCGCGCGGCGGCCCTGGCGACCGCGCGGGAGGCGGTGGCATCGGGCGCGACGACCATGATCCTGGGCATGCTGCCGCGGCTCGGTGCGGCCGGCGTGGACGCGGTCGCCCGCGATGTCGCCGTGCCATTGCGCGAGGGCCTCGGCGGATGACGGTCCTGATCCGCGACATCGGCACCGACGAGGCGGACCTCGCGACCCTCGCCGAGCTGTTCAACTCCGTGACGCCGGACGACCCGACCTCGGTCGAGGAGATGCGCTGGAGCGACGCCACGTACACCGGCACGCGTCGCTTCCTCGCCGAGCTCGACGGCCGACCCGTCGGGGCGGCCACCGTCGGGCGGATGTACGTCCACCACCCACCCACCCCGACTACTGGGCGTCCATCGTGGTCGCCCCCGAGGCCCGCAACCAGGGCATCGGCCACGCCCTGCTCGTGGCCCTTTCGGATGCCGCTCGCGCCGCGGGCAAGACGGGCCTGCACCTGCGGACCTCCGAGGCACGCCCGAGGGGATCGCCTTCCTCACCCATCGTGGCTTCAGCGAGGTGGAGCGTGCCCGGATGGTCCGCCTGGAGCTCGAGGGCATCACGCCTCCGGTCGTCGTGCCGCCGGCGGGCGTCGTCCTTACCTCCCTGGCCGAGCGTCCCGACCTGGTCGAGGGCGTCCACGACGTCGCGGCGGAGGCGTTTCCCGACATCCCCGGCGGCGATACGCCGATGGCCGTCGGTGACCTCGCCGAGTTCCGTGCCCGCGACGTGGATCGCGTCGGCATGCCCCCGGCGGCCTTCATGATCGCCCTGGACGCAGCGACCGACGAGGTCGTGGGCTACGCGAGCCTGCTCATGGTCCCGGGCTCCACCACGGTCGCCTGGCACGACATGACGGCCGTCCGCCGCGCGTGGCGCGGACGCGGTCTCGCCCGGATCCTCAAAGAGGCCACCATCGCCTGGGCGATCGCGAACGGGCTCACCGCGCTCGAGACCGGCAACGACGTCGACAACGCCCCGATGCGCGCCGTCAATCTCCGCCTCGGTTACCAGCCCCTGCCCGACGAGGTGTTCATGCGCGGGCCGCTCGTCAGCGCCGGCGCTTGAGGTCCGCCAGCGACCTCGCGGGCCGCGTTCTGGCCCGGGACACCCGTCACGCCGCCGCCGGGATGCGCGCCCGGACCCGGCCAGGTACAGGCCGTCCAGCGGCATCCGGTAGCGGGCGTGGCCCAGCAGCGGGCGCCAAGCGAAGAACGAGTCCAGCGCCGGGCTCCACGTGGAGCGGGTGACCGCCGGTCAGGCCGAAGTCGCGCTCGAGATCGAGCGGCGTCAGCACCTGCCGCGCCGTGACCCGCGCGCCAAGGCCGGGCGCCAGGTCCCCAAGCGTCCGGATCACGGCATCGCCGAGCCGGTCGCGCTGGTCGTCCCAGCCGCCGTCGCGCAGCGCGTACGGCGCCGCACTGGACGGACGCTCAGGACGTGCGTGCCCTCCGGTGGCCCCCTCGACGAGCGACGGGTCGGCGAGGGACGGGATCGTCGCCTCGATGACGGGCTCGTCGGCGAACGCGCCGTACTTGGCGGCGTCGAAGACCCGCTCCATCGCGTCGATGCCGGGCGCCGACGAGGATCCGGCCGCGCAGGAGGCGCGGCGTCGTCGCCGGCCGCCGTGAACTCCGGCAGCCCGATCGAGCACGAGATTGACCTTGGCCGACCCGCCCGGCGTCCGGAAGTTGCCCGCCCGCCAGCGCAGCTACGGGCCGATCGCGACCGGATCCACCAGCGTCGTCAGCGTCCGCTTGGGGTCGACGCCCGACACGACCGCGCGGGCAGTCGATCTCCTCGCCGCTCGCGAGCGCGACGCCGGTCACGCGGCCGTCGCGTCGGAGGTGACCGCGACCACCTCGGCGCCGCTCCGGATCTCCGCGCCGGCCGCCGGGCCGCGGCGGCGAGCGCGCCGCACAGCGCACCCGGGCCGCCACGCGCGAATACCGTCTCGCCCGCCGCCCCGCCATCGTTGCCGGCCGACGTCGCCGAGGAGGATGGCGGTCGAGCCTGCCGACCACGGGCCCATCGAGGTAGCGGACGCCGCGCCAGGCGATCGCCGCCCGGAGGGCGTCGGTCTCGAACGCCTCGGCCACGAAGTCGGCGACCGCCATCGGCAGGACGCGCAGGATCGTCTGCCGTCATGCGCGGCCCAGACCGCGGAATGTGCGACCCAGCTCGAGGCCCGACAGCGCATCGCCGATGCCCGGCGCGCGGATGTCCGGCGGAGCCTCGCCGCCGAGGTCGGCGAGGAACCTCGCCGAGCGCCCGGACCAGGCGGTCGAACACCGGGTACGCGCTCGGCGTCCGCCGCCGACCAGGCGCGCAGCGACGCCGCGTCGTCCGGCGACATCGCGCCACAACGTGACCGCGCGGCCGTCCGGCTGCGGCGCGAACGACCCGCACGTCGGGCGCGACCAGCGCAGTCCGTGGCGCCCTCAGGTCCAGCTCGCGCACGACGGACGGGCGCAACCGCCCGACGGTGTGCGCCAGCGGTCGGGACACGGGCACCCGGCCCAGCTCGCTCGTGCTCAGCCGCGCCGCCGACGCGGTCCCGCCGCTCCAGGACCAGGTCCGGCGGCCGGCCCTGGCGAGGTAGGCGGCGGTGACCAGCCCGTTGTGGCCGGCACCCGACGACGATCGCGTCGAACGGCCGTCGCGTGGCGCGTCATCGCCATCAGGCCACCTTCCGGCCGCGGGTCCGGAGGACCTCGAGCGCGGCGATCCGCCCGTTGGCGCCCATGATGCCGCCGCCCGGATGGGTCGACGAGCCGCACAGCCAGAGGTCGCGGACCGGCGTCCGGAACCGCGCGTAGCCCGGCACCGGGCGGTTGAAGAAGAGCTGCTCCAGGCTCAGCTCGCCCTGGAAGATGTTGCCCTCGGTCAGCCCCATCGTCCGCTCGATGTCGAGCGGCGTCGGACCTGGCGACCAGGATGATGTCGCGGATGTTCGGCGCGAACTCGGCGATCCGGTCGATCGACCGCGTCGCCGAACGCCTCGCGCTGGTCGTCCCAGGTGCCCAGCTCCGGGGCCAGCTTGTACGGCGCGTACTGCACGAAGCAGCTCATGACGTGCTTGCCGGGCGGCGCCATCGTCGGATCGACCAGCGTCGGGATGATCATGTCGATGTACGGCTTGCGGCTGAATCGGCCGTACTTGGCGTCGTCGTAGGCCCGTTCCATGTCGTCGATGGAGGGCGAGAACGAGATGGCCCCGCGCAGGTGCTCGCCCGGCCCGGGCAGGCACGTGAAGTCCGGCAGCCGGTCGACCGCCATGTTGACCTTGCCCGACGAGCCGCGGAACTTGAAGCGGCGGACCTCGGCCTCGAACTCGGCATCCAGCGTGCCGGGCTCCAGCAGGCCCAGGAACGTGACCTTGGCATCGGCCGACGAGAGCACGACGGACGGCATCGATCTCCTCGCCGATCGGCCAGCACGACGCCCGTCGCGCGGTCGCCGCGGGTGCGGATCCGGGCGACCGGCGCCTCCGTGCCGGATCTCCGCGCCCAGGGCCTGGGCGGCGCTGCGCGATCGCGTAGCGACACGCCGCCGGTCCCGCCCTTGGGGATGCCCCACGCCCGGAACGCGCCGTCGATCTCGCCCATGTAGTGGTGCAGCAGCACGTAGGCCGTGCCCGGCGAGTGGACGCCCAGGTACGTCCCGATGATCCCGGACGCGCACATCGTGGCCTTGAGCGGATCGGTCTCGAACCACTGGTCCAGGAAGTCGGCCGCGCTCATCGTCATGAGCTGGACGAACACGGCCTGCTGGCGTTCGGTCAGCTGCCCGAAGCTGCGTGCGAGCGCGGCGATCGGCAGCAGCGGCCGCGGGTCGAGCTCGGTCGGGTCGCCAGGCACGATGCCCAGGATCGGCTTGATGAAGCGGGCCATCTCGACCATGAGCTGGCCGTACTCCTCGTACGCCTCCGCATCGCTCAGGGACCAGCGGCGCAGCTCGCGGACCGTGCGGCCGTGGTCGTTGACCCGCCACAGGTAGTCGGGGCCGCCGGTGTGCTTGCCCGCGCCCTTGGGCAGCGGCGTGAACGTCCCATCGAGCGGCAGGATGTCAAGGCCGTGCTCGGGCAGTCGAAGGTCGCGGATGATCTCCGGTCGCAGGAGGCTCACGACGTAGCTCGCGACGGAGAAGCGGAAGCCCGGGACGACCTCCTCGGTCACGGCTGCGCCACCCAGGACGTGCCGTCGTTCCAGCACGAGGGTGCGCATCCCGGCCCGCGCCAGGTAGGCCGCCGACACCAGGCCGTTGTGGCCGCCACCGATGATGACCGCGTCGTAGCGCTGCGCCACGCAGATGCCTCCTGGACCGCGAGATGGTCGAGACAACGCTATGCGGAGTGCATAGGATTGATGCAAATGTACTCCACCAGAGGTCGGTCATGAGTGTCGGGACCGCATTCCATCCACGGACGGCGGCGCTGAACCGCAAGATGCAGTGGCGGGAGTGGTCGGGCTATTTCGCCTCCTCGACCTATGCCGATTTCCACGACATCGAGTACAACGCGATCCGCGAAGCGGCGGCCCTCATCGACGTCAGCCCGCTCTACAAGTACCGCGTCGCCGGACCGGATGCGACCCGCCTCGTCGACCGCGTCATCACCCGCGACGCGACGGCGATGAAGGACGGTCAGGTCTACTACACGCCGTGGTGTGACGAGTTCGGCAAGGTCATCGACGACGGCACGGTCCATCGCCTTGACGACGGCGCATATCGCTGGACGGCGGCCGACCCGCAGCTGCGCTGGCTCTCGCTCAATGCGCGCCGGCCTGGACGTGACGGTGACCGACGAATCCGCGGCCATCGCCGCGGTCGCGCTGCAGGGCCCCTTCAGCCGCGACGTCCTCGAGGCCGCGGCCGAGGCATCGTTCGCGGACCTACGCTACTTCCGCCGACGCGCGACCACGATCGCCGGCGTCACGGTGGACGTGAGCCGCACCGGCTACACGGGCGACCTGGGCTACGAGATCTGGATCCCGGCCGACAAGCGCGACCAAGGTCTGGGACGCGGCTCATGGAGGTCGGCGTCGCCTGGGCGATCCGCCCGGCCGGCATGCTGGCGCTCGACGTGACCCGCCTTGAAGCCGGCCTGATCCTGCTCGAGGTCGACTACACCTCGGCCCGCCACGCGATGAACCCGGAGCAGAACTACAGCCCCGCCGAGATCGGCCTGGGTCGGCTGGTGGATCTCGAGAAGGCGGACTACGTCGGCCGACGCGCGCTCGCCGAGGAACGCCGACGTGGCGGCCCGGCCCGGCGGCTCGTGGGCCTGACCCTCGACTGGTACGGGATCGAGGGCCTCTACGACGCCCAGGGCATCCCGCCGGCGATCTCGCCGACGGTCGATCGATCGGCCGTCCCGGTCTTCGAGGGCGGACGCCAGGTCGGCAAGGTCACCTCGCTCGGCTGGAGTCCGATCCTCAAGCAGGCCATCGCGCTGGCGTCGGTGCCCCCACGCCACGAGCCGGTCGGCTCGCAGCTCGAGGTCGAATGGACCGTCGAGGGTCGGCGCGGCCGCGTGCCCGCCACCGTGACCGCGTTGCCGTTCCTCGACTTGGAGCGCAAGCGCGCCTGACCGGGCATGATGGACGCGATGACCGACCCGACCACGACGGACCCGGAGGCGACACCGACCGACCCGACCGACCCGGCGGTCGCGCCGCCCGCCCCGCCGCCGTCCGCGGCCCGGCCGAACCCCGAGCTGTACGACTCGCCACGGTCGGTCCGGGCCCGGGCCAAGGGCCTGCCCGGGCCGTACATCGAGGGTGGCGACGACCCCGACATCCGGACCGCCGTCGCCGAGGAGCGTCGGCTCTGGCGGATGCTCGTGATCATGGTCCTGAGCATCGTGGGCGCCGGGTTCGCCATCGGGACGATCCTCGCGCTCGTCGGCGCCAGCAGCTGACGGTGACCCCGACCACGACGCTCCCGTCATCCCAGGTGGCGCCCACGACCTGGGATGCCGCCCATGACGACCTCATCGCCACCCTGCAGGACCTGATCCGGATCCCATCCATCAATCCGGTTCCCGCCGGTGCTCCCGATGGCGAGACCCGTGCCGCGCAGTACCTGGCCGACCGGCTGCGGGCCCTTGGCCTGCAGCCGGAGGTCGTCGAATCCGTGCCAGGCCGTGGCTCGGTCCACGCCCGCCTGCGCGGCGACGGCACCGGCGGTGACCCGTTCCTGCTCCTGTCGCACCTCGATGTCGTGCCGGCCCCGCCCGGAGCGCTGGACCCACGCCCCGTTCGCGGCGGACATCGCGGACGGCTATATCTGGGGCCGCGGCGCGGTCGACATGAAGGGCATGGTCGCGCTGGAGTTCGGGGTCATCGGCCGGCTCGTGGCCGATGCGCGCGCCGCCGGCCTTGACCCGGCGCGCGACCCGATCCCGGGGCTTCGTCGCGATGTCCTCTTCACCTGCACCGCCGATGAGGAAGCGGGCGGCGACGACGGCGTCGCGCTGGGTCGCCGAGCATCGCCCCGAGTGGCTGCGGGCCGCCGGCGCCGTCAACGAATGCGGTGGTGTCTCGGTCACGGTGGCCGGCCGGCGGCTCTATCCGATCCAGGTCGCCGAGAAGGGCTACGCCCCGTACCGGATCCGGGTCAGCGGCACGTGGGGCCACGGCTCCATGCCGCGCGAGTGACAACGCCGCCGTGCTCGCCGCCAGGGTCGTGGAACGCCTCGCCGCCCCGGGCCCCATCCGCGTCACGCCAGTCATGACGCGCTTCCTCGAGTCGGCGGCCGCGGTGCTCCGCCGACGCCCGGCCAGTGTCCTGCGCCAGGTGGCCGCGGCGAGACCTGGACGCGACCGCCGCCGATCACGCCATCGACAGCCTGTGCGACCCGATGTACGCCCGGGCGCTCCGGGCGCTCATCCGCGACACCCTGTCGCCGGACGTCATCCATGCGGGGGTGAAGTACAACGTCATCCCCGGCGACGCGGTGGTCGAGGTGGATTGCCGGGTCCTGCCCGGCACGGCGTGAACCCGATGCGCGAGCGCTCGTCGAGGCGCGGATCGGGGCCGACTTGCTGCCGGCCTGCGCGGTGGAGAGCATCGTCTGGGGAGCGCCGGTGGAGACGCCCGCCGAGGGGCCGCTGTGGGACATCCTCGTGGCGACGCTGCGCGACCACGATCCCGACGCCGATCCCACTGCCGGTCATGGTGCCGTTCGGCACCGACGCCAAGGTCACGATCCCGATGGGCACGCCCGACGTATCGGGTTCTCACCGCTCCGCCTGGAGCCAGACGAACGGTTCCTGGAGCGGTTCCACGGGGTCGACGAGCGCGTCTCGCTGGCCGCCCTGCGCTTCGGCCTGCCGGTCCTCTACGACGTCGTCCGGCGCTTCTGCGGCTGAGGGCGTCGGATCGGGTCAGCTGACCCGTCGGTCAGGGTCGCGGACGGTCACCTGGACCTCCTCGCCACAGGCTCGTGCAGACGAAGATCCGGCTCGTCGTCCCAGGCCCGCTCCGGGTCATGCGCCGCGGCGTCATGGTTCGCCGCTGCGGTCGCCTCGAGCTCGGCCCACGATCCGTCGTTATGGCGGTGACGGAGCATCAACTCCTCGTATCGGCTGAGATCGAACATCCCATCAATCTCCTTTCGGCGACGGTTACCACCGGTCGTCCGGTGGAGGAACCGTCAGGGATCCGGGGTCAGGAGCCCGGTTCGCGGACGCTGCGGATGAGGCGGCCGCGTCGGCTGATGGCATGGGTCGCCAGTGCCGCGACGCCCATCGCGACGATCGCGCGCTCGGCCGTCGGCATCGGCCGGACCGCGGACAGGAACTGGTCCGCCCGAGCCGCGGTCCACGACGCGCAGGACGGCCTGTCCTCGCGGCGTCAGGTGCAGCGTCTTCTGGCGCCGATCCTCTTCCTCGGCCCGGCGTTCGACCAGCCGCCGCTTGACGAGGCCGTCGATCAGCCGGCTGGTCGCCGACGGCGAGCGGTTGATCGACTCGGCGAGCTCGCCGATGGTCAGCGTGCTGCCGTCGGCCAGGACGTACAGGGCGGCCAGCTGGGTGAACCCCAGGCGAAGCTCACCGAGCTGGCTCGGCGAAGCCGATGACCAGCTCGCGCCACAGCGCCCGGCCCATCGCGACGCGCTCGCTGATCTGGCGGACGTTCGGGATGCGCGTCGCCGGCGGCCAGGACCGGTGCGGACAGGTCGGCCTCGAACCGCCGGGCGATGGCTCGAGCCGGGGCCGGGCGGCTGGAGGATCGGGTGCGGTCGCTCGGTGGCCATCGCGTTGAGCGTACGCAGCGCGGCGAGTCGCATGCAACCTTGCACGTCGATTCGCGCGGAACGGCGCCGTGCCGCGGGCTAGGCTTGGCTCGATGTCAACGCTCGCCTTCGTGTTCCCCGGCCAGGGCTCGCAGTCCGTGGGCATGGGCCGGGCCCTCGCCGCCGGGCTCGCCCGCCGCCGCCGCCGTCTTCGCCGCCGCCGACGCCGCCCTCGGCTCGCCGATCAGCACGCTCGCCTGGGACGGGCCCGGCCGACCGGCTCGACCTGACCGAGAACGCCCAGCCGGCGCTCCTCGCGACCTCGATCGCCATCCTCGCCGCGCTGCGCGAGCGCTGGGCGGCGGCCGGCTTCAGCGCGCCGACCCCGGCCTTCGCCGCCGGCCATTCGATGGGCCAGTACTCCGCGATGGTCGCGGCCGGCGCGCTCTCGCTCGACGACGGCGTCCGCCTCGTCCGTCGAGCGCGGCCGGCTGATGCAGGCCTCGGGCCAGGGCCGCGACGGCGCGATGGCCGCCCTCATCGGCCTCGACGATGCGCGCCTCCCCGAACTGGTCGCCGGCGGCGTCGGCGCACGGCATCTTCGTCGTCGCCAACCGCAACGCGCCGGGCCAGGTCGTGGTGTCGGGCGAGCGCGCCGCCATCGAGGCGGGCGCCGAGCTCGCCAGGGCGCTCGGCGCCAAGCGCGCCATCGTCCTGCCGGTCTGGGTCGCGGCGCACTCGCCGCTGATGGCCGAGGCGGCCGACGCGCATGCGCACGACCCTCGCGGACGTCGCGTTCCACGACCCGGCGACCCCCTGCTCGCCAACGCCGACGCGCATCCGATCACGACCGCCGAGGGCGCGCGAGCCGAGCTCGTGGACCACCTCACCGCCGGCGTCGACTGGGTCGGCGCGGTCGAGGAGATGGTCGCCGCCGGCGTCACGACCTTCGTCGAGGTCGGGCCCGGCAAGGTCCTGACCGGCCTGATCAAGCGGATCGCCCCGGACGTCGAGGTCGTCCCCGCGGACGACCCGGCGTCGACTCGACCGATCTGCTCAGCCTGGCCGCCGCCCACGGCCTGATCGTCCCGCCAGGAGGAACCCACCCTGCGCAAGCCCGACTACGACCGCCGCGTCGTCGTCACCGGTCTCGGCGTCATCAGCCCGGTCGGCAACGACACGGCGACCGCCTGGTCCAACCTCGTCGACGGCGTGTCCGGGCTCGGCCCGATCACCCACTTCGACACCTCGCCGTACGAGGCCAAGGCTCGCGCGGCGAGGTCCACGACTTCGACGCGACGGCGAGTGGATGGACGCCAAGGCCGCCCGGCGCAGCGAGTCGAGCATGCATTTCGGGGTCGCGGCGGCCAAGCAGGCGCTCGCCGACTCCGGGTTCGAGATCACCGACGAGAACCGCACCGAGGTCGGCGTCATCTTCGGCTCGGGCGCCGGCGGGCAGCAGCTGATGATCGACAACTACGCGTCGCTCCACGAGCGAGGCCCGCGGACCGTGGCCCCGACGTTCATCGCCAACGCGCTGACCGACAGCTGCTCGGGGATGATCGCCATCGAGACCGGCGCGATCGGCCACAACATGTGCGTCGTGTCGGCCTGCGCGACCGGCACCCACAACGTCGGCGAGGCGGCCGAGGCCATCCGCCGCGGCGACTGCATCGCGGTCATCTCCGGCTCGACCGAGGCGCCGCTTCTCGAAGTCGGCATGCGGGCTTCTCGAACATGCGCGGGATGGGCATGCCGCGACCGGGCGAGAGCATCGCAGACCGTCTCGCGCCCGTTCGACCCGACCCGCGACGGGTTCGTCCTCGGCGAGGGCGCCGGCGTCGCTCTTCCTCGAGGACCTCGAGATCGCCAAGGCGCGCGGCGCGAAGATCTACGCCGAGGTCGTCGGCTACGGCTCGGCGGCCGACGGCTGGGACATGATCCAGCCGATCGACGCGGGCGTCGGGTCGGCACGGGCGATGCAGATGGCACTCGACCGTCGCGGCGTGCCCGGCCGACGAGGTCGACCTGATCAACCCGCACGGCACGTCGACGCCGCTCGGCGACAAGCGCGAGGCCGAGGCGATCTGGACGGTCTTCGGGTCGCGCGCGGCCGCGCGACGCGCGAGTCGCTCGCGATCAGCGCGACCAAGTCGATGACCGGCCACATGATGGGCGCGGCCGGCGCCTTCGAGGCGTTCGCGACCGTCAAGTCCGTCGCCGAGCAGTGCGCCCCGGCCACGATCAACTACCGCGACGCCGATCCCGACTGCGACCTGTGGGTGACCCCGGAGACGCAGGCCATGCCGATCCGCTACGCCCTGTCGAACAACATCGGCCTCGGCGGCCACAACGGCGCCGTCATCTTCAAGCGCTACGACGGCGATTGACGGCTGCCTACGATCGGGCTGACCGCCTCCGCGACGCCCTGAGGTTCGCCCGTGCCTGAACAGGATCCCGCTCGACGAGCGGTCGTGACCGGCCTCGGCGCCGTCATGCCGATCGGCAACGACTTCCCGACCTACTGGTCCAACCTCGCGGCCGGCGTGACCGGGACGCGGACGATCCGCAGCTTCGACGCCGTCGGCTTCGAGGTCCGCATCGCCGCCGAGGTCCTCGACTTCGACCCGACCACCGCGATGGACGCCAAGATGGCGCGCCGGATGAGCCGGTTCATCCATTTCGCGATGGCCGCCGGCAAGGAGGCCGTCCGCGATGCCGGGCATCGACTTCGCGGCGATGGACCAGGACCAGCGCGATCGGGTCGGCGTCGTCGTCAACACCGGCGGCGGCGGGATCGAGCAGATCATCGACGGCACCCACGTCCACGACCAGAAGGGCCCGCGGTTCGTGTCGCCGTTCGCCATCCCGGCCCTGTCGGGCTCGATGGGCGCGGCGATGCTGTCGATGGAGTACGGCCTGACCGGGCCGGTGATGACCCAGGTCGCCGCCTGCGCGACGTCGGTCATCGCCTTCCATGACGCCCTCCGCCTGATCCGGACCGGGCGAGTGCGACGTCGTCCTGGCCGGCGGCTCGGAGGCGCCGGTCTGGCCGATGGGCGTCGCGGCGCTGGCGAACATGGGCGCGCTCTCCAAGCGCAACGACGATCCGGCGCACCGCCTCACGTCCGTTCGACGGGACGCGCGACGGGTTCGTCCTCGGCGAGGGCGGCGGGGTCGTCGTCGTCGAGTCGCTCGCGCACGCGCGCGAGCGTGGCGCGACGCCGCTGGCCGAGGTCATCGGCGGGGCACTGACGGCCGACGCCTTCCACATCAGCGCTCCGGAGCCGACCGGCCGCGGCCAGACCCGGGCGATGACCAACGCCCTGCGCAACGCCGGCGTCGCGCCCGACGAGATCGACTACATCGTCGCCCACGGGACCGCGACCCCGCTCAACGACGTGACCGAGACGCGGGCGATCAAGGCCGCCTACGGCGACCACGCCTACAAGGTCGCCGATCAGCTCGCCCAAGTCGATGATCGGCCACCTCGTCGGGGCGGCCGGGATCGCCTCGGCGCTGGCCGCGATCGGGGCGATCCGCGACCAGGTCATCCCGCCGACCGCGAACCTGCACACGCCCGACCCGGAATGCGACCTCGACTACGTGCCGCTGGTGACGCGGCCGGCGAAGATCGAGACGGTCGCGGTCAACGGGTTCGGATTCGGCGGCCAGAACGCGGTGGCGATCTTCCGCCGTCTCACCGACTGAACCGGACCGGCGCCGTCTCGACGGTCAGCCGGCGGTCTCCCCGCGCAGGATGGCCAGCACCGCGGGGTCGATCCAGCCGGCGGCCGCGGTCCGCGCCTCCAGGTTGGCGACCCCCATCCAGTCCAGGAGCGCCGCATCCCAGGCCGCATCCCAGGCCGCGCTCGGCGGGCGCGGCTCGCCGATGCGCGACACACCCGCCAGCTCGGCGCGCATCCTGGCCCGGAACGCTTCGTCGGCATCGGCCGCATCGGGCGACCAGCCGAGGCGGGTCAGCCGCTCGCGGAGCTCGTCCGCGACGGCATCATCGATGGGCACGAGGTCCGCGGGTTCGGGCCGCTCCATGAGGACCTGCCACACGCCGCGGATGCGGATGAGTTCCGAGACCGGGTCGGGATGGTCGTCGACGCGCAGGTCGATCCAGCGGTCGTCACCCTCGCCGTAGCCGCCGTCGGCGCGGACGACGAGCAATGCCGCCGACTGCCGGCCACGGCGATCGCCACCGGCGCGATCACCGGCAAGCAAGGCCGCGAGGAGTCGGTCGGGCAGCGGCCCGTCGGCGGCGAGGAACGCGTCCACGATGGCGTCGACGACCTCCGGCCCGGTCAGGATGTTGCCCTGCACCGCGAATCCGGGGCCGGTCCGGCCGCCGGCCCACGGCAGGCAGCCGGTGCCGGTATACGTCGCGCTCCCGCCGCGAGCATCGACGATGCCGACCTGGCGCTGGGGCGCGCCCGCATCCGCGCCGGTCAGCGCCGAGAGCACGGCCGCGGCGTCACCACCGGCATCCAGTGCGGCCAGTCCTTCGGGGCCGTAGCGGACGTTGGCAAGCGCCTGCGTGGCCACCGCGCCGACGCCCGCCCGGGCCCACGGCACCACGCTGCCGACCGCGAGGAATTTGGAGGCGACCGCGACGCCCAGATCGTCCGTGGCCGGATCGCGGGCGACGATGGAGAAGGTCATCGATGATCCGCTCCGCCGGCGCGCAACGGCTCGCCCTCGAACGCCTCGATCGCCGCGATGGATGCATCGCCCAGCGCCACGGGCCGGCCCGTGCCGTAGTCGTAGCGGACGAGGATCGAGTCACTGACCGCGACGAGCCGCGGCGCCTCACCCGGACGGCACGCCGTCAGCCGGTGCTCGAGCGTGAAGCTGGAGTGGCCGATGTGCGTCGCCCGCGATTCGACCGTGACCTGCTCGCCGTGGAAGACCGGGGCCCGGTAGGTGATGCGCGCCTCGGCCAGGATCAGGCTTTCGGCGCCTTCCTGGCCCGCGGCGACCGGATCGCCAGTCACATCGGTCCAGTAGTGGATGCGCGCCATCTCGCAGTACGTGAGGTAGACCGCGTTGTTGACGTGCCCCATGGCGTCGGTGTCGGCGAAGCGGACGTCGATGACGACCCGGTGGCCGAAGTCGCCCGCGATGTCGCGCGCGTCAGGGTCGGTCGGGATCCGCGATCGGGCGCTCATGCCGCCAGTCTACGGACGCGGCACACTGCACGGATGGCGGAGGTGGAGGTCGCGATCGCGACGCTGGCCGGACCGTGGGGGCCATATCACGTGGCCACGACGGACCGTGGGGTGGTCGCCGCGGAGTGGGGCGTCAGCCGCGAGGCGTTCGAAGTCGGGCTTGCCCGCCGACTGGCGGCCCCCCTCGTCTTGGGCGACGATGCCCGGGCGATCCTGGATGCCGCACGGCCGCGCATCGAGTCGGTCCTTGCCGGCGACCCGGCCGACACGACGGACCTCCCCCTCGACCTGCTCGACCGTCCGGCCTTCGACCGCCGCGTCCTCCTCGCGGTCCGCGACGTGCCGTGGGGCAGGACCGCGAGCTACGGCGAGATCGCCCGACGCGTCGGGTCACCGCGCGCGGCGCGCGCCGTCGGTGGCGCCGTGAAGCGCAACCCGATCGCCCTGCTGATCCCGTGCCACCGCATCGTCGCCGCGGACGGCACGCTGGGCGGCTATGGTGGCGACGATCCCACGCGAGCGCGCGGACGGCCTCGCGACGCAAACATGCCCTGCTGCTGCGCGAGGGCATCACGATGGCCGTCCGCGGCGGCTAGACTCCGGCGCTAACGGGAAGTCGCATTCGGCGCCGATGGTCGGCGCGCTGGAGGGACCCATGACCGCCGCGGCCGCCCCTGCCCCATCGATGTTCGCGGTCTTCCGCCGGCGCGACTTCTCGCTGCTCTGGCTCGCCCAGCTCATCTCGACTGCCGGCTCCTCGCTGACCGACCTGGCCGCGGCCATCTGGGTCTATCGCGAGACCGAGTCCCCGCTCGCGGTCGCGCTGACGCTCATGGCCACGGCCATCCCGAGCCTCATCGTCGGCCTGCTCGCCGGCGTGTACGTGGACCGCCACGACCGCAAGAAGATCATGATCGTGACCTGCCTGATCCAGTCGGTCATCGTCGGGTGCATCGCGCTCGTGGTCGAGATCGACTGGATCATCGGGCTGTATGTGTTGATCCTGGCGAACGCGGGCGTCAAGCAGTTCTTCGACCCGGCCCACGACAGCCTCATCCCCGAGATGGCGACCGACGAGGAGCTCAACGCCGCGAACGCGTTCCTCTCCATCGCGTCCTTCGGCTCGACGGCGATCGGCTTCGCCGGCGCTGGCCTGCTGGCGAGCACGATCGGCCTGACCTGGGCCTTCATCCTCGACGCGATCTCATTCGTCGTTGCGGCCGGCCTGATCGCGGCGATGGGTCGCTACGCGATGCCGATGCCCGATGAAGACGCCTCGGTCGGGGTCATCGTCTCGAACCTCAAGGCCGGCATGTCGACGCTCTTCGGGACGCCGATCATTCGCTCGCTGTTCATCGTCGGCGCGTTCATGTTCGTGGCCTTCGGGCTGTGGAACGTGCTCCTGCTGCCGTTCAGCATCCAGGTCCTGGGCGCCACGGAGTTCGAGTACGGCCTCCAGGAGGGGCTGACCTCGGTCGGGTTCGTGATCGGGTCGTTGTTCATGGCGCGCTTCTCGCGGCTCCTGCCGGAGCCTGCCTGGATCGTCGTGTCGCTCACGGGCATGGGCATCGCGGGGATCGCCTACGCCAATTCCACCACCGTTCCCGTGGCCATCCTCATGGTCAGCATCTCGGGGTTCCTGCAGCCGCCCTCCTCCGTGTCGCGTTCCGTGCTCCTGCAGCGCAACACCCCACGCGAGATGCGCGGCCGCGTGTTCTCCGCGTTCTACGTCATGCGCGACGTCATCTTCCTGTTCGGGATGGCGGGTGCCGGCCTCGCGGAGATCGTCGACCTCCGCACCCTGATCATCGTCGCCTCGTCGTTGCTGTTCGTCTCGGCGGCGTTCACGCTCGTCGCCCCGGGGCTCGGCATCTCCACGTGGCGTGGGGCGTCGCGCAAGCTGGCCGCCGCCGTGGAGAGCGCCCCCGCGCTGGCCACGGTGCCCGTCCGGGCGGCGACGCTGGCGGACTTCGACCGCCTGGCCGTGCGCCTCGGAACGTTCGGCCGGCTGTCGCGCGACCAGCGCTCGGCGTTCGTGCACGACGCGACCATCCGCGAGGTCCCGGCGGGGACGCGGGTCGTTGAGCATGGCGACGTCGCCTCGTCGGCGTACTTCATCATCGATGGCTCGACGACCGCCGGCATCCCCGACGAGGGCAGCTATCGCGGGCTTTCGACGATGGGACCCGGTGACTTCTTCGGAGAGATCGCCGCACTGACCGGCAGCGCCCGGACCGCCGATGTCATCGCTGCGGCGGACACGACCCTCATGGAGGTGCCGGCCGATGCCCTCCGGGCGACGATGGTCGTCCCCGAGATCCAGAAGCTCGTGCTGTCCACGCTGACCTCGCGCCTGCTCAAGACCCAGTCGGCCGACCTGCCGCGCCTGGCCGGTATCGACCACCGAATCGGCGCGCGACCTGCGCACGCCACGACCATCGGTCGAGGCCCTCCCCCGCTCGTATGCCGGTGACGGGGCCGAGTGACGGTGTCGCCTGGCTGACAGTCACGAGGTCAGCCATGGTCTTCACCAGACGGCGCCGCGTCGCGTACAGTGCGCACATTCGGAGCACCACCGAAGACGCCGGAAGGGGATCGGGACATGGACAAGAACAAGATGAAGCTCCCCAAGGAGGGCCTGGTCGAGCCCGAGGAACTGCGGATCGATGGCAGCGATGTCGAAGGCCACGGCCTGCCGCTGACGGCCCCGCCGGCCTTCGGCGCCAGCAGCGGCCCCAGCCACGGCGGCGAGATCGCGATGCCGGCCGACGACGATGACGACGTCGAGGGCCACAAGCGACAGTAGCGCTTCGGGCGCGCAGGCCCGAACGACCCACGAACGCCCGGCAACTGCCGGGCGTTCTGCTGTGTCAGGCGGGGTCGCTGGCCGTCGCCGCGAGCAGCGCCTTGATCTCGAACGGCGTGGCGTCCCGATAGCGTGAGCGCAACCTGGCGGCCTGCCCGGCCAGGTGGGGTGCCGCGAACGAGTTGCCGGTCGCGCGGATGCGACCGCCATCCCGCCAGGCGACGTCCACGTCGAGGCCGTAGGCACCGAACTCCACCGGCGGCGACGGGTTGTAGTACCAGACCTCGGGATCGGCCACGTCGTGAGCAGCCACCGACAGGACGGCCGCGAAGAGCGATGGGTACGACGGCCCGGGGACGTTGTTAGCGGCACAGACCAGCAGCGTGTTGGCGAAGTAGGCCCGGTCGGCGAGGTCGTGGAAGGCAGCGAACATCGCCTCGCTGCGGGACGACAGGCTCATGTTCACGACCGCGACATCGTTCGCGATCGCCCAGTCGACGGCGGCCGCCACGGCACGGCCCTTGCCGCGATTGTCGGCGCCGAGCACCCGGATGGAGACGAGGGCGGCGGCCGGGGCGACCGCCGCGATGATGCCGGCACAGGCCGTGCCATGGCCCACGACGTCGACCGCCGCGGGGTCGTCCACGACCTGGGCTTCCTCGCCGGTCAGGTCGACCCGCAAGCGCCGGATGGACCGGCCTGCCGAGCGCCGGATGCTCCACATCCACCCCCGAATCGACGATCGCCACGGTGACCCCGTGCCCGTCGGCATCGCCGAAGACCGCCGACCGCTCGAGGCGGCCCAGCGGCGGGGTGCGAGCAAGGGCCTCCCGCGACGGTCCCGCGAACGCCTCGCTCCAGGCGGGCAGGATCGTGCTCATCGCGACCGATCGGCTCCCGGTGCGTGGTGCCTGCGGCGCGCGTCGCCGCAGCACGGCGTCCAGCCAGTCGATGACGAGATCGACCGATTCGGGATCGACGTCGCGCAGGCGTGCGACCCGGTCGGCCAGTCGCCAGGTCGGGTCATCGTCGGTCGCGAGGTCGGCCGTCGCGCGCGCGACCAGTCCGTCGATGGCGGCGTCATCGATCGAAGCCCCGGCGTCCTCGGCGCGAACGAAGGCGACCAGGGCGTCATGGAGGAGTCGGCCGGCATCCCGGCGCGCCTGGCCCGCACGGACCACGAGGGTCGCCTCACGGGCGAGGGCCGCGGCCAGATCCAGGTCGCGCAGGCTGAACGTGCCACCCTGCCGATCGAGCGCCTCGAGCACGCCGACCGTCCCCTCGTCGTCGACGAGGGGCGTCGCCAACAAGGACCGGGGGACATACCCGGTCGCCTCGGCCACGCTGCGGTCGAAGCGCGGGTCGCTCGCGACATCGGCGATGGCCAGTGGCTGCCCGGTCGTGAAGGCATAGCCGGCGATGCCGGCGGCGCTGTCGATGGTCAGGCCGACCACGTCACCCGCGGCCGGACCAGCGGCCGCCACGAACCGCAGGCGGTCAATGGTGACGTCGTGGATCGCGATCGATGCGGCCTGGGCGTCGAGGACCGTCGCCGCGGTCAGGGCGATGGCGGGCAGCAGGTCATCGTCGGGTGTCGGGGCGACCCGTTCGGCCGCGGCCGAGCGTCGGGCGACGGCGGCGAGCACCGCCACGATGCGGTCGTCGTCCGCGCTCATCGGCGTGCGGCCTCCACCAGGCGTGCCACGTCGGGGATGACGAGCGTGTCGCCCTCGAATCGGATGATCCCGTCGGCGACGAGATCCGCGAGCAGCCGGTTCACGGATTGGCGCGAGCCGCCGATCATGCCGGCCAGCTCCGCCTGGGTGAACGGCCAGGGCAACCGGCGCTCGCCACTGAGGTCGGCCTGGTCGTCGGGCGAACGGCCATCGGCGGTCGCGACCGCCCGAAGCAGGTGTCGGGCGAGCCTGCCCGGCAGGTCGAGGAAATGGAGGTCCTCGACTTGGGCCGGTCAGCCGGCGGATCTCGCCGGCGAGCGACACGAGCAGCGCCCGCCGCAGGCCGGGTTCCGTGTCGACCAGCCGGTCGAACGCATCGCGCCGCAGGACCATGGTCTCGACCGACGTCGATGGCGACGATCGTGGTGGAGCGGGCGGCACCGTCGAGCAACGCCAGCTCCCCGAAGAACCCACCCGGCCCGAGGGTCGCCAGGATGGCCGGCTCCGAGCCGTCGTCGGACGGCACGATGACCTTGGCCTGGCCCGAGACGACGATGAACAGGGCATCGCCCGGATCGCCGGCATGGAAGACGACCTCGCCGCGCCGGAAGCGCCGGGGGCGCAGCGCCGCGGCGATCGTGTAGAGCGTGGCGTCATCGACCTCGGCGAACAAACGGCACCCGCGCAACCCGTCCTGCGCGAGGGTCGCCTCGCCACTGCCTCCGGCCATCGCCGCATCGTACGCGCGCCGGACGTCGATCCATGGCCGGCCACCGCGGGGGTGGCGCGATCAGCCGCGCGGCGACCGGTCGCATCGGGTAGACCCCGATGACGATCGGCGTTCGCGGGTCGAGCGAGAGCTCGTAGCCGATCTCTCCGCCGCGCAGCAGCTCGCCCAGCAGCACGCCCTCGCGCTCGGGCAGCCCGACGAAGACCGTGTCCCCGATCGAGGCGCACCTGGGTCACGTCGTCCTCGACCGCCATCGATGCCGAAGCGACGGCGCAGCTCGTGCATCGGCACGTACGGCCGGCTCTTGATGAATTGCCGGAGCTGCGGGGCGGTGCAGCCGTTGGCAGCGAGCTGGCCTGGACCGGGCGTCCGGCCTGCCCAGGGGCGCCATTCACGGGCGGCGGCGGCGCACCGTTGCCGGCTGCTGGCGCGCCTGGGGAGCTCTGAACGCCGGAGCAGCCGGCGCCGGGTCGGCCCGGACCGGGGCATTCGGCGGCCCGGGACGGGACGAGGTTCGGGTGCAAGGATGGCGTCCGGGGCGACGCCGCCCTGGGCGGCACGTCCGCTGGCGCGTCGGCACGAGCCTCGGCCGGGCGCGCATCGGCGGCACCCGCCGGCCGTTGGTCGCGGATCGGATCGGCGGCGCCCATCGGCGCGCCCGGCGCGCCGTCGTCCCGGTCGGTCGTCCGCGGGCCGTCCTGGCGCGGCCGCGCATGGTGCGGCCGGCCGTGATGGCGACGACTCATCGGACCGCGCTCTCGGGGTGACGGCCCGGCGCGGGTGGGTGTCGGCGACGGAGGGCCGCCGCAGGTGGGTGGGCATCGGATCTTTCGTCAGATGGACCGCGGCGATGACCGCCGGTCGCACCGATGATACCGCAGGGCGGCCTTCGGCTCGCCCGGCGGGCCGCCGGGCAGCCCGATCAGCCGTCGACGACGTACAGCTCGCGCGGCGCCTCGTTCAGGACGATCGGCCCGTCGTCGCCGCAGACGACGATGTCCTCGATCCGGGCGCCGTACCGGCCGGTGAGGTAGATCCCGGGCTCGACGCTGAAGGCCATGCCCGCGCCGCAGCGGCTCGGCGTTGCCGGCGACGAGATACGGGTCCTCGTGGCCTTCGAGGCCGATGCCGTGCCCGGTCCGGTGGAAGAACTCCTCGCCGTAGCCCTCAGCCTCGATCGGCGCGCGGGCGGCATCATCGATGGCCTCGGACGCGGTCGCCCGGCCGGACCGCGGCGGTCGCCGCGGCCTGGGCCGCGTGCAGGACGCCGAACAGGTGCCGGAACTCCTTCGTCGGGGCCCTTCGCCGGGTCGCCACCGGTCACCCACAGCGTCCGGGTCATGTCCCAGCCGTAGCCACCGAGCACGCCGCCGATGTCGAGGACGATCGGCTCACCCGCCTTGATCACCCGCTCGGAGGCGTCGTGGTGGGGCGAGGCCGAGTTGGGGCCGCACGCCACGATCGCGAACGTGGCCTCCGTCGTGACCCTCGGCGACCAGTCGCTCGCGCACCTCGCGGGAGACGTCGGCCTCGGTCCGCCCGACGAGGCGCCCGGCGGCGATCTGGGCGACGACCCGATCGGCGGCCTGCGCGGCCAGGCGCAGGAGCGCGATCTCGTCGGCGATCCTTGATCATCCGCAGCTCGCGCAGGACCGGGGAGGCGAGCGACACCGGGCTCGACGGTCCGAGTGCGGCCTGGACCCGTAGCACATGCATGGCGATCATCGGTCCGACACCGCGACCGGCCCCTGGATACCGTCCGTGCCCAGCGCATAGGCATCGTCGGTCTCGCCCCACGTGCGGATCTCGACCGGGGTCGCGCATCCCGGCTTCGGCCGCAGCCGCCTCCAGCCGCGGCACCACGATGAACGGGTCGTGCCCTGGGCGGACCACGAGCATCGTCAGGCGCTCGAGGGGCATGGCCCCGTAGCCGGTCAGGTAGCGCAGGTCTGACCCGACCCCGATGAGGAGGGCCGCCAGACCGGCGTCGCCGGCACCCACGGCCGCGCGGTCGAGCCGGTCGGCGTAGCGCGCCGGCGGGATGACCGGGACGCTCGATGCGCCGGGCCTGCTCGTTCCACTCGACGCCGTCATGCCGGGCG
Organism: uncultured beta proteobacterium; assembly: GCA_963837675.1. Taxonomy (GTDB): domain Bacteria; phylum Pseudomonadota; class Gammaproteobacteria; order Burkholderiales; family Burkholderiaceae_C; genus Rubrivivax. Next base: position 21,957 of record CAWIOH010000009.1, on the reverse strand, counting down.
CCGGCGTGGCGAGGAAGCGCTCGATCGTCGCGGGCCCGTCCTCGAACAGCTTCCGATAGGCCAGGACGCGCTCCGCACCGGCGGCCAGCGCGCGCTTGCGCAGGTCGTGGTCGTCGTGCTGACCGACCGCCAGGACCGCCAGCCGACGGCGGCGGCCGCCTGGATCGCGGCGAGCCCGTCGTACGCGCGGGCGGTCAGGTCGACGATCGCGGTCGCAGCGCCGTCGCCGCCCCAGGCCAGCGACGAAGCGCTCGAGCGTCGCGACGGGGACCGGCGGGCCCCGGCGGCCGTCACGGCCCGCGACAAGTCGGTCCGCCCAGATCAGGTCGTCGGCCAGGACGAGGACGCGGATCGCGTCGCGGCACGTCAGTCGAGCGAGGCCGCAAGATGGTGGAACACGTCGCGGGCGGTGACGACGCCGGTCGGCCGGCCGTCCTCGACGATCGGGATGTGGCGGAACCCACCCACCGCCATCTTGTGGATCGCGATGGCGATCGGGTCGTCGTGGCGCAGCACGACCGGATCGGGGGTCATGAGATCGCCCACCGGAAGTCGGCCAGCCGCTTGCCGGCGCCTTCACGACGGCATCGCGATCGGTGAAGATCCCGACCAGCCGCTCGCCGGCCATGACGAGGACGCAGTCGCTCGCGGCCTCGTGCATCCGGGCGATGGCGACATCGAGCGGCGGTGTCCGGCCCGACCTCCAACGGTGGCGGCGCACCGAGCTCATCGAGGTGCTCGCCCATGAGGCGACCCTGGAACGTCGCGCGGACTGCGGGACGTCGTGGCCGGCGAGATCCGCGCCACAGTTGTCGCAGACTTCCGCGCCCGTCAGGTTCTCGAACCCGCAGGCCGGGCAATGGAGCCGCACCAGATCGCCTCCCTCTCTTGCTCGTCCGGCCGTCACCGGACGCTATTCGACGGTCCAGGTCTCGCCGCCGCGGAGCACCGCATCCAGGTCACCTTTGCCCGACTTCGCGACCGCGGCGGCGATCTGGTCGTCGATGAGCTGGTCGTGGGTGGGCCGGCTCGTCGCCCGCAGGACGCCCACCGGGACGGGGAACTCCGGCCAGAACATGCGCGACAGCATCAGCGCGAGGTACGGCTCCTCGGCCGCCTCGTCGTGGACGAGCAGGTCCGCCTCGGTGATGCCGTCCTCGCCGATGGTCACGACCTCGGGATGCAGCCCGCGCAGGCGGATGCCCTTGTCGCGATCCTTGCCGAAGATCATCGGCTTGCCGTGCTCGAGGACGAGCATCCGGTCCTCGCGGACCTCGCGATCGGTGAAGTCGCGCCACGCGCCGTCGTTGAAGATGTTGCAGTTCTGGAGGACCTCGACGAACGACGAGCCGTGGTGCCGGCCGGCCCGCTCGAGGGTCCCCTGCAGGTGCTCGGTGTGGGTGTCGACGCGAGCGGGCGACGAACGACGCCTCGGCGGCGAGCGCGATCGTCAACGGCATGATCGGCGTGTCGACCGAACCCATCGGCGTCGACTTCGTCCGCTTGCCGAACTCCGAGGTCGGGCTCGCCTGGCCCTTGGTCAGGCCGTAGATCCGGTTGTTGAACATGACCAGCTTGATGTCGACGTTGCGGCGCATCGAGTGGAGGACGTGGTTGCCGCCGATCGACAGCGCGTCGCCGTCGCCGGTGATGACCCAGACCATCAGGTCCGGGCGGGCGGCCTTGAGCCCGGTCGCCAGGGTCGGGGCGCGGCCGTGGATGGAGTGGAAGCCGTACGTGTTCATGTAGTACGGCAGGCGGCCGGAGCAGCCGATGCCGCTGATGAAGACGATGTTCTCCTTCGGATAGCCGAAGTCGGGCATCACCTTCTGGGTCTGGGCGAGGATCGAGTAGTCGCCGCAGCCGGGGCACCAGCGCACCTCCTGGTCGGACACGAAGTCCTTGCGGGTCAGCTGGATGACGGCTGCGTTCTCCGGGCTGAGGGCCGGCTGGGTCGGCACGGCCGCGGTCGTTCCGTCCCCGTGTCCATTGGTCTCCATGGTCATGACAGGCTCTCCCCGAGGAGTCGCTCGGCCTCATCGACGATCTCGGCGATGCGGAATGGCTTGCCGCGGACCCTGTCGTAGCCGACGGCATCGATGAGGTAGGCGGCGCGGATCGAGCATCAGGAGCTGGCCCAGGTTGACCTCCGGGATCAGCACTCGCCGATAGCTGCGCAGGACCGATTCCGGTGTTGGCCGGGAACGGATTGAGGTGGCGCAGGTGGGCGTGGGCCACGGACCGGCCATCGCTCTGCAGCCGCTCGACCGCGGACCGGATGGCCCCGTACGTGGAGCCCCAGCCGAGGATCAGCAGGTCGCCGCGCTCCGGGCCGAAGACCTCCAGCGGGGCGATGTCGCGGGCGATGCCGGCCACCTTGGCCTGGCGCAGCAGTTGCATCCGGTGGTGGTTGTCCGGGTCGTAGCTGACGTTGCCCGGTGATGTCGGCCTTCTCCAGGCCGCCGATGCGATGCTCGAGACCCGGGGTCCCCGGCACGGCCCACGGCCGGGCGAGGGTGTCGGGATCGCGCTGGTACGGCCGATACGTGGCCGGGTCGGTGGCATTGGCGACGCCGATGGAGGGGAAGTCAGCCAGCGACGGGATGCGCCACGGCTCGGAACCGTTGGCGAGGAACGCGTCCGATAGGTACGCGACCGGGGTCATGTACTTGAGCGCGATCCTGGCGGCCTCGACCGCCATATCGAAGCAGTCGCCGGGCGTGGCCGGCGCGACCACCGGCATCGGCGAGTCGCCGTTCCGCCCGAACATGACCTGCAGCAGGTCGGACTGCTCGTTCTTGGTCGGCATGCCCGTGGACGGGCCGGCGCGCTGGACATCGATGATCACCAGCGGCAGCTCGGTCATCACCGCGAGGCCCATGGCCTCCGCCTTGAGGGCGATGCCGGGACCGGAGCTCGCGGTCAGGCCCAGGGCCCCGCCGTAGCTCGCCCCGATCGTGGCCCCGATGGCGGCGATCTCGTCCTCCGCCTGGAAGGTCTTGACCCCGAAGGCCTTGTAGCCCGAGAGCTGATGGAGGATGTCGCTGGCCGGAGTGATCGGATAGCTGCCGTAGAACAGCGGCCGATCGGCCAGGTGTGACGCGGCGAGGAAGCCGAGGGCCGCCGCCTCGTTGCCGGTGATGTTGCGATACGTCCCGGGTGCGAGCTTGGCCGGCTTGACGCGGTAGTGGGTGTGGAAGATCTCGGTCGTCTCGCCGAACGCGTAGCCGGCCTTGAGGGCCCGCTTGTTGGCCTCGGCGACGATGGGGCGAGCACCGAACTTCTGGTCGATCCATTCGGTCGTCGGGTCCATGCTCCGCTCGTACAGCCAGAACATGATCCCGAGCGCGAAGAAGTTCTTGGTCAGGTCCTTCTGCTTGCTCGTCATGTCCAGCCCGTCGAGCGATCGCTCGTTGAGCGTCGAGATCGGGATCTCGAAGGTGACATAGGACGAGAGCGAGCCATCGGTCAGCGGATTGGTGGCGTACGCCGCCTTCGCCAGGTTGGCCGCCGTGAAGGCATCGCTGTTGACGATGAGCGCGCCACCGGCAGGCAGGTCCATGAGATTGGTCTTGAGCGCGGCCGGGTTCATGGCCACGAGCACGTCCGGCTCGTCGCCGGGCGTGTGGATCTCCGTCGAGCTGAACGAGATCTGGAAGCCGCTGACGCCGGGCAGCGAACCGGCCGGGGCGCGGATCTCCGCGGGGTAGTCGGGCAGGGTGCTGATGTCGTTGCCGAAGACCGCGGCCGTCCGGGTGAACTGGGTGCCGGTGAGCTGCATGCCGTCGCCGGAATCGCCGGCGAAGCGGATCGTGACCCGCTCGAGTTCCTGGGTCGGGAGCTCTGGCTCCCTCGTGGTCGTCACGCGCCTTCCGGCTCCTTCATGCGCTGATGCGGCCGAGGCGGGAGATTGAGCAGCTCCTCGGGGAACGACTCGGCCAGGTACTTGATGATGTCCTGCTGGCGGATGACCCCGATGAGTCGGCCCTGCGCGTCCACGGTCGGGACGTTGCGGTACCGGCCGGTCTGCATCAGGTCGATGGCGTCGCGGATGGTCTGATCAAGGTCGAGCGTCCGCGGCTCGCGGGTCATGAGCGATTCGACCGGCTGGCTCAGGTCCATGTTGGCGGCCACGATCCGCCCGAAGATGTCGCGCTCGGTGAGGACGCCGAGGAGACGCCCGTCGGGCTCGCACACGAACACCGAATCTCCCGTGCCCGTCCGCTGGATCGCGCGCAGGCATTCGGCCAGGCTGGTGCCCGGGAGCACGGTCACGGGTTGGCGTCGGCTGAGGACGCGCAATCGCTCGTCGGTCAGTGCCGGGACGCGACGGGCGACCGCGCCTTCTGAGAAGTCGGTCACGGATCGAAGTGTAGACCGTCCCCGCGCGAGTGGTTGCAGGCTGATAGCCTCGCCCGGCCATGGACCGTCGACGCCTCATCGGGATCGCCCTCGTGCTCGTCTCGGCGGCCGGATTCGGGTCCGGCACGATCCTCGCGGCGCCGGTCTACGACACCGGCGTCGACTGGCTGACGCTGCTTGGCTGGCGGTTCCTCATCGGGGCGACGCTCGCCTGGGTCTGGGTCGGGGTGTCGGCCGGTCGACGAGCGGCGGTCGGGCGTCTGTCGAAGCGCCAGGTCGCGATCGCCCTTGGTCTTGGCACGCTGTACACCGGGAACGCGGGCACGTACTACGCGGCGCTGGAGACCGTGCCCGCAGCCCTTGCCGGGGTGCTGGTCTACACGTATCCGGTGATCGTCGCGGTCCTCTCGTTGCGGTTCGCGACGCGGTTGGCCGGGCGGCGGCCGTGGATCGCGCTCGGCATCGCGCTGGTCGGCGTGGTGCTGGCCCTTGGTGGCATCGATGTCGCGACCGCGCCACCGGTGACCGGCATCGCCCTCGTCATGCTCTCGCCGTTCATCTACTCGGTCTGGATCATCCTGTCCGCGCGGCTGTCCGGGGAGCGGCGCGACCGGCTCGGCAGCGATGCCCCCGACGAAGCCTCGACGGCCGGGGACGCGGCGGTCACGACGGCCGTGATGATGACGGCGACCGCGGCCGTATTCGCACTGGGTGGCGCAGCCGCGGGTCAGCCGCTGGACCCGACGACGGTGCCCACCGCGGCATGGCCCGGCCTCGTGGCGATCGGATTCGTGGCGTCGTTCCTGGCGATCCAGACGTTCTATGCGGGCGCGCGACGGCTGGGGGCGGCACAGGCCGCGCTCGTCTCGACCGTCGAACCGGTCTACATCGTCGCGCTGGCGGCGCTGCTGCTCGATCAGCGGCTGGCGCCGGTGCAGCTTGTCGGGGCGGGGCTGATCCTGCTCGGCGTGGTCATCGCGCAGACGGCACCCCGCGCCGTCGGTGCGCCGGAGCCCGCCATGCCGCTGGATTCGGAGGTCGAGGGCTGAGGATCGGCCGGTCCGCCTCGACGCGTGTGCTACGGTGGAGACGTGCCGCGCTGTGTGGCACCGCTCCGCGTGGTCGACCTCTCTCGAACGGACCGTGCGTCTGCCTCCCTGTTCGGGAACATCGGAGGGTCCACCATGGCCACCGGAACCATCAAGAAGGTCGTCGCCGATCGCGGCTTCGGCTTCATCTCCGCCGAGGATGAGAAGGAATACTTCTTCCATCGCAGCGGCGTGGACGCATCGCTCGACTTCGACCGCCTGAACGGCGGTGAGCGCGTCGAGTTCGACATCGAGCAGAGCCCCAAGGGTCCGCGCGCCGCGAACGTGCGCGCCGCCTAGACCGGCCGTCCGAACGAACGGCCCGCCCTTCGCGGGTCGGGCCGTTCACCCGGGTCCGCGGGTCCCGCTCCGCAGCGACACCCTCGCCGACCTTCCCCGGCACGTCTTCGCTTGGGCGCGTCGACCGAGAGGATCCACGCCATCGTCCGAACCGCATTCGTATCCACGTATCCGCCGCGCCACTGCGGCATCGCCACCTTCACCCACGACCTGTCAACCGCCGCCGGTGGACTTGTGCGTCACGCCCGGTTGATAAGTCAGCGGCCTCGTCCCGGGACGTCACCGCATGGACTCACGACGCCCACCTTCCGCCACTTGCGTCTGAAGTCCGAACGACCCATCGTCCAGGAATGAGAACGGCACTGAAGTTTGTGGGGGGAGCCACTGCCGTCGCGCTCGCTGCCGCGGCAATCGCGTTCGCAGTGTTCGTGACGCAGTTCGGGGATCGCTCTCCGGCGCGAGTCATCACCCGAAATGAGCGTCCCGAGCGGCTCGTTGTCTTCCTCTGTGACGATGCCCGCCCTCTCAAGGACTGCCGCGGCCGGCGGATCCCCGCTCGCGCCACCATGATGGACAACCTTCCAGAGATCGGTCACGGCGAGGACTTGTTCACTGGCGTCGTCATCATCACGACGGAGACCTGTGAGGTCCTCTCCAGGACCACGCACTCGGGCCGCGGAGATGCAGTCGTGGTGATCGGATCTGATGGCGTCGAGTTTCGGACCGGGATCTCGCCGGCTGGAGAGCGATACGCCTCCGGCTTCGAGGTCCTCGAATGGTCGCCGCGCGACGTCTCCTGCCCGCTCGACCCTGGTTGATCGCGAGCAAGCGTTAGGCTGCTCGTCGCTCCTGCGCCAACGCCTTCCGGCGGCACAAGGCACACCCGACCGCCATCTTGCCGCGCGTGAAGGGCGACATCCGGTAGGGCGGGTGCTCGGGGTCGTCGGGGCAGATCCACGAGACGGTCTTGTCGTAGGTCGCCTTGATCTTCTCGGGCCGGAGCGGGGCGTTGGTGGCCTTGTCCCACTCGCGCACGAGGTCCGGCCGGACCGCCGCGAGCGCGTTGAGGCCGTCGGCTCGCTCGGTCGAGCACCGCTGGCAGCGGGTCTGACGGACGGTCCGCTGGGCGACCTCCGCCTCCCACGTGTGGCCGCACCTGTGGCACTTCCACTTCGCCTTGTAGCCCGAGCCGGCCTTCACCGATGAGGCGAGCCGGCTGTTCGCCGCCGTGTCCCAGTCCCGCAGCACGAGCGGGAAGTCGGTGAGCATCCTGCCTGCGACCTTGACCGAGGCCGTCGCGCGGCCCGGCGAGACGGTCGCCTCCATCGGCGGCAGGCCGATCTCCGCGAGCGACGCGTTGAGGGCGGCGACGTTGGCGATGACCGACCGTGCCTTCGCCGCCGCGTCGTAGGTCGCCTTGCCCTTCGCCGCCCGGTCGTGGGCATCGACGATGAGCTGCCCGATGGAGCACAGCGGGCCGCGCGAGTCGTGCCTCGCGGTCCAGGCGAAGTGCTGGTCGGGGCGGAGGTCGCGCATCGTCGCCTTGACGATGCCGCCGAACGTGGCGAGGTCGGCCTGCCCCGCGTGGTGGGCGCGCACGAGCGCGAGCACGAGTTGGAGCCGGGCCGCGTTGCGGAGCGAGTAGCGCCGACGCCTGCCGAAGTGGGCGTCGATCCAGTCGAGGATCCGCTCGGCGGCGGCGTTGCTCCGGGGGAAGCCGAAGAACTGGCGGTGGAGGGCGACCTGCTGGCGGATGAGCGCGTCGTTGGTCTGGCACCAGCCCGCGAGCGTCCGCGCCTGCCTCGCGGTGGCGAGCGCGCGGCACGGCGTCCCAGTCGTGGTTGGACCACTGCGCCTTGCGGAACACGTCGGCGTTGGCCGGGTCGTCGGGGTTGATCCCGTCGCTGCGGGCGGCCTCGCGGATCAGCCGGCGCAGGTGGAACTCGCACGAGTAGAAGTTGGCGTTGGGCCAGCGACGGGCGACCGCGTTGGCGATGGCACCCGCGCCGTCCGCGACCACCCACTCGGGGCCGTCGCCCGTCGGGTCGATCTCGTCGAGGAAGTCGATCCACGAGCGTCCCGTCTCGTCGGGGGCGAGGCCGATCCGCCACGGCATCATCGCCTGCTTGGCGTCGTCGCCGCCGACCGCGATCAGGACTGCGCCGCCGCGCTCGTCGCGGTTCCAGAGGGGGTCGAGGTCGTCGGCTCCGTAGGCACGCAGGTTCAGCGGCTTGCTGTCGAGGATCAGGATCCGGGGGCACCGGGTCGGCGCGAGGGCCTTGTCGATGGCGGTCCCGAACAGGTCGAGGTAGCGGGCCGCGAGCACGTGCTGGCGGCTGGCGTGCCGCATCCCGTGCGCGTCCTCGACGTAGCGGTGGGCTTCGAGCCGGATCGTGCGGCTTGCCTTGCGGAGCGACATCCCCTGCGCGACGAGTTGGAGCAGACGCGCGATCTCGACGGCGGTGTGGAGGTGGTCGGGCGGCGAGATCGGCCCCTGGGCCACGCCCGGCTTCACGTCGCAGGTCAGGCACTCCTCGCCCGCGCCGTGCGCGTCGCTCGGACGGCGACGACCGAGCGAGAAGGTGTGCGGGGCGGAGCCGTCGGCGGGCACGCATCGGAACCGCTGCCGCCGGTAGGGCGCGCTCGTCCAGTCCCGCCGACCCCACAGGGTGATGCTGCCCCTGTGGCCCTTCGAGCAGACCGTCGGGCGGTTGGCGATCACCAGCCTCGGTCGCCCTGTCCTGCCCGTCGTCGCCGTCCCGTCCATCGTGGCCGAGCGTGCCGCACCGTCGCGTCAGGTTCTATGGCACGGACGGGGTGGGACTTACCAACCGTCCTTGACGCACAAGGAGCCGAACGGCGCTTGACAGGTCGACCGTGGTGCCGTCCCCTACCCACATGGGAATCGTACGCCGCGCGGGGATCATCGCGGCTATCGCCGCCGCTCCGCTCGGCCTCGCCTATCGGTTCGCGCTGGCGTATCGCGCCCGCGCCGGCTATCCGCGGCCGCACCCGCCGCTGCTGACCCCGGCCGACCTCGGGCTGCCGTTCGAGGTCACGACCGTGCACTCCGGGGACCTTGAGCTGCCGGCCTGGTTCATCCCCGCGCGCGACGGCGCGCCCGGACCCGGCGTGGCGCTCGTCCACGGCTGGGAGTCGGCCCGCGACCGGACCCTGCCGATGGCGGTCTTCCTCCACGCCGCGGGCTTCCACTGCCTGACCATCGACGTCCGCGGCCACGGCGCCAATCCGGCCGAGACGTTGCCGATCAGCGCGGGCGAGTTCGGGCTGGACGCGCTGGCCGCGTTCCGAGCGCTCATCGACCAGCCCGAGGTGACCGTCGGGCGCCATCGCCGGCCACTCGATGGGCGCGATCGGGGCGATCCTCGCCGGCGCCGCCGACCCGCGGGTCGCGGCCGTCGTCGCCACCTCGGCGCCGGCCGACCCGTACCGCCTGACGCGCCAGACGTTCCGGCTCGCGCGACTGCCCGATCCCCGACCCGATCGCCTACCCGCTCGCCTGGCTGACGACCCGGGTCTACCTGCGACCGCGCGGCCATCGCGTCGATCGACATCAGTGCCACCGCGGCGATCGCCCGCTACGGCGGCCCGGTCCTGCTGGCCCACGGCGAGCGACGACACCGTCGTGCCGCCGAGCCACCTGGACCGGCTGGCGACGGCCGCCCGGGCGGCCCGCGCCGACGACCCGATCGCGGGCCGGTGGAGACGCTGGTCATCGTCGCGGGCGGCCAGCACTCGTGGCTGTACGAGGACGCCGGCTACCGCGGGCTCGTCGCCGGCTTCCTCGCGACCGGGCCCTCGGCGGCCCGCTCGACCCGACGAGCCGCCGCGCGACCGGCCGCCGCGACCCCGGCCGAGCGGATCCCCGACGGCGAGGCAGCGCTTCGACGCGGTCGACGACACGCCCGGCGGCCTCCGCACCCTCGCCCAGGTCGCGCTGCCCGGGCGCGACCCGCGGCGCCCCGAGCCGAGGCCGGCCGCCCGGCCCGACCGCAGCCCGGCCGACCGTGACCGAGCCAGGCGCGATCCGGTCTGGGAGGCCATCGCCTCGAAGCGGGTCATCCGCCGCTTCGCCGACCGGCCGCTCGACGCCGGCCATCTCGACCGCGATCCTGCGGGCCGGCCGTCGCGCGGCGAGCACCAAGAACCTGCAGCGCTGGACGTTCATCGTGTGCCGCGATCGCGACCACCTGCGGGCCCTCTCGAGCGTCGGGCCGTGGGCCGGGCACCTCGCCGGGGCCGCGGTCGGCATCGCCCTGGTCACGCCGGATCCGCGCGCGCCGACGGCGCGCCGCTCTCGATCATGTTCGACCTCGGCCAGGCCGCCGATCGATGATGCTCGCGGCCTGGGAGCTCGGGATCGGCAGCGTGCCGGCGACGGTCTACGAGCACGACCTCGCCCGGCGAGCTGCTCGGCTACCCAGACGACCAGCACTGCGAGTACCTGCTCTCGTTCGGCTACCCGGCCGATCCGTCCGACCTCACCCGGCCGCCCCGGTCCGGCGGCCGGCGCGCCACTCGACGACATGGTCCACGAGGAGCGCTGGTAGCGCCCGGCCGTCCAGGCCGGGCGACCGCCCGGCCGTTACTGCCACTGGAACTTGCGCGAGGCGATGCCGAAGCAGACGACGAGCCAGCCGAGCAGGACGGCCGCGCAGACCCACAGCGGCGCGAACGCGGCCCCGCCGACCATCACCTGGCGGAGCGCGTCGGACAGGTAGGTCAGCGGGATGAGCCGGGCGATCGCCTGGAGCGGCGGCGGCATCGCGGTCGATCGGGAAGAACGTGCCCGACAGGAACATCATCGGGAACTGGACGACGCTGGTCATCCCGTTGGCCGCGTCCTCGGTCTTGGCGAACGAGGCGATGACGTAGCCGAGGGCCAGGAACGCCACCGCGCCGAGCGACACGAAGACGACGGTCAGGATCCAGCGGACCCGTGATCTCGACCCCGAAGAAGAGCACGCCGACCGCCACGATGATGACCGCCTGGGCGAGCGCGATGAGCAGGCGCATCAGGACGTTCGAGCCCACCAGCTGCCAGCGCCGCAGCGGGGTCGCGGCCAGCCGCTTGAGGATGAGCTTCTCGCGGTCGGCGACGAGCGGGATGGCGGCGAAGATGCCGACCTGCATGACCGACAGCCCGAGCATGCTCGGCACGAAGTAGCTGATGAAGTTGAGGTTCTCGGTCTGGACGTCTCCGCGCTGCGGCACCACGAGCGGCGGCCGGCCACCCAGGTTGACCACGCCGAGCACGGCCCCGACCGCGCTGGTAGACCGACGCGACCGTAGTTCGAGCTGCGACGGGTCGGTGTAGACGAGCGACCGCGGTCGGCCCGCCGCTCCCCGCGTCGCCGCCGCCGACCGCCGTCGCCGTAGCCGCTCGGGACGACGATGACGCCATCGACCTCGCCGTCACGCATCTTGGCGAGCGCCGCATCGCGGTCGACGACGACCAGTTCGGTCGCCCGTCGCTGCCCAGCGAATGCCTGCTGCAGGCTGGTGGCCGCGGCCGATCCGTCCTCGTCGACCCAGCCGAGCGTCAGCCGCGGCGCTGCCGCCGCCCTGGAAGATGAGCCCGAACATGAAGATGAAGATCAGCGGGAAGGCGAGCGTCCAGAACAGGGCCGCACGGTCGCGCGTGTAGCTCCGGATGTTGGCGAGCGGTCAGGGCGAGCAGTGCCTGCATCGGTGCCTCGTCAGTCCCGCAACGCCCGGCCGGTCAGGTCGAGGAAGACGTCCTCGAGGGTCGCCCGCCGGATCGCCCAGGTTCTGCGGCTCCATCGCCGCGCGCACTCGGTCAGCGCCAGCAGCGCCGCCGATCGTCGGCCGCGACGTCGCGCGGTGTAGAGCAGGACCTCGCCGTCGTCGTGCTTGACCGAGGTGACGCGCCGGCAGCGCCGCGAGGTCCGCATCGTCGAGCGCCTCGATCGCGGTCGAAGCGGACCGCGCGCTCCTTGAAGCGCTGTCGACGATCAGCTCGTCGACCGTGCCCATCTCGAGGATCCGGCCGTGGTCCATGATCGCGAGCCGGTCGCACAGGATCTCGGCTTCCTCCATGTAGTGGGTCGTCAGCAGGACGGACCGGCCATCGGCCTTGAGGCCCGCGGACGAGGTCCCACAGCGCCCGCCGGGCGGCGGGGTCCAGGCCCGTCGTCGGCTCGTCGAGGAAGACGAGCTCCGGGTCGTTGACCAGCGCCAGCGCGACCGCCAGGCGCTGGCGCTGGCCGCCCGACAGGTCCTTGGTCCGGGCATTGCGACGCTCGCCGAGCTCGAGCGCGTCGATCAGCTCGTCGGTCGGGCGCGACGGTCGCGATAGAAGCTGCGGAACAGGTCGATGACCTCGACCACGGTCAGCTTCGGGTAGAGCGCCGCGGTCTGGAGGCTGACCCCGATCCGCGGCTTGAGCGCATCGGCGCCGGTCGCGACGTCGACGCCCGAGCACGCGCGACCTCGCCGCCGTCGGGCGGTCGCAGGCCCTCCAGGATCTCGACGGTCGTCGTCTTGCCGGCGCCGTTCGGGCCGAGCAGCCCGAAGATCTCGCCGCGCGCCACGTCGAAGTCGATGCCGTCCACCGCCTGGACGTCGCCGTAGCGCTTGACCAGACCGCGGACGTGGATGACCGGTTCGTCTGGTCGTCATCGGGTCGCCATCGTCGAGCCGTGCATGTCCAGCCATGGTCGGCGAGGACCGATCGCGGCGTCCTCGCCAGCTGGCGTCGGCGCGTCGCGGTCCGGTCGCGGTCGACTCGCTGGTCGGTCCCAGCCCGTCGACCAGTCGATGTCGAGGCGCGACCAGCGTCGGGTCGCTGCCGTCACGCCTCCGGCGCCGGCGCGCCGAGGCCGAGGTACGCGTCGATCGCGGTCCCGAGCCCGACGTCCGCGGCCGGCCGCCTCGGACAGGAGCCACTTCTCCTCGAGGACGTCGCAGTACGCCTGGATCGGGTCGCGGCCAGGCCCGATGGCCGGGACGCAGCGTGGTCGAGCGTCGGCTCGAGGACGTCCGCCAGCCAGCGCTCGGCGCCGCCGCCTCGGTCGACCGGATCCCGCCGTTGAACTCGAGCCACGTGCCGGTACTCGCGCAGGTCGTTGAGCAGCAGCCGGGCCTGGCCCTCGAGCGCGACCAGACCCGGTCAGCCGCTGGAGCTCGCGCGCAGTGGAAGCGACGGCTGGCGACCGCGACCCTGAGCCGGACTGTCGCCCTGCAGGCGCCGGTCGGCTCGAGCGAGATCTCGTCGACGGCGAAGCCCAGCTCGTTCAGGCGGCGGATGCGGGCCCGGACCGCGTGGCGGTCGTCGGCGTACAGCTCGGGTCTCGAGTGACAGCTCGTCCCACACGGCGGCGTAGCGAGTCCGCACGGTCTCGGCCGCTTCGATGGCGTCGTCGTCGGCGTCCGTCCCGGCCCTGCATGGCGCCGAGGTCGGCCAGCCCGAAGGCCACGTTCTCGACGAGGATGTCGAGGTCGTAGGCGCGCTGGCCGTCCGACAGCGACGGGTGGATCTCGCTCGTCTCGGCGTCGACGAGGATACGCCTGGATCCTGTCGCCGTCGCGCCGGAACAGCGTGTTCGCGAGCGAGCAGTCGCCCCAGAAGACGCCGGCCCGGTGGAGGTCCACGAGCAGCCAGGCCATCGCGTCGAGCAGGCGGTCGCGGTATGGCCCGGGACCGAGCGGGAAGCGCATCAGCAGGCGGCGGTACTGGATCGAGAAGGCGAGGTACTCGGTCACGAGGATGGCCGCCGTGCGTTCCGCGGCCTCGCGCAAGCCCGACGCGCGCTGACCGCCGGCAGGCCGAGCTCCTCGAGATGGCGGAGGACGTCGAACTCGGTGCGGGCGACCCGAGTCGGGCTCCTCCTTGAGCGCATACGTCCGCCGATCCGACACGAGGAACCGGACGAGGTGGCGCGACGGGCCGACCGGCAGCTCGCGTGAACCGCACGCCGAGCGACCCGTCCGGTCGCGGACCACCCGTCGAGCGGCCGCTCCCAGGGCAGGTCGAGCAGTTCGGACGCGCCCTCGCGCAGGCGGAGGCGCGGGAAGCGCGACAGCGCCGCGGGGCTCGAGGCGCGCTCCAGGGACGAGTGGTCGCGGGGCTCGGTCAGAGCTTCTTGCGGAGGTACGCGGCCACGGACCCGTCGTAGCCGAGCGACTCGTACAGGCGGCGGGCGTCCGGCCGGTGGTGACCGGCCGTCACCTCGATGAATGCCGCGCCGAGCTCGCGCGCCGATCCGCTCGGCCTCGGCCATCAGCGCGCCGCCCGACGCCGCGCTCGCGCGCCCCGGCATCGACCACGAGGGCGAGGATCCGCACGATCCGGTCGTCGTGCTCGAAGCGCGGCAGGGCATGGATCGCGATGAACCCGAGGATCGCGCCATCGTGCTCCGCGACGATGACCTGCGACGTGCGCCGAGGCGAACCGGCTCGAGCCGCTCGACGATGTCGCTCGGGCCGGCCGGATAGCCCTCGTCGGTGAACAGGGCGGCGATCGGCCTCGGCGTCGGCGCGCGCGGGCGGGACGGATGGTCGGACTGGGTTCGGTCATGGCGTCGATGGTAGCCGGCTCGACCGAGAGCAGGAACGATGCGGTCCGGCGAGCGGGTCGCCGGCGACGAGCCGTTCCGGCCCGAACGGGCCCGGCGCGGCCGGGACCGGCCGTCGGCCGACCGGCTCTCCCGGATCGGCACTCAGCGTACCAGGCCACGCACGGCCCTCGCCGTGGCGGGCGAGGGTCGGCCGCCAGGCGCCCCTCGGTCGATCGGCTCGAGCAGGACGACGAGCCGGCAGCCGTGCGGGAGCCCGCGCACGCCGCGGCTGCGCCGCAGCCAGACGCGACACGACGCGCCCCAGGTGCCGCAGTCGGCGGCGATCGCGAAGTCCGTCCCCGGACGAGCAGCGGCGGAGCTCGACGCGGCCCGGTCGAGCTCGACCGTCGCCCAGCCGAGCGCCTGGAGGCGGCCGGGCTTCGGCAGCGTCCGCGGTCGCCGACCGCGCGGTCGGATCCGCGCCGCGTCATCAGATCAGCAGCATGTCCGGGCCGGGCTCGCCCGACGAACGCGAAGCCAGGCGCGTGGTAGATCGCCGATCGGCGACGTCGTTGTCGGCGAACACGCCGAGGTGGACGACGTCGCTGCCGGCGGCGAAGCCGTCCGCGGTCGCGGCGCGGTCACCAGGCCGGCCGAGCCCGCGGCCCCGCGCGCGCCAGGCAGCGTCCCGATCGACGAGAGGTAGCTCGCACCGTCGAACGTCGCCCGACGCGCGACCGCCGCCGGCTGCGCCATCGATCACGGACGAGGTAATGGGTGAACCGCGGATCGCCCAAGCGAGGCGAGGATCTCGGCCTCGATCCCCGGCTCGGCGCGCCGCCTCCGACCCCGAACGCGTCGAGCAGGACACCGACGATCGTCGCCGCCGCGAGCGCCGTCCGCGTCCCCGGCAGCCCCGCTGAGGCGCTCGATCGCTCACGCCGGCGTCGGCGAGCGCCCGACGGCGCCGCCTGCGACGGCGCCGGATCGACCGAGCGCCATCACGTGTGCCCGGGCCCAGGTCCTCGAACCCGTTGGCGAGCCAGGCGTCCGCACAGATCGGCCGGCGCGTCGTGCGGCGGCACGAGCCAGATGTGCGGCTGCCGCCCGAGGCCCGCGAACAGGACGAGGATCTCGGCCAGGCGCCGGTCGAAGGCATCCGGGTCGTCCGGCCAGCGGACGGCCTCCAGTCGGTTCCAGAACGGCTCCGGGTCCGGCGGGATCGTGGAGCAGGATCGCATCGCCGAGGTCGCGCAGCTCGCGACTCGGGACGGCATGGACCCGGGCCTCGTGGAGCAGCAGCCGGACGCATCGTCGCCGGGTCGACTCGGCGTGGCACCCGTGGCTCGTCCGGAAACCGTCGTGACGATGACACGCGTACCGGGCGGTGTCAGCCGACGATGCACGACGACGATCGGAAGGATGTGCCATGTCGCTCGCTCAGACCGCTCATCGCCGGCCGCTGGACTCGTCCTGACCGCCTGCGCGTCGCGGACGTCGCCGCATGTTCCGGCGCTGGCAGCGGCGATGCGGCTCCGACGCGCGACGCCGCGCACGCCGTCCGCGGTCGGCGTCCGCCCGAGCCGATCGGCCGTCGCCTCGGCCGGCCGCCGGAGCCTGCGCGTCGACGGGACGACCGGGCACCGTGGACGTCTCGATCGAGGACCGCGCATTCATGCCGGCGGACGATCACGGCCAAGGTCGGCGACGTCGATCACGTTCACCGAACCGGGTCTCGGTACCGCACACGGCCACCCTCGATGACGGCGACTGCACGACGGACGACCTCGGCAAGAGTGCGAGCCGGCGCGCTCGTCCTTCACGCCACCGGGACGTATCCGTTCCACTGCCGGTCCACACCCGATATGACGGCACGTTCGAGATCAGCGGCTAGACGGGGACCGCGGCTCGGCCCGGCGTCGGACGCGAACGTCAGGGCGCTCGGCCAGGAACAGCGAGGCGCCCGACGGCAGGTCGATGGGGGCCGGGGTCGGCAGGCCGCCTCGCGAACCATGCCCGGAACTGCTCGCGCGTCGCGAGCGCCGTGCCCTGGTACAGCTCGTCGAGCTGGACGCCCGCGATGAGCTCGCCGTGGCGCGTCCGGAACTCGTCCGGCCGCGGACGGCAGCGGCCAATCGAGGACGATGAGCCGGCCGCCCGGGCGCGAGGGCCGTCCCAGGCCGCCCGAGCGACGCGCCGGTGCGTCGGCGAGCTGGTGCAGCGCGTACTGGAAGTAGACCAGATCGAACTCGCCGACGCTGCCGGGCTCGGTCGCGCCTCGCCTGGCGGATCGTGATCCGGTCGTCGAGGCCGGCCGCCGCGATCGTGGCCCGCGCCCGGACGACCGAATCGGCCTCGAACTCGACGCCGACGAGCTCGAGCGCCGGGAACCGCCGCGCCATGGCGATGAGCCAGCGACCACCGCCGCAGTGCGACGTCGACGACCCGCCCGCCCCGCGCGAGGTCGGCCGACGAGTTGCGGCAGGGCGGCCAGCGCCTCCTGGAAGAAGACCGCGATGTCCTGGCGCGGTCAGCCGCTCGATCGCCGACGCGATAGCGGTCCGGCCGCTCGTGCGATCGGTTCGGCCGGTCCGGAAGAAGTCGGCCATCCCGCCCCAATCGAGCGAGGCGACGACCGCCATGGACGAACTGGCCGCCCAGGTAATCGCGGCCGGCCGTCGTCGAGGAGGATCGCGGCGACGTCGTCGTCGATCGTCAGCGCGGCCGTCTTCGAGCGTGACCAGGTCGTGCGCGTCGGCCGCCCAGGCCCAGGCCGCGACCGCCGGTCGGCCGGCAGCCCGCGTCGCGTCGGCCAGCTCGTCGGCGGTCACGCCGCTCGCGCCGGCGGCCCGGATCGGCCGCGAACAGCCCGAGCTCGAGCCCGAGGTAGATCAGCCAGACCGGTGAAACCCGCCGAGGCTGGCGATGAGGTCGTCGAAGCGATCGTCGCGGGCCATCGCCGGCGATTGTCGCACGGCCGGACGCCGCCCGGCGGCAACGGTCGCGTCCGGGTAGCCGTCGATGGATCCGCCGGATCCGGCCGGCCGACGACCCGAACGGTCGATGCGCCATGATCCGCGGGTTCTGGGCGACCGATGGACGCCGACAGCGCGGCTCGTCGACCGCGCTCGCCGGCCGACCTCGACGCGTCGTTCGAGGCGCTCGTCATGGCCCACCAGGACCGGCTCTACTCGATCGCCCTCCGGATGCTGCGGCGACCCGCGCGATGCGGAGGAGGCGGCCCAGGACGCCTTCGTCCGGGCCTATCGCGCGCTCGCCGGCTACGACCGCGGCCCGGATCCGCGACGCTCCGCCTGCGCGGCTGGCTGGCCACGATCGTGCTCAACTGTGCCGGTCGCGACTCGGCCGGCGAGCGCCGGCGTCCGCGCTCGCCCGGTCACTCGACGAGCCGCTGCCCGGCGAGATTCGAGCCCCGAGCGGACGACCGCCGAGGCGGCCCGCTGCCGCCGCGAGTCGCGCGAGCCGACGGTGGGCCCGACCTGCTGCCGAGCCTCCGCCCGCCTACCGCAGCGGCCGTCGTCCTTCGCCACGTCGACGGCCTGTCGTACCCGGAGATCGCCGGCGGCCCTCGGTCGACCCGAGGGCACCGTCAAGGCCCATGTCCACCGCGGCCTGGCCGCTTTGCGCACCGCGTTCGAGGCCGCCCAGCGGCACGAGCGCGAGGAGATGACCGCATGACCGACCCTCGATCCGGCGATCGAGGCCGCCCTGGCCGCCCTGCGACCCCGGCGCCGCCACGCTCGCCCGGCCGTCCTGGCCGGGTCGGCCTGGCCGACCACTACGCGCTGTTCGAGTCGCCGATCGGGCCGCTGCGTCGTCGCCTGGAACGGGCTGGGCGTGTCGGCGGTCGAGGCGGCCGACGACGACGCCGCGTTCGAGGCCCGGCATCCATGCGCACCGGGCCGGCCGCCGCCCAGCCGCCGGACGGCCTGCCGGACCGGCCTCGCGCCCGCCATCGAGCGACGGCTGGCCGGCGACCGCCGGGTCCGGATCGACCTCGACCTGCGCGGCCACACCGACTTCGAGCGCGACGTCTGGCGCAAGGCCCTCGAGATCCCGCGCGGCGAGGTCCGGCCGTACGGCTGGATCGCCGCCGAGATCGGGCGCCCGAAGGCGGTCCGCGCGGTCGGGACGGCGCTCGGCCACAACCCGGTGCCCGCTGATCGTGCCCTGCCATCGCGTCGTCCGGACGCGACGGGACGATCGGCCAGTACTCGCTCGGCGGCCCGGAGAACAAGCGGACGATCCTGGCCGCCGAGGGCGCTCGACCCTGACGGGCTGGAGGCCTGGCCGCCGGCGGGCGTCCGCTTCATCGGCTCGGACACGACCCACATCTACTGCCTGCCGACCTGCCGCGACGCCCGCCGGGTCACCGACCGGCACCGCGTCGACGTTCCGCTCGGCATGGCCGCGTCAGAGCGCGGGCTACCGGCCGTGCCAGGTCTGCCGGCCGGCATGCGGCGGCCGTCGCCTGACGGCAGCAGGTCCCGGACGCGTCTTCGGGGCTGACGGCTGACCCTGACGCCGTACACTGCGGTTACTTTGGACCAGCCGACTATGCCAACGCGCCCGCGAGCCCGCCGCCGCGCGGCGGCGCTCGTCTGGCTCGGCGATGCTCATCCTCTACGTCGTCTGGGGCTCGACCTACCTCGGGATCGCGTCGCGGTCGAGTCGATCCCGCCGTTCGTGATGGCGGCGATCCGGTTCGCGATCGCCGGCGCCGTCCTGCTCGCCTGGTCGATCGCGCGCGAGGGCGGGCTCGTTCGGTCCGGCCGACCCGCCGCGAGTGGCGCGACTGCGCGATCGTCGGCGCGCTGCTGATGGGCGGCGGGCATGGGCGTGGTCGCCTTCGGCGAGCAGACCGTGCCGTCGGGCATCGCCGCGCTTGCTGATCGCGATGATGCCGGTCTGGGTCGCCATCCTCGGCCGGGTCTTCCTCGGCGAGCGGCTGCCGCCGCTGGCGATCGTCGGGCATCGCGATCGGGTTCGTCGGCGTGGCCATCCTCGTCGGCCGCGGCGTTCGGCGGCGACCGGCGCGCTCGACCCGGCCGGGCTCGCGGCCCTGATCTTCTCGCCGATCGCCTGGGCGATCGGCTCGCTGTTCGCCTCGCACCGCGCCGCCTGCCCCGGCGACCGCTCGTGGCGACCGGGCTCCAGATGCTGTCCGGCGGGCTGGTCCTCGCGGCGATGGCGTCGGCCTCCGGCGAGCTCGGCGACGTTCGACGCCGCCGCCGTGACTCGCGACTCGCTCCTCGCCCTCGCCTACCTGACCGTCGTCGGCAGCCTGGTCGCGTTCACCGCCTTCGCGCTGGGTGCTCCGCGTCAGGCGCCCCTGCCCCTGTCACGACCTACGCGTTCGTGAACCCGGTCGTCGCGGTCTTCCTCGGCTGGCTGATCCTCGACGAGTCGGTCGACGCCGATCCAGTCGTCGCCGGCGCCGTCATCGTCGTCGGCGTCGCGCTCTCTGATCGTCTCCCGGACCGGATGCGGCGCCTCGACCCGCCGCCGTCCGGCGCCGGGCGCCGCCGACGACGAGGCGATCGCGGTCGCCTGAGGCGCATGCCGTCTGCTCCCGCGCGGAGCGACCGCCCGCGCTCAGCCCGCCGAGCGGCCCTCGGCCAGCACCGTCCGGGCGACGCGCCGGGCGAGGGCCATGATCGTGATCATCGGGTTGACACCGATGCCGGTCGGGAACAGCGAGCCATCCCCGACGTAGAGCCCGGGGATGACGGCGCCGCCGCCGGCCCGGACCCGGCCCGCCGGATCGCACGGCGCGGCCGCGGGCCGGCCCCATCCGGGCGCTGCCCATCTGGTGGGCCGAGAAGACAGCGAGCCCCGGTTGGGCCGGAAGTCGAACGCCGCAGGGCGTCCTCGAACACGACGAACGCGCGTCCTCCCGGCCGGCGCGAAGCCGGTCCGGCCGGCCAGCGCGGCGGCGTGCCGCGGCGACGATCTGCCGGGCGCCGGCGGCCCGCGCCAGGCGGGCCATCGAGACGAGCGCGTGACGGAGCGTCGCGATCCCGTCCGCGTCGAGCGCGTAGTCGATCCGGACCCGGCCCGACGCGGTCAGCCGGACCCGGCCCTCGCCGCCGTCGCGGGTGACCGCGATCAGGGGCGGACGTGGCGGATCCGGCCAGCAGCTCGGCGTGCGCCTCGGTTCCCTCCCACGGCAGGGCGAGGGCGATCAGCCCGGGATGCCCGGGGGCCGACTCGATCACGTACCCGTTGCGGCCGGCGCTCGGCCCGGCGAACTCCATCGAGCGGGCCGCCTGCATCGTGCCGCGCCACATCTCGATCGGGTCGTCGAAGATCCCGGCGATCACCGGCACCGGGTGGAGCCGAAGGTGGCGGCCGATCGCCGGATGGTCGAGGCCCGATCCGCGCAGGACGGCCGGCGTCCGGAGCGCGCCCGGCGCGACCACGACCTGCGGCGCGCGGACGACGAGCCGCGCGGCCGCGGGCGAAGGCCGGGGCGGTCGGGTCGCGGCAGTCCCGTGACGGGATCGACGAGCAGGAGGGCCGGCCTCGACGCCGGCCGCTCGGCCGCCGTCGAGAAGGACCCGGGTGACGCGGGCCCGATCGACGATCCGCGCCCCGGCGGCCGCCGCCTCGGCGAGATGGACGCGCAGCCCGACTGCTTCGTGCCCCGCGCGGGCAGCCGAACGGCGCAGCTGCCGCAGTCGCCGCAGTCGGTCGCGTTGCGACGGGTCGGCGCGGCCTCCCAGCCGAGAGCGGCTGCGCCGCCGCAGGATGACGCTGTCCTTCGGCGGGATGACCGGCGCCGGGGCGACCCCGAGCTCCGCGCTCGACGCGGCCACGTCGGCGTCCAAGGCGTCGCCGCCGTCGATGCCATCGATCCCGTGGTCGCTGGCCCACTCGGCCCGGACGTCGTCCGGGGCCGCGATGCACGTCATCCAGTTCACGAGCGTGCCGCCGCCGACCGCGGTGCCGGCCAGCATCGTGATCGCCCCGTCCCAGGTCGTCAGCAGCCCGTGGTTGAGGTACGCGCCGCGAGAACGCGTCCAGCTCGTCGGTCGGCAGTCGCGCCTCGTCGAGGAACGGCCCGGCCTCCAGGACCACCACCGCCCGGCCGGCGCGCGCCAGCTCCGCGGCGATGACGCCGCCGCCCGCGCCCGACCCGACGACGACCGCGTCCGCTTCGAGGACGATCGGCTCGTCGCCACCGCCCGTCGGAGCAGGGGAGGTCGGGCGACCGATGGCCACGCCGGGCCGTGACCGGCGGCCGATCGGGCCGGTAGCCGATCACCGCGTGGAGCGGGTTCGGCGGGCCCGGCGCCCGGGGCGGCGTAGGCGAGGAACGTCAGGAGCTTGCGGAACGCCTGGTAGGCCGAGCGCCGCAGGGCGAGGCGCGAGGACGCCCAGTCGAGCAGGTAGCGCTCCCGCGCCTCTTGGGCCATCACCGGAACGTCGTCGGGCCGACGCGCCCGAGCAGCAGGTTGGCGGCCCGCGAGTCCATCGCCCGCAGCACGAGATGGAGCTGGGCGAGCTGCGCCGGGTCGGCGGCGCGTTCCAGGGCCTGGGTCAGCAGCGTCGCCCGTCGCTCGCCGTCGTCGCCGGGCACGAACGTGGTGGCCAGGGCGGCCAGGGTCGCCAGCTCTCGGGCCTTCCACGTCGACGCCACGGGT
>CAWIOH010000008.1:0-10212 GCA_963837675.1 uncultured beta proteobacterium | reverse complement strand
ACCGGTCGTAGGCCAAAGGCGGCTTTCTAGCAGTCCGTCTGCGGCCAGCGCGTCGCGCGGCGCGCCCCGGCGTGCAGATCCTTCGGCGGGCGCTTCAAGAGTGACGAGCCTGTCAAGAGAGAGGGGGCGATTGATGTGGACATGCCTATATCGCGGGCACGATGGTCCCTCTTGTCGCTCGTCGCGGCCGTCTTGGGGGTGGTATGTGGAAGGCACGAGGCGGCGATTGCCGGCAAAGTCCGGCTGCCGACGCCGCCATAGCACGGCAGGTTGAGATCCCAGAACAAGGCTTATATTGCCGCTGACCATTGACAGCGAGGCGATTGCAGCGTCATGTCGGCAGAACACGTGGAGACGCTTGTGCGTCGGTGGCGGTCAGGCCGGCTTGACGATGAGCCATATGCTCGGCCGTCGGGGCGTTGCCACCCTTGTCGCTCGAAAGGGCCCGCATCGCCGAGCGCTGGCGAACGGAACGCTGGGATGGGTTGCGCTTCCAGTTTCCGAACTGGTCAGTGGGCCTGCCGGACTTTCCGTTTCGGCACGTCGATCCCGACGGCTTCGCGACCAGCCCGGAGATCGTCGAGTTCCTGACGGGTACGCAGACTTCGTACGTGCTCCCGTTCGATGGGGGGTCACCGTCACCGCGTTGGCGTCAGCGAGGACGGCTCGGGATTCATCGCGGACACCCCAGCCGGTCCGATCGGCGCGACACTGTCGTCGTCGCGACCGGCCCCTATCAGCGGGCCGTTGTTCCCCCGACCTGATCGGCGAGCCGGCTCTTTCAGGTTCACGCCAGCGACTACCGGGCGCCTGGCCAGTTGCCATCCGGCGCGGTGCTGGTCGTCGGCTCGGGGGCCTCGGGTACGCAGATCGCCGAGGAACTGTTGCGCGCGAACGTCGCGTCTTTCTGTCCGTCGGCCGTCACCGCAGCATGCCGCGCCGATATCGCGGATGCGACCTCATCTGGTGGCGGGAGAAATGGGCCTGGACGAGACCCCGTCGACCAAGCGCGGGCCGGACAGGCGTTGCCACTGATTACGGGCGCTTACGGTGGCCATACGATCGATTTTCGCCAGCTCGGGGCACGAGGTATCATCTTGCTCGGCCGGCGGATCCGCGAAGGACGGTGCGCTCGAGTTCAGCACGGACCTCGCCGACAACGTTGCCTTCGGGGACGCGCCTACGCGGCTTCCTCGACTCGGCAGACGCGTTTGCCGCGCGGCAGGGCATCGCCATGCCGGACGACCTTACGCCCGCGTTGCGCACGGATCCGGCGGTCTCGTGGCGCCGCGGCGGCGCCTTGGGCTCCGCGAGGCAGGCATCGGCGCGGTGATATGGGCCACCGGGCCACGCCTGCGACTTCGGCTGGATCGACCTGCCGGTGCTCAATGGCGACGGCGAGCCCGTCCATCGCGGTGGCGTCAGCGAAGTACCGGGTTTGTATTTCATCGGCTTCCGTGGCTGTCGAGGATGAACTCGTCCTTTCTGTCGGGAGTGGGTTACGCCAACGACGCCGCGCACATCGCGGACCTGCTCCGCCGGAAGGTGGCGTACGCAGTGCGAGCGAAGTGCGAGTGCCCTGGCGACGAGCTGGCCATCCTTTGCTTTTCGGCCAATTCGCTCTGTGTCGCATGGCGCTGGCGCCGGAGCTGATCGACCCTGTGACCTTCACGTGCCTGCGCGTCCTTTCGGCGGCGGCGGTGCTCACCGCTGGCATGTGGATGAATCACCGCAGACGCCTCGCCTGGCGAACGCCAGGCTCAGTTCGACCGCCTCCGTGTTCGCTATTTGATCTTCTTTTCGTTTGCCTACCGAGGCGAGCGCTGGAACCGGCGCGTTGGTCCTGATCGCCGGCGTGCAGCTCACGATGTTTGGCATCGCCCGCCCGGGCCGAGGGTTTTCGCTGCTGTCGCGGTTCGGAATCGGGATCGCCGTGGTTGGGTCCTGTACCTGCTGATGCCGGGCGCCACGGCGCCCGACCCGCTGGGTGCCTTGCTGATGGCTATCTCCGGTTTCGCCTGGGGGTTCTTCTCGATCTTTGCCCGTGGCGCGGACGACCCCGAGGAGACCAACGCCAGCAACCTGCTGGGGTGCCTGCCGCCGGCGGCGCTGGTTAGCCCTCCTGGTCGGGCAGCTTTCATGCCACGGCGCCGGGCGTTGCGCTGCCGATCGCTTCGGGAGCGATCGCCACAGGCTTCGGCTACATCGCCTGGTACTCGCCTTCGCCACCTGTCGGCCAGGCGGGCAGCGACCATCAGCTTTCGATGCCCGCCACGTTGCGCTGGGGGGCGTCAGTTTCCTGGCCGAACCACTGACGACGCGGATCTTGATCGCTTCGGCGGCAATGCTGGGTGGCATCGCCATTGTTCTGGTCCGGCGTGGGGCGCGGTGAGCGCAAGGGTGCAAACCGTTTGGGCTTGCCGCCCCAGGGCGCCTGCTTCGGAGCGCTGCTTCCGCCTTGGCAGGCCGAACAGTCAGATCGCATCCACCTGTCGCAGTCGGCCATAAGCCATCAGTCGCCGGTCATCCGCAAGCGGACGTTGGAGCACTGGCGGCCGACGTAGGCCCGCGCGATCGGTTCGGCACCTGCGGGCACCGCATTGCCCCGCTGACGATCGCGGCGCCCTCGTCGCCCGCCATCCCGCGGACATGGGTGTTGTCGCAGCGCAGCAGGGTGGCTTGACTATGTAAGGGTCCCGTTCGGGGCGGCCGCTGGCGCGGCACGTCACGGCGCGGACCCGGCGCATGCGCAGCGTCGGCCGGTGCCGGCGCGGTGCCGACAGCACCGTGCTCAGCGACGCACCATCGACGCGCCGCTGCCGGCCGGGCTGCCCGCCACTGGCGCCAGCCTGCGGCGCAGCGGCTGCACGCCCGCGCGTTCACGCAGCGCCTCGGTGGTTTGCTGCTCGCCTTCGGCGCGCCAGCCCGGCGGCATCAGCAGGCAGCCGAAGAAGGCGCGCACCGAGCGCGCCGCGGCCAGGTCCTTGAACAGCGAGGCCCAGGGGCGGAACTCCACCACCAGCGGGTTGTACGAGGTTTCGGGCTCGACCAGGCCGTAGCGGCAGGGCAGGTCATCGCGCTCGGCGCGGTAGCTGCCGAACAGGCGATCGAACACGATCAGCACACCGCCGTAGTTGGCATCGAGGTATTCGAGGTTCGATGCATGGTGCACGCGGTGTGCCGATGGCGTGTTCAGCACGTATTCGAGCCAGCCGAGCTTCGGGATCCAGGTGGCGTGGATCCAGAACTGGTACAGCAGGTTCAGGCTCAGCGTCGCGAACACGATGCGCGGCGGGAAGCCCAGCCACACCAGCGGCGCGAAGAACATCGGCGTGCCGGTGAAGCGGCCGAGCCAGCCGATGCGCAATGCGGCGCTGAGGTTGAGCTGGTTCGGCGAATGGTGCACCGCGTGGTTGCACCAGAACCAGCGCACCCGGTGCGACGCCCGGTGGTAGGCGTAGTAACAGAGCTCCTGGCCGAAGAACAGCAAGCCTATGGACAGCGGCGCAGCCAGGTCGATCTCGAACAGCCGGTACTCGTAGGCCAGCTTGAAGATCGGCGTGGCGATTGACAGCGGCAGCAGCAGCGCGAAGCGGCGCAGGACCTGATCGGCCACCGACACGCCGGCCGCCTTCCAGTCGTAGGAACCTGGTGCTCGCCAATGCAGCACGACGGCTTCGACCAGCGAGGCCAGCAGCACCACGGGCAGCGCCCAGGCGAGTATCGAAGTGACGGTGCTTTCAGGCATGGCGGCCGACATTGCAGCAGAATGCCGCCAGTTTATGAGTGTCGCTCAGTTTTGGAGCTCAGATTGACGACCCCACGGCGCGGCGGTGCAGCTACCAGGGAAAAGCGGGTTCCCCGACGGCGCGAACCCGCCCAGGCGCGGGCCGTGTTGACCCGCGACCTCATCTTTGAGGCGGCGCTCAAGCTGCTGGAAACCGAGGGCCTGGACCGCTTTACCACCAACCGCCTGGCCGAAATCAGCGGCTACAGCGTGGGCACGATCTACCAGTACTTCGAGGACAAGCGCGCCGTGCTGGCCGCCCTGGGCGAGCGCGAGACCGAGCGCGCCCTGGCCGCGCTGCGCAGCGGCCTGGCAGCGCAGAGTCGCAGCCTCGCCACCGCCGACGCCGAAGAACGCATCCGCGCCGCGCTGCGCGTGGCGCTGGGCGCCTTCGGCGGCCGGCTGAAGGCACGGCGCCTGCTGGTGCAGGCGGCACTGCGCAGCGGGCGCACCGACATCCTCGATCGGCCGGTGAACACGATGATCGGCCTGTTGCAGTCCCCCGGCATCGCCCGGGCCGACGGCCCGCGCCGCGTGCTGCATGCCGAGGAGGCATTCGTGCTGGCGCATGCGGTGATGGGCGCCGATCCGTTCGGCCCTGCTGCGCGAGCCGGCGCTGCTCAAGCGCCCGGCCTTCGAGGATGCGCTGGTGCGCCTGGTCACCGGCTTCCTGTCCGGCCCGCGCGCTGCGGCTTGAGGACGCCGCACGGGCGACGGCGTTCGGCGCGCACGATACGGGAGGCCGACGTCAATGCGCCTGGGCGGTGATCGGCGGCCAAGCCCCATTGGGGCCTTCACACGACGGTCGTCGGTTCGCAATGGTCGACCGCAGGGTCGGTTGCCGGCCTACGACGACGTACTGCTTCCGGGCGGCCCAACTTCAGGGGCTGCTCTGTGGCGGTGAAGTCAGCGACCAAGGCGCTGGCCGACCCATTGCGGTCCCTCGAGTTGGAGTTGCACCAGGGCGCGCTTGCCAGCATTGGCTCTCACCGAGCACTTGACGCACATCGGAACGCCTTCGTCAGCATTTTCGGCATCCGGGCTTTGGAGAGCCGCAGACGCGCCGTTGAAGGGTAACGACCACGCCACTGCGCTATCGATAGAGGCGCACGATCCCCGTTAGATTCTCGTTGCCCCAGCCGCGAGTCATTGCTTGACGCATGGCATCGCGCGCCACAGCGGTGCGCGGAGCGCCCTGGCCTGCTGGGCCGGCAGCCTCAGCGACATACCCAAGTCCTTCTCCACGAGCGCAACCGGGAAAGAGAGGCGCGAAATTGCCCGCCAGCATCGACGCCGCTGCGGCCTTGGCGGCGGGACTCGCGACCGGCGGCGTGCCGATGACCTCCAGAGCCCGTTCGAGATCCACGTGATTGACGGCGAGAAGACCGATTATTTCGGCCATCGCTGCCACCTGAACACCGAACAGCGCGTTGACGGCGAGCTTCACCGTAGCCCCTGCACCCTGAAGGCCGACGTGATGCACGGCGGCGCCCATCGTGCACAGCAGCGGTTTCGCACGATCCACGTCGACAGCCTCGCCGTCTCGGCGAGGAACACCAACTGGGACGCCTCCGCCTGCGGTCGGGAGCCGACCACCGGCGCATCGATCATGGCGAGACCGCGCCCGAGTGCCTGTTCCGCCAAGCGCCGAGCCCAGGACACCGCAACGGTCGAACACTCGATGGCAAGTGCCCCGAAGCTGGCAACGCGGCCAGCGCACCAGTCGCCGGGTCGAGCCATACAGCGCGGGAGGCGTCATCGTCGCGGACCATCGAGAACGCAAACTCGGCGCCGTCGGCGGCCGCTCGAGGTGACGCTGCACCGCGCGCGCCCGCCGCCACCAACACCGACGTCTTGGCAGGGTCTCGGTTCCACACCACGACCTCGTGACCAGCGCGTACCAGGTGGAGGGCCATTCGCGCCCCCATCGCGCCCAGACCGAAGAAGACAAGCCGTGCCATCGTCAGGCCGCCTCACGCGCGCGCATCCGCGGCGGCACCCAGCCGAACGCAGAATCGGTCATGAACGGCTCGGCGGGCGTGTGCGTCAGGTGATTGGCGTAGTTGGAGATGGTCTTCGTTGCGATGACGAGCACCACCTCGAGCACCTGTGCCTGAGTAAATCCGGACGCCAGGAACCTGGCGACCTCTTCGTCGCCCGCGTGACCGCGCGTGTGCAGCACCCGCTCGGTGAACACGCGCAGCGACTGGAGTCGCGGAACGTCGATCGGCTCGCCTTCTCGCAGGGCAGCGATCACCGACTCCGGCAGCTTGACCGATCGTGCGAGATACGTGTGGCCCGCTGTGCAATACGAGCACTCGTGGAGGACGCTGACGGCGAGGAAGACGACCTGCTGCTCGGCCGGCGTGAAGCTCGACCTTCCCACCAAGGCGAACAGTTGCCGGTCAGGCCTCGGCGCGGCGAGGGCTCTCGGCGAGGATGGCGTGCAGCGTGGAAGGAAACCCCCATTCACGCTGGGTGGCCTCGAGCAGCGGCTGCGACGCAGCAGGCGCCGACTCCAGCGTGTGAACCTTGAACGCTTCCCATGACCGTCTGTCCCCTTAAGTTGACGCAGACCACCGTGACCTGCGCGATGGGGCGGACTCTACGAATGCGTACCGTGCAGCAAAAGGTCTTTCGAATCAACAGCTTCGTGCACAATCTGCATGAATGGACTTGAACGCACTTCGTTGCCTCGTCGAGGTCGAACGCGAACGCAGCTTTGCCGTGGTCGCGCGGCGGCGGAACGTCGACCCGTCGCAAGTGTCGCGAACGATTGTGAGCGCCGAGTCGAATCTGCTCTTCTTCAGCCGAAGTGAACGTGCCTGTTCTTCGTTGTTCGTCTTCTTCTGATCAACGTCGTTGACGGGTCTTCTTCGGGGTTGAGGTTCGTCTTCTTCAGACTGTGCCGGCTGGCGTGCGCGTGGCCGATGGGGCTGTCTTGCTCGACCCAGTCGGGGAGCAACGATGGCGCAATCCGGACAGCGCAAGTGCTTGTGTTGCGGGCTGTTTTTCGAGTCTGACCATCGCAACATCACGCGGCAGCGGTACTGCTCGGCCACCGCCTGTCGGCACGCGAGCAAGCTCGCCAGTCAGGCGGCCTGGTTGGTCAAATCCCAGAACTGCGAGTACTTCCACGGCCCCGTGCACGTCGCTCGCGTGCAGGCTTGGCGCGCCGCCCATCCGGGGTATGGCCGCGGCCGGCATCGCACGCCGCGTGCGTTACAAGATTCCTTGATCGTGCAAGTGCCTGATTCGACTGAGGAATCTGCCAATCGTGGTGAGATCGCTGCGGCGCCCGCCGCGCCGGCGTTACAAGATTCCTGGAGCACGCTGCCGCCAGCGTTGGCGGGGCTGATCGCGCATCTGTTCTCCGTGACGTTACAAGAGGACATGGCGGCCACCACCCGACGCCTCGTACAACTGGGTCACGACGTGATCAACGGGAGCCGCGGTGAAGACAGTCAAGCATCTGCTGCGGCCCGAGCGGCTGCGCCAGGTGCCCGAGCAGTTCAGCTGGATTGACCAAGCCCTCGTGCAGCGCCACTTGATCGACCGCTGCGACGCACGCGCCGCGGCGCTGTACCTGTTCTTGGTCACGGTGGCCGACGCGCAGGGCCTGAGCTACTACGGCAGCGCCTCGCTCGCGCAGCGGCTGCACCTGAGCACCGAGGAACTCGGCGCGGCGCGCCAGCAGCTCATCGAGCTCGATCTCCTCGCCTATCGGGCTCCGCTGTATCAGGTGCTGGCCATTGCCGGGACCACGGCTGCGCCGCGCACGGCATCGAGATCACCTGCGCCGCCGCCCGCACCGGCACCAACAGCCGGCGACACCGGCGCTGCGGTGAGCCTTGCCCAACTGCTTGGACAACTGGAACACCGTCGTGGTCGACTATGAGACCTACTGTCAGATCCGCGACCACCTGGGTCGCCAGCAGCTCACCGTGGCGCAGACCGCGCGTGCGCTCGGGCTGCACCCGCGCACGGTCGCCAAGTGGGCCGGCACGCAGCAGTTCCGTCCTCGCGCGGGCGTTGCGCGCGCCAGCAAGCTCGATGCCTTCAAGGGTCAGATCGTGCGCTGGCTCGATAGCCATCCGTACAGCGCGCAGCAGATCTTCCAGCGCCTGGGCGAAGCGGGCTACGAAGGCGGCATCAGCATCGTCAAGGACTACGTGTGCCGCGTCCGCCCACGCCACCAGGAGGCGTTCCTCAAGCTCGACTTCGCCGTGGGCGAGTGTGCCCAGATCGACTGGGGCGAATGGGGCACCATCGCCGTGGGCTCCACGCGCCGGCGCCTGAGCTTCTTCCTGATGGTGCTGTGCTACAGCCGGCTGATGTACCTGGAGTTCACCGTCTCGCAGAAGATGGAGTTCTTCCTGGCGTGCCACGAGAACGCGTTTGCCGCCATCGGCGGCGTGCCTTCGCGCCTGATGGTCGACAACCTGAAGTCCGCCGTGCTGCAGCGCCTGGTCGGCGCGGCCCCGGTGTTCAATCCGAAGTACCTCGACTTCTCCCGCCATTGGGGCTTCGAGATCTCCCCGTGCAACGTACGAGCCGGCCAGGAGAAGGGACGGGTTGAGAACGGGATCGGCTTCGTAAAAAAGAACCTGCTCGCCGGCCTGGAGTTGGCTGACTTCTCCGCGATGAAGCCGGCGGCCACGCTGTGGGTGGACACGGTGGCCAACGTGCGCGTTCACCGCGAGACCCACCAGCGACCAATCGATCGCTTCGAGGACGAACGCGCTCACCTGTTGGCGCTCAACCCCGCCGGATTCGATCTCGCGCGCGTATGCACGCCGAGCGCCACCAAGCAGTTTCGGGTCCCGCTCGACAGCAACCACTACACGGTGCCCTCACGCTATGCGGGCCAACGCCTGACGCTCAAGGCCTATGCCGAACGCGTGTGCATCTATGACCGCGAGCAACTCATCGCGCTGCATCCTCGCAGCATGGATCGGAACAAGCAGATCGAAGACCCCGACCACGAGCGACAACTCCTGGCCCAGCGCAGCACCGCGCGCGAGCAGCGCCTGGTGGTGAACTTCCTGGCGCTGTCCCCGCGCGCTCAAGGCTACCTCGAAGGGCTCGAGGCCAAGCGGGTCAACGCGCGCGTGCACCTGCGCAAGATCCTCGCCCTGGCCGAGCTGCACGGCAAGGAGGCCGTCGCCCGCGCGCTCGACGACGGGCTGGAGCTCCATGCCTTCAGCGCCGAGTACATCGCCAACATCCTGGCCGCGCGCCGGCGCATCGCGCCTGAGCCCGCCGCCCTGCAGCTCACCCGCAGAGCCGACCTGCTCGAGCTGGAGATCCCCGAGCCCGACCTGTCAATCTACGACCGCAACCAAGGAGACGACGATGCCAACACGCCGTGACCAGCCCCATGTCGACGCGGACGCGCTGCGCTCGCACCTCGGCGCGTTGAACCTGCCGTTCATGCTCGAGAACTATCAGGCCTTGGCGCAGACCGCCGTCGACAAGCACTGGTCGCACCTGGACTACCTCACCGAGCTGCTCGGCGGCGAGGCCGCCGCGCGCGACGATCGCCGCGTGCAGCGCTGCATCAAGCTGGCGCGCTTCCCGGTGCTCAAGACGCTCGACCAGTTCGACTGGAACTGGCCCACCAAGATCAACCGGCTGCTCATCCAGAACCTGTTCCACCTGGACTTCGTCGACAAGCACGCCAACGTCGTGTTCATCTCCGGCACCGGTTTGGGCAAGAGCCATCTGATGACCGCGCTGGGCCACGCCGCCTGTCTGCGCGGCCACGCGGTGCTGTTCACCGGCGCCATCGACATCATCAACTCGCTGGCCGCCGCGCAGGCCGGCGGCAGCATCAAGCAGGCCCTGAACCACTACATCAAGCCCAGCGTCCTTTGCATTGACGAACTCGGCTATCTGCCCATCGACAAGTTCGGCGCCGACTGCCTGTTCCAGATCATCAGCCACCGCTACGAACGCGGCGCCACGCTGGTGACGACGAACAGAATCTACCGGCACTGGGCCAGCATCTTCGACAAGGACGCCGTGCTCACCTCGGCGTTGCTCGACCGCTTGCTGCACCACGCCGAGACCGTCCTCATCGAAGGCAAGAGCTATCGCGCCAAGGACCAGGTCGAGGTCTGACGACGCCCACCAGATTCAGCGACAACCCCCGCGCTAATCAGCCGCGCGCCGGCTCTCAAACCATCAGCATTTTCAGACCGGCTGATTCGAGGCACGTTCGCACTGGCGCCCACAATATTCACTGCAGCCTGAAGCGGCCAGTCCGTGGCTGCCGTAGCGAGTCGGCGCCTCGAGGGGCGAGGCGGCGCTGTGCGTGGCAGGCACCAAAGTTGGCCGTCGCCAATTTACCTGGTCCAAAGCGTCTATCGTCAGTTTCCTCTATGCAGCTGCAACGATTCGAATGTCGCGATCCGCGCCGTCAT
>CAWIOH010000007.1:0-137374 GCA_963837675.1 uncultured beta proteobacterium | reverse complement strand
CGCCCACTCCACCCTTTACGAGGACGCCAGCCAACCAACCCGCCACCACACCAACAACGATAAACCAGGGGATGTCCGTTCCATTCTGACTCCACCGTGAGCGGCCAAGGCGACAGCTGGCCACGTAGCAGTCACTCGGTGCACTGGCAAATGCAAAAGCTGGGGAAGCTGCGCTCGCCCCCCCAAATAAGCGAGCGGTTGCCTCCAAATGGACCGCACCCCGGAAGCTCCGGGGTGGCTCTTCACATTGCGATGGCACAGCGGCGCAGGCCGCGCGCCCATATCCGAATAGTGGTGCAACAACTTCGCTGGCGCCGCCATCAGTTCTCGAGCGGCCAGGCCCGGGCAAGTCCCGGTCGAAAGCAGCAACAGATCACACCACGGCGGTGCCTGCGACGAGCCCACGAAATACGTGTGAACCCGAATATGGCCACCGGACGCGATACCCCGCGCACAGGGGCCAGCGCAACCAGCGATGCCGCCGTGGGGACGAGGCGGCCCGCGAGAATCAGGTGCGGCGGGGCGCGAGCGCGGCCAGACCCTCCCGAACCCCTTCAAACCATTCACTTGAGGTGTTGGCACGGGTGCTGGCGAGGCGGAGAGTCGACCTCATGTTCGCGACCTCAGGTTGACATCATGAGCACCAACCTCTATTCCACGGTGCTGGTGTGGGCCGGCACGCGGGGCGGTGTGGCCAAGCTGCACGGGAGCCAGGTCAAGCTGATCGCAGCACCGACCATCGCCGGTCTGCACATCGCACAGATCGACTACCGGCCCGAGATCGGCGAGCGCCGCGTGATGCCCTGCGCCGAGGCGTGGCGAGAGATGCACGACCGCGAGGTCCAGGCGGCGGACGCGCTTCTGCGGACGTTGACGAATGATCCGGCAGCACAGCCGGCCCCCGCGACCGGCCCAGGTTGATCAGGAATCAAGCTGTCCTCAGCACCGAGAGTCAGAGTCTGAACCTGCCGGTCACAGCGGATCGCCATACAGCCGAAGGCGACCAGCACGGTGTCCCGAGGGCCTTCGTGTTGGGGGCGAATCCTCGGGCTTTCATCTTTCATGCCAGCGTCACAGCAGGCACCCTAGAATCTGCGGCCCCGCGTCGTTGCGCCGACACCCTCCAATTCGCCCAGGGATCATTCATGCTCGATGTCACATTGGAAGCAACCGACCAACGCGGCGCCTTTCGTCGAGCTCTGACTGATGGCGTCCGGCAAGCGCTACGGCGCTGCTCAAGAACGACAGGACTTCCTTCCGCTTTTCAAGGCCTGTCCAGCTTCATCGGCCTGTGTGCTGCTTGCGCAGTTGCGTACGACCGCACATGCGAGTACCGGACCTGGTTGATGGTCGTTCCGCTCGAGCGAAGCTTCTGCCAGTACGCCATCGAGAGCGGTGAGTTCATGACCTCTGGCGTATCCAAGGATTCCCGTCTCGCCAACCGGCCATATGCCGGCATGGTCGAGGCCTACTACGGTCAATTGCTCCGGCGCCCGGACGGTACACCCTACGGCACGTTCATTCACTTCGACCTGGAATCGCGCAGCATCGCCGCGGATGAGATCGACTTCCTGCGCGAGACGGTGCCGCTGTTCATGAAGCGGCTGGGGTGAGGGTGGTGAGCCTGCCGCTCCCGCCCGCTGCCGCAAGCATATTGGCGGCTTGCACCGCCTGGCGCCTATGATGATCTTCCCGAGGCATTCGGAACAGGTTCCATGCCTCTCAACCGGCAGGAGCAAGACACATGGCCAAGAAGCAAGTCGAATCCGGCGTTTACCGTGTCACGGAAATCATCGGCACGAGCCCAGTGTCGTGGGAGGATGCAGCGAAGAGCGCCGTCGAGACAGCGGCCAAGTCATTGCGTGATCTGCGCATCGCTGAAGTCAGCAAGCTCGACATGAAGCTTGAGGACGGCAAAGTCGTCGCCTACCGCGCTCGGGTTTCTCTGTCGTTCAAGTACGACAGTTGACGATCTGTCGCGGCGGCCTTCGGGCCACCCCGCGATCGCAGGGGTGTCGGATGAGGCGACTGTTGCGCGATCCGGTTGCCTGCGGATGACCGCGAGCACGCAAGGTGGGCATCGGGTGGCCGAAGCGGGCAGCACACGACTACTTCTAAGCGTCGACTTTCAATGGCTTCGTTGCCGCACCAGGACACCTGCGACGAGGACGACATGCTGACTCGCCGGCAGTCGATTCCCGGGCTGGATGAGTCGCAGGCCGCGTTCATGCCATTGCGCTGCAGGGGAGATGTCCTTGCACAACTATCGCCTGGCACATGGGTCTGGGCCGAATCTCTCCGAGTGCACGCTGGTGCCGGCCCGGGATTTCGATCCCGCAGCGGTTGCTTTCCACGCGCGCGCATCCGAAGTGATGCGAGACGTGCTCTACGCGGGTGCTGCACGCAAACTGCAACGGCTCTGAGAGGGTCAACGGTTCGAAGTCCAACGGGAGCGTGGCCGGCGTCAACTAGTGTAGTGTTTCATTCTGTTTGGAACTTAAGCGGCAGTTGGCGCGAATGACCTTCTGCAGGATGTCGCGAGCGCTCTTGGTCCAGATGAACGGCTTGGGTTTGGTGTTGTGATGGGCGATGTATTCGTCGATGGCGGCCACCAGTTCGGGCACGCTGGTGAATACGCCGCGGCGCAGCCGCTCGGTGGTGATGTCGCGGAAGAAGCGCTCGACCATGTTCAGCCACGACGCCGAGGTCGGCGTGAAGTGCATGTGGAAGCGCGGGTGCTTGGCCAGCCATTGCTGCACGGCCGGGTGCTTGTGGGTGGCGTAGTTGTCGGCGATCAGGTGCAGCGTCTTGCCCTTGGGCGTTTCGCGGTCGATCTTGCGCAGGAACTTCAGCCACTCGGCGTGGGTGTGGCGCTGCTGGCACTGGCCGATGACCTTGCCGTCGAGC
Organism: uncultured beta proteobacterium; assembly: GCA_963837675.1. GTDB lineage: Bacteria > Pseudomonadota > Gammaproteobacteria > Burkholderiales > Burkholderiaceae_C > Rubrivivax. The sequence goes on along the minus strand of CAWIOH010000007.1, from coordinate 134,467 downwards.
ACGTTGAGGGCGGCGAACAGCGTGGTCGTGCCATGGCGCTTGTAGTCGTGCGTCATGGTCTCCGCACGTCCCTTCTTCAGCGGCAAGCCCGGGCTGCGTGCGGTCCAGCGCCTGCACCTGGCTCTTCTCGTCGCAGCACAGCACCAGGGCGTGCTCGGGCGGGGACATGTACAGGCCCACGATGTCTTCGAGCTTCTCGACGAACTTCGGGTCGCGCGAGACCTTGAAGCCGCGCACGACGTGCGGCTTCAGGCCGTTGGCTCGCCAGTGCCGCAAGACGGTGCTGGCGCTGACCCCCAACTCGGCGGCCATCTTGCGCGTGCTCCAGTGCGTGGCCGCCTCGGGCTTGGTCTGCGTGGTCAGCTCCACCAGCCGCGCCACATCCACCTTGACCGGCGGCGCCCCGCGCGGCAGGTCGCGCTCGATGCCCCGCAGGCCCGCCTCGACGTAACGCTCACGCCAGCGCCCGACCTGTACCCGGCCCATGCCCAGCGCTCGGCGATGTCCTTGTTCTGCAGCCCCTGCGCGGCCAGCAACACGATGCGCGCGCGCTGGGCCAGCCTGACGCTGGTGCGACTTGGACCGCGCCAGCCTCGTCAACTCGCTCTCCTGTTCTTGCGTCAACTCGATCGCCGGGGCAACTCGCAATTGCTGCTCCAATGCAAACCGAAGTAGAGCATTGGTGCAGGCGCGTTCATTTAAGTTCAGTCAAGAATCAAACACTACACTAGCAAGGCGGACTCCCGAATCCTGATTCTGTGTCCCGGACCGCTTTCCAGACAGTGGCTTTGCGAAATGCGCATGTCGTTCGCGGGCCGCGACTTCCGTCTCCTCGACCTGCACGATCCCGGTCAGCGTCAACCTGAAAGACTGGCGACTGGTCATCTCTTCCTTAAAGACCGCGACGAGCAACCATGAGGCAAGTCTTCATCAGGTCAAGCGGGATCTCGTCATCGTCGACGAAGCCCACCAACTGCTCTGGAACGATACCCACTACGACTTCATCGATCGACTTGCCCGCGCCACGCCGCGCCTTCTCTTGCTCAGCGCGGTCCCGGCTCGGGAGCGTGAGATCGAACCGCTGCGCCTGCTGAAGCTTATCGACCCGCCCGCTACGCGGACGGCGCTCCTGCGGCATCCCGGTTCGCACTCCTGTACGCGGCGCAGGCTGCGTTGGGGAGGCGGCTGCGTATCGTTGTCGCCGTGTCGGCTGTCGGCTTGACCGCGTACTTGCTCAGGCTGCTCGTTGTGTTGGCCATGATTCCTTCCTTGCGTGCTCGTACAACCAGTTCCAGTAGCCGCTGATCTCGGCTACCGCCTTCGACCTGCTGGATGCGAATTCAGTCACTGCCAAGCCGTCAGCGAGGGCGCGGGAGAAGGCGCGCCGATCGCCGATCACGACGGGTGAGACAGGGCCGCCGGCGCGCAGCGCCTCGACCGCTTGAGAAACTTCCGGCGCCCGGCTCGGTGCTCGGTTGACGACGAACGAATACGACTTGCCGGCCGCACGGGCGAGCGCCGTTGACCGCGCGGTGGCAGCCAGGTCGGGCATGGTCGGCTGCGACGGGATCACGATGTGGTCCGCTTCCCGGAGCAGTGCCGCTGTGCCCGGCGCGGCATGCGGCGGGCAGTCGATGACCGCCAACTCGAATCCCTCAGCACGCGCACCGGTCAGCAGGCGCTCGATCGTCGCGGGCTCGGCGCGGGCGATGAATGGCTGGTCGCGGCTTCGATCGGCCGCCCAAGTCGCCACCGTGGCTTGCGGATCGGCATCGATGAGCACAACCTTCAGCGTCGCACTGGCGGCAACAGCCAAGTGCATGGCCAGGGTGGACTTGCCCGCCCCGCCCTTCTGCGAAAAGACGGCGATGGTCAGCATGGCCCTTGCGCTGTCAGTTGCCGGGGCAGCATGGCGGCGTGCTGCCATGTCACCACTGCTGCTGGCGACACAGCTCCGTTGGTTTCGTGCATCGCAGGTCGCATGTCGATGGTCTCCCTTGTGTCGGATGGTTGGTGCGTGAGACTGGCCAAGGAGGTGGCTCGACGGGGCGGTCAGGAGTTCGAAGCCTGCAGGTTCGGCCGCGGGTCGGGCGCGGGGACCAGGCCGTTCTTGGCAGCCGCAACGCGATCGAGCATTGCCTGGCCGGTCGTGCGGTTGTTGGTATGCCAACCCGAAGCAAAGCCTCCGTCGGGCTTTGGGATGGTCAGCTCCTGCACGATGCGCGCGGCCTCACGCAATCCGTCGAGGTCCAGCGGATAGTGCAAGGACTTCTCCATGTGTGCCTTCAGCCGCGCATACAGCGTGCCCTCGGCATAGGAGCCCGCGTTGATGTACGTTTTCCGATGCGTGGATGACTGGCCGCCGGACTGGCCGGAGGCGGCGCTCAGTTGCTCGTGCACGTCCTGCGCGGAATGGCCGACGATGAGCTCGGCATCACCGACGGGCGTGCCGTGCACGTGCAGCCGGGTGATCACCGAGTGGCGAAAGCTGTGGAATACCTTGGTCGACGACTTGATGCCGATGGCGTCAAGGTGCAGACCAAAAACACGGCTGACATGCTTGGATGGGTCATCACGACGCGTCGCGTTGAGCTTGCGGTGAGGGAATAGTGCCCTCGCGCCGAGCATCTTGACGTGGTCGACATAGTCGATCAGGCCCAGCACGAGCAACCCGTGAGGAATCGGGATCTCGCGCACCGAGTTGGCGTTTTTTGTCTTCGCCTTCGGCCCTTTACCGACTTTGCGAGCGTCCTTCACCCTCAGCAGGTGGAGGCCGTGCTTCTCGTCGTACCTGATGTCCTCGGCCAGCAACGTGACGATCTCGCCGAGGCGGGCACCGGTGAACAGAGCGATAAGCGGTGCCCAGAAATCATCGGCGCATCGCAGGTTGCCGAGGTAGCCGATCGGCTCGAAGATGGCGCGCACCTCGCGGTCGGTGAAGCCGTCGTAGCTGTTGGAGCGTTTGGCGGCCGACGCTCCCCTGCGCAGGCCCTCGGTTGCCTCGTGGAAGGCGGCGTCCAGGGGGTTTGTGGCGACCCAGTTCTTGCTGAGAGCGTAGACGTAGAAGTTCTCGAGGTGACCGATCGCCTTGACGACAGTGCGAGGCGACAGCGTCTCAACTTCTTCTTCCTCTTCGTCGCCGTCCTCGTGGTCGACGCCGCTCGATGGCCTAGCTTCGTCTTCGGCGCTGGCTTTGGCTGGCCGGTCGGCGTAGGAGGTGATGAAGTCAATCAACTCGTCGCGGCGGACTTCATGCACGTGGGTGGTGGCCTGCGCGCGCCCGTTGGCTACGAGATGTGCCTGCAGAAGGTCCATCGTCCGACGCCTCTCGCCCGCGGTGCTGCGCCTGTTGCTGTCGAGCAACCCGCGCGACCCCTCGTAGAGCTCGATCGCGGTCTTCATGAGCGTCGGATTCGCCACAGGCGCCGCCTTTGCCGTCACCGCCTTCACCTGCTGCACCAGTGCGGCCATGGCTTCCGCCGGAACGACTCCGGCGTTGATCGACTTCCGCAGCGCCTGGCGCATGTCCGGGTTGTCCCTGAGGAGCTGGTCGAAGAGCCGCCGGTCGTTGTCGTCCCGGATGTCCCACTTCGTCTCCCCGATCGTGACCGTCAGGGGGGTCACGCCGGCATGGGGATGCTTGTCTCGTGTCATCGCGCGCAGGCGCTCAAGCGCCAAGTTGAACTCGAGAGCAAGAATGCGGGCGTTGCTCGGGTCGGTCGTGCGCAGCGAAAAGCGGATCTCGCGCGGAGAGCCGTCAGCGCGCAGGCCGACGGGGACAATCCACCTCAGGCAGTAGGTGCCGTGGCGGTTTTTCGTCAGTCGAGAGGGTTTTGCTGGCACGGTGGATACCCAAAGTGGATACCCCGGCCAGAACAAAGGCCTCGCAAGTGCTTGACTTGAGAGGCCTTCTTAGATTTTGGTGGCGCTTCAGGGATTCGAACCCCGGACCTGCGGATTATGATTCCGTCGCTCTAACCGACTGAGCTAAAGCGCCTCGAAGCGCGAAATTATAGCGGTCCGCCATGCGGCGGGCCGCGCCACCGGCACCCTCCCAGACCCATGTTCAGCTTCTTCAAGAAGAAGCCGCCTGCCGACGCAGTGCCGGCGCAAACACAGCCCGCGAGCACCGCGCCGCCTCCGGCGGCGGCGGGTCCGGAGGCACCGGCACTCTCCGTGTCGCCGATCGATGCAGCGCCCGAGCCGGAGCGCGCCGGCTGGATACAGCGCCTGCGCCAGGGTCTGCGCAAGACCAGCGGCGGCATCGCTCAGGTCTTCACCGGCGTGCGCATCGACGAGCAGCTGTATGAGGATCTCGAAGCCGCGCTGCTGATGGCCGACACGGGTTTGCCGGCCACCGAATACCTGCTCGCCGACCTGCGGCGCCGTGTCAAGGCTGCGAAGGCCACCGAGCCGGCGGCGGTGCGCGGCCTGCTGGTCGATGCCATCGCAGCGCTGCTGCAGCCGCTGCAGCAGCCGTTGCAACTGGGCCGCGAGCAACCGACGGTGATCATGGTGGCCGGCGTGAATGGCGCGGGCAAGACCACCACCATCGGCAAGCTGACGCGATACCTGGCCATGGCGCAGCAAAAGGTGCTGCTGGCGGCGGCGGATACCTTCCGCGCCGCGGCCCGCGAGCAGTTGCTGGTGTGGGCCGATCGCAACCAAGTGGACATCGTCAGCCAGCAAGGCGGCGACCCGGCGGCGGTGAGCTTCGATGCGGTCGTGGCCGGCAAGGCACGCGGCTGCGACGTGGTCATCGCCGACACGGCGGGGCGCTTGCCGACGCAATCCCACCTGATGGAAGAGTTGAAGAAGATCCAGCGCACCATCGGCAAGGCGCAGGCCGGTGCACCGCATGAGGTGCTGCTGGTGGTGGACGGCAACACCGGGCAGAACGCGCTGGCCCAGGTCAAGGCCTTCGACGCGGCGCTGGGCCTGACAGGCCTGGTGGTGACCAAGCTCGACGGTACGGCCAAGGGCGGCGTGCTGGCCGCCATCGCCCGCTGGTGCGCGCAGGAGCAGCGGCCGATCGCGCTGTACTTCGTCGGCGTGGGCGAGTCGCTGCAGGATCTGCAGACCTTCGACGCCCGCGAGTTCGCGCAGGCGCTGGTGTCCTGATCGATCAGGTGCCGGTGCGCACCGCCTGCGGCACCATCTCCATGTCGTCGAAAAAGGCCGAAGGCACCGGCTCGTAGGAGGTGTCTTGTGCTGCCTGGTCGCCGTGCATCAGCAGTTCTTCGATCTCGGCCACCGGAATCAGCGGCATCGGCCGCGACGAGGTGGCCTTGGGCTGCGCCGCGACACCCGACGAGCGTTCGAGCTCGGCGCCGAGCAACGTGCGCACGTCCGAGGCGGTGGGCAGCTGGCCCTCGTCCCAGACCTGCACGGTGATGCCGGCGGCCTTGAGCACGCGCGCCATGCGCTCGTGGCGGCGGCGGCTGCGCTCGGTCTGCTCGGCCGGGCGGATGTCGATCACCGCGAGCACGCGCGAGCCGGCGTTGCACACCAGCAGGTCGGCGCTGAGGCCACCGACGCGCTGCATCCATTCGGCGTGCGAATGGCGCGTGGGCACGCGCAGGAAGCGCGACAGCGGCACCTGCGCCAGCACCAGGAAGCCCGGAAGCGCCGTGCGCAGCAGATCGTAGGCGCGGCGTTCGCAGATGGTCAGCACACGCGCCGCCTCGGGCTGCCAATCCGCCACGGTGTCCAGCGCATCGCGGCGCGTGCCGCTGTGGCGCGGCCCGAGTTGGCGGCGTCGCCACATCAGCAGCGACAGCAGCAGCACCACGCCAAACAAGGCAAACACGGCAACGGGATCGGACAGGCCCATGGTGTTGGTCTGAATCAAAAACAAGTCCCAACGCTAGGGCGCTGGCCGGATGCCGTCAACGGCGCGGCAGCGAAATTCGTATCCAGGCGTTGCCGTTGGAGCGACGGCGGCGCAGGAATCGCCCGGAAACGAGAAATGCTGCGCGCCAGCCCGGGCGCAGCGCTGGCGGCCTCAGCGCGGGAACGGCATGCCGCCCCCACCACCCATGCGCTTCATCATCTTCATCAGGCCGCCGCCCTTCATCTTCTTCATCATGCCCTGCATCTGCTCGAACTGGTTGAGCATGCGGTTCACGTCCTGTACCTGCACGCCGGCACCGGCGGCGATGCGGCGCTTGCGGCTGGCCTTGATGAGATCGGGCTTGCGCCGTTCGAGCGCTGTCATCGAATTGATCATGCCTTCCATGCGGCGTACGTCGCGCTCGGCGCGGTCCATGTCGGCACCGGCGGCCTTGGCGCTGAGCTGGCTGGGCAGCTTGTCCACCAGGCCGGCCAGGCCGCCCATGTTCTTCATCTGCGAGAGCTGCGCCAGAAAGTCGTTCAGGTCGAAGTTGCCGCCGCTCTTGACCTTGTCGGCCAGCTTCTGCGCGGCGCGCACGTCGACCTTGCCCTGCACCTGCTCGACCAGCGCGACGATGTCGCCCATGCCCAGCACGCGGCCCGCATGGCGCTCGGCGTCGAAGACCTCCAGGCCATCGAGCTTCTCCGACACGCCGGCAAACTTGATCGGTGCCCCGGTCACCTGTCGCACCGACAATGCCGCGCCGCCGCGCGCATCGCCGTCAAGCTTGGTCAGCACCACGCCGGTCAGCGGCAGCGCGTCCTTGAAGGCCTTGGCCGTGTTGACCGCATCCTGCCCCTGCATCGCATCGACGACGAACAGCGTCTCGATCGGCTTCAACAGCGCATGCAGCTCGCGGATCTCGGCCATCAGCAGCTCGTCGATGCCCAGCCGCCCGGCGGTATCGACCAGCAGCACGTCGAAGAAGTGGCGCCGGGCGTGGTCGAGCGCGGCCGCGGCAATGTCGCGCGGCTTCTGCTCGGGCGAGGAAGCGAACCACTCGGCGCCGGCCTGGGCGCTCACCGTCTTCAGCTGCTCGATCGCCGCCGGGCGGTAGACGTCGGCCGACACCGTCAGCACCTTCTTCTTGCGCTTTTCGATCAGGTGCTTGGCCAGCTTGGCGGTGGTGGTGGTCTTGCCCGCGCCTTGCAGGCCGGCCATCAGGATCACCGCGGGCGGCTGGGTGGCGAAATTCAGTTCGGCCACCGGCTGCGGCCTGCCCTGTGCGTCGGTCTGGCCCATGGTGGCGCTCAGCTCGCGCTGCACGATGCCCACCAGCGCCTGGCCCGGCGACAGCGAGCCCACCACCTCCTGCCCCAACGCCTTGTCCTTGACGCGGGCGATGAAGTCGCGCACCACCGGCAGCGCCACGTCGGCCTCGAGCAGCGCCATGCGCACCTCGCGCAGCATGTCCTGCACGTTGCTTTCGGTAATGCGGGCTTCGCCGCGCATCGTCTTCACGAGGCGCGACAGGCGGTCGGTCAGGGTGGAGGCCATCGGCGCTGCAGCGGCCGGCGTGACGGGACCGCGAAAGTACACTCTCGCGATGATTCTATCGTCGGCATCCGCGGCCTTTCCCGGCGCCTGGCTGGTCGCGCTGGCCGCGGTGGCGGCCTACGCGCTGGCGGCCTTTCCGGGTCGCGAACAGGGCCGAAGGCTGCTGGCGGCGCTGGCCGTGGGCGTGGCGCTGCATGGCGTGCTGCTGGTACTGGACATCAGCGGCCTGGGCCGTGAGGGCGGCGGCGCGCGGCTCGGTTTCGGGCCGGTGCTGTCGCTCACCGTCTGGCTGGTGCTGCTGGTTCATCTGCTGGAAAGCCGCCTGATACCTTTGCCCGGCGTGCGCCGCGTGCTGGCCTTGATGGGCGCGGCCGCGGTGCTGCTGGCAGCGCTTTTTCCAGGCGAAGGCAGCTTGCATGTCGGCTCGCCGTGGGCGCCGCTGCATTGGGTGCTGGGCGTCGGCTCGTACGGCCTCTTTGGTGCGGCGGTGCTGCATGCGACGATGCTCGACGCCGCCGAAACCCGGATGCGCCAGCACGCCGGCGGCCCACCGCACGCCTTCGGCATCCCCTTGCTGCAGCTCGAACGTTTGACCTTCCGCTTCGTCGAGGCTGGATTCGTGGTGTTGAGCGCCGCCTTGCTGTTGGGTGTGGCCACCACCGCGCAGTGGCGCTGGACGCACAAGGCCGTCTTCTCGCTGCTTGCGTGGGCCGTCTTCGCTGCGCTGCTGCTCGGGCGCAAGTTGCAGGGCTGGCGCGGACGGCGCGCCACGCGCTGGTTGTATGCCGGTGCGGCGCTGTTGCTGCTGGCGTATGCCGGCTCGCGCTTCGTCATGGAGATCTTGCTGGATCGCGGCGCGCAATGATGAAACTGAAGGCGCGCCGCCGTTGACCATGAAGTACCTGCTGGTCCTCCTGGTCGTGGTCGTCGCTGTCTGGCTGATGCTGCGCGCCCGCGTGCGCGATGCCCGGCCGCCGCGCGCTGGGCGCAAGGGGGCCGGGCCCGCCACCATGGTGCAGTGCTGCCACTGCGGCGTGCATCTGCCGCTCGCCGACGCCGTCCAGGACAGCCGAGGCGCGTTCTGCACCGAGGCGCATCGCCTGGCGGGGCCGCGGGTCTGAGCGGCCGATGTAACGGGCATGAGCAGCGAGCGCGCAGGAGTTGACCGCCGCCAGGGCGAACGGCGTCGCGCAAAGCGCGGCCCGCCGACCACCCGACCTGCCGACGAATCCTGGTTCGGCGTGCTCGGTGTCGGCGCCGACACGCAGACGCACGCGGACAACGCGGTGCTCGGCGTCGCCCCGGGGCTGGATGCCGGATGGGTTGCCGATGCCGCGACCGATCGGCGCGTGCTGTCGAGCCAGGCGCGCCGACTTCTCGCCAACAGCGACAGCGACTCCGCGCTGACGCGCATCTACCGCACCTATGCGGCGGCGCGCGCGGCCATCGGCGCGGCGCTGGTGGCCGGCATCGGCGCGACCAGCCTGATGGGCGCGAACCCGTCGTTCCTGCTCGGGCTGCTGTGTCTGGCCTATTCGGTCCAGGCCATCACCTTGTGGCTGCTGCCGCGCTTTGTCGGCCTGACGCAGCCACAACCTCAGGACAGTGCGCTGCAGCGCCGGCGCCAATGGCTGGCGACGATCGGCGTGGATCTGCTGGCCTTCACGGCGCTGCACATCCTGGTGTCGGAAGGCAGCCTGAATTTCGCCGCCCTGCTGGTGCTGCCGGTGCTGATGTCGGGCGTGCTGACCTCGCGCCTGATGTCGCTGGCCACGGCCGCCGCAGTGGCGCTGATGCTGCTGATGGTGGCTTGGCACGCCACCGGCGCGGGTGCGGCCAGCGCAGTGCTGATCACGCAGTCCGGCCTGGCCGGCATGGGCTTCTTCGCCATCGCGCTGCTGTCGGGCGAGCTGGCCGGCCGGCTGGCACGCGAGGAGATGGCTGCGCGCGGCAGCATGGAACTGGCGCGGCAGCAGGCGCAGCTGAATCGACTGGTGATCGAGGAGATGGCTGATGGCGTGCTGGTGGTCGATCGCGATCTGCGCGTGCGCGCCACCAACCCTGCGGCACGCAGCCTGCTGTCGGCCAAGGGGCCGGGTCCGGCCGCGCCGTTCCAACTGCAGGGCCAGGTGGCGTGGGCGACGCTGTGCCAGGCCGTACAGCGCGCCTTGGCCGAGGCCCATTGGCCCGAGGCCGGTGACGACGTGGTGCTCAACTTCGGCCCAGGCGACACGCGCACGCTGCGCATGCGCGTGCGCTTCACGCGGCGCCGTTCGCTGCAGCGCGGGCAGGGCGCGACGGAAGAGCTTTGTGTGCTGCTGCTGGAGGACGTGCGCACCGCGCAGGCGCGCTTGCGCCAGGAGAAGCTGGCGGCGATGGGCCGTGTGTCGGCGGGCATCGCCCACGAAATCCGCAACCCGCTGGCGGCGATCGCGCAGGCCAACGCATTGCTGCTCGAAGATCCGCTGTCGGCGCCGCAGCAACAACTGGCGCGCATGGTCGCAGACAACGTCGAGCGCCTGAAACGCCTGGTCGACGAGGTGATGGAGGTGGCGCCCGGCACGGCGCCCGAACCGGGCGCCATCAACGCCACCGCCGAGGTGGCGGCCGTGGCCGCCGAATGGGCACGCACCGCCGGATTGCGCAGCGGCGCCGAGGGCCCGTTGCGGCTGGACCTGCCGCTGCAGGCGCTGCGCGTGATGTTCGACCCCGAGCACCTGCGGCGTGTGCTCGTCAACCTGCTGGACAACGCCCTGCGCCACTCCAGCGGCGCGGCCGGCGCGATCGGCGTTCGCCTGGCGGCGCGCGACGAGCACAGCGTGCTGCTGCTGGTGGACAGCGATGGCCCGCCGATCGCCCAGGAAGTGGAGCGCTACCTGTTCGAGCCCTTCTTCTCGACGCGCAGCCGCGGCTCGGGGCTGGGCCTGTATATTTGCCGGGAGCTTTGCGCACGCTACGGCTGCGAGCATCGAATACCGACTGCGCCGGGACGGCCAGCGCAACCTGTTCCTGGTGATCATGCGACGCGAGACGGCGGCGTCGAGCGAAGCCCAGGCCACGACATCCGCATGAGCCCGCCATGAGCCCCCCCGCTGCCCATCACCTGCTGGTCGTCGACGACGAACCCGATCTGCGCACGCTGTACGAGCTGACCCTGGTGCGCGAGGGTTATGCGGTGGAGACCGCCGGCACGGTCGAGGACGCCTGGGCCTTGCTCGGCGAGCGCGACTTCAGTGTCGTCATCACCGACATGCGCCTGCCCGACGGCACCGGGCTGGAGTTGTTGCAGCGCCTGGACGCGGCCGGCCGGGGCGAGAAGGCCATCGTCATCACCGCCTACGGCTCGGCCCAGGGGGCGGTCGAGGCGCTGAAGAACGGCGCCTACGACTACCTCAGCAAACCGGTGGACCTGCGCCAGTTTCGCGCGGTGGTGGCATCGGCGCTGGGCCGCGGCGCGCCGCCGGCCGCCAAGACCAGTGGCGCCGATACCGCGGCCGGGCCGCGGCGGCGCTCCGCCGATGCCCTGCGCGGCACCCCGCCGGCGCTGCAGCGGCTGGTGGGCCGCAGCGAGAGCATGCAGCAGGTGCATCAACTCGTGAGCAAGGTCGCGCGCAGCATGGCGCCGGTGCTGGTGCACGGTGAATCGGGCACGGGCAAGGAACTGGTGGCGCGTGCCATCCACGAGGTTTCGCCGCGCGCCGCCGGGCCTTTCGTCGCGGTCAACTGCGGCGCCATCCCCGAAGCCTTGCTCGAGGCCGAGTTCTTCGGCTACCGCAAGGGTGCATTCACCGGCGCCGCCGAAGATCGCGAGGGCTTTTTCCAGGCGGCGCAGGGCGGCACGCTGTTTCTCGACGAGATCGGCGATCTGCCGCTGGCGATGCAAAGCAAGCTGCTGCGCGTGATCCAGGAGCGCGCGGTGCGGCCGATCGGTGCGGTGGGCGAGACGCCCGTGAACGTGCGCATTCTCAGCGCCACGCACCGCGACCTGGCCGAGGAAGTGCACGCCGCTCGCTTTCGTCAGGACCTGTATTACCGGCTCAACGTCATCTGCATCCACCTGCCGCCGCTGCGCGAACGCGCCGACGACCTGGCCCTGATCTGCGATGCGGTGCTGGCACGCATCGCGCACGAAGCCGGTGTGTTGCCGGTGCCGAAGATGAGCCCCGCTGCGTTGCGGTCACTGGCCGGCCATTCATTCCCCGGCAACGTGCGTGAGCTGGAAAACCTGCTGCAGCGTGCATTGGCGCTGTCGGGCGGCGAGATCATCGAGGCCCAGGACCTGGGCCTGGACGACATCGGCCCGGCCGCAGCCGAGCCGATGCAGCAAACGCCTCCGCCCTCGTCGCCGGCTGCGGTCATCGATCTGCCGAGCACGGCGCAGCGCCCGCCGGCGCTGCCATCGGACCTGCAAGTCCACCTCGACGAGGTCGAGCGCGACATCCTGCTGCGCGCGCTGGAGCGGCACCGCTACAACCGCACCGCCGCCGGCGCCAGCCTGGGGTTGTCGCTGCGCCAGATGCGTTACCGCATGGCGCGCCTGGGCGTGATCGCCGGCGACAACCTCGGCGATTGATGAGCCGGACTGCAACGCTGCGGCCGCCGGCCTGGCGGGACGGCTGGTGGCATCGGGCGCAGGCCTGCCCGTCGCCCAATTTCGACGCCCGCCCCGGACTGCCCATCAACCTGGCGGTGCTGCATTCGATCAGCCTGCCGCCTGGCGACTATGGAGGCGATGCCATCGAACGCCTCTTCACCAACCGACTGGACTGGGATGCGCACCCTTATTACAAGGGCATTCGTGGCCTGCGTGTGTCGGCGCATTTCCTGCTGCGGCGCGACGGCGCCATGCTGCAGTTCGTGTCTTGCGATCAGCGTGCCTGGCATGCCGGTCCATCGGTCTGGCGCGGCCGCGAGGACTGCAACCATTATTCGATCGGCATCGAACTCGAGGGCCTCGAGGGCAGCACCTTCGAGGCCGCGCAATACGCGCGGCTGGCCACACTGCTGCGCGCGCTGGCGGCACGCTATCCGATCGCCGAGGTGGTGGGCCACGAAGATATCGCGCCGGGTCGCAAGTTCGACCCCGGCCGAGGCTTCGACTGGATTGAACTGCGCCGGCGCTTGCGCCGCAAGCAACCCAGCCTGGCACGCGCCGCCGTCTGAACCTCAGGCGGCATCGGCTTCAAGGGCCATTCGGGAAGGCCCTATGAAAACACTACCGGTAGTGCCTTGCGGGGTTCCTTGCCCCCAGATATAGTGTGCCCTGTGATACGCTCCGCTCCTCATTTCCAGGCGGTGGGCATGTGGGCCCGGGCTCTGCGCGCGGTGTTGGCGCCGGCGTCAGCGGCCGTTGACCGCGCGGCGTTGCGCACGCCGCGACGCTGAGGGTCCGCGCCGAGCCTGTTCATCCCGTCGTTCGCCACCGCCCTTCGTCCACCCCGTTTCTCTACAGGCCCCCATTCATGCAAGCTGTTGCCTCCCAGGCTGCGGAAATCGCCGCCGCATCCCGCGCCAAACTGCCGAGCGCCGCCACGGCGTCGGCCTATGCCGGCTACCAGATCATTCGCCGCAACGGCGCGGTGGTGCTGTTCGAGCCGAACAAGATCGCCGTGGCGCTGATGAAGGCCTTTCTGGCGGTGCATGGCACGCAGGGCGCTGCGTCGGCCAGCGTGCGCGAAACCGTCGACGCGCTGACCGAGGCGGTGGTGCGCGCGCTGCTGCGCTCGCGCCCCGGCGGCGGCACCTTTCATATCGAGGACATCCAGGACCAGCGTCGAACTCGGCCTGATGCGCGGCGGCCACCATGAAGTGGCGCGCGCCTACGTGCTCTATCGCGAGCGGCGCTCACAGGAGCGCGCGCGCCAGGGCGCCGCCGCCGGCGGCCCGGCGCCGTCGAACTCCGCGTGCATCGACAACGGCCAAAGCGTGCCGCTGGACATGGCCGCGCTGCATGCGCTTGTTCGATTCCGCCTGCGCCGGCCTGGGCGACGACGTGAAGCCCGAGCCGATCCTGGCCGAGACGCGCCGCAACCTGTACGACGGCGTGCCCATCGACGAGGTCTACAAGGCCGCGATCCTGGCGGCGCGCACGCTGATCGAGAAAGATCCTGCCTACACGCGCGCCACGGCGCGGCTGCTGCTGCACACCATCCGCCGCGAAATGCTGGGCGGCGAAGTGACGCAAGCGCAGATGGGCGAGCGCTACGCCGAATACTTCCCGCAGTTCATCAAGCGCGGCATCGCAGGCCGAGCTGCTCGACGAGAAGCTGGCGCAGTTCGACCTGGCGCGACTGGGCGCCGCGCTGGACGCCGAGCGCGACCTGCAGTTCGACTATCTCGGCCTGCAGACCCTGTACGACCGCTACTTCCTGCACGTCGACGAGGCGCGCATCGAACTGCCGCAGGCCTTCTTCATGCGCGTGGCGATGGGTCTGGCGCTGAACGAGATCGACCGCGAGGCGCGCGCCATCGAGTTCTACGACGTGCTGTCCAGCTTCGACTTCATGTCGAGCACGCCGACGCTGTTCAACTCCGGCACGCGGCGCTCGCAGCTGTCGAGCTGCTACCTGACCACGGTCGCCGACGACCTGGACGGCATCTACGAGGCGATGAAGGAGAACGCGCTGCTGAGCAAGTTCGCCGGCGGCCTGGGCAACGACTGGACGCAACGTGCGCGCGCTGGGCAGCTACATCAAGGGCACCAACGGCAAGAGTCGCAGGGCGTGGTGCCGTTCCTGAAAGTGGTCAACGACACGGCGGTGGCGGTCAACCAGGGCGGCAAGCGCAAGGGCGCGGTCTGCGCCTACCTGGAAACCTGGCACCTGGACATCGAGGAATTTCTCGAGCTGCGCAAGAACACCGGCGACGACCGCCGCCGCACGCACGACATGAACACCGCCAACTGGATGCCGGACCTGTTCATGAAGCGGGTGATGGAGGGCGGCGATTGGACGCTGTTCTCGCCGTCGACCTGCCCCGACCTGCACGACAAGTTCGGCAAGGACTTCGAGGCCGCCTACTGCGCCTACGAGGCCAAGGTCGATCGTGGCGAGATCAAGCTCTTCAAGCGCCTGCCGGCCAAGGACCTGTGGCGCAAGATGCTGTCGATGCTGTTCGAGACCGGGCATCCCTGGATCACCTTCAAGGACGCCTGCAACGTACGCAGCCCGCAGCAGCATGTCGGCGTGGTGCATTCAGTCCAACCTGTGCACCGAGATCACGCTGAACACCAGCGAGACGCGAAATCGCGGTGTGCAACCTCGGCTCGGTCAACCTGGCGCAGCACCTGAAGGACGGCGCGCGTCGATCAGGCCAAGCTGAAGCGCACCGTGGCCACCGCCATGCGCATGCTCGACAACGTCATCGACATCAACTACTACGCGGTGAAGAAGGCGCGCGACACCAACCTGCGCCACCGCCCGGTCGGGCTCGGCATCATGGGCTTCCAGGACTGCCTGCACCAGTTGCGCGTGCCCTATGCCAGCGACGCGGCGGTGGAGTTTGCCGACCGCTCGATGGAAGCCGTGTGCTACCACGCCTACTGGGCATCGACCGAGCTGGCCGAAGAGCGCGGGCGCTATTCCAGCTATCGCGGCAGCCTGTGGGACCGCGGCATCCTGCCGCTGGATTCGCTGGACCTGCTGGCCGAAGAGCGCGGCGGCCACGTCGAAATCGATCGCAGCCAGACGCATGGACTGGGAGGCGCTGCGCGCGCGCATTCGCGAGCACGGCATGCGCAACACCAACTGCGTGGCGATCGCGCCGACCGCCACCATCTCCAACATCATCGGCGTCGATGCCTCGATCGAGCCGAGCTTCGACAACCTGTCGGTCAAGTCGAACCTGTCGGGCGAATTCACCGTGGTCAACGAGTACCTGGTGCGCGACCTGAAGCGCCTCGGACTGTGGGACGACGTGATGGTCATGGACCTGAAGTACTTCGACGGTTCGCTGCGCCGCATCGACCGCGTGCCCGAGGAACTGAAGCGTCTGTACGCCACCGCCTTCGAGATCGAGCCGCAGTGGCTGGTCGAGGCCGCGGCGCGGCGCCAGAAATGGATCGACCAGGCGCAGTCGCTCAACATCTACATGGCCGGCGCGTCGGGCAAGAAGCTCGACGAAACCTACAAGCTGGCCTGGCTGCGCGGCCTGAAGACCACCTACTACCTGCGCACGATCGGCGCGACGCATGCGGAGAAATCCACCGTGCATGCCGGCGCGCTGAACGCGGTGTCGTCGTCGCATTCGGGGGTGACGACGGCAGCAGGCGCGGCGAATCACGACGTCGCCGGCAGCGACATCAAGTTCTGCGCGATCGACGAACCCGATTGCGAGGCCTGTCAGTGATGCGCCGATGCAATCTCGAATCGCGATGCGCATGTCAACGCGATGCGCGACTGCAACAAAGCGAGCGACAAGTGCGCGCGAATGTCAACTAGTGCTTGGTGTTCCTTAGCAACACTCACATAATCACGCGCCATAGGACGCACACACATGCTGGTCTGGGAAGAAGAAGTTCGCACCCTGTCGAAGACTGCAACGCTCGGCGCCTCGCCGTCAGCTCCAACGTGATGCGACGCATGTGCCACCGTCCCCGTCGGCGCCGCGCCGCTGCGGGTGCCGAAGCTGCCGCGCACGCACCGCGTGGTTGCGGCCGACAAGCGCATCATCAACGGCAAGACCGACGTCAACCAGCTGGTGCCGTTCAAGTACAAGTGGGCCTGGGAGAAGTACCTCGCCACCTGCGCCAACCACTGGATGCCGCAGGAGATCAACATGTCGCGCGACATCGCGACCTGGAAGGATCCCAACGGCCTGAGCGAAGACGAGCGGCGCATCATCAAGCGCAACCTCGGCTTCTTCGTCACCGCCGATTCGCTGGCCGCGAACAACATCGTGCTCGGCACCTACCGCCACATCACCGCGCCCGAATGCCGCCAGTTCCTGCTGCGCCAGGCCTTCGAAGAAGCGATCCACACCCACGCCTACCAGTACATCGTCGAATCGCTGGGTCTGGACGAGAGCGAGATCTTCAACGCCTACAACGAGGTCAAGTCGATCCGCGACAAGGACGAGTTCCTGATCCCGTTCATCGAGGCGGTGATGGATCCGGCCTTCGACACCGGCACGCCCGAGGCCGACCAGAAGCTGCTGAAGAGCCTGATCGTCTTCGCCTGCCTGATGGAAGGGCTGTTCTTCTACGTCGGCTTCACGCAGATCCTGGCGCTCGGCCGGCAGAACAAGATGACCGGCGCGGCCGAGCAGTACCAGTACATCCTGCGCGACGAATCGATGCACTGCAATTTCGGCATCGACCTGATCAACACCGATCAAGCTGGAGAATCCGCAGCTGTGGACGCCGGCCTTCAAGGCGGAGATCAAGTCGCTGTTCGAACACGCGGTCGAGCTCGAATACCGCTATGCCGAGGACACCATGCCGCGCGGCGTGCTCGGCCTGAACGCCTCCATGTTCAAGGGCTACCTGCGCTACATCGCCAACCGGCGGGCCACGCAGATCGGCCTGGAAGCGCTGTATCCGAACGAGGAAAACCCGTTCCCGTGGATGAGCGAAATGATCGACCTGAAGAAGGAACGCAATTTCTTCGAAACGCGCGTCATCGAATACCAGACCGGTGGCGCGCTTTCGTGGGATTGAAGATTCGCTGCATCAAGACTCGAGCCACAAATCGAACAACAGCATGCGCAGCGGATTCTTTCCAGGGGACGTGATGTATCGACGACAGAAACGATGCACCGGCCCATTCCCCATTCGTCGTACCGGGGCGACCGCTCGGGCTTGATGCCCAAGCAGACCACCGGGCGATGAATCGCCGCGCTGTATCGAGCAGCGCGGTGCTCTTTGCAACTTGATCAAGGAGATCGTTATGGCAACTGCGAAGAAGAAGGCCCCGGCCAAGAAGGCCCCGGCGAAGAAGGCACCGGCGAAGAAGGCCGCTGTCAAGAAGGCGGTGAAGAAGGCCGTCGTCAAGAAGGTCGTCGCCAAGAAGGCCAAGGCCGCGGCGAAGAAGGCCGTCGTCAAGAAGGTCGTCGCCAAGAAGGCCAAGGCTGCGGTGAAGAAGGCCGTCGTCAAGAAGGCGGCGAAGAAGGCTGTCGTCAAGAAGGTCGCTGCCAAGAAGGCTGCTGCGAAGAAGCCTGCGGCCAAGAAGCCGGCTGCGAAGAAGGCGGCTGCAAAGAAGGCGGCACCCAAAGCAGCCCCCGCCCCGGCTGCCCCTGCAGCGAAGACGGCGTTGAGCCCGGCCGCGGCCTGGCCCTTCCCGACGGGCAACAAGCCCTGAGCGACAGCCCGCGGGCCGCGCGACGCGCGTACCGCGGGCCCGTCACTGAAAAGCCCGGACTTGTCCGGGCTTTTTTTCGCGCGCCGCTCAGGCCCGGCCTTGGCGCGCCACCGCGGCGGCGGCCGCAGCCACGGCTTCGGCGTCGCCCAGATACTGGCTGCGCAGCGGCTTGAGCTGAGCATCCAGTTCGTAGACCAACGGAATGCCGTTGGGTATGTTCAGGCCCACGATGTCGGCGTCGCTGATGCCGTCGAGGTACTTCACCAGCGCACGCATCGAGTTGCCATGCGCCGAGACCAGCACGCGCTGGCCCGAACGAATGGCCGGAGCCAGCACCTCGTTCCAGAAAGGCATCACGCGATCGACGGTGTCCTTCAGGCACTCCGTCAACGGGACCTGGCCGGCGCGCAGGCGGGCATAACGCGGGTCGCTGCGCTCGCTGCGGGCATCATCGGCCGCGAGCGCGGGAGGCGGCGTGTCATAGCTGCGGCGCCAGATCAGCACCTGCTCGTCGCCGAACTTCCTGGCGGTCTCCGCCTTGTTCAGGCCCTGCAGCGCGCCGTAATGGCGCTCGTTCAGGCGCCAGTCGTTGACGATAGGCAGCCAGCTGCGGTCCATCTGATCCAGGCAAAACCACAGCGTCCACAGTGCGCGCTTCAGCACCGAGGCATAGGCAATATCGAATTCGAAGCCCGCTTCGCTCAACAACCGGCCAGCCTGCTTGGCCTGCGCCACACCGGTGTCGGTCAGCGCCACATCGGTCCAGCCGGTGAAGCGGTTCTCCAGGTTCCAGGTGGATTCGCCGTGGCGGATCAGCACGAGCTTGTACATGAGCTGTCGGGTCGGTGAACGAGGGAGGCGGATTCTATAATCCGCCCCCTTGTCCACAGCCCGCCAGCGCCACCTTGAGCTTCATTCTGAACAACTGGATTCTGATCGTCGCCGCGCTGGCGTCCGGCGGCATGCTGCTGTGGCCCATGATCAACAAGGGTGGCTTGAGCGGGGCCGTGTCGCCGGCCGACGCCGTGCGCCTGATCAATCACGAGAAGGCGGTATTGATCGATGTGTCCGAACCGGCCGAGTTCGCCGCTGGTCATGCCATCGGTGCGCGCAACGTGCCGCTGGGCGCGATCGACAGCGGCAAGGGCCTGCCGAGCAACAAGGCCCTGCCCGTGGTGCTGATGTGCGCCACCGGTGCGCGTTCCTCGCGGGCCGTGGCGCAGTTGCGCAAGGCCGGTTACAGCAACGTGCGCTCGCTGGCCGGTGGCAATGCCGCCTGGCGCGAGGCCAGCCTGCCGATCGAGAAGTCGGCCTGATCCTGCGGTTTCGGTCCTGACGCCGGGCTGCACGCGTCGGCCGGCTGGCGCAAAATCTCTGCCTTTCGCATTCACCACCGCCCCATGAGCCTCGTTCGCATGTTCACCACGCAGACCTGCCCCTATTGCCATCGCGCCAAGGCGCTGTTGCAGCAGCGCGGCGTGGGCGACATCGACGAGATCCGGGTCGATCTCGAGCCGGGCCAGCGCGCGCGCATGGTGGCCCTGACGGGGCGCCGCACCGTGCCGCAGATCTTCATCGGCGACACGCATGTCGGCGGCTGCGATGACCTGATCGACCTCGACCGTCGCGGTGCCTTGCTGCCGCTGCTCGACAGCGGCGTCTGATCGGTGCACGGTCGGGACAAAGGCCTGGGCGATAATCCCAGGCTTCGGTTCGCGGCCTGCCTGGCCGCCCAAGGACCACCCCATCCCCCTTTGCGGAAATCCCATCATGGCCGAGCAAGAGCAGACCCCCGTCTTCCAGATCCAGCGCATGTACTTGAAGGATCTTTCGCTGGAGCAACCGAACTCGCCGCAGATCCTGCTCGAGCAGCAGCAGCCCCAGGTCGAGATCAACCTGGGCATGGGTGCCGAGCCTGTCGGCGAGGGCATCTATGAGGTCACCGTCACCGCGACGGTGACCACCAAGGTCAAGGACAAGACGCTGTTCCTGGTCGAGGCCAAGCAGGCCGGCATCTTCGAGATCCGCCATGTGCCCGACGAGCAGATGCAAGGCATCATCAGCATCGTCTGCCCACAGATGATCTATCCGTACCTGCGTGCCATCGTGTCGGATGTGTGCACCCGCGCGGGCTTTCCGCCGATCCTGCTGACCGAAGTCAACTTCCAGGCCATGTTCGAGGCCCAGCAGGCGCAAGCCGCGACGCAGAATGGCAACGGTGCGTCGCGCATCATCACCAGCGCGAACTGACGGACGAAGAACCTCGTGAGTCCGTCCGGCCGCCGCAGGTGAAGATCACCGTGCTCGGCGCCGGTGCCTGGGGCAGCGCGCTGGCCCTGTCGGCGGCGGGACGCCACGAGGTGTGCTTGTGGGCGCGCGATGAGCGACAGGCGCGACAAATGACCGAGCAGCGCTGCAACGCCCGCTATCTGCCGGACGTGCCGCTGCCGACGCGCCTGGGTATCACGGACGATCGCGCGGCCGCGCTGCGGCATGCCGAAGGCGGCCTGTTGGTCATTGCCACGCCCATGTCGGCACTGCGCGAACAACTGGCGGCGCTGCCGGCGCAGCTGCCGGCGCTGTGGCTGTGCAAGGGCTTCGAATCCGGCAGCGGCGCGCTCGGCCACGAGATCGCGCGCGAGCTGCGACCCGCTGCCGCGTCCGGCGTTTTGTCGGGCCCGAGCTTCGCGCTCGAGGTGGCCCGCGGCATGCCCACGGCGTTGGTGGCCGCCAGCAGTGATGAGTCCTTGTGCGACGCCGCCGTTGCCGCCTTTCACGGCCAATCGCTGCGCATCTATCGTTCGGCCGATCCGGTGGGTGTCGAAGTCGGCGGCGCCGTCAAGAACGTGCTGGCCATTGCCACCGGCCTGGTGGACGGGCTCGGCGAGTGCGGCGGCGATCCGGCCATGCCGGGATTGAATGCACGGGCCGCGCTGATCACGCGCGGGTTGGCCGAGATGACGCGCCTGGGCGTTGCGTTGGGTGCGCGCGCCGAGACCTTCATGGGCTTGTCCGGCCTGGGTGACCTGGTGCTGACTGCCACTGGCGACCTGTCGCGCAACCGGCGTGTGGGCCAGTTGCTGGCACGAGGGCTGGCGTTGCCGGACATTCTGGCCCGACTGGGCCATGTCGCCGAGGGCGTGTACAGCGCACCGACCGTGCTGGCACGGGCGAATTCCCTAGGCGTGGAAATGCCCATCACCGAGGCGGTGGTGGCGGTGCTGGCCGGCCGGCTCGAGCCGGCACAGGCGATGTGGCAGTTGATGACGCGCGAGGCGCGCAGCGAATAATGCGAGCGGGTGCTTCAGCCCGCGCCGCTGTAGCCAAGCTGGCGCCAAGCTTCGAACACCACCACTGCCACGGCATTGCTCAGATTCAGGCTGCGCTGGCCGGGCCGCATCGGCAGGCGCAGGCATCGCTCGGCGCCGATGTGTGCGCGCAATGAGGCCGGCAGCCCGGCGCTTTCGCTGCCGAAGACCAGCCAGTCGCCGGCTTGCCAGCACGTCGTCGCGAAGTCGCCGCGCCCGCGGCTGCTGAAGGCGAAGCAGCGGGCCGGCTCGGGCCGCTGGCTGGCCCACCAGTCCGGCCAGGAGGCGTGGCGCAGCACGGCGGCAAATTCGTGATAGTCCAGACCGGCACGGCGCAGCAGCCGGTCTTCCATGGTGAAGCCCAGCGGCTCGATCAGGTGCAAGGTGCAGCCGGTGTTGGCCGCCAGCCGGATGATGTTGCCGGTGTTCGGTGGGATCTCGGGCTGCACCAGCACGATGTTGAACATGGCGGTCAACGCCGATCATCCGGCGCCGGTGTGCGCGCCAGCACCCAGCATTCGACGCCGCGTGCCCCGGCGCGGCGAAGGCTGTGGGCCGCCTCGCGCAAGGTGGCGCCGCTGGTCATGACATCGTCGACCAGTGCCACGCGCCGGCCCAGGATCCTGGCGCGCCAGGACGGTGTCACCATGAAGGCGCCGTGCAGGTTGGCGCGGCGTCGAGCCAGCGTCAGCTGGGCTTGATGCTCGCCCTCCAGCGGCTGCTGCAAGACGTCCGCCGCCGCAGCGCATCGCAGGTCGCGAGCGATGCGCCGAGCGATCTCCCAGGCCTGGTTGTAGCCGCGCTCGGCCAATCGGCCCGCTGCCAGCGGCACCGGCAACACCAGGTCGGGCCTGGATGCGGCGCCAGCGCGCACGGCTTGCAGAAGCAGGCGGGCCAGCGGCCTGGCCAGTTCGACATGGCCATCGAACTTGAAGGCACCGATCAGCCGATCCCATGGAAAGGCGTAGTCGCAGGCCACGTGACAGGCATCGAAAGGTGGTGGGTCGCTCAGGCAGGCGCCGCAGGCCGCTGTGGCGCTGCCGGAGCGTTCGCCACAGCGCGCGCAGCGCGGCACGGCTCGCGCGAACTGCGCAACGCATGGCGCACAAAGGGTCTGCCCGCACCAGCCGCGACACGCCGCACATTGCCCTGCAACGGGCCAGCGCGTCGTCTCGAGTCCTGGCCTGCGACCAACGGCGACTTGCATGGCTTCAATATACTGCCCGGCCATGAGCGACGACGGGAGCGACGGCACCGCACGGCCGGTGCAGCCGGCGGCGTTGGACCGCATTTGCAAGCGCCTGCACCATGCCGCCGAAGCGCCCTGGTTGCATCGCGAGGTGGCGCGACGCATGAGCGAAAGGCTGGGCTTGATCCGCGTGCAGCCGGCCATGGTGATCGATTGGTGGAGCTTCAACGGTGCCAGCGGTGCGCTGTTGCGGCAGGCCTATCCTCGCGCCCGGGTGCAGCGCGTCGAGGACGACGTGGCACGATTGCAGGGGTCGCATGGCGCGCCAGCTCCGTGGTGGTCACCGCGGAGCTGGCGCGCTGCCGGTCACGGCGCAGTGGCCGCGCACGACGTCGCGGCCGGCGGCGCGGGGTTGGTCTGGGCCAACATGATGCTGCATCTGGTGGCCGACCCGCAGGCGACGCTGAGGCGGTGGCAGCAGGCGCTGGCGATCGATGGTTTCGTGATGTTCTCGACGCTCGGTCCCGGCAGCCTGGCGGGGCTGCGCGATTTCTATGTGCAGCAGGACTGGCCGGCGCCGCATGCGGCCTTCGTGGACATGCACGATCTTGGCGACATGCTGGTGCGCGCGGGTTTCGCTGATCCGGTGATGGACCAGGAAACACTCACGCTCACCTGGCCCGACGCCGATGCCCTGCTCGCCGAGCTGCGATCGCTCGGCGGCAATGCCGACCCGCAACGCTTTGCCGGTCTGCGCACGCCCCGCTGGCGCCGACGCCTGCTCGCGGGGCTGCACGCTTTGCAGGACGCGCAGGGGCGCTTGCGCCTGGACTTCGAGCTCGTCTATGGGCATGCCTTCAAGGCGGCGCCGAAGCAGCGGCCCCCGGCGCAGACAAGCGTGGCGTTGGACGACATGCGTGCGCTGCTGCGCGCGAGCCGTGACGCTCCCGGTCCGAGGCAACGGCTGCGCTAGAATTCGCGCGGTCTTTCGGGGGGTGTGAAGGTCGGTT
Organism: uncultured beta proteobacterium; assembly: GCA_963837675.1. Taxonomy (GTDB): domain Bacteria; phylum Pseudomonadota; class Gammaproteobacteria; order Burkholderiales; family Burkholderiaceae_C; genus Rubrivivax. The sequence goes on along the minus strand of CAWIOH010000007.1, from coordinate 111,275 downwards.
CATGCATCGCGCCCCATTGCCGACCGATTGCAAGACCGATTGCACGACCGACTGGCTGTTCTCAATCCGCTTGCTGCCCCGATCCGTTTGCATGAGTACCACTTTCGCACCTTCCGCCTGGCCGTCGTCTCGCCCGCTGCCGACCGCCTGGCCCTGGCGCTTTGCCCGCGAACTGCGTGCGCCGCAAGGCCATGCCGATGCCGCCGTCCTGCAGTGGCTGATGGCACGGCACAGTTCCTTCTCCAGCACCCGGCTGGTGCTGGTGTACGGGGTGCTCAGTCTGATGACCTTGGGCATCGGGCTGGCCTTCTGGTTCGCCGGCGCACCCACGGTGCTGCCACTGGCCGGCGTCGAAATGCTGTTGCTGGGTGCTGCGTTCTGGATCTGCGGCCGGCATGCAGGTGACGCCGAAACCATCACGCTGGCGCAGCGGGTGCTGCGCGTTGAACACTGCTTCGGCCGGCATGTGGATCGGGCCGCGTTCCGCGCGGAATGGGTCCGCGTCGAGCCCGAGCATGGTGAAGGGTCATTGATCGAACTGAGTGGTCAGGGCCGGCGCATGCGCGTGGGCCGCTACCTGCGGCCTGAACTGCGCATGGCGCTGGCGCGCGAACTGCGCCTGGCGTTGCGCCGCGACGCCGCAAGGCCCCTGCCCGACGACGCATTTGTGGAACAGCAACGATGAAGATGACGATGATCAGCACCCTGTGCCTGCGCCTGGGGCGCGGCGCCTTGGCCCTGGGCCCCTTGCTGGGTGCCCGTGCGGCGATGGCGGTGGGCGACCTGCCGGGCGGCCCGGCCGTCAATCAGATCGATCTGGCACCGCCGGCGTCGGGCATTGCGATCGACATCCAGGGCTTGCACAACATCATGCTGTGGATCTGCCTGCTGATCTTCGTCGCCGTGTTCGCCGTGATGTTCTATTCCATCCTCAAGCACCGCAAGTCGCTGGGGCACAAGTCCGCCAACTTCCACGAAAGCGTGACCGTCGAGATCGCCTGGACGGTGGTGCCGCTGGTGATCGTCATCGGCATGGGCGCGATGGCCACCCGCACCGTGGTGGCAATGAAGGACACCAGCAACGCCGACCTGACCATCAAGGCCACCGGCTACCAGTGGAAGTGGGGCTACGACTATCTGCGCGGCGAGGGCGAGGGCATCAACTTCCTGTCCACGCTCGATCCCAAGCAGCGCGCCATGTCGGATGCCGGCAAACCCGAGGGCGACAACTACCTGCTGAAGGTGGACAACCCGCTGGTGGTGCCGGTGGATCGCAAGGTGCGCATCATCACCACCGCCAACGACGTCATCCATGCCTGGATGGTGCCGGCGTTCGGTGTCAAGCAAGACGCGATCCCCGGCTTCGTCCGCGACACCTGGTTCCGCGCCAACAAGACCGGCGACTTCTATGGGCAGTGCGCCGAGCTGTGTGGCAAGGAGCACGCCTTCATGCCGATCCACGTCAAGGTGCTGAGCCACGCCGACTACAGCGCCTGGGTGGCGGTCAAGCAAAAGGAAATGGCCGCGCTGGCCGACGACCCGAGCAAGGTGTGGACGCTCGAGGCGCTGGAAGAGCGCGGCGCCAAGATCTATGCCGCCAACTGCGCCGCCTGTCACCAGGCCAACGGCAAGGGCGCTGGGCCGATCAAGCCGCTGGACGGCTCACCGGTGGTGCTCGATGCCGACAAGATCAAGCAGATCACGGTGGTGCTGCAGGGCCTGAACAACGGTGCGATGCCGTCGTGGAAGCAGCTGTCCGACACCGAACTGGCGGCGGTGATCACCTTCACCAAGAACCATTGGGGCAACAAGACCGGGCAGATCGTGCAACCGGCCGAAGTCGCCGCCGCCCGAAAGTAATCCAGCAGCCGGCGATGCCGCGTTGAAAGGTCGAGTCCAATGAGTGCAGTCCTACCCCATCCCGGCGATCACGCCCACGACGACGCCCACGGTCACCCGTACGGCTGGCGCCGCTGGGTGTTCGCGACGAACCACAAGGACATCGGCACGATGTACCTGTTGTTCTCGCTCACCATGCTGATGTTCGGCGGCGTGCTCGCGATGCTCATCCGCGCCGAGCTGTTCCAGCCGGGTCTGCAGTTCTTCAATCCCGAGCTCTTCAACCAGTTCACCACGATGCACGGGCTGATCATGGTCTTCGGCGCGATCATGCCGGCCTTCGTCGGCTTCGCGAACTGGATGATTCCGCTGCAGATCGGGGCCGCGGACATGGCCTTCGCGCGCATGAACAACCTGAGCTTCTGGTTGCTCATCCCCGCCGCGCTGATGCTGGCGACGTCGTTCTGGCTGCCGGGCGGTGCGCCGGCGGCGGGCTGGACGATCTATGCGCCGTTGACGATGCAGATGGGCCCGTCGATGGATTCGGCGATCTTCGCGCTGCACATCCTCGGCGCCAGTTCGATCATGGGCTCGATCAACATCATCGTCACCATCCTGAACATGCGCGCGCCGGGCATGACGCTGATGAAGATGCCGCTGTTCGCCTGGACCTGGCTGATCACCGCCTTCCTGCTGATCGCGGTCATGCCCGTGTTGGCCGGGGCGATCACGATGACGCTGACCGACCGCCACTTCGGCACGAGCTTCTTCAATGCCGCCGGCGGCGGTGACCCGGTGATGTACCAGCACATCTTCTGGTTCTTCGGGCACCCCGAGGTCTACATCATGATCCTGCCGGCCTTCGGCATCGTCAGCGCGATCGTGCCGGCGTTCTCGCGCAAGCGCCTGTTCGGCTATGCGTCGATGGTCTACGCCACGGCGTCGATCGCGATCCTGTCGTTCATCGTCTGGGCGCACCACATGTTCACCACCGGCATGCCGGTGACCGGACAACTGTTCTTCATGTACGCGACGATGCTGATCGCGGTGCCGACCGGCGTGAAGATCTTCAACTGGGTGGCGACCATGTGGCGCGGCTCGATGAGCTTCGAGACGCCGATGCTCTGGGCCGTGGGCTTCATCTTCGTCTTCACCATGGGCGGCTTCACCGGACTGATCCTGGCGATGGCGCCGATCGACATCCAGTTGCAGGACACCTACTACGTCGTCGCGCATTTCCACTACGTGCTGGTGGCCGGCTCGCTGTATGCGATGTTCGGCGGCGTGTACTACTGGGGCCCGAAGTGGACCGGCGTGATGTACAGCGAAACCCGCGGCAAGATCCACTTCTGGGGCTCGCTGATCTTCTTCAACATCACCTTCTTTCCGATGCACTTCCTCGGCCTGGCCGGCATGCCGCGGCGTTATGCCGACTACCCGATGCAGTTCACCGACTTCAACATGTTGGCCAGCATCGGCGCCTTCGGCTTCGGCCTGATGCAGGTCTATTTCCTGCTGTGGGTGGTCGTGCCGATGCTGCGCGGGCAGGGCGCGCCGGCGCCGCAAAAGCCCTGGGAAGGCGCCGAGGGCCTGGAATGGGAAGTGCCGTCGCCGGCACCCTGGCACACCTTCGAGAACCCGCCCAAGCTGGATGCCAGCGCGACGCGGATCGTGGCCTGAGCGCGGCGCCACGATGATCACCGACGTTCAACGCAAAGCCAACCTGCGCACCGCCCTTGCGCTGGCAGCTCTGGCAGCCTTGTTCGGCGCTGGTTTCGTGCTGCGCATCGTGGTGCTTGGCGGCTGAACGGCGACCATGTCGACACGCCCCCGTCACGTCCTGCTCTTGGCCGACAACCGGCGCATGCTGGGCAAGCTGTTGGTGGTGGTGGTGCTGATGGCTGGCTTCGGCTATGCGCTGGTGCCGATGTATCGCGCCATCTGCGATGCGCTGGGCGTCAATGTGCTGTCGGTGGTGGAGCAGCGGACGGCCGCCGCAGCGGCCGGTTCGCGCAATACCCAGGTCGACCTGTCGCGCACCGTCACCGTCGAGTTCGACGCCAACGCACGCGGGCCCTGGGATTTCAAGCCGGCGGTGTCGTCGGTGCAGGTGCATCCGGGCGAATTGGTCACCGTGATGTACGAGTTCCACAACAAGCAGAACCGGACCATGGCCGCGCAGGCGATCCCCAGTTATGCGCCCAAGCAGTCGATGGCGCACTTCAACAAGCTGGAGTGTTTCTGCTTCAGCGAGCACACGCTGCAGCCGGGCGAATCGAAGCGCTGGCCGGTGGTTTTCGTCATCGATGCGCAGTTGCCCAAGGACGTCGGCACGATCACGCTGTCGTACACCTTCTTCGAGGTCGGCGGCAAGACCCCGCCGGCGCCCGAAGGCGGCCCGAGGGCCGGCGCCGCCGCGGCAGCCGGCAGGGGGGCGCCGACGTGAGCAGCGGGCTGAAAGAGGCCGCCAGCCGACCGGCGTCGGTGCTGCAGACCTTCCGTGCCGTGGCCTGGTCCTTCTTCGGCGTGCGCCGTTCGGCCGATCACGCGCAGGACGTGCAAAAGCTCAACCCGCTGCACGTGGTGCTGGCGGCAGTCGTCAGCGCCGCGTTGTTCGTCCTGGCTCTGATCTTCCTGGTGCGCTGGGTCGTCGGCAGCGGCGTCGCCGGCTGAGCGGCCCAGGCCATCGCGGCATCGTTTTCGTATTCAGTCGAGGAGCAACCCCTTCATGTCGGCCAACGCACACCCAGGGTCAACGCCCTACTACTTCGTTCCGGCACCATCGGCATTCCCGGCGCTGGTGGCCTTGGGCATGTTCTTCCTGATCCTGGGCGCGAGCCAGTGGGTCAACGGCCATGGTTGGGGCGCCTATTCGGTGCTGCTCGGGCTGGTCGTCTGGCTCAGCGTGCTGTTCCGCTGGTTCCGCACCGCCATCGGCGAGGACATGGGCGGGCTGTATTCGCAGCGTGTCGATGTGTCCTTCCGCTGGAGCATGAGCTGGTTCATCTTCTCGGAAGTGATGTTCTTCGCGGCCTTCTTCGGCGCGCTTTTCTACGCCCGCGTGATCACCTTGGCGCTGCTCGGCGACATCGATCACCAGGTGCTCTGGCCCGACTTCAAGGCGGCCTGGCCGACGGTGCTGCCGGGCTCCACGGTGTCGCCGGCCGGCACGGTCGAGCCCTTCGTCACCATGGGCCCGTGGCCGCTGCCGACGATCAACACCGCGCTGCTGCTGACCTCCGGGGTGACACTGACCATCGCCCACCACGCGCTCATCGCCAACCACCGTGCCAGGTGCATCGCCTGGATGTGGCTCACGGTCGTGCTCGGTGCCAGCTTCCTGTGCGTGCAGGCCTACGAATACATCCACGCCTACAACGAGCTGAACCTCAAGCTCAGCTCGGGCGTGTTCGGCTCCACCTTCTTCATGCTCACCGGCTTCCACGGCTTCCATGTGTTCGTGGGCATGCTGATGCTGACCTTCATCACGCTGCGCATCATGAAGGGCCACTTCACGCCCGAGAGCCATTTCGGCTTCGAGGGCGCGGCCTGGTACTGGCACTTCGTCGACGTCGTCTGGCTCGGCCTGTATTTCCTGGTGTATTGGCTGTAGCGCGCTCAGCGGCCAATCGGGATGTCCGGTGGGCTGGATCCAGCCCATCCAGTAGCTGAACATCACCAAGCGCGAACAGGGTCACCGACAGGCCGACGCGCACGGCCAGCGCGCGGGCCATGCGCTTGCCCTTCGGGTCGCTGCCATCGCCCTTGCGCAGCATCAGCACGCCGGCCGTGGCCAGCGCCGCCAGCACGGCGACCATGAACAGCACGATCACGATCTTCATCGGCCCTGATTATTTCACTCGACGCCCATCGGCTCACCGTTCCCAGACCGGCTGGCAGGCATGACAGCGCGGGTGTCGATGCGCGCTGTCATCGTGCTGCTGGCGGCCTTGGCGACGGCGCTGGCCACGGCGCGCCTGGGGCTTTGGCAGCTGGACCGCGCTGAACAGAAGATCGCCTTGCACGACGCCTTGCTCGTGCGCGACGCGCTGCCGCCGCTGACGCAGCAGCAACTGGCCGGCGCCCCCAGCCAGGTCGCCGAACAGGTGCACCGGCGCGTGCGCCTGCAAGGGCGCTGGCTGGTCGAGCACAGCATCTACCTGGACAACCGCCAGATGGACGGCCGCCCCGGCTTCTACCTGGTGACGCCGCTGCTGCTCGGCAGCGGCGACGCCGTGCTGGTGCAGCGCGGCTGGCTGCCGCGTGATTCGCAGGTGCGCACGCGGCTGGCGGCGGTCGATACACCGGCGGGGCCGGTGCGCATCGAAGGCCGCATCACCCCCGAGTTGGCGCGGCTGTTCCAGTTCGATGCCGACGCCGCGGGTGTGATCCGGCAAAATCTCGACACGGCGGCCTTCGCGAAGGAAACCGGCCTGACGCTGCGTCCGCTGGCCGTGTTGCAGCTGGCCGTTGCCGACACGCCGGCCGACGGGCTGCAGCGGCATTGGCCGACGGCCGCCCCCGACGTCTCCAAACATTACGGCTATGCGCTGCAGTGGTTTTCGCTCAGCGCCCTGGTCACGGGTCTCTATGTCTGGTTCCAACTCATCCGCCCCCGACGCCAGCGCGCGCGCTGAGCCGCTCGGCCTGACGGTGCATTCGCTGCCGGCGCCCACCTTGCAGGGCGACCTGCGGCGCACGCGCAGCGGGCGTCTGAAGATGCTGCTGGTGCTGGGGGTCTGCGCCGCGCCGGTGTTGGCTTCGTATTTCACCTACTTCGTGGTGCGTCCCGAGACGCGCAACAACTACGGCACGCTGATCACGCCGACCCGGTCGATGCCCGATCTGCCGCTGCACCGGCTCGACGGCGGGGCGGTGTCGGTCGCGTCCTTGAAGGGCCAGTGGCTGTTGATCAGCGTCGGGCCGGCCGAATGCGCCGAGGCTTGCGAGAAGCGCCTGTTCATGCAGCGCCAGCTGCGCGAAATGCTGGGCCGCGAGCGCGACCGGGTGGACAAGCTCTGGCTCGTCACCGATGCGGCCGAGGTGCCCGCCGCATTGCGCGCCGCGCTGGGCGACGACCCGGCGCTGTCGGTGTTGCGCGTGCCGCGTGCGGCGCTGGCGGCCTGGCTGGCGCCTGCGGCCGGGGCGCGCCTCGACGACCATCTCTATCTGGTCGATCCGATGGGCGAATGGATGATGCGCTTCCCGGTGAATGCCGAACCCGCACGCGTCAAGGGCGACGTCGACAGGCTGCTGCGCGCCGCCGCCTCCTGGGACCGTGCCGGTCGTTGATCGCCGGCCGCGACGATGGCCATGGACCTTGCCCCGAGCCTGCGCCTGCTGCTGCTGGCCGGCGCCATCGCCACGCTGCCGCTGGGCTGGGTCTGGTGGCGCCAGGCCCGCGCCGACGCACGCACTCGCTTGGCAGCGCTGGCAACGCTGGCGCTGTTCCTGACCTTCGACCTGATCGTCTTCGGCGCCTTCACCCGCCTCAGCGACTCCGGCCTGGGCTGCCCCGACTGGCCGGGCTGCTACGGCCACGCCAGCCCCATCGGCGCCGGTGTGCACATCCAGGCCGCGCAGGCGGCGTTGCCCAGCGGCCCGGTCAGCTTCAGCAAGGCCTGGATCGAGATGGTGCACCGCTATCTGGCGATGACCGTCGGCGCGCTGATCCTGGTGCTGGCCTTGAGCAGTTGGGTCTGGCGCCGGGCCCTGCCGCTGTCGCCGCTGTGGGCCACGCTGGCCCTGGCGTGGGTGTGCCTGCAGGGTCTGTTCGGCATGCTGACGGTGACGATGAAGCTGAACCCGGCGGTCGTCACGCTGCATCTGCTGGGCGGCATGCTGCTGCTGGCCCTGCTGGTGTTGCAACACGAAGGCTTGCGTGCGCGCTCGCTGGACTGGCCGCCCTGGGCTTCTTGGTTGGCGTGGGCGGTGAGTGCGCTGGTGCTGGGGCAGATCGCACTCGGCGCCTGGGTCAGCAGCAACTACGCGGTGCTGGCCTGTGGTGGCTTCCCGCTGTGCAATGGCGCCTGGTGGCCCGACATGGACTTCGGCCACGGGTTCACCCTGGCGCGCGAACTGGGCCGGGCCGGCAACGGCGAATACCTGCCCTTCGAGGCGCTGGTGGCGATCCACATGGTGCACCGCTGGTTCGCGCTGGTCGCCGGCGTGGCCCTGCTGCTGCTGGCGCACGTGCTTTGGCGCCGGCTGGGGCACCGCCGGGCGGCGCTGGCGCTGCTGCTGCTGACCGTGCTGCAAGTCGGCACGGGCCTGTCCAACGTGGTGCTCGGCTGGCCGTTGTTGGCTGCGCTGTGCCACACGGCCGGCGCCGCGGCGCTGGTCGGGGTGTTGGCTTCGCTGCTGGCGCGCGCGGCATTGCGGCGCGCCGGCTCCTAAAATCGCCTTTCCATGTCCCAGACCCTCGCCACCCCGGCTCCGCGCGCCTCGCGCTGGTCACAGTACTACGCGCTGACCAAGCCGCGTGTGGTGCAGCTGATCGTGTTCTGCGCCCTGATCGGCATGCTGCTGGCCCAGCCCGGCTGGCCCGACGCGCGCGTCGCCGTGCTCGCCACCCTGGGCATCTGGCTGGTGGCCAGTGCCGCCGCGGCCTTCAACTGTCTGGTCGAGAAGCATATCGACGCAAAGATGGCACGCACCGCCTGGCGTGCCACTGCCAAGGGCGAGCTCAGCACCTCGATGACGCTGCTGTTTTCGGCCATCCTGTGCGCCGCGGGCAGCCTGTTGCTGTACGTGTGGGTCAATGCGCTGACGATGTGGCTGACCTTCGCCACCTTCGTCGGCTATGCGGTGATCTACACCGTGGTGCTCAAGCCCCTGACGCCGCAGAACATCGTCATCGGCGGCGCCTCCGGCGCCATGCCGCCGGTGCTGGGCTGGGCAGCGATGCGCAACGACATCGGCCCCGAAGCCTTGATGCTGTTCCTGATCATCTTCCTGTGGACGCCGCCGCATTTCTGGGCGCTCGCGCTGTACCGCGTCGAGGACTACCGCAGGGCGGGCCTGCCGATGCTGCCGATCACCCATGGCGCCGAATTCACCCGGCTGCAGGTGGTGCTCTACACGCTGGTGCTGTTCGCCGCCACGCTGCTGCCCTTCACCTACGGCATGAGCGGCTGGATCTACCTGGCCGCCGCCGTCGCGCTGGGTGTGGTCTTCGTCGCCTATGCGCTGGCGCTGTGGCGCGACTACAGCGATGCGCTGGCGCGGCGCACTTTCCGCTACTCGATCTGGTACCTGAGCCTGCTGTTCAGCGCGCTGCTGATCGACCATTACCTGAGGCCATGGAGCGCATGAACCGTCGTCGAACTGCATTGCTGCTCGGCATGTCGCTGGCATTGCTGGCTGGGTGCGATCGGCTGATCGGCCCATCGAGCAAGGCGTCGTTCAAGGCGGTGGACATCACTGGCGCCGACTATGCGCGCGAGTTGTCGTTGACCGACGCCGATGGCCGGCTGCGCACGCTGGCCGATTTCAAGGGCAAGGTGACATTGGTCTTCTTCGGCTACACCCAGTGCCCCGACGTGTGCCCGGCCACGCTGGCCGAGCTGGCCATGGTCAAGCGCGAACTGGGCAAGGAGGGCGAACGCGTGCAAGGCGTCTTCGTCAGCGTCGATCCGCAACGCGACACGCCCCAGGTGCTGAAAGCCTACGTCGGCAACTTCGATCCCGGCTTCGTCGCGCTGACCGGTACGCCCGAGCAGATCGAAAAAGCGGCGAAGAACTTCAAGGTCTTCTATGCCAAGGTGCCCGGGCGCACCGAAGGCAGCTACACCGTCGATCACACGGCCGGAACCTATGTCTTCGATGCGCAGGGCAGGGTGCGCCTGTTCGTGCGCTACGGCAGCGGCGCAGAGGCCTTGCGCCACGACCTGAAGCTGCTGCTCGAGGAAAACCCCGCTTGAGCCGAAAAAACGGCCGCCCACGGGCAGCCGTTGTCACAGGGGCGTCGGCCGGGATCAGGCCGTGGCCGGCTCGAGTGCCTTGCGCATCTTCTTCAGCGCCGCCACCTCGATCTGGCGGATGCGCTCGGCACTGACGCCGTACTCGGCCGCCAGCTCGTGCAGCGTCATGCCGCCGCTGGCATCGTCGTTGACCTTCAGCCAGCGCTCTTCGACGATGCGCCGGCTGCGGGCATCCAGCACCTGCAGCGCATTGGCGATGCCGTCGCCGGCCAGCCAGTCGCGATGCCGGGCCTCGATCTCGCGCGTCGGCTCGTGCGTGTCGTCGGCCAGGTAGGCGATCGGGGCGAAGGCCTCCTCACCGTCGTCGTTCTGCAATTCCAGCGCGATGTCGCCGCCCGACAGGCGCATTTCCATCTCCATCACTTCCTCGGGCTTGACGTTCAGCTCGCGCGCGACCACGTCGATCTCGGCTGGCGAGAAGGTGCTGCGGTGCGCGTCGGCGTCGGTCACATCGCTCTTCAGCCGCTGCTTCATCGAGCGCAGGTTGAAGAACAGCTTGCGCTGCGCCTTGGTGGTCGCCACCTTCACCATGCGCCAGTTGCGCAGGATGTACTCGTGGATTTCGGCCCTGATCCAGTGCAACGCATAGCTCACCAGGCGCACGCCCTGGTCCGGGTCGAAGCGCTTCACCGCTTTCATCAGGCCGACATTGCCCTCCTGGATCAAGTCGCCCTGCGGCAGGCCATAACCCAGGTACTGCCGCGACACCGAAACCACCAGGCGCAAGTGCGACAACACCAACCGCCCGGCGGCCTCGACATCGCCGTGCGCCTGCAGGCGCGTGGCAAAGGCAGACTCTTCCTGCGGCGTGAGCAGCGGAATGCGGTTCACGGCCGAGATGTAGGCGTCGAGATTGCCGATCGGCGGCACCAGCGACCAGGGGTCGCGCACGGACAGGGCAGTGGAGTTGATGGTGTTCATTGACTTGATTCGACAGTCCCTGTGGATGAATGTTCCCGGCATATTAGCACTCTGTGAGCGAGAGTGCTGATCAGCCGTCTGTATCGTCCAGATTGGCAAAGACAATGTGCATATTCAACACTGGTGACGAGAGCGACCACTGACTTTTTGATCCAGCGGAAGCCGGCGCTTCAGCCGAAGTAGGTGTCGGTCTGGTCGAGCAGTTCGTCCAGCACCGCCAGGAAGCCGGCCAGGTTGACGGGCTTGGTGATGTACTGCGCGGCACCGGCCGTCAGCGCGGCCTCGATATGGGAAGCCGTGGCGTCGGCCGAGACCACCACCACCGGAATGCTGCACAGGCTGTCATCGGATTGCAGATGGCGCAGCAACTCCAGCCCATCGATATCCGGCAGGTGCATGTCCAGCAGGATCAAGCTCGGCCGGCGCTGACGGATGGCCGCCAGCCCATCCAGGCCGTTCATCGACACCGACAGCTGCACCTGCGGCCGCCGCTGCAGCATGCCGCGCATCACCTCGACGTTGGTTTCGTTGTCTTCGATGTAGTGCACCAGCCGTTGGTGGTAGGCCGCCGGGGTGGTCGGCAGCTCGCTGTCGGTGGCCAGATCGGCGTCGACGAAGGGTGCGCGCGGCAGCGTCAGGAGGAAAGTCGAACCCTCGCCGGCGACGCTGTGCGCGCGCAGAGAGCCACCCATCATCTCCGCCAGCTTGCGGCTGATGACCAGGCCGATGCCAGTGCCCTCGACCGCGCCGTGCTCGCGTCCCAGCCGGTTGTAGGGCTGGAACAGCTCGTCCATCTGCGCGCGCGTCATGCCCAGGCCGGTGTCGCTGATGCTGATCTCGACGGCGTCGGCCTCGGTCAGCCGGGCGCGAATGCCGACCTGCCCTTGTTCGGTGTTGTACTTCACCGCATTGCTCAGCAGGTTGGTCAGGATCTGCTTGATGCGCGTCTCGTCGCCGAGAACCGCGCTGGCGCGGCGATCGATGCGCTGCACGATGCGCAGGCCGCGCTTTTCGGCCACCGGCTCGACCATCGCCAGCGCCGCGCCGATCAGCGGCGTCAGCTCCAGTGCCGTCGGCTCGAGCTTGAGCATGCCCGACTCGATGCGCGACAGATCCAGCGTGTCGTTGATCATGTGCAACAGGTGCCAGCCGGCCTGCTGGATCTGCGTGGCCCAGGCCCGCTGCTGCTCGGTCAACGGCGGCTTGCGGTCCAGGCCGAGCAGCTGCGCGAAACCCAGCATCGCGTTCAAGGGCGTGCGCAGCTCGTGGCTCATGCGCGAGACAAACTCGCTCTTGGCGCGGTTGGAGCTCTCCGCCCGGTCGCGGGCGCGCTCGGCCTCGGCCAGGCGCAGGTGTTCACTGATGTCTTCAACCACGCCGACGGTGAACTCAGGCCGGCCGGAGGCATCGCGCAGCAGCGCCACCGTCAACTGCGCCGGCACGACGGTGCCGTCCTTGGCCAGGTAGCGCTTTTCGCGCCGATAGACGTCGCTGTCACCGTTCTTCATGGCCGCCAGCAGCTTGGCATCCGCCAGGCGATCCTCGGGATGGGTGATCTGGCCAACGCTGCGTTGCAGCAGCTCGGGCTCGCTGTAGCCCAGCAGCCGGCAATAGGCCGGGTTGGGCTTGAGGATGCGCCCGCTCATGTCGGTCTTGACGATGCCCACCCGGGCCGTGTCCAGGATCGCCTGCAGCTGCTGTTCGCTGGCGCGCAGCGCCGCTTCGGTACGCTCGCGCTCTGCGACCTCGTGGCGCAAGGCCTGCGTGCGCTCCTCCACCGCCAGCGCGACGCGTTGCGTGCGGCCGGTGACGGTCAACAGCAGCGCGCCCAGCAGCGACGCGGCCATCAGCCCCAGCACCGAAAACAGCCACGCATTGGCGTGCTGCGCCTCGGGGATCTGGCGTGGCCCCGCGTCCATGCGCAGCTGCCACTCGCGCCCGGCGAAGGGCAGCGCGCGATCCAGGCTGTAGGCCAGCCGCGGCGCGGCCTCGCAACCGGGCACTCCGGCCAGGCGTCGCGGCGCTGCCGCGGCGTCGCGCTCCACCAGGCACCAGCTCATATGGTCCTGGTGCTGCCGCATCAACGCGGCGAGCGCATCATCCATGCGCAAGGTGACAAAGCCCACGCCGCGAAACGCAGCCATGCGCTGCGCCTCGTCGTCGCCGACCGGGTCGCGGTACAGGGCACGGTAGATGACCACACCCATCTGCTCGCCGGACTCCTGCGTCAAGCGGAAGGCGGCGGTGGCGCGGGGCTGGCCGCTGCGCTGCGCCAGGCGGATCGCCCGAGCCGCGGCGTCGATCGACAGGGCGTTGACGCCCAGCGCCGCGGCGTTGCGCTGCTGCGGTTCGATGTAGCGCACCGCCACCACCTCGTCGACGCCATCGGCCGATGCCGCGCCTGCTGCCGGGCGATCGAAGACGCGATAGTCCGCCGGGCCGCTCGAGACGCACCGCGGCTTCGTAGCGCGCCAACTCGGCACGCGGCACGCGCTGGCTGTAGCCCATCGCCTGCAGGTGAAAGGGTTGCCGCAACCACCATTCGGCAACCCGGCGATGATCCTCGCGCGAGATTTGCGGATGCACCGTCAACACGCCGTGCAACGCCTGCAGCGCCTGCAGCGGGCTGTTGAGCCAGCTCTCCACGGCGTCCGCGGCCGTGTCGGCCTGGCGCTCGAAGGCGCTGCGCAGGCGCTGCTCATCCCAGCGATTCACCGCCAACGTGGCCGCCACCAGCAGCAGCGTCACCCCGATCAACGGCGCCGCCACCGTGCTGCGCCGCGTTGCCCAGAGGCTGCGCGGCTGGCCGATCAGCGTCAACACGGCCGGCGCGGCAATCAGCACGCCGAGCGAATCGCCGATCCACCAGGTCCACCAGGTGAAGGCCAGCGCCTCGGAGGGCACCGCCCCGGACCACCCCAGTGCGAGCGTGGCCAGCGTCGCGTTGGTCAGGCAGGCCAGGGGTGCGGCCAGCAGCAGAAAGCGCCAGATGTCGCGAGGCAGGGACAGGGTCAGCGGCTGACCGACATGACGACGCACCAGCCACAGGCCGAGCCCGGCCTGCAATGCGGCACCCAGGCCGACCACCGCCGGTACGCCCAGCGCCGACAGGTCGAACTGCCCGCGCGCGGCGCTGAGCCCGTAGTTGACGGCGAAGGCACCGATGGCCGCGCCCGCGAGCGCCGGGCGGCCGTAGACCCACGCCGCGGCGAAGGCGATGCCTGCCGCCGGGTACAGCGGCGCGGCGTAACTCGGAGCGAAGGCCAGACGCAGGGCCAGCCAGCCGGTCAGTGCGTAGGCCAGTGCGCTCAGCAGCACCACCCAGGGCCAGGCAGGAGATTCGGATCGATCGCTCATCGTGGCTTGGTCGTGGTCATCGCGCCCACCGGGCGCCATGGCAAGAGCGAGCCTAGCACCGGCGTGGAAGACGCCAGAGGCCGGCTGCGCGCATTCTGCGGACTTGTAGCGCCGGCGCTCAGCGGAACCACCAATCCAGCTGCAGCCGCACGCGGGTGTCGCTCTGGCTGGCGTCGCCGCCCGTGCCCGCTGCCAAGCCCGACAACCTGAAGTACTCCAGCGCGAAGCTCAGGCCCAGCACGCGGTCGATCACGGTGCGCCATTGCACCGAGGCGTCGAACAGACGTGAAGAGGGCCAGGTCGGGTTGACGCCGGCATCGTTCAAGCTGCCGTAGCGCAGCACGCCCAGTGCCTGGCCGTGCAGCAGGTCGGGCAGCAGGGTGCCGACGGTCCACAGGTTCGAGTCGCCGTCGGCCCAATGGCCGAGCGGGCGCCCCTTGAAGCGGTAGCCGGCGGTGTAGATGTGGTGGTTGTAGGCCACGCCGGCGAATCCGGCCGTGCTGTCGGTCCATTCCAGGAACACCAGGCCGCCGCCATGGCGCCAGTCGAGGCCGGCCTGGTGCATGTACTTGCTGGGCAGACTGCCGGCCTCGTCCTCGCCGATCATCTGCCCGTAGATCGCCGACACCACTGCAGCCATCGCGACAGGTCCCAGCGCACATCGAAACCACCCAACTGGTTGCCAGGCTGCTCGTCAACGCCGTCGGCGCCATCTTGGTTGTCGTGGCCGACAAGGCTGCGCCAGAACGCCTGCCATGAATTGTCGCGGCCCTCGCCGCCCCATTGGGCTGTGCGCGACAGACCCAGCTGCAGCGACGGGATCGGCCGCAGCACCAGACGGGCGCCCATCAGGTAGGGCCGGTCGAAATCGGTGCGGTGGTTCTCCAGCTGCCCGAAGAAGGCGCTGAATTCCAGCTCGCCCAGCCACCACCACAGTTTCGATTCGGCCAGGCTGCCGGTCTGCGCGAGCAGCGCTGCGTTAACGAAGGGCTGCGAACTGGTGCCCAGGATCAGGCTGCCGTCCCAGGCCGGCCCCCATTGGTGCGCGATCGTTCCGGCCGCGACGCGCCAGTGCGGATCGATGCGCCAGGTCAGTGCAGTGCCGTCCCAAGTCCACTCGTCGCCCCCGGCGGCGGTCCGGCGTTGCAGCGCCAGCTGTCCGATCACGCAGCCGCGCTGCACGGTCGCGTCGGCTTGCAGCCGATAGCGAGGCTGCAGCAGGTCGAAGGAACCCATGCCTTGCGCGCCAGTGCCGCCGGAGGACCCGGCCAGCATCTGCGCATGGCCCGCCAACGAGCGGTCGGCATCGGTGCAGCCCGTGGCCGCCGGCACGGAGGACCAGATGCTCGCGATGCGTGCTTCGTCGAGCGTGTGCAGCGTCAGGAACGGATCGGGCTGGGTACGGACCGCCCCGGCCGGTGGCTGCGCAGACACCTCGAAGGCCCGTGCAGGCGCAGCGAGTACTGTGGCGAGCCATCCGCCAAGCACGGTTGCCAGCACTGCGGCGACCTGCCGGCGACGACCCGATGCGTCGGCGTAGCCCGCGGCCGCATCGCCGCTGCCGGCCCGCAAGAACCTGGGCATTGCAAACCCGCGAACGCGGCCGATACCACAACCGGGACCTTATACATTGAACAGGAAGTTCATCACGTCGCCGTCCTTGACCACGTACTCCTTGCCCTCGGCGCGCATCTTGCCGGCGTCCTTGGCGCCCTGCTCGCCCTTGCAGGCGATGTAGTCGTCGAAGGCGATGGTCTGCGCGCGGATGAAGCCGCGCTCGAAGTCGGTGTGGATCACGCCGGCCGCCTGCGGCGCGGTGTCGCCGACGTGGATGGTCCAGGCGCGCACCTCCTTCACGCCGGCGGTGAAGTAGGTCTGCAGGCCCGAGCAGCTTGAAGGCGGCGCGGATCAGCCGGTTCAGGCCCGGCTCGTCCTGCCCCATCTCGTGCAGGAACAGCAGCCTTGTCGTCGTCGTCCATGTCGGCCAGCTCGGCCTCGGTCTTGGCGCAGATGGCCACCACCGGCGCGTTCTGCTGCGTCGGCGTAGGCGCGCAGCTGGTCCAGGTAGCGGGTTGTTCTCGAAGCCGTCCTCGGCGACGTTGCCGACGAACATCGCCGGCTTGGCGGTGATCAGGCACAGCGGCTTCAGCATCGCCAGCTCTTCCTTGCTGAAGTCGATGCCGCGCACCGGCTGCGCCTGGTCCAGCGCGGCCTGGCACTTCTCCAGCACCTTCGACCAGCGCTGCGCTTCCTTGTCGTTGCCCGAGCGCTGGCCGCCTTCGACGTAGCGGTGCAGGCTCTTCTCCACCGTGCGCCAGGTCGGCCAGGCACAGCTCGGTCTGGATGACCTCGATGTCGGAGATCGGGTCGACCTTGCCGGCGACGTGGATCACGTTGTCGTCGTCGAAGCAGCGCACCACGTTGACGATGGCGTCGGTCTCGCGGATGTGGCTGAGGAACTGGTTGCCCAGGCCTTCGCCCTTGCTGGCGCCGGCCACCAGGCCGGCGATGTCGACGAACTCGACGATGGCCGGCACGATGCGCTCGGGCTTGACGATCGCCGCCAGCTGCTGCAGGCGCGGGTCGGGCACCTCGACGATGCCGACGTTGGGCTCGATGGTGCAGAACGGGTAGTTCTCGGCCGCGATGCCGGCCTTGGTCAGCGCATTGAAGAGCGTGGACTTGCCGACGTTGGGCAGGCCGACGATGCCGCACTTGAGGCTCATGGAGGTCGGGCTTCGCAGGCGGCAGCGGTGAGCCGCGCAATTCTAGGGCGCGCTACAGCTGGCGCGCGGCATCGCAGGCTTGCGACGAGCTGACCGACGAACATCGCCATGAGCCCGAACTGCACGCCATGCTCAGCCCCACGCAGAAGGACCTCGGCGGCGGCTTCATCGTGCGCCGCCTGCTGCCGTCGGCGCAGCGCCAGGCGGTGGGGCCGTTCCTGTTCTTCGACCATTTCGGCCCGATCACCGCCGGCCCGGACGACAACCACGACGTGCGTCCGCATCCGCACATCGGCCTGGCCACGGTGACCTACCTGTTCGAGGGCGCGATGATGCACCGCGATTCCACCGGCGTGGTGCAGCGCATCGAGCCCGGCGCCATCAACTGGATGACCGCCGGCCGCGGCATCGTGCATTCCGAGCGCACGCCCGACGATCTGCGCGGCCGCATGCGGCGCAGCCACGGCCTGCAGCTGTGGGCCGCGCTGCCGGAGGCCGACGAGGAGATCGAGCCGCCGCCTTCGCGCACACGCCGGCGGCGGCCATCCCGGCGCTGGAGGTCGGCGGCGCGCAGGTGCGCGTGCTGATCGGCAGCGCCTTCGGCGTCGAGCTCGCCGGTGGCGGTGCGCTCGCCGACGCTGTACCTGGACATCGCGCTGCGCGCCGGCGACGCCTTGCCGCTGCCGCCGGCCACGCGAGCGCGCGCTCTACGCGTCGACGCGCCGTTCAGCTCGACGGCAGGCCTGTCCGGCGTTGCACGATGCTCGTGCTGGCGGCGGGCGACGAGCCCGTGTCTCGGCCGGCGGCCGACGCGCGCGTGGTGCTGATCGGCGGCGAGCCGCTCGGCCACCGCCACACTGGCTGGAACTTCGTCTCCAGCCGCAAGGAACGCATCGCGCAGGCCGCAGACGACTGGGCGCGCGCAGCGCTTCGACCCGGTGCCGGGCGAGACCGATTCATCCCGCTGCCCGGACGCCGGCCGCCGAGCGTCAGCAGGCCGGCGTCAGAACGGCAGCTCGCCGCCGCCGTCTGGCCCACGCGCAGCACCGCTCGATGCCGTCGACCACCACGGCGTTCATGCCGAAAGTGATGCCGCCGTTCATGCGCGGATCGGCGCGGTAGCTGGCCAGCGTGTCGCCGCACGCTCGTGGCCCTGCTCGCCGCTGGCCGGGTCGACGTCGGGGATCGAGCAGCGCACGCAGGGCTTGACCAGCCGCAGGCGCACCGGGCCCTGCGGCGGTGTCGATCATGCAGCTCGCGCACATGGTCCTCGTCGTGGGCGTCGAGTGCCGTCGCAGCACGATGTTCGGACGGAAGCGCGCATGTCACCGGCGGCGCGGCCGCTGCGCAGCCAGCCGGCGGTTCAGCTCCGCCAGCGAGGCGGTGCTGGTGACCAGCAGCGGGAAGCCGTCGGCGAAGGCCGTCTCGGCCTTCGATGCCGCCGCGCCCAGCGCGGGTCGGACAGCCGCGCTGGTCGGGGTCGAAGCGCACCAGGCGCAGCCGTCTGGCCGAGGAAGTCGCTGAACCACTGCGCGGCCAGGTCGCCCATGTCGAAGGCCTTGACGCTGTCGCTCCAGACCTGCACCCGCGTCGGGCTGTCCCACCCTGTCCAGCAGCAGATGCAGCGCCAGCATGCCCGGCGCGCGCAGCACCAGGTCGTTGCAGCCGCAGCGCGGCTCGACCAAGCGCCATGCGCGGCAGTTCGCGCTGGCGTCAGCAAGCTGGCCGGTCGCGTCCACCACCATCCAGGCGCGGTCGAGCTCCAGGCCGGTCTCGATCAGCAGGCTGTGCGCCAGGTCCACGCCGGCGCAGGACTTGATCGGGTAGACGTGCAGAGGACGCTGCACGCTGCAATTCAGTTCGCTCAACGTCGAAGGCTCCCGGGTCGTCGAGAGGCCCGGCGCATTGTGCACGCCGGCGCGCTGCCTACAATCGATGCATGGCCAGCGTCGACGTGTGCTGTGCGCGGCGCCGGTGCCGTGGGCCCTGGCCGCGCACTGGCGCTGGCGCGCCAGGGTCTGCGCGTGGCGCTGCTCGGCGCCGCCGCCGGCCGGGCGGCCGCGACGACGTGCGCGCCTATGCGCTGAATGCCGCCTCGGTGCGCTGCTGCGCGAACTCAAGGTCTGGGACGCCCTGCCGGCCGATGCGCCGCACCGCCGTGCACGACATGCACGTCGAAGGCGATGCTGCCGGCGCGCGCGCTCGACTTCTCGGCCTGGTCGCAGGGCGTCGAGGCGCTGGCCTGGATCGTCGATGCCGCCGAACTCGAGCGCGCGCTGCGCAGCGGCGGTGTCGCTTCGCGCCGCATGTGCAGCGCATCGACGCCGCGGCCGCGCCGGTCGATGCCACGCTGCAGGTGCTGGCCGAAGGCCGGGACTCGGCCACGCGCGAGCGGCTCGGCGTGGCGCATGCCGCGCCGCGCCTACGGCCAGCGCGCGCATGGCGGCGCGGCTGGTGTCGGACCGTGCCGCACGCGGGCATGGCGCGGCAATGGTTCCGCACGCCCGACGTGCTGGCGCTGCTGCCGTTCGACCGGCCGCAGCCGCAGCCATCCTTCGCGCTGGTGTGGTCGCTGCCCGATGCGCGCGCCGAGGCACTGATGGCGCTGGACTCGGCGCGGATTCGACGCCGCGCTGGTCGACGCCACGGCGGGCGCGGCCGGCACGCTGCGGCTGGCCGGCGAGCGCGCGGCCTGGCCGCTGTCGCTGGCCCGCGCCGAGCCGGTGTGCGGCCCCGGCTGGGTGCTGGTGGGCGATGCCGCGCATGTGGTGCATCCGCTGGCCGGGCAGGGGCTGAACCTGGGCCTGGCCGACGTCGCGGCGCTGGCCGAGGTGATCGCCGGACGCGCGAAGCCTGGCGCGCGCCTGAGCGACGAGCGCCTGCTGCGCGCGCTACGCACGCCGGCGCGCACGGCCCGACGCGCGCCATGGGCCAGCTCACCGACGGCCTGCTGCAACTGTTCGCCAGCCAAGCGCCCGGCCGTGCGGGAACTTCGCAACCGCGGATTGACTCTGCGTGAACAGACTCGCGCCGCTGAAGCGCCTGCTCGCCGGCGCGCGCCCTCGACTCCTGAAAGGAATCCCCATGCTGCTTGACCTCGCACGATTGCCCCGTCTGCTGGGCCTGCGCTCGCTGCGCCTGTGTCCCGGCGCTGGCCCTGGCGCAGGAGGCGGCGATCCGCAAGAACCTGGCCGAGCGGCTGCCCAACCTGCCGAAGATCGACGAAGTCAGCAAGACGCCGATCCCCGGCCTGTACGAGGTGCGCATCGGCACCGAGATCGCTCTACAGCCGACGAGCAGGGCAACCACCTGTCCAGGGCCAGCTGATCGACACCAAGACCCGCACCGACCTGACCGAAGCGCGCGTGGACAAGCTGACCGCCATCGACTTCGACAGCCTGCCGCTGAAGGACGCGATGGTCATCAAACAAGGCAGCGGCGCGCGCAAGCTGGCGGTCTTCGCCGACCCGAACTGCGGCTACTGCAAGCGCTTCGAGCGCGACCTGGTCAGCGCTCAAGGACGTGACCGTCTACACCTTCCTGCTACCCGATCCTGGGCCCGCGATTCGAACGTCAAGTCGCGCGACATCTGGTGCGCCAAGGACGCCGGCAAGACCTGGCGCGCCTGGATGGTCGACGGCGTGGCGCCGCCCAAGGCAATGGCCAAGTGCGACACCGACGCGCTGGAGCGCAACCTCGAGTTCGGCAAGAAGCATCGCATCAAGGGCACGCCGGCGGTGGTCTTCGAGGACGGCACGCGGGTGCCTGGGGCGATGTCGCTGGACAAGTTCGAGAAGACCCTGGCGGCATCCAGCAAGAAGGGCTGAGCGCCGAGGTGGCGCGCCCTGGCCGGGTTCGGCGCGGGCCCGGCACGCGACAATGCGTCGATGATCGACTACCGCATCGAGCCCGCCGATCTGCATGGTCACCGCTGGCGCGTCACGCTGGACTGCCGCAGCCGGCCGCGCGCCAGCAGCGCCTGTCGCTGCCGGTGTGGATTCCGGGCAGCTACCTGGTGCGCGAATTCGCCGCCACCTGTCGGGGCTGCAGGCCCAGCCAGGGCCAGCGCAGCTGCCCGGTCGAGCACACTCGACAAGTGCACGCTGGGCAGTGCGCTGCGACGGCCGCGCCGCGCTGCAGGCTGCGCTATGAGATCTATGCCTTCGACACCTCGGTGCGCGCCGCCTTCCTCGACGCGCGGCGCGGCTTCTTCAACGGCACCAGCCTGTTCCTGCGCGTCGAGGGCCGCGAGACGGAACCGCACCGCCTGCGCATCGGCGCCTTGCCGCCCGGCTGGCAGGTGGCCACGGCGATGCCGGCGCGGCCGCGACGCGGCGCCGATATGCTCGGCCGACTATGACGAGCTGGTCGATCACCCGGTCGAACTGGGCCGCTTCTGGCGCGGCGATTCGAGGCATCGCGGCGTGCCGCACGAGTTCGTCGTGGCCGGCGGCGCCTGGCCGACTTCGACGGCGAGCGCCTGCTGGCCGACGCGCGGCGCATCTGCGAAGCGCAGATCGCCTTCTGGCACGGCGCGGCGGCAAGCGGCCGCCGATGGCGCATCGCTACGTGTTCCTGCTCAACGCCGTCGAGGACGGCCATGGCGGGCTCGAGCACCGCGCCAGCACCGCGCTGATCGCGTCGCGGCGCGACCTGCCGCAACGCGGCCGCGACCGAGCCGAGCGACGGCTACGTCAAGCTGCTGGGGCTGATCAGCCACGAGTACTTCCACACCTGGAACGTCAAGCGGCTGCGGCCGCGCGAGTTCGCACGCTACGACTACACGCGCGAGAACTACACGCGGCTGCTGTGGTTCTTCGAAGGCTTCACGTCGTACTACGACGACCTGCTGCTGCTGCGCACCGGCCTGATCGACGCGCCGCGCTACCTGCGCCTGCTGCGCCAAGACGGTGAGCGCGGTGCTGCCGACGCCCGGTCGCAGGCGCAGAGCGTGGCCGCGGCCAGCTTCGACGCCTGGGTGAAGTACTACCGCGCCGACGAGAACACGCCCAACGCCACGGTCAGCTACTACACCAAGGGCGCGCTGGTCGGCGCTCGCGCTCGACCTGAGCCTGCGCGCCGCCGGCGCGCGGCAGCCTCGACGACGTGATGCGCCGCCTGTGGGCGCGCGGTGCGCGGCGGACCGATCGGCGAGGCCGACATCGCCGCCGCGCTCGTGGCCTCGGGCGGTCGCTCGTTCGCGAAGCGAGCTCGCGGCCTGGGTGGACGGCACGGGCGAGCTGCCGCTGGAGGCGCTGCTGCGCCGAGGTCGGCGTCACCTGGCAGGCGCAGGCGGCGACGCTCGCGCAGCGTCTCGGTTTGCGCGTGAGCGAGAGTGCGCTCACCGGCGTGAAGGCGAGCCACGTGCTGCGTGGCGGTGCGGCCGAAGCGGCGGGGGTCGCGCCCGGCGACGAACTGCTCG
This sequence comes from uncultured beta proteobacterium, assembly GCA_963837675.1. Taxonomy (GTDB): domain Bacteria; phylum Pseudomonadota; class Gammaproteobacteria; order Burkholderiales; family Burkholderiaceae_C; genus Rubrivivax. The sequence goes on along the minus strand of CAWIOH010000007.1, from coordinate 89,028 downwards.
CGATCGCGGGCTGGCGCCTGCGCCGCCTCGACGAGGCCCGCGTGTGCTCGACGCCGGGCGAGCCGGCCGAACTGCTGGTCGCGCGCGACCAGCGGGTGCTTTCGTTGTCCTTGACACTGCCCGCGCGCAGTGACGATGCCGGCGCGATCGCGTTGCTCCTCGCGGACAAGCCGACGAAGGCCGCGCTGCGCAGCGCAAGGCATGGCTGAGCGGCTGAGCACCGGCGCGCCGTGGCGCTCGGCCTGGCGGCCGCCGTTGGGCTGGCGCACGCTGCTGGTGCCTGGATCACATGGCCGAACGCATGGCCGCGCTTCGCTGGCGGCGCGCCGGCGATGCCTGCGCGCATCGAGGTGGCGTATGTGCGCGAGCTCGCACTGGCGCCCCCGACCCCCGTCGCGGCAGCGCCCGTGCCGGTGCCGCACGCCACGCGCCCGGCGCTCGCCACGACCGGCGCGTCCCGCGTCGGCGCCGGAAACGCCCGCGCCGCCTGCGGCCGAGGCGCTCGCGGCCGAGTCGCCCCGGAGCCACCCGCCTCGACGCCGGAACCCGCCTTCGAACCGCCAGTGGCGCTGGCCGCAGCCGAGCAAGCTCCGCCTGCCGCCATCGGAGACCCGCGACGGCCGTCGCGACGGCCGCCTCGGCACCCGACGCTGCCGCCTCGGCCGCTGCCGCCTTCGAATGGCCGGCGTCGACGCGCCTGAGCTACAAGCTGTCGGGCAACGTGCGCGGCGAGGTGCACGGCGAGGCCCAGGTCGAGTGGGTGCGCGAGGGCAGCGCTACCAGGTGCACCTGGACGTGACCGTGGGCCTGCCGATCGCGCCGCTGATGACGCGCCGCATGAGCAGCGATGGCGAACTCACGCCGCAGGGCCTCGCGCCGCGCCGCTACGACGAGGACACCGCAAGCTGGCTTCGCGGCCGCGCCGGCGCAGCGTGATCTTCGATGGCGACGAGGTGCGTGCTGCCCGACGGGCGCCGGCATCCGCGCTGGCCCGGCATGCAGGACACCGCCAGCCAGTTCGTCCAGCTGAGCTGGCTCTTCACGCCGCAGCCGGAACTGCTGCGCCCGGGCAGCGTCGTCGAGCTGCCGCTGGCGCTGCCGCGCAGCGTCGATCGCTGGGTCTACGACGTGCTCGACGAAGGAGACCTGTCTACACGCCGTTGGCGCGGTGCCGGCGTTGCACGTCAAGCCGCGGCGCACCGCCGTCCGGGCGGCGACCTGAGCGCGGAGGTCTGGTTCGCGCCCTCGCTGCAATACCTGCCCGCGCGCATCCGCATCGCGCAGGACGGCGAGACCTTATCGATCTGCGTGCTGGCGCGGCGCCCGCGGAGCGCCCGCAGCCGCTGACGGCGTCAGCGCGGCGTCTCGAGGAAGACGCGCGCCGAACTCGGCCGCGGCCAGCCGCCGCCGCGCGTGTTGGCGATCACCTGCTGCCCGTTGCACCAGCGCCGGGCCGAGCGGCGAAGCGGCGTGTCCGCTCGATGCGGATGGCCATCGCCTCGGCCATCGGGCCGACCTGTTCGGTCAGGAAGCGCACGGCCTCGGCGCTCGCGGCCTCGAAGCGCGCGCCGGATCGCGGAGGCCGCGCCCGGCGCTGCCGCAGGCGCCGGCGCCGGCGGTATCGGGTTCGTCGCCTGTGGCGGCGTGATGCGCCGGCGCCTGGCGCTGCGGCGAGCGTGTCCTGGTGATGCCGATGGTCTCGATGAAGCCCTGCTCCAGCAGCGACTCGCAGCGTCTCGGCCGGCTCGCTGCGCGATCAGCCCGGCGAGCTCGTCGCCGCTGCGCTGCCATCGACGAGGATCAGCGCGGTGCGCAGCGCGGGGCACGAGCCGGTGCGCCCGGGTCTCGATCTCCGCCTGACCCTTCGCGGTCTTTCGATAGACCGTGGCCATGGTCCCGATCGCGGCCCTGGCCCTTCGATGAGGCTCGTTTTCGACAACCGGCCATGGGAACCTGCCAGCTTAACGGCGACGCCGGTTGCGCCGGATGTCGCCCAGCGGGGCCCCAGGCCACCTGGTGTAGGGAACCGATGTGACGCCGCCCGGGCTCGTGAGCCTCGTCGACGAATTCGGTGCACGGGCCCCTATAGTCGTGACGATCGACCGGAGAACTGCACGAACCCTATCCTTCACACCGCCGTGCACGGTGACGGCGCCGACGCAGTCGGCGCTGATCACGCTGAACCGGCCGAAGCAGCTCAACGCGCTGAACGACGGGCTGATGGACGAACTCGGCGCGGCGCTGCGGGCCTTCGACGCGCGACGACGCCATCGGCTGCATCGTCATCACCGGCAGCGAGAAGGCGTTTGCCGCCGGCGCCGACATCGGCGCGATGGCGAGCTGACCTACATGAGGCCTACAGTGGCGGACTTCATCACGCGCAACTGGGAGACGATCCGCTCGCGTGCGCAAGCCGGTCATCGCCGCGGTCGCCGGCTTCGCGCTGGGCGGCGGCTGCGAACTGGCGATGATGTGCGACTTCATCATCGCCGCCGACACCGCCAAGTTCGGGCAGCCGGAGATCAAGCTCGGCATCATCCCCGGCGCCGGCGGCACGCAGCGGCTGCCGCGCGCGGTGGGCAAGTGCAAGGCCATGGACATGGTGCTGACCTGCCGCATGATGGACGCGGCCGAGGCCGAGCGCGCCGGCCTGGTGTCGCGCGTGGTGGCGGCCGACAAGCTGCTCGACGAGGCGCTGGCCGCCGCGCGAGCGATCTGCGACCTCAGCGGGCCGAGCCTGATGATGGCCAAGGAAAGCGTCAACCGCGCCTTCGAAGGCAGGCTGGCCGAGGGTGTCAGTACGAGCGCCGGCTGTTCCACTCGCTGTTCGCCACCGAAGACCAGAAAGAAGGCATGGACGCCTTCGTCGCCAAGCGCAAGCCGGCCTTCAAGCACGGCTGACGCCGGCGCCGCTCAGGCCTGCAGCCAGGTCGCACCCGTGGCGTCGAAGCGCGCGCGGCGGTGTCCGTCGGCATGCAGCTCCAGCCAGTCGATGGACTCCACGCGCGCCGTGACCACCGCGAAGTGGCCGCGCGAGTCGCGGTCGGGCCCTGCGGGCGCTTGCGTCGGGCTGCCCGGCGGCAGCGGCGACAGTAGTCCTGCGCGGCCGGCGTGAGCTTCAGCTTGGCCCAGGCGACGACACCTTCAGGCCCGAGGTCTCGACCTGCAGCGCCACCTGCAGGCGCAGCTGCCAGCCGACGCTGGCCGACCAGCACAGCAGCGTGCCTCGTGGCTGGTCGTGCATCTGCCGCACCTTGGCCGAGCGCGCATCGGTGTAGAAGATCAGCTCGCGCGCTGCCGCATCGACCTCGCGCAGCACCAAGGTGCGGGCTTGCGCGATGCGGTCCTCGACCGTGGCCAGCACCGGCGTGCGCCAAGCGTGGTCGCGTTGCCGTGCCGCCTGTTGCAGCTGCTGCCAGACAGCGGCGTCGATCCGCGTCAGCGAGTCGATGCGCGCGATCACGGCCGCTGCCTGCCTCAGGCTCTCGCGGCGCAGCGACGGAAACAGCAGCACGTCGCGGATGCTCGGGCGATCGGTCAGCAGCATCATCAGCCGGTCGATGCCGATGCCGCAGCCGCCGGTGGGCGGCATGCCGTATTCCAGCGCGCGAATGAAGTCGGCGTCGTAGTACATCGCCTCCTCGTCGCCGGCTTCCTTGTTGGCGACCTGCGCCTGGAAACGTGCGGCCTGGTCCTCGGCGTCGTTCAGCTCGGAAAAGCCGTTGGCCACTCGCGCCCGGTGATGAACAGCTCGAAGCGCTCGGTGATGGCCGGGTCGGTGTCGGAGGCGCGCGCCAGCGGCGACACCTCGACCGGATAGTCGATGATGAAGGTCGGCTGCCAGAGCTTGTCTTCCACCGCTGCCTCGAACAGGCCGAACTGCAGCTCGGGCAGCTTCCAGTGCGCCGGGGCGTCCTCGCCGAGCGGCCTTGAGCCGTGGCGCGCAGCACGCCGGCGTCGTCGGCCTCCGCCGCGCTCAGCCCGGCGTAGGCGACCAGCGATTCGCGCACCGACAGGCGCGCGAAGGGCTGGTCCAGGTCGACCGGCTTGCCGGCGTAGATCAGCCGGGCCGAGCCGGTCGCCTGGCGTGCCGCGTGGCGCAGCACGCCTTCGGTGAAGTCCATCAGGTCGTGGTGCGTCCAGTAGGCCGCATAGAACTCCATCATCGTGAATTCCGGGTTGTGCCGGACTGAGATGCCTTCGTTGCGGAAGTTGCGGTTGATCTCGAACACGCGCTCGAAGCCGCCGACGACCAGCCGCTTCAGGTAGAGCTCGGGCGCGATGCGCAGGAACATCTGCTGATCGAGCGCGTTGTGGTGGGTGACGAAGGGCTTGGCGTTGGCGCCGCCCGGGATCGGGTGCAGCATCGGCGTCTCCACCTCGAGGAAGCCGTGTTCGACCATGAAGTTGCGGATCGAGCTGAGCGGCCTTGCTGCGCGCGACGAAGCGCGCACGGGCCTGTCTCGTCGGTGATCAGATCGACATAGCGCTGGCGGTACTTCTGTTCCTGGTCGGTCATGCCGTGGAACTTGTCGGGCAGCGGGCGCAGGCTCTTGGTCAGCAGTCGCACGCTGGTCGCCTTGATGCTCAGCTCACCGGTCCTGGTGCGGAAGAGCAGGCCTTCGCAGCCGAGGATGTCGCCCAGGTCCCAGTGCTTGAAGGCGGCCAGCGCTTCGGCCCGACCGGTCCTGCGTCACGTACAGCTGGATGCGGCCGTGGGTGTCGCCGAAGGAGCCATCCTGCAGCGTGCCGAAACACGCCTTGCCCATGACGCGCTTGAGCATCAGACGCCCGGCCACTGCCACCTTGATCTGCTGCGGCTCGAGCTCTTCGTTCGGCACCTGGGCGTAGCGCTGGTGCAGTTCGGCGGCGTGATGGCGCGGCTTGAAGTCGTTCGGGAAGGGCACGCCCTGGCGCCGCAGTGAAGCGAGTTTTTCGCGCCGTTCGGCCATCAGCTGGTTGCTGTCCGCCGGTGCGGCAACAGGGTCGATTGGGGCGGAGGAGCTCATGGGCTGGGGCAATGTGAGAACCGACCGGTGATTCTAGGAGCCCGGGTGCGCTTCGACCCGGCGCAAGCCAGGCGCTCGGCGATAATTCGCCGCGGCGCAGCCGCCCTGGCATCAAGCCGCCTTCGGACAAAGCCGAACCGCATGCACTTCCGCCGTCCACCGATCACCGATCGCAAGCTCAGTTTCGCCCTCGTCGGTTGCGGGCGCATTGCGCAAAATCACATTGAGGCGTTGCGGCAGCACGCACAGCATGCCGAATGCGTGGCGGTGTGCGACACCGACCCTGCCGCGCTGCGTGCCGCCGCGGCGGCGACGCGCTCGACCGGCTTCGCCTCCCTGAGCGAGTTGCTGGCCGCGTCGAAGCCCGACTGCGTGGTGTTGGCCACGCCCAGTGGGCTGCATCCGCAGCAGGCCATCGAGATTGCCGCCGCAGGCATCGACGTGATGACCGAAAAGCCGATGGCCACGCGCTGGAGCGACGGCCTGGCGATGGTGCGTGCCTGCGACGAGGCCGGCGTGCGGCTGTTCGTGGTCAAGCAAAATCGCCGCAACCGCACCTTGCAGTTGCTGCGCCAGGCGATCGAAGGCAACCGCTTCGGTCGCATCTACATGGTCAACGTCAACGTCTTCTGGACCCGGCCACAGAGCTACTACGACAGCGCCGACTGGCGCGGCACCTGGGAGTTCGACGGCGGCGCCTTCATGAACCAGGCCAGCCACTATGTCGATCTGCTCGACTGGCTGATCGGCCCGGTGGAAAGCGTGATGGCCTACACCGGCACGCTGGCGCGCAACATCGAAGTCGAGGACACCGGCGTGGCCGCGCTCAAGTGGCGCAACGGCGCGATGGGTTCGGTCAACGTGACGATGCTGACCTGGCCGAAAAACCTCGAAGGCTCGATCACGGTCCTGGGCGAAAAAGGCACGGTGCGCATCGGCGGCGTGGCGGTGAACAAGATCGAACACTGGGAATTCGCCGACACGCACGACATGGACGCGCGACTCGACGAAGCCAGCTATCAGACCACCTCGGTCTATGGCTTCGGCCACCCGCTGTACTACGACGGCGTGATCCGCTCGTTGCGCGAGGCCACGGCACCCGAGACCGACGGTCGCGAGGGCCTGAAGTCGCTGGAGCTGCTGATCGCCATGTACCTGTCGGCGCGCGACGGCCGGCGCGTGAACCTGCCGCTGGCCTATTGATGCGCCATGCCGGGTGCCACGACCATCCACCCCAGCGCCATCGTCGATGACGGCGCCGCGCTCGGCGACGGCTGCCGCGTCTGGCACTTCGTGCACATCAGTGCCGGCGCGCGCATCGGCAGCGACTGCTCCTTCGGCCAGAACGTCTATGTCGGCAACGACGTGCGCATCGGCGACAACGTGAAGATCCAGAACAACGTCTCGGTGTACGACGCGGTGACGCTCGAGGACGATGTCTTCTGTGGTCCGAGCATGGTCTTCACCAACGTCTACAACCCGCGCGCGGCGGTGGCGCGCAAGGACGAATACCGGCGCACGCTGGTGAAGCGCGGTGCCACGCTCGGCGCCAATTGCACCATCGTCTGCGGTGTCACGCTTGGGGAGCATGCCTTCGTCGGCTGCCGGCGCCGTGGTCAACCGCGACGTGCCCGACTTCGCGCTTGATGCGTGGGCGTGCCGGCGCGCCAGGTCGGCTGGATGAGCCGCTTCGGCGAACGCCTGGACTTGCCGCTGCGCGGCCAGGCCGAAGCCGTCTGCCCGCACACCGGCGACCGATACCAGCTGCGTGGCGAGCGCGTCAGCCTGCGCGCCCACGCCAGCCCGAGGACGCCCGCGTGAACGCGCCCGAAGCCTTCAGGCCGCCGCTGCCCTTCACCGACCTGAAGTCGCAGTACGCGGCGCTGCAAGACGGCATCCATGCCCGCATCCAGCGCGTGCTCGACCACGGCCAGTACATCATGGGCCCCGAGGTCGAGGAGCTCGAGGCGCGGCTCGCCGCGCTTCGTCGGCGCGCGCCACTGCATCACCGTGGCCAGCGGCACCGAAGCGCTGCTGATCGCGCTGATGGCGCTGGACATCGGGCCCGGCGACGAGGTCATCACCACGCCCTTCACCTTTGCCGCCACCGCCGAGATGATCGTGCTGCTGGGTGCCAAGCCGGTGTTCGTCGACGTCGAGCCCGACACCTGCAACATCGACGCCTCGGCGATCGAAGCGCGCATCACGCCGCGCACCCGCGCCATCATGCCGGTCAGCCTGTACGGGCAGGTGCGCCGACATGGCACGGATCAACGCCATTGCCGCGCGCCATGGGCTGGCGGTGATCGAAGACGCGGCGCAAAGCTTCGGTGCCACTTACCAGGGCCGGCACAGCGCTGCGTTGTCCACCTGGGGCGCGACCAGCTTTTTCCCGAGCAAGCCGCTGGGCTGCTATGGCGATGGCGGCGCGCTGTTCACCGGCGACGACAAGCTGGCGCAGGCGGCGCGCGAAATTCGCGTGCACGGCCAGAGCGCGCGCTACACGCACACCCGCATCGGCGTCGGCGGGCGCATGGACACGCTGCAATGCGCCATCGTGTTGGCCAAACTGGAGCGCTTCGAGTGGGAGCTGCAACGCCGCCATGAACTCGGCGCCCGTTACGCGGAGCTGCTGACCGGGCTGCCGGGATTGAAGCTGCTTGCGGTGCGCCCCGACCGCGATTGTGTGTGGGGCCAGTACACCGTCTTCGTCGAACGCCGCGAGGCGGTGCAGGCGGTGCTGGCGTCGCTGGGCATTCCCACGGCAGTGCATTACCCGAGACCGCTGCACCGGCAGCCGGCGTATGCGCACCTGTGCCGCGCCGACTGCTGCCCGCGCAGCGAGCAGGTCGCGACGCGAGTGCTGAGCCTGCCGATGAGTGCCGACCTGAGCTTCGCGGACCAGGATCGCGTCGTTGCCGCGTTGGCCAGCGCGCTGGCCCGCTAGGATGACATTGCCGCCACGCTTCCTTCGCCCGCTGCCCCGCAAGGGGGCGCGTCGACGGCTGGCGGCCGGGCGCCACTGACATGCCATCGGCGCTGCTGCGCGCCACGCTCACGCTGATGGCCGGCGGCGCCGCCGCGCAGGCGTTGCCGTTGCTGCTCGGGCCATGGCTGACGCGGCTGTACACGCCCTCGCAGTTCGGCCTGTACCACTTGTTCGCCGCCGTCGCCGCCAACCTGGCGGTGGTGGCCTGTGCGCGCTACGAACACGCGCTGCCGCTGGCGCGCAACGAGGGTGAAGTGCGCGCGCTGATCGCGCTGTGTCGTTGGCTGCTGCTGGCCGCGATCGGCGTGTCGGCGCTGGCGGCGTTGGCCTGGGCGCTGGCGATCGGTGCGGTCTGGCCGCTGTGGCTGCCCGCGGCCGTCGGTGCGCTGGGCCTGCTGTCGCTGGCCACGCTGTCGGCCATGCGCGCGCAGCGCTTCGCCGCACTGGCCGCCAGCCGGGTGCTGCAGCATGGTGGTGGTGCCGCGCTGCAGGCCGTTGCCGGTGTGCTGGGCGCCGGGCTGTCGGGCCTGATCGCCGCGCCCATCGCCGCCGCGCTCGCCGCCGTCGGGTGGCTGCGGCCGCAGCTCGTGCGAGGCTGGCGGCAGCCGCGCGAGCGGCTGCGTGCGGTGGCGCTGCGGCACCGCGACTTTCCGCTGCTGAACACGCCGCATGCCTTCCTGGGCGCGCTGCAGGACACACTGGCGGTGGCGCTGATCGCCGCCTGGCAGGGCCCTGCCGCAGCCGGTTTCTGGGGCCTGGCATTGCGCTACCTGAAGGCGCCGGCCACGCTGGTGGGCGGCGCCGTCTCGCAGGCTTTGTACCCGGCCTTGGCGACGGCCGGTGGTACGCCTGCCGATGGGCGGGCAGCGGTGCGCGGCGTGATGCGCACGCTGGCGCTGGTGGCGGTGCCTTGGGTGCTGGTGCTGTGGCTTTTCGCGCCCGCGGCCTTCGCCTGGGCCTTCGGCGAAAACTGGCGCGAAGCCGGCACATTGGCGCGCGCGCTGGCGCTTTACATCGGTGTGCATTTCGTGGCTTCGCCGCTGTCGGTGGTGACGATGGCCTGGGGCGCCCAGGCCTGGGCGCTGAAGCTGTCGCTGGTCGGTCAAGTGCTGTTCATCGGCGCGCTGATCGCGGGGCTGGCGATCGGCGGGCTGAATGCCGCCGGTTGGGCCGTGTCGGCGGCGATGTGCGTCTATTTCGGCTGGTACTTCTGGAGGCTGGCGAGCTGGCCGCTGCCGGCGCCGGCATGAACACGGCACTGCGCGCCACGCTCAACCGGCTGCGTCGCCGAGTGTTCCACGTGCTGCGTTTCCGACCGCTGTTCGGCGAGCGCAGTGGTGGCCGCCTGTTGCCGAACACCCGCATTTCGCCCTCCACCTGCATCGAGCACGAGGAGCGATTGCAACTCGGCGACCATGTCTTCATCGGCGCCTTCAATTTCATCGAGGCCAGCGGCGGCGTCACGCTGGAAGAGGGCGTGCAGATCACCAGCCATGTCGCCATCGTCACCCACAGTTCGCATCGCTCCATGCGGCTGCTGGGCCGGGACTATGTCGCCTGGCAAGGCGAACGGCCCGGCTGGGTGGCCGGCGCGGTGCATGTCGGTGCCTACAGCTTCATCGGACCGCAGGTCGTGATCGAACCCGGCAGCCGGCTGGGCCGCGGTACGCTGGTGCGTGCCGGCAGCATCGTGCGCGGCGAGTTCCCGGACTTCGCCGTGCTCGATGGGCGCCCGGCCGTGGTGGTGGGCGACACGCGCCAGGCCGACGAAGCGCTGCTGCAGCGCCACCCCGAACTGCGCGCGCGACGCGAGGCCTGGGCGGGGCGGGAGCGGAATTGAGCACGATGCGGCTGGTGCTGTGGGGCGATGGCGAAAGCCCGCACTTGTTGAAGTGGGCGCGGGCCCTGGCGCCGCGGGTCGATTTGTGGGCCGCATCGAGCCGAGGCTTCGCCGAAGCTTTCGACGCCATCGTGCCGGCCGGGCAGCGCCTGGCCTTGGCCACCAAACCCGACTACGCCGGCGGCAACGTCGCGCTGTTGCGTCAACTGCCGCGTTTCGCCGCCTGGCTGCGCCACGCGCAACCGGATTGGATTCACGCGCACTACCTCACCTCGCACGGCACGCTCGCCTGGCTGGCCACTGCCGCGCTCGGCGCGCCGGGCCGGCTGGTCGGCTCGGCCTGGGGTTCGGACGTGCTGGTCACGCCCGAGCGAAGCGCCCTGCAGCGCTGGCTGCTGCGGCGCGTGCTGCGCGCCTGTGTGCTCAGCACCAGCGATTCGTGGTTCATGGCCGAACGCATGCGTGCCTTGGGCGCGGCGGAGGTCATGAGCTTCCCCTTTGGGCTGGAGCAGTTGCCCGAACTGCCGCGCACCAAGGACGACATGCTGTTCTTCGCCAACCGCGGTCTGGAGCCGATCTATGCGCCGCTGCGCGTGATCGAGGCGTTTGCCGCCATCGCCGATGCCTGGCCGCTCGCACGCCTGGTGGTGGCCAACGAGGGCTCGCTGCTCGGCGCGGCCCAGACCCGCGCGCGAGAACTCGGCCTGCAGGACCAGGTGCGCTTCGTCGGCCGGCTGGACGCCGCCACCCAGGCCGACTGGTACGCGCGCGCGCGATGGTTCATCAGCCTGCCGCAAAGCGATTCGGTGTCGGTGTCGGTGCTCGAAGCGATGGCGCACGGCTGCGTGCCCATCCTGTCGGACCTGCCGGCGAATCGCGAGCTGGTGCACTACGACACCGACGGGCTGATTCTCGGCAATGCGGCGCTGCCCACCGCGCCGGCCTTGCAAGCGCTGCTGACGCGCGCCGACGCCATCGCCGCGCGACACCATCGCTGGGTTCGAGAACGCGCGATGTTCGCGCCGTGGGTGGATGCCTTCGTGCGGCGGCTGGCCGAACTGCAGGCCCGATGAACATCCTGCTCATCAACCACTACGCCGGCACGCCGGCGCTGGGCATGGAATTCCGCCCCTACTGCCTGGCGCGCGAATGGCTGCGGCTGGGGCACCGCGTGCAAATCGTGGCGGCTGACTTTTCGCACGTGCGCTCGCGCCAGCCGAACGCCGGCGACGAGGTGCTGGACGGCATCGCCTACCGCTGGATTGCCACGCCGCGCTATCAGGGCAACGGCATCGGCCGCGCGCGCAACATCGCTGCTTTCTTGCGTGCCGTGTGGGCCGACACGGCGTTGTGGGTCGGCTCCAGGCCCGATGTGGTCATCGCCTCCAGCACCTACCCGATGGACATCTGGGTGGCGCGGCGCATCGCCCGGCGCGCCGCCGCCCAGCTGGTGTACGAGGTGCATGATCTGTGGCCGTCTGAGCCCGATCGAGCTGTCGGGCATGTCGCCGCGCCACCCTTTCATCCATCTCGTGCAGGCCGCCGAGAACACAGCCTACCGCGATGCCGACGTGGTCGTGTCGATGCTGCCCAAGGTGCACGAGCACATGGCCGCGCATGGGCTGGACCTGCGCAAGCTGCACATCGTGCCCAACGGCGTCACGCTGGACGACTGGCGAGCCGCGCCGCCGCGGCTGAGAGACGACATCGCGCAGGCGCTGGCGGCGGCGCGCGAAGCCGGTGCGCTGGTTGTCGGCTATGCCGGCTCGATGGGCCTGCCGAATGCGCTGGACACGCTGCTGGACGCAGCCAGCGCGCTGCGCGGCGTGGCGCTGCACTTCGTGCTGGTCGGCGATGGCCACGAGAAAAGCCGGCTGGCGCGACGCATTGCCGATGAACAGCTGCACAACGTCAGCCTGTTCGAACCCATCGCCAAGCCGATGATTCCGATCGTTCCTGGAGGCCATCGACATCGCCTACATCGGTTGGCAGCGCGTGCCGATCTACCGTTTTGGCATCGCGCCGAACAAGCTCATGGACTACATGATGGCCGGCGTGCCGGTGCTGCACGGCGTGGAGGCCGGCAACGACCCGGTGGCCGAGGCCGGCTGCGGCCTGACGGTGGCGCCCGAATCGCCCGAGGCCGTGGTTCAGGGCCTGCGCCGCCTCGCGGCATTGAGTGGCGAAGAGCGCCGCGCCATGGGCGCGCGCGGCCGCGAGTTCGTGTGCGCGCACCACAGCTACGCGGTGCTGGCGCGACGTTTCATCGACGCCCTGGGCTCAGGGCCGCGATGAGCGAGCAAGACGACCGGGCCAATGCCGCGCTCGCCCAGCGCTACGCCCGTCGCGGCAACGCGGTGCGCTACCACCCATTGCAGCCCGATGTCTGGATGACGCTGCAGGAGCGCCAGCGTGCCATGCTGGCGCTGTTGCACCGCGCCGGCTGGCATGACCTGGCCGGCAAGCGCATCACCGAGCTGGGCTGCGGCAGCGGCGGCAACCTGCTCGAATTGCTGCGCCTGGGCGCGCGGCCCGAGCACTTGAGCGGCGTGGAGCTGTTGCCCGAGCGGCATGCCATGGCGCGTCAGCGGCTGCCGAGCGCCACCGCGCTGTGGCTGGGCGATGCGACTGCGCGCGCCGGTGCCGCCCGCCAGCCAGGACCTGGTCTGCGTCTTCACGGTGTTCTCGTCGCTGCTCGACGATGCCCACCAGCAAAGGCTGGCGCATGCCGCGTGGTCGTGGCTGGCACCGGGCGGTGCACTGCTGTGTTACGACTTCGCGGTCGACAATCCGCGCAACCCCGACGTGCGCGGCGTCCCGCCGAGGCGGGTGCGCGAGCTGTTTGTGCAGGGGCAGTTGCGGACGCGGCGCGTCACGCTGGCGCCGCCGCTGGCACGCGTGCTGTGCCGCTGGCATCCTGCGCTGTATCCGCTGTTCAACAGCCTGCCCTGGCTGCGCACCCATCGCCTGACCTGGATCCAGAAATGACCGCATCCGCCAAGCCCTTGCCCTTCCTGCCCTTTGCGCTGCCCGACATCGGCGACGAGGAAATTGCCGAGGTGGTGGACACGCTGAAGTCCGGCTGGGTCACCACCGGGCCGAAGGCGAAACGCTTCGAGGCGGACTTCAGCGCCTTCCTGGGTGATGAAACGCTGCACTCGATCGCCGTCAACAGTGCCACGGCGGGCCTGCACCTGGCGCTGGAAGCCCTGGGCATCGGCCCCGGCGACGAGGTCATCACCACCACCCACACCTTCACTGCCACCGCCGAGGTGGTGCGCTACCTCGGCGCCGACGTGAAGCTGGTGGACATCGACCCGGCGACGCTGAACATCGACCCGGCGCAGGTCGAGGCGGCGATCACGCCTGCGACACGCGCCATCGTGCCGGTGCACTACGGCGGGCTGGCGGTCGACATGGACGCGATCCTGGCCATCGCGCGGCGCCATGGCCTGAAGGTGGTCGAGGACGCGGCGCACGCCTTGCCCAGCAGCCGCGGCGGCCGGCTCATCGGCACGCTGGGCAGCGATGCCACAGTGTTCAGCTTCTATGCCAACAAGACCATCACCACCGGGGAGGGCGGCATGCTGGTGACGCGCGACACCGCGCTGGCCCGGCGCGCCAGGGTGATGCGCCTGCACGGCATGAATCGCGACGCCTTCGACCGTTTCACCGCCAAGGTGCCGAGCTGGTACTACGAGGTCGTCGCGCCGGGCTTCAAGTACAACCTGACCGACGTTGCCGCCGCGCTGGGCCTGCAGCAACTGAAGAAGGCCCAGGCCTTCCAGCGCACGCGCGAGCGCATCGCCGCAGCCTACGACGCGGGTCTGGCCGGCCTGCCGCTGATCACCCCGCCGCGCGCGCCGGCCGGCGATGTGCATGCCTGGCACCTGTATGCGCTGCGCCTGGCCGAAGGCGCACCGCTGCTGCGCGACCGGCTGATCGAGCGGCTCTTCGACGCCGGCATCGGCTGCAGCGTGCACTACATTCCGCTGCACCTGCACCCCTACTGGCGTGACCGCTACGGCCTGCAGGCGGCGCAGTTCCCGCATTCGCAGCAGGCCTACGAGCGCCTGATCAGCCTGCCGATCCACACGCGCATGAGCGATGACGATGTGCAGCGCGTGATCGACGCGTTGCGCGCGATCCTCGCCGCGTGACGCTGGCCGGCGATGGGCAAACGCCTGTTCGACCTGGCCGTGGCCTGCCTGGCGCTGCTGCTGCTGGCCCCCTTCATGCTGCTGATGTCGCTGTGGATCAAGTTCGATTCGCCAGGCCCGGTGTTCTTCAGGCAGGAGCGCGTCGGCCGACGCGGCGTGCCCTTTCGCATCCACAAGTTCCGCACCATGGTGGCCGACGCGCCGCGGCGCGGGCCTTCGATCACCGTCGGCGACGATCCGCGCATCACCCGCGCGGGACGCTGGCTGCGCCGCTCCAAGCTCGACGAACTGCCGCAATTGCTGGACGTCATCGCCGGCCACATGAGCCTGGTCGGCCCACGGCCCGAGCTGCCGATGTACGTGGCCCTGTATCCCGCGGCGCTGCGCGAGCGCGCGCTGGCGGTGCGCCCAGGCATCACCGATCCGGCCTCGCTGCACTTTGCCGACGAGAGCGCACTGCTGGCGCGCGCCGCCGACCCCGAGCGCGAGTACCGCGAGGTGCTGCTGCCGGCCAAGCTGCGCGAGGCCGTGGCCTATGCCGAAGGCGCCTCGCTGCGCACCGACCTGGGGGTGCTCTGGCGCACGCTGGGGTTGCTGTTGCGGCGCTGAGACCGGCGCTGCGGCTCGAATTCGCATCCGTACAATGCCGAGACCCCACTTTGAATGACACAGGCATGGTTCCCCGCAACGTAGCTGGCGCACGTCGCGTTCGATGCAGGGCGGCAACCTGCTGACCTTCCAGCGGCTCGTTGCGATGTGTGCCGCGGGCAGCGGCCAGGGGCCGACGGTGCATGGCGGCGTCACCCGCCACGGCCACGCCGACCCCCGTTTGCCGGGCTGGCGCGAGCGGGGCACAGGCGCATGACGGCCCGACGGTCGCCCAGCGCCTGGCATCGGCTGGACCTGTTGCTGGCGCGCCTGCGCCCGCAGCGCGAGCCGCTGTCGCTGCTGGCCGACGCGCTGGTCATCGCCGCCTGCTGGAACATCACTTACCTGTTCCGCCTGGGCTTCGAGCGCTGGATCTCGGCCCGGCCAAGCTACGACGGCTGGGTGCTGTTGGGCATCGTCGCCATCTACCTGCTCGCCTTCAAGCTCTTGCGTGTGCCGCAGAGCATGTGGCGATTTTCCGGGTTCGGCGAGGTCAAGCGGCTGACGCTGGCCTGCGCCGTTGCCGGACTGGCCGCGGCCGCAGCCGTCATCGGCCTGGGCCTGGCCCAGGTGCCGCGCGCGGTGCTGGCGCTGCATCCGGTGGTCACGTTGATGGGCGTGTGCGTGGTGCGCATCGCCTACCGCATGTTGTACGAGCATGCGCGCGCGCGCATCACCGGCGGCGGCGCCGAAATTCGCCGCGCCATCGTCATGGGCGCCGGCGAGGCGGCACGGCTGCTTCTCGCCGGTATCCATGAGCAGGGCTGGGTGGTGCTGGGTCTGCTCGACGACGACCCGGCCAAGCAGCATGCCCGCATCGGCGCGGTGCAGGTGCTGGGGCCGTTGCAGCGCATCCAGGACCGGTCGGTGCGCGGCGCGGCCACGCACATCGTCGTCGCGCTGCCCTCGGCCAGTGCGGCGCAGCGGCGGCGCGCGCTGGAACTGGCGGCCACCACCGGCTTGCCCGTGGTGACGGTGCCGACCGTGGACGAGCTGCGCACCGGCAAGAGCCGCATCGAGCGCTTGCGCGACATCGAGCCCGACGACCTGCTGGGACGCGAGCCGGTGCAACTGGACGAAGCCGGCATCGGCCAGGTGCTGCGCGCCCGCGGCGTGCTGATCACTGGCGCCGGCGGCAGCATTGGCAGCGAATTGTGCCGCCAGGTGGCGCGCTTCGAGCCCGCGCGGCTGGTGCTGTACGAGCAGAGCGAGTTCAACCTGTACACGATCGAACAGGAGCTGTCCGAACGCTGGCCGGCGCTGCCGTTGGTGCGGCTGATCGGCGACGTCAAGGACCTGGGGCACCTGCGCCAGACCTTCGCCAGGTGGAAGCCAGCGGTGGTCTTCCACGCCGCGGCCTACAAGCACGTGCCGCTGATGGAGAACGACAACGCCTGGGCGGCGCTTCGCAACAACACGCTGGGCACCTACCACGCTGCGCTGGCGGCGGCGGAAAGCGGCGTCGAGCGCTTCGTGCTGATCAGCACCGACAAGGCCGTCAACCCGACCAACGTGATGGGCGCCACCAAACGCGCGGCAGAGATGGTGGTGTCGACGATGGCGGCCGAACATCCCGCCACGCGCTTCATCGCGGTGCGCTTCGGCAATGTGCTGGGCTCGCAGCGGCAGCGTGATCCCGAAGTTCAAGGAGCAGATCGAACGCGGCGGCCCGGTGACCGTGACGCACCCCGACATCATTCGCTATTTCATGACCATCCCCGAGGCGGCGCGGCTGGTGCTGCAGGCCGCCGCCATCGGCGACAGCGGCCAGGTGCTGGTGCTGGACATGGGCGAGCCGGTGAAGATCGTCGATCTGGCGCGTGACTTGATCCGCCTGTCCGGCCATGCGAGCGACGAGATCGCGATCGAGTTCTCCGGCTTGCGGCCGGGGGAAAAGCTCTACGAGGAACTGCTGGCCGACAACGACGCCAGCGTGGCCACGGCCGTACCGAGGTTGCGCGTCGCGCGGCTCGACGCGCAGCCTTCGCCGGGCCTGCAAGCGCTGCTGGCGCTGGCGCGGGAGGGTGGCGAACTTGCCGATGCCGCGGTGCGCGCGGGGCTGCACAGCGCGGTTGCCGAATACCGGCTGCGCGGCAGACCCGGCTCAAGCTGAGCGCGCCGACAACCGCAGGGCGCGCAGGATGTCCAGCATCTTCATCGCCAGCGCACGCCGGTCGTAGCGCGACGCGGCGGCCAGCGCGGCGGCGGACAAGCGCTGGTGCAGCGCAGAGTCGGATTGCAGCCGCAACAACCCATCGACCAGTTGCCCGGCGTTTTCGGGCTCGAAGACGATGCCCGCGCCTTCGGCTTGCACGATGCCGGCCGACTCGCCCGCCACGCCATGCAGCACCGGGATGCCCATGCCCATGCATTCGAACAGCTTGGACGGAATCACGGTCGTGAACAGCTCGGTGCGGCGCAGATGGATGACGGCCACGTCGAGCAGCGACCAGTAACGCGCCACCTGTTCCTTCGGAACGGAATCGACGAACACCACGTTGCGCAAGCCACGCCGCGCCGCGTCGGCCTTCAAGTCAGCCTTGCGCGCGCCGTCGCCCAGCAGCAGCAGCCGGATCGCCGGTGCGTCGGCGCGCTGCTGCAATTGCTCCGCCGCGTCGAGCAATGTTTCCAGCGCATGGGCCATGCCGTGCGTGCCGATGTAGCCGGCGACGAAGCAGCCCCGCAACCCGAGCTCGCGCGTCAGCGCTTCGTCCTTCGGCCGCGGCGTGAAGCGCGCGATGTCCACGCCGTTGGTCACCACGTCGATCTTTTGCGCATCGATACCGCGCCGCGCCAGCGTGTCGCGAAAGGCATGGGTCACCGAGACGATGCGTGCCGCACGGCGGTAGAGAAACAGCTCCAGCTTCTCCAGCCAGCGGATGGCGGTCGAGGACTGCATCGCGCCGACGGCCTTGATCGACTCGGGCCAGATGTCGCGCAGTTCGAAGACGAACGGCACGCGCTTCAGCGCGCCCACCGCCCAACCGGCCACCGCCGTGAAGAATTGCGGCGAGGTGGCCACCACCACATCCACGCGCCTCACGAACAGGCTGGCCAGCGAGGCGGCGAGCATGTAGCTCTGGTAGTCGAGCACGCGTTTGATGAAGCCCTCGTTGGCGGTGATGTAGGACCACACGCGGATGATGCGGATGCCGTCCACCATCTCCTGCTGCCACAGGCGGTTGCGGTAGCCGCCGAAGACCCGGCCCTGCGGAAAATTGGGTACGCAGGTGATGACCGTCACCGTCTCGCCGGCCGCCACCCATTGACGGCAATGCTCGTGCGTGCGGCTGGCCGGCGCGTTGACCTCGGGCGGGAAGTTGTCGCTGAGAAACAGGATGTGCATCAGCCGCACCAGATCCAACGCGTAGAGGCGCGAGCACCGTCCAGCCGCACCGCCAGCGTCGTGGCCGGCACGAGCGAGCCGAAGCGCTGCGCGTGCGGCCATTCTTCGCTGCTGGCTTGGCCGCACTCGATCTCGATGCGGGCCAGCACACGGCCGTCGTCATGCACCGACCAGATGTTTGCGGCATCGGCCCGCAGCCCAAGCCCGGGGGCCAGGTGGTACCTGGCGACGGCGGCTTCCCCGGCACCGTCCAACCAGTCCTCGACCCGCAATTGGTCCGCTTCCAGGCGCCAGAGCCGCCGATGCTCGGGGCGGCCGCTCAGGTGCGCATAGCCGTCGTGCGACGCCTGCACTTCGAATCCCGCAACGCCGAAACCCTGTACCCGTGCGCGGCGGCCGACGCGAAACCCCGACCACACCTCGGATGAATCGTGCGCGCCGAGTTGCACGGTGCTGTGCGCTGCCGTGCCGCGTTCCAGCAGGCGCCGAGCTCCGTGGCCATAGACCGAGGTGCCACGGTTGACGATCAGTCGCCGCCCCGCCACGGACAGCTCGAAGCTCAGCGTGTCGGCGTGGGCATGGCCGGGCAGGTAGTCCGGACCGATGGGCGCCACGTCGAGCAACGCCACGGCCGGGCCGCGGGCCAGGCGCACATAGCCGCTGGGTTGCAATGCCGTGGCGCCTTCTGCCGGCGGCCAGGCGGCTTCGATGCCCAGCGCGGCGGCCAGCCGTTCGAGTTCCGCATTCGGCGGCGCGATGCCGGCGGCGGTGTCGTTGAAGGCGGCCAGCGTGGCGTCCGGATGAGTCATGCAGCGCAGCCAGAACAACATCGCTGTGCCGCGGCGGCGCAGGTCCGCCTGCAATGGCGCCGGCCTATCGGCTGCGGCAAACAGGTTGCACAGGTCGAGCACGTCCTCCAGCGCCAGCGCGTGGTACATCGGGCTGCGCTCGAACTGGCCGCCGTCGCCAAGGATCTGCTCTGGAACCTCGGTGTCGAGGATGGACAGGCCCTGGGCCAGCCAGTCCTCGGCTTCCGCGCCTTCGAAGAACAGGCCCGCGAACACCAGCGCCTTGGCATTCGCGAACAGGTGGTTCCCCAGCAGATGCCATTCCAGCCGCTCGCCCAGCCAGCGCGCCTGCACCGCCAGGCTGTCCAGCCACGATGGCTCGGGCGCCACGCCGCCGGCGAAGCACTTGATCCAGTTGACGATGCGCAGCGACACCGGGTAGGGCGCCCAGCCCGTGCCCTGGCCGGGTGGATTGGCGTCGATCCAGCGCGCGATCAGGTCGCTTTGCCACGCCATGCGCTGCGGCGCACCGTCGGCATTCAGGTCGTCGAAGTAGTGCTGGTTGTAGCGCCACAGCAGCTCGATGCCGGCATCGTCCCAGCCCACATCGGCCAGGTCGTGCTCCACTTCGAGCAAGCGAAATCGTGTCGGCGCCACGAGGCTGGCCGATCGCCGCGCCGGCATGGCCCAGGGCCCGAGCCATGCGCGCCGAGGCGGGGCGGGTCGAAGGTCCGGCACGGGCCGCTGCAGCCTGAAGCGCAGCCGGCCGATCACCTGCTTCGCCTTCAGGTATCGCAGCGTGCGCCAGTAGGTGCCCAGGCCGGTCATCGGCAGAGCAACTGCTCCAGCGCCTCGGCGATGCGTTCGCCGGTGTGGCCGTCCCACTTCTCCGGCACCGTCCCCTTCTTCCACTGGCCGGCGAACAGGCGGTCGAGCGCGGGCTTCAGCGCGCGCGGGTCGGTGCCGATCAGCTCGTTGGTGCCGATCGTCACCGTCTCGGGCCGCTCGGTGGTGTCGCGCAGCGTCACGCAGGGCACGCCGAGCACCGTGGTCTCTTCGGTGACGCCGCCGGAATCGGTGATCACGCCCTTGGCATGGCGCACGAGGTAGTTGAACTCGAGGTAGGGCTGCGGCTCCACCAGCAGCAGCGCGGCGGGCTTGTCGGGCATCGCGGCGAGGGTCTTGGCCGTGCGCGGATGCACCGGGAAGACCACCGGCAGCCCGCGCACGGCTTCACCCACGGCCGCCAGCAGCCGCGCGAAGCCATCGGCGGTATCGACGTTGGCGGGGCGGTGCAAGGTCATCACGAAATACTGCCCGGCCTTCAACCCGGCCTCGTCCCAGAAGGCCGGCGGGCGCAGCCGCTCCAGGTTGGCCAGCAGCGTGTCGATCATCGTGTTGCCGACGAAGAAGATCTGCTCGTCCCTGGCGCCACCGTTGCGCAGGTTGGCATTCGCCGACCTCGCTGGTGGTGAAGAACCAGTTGGTGATCGAATCGGTCACCAGGCGGTTGATTTCCTCGGGCATCGTCCAGTCGCCCGAACGGATGCCGCCTTCGACATGCGCCACCGGCACGCGCAGCTTCTGCGCGGCGATGGCGCAGGCCATCGTCGAGGTGACGTCGCCGACCACCAGGCACAGCTGGCTGGGCGCATCGAGCAGCAGCTTCTCGTAGCGCGTCATGATCGCCGCCGTCTGCTCGGCCTGCGTGCCGGAGCCGACCTCGAGATTGACGTCGGGCTGCGGGATGCGCAGCTGGGCGAAGAAGTCGCCCGACATGCGTTCGTCATAGTGCTGACCGGTGTGCACCAGCCGGTAGCGCAGCCGGCTTCCCTGGGCCTGCCTTGCCTGGATGGCGTGCAGGATCGGCGCGATCTTCATGAAGTTGGGCCGCGCACCGGCGATGATGTCGATCAACGGGCTGTTCATGTCAACGATTCCTCGACTTCGATGCTGATGCGGCCGACTTCCAGCAGTTCGGCCAAGGGGATGGGGCAGGCGCCGCCTTGTTGCACCGCCTGCACGAAGGCCGCGCGCAGGCGGCCTGGCCCTTGTCCTGGCGCCACAGGTTCATCTTCTTGAAGCCCGGCCAGCCGAAGCCGCGCAGACGGCGGAAGTTGTCCAGCTGCAGCACGCGGCCGGCAGCAAAGACTTCGAGCCGCTCCTTCGGGAAGGCCTTGCTGCCGTTGGCGAGGTAGTGGATCGTGCCGATCGAGCCGTCGGCAAAGCGCAGCGCAACGCTGGCGCTGTCGCGCGTGGGCGCGGCCATCGCCGCCACCTGAAACGACTCGATCGGCGCGCCGGCCAGAAAGCGCAGCAGATCGATGAAGTGGCAGCCTTCGCCGATGATCCGGCCGCCGCCGACGGCGCGGTCCTGCGTCCAGTGATCGGCAGGTATCGCGCCGGCGTTGACCGTCATGACGAAGCTCTTCGGCCCCGGCGCGCCCTGCAGCAGCGACGCCATCTTCTGCACCTGGGGCGCGAAGCGGCGGTTGAAGCCGACCATCAGCAGTTGGCGGCGGCGCGCGCCGCACGGCGGCCTCGATGTGCAACAACTCGTCGCGCGTCAGCGCCAGCGGCTTCTCGACGAAGACGTGCTTGCCGGCGTCGAGCGCGCGTTGCACGTAGGACGCGTGGGTGTCGTGGCGGGTGCTGATGACCACGATGTCGATGTCGGCATCGGCCAGCAGTGCGTCGGTATCGGTGGTGGCCTGGGCAAAGCCGAACTTGCGGCCCGCGTGCACGCTGCTGACGCCGCCGGCCGAGGCGATCTGCGCCAGGCGCGCGCCGCTGGCCTTGAAGGCCGGGATCAGCACCGCGCCCGCATAGTTGCCGGCGCCGATGACGCTGACGCGCGGCGCATCGGCGCGGCCGGGCGCCTGCGCCTGCGGCAACGGCACGACGCGCGCGCGCCGCGCCGCCAGGTCGCCCGGCGCCGAATCGGGGTAGTGCAAGACGATGCCCAGCGACGGCTCGCTGCCGCCGACGACGGCATAGGCCTGCTGCGCCCGAGCGATGTCGAAGCGATGCGAGACCAGCGGCGCGACATCGAGCCGCCGGTCGGCAAGCATGTCGAGCACGGCCTCGAAATTGCGCTGCTCGGTCCAGCGCACGAAGCCCACCGGGTAGTCCTGGCCCTGGTCCTCGTAGCGCGGGTCGTAGCGGCCCGGGCCGTAGGAGCACGACACCTGGAAGCTCAGTTCCTTCTCGTAGAAGTCGGCGCGCGACAGCTCCAGCCCGGTGACGCCGACCAGCACGATGCGCCCGCGCTTGCGGCACATCGACGCCGCCTGGTGCATCGGCTCGCTGCTCTTGGTGCTGGCCGTCACGATCACCGCATCGACGCCGCGGCCGCGCGAAAATTCCATGGCGGCAAGCACCGGGTCGGCGCCGCTTTGCAGGTCGACCACGTCGGCGCCGAAGCGACGGGCCAGTTCCAACTTCGCGGGATCGAAGTCGAGCCCGAGCACGCGGCAGCCTTGCGCGCGCAGCAACTGCACCGTGACCAGGCCGATCAGCCCCAGGCCGGTGACCACCACGGCCTCGCCCAGGGTGGGCTGCACCAGCCGGATGCCCTGCAACGCGATGGCGCCGAGCACGGTGAACGCCGCTTGCTCGTCGTCCACGTCGTCCGGCACCTTGGCACACAGATTCACCGGCACGCTCACCATCTCGGCATGCTTGCCGTTGGAGGCCACGCGGTCGCCGATGGCGAAGCCGCTGACGCCGGCACCCACCTCGGCCACCACGCCGACGTTGCAGTAGCCCAGCGCCAGCGGCTGATCGAGCTTGTTGCGCACCGCGTCCAGGGTCGGCATCAGGCCGTCGGTGCGGATCTTGTCCAGCACCATGCGCACCTTGTCGGGCTGCTGGCGCGCCTTGTCGATGAAACCAGCCTTGCCGAAGTCGACCAGCATGCGCTCGGTGCCGGCCGAGACCAGCGTGTGCGTGCTGCGGATCAGCAACTGCCCACGGCCGGCGCGAGGGCAGGGCACGTCGGCGACTTCGGTGGCGCCGTCCTTGAGGTTCTGCAGGACTTGTTTCATGAATCGGTGTGTGCGGGCGATTGTGCGGGCTCGGTGCGCTGCAACGCGGCTTCGAGCGCGGCGCGTTGCCCGGCGATGGAGAAGTCCGACTGCGTCTGCTGCTGCCTCACCATGTCGGCGATGTGCAGCATCAGCAACGTGGACAGTTCCACCTCGCGCCAGTCACGGCCCGGCCCGGGCGTGAAAGGTTGCAGGATGGCATCGCGATGACCGACGTCCTTGGGCCAGTAGCGGCGGCTGCGCAAGCGCGGGCCTTGCCACACCGTCATGCGGCGGAAATCGTCGATCTTGGCGGTGGTCTGGCCATGCTGGAAGTTGATCGTCTCGTTGATGCCTTCGAAGGGCTCGCAGCGCGAACTCAGCATCACCGAGAACAGGTCGGCGCGGTCGCTGCGGATCGTGATGGCGACGTTGTCGTCGGGCTCTGTGGCGTCGGCCCAGCTGAGGCTGATCTGCAGCAGATCGGGCAGGCCGCGCCAGGACAAGATGTGCACGAACAGATCGAGCCAGTGCCCGACGTTGCCGCAAACGCGCGTGCCCTCATCGGGCCGCCGATACCAGTGATCCGGCCCCAGCTGATGGCCGGCGACGAAGCATTGCAGGCTGATGCCGCCCTGCGGATCGATCGGTGTGCATTCGCGCAGTTCGCGCACCGCGGTGGAGAACGGCCGGTTGTAGCCGGCGAACAGCCGGCCGCGAGCGCCGGCGCGCGCGTGCAGCAATTGCAACAACTGCGCCTGATCGACGGCGATCGGCTTTTCGACATAGACATCCAGACCCCGTTCCAGCGCGCGCGCGGCGTAGTCGGCATGCGAGGCGTGGTTCGAGGCCACATAGACCAGGCGCAAGCCGGTCGTGTCGAGCAGTTGGTCCGCATTGCTGCACACCCGCGCCACGCGCAGGCCGCGCGCCAGCGATTGCGCCGCGGCGTCGTCGATGTCGTAGCAAGCCGCCACGCGTGGCCCGAAGCGGCGCTGCAGGAAGAAGCCGATGGTCGCGAAGGCGAACTGCCCGCAGCCGATGAAGCCGATGTCCGCGTTGCGGCGGCGCGAAAGGCTGGGCAGGCGCAGGCGCAAGCGGCCGGCCGCCTTGAACAGCGTGCGTGACGGTCCGTAGATCGTCGCGAAGCGCCACAGCTTGCGCCAGCGTTCGGCAGGCGAATGCAGTGGCGTGTTCACCGGACGCCCCGACGCACTGCGCGCTGTGGGATGGGCACCTGGGTGCGGTCCGGCTCACTCATGCCGGCTGCGCTTCGAGTGCGCCCTGCGCGATCGCCAGATAGGCGCGCGCACGTTGATCGGGGCTGGGGTAGCGCTGCACGAAATCGCGCGCGCGATCGAGGGCGATGTGCTGCGCGTCAGCGTTGCCGCGCTGGAAATACGCGGCGATCACGTCCGCCATCGAGTCCGGGTCGAGCGGATCGAAGTAGTGCGCATGCTCGTGACAGCAATCGCGGATGAAGGGCAGGTCGGACGCGAACAGCGGCTTGCGCATCAGCATCGCTTCGAGCGGCGAGGACGAGAAGGATTCGCACAGGCTGGGAAAGATCACGCCGTCCATCGCTGCGTAGAAGCTCGGGCACTGCGGCAGGCTCAAGGCGCCGGTGTTGTGGATCGATTGCCGGAACTCGGCTGGGCATGCCGCCCATTCAGCGGCGTTGAAAGTGACGTAGAACGCCACCGCCAGCCCATGCCGCTGCAACAGCTTCGCTTGCAGTGCGGCCAGACCACCCAGGTTCTTGTGCGGGTAGTTGCGCGACACGATGCCGATGCGGATCCCCGGATCGGCTGCCGGAATAGGCACTGGCAACCAGCGCGCGGGCTCGCGGAACACGGAATCCACGGTGTTGTAGACAACATGGATCGGTGTCGACGAAAACAGGCGCCTGCGTTCGAGCGCCCTCTTGACATGCTCCAGTTCCACCACCAGTTCGTGTGCACGCGCGAAGAAGAGCTCCTGCGCCTTGAACTTCAATCGCTCCAACCAGCGCCTGACCAGCGGCATGCGCTGCTCAGCCTGCGTCGGCGGATACAGGATCAGCGCCTGCGCGAAGCCGACGACGTGGCGCCGCCCCATGCCGAGGGCGTACACCGGGCCGAACACGGTGAAGATCACGTCGAAGCCGCTGAAGCGGCGCGACAGGCCCTGCCACAGTGAGCGCAGACCCTGGAAATCGGCAATCTCGACGCTGTCGAAACGATCGAGCAGTGTGCCCAGCGAGCGCAGATTGGCCGCCACCGCGGACGACAGCAGAAGATGCACGCGCAGTTCCATCGCCGGTCCGCGGCTCAGGCTGTCGATGAAGGACGCCGCCACTGCCACGCCGCCACCGACGTGTAGGTTCGAACAGTTGATCAGCAATCGCTGCCCGGTCATTGGCTATTGCGTCAGCACCAGGTAGCCGCAGCCGCCCAAGGTCTTGGCGGTCAGCGCCGGCGACAACGCGAACAGCGCATTGCGCGGCGCCTTGGCCAGCGCCGCGGTGGCCGAGCGTGCCGGCGATGCGGCGAAAGGCGCCGTGAAGAAGCCGTCGATGACGGTGTGCCCGCAATCGACGAGCGTCGCGATGGCGGTTTCCTGCGTGAAATAGTGCAGATGGCCGACGCTCTTGCGCGCACGCAGCATCGACGAGCGCATCACCGACAGCAGCGAGATGTCCAGCGGGATGTGGAACAGCTTATGGCGCGCCTTGCCGCGCAGCCGGCGTGATGAAGCCCATGTAGTCCTCGACATGCTCGAAGACGTCGATGCACAGCAGGCAATCGAAGACCTCGGTGTCCTCGAAGATGTCGCCTGCGCGGTAGTGCACCCGATCAGTCTCCTTGGACTTGCAGATGGCCAGCGCCTGCGGCGAGCGCTCGAAACCGACGAAGCTGGAGTTCGGCAACGTCGATGACAACTGCTGCAGGATCTCGCCGGCGCCGCAGCCAACTTCGCAGATGCGCTGTGGCGCGAGCTGGTTGCGCTGCAACAGACGGGCGATCTGTTGCGCCTTCCATGGCGAATCCTCGGCATGCCAGTCGCGATTGGCCGCGATGTAGGTGCCATCGGAATAGATTGTTGCCGGGTCGAAGGCGCTGGCCTCTAGGTTCCGGTCGCTCGAATCGGGGGTTCGTGGCATGCGCGAAGAATGCGATGGCCTCGGTGTGTGATCCTTGAAGGCACTACTTTGGGCCGGATTCTGCGTCAGGGACAAATGGCGAGTGAGATACACCTCGTTTTGCACGCCCGATTCGCGCGGTCTGCGCCTCGGCCGCCAGCGTCAAGATGCGCCCGTGATCCACATGCACCAGTGCACGAAGCAGATGAAACCAGTTGACTACGATGAAGCCGTTGATGATCGAGAAGCGGAAGTAGAAGACGCCCCAGTACGGAACGAGAAAAAGAAACATCACGAGCAACATTCGGGCGACCGTCATCGGCCTGCGCTGCGTTTCACGACTCAGGCGATGGCTGAGCCACGCGAGCCCCGACCCCAGAACAATGTTCCGACATAGCCGAAGTCGCCCACGAAGTCGGAGATGAAGGTGCCGAAGAGCCAGGCGCCTTGTCCTGTTCAAGGTACTAGGCGAAGATGACCCATTAGAAACCTCAATTGCGCAATCGAGCCCCACGGCGGAACAAAGCGGCGTGACGAACATCGGGAAGTTCATGATGCCTAAGTCAGCGGCCTGTCCAGCGACGAATAGTCGCTGAAGTTGCTGATCTGCGAACCGAAGTACTCGCAGCACGCTCCATGCGCCTGCAGCTTCCCTTGTCGACGAAGCGCGCCAGTGTGATGGCGATGAAGGGGATCAAGACTCAAGCCACCAGACCCGCACCGGCGGCGACGATCTGCTGGCGCACAGGCTGGGCATGTGGACGCGGAAGACGACGAACACCGCCAGGGCGGTCATCACCCAGTACACCACGCCGTCGCGCCCGACATAGGCCAGGATGTAGATCACGTAGGACAGACTGGCCAGGATCAGCAGCAATGCGCGCGGCACATTGCGACCCTGACCCCGCGGCTGCGCCAGCCGCACGCCGGCCAGCAGCAGCGAGGCGCCGAAGAGCTGGCTGGCGGCACCCGCGATCGTATGGAACAGGCGGACAGATCTCAGAACCTGCCGGCCAATTCGAGGCGATTTTCATTGGTATCGCCGACCAGCGAATCGATCGCAAAGGGCAGGAAGAAGCCGGCCGCGTAAAGCTGCAGGAGGATGAGAACGCCTTCGATCAGCCCCTGGCCGCGGATCGACAGGATCGCCGGGCCGATGCGGCGGGAGACGGAACCGAGGAAGCCGCTGACGCTGATCAGCACACAGAGCAGCAGGGCGTCGCTGGGTAGTTGGCGGCGAAGACCGGATTCAGCACACCTGCCGCGGCAATGATCATGGCCGACGCCGAGCGCGAAATACAGTACCCAGAGCAGCTTGGCCAGATCGCGGCCCTGCCGGCGCCGCCAGAGCACCAGCAGGTAGTAGGCCAGCATGCCCAGCGCGAAAACGAACGCCATGGTCAGTGTTCCGTCACCGCGGGGGCAGGCACAGGTCGATGCGTTGTCGCGCCATTGAACCTGCGTCTACGCATGCGCCGCAGGTTCGACGCAACTTCACCCACGCCAACCGC
The DNA here is from genome assembly GCA_963837675.1 of uncultured beta proteobacterium. Lineage (GTDB taxonomy): Bacteria > Pseudomonadota > Gammaproteobacteria > Burkholderiales > Burkholderiaceae_C > Rubrivivax. The sequence goes on along the minus strand of CAWIOH010000007.1, from coordinate 61,591 downwards.
CGAAAGCGAACGCCGGGCCAGCGCGAGGAAGTCGATGGCCGTCCGTGTGCCTGCGCTTGAGTTCCAGCAGCGCGCGGGACAGTGCCCAGACCATGAAGTCGCGGCGGTGCTGAGGAAAGCGCTCGAGGAACTCGTCCGCGTGTGCGATGGCAAACAACATGACGCGGCGCTGCGAAGCCAGGCTGAGCGACCCGGATGAAGCGACACGGTAGCGTCCGAACACCTGCTGCATCACATGCCCGTGCCCCTTGGACACCAGGTCCCAGGTGAAGTAGAGATCGAGCAACTGACGCCCCGCATCCACCGGGGTGCGCGCCGATCGGCGATACATCAGCGAGCTGTACACGCCGACGAAGCCCAGCTGGATCGCATCGGCGAAAGTCACGCGGCCGTCCGCGAAGGACGAGAGGTCGGCGGTGCGCCCTGAGCAGAAGCCGCCCTCGTCATCGAAGAAGTCCACCGGGTGCCACACGGCCATGCACTGGTCGTCGCAGTCCAGCACATCGGCCTGCGCCTGCAGCTTGCCGGGCAGCACGTAGTCGTCACCATCGACATGCGCCACATATTCGCCGCGTGCTGCATCGTGCAGCTCGAGGTTGTTGCGCGAACCGCCGGTGTTGGCGGGCTGGAACAGCGCGCGCACCCGACCGGGATGCCGCTCGACGAACTCACGCACGATCTGCTGCGTGCCGTCGCTGGAGCAGTCGTCGCCGACCAGCACTTCGAAGTCGAAGCTCGTGCGCTGATCGACCAGACTTTGCAGGCACTGGCCGATGTAGCGCGCCTGGTTGTAGGTGATCACGCACACCGAGACCTTCGGGCGCGGCGAGTCATCGGTCCCGAGTGGCAGCGCGTTCACTGGACGAAGCTCCGCGCCGAGCGCTCCGGGCGGCACACTTGGAGGCGGCCGGCTCGCTCATGCTGCACGCGCCGCCCGCGCCGCCACTCGCGCACCGAGCAGCGAGCGCAAGGTCGATGAACTGCCGGCGGCGACGAGCAACAGCCCGGTATAGGCCAGCAGCAGCATCAACACCATGCCGATGCGCTCCGGCGGCCATGACAGTGTCTGCAGCATCAGCCCGGCCGCCAGCGTAGGCAGTAGCGACGATGACGCCGATGTCCTGCGTCAGCCAGCGCAGGTGCAGGCCCTTGAGAAAGCGCTGGTGCACCACCGGCAGCCAGGCCAGGAAGGGCAGCAGATTGGCGATATCCACGCATAGCCGGCACCTTGCATGCCAAAGCGCGCCACGGCCAGCAGCAGCAGTGGCACGAAGAGCAGCACGAAGATCAGGTTGCCGATGACGTGCAGGTTGAGATCACCGCGCGCCACCTGCAGGTAGTAGGGAAACGCCGCCAGTGCCAGGATGCCATTGCCCACGGCGTACAGCGTCAGCACCGGCGCGGCGTTGGCGGCGATCGCCTCGTTGCCGGTCCAGGCCGTCAGCACCTGCTCGGGAAACACGGCCAGCAGCAGCACGACCGGCACGACGACAACGGCGACGCCTTGAGTGGCGTTGCGGTACAGGCGGATCAGCCCGGCTTCGTCCGCCATCGCACTCAGTTTCGTCAGCCGAGGCAGCATCGCGCCGGTGATCGGGCTGCTGAGCACGGCAATGCCGCTGGCCACCAGCACGGCCAGCGTGAAATAGGCGAAGTCGGTCAGCGGCACGGCGCCCGAGACGACGAACTTGTCGGTCTGCGTGGCCAGCACCCACACGGCGCTGGTGAAGGCCGCGCTCAAAGCGAAGCGCATCACGCCACGCACCGGCTGGAAGTGCCAGCGCACGCGTTGGTCGACGGGCGGCAGCAGGCCGTAGGTCTTGCGCGCGAGTGCCAGCACTTCGATGATCGCGATGGCCAGCTGGTAGGCGAAGAACTGCGTCGGCGAGGCGCCGACCACCATCATGTACGGCAGCACCAGCACGAAGCGCAAGGTGGCGATGACGATGTTGAAACCGCTCAGCCAGACGATGCGCTCGAAGCCGGTGACGGCCCCGCGGTACAGGCCGCACACCCAGCGCAGCGCGACGATCAGCGCCATCAACATCACAGCGTGCCGCACTTCGGCCATGTCGAGCTGCTGCACCTTCAGCCAATGCTCGGCGATCCACGCTGCGCCGGCAATCAAGGCCAGTGCCCCGACAGCGGCCACGGCAGCGAAGATGCCTTCGAAAGCGCGCAGCAGCCGGCGCAGCCCGAGTCGCATCGATGGCGCCGCCGTTGAAGCGTGCGGCTTCACGGCCGATGGTCGGCGTCAGGCCCATGTCGAGCAGCATGAACCAGCCCTGCAGCATCGTGTAGAAGCCCACCAGGCCATAGGCCTCGACGCCCATCACGCGCATGTACAGCGGCACCATCAGGATGCCGATCAGCGTCGCGTAGAGCTGCCCGGCCGTGTTGGCGAGGATATTGCGCCGCAGCGTCATGGTGCCTCGGGCGCTAGTTGGCGGCTCCGCGCTCACACAGCACGAAGATGCTCGAACACAGGTCAGGGTAGTGCTGCCCCAATTTGTAGCAACCGTCCAGATAGTCCTGCGAGATGATGTCGGTCTGCAGCAGCCGATCCCACTGGAAGTTGGCCAGCGCCTTGAAGAAGATGCCCGAGCGGTGCACCACCTTCAGCCCGGCCGCCACGGCGTCGCGCTCCAGCGTGTCGAGCGAATAGGTGATGCGGTGGCCGTGCTCGGCTTCGGCCGGGGTGACGGCGGCGTTGTGGCGTGATCAGCCCCATCTTCACGGCGATCTGCCGCGACGGGGCGTTGGCGTTCGGGCACACGAGAAAGAAGCGTCCGCCTTCGGCCAGCCATTCCTCGTTGATGCGTCGCAGCACCCGCACCGGGTCGTCGAGGTGTTCGAGCACATGGGTCAGCACGATGTTGTCGTAGCGCCTGGGCAAGCTCGCGCTCTCGAACATCGCATGCACGAACTGCACCTTGTCGCCGAGCGCGCGTTGCGCGCTTCGGCCAACGCCTCGCCCGAGGCCTCGACGCAGGTCATGTCATCGAAGTAGGGCAGGAAGCGGCGCGTGAAGTCGCCCTTGAAGCTGCCCAGCTCGAGCAGGCTGCCCGGCCGGAAGAAGGGCTCGAAGGAGCGGATCATGTACGGGTGCATGACGTCGAAGTCGAAGCCGTAGGCATAACGGCGGCCTGCGTTGTCCTGGATCTCGTCGTTGTAGTCGCGTGGCTGCGTTCATGTTTGCCTCTTCTCAAAGCCGCAGTTGCAGGATCGTGCACCGCGGCGCCGTGGCGAGACCGGCTCGAAGCCGTGCCTTGGCGTACAGGCGCGACGCGGCGGCATTGTCGACGCGACACTTCCAGCCGGATCGCCGCGCACGCCGCAGGCGCGGGACCTGCTCGATGCATTGGCCCAGCAGCGTGCGCGGCGATGCCCCTGTCCGGCCCATTGCGGCAGGACGCTGACGTTGGTGACGTGGGCGGCGCCGCTGCCCGCATCGTTGAAGTATGCGGCAACCAGGCCCACCAGCGCACCGTCGGCCCAGGCTTCGAAGCGCTCGGCCCGGTCGACGATCTTGCTGGCGTAGGCACCCAGATCGACCCGCGCGCTCAGCGGCGGGCACGAAATGGCGGTCGCACGCGACGCAGATGTTCTGCCACCTGCGGCCGCGGTAGCCGGTTCATCGGTAGCGCAGCGCCACGGTCACTCATGCTTCGAGTTCCGCCAGACCGAAGCCGTAGCGACCGAACTCGTTGCCGTTGTAGAGCAGCAGGGTACGTCCGTCGCATTCGAAGGCGTGCGGGTAGCACTGCATGTCGCTGTCCCAGTCGCCCGGCGTGCCCGGCAGCAGCGGGTCGGCGTCGTCGCGAACCCAGTTCGCCAGGTCGTGCCGAGCACGGCATGGCCGATGCGGTAGCCGCGGCCCGTGCATTGCCGGAAGTCGAAGGACTGCGCGGTAGCAGAAGAACATGTGGTAGCGCGCCGTCGATCTCGACCACCGTGGGCAGGGCCTGGCTTTCGTCGGCGCCGAGCACGTCGGCGACGATCTGGCGGGCTTCCTCCTTGTGCCAGCTGCACGCCGTCGCCGGAGGTGGCATGGCCGATCTTGTAGGTGCGGTCGGGCGGCGAATCTGGCGTCGAAGCGCCTCCAGCCGGTGCCGAAGATGTACCACATGTGGAACGCGCCATCGATGACCTTGACGAAGCCGTCGCCGACCAGGCAAGGCTCGTGCACCGAGGCGGCCAGCACGGGGCCGTCGCCGATGCGCTGGAAGGTGCAGCCCGTCGTCGCGGCTGATCGCCAGGCCGATCGGCCGTGTCCACCGACACCGACACGCGCCGGTTCCAGCCGCAGGTGTAGCCGTAGACCAGGCCGTCGTGGCGCAGCACGTTCATCGGGAAGATGCCGTGCTCGTCGAAGCAGCCGAGGCGCGCCGAGCCCGATCACCGGCTGGTCGCGACACGCGCGACGATCGTCGCGCAGCGACTTGTCGAAATCGACGAAGGCGATGTGGCTGAGGTACTTGCCTCGCCGTCCACCGCGCGCGTGGAGAAGTACACGCGCACGAAGTCGTCGAACACCAGCGCCTGCGGCGACTGCGCGAACTGCACGCAGCCGTTGGGCAGGCGGTGTTGCGTGGGATCGAAGATGCTGGCCGAGTTTTCGCCACTGCATGTTCGCCTTCCTAGTCCAGCCGGCCGTCGAGCACGCGCCAGCCCGAAGCCGTGACGTCCGACCTGATTGCCCAGATAGGCCATGTAGGTGCGTCCGTCCAGTTCGAAGACATGCGGGTAGCTGATCATCTCGGCGTCCCAGCCCTCTTCGGACACGTCGATGCCGGCCTCGCGCGTCGTCGCGCGCCCAGTGCAGCATGTCGGTGCTGGATGCATAGCCGATGCGGTAGCCGCGCGCCTTGCCGCGATAGCCGCTGCTGTAGCGGTAGCAGAAGAACATGTGGTACTTGCCATTGGCGAAGAACACATCCGGGCTGGCCTGCGCCTCGTCTTCCTCGATGCGGCTTTCGATCAGGTCGCGGTGCAGCTTCGTCCAGTGCACGCCGTCGTCGGAGATGGCCATGCGGATCTTGTAGACGGGCTCCGGCCGGCCGTCGACGAGCTTCCACTTGCGTGCCGGCGATGTACCAGAGTTACCAGCTGCCAGCGAAGCGCCGGATCTTCGGTCCGCTGAGCACGAAGGGCTCGTCGGGCGAATAGCGACAGCACCGGCCCCGGCCCGAGCTTGGTGAAGCGTGCGCGCCGCCGTCGCTGGCTGGTCGCCATGCCGATGGCGACGTTGAAGGGCACCGATTCGCAGCGGGTCCAGCCGGCGTAGTAGGCGCGCACCTTGTCGCCGTCGCGGATCACCGACACCGGATAGGTGCCGAACTCGTCGAAGCTGCCCAGCCCGCCGAGCTCGAGGATCGGCTGTTCGGCCACCCGCAGCACCTTGAACAGGTCGGCGCGGTCGAGGTCGACGTAGGCCGAGTAGCTGACGTACTGGCCGTTCGCATCGGCCGGCGGGCGGCAGGAAAAGTACACACGCACGACAGTCGTCGAGCACCAGCGTCGCTGGCGCCTGCGCGAATTCGACCATCCAGTGCGCGCCCGCCGACCTCCTGCGGTGTGAAGACCTTGCCGAGTTTTCTCCACTGAAACATGGGTCAGATGCAGTTCGTAGCTGGCTCGACACGGCCGCGTGCACGGCGTCGAGCGGGTTGAACATCAGCACGTCGATGATCGACAGCCAGGGCACGAAGGCGCCGCCGAACTGGCGGTACTCGAAGGGCTTGGACCGGATGAAGTCGCAGCCCCAGGCCATGCTGCCGCGGAAGGTCTCGGCGTCGTAGAGCTCCATGCCGCCGATGGCGTTGATGTAGCGTGCTCGCGCCGACGGCCTCGCACAGCGCGATGACTTTGTCCTGGCTCTTCAAGTCCATGATCGATGGCCACTGTCGACGACACCCGGATCGGCGTGACGATGCCCAGGTGCTCGCAGGTCAGCGGCAGCGCATGGTGCAGGTAGTCGAACAGGTTGTCGCTGCTTCATGGCGCACGGCACGTTCGAGCAGGGGCATCGTCTGCGTCGAAATGCGGCGCCTTGGCGTAGGCGCCGCGCCACTGGTTCAGCAGCTTTTCGCGCTGGAAGTCCACGGCACAGGCTCGCGCTCGCGCACATCCAGCCGGTCCGAGCCGCTGCGCAGCGGCAGCGAGAACATCACATCGGTTCCGTCTTGCAGCATGCGGTTGCGGTTGATCCAGCCCTTCTTGGTGTACTTGATGTTGTCGTAGACGATGAACAGGTCCACCGCGGCGATGAGCTGGAAGTAGCCGATGTAGGGGAAGAAGTACGGCTGCATGATGGCGACCTTCACGGCGCCTCCCGCGTGCCGCATCGAAGCGATCGCGCCAGATCGATCATTGCGCCGCGATGAAGTCGGCGATGCGTTCGACCATCGGCGCCGGCAGGTCGGGATAGATCGGCAGGCACAGCACCTGCTGGGAGGCAAGCGCTGGCCACGGGCAGGTTGTCGCGATGTGCCGAAGGCAGGCCGCGGTACATCGGGAACTCCGAGATCAGCGGATAGAAATAGCGGCGCGGCATGATGCCGTCGTCGCGCAGCTGCTGGTACAGCTCGTCGCGGCTGATGCGGATAGTCCGGTCGCACCAGGATCGGGAAGTAGGCGTAGTTCGCGACGCGTCTCGCCGGCGTCGCCGAGGCAGTGGATGCCTGTGACGCCCGGCAGCCGCTCGCGATAGGCCGCGTCGATGTCCTCGCGCCGTGCCAGCGCCTCGTCGATGTGCTTCAGCTGCAGCAGGCCGAGCGCCGCATTGAACTCGCTCATCTTGCCGTTGATGCCGGGCGCGACCACGGTCACTTCGCCGGCATAGCCGAAGTTCTTCAGTTGATCGATGCGCGGCTTGGTCTTGGCATCGGGGCAGATGATGGCGCCGCCTTCGAAGGTGTTGAACACCTTGGTGGCGTGGAAGCTCAGCACCGACAGGTCGCCGTGCATGAGCACGCTGCCGCCCTGGCAGCTGCACGCCGAAGGCGTGCGCGGCGTCGTAGATGACGCGCAGGTTGTAGTTGTCGGCGATCGCCTGGATCGCGTCGACGTCACACGGGTTGCCCGTAGCAGTGCACCGGCATGATGGCGGTGGTCTGGGGCGTGATGGCGGCCTCGATCCTGGCCGGGTCGAGATTCAGGGTCTCCGCGTCGACGTCCACGAAGACGGGCTTGTTGCCGTTCCACAGCAGCGAGTGCGCGGTGGCGACGAACGAGTAGGGCGTGGTGATGACCTCCCCGGTGATGCGCAGCGCCTGCAGTGCAGTGATCAGCGCAATGGTCGCATTGGTGAAAAGTGCGACATGCGGCACACCAAGGTATTCGGCCAGTGCGCCTTCGAGCCGCGCATGGAAAGGGCCGCAGTTGGTGAGCACCCGGCTGTTCCAGATCTGTTCCAGCATCGGCTGGAACTCCTGCAACGGCGGCAGGAAGGGCTGGGTGACATAAATCGGCTGGTCTGTCTTCATCGCATCTTTCGGTGGGCCGGTGGCGATTGGGTGGCGTCGCATCGAGCACTGCGTCGCCGCGCCGGCACCGAAGCGCGGCGCGATGCTGGGCAGGTGGTCAATGCCCGTCTTCGGTCAATTCATTCCTGAGCGACGCGATGGTGCGCCGCAATTGTTCGAACTCGGTCTCCTTGCGCGTCAGGAACGCCCTCGTCAGCCGCAGCTTCTCGCGCAAGCCCCTGGGCGTGAGCACATAGGCATAGGCCAGCTTGTTGTCGCTGCGGCGGAAGTTGCCTGCCTTGACCAGCCCCTTGTCCAGCAGCGAATGCAGCACGTAGTGCGCCTTGCCCAGGCTCAGCCCGAGCGCCTCGGACAATTCGCGCTGCGAGAGCTCGGGTTGCTGCTCGAGCAGACGCAACACGGCCAGGCTCGCGGCTTCGGCATCGCCATGCGCCGGTGCGGTCGGGCGATCGGACGCTGTCTGTTCAGTCATTGAACAGATGATTGTAGTGCACCCGGCCGCGGCGTCCGCACTCAGCGCAGGTCCGCGCACATCGGCGAGCAGCGGCGCTGCCGCGTCGCGCCCGCTGCAGCGGCAAGGGGACGTCCAGCGCCGGCCAATCGATGGCCAGGTCAGGGTCGTTCCAACGGATGCAGCGCTCGGCCTCGGGCGCATAGTAGGCGGTGGTCTTGTAGAGGAAGTCGGCGCTTTCGCTGGTGACCACGAAGCCGTGCGCCAGACCGGGCGGCAGCCACACCATGCGCGGCTGGCTCGCTGTCGAGCATCACGCCGTGCCAGCGGCCGAAGGTCGGGCTGCCGGGGCGGATGTCCACCGCCACGTCGAACACCGAGCCGCTGCGTCACGCGCACCAGCCGCCCCTGGGCATGCGGCGGCAGCTGGTAGTGCAGCCCGCGCAGCACGCCGCGCGCGGAGCGCGAATGATTGTCCTGGACGAAGCGCACTTCATGGCCGACCGCCGCATCGAAGCGTGCCTGGTTGTAGGTTTCGACGAAGAAGCCGCGCGCGTCGCGGAAGACGGTGGGTTCGAGGATCAGCAGGCCCTCGATCGGCGTGCGCTGGATCTTCATGCGTGCTTGCGAGGTTGCTGCTGCCGGATGGCAGGTCGGCGCAGCGCAGTTCGCGCAGCATGCGATCGACGCCGACGCGCCAATCAGGCAGGTGCAGGCCGAACATGCTGACGAACTTGGCCGTGTCCAGCCGGCCGTTCAGCGGCCGCCTGGCCGCCGAGGGCCAGGCGGCACTGGTCACGCCCTCGACCTGCGCGGCGTCCAGGGCGATGGGCCATCCCATGCCGCGCGCGGCTTCGATCAGGTAGCAGGCATAGGCATGCCAGTGTGTCGTGCCATCGGCCGCCGACATGGTAGGTGCCGCCGTCGGCGGGCCGCGCCATCACTTGGCGCAGCGCGTGGGCACTGAGGTCGGCCAGCAATCGGCGCCGATGTGGGTGCGCCGAACTGGTCGTTCACCACTTGCAGCCGCTGGGCATGCGCTGCCTTGCGCAGCAGCTTGAGCGCGAAGTTGTCGCCGTGGGCTGCATACACCCAGCCGGTGCGCAGGATCAGGTGCGCGCAGCCGCTGGCGCGAACGGCCTGCTCGCCTTCGAGCTTGCTTCGGCCATAGGCGTTGAGCGGGCCGGTCGGGTCTTCTTCGCGCCAGGCGCGATCGCCACTGCCGTCGAACACGTAGTCGGTGCTGAAGTGCAGCAGCCAGGCGCCCATCGACCGGGCTTCCCGCGCCAGCACCGCCACCGCGCCGGCATTGATCGTGGTGCCAGTGCCGGCTCGGTCTCGGCGCGATCGACCGCGGTATAGGCAGCGGCGTTGACGATGACATCGGGTTCGAGCTCGCGCAGCACTGCCGGCAGTTTCTCCGGCTGGCTGAAGTCGGCATCGTCGCGCCCACAGGCAGTCAATTCCCCCAACGGGGCCAATGCGCGTTGCAGCTCCCAGCCCACCTGGCCGTTCTTGCCCAGCAGCAGGATCTTCAAGCGGCGGCTCCGAGCAGCTGCGCCCCGCTCAGTTCGAGGTCTCGCGCCGCCGCGCCGTGGCCTCGCGCCAACTGTGGCGCACCAGCACGAACACCGCCAGCAGCAGCAGCGTGACCAGCGTGGCTCCTGCGGCGATCAGCGCGCGCTTGGGCTTGCTCTTGCGCTCAGGCGGCGTGGCCGGATCGACGACCTGGATCAACGCACCCTCGCGGCTTTCATCCACCCGCGCCATCTCGTACTGCCGGGCGAAGAGTTCGAACAGCGTTTCCTGGTACTTGAATTCGCGATACTTGCCGATGTAGTCGGCACTGCCGCTCGTCGGGTTGGCCTGCTCGAAACGCGCCAACTGGCCGCGCAGCGCATTCAGGGCAGCCAGCTGCTGCTGCACTTCGACGGCGCTGTCGGACAGGCTGCCGCGCAGCGTTTGCAGGCGCACCTCGGCGGCGGTGACTTCGGCCTTCAGCCGCGCATAGCCTTCAGCCGAGGCCTTGGGCTCGGCGCGCAGCGCGCCGGGAGTGAAGCCGCTGGCCTGCAAGGCCTGCTGCGCCTGCACCAGGCGGTCACGGGTGGCCTTCATCTCCACTTCGAAGAACGCCCGGCGTTGTTGCGCCTCGCTCACCGCCAGCACCGAGGTCATGCGCCGCAGTTCCTCGACGTACTGGTTGGCGATCTCGGCGGCGCGTTGCGGGCTCTTGTCGTCGACCTCGATGACGATCAAGCCATCCTTCTTGCCGATGCTGAAGCGCGAGTTCTGCTCGAGCTCGCGCCGTGCCTCGACGCGAAATTCGTCGTCATAGACGCGCATCAGCTCGAAGCGGTCGATCAGCCGGTCGGCCACGGTGCTGCTCTGCATCAGGGCCACGTACTGGTCGGCCGGGCTCTTGACCGCGCTCGCCATGCCGGCCAGCCCGCCCAGCGCACCCAGCGAAGCCAGTGCCGACGCGGCGGCGCTTTGCTGCTGCTGCGGCGGCAGCAGGCTGGTGCGCGCGGTGAAGGTCGGCGGTATCGCGAAGGCGATGCCCAGCGCCACCAGCCCCACCACCAGCGGGCCGATGATCAGCAGCTTCAGATGCCCGCGCAAGGCGTCGGCGATGTCCAGCAGGCTGATGCCATCGTCGTCGTACTCCGCCGGCGAATGCGCCAGCGGTGCCCGCGCCCGGATGCTCGCTCATCAGTTGGTCAAGGTCACGAAGGCCGCCACGCCCAGCGCGAACTGCGCCAGGATCTGTGTCCAGTCCTTGGCATGCTGCACGAAGGTGGTCTTGTCCAGTTCCTCGGGCACGAACAGCGTGTCGCCGGGCAACGCGGGCATGCGTCTCGAAGCTGCCCTGCAGCCCGCTGCTGCCCCAGCGTCTTTTCCTGCAGGTTGCTGACCACGCTGCCGTTGGCGCGCAGCACGAAGGTGCTGCCCGCGTCGGCGCCGCGCGTCGGGCCGCCGGCCTGGTTCAGATAGTCCGACAGGCTGCGCCCATCCACCAGCAGGTAGTTGCCGGAATTGAACACGCTGCCGAAGACGCCGATGCTGGTGGGCAGCGGCGGCACGAGCAGGCGGTCGCCGTCCTCCATCAGCAGGTTAGGCAGTTCGCGGCTGTCCGGCGGCATCTGCAGCACCACGCGGCCGGTCGGCCGGATGGCGCGCAGGCGTTCGATCAGCTTGTGTCGTGGCAGCGGTGCGGCCCGTCAGCGCCGCCGCCTCGTCGGCATTGGTGACGCGTTGCGTGGTCGAGGCCAGCGAGATCTCGGTTTCCAGGTTGCGCAAGGCACGCTCGTAGTTCTCCTGTTGGGTGACGCGCACGCTTTCGCGCGTGAAGTCGGTGCCGAAGACATAGGCGCCGGGCGTCAGGCCGCCGGCGGCGCGCAAGGCATCGGCGACCGTGCTCAGCGCCGGCAGCACGTAGTCGCCAGGACGCAGCACCTCGCCTTCGATACGCACGCGCTTGTTCTGGCGTTGCTGCGACGTCGCCACCGTGACGGCGTTGAAGGCGCGCAGCACGTCGCCCGTTGCGCAACTCGGTGGTGGCCAGTTGTGCGGCTTCGATCTGCGTGACGCGCAAGGTGGATCGTTCGTCGACGCGCTCGAGCGACAGGCGCGTGGTGTCGGCCACGGCCGAGAAGCCGCCGGCCATGCGCAGCGCGTCGGCCATCGTCTCGCTCGGGCTTGAGCTCGAAGATCGCCGCGCGGTTCACGCTGCCGATCACGCCCACCTGCGAGCCGATCGGGCCGACGTGGATCACGTCGTCGGCCTGAACCAGCCTGTCGCTGCTGCGGTTGCCCTTGAGCAGCAGGTCGTAGAAATCGAGTGTCGACACCAAGCCGCTGCCGCGGCGCAGCTCGATGTCGCGAAAGCTGCCGGACACCGACGGCCCGCCGGCGCGCACCAAGGCGCTGGCCATGCTCGACAGCGCATTCACCGTATAGCCGCCGGGGCGGGCGACGAAACCGGTGACATACACGCGCACGCCGCGCAACTGACCCAGCGACACGCTGAGTTGGAAGTTCTTGAAGGTCTGAGCCACGCGCTGGCTGATGGTGGCCGGAAGATCGGCGTAACGCACGCCAGACACCATGATCGTGCCGACGCGCGGAATGCTGATGCGCCCGGAGCGATCGACCACCAATCTCAACTCGGCGTCGACCGATCCCCAGATCGACAGCACGATTTCGTCTCCCGGAGAAACGAGGTAGTCCGGCGGCACCAGCGGGCTGAAGTCGATGGCGTCGCCGGGGCGATTGACATCGGTCATCAGCGCCGAACCCAGGCGCCTGATCGGCTGGCCAGGCACCGTGCCCTGAGGAAAGGCAAGACTGTTCACATACTCTTCGAATTCGCTGAGCTGTGGCGGTGCGCCGGTCGCGCCGCCCACGCCTCTCACGTCGTTCCTCGACTCAGCACCATCCGTGGGCCGCACGGCGGCATTGGCCGCCGGCAGCTCAGCAGTCGGTTGGCGCAGCCGTGTCGGCCCGCTGACACCGTTGTCGGGCGCCGCCGCGTTGGCGTTGTTTGCGCTGGGAGACAGGTTGGTGTTCTGCGCATGCGCGCTGCCGAGCCAGGCCCAGCGCCAGTAGCGGCCACGGCGATGCGCAAACAGGCCGCGGGCAGCGACGAAGCGGTGCGCCAACGGTGACTTTGAAGGGTGGTCTGCGTGCATTCAATTTGGCCTCAAGGCGAAGCCAGTCGGCGAGCATGACGATGAACGGGCCGGCAGAGCGACTGTCACGCCCAACGCCAAAGCGCCGCATTCTAGCGGCCCGGGCCGTGCCGATCCCGCTCGATAGAATTCGTCGCATGCTGATCCTGATCGTGGCGTTTGCGGTGTCGCTCGCCATCACGTTGATCGCCGTCCGATCGGCCAAGGCGCATGGCCATCTGTCCAGCGATCACGATCTGTCGGGGCCGCAAAAATTCCATGTCACGCCCGGTGCCGCGCATCGGCGGCGTCGGCATCGTGCTGGGCGCGCTTGGCCGGTGCCTTCGTGATCTGGTCACGCGACCGGCCGCCGGTGCATAGGCGTTCATCGCTGCTGGCCTGCGGGCTGCCGGCGCTGCTGGCCGGCCTGGCCGAAGACCTGACCAAGCGCGTTACGCCGGCGCGCCGGCTGCTGGCCACCGCGCTGTCGGCGCTGCTGGCGGCGTGGTTGCTGGACGCGGTGTTGATCCGCACCGCCATTCCCGGCCTGGACTGGGTGGTGTCCTTCCCGATCCCGGCGGCGCTGGTGTCGGTGTTCGTCGTCGCGGGCGTGGCCAACTCGATCAACATCATCGACGGCTTCAACGGCCTGGCGTCGATGTGCGGTGTGCTGATCCTGCTGTGCCTGGCCTACGTGGCCTTCCAGGTGGACGACCTGCTGCTGGCCTGGCTGGCGCTGGCCGGGGTGGGCGCGCTGCTCGGCTTCTTCATCTGGAACTTCCCGGCCGGGCTGATCTTCCTGGGCGATGGCGGCGCCTACTTTCTGGGCTTCTACATCGCCGAACTGGCGATCCTGCTGCTGCACCGCAACCCCACGGTGTCGCCGATGTTCCCGCTGCTGCTGTGCATCTACCCGGTGTTCGAGACGGTGTTCTCGATCTACCGGCGGCGCTTCCTGCGCGCCATGCCGCCGAGCATGCCCGACGGCATCCACCTGCATTCGCTGATCTACCGCCGCGTGATGCGCTGGGCGGTGGGCAACCGCAGCGCCAAGGCGCTGACGCGGCGCAACTCGATGACCTCGCCCTACCTGTGGCTGCTGTGCATGTTCGCGGCGATTCCGTCGGTGCTGTTCTGGAGCAACACGGCCGTGCTGTCGGTGCTGATCCTGTTGTTCGGCATCAGTCTACGTGGCGCTGTACTGGCGCATCGTGCGTTTCAAGTCGCCGCGATGGCTGGTCTTCAGGCGCTGAAGCCGCGGCTGCACGCCCCCATGGGGGATAATCCGCATTGCATGAACGAAACACTCCCAGACGCTACCGCCGCCAGTCCTGAGGCCATCGCCTCACCTCTGTTCAACACCCTCCCGCTCGACGCCAAGCTGCAGCGCGCCGTGGCCGACCAGGGCTACGCGTCGATGACGCCGATCCAGGCCAAGGCCATTCCGATCGTGCTGGCCGGCCGCGATGTCATGGGCGCGGCGCAGACCGGCACCGGCAAGACGGCAGCCTTCTCGCTGCCGCTGCTGCAGAAGATGCTGCGCCACGAGAACGCCAGCATGTCGCCGGCACGCCACCCGGTGCGTGCGCTGGTGCTGGCGCCCACGCGCGAACTGGCCGACCAGGTGGCGGCCAACATCCTGTCCTATGCCCAGCACACCAAGCTGCGCACGGCCGTGGTCTTCGGCGGCATCGACATGAAGCCGCAGACCGCGCAGCTGAAGGGCGGGGTCGAGATCCTGGTGGCCACGCCAGGCCGGCTGCTCGACCACATCGAGGCCAAGAACTGTGTGCTCAACCAGGTCGAGTACGTGGTGCTCGACGAGGCCGACCGCATGCTCGACATCGGCTTCCTGCCCGATCTGCAGCGCATCCTGTCGTACCTGCCCAAGCAGCGACAGACGCTGCTGTTCTCGGCCACCTTTTCGCCCGAGATTCGCCGCCTGTCGCAAAGCTACCTGCAGGACCCGGTGACGGTGGAAGTGGCGCGGCCGAACGCCACCGCCACCAATGTCGAGCAGCATTTCTACAGCGTCGCCACCGACGACAAGCGCCAGGTGGTGCGCCAGATCCTGCGTCAGCGCGAGCTGGCGCAGGCGCTGGTGTTCGTCAACTCCAAGCTCGGCTGCGCGCGGCTGGCGCGCTCGTTCGAGCGCGACGGCCTGCGCACCAACGCGCTGCACGGCGACAAGTCCCAGGACGAGCGGCTGAAGGCGCTGGACGCCTTCAAGCGCGGCGATGTCGATGTGCTGGTGGCCACCGACGTGGCGGCGCGCGGCCTGGACATTGCCGACCTGCCGGCGGTGTTCAATTTCGACGTGCCTTTCAACGCCGAGGACTATGTGCACCGCATCGGCCGCACGGGGCGGGCCGGCGCCTCGGGCCTGGCCGTGACGCTGGTGGCGCGCGAAGACCAGCGCCTGGTGGGCGATATCGAGAAGCTGATCAAGAAGAAGATCGAGATCGAAGCCTTCGAGATCGAAGACGAGCGGCCGCGGCGGCCGTACCGCAGCCGCGACGACGAGCCGTCTGAGCGGCGCAGCGAGCATTCCAGTGAGCGGTCCAACGAGCGGCCTGTTCCGGCCACCCGCTCCAGCGGCACGCAACGCCGATCCGTTCTTCGACAAACCCTATGAGCCCTCGAGCTCGGGCGCACCGGCCTGGGAAGCGGCGAAGACGTCAACACCGCCGGTGCTGCGGCAGCTGTCGCCCAACATCCGCAGCAAGAAGAAGACCGCCTCGTTGCTGGGTGGCGGCGCTGCCTGACCGGCCGCCGGTTCAGCCGGCCAGGAATGCGAACACCGCCGGCACGCGCTCCGGCATGGTCACGGGCGCTCGCGCCAGCCGCGCAATGCGGTCGGTGCGCGTCCACCCCTGCGGCAGAGTCAAGCCGCAACTCACCGACAGGCGTGTGTCTTCACCCAGGCCCGGGAGCAGGGCCTCCAGCAGGCCGCGTATTGCGATAGGGCGTCTCGATCAGCAGCTGGGTCTGGCCCAGGCGCCGCGACAGCACCTGCAACTCCTTCATGCGTGCCGACCGCGCGCCGCCTCTTGCGGCAAGTAGCCGACGAAGGCAAAGCTCTGGCCGTTCAAGCCGCTGGCTGCCAACGCCAGCAGCAGCGAACTGGGGCCCGGCAGCGGCACCACCGTGATCGCCAGCGCATGCGCCGCCGCCACCAGCGCCGCGCCCGGGTCGGCCACGGCCGGCAATCCCGCCTCGGAGATCAGGCCGATGTCATGGCCCGTCCGACGCCGGGCGCAGCAGCTGGCGCCAGGCGCGGCATCCACGCGCCTGGTGCGGCAGCGCCGCCTTTGACCGGGCCGCGGCAGTTCGCGGATGGTCGATCTGCTGCAGCGGCAAGTGCAAAGCGCTGCGACCGCATGCACGCGCTTCAGGAAAGCTCGGGTGCTGCGCGCATCCTCGGCCAGCCAATGGCTTCGAGTCGCGCCGCCTGCTGCAGCACGCCCAGCGGCAGCACCTGCTGGATGTCCACCGGTGTCGGTCCCAGGTCCAGCGCATTGGGCACCAGCAGCAACCGGCCCTTGACGCGCTCATGTCCCGGCGGCGCGCAACGGGTCGATGCCGGCCTGGCGCAACAGTTCACAGGTGCGGATCAACGGCAACCCGACCAGCGCGGTCGGGTCGTCGGATTCGATCGACCTGCCAGCAGCGCGATGCCCAGGGTTTCGCACTTGGCACTGCCGGCGCAGTCGTAGGGCTGTTCGGCGCGCAGGTAGAACTCGATTTCCGCGTCGCTGAGCTCGCGGAACAGCACGTGCACGCTGGACAGCGCGCTGCGCTCGAAATCCCGCTCGGCGTGTGCACGCTCACGCGGTGTGGAAGCTCACGTTCGCCCGCTCAAGCGGCGCAGCTGGTCCGCGCGCCTCGTGCGAACCCGGTTTGCCAACGGCTTCGCCGTGAGGTCGGCCACCTGGTCCGAACCGATGACCACGGCGCCCGGTGCCTCGTTGCGCACTGCAGCGCCTTCGCCCGCGCCAGGCGTTGCGCCATCGCAGCCGGTGCCTCGCCGGCCAGTTGCGTTTCGTCGACCTGGGGCGCACATCACCTCGAAGGCCAGGCGAAGCCGCGCCAGCAACTCACTGCCGGTAGCGCGAGGTCGAGGCCAGCACCAAGGGCGGGTTGAACAGGCATGCCTGCGATTGTCCCACCCGCCGCCGGCCGGACCGCAGCGATACAACTGCCGACCCAGACGATGGAGCGCGCGTTTTCGACCCGCGCAGGCTGGACGTCGCGGCCTTCGCCGTCGCGCGAGGCCGCTGCGCCGGCGAACTGCCGCTGTCTGCGCTGCCCAGGTTGGCACAGGACGCCGTGCCGCCCGCGGCCGGGGTGGACACCGCGGGGTGCGCTGGTCGGCGCAGGGCGAATGGCGAGCCGTGTGGCCGGCGGCAGGCACGAAACCCGACTGCGGCTGCAGGCGCAGGCACCTTGTTCGCTTACCGTGCCAGCGCTGCTTGCAGCCATGCCGGTAGCGCTGGCGGTGACCGCCCTGCCTGCTCTTCGTGCAAGGCGAAGCGCTGGCCGAGCAGCTGGACGAGCACAGCGAGGACGATGTCGTGGCGCTCGGCCCGCGCTGGACGTTGCAGCGCTGGTCGAGGACGAATTGATCCTGGCGCTGCCGCTGGTGCCGCGGCACGGCGATTGTGTGCCGCCGCAGCCCGCTGCAGGATGCAGCAGCGGATAAGGCCCGACTGGCGAGGCCCACCCGCCCCTTCGCGGCGCTGGCTGCGCTGCGCCGCAAGCGTGACGTTGCCGACTGACGGCCCGTCCCCGGGCGCTCGCTCGCCGGACCGCGCGACGCCCCGGGCCCCTGCTATACTTGCGGGCTTTACCCGGTACGAGCCCTCAGGGTGCCGCGTGCGGGCCGAGCCCGCAGGAGTCCTCCATGGCTGTTCAGCAAAACAAGAAGTCGCCGTCCAAGCGCGGCATGCACCGTTCGCACAACGCAGTGACCCCGGCCCGGCACCGGCATCGAGCCGACCACGGGCGAAGTGCACCTGCGGCACCACATCAGCCCCACCGGCTTCTATCGTGGCCGCAAGGTGTTGAAGTCGAAGGCCGACGCCTGACGAGAAGTGGCACCCGGTCGCAGCGCCAGCCTGTCGGGCACGAACACCCGTGCCACTCTGCACAGTCGTGTTGCACGCTGCGCTTGCGCCGCGCGGCTGCGTTGCCGTTGCCCAGGGCTCGCTTTCACGCTTGCGCGGCGCCTGTCTTCACCTACCGTTCGGCCTCGTCGCGTCGCCGCGGCCTGCCGTCGTTGACGCAGGCGGGCGCGGCATCGCGACCCTTCCGTGACGCACCCTTCCGCCCCCGAACCCCTTGCCGCGGTCTGCATCGCAGTGGATTGCATGGGTGGCGACCATGGCCCGCCGTCACGCTGCCGGCCTGCAAGGCCTTCCTTGACAGCCACGCGCAAGCGCAATGCTGCTCGTCGGCCAGGCCCATGCACTGGCGGCCGCGCGCCAACTGGGAACGCTGCCGGATCGTCGATGCCAGCGAGGTGGTGACGATGGATGACCCGATCGAGGTCGCGCTGCGGCGCAAGAAGAACTCCTCGATGCGTGTGGCCATCAGCCAACTGGTCGGCATCGATGGCGCGCCGTGCCGCTGGCGCATGCCTGCGTCTCGGCCGGCAACACCGGCGCGCTGATGGCACTGGCGCGATACCTGCTTAAGACACTGGACGGCATCGATCGCCCGGCCATCGCGACGCTCATGCCGAACCGAAAGGACGGCTACACGACGGTGCTCGATCTGGGCGCGAACGTCGATTGCAGCGCCGAACACCTGCTGCAGTTTGCCGTGCTGGGCAGCGCGTTGGTGGCGGCGGTCGATGGCAAGGAAGAGCCCAGCTGTGGGCCTGTTGAACATTGGCGAAGAAGCCATCAAGGGCAGCGACACCATCAAGCGTGCCGGTGAACTGTTGCGTGCCGCGGCGGCAGACGGGCAGTTGAACTTTCCATGGCAACGTCGAAGGCAACGACATCTTCAAGGGCACCACCGATATCGTCGTGTGTGACGGTTTCGTCGGCAACGTGCTGTTGAAGTCGGCCGAAGGGCTGGCCACGATGCTCACCGATTTCATCCGCCAGGAATTCACCCGCGGCGCGTTCAGCAAGCTGGCGGCGCTGGTGGCGTTGCCGGTGCTCAAGCGCTTCAAGCACCGCGTTGATCCGCGGCGCTACAACGGCGCGGCGCTGCTCGGGCTGCGCGGGTTGGTGTTCAAGAGCCACGGCTCGGCCGATGCCTTCGCATTCGAGCAGGCGCTGCGGCGGGCCTATGATGCCGCCCGCAACCGCTTGATCGACCGGGTGCGCGACCGCATTGCATTGAGCGCTGCGTGCGCTGGCGCTCAGCGCCATCACAGCCGGTCGATGCCCCCGCGCACCACACAAGCCGCATGAATTTCACATCACGCTGCTCATACACGCATTGTCGGCACCGGCAGCTACCTGCCGCCGCGCCGGCTGAGCAATGCCGACCTTGTGGCGCAGCTCGCGCGCAAAGGGCATCGACAGCAGTGACGAATGGATCGTCGAACGCACCGGCATCCGGGCGCGCCATTTTGTCGATGACGGCGTCAATGCCAGCGACCTGGCGACGCATGCGGCGCGGCACGCGCTGGAAGCGGCCGGTTGCCACGCCGACGACATCGACCTGATCATCGTCGCCACCTTCGACGCCGGACATGGTCTTCCCGGCCACGGCCAGCATCGTGCAGAACAAGCTGGGCGTGCACGGCTGCCCGGCCTTCGACGTGCAGGCGGTGTGCTCGGGCTTCGTCTATGCGCTGACCATTGCCGACGCGATGATCCGCACCGGCTCGGCCCGGCGCGCGCTGGTCATCGGTGCCGAGGTCTTCTCGCGCATCCTCGACTTCGACGATCGCGGCACCTGCGTGCTCTTTGGCGACGGCGCCGGCGCGGTGGTGCTGGCCGCCAGCGACACGCCCGGCATCCTGGCGACCGATCTGCATGCCGACGGCCGGCATGTCGGCATCTTGTGTGTGCCGGGCACCGTTTCCGGCGGCAAGGTGCTGGGCGACCCGTTGCTGAAGATGGACGGCCAGGCGGTGTTCAAGCTGGCCGTGGGCGTGCTCGAAAGCGCGGCGCGCACCGTGCTGGACAAGGCCGGGCGCAGTGCCGAGTCGACTCGACTGGCTGATTCCGCACCAGGCCAACATCCGCATCATGCAGGCCACCGCGCGCAAGCTGAAGCTGCCGATGGACAAGGTCATCGTCACCGTCGATCTGCACGGCAACACCTCGGCGGCGTCGATCCCGCTGGCGCTGGACGTGGCAGTGCGCGGCGGGCGCGTTCGCGCCGGCGACACGGTCATGCTCGAAGGCGTCGGCGGCGGCTTCACATGGGGCGCGGTGTCTGCTCGACTTCTGAACCACATCGCCATGACCTCATTCGCATTCGTCTTCCCCGGCCAGGGTTCGCAATCGGTGGGCATGCTCAATGCCTGGGGCGACCACCCCGCCGTGCGCGACACCCTCGACGAGGCCTCGGCCGCGCTGGGCCAGGACCTGGGCGCGCTGATGCGCGACGGCCCGCAGGAGCATCTCGACCTGACGACCAACACCCAGCCGGTGATGCTGTGCGCGGGCATCGCCTGCTATCGCGCGTGGCGCGCCGAAGGCGGCGCCGAACCGGCAGCGGTGGCCGGGCATTCGCTGGGCGAATACAGCGCGCTGGTCGCGGCCGGCGTGTTCGGCTTGGCCGATGCGCTTGCCGCTGGTGCGCTTTCGCGCGCAGGCGATGCAGAAGCCGGTGCCGGTGGGCACCGGCGCGATGGCGGCGGTGCTGGGGCTGGACGCGGCGCAGGTCGTCGAAGGCTGCGCGAAGGCGTCAGGCCGATCGGCGGCGCGGTGGTCGAAGCGGCCAACTTCAACGACCCCCGGCAGACCGTCATCTCCGGCTCGGTGGCCGGCGTCGAGCACGGCGCGCGACCTGCTCAAGTCGATGGGCGCCAAGCGTGTCGTGCAATTGCCGGTGTCGGCGCCGTTCCACTGCTCGCTGATGCGCCCGGCCGCCGAGGCCTTGCGCGAGCGCCTGGCCGAGGTGGCCTTCGCCGCGCCGAAGATCTGCCGCTGATCAACAACGTCGATGTGGCGCGGCGCAGACGACGCCGACGCGATCCGCGACGCGCTGCTTCGCCAGGCCTTCGGTCCGGTGCGCTGGGTCGAGGTGGTGCAGGCCTTGCGCGCGCGTGGGCTGAGCCATGTGGTCGAATGCGGGCCGGGCAAGGTGCTGGCCGGGATGGTCAAGCGCATCGACCCCGAGGCCGTGGTGCTGGCGCTGAGCAGGCCCGGACTCGCTGGCCGAACTCAAGGCAGGTGCTGGCATGAATCGAAGGCCGCGCAGGTCGCGCTGGTCACCGGCGCCTCGCGCGGCATCGGCCGCGCCATTGCGGCGACGCTGGCCGCGCAGGGCTTCCGGGTCGTCGGCACGGCCACCAGCGAAGCCGGTGCCGCGGCCATCACGCAGGCGCTGGCCGACTGGCCGGGCTGCCGCGGCGCGGTGCTGGACGTCAACGACGCGGCCGCCGGCGACGCGCTGGTCGAGGCGGTCATCAAGGAGCATGGCGCGCTGCACGTGCTGGTCAACAACGCCGGCATCACCCGCGACAACCTCGCCATGCGCATGAAGGACGACGACTGGGCGGCAGTGCTAGACACCAACCTGGCGCCGTCTTCCGCCTCAGCCGCGCGGTGATGCGCGGCATGATGAAGCAGCGCTACGGTCGCATCATCAACATCACCTCGGTGGTCGGTGCCAGCGGCAACGCCGGCCAGGCCAACTATGCCGCGGCCAAGGCGGGTGTCGCCGGCATGACACGCGCGCTGGCGCGCGAGCTCGGCAGCCGCAACATCACCGTCAATTGCGTCGCCCCGGGCTTCATCGCCACCGACATGACCGAGGCGCTTGCCCGAGGCGCAGAAGAGCGCGCTGCTGCAGCAGATTCCCCTCGGACGGCTCGGCACGCCCGAGGAAATCGCCCATGCGGTGGCCTTCCTGGCCTCGCCCATGGCGGGCTACATCACCGGTGCCGAACTGCATGTCAATGGCGGCATGTTCATGAACTGATGCGTCCGCCTTCGTACCCGCGTTGCCGTTGGGACGCACCGGTAGAATCCGCGGGTTTGTAGAAATCCACTCCTGGAGGAGTCATGAGCGATATCGAAGCGCGTGTCAAGAAAATCATCGCCGAACAACTCGGCGTGCCCGAATCCGACGTCACCAATGCCAAGGCCTTCGTGGCCGACCTGGGGGCGGATTCGCTCGACACGGTGGAACTGGTGATGGCGCTCGAAGACGAGTTCGGCATCGAGATTCCCGACGAGGAAGCCGAGAAGATCACCACGGTGCAGCTGGCGATCGATTACGCCAGCAGCCACCAGAAGGCCTGACAGGACGCTGCGATGAGTCGGCGCCGCGTCGTCGTCACCGGCCTCGGGTTGATCTGCCCGGTGGGCAACAGCGTGGCCGAGGGCTGGGCCAACCTGGTGGCCGGGCGCAGCGGCATCGACACCATCACGCGTTTCGATGCCTCCGCCTTTGCCTGCCGCTTTGCCGGCGAGGTCAAGGGCTTCAATGTCGAGGACTACATCCCCGCCAAGGAAGCGCGCCACATGGACAGACTTCATCCATTTCGGGCTGGCGGCGTCGATTCAGGCCGTGCGCGACGCCGGGCTGCCGGTCGGCGACGCGCTGAACGAGGAAGCCGCCGAGCGCATCGGCTGCCTGGTCGGCTCGGGCATCGGTGGGTTGCCGATGATCGAACAGACGCACCAGGAATACACCGAGCGCGGCCCGCGCCGCATCTCGCCTTTCTTCGTGCCGGCGTCGATCATCAACATGATCTGCGGGCACCTGTCGATCAAATTCGGCTTCACGGGGCCGAACCTGGCGATCGTCACCGCCTGCACCACGGGATTGCACTCCATCGGCGAGGCCGGCCGGCTGATCGAATACGGCGACGCCGACGTGATGGTGGCCGGTGGCGCCGAAGCCACCGTCTCGCCGCTGGGCGTTGGCGGCTTTGCCGCGGCGCGCGCACTGTCCACGCGCAACGACGATCCGAAGACGGCGTCGCGTCCCTGGGACGTCGATCGCGACGGTTTCGTGCTGGGCGAAGGCGCCGGCGTGATGGTGCTCGAGGAGTACGAACACGCGAAGCGGCGCGGTGCCAAGATCTACGCCGAACTGTCCGGCTACGGCATGGGCGCCGACGCCTTCCACATGACCGCGCCCAACGTCGATGGCCCGAAGCGCGCGATGCGCGCCGCGTTGCGCAACGCCGGCATCAACTGCCGACGAGGTGCACTACCTCAACGCCCACGGCACCTCCACGCCGCTGGGCGACCTGAACGAGACCAATGCCATCAAGCTGGCCTTTGGCGACCATGCCAGGCGTCTGGTCGTGAATTCCACGAAGTCGATGACCGGACATCTGCTCGGCGGCGCCGGTGGCATCGAGTCGGTGTTCACTGTGCTGGCGCTGCACCATCAGGTGTCGCCACCGACGATCAACATCTTCAACCAGGATCCGCAGTGCGACCTGGACTACTGCGCCAACACGGCGCGCGAGATGAAGATCGACGTGGCGATGAAGAACAATTTCGGCTTCGGCGGCACCAACGGCACGCTGGTTTTCCGCCGCGCCTGACCTTGCCCGCGTTGCCGCGCATGCGCGATGCTCCACCGTGTACAGGGTGTGTCCCGTGACGCCGGGCTCTGGCGCTGGGTGCAGCGTCGGCCTGCCTGCGCTGAGCACCGCGGTGGCGGTCTCCTGGTCGGCCGCCCGTTGGCAATGGGACGGCGTCGGGCCGATGATCGCCGCCTGGCGCTGGGCTGCGCCCGCGGCGCCTGCTGGCGCATCGCCAGATGCCACGAATCGCAGCGGCTGCTGATGTGGGACGGCAGGGCCTGGTCGGTGCAGGCCCCGGGCGCGGAACACATGGACGGCCAGGCCCAACTGATGCTGGACCTGGGCGGCTGGATGCTGGTGCGATTCGCGCTGCGCTGCATCGTCGGCGCGGCGCCGCGTCGTCTGGCTGCCGTTGCGCCGCGCCGATGCGCCGGCGGTCTGGCGCGCCTTCGCGTGGCGTTGTATGCCTCGCGCCAGAATGTCGCCGCGCCGCAGCTGCCGTCCGCGCCGCGCCGCGCTGCATGAACGCCGCCGATGCCGATGCCCTGCTGGTCGAGCGCTTCAAACGCGGCGATGTGCGCGCTTTCGAGATGCTGGTGGTCAAGTACCAGCGGCGCATCGAAAGGCTGATCGCCCGCATGGTTCGCGACACCGACCTGGTGCCCGACATTGCGCAGGAGACCTTCATCCGGGCCTATCGGGCGTTGCCGCAATTTCGCGGCGAGAGCGCGTTCTACACCTGGCTGTATCGGATCGCGGTGAACTCGGCGAAGAAGGCGCTCAGCGACATGAAGCGCGACCCGGTGATCACCGAGGCGGCACTGGCGCTACGGGATGACGATGACGAAACTTCCCGCGCCGCGACTGAACTAACCGACGGCGAGACACCCGAATCATTGTTGGCGAGCAAGGAGATCGCCGCCACCGTGAATGCCGCCATCGAAGCCTTGTCCGAGGATCTGCGCCAGGCCATCACCTTGCGCGAGATCGAAGGGCTGAGTTACGAAGAGATTGCCGACGCCATGAACTGCCCGATCGGAACCGTTCGCTCGCGGATCTTCCGCGCGCGCGAAGCCATCGCCGAACGCCTGCGGCCGCACATCGACGCCAAGGACGGCAAACGTTGGTAAGCCTCATCAGGAGCGAACCATGACCTCTGACTCCTGCCATCGATTCGGCTGACCCCCGCTGGCTGCTGTCGGCCCTGGCCGACGGCGAGGCTGACGCCGCCAGAGTCTGGTTGGGGGCTGTGCCGCCTGGGCCGAGGCCGACTCGTCGGCGCGCCAGGCCTGGCACGCCTATCACCTGATCGGCGATGTGCTGCGCAGCGACGACCTGGCCAGCCCGCCGGTGCGCGACCGCGCCTTCCTGGCGCGATTGCGCGCGCGCCTGGCTCGACGAGCCGGTGCCGATGGCGCTTGCACCGGCCCTGGCCGCCGTGGCGCGGCCACGACGCGCCTGGGCGCTGCGCCCTGGCCATGGCCGCCAGCTTGATGGCACTGGCCACCGGCCTGGTGCTCACGCTCGGGCCGCCTGGCGACGGGGGTGCACCGGCCACCCGCATGGCCGAGGCGACGCGCAGCGCCGTGCCGGCCGCCGCGCAGCAAGGCGGTCCGGTCACCGTGGCGCTGGACCCGGCCGCGCAGGGCAGCCGCATCGTGCGCGATGCCCAACTTGATCGCTATCTTCGTGCACACCGCGAGTACGGCGCAGATCTGCCGGGCTCGCTGCCGGGGGGTGCCGGACGCAGCGTCACGGCAGTGTCCTTCGATCGCTGAAGGCGCGATGCGAGCCTTCTACCGCGCTGCAGGCCTGGGGGCCGGCACTGTTGCTTTGGGTCGGTCTGGCGGGCCTGTCGCTCGCGCAGGCCGCAGCGCAGGCCGAATCGGCGCCGTTGTCGCCACAGCAGGCACGCAAGTGGCTGGTGCGCATCCACACGGCCGCCCATCAACGCAACTACCAGGGCACGCTGGTGTTCAGTGCCGATGGCGCGCTGTCCAGCGCGCGCGTGGCCCACTTCGGTGACGGCGAGTCAGTCCTATGAGCGTGTCGAGACTGCTCGACGGGCGCATGCAGCGGATCTACCGGCACAACGACCGTGTCTTCACCTTGTGGCCGCAACAGCCGCGTGGCCGTGGTCGAGGAGCGCGACCCGCGCCAGGCGTCGCTGCGGCAGGTGATCGATCCGCGTGCCGAGGAGCAGTACGGGCTGCGCGAGCAAGGCATCGACCATGTGGCCGGGCGCGAGGCGCAGGTGCTGCTGCTGACGCCGCGCGACGAGTATCGCTTTGCCCAGCGGCTCTGGATCGACCGGCGCACCGGGCTGATGCTGCGTGCCGATGTGCTCGGGCCGAAACAGCAGGTGCTGGAATCGAGCGCGTTCTCGCAGGTCGAGATCGACGTCAAGCCGCAGCCGCAAAGCGTGCTGCAGCCGATGAAGCATCTTGACGGCTACCGCCAGGTGCGCACGGCACCGCAAGTGACGCGGCTGGAAAGCGAGGGCTGGGCCCTGACCGCGCCGGTGGCCGGCTTCCAGCTCAGCAGTTGCACACGGCGCACGCTCGACGCGGGTGACGGCACTGCGGCGCCGGCGCCGGTCATGCAGGCGGTGTTCAGCGATGGCTTGACCAACGTCTCGGTGTTCGTCGAAGCGCTGGATCCGCAGCGCCACCGCCAGCCGCTGCACACCAGGATGGGCGCCACCCACACCTTGATGCAGGCCCATGGCGACGCCTGGGTGACCCTCATGGGCGATGTGCCGACCAGCACGCTGCAACAATTCTTCCAGGCACTCGAACGCCGCAAGTGAACCCCGTCTCGGGGTCGCCACGGTCATCGCATCTATCAGGAGCATTCATGCGCACCAGCGTTTCAACCCCGTCGACGCCGACCTCGGCTCGGTGGCTCTTCATCGGCCTGATGCTTCTGGCCCTGGTGGCGGGTTGGCCGGCGCGAGCGCGGGCCCAGTCGTTGCCCGACTTCACCGAGTTGGTCGAGCGCGTCGGCCCGGCGGTGGTCAACATCCGCACGCTCGAGCGCAGCAAGCCCGGTGCGAGTGGCGGCGCCGAGGTGGACCCGCAAATCGAGGAGTTCTTCCGCCGCTTCGGCATTCCGATGCCCGGCCGTCCTGACCCGCGCCGCGGGCCGCGCGGCGGTGGCGACGACGAGCCGCAGCAGCGCGGCGTCGGCTCGGGCTTCATCTTCAGCGCGGACGGCTTCGTGATGACCAACGCGCATGTGGTCGACGGCGCCGACGAGGTGCTGGTCACGCTGACCGACAAGCGCGAATTCAAGGCGCGCATCATCGGCGCCGACCGGCGCACCGACGTGGCCGTGGTCAAGCTCGAAGCCACCGGCCTGCCGTTCGTGAAGATCGGCGACAGCGACAAACTCAAGGTCGGCGAATGGGTGGTGGCCATCGGCTCGCCGTTCGGCCTGGAGAACACCGTCACCGCCGGCATCGTCAGCGCCAAGCAGCGCGACACCGGGGACTACCTGCCCTTCATCCAGACCGATGTGGCCATCAACCCCGGCAATTCCGGCGGTCCGCTGCTCAACCTGCGTGGTGAGGTGGTCGGCATCAACTCGCAGATCTTCAGCCGCTCTGGCGGCTACATGGGCATCTCCTTCGCCATCCCGATGGCCGACGCGATGCGCGTGTCCGAGCAGTTGCGCGCCAATGGGCGGGTCATCCGTGGCCGCATCGGCGTGCAGATCGCGCCGGTCAACAAAGAGGTGGCCGAATCCATCGGCCTGGGCAAGCCCACCGGCGCGCTTGGTGCAAAACGCCGAAGCCGGCGGGCCGGCCGACAAGGCCGGTGTCGAGGCCGGCGACATCATCACCAAGGTGGATGGCAAGGTGGTGGAGAAGTCCGCCGACCTGCCGCGGTTGATCGGCGGCATCAAGCCCGGCAGCAAGACCACGCTGCAGGTCTATCGGCGCGGTGGCACCAAGGACATCGTCGTCACCGTGAGCGAGTTCGAGGCCGATCGCCCGACGCGCGCGGCCAGCGAACCGGCGGCAGCCCCGGCGCAGAAGAGCGTGCTCGGGCTGGTCGGTGGCCGACTTGAGCGACGCGCAAAAGAAGGAGCTGCGCCTGCGCGGCGGCGTGAGGGTCGAAGCCGTCGACGGCGCGGCGGCGCGTGCCGGCTTGAATGTGGGTGACGTCATCCTGGCGATGGACAACGCCGAGATCATCGACGTCAAGCAGTTCAACCAGCTGGCGCAGAAGGCGGAAAAGGCCAAGGCCGTGAGCGTGCTGGTGCGGCGCGGCGAGGCGGTCAACTATCTGGTGATCAAGCCGTCGCGCTGAGTTCGCTGCCAGTGCTGCCGACGTGAGCGCGCCGGCGGCGCTATGGCCGACTGCAATTTGGGGTGTTTCCACGATGCGGAAGCAACAAGATCCATGCCAACGGCGGCGGGCAGGCGTTCGCCGAACCGCCCGGTTAGTGACCTTTCACTTCAACTTGAGCTCGGGCCGGATTGCGTTGTGGAGCAACTAGAATCCGCACCGGCTGACGCGCTGTTTAGTTGCTTCGATCGTCGTGACTCTGTGGCTTTTCCGCCAAGCCCGGAAGTTGCAGAACACCTGTGGATATCTTGTTGACAAGATTCCATGTTGGCGCGCTGCAACGACCCAAAAACAAGCACTGGCGCGGCTTCCAGCCCGGTCCTTTTGACTACAATGAAAGCCCAACAAGCAGTTGCCAAACGTTCTGTTGGAAGGCGCGTCATTCATTCGACGTGCCTTTTTTTTAGCTTCAGCACGGCGCTTCGCGCCATCACATCGCGCCGCGATGTGAGCCTTGCGCTGAAACGGCTTCGCCGTTTTGTCTGCGGCTCAAGCGTTCTGCACTCCCTTCATGGATCACATCCGCAATTTTTCGATCATCGCCCACATCGACCACGGCAAGAGCACGCTGGCCGATCGCATCATCCAGCGTTGTGGCGGCTTGAGTGACCGCGAAATGGAAGCGCAGGTGCTCGATTCGATGGACATCGAGCGCGAGCGCGGCATCACCATCAAGGCGCAGACCGCCGCGCTGGAATACATGGCGCGTGACGGCAAGACTCTACAACCTGAACCTGATCGACACGCCGGGGCACGTCGACTTCAGTTACGAAGTCAGTCGCAGCCTGTCGGCCTGCGAAGGCGCGCTGCTGGTCGTCGACGCCAGCCAGGGTGTCGAGGCGCAGACCGTGGCCAACTGCTACACCGCGCTGGAACTCGGCGTCGAGGTGGTGCCGGTGCTGAACAAGATGGACCTGCCGCAGGCCGACCCCGAGCGTGCGAAAGAAGAGATCGAGGACGTCATCGGCATCGACGCCACCGACGCCATCCCCTGCTCGGCCAAGACCGGCATGGGGCTGGACGACATCATCGAAGCCGTCATCGCGCGCATGCCGCCGCCGCGCGGCAACCCGGACGGTCCGCCGCGGGCGATGATCATCGACAGCTGGTTCGACAACTATGTCGGCGTGGTGATGCTGGTGCGCGTGGTCGATGGCCGCCTGGCCAAGGGCGAGCGCTTCCGGCTGATGGCCACCGACGCCGTCTACGGCATCGAGCAGCTGGGCGTGTTCACGCCCAAGTCGGTGCCGCGCGATGAGCTGAAGGCCGGCGAGGTGGGCTTCATCATCGCCGGCATCCGCGAGCTGCAGGCGGCGAAGGTGGGCGACACCATCACGCTGGAGAAGAAGCTGCCGAACAACGCCGGGCCGGCGACCGAGCCGCTGCCCGGCTTCAAGGAGATCAAGCCGCAGGTCTTCGCCGGGCTGTACCCGACCGAGGCCAGCGAGTACGAACAGCTGCGCGACGCGCTGGAAAAGCTCAAGCTCAACGATTCGTCGCTGCACTACGAACCCGAGGTCAGCCAGGCGCTGGGCTTCGGCTTCCGCTGCGGCTTCCTCGGCCTGCTGCACATGGAGATCGTGCAGGAGCGGCTGGAGCGCGAGTTCGACCAGGACCTGATCACCACCGCGCCCAGCGTCATCTACCAGGTGGAGATGGGCGACGGCACGGTCGATCGAGATCGAGAACCCGTCGAAGATGCCCGACATCGGCCGCATCGCCGAGATCCGCGAGCCGATCGTCACCGTGCACCTGTACATGCCGCAGGACTATGTCGGCCCGGTGATGACGCTGGCCAACCTGAAGCGCGGCGTGCAGCTGAACATGGCCTACCACGGCCGCCAGGTGATGCTGAGCTACGAGATGCCGCTGGCCGAGATCGTGCTCGACTTCTTCGACAAGCTGAAGAGCGTGTCGCGCGGCTACGCCTCGATGGACTACGAATTCAAGGAATACCGCGCCGCCGATGTCGTCAAGGTGGACATCCTGATCAACGGCGACAAGGTCGATGCGCTGTCGATCATCGTGCACCGCGCGCAGAGCCAGTTCCGCGGCCGCGCGGTGGTGGCGAAGATGCGTGAGATCATCCCGCGCCAGATGTACGACGTGGCGATCCAGGCGGCCATCGGAGCCAACATCATTGCGCGCGAGAACATCAAGGCGCTGCGCAAGAACGTGCTGGCAAAATGTTATGGGGGCGACATCACGCGCAAGCGCAAGCTGCTGGAGAAGCAGAAGGCCGGCAAGAAGCGTATGAAGCAGATCGGCACCGTCGAGGTGCCGCAGGAAGCCTTCCTGGCCATTCTTCGCGTGGACGACTGATGAGTACGCTGACTGCAGTGTTGTACGCCGGCCTGGTGGTCTATCTGGGCGGCTGGTTCTTCGGCTACTGGACCGGCAACTTCGCGCTGCTGCTGTTCAGCTGACGGTCGTCACCTTCGTCTACTGGCTGGCCGAGCGTTTTCACTTCAAGCCGGCGCGCGAGGCCGCGGCCGCAGCGCTGGAGACGCCAGGATGCCGCGCGCCGCGCCGGCCTGGCCCGGCAGGGCATCCAGAAGGTCGATGGCGACATCGAGCCGGCGCGCCGCAAGCTGCTGGCCCAGCCCTGGTGGCTGGACTGGACGGCCGGGCTGTTCCCGGTGATCCTGATCGTGTTCCTGCTGCGCTCGTTCCTGTTCGAGCCGTTCAAGATTCCGTCGGGGTCGATGATCCCGACGCTGATGGTCGGCGACCTGATCCTCGTGAACAAGTTCCACTACGGCGTGCGACTGCCGGTGCTGAACAAGAAGATCATCGCCAACCACGACCCGCAGCGCGGCGACGTGATGGTCTTTCGCTATCCCGGTGGATCCGCGCGTGGACTACATCAAGCGGGTGGTCGGCGTGCCGGGCGACGAAGTGGCCTACCTGAACCAGCGGCTCAGCATCAACGGCAGCCGGTGCCGACAAAGCCGCTGGGCGAGTTCTACGACGAAGACAGCCTGCGCTACGTGCCGATGTTCAGCGAGAAATTGGGCACGGTCGAACACCGCATCCTGGTCGATCCGAAGCGTCCGGCCTTCTACGGTGGCGATCACAAAGAGCTTTCCCATGCACGAAAACTGCCGATATCAGCCCGAAGGCGTGGTCTGCAAGGTGCCGCCGGGTCACTATTTCATGATGGGTGACAACCGCGACAACTCGCAGGATTCGCGCTTCTGGGGCTTCGTGCCCGACGAGAACATCGTCGGCAAGGCCTTTTTCGTGTGGATGAACTTCGGCAACCTCGGCCGCATCGGTGCCTTCGACTGATGCGCTGCGCGGCGCGCCGGCGAAAGGTGCAGATGAATCGCGCAAGAACTCTCATCGATGTCGCGCAGGCCGCAGCGCGGCATGAGCCTGATCGGCCTGCTGTTCTGGGCCATCGTGGTCGGCTTCATCGGCTATGTCGCGGTGCGCGTGTTGCCCACCGTGAACGAGTACCTCACGATCCAGCGCGGCGGTGGACCGCGTGGCCGCGGAGTCGCCGCCCACGGTGGCCGAGGTGCGCAAGGCCTTCGATCGGCAGAAGGAAATCGAATACTCGATCAGCAGCATCTCCGGCAAGGATCTGGAGATCACCAAGGAAAACGATCGCCTGGTGATCCGCTTTGCCTACGACAAGGAAATTCCGATCGTCGAACCAGTGTTCCTGCTGATGAAGTACAAAGGGCAGCTCGAAGTAGGCCTCAAAACGCCATCGATGACCGACCCAGCCCTCGAAGCCCTGCAGCAGCGCCTTGGCATGCTCTTCTCGCACAGTCGGCGCTGCTGACGCGCGCGCTGACGCACCGCAGCCACGGCGGCGATCACAACGAGCGGCTCGAATTCCTGGGCGATTCGGTGCTCAACATGGCGGTGTCGGCGCTGCTGTACCAGCGCTTTGCCGGCTCCGACGAAGGCGACCTGACGCGCGTGCGCGCGCACCTGGTGCGCGAAGACAGCCTGCACCGCGCCGCGCTGGCGCTGGGCCTGCCGCAGGTGATGCGCCTGTCCGACGGTGAATACACGCGGCGGCGGTGCGCAGCGCGCGTCGATCCTGGCCGATGCCCTGGAAGCGCTGATCGGCGCGGCCTATCTCGACGGCGGCTTCGACGCGTCGATGCAGGTGGTGCGGCAAGCTGTTCGGCCAGTTGATCGACAACACCGAGATCGACAGCTGGAGCAAGGACCCGAAGACCGAACTGCAGGAATGGCTGCAGGCGCGCCGCCTGGCGCTGCCGCAGCTACCGCATCGCGGCCACGCGCGGACAGGCCCATGCGCAGACCTTCGAGGTCGAATGCGAGGTCGCCGCGCTCGGCCTGGTCGAGCGCGGGGAAGGGCGCTCGCGCCGCAGTGCCGAACAGCAGGCCGCCGCGGCGCATGCTCGAAACGCTGAAGGCCAGCGACCGGCCGGACGGGCCCTTGCGCTCATGAACCCGCCGAACGAAGCTGCCCAGGCCCCGCGACCCACGCGCTGCGGCCTGGTGGCCATCGTCGGGCGGCCCGAATGTCGGCAAATCGACCCTGCTGAATGCGCTGGTCGGGCAGAAGGTCAGCATCACCTCGCGCAAGGCGCAGACCACGCGCCACCGCATCACCGGCATCCGCACGCTGGGCACGACGCAGTTCGTCTTCGTCGATACGCCGGGCTTTCAGATGAAACACGGCACCGCGCTGCACCGCACGCTGAACCGCACCGTGCTGGCGTCGTTGGCCGATGTCGATGCGGTGCTGTTCGTGGTCGAGGCCGGGCGCTTCGCTCTGGACGATGCCAAGGTGCTGGCGCTGTTGCCGCCGGGCAAGCCGGCGCTGCTGGTGGCCAACAAGCTCGACGCCGTCAAGCGCCGCAACGACCTGCTGCCCTGGCTGAAGAGCATGCAGGAGCGCCACGCCTTCGCCGAGTTCGTGCCGATGTCGGCACGCAACCAGGCCGACGTCGAGCGGCTGTTCGAGATCCTGTCGCCGTACCTGCCCGAAGGCCCCTGGCTGCATGAACCGGATGCGCTGACCGACCGCAACGACCGCTTCCTGGCCAGCGAGATCGTGCGCGAGAAGCTCTTTCGCCTGACCGGCGACGAGCTTCCCTACAGCTGCACCGTGCTGATCGACAAGTTCGAGGAAGAGGGCGAAGCCGACACTGGCGCGTCAGGACGGCGACCGCTGTGCCGCATTGCCGCCACCATCGTCGTCGAGCGCGAGGCCCACAAGGGCATGGTGGTCGGCGCTGG
This sequence comes from uncultured beta proteobacterium, assembly GCA_963837675.1. Taxonomy (GTDB): domain Bacteria; phylum Pseudomonadota; class Gammaproteobacteria; order Burkholderiales; family Burkholderiaceae_C; genus Rubrivivax. Next base: position 28,727 of record CAWIOH010000007.1, on the reverse strand, counting down.
CGGCGAACGGCTCAAGCGCATCGGCAGCGAGGCCCGGCAGGAGCTGGAACACTTGCTCGGGGCCAAGGTCTATCTGGAACTGTGGGTCAAGGTGCGCTCCGGCTGGGCCGACGACGAGGCGCATCTGCGCAGCTTCGGCTACGAATGAGACGCGGCCCCGCGGCTCCGCTGCAGGCTTTCGTGCTGCACCAGTACAGCTGGAGCGAAAGCAGCCTGATCCTCGATCTGCTCACGCGCGAGCGCGGGCGCATCGTGGTGGCTGCCAAGGGGGCCAAGCGGCCCTATTCGCAGCTGCGCGTGGTGCTGCTGCCCTTCCAGCGCCTGCTGCTGAGCCTGGGCCGCAGCGGCGACGACGATAGCGCCGAGGTGCACACGCTGCGCGCCGCCGAATGGGCCGGCGGTGCGCCGATGCCCGGCGGCAGCGCGCTGATCCCGGGCTTCTACCTGAACGAACTGCTGCTGCGCCTGCTGGCGCGGCAGGATCCGCATCCGCGGTTGTTCGACGCCTACGCCGAGGCGCTGCCGGCGCTGCGGCAGGCCGACGATGCATCGGTGCAGGCGGCGCTGCGGGCCTTCGAGTTGATCTTGCTGCGCGAGATCGGCGTGCTGCCCGATCTGGACGTCGAAACCGCGACGTTGCGGCCGTTGCGCACCGACGCCAGCTATGTGTTGCGGCCCGAGGCGGGCCTGGTGCCGGTGGCCGCCGACGCCGCAGCGCTGCGCGGCACGCGCTGGGTGGCGTTGCAGGCGGCGCTGGCACATGGCCACATCGATGCGCTGCGTGAAGCCTGCGCCGCGGCGCTGCCGGCATTGCGCGGCGCCTTGCGCGGGCTGCTTCACTATCATCTCGGTTCACCGGCGTTGCGCACCCGCCAGGTGATGGCCGATGTGCGCAAGCTGCTGGAGCCCCCACGCCCATGAACCCCCTCGTCGCTCCCGAAGCCGGCACGGTCGGCGCATCGCACGGCGGCACGGCCTTGTCGGTGAACGTCAATCGCGTCGCGCTGTTGCGCAACACCCGGCCGCTGGACATTCCCAACGTGTTGCACATCGCCAGCTTGGCGCTGCAAGCGGGCGCTGACGGCATCACCGTGCACCCGCGGCCCGACGAGCGCCACATCCGCGAGCGGGATGTGCGCGACCTGCACGCGCTGCTGCGCGGCTGGCCGCAGGCCGAGTTCAACATCGAGGGCAACCCTTTCCACAACCTGATGCCGCTGGTGCGCGAATGCCGCCCGGCGCAGTGCACGCTGGTGCCGGACGAGGCCTCCCAGGCCACCTCCGATCATGGCTGGGATTTGCGCGCCGACGCCAATCGACTGCGCCCGCTGATCGCCGAGTTGAAGTCGCAGGGTGTGCGCGTCAGCCTGTTCATGGACCCGCTGCCCGAAGCCATGGCGGCAGCGCGCGAACTCGGTGCCGACCGGGTCGAGCTCTATACCGAGAGTTATGCGCGCGCCCATGGCACGGCGGCGCAGGACCAGCGCCTGCAGGCCTATGCCGAGGCGGCGCGCGCCGCGCTGGCCGTGGGCCTGGGCGTCAACGCCGGCCACGACCTGAACCGCGCCAACCTGGGCGAATTCCTGCGCGGCGTGCCCGGTGTGCGCGAAGTCTCGATCGGCCACGCGCTGATCGCCGACGCGGTCGAGCTCGGTATCGGCGAGACCGTGCGCGAGTACCAACGCGTCATCCGCCGCGCCCACGCGCCAGAGCGCGGCCGCGCCATGATCTACGGCATCGGCAACGACATCGTCGATATGCGCCGCATCCAGGCCACCTTGTCGCGGCGCGGTGACCGCTTCGCCGAGAAGGTGCTGGGCGCCGATGAGTTGAAGGTCTTTCACGCACGCCGCGCGCGCGTGCCGCAGCGCGGCCTGAGCTACCTGGCCACGCGCTTTTCCGCCAAGGAAGCCTTTTCCAAGGCGATCGGGCTGGGCATGCACCTGCCGATGACCTGGCGCGCCTGCCAGATCCTGAACGCCGCCGGCGGCAAGCCGGCAATCCATCTGCACGGCGCGCTGGCCGAATGGTTCGCGCAGCGCCGGCTGCAGGCCTTCGTCAGCGTGTCCGACGAGAGCGACTACGCCACCGCCTTCGTCGTGGTGCAACACCAGGAGTCCGCGCCATGACGCTTCATGCCCCGGTGGTGCTCGACATCGCCGGCACCACGCTGACGGCGGACGACCGCCGCCGCCTGAAGCACCCGCTCACCGGCGGGCTGATCCTGTTTGCCAGGCATTGGGTCGATCGCCGGCATCTCACCGAGTTGACCTCGGCGATGAAGCGCGAGCGGCCCGATCTGCTGATCTGCGTCGATCACGAAGGCGGCCGCGTGCAGCGCTTTCGCAGCGACGGTTTCACCCACCTGCCGCCGATGCGCGCCTTGGGCGAGCTGTGGATGAAGGATCCGCTGGCCGCCACCGACGCCGCCACCGCCTGTGGTTATGTGCTGGCCTCGGAACTGCGCGCCTGCGGGGTGGATTTCAGCTTCACCCCGGTGCTGGACCTGGACTTCGACAGCAGCACGATCATTGGCGACCGGGCCTTCCACCGCGACCCGCGCGTGGTGGCGTTGCTGGCCAAGAGCCTGATGCACGGGCTGCTGCTGGCCGGCATGGGCAACTGCGGCAAGCATTTCCCCGGTCACGGTTTCGTCAAGGCCGACAGCCATGTGGCGGTGCCGGTGGACCGGCGCTCGCTGAAGGCGATCCTGGCCGACGATGCGCGCCCCTACGAAGCCTTGAGCACCAGTCTCGCGTCGGTGATGCCGGCGCATGTGATCTTTCCCAAGGTCGACCATCGACCTGCAGGTTTCTCGCCGCGCTGGCTGCAGGACATCCTGCGCGGCCGACTCGGCTTCAACGGCGCCGTCTTCAGTGACGACCTGAGCATGGAAGGTGCCCGGCATCTGGACGGCGCGCAGCTCAGCCATACCGAAGCCGCCGTCCTGGCGCTGGGCGCCGGTTGCGACATGGTGTTGCTGTGCAACCAGAGTGTGGACGGTGGCGCGGCGGTGGATGATCTCCTCGCCGGACTGCAGCAGGCCGCCGCCACCGGGCAATGGGTGCCCGACCCCGACAGCGAACACCGCCGGCTCGAGATGTTGCCGCGATCGCCGCCGCTGACCTGGGACGAACTGATGCACCAGCCGGCGTACCAGCACGCACTCGAACGCCTGCCCTGAAAGTGGCGACGCCGACCTGCGTCGGCGTCGGAGCAACTCAGGCCGACGGTGACCGCGACTGCTGCTCGAAGGGCAGCTTCATCTGCGACAGGTCCTTGCGCGTTTCAACCAGCACCAGCGGGCCGTCATCGGCGATCACGCGCGGGCGCGGATGGCGCGGCACGTGCGCCGGCTTCGGTTCGCGCGCCATCGCCTGCTGCACGACCAGGATGCGTTCGGCATCGGAGTTGACCCACTCGAGGCCGGCTGACGCGGCCATGGCGCGCAGACTCGTCGACGGCCAGCGCAAAGGGTGGCGGTGTGGGCGCCGGCCGCGCGCGATGCGCTGGCTCGGCGTGGCGGTCACCACGGCGCTGATCGGCGCCGGGCTGGCCTCGGCTTCGGCCATCTGCACGGGCACGGGCAGCGGATCGGCACCGACCGCCTCCTCGACCGGCGGTGCCGGTTGAAGCACCGGCGCGGGCGCTGTGTCGGCCACGGTGGTCGCGGCGGGGGTTGCGTCGTTCTCCCACCACGGCTTGTCCTGCCCGGTTTGCGGCGCGGCCTCGCTCGTTGCCGCCATCGGCGCCGCGGTTTCGCGCTCGGCGTTTTCGGCTTCGCTGCCGTCACGGCGGCCGCGACCGCGGCCTCGACCGCGGCGCCGTCCGCCTTCGCGCTCGGCCTGCTCTTCGCTCCTGGCCGCGGCCGGGCCGGCCGGCGTGTCGTCGCCGTCAGCGGCCAAGCTCAAGGCCGCGTCCGCGGCCACCGGCGTCAGCGCTTCGGTTTCGTTCGAAGGCCTGTCGGTCCGCGCTTCGTCACGATCGCGCCCACCGCGCCCGCCGCGACGGCGGCGGCGTTGTCCGTCACGCTCGCCTTCGGCTTGAGCTTGATCGGCCGGCAGGCTGTCGTCGAAGCTGCGCGGCGCGCCGTTGTCGGCCTCGGGTGCCTGCTTCGCGGGGCCCGTTGCGAGCGCCTCGGCGGCCGTCATTGCGCTCGCCGCGGGCCGCGCGCGCCTCATTGCCCTGCTCGGGCAAACTGTCGCCGGGCATGTCGGTGCGAGTATTTCGCGCGCCACGACCATCGCGTCCGGCGCTTTCGCCGCGCGCGCCGCGGCCTTCACCGCCGCGCCCACCGCGGCCACCCCGCGGGCCACGATCACCGCGTTCGCCGCGCTTGGCGTCGCCGCGGCCGTCGCGAGCCTCGCGCTTGTCCGTTGCGGGCGGCACCGCAGCCGTCGATGCGACGGGTGTCACCGCGGGCGCGCTCGGTGCCACGCCGAAGAGCTTCTTCACCCAGCCGAAGAAGCCGTCGCCGGCCGCCGGCCCCGATGATTGCGTCGCCGCGAGCGCAGGCTGTGTCGGCGGCACGGCAGGCGCCGGGATCGGCACCGGCACTGCGGCGGGCGCGGGTGCCGGCTGGTCGGGCAGCACGCCCTTGATCACCGGTTCCTGCTTGGCCTTGCCCGATTTGTCGCGCCGCGTGATGCCGACCTCGTCGCCCGGCTCCTCGATCATGGTGTAGCTGGCCTGCAGGCCCTCCAGACGCGGGTCGTCCTGGCGCAGCCGCTCGAGCTTGTAGTTCGGCGTCTCCAGGTGCTTGTTCGGCACCAGCAGCACGGTGACGCGCTGCTTGAGTTCGATCTTGGTGATCTCGGTGCGCTTTTCGTTGAGCAGGAAGCTCGTCACCTCCACCGGCACCTGCACGTGCACTGCGGCGGTGTTGTCCTTCATCGACTCCTCCTGCACCATGCGCAGGATCTGCAGCGCGCTGGATTCGGTGTCGCGGATGTGGCCGGTGCCGTTGCAGCGCGGGCAGGTGATGTGCGAGCCCTCGCTCAGCGCCGGGCGCAGGCGCTGGCGTGAAAGCTCCAGCAGGCCGAACTTGCTGATGGCGCTGAACTGCACGCGCGCGCGGTCGCTGCGCAGCGCGTCGCGCAGGCGCGTTTCGACCTCGCGGCGGTTCTTCGATTCGTCCATGTCGATGAAGTCGACGACGATCAGCCCGCCCAGGTCGCGCAGCCGCATCTGCCGCGCGATCTCGTCGGCGGCTTCGAGGTTGGTGCGCGTGGCGGTTTCTTCGATGTCGCTGCCGCGCGTGCTGCGCGCCGAGTTCACGTCCACCGACACCAGCGCTTCGGTGTGGTCGATGACGATGGCGCCACCCTGAGGGCAGGTTCACCGTGCGCGAGAACGCGGTCTCGATCTGGTGCTCGATCTGGAAGCGGCTGAACAGCGCCGCGTCGTCGCGGTAGCGCTTCACGCGCGATGCCGACTCCGGCATCACGTGGTTCATGAACTGCTGCGCCTGCTCGTAGATGTCGTCGGTGTCGATCAGGATCTCGCCGATGTCGGCGGTGAAGTAGTCGCGGATCGCGCGGATGACCAGCGAGCTCTCCTGGTAGATCAGGAACGCGCCCTTGCCGGCCTTGGCCGCGCCGTCGATCGCGTCCCACAGCTTGAGCATGTAGTTCAGGTCCCACTGCAGCTCGGGCGCGGTGCGGCCGATGCCGGCGGTGCGGGCGATCAGGCTCATGCCCTTGGGGTATTCGAGCTGGTCGAGGTTTTCCTTCAGTTCCTCGCGGTCTTCGCCTTCGATGCGCCGGCTGACGCCGCCGCCGCGCGGGTTGTTCGGCATCAGCACCAGGTAGCGCCCGGCCAGGCTGACGAAGGTGGTCAGTGCCGCGCCCTTGTTGCCGCGCTCCTCCTTTTCCACCTGGACGAGCAGCGAATCGCCGTCCTTGATGGCGTCCTGGATGCGGGCCGAGCGTGCGTCGGTGCCCTCGCGGAAGTAGTTGCGCGAGATTTCCTTGAACGGCAGGAAGCCGTGGCGGTCTTCGCCGTAGTCGACGAAGCAGGCTTCGAGCGAGGGCTCGACCCGCGTCACGATGGCCTTGTAGATGTTGCCCTTGCGTTGCTCGCGACCTTCGATCTCGTTCTCGAAGTCCACCAGCTTCTGGCCGTCGACGATCGCCAGGCGGCGTTCTTCGGCCTGCGTGGCATTGATCAGCATGCGTTTCATTCAGTCTCCTTGGTTCGCGCCGCCGTTCTTTGCCGTGCGGCCGGCGCGATCGATGCGGCCACGCGCCTTGCGGCGCGCGGCCCTCCACGATGCAGGAGAAACGCTGCTGAACCCTTGGCTCGAATCGCCCTGGACTGCGGTGTGAACGGCCCGTTGCCGGGCCCGTCGAGGTGGCAGCGTTGGCGCGTGCGTGTCAGCGAAGAGGGCGCGCGGTGCGTGGCGTCGGCCCGCCTCGCCGCGTCGTGCGCGGTGGCCATGCGGCAAACGCATCCTGCCGCGGCGAGGTGCCGGCGGGGATGGTCGGGCATGGAAGCGGGATTCGGGACGGCATGTGCGCTGGTTGCGTCGCTGGACGCGGGTGCAAGGCCGGGGAAATGCCGTCTTGCACCGGAATTTTCGGGTGCCCACGAAGGGCCGGGGTTGTCGTTGCGTGTCTCCGAATGCCGCTGTCCCTCGGCCACCGGGTCACTTGGGGACCGCGGCCTACCATGGGCAGCACCGGCATTGCATCACCTGCGCATGCGCCGCAAGCGGCCCATGCAAGCCCACATTCGCAGCCACAGTGCGCCGGTTAAACTCCGGCAAATCAAGCACTTACGACAAACTTTCGTGGACCGGCACATTATAGGGGTCAAAGGTCGGCGAGGTGCAGCGGGCCGCGTCATCACCCCGGGCGCATCGTCGGCGCCGTCCGTGACGCTGTTCACACCGTCGGCGCCCCAGGTGCAGCACCTGCAGGTCGATGAGGCGGCCGACGGCCAGCGTCTCGACAACTACCTGATGCGCTGCCTGAAGGGCGTGCCCAAGACGCACGTCTATCGCGTCATTCGCTCGGGCGAGGTGCGCATCAACATGGGCCGTGCCGCCGCCGATACCCGCCTCAGGACCGGCGACGACGTGCGCGTCCCACCGGTACGCGTGGCCGCTCGGGCCACTGCGAGCGTGCCGCCGCGCGATTTCGCCGTGCTCTTCGAGGACGATGTGCTGCTGGCCATCGACAAACCCGCCGGCGTGGCGGTGCATGGTGGCAGCGGCGTCAACTTCGGTGTCATCGAGCAGTTGCGCGCGGCCCGGCCGGAAGCGCGTTTCCTGGAACTGGTGCATCGCCTGGACCGCGAGACCTCGGGTGTGCTGCTGCTGGCCAAGAAGCGCAGCGCGCTGACTGCGCTGCAGGACCAGTTTCGCGCGCGCGACACGGGCAAGACCTATGCCGCGCTGGTGCTCGGCCACTGGCCTGCCGCGCACAGGGTGATCGATGTTCCCTTGCACAAGTACCTGAAGCCGGACGGCGAGCGGCGCGTGCGCCCCAGCACCGCCGACGACGCACAGGCCAAACGCTCGATCACGCTGGTGCGCGTGGCGCAGGCCTTTCGCCACTACACGCTGCTCGACGTGAGCATCAAGACCGGGCGCACGCACCAGATCCGCGTGCATCTGGCGCACGCGGGGCACCCGATCGTCGGTGATGACAAGTACGGCGACTTCGAGGCCAACAAGGCGCTGGCGCGCGGCGAGGCGGTTGCCGGCGCGCGTTTCGACGGCATGTTCCTGCACGCCCGGCACCTGGCCTTCGACCATCCGGTCAGCGGCCAGCGCACCGAGATCGAGGCGCCGCTGCCGCCGGCTTGCGCGCAGCTGCTGCAGCGGCTGCCTGGCTGATGGGCCGGCCGCCGCGCCCGCGGCGTCGCGCCGCGGCTTGAGGGACACTTGCACCATGACCGCCAAGCCCCGCGCGCGCCGCTTCGACCTGATCGCCTTCGACTGGGACGGCACGCTGTTCGATTCCACCGGGTTGATCGTGCGCTGCATCCAGGCCGCGTGCCGCGACATCGGCACGCCGGTGCCCGACGACATGCAGGCGGCCTACGTCATCGGCCTGGGGCTGATGGACGCGCTGAAGCACGCGGTGCCCGATCTGCCAGCCGAACGCTACCCCGAGCTGGGCCGCCGCTACCGGCATCACTACATGGCCTGGCAGCATGAGATCGTGCTCTTCGAAGGCACGCGCGAGATGCTGCACGCGCTGAAGACGCGCAGCCATTGGCTGGCCGTGGCCACCGGCAAGACGCGCCTCGGTCTCGATCAGGCACTGGCCAGCGCGCAGCTCGAGAGCTTCTTCGACGGCACGCGCACGGCCGATCAGACCGCGTCCAAACCTGATCCGCTGATGTTGCGCGAGCTGATGGCCGAACTCGGTGCCGAGCCATCGCGCACGCTGATGGTGGGCGACACCACGCACGATCTGCAACTTGCGGCAAATGCCGGCGTGGCCAGCGTCGGCGTCAGCTATGGTGCCCATGCGCCAGACAATTTCCGCCGCTTTGCGCCGCTGTTCGTGGCTCATTCGACGGCCGAACTGAGCGGCTGGCTGCAGCAGCATGCTTGAGCCGCCGCCAGCCCGGCGCGAATGGTTGTGTGCGTCGCATGAACTGGCCGAGCGCGGCCTGGCGCGGGTCTTCGACGTGTTGGCGCAGCGCCAACCGGCGCGGGCCTTCGCGCTGCGCTTCGACGGCCGGGTGGTGGCCTACCTGAACCGCTGCGTGCATGTGCCAGCCGAGATGGACTGGCAGCCCGGGCGATTTCTCGACAGCGATCAGCGCTTCATCCTGTGCGCCACGCATGGCGCGGCCTATGAGCCCGCCGACGGTCGTTGCGCGGCCGGGCCCTGTGGGCGTGGCCGCTTGACGCCCCTGGCGGTGCAGGAGGCCGATGGCCAGGTGTATTGGTATCCTTCCCCCGAGATACAGCCGGTCGAATTCGACGAACCGGCGCCAGGGAGCCCTTGATGAGTTTGAACGACGACAGCTTGCCCGCAGGCTCACCTGCGACCGTCCCGCCCGCCGCCGCGCCGGCGCCGAACGCGCGTATCGAAAGCACGCTCGAGCTGGCCGCGCGCGAACTGCTGCGCGAGCGGCGCAGCGAGCGCCGCTGGCGCATCTTCTTCCGCCTGGTGTGGCTGGGCCTGGCCGTGGCGCTGGCCTGGGGCCTGATGAACCAGCGCATGCAGCTGTCGGCGCCGAGCGGCCCGCACACCGCGCTGGTCGAACTGCGCGGAGAGATCGCCAGCGAATCCGAGGCCAACGCCGAATCGCTGGTGGCGGCGTTGACCAGCGCCTTCGAGGACAGCAGCGCCCAGGCGGTGGTGCTGCGCATCAACTCGCCCGGCGGCAGTCCGGTGCAGGCCGGCATCGTGAATGACGAGATCCGCCGGCTGAAGACGCTGCACAAGAAGAAGCTCTACGCCGTGGTCGAGGAGGTCTGCGCCTCGGGTGCGTACTACATCGCGGTGGCGGCCGACGACATCTATGTGGACAAGGCCAGCCTGGTGGGTTCGATCGGCGTGCTGATGGACGGCTTCGGCTTCGTCGGCCTGATGGACAAGCTGGGCATCGAGCGCCGGTTGCTCACTGCCGGCAAGAACAAGGGCATGCTCGACCCGTTCTCGCCACAGGATGAAACGCAGCTGAACTATGCCCGGGTGATGATCGAGCAGGTTCACCAGCAGTTCATCAAGGTGGTGCGCGAGGGCCGCGGCGATCGGCTGAAGGAAACGCCGGAGACCTTCTCAGGGCTGTTCTGGAACGGCGAAGAAGCCGTCAAACAGGGACTGGTCGACCACTTCGGCAGCCTGGACTATGTGGCACGCGAAGTGGTCAAGGCGCCCGAGGTGATCGACTACACGCCCAAGCCCAACGTGGCCGAGCGCCTGGTCAAGCGCTTCGGTGCGTCGGTCGGCGCCGGCGCCATCCAGGCGCTGCGCTCGGGCTTGAGCCTGCGCTAGATCGGCGGGATGCGCAGCATCTGCCCCGGATAGATCTTGTCGGGGTGCGTCAACATCGGCTTGTTGGCCTCGAAGATCACCGGGTACTTGTTGGCGTCGCCGTAGAACGCCTTGGCGATCTTCGACAGGTTGTCGCCCGACACCACGGTGTGCCATTGCGCCTCGGGCGCTGGCTCGCTGACCGTCAGCAAGTCGTTGACCTTCTCGACGCCGGCCACGTTGCCGCAGCACAGCACGATCTTTTCCTTTGTCGCCTGATCGGCGACGTTGCCGGAGACGGTGACGCTGGCGCTCGGGGCGTCGAAGCTGACGTCCAGCCCCGCGGTGCTCAAGCCCTGGCTGGCGATGTAGTCGGTGATCGCCTTGCCGGCGGCAGCGCTCAGCGCGGCCACCTTCTCCGGGGTCGGTGCCGCTGCGGCAGCGTCCTGCGCGGCCTTGGCCTCGCCCTTGCCGAACAGCTTCTCGCCGGCGCTCTTCAAGAAACTCATCATGCCCATGCTCGGCCCTCCTGTGTTGTCTGAATGGAAGGCTCACTCTACCGCAGCATGCCGCGCGTCTCGATGAAGCTCACCACGTCGGCCAACCCGGCCTGGGTGCGCAGGTTGCTCATGACATAGGGCCTGGCACCGCGCATGCGTCGCGTGTCGGCTTCCATCACGCCCAGGTCGGCGCCGACATGCGGGGCCAGATCGGTCTTGTTGATGACGAACAGATCGCTCTTGGTGATGCCGGGGCCGCCCTTGCGCGGAATCTTCTCGCCGGCGGCGACGTCGATGACGTAGATCGTCAGGTCGCTCAATTCGGGACTGAAGGTGGCGGCCAGGTTGTCGCCGCCCGATTCGATGAAGACGATGTCGGCATCGGGGAACTTCTCCAGCATGCGATCGACGGCCTCGAGGTTGATCGACGCGTCCTCGCGGATGGCAGTGTGCGGGCAGCCGCCGGTTTCCACGCCCATGATGCGTTCCGGCGCCAGCGCGCCGGCCACGGTCAGCAGCCGCTGGTCTTCCTTGGTGTAGATGTCGTTGGTGATGACCACCAGGTCGAAGCGCTCGCGCATCGTCTTGCACAGCATTTCCACCAAGGTTGTCTTGCCCGAACCTACCGGCCCGCCGACGCCGACGCGCAGTGGCGGGAGTTTGCGCGTGCGCCCGGCGATGTGGTGCAGTGTGTTCATGCCGGCGATTATGTCGGTGCGGCCACGACCTCAGCTGCGGAACAGCCGCGAGTACTGCGTCTCGTGCTGGGCGCTCAGGATGGCCAGCATCGGGGTGAAGGCCTGGCGTTGCTCGTCGCCGATGGCCGCCGCGGCCTCGACCGCGGCCGGCAGCGCCTCGATCAATCGCGCCAGGATGCGCTGCGCCGCGCTCTGGCCCAGCGGCACGGCCCGCATCGCCGCCTGCACCATGTTCTCGGCCCAGCCGAAGCCGAAGCTCAGCAGCACGTCGCGCTGCGCCGCGCCCGTCTGCGCCGCCGCCAGTGCAAAGGCCAGCGGCCAGGTGGGTGCCGGACTCAAGGCGGCCAGTTGCGCGACGCGCGGGTCCGGCTCCGGCGCGGTTCTTCAGCCATTCGGCCAGCGAGCGGCCCATCTGCATCGCCTGCTGGCGCAGCTCGGCGCTCTCGCGGGTTTGCAGCACCCATTGGTTCAGCGCTTCGACGCGCGTGCAAGTCGGCGCGTCGCCAGGCATCGCAGCGCGCTGGCGACCACGGGCAGGTCGGCGCGCTGCAGGCTCAGGTGCAGTTGGTCCACCAGCCAATCGCCGGCTTGGGCTTCATTGCCGACCCAGCCACGATCCACTGCGGGCTCCAGGCCCTCGGAATAGCTGAAACCGCCCACCGGCAAGGCCGGCGATGCCAGCTGCATCAGTTGCAGCAGTGCCGTGGCCGAGGGCGTCGGCGGCATCAATGGGCGTGGCCGTGGCTGGCCGTGATCGTGCGCTTCGCCATCGGCGTGCGCGTGCCCGTGACCGCCTTGCGCATAGGCGCCGGATTCGGGCTCGAAAGGCGCCTGTTCCTCGCTGACGATCAGGTGCATCTGGCGCAGCAGATCGGCCAGCACATGGTCCGGCTCGAGCTGCAGCCGGTCGGGCTTCAACTCCAGCTGCACATGGCGGTTGCCCAAATGGTAGGCGGCGCGCAGCAGGTCGAAGGGTGAGCCGTGCTGTGGGCAATGGCGCACCACCAGCACCGGCTGCGGCGCGGCGTTCACGCGCACCAGCGAACCGTCTTCGGCCACCAGCACGTCGCCTCCGCGCACCACCTGGCCGCGCGGCAGGAACACGCCCAGCGGGCGCCCCATGGAATCGGTGGCTTCGAAGCGGCTGCGGCGGCGCACGTCCCAGTCGAGATCGACCATCGCAGCGCGTTTCAACAGCGCCGGCGCCAGGCCGCGCCCCTGCGCGACGAGCTTGTTGACGGTCAGCATGGCTTGGATGCTCCGGTGATTTCGGGGGCCGGGGTCAGCGGGTTGGTATTGCGTTCCTTATAACGCCTTCGGGTTCCGCCCATGACCGCGCTCAAACTGACTGCGTCACGCCGGGTGTCGCCGATCTGGCTGCGGCCTAGGGTTGGCCTAGGGTGCCTGCCGCGCCGACGCTCCGCGACTGCCAGCGCACCGTTGTCGTGCATTCGACGGACGAGCACCGCATGTGCACCAGCGGCGGCAAACACCGCCCAGAGTTGGTGCGAATCACGCCAGCCCATCGGCGCCGCTTGGCCCGATATCCTGGGGGCAACGGTTGGCACAGCCCTTGCGAACCCGTTCCCTGATTCCTCAACCACTGCCCCGTCAAGCGGGCGCTTTCAGGAGAACTTCGCATGCGTCGTCGTTTTGCACTCAAGCTCACCACGGCGGCACTGGCTGCGGCCGGGATGCTGACCACCTCCGCCTTCGCCGCCGACACCATCAAGGTCGGCGTGCTGCACTCGCTGTCGGGCACGATGGCCATCTCCGAATCCGTGCTCAAGGACACGGTGCTGATGATGATTGCCGATCAGAACGCGAAGGGCGGCTTGCTGGGCAAGAAGCTCGAGGCGGTGGTCGTCGACCCGGCCTCCAACTGGCCGCTGTTCGCCGAGAAGGCCAAGCAGCTGATCACGCAGGACAAGGTGGCCGTGACCTTCGGCTGCTGGACCAGCGTGAGCCGCAAGTCGGTGCTGCCGGTGTTCGAGGAACTGAACAGCCTGCTGTTCTACCCGGTGCAGTACGAAGGTGAAGAGCTGTCGAAGAACGTGTTCTACACCGGCGCCGCGCCCAACCAGCAGGCCATCCCCGCGGTCGAGTACCTGATGAGCAAGGAAGGCGGCGGCGCCAAGCGCTGGGTGCTGCTGGGCACCGACTATGTCTACCCGCGCACCACCAACAAGATCCTGCGCGCCTTCCTGCACAGCAAGGGCGTGGACGACAAGGACATCGTCGAGACCTACACCCCCTTCGGCCACAGCGACTACCAGACCATCGTCGCCGACATCAAGAAGTTCTCGGCCGGCGGCAAGACCGCGGTGGTCTCCACCATCAACGGCGACTCCAACGTGCCCTTCTACAAGGAACTGGGCAACGCCGGCCTGAAGGCCAAGGACGTGCCGGTGGTCGCCTTCTCGGTGGGTGAGGAAGAACTGCGCGGCGTCGACACCAAGCCGCTGGTGGGCCACCTGGCGGCGTGGAACTACTTCATGTCGATCAAGTCGCCGGCCAACACCGAGTTCATCAAGAAGTGGACCGAGTACGCCAAGGCCAACAACGTGCCGGGCCACAAGGACAAGCCGCTGACCAATGATCCGATGGAAGCCACCTACATCGGCTTCAACATGTGGGTGCAGGCGGTGAAGAAGGCCGGCAGCACCGACGCGGACAAGGTCATCGCGGCGATGGGCGGCCAGACCTTCCCGGCGCCGAGCGGCATCACCTCGAAGATGGACGAGAAGAACCACCACCTGTGGAAGTCGGTGTTCATCGGCGAGATCCGTGCCGACGGCCAGTTCAACGTGGTGTGGAAGACGCCCGGCCCGGTGCGCGCGCAGCCGTGGAGCCCGTTCATTCCCGAGAACAAGGGCAAGAAGGACGAGCCCGCCATGATGGCGAAGAAGTAAACGCGGCCACCCTGACGAACCGACGGGTTGAATTCGATGCGTCGGTTCGTCTTGTGGCTGGCTTTGCTGTGCGTGATCGCGCCTGCGCAGGCCTTGACGCCTGAGCAGGCGCTGGCGTTGAGCACGCGGCGAGGCGGCCTCGCGCATCGCGGCGCTGAATGCGTTGCTGGACAAGCCGGACGAAAAGGCGGTGGCGCTGATCCAGGCGCTGGCCGACGATGCCGTCAAGGTCAGCGGCAACGCCGTCTTCGTCATCAAGGACGACAAGGGCTTCGACCCGGTCAGCGGCGCCCAGGTGGCCGTGCCGGCGGCGGCCGAGGACGTGATCAACAACAACCAGATGCGCAGCGAACTCGACGCTGCGCTGGCCTTCGTCAAGTTGTCGTCGCCGGACGCGACGGTGCGCCTGGCGGCGGTCAAGACATTGGCCGGCGAGCCCGACGAGGCCAGGCTGCCGGCGATCCAGAAGGCCTATGCCGCCGAGACGGTGCCTGCCATCAAGGACGCACTGGGTGACCTGCGCTATGCGCTGCTGCTGGGCAGTGCCGACCGCGCCAAGCGGCTGGAGGCCGCCAGCGCGCTGGGCGACAGCGGCACGCCGGCCACCAAGACGCTGCTGCTCGAGCGGCTGAATGTCGAGAGCGATGCGCAGGTCAAGGCCGCTTTGAATACGTCGCTGGAGGCGATCGGGCGCCGCCTGGCCTGGGGCGAACGGCTCGGCGTGGTCTTCACCGGCATCAGCCTGGGTTCGATCCTGCTGCTGGTGGCGCTCGGCCTGGCCATCACCTACGGGCTGATGGGCGTGATCAACATGGCGCACGGCGAGCTGATGATGATCGGCGCCTATGCCACCTATGTGGTGCAGAACCTGTTCCGCTCCTTCCTGCCCGAGAGCGCCTTCGACGCCTACATCCTGGCCGCCATTCCCGCGTCGTTCCTGGCCGCGGCGCTGGTCGGCGCGGTGCTCGAGCGCGGCGTCATCCGCTGGCTCTACGGCCGGCCGCTGGAAACGCTGCTGGCCACCTGGGGCATCAGCCTGATGCTGCATGCAGTCGGTGCGCAACGCTCTTCGGCGCGCAGAACGTGCCGGTGGAAAACCCGGCCTGGCTGTCGGGCGGCTGGCAGGTGATGAGCAACCTGACGCTTGCCCTACAACCGCATCGCGATCATCGCGTTTGCCGCGCTGGTGCTGGCCGGCGTGTCGCTGCTGATCGCGCGCACGCGGCTGGGCCTGTTCGTGCGCGGCGTGACGCAAAACCGCAAGATGGCCGCCTGCATGGGCGTCAACACCGCGCGCATCGACACCTATGCCTTCGCGCTCGGCTCGGGCATTGCCGGGCTGGCCGGTTGCGCGCTGAGCCAGGTGGGCAACGTCGGGCCCGACCTGGGCCAGGGCTACATCGTCGATGCCTTCATGGTGGTGGTGCTGGGCGGGGTCGGCCAGCTGGCCGGCACGGTCTACGCGGCGCTCGGCCTGGGCGTGCTGAACAAGCTGCTCGAAGGCTGGCAAGGCGCGGTGCTGGCGAAGATCATGGTGCTGGTGTTCATCGTCATCTTCATCCAGAAGCGGCCGCAGGGCATCTTCGCGATGAAGGGACGGAGCGCGGAATCATGAGCGCCGTGCTGCCTACCCCGGCAGGCGTGACCGTGCCGCACCGACCCCTGCTCAGCGGCGGGCGCTGGAGCGCGCTGTTCGTCGCCGTGATCGTGGTGGCCGTGGGGGTGCCGGTGCTGAACCTGGTGGTGCCGGCCAGCAGCGCCTTCCATATCTCCGACTATGGCGTGCAACTGGTCGGCAAGATCATGTGCTTCGCCATCTGCGCTCTGGCGATGGACCTGATCTGGGGCTACACCGGCATCCTGTCGCTGGGCCATGGCCTGTTCTTCGCGCTCGGCGGCTACATGATGGGCATGTACCTGATGCGCCAGATCGGCAGCGACGGCCAGTACCGCCTGCCGATGCCCGACTTCATGGTGTTCCTGAACTGGAAGGAATTCCCCTGGCACTGGGCGCTGTCGGATTCCTTCGTGGCGCAGATGGCGCTGGTGGTGCTGGTGCCGGGTGCGCTGGCCTTCGTGTTCGGCTACTTCGCCTTCCGCTCGCGCATCAAGGGCGTGTACTTCTCGATCATCACCCAGGCCATGACCTATGCGGCGATGTTGCTGTTCTTCCGCAACGAGACCGGATTCGGCGGCAACAACGGCTTCACCGATTTCAAGCGCATCCTCGGCATGCCGATCGCCACGCCGGGCATGCGCATGATGCTGTTCGTCATCACCGGACTGACGCTGATCGGCTTCTTCCTGTTCGCGCGCTGGCTGGTGAACACCAAGTATGGGCGCGTGCTGCAGGCCATTCGCGATGCCGAATCGCGTGTCATGTTCACCGGCTACGACCCGCTGCGCTACAAGCTCAGCATCTGGGTCATCTCTGCCGTGATGTGCGGCATCGCCGGCGCGCTGTACGTGCCGCAGGTGGGCATCATCAATCCCAGCGAGATGAGCCCGGCGGCGAGCATCGAGATGGCCATCTGGGCGGCGGTGGGTGGCCGCGGCACGCTGATCGGGCCGATCGTCGGCGCCTTCTTCGTCAACGGCGCGAAGAGCTGGTTCACGCAGGCCTTCCCGGAGATCTGGCTGTACTTCCTGGGCGGGCTGTTCATCGCCGTGACGCTGTTCCTGCCGAACGGCATCGTCGGCCTGCTGCGCCGGCGCAAGGAGGGCGACGCATGACGCCCGAACTGATGGAAGCCGGCAGCCGGGCGCGCGAAGCGATGCTCGAACGCCAGGCCATGCAGGTCGCTGCCGGTGGCCGCGTGGCCCGCCGCGCCCAGCTGCTGCGCTTGAACGAGCCCGATTTCACGCAGGGCGTGGCGCTGTACCTGGACGACATCAGCGTCAGCTTCGACGGCTTCAAGGCACTGAACGCGCTGACGCTGACCATCGGTGTGGGCGAGCTGCGCTGCATCATCGGCCCCAACGGCGCCGGCAAGACGACGATGATGGATGTCATCACCGGCAAGACGCGGCCCGACGCGGGCAGGTGCTTCTTCGGCTCGACCATCGACCTGCTGCGCCTGCGCGAAAACCAGATCGTGCGTGCCGGCATCGGCCGCAAGTTCCAGAAGCCCACGGTGTTCGAACACCTGAGCGTGTTCGAGAACCTGGAACTCGCGCTGAAGGCCGACCGCGGTGTGCGCGCGTCGATGCTGTTCCGCCTGAACGGCACGCAGATCGACCGCATCGGCGAGGTGCTGACGCTTGATCCACCTGAAGGACAGCGCGCAGCGCACCGCCGGGCTGCTGAGCCATGGCCAGAAGCAGTGGCTGGAGATCGGCATGCTGCTGATGCAGGACCCGAAGCTGCTGCTGCTGGACGAGCCGGTGGCCGGCATGACCGATGAGGAAACCGAGCGCACGGCCGAGCTGTTCCTCACCCTCGAAGGCAGCCACTCGCTGGTGGTGGTGGAACACGACATGAAGTTCATCGGCGAGCTGACCGAAGGCAAGGCGAGCAAGAAGGTGACGGTGCTGCACGAAGGCAGCGTGCTCGCCGAAGGCACGCTGGCCGATGTGCAGGCCAACGAGAAGGTCGTCGAGGTGTACCTGGGCCGATGACATGCTGACGATCGAAGGCGTCAACCAGTACTACGGCGGCAGCCACATCCTGCGCAATGTGTCCTTCGAAGCGAAGGCCGGCGAGGTGACGGTGATCCTGGGGCGCAATGGCGTGGGCAAGACGACGTTGCTGAAGAGCCTGATGGGCGTGATCCCGATCAAGACCGGCAGCATCGCGCTGGACGGCGCGTCGCTGGGCAAGGACACGCCCTACGAACGTGTGCGCAAGGGCGTGGGCTACGTGCCGCAGGGACGCGAGATCTTCGGCCGGCTGACGGTGGACGAGAACCTGCGCATGGGCCTGGCGTACAAGAGCGGCGGCACGCCGGTGCCGGCCGAACTGTTCGAGCTGTTCCCGGTGCTCAAGCAGATGCTGCACCGCCGCGGCGGCGACCTGTCGGGCGGCCAGCAGCAGCAGCTGGCGATCGCGCGCGCGCTGGCGGCGGGGCCGAAGCTGCTGATCCTGGACGAACCCACCGAAGGCATCCAGCCGAGCATCATCAAGGACATCGGCCGCGTCATCCGCATGCTGGCCGACCGCGGCACGATGGCCATCGTGCTGGTGGAGCAGTTCTACGACTTCGCCGCCGAACTGGCCGACCAGTATCTGGTGATGGAGCGCGGCGAGGTCATCCAGCGCGGGCGCGGCAAGGACATGGAAGCCGAGGGCGTGCGCCAGTTGATGTCGATCTGAGGCGCCCACATCAGGCGGCAGAATGCGGGCCTGAATCCCGCAGGCGCCAACGATGGCCCGCGACCCGAAGACCCTTTCGCACCGCCTGCGCTACACCTCTTAGCTGCACTTTGCCGAGATCGGCCATACCGGCTTTGTTTGTTGCGATAAAGCAACGCGCCTGAAGGCCGGAACTCGCATCCAAGGCTTCCTGGCCCCGCAGGTGGGGGGTGCGCGCGCCAGGTCCGAGTCGCAAAATGCGGCTGTCACGTTTGCGCGTTCAGGGGAGCATTGGCCATGGTCACGAAGTCACTCTTTGTCGGTGTCGCTTTACATCGGGGCGGCTTCCGCAATGGCTGGTTCCTGCACAAGTACGAAAGACCTTGGTCGGGCTGGGTCCGCCGGGCATCGCGTCTTTCGGCAATTCATTCAGCGCCGCCGACTCGTATGTGGACTGCTTCAACTTTTCGTTGAGTGGGGCGGCGACGTCGCTCGGTGGTGTACTGCAGGTCGATCCGTGGCTCAACAAACTGAACATCGACGTCACATCGATTTCGTTGTATCTGAAGGACGGCGTGACGACGTTGCAGACCGATGCTTCGCCGTCGGCTTTAGCTTTGGTGGTCTGCTTGGCGACACCGTCCATTACGCTCCAAGTGGCAAGCACTGTGACTGGCGTGCGGGGGTTGAGCAACGGAGTGTGGGCTATGGCGGCAGATCGTGACTCTGGCCGCTGCAGTACCCGACCTGCGGCATATGCTCTGGCGTTTGCCGGCTTGGCCGTTGTGGGCGCTGGCGCCTTGCGCGCACGCAAGCGCTGAGATCTCCATTTGATCCGTGCGAGAGGCGGACTTCGGTCCGCCTTTGTCGTTGGCGCAGACGGCTTCGCGCGCGCCCGAATGGACAATGCAGAAAACTTCGCCGATCTGTGAAGTGCGGCACGCGTCGCACGGAAAACCCCTGCATATGAGGGTGTCGGCCGCGGGACGGGGGTTCTAGTCTCGGTCTTTCCTCTCCGCCCGCGAGCTCTGTCCCGCAGGATCGCGTCGGCGACTTCAACATGAAGAGATTCCAGGGTGAGCCTCTCTAGTCCACGGCCGCGTGTTCGCTCGATTGTCACTTTGTCCGCGATGGTTGCCCTGCTGGCGGTCGTGGGCTGCGGCGCCGACAGTCCGCCCAACGAGTCGCAGGTCGCCGTCAAGATCAACGACGGCGAAATCTCGATCCATCAAGTCCAGGCAGTATTGCGACGGCAGCCGGGGTTAGCCAAGTTTGCCAGCGAGCAGACCGCATCGAGCGTGCTCGAAGTGCTCGTTGATCAGGAACTGGCGGCGCAAGCCGCTTCCGCCCAAGGCTTGGACAAAAGTGCCGAAGTGCTTCAGGCGCTGCAGCTCTCGCGGCGTGAAGTGCTGGCGCGTGCCTACCATGACCGGATCGCCGAAGGGGCGACGGGACCCAGCAGTGCGGATATTGATCGGTACTACGACAGCCACCCCGCGCTCTTCGCCGAACGGCGGCTCTATCTGCTGCAGGAGATAGCGGTCGAGGCTAGCGAAGCACAAATGGCGTCGCTTCGCACCGCCCTTTCCGCCGCGCGCGGTGCCGATGCAGCGAAGAGCCACGTCGAACGTTTGGACTTGGGTTTTCGATCCGCCAATTCGCACAATCTGCCGAGGATGTTCCGCTGTTGTTGTTCGGGTTCATTGGCCAAGCCGGGTGACTCCCTGCTGTTCGAGCAGAAGGGTGGGGCGAGGATCTTCACTGTGGTGAACGCGCATCCGGCACCGGTCGACCGCCGAATCGCGGCCGGCCGCATCGGCCGATCTTGCTGGTCGAGGAACAGCGGCGTGAACTGGTGGGCGAGTCCATGTCGGTGTTGCGCAAGGCGGCGAAGTTGCAGTACTTGGGCAACTTCGCCAGACTGGCGGCGGTGGCGCCTCGCCAGTACGGACAACGTGACGGGCGATGCGGCAGTGACGGTGACGCTTCGGCGCCGCTTAAGCGGCTTCCGCACGCATCGCCTCGATGGAATCCATCCGGCCCGATTCAATAGCTGGCGCGCTGCTGCTCTGCTGGCTTCGCGTTGCTGTTCGTGCCGTTGTTCTGGGATTTCTCCCTTGGCACGCGGGCGGACGGCATGCAGGGACATGAGCCGGCGATCTTTGCCGTGTCCGCGTTCCTGTTGTATCGCAAGCGCGCCGAGATCTCATCGGTTTCCTTCGGCATCCAGCGCCGACCGCAGCGGTCTTGCCTCTCGCGCTCGGGTTCGTGCTGTATGTGCTTGGCCGCGCGTATGACCTGCGCATCGCCCTTATTTCATTTGTTGTGATTCTTGCCGGTGTGTTGTTGACCTTCCGCGGTACGGCGGGGCTTCGCGCCGGCTGGTTCGCGCTGCTTTTTCCGCTCTTCGCCCTTCCGCTGCCCTTCGAACTGGTGTTGGCGGTGACCGGGCCGATGAAGATTGCGGTATCGACGGTCGCTGCCTCAAGTTGCTGAGTCTGGGCGGGCTACCCGGCCGGCAACTCTGGTGTGGTCATGACCATCGGTCAGTACCAGTTGCTCGTGACCGAAGCCTGCGCCGGTCTGCAGACGATGTTCACGCTCGAGGCGATGGGCCTGCTGTACGTGAGCCTGGTGGGCAGGGGCTCACCCCGGCACAACGGCATCCTGGCGGTGCTGATCGTGCCCATCGCATTCGGGGCCAACGTCATTCGCGTCATCGTGCTCGCCTTGGTCACCTATTACTACGGTGATGCGGCCGGCCAGGGCTTTCTGCATGGGTTCTCCGGCATCGTGCTGTTTGCCACTGCTCTAGCGATGGTGATCATTGCCGGATGACTTTCTCGGGCGCGTTCATGCCAATGGACGAGAGGACATGAGCAGCGGTCGCACGTTGCCGGGCATTGGGCATCTTTGCGGCGATGGCCGGGACGTCGCTCATGGGGGCACTGGCGATTCCGGTGCGCCCGAAGGCGCAACTTCCGTCATCGATCTTGAAGCCTCGATACCCCGAGTTCGCTTCGGTCCATGGCAGTTGGATCGATCTGGCTGCCGCCTTGGTGCGCCCGGCCGACGATCTGCAGTCGCGGCTTTACCAGCACCTGCTCGAGCGAACCTATGTCGACGCGATGGGCGGCGCGTGATGCTTTCGATCGCCTACGGTGCCCAGCAAGCCGCCGGGCTCGAACTGCATCTGCCTGAAGTTTGCTATCGATACGCTGGCTTTGCGGTCGGCGGCCGACATATCGTGGAACTTGACGTCAACGGGCAGCGCATCTCGGCGACGCGGCTGGTGGCTGAGTTGCCGCAGCGACCCGAGGTGGTGACCTACTGGATCGTACTTGGCGGCGAATCGATTGCTGATGGAAACAGCTTTCGTTTGCGTCGCTTGGCCAACGCGGTGCGCCGCAGGTCAGCCGACGGTTTGCTGGTGCGTGTCTCCTCGCTGGATCCAGATGCCGAGCGGGCGCATGCGCTTCAAATGAAATTTCTCAGTGACATGTGGCTTTTGATGAGCAAGGCTGATAGAGAGTTGCTCGTCGGTCGGCGTACCCATGCGCGGCGTTACCCCTTGAGTGAGGGTTTCGACCAGTGACCTTGCGGGAGCAGAATCAAAACAGAGCGGTTTCCCCACCGGGAGATCGCATCGCAGCCGGAATGCGTCGGAAATGAATATGGTCATTGCGCCAACTGCCTCTTGATTGCGATGAGACTGCTACTTCTGGGCATGACGGGCCAGGTTGGCTGGGAATTGCGGCGTTCGCTTGCACCGCTTGGTGAAGTAGTTGCTCTTGATCTCAACAGCAATCGAAATCTTTGCTGCGACTTCACTCGACCGGAAGAACTGGCGCAGACAGTTCAAGCGGTTGCTCCTCATGTCGTTGTCAATGCTGCCGCCTATACGGCGGTTGATCGAGCCGAGTCCGAGCCACGGCTGGCGCGCTCGATCAACACCGAAGCGCCGGCCGTGCTGGCGCGAGAATGTGCGCGCCTTGGTGCATGGCTGATTCACTACAGCACCGACTATGTTTTCAGTGGAAGCGGCAGCGCGCCGTGGGCCGAGGAATCCCCGGCCGAACCTTTGAACGTGTATGGTCAAACAAAGTTGGACGGTGATCTGGCCATTCAGTCGTCTGGATGTCTGCATCTGATCCTGCGAACCAGTTGGGTTTACGCAGCGCGAGGTGGCAACTTTGCGCGCTCCATGCTGAAGCTGGCGAGCGAGCGCGACAAGCTGACGATCGTTGCCGATCAGATTGGTGCACCCACGGGCGCGGAACTCTTAGCCGATGTGACCGCGCATGCGCTGCGGCGCGTCGCCGCGCTGCCACACCTCGGTGGAACCTATCACGTAACAGCGGATGGTGAAACGAGCTGGCACTGGCTACGCCAGCTTTGTGATTGAACAGGCCCGTCGCGCAGGAATGTGCTTGCGCGTTCGAGCGCGCGACATTGTTCCGATCACCACGGATAGCTATCCGACACCGGCCCGAAGGCCCCTGAACTCGCGCCTTGACAGCAGTAAGTTTTGTGGCCAATTCGACTTGACTATGCCGGACTGGCAAGTGGGCGTTCAACGGATGTTGGACGAAGTTCTCGCGTGATTTAAGGAGGCATGAATGCAAGTTGTTCCTACGCGCATTGACGGACTCCTGATCCTCGAGCCGCGCGTCTTCAGCGATGAGCGCGGCTTCTTTCTCGAGAGTTTCAATCAAGCTGCTTTCGAGGCTGCGATCGGCGAGCGAGTCAACTTTGTACAAGATAATCATTCCCGATCCACCTATGCCGTCCTGCGCGGCATGCACTACCAGAGCGCGCCCCACGCCCAAGGCAAGCTAGTGCGAGTGGCCTGCGGAGCCGTGTTCGACGTCGCGGTGGACATTCGCAGCGACAGCCCGACCTTCGGGTCGTGGGTTGGCATCGAACTGAGTGCGTTGAACCACAGAATGGTCTGGCTGCCTCCTGGGCTGGCGCACGGGTTTCTCGTGATCAGTGACGAAGCCGACTTCTTGTACAAGACCACGGCCTACTACGCGCCTAAGGCCGAAGGCTGCATACGTTGGGATGACCCGGCAATCGGGATCCAGTGGCCAACGCTGCAATGCCCGCCGGTGCTTGCCCAGCGGGACGCGACTGCGCCGCTGCTGTCCAGTATCGCGGAATCGACCTTGACGTTCCCGCACGGGCATCGCAGGAACATTGGTGTCGGGTTGATGGGTGAACAATTCCTTCAACTGGCCAGGTGAACATCGCCTTCCAACCTGTGCGGTAGTTGACGCTGCGGCCGGCCCTGTCCAGACAGGGCGACTGGGCGCGTCCAACCCCTGTGCAATCATCTTCAGCTGTGCGCTGCGGGTCCCGCTGTATTGGCTTGCCACTAGGTTTGAAGGGAGACTAGAAATGCGAATGGCTGTTGGTCTTTCCTCGCCGGCGATACGTTGGGTCGGTTGCATGATGGTCGCTCTGCTGACCGCCTGCGCGGGTTCCGGCAAGTACCCGCCAGCGCCTGCGTCAGCGGCCACGAACGACTACAACTACCTGGTCGGGCCGGGCGATACGCTCAACATCATCGTCTGGCGCAACCCTGAGCTTTCGTTGACGGTGCCTGTCCGCCCCGACGGCAAGTTTTCGACGCCGTTGATCGACGACATCGCCGCGCAGGGCCGGCCTTCGGCCGCAATTGCACGCGATATCGAAGCGCGCCTTCAGAAGTACGTCCGTGACCCTGTGGTCACCGTGGTGGTCACCACTTTTCTGGGGCCTTACGACCAGCAAATCCGTGTCGTCGGCGAAGCGGCCAAGCCGCAGTCGTTGCCGTTTCGGCAGTACATGACGGTGCTCGACGTGATGATCGCTGTCGGCGGCCTCACCGATTTCGCGGACGGCAATGGCGCATCAATCTTGCGTGCCAGCGACGGCGGCAAGCAGTACTCGGTACGCCTGCGCGATCTCATCCGCAGCGGCGACGTCTCGGCGAACGTCGAGATGCGCCCCGGCGACATTCTTATCATCCCGCAGGGTTTGTTCTAGTACCGGGATGCGCGGCCAAGTGCGCAGCGGGCGTTGGCAACGCGGGCGCAGGGCGGCTTGCGGCTTCCTCGTCGTGGCCTGGGTGGGCGCGGCCGCCCAGGTGCCGGACGCTGGCGATCGCGACACCCGACCGATACGTCTGGTGCCCACGTTGGGGGTTGGCGCGACGGCCACGAACAACGTCAACCTCAGCGCCGCGGACAAACAGTCCGACCTGATCGCGCAGATCAGCCCAGGATTGCAGTTCACCGGGCAGTCGGCCAGTTTGAAAGGATTTGCCAACTATGTGCTGACGGGTTCGTTCTATGCCCGCCATGAAGAGTCGAACTACTTCTACAACAGCCTGAACGCCCAACTGAAGGCGGAAGTTGTCGAGAACCTGTTCTTCGTCGACGCGGACGCGCGCATCTCGCCGCAGAGCATCTCGCCGCTCGGCACGCAATCTGCCGACCCGAGCCTGAAGAACGCCAATCAGACCGAGGTCTCGACGATCGGCGTTGCACCCTACCTTCAGGGCCAGATCGGCGGAGATGTGAACTATCTCGCCCGGGCCTTCGATACCTACACCAATAGCGGCACCTCCGAGGCATCGGACTCTTCGGTCTGGGGCGGGCGCATGCGCTTCGACTCGACCACTCGCTGGGCCAAGCTTGGCTGGTCGGTAGACCTGAGTTATCGCGAGGCCAGCTTCAGCGAAGGCAGGACGACCTACGACCAACTGAACATCGCGTCGTTGACCTACGCGCTCACGCCCATGCTGAATGTTTCGCTGCGTGGCAACTTGGAGACCAGCAACCTGGTCACGCTGGAACGCGATACCACTTCGGGGTTGGGCGCTGGGTTGCGATGGGAGCCCAGCCCACGGACGAAGCTGCTGCTCGAATACGATCAGCGTGCCTTCGGTTCCTCGCACCTGTACAGCATGGAGTACCGCACGCCCAGAACCATGTGGGTCGCGCGCAGCGTGCGGCGTCTGTCTACCGGGCAAGCCAATACCGGGCGCGGCAGTGCGGGCTCACCCTTCGACATGCTGTTCGCGCAGTTCGCCACCGTGGAGCCGGACCCGGCGAAACGCGAGCAACTCGTAAACAGCTTCATTCAGGCCAACGGCATCAAGGCGGATACGCCGCTGAACGGCAATTTCCTGCCATCCCAGGTGCAACTGGAGGACCGCAACGAGCTTTCCGCCTCGCTGCTGGGCGTGCGCAACACCGTGGTCTTCAGCATCTTTCAGTCCAAGACCCGAACGCTGAATCCCGCCACCAGCGCAGGGGTGTCGAACCCGAACGACAACGAGTTCGACTGGTTGGGCAGCAGTGTGTCGTGGTCGTATCGGCTGACGCCATTGGCCACCATCTTCCTGGACGGTTCTCAACAGAGGACCACCGACTCGACCACTAACGAGAAGACGACGCTGTGGACAGGCACGGCGACCTGGAGCTACCAGCTGTCTCGGCGTTCCACTTTGTCGGCCACCGCGCGCCGCACCGTGTTCAGCAGCAGCACCGCACCGTACAACGAATCCGCGCTGCTCGCGGCGCTGAACATGCAGTTCTGAGCTGCCGCGCGGGAAGATCGGCGACACTCGCGTGCGCATCATGTCGAGGTCCGACCATGTATGAGCGGCGCTTCGGCATCAGCGGCCCGCCGTTTCAGCTCAGCCCCGATCCATCGTTCTATTTCGATGCCGAGCAGCATCGCGAGGCACTGGCCGCACTGCGCCGCGCCTTCGCCGGTGACTTGCCCTTCGTCGTGCTCAGCGGCGCGATCGGTGCCGGCAAGACCACCGTGGTGCGGACATGGCTGGCTGAACTGCAGGATGCGGGCATGGCCTGCGCGCTGGTCACCAACACACAGCTCGACGAAGAAGGGCTGCTTCGCGCCGTCGCCTACGCATTGGGTATCGAAGCCGTCGGGACACACAGTGGCGGCGCCCTGTCGCTGCTGCGTCGATACTTGCGCGACTTGCAGGGCGGCGCGCTGGCCGTGGCGATCGACGAGGCGCAAAACCTGGGCCGTGATGCACTGTCTGGCCTCGTGTGTCTGGTGGGAGCCGCTGCCGACGAAGGTGCCCAGCTTCGGATTCTGCTGGCTGGGCAGCCCGAACTGCGCACACACCTGGCCGATCACGCTTTGTCCGAATTGCAGGCACTGGTTCAAAAAGCCTGCCATCTGGAGCCGCTGCAACTGGACGAGACGCGCCGCTATGTCGAACACCGGCTGCTCAAGGTCGGGTGGTCGGGTTCGCCCTCGTTCGATCCAAAGGCCTTTGACGAGATCCACAGGCTTGCTGGCGGCGTGCCGCGTCGCATCAACGTGATCGCCAATCGACTGCTGCTGGGGCAGTTCCTCGGTGACACAACGCATGTGGACGGCGACGCCGTGCGCGACATCGTGCAAATGCTCGACGCCGAGATCGATGACGGACGGGTGCTTCAGACCTCGCAGCGGCGCGCGGTAGCGCAGCCGGCGACGCCCGTGGGCGGGGATGTCGTGTTGTTGCTGCTGGCCAGCGGCCGCAGCGACTACATCAAGGTGATGGCCCTGCTGTCCGCGCTGGACATGCGCTTCAGGCCGACAAGGCTGGTGGTCGTCGGTCTGCGCAACGCGGTCTGGTGGCGCCTCAACAGCCAACTCCTTGATGATCTGGCCCCGCCGGCGCCAACCTTCGTCGACCTGACCGAAGGCGGGCCATTGCAGGGGGACGCGCTGGA
This sequence comes from uncultured beta proteobacterium, assembly GCA_963837675.1. Taxonomy (GTDB): domain Bacteria; phylum Pseudomonadota; class Gammaproteobacteria; order Burkholderiales; family Burkholderiaceae_C; genus Rubrivivax. The sequence continues at coordinate 1,641 of CAWIOH010000007.1, read as the reverse complement.
GCGGCGTTTCGACGACGCCGTCGATACGCACCATCCGCGCGCCGTGCTGGCTTTCGACGGCGATGCACTCATCTACCGTTGCGCCTTGCAGGCCCGGCGCCGCGGCCTGCCGCTGGCGCATATCGGTGCCGATGCACAGTCGGTCGTCGAAGCGCGCGATCCGGCGTTGCCCCGGCCTGCCATCGCACGCCTGGCGAGCCTGTGCTTCGGCTGTCAGGTGGAATCGCACGACCCCACTCGCAGTTCCGACTTGACGCTGACGATGGTTGGCAGCCTGCTGGTCGATGCCCTGCACAAGGCCACGCAGCTGCCGACGCATCACCCTGTGGACAACCCCGCGTTGAAGCCCGCCGGGCACCTGCTGCGCGAATCGCACCGGGGCTTCGCGGTGGCGGTGTTCCGGCCGCAGGCCGACCCGGCCGCCGCTCCGATCGCTCCCGATCTACTGAGCCTGCTCAAGGACATGAGCCGCGACCTGCCGCTGGTCTGGCCGGCACCCGCCGCCAGCCGACGTACTGGACGCCATGGTGACCTGAGGCGTGAACTGCAGGGTGAGCGCATCGTGCTCGTCGACGAACTTGCGTACGTGGATATGGTGCGTCTGATGCGCGAATCGGCCTTCGTGATCACAGATTCTCCGGACGTCGCGGAGGAGACGGCGATTCTCGGTGTGCCCTGCCTGACCTTGGGCGAGCGCCATGTCGATCTGGCCAGCGCGGGCGGGTGGCTGGGGGTCGCCGACGTGAGCGCTGGTTCCGCTGCGGCCACCCGGGCCGTGTGGCAGATTCTGTTTCGCGGTGTGCCGCGGTCGAGACTGCCATCCGGCTGGGACGGTCATGCGGGCTTGCGCATCGCGCGCGTTCTGGAGCCCTGGCTGGCACAGTTGACCGGCGTCGTGTCAGGACGGACCGGACCGCGCCCCATTGCACGACATTCGGGCGAAAGCACCGGGTCCCCGGACGTAAACTCGCTGTTGCTGCCCTAGCTCAAGTCCCTGAGCACGCGAAGAGCCTGTGCGCGAGGTGTCCTTCATGGACGCTTGCGGCGTGTGGAAAATGAAGCCGTCGGTCTGAAGCCCAATGTTCGAATCCCACTTCGGTTTCAGCGCGCCGCCATTCCAGCTGAGCCCAGACCCCAGCTTCTATTTTGAAAGCAAAGGGCACGGCCTGGCGCTGTCGTACCTGAAGTTTGGTGTGCACCAGCGCGAGGGCTTCATCGTCGTCACGGGCGAGATCGGCTCCGGCAAGACGACACTGGTGCGCGCGTTGCTGGAGGGGCTGGAATCGGGGGACGTGGTGGCAGCGCAGGTGGTCAATACGCAGCTCGACAGCCACGACCTGCTGCAGGCGATATGCACGGCTTTCGGCGTACCTCTGTCCACCACCTCGAAGGCCCACATGCTGGCCACGCTGGAGGCATTTTTCACGGCGCTGGCGGCCAAGGGTCGCCGGGCGCTGCTGGTCATCGACGAGGCGCAGAACCTGGGCCCCAAGGAAGTCGAAGAGCTGCGCATGCTGTCCAACTTCCAGCTCGGCGCGCAAGCATTGCTGCAGAGCTTTCTGGTAGGCCAGCCCGAACTGCGGCAGATGCTGCGTTCCGGCAATATGGAGCAACTGCGCCAACGGGTCATCGCGTCCTGTC
>CAWIOH010000006.1:0-150082 GCA_963837675.1 uncultured beta proteobacterium | reverse complement strand
ACCTGTTCGGCCAGTGCGGCGGCCCGCGCATAGTCGTCGAGCGCGCGCTCGATGTCGCTGTCGTCCATCTCGCGAGGCACGGCCGCAGACACGGGGCTCTTCAGCGCTGAAGGCGCCACGCCGTGTGCATGCTGTGCATAGCGGCCAGAGTGCAACAACTGCAATGCGATCAATCCGCCCTCGGCATGCACCGCCGCCGGAATCGGCCGGTGCCGTTCAGCGTCCACCTCGGTTGCAAAGGCGCTCATGCCTTGCCACTGCACGCCCTCGGGGCTGGGCGACAGACCGCCTGTGACAATCAGCGCGACGCCGTGGCGGGCACGCTCGGCGTAGAACGCAGCCATGCGTCGATGACCGTCGGGCGCTTCTTCCAGACCGGTGTGCATCGATCCCATCAGCACACGGTTGCGCAACTGCAGGCCGCCGATTTTCAGCGGTTCGAGCAGGTGTGGGTACGTCGCGGAGCTGTTCAATTTGCGCAGTCCAATCAACGGGGATCGAACAGGAGTACGGATTGTCAGACAATATTGACTGACGAACGCACAACAGTCAACTCGGCTTTACTACACGGTGTCGGGGTGTCGGCATTCGAGGCGACTTGAGGGCAGCCATGCTCGGCGTAAATGCCAACAACGCAATTGGCGAATCGCTTTTAGTGAACACCCCCGCTCCTGCAGCGGCTTGGCCGGGTACAGCAGCATCGGTATGGGCTGCTCCGCTATTCTGGGCACAAGATCGAGCGCATAGCCATGGGTCCAAGCCGCTAGCTACTGCCAAGGCTGCCGACAGCCAGCACGAGATGCCCGTGAGCTCATGGCCTGATGACGAGCGGCTACAGCGACCCGCCCAGGCTGCCGCTTCAAGGCACGGAGAGCAGATCGAACAGCGTGAGCCACCAAGCTTCTAGAGCGACGCCGCTTTAAAATAGAAGGTTGGTCCAAACAAAGTTGGCTGGTCACTTGTGCGTGAGCACGAGATGGAAGTTTTTCGAGGTGAGGCCGGTGAACTGAGAGTGCCGCACTGCAGCTGCTAGTCCCCGAGGCGAACAGTGGCTAACGACCTGGAAAGAACATCACAGCGTCACGCGGTCGCGGTGATCGCGCGAATGGCGGCTCTCAGGCAGGTAATCTGAGCTGCCGTCCGGCTGCAATGGGTCGAGCCTTGACGGTCGAATCGTCGAACTCGCTGCCGCAAAATAGTCGTTCAGTCTATGTGGTCAATCGGCCAATCAGCAGCCCTTTGCTGGGGGTCACTCACAGCAAAACTCTGCCGCTGGCAAAGCGGCTCCGGTCATCCCAATTGGCATGCTGTCTTCGCGCCAGATGAGGGGACCTGCGCAGGCTGGGGCAGTACCCCCACCCCCTCAGTCTCCAGCCACGCGGGCTCTCGCTCTTGCCGCCTTCGGATAGTGAAGCGCGACATGCCGCACAGTGGCCACCTCGACCTCGGGCAAGTTTTCGTGCAAGCGGCGCAGCAGGCCGATCAGAGTTTCTCGTTCCCCGTCGTTCAGCACGGAGAGGAACGCGCGCTCTCGCTCTAAGGCTACGCCCAGGATCTGGCCGTGCAACGCGCGGCCCTTGGGTGTCAGCGTGGCGATGCGAAGGCGCCCATCGGTCGCGTCCAGACCAACCGTGATCAGCCCCTTGGCCTGCATCGACTTGAAGCAGCGGCTGACCGAGGCCTTGTCCATGCCGATGATCTTCGACGTCTGCTGCGCAGAGATCGAGCCATGGATGGCCAGCAGCACCAGGCAGCGCCAGGTTTCAATTCCCACGCCGAAGACATGCAGGTAGTGCTGCGATGCGCCACGCGACAACTTGTTCGCGATCCAGGTCAGGAAGGCGGGCACGTACCGGTTCAGGTCGACAACCTTCGGCAAGTCCGCGGCGTCACGCGCGCGGGAAGCAGTTGCGGCTTTGCTCATCGCCGCTATTGTTGTCGCTCCGGCACGCGCAGCAGCAGCCCATCCAGTGACGCGTCGATCTTGATCTGGCACGACAGTCGGCTGTTCGGCAGCCGCTCGGCGGCGGTGCATTCGAGCATCTCGAGCTCGTTGCCCAGCGGCGCTGGGAGCTTCTCGACCCAGGCCGGATCGACATAGACATGGCAGGTCGCGCACATCGCCGAGCCGCCGCATTCGGCGACGATGCCGTGCAGGTTGGCGCCTGTCGCGACCTGCATCACGCTGGCACCGACTGGGGCGTCGATCTCGCGTTGGCTGCCGTCGGGAAGGATGAATTTGATATCGGGCATCGTCGGTTCGGGATTCAGGCGGGAATGAAGCGCAGCGGCAGCGTGTCCAGGGCGCGCAGCGTGTTGTTCAGGCGGCGGGTGTGTTCGCCGGCGACTTCGATGCGCTTGACTCTCTTGGCCAGCGCCGTCAGCACCACCTCACCCTCGAGCCGCGCAATCGACTGGCCGACGCAGCCATGAATGCCAGTGCCGAAGGCGACGTGGCCGCTGGGCCGGCGGGTGATGTCGAAGCGATCCGGATCGGGCCACTTGCGTGGGTCGCGGTTCGCCGAGGCCAGCAGACACAGCACTTTGCTGTTCTCGGGGACTGGCACACCGGCCACTTCGCAGTCGCGCGCCGCGGTGCGGAAGAAGGTCTGCACCGTCGATTCCCAGCGCAGCCCTTCTTCGAATGCCGGCCGCGCCAGCGACAGGTCGGCCACCAGCCGCGCGTACTCATCGGGATGATGTGCCAGCGCGAACAGCACATTGCCCAGGCCGTTGATGGTCGTGTCGACGCCGGCCGACAGCAATGAGCGCACCAGCAACGCAGCTTGATCGTGGTTGATCTCGCCTGCATCCGCGGCCTGGTAGATCTGGTCGCCAAAGCCATCGGGCCGCAATTTGTCGCGTTGGCAATGCGCCATGATCCACTGCGTCACCGCGGTGACACGTTCCGTGCTCTTGGCCAGCAGTTCATTGCGCGGACCCATCGAGTTGAAGATCATGTCGCCGTAGATCAGCAGGTTTTCGCGGCCGTCGGGGCCCAGCCCCACTGCATCGGGGAAGACCTTCAGCGGGTAGACCTGGGCCAGGTCCTGGATACCGTCGACCTGGCCGTCGCGCTGAGATTTCTCGATGCAGCGCTCGATCAGCGCTTCGGCCTCGGCGGTGAAGGTGGCGCGGATTTGCATCACTGCCTTCGGGCTCATGATGCGCGACAGCACCGTGCGTGTCTGCGTGTGCAGCGGCGGGTCGGCCTCGAGGATCAGGCTCTTGGGCCGGAACGGCTTTTCCAGGTTGAAGTTGGTCAGCCCGACGCCGGCACCGGAGATGAAGGTGTTGTGGTCGCCGAACACCGCCTGCACTTCGGCGTGGCGCGCGCAGGCGTACAGCGCGTCGTACGGCGTCAGCCGCACCACCGGGCCGGCTTCGCGCAGCCGCTCGTGCATCGGGTACGGGTCGATCAGGTTCTGTGCCGAATACGGATCGATGTCGAGTTCTGGCAATGTCGCTTGGTTCATTGTTTCCTCCGGTTCAATGCACGGCCATGCCGACCAGACGCTCGAGCGTGGCCGTGTCGTTCAACAGTTCGCCTGCAGCGGCGGCGTGCGCCACCGCGCCACGTTCCAGCACCAGCGCGCGCTCGGCGTAGCCCAGCGCCTCGCCCACCTGCTGCTCGACGAGCACGACGGTGATGCCGGATGTCGCGCTCATGCGCGTGAAGGCGTCGAGCAGTTCCTTGCGGATCAACGGCGCCAGCCCTTCGAGCGGCTCGTCGAGCAGCAACAGCCGCGGCTGTCCGAGCAGCGCGCGTGCCACCGTCAGCATCTGCTGCTCCCCGCCCGACAGCTGGCCGCCGCCGTTGCGGCGCCGCTCGCCCAGGCGCGGGAACAGTGCATAGGCCTCGTCGATCGCGCTGCGCGGCCGGCGTTTGCAGCCGGCGAGCAGGTTCTCCTCTACGCTCAGCGACGGGAAGATGTCGCGCGTCTGCGGCACATAGCCCAGCCCCCGTGCCGCGCGCTGATGCGGTGCGAGATCGGCCAGGTCCTCTCCGTCGAAGACGATGCGCCCGCTGCGCAGCTGCGCCAGGCCCATCACCGCGCGCAAAGCGGTGGTCTTGCCGACGCCGTTGCGGCCGATCACCGCCAGCCGCTCCTGCGGCGCAACCGTCAGGCTCAGGCCGTTGAGCACGGTGACCGGGCCGTAGCCGGCGACCACGTCGATCATTTCGAGCAGCGGCTTCGTGGTCATCTCAATGGCCCAGGTACGCTGTGCGCACCAACGGATCGTTGCGAATCGCCTCGGGCGTGCCCTCGGCCAGCACAGCACCGTCGGCGAGCACGACGATGCGCCTGGCGAAGCGGAACACCAGGTCCATGTCGTGTTCGATGATCAGCACCGCCAGTTCGTCAGGCAGTGCGGCGAGTGCATCGAGCAGCCGCTGGCCTTCGCCCTGCGGCACGCCGGCCATCGGTTCGTCGAGTAGCAGCACGCGCGGTTTCAGCGCCATCGCAAGCGCCAGCTCGACCAGTCGCTGTTCGCCGTAGGCCAACTGCTCGGTGGCCACGCCGGCTTGTTCGCCCAAACCGAAGCCGGTGAGCAGCGCCTGCGCTTCGGCGGCCAGCGCGGGGTATGCGTCGATCGAGCGCCAGGCGCGATGCGTCAGGCCCTCGCGTTCGAACAGCGCCAGTTCGACCTGTCGCTGCACCGGCAGGTGCGGTGCCAAGGTGGTGATCTGGAAGGTGCGCGCCAAGCCGGCGCGCACGCGCTCGGCCTGCGCGCGACGCGTGACATCTGCACCGGCCAGCCAGACTTGCCCTGCCGACGGCGGCAGCACACCGCTGACCAGGTTGACCAGCGTGGTCTTGCCCGCGCCGTTCGGGCCGATCAGCGCCAGCCGATCGCCTGGATGCAGTTGAAGCGACACGCCGCGCGTCACGTGCAGGCCGCCAAAGTGCTTGTCCAGCGAGCGGACATCGAGCACTGGCGTCATGACCGAGCCTCGTCCGGCGAGTACGTCGCCTGATCGGCCTGGCCGATGCGGGCCGGCTCGGGAGCGGCGTCGCTGCGCTCGGCCCGCGATGCCTTCGCCCCCAGCCGCATCTTCAGCCAGCCCCAAGCCTGCTGTGGCGGCAGCAGCACCACCGCCATCAGGGCCGCGCCGACGACGAACAGCCAGTGGTACGGGTTGATCGACGCGGCGGTGTGGTGCAGCAGCGTGAATACCGTGGCGCCGATCAGCGCGCCGGTCAGTCGACCGGCGCCGCCGAGGATCAGCATCACCAGCGCCTCGGCCGACAGCGCAAAGCCCAGACTGTCGAGCCCCACGATCGCATTCGTCTGCGCCGACAGCGCACCGGCGGCGCCCGCCATGGCACCGGCCAGCGTGTACATCGCCAGCAGCCGTGAGAACACCGGCGTGCCGAGCGCGGCCATGCGTGCGCGGTTCTCGTGGATACCGCGCACCGCCAGGCCAAAGGGAGAATTCACCACGCGGCGCGCGATGTACAGGCCGAGCGCCAGCACCACCAATGCATACAGCGCCGCAGTGCGGCCATACATGTCGAAGCCAAAGACGCCGAACAGCGGCGCCATCGAGAACCCGGTCAGGCCGTCGTCGCCACCGGTCCAGTCGCGCGCCTTCTGCGCCAGGCTGGCGGCGATCTGAGCCACAGCCACCGTCAGCATCAGGAAGGTGAAGCCGCTGTAGCGCAACAGGAATGCGCCGGAGGCCAGCGCCAGCAGTGCACCGGCCCCGGTGCCTACGGCCAGACCGAGCAGCGGGTCGGCGCTGGCGCGCAACGCGAATATGCCGGCCGCGTAAGCACCGGCGCCGAACAGCGCTGCCTGGCCCAGCGTGGCCAGTCCGGCGATGCCGACGACCAGGTCGAGCGACAACACCAGCAGTGCGGTGATGGCGATGCGCGTCAGCAGCCCGAGTTGGTCGGGCAGCGCGAACCAGGCGAGCACGCCGATGACCAGCACGATCGCCGGTGCGCGCCAGGCAGGCGGGACTCGGGCTGCGGCGTTCATCGATTCAGGATGCCTTGCGGGCGCCAGACCAGGAACAGCGCCATCGCCAGGAAGAAGAACAGACTGCCCCAGTCGGAGGCCAGGTACTTGCTCGCGGTTTCCACCGTGCCCAAGGCCAACGCGGCAACCAGCGAGCCGGCGATGCTGCCCATGCCTCCGACCGCGACCACCACCAGCACCAGCACCAGGTATTTCAGCGGGTAGTAAGGTTCCAGCGGCATCAGTTCTGCACCGAGCACACCACCCAGCGCGGCCAATGCGGCGCCGGCAGCGAAGCTGGCGCACTGCACGGCGCGGATCGGGATGCCCAGCGTGGCGGCGGTGTCGGCATGGTCGACTGCCGCGCGCAGCCAGATGCCGAAGCGCGTGTGCGCCACGACCCAGGCTGCGCCGCCAGCCACCACCAACCCGGCGCCGATGACCAGCAGCCGCTGCGCCGGCAGTGTGCGAAAACCCAGATCGACTGACTGTGCCAACACCGGGGGGAGCACGATGAGCTGCACTTGCGGACCAGCCAGCGCGTTGATCGAGGCAATCAGGAAGAAGCTCAGGCCGATGGTGAACAGCACCTGCTCGAGTTCGCTGCGCGCATACAGGTGGCGCAGCACCAGCGCTTCGAGCAGCGCGCCGAAAGCGGCCGTGGCGACGATCGCCAGCGGCAGCGCCAGCCAGAAGCTCCAGCCGGCCTCGCGCGTCAGCAACGCAGCGGCGTAGCCGCCGATCATCGCGAAGGCGCCGTGGCTCAGGTTGACGAAGCGCATCAGCCCGAGCGTGACCGACAGCCCGACGGCGATGATGAACAGCACCATGCCGTAGGACAGGCCGTCGATCAAGATGTTGGACACCATCTGCATGAATGCACCGCGCGCGGATGTGCCGCGCGCAGCCTCAGTTCATGTGCCGATCTACTTGTCCAGCCCGTAGTCGATCTGCGGGCCGAAGTTCTGCACTTCCTTGTTGACCAACTGGCCGTTCGCCTTCTCGACCTTGCGCAGGTAGACGTTCTGCACGATATGCCGCGTCTTGGCGTCGATGCGCACCGGGCCGCGCGGGCTTTCCCACTGCAGCGCGCGTGCTGCGGCGATGGCCTTCAGGCCATCCTTCTTGCCGTCGGTGGCAGCGATCATCTTCTCGATCACATACATGCCGTCCCAAGCACCTACGGAAGCGTAGTTGGCCACCGCCTCGGCATCGCGCTTCTTCAGCGCGGCGATGAACTTCTTGTTGGCCGGCGAATCGTGTGCGGCCGAGTAGTGGAACGCGGTGGTCAGGCCAAGCGCCGAGTCGCCGAACTTCTGCAGGTCGAACTCGTCGGTCTCTGCGGTGCCGAGAAACTGTATGCCGGCCTGCGCCAGGCCGTTCTCGTTGTAGGCCTTCACAAAGCCCAGGTTCGGCGGTCCGCCGGGCAGGAAGGTGTAAACGGCCTGCGCGCCGCTGGCCTTGATGCGTTGCACGAAGGGCGCGAAGTCGGTGGTCGAAATCGGCATGCGGATGCTTTCCACCACCGCACCACCTTGCTTGGTGAATTCGCTCTTGAAGGCTGTCTCGGCGTCGATGCCGGGGCCGTAGTCGGTGACCGCGGTGACCACCTTCTTGATGCCTTGCTTGGCCGCCCATTGCGCCATCGGCACCGTCACCTGCCACAGCGTGTACGAGGTGCGGATGAAGAACTCCGACTTGTCGGTGATGGCCGAGGTGGCGGCGTTGAAGATCACCGTGGGCGTCTGCGACTGCTGGATCAGCGGCGCCACTGCGAAGGCGTTCGGCGTGAAGACGAAGCCGCCGAGGTAGTCGACCTTGTCCTTGATGATCAGCTCCTGCGCCAGGTTCTTCGACTGGCCGGGGTTCGGACCGCCGCTGTCGCGGTAGATCAGTTCGACCTCCTTGCCGGCCAGCTTGCCGCCCTGCGATGCGATGTAGGCCTCGGCGCCGTTGCGGAACAAGGTGCCGTAGTGGGCGAAGGGGCCAGACAGCGGCGCGATGATGCCGATCTTCACGGGTTGCGCGGCGACGCCCGGCGACGCCAGGGCCAGGGTGGCGGAGGTGGCCAATGCGGCCGCCAGTTGGCGAGGAAGGTTCGTCATCTATGTCTCCATGAACTGTTCGAAGAGATTGAGCCGGGCGGTGCCCGAACTCCGCAGCGGAAGATAGAGGATGCCGGTTGCCATGTCAACTAGTTGATATACCAACATAATCCACGAGCCTTCACCTGCGCTCCGGCCGTTCGCCGCAGGTGCCGCGCGACCGGCAGCTTTCTGTCGGCCAAATCACAGCAGTGAGTGTCGGCAGTGGGTCGGCGGCGGCTTCTCAGCCGGTAGTCGCGCCGCCCTGAACCTCCCGCTCGCGGCGATCACCATACAGCCGACGTCCGCCGACAGTGAGTCCCGGCCATGAGCGGTCATACGGTCAATTGCTCCGAAGCAGACTTTCCCGACTTCGCCGCAGTCCGAGGGCAACGACAGAAGCGCGGGTTAACCCCAGCTCTTGTCCCTTCTTCTGTTCGGGTCATTCGCGGGGAAGTCGGGCGACCCCATTGGAGATTTCCAGCGCCAAACTTCGAAGGAGCGGCACGTACCTTGTTGCAATTTCGCGCTCGGACACTGCGCTCGTTTGAAGGACCAGATTGATTGCACCAATCGCATGCTCGCCGATCCGGACCGGAAAGCCGATCGCTGTGACGCTTGCTTCTGCGGCCCACTCGCCCTTGTTCAGCGCATAGCCGCGGCGGCGTGTCTCGCGCTGGATGCGCTTCACGTAGGCGTCGTCACGCGCCAGTTCGCCGATCGAATCGCTGCGCTCGCGCAGCAGCTTCAGCGTCGCCTCCCGCTCGTCGTCCGCGCACCAGCTGAGCCAAGCGCGACCCAGGGACGACACCAGCATCGGGATGCGAATGCCGATCGTCGCGCGGTGCTGCGACAGCATGCTCATGCGATGGGTCGACTCGCGCACGATCATGAATCCTGAATCGGGCGTTGCCAGATCGCTCGGCCATGACATGGCTCTCAGGTGCTCTCGCATCGCCGGCCCCGCGACACGGTCGATCCACTCTGCACCGACATAGCCCTCGGACAGCCGCCGCACCTCGAAGCCAAGGGCGTAGGACAGGCCGTCGTCCCTGTGGTGCACCAGCCCTTCGGTGCGCAGCGTCTCGAGCAGCCTCTTGACGGTGGTGCGGTGCAGCCCTGCTGTGCGCGCCAAGTCAACCACGCCACCGATGCCACCTGGCATTGCATTGAGGGCCCGCAGGACGGCCAAGCCTCTGCTCAGGCCGCGCACCTCGCGGTACTCCGACGGGGCGGACTCTCGGACGGGGCGGCGCAAGCGGGCTCCTTGTTGGTGCACTCTGTGCACCGACTATACGCGGCGATTCCAGGCCAGGACACTGCGAAGCATCGAAGGAGTAGGCACCAAAGCCACCACGCGGCAAGGAGACACGATGAGCCCAGACAACAAGTTCGATACCGACGTCCTCGTCGTCGGAACCGGCCCGATGGGCGCGACCACCGCACTGGCGCTGGCCACTTACGGCGTGCGCGTCCACGTGGTCAACCGCTACAACTGGACCGCCAACACGCCCCGCGCCCACATCACCAACCAGCGCGCCGTCGAAGTCCTTCGCGACCTGGGCGTCGAGAAGGAAGCGCGACGCGACGCGACGCCGTGGGAGTGGATGGGCGACACGCTGTTCACGACCAGTCTTGCCGGATCCGGAGATCGCGCGCCTGCGCACCTGGGGCACCGGCGACGAGCGCATCGGCGACTACCTGCAGGGCAGCCCCTGCGCCATGCTCGACCTGCCGCAGGACAAGATGGAGCCGCTGCTGGTCAAGAACGCGGCGGCACGCGGCGCTGTCTTCTCCTTCAACACCGAGTACCTCGGCCACGAGCAGGATGCCGGCGGCGTGACGGTGCAGCTGCGCGACCTGCAGGACCGGGCGCGAATACGACGATGCGGGCGCGCTACCTCGTCGGCGCTGATGGCGCGCAGCTCCAAGGTCATGGACGATGCCGGCCTGAAGCTCGAGGGCCAGCTTGCCCGTGCCGCGACCGCCTATGTGCTGTTCCGCGCCGACCTGACGCGATATGTGGCGCACCGGCCGAGCATCCTCTACTGGATCGTCACGTCGAACGCCGCGTTCGGCGAGATCGGCATGGGCCTGCTGCGCGCCATCGAGCCGTGGAACCAGTGGATCGCCGGCTGGGGTTTCGACATGAACAAGGGCGAGCCCGACTTCTCTCCCGAAGGAAATCAAGCGCCGGGTGCGCCTCCTGGTGGGCGATCCCGAACTGGAGATCGAGATCAACAGCACCTCGGTCTGGCACGTCAACCAGGCGCACGCGCCGATCTACTCCAAGGGTCGCGTCTTCTGCGGTGGCGACGCGGTGCATCGCCATCCGCCGTCGAGCGGACTGGGTTCGAACACCTGCATGCAGGACGCGTTCAACCTGGCCTGGAAGCTCGCGTTCGTCGTGAAGGGCCATGCCGGCGAAGGGCTGCTGGATTCGTACACGCTGGAGACGCGCGCCGGTGGGCACACAGATCGTGGCTCGCGCCAACCAGTCGCGGCTCGACTACGCGCCGCTGAACCGCTGCTTCCGCGATGCCGACGCGCCGGATCCGGTGGCCGCCGGCCTCGAGAAGCTCGCCGATCCCGGGACCCGGAGGGCGTGGCACGGCGAACTGCGCTGGCCGAGGCGCTGAAGCTGAAGAACTACGAGTTCAACGCGCAGGGCGTCGAGCTCAACCAGCGCTGCGTGTCCGCGGCCATCGTTCCGGATCCCGACGCTGACCGAAGAGGTCTGGAAGCGCGACCCGCAGCTCTACTGCAAGCGCACGACCCGCCCGGGCGCCAAGTTGCCGCACGCCTGGCTCGTGGGCCGGACGGCCGCCGCGTTTCGACGCTGGACCTGGTCGGCAAGGGACGCTTCTCGCTCGTCACCGGCATTGCCGGCCAGGCCTGGGTCGATGCGGCGAACGAACTGGCGCCTGCCGTTCCTGCGAACGGTGGTCATCGGCGCTGCCGGGTGCACAGGATTCGTACTGCAACTGGCATGCGGTGCGCGAGATCGAGGAGGCCGGTGCTCTGCTGGTGCGGCCGGATGGCGTGGTCGCTTGGCGTCAAGTCGCAGCGGCGTGGCCGAACGTCTCGCAGGCCAAGCGCGAATCGAGCAGGCGCTGGCTCTCGGTCCTTCACACGTCGATGACGAGGTCGTCGTGATGGAACGCGCATTCCTCGGCATCTCGCACACGCCGCTGATGGGTCTCAACCCCATCGCGCTGCGGTGGAGCGCGAGCTGCAAGGCCGCGATCGCGACAGCCCGCGAACAGGTGAAGGCCTTGCCCCGGACTTCGTCGTGCTCGTTGCGCCGGACCACTACAACGGCTTCTTCAACGAGCTGATGCCGCCGTTCTGCATCGGCACGCAGGCTCACTCGGTCGGCGACTACCTGTCGCCTGCCGGAAAGATCAACGTCGATACCGATGCGGCGCTGCGTCTGGCCACCCGGCTGATGGACGAGGACTTCGATCTGGCCGTCTCGCGCCGCATGAAGGTCGACCACGGATTCGCGCAGCCGCTGCAGCTGCTGTGCGGCGGACTCGACACGCCACCGGTCGTGCCGATCTTCGTCAACGCGGTCGCGCAGCCCGGCATTCCGCGGCTGCGGCGCTGTCGCGCACTCGGCCAGGCGATCGGCCGCTTCCTAGACGGCGATGCCGCGACGCACGCTGCTGATCGGCTCGGGCGGGCTGTCGCACGAGCCACCGGTGCCCACGCTGTCGCACCCCGATGTGGCCGTGCGCGAACGCATCACCGTGCGGAGCGAAGCCGACGCCGGCCGAGCGCGAAGCCAAGACGCAGCGCGTGATGGCCGCGGGCCGCGCGCTCGCCGCAGGCGACAGCCTCGATGAAGCCGCTCAACCCGCAGTGGGACCGGCGCTGGATGGATGCGACTGGCCCAAGGCGAGGCGCAGCGCTCGACGCGCTGTGCGCGATGAGCTGAGGACAGCATCGAACGCGATGCGGGACTGTCCGGCCACGAGTCCAAGAGCTGGCTCGTGGCGCGCAGCGCGCTGCCGACGCACCGCGCGCTGCCATGCACGCTGCGCCACTACCAGGCCATCCCCGAATACATCGCGGGCTTCGGCCTGATGTTGCTGAAGCAGCCGAACTGACAGGACACACCATGGACGCCCGCATCGAAGATTCAGATGGGCCGAGCGCCTGCGCCAGGCCGAGTCGCAGCGCGAACCGATCGAGCCGCTGCGCGACGAGATCGGCGCCGACACGATGGCCAGGTCGCCTACGCGATCCAGCAGGCCAACGTCGCCCATGCGGTCGCCCAGGGCCGCCGCATCGTCGGCCGCAAGATCGGCCTGACGTCACCGGCCGTGCAGACGCCAGCTCGGCGTCGATCAGCCCGACTTCGGCACCCTGTTCGCCGACATGCTCTACGGTGACGACGAGGAGGTGCCGATCGTCGCGAACGCTGCAGCCGAAGGTCGAAGCGGAGGTCGCACTGGTGCTCGATCGCGACCTGCCCGCGGCGGACACGACACTCGTCGAGTTGATCCGCGCAACGGCCTACGTGCTGCCCGCGATCGAGATCGTCGGCAGCCGCATCGCGGGCTGGAACATCCGCTTCACCGACACGGTGGCCGACAACGCGTCCAGCGGCCTGGTCGTGCTCGGCGGCGTGCCGACCAAGCTCGACGGCCTGGACCTGAAGCTGTGCGCCATGACCATGCAGCGCGGCGACGAGACCGTGTCGAGCGGCAGCGGCGCGGCTTGCCTCGGTCATCCGCTGAATGCCGCGGTCTGGCTGGCGCGCAAGCTGGCCTCGCTCGGGCAGCCGCTGCGCGCAGGCGACCTGGTGCTTACCGGCGCGCTCGGGCCAATGGTGCCAGTGAACCCCGGTGACCGCTTCGAGGCGCGCATCGATGGCGTGGGCACGGTGCGCACGCGTTTCTCGGCAGCATCATGAAGATCGCGCGCATCGATTCCGGCGGGGCCGTGCGGCCGAGCCTCCAAGGCGCCGATGGCGTGTGGCGTGATGCAAGCGCATGGGTGGAGGATTGGACTCCCAAGACGCTTGAGGCGGCACCGTGGACCGCACGTGCGGCTGCAGTCTCGTCGCTGCCCGAACTTCGTGGAACCGCTCGCCTTCGCGGCGCCGATCTCCCGGCCGGGCAAGATCGTCTGCATCGGCCTCAACTACACCGACCATGCGAAGGAAGCGTCGATGCCGGTGCCGACGGAGCCGGTGTTCTTCCTGAAGGCAGGCACCTCTTGGTGCGGACCGAACGAGGACGTGCCGATCCCGCCGGGCGCCGAGAAAGTGGATTGGGAAATCGAGCTGGCCATCGTCGTGGGCCGGCGCGCTCGGCACCTCGCTGCTTCAAACGCGCTCGACGCCGTGCTCGGCTACACGATCATGAATGACGTGAGCGAGCGCGCCTATCAGCTGGAGCGCAACGGACAGTGGACGAAGGGAAAGAGCTACGACCACTTTGCCCCGGCCGGTCCATTCATCGCCACGGGCGACGAACTCGAGAACGTGCAGCAGCTCGGGATGACGCTCGACGTGAACGGAACCGTACGTCAGCAGAGCAACACGGCCGAGATGATCTTTGACGTGGCCTTTGTCGTTGCCTACGTCGAGCGGCTTCATGACGCTCGAACCCGGTGACGTGATCGCCACCGGCACGCCGGCAGGCGTTGGCCTTGGCCAGAAGCCGCCGGTATTCCTGCGGGCAGGTGACGTGATGACTTTGTCGATCGAAGGCCTTGGTCAGCAATGCCAGCGCGTGATTCAAGGGGATCGATCTTGAATCGCCTCGACCTCGCGGGCCAGCATGCGATTGTGACGGGCGCGGCGAGCGGCATCGGGCTGGCGATCTCACGTCGACTCGTCGCATCTGGCGCGCGAGTTTGCGCCTGGGACGTTTCGCGGGCTGCCCTGGATGCAATGGCTCATGAATTCGGCCCGGACCACCTGTCCGTCCAAGTCGACATGGCGAACGACAGTGAGGTCGCGTCGGCCGCAGCGCGTTCGATCGAGCAGTTCGGCAACGTCCACATTCTCGTCAACAACGCCGGAATCACCGGGCCGAACGCGCCGCTTTGCGAGTATCCGCCCGAGGCATGGCGCAAGGTGTTCGACGTCAACGTGCACGGCGTGTTCAGTGCCTGCAAGCACCTGGCGACGCATATGCAAGTGCTCGGCATCGCAGGGCGCATCGTCAACGTCGCGTCGGTCGCCGGCAAGGAAGGCAATCCGAACGCGAGCGCCTATAGCGCCTCCAAAGCCGCCGTTATTGCGCTGACGAAGTCTCTCGGCAAGGAACTGGCGGCCACCGAGATCCGCGTCAACTGCGTGACGCCGGCGGCCGTCGAGACACCACTCTTCGACCAGATGACGCCAGAGCACGTTGCCTACATGCGCTCGAAGATCCCCCTGGGCCGCTTCGGCCGTGTCGACGAGATCGCTGCGATGGTGGCTTGGCTCTGCACCGAGGAATGCTCGTTCTCGACCGGCGCGGTCTTTGACCTTTCAGGTGGACGTGCCACGTACTGAGGTGACCAAGGCCACTCGGTCTGCTTCTTGAATCACGAATCGGAGACACCCATCATGTCCATTGACACCACGACGATCACCGAGTCCGCCACGAGCCGTTTCGCTCGTATCAAGGAAGGCGATCTCGATCTGCAACTGCACTACAACGATGTCGGCAGCGGCGACGAGACCGTCGTGATGCTGCATGGCTCCGGCCCCGGCGCCAGCGGCTGGGCCAACTTCAACCGCAACGTCGAGCCCTTCGTTGCGGCCGGCTACCGCGTCGTGCTGATCGACTGCCCGGGCTGGAGCAAGAGCGACAGCATCGTCAGCACTGGCTCGCGCTCAGACCTCAACGCGCGTGCGCTGAAGGGGCTGATGGATGCGATCGGCCTGCAGAAGGCGCACCTGGTCGGCAACTCGATGGGTGGGCACAGCGCGGTCGCCTTCGCGCTCGCGAACCCGCAGCGCGTCGGCAAGCTGGTACTGATGGGCGGAGGCACCGGCGGCGTGAGCCCGTTCCTGCCGACACCCACCGAGGGGATCAAGCTGATCGGGGCGCTGTACCGTGAGCCGACGATCGAGAACCTGAAGCGGATGATGAATGTGTTCGTGTACGACACGAGCAACCTCACCGAGGAGCTCTTCCGCGCGCGGCTCGACAACATGCTCGCGCGCCGCGACCATCTCGAGAACTTCGTTCGCAGTAGCGAGGCGAACCCGCGGCAGTTTCCCGACGTGGGCCACCGGTTCGGCGAGATCGCCGCCCCCGCGCTGCTGATCTGGGGTCGCGACGACCGCTTCGTGCCGATGGACGTGGGCCTGCGGCTGCTTGCCGGCCTGCGCGACGCGGAACTGCATGTCTTCAGCCGCTGCGGCCATTGGGCGCAGTGGGAGCACGCGCAGAAGTTCAATCGGCTGGTGCTCGATTTCCTGAGCGACTGATCCGTCCGTAGACGCCGCGGCCCGACAGGCAGCCGCACTTCCCGAAGAACCCCACAGACCCTCGCGGGTCGAGACATCGCGAGTGCGGAAGCGCTCGTCCGTCGAATTTGCAAACAGGAGACATGAACATGTTGAATCGCCGCCAGATCCTCGCCAACGCCACCGTCGCCGCGATGGCAACTCTCGCCGGCACGCGCCGCGCGCTCGCGCAACTGGTGCAGAAGACCGCGCGAATCGTGGTCGGCTTCCCTGCCGGTGGCACGACCGACGTGCTTGCTCGTGTGATGGCCGAGAAGCTGCGCGGGACCTGGGCGCCGACGGTCATCGTCGACAACCGCGCTGGAGCTGCAGGCCGCATTGCGCTGACCAACGCCAACGCCAACAGCAACGACACCGACGGGTCGGTTGCATTCCTCACGCCGTGCTCGCTGCTGTTCATCTACCCGCACGTCTACAAGAAACTCGGCTACGACCCGGTGCAGGACTTCGCACCGGTGACGACGATCGCGCGGGGTGACTTCGCCTTCAGCGTCGGGCCGATGGTTCCCGAGAGCGTGAAGACGCTGGCAGACTTCGTGGCCTGGGCCAAGGCCAACCCGAAGCAGGCGCTCTTCGCGTCGCCGGCCGCCGGCGCGACGCCACACTTCGTCGGCGTGATGTTCGCGCAGGCCGCGGGCATCGAACTGACCCATGTCACGTACAAGGGCGATGCGCCAGGCATCCAGGACCTACTCGGCGGCCAGATCGCGTCGAGCGTCAACAACATCGGCGTTGATCCTCCCGCACCTGAAGAGCGGCAAGCTGCGAGTGCTTGCCACGTCCGGCGCCAAGCGCTCGCCGTTTACACCGAATGTGCCGACCTTCACTGAGGCCGGGTTCAAGGACGTGCAGGCTCAGGAATGGTTCGGCTTCGTCATGCCGTCGAAAGTCGGCAAGCCGGTCGTCGACAGCTTCGCGAAGTCAGTGGAGGACGTGGTCAAGCAACCCGAGGTTGCCGCCGAAGTTCGGCGATTTTTCGTTCGAACCCGTCGCGCTGAGGCCCGAAGAGTTCGCGGCCTTGCTCAAGAAGGAGCGCGAGCGCTGGGCCGTGGTCGTCAAGGCCTCGGGGTTCCACATCGACGAATGAGTTTTTCCCGCGTCGGTCCAGCCGCACGCGGTCGCGTGCGGCTACATGGCCCGGCGCTTCAACCGCGACTGCAAGGAGACAGCCATGGCAAAGATGATGCGTGCCGCACGCCTGCACAAGACAGGCGAGCCGTTCCAGATCGACACGATTCCGGTGCCCGAGGTCCGACCGACCGACGTGCTCGTACAGGTGAAGGCGGCGGGCGTGGTGCCCAACCTGCGCAACGTCGTCACCCACTATCCGACCTGGTTCCCGTTCCTGCCATTGCCGAAGCTGCCCGCGATCTATGGCTTGGACTCGGCCGGGGTCGTTGCCGAGGTCGGCAGCCAGGTTCGGGCAGACATCAAGCCCGGCGATCGTGTCTACGTGAACCCGGGGCTGTCGTGCGGAAGCTGCCAGGCCTGCCGGCGCAACGACCCGATCAACTGCACCGCGTACACGTTCCAGGGCTACTTCGGTTTCGGCCCGGGCTCGCAGCAGATCTACGAGGACTACCCCTACGGCGGCTTCGGCCAGTACCTCACCGCACCGGCGCGCAACCTGGTCAAGCTGCATGACAGCATCAGCTTCGAGCAGGGGGCACGCTTCGGCTACATCGGCACCTCGTACTCGGCGCTGCGCAAGGCGCACTTCGTGCCCGGGCAGACGGTACTGATCGACGGCGCCACCGGCACACTCGGCCTCGGCGCGGTGATCTGCGCGCTGGCGATGGGCGCGGCCCGCATCTTCGCCACCGGACGCAACACCGCCTTGCTCGACAAGCTGCACAAGCTCGACCCGCGCGCGCATCGTGCCGATCGCGCTGGGTGAGCGCAAGACTGCCGACATCGTGATGGAGGCGACCGGCGGCTACGGCGTCGATGCCCTGATCGAGACGCTCGGCCCCAACGCGCCGGTGGCCACGGTGATCGACTCGTTCAACGCGCTGCGGCGTGGTGGCAAGGCGGTGAACATCGGCGGCGTGGCCGACCCGATCCCGCTCGAGCCGTTCCCGCTGATGTGCCTGCAGAAGTCCTACATCGGCTCGCTCTGGTTCAGCGCCGCCGAGGGCCAGGACATGGCAGACATGGCGCACGCCGGCACGTTGAATCTCGGGGTCTTCGAGCACGAGCGTTTCGCGCTCGAGCAGATCAACGAGGCGCTGGATGCGATCGACAAGCGCGCCGGCGGCTTCACCAACGTCGTCATCATGCATTGAGGAGAAACGAACATGACAGTCCGACGCATCGTCACGGGCCACGGCCCGGATGGCAAATCGCTCTTCGTCTCCGACGCGCCCGCACCGCGCGAAACCGCCTTCAAACATGTGCCCGGTTTCGTCACGACCTTGCTGTGGGAAACGAAGGCCGGGGCCGGCGTGCCCGCCTCGGCCACAGACCCTTCGGTGTCCGCGACGTCCTGGGTGCCGCTGCCCGGCGGCACCAACTTGATGTTCATCACCTTCCCGCCCGACGCAGTGATGATGAGTCCAAGCTTCGATCCCGCCGCTGCGGGAGGCGAGTATATGCAGGTGCTTCCCGGCCTGGCCGAGAAGTTCGAGATGGACTCGCCCGGCATGCACACCACCGACTCGGTCGACTACGCCGTGCTGCTCGACGGCGAAATCCACCTCGAGCTGGACGACGGTGCGGTGAAAAAGCTGTCGCCGCGCGACGTGGTGGTACAGAACGGGACTCGGCACGCTTGGCGCAACCGGAGCGACGGGCCCGCAACCATGCTCTTCGTGCTGGTCGGCGCGGCACGCGGCTGAGCCTACCGCAGGGCAGCGGCTTGGGCGAAACATGCGTGGGCCGCGACATCGCGAAAAGGAGTGCTGGATCATGACGAAAGGATTCTTCTGGGACGCCGTCGAAGCGGGCCGCTCGCTTTGCCCTGCTGGAGAACTGCTCGGCTGGAAGGTCATTGAGGTCCTGCCCACCCAAAGGACATTGCGCGTGCAGTTTGAAGCCCGCCCCGAGTTCCTGAACCCGGCGGGCGTGGTACAGGGCGGCTTCCTTGCA
Source organism: uncultured beta proteobacterium (assembly GCA_963837675.1). GTDB lineage: Bacteria > Pseudomonadota > Gammaproteobacteria > Burkholderiales > Burkholderiaceae_C > Rubrivivax. Next base: position 131,467 of record CAWIOH010000006.1, on the reverse strand, counting down.
GCGATGCTTGACGAGACGTTCAGTCCGGCGATTGTTGCGTGCCTTCATCCAGGGGAGTTTCCGGCGACGCTCGAGATGAAGGTCAGCTTCATTGCGCCGGCGCGGCTTGGGAAACTTACCGGCGAGGCGTGGGTCGTCAGTCAGGGCAAGACGATCTGCTTCCTCGAAGGAAAACTTTCAGACCCTGAAGGCCGCGTGGTCGCCACTGGCTCCGCGACGGCGATCGTACGTCGGCAGAAGGCGGTGACTGGGTAGTTCGGAGGTCCAGGTCGAGTCGCGCACGTTCCCTGATCCGTCTGGATGTCTGCTCCGTTCCTTTGCCAATGTCGGGAACGGGTCGTCATTTGCCAGCCAATCCGCTGGACTCGCTGCCCAGAACCTGTAGTCCGAATTGATGATGCAGGTGAATCGACGGTCCGCAAGCCGAGCTGAACAGCATCAGCGGGCTGCGCAACCTGGGCAACGTGTTCAACAGCCCGCTGTTGCGCAACTACGTGCACTCCACTAGTCTAGGATGCTGCCTAGGAGCACGCGTAGCAGACGCCGGTTCGTCGGGGAACTCACGCTGTCAATCGCATCGCGCAACGCCAGGATCTTTCGGAAGGTCTCGCGTCCGAAGATCCATTTTCCCTTCACCCCGGGCTCCACCATGCGCTGGCGCGCACGTCCTGCGTCAGCTCGAGCATCTGGCGGCAGCGCTGCAGCGCTTCCTGGCCCGCATCGGTCAGGCTGACGCGGCGCGTCGTGCGGTGCAAGAGGCGCACGCCGAGCCAGTGCTCCAGGCCTGCGAGGTAGCGCGACACCATCGCGCGCGACATCTCGAGCGACTCCGCCGCGGCGCTGAGACCGCCACGGTCGGCGATCTCGGCGAAGACTTGCATCGCGGTCAAGCGGTCCATGTGTGCCTCCTTCATTAGATCGGTTGGCGCAACAAACATGCACTGTGATCGCAGTTTATCTTCAGACTTGATGCCAATAGAGTTCGGACTGCGATGGGCGCACAGGCTACGTCAGGCCCTTCACCCTCTGCCCGTCCGGGCTGAGCCCTCAATGAATGCAAGGAGCGTCGAAATGAGAATATTGATGAAGCACTGGCTGGTCCCCATGGCGAGCCTGACGCTGGGCGTGCTGGCGAACGACGCCTCCGCACAGGCGGCCTCGCCGGCGCTGGAGCTCGAGGTCTACACCGCCGACGCGGCGAGCTTCAACGTCAACGCAGTGCTGGTGTCGGGTGCAACGGAGGCGGTGCTGGTGGACACCGGTTTCACCCGCGCCGACGCCCACCGCATTGCGGCGATGTTGCTGGACAACAAGAAGAGGTTGACCACGATCTACATCAGCCAGGCCGATCCCGACTTCTACTTCGGCGCCGAAGTGCTGAAACAGGTGTTCCCCGACGCGAAGCTGGTCGCCAGCGCGGCCACGGTGAAGAAGATCGAAGCCACGCTGGCCACCAAGCTGGCCGTGTGGAGCCCGCGCATGGGCGCCAACGCGCCGATCAAGCCGCCGCTGCCCGAGGTGATGGCTGGCAAGACCCTCACGCTCGAAGGCAAGGCACTCGAAGTGAGCGGCCTCGACGACGCGCTGCCGCATCGCAGCTTCGTCTGGATTCCGTCGATCAAGGCGATCGTCGGCGGCGTCAACGTGTTCGGCGGGTTGCACGCCTGGACGGCCGACACCCAGAGCGCGCAGGAGCGTGCCGCCTGGGCCAGCAAGCTCACCGCGATGGCCGCGCTGCAACCGGCCGTCGTCGTGCCCGGCCACATGCTGCCCGGCCAGGCGCAAGACGCTTCGCAGATCGCCTACACGCTGGCCTACCTGGCACGCTTCGAGACCGAGCTGGCCCAGGCGCCGAATGCCGCCGCGCTGATCGAGGCGATGAAGGCCGCCTACCCGAATGCAGGCCTGATGGTCGCGCTGGATATCGGCGCCAAGGTCAACAAGGGCGAGATGAAGTGGTGAGCTGCATTCCGGGCTGTCATGCTTGCGCCCGCGACAGACCAATGTTCCGACCGCACCGATACTGCCCCGGACCATGACTCTGACCATGAAGACGCTGCACTACATCTATGACCCGCTGTGCGGCTGGTGCTACGGCGCCGCGCCGCTGATGCACGCGCTGCGCGATCTGCCGGACTTGCGGTTCGTGTTGCATGGGGGCGGGATGATGGCTGGCGTCGCGCGGCGCCTGGTCACGCCGGAGTTGCGGGCTTTCGTGATGCCGCACGATCGGCGGATTGCCGAGCTGACCGGGCAGCCGTTCGGCACAGCCTATACCGATGGCCTGCTCAACGACACAGGGGCCGTACTCGATTCCGGCCCACCGATCACCGCCGTGTTGGCCGCGCAGTCGCTGGTGTCCGATCCAGCGCGCGCCGGCGCAGTGGGCATGACCGCGTTGGCGCACATCCAGCACGCGCACTATGTCGAAGGGCGCCAGGTCGCGTCGCCCGCCGTGTTGCTGGAGCTAGCCAGTGACATGAATCTGGATACGATGGCATTCGGGGCGGCGTTTGAGCAGCTCGCCGGGCAGCCGACCGAGTCGCACATCGAAGAGTCGCGGCAGGTGCTGCGGCGTGCCGCTGGGCAGGGATTTCCGACCGTGGCGATTGAAGGCCAATGCGGCCGCCTGAGCCGGCTAGAGGTCGGCCGGTATCACGGCCAAGCCGACGACTGGGTCGAGACCGTCCGGCGGGCCATGCTGTTGCCTTGACCTTGAAATGCGTTGCCACAAAGCGGCCTGTCATGAGGATCCGGACTTGGCCGGGACTACCCGTTCGCAAAGTTCGCCGACAGCTGTCGTTGGGCAAAACGGCGATTGAGCCGAAGGGCTGCTGTCGAACGCGGTTGCGAAGTGGCAATCCCGGCCAATATCGGCCCCTGGTGATCCGCTCAGAATTTCCCCTGTTGGCCCACCTTGGATGACTGGTTTGCGGCGGCCAACTTGAACTTCGCTTTGGCTCGTCCCGGCCATGAGCAGGCGTTCGCGACTGACGGCAATCCGGCAATCTGCTTGCTATGTCCCCGGACGATGTGAGAACTACTGGCTCCCACAGTCTTTTCCAATCCAGGTATGAGCCTGGAGCGTCCTGAGATCGACGACGCGAAGCACGTCGATCCGTTGTAGGTCTGGACAGTGTATTGGGGCCCGGGTTCTTGAGTTCATCAACCGTGGTCGAGCGCTGTGGGCATGTGGGCGAAGGCGCTGGCGGTGGGCAACGCGCCAGCGTTGTCCACGGTCTGCGCCGGTGCGCGTCAGCGCATCGTCCACATGTCCACAGTGCTGCTTTGCGGTGTTGTGTTCTTGCGGGTTCAGCCGGTACGCGTCGGCACCTTGCTGAACAGCGTCTGGCGGGCCTCGTTGAGTTCCTCAGCGGCCTGCACATCGGTCAATGCCCGCGCGAGCTGCTGCAGCTCCAGCAGCGCGACGCCGGGGCGCAGGAAGCTCGCGGCGTCGGGCAGGCTGCTCAGCTTGTCCAGCGGCGTCATCGCGTCCCTGGGCCGGTACACGCGCTTGATGCGCCCGGGCTTCTTGGGGTCGGCCAGCTCGGTGGCGAACAGGCATGGCCGGTGGAAGTTCAGGAACGGGTTGAGGTACTCGCGGCAGTAGGTGTCGAAGCGCGCGGCATGACGGCGGTGGATGTGCTCGTAGCCGAACTCCTTGCGCACCACGGCCCCGTTCTTCGTTTCGGCCAGGCCGTTGTCGTTGCTGTGCCGCGGGCGGCTGCGGGTGAACTCGATGCGCAGCTTGTCCAGCAGCCGCGCTACCTTGTGGTTGACGTACTCGCTGCCGTTGTCGGCATGAAAGCCCAGGATCTCGAACGGGAACTGCGCCAGCATTTCCTCTATCACGCTGAGCAGGTGCGCCTCGGAAATCGCCTGCACGCTGGCCACCACCTGCCACTGGGTGACGCAGTCCACGGCGTTGATGTGATACAGCCCCTTGATGCCGTCCAGGTCACCCTGGTGCACGCTGTCGATGCGGATGAAGCCGGGGCGGCCCTCGGGCGCCGGCGCCTTGCGCACGCCGATCTTGGTGTTCTTGGTCGGCTGGGTCTTGGTCAGCACCACGCGCTGCTTGCGGTAGAGCGCGCTGTGGCGCAGGTTGTACAGGTGACCCACCGAGATCGAGCCCAGCCGCTCGAATCGCTCATCACCAAAGACGTCATGCTGGCGGCGCAGCACGCAGGCCGTGGCCGGGCCCGACAGCGTGCCCATGGCACGGTCCACATCGACCAGCAGCGCCACGTCCGCAGCCGTGTACAGGCGGGCAAATGGGTGACGTGGCGCGCCGTAGCTCTTGACCAGCGGCTTGCCGGCGTCCCAGCGTGAGACCAGCCGCGTGATCTGGGCACGGCTGTAGCCGCTCAGCCGCTGCAGGTAGGCCAGCACGGGGCCGCGGTCTGCGCGGGGTAGCCGGCGGTACTCAAAGCGCCGCAGCACCGACTCGATCCACGCATACCGACCCTCGTCGCCAGCGGCCGCCTGGAACTCCATCGCCTGCGTACCCGTCAGCACCTGACGCAGCTGCTCCAGCGTGCGCACCTGGGCTTCGTTCATGTCGATCACCATCGATTCGATGATCGACCCGCTGCGCCGGTGGGCTGCCTGCCAGCCCCCAAATCGCCGATCCCAGGCGTCCTCCAGGCTCATTCCTCAATGGAATCTCGCGCCCGGCTCCAGGCTCATACCTCGTTGGACAAGACTCCCACTTGCGGGTGCATCACATTTGCATTACAGTGAGGGTATGAAGACCTCCACCCTCCCCGCCGTGCGTGTCGAGCCCGCGCTGCGTAGCGATGCCGAGGCTGTCCTCGACGAAGGCGAGTCGCTCTCCGATTTCGTCGCCGCGTGCGTTCGCGACGGCGTCACTTGGCGGCGTACCCAAGACGCCTTTCTGGCGCGAGCGCGAGACGCCGTCGAGCGATCCGAGCGTGAAAACAACGGGATCTCGCCGCAGGAGGTGCTGCGGCGGATGGATGCCCGGCTGGATGCGGCCCGTCAGCGGTTGGCGGCAGGCAAACCGCGCGCTGGGCAGTGACCAGCTACCGCGTCCTGCTGACCGAGGAGGCCGCCGACGACTTGCTCCGGATCGAAGACTTCACCATCGAGCGGGAACTCGCCAGCGCGACACCTGACCTCGATGTAGTGCGGCGCCTCAGAGACGCCGTCGACCGCGCACTTCGACTACTGGAGTTCTCACCGTACTCATGCCGCAAGGCCGCTCGCGCCCTGAACGACAAGCAGCGTGAACTCATCGTTCCCTTCGGAAACGCCGGGCTCATTGCCGCATTTGAAGTGCGTGGCGACATTGTCCGAGTAGGCGCCATTCGCCATCAGCTCGAGCAAGACTTCCACTGATCCTGATCGGCCGCGCTTCTCACCTCTCGTCTGAAATGTTGGTCTGGTTTCGTGGGACTCTTGTCGGCCATTTCCTGCCGCTGACGACGGGCAGCTTCCTGGCATCTCATCTCCTCGGCCCCGGAAGTTGTCACCAGAAGGTGGCAACACAGGGTAGGCCCACAGGTAGGAGGCCCGCAGAGCGAACGACGCCGTGCAGCTTGAGAGCGTCCGGGGTCACAACCTTGGGAGCCTCGCATGCAAGCCATCGGCCGGCAGCCCCTCCGGGCGCCGGATGGCGCCCCCGGTCCACTTCGAGCGACGTCGCCCCGAGGAGACCACGCTGGACCGCCTGGTGCGAAGGGCAATGGCTTCGCCGCTTGCAGTTGAAGGCGACCGTGCGGAGCGCGCCGGATGGCGAAGGCGGCGGCGCACCTGGTGGACCATGCCATCCCCGACGCGCCGGTCCGCCAGAAGGTGCTGTCACGGGTGCTGTCACTGCCCCTCCCCGCTGCGCCTGCTGCTGGCCGCGCGCCTACCGGATGGTGCTGATGCCGCGCGGGTCGAGCAAGGCAGAGTGGCTGGCACAGGCCCCTATCCATCCCCGCCCGTGCAACTCGGCCTGGCGGGGCTTGACCAAGGCGAACAGGTCACCGTTCCACCGTTCCTGCGCCGCCGGACCTGTCCGAGCGGAACTCGTTCGATGCCGCGCGCCGGGCGATTTCGACCAAGGTCTCCGGCACGGTCGCCGCGCGGTACGGCGTCGCAGGCGCCGCGTCGACCTCTTGACCGTCATAATGAGCCGGCAGCCTCGTCCGACGAGGCGTCTGCGCCTCCGGCGTGCCAACTCCGTGCGGACTCGACATGGACGACTACCGACTCAGCGGATACCTATTTCGCGCGTCGTTGGCCAGGTTCGAATTCGATCGACCGCCCCGTCTCTACTGCGATCCACGCTTCGGGCCCGTTGAGCGGCACCTGCTGGAGGTGCACGAGCACAACCACTGGAGCCTGGCGCATGCGAGCCTTTTCGGCATAAGCCAATTGTCGCTGGCCTATGCGCTGCTACTGGCGCAGAGCGAGGAGCAAAAGACCTGCTACCGGGAATGCCTCCAGATCACGACCGACTTGTCTCGAGAGGTGTACGAAGGCTGTGCCGTCTATCACGAGAAGGCCTTCGTGCGACGCCACGGCGCACGGGTCGACGACGAGTGGTTTGCGCCGCTCGAGGGCAGCGTGTACGGGAGCGGCTTCGAGCTTTTCGACTCCTTCCTGTCCAGCTTGCCTTTCGGCGACGTTCTGAAGGCATCCATCGCCACCAACGTCGCAGAACTCGTCCTGAAACTATGGGTCGAGGCTGTGTGGAAAGTCGGCCGTAGGGCAATTTCGGGGGTCCTTCAACCCTCACCGATGTCGCGATCGTCGATCCTGAGCCGATCTGAGAGGCCAGTGTTTCGCGCGAGGTGCGTCGCGACGACTTTTCACACAGCCTCGGTCGCGGCTTGACAGTCGATCCGCCGAACTCGCCGCCCCAAACCTGACCTCCAAATTGCCTATGCCTGTCTACCGACGTTCGCGTTCGGCGGTCCCGGCCATCAGCCGACATTGGTGAACGGCCGGTCCAGTGCAGTCAAACGCGAGCGAAGTTTGCGCGATGAGACATCGATCGCAGCGACGCCGCGGCGATCGAACTTGGCAAGCCTACCGTGGAGGATGTGTCGCCGATTCGTGGCCGGTAGGCTGAGCGCCCGTCCGAAGCCACTGTTCCTTGCGCCTCAGGTCCTCGCCGCCACGATGGTTCCTCGCGCGCCGCCGAGATGCATGCCTGAATCCAGGAGCACCAGTTCCCCGGTAACGGTGCGAGCGCCGTCAACAAGCCATACCACCGCTTCGGCGACGTCTTCCGCGGTGCAGGCGCGACCAAGCGGTGTTGCTTGCTCGTACCCGTGCTTGATCCCTTCATAGGCCTCCTGCCCTACGCCATCGCCGAACCAGCGGGTGGTGATGAGACCGGGGCACACCGCGTTGACGCGAACCTCTGGAGCCAGCGAACGCGCCAGGTGCAGGGTCATCGAGTTGACCGCACCCTTCGATGCGATGTATGGCAGCGACGAGCCGATGCCGAGGGCTCCGGCGATGGAAGACACGATGACGATGGCGCCGCGCGCTGCCTGCAAGTGCGGCAGGCAGGCGCGGATCATCTGGAAGGCGCCGAGGACGTTGACGCCGAAAATGCGCTCGAAGACTGCAGCATCCAGCGCGTCCCAGTTCTCTGCACCCGTGAAGGTGGAGATGCCGGCGTTGTTCACCAGGGCGTCCAGCCGATCCCAACGCGCGAGTGCGGCATCGGCCATGTAGCGGCAGTCCGCATCGTTGGCCACGTCGCCGCGCACCAGCAGCGTATCGGCGCCGGCGTCTCGACAAGCGGCCTCGGCCTCCCTGGCCTCGCGCTCGCTCTTCGAATAGTTGATCAGCAGGTCATAGCCTCGACGCGACAACGCCAGTGCGGTGGCCGCACCCACGCCGGTCGCCGAGCCGGTCACGATCGCGACCTTGCGGGCGTTTGTGTTCATGGTGGACTCCAGGAAGAAATGAGAGATGAATGCGCTTGTTCAGTCGGCCGCAGCACCAAGGTCGACTTCGACCCGGCCGTCATGCACGCGCGCAGGGTAGGTGCGCAAAGTGAACCCGCCCGCAACGCGGGGGCAGCCGGTCGCTATGTCGAAGCGCAGACCGTGTGCGCGGCACCGGATCGTGCTGCCCTCGAGCTGGCCGGTGGCGAGCGACGCGCCGTTGTGCGGACAGCTGTCGGCGATGGCATGCACGGTGCCCTGGATACGGAACAGCGCGATCTCGTGCCCACCGCGACGGGCAAACCAGCGCCCGCCCTCGGCCAGTTGCTGCTCGCCGAGCACGTCGGTCCACTGCGCGTGGTTGCCAATCGGGCACACCGGCGTTGCGGGGGTGGGGTCATCGGAAATCGACATATCGGTGTCCTCGTGGATCGGCATGACCAGGATTGTTGGTGCTTGAGTCTCATCTTGACTTGACGTGCAGGGACATTGACTTGCCGGTTCGGGACACCTGTCCTGCCGTCGCAGCCGGCCTCGCGTACGGCGCGACCCGTGCCGCGCAAACCCAAGCGAAACACGGTGCTTGAATCAGCAGGGGATCAACTTGGCACGCTCTTGCCGCGGGCTATGTCTGCCCGTTGTGACTTCAGTTGCCGTGCCGCGATGCCGAACTGCTGCCGATGCCAGCGCGAGAACGCGCTCGATGCCGAGAACCCGAGCAGCGCCGACACCTCGGTCAAGGAGCGCGCGCCGTCTTTCAGGTAGCGTGCGAAGAGGTCGCGCCGCAGGTTGTTGACGAGCGCGCTGAACGAGGTCTGCTCCTCGGCCAGGCGACGCGCCACCGTGCGCCGGTCCACGCCCAGGTGCTGGGCCACCACCTCGACGCGGCACAGGCCACGCGGCAGCAGCAACACCACGAGCTGGTGCACGCGATCGCTCATGCGCGAACTGGTGTCCAGACTCTGCGTCAGCAGGCGCTGGGCATAACGCATCATCACGGGGTCGGCGCCGGGATTCGGTACGTCGAGGTCGGCGGCGTTGCAGACGATGCCGTTGAACTGGTGGCCGAACTCGACCGCGCGGCCGAACAAGCGCCGGTGCACCGCCAGACTGGCCGGCTTCGCATGCGTGAAACACACCAGGCGCGGCTGCCAGCTCGCACCCATGAAGATCTGCAGCACGCGAAAGGTGACGCCGACCGCCAATTCGATCGACTGGCGCAGCGAGGCCCGCCCTTCGACCGTGAGCTCCAGGCGCACGACCACCAGGTTGCTGTGTTGTTCGACGCCGATGGTCAGCGCCTCGTTGTGCGCATGGAGATGGTGTGTCACCGCCTCCAGCGCGTCGCGCAAGGTCGGCTCATCGCGCACCAGTAGGCCCAGCGGGCCCAGGTTGGACAGGCGCCGCGATTCCGCCAGACGCAGGCCGAAAGCCGGCTCCTTGCCGCGCTGCGCGGCGAGTTCCAGCAGGTGGGCAATGGCACGCGCAGGCACCTTCAGATCGGGCTCGTCCAGGCAGCGCTGCGGCAGGCCCGCAGCGACCAGCAACGCGCGCGCGTCCAGGCCGCACGACGCGGCCACGTCGGTGAAGGAGGTCAGCACGGCGCTGCGGATGAGGGCGGTCATCGTCTGGTGTCAGCGCAACCCTGGCACAGGTATCCCGAAAGGATAAATGAACGCCCCGATCGGTCAAGTCGGAACGGGGCCTGCCCGAAAGAATATCGACCTGAAGCAACACCATCCGAGGCCCGAATGACCGACACCCCGACCCCCGCGGCCACTCCGCTGTGCGACCACATGCGCGCGATCGGCGAATGGAATCCGAACTGGGATCCGTTCTACGAACTCGACCCCGACTGGGCCGAAAAATTCATGACCATGGGCGTGGCACCGATGCGCTCGGGCGTGCTCGACGCCAAGACGATGGAGTTCCTGGCGATTGCCGTCGATGCCTCGTGCACCCACATGTATGGCCCGGGCGTACGCCGCCACATCAGGAAAGCGCTGCAGCTCGGCGCCACTATGGAAGAAGTCACCGCCGTGCTGCAGCTCACCAGCATCCTGGGCATCCATACGATGAGCCTGGGCGCACCGATACTGCTGGAGGAACTCGCGGCACATGAAGCTGCCCAGTCGAAATCACGCTGACCGCAATCCCGGTCAGCCGCGCCGCCCTCCGTGGCCCTGACCGGCCGGGCAGAGGAGCAATTGATGCCACTCACGCCGGCTGGGGTTCAGAAAGCAACGTGATCTGGGCTCGGCGGCTGGCATCGGTCGCTGCGGCCGACTTGGATGACAGTCAACCACCCAATGCAATGACGACGGCTTCGACGGCCAACCCGAGCAACACCATGACCAGGCCCGCGCGCCAGGGCTTCAGTCCGGCGTATCGGCCCCAGGCGTAGCCGCAAAGAAACAGCATCGCGATCGCGACCGCGGCCGAGACGCGCTTGGCGACGCCAGGGTCGGCGATGAAGACGAACGGCAGCACCACCGGAAAGGTCGACGCGAAGACCAGCAGGAAGACGGCCACGGCGCCGCGCAGGTCGAGCTTCGTCACGCCCACACCCTGGGCCGCTGGTACGGGCTGGGTGACGATCCACTGCCGCACGCGCTCGAGGTCGGTCGCGGCCATGGCCCCGGACAGAGCGCCGATCTCGTCGCCGATGAGGCGATGGGCCTGCTCGGGCCGGGCGGTGCCGCGCACGACGCGCAGCAGCCTGGCATTGCGACCGCGTGCGACGAGGTTGCGCAGCACGTACATGACACCATCGACGAAACCCCAGGCGATGTTGCAGCCAATCGCCGCCACCAGCATGCTGCGCACCTCTTCGCGCCCGCTGTCCACCACGCTCAGCGTGCCGGTGAAGGTGAGCACCATGAACAGGCCGAACATGACCTCCGAGATGCGGTCGATCGGGTCGAGCACCCGGGCACTGCCGCTGTTGGCGATGTCGTCTGTCATGTTTGCTGTCCTGCCGTCTGCTGGGCGAGCTTCATCGGAGGGTGGTTGCGCCTGAGTCCCAAGGCAGCGACTTGCTTGACACCGAACACGGGCTCATGCCCGTGCAAGTCTATTTCTTCGCCGCAGGAACCTGCTGCTTCGCACTCTCGGCCGCACCCAGCGCCTGCGTCACCAGCTTGTACGACGCGTAGTACTTGAAGATGTTGCGCACGTAGGTCGTGGTCTCGATGCCGATCTTCTCGGCCGTGACGATCTCCACGTTGTTGAACCACTTGTCCGGGTCGAGGCCACGCTTTTCCGCCTCCTTGCGCATCTTCGAGATATTGCCGGGTCCGGCGTTGTAGCTCGCGAAGGCGAACAGCGTGCGGTTCTGTTCGTCGAATTTCGCGTCCTTGAAGTACCGGGTCATCAGCTGGTCCATGTACTTGATGCCGGCATGGATGTTCGGCTCGGCCTGCCGGATGTCGCCCACCTTGAGTTCCGCGCCGGTCGCGGGCATGACCTGCATCACGCCGATGGCGCCGACCTGGCTCTTCGCATCCTGGTTGAGCGTCGACTCCTGGTAGCCCTGTGCAGCCAGCATCAGAGGATCGAAGTTGTACTGTTGGCCGTACTTCCTGAAGGTGTCGACCAGCGCCAGGAGGCGCTTGCGGTCCTCGGTGGCCGTCGCGTCGTTCAGCGTCTTGATGCGAGCCATGTACTGGCGCTGCAGCTTCGGGACTCCACCCGTCTGCTTGGCGTAGTAGGCGTAGAACTCGGTCAACTCGGCGGCAAGCTTCGGGCTGTTCTTGCGGATCGCCCAGCCCATCTTCGTCTTCGTCCGCAGCACGATGTCCTCGTGAACCTTGACCTTGGGCAGCACCTGGGCCCACATCTTGGCCTTCCAGTCGTCGACCACGACCGCCTGAAGAAGCCCGGCGTTGAGCATTTCGAGCAGGTCCTCGTCTTCGAGCGCGCTCGGCAGGTACACGAGCTTGGCTTCGGGCTTGCCTGCCTGCTTGAAGCGCTCGTTCAGCGCCTTCATGCTCAGCGTCTGACTCGAGACCTCGCGCAGGTGCACGGTCTTGCCTGAAAGGTCGTCGATCGAGGCGATGGCCGGCGTGGCCGGGCCGGTCACCAGGATTTCGGTGGTGGCGGCCTTCTCGTCCGGGGCCACGAAGTCGACGTCCTTCAGCAACTCGGGCAAGACCTTGATGTTGCCGACGGCCACATCGGCGCGCCCTTCGAGCAGGTCTGCCAGCATCTTGTCGCGTGTGGCCACCACGACATACGCCGTCAGCGGGCGCTTGCCCAGCTGTGCCGCGTACTTCTTGTTCACCCAGAGCTCGAATTGGCGGATTAGGTCGGCCGAGATGCCGCGCTCGCGGCCCCTGTCGATGAAGTACAGCGAGCGGCTGTACGGCACATAGAACCGAATCATGTGGCGTTCCAGCATGCCGTCGAAGTCGCCTTTCCAGGGTTTCATCGCGACGTCGAGGCGACGCACATCGGCCGTGCCAGCGGCGGCCGGAACGGCGGCCGCTTGCCCCGCAGGCTTGGCTGCCGGGGTCTGCGCGCGCGCTCCGGTGGCAAGCCCGAGCGCGAGAAGGGCCGCGGCGAGCATGTGGACAGGTCGTTTCATAGATGAGCAGGAAGAGTCGTTCCGTGGGGAATGTAAGTCCGGGAATCCCGCGCGCAATGCGTGGCAACCCACGGTGAAGGAAGAGAGCTGCCGTCCGACAGGTCGGTATTGGATCCCTCTGCATGTCACCAAATGGACAGTCACTGTCCCGAAGCGTCAAGTCGAAACCGGGCCGATACCGAAAAATTCACCCCACTGAATCACGACGACACGGCCAGAACGGTCGACCATTTCTCCAACCCGACTGACACCGAAAGGACCCCATCATGCAATTCCTCGACGACTCCCTCCTCCCCGAAAACCAGCAACCCCTGGTGATCCAGGTCGCCCCCTACGGCCCCGAATTCCTGCCCGGCGATTCCGACGACATCCCGGTGACCATGGACGAGCAGGTGCAAAAGGCGGTGGACTGCTGGAACGCTGGCGCCACCGTGCTGCACGTGCATGTGCGCGAAGCCGACGGCAAGGGCAGCAAGCGCCTGTCGATGTTCAACGAACTGCTCGATCGCCTGCGTGGCGCGGTGCCGAAGATGGTGCTGCAGGTAGGTGGCTCGATCTCGTTCGCCCCCGAAGGCGAAGGCGCCGACGCCAAGTGGCTGAGCGACGACACGCGCCACATGCTGGCCGAGCTGGATCCGAAGCCTGACCAGGTGACGATCGCGATCAACACCAACCAGATGAACGTGTGCGAGTTGCTGACGCCCGACGACGTGGAGGGCACCTCGCTGGCGCAGCCGGCCTACCAGGCCGCCTACAGCGAGATGACCTTCTCGTCCGGCCCGAGCTTCGTCGCCGAGCACCTGAAGCGGCTGCAAGCCGCCGGCATCCAGCCGCACTTCATGCTCGGTGATGCCGGCCAGCTCGAGACCGTCGAGCGGCTCATCCGCCGCGGCGTCTACACCGGCCCGCTGATCCTGAACCACGTGATGATCGGTGGCGGCGCGGACGGCCCGAACCCGTACAACATGATGGAGTTCATCCGCCGCGTGCCCGCCGGCGCGGTGCTGACCATCGAAGGCCTGATGCGCAACGTGCTGCCGCTGAACACGATGGCCATCGCCATGGGCCTGCATGTGCGCGTGGGCATCGAGGACAACCTGTGGGGCAAGAAGGGCGAGCGCCTGAGCAGCGTCAAGCAGATCGAGCAGACGGTGCGCATCGCCCGCGAGCTGTACCGCGAAGTCGCCACCGGCGAGCAAGCCAAGCAGATCTACCAGATCGGCACGCAATACAAGAGCGCCGACGAGACGCTGGCCAGGCTCGGCTACGCCCCGAACCGCCGTGCCGGCGAACGCGGCTCACCGCTGCGCCTGGCCGCCTGACCGCCTCACGCTCACGAAGACAGGCTCGGGCGGGTCGTCGTGGCGCACTTCGCCGCTGGCCAGCCCGAGCCGCCAAAAGGGCGCCGCGCCCCACCAAGGAGACAACATGCATCTGCCCCCATCCGACGGCTCGCGCACACAGGACGACGACTTCCTCGTCTCGAAACGCTACGCCTGGTTCGTGTTCGCGATGACCTTCGCACTCATGCTGTTCGACTACATCGATCGCCAGATCGTCGTCTCGATGTTCCCCCACCTCAAGGCCGAGTGGGATCTGTCGGACAAGCAGCTCGGCGCGCTGGTGTCGGTGGTGTCGATCACGGTCGCGCTCGGCACCGTGCCGCTGTCGCTGATCGCCGACCGCTGGAGCCGTGTCAAGAGCATCGTCGTGATGGCGACCGTGTGGAGCCTGGCCACGATTTCCTGCGCCTTCACGCGCAACTATGGGCAGTTGTTCGCGGGCCGGGCCGCCATCGGGCTCGGTGAAGCAGGCTACGGTTCAGCCGCTGGCGCACTGTTGGCCAGCATCTTCCCGTGGCGACTGCGCAGCACGGTGCTCGGCGCCTTTCTCGCCGCGGCCTCGCTCGGCTCGGTGCTCGGGGTGGTGCTGGGTGGCTTCATCTCGCAACACTGGGGTTGGCGCGCGGCGTTCGGCGTGGTCGGCTTTCCTGGTCTGGTCCTGGCCTTGATGTTCCTTTTCGTGCGCGACTACAAGACCGTCGCGCTGCCGACTGCGCGAGGCGCCAAGGCCTCGCCCGGTTCGGTGCGGGTCATTGCCGCGGCGTTGCTCGAGCCGCGCACCGCCGTGCTCGTGTGCCTGGGCAGTGCGCTGCAATTGTTCGTGCTGTCGACGATGTACACCTGGATGCCGAGCTTCCTGAACCGCTACTACGGCCTTGCGCCGGACCAGGCCGGACTGAAGGCCGCGATCGTGATCCTGCTCGGCGCGGTCGGTGCGGTGGTCTGGGGCAACCTGGCTGACCGTGCCGGGCGCAAGCAGCCACGTCGCAAGCTGTACCTCGTTGCCGGCGCGTGCATGCTCACGCTGGCGCTGCTGAGCTTCGCCTTCGGTGCGCTGCCGCCCGGGCCATTGCAATTCGGGCTGATCGCCGCCGGCGGCTTCGGGCTGACCTGCACCATCGGCGCCGTCCCGGCGGTGGTGATGGACGTCGTCCACCCCGGGCTGCGTGCGACCGCCGCGGCGATGGTCACGTTGATCCAGAACCTGCTCGGCCTGGCCGCTGGTGCGTTCGTCGCCGGCGTGCTGTCCGACGCACTCGGGCTGCAGAACGCGCTGGCGGTGATCCCCCTGGCGAGCCTGGGCGCTGCGCTGCTGTTCGTCGTCGCGGCGCGCAGCTACGAGGCCGACAGGCAACGCCTTGCCGACATTCACCTGAGCGTTGACGACGCTGCCGTCACGCCGGCATTGGCCTGAACCCTGCCGCGAAAGGAACCAACACCAAGAACTTCCTCGACGACTCCCCGCTGCCCGAAGACCAGGAAGAGCCGGTGATCCGAGTCGCGCCTTACGGCCCGCAATCCAGGTGCAGGTGGAGCAGCCGGCGCTTTGGCCGGGCGCGGCCGGCTCCACAATGCCGTCGGCGCCAGCAGGCGCAACAACAGCAGCAGACGGCGACGCAGCAGCCACAAGCGGCTTCCGGCAAGTCTCGTGCCACGTGCCTCGAAGGCGTTACCCGTCAAGTGAGGTCGCGGCCGCACGCGACATGAACGCCCAACCAAGGTGAAATCACGACTCGATCCAGGATGCCATCGTTGTGGTTCACCACCGCCCCGCTGTTGCTCAGCGCCTGTGCCAGCCGCCCGATCAACCCGCCGATCGCGCAGGCCGACCCAAAAGCCGGCTACCGCTTCGAGACGCACCAGGCGCAGGTCGACAACAGGGACAGCCTGGTCATCCTCGCCTTCTCGGGCGGCGGCACGCGTGCCGCCGCCTTTTCCTACGGTGTGCTCGAGTTCCTGCGGCGTACCGAAGTGGTCGGGCCCAAGGGCAACAAAGGCCATCTGCTCGACCAGGTCGACATCATTACCGGCGTGTCGGGCGGCAGCTTCACCGCGCTGGCCTATGGTCTGTACGGTGAGAAGCTGTTTGACGACTACGAGCATCGCTTCCTGAAGCGCGATGTGCAAGGTGAGATCATCTCGCGCACCTTCAACCCGGGCAACTGGTCCAGCCTGTGGTCCACCGGGTGGGGTCGCTCGGAACTGGCAGCGCAGCTGTATGACGAAATCCTGTTCAACGGCGCGACCTTCGGCGATCTGCAACGCGGCAAGGGACCGCTGATCCTGGCCTCGGCCACCGACATCTCCACCGGCTCGCGGCTGATCTTCAACCAGAGCACCTTCGACATCCTGTGTTCCGACCTGAGCGCAGTGCGGTTGTCGCGCGCCGCGGCGGCCTCGTCCGCGGTGCCGGTGGTGCTGTCGCCGGTCACGCTCAACAACTACGGCGGCAGCTGCAAGACGAAGTTGCCCGACTGGGTCGGCCGCTTCACCGACGCGGACAATCCGCCGCGGCCTGCGGCACGGGCCATCCGCTCGATCAAGGCGTTGCAGGCCTACGGTGACGGCGCTGGCCGGCCCTTCATCCACCTGGTCGACGGCGGCGTGCCGGACAACGTGGGCATGCGCGGGGTGCTCGATTCGCTGGAGGTGCTGCAGGCCTTGCACGAAGCCGGCGTGGCCACACCGCTGGACAGCGCGAAAAGGATCGTGGTCTTCATCGTCAACTCGCTGTCGCTGCCACCGACCCAATGGGACCAGTCCGAGACGCCGCCGGGCACCGTGGAGGTGCTGCTCAAGGCCGCGGGCACGCCGATCGACGCCTATTCCTACGAAGCCACCGAACTGCTGAAGGACACGGCAGCGCGCTGGCAGACGATGCGCCTGATCCGCAACTCGGCGGCGATGGCGAGCAACACGGATCCCGCGGTGACCGCGGCGCTGCGCGTGCCGGGCCCGGAGATCTATGCCATCGACGTGTCGTTCCCGGCGCTGAAGGACAAGGCGGAGCTGGACTTCCTGAATGGTCAACCGACGACCTTCGTATTGACAGACGAGGTCGTCGACCGGCTGCGCACCGCAGCAGGAACGATCATCAGCGACTCGCCCGAGTTCAAGCGGCTGCTGAAGGACGTGGGTTCCAGCGTGGTCGAACCTCCGGCGGCGCTGCGGAAGTAGGGCACAGGTTTCGGTGGGGTTCCACAGGAGCGCGTTCGACTGGATGTCTGCTTCGCGGCAGTCCACCGAGACCGATCGACTTCCGCTGTGGGTCGGGACTTGCCGGTCGCCCGGTCGATCTCGCCGCCGCAAAGCTGTCGTCGGGGATGACGATGTTTGCCGCGCGCAGTTGCTGGAGCTGACTCTTTCTCGTTTGCGGAGAGGGGCCTGGTGTAGGCCTCGCGCGGGGCGCTTTGGCGGCGCCGATTCGCGAGCGATTCCGATCAGGCCAGACTGATCCGCCGGATGTCGAGTGCGAAGGGGCCTGCCTGTCGATTGGCGATCATCAGTCCGACTTGGCGGATCTGTGCGGGGTCGAGGTTCGGTGCACCTTGGACCTCGCGCCCACGGAAGCTCGGGCGGAACGCTGCGAGCGGCAGGCGCAGGGTCTGCCAGTCGTTCCCCGCGGTCGCGAAGTTGGCCTGGTAGTTCGGGCTGTCGATCCGTCGTCGGTGAGGAGGCTGAGCTTGAACTGCCGGTTGCCGCCGCGCACGTCGATCTGGCAAGCCTGGGCGCCTGGCTTGCCCCGTGCGGCGGGCCTGGATCGCACTGAAGCGAACCCGCCGTTCCGTTCCAGCGAGACTTCGCCCTCGAAGACGGCATGGCCCTCGGGGTCGTGACGGAGTCTGCTGCGCGAGACACCGCCCATGACGCGGTCGTCGATCGGTGTCCAGGCGTCCACCGCAGCACGATCGCGGAAGTCGAACAACAGGTGTGCGTCGTCGGCTTCGGTCACGTGACGATTGTCGCGCTGCTGCTGTCGGCGACTCCTTGGCCTACTGGCAATATCCGTGACAAGCAAGAAGCAGGGAGACGCCAGGATGAATCTTGACGAGTTACAGGCCGACCTGCGCCGCTTCGCAGCAGAGCGCGACTGGCAGCCGTTCCACACGCCGAAGAACCTGTCGACGGCGTTGATGGTGGAGGCAGCCGAGCTGGCGGAGATCTTCCAGTGGATGACGCCCGAGGATTCTCGGCTTGCGCACCTGGATGTCGGGTCGAAGGCTCGCATCGGCGAAGAGGTCGCGGACGTGCTGCTTTACCTGCTGCAACTGGCGGACCACAGCGAGATCAACATCGCGCAGGCCGTCAAAGACAAGCTGGTGCGCAATGCAGTGAAGTACCCGGCGAAGCGGACGATCGCGAGGGTCTCACCGGCGCGGGCATCCGTGCCAGGCACGCATGTGCTGCTCGACTACGAGAACGTTCAGCCGACCGAGGCTGAGTTGAGGGCCATGGTGCCGGACGCCAGCCAGGTGTGGGTGTTCCATGGACCGCATCAGCGTCAGGTCGAGCAGCGCTTTGCATCCTTTGGCTCCAATGCCACGGCGGTGCCGATCAGCAAGACGGGGAAGAACGCTCTGGACTTTCATCTGTCGTTCTACATGGGCTACATCGCTTCGCGGAACCAGGCGTCGGCGATCGTCGTGGTGGCGAACGACAAAGGCTACGAGCCGATGCTGGAGCACGCCAGGGCCATGGGGTTCTCGGTGCGTCAACTGGGGCATGGGCCGGCCAGGCATGCTGCGTCGGTGAAGGCGGCGCCGGCCGCGAAGGCGGGCGTGTCTGGCAAGCCGACGGCCAAGAAGGTGCCGGCGAAGAAAGCCGCAGCCAAGCAGCCTGCAGTCAAGCAGGTGCCGGCCAAGAATGTGCCGGCCAAAAATGCTTCGGCCAGGAAGACTGCGGCCCCTGGGCCGGCGGCAAAGCATGCGGCAGCGAAGAAGGCTGCACCGGCGCAGCCGGCTGTCCCGAAGCCGGCCGGGGGTTCGGCGGCAAGGAAGGTTACGTTGGTTGCGCCGGCCGTTGCGGCCAAGGTGCCTGCGTCGGCGGGAGCTGGCGCGAAGGCGGCGAGCGTATCGCCAGACTCCGCGGCCACGATCAAGAAGCTGACCGAGAGTCTGCGCAAGATGGGTGACAAGCGGCCGACGAAGCCGGTGTCGTTGTGGCGGTCGCTGAAGTCGTTCCTGGGTTTGGGCGCCACGGAGGATGACGTCGAGTTGGCGTTGACTCGTCTGATCGAGGATGGGGTGGTGAAGCTGGATTCGGTCATGGGTGCTGGGTATCCGAGGTTCGGTGTGGAGAAGGGTTCTGCTGTCGCCCAGGTTTGATGACCGGGTGTGGGATCGGGTGATCCGGTGTGAGGTGCTGAACGATGTGGCGGTGCTGGTGCCAGGTCTTGATGGGCTTGGGCGTGTCCCCGCTGCGCGGGGCCGGGCTGTTGCGCTTGCGCGTCGAGCCCCCGGGCATACCGGTGTGTCGACCCTGACGGGCGGCCATCCCTTACGCAGACACGAACAGGCCGGCGTTGCCGGCGTGGCTGGGGACAGCGGCCCGTTCCCGTGTCCGGGGATCGCGGGCTTGACTTCATTCACGCTGCGCGTGAACGAGGCCCGCTTGGCGAACTGAACTGGTCCCCGAAAAACGGACGCCACGAAGTCTGTTAGTTTGACTTTGTGGAGGTTGTATGAAGACAGGATCTGATCGGAAGTACACGGCCGAGTTTCGGGATTCGGCGGTCAAGCAGGTGATGGAAGGTGGGCGCGGCATGGCGGCGGTGGCGCGGTCGCTGGAGATGTCGAACAAGACGCTGGCCAACTGGGTGTATCTGGCCCGCAAAGGCCAGGCGCTGGTCAAGCGCCGGACGCTGGAGCCGGTGTCGGAGTTGCAAGCGGAGGTGAGCCGCCTGAGACAGGAGAACGCCCGGCTGAGGGTGGAGAAGGAAATCCTAAAAAACCGTCCACGCGCCTTGCCGCGGCCCATATGGATAGAAACAAGCAGTGCCTACACTCGAGGGACGCTGGACAGAGGCCGCTTGCTTTTTGGAGGCAATAGTCCCCGTCAAAAAACCTGGCCCAGGGGAAGCTGCGGACCCAACTGTGGTGGCACCTTGCGTGACCCCGTTTAGGAAATTGATCTGATCCGAGTCCCCGTCCGGCGTGCTCAACCTACAGGAGATGATCATGTCCAGACGAAATGCCAAGCCGCTCGGGATGCCCGTCATCCACGACCGAGCCGGCGGCATCGACATCGGCTCGCGAATCCACGTCGTGGCGGTTCCGGCGGACCTGTGCGACGAACCCGTTCAGACCTTCCAAGCCTTCACTGGCGACATCGAGCGCATGGCCGACTGGCTCGTGTCGTTGGGCATCCAGACGGTGGCCATGGAGTCCACGGGTGTGTACTGGGTGCCGGTGTACGAGGTGCTGCAAAGCCGCGGTATCGAGGCCATCGTTGCCAATGCACGCGAAGCGCGTTGCGTGCCCGGACGCAAGAGCGACGTCAACGATGCACAGTGGCTGCAACGGCTGCACGCCTGTGGCCTGTTGCGCGCGAGCTTCCGGCCCGGGCACGACATTGCAGCGTTGCGGGCCTATCTGCGCTTGCGCGAGAGGCATCTTGGTCTGCTGCAACGGCCTGGTGGTGGTCGATGTGGTGGAAGACATCCGCATCCCTCACAAAGGGAACATCAAGGACGATGTGATCGACGGCGCGTTCCGCGTGCTCGACCAGTTCGAGGCGGTGGGCGAGCACAGCGAAGCCATGAAGGCGCTGCAGCTTCAGCCGCCCGAGGAGATGGCCTTCGCGACCGCTGCGCTTGCACTGCGTTTCGGTGAGCGCACGGTAGAGGAGGGCGGAGGGCACCGGCCCGCACCGGTCATGGCCGGGCAGTTGATCGAGGCGCGCCGGCCCGAGGACACCGGCCACAGCCTGTGGACCACCTTCCAACGCGTGCAGGAGAACGTGATTCACGGCGGCCAGCCTGGTCGCAGCGTTCAGGGCCGGCGGACACAGACCCGGCCCGTGGGCAGCATCGACCGCGGCGTGAGCCTGAACCGCGCACTGTGGATGCTGGCCGAGGAGATGCGCAAGCTGAAGGGCTGAGCCGGATGAGCGACTGTGCGGCCGAATTTCCATCGGCCGCGCGGCCTGCAAGGTTGAACCCATAGGTTCAGCGCGCTGGATTCAGCCTCAAATCCAGCGCGCCCGACGCCCCTTGCCAGGCCGACTATTCATGCGGCGCTTGCCGGCGCCGCTGCGCACTGAGGTGGCGAGATGAACACACCCCCCGAAACACTCGACGACCTGGACAGCGTCGCCACCCGGTCAGACGACGCAACGCGCAAGGGCGCCCAGGCCTTCGCCCGCCTGTTGCAGCTCGCCGAGACCCGCGACTCCGGCCAGATTCCGCGCATCGCCCGCTTCATCGCCGCCACCTACAACGGCCAGGTCTTCCCGCTGGACCTGTTCGAGTTGCGCGCCGTCGATATCGCCATCAGCGACGACATGCTTTGCTGCCTGGATGCGCTGCGGTGGGGCCGGGCGGACCTGCACACGCTGATCCCTGCCGGTGATCCGCGGGTGCGTGCCGTCATCGATCGGTGGGGTCTGCATTGGCCCAGCGACGAGTAGGCGCCGCGTTGCCCTGAATCGAGACGCAAAATCGCGCGCGGCCCGGCGGTGGCCGGCCCGCGCAATGCCTGGCGCCGTGCTTGCCTTCGGCCGCACCGCGCCGATCGCCTACGCGCAACCCACGAAGATCATCAACGCCGCTGGCGCCGCAATATCGGCCATGGCGCTCGGCGTCATTCTTCCAAATCAATGGACAGGGCCCCCTCGTGGTCCTGTCCGCCATAGAACACACCGATGACCGAAACCGTCAGCGCGTCTGCGTCCACAGCGTAGGCAATCACGGTGCGCCCCTTGTGGTGGGTGAGTCGCAGCCCCGGTCGGATGTCGTCACGCGGCACACCGCGC
This sequence comes from uncultured beta proteobacterium, assembly GCA_963837675.1. Lineage (GTDB taxonomy): Bacteria > Pseudomonadota > Gammaproteobacteria > Burkholderiales > Burkholderiaceae_C > Rubrivivax. The sequence continues at coordinate 109,655 of CAWIOH010000006.1, read as the reverse complement.
AGAGGAAACTGCGCCAGGGCCTCGCAGGTCGCGACGACGGCGTCGGTGTAGCGCTGCGCGGTCGTCAGCGACGATCGCTCGGCGATATCGAGGAACAGTGCTTCGAGCTGGGCACTCGCCTCAGGAGCGTAGTCGGCGCGGTACGGCGTCACGCCTTGGCCGATGCCTTCTTCGCTGCCTTCGCGTGCGCAGCGGCCAGACGTGCCTTGACGGACCCGACCCCGACCGCACGCGACGGGTTGGCCTTGAGTTTGTCGTAGGCTGAGGCCACGTCCTTGCGCAGCCAGTCCTCGACCGCACGGTCGCGCGCCAGCAGCACCCGCAGGCCGTCGCGGATGACCTCGCTGTCGGTGGCGTACTCGCCGGCCGCGACCTTCGCCCGCACAGCCTCGGCCATCTCGTGGGGCAGTGTGATGCTGAACTGTTGGGTCGAACGCATGGCGATCCTTGCGGAGTCCGTAGGATTCAATCCTATAGCAAACCGGTCGGGATGTCGTGTCGGTGAGTCCGTAGGTGAGTCCGTGATTTGCGAACCCTTGATAGTCCGGCGGGCAGACCCTCACCGAGCCCACAGCCAGATCGCCAGCGCCCAGGTGAGGCCAGAGGCCACCACCGCCGTCGCCACGTGCGTCAGCCAGCGCTCCCAGGGGCGGGCACCCCGCTGGGCCAAGTCTGCCAGGTGCTGCAGCGGCATGGTGAGCCGATGGAGGGCGGGGCCGACCTCAGCGCGGAACATCAGCCGTGCCGCCTCTTCCATCGCCCGTGTCTGCGCATCCAACGAGTTGCGGGCCATCTCGTCGGTGCGACGGGCAATGTGCTTGACCGCCTGCACCTTCGCGTTCTCGGTGATGCCGGCCATGCGGCTCTCGAACGCGGTGACGTGGTCGGCGAGCTCTGTGCTGGCATGGATCAGCGAAAGACGGCTTCTATCCAGCGCGGGGCCAACCGCTTCCACCCGATCGATCAACGCCGCGACCTCGCCGATGGCCTCGACGATCAGTGCTTCGCGGGCCGTGCTCGGCGGACTCACACTGCCTGCTCCGGTGCAGGTTCGGCGCATTCGATGTCGGACGCCAAGCACAGCGCTGCGAAGCACGCATCGAGTTCCGGCACCACGCCGCTTGCCAGCCGGCGCGTGGCCAACTTCTGGGCCAGGGCGAGTTTCTCGTCGATGTCCCGGGCCTTTGCGATCAGCGCCCTGTAGTCGGTGGCGTCGCGGGCCAAGGTGCTGAGGTCGGACCCCTTGCCGCGCAGGCGTGCGTAGATTTCGTTCACATTCAGTCTGCACGCCAGGTTGGCCTGCACGACCGGGCGCTCGCACACAAAGGCCAGCAGATGCTCGAAGGCCTGGCGCGGGTCGGCATGGTGTTCGACCATATTGAAGACGAGCCTGATGCGCGATGGCGGTACACCAATTCGCGCCAGCTCGGCCAGTGTCGCGATGGTGTCCTGCTGCTGTTTGACCGCCGGCACCGTGGGAACGACGAAGCAGTCGAAGTCCTCATGGCTGTTGCGGTAGCGGTGCATTGTTCTACCCGGGCAACCGCATCGTCAGGACCCAGCCGCCCCGCTCAGCGCGCTGGCCGCGCGCCGGCGAGCGGCGGCGATCCGCGAGCGCATCGAGGCGACCGTGGCGCGCCGCGCGCCGCAGGTGATGGTCAAGGTCACCGGCGGCGGGCGCGGCATGAAGGCCATCGCCGCGCACCTGCGCTACATCAGCAAGAACGGCCGGCTCGAGATCGAGGACGATCGCGCCCAGACGATGCGCGGCAAGGACGCGCTGCACGAGCTGGCTGACGACTGGCGCTACGGCGGCAGCCTGATAGATGACATCAGCCCCCGGCGCGAGGCCTTCAACATCATGCTGTCGATGCCGCGCGGCACCGACCCGCTGACGGTGCAGTGGGCGGCGCGCGAGTTCGCCAAGGCCGAGCTGGCCGACCACAAGCTCGTGATGGTGCTGCACGACCACCAGGCCAACCCGCACGTGCACATCAGCGTGCGCGCCGAGTCGAAGCATGGCAAACGCCTGAACCCGCGCAAGACCGACCTGCACCGCTGGCGCGAGACCTTTGCGGAAAAGTTGCGCGAGCGCGGCGTCGAGGCCGAAGCCACGCGGCAGGCGGCGCGCGGTGCGACGCGCAACCATCCGGACCTGTGGCGCGTGAAGGCGGCCAAGGACGGGCGGCTGTTGAAGCCACGCGGCAGCCACCGCCGCGGTGCGGCCGTGGGCACCAGCCGTGCCGAGGCCCGGCGCGCCTGGCAGACCATCGCGGCCGCGCTGGCGCAGTCGGGCGACGCGGGCGACCGCAAGCTCGCAGCGGCCATCGATCGCTTCAGCCGCGACGCCGTGCCGTCGAACGAACGCCTGCACGCAGATCACGCACAAGGCCGATCGCCAGGGCCGTAGCCAGGTGATCGAGCGAGGTGATCGGGGAGAGCCGATGTCGCCCGTTGCGCGCTTGCAATACTACTGGATGAATGTACAGTTCATGGCCTTGTCCTTGTTCCTGCCCCCGACCCATGAACGCGCCGCTGCTCCCCAAGGTCCTGATGCCACCCCCTGTGGTCGATCCACGCGCATCGGCTGCCGAGAGCGTCCCGCCCACCATTTGGCAGAGCGCGTTCGGCCCCATCCTGATCGAGGTGCGCGACGGCGCCGCCTACGTCAACGGCAAGCGGGTGTTGTCGGTAGCCGAGCTGCGCGATGCTGGTTGAACCGCAGACGCGTCGGGCTCCGGCGGCTACGATGACCGCCCGTCGATCCACCGTTCCGCCGAGTCTTTCGAGAAGCCCCGTGACCAGCGAACTGACCCACTACGCCAAGCTGCTTGCCGACATCAAGGCGCGCATCCAGGCCGCGCAGACGCGGGCGGTGCTGGCCGTCAATGCCGAGCTGATCCGGCTGTACTGGGGTATCGGCCGGTTGCTCGACGAGCGCCAGGCGGCCGAAGGGTGGGGCGCCGGCGTCATTCCGCGCCTGGCCAATGATCTGCGCAACGAGTTGCCCGAGCTCAAGGGCTTCTCCAGCCGTAACCTGGACCGCATGCTGGCCTTCGCGCGGGCGTACCCGGAGCCGGGTGAGTTTTCGCCACAGGCTGTGGCGAAATCTCTCGGCGGCCCGCCTTCGCCACAGCCCGTGGCGAAATCCACCGCCGACAGCCTGCTGTGGCAGCTGCCTTGGGGCCACCACGCGCTGCTGCTGGAGAAGGTCAAGCCGGTCGAGGAGCGGTGCTGGTACATCGCGCAGACCCTGGCCCAGGGCTGGAGCCGGTCCACGCTGATGCTGATGATCGACAGCCAGGCCCATCAGCGCCAGGGCGTGGGTGCCAGCAACTTCGGCGTGCGCCTGCTGGCACCGCAATCCGAGCTGGTCAGCCAGGCGCTCAAGGACCCTTATGTCTTCGACTTCCTGACGCTCGAGGAGCCGTTCCGCGAGCGCGAGCTGGAAACCGGGCTGGTGCAGCACCTGGAGAAGTTCCTGCTCGAACTCGGCCAGGGCTTCGCCTTCATGGGGCGGCAGTACCGGGTGGAGGTCGGCGAGCAGGAATACTTCATCGACCTGCTGTTCTTCCACGTCAAGCTGCGCTGCTACGTGGTGATCGAGCTGAAGCGCGGCGAGTTCAAGCCGGAGTACGCCGGCAAGCTGAACTTCTACTGCAACGTGGTCGATGACCAGCTGAAGCACCCGAGCTACGCGCCGACCATCGGCCTGATCCTGTGCCAGCGCAGCAACCAGGTGTTGGCCGAGTACGCACTGCGCGGGCTGGACAAGCCGATCGGCGTGTCCACCTTCGAGCTGACGCGGGCCTTGCCGACAGAACTGCAGTCGGCGCTGCCGAGCATCGATGCGATCGAGGCGGAGTTGAGTGACAGGATCGGCAGTGCCGAGCAGACAGACGATCCGGGGGCCGCCTCAACCTGAGCATAGTGCGGTGGCGAAATCCGCTACAGCCGCCGCGGCCTCAGTGCCTCGAAGCTTTTTCGGCAACCATTTCGTGGTCCGGCCGCATATCGGTGTCGAGCCAAACCGAGCAATGGACACAGCCTGCTGAAGCGCGTGAAGCAGCACAAGCCGCCTAAGGGGCGCTGTCCCATCCGGTTGGCGCCCGCGTCAGTGCGCTAACATATTGATGTTAAAGCACCAATGCGAGGCTGACATGAGCCGTCTGACCATTACCCTGTCCGAGGCTCGCTACAAGGCGCTGAAGGAAGCCGCCGTGCAGCGCGACAAGACGATCGGGCAACTGATCGACGAAAGCCTGGACTTCTACGGTATCAAGTCGCGCGCCGACGCGCGTGATCTGGTGCGTCGCGCCCGTGCACACAGCAAGCTGTCCGACAACCGGGCACTTGCAGTGGCGCAAGAGCATGTGCGGGCGGTGCGGCGCAAGTCGTGATCCGTCAGGCCGTCATCGTCGACACCAACGTGGTGGTTGCCGGGCTGCTGACCGGCAACGCCACGTCCCCGGTGGCGCACATCCTCGACGGCATGCTGGTAGCAGCCTTTCCGTTTGTCGTGTCCGAAGCGCTGCTGGCCGAGTACCGAGACGTGCTGGTGCGCCCGGCGCTGCGCAAGCTGCATGGGCTGACGGTGACGGAGGTCGAGACGCTACTTACCGACATCGCCCAGCACGCCATCGTCCTGGCGCCAGGTGTTGGGTCGCCGGCGCCGGACACTGGCGATCAGCTGCTATGGGACCTGCTCGCCGCCAGGGCAGACCTATTGCTCATCACCGGCGACAAGGCGCTGCAGCGCGACGCCGCGATGCAAGCGCGCGTGCTGTCGCCGCAGGCCTTCATCGAAGCTTGATGCCATGGCACTCAGCGGCCAGCCCAGCAACTTCGCACACCTTCGGGTGCACGACGAACAACTCGTGCGCCTGGGCCAGCTGGCTGAACGCTACATCGTGGAGGACCCGAACACCTGCCTGCTGAAGCTGCGCCAGCTGACCGAACTGCTGGCACAGCTCGTGGCTTCGAACGTGGGGCTGTTCACCACGCCAGAAGAGAAGCAGGCCGATCTGCTGCGGCGCCTGCAAGACCAGGGCATCGTCCCGCGCGAAGTCGGCAACCTGTTCCACGAAGTGCGACGTGCCGGCAATGATGCGAACCACAAGCTCGCGGGCGACCATCGCAGCGGGCTGTTGGGTCTGCGGCTCACCTGGCAACTTGGCGTGTGGTTCCACCGCACCTTCAAGGATCCCGCGTTCAAGTCCGGGCCGTTTCAGCCCACCGTCGTCCCCGGCCGAGGAAGGGGCGGAGCTCAAGGCCGAACTGGACAACCTGCGGGCCGAGCTGGCGCAGTACCGCGCGACGCATCAAGACAAGTCGCAGGCGCTTGATCAGGTCCATGCGCAGGTCAAGCAAGCGGAAGACGAGCGCGCGTTCTGGGAATCCATGGCCGCTGAAGCCGAAGCCGCCAAGGCCGAACTGCTGCAGCGTCTGCACGCGCTGCAGGCGAAGGCCGAGACCGCACCGCCTCAGACCATCGCCAAGTTCGTGGCAGCAGCCAACTCGGCGGCCGCCGCTATTCAAATCAGCGAGAGCGACACACGCGAGCTGATCGACGAGCAACTGGCTGCTGCCGGATGGACAGTGAACTCGGCCGAGCTGACTTTTGCCAAGGGTGCCCGCCCCCAGCGTGGACAGCACCTGGCCATCGCCGAATGGCCCACCGAAACAGGTCCCGCCGACTACGCGCTGTTCTTCGGCTTGACGCCGGTCGCCATCGTCGAGGCGAAGCGCAAGCACATCGATGCTTCTGCGGCATTGCAGCAGGCCAAACGGTACAGCCGGGGCTTTCGGCCTTCACTCGAGGTGGAACTGCCCGCGACCAACTACGGCGCATCTCCTCCTTTGAGGCGCTTTCGCCCGCTTTGGCTGTCGGGCTGTGCAGTTCACGCCGTCGCGTCAGCGCCTGATCCAGCCGCAGCCGATGTGCAGGTGCACCAGCACGCCGTCGCGGGCAAGCGCCGATCCGCCGGGTCATTGGCGGAGCCGTATCGGCAAAGCCGCGGCGGCCCGTGCAGCAGCTTCGTCCACCACCGAGGTGGCACCCAGTTTGAAGTCGCTTCGCGGCTTGAAGTATGCAGGCTGTACGCGGATACTTCCCTGCTCCCGGCAACTACGCGCGTCCCGTCACCAACTCGCCGCCAGGGGCAGATGCACCTGAGTGGACATCGGTCTGCATGAGTTCGTTCGAAATCGAAGGAGCAAAGAAAATGCGCGTTCCCTATGGGGTGTCTGCCGCGCTCAGCGGCATCATCGGCCTGTATGGCTGCGCGCCGGCACCGGTGGCACCCGAACCGATGAAGCATCAGGGCATGGCCGCTGCGACCAAAATCCCCACGGGAACCCCGACCTGCGCGGTCAACCAGCCCGTGGCCGGCAACTGCGTGATTGAACTGACGGCCACGGACGACACCAGCGACCCGAAGCTTTGCACCCTGAAGTTGGTCAACGAAGACGACGACCTGGTCACCCTGCGCGGCGCTCAAGGCAACTTCCTGTATTGGCGCATCGTGAGCAGCGAGGGCTACCGGTTCACGAGGGACGGCGTGGCCTTCGTCGACAACTTCCGGCCGCGCATGTTCAGCGACGGCGAGCGCATCGGCGACGACAACAACGAGTTCCAGTGGCAATTCACCGGCAAGAAGCGACGCGTGAACGGCTATGTGATTACCGTCAGGAAGCCCAACAGCGACCCCAACAAGGTGCGTGAATGCGAGTTGGATCCGTGGGTCCGCAACAAATGACCGCCCGCGGGTCCTTGGCCGCCGCGGCGAGACGGGTGCGATGTGTCGGCAGTCTTCGCAGCGGCATTGAATGCCGGGAACGCCGGTGTTGCTGAAAGCATCAGCGACCAGCGCTCGCCATCAGACTGGCCACGCGCGCCAGCGCCTGACCCAGTTCCGAGTCCGACCCCGCCCCGACAGCCTTGCCGATGCTCATGGCAGCGTCGAATGAGCGCCGGGCTGCGGCATCGTTGCCGGCCAGGTACTCGGCTTCGGCACGGTGACAGAGCAGCACCCCCAGACCGATGCGGTCGAGAACCGATTCGAGCAGCGCCTGACCCGCGTCCAGGCTTTGCCTGGCGTCGATGTGGCGCGACTGCCGCGCATGCAGCAGCCCGAGATAGCCCAGGAACTGCCCTTCGGAATGGCGATCGCCGAGCGTGCGCGCAAGCGCACACGCCGCCTCGTAGCGCTCGCGCGCCAGGTCGGGCTGCGCGAGGCTCTCGCAGACAATGCCCAGGTTGCACAGGACGTTGCATTCGAGGTAGGCATTGCCCATGCTTCGCGCGATGCCGAGCGACTCCTCCAGATGCACCTGCGCGTCCGCCGGGCGTCCCAGCAATTGCTGCAGCAAGCCCAGATTGCTCAAGGTAAGGCCCTGCTGACGCAGGTTGCGCGTGTCGCGGGCGACGAGCAACGCCGCCTGGTGGTACTCCAAAGCCTCGTGCATGCGCCCCTGGTGACTGCACAGAACCGCCATGCTGCCCAGCGCCACGCATTCGCGCGCCCTGTCCGCCAGGGTTCGCGCAGCGCTCAGTGCCGCCGTGTAGTGATCCCGCGCGTCGTCGATGCGGCCCAGGTCCTCTGCCAGATTGCCCAGACTCGTGTGGGCGTCGCACTCGAGGCTGTCGTCACGAAAGGCGCGCGCCGCCGCCATCGCTGTGCCGAAGCGCTGCTGGGCCAGCGCGGCGCGGCCCTGGCTCATGTCGCCGACGCCGAGCATGCGCTGCGCCCGCGCCTCGCCGAGGCGGTCTCCGCATTCGGCACTCAGCGTACTCGCCATCTCGAGTTGCGCCTTGGCCAGCGCCTCGTGCCCGCTGCTGTGCAACGCCTGGCCTGCCACCCAGTGCACACGCGCTCGGGCAGCGCTGCTTAGTTGCGGCATCGCCGAGACCGCGGCTGCGAGATCCGCGCCCGCCTGGTACGGGCCCTGCGCCAGCAGGGCCATCCAGGCCGTCTCGAGCAGCCGCACAGCGAGTTCGCCTTCACCGCGTGACACGGCACGCCGACATGCCAGACTCACGTTCTCCAGGTCGGCGCAGATCTCGGCCACTTGGCACGTCGCGTCGAGGCCGGCGAAATGCCCTCCGTGCCGCACTTGCGTCGCGAGCGCGCAATCAGGACCGCTGCCGGGGTAGCGGCCGGCCGTGCCAAGGTGCTCCGCGGCATAGTCCTGCACGCTCACCAGCAGGTCGAAGCGGCCGTCTCCCACCTGCTGTACGAATGACTTGTGCACCAGCGAATGCAGCACATCGACGTGGGCCGCATCCTCGCCGCACGGCGACAGCTCGAGCACGGCTTCGGCGGCGCGCAACGAGAAGCCGCCGCCGAACACAGATAGCTGAGCCAGCGCTGCCTTCTCGGCGTCGGTCAGCAACTCCCAGGACCAGTCGAAGGTCGCGCGCAGTGTCGCCTGTCGGTCCTGTCGCCCACCCATGGCCGCCAGCAAGCGGAAGCGCTGGTCCATGCGCGACAACAGCGTGCGCGGCGACATCACGCGCACCCGCGCCGCGGCCAACTCGATGGCCAACGGCAATCCGTCGAGCAGGCGCACGAGTTGTGGAATGGCTTTGTCGTCCTCGGCGCTGGGCTCGAAGTCACGCTTGGCCGATGCGGCCCGCTGCAAGAACAGCGCGGCTGCATCGGGCACGCCCAACGGCGCCAGGGCCAACGCCTCCTCACCACGCAGCCCCAGCACCTCACGCGTGGTCACGAGGAAGCGCGCCTCGGCAGCACGGTCCAGCCAGCGGCCCAGCGTCTCGTCGGCAAAGCGCGTGATCTGCTCAAAGTTGTCGAGGATCACCAGGCAGCGGTCGCGGCCGGCGATGGCATGGCCCAGCTGCGCGACCGGGTCGTCGACGCCCAGCGGAACCTCCAGGCCCTGGGCCACCGCCTGCGCCAGACCGTCGACGCCGCGCGCGTGCGACAGATCGCAGAACCAGGCCCCGCCGGGGTAGTCACCCAGCCAGGTGCGTGCAAAGCGGGTCGCCAGCCGCGTCTTGCCGGTGCCACCGATGCCCAGCAGCGACACCAGGCGCGCGCCGGCGTCGAAGCGCCGCGCTAGGTCGAGCAGTGCATCGCGTCGGCCGACGAAGGCATCGCGCTCGGCCGGCAGACTGTGCCGCACTTCGCGCAGTGGCAGCCACAGCCCATCTTGCCTGACGACGCGATAGACCTTGACCGAATCCGGTGGTGGCGTGAAGGGGGCACTCTCGTCGCCAACCTCGAACAGTTCCACCGGGTCGGCCAGGCCTTTGATGCGCCAATGGCCGTGCGATTGCAGCCGCAACACCGTGTCGCCCAGCGCAGCCCGTGCCTCGGCGCTGAGCAAGGTCTGACCGCCCGCCGCGAGCGACATCACGCGTGCCGCGAAGGGCTTGGCAACGCCCTCCGCCTCGACCGGTTTGGCACCATGCGCCACATCCTCGGCAGAGTTGGTGCGCAGGATGACCGTGCCGACATGCAACCCGGCGCGCGCCTTCAGCGGTATCGGCAACACAGCCAGCGCGGCGTGATAGTCCATCGCATAGCCGGCGGCATCGGCCGCACGGTCGAACAGCATCAGCATGCCATCGGTCTTGTCGATCTCGCGCCCGTGCCAGGCGCGCAGCAGATCGCGGGCGACGCGGTCGTGCGCCGCACCGAGTTCGGCCGCCGCCGCATCGCCCAGCCTTTCGGCCAGCTGGGTGCTGTCCACCACATCGGTCAGCAGCAGGGCGAGGCTTTCGCTCATGGATGCGGTGTCAGGGCTGGCCGCGGCACCGTGCCGGGGCAGCGCAGCATCGGGCATGGGTTGTGCCGGGTCAAGCCCACGCGTGGCGTCATCGGCAACCGTCCCGCTGCCGGCACCCGCCATGCGGTGCGTTCGCGCCTCGGCTCAGTCCTCGAACACGGCAGCGCGCTTGGCCAGACGGACCTTGACGGCCTCGACCTGCTCGCTCGCGCCGATGAGCGCGGCCTGCTCGCGGCTTTCGGCCAGCACGATGGCCTTCGTGTCGGCATCGGCGGCCAGGTCGAGCAGCCGCTTGGCGGCGCGCATCGCCCTGGGCGGGCGCGCGGCGATGTCTTGCGCCAGCGCCAACGCTTCGGCGTAGGGGTCGACGCACAGGCGCGTGGCCAGGCCCAGCGAGTGTGCTTCGACACCGGAAAAAGCCCGCCCGGTGTAGGTCAGCTCGCGCGCGAGGTCGTCGCGCAGCAGCGCCATGCCGCCCATGTCAGGCACCAGCCCCCAGTTGATTTCCATGATCGACAGCCGCGTCTCAGCGTGCATGAAGCGCAGGTCGGCACCCAGCATGAGCTGAAAGCCGCCGCCATAGGCCACGCCGTGCACCGCGGCGATCACCGGCACCGGGATCTCGCTCCATACCGAGTGACCTGGCACCACGGGTCGCAGGAATCGCCTGCGCGCGAGGTTTTCCGGGCCGGGGCAATGCGGCCCCGTCGCCTGGGTAATCCCGCAAACGAGAGCCGTGCTGGACGCGAGCGGCCGGGTTCATCGGCGCTCGGCGGCCACCGTTGATCACAAGAACCGCATTCGGAGCCTCGACAGGAGCCTCGACAGGCGGGCCCGACTACCCCATCGTCACGGGAAGAGGGCCTTTGAACGAACTATCCTCCGCGCGTGCATGCCTGGGTCGATACGCCGGCGCCGGCCACGGCCGAGGCGCTGGCGCGGGACATTCGCCGCCTGCAACGCGGGCCCGCCGCTGGCGGCGAGCTGTGGCTCAACTGGGCCTTGCGCCGCCGCGATCTCGGCCACTGCATCGGCACCCTGCAGGCCAGGGTGCAGGCCGACGCGCAGGCGTGGGTCGCCTACATGCTCGGCCCGGCAGCCTGGCGCCAGGGTTTCGCCACCGAGGCGCTGTGCTGGCTGATCGATGAATTGCGCCACCCGCCACGGCGTGACGCGGCTGCGCGCCAGCGTGGACTCGCGCAACAGCGCCTCGGTGCGCGTGCTCGGGCGTGCGGGTTTTGTCAACCTCGGGCCTCGTGCCGCCGATCTGCGCGGCGAGCCGTCGATCGATCTGTTTTTCGAGCGACGGATCTGAAGCCGCGTCGGGCCAAAGCCCGGCGGGACGGCGCCGGCACTCAGCCTGCAGACGGCGGCGTGTCCTGAAAACTCTTCAGCGCCTGGATGCGCGCCCACCAGTCGGCAAAGCCTTCGATCGCCAGCAGCGCGGGCATATCGGGCGTCAGCGACAGATAGAACGCGATCGGCGCCAGGTACAGGTCGGCCAGGCTCGGCTCGCCGGCGATGAACGGCGAAGCGCCGCGGGTCTGCATCGCCAGCGCGATGACCTTCTTGCCGTTGTCCATGCCGGCGGCGTGCATGGCGTCGTTCTTGCCGCCGACGAAGTCCGGAAACAGGTGGTACGCCGCGACGCCGCCGACCAGTGCGCCGTAGCCGTAGGAATCGATGGCGCTGATGACCATGTCCATGCGCGCGCGATCTTTCGGCGTGGCCGGCACCAGCGACTTGCCCGGCAGCACGTCGTTCAGGTAGCGCACGATGGCCGAGGTTTCGAGGATGCGCATGCCGTCGTGGTCCAGCACCGGCACCTTGCCGAAGGGGTGGCGCGTCAAGTGCTCGGCGCTTTTCGGGTCCCCGGCCAGCACGTTCAACTGCACCTGTTCGAAGTCGGTGAACTGCTTTTCGGCCAGCAGCATCTTGACGGTGCGCACATAGGTCGAGCCGTCGAATCCCCACAGCTTCATCTTGGACATGGCGGTTCCTCCTCGCGAGTGGAGCGCAATGCTACTGCGCACCGACCCGGCGACCAAGGCGAGGTTCGGCAGGGCTCCCGACTGCGTCGGATGCGACGCGCTGCCTCGAGTGAAGTGAACCCGCTGCCGGTCAGCGTCTGCCCACCGTCAGCCGCACCGTCTGCGGCTGCAGATACCCCGCGCACAGGGGCCAGCGCAACCAGCGATGCCGCCGTGGGGACGAGGCGGCCCGCGAGAATCAGGTGCGGCGGGGCGCGAGCGCGGCGCGACCCTCCCGAACCCCTTCAAACCATTCACTTGAGGTGTTGGCACGGGCGCTGGCGAGGCGGAGAGTTGACCTCATGTTGACGACCTCAGGTTGACGTCATGAGCACCAACCTCTATTCCACGGTGCTGGTGTGGGCCGGCACGCGAGGCGGCGTGGCCAAGCTGCACGGGCGCCAGGTCAAGCTGATCGCAGCACCGACCATCGCCGGTCTGCACATCGCACAGATCGACTATCGGCCCGAGATCGGCGAGCGCCGCGTGATGCCCTGCGCCGAGGCGTGGCGAGAGATGCACGACCGCGAGGTGAAGGCGGCGGATGCGCTATTGCGGACGTTGACGAATGATCCGGCAGCAGAGCCGGCACCCGCGACCGATCCAGGTTGAACAGGAAATCAAACTGTCCTCAGCACTAGAGTCAGAGTCTGAACCTGCCGGTCACAGCGGATCGCCATACAGCCGAAGGCGACCAGCACGGTGTCCCGAGGGCCTTCGTGTTGGAGGCGAATCCTCGGGCTTTCATCTTTCATGCCAGCGTCACAGCAGGCACCCTAGAATCTGCGGCCCCGCGTCGTTGCGCCGACACCCTCCAATTCGCCCAGGGATCATTCATGCTCGATGTCACATTGGAAGCAACCGACCAACGCGGCGCCTTTCGTCGAGCTCTGACTGATGGCATCCGGCCGGCGCTGGCGCTGCTCAACGACAGGACTTCCTTCCGCTTCACGGCCATCTACAAGCTCGTCGGCTCGGTGCTGCGCGCGCAGTATGCGTACGACCGCACATGCGAGTACCGGACCTGGTTGATGGTCGTTCCGCTCGAGCGAAGCTTCTGCCAGTACGCCATCGAGAGCGGTGAGTTCATGACCTCTGGCGTATCCAAGGATTCCCGTCTCGCCAACCGGCCATATGCCGGCATGGTCGAGGCCTACTACGGTCAATTGCTCCGGCGCCCGGACGGTACACCCTACGGCACGTTCATTCACTTCGACCTGGAATCGCGCAGCATCGCCGCGGATGAGATCGACTTCCTGCGCGAGACGGTGCCGCTGTTCATGAAGCGGCTGGAGTGAGGGTGGTGAGCCTGCCGCTCCCGCCCGCTGCCGCAAGCATATTGGCGGCTTGCACCGCCTGGCGCCTATGATGATCTTCCCGAGGCATTCGGAACAGGTTCCATGCCTCTCAACCGGCAGGAGCAAGACACATGGCCAAGAAGCAAGTCGAATCCGGCGTTTACCGTGTCACGGAAATCATCGGCACGAGCCCAGTGTCGTGGGAGGATGCAGCGAAGAGCGCCGTCGAGACAGCGGCCAAGTCATTGCGTGATCTGCGCATCGCTGAAGTCAGCAAGCTCGACATGAAGCTTGAGGACGGCAAAGTCGTCGCCTACCGCGCTCGGGTTTCTCTGTCGTTCAAGTACGACAGTTGACGATCTGTCGCGGCGGCCTTCGGGCCACCCCGCGATCGCAGGGGTGTCGGATGAGGCGACTGTTGCGCGATCCGGTTGCCTGCGGATGACCGCGAGCACGCAAGGTGGGCATCGGGTGGCCGAAGCGGGCAGCACACGACTACTTCTAAGCGTCGACTTTCAAGGGCTTCGTTGCCGCACCAGGACACCTGCGACGAGGACGACATGCTGACTCGCCGGCAGTCGATTCCCGGGCTGGATGAGTCGCAGGCCGCGTTCATGCCATTGCGCTGCAGGGGAGATGTCCTTGCACAACTATCGCCTGGCACATGGGTCTGGGCCGAATCTCTCCGAGTGCACGCTGGTGCCGGCCCGGGATTTCGATCCCGCAGCGGTTGCTTTCCACGCGCGCGCATCCGAAGTGATGCGAGACGTGCTCTACGCGGGTGCTGCACGCAAACTGCAACGGCTCTGAGAGGGTCAACGGTTCGAAGTCCAACGGGAGCGCCAGTTCGATTCCGCGGCGGGGGCTTCAAACGTCAGCTTCCGGGCTGCGAACTTGCCCGAGTGAGTGACAGGAGTGGGTCCGCTAAGAGTCGATGGTCGCCCTGCCGTGGACTCCCAAGACCTGCCACCCATGCTGTCTTGGATCCAGAAACCGGCGCGCGCCAAGGGTTTGTCCGATTGGGTGCGGGATAGGTTGACCTGTAGCGTCAGCAACGCCCCACCGGAGCCAAACGAAATGCGGTTCTTCCGGACTATTTGTGGGTGCCAAACGCCCATCCTGAGCGCTTGACACGAGTTGTCCACCGCGTCGGTCGTGCGTAGCGTCGCAAGCGCCGCACGCCCGCCGCCGTGGACAACTCTGCACCGTGGGTTGAGGGCGAGTACGTCGGCCACGCCGACTGGGCCGAGCTTCAGTCGTCGCGTGAGGCCGATGAGTCGGCTGCAGCGCGATCGCGCAGGAACCGATTCAGCTTTCGACAGGTGGCGTCCAGCGCATCGTGTTCCGATTCGGTGATGTGCGGCCAGATCAATGGCCCACCGTCGCCTTCGATGAGTTGTCGCAGGGCGTCTTTGACGTCCTGTCGGGCGAGTTCATCGTCGTCGTAACGGCGCCGGATGAGTTCGCCGCCGAGCGACCAGAGGTTGTCGCGATGCCTGCGCACGGTGGTCTTGGCCAGAGCCTGATCCAGCAGATGGAGCAGGAACGGCGTGAGCACCGCGACGATCTGCTGACCGATGGCGATGTCCGCCGGCATGACGTGCCAGGTCCGCGGCCAGTCGTCCAAGTCGGGGCAGGCTTGCCGAAGGCGCTGCGCGTCAAGCGGCGTGAGAATGGCTGCGCTGTGGGCGCCACTACGGGAGTCGGCCATGTTGCTCGCCCGGTTGCTCAATGCCTGTCACCACTTTGCGGGCTTTGTCTACGCCGCGGTACGACTGATCGAGGCCACCAGCACGATCGAGGTCGACGTGCGAGCGCGACGCGGCTCCAAGCCGCACTGCTCTTGTTGCGGCAAGACCGCGCCCGGATACGACGTGCTGCCCATGCGGCGTTTCGAGTTCATCCCAATCTGGGGCTATGCCGTGAGGCTGCTGTATCCCATGAGGCGCGTGCAGTGTCGCCGGTGCGGGGTGAAGGTCGAGACGGTGCCCTGGGCGATGGGCAAGCACAGCCTGACCAAGGCCTACATGTTGTACCTGGCGCACTGGGCGCGCAAGCTGTCGTGGAAGGAGACGGCGGCAAGCTTTGGCACGACCTGGGATCAGGTCTGTCATGCGGTGGAGTATGTCGTTCAATGGGGGCTCGAGCATCGCGAGCTCGGGACCTTGCGCGCTATCGGCGTCGACGAGATCCACATCGGGCAGAGCCACAAGTTCCTGACGCTGGTCTATCAGATAGAAGCCGATTGCACCCGGCTGCTGTGGGTGGGCAAGGATCGCACGATGCACAGCTTCGAGCAGTTCTTCACCCTCATCGGCCAGGAGCTGGCTGGCAGGATCGAGTTCGTCTGCTCGGACATGTGGCGGCCCTACCTGGAGCTCATCGCCAGGCACTGTCCCCGGGGCGTTGAACATCCTGGACCGCTTCCATATGGTGGCCAAGCTCAACAAGGCGCTGGGTGCAGTGGTTGCGTTGGCGACTCGAGATCTCGCTGATCCGCGACTCAAGCAACCACGCGCAACGCGCTGCCTTCGGCCGCAAGCACCCGGCCGATGACGGCCGCCGCGTCGAAGCCATGGCGGCGGAATGTGGCGAGCACGGCGTCCACCGCAGCGGGCTCGCACGAGACGAGCAGGCCGCCGCTGGTCTGCGGGTCGGTCAGCAGCGCCCGGTCCTCGGCGGCGAAATTCGCAGGCAGCGTCACGTCGTGCCCATAGCCGGCCCAGTTGCGGCCCGAGGCGCCGGTGACGAAGCCGCGTGCCGCCAGGTCGCGCACACCCGGCAAGAGGGGCGCGTTGCGCCAGCCGAGCTCGACCGTGCACTTCGCGCCGCGCGCCAGTTCCAGCGCGTGGCCGGCCAGACCGAAGCCGGTGACGTCGGTCAGCGCGTGCACGCCGGGCAGCGCGGCCAGGTCGGGACCGGCGGTGTTCAGCCTCGTCGTGGTGGCGATCATCTGTGCGTAGCCCTCGGCGCCCAGCTGCTCCTTCTTCAGCGCCGCGCTCATCACGCCCACGCCCAGCGGCTTGCCGAGGATCAGCAGGTCCCCCGGCTTCGCGTCGGCATTGCGCTTGAAGAGTTTCGGGTGCACCAGGCCCAGCGCCACCAGGCCGTAGATCGCCTCCACCGAATCGATGGTGTGGCCGCCGGCAATGGGGATGCCCGCGCTGCGGCACACCGACGCCCCGCCTTCCAGCACGCGTCCGATGGTCTGCGTCGACAGCACGTTGATCGGCATGCCCACCAGCGCCAGCGCCAGGATCGGCCGGCCGCCCATTGCGTAGACGTCGCTGATCGCGTTGGTGGCGGCGATGCGGCCGAAGTCGAAAGGGTCGTCGACGATCGGCATGAAGAAGTCGGTGGTCGCAATCAGCGCCTGTTCGTCGTTGAGCCGGTAGACCGCGGCATCGTCGGCGGTCTCGATGCCGACCAGCAGTTCTTTCGGGATCGGCAGCGCGGCCGTGCCCTTGAGGATCTCCGACAGCATGCCCGGGGCGATCTTGCAGCCGCAGCCGCCGCCGTGCGACAGCGAGGTGAGCCGGGGTTCGGCGAGCGTGGCGTGGGAGGTGGGTGCGTTCATGTGGTGGTTCCGGTGGAGAGGCGCGCCCAGTCGGGTCAGGCGTCGGATGAAGAGGCCCGCCGCGTTCCGCGCAGCGGCGCCGGCACCAGGCGGCGCTCGAGCAGCGCGAACAGGCCCTGCACCCCCAGCGCGAGCAACGCCGCGGGCACGGCCCCCGCGAGCATGCGGTCGGTGTCGTTCACCGCCAGCCCGGCGACGATGCGCTCGCCCAGGCCGCCGGCGCCGACGAAGGCGGCCACGGTGGCGGTGCCGACGTTGATCACCGCCGCCGTCGTCACGCCGGCCAGCAGCGTCGGCACGGCCATCGGCAGTTCCACCAGGCGCAGCACCTGCCCCTTGTGCAGCCCCAGCGCCCGGGCGGCATCGTGCAGGCCCGCAGGCACACCAGCCAGCCCCGTCTGCGTGTTGCGCACGATCGGCAGCAACGCATAGAGGGACAGCGCCACCAGCGCCGGCCAGAAGCCGATGGTGCCCAGCAGCGCGATCAGGAAGGCCAGCAGTGCCAGCGACGGCACCGTCTGCAGCAGGCCCACCGCACCCAGCACCCACGCGCCCAGGCGCGCGTGGCGCTGCGCCGCGATGCCCAGCGGCATGCCGACGGCCACCCCGAGCAGCACCGAGCCGAACACCAGCGCCAGGTGCTGCAGCAGCAGGCGGCCCAGGTCGGGCGCCAGGATCTGCGCGATCAGCCCGGGCCGCGCGGCAGCCGGGGTTGGGGCGGCCCCCGTCGATCGGTCGAGGAAGCCGCGCGCCACCTCGACGAAGGGGCGGCCGTCGAGCTCCACCTCGGCATTGAGCGCGATCATCGTCGCCTCGTCGATGCGCCCTTTGAGCGAGGCGAGCGCGGCCTGGGCCGCGGCGGGCAACGCACTGCGCATCAGCAGCACCGCGTCGTAGCGCGGGAAGAAGGCGCGGTCGTCCTTCAGCACGCGCAGGCCGAGGCGGCCGATCTGTGCATCGGTGCTGTAGACATCGATCAGGTCCACCTGACCTTTGGCCAGCGCCTGGTAGGCCAGGCCGTGGTCCAGCGCCGGTGCGTCAGCGATGGTCAGGCCGTAGCTGCGCTTCAGCGCCGGCCAGCCGTCGGCGCGCACCAGGAACTCGTGCGACAGGCCGGGCCGCAGCCGCGCCGCTTCGGTCGCAGGCAGGCGCGCCAGCGCCGACAGCGAATCCACGCCCAGCCGTGCCGCGTCGGCCTCGCGCATGGCCAGCGCATAGGTGTTGTTGAAGCCCAGCGGCACGACCGCCTTCATGCCGCGTGGCGCCAGCCATTCGTTCAGCTCGGCCAGCGTCGGCGGCGGCGCGTCGGCCGGCGGGCTGTGCTTGAGCAGCTCGCGCACGATGGTGCCGGTGTATTCAGGGTAGATGTCAACCTGTCCGCTGCTCAGCGCCTGCTCGAGGATGGCGGTGTTGCCCAGACCCTGGCGGTGTTCGGCCGGCACGCCCGCGCGCTCCAGCGTCTGTCGCGCGATCTCGCCGAGCACGTAGCTCTCGGTGAAGCGCTTGGAGCCGACCTTGACCGGCTGAGCCGCCGGCGCCGGCACCCCGATGGCCGCGATGGCGACGCAGAAGAGCAGCAAGCGGACGGCCCGCAGCGTGGACAGGTGCATGCGCGCATTGTGGCGGCAGCGGTGGGGTCGTGGCGTGCAGCGCATACGGGCTTCTTGTCCACGATCTGAGGCTCCACCACGGACAGCGAGGCCTTCGGCGCGACCATCGCCGGCGCCGGCCAGGCCAGGCCGGCCCGGCCATCGCCGCGCGCTGCAGCCGCGAAAGCCTGAAGACGGCGGTGATCGAACGCCACCTGTTCGGCGGCACCTGCGTCAACGTCGGCTGCGTGCCGACATGGCCCACGTGATGGCGCGCAAGGACGCCATCGTCGCCGAGTCGCGCGAGCGCGTCGAAGCCTGGATGCGCAGGCTGAAGGGCAACGAGGTGATCGTCGGCCATGCACGCTTCATCCCACTGGTCACGATCGAGGTCGGCGGGCGACGCCTGCGCGCGCCGCGCAACATTTTCAACGTCGGCGCGCGTGCGCTGCGCCCCGCGCTGCCGGGCATCCATGACGTGCCGTCGCTGAACAAAGTCTCGTTGATGGAGTTGCGGGTGGTGCCCGAGCCCCTGGTCATCGTCGGCTGCCAGCATCCGCACTGACGATCGCGGCTATATCGTGGTCGACGAGCAGTGCCGCAGCAGCGCCGACGGCGTCCCGGCGGTGGGCGACTGCAGCGGCCGCGGCGCGTTCACGCACACCTCATGGAACGATCACGAGATCGTCTTCGCCACTTGTTCGACAACGACCCGCGGCGCATCGCGGACCGCATCCCGTGCTACGCGCGGTTCATCGATCCGGCGCTCGTCGCTGATGGCGTTGGTGGCAGCGATGCGGCCAAAGTGGGACGGATCGTTGACAATCGGCATGAGGAAATCGGTGGTGGCGACCAGGCCTGATCCTCGTTGAGCCGCGACACGGCGGCATCGTCGGCGGTCTCGATGCCGACCCGCAGTGCTGCCGGCAACGGCATCGCCGCGGTGCCACTGTGCCGCGCAGGCTTTGCGACAACACGCCCTGCGCGATCACCAAGTTGTTGACGTACCACATGCGGTACAAGGGGCCGGCGCGATGATCGACGATCTCAGTGTGCGATGCATCGATGCGCCCGTTGCGACCGACTGCATCGACGCGCTGGCGGAAGTGCTGATCGACTGTGTCGACGGCGGCGCGTCCGTCAGCTTCATGGCGCCGCTGTCGCGCCAACGCGCGCTGCTCTTCTGGCGCGGCGTGATCGATGGGGTGGCGCGCGGCGAGCGTGTGCTGCTGGTGGCCGAAGACGCCGCCCAGGGCATCGTCGGCACCGTTCAATTGATCCTGACCATGCCAGACAACCAGCCGCATCGGGCCGACGTGGCCAAATTGCTGGTGCACCGTCGTGCGCGGCGTCGCGGCGTGGCACAAAGGCTGATGCTGGCGCTCGAAACGGCGGCGCGTGACGCTGGCCGGCGTGTGCTGGTGCTCGACACGGTCAGCGGCGGCGATGCCGAGCGTCTGTACCAGCGCGCCGGCTGGCAGCGCGTGGGTGAGGTGCCCGACTACGCGCTATGGCCCTACGGTGGCCTGTGCGCGACGACCTTCTACTTCAAGCACCTTTGAGCCGGGTGCTGGCAGGCAAGCTCGCAGCCAGCGCGGTGTCGGGCATCGTGTCGTCATCGAAGTTTTCGCCAGGCGCCAGGGCCGAGCCCGGCAGCACGCGAGTGAAGGGCGCGAGGATGCGCACCAACTGGCCGAAGATCTTGGGATTGCCGGCCAGCACTTCGCGCTGGTGCAGGTAGTCGGCGTCGCCGCTGAAGTTGCCGATCAGGCCGCCGGCTTCGCTGACCATCAATGAGCCCGCGGCGATGTCCCAGGGTTGCAGGCCGGTCTCGAAGAAGCCGTCGTACCAGCCTGCGGCCACGTAGCACAGGTCCAGCGCCGCCGCGCCGGGGCGGCGCACACCGGCGCACAACGGCATCAGTTCCTCGAGCATTTTGAGATAACGCTTGAAGTTGTCGCCCCTGCGGAACGGAAAGCCGGTGCCGATCAGCGAATCGGCCAGCTTGATGCGCTTGCTGACGCGCAGTCGCCGGTCGTTGAGGTAGGCGCCACGCCCCTTGGAGGCATAAAACATGTCGTTGCGCGCCGGGTCATAGACGACGGCCTGCTGCACCTGGCCGCGGTGCGCCAGCGCAATCGACACCGCGTAGGTCGGCAACCCGTGGATGAAGTTGGTGGTGCCGTCCAGGGGGTCGATGATCCACAGGAACTCGCTGTCCTTGGCGCCATGCGCGCGGCCGGACTCCTCGGCCAGGATGCCATGCCCCGGGTAGGCCTCGAGCAGGGTGTCGATGATCACCCGCTCGCTGGCGTGGTCCACCTCGGTGACGAAGTCGTTCGGGTTCTTGGTATTGACCTTGAGCAGGTCGATGTCCAGCGCCGCGCGGTTGATGATCGCGCCGGCCGAACGCGCCGCCTTGACGGCGATGTTCAGCATGGGATGCAGGGTCTGTGACATGGGTTTCGCGTGTTCGGAGCGGGGGCGATCTGGCGATGACAAAGAGCGCTCGCGGCGAGAATGACGTCGCGACCTGGAATTTTATCCGCCGATGCCCGAATCCAACGCGACCACCCGTTTCGTGCTGATGCACACCAGCCATGCCGGCAATGTCGGCGCGGCGGCGCGGGCCATCAAGGTGATGGGCTTTGGCGACATGGTGCTGGTTCAGCCCCGCTTTGCCGACGTCCTGTCGCGCGACGAGACCGTGGCCATGGCCAGCGGCGCGACCGATGTGCTGGCGAATGCGCGCATCGTGGACAGCCTCGAACCCGCGCCTGCAGGGCATGCAACATGTCTGTGCCACGGCGATGACACCGCGCGACTTCGGGCCGCCGACCCAGGCGCCGCGCGAGCACTTCGCGGCCCTGCGCGACAGCGCGCTGTCGGTCGCGTTCGTGTTCGGTGGCGAACGATTCGGCTTGAGCAACGATGCTGTCTATCGCTGCCACACCTGCCTGAGCATTCCCACCGATGCAGCTACGGCTCGCTGAACCTGGCGCAGGCAGTGCAGATCGTCGCCTACGAATGGCGCATGGCGCTGGGCGGCTTCGCGGTCGAGCCGCGCACGCGGCAATACGCACTCGCCGATGCCCCGGCGGTGCAGGGTGTGCTTGAACATTGGCAAGAGGCGCTCGCGCAATTGGGCTTTCTGGACCCGTCGGCGCCGAAGAAGCTGATGCCACGCTTGCAGCAGTTGCTGAACCGCGCGGCGCTCACGCAGGAAGAAGTGCACATCCTGCGCGGCATCGCGCGCGCCGTGCAAAAGCGGCGCCACTAGGCTGGCCCGGCCCAGCCTCAAGCCGCGCCGGCACTATCGCACGAACTGCCCCGCGACCACGGGGCTCCCCCGGGTCCGCGGGGGTGCGCCAGCGACGCCGACCGTCAGCATGCAGCCCATGCCCGCGAAGTGTGCAGTGGCAGTCAATCATCGGGACCAAAGGAAACATTCATGAAGCTTGTCAAGTCCGTTCTCGCCGCCGCCGCGGCCCTGGCCGCATCGGCCTCGTTCGCGCAGGTCACCGGGAATACCGGCGGCCTGAACAACAGCGCCAACTTCCTGGCCCTGAGCGCCGCCAACGTCAGCGGCGGCGCGATCTACAGCGACGTGCAGAACTTCCCGGCCACCGCCGCGCGTCCGACCAGCGTCGCGCCGGCGATCGCCACCGTTGGCAACTGGGTCGCCGCCGGTCCGTCAACACCAACAACGGCGGCGGGGATGCGACATTGACGCTGGCCGCCGGCACCACCTACGTCAGCTTCCTGTGGGGCTCGCCGGACGGCTACAACGCGCTGACCGTGAATACCGATGCGGGGTCGATGAACTTCACTGCCGGCATGCTCAACATCCTGCCGGTAGACGGCAACCAGTCCCAAGCCAACTACGTGAATTTCACGCCCACGGGCGCCGCGACGATGATCACGTCGCTGGTGTTTTCCAGCCCGAACACCAACGCCTTCGAAATCGCCAACGTGACGGCCGTGCCCGAACCCGAAACCTATGCGCTGATGCTGGCCGGCCTCGGTGTGCTGGGCTTCGTGGCGCGTCGGCGCAAGCCGGGCTGAGGCGCATCGCATCGATGCTGCGGGGCGACGGCATCAGATGATGCCGTCCGCGCCCAAGGCGCCGACGATCAGCTGCACGAACTGATCGATCATCTGCGATACCGAGTTGTAGCCGGTGGCCGTTGTCGTCGCCGCCGACCACAATACGGCAGCGTCCCGGGCATCCATGACGCGGGTA
Organism: uncultured beta proteobacterium; assembly: GCA_963837675.1. Classification (GTDB taxonomy): domain Bacteria; phylum Pseudomonadota; class Gammaproteobacteria; order Burkholderiales; family Burkholderiaceae_C; genus Rubrivivax. Next base: position 87,168 of record CAWIOH010000006.1, on the reverse strand, counting down.
TCGGAGTGCACGTTCTGCGTGGTCGTCACTTGCGGCGGCACCGACGTTGCCCACATCGCGTTGTGGTAGCCGGCAAAGCCGCCCCAGCCTGCGCCCCAGCCGCCACCCCAGCCCCAGCCGGGGCCCCAGGCCGGGCCCATCACCATGCCCGGCGAAACGTTGACCTGGGTGCTGACGTTGATGATGCGCGTGACCATGGCATGCGTGACGCCGGCCTGCCTGACGGCATTGCGCAGCGCGTCCTCGGCAAGGGCGCCTTCATCCGGAATGAACTTGTAGGACTGCACCGCCTTCACGCCGACCGCGCCGAGCGAGGCCACCATGCGGTCTTCGAAGATGCGCCGGTTGGTCGAATCGCGCACCGCGGACATGACCATCAAGCTTCTGACCGGCCGCTTGCCCAGCACCGCCGGATCGACCCACTGCGCGTCGATGGTGGTGGCCGTTGTGGCGCATCCGCCCAGGCCCAAGCCCACTGCGCGGCCACCACCAAAAACACCGCAATCTCTTGAACATTCACACCCTTCCAGTGCCTTGCCGCACCCACGGCGGCGGCCGACAGCCAGCTTAGCGCATCGGGCCTCTGGTCGTCGAGGCTGCCTGCAGGGCCATGGCCTGCGCGAATACACTCGTCGGGCAACGACACTGGAAACGGATTCAATGTTCAACCGCTTGCGAGAAGACATCGCCTGCATCCTCGAACGCGACCCCGCCGCGCGCTCGGCCTGGGAGGCCCTGACCTGCTATCCGGGCCTGCATGCGCTGCTGCTGCATCGTTGGGCCCATGCTTGCTGGAACGTCGGCCTGCTTTGGCTCGGGACGCTTCATCTCGAACCTGGCCGCTTTTTCACCGGCATCGAGATCCATCCGGCCGCGAAGGTCGGCCGCCGCGTGTTCATCGACCATGGCATGGGCATCGTGGTTGGCGAGACCGCCGAGATCGGCGACGACTGCACCATCTACCAGGGCGTGACGCTGGGCGGTACGTCGTTGTACAAGGGCACGAAGCGGCACCCGACCCTGGGGCGCGGCGTCGTCGTCAGCGCCGGTGCGAAGGTACTGGGCGGCTTCACGGTGGGTGACGGTGCGCGGGTCGGCTCGAATGCGGTGCTGCTCAAGCCGGTGCCGGCGGGCGCCACCGCTGTGGGCATACCCGCCCGCATCATCGAAGCCAAGGCGATGCCGAACGCAGCGCGCCGGCCTCGGCCATGGGCTTTTCGGCCTACGGGTTGACGCAGGGAGACGATCCGCTGTCGCTCGCGATGAAGGGGCTGATCGACACGCGCTTCGTCGCAGGATCACCAGATCGCGCTGTTGTGGCAGGCGATCGAGAAGCTGTCCTCCGGCGCACGCGAACTGCCGTTGCGCGACTGCGTGCCGAAGGACGCCAGCACCAGCGAGTGTTTCGATGCCGACAGCCTGAGTCCGGCTGGTCAAGTACTCGGCGGCCGCAGCGCGGATTTCGGCCTGAAGGCCCTGCACACCGCGGGGTCGGTTTCGAGATAGGGCCCGCCGATCAGGTCGATGCAATAGGGCACTGCAGCGAAGATGCCGCCGACCGGTGGCGTGGCATGCGGCAGGCCCTGCAGGGTCTCGGCGATGGACTTCGGTTGCCCTGGCAGATTGATGATCAAGGCCTTGCCGCGGATGACGGCGACCTGGCGCGACAGGATCGCCGTGGGCACGAAGGCCAGGCTGATCTGGCGCATCTGCTCGCCGAAACCGGGCATCGTCTTGTGTGCCACCGCAAGTGTGGCTTCGGGCGTGACGTCGCGCGGCGCCGGCCCGGTGCCGCCGGTGGTGAGCACCAGATCGCAATGCAGGTCGTCCACCAGTTCGCACAGCGCCGCACTGATGAGCGCCTTTTCGTCGCTCACCAGGCGCGTCTCCCATTGAATCGGGTTGCGCAGCGCGCCCGACAGCCAGGTTTGCAGCGCCGGAATGCCCTGATCGGCATAGACGCCGCTGGCGGCGCGGTCGCTGGTGGACACAAGGCCGATGCTGACCGGATCGAAGTGGCTCATGGCGTGGTTTCAGCGAGCAAAGGGCGGATGAACTGGAACAGCTCGCGCGCGCTGCGCGGATTGTGCCGTTCGGGCGGCAGCGTCGGCGTCGCGCCGCGCCGCGCGCACCAGGCTGCGCAGGCGTTGTGCGTCGCAGTCCGGATGTTCATGCAGCCACGTGTCAGCGCTTCGTCGTCGCCGAGCAGCGCGTCGCGCCACCGCTCGGCTTCGTGCAGCAGCAGCGTGTCGCGCGCCGAGCCGAGCTTGGCCTCGGCCACTGCCTCTCGCAGTGGCACGGGATCCACTTCGCGCATCAGCTTGCCGACGTACTGCAGCTGGCGGCGCCGGCCCTCGTGTGAGCGTGTCTCGCGGATACATTGTCAGCGCGTCGAGCAGTCGTTCCGGCAACTGCAGCCGTTCCAGCCGCGAGGCGGCAGTTCGGCCAGCTGCCATGCCGAGCTTTTGCACCTCATGCGACTGCTGCTTCAGTCACGTCTTGCTGGGCCGTCACCCTCCGGCGAAGCGGGCTCGGGCACGCGGTTTCGGGGTGGGGCGTTCTGGTCATGCGGCGCGGTGGCACACGATGACGTGGCATAGTAGGCGGCTCGTTATCATAGGGCCCACACCGTTTCCAACCCTCCAGGAACCCAATGTCCCTTCCCTCAGGCCGAGCGCGGCTTTGCCTATCCGCGTGAGCAGTTCCAGCAGATCGTCGAGGATTGTCTGGTGATGGCCCGGCGCATCGGCGCCAGCCATGCCAGCGTGGAGGTTTCCGAAGGCGCGGGGCTGTCGGTATCGGTGCGCAAGGGCGAAATCGAAAATGTCGAGCGGAACCGCGACAAGTCGGTGGGCGTCAGCATCTATGTTGGGCAGCGCCGGGGCAATGCCAGCAGCTCGGACTTCTCCGCTGCCGCGCTCGAACAGTCGGTGCGCGCCGCTCATGACATCGCGCGCTTCACCGCCGAGGATCCTGCCGCCGGCCTGCCGGAAGCCGAAGACCTGGCCACGCCGGCCGAGGTGGCGCGCGACCTTGACTGTTCTTCCCCTGGGATATCGATGCGCCGCGTGCCGCCGAGCTCGCGCAAGCGCTGCGAGGACGCAGCCATGGCACCGACCGGCGCATCACCAATTCCGAAGGTGCGGCGGTGTCAGCCCAGCAGTCGCACTTCTGGGCTGGCAACAGCCGTGGCTTCCGCGGCGGCTATGCCACGTCGCGTCACTACCTTTCAGTCTCGCCGATTGCCGGCAAGGGCGCAGGCATGCAGCGCGACGCTTGGTACAGCTCGATGCGCGACGCGGACGAATTCGCAGCGCCCGAGGCCGTTGGGCCGCTATGCCGCCGAACGTGCGCTGTCGCGGCTGAAGTCACGCAAGGTCTCCACCTGCGAAGTGCCGGTGCTGTTTGAGGCGCCCGTGGCCTCGGGCTTGCTGGGCGCCTATGTGCAGGCCACCAGTGGCGGTGCGCTGTACCGCAAGGCCAGCTTCCTGCTCGACAGCTTGGGCCAGAGCCGTGCTGGCCGGGCATCTGGACATGCGCGAAGACCCGCACATTCCGCGCGGCAAGGGCAGCGCACCCTTTGATGACGAGGGCGTGCGCACGACGGCACGCGAGGTCGTCGGCGCCGGTGTCGTGCACAGCTATTTCCTGTCGAGCTATTCGGCGCGCAAGCTGGGTCTGCGCACCACGGGCCATGCGGGCGGTTCGCAGAACCTGCAGCTGAGCAGTCGCTGACGCATGCCCGAGGACGATCTCGACGAAATGCTGCGCAAGCTGGGGCGCGGATTGTTCGTGACCGAGTTGATGGGGCAGGGCGTCAACTACGTCACCGGAGACTATTCGCGCGGAGCGGCGGGCTTTTGGGTCGATTGCGGGCGCATCGCCTATCCGGTGCATGAGATCACCATCGCCGGCAGCCTGCCGCAGATGTTCAAGCACATCGTCGCGGTCGGCGCGGATGCCTACACCCAAGGCAGCAAGACGACTGGGCTCGGTATTGATCGAAGGCATGAAAGTGGCAGGTACCTGAAGTCCGCAAGGCAATCCCATCCCAGCGGTGTTGTCTTCGCCGTCGCGATTCACGCGGGTAAACACCGCGCGAAGGCCTCGCACGCGGCAACTCTAGAATTTTGCCCGTTTGTTCTTTTTCACCGCTTCCCAGCAAGGAGACCATTAATGGAACGAAGATTGTTTGTTCGTGGTGCCGGCTTGGCTGGCGTATTGGCTGCCGGCACCGCGCCAGCCATCGTGCATGCGCAGACCACCATCCGCTGGCGCTGGCGTCGAGCTTCCCGAAGGCGCTGGACACCTTGTTACGGCGTCTGCGACGACTTTCGCGCAAGTCGATGGGCGAAATGAGCGGCGGCAAGTTCACCATTTCACGTCGCATGCCGCGGCGAACTGATGCCGGCTTTCGGCGTGCTCGACGGCGTGTCCAACGGCACCGTCGAGATGGCCAACACCGCGCCGTACTACTTCTTCGGCAAGGACCCGACTTTCGCGCTCGACTGCGCAATCCCCTTCGGCCTGAACCAGCCGCCAGATGACGGCCTGGATGCTCGAAGGCGGTGGCCTGGGAGCTGCTGCGCGAGTTCTACGCCAAGGTCAACATCGTCAACTTCCCGATGGGCAACACCGGCGCGCAGATGGGCGGCTGGTATCGCAAGGAAATCAATTCCGTCGCCGACCTGAAGGGCCTGAAGTTTCGCGTCGGCGGATTCGGCGGCAAGGTGCTCGCGCAGATGGGGCGGTGCCGCAGAACATCCCCGGCGGCGAGATCTACCAGGCGCTGGAAAAGGGCACGATCGATGCCGCCGAATGGGTTGGTCCCTACGACGACTAGAAGCTTGGCTTCAACAAGGTGGCGCCGTTCTACTACTACCCTGGCTGGTGGGAGATCGGCCCGCAGCTGACGCTGTTTGTCAACCAGAAGGCTTATGACGGGCTTGTCCTCCGAGTACAAGGCATGATCGTCGCCACGCTCGCGGCGGCGCGCACGTGGACATGCATGGCCAAGTACGACGCTCGAATCCTGCTGCGTTGAAGCGAGTTGGTAGCCGGCGGCGCGAAGGTGCTGCCTTCCCGAAGGACGTGATGGATGCGGCGTTCAAGCCATCGCAGGAGGTTTATGCCGGACCTGAACGCACACCAACCCGACTGGAAGAAGATCTACGCCGAGCTACGCGAACTTCCGGCGCGACCAGAACCTGTGGTTCCGCTTCACCGAGAACCGCGGGCGACGACTTCATGCAGTCGCAGAAGCTCTGACCCTGCTTTTCCCGGCCGATGCACATCGTCGGCACGAAGCAAAAAGGGCCCCGCCGCGGCGGGGCTCTTCTTGCTGTGTCCCGGTCCCGGTCGCAGCGTCATGCCTCCTGCGCCCGCTACCTACTTCTTCTCCGCGTCGCGCTTCATCGATTCCAGCAGGATCCGCATCGATCCGTCCTGCTCGCGTGCGCACGCCGCCGGCACCGGAGCGCCGCCTTCACCGGCTGCCGAACGCCGAAGTGTTCGCCGATGCGTTCGCGGCTCGGCTGTCGCAGTCTGGCCGCAAGCGCCTTGTCGACATCGATCTTCGGGCCCTTGTCGATGCCGCCCACCACGAGGTCGGGGAAGGCGATCACCACGCCACCATGACCACCTGCAGGCAGATGAAGGCGATCGAACCCTTGTAGATCTGCGGCGTCGTCACCGCCTTGATGCTTGGCGCCGGTGATGCGGTCGACATAGTCGGCCTTGGCGGCCACGCTGCGCAGGTAGAACAGCGCGAAGCCGAAAGGCGGCGTGAGGAACGAGGTCTGCAGGTTCATCGCCACGATCACGCCGAACCAGACCAGCGTCATGTTCGGCGGTGTGCCCTCGGGCAGCAAGGGGCCGAGCATCTTGTTCGCCACCGGTGCCAGGATCGGGATGACGATGAAGGCGATCTCGAAGAAGTCGATGAAGCATCCGAGCACGAAGATCAGGATGTTGACGACGATCAGGAAGCCGATGGCACCGCCGGGCATGTTGGTGAACAGGTGCTCGACCCAGATGTGGCCGTCGGCCGCATTGAAAGTGAAGCTGAAGACGGTCGATCCGATCAGGATGAAGAGCACGAAACATGACAGCCGGGTGGTGTTGTCCAGTGCCTGGACCAGCAGCGCCTTGCTCAGCTTGCCGTGCGAGATGGCCATGATCAGCGCGCCCAAGGCACCCATCGCGCCGCCTTCGGTGGGCGTGGCGATGCCCAGGAAGATCGTGCCCAGCACCAGGAAGATCAGCACCAGCGGCGGAATCAGCACGAAGGTCACGCGCTCCGTCAGCCGCGACAGCAAGCCGATGCGCAGCAACTTGTTCAGCAGCGCCAGTCCCAAGGCCAGGAACGACGCCACGGTCATCGACATGATCAGGATTTCGTCGCCCGGCGCCGGCAGGCTGCGTTCGATCATCGGGTTGATGATGCTTTCGTGCACTTGCGACCAGGCATAGCCTGCGCCAGCGCACAACTACGAACAGCAGCACCAGCGAGATGTGCCCGCTGGCGCCGTTGTCCTCACGGTAGATGCGCGCTTCGGGCGGCAGGGCCGGCACCCACTTGGGCCGCACCAAGGTGACGAGCATCACGAAGGCCAAGTACAGCCCGACCGTCATCAGCCCCGGAGCCAGGGCGCCGGCATACAGGTCGCCCACCGAACGCCCCAATTGGTCGGCCATGACGATCAGCACCAGCGACGGTGGAATGGCCTGCGCCAACGTCCCCGACGCGGTGATGGCGCCGGTGGCGATGGTGCGGTTGTAGCCGTAGCGCAGCATGATCGGCAGCGAAATCAAGCCCATCGAGATCACCGCCGCGGCGACGACGCCGGTGGTCGCCGCCAGCAGCGCGCCCACCAGGATCACGGCGATCGCCAGACCGCCGCGCACCGGCCCGAAGACCTGGCCTACCGTCTCCAGCAAGTCCTCGGCCATGCCCGAGCGCTCGAGGATGATGCCCATGAAGGTGAAGAACGGGATCGCCAGCAGCGTGTCGTTCTGCATGATGCCGAACACGCGCAGTGGCAGCGCCTGGAACAGGTTGCTGTTGAACAGGCCGGCTTCCATGCCGATGAAGCCGAACAGCAGCCCGGTGGCGGCCAGGCCGAAGGCCACCGGGATACCGGAGAGCAGAAACACGAACAAGCCGGCGAACAGCATCGGGACGAAATTCTGGGCGATGAACGCGCTCATTCAATGCCCCTTCGAGCCGGCGTCGAGTGGCTGCCGGGTCGCGCGTTCGGCCTCATCGTGTTCGTGGTCGGGGCTCATCTGCTCGGCCAAGCCTTCCACTTCGGAATGCCCGGGCTCGGCGCTTATCGGCTGTTCGATACGCCCAAGCAGGAAGGCGATGCGTTTGATCAGCTCCGAGACGGACTGCAACAACAGAAGCGCGAAACCGACCGGCATCAGCAGCAGCACCGGCCAACGGATCAGGCCACCGGCGTTCTGCGACATCTCGCCTGTTTGCCACGCGGTATGGAACAGCGGCCAACTCAGGTCGATCAGGATGACGCACAGCGGGATCACGAAGACCACGATTCCGACAGCATCGATGATGGCGTTGGTGCGCTTGGACAGCTTGTTCGAGACGAAGTCGATACGCACATGCGCGTTGCGCAAGAACGCGAAGCCCGCGCCGAGCATGAACACGCCAGCGAACAGGTACCACTGCACTTCGAGCAGGCTGTTCGAACTGGTGTTGAATAGCTTGCGCACGATGGCGTTGCCGGCGCTGATCAACACCGAGGCCAGCACCAGCCAACGGATGAAATTGCCGATGCGGCCGCTGATGGCATCGACGCCGCTGGAGAGTTTCAACAAGGCGCCCAAGGCAGGCCTCCGTGGTCGTGACTGGCGATAGGGACGTGAACCGGCGGAACAACCGACGAGCGGCCTGCCGCGCGCAAGCTGAACTGTACGGACTCGTCCCGCCATTCGGAGGCGGACTTGCGCGCCCCTAGGGAAAGCACGGGGCAAACGGCATGGGTCGGATGCCCCTTGCCGGTGCGTGCGCTCAGGTGCCGGTGGCCAGGTGGTACAGACGGCTGGAGCGGCCGCCCGATCGGCAGAACATCAGCAGGGGTCGTGGCAGTTCCTGCAGCAACAACGCCATCGACGCGGCTTCGGCCGGCGTCTGGTTCGACGGGCTGACGGGCAGATGACGATACTCGAGGCCGGCAGCCCTGGCGGCCGCTTCAATCATGGCGCTGGTCGGTTGCGCCGGACCTTCTTCGAAATCGGGCCGGTTGTTGACCACGCTGCGAAATCCCGCGCGAGCGGCCTCGGCCATGGCTTCGGGGGACAACTGCGGCGCGACGCAAACATCCGGCGCGATCGTCTGGACGGGCAGGGTGGTGTTCATGCTGGCGACCTCATTTCAACAGCGATTGTTTCACCGCCGCCGACACCGCCGCCATGTCGGCCTTGCCGGCAAAGCGGGCCTTGGCCGCGGCCATGACCTTGCCCATGTCGCCGGCGCCGGAAGCACCGAGTTCGGCTACCAGGGCGGTCACGGCCTGCGCAATATCAGCAGTACTCAGTCGCTGCGGAAGATAGACCCGCAGGACTTCGATTTCGGCACTCTCCTTGGCCACCAAATCCGGGCGGCCGCCTTGTTCGAACGCGGCGATCGAATCGCGCCGCTGCTTGATCAGCTTGTCCACCAGGCCGATGACCCCCGCATCGTCGAGCTCGACGCGCTCGTCCACCTCGCGCTGCTTGCACGCCGCCAGCAACATGCGGATCGTCGTCAGCCGTACGGCATCCCTGGCGCGCATGGCCGCCTTCATGTCCTCGGTGATGCGGTCTTTCAGACTCATATGTCGGTCGTGCGAAAAGAACAAGCCCGCAGCAGCCGGTGCCTGCGGGCTCGTGCCGTGGGTCTGCCGGGTGTCAGAAAAGCTTTTTCGGCAGCTGCATGCTGCGCACGCGCTTGTAGTGTCGCTTCACCGCGGCCGCCTTCTTGCGCTTGCGTTCGGAAGTCGGCTTTTCGTAGAACTCGCGGGCGCGCAGTTCGGTCAGCAGGCCGATCTTCTCGATGGTGCGCTTGAAGCGGCGCAGGGCAACGTCGAATGGCTCGTTCTCTTTGACGCGAATCGTGGTCATGAATCTTGGAAGGGTCCGGCAGGAAAACGCGCATTCTAGCCTGAAAGCATCGCGCTGGCCGATGCGCCAGCCGTCTACGGCATCGACAGCGCACAGGCAGCGGCACTGGACCAGGCCCATTGAAAGTTGTAGCCGCCGAGCCAACCCGTGACATCGACGACTTCGCCAATGAAATGCAGGCCCTCGACAAGGCGGCTGCGCAGATCCTGGCTGTGCAACTCGTGCGTGTCCACGCCGCCGACCGTGACCTCGGCCTTGCGCCAGCCCTCACTGCCTTGCGGATGCAAAGTCCAGTGACGCAGGCTCTGCACCAGCCGCGACAGATCCCGATCGCGCACCTGGGGCATCGCCGACCTGCCATCGAGTCGCAAATGCTGCAGCCAGGCATCGGCCAGCCGCTGCGGTAGATGAAGCGCGAGTTGATTGCCGAGCTGGCGCCGCGAAGCGCGTTTCGATGACTGCAACAGCGCTTCGAGGTCGCAGCCCGGTGCCAGGTCGACGCGCAGCGCGCCGCCTTCACGCCAGTAACTGGAAGCCTGCAGCACGGCGGGCCCGCTCAACCCGCGATGGGTGAACAGCAGGTCTTCGGTGAAGCGCCCCCGGCCCTTGCCCTCGCCGGCTTGAATGTCGACTTCCAGGGACAAGCCCGACAGCGTCGAGTAAGGCGCCCACGCGGCCGCGTCGAAGACCAGCGGCACCAGCCCCGGCCTCGGCTCGACCAAGCGATGCCCGAACTGCTGCGCCAGTCGGTAGCCGAAGTCGCTGGCACCCATCTTCGGGATCGAGAGGCCGCCGGTCGCCACCACCAGACGCGCCGCGCCGACCGGGCCGGCCGCGGTGTCGAGTTCGAAGCCGTTGCCGGCGCGGCGCACCGCAAGGACCTTGCAAGGCTGCCAGCGCTCGACGCCGCCAGCGGCGCATTCGGCCAGCAGCATGGCGATGACGCTTTCGGCGGTGCCATCGCAGAAAAGCTGACCGCGATGCTTTTCGTGGAATGCGATGCCGTAGCGGCGCAGCAGCGATATGAAATCGGCCGGTCGAAAACGCGCCAGGGCCGATCGGCAAAAGGCGGGATTGTCCGAGAGGAAGTTCGCCGCCGTGCAGCCGAGGTTGGTGAAGTTGCAGCGGCCGCCGCCCGAGATGCGCACCTTGTCGGCGATGCGGCTTGCATGATCGAGCAACAACACGCGCAGCCCGCGCTGGCCGGCGATGCCGGCGCAAAAAAGCCCGGCGGCGCCGGCGCCGACAACGATGGCATCGAAATCCCGCACCCGGGCATTGTCGATGCCGATCGCGCAGGCTGGCGGCCGCCTGCCGTGCGGTGGCGATAGCACAACTGATGCATTCAAACTAGGGGGAAAAGCCCGGCGCGCCCAATCGATGCTTGCTCTGCCAGGCAGCACGAACCACCATCACAATGGTCGGCGTGCCATCCCCGCTGGCGGGGCCCTGGCACCTTCTTCCGAGTCCGAGCACCGCGACCCATGTCGATGCCATCTCCCCGCAGTGAAACCGCCCGCGCCGACAGGGTCGAGCCGCGCTTTGCGGCGGCCTTGGCTGGGTTGCTTGAGCATTGGCTGGGGCGTCAAGCTGCGCTGGTGGCCATCAAGGATGCCGCCACGGGGCGCTACGAGTACGTCAACTCGGCGATGGCCGTCTTCCTTGGGCGCGCGCCGGCCGAGATCGTGGCGCATGCCGACGCCGAGCTGGTCGATCCGACCTTGGCCACCGCCTGGCGCGCTGCCGACCAGACGGCGTTGGCCCAGGATCAGGCGCTGGGCACCGAGCATCGCTTCGAGTGGGCCGGCGCGCGGCATGATTTCCTGGTGTTGCGCCTGGCTGTCGCGCAGCCGGACGGTACGCGCTGGCTGTGCAGCCTGTGGCTCGATCAGTCGCCGCAACGCCAGAAGGAAGCTCAGTTGCGCACGGCGCTGGAGCAGCTTGAACGGCAGCAACGGGCCAACGAGAAGCTGCGCCTCGAGCTGTCGGATCAGGGCCTGCGCGATGCGGCCACCGGGCTATACACGCGGCCGCAGTTCGAGGATCAGTTGCGCCGCGAGGTCGATCTGTCGACGCGCGAGCATCGCGAGTTCGCGATGGTGCTGATCGAGATCGACGCGTTCAACGAAAAGGTCAGCGCCGGCGGCAAGCCGGCCGAGGCCCGCGTGCTCGAAGCCATGGGCCGGCTGTTACGCGGCAACACGCGTGCCATGGATTCGCTTCCTGCCGGCTCGATGAACGCTTGTTCGGCGTGCTGCTCTCAGGTGTCGGGTTGGCGACCGCACATTCGCGCATGGAAGGTCTTCGCCGCCAATGCGCGACCCAGATCGTCGTTCTCGATGGCGAGGAACTGGGCTTCAGCGTGTCGATGGGCGTGGCCAGCTTTCCGCACACCGCGGGCTCGCAGCAGGAACTGCTGGCGGCCTGCGAAGGCGCGCTGGCAGAAGCGCGGCGGCGCGGCGGCAATCACCTGACGCTGGCCAGCATCCGCTTCGAAGGTGGCCGAAACGCCGCTCACGCGCCAATGGCGCGAGAGACCATGTAGGCCGCCAGCACGAACAGCACCATCGCAAAGCGGCGCTTTAGCTGCAGACACGTCGGTGGCGTGCGCGGCGCGCGCACCCAGCGGTGCCATGCTCACGCTGGCCGCCGAGACGATCAACACTGCCGGCAAGTACAGGTAGCCGAAGGCGCCGGGCAGCGCGGCCGGCAGGTCCCAACCGCTGATCAAGTAGCCGGCGGTGCTGGCCAGTGCCACCGGGAAGCCCAGCGCCGCGCTGGTGGCCACGACGGTGTGCATCGGCACGTTGCACCAGGTCATGAAGGGCGCGGCGACGAAGGCACCGCCGGCACCGAGCAAACCGGACACAGTCCGATGACGCCGCCCACCGCCGCCTGCCCGAGCCGGCCCGGCATCGTGCGGGTTGGCCTGCGGCTTGCGATCGCGCAGCATCTGCAGTGCCGACACGCCCAGGAACAGCGCGAACAGGTAGGCCAGGTGTGGCCCCTTGATCAGTGCGAACATGCCCGCGCCGGCCATCAGGCCGCCGCCGACGATGCCCGGCGCGATGCCGCGCACGAGATCCCAGCGCACGGCGCCGCGTCGGTGGTGGGCGCGCAGGCTGGACAGCGAGGTGAAGACGATGGTGGCCATCGAGGTGGCGATGGCCATCTTGATCGCGATGCCTGCGGGCACGCCCTTCTTCGACAGGATGATGGTCATGAACGGCACCTGCAGCATGCCGCCGCCGATGCCGAGCATGCCCGCCAAGAACCCGGTGGCCAGGCCAAGGGCAAGCAGTTCGACGGCCAGCCCGCCATCGATTGGCATCAGCGATCGAGCAGGCGCAGCACCGCACGCCATTCCACGGGCGTGACCGGCGTGATCGACAGGCGGTTGCCGGTGGCCAGCACGCGCATCGTCGCCAGCCCGGGGGCGGCGCGCATCTCGCGCAGGCTCAGCAGCCTGGTCTTGCGCGTCAGCGCCACGTCGATCTGCACCCAGCGCGGCTTGTCGGTGCTGGCCTTGGGGTCGAAGTAGTCGCTGTCCGCGTCGAACTGGGTGCTGTCGGCCCTGGGCTTGCCGGCGATCACGTGCGAGCCCGGCCACACCCGGCTCGGCGCAGGAAGAGTGGTAGAACAAGCACGCCATCGCCGCTGCGCATGTCGTCGCGCATGAAGTTGCGCGCCTGATAATTGCGTACGCCGGTCCACGGAATGTCTCGGCCGGGCGCCGCCACCAGATCGTCGATCGAGACCTCGGAGGGCTCGCTTTTCATCAGCCAGTATCGCGGCATCGTGACTGGGCTCAGAGTGGGTGTCCGTCGCGAACCGTGAGCCGCATTCCTGAACCCAAGTGGAGTTCAGGTGGGCGAGGTCAGCTTGGCTTCGGGTTCATCTGACGCGAGACGATCACGCCCGCCAAGCGATGTTCCAAGCCCTTGCTCAAAGAGCATCGGTTCAAGGAAATATAAGACTCCCGCGAACGCGACGGACGGATCCATTCTAGGGCCGCAATTCGTCGCTGTGGTGCCGCCGATATCACAACAGTTGGCCATCGTCGCCGAGTACGGCGTCGATGCGCCGGATCAGCCCGTCGAGGTCGGGCGACGTCGCCCGGCCGCCGGGGACGCGGCCGGCTTCGAGCTTCGGGCCGCTCGGCCAGTTGGTAAGCCAGGTTCAACGCAGCCAGCACCGCGATGCGCTCGCGCGCCCGCACCTTGCCCGCATCGCGGATGCCACTCATCTCTCGGTCCACGCTGGCCACGGCAGCGTTCAACGAAGCGCTGCGCCGCCATCGGGGCAAGCGAGGATGTAGCTCTGGCCCAGGATGGTGACTTCGAGTTGCTTCATCGGCGCACTCCGGTGGCGCCGCTGTTCGCCGGGCAGACGCTCGAGCAGCACGTCGATGCGCGATCGCGCCGCGCCGAGGCGTGAGCGCAGGCTGTCGCGCTCGCTGCTCAGTGCCGCCACCTGTTCGGTGAGCAGTGCATTGGTGCGCTTCAGTTCCTCGTGCCGCAGCAGGAGACGTTCGACACGTTCGGCAAGGTCTTCGAGCTGGGACATGGCGTGCGGACTCGGACGGCGGCCGCATTGTAGGGTGGCGTCGCGCGGCGACGCTGTCGTGCCGGGGCACGGCTGTCAATTCGGCACGCTGCGGCCCATGTCGCAGCAATGCCGCACGCTGCACTGCAGCGCACAGTGGCTTGCGCGCCAGGCAGACATAGCGCCCGTGCAGGATCGAGCCAGTGGTGCGCATGGGCCGGCGTAGTGCGCCGGCACGCGCCGCTGCAGGCCGACCTCGACCTGGCGCTGGCGTGCCTCCGCTGGCCAGGCCGGTGCGGTTGGCAACGCGAAACACATGGGTGTCGACGGGAAAGGTCGGTTCGCCGAAGGCCACGTTGAGCACGACGTTCGCGGTCTTGCGGCCGACGCCGGGCAAGGCCTGCAGGGCATCGACCATCGCGGGGCACTGCCCCGGCATGGCTGTTCGAGCAGTAGCGCGCAGGTGGCGATCAGGTTGCGTGCCTTGGTGCGGTACAAGGCCGATGCTGCGGATGAGGGGCTCGAGTCCCTTCCACGCCCAGCGCGCAGCAATCGCTGCGGCGTGCCGGCCACCGCGAACAGCCGGCGCGTCGCCCTGTTCACGCTCGCGTCGGTGGCCTGTGCCGACAGCAGCACGGCCGCCAACAACTCGAACACGCTGCTGAATTCGAGTTCGGTGACCGGCTGCGGATTGGCGGCTCGCAGCGTGGCGAAAAATTCCTCGACCTGGGCGTCTGTCATGGCGGTGACGGGTTGGGTTGAGGTCGGGGGCTCGTGTGGCCGCTGCGTGCCTAGGCGCTCACGCGTCGTCGCGCCGCCTTGGCGCGCGCGATCGCCGCCTCGATCACGGCGCGCTTGCGCTGCAGCGTCTCGGGGTCGATGATCTGAGAGTGCCCCTGCAGATCGGCCAGTTTGGCTTGCGCCTTGGCCGCCAGGCGTTCATCGTTTTCGCGACGATCACGCTCGCTACGTTCGCGGTGGAAGGCATAGCGCTCGCGCGCCAGACGTCCGCCTGCCGCGGGCTCCATGCCTGCCAGCCCGTGTTTGCCCCAGTGACGTCGATCATCGCGATGCAGTCCACCGGGCAGACGGGAACGCACAGGTCGCATCCCGTGCAAAGTTCGTCGATCACGGTGTGCATCAGCTTCGGTGCACCGACGATGCAATCCACCGGACAGGCCCTGATGCACAGCGTGCAGCCGATGCACCAGGCCTCGTCGATCACCGCCAGGCGACGCGGGCCCTCGCTGCCACGCTCTGCGTCCAGCGGCTTGACGGGCCGGCCGGTCAGTGCGGCCAGACGCGCGATGCCTTCCGCGCCGCCGGGCGGGCAGCGATTGATGTCGCTGCCCTCCTGTGCGATCGCCTGCGCGTAGGCGTGGCAATCGGGGTACCCGCAGCGGGTGCACTGCGTCTGTGGCAGCGCGGCATCGAGCGCGTCGATCAGCGTGCTGGGCTCGCCGGGCCGGGGCGTTGGTGCCGACACGCCGATCCCATCGTCAGGCGCGTCGCGCGGGCTTGCGCGTCGCCGATTTGGCGCGAGGCCGTGCCACGGCAGGATTCGCCGGCAGTTGCCTGGTCGTAGGCGGCGATGAAATCGCGCACCTTCGGATAAACCCCCTCACGCCAGCGCCGGCCGGAGAAGATGCCGTAATGTCCGGCGCCGAGGGCGTCGTAGTGGAACTGGTGCTGCTTGTCGATGCCGGTGCACAGGCCATGGGCGGCCTTGGTCTGACCGGCGCCGGAGATGTCATCGAGTTCGCCCTCGATGGTGAGCAGTGCCGTGTCGGTGATGTCCTGCGGGCGCACCGGCTGGTCGTCGACGACCCAGGTGCCGTTGACCAGCACGAAGTCCTGGAACACGCTTCTTGATCGTGTCCAGATAGAACTCGGCCGGCATGTCGAGCACGGCGTTGTACTCGTCGTAGAAGGCCCGATGCGATTCGGCACTCTCTTCGTCACCGCGCACCAGATCGAGGAAATAGTCGTAGTGCGACGTGACATGGCGATCGGGGTTCATGGCCACGAAACCCGTGTACTGCATGAAGCCCGGATAGACGCGCCGCCCCGCGCCAGGAAAGTTCTGCGGCACGCGGTAGATCACGTTGTTCTCGAACCAGGCAAAGCTCTTCTTGATGGCCAGGTCGTTGACGGCGGTCGGGCTCTTGCGCGCGTCGATCGGGCCGCCCATCATCGTCATCGTCAGCGGCGTCGTCTCGCCCGCGCTGGCCATCAGCGACACGGCGGCCAGCACCGGCACCGTCGGCTGACAGACCGAGATCACATGCACCCGCGGGCCCACCTGGCGGATGAACTCCCGCACATAGCGCCACATAGTCATCCAGCCCGAAAGGGCCCTGATCGGCCGGCACCATGCGCGCGTCGGTCCAGTCGGTGATGTACACCTTATGGTGCTGCAGCAGGCTGCGCACGGTGTCGCGCAGCAGCGTCGAATGGTGCCCGGACAGCGGCGCCACCACCAGCACCGTGGGTTGCGACTTCATGCGCTCCAGCGCGCCGTGGGTCGTCGGTGAAGCGCTTGAAGCGCAGCAGTCGGCAGAAGGGCTTGTTCAGCGCGGTCTGCTGCTGAACGGCGACTTCGATGCCATCCACCGTGGCCGTGGTGATGTTGAACGGCGGCTTCTCGTAATCCTTGGACAACCGATGCATCAAGGCCATGCCGGCCGAGATGCGTTGCG
Organism: uncultured beta proteobacterium; assembly: GCA_963837675.1. GTDB lineage: Bacteria > Pseudomonadota > Gammaproteobacteria > Burkholderiales > Burkholderiaceae_C > Rubrivivax. The sequence continues at coordinate 70,801 of CAWIOH010000006.1, read as the reverse complement.
CCAGCGGCGTGTGCGTGAACGGCGACAGCGGGTGGTTGTACAGCTTGGCCGATGCGCTGGCGAATTCCGAGAAGGGGGCCAGCAGCGCACGCTGGGTTTCATACCATTGGTAGAGCATCGATTGGGCCTTTGAGTTGTTGAATCATCAAATGGTGCACTGCACCAATTATGTTCCGATTGGCCATGAAGTGCCAGCGAGAAGGGGGTGGTCCGAGGAAACACCTATCTCATCCAATCTGCCTGTCGGACAACGTGGGCTATCGCCGCCACCACCGGGCCGAGGTTGCGCTCGTTCAGTGCGGCCACGCAGATGCGGCCCGAATCGATGCCATAGATGCCAAACTCGCTGCGCAGGCGCTGCATCTGCGCCGCACTCAGGCCCGAGTAGCTGAACATGCCCTTTTGCCGCAGGATGAAGCTCAGGTCGCGGGTCACGCCGGCCTCGGCCAGTTGCGCGCACCAGCGCTTCGCGCATGCCGCGAATGCGCAATCGCATGCCCGCCAGTTCTTCCTCCCATTGTCGCCGCAGCGCCGGTGTGGTCAGCACGGTCGCCACCACGGTCGCGCCATGGGTCGGCGGGCTGGAGTAGTTGCCGCGCACCAGCACCTTCAGCCGTGACAGCACGCGCGACGCTTCTTCCTTGCTTGCGCAGACCACGTTCAGCGCGCCGACGCGCTCGCCATACAGCGAGAAGCTCTTCGAAAAGGAAGTGGCGACGAAGAAGTCCATGCCCGCAGCTGCAGGAATTGCTGCACCGCCGCGCCATCTTCGGCGATGCCGTCGCCGAAGCCCTGATAGGCCATGTCGAGGAACGGCACCAGGCTGCCCGACTGCATCAACTTGCACCACGCGGCCCACTGCGCGGCGTCGAGGTCGTAGCCGGTCGGGTTGTGGCAGCAGGCGTGCAACACGACGATCGTGCCTTCGGCCGCCGAGCGCAGCGCCGCCAGCATCGCGTCGAAGCGCAGGCCCTGCTCATCGGCATCGTAGTAGGGATAGGTGTCCACCTCGAAGCCGGCCTGCGTGAACAGCGCGCGGTGGTTCTCCCAGCTCGGGTCGCTGAGCAGCACGCTCGCCCGCGGCTCAGCCGCCGCAGAAAGTCCGCCCCAACCTTCAGCCCGCCGGTGCCGCCGAGCGTCTGCACCGTGGCAACGCGGCCGTCGCGCAGCGCCTCGCTGTGCTCGCCGAAGACCAGCTGCTGCACCGCACGGTCATAAGTCGGCCAGGCCATCGATCGGCAGGTAGCCCTTGGGCTTCGGCACATCGGCCATCTGCTTCTCGGCGGCCAGCACGCATTGCAGGATCGGCAGCTTGCCGTTGGCATCGAGATAGACGCCGACGCCGAGGTTGACCTTGGCGGGGTTGGGATCGGCGTTGAACTGCTCCGTCATGCCCAGGATCGGATCGCGTGGGGCCATTTCGATGGTGGAGAAGAGCGACATGATCAAGACTTTCGACTGAGTCGTGGGCGGCGCTGGCAAGCTGGCGTGCGCTAACCTGTATGGTTTTGCGCTGCGGCGCGGACATGGCGCGCGCGCAGCGCAATTCTAGAGGGAGGGTCGCATGATCGAGCTGTCCGAAGTCGACACCGCACGGGACGCAGGCGCGGGCGAATTCGTGTCTTTCCCGGACTCGCCCTTTCAATTGTTCCAACCCTATGCGCCGGCCGGCGACCAGCCGCAGGCCATCGAGCAGCTCGTCGGCGGCTCGAGCGACGGGCTGAGCTTCCAGACGCTGCTCGGCGTCACCGGCTCGGGCAAGACCTTCACCATGGCCAACGTCATCGCACGGCTGGGCCGCCCGGCGATCGTGTTTGCGCCGAACAAGACGCTGGCGGCGCAGCTGTACAGCGAGTTTCGCGAGTTCTTCCCGAAGAACGCGGTGGAGTACTTCGTCAGCTACTACGACTACTTCCAGCCAGAGGCCTATGTGCCGCAGCGCGACCTGTTCATCGAAAAGGACAGTTCGATCAACGAGCACATCGAGCAGATGCGGCTGTCGGCGACCAAGAGCCTGCTGGAGCGGCGCGACGTGATCATCGTCGCCAGCGTCAGCGCGATCTACGGCATCGGCTCGCCGCAGGACTACCACAAGATGGTGATGACGCTGCGCGTGCGAGACAGGATCGGCCAGCGCGACGTCATCGCGCAGCTGATCCGTATGCAGTACCAGCGCAACGAGACCGATTTCTCGCGCGGCACTTTCCGCGTGCGCGGCGGCACGATCGACGTCTTTCCGGCGGAGCATTCCGAGCTGGCGATCCGTATCGAGCTGTTCGACGACGAGGTCGAATCGTTGCAGCTGATCGATCCGCTGACCGGGCGTATCCGGCAGAAGATCCCGCGCTTCACCGTCTATCCGTCGAGCCACTACGTGACGCCGCGCGAGCGCGTGGTTTCGGCCATCGACACCATCAAGGCCGAGCTGCGCGAGCGGCTGGACGAACTGGTGAAGAACGGCAAGCTGGTCGAGGCGCAGCGTCTTGAACAGCGCACGCGCTTCGACCTGGAGATGCTGCAGGAGGTGGGCCACTGCAAGGGCATCGAGAACTACACGCGCCATCTCGCGGCGCCCTGCCGGGCGAGCCGCCGCCGACGCTGGTGGACTACCTGCCCGGCGACACGATCATGTTCCTCGACGAGAGCCACGTGCTGATCGGCCAGCTCGGCGGCATGTTCAACGGCGATCAGCGCGCGCAAGACGACGCTGGTCGAGTACGGCTTCCGCCTGCCCAGCGCGCTGGACAACCGGCCGCTGAAGTTCGACGAGTTCGAAGACGAAGATGCGCCAGGCGGTGTTTGTCTCGGCCACGCCAGGGCCCTACGAGCAGGACCATGCTGGCCAGGTGGTCGAGCAGCTGGTGCGGCCCACCGGCCTGGTCGACCCCGAAGTGGAAGTCAGCCCCGCGGCCCATCAGGTGGACGACGTGCTGCAGGAGATCCATCCGCGGGTGAAGCTGAACGAGCGGGTGCTCATCACCACGCTGACCAAGCGCATGGCCGAGCAGCTGACCGATTACCTGTCGGACAACGGCGTCAAGGTGCGCTACCTGCACAGCGACGTCGATACGGTCGAGCGCGTGGAGATCATCCGCGACCTGCGCCTGGGTCTGTTCGACGTGCTGGTGGGCATCAACCTGCTGCGCGAAGGGCTGGACCTGCCGGAAGTCTCGTCTGGTGGCGATCCTGGATGCCGACAAGGAAGGCTTCCTGCGCTCCGAGCGCTCGTCTGATCCAGACCATCGGCAGCGCGGCGCGTCACCTGAACGGTCGCGCCATCCTCTACGCCGACAAGATCACCGATTCGATGCGCCGCGTCGCTCGACGAGACCGAGCGCCGGCGTACCAAGCAGACGGCGCACAACCTGGCCGAAGGCATCACGCCGCGCAGCATCAGCAAGCAGGTGCGCGAGATGATCGACGGCGTGGTCTCCGACAAGAGCGCCAAAGACGACCTGAAGGCCGCGCAGGCCGCAGCGCAATTCGAGTCTTTGAGCGAGAAGGATCTGGGCAAGCGCATCAAGCAGCTGGAGAAGCAGATGCTCGAACACGCCCGCAACCTGGAGTTCGAACAGGCGGCACGCATGCGCGATCAACTCGCCCTGTTGCGCGAGCAGGCATTTGGCGCTGCCGGACACGACCTGCCGCCCGCCGCAGCCGGCCGGGGGCAGAGCGCGGCCTGAGCAGTCGCAACGGAACTCTTTGGTTCAAACTCGACCAAATCACTCGGGTTCGGATATACTTGACTGAACTAGTAGGAATCAGTCGAGGGTTAACCCGGCATTGTTGCCGGCGTCCAGCAAAGTAGCGTTCCGTAGTTGTCGAACCCTGTTCGCTGCCTCGCCGTTGCGCCGCAAGGCTGATTGGAGATTTCTATGCGTCTGACCACGAAGGGCCGTTTTGCCGTCACTGCGATGATCGATCTGGGCTTGCGTTCCAACGTCGGGCCGGTGGCGCTGGCGGCCATCAGTCAGCGCCAGCAGATCTCGCTGTCCTATCTGGAGCAACTGTTCGGCAAGCTGCGCCGCCATGAGCTGGTCGAAAGCACGCGCGGCCCCGGCGGCGGCTATTCGCTGGGCCGTGGCGCGGGCGAGATCACCGTGGCCGACATCATCGTCGCCGTCGATGAGCCGATCGACGCCACCGGCTGCCGCGGCAAGGAAAACTGCATGGGCGACGACACCGGCCGCTGCATGACGCATGACCTGTGGGCCAGCCTGAACGCGAAGATGATTGAATATCTCGATTCGATCTCGCTGAAGAAGCTGGTCGATGAGCAACTGGCGAAGGGCATTTCGATCCAGGATCGCGCCGGTCAAGCGCGCGATCTCCTCGCAACCGGTGGTGCGGCCGATCAAGATCACCGCGCCGAATTCCGTCTTTGCCTTGGGCAGCGCGCTGTCCAAGTGACTCTGTCTCTCTCAACCCGCAGCAAGCGCTCAATGACACCGCATTTCCCGATCTACCTGGACTACGGCGCCACCACGCCCTGCGACCCGCGTGTGGTCGATGCGATGGTGCCCTGGCTGCGCGAGCATTTCGGCAACCCGGCGTCGCGCAGCCATGCCTGGGGCTGGGAGGCGGAAGAAGCGGTCGAGAAGCGCGCGGGCAGGTGGCCGGGCTGGTCGGCGCCGATCCGCGCGAGATCGTCTGGACCTCGGGCGCGACCGAATCGATCAACCTGGCGCTGAAGGGCGCAGCACACTTCTATCAGTCGCGCGGCAAACACATCGTCACGGTGAAGACCGAGCACAAGGCTGTGCTCGACACGGTGCGCGAGCTGGAGCGCCAGGGTTTCGAAGCCACCTACCTGGAGGTGCAGGAAAACGGCCTGCTCGATCTCGACAATCTGGAGCAGTCGCTGCGCAAGGACACGATCCTGGTGTCGGTGATGTTGGTCAACAACGAAATCGGCGTGATCCAGGACATCGTCGCCATCGGCAAGATTTGCCGCGAGCGCGGCATCATCTTCCATGTCGATGCGGCGCAGGCCACCGGCAAGGTGGACATCGACCTGGCATGCTTGCCCGTCGACCTGATGAGCCTGGCTTCGCACAAGACCTATGGCCCGAAGGGCGTCGGCGCGCTGTATGTGCGGCGCAAACCGCGGGTGCGCATCGAGGCGCAGATGCACGGTGGTGGGCATGAGCGCGGCATGCGCTCGGGTACGCTGCCCACGCACCAGATCGTCGGCATGGGCGCGGCCTTCGCCATCGCCAAGGCCGAGATGGGCGCCGAGCGTGAGCGCATCCGCATGCTGCAGCAGCGCTTGCTGAACGGCCTGTCCGACATCGAGCAGGTGTTCATCAACGGCGACCTCGAGCGTCGCGTGCCGCACAACCTGAACATCTCCTTCAACTACGTCGAGGGCGAATCGCTGATCATGGGCTGCAAGGGGCTGGCGGTGTCCTCCGGCTCGGCCTGCACCTCGGCCAGCCTGGAGCCCAGCTACGTGCTGCGCGCGCTGGGCCGCAGCGACGAACTGGCGCACTCGTCATTGCGCATGACCATCGGCCGCTTCACCACCGAGGCGGAAATCGACTATGCGGTGAAGACCCTGCAGCAGCAGGTCGCCAAGCTGCGCGAGCTTTCGCCGCTGTGGGAGATGTACAAGGACGGCATCGATATCAGCACCATCCAGTGGGCGGCCCATTGAGCCGACCACATCCAGGAGAAATGACATGGCCTACAGTGAAAAAGTCGTTGAACACTACGAGAACCCGCGCAACGTCGGCTCCTTCGACAAGGGCGATGACAGCGTCGGCACCGGCATGGTCGGCGCGCCGGCCTGCGGTGACGTGATGAAGCTGCAGATCCGCGTCAACCCGCAAACCGGGCTGATCGAGGACGCGCGATTCAAGACCTATGGCTGCGGTTCGGCGATCGCCTCGTCGTCGCTGGTTACCGAATGGGTCAAGGGCAAGACGCTCGACCAGGCGATGGACATCAAGAACACGCACATTGCGCAGGAACTGGCGTTGCCGCCGGTGAAGATCCATTGTTCGATCCTGGCCGAAGATGCCATCAAGGCCGCGGTGCTGGACTACAAGACCAAACAAGGAACGCACTGAACATGTCGGTGACCCTGACCGAAGCGGCGGCACGCCATGTCTCGCGCTACATCGGCAAGCGTGGCAAGGGTGTCGGCGTGCGCCTGGGCGTCAAGACCACCGGCTGCTCGGGCCTGGCCTACAAGCTCGAATACGCCGACGAGGTGGCGCCAGAGGACATGGTCTTCGAAGGTCATGGCGTGAAGGTGCTGGTCGATCCGAAGAGTTTCCCGTACCTCGATGGCACCGAACTCGACTTCGTGCGCGAGGGGCTGAACGAAGGCTTCAAATTCCACAACCCGCGCGAGAAGGATCGTTGCGGTTGCGGCGAATCCTTCCGCGTCTGAGCCTTTCGCCAGGCCGGCCGCCGGCGGCCGGCCTCGAATTCCCCGCGTGATGAAACTCGACGACGACGACTTCACGCTCTTCGGGCTGCCCGAAACATTTGCGATGGATGCCGATCTGCTTGACCGGCGCTGGCGCCAGTTGCAGGCCGAGGTCCACCCCGACCGTTTCGCTGCCGACGGTGCGGCGGCACAGCGCATCGCGATGCAATGGGCGGTGCGCGTCAATCAGGGTTACCAGCGGCTGAAGCAGCCGCTGCAGCGCGCAGCCTATCTATGTCAGCGGCGCGGCGCACCGATCGACGCCGAGCGCAACACGAGCATGCCCAAGGATTTCCTGGTGCAGCAGATGGCTTGGCGCGAGGCGCTGGACGACGCAGACGACGAAGTCGCGGTGCAACGTCTGAGCGAAGAGGTGAGGCAACATGAGCACGAGGCCTTGCAGAGGCTGGCGCTGTTGCTGGACGAAAAGCACGATGCGCCCGCGGCTGCGGCGCTGGTGCGCGGATTGATGTTCGTTGCGCGTTTCAGGCAGGACATCGACAGTCGCCTGGCGGCGCTCGAACAATGAAGCGGTCTGCTTGAATGGCGCTGCTGCAAATCTCCGAGCCAGGTCAGGCGCCCGACCCGCATCAGCGCCGTATCGCGGTAGGCATCGATCTCGGCACCACGCATTCGCTGGTGGCGGCCGTGCGACATGGCGTTGCAGAATGCCTGCCTGACGCGCAGGGCCGCGTGCTGCTGCCATCGGTGGTGCGCTACCTGGAAGGGCAGCGGCGCGAGGTCGGCTACGAGGCCCGAGCGCACCAGTCCGACGATGCGGCGCACAGCGTCGCCTCGGCCAAACGCCTGATGGGACGTCGGCTGGCCGACATTCACGGGGCCGGGCATCTGCCCTACGATTTCATCGACCAGCCGGGCATGGTGGCGCTGCGCACCCGCCAGGGGCCGAAGACGGCGGTCGAGGTTTCGGCGGACATCCTGGCCACGTTGCGGCAGCGGGCCGAGGACAGTTTCGACGACGAATTGTTCGGTGCGGTCATCACCGTGCCGGCCTACTTTGACGATGCCCAGCGCCAGGCGACGAAGGACGCCGCCAGGCTCGCCGGGTTGAACGTGCTGCGCCTGATCAACGAGCCGACGGCCGCCGCGGTGGCCTACGGGCTGGATAATGGCAGCGAGGGCCTGTACGCGATCTTCGACCTGGGCGGCGGCACCTTCGACGTCTCGCTGTTGCGGCTGACGCGCGGCGTATTCGAGGTGGTCGCCACTGGCGGCGATGCCGCGCTCGGTGGCGACGACTTCGACCATGCGCTGGCCACCTGGGCATTGCAACAAGGCACGCAGGTGGCCGCGCGGCCCGCCGACAAGAGCGCACTGCTGGCGGCCGCGCGGCGCACGCGCGAGGCGCTGAGTGATGTCGCATCGAGCACGCTGCAGTGCGAGCTGGCAGGCCAATCGCTGCACTTGCCGGTCACGCGCACGCAACTCGAGACGCTGACGCGGCCGCTGCTGGATCGCACGCTGGCGGCACTGCGCAAGGTGCTGCGCGACGCGCAGGTGCGGCGCGACGACGTGAAGGGCGTGGTCATGGTCGGTGGCGCGACGCGCATGCCGGCGGTGCGCCGGGCGGTGGCTGAGTTCTTCGGCGCAGACGGCCAGGCCAAGGTGCTGACCAACATCAACCCCGACGAGGTGGTGGCGCTCGGCGCGGCGATCCAGGCCAACGCGCTGGCCGGCAATGCCCAGGACGGCCAGTTGCTGCTGCTCGACGTGATCCCGCTGTCGCTCGGCATCGAAACGATGGGCGGGCTGGTCGAGCGCATCATCGAGCGCAACACGACCATTCCGGTGGCCAAGGCGCAGGAATTCACCACCTACCAGGATGGCCAGACGGCGATGGCGATTCACGTGCTGCAGGGCGAGCGCGAGATGGTCGCCGATTGCCGCTCGCTGGCACGCTTCGAGTTGCGCGGCATCCCGCCGATGGCCGCCGGCGTGGCGCGCATTCGCGTCAGCTTCCAGGTCGATGCCGATGGGCTGCTGAGCGTGTCTGCGCTGGAAACCGGCAGCGGTGTCCAGGCCGGCGTCGTCGTCAAGCCCAGCTATGGCCTCGGCGACGAGCAGGTGGCGCAGATGCTGCGCGACAGCTTCACCCATGCGCAGGACGACATGCAGCTGCGCGCGTTGCGTGAGGCCAAGGTCGATGCCGAGCGGCTGCTGCTGGCCACGCGTTCGGCGCTGGCGGCCGATGGCGGTCTGCTGTCGGACCGCGAGCGCGCGGCCATCGAGTCCCTGATGGTCAGCGTGGCCGCAGCAGCCGCCGGTAACGACCACGACGCCATCAATGCCGCGGTCGAGGCGCTGGCCAAGGGCACCGAAGAATTCGCCGCCGCGCGCATGAACCACGGCATTCGGTTGGCGCTGGCCGGGCGCAGCATCGAAGACGTCTGAGCATGCCGCACGTCCGCATCCTGCCGCACGCCGAACTCTGCCCGTTGGGCGACGAGATCGAGGCGCCAAGCGGCACCTCGGTATGCGAGGCGCTGCTGGAGAACGGCATCGCCATCGAACACGCTTGCGAGATGAGCTGCGCCTGCACCACCTGTCACGTGATCGTGCGCGATGGCCTCGATTCGCTGGGCGAAATGGATGAAAGCGAAGAAGACCTTCTCGACCGTGCCTGGGGCCTGACGCCGACGTCGCGGCTGTCGTGCCAGGCGATCCTGTCGAACCAGGATGTGACCATCGAACTGCCGAAGTACACCATCAACCACGCGCGCGAAAACCATTGAGCCGCGCCCGGCGATGAACGTCCTTGGCATCGAAAGCTCGTGTGATGAGACCGGCGTGGCGCTGGTGTCGTTCAGCGCCGACGAGATGCCGCAGTTGCGTGCGCAGGCGCTGCACAGCCAGGTCGACATGCACCATGCCTACGGCGGCGTGGTGCCCGAACTTGCGTCGCGCGACCACATCCGCCGCGTGCTGCCGTTGACGCGGCAGGTGCTGGCCGAGGCCGGCGCGGCCCTGAACGACATCGACCTCGTCGCCTACACCCGTGGTCCCGGCCTGGCTGGGGCGTTGCTGGTCGGCGCCGGTGTGGCCGAAGCCTTGGCCGCCGCACTGGGCCGCCCGACGCTGGGCGTGCACCACCTGGAAGGCCACTTGCTGTCACCCTTCTTGTCGGCCGATCCGCCCAGCTTCCCTTTCGTCGCGCTGCTGGTTTCCGGTGGACATACCCAGTTGATGCGGGTCGACGAGGTCGGCCGCTACACCCTGCTCGGTGAAACGGTGGACGACGCCGCCGGCGAGGCCTTCGACAAGAGCGCCATGCTGCTCGGACTGAGCTATCCGGGCGGGCCGGCGCTGGCGCTGTTGGCGCGAAGCGGCAACCCCGAAGCCTTCGACCTGCCGCGACCGCTGTTGCACAGGCCGAATCTCGACTTCTCCTTCGCCGGCCTGAAGACCGCGGTGGCGGTGCGCGTTGGTCGCCTGCCATCGCCGCTGAACCCGACGCAGCGGGCCGATATGGCTGCCAGCGTGCAAGCCGCCATCGTCGACGTGTTGTGTGCCAAATCGATGCGCGCGCTGCAAGCCAGCGCGCTGAAGCGCCTGGTCGTGGCCGGCGGCGTCGGTGCCAATGCGCACCTGCGCGAGCGACTGGGCCACGAATGCGCGCGTCGCGGCGCGAGCGTGCACTACCCGGAACTGGCGCTGTGCACCGACAACGGCGCAATGATCGCGCTGGCCGCCGCGCTGCGCGTGCAGCGCGGCGTGGGTGCGATCAACAGCGCGGGCGCTTTCGACGTGCGCCCGCGTTGGGATCTGGCGCAGGCCTGAGCCTGGAGCGAGATCAGTTGACGGTCAACTGCGCCGATGCGGCGGCGCCGCGCTTGGCCAAGGTCAGCGTCAGCACGCCGTTTTCCATCTTCGCCACGGATTCGGCCTGATCGACCTCGGCGGCCACGGTGAAACTGCGCGCGAAGCTGGATACCGAACGCTCGCGATAGACGACGCGCTCGCCTTCCTTCTTCTCTTCTTCCTTGCGTGTTTGCGCCTCGATGCTGATGCGCCGCCCGTCGATGGAGACCTTCACATCCTCCTTGGCCACACCCGGCAAGTCGAGCTTGACGGTGTAGGCGCGCTCGGACTCGGCAACGTCCAGTGCGGGGCTGCGCGCGACATCGGTGCCGGCTTGCGCGGCCGGGGCGAAGAAGCGCTCGAAAGTGTCGTCGAAGAGGCGGTCGAAGCTGCGCGCCAACTCGGCGTTGCGGGTCATGGGAACGAGAAACATGCTCAACTCCTAGAATGAAAGCCGGCGGCGACAAATCCGTCGCTACCCATGCCAAACAGATGGCAACGCGCCTCGGCTTTTCAAGGCCACGCGCTTTGCGTTGCATCAAAGCGCCGCGTCGCGCTCATTTCCGCTTCAGGAACCCGCCATGCGCGATGCCATTGCCCGCTTGCCAGCATCGAAGATCCGCGAGGTCGCCAACGCCGGCCTCGGGCGCAGCGACGTCCTGGCCTTCTGGTTCGGCGAAAGCGACGAAGTCACGCCCGAGGCGATTCGCCAAGCCGCATCCCGGTCGCTGCTGGCCGGCGAGACCTTCTACGCGCACAACCTGGGGCTGGCCGAGCTGCGACAAGGCCTGGCCGACTACGCCTCCGCGCTGCACGGCCGCATCGATGCCGAACGCATCGCCGTCACCTCGGGCGGTGTCAGTGCGCTGATGCTGGCGATGCAGCTGCTCGCCGACGCCGGCGACGAGGTGGCGGCAGTGGTGCCGCTGTGGCCCAACCTGACGGCGCAAGCGCAGATCATGGGCGCTGCGGTGCGGCGCATTGCCTTGCAACCGCGGCGTGGGGTGCTGGTCGCTGGACCTGGATGCGCTGTTCGCAGCGGTCACACCGCGCACCCGGGTGCTGTTGGTCAATGCGCCGAACAACCCCACCGGCTGGACGCTGACGCGCGCCGAGCAGCAAGCGATCCTGGAGCACTGCCGCCGCACCGGCACCTGGATCGTCGCCGACGAGGTGTACGAGCGCCTCTGGTTCGCCGACGGCGTCGCGGCGCCGAGCTTCCTCGATATCGCCACCGATCGATGACCGCCTGGTGGTGGCGCAGAGCTTCTCCAAGAACCTGCTGATGACCGGCTGGCGGCTGGGCTGGCTGGTACTGCCGCGCGGCCACGTCGATGCCGTCGGCAAGCTGATCGAGTTCAACACCTCGTGCGCGCCGGTGTTCGTGCAGCGCGGCGCGCTGGCCGGGTTGCAGATCGCACCGGAGTTCGTGCCGGCGCTGGTACGTCGGCTGCGCGCCTGCCGCGACCTGCTGGTCGACTGGCCTTGGCGCCCTGCCCGGGGTGCAGGTGGCGCGGCCCGAAGGCGGCATGTATGCCTTCTTCCGCATCGAAGGCCAGGACGATTCCCTGGCCCTTGCCAAGCGCCTGGTCGAGCGCCACGGCCTTGGGCTGGCGCCGGGCATGGCTTTCGGCAGCGAAGGCGAAGGCTGGTTGCGCTGGTGCTTCGCCTCGCAGCGACCCGCAGCGCTTGACGGCCGGGCTGCAGCGCCTGGCCGGCGCATTGCAGCTATAATCGAGGCTCTTTGTCGCCGCGGCCGCGTGCTGCAGCGCCGAGGAATCAGCACGCTACGGGTCGGTTCCACCTGTAGTCGCAAGTCGCACCGGGGACCGTCTTCAGCGCCGCAACTGCGGCCTGCTGGCACAGGCGGTTTCCAACACCTTAGGAAATCCCATGACCCTGGCCAGCGCGCGCAAGTCGCCGAAATCATCCAATCCAATGCGCGCGGCGCGGCCGACACCGGCTCGCCGGAAGTGCAGGTGGCGTTGCTCACCGCGCGCATCAACCAACTGACCCCGCACTTCAAGCTGCACTTGAAGGACCACCACGGCCGCCGCGGCCTGCTGAAGATGGTCAATCAGCGCAAGCGCCTGCTGTCCTACCTGAAGGACAAGGACGCCGAGCGCTACACCGCGCTGATCGCCAAGCTCGGCCTGCGCAAGTAAGGCCACGATGAAGGTCCGAGAGCCCGTGCGGCATTTGCCGCTCGGGCTGTTTGGGGCAGGGCACTTGTCACACGCTGCTTTGTCATTCCACCGGCGCACCGCCTCGGGCATCGCTGGAATGGCATGCCGCCAAGGGAAGCCCGCTCCAGGTCAATGGCACCACCCCAAGCGTGCCGCATCCATTATGGAGAACTACCTATGAGCATCTTCAACAAGGTCACGAAGACCTTCCAGTGGGGCCCGCACACCGTCACGCTGGAAACCGGCGAGATCGCGCGCCAGTCCAGCGGCGCCGTGGTCGTGAACATCGACGACACCGTGGTGCTGGCCACCGTGGTGGCCAAGACCGAAGCCAAGGCGGGGCAGGACTTCTTCCCGCTGACGGTGGACTACACCGAGAAGACCTACGCCGCCGGCAAGATCCCCGGCAGCTTCTTCAAGCGCGAAGGCCGCCCGAGCGAGCTGGAGATCCTGACCTGCCGCCTGATCGACCGCCCGATCCGCCCGCTGTTCCCCGAAGGCTTCTACAACGAAGTGCAGGTGATCGTGCATGTGCTCAGCCTGAACCCCGAGGTGCAGGCCGACATCGCCGCGATGATCGGCACCAGCGCCGCGCTGGCGATCAGCGGCATCCCCTTCGACGGCCCGATCGGCGCGGCGCGCGTGGGCTACGTCAACGGCGAATACGTGCTCAACCCGGGCAAGACGCAGCTGGCCGATTCCAAGCTCGACCTGGTGGTCGCCGGCACCGAAGCGGCCGTGCTGATGGTCGAATCCGAAGCCGACATGCTGAGCGAAGAAATCATGCTCGGCGCCGTGGTCTTCGGCCATGAGCAGGGCAACATCGCCATCACCGCGATCAACGAACTGGTGCGCGACGCCGGCAAGCCCGAGTGGGACTGGAAGGCGCCGGCCAAGGACGAGGCCTTCATCGCCAAGCTGAACGCGCTGGCCGAAGGCCCGCTGCGCGCGGCCTACCAGATCCGCAGCAAGCAAGCGCGCACGCAGGCCTGCCGCGAAGCCTACGCCAGCGTGCATGTCCGCGCTGAAGGCCGAGGGCGCCGAGTTCGACGCCGTCAAGGTCGAAGCGCAGCTGTTCGACATCGAAGCGCGCATCGTGCGCAGCCAGATCCTGGCCGGCGAGCCGCGCATCGACGGCCGCGACACGCGCACCGTGCGCCCGATCGAAATCCGCAACGGCGTGCTGCCGCGCACCCACGGCTCGGCGCTGTTCACGCGTGGCGAGACGCAGGCGCTGGTGGTGGCCACGCTGGGCACCGAGCGCGACGCGCAGCGCATCGACGCGCTGGCCGGCGAGTTCACCGACAACTTCATGCTGCACTACAACATGCCGCCTTTCGCCACCGGCGAGGCGGGCCGCTTCGGTTCGCCCGAAGCGGCGCGAAATCGGCCACGGCCGCCTGGCCAAGCGCGCGCTGCTGGCGGCGTTGCCGAAGAAGGACGATTTCCCGTACACCATGCGCGTGGTCAGCGAGATCACCGAATCCAACGGCTCGTCGTCGATGGCCTCGGTGTGCGGCGGCTGCCTGGCGCTGATGGACGCCGGCGTGCCGATGAAGGCGCACGTGGCCGGCATCGCCATGGGCCTGATCAAGGACGCCAACCGCTTTGCCGTGCTGACCGACATCCTCGGCGACGAGGATCACCTCGGCGACATGGACTTCAAGGTGGCCGGCACCACCAGCGGCATCACCGCGCTGCAGATGGACATCAAGATCCAGGGCATCACCAAGGAAATCATGCAGGTCGCGCTGGCGCAGGCCAAGGAAGCGCGGCTGCACATCCTGGGCAAGATGCAGGAGGCGATGGGCGAAGCCAAGGCCGAGGTGTCGCAGTTCGCGCCGCGCCTGTATACGATGAAGATCAACCCGGAGAAGATCCGCGACGTCATCGGCAAGGGCGGCGCCGTCATCCGCGGCCTGACCGAAGAGACCGGCTGCGTCATCGACATCGGCGAGGACGGCACCATCACCATCGCCTCCACCGATGCCGACAAGGCCGCGTTTGCCAAGAAGCGCATCGAGGAGATCACCGCCGAAGCCGAAGTGGGCAAGGTCTACGAAGGCCCGGTCACCAAGATCCTGGACTTCGGCGCGCTGGTCAACATCCTGCCGGGCAAGGACGGGCTGCTGCACATCAGCCAGATCGCGCACCAGCGGGTCGAGAAAGTGACCGACTTCCTCGAGGAAGGCCAGATCGTCAAGGTCAAGGTGCTCGAGACCGACGAGAAGGGCCGCATCAAGCTGTCGATGAAGGCGCTGCTGGAGCGGCCCGAAGGCATGGAAGAAGAGCGCGAGCGTCCACCGCGCCGCGAATATGGTGACCGCCCGCGCCGCGACCATGGTGACCGCGGCGACGCGAGCGTGATCGTCCGCGTCGCGAGCCGGTGGCCGAAGCCGCACCCGCGGCGGCCGTCGATACCGACACGCCGAAGCGTGACTGAACGCCGCCCGGGGTCGCTGCCCCGGAGGCGAGTCCGAGGAGCGAGCATGCAAGCCATTGAGATCAAGCAGCCGGGCGGTCCCGAGGTGCTGGTGCCGGCGCAGCGGCCCGACCCGGTGCCAAAGGCCGGCGAATTGCTGATTGCCGTTACCGCCTCGGGCGTCAACCGCCCTGACGTGCTGCAGCGCAAGGGCCTGTACCCGATGCCGCCGGGCGTGTCCGACCTGCCGGGCCTGGAGATCGCCGGCACGGTGGCCGTCGGCTTGGCCGCCGACTCTGGCGGCGGCCGGCCTGAAGATCGGCGACCGCGTCTGCGCGCTGGTCGCTGGCGGCGGCTATGCGCAGCTGTGCGTGGCGCCGGCCGGCCAGTGCCTGCCGGTGCCCAAGGGCCTGAGCGACATCGAGGCCGCGGCCCTGCCCGAGACCTTCTTCACCGTCTGGCAGAACGTGTTCCAGAACGCGCGCCTGAAGACCGGCGAGACGCTGCTGGTCCAGGGCGGGTCCAGCGGCATCGGCGTGGCCGCGATCCACCTGGCCAAGTCGATCGGCGCGGCGGTCATCGTCACGGCGGGCAGCGACGAAAAGTGCGTTGCCTGCCTGGCCGAAGGCGCCGACCACGCCATCAACTACAAGACGCAAGACTTCGTAGCCGAGGTCAAGACGCCTGACGCAGGGCAAGGGCGTCGATGTCGTGCTCGACATGGTCGCCGGCGACTACGTGGCGCGCGAGATCGAATGCCTGGCCGATGATGGCCGCATCGCGGTGATCGCCGTGCAAGGCGGCGCCAAGGCCACGATCGACATGGGCGCGGTGTTGCGCAAGCGACTGTCGATCATCGGCAGCACGCTGCGGCCGCGCTCGGTGGCCTACAAGACTGTGATTGCGCAGGAGCTGCGCGAGCAGGTCTGGCCGCGCATCGAAGCCGGCAAGATCAAGCCGGTGATCTACAAGGTGTTTCCCGCGGCACAGGCCGCGCAGGCGCACGCGCTGATGGAATCGAGCGTGCATGTCGGCAAGATCGTGCTCGACTGGAGTGCCGCATGACGGTGCGGCGCAAGCTGGTCGTCGGCAACTGGAAGATGCACGGCAGCCATCCGGCGAATGCCGAGTTGCTGGCCGGCATCCTGGCGGCGCGGCCCTTCGGCGCCGACGTGGCGGTGTGCGTGCCTTTCCCGTACCTGTCCGAGACGGCGGTCACGCTGGCCGGCGGCGACGTTCGCTGGGGCGCCCAGGACTGCTCGGCGCACGAGCATGGCGCCTACACCGGCGAGGTGTCGGCGTCGATGCTGAAGGAGTTCGGCTGCCGCTACGCCATCGTCGGCCATTCCGAGCGCCGCGCGATGCACGCCGAGAGCGACGCACTCGGTGGCCGAGAAGGCGCAGGCCGCGCTGGCCCGGGGCGTGACGCCCATCGTCTGCGT
The DNA here is from genome assembly GCA_963837675.1 of uncultured beta proteobacterium. GTDB lineage: Bacteria > Pseudomonadota > Gammaproteobacteria > Burkholderiales > Burkholderiaceae_C > Rubrivivax. Next base: position 54,496 of record CAWIOH010000006.1, on the reverse strand, counting down.
CGGCGAGACGCTGGCGCAGCGCGAAGCCGGCGAGACCGCTGCCGTCGTCAAGCGTCAGCTCTCGGCGGTGATCCACACGCTGGCGCATTGCGCGGCCGAGATGGTGGTGGCCTATGAGCCCGTCTGGGCCATCGGCACCGGCCTGCAGCGCCACGCCGCAGCAGGCGCAGGAGGTGCACCAGTTGCTGCGCGCGCAGCTGCAAGCCGCCACGCCGCGCGCCGCCGCAGATGACACATGCTCTACGGTGGCAGCGTCAAGCCCGACAACGCCAGCCGCATTGTTCGCGCATGCCCGACATCGACGGCGCACTGGTCGGCGGCGCTGCGTTGAAGGCCGCCGACTTCGTCGCCATCTGCCGCGCCGCCGGCTGAAGCGCCAACCTTTCGCAAGACAAATCGTTCGCAAGACAACAAGCCAACATGCAACTCTGGACCACCGTCATTCACGCACTGCAGCTGCTTGCCGCGCTGACCATGATCGGCCTGGTGCTGATCCAGCATGGCAAGGGCGCCGACATGGGCGCGTCCTTCGGCAGCGGCGCCTCGGGCAGCCTGTTCGGTGCCAGCGGCAGTGCCAACTTCCTGTCGCGCTCGACGGCCGCCTGCGCCGCGGTTTTCTTCGTCTGCACGCTGGCGCTGGCCTTTCTCGGCAACGACCGGCTCGATGCGCTGCGCCGCTCAACAGTGGCGGCAGCGTGCTCGACCGCGCCGCGCCAGCGGCCAGCGCTCCGCAGAGCCTGCCCGCCATTCCCGGCACGGCACCGGCGGCGCCTGCCTCGGCGGCGCTCGGCGTGCCCGCGGCCATTCCGCGCGGCCGCGGTGCCCGCAGCAGCGGCAGCCAGCGCCGGCAAATAGCTCTGAGTTCGACGCCTGGCGGACCGGCGCGCAGCATTGCTGCAGCGCGGAAAGCTGCATGCAATTGCAGCTAGAATTCTGCGTTGGCAAGGGTGTCATTTCCTCAGGTCACCCGATGAGTCGACGGACCTGCGCCGACGTGGTGAAATTGGTAGACACGCTATCTTGAGGGGGTAGTGGCGAAAGCTGTGCGAGTTCGAGTCTCGCCGTCGGCACCAGCCAGGAAACGCATCGTGCGATGAGCGGCTCCAAAGGCCTTCATTGCAGCCGTCGAGGGCACTGGCTTGCATTGCAGGCAGGCCGACGCAACCCAAAGACCTACCCACAGCCCATGGACCTGCAACCGTACCTGCCCGTCATCCTGTTCATCCTGGTGGGCGTGGCGGTCGGTGTCGCGCCGCAGCTGATCGGCTTCGCGCTGGGCCCCAACCGGCCCGATGCAGCGAAGAACTCGCCCTACGAATGCGGCTTCGAAGCCTTCGAAGATGCGCGCATGAAGTTCGACGTGCGCTACTACCTGGTGGCGATCCTGTTCATCCTCTTCGACCTGGAAATTGCCTTCCTGTTCCCCTGGGCCGTGGCCCTGCGTGAAATCGGGCCGTCAGGTTTCTGGGCCATGATGCTCTTTCTGACCATCCTGGTCGTGGGCTTCGTCTACGAATGGAAGAAGGGCGCACTCGACTGGGAGTGACTCGAGACGCATGGGCATCGAAGGCGTACTGAAAGAAGGCTTCGTCACCACCTCGGTGGACAAGCTGATCAACTGGTCGAAGACCGGCTCGCTGTGGCCGATGACCTTCGGACTGGCCTGCTGCGCCGTGGAGATGATGCACGCCGGCGCGGCGCGCTACGACATCGACCGCTTCGGCATGCTGTTCCGCCCGAGCCCCCGGCAAAGCGATCTGATGATCGTCGCCGGCACGCTGTGCAACAAGATGGCGCCGGCGCTGCGCAAGGTCTACGACCAGATGGCCGAACCGCGCTGGGTGCTGAGCATGGGTTCCTGCGCCAACGGCGGCGGCTACTACCACTACAGCTACTCGGTGGTGCGCGGCTGCGACCGCATCGTGCCGGTGGATGTCTATGTGCCGGGCTGCCCGCCCACGGCCGAGGCGCTGCTCTACGGCATCCTGCAGCTGCAGAACAAGATCCGCCGCGAGAACACCATCGCGCGCTGAACGACAAGCACAAGAACGCCGCATCCCGACCGATGACGCCTCAAACTCGACCAACTGCAAGCCACACTGCGAAGCGGTGCTCGGCCCGGCGATCGGCACGCTCGTGCGCGAGCGCGGCGAGCTCACCATCACCGTGTCCGGCCGCCGACTACCTGACGCTGCGCTGAGCCTGCGCGACCACGCCGAGCTGCGCTTCGAGCTGCTGATCGACCTGTGCGGCCTGGACTATTCCAGCTACAAGGACCAGCCCTGGGACGGTGCTGCGCTACTGCGTGGTGCTGCACCTGCTGTCGATCGAGCACAACTGGCGCGTGCGCCTCAAGGTCTTTGCGCCCGACGACGAGTCTGCCGGTGGTGGCCTCGGTCACCGATGTCTGGTCCGCGGCCAACTGGTTCGAGCGCGAAGCCTTCGACCTGTACGGCATCGTCTTCGACGGCCACACCGACCTGCGCCGCATCCTCACCGACTACGGTTTCATCGGCCACCCGATGCGCAAGGACTTTCCCGACCACGGGCCATGTCGAGATGCGCTACGACGCGCAGACGCAGCGCGTCATCTACCAGCCGGTGACGATCGAGCCGCGCGAGATCACGCCGCGCGTCGTGCGCGAAGACAACTACGGCGGGCTTGCACTGAGTCATGGCCGAGATCAAGAACTACACGCTGAACTTCGGCCCGCAGCACCCGGCCGCGCACGGCGTGTTGCGCCTGGTGCTCGAGCTCGACGGCGAGGTGATCCAGCGTGCCGACCCGCACATCGGCCTGCTGCACCGCGCCACCGAGAAGCTGGCCGAGAGCAAGACCTACATCCAGACGCTTGCCCTACATGGACCGGCTGGACTACGTCTCGATGATGTGCAACGAGCACGCCTACTGCCTGGCCATCGAGAAGCTGCTGGGCATCGACGTGCCCGAGCGCGCGCAGTACATCCGCGTCATGTTCTCCGAGATCACGCGGCTGCTGAACCACCTGCTGTGGCTCGGGTGCGCACGGGCTGGACTGCGGCGCGATGAACATGCTCATCTATGCTTTCCGCGAGCGCGAGGACCTGTTCGACATGTACGAGGCGGTGTCGGGCGCGCGCATGCATGCGGCCTACTTCCGCCCCGGTGGCGTGTACCGCGACCTGCCCGACACGATGCCGCAGTACAAGGTATCGCGCATCAAGAACCAGAAGGCCATCGACGCGACTGAACGACGACGCGCAGCGGCAGCCTGCTCGACTTCATCGACGCCTTCACGCAGCGCTTCCCCGGCTACGTCGACGAGTACGAGACGCTGCTCACCGACAACCGCATCTGGAAGCAGCGCACCGTCGGCATCGGCGTGGTCACGCCCGAGCGCGCGATTGAATCTCGGCTTCACCGGGCCGATGCTGCGCGGCTCCGGCATCGCCTGGGACCTGCGCAAGAAGCAGCCCTACGACGTCTACGAGCGCATGGATTTCGACATCCCGGTGGGCAGCAACGGCGACACCTACGACCGCTACCTGGTGCGCGTCGAGGAGATGCGCCAGTCCAACCGCATCATCAAGCAGTGCGTCGACTGGCTGCGCGTCAACCCCGGGCCGGTGATCACCGACAACCACAAGGTGGCGCCGCCGTCGCGTGTGGACATGAAGGCCAACATGGAGGAGCTGATCCACCACTTCAAGCTCTTCACCGAAGGCATGCACGTGCCCGAGGGCGAGGCCTATGCGGCGGTGGAACACCCGAAGGGCGAGTTCGGCATCTACATCGTCAGCGACGGCGCCAACAAGCCCTACCGGCTGAAGATCCGCCCGCCCGGTTTCCCGCATCTGGCGGCGCTGGACGAGATGGCGCGCGGCCACATGATCGCCGACGCGGTGGCGATCATCGGCACCATGGACATCGTGTTCGGCGAGATCGATCGATGAAATTGACGGAACAGACCCAGTGCGCGCTTCGCCAAGGAAGTGGCCAAGTATCCGCCGGAGCAGAAGCAGTCGGCCGTGATGGCCTGCCTGGCGATCGTGCAGCACGAGCAGGGCCACGTCTCCGCCGAGGCCGAGAACGCGGTGGCCGCCTACCTGGGCATGGCGCCGATCGCGGTGCACGAGGTCACCACCTTCTACAACATGTACAACCAGCAGCCGGTGGGCCGATTCAAGCTCAACGTCTGCACCAACCTGCCGTGCCAGCTGCGCGACGGCGAGACGGCGCTGCAGCATGTGTGCAAGAAGCTCGGTGTCGAGCCCTACGGCACCACGCGCCGACGGCGTGTTCACCGTGCAGCCCAGCGAATGCCTGGGCGCCTGCGCCGACGCGCCGGTGATGCTGGTCAACGACCGCGAGATGCTCAGCTACATGGACAAGCCGGGCGCCTCGATGAGCTGCTCGACAGTGCTGAAGACGAACGCCAAGCAAAGCACTGGCGATGCTTGACCTCTCCAGGTTCAAGACCAACGGGCAGCGAGACCTGCTTCCACGGCCGGCACCTCGGCGCGCAGATCTACGACGGCCTGGACGGCAGCAACTGGCGGCTGCGCGACTACGAGGCGCGCGGCGGCTACCAGGCGCTGCGCAAGATCCTCGGCCTGGACGGCGGCGCGGGCATGACGCCGGACCAGGTCATCGCCGAGGTCAAGACTTCGGGGCTGCGCGGCCGTGGCGGCGCGGGCTTCCCGACGGGGCTGAAGTGGAGCTTCATGCCGAAGAACTTCCAGGGCCCGAAGTACCTGGTGTGCAACTCCGACGAAGGCGAGCCGGGCACCTGCAAGGACCGCGACATCCTGGCCTACAACCCGCACATCGTCATCGAAGGCATGGCGATCGCCGCCTACGCGATGGGCGTGGCCACGGCCTACAACTACATCCACGGCGAGATCTTCGAGGTCTACGAACGCTTCGAAGAGGCGCTGGAAGAAGCGCGCGCGGCCGGCTACCTGGGCGACAAGATCCTGGGCAGCGAGTTCAACTTCCAGCTGCATGCCTTTCACGGCTTCGGCGCCTACATCTGCGGCGAAGAGACGGCGCTGCTCGAATCGCTGGAAGGCAAGAAGGGCCAGCCGCGCTTCAAGCCGCCGTTCCCGGCCAGCTTCGGCGTGTACGGCAAGCCGACGACGATCAACAACACCGAGACCTTCGCCGCGGTGCCGTGGATCATCCGCAACGGCGGCGCAGCCCTACCTGGCCATTGGCAAGCCGAACAACGGCGGCACGAAGATCTTCTCGCGTCGTCGGCGACGTGGCGCGGCCCGGCAACTTCGAGGTGCCGCTGGGCACGCCGTTTCGCGAAGCTGCTGGAACTGGCCGGCGGCGTGCGCCCGGGCCGCACGCTGAAGGCGGTGATCCCGGGCGGCTCGTCGGCGCCGGTGCTGCCGGCCGACATCATGATGGACATCACGATGGACTACGACGCCATCGCCAAGGCCGGCTCGATGCTCGGCTCGGGCGCGGTGATCGTCATGGACGACACGCGCTGCATGGTGCAGAGCCTGCTGCGCCTGAGCTATTTCTACCAGCACGAAAGCTGCGGCCAATGCACGCCGTGCCGCGAAGGCACCGGCTGGCTGTGGCGCATGGTCGATCGCATCGAGCACGGCCAGGGCGCATGCGAAGACCTGGACCTGCTGAGTTCGGTGTCCGACAACATCATGGGCCGCACGATCTGCGCGCTGGGCGATGCCGCGGCACTGCCGGTGCAGGGCATGCTCAAGCATTTCCGCGACGAGTTCGTGTATCACGTCGAGCACAAGAGCTGCCTCGTCGCACAGCCGGTGGCCACGACATGATCGAGATGACCCTCGACGGCCAGAAGGTCAGCATCGCTCCCGGCAGCATGGTCATGCATGCCGCCGACGCGGCGGGCGTGTACGTGCCGCACTTCTGCTATCACAAGAAGCTCAGCATCGCGGCCAACTGCCGCATGTGCCTGGTCGACATCGAGAAGGCGCCCAAGCCGATGCCGGCCTGCGCCACGCCGGTGACGCCGGCATGATCGTCCGCACCAAGAGCGAAAAGGCGCTGGCGGCGCAGAAGTCGGTGATGGAGTTCCTGCTCATCAACCACCCGCTGGATTGCCCGATCTGCGACCAGGGCGGCGAATGCCAGTTGCAGGACCTGGCGGTGGGCTACGGCGAGTCGGCTTCGCGCTACACCGAGGAAAAGCGCGTCGTCTTCCACAAGGACGTCGGCCCGCTGATCTCGATGCAGGAGATGAGCCGCTGCATCCATTGCACGCGCTGCGTGCGCTTCGGCCAGGAAATGGCCGGCGTGATGGAACTGGGCATGATCCATCGCGGCGAGCATTCCGAGATCACCACGGTCAAGGGCGGCACCATCGACTCCGAGCTGTCGGGCAACATGATCGACATCTGCCCGGTCGGCGCGCTCACCAGCAAGCCCTTCCGCTACAGCGCGCGCACCTGGGAACTGGCGCGGCGCAAGAGCATCAGCCCGCACGATTCCACCGGCGCCAACCTGATCGTGCAGACCAAGGCCAACCAGGTCATGCGCGTGGTGCCTTTGGAAAACGAAGACGTCAACGAATGCTGGATCGCCGACCGCGATCGCTTCTCCTACGAGGCGCTGAACAGCGACGCGCGCCTGCGCGCGCCGATGATCAAGCAGGGCGGCGAGTGGCAGGCGGTGGACTGGACAGACCGCGCTGGCCTATGTCGCCGACGGGCTGAAGCGCATCAAGGGCGAGTTCGGCGCCGGACAGCATCGGCGCGCTGGGCAGCGCGCACAGCACGGTCGAAGAGTTGTACCTGCTGGGCGCAGCTGGTGCGCGGCATGGGCAGCGAGAACATCGACCATCGCACGCGCCACGCCGATCTTTCGAATACCGCGCCGGCCGGAGCCGCGCGCTGGCTGGGCACGTCGATCGCCTCGTTGTCCACGCTGAGCAGCGCGCTGGTCGTCGGCTCCTTCCTGCGCAAGGACCATCCGCTGTTTGCGCAGCGGCTGCGTCAGGCGGCACGCAAGGGCGCTGCCATCCACAGCCTGCATGCGCTGCACGACGACTGGCTGATGCCGATGGGCGAGCAGGCTGACTGCGGCGCCGAGCGGCTGGGTGGCAGTCGCTGGCCGAGATCGCCGCTGCGGTGGCCAAGGCCAGAGGGCGTCGCCGCGCCGCTGCCGGCGCAAGCCGGGTGAAGCCGCGCAGGCCATTGCCGCAATCGCTGCTGCGGGCCGAGCGCAAGGCGCTGCTGCTGGGCAATGCCGCGGCGCAGCACCCGCAGGCCGGCGAGCTGCTGGCGCTGTCGAACTGGATCGGCGAGCAAACCGGCGCAACGGTCGGCTATCTGGGCGAAGCCGCCAACAGCGTCGGCGCGCAACTGGTCGGCGCGCTGCCGGGCGCAGGGCGGCTTGAACGCGGCGCAGATGCTGTCGCAGCCGATGAAGGCCTGCTGCTGCTGAACCTCGAGCCGGCGCTCGACGCGGCCGATCCGGTGGCGGCCGATGCCGCGCTGCAGGGCAGCGGCCTGGTGGTGGCGCTGACGGCCTTCAAGGACGCGGCGGTGGCCAACGCCGACGTGCTGCTGCCGATCGCGCCTTTCACCGAAACTGCCGGCAGCTTCGTCAATGCCGAAGGCCGCTTGCAGGCCTTCAACGGCGTGGTCGCGCCGCTGGGCGAAACGCGACCGGCGTGGAAGGTGCTGCGCGTGCTGGGCAACCTGCTGGAGCTGCCGGGCTTCGATTTCGACAGCGCCGAGCAGGTGCGCGCCGCGGCGCTGGGCGATGCTGCGACGCTGCCATGCGCGGCTGGACAACCGCTGCAGCAGCGGCGCTCGGCCGGCGTCGGGTGCAGCCGCGTCGGGCCTGGAGCGCATCGCCGACGTGCCGATCTATGCCACCGACATGCTGGTGCGCCGCGCCGAATCCTTGCAGCTCACCGCCGATGCGCGCGCGCCGCGCGCGCATCCTGCCCAGCGCGCTTGTGGCAGCAGCTTGGGTCTGAAGCGACGGCGACGCGGTGCGCGTGTCGCGGGACGAGGCGTCGGTCATCGTGCCGGCAGTCGAAGACGCCAGCCTGGCGCGCCAACGCCGTGCGCATCAGCGCCGGTCATGCGCCGACACGGCCGCGCTGGGCGCGATGTTCGGCTGCCTGACCGTGGCACGGGCCTGAGGACCGCCGATGCTGGACACCGTCAACCAATTCGGCACGTCGCTCATGGGCGCCGACGCTGTGGGCCGTGGTCTGGAACCTGATCAAGATCATCGCGCTGGTGCTGCCGCTGATGGGCGCGCGTCGCCTACCTGACGCTGTGGGAACGCAAGGGCATCGGCTTCACGCAGCTGCGCCCGGGCCCAACCGCGTCGGTCCCTTCGGCCTGCTGACGCCGATCGCCGATGCGGTCAAGCTGATCTTCAAGGAGATCATCCGCCCCACCGCCGCGAACAAGCCGCTGTTCTTCCTCGGCCCGGTGATGACCATCATGCCGGCGCTGGCCGCGTGGGTGGTGATCCCTTTCGGCCCCGAGGTGGCGCTGGCCAACATCAACGCCGGGCTGCTGTTCCTGATGGCCATCACCTCGCTCGAGGTCTATGGCGTGATCATCGCCGGCTGGGCCAGCAACTCGAAGTACGCCTTCCTGGGCGCGCTGCGCGCTTCGGCGCAGATGGTGAGCTACGAGATCGCGATGGGCTTCGCGCTGGTGGTGGTGCTGATGGTGTCGGCCAGCCTGAACATGAGCGACATCGTGCTCGGCCAGGGCAGGGGCCACTTCGCCGACATGGGCCTGAGCTTCCTGTCGTGGAACTGGCTGCCGCTGCTGCCGATCTTCGTCGTGTATTTCATCTCCGGCCTGGCCGAAACCAACCGCCACCCCTTCGACGTGGTGGAAGGCGAATCCGAGATCGTCGCCGGCCACATGATCGAATACTCGGGCATGGCCTTCGCCATGTTCTTCCTGGCCGAGTACGCCAACATGATCCTGGTGTCGCATGCTGGCCGTGATCCTGTTCCTGGGCGGCTGGTTGAGCCCCTTCGATTTCGCGCCGCTTCACCTGGATACCCGGCTGGGGCTGGATCATCCTCAAGACCTTCGTCGTCGTCACGATGTTCCTGTGGGTGCGCGCCACCTTCCCGCGCTATCGCTACGACCAGATCATGCGCCTGGGCTGGAAGATCTTCATCCCGGTCACGCTGGTGTGGCTGGTGGTCGTGGGGCTGTGGATCCAGTCGCCGCTGAACATCTGGAACTGAGGCCTCAAGGCAGGCAGAAAGTGGCAGCGCTCGAGAGCACACCATGTCTACCGTCGCATCAAGGATTTCGCCTCCAGCTTCATGCTGCTGGAATTGCTCAAGGGCATGCGCATCACCGGCAAGTACTTCCTCGCGCGCAAGATCACGGTGCAGTTCCCGGAAGAAAAGACGCCGCTGAGCCCGCGCTTTCGCGGCCTGCATGCACTGCGCCGCTACGAAAACGGCGAGGAGCGCTGCATTGCCTGCAAGCTGTGCGAGGCGGTGTGCCCGGCGCTGGCCATCACCATCGAGTCCGACGTGCGCGACGACGGCTCGCGCCGCACCACGCGCTACGACATTGACCTGACCAAGTGCATCTTCTGCGGCTTCTGCGAAGAAAGCTGCCCGGTCGATTCGATCGTCGAAACCCACATCCTCGAATACCACGGCGAAAAGCGCGGCGACCTGTACTTCACCAAGGACATGCTGCTGGCCGTGGGCGACCGCTACGAAAAAGAGATCGCCGCCGCGAAGGCAGGCCGACGCCAAGTACCGCTGAGTCGCAGCGGGCCTGCGGGCGCCGCATTCCATGAACACGCTCAGCGCGCTTTTCTACCTCTTCTCCATCGTGCTGCTGTTTGCGGCCTTTCGCGTCATCACGGCGCGCAGCACGGTGCACGCCGCGCTGTACCTGGTGCTGGCCTTCGGCACCGCGTCGTGCATCTGGATGCTGCTGCGCGCCGAGTTCCTGGCCATCGCGCTGGTGCTGGTCTATGTTGGCGCGGTGATGGTGCTGTTCCTGTTCGTCGTGATGATGCTCGACATCAATGCCGACAGCGTGCGCGAGGGTTTCTGGAAGCACTTTCCGCTGGCCGGCTTCGTCGGCGCGCTGATCGCGCTGGAGATGGCGCTGGTGCTGATGGGCGGCTTCCGCCTGACCGAAGCGCCGCCGCCCGATCCGCTGCTGCTGAAGCTGGGCAACAGCAAGCTGCTCGGCATCGAGATCTACACCCACTACCTCTACCCGCTGCAGGTGGCGGCGGTGCTGCTGCTGGTGGCCATCATCGCCGCCATCGCGCTGACGCTGCGCGCAGCGCAAGGACAGCCGGCAGACCGATCCGGCCCAGCAGGTCAAGGTCAAAAAGGCCGACCGCCTGCGCGTGGTGAAGATGCCCGACGTCGAGGCAGTCCGCACGCTGCCGGGAGGCAGCCATGAGCGTGTCGGGCCGCCAAGCACCATACCGCAGCGCGCAGCGCGGAGGGCGCCAATGAGCTTCGGCACCGTGACGCTGGGCCATTTCCTGTCGCTCGGCGGCATCCTGTTCGCGCTGTCGGTGGTCGGCATCTTCCTCAACCGCCGCAACCTGATCGTGCTGCTGATGGCGATCGAACTGATGCTGCTGGCGGTGAACCTGAACTTCATCGCCTTCTCGCACTTCCTCGGCGACATGGCGGGGCAGGTCTTCGTGTTCTTCATCCTCACCGTCGCGGCGGCCGAATCGGCCATCGGCCTGGCGATCCTGGTGGTGCTGTTCCGCAACCGCGCGCACGATCAACGTCGACGAGCTCGACGCTCTGAAGGGCTGAGCGCATGACGACGCGACGCTTTCCCCCAACTTGCTGCTGCTGATCGCGCTGGCGCCGCTGGCCGGCTCGCTCGTCGCCGGCCTGGCCGGCAGGTCGGTCGGCCGCCGCGGCGCGCACAGCGTCACCATCCTCGGCGTGCTGGTGTCCTTCATCGCTTCGGCGTTCGTGCTCAACGACGTGGCCAACCACGGCGCGCGCTTCAACGAGCACGGTCTACGAGTGGATGGTCGTCGGCGGGCTGAAGATGGAAGTCGGCTTCCTCATCGACGGCCTGTCCGCGATGATGATGTGCGTCGTCACCTTCGTGTCGCTGATGGTGCACATCTACACCATCGGCTACATGGCAGACGATGACACCTCGCCCGGCGGCTACCAGCGCTTCTTCAGCTACATCAGCCTGTTCACCTTCAGCATGCTGATGCTGGTGATGAGCAACAACTTCCTGCAGCTGTTCTTCGGCTGGGAAGCGGTGGGCCTGGTGTCGTACCTGCTGATCGGCTTCTACTACGCCAAGCCGACGGCGATCTTCGCCAACATGAAGGCCTTCTTGGTCAACCGCGTCGGCGACTTCGGCTTCATCCTCGGCATCGGCCTGGTCGCGGCCTATGCCGGCACGCTGAACTACGGCGAGACTTTCGCCAAGGCCGGTGAGCTGGGCCGGACTGAGCTTCCCCGGCAACGACTGGATGCTGATCACCGTGATCTGCATCTGCCTGTTCATCGGCGCGATGGGCAAGAGCGCGCAGGTGCCGCTGCATGTGTGGCTGCCCGATTCGATGGAAGGCCCGACGCCGATCTCGGCGCTGATCCACGCGGCGACGATGGTCACCGCCGGCATCTTCATGGTGGCGCGCATGTCGCCGCTGTTCGAGCTGTCCGACACCGCGCTGAACTTCGTGCTCGTCATCGGCGCGATCACGGCGCTGTTCATGGGCTTCCTGGGCATGATCCAGAACGACATCAAGCGCGTGGTCGCCTACTCGACGCTGTCGCAGCTGGGCTACATGACGGTGGCGCTAGGCGCTTCGGCCTACTCGGTGGCGGTGTTCCACCTGATGACGCACGCCTTCTTCAAGGCCCTGCTGTTCCTGGCGGCCGGCTCGGTGATCCTGGGCATGCACCACGACCAGGACATCCGCAACATGGGCGGCCTGCGCAAGTACATGCCGATCACCTGGATCACCTCGCTGCTCGGCTCTTGGCGCTGATCGCGGTGCCGTTCTTCGCCGGGCTTCTACTCGAAGGACAGCATCATCGAGGCGGTGCACTTCAGCGACCTGCCGGGCCGGCTTCGCCTACTTCGCCGTGGTGGCCAGCGTGTTCGTCACCGCGCTGTATTCAGCTTCCGCATGTACTTCCTGGTCTTCCACGGGCCGGAGCGCTTCCGCCACAAGCCCTTCCCGGGCGAGCACGACCACGCCGGACGAACACGGCCACGTGCACGTGCACGAGCCGCACGAATCGCCGTGCGGTGGTGACGGTGCCGCTGATTCTGCTGGCCATCGCCTCGGTGGTCATCGGCTACCTGATGATCCAGCCGATGCTGTACGGCGGCTTCTTCAAGGATTCGATCGTCGTGCTGCCGGATCACCCGGCCATGGAAGAGATGGCACGCGAGTTCCACGGCGCCTGGGCCATGGCGCTGCATTCGGTCAGCACCTTGCCCTTCTGGCTGATGGTCGCCGGCGTGGTGACCGCCTGGGCGCTGTACCTGAAGTGGAGCCGGCCATTCCGCGTGCCTTGCGTCGAGCGCTTTGCCTTCGTCTATCGCCTGCTGGACAACAAGTACTACTTCGACTGGTTCAACGAGAACGTGCTCGCCGCGGCGGCGCGCGGCATGGGCCAGCGGGCTGTGGAAGGGCGGCGACGAGGCCGTGATCGACGGCGCCGATCAACGGCTCGGCGCGGGCCGTCGGCGGCCTGGCCTCGCTCGCTGCGCCGGCTGCAGACGCGGCTACCTGTACTGGTATGCGCTGGTCATGGTGCTGGGCGTTTTCGCGCTGATGAGCTGGCGCCTGTGGCCCTACCTGTCGGGCCTGCTGGCCGCTGACCAAGAACTGAGAACAAGAACATGGGTCTGTTGAGTGTCGCCATCTGGCTGCCGATCGTCTGCGGCGCGCTGCTGCTGGCGCTGGGCCGCGACGAGCATGCCGGCGTCGTGCGCTGGGCTGGCGCTGTTGGCGGCGGTCGCCAGCTTCGTTGTCACGATTCCGCTGATCACCGGCTTCGACACCGCCACCGCGGCGATGCAGTTCCAGGAGAACATGCCCTGGATCTCGCGCTTCAACGTGCGCTACCACCTGGGCGTCGATGGCATCTCGGTGTGGTTCGTGCTGCTCACCGCCTTCATCACCGTCATCGTCGTCATCGCCGGCTGGGAGGTGATCACCAAGCGCGTCAACCAGTACATGGGCGCGTTCCTGCTGCTGTCGGGTCTGCTGGTGGGCGTGTTCAGCGCCGTCGATGGCCTGCTGTTCTATGTCTTCTTCGAAGCCACGCTGATCCCGATGTACATCATCATCGGCGTGTGGGGCGGGCCCAACCGCGTCTATGCGGCCTTCAAGTTCTTCCTCTACACGCTGCTCGGCTCGCTGCTGATGCTGGTGGCGCTGGTCTACCTGTACATCAGCTCGGGCGGCAGCTTCGACATCCTGGCCTGGCACAAGCTGCCGCTGCCAGCTCACGTGCAGGTGCTGCTGTTCCTGGCCTTCTTCGCCGCCTTCTCGGTGAAGGTGCCGATGTGGCCGGTGCACACCTGGCTGCCCGATGCCCACGTCGAGGCGCCCACCGGCGGCTCGGTGGTGCTGGCGGCCATCATGCTGAAGCTGGGCGCCTACGGCTTCCTGCGCTTTTCGATGCCGATCGCGCCCGATGCCAGCCGTGAATGGGCCTGGCTGATCATCGCCCTGAGCCTGATCGCGGTGATCTACATCGGCCTGGTGGCGCTGGTGCAGCAGGACATGAAGAAGCTGGTGGCCTATTCGTCGATCGCCCACATGGGCTTCGTCACGCTGGGCTTCTTCATCTTCAACGAGCTGGGCGTCGTCCGGCGGCATCGTGCAGATGATCGCGCACGGCTTCGTCTCGGGCGCGATGTTCCTGTGCATCGGCGTGCTGTACGACCGCGTGCATTCGCGCGAGATCGCGGCCTATGGCGGCGTGGTCAACACCATGCCCAAGTTCACCGCCTTCGCCGTGCTCTTCGCGATGGCCAACTGCGGCCTGCCGGGCACGGCGGGTTTCGTCGGCGAGTGGATGGTCATCCTGGGCGCCGTGCAAGGCCAACTTCTGGCTCGCCGCGCTGGCCGCCACCGCGCTGATCTTCGGCGCCGCCTACACGCTTGTGGATGGTCAAGCGTGTGTACTTCGGTCGCCGTCGCCAACGACCATGTCAAGGCGCTCACCGACATCAACGGCCGCGAGTTCCTGATGCTGGCGCTGCTGGCCGCGGCCGTGCTGTGGATGGGCGTGTACCCGAAGCCCTTCACCGACGTGATGCAGGTCTCGGTGACCGAACTGCTGCGCCACGTGGCCACTCCAAAACTGCAATGAGAACGGCGCCATGAACCCGATGAACTGGCCCGTCGTCGTGCCCGGAGCTCGTGCTGCTGGCGATGGCCGTGCGTGATCACGCTGGTCGACCTGTGGGTCACCGATCCGCGGCGCGCGCCGACTTTCTGGCTGACGCAGTCCACGCTGGTGCTGGTCGGCCTGATGCACCTGGGCCGCTTTGCCGACGGCGACACGCCTACGGCATGCAGGGCATGATGGTGGCCGACCCGATGGGCCACCTGCTGGCCTTCTTCGCCGCGGTCGCGATGTTCGTCAGCGTCGCCTATGCGCAGCCCTACCTGGCCACGCGCGACATGCTCAAGGGCGAGTTCTTCACGCTGGCGCTGTTCGTCTATCTCGGCATCCGGGTGATGGTGTCGGCCAACAACTTCCTGGTCGTCTACCTCGGCCTGGAACTGATGAGCCTGTCGCTGTATGCGCTGACGGCGACTGCGCCGCGACCATGCGCGTGGCCACCGAGGCGGCGATGAAGTACTTCGTGCTCGGTGCGCTGGCCAGCGGCTTCCTGCTCTACGGCCTGTCGATGATGTACGGCGCCACCGGCTCGCTCGACCTGGGCGAGGTCTTCAAGGCCATCGCCACCGGCCGCATCAACAAGGAGGTGCTGAGCTTCGGCGTCGTCTTCGTCGTCGCCGGGCTGGCCTTCAAGCTGGGCGCGGTGCCGTTCCACATGTGGGTGCCCGACGTCTACCAGGGCGCGCCCACGGCGGTGACGCTGCTGATCGGCGGCGCGCCCGAAGCTGGCCGCCTTCGCCATCACCATCCGGCTGCTGGTCGAGGGCATGTCGGGGCTGGCGATGGACTGGCAGCAGATGCTCATCGTCATGGCCGTGGCTTCGCTGGTGGTGGGCAACCTGGCGGCCATCGCGCAGAGCAACCTGAAGCGCATGCTGGCCTATTCGACCATCGCGCAGATGGGCTTCGTGCTGCTGGGCCTGAGTGCCGGCGTGGTCGATGACAACACGCTGTCGGCCGGCAACGCCTACAGCTCGGCGATGTTCTACGTCGTCACCTATGTGCTGACCACGCTCGGCACTTTCGGCCTGATCCTGTACCTGTCGGCGCAGGGCTTCGAAAGCGAGGAGATCGACGATCTCGCCGGCCTGGCGCAGCGTACCCCCTGGGTCGCCGGCGTGATGACGGTGTTCATGTTCTCGCTGGCCGGCGTGCCGCCGCTGGTGGGCTTCTACGCCAAGCTGGCGATCCTGCAGGCGCTGGTGTCCACCAATGTGTCGGCCTACATCTGGCTGGCGGTGTTTGCGGTGCTGATGTCGCTGGTCGGGGCGTACTACTACCTGCGTGTCGTCAAGGTGATGTACTTCGACGCGCCGCAGCGGCTCGAGCCGATCGAGCGCAGCACGGGTGTCAGCGCGCTGCTGGCGCTGAACGGCGTGGCCGTGCTGGTCTTCGGCCTGCTGCCTGGCGGGCTGATGAACATGTGCCGCGACGCCATCGTCAAGGCGCTGGCCAGTTGAAGTCGGCATGCCGCCGCACGCGCTGAACGACGGCGCTTCAGCCATGTCCGACGAGCACCTGCGCGAGCACCGCCAGCGCAGCGAAACGCTGCATCGCGGCAGCTTCCTCGAACTGCGGCGCGACCATGTCCGCCTGCCCGATGGCGACTCGGCGACGCGCGAATACGTCGTGCATCCCGGCGCCGTGGCCATCGTGCCGCTGCTCGACGATGGTCGCGTGCTGCTCGAGCGCCAGTTCCGCTACCCGGTCGGCCGCGTCATGCTGGAGATCCCCGCCGGCAAGATCGATGCGGGCGAATCGACGTTGCAGTGCGCAGCGCGCGAGTTGCTGGAAGAAACCGGATACAGCGCGCGGTCATGGGCTTTTGCCGGCCTGGTGCACAACGCCGCGGCCTATTCCACCGAGGGCATCGAGATCTGGTTCGCCCGCTGCCTGAGCGCTGGCAGTCAGCAACTCGACACCGGCGAGTTCATCGAGCTGTGCCCGCTCGACGAGGCGGCCTTCGAGGCCCGCGCCGCCGCAGGAGAGATCAGCGACGTGAAGACGCTGATCGGCCTGATGTGGTTGCAAAAGTGGCGTGCAGGCTTGTGGCCATTGCACTGGGTCGAGGCGCCGTCGCAGTCCGCAGGGATAATCGAGCCATGAAAGTGCTGGATCTGCGCTGTGCCAACGGCCACGGCTTCGAAGGCTGGTTTGCTTCGGACGAGGAGTTCATGTCGCAGAACGGCCGCGCGCTGATCGAATGCCCGCTGTGTGCCGATCGCATCATCGGCCGCCTGCCGAGCGCGCCGCGCTTGAATCTGTCGGGGCAGCGCGATGCCTCCGAGCCCGAGCCGCAGCCCGCGCCGCAAGCCTCGACGCTGGCGCTGCAGACGCAGTGGATGCAGGCGGTGAGGCACATGCTGGCCAACACCGAAGACGTCGGCGAGGCTTTTCCCGAGCAGGCCCGGCGCATCCACTACGGCGAGATCGAGGCGCGGGGCATTCGCGGCCAGGCCACGCCCGAAGAGCGCCGCGGACTGCTGGAGGAGGGCATCGAAATCATGTCGCTGCCCCTGCCCGCCGCGCTGAAGGGCCCGGTGCAATAGGTCGCACCCGCTCTTCGCGCCCGCGGCCGCCGCATCAATAGGCTGCCACTGCCGCCTGCGCCTGGCGCGAACGCAGCTGGATGTCGAGGGCAACCCGGTCTCGCGACAGCACGAAGCTGGTGTCGCTGAGCGCGCTGACGATGCTGGTGCCATCGCGTTCGATCAGGGCTTCGTCACCCGCTTCGAGCACGATGTCGCGTGGATCGTCCTGCTGCGTCAACCACAGCGTCCCCGTCAGGCAGACCAGCAATGCGCCGCGCGCGTTGTCGATGCGGCGCAAGGCGCCGCGTGGCAGGTGGGTGGCGGAAAGTTTCAGATCGCTGTTCATGGTCACTTCCTTTGCATGCAGAATTTGCATTCTGTGGACTGGCCCGCCGGCCACAGGTGGCTTTGAGGCTGCACGCAGTTTGAACCGAAGCCGGCGGTGCCTCAAACGATATGTTCGAATGCCTTGCATGCACTATCGGAATGCGAAACCACCATGCACCAACGCCAGTACGATCTGCCGCCGCTGGACCAGCTCGAAGCCTTCGAGGCCGCTGCGCGTCACCTGAGCTTCACCCGTGCCGCGGACGAGCTGGCGTTGACGCAGTCGGCGGTGAGCCGCCAGGTGGCGGCACTGGAGGCGTTCTACGGTGTGCCGCTGTTCCAGCGCCTGCATCGCGCGCTGCGCCTGAGCGACGCCGGCCAGCATCTGCAGCACACCGTCGTCGCGGTGCTGCAGCAACTGCATCAGACCAGCAACACCCTGCGCGGCGAAGGCCGAGTCAAGACAGTCGTCGTGACCACCACCGCCGGCTTCGCCGGGTTATGGCTGATTCCGCGTTTGGCTGGCTTCACCGCGTCGCGCCCGGAGGTCGATGTGCGCATCTCCGCCAGCAGCAACGTGGTCAACCTCAATCGTGACGGGGTCGATGTGGCGGTGCGCTACTCCACGACGGAGGCTGCGGCCGCCGAGGGGCTGCGCCTGTTCGGCGACAGTTTCGTGCCGGTGTGCAGCCCGCGGCTGTTGAAGGACAAGGCCCATCCGCTGAAGGCGCCGCAGGACCTGCGCCACCACTGCCTGCTGCACATGGATTTCGGGCCGGGCACGGAGCTGCTCGAATGGCCGCTGTGGCTGCGCGCGATGCAGGTCGAGAACCTGAAGCCGGCCAGCGTGTTGCATTTCTCGCAGTACGACCAGATGATTCAGGCCGCCGTCAATGGCCAGGGCGTGGGCCTGGGCCGCCTGCCGCTGATCAACGAACTGCTGGCGCAGCGCAAGCTGGTGGCGCCATTCAGTCAGAGCGTGGTCTCGCCGCGCAGCTACTTCGTGTTCCAGTCGGACGCGTCGCGCAAGAAGGCCGAGGTGCGCGAGTTCCTGGCCTGGCTCGTGGCCGAGGCCAAGGCCAGCCTCTGAGAGGTCCGCATGGCCAGTCGAGCCTCAGGGGCCGGTGGGCAGCAGGCTGTCGAGCAAACGATCCTTGTCGCGCCACTGTTCATCGACCCATGCGCCGATGCGCTGGCGGTAGTCCTTGTCGCCGACCGGGTCGCCTGCCAGCACTTCGAGCGGTATGTCGCGCCGTCGTACCCGCACCGTCACGGCGTCGAGCCGGCCGCAAAGCAGGTCGCTGAATTCGGGCGTGCCGTGGGGATAGGCGATGCTCACGTCGAGCAAGGCCTCGAACTGCTCGCCCATCGCCGCCAGGGCGATGCCCAGGCCACCGATCTTCGGCTTCAGCAAGTGCCTGTAGGGACTCTTTTGCGCAGCATGCTTGGCGGCGGTGAAGCGCGTGCCTTCGACGAAATTGATCACCGTGGTCGGGATGAGCTTGAATCGCTCGCAGGCCTCGCGCGTGGTGCGCAGATCGTTCTGCCGCGCGCCGGCTCCCCTGCCACGCTGCATGAACGGGAAGTCCAGCGCCCACCATACCAGGCCGATCACCGGCACCCAGATCAGCTCCTGCTTGAGAAAGAACTTCAGGAATGGAATCTGGCCGTGGAAGATGCGTTGCAGCACCAAGATGTCTACCCAGCTCTGGTGGTTGCTCGACACCAGGTACCAGCCGCGCGGGTTCAGCCCCGCCACGCCCTGCACGTCCCAGGCGGCGGCATTGACCGCGCCGATCCAGGCGTTGTTGCCGGCCACCCAGCGCGAGGCCAGGGCGTTGAGCACGCGGTCGCAACAGCGCCGCACCGCGGTGGCGGGGAGCAGCATCTTCAGCAGCGCCGCAGGCACCATGCAAGAGGCCATGACCAGCGTGTTCAGCACCAGTGCGCCGCCGGTGAGCAGGCCGCGCAGCGGGGGTGGCAATCGGGCCAGCACGTTACCGTCCGCGCCGTGCCGCGGCCCGGACCGGATCGTTCGCTGCGCGTGTGATGTCCATCGTGCCTCCTGCCGAGTTGCCCGGCGCCGCCAGCCTACCAGCGCGCGAGCCCCGTGGCGCACCTTGCAGCCGCCTGCGGGTAAGTCCCCGGGGACGCCAACCGCTGGCTCCAAGGTGTGCGCCGGGGCTGCTGGTAGAGTGCCCGACGCATGGACCTGCTGTCTTTCGCCCTCGATTTCGTGCTGCGCATCGACAGGCACCTGGCGGAGTTCGTGACGCTGTACGGCGCCTGGGTCTATGCCCTGCTGTTTGCCATCATCTTCATCGAGACCGGCGTCGTCGTGATGCCTTTCCTGCCGGGTGATTCGCTGCTCTTCGTCGTCGGCGCGCTGTGCGGACTGGGGATGATGGAGCTGGGCATCGTGATGCCGTTGCTGGTGGTGGCGGCGGTGGCCGGCGACCAGCTCAATTTCAGCATCGGCCGCCATTTCGGTCCCAAGGTGTGGCAGTGGGAGCATTCGCGCTTCTTCAACAAGCACGCTTTCCAGCAGGCGCACGATTTCTATGAGAAGTACGGCGGCATCACCATCATGCTGGCGCGCTTCCTGCCGTTCATTCGCACCTTCGTGCCCTTTGTCGCCGGCGTGGCGGAAATGGGCCGGCGCAAGTTCACGCTGTACAACGTCGCCGGCGCGCTGCTGTGGGTGCTGGGCATCACCATCATCGGTTTCATGTTCGGCAACATGCCGTGGGTCAAGGCCAACATGAGCCTGATCATCTGGGCGATGATCATCGTCCCCGGATTGCTGGCGCTGTTCGGCGCCTGGCGCGCCAGGCGAAAGAGCTTGGCGACGGCAGCCTGAAGCCCGTTTGGCCCGCTTCGCGGCGCCGCCTCGCGATGCCCGGCAGCGCAACGCAGTGCCCTGAACGGCCCGGCGTCCGAGCTGCCTCGCCGAGTGACCACGTTGACGCTGTATTCCTACCCGAGCCTGTTCGGCGTGGCCGACAACAATGGCTTTGGCCTGAAGGTGTTCGCCTTCCTGCGGCTGGGAGGGGCCGGCGCTACTTCGCCCAGGTCTCCTTCAACCCGGTGATGCGGTTGAAGACCGGCCTGCCCGCCGCGTGGTCGATGCGGTCGGCGACGAAGTAGCCGTGGCGTTCGAACTGGAACCGGGCATCGGCTGCCGCGGCGCTCACCGAAGGTTCGAGCCAGGTGTGGACGACCTTTTTGCTGCCGGGATTGAGGCAGGCCTTGAAATCGCTCCCGGCGGCGTCGGGCTGGGCTTCGGTGAAGAGCCGGTCGTAAAGCCGCACCTCGGCGGCCAGTGCATCGTGTACCGCCACCCAGGTCAGCACGCCCTTGGTCTTGACGGCGTCGGCGCCGGGCGTGCCGCTGCGTGTGTCGGGGATCAGCCTGGCCTGCACTTCAGCCACCGTGCCGTCGAAGTTCTTCGTCAGGCCGGTGCACTGAATCACGTAGCCGTATTTCAGGCGCACGATGCTGCCGTCGATGCGCCCGCCCTGGCCGTCGAAGCGCGGCGGGCTCAGGCGGTGATAGCCCTTCAGCGGTTCTTCCATGAAATCCTCGCGCTCGATCCAGACCTCGCGGCCGAGCGTGAAGTGGCGTTGCCCGGTGTCGTTGCGGCCGGGCAGCAACGGCGCATGGCAGGGCAGGGTCTGTCCTTTGCCAATGACCTCGTCCCAATTGCTCAACACCAGTTTCAGCGGGTCGAGCACCGCCATCGCGCGCGGCGCCTTGGCGTCCAGGTCTTCGCGCAGCGCGATGTCCAGCGACGAATAGTCGATCCAGCCGCCGGCCTTCGACACGCCGCTGCGTTCGGCCAGCATGCGCAGGCTTTCGGGGGTGTACCCGCGCCGGCGCATGCCCACCAGCGTGGGCAATCGCGGGTCGTCCCAGCCATCGACGATGCCCTCTTCGACCATCTGCCGCAGCTTGCGCTTGCTGGTGACGATGTAGCTGAGGTTCAGGCGCGCGAACTCGTACTGCTTCGGCAGCGGCTTTGCCAGCAGCCCGAGTTCGGCCAGGCGTTCGAGCACCCAGTCGTAGAAGGGCCGCTGGTCCTCGAACTCCAGCGTGCAAATGCTGTGGGTGATGTTCTCCAGCGCATCCTCGATCGGGTGCGCGAACGAGTACATCGGATAGAGGCACCAGGCATCGCCGGTGTTGTGGTGCGTGGCGCGCTTGATGCGATACAGCGTCGGGTCGCGCAGGTTGATGTTGGGCGATGCCATGTCGATCCTGGCGCGCAGCACCATCGCGCCGTCGTCGTGCAGGCCGGCGCGCATCTCGCGCAACCGCGCCAGGTTCTCGGCGGCGCGGCGATCGCGAAACGGGCTCGGCGTGCCGGGCGTGTTGAAGTCGCCCCGGTTCAGGCGCATCTGCTCCGCGCTTTGTTCATCGACATAGGCGTGGCCGGCTTCCACCAATGCCTCGGCAGCGCGAAACATGAAGTCGAAGTAGTCACTGGCGTAGTACAGGTGGCTCACGCCGTTGGCCCGCCAGTCGTAGCCCAGCCAGTGCACCATTTCGACAATGGCATCGACGTACTCCTGCTCCTCCCTCTCGGGGTTGGTGTCGTCGAAGCGCAGGTGGCACACGCCGCCATATTCCGCCGCCAGGCTGAAATTCAGCCAGATGCTCTTGGCATGGCCGACATGCAGATAGCCATTCGGCTCGGGCGGGAAGCGGGTACGGATCCGCGCCGGATCGAGGGGGCCGGCGGCGTGCTGGACTGCGTCACCGGGGCTGCCGGCGAAGTGTCGAACGGCGTAAGTGCCATCGGTCAGGTCGCGCTCGATCACGGCGCGCAGGAAATTGCCCGGCTTGGCCGGCTCTGACTTGGGGGCGGAAGACATGCGTCGATTCTATCGACGCACCCTGTTCGGCCCGGCGTTCATGCCGAAGGGCAGTGCATGCGGCAACCGAAGCAGGATGGCTTCACCTTCGTGCGCGGGCGGCCTCACTTGCATCGCCCGGCTTCGCAGAGCTAGGATCGCCGATGTCCAGATGGCGGCCCTCGAGGTTGCGTCTTTCCATGCCACTGTTTGCGTCCGTCGCCCCCTGCGCCCTAACTCGGCGTTAAGCCTGCTGCGCTATCTTCTCGGGAGGCATGAACGTGGGACATCCGCAGCACCCAGACCGGCCCGAAGTCACGCGCTTCGAAGTGCCTGCGTCGGCGTCGCCGGCCCTCGTTGCGGCAGCCGAAGCGGCGCTGGCGGCTTCATTGAAGCGCGTGTTGATCGTCGAGCATGACGGCACACGCTACGTGGTCAAGCGCGCGGCGCATCGGCGGCGCTCCCTGTGGCAGTCGCTGTGCCTGCGCTGGCTGGTGCACCGGGTCAGCGGTCTCACACTGCCGATGCACAGCCTTCGCCTGGCGCGGGCCTCATCCGGCGTCGACTTCGAAGCCGGGCGCCTGGCCGCGCTTGCTGCCGCCGGCGTTCGCGTGCCGCGTGTGCTGCGTCGGGGCGACGGCTACCTCATCCTGGAGCATTGCGGCATCTCGATCGCCGCGCTGCTGCAACGCTGGACGCCAGATGCCTGGCGCCAGGAACTGCCTCGTCTTGCGGAACAGCTGGGCGACTTCCACCAGGCCGGCCAATGGCATGGCGCGGCGCAGATCAAGAACCTGACACGCCGCGATGGCTTGATCTACCGCATCGATTTCGAGGAAGACTTCGGCGAAATGGTGCCTCTCGCGGCAGCCCAGGCCGTCGATCTGATGCTGTTCCTGAATTCCATCTCGCTCAGGGCGCGCATCGACGATGCCGAGGCGCGAGGGCTGTTGATCGAACTCATCGACGCCTATTTCGCCAGAAAGCCCGATCGGCAGGTGTTGCAGACACTGGCGCGTGCGCTGCCCCTGGCGAGGACGTTGGTGCGGCTCGCGCGGCCGCTGATGCAGGTGCGGCTAAGGGGTCGCCCGCACAACGGCCTAGCCCGGCTGGTCATCCTGGTCGACGTGTTGACGGACTATCTGGCGCAAGGTGCTGCCGTGTCGGAGCCGTTCGGGCAGCGTTCCGGCTGGCACGCGGGTTGATTGACAGGTCGCCGCGCGTGGCGCCGATGGCATCACCGCGCGGCGCCATCGGAGCATTGTCAGCGATCGCGCTCGAGCCGCTCGATCTCGCGCTCGACCATGCGTTGGCGCGCACCGCCACCGCGCAGGTTGGCGAAGGTGACGATGCCGTGGATCGCCAGCCCCAGGCCCCAGCCGGCCAAAGGCCACAGGGCCCAGGGCCTGCCGCCGGCCACGCCGTTGATTGCGAACAGGCCCACGTTCACCAGCACAAAGATGCCGGCGTGGATGAACAAGCCCATCTTCTGCTTGACGCGGCGTTCGGCCATGCGGCGCAGGTCTGCGTTGGGGCGGGTATTCAAATGCTTGCTCCTTGTCACGAGGCAATGCCGTTCATCGCCGTGCCCCACAGCAGGCTGCCGAGAAAGCGCCCCGGCAGCAAGGTGAACAGCCCGGCGATGACGCAGGCGCCGAGATACAGCCCGGTCATTGTCTTGCGGTGGCCGCGCACATTGCCGCGGCGCACATGGGCGATGCCCAGCGGCAGCATCACCGCCACCGTCACGGTGAACAGGTGGATCGGCGTGTAGCCGAACAGGTTCGGCAACCGATAGTCACGGATGAAGGCCGAAGCCAGCGCCGTACTGGCCATCAGCACCACCCAGGTCCAACCCAGTGCGCGATGGCTGCGCGTGCCCTTGCGCCGCAGCAGCATGACCAGGCCCAGCACCAGCGCCGCGAAGGCGGTGACCAGGTGGAAGAAGATCAGCGGGTGGCGCTGCAGCAGCGCGAGAAAGGGGTTCATGGCAAGCTTTCAGTGCGCGCCGTTCAGGCGCTCGGCGGCGGCCACCACGGCAGTCACTGCCGCAGGCTCCAGCGTCAGGCCGATGTGGCCGATGCCGGGCAACAGCGTGACCGGGATCGGCCGGCCGGCGTCCGCGAAGAGCGCCTCGAAGCGCTCGGCGAAAAAGGCCTCGTCATCGCGCCCGGCCAGCAGCGCCATCGGCTGCGCGGCCGCACGGATGCTGGCGCGCCAGTCGGGCAGCGGCCGGAAGTTCGCCGCCAGGGCAAAGGAGTACTGCGGCGTGAGCATTTGCCTGGCCGGCTCGTTCAGCGCGAAGCGGGTCACCGACAGGTCGTTGAATGTCCGCACGCCCAGCGCATTCAGCACCATCAGGCCGGCGATGCGCGGCACGCCGATGCTGACCCAGCCTCCGCTGCCGGGCCGATAGCTGGGCGCGTCCTGGCCAATGAAGGGCGAAAGCAGCAGGTAGTGGTCGAACAAGCGCTGCCGTGCGCCTGCCGCAAAGCGCAGCGCGAAGCCGCCACCGGCGGAAAATCCCGCCAGCGTCAACGGCCGCGTGGGTTGCAATGCGCGCACGAAGTCTTCGAGGTCGTCGTCGAGCTGGCCGATGCGGTCGATCTGCCCCTTGGTTCCCGACGTGCCGTGGCCGCGCATGTCCAGCGCGTAGACGGCAAAACCGGCGTCGGCAAGCGCCCGGGCCAGCACATGCATGCTGCGGCTGTCGGCCGATGAGCCATGCACCAGCACCACGCTGCCGCGCGCTTGGCCCTGCGCCGACGCGTAGCTGCGAAAGCCCAGCGGCGTGGTGTCGCGTGCCGGGAAGCGGCGCAGCGGCGGCAGGCCACTCATATCGACCGACCTGAAGGGGTTGTTGATGCTGGCCATCGGTGCCGGCTCGGCCGGCCCGCCGAAGGCGATGGCGGCGGCGAGCGCCGCCAGCAACAAGCCCAGCGGCACCAAGGTGAACCCGAGAATCTTCGACATGGCCGCGAGCTTAGGCCGAGACCGCGCCGCGGACGCCCGGGCCGCGACGAAACGACGCCTGGGGCGACGAAATCGCCGCCACGCGGCGCCAAGGCCGTAGCGCTACATGCCCTTGAACAGCGGTGCGTACAGGCGGCTGACGGTGATCTGTTCGTCGCGCCCGCGCAGCGTCAGGAAGGCCTTGCCCGAGTCATCGCGCCGCGCGCTGATCACGCAGCGCGCCTGCACCACGGTGCCCCGGTGCACCTGCCAGAAGACGGCTGGGTCGAGCTGCGGCAGCAGCTCGCGCAGCGACAGGCGGATCAGGTGCTCACGTTGGGCGGTGACGACGCGCAAGTACTTGTCGGCGGCCTCGAAGTAGATGACCTCGGCGATCGGCACCAGGTGCACGGTGTGGCCGACCTGTGCCTGGATCACCTCGAGCCGCGGCGCGGCTTGGGCGGCAGCCGCGCCGGGGAATCCACTCGAGCCGAGCAGGCCCCGCAACTGGCCGAGGCTGGCCTGCAGTTGCTGCGCCGCGCTGCCCTGTTCGGCCAGTCGGCGTTGCAGGCGAAGCACGCAGGCGCCCAGGCGATCTCCGGTGACTGGCTTCAGCAGGTAGTCCACCGCCTGCGCTTCGAAGGCGGCCAGCGCATGCTGGTCATAGGCGGTGACGAAGACCAGCAACGGAAACGCCGGACCGTCGGGCCAGTCCTCGGCCAGCGCGTGCGCCACTTCCAGGCCGCTCAGCCCCGGCATGCGGATGTCCAGGAAGCACACCGTGGGCCGCAGCGCCAGTGCCTGTTCCAGTGCGGCGGCGCCGTCGCCGGCCAGCGCCACGATGTGCAGTTCGGGCCACAGCCTGCCGAGCTCGGCCTTCAGGCCGGTGGCCAGCAGCGGCTCGTCTTCGGCGATCAGGGCGGTGGGGGCATTCACAGCGGTATTTTCAGCGTGACCAGCGTGCCGCCCTCGGCATCTGGCGCGGGGCCCAGATCCAGCGCGGCGCGCCCGCCATAAAGCACCGCCAAGCGTTCGCGCACCTGTGCCAGGCCGAAGCCGCCGCCCGGCACATCGTTCAAGGCGTTCGCCGCGCCCAGGCCGCTGCCGGTGTCACGCACCCGCAGCACCAGGCCATCGCCTTGCTCGTCGGCGCTGACCACCAGGCGGCCGCCGCGGGCCAGTGGCTCCAGCCCATGCTTGATGGCGTTTTCCACCAGCGGCTGCAGCAGCAACGCCGGCACCTGCCGGGCGGCCAGCTCGGGCGGCAGGTGCAGCCGGCTTTGCAGGCGCGCGCCCATGCGGATCTGCATCAATTCCAGGTAGTCGGTCAGCCGCTCGAATTCGTCGCCCAGCGTGTGCGTGCCCTGGCGCGAGCCGTCGAGCGTGGCACGCAGGAATTCGATCAGCCGGTCGAGCATCGCCTGGGCGCGCGGCGGGTCGGTGCCGATCAGTACGCGCAGGTTGGCCAGCGTGTTGAACAGCATGTGCGGCTCGAGTTGCGAGGCCAGCAGTTTCAGCCGCTGTTCGGTGGCCAGGCGCTGCGCCTGCTCGGCCGCGGCCAGGCTGGTGGCCAGGCGACCGCGCGAATAGAAGAAATAAGTCGCCGCCAGGCCGATGCCGAGCGACAGCAGCAAGAACCCGGCCAGCGCGCGCAGCCCCATCGAGGTGCTGAGCGACAGAGGGTGGCCGAGCAGCGCGGCAGCCAGGGTATGACCCAGGCCATAGCCGGCGACGCTGCCCAGCGCCAGCACCACCGACATCCAGCCCCAGCCCGGCCATTGGGGTCGCGCCGCGGCCTCGTCTGGTGCGCAGCGGCGATGCACCCAGCGTGCCGTGAGCAGCCGGCCGCCATCGATGAGCAGCCAGCAGCCGAAGGACACGCAAACCGCATAGACCAGCGTTTCGCGCAGCGGCAGCGGCACCAGCAGGCTCAGGCCCAGGGCCACGAGGGCGCTGATGACCAGCGTCAACAGCCCGCGCCGGGCCATGCGCGGCCAGGCGGCCACGACGTTCATCGTCGCAAGGGTGGCGCGGCGCACCCGATCTTCATGCCAGACGCAGATCGCGTTGCTGTTCGCGCAGCCGCCACAAGGCCAGCGCCCGCGCCGCGAACAGGCCGCTGAACAGGCCGTAGCCCGCGCTGACCGCCAGCACGAAGCCAGCGTTGCCGCGCAGCGCCGGCTGCAGCGCCAGGCTCACGCCGACGCCATATTTCAAGGCGAAGATGCCGAGCATCAGCAGCAGGGGCACCCAGCTTCCGGGACGATGAAAGCGGCGCTCGGTGGCCGACCAGCGCGCTCCGGCAAGCGCCACGCCGCGCTGTCCCCAGGTCGCCAAGGCCAGCGCACACAAGGCCCAGACCAGCGGCGCCGCAGGGCCGGCGAAATTGGCCAGCACGCCCCACAGCGACAAACCGAGCATCAGTGCCGGCAGCGCCATCGCGCGCTGCAGGCTCAGGCGCTGTGCGCGCGTCTGCGCCAACCCCGCGGCAATCAACAAGGCCAACAGACCCCATACCCACAGGGGGGTGTGGACCAGGACGGCGGAGATGAAGGCAAAGTGGGTCATCGGGTGCTTTCGTTTCAGGCAATGCGCCACTGTGCGGCGCTTGGGCAAGCACCACCAGCGCGTTGCGATGCAAGCCGGCGAACACGGTGCGAAGCGGTGACGGCGCAGCGCGAAATGCGCGCCCGCCGATCAGCCGGCGGCCAGCGCCTGGCGGATGGCTTCGATGCGCGCGCGGTTCACGCCGAAGTCCTTGCGCCCCAGGCGCGAGGCCGAGCGCACCTGCACCACGCCGCTGCCCGGGTCGAACCAGAACTCGGCGTCGTCGACGAAGCCCATCAGCCGGGTGCTGAACTGCGCATACAGGTAATCCGGCTGGCTCTCGACCACCGTGGCGCCGGGCATGCCCTGGACGATGGTCTTGATGCGCGCGATCGTCGCCGGGCCGTCGCCGCGCAGTGCCAGCGGCGCGATGCGCGCGTAGTCCTGCATCGGGTGCTCGACCCACATGTCGGCCTGGCTGCTGACGCTGTTGGGTGTCTTCGACGGCGGCTTCAGCCGGCCGTCGCGGTGCCCCAGGTTGGCGGGGGCATGGCCGCTGAAGGCGCCGAAGCGTGCCGCCACGAGGATCAGCGCGGCCAGGCCGAGCAAGACCAGGAATATCCATTTCAGTGTTTGCACGCCGGGCCTTGAAGCTGCGGGAATGGCGGCATTGTGCGCGCCGCGCCGCGCCGCGCCGAGGCGGTGCTCAGCGCCGCTTCGAGCCGCCGAGCAGGCCGCCGAGCACGCCGCGGAAGATCTCGCGGCCCATGGCCGAGCCGGCGCTGCGCATGGCCGACGAGGCCGCCTTCTCGATCAGGCCTTCGTGCTTGCCGCCGCGCGGGCCTGTGGAGCCGAAAAGCATGCCCTTCAACTCGTCCATCATGCCGCCGCCCGAAGGCGCCGGCGCGCCGGCCGGCTTGCCGTCGGCGTCCCCCTTCATTGCCGCCGCCGCGTCGCCGCTGGCGTCGGCGCGGCCACGCAGTCTTTCGAATGCCGACTCGCGGTCCACGACCTTTTCGTAGACGCCGGCCACCAGCGAGCTGCGGATCAACTGGGCGCGCTGCTCGGGCGTGATCGGCCCGATCTGGCTGCCCGGCGGAAGCACGAAGACGCGCTCGGTGACGCTGGGCCGGCCCTTCTCGTCGAGAAAGCTCACCAAGGCCTCGCCGACCGCCAGCTCGGTGATGGCGGCTTCGATGTCGAGCGGGGGGTTGGCGCGCATCGTGCTGGCCGCCGCCTTGACCGCCTTCTGGTCGCGCGGCGTGAAGGCGCGCAGCGCATGCTGCACGCGGTTGCCCAGCTGCGCGAGCACGGCGTCGGGGATGTCGAGCGGGTTCTGCGTCACGAAATACACGCCCACGCCCTTGCTGCGCACCAGCCGCACCACCAGCTCGATGCGCTCGATCAGCGCCGCCGGCGCGTCCTTGAACAGCAGGTGCGCCTCGTCGAAGAAGAACACCAGCTTCGGCTTGTCCAGGTCGCCGACCTCGGGCAGCTGCTCGAACAGCTCGGAGAGCATCCACAGCAGGAAGGTGGCGTACAGGCGCGGCGCGTTCATCAGCTGGTCGGCGGCGAGGATGTTGACCACGCCCTTGCCGTCGATGGTCTGCATGAAGTCGGCGATGTCGAGCATCGGCTCGCCGAAGAAGCGGTCGCCGCCCTGTTCCTCGATCTGCAGCAATCCGCGCTGGATCGCGCCGACGCTGGCCGGGCTGACGTTGCCGTACTGCGTCGTGAACTGCGCGGCGTTGTCGCCCACGTGCTGCAGCATCGCGCGCAGGTCCTTCAGGTCGAGCAGCAGCAGGCCGTTGTCGTCGGCGATCTTGAAGACCATGCTGAGCACGCCGGCCTGCGTGTCGTTCAGCGCCAGCATGCGCGCCAGCAGCAGCGGGCCCATGTCGGAGACGGTGGCGCGCACCGGATGGCCCTGCGCCTTCTTGTCTCGCCGAACACGTCCCACAACGTGCAGGGGCAGGCCAGCGCCGCCGGCGCGTCGATGCCGCGCTCCTTCAGTACCGCGGCCATCTTGGCCGGGATGGTTCCAGCCAGCGCGATGCCGGTCAGGTCGCCCTTGACGTCGGCCATGAATACCGGCACGCCCAGCTTGCTGAAGTTTTCGGCCAGGGTCTGCAGCGTGATCGTCTTGCCGGTGCCGGTGGCACCGGTGATCAGGCCATGGCGGTTGGCCAGCGCGGGCAGCAGCTGGCATTCGATGTCGCCGTGGCGGGCAACGAGGATCGGGTCGGCCATCGCATGTTTCCCTTGGTGAGCCGCTGATGGCCGGCAGTCTAGCCTCGATGGCGTCGCCGCCGCACAGCTAAAATCGCGTCACAGAGCGAGGCCAGCCCGGCGGTGGGACGAGCCGCCGCCTGAGGGAGCATCGCCAGCATGGCCGGTCATTCCAAGTGGGCCAACATCCAGCACCGCAAGGGCCGACAGGACGAAAAGCGCGGCAAGGTCTGGACGCGCGTGCATCCGGGAGATCACCGTCGCCGCGCGGCAGGGTGGCGGTGATCTGTCGGCCAACCCGCGGCTGCGCCTGGCGGTCGACAAGGCGAAGGCGGCGAACATGCCGGCCGACCGCATCAAGTACAACATCGACAAGGCCTCGGGCACCTCGAAGGCCTGAGCTACGAGGAAATCCGCTACGAGGGCTACGGCATCGGCGGCGCGGCGATCATCGTCGACTGCATGACCGACAACCGTGTGCGCACCGTGGCCGAGGTGCGCCACGCCTTCAGCAAGTACGGCGGCAACATGGGCACCGAAGGTTCGGTGGCGTTCCAGTTCAAGCATTGCGGCCAGTTCATCTTCGCGCCGGGCACCGACGAAGACAAGGTGATGGAAGTGGCGCTGGACGCCGGCGCCGACGACGTGGTCGTCGGACGATGACGGCGCCATCGAGGTGCTGTGCGCCGCGCCGGACTTCGAGGCGATGAAGACGGCGCTGGAAGCCGCCGGGCTCGAAGCCCGAGCTGGCCGAGGTCACGATGCGCGCGGCCAGCGACGATCGAGCTGGCCGGCGAGGATGCGGCGCGCATGCAGAAGCTGCTCGACGTGCTCGAAGACCTGGACGACGCGCAGGACGTCTATCACAACGCGGTGCTCGAAGAATGATCCGTCCATGAAGGTGCTGGTCATCGGCGGCGGTGGCCGCGAGCATGCGCTGGCCTGGAAGCTGGCGCAATCCGCGCGCGTGGAGACGCGTCTTCGTGGCGCCGGGCAACGGCGGCACGGCGCGCGACGCGCGACTGACCAACGTGCGACATCACCGACCCCGGTGCGCTGGCTGACTTCGCGGCGGCCGAGAAGATCGGCCTGACGGTGGTCGGCCCCGAAGCACCGCTGGCGGCGGGCGTGGTCGACCTCTTCCGCGAGCGCGGGCTGCGCATCTTCGGCCCGACGCGCGCCGCCGCGCAGCTGGAAAGCTCCAAGGCCTTCGCCAAGGACTTCATGCGCCGGCACCGCATTCCGACCGCCGATCACGCCACCTTCGACCGATGCCGCCGAGGCGCATGCCTACGTCGACAGCCATGGCGCGCCCATCGTCGTCAAGGCCGACGGCCTGGCGGCCGGCAAGGGCGTGGTGGTGGCGACGACGCTCGAGCAGGCGCACGAGGCCATCGACGCGATGCTGGTGGACAACCGCCTCGGCGTCAGCCACAACGCCGAGGGCGCGCGTGTCGTGATCGAGCAGTTCCTCGAGGGCGAGGAGGCCAGCTTCATCGTGCTGTGCGACGGCAAGAACGTGCTGCCGCTGGCCACCAGCCAGGACCACAAGCGGCTGCTCGACGGCGATGCCGGCCCCAACACCGGCGGCATGGGTGCCTATTCGCCGGCGCCGGTGGTCACGCCCAACGTGCATGCGCGCGCGATGCACGAGATCATCCTGCCCACCATGGCCGGCATGGCCAAGGACGGTTGCCCCTTCACCGGCTTCCTGTATGCCGGCCTGATGATCGACGCCCAGGGTCAGCCGCACACCGTGGAGTTCAACTGCCGGCTGGGTGACCCCGAGGCGCAGCCGATCCTGATGCGCCTGAAGAGCGACCTGCTCGAGGTATTGCTGCGCGCCACCGACGGTGCGTGGCCTGCAGGATGTGGAACTGCAGTGGGACCGGCGCGTGGCGCTCGGCGTGGTTGTGGCCGCGGCCGGCTACCCGATGGCGCCGCGCAAGGGCGACGCCATCAGCGGGCTGCCGCCGCCGGCCGAGGATCTGATGGTGTTCCATGCCGGCACCGGCCGAGCGCGATGGCCAGCTGCGTCAGCAGCGGCGGGCGGGTGCTGTGCGTGACCGCTGCTGGGCGACAAGGTCAGTGCCGGCGCAGCAGCGTGCCTACGAGGCGCTGCGCGGCATCCATCTCGACGGCGCGCAGTACCGCAGCGATATCGGCCATCGTGCCGTCAGGCGCTGACGGAGCGACCTTCGTGACACAGCCCTTCGACAGCGCCCCGGTGCGCGACCACCTGCTCGGGCTGCAGCGCCGCATCGTCGAGCGCTTCGAGGCGGAAGACGGCACACCCTTCATCAGCGACGGCTGGACGCGGGAGCCCGGAGCCGACCTCGAAGGCGACGGCTTGTCGCGACTGGTGGAAGGCGGCAACGTGTTCGAGCGCGCCGGTTGCAACTTCAGCCATGTGCGCGGCCGAGCGATGCCGCCTTCGGCCACGCAGCACCGCCCCGAGCTGGCCGGCGCGCCCTTCGAGGCGTTGGGTGTGTCGCTGGTGATGCACCCGCGCAACCCGCTATGTGCCGACGGTGCACATGAACGTGCGCATGTTCGCCGCTCTGCCGCCGGGCAAGGCGGCGGTGAGCTGGTTCGGCGGCGGCATGGACCTGACGCCCTACTACGGTTTGGAGGACGACGCGGTGCATTTCCACCGCGCGTGCCGCGATGCGCTGGCGCCCTTCGGTGACGACAAGTACCCGCGCTTCAAGCGTTGGTGCGACGAGTACTTTTATCTCAAGCATCGCGACGAAGCGCGCGGCATCGGCGGCGTGTTCTTCGACGATTTTTCCGAGCTGGGCTTCGATGGCGGCTTCGCGATGATGCGCGCGGTGGGCGACGCCTTCGTGCCGGCCTATCTGCCGATCGTGCAGCGCCGCCGCGACACGCCCTATGGCGAGCGCGAGCGCGAGTTCCAGACCTACCGGCGCGGACGCTATGTCGAGTTCAACCTGGTCTTGGACCGCGGCACCCATTTCGGCCTGCAATCCGGCGGACGCACCGAAAGCATCCTGATGTCGATGCCGCCGATCGTCACCTGGCGCTACGACTGGAAGCCCGAGCCTGGCACGCCCGAGGCGCGGCTGACCAGCGATTTCCTGCCGCCGCGCGACTGGCTCGCTGTCGCCCCTTGATGCGCCGCATCGGCCTTTTCGGCGGCAGCTTCGACCCGGTGCACAACGCGCACCTGGCGCTGGCACGGCGCGGCGCTGGACGCACTGGCGCTGGACGAACTGCGCTGGGTCCCGGCGGGCGATGCCTGGCAGAAGCCGCGCCGCCTGAGCGCGCCCGAGCATCGCCTGGCGATGCTGCAGCGCGGCATCGGCGACGAGCCGCGTTTTGTGCTCGAAACCTGCGAAATCGACCGCCAGGGCCCGAGCTACACGCTCGACACCGTGCGCGAATTGCAGTTGCTGCAGCCGCCGGCAAGCTGGTGGCTGCTGATCGGGCAGGACCAGTACACCAACTTCCACACCTGGCAGGGCTTCGGGGACCTGCTGCATCGCGTCACGCTGGCGGTGGCCGCCCGGCCCGGTGTGGCGCCGCGCGCCGATGCCCGGGTGCGGGCCGCGCCGACGGCGTGGATCGATCTGCCGCCGATGGCGGTGTCGTCCAGCGACATCCGCCAGCGCGTCGCCATGGGCCAGGCCGTCGATGCGCTGGTGCCGCCGGGCGTGGCGCAATATATTCATCAACACCGCCTGTACGCAGGCCCCACCGGGAGCTGAATGGACATCCGCAAACTGCAGCGCGCCATCGTCGATGGCCTGGAAGACGTCAAGGCCCAACAGGTGGCGGTGTTCAACACCGAACATCTGTCGGCGTTGTTCGAGCGCGTGATCATCGCCTCGGGCACCAGCAACCGGCAGACCAAGGCCCTGGCGGCCAGCGTGCGCGACACGGTGCGCAGCCGCGGCCTGCAGGTGATGCGCACCGAAGGCGAGGACAACGGCGAGTGGATCATCGTCGACTGCGGCGCCGCGGTGGTGCACATCATGCAGCCGGCGATCCGCCAGTACTACCACCTCGAGGAGATCTGGGGCGGCAAGGCGGTAAAGATGAAGCTCGGCGCGACCGAGCCTACGCGGCTGGTCAAGGCGGCCGAGCGTTGCGCCCCACGCCGGCGAGACGGCAGTGTCGCCGCGCTACCTCGCCGCCAGCCAGCGGCCAGCCAAAGCAGCGGCCAAGCCGCGCGCCACGGCCGCACGACCTGCGGCGTCGCGCAATGCCGCCGCCTCGAAGACGCCGGAGCGCAAGAAGGCCGCTGCGACCCAGCGCCGCCCATGAGACTGCAGGTGCTGGCCGTCGGCCTGCGCCAGCCGGCCTGGGCCGACACCGCCTGGGCCGATTTCGCCAAGCGCTTCCCGCCCGAAATGCAGCTGGAGTTGAAGGCCGTCAAGACCGAAGCGCGCAACGGCCGCGGCATCGCCCAGTGCTTGGCCATCGAAGCGCAGCGCATCGAAGCCGTGATCAGCAAGGGCGCGCGCCGCGTGGTGCTGGATGAACACGGCCTGGCCAGCGACACGCGGCATCTGGCCGAGCGCTTGCAGTCGTGGCGCGGCGATGGCCGCGATGTGGCGATGCTGATCGGCGGGCCCGACGGACTCGATGCCGCGCTCAAGGCCACGGCGGACGAAACCCTGCGCTTGTCGGACCTGACGCTGCCGCATGCGCTGGTGCGCGTGCTGCTGGCCGAGGCGCTGTACCGCGCATGGACGCTGCTGCAGGGCCACCCCTACCATCGTGAATGAAGGCTGCGCGATGACGGCCGCGGCGCGTGCCTTCGTCTACCTGGCGTCGGCCAGCCCGCGCAGGCAACAGTTGTTGCGGCAGATCGGCGCCGAGTTTCAGCTGTTGCTGCCCGACGCCGACGAGGACGCCGAGGCGCTGGAGGCGCATCGCGGGGGCGAAGCACCCGAAGGCTACGTGCAGCGCGTCACGCGGCTCAAGCTCGCCGCCGCGCGCCGGCGACTGGCCCGGCGCGGTCTGCCGCCGGCGCCCATCCTGTGTGCCGACACCACCGTGGCGTTGCAGCGCCGTATCCTCGGCAAGCCGGCCGATGCCGCCGAGGCGCAGGCCATGCTGCAGCGCCTGGCGGGCCGCACGCACCGCGTGCTGACGGCGGTGGCGGTGCATGACGGGCGGCGCACGCATGCCGCACTGAGCACGTCGCGCGTGCGTTTCGGACCGATGCCGGACGAAGCCATCGCCACCTACGTGGCCGGCGGCGAGCCCTTCGGCAAGGCCGGTGCCTACGCCATCCAAGGGGCCGTGGCGGCATGGATCGAGCGCATCGACGGCAGCCACTCCGGCATCATGGGGCTGCCTCTGTACGAGACGGCGGCGCTGCTGCGCCGCTGTGGCCTGGCCTAGACTCCCCGCCATGGCCAACCAAGACATCCTCATCAACTGGGCGCCGCAGGAAACGCGCGTGGCCGTGGTCGAGAACGGCGCCGTGCAGGAGCTGCACATCGAGCGCACCCTCGAGCGCGGGCTGGTCGGCAATGTCTATCTGGGCAAGGTGACGCGGGTGCTGCCGGGGATGCAAAGTGCCTTCATCGACATCGGCCTGGACCGCGCCGCGTTCCTGCACGTGGCCGATCTGAATCCGCCGGCCAACGGGTCCGCGGGCGGCATCGGTGCGCGCGGCGAAGCGGCCGCGACGCCGATCGAGCGGCAGGTCTTCGAGGGCCAGTCGCTGACGGTCCAGGTCATCAAGGATCCGATCGGCAGCAAGGGTGCGCGGCTGTCGGCGCAGGTGTCGATCGCCGGGCGCATGCTGGTGTTCCTGCCGCACGACAGGCACATCGGCATCTCGCAGAAGATCGGCCCGGCCGAAGCGCGCGAGCAGCTGCGCACGCGCATGCAGGCGCTGGCAGGCGAGCAGACCGGGCGGCTTCATCCTGCGCACCAATGCCGAGGACGCCAGCGACGCCGAACTGGCCGACGACATCGCCTACCTGCGCATTACCTGGGCGCGCATCCGCGAGCGTGCCCAGGCTTCGCCGCCGGGTACGTTGCTGCATCAGGACCTGAGCCTGGCCGAGCGCGTGCTGCGCGACCTGAGCAACGAGGCCACGCAGACCATCCGCATCGACTCGGTGATGCAGTGCGACAGCTTGAAGAAGTTCGGCGACGCCTTCATGCCGCGCAGCGTGGCCAAGCTCGATCTCTATCGCGGCGAGCGGCCGATCTTCGACCTGTTCGGCATCGAGGACGAGATTGCGCGGGCGCTGTCGCGCCGCGTCGCGTTGAAGAGCGGCGGCACGCTGGTCATCGACCAGACCGAGGCGATGACGACGATCGACGTCAACACCGGCGGCTTCGTCGGCGCACGCAACTTCGAGGACACGGTGTTCAAGACCAACCTCGAAGCCGCCGGCGCCATCGCCCGCCAGTTGCGACTGCGCAACCTGGGTGGCATGGTCATCGTCGACTTCATCGACATGGGGCGCGAGGAGCACCGGGCCGCGGTGCTGGCGCGAATTCCGCAAGCAACTGGCGCGCGACCGCACGCGCACCACGGTGAGCGGCTTCTCGCAGCTGGGGCTGGTGGAGATGACGCGCAAGCGCACCCGCGAAAGCCTGGCGCACATGCTGTGCGAGCCGTGCCCGACGTGCGAGGGCCGTGGCCAGGTGAAGACCGCGCGCAGCGTGTGCTACGACATCCTGCGCGAGATCCTGCGCGAGGCGCGGCAATTCAGTCCGAAGGAGTTTCGCATCGTCGCCAGCGCGGCGGTGGTGGAGATGCTGCTCGACGAGGAGAGCGTGCACCTCGCGGGCCTGTCCGAATTCATCGGCAAGCCGATCTCGCTGAGCACCGAGCCGTCGATGAATCCGGAGCAATACGACATTGTTCTGATGTAGGGTTTCACGGCGTCTCACCACACCCCACTTGCCACCCGCAAACCCGCATGGAATAAGGAGTTTGCGGGTTTCGACGGTTTCTCGAGGTCTTGACGTCTCACCGAGTTCCACTCAAATTGGGTAGCTGGCTGGGTAGCTAAGCTAGGCGGGTAGCTGCGATCCGGCCCACATCCGAACAATTGGGGTGGACATGGCGAGAGATAAAGGCCTACTGTCGGACCTGCAACTTAGGCACTGGATCAAGGCGGGCACACCGCTGGCCAAGGCTGATGGCAACGGGTTGACCTTCACACTTTCCGCCGCAGGCGTGGCGGGCTGGATCCTTCGCTACCGGCACGGTGCTCGCCGACGCGAGCTGTCGATCGGGCGCTACCCGGAAATCAGCCTGGCCGATGCGAGAGGCATCGCCACGATCAAGCGCGCCGAGATCATGCAGGGCCGCAACCCTGCCGCCGACAAGCAGAAGGCCAAGGCCACCGCGGCGAAGGACTGGACGGTGCGTGAGCTGGTCAAGGACTACCGTGCAAAGAAGCTTGTCAGCCTGGCCGACAGTACGCAGGTCAGCTACGGCCGCCACCTCAAGCGCATTGAGAAGAAGCTCGGTGCGCTAACCGTGCGCGAGATCGAGGCGTCGGGCGTGGTCGCGCTCATCGAGGCCAGCTCGCTGACGTGGGGCGAGTCCAACATGCTGCTGATCACCACCAAGTGCCTGTCCACGCACGCCTGCGGCAAGCGGCTGATCAACGCCAACCCTTGCCACGGCATCATGCTGTCGGCGCTGCTAGGCGAGCGGCCACCGAAGCGCCAGCGGCTGATGCTCACGCGAGAAGAACTGCACCTGCTGCTGAACGCCGGCATGCGCCGGCGCAACGCGCTCACCATCCGCATCCTGCTGGCCACCGCCGTGCGCAGCGCCGAGCTGTACACGGCGCGGTGGGAGCACGTCGATCTCGACGAAGCGCGTTGGCATATCCCGAAGAGCAAGACCGGCGCGGCGATGGATATCCCGTTGGCGCCGGTCGTGGTGGACTGGTTCAAAGAACTGCGAGAGTTCGCCGGGGAGTCGGCCTATGTGCTGCCGGCACACTCGCACGGCCGTGCGGCGAGGCAGGGCGGTGATACGCATGTCAGCAAGGACACCATTCGTGAGGCGATCGGCTACTGGCTCGATGCCGAGAAGCCGGCGGTGCGCCGTTTCACGCCGCACGACCTGCGCAGCACCATGAAGTCGCACATGCGCGCGCTCTCAGTGCCGAGGGACATCTCCGAGATGTGCCTGAACCACAGGCTGTCAGGCGTGGAGGGCATCTACGACCGGCACACGTACTTCGATGAGCGCAAGCAGGCGCTGGAAAAGTGGGCGCTGTTTCTGGTGGCGTGCGAAGCGCGAGGCCACGTGGTGCCGACAGCGGCGGCGAAGATAGCGGCGCTTTGAGTCCAACCGGTGGCCAGCGCGCGGTTGTTATCGCCGACCGAGTCTGTTGTCGGGCTCGAAGAATGGGCCAGGCGAGCCAAAAAACCTGAGTGCCAGTCAGCGGCCGTTCGTGTGCGCCGGCAAGCGACCCTGAACCGACATCCGCGGCCCTGAACTCGCCGCCCCGAAGCCGCCGGTCGGATCAGAAAAGTGCCCCTCCGAAGGAGGTCCCACAGCAGGGGGCACCCACAGGTAGACGGCACTCAGGTCGATTGAGGCGTAGCGCGCGACTTGAGACCGTGCTGGCTCACCACTTCGGGAGCCTCGCGTGCAAGCCATCGGCCGGCAGCCGCAGCGGGCGCCTGATGGCGCCCCCGGGTTCGCCACGAACGCCACCGCCCCGAGCAGACCACGCTGTACCGCCTGGTAGCACGCGCTAGCGTCATCGCCAGACTGGCCTCAGCACTCTGCGCCGCAGCTACCGCCGCCGCCAAAGCACCGCGGCCAAGCCGACGTTGGTCAACGCCGCCACGGCAAACACCGTCCGGTGACCCGTCATGAAAACCGCTGCGCCTGCCGTCTCCAGCACCTCGGGCCACACTAATGCGCCCAGCACCACGCCAGCGGTGCGCGTGACCATGATCAAACTGCCGGCCACGCCGCGCATGTGCTTAGGCATCGCAGCCACCACCTGGTCGGCATACACCACCTGAAACACACCCACCCCCAGCCCCTGCACCGCCATGGCCAGCACCAGCGGTACCAGTTGCGGCTGCGCCGGCCACATGGCCGTGATGGTCAGGCCCAACGCGCTCAGCCCCGTGCCCCAAACAGCGGCCGAAGTCAGCCCGTGTGCGCGAATCCAGCGTGCCGCCAGAGCCGAGCCCAGCATCGTGCCCGATGCCCAGCAGGCCATCATCAGCCCGATGGCGCTCGGCGACCAACCGCCTTGGCGTACCAGGTAAAACGGCATCACCAGCACCACCGCAAAGCTGGCGAACTGCAGCGCCACACTGGCCGCGTTGGCCCGCGCAAAGCCGGGCACCCGCCAGAGCTGGGCCGACCACCAGGGCATGGGCCTGTCGGGCCGGCCAGGGGCTGCGGCCGCCACGGCCGCCACCGAATCTGCCGCGCCCACCGCGCCCACCACTTCAGATGCCGCCGACCGGACCGCCGACCTGGCCGCCGACCGGGCCGCCGCCCTGGCCTGCAGCAGCAGCGGCAAGCCCAGCAGCGCCAGCAACAGCACCGGCAGCCGAAACCAGAACACCCCGGGCCAGCCCAGCCGGTCCATGGCCCAGCCGCCGGCCAGCGGCGCAAGCAGCCCGGCCAGCGCAAAGAGGCTGCCGTAGACCGCCAGCACCCGGGTGCGCTGGCGATCGTCGTACAGCGACAGTGCCAGCGCGGGCGCGCATGACAGTGTGAACGCCACTCCCAGCCCCATCAACACCCGTCCTACCAGCAGCAGGCCGTAGCTGGGGGCCAGTGCACATGCCGTGATCGAGCCCGTCGACAGCACCAACCCCACCGCAAACACCCGCAGGTGCCCCACCCGGTCGCCCAGCGCGCCCAGCCACAGCATCAGCCCGCCGTAGGTCAGCACATAGCTGATCGCGGCCCAGCGGATCTGCCGAAGGCTCAGCTCGAAGTCATCGGCAATCGCGGGAAAGCCGACGGCCAGCGCGAAGTCCAGCGGCGCGACCGAGGCGCCCAGCATCACCACGAACAGGGCGGCGCGCGTCAGCTGGAGGTTGGACGGGTGGGCCGCGGGCATGAGCGAAGCATCTTCGCACTGCACTGCCGGTCGGCAAGGCTGGGCCGGCGACTGCAGCTCTGCAGACTGACTCAGCAGTGCTGATCCTGCCTTCAGGAAACCTGAACTGCCCCGGGAATCGTGCTTGCCAGTCGGTCCGAGGCTGCGATGTCAAGTGACATGCCTGGAAGCTGCCCGCGGCCAGCGGAAGGCCCATCGCCGACAAACACTGCCGCGAACTGCTCGCCGCCAAGCAGTGCCGCGCCCCGGCCGCTCCTCGCGACCGTCGATCCATTGTCTTGGGCGTCGCGTCCCGTCTCACTGCGACCGTCGCAACAGACCACGCCGGCCCCGCCAGCGTGACCATCAAACGCGGCGGCGGATACGAAGCGCCTGGCGGGCACGAGGTGTGACGGATTGTCGTTGCCTGCCAAGTCTCTTGCGCGATCCTCTGGGCTTTATGCCTGG
This sequence comes from uncultured beta proteobacterium, assembly GCA_963837675.1. Lineage (GTDB taxonomy): Bacteria > Pseudomonadota > Gammaproteobacteria > Burkholderiales > Burkholderiaceae_C > Rubrivivax. Next base: position 14,192 of record CAWIOH010000006.1, on the reverse strand, counting down.
GCCATGCGCAAGCGCCGGGCTGTGTCCTCTGCTCGAGCATCGTCGATCTCGCGCATCACTCCGGTCAGGTCAACGTTTCCGGCCCTGTGCTCGAACAAGCCGGTTAACGGCGTTTCGGGATGCAGCGCTCCGCGCTGGTAGAGAGCCCAGATTTCGGGGCCGAAATCGGTCCTCAGCAGTTCCGGCGCAAAGCGGCCGAAGAAGTCGCGCAGATTGCCCACGTCGCGCAACAGCATGCGCTGTGCATGGTTGTTGCCGGCGGCGTCGAGTGCCTGTGGCAGGTCGATGATGACCGGTCCGTCGGCGGCCAAGAGGATATTGAACTCGGACAGATCGCCATGCACGACGCCGGCCGTGACCAGCATGCGCACCACCTCTGTGATCAGGGTGGCATGGTGGGCACGGGCATCCTCGGGCGTGAACAACACATCGTTGAGGCGCGGTGCTGCGTCGCCATGCTCGTCGCAAACCAACTCCATCAAGAGCACGCCCTCGAAGAAGTTGTAGGGCTTGGGCACCCGCACGCCGGCGCTGGCCAAGCGGTACAGCGCGTCGACCTCGGCGCCTTGCCAGGCCGCCTCCTGCGCCTCGCGGCCGAACGTCGTGCCCTTGGCCATCGCGCGGGCCTGGCGGCTGTTCTTGACCTTGCGGTTCTCGGTGTAGTCGACGGCCTGACGGAAGCTGCGGTTCGTCGCCTCCTTGTAGACCTTGGCACAGCGCGCCTCACCGCCGCTGCGCACGACAAAGACCTGCGCCTCCTTGCCGCTCATCAACTGGCGCTGGACGCTGTCGATCAGGCCCTCGTCGATCAGGACCTGCAGTCTCTTTGGTGGTTTCATGCCACGCATTGTCCTGTGCACGGCAGAGTACACCTTATCAGGCGGCCGGCTATGCGCGGGCGCGGAGTTGACCCGCTCGCACAGCCGTGCGACAAGGGGTTGGTGTCGCTGTAGCCGACACGAGGCGATTTATCGATGCCGAGATCAAGGGTCCAGTCCAATGCCGCGAAGCGGTCATTCAGCATTGCTGATCCTTTGCGGAATCAACTTGACTGGCAACAGTTCCCGTGCCCGTCTACTGCGCCAGCAAGCGCTGCAGCAGGTCCAAGGTGGGATAGCCGTCGGCAGGCAATCCGACACTGCGTTGATAGCTTCGGATTGCGCCGCGCGTGGTCGGCCCCATCACGCCGTCAGGTGCGCCGCTGTCGAAGCCGCGCTGGTTCAAGGCCGCTTGCAGCGCCGTCAATTGCTGGCGCGAGAGCGCGACCAGATCACGCGGCCATGGCGCCTGCACGCCGGGGCCGCCGGCCAGTCGTTGCGCAAGAAGGCCGACTGCCAACGCGTAGCTGGTCGAGTTGTTGTAGCGAAGGATGACCTGGAAGTTCGGTCCCACCAGAAAGGCGGGCCCGCCTGCGCCTGTGGGCAGTAGCACTGTGGCCTCGGCGAACTGCGGCAGCGGCGCGCCATCGATGGTCTGAACGCCCTCGGCGGCCCACCGTGCGCTGGCTTGCCGCACCGCGACGTCGGCACGACCAAAATCGAAGCGCGGCGGCAAACGGACCTCGACGCCCCAGGGCTGGTTCGCCTGCCATCCCGAGCGCGCCAGGAAGTTCGCGGTCGAGGCCATGACATCGGCCATGCTGCCCCAGATGTCGCGCCGACCATCGCCGTCGGCATCTACCGAATAGCCCAGAAAGACCGAAGGCAGGAACTGCGTCTGGCCCATGGCGCCGGCCCAGGAGCCCAGCATCTCTGAGCGCTCGATGTCGCCCTTCTGGAGAATCCGCAACGCGGCGAGCAACTGTCCGCTGGCCCAATCCTCACGCCGACCTTCGAAGCCGAGCGTGGCCAGCGCATCGACGGTCGGGATGCTTCCGAAGTTGCTGCCGTAGTTGCTCTCCACGCCCCAGATGGCAACCAAGATTGCCGGCGCCACGCCGTAGCGCGCTGCCGCAGCATCGATTTCGGCACGAAACTGCAACCACTTGTCCTGACCCAGCGCGACACGTTGAGGCGACACGGCGCTGTCGAGGTAGCTCCAGACCGGGCGAGTGAACTCGGGTTGCGCTCGGTCCAGTTCAACCACGCGTGGCAGGTAACGGACATCGGCGAACGCGACGTTTAACGTCGCCTCGTCGATGCCTGCCGCTCGTGCGCTGGTGCGGAAGTCCATGACCCAGCGCTCGAATGCCTTCTGCTGCGGATCTGCATCGGCTGGGGCATCGGCGGAACGTCCAGCGGTGGCCGGGGGTGGTGGGGACGGTGGCGCCTTCGTCGGTTGGGTTGTGCAACCTGCGAGGATTGCCGCCGCTACCGTCATGCCGGCAAGCGCACGGATACGCGGTCGCCGGGAAGAGTCGTGTCCGTGCATCCTCGGCAATCAGCTACGGCAACTGAATGGTCGAAGGATCGCGAGTTCACCCGGGACTCGCAGCATCGAACGCCAGTCAGTACACGCCCATGTAGTCACGCTTGCCGATGACGACACCGTTGTGGCGCAGGATGGCATACGCGGTGGCGACATGAAAGAAAAACTGCGGCAGGCCGTAGTTGGCCAGATAGCTTTGACCGACCAGCCTCTTCTCCTTCGGTGTACCGGGACGCAAGATGATCTCTCTGCTTTCGCTGCCTTCGAACTGCGATGCGCTCAGGCCATCCAGAAAGCTCACCGTCTGGGCCAACAAGGCATCAAGATCAGCAAAGCTCTTCTCTTGCCCCACGTGGGTGGGGACCTCGACGCCCGCCAGGCGTGCTGACACTCCACGCGCAAAGTCGGCCGCGATCTGCACCTGCTTGGCCAGCGCAAACATGTCCGGATACAGGCGCGCCTGCAGCAAGGCGTCGGGCTCGATCGAATGGGCCGTGGCGTGCGCACTCGCTTGCGCCAGTACGGCTTTAAGCGCCATGAGCATTTGCTTGAAGACGGGAACGGCGAAGGTATACATCGGGCTGGTCATGGTCGTTCCTTGGTAGAAATGAAGCTGGACGGCGACGGCATTCGAGGGACGCCCCCGACGGGTCGCAAGCCCAGTTGGGGCGCCAACGGCCAAGGGCGGTGGACGCAGATTCAGTGTAAGGGCGGGCGCGCCAAGGCTCGTCACTGCGAACGCGCGATCGGCGGTGGTCGACCGCGATCCACTGCGGACGTCGGAAGTCGGAGGTCTGGCGGTCCGTTTCGTCCGGCAGATCTACGGGATCGAGATCGGGTTCGCGTGGACCCGCTGGCGACCCGCAGCTGCCCCTGGGGCCACCGATTTCTGGCGGTAAAGCTGGCATAGCAATCCATCCTGGCGAGCCCTCGGTTGGGATCGCGGCGGCCTCTCTGCAGCGGGAATTGCCGATCGCAGTCGAGCCCAGCTCATTCTTGCCAGCTTGCCTCACTGAAGCGCTGGACGCTGAACAGCAGAACTGCATCAGAGTTATCCTCAAGACTGCCATAGTGCCTCTGCAACGCCACGAAGGAAATGCCATGTCCAAGATGTTTGGTGGTGACGTTGCACTCATTACTGGAGGAAGCTCTGGCATAGGCCGCGCGACCGCGCTCGCATTTGCAGCAGAAGGCGCGAAGGTGGTCGTGGCCAGCCGTCGCAGCGAAGAGTCGCTCGAAACCGTCCGACTGGTGACGGATGCCGGGGGTGAAGCATTCTTCGTACAGGCTGACGTCTCTGTATCAGCGGACGTACAGCGCATGGTGGCTCAAACCATTGAGCGCTACGGAAAACTCAACTACGCATTCAACAACGCTGGCATCGGCGGCAGCATGACGCCCACGGCCGACTACTCCGAAGAAACCTTTGACCAAGTAATTGCCATCAATCTCAAAGGTGTGTTTCTGAGCATGAAGTACGAGCTGCCACACATTCTTGCGACCAAAGGCGCCATCGTGAACATGTCGTCCGTGGCGGGCCTTGTGGGCGGGCGGGTGGGCGTGGCTTACTACGCCAGCAAACACGGCGTAGTGGGCATGACCAAGCGCGGCGTTGGAATACGCTGACAAGGGCATTCGCATCAATGCGGTGGCACCTGCCGTTATCAAGACGCCGTTGACCGAAGGCGCGGGGTTTCTCGACGAAAAGACGCAACTGGGCGCCATGTTGCTGGCCCGGCACCCCATGGGTCGGTTTGGCGAGGCCGAAGAGGTTGCCCAGGCGGTCATCTGGCTTTGTTCCAAGCATGCGTCGTTCACGACCGGCCATACGCTGCCCCTTGATGGGGGTGTGCTGATTCCATAGTCTGGCCACCAACGCCGGGGAACTGTAACCATTGCCTGCGCTGAGGAAGTGGCGGATCAATCCGAGGTGATGGGCAGCTTTAGGGCGACGCGATCAAACCTACGCGAACCCGCTCGCGACCCGTTGCTGCCGAACGGCTGTCCATTTTGCCCGCCTGAAAGCCGCCGTTCGCGGGAACAGCGCGACCGTGCTTCTTCGCACGCGATCGTTCGACATCAGTCCGCAGGCGTTGGCAGCCATCACCTCGCGGCCAAGCCCATCGAGCAACGTTGACGCGGCGCGCGCATGCTGCCAGTACAGCGGCACGTCGAGCGGGCTTTCGGGAACAGCTCGATCAGCAAGCCGTCGTCCAGGTGATCGGTGATCAGCGCCAGAGGTTGCGGACCCCAACCTATGCCGGCCACGGAGCCTAGGCATTGAGAAGCCCCAAATCTGCAAAGCCCCGACTGCGCTTGAGGCAACGGCGTATTCTCCGACGCTGAACAGCGGGTACATCAAGGAGACTTCGATGGATCAAGAAACCTTCAATATCGGCATTCGCAAGTTCCTGAAGACGGTCGGCGTCGGTTCGCAGCGCGAGATCGAACAGGCGGTGGCCAAGGCCATCGCCGCCGGCATGATCAACGGCACAGAGACGCTGGCGGCGAACATGACGTTGCGCATCGCCTCCCTGAATCTCGAACTGGATTTCGATGGAGAGATCGCTTTGCAGTAGCGCTCAGCGACGATGAAGAACGAGCCGCTGCGACACTGGGATCAAATAGCGGTGTGAATGTGCGCAGCAATGATCAGCGGGCCCAGGTGCCGCGCTAAGGTTGACCAAGCTCATTCTCCCAAAGCGTCGGAACATTCACTCGACGGTGTCGGTAGTCTTCAGGCGCAAGCACTGGGGATGTCGCTGCCACCGGTCAAGGCTGCATTGATGCTGCATGCACCGGTACAACGAAAACAGTGTACGTGCGCCGCACATCGCGCGGGGGCTGCCGGCCACGAGTTCCATTGAACTGCCGGAAGATGGCGGTGTCGCTGGCTGCGGGGCGGGGATCTCGGGAGATGCTGCCGTCGCTTCCGGATCTGGCGGCTCTGGTACGACTGGCTCCACTGGCGGTGAAGCAAACGATGGAGGAGCGTGGGCAGAGGGCTCACTGGCCAGTGAATCCGAGGCTGCGGTTGGCACGGGCGGCGTGTCGGCGGCCACCACTGGTCGCTCGGCCGGCGAGGCCTGGGACGTCGTCCGTTCCGATGGGGCGCTTCGATCGAGAAAAGGCAGGAACTGCCAGGCGGCAATTGCAACGACCGCGGCAGCGGACGTCAGCAGGCCGACACTCGCACGCATCCGTAACCATGCGCGTGGATTCGACGATGCCGGGGCTGACGATGCTGCCATGCCGGCGGCTGCGACGCGCGACCGCTCGAAGCCTGTCGGCGGGCCGTCCTGGCCAGGCCGAGGGGGTGCGTGCCCGGGCGCATCAGGAATCGAATCGATCATGCGCCGAATGGCGTCCACCGTCGCGGCGTCGACCTCCTCATCAGGATCCCCTGCGTCTTCCACATGGGTCGAAGCGGTCCGCGCGTCGGCAATGGGCGAGGCGCGATGCGTCTTCGACGACGCGGGCGGCGACGGCGGCGGTATCGAAGAGGCCGGCGCCGTAGCATGGACTTGTGGAGTCGCCGCCTGAGTCGGCACCTGCACCAGCCATCGGCGGAATTGGGCTGCCGAGTGCGGTCGCTTGTTGATGTCGACTGACATGGCCGCGTCTAGGGCACGCAGCAGACCCTCGCTGTAGGGAAGCGCGGGGCCACCGATCGACTGCCGCCTGATCGTTGCCGCCAACGGCTCGGGCGGGCTGCGGCCTGGGCCTGGCGGCAGCACGCCGGTGATCCAGAAACGCACGATGGCGGCAAGGGCGTAAAAGTCGGTCCACGGGCCCGGCGTTTCTCCATGAGCCGCAACCGTGTGCTGTTCACCGGCGGCAAAGGTGTTGTCGCCGGGCTGGCGTGCCACATCTTGTGCGTCGGAGCGCATCGCGTAGCCTGCGGCGCTGGGTCCGAGCAGCAAGCCACGATCATCATTGAGTAACAGCACCTTAGACGCGCTGATACCGCCGTGCATGCCGCCAACCCGTTGGTAGGCTTCGAGCGCCCCCAGAAAGTCCTCAAGCAATGAGCGCAGCAGCGCCTCATCGACTGAATGCCCGATTTTCGGCCGGGCTTCGAGCAGCGAGCGGGCTCTATACCAAGGCATGACGCAGTAGACCGTCCCGTGGCGCTCTGTGAGGTGCAGCACGCGTGCGAGCGAAGGGTGATCGCATCGCGCGAGAGTCTGGCACTCGACAACGAAAGCGCGTCGACCGCGCGCGAAAGCAGAGGTGTCCTGAGGGTCGATCGCATGCGCCTCGCCTCTGTGGTCACGTCGGGCGATCGCCGGCAGGTACTCCTTCACCGCGACAGCCCGTGCCAGCGCAAAGTCCCAAGCACGGTAGACGATGCCCGTTCTGCCGCATGACGCCACCGCCTGCAACTCGACGCTGTCGATGCGGTGCCCTGCCGGCCAAGCCCTATCGCGCAATTCGGATCGGTTCATCGGGAATGAGTAGTTCGCACTCAACTGTCTGTGCCCCAACCAACCTAGTCCGAACAAGCACGAGAAGCAAAGAAGCCAAAAGTCTCGCCTGGCGGCATGCTCCACGGCGTCAGCCTGAGGGACCTTCTACTGTCAGACAACACCTACGTGCATAGCTGCGTGGTGCGCTGCAAGCTTGACGAGGTCGCAGACCCTGAACTCGCTGTCGATGCCCTGGTCACCTTGCGCCGCCAACTTGAGACGGGAGCGCGCTTCTCCTACAGCGTGTCCGCCTGTCGACCGACTGCCGCCGCGCCTAACCTTGTCTACGCTGGCTCAACGGTCTACTCGCACTTGTGTTCACACGGACCGTGAAGGAGTTAAGCATGAGCAAGTTGTCCCTACGCGACCTTCTTACGGCGATTGCGGTGGCATCGGCAGGGCTTTCGATCGCCGGGTGTGCCGTCAGTCCAAGCAGTTCAGTTGGCGCCTATGTTGACGACACGGTCATCACCACCCAGGTGAAGACCAAGTTCGCCGAGGCGCAGATGGTGGATGCCACCTCGATTCGCGTCGAAACCATCAACGGCACCGTGCTGCTGCGCGGCCACGCCAAGAACTCCGCCGAGAAGGCGGAAGCGGAGACCATCGCCCGCAGCGTCGATGGCGTGAAGGCGGTGAACAACCGCATCGACGTCAGTGCCTAGCGCCGCGCGACCATTCGCACTGATCAAACCGGTCTGAGGGGCGCATGGTTGGGCGTTTCCCTGCGGGTCTCCAGAAGCTGACTTTGGTCGGCAGGGCCATCGCGTCAAGGTCAGCTTCTATGGGGACTCGTTTGTCAAGCCCTTCTTCCTGGCGGTGCGCGCGGCCAAGTCCGCACGATTTTCTGTATGGCCTGAGCTTGGCGTTCATCGGAACTGAGGTCGGGGTGTGTCGAGCGTTCGAGCCAGTGCTCGAACGAGCTTCTATCCGTGTCGGGCGCAGGCGTCCGACACCCCATGCAACATACGCGCAGAGTGCGCTGGCAAACCTCTGTTACCGGCGCGCCCCATCTTTGGGGACGGTCACGTTGCAGTGACCCGCTGTGACCTTTCGGGCGCGTCGACCTTCGTTCATGATGTTGATGATGCGTTGGCTGCCAAGCCGTGAATCGCAATGGCGTTTGTCGCGTTCAGACAGCCACCGGCTTGAGCACCGCGCCGGCTGGGATCTCGCCATGCTTGAGGTAGCGCCACAGCGCGATCACCAGGCGCCGCGCCAGGGCCACCTCACGGTGCGTGCGGCGCGCGTCTTCGGCCTCGGCACTCGGTTCGCGCAGCACCGACCACACGCGTTCACCGCCATGGTGGCGCAGCAGCATCGCCAGCAGCTTGTCCGCCGTCCAGGCGATCGGTCTTGGCTCGCCGGGCCCGTCGGTTGACCTCGATGCTCGCGGCGTCGACCACGACGTTGTCGATGACCTGCTCGATCAGCCAGCGGTGCAGCCGCGCCGGCCGTCGCCGATCGTCAACTTCCACGTCTTGTCGGCCAACTCGAAGCTCGTCCCACATAGCATCTTCCTGGCGCCACCTCGTACTCACACTTGCGGCCCGTCAGCAGTCGTAGGTGACGGGCACCGACCAAGCTGACCCCGGTGGCGGCAAGGGCCGGATTGCGCCCCGGCGTCACGTCACTGGAAGTCGTCGGTCACCAGTTCGCGATAGATCCCGCCACCCTCCACGCTGCCGCTGATCGTGCCCTTGCCCTGCACGCGCGCGATGCAATAGCGACGGTCCTCCTCGGGTAGAGGCTCGCAACGCAGGACTCGGTTCGCCGCGAACTGACTCGCATCTTCGTGCAAGCCCTCGCGCTTGGCCTGCTCGTAGGCGGCCGCCGCCTCGCGCAGGCAGTCACTGCGGTCCTGGTCGGTCTGGCCGCGCAAGCACATCGCACGGTCGACCTCGAAGCGGGCGGCCGGGGAGCTGATGAGTGTCTCCGCCGCCACAGCGGCGGCGTTGACACCGAGTACGGCGACCATCGCAACACAGAATCGGTGAATGACGGCTTTCATGACGGCTCCTACTCCTCAGTCGTCAATCTACGGACCATCGAAGCCGCAAGATATCGGACGGTTGCCCACTCGGGACCTGCAGGTTGACCGTGTCGTGGAGTAGGACGCGGCCGACGGACGCGTGTGGCCGGCGCTGTCCGGCGTCCGGTGCGCGGTTCGACGGGCTCAATCCGGGTGCACCACGATCACCGACAGGCCGCCGGATTGCGCTGCCTTGTCGATCAGGTCCCGCAGCTGCGCGGGACTCATCCGCGCCTCCTCCTCGTTGACCTGGGTCGCCAGGCACAGCAATGGAAAGTCTTGCGGCATGTCCTGCATGTACTGCATGTCCTGCGCTTGTTCGAGCGGGCCGCGGCGGCACATCATGACGATTACCTCACCGGTGTCCGAGACGTAGGGCTTCGCGCGGCTGTCGACACTGGCGATGGCAGCGGACAGTCCGCCCACGGGCGGTACGGCCCACACCGACAAGGCAGTCAAGGACAGGAGGAGAACCCGTCGCAGACCGCAGCGGGAAGAGGACTGCATGGTCATTTGCGGCTCCTTGTTGCACATGCCAAACGGCAGCGCTTGCAGGTTCGCGCAGACGGCGATCGGTGTCAGTCAGCCCCGGCCCCGTCGCGCTGTGAGCCTATTCCGACAATTCGTGCAGCCGGCGCTTGACGCGTCTCGTGCGCGCGCCCGTCAGCGTCGGCAAAGCGAGCGCGGCGCCCGCGACCCCGCCATCTGCTCGCCCGGTTATGCGGCAATGACACTGTTCATCGCCGGTCGGCTCGACGAGTCCGATGACCACCTGCAACGCATGCTGGCCATGCGCCAGCGCCTGGCGCACCCGCCAAGCAGCATTATCGCCAGCGCGATGGAGTTTTTCCTCCCGCAGATGCGTGGACCCGGCCGCCGCGCGCGCGTTGGTGGGCGAGTATGTGGCGCTGTGCCGTCAGCGTCAGGGGTCGGGCCGGCATCCACAGCCGCCGGCCCACGCTGCCCGACGCAGGCTACGTTGGTCTGGCGGTGCATACGTTGGCCCGGCTCTGCTCGGGAGCGCACGGCGGCCAGATTGTGCTCTCGGGCGCGGCGCGCGGTGCGCCGGGCCAGTCGCGGCCAGCCGGATTGCGCATGCACGGGCTCTTTCGCGGCTTGCCCGAGCCCCTGGCGATCAAACCAGGGCTGGCGTCCCAGCAACGGTCTGCTCGACGATAACCAGTTCGAACGGCTGCGGCGCGATGCACGAAACGCCTTCGCGCCGTTCGTCGATGCCGGTGGCATGGTCGCGTTCGCAATGCCAGCCTTGCTGATCACGGCGGCCAAGAAATGAGCTGCCCTGAAGGGGATCTTGCCGATCGGCCGGAAGTGCCGGCCTCTGTCGGCCGTGGCCATTGGGTGTCTGGTCGCTCAAGTTGGAGGTCGGCTTCCTGGCGTTGAGTTCGACCTCGTGGCCGTCGCTGGTCGACCCACTCCTGCCATTCGCCCTTCAGCAATTGCCGCCTGGGAGCGGACGTTCGCCCCTGCGACACGACGCATGGCATGGCCCGACTGGGCTTAGGATGGATGTCCTCATGCACCAGGGTTCACGTGAGCGATCGGGACTTCGACGTGCTGCGCCAGTGACGATCGGCCTTCACGAACCTGGGTTCAGGCCACCATGCCCAACCGTCTCGCTCGCGAATCCAGCCCCTACCTGCAACAGCACGCCAGTAATCCGGTCGACTGGTACCCCTGGGGTTCCGAGGCACTGGCCGCTGCGCGCAGCACCGACCGGCCGATCCTGCTGTCGGTCGGCTATTCGGCGTGCCACTGGTGCCACGTGATGGCGCACGAATGCTTCGAAGACGGCGACACCGCCGCGCTGATGAACCGGCACTTCGTCAACATCAAGGTCGACCGGGAAGAGCGACCCGACATCGACCAGGTTTACCAGACCGCCCATCAACTGCTGACGCGGCGCCCGGGCGGTTGGCCGCTCACGTTGTTCCTCACGCCGGAGGGCAAACCCTTCTTCGGCGGTACCTACTTCCCGAAGCGCGCGCGCTACAACCTGCCGGGCTTCGACGAGTTGCTGCAGCGGGTGGCCAACGTCTGGGGCACGCAGCGCGAGCAGGTGATGGCGCAGGGCGATGCACTCGTTCGGCATCTTGCTGACACCTTACCCGCGCGGACTGCAGGCGACGACGCGGATGCCGGCAACGCCGCTGGCGCACTGGCCTCGACTGCGGAGCAGGCCGCAGCGGGCCTGCGCGATGCATCGATGCATTCGTTCGACGCGGTCAACGGCGGATTCGGCGGCGCGCCCAAGTTCCCGCAGGCGTCGACCCTCGACGCGCTGCTGCGCCACGCCGTGATCACCGGCGACAACGCCGCGCGCGACGCGGTGTTGCTGACCCTGCGACGCATGGCCGAGGGCGGCCTTTACGACCACCTGGGCGGCGGCTTCTGCCGCTACAGCACCGACGCCCAGTGGACGATCCCGCACTTCGAGAAGATGCTCTACGACAACGGCCCGCTGCTGCGCCTGTACGCTCAGGCCTGGCAACTCAGCGGCGACGCGCTGTACGCCCAAGTCTGCGCAGGGACGGCGGCGTGGCTGATGCGCGAGATGCAAAGGGGCGAAGGTGGCTACTGCTCCAGCCTCGACGCCGACTCCGAGGGCGAAGAGGGGCGCTTCTACGTCTGGCAGCGCGACGAGGTCGCGCAGCATCTCGGCGCGGACGAATTCGCTGCGTTCGCGGCGCACTATGGGCTCGATGCGGCACCGAACTTCGAGGGCCAGGCCTGGCACCTGCACGCCAAGGTGCCGTTGGCCGACGTTGCCAGCCGGCTCGGGCGCCCGCCGGTCGAATGCGAAGCGCTGATCGCCAGCGCACGCGCACGCCTGTTCGCGGTGCGTGAGACGCGCGTGCGGCCGGGCCGCGACGACAAGGTGCTGACCGCATGGAACGCGTTGGCGATCGACGGCATGGCTTTCGCGGCGCGGGTATTCGGCGAGCCGCGTTGGGCAGACTCGGCGCGGCGCGCGATCGACTTCATTCGTGCCGCGATGTGGCGCGACGGCCGCTTGCTGGCCACCGACTCTCGCGCGCAGCTCAGTGGCTATCTCGATGACCACGCGTTCTTGCTCGCAGCGCTGATCGAACTCATGCAAGGCGACATGCTGCGAGCCGCAGACCTGCACTTCGCCTGCGAACTGGCCGAACTCATGCTCGGGCAATTCGAGGACGCGCGCGACGGTGGATTCTTCTTCACCCGTCACGACCATGAAGCGCTGGTGCTGCGTCCGAAGTCGGGCCACGATGGCTCGGTCGCTTCGGGCAATGGCGTGGCCGCGTTGCAGCTTCAGCGCCTGGGCCACCTTGTCGGCGAACCCCGTTACCTGGAGGCCGCAGGGCGCACGCTGGCACTGTTTGCCGGCGAGGTCCTGCGCGTGCCGCAGGGCTTCGCAACGCTCGTCGCCGCCCTGGCCGACTGCCACTCGCCGCCAGCGTTGGTGCTGCTCACCGGGCCGCCCGCCGCGACCGACACATGGCGCGCCGAACTCGCCGCTCGCTACCTGCCCGGTGTGATCTCGCTGCGACTGCCCGACGACACCGCCGACCTGCCCGCGATGCTGGCCCGACCGCGCGGCGCGCGCCCGCAGGCCTGGGTCTGTCGCGGGTCGCAGTGCCTGCCGCCCGTCGCCGACATCGAGTCGCTGATGAAATCCTTGTCCTGAACCTGGCGTTCACCGCAGGTCGATGCCGTGGCCCTGCACGTCAGCGTCGATGCCGTACGGCGCCAGCGTGGTCAGGCGCGGATCGTCGACCGCGGCGCCGACCGCGAAGTGATAGAGCGACTGGAACGCAAGGTCCTCGAGCCCGAACACCCGATGCACCGGGTCGTCGAAGTAGCAGCCGATGCCCGTGGCCCGCACGCCTGCCGCCTCGGCTTCGAGATACAAGACCTGCCCGATCAGCCCGGTTTCCCAGAACAGCCGTCGATAGAACCAGGCCCCGTGCGTGAATAACGCCTCCTGATACTCGGCGATCATGGCCAGCGAGAAGGCGCCGTCGCCTGCAATGTCCTGGTGGCAGCTGAGCTGCGCCGCAAGCCGCCTCGCGTCGCCGGCCTCGAGCATGCGCAGCGGCAAATCGGCCGGACAGCCCGGCGGCGTCGACCAGTCGAACGGCCGGTGCATCGCGCGCTTCAGCCGGTCCATCTTGGTGGGGTCGCGAGCGAGCAGGTACAGCCCGGGCTCGAGCCCATCGACGCGATGAACGAACAAGCCGAGGTGGATGGTCGGATTCCAGGCCAATGTGTCCCAGGGCATCGGGCGCCGACTCGCTGTCAGTTCGACGCGCGGCATCAACCGGGTGAGCATCCGGTAGAAGCGATCGACTGCGATCGACGTGCGGCCGTCGCAGGCCTGCAGGCTTCGCCGTTGCAGGATGATCTGTGCGGCCGCAGGGCCGTCGGTGCTTGCGCGGTCGTTGCGCTCGACCACGAGCGGCTCGAGCGCGCTGAACCCTTGCGCCTCGCTGGCCGGTTTGCGTGTGGCGACGGCGACTTCGTCGATGACCTCCCAGCGCACCGGGTCGTCGCGGCTGAGCCGGTTGGCGGTGCCATGCCAACGCCCCCGAGCCAATTGGAGCGCGAGGCCCGGATCGAGGTGGTGCGGAATCGTGCGCTGCACGCGGGCCTGCCCGTCCTCGGCGGGGTCGGTCGGCCAGACCGCCAGCACGGCATCCGTTTGCTCGCGCTCGGCGCCTGCGAAATCCTGGGCTCGATTCAGACCGAGCAGGTCGTCGATCGTTTTGTCGGCCAGGCCATGCAGCAGCACTGCGCTCCAGCCCAGGGTCGCGGCGGCAATCCGCAGCGCGCCGATCGCGTGTCCGACGTCATGCTGGCAATAGCGGAAGGCACGTTCGCCGTACTTCCACGCCTCGCGCCAGTGGATCGACGACAGGCCGACCAGAAACGCCTGCGCCGGGAACTCGTGCATCAGCGCCGTGAGCAGCGCAGCGTTGCAGTCCGCTCGCCGTTCCAGCCCATGCTCGCGCGGCGCGTAGTGGTACAGCCCCGGCGCATCGCCAAGGCCGGGCAGCGCGCCGATCAGCAGGTAGGCTTCGGTCGGATGCAGGTTGCCGCTCGACGGATTGCAGCGCAGCGCCCAGCGCGTGGCGCCGGCTTGCTTCCAGGCGGATATGGCCAGCGAGTACTGCAGCAGGCGCGACAGGGCGTGGATCGTGAGTGGCACGCTCGGCACCGAACCGCGATGGTAGAGGTCGTCGTAGTACGGTGACCGCGGCGCTTCGTGCGCAGCGAGCAGCGGCAGGCAGACCAGAGGCGCGCCTTCGTAGCGGCGGAACGGGTTC
>CAWIOH010000005.1:0-162238 GCA_963837675.1 uncultured beta proteobacterium | reverse complement strand
GCGCCGACCATCGCCACACGCTGCAGCACGGCCAGATGATCGATGCGGCGATGTTCCGCCGCATGGCCGCGCTCGGCCTGTGCGCCAACCTCTTCGCCAACCATGTCTGGTACTGGGGGGATCAGCACCTGTCGATGACGATGGGGCCGGACCGTGCCGAGCGCATCGACGCCTGCCGCAGCGCGCTGGATGCCGACGTGCCGCTGGCCATCCACAGCGATGCGCCGGTGACGCCGCTGGGCCCGCTGTTCACCGCCTGGTGCGCGGTCAACCGGGTCACGCCTGCTGGCCGCGCGCTCGGCGCGGCCGAGCGCATCACGGTCGACGAAGCGCTGCGTGCGATCACCCTCGGCGCCGCGTGGACGATGAAGCTTGACCACGAACTGGGCAGCCTTGAATGCGGCAAACGCGCCGATCTCTGCGTGCTCGATGACGACCCGACGGCGATCGACCCGATGAAGTTGAAGGACATCGGCGTGTGGGGCACGGTGCTGTCGGGCCGGGTGTTTGCGGCCGGCTGAGCCCGCCATCGGACCGGCCCGCTTCGCCGACGCTTTCCGCAGCCGCCATGACCGACACCACCGTCTTTGTCGCCCGCAAGTTCCTGACGATGAATCGCGCGCAACCACGGCCACCCACGTCGCGGTGCGCGACGGTCGGATCCTGGCGGTGGCGATGCCGACGCATGCCGGCATGGGGGTCGTACCGGCTCGACGAGCGCTTTGCCGACCAGGCGTTGATGCCGGGTCTGGTCGAAGGCCATGCCCACCTGATGGCCGGCGGCCTGGGGGAATTCCCGTTCGTCGGCTTTCATCCGCGGCCGGCGCCGGACGGCATCCGTCGGGAGGGTTGCCGCGACTTCGACGAGGTGATCGCCCGCCTCAGGCCATCGAGGCCGGCATGGCGGACCCCGCGGCGCCGTTGCTGGCCTGGGGCTTCGACCCGATCTTCTTTGGTGCCCAGCGCATGACCGCGAGCACCTCGACCGCGTATCGAGGACACGCCCGGTGGTCATCCTGCATGCGAGCCACCACCTGATGAACGTCAATTCGGCAGCGCGGAGGCGGCCGGCATCGACCGCGAGACCGAGGTCGAGGGCGTGGAAGTTCGACGACGGCGAACCCAACGGCGAGCTGCAGGAGTTCGCCGCGATGTTCCCGGTACTGCGCCTGATCGGCAACGGCTTTCGGGTCGCCGGCACCAGCGAGATCGGACTGCGCATGTTCGGCGAGCTCGCGCAGCGGGCCGGCGTCACCACCTCGGCCGATCTCGGCAACGACCCGTCCGATGAAGGCTATGCAACGCTCGCCGCGTCACCGCCGAAGCGACGTTTCCGGTGCGCCTGGTGCCGGGCGCGATGTCCATGGACGGCGCGTGTCGTCACGGGCGCATGCCGAGAAGCTGCGCAGCCGCATCGCCGCAAACCACGAGAAGCTGCACTACGGCATCGTCAAGCTGTTCGCCGACGGTTCGATCCAGGGCTTCTCCGCGCGCCTGCGCTGGCCCGGGCTACTTCAACGGCCACGCGAACGGCATCTGGAACAGCGCACCGAACAGCTGCGCGACGTCATCGACTTCTTCCATGCGCAGGGCTTCCACTGCACATCCACACCAATGGCGACGAGGCGACGAGGTGGCGCTCGACGCGCTGCGAGGCCGCGCTGGCAAGCACCCGCGGCCGCGACCACCGCCACACGCTGCAGCATTGCCAGATGGCCGACGAGGCGCTGTTTCGGCGCATGGCGCGGCTGGGCGTGTGCGCCAACCTGTTCGCGAACCACCTGTACTACTGGGGCGACGCGCACCACGACCTGACGATGGGCCCGGACCGCGCCGCCGCATGGACGCCGCGCCACCGCGCTTGCGCCTGGCGTGCCGCTGGCGATCCATTCGGATGCGCCGATCACCCCGCTCGCGCCGCTGTTCACCGCGTGGTGCGCGGTCAACCGGGTCACTTCGTCGGGCCAGGTGCTCGGCGAGACCGAACGCATCGCGGTGGACGATGCGCTGCGCACCATCACGCTGGGCGCGGCCTACACGCTGGGTCTCGACGACCGCGATCGGCTCGATCGAAGTCGGCAAGTTGGCCGACTTCTGCGTGCTCGACGACGACCCGACCGCGGTCGATCCGATGAAGCTGAAGGATGTGTCACTGCGGGCACCGTGCTCGGCGGCCGGGCCGACTTGAGCTGCGCCATGACGCGCAGCGCGCATCCCGCTGACCGTCATCGGCGGCTTTCTCGGCGCGGGCAAGACCACGCTGCTCAACCGCTGGCTGCGCGAGCCGGAGGGCGCGCATCGCGGTGCTGGTGAACGATTTCGGCGCCCTCAACATCGACGCCGAAGTCGCCGCCACCACCGGCGACACCATCGCGCTGAGCAACGGCTGCGTCTGCTGCCAGATCGGCGACGACCTGAGCCGCGCGCTGATGCAGGTGATGGACGCACCCGTCCTTTCGACGCGGTGGTGATCGAGGCCAGCGGCGTCTCCGACCCGTGGCGCATCGCGCAGATCGGCCTGGCCGATCCGGGATTCACGCTCGAGGCGGTGATCGTGCTGGTCGATGCCGCGGCGGTGCTGGCGCAGGCCCGCGACCCGCTGCTGACCGACACGCTCGAGCGCCAGCTGATGGCGGCCGACCTGGTGGTGTTGAACAAGACCGACCTTGCCGACGCGGCGCAGCGCCGGCAGGTGCATGCCTGGATCGAGGCGGTGGCACCCTCGACACCGCGCTTCGAAGCCGTGCGCGCCGAACTGCCCGAAGCGCTGCTGGTCGCGCCGGACCCATTGCGTGCCCGGACACCGCCCGCGCCGCAGCCGCGCGGCCACGCGGCGCATGCCGGCGGGCATCATGGGCACCATCGGCACGATGCAGCCTTCGAGAGCTGGTCGATGCGCAGCGACGCGGTGTTGAGCGCGAGCAGCCTGCGCGCGCTGCTGAGCACATGCCACCGGGCGTGCTGCGACTGAAGGGCGTGGTGCGCAGCGACGAGCATGGCTGGTCCGAGATCCAGTTTGCCGGCAAGCACGGCAGTGTGCGACGCGCCGCGCCATCGACGCTCGACACCGGCGCGGTGGTGGCGATCGGCCTGCACGGCCAGCTGCCGTGCGCGGCGCTGGACGCGGCCTTTGCGGCCGCGACCGTCGGTCATGGCGCCGCGCCACCGAAGTTGTAGGTGAGGCGCAGACCGAAGGTGCGCGGCGCACCCGGATAGACGGCGTTCTCGCCGCCAGCGGAATAGACGGAGGCGTTGTCGCTGTAGTAGTAGGTCGTGTTCCCGACGTTGGTCAGCGCCGCGTCGAAGCGCAGCGGCCCCCATGTGCCGCCCAGGCCGAGGTCGAAGATCAGGTAGTCGGGCAAGGTCACCGTGCCGCCGTTGACCATCTTGCGTGAATCCACGTAGTTCGCTCCGGCACGCAACTCGACCGAGCCAAGCATGACGCGGGTCGAGACGGTCGCGCTGTTGCGCGGTGTCTCCGCGAGTAGCGCGCCGACCAGGCCGGCGGTCGTCGATCGCGTCACCTCGCCGCCGAGATAGGCATAGCCACCTTGCAGCCACCATCCGCGCAGCGGTGACCATTCGCCTTCCAGCTCGACCCCGCGCACGCGATACCGACCCTCCTGGATCTGGAAGCCGGGATTGGCGGTGTCGGGCGCGGCGACGTTGTTGCGCCGGATGTCGAACGCCGACAGGCTGGCCCGCTGCCCATCGCCGATCCACCTCAGGCCGATCTCTGCCTGGGCGGATGTCTCGGGCTGAAACGGCGCGCCATCGCGCTTGCGCGCGCCGATCACGTACTCGAGATCGAATCCGGTGTTGTAGCCGCCGAACAGCGACACGCCCTGCCCCAGCGCATAGGTCGTGCCCAGTTGCCAACTCGTGTTGGAGAGCCTGGCGGAGCTTGGAGCGCTGAAGAAGGCAGTGCTGAAATTGTTGTCGTTGTCGAACTTCGAATAGCGAATGCCCGCCACGACATTCCAATCGTTGCTCAAGGCGATCTGGTCCTGCGCATAGACGGCGAGACCGGCGATCTTGTTCACCGACAGGAAGCCGAAGGCAGCGGTCGGCGAGCCGCAGCCATAGACCGGATGCAGCGAGTCGATGGACCCGATCCCGCAAGGGACCATGCCGAACTGGCGAAAGTTCACCCGCTCGTTGTTGTACTCGGCGCCGAACAGCAAGCGATGGCTCATGCCGAGGGCCGTCGCACGACCCGACAGGTCGAGCTGGCCGGTGTAGAACCGGTCGTCTTCGTTGGTGTTGCGGCCGCTGCGCTGTATCAGCGTTGTCTGGCCCGGCAGCGGCTCGCCCAGGATCGCCTGCCGGCCCAGGTTGTTGAACCCCGAGTATTGGAAGCGCGGGGTCAGGGTCCACGTATCGGCGAGCTTGAAATCGACCCAGGCCTGGAGCAGCGGCGCGTCGGCCTCCAAGGCCGTGTAGCTCGGCTCGCCCAGGAATGTCGATCGCTGGACCGTGGCGATGCCGTTGCTCTGCACCGTTCCGACCACCGGCAGGCCGGGGTTGTTCTGCGTCGTACGGCGGATGTATTCGGCGACGAAGTGCGCCGACACCGATGTGCTCGGCCGCCACGCCAGGGCAAGGCCGACATTGTCCCGGTCCATGTCCTGGTAGTCGACGAAGGTGCCCGATCGCTCGACCTCGCCGGTCAGCCGAAAGCCGAGCGCATCGCCGAGCGGCCCGCCGAGGTCGAAGGTGGCCATCTTCCGGTCGTACGAGCCGCCCGTCAGCGCCACCGAACCCACGAACATGTCCGTCGGCTGCTTGGTCGCGATCGAGACGATCCCGCCCACGCCCAACTGCCCGAAGAGCACGGCCGAGGGGCCCTTCAGGACCTCGATCGCCTCGATGTTCGACAACGCCGAAGGATCGACATCCTCGTAGTAGCGCTGGCGCATGCCGTTGCGCATCTGGTTGGCCGAGAAGCCGCGGATCCTCAGGCTGAAGCTCTGGTAGCGCGACACGCGGCTGCCGCCGACCGTCGCCGAGGGCACCGCGCGCAGCAGGTCCTCGACGCTGCGAGCGCCGCGTTCGATCTGCGCATCCACGTCGAGCAGCTGGATGCTCTGGGGCATCCGTTCGAGCGGGATGGCGGATCGCATGCCAAAGGCGTCGGTCTTGCGGGTGTCAGTGATGACGACGGGCTCGGGTCTTTCTTCGAGCTCCCGGTCCTGTGCGGGCGCCGGCAGCGCTACCAGCGCCACGCACGCGGCAAGCAGCGCCTTCATGGAGTTGCTTTCATGCAGGTGAATGAGTGATCGAGGTGTCGATCCGGAACTACAGGCCAAGGCGCTCACGCCAGTCCGCCGGCACCACGGCGTCGACGAACAGCGCAACCAGCATCGATGCCCCGAGCAGCGGATAGAGCAGACCGAGCAACACCGCGATCGCGATCGCGCCGACCGCGGCACGGTCGGCATGCCGGCGAGGCGGTGCGGCCAGGCGGCCGCGCGGGCGTCGCTTCCACCACATCACGGCAGCGGAAACCGCCAGCGCCACGATGGCCAGGCAGCCGGCCAGCATCACGAGCTGGTTGACCCAGCCGAACTGGCGGCCCGTGTGCAGGCTGATGCCCCATTCGGTCAGCCGGCCGGCGACGCCGTAGTCCGCGTAGCCCGTGTCGGCGAGCACGGCACCCGAGTAGCGATCGAGGTGGACCACGCGCTCCGCCGTGGCGTCGTCGGGAAACAGCATGGCGGTGTAAACGCCGTGCGCACCCGTGGGCAGCTTCACCGGCGTGCCGGCAGGCAGCTGCAACCGCGCGAAGATGCGCAAGGCCTCGTTCAGCCCGATCGACGGGGCGGCCGCTGCCGCCGCCGCAGGCGCCGCCGCGGTGTGGCCTGCATGCAGCGCCGACTGCGGCAACGGTGCGTGGGTGAGCGGCCACGGCACGCTGCCCAGGCCGACCAGCGGTGACGAGGACTGAGGTGCCGCCTCGAACAGGTATTTGGGCAGGCCGACACCCCATTCATTGGTGAGGCGGGCGAACTGCGCGCCCCAGAAGGCCGACCACGGCATGCCCGTGACCGCCAGGAAGAGGATCGCCGCGGCAGCCGTGATGCCGGTTGCAGCGTGCAGGTCGCGCCACCAGGTGCGATGCGTGGGGCGCCCCCGCAGCCTGTAGATGCCGGCCGCGCGAGCGCGCGGCCACCACAGGAACAGGCCCGACAAGACCAGCACGATGGCCCAGCCGGCCACCACTTCGATCCAGTGGTTCGCCACCGTGCCGGCGATGGCCAGCGAGTGCACGTGCTTGACGACCTCCATCAGCTTGAGGTCGTCGCGCAAACGGCCGAGCACGCGTCCGCCGACGGGGTCGAGGTAGACCGAGACGGTGCCTGCGGCCGTGCGCATGCCCACCTCGGTGCTGCGACCGGCCTGCGCCGCAGCGATGAAGCGAACGGGTTCGCCCGGCTCGGCCGCCTGTGCCCGGGCCACCAGCGACTCGGCGTCCAACGGCGGTGCCGGCGTCGCCTCGACGAAGCGCAGCTGGCCGTAGACCAGCGATTCGATCGGCTCCTTGAACAGGTAGAGCGCGCCGGTCAAGGCCATCATCGCGAGGAAAGGCAGGCAAATCAGGCCGGCATAGAAATGCCAGCGCCAAACCCGGCGGTACAGCGCGGATTCGGCTGCGGCCCGGCTCGGCGCAGCGCCCATGTCGGCGCGCACCGGGGCACGCACGACGGGTTCGATCGTCTTCAAGCAGACTCTCCTGAGGGGCCGTGCGGGCGCACGGCTGGACGGGAATGCGCCGGCGGCGAGGGGTCGGCGTGGACCCTCGCGCCAGGGCGTTCAGTCGGTCAGGACAGGGGCGGCGGTCCTCGCGGCTGCGCTGTCGCCCACGCGTGCAACGTGCCTGGCGCGGCCAGGAACGCAGGCGGGAAGTCTTCGATCAGGTCAAGAAGCAGCGCCTGCGTTGGCGTCGACGGCGGCAGGCCCAGGGCCATGTGATGACCGATGCAGCAGGGACAGTGCTCGAGCAGGTGCGACGCCGCAGGCGCGCCACCGGACTTCTGCTTGTCCGGAAGCCATTTCGAACCTTGGACGGTGCAGACCTCGATCCAGGAGGCGCCCCGGGCGGAAGCCGCTTGTGCGATCGCCGGAGCGAGCGACGTCAGCAGCACCGCCGCAACGGCGAGCCAGGAGACGAGATGGCGATGGATACGGAACGAATGCACGCGACCTCATTCTAGGCTGAAGTTCCCTCCGTCACATGCAGCGCGGCGCCGGCAAGTCCTTGTCGCGCAACACACAATCTGGCCCTTCGAGGCCTTTTTCGTGCCTTAGTTGTGTAGTCACTAAATAGTGTTGCCATTTCGCGATATGTCGGCTCACAATTCTCAACATGCCAGCCCGCACAGGAACCGCTCACGTCGTCACCACGCGACGCACCTACAAGGACAAGGTCTATTGCACCCACTTGCTGCGTCGCAGCTACCGCGAAGACGGCAAGGTCAAGAACGAGACCCTGGGCAACCTGTCGCACTTGCCCGATGCGCTGATCGACATCATCCGCCGCTCGCTGCAGGGCGAGACCTTCGTTGCCGCCTCCTAGGCCTTCGAGGTCGTGCGCTCGCGCGCCCATGGCCACGTGCAGGCCGTGGCCCTTGCCATGCAGCGTCTGGGCCTGGCCTCGGTGATCGCCTCACAGCCCAGCCGTGAGCGCGACCTGGTGCTGGCCATGGTGGCCTCGCGCATCGTCCAGCCCGACACCAAGCTGGCCACCTCCAGGCGCTGGCACTGCTCGACCCTGGCCGAGGACTTCGGCGTGACTGATGCCACCGAGGACGACCTGTATGCCGCCATGGACTGGCTGCTCGCGCGCCAGGACGCCATCGAGCAAAAGCTCGCCGCGCGCCACCTGCGCGAGGACGCCTTGGTGCTGTACGACCTGTCCTCGAGCTACTTCGAGGGCAGCACCTGCCCGCTGGCCAAGCGCGGCTACAGCCGCGACGGCAAGCCCGGCACGCTGCAGGTCAACTACGGGCTGCTCACCGACGCGCGCGGCTGCCCGGTGGCCGTCTCGGTGTTCGAGGGCAACACTGTCCGACAGCCTGACCTTCTTGCCCGCCGTGCAGCGCGTGCGCGAGCGCTTCGGCCTGGCGCAGGTGGTGATGGTGGGCGACCGCGGCATGATCTCGCAAAAGGCCATCGACGAGCTTCGCGGCCAAGGCGGGATCGACTGGATCACGGCGCTCAAGAGCGTCTCGATCCGATGCCTTGGTCGAGCAGGGCCACTTGCAGCTGGGCTTGTTCGATCAGCGCAATCTGGTCGAGATCACCTCGCCGGACTATCCCGGCGAGCGTCTGGTCGCCTGCCGCAACGATGCCCTGGCCAAGCTGCGTGCGCACAAGCGCGAGAGTCTGCTGCAGGCCACCGAGGCGCTGCTGGAGCTGGTCAAGGCCAGCGTGGATGCGGGCCGGCTCACGGGGCAGGACAAGATCGGCGTGCAGGTGGGCAAGGTCATCAACCGGCACAAGGTGGCCAAGCACTTCGAGCTGCAGCATCGGTGAGACGACGCTCGCCTGGGCGCGAAGGCAAGACGCCATCGATGCCGAGGCGGCGCTCGACGGGCTCTACGTCATTCGCACCTCGCTGCACGCCAAGCGCATGGACGCACCCAGTTGCGTGCGCAGCTACAAGGCCTTGGCCAATGTGGAGCGGGCGTTCCGTTCGTTGAAGACGGTCGACCTGAAGGTGCGGCCCATTCACCACCGCTTGGCCGAGCGCGTGCGCGCGCACATCTTCCTGTGCATGCTGGCGTTCTACGTCGAGTGGCACATGCGCGAGGCCTGGCGCGCGCTGATGTTCGCCGACACCGAGCAGGCCGCCAAGGCCACGCGCGATCCGGTGGCGCCAGCCAAGCGCTCAGCCTCGGCGCAGCGCAAGGCCGCATCGAAGTTGCTCGACGATGAGCAGCCTGCGCACAGCTTCGCCACCTTGATGGCCGAGATGGCCACCCTCGTGCGCAACACCTGCCGCACGCCCAGCGCCATCGCGGATGCGCCGACCTTCGAGCTGCTCACCACCGCCACCGCACACCAACAGCGCGCCTTGGCGCTGATCCGCGCCATCCAACCGTAGTCAGAAAGTCAAACCCGCCATCCATCGCAAGTGATTGATGGAACAGGAGAATTCGGGCGTGGACGGCGAAGGAACTTCAGTCTAGGCGGCAGGCAGGCCGCCCGAGGTCGCCCACGACGGATTTCAGGACGCGCCGCCCAGGTCGATCAGCGCACGCAGCACGCCCAGCGCCGAGATCACGATCAGCAGCCGCAGCACATGGTTGCGGTAGCCGGCCGGGCTGGCGTTGGCGAAGGAATGACGGCCGATCCAGATCCCCAGCAACATCGTCGGCGCCAGCATCAGCGCCCAGCGCAGCGTGTCCATGCTGATCAGCCGGGTGCCCGTTCCCAGTGGCAACAGCAGCGCGCACAGCAAGGCGTAGCTGCCGGCGAACAGCAGGAATGCGACCATCGTCGCGCGCATCGGCGCCGCCGGCAGGCGCGACGCGGCCATCAGCATCGCCGCGGCCACGCCGCCGCTGGCCGCCACGCCGTTCAGCAGACCCGAGGCCACGCCCGCGGTGATGCGCAGTGCGCGTGTCGGTGCAAAGCTGCGCTCGCTGGCACGCAGCAGCCCGATGGCGCTGAGCAGCAGCGCGCTGCCGACCAGCAGCCGCAAGACGGTGGTCGGCAGCACCACCAGCAGCATGATGCCCACCGGGATGAACACCAGGTTGCCGATGAACAGCCAGCGCAACCAGTCGCGGTCGGCGTCGCGCAGGCTGCTGCGCAGCATGCTGATGCTGGCCACCACCTCCAGCGCCAGCACCGCCGGCACCACGGTCGAGGGCGCGACGAAGACCGCCAGGCCGGCCACTGTCAGCGCCGAATAGCCGAAGCCGGCAAAGCCGCGCACCACCCCGGCGCCCAGCGACACCAGCAGGCCGGCCGCCAGCACCGGCAACGGCCACGACAGCAACATCATGCACGGCGGCGCGACAGTGTCCAGCAGCTTGAGCCGTTGTACCTTGCCGGAGGGCCCGCGCGGCAGCTCGGCGACGAAGCGGAAGAACTTCGGCGTCTTGTAGCGCCCCAGGTGCTGTTCGCAGAAGGCGCGCAGTTCGGTCTCGTCGCAGGAAGGGCTGTCGCGAAGCACGATGCAGGCCATGATTTCCTGGCCGTAGTGCTTGTCGGGCACGCCCACCGCGGCGGCTTCGAGCACCGCCGGGTGGCGCAGCAGCACTTCGTCGATCTCGCGCGGTGCGATGTTCTCGCCGCCCTTGATGATCAGCTCCTTGATGCGGCCGGTGACGAAGAAGAAGCCGTCGGCGTCGCGATGCCCGAGGTCGCCGCTGCGCAGCCAGCCGTCGGGGGTGAAGCTGGCGCGCGTGGCCTCGTCGTTCTTGTAGTAGCCGCGCATCACGTTCGGGCCGCGGATGACGATCTCGCCGGTCTCGCCGTCAGCCACCGGCTGCAATGCAGCGTCGACCACCCTCGCCTCGCAGCCCGACGCCAGGCCCACCGCACCCAGTTTGCGCCGTGCCGGGTCCATCGGGTTGCTGAAGGCCGGCGCGGCGGTTTCCGTCAAGCCCATGGTCTCGACGATGCCGATGCCGAAGCGTTGTTCGAAGGCGCGCAGGTGGTCCGGCGGCAGCGCCGCCGAGGCACTGCGGCAAAAGCGGATCCGGGCCGCGAGCCCTGCGGGCGGATCACCGCCTTCAAGCAGGTAGGACACCATCGTCGGCACGACGTTGAGCCAGGTGCAGCCCTGCTCATGAGCCTGCGCCCAGAAGCGCGCGGCCGAGAACTTGGGCGTCATCGCCAGGCTACCGCCATGCGCCAGCTGCGACAGCATCGTCACTGCGAAGGCATTGATGTGGTAAAGCGGCAGCACCGCCAGCACGCGGTCCTGCGCCTGCAGGCCATGTTCGCGGCTGATGGCCAGCGCATTCGCCGCCAGGCTGGCGTGGGTCAGCATCACGCCCTTCGGGCGGCCGGTGGTGCCCGAGGTGTACATCAGCAGCGCCAGCGAATCCGGCGCCGGCAGCGGTGACGATGCCCCGCTCCCGGGCAGTGCAGGGATCGCGCCGGCATCGGCTTCGGTCACCAGCACCGCCACCCGCCGATCGATGCCGGCCAGCATCTGCCGCACCAGCGCTTCGCGCTCGGCGCTGACCACCACCACGCGGCAGTCGGAATGCTCGAGCACGTAGTGCATCTGCTCGGGCTGCGCCAGCAGGTTCACCGCATTGACGCACCAGCCGCCATGCATCGCGCCAAGCAGGATGCGCAAGGTCTGCAGGCCGTTGGGCAGCACCACGCTGACCACATCGCCGGGCTGCGAACCCTGCGCGCGCAGCCAGGCCGCCACGGCGCGGCAGTCCTGCGCCAATTGTCCGAAGCTCAGGCTCTGCGTGCCGTCGGTGCTCACCGCATAGACAGCCTGCGGCCGTGCGGCGGCCTGCCGCTCGATCAGCGCATGCACCGTGTCGGGTGGATCCAGCGGTGGGGTCATCTCAGGCCCGGCCGTGGCGCGCGAAGAAGGCGCCGAAGATGTCCTGCTCGCTCGGCACCTTTTCGGCGATGGGCTTCGACACCCGCGTGATGTTCAGATAGTGCCGGTAGTTCATGTTGTCGGAGAAGTTGTTCTGGCCCCAGGTGCCGCAGCCCATCGACAGCGAAAACGGCAGGCCGTTGTCGAAGCTGCCACCGGTGGCGATGCAGTGCGCCTGGTTGTAGATGACGCGCGAGACCGGCAGGTGCAGGCCGAGCTGCAGCGCGCGCTCCGGCTTGCGGCTGTGCAGCCCGACCGAATGGCCCGCGCCCTGGAAGGCGTAGATGCGTTCGACGATGCGCTGCGCGTCGGCGAAGTCGCACGCCGTGTACAGCGTCAGCACCGGGCTGAGTTTCTCCCCGGAGAACGGATGCTGCGGACCGAAGCCGTGTTGCGCATCCTCATCGACCATCAGGATGCGCAGCGATTCCTTCGCCAGACCGTCGAAGCCGGCCTGCTGCGCGATGCGCGCGGCCGATTGCCCGATCACCGCCGACGACAATTTGCCGTCGGGCCACATCAGCTGCTGCAATCTGGCCTTCTGCGTGGCATCCAGCAGCGCGGCACCGCGTGCGGCCAAGGCCGCCAGCAACGGCTCACGCGCCGCCTCGATCACCACGAGGCTGTTCTCCGACGAGCAGCTGGTGGCGTTGTCGAAGGTCTTCGACAGCACGATGCGCTCGGCCGCCGCAGCCACATCGGCGCTCTCGTCGACGATGCCGGCGACATTGCCCGCGCCCACGCCGAATGCCGGCGTGCCGCTGGTGTAGGCGGCGCGCACGTTGGCGCCCGAGCCGGTGGCCACCACCAGGTCGCATTGGCGCATCAGCTCGGCCGTGGACTGCTTGTTCACCGGCGCCGGCAGCAATTGCACCAGATCGCGCGGCGCACCGATGCGGTCGAACTGCGCATGCATGAACGCCAGCAGCCTGGCCGCCGTGCTCCAGCCCTTGGGCGACGGTGCGACGATGACGGCGTTGCGCCCCTTCAGCGCATTGATGATCTTGTTGGCCGGCGTGGCACCCGGGTTGGTCGACGGCGTGATGGCGCAGACCACGCCCACCGGGCGGGCGATCTCGATCAGCCCCTGTTCGGCATGCTCGGCGATGACGCCGACCGACTTCGCACCCGCCAGGTCACGCAGCAGGCCCAGCGTCTTGCGATGGTTCTTGCGCACCTTGTCGTCGACGCTGCCGATGCCGGTGTCGGCCACTGCGAGCTCGGCCAGCTCGCGGTTGCGCGCCGGCTCGATGATGGCCCAGCCGGCGGCCACCACCAGTTCGTCGATGCGTTGCTGGTCGTAGCCGTCGGCGATGCGCTGAGCGGCGCGGGCCTTGGCGACAAGCTCGGAAATCATCTCGCCCACGTCGTTCATCGTCTCAGCTCCTGGAAAAAGCCCGCGTCAGCTTGCCCTTCATGTCGGGCACCAATGCCCACAGCACGAACAGCGCCGCAAAGGCAAGGATGGTGGCGCTGATCGGGCGCGTGAAGAAGATCGTCAGGTCGTTGTCGTAGTTGGCCAGCGAGGTCATGAAATAGCGCTCGGCCAGCGGCCCGAGAATCACGCCCAGCACCAGCGGCGCGGACGGGAAATCGAAGCGCTTCATCAGATAGCCCAGCACGCCGAAGCTCAGGCAGATGTAGACATCGGCGATGTTGTTGCGCACGCCGAAGGCGCCGACCACGCTGAGCACGACGATGAAGGCACCCAGCACCGTCGGCGGCACCTTCATCAGCGAGGCGAAGCCGCGGGCCACCACCACGCCGGCGCCGATCATGAACAGGTTGGCCAGCAGCAGGCTGGCGAAGATGGTGTAGACCATGTTGGTCTGCGTGGTGAACAGCAGCGGCCCCGGCGTCACGCCGTGCAACACCAGCGCGGCCAGCATGATGGCGGTGGCGGCGCTGCCGGGGATGCCCAGCGTCAGCAGCGGAATCATGGCCGCGCCGGTGGTCGCGTTCTTGGCGGCTTCGGGCGCCACCAGCCCCGCCTCGACGCCGGTGCCGAACTCGGCCCCACGCGGCGAGACCTGCTTTTCCACGCCATAGGCAATCACCGCACCGACGGTGGCGCCGGCGCCGGGAATCATGCCGATCATGCAGCCGATGCCGGTGCCGCGTGCGGCCGTGCCCTTCAGCGCCCACATCTCCTTCAGCGACGGCGCTTTCAGCTTCACCTTGCCGGCGCCGCCGCCCTGGACGTGGGCCTTCTGGCCCAGCATTTCCAGCACCTCGCCGAGGGCGAACAGGCCGATCATCACGACGACGAAGTTGATGCCGTTCTGCAGTGCCGGGATGCCGAAGGTCAGGCGTGGCAGGCCGTACAGCGGGTCGACGCCGACGCTGCCGATGGCGATGCCGCAGAACAGCGACACCAGGCTGATCCACGGCGTGGCCTTGGCGATGGCAATGATGCTGACCAGGCCGAGGAAAGTGGCGGCGAAGAACTCGGGCTGGTCGAAGGCCAGCGCCAGCTTGGCAAAGGGCGGGGCGCCGAAGGTCAGCAGCAGCGCGCTGGCCAGACCGCCGGTGGCCGACGCCGCGATGGCCAGTGCCAGCGCGCGCGCCGCCTCGCCGCGCTTGGTCATCGGGTAGCCGTCCCAACAGCTGGGCAGCGACGCCGGGGTGCCGGGGATGTTGATCAGGATGGCCGAGATCGAGCCGCCGAACACGCCGCCGGCATAGATGCCGCCGAGGAAGACCATCGCCGACAGCGGCGTCATCAGGTAGGTGAAGGGCAAGGCCATCGCCATCGCGTTGACGAAGGAGATGCCGGGCAGCGCGCCGGCAATCACGCCCACCGCCAGGCCGGTGAGCATGATGAGGAAATTGAAGGGCTCCAGCGCCGTCAGCAGGCCGTGGAACAGGTTGACGAAGACATCCATCGCGGCCGCCTTCAGTAGATGCCGAGCAGCCGGTACAGCGCGACGCTGAACTCACCGATCGCACCGACGCCGCGGTCCAGCGGCATCAGCGCCACCTTGATGAAGAAGTACAGGAACAGCGTCGTGCCGATGACGCTGATCAGCGCGACCTGCAACGGCTTGCGGATGCCGCCCAGCAGCAGCCACAGCGCGACGTACAGCAAGGTGGCCAACGCAAAGCCCAGCCACGGCAGGCCGAAGCCATAGGCCAGCACCAGCACGATGCCCAGCCACACCCGCGCGCCGCCGGCCACCGTGCTGGTTGCAGGCAACGTCGCGGCTTGCGCCGCCTGCGCCGCGGACAACTCGCGCCGGCGCAGCACCCCGGCCGCGCGTTGCACCGCCCATGCCAGCGCGAAGATCACCACCAGCCACAACATCAGCGTCGGCCAGGTGGTCGGCCCGGCAATGCCGCGCGCCATCTCGGCGGCCTCTTCCGGCCGGTCGGTGACGAAGCGCGTCAGCAGCGCCGCGCCGCCGGCAAAGACCAGCGGCGCGGCCAGCGGCCGCCAGGATGAGGCCGCCGGGTTCACTTGAAGCTCACGAGGTAGGCCTTGACCTTGTCCTGGAAGTTCTTCACGTAGGTCTGGGCTTCGGCCGGCGTGAAGCTGCGCGACGCGCAGGTGTAGGTTTCGGTGCAGAACTTCTTCCACTCCGGCGTGGCCAGTGCGGCATTGATCGCATCGGACAGCACCTTGACCTTCTCGGGCGGGGTCTTCGCGCTCACCGCCAGCGTGCGGAAGTTGGGCAGGTCGTTGATCTCGAAGCCCAGCTCCTTCGAGGTCGGCGTGTCCTTGAAGCTGGCGTGGTGCTCGTCGTCGAACACCACCAGCGGCCGCAATTGCCCGGCCTGCAGGAAGGGCGCGACGTCGCCCGGCTCTTCGTAGATCGCGTCGGTGTGGTGGCCGATCGGTGAGGCATAGCGCTCGGCCGGCTTGGCGAAGGGCACGTTCGTCATCTTGTAGCCCTTGGCGGCGAAATACTTGATGGTGATGTCGTCCTGCGTGCCGTAGCCCGAGGTGGCGATCTTCAGCTTGCCGGGGTTGGCCTTGGCGAACTCGAGCATTTCCTTGAAGGTCTTGAAGGGGCTGTCGGCCGGCACGAACATCATCGAGGGCGAATCCTGCGTCACGGCGGCGATGGCAAAGTCCTCGGGCTTGGCGGTGCCCAGGCCGGCGGCCCACGATGACACTGTCAGTGCGATCAGCGTGCCCACGGTGTAGCCGTCGGGCGCCGCCGTCAGCACCTTGGTCAGCCCGGCGTTGCCCGAAGCGCCGCCCACGTTGGCCACCGGAAACGGCACGCCGAGCTGCTTTTCCAGCAACTGCGACATCTTGCGGCCCATCGCGTCGGCACCGCCGCCGGGGCCGAAAGTGACGACCACTTCCACCGGGCGGCTGGGGTACTTTTCCTGCGCCAGCGCCAGTGGTGCCGTCGCCACCAGCAGCGTGGCCAGCAGGGTGAAGCGTCGATAGGGCTTGCTTTTCATGATGTCTCCGGTTGACGTGTGCGGGATGAGGTTGAGGGTTTCGGCGTCCCGCCGCCGAGGGCCAGGCTGATTTCTTGCGCAGTGGCGGCCAGGGCCTGGCCCAGTTGTCTGGTGCGTGCCGTGTCCATGCGTGCCGATGGCGCCGACAGACCGACCGCAGCGACCGCGCGGCCGTTGCGGTCGAACACCGGCGCGCCCAGCCCGCTGACCCCCATGCGCCACTCTTCGCGGTTGACGGCATAACCCACCTGCCGCACCTGCTGCAACTGGCTGCGCAGCGCCTTCAGGTCGGCCACCGTCTTCGGCGTCGGGCGCGGCAGCGGCTTGGGCAGCGCCGCGAGCGCGGCCTCGCCGGCAAAGGCCAGCAAGGCCTTGCCGGTGGCCACGCAATGCGCCGGTGCGCGTCCGCCCATCTCGGAATAGGCACGCACCGGCTGCGGGCTGTCGATCTTTTCCAGATAGACGATGTCGGCGCCGTCCAGCATCGACAAATGGATCGTCTCCTGCGTGTGGTGGGCGATGCGCGCCAAAGGCTCGCGCGCCAGGCGGCGCACGTCGATGCCGTCGGCCACGCGACTGCCCCACTCGAACAGCCGCAGCGTGCAGTGGTAGGCACCGCTGGCGCTGTCCTGCGCGACGAAACCCAGATGCGCCCAGGTCTGCAGCGTGCGGTGCACGTTGCTCGGGTTCAGCCCGGTCTGGCGCGCCAGCTCGCTGACGCCGAGGGGCGCGCCGGCCAGCAGCAGCTGCTCCAGCAGCTGCACACCTTTGACGAGGGTCTTGTCCATTCCACTATTTAGAACCAAATTCTATTAATTAGAATAGCCAACAGACGCCCGAAGATCAACCGGGATAACCCCGACCGGGAAGGCGCCCCACGCGCCAGGATCGATCAGCCGGCGGTCGGCGGCGCCTCGTCGCCCCCCGGGCGTTGGCGGCACTCGTCGAACACCCGCGCGGTGCAGCGCGCGCAGATGTCGTCGTCGAGCTGCGGCACGATCGTGGCGATGGCCACGCGCTTGCTGTCGAAGATGTGATCGGCACCGACCCGGTCGATGAAACCGCTGCGCCGCCACACCTGCAGCACCTGCGGTCGGGGGCGATGGAAATACAGGTCGCCGCCCATGGCCCGGCGGCGCAACAACTCGGCCTGCCACATCTCCGCGCCGGCCAGGTCGATCGTGGTCATGCCCTTGGTCATGACCAGCAGCCGCTTGGCCGGCGTGGGCACGGTGCGCAACATGTGCAGGTGCTCGGCCACATGGGCCACCGCGCCGAAGTACACCGAGCCTTCCATGCGCAGCAGCGTCAACTGCGGGCATTCGGGCAGCGAGCCGGCCGGCGCGCCATCGATGATCACGAAGGGCCGCCGCTCGTCTTCGCCGTAGCGCTTGTCGAAGCCCATGGTGCGCAGCGACGGCCGCGCGCTGTGGTACAGATAAGTCACGAGCGATGCCGTCACGCCGCCGAGCACGGCGGCTTCGAGCGAAAAGGTCAAGGTGGCGATGAAGGTGCCCAAGGCGATGGCGGCTTCGGTGCGGTCCAGCCGCAGCACGCGGCGCCACTGCGCCGGGTCCAGCAGCCCCCAGGCCACCATCAGCAACAGGCCGGCGATGGCCGCCACCGAGATGTGGGCCAGCACCGGCGCGGCCAGCACCAGCAGCACGATCACCATCAGGGCCGAGAACACGGCGGCCAGCGGGGTGCGCGCGCCGCTTTGCTCGCTCATCGCCGTGCGATTGAGCGAACCCGAGGACACCATGCAGGAGAACATCGCGCCGGCGATGTTCGACAGCCCCTGGCCCAGGCATTCGCGGTTCGGATCGAACTGCTCGCCATGTCGGTTGGCCAGCGCCCGGCCCAAGGCCACCGTCTGCCCCAACGACACGATGGCCAGCGCGAACGCGATGCCGCCGAGCTTGCGGATCTGCGCCCAATCCAGCGGCGGCGCGTTGAGCTTGGGAAACGCCTGCGGCAATGTGCCCACCGTGGACGTGGGCCAGCCATAGCGGGACAGCGCGTAGGCGCCGACGCTGCCGACCACCAGTGCGACCAGCAGGTGCTGGCCGGCACCCAGGCGTGGGCGCGCCAGCCAGGCGACGCCCAGCGTGAGCGCGCCGATGGCGAACTCCGGCCAGCTTTCCGCCAGGTCGCGTCCCGCATGGCCCGCGATCAGCACCGCCGCGCCGGTCATGAAACCGAGCATCACCGTGGGCGAGATGAAATTGGTGATCGCGCCGAGGCGCAGCAGACCCAGGCTGGCTTGAAGCACGCCCACGGCCAGCGTCACGGCCACGGCGAGCAAAGGATAGGCCGGGTTGTCCACCGCCGCCAGCGGCGCCAGCATGCTGGCCAGCGCCAGCGAGATGGCGTTGGTCGGGCCCGACACCAGCAGCCGGCTCGAGCCGGCCAGCGCTGCGACGATGCAAGGCACGATGCTCGTATAGAGCCCCCAGGCCGGTGGCAGGCCGGCCAGCGCGGCAAACGCGATGCCCTGCGGCAGCACGATCAGCGCGCCGACCAGGCCAGCCTGCGCATCGGCACGCAGCGTCGCGCGGTTGAGCATCCACACCCAGGAGCCGAAGGCGCGCGCCGCGCGACCGCGCCAGACCACCGACCAAGCGCTCATGTCCATCGGCGGCACGGCCTGCCTCGCTCAGATCTTGCGGCGATCACGCTCGCGCACAAACTGCTCGAGCACGCGGACCGATGCTGCCGGGCCCGGCATGTTCGGATTGACCGCCAGCGCACGCTTGTAAAAATCGATGGCCTGCTCCAGGTGTCCCAGTTCGACGTGATTCTGGCCTGCGCCGGACAAGGCGCCGAAATGCAGCGGGTTGCGCTTCAGCACCTCGTCGCAGTCTTGCAACGACGCCTCGTAGCGGCCCATCAGGAACAGCACCGTGGCGCGCTTGTTCCAGCCTTCGGCAAAGTCGGGGCGACGCAGAATCACTTCGTTGAAGGTGGTCAGCGCATCGTCGAACTGCCACGACTGCATCTGTTCGCTGCCCTGCGCCAGCAAGGCATCGACCTGCGCATCGCCCGAGCGGCCCCAGACCTGCCACAGCGCCGCCGCGGCCGCCTCGCGCACCTGCGCGTCGTCGTCGCGCAATCGCGCGACCAGGCCCGGCACATCGGCCATCGTGCCATCACGGGCCAGCCGTTCGACCGCGGCGACGCGCTCGGCCGCACTTCGATGCGTCAGGTTGGCACGCGCCTGTTCGACCTCGGCATCGGCAGCGGCCGACCCCGTCGATAGCGCCGCCAGGTTCAGGCACAGTGCCACCGCCACCTGGGCCACCACGGCCGCGCGCCGCCTCATCGCCGTGCCCTTCCGCCGATCATCGCCACGATCTCGTCCAGCGTCTCGTAGCGCAGTCCCAGGCTCAGGTCGATGGCCTGGCAGCGGCTGTAGAACACGCTCAGGTCCAGGCCGACGCCGACGCCGAGGATCTGCACCGCGCCGGCAGCCTCGTGCCGCTGCACCACCTGCAGCAAATGCTGGCCGAGGTAGCCGTCGTCATTGGCCATCATCGTCGCACTGTCCATCGGGCAGCCGTCGGAGAACACGATCAGCAGCTTGCGCATCTCGTCGCGCTGCAGCAGCCGGGCCACGGCCCAGTCCACCGCCTCGCCATCGAAGCCTTCGCGGAACAGGTCGGACCTGAACAGCGCAGCGATCGACGGTCGTGCGCGGCGCCAGGCCGTGTCGGCGT
The DNA here is from genome assembly GCA_963837675.1 of uncultured beta proteobacterium. GTDB lineage: Bacteria > Pseudomonadota > Gammaproteobacteria > Burkholderiales > Burkholderiaceae_C > Rubrivivax. The sequence goes on along the minus strand of CAWIOH010000005.1, from coordinate 142,528 downwards.
CCTTGAACACCAGGTGGCAGCGCTCGTTCAAGCGCCCCGGATGGCGCGGCCGGCCCGCCCGGACCCAGTCGCGCGCGGCGCGGCCGCCGTTCCAGGCGCCGGTGCTGAAGCCCAGCACTTCGCTGGGCACGCCGGCGATCTCCAGCGCGCGTGACATCAGGTCCACCATCATCGCCACCGGCTCGATGTGGCGACGCATCGAACCCGAGCAATCGATCAGCAGCCCGACCACGGCCTCGGCCACCGGCTCGATGCGGTCGGCGCGGAACAACCGCCGTTCGGCCGGCGTGGCGATCAACTGCGCCAGGCGCGCGCCGTCGATGCGCCCTTCTTCGCGCGCGCCCTCCCAGCCTTCGTGGCGCGGTTGTGCCAGCACGGCCTTGAGTTGCCGCGCCAGGCGCATCGGGTTCAACCCGCGCTCGACGATCAACCGGTCCAGCCGCTCGCGGTATTCGCGCAACTGTTCCGGCGCGCACCAGGCTGGCAGCCTCGTGCTCGCGGTCATAGGCGGCGCTGAAGATGCGATAGGCGCCCTGTGCGGCATCGAAAGCCTGGCTGCGTTCGGCATCGGCGACCGGCGCCGTGGCTTCGTCCTGGCCATCGACATCCATGCGCAGGCTGAAGCGCAGCGGGTTGTTCTCGGCATCGTCGGCATCGCCAGGTGCATCGTCGCTGCCCAGCGCGCCGAGCAACTCGTCGATGCGTTCGGCGATGGTCCGGGCAACAGGCGCAAAAGCTGCCTGGTCGGCGCGATGCCGGCGCAACGCTGCCAGTTGGTGCGCGATCAGCGCCACCAGGTGGCCGCGTGTGCCCTCGATCATGTCCTCGGTGTGCGGCAACACGCTGCCGCCGTGCACCCGCGCCCGCGCCATCTGTGCCAGCGTGTAGAGCACCAGACCGCTGTGGGTCTCCGTCAGACCCGAGGCCACGAAGGCCATCGACCAGGCATCGAAGCGGTGCTGCAGGTTGCGCCGCACGCCCGGCTGCTCGGGCGGCACCAGCGCTTCGACGCGGATCTGCTCCAGCAGTTCGAACAGCAGCCGTTCGGTGCGGCCTTCAGGTGCATGGCGGCGATGCAGCGCGTCGTCGGAATGTTTCAGGCGCAGCGCCAGCCCGTCGGCGGCGCCGCGAAAGGAGGCGAAGTCGTCGTGCTCGAGCGACGGGTGCAGGTGCGGCGCGAAGTCCGGCAGGCGGAAGTTGCCGCGGTGCAGCCTGCCGCCGCGAAAGTGCAGGTCGCTCTCGCCGGCGAGCGCGCGGATCGCCGCGGCGCACAGCTCCTCGATGTGCTGCTGGCGGCGCTCCAGGACCTCGGCCATGCCTTCAGCCCACGGCAGCGTCGAGGCTCAGCTCCTGGTCGAAGCAGCGCTGGAAGTATTCGGCGACGATGCCGCGCTCGGCCTCGTCGCACTTGTTCAGGAACGACAGGCGAAAGGCCACCGCCGGGTCCTTGAAGATCTCGCAGTTCTCGGCCCAGGTGATGACGGTGCGCGGCGACATCAGCGTGGACAGGTCGCCCGCGGCGAAGCCCTTGCGCGTCAGGTCGGCCACCGCCACCATCTGGCGGATGTGCGCGCGGCCGCGTTCGGTGTTCTTGCCCGGCACGCGCGCCAGCACGATGGCGATCTCCTCTTCGGCCGGCAGGTAGTTCAGCGCGGCGACGATGTTCCAGCGGTCGATCTGCGCATGGTTCAGCCGCTGCGCACCGTGGTACAGGCCGTTGAGGTTGCCCAGTCCGACGGTGTTGGCGGTGGCGAAGAGGCGGAAATACGGGTGCGGGCGGATGACGCGACTCTGGTCGAGCAGGGTGAACTGGCCGTCGCGCTCGAGGATGCGCTGGATCACGAACATCACGTCGGGCCGGCCGGCGTCGTATTCGTCGAAGATCAGCGCCACCGGCCGCTGCAGGGCCCAGGGCACGATGCCTTCCTGGAACTCGGTGACCTGCTGGCCGTCGCGCCGGTCATCGCCGGGCCGCTCCCAAGATGACCGCCCCCTTCGGGGGCAAGCCGCCTGCGGCGGCTTTGGAGGCCTTGAGAACCACCGCGTCGCGGCCCACAAGGTCCATGCGGTTGATGTGGCCGTCGAGGTTGACGCGCACGCACGGCCAGTTCAGCCGCGCCGCCACCTGCTCCACATGCGTGGACTTGCCGGTGCCGTGCAGCCCCTGCACCAGCACGCGCCGGTTGCGCGTGAAGCCGGCCAGCAGCGCCAGCGTGACGTCGGGGTTGAAGCGGTAGGCGGTGTCGATGTCGGGCACATGGTCTTCGCGTTCGGTGAAGGCCGGCACCCGCAGCTCGGAGTCGATGCCGAAGACCTCGCGCACCGACAGCATCAGTTCGGGCTTCAATTGTTCGATGGCGGTGCTCATGGTGGTCGGTGCTCCCTAGGCTCGGGCCGCGCTGCGCGGCGCGTCGGCGTCGATGGCAGCCAGCGCTGCGGCGGCGCGTTGCAACGCCGGCAGCCACTGCAGCGCCTTGTCGGCGGTCATGCGCATGACAGGCGCCTGCAGCGCGACGGCCAGATTGGAGGGGCCGTTCGGATTGGGCACCGCCACCGCCAGGCACAGCAGGCCCGGCAGGAACTCCTCGTTGTCGAAGGCGTGGCCATCGCGCTTGACGCGCAGCACCTCGTCTTCCAGCGCGTCGAAGCTGACCAGCGTCTTCGGCGTACAGGCTTCCAGCGGCACATGCGCCAGCAGTCGCTTGCGCTGCGCCGCACTCATCTGTGCCAGGAAGATCTTGCCGCTGGCCGAGCAATGCGCCGGCACGCGCGAGCCGGGGTGCAGGTAGAAGCGCAGCGGCGCGGCGGTCTCGACACGGTCCAGGTAGACCACCTCGCTGCCCGACAGCGCGGTCAGGTTGCAGCTCTCGCCGATTTCCTCGACCAGCTGGCGCAGCACCGCATGCTGCGCGCCGTGGAAGCTGTTGTTCAGCAGCAGGTTCTCGGCCAGGCGGCGCAGCCGCAGGCCGGTGCCGTAGTGGCGGCCGTCGTCCTGGCGTTGCAGCAACCCGGCGCTTTCCATCTGCTGCAACATGCGGTGCAGCGTCGGCTTGGGCAGGCCGGTTTCCTCGACCAGCGCCTGCAGCGAGAACAGCTGGTCGCGCGAGGCAATGACTTCGAGCAGCGCAAACAGCCGCATCGTCGGCGTGTCGCCGTTGATTTCGGTCGGCGCGTCGTGGGGCTTGGGCACGATCTTCATGGCAGTGGAATGTAGCACGATTCCGTAAAGCTGTATGAGAAGTTCCGAAAACTATAAAAACGTGTTGACGACCTGACTGTCGGACCCTATAGTTCATCTCGTTCCAGGAATTGGAACTTCTTGTCCCAATTTGACACACCCGCCAGGAGACCCGTCCATGAGCACCGCCACCCCCAAAGACACCCGCAAGCCGGTCGCCGGCATGCAGAAGATGACCCCGTCCGAAGCCTTCGTCGAAACCCTGGTGGCGCAGGGCGTGGACACGATGTTCGGCATCATGGGTTCGGCCTTCATGGACGCGATGGACATCTTCGCACCGGCCGGCATCCGGCTGATCCCGGTAGTGCACGAGCAAGGCGCCGGCCACATGGCCGACGGTTATGCCCGCGTATCCGGCCGCCACGGCGTGGTCATCGGCCAGAACGGCCCCGGCATCAGCAACTGCGTGACCTCGATCGCGGCGGCCTTCTGGTCGCATTCGCCGGTGGTCATCATCACGCCCGAGACCGGCACCATGGGCATGGGCCTGGGCGGCTTCCAGGAGGCCAACCAGCTGCCGATGTTCCAGGAGTTCACCAAGTACCAGGGCCATGTGGTCAACCCCAAGCGCATGGCCGAGTTCACCGCGCGCTGCTTCGACCGCGCCATCTCCGACATGGGGCCGACGCAGCTGAACATCCCGCGCGATTACTTCTACGGTGAAGTGACGTGCGAGATCCCGAAGCCGATGCGCGTCGAGCGCGGCGCCGGCGGCGAAGACAGCCTGAACGCCGCGGCCGAACTGCTGGCGAATGCCAAGTTCCCGGTGATCCTGGCCGGCGGCGGCGTGGTCATGGGTGACGCGGTCGAGGAATGCAAGGCGCTGGCCGAACGCCTGGGCGCACCGGTGGTCACCGGCTACCTGCGCAACGACGCCTTCCCGGCGAGCCATCCGCTGTGGTGTGGCCCGCTCGGCTACCAGGGCAGCAAGGCCGGCATGAAGCTGATCGCCAAGGCCGACGTGGTGATCGCGCTGGGCTCGCGCATGGGCCCGTTCGGCACCCTGCCTCAGCACGGCCTGGACTACTGGCCGAAGGACGCGAAGATCATCCAGGTCGAAGCCGACCACACCAACCTCGGGCTGGTGAAGAAGATCAGCGTCGGCATCTGCGGCGACGCCAAGGCCGCGGCCAAGGCCATCAGCGCGCGCCTCGAAGGCAAGACGCTGGCCTGCGACGCCAGCAAGGCCGACCGCGCGGCGCAGATCAGGTCAGAGAAGGCCGCGTGGGAAAAGGAGCTCGATGGCTGGACCCATGAGAAGGACGCCTACAGCCTGGACATGATCGAAGAGAACAAGAAGGAAAAGCCCTTCAGCGGCGGCGAATACCTGCACCCGCGCCAGGTGCTGCGCGAGCTGGAAAAGGCCATGCCCCAGCGCGTGATGGTGTCCACCGACATCGGCAACATCAACTCGGTGGCCAACAGCTATCTGCGCTTCGAGGAGCCGCGCAGCTTCTTCGCGCCGATGAGCTTCGGCAACTGCGGCTATGCGCTGCCGACCATCATCGGTGCCAAGTGCGCGGCGCCGGACCGCCCGGCCATCGCCTATGCCGGCGATGGCGCCTGGGCGATGAGCATGACCGAGATCATGACCTGCGTGCGCCATGACATCCCGGTGACCGCGGTGGTGTTCCACAACCGCCAGTGGGGCGCGGAGAAGAAAAACCAGGTCGACTTCTACAACCGCCGCTTCGTCGCCGGCGAGCTGGAGAACGAAAGCTTCGCCGGCATGGCCAAGGCGATGGGCGCCGAAGGCATCGTCGTCGACAAGCTCGAGGACGTGGGCAAGGCGTTGAAGAAGGCAGTGGACATGCAGATGAACGAGGGCAAGACCTGCGTCATCGAGATCATGTGCACGCGCGAACTCGGCGATCCGTTCCGCCGCGATGCTCTGGCCAAGCCGGTGCGCTTCCTCGACAAGTACAAGGACTATGTCTGAGGCCCATCCGCGGCTGGCCGCACTGGTCGAGCGCGCGCGTCAGCGCGCGGGCGGCTCGCCCGGCGCGGTCGGTCTGGTCTATGCCTGCGACGCGCTCGCGCTGCAGGCGGCCGACGCGATCGTGAAGGCCGGCATTGCCCGGCCGCTGCTGGTCGGGCCGCGCGAGGCCATCCTGCGTGCCGCCGCGGCGGCGCAGGTCGATGCCTTGGCCTTCGAGATCGTCGCCACCGAAAACAGCTGCCCCGTGGCCGCGCAGCGTGCCGCCGCGCTGGCGCGCGATGGCGCCGTCGGCATGCTGATGAAGGGTTCGCTGCACACCGACGAGCTGATGTCGGCGGTGGTGCACAAGAGCGACGGCCTGCGCGGCCCGCACCGCATCAGCCACGCCTTCGTGTTCGAACTGCCGCGTTATCACAAGCTGCTGGCGCTGGCCGATTGCGTGGTCAACATCGCACCCACGCTGAAGACCAAGCACGACATCCTCGGCAATGCCGTGGCGCTGCTGCAACGCATCGGCATTGCCGCACCCAAGGTAGGCATCGTCGCCGCGGTCGAGACGGTGAACCCGGCGATCCCGGCGACGCTGGATGCGCAAGCGCTGGTGCAGGCTGCGCATGAAGGCGCCTGGCCCGGCGCGATCGTCGAAGGGCCCTTCGGTTTCGACAACGCCTTCTCGGCCGAGGCCGCACGCATCAAGAAGATCGAATCGCGCGTCGCCGGCGACGCCGACCTGCTGATCATGCCCGAGCTCAACGCCGGCAACATGCTCTACAAGAGCTTCATCTACGTCGGCGGCGGCGATTGCGCCGGCCTGGTGCTGGGCGCGAAAGTGCCGGTGGTGCTGACCTCGCGCGCCGATTCGCTACTGGCGCGTGTCGCTTCGGTGGCCATGGGCGTGCTCGCCTCGGGCAACGCGTCTTGAGCGCACCCACAGGATCGGCGCCGCCCGCCGTTTAGCATGGCCCCCGCGTTCCTGCGCAAAGGAGTCCCGCATTGATCAAGCCTACCAGCGCCCCGCTGCACGACCCGCTCGCCAATCCGCTGCCCGGCGCGAAGACCGAGGTCAAGACCACCACCTGCTACATGTGCGCCTGCCGCTGCGGCATCCGGGTGCATCTGCGCGACGGCGGCAACGGCCCCGAGGTGCGCTATATCGAGGGCAACCCGGAGCACCCGCTGAACAAGGGCATCCTGTGTGCCAAGGGTTCGTCGGGCATCATGAAGCAGTACTCGCCGGCGCGGCTGACGCAGCCGCTCAAGCGCCGGCCGGCCAGCGAACGCGGCGCGGGCGAGTTCGAGCCGATCTCGTGGGACGAGACCTTCGACATCCTGACGCAGCGTCTCGGCAACCTGCGCGCCACCGATCCGAAGAAGTTCGCGCTGTTCACCGGCCGTGACCAGATGCAGGCGCTGACCGGCCTGTTCGCGCGCCAGTTCGGCACGCCCAACTACGCGGCGCATGGCGGCTTCTGCTCGGTGAACATGGCCGCCGGCATGATCTACACCATCGGCGGCTCGTTCTGGGAGTTCGGCGGGCCCGATCTCGAGCGCGCCAAGCTGTTCGTGATGATCGGCACCGCCGAGGACCATCACAGCAACCCGCTGAAGGCCGCGCTGTCGAAGTTCAAGCGCGATGGCGGACGCTTCATCGCCATCAACCCGATCCGCACCGGCTATGCCGCCATCGCCGACGAATGGATTCCGATCAAGCCCGGCACCGACGGTGCGCTGCTGCTGGCGATCATCCGCGAGCTGATCACACTCGGGCTGTTCGACCGCGAGTTCGTCGCGCGCTACACCAACGGCGGGCAGCTGGTGAACCAGGCCGCAGACAGCTCCGAGTTCGGCCTGATGATGCGCAACCCCGAGGGCGAGATCCACAACCCGCTGCGCCCGCACAACTTCTACTGGTGGGACCGACACAGCGACTCGGCCGTGGCCGACCACAGCGAGGGCACCGACCCGCGCCTGTTCGGCGCGTACACGATGCCCGACGGCACGCCCGTCAAGCCGGCCTTCCAGCTGCTGGCCGACCGTGTCGCCGACTGCACGCCCGAGTGGGCGGCCGAAATCACCGGCATTCCGGCCGACACCATCCGCCGCCTGGCACACGAGATGGGCATGACGGCGCGCGACCAGAAGATCGAACTGCCGATCGCCTGGACCGACTGGTGGGGCAGGAAGCACAACAAGGTCACCGGCAATCCGGTGGCCTTCCACGCGATGCGCGGGCTGGCGGCGCACAGCAACGGCTTCCAGTCGATCCGCGCGCTGGCGATCCTGATGAGCCTGCTGGGCACCATCGACCGGCCCGGGGGCTTCCGCCACAAGGCGCCCTACCCGCGCGCCGTGCCGCCGAACGCGCGCCCGCCCAAGGGCCCGGCCTCGATCAAGCCGAACACGCCGCTGGACGCGCCGCCGCTGGGCTGGCCCGAGACGCCCGAAGACCTGTGCGTGGACGACGCCGGCGAACCGGTGCGCATCGACAAGGGCTTCTCGTGGGAATACCCGCTGTCGGCGCACGGCCTGATGCACAACGTCATCACCAATGCCTGGCGCGGCGACCCCTACCCGATCGACACGCTGCTGCTGTTCATGGCCAACATGGCCTGGAACTCGAGCATGAACACCACGGAAGCGCGGCGCATGCTGGTCGACAAGCGTGCCGACGGCGAGTACAAGATTCCGTTCATCGTCGTCTGCGACACCTTCCAGTCGGAGATGACGGCCTTCGCCGACCTGATCCTGCCCGACACCACCTACCTCGAGCGCCACGACGCGATGTCGATGCTCGACCGGCCGATCAGCGAATACGACGGCCCCTGCGATTCGGTGCGCGTGCCGGTGCTGCCGCCGCTGGGCCAGTGCAAGCCCTTCCAGGAAGTGCTGGTGGAACTGGCCGGCCGATTGAAGCTGCCCGCCTTCACCACGCCCGAGGGCGGGCGCAAGTACAGCGGCTACCCCGACTTCATCGTCAACTATCAAACCGCACCCGGCTCGGGCATCGGCTTCCTCACCGGCTGGCGCGGCAAGGACGGCGAGAAGTCCTTGCGCGGCGAACCGAACCCGAAGCAGTGGGAGATGTACGCCGCCAACAACTGCGTGCACCACCATACCATGGCGCCCGAGATCCAGTACATGCGCAACTGGAACCGGGGCTACATGAACTGGGCGCAGGAGGTGGGGCTGCGCCGCGACAACGATCCGATCGTCATCCACCTGTACTCCGAGTTCATCCAGCGCTTCCGCCTGGCGGCGCAGGGCAAGGGCGACGGGCGCAAGCCGCCCGAGCGCCTGAAGGCACGTGTCGAGCAGTTCTTCGATCCGCTGCCGCTGTGGTATGCGCCGCTGGAGGTTCAGGCCAGCGACTGCGAGGCCTTCCCGCTGGCTGCGGTGACGCAGCGGCCAATGGCGATGTATCACTCGTGGGACTCGCAGAACGCCTGGCTGCGCCAGATCCACACGCACAACTACCTGCACGTCAACACGCGCACCGCGCTCGATGCCGGCATCGGCGACGGCGACTGGATGTGGGTCGAATCGATGTGGGGCAAGGTGCGCTGCATGTGCCGCCACAGCGAGGCGGTGGAGCCCGGCACGGTGTGGACCTGGAACGCGATCGGCAAGTCGAAGGGCGCATGGGCCTTGAGCAGCGATGCCAACGAATCCGAAAGAGGCTTCCTGCTCAACCACCTGATCAGCGAGGAACTGCCCGCCGGCGCCGACGGCACACGGGCGTCGAACTCCGACCCGATCACCGGGCAGGCCGCCTGGTACGACGTGCGCGTGCGCATCCGCAAATGCGATGCCGGCGAGCCGCAGCAGAGCTACCCGCAGTTCGCCGCCGTGCCGGCCCCGCCCGGCCGCGCCGCCCGGCCGCCGCGCTGGCGCGCCTGGTTCGCCGGCCGCGTCGACGAGGAGAGACAAGCATGACCCAACTGGCCCTGGTCATCGACCTGAACGTCTGCGTCGGCTGCCACGCCTGCGTGACCAGTTGCAAGCAGTGGAACACCTCCGGCAGCGCCGGCGCGCTGGTCGATGAGGAGCCCTACGGCAAGGATCCGACCGGCACCTTCTTCAATCGTGTGATGAGCTTCGAGGTCGGCGAATACCCGTCGACGCAGACGGTGCACTTCCCGAAGAGCTGCCTGCACTGCGAAGACCCGCCCTGCGTGCCGGTGTGCCCCACGGGCGCGAGCTACAAGCGCAAGGAAGACGGCATCGTGCTGGTCGACTACGACAAGTGCATCGGCTGCAAGTACTGCGCCTGGGCCTGCCCCTACGGCGTGCGCGAGCTCGACGAGAAGCGCCAGGTGATGACCAAGTGCACGCTGTGCGTCGACCGCATCACCGACCAGAAGCTGCCCGAAACCGAGCGCAAGCCGGCCTGCGTGCTGGCCTGCCCGACCAACGCGCGGCTGTTCGGTGACGTGCACGACCCGGACTCCATCGTCTCGGTGGCGATCCGCGAGCGCGCCGGCTATGCGCTGATGCCCGAGGCCGGCACCCAGCCCGCCAACCACTATCTGCCGCGGCGCAAGAGCGACCAGCGCACGCATCCCGAACAACTGGTGCGCGAGGACAACCCGCTGCATGTCGATGGCCGGGAGCCGGCGCATGCCAGCGGCGCGCCGCTCGGCGCCGATTGGGAGCATTGAATGAATCCCGCCTGGTCGATGATCTTCTTCACCACGCTGAGCGGCGCCGGCCAGGGGCTGATGCTGGCGCTGGTCGGCGCCGACCTCGCAGCCTATGCCGGGCTGGCCGCAGCGCCATCGCCGCGCAACTTGGTGCTCGGTGCATGTCTGGTGCTGCTGCTGTGCGGCGTCGGCCTGGTGGCGTCGGTGTTTCACCTGGGCCGACCGCTGCGCGCCTGGCGTGCCGCTGCCATGTGGCGCACGTCGTGGTTGTCGCGCGAGGTCATCGTGCTGCCGACCTTCATGACCGTGGTCTTCGCCTGGGGCGTGGCGCAGTGGCTGGGCGCGCCGACTGTCGTGCTCGGCGTCCTGGCCGCGCTGCTGGCGCTGCTGCTGTTCCTGTGCACCGGCATGATCTACGGCGCAGTCGCCGTGATCCGTGAATGGGCCACGCCGTTGACCCCGCTGAACTTCGCGCTGCTGGGCATCGCTTCGGGCCTGACGCTGGGCGCTGCGGCGGCGGCCATCGGCGGCGTCGCCCTGGCACCGTCCTTCGTCGGGCTGGCGCTAATGGCCACCGCAGTGGCCGCGCTGGTGCGGGGCGCCAGCTTCTGGCGCAACAGCACGCTGACACCGAAGACCACCTTGCAGACCGCCATCGGCGTGCGTCACCCGAAGATCGTGCAGAGCTCGCAGGGGCAGATGGGCGGCTCCTTCAACACGCGCGAGTTCTTCCACGGCGCGTCGGCCCAGGTGCTGCCGCGGCTGCGTTGGATCGTGGCGCTGGCCGTCTTCGTGCTGCCGCTTCTGTTGCTGGCGGCCGCGGGTCGCAGCGCTTCACCCGCGCTGCTGGCCGCGGCCTTCATCTGCCAATACCTGGGCCTGCTGGCCGAGCGCTGGCTGTTCTTCGCCGAGGCGCAACACCCGCAGAACCTGTATTACCAGCGCATCGGCTGAACGGCCAGGCCACGAATGTGGTCGTGATCACGGCGCACGCACGCGACGCAGACTGTCGCCGAGCGCCGTGCGGCGCACGATCACCGCAAACGACTGTACCGCCGCGGCCTTCTCGCCGTTCAGGCGCCACAGCATGCCGGGGGTTCGGATCGGCGTCGGGCTTTCGATCGGAATCGACACCAGGCCCTGCAAGCCGGCCGGCACCGCATTGATCGCGACGATCGCGCCGATGGGCATGCGCAACACCAGCCCGAGCATCGGCGCGATGGTCGACATCTCGACCACCACCACCGGCTCCGCGCCGCTGGCGCGGAAACACTCGTCGAGCATCACGCGCGTATCGAAGTAGCCGGGCAACAGCACCAGCGGCTGTTGGTGCAGCTCGACCATGCGGATGCGCCTGCGTCCGGCCAGCGGGTGCGAGCTGGACACCACCAGCACCATCTCCTCGTGGTACAGCGGCTCGAACCACAGGTCTGAAGCTGCGCTCGGCCGGTAGGCGATGCCCAGATCGAGATCACCCGCCTGCAAGGCGACGCCGATCTGCGCGGCCGACATTTCTTCCACCCGCATCTGCAGCGCCGGATGACGCGTCAGCAGCTGCGCCACACATTCCGGAATGAGCGCGATGTTGAATGTGTGCGTGGTGCCCACGCGCACCTCACCGCTCAGGCCGCGGCTGTTCGGTTGCAGCAATGCGATGCCGTGATCCACCTCCTGCAGCGCACGCTTGGCAAAGCCGAGAAACAGCTCGCCGGCTTCGGTGGTCACCACCTTCTTGCCGATGCGCTCGAACAGCGGCTTGCCCACATGCTCCTCCAGCTGCCGAATCTGGTGCGACAAGGTCGACTGGGTGACATGCACGCGCTCGGCAGCCCGCGTGAAGCTGAGGTTCTCCGCCAGCGCCACGAAGTAGCGCAGATGCCTCAGCTCCATGAAAACCCCGTTGTCGTATCGATGACATCGATCATATCCATGCGGATTCACCATTTCCGCGCACGGAACGGTTTGTCTAAGCTTCGTCATCCGGCGCGCTGCACCTGCGCCGGCCCAGGAGACAAACGATGTCCGAATACAACCAGGACACGCTGACCCAGGACGTCGTGGCCGCCTTCGCCGGCACGCCCGACAAGCGGCTGCGTGAACTGATGACCGCACTCGTCAAGCATGTGCATGCCTTCGCGCGCGAGGTCGACCTGACCCCCGACGAATGGCTGGCCGGGCTGAAGTTCCTGAACGCCACCGGCCAGATCTCGACCGACAAGCGGCCCGAGTTCATCCTGCTGTCGGACACGCTCGGCCTGTCGATGATGATCGTTGCGCTGCAGCAGGCGCGCGCCAGCGGCAACGTCGGCGGCGCCATGCCGCCGACCGAGGCCACGGTGGAAGGGCCGTTCTACTGGGCCGGAGCGCCCGACTTGCCGCTGGGTGCCGACATCGGCGAGGGCGTGCCGGGCGAGCCTGCGCTGTACATGGGCCGCGTCACCGACCTGAACGGCAACCCGCTGGCGGGTGCGCTGCTCGACGTCTGGTCCGGCGACGGCGACGGCAAGTACGACGTACAGCTGTCGCAAGAGCCGGTGATGAAGGCGCGCGGGCGTTTCCGCACCGATGCCGAAGGGCGCTACTGGTTCTGGTCGATCCGCCCGACCCACTATCCGGTGCCCGACGACGGGCCCGGTCGGCGAGATGATGCGCGCCACCGGGCGCAACATCTTCCGCCCGGGGCACATCCACATGGTCGTCTCGGCGGACGGCCATGTGCCGCTGACCACGCACATCTTCGTCGCCGGCAGCCCGTACATCGACGAGGACGCGGTCTTCGGCAAGCGCGACAGCCTGGTGGTCGAGTTCGACAAGCACGCACCCGGCAAGGCGGTCGACGGCCGCGAGATGAAGGCGCCCTACTACTCGGCCAGCTACGACTTCCGCCTCGCGCCTGCGCAGGCCTGATGCGCTGAAGGAACCCGCCATGAAGATCGGCAAGGCCACGTTGCCGCGCACCGCCATCTGCACCTCGGACGAGCACACCATCGTCATTCGCGGCCGCGATCTGTCGAAGGAGCTGATCGGCAAGGTCTCGTTCGTCGACCACTTCTTCCTGCTGCTGGTCGGCCGCATGCCGACCCCGGGCGAGACCGCCGTGCTGAACGCGACGCTGGTGGCCATCGCCGAGCATGGCCTGGTGCCCAGCGTGCAGGCCGCGCGCATGACCTTCGCCGCGGCGCCGGATGCGATGCAGGGCGCGGTGGCGGCCGGCATCCTCGGCTGCGGCTCGGTCGTGCTCGGCTCGTCCGAAACCGCGGGGCGCATGTACGCCGAGATCGACGCGAAGGCGCGCTGCGGCACGCCGCTCGACGACGCGGCGCTGGCGGTGATGAGCGACTGGCGCGCCGCCGGCAAATCGATCCCCGGCTACGGCCATCCGCTGCACAAGGAGCGCGACGAACGCGTCGGCGCGCTGTTCGCCGTCGCCCGGCGTGCCGGCACCGACCTTCGCTTCGTGCATATCGCCGAAGCCGCCGAGGCGGCGTTGCCGCAGGTGCTGAACAAGCCGCTGAAGCTGAACGTGTCGGGGGCGATTCCCGCGGTGCTGCTCGGCGCCGGATTTCCGGTGCAGGCGCTGAAGGGCGTGCCGATCCTGGCGCGCACGGCAGGGCTCATTGCCCACATGTTCGAGGAGATGCAGCAGCCGATCGGCTTCGCGCTGTCGTACCAGGCGACGCGCGAGACGGTCTACGACGGCGACGTGCCGGCCGGCTTCGGCGCGAAGACCCGAGGGCAGACGACATGATCCAGGTGCTCAAGGGGTTGAAGGTGATCGAGCAAGGCACCTTCATCACCGGGCCGGCCGCGGGCATGCTGCTCGGCGACCTGGGTGCCGACGTCATCAAGGTGGAACAGCCGGGCAGCGGCGACCCGTTCCGCGCCTTCAAGGGCGGCCTGTACAGCCCGCACTTCCAGACCTACAACCGCAACAAGCGCAGCATCACCCTGGACACCCGGGACGCGGCCGACCGCGAGGTCTTCGATGCGCTGATCGCCGGCGCCGACATCTACATCCAGAACTTCCGCCCCGGCGTGGCCGACAAGCTCGGTGCCGGCGAGAAACGCTTGCGGGCGCTGAACCCGAAGTTGATCTACTGCTCGATCAGCGGCTTCGGCGCCAGTGGGCCGTCCGCATCGCGGCCAGCCTACGACACGGTAGCGCAGGCCGCCAGCGGCTTCCTCGGACTGCTCGTGAACCCGGAAAACCCGCGCGTCGTCGGCCCGGCGATCGCCGATGCGCTGACCGGCTACTACGCCACCTACGGCGCGCTGGGCGCGCTGTTCGAGCGCAGCCGCACCGGCGTCGGCCGCACGGTCGAGGTGTCGATGCTCGAAGCGATGGCGCATTTCAATCTCGATGCCTTCACGCACTTCTTCCAGGCCGACGAGGTCATGGGGCCGTACAGCCGGCCGAGCGTGTCGCAGTCCTATGTGCTGGCCTGTGCCGACGGCAAATGGATCGCGCTGCACATGTCCAGCCCGGAGAAGTTCTGGCAGGGGCTTGCCAAGGCGATTGAGCGCCCGGCGCTGTTCGCCGACCCGCGCTTCGCCACGCGCGACGCGCGCATCGCCCACCAGGAAGCGCTGATCGACTTGTTGGGCGAGCGCTTCAGGACACGGCCGCGCGACACCTGGTGCGCATTGCTGCTGGCCGAGGACGTGCCGCATGCGCCGATGTACGACACCAGCGAGGCGCTGCTCGACCCTCAGGCGCTGCACCTCCAACTCGCGACCTCGGCCGAACACCCGGTGATGGGCCTGTTCCGCACGGTGCGCTCACCCGTGTCCTTCGATGGCCAGCGCGCGCTCGACGTGCGCCCGCCGCCGACACTCGGCGAACACAATGAAGAAATCCGGCAGGCGCTGAAGCCGTCGTGATCCGCAGGCCCCGCACATATCGACATCACGAAGGAGACAAGACCATGGTCCGAAGCACCCGTCGTTTCGCCCTGCTCGCCGCCTTGCTCGGCCTCAGCGGAATGGGCCTGGCCCAGACCCCCAGCGGGCCGCCGATCCGCATCGGCAGCACGCTGGCGCTGACCGGCCCGCTGTCGGCCACCGCGCAGGTGCACAAGATCGTGGGCGAGATCTACGTCGAGCAATCCAACAAGCGCGGCGGCTGGCTCGGCCGGCCGGTGGAATGGATCGTCAAGGACGACCAGTCGAAGGCCGACCTGGCGCGCACCCTGTACGAGCAGCTGATCACCGTCGACAAGGTCGACCTGTTGATGGGGCCGTATGCCACCGGCGCGATCCTGTCGGCGATCGGCGTGGCGCAGCGCTACAACAAGGTGCTGGTGCATCACACGCTGGGCGTGCCGTCGCTGGCCAAGTACGACATGGCCTTCCCGGCCTGGTCGCTGGGCGCCGACCCGGCGAACACGGTGAACAACAGCCTGTTCGATGCACTCGCCGCGGGGCCGAAGCCGCCGAAGACCGTGGCCGTGGTGACGAGCAAGTTCCCGTCGATCCACTTCATGGCGATGGGCGCGCGCGAGGTCATGAAGAAGCGCGGCCTGAACGAAGTGCTGTTCCTCGAATGGGACTTCGGCAACCGCGACTTCGGCCCGATCGCCGCACGCATCAAGGACGCCAAGCCCGACTTCGTCTATGTCGGCGCGATCGGTCTCGACGGCAACCTGCTGCTCGACGCGATGAAGAAGATCGACTACGTGCCGCCGCAGCACTTCTACATGTACCCGGCGCCCGGCCCGCTGGTGAAGCTGCCCGAAGCGGAGAACGCGCTGTCGGTGACGATCTATGAAGAGCAGGAGCCGTTCACCAAGGCACCGGGCGCGGCCGAGTTCATCAAGCTGTACCACGAGCGCGCCACCAAGGCCGGCCTGCCCGACACGTCGGTGGACACGCAGGCGGCGGCGTCGTACACCGCCTGGCAGATCCTCGAAGCCGGCGTCACCGCGACGAAGAGCCTCGACGACAAGGCCATCGGCGCGTGGCTGAAGGCGAACAAGGTCGACACCATCCAGGGCAAGCTGCGCTTCGACGGGCCTGGCCAGTTCGGCGATGACCTGATGCGCATCAAGCAGGTGCAGGACGCCAGCTGGGTGGTGGTGTGGCCGAAGGAAGTCATCACGCCCGGCAAGAGCCTGAAGGCGAACTGAAAGCCGGCGGATGTCTGGGTTCGCGTTGCCCAGCATCTCGCTGCTGTCGCAAAGCATCCTGTCGGGCGTCTTCGTCGGGGCGCTGTACGGGCTGCTCGGCCTGGGCCTCAGCCTCAGCTGGGGCCTGCTGCGGCTCGATCAACCTGGCGCACTTCGCGTTTGCCTTTCTGGCCGCCTATCTGTGCTACCAGATGGCGTCGATGGGCATGGACCCGCTGCTCACGCTGGTGGTGATCGTGCCGCTGTTCTTCGCCATCGGTGCGGCGCTGCACTGGGTGATGGCGCGCTTCGATGTCACGCCCTTCAACTCGCTGCTGCTGACCTTCGGCCTGACGGGCATCATCGAAGCCATCATTCAGGCCGTCTGGACCGCCGACTTCCGCAAGCTCGAATCGAGCTACGCGGATGAGAGATTCAAGATCGGCTTCCTCTACCTGCCGGTGCCGGAACTGATCACCTTGTTCCTGGCGGTGAGCCTGTCGCTGGCGGTGTGGGCGGTGCTGCGCTACACCGACACGGGCAAGGCGATGCGTGCCGCCGCCGAGGACCCGGCCATCGCCTCGGCCTTCGGCGTGAACCAGAGGCTGAATTCGCTGCTGCTGGCCGGCACCTGCGCCGCGCTGGCCAGCGTCGCCGGTGTGTGCCTGGCGCTGAGCTTCACCTTGGCGCCGTCGCAGATCTACGCCTGGATCGGCGTGGTCTTCGCCGCCGTGATGCTCGGCGGGCTGGGGCGTGCGCTGGCGCCGCTGATCGCCGGCACGGTGATCGGCGTCAGCGAGGCGATCACGATGGCGGTGACCGCGCCGTCCTGGGCGCCGATCGTGTCGTTCAGCCTGCTGATCGCCATCCTGTTGCTGCGGCCCGGGCGCGCGGCATGAACGGCTCCTTGCCCGAAACGCCAGCGGTGCTCGCCCGGAGGGCGGCTGTGTCCGCCGATCGGCAGCACGGGGCGAGCGGCGTGCCTGCGTTCAGGGGCCGGACGCCGCTGCTCATCGTCGGTGTCGCGGCGTTGATGGCCTTCGTGCCCTCGCTGGGCCTGCCCGCCTTCTACGACTCGCTGCTGTACCTGATGCTGCACTGGGTGGTGCTGGCGACCTCGTGGAACATCCTGTCGGGCTACAGCGGCTACTTCTCCTTCGGCCATGGTGCGTTCTTCGGCGCCGGCCTGTACACCACCACCACCTTGCTGGCGCGCTACGAGTGGCCCTTCCTGTGGACCTTGCCGGTGGCCGCGGGCGTGGCGGCGCTGCTCGGCGTGGGGCTCGGCGCGGTGGTCTTCCGCGTCAAGGGCGTGCGTGGCGAACTGTTCGCGCTGCTGACCTTGGCGATCACCTTCGTCGTCGGCACCATCGTCGTCAACACGCCACTCGACGGCGGGCAGGGCGTGTCGCTGGCCGGGGTGCCGGTGCCGAAGCTCGGCGCCACGCAGTCGGCGACCTTCTATCTGCTGGCGTTGATCGCCGCCACCGTGACGCTGCTGGTGGCCTGGTGGGTGTCCGTGTCGCGCCTCGGCGCCGGGCTGTTCGCGATCCACGACGACGAGGACGCGGCCGAGGTCATCGGCGTGCCGACCTATCGCTACAAGCTGATCGCACTGGCGATCTCGTGTGCGCTGGCGGGCGTGGCCGGTGGCATCCATGCGCTGTTCCTGAACTACGTGACGGTCGGCGAGGTGTTCACCATCACCGTGCCGCTGACGGTGGTGCTGATGAGCGTGCTCGGCGGCACGCGCCACTGGGCCGGCCCGGCCATCGGCGCGGTGGCCATCACCGCGCTGCTTTACAGCTTCACCGCCGCCGACCATGCGGTCGCCGGCAAGGCGATGATCGGCGTGATCCTGATCGCGGCGATCCTGTTCATGCCGGACGGCATCTTGCCCAAGCTGCACAAGCTGTTCCGGCGGCGTGCCGCGGCGGTCGACCCGATGCACGCCGGCGTGCCTGCCGAGGTGCCGCCGTCGATGGTGCATGCCACCGGCCACGGCGACGTGCTGCTGCGCGTGCGCGACCTGCACAAGTCGTTCAAGGGCGTGCACGCATTGGCCGGCGTCGATGTCGAGGTGCGGCGCGGCGAGATTCTCGGCCTGCTCGGGCCCAACGGCTCGGGCAAGTCGACCTTCATCAACCTGGTCAGCGGGCACTACACGCTGAGCCGTGGCGAGGTGACGTTCGAGGGCCGGCGCCTGAGCGGTCAACCGGCGCACCGCATCGCCGCATCCGGCATCGCTCGCACCTACCAGATCCCACGGCCGTTCGCGCACATGAGCGTGCTCGACAACGTCGCGCTGGCGACGATGTTCGGCGGCGGCGTGCGCCAACCCGACGAAGCACGGTTGCAGGCGATGAACTGGCTGGCGTTCACCGGTCTGGCCGACAAGGCCCGCGCGCTGCCGGAAGAGTTGAACCTGCATCAGCGCAAGTTCCTCGAACTGGCGCGCGCATTGGCTTCGCGCCCGCGGCTGGTGCTGCTGGACGAGGTGCTGTGCGGGCTGACGCCAGCTGAGATCGACGACGCGGTGGCGCTGATCCGGCGCATCCGCGACCAGGGTTCGAGCATCGTCTTCGTCGAGCATGTGATGCGCGCGGTGATGGCGTTGACGGATCGCGTGGTGGTCTTCAACCACGGCGAGCTGCTGGCCGAAGGCCCGGTGGCCGAGGTCATGCAGCGCCCCGAGGTGATGAGCGCCTACCTGGGCAAGCCCCATGCTTGAGGTGCGCGACCTGCGGGTGGCCTACGGCCCGGCACCGGCGCTGTGGGGCGTGTCGCTCGAACTGCGCAAGGGCGAGTTGCTGTGCGTGGTCGGCCCGAACGGCGCCGGCAAGACCACCTTGATCAACACGCTGGCCGGGCTGCACCGCGCCAGCGGGGGATCCATTCACTTCGAAGCTCAGGACATCACGCAGCGGCCGCCACACCGCTTCTGCGCCGCCGGCATCGCCATCGTGCCCGAGGGCCGGCGGCTGTTCGGGTCCTTGAGCGTGCTGGAGAACCTGGAACTCGGCAGCTACCTGCCGGCGGCCAGGGCGCAGCGCCGGCAAGCGCTCGACGCGGCGATCGCGCTGTTCCCGATGCTGCGGCAAAAGCTGGCCAGCCCGGCCGCGGAGCTCTCCGGCGGCCAGCAGCAGATGGTGGCGATCGCGCGCGCGCTGATGGCCAGGCCACGGCTGCTGCTGCTGGACGAGCCGTCGCTCGGCCTGTCGCCGCTGATCGTGCACGAAGTCTTCGCGGCCATCCGCCGCATCAACGCCGAGGGCATGTCGGTGCTGCTGGTCGAGCAGAACGTCAGCATGGCGATGGCGGTGAGCCACCGCGCCTACGTGCTCGAAGAGGGCCGCATCGTCGCCGAGGGCCGGCCCGACGAACTGATGCAGCGCGATGAGCTGCGTCGCGCCTATCTTGGAGCGTGAATCGCGATGATGTTCATCTTCCGCCTGATCGACAAGCCGGCCAGCGCTGCATTGCGTGAGCGCGTGCGCCCCGAGCACAAGGCCTACTTGGCCGCGGTGGCCGAGCGCATCGCCTTCGCCGGCCCGCTGACCCACGACGACGGCGTGACGATGATCGGCAGCCTGCTGGCGATCGATTTCGACAGCCGCGACGCCGCGCGCGCCTGGCTGGCCGACGAACCGTTCACGCGCGCCGGCCTGTATGCCGACAGCGAGATCCACGCCTTCCTGAACCTGTGGCCGCAACGCGCCGGCTTTGCGCCGCCGGCATGAACATGCGCTGCCACGCAGTTCACACAGCCATTCGAGCGATCGACCTCGTGGGCGACGATCGATTCCCCCATCCCGCCGGGGCTGTCGCGGGCCATCCACACCCAGGAGACAAAGACCATGTGCAAGCTGTGCAATGAAGGCATGCCTCAGGACCATGGGGCCGAGAGCCACCGCTGGAATTCGCGTCGCGGTTTCATCAAGGTCGCCGCATCCGGTGGCGCTGCCGCCGCGGGCGGCCTGGGCCTGTTCGCCGGGTCCGCCGCGGCCGGGGATGACGACCGCGACCGCGAACCCGATGACAGTGGCCGCCACGGACGGCGCTATGTGATCCGCGGTGGTGCGGTGATGTCGATGGATGCGAAGGTCGGCGACTTCGCTCGCGCCGACGTGCTGATCGAAGGCAAGAAGATCGTCGCCGTCGGCCCGAACCTGCAGGTGGGCGGCGCCGGCGAAATCGACGCCCGCGGCCGCATCGTGATGCCCGGCTTCATCGACACGCACCACCACCAGTTCGAGACGGCGCTGCGCAGCTTCCTGGCCGACGGCGTGCTGATCAATGACGGCTCCGGCTCGCCGAGCGCGAATCAGACCTACTACGAGTACATTCTGCTCAAGTTCGCGCCGGTGTACCGGCCGCAGGACGTGTACATCAACGAGCTGTTCGGCGGCCTGAGCCAGCTCGACGCCGGTGTGACGACGGTGCACGACATCTCGCAGATCCACCACTCGCCGACGCACTCCGACGCCGTCGTCCAGGCGCTGTTCGACACCGGCCGGCGCGCCGCCTTCGGCTACTTCGAGAGCGCGGGGGGTGTCGCCGGCAACAAGTACCCCGGCGACGCGGCGCGCCTCAAGAAGCAGTGGTTCTCGTCGAGCGACCAGCTGGTGCACATGATCATGGGCGGCGAGGTCTATCTCGGCGATGCGACGACGCAGGCGTCATGGACGATCGGCCGCCAGCTCGGGCTGCAGATCGCCGCGCACATCCTCTCGCCCTTCGGCATCCGGCCGATCATGGATGCGCTGGCCATGGGCCAGGGCGGCATCAACAAGAACATCGGCATCGGAGCGGACAACCTGTTTGTGCACATGACGGGCATGTCGGACATGGCCTGGGACAAGGTCAAGGAGGTCGGCGCACAGGTCTCGCTGGCGGTGCCGATCGAGATGAACATGCGCCACGGCATCCCGCCGATCCTGAAGATGCAACGACTGGGCATCGAACCTTCTCTCAGCGTGGACGTCGAGTGCACGCTGACGGCCGACTTCTTTACCCAGATGCGCTCGATGATGAACATGCAGCGCATGGTGGTGAACCAGATGATCCTCGAGCAGGGCAACTTCACGCCTCCCAACCAGTGGCCGACGCCAGACGGCGGCACGCCGCCCCTACTCATCACGCGCGACGTGCTGCGCTTCGCCACCATGAACGGCGCGAAGGCGCTGCGCCTGGACGGCAAGGTCGGCTCGCTGACGCCGGGCAAGGAGGCCGACATCATCATCCTCGACGCGCAATCCATCAATGTGGCGCCGCTGAACCACGTGCCCGGCGCCGTGGTCTCGCTGATGGACCGCAGCAACGTCGAGACCGTCATCGTCGCCGGCAAGGTGCGCAAGTGGAAGGGCAAGCTGCGCGATGCGAACCTGCCGCGCCTGCGCCGCGAGCTGGAAGCCTCGCGCGACTACGTGTTCAACGCCGCCGGCATCCCGCAGGATCTGTTCCGCAAGCCCTGAGTGACGACTTTCTCCGGCGCAGGCCGTGCACGACGGCTGGCGCCAGAGGGAACGTCAAAGTCAACCGAACAGGAGACCGTCCATGCTCTTCCCCACCACCATCGTCGGCAGCTTCCCGCAACCCGACTGGCTGATCGACCGCGAGAAGCTCGCCGGCCGCTTTCCACCGCGGGTGCGCGCGCGCGAGCTGTGGCGCATTCCACCGCAGTACCTGAACGAGGCGCAGGACGATGCCACGCTGATCGCGATCCGCGCGCAGGAGGAAGCCGGGCTGGACATCGTCAGCGACGGCGAGATCCGTCGCGAAAGCTACTCCAATCGCTTCGCCACCGCACTCGACGGCGTCGATCTGGACAACCCGGGCACGGCGCTCGACCGTTCCGGCCACCCGAACCCGGTGCCGCGCATCGTCGGCCGCATTCGCCGCCGCCATGCGGTGGAAGTCGACGACCTGAAGTTCCTGCGCGCGCACACCGACCGTTTGACGAAGATCACCGTGCCGGGGCCGTTCACGATGCTGCAGCAGGCGCAAAACGACTTCTACGCCAGCGAGGAAGAGGCGGCGATGGACTATGCCGCGGCGGTGAACGAGGAAATCAAGGACCTGTTCGCCGCCGGAGCCGATGTGGTGCAGATCGACGAGCCCTACATGCAGGCACGGCCGGACAAGGCGCGCCAATATGGACTGAAGGCACTGAACCGCGCGCTCGAAGGCGTCAGCGGCACCACGGCCGTGCACATTTGCTTCGGCTATGCGGCGATCATTCACGAGCGTCCCAGCGGCTACTCCTTCCTGCCCGAGCTGGCGCAGTGCAGTTGTCGGCAGGTGTCGATCGAGACCGCGCAATCGAAGCTGGACTGCGCCGCGCTGCGGGCGTTGGACGGCAAGCGCATCATGGTCGGCTGCATCGACCTGGCCGACCCGCAGGTCGAATCGGCGGAAACCATCGTGCAGCGCGTCGAGCGCGCGCTGCCCTACGTCGCGCTGGAGAACGTGATCCTGGCGCCCGACTGCGGCATGAAGTACCTGCCGCGCGCAACCGCCATCGGCAAGCTGCGCGCGATGGTGCAGGCGGCGAAGCTGCTGCGCTCGCGCCACCCGTAGCCGCGCGAAGGGCGCAGCGCTTGCGCGGTCAGCGCGCGCGGGCGAACTCGCCTTCGGCGTCGATCCCAGGCTCCCATTGCGCAGGCACCCAGGGCCGCCCCTGCGCCACCACCAATCGCTTCAGCCGTCTCAGGCGCGGCACGCCGACATCACGCAGATGCGCCGCCATCGCCATGCGATCGGGCCACAGTGCCAGCGCGTCCGACCACAGGGCACGACCGGCCAGGAAGCCGCCCGCGCCGGCACGCGCGGCATGGTTCACGACACGCTCGAAGGATGATGCCGAGGCACCCGCCGAAAGCATCACCCACGGCCGGCCGCCGCACGCACCGTGCAGCGCGGCGAAGGCCCTGGCGCAGTCGGCCGCACCCGGCGCGTCGACCGCCTGCACCTGCTCGGCCGGCAGCGGACTTTCCAGCTTGAAGAGGTCGACCCGATAGCGCGCATCGGCAAAGGTCTCGACGCTTTGCAGCACTTCGTCGGCGCGCTTGGCGGCGTCCTCGCGGTAGGCTGCCGCATCGTCCCGCTCCAGCGGGTACAGCAGCAATTCCAGTACGAAGGGCAGATCGCAGCGCGCGCAGTCTTCGCCCACGCGCTGCACGAAGGCCTGTTGATGTTCGCGCACCGCGGCACTGGCACGCGGGTGGTACCAGGCCAGCAGCTTGACGGCATCACCGCCCAGCGCGCGAATCTTGTCCACCGACCAGTCGGCGATGGCCGAGGAGCGCCGGTCCGGCGTGGTGCGATGGTCTTCCAGTGTCAGCAGCAATCCCGCGGCCGGGTTCAGCACCTCGGCCGCCGCCGGATAGCCCCAGTCCGGATCGACCAGCATCGCACTGGCCTCGGCGGCGAAGCCTTCCGCCAGAGTGCGCTTGGCGGCGGCGATCGCGGTGAAAGGCACCTGGTCGGGCGCGCATCGCAACGCCTTGGCCAGGGCGGCGAAGATCGGTGGGCGTTGGTCGATGGCCACCATCGAAAAGAAGCCCTGCGCGTCGGCGAGTCGGCGCAGGCGCCAGCGTTTGCCGGCACTGGCGATGTGATTCATGCAGCACTCTCCAGGAATCGATCGAGTTCGGGGCGCGTCGGCAAGGCGCCGCGACAGGCCAGTGCGGCGGCGGCCATGGCGAAGCGCACCGCCGCCTCGGCCGGCTGCGCTTCGCTCAGCGCCAGCAGCAGCGCGCCGTGCATCACGTCGCCGGCACCGTTGGTGTCGCGCACCTCGACATGGAAGGCGGGCAGCGCCATCGTGCGGCCGTCCGGCCGACGCCACAGCGCGCCGTCGCCACCCAGCGTGACCAGCAGTTCGGCCCGCGGCGCAACCTGCGCGACGCACTTCAGCATCTGCGACGGCATGTCGGCGACTCCGCCTGCCCAGGCGTTCAGTCCGCCATGCGAGAAGACGCACCAACCGGCCAGCGGCACCAGCCCTTGCAGGATCGACGTCTCGGCCACGTCGGCATCGAGCACGGCCGGCACACCCAGCGCGCAGGCTTGACGCAACGCCTCGGCCGCCGCTGCAGGCCAGCGCGGGTCGGCGAGCACGCCGGCGCAGTCGCCCGGCAGCGCGGGCAGCGGCGCATGCCGTAGCGCGTCACCACGGAAGTTGACGATCTGGCGCTCGCCAGCCGCATCCACCATCACCGCGGACACCGGCGTGCGCGCACCGTGCAGACAGGCCAGGTTGATGCCCTGTTCGCGCAGCGCCTGCTGCAGCTGCTGCCCGGCGACGTCGTCGCCGATGGCGCTGAGCAGCCGAATCTGCGCGCCCTGCCCCGGCTGGCTCAGGCGGCGCGCCGCCAACGCCGCGCGCGTCGCCATGCCGCCGATGCGGCTGTCCTGCTGCGACGCGACCGCCTTGCCGCCCTGCCCGCTAAAGCGCTCGATGCGAAACACGTGGTCCAGCGCGGCCTGGCCGACGAAGAGCAGCGGACCTGGGGTCATCACGTGTCGGCACGCATCAGCGGCTTGATGCGCTCGCCGGCCATGAAGCGCGGGAACTCCGTCGCCATCTGCGTCAGCGCAAACACATGGTCCACCAGCCGCTCATAGTGGGCGCGTTGCCGGCGCAGCAGCGCGATGTTGGCTGCGTGGTCGCCCTTGGGAAAGTAGAACGAGCGCACCAGGAAAAAATCCTTGCGCCGCACCGGCTTGCTCTCGATCACCGTCCACGGCGCGTCGTTTTCGCCGACCCACAGCATCACGCCCTGCGCCGCCACCACCTCCAGGCCCTGGTCGCGCGCCGCCAGGTTGCCGCTGGTTTCTAGCACCAGGTCGAAGCGTTGGCTGCGGTCACCCACCGTGTGGATGCGCGCGCCAAGTTCCTCGGCCAAGGCGCAACGGTGGGTGCGCGGGTCGGCGACACGGATGTTGCCCGCCCCCATGTCGCGCAGTGCGATCAGCCCGCCCAGTCCGACCGGCCCGGCGCCGGTGATCAGCACGCGCATCGAAGCGACATCGCGCAACAGCGGCCGCACCAGACGCAGCGCATGCGCCGCCGTGCCGATGGTGTCCAGCAGCAGCGGCGCCAGGTCGTCTTCGACGTCGTCGGGCACCGGCAACAGGCATTGCTGCGGCACGGCCAGCGCCTGCGCATAACCGCCGTCGCGGTTCCAGCCGATCAGCGTCGATTGCGTTTCGCAGGTGTGCGTCTGGCCGGCGCGGCAGCGTTCGCAGTGGCCGCAATGCACCGGCATGTAGACCGCACAGCGCCGGCCGTGCATCGCGTGGCCAGGCTGGTCCACCACACCGAAGATCTCGTGCCCCGGCGTGTGCTCGGCACCCTTGTGCCACAGCTTGCCGTCGCTGCCGCACAGTGCGGTGCGGCGCACCCGCAGCAGCACTTCGCCGGAGGTTACCGCCGGCCATGGCCGATCGACGGTCTCGATCTGCCTGTCGCCCGCGAAGCGGATCGCCTGCATGCTCAATGCACGGGTTCGAGCACGACCTTGGCGGCAGCGAGTCGGCCATGGTGCAGGTCGTCGAAGGCCTGCGCGCCGGCCGACAACGGCCTGCGCTCCACCCAGGACAGATCGCCGAACACACCGCGCGCCAGCGCCGCCACGGTGGCACGCAGGTCGGCCATGCCGTAGGTGTAGGTGCCGAGCAGCGTGATCTCGGCCAGCGTCAATTTGCGCATGTCGATCTCGCTGGCCCAGTCCTGCAGGCCGATGTGCATGACCACGCCGCCCGGACGCACGGCGGCCAGCGCCGCGTGGCGCGTGGCCGCGCTGCCCACGGCGTCGATCACCAGCTCGAAGGCGTTGTCGTCGGCCGGGCGCTCGCGCGGGTCGAAGGCGACGCAGCGGGCGTGCATGGCCAGCGACACGCGGCGCAGCGGGTTCAGCTCGGCCACCTCCAGCCGGTCGGCCCCCTGATAGCGCAGCAGCAGCGCCGCCAGCATGCCGATGGCGCCGCCGCCCAGCACCAGCACGCGGCCTTCGTGCAGTGGGCGGTGCATCGCGCGCGCGCTCAGGTTGATGGCGTGCAGCGCGGTGGCCGCGGGCTCGGTCAGCGCCGCAGCCGTCGGGTCGAGGCTGTCGGGCACATCGATCAGGCACTGCCCGGGAATGCTCATGCGCTGCGCGAACGCGCCCGGGCGTGTCATGCCGACCATGGTGCGTCGTTCGCACAGGTTGTCGCGGCCCTGCACGCAAGGATCGCAACGGCCGCAGGTGACCAACGGGTTGCCGGTGACGCGCCGGCCTACCGGCCAGGCGGCGCTGGCGGATTCGATGACCGTGCCGGCGAACTCGTGGCCCAGCACCAGGCCGGGCTGGCGCCGCGGATCGTGGCCGTGATAGGCATGCAGGTCGGAGCCGCAGATGCCCACCGCGTCGATGCGCACCACCACCTCGCCGTCGGCAGCATGGGGTGCGTCCCGCTCCAGCAGTTGCACTTCGTTGGGCTGGGTATAGACGAGGGCTTGCATGGTGTTGCTCACTTCAAAGTGCCGTGTAGCCGCCATCGACCATCAGTGTCTGGCCGGTGATGTATGCGCTGGCCGGGCTGGCGAGGAAGACCGTCGCGCCGTGCAGGTCTTCGAGCCGGCCGTTGCGGCCGACCGCCGTGCGCGCGGCGTGCATCGTCGACAGCGCGGGGTCGGCAAAGACCGGCGCCGTCAGGTCGGTGGGGAAAAAACCGGGTCCGATGGCGTTGCAGGTGATGCCCTGGGCCGACCAGGCCTGCGCGATGGCGCGCGTCAGCTGCACCACGCCGCCCTTGCCGGCACCATAGGGCGCACTGTTGGCGAAGGCACGCGCTGATTGCAACGAGGCGATGTTGAGGATGCGCCCGTAGCCGCGCTGCGCCATGCCGGGGGCCAGCGCCTGCGTCAGGAAGAACGGTGCCGACAGGTGCAGCGCGATCTGCTGGTTCCAGGTATCCGGGGTGACTTCGGCGAAGGGCTGGCGCAGGTTGATGCCGGCGGCGTTGACGAGGATGTCCACTGCGCCGACGTGCCCGGCAATCGTCCGGCCGGCGGCGGGCAGGGTTTCGGTGCGTGCCAGGTCCAGCGCCAGCGTGTCGCATTCAATCCCCTCGCCGTGCAACCGCGCCGCTGCGCCGTCGAGCGCACCCTGCCGACGCGCCACCAGGGTGACCGACGCCCCTGCGCGCCCCAATGCCACGGCCATGGCTTCACCAATGCCGCTGTTGCCGCCGGTGACCACCGCTCGCCGGCCGGCGAGCGAGAAGCTCTGCGCCAGCCAGGTCATCAGACTTTCACCGGCTCGCCCAGGTCGAACTGCTGCTTCGGGAAATACTTGGCCAGCCGATCGTCGGCCGTGCGCGCATGCGCCTCCATGCCCTCCAGGCGGGAGATGCGCGCCGTGACTTCGCCGATATCGCGTGCCGCTTCGCGCGTCATGCGTTGCCAGGTCAGCGTCTTCATGAACTTGTGCACCGACAGCCCGCCCGAATAGCGCGCCGCGCCCTTGGTCGGCAGCACATGGTTCGGGCCGCTGGCCTTGTCACCGTAGGCCACCGTCGTTTCCTCGCCGAGGAACAGCGAGCCGTAGTTGGTGAGCCGGCCCAGCCACCAGTCCAGGTCGGCGGCCTGCACTTCGAGGTGCTCGCTGGCATATTGGTCGGAGACTTGCGCCACCTCTTCGCGCGTGTCGCAGACGACGACTTCGCCATAGTCGCGCCAGGCGGCGGCGGCGGCATCGCGCGCCGTCGGCGGCAGCGCATCGATCAATGCCGGCACACGGCGCATCGCGTCGTGGGCAAGGGTCTTCGAATCGGTGAACAGCCAGGCCGGCGACTCGTGGCCATGCTCGGCCTGGCCGACCAGGTCGCTGGCGACGATGGCCGCGTCGGCGCTGGCGTCGGCGATCACCGCCACCTCGGACGGGCCGGCAAAGACATCGATGCCGACCTTGCCGAACAGCGTGCGCTTGGCCTCGGCGACGAACTTGTTGCCCGGGCCGACGACCACGTCGGCCGGCTGGCCCGAGAACAGGCCGTAGGCCAAGGTGGCGATCGCCTGCACGCCACCCAGCGTCATGATGATGTCGGCGCCGGCGGCTTTGAAGGCATACAGCACATAGGGATGCATGCCGCCGCCGCGGAACGGCGACGAACAGGCGATCACTGTCTTCACGCCCGCGGCCTTGGCGGTGGCCACCGTCATGTAGGCCGAGGCGATGTGCGCATAGCGTCCGGCCGGCGCGTAGCAGCCCACCACGTTCACCGGCAGCACCTTCTGCCCCGCGGTGACTCCGGCATGCAGCGGCACCGCCACATCGGTGATCGAGGCTTTCTGCGCCACGGCGAAATCGTGCACCTGCTTGACGGCGAAGTCGATGTCGGCGCGCACCTGCGCCGGTACATCGGCCACAGCGCGTTCGATGTCGGCGGCGCTCATGACGATGTCGCCGCTGTACCGGTCGAGCTTGAGCGCATAGTCGCGCACCGCCTGCTCGCCGCCGGCTTCGATCGCAGCGAGCATTTCGGTCACGACCTTCTGCGCCGTGGCAGTTTCGGTCTCGGGGGTCTTGGCGGCCTTTTTCAGGTAGGTGATGCTCATGGCGAAAGTCCTTTGCAGTTACGGCCCGACCGCGACCAGCGAGATCCACGGCACGAAGCCGATCAGCGCCGATACGGCCAGCATGACGAGAGCGAAGGGCAGCGCGCGCGCGGCGATCGACGCCACCGGCACGCGCGTCAGGCCCGACATGACGAACAGGTTCAGGCCGAAGGGCGGCGTGATGAAACCCATGCCCAGCGTGGTGATCATGAACACGCAGAAGTGGATCTGGTTCATGCCCACGGCATCGGCCAGCGGCCACAGCAACGGGCCGAAGACCAGGATGTTCGGCCCGGTCTCCATGAACATGCCGGCCACCGCGAAGATCAGCAAGAACAGCAGCACCACCGCCGTGCGGCCGGTGCCGAAGCCCATCACCCAGCCGACGAACTGCTGCGGCACGTCCAGCACCGTCAGCGCCTGCGAGAACAACAGCGCCACCGCGATGATCGGGATGACCACGCCGCACACCCGTGCCGAGGTGCCGAGCATGGCCGGGCAGTCGGCCAAGGTGAGCCGCTTTTGCACGAAGCCGGTGCCCACCGCCACCGACACCGCCACTGCCGCCGATTCGGTGGGCGTGAACACGCCGCTGTAGATGCCGCCGAGGATGATCACCGGGATGGCCAGCGCGTACTTGGCATCCCACAGCGCCTGCAGCCAGCACTGCAGGTCGAAGCGGCCGATCGCCTGCTCGTAGCCCTTGACGCGGTTGATGACGGCATTGGTGATCATGATCGACACCAGCACCAGCACGCCGGGGATGAAGGCCGCCAGGAACAGCGTCGAGGCCGACACGCCCAGCACCAGGCCGATGATGATGTAGGCGATCGACGGCGGAATGAGGATGCCGGTGCATGCGCCGGAAGCCACCAGCGCGCAGGCGTAGGGCTTGGGGTAGCCGCGCTCGACCAGCCGGTCCATCGTCAGGCGGCCCACCGCCGCCGCATCGGCCGCGTCCGAGCCCGAGATGCAGGCGAACAGGCCGCAGCCCATCACGGTGGAAGTGCCGAAGCCCGAGCGCATCGAGCCGAAGGTGGCCTCGGCGAAGTTGAGCAGCTTCTCGCCCAGCCCCGTGCGCACCATCGCGTCACCCGTCAGCACGAACAGCGGGATGGCGATCAGCGCGAAGGAATCGACGCCTTCGAACAGCGCCTCGCCCACCAGCGACAGCGGCAGCGCCTGCGTGCCCACCAGCATCGCCACGGTGCCCAGGCCCATCGAGATCCAGAACGGCACGCCGATCAGCAGCAGCGCGATCATGCCCGACGATCGACACAACGATGGGATTCATTCCTCGAACATGGCTTTCCCCGCAAAGGGTTCACGGCCGGCGCGCATGTCGCCGATGTCGCGCCACATGCCTTGCAGGCTGCGCAGGATCACCAGCGCGAAGCCGATCGGCACGGCAGCTTCGAACCAGGCCTTGTTGACGCGCAACACCGCGGCCTGGCCGTCGAACTTGAGCAGCAGGCCGATGGTGTGCAGACTCCAGTACAGCGCCACGCAGGCGAAAACGATGGTGGCGATCTCGGCGACGATGAAGACGATGGCCTTGCCGCGAGGCGCCAGGCGCTGCAGCAGGATGTCGAAGCGGATGTGCGCGCGCTCGCGCACCGCATAGGCCGCGCCGATCCAGCCCAGGTAGATGAAGGCGAAGCGCGCCGCTTCCTCGCCCCAGGCCGAGGAATAGTTGAGCACGTAGCGGCGCAGCACCTCCTGCACGATGACGATGCAGCAGAAGCTGTAGAACACCAGCATGGCCCAGCGTTCACCGTCACGGTTCAGCGCCGCGAGCACGCGGCTCAGGGCGCTACGTGGGAGGGCCATGCCTACAGTTTGATAGTCCGGAACGGTGATCGGCCCCTTGGTTTGCGGCCGCCTTCTTGAAGGTGTCGAAAGCCGCGATCGAGCCGGCGAATTGAATCTTGAACTCGTCGTACTCCTTGCGCTGCTCGCCGGCGGTCTCGACCCACAGCTTCATGTCGGCATCGCTGGGGTTGTAGAACTCGCAGCCGCCCGCGCGCAACAGGCGCATCGACTCGGTGCGCGCCGGGGCGATCTGCGCGAAGGTCTCGACCTGCGTCTGTTCGTTGGCGGCATCGAGTGCCTTGCGCAACTCATCGGGCAACTGCTGGTACCAGGCGGCATTGGCGGCGAACATCTGCGCGTCGGGCACCGAGCGCACGTAGGAGATGTTGGACAGCAGGTCCTGGAAGCCGAAGGTGGCCAGCGCGGCGATGGCCGGGTCCAGGCCGTCGGCCACGCCCTGCTTGATGGCGGTGGCGGTCTCGCCCCAGGGCACCACCGTCGGGTTGGCGCCGGTCAGGCGGTAGAAGGTCTGCAGCAGCTTGCTCGGCGGCACGCGCATCTTCATGCCCTGCATGTCGGCCGGCACCTTGATCACCTTGAAGCCCTTGCGGCTGGCCACGGTGCGCGGATCGACCGTGAAATAGAACAGCGGCCGGTAGCCCTTGGCCATGACCTTGGGCGTGATCTCGTCGTTCCAGGCCTTGCTGGTGACCAGGTTGGCAAAGCGCTGGTTGTCGCCGCACCAGTAGGGGATATTGATCAGGTCGACCGCCGGCGCGTAGGGGCTGAAGTTGGACAGCGACACCCCCCCGCCCTGTACCGTGCCGGCCTGGATCTTCTGCGCCAGCGCCGCGCCGATGCCAAGCTGTCCCGCAGGGTGCAGCTTGACGTAGATCTGGCCCTTGGACTGGGTTTCGACGTTCTCCTTGAACTTGGCCTGCATGATCGGATAGCGCACGTAATCCTCGATCTTGTATTCGGTGGCGAAGATCATCGTCACCTTGGCCGCCTTCTGCTTCTTCTCTTCGTCGGCCATCGATTGCGCCAAGGCCTGGCGGTCGGTGAGGAAGCCGCCACCCAGGCCGAGCACGGCGGCAGTGAAGCCGTAGCGGCGCGCGGCCAGCAGGAACTGGCGGCGCTGTTCAAGGCGGTGGGCTTGGATTGCGGTCGGGGTCATGGTTTGTCTCCTTTGGCGGGGTGGTGGCGGCAATCAATCGCTCGATGAGAGGGCAGCCCGGTGGCGCGCCGCCTCGTCGGCGAACAATCCGATCGACAGCAGCGTGACGCTGGCCAGAACGAGCAGGAATTCGCCCAGCTCGCCAAGCGGGCCGCGGCTGGCGCCGGGCATGAACTTCGTCACCACCACGTAGCCTGCGTAGGCCAGGCCCAGCAGGGCCGACAGGCGGTAGCACCAACGGCGCAGCGTGACAGGGTTCATCTCCAGATCGTCTTGTAAGCGCTTACAGATGATCGAGCCCACCCGATTCACTGTCAAGTGCAGAAAGGGATCTCTCGCTCGGTAGATTCCCTATGACGCATCGAATCCCACCCGCCACCTACAATTGGCTGTAAGCGCTTGCACGTTATGTCGCCATCCCGCACCCCCACCGTTGAGGACGTGGCCCGTGCCGCGGGGGTGTCCACCGCCACCGTGTCGCGGGCGCTGAACAGCCCGGCATCGGTGCGTCCGCTGTTACGCGCCAGGGTCGCCGCCTCGGTCGAGCGGCTCGGCTACGTCGCGCATGCCGGTGCGCGCGCGTTGAGCTTGCGCCGCAGCGGCACGGTCGGGGTGATCGTGCCGACCATCGACAACGCCATCTTCGCGCACGGCTTGCAGGCCTTCCAGCAGCGCCTGGCGCAGGCCGGGCAGGTGGTGCTGCTGGCCTTCAGCAACTACGACGCCGCGCAGGAGGAGACGCAGGCCTTGACTCTGCTGGCGCGCGGCGTCGATGCGCTGGCACTGACGGGCCTGAGCCAGCAACCCTCGCTGATGGCACGACTGGCGCAGCGTGGTTTGCCGTGGGTCCACACCGGCGCCTTCCCGGCGCCGGCCGGTGCCGCCTGCGTGGGCTTTCGCAACCGCGAGGCCATCGCGCGCGTGGTGCGCTACCTGCTCGACCTGGGGCATCGCCGCATCGCCATGCTGGCCGGCACCGCCGCCGGCAACGACCGCGCCACCGACCGCATCGACGGCGTGCGCCAGGCCTTGCGCTCGGCCCGCCTGGCGCTGCCGGCGAATGCCCTGGTGCAGGCGCCCTACACCTTGCAGGCGGCCCGCGAAGGCACGCGCACGCTGCTCGGGGCCAGGGTGGCGCCGACGGCGCTGATCTGCGGCAACGACGTGCTCGCCTGGGGTGCGCTGCTCGAGTGCCAAGCGCAGGGTGTCAGCGTTCCCGGCCAGTTGTCGGTGGTCGGCTTCGACGACCTGGAAATGTCGCGCCATTGGCAACCGGCGCTGACGACGATGCACGTGCCCACCGAGCGCATGTGGACGCTGGCCGCGGACTACCTGCTCGATCGCCTGAGTCAGCGCGTCGACGCAGCGCTGCAACAGGAGATCGAGGTCGAGTTGCTGGTGCGCGGCTCGACCGCCCCGCCGTCCCGGCCACGTTCACGCTGAAGCGCTGTCCCAACTGGCCAGCAAGGCCTCGGCCACTTCGATGCCTTCGGCTGCGGCGCGGCGGCGCAGCGCCTCGCGGCGTGCGCCCGGCAGGCGCACCTCGTCGTCGCGCAGCATTTCGGCGATCAATGTTTCGACGCGATCGAAGTAGGCCTCTCGGCCGGCCAGCGCGTTCGGGTCGATGACGATGAACAGCTGGCCCAGGCGCGGCCGGTTGCCCTCATCGACGAAAAAGCTCGACGCCTCGTAGCCGAAGTTCGCGCCGATCAACGCGCTGACCAGCAGCTCGACCACCAGCGCCAGCATCGCGCCCTTGGTGGACGATACCGCGCCCAGCGGCAGCATCGATCCGTCGAGCGCGGCTTTGGCATCGGTGGTCGGTCGGCCGGCGGCGTCCAGCGCCCAGCCCAACGGAATCCGCTCACCCTTCTTTGCCGCCACCATGACCTTGCCGCGCGCCACCTCGCTCAGGCTCAGGTCGATCAGCAGCGGGTCCTGCGCGCGGCGCGGGAACACGGCCGCGACCGGGTTGGTGCCGAAGATCGGATGCCGTCCCCCGGCGGCCGGCATCGCCGCCGGGGAGTTGGAAAAGCCAAGTCCGACCAGGCCCGCCTCTGCCGCCGCGCGCAGGTGATCGACGACGACGCCGCAGTGGTGGCTGTTGATCACGCCCGCCAGCACCACGCCCTGCGCGCTGGCCGATCGCACCGCCTCGGCCACCGCCAGATCGCAGGCCGGAAAGGCCAGGCCCTCGCCCGCGTCGACGAGCAGCGTCGCTCCCTGGCGCCGAGCCACCTTCGCCTGCGCGCTGCCGACGACGCGGCCACTGCGCAGGTGGCTCATGTATTGCAGCACCCGCGACAGGCCGTGGCCGCCTTGGCCCTGCGCCTCGGCCCGCACCAGCGCACGCGCCGTGCTCAGCGCCATCGCCTCAGCGGCACCGGCGCGCTGCAGCGCGGCGGCAACCCGCCGCGTGGCTTCGTCCAGCGACAGCCTCATGGCGCACGGCCCAGCGCGGCCAGCACCCGCTCGGCAATCAGCGCACTGACACGCTCGTTCGATTCCGCCGACACACCGGCGATGTGCGGCGTGAGCAGCAGGTTCGGGCAAGCGTCGAAGTGCGGCGACGGCGGCAACGGCTCGCTGGAAAACACATCGATCGCCGCGCCGCCGAGGTGGCCGCTCCTCAGCGCCGCGGCCAGCGCGACTTCATCGACGATGCCGCCGCGCGCGGTGTTGATCAGCACCGCGCCGGGCTTCATCGAAGCGATGCGCGCGGCATTGAACAGGCCGCGCGTGCCTTCCACCAACGGCACATGCAGGCTGATCACATCGGCGCCGCGCACGAGTTCGTCCAGGCCGGCGCTGCGCACCTGGGCTGCGGCGAAGACCGGATCGTCGCGCTCGAGCATGGCGTCGAAGCCCAGCACCTGCATGCCCAGCCCGCGCGCCAGCTTGGCCGTCAGCTGGCCGATCGAGCCGAAGCCGACCAGGCCCAGCTGCTTGCCGGCGATCTCGCGCCCGGCCGACAGCGCATTTCGCGGCCACTGGCCCTGGGCCACGGCACCCGTCGCGCCATAGGCGCCGCGCAGCAGCAGCAGCGCGCTGGCGACCACGTATTCGGCCACGCTCAATGCGTTGGCGCCGGTGGCCGGAATGACCTGCATGCCGCGCGCCTGGCAGGCCTCGACGTCGATGTTGTCCAGGCCCACGCCGAGCCGCCCGACGACGCGGCAGCGCACCAGCGCCGCCAGCAGCGCGCCGCGCACCTGGGTGCGGTTGCGCACGATGACGGCGTCGGCGCGTGCTGCGGACTGCAGCAGGCGCGGCATGTCGTCGACCAGCTGCGCGTCGAACTCGACATCGTGCCGCTGGCGCAGGCGTTGCACCGCCGGCGCGTCCATGAATTCGGTGATGAGGATGTGCATGGAAGGAGTCAGGGCAATGGCACCTGGAGTGCGAACTTGAAGAGCGCGTAGAGACCGATCAACACCCCGCCGGCGGCAGCGCCGTACAGCGTGGCGCGGCGCGGCGACCAGCGGTCGTGGTGGGCGATGACCATCAACGCGGCCATCGCCACCGCGCTGCTGAGCAGGAAGCCCAGCGGGCCGAGTGCGAAGCCCCAGGCCAGCATCACCGCAGCCACACCGATGCGGCGCAGGTGGGCGCCTTGCAGCGCAGCCGCGCGCCGGGTGCGGCCCGCCGCCACCAGCGCCAGGTACAGCCCACCCAGCACCACCAGCAGCAGGCCCACGCTGCGCGGAAACACCGCGCCCAGCGGCGAATAGTCGCGCGCCGCCCACCAGGCGCCGGCGCCGACCCCGATGGCCAGCACGCTGCCGATGGCACCGGGGATGTCGGCGCGCACGGGCTCAGTCATGGCCCGCCTCGCGGCGCGCGCGCCGTGCCGACCACCACGGCCACAGCAGCCCGAGCAGGATGAAGAAGATGATGCCCATCGAGATCGGCCGCGCAAAGAACTCGGCCCAGACATTGCCCTTGGCGCCACCGATCAGGTTGCCTTGCACGAAACCGCGTTCGGCGATCGACCCCAGGATCAGGCCGAGCACGATCGGCGAGGCGCTGAAGCCCAGCCGCCCGAGCAGCCAGGCGGCCACGCCCAGCACCACCATCTGCTGCACCTCGTGCACGTTGTTGTGCACGGCAAAGCTGCCCAGCACGGTGAGCATGGCCACCGACGGCACCAGCACCGCCTTCGGGATGGCGACGATGGATCGAAAGGCGAAGCGCCCGATCAGCAGACCCACCGGCAGCATGATGATCGTCGCCAGGATCAGCCCCCAGATGAAGGTATAGACGATCGGCGCCTGCTGCGTGAACAGCGTCGGCCCGGTGCGGATGCCTTGCACCAGCAGCGCGCCGAGGATGATGGCATCGGGCGGCGTGCCCGGGATACCCAGCACCAGCGTCGGGATGAAGCCGCCGCCGACGGTGGCATTGTTGGCCGACTCGGTGGCCAGGACGCCGTCGGGCTCGCCCTTGCCGTAGCGTTCGCGCCGTGGCGATGCGCGCTTGGCCTCGGAGTAGGCCACCAGCGAGGCGATCGAGCCGCCGGCGCCGGGCAGGATGCCGACCACGGTGCCGATGACCGAGCTGCGCGCCAGGTTGAACTTGCCGCGGCCGATGATCGCGCCCGCCTCGCGCAGCCGGAAACCCGCCACGCGGCCTGCCGTGTCCAGGTGCGCCACCGGCGTGGCCACCAGTTCGATCAGCACCGGGATGCAATACAGCCCGATCAACGCCGAGACCACGTCGATGCCGCCGAGCAGCGGCTTGGCGTCGCCGACGAAGCGGATGTCGCCGCCGACCTCGGCCACGCCGACCATCGACAGCAGCAAGCCGATGCAGCCGCCGATCAGGCCCTTGAGGGTGCTGCCCTCGCCCAGCGAGGCGATCAGCGTCAGGCCGAACAGCGCCAGCCAGAAGTACTCCACCGGGCCGAACTTCAAGGCCACGGTGGCCATCGGCGGGGCCAGCAGCAGCAGGAAGCCGGCGCCGACCAGTCCACCGACGACGGAGGCCAGGCAGGCCAAGGTCAACGCCAGGTCACCCTGGCCGGCACGCGCCATCGGATAGCCGTCGAAGGTGGTGGCGATCGACGACGGCGTGCCCGGCGTGTTGAGCAGGATCGCGGCATAGGCGCCGCCGTAGATGGCGCCGGTGTAGATCGCGCCCAGCGCGATCAACGCCGCGGCCGGCTCCATCGAGAAGGTGAAGGGCACCAGCACCGCCACCGCCATGGTCGCGGTCAGGCCGGGCAGCGCGCCGATCACCGTGCCGGCGACAACGCCCGCCAGCGCGAGCAGCAGGTTCAGCGGCGTCAGCGCCGCCAGCAGGAAATCGAGGCTTCCCATGCGATGGCGGCGGCAGCGGGCCTATTTCTTGACGATGCCCATTTCCTTGGCCAGCGCCTCGTAGCGTGCCTTGATCTCGGCCATAAAGCCCGCCATCTGCGCCGGGCCGACGTTCAGCATCGCGAAGCCGCCGTCCTCCATCTTCTTGATGAACTCCGGGTCGGCGTTGATCTTGGCCAGGATCTCGGCCAGCTTGGCCTGCACGTCGGCCGGCGTGGCCTTCGGCACCGCCACGCCACGGTAGGCACCGCCGACCAGGTTGTAGCCCAGCTCCTTGAAGGTCGGGCAGTTGGGCAGCTTAGGATGGCGCTGCTCCATCGCCACCGCCAGGCAGCGCACCTGATCACCGAGTTGCATCTGCACCGTGGTGTAGCCCCAGCTGCCGCCGACCTGCTTGCCGAGCAGCGCCGCATTCGACGGCCCGGTGCCGCCGAAGGGCACGTAGGTGGTCTTGATGCCGGCCAGCTTGTCGAACTGCTGCTGCGCCAGATGGTTGGCCGAATTGGTGCCCGAGCCGGACAGCGTGGTCGCGCCCGGCGCCTTCTTGGCCGCATCGACGAAGTCCTTCAGGCTCTTGATCGGCGAATCGGCGGGGACCAGCAACGCGTCGGGCGTGTAGTGGAACCAGAACACGGTGCTGATGTCGTCGGTCTTGTAGCCAACATCCTTTTCCAGCGGCTGCAGCACGATGTGCGGCAAATTGGTGCCCATCACCGTGTAGCCGTCGGCTGCCATGCCGTTGAGCTGCGACCAGCCGGCCGCGCCGCCGGCGCCGGCCTTGTACTGGATCGCCATGCTCTGCCCGGTGAGCTTCTTGAACACCGGCTCCTGCAAACGCGCCGAGATGTCGGATTCACCGCCGGGGCCGAAGGGGATGATGTAGTTGACCGTCTTGTCGGGATAGGCGGCCAGCGCGGCCGTCGTGGCCAGCGTCAACAGGGTGGCGATGAAGGGCTTGCGAAAGAACATCGGAGTCTCCGTTTCGAATGGGGCCAACCAGCGGGCCCGGCGGCCGCGGCCCTGCCGGTATAACCGCGCCGCGGGGTTGCAGCCAATAGGCCGCAACCCTCAGGCGGCCGGCTGCCGCGGCGCGCCGCGTCGCTCAGGCGCTCTCGTACAGCCGCGTCAGCACGAATTCGCGATGCCCCAGCGCCTCGGCCGCGGTGAAGCGCCCATTGGCGGTGCGCAGCATGTTTTCCAGCAGCTTGTCGCCGGCCTGGTCGAGCGTCAGCTCGCGCTGCAGCAGCCCGGTGACATCGACGTCGATGTGCTCGCTCATCGTGCGCACCGTGCGCGGGTTGGCGCACAGCTTGATCACCGGCACGATCGGGTTGCCGATGACGTTGCCCTGCCCCGTGGGGAAGAAATGCACGGCGTAGCCCGAGGCGGCGCACAGCGTCACCATCTCGGCCGCGGCCGACGACGAATCCATGAACCACAACCCCGGGTGCGTCGGCGCCTCGGCCTTGTCGAGCACGCCATCCACCGTGCAGTGCTTGCCGATCTTCTGGATGTTGCCCAGCGCCTTTTCTTCGATGGTGGTCAGGCCGCCGGCGATGTTGCCCTTGGTGGGCTGGCTGTCGGCCAGATCGCTGGTCTTGTGCCGATTGATCACGTCCTGGTAGCGGTCGAACATGAACTGGAACTGCCTGCGCACATCGTCGTTGGCGCAGCGCGCGGCCACGATGTGCTCGCCGCCGGTCAGCTCGGTCGTCTCGCCGAAGCAAAGGTAGCTGCCCAGCGCATGCAGCTTGTCGAAGGCGTTGCCCACCGCTGGGTTGGCGCCGCAGCCGCTGGTGGTGTCGCTCTCGCCGCACTTGGTGCTGACCCACAGCTCGTGGATCGGGCAGGCCTCGCGCTGCTTTTCGCTGGCCCACTGCACGTATTCCTTGGCCACCTTGCTGGCGCGCAGGATGGTGTCGTGATCGCCATGCAGTTCGATGCCGAAACCGCTGACCGGCTTGCCGGTGGCCTTGATGCCTTCGACCACCTTCTGCGTCCAGCCGTCCTCGATGCCGATGACCACCACCGCCGCGACGTTCGGGTTGCAGCCGGCGCCGATGAGGGTGCGGAAATGCAGCTCGAGGTCGGCGCCGAACTGCAGCCGCCCATAGGGATGCGGAATCGCCATCGCGCCCTTGATGTTGTGCGCCACCGCCTCGGCCGCCGAGTTGGACAGGTCGTCCAGCGGCAGGATGATGACGTGGTTGCGCACGCCGACGCGGCCGTTTTCGCGCCGATAGCCCAGGAACGTCGTGTTCTTGTCGATGATGCTCATGGCGCCTACCACCTCTTGGTCTTGATGTTGTGCACGTGGGCGTGCTCGCCGGCCTTGATCGGCGCGACCACCTTGCCCATGTCGATGCCGTACTTGATGACGGTATCGCCCACCGCCATGTTCTTCAGCGCCACCTTGTGGCCGATGGGGATGTCCTGCAGCGCCTTGACGGTGGTGGACTTGTCCTCGTCCATGATCCAGCCGTCCAGCGCCGCGCCGGCCTTGACGCCCTCCACCACCACCACCGCCACCGTGTCCCTGGCGTCGTGCAATACGAAATGAACCATCGTCCGTCTCCTGCGACGCCGCCCCCATGGCCGCGCAACGCCAGCCATCGTAGGCGCGACCCGGCCGCTGTCAAACAGGTCATATGAATGACTTGGATGAATGGCCCGACCCGCCGAGAATGCCGGCATGGCCAGCACCGACGTTTTTTCGCCGATCGCGCCCGAGGCGGCGGGCATGCCGCTGTACCGCGCCGTCAAGCGCGCCTTGCTGCAGGCCATCGAAGACGGACGCCTGGCCCCGGGCGCGGCCTTGCCCAACGAGGCAAGGCTGGCCGCGGCCTTCGGCGTGTCGATCGGCACCCTGCGCCAGGCCGTGGGCGAACTGGCGGTCGAACACATCCTGGTACGCCGTCAGGGGCGCGGCACCTTCGTCGCCAGGCACAGCGCCGAGCGCTTCCTGTTCCAGTTCTTCCACGTCGAACGCGGCGACGGCCGGCGCGAAGCGCCATCGGTCGAACTGCTCGGCTTCGACCGGGGGCGCCTCGACGACGAGGCGGCCGAGGCGCTGGGCCGGCGCAGCGGCGACGCGGCCTGGCTGTTCGAGAACCGCCTGCGCCTGCAGGGGCGCGCCGTGGTGCACGACCGCATCGCGTTGCCGGCCGCCCTGTTCCGCGGCCTGAGCGAGAAGCGGCTGCGCGAGCGGCCGGCCACGCTGTACCGCCTGTACCAGGACGATTTTGCGATCACCGTGGTGCGTGCCGTCGAGCGCGCGCGCGCCATCGCCGCCGACCGCAGCACCGCCCGCATCCTCGGCGTGCCGCCCGGCACGCCGATGCTGCAACTGCGGCGCACCGCGCTGAGCTTCGGCGACAAGCCGGTCGAATACCGTGTGTCCAGCGTGCACACTGCCGTGCATGACTATGTGCAGACACTGTCGCGGCCGGCCTGAGGCGAACGCCGGCGCGCGGCCATGGCGCGTAGGACAGCGACTACGCGCGGCGGCGGCACCGTCCGCTGCCGGCGCCGCGGCATCCTCGCGACAATGCGCGGCATCGTCAGCCACTCCATGCGCATGGATCTTCAAACCAGCCGCGACGGGCAGGCTTCCCGTCAGGGGAGCACGAAGCCGATGACGCGCCCGTCGCCCGTGATGCCCGAGGCGCGGCCCGAAGCCGATTCCGAGGCGGCGACGCCGGCGGTCGATGCGCGCGGCCTGTCGCTGGCCGTGCTGGCCTGCCTGGCCGCGGTGTTCATGCTGCGCTGGGCCAGCCCGGTGCTGGTGCCGGTGATGCTCGGCCTGACCCTGGCCTACGCCCTCGGGCCCGCCGTCGCGCGCCTGGCGCGTTGGCATGTGCCGCGCGCGGTGGGGTCCGCATTGGTGCTGGCGCTGCTGGTCGGGACGCTCTCCTTCGCCGTCGATCGGCTGCGTGACGATGCCACCACGCTGATCGAATCCTTGCCGCAGTCGGCGCAGAAGCTGCGCATGACGCTGCGCAAGGCGCGCGACCCGTCCGGCACGGCATTGGACAAGGTGCAGCAGGCCGCCGTGCAACTGCAAAAGGCCACGCTAGAAGGCGCGCCGCCGTCGCCACCGCCCGAGCGTGGCGTCACCCGCGTGCAGATCGAGCCGAAGCATTTCGAGCTGAAGGAGTACCTCTGGACGAGCACGCCGCGGTTGCTGTCGGGCCTGGGCCAGGCCACGCTGGTGCTGCTGATGGCGTACTTCCTGCTGGCCAGCGGCGACAGCTTTCGCCGCAAGCTCGTCAAGATCGCCGGGCCCAGCCTGGCGCGCCGCCGCATCACCGTGCAAGGCCTGGACGAGGTCACCGAGCAGATCCAGCGTTATCTGCTGGTCCAGGTGGCGATCAGCGCGATCGTCGGCGTGGCCACCTGGGGCATCTATGCCGCCATCGGACTGCAGCATGCCGAGGTCTGGGGTGCGGCCGCGTTCGTGCTCAACTTCATCCCCTACCTGGGCTCGATCGTCGTCAGCCTGGGTTCGGCCTTCGTCGCGTTCGTGCAGTTCGGCACCATCGACATGGCCTTGACGGTGGCCGCCGCGGCGACGGCGCTGCACGGCGTCACCGGCTACATCCTCACGCCCTGGCTGACCAGCCGCACCAGCCGACTCAGCGCGCTGGCGGTGTTCATCGGCGTGGTCGTCTTCGGCTGGCTGTGGGGCTTCTGGGGCCTGTTGCTGGGGGTGCCGATGCTGATGATGATCAAGGCCGTGTGTGACCGCGTGCCCGGGCTCGAGCCGATCGGCGAGGTCATCGGCCGCTGAGGCTTTGGTTGGGCGGCGTTCAGGCTCCGGCCGGCCCCAGGCGCGGCAGCCAGGCCTCGATCAGCGCACCGCGACCCGGCGCCGATTCCACGCGCAGGCGGCCGCCTTCGGCCTCGACGCGGTAGCGCATGCCGGTCAGGCCATGGCTGCTGCTCTTGACGATGCGCGGATCGAAGCCGACACCGTCGTCGCGCACCGCGATATGCACCGATTCCCCCTCGGCCACCACGCTCAGCTGCACCTGGCGGGCACTGGCGTACTTGGCGATGTTGGTCAGCGCCTCCTGCACCAGCCGGTACACCGTGATCTGCGCCGTATCGCTCAGGCTTACCGGTTGCAGCGCCAGTTGCACCCGGGTTTCGCAGCGCGCCTCGAACTCGCGCGCCTGGATCTCCAGCGCCGCGTTCAGCCCCAGGTTGCTCAACGAGGAGGGGTGCAGGTCCTCGATGATGCGGCGCTTCAACGCGATGCCCGAATTCAGCGTCGTGCCCAGATGCTCGAGCCGCTCGGCAATCGCCGCCGGCACATCGCCCAGCCCGCGCTTCAGCCGGGCGGCGTCGATCTTGGCCGCGGTGAGCAGCGCGCCCAGCTCGTCGTGCAGCTCGCGCGCCAGGCGGCTGCGCTCGTCTTCGCGAGCGCTTTGCAGATGGCGCGTCAGCTCGGTCAGCTCGGCAGTGCGCTGCGTCACCTCGTCCTCCAGGCGGTCGCGCTCGGCCAGCAGTTCCTGGGCGTGACGCTGGCGCGCGGCGGCCACGCCGTGCATCACGCGCAGGTACAGCAGCAGCGCCATCACCCCCAGCAGCACCAGCGTGGCAATGCCGATGCGGCTGAGCAGCAGCGTGTGCCGCACATGGTCGCGCTCGGCCGCGATGCGGCCGGATTCGATGTCGATCAGCGCCGTCGCCGCTTCGCGGATCGCGTCCATCTTCTCCTTGCCGATGTCGCTCAGCATCAATTCGCGCCAGGTCTCGTGCCGCCCCTCGTCGAACAGCTCGAGGGTCGTGGACAGTTCGGACAGCTTTTCCTGCAGATGCTTGGCCAGCCGCTCGACAATGGGGTGCACCACGGCGTCGTCGGCGTAGTGCTCGCGCAGCGCCTGCACCGACTTGCCCAGCGCCTCGACCGTCCAGCGATAGGGCTGCAGGTAGTTGGGACGCGCCGTCAACAAGTAGCCGCGCTGCCCGCTCTCGGCCCCCAGCACGTCGCGCAGCAGCGTCTGGATTTCGGTCAACGCCTGGCCACGCTGCTGCAGGCTGTCCAGCGACGCGCTGGCGCTGCGAAATGCGGTCTCGTTGATGCCGATGGCGATGAGCACGCCGGCCAGCGCCAGCGGCAAAGCCCAGACGCCGCGCCGCAACAGGCCCGAGCGCAGGCTCGTGCCCTCCGCCGCGCTCGATCGGCGCATGTCAATCGTCCAGATCGCCCGCCCCGGTGTCGCCGCCGCCATCGCCCACGCGGGCGCAGTAGGCGATCAATTCGTCCACTTCGCGCGACTTGTCGAAGACCCGGTCCGCGCCGAGTTGCCGGCACTTGCGGCGCAAATCGCTGGTGGCGTAGTTGGTCAACACCACGCGCCGACCGGTCACCCCGGCATCGGCGGCGCGGGCCAGCACGCCCAGGCCCGAGCCCGCCTTGAGGAAGATGTCGATGACGATCAGGTCGCAATGGTTGCCGGGTCGGGTCAACCACGACACGGCACTGTCCTCGTCGGCGGCACAGCCCACCACCTCGACCGAGGTGAGCTCTTCCAGCGCCGCCACCAGGTTGTCGAGGATGATCGGGCTGTCCTCGACGATGTAGGTCTTGACGGGCTGCATGGGGCTGGGGTTCCAGGGTCTTCACATTTCGCCAACCGCGCCGAGCGCAGCCTTGGCAGGCCGACAGTTTGCCAAAGCGGCGCCGCTTCGCCTAGCAGCCGGGCGACTGTTGTGTCGTAGGCGGTGTCCTACAACCGCGCGCGCTTCCCCACGATGGGGTGTGCGCGCG
Source organism: uncultured beta proteobacterium (assembly GCA_963837675.1). Taxonomy (GTDB): domain Bacteria; phylum Pseudomonadota; class Gammaproteobacteria; order Burkholderiales; family Burkholderiaceae_C; genus Rubrivivax. The sequence goes on along the minus strand of CAWIOH010000005.1, from coordinate 98,921 downwards.
GCGAATGGAAACAGGCAACGATCAGCCCTTGCCGTCGCCCTTCGCGGCGACCACCAGCTGGTTGTCCACCGCCACGACGCCGTCGATGCGCGTCGCCAGCGCGGTGGCATGCTCCTTCGCGGCGGCGTTCGGCGCGGTGCCGTTCAGCGTGACCCGGCCGTTGACCGTGTCCACATCGATGTGCAGCGCGCTCAACTGCGAATCGGCGATCAGCTTGGCATTGACTTCGCTGGTGATGGCCGCGTCCTTGACCTTGTCGACGACCTCATTCGAGGCTTGGCCGACCTGGCGCGAGACGTCCTTGCCGGCACTGCGCGCATCGGCGGCCATTCGGTCGCCCTGCGCGTCGGCCTTGGCCACCGCGCTGTCGAGCTTCTGGCCGGCCGTGCGGCCGTCATCGGTCCGGTTGCAGCCCGCCGCCATTGCCGCGGCAGCCGCCAGCGCCAGCGTACCCATGATCCTGCGCGTTTCGATTGATTTCATGATCATCCCTTTGTCAACGACCGCCCGTCGCGATCGATGAGCTGACGATAGGCAAGGGCTGGTCGATGCACCATCGGCCAAGCACGCTCTTGCCTGTCGGAGGCATCCGACACAAGCAGCGAAAACAGGGCGAAACATTGATGCGATGATCCGCGCTGCGACCCATGCAGACAGGAGGATTGGCGATGATTCGCATCGGTATCGTCGATGACCACACGATCGTGCGCACCGGCTTGCGCCAGTACCTGTCCGAACACGTGGACCTGCGCGTCACCGGTGAGGCCAGCAACGGCCACGAGGCACTGGAACTGGCCCGGCAGGGCGAGATCGATGTGCTGCTGCTCGATCTGTCGATGCCCGACCAGAGCGGCGTGGATGCGCTGGCCGCGATCAAGGCGCGTTTCCCGGACCTCGCGGTGCTGATCCTCAGCGGCTTTCCCGAGACGCACTACGCCACCACGATGCTGCGCCATGGCGCAAGCGGCTATCTGAACAAGGAGTGCGACCCGGAAGAGATCGTCACGGCGATCCGCACGGTGGCACGTGGCCGGCGCTACATCACCGCCGCGGTGGCCGAACGGCTGGCCGACGGCATCGGTGCCGGGCCCAGCGACCAGCCCTTGCATGACACGCTGTCGGAGCGCGAGCTGCAGGTCTTCCTGCGGCTGGCGAAGGGCGAGACCGTCGGGCACATCGCCGAAAGCATGTTCCTCAGTGTCAAGACGGTCAGCACCTACCGCACCCGCGTGCTCGAAAAGCTCAAGCTGCAGAGCAACAGCGAGCTGACCTACTATGCCATGAAGAACGGGCTGATGCAGTAGCGAAGCCGCGGGTCGCGGCAGCGCGCGCCCCGTGGCCTTTAGTCAATGCGAGCGGCGCGTGGCGAGCATGCTCAGCCCGGTGAGCACGGCGCCCAGCACGGCGGCGGCCAGCAGGGCCTTCAGCGGCTGCTCGCGCACATAGTCCTGCGTGCTTTCACCCAGCGCGATGGCGCGCTCGCGCGCCTGTTGCGCGACCTGGCGTGCGTCGTCGCGGTTGTGCGCCCACCACTGGCGTGCCGAATTGCCGACATGCTCAGCTTCGCGCGAGGCCGTCTGACTGAGCTGGCGCGCGCCGTCGGCGGCGGTCTTGCCGAGCTCGCGCACCGCCGTGCTGGTGGCGTCCAGCGGCGAATCGTTGCCGGCGGGGGTGAATCGTTCTTGCATGTTCATGAGGATCTCCAATCGAATCGAGGGTTGAATTGAGGGGGGCGCGTGCGCTGGCGCGGGCGCCTATCGCCGTACCATGTTGGCGATGAACGCGGCCACGGCCAGCACCAGGAACAGCACGAAGAGGATCTTCGCGATGCCTGCCGCACCGGCGGCAATGCCACCGAAGCCGAACAACGCCGCGATCAGTGCGATGATGAAGAAGGTGACGGCATAGGACAGCATGATGATTTCCTTGTCGATGGCGCAGCAACGTCGCTGTGGGGTTCAGCTTAGGCAAGCCGCCGCCCGCCGGCCATGGGAAAGTGCCGTCCGGGCGCGTCATCCGGCGCCCCGTGGCCATGTAGGACAACGGCTCGCCGAAGCAGCCGCCGCAACGGGAGGCAGCGCATGACGCAGCGCATCGAACGCGACACTTTCGGGCCCATCGAGGTGCCGGCCGAACGGCTGTGGGGCGCGCAGACGCAGCGTTCACTGGCGTTCTTCGCCGTCTCCACCGAGAAGATGCCCACCGAGTTGTTGTTGGCGCTGGTGCGCGTGAAGCATGCGGCCGCCGGCGTCAACGCCGGCCTGGGCCTGCTCGACGGCGCGCGTGCCCGCGCCATTCGATCGGCCTGCGACGAAGTGCTGGCCGGACGGCACGACGCCGAGTTCCCCCTGTCGCTGTGGCAGACCGGCTCGGGCACGCAGACGAACATGAACGTCAACGAGGTATTGGCCAATCGCGCCAGTGAACTGATGGGTGGCGCACGCGGCCCGACGCGGACGGTTCATCCCAACGACCATGTCAACCTGGGCCAGAGCAGCAACGACGTGTTCCCCACGGCCATGCATGTCGCCGCGGCGCTGGGCCTGCGGCAGCTGCGGCCGCAGTTGCAGGCGCTGCGCGCCACGCTGCAGGCCAAGGCGGAAGCGTTTGCAGGCATCGTGAAGATCGGCCGCACCCACCTGCAGGACGCCACCCCGCTGACGCTGGGCCAGGAATTCTCCGGCTACGTGGCCCAGCTCGAATTGGCCGACGCAGCCATCGCCGCCACCGAGGCGGCGGTGCATGCGCTGGCGATCGGCGGCACCGCGGTGGGCACCGGCCTGAACACTCACCCCGAGTTCGGCGCACGCGTGGCCGCGGCGCTGGCCGAAGCCACCGGCCTGCCCTTCGGCAGCGCGCCCAACAAGTTCGCCGCGCTGGCCGGCCATGAGCCGTTGATGGCCCTGCACGGTGCGCTGCGCACGCTGGCCGGCGCGCTGCACAAGATCGCCAACGACGTGCGCTGGCTGGCCAGCGGGCCGCGCGCCGGCATCGGCGAAATTGCGCTGCCGGAGAACGAGCCGGGCTCGTCGATCATGCCCGGCAAGGTCAACCCGACGCAGTGCGAGATGCTGACGATGGTGGCCGCGCAGGTGTTCGGCAACGACGTGGCGCTGGGCTTCGGCGCGGCCAGCGGCAACTTCGAGTTGAACGTCTACAAACCGCTGATCGCGCACAACCTGCTGCAATCGCTGCGCCTGCTGGCCGACGGCATGGCCGGCTTCGAGGCGCATTGCGTGCGCGGCATCGAAGCGCGCCGCGAGCGCATTGCCGAGCTGATGGAACGCTCGCTGATGCTGGTGACCGCGCTGGCACCGCACATCGGCTACGACCGCGCCGCGGCCATCGCCAAGCAGGCCCATGCGCAGGGCAGCAGCCTGCGCGAGGCCGCGCTGGCCTCGGGCGCCGTCAGCGCCGAGCAGTTCGACGCGTGGGTGCAGCCGCTGTCGATGACCTGAGCGCCGCGGGTGGTCTCAGCCGAACAGCGCGGCATGCTGCGCGCGCAGCTGCCGCTTCAACAGCTTGCCGCTCGGATTCTTCGGCAAGGCATCGACGAAGACCACACCCTTCGGGGTCTTGAAGCCGGCCATCGCGCTGCTGCAATGCGCCAGCACCTCGGCTTCGGTCAGCGCCTGGCCCGGCTTGACCACGATCACCGCCACCACCGCCTCCACCCAGCGCGCATGCGGCAGGCCGACCACCGCCACCTCCGATACCTGCGGCAGCCGGTAGATCGTCTCCTCGACCTCGCGGCTGGCGACGTTTTCACCGCCGGTCTTGATCATGTCCTTCTTGCGATCGACGACGGTGATGTAGCCCTCGTCGTCGATGGTCGCCAGATCGCCCGAATGGAACCAGCCCCCCTCGAAGGCCGCGGCCGTGCGCTCGTCGTCGTGAAAGTAGCCCAGCATCAGGTGCGGCGAGCGGTGCACGATCTCGCCGACCTCGCCCACGGCCACGTCGCGCATTTCGTCGTCGACCACCCGTGTCTCCACGTTCAGCACCGCGCGGCCGCAGGAGCCGGGCTTGCGCAGCTGGTCTTCCGGGCCGAGCATCGTGGCCAGCGGCGCGATCTCGGTCTGGCCGTACAGGTTCCACAAACGCACCTCCGGCAGCCGCTCGGCCAGCTCGCGCAGCACCTCAACCGGCATGATCGACGCGCCGTAGTAGCCCTTGCGCAGGCTGGACAGATCGGTGCTGTCGAACAGCGGCGAGCGCAGCAGCGAGATCCACACCGTCGGCGGCGCGAAGAAGCTGGTGATGCGGTGCCGCTCGATCAGCGGCAGCAGGTTGTCCGGCGTCGGCGTGGCGGTGATGACGTTGCTGGCACCGCAGTAGATGGACGGGCCCAGAAACACGTCCAGCTGCGCGCAGTGGTACAGCGGCAGCGCATGCAGCGCCAGGTCGTCGGACGCAATGCCGGCGTCGACCAGGCAGCTGACGTACTGCCACAGCACCGCGTCGTGCGTCAGCATGGCGCCCTTGGGCATCGACTCGGTGCCGCTGGTGTAGACGATCTGCAGCAGGTCGCTGCCGTCGAGCGCCACTTCGGGCAGCGCATCGCCACAGGCGGCGAGCTGGTCGAAGGCGATCATGCCGGCCTGCGCCGCGCTCGCTGCCTCGGACGGCAGCCAGACGAACTGCCGCACCTGCGTGTCCAGCGCCGCGGCGGCGCGCGCCAGCGCGGCCAGCCCGCTGTCGGTGGCCAGCATCGTCGCACCGGCATGGCGCAGGATGTACGCCACCTCGTCCGCCTTGAGCATGAAGTTGATCGGCACCAGCACCGCGCCCAGCCGCGCCAGGCCGAAGCGCAGTGCCGCGAAGGCGTGCGAGTTGCGCGCCAGCACCGCCACGCGCATGCCCTTGGCGACGCCCAGGCGCGCCAGCCCGGCGGCCACGCGCGTGCACAGCGCATTGAACTCGGCATAGCTCCAACGCACCTCGCCGCAGGCGATGGCCAGCTTGCCGGGCGAGCGCGCGGCACTGCGCCGCAGCAGATCACTCAAGGTCTGGCGACGGATGGCGGGAAGCATCGGACTCGTCTCCTTGTGGATGGCGCGGCGCGAAGCTTAGCGGATGGCGCGCCGACCTTGGCGACTGGCAGGTCGGCGGCAAGGCCATCAACTCTGCGTAGCGCAGCCGCTTCAGGTAGCAACGCCGGCCACGACGGCCGCGGCCTGATCGGGTCGCTCTTCATGAGCCAGATGGCCCAGGCCCGGCCAAACGGTCACGGCCCTGCGGACGGGCTCGGGCAGCAGGGCGTGCACCTGTTGTGCCTGCGCCGGCAGCACGGCCAGGTCCGCGCTACCGACCACCAGCGCCAACGACGTGGCCAGGCGCGGCAAATCGCGTTGCAGGGCGCGCAGATCCCATTGGGCCATCATGCCCAGTGCCCCTTTTACATGCCCTGGGCTGCGCACCAGCCGCGCGTACAGGTCCACGCCTTCGGCATCGAGGCTCGAACCGGTGCCGTCGAGCAACCGCTTCAGCACCTGCGCATCCGACGCCCGCCAGGCAAAGAGTCGGGGCACGAAGGGCGTCAGCGCCATCAACCGCGCCACCGGCGAGAACAACTGTCCTGCCATGCCGGCGGGCGGCAGCAACGCACCGTTGAAACTGACGACGGCGGCGGGTGAGGCCCGCCCATCCAGGCACAGGCGCAACGCAATCGCTGCACCGGCCGAATGGCCGACGATCAGCCGTGGCGTGAGCTTCAGTTGGGTCAGCAGATCGCCGAGTGCCGCGGCCATGCCGGGCAACGACAAGCCCGCTGCCGCCGCGGGCAGGCTGCTGAAGCCGTGCCCCGGCAGGTCCACCGCCAGCACCTCGAATTTGCTCGCCAGCAGCGGCATCAGCCCGCGCCAGGAATGGGCCGACGCGCCGGTGCCGTGAATCAGCAGCACCAGCGGTCCATGGCCCATGCGCTGCACCAGCCAGCGCTGGCCGCCGCATTCGACCAGTCGGCTGCTGTCTCGATGCGGCCAGCCCACGCTGTCGCGTGCCCAGTCCAGCCGCTGCGCCATGCCGTCAGCGGCGCGTCGGTGCAGACGCGCCGCGCACGGCGTGCGACAGCTGCGCGGCGCCGGCATGTGGCAGTGGCAGGTAGGTCGCGCCCATCGCCACGGCCAGCTGCTGCGCCACCGCCTGCGGTTGGGGCGAGGTGTCGAGCAGCAAGGCTGCGAAGCCCCCGGCGCGAAGCGCCCGCGCGGCGGCCAGCGCATCGGCAGCGGCTTGCGGGCGGCCCGGCGAGCCATCGCGGGCGATGTTCGCGCGGCCGTCGGTCAGCAGCACGACCATCGGTGTCTGGCCGCGCCGGCGCAGCGCATCGGCGAGCGCCCCGGCCGCGTCGATGCCATGCGCCAGCGGTGTGCCGCCTCCGCCGGGCAGGCCGGCCAGGCTGCGTTTGGCGCGCACCAGCGAACGTGTCGGCGGCAACAGCAACTCCGCCGCGCGGCCGCGAAACGCCAGCACGGCCACGCTGTCGCGGCGCACGTAGCAGTCGGCGAGCAGCAACTCCACCGCGCCCTTGGCCTCGGCCAGCCGGTGCAATGCCGACGAGCCCGAGGCATCGACGACGAACACGGTCGTGGTCTGGCTGCGCTGCTTGAAGCGATTGACATGGAAGTCTTCGCGCCGGATCGACACCGAGGCTTGCGTCGCCTGCGCGCCCGCCTGCGCGCGGCGCAACCGCTGCCATGGCGCGGCGGCGCGCAGCGTTTCGATCACGTTCAGCCGCACACCGGCGCGCGGCGCGCCGCGGCGCACGCCGTTCGGCCGGCCACGCAGCGCGCTGGACTGCGCCGCGCCGGCGCGCCCGCCTGCACCCGGCGATTGCAATGCGCCGAGCTTCAGCGCTCGCCAGCAGTCCCGCCGGAATGGCCGCGCGGGCGGCGGCGAGCACACGGTCGTCGAGTGCGCTGGCCTTCGGTTGCGCCGACGCCTCGGCGTCGTCCTTCGAATCGGTCTGGGCCGAGTGGCTGCCCGCGGGCGACGAGGCCGGTTCGGCTTCGGCAGCGCCTTCGGTCGAGCCGGAGGACCGTTCCTCGGCGTTTGCGGCTTCCTCTTCCTGGGGCACAGGCAGCACGACGGCGCGCGGTGCCAGCACCAGCCGCACCGCCAGCGTGGCATCGTCTTCGTTCACTTCGCCACGGCCACGCAAGGCAGCCGCGGCGCGGGCCACGCGCAGCGCGAGCAGCGGCGCACGGGCCGACTCGATGCCCAGTGCCTGGGCCGCGGCGCAAAGCGCCCGCACGATGTCCATGCCGGCCTGCACGCCGGCCAATCGATCGCGCGCCGCGGCGATGTCCGGCGCCGACGCCTGCCACACCTGCCCTTCGTCGCGCGCCGGCTGGAGCTCGATGTGCAGCGCCAGGCGTTCGCGCAACGCGGCCGGTGCCTGCTCGTCGAGCGACTCGCCTTCGTCGCACGCCACCAGCGCAAGTCGCGCCGGCCGGCACAGCTCGAGCCCGTCGCGTTGCAGTCGCACTTCGTGCCAGTCGAGCACGGCCGCGATCTTCGCGGCGGTCGCCGTGAGCAGCCGTTCGGCCATCGCCAGCCACAGCACGCCGCCGTCACATTCGGCCAGCAAGCCGCTTTGCGCCACCGGCCTGCCGGCGCTCAAGGTGGCGGCCAGATCCAGCCCGCCGAGCAGGCGATCATCGTCGATGTGCAGCGGCAACTTTTTCAGCGGCGTTCCGGCAGGCAGCAGCTCTCGCAGATGAGCCAGCCAGGCATCGCGCTGCGGGCCGGGCGCGGATCGGAGCAGCACGCCGCCGATGCCCACCGGGTCCACGGCACACAGAGCCGCCGCCAGCCGGGCCGCGAGCCCGAGGCCAGCCGAGCCGGCGGCACGGTTCATGCGCCGAACAGGTCGGCCAGCGCGCGATCGACGCGCACGCTGGACCCGGCATCGTCCAGCGGGTTGCGGCGCAGGCGGTGGCGCAAGGCCGGCGGCGCGACGCGCTTCAGGTGCGCGTCGGCCACGGCGGCATCGCCCTGCAGTGCGGCCAGCGCACGCGCCGCGCGGATCAAGGGTGAGTTCGCCGCGAAGTCCATCCGTGCCGAGCGCCATGCACAGCGTGGCGGCACGCTCCAGCACGGCATCGCTCACGCCGATATTCGGCAGCCGCGAGCGCGCCGCCACGATCTGCCGGCGTACCCGCGCGTCTTCCTTGTTCCAGGCCTTGAGGAAGGCCTCGGGTTCGCGCTCGAAGGCATCGCGCCGGCGCACGACCTCGACGCGTGAAGCCAGGTCGGCCGGCGTGCGCACCTCGACCGACAAGCCGAAGCGGTCGAGCAACTGCGGGCGCAACTCGCCCTCCTCCGGGTTGCCGCTGCCCACCAGCACGAAGCGCGCCGGGTGGCGCACGCTCAAGCCTTCGCGTTCGACCACGTTCTCGCCCGAGGCCGCCACGTCGATCAGCAGATCGACCAGATGATCTTCGAGCAGGTTGACCTCGTCGACGTAGAGAAAGCCGCGATGGGCCCGCGCCAGCAGTCCGGGCTCGAAGGCCTTGACGCCTTGCGTCAAGGCGCGCTCCAGGTCGAGCGCGCCGACCACGCGGTCTTCGGTGGCACCCAACGGCAGATCGACCACCGGCACCGGCACCAGGTGGCTCTTCAACGCACCTCTTGGCCTTCAGCGCGCGGCAGTCATCGCAGCCGGCGACATCGGCGGACGGGTCGCAACCGTAGCGGCAGCCCAGCACGGCGCGCATTTTCGGCAGCAAGGCAGCCAGCGCGCGCACGGCGGTGGATTTGCCGGTGCCGCGGTCACCGAAGACCAGCACGCCACCGATGCTCGGATCCACCGCCGCCACCAGGATCGCCAGCTTCATTTCGTCCTGGCCGACGATGGCGGAAAAGGGAAAACTGGATGCCACGGGGTGCAACTGCGCCTTGAAATGCAGGCGGCACGGTAGCACAGGCCTTGGTGAGGCTCGGGGCTTGCGCCGGTGGTGCCACGGTCCAGCCCGTCCAGACTGACCCGGGCCACGACCGCGCCGCCAGCAGGCGCCCCGGGTTCTTCAGCCCGCCTCCTCCGATCGCTGGATCTTGCGCCGCGCGCGCCGCACCGCCAACAGCACCAGCACCGCCACCACCGGCACAGTCGCGCCCATCAACAGGTCCGTGTCGATGGGCAGGCCGCCGGACTTCAGTGCCTTGCCGACGTAGCCCACCAGGCCGGTCATGTAATACGCGATCGCCGCCACCGACAGGCCCTCCACCGTCTGCTGCAGCCGCAGCTGCAGCTTGGCGCGATGGTCCATCGACGCCAGCAACGCCTGGTTCTGGCGTTCGCGCGCAATGCTGACCCGCGTGGACAACAGCGAACTGGCCTGCGCCACCCGTTCGGACAGGTCATGCAGCCGCTGCGAGGTGGTGGTGCAGGTGGCCACCGCGGGCGTAAAGCGCCGCGCCATGAACTCCTCGATGGTCTGTACTGCGGCGATGCGCACTTCGCGCAACTCCGCGATGCGCGTGCGCACCAGTTCGAAATAGGCCCGACAGGCGCCGAAGCGGAACTGGCTCGCGGCCAGGCCGCTTTCCACCTCGGCGGCCAGCCGGGTCAGCTGTTGCAACAGCGCCTCGTCGTCTTCACCGCCGTCCTGCGCGATGGCATCGGTGAGGCGTCCCAGCGACTTTTCGATGACGACGATGCGCGGCGACTGGCGCCGCGCGATCGGCAGCGCCAGCAGCGCCATCATGCGATAGGCCTCGATCTCGAACAGCCGCTGCAACATGCGCCCGGCCTGGCGCGGCGTGAAGCCACGGTTGAACAACACGAAACGGGCGAAACCATCGGCATGGATGCGAAAGTCGGTGAACGCGGTGCCGGCACCGTCGGCGATGTGCGCGCCGACGATGACGTTGCCGGCGAAGCAGTGGCTCGACAACTCGGAGATCGATGCCGCGGTCTCGGCCTGCGCCGCCGTGCCGGCTTCGGCACCGGCCAGCTCGGCGTGCGCCGCCATCACCGTGACTCCGGGAACGGCCGCCAGCCATCCGGGCGGCAATCGATGCGCTGGCGCTTCGCTGAACGGCGCCGGGCTCGAGCCTTCGGTATAGAAGGTGTAGCCGGAAAACTCGCCGTGCCGTTCCCACTTCAGCCGCAGCCCACCCAGCCGCACAGAAAAGTGCGTCGCCCCAAGCGTCGGCGGGGCGGTGGCGAATGCTTCGCACAGCGCGGCCAGGTGGGCAGATTCGCGCTCGCGGTCGTTGGCGTCGATCAGCAGCGCGACATAGCTTGCGCGGCACGGCGTCGTCAGCGGTTCGGGCGGCCGGGCATGCACCTCGTCGGCGAGCACGAAACGTTCGCCGTGATCCGGCGGCAGCAGCCGGCCCGGCGCTGCGCCGTGGCGCGACACGGCGGTGCTCGCTGCATCACCGGCAGTCGCCACGCATCACCACGCGGTCGCAAGTGCGGCCACCGGCCGGCTCACTGCTGCAGCGCCTTGTTGCGCCGGTCCACCAGCCGCAGAATCATCGGCGTGAAGATCAACTGCATGGCCAGCTCCATCTTGCCGCCGGGCACCACCAACGTGTTGGCGCGCGACATGAACGAATCGTGCAGCATGCTCAGCAGGTACGGGAAGTCGATGCCGCGCGGGTTAGCGAAGCGGATCACCACCAGGCTTTCGTCGGCGGTGGGAATGGTGCGCGCGATGAAGGGGTTGGAGGTGTCCACCACCGGCACGCGCTGGAAGTTGATGTGCGTGCGCTGGAACTGCGGCACGATGTAGTGCACGTATTCGTGCATGCGGCGCAGGATGACATCGGTCACCGCCTCGGTGGAGTAGCCGCGCGTGCTGCGATCGCGGTGGATCTTCTGGATCCACTCCAGATTGATCACCGGTACCACGCCGATCAGCAGATCCGGATGTTTGGCGATGTCCACGCTGTCGGTGACCACGCCACCGTGCAGCCCTTCGTAGAACAGCAGATCGCTCTGCGGCACCGGCTCCCACGGCGTGAACGTGCCGGGCGGCTGCGCGAAGGGCCGCGCCTCTTCGTCGTTGTGCAGATACTTGCGATGCTTGCCGGCGCCTTCCTTCGCGTACGTGGCGAACAGCGCTTCGAGTTCGGCGAACAGGTTGGCGTCTTCCCCGAAATGGCTGAAGTGCGGCTTGCCGCTCTTCTCCGCCTGCGCCATCTCGAGCTTCATCGCCGCGCGGTCATGGCGGTGAAAGCTGTCGCCTTCGATGACCACGGCGTTCACGCCGTCGCGGCGGAAGATGTTCTCGAAGGTGCGCGTCACCGAGGTGGTGCCGGCGCCGGATGAGCCGGTGATGGCAATGATGGGGTGCTTGACGGACATGGCGCTCTCGTGGATCAACTGGTCAATCGATCGCGGCAAACAGCCCACGTTGCGAAAACAGCGGCGAGCGGAATTCGTGTTCCGGCGTGTCGCGGTGATAGGCCTCGATGCGCGTCACCTCGTCGGCGGAGCCAAAGACGAAGCCGATGCGCTGGTGCAGGCTCTCGGGCTGCACGTGCAGCAGCCGTTGCCGGCCGGTGCTGGCCATGCCGCCGGCCTGCTCGATGAGCATCGAGATCGGGTTCGCTTCGTACAGCAGCCGCAGCCTCCCCGCCTTGCCGGCTTCCTTGTTGTCGCGCGGGTACATGAAGACACCGCCGCGCATCAGGATGCGGTGCGTCTCGGCCACCAGCGAGGCGATCCAGCGCATGTTGAAGTCGTCGCCGCGAGGGCCGGTCTTGCCGGCCAGGCATTCATCGACATAGCGCTTCACCGCCGGCTCCCAGAAGCGGCTGTTCGACGCGTTGATGGCGAATTCGCGCGTGCGCCTCGGGATCTGCAGGTGCGGGTGGCTCAGCACCCACTCGCCCAGCATCGGGTCCAAGGTGAAGGCGTGCGTGCCCTTGCCCAGGCACAGCACCAGCATCGTCGACGGGCCATAGATCGCGTAGCCGGCACACACCTGCTCGGTGCCCGGGCGAAGGAAGTCTTCGGCCTTCGCATCCTGCCCCGGCGCGGCCGCGCGCAACACCGAGAAGATGCTGCCCACCGCCACGTTCACATCGATGTTGGATGAGCCGTCGAGCGGGTCGAACAGCAACAGGTACTTGCCGCGCGGATGTTGCTCGGGCAGCAGGTAAACGTCTTCCAGTTCTTCCGACACCATGCCGGCGACATGGCCGCCCCATTCGTTGGCGCGCAGGAACATGCGGTTGGCTTCGACATCCAGCGTCTTCTGCTCCTCGCCCTGCATGTTGACCGCGCCCGCGCTGCCCAGCATGCCGGCCAGCGCACCGAAGGCCACCTTGCGCGAGATGGCCTTGCACGCCAGCGACACATCGGTGATCAAGGCGTTCAGGTCGCCGGTGGCGCCGGGCGCGCGGCGCCGCTCCTCGATCAGGAACTGGGTCAGTGTGGACTTGCCGCCGGTGGGCATGGTGTGCTCCTCGCTCCCGTGACTATTGCGTGACTTGCATCAGCGCGGGCAGGTCGCGCGGATGCTCGATCAGCCAGTGCGGCTCGCAGGCCAGGGCCTGGGCATGCGCATAGCCCCAGCCGACCAGCGCCGCGCGGGCACCGGCTGCCGATGCCGCACGCATATCGGCGGGCCCGTCGCCGACCATCAGCAACTGCCGTGTCGCCAGCTTCAGGCCGGCGGCCGCCTGCTCGAGCAGCGCCGGCGCGGGCTTGCGCCACTGTGCCCGGTCGGCACCGTGCACCGAGAAGAAGTGCCGCAGCAGGCCGGCGGCCTGGAGCACGGCGCGGGCCAGCGCGGTGGGTTTGTTGGTGATGACCACCAGCGGCCAGCGCGGCGCCAGTTGCTGCAGCATCGCCCCGATGCCGTCGAACACGCTGCCATGGGCCAGCGGTGCGTCGAAGGTCGCGGCGTCGAAGGCGCGGCGCAGCAGCGCCGGGTCCGCCGCGCGCGCCTGTTCGCCGCCGATGGCTGCCAGCGCCCGCTCGATCAGCACGTCCGGGCCGTCGCCGATCCACTCGCGCACCCGCGGCAACGCGCATGGCGGCAGGCCGTTGCCGCGCAAGGCGGTGTTCAACGCATGGCCGATGTCGGGCGCACTGTCCACCAGCGTGCCGTCCAGGTCGAAGGCCACGGCCATGATCGGCGCGTCGTTCATGGTTTTCTCAGCCGGCGGCGAAAGCCCGCTGGCTCAACTCATCGAAGCTGAGCCACGCCGCGTCGCGCAGCTGGCGGCCCGGCTCGCCCGGCAACGGGTGCGCCGGGTCGCCGAGATGGGGCAGCAGCAGGTCGGCTTCGCTGAAGTCGCCGTCTTCGGTCCAGTAGGTGGGCGTGACCACCGTGAACAGCTCCGCCGCACTGGCCGCACGCACGCCGTTGGCCGAGTCCTCGAATGCCACCGCGCGGTCTTCGGGCAGTCCCAGGTGGCGCAGCACCAGGTGGTAGATGTCGGGCGCAGGCTTCTTCGCATGCACCTGATCGCCGCAGGCGATGACGCTGAAGATGTCCAGCCCGCGCGGGCCCAGCGTGGATTGCAGCAGCGCGTCGATGTTGACGGCCGTGGTGGTGCTGGCGATGGCCAGCCGACAGCCGGCAGCGAGCGCCTCGTCGATCATGCGCTGCACTCCCTCGCGCAGCGGCACCGCGCCGTCGTGGACCACGGCGCTGTAGAACTTGGTCTTCTGGGCATGCACGTCGGGCAGCAGGCCGAGCAGCTTGCGCCGCTCGGCGGCGCTCAACTCGAGCCTGTCGATGTATGCGGCCATCCGCTCCTTGCCACCGGTGATGTCGAGCAGCGCGCGGTACAGCGGCCGATCCCATTCCCAGCCCAGGCCGAAGCTGTCGAAGGCCAGATTGAAGGCCGCGCGGTGCGCTTCCTCGGTGTCGGCCAGCGTGCCGTCGACGTCGAAGATCAGCGCTTCCACGGTCATGTCGTGACCTCCCCGGCGGACAGACCGCCACCGAACACGCGGCTGGCCAGCACGTCGGCCGCGCTCAAGCGTGCGTCAGCTGTTCGGCGCCCAGCGCTTCGTCGCTGTCGAACAGGCGGGTGGCGTGGCGCAGCCGCATGCGGTCGAGCGCGTTGCGCACCGAGCGCGCATTGGCGAAGTGCGGCTGCTGGCGGCGCAGTTGCAGATAGCGGGCGAAGGCTTCTGCGGCGGCCGGCGTCGAAGCTGTAGTTCAACTGCGTCAGCATCAGTTCGGCGATCTGCAGCAGCTCGGCCTGCGAATAGTCGGGGAAGTCGATGTGGTGCGCGATGCGCGACGCCATGCCCGGGTTGCTGCCGAAGAAGGTGTTCATGCGGTCCGTCGTAGCCGGCCAGGATGACGACCAGGTCGTCGCGATGGTTCTCCATCACCTGCAGCAGGATCTCGATCGCTTTCCTGGCCGTAGTCGCGCTCGTTCTCGGGCCGGTACAGGTAGTAGGCCTCGTCGATGAAGAGCACGCCGCCCATCGCCTTCTTGATGACCTCCTTGGTCTTCGGCGCGGTGTGGCCGATGAACTGGCCGACCAGGTCGTCGCGCGTCACCGCCACCAGGTGGCCCTTGCGCACGTAGCCCAGCTGCTTCAGCACCTCGGCCATGCGCATCGCCACCGTGGTCTTGCCGGTGCCGGGGTTGCCGGTGAAGCACATGTGCAGCGACGGCGGCTGCGCCTGCAGGCCCTTGTTCGGCGCGCAGCTTGTCGATCAGCAGCAGCGCGGCGATGTCGCGGATGCGGCCCTTCACCGGCGCCAGGCCGATCAGCTCGGCGTCGAGCTGGTCGAGCACCGCCTTGCACGCCCGAACTCTCGAGCAGCGCCTGGTCGGCGCACCGTGCTCAGGTCGAGAGTCGCGTGCGTGACGTAGCGTTCGGGCTGCGTCGTCATGGACGCACGTTCGCAGGTAGTCGCGTTCGCCTTCGGGCTTGTCGGTCGCGTAGCGACGAGATGCGGTAGCGCATGCTGCGCCCCGCGTCCTCCTGCCGCGCCAGGCCGAAGCCGGGCTCGTCCTTCGGGCGGTTGACGATGAACGACATGCGCGGCGACTCCACGCCCTGCGTCGAGTCGAACGCCGTGACGCGGATGTAGTGGCTCGGGGAAGGTCTTGCGGCAGGCGTTGATCTCCATCAGGATGCCGGCCGGGTCCTTCAGGTCGAACATCGGGTTGCCGTACATCTCCCAGTAGGTGTTGCGCGGGTGCGGGTCGTCGGTGTACTCGATGCCGACCGCGTAGTCCTTGCCCAGCGCGTATTCGACCTGCGCGGTGATCTGCTCGTCGGTCAGGTCGGGCAGGAACGAGAACTGGCCCTGCGTGACGCGGTTGCCGTGGTTGGTCATCATGGTGGTCGGTTCCTCGGACGCTTCAGGCCGCCGGTGGGCGTGGCGACGAAATCGGCGGTGTCGGTCGATTCGTAGTTGAAGCTGATCGTCGCCCCAGGTGTCGAGCGCGGCCTTCAGCGGTGTGCACCACTTGGCGGCGTCGGCCAGGATCTGCGGGCCTTCGTTCCAGATGTCGCGGCCTTCGTTGCGCGCCAGCACCATCGCCTCGAGCGCGACGCGGTTGGCGGTGGCGCCGGCCTGGATGCCCTGCGGGTGGCCGATGGTGCCGCCGCCGAACTGCAGCACCACGTCCTCGCCCAGGTAGGTCAGCAGCTGGTGCATCTGGCCGGCGTGGATGCCGCCCGAGGCCACCGGCATCACCTTGTTCAGCGAGGCCCAGTCCTGCTCGAAGAACAGGCCCTGCTCCAGGTTGCATCGGCGTGTGCGTGTCGAGCAGCGTGTCGTAGAAGCCGCGGATCATCTGCGGGTCGCCTTCGAGCTTGCCGACCACCGTGCCGGCGTGGATGTGGTCGACGCCGGCCATGCGCATCCACTTGCAGATGACGCGGAAGTTCATGCCGTGGTTCTTCTGCCGCGAGTAGGTGGAGTTGCCGGCGCGGTGCAGGTGCAGGATCATGTCGTTCCTGCGCGCCCACTTGCGCCATGCTCTGGATCGCGGTGTAGCCGATCACCAGGTCGATCATGATGATCACGCTGCCCAGGCTCTTGGCGAACTCGGCGCGCTCGTACATCTCCTCCATCGTGCCGGCGGTGACGTTGAGGTAGTGGCCCTTGACCTCGCCGCGTCGCCGCGCTGGCCTTGTTCACCGCTTCCATGCAGTACAGGAAGCGGTCGCGCCAGTGCATGAAGGGCTGCGAGTTGATGTTCTCGTCGTCCTTCATGAAGTCGAGCCCGCCCTTCAGGCCTTCGTAGACGACGCGGCCGTAGTTGCGGCCCGACAGCCCGAGCTTGGGCTTGGTGGTGGCGCCGAGCAGCGGGCGGCCGAACTTGTCGAGCCGCTCGCGCTCGACGATGACGCCGGTGGCCGGGCCCTGGAAGGTCTTCAGGTAGGCGACCGGGATGCGCATGTCCTCCAGGCGCAGCGCCTTCACGGCCTTGAAGCCGAACACGTTGCCGATGATCGAGGCGGTCAGGTTGGCGATCGAGCCGCCCTCGAACAGGTCGAGGTCGTAGGCGATGTAGGCGAAGTACTGCGCTTCGGTCCTGGTGCCCGGGCCGGTGTTGGGCACCGCATCGACGCGGTAGGCCTTGGCGCGGTACAGCTCGCAGGCGGTCAGCCGGTCGGTCCAGACCACCGTCCAGGTGGCGGTGGACGATTCGCCGGCCACCGCGGCGGCGCATTCGTCGGCATCGACGCCTTCCTGCGGCGTGATGCGGAACATCGCGATGACGTCGGTGTCCTTGGGCACGTAGTCGGGCTGCCAGTAGCCCATCTGCTTGTACTTCAGCACGCCGGCGCTGTAGCGCTTCTTGGCGTCCGTGATCTGGGCGGTGGTGGCTTTCTGGTCCATGCGAAGGCTCCTTGTCGGCATCGACTATACGAAGCGATTAACATATGCAAAAGACACTTATTTTCTTCAATACATTAGTGTTTGCATATGCTACGGAATGCCACGCTGCGCCAGCTGTCGGCTTTCGACGCGGTGGCCCGCCTGGGCAACGTGTCGCGTGCGGCGAGCGAACTGAACCTGACCCAGCCGGCCGTGTCGATCCAGCTGAAGCTGCTCGCCGAATCAGCCGGCACCCCCTTGCTGCAGCGCGATGGCCGCGGCGTGCGGCTGACGCTCGCGGGTGACGCGATGGCCCGAATCGCTGCGCGCATGCTCGACCTGTGGCGCGAGGCCGGCGACGAGATGGCGACCTTTCGCGGCGTGGCCAGCGGCACCTTGCGCATCGGCGCGGTGACCACCGCAGAATACCTCGTGCCTTCGCTGCTCGTCAGCTTCGCTGCGGAGCACCCGCGTGCAAAGCTCAAGCTGCGCGTCGGCAATCGGGCCGAGATCGTGCGCATGCTGGCGACGCACGAAGTCGACAGCGTCATCATGGGCAGCCCACCGGCGGAACTGAAGACCGATGCGGTCGCCTTCGCCGGCCACCCGATGGCCTTCATCGCTTCGCCGCGTCATCCTCTGGCGACCGGGCGACGGGTGAGTCTGAACGATGTGGCCGGCGCCAACCTGCTGGCCCGCGAGCGCGGCTCGGGCACCCGCAGCACCCTTGAACGCTTGTTCAAGGATGCCGAGCTGAGCTTGCGCATCGGCTCCGAGCTGTCGAGCAACGAAGCCATCAAGCAGATGTGCGTGGCCGGGCTGGGTGTGGCCTTCCTGTCACTGCACACCTGCGGACTCGAGATGGATGCCGGGCTGCTGCAAGTGCTGCCGCTCGCACACACCCCGATCGAGCGTCGCTGGTTCGTCATGCATCTGTCGTCGCGCCAACTGCCGCAAATCGCCAATGCCTTCGAGCGCTTCCTGGTCGAACAGGGGCAGCAGCACATTGCAAAGCTGGCGAGTGGCCGCGTTCACGCCGCGAAGTCGGGCGCGCCGCGACGGGGCAAGGCCACCGGTTGACAGCGGCCGGCGCTCAGGCCTTCTTCACCCAGGCGCTGCACCAGCCGTTGGCCGAGACCACGCGTCCGGCAAACAGCGGGCAGCCGCCTGTCGTGTCGCCGGGTTTGCCCTGGAAGAGCTGGCAGGTGCCGCAATGTTGGCTGGCGTCGTGCTTGGGCCACTTCTTCGGGTCGACCTTGGTCGTGTCGGACTTGTAGCCCAGCGCCACGGCCTGCGGATCGGTCTCGGCCACGGCAGCCTGGGCGCGCGCTGCGCCCGCACCCAGCACCGACAGGCCGACGACCCCCAACATGAACACACGGCGACGGGTCTGCTTCATCGATGAACTCCTGTTGGCTGATGGGTGGCTGCACATGACTTCGATTCCTCGGCCGCGCCGCGCAGGAACATCCTGGCCACGGCGTCCTGAGACAACGCACGGCCATCGCCCTGCACCGTGCGCAATTCGACGCGAGCACCGTGCAACATCTTCTGTGTCAGGCCCAGCGACAACGCGGCCAACACGGCATCGACCTCGTCACCTCGGGCCAGCCGCTTGCGCGCGCGAGTCATCTCGGCTGCGCGCCAATCTTCAGCCTGTCGATTCAACGCTTGAATCAACGGCACGGTTGACCGCTGGTCAAGCCATTGCACAAAGCCGCGGACGCCGGATTCGACAATGCCTTGCGCCTGCTGCACCGCCGCCTGGCGCTTGTCGCCGCCTTGTTGCACCAGGGTCGCCAGGTCGTCCAGCGTGTACAGATAGACGTTCGACAGGCGCGAGACGTCGGCCTCGATGTCGCGCGGCACGGCCAGATCGAGCATGAACAGCGGCCGATTGCGACGCGCACGCAACGCACGTTCCACCGCACCCAGGCCGATGATCGGCAAGGTGCTGGCGGTGCACGACACGACGATGTCGAAATCGGCCAGACGATGCGGCAGTTCGGACAACGGCAATGACTCGGCACGATGCCGAGCGGCGATCAGTGCGCCGCGCTCCGGATCGCGGTTTGCCACGGCCATGGCCAGTGGTGCACGCGCGCCGAAATGGGTCGCCGCCAGATCGATCATCTCGCCGGCGCCGACGAACAGCACCCTGGTCTACGCAGGTCTTCGAACAGCTGTGCCGCCAGACGCACGGCTGCCGCCGCGAGGCTGACGCTGTGGGTGCCGATGGCCGTGCTGCTGCGCACTTCCTTGGCCACCGCAAACGAGCGCTGGAACATCTGATGCAAGGTCGTGCCCAGCGTGCCGGCGACTTCGGCCTGGCGCAGCGCCCGCTTCATCTGGCCAAGGATCTGCGGCTCGCCAACCACCATCGACTCCAGCCCGCTGGCGACACGAAACGCGTGCCGTGCCGCCGCCGCACCTTCGAGCACATAGGTGTGCGCGCGAAGGTGTTCCTGCGCCACGCCGCCGATGCAGGCAAACCAGTCGAGTGACGGCGCCAGGGATTGCGCATCGCCACTGACGTACAGCTCGGTGCGGTTGCAGGTGGAAACAATGGCCGCTTCGGGCACCGACCGCAGGCGTTGCCGAAAGCCACGCAGGGTCGGCGCCAGCTGCTCGGCCGCCAGCGCGAAACGCCCGCGCAGGGCCAGCGGCGCGGACAAGTGGTTCAACCCGAGAGCGAAGACGGTCATGCCGACCTCCAGCGCCGCGACAGGTCGAACAGATGGGTCAGGCCGGCCAGCAGCAGCGGCAACGCCACCCAGGGCCAACCAGCGCCACCCAGTGCAGCGCGCAAGGCCAGCATCAGGCACAGCCCGGAGAGCAGGTTGACGATGAATTCGGCTGGTGCCACGCCGCGTCCGGTCAAGCGGTGGTGCAGGACCAGGACGGCGGCTTCGATGAGGGTGATGGCGATCGCCAGGTCGATGAAACGCCCGCTCGCCAGCCAGTCGCTCATGCCCCACCTCCGCCGAGGCCGCCAAAGGGCCCGTTCAGGCGCACCGTGGCCCAGTTCAGCGTGCTCGCGAAGCTGACCCACAGCAGATAAGGCAGCAGGCACATCGCAGCGCCGCGCGAGTAGCGCCCGATCACGACGATCAGCAGCAGCACCGAGGCCCACAGGAAAGCCACCTCGATCAAGGCCCAGTCGGGACGGCGCAGGCGGAAGAACAGCAGGCTCCACAACACGTTCAGGAAGGCATTCAGTGCAAACAGCAGCAGCATCGTCTCGCGCTGCGCCTGGCTTTGCGCGGCGCGCCAGGCGATGACGCCGGCCAGCGCGGCCAGCGCGTAGATCAGCGTCCAGGCCGGCCCGAAAGCCCAGTCCGGCGGCTGCCAGGAAGGCTTTGCCAGGGCCCGATACCAGGGCCCGATGTCGGTCATCAAGCCGCCGAGCATCGCCACGCCCAACGCCGACGCGGCGGCGATGGCGATCGGCAACCAGCGGCCTTCTGCGTTCATGCCCGCACCAGGCCCAGCAGATGCGCCATGTCCTTGAAGAAGATGCGCACATGCGCCATCGGCTTCTTTCGCGCCAGCTGCTTGTTCATGTAGGACTCGAAGGTCAGCGTCTGCACGTCCTTGTCCCGGCAGATGGCCACGAAACGCTCGCGGCGCTTGTCGCTGCCATACCAGAACCATTGCATGACGCCGAGCACGCGGAACACCGTGCCGTGCGCCTTCATGAAACGCTTGCGTGCCAGCTTCAGTGCGCCGGCATCGGCGGTGGCCAGAAACTGCTGCACCGCCTCGGCTGCGAACTGGCCGCCGACCATCGCGTAGTAGATGCCCTCGCCCGAGGCTGGCGCGACCACGCCGGCCGCGTCGCCGGCCAGCACGACGTCGCGCCCGTTGTCCCAGCGCGGCAGCGGTTTCAACGGAATCGGCGCACCTTCGCGGCGCAGGGTTTCACAGTCGGCCATGCCGATCGCCGTGCGCAGTCTGCCAACCGCGCCGCGCAGCGAAAAACCCTTGTCGGCACTGCCGGTGCCGATGCTCAGGCAATCGCCGTGCGGAAAGATCCATGAATAGAAATCCGGGGACAACTCGCCGCGATAGACCACATCGCAACGCGAGCCGTCGTAACCCGGCGGCAGTTGCAGCGGTGTGCGCACGATCTCGTGATACGCAAACACGAACTTGCCGCGGTCGGCACCCGGCACTTCTTGCTGGGCCACCGCCGAGCGCGCGCCATCGGCCCCTATGACGGCGCGCGCGCGCACCTGCATCGGCGTGCCTTCGCCGCAGCGCTCGCGCGCCCGGTAGTGCAGCCGAACGAGGCCGTCTTCGTCACGCGTGATGCGTTCGAACACGCCGCTGCAGCGTGTGGCCCCTGCGGCAACGGCGCGTTCGCGCAGCCATTCGTCGAAGGTTTCTCGATTGACCATGCCGACAAATCCGTTCTCGATCGGAATGTCCACGCAACGCTGGCTCGGCGCGACCATGCGCGCGGAAGTGGCACGCGCCACCAGCAACGATGCCGGGATCGCAAAATCCTTGATCAGCCGAGGTGGAATCGCACCGCCGCAGGGCTTGATGCGCCCGGAGCGATCGAGCAAGAACACGCTGCGACCCTGGCGCGCGAGTTCGTGAGCCGCCGTCGCCCCGGCCGGCCCGCCACCGACCACGACCACGTCGAAACATTCGTCGTTCCAGTGCATGGCCTTCAACCCGCTTCGAGCCTGGCGCTGCGCAGGGCTGACGGCGGCACAGTCCGCCCGGCGTCGGCCGGCAGGTCGACCTGCATCACCAGCCGCGCAGCCCAGACGAACAGCGACGCCTCGACGGCGAACACCACGCCGTAGGCCTGGCCAGGGTCTGAGATGAAGGCGCGCGCCAAGTCGCTGCCGACCGCGCCGGCCAGTCCTCCGAAGCCGAAGGCGATGGCTTGCGCCGCCCCCCACAGCCCCATGCGCACGCCCTCGCGCGCCGCACGGCCCTCACCGGCCATGCGCATCATTGTCGCGATGGCGGCGATGGCGAAGGCGCCGTTGGCCGCGCCCAGCGCAAACACCGTCGCCTTCAACGGCCAGGCCGGCCCGAACCAGCCCGCGACGGCCAGCCCCGCCAGTGCCAAGGCCGACGCGATGCATCCGCCGACCGACCAGCCCCGCAACGAGCCCAGCGCGCGCCCGGAGAAACCGTAGCCGCACAACGCCACCAGCGTCATGCCGAGCAGCACACCACCATGCTGCACGCCCGCCAGTTGGGTGGACTGGCCGGGTGTATAGCCGAATGCGGCGCCGGCAAAGGGCTCCAGGATCAAGTCCTGCGCGCTGTAGGCGAGCATCGAGACGAAGACGAACACCGTGAAGCGCCGCGCCGGCGCTTCGGACCAGACCTGAGCCAGCGCCTGGCGAAAATCGGGCTTCGGCGCGGCATGCGCCGTGGCGACGCTTGCCGACGCCGCGCCTTCGAGGCGATACACCGCCAGCAGGGTCAGCAGCCAAGCGGCCAGGGACACCGACGCCGTCACCGCCAGCAAGCGCATCGGCGAGTAGGGTTCGAGCAGATGGCCGGCAACGCCGGCCGTCAGCGCGAAGCCCAGAATCATCATCATCCACACGATCGTCGCAGCCGCCGCGCGGCGCGGCGCGTCGACCCGTTTGGCCAGCAGCACGAGCAACGATGTGCCACAGGCGCTGACGCCGATACCGATCAGGCTGAAGGCCACGATGGCCAGGGCCAGACCCCATGCCCGTTGACTGGCCATCGACAGCGTCGCCGCGGCGGCCAGCGTGCCGCCCAGCGCCAGCACCGTCATCCCGCCGACGATCCACGGCGTGCGCCGTTGGCCGACGTCGGACCCGTAGCCCAGCCGCGGCCGCACGAACTGCACCATGTAGTGCCACGCGACCAGCATGCCGGGAAGCATGGCCGGCAGTGCCTGTTCGATGACCATCACGCGGTTCAGCACCGAGGTCGTCAGCACCACCACGGCGCCGAGCGCGGTTTGCACCAGGCCCAGGCGGACGATGTCGATCCAGCCGAAGGCGCGCATTCTCAGATCGGCCCCGCGCCGCGCAGCGCGAAGGCGCTGACCATCATCCCGGCGACGAAAAGCGGTACGCCGAATCCGCTGTACCAGACGGCCCGTTCGCTCGGCGACGCGAGGAAGCGCTTCATCAGCACCCATTGCAGCGCCAGCAGCGCCACGATGCCCAGCGCGTGGGTCGGCCGGTCCCATGACAGCAACAGCAGCACCACGAACACCTGTGGCACGAACATGAACGCGCAGGCCACCTGCGCGGCGCGCCGCACGCCGAGCTGCACCGGCAGCGAGGCGATGCCCATCTGCCGGTCGCCGGCGACCGACTTGAAGTCGTTCAATGTCATGATGCCGTGGGCACCGGCGCTGTAGAGCGCGGCCAGCATCAGCGAGCGGCCGTCGGGCATCGCGCCGCCGGCCATCACGGCCGCGCCGGTGATCCAGGCCAGCCCCTCGTAACACAGGCCGCAGGCAGCGTTGCCCCACCAGCCGTTGCGCTTCAGGCGCAAAGGCGGCGCACTGTAGGCCCAGGCCAGTGCCAGGCCAGCCAGCGCCGCCGCAAATCCCCAAGGCCCCAGGCTGGTCGCCACCAGCAGCGACAGGCCGGTCCAGACAACCGCGACGTACAGCCCCCACCGGCCGGGCATGCGGCCCGAAGGAATGGGCCGTTGCGGCTCGTTGATGGCATCGACTTCACGGTCGAACCAGTCGTTGACGGCCTGGCTGGTGGCGCAGACCAGCGGGCCTGCGAGCAGCACCCCCAGGACGATCAGCGCCCAGCTGTGGTACGGCGCCGCGCCGGAAGCCACGACGCCACAACCGAAGGCCCACATCGGCGGGAACCAGGTGATCGGTTTGAGCAGCTCCGCGACGGCGGAAGGTGCAGGCAACGACATGGCGTCGATTCTGGCACCCGCGCCTCCGGAACGTCAACTAAAACTTACACTAAGAGTGAAGCCGAAAGTTGACACATCGGCCACGCCGCTATTCCTCTGCGACCGACAGGTCGCCGAGGTTGAAGCGGCGCAGCTTGACGTACAGGCTCTGGCGCGACAGGCCGAGCATCTCGGCCGCCGAGGCGCGGTTGTCGGCGGTGAGTTCGAGCGCTGCCTCGATGCACAGCTGCTCGATCAGGTCGGTGGTGTCGCGCACGATGTCCTTCAGCGGCACGCGGCCGACCAACTCGGTCATCTGCCCCACGGAACGCGGCACTTCCTTGGCCGCGCGTGCATCGGCGCTCAGCCGGCGGCCTACGTCGCGAATCGTGAAGCCCAGGCACGGCAAGCTGCCATCGTTCACGGCGACGGCGCTGATCTCGACCTCGGTGGTCGAACCGACCTCGCCACGCAGGCTGGTGGCAAACAGGCGTACCGCGCCACGCTGGCGCAGATTGTTGATCAGCACGCGCAAGTCGACGCCGGTGCGGCCGAGCCAGCGCTCCAGCGAGGCGCCGCGCGCCTGGTCGGGGCTGGTCAGTTGCGCCAGATCGAGAAACGCATGGTTCGTGGTCAGGATCAGCCCGTCGAGGTCGGTCACCACAAAGGCATCGGGGGCGTTGTCGACCAAACGCATCAGCATGCGTTCGGCATCGGGCGCCTGAACCGCTTCGGCCTGCGACAGCGGCGACAGGCGCACCAGCAGATGCGCCGACTTTTCCTGCTTGAACAGCGACGCGGCCAGCTCGTGCTCGCCCTGGCCGCCTTGCAGCTTCACATGCAGGCTGTCGACCCGGCCACTGGCGCGCACCCGCGCCAGCAACGCCTGCACGCTGCCGGCCGCAGCCGGGTCGAGCGCGTCGAACAACGACCAGTTGGCGCGCGCCAGCGGCTCGCCCAGCAAGCGATGTGCCGCCGGGTTGGCTTCCTCCAGCTTCAACGTGCTTGCGTCCAGGATCAGCACGGCCTCGGCCGCCACCTGGAACAACGAGCGGTAGCGGGTCTCCATGTGGCGCATGCGCCAGTAGTCCCGCTCCATCGACTGCTGGGCATTCACCAGGCGCTGCTGCAGGGCTGCATTGGCGCGCAGGTCGCGGCCGAACACCACCGCACGTGGCGGCGCCTTGTTGCGGCCCTGGCGCGGCATCGGCACCGCCGCCACCATCAGCGGCAGGTCTTCACCGTTGGCACTGGGGTGGTTGATATGGCGCCAGGCGGCGGGCTGCCTGGAGCTGAGCTCGCGCAACAGCGCCTCGACCTTCGGGCGGCTTTCCACCGTCACCGTCTGCACCCAGGGTTTGCCCAGCCATTCGCGGTAACCGCCGGCAGACAGTTCGTCGCTGCCGAAAGAGATGTCGCGGATCACGCCGGCCTCGTCGAGCACCAGCGCGACGTCGGAAGCGGCAGCGATGACCGCCGCTGCGGTGCGCGCGTCGAGGTCACCCAACGAAGTTTCTGGCGTCTCGAACGGTCTCATCGGCAGGCTTTTCGCGGCGCCACGGCGGGGTGTAGCGGGTGACTCAACCAGCCGATTGTCGCGCGTGCCGGTTCAGACGCCCGATGGCCTCTTCGGCCAGCACCGGGGCACACTTGCCATCGACGGCCATGGCATCGGCGCCCACCTGTCGAACCAGTTCCGGGCACGCGATGAAGATCGGGCCGCCCACCATGATGGCGATGGCCCGGTTGCGGCTGCTCTGCCGTGTCTCGTCGATGCAACGGGCCAGCGCGTCGAGGTGGATCTCGGCACCCAGCGACAGCCCTAGCACGTCGAACCACTCGGCGGCAACCATCCCCGGCGCCTGCTCGCCCGACTCCCAGGCTCCGCCGCTCACGTCCCAACCGGCACGCCGAAAAAACTCGCCCACCATGACCAGGCCGAAGGTGTGCTGCTCACCCGGGCTTGGCAGCAACAGCACACGGCGGCCATTCGCCGGATGCTCGACGCCCTGCCCGAAGGCCGGGCTGAGCTCGCGCATCACGCGCTGCAGCCGGCCGAGCCCGACGGTGACGTCGGTGAAGTCGCACAGGTCCTGCTCCCACAACTGCCCCAGGTACTGCGCGGTCGGCCCGAGCAGTTCGAGGTACAGCAGATCGACCGGCATCGCGCCGGCACGCAAGGTCTCGACATAGGCCATGGCCAAGCTCTCGTCCTGTGCCAGCACCAGCTTGGCAAAAGCCCTCACCTGCGCGTCGCCGATGAGTTGCACCCGCACTGGCGGCGGGGCAGCCTCGCGGGGAACCTGGCGATGCGCAAGCATCAGCCGCGGAATGATTTCGCGTTCGATCGTCAGAGCCAGCTGCGCCATGCGTTCCCCTGCCGCGTCTGCCTGTCTTCGGCCAGCAGACCGCCCGTTTTGCCTCTGCGCGGCGTCGAGTTCCCCCAAATCGCCCCAGCAGTCGGCTTGCCTTGGATCCCCATCCAGTCGCGCCTGCCCGGATGCCTCTTGCGTCGTCCTGTCCATCTGCCGCCCCTCAGCAGTCGCCATCGCTGCAAGACGGCTTCTACTGCCGGTCGCCCACACCGTCAATTGGCGCACTCCCCGCTTCCCGCTTCGGAAATTGGCGCCTAGGCGCCGGCTTCCTCCTGGACCCGGCCGCGGGGACCCCAACTGTCCGAACGAGGCCAATGATCGGAACACGATCGATTGATGTCAAGTTTTATTTACGTCTAGCCTAATTGACATTTGGGTGGTCGCGATCTAGATTTGGACATGAGCTTCGGTGCCACCCACACAGACGCCATGCCCGCCCGGCGGCGCGGTGCCGGCGCGCCGCTGTACACCCAGGAACAGCGCCGCCGCCGCGACGCGACGAGGTGGACGCTGGTGCAAGGCGTGCTCGCGCCGCTGCAGTTCGTCGTCTTCCTGGTCAGCCTGGGACTGGTGCTGCATTTCCTGCTCAGCGGTGAAGGCCTGGCCGCTGCAACGCTGTCGGTGGTGATGAAGACCTTGACGCTGTACGCCATCATGATCACCGGCTGCATCTGGGAGAAGGTGGTCTTCGACCGCTGGCTGTTCGCCCCCGCCTTCTTCTGGGAAGACGTTTTCAGCATGCTGGTGCTGGCGCTGCATACCGCCTACCTGGCGGCCCTGTTCACGGGTGCGCTGGATGCGCGGCAGCAGATGCTGCTGGCGCTGGCGGCCTATGCCGCCTATGCCATCAACGCCACGCAGTTCGTCCTGAAGCTGCGCACCGCGCGGCTGCAGACACAGGCTTGACACCATGAGCGCCGTCGTCCCCATCAGCCAGGCGCGCACCGCCGCGAAAGGCTGCGCCGGTGCGCCCGTCTTGCGCGAACGCGGCCAGCGCGAGGTGTTCTGCGGGCTGACCGGGATCATCTGGCTGCATCGCAAGATCCAGGACGCGTTCTTCCTGGTGGTCGGCTCGCGAACCTGCGCGCATCTGATCCAGTCCGCCGCGGGCGTGATGATCTTCGCCGAGCCGCGTTTTGCGACGGCGATCATCGACGAGCGCGACCTGGCCGGCCTGGCCGACGCGAACACCGAGCTCGACCGTGTCGTCACCCGGCTGCTCGAACGCCGGCCGGAAATCCGGCTGCTGTTCCTGGTCGGCTCCTGTCCATCGGAGGTGATCAAGCTCGACCTGTCGCGCGCAGCGGCGCGCTTGTCCGGCCACTTCGCGCCGCAGGTGCGGGTGCTCAACTACTCGGGCAGCGGCATCGAGACCACCTTCACGCAAGGCGAAGATGCCTGCCTGGCCTCGCTGGTGCCGAGCCTGCCGCCGAGTGCCCCCGATGCCGCGCCGTCCTTGCTCGTCGTCGGCGCGCTGGCCGATGTGGTCGAAGACCAGTTCGCGCGGCTGTTTGCGCAGTTCGGCATCGAGCAGGTGCAGTTCTTCCCGCCGCGCCAGGCCACCCGAGTTGCCGGCCGTCGGCGCGAACACCCGGCTGCTGCTGGCCCAGCCTTTCCTGGCCGATACCGCCAAGGCACTCGAAGCGCGTGGCGCGAACGCTGTTGCGCGCACCGTTCCCGTTGGGCAGTCGAAGGCACGACCGCGTGGCTCCACGCCGCGGCGCAGGCTTTCGGATGTAACGGCTGCGCGCTTCGATACGGCCACCCTGGCCGGGCGCGAGCGCGCCGCAAGCGCATTGGCGCGCGTGCGACCGGCCCTCGAAGGCAAGCGCATCTTCTTCTTCCCCGATTCGCAGCTCGAACCGCCGATCGCGCGCTTCCTGGCCCGCGAGCTGGGCATGCAGCTGATCGAAGTCGGCACCCCCTATCTGCATCGCCAGCACCTGGCCGAGGAACTGGCGCTGCTGCCCGACGGCACCGTGTTGTCCGAGGGCCAGCATGTGGAGTGCCAGCTCGACCGCTGCCGCGCCGCCGCACCCGACATCGTGGTCTGCGGCCTGGGGTTGGCGAATCCGCTGGAGGCCGAAGGTTTCACCACCAAGTGGGCCATCGAACTGGTGTTCACGCCGATCCAGGGCTACGAACAGGCGGCCGACCTGGCTGAACTCTTCGCCCGGCCCTTGCTGCGGCGGCTGAAGCTGGTCGCCTGATCATGCAACTCACGCTCTGGACCTACGAAGGCCCGCCGCACGTCGGCGCGATGCGCATCGCCACCGCGATGAACGATGTGCACTATGTGTTGCACGCCCCGCAGGGCGACACCTATGCCGACCTGCTGTTCACGATGATCGAGCGGCTGCCGAAGCGCCCGCCTGTCACCTACACCACCTTCCAGGCGCGTGACCTGGGCGGCGACACCGCCGAGCTGTTCCAGACCGCCGCGCGCGAGGCTTTCGAACGTTTCCAGCCGAAGGCCATGCTGGTCGGCGCCTCCTGCACCGCCGAGCTGATTCAGGACGACCCGGGCGGGTTGTGCGAGGCACTCAAGCTGCCGGTGCCGGTGGTGGCGCTGGAACTGCCGTCGTATCAGCGCAAGGAAAACTGGGGCGCGAGCGAAACCTTCTACCAGCTGGTGCGCACGCTGGCCGGCCCGCGCGTACCGGCGCGCGGCACGCAACGGCCGCCGCGCGCGGCCGGCGAGCCGCCCAGCTGCAACATCCTCGGCCCCGCCGCGCTGGGCTTTCGCCACCGCGACGACTTGCGCGAGATCAGTGCGCTGCTGCAGCGCCTGGGCATCCGCATCAACGTGGTCGCGCCGCAAGGCGCCAGCCCGGACGACCTGGCGCGGCTGGGCGAGGCCGATTTCAACGTCGTGCTCTATCCCGGAGATCGCGGCGCTGACGGCCACCTGGCTGCAGCGCCAGTTCGGCCAGCCTTCGACGAAGACCATCCCCATCGGCAGCGGCGCCACGCGCGAGTTCATCGCCGAAGTCGCGAACCTCGCGGGTGTGGACGCGCAAGCGGCGCTGCACGACGCGACCGCGCACGCGCCCTGGTACGCACGCTCGGTGGACTCCACCTACCTCACCGGCAAGCGCGTGTTCGTGTTCGGCGACGCCACGCACGCCGTCGCGGCGGCGCGGGTGGCGGCGCGGGAGATGGGCTTTGCCGTGGTCGGCATCGGCACCTACAGCCGCGAATTCGCACGCGACGTGCGCGATGCCGCCAAGCTGTACGGCGTGGAGCCGCTGATCAGCGACGACTACCTGGAGATCGAAGAACGCATCACCGAGCTGCAGCCCGAACTGGTGCTGGGCACGCAGATGGAGCGGCACATCGCCAAGCGCCTGGGCATTCCCTGCGCTGTGATCTCGGCGCCGGTGCATGTGCAGGACTTTCCGGCGCGCTATTCGCCGCAGATGGGCTTCGAAGGCGCCAACGTGCTCTTCGACACCTGGGTGCATCCGCTGATGATGGGCCTGGAAGAACACCTGATCGGCATGTTCCGCGGCGACGCCGAATTCCACGATGACGCCGCGCCTTCGCACCTGGGCGGCGTGGCTGCTGCGCGCCCGAGGCCGTGGAGGCCATCGCCAGCGCGGCGCACAGCAGCGCGACAACCAGCGGCGCGACGAACGGCCCCGCGGCCATCGACGCACTTGCCGCCTGGGCACCCGATGCCGAGAAGGAACTGCGCAAGATTCCTTTCTTCGTGCGCGGCAAGGCGCGGCGCAATACCGAACGCTTTGCCCAGGAACAGCGGCTGGCCGTGATCACGCTGGAGACGCTCTACGATGCAAAAGCGCACTTCAGTCGCTGACACCGCGACAGGCGCGATCACCGTGCAGGCCGTCCATGCGCGTGGTGCTGGTGACGATGGACAGCCACCTGGCCAGTGCCGCGGCGCGCGCGCAGCGCACGCTGGCGCGCGATCATGCCGGGCCTGAGTTGCGCGGTGCACTGCGCCGCCGAGTGGGGCAACGACGCCGCCGCGCTGGCCGCGTTGCACCAGCGACATCGCCGACGGCGACATCGTCATCGTCACGATGCTGTTCATGGAAGACCACTTCCTGCCGGTGCTGCCGGCATTGAAGGCGCGGCGCGAGCAATGCGATGCGATGGTCTGCGCGATGTCGGCGGCGAGGTGATGAGGCTCACGCGCATGGGCCGTTTCGACATGGTCGGCGCCGGCCAGCGGCCCCATGGCCTTGCTCAAGCGCCTGCGCGGCAAGGCCGGACCCGAGGGCAACGAATCGAGCGTGAAGGCCATTCGGGCGCCAGGCAGATGAAGATGCTGCGCCGGCTGCCGAAGATCCTGCGCTTCATTCCCGGCACCGCGCAGGACGTGCGAGCCTACTTCATGACCTTGCAGTACTGGCTGGCGGGTTCGGAAGAGAACATCGCCGGTCTGGTCCACTTCTTGGTGGACCGCTATGCCGACGGGCCGCGCGCAAGCCGCTGCGCGGCCTGGCCACGGTCGCGCCGCCGGTCGAATACCCGGAGGTCGGCGTCTATCACCCGAGGATGACGCCGCGCCTGTCGTGCATGGCCGATGCACTGCCGCGGGTGGCGGTCAGCGGCAAGCGCGGCACGGTCGGCCTGCTGCTGATGCGTTCGTACCTGCTGGCCGGCAACACCGACCACTACGACGGCGTCATCACGGCGATGGAAGCGCGCGGCCTGCGCGTGCTGCCGGCGTTCGCCACGGGGCTGGATTCGCGCCCGGCGATCGAGGCCTTCTTCCTCGACAACGGCCACCCGCGCATCGACGCGCTGGTCTCGCTGACCGGCTTCTCGCTCGTCGGTGGCCCTGCCTACAACGACGCCAAGGCGGCCGAGGACATGCTGGCGAAGCTGGACGTGCCCTACCTGTCGGTGGCACCGGTCGAGTTCCAGAGCATCGAACAATGGGGTGCGTCGCCGCGCGGGCTGCTGCCGGTGGAAGCGACGATGATGGTCGCGATTCCCGAACTCGACGGCGCTACCGGCTCGATGGTCTTCGGCGGGCGCGGCAGCGCCGAGAAACTGGCCTGCCAAGGCTGCGCACATGCCTGCACTTTCCATCACGCCGACGATGTG
Organism: uncultured beta proteobacterium; assembly: GCA_963837675.1. Lineage (GTDB taxonomy): Bacteria > Pseudomonadota > Gammaproteobacteria > Burkholderiales > Burkholderiaceae_C > Rubrivivax. The sequence continues at coordinate 67,825 of CAWIOH010000005.1, read as the reverse complement.
CACGACATGCACAGCTGCATCGAGCGCGCCGACATGCTGGCGGCGCGCGTCGGCAAACTGATCGATTTGCGCCGTTCGCACAAGGCCGCGCGCAAGGTGGCGGCCGTGATCTTCAATTTCCCGCCGAACGCCGGCAACACCGGAACGGCCGCCTTCCTGTCGGTGTTCGAGTCGCTGCACAACACGCTGGCAGCGCTGCAGCGCGAGGGCTACACGGTCGAATTGCCGCCGAGCGTGGATGCACTGCGCGAACGCATCATCACCGGCAATGCGGCACGCCACGGTGCCGCGGCGAACGTGCACGCGCGCATCGCCACCGACGACCATGTGCGGCGCGAGAAGCACCTGAAGGAAATCGAAGCCACCTGGGGTCCGGCACCGGGCCCACAGCAAAGCGACGGATCGAGCCTGTTCGTGCTGGGCGAACGCTTCGGCAACGTCTTCGTCGGCATCCAGCCGGCCTTCGGCTTCGAAGGCGACCCGATGCGGCTGCTGTTCGAGAAGGGTTTCGCCCCGACGCATGCCTTCAGTGCCTTCTACCGCTGGCTGCGCGAGGACTTCGCGGCCGACGCGGTGCTGCATTTCGGCACCCATGGCGCGCTGGAATTCATGCCCGGCAAGCAGAACGGACTGAGCGCGCAATGCTGGCCCGACCGGTTGATCGGCGACCTGCCGAACCTGTACCTGTACGCGGCGAACAATCCATCGGAGGGCACGCTGGCCAAACGCCGTGCGGCGGCCACCATGATCAGCCACCTGACACCCCCGGTGGCGCAGGCGGGGCTGTACAAGGGCCTGGTCGAATTGAAGGAAGCGCTGCAGCGCTTTCGCAGCCTGGAGCCCGAGGCGCAGGCCGAGCGCGGCGGCCTGGTGCCGATGATCCAGGCGATGGCGGCGGCGCTGGACCTGGCGACGCCGCAGTCGGCCTGGAGCGTGGATGCGCAAGCCGCCATCACCCGACTGAACGACGCCGTGCTCGAACTCGAGTACACCCTGATCCCCTACGGCTTGCATGTCGTCGGCCGCGCACCGAGTGCGCCGCAGCGAGTGGACATGCTGCTGTCGCTGGCGGAAGCGTCGCACGGCGTTCGCCCCGAGCGCACGCTGATCGAGGCTCTGGTCAACGGCGAAGCGCCTGCGGCCTTGGCTGTCGATGCTGAACACCCGACCCTGTTGGACGCAATGGCTGTGGCCAATGAGCACCTTGCCGAAGACCATGAGGTCAACGCGATCCTGCGCGCGCTGGACGGGCGCTTCCTGCGCCCCGCACCCGGCGGTGACCTGCTGCGCAACCCCGCCGTGTTGCCCACGGGACGCAACCTGCACGGCTTCGACCCGTTCCGCATTCCCAGCATCTACGCAGTGAAGGACGGCGCCTTGCAGGCCGAGCGTCTGCTGCAGCGGCACATCGCCGACGGCCATGCCTTCCCCGAATCGATCGCCATCGTGCTGTGGGGCACCGACAACCTGAAGACCGAAGGCGCGCCCATCGCGCAGGCACTGGCGCTGCTCGGCGCGAAGCCGCGTTTCGACAGCTACGGCCGGCTGGCCGGCGCTGAGCTGCTGCCGTTGGAAGCGCTTGGCCGGCCGCGTGTGGACGTGGTGATCACGCTGTCGGGCATCTTTCGCGACCTGCTGCCGTTGCAGATCAAGTTGCTGGCCGAAGCCGCATTCCTGGCCGCCGGCGCAGACGAGCCCGTTGAGCGGAACTTCGTGCGCAAGCATGCACTGACCTTCATGGCCGAACACGGCGCTGACCTGGAAACGGCATCGCTGCGTGTCTTCGGCAATGCCGAAGGCGCCTACGGCTCGAACGTCAATCACCTCATCGACAACAGCCGCTGGGATGACGCCGACGAACTGGCCGAGACCTACGCGCGCCGCAAGGGCTTCGCCTACGGCCGCGGCGGCCGCCCGGCGCAGCATCCGGCGCTGCTGAAGAGCGTGCTGGCCGGCGTGGAGCTGGCCTACCAGAACCTGGACTCGGTCGAACTGGGCGTGACCACCGTCGACACCTACTTCGACACGCTGGGCGGCATCAGTCGCGCCGTGAACCGCGCGAAGCGCAACCTCAATGGCGGCGACGCCGCGATGGCGCCGGTGTACATCGGCGATTGCACGCGCGACGTCCGCGGCGAAGGCACCGTGCGCACCCTGAGCGAGCAGGTGGCGCTGGAAACACGTACCCGCATGCTGAACCCGAAGTGGTACGAAGGCATGCTCGAACATGGATACGAAGGCGTGCGCCAGATCGAGGCGCATGTCACCAACACGCTCGGCTGGTCGGCCACCACCGGCCAGGTGCAGCCTTGGGTCTATCAGCAACTGAGCGAGACCTTCGTGCTCGACCCCGCGATGCGTGAGCGTCTGGCCCGGCTGAACCCGACGGCATCGGCCAAGGTCGCCAGCAGGCTGCTCGAAGCCAGCGAGCGCAAGTTCTGGAATCCCGACGCCGGCATGCTCGATGCGCTGCGCCGGGCCGGCGAGGAACTCGAGGACCGGCTCGAAGGCGTATTCACCGAACCCCAAGAGAGAGCCGCAGCATGAACACGACGATGGTCCCGCTTGCCGAAATCCGCCGTCCGCCGCGGCCCGGGGTCGTGCCGCCGAAGGGGCTGGACGGCGAAGGCAGCGTGCAGGTGCAGCTCGACCCCAACCTGAAGATCGGCACCGCCAAGGTCTTCGCCATCTACGGCAAGGGCGGCATCGGCAAGAGCACCACCAGTTCGAACCTGTCAGCCGCGTTTTCGAAGCTGGGCAAGCGCGTGCTGCAGATCGGCTGCGACCCGAAGCACGACAGCACCTTCACGCTGACGAAGAAGATGCTGCCCACCGTCATCGACGTGCTCGAATCGGTGGACTTTCATCCCGAGGAACTGCGCGTCGAGGACTTCGTCTTCGAAGGCTACAACGGCGTGATGTGCGTAGAGGCCGGTGGTCCGCCGGCCGGCACCGGTTGCGGTGGCTACGTCGTCGGGCAGACCGTGAAGCTGCTGAAGGAACACCACCTGCTCGAAGACACCGACGTGGTCATCTTCGACGTGCTCGGCGATGTGGTCTGTGGTGGTTTCGCCGCGCCGCTGCAACATGCCGACCGCGCGCTGATCGTTACCGCCAACGACTTCGATTCCATCTTCGCGATGAACCGCATCGTGCAGGCCATCGGGGCGAAGGCGAAGAATTACAACGTGCGCCTCGGCGGCGTCATCGCCAACCGCAGCAAGGACACCGATCAGATCGACAGGTACAACAACGAGATCGGCCTGAAGCTGGCCGCGCACTTCCCCGATCTGGACGTGATCCGCCGCAGCCGGCTGAAGAAAAGCACCTTGTTCGAGATGGAACCTTCGCCCGAACTCGAAGCGGTGCAGAAGGAATATATGCGTCTGGCCGCAGCGCTGTGGCTGGGCAGCGAGCCGTTGAGCGCCGTTCCGATGAAAGATCGCGACATCTTCGACCTGCTGGGCTTCGATTGAACACGATGGACACCTACCTGCAATCACGTGGCCGCATCGAAACCTATTTCGATCGCACGGCCGCATCGGCCTGGGCGCGGCTGACTTCCGATGCGCCGCTGGGCCGCATCCGTGCCAGCGTGCGCGCCGGGCGCGACAGCATGCGCGAGCTGCTGCTGTCGTGGCTGCCCACCGACATGCAAGGCATGCGCGTGCTCGATGCCGGCTGTGGCACCGGCGCCTTCGCGGTCGAGGCGGCACGGCGCGGCGCGCGCGTACTGGCCATCGACCTGTCGCCGACATTGGTCAACCTGGCGCGCGAGCGGCATGGCGACGCACCGGGCAGTCGCCGCATCGACTTTCGCAGCGGCGACATGCTCGACCCTGCGCTGGGCAGCTTCGACTACGTGGTGGGCATGGATTCGCTGATTCACTACCGCAGCGCCGACACAGTGCGCGTGCTGGCCGGTCTGGCGCAACGCACACGCATCGCCTTGCTGTTCACCTTCGCGCCGAGCAATCCGGCGTTGGCGGCGATGCATGCGCTGGGCAAACTGTTTCCGCGCGGCAACCGTTCGCCAGCGATCGTGCCCGTGGCCGAACACACCCTGCGCGCGCTGCTGGCCGCCGAAGCGGAACTGAAAGGCTGGCAGATCCCGCGAACCCAGCGCGTCGCCAGCGGCTTCTACACCTCGCAGGCGCTGCAACTCAGCCGCGATGACTGAATGAAGCCCGCAAGCCAGCTCAACAAGGCGCTGATCAAGCGCTGGTCGCGCGTGGGCGCACGCTACCTGCCTTTTGCCGATGCGGCCAGCCAGCAATTGCCGCTGAGCCGGCTGTTGCGCTTGTCGCTGTTCCAGGTGTCGGTGGGCATGGCCCTGGTGCTGCTCAACGGCACGTTGAACCGCGTCATGATCGTCGAGCTGAACATGCCGGCATGGCTGGTGGCGCTGATGGTGGCGCTGCCGCTGGTATTTGCACCGCTGCGCGCGCTGGTCGGTTTCAAGTCCGACTGGCACCGCTCGGCGCTGGGCTGGAAGCGTGTGCCCTACCTGTGGATGGGCACCATGCTGCAGTTCGGCGGCTTGGCCATCATGCCCTTTGCGCTGATCCTGCTGGCGGGCGATTCGCAGGTGTCTCCGCTCGTCGGCTGGGTCGGCGCGTCGCTGGCCTTTCTTCTCACCGGAGCCGGGCTGCACATCACGCAGACCGCTGGCCTGGCACTGGCCAGCGACCTGGCACCCGAAGCCGACCGGCCGCAAGTGGTGGCGCTGCTGTACGTGATGCTGTTGATCGGCATGGTCGCCAGCGCGCTGGCCTTCGGCGCGCTGCTCGAAGACTTCAGCAACACGCGCCTGGTCCAGGTGATCCAGGGCGCTGCGGTATTGACCATGCTGCTGAACCTGGTCGCGCTGTGGAAGCAGGAGGCGCGCAACCCCGAAGCCACCCGCCTGGATCGCGAACCGCCGAACTTCCGCGCGTCGTGGCGCAGCTTCGTTCGCGGTGGCCGCACGCGCCGGTTGCTGGTGGCGGTGGGCATGGGCACGGCCGCGTTCAGCATGCAGGACATCCTGCTCGAACCCTATGGCGGCCAGATCATGCACATGGCGGTGGGCTCGACCACCACCCTTACAGCGATGATGGCCGCCGGCGCCCTGGGGGCGTTTGCCATGGCGTCGCGCTGGTTCGTGCACGGCGGCGACGCTCCACGGCTGGCGGCCTTCGGGGTGCTGTCGGGCGTCGTGGCATTTGCGGCCGTCATCTTCGCCGAACCGCTGGCATCCGTGCTGCTGTTTCGCATCGGCGCGGCCTTGATCGGTTTCGGTGGCGGCTTGTTCTCGGTCGCGACGCTGACCGCCGCGATGGGTTTGGACGAACGCAACGGCCTCGCGCTCGGCGCCTGGGGCGCGGTTCAGGCCACGGCGGCGGGGCTGGCGATCGCCGGCGGCGGCGCGCTGCGCGACGCGGTGTCAGGCCTGGCCGAACGCGGCCTGCTCGGCCCGGTGCTGCACAGCGCGGGCGTGGGCTACAGCTTCGTCTACCACCTGGAAATCCTGCTGCTGTTCGCCACGCTCGTGGCCATCGGTCCGCTGGTGCGCTCCGGCCGCGCACCCAAACCCTCGTTTGCACCGAAGTTCGGCCTGGCCGAATTTCCAGGCTGAGCCTCATCGTCCAAGGAGAACGCCATGTCGTCCACCGGAGCCATCACTCAATACATCGACGTCGCCCAGCTCACGCTGTATGCGTTCTGGGTGTTCTTCGCCGGCCTGATCTACTACCTGCTGCGCGAGAACAAGCGCGAAGGCTATCCGCTCGAATCCGATCGTTCTTCTTCCATCGACGTGCAGGGCTGGCCCTCCGTGCCCGAGCCGAAGACCTACACCTGGCCGCAGGGCACCACCGTGCATGCACCGCGCGGCAAGGTGTCGATGCGCGAGATTGCCGCCGAAGCCAGCGGTGCCTGGGCCGGCGCTCCGCTGCTGCCCAGCGGCAACCCGATGCTCGACGGCGTGGGCCCGGGCAGCTATGCCGATCGCGATGACGTCGCCGACCTGACCGCCGAAGGCGCGATGCGCATCGTGCCCTTGCGTGTCGATCCCGCATACGGTGTCTCGTCGCGCGACCCCGACCCACGCGGCATGGTGGCCTATGGAGCCGACGACGTGGCGGGCGGCAGGGTGATCGACCTTTGGGTCGACCGCTCGGAGGCGCTGTTCCGCTATCTCGAGCTCGAGGTCGGCGCGGGCGCCACGGCGCGGCGCGTGTTGCTGCCGGTGAATTTCTGCCGTATCGGCGACCGTGAAGTTCGCGTCAAGGCGATCCTGGGCTCGCAGTTCGCTCATGTACCCGCCACGCGTCTGCCCGAGTCGGTCACGCGGCTCGAAGAGGACAGGATCACCGCCTACTACGGAGGCGGCACCTTGTACGCGACGCCATCGCGCCAGGAGCCGTTGCTGTGAAAGCGGTGCACGAACACGAATTCGAGGCCGCGCACGGCTTGCCCGAGGCGTTGCCGGCCGGCGAGACGCTGCTCTGGCAGGGCTCACCCGACTGGCGCGCGCTGGCGATCCAGGTGCTGCACGTGCGCAAGCTGGGCCTGTACTTTGCAGCGCTGCTGGCCTGGCGCATCGGTGCCGGGCTGGCCGACGGCGCCGCGATCAGCGACACGCTCGTGTCCTCTGTGCCCCTGGCCGCGCTGGCGACGCTGGCGATGGGCGTGCTGTTGCTGCTGGCCTGGCTGATGGGCCGCACCACCGTCTACAGCATCACCGACCGGCGCGTGGTGATGCGCATCGGCATCGTGCTCACCATCACCTTCAACCTGCCGTTGAGTCACATCGACACGGCGGGGTTTCGCGCGCGCACCGGGGATCTGGGCGACATCACGCTGACGCTGGACGGCGTCGACAGGATCGCCTACATGCACTTGTGGCCGCACGCGCGCCCGTGGCACCTGAAGCGCACCCAGCCCATGCTGCGTGCGTTGCCGCGCTCGGTGGCGAAGCTGCTGGCGCAGGCCCTCGCCTGCTCGGCCGGCCAGGCGCGCCCGGTCACCCTGGCCGACACTGCCTCGAACGACGCGCGCGCTGCCGGCAAGCCGGCGCTCGCGGCCTGAACGGTACCTGCCCATGAGCAACGCCGCCCACAACACCGACTTGCCGCGTGGCCCGCTGTTCGCGCTGGCAGCGCTGGTGCTGTGCACAGTGCTCGGCGTGGGCGCCGTGCGGCTGACGGGCATCGGCCATGTTCGCGTCGACGATGCGCCCGCGACAGCCGTGCGTGAATTGCGATTCGAAGACCGCGACGACGGCAGCATCGTCGTGCTGGACGCCCTCAGCGGCGCCACGGTCGACCGCGTCGCACCCGGCAGCAACGGCTTCCTGCGCGGCACCATGCGCGGGCTGGCGCGCGAGCGCAAGCGCCAGGGCATCGGCCCGGCACTGCCCTTTCGGCTGATCGGCCGTGCCGACGGCAGGCTGACGCTGGAAGACCCCGGCACCGGGCGGCGCGTCGATGTCGAATCCTTCGGCCCGACGAACGCGGCCGTGTTCGCGCAGCTGATGCTGCCGCATTGAATATCGGGAGAAGCTGATGTCCCACGTCCCCAATGAAGCCACCGGCAAGGCCATGCAGGACACCATGCTGACGCCGCGTTTCTACACCACCGACTTCGCCGCGATGGACCGCATCGACATCGGATCGATCCGCCCGCAATGGGACGCGCTGATGAACGAGTTCCGTGCCGACGCGAACACCGATCACTTTCAACGCCCGGCCGACATGGCGGGCGACTATTCGCAGATGCCGCCGGCCTTGTACAAGGAATTCAGCGACTTCCTGATCTCCTCCGTCACCTCGGAGTTCTCCGGCTGCGTGCTCTATGCCGAGATCAAGAAGCGCGTGAAGAACCCGGACATGAAGGAGCTGTTCGGCTTCATGGCGCGCGACGAGAGCCGCCACGCCGGTTTCATCAACCAATGGCTGAAGGATTTCGGCATCGGCGTGGACCTGGGCTTTCTGGCGCGCGCCAAGAAGGCCACCTACTTCCGCCCGAAGTTCATCTTCTATGCCACCTACCTGTCCGAGAAGATCGGCTATGCGCGCTACATCGCCATCTACAGGCAGGTCGAGCGCCACCCCGAAGCCTGTTTCCACCCGATCTTCAAGTGGTTCGAAAAGTGGTGCAACGACGAGTTCCGCCATGGCGAAGCGTTCGCGCTGCTGTTGCGCGCCAATCCGCAGTTGCTGCGCGGCGTCAACAAGCTGTGGATCCGATTCTTCGTGCTGGCGGTGTTCGCGACGATGTACGTGCGCGACCATACCCGGCCGCAGATGCATGCAGCCATGGGGATGGACCCGACGCAGTACGACTTCGAGGTCTTTCGCATCACCTCCGAGATCACGCGTCAGGTCTTTCCGCTGACGCTGAATCTGGACGATCCGCGCTTTCACGCCGGACTGGAGCGTCTGCGTCGCATCTCGCTGGCCAGCGAGGCCGCGCGAGGTCGCGGCGGCATGCTCGGTGCGCTGCGACGGGCGGGGCTCGGCCTGGCCGCAGCGGCTGCCTTCGCACGCCTGTACTTCATTCCGGCGCGGACCCATGCCCTGCCCGATGACATGCGTGTCGTGCCCGCCTGGTAGCCGTCACCGGCGCTTGAAATGACGGCAATCTGGTGGCCCTTGCTGTTCACGCTGTTCGTGTGGTGGTTCAGCACCGGCGCGATCCTGTACCTCGACGGTCTGCCGCGGCACACCTTCAAATGGTCCTTCGCCGCGGCCAGCGTGTGGCTCGTCGCCGCGCTGGCCGGGCTCTGGGCGTCGAACACCGACACCAGCGTGTTCGGCGCTTACTGCGGGTTCTGTTGCGCCGTGCTGGTTTGGGCCTGGCAGGAGATCGCCTTCCTGTTGGGCTACGTCACCGGGCCCAGGCGTCTGGCCTGTCCCCCCGAAGCCACCGGCTGGCGACGTGCACGCTATGCCGTGTCGACCTTGCTTCATCACGAGATCGCCCTGCTGTTGCTGGCGCTGGCCGTGACGCTGCTGACCTGGGACGCCCCCAATCGCACCGGCTTGTGGATCTTCATGATCCTGTGGCTGATGCGTCAGAGCGCCAAACTGAACATCTTCCTCGGCGTGCGCAATCTGAACGAGGGCTTTCTGCCGGCGCACCTGCACTACCTGCAAAGCTACTTCCGCCAGCGGCCGATGAATCCACTGTTCCCGGCCTCGGTGCTGATTTCGACGGTGGCCGCCTGCATGCTGTGGCGCGCGGCGCTGGCCGACAGCGCCACCGCCTTCCAGGCCACGAGCCTGGGCTTGTGCGCCGCCATGCTGAGCCTGGCCGTGGTCGAGCACTGGTTCATGGTGCTGCCGCTGCCGTCACAGGCATTGTGGACCTGGGGACTTCGCTCGCGCGCCGGCACCGGCTGAGTTCGCGCCCGCGCCCCGCGCCGCTGCTGTGCCGGCACGCTTGGACAGTGCGCTGCGTGAGACGCGAAGGCATAGAATCGGCAGCGTGGTTCTGCAGGCTCGTTGCGAGTCGCGGCCCACGCTCTACCAGGAGTCAGTTGTGAGCCAACCCGACGGCGACGCGCAAGACCTGGGTGCACTGTCGCCTTGGGCCCGCGAACTCGCCAGGACTTTCGTGACCCTGTCCAGCGACATCGCGCTGGTGCTCGACCGCGACGGCGTCATCACGAACGTCGAACAAGCCTCGGTGCAGCCGATGTCGGCGTCGGCGCACGAATGGGTCGGCCGTGCCTGGTCGGAAACGGTCACCGGCGACACGCGGGCGAAGATCGAAATGCTGCTGAAGGACGTGGCCGACAACGGCTCGGCGCGCCGCCGCGAGGTCAATCACCCGGTCGCCTCCGGTGCCAGCATCCCGGTCGCTTACACCGCGGTGCGCCTGGGCGAACACGGCCCGGTCCTGGCGGTGGGCCGCGACCTGCGCGCCACGGCGGCGATCCAGCAGCGCTTCCTCGATGCGCAGCAGGACCTGGAGCGTGGTTACTGGCGCGCGCGCCAGGCCGAATCGCGCTACCGGCTGCTGTTCCAGGTGGCCACCGATGCCGTGATGGTGATCGATGCGCAGACTTTGCAGATCGTCGAAGCCAACCAGGCTTCGTCGCAGCTGTTCGACCTGCCCGCCGAAAGCCTGCTCGGGCGGGCTGCCACCTTCGGCTTCGAGCGCCATTCGCGCGATGCCGTCGAAGCGCTGCTGAACGCCGCGCGCAGCACCGGGCGAGCCTCGGAAATCACTGCGCGACTCGTTGGCAAGATCGCGATGACCAGCGTCGCCGCCACGCCGTTCCGCACCGATGACGCCATGCGCCTGCTGGTGCGTGTGCGCACGGTCGACAGCACTGCGACTTCCGACCTGAACCGCACCCTGGCGCGACTGGTCGATGGCAGCCGCGATGGTGTCGTCGTCACCGATTCCAACGGATCGATCCTGCTCGCCAATCCGGCTTTTCTCGACCTGATCAATGCCCCATCCGAGGCCCAGGTGCGTGGCCATGCACTCGAGCAGTGGGTCGGCTCGGAGAAGAGCAGCTTCGCGGCCTTGCTGCAGACGGTGCGCGCCCAAGGCGTGGCCCGCCGCGTCGAGTCGCGCATCCGCTGCGAAGCGCAGGTGGCATCGGTGGAGATCTCGGCCGCGCTGCTGACCGAAGGCGATCAGGAATGCATCGGATTCACCATCCACTGCGTATCGCGTTTCAGTGCCGCGCAGGAACCGGGCGCAGCGCAGGCGCTGCATGCGGCGATCAGTCGCTTGGCCGAATCGCTGGGCGAGCAGTTCTTGCCCGAGCTGTTGCGCGAAGCACGTGTCCAGGTGGAGCATTTCCTGATCGAAAGTGCCTGGCAGCGCAGCGGCAATGATGCGGCGCAGGCCGCCGCATTGCTGGGCATCAGCCGCGAGAGCCTGTTGCGCCGCCGCCGTCGCACAGCCGCCGAACCCGCAGGGAACGAGAGAGCATCGACGGACTCCGCGTGATGCCCAACAGCCCAGCCTTCGGCCAGGCGGATCTCAGCAATTGCGAACGTGAGCTGATTCATCTCGCAGGATCGGTGCAGCCGCACGGCCTGTTGCTGGTGATGCAGGAACCGGCACTGACGGTCATCCAGGTCAGCGACAACGTGCAAAGCCTACTCGGCGGCACGCTCGATGCGTTCCTGAACCAACCGCTGGCCGCGTTGGGCGGCGACGCGGCGGCCGTCGTCGGCGGGCTGGTCGTCGAAGAAGAGCTGGGCACGCCGCTGCCGCTGACCTGCAGCCTGCGCACGCAGGGCGGCGTGAAGGCCTTCGAAGGCGCGCTGCACCGCGTGTCGGGCGTGTTGCTGCTCGAGCTCGAGCCCCTTGCCATCGAGGTCGTGCCGACCTTGCAGGTCGACGCTGAAACGCTGCTCGGTCATGTTCGCGACGCGGTGCAGCGCTTCGGCATGACGTCGACGATCGGCACGTTGACCGACGCCGTCGTCAAGACTTTCCGCGAGCTGTGCGGCTACGACCGCGTGATGGTCTACAAGTTCGACCCCGACGGCCACGGCCAGGTCATCGCCGAAGCCCGCGACGCGCGACTGGAATCGCTGGTCGGCCACCACTACCCGGCGTCGGACATCCCGCAGCGCGCCCGCGAGTTGTACCTGCGCACGCGCCTGCGCGTCCTGGCCGACGTGCACTATGTCGCCGCGCCATTGGTGCCGCGCCGGCTGCCGGGGACGAACGACGAGCTCGACATGTCGCTGTGCCACTTGCGCAGCATGTCGCCGTTGCACATTCAGTACCTGAAGAACATGGGTGTGGCCGCCACCCTGGTCGTCTCACTGGTGCGCGAGGGGCGGCTGTGGGGCCTGATCGCCTGCCACCACTACGCGCCGCGCAACCTGCGCTATGCCGTGCGCGCCGCCGCCGACCTGCTGGCCGAGGTGGTGTCCACCCGCATCGCGGCGATCGAGAACTATGCGCACGCGCAGGTCGCGATCCACGTGCGGCGGCTCGAGCAGCGCCTGGTCGAAGCGACTTCGACCGAAGGCGATTGGCGGCTGGCGCTGTTTCGCAACCCGCGCACGCTGTTGCAGCCGCTCGACGCCAGCGGCGCGGCGCTGTTCCACGAAGGCGAATTGCTGACGGCCGGCGAAGTGCCGTCGACGCCGGAACTGCGCGCCTTGCTGCAATGGGTCGACACCCAGCCCGCCAACGGAGCGTTTCATTGTTCGTCGGTGGCGAGCCGGAATCCGGCACTGGAATCGCTGACACCCATCGCCAGCGGCGTGTTGTCGGTGAAGCTTTCGGCCACGCGCCCCGAGTACCTGATGTGGTTCCGCAAGGAACAGTTGCAGAGCGTCACCTGGGCCGGCAACCCTGCCAAGACGGCCATCGGCGACGACCCGATGGACTTGTCGCCGCGACGCTCCTTCGCAGCCTGGTCTGAGATCGTGCGCGGCACGGCGCTGCCGTGGTCGTCCGGCGAAGTGGCGGTCGCCACCGCATTCGGCGCAGCGCTGGTCGACATCATCGTGCAGATCAACGCGGTGCGGCTGCTGATCGCCGAACACCAGCTGACCTCGATCCGCGCCAGCGTGGCGAACTCGAAAGAGCCGGTGGTCATCGTCGATGCGCAGCGCCGGGCACTGTTCGCCAACGACGCCTTCGCCGGCTCAGTGGCCTGGACGCTGCCGCGCTGTGCAGCGCTTGCCGGACCTGGCGACACTGTTCACCGACGGCTCGGCGCGACTGATGCTGCAGGCGCTGGCGCAGGAACGCCATGCCTGGCGCGGGGAATTGAGCTTGCGACTGCGACGGACGAGCGCCGCTTGCCGGTGGCCGTGCGCGCCGAAGTGGTACCGCCTCGCGACGGCTCGGTGCTGGGCTTCTTCCTGATCTTCGACGACCTGACCGAAACGCAACGCGCCAGCGCTGCGCGCGAGCATCTGGAAGCGGCGCTGGCCCAGGCCCGTCAGGACGCGCTGGCCGCACGCGCCCGCGAGCCCGACGAATTGATCGGCGCCATCCTCGGCAACGCCAGCCTGGCCGCGATGGACATCGCCGACGGCAACGGCACGGTGCATGTGGCGCCGCTGCTGCAGGAGCTGGAAGACTCGACGCAGCGCGTCACCACGCTTGTACAAGCGCCTGCGAGACTTCAGCCCGAAACGCTGGCCAGCGCCGGGCATCGCCGGCAGCCCGCGGCAGACCGTGCGCTGCGCCAGCCCATCGAACAGCGAGCTGATGCATCGCGAAGGCCAGCCGGCTTCCTCGATCATGCGCGCCCTGTCGGGCGTCCGGGCTCGGCACCGTCCAGGCCAGCGCAGTTCGGCAGCGCAGCGCCGGCCTCGCCGCGCCGGCGGGCCGAAATCATAGAAGGCCGTGCCACGGCCATCGTCCTGCAGCCGGCAGGTCTGCGACGACGATGCGGCTCGAGCAGCTGGCCGCCGCTCAGATCGCCGAGATAACGCACATAGGCATGGGCGGCCAGCCAGGCCGGTCTTTGTCGCACGAGATGGCGCAGATGCTGCACGTACGACTTGCCCGAATCGACAGCGCCGTACGTCGGTAGCCCATCCGGGCCCATGCAATCGAGCCAGGTCTTCAGCCAGCGCCGCGGCCCGGGCCAGCCCCGGCAAGCGCATCGGCTTCAGGGCCGGATGTTCGCCATGCAACTGCAGCGCGCCTTCGAGCGCGTCATAGAGATCGTAGCAGATTGCGCAGCAGGCCGACATACGCCGCACGTCCGATGGCGCCGCGCAGCAAGGCATGCATGAATGCGCTGCGTTCTGCAGCACGGTGCAAGGCCCGGGTTTCCGTTCTCAGACGTCTCCGCTGAGGCTGAGGCTCAACAACGACTTTCGTGATGAAGCATGGCGCGATTGTCATGCAGGCCCAGCCTCGGGCGCGCCTCACTTCATCGACACCTCGACACGGCGCGCCTGGGCATCCTCGCCGCTCACATTGGCTTCGGTCGACCACCGGCTTGACCAGCACCAGGCGGTCCTCGGCAACGCCGGCCGCCTTCAACGCATCGCGCACGGCGAGCGCGCGCTGCTTCGCCAGGGCCTCGTTCACGTCGGCGGCGCCAGCGGCGGAGTGGTACCCGGAGATCGTCAACGTCGCGGTCGGGTTGGCTTGCAGGCCGCCTACCAGCGCCGCCAGGGTCTGTTGCGCATCGGCAGGCAGTTCGGTCGAACCGGTGGCGAAAAACAGTGCGACCATGGTGCCACCGGCATTTGTGGCCGAAGACACCGCACACCTTGACCACGCCGGCCAGTTCCGGGTAGTGCTTCAGCATGCTGGCGCCGTACAGCGGCTTGAACACGCCCTGATGGCATGTGGCGCAATCGATCTTCGCCACATCGCCCATGGCGCCGTGGCGCGCTGGCGGAAAGACACTGCTCAATGGCAACAAGTAGTTGTTGTTCAGCTCGCGCACCATGCGGATGCCGTACCAGGCCGTTTCACGCTGCGGCGTGCTCATGTCCCAGGACTGGAACGAGCGCGAGTTGTGGCAGTAGGTGCAGTTCACGCCGAGCGAATCGGACATGTGCATCATCAGCCCGTAGGTCCATTCGGTCTGTTTGATTGAGTGCCGGTTGTCGACCGGCAATGCCGTGCTGCCGACGACGCGGATGGGGTTGTCCTGCAGCAGGAAGGGCGTCAGGGGATCGTAGGGCAAGGAAGTCAGCCCCACGCTCGCGGCGGGCCGGTTCTGCCCGGCGCTGTTGCCGGCCAGCAGCGCCGCCTGCGGCTGCGGCGGCGCGGTGAACCAGACATTCGCCGGGATGTTCTGGCCGCGGTGGCAGGTGTAGCAGGTGACGCCGGTGTCGGCGACATGGTGCTTCCAGTCGGTGTTGATCCGGCGCGTCATCTGCAGCATCTTGCGCGCCACGACCTTGGTGTACAGCGTGTCGGCCGAGAGCTCGTCACCGGGCTTGTGGCAGTAGGCGCAACCCTGCTCGCGGTGCGACCCAGGCGGTGATGGCGGTCATCGTGCGCGTCAGCTCGGCGACGCTCTCGTCGCCCAGCACCTGCACGTTCTTGAACACGTCCTTGGCCTTGGGACCTTCGGACGGCGCCGCGGCCAGCGGCTGCGGCACCTGGTTGGCCACTTCCAGCGCTGCCAGGACGCGCGGGTTGTAAACCTCGACCATCCCGGTGCCGCGGTAGCCGCGCTGCACGCTGTCCATCGGCGGGCGCTCGCAGCCGGCCAGCAAGAGGAACGCCGCTACGCAGGCGAGCGCACGCGGATGCGACAGCTTCATGGCTTGACTCCTTGCAGCAGCCCGGGGTCGGCCACTGGCGGAAACACCGCCGGATAGCTCGGTGCCACACCATGCTTCATGGCCCACAGGTACCAGTTGTCCACCACCGTGCCGGTGAGCAGGATGCCGATGCCGCCGACCAGCGGGCACAGCACCGCGAACCACCAGCCCCAGCGGTGGATGGATTCCATCGTCGCGTTGAAGCCCATCGTCCAGCGCCAGAACAGCGCGGCGCGTTCCGAGGCCGTGCCGCGATCGACAATCTGCTCGATCTCGCGTTCGCCGCCGAAGCGGCTGACCGCCAGGATGGTCGCACCGTGCATCGCGAACAACAAGGTCGCGCCGTACAGGAAGGCGATCGACAGCATGTGGAACGGGTTGTAGAACAGGTTGCCGTAGCGGATCGAGAACGCCGCCGTCCAGTCCAGGTGCGGGAAGATGCCGAAGGGCACGGCCTCGCCCCAGCTGCCCATCAGGATCGGGCGGATGAAGCCGAGCACCAGGTACAGCCAAATCGCGGCGGCGAAGGCCCACGCCACGTGCGTGCCCATGCCCAGTTCGCGCGCACGGCGGTACATGCGCACCCACCACAGCAGGATCGACGAGGTCAGGAAAAAGCCGGCCATCAACCACCAGCCGCCGTGGTTCAGCGGCGGAAACAGCTGCAGGCCCATCTCGGGTGGCGGCGGCTCCAGCGCCAGCCAGGGCAATTGCCGCACGAACTGGATCGGGTCCCAGTTCACCGAAGCCAGCATGTTCAGGCCGATGATCTCGATGGCGATGAAGCCGCACAGCAGCGATGCCAGGCCGAACCAACCGAGGTAGATCGGGCCGATCTGCGCGTCGCCGATACGGCCGAGCAGGTGCACGTGCGCAGGGCGGCCTGCGCGGCCGCCGGTGCGCGACAGCGGCACCCCGGCGTAGGCCGGTGCGACGGCCTGCACGCGCGTGAACAGGTTCTGGTACTCAGCCATGGAGATCTCCTAGGTAGCGTCTCGACCGCGTCAGCGCCAGATCGGCAGGTTCAGCCACCAGCCCCACCATTCCGGCCAGCCCCGGGTCCAGAAAGGCCCGCTGATGACGATGCACACCGCGCTCCAGAAGGCCGCCGACAGCGCCAGGAACAGGCCGAGCCGGTGGATGCCCAGCGCGCCGATCGAATAGCCGATGGTGTCGCGAAAGAACGTGTTCTCATGTTCCGGCGTCTTCACCGGCTCTCCCTTGGCCGGGTTCGTCACCGACAGGATCAGCGCACCGTGCAATGACAGCGCCAGCGTGGTGGTGAAGAAGAAGCTCACCGCCAGCATGTGTGCCGGGTTGTAGTGGAAATGCAGGTACTGGTAGCCGGTGTTCGACACCCAGTCGAGGTGGCTCATGATTCCGTACGGGAAGCCATAACCCCAGGCGCCCATCAGCAGCGGGCGGATGATGACCAGCGTCACATAGGCCAGGATGGCCACCGAGAAAGCGAAGGGCACGTGATAGCCGATGCCGAGCTTGCGACAGATCTCGACCTCGCGCAAAGCCCACGACACGAAGGCGCCCACGGCGCAGAGGGTGATGAACTGCCAAAGCCCGCCTTCCATCAGCGGCGCCAGGCCGAGTCCATAGCTCAGGTCGGGCGGCGCGATGCTGATCTGCCACAGATTCCAGGTGGGCCCCTGCGAGGCACCCCAGACGATCAGCAAGGTGCCGATGGCCGCGAAGAAAATCGTGGTCACGCCGAAGAAGCCGACATAGAACGGGCCGACCCAGAAGTCGAACAGGTCGCCGCCCAGCAGCGTCCCCCCGCGGACACGGTACTTGCGTTCGAAGCTCAGCATGGACATGACATCACCTGAAATTCAACAGGCCCAGCGCGATGTTTGAAACCGCACGTCCTGTCGCGGACGAGCCCGGGCACGAAGCCCGGCGCTCGTTCGCCTGAAGCGATAGCCTTCGCTACTGTTTGGGTGCCGGCGCCGCCGCCGGCATCGAGGACATCTGGGCGCCGGCCTTGTGTCCGCCGTCGAGCCAGTTGAACCTGGCCGTGCTGAGCAGGATGAAGTGAATCAACAGTGCCAGCACGAACAGAAACGTGAACAGAGCGATAAGCGTTCGACGCGGGTCGAACAGTTTCCAAAGTCGCCACATAGAACTCTCCTACGGGATGTACGACATCACGGTGTAAACCGATGAGCGCACGTTGTTGATGAATGAACCTTCCCCCTCGGACCCGGGGAGCAAGGGTCGCCACTGCAGCGTCAGGAGCTGCGCCGCCACGGCGATCACCAGAAAGACGATGAACATCACCACGAACAAGCTGGTGTACGTCCAGGCCCCACCTGCTGGCGGTGCCGGCATCAAATTGCTTTGCTGCTGGATCATTTCGTGACTCCTTGAAAGCGCATTCCCTTCAGCTTCAGGTGCGGCCTAAAGCCAGGGTCGCCAACTCCAAACGAGAAAGTGCGCAACGACGGCTATCGCGGTGAACGCGAGGAAGCTCGTGACGAAGATGCCATGGAATTCCTTGGCCTCTTGGTCCGTCAGCCCGGATAAGGACCTGTCAGACATGCTTCAACCTCCAGAAAAAGGCCTTTCGGCCATGAACGGCCTTTCGGCCACCAACGGCCTTGCGGCCACTCCCGCGCCTGACCCCGCGGCGGGTTTCGCCGCAGCCATGGCCGCGACAAGTCGATTGCCTGTTGGCGCGGAGCACGACCGACGCTGCTGCCGCGGTGCTTCGCGCGTGCGCCGTCATGCGGGCTCCTTGCGGCGCAACGCATCGTGGGCTTCATTCAGCCGCCTTGCGCTGATGCGCACTTCGCCCGCATTGCGCGCGTCGTGTTCGGCACGGTCGCGCAGCCGCTTGGCCGCAGAGATCTGCACCAGCACGGGTTCGGTCTGCACGATCTCGTCCAGGCGTGCCTGCGCGTCGTCGTCCCAAGGCCGGGTGTCGCGCTCGTCCGAGCGCGCCGGTGTCGCTTCGACCCGGTCGAGTTCCGTGCCCAACGGCAGAATGTGAAACAGCGCGTCGAACAGCGCGTTGCAGAACTCCTGCACCAGGTAGGTCGCGCCGGCATAGCCCATGAACGGTGTGCCGGTGTGGCGACGGATGATCGGCAGCGGGAACGACGCCGGAATGAAGGTGGTCTTCATCATCGAGCCACCCCCGCTTTCGGCCAGGTAGATCCTCTCGTTGTAGCTCCCGTACAGCACCAGCGGCGGCTTGTCCTTGACCAGGGCGCGCACGGCTTCGTTGTCGGTCTTGGCGCCGGGCTTGCGCGCCACCGCGAAATGGCAGGGCAGACCGAGCTCATCTTCGAGGAAGTGGCGAATGCCGCGCGTATAGGTCTCGTTCGCCACCACGGCGAAGCTGGCGGTGGCGAAGAAGTCCTGAGTGACCGAACGCCACAGGTCCCAGATCGGCTTGATGGTGCTGTGCTTTTCGCGCTCGATGAACGGCTCGGGGTCCAGCCCCAGCAGTTCGCCCAGCTTGCGCAGGAAGGCGGTGGTGCTGTGCAGCCCGATCGGTGCTTGCAGGTACGGCCGCTCCAGCGCCTCGCAGAGCATGCGGCCGAACTCGCGGTACAGGCAGATGTTCACGTCGGCCTCGACCAGCCTCGACACGTCGGCCAGGTGGCTGCCCAGCGGGAACACCATGTTCACTTCGGCGCCAATGCCTTGAACCAGGCGGCGGATCTCTGCCAGATCGCTAGGTGAATTGAAAGTGCCGTAGCTCGGGCCGAGAATGTTGACGCGCGGTTTCTCGCCCGGCGCCCGATCGGCGAGGGGCTTGCGTTGCGGCACCTTCTTCAGTCCGTATTCGCTCCACAGCCAATACATCGCCCGGTTGGCGCATTGCCATTGGTCCTCGTCGATGGTGCGCGGCAGGAAGCGCTTCAGGCTGGTGCCTTCGGGTGTGACGCCACCGCCGATCATCTCGGCGATCGAGCCGGTGACCACCACCGACGGCAGGTCGGGGTCGAGCACGGCATGCGCGCGGCGCATCGAGCCTTCGGTGCCTTCGCGACCGAGTTGCTCTTCGGCCAGGCCGGTGACGACGATCGGCAACTCATGCGGCGGCAACGCATCGGTGTAGTGCAGCACCGAAGTCACCGGCAGGTTCTCACAGCCCACCGGCCCGTCGATCACCACCTGCAAGCCCTTGATCGCCGTGAACACATACACGGCGCCCCAATAGCCGCCGGCACGATCGTGGTCGAGCACTAGCATCGGTGCGCGCCCATCAGATCATTTCCTCGGCCTTGCGCTTCTTTGCCAGCTTGATGGCCTGGCGACGCTGGTCGGCCTTGAACTCGGGGCGGTCCTGCGGCACGCCCGCAGCGGCCTCCCACACGCCGGTGGCATGGCCGGTGCCTGTCGAGCCGAAGAAGTCGCTCATCGTGTCGAACCGCGCCTTGTTGCCGATCGCCGCGTTGATCACCGTGGCCAGCGAACCCGCGCCGGCCGGGCCCATCAGCGGACGCGCAGAGATCAGGTTGGTGAAATACAGCGCCGGCGTGCGCAACTCTTTCGCCGCCTGCACCACCGGCGTGGTGCCGATCGCTACGTCGGGCCTGAATTCATGCAGCGCCGCCAGGTCGTTTTCCAGCGAGGCGCGCATCTGAACCATCACGCCCTTGGCCTGCAGCCACTGGATGTCGGCTTCGTTCCACACGGTGCGCGGGCAGGCACTGCCGACGTAGCGCAGGTCGGAGCCGCTTTCCACCAGCAGGCGGCCGACCAGCAGTTCGGAGCCTTCGTAGCCGCTGAGGGTGATGCGGCCCTTGATCGGGGTCTTGGCCAGCGCACCGCGAATCGCCGGCAGGAAGCGGTTCTTGGCGGCGTCGATCTGGCCTTGCGCGATGCCGGTGGCCGTTCCGACGGCCTGCAGCCACATTTCGGTGGCGTCGTGGCCCACCGGCGCGGAGCCGACCACGCTGCGCCCCGCGGCATCGAACTCGCGGATGCTCGCGGTGTAGAACGGATGGATCGCCGCCACCGCGGCGCAATCGAGCGCGGCATACAGCTCGCGCCATTCCCGCGTGGGCACCATCGGGCCGGCCGCCAGACCCATCGGCTCGAGCATCATGCCGATGATCACCGGATCGGCCGGGAACATCTCGCCCAGCAGGGTGATCGTCGGCCTGTCGGACACGCCGTTGCGCGGAGCCCGAACCGGGCCGGCCAGCGCCTCGCTGCGCGCGTACTTCAGCATCGCCGCGGCGAGCACGTCCTTCGCCTCGGCATGCGTGGGCACGCCGAAGCCCGGCACGTCGATGCCGATGACGCGCACGCCGTTGATCTGCTTCGGCAGGATCTGCAGCGGCACGCCACTGGCGGTGGGCACGCACAGGTTGATGATGACGATGGCATCGAGCTTGGCCGGGTCGGCCTGCGCGTGCACGGCGTCGCGGATGTCCTCGAACAGCTTGCCGGTGACCAGCGTCTCGGAATTGAACGGCACGTAGCCGACACTGCGCCGCGCGCCGTAGAAATGCGAGGTGAAGGTCAGGCCGTAGACGCAGCAGGCCGAGCCCGACAGGATGGTCGCCGTGCGGCGCATGCGCAGACCGACGCGCAGCGAGCCGAAGGCCGGGCACATGCTCTGCGGCTGGTCGTGCGGGCCGGCGTGCTCGTTCTTCGGATAGTCCTTTGCGTACTGCTGCAGCACCTCGGATTTGCCGGCCGACCGGGCCGCGGCCAGCATGGCCTCGCCGCCGGAATGACACCCCATGCCATCGCCTTCGATGGCCGTGGCCACCTTCAGCGGGACGATGGGAATCGTGGCACCCATGTTTGTTCAGGCCTCGTCGTAGACCACTTCGAGCGTTTGCTTGACGACGTCCTTCTTGCCGCACATGTCGAACTGCGTGGCCGGCTCCAGCACCACGTCGCGGCCCACCGATGCGGCCGAGAACAGGCCGAGCAACTGGTCTTGCGTCATCGGCTTCGGCCGCAGCGGCGTGGAGGTGCCGACGTTTTCGGCCAGCCCGGCGAACATCGGCCCCCACTCGCTTTCGGGGCGGCCGATGATTTCGTAGGACGCACTCTTGCGGCGGATGTCGTCGTTGGCCGGAATCGTCGACAGCACCGGAATGCCCACCTGCGTGGCGAAGGCCGCCGCTTCGCCGGTGCCGTCGTCCCGGTTGATGACCATGCCGGCCACACCGACGTTGCCGCCGAGCTTGCGGAAATACTCGACCGCGCTGCAAACGTTGTTCGCCACGTAGAGCGATTGCAGGTCGTTGCTGGCGACGACGATGACCTTCTGGCACATGTCGCGCGCAATCGGCAGGCCGAAGCCGCCGCAGACCACGTCGCCCAGGAAGTCGAGCAGCACGTAGTCGAAGCCCCAGTCGTGAAAGCCGAGCTTTTCGAGCAGCTCGAAGCCGTGGATGATGCCGCGGCCGCCACAGCCGCGGCCGACCTCGGGGCCACCGAGCTCCATCGCATAGACGCCGTCGCGCTTGAAGCACACGTCGCCGATGGCCACGGCTTCCCCGGCGAGCTTCTTCTTCGAGCTGGTCTCGATGATCGTTGGGCAGGCGCGGCCGCCGAACAGCAGCGACGTGGTGTCGCTCTTCGGGTCGCAGCCGATGAGCAGCACCTTCTTGCCCTGCTGCGCCATCATGTAGCTCAGGTTGGCCAAGGTGAAGCTCTTGCCGATGCCCCCCTTGCCATAGATGGCGATGATCTGCGTGTCCTTCGTCACCGGCGCGGTGGACACCGGATCAGGCTCGATCGCCGCTTCGGCGCGCAGCATCTGCTGCTTCAGCATCAGCTTCACCGGGGCCTCGCTCGGCAGGCTTTGGTCAAGGCTCATGGGATGTCTCTCCAGTCGAGCACCATCTTCAGGCAGCTGGGGTCGCCAAAGGCGGTGCGGTAGGCGGCGTCGGCCTGCGTGGCCTGGCTGCGGTGCGTGATCAGGCCTTCGAGGGACAGGCGGCCGTCCTCGGCCATGTCGCGCACGGCCTTCAAATCGGCCGGCTGCCATTGGGCGGCGACGCGCAGGCGCGCCTCGCGCATGAACGCCGGCGGAAATTGGAAAGACAGCGCCTGCTCGTAGAACCCGGCGAGCACGATCTCGCCACCGGGCGCGAGGCGGCCGATCAACGTGTCGAGCAGGCTGGCGTCACCGCTGACATCGACGATGCAGCGGTAGTCGCGACGCGGGTCGTCCGCCGGGTCGATCACGTCATAGCCCCTGCCGCCTTCGCGCCGCGCCGCGAGCTTCTCCCACACCACGGGCGCCGCGCCCAGGGCCACCGCCACGCGCGCCACCAGGCGCCCGAGCACCCCGTGGCCGACGATGAGATCGGGTTGGCTGGCGCCCGTCGTGGCGTGATGCGCCGTGGCGGCCAACGCCAGCAGCACCCCACGCTCTCCCAGCGCCTCGTCGAACGGCAGCGCGCGCTCGCCGGGCACCACCAGCCGCGACGCCGCGCCGCCGAACAGGCCGCGCACCGCGCCGAAACAGCGGGCACCGGGAACGAAAACCCGCTGCCCGATCTGGCCACCCGAGGTCGCACCCGCAGCGCTGACCCGGCCGACCGATTCGTAGCCCGGCACCAGCGGGTAGCCCATGCCGGGGAACGGGGGCATCTGTCCACTCCAGAACAGGCGCTCGGTGCCGGTGCTGATGCCGCTCCATTCGATCTCCACCGTCACGTCGGCATCACCCGCCGGCGTGAGCGGCAACTCGCTCAGCACGAGTTCGCGCGGGCTTTGCAGCACCACGGCCAGCGAGTTCATGCGCGCCCTCTCGATTCGTGGCTCGGGTGGTTCGAAGCAGGACGTGAGTGAAGGGGGCGGGTCATTGCGCTTGCCTGGGTCTGCTGTCATCTTCTGCTGACGCTATAGCGATGTCAAGTCTTGATGACACATTCCCGCTCAGGGTTTACGCGAGTTTGCTGCGCGCCATCAACACGCCGGCTTGCAAAGGCAGCTGCGTGCGCAGCTGACGCACGGTGGTGAAGCCCGCTTCTTGCAGCATGGCGGTCAGTTCGCCCGCGCTGCGCGGCCGGCCGCTGCCCATCGCCAGCAAGTAGATGCCGAAGTAGGCGTCACCCATCGCTTCGGCGCCGCGTGTTCGCGCCATCGGCTCGGCCAGCAGCACGGTGCCGCCGGGAGCCAACGCCGCCCTGACGGACTTGAGCAGGCGCAGCGCATCGGCGTCGTCGTGATCGTGGATCACCCGGATCAGCGTGATCAGGTCTGCCCCCTTTGGCAGCGGTTCGCTGAAGAAATCGCCGCCAAAGACCTGCGAACGCCGGCTCAAGCCCCATGCGGCGAGGCGCGACTGCGCCCGCACGGCAACGGCCGGCAGGTCGAACAGCATCAATTGCAAGTCGGGTGCGCGACGCGCGGCGCTGGCGACGAAGGCGCCCTCTCCGCCACCGACATCCAGCAGGCAGCGGTGCGAGGACACTGCATAGGCATCCAGGATCTCATCGCCGACCAGCGACAGCGACGCCGCCATCAACGATGAGTACGCGGCCACGCTGTGCGCGTCCAAGGACACTGGCGATGGCGCACCGGCATAGGGCCAGAAGCCGGCCAGGTTGCCGTGCTGCGCGCCGCCGTGCGCACCCGAGTGCCCGCGCATCAGCGCCAGCGGATCGCGCAAGTCGGCGTACAGCGCGCCATGGTGCTCGACCATCGAGCGCAGCGCCGCATTGCCGCTCATCGGTGCGCCCAGCGGACCGAGGCCATACAACCCTCCGCGGCGGCGCTCGAGCAAGCGCAGCGGCACGGCGGCATCGAGCAGGCGCTGCATCGAAGCCAGCGGCATGTCCAGCCGGCTCGCCAACGCCGCCGCGGTCTGCGGCGTCTCGGCCAGCACTTCGAACAGATCCAGGCGCACGCAGGCCAGCAAGACCTGTGAATAGACAAACCCGGCGATCAGGTCGAACAGCGCGCTGGCGCGGCGCCGCACCAGCGGCCGGGTCAGCGCAAAGCGCGCGGCCCAAGCCTGGAACTTGCGACTGACCAGCAGGCGATCTCGACGCGCAGCCCAACGCCCGGCAATCGACATGTCAGGCCGCGGCGCGGGCACCTTGCCCAGGGACAGCGCCGCGCTCGACGCGCTACGCAGCCACACGCACCTGGTCTTCCGAGAACGAGGCGGGTACCAGGCGCGTGGACTCCCGGCGCACCAGCGCGCCCAGCGATGCGGCGCCGGCACAGGGCGGAATCGCCTCGATGACCTTGACCATCAACGTGTCGAAATGCGTGATCGCGCCCTCGAGGCCCATCTCGGCGGCCATGCTGGGCCGGCGCAATGCGCAATCCCGGCCGATCGGCTTGCCCATCTCGATCGGATCGCCGGCCACGTCGCGAATGTCGTCCGCCGCCTGGTAGGCCTCGCCCAGCCGTTCGCCGAACAAGCGCCAGGGCGTGGCGTCGGCGCCCGCGGCTTGGGCACCGGCCATCGTCGCCGCCGCGAACAACGCGCCGGTCTTGGCCTGCTGATACACCGACAGTGACACCTTGGCTTCGCATTCCCAGGCCTGGCCGGCGACGATGCCCGACGGCATGCCCACGCCGCGGGCAATCGTCGCCAGCAGGGGTGCCAAGCGCAACGGCGAGTTCGCGGCACCGCGGCCCAGCGTCTCGAAGGCCAGCACGATCAACGCGTCGCCCGCCAGCAAGGCCAGACTTTCGCCGAAGGCGTAGTGCACCGAGGCACGGCCGCGCCGCGTCGGCGCATCGTCGAAACACGGCATGTCGTCATGCACCAGCGACGCGCAGTGCAGCAGCTCGACGGCACAGGCCGCCGCCTCGGAAAGCATCGGATCGTCATCGCCACACGCCTGCGCCACGGCCAGGCACAGCTGCGGCCGGATGCGCGCGCCCCCCGGGAACACCGCGTGCCGGACAGCGCCCGCCAGCTTCGGCGGGCAGCCCTCGGCCTCGCCCGAGGCCAGCGCCCGGGCCAGCATGTGTTCGATGGGGCTCATCCTCTTCATGCAGTTCTCCCTTGTTCAGGATGTCCGGACGCTGCACCACGGTGGCTGCGTTGATGTAACTCTAATCGAACTCTGTTGATTGTCAACTATGCTAGACACATGAAGACATCCCCGCCTGGCCCGGCGCGCCGCCTGCCCGGCCCCTGCGCGAAGCATGTGGTCGTCGTCGGTGCAGGCATCGGCGGCTTGGCAACGGCGGCCGAACTGGCGGCCAACGGCCTGCGCGTGACCTTGCTCGAGCGCGCCGCACAACCCGGCGGCAAGATGCGGCAAGTGCGCGTGGGCGGGCAGCCGATGGACGCCGGCCCGACGGTGTTCACGATGCGCTGGGTCTTCGAAGAGCTGTTCGAGGCGCTAGGGGAACGGCTCGATACCTGCCTGCGGCTGGAGCCATGCGAAGTGCTCGCACGGCACACGTGGCCCGACCGCACCCGGCTGGATCTGTTCGCCGATGTGCGGCGGTCAGCGGAAGCGATGGGCGACTTCGCCGGTGCCGAAGCGGCCCGGGGTTATCTCGACTTCTGCCGGCGCGCCGGCGAGATCCATCGATCGCTCGAAGCCCCTTTCCTGCGCGCCACGCAGCCGACGCCGCTGTCGCTGGTCACCCGCGCCGGCTGGCGCGAACTGCCCGCCATGCTGCGCATCTCGCCGTTCGCGACCTTGTGGGGCGAACTCGGCCGGTACTTCCGAGATCCGCGGCTGCGCCAGTTGTTCGGCCGCTATGCCACCTATTGCGGCTCCTCGCCGTTTGCGGCCCCGGCCACGCTGATGCTGGTGGCACACGTGGAGCAAAGCGGCGTGTGGCGGGTCGTGGGCGGGATGCACCGCGTGGCGAGTTGCCTGGCCGAGCTGGCCACGCGGCGCGGCGCGCTCATCCGCTACGGCGTCCATGTCGACGAGTTGCTCGTTGACGGTGGTCGCGCCTGCGGCGTGCGACTGCGCGATGGCGAACGCATTGCCGCCGACGCGGTGGTCTTCAACGGTGACCCGGCGGCGTTGAGCGCCTCGGCACTGGGTGGCCCTGCGCGCCAGGCCATGCCGCAACGCGCGCGAGGCGAACGATCCCTTTCGGCCATCACGTGGAACGTACTGGCCGAGGCGCGGGGGGTCGAGCTGCTGCGTCACAACGTCTTCTTCAGCGACGACTATCCCGGCGAATTCGTCGATCTGTTCCAGCATCGGCGCGTGCCAAGCAAACCGACCGTCTATGTGTGCGCTCAGGACCGCGCGGACGGTGCCGCCGGCGATGTGCGCAGGCCACAGCGACTGCTGGTGTTGATCAACGCGCCGGCCACCGGTGACCAGCCGGCGCCGAATGACGAGGAGATCGCGGCATGCGAAAGAGCCTGCTTTTCCCGACTGACGTCGTGCGGTCTGCGCCTGCGCTTCGCGCCGGACCAGATGCTGCGCACGACACCTGCCGACTTCCACGCGCTGTTTCCTGCGACCGGCGGCGCGCTGTACGGACAAGCGACCCACGGCTGGGCGAGCTCCTTCGCACGACCGAGCTCGCACACGCGCCTGCCGGGCCTGTACCTGGCGGGCGGCAGCACGCATCCGGGCCCGGGCGTGCCGATGGCGGCTCTGTCGGGCCGGCTGGCGTCGGCGTGCGTCCTGAACGACCTGAGATCGACTTCGGCCGCGCGCTGGCGCCCGGCGGCTATGCGTGGTGGTACGTCGATGCGCTGAGCGACGACGAGGCCCATGGCCTGACCCTGATCGCCTTCGTCGGCAGCGTGTTCTCGCCGTACTACGCGGCGGCACGGCGTCGATCAGCGCCGGCCGAACCGGCGAACCACGTCGCGCTGAATGTGTCGCTCTACGAACGCGGCCGGAAAGTGTGGTCGATGACCGAGCGCGGTCGCGGCCAGCTGCAGGCGCTAACCGACCAGCTGGTCATCGGGCCAAGCGCACTGCACTTCGACGGCGAGTGCCTGCGCATCGATATCGCCGAGATCGCGGTGCCTTGGCCGCGGCGCCTTCGCGGCACAGTCCGGCTGTATCCGCAGGTCTGGCTCGATGACGTCCACGCGCTCGACGCTTCGGCGCGCCACCATTGGCGGCCGATCGCGCCGCGCGCCACGGTGTGTGTCGAGATGAAGGAACCGGCGCTGCGCTGGCACGGCCCGGCCTATCTCGACAGCAATTTCGGCGTGCGACCGCTGGAACAGGATTTCGAGCGTTGGCAATGGCAGCGGGCCGACCTGGCCGGCGGACGCAGCGCCGTGCTGTACGACGTGATGCGCCGCGATGGCGGAAGCACCGCACTGGCGCTGGCCTTCGATCGCCACGGCGGTAGCAGTCACGTCAAGGCGCCGCCTTCCATCGCGCTACCACGCACGCGTTGGCAACTGGCGCGCGACGGGCGCAGTGACGGGTTCGCCACGCTGCATCAGACGCTGGAAGATGGACCGTTCTATGCGCGTTCGCTGGTGAACGCCAGCTGGCTCGGAGAACCCGTCACCGCCTGGCACGAAAGCCTGGACTTGCGCCGCTTCTCGTCGCGCTGGGTGCAGGCGATGCTGCCGTTTCGAATGCCCCGACGCGCCGGCTGAGGATCAACGCGGTGGCGGGGACGCTCCACGCTTCGTTGCTTCGTCGCGCCGGGCATCGCGCCGACGTTCGCGGCGCAAGCTCAGCAACTCCCAAAGCCCGAACGCAAACACCACGCCGATCACCAGGAAGGCTTCCAGGCCGATCAGCGACGCGCCGCTCACGGCATGCCGGCATGCAGCCGCTCACGCCTTTCGAGCCGCTCGAACAGCTCCAAGGTCCAGATGGCACGCCGCTGCAGTTGCCACCACGCGGGTGCCGCGTCGACGCGTGAAGTCGGTATTGCGGAAGTGGCCGCCGCGTCCACCAGGAAGCGCGTGTGCGGCGATACCGGTACGGCTTGTGCGGGCCGCGCCGGCTGGCCGACCCGAAGCGACCGCGCCAGCAGACGCAGCTTGCGTCCCGCCGGCACCACCGCGCGCCGATCGACCGAGTTCAACCCGCCACGCTGCACTTCGTGTCCGATCGCGGCGTACATGAAGCGCGCCGCGTTGATGCCCGGCCTGCAGCTCAGTGGCAGCAGCGCCACACCCGCATCGACGCGGGCGTACAGCGCATCCGCTGCCATGAGCAGGCGCTGCACGACGCGCCCGAGTGCGGCACTGAATTGCGGCTGGGCCAACCAGGCGTCGGCATCGATGCCTTCCTCGGCCAGCCACTGCGCCGGCAGGTACAGGCGGCCCATGCGAGCGTCTTCGCCCACGTCGCGGGCGATGTTCGACAGCTGCATCGCCACACCCAAGTCGCAGGCCCGCGCCTGGCCTTCGCGGCTGCGCACCCCCATCAGCAGCGCCATCATCGCGCCGACCGAGCCGGCAACGCGTGCCGCGTAGTCGCACACGTCGTCGAGGCTCTGATAGCGCCGTCCAGCCGCGTCCCACTCGAAGCCTTCGAGCAGGGCTTCGGGCAACGCGCGCGGAATGCCAAAGCGCGCCACCACGTCGGCAAAGGCGCGATCAGCCGCAACCGGCATCGGTCGGCCGGCGTACGCCAGGTGCAGACGCTCGCGCAGGCGCAGCACGGCATCGGCCCGAGCCCCGGCTTCGTCGACGGCGTCGTCGGCCAGGCGGCAGAACGCGTACAGCGCACAGGCCGGCTCGTGCACCGTGCGTGGCAGCAACAGCGACGCGGCGAGGAAAGTGCGCGAGCCATTGCGCAACAGCGCACGACATGCTGCAAGATCGTCCCGGGGCGAACGGTCAGCCGTGGTGGGAGACGGCGTGCTGGGCATGGAAGGCCTGCGTGGACGGTTGATGGAAAGCGGCGGCATCGGGAACGATGGCATCGAGCACCCGTGCCGACGACAGCACCCCGGGCAAGCCGGCGCCCGGGTGCGTGCCGGCCCCGACGAGAAAGAGATTTGCAACCTCTTCGCTGCGGTTGTGTGGCCGAAACCAGGCGCTTTGCGTCAGCACCGGTTCCAGGCCGAAGGCCGCGCCGCGGAAGGATGACAGGCGGTCCTGGAAATGCTGCGGCGTGGTCACCAACGAGGTAACGATCTGACTCTCCAGGTCGGGCAAGAGCGTCGCCTGCAGCCGCTGCATGACGGCGCGGCGATAGGGCTCGGACTGCGTCGCCCAATCGGTGCCGCTTTGCAGGTGCGGCACCGGCGACAGCACGTAGAAGGCGTCGCAGCCGTCGGGCGCGAGCGACGGGTCGGTGGCCGTGGGCCGGTGCAGGTACAGGCTGAAGTCTTCGGCCAGCACCTTGCGGTCGAAGATGTCGCCGAGCAGTTCGCGGTAGCGCGGGCCGAGCGCGATGGTGTGGTGCGCCACGTCCGGATAGCGCCGGCGGGTGCCGAAGTACCAGACGAACAAACTCATCGAATAGCGCGCCTTTTCGATGCGCCGGTCGGTCCAGCGCTTGCGATGCTCGGGCGCCAGCAGATGCCGATAGGTCCAGGCGGAATCGGCGTTCGACACCACGATGTCGGCCGCGATGCGCTCACCCGATTCCAGCCGCACGCCACGGGCGGTACCGTCTTCGACCACGATCTCGGCCACCGCCTGGCTGCAGCGCACCCGCCCGCCCTGCCCTTCGATCAGGCTCACCAAGCCCGCTACCAAGCTGCCGGTGCCGCCCATCGGAAAGTGCACCCCCCAGCGCCGCTCGAGAAAGGCGATGAGGCAGTACACCGAGGTCGTGGCAAAGGGATTGCCTCCCACCAGCAGCGACTGGAAGGTCAACACCACGCGAAGCCTGGCATCGCGCACATGCTTGCACGCCAGCGAATACACCGTGCGATAGCCCTGCAGTTTCAGCAAGGCGGGCAGCACCTTCAGCATGTCCGCCCAGCGGTCGAAGGGCACGTGCCCGAGTTCTTCGAAGCCGACCTTGTAGATCGCTTCGCTGGCCTTCAGGAACGCCTCGTAGCCGGCCACGTCGCCAGGCGCCAGCCGTGCCACTTCGGCACGCATCGCCGCGGCGTCGCCGCTGTAGTCGAACACGGTGCCGTCGTCGAAGCGAATGCGGTAATACGGCGCGACCGGCCGCAGATCGATGTCGTCGGCCAAGCGCCGGCCACACAGCGCCCAGAGTTCCTCGAGGAGGAATGGCGCGGTGATGACCGTCGGGCCGGCGTCGAAGGTGAAGCCGTCCTGACGGTGCACATAGGCCCGGCCACCCGGGGCGTCCAGCTTTTCCAGCACCGTGACGCGATAGCCGCGCGCCCCGAGGCGTACCGCCGCAGCCAAACCGCCAAACCCACTGCCGATGACCACGGCGTGGGCGGGCCTGATACGGAAGGATCGCGGGTTGCCGGCGCCGAGTGTCATGTTTTCGGTACAGTTGTTCTAGTCAGTCTAGTATGACATTCATGCGATTGCAACTCTCGGCCAGGCCGGGAGCGTTCGACGATGGGCAGTTGGCGCTGGTTGGGGTTGCCGTTCGAAGACGGACCCTGGTCGAGGCCGCGACCCCGCTGTTGATCCGTCGGTCCCTGGTTCGAGCCCCGGTCGAGGAGTCAGACACAGACCACAGGTTAGCGATGAAAATCGCCGACCTGTTCGCTTTTGTAGGCCCAACCTCGATGGCACCTTGCGCTCCGCATTGCAGCACGCGACGGCCGCGGTCCGTGAAACCCTTGCAGGGTAAATGGACCGCGGTCAGAAGCCCGTGGTGGCGAACCGCACTGTGGGCGTGCTTGTGCCTGAGTTTGGCTGCTTGCGGCGCGTTGCCGCGCAATGCAGTGCCTGCCCAGCACGCATTGCAGGCCTCGGTGCCCGGCATGCCGCAAATCCGCGCCTGGTCCGGCAGAACGAGTCCGTTTCTGGAACGGGACCTTGCCGAGTCCTTCGAGCAGGAATCGGCCAAGGACTTTCCTCCCCAACCCGACGGTGCCGTGCATTACGCTCACCTGGCCCTGTCCGGTGGCGGCGCCAGCGGCGCCTTTGGTGCCGGTTTCCTCAATGGCTGGACGCACAGCGGCACGCGGCCGGTGTTCAAGATCGTCACCGGTGTGTCCACCGGCGCGCTGATGGCGCCATTTGCCTTCGTCGGCTCCGACTACGACGACGCCTTGCGCGAGTTCTACACCACCACCAGCACGCGCGACATCTTCGTCATTCGCGCGCTGCTGTGGCAGCTGCTGGCCGGCGAAGCACTTGCCGACACACGCCCGCTGCAGGCCATCATCGAACGCCATGTCGACGAGGCCTTGATGGAGCGCGTGGCCGCAGCGCATCGCAGCGGGCGGCGCTTGTACATCGGCACCAGCGATCTCGACCTGCCGCGCTTCGTGGTCTGGAACATGGGGCTGATCGCCACCAGCGGCCGGCCCGACGCATTGGCGCTGTTCCGCAAGGTCATGCTGGCCTCGGCATCGATCCCGGTGGCTTTCCCGCCGGTGCTGTTCGACGTGGAACTGCTACCCGGCGGTCCGCGCTACGACGAGCTGCATGTCGATGGTGGCGTGGGTGCGCGCGTCTTCCTCAACGGCGGCGTCTTCGGCGGACGCACGGTGCGCGAACGCGGCGGGCTCGGCGGTGTCGGCCTGGAGGACATCTTCGTCATCCACAACGGTCAACTGATACCCCAGCCCGACCCCATCAGCCGCTCGCTCTCGGCGATCGCGGTGCGCGTCATCGACGCCTCTGGCCGCGCCGCTGCGGTGGGCGACCTGTTTCGCATCTATGGCTATGCGCGGGGCGAGAAGGCCCTCTTCCACTGGGTAACGATTCCCGACAATGTCGACATGACCAGCGACGAGATCTTCGACCCGGCTGCGATGCAGTCGCTGTATGACGTGGGATTCGACTTGGCACGGGCCGGCGGCGGCTGGTCGCGGCAGCCGCCGGGGCAACCTGCCGAGCCTTGACCTGCGCAGTGGCGCAGGTGCCGGTGGCTACAACCAGTCGTTCAGCGTCACCCCGAAACCGATCGTGGTCTGGTTCCAGTTGTAGTCGATCAGCGTTTCACCGTAGCCGCTGAACAGCTTGACGTAGCCGCGCAGGGGACCAATCAGGGGCGCGGTGGTCCAGCTCGCCTGGGCCGCGCCCTTGCCCGTGCTCGGGTTGCCGCGGATCGTCGCACTGAAGCTCTGGTCGCGCCACTTGTACAGCGCCGACAGATCGCCCCAGCCGTAGTAGTCGGAAATCGTCGGGTTGTCGTCGGAGTCGCTGGATTCGGGGATGCGCCACCACAGCCGGCCCAGCAGGGCCAGGTTTCCCTGTTCCACGCCGAAGCTGGCGACCATGCGGTTCCAGCTGCGCGAAATCGTGTCGGACCGGCCGTTGGACTGGTGGTTGAAGGCCACGTTGAGCAGGTTCCACTGCAGCCCGCCCCACTGCAACGCGGGCTTGTAGCTGAGAATCAGCTCGGGCATGTAGTTGGTTTCGCGAAACGGCCTCGAGGCATTGCCCGAGTCGTTGTAGAGCTGCCATTGGCTTTGCTGCGTATACCCCGCCCAGACGCCCCAACGGCGGTCATCGGTGGTCCACATCCTGAACTTGAAACTCAACTGGAACGCCGCCTCGGTGGAATCGAGCTTCGTCCCGGGCGCCAGCACACCGCCGCCGACCAGCGGGTCGAAGGGTGCGGTGTTCAGGTCGGTGGTGTAGCGGCCGAAGAGGAAGTAGTTGGGCGCATACAGCGAGATGTCGTAGCGCGGCGTCCCGGCGTCGAAGCTCCAGGCCTTGTCGTACATCGACCCGTTGCTGCGCGCGTCGGCGGACGCCACCGCAGCGACGGCCTCGCTCCTGGCCGGTGCAGCCGGCGGCGGTGCCGAAGCCGTGTCCTGCTTCGGCCCGACCGTCGGCGCGGCCGCGCGGCCGCTGATGCGGTCGAAACAGGCCAGGCGTTCACTGTCGCCGGCGATCGCGGCGCACTCCGCCAGCGCTGCGGACGTCGCCTGTGCCGGCGCCGCCGCGTGCATGAGCATCAGCGCTGCGCCCGTGATGGCGGTCGGTGCAGCGAAGCGGTGGCGTGTCGGCATGGGCAGCCTTCGGTGTGAGAAAGGTGGTGTGAATTGGTGGTGGCGCGCGTCGTCACGGCTTGGCCTGCGCAGAGGCCAGCCCCATCGGCTTGGGTGCGATATCGGCGGCAATGTCTACCCATCCGCCACCGACGGCCTGGTACACGTTGATCAGCTGGGCATAGCTGCCGGCCTGCAGGCTGACCGAGGCGATCTCGGCGGCGAAGAGTTCGTTCTCCGCCACCAGCACTTCCAGATAGCCGCTGACGCCCTTGTCGAAGCGCAGGTTGGCCAGCCGCGCGAATTGGCGCAGCGCGATGACACGCTCGCGCTGCAGGTTGAACTCTTCCCTGGTCTTCTGCGAGCCGACCAGCGCATCGTTGGTTTCGCGAAAGGCGTTCAGCACCGTCTGCTGGTAGAAGGCCAGCGCCTGGCGTTCGCCGGCTTCGGCCGCCGCCACCTGGCCTTCGATGCCGCCGAAGGTGAAGATCGGGCCGCTCAGGCTGGCGCCGATCAACCCCGCCGCGGCCGGACCGCTAAACAGGCTGCCTGCCACCGTGGCGGTGGTGGCCAGCGCCGCCTGGATCGACAGGTTCGGGTAGTACAGCGCGCGTGCCGCGCCGATGTTGGCATTGGCCGCCACCAGGTTGTATTCAGCCTGCAGGATGTCCGGGCGACGTTGCAGCAGCGACGATGGCAGGTCGCCGGGGATCTGCGGCGCGGCCAGCTGGTCGATGGTCTTGCCGCGCGGGATCGGCCCGGGGTTCTGGCCCAGCAGGATCGAGATCAGGTTCTCCTGTGTGGCGATGGCCTGCTCGAAGCGGGGGATCGCCGCCAGCGCCTGTTGCACCTGGGATTGCACCTGCGTCAACTCGGTCCTGGCGATCAGGCCGCGTTTGAAACGCAGCTCGAAGATGCGCAGCGTCTCGCCGAAGTTCTTGGCCGTGAGTTGCGCGATCTGCAGTTGTCGGTCCAGCGAGCGCAGCACGATGTAGCTGGTGGCCACACCCGAGACCACGGTCAGGATCACGCCGCGCTGGCCCTGCTCGGAGGCATAGACCTGCGCCTGCGCGGCCTCGGTCTGGCGACGCACGCGGCCGAACAGGTCGGTCTGCCACGACGCACCCAGCGACACGTTGTAAAGCGAGAAATACGGGTTCGCCCCCGGCGGCAGCGGCGGCGCGGCGACGGCGCTGGCACGGACGCGGCTGGCGTCGGCGCCATAGCCGATCTGCGGGTACAGCTGCGAGCCGGTGGTGGTGAGCGCGCCGAGGAACTGATCGACGCGCGCCGCCGCGACCAGCAGGTTGCGGTTGTTGCGCAGCGCGGTGTCGACCAGGTCATTCAGCACCGGGTCGCCGAACTGTTCCCACCATTTCGTGTTGGCCACATCGGCGGCCTTGGCATAGTCGATGCGCCAGGCCGGCGGGGTGTCCACCGTCGGGCGCACATAGTTCGGGCCGACGGTGCAAGCGGCCAGCGCTGCGGCGACGCAGGCGGCGGCAATTCTGGTTTTCATGTCGGAGTCCCTCCTTCGATCAAATGGTAAGCGCGCCGCCTGCCAGCGCGGCCACGGCAACGAGGGCCGCTTGGTCTCTTGCACCTTGCTCATCGAGGCGACACGGCCGAGCCGCGGCGCTGCGCATTGACTCCAGGCATGGCATGGCGTGGCATGGCATCAGGAGCGGGACAGCAACCAGCCGAACATCACGGCGATACCCAGCAAGCTCACCATCGCCGACGGCCAGCGGCGGATGAAGTGATCGCCTTGTTCGAAGCCGCGTGCCAGCGCCTGCGTGGCGCCACGCAGCGCTCCGCTGCTGGCCGCCACCAGAGGCTTGCGCCCCAGGCCCATCGCCAGCAGCGTGCCGACACCCAGCACCCCCAGCGTGTTGCCCAGTTCCTTCATCGACAGCGGGTTCGAGATCAGCGACGCCGGCAGCGGGCCGATCACCGCTGCCAGTGCCAGGCCCAACGAGGCCAGCGACAAGCCCAGCGCCGCCCACTGCGACAGCAAGGATACCGGCTTCAGCTCCCTCAGCGGCTGCGCCGGCCGGCGCAGTACGCGCACGAGGATCAGCACGACGTAGCCGGTGGTGAAGACCGCGCCGCCCTGCAGCACCAGCGTCCACCACCATTGACCCGAGGTGTCGGCAGCATCGAGCAGCAGCTTCTTGGCCAAGTACGCGCCGCTGGGCAGCACGCCCATCAGCGCCACGCCGCCCAGCACGAAGGCCAGCACGGTGATCGGCAGCGCGCGCGCCGCGCCGGCCAGGTCGTCGATGCGGTCGTGGCCCAGCGCTGCGTACACCAGCCCCGCGGCCATGAACATGCCGGCCTTGGCGGTGGCATGCGAGATGGCCTGGAGCACTCCGGCCGCCACCGCGCCGTCGACCACGCCGTTGTCGGTCAACGCCATCGGGAACATCAGGAACAGGTAGCCGATCTGCGCCACCGTCGAATAGGCCACCAGCAGCTTCAGCCGCTGCTGGCGCAGCGCCACGACGCTGCCGACGACGATGGCCGATGCACCCAGCGCGCCCAGCAACTGCGCCGCCGAGGTGCCGGCCACGCCCGGCATGACATCGCACCACAGCCGCAACACCAGGAACCATGAGCCCTTGATGACCAGCGCCGACAGCACCGCGCTCGCCGCGGCCGGTGCGCCGCCGTGCGCCGGCGGCAACCAGATGTGCAACGGGAACAGCGCGGTCTTGGCCAGCAGACCCACCGTCATCAGCGCCAGTGCGGTCCAGGCAATGGGTTCGGCTTCGACCCCCTCGGCCAGCAACAGGATGTCGAGCGTGCCGTAACCGCCGTACAGCAGCACCGCGCCCAGCAGGTAAAGCACCGAACCGCACAGCGCGAACAGCAGGTAGCGCAGCGCGGCGCGCAGCGTCTCACCGCTGCCGGCCAGGCACACCAGTGGCACGCCGGCGAAGGTCAGCAGTTCCAGCGCCACGTACAGCGTGAACAGGTCACCGCTGACGAAGACCAGGTTCAGCGAGCCCCACACCGCCAGCAGCAGCAGCCAGTAGCTGACGGCAGAGCGCGATTCGGTGCCGCCCACCGGCGTGTCGAAATCGGCGCGTGCATACAGCGCGATGCCAGCCACCACGAAGGCCACCGCCAGCAGCATGGCCACGGCCGGCCCATCGGCGCGCAGCGCGATGCCCAGCGGCGGCGACCAGTCGCCGAGCAGGTACTCCAGCTCGCCCGCTTGCAACCAGGCCCAGGTGATGCCGACGGCGATGCCCAAGCCCACCAGGATCGTGACGAAGGCGATGCGCCGCACATGGCGCCCGCCCACGACCAGGCCGAGCAGCATGCCGACGAAGGGCAGCAGCACGGCCAGGGCCAGCAGCAGTCCGCCGGGGGTGCTCAAGACTGGCCCTCTTCGGGCGGGTCGCTGGCCAGCGAGGCCGAGTCGGTGGACTCGATCAAGCGCACGATCAGCGCGATCGCCAGCGCGCTGGCCGCGAAGGCGACGACGATGGCGGTGATGAGCAAGGCCTGCGGCACCGGGTCAGCGTGAAATTCCGCGGCCGCGCCGCGCTTGGCCAGTGCGCCGAACAACACGAACACACCCGAGCCCATGACGTTGAAGGCGATGATCTTGCGCAGCGGGTGCGCCAGCACGATCAGCCCGTACAGGCCGATGCCCACCAGCCCCGCGCCGCACAGCGCGTACAGCGTCTCGACGTTCACGAGGCATGCCCCTGGCGGCGCAGCGGCGGGCCGGCCAGCAGCAGGCCCAGGATCAGCGTCAGCGTGGGCAGCAGCGCCACCTCGACGACGACGATCATCGGCTTGGCCCATGCGGGCGGATAGGCCAGCAAGGCGCCGGCGCTGAACAGCCCGAGCACGCCGATGGCGATGAACACCAGCGGGCCGATGACGATGCCGAAGCGCAGGCCGCGATGACTGATGTTCGGCGTATCGGCCAGCCCAGCCATCAGCACCAGCATCCACATTGCCGCCAGGATGGTGGCGCTCTGGAACTTGCCGCCGGGATGGTCGGCGCCGGCCCAGAAGATGTAGGCGGCGAAGATGATGCCCAGCGGCGGCAGCAGCCGCGCAAAGTAGGCCAGGATGCCGTCGGGGTCGGCCACTTAGCGCCGGCCCGGCCGGCCGCCCCAGAAGCGGTCCGGCGCCAGCGACCACACGCCGATCGAGCGCGATGACCAGCACGATGGCCTCGAGCAGCGTGTCCAGCGCGCTGAAGGCCAGCAGCACGCCGGTGATCGGGTTGCCGACGCCCGTGGCGCCCAGGTTGTCGCGCACCCGCGGCGCCAGCGTCGGCGCCGGGTCGGGCAGCGCCAGCACGCACAGCGCCAGCGTCGCGGCCACGGCCAGCGACAGCAGCAGCGCCAGCCCATGAAGACCGGCGCCGCCGCTCTCCGCGTGCAGCGCGGTGTCGGTACCGCGCAGCCGGGCGACGGCGCCGATCAGCATCGCGCCGGTCAGGCCGCCGCCGATGGCGGCTTCGGTCAGCGCCACGTCGATGCCGTGCAGCCGTACCCACACCAGCGACAGCAGCAGCCCGTAGGCGACGAATCCGGCGATGGCCAGGAAGGCATCGCGCACGCGCACCGTCCACAAGGCCAGCGCCAGCAGCAGCAGCACGATCGCGACGGTGACAATGCTGCCGGTCATGACGACTGCCGCTCGCGACGCCGCGCGGCGCGAGCGATGAGTTGCGACACCGCCGCGCCGGACAGCAGCACCAGCAGCCACACCAGCACCAGCTTCAGCGCCGCGAGCAGGCTGTCCAGCTGCGGCAGCAAGCCGATGACCACCAGCGCCAGGCCCAGGTTATCGGCCTTGGTGAGCGCGTGCAGCCGCGTGTAGGCGTCGGGAAAGCGCAGCAGGCCCACCGACCCGGCGAGGAAGAAGATCGCACCGGCCACGATGGCCACGATGCTGAACAGGTCGAGCAGCCGGTCCATCAGGCCTCTTCCTCGCCGTCGTCGGCCACGGGCGGGCGGTCCTTGTGCGCCAGGTGCTTGACGAAGGCGATCGAGGTGAAGGCCGCCAGCAGCGCCAGCGTCAGCGCCACGTCGACCACCGCCACCTCGCGCACCGCCGCGCCGACCAGCAGCAGCGCGGCGATGCCGCCGGTGCCCAGCAGTTGCGCCGCCATCATGCGGTCGGCATAGCCGGGGCCGCGTGCCACGCGCACCAGGCCCAGGGCCACCATCAGCAGCACGAAGGCCGCGGCCGACAGCAGGAACTCATCCATGGCGCCGCCCCGGCACCAGCGCCACTGCGTGCGCACGCTCTTCGGCCGCCAGTTGCTCGACCACCGGATGCCCCACGTCCAGGCAGTGGTACTCGATCAGGTGTTCGCTTTCATCGGTGGGCACGGTGCCGGGCATCAGGCTGGAGATCAGCTCGAAGGCATTTCGCGCCGAGCCGCGCGGCAGGCCGACGGGATAGTCGACAAAACCGGTGTGCAGCGGCAGGCTCGGGCGGAAGACACGGCGCGCCACGTCGATGCCGGCCACCAGCGACTGCCACAGGAAGCGCGGCAGCAGCCACAGCAAGGCGCCGGTGCGCACGCGGCCGGTGTCCGGCGGCAGCAGCCACAGGCTGGCCCAGGTGGCCGCGGCCGTGGCGACCAGCCCGACCGCCAGGTTGCCCGGCTTAGCGCTCTGGTCGACGATCAGCCAGAGCGCAAAGAACAGCAGCGCACGCGCCGTGCCGGCGCGCGAGCTTGGACCACAGCGCGGCAGCTGCTCATGCCACGCGCACCTGCATGCCACCCAGCCGGTCGTACAGCTTGGCCTGCGCGCATAGCGGCCACCAGTCGTAGAGAAAGATCTCCAGCGGCCGCCACAGCGCCACCCAGCTGCCGATGACCAGGCTTTCCTTCACCAGCCAGGCGTAACTCTCCTTGCTGAGCATCGCGGCCAGCGCCTCACCGGTCGCCAGGCCCAGGAAAGCCAGACCGATGACCAGGCTGATGCGCCCCACCCTGAACAGCTTCGACAGCTCGCGCCGCCTGGCGGCGGCGCGACCCTGGAAGTAGTCGCGCACCGCGTCGCCGCACCATCGCGCTTTGCGTCGGTGGCGGTACGCCCAGGTGCACGACCATGCCCAGCGCCAAGTCGGCCGGCGCCTCGGTGGCCCGCTCGACGATGTACTCGATGGCCTTCGGATCCAGGTCGCGCTCGCGGAAGGGCGCCGGATCCATCGAGTTGAACGGCTGGCGCAACTCGCCCAGATGCAGCTCGAGCACTGCGGGCCCCTGCCCAAGCAGCGGCTGCGCCGCCGCGACCTGTGAGTCTGCACCGGTCGTCATCACCGCCTCAGGCCGGTTCAGCCGTTTCGGCCGCAGGCAAGGCCGTCGGCGGCGACTTGTCGTCGCCACGGTCGAAGACCATGATGTACATCACCGGCAACAGGACCAGCGTCAGCAAGGTGGCCACCATCAGCCCGCCCATGATGGCGAAGGCCATCGGCCCCCAGAACACGGTCGGCGCGATCGGGACCAGGCCGAGCACGGTGGACAGTGCCGTCAGCATCATCGGCCGCAGCCGGTTGGTGGCCGAGCCCAGCACCGCGTCGCGCACGCTGCGCGCCGGCGGCACGCTCCTCCTCGATCGAGACGATCAGGATGACCGCGTTCTTGGCGATCATGCCGATCAGCGCCAGGATGCCGAGGATGGCCACGAAGCCCAGCGGCCGGTTGAACGCCAGCAGCGCCAGCACCACGCCGATCAGGCCCAGCGGCAGGATCGCGATGACCATCGCCAGCCTGCGGAAGCTGACCAGCATGACCATCATGATGAACAGCATCAGCACGATCATCAGCGGCACCACCGCGAACACCGACGCGCTGGAATGGCGCTTTCCTCGTACAGCCCGCCAGTGGCCACCGAGTAGTGCTTCGGCAGCCTGGCCTGCAGTTCGGCGATCTTCGGCGCCACCGCACCGACAACCACGTCGGGCAGCACGCCGGCGCGTCACGTCGGCGCGCACCGTCAGCGTGGGCACCCGGTCGCGGCGCCAGACGAGCGGGAACTCCTGCTCCTCGACGAAGGTGGCGAACTGCCTCAGCGGCACCATGCGCCCGCTGGCCGTTGGCACCTGCAGCGCGTCCAGGCTGGCGAAGGACACGCGCTCGGAATCGATGGCACGGGCCACGACGTTGACCAGGTAGATGTCGTCGCGCACCTGCGTCACTGTGGTGCCGGTGACCGCGGCATTGAGCACGCCGGCCAGTGCCTGCGAGCTGATGCCGAGTTGCCGCGCCTGGTCCTGGTTGACCTTGACGCGCAATTGGCGCGCCGGCTCCATCCAGTCGAAGTTGCACATGCCGGGTACGTGTATCGGCACCCAGCACCTGCGCCAGCTCCATGGCGATGTGGCGCACCTCGTCCTTGTCCGGGCCCGAGACGCGGTACTGCAGCGGCCAGCCCACGGGCGGGCCCAGCTCCAGCGGCGACACGCGCGACACCACGTCAGGAAACTGCTCGGCCAGCAGCTTCTCCAGCTTGAGCTGCAGCCGATCGCGCGCCTCGAGGTCCTTCGCCACCACCACGAACTGCGCGAAGAAGGGGTTGGCCAGCTGCACGTTCAGCGTCAGGATGAAGCGGATCGCGCCGCGCCCGACGTAAGTGCTGAAGTGGTCGACGTCGGGGTCGGCCTTGAGCACCGCCTCGAGCCGCTTGGCCTGCGCCTCGGTGGCGAAGATCGAGGCGTTCTGACGCAGTGTCATGTCCACGGTCAGCTCAGGGCCGGTCCGAGGCCGGGAAGAACTGCCGCGGCACGATCTGTAACGCCATCATCGCCGCCACGAAGGCACCCGAGGTGATGCCGATGGTCAGCCAGCGCAGACGGATGGCGCCGTTCAGAAAGGCGCCGAAACCGGCCAACAGCCGGCTCGGCTTCGGGTTGGCCTCGGCCTTCGGCGGCAGCAGCAGCGCCTTGCCGATGATCGGCGCGAAGACCACCGCCACCAGCCAACTGGCAATCAGCGAGATGCCCACCACCGAGAAGATCGAGAAGGTGTACTCACCGGCCGAGCTCTGCGCAAAGCCGATCGGCACGAAGCTGGCAATCGTGACCAATGTGCCGATGAGCATGGGCGCGGCCAGCGTGCGGTAGGCAAAGGTGGCCGCCTGGTCCTTGGTGTCGCCGGCGCCCAGCCGGCGGATCATGGCGTCGACCGTGGTCATCGCGTCGTCCACCAGCAGCGTCAGCGCGATGATCAGCGCGCCCAGCGAGACCCGGTGCAGGTCGATGTTGGCCACGTCCATCACGGCGAAGACGATGGCCAGCGTCAAGGGAATGGCCAGCGCCACCACCGCGCCCGGACGCATGCCCAGACTGAGGAAGCTGCACACCAGGATGATGCCGATGGCCTGCCACAGCGACGCC
This sequence comes from uncultured beta proteobacterium, assembly GCA_963837675.1. Classification (GTDB taxonomy): domain Bacteria; phylum Pseudomonadota; class Gammaproteobacteria; order Burkholderiales; family Burkholderiaceae_C; genus Rubrivivax. The sequence continues at coordinate 26,309 of CAWIOH010000005.1, read as the reverse complement.
ATGAAGTCGCTGATGGCATGGTCCACCGTGACGGCCTGGTCGGCCACCAGCACCGGCTCGATGCCCACCGGCAGGTTGGCGACGATGTCGGCCATCTCCTTGCGCACGTTCTCGCCCAGCGCCAGGATGTCGCCGGCATCGCGCATCGCAATCGCCAGGCCGATCGCCGGCTGGCCATTGACACGGAACATGGGCTGCGGCGGATCGACATAGCCACGCCGCACCTTGGCGATGTCGCCCAGGCGGAAGATGCGTTCGCCCGAGACGATGTTCACCGCCTCGATGTCGCGCTCGGAATCGAAGGCGCCGGACACGCGCAGGAACACGCGCTCCTGCGCACCTTGGATGGTGCCCGCCGGGCGCACCAGGTTCTGCGCCTGCAGCGTGGCCAGGATGCTGTTCAGGTTGAGGCGCAGGCCAGCCAGGCGCTCGTTGGAGAACTCCAGGTAGATCTGCTCGTCCTGCGCGCCCAGCACCTCGATCTTGCTGACGTCGGGCACCTGCAGCAGCCGCGAGCGCGCGGCCTCGACCTGGTCGCGCAGTTCGCGAAAGCTGAAGCCGTCGGCGGTGAACGCGTAGATGATGCCGAAGGTACTGCCGAAGTCGTCGTTGAAGAACGGACCCAGCACGCCCATCGGCAGCGACCCCCGGATGTCGCCGATGTTCTTGCGCACCTGGTACCAGACATCGGGCACCGCGCCGGGCGGCGTCGACTGCTTCAGGTCGACGAAGATCGTCGTCTGCCCGGCGATGGTGTAGCTGCGCACGCGATCGAGGTGATCGGTTTCCTGCAGCTTGCGCTCCAGCCGCTCGGTCACCTGCCTGAGCGTCTCTTCCACCGTGGCGCCGGGCCAGGCGGCGGCGACGATCATGGTGCGGAAGGTAAAGGCAGGGTCCTCGCCGCGGCCCAGGCGCAGGAAGGACATCGTGCCCGCGACCACGGCGATGATCATCAGGAAGACCACCAGCGAGCGCTTGGACAGCGCCCACTCCGACAGGTTCGGCCCGATCACGATTGGGTCTCGAGCAGACGCACCTTCTGGCCCGGGCGCAGGGCCTGCACGCCGGCGGTGACGATGATGTCACCGGCCGCCAGCCCGCTGGAGACCTGCACCGCCAACGCGTCGGAGGCGCCGACGCTGATCTCGCGCAGTGACACGGTCTTGGCCGCCGGGTCGACGATCCACACCGCCGTCTTGCCGTTGCTGCGCACCAGCGCCGCCGACGGGATCTCGATGGCAGCAGCCGCATCGAGCTTCATGCGCCCGCTGACCGTCGAGCCCAGCCTCATCGCCGGCGGCGGATCGATCAGCCGCACGCGCACCGCAAAGGTGCCGGTGACCGGGTCGGCGCGCGGTGAAACCTCGCGCACCTTGCCGGCTGCGGCGACGGCCGGATCGTCGACCAGCGCGACGCGGATATCCGGAAACTTCGGCACGCTGTTCTTGACCTGCGCCGGCACGTCGAACACGGCATCGCGAGCGCCTTCGCGCGCCACCTGCACCACCATGCGCCCGGGCGACACCACCTCGCCGGGCTCGGGCCCGCGCGCCGTGACGACGCCGGTGACGCTCGAGAACAGCTGCGTGTAACCGAGCCGGTTGCGCGCCAGCGCGAGTTGTGCCTGCGCCGCCTCGACCTGCGAATTCGCCGTCGCGCGCATCGCCTCGGCCTGTTCGAACTGCACGCGCGACACCGCCGCCTCGGCCACCAGGTCGCGCATGCGCTCGAAGTTGCTGAGCGCCTCGGCCTGTCGCGCCTGCGCCGCGGACAGCTGGGCACGCGCCGACTGCACGCCGCTCTCCTCGTTCTGCGGGTCGAGCCGCGCAATCAGTTGCCCGGCCTTGACGTTGTCACCCACGTCCACCAGCCGCTCGATCAGCCGCCCGTCGATGCGGAAGGACTGGTTGATCTCGTTTTGCGCCTGCACCGTCCCGGTCATCGCCACGGTGGACCCGGCGGCGCGCTTCTCGATCGTCAGCGAACGCACCGGACGGATCTCGGGTTCGGGTTGGGCCGCCTCCCGCTGGCAGGCCGAAAGCCCAAGCGCCAGGGCCAGGGCCGCGAGCAGGCCGACGGGGCGCAGGCAGCGGGACTGAACAGGAACGGCTGGAACGGACACGGAAAGCTCCCTCATGTAAATTCGCGCAGATTCGCGGCACAGGCAATACAGGGGCTTGGGCCCAACGACAAAGGCGTCATCACCGAACGCCAGCGGCCACGCCGATTATGGCCACCGACACCAGCAGCATGCCCAGCCACAGAGGCCACACGAAGCGCAGGTATTTGTCGTAGCCGACCTTGGCAATCGCCAGCCCGCCGACCAGCACCACGCTGGTCGGCGCGACGATCAGCGCCAGGCCATGGCCGATGATCCAGGCGGTGATGGTGGTGGCGCGGCTGACCTGTGCGAAGTCGGCCAGCGGCGCGAGCAGGGGCATGGCCAAGGCGCCATGCCCCGAACTCGACGGAATGAGCGCACCCATCGGTATGTTCACCAGCACCGTCAGGAAGCTGAAGAAGGCCGCCGACGCGCCGCTGACCAGCCTCTCCATCGAGAACAGCACCGTGTCCAGCGTCTGGGTGTTGTTCATGATGACCGACACGCCGCCGGCCAGCAGCACCACCATCGCCGGGCCCAGCATGTCGGCCGCACCGGCCGCGATCAGGCGCACGGTTTCCTTTTCGCCCATTCGCGCGACGATGCCGACGAGCACCGACGCCACGATGAACAGCATGGCCAGCTGCGGGAACCACCAGTTCAACTCGAACCAGAAGGGCTCGGCGGCGGTGACCTCGTGGGTGCCGTAGTAGTCGGCCGCGCCGCCGCGGCCGGCGATCACGCTGGACCATGGGATGACCGAGAAGATCATCAGCCCGAAGGCAAAGGCGGTGATGGCCAGCACCTCCTTCTGCGTGCCGCTGAGCTGCTCTTGCTGCGGCGGCTGGGTTGCGGCCGCCGCATCCGGCGCTGCCGCCGCCGCGTTGTCTTCGTCATCGGCGCTCACCAGCGACGCCGCCGGGTCCGTGCGCACCCGGCCGCATAGCGCAGCACCCAGGCCACCGCCATCGCCGTCAGCACCACCCACAGCAGCAGCCGCAGGCCGATGCCCTCGCCGATCGAGACCGCCGCCTCGCCGGCAGCGACGCCGATGGAAAAGGGGTTCACCGTGGCGGCCATCACGCCGACCAGCGCACCGAGGATGATCATGGACGCCGTCACCAGGCGGTCGTAGCCCATGGCCGACATCAACGGCAGGAACAGCGCATAGAAGCCCAGCGTCTCGACCGAGAAGCCCATCGTCGAGCCGAGCACCGAGAACAGCACCATCACCGAGGCGATCAGGAGCCACCCCTTGTCGCGCAATCGGTGGGCGAGGGAGGCCACCGCCACCTCGAGGCTGCGCGTGGCGAAGCTCACCGAGATGAAGGCGCCGATGGCCATGATGAAGACGATGATGCCAATCTGGCCGAAGATGCGTCCGACGGTTTCGGTGTCGACGCGGCCACTGTACGGGCTGCGCAAGCCGTACACGCCGTTCACCGGCGCCAGGACCAGCTGCTCCACGCTTCTCGGCAAAGCTCAGCGGCGATTCGGTCTGCTCGTAGGTGCCGGGGATGGGCGAGCCGTCGACATCGCTCAGGTAGCGGCCCGAGGGATGAACAGCGCCGCCACCCACACCAGCACGGTGACGATGGCCAGCGTGGCCACCGCACCCGGGAACCGGGAGCCACTGCGCGGAGGCCGTGCCTCGGCTTCGACATCGCTGGCCGTCATCGGCGCATCGCCGGATCGCAGCTTGGCGATGTCAGAAGTCCACCGGGTCGCGGATGATCGGGCAGGTCATGCAGTGGCCGCCGCCGCGTCCGCGGCCGAGTTCGGCGCCGACGATGGTGATGACCTCGATGCCGGCCTTGCGCAGCAGCGTGTTGGTGTAGGTGTTGCGGTCGTAGGCATAGACCACGCCCGGCGACGCGCACACCAGGTTGGCGCCGCTGTCCCACTGCGTGCGCTCGCGCTGGTAGTCGCTGCCACCGGCCTCGACCACGCGCAGCTTCTTGAAGCCCAGCGCCTGCGCGACGACATCGACGAAAGGCTTCTTCTCGGCGTGCAGTTCGACGCCGCTGGGGTGGTCGCTCGGCCGATACGAGAAGGTCGTGGTCTTGGCCAGGAAGTCCGGCGCCAGCAGCACGCAGTCGCGGTCGGCGAAGGTGAACACCGTGTCGAGGTGCATGGCCGCGCGGATCTTCGGCATCGCCGCGACGATCACGCGCTCGGCCGCGCCCTTCTTGAACAGCGTCGCCGCCAGTTGGCTGATGGCCTGGCGCGAGGTGCGCTCGCTCATGCCGATCAGCACGTTGCCCTTGCCGATCGGCATCACGTCGCCGCCTTCCAGTGTGGCCAGGCCGTGGTCCTGCGTCGGGTCGCCCCACCAGACGTTGACCTTGCCGGCGAAGTCGGGGTGGAACTTGTAGATCGCGGTGGTGAGGATCGTCTCCTCGTGCCGCGCCGGCCAGTACAGTGGGTTCAAGGTCACGCCGCCGTAGATCCAGCAGGTGGTGTCGCGCGTGTACAGCGTGTTCGGCAGCGGCGGCAGCAGGTACTCGGTGGCACCGGCGGCTTCCTTGACCATCTTCAGCGCGTTGCCGCCCACCGACTCGGGAAAGTCGTGCGTCGACAGCCCGCCGATCAGCGTCTCGGCCAGCTTGCGGTTGTCCAGGCCTTCGAGGTAGCTGCGCAGCTCGTCGATGAAACCCAGGCCCACCTGGTCGGGAACCACCTGGTTGTCGAGGATCCACTTCTTGCCCTCGGGCACGGCCACCGTCTCGGCGAGCAGGTTGTGCATCTCCACCACCTCGACGCCGCGGTCGCGCATCTTGGTGACGAAGTCGAAGTGATCGCGCTTGGCGTTCTCGACCCACAGCACGTCGTCGAACAGCAACTGGTCGCAGTTGCTCGGCGTCAGGCGGCTGTGTGCCAGCCCGGGCGCGCAGACCATGACCTTGCGCAATTGCCCGACTTCGGAATGCACGCCGAACTTCGGTGCGCCCTTCTTGCCTTCGCTCTTCTTGCTTTCGCTCTTCTTCGTTGCCATGTCTTTCTCCTTGCGTTAGATGGTGATGTAGCCGGTGATCAGACCCACCAGCGCATAGATCGCGCCGACGATGAACACACCCAGAACGATCCAGTCCGTGCCGGCGAAGGCCTGCTTGTTCTGCTCGCGGCGCGACTTCAGGTACAGCAGCGTGCCCGGCGCATACACCAGGAAGGACAGCACCAGGAACTTCATGCCGCCGGCATAGACGAGGAACACGCCGTAGACCACGCCCAGAAAGGCGATGATCATGTCCTTGTTGTATTCACGGTCGTCGGGCGGATAGGTTTCGCGCGCCATCACCAGCTTGAGCATGTAGGCCGCCGCCAGCAGATACGGCAGCAGCGACAGATGGCTGCACAGCGACAGCGCGAAGGTGAAGGCGTCGGCCGAGAACAGCGTCGCCACCAGCACCAGTTGCACCAGCAGCGTGCTCATCAGCAGCGCGTTCGTCGGTACGCCGGCCGCGTTCTCCTTGGCCAGGAAGGACGGCATGTCGCCCTTCTTCGCCGCGATCGACAGCACTTCCGACGACATCAACGTCCAGGCCAGGTAGGCACCGAGCACCGAGATGATGACGCCGATGCCGATGAAGGTGGCGCCCCAGTTGCCAACCGCCGCGGCCAGCACGCCGCCCACCGAAGGCTGGCTGAGCTGTTGGATCTCGGCGCGCGGCATGACGCCGAAGGACAGGATCGACACCGACGCGAACAGCGCCAGCACGCCGAGAAAGCCGACGACGGTGGCAAAGCCGACGTCCTCGCGCTTCTTCGCGAAGCGCGAGTAGTTGCTGGCGCCTTCGATGCCGAGGAACACGAAGACCGTGATCAGCATCGTCGCCTTGACTTGTTCGAACAAACTACCGTAGTCGCGTGCGGCGCTGGCGCCGACGGCAACGAGGTCACCGTGCGCATGCAGGTAGTCCTGCGCCGCCGCGGCGCCACCGCCCCACAGGTTGTCGACGAAGACCTTCAGGTCGAAGGCGAAGATCACCAGCACCAGGAACACGAACAACGGAATGACCTTGGCGATCGTGACGATCTTGTTCAGCGCCGCCGCCTCCTTGGTGCCGCGCATGACCAGGAAGTGAAAGGCCCAGATGCCCAGCGACGACACCAGCACCGCCGGCACCGTATTGCCGTCGCCGAAGAGCGGGAACACGCCGCCGAGCGTGGACTTGATCAGCACCCAGTACGACACGTTGCCGACGCAGGCGCTGGCCCAGTAGCCGAACGCCGAGGCGAAGCCCAGGTACGGGCCGAAGCCGGCGCGGGCGTAGGCATACACCCCGGCGTCGAGGTCGGGCTTGCGGTTGGCCAGCGTCTGGAACACGAAGGCCAGCATCAGCATGCCCAGGCCGGCGATGGTCCAGGCGATCAGCGCGCCATACACGCCGGTGGCCATAGCGAAATTGCGCGGGATCGAGAACACGCCGGCGCCGACCATGCCGCCCACCACCATCATGGTGAGTGTCATGCGTGGCAGCTTTTCGGTGCTTGAATCACTCATTGCTTTGCCTCCTTGTTGTCATGGCGCGATTTGCATCACTCCAAACTCGATGTTCCCTAGCTAAGCTTAGCTAGAAGTCAAAGCGCAGGGTGATCCAGATTTCGGTCGAGCTGTACTCGACCGCCGCGATGTTGCTCTGATCGCGGATGTACAGGATCTCGGGGTTCAGCGACCAACGCGGCAAGAACTGCCAGGTCACTCCACCGCCGACTTCGTACAGGTTGTCGTTGCGCGTGCCGATGCCGACGATCTGGTCGCCGGCGCTGCCCAGGCGTTCGATGTTGTAGCGGTCGTTCTGCCACCAGAAGAAGGCGAAACCGCTGATCGTGTCGGTGAACACATAGCTCGCCGACGGCGACAGCCCGAAGAAGTTGGCATCACCGTCGTCGCGCTGGGTGTTGAACTCGCGCCCCGCCTGCCCCGCCAGCGTAAAGCTGCCACGACCGTCCAGGAATGAGGTGGTCCAGCTGCCGCTGAGTTCGGCGATGTTGCGCGTGCGCTCGCGCAGCGGGCCGGTGGGATAGCGGCGCTGGCGGATTTCAGCGCCCACCGACACCTGATTGTCCGAATCCAGGCGCACGCGGTAGGTGCCGTACAGGCCGAAGTCGTTGCGGTAGTCGCTGTCACCGCGGTAGCTGACGCGGCCGCGCAGCCCCGCGGCCCAGTTGCCCTCGCCCACGTTGCGGCTGACGGCTCCGTTCCAGCGCAGGTCGGAATCATTGCGCCGTTCGGAACCGGCATAGTCGCGGAAGCGGTAGTCGAGGCTGCCGTCGAGCGCATAGCTGTCCGCCAATTCGTAGTTGAGGCTGCCGCCCGCGCGCGCAGAGAAGAAGCCGTCGTTGTCGGGGCCGCCGCCCCTGGCGCCAGTGCGGTAGTTGCCATAGCCGACGATGCCGTAGCCACTGCCCAGCAACGGGCTGCCGGCCGCATAGGCCGCCGCCTGGCGCGCGTAGATCTCGAGCTGCTGGCCCAGGCCGGGCGGCAGGTCGTCGAAGCGCAGCACGGTTTCGAACTCGATCTTCGCGCCGGCGTAGTCACCCAGCGCCACCAGGGAGCGGCCCAGCCCCAGATGGGCAGCCACCGAACCCGGCTCGGCGGCCAGCGTGGCCTCGAAGGCGCGACGCGCCTCTTCGGCCCGTTTCGTGGCCAGCGCCACTTCGCCGAGCAGCAGGTTGAATGCGGCATCACCCCCGGCCGTCGCCGCGAAAGGCGCCAACAACTCGTAGGCCGCCTGGGGCTTGCCTTCGGCAGCCAGCTGCCGCGCCCGCGCCAGGTCGGGATCGGCCGCCGACGCCAAGCCCGCGGCCGTCAGCATCGCCACCGCGACCCAGGCCCGACCCATTCGCCTCGGCCGGACCGGCAGGCGCTCTGGGCGTGCGACGCAGGTGAACATTCGGTGGCTTGCGCAGGAGTTCGATCGGTGGAAATCATTCTTTCACCGTCCTTCCCGCATTGCATCATCGCGGCGCGCCTGTTTTCTATCGTGCGATAACCGAACGGTGCGCCGGGGCATCGGTGCCGCCATAATCGATCGCCGCTCGGTCGCGACCCGAGCCGTGCCATCCGCTGCCATCCGCTGCATCGATCGTGAGTTCCCTGACCCTTGTGAAACGTCTGCCGCGGCATCTCAAGCTGGGCGAGCTGCGCGTGTTCGTCGCGGTGCTCGAGCATCGCAGCTTTCGCAAGGCGGCCATGGCGCTGCACATGTCGCAACCCGCCGTCACCAAATCCGTCGCGGGGCTCGAGCAGATTCTCGAAATCAAGCTCTTCGACCGCTTCGCGCACGGCGTCGAACCCACGGTGCATGCCCAGACTTTCGCGCCGCGCGCGCTGGCCATCTTCGACGAACTGCGCCGCGCCGCGCAGGACCTCGAACGCGTCGGCAGCGGCGCCGACGGCAGCCTGCGCGTGGGCATCACCGAAATGCCGGCCATCCCCTTCCTGCCGGTGGCCATCAACCGCATGCTCGATGTATCGCCGAACATCTTCGTCTCGGTGGTCGAAGATGGCCATCCGGGGTTGATGGACCGTTTGCGCAAGCGCGACATCGAGGTCGCGATCCTGCGCCTGGCATTGGTCGAACCGGGCGAGGACGTGCACGTGACGCGGCTCTTCGACGAGAAACTGTGTGTGGTCGCGAGCAAGAACCACCGGCTGGCGACGCGCAAGCGCCTGAGCTGGGCGGATCTGCTGGCCGAACGCTGGGTGCTGCCGCCGGTGGACTGCTACTTCTACGAACACGTGCACGCCACGCTCGCCCGCGCCGGCCTGCCGATGCCGAAGCACGCGATCGAGACCATCGCCGTGCAACTGCAGTTCAACCTGGTGTTGCACGGCGGCATGCTCGGCTTCGGCATGCGCTCGCAGGTCGACTTCGCGCCCGGCAAGGACCTGCTGGTGCGCCTGCCCTTCGACATCGAAACGCCCGACCGGCCGGTGGCCGCGGTGACGCTGAAGGCGCGTGCGCCCAGCCCGCTGGCGCAGCATCTCATCAGCCATATCCGCGCGCTCGCGGGTTCACAGTAGAGGCTGCGGCCCGGCGCATTGCGCGCGGGCTGCCGCCGTGTACACTGCCGCCGCCCTGACGGGACGCGAAGCCTTCCGGCACTCGCGCGCAACTGCTGCGGCACGCCCGATCCGATAACCCGAGGAGAGAAACACATGAGCAATTTCTGGGACATCGTCTGGCTGATGGTTTCGACGTTCTTCTTCATCGCCTACCTGATCATCATGTTCCAGATCGTCGTCGATCTGTTCCGTGATCACCAGCTGGGCGGTGGCTCCAAGGTGCTGTGGATCATCGGCCTGATCTTCATCCCGGTGCTGACGGCGATCATCTACATCATCGCCCGCGGCAAGGGCATGGCCGAACGCCAGCAGGCGAGCATGCAGAAGGCGAAGACCGACACCGACAACTACATCCGCGAAGTCGCCGGCAAGACCCCGGGACAGCAGATCGGGGAGGCCAAGGCGCTGCTCGATGCCGGCACCATCAACCAGGCCGAGTTCGACAAGCTCAAGGCGAAGGCGCTGGGCTGATGTCTTGCGGACGGCTGCCGGCGCGAGCCGTAGCGGTGTGACCAGACCCAGGTGAACTCGGCGCCGAACAGAAAAATCTGCGCCGAGTAGTACACCCACAGCAGCACCACGATCAGCGAGGCCGCGCCGCCGAAGGCCGAAGCGACGCCGCTCGAGCCGATGTACAGGCCGATCAGCGACTTGCCGATCAGGAACAGCACGGCGGTCACGGCCGAACCCACCCAGACATCGCGCCAGGCCACACGGGCGCGCGGCATGGTCTTGTAGATCATCGCGAACACCGCCATCAGCAGCAGCGCGTTCGCCGCCAGCTCGCTGATGCCGCTGAAGGCCTCCCAGCCCACGGATCCGGGCCGGGCCCAGCGGCTCAATGCCGTCATCGCGGCGCTGAAAGCCAGCGACACGATGAGCAGGAAGCCGATGCCCAGGATCATGCCGAAGGACAGCAGCCGCGCGCGCACCAGTCCCCACAGCCCCGCGCTCTTGGGCCGCCGCGGCGCGCGCCAAATGCGGTCGAGCGCGTCCTGCAGTTCGGCAAAAACCGACGTCGCGGCGATGAACAGCACGACCACGCCGAACAGCGCCGCCGGCACGCTGTCGGCCGGCCGACGCGCGCTTTCCAGCAGGCCCTGCACGGCGCGCGCGCCCGGGGTGCCCAGCATGCCTTGCAACTGACCGTAGATCTCGCCGCGTGCGGCCTCCTCGCCGAAGACCAGACCCGCCACGGAGATCACGATAAGCAGCAGCGGCGCGATCGAGAAGACGGTGTAGAAGGCCAGCGCCGCACCCATGCTCTGTGCATGATCATTGACCCAGTGCAGCGCCGCGGCCTTGATCAGGTCGGCCGCGGCGCGCAGCGGATTGCCGGTGGCCACGCGATCAGGTCTGCCCGCTCTTCGACAGCAGCACGGCGATCGGCCGCGTGCCGGCGAATTCCGACAGCACGATGGTGATGATGGCGGTGATCGGCACCGCCAGGAAGGCGCCCGGAATGCCCCAGAGCTCCGACCACACCGCCAGGCTGATGAGGATGGCGAAGGGGCTGAGGTTCAGCGAACTGCCCATGACATAGGGGTCGAGGAAGTTGCCGATGACGAACTGCGCCGCGGTCAATGCCAGCAGCAGCGCGACCACCGCGCCGGGCTCGCCGAATTGCACCACGGCCATCAGCACCGGGAAGGCCACACCCAGCACCGAACCGATGTAGGGCACGAAGTTCAGGAAGGCCGCCAGCACCGCCCACAGCAGCGCGAACTCCAGGCCCCAGACCAGCATGATGGCCCAGCAGACTGCGCCGAGCAGCGCGCTGAGCACCGTCTTCAGCGCCAGGTATGAGCCGATGCGCCGGTTGATGACGCGGATCACGTCGCGGATGCGCGCCACGCGCTTCGGGTCATCCGACAGGCGGGCCAGCTTGATATCGAACTGGCCGCGCTCGACGAGCAGGAAGGTGGCATAGAGGAACACCACGACAAAGGTCACGACGATCGAGCCGACCGAGGCCAGCGCCGAGGCGGCGATGCGCTGCAGGCTGATGCGGCCCAGCAGGTCTTGCCGCAGCGTGGCCCAGGTGGGCTCCTGCTCGATGCCGAAATACACCGCGATCCGCTGGATCGACGCCAGCAGCGACTCCTGGTATTGCGGCGCCAGCACCAAGGCGCGTTCCTTGTTGGCCATGATCAGATAGGCCAGCATGAAGAACGTCAGGCCGATCATTGCCACCGAAACCAGATAGCGCAGACGCAGCGGCAGCACACGGCCCAGTGCCGGCAGTCGACCCAGCACCTGCGCCAGACCGACGATGATGTACACGATGACCGCCCCCAGCACGGCTGGCACCAGGATGTCCTTGCCGACGTACAGCAGCCAGCCGACGATCAGCAGCAGCACCATGCCATACACCAGCGCGCGCAGTCTTTCCATGCTTCGAGTGTCTCGTTTCGTGGCCATGCCGGACGGCGGCAGTGTGCCCGAAGCGCCGGCCGCCATCGCCTTCGGAGCCGCGGCCGGGGTTGTAGACTGCGCGCCCGAGCCAGGTGCCGACACGCCCGGCATCCGCTGCGCGAGCGCGGCGCACACAGCGTAGGAAGCCATGCCACCGACCGTGCCGCCGCCGGCAAGGCCCGCCTCTCGGGCGCATCGCGCTGCCCTGCCGTCGCTGCGCAGCGTCCTGGCCTTGCTGCTGGCGGCCAGCGTCACCGCTTGCGTGCCGCGCAGCGGCGCCACACCGGCCGGCCCGGCGTCCGACGCGCACAACAGCCGCAACGCGCTCGACTGGGCCGGCGTCTATGAAGGCGTGCTGCCCTGCGCCGATTGTCCGGGCATCAAGACGCGGTTAGTGCTGCACGACGATGGACGCTTCGAGCTGGACACGCAGTACCTGGAGCGGCAGGCGGTTCCGAAATCGGTCAGCGGGCGCTTCGCGTGGAACAGTGCGGGCAGTGGCATCACGCTCGATGACGCAGCCGCCGGCCAGCAGTTCCTGGTCGGCGAAGGCCGGCTGTTGCAGCTCAACCGCGACGGCACGGCGCCGCCCTGGAACTCGCCGCATCGGCTGCTGCACAAGATGATGAAGTCATGACGACGAGAACCCCGCCCCGACGCATTCGCGGTCTTCTCTTCGCGGCCGCTCTGGCGCTCGGCGTGCCCGCGCTGGCCACCGCGGCCGACGCCGCTTCGCAGCCCGCGCCACACCGACGCGCCGCCGATCCGGCCGTGGTGCGCGGCCTGAAGTCGAACCTGTGGACGCTGCAGTCGGGCAGCGAGCCGGCAGGCACGCCGATCGACGCACTGACGGTGCCCGGCCACGCCTTGCAGATGCGCTTTCAGGATGCGCGCGTGTCCATTCGAGGCGGCTGCAACAACCTGAACGGCAGCTGGCGTCTGAGCCCGGCGGGGCAGCTGATGCTGAGCCGGCTGGCGGCAACGATGAAGGCCTGCGATGCGCCGCTGATGAAGGCCGACAGCGCACTGTCCGCGTTGCTGGCGCAACATCTGGACGTGGAACTGCAGCCGGGCGAGCGGCCCACGCTGCGGCTGGTGTCGCCCATGCGCCAGACGCTGGTGTTCAGCGGCCAGCCGACACCCGAAGGCCTTTACGGCAAGGCCACGCGCGTCTTCCTGGAGGTGGCGCCGCAGACGGTGGAATGTGTCAGTGGGGTGATGCGCGGCCAATGCCTGCGCGTGCGCGAACGCCGCTTCGACGAGCACGGCCTGCGCATCGAACCACCCGGCGAATGGCGCACCTTCCACGGCGGCATCGAGGGCTACACCCACACCGCCGGCGTGCGCAATGTGCTGCGCATCAACCGCTACCAGCGACCGCAGGTGCCGGCCGATGCCTCGCGCTACGTCTATGTGCTCGACCTGGTGGTCGAGTCGGAGATCGTGTCGCAGTAGCCCGCCTGCGGCTGCGGCCCGCGCTCAGCGAGCCGCCGCGCGCAGTGGGTCGGTGCAGATGTCGGCACCGTCGCGCGGCAGCGGGCCGAGGGTGAACCGTTCGATCGGCCAGAGGATCGGCGAGGCGATCAGGCGCAGTGTGGATTCGAACGTATCGCGAGAATCGAGTCCGACGCGCTGATCGAAGAGCGTGCCCGTCACCCGCAGCGGGTTCTGCAGGCGAAACAGCGCGAATCCCTTGGCGCGCGGACGAAAGACGAAGCTCAGTTCCTCGGTCGCCAGGTTGGCCTGGCCCGCGCCGCGAATGCGCACCCCGGTGGTGTCGATGATGATCTTGTCGTCGCTGATCAGGCCGTCCTTCAGATCGAAGCGGCCGACGACGCAGTTCACCTCGGACGGCGCGCGCGGATCGATCATCGGCAGCAGTGTGAGCACCAGGTTCACCGACCACAGGTTGAAGACGCCGCTGCGCAGTTCGGTCGGCCATACGGCGATGTCCAGTTGACCATTGGCGTTGCGCAAGAGGGTGTCCAGCGACGGCGCGCGGCCCTGCAACTTCATGTGCATGCTGAACAGGCCCCGCAGGTCATCGGCGCGGCGCAGGCGGCGCGCGATGATGCCGTAGTCGAAGCGCTCGACGTCGGCGGCCATGGCGAAGTCGAGCTCGGATCCCTTCAGGTCGTAGGACATCGACAAGCGCAGGCTGCCCCCTGGCAGGTTGACCACCGCCGGGTCCAGGTCCAGCCGACCCTCACGCAGCTTCAGCCGCAAGCTGCCGTCGGCCAGACGGTCGGTGCCGGCGAGCACTTCCTTGGCCTGCACGTCGATGCTGGCATCGACCCGGCGCAAGAAGCGGGCACTGAGCAAGCGGTCGGCCCGTCCGGCCAGCGCGCTGGCCGTGCCGCGCAGGCCGTCGCCCTGGCTGGGCGGCTGCTCCGGCGGGTCCGTCAGCCGCTGCGGCAGCGGAAAGTCATCGAGCTGGATGCTGGGCGCGGCCACCTGCAGCGTCAGGTGCGGGCGTGGCCCGCCCAGGTCGAGCTGGCCGTAGCCGCTGAGCCGGCTTTGACCCACGCGCACCTGCAAGCCCTGCACTTCGTAGCCGGCGGGCGTCATGCGGATCGGGCCGGCAATCGACCATGGCCCCCACGCGGGCAGTTCCACGCGTGACAGTTCGCCCAGGCTGTCGAGCCGCTCGCCGCTGATCTGCAGGCGCAGGTCGGCTTCGCGCCCGAGCGGCAGGGCGACCTCGCCGTCGAGCGTCAGACGCGTGTCTGCGGCCTGCGCCGCCAGGACAAAGGGCAGGTGTCGCGTATCGCGCAGCAGCTCGGCCAGGGTGCCGCTGCTCAGCTCGATGTGCACCGGCGTGCGGTCCAGCGTGCCGTCCAGCCGGGCGCGCAGGGCCTGGCCCGGCGACGCGATCATGATCGCGTCGCGCAGCCGGATCTCGGCCACCGGGCGCTGTGACGCAGCGCGCACGCCGATGTGGCCGCCAACCAGCTGCGCCTGCATTTCGGCGTTCTCGATCAAGTCACGCCAGTCGCGCCCCCGCCCCTGCAGCGAGAGCTGCAGCGCGTCGGCGTGCCCGTCGATGATGTCTTCCGCCACACCCAGCTCGTGCAGCAGCGGGCCGACGTCGACCTCACGGCTGGACAGATCGAGCCTGGCCTGCGGCGCATCGCCGCGCAGGTCCAGTTCGACCATGCCGTCGAAAGGCGTGCTGGCGACCCTGCCCCTGACGGGCGTCGGCAACAGCTGGCCCTGGCGGATGCGGGCGACCAGGCCGATGTCCCGGATCACCGTGCGGCCCAGCAGCACCTGTTGCAGATCGAGCTCCAGGTCGGCATCCGCAAGCCCGATGGGGATGACCGGCGTCGGGAAGTCGACCCGCCGGTCCGGTCTGGCGACGGGACGCAAGGTCGACAGTTCCGGCACGTCGAGCAGCGCGCTGTGCACGCTGGCCGAGAGCCCTGCGCCGCCCGCTGCACGGGGACCCGTAGCGTCGATCGTCAGATCGCTGCGGCCGAGCTGCAGGCTCGTCGCGTCCAGCTGCCAGGCGGCGTCGGTCATGCGCATGCGCCCGCGCGCGGCCACCGGCAGTGTCGACTCCGCCGCCACGCCCAGCCAGCGCGCCAGCTCACCCGAGCGACGGGCGTGGAAGTCGAAGCTCACAGCCCAGTCCTGCGACGTTGCCAGACTGGCCAGATCGGTGGCGATGTGCAGCGTTGCCGGGGCAGCGGCCAGCTCCAGTTCGATCGGCAACGCAGGCCCGCGCAGCATGTCGGGTAAGCGGCCCGCCAGCATCGACACGGCGACGCGCTCGCCCCGCAGCGCACCGCGGGCGCTGCCACGCACGCGCTCGCCGCGCCTGGCCGACAGCTTCAAGCTGTCCAGCTTGAAAGCCACGGCCCCGCCAGCGTGGCCGCTGGGGTGACTCACGTTGACGGCGGCCATCGCCGCCGAAGCCTCCAGGTCCTGCACCCATGCGCCGAGGGTTTCGCCACGGCCGCCGAGTTGCATGTCGAAGCGACTCGAGCATGCCTTCGAGGCCTTGAACACCCACCAGCTCGCGCGCCAGATCGCCGAGCGGCAGGGCATCGGCGGCGAGCTGCAATGCCAGCACCGGCGTGTTCGCGGCCGTCTCCAGGTCGATCTGGCCGGAGACCGTGGCGCCGAACACTCGAGCGCCGATAGGCGCGTGCAGGCCGCGCGCATCGGCTCGCAATGCCAGGCTGACATCGCGCACGTCGACCGGCAGCCCGAAGCACTGCCGCACGCGCAGATCGAACTCGGCATCGAACGGCGCCAATGCGCGCAACGCCACCGACTGCCAGGCCGCGCCGTCGCGTTGCGGCGGCTCGAGGCGTGTCTCGGCCATGGCGGCGAGCCACGGGCGAAGGTCAAGGTCACCGAAGCGCAGCGCGCCGCTCAGCCGGGGGCGAGGGCCGCCGAAGGCCAGCGCCAGCTGCCCCGAAAAATCGATGCCCGGCAGCGTGCCCTGCAGCCGGGCGAGCCCGACGGCATCGGCCCCGGCGTTGGCGCTGCCGTGCAGCCACAGCATGCCGACTGGCGGCAGCGCCAGGCCCAGCAGGCGCCCGGCCCGCGCCGGCTCATCGACCGTGGCGTCGAAGTCGAACCTGGCCTCGCCCAGGTTCGCGTCGAACACGCCACTGGCCTGCAGCCGGGCTTCGCTCGCGCTGAACTCGATCTCGAACGGCCAGGGCTCGGCGGCGTCCTGCAGCAGGTGCAGCGGCCCACCATCCAGTTGCAGCCGGTACGACGACCGGGCGTCCGCCCGACCGCGCAGCGACAGGTGCAGCGCCGCGTTCGGCCCGGTGCTGCCGGACAGGGCCTCGAAATCGAAGCCGCGGCGCGTCGCCGTGCGCACATCGTGGTGGTGCACGGCCAAACGCTTCAGCCCGATGTGGCCAATGTCGACGGCCGGGCGCGTGGCGCCCGGCTCGCGCGGCGCAGTCGACATCCAGTTGCCACGCCCGTCGGCGGCGCGTTCGAGCCACAGCACCACATCGTCTGCCTCGACACGGCGCAAGCGCGGCACAACGCGCAGCACGTCCAGCAGGTCGAGCCCGATCCGGGCCTCGCCGACGGACAGCAACACCGGGGCCGTGAATCCGTCAGGACTCAGGATCCGCAGGTCCCCGACGCGCAGCACCAGCTCGCGACCCAGCGTCAAGCGCAGCGCACCCGCCATCATCACCGGGCGCCCCAAGGCCTCGGAGGCCTGCCGTGCAGCCACATCGCGCCAGCGCGACGCATCGATGGACGCACCGGCCACGAAGGCCGCGATCACCACCGCCAGGGGCAGGCCGAACAGCAGCGCGGCCAAGACCATGAAGCGGCGAGAGCGCCTCATCGCCGCCAACGCCCGGAACACCGGGACCCGGCGCGCACATCATTCCTTCGCCCTGTCAGCATCCCAGTCCAGCGCGACACAAGCACGACCTCACGCAATCGTCCCCCGAAGAAGTCCTGACCCGCCCTTCGACGCTGTACGCTGCCGAATGTACCTGCGTAAGGCGTCGGGACGATCGCGGCGGCGCGAGCCCACTCAGCGCGACGCGTCTTCGGGCGGCTGCAGCGTCAGGATCACCGGCAGCAGTACCGCCGCCACCAGACCGGCGGCGAAGCCGTTGTTGTAGAGCACCAGGCCGCCGTGCAGCTGGCCCACGGTCTGCGCCACCGACGAGTGCACGAAGCCGGCGGCGATGCCCCAATGCCAGCCGAAGCGTCCGGCGATCGGTGCCAGCGTGGTGCCGAACAGCGCGGCGAGCACGGGCGAAGGGTCACCGGCATTCCAGTCCTTGGTGATCGAGGCCAGGAACACGCCGAGCATGATCCACACGATGTTCTTCGGATGCTTGCCGAAGGCCGAGAAGCCGACGATGCACAGGATCGCACCGATCGTCGGTCCGTTCAGGTCACTGCCCACGGCCAGCACGTAGGCCGTGCCCATCAACCCGGTCAGCGCCATGTTCAGCAAGGTCGGGCCGAAGCCGAACAGTGCGACGAAGTCAGTGGGCGCGCGCCCGCTGCGGCGCACCAGCCGCGCCTCGCGCTGCAGCGCCTGCCGATCGAGCGCGAGGCCGATCGCGCCCATCGCGACGAACATTCCCAGCAGCAGCGTGCCCAACAGTCGATTGTTGCCCTGGGTCCAGATGAACACCGGGTCGGGCACGAAGCCATAGGACTTGTAGATGGCGACGGTCAGCGTGCCCAGCAGCCCGGCGACGAAGCCCATGTTGTAGAGCGAGTGGCCCTGGTGCGTGTGGAACAGATGCGCCGCCGCCGGCGCCAGCAGGAAGCCGAGCAGCAAGGTCGTGGCCAACGCCAAGGGCAGGCTGAACGACAGCGGCAGCGCACTGCTGAACAGGATCTCGCTGAAGACCGGTGCCAGCGCGGCGCCGAAGAAGGCGGTGTTGATGTGCTTGGCGAAAGGCTCGCGCTTGAAGCGTGCATACAGCCAGACGCCGGCCACGATGCCCCAGACGTTGAGCAGGTTCTTGCCGAACAGCGCGAAGCCCAGCACCAGGAACAGGGCGGCCACCGCCGCGCCGCCGATGGCCGCGCCGCTGCACCAGTAGATCAGGATCGCCAGCAGCGTCAGCATGCCGGCATTCAGCAGCGCTGCGCCGATGCCGCCCAGTCCCATGTAGTCGGTGGTCAGCGTGTCGCGCGAGCGCAGGATCGCCAGCAGACCATCGAACAGCTCGTGCGCCGAGGCCAGCGCGAAGGCGGCGACGATGAAGGCCAGCGGGAACAGCGCGACGATGGCCAGCATGCGCTGGCGCGAGCAGGGCTGCGGCGCCGGTTCGCCGTTGCCGGCCTCAGCGTGCATCGGCTGCCTTCGGGTTCAGATGCTGCCGCGGCAGCAGGAACAACCAGGCCGCCAGCACGAAAGGCGCGGTCAGCGTGGGGATGCCGAAGGGCGTCAGCGCAACATTCAACGCCCCCTGCACGATGACCGTGAACACCGTACCCAGCGCGGCATAGGCGAGCACCCGCGCCGAAGGCGTGTAGAACACCGTGCCCAGCGCAACGGCGGTCAGCACCGGGCTGAAGCCCAGCAGCCCGGCGCTGATCAGCTCGGCTTCGGCGCCGAGCGCATGCGCGGTGATCACCGCCAGCAGCGCACCGCCGAAGGCAACGAGCGCGGCCGGCACCGAGCACACCGCGAGCCCGGCGAGGAAAAGCAGCGCCGACACCGCGTTGCCCTTCAGAAACACCTGCGACACGCTCTTCAGCACGCCGGCAACAAACGCCGCGGGATCCAGCAGGTTCGCCTCTTCCGGCGCAATCGACACGACCTGGCCGCTGAACGGAAGCGCATCACCCTGCAGACCGCTGAAGCCATAGGTGGCCAGCAGCAGCAGCCAGCTAGTCAGCACGAAGGGAAAGGTCAGCGCGGCCACGCCCCAGGCGCGGGTGACGTTGACCGTGCCCAGCATGCACACCACCGACACCGCGCCGCCCAGCACCACATAGCACCACAGCAGCGGCGACGGCGCCACGAAGGTCGGCAGGGCCAGGCCGACGAGCACGGCGTTGTAGCCGTACAGGCCGTCGGCCAGGCTCTTGGCATCGGCACGCAGCCACATCGCCATCAGCGTCGCCGAGACCAGCGCGAGCACGCAGCCGAACAGCACCTCGATCGCGCCGGCCGCGATCGAGCCCCAGGCGATGGCGGCGAGGAACAGCGCACCGCTCAGCGGGTGGTTCTGGAACATCACCTGGCCCAAACCGCGCAGGTTGATGTCGACGAAGCGCATTGGCGCCGAACTCGCGCAAAGCTTCTCCCACGATCGCGGAGCGGAATTCATCGCTGTATAACTTCCGGTTGTGCACGGTTGGCGCAAAGATGGGCGCGTCCGATGTTGACAGCGGCAGCCCGCGGTGTCGAGTATGGTTGCTGCGGATTCTGGACTGGCCGACCCACGTACACACAGGAGAGAACATGACGCACCCGCACCTGCACTCGTTGACAACAGCCTCGGCCCTGCTCACGCTGGCGCTGGTGCCGCTGCTTGCACATTCGCAGTCGCGCGTGCAATACGGACGCATCACCAATGTGACGGCCGTCACCCAGACCGACACCACCACACGCAACGTCGGCACCGTCGTGGGCGGCACCATCGGCTTGGTCAGCGGCAGCGGCCAATCGGGCAGCAATCGCGCGTTGCGTGGCGTCGGCGGGGCCGCCGCGGGCCGCGGCGTGGGCAGCATGGCCGGACGCTCGCAGGCTTTCGAGTACACCGTGCTGATCGCCGGCACCAGCACTATCCGCGTCGTCTCGGACCAGGCCGGCAAGCGTGTCGGTGACTGCGTCGCCGTCGAGCAAGGCCAGTGGTCGAATATCCGCCTCGTGCCCGATTCGCGCTGCGCCCCGCCGCCGGCAGCGCGGCCCGCGGCGCCGGCACCGGCACCGGCACCGGCACCGGCGCCCGCGCCCGCCCCGGCCCCCGCGCCTGCCGCCGATGTCGAGGCCGCCAACGCCTGCAACCAGGCCAAGCAGCAGGTGCTGGCGGCCGAGACCGACGACGCCTTCGCCCTGGCCGAACGGCGCATGCGCCTGCTGTGCGGCGAGTGAGCCTGCGCGCGCCCGGACCGCTTTGCGCCGCGCACGAAGTGGCCGCTATGCCGACTAAGATGCGGACCTTCGATCGCCCTGCCGCACCGCCATGGAACTGACCCCGCGCGAGAAAGACAAGCTGCTGCTGTTCACCGCCGCGCTGCTGGCCGAACGGCGCAAGGCGCGCGGCCTGAAGCTCAACTACCCCGAGGCGGTGGCGCTGATCAGCGCGTCCATACTCGAGGGCGCGCGTGACGGCAAGTCGGTCGCGGCGCTGATGAGCGAAGGCAAGACAGTGCTGACTCGCGCCGACGTGATGGATGGCGTGTCCGAGATGATCCACGACATCCAGGTCGAAGCCACTTTCCCCGATGGCACCAAACTGGTCACGGTGCATCAGCCGATCTCCTGAACAACGGAAGGAAATACCGATGAAGAGCCTGCTGTTCGCCGCCCTGGCCGGCACCACCACCTTGGCCCTGGCCCACGACGGTCATGGCCTGCAGGGCAGTCACTGGCACGCCAGCGACACCTGGGGCTTCGTCTTGCTCGGCGCCGTCCTCGCGGTGGTGCTGTGGGCGCGTCGGGGCAAATGATGGTCATGCCCGGTGAACTGCTGACCGACGGTGGTGATCATGCGCTGAACCCGGGCCGCCGGACGCTGACGATGGTGGTCGAGAACAGTGCCGACCGGCCGATCCAGGTCGGCTCGCACTACCACTTCGCCGAGACCAACGCAGCGCTGCAGTTCGACCGCGCAGGCCGCGCGCGGCATGCGGCTGAACATCGCCGTCGAGCACTGCGGTGCGCTTCGAGCCCGGGCAGCAGCGCACGGTGGAACTGGTCGACTTCGGTGGCGACCGCCGCGTCTTCGGCTTCCGCGGCCTGGTCCAGGGAGCGATCTGATGACCGCCGCGATCGGACGACGCGCCTATGCCGAGATGTACGGCCCCACGGTCGGCGACCGCGTGCGCCTGGCCGACACCGAGCTGCTGATCGAGGTCGAGCAGGACTACACGCTGCGCGCTGGAGGCTACGGCGAGGAAGTCAAGTTCGGCGGCGGCAAGACCATCCGCGACGGCATGGGCCAGAGCCAGCGCGTCAACGGCCCCGGCCCCGCCGAAGCGGTCGACTGCGTCATCACCAATGCGCTGATCCTCGATCACTGGGGCATCGTCAAGGCCGACATCGGCCTGCGTGGCCAGCGCATCTGCTGCCATCGGCAAGGCTGGCAACCCCGACGTGCAACCGGGCGTGGACATCGTCATCGGCCCGGGCACCGAGGTCATCGCCGCGCGAAGGTCATGATCGTCACCGCCGGCGGCATCGACAGCCATATCCACTTCATCTGCCCGCAGCAGGTCGAAGAGGCGCTGGCCAACGGCGTGACGACCATGCTCGGCGGCGGCACCGGCCCGGCCACCGGCACCTTGGCCACCACCTGCACACCGGGGCCGGCGAACATCGCGCGCATGCTGCAGGCGGCCGACGGCTTTGCCGATGAACTTCGGCTTCCTGGGCAAGGGCAATGCCAGCCAGCCTGAGGCGCTGCGCCAGCAGATCGAGGCCGGCGCCATCGGCCTGAAGCTGCACGAGGACTGGGGCACCACGCCCGCAGCCATCGACTGCTGCCTGGCCGTGGCCGAAGAGACCGACACGCAGGTGTCGATCCACAGCGACACGCTCAACGAATCGGGCTTCGTCGAAGACACGATGGCCGCCACCAAGGGCCGCACGCTGTGCGCCTTCCACACCGAGGGCGCGGGCGGCGGCCATGCGCCGGACATCCTGCGCGTGGTGGGCGAAGCCAACTTCCTGCCTTCGTCGACCAACCCGACGATGCCCTACACGGTGAACACGGTCGACGAGCACCTGGACATGCTGATGGTGTGCCACCACCTCGATGCGTCGATCGCCGAGGACCTCGCCTTCGCCGAAAGCCGCATCCGCCGCGAGACCATCGCCGCCGAGGACGTGCTGCACGACCTGGGCGCGATCAGCATGTTCTCCAGCGACAGCCAGGCCATGGGCCGCGTCGGCGAGATGGTGCTGCGCACCTGGCAGACGGCGCACAAGATGAAGCTGCAGCGCGGGCCGCTGGCTGGCGACACGCGGTCCGCGGGCCTGCCTGCCGACTCCTCGCGCAACGACAATTCGCGCGCCAAGCGCTATGTCGCCAAGTACACGATCAACCCTGCCATCGCCAACGGCATCAGCCACGAACTGGGCAGCATCGAGGTCGGCAAGTGGGCCGACCTGGTGCTCTGGAAGCCCAAGTTCTTCGGCATCAAGCCGTCGCTGGTGCTGAAGGGCGGCTTCATCGCGGTGGCGACGATGGGCGACGCCAACGCCAGCATTCCGACGCCGCAGCCGGTGCATTACCGCCCGATGTTCGGCAGCTTCGGCGGTGCCGTGGCGCGCGGCTCGCTCACCTTCCTGAGCCAGGCCGCCGTCGCCGCCGATCTGGGCGACCAGCTCGGCCTGCACAAGCAGGTGGCGGCGGTGAAGAACTGCCGCGGCGTACGCAAGCAGCACATGGTCCACAACGGCCACACGCCGAAGATGCAGATCGACGCGCAGACCTACGAAGTGCGCGCCGATGGCGAGTTGCTGACCTGCGAACCCGCCAGCGTGTTGCCGATGGCGCAGCGCTATTTCCTGTTCTGAGCCTGCAGTCGCGCCGACGCGTTCGGCCGCTGCGTTGGCTCGGCATGGATGACATGGCACAACCAGACACGGGCAAGACTTCGATCGCCTGCGCGCGGCTGCTGGGCACTGGCGCACTGCTTTGGCTGGCACTCGCTGGGCCGCTCGCCGCGCTCGCCCAGTCCGGCAGTGGCGCTGCCGCGACCGGCAGCGAAACGCGCTCGTTGGCCATCACGCCGGGTGACATTCCCGCGCGCGCCGATGCCGACGAGAAGTTCGCGCAGAACGTGCAACGGCGCGTGCTGGCCTCGGATGCCGCGCTCCGCCATGCGGCGATCCTGGCCGACCTGGCGGAGGAGTTGGCCCGCCTTACCGACTTCACCGAGAGCACCGACCTGACGCAGGTATCGGTGCAGCGGCTGGAAAGCCTGGAGCGCCACTGGCAGCTGTATGAACGCGCGATCGATCAGGCGCGCACCGATCTGGCGCGCGATACCGTGGCCGGTTCGGAGGACGCTGCCGATCTGGCGCAGCGCCGCGCCGCGTGGCAGTCCACGCGCAACGAGCCCTATCTGTCGCCAGCGCTGGTGCAACGCTCGCTCGAACTGATCGAGGTGCTGGACCGGACGCAGGACATGCTGGCGGCGCCGCTGGGCAAGTTGCTGGATCTGGGGCGCAAGGGCAACGCCCTTTCGGCCCAGGTGCAGGCCGGTCTTGCCGACGTGGTCGCCCAGGTGGCGGAACAGGACCGGCGCCTGGCCGTCATGGACGCGCCGCTGTTGTGGCAGGCGATCCGGTCCACCCAGCCGCAGGAACCGGTGGGCGTCGCGATGCGCCGCAGCCTGCAGATCGAGACGGCCTTTGCCCGCGCGCACGACGCCGCGCATGCCCGCTGGCGGGTCGCGCTGGGCGCGGCCGCGCTGCTGCTGTTGCCGGCGATGTTCTGGCTGAAGCGGCGCGCGCGCCAGCTGGTTGCCGCCGACAAGCTGAGCGAAGGCACGCAGCAGGCGCTGGCGCGGCCCTGGGCCGCATGGCTGCTGCTGGTGGCCGGCATGGCCGTGCTCTACGACGTGCAGGGCCCGAACCTGCGCCAGCAGGCGGTGATGGTGCTGGCATGGATACCGGTGCTGGGCCTGCTGCAACGGCGCATCCTCAGCCTGGTCGGGCCATGGGCCTATCTGAGCGCGATGTTCTACCTGTTCAACGTCGTGGTCTCGATGCTGGTCGGCAACCAGTGGATCTACCGCGTGCTGCTGCTGGCCCTGACGCTGGCGATGCTGCTGACGCTGGGCTGGCACATCCGGCGCGTGCGGCGCGAGGCCGCCGCTGCGACGCCGTGGACCGGGCGCGTCTGGACCGCACTGCGTTGGCTCGCCTGCGCCGTGCTGGTGGCCGCCGCGCTGGCCAACGTGCTGGGCAACGTGTCGCTGGCCTCGATGCTGGTGTCGGCCACGCTCGACAGCAGCTACGCCGCATTGGCGATGTATGCCGGAGCGAAGGTGCTGCTGGCGGTGGTGCAGGTACTGCTGTCCGGGCAGGTCCTGCCGCAACCTGTGAGCCGCCATGGCGGCACCGTGCTGCCCGCGGTGCTGGCCGCGGGCCGCACGCTGCTGATGCTGGGCTGGGGCGTGTTCACGCTGCAGGCCTTTCGCATCTACCGGCCGGCATCGACGGCGCTGCTGGCGATGCTGAACCATGAGTTCCGCGTCGGCGAACTGTCGCTCAGCCTGGGTGGCCTGCTGGCATTCAGCCTGGC
The DNA here is from genome assembly GCA_963837675.1 of uncultured beta proteobacterium. GTDB lineage: Bacteria > Pseudomonadota > Gammaproteobacteria > Burkholderiales > Burkholderiaceae_C > Rubrivivax. The sequence continues at coordinate 1,780 of CAWIOH010000005.1, read as the reverse complement.
CACCTGGGTGGCATTCTGGCTGGCGCGCACGGTGCGCGTGCTGCTGGCCGACAACGTGCTGCCCAGCCTGTCGCTGCCGCGCGGCGTGGGCAACAGCATCTCGACGCTGAGCTACTACACCGTGCTCTTCCTCGGCCTGCTGTCGGCGCTGGCCGCCGCCGGTTTCCATGTCGGTCAGCTGGCACTGATCTTCGGGGCCCTCGGCGTGGGCATCGGCTTCGGCCTGCAGGATGTGGTGCGCAACTTCGTCGCCGGGCTGATCCTGATGTTCGAGCGGCCGATCCAGCGCGGCGACACCGTCGAGGTGACGGGCATGCTCGGCCGCGTCAGCGACATCGGCCTGCGTGCCACCACCGTCACCACTTTCGATGGCGCCGACGTGGTGGTGCCCAACGGCCTGCTGCTGGCCGACAAGTTGGTCAACTGGACGCTGCAGCGGCACGCGCCGGCGCGTCAGCCTCGACTTCGGCATCGCTTACGCGCGCCGATGCGCGACCCGCCCACCGAGCTGTTGCAGAAGATCGCGCGCGACCGCTCGTCGGCGTGGCCGGTGTCGCCTGCCCCCAATGCGCATTGTCGTCGGCCTGGCCAACGGCGTGCAGGACATCAGCCTGCGCGCCTGGACGCTGGACCAGGCCGACTGGGTGCAGGTGCGCAGCGAACTGGCGATGCGGGTGCGTGAGGGCCTGGCCGCTGCCGGCATCGAAATGGCGCTGCCGCAACGTGAGTTGCGCGTGCGCCCCATGCATCGCCGCCATCCGAAGAGCCCGATGAAGCGCGAGCCCTACCACGGGCCCAAAGACAGCCCCGGCAGCGCGCCCACATCATGATGGACCCGAGATGCTCAAGAAGACCCTGAAATGGACCGTGCTGCTCGCTGGTACTGGTGCTCGCCGCAGTGCTGGCGTGGAGCGCCTTCCATGGCGAGGCGCGGCCCACCGCTGGAGCTGTGGCACACCTTCGTGCCGCACGACCTGTCGGCCGCGCAGATCGATCGGCGGACTGGGCGCAATACCTGGCCGCCGAGAGCAAGATCTTCGATGAGGTGCGCGCAGCAGGTCACCGACAAGCTGCCGAGCGATGCCCCGCGTCAATTCCAACCGCTATTTTTCCGACAGCCCGATCTACCCGGGCCGCTTCAGCAGGATTGGATCCGCTCCTATGTGCTGATGCCGGCGGGTGCCCCGGTGGGCGCCGTGGCGCTGCTGCACGGCCTGACGGATTCGCCCTACAGCCTGCGGCACATCGCGCGGCGCTATGTGGCCGATGGCTTCGTCGCGGTCGCCATCCGGCCTGCCCGGCCATGGCTCGGTGCCCAGTGGCCTGGCCAGGTGGAATGGGAGCAATGGACCGCGGCGACGCGCCTGGCGGTGCGCCACCGCGCAAGAAGGCTGGCCGGTCCGGACAAGCCCTTGCACCTGATCGGCTTTTCCAACGGCGGTGCGCTGGCAATGAAATACGCGCTCGAAGCGCTGGAGAGACAAGGCGCTGGCGCGGCCGGCCGCGCATCGTGCTGTCCCGCCGATGATCGGCATCACCAGCATGGCGCGTTTTGCCGGCGTTTTCGGGCTGGCCGGCGTCTTTCCGGCCTTCGCCAAGGCGGCGTGGCTGGGCATCGTGCCCGAGTTTAACCCCTTCAAATACAACTCGTTCCCCGGTCAACGGTGCGCGCCAATCATCGCTGGTGGCGCGCCGGCTGCAAGCGCAGATCGCCCGCCACGCGGGTGACGGCCAAGCTGGCCGAACTGGCGCCGATCCTGACCTTCCAGTCGGTGGTCGA
>CAWIOH010000004.1:0-51722 GCA_963837675.1 uncultured beta proteobacterium | reverse complement strand
GCCACGCTGGCCTGCGGCTACGCCGAGGCCTGCACCGAGGAGGCACTGGCCTGGGCAAGACAGCGCCGGACTTTCGGTGCGGCGTTGTCGGAGCGCCAGGTCATCCGCCACAAATTGGTGGACATGCTGGCCCGCGTGGAAAGCGCGCGCGCCTTGGTCTATGACCTGGCCTATCGCCTGAACCATGGCCTGGGCGCGGCCGACGACCTGGTGGCGCGCTGTGGCATGGCCAAGGTGGTGGCCACGCAGGCCATGCAGTTCTGTGCCGACCAGGCGGTGCAGATCCTAGGTGGCATGGGCTTCATGCGCGGCTCCAAGAGCGAACGCATCTACCGTGAGGTCAAGGTGATGATGATCGGCGGTGGCTCCGAGGAGATCATGAAGGACCTGGCGGCGCGCCAGTTGCGTATCTGATCCGCGCTGGGCAAGGGCTACTTGCCGGACTTGATCAGCTTCTCGTCATCTGCGCGGTAGGGCCGGCCTTCGCAGTCGGCCTGCCAATCCGCCAGCTCGCTGTCGTAGGCGGCAATCTTCTTGCCCAGCGCCGCGCTGCGCTGGTTCCAGTCGTCGGCGGCCTGGTTGCGCTGTTCGGTGCGCGCCTGGTAGCTCTTGACCAGGGCCTCGGCGTTCGGGCCCAGGGCGTCGCGCTCGGCCTGCAGATCGGCCGCGGCCTTGTCCAGTGCGGCCTTGTCGCGTTCCAGCGTGCGGCGCTGGCGCTCGCCGGTGGGGCCCGACGGCGCTGCTGCGTCGAACTTGGCAGCGCGCTCGTTGAAGTCGCTCACCTGCTGCGAAAGCTCCTTCGATCGGCGCGACAGATCCAATGCCGTCTGGTTCAATTGCTCGACCTTGGCGCGATCGGCCTTCAGCGCCTCGTCGGTTTGCAGCAGCTCGCCGCGTTCGCGGTCGAGCTTGACGCGCTCGCCTTGCAGTACGGGCTTGCGCTGCCCCAGGTCGTCGCGCTGTTTCAGGCACAGGCTGAGTTCATCGAAGCCCAGCAGCTTCGCGCCCGCCTTGGCGTTGCCCAGCGTGGGTGTCGCGGCACCGCCCTGCGGCAGCGCGAACGACGTGGCGCACAGCGCGGCGACACCGACCAGCCATTGTCGAAAGTGGGTGAACATCGGGGCTTCGAAGCTCGCGGCCGGCAGCCGCCTGCAAGGATCGCATGATGCCACCGTGGCGTCGCAGGTCGGTGCATCGGTTATCTTGCGGGACATGAGCGAACCCAGCTTCTTCTGGCACGACTACGAGACCTTCGGCGCGGTGCCGCGGCGCGATCGGCCGGCGCAGTTCGCCGGCTTGCGCACCGATGCCGAGCTGAACCCGATCGATGAGCCGGTGATGTGCTACTGCCGTCCGGCACCGGACTATCTGCCCGAGCCCGAAGCCTGCCTGCTGACCGGCATCCTGCCGCAGACCTGTCTGGAGCATGGCGTCGCCGAACATGCCTTCGCCGACACCATCGAGCGGCAGCTGGCGCGGCCGGGCACCGTGGGCGTGGGCTACAACTCGATTCGCTTCGACGACGAGGTGACGCGCTTCCTGTTCTGGCGCAATCTGCTCGACCCTTACGCGCGCGAATGGCAGAACCAGTGCGGCCGCTGGGACCTGCTCGATGCGCTGCGCTGCGCTTTCGCCTTGCGCCCCGAGGGCATCGTCTGGCCGCGGCACGACGACGGCCGACCGTCGTTCAAGCTCGAACATTTCACCCGCGCCAACGGGCTGGCGCATGACGGCGCCCACGACGCCCTGTCGGACGTGCAGGCGACGCTGGCGCTGGCACGGCTGCTGAAGCAGCGGCAACCCCGGCTGTGGGACTTTTGCCTGCGCCTGCGCAAGAAGGATGCGGTGCTGGACGAGATTCATTTGGCGCAATCGCAGGGCCGGCCCCTGCTGCATGTGTCAGGCATGTACGGTGTGGAGCGCGGCTGCATCGCGGCGGTGTGGCCGCTGGCGCCGCACCCGGCGAACAAGAACGAGATCATCGTCTGGGACCTCGGCCAGGACCCGTCGGAGATGTTCGCGGCTGGATGTGGACAGCCTGCGACAACGCATGTTCAGCAAAACGGAGGACCTGCCCGAGGGCGTCGTGCGGCTGCCGATCAAGACCATCCACATCAACAAGTCGCCGGTGGTGATCGCCAATCTGAAGACGCTGAGTGCCGCGATGGCGCAGCGCTGGGGTCTGGATATCGACCAGGCGCAACGCCACGTCGATGTGGCGGCACGTCACGCCGCGTTGCTGAGCGGCATGTGGCCCGAGGTCTTCCAGCGCCCCGAGGCCGACCGCCGTCCCGATGTCGATGAGGATCTTTACGGCGGCTTCGTCGGCAACGACGACCGGCGCAGGCTGCAGCGGTTGCGCTCGCTACCGCCCGAACAACTTGCAGCCCAACGGCCGGCCTTCAGCGATGCGCGCCTGGATGAACTGCTGTTCCGCTATCGCGCGCGCAATTTCCCCGACAGTCTGAGCGGCCCGGAGCGGTCGCGATGGCGCGACTGGCTGGCCCAGCGTCTTTGCCAAGGTGCCGGCGGCGCCTTGACTCTGCGCGGTTTCGCCGACCGACTGGAAGCCCTTGACGCAGCGGCCGACGCGCGTGCCCGATCCTTGCTGGCGGCACTGCGCGACTATGCCGCGAACATCGCGCCGGACTGCGCTGCTTAGCGGTCAACCGCTGTGCTGGGCTCAGCGCTTGGCCGCTGCGGCGACCTTGTTGGTGTCGGCGGCGGTGCCGACCTGGCCGGGCAAGTTCATGTCCAGGCTGTTCTCGACCGCGACTTCCTTCGCCTGCTCGGCGCTGACGCAGGCATCGACCACGCGCTTGCCCCTGGCGGTGTCCATCAACATGGACTTCGCCGGTATCTGCACCACCAGCATCGGTCCGCCGACCTGCTCGAGGCGCAATGCGCCGGTCGAGGAGCGCACCGGTTTCATGACGTAGTGCACGTTGTTGAAAGCCACGTCGACATAGCCCATGACCTGATGCCGCGTCACCAGCAACACCTGCTTCTGCTCGCAGTTGTAGTCGCCGAGGAAGGCCATCGTCGACGCGAGTATCTGCTCGGGGTCGGCCATGGCCAGTGTTAACGGCGGCGGCACGCTGGCCTTGGCCTGGGTCGGCGATTTCGCGCCCTTGGTGTTGGCCTTTTCCTGGGCGGCGTGCGCGCCCGTCAGTGCAAGAACGGCGCCAATCAGCGCCAGCGAACGGAGTGCTTTCATGGGGGGCCTGCGTCGGTGGAAGGTGGCCGATTGTGCCGCGATATCAGACTGCGGTGAAGCGTCGAGCAGCGAGGTCGGTAACCGCCAGTTCGTGACATTGATCTCAAGCCACAACTTTCTCCCCAGCGGCGCTGTAGTCCTGGATCTGGTCGAAGTTCAAGTATCGATACACATTGGCGCTGGCGGCATCGAGCACGCCCATGTCCTCCAGGTATTCCGCACGCGTCGGGATGCGGCCCAGCTTGGAGCAGATCGACGCCAGTTCGGCCGAGCCCAGGTAGACGTTGGCGTTCTTGCCCAGACGGTTGGGGAAGTTGCGCGTGCTGGTGGAGAACACCGTCGCCCCCTCCTTGACCTGCGCCTGGTTGCCCATGCACAGGCTGCAGCCGGGCATCTCCATGCGCGCGCCGGCGGTGCCGAGCACGCCGTAGTGGCCTTCTTCGGTCAGCTGGCGCGCGTCCATCTTCGTCGGCGGTGCTACCCACAGCTTGACCGGAATGTCGCGCTTGCCTTCGAGCAGCTTGCTGGCCGCGCGGAAGTGACCGATGTTGGTCATGCAGCTGCCGATGAAGACCTCGTCGATCTTCGCGCCGGCCACGTCCGACAGCGTCTTCACGTCGTCCGGGTCGTTCGGGCAGGCGACGATCGGCTCGACGATGTCCTCCAGGTCGATGTCGATCACGGCAGCGTACTCGGCATCGGCGTCGCGTTCGAGCAGTTGCGGATCGTCCAGCCAGGCCTCCTGCGCGGCGATGCGGCGCTGCAGCGTGCGCGCATCGGCATAACCCTCGGCGATCATCCACTTCATCAGCGTGATGTTGCTGCTGCATGTACTCCATCGATCGGCGCCTTGTTCAGGTGCACGGTGCAGCCCGCCGCCGAACGTTCGGCCGAGGCGTCGCTGAGCTCGAAGGCCTGCTCCACCTTCAGGTCGGGCAGGCCTTCGATTTCCAGGATGCGGCCGGAGAAGATGTTCTTCTTGCCCTTCTTGCCGACCGTCAGCAGCCCGGCCTTGATCGCGTACAGCGGGATCGCGTTGACCAAGTCGCGCAAGGTCACGCCCGGCTGCATCTTGCCCTTGAAGCGCACCAGCACGCTTTCGGGCATGTCCAGCGGCATCACGCCGGTGGCGGCGGCAAAGGCCACCAGCCCCGATCCGGCCGGGAAGCTGATGCCGATCGGGAAGCGCGTGTGGCTGTCGCCGCCGGTGCCCACGGTGTCGGGCAGCAGCAGGCGGTTGAGCCAGCTGTGGATCACGCCGTCGCCCGGGCGCAGGCGTGATGCCGCCGCGCGTGCTGATGAAGTCGGGCAGTTCGTGGTGCATCTTCACGTCCACCGGCTTCGGGTAGGCGGCGGTGTGGCAGAACGACTGCATCACCAGGTCGGCGCTGAAGCCCAGGCAGGCCAGGTCCTTCAGTTCGTCGCGCGTCATCGGGCCGGTGGTGTCCTGCGAGCCGACGCTGGTCATTCGCGGCTCGCAGTAGGTGCCCGGGCGCACGCCTTGGCCTTCGGGCAGGCCGCAGGCGCGGCCGACCATCTTCTGCGCCAGCGTGAAGCCCTTGCCGGTGTCGGCCGGATCCGTCGGCAGGCGGAACAGCTGGCTGGCGGGCAGGCCCAGCGCTTCGCGCGCCTTCGCGGTCAGGCCGCGGCCGATGATCAGCGGAATGCGGCCGCCGGCGCGCACCTCGTCGAACAGCACCTCGCTCTTGACCTTGAACTCGGCGATGACCTTGCCGTCCTTCAGCGCCTTGCCTTCGTAGGGGCGCAGCTCGATCACGTCGCCCATGTCCATCTGGCTGCACGTCGAGCTCGATCGGCAGCGCGCCCGAATCTTCCATCGTGTTGTAGAAGATCGGGGCGATCTTGCCGCCCAGGCACACGCCGCCGAAGCGCTTGTTGGGAACGAAGGGAATGTCTTCGCCGGTGAACCACAGCACCGAGTTGGTGGCCGACTTGCGGCTCGAGCCGGTGCCGACCACGTCGCCGACGTAGGCCACCTGGTGGCCCTTGGCGCGCAGTTCCGCGATGAACTTGACCGGGCCGCGCTTGCCTTCTTCTTCGGGCACGATGCCGGGGCGCGGGTTCTTGTGCATCGCCAGCGCGTGCAGCGGAATGTCCGGGCGGCTGAAGGCGTCGGGCGCCGGCGACAGGTCGTCGGTGTTGATCTCGCCGGCCACCTTGAAGATGCTGACGGTGATGCTCTTCGGCACTTCCGGGCGCGAGGTGAACCACTCGGCATCGGCCCAGCTCTGCAGCACGGCCTTGGCGTTGGCGTTGCCCTTGTCGGCCTTTTCCTTCACATCGTGGAACTGGTCGAACATCAGCAGCGTCTTCTTCAGCGCCGCGGCGGCGATCGCGCCGACCTTCGGATCGTCGAGCAGGTCGATCAGCGGCGCGAGGTTGTAGCCGCCGAGCATCGTGCCCAGCAACTCGGTGGCGCGCTCGCGCACCGATCAGCGGGCACATTTCCGTGCCATGGGCCACCGCCGCCAGGTAGCTGGCCTTGACCTTGGCGGCGTCGTCGACGCCGGCCGGCACGCGGTGCGTGATCAGCTCGACCAGCGTTCGTTCCTCGCCCTTCGGCGGCTGCTTCAGCAGCTCGATCAATTCGGCGGTTTGCTTGGCGGAAAGCGGCAGCGGCGGGATGCCGAGCGCAGCGCGTTCGGCGACATGTTGGCGATAGGCTTGCAGCATGGTCGGAGCTCCTGGCGTTTGTTTGAAAGGAATATCGGGAAAGGATGCTGGTTCATGAAGCTTTCGGTTCGATGACCTTGAGCCCCTTGAAGTAGTCGCGGAAGAACCCGCCGTCGCGGGTGATCAACGCATTGCATTGAAGCAAGGCGTGTGCCCCGACCAGAAAGTCGGGTACGGTGCGCTGGCGCTTGCCGCCGCGCTGGCGGTAGCGGCGCTGCATTTCGCCGGCACGCACGGCGGACTTGGATTCGATGCCGGCGTAGGCGATGCCCATTTCTTCCAGCGCCCCCAGCGCCTCGGCACCATCGCGCAAGGCAGCGGTGATCTCGGCCACGACGACATCGCACACCACCACCGGGCCGGCGCCCAGGCTGTGGCGCAACGCCGCTTCGGCGCCCTCGGCCGCACTGCCTTGGCCGGCCAGCAGGTCGATGATGACGGAGGAGTCGATGGCGATCATGGGCAGCGCTGCATCTCAGGTGTCCAGCGCATCGCCGGGCGCACGGCCGCGGATGGCGCGCAGCGCCTCGTCGGTGGAGGCGAAACCGTCGAGCTTGAAGCGCCCGCGCGCCCGCGAAATCGCGTCATCGACGTTCTTGCGCAGGATGATGCGGCCGCCGTCCAGTTCGACCGTCAGCAGCGAACCTTTGCTCAGGCCCAGGGCGTCGCGCACCGCCTTGGGCAACGTGATCTGGCCGCGTTCGGCAACGGTGGCTTCCATGGCGTGCTCCGGCGTCAAAGTATGCATGAATTATACATACTTTCACGCTCATACCGTTGGGTGGCGCCCTATCCAGGCGAGGGGCCGAAGAAGGCCTGTTGCACTTCGGCGGGCAGTTGCGGTCCGCCCGCATAGGCCGTGCGCTGGGCGCGCTGCAGCACATGCCAGAAGTAGCGGTAGCTGGCGCGGTCGTGCAGCGTGTCGTGGTGGCGGATCGGTGCCCAGTCGGCGGCGCGTGCCGCCATCAGGATCGCGATCGCCAGATCCACCTCGGCCACTCTGGGTGCGAAGGCATCGACGATGACGCGGATCTGCTCCGGGTGGATGCTCCACATGCGCGTGTAGCCGAGCTGGCGCGAGGCCTTCGTCGCCGCGGCATCCAGCGCCGGCTTGTCCTTGAACTCGGTGACCACGCAGTGCGACGGCGTCTTGGCAAAGGCGTGGCAGGCGGCCGCGATCTCCAGCTTGGCGCGCAGTACCAGCGGGTGCTCGAACTGCCCCATGGCGCCCATCGCCGACGCGGGAATCGCGCCGCGGTGCGCCGAGACGAAGTCCATCAGCCCGAAGGACAGCGACTCGATGCGCGGGTGGGCCGCCAGCGCCTGCACCTCGCGCAGCGCGCCGTGGGTCTCCACCAGCGCGTGCAGCGGGATCGGCCGCGCCAGCCCGGCGCTGCGCTCCGCCGTCACGACGGCCGCTACGGCGCGCTGCAGGTCGGCCAGCCCGCGCGGCTTCGGGATCATCAGGTAGGCGAGGCGCGCGCCCGCCTTTTGCACCACCGTCGAAAGCATGTCCTCGAAGGCCGGATGCTCGACCGGCGGGACGCGGATGCCGACGCGGCCGAAGCGGTTGGCCGCCGAATCGACCAGCTCGCTCATCAGCAGCGCATGCTCTTGCTCGCCGCCGAGCGGTGCGCCGTCCTCGCCGTCGAGCGTCACGTCGAACACCGGTCCAAGCTCGGCCTGCAGCGCCAGGCTCTTGCGCATGCGCGCCTCGACGCCGCTGTAGTGGTCGCACACCGGCAGCGCCGAGCCCAGCGGCTCGTCGGGGTCGTACAGCGCGACGCGCGGATCGGCGGGGTCAGGGTTCGACATGGCTTCGGGCGTCAGGCAATACGGCACGCGATGATGAACAGGCACGGGAAAAGCAGTTCGATCACCGGCCGCGGGCACTCGCTCTCGAAACCACGGTGCAGCGCCGGGTTCCCAGTCGGCCATCGCCGTCGGCGCGCCGCGCGGAGGTCTACAGCAGGTGCTTGACGCCGTCCTGCTCGCTTTGCAGTTCGGCGAGCGTCTTGTCGATGCACTGTCGGCTGAAAGCGTCGATCTCCAGTCCTTCGACGATCTTGTACTCGCCGCCGGCGCAGGTCACCGGGAAGCCAAACATCGTGTCCTTCGGGATGCCGTAGTCGCCGTTGCTCGGGATACCCATCGTCACCCACGCGCCATCGGTGCCCAGCGCCCAGTCGCGCATGTGGTCGATGGCAGCGTTGGCGGCCGAGGCCGCGGACGACAACCCGCGCGCGGCAATGATGGCCGCCCCGCGCTTGCCGACGGTGGGCAGGAAGGTGTCGGCGTTCCACACCGGGTCGTTGATCATGTCCTTCACCGACTTGCCGTCGATGGTGGCGAAGCGGTAGTCGGCGTACATCGTCGGCGAGTGGTTGCCCCACACCGCCATGTGCTTGATCGCGCTCACCGGCTTGCCGGTCTTGGCGGCGATCTGGCTGAGCGCGCGGTTGTGATCCAGCCGCAGCATGGCGGTGAAGTTCTTGCGCGGCAGGTCGGGGGCGCTCTTCATCGCGATGTAGGCGTTGGTGTTGGCCGGGTTGCCGACCACCAGCACCTTGACGTTGCGGCTGGCCACGGCGTTCAGCGCCTTGCCTTGGCCGATGAAGATCTGGCCATTGATCGACAGCAGCTCGGCACGCTCCATGCCAGGGCCGCGCGGGCGCGAACCGACCAGCAGCGCATAGTCGGCATCCTTGAAGGCGCCCATCGGGTCGCCGTGCGCCTGCATGCCGGCCAGCAGCGGGAAGGCGCAGTCCTCCAGTTCCATCATCACGCCCTTGAGGGCGTTCTGCGCCTTCTCGTCGGGGATCTCCAGCAGCTGCAGGATCACCGGCTGGTCCTGGCCCAGCATCTCGCCCGAGGCGATGCGGAACAGCAGGGCATAACCGATCTGGCCGGCAGCGCCGGTGACCGCCACGCGAACGGGCTTCTTGCTCATGACGAACTCCAAGGGTCGAAAGTGGATGGGAAGGCGCCGCCCCGGCGGCAGCCGGCCAGCTTCGAGTGTAGGCCAGCGCGGCTGGCGTCTAAGGGTTCACCCGCAGCGCGACGCACATCTTGTGTCTTATGCAAGATAGAAGTCCATGGACGCTGCGGTGCCCCTGTGCTGCAATCCGGGCATGGCCGATCCCAGCTCACCGGCAGCGGCCGGCGCCGCCGGCCCGCCGACTCCCGCCTTCAGCCCGCTGTACCAGCAGATCAAGAGCCTGCTGACGCAAAGCCTGAGCCGCAGCGAATGGAAGGCCGGTGACGCGCTGCCCAGCGAAACCGAACTGGCGCTGCGCTTCAAGGTCAGCCAGGGCACGGTGCGCAAGGCGATCGATGAACTGGCGGCCGACAAGCTGCTGGTGCGGCGGCAGGGCAAGGGCACCTTCGTCGCCACGCATGCCGAAGCAGCAGGTGCAGTACCGCTTCCTGCGGCTGATGCCCGACCAGGGGCCGCGATCGGCGATGCAACGCCGCTTGCTCGACTGCCAGCGGCTGCGCGCCCCGGCCGACGATTGCGCGCGCGCTGGCCTTGAGCAGCGGCGACAGCGTGCTGCAGCTGCGCCGCCTGCTGCTGGCCGGCGGCGTGCCCGTGGTGCTGGACGACATCTGGCTGCCGGCGCGGCTGTTCAAGGGCCTGACGGCCGAGCGGCTGCAGGCCTACCGCGGGCCGATGTACGGCTTGTTCGAGGCCGAGTTCGGCGTGCAGATGATCCGCGCCGAAGAGAAGATTCGCGCGGTGGCGGCGCCGCCCGCCGAAGCCGCATTGCTCCACGCCTCACCGGGTTCGCCGCTGCTGCTGGTGGAGCGCCTTGTCGCTCACCTATGGCGACAGGCCGGTCGAACTGCGCCGCGGGCTGTACCGCACCGAAGCGCACCACTACCGGAACGAACTCAACTGAGCGGGGCCGCGCCGCCCAGGCTTCCCGTATGCTTGATCGCCTGCAATAAACTCGACGGGCTTTGCGGCGGCACGCTCAGGCACAACAAGGACACCCCATGGCCAGACACGCTGAAGGAACAACGCCCGGTACTATGCGCAACATCCACATCTCGCAGTCGTCGGCTACCGGCTGCCGCCCGCGGGCATCGGTGTCGATCCTGCACCGCGTCAGCGGCGCCGTCATGTTCGTGCTGCTGCCGTTCGTGATCTGGCTGTTCGACAACAGCGTCACTTCCGAAATCTCCTACGACCGCTTCGGCAGCGTCTTCGTCGCCGGCATCGGCTTCGTGCCGGCCTGGTTCGTCAAGCTGGTGGTCTGGGCGCTGATCTGGGCCTACCTGCACCACTTCATCGCCGGCGTGCGCCACCTGTGGATGGACATGACGCACAGCGTCAGCAAGGAGCAGGGCCATGGCAGCGCGGTCATCACGCTGGGCCTGAGCCTGCTGCTGACAGTGGTGCTGGGCGCCAAGCTGTTCGGCACTTCTGTAGGAGCTGCGCGATGACCGGCAACTTCGGATCCAAACGCCTCGTCGTCGGCGCGCACTACGGCATGCGCGACTGGCTCAGCCAGCGCGTCACCGCGGTGCTGATGGCGCTGTTCACGCTGTGGTGCTCGCGCAGGTGCTGCTGCCCGGCGCGATGGGCTACGACAAGTGGGCCGCCATCTTCGCCGCGCAATGGATGAAGGTGCTGACCTTCGTCGTCATCGTGTCGCTGGGCTGCATGCCTGGGTCGGCGTGCGCGATATCTGGATGGACTACGTCAAGCCGGTGGGCCTGCGCCTGGCGCTGCAGGTGGTCACCATCGTCTGGCTGGTGGGCTGTGCCGGCTGGGCCGTCCAGGTGCTCTGGAGGCTGTAGATGGCGATGGCATCGATCCCCAAGCGCAAGTTCGACGTGGTCATCGTCGGTGCCGGCGGCTCCGGCATGCAGGCTTCGCTGCAGCTGGCGCGCGCCGGCCTGAACGTCGCGGTGCTGTCCAAGGTGTTCCCGACGCGCTCGCACACCGTGGCGGCACAGGGCGGCATCGGCGCCAGCCTGGGCAACATGGCCGAGGACAACTGGCACTACCACTTCTACGACACCGTCAAGGGCAGCGACTGGCTGGGCGACCAGGACGCGATCGAGTTCATGTGCCGCGAGGCGCCGAAGGTGGTCTACGAGCTCGAGCACTTGGGCATGCCTTTCGACCGCAACCCCGACGGCACGATCTACCAGCGGCCTTTCGGCGGCCACACCGCCAACTACGGCGAAAAGCCGGTGCAGCGCGCCTGCGCCGCGGCCGACCGCACCGGCCACGCGATGCTGCACACGCTGTACCAGCAGAACGTCAAGGCGCGCACCAACTTCTTCGTCGAGTGGATGGCGCTGGACCTGATCCGCGACGCCGACGGCGACGTGCTCGGCGTCACCGCGCTGGAGATGGAAACCGGCGAGGTGCACATCTTCGAAGCCAAGACCACGTTGCTGGCCACCGGCGGCGCCGGCCGCATCTTCGCCGCCAGCACCAATGCCTTCATCAACACCGGCGACGGCCTGGGCATGGCGGCGCGCGCCGGCATCCCGCTCGAGGACATGGAGTTCTGGCAGTTCCACCCGACCGGCGTGCACAACGCCGGCGTGCTGCTGACCGAAGGCTGCCGCGGCGAAGGCGCGATCCTGCGCAACAGCGACGGCGAGCGCTTCATGGAGCGCTACGCGCCGACACTGAAGGACCTGGCGCCGCGCGATTTCGTCTCGCGCTGCATGGACCAGGAGATCAAGGAAGGGCGCGGTTGCGGGCCGGACAAGGACTACATCCAGCTCGACATGACGCACCTGGGCGCAGAGACGATCATGAAGCGGCTGCCCAGCGTGTTCGAGATCGGCCACAACTTCGCCAATGTCGACATCACCAAGGAACCGATTCCGGTGGTGCCGACGATCCACTACCAGATGGGCGGCATCCCCACCAACATCCATGGCCAGGTGGTCGCGCCGAAGGACGGCGACCCGAACGCTGTGGTCAATGGCCTGTACGCGGTGGGCGAATGTTCCTGCGTCAGCGTGCATGGCGCCAACCGCCTGGGCACGAATTCGCTGCTCGACCTGCTGGTCTTCGGCCGTGCGGCCGGGCTACCACATCGTCGACGCATGTCGCCAAGGCGGCGACCACAAGGCGCTGCCCGCCGACGCGGCCGAGCAATCGCTGGCGCGGCTGGCGCGGCTGGACGGCAGCAGCGACGGCGAATATGCGCAGGACGTGGCCAACGACATCCGCAACGACCATGCAGAGGCACGCCGGCGTGTTCCGCACGCAGGCCAGCATGGACGAAGGCGTGCAGGCAGATCGACGCGCTGGCCGAACGCGTCCGGCACATCGGCCTGAAGGACAAGAGCCAGGTCTTCAACACCGCGCGCATCGAGGCGCTGGAGGTCGAGAACCTCATCGAGGCCGCTCGGCGACGATGGTCTCGGCGGCGGCGCGGCGCGAGAGCCGTGGCGCGCACACGGTGGACGACTACGCCGACAGCCCTGAGTTTCCGCTCGGCCGCAACGACCGCGACTGGCTGAAGCACACGCTGTGGTATTCCGACGGCAACCGGCTCGACTACAAGCCGGTGCAGCTGAAGCCGCTGACGGTGGACAGCGTGCCGCCCAAGGTCCGGACTTTCTGAAGCCGGGCATCAAGTCCTCAAGATGACCCGCAACGTACGTTCCAGATCTACCGCTACGACCCCGACAGCGGCGCCAAGCCGAGCATGCAGACCTTGCAGGTCGAGCTCGACGGCAGCGAGCGCATGCTGCTCGACGCGCTGAACAAGCTGAAGGCGGTCGACCCGTCGTTGAGCTTCCGCCGCTCCTGCCGCGAAGGCGTGTGCGGCTCGGATGCGATGAACATCAACGGCAAGAACGGCCTGGCCTGCCTGACCAACATGCGCACGCTGCCGGGTACCGATCGTGCTCAAGCCGCTGCCGGGCCTGCCGGTGGTGCGCGACCTGATCGTCGACATGACGCAGTTCTTCAAGCAGTACGAGTCGATCAAGCCGTACCTGGTCAACGACACCCCGCCGCCGGAGAAGGAGCGGCTGCAGAGCCCGGAAGAGCGCGACGAGCTGAACGGCCTGTACGAGTGCATCCTGTGCGCCAGCTGCTCCACCAGCTGCCCGAGCTTCTGGTGGAACCCCGACAAGTTCGTCGGCCCGGCAGGGCTGCTGCAGGCCTACCGCTTCATCGCCGACAGCCGCGACCAGGACACCGGCTGCGCGGCTGGACAACCTGGAAGACCCGTACCGCCTGTTCCGCTGCCACACCATCATGAATTGCGTCGATGTCTGCCCTAAAGGACTTGAACCCGACGCGAGGCCATCGGCAAGATCAAGGAAATGATGGTCCGGCGCACGGTCTGAGTGCGCCGAGGTCAGAATCAGGCAAGCCAAGGCGTGGAGACTCTGCTCGACGAACGGGCGCTGAGCCGCCTGAAGTGGCGCTGCCGCCGCGGGCTGCTCGAAAACGACCTGTTCATCGAACGCTACTTTCGAACGCCACGCGCGAGGCTTGAGCCTGCGTCAGGCCGAGGGCCTGAAATGCGTTGCTGGAACTGTCCGACAACGATCTGCTGGACCTGCTGCTGGCGCCGCAGCGAACTGCCGACGGATGCTCGATCGTCCGGAAGTGAGCGAGGTGCTGATGTCGATGCGCCGGCCCGCGCCGGTGCCCACTTGCGAAGGAAGAATCGCCATGATGATGCCCCGTCCGATGTGAAAGCCACGCTGTCCTTCTCCGACGGCAGCCCGTCGATGGACCTGCCGATCTACAAGGGCAGCGTCGGTCCCGACGTCATCGACATCCGCAAGCTCTACGCGCAGACCGGCAAGTTCACCTACGACCCGGGCTTCCTGTCCACGGCGGCGTGCAACTCGAGCATCACCTACATCGACGGCGACAAGGGCGAGCTGCTGTACCGCGGCTACCCGATCGAGCAGCTGGCCGAGCACTGCGACTTCCTGGACACCTGCTACCTGCTGCTGTACGGCGAACTGCCGAACGCAGCAGCAGAAGGACGAGTTCGACCATCTGGTGACCCACCACACCATGGTCAACGAGCAGATGCAGTTCTTCCTGCGCGGCTTCCGCCGCGACGCGCACCCGATGGCGGTGATGACCGGCCTGGTCGGCGGCATGTCGGCCTTCTATCACGACAGCACCGACATCAACAACCCGCGGCACCGCGAGATCTCGGCCATCCGCCTGATCGCCAAGATGCCCACGCTGGTGTCGATGGCCTACAAGTACGGCATCGGCCAGCCCTACATCTACCCGAAGAACGACCTGTCGTACTCGGCCAACTTCATGCGCATGATGTTCGGCACGCCGTGCGAGGAGTACGTGCCCAACGACGTGCTGGTGCGCGCGATCGACCGCATCTTCATCCTGCATGCCGACCACGAGCAGAACGCCTCGACCTCGACCGTGCGGCTGTGCGGCAGCTCGGGCACCAACCCCTTCGCCGCGATCGCTGCCGGCGTGGCCTGCCTGTGGGGCCCGGCGCACGGCGGCGCCAACGAGGCGGCGCTGAACATGCTGGAGGACATCCAGCGCAACGGCGGCGTCGAGAAGATCGGCGACTTCATCAAGCAGGTGAAGGACAAGAACTGCAACGTCAAGCTGATGGGCTTCGGCCACCGCGTCTACAAGAACTACGACCCGCGCGCCAAGCTGATGCGCGAGACCTGCCACGAGGTGCTCGAACGCGCTGGGCCTGCACGACGACCCGCTGTTCAAGCTGGCGATGGCGCTGGAGAAGATCGCGCTGGAAGACGACTACTTCGTCAGCCGCAAGCTGTATCCGAACGTCGACTTCTACTCGGGCATCGTGCAGCGCGCGATCGGCATTCCGGTGAGCCTGTTCACCGCCATCTTCGCGCTGGCGCGCACGGTCGGCTGGATCGCCCAGCTCAACGAGATGATCGGCGACCCGGAATACAAGATCGGCCGGCCGCGCCAGCTGTACGGCGGCGCGGTGTCGCGCGATGTCAAGCCGCTCGCGCAGCGCTGAGCGCGGGTTTCGCCCCGGCGTCGGCATCGTCGCGCTGGTGGCGGCCTGGCTGCTGGGCGGCTGCAATTCGCTGATCGCGCAGAACCCGTCATCGGCGATGAAGCCGGTGAATGCCGTCTATCGGGTTGACGAACCGAGATTGATGCTGCAAGGCTACGACGTCGTGGCCTATTTCAGCGAACGCCTGGCCTTGCCGGGCAAGCCCGAGCTGCGCGTCGACCACGAGCAGGTGGCGTACCTGTTTGCCAGCCAGGCCCACCTGGATGCCTTCCAGCGCGACCCGGCCAGATACCAGCCCGCCTATCACGGCTATGACGCAATGCGAATGGTGTTTGCCATCCCCGATCGCGCCGATCCGCGGCAGTGGCAATTCATCGATGGGCGGCTGTTCTTCTTCGCCGATGCCGCGGCGCTGGCGGCCTTCGATCTCGATCACGCCGGCAACATCGCGCTGGCCGATCGCTACTGGGCCGACGAAGTGCAGGGGCATTTCAGCGAGTGGCAACGCACTCAGCGCCTGATCGACCGCGTGCCGCACTACAGGAGCCGCGACGAGCTGGCGCGCGAGGTGGCTGCCGCGAAGGCCAAGTCCGGCTGATTCAGCGCCAATGATCCTGCGCCGCATCGCGCGCTGGGCCTTGCGCCTGGCCTTGTGGCTGCTGTCGATCCTGCTGGCCATCGCGCTGGGCTTCACGTTCTACGCCGTGACGGCATTGCCGCCGCTGATGCCGTGGCATGTTCAGCGGCTCGGTCAGGAGTTCGATGCCCAGCGCGATGGGGCCATGGATTTCGCCGCCTATCTGCAACTTGAAGGCCGCTTGTTCGAGGAGCTGCAGGCCAAGACGCAGGCCTGGGCCCGCGACGGCCTGGCGTCCGGGTGCGCGCCGGCCCCCGCCTGCGGCAGGCTTGCCGAGGAGGCCTTCACCTATAGCCGCTTCAACCCGGCAGGCGCACCGCAGCGCCTGGCCGATGGCGCGCCCTACAACCGCTCGTTTCGGCTGACGGTGCCGCAACCCGCGGGCCATGCGCTGCTGGTGCATGGTCTGACCGACTCACCCTACTCGGTACGGGCCCTTGCGCAGACGCTGCACGGCCAGGGCTTCGAGGTCACGGTGCTGCGCCTGCCCGGCCACGGCACCCTGCCGTCGATGATGGCGGCCATGAGCGCAAGCGACTGGACCGCGGCGGTGCACCTGGCCGCACGCGATGTGGCTGCGCGCACGCCCGCCGGCCAGCGCTTCTACATCGGTGGCTACTCCTCGGGCGGCACTCTCGCCCTGCAGTACGCGCTGGATGCCTTGCAGGATGCGTCGCTGCGCCGACCCGACCGCGTGCTGCTGGTGTCGCCGGCCATCGAGCTGACGCCGGTGGCCGCGCTGGCCGAGATCATCGACATCTTTGCCGTGCTGCCGCTGCCGGTGCTGGACAAGGTGCACTGGCAGTCGATCGCGCCCGAGTTCGACCCCTACAAGTTCAATTCCTTCCCGGTCAACGCGTCGCGGCAGATCAACCGGGCCACGCGCGTGCTGCAGCGGTCGCTGGCCGAGGCCGAGCGCGCCGGCCTTCTCGCGCAGCTGGCGCCGGTGACGGCCTGGCAGTCGGTGGTCGACGCCACCGTCGGCTCGCGCGGCCTGGTGACTGAAGTGTTCGCGCGGCTGAAGAGCCCGGCGCACCGGCTGGTGATGTTCGATATGAATCGATCTAGCGCGCTGCGCGGCGTGGCCCGCCCGGAAGCCCGCGAACTGATCGAAGGCCTGGGCCGCGCTTCGCGCGGCTACACGCTGGACATCGTCAGCAACGGCGAGCGCGCCGATGCCCGGGTGGTGGTGCATCGGCTTGCGCCCGACGGCACGCGCACGATGCGCGATACGTCGCTGACCTGGCCCGACGACCTGGTGTCGCTGAGCCATGTGGCGCTGCCCTTTCCGCCTGACGATCCGGTCTATGGCTTCGTGCGCGGCAGCGGCCACGATGGCATCCCCAGCATCGGCTCGTGGTTGCTGCGCGGCGAAAACGGTGCCATCACACTGTCGCTGGGCTCGTTGACCCGGCTGCGCAGCAACCCGTTCTGGGATTTGATCGCCGCGGACGTGGCGGCGCTGGTGGCGCAGGACGCGGCGGCGCCGGGCCGCTGAGCATCAAGGCACCGCCGCCGCCAGTCCGTTGGCGAAGTGCGCTTGCATCAATGCATGTGCCTGCTCGGCCCGGCCCTCATCGATGGCCCGCATCAATGCGCGGTGTTCGGCCAGTGAATCGGCGATGCGCCCCAGCTTGAACAGCGAGTGGTGGCGGTTGAGTTTCATCACCTTGCGCAGATCGGTGACGATCTGTGTGGCCCAGCGGTTGCCGGCGATGTCCAGCAAGGCCATGTGGAAGGCCTCGTTGGTGGCGAAGAAAGCGTCGCGTTGGCGCGTCTGTTTTTCCAGCGGGCATGCAGTTGCGACAGACGGGCGCGTTGCGCGGGGTCGGCCGACGCGGCCACGTGCGCTGCGGCATCGCTTTCCAGCAAGGCCAGCAGGTGATAGACCTGGGCCACGTCGTCGCGCGACACGTCCGTGACATAGGCGCCGCGGCGCAGCTTCATCGTCACCAGGCCTTCGACGGCCAGCACCTTCAGCGCCTCGCGCAGTGGCGTGCGGCTGATGCCGAACTCTGCGCCAGCTTCATCTCGTCGATCCAGCTGCCGGGCTCCAGCACACGGGCGAAGATCTGCTGGCGCAATTGCTCGGCCACTTCCTGGTACAGCGCCCGAGGCGACAGCGCCGATGTCGAGGCGACAGGCGGCATGTCAGCGCGACGCGGGTTTTGCATTCATAATTATGAATACTACAGCCTATGGTGTCCCACCCGGCAAGAGGGGGTGATCGCCCGTCGAACTGCGCGACACTGACCGGGTGCCGTGTGCCGTGTGCCGTGTGCCAGGCGCCAGTCCGAGAGAATGGAGAAAGCGATGACCGAAGCCACCGACAAGAGTGCCGATGCCCTGGACGCCTGGCGCCGGGCTGCCGCCAAGTCGGCGCCGGGCGGCCGGCTCGAGGGGTTGGATTGGGTCACGCCCGAAGGCATCACCGTCAAGCCGCTTTACACCGCCGCCGACCTGGTGGGCCTGCCGCACGCCGACACCTTGCCCGGCTTTGTGCCCTATGCACGTGGCCCGCAGGCGACGATGTATGCGGTGCGGCCGTGGACCATCCGCCAATACGCCGGCTTTTCCACCGCCGAGGAGAGCAATGCCTTCTATCGCCAGGCGCTGGCCGCCGGCGGCCAGGGTGTGAGCGTGGCCTTCGATCTGGCCACGCACCGCGGCTACGACTCGGACCATCCGCGCGTCACCGGCGACGTCGGCAAGGCCGGCGTGGCCATCGACTCGGTCGAGGACATGAAGATCCTGTTCGACGGCATCCCGCTGGACCGCGTGAGCGTGAGCATGACGATGAACGGCGCGGTGCTGCCGATCCTGGCCGGCTACGTGGTGGCGGCCGAAGAGCAGGGCGTCGGCCAGGCGCAATTGAGCGGGACCATCCAGAACGACATCCTCAAGGAGTTCATGGTCCGCAACACCTACATCTACCCGCCCGAGCCGTCGATGCGCATCGTCGGCGACATCATCGCGTACACGGCCGAGCACATGCCGAAGTTCAACTCGATCAGCATCAGTGGCTACCACATGCAGGAGGCCGGCGCGAACCAGGCGCTGGAACTGGCCTTCACGCTCGCCGACGGCAAGGAATACGTCAAGACCGCGCTCGCCAAGGGCCTGGATGTCGACGCCTTCGCCGGGCGCCTGAGTTTCTTCTGGGCCATCGGCATGAACTTCTATCTGGAGATCGCCAAGATGCGCGCCGCGCGGCTGCTGTGGTGCCGCATCATGCAGGGCTTCGGCGCCAGGCAGCCGAAGAGCCTGATGCTGCGCACGCATTGCCAGACCAGCGGCTGGAGCCTGACCGAGCAGGACCCGTACAACAACGTCGTGCGCACCACGATCGAGGCCATGGCCGCGGTCTTCGGCGGCACGCAGAGCCTGCACACCAACAGCTTCGACGAGGCCATCGCGCTGCCCACCGAGACCAGCTCGCGCATCGCGCGCAATACCCAGCTGATCCTGCAGGAAGAAACGCACATCACCAGCGTGGTCGACCCCTGGGCCGGCAGCTACATGATGGAAAAGCTGACGCAGGACATGGCCGATGCGGCGCAAGCCCTCCTCGACGAGGTCGAGTCCATGGGCGGGATGACGCGTGCGGTGGATTCGGGCTGGGCCAAGCTGAAGATCGAAGCCAGCGCCGCCGAGAAGCAGGCGCGCATCGATTCGGGCAAGGACGTGATCGTCGGCGTCAACAAGTACAAGCCGAAGAGCGAAGATCCGATCGAGGTGCGCGAGGTCGACAACGTGCAGGTGCGGCTGCAGCAGATCGAGCGGCTGCAGCAGGTCAAGGCCCAGCGCGATGGCGTCAAGGTGACCGCCGCGCTCGAAGCGCTGGGCGCGGCCGCCGCGTCGGGTCAGGGCAACCTGCTCGGCCTGAGCATCGACGCGGTGCGCGCGCGCGCCACCGTGGGCGAGATCAGCGATGCATTGGAGAAGGTCTTCGGGCGCCACCGCGCCGACATCCAGAAGGTGACCGGTGTGTATGCGGCCGCCTACGATTCCGCCGAAGGCTGGGACAAGCTCAAGGTGGAGATCGCGGCCTTTGCCGAAGAACAGGGCCGCCGCCCGCGCGTGATGATCGCCAAGCTCGGCCAGGACGGGCACGACCGCGGTGCCAAGGTGGTGGCCACGGCCTTCGCCGACCTGGGCTTCGACGTCGACATCGGCGCGCTGTTCCAGACACCTGAGGAATGCGCACGCCAGGCGATCGAGAACGACGTGCACGCGGTGGGCGTCAGCACCTTGGCCGCCGGGCACAAGACGCTGGTCCCGGCGATCATCCAGGCCTTGCGTGACCAGGGCGGCGGCGACATCGTCGTCTTCGTCGGCGGTGTCGTTCCGCGGCAGGACTACGACGCGCTGTATGCCGCCGGCGTCAAAGGCATCTATGGCCCGGGCACGCCGATCCCCGCGAGTGCGAAGGACGTGCTCGAGCAGATCCGCAAGGCCCAGGCGGCCGTTTGAGCAATGGCCATCACAAGGGGCCAGCGCGTCGCGACTGCGGTCGGCTGTGCTGCCATCTCATTCGTCTTTGGGCTAGCGGCCTGGTGGGAGGGCTACACCCGATTGGTCTGGGTGTTTGCTGTCCTCGGCATCTGCGCGGTTCTGTTGTCCATCCTCGCAGCTGAAACCTCACTTCGAAAGGCTCGGCTCTTGTGGTGGTGACGGACGTCCAGATGCTGGAAGGCATTCTTCAGGGCAACCCTGCAGTGCAGCGCCGCGCCATGGCCAAGGCCATCACCCTGCTGGAATCGACGCGCGCCGATCACCGGGAACGTGCCGATGCGCTGCTCGATGCCTTGCTGCCGCACAGCGGCAAGGCCTTTCGACTCGGCATCAGCGGCGTGCCCGGCGTGGGCAAGAGCACCTTCATCGAGGCACTGGGGCTGTGGCTCATCGAACGTGGCCACCGCGTGGCGGTGCTGGCGGTGGACCCCTCCAGCAGCGTCTCGGGCGGCTCGATCCTCGGCGACAAGACGCGCATGGAGCAGCTGTCGGTGCAGGAGCATGCCTTCATCCGGCCCAGCCCGGCCTCGGGCACGCTGGGTGGCGTCGCCGAAAAGACGCGCGAGGCCATGCTGGTGGTGGAAGCGGCCGGTCACGACATCGTCATCGTCGAAACGGTCGGCGTCGGCCAGAGCGAGACGGCGGTGGCCGGCATGACCGACATGTTCGTGCTGATGCAGTTGCCCAATGCCGGCGACGACCTGCAGGCCATCAAGAAGGGTGTGATGGAGCTGGCCGATCTGGTGGTGATCAACAAGGCCGATCTCGACGCCGACGCCGCCATGCGCGCGCGCACACAGATCACCTCGGCGCTGCGCCTGCTCGGCCAGCAGGGCCATCCGCAGCACGCCGAAGATGGCAGGCGCTGGCAGCCGCAGGTGATGCAACTCAGCGCGCTGAAGGCTCAAGGGCTGGACGAGTTCTGGGCGCGCGTGTCTCGTTTTCGCGAGATGCAATCGGCCAGCAGCCGGCTGACCGGGCGGCGCGCGCTGCAGAACACGACATGGATGTGGGAACGCATCGACGCCGCGTTGCGCGCCGCATTCCGTCGGCACCCTGCCGTGCGCGCCGCGCTGCCGGGCCTGCTGCAGCAAGTGGATGCAGGTGCCGTGCTGCCATCCGTGGCGGCGCGCCGGCTGCTTGCAGAGATGGGCGTAGGCTCGGCGCCATGACGCCCGCCGACCTGATTCATTCCGCGCGGCAGCCGGTGTTGAAAGCCGCGGCGGCCCCCGACAGTTTCAACGACACCTCAGAGGCACTGCATGCACGACATCAATGAACAGCTCGAGCGCAAGCGCCAGGCCGCGCGCATGGGCGGCGGCCCGAAGCGCATCGAAGCGCAGCACGCCAAGGGCAAGCTCAGCGCGCGCGAGCGCATCGAACTGCTGCTCGACCCCGGCAGCTTCGAGGAATGGGACATGTTCGTCGAGCATCGTTGCGCCGACTTCGACATGGCCGACAACAAGATTCCGGGTGATGGCGTGGTGGTTGGCTACGGCATGATCAATGGCCGGCTGGTGTTCGTCTTCAGCCAGGATTTCACCGTCTTCGGCGGCGCGCTCAGCGAAGCCCATGCCGAGAAGATCTGCAAGGTGATGGACCAGGCGATGAAGGTCGGCGCGCCCGTCATCGGCCTCAACGACAGCGGCGGCGCGCGCATCCAGGAAGGCGTGGCCTCGCTCGGCGGTTATGCCGAGGTGTTCCAGCGCAATGTCATGGCCAGCGGCGTGGTGCCGCAGATCAGCATGATCATGGGCCCCTGCGCCGGCGGCGCGGTGTATTCGCCGGCGATGACCGATTTCATCTTCATGGTCAAGGATTCGAGCTACATGTTCGTCACCGGCCCCGAGGTGGTGAAGACCGTGACGCACGAGGAAGTCACTGCCGAGGAACTGGGCGGCGCCGTCAGCCACACCACGCGCAGCGGCGTGGCCGACCTGGCCTTCGAGAACGACGTCGAGGCGATCGCGATGCTGCGCCGCTTCTTCAACTACCTGCCGCTCAACAACCGCGAGAAGCCGCCCTTGCGCCCCAGCGGCGACCCGGCCGAGCGCTTGGACATGAGCCTGGACACGCTGGTGCCCGACAACCCGAACAAGCCCTACGAGATCAAGGAGCTGATCTACAAGGTGGTGGACGACGGCGACTTCTTCGAACTGCAGCGCGAGCACGCGCAGAACATCGTCATCGGCTTCGCGCGCATGGACGGCGCGAGCGTGGGTATCGTCGCCAACAACCCGATGGTGCTGGCCGGCTGCCTGGACATCAAGAGCAGCATCAAGGCGGCGCGCTTCGTGCGCTTCTGCGATGCCTTCAACATACCGGTGGTCACCTTCGTCGACGTGCCCGGCTTCATGCCCGGAACGAGCCAGGAATACGGCGGCATCATCAAGCACGGTGCCAAGCTGCTGTACGCGTATGCCGAATGCACCGTGCCGAAGGTGACGGTGATCACGCGCAAGGCCTACGGGGGTGCCTACGACGTGATGAGCTCCAAGCACCTGCGCGGCGATGTCAACTTCGCCTGGCCGAACGCCGAGATCGCGGTGATGGGCGCCAAGGGCGCGGTGGAGATCATCTTCCGCGAAGAGAAGAAGGACGCCGCCAAGCTGGCCGCGCGCGAGGCCGAATACAAGGCGCGGTTCGCCAACCCCTTCGTCGCCGGCGCGCGCGGCTTCATCGACGACGTCATCCAGCCGCACGAGACGCGCAAGCGCATCTGCCGCAGCCTGGCGATGCTGCGCGACAAGAAGCTCGACAACCCGTGGCGCAAGCACGGCAACATTCCCCTGTGAGGTCGGTGATGTTCAAGAAGATCCTGATTGCGAATCGAGGCGACAACGGCCGCATGGCCGTTGCGGCGAAGCCAAATTGCATGGTGCGTGCAGCGCTCACAGGTGATCTCGACCCGATGGAGCCATGCCATGTTTAAGAAGATCCTGATCGCGAATCGGGGCGAGATCGCCTGCCGCGTCATCAAGACGGCGACGAAGATGGGCATCGCCACGGTGGCGGTGTACTCCGAGGCCGACCGCGATGCGCGCCATGTCGAGCTGGCCGACGAGTCGGTGGGCATCGGCCCCGCGCCCAGCCGCGAGAGTTACCTGGTGATGGACAAGATCATCGATGCGTGCAAGCGCACCGGCGCGCAGGCCGTGCATCCAGGCTACGGCTTCTTGTCCGAGAACGAGGTCTTCGCGCGACGGATCGAGGAAGAAGGCATCGTCTTCATCGGCCCCAAACATGCGTCGATTGCCGCGATGGGCGACAAGATCGCGTCGAAGAAGCTCGCGCTCGAAGCCAAGGTCAACACCATTCCGGGCTGGAACGAAGCCATCGAAACGCCCGAGCGCGCGGTGCAGATCGCCAAGGACATCGGCTATCCGGTGATGATCAAGGCCAGCGCGGGCGGAGGCGGCAAGGGTCTGCGTGTGGCTTACGACGACAAGCAGGCGTTCGACGGCTTTTCCGCCTGCCGCAACGAGGCTCGCATCAGCTTCGGCGACGACCGCGTCTTCATCGAGAAGTTCGTCGAAAGCCCGCGCCATATCGAGATCCAGGTGCTGGCCGATGCGTTCGGCAACACGGTCTATCTTCATGAGCGGGAGTGCTCGATCCAGCGCCGCCATCAGAAAGTCATCGAGGAAGCGCCCAGCCCCTTCATCAGCGAGGCCACGCGCAAGGCGATGGGCGAGCAGGCGGTGGCGCTGGCCAAGGCCGTCAACTACCAGAGCGCCGGCACGGTGGAGTTCGTCGTCGGCAAGGACCAGAGCTTCTACTTTCTGGAGATGAACACGCGGCTGCAGGTGGAGCACCCGGTCACCGAATGCATCACCGGCATCGACCTGGTGGAGCAGATGATCCGCGTCGCCACCGGCGAGAAGCTGCCCTTCACGCAAGCACAGATCCCGCGGCGCGGCTGGGCGATGGAATGCCGCATCAATGCCGAGGATCCGTTCCGCGGCTTCCTGCCGTCCACTGGCCGGCTGGTGCGCTACATGCCGCCGCCGACGACGATGGAAGCGGCGATGCCGGTGCCGGAAGGTGGTGGTGTGCGCGTCGACACCGGCGTCTATGAAGGCGGCGAGATCCCGATGTACTACGACTCGATGATCGCCAAGCTGATCGTGCACGGCACCGATCGCAACGACGCCATCGGCAAGATGCGCGAGGCGCTGAACGGCTTCGTCATCCGTGGCGTGGCCAGCAACATCCCGTTCCAGGCGGCATTGCTGGCGCATCCGAAGTTCGTCTCGGGCGACTTCAACACCGGCTTCATCGCCGAGCACTACGCGCAAGGGTTTCGCGCCGAGGACGTGCCGCACGAAAACCCCGATTTCCTGGTGGTCCTGGCCGCTGCCGCCTACCGGCGTTACCGCGAGCGCGCCGCCGCCATCAGCGGCCAGCTGGCGGGGCACCTGGCGATCGTCGGCGACGATTTCGTCGTCGTCGTCAAAGGCGAGCGCGGCCAGCATACGCATGTGCCAGCCGCCATCACCCGCGAGGGGCGGATGGTGGTCACGGTGGCAGGGCGGCGCTACGCCATCGAAAGCGACTGGCGCTTCGGCGACATGCGCGGCAGCGGCATCTGCAACGGTCAGCCCTTCACGGCGCAGCTCGAGCGCCACGGCCTGTGGATGCGCATCGAGCACAACGGCCGGCGCATCGAAGCCCAGGTGATGAGCGCACGCGCCGCGGAACTGCTGCGCAAGATGCCCTTCAAGGCGCCGCCGGACTTGAGCAAGCTGTTGCTTTCGCCGATGCCCGGGCTGCTGGCCAACATCGCCGTCAAGCCTGGGCAGGTGGTTCAGGCGGGCGAGAAGCTGGCCGTGATCGAGGCCATGAAGATGGAGAACATCCTCACTGCGGCGCAGGATGGCACCGTGGCCGAGGTGTTGGCCAAGCAGGGCGAAAGCCTGGCGGTGGACCAGCCGATCCTGAGTTTTGCCTGAGCGGGGGGCCGGATGAAGGACAAGCCGTTTCGCATCCTGGGCCTGCAGCAGGTGGCCATCGGCGGGCCCGACAAGCACAAGCTGCGCGCGCTGTGGGTGGACATCTTCGGCCTGAGCGTGAAGAGCACTTTCGTCAGCGAGCGCGAGAACGTCGACGAGGACATCTGCGCGCTGGGCGAAGGCGCGCACGCGGTCGAGGTCGACCTGATGCAGCCGCTGGACCCGGACAAGAAGCCGGCGGTGCACACCACGCCGCTGAACCACGTGGGTCTTTGGGTCGACGACCTGCCCAAGGCCGTCGACTGGATGACGGCCCACGGCGTGCGCTTCGCACCGGGCGGCATCCGAAAGGGCGCGGCCGGCCACGACATCTGCTTCATCCACCCCAAGGGCAACGAACAGTTTCCGCTGGGCGGCGAGGGCGTGCTGATCGAGCTGGTGCAGGCGCCACCGGAGGTTCTGAGCGCACTGGGCTGACTTCGCCATTCGCGAAGGCTTCGTTGGCATTGAGGACGATCAGCGTAGAAGCCTTCGTGAGAAAATAGGGGCTCGCCGCCGCCTCCGGCGCGCTGCCATGCGCTTCGACCTGCAAACCCTCGACCTCGTGCTTGCCATCGCCGAAACCCGCAGCATCACGCGTGGCGCCGCGCGTGAAGGCTTGGCCTTGGCGGCGGCCAGCAAGCGCCTGAGCGACCTGGAAACACGCCTGGGCGTGCCGCCGTTCGAGCGCCGCGCGCGCGGCGTCGAGCCCACCGAAGCCGGCCATGCGCTGGTGCGCCACGTGCGTTCGCGCGCAGCCGCACGCGCTGGAAAGCGAGGTGCTCGAATTCGGCCGTGGCATCCAGGGCCACCTGCGGGTGGCCGCAGCCGCCGGCGCCATCGCCGAGGCCTTGCCCGCCGATCTGGCGGCTTTTTCGCGCGCCCATCCGGGCATCCGCATCAGCCTGCAAGACCTGACCAGCGCCGAGGTGCAGGCCGCGGTGGCCGAAGGCCGTGCCGACGTCGGCATCTTCGTGCCACCGGTGCACGACCCGCGGCTGCGCCACTGGCCCTACGCCCGCAGCCGCCTGGCGGTGGTGGTGCCGCGCGGCCATGTGCTGGCGCGCCGCGCCGCGGTGGGTTTCGATGCGCTGCTCGATTTCGAGCTGGTCGGGCTGCACCTGGGCGCGGCCGCGCAGGAACGCATGCGCGAGCGCGCCGAGGCGCTAGGCCGCCGGCTCGACACGCGGCTGCATGTGCGCGGCTTCGACGCCATCGTGCAGCTGGTCGAGGCCGGCCTGGGCGTGGCCGTGCTGCCGGGCACCGTCGCCGAGCGGCTGGCGCGGCTGTTCGACGTGGTCGTGCTTGAACCGCAGGACGAGCTGGCCGAGCGCGAGTACCGCCTGGCGGTGCGCGAGCAGCCGGTGCTGCCGCCAGCGCTGCACAAGTTCGTCGGCGCGCTGTGCCCGTGGGCCGCCGACCCGCACGCGCCGGCCCCGGCCGCGCGACAATCTGCCCCTACGAAAGTGAAGGCCGCCCCATGACCGCCCGCACCCTGTACGACAAGCTCTGGGACGACCATGTCGTCCACACCGAAGAAGACGGCACCGCGGTGCTGTACATCGACCGCCACCTGGTGCACGAGGTCACCAGCCCGCAGGCCTTCGAGGGCCTGCGCCTGGCTGGGCGCAAGGTCTGGCGCACCAGTTCCATCGTCGCCACCGCCGACCACAACACGCCGACCACCGGCTGGGAGCGTGGCTACGACGGCATCGTCGATCCCACCAGCAAGCAGCAGGTGGTCACGCTCGATGCCAACATCAAGGCCTTCGGCGCGGCGGCATATTTTCCCTTCCTGGACAAGCGCCAGGGCATCGTGCACGTCATCGGGCCGGAGCAGGGGGCCACGCTGCCGGGCATGACCGTCGTCTGCGGCGACAGCCACACCAGCACGCACGGTGCCTTCGGCGCGCTGGCGCACGGCATCGGCACCAGCGAGGTCGAGCATGTGATGGCCACGCAGACGCTGCTGGCGAAGAAGGCCAAGAACCTGCTGATCAAGGTCGAAGGCCAGGTGCAGCGCGGCGTGACCGCGAAGGACATCGTGCTGACCATCATCGGCCGCATCGGCACCGCCGGCGGCACCGGCACCACCATCGAGTTCGGCGGCTCGGCCATCCGCGCGCTGAGCATGGAAGGGCGCATGACGGTGTGCAACATGGCCATCGAGGCCGGTGCGCGCGCCGGGCTGGTGGCGGTGGACGACAAGACGCTGGCCTATGTGAAGGGCCGGCCCTTCGCGCCCGCGGGAGTGGAGTGGGACCAGGCGGCGGCCTACTGGCGCACGCTGCACACCGACGCAGGTGCGCGTTTCGACCAGGTGGTGGACCTCGACGCGACGATGATTCGCCCGCAGGTCACCTGGGGCACCTCTCCCGAGATGGTGTTGTCCATCGAAGACCGCGTGCCCGACCCCGAAAAGGAGAAGGACGCGGTCAAGCGCGGCGCGATCGAGCGCGCGCTGACCTACATGGGGCTGGAACCGAACAAGCCGCTGGCCGACGTGCATCTGGACAAGGTGTTCATCGGCTCATGCACCAACAGCCGCATCGAGGACCTGCGCGATGCCGCCTCGGTGGTCAGAAAAGTCGGCGGCAAGGTGGCGCCGAACATCAAGCTGGCGATGGTCGTGCCCGGTTCCGGCCTGGTGAAGGCGCAGGCAGAGGCCGAAGGCCTGGACAAGGTGTTCAAGGCGGCCGGCTTCGAATGGCGCGAGCCGGGCTGCAGCATGTGCCTGGCGATGAACGCCGACCGGCTGGAACCGGGCGAGCGCTGCGCTTCCACCAGCAATCGCAACTTCGAAGGGCGCCAGGGCAACGGCGGACGCACGCACCTGGTCAGCCCGGCCATGGCTGCAGCGGCCGCGCTGCAGGGCCACTTCGTCGACGTGCGGCGCATCGTCTGATCAAGGAGGGACACATGAAGAAACTATTTGCCTGCCTCGCCATGTTGGCGCTGCTGACCGGCTGCAACACCATCGCCGGCATGGGCAAGGACATCTCCAATGCCGGCGACAGCATCGAAAACGCCGCGAAGAAGAAGTAGATGCAAGCCTTCACCGTGCACAAGGGCCTCGCTGCCCCGATGGACCGCGAGAACGTCGATACCGACGCGATCATTCCGAAGCAGTTCCTGAAGTCGATCCAGCGTTCGGGTTTCGGCCCGAACCTGTTCGACGAGTGGCGCTACCTGGACAAGGGCGAGCCTGGCCAGCATCCGGGCTCGCGCAGGCCCAACCCCGATTTCGTGCTCAACCAGGCGCGCTACCAGGGCGCGTCGATCCTGCTGGCGCGGCGCAATTTCGGCTGCGGTTCCAGCCGCGAGCACGCGCCGTGGGCCCTGCAGCAGTTCGGCTTCCGCGCGCTGATCGCGCCCAGCTATGCCGACATCTTCTTCAACAACTGCTTCAAGAACGGCCTGCTGCCGATCCAGTTGTCCGAAGCGCAGGTGGCGCAGTTGTTCGACGAGGTGAAGGGCTTCGTCGGCTATGCGTTGACCATCGATCTGCCGCGCCAGGTGATCGTCAAGCCCGATGGCAGCGAGCTGCCCTTCGAGGTGGAGCGTTTTCGCAAGTACTGCCTGCTCAATGGCTTCGACGACATCGGCCTGACGCTGCGCCATGCCGACAAGATCCGCGCCTTCGAGGCCGAGCGCCTGGCCCGCATGCCCTGGCTGGCCCACAACCTGGTTTGACCTCGAGAACAGACAGATGAAGATTGCCATCCTGCCCGGCGACGGCATCGGCCCCGAGATCATGGCCGAGGCGGTGAAGGTGCTGCACGCGCTGGAGCTGAAGTTCGAGGCCGAGACGGCCCCGGTCGGCGGCGCGGCCTATGAAGCCCACGGCCACCCGCTGCCCGACACCACGCTGGCGCTGGCCAAGGCGGCCGACGCCATCCTGTTCGGCGCCGTCGGCGACTGGAAGTACGACAAGCTGGAGCGCGTGCTGCGCCCCGAACAGGCGATCCTCGGCCTGCGCAAGCACCTGGGGCTGTTCGCCAATTTCCGCCCCGCCATCTGCTATCCGCAGCTGACCGCGGCGTCGAGCCTGAAGCCCGAGCTGGTGGCCGGGCTGGACATCCTGATCATCCGCGAGCTCACCGGCGACATCTACTTCGGCCAGCCGCGCGGCCGCCGCGTGGCGGTGGACGGGCATTTCCCTGGCACCGAAGAAGCCTTCGACACCATGCGCTACAGCCGCCCGGAGATCGAGCGCATCGCCCACGTCGCCTTCCAGACGGCGCGCAAACGGTCCAAGCGCGTGACCAGCGTCGACAAGGCCAACGTGCTGGAGACCTTCCAGTTCTGGAAGGACGTGGTCTCCGAGGTGCATGCGCAATACGCGGATGTCGAGCTCGACCACATGTACGTGGACAACGCCGCGATGCAGCTGGTCAAGGCACCGAAGAAGTTCGACGTGGTCGTCACCGGCAACATGTTCGGTGACATCCTGTCCGACGCCGCGGCGATGCTGACCGGCTCGATCGGCATGCTGCCCTCGGCTTCGTTGGATGCGAACAACAAAGGACTGTACGAACCCAGCCACGGCAGCGCGCCGGACATCGCCGGCCAGGGCAGCGCCAACCCGTTGGCTACAATTCTTTCCGCCGCCATGATGCTTCGATACTCGCTCCAACAACCGCAAGCTGCCGACCGCATCGAATCGGCCGTGCAGCAGGTGCTGGCCGACGGTTTTCGCACACCCGACATTGCCTCGGAGGGCACGCGCCGGGTCGGCACGCGCGAAATGGGCGATGCCGTGGTGGCGGCGTTGCGCGGCACCACCAAGACCACCATCAAGAGCTAGACGTTCGGTCTCGATTCGCCTTTTCTGACCCTGGCGAAGCGAGCCGGGAAGCAGAACACCTCATCACCTCAAGGCGAACCCAAATGGCACATCAACCTCTCACGGGCCTGGTCGGCTGGCGCGGCATGGTCGGCTCGGTGCTGCTCGACCGCATGCAGGCGGAAGGCGACTTCGGCCTGATCGAGCCCCTGTTCTTTTCCACCAGCAATGCCGGTGGCCTGGCGCCGGCGATGGCGAAGGACGAGCGCAGGCTCTACGACGCGCACGACCTCGCCGCGCTGAAGCGCTGCGAGATCATCATCACCGCGCAGGGCGGCGAGTACACCAAACAGGTCCATCCCGCGCTGCGCGCCGCCGGCTGGAAGGGCTACTGGATCGACGCGGCCAAGACGCTGCGCATGCAGGACGACGCGGTCATCATCCTCGACCCGGTCAACCTGAACGTCATCCGCGACGCGCTGAAGCGCAACGTGCGCGACTACATCGGCGGCAACTGCACCGTCAGTTGCATGCTGATGGGCGTGGGTGCGCTGTTCAAGGCCGACCTGGTGGAATGGATGAGCTGCGCCACCTACCAGGCGGCGTCCGGTGGCGGCGCGCAGCACATGCGCGAACTGCTCACGCAGTACGGCACGCTGCACGGCGAGGTGCGCGACCTGCTGCACGACCCGGCCTCGGCGATCCTCGAGATCGACCGCAAGGTGGTGGCGAAGCAGCGCGCGCTCGGCGACGACGAGGTCGCCCACTTCGGCGTGCCGCTGGGCGGCAGCCTGATTCCATGGATCGACGCCGACCGGGGCGACGGCACCAGCCTGGAGGAATGGAAGGGCGGTGCCGAGACGAACAAGATCCTCGGCCGCGGTCCGGGCTTCGGCAGCGAGCCGACGCCGATCGATTCGCTGTGCGTGCGCGTCGGCGCGATGCGTTGCCACAGCCAGGCGCTGACCATCAAGCTCAAGCGCGACGTGCCGCTGGCCGACATCGAAGGCCTGATCGCGAATGACAACGCCTGGGTCAAGCTCGTGCCGAACACGCGCGAAGCCAGCCTGCACCGGCTGACGCCGGTGGCCGTGACTGGCACGATGGACATCCCGGTGGGACGGCTGCGCAAGATGGCGCTGGGGCCGAGCTACCTCGGTGCCTTCACCATTGGCGACCAGCTGTTGTGGGGAGCGGCCGAGCCTTTGCGTCGCATGCTGCGCATCCTGCTGGAAGCTTGAAGCAGCGTTGCCGCAAGGCGACAAGTTGCGACAAAGGCCCGAAACAGGACCGTTTGCCCCCGAACATCAGCATTTGCATGAGCAACTGAGCCTATATGCTTGTCGTGAATGTGTTTTAGCCTGAGTGCAACCGTGCCGATATGGTTGCGGTGACTGGCCGGAATGATCGTTGTTGGTGCGCGGTGCGAGTTGCCCGTGCGCCTTGGGGAGACGCTTTGAAACACCGCAGATCGAAAGCCGGGCGTTTTGCGCTCAGTGGCCTGGCCGTTGCCACCGCCTGCCTTTGGGGCCTGAATGCGCAGGCTTTGGGCCTGGGGCGGCTGACCATCCAATCGGCGCTGGGTGAGCCCCTGCGCGCCGAGATCGATGTCACCAGCCTCGGCCCCGACGAAGCCGGCAGCCTGCAATTGCGCGTGGCCACGCCCGATGCCTATCGCGCGGCAGGTGTGGACTACAACAGCGTGCTGCCGGGCACGCAGGTCAAGCTGATGCGCCGCCCCGATGGGCGCTCGTACCTGCGCGTGACCAGCGATCGCGCCGTGCTCGAGCCTTTCGTCGATGTCATCCTGGAGATGAACTGGGCCAGTGGCCGTCTGGTGCGCGAATACACCCTGCTGCTCGACCCGCCCGGCACGCCGCGCAACATGGCCGCGGCGCCGGCAGCCGCGCCGGTGGCGCCGGCGATGTCCGCGGCGCCGTCGCCGGCACCCGCGATGGCGGCTGCGCCGGCACCGCGTCCGGCACCGGCACCCGTGCCTATGGCGCAGGCGAACGCACCGACCGAAAGGCGCGCGGCGCCGAAGGCTGAAAGCCCGGCTGTCGCGCCCGCGCCGAAGGCCGCGGCGGCCACCAGCGACAGCTATCGCGTGCGCTCCGGCGACACGCTGAGCGGCATCGCGCGCAACGTGCAGCGCGGCAACGTGTCGCTCGACCAAATGCTCGTGGCCCTGTTCCGCGGCAACCCGGATGCCTTCATGGGCAACAACATGAACCGCCTGAAGGCCGGTGAAGTGTTGACCGTGCCCTCGGCCGAGGTGGCGCAACAGGTCTCGGCGGCCGCTGCGCGCGACGAAATCCGTGCGCAAAGCGCCGACTTCGCCGCCTATCGCCAGCAGCTGGCGCAGGGCGTGACGACGCAGAAGACCGACGAGCCGGCGCGCCAGGCCAAAGGCAGCGTGGTGGCCTCGGTGCAGGACAACAAACAAGCCGCGGCGGCGACACCGGACAAGTTGACGCTGAGCCAGGGCTCGGTGAAGGCGTCCGCGCCCGAGGCCGGACTGTCGAAGGCGGCCGAGCAGAAGGACAGCGCCTCCCGCGTGGCCGAGCTGTCGCGCAATGTCGAGGACTTGAAGCGTCTGCAGGGCGAGACCGCGGCTTCGAAGGCCTCGGCACCCGCAGGGGTGGCGGCCACTGCGCCGGCCGCTGCGGCGGCATCCGCGCCGCTGGTGGTGGCCATGCCGACGGCGCCCGCGACGGCCGCTGCATCCGCGCCAGCGGTGGTCGCCGCGGCGGCGCCAGCGCCCGTGGCGCCGCCGGCCCCACCCAAGCCGGCCACGCCGGCACCGTTGCCGGCCGCAGTCGACGAGCCGAGCCTGCTCGACTCGCTGTTCGACAACCCGCTGGTGCTGCCCGGCGCGGGGCTGCTGGTGGCCTTGATCGCCGGCTTCGGTGCCTACCGGCTGCGCGGCCGGCTGCGCAAGGGTGATCGCGAGACCTCGTTCCTGGAAAGCCGGCTGCAACCCGACTCGTTCTTCGGCGCCAGCGGCGGCCAGCGCATCGACACCCACGATGCGCCGAGCAGCGCCACCTCGTCGGCGTCGTCGATGAGCTATTCGCTCAGCCAGCTGGATGCCATCGGCGATGTCGATCCGGTGGCCGAGGCCGATGTCTATCTGGCCTATGGCCGCGACCTGCAGGCCGAGGAAATACTCAAGGAGGCGATGCGCGCCAACCCCGACCGCATGGCGGTGCGCACCAAGCTGCTCGAGGTTTATGCCAAGCGGCGGGATACCAAGGGCTTCGAGCTGTTGGCGGGCCAGTTGTTCGCGCTCGCCGGTGCGGACAGCGAGGATTGGCACAAGGCCCAGGAACTGGGCCGACAGATCGATCCGGAGAATCCGTTGTACTCGCCGGGCGGCCAGCCCGACCTGATCTTGCGTGAGGGCGGCCGGCTGGTCGAACCGTTGGACGCGACGACGATGCCGCAGTCGGTGCTGGCCAAGAAGCCCGAAGGGCCGATTTCCGAAGCCGGCTCGCTCGACGACGTGCCCAGCCTCGATCTGGACCTCGACCTGGATCTGGGCGGACGGGCGAGCAGCGACACCACGCCGAGCGCACTCGAAGTCACAAGGCCTTTCGCCACAGGCGCGGCCATCGCCGAGCCCGCCGATTTTTCGATCGACATGCCCCTGGCCGAAGCGTCGAAGCCGGCGGCTGCCAAGGAAGACCCGAATGGTCCGCTGGATTTCGATCTGGGCGAGCTGGTGCTGGGCGAGGGCAGTTCGGCCTCCGGCAAGGCCAGCTCGCGGCCGATGCCCTTGGACATCGACGATGGCTTCGCGGCATCGGTGCCGTCCTTCGAACTGAGTGACGACGACGCCGACCCGCTGGCGCGCAAGCTCGAATTGGCCGAGGAGTTCCGCCAGATCGGCGACATGGAAGGCGCGCGCGACCTTCTCGAAGAGGTGCTGGCGCATGCTGATGGCGCACTCAAGTCGAAGGCACAGGGCATGCTCGACCGGCTGGCCTGAAGCCCACCGCTTCCCGACGATGCCGGCCTTCGCGCCGGCAGCGTGCTTTCTGGCGCACGCCCAGCCATCGCCGACAATGGTCGCATGCCCGATCCGCAACCCCAGCGCCTGGCGTTCGGCCTGAGCTATCGCGGCAGCGCCTATCACGGCTGGCAGTCGCAGCCCGATGGCCGCACGCTGCAGGACCAAGTCGACAAGGCGCTGTCGGAGTTCGCCGCGACCCGTGTCACCAGCACCTGCGCCGGACGCACCGATGCCGGCGTGCACGCCGTCAACCAGGTGCTGCACATCGATGCGCCGGTACCGCGCGAGACCTTTGCCTGGGTGCGGGGCACCAATCGCTATCTGCCCAGGGACATCGCGCTGCAGTGGTGTGTGCCGGTGTCTCGCGAATTCCATGCGCGCAACTCGGCGCTGGGCCGACGCTACCGCTACCTGCTGCTGCAGTCGCCGGTGCGCCCGTCATTGGAGGCCGGGCTGTGCGGCTTCAGCTTCAAGCCGCTGGATGGCGCGGCGATGCGTGCGGCAGCGTCACATCTGATTGGCGAGCACGATTTCAGCTCCTTCCGCGCCGCCGAATGCCAAGCGCTTTCGTCGGTGAAGACGATGCGCGCCATGGACATCGAACGGCGCGGCGCGTACTGGCGTTTCGACTTCGACGCCAGCGCCTTCCTGCATCACATGGTGCGCAACCTGATGGGTTGCCTGTTGGCGGTGGGGTCGGGGCAATATCCACCGGAGTGGATGGCCGAGGTGCTGGCGGCGCGCTCGCGCGCTGCCGCTGCGCCGACCTTTGCCGCCGATGGCCTGTACTTCGTCGGCCCGTACTACGATGAGCGGCATGGCATCCCAACGCACGCCCCGGCCATCGACTGGTTGCCCTGAGCGCCGCACGCGCATCAAGATCTGCGGCCTGACACGCGAGGCCGATGTCGATGCCGCGGTCGCCGCTGGCGCCGATGCGGTTGGCTTCGTGCTCTACGACAAGAGCCCGCGCCACGTCGTGCCGGCGCGCGCTGCGGCGCTGGCGCGGCGGCTGCCGCCTTTTGTCACGCCGGTGCTGCTGTTCGTCAATGCCGCGGCCGAGTTGCTGCGTGCGGCCATCGCGCAGGTGCCGCAGGCACTGCTGCAGTTCCACGGCGACGAAGCGCCGCAGCAGTGTGACGCTGCGGGCCGTGCCTACCTGCGCGCCGCGCGCATGGCGCCGGGCGTCGATTTGTTAGACTTCGCGGCGCGTTTCAGCAACGCGCAGGCCCTGCTGCTCGATGCCCATGTCGAGGCCTACGGTGGGGGTGGAAAGGCTTTCGATTGGTCACTTGTTCCTCCCGACGTGCCCCTTCCGGTCGTTTTGTCTGGTGGGTTGAACGCTGCAAATGTGATTGACGGCGTGCTCCGTGTGCGGCCCTGGGCCGTGGACGTGAGCTCCGGCGTGGAAAGCGCGAAAGGCGTCAAGGATGCCGAAGCGATGCGCCGGTTCTGCCAGGCGGTGCGCGAGGGCGATGCCCGCATGGCCGCCATCACACCTTGAGGACACACCCATGCTTGACTATCAACAACCCGATGCCAGCGGGCATTTCGGGCCCTACGGCGGCAGCTTTGTCGCCGAAACACTGGTGCATGCGCTGGACGAGCTGAAGGCCGCCTATGCGCACTACCGCAACGATGCCGACTTCCGGGCCGAATTCCGCGATGAACTGGCGCATTTCGTCGGCCGCCCATCGCCGATCTACCATGCGGCGCGCACCAGTCGCGAACTCGGCGGCGCACAGATCTATCTCAAGCGCGAGGACCTGAACCACACCGGCGCACACAAGATCAACAACACCATCGGCCAGGCGCTGCTGGCACGCCGCATGGGCAAGCCGCGCATCATTGCCGAGACGGGCGCCGGCCAGCATGGCGTGGCCACGGCGACGATCTGCGCGCGCTACGGGCTGGAATGCATCGTCTACATGGGCAGCGAGGACATGAAGCGCCAATCGCCCAACGTCTACCGCATGCACCTGCTCGGCGCGAAGGTGGTGCCGGTGGAATCGGGCAGCAAGACGCTGAAGGACGCGCTCAACGAAGCGCTGCGCGACTGGGTCACCAACGTCGAGAACACCTTCTACATCATCGGCACCGTGGCCGGCCCGGCGCCGTACCCGCAGATGGTGCGCGACTTCCAGCGGGTCATCGGCGACGAGTGCCTGACGCAGATGCCGGCGCAGGCCGGACGCCAGCCCGATGCGGTGATTGCCTGCGTGGGCGGCGGCAGCAACGCGATGGGCATCTTCTATCCGTACATTGCGCTGGCCGGCACGCGGCTGATCGGCGTGGAGGCGGCCGGGCAGGGCATCGAAACCGGCAAGCACGCGGCGTCGATCTCGGCCGGGTCGCCGGGCGTGCTGCACGGCAACCGCACCTACCTGCTGCAGGACGACAATGGCCAGATCATCGAAACCCATTCGGTGTCGGCCGGACTGGACTATCCCGGCGTCGGACCGGAGCATGCCTACCTGCACGACATCGGCCGCGCCGAATATGTCAGCGTCACCGATGACGAGGCACTGGCCGCGTTTCACCACCTCTGCCGCTGCGAGGGCATCATCCCGGCGCTGGAATCGAGCCATGCCGTGGCCTATGCGATGAAGCTGGCGCCGACGCTGCGCAGCGACCAGCATCTGCTGGTCAACCTGTCGGGCCGTGGCGACAAGGACATCGGCACGGTGGCCGACCTGTCGGGTGCCGAATTCTTCTGCCGGCCGTCGTGCCAGGTTCAGTCGGCGAAGAGTCTGTATGTCGTCGAGGTGCGGCGATGAGCCGCATCGCCGGCACGCTGGCGACGTTGAAGGCCGCAGGGCGCACCGCGCTGATTCCCTACGTCACCGTCGGCGATCCGTTCGCCGACGCGACGCCGCAGATCATGCATGGACTGGTGCGAGGCGGCGCCGACATCATCGAGCTGGGCGTGCCGTTCTCCGATCCGATGGCCGACGGCCCGGTGATCCAGAAGGCTTCCGAGCGCGCCCTGGCGCGCGGCATCGGCATGCCCCAGGTGCTGGAGGCGGTGCGTGGCTTTCGCCGGCAGGACGCGGCCACGCCCGTGGTGCTGATGGGCTATGCCAACCCGATCGAACGCTTCGACCAGCGGCATGGCTCAGGCGCTTTCATCCGCGCCGCGGCCGAGTCGGGCGTCGATGGCGTGCTGGTGGTGGACTACCCGCCCGAAGAATGCGAGGCCTTCGCCATCGGCCTGCGCAAACACGGCATGGACCCGATCTTCCTGCTGGCACCGACCTCGACCGAACAGCGCATGCAGCAGGTCGGCCGCCTGGCCAGCGGTTTCGTCTATTGCGTGGCTCTGAAGGGCGTGACCGGGGCCGGCCATCTGGACACCGCCAGCGTAGCGGCGATGGTGCCACGCATCCGCGCGCATGTCAGCCTGCCCTTGGGCGTGGGTTTCGGCATTCGCGATGCGGCCAGCGCAACGGCAGTGGCCGCGGTCGCCGACGCGGTGGTCATCGGCGCCAAGGTGGTGCAGACCCTGGAAGGGCGGACGCGCGACAATGTGGCCGAAGCGGGCCGTGCCTTCATGGCCGAAATCCGCGCCGCGCTGGACGCGATGAACAAAGGAGCAAGCCGATGAGCTGGTTCGAAAAGCTGCTGCCGCCGAAGATGCAGCAGACCGACCCGAGCGAGCGCCGCGCGGTGCCCGAAGGCTTGTGGATCAAGTGCCCGGCCTGCGAGACGGTGCTGTACAAGACCGACCTCGAGCGCAACGTCAACGTCTGCCCCAAGTGCGACCATCATCACCGCATTGGCGCGCGCGCCCGGCTCGACGCCTTCCTGGACCCGGAGGGGCGCTATGAGATCGGCCAAGAAGTGCTGCCCGTCGATGCACTGAAGTTCAAGGATGCCAAGAAATACCCCGAGCGTTTGAAGGCCGCGCTCGAAAGCACGGGCGAAACCGATGCGCTGGTGGTGTTCGGCGGTGCGGTGATGAGCGTGCCGCTGGTCGTGGCCTGCTTCGAGTTCGAGTTCATGGGCGGCTCGATGGGTGCGGTGGTCGGTGAGCGTTTCGTGCGCGGCGTGCAGACTGCCATCGAGCAGAAGGTGCCCTTCGTCTCCTTCGCGGCGACCGGCGGTGCGCGCATGCAGGAAGGCCTGCTCAGCCTGCTGCAGATGGCCAAGACCAACGCCGCGCTGACGCATCTGGCGAAAGCGCGGCTGCCCTATGTCAGCGTGCTCACCGATCCGACGATGGGAGGTGTCTCGGCCAGCTTCGCCTTCATGGGCGATCTGGTCATCGCCGAACCGAAGGCGCTGATCGGTTTCGCCGGCCCGCGGGTGATCGAGAACACGGTGCGCGAGACCTTGCCCGAAGGTTTCCAGCGTTCCGAGTTCCTGGTGGGCAAGGGGGCGCTGGACATGATCGTCGATCGTCGCCAACTGCGGCCGACCATCGCCCGCGCACTGGCGCTGTTGCAGCGGCAAAGCGCCGACGCCGTCGCCTGATTGCGCTTTTGCGTTGCACCGGGGGCGCGCGCCCGACCCGCAACTTCAGCATCGCGGCCCATGTCCCAGCCAGCCACCCTGGAGCAATGGCTCGCGCACTGCGAGCGATTGCACCCCCAGCACATCGACATGACGCTGCAGCGCGTGGCGTCGGTGCGCGAGCGCCTGGGCCTGAACTTCCATGTGCCAGTGATCAGCGTGGCCGGCACAAACGGCAAGGGCTCGAGCTGCGCGATGCTCGAAGCGATCGCGCTGCAGGCGGGTTACCGCGTCGGGCTGTACAGCAAGCCGCACCTTGTGCACTTCGAGGAGCGCTGCCGCGTCGGCGGGCGCAGCGTTGATGCCGAGGCGTTGCTGCCGCACTTCGCCGCGGTGGAGGCGGCGCGCCGCGACACTACGCTGACCTATTTCGAGTTCACCACGCTGGCCATCATGAGCTTGCTGTGCATGGCCGATCTCGATCTGGTGATCCTGGAGGTCGGGCTGGGGGGGCGACTGGATGCGGTCAACGCCGTCGATGCCGACGTGGCCCTGATCACCAGCATCGACCTCGACCACATGGACTATCTCGGGCCGGATCGCGAATCGATCGGTTTCGAGAAGGCCGGCATCCTGCGCGCCGGCAGGCCGGCGGTCGTCAGCGATCCGATGCCGCCGGCCAGCGTGCTGCGCCATGCCGAAGCCATCGGCGCCGACCTGTGGCGGGTGGGACGCGATTTCAGCCACCATGGCGACCGACAGCAATGGTCGTGGAGCGGCCGCGGACGGCGGCGCAACGCACTGGCCTACCCGGCGCTGCGTGGTGCCAACCAGTTGCTCAATGCCAGCGGCGTGCTGGCGGTGTTCGAGGCCCTGCGCGACAGGCTGCCCATCAGTGCGCAGGCGGTGCGCAGCGGCCTGGCGACGGTGTTTCTGCCGGGACGATTCCAGATCGTACCCGGGCAGCCGGCGCTGGTGCTGGACGTGGCGCACAACCCGCAGGCGGCGGCAGCGTTGGCCTTCAACCTCGACCAGATGGGTTTCTTCCCGCGCACGCATGCGGTGTTCGGCGCCATGGCCGACAAGGACATCGTCGGCATGCTGGCCCGCCTGGGCCCGCTGGTGGACCGCTGGTACCTGAGCGATCTGCCCCTGCCCCGCGCCGCACGCGCGGTCGATCTGGCCGGCGCATTGGCATCGCTGCCGAAGGCGCAGGCGGTGGCTGCCAGCTGCCACGCATCGCCGGCCGCAGCGCTGCGCGCGGCCCTGGCTGCGGCCGACCCGGCTGATAGAATCGTGGTCTTCGGTTCGTTCCTGTGCGTGGGTGGCGTGCTGAAGGACGGGCTGCCGCGCTTGCGTGCCATGCACAGCGGCTGACGGCGGTCCGGCACACACCGCTGGCAGGCGCGTCGATCGGATTCCAGGCCCTACCCAGCGGACGCGCAAGCCAGTGTTTTCATTCATCAAGCGCAAGACTCCAGTTGCAGCGTCCGGCGCTGCCGATGAAGCCGGGCCGGTACAGGCTGCGCGCACCCGGGCCAGGCGCCGGCTGATCGGTGCGGCGGTGCTGGTGGGCGTGGGCATCGTCGGTTTCCCGTTGTTGTTCGAGACGCAGCCGCGGCCGGTGGCGGTGGATGTACCAATCGAGATCCCGCCGCGCGACAACGTCTCGGCACCGAGCGCATCCGCGTCGAAGCCGGGCGCGACCGCCGCTGTTGCGCCGTCGCACCCCGTGAGCGAAGCCGCGCCGGCGACTGCCGCTGCGGCCTCGGTCACGCCCCGTGTCGAGGCCATGTCACCGCCGGCCCCTGCAGAGCGTCAGGCTGCGCCGGCCAGCCGCCCCGCGCCGTCCGCCGAGCAACTCAACGAGGCGCGGCGCGCGCAGGCGTTGCTGGAAGGCAGACCGGTGCCTGCGCCGGCTCCGCTGGCCGAAGGGCCGAGCGCCGCACGCTATGTGGTCCAGGCCGGCGCCTACAGCGATGCCGCAGCGTTGCGCGATGCGCGCCAGAAGGTCGAGAAACTCGGCTTGAAAACCTACACGCAGGTGATCGAGACCGACTCCGGCACGCGCACACGCGTGCGGGTCGGCCCCTTCCCGACGCGTGACGAGGCCGAGAAGGCAGCGGCGCGCATCAAGAGCGCTGGCCTGGCCGTGAGCGTGCTGAGCTTGTGATGGACACGCTCGGTTGGATCGATTGGTCGTTGTTGGCGGTGCTGCTGTTGTCGCTGGTGCTGGGTCTGTGGCGTGGCTTCGTGCTCGAGGTGCTGGCCTTGCTGGGGTGGGTGGTGGCCTATCTGTCGGCGCAGTGGCTGGCGCCGGTCTGGGCGCCGCACATCCCGATCGGTGAGCCGCGTTCGGCTCTGAACCATGCCGCCGCGTTTGCGCTGGCCTTTCTGGCGGTGATGATCGCCTGGGGGCTGGTGTCGCGCGTGGTTTGCCTGCTGGTCAACGCCACGCCGCTGCGCGGTGCCGATCGCGTGCTCGGTGCCGCTTTCGGGCTGGTGCGCGGCCTGGTGCTGTTGCTGGTGCTGGCCACCGTGGTGGCGCTGACGCCGGCGGCAACATCGCCGCAGTGGCATGCATCGCAGGGCGCGCAATGGCTGGCGGTGGCGCTGCAGGAACTCAAACCGCTGCTGCCGCCCGACCTGGCGCATCTTCTTCCGGCCTGAGGCTTCAAAGGAACCCCACCATGTGCGGCATCGTCGGCGCGATCTCCCGGTCACCGGCCAACCAGTTGCTCTACGACGCGCTGCTGCTGCTGCAACACCGCGGGCAGGACGCCGCCGGCATCGTCACGATGCAGGGGACCAAGTGCTTCATGCACAAGGCCCGCGGCATGGTGCGCGACGTCTTTCGCACGCGCAACATGCGCGCGCTGCCGGGCAACGTCGGCCTGGGCCAGGTGCGCTACCCGACGGCCGGCAACGCCTGGAGCGAGGAAGAGGCGCAGCCGTTCTATGTCAACGCACCCTTCGGCATCGTGCTGGTGCACAACGGCAACCTGACCAACGCCGCGACGCTGAAGGGTGAGCTGTTCCGCATCGACCGGCGCCACATCAACACCGAGAGCGACACCGAGGTGCTGATCAACATCCTGGCGCACGAGATCGAAGGCGCCGCGCGCGACATGCCTTTGACACCGGATGCGGTGTTCGACGCCGTGGCCGCGGTGCACAAGCGCCTGAAGGGCTCGTACGCGGTGATCGCGCTGATCGCGGGCCATGGCCTGCTGGCCTTTCGCGACCCCTTCGGCATCCGCCCGCTGTCCTTCGGTGCATTGCGCAAGGACGGTGTCACGGAATACATGGTGGCGAGCGAATCGGTGGCCATCGAAGGCACCGGCCGCAAGGTGCAGCGCGACGTCGCGCCCGGCGAGGCGATCTTCATCGATCTGGAAGGCCGACTGCACACGCGCCAGTGTGCCGAACACCCGACGCTGCACCCATGCATGTTCGAGTACGTCTATCTGGCACGGCCCGATTCGGTGATGGACGGCATCTCGGTCTATCAGGCACGGCTGAACCTGGGCGAGACGCTGGCGCAGCGCGTCATCTCGACGATGCCGCCGAATGCCATCGACGTCGTCATCCCGATCCCCGAATCGAGTCGGCCGTCGGCGATGCAGCTGGCGCAGAAAATCGGCAAGCCTTATCGCGAGGGCTTCGTCAAGAACCGCTATGTCGGCCGCACCTTCATCATGCC
This sequence comes from uncultured beta proteobacterium, assembly GCA_963837675.1. Lineage (GTDB taxonomy): Bacteria > Pseudomonadota > Gammaproteobacteria > Burkholderiales > Burkholderiaceae_C > Rubrivivax. The sequence goes on along the minus strand of CAWIOH010000004.1, from coordinate 9,731 downwards.
GGGGCAGGCCGTGCGCAAGAAGAGCGTGCGGCAGAAGCTCAACGCCATCGGCGTGGAGTTCAAGGGCCGCAACGTGCTGCTGGTGGACGATTCGATCGTGCGCGGCACCACCAGCAAGGAGATCGTGATGATGGCGCGGGAGGCCGGCGCGAAGAAGGTCTACATGGCTTCGGCGGCGCCGCCGGTGCGTTTCCCCAATGTCTACGGCATCGACATGCCGACACGCGAGGAACTGGTCGCCGCCGATCGCAGTGTCGAGCAGATCCGCAACTACATCGGCGCCGACGCGCTGATCTACCAGGACGTGGATGCGATGAAGCGCGTGGTGCATGCGCTGAACCCGAAAGTCGCCGGCTTCGAGGCTTCGTGCTTCGACGGGAACTACATCACCGGCGACATCTCGGCCGAGGAGTTCGCAGCCATCGAGTCGCAGCGCACCGGGGCACGCGAGCAGGACGAGGACAGTGGCGACGACCGCAGCCGACTGGCCCTGCATAACGTCGACACCCATTGAGGACGAGATGAGCGATCGCGACGACGAAGCCGCCCGCCTGGCGCGGGCCCGGCTGCCCGAGGGCCTGCGCCCCGAGACGCTGGCGGTACGCACCGCGCTCGCGCCCAGCCAGCACGGCGAGAACAGCGAAGGCCTGTTCCTGACGACCAGCTTCGTGCAGCCCGATGCCGCGACCTCGGCGCGGCGCTTCGCCGGCATGGAGGACTTCACCTACGGGCGCACCAGCAACCCGACGGTGCGCAGCCTCGAAGCGCGGCTGGCGGCGATGGAAGGCGCCGAGGCGGCGGTGGCCACCGCAACCGGCATGAGCGCGATCCTGCTGCTCGGCCTGGGCTTGCTGAAGACGGGCGACCACGTGGTGTGCTCGCGCTCGGTGTTCGGCTCGACAGTGAGCCTGTTCGCCAAGGAGTTCGCCAAGTTCGGTGTCGAGACCAGCTTCGTGTCGCAGACCGACCTTGGCGAATGGCGCGCCGCCATCAAGCCGACGACCAAGCTGCTGTTTGCCGAGACGCCGACCAACCCGCTGACCGACGTGTGCGACATCGCGGCGCTGGCCGAGATCGCGCACGCTGCCGGCGCCCTGCTGACGGTGGACAACACTTTCTGCTCGCCCGCGCTGCAGCGTCCACTGGCGCTCGGCGCCGATCTGGTGATGCACGCCGGCACCAAGTATCTGGACGGCCAGGGCCGGGTGATGGCCGGTGCGCTGTGCGGTCCCAGGCGGCTGATCGACGACGTGTTCGGGCCCACGCTGCGCACCGCGGGCATGACGCTGGCGCCGTTCAACGCCTGGGTGGTGCTGAAGGGGCTGGAGACGCTGGCGCTGCGCATGAAGGCGCAGAGCGAATCGACGCTGGCCGTCGCGCAATGGCTCGAGCGGCAGCCCGCCGTCGCGCGGGTTTGCTACCCCGGCCTGGCGTCGCACCCGCAGCATGCGCTGGCGATGCGTCAGCAGTCGGGGCTGGGCGGCGCGGTGTTGTCCTTCGACTTGCGCGCCGACAGCGCCGAGGCGGCGCGAGCCAAGGCCTTCCACGTCATCGACCGCACGCGCGTGCTCAGCATCGCCACCAACCTGGGCGACACCAAATCGCTGGTCACGCATCCCGCCACCACCTCGCACGGCCGGCTCAGCGAGGCGCAGCGCCAGGCGGCCGGCATCGGCCAGGGCATGGTCCGGCTGTCGGTGGGCCTGGAGCATGTCGCCGACATCACCGACGACCTGCAACGCGGGCTCGGTACATTGTGAGCATGACTTGAGTTCGACCCCCGTCCGCACCCGCATCGCGCCTTCGCCCACCGGCTTTTTGCATCTGGGCACCGCACGCACGGCGCTGTTTGCGTGGGCCTTCGCGCGCCACCATGGCGGCACGTTCATCCTGCGTATCGAGGACACCGATGTGGCGCGCTCGACGCAGGCCGCGGTGGATCAGATCATCGCCGCGATGCGCTGGCTGGAACTGGACTTCGACGAAGGCCCGTTCTTCCAGATGCAGCGCATCGAGCGTTACCGCGAGGTCATCGCCCAGATGCTGGCAGCGGGCAGCGCCTACCACTGCTACTGCTCTAGCGAGGAACTCGATGCGATGCGCGAAGCCCAGCGTGCGCGCGGCGAGAAGCCTCGCTATGACGGGCGCTGGCGGCCCGAGGACGGCAAGGCGCTGCCGCCGGTGCCGTCCGATGTCCCGCCCGTGGTGCGCTTTCGCAACCCGCAGGCCGGCGTGGTCAGCTGGATCGACCTGGTCAAGGGCCCGATCAGCATTGCCAATCGCGAACTCGACGACCTGGTCATCGCCCGCGCCGATGGCACGCCGACCTACAACTTCTGTGTCGTCGTCGATGACTGGGACATGCGCATCAGCCATGTCATTCGCGGCGACGACCATGTCAACAACACCCCGCGGCAGATCAACATTTTGCGCGCGCTGCTCGGCGACAGCGGCGAGCGGTTGCCCGAATACGGCCACGTGCCGATGATCCTGGGCCCCGACGGCGACAAGCTGTCCAAGCGCCACGGCGCGGTCAGCGTCACGCAGTACGAAGACGGCGGCTACCTGCCCGAGGCCATGCTCAACTACCTGGCTCGCCTGGGTTGGAGCCATGGCGACGCCGAGCTTTTCAGCCGTGGGCAGCTGATCGAGTGGTTCGACGGCAAGCACCTCGCGAAAAGCCCGGCGCAGTGGGATCCGGCCAAGCTGAACTGGGTCAACGCCCACTACATCAAGAAGTCGGCCGACGACGCGCTGGCGGTGCGGGTGGCGCAGCAGCTGTCGCGGCGCGGCATCGATACGCCGGCAGACGCGCGCCTGGCGGGTCTTTGTGCCCTTTTCAAGGACCGCTGCGCCACGACGGTCGAATTGGCCGACTGGGTGGCGATGTATTTCGTCGAGGTGCAGGCGTCGCCCGAGGATGTCGCGGCCTTCGTCACCGATGCGGTGAAGCCGGCGTTGGTGGCGTTGCGCGGCAAGCTCACCGAAGTGGCCTGGAATCGCCCGGCGCTGGCTGCCGCGATCAAGGCGACCTTGACCGAACATGGCCTGAAGATGCCTCAACTGGCGCAGGCCGTCCGCGTGCTGCTTTGCGGCCGCAGCCAGACGCCCTCGCTCGACGCCGTGCTCGAAGGATTCACGCGCGAACAGGTGCTTGGGCGACTGCGGAGCCTGTAGCACTTGCAGATATAATCTCGGTTTGCTCGGACAGCGCGGGGTGAAGAACCTTGGGGGTATAGCTCAGCTGGGAGAGCGCTTGCATGGCATGCAAGAGGTCAGCGGTTCGATCCCGCTTACCTCCACCAAAGCCTTCAACGCAAAGCGTCGTTCGAGCGAAAGAATTGGTTTGCAGTCCCCTTCGTCTAGAGGCCTAGGACACCACCCTTTCACGGTGATTACAGGGGTTCGAATCCCCTAGGGGACGCCACGTTACACGTAGGTCTTTGATTCGTTTTACGTTTCAGGACTGTGCAACATGGATAAATCCAGTGCGCATACGGCTTGTGTAACGACGAGCCGCCGGCCCTGGTAACAACGGCAAGCGGCGCTTATGGCGCCGCCTCGCTTTTGTGGGATTGGAAAAGACTGCCCGACTTCGGGCCGGACGACTTGTCGCTTGCGTCAACCCCAAGCGAAAGGTATCCATGTCTACTTCCAAGTCCTCCCCCGGCCCCAAGGGGTCCTCCGCCTCCGCCAAGAAGCCGCCGCGCAACCCGCTGTACATCAGCAAGCGCAAGACCGACGGCGGGCTTTTCTATGTCCGTCGCCTGCCTCAGGCACTCATCGATGCCGGCGTGGTCAGCGCCAGCCAGCCCACCGTGCGCATCGCCCTGGGCACCAAGGACTGGCTGACCGCCCAGACCAAGGCGCGACAGCTCAGCGCCGCCTACGACCTGGAGTGGGCGCGACTGCGCGCGGCGCTCGTGCGCGGCCCCGAGGGCTGTGCGCCAGCCAATCCGCGCAAGCTGCGGCCCGACGACATCCCGGTGTTGTCCCGTCGGCTTGAGGCGTTGCTGCTGTACGCGGACGACATTGACCGTTCACGGGCGCTGACCGCTGACGAGTTCGATGCCTATGAAGAGGAGCTGAACTCTCAGCGCAAGGCGCTTCGCAACGCGAACCAACGCTCGGACCTCGCCGCCGTGGCCGACGAGGCGATTGGTTTTCTCGAGGCCGAGGGCCTGGACTGCGACGAATCGTCACCGCACTGGATGTCGTGGCTCAAGGCCCGTACCTGCGCGCCCAGTTCCTGCGCATCAAGGCGCGCCGCGGTGCCAAGAAGGCCATCCTCGCCGTGGCCGCCTCGATGCTCACCGCGGCATTCCACATGCTGCGCGACGGCACCGAGTACAGCGACCTCGGCAGCGACCACTTCGACCGCCAAGACAAATCCAAGACCATCCGCCGCCTGCTCAAGCGGCTTCAAGACCTCGGCTGCGATGTTCCTGTAATGCCTCATGCGACGTAGAGCTTCTTAGTAGCTAAGCTACGTCGCCTCGGCTGGGTGCATCACCCTGGTAGCTGATGTGGTCGAGACCCAGGAGCTCGTGGTCAACGAAAGCCCATGCAGCGGCCAGACCAGCGCGAGGGCGTCAGAACTGGACACTCGCTCCGCGAAGCTCGACCTTTCGGCACGTCTGCAGGACGCTGCGGGTCAGGCTCATCACCTGACGCGGGCCGATGCGCTGCCGAGCGCTCTCGACCGGCTCGTCGACTACGGCTAGGCAGCCTGGCTCGCTGGCCGCGGACCCTGCGTTCTCAGCTCAAGGCAATGGGTGCGAAGGCAGCGTTCCCGGAGGCTCCGAAAAGGGGCCTGTCTCTTCCCAGTGCGACCGCCGAGTACGACTGCGTCGCGTGACTGCGCAGGGCAGTGAAGTCGGGGGCCGGGCGCCCGGCTCGAGGCCTGCACCCGAGGCCCTCCACCCGGGGCCAGGGCCTCGTTTGCGTGCCCGCTGCAGGGCGAGGAGCCCGATGCCTGTGCTACAGTTATCGGCTGTCATGAGCAACAATGCAGATTGCTCATTGGCAGCATGAGTCGTATGCACACCTCGTACAGAGGGTGTCCGGAGGGTGGTCCTTGCACCGTCTGCCGTGCATCCCCTAGGGGACGCCAAGTCTGGCAGGACTTGCGGTCGGGAACTCCGGTTCTCACCGGTACCTTGCCACCACGTGGAGTGGTAGTTCAGTTGGTTAGAATACCGGCCTGTCACGCCGGGGGTCGCGGGTTCGAGTCCCGTCCACTCCGCCAATAGCGTTCAGTAAGTTGTTGAATTGAAAAGAATAAGCCGCCGCAAGGCGGCTTTTCTCTTGGTCGACCTCCGTCTCAACCCCCGGCTGTGAGTTGGATTCTGTGAAGACTTCTTGAAGTTGAATGGAGCGGAACCGATCGCGAACGTCCGGATTGAACCTGCGTTCTCCGCTTTTTCTCCGCCCTACAGAGGTCGCCAAACCTGGTCGCAGCGCGCCGTCGCCAACCGGCATGAAGCATGGCAGTCGGTACGTAGCTGCCACCGACCCAGTCGTGAAACTCGTGAAGCTGGATGCAGCCGACGCCGTTCAGGCGTTGTCCGAGTGTCATGGCGAAGACCGACGGCGCCTTGACGAAGAGATGCACCAGTTCGAACTGATGGGCGGAGCGGGTCCGCAATAGCGCCTGCTTTGCTTCCGCAACGGCGAGGTTCAACGTAGCCATGCTGGCAACGGCGTTTCCGCTGGAAAGCTCGAGGGGTGCCCTAGTTGCTCGAAGCTGCTCGATGTCTCGCCGCTGGTGCTTCGCGAAGACCGCAGTTTGGACAGTCCGCGACTAAACGCCTCGGACAGCACAGCCGAGCGCTCAGTGCTGGCGGCCACAGCTTCGCTCCTTGCCGCATCGACTTGTCGACTGGCATCCTGGACGTCCTGTTCCGACACCCGCATCGAAACCACGCGCGATGCATAGCCCTGGTTGCGCAGCAGGCTGACCGCAGTCCTTCCTGTGAGGGTGTTCGACGAGAACGTGTTGCCGCTGAGATCGTTCTGCCAGCTGCTCATGAACGCCGAGGTGCGGTTCGGCGCCAGCTGCAGCTGATCCATCGCCACGTTGCCATGCTGACGTTGCCGACGGCCGCTGCGCCGGTGCTGCCCGACAACATGCCCTGCAATCCCGACAGGCCACCCACCAGCGCGGTGCCGAAGTTCTCCATGCGCTTCAGTGCCGCCCAGGCGATGAAGGGAATACTGATCGCCAGGTAGCCGACCACGGCCTCGCCGGAGATCGCACGCGAGTAGATCGTCGATGCCGTCTGCAACGACAGCGCCTTGGCCCCGTTGCCCAGATCGGCCGCCGCCGCCAGGTCGTAGGCCGCATAGATCGACGCCATGTAGTTCAGCACCGCGTGGAGCGGCGGTCACAGCTGGATCCAGATCAGGATCGCAGCGTAGGCCCCGGTGCGCTTCAGTGCCTGCCAGGTCAGGTTGCCGACGAAGGGCGCCTTGTTGCGCACCTTGGCATCGCTCGAGGACCTGGCGCTGGCCAGGATGCTGCTTCGGTCCGTGGCGCAGCGCCTGCGCGCAGCGTCGCGGTCGCTCTCCAGGCCCAGCTCGATGGCCAGGTCGGAACAGGCTTCCTGCGAGCCGTAGCCCGCGGCTTCAGCCGCGGTACTGACGATGGCCTTGGCGGTCTCGCAGGAGTTGATGCGCGCATTGTTGATCCAGGTCTCAAGGCCCTTCGCCCACTTGGTCAAGCCACCCAGCAGCGGTGAGACCGATTCGAGCGCCAGCTGGAACGCGATGCCGGACAATGCCGCGGTGATGTTGCGCAGCATGTTCTTGAACTCGGCCGCAGAAATGTGCGAGAACGCACCGCCGAACACGTCGATGCCGCCGCAGCCGGCCTTCGCACCTCGGAAACTGAACCGCGGCAAGCTGATAGACCTTGTTCGGTGCGCGCATGAACAGGTTGCCGCCGACATAGGTATTGAAGGTCTGCCCCCGAAAAGCGCCCGGTGCCGTGTAGTTGCCGATCGCCCCGAGGCTGTTGAACATGTTGTTCACTTCGGCGTTGAGGTCACCGGCGCGCATCGTTGCCGGCGCCAGCGCGAGGGCGGACGTGGCCAATCCGAGGACGGTGCGGCGGAAGAAGGAAAGAAAGGGCGAGGAGCTCGGCTTGTTCATCGACATGCTCCGGTTCGGATTACCGCGAAACAGGCGGGAGACCGAGCGTGGCCACGTCCGCCTCGAGGGGTGCAACTGCGGCAATGGCGATGCGCTCGACCAGCTGCGCTTCCGACAACACGCCGAAGCCGATCGGCGTGATCCGGCCGGTGAAGGGCTGCGCCAGGAAGACCGCGGGCACCTGGTTCAGCCGCGTGGTGCGCTCGCTGCTCAGCGACCTGGTCGATCGAGGACTCGATGCCGACCGCGCGCGGCTGTGGGTGATCGACGGCGGCAAGGCGTTGCGCAAGGCCATCGTCGAGTGCTTCGGCGCCCTGGCCCTGATCCAGCGCTGCCAGGAGCACAAGCGACGCAACGTGATCGAGTATGAATCTGGCGGCTCGGCTCGAACGGCAGGTCTACGGCATCGAGATTGAGTTCGCGTAGACCCGCCGTCGACCCACAGCCGCCCTTCGGATTTCCTGAAAGCTGCCCGACGCTCAGCCTCGGCTTTTCGCGTTTCGCATCTACGAAGCAGCCGTTCGTGACCCTGTCCTTCGACTGCTGTGGCCGAGTGGCTGTTCAAGACTGGCATGAGTCCTTCGACTTCTCGAACTGACTTCTCCATAGCAGTCGTAGCTGGTGCATGCTGGCGGTCGGCAATATGGCCATGAATTCGACAGGCGGCGCACCTGCACCCGGCCATTGGACTAAACCGCTATGCGTGCGGCCAACCCATCTTGAATTTGCTCGCCAGTCCCTGACGGATCGTGTCCACGCAACCTCTATGTGGACACGATGGCAAGCGACAAGGGAACGGGACGGCGGCAGTACAGCGGGGCTGAAGACCCGGGCAATCGCTGAGTGCGACGCCGCGAGCTCGTCCGTGGCCAAGGTCGCGATGAGCCAAGGCATCAATGCGAACGTAGTACACCGCTGGCGACAGTTGCCCCGCGAGGTCGCTCAAGCGACTGTCCCCATGACCCGCGAGTCCTTTCCGGTGCAACTCGCACCGGCGCCTGCGCCGCAGGACGAAGGCCGCCGCGACATCGAGATCGAATTGCGCCGCGGCACCGTGACGATGAAGATCACCTGGCCGAGCGTCGGCGGGATCCGTCGAAAACCACCTGGTCGTGCCACCACAGGCGCTCGAACAGTGCACGGACGGCTTCCAGGGACTCGGCGCCGGCGATCTCGCCGATGCTGCGCTTCGCGTCGATCGTGGCGAACAGGCGCTTCTCCTGCACATCGATCGGCATGTAGATGTCGCGATGGGTGTGAGCCCGGTTGATCAGGACCGCCGCGGCCCCCGGCGGCAGTTTCTCCTCTACGCACAGGGTGTCAGCCATCCGCACGGGCACCATGTCGAGCCATGGGTGATCGGAAAAATCGATCCGTCGCGAGCGGCTGAGGCGGTCCGCGCGGTAGACGATCGCACTGTGGCTCAGCATCGTTCCACGGAAGAGCTCGGCGGCGGCGAACTGCTGCGTGGCGTCGAGCGCTGCGATCCGGTCCGACTGCGGCAGTTGTGCCATGACGCCGCAGCGCGCGCTGTACGGAGCCTGCTGCAGCCAGCGGCCAAAGCCGAGCCCCGCTCGGCCGATGAAATCCATCAGCTGCGGCACCGAATACGCACGGTCGCGAGGATTCAGCAGCGCATCGGCGAGCGCCGCTTCCTGAAAGAAATCCGGAGCGTCGCGCAGCAGGCGCGCAAGCGGGTGGGCGGCCGGCAGCGCGCCGAGCGCGACAACCAGGTCGTGGATCTCGGCATCGACAGCCCGGATGCCGATGCGGCGGCAGAACTCCTGCAGCATGTAGATGCCCGTACGCCCGTACTGTGCATAGACCATGAGGTGCATCGCCCCTTCCGGGGCGAGCACGTCGCGCAAAGCCCGCAGCGCGGCGTCGGGATCCGTTGTGTGGTGCAGCACACCCGTGCAGATGACCTCGTCGAAGCTAATGTCCAGCTCGCCGACGCGGTCGATCGGCAACAGGCGGACTTCGAGATTGGCGAGCCCGTACTTTTGCTTCAGCGTTTCGGTATGGCGCACGCTCGTAGCGCTGAAGTCGATGCCGATCACCCGGGCGGCCGGCGCGCGCAGGGCGTGCTTGGCCGCCTGTGAGGTGCCACAGCCGGCGACGAGGATCGTGCGCCCTTCGGTGTAAGGCTTGTGCGGATGGAAGAGATGGAAGTCGGCGCGACGCCGGCCCGGGTCCTGCCAGCGCCGCCGGTAGTTGTCGAGATCGTCGACCGGCCGCGGGTACGGGTAGCGTTCGTAGAAGTCCTGGACTGCGGCCGCGACTTCATCGCCGGCAGCCGGCTCCGCCAGGTCCGGCAGCCGGCCGTCGCTTGCCGATGATCCCGGCGGCGCGACTGCGCTCACCTGCCGCTGGTATGTGCCGCCGTCAGGTTGGCCAGCACGTCGTCGAGCGAGAAGCTGCCGACCTTCTGGCTGGGCGGGAACTCCTTGAACGTGGCGATGTACTTCCCAATGAACTCCTGCGCCGGCACGAGCAGGAATGCCCGGTCGACTCGCCACTGCGAGTAGCCCATGCCGATCTTGTCGGCCCGCTCGAACGGATCGGAACGCAGGTTGAAC
>CAWIOH010000003.1:0-1215763 GCA_963837675.1 uncultured beta proteobacterium | reverse complement strand
GTGGAGGGCTGCTCCGTCGCCAGCTGCGCCTCGTATCGGACTTCATTGCCCCGGTGGCCAAGCAATGGCTAAAATGGCTAATCATCGGAGGATCTCACCATGCGCGTCACCGCCACCGAAGCGAAGAACCGTTTTGGCAGTCTCTGCGCGCAGGCTAAGCGCGGACCCGTTTTCGTGGAAAAGGCCGGTCAACTTGATACCGTGATCCTCTCGGCCGAGGAATACCAGGCCCTGCAGGCCAACCACGACAAGGCCCGCCGCGCCGCGCGCAAGAAGACGTTCGAATCCGAGTTTGGTGACTGGATTACCGCTCAGAACGCACGCATCGAAACACACGGCATTCCTGGTGCCGACCTGCGCCCGTGGTGAGCGGTTGATGGCCCAATACGACGTTTACACCAACCCAAGCAGCAGCGCGACCACCGGCATTCCGTACGTGGTCGTGATCCAAAGTGACTTGCTCGATGCCCTGGCCACGCGGCTAACCATACCGCTGGCTGTGCCGGACGTCACAACCAAGGTGCCGACCGCCCTGTGTCCGGTCATTAGGGTCAACGGCAAGCGCCTGCAAGCGCTGGCGCACTTTGCCGCACCTCTACCTGCCAAGATCTTGCGGCGACCGGTCGACAACGTGGCAGCGCAGGCAAACGCGCTGGTTTCAGCCATCGACGCGGTGCTGTCGGGCATCTAGGTCGAGCGGATACCCTCCCTGCGACAGCTTTGCGGCAACGAGACCGAGGCAGCGTCTGTCTCCTTCACGCCCTGAGTCGTTCCGCAAGGCCTTTTACGTCTGCGTGCCGAGTTGGTTGAGCAAAGGCGAGCCGCGCTTCTTCAGGGCATTGAGGTAGGTCGACTCGTCATAGGGCGTTCGCGTCTGCCAGCAGCGGTACAAGATGCGCAGCCACTTGAACGCCAGGGCGCGCACTGCCGCCCTGGTGCGAGCTGCCCTTGTCGCGCTGCTGGCGATAGAACGCGCCGGCCCAGAACGACTTGTTGATCGTCTGCGCTGCCCATTCGACGAAGGTCTGGCGCAGGAAGGTCGGGCATTGCCAGCGCCAATGTATCCAGCACTTGTTGCCACTGCGCTCGGTCACCGGGGCCACGCCCGAGTACTTCTGGATCTCAGCCGCGGTGGCAAAGCGCTCGCGTTGTTCGCCGAAGGCGACCAACAGGCGAGGCGTCAGATGCGTGCCTGCGCCAGGCAATGACTTGAACAACGCATAGTCCGGCAGGCTCGGTGCAATCTCGCCGATCTGCGCATCGAATCGATCGATCGCCCGCAGCGTGACCCGCAGCTGGTCCACCAAGACCAGGGCCTGCAGCCGGTAGGCCGTGATGACGGCGACATCCTGGGTCAGCGGCCTGGCAGCCTTGATCGCCTGGATGCGCTCATCGATGACATTCACGTGGCGCACGTTGTGCGCCCTGAAGAATGCCCTGACGCTGGTGGCCCGCGCGCGCTTGACCTGCAGCAGCGTTGGCCATCGGGTCAGGAAGTCGCAAAACACGATCGTGTCCGTGTGCTCGAACCAGTCGAGCGCTTGGGGGAAGTATTGCTTCAGGGCGTAGCCCAGGCGATTGGTGAAGCGGGTCTTGTCGTCGACCACACGCCGGCGCTGCTCGACCAGGTGCAGCAGCGTGCGCATCGGCACGCTCTGTGGTTTGAGCGCAGCCAGGCGGTCACGGTGGTGCATCAGCAGCTCAAGCGCGTGCTCGGCGTCAGTCGGATCGTCCTTGGCACGGCTGGGCTTGAATGCTTCACGGTACTTCGCCAAGGTCGCCGGATTGATCGGAAAGAGCACGAAGAAGTCGTACTTCTGCAGCGCATAGACCAAGGGCCCCTTGGTCAACTCCAGCGCGACGGCGATGGGACCGCCGAATCGCTGCCGCATCGAGATCGCCCATTGGTCGATGGCATCGACCTTGTGTTCGATGCGCGAGAACTCGCGTCGCTCGCCGTGTGCACCCTGCAAACAGATGTCGTGCTTCCTGTCGGCCCAGTCGATGCCGATGAAGGCGGTGAACTCGTCGGAAAGAGGCTTCATGACACACCTCCTGCAAAGTCAGGTTGATAGTCGAAGGACCTGCGGTGCTCGAGTTCTGCGAAGGCAATATAGGAGGCCGGCAAGACGGCATGCCCTGAGTATTCGTTGACGAACCCAAGCGCACCCGCGGGCTCGAATGTAAAGGAGTGAACATCGAATGTTGGGGTCGGGATGTTCGTAGCCCGCGGGTGCAAGTCCCACGCTCGCCGGCAGCTACCTGCCGGTCGTGCTCAGTGTCACTGAGCGCAGGACCAAACTCAAATTCCTGAAGCGCGATGGCCGGCACCGAGCGAGGGTTACCCACCGCGGCACCCGCCCTTGCCTCATTGGGGGCAGCGGGCGCCGCGGTGGATAACCCGGACACATCGAGCCAATTCATACGGAGTATCTATACAGGGTCGGGTTCAGTCGGTCTTACACCGCAAAAGCAGACGTCCGTCTACCGCCGCGCCGTCGGCATCAGTCGAGTGGCGGGTCACGAGGGTGCAGCGGTTATCCGCCTTGTTGGCCCAGGTGTGACCGCCTTCGGAATCGGCCGCCGGCCAACTGCCGTGGCTGAGCGTCGGGACACTCGGCGGGCCGACGGGCTGAGGTCGAGCCGATTACTTCGCGCAGTCGCCCGGCACTAACGGCACACGCCCGTCGCGCAGGCCGATCGTGATCTCGCGTGCCGACACCTGCTCGATCGCGCCGACCATCGGCGAAGACAGCTTGCAACGGCCGACTTCGAACAGCTGGCCTGACTCGAACGCCATCACGCGAAGCTGCTCGCGCTGCGCATCGGGCACCAGCAATCTCGGCTTGCCGTCGATGACCATCGGCCGCGACAGCGCCAGTTCGGCCGAGCCGAAGGTGTGGTTCGAGAACCCCGGCATGGCGGCGATTTCGACCAAGGCCGCGCCGTCGCGGCGGTAGATCTTCAGCGTCCCGCCGATGTGCGGCGTGATGACGGCGGCGATCTCGGCACGCTTGTCGCCATCGAGGTCGTCGACGGCGACTGGGTTAAGCCAGCGGTTGGGCGTCCCGATCGGCGCCGACTGCGCCACGAGGGCCAAACGCCCGGCTTCGACGCCGATCAGCACCAGTCGCGCCCCGCGGCCACGCTGGCTGACGATGGCAAGCAGCAGCGTGGGTTCGTCGACGCCGAGCTGCACGCGCCGTGGGGCGAGGTCTTCGAAGACTTCGTCGTCGGGCAACTCGAGGCTCAGCTCCCGGCCATCGTTCAGGACTGCGACGACCCCTGCGTACTCGTGCGGCCGGCCAAGCGCGAAGTGTCCGTATCGCTCGACCGGCGCAACGTAGCGCGCCGCCGTCAGCGTGCCGGCGCCGGCATCGGACACACCGATCGCCGCCGTGAGGAACAGTGCACCGCGCCAATCCATGGTTTCGTCCTTCTCGAAGCGGCCGCGCACCTGCGCGCCGTGGACGATTGTCCTGGAGGCCGCCGCAGCGATCTCCTTCAGCGAGACGCAGGCGGTGGCTCGTTTCGCACATGACCGTGGAGTGGCGCTTGCGACGTCGGCTGCACATCCATGAGCGGTCATTGAGCAAGCGCGATCGTTACCTGGCGGATGACTGGTTCGTGGCGGTCAGCCGCGTAGCGCGCGGTTCAACTTCGCCACCTTCTCCGTGGTCTCTTCCCTCAAGGAAGGCCTGTCGATAGGCTTCAAATACTCGGTTTCCCTCCTACTTGCTATCCAAGCTACGGGGCTTCTGATTTCTGCCCCGGCAGGTCTACCTCCTGCTGATCAAGCCAGCCTTCGCTGGACGCACGCTTCAGACATTTCGTCACCTCCATGCCTGCTCCGGTTGCTTCCGGCTGGAGCGGTTGCCGGGTGGGGCTTGCACCCACTGGAAAGCGCCGCCTTTTCACGGCGCACACCCAAAGAAGTCAGTGGCGGTTTTCTAGGCGAACAACCGGTCCACCTTTGGAAGCTGACCTTCGCCGCGGCCGACGCGCCAATCGAAATTGACCGATGCGATCCGCCTGCTCCGGTTGCGTCCGGGTGAAGCGTTCGCCGGGTGGGATTAGCACCCACTGGAGAGCGCCGCGTTTTCACGGCGCACACCCACACACGAGCTCGGGTCGTCAACTCGACCGACAATAAAGTCGGCGGCAGCTCGGCAGCTTCGGCTGCGGTCTCCCTGCAATGAATTCAAAGTATCTCAATAGCACCATGGCTCAGGAGAATTGCATGCGCGCACCCATCGGAAGACTCGCACTGCTCGTGTCAGCGGCTTCGGCCCTGGCTTCAGGCTCGGCATTCGCCCAGGACAGGAACGCCTACTTCGGGCAGACCCACCAGCACACGAGCTGGTCGCTGGATGCCTACCTCATGGGCAATACCGTGACGGGTCCGGCAGAGGCCTACCAGTATTCGATGGGGGAGACGATCAAGCATCCCGCCGGATACAACGTGAAGATCAAGACACCACTGGATTTTCAGGGCGTCACGGATCATTCTGAATATGTTGGCATGTTGCGTTTGGCCAATGACCCGAGTTCTCCGATCAGCAAGCTGCCAATTGCCGAGAGGCTCCGGATTTCAAAAGACAACCCGATGGTCAAGATATTCCAATGGATGGCTGGCAGCCTTGCTGACGGCAAGCCGATCAAGCCTTTGCTACAACCCGAAATCGTCGAGTCGATATGGCAGAACAATACTGAAATCGCAGACAAATACAACAAGCCCGGCAAATTCACCACTTTCTGCGCCTATGAGTGGACTTCGATGCCGCAGAACCAGAACATGCATCGCAATGTGTTCTTCAAAAGCTGCAACAACCTTCCCAAAGCGCCGTTCTCGGCAATCGACTCGGACCATCCAGAAGACCTCTGGAACTGGATGGACCTTCAACGCAAGAACGGTACCGAGCTGCTGGCGATTTCACACAATGCCAATCTCTCAAACGGCCTGATGTTTCCGCTTGAACTGGACAGCAAAGGCAAACCGATTGATGCGGCATGGGCGCAGGAGCGGATGAAGAACGAACCGTTGACCGAGATGAAGCAGGTCAAGGGCACTTCGGAGACCACGCCGGCGTTGTCGCCCAACGACGAATTCGCCGGGTTCGAGATCATGAATTACCTGATCGGTCTCGACAACAGTTTTTCGAAACCCAACGGAAGCTATATCCGTCAAGCATTCCAGAATGGCGTGGCCATGCAGGACGCGCGCGGCTACAACCCGTACAAGATGGGCGTACTGGGTGCTGGCGATTCGCACAACACTGCGACCTCCTATTCGCAATCCAACTATTTTGGCGACCACGGCGAAATCGACCCCACGCCTGAAGTTCGGCTGTCCGGGAAGGTCGTATCCGGCATGACCGTCCTGGAAACGGGAACGTCGGGCTTGGGCGGCGTCTGGGCGGAAGAAAATACGCGCGACTCGATCTTCGCCGCCATGCAGCGCCGGGAGGTATTCGCCACCAGCGGCGTGCGGCTCAAGATCCGCATGTTCGGCGGGTTCGGATACGACAAGGACATGCTGTCGAAGCCTGATTGGGTGAAGCAGGGCTATGCGGGTGGTGTGCCCATGGGGGGTGACCTGACCGACTCCAAGGGCAAGGCGCCGTCGTTCGTGGTCTGGGCCATGAAGGACCCTGTAGATGGCAATCTCGATCGCATCCAGATCGTCAAGGGCTGGACCAAGGACGGCCAGATATTCGAGAAAATCTACAACGTTGCCTGGTCTGGTGACCGCAAGCTCGACCCCGTCACGGGCAAGCTGCAGGATGTCGGCAACACGGTCGATATCAGCAAGGCCACCTATACCAACGACATTGGTTCGGTAGAGCTGAAGGCGTTTTGGACAGATCCGGATTTCGACCCCACCCAGCACGCGTTCTACTATGCCCGCGCCATCCAGATCCCGACCCCGCGCTGGAGCACCTTCGATGCGGTCAAGCTGGGCGTACTTCCGCCCGGCAATGCGCCGGCAACGATCCAGGAACGCGCCTGGGGCACCCCCATCTGGTACACGCCGACCGCGGCCGAGGCCGCCAAGGCCAAACGCGGTCTGACGGTTGCCGACCTGACGAAAGGCAACGCCACCGCCCTCGGCGACACTGACTTGAAGGAGCTTGTTGTCGGCAAGAACCTGATGGTGCGCAACAATGTAACGGGGCACATGTCGAACGTGCTGTTCGGCCTGGACGGCAAGCGCATTACCACCCAGCGCGACAGCCAACTGTCGCAGGGCGGCAACCCGAACAAGGTCTCCAGTTCGTCGGCGGCGTATGAAATCAAGAACGGCCATATCGTGACGACCATCGATGGAACGCCGTTCGAACTGACGGTCTACCGTTCGGGCGACAAGTACGTGGCGGCTCGCAACGATGAATTTGGCCATGCCAACTATGAGTTGGTGAGAGCGGCGAAGTGATCGAGGCCAGTCATCAAGGGAGCGCGTCCGGGCGCGTCGCCAGCAGTGCAGCACTCGGATCCGGAAGACCAACACAGGGGGTGCGCCGGCTGCTGGGTGAGCCTTTGCTTCACTTCTTCGCCGTCGGCGCGCTGGTGTTCGGCGCTTACTGGTTGCATGCCCCGGAACCTTCGGTGGCGGACAGCAAGAAGATCGAGATCAGTGCAGACGATGTTCGACAGATCGTTGTCGCGTGGCTGGCGCAAGGCCGATCGCCGCTGACCCGGGATCAGTTGCAAAGCCTGATCGACCAGAAGGTCTCCGAGGAAGTTCTGTTCCGCGAGGGGCTGGCGCTGGGTCTCGACCAGCACGACGAAATCATCAGGCGCAGGGTGGCCCAGAAGATGGACTTTCTGGCCGCCGACGTGGCTGCATTGCAGGAGCCGGACAATGGCGAGCTCGAGAAGTGGTACGGCGCACATGCCGAGCGCTTTACCGTGCCGCCTCACCTGAGTTTTCGTCAACTCTATTTTTCGCCCGACCGGCACCGCGGCAATGCGCACAAGGCTGCGCAGGCGGCGCTGGGCGCGATCGCCGGCAAGGCTGCTGACGCCGCCGAGGTGACAGCGCTTGCCGACCCCACCACCTTGCGCAACTACTACAGCAACGTGACTCCGGAGCTCATGCTGAAGGAGTTCGGCCCCGCCTTTGCCGCGCAACTGTTCAAGCTCGAGCCCGGCGGCTGGCGCGGCCCTGTCCAGTCTGGATACGGCTGGCATCTGGTGTGGATAGATTCCATCGAACCGGGTCGGCAGCCGGGCTTCGCCGAGGTCGAGACCGATGTGAAGTCCGCATGGCGCGACGCGCGTTACCGGGACATCAAGCGCACCGCTCTTGAAGAGATGCGTTCGCACTACACGGTCGTCGTGCCACCCCTGGATACGATCGACATGAGCAACCTGCTGGGCACCAAGCGGGCACGCACCGCTTCACCGGAAATGGTCCCGCAGTGAGTCGTGCCCTTCGGTTCTGTCTGGCGGCCAGGGGCTTGCTGCTCGCGCTGGCGATGCTGGCTCTTGCGGCGCCCTTCAGTTCTTCGGCGCACGAGGCAAGGCCCGCGTACCTGCAAATCGATCAGGTGGGGCCAGCGCGCTACAACGTGCTCTGGCGCACGCCGTTGCTGTCGGGAATGCGACTGCCCGTTGTTCTGAGGTTCTCCGACGGCATCAAACTGGTGACCGAACCCGCTGAACGGGAACTGCCCGATTCCCTGGTTGAGCGCAGCATCATCGAAGTGCCTGACGGTCTGGTCGGACAGCGCATCACCTTTCTCGGCCTGCAGGCCAGCATCACCGATGTGCTGGTTCGGGTGAAGCTCCAAGACGGCACGGTCACCACAACCTTGGTTCGTCCGTCGCAACCGTGGATAGAAGTTCAGGCCAGGGAGAGTTCCTTTCAGGTCGTCAAAGTGTTTGTTCTCGAGGGAATCGAGCACATCCTGTTCGGCTTCGACCATCTCCTTTTCGTTCTGGCGTTGATGCTGATCGTCAGAAGCACGCGCACCCTGCTGCTGACCATTACCGCCTTCACGGTTGCCCACTCGATCACGCTCACGATCTCGACGCTCGGGTGGGTGACGCTGCCATCCGGGCCTGTCGAGATCATGATTGCGTTCAGCATCGCCTTGGTGGCGGCCGAGATCGTTGCCATGCAACGAGGAAAAACCAGCCTGACGATCTCGGCGCCGTGGCTCGTGGCCTTTGCGTTCGGCTTGCTGCACGGTTTCGGCTTTGCGAGCGCGTTGAAAGACCTGGGTCTGCCGCAAGGTGACATCCCCTTGGCCCTGTTCTGTTTCAACGTGGGTGTGGAGATCGGCCAGTTGATGTTTGTGGCCCTGATGCTTGCGCTGGCGGCGCTGGTTCGAAAGTTGTTCGAAGTACCTCGCAGGGCTCTTGAATTTTCGGCCTATGGCATCGGCATCGTCGCCGCATTCTGGACGCTTGAGCGCCTGCACTCAACGTTCGCCTAACTTGCCTTCGGCCCGACGGAGCCGATACCGATAGTTGCGTGTTTCAAAAGGCTTGGCTTCGGCGGCATGCCCTGGCCACACGTTCGATTGCACGGGCCAGCACCGCAGCTTGTCGGTAGTGGCACGGTCGCCCCCAACATCAAGTCTTGACGAGCCGTCCGGCCACAAACCAGGGCTGCCCTTTCGGGCCTCCCGCCATACGCCTCGCTGACTCGCCGTAACCTAGTAGTTCATTCCATCAAACAAGTTACGAAATGGTCGATAATTGCGTCGACTCATTCGCAACTCTTGATGGAGGTGGGTATGGCGAGAAAGTCTGGGCGCGCGGCGCTGACGCTTGCGCCGCAACAGCGCAGAACGCTCGAGGAGTTGGCGGGCTCCAGGACAGCGCCGAAGCGCGAGGTAGAGCGGGCGAAGGTGTTGCTGGGCTACGCCGACGGCACCTCGATCACGCAGCTTCAGCGCCAACTGGGCTTCAGCCGTCCGATGATCTATCGCTGCGTGGACAAGGCGCTGGCCGCCGGAGTGCAGATGGGCTTGAAGGACAAGTACCACCGCCCGCATGAACCCGAGATTACAGACGAGGCCAAGGCCTGGGTGGTGAGCGTGGCCTGCACCAAACCCAAGGACTATGGCTTGGCCGCCGAGTTGTGGACCATCTCGGCTTTGGCGAAGCTCGTCAGCGAGGGTGCCCATGCTGCCGGGTTCGCCCGGCTTGCCAAGGCCGGCAAAAGCACCGTGTGGCGCATCCTGGACGACAACGACATCAAACCCCACAAGATCCGCTACTACTTGGAAAAGCGGGACCCGGACTTCGACCGGAAGATGCAGGAAGTGCTGATGGTCTATCGGGATGTCTCGATCTACAGCGAAGGGGCCGTTCACGACGCCAGGCCCAACGCGATCTACACCGTCAGCGTCGATGAGAAGCCCGGCGTTCAAGCCATCGGGCTGACCGCGCCAGACTTGCCCCCGGTTGCCGGCAAGGCAGCGACTGTCGGGCGCGATTACGAGTACGTTCGCCGAGGCACAGTATCGATCTTGGCCGGGATCGACCTGCACTCGGGACAGATCTTCGCCAACGTCGAAGACCGACACCGCAGCGTGGAGTTCATCGCGCTGCTCAAGCGCTTGGACGAGCATTACCCGCAAGACGCCATCATCCGAGTCGTGCTGGACAACCACTCGGCCCACATCTCCAAAGAGACAGTGGCTTACTTGGCCACACGCCCCGGGCGCTTCGAATACGTTCACACGCCCAAGCATGGTTCGTGGCTCAATCTGATCGAGTGCGCCTTCTCCAAGATGGCGCGCACATTCCTTCGCCACATCCGCGTCAAGTCAGTGGACGAACTGAAGCAGCGCATCCTCAAAGGCATTGCAGAGTTCAACGCCGCGCCGGTCGTCTTCCGCTGGAACAAGTTCGACCTCGGGGTTGTTTGATACGTCATTGTATTGATGGAACGAACTACTAGTCCTTGCTTCCCGTCCTCGCCATCTGCTCCTTCACCTGCGTGAGGACCTGGGCCAGGCTGTACGACGCAGGCGACTGCAGCGCCGGGAACGGACCGTAGGACTCGAGTTCCTGCAGCCACAGCGCCTGGCCGATGGGAATGATGTTCCAGTCGTAGATATAGGCGGTAAAGGGTCCGGCCAGTGCGCCGCCCTGGCCCAACAGGGTTGACGGCTGGAAACCGACCGACCCCTCGAACGGATCTCGCTTGATGTTGTTGACCAAGGGCCAATGGAAGGTGTGGACCCCCATCAAGCCGCCCGTCGCCGCCTCGGAGGCCATCGCGAAGTAGATCTTCCAGTTCTTGTAGCGCACCGCCGACGGCACAGCGCCGCCGTAGTAGAAGAAGGTGTCGCGTGCCGACGTCGCCGACTTGCCGGTCAGATAGTCGAGCTGGTTGACGCCTTGGAGCTTGGTCTTGACGATGCCGGGGTACTTGCCCTCCATGAGCTGCTTGTTCAGCTCGTTGCCCTTGGCACCCCCTGCAATCTCGACGAAGGTCGGCATCCAGTCGTACGACGCGAACATCTCGTTCAGCACCGTGCCCGGCTTGATCTGCCCGGGCCAGCGGATCAACGCCGGCGCGCGCATGCCGCCTTCCCAGGTGGTCAGTTTGCCGCCCTTGAAGGGCGTGTTACCGCCGTCGGGGTAGGTGATGACTTCGGCGCCGTTGTCGGTGGTGAAGACGACGATGGTGTTGTCGAGTTCACCCATTGCCTCGAGCTTCTTCAGCACCTCGCCGATGTTGTCGTCCATCTGCTTCATGCCGGCTTCGTTGGCGCCCCAGTCCTTGCCGCCGGGCGTGCCCACCATGCCCTTGTACTTGTCCGGCAGCATGGTGGTGATGTGCATGCGCGCCGGGTTGTACCAGACGAAGAATGGCTTGTTGGTCTTCTTCGGGTCGTTGCGGTCGAGGAAGTCGATGACCTTGGCCGAGATTTCCTCGTCCACGGTCTCTGACCGTTTGAGCGTCAGCGGGCCCTCGTCCTTGCAGCTCTGGTTCTTCTCGGTGCCGTCGGACGAAGTGCAGGCGATCACCGGCCGCGGCGGCGTCATGCACAGCGTGGTCTTCGCATCCACCGCGCCGGGTGGATCGCTGAGGCCACGCACCGGCGTGTTCTTGCACGGCGCGACGATGGCCTGCACGGTAGGAGAGCTGTTGATGTCAGGGAAGCTCACACCCTGCATCGCATCGAGGTGGTACAGGTAACCCCAGAATTCCTGGAAGCCGTGCGCCGTCGGCAGCGCTGCGGAATGGTCGCCCAGGTGGTTCTTGCCGAACTCGCCGGTGCTGTAGCCCAGATCGAGCAGGAACTTGGCCAGCGACGGCGTGCCGGGCTGCAGGAAGGATGGGCTACCGGGCAGTTGCGGCGGGATCATGCCGGCGCGCAGCGGCGTCATGCCGGTGAAGAAGGCGGTGCGCCCGGCCGTGCAACTCTGCTCGGCGTAGTAGGTCATGAACTTCGCACCTTCTTTGCCGATGCGGTCGATGTTCGGCGTCTCGCCGACCATCAGGCCCTGGTGGTAGATGCTCGGCTGCATCCAGCCGATATCGTCGCCCATGATGAACAGGATGTTGGGCTTCTTCTGCGCCTGCGCCTGTGCCGGCATGGCGGCCAGTTGCAGAACCGCAAAGACCGCGATGAAGAATGTGACCAGCTTCCTCGTACCCATGTTGCGCTCCCACTTGCGTTGACGTCGGACCCTGACTGCACAGCTTCGTCCTTGGCCGGCAATCGACACCTCAGACGTTATCGAGCAACCGGCTTGTTGAGAACTAACCTTTGGTTCAGTCCGGCTGCAGCCGCTGCCAAAAACGCAACGCCGTCTGCGCCACGTCTGCGCCACGTCAACGCTTCAGCGCCGATGCCAGCGCGTCGAGCAGCTCCTGCTGCGAGAACGGCTTGCGCAGCAGCCCGGTCGCGCCGCCGGACAAGGCCTGGCTCATGAGCTCGGGGTCATCGCCACCGGTGATGAACACCACAGGCAGCATCGGCTGCATCACCTTCAATCGGTCGCGCACCTGCAAGCCTGTCATCCCCGGCATCTGGATGTCCAGCAGCACACAGTCCGGCCATCGCGTGGGCAGCGAATCGAGGAATCCCTGGCCCGACTCGAAGCTCAGCACCTCGTGACCGGCCAGGCGCAGCAGGCGGCCGAGCGCCCGGCGCACCGGCGCTTCGTCGTCCACCAGCGCCACACAGGTTGCAACCATCGTGGAGCCGAGCCTAGCGCGGCGACGTGTTCGCGGGAACTATGCTTTGGGTCAGTGCCTCGCCGCGAAGCAAAGCAACCGATGTCCCGGGCCTGCGGCAAGGGACCGGACATGCCGCCGACATAGACTCTTGGCTCAGGAACCCGCACGCAGCGACACAGCTCTTGACTTTGCCGATCCGTACTCGACATCCTGGCACGGCCTGCAGCCTGGGCGGCGCATGGCGCTGGTTGCTGCTGGCCTGGGTGGTATCGCTTCCGTACGCCGTTTCCGCCGCGCCCGCACCGGCGCACAACGTGCTGATGCTGTACTCCAACGGCCGTCTGTTGCCGGCCAACGTGGAGTTCGACCGGGGCCTATACGCGACACTTGCGGCACATCCGGACGCGCGCGTGGACCTGGCCGCCGAGTTTCTAGATGCTCCGAAGTTCAGTGGCGCAGCCTATGGCAACACGATCGCCACCTACTTGCGCGACAAGTACAGCTCCCGGCCTCCAGAGGTGATCATCGTTGGCGGCGAAGAGGCGCTGATGTTCATGCTTCAGCATCGCGCCGATGTCTTCCCGGGCGTGCCGGTGATCTTCCAGTCGGTGCCCACGACCCTGCTGCACAGCCAGCACTCGAAGCTCTCGTTGTGTGTGCTGATCCAGTTCTATCGTCTTGGCAACCCGCATCGCTCCAGCCTCCTGGGTAATTGGAGTATGCTGGGCTAGATAAGTTCTGCAATTTCGCGCGCACTACACTAGCTTGACTTGAGCGCCACCAACCCGAAGTCTGTGGTTGGTTCAGCTTCATGGGCCCGCAACGCTTGCGTTTAGTTGTCAAATATGACAACATTCATCGCAGAGACTTGAACGTGACTAGAACAACAAGACCGATTTCCTGGGTCAGTGCGGCCCGCAAGGAGTTCGAGAGCTTCCCTGATGGCGCTCAGGCGATCTGCCTTGCTGCGCTGACCATCGCTGCGGAAGGTGGCAAGGCCGACATCGCCAAGCCCTTGAAGGGTCTCGGATCGGGCGTGATGGAAATCGCGTTGCCCTACCGCGGCAACGCGTTGCGCGTGGTGTACGCGGTGCAGATTGGCACGGAGTTGTGGGTCGTCCACGCTTTCCATAAGAAGTCGACTCAGGGGATCAAGACTCCGAAGCATGAGATCGATTTGATCGCGGCGCGGGTGAAACGATTGAAGGAGATGCTGTGATGAAGAACGAACCGCTCGAAGTCATCCGCGGCAGTGGAAATGTCTATCGCGACCTCGGCCAGAACGACGCCGACGTGAAGCAGTTCAAAGCGCTGCTCGCGACAGTGATCATCAAGACTCTCGATCGCGATGGCCTGACGGTACGAGCGGCGCATGCTCGCACTGGCGTTGCGGCGGCGGACTTCTCGCGCATCCGTAACGCTGACCTCTCTCGTTTCACGCTCGATCGTCTGGTCGGGATCATCAACCGCCTCGGCGCGCGCGTCGAAGTCAAATTGAAAGTCAAGCCCGCTGCACGCAGAAGTCATCCGGTCCCGGCTTGATGCCCGTGAAGGTCCGCAGGCGCCCGGGACCGCTTCCGGCGAACGGCGGCGAGCTGGCGTGTGAGAACAAAAGACGGGCTGTCGGGCGCCACGATGCCCGATGCGCCGCAGCGGCCGACTCAGATCGACGTTGCCGTCCTTCAGGAAACGGAGGTGGGTGACAGCACCGCAGGGCGAAAGCGGCCAGTCACCTCTGGGCGGCTTCGGCGCGCCAGAGCCAAAAGAATCGAGTGCCGGTCAGCAGTCGCTCGTGGCGGTCGGCAACCGACCCACAGCGGCCGGACGGCGGCTGCAATTGATCGCCCGGCAGCCGCCCTTCGCATCTCACCGTGATGCGCAGCGATACATGCAACACATCGAGAACATTCGGCGATCGTTCTCCCTGAGTTCGTCGGTAGCAATGCATCGCAAGAGGCAAGCCTCGCAGCGAAGTCACGGGTATTCCTCTGGGGAGCGCCGATCAAGCGCCCTAGCATCGCAGGCTCAGTCAACAGGAGCACGCCGTGGCCATCTTCAGTGAGCAACCGATCCGCACGCTGGGCGACCTGAGGCAGTTCGAAGCGGTGATGCCGCTCGATCAGCGCCTGCCCGAGCGTAGCGTGCTGGATGTCTTCATCTCGGTCGCCCAACGCCAGCCGCAGCGCACCGCCATCACGATGCTGATGACCGGCGCACCCGACGAACAGCCCCGACGTGTCGACTACGCTCAGTTGCTGGGCATGGTGCGGCGCTCGGCCAACCTGTTCCACAGCGTCGGCGGACCCCGCCCCGGTGTGGCCTACATGCTGCCCAGCCTGGTCGAAACGCATGCCACGCTGTGGGGCGCCGAGACGGCCGGTTATGCGGTACCGATCAACTTCCTGCTGCAGGTCGAACACATCGCCGCGCTACTGGAAGCGTCGGGCGCACGCATCCTGGTCGCATTGGGTCCGCACCCTGTGCTGGACATCTGGCAAAAGGCCCTGCAGTTGCGCGAGCGCGCGCCCGGTCTTACGCTGATCCGGGTGGCTCCCCCCACGACGCCGGCTGTAGAGGGCGCGATCGACTTTCACGCCGCGCTGGCGGACCAGCCGGAAGACCGCCTGGTCTTCGGCGCACCCGGCAAAGACGACGACGTAGCGGCCTACTTTCACACGGGCGGTACCACCGGCACGCCCAAGCTGGTGGCCCACACCCACCGCGGTCAGTTGACCGCCGCATTTGGCGGCGCGGCCATAGGGGGCTACCGCGCCGACGACGTGCTGACGGGCACTTTCCCGCTCTTCCACGTGGCCGGCACGATTGCCTGCGGCCTGGCCGCCTTCCTGGCCGGCATGGAGGTGCTGGTGATGTCACCGGGCGGCTTGCGCACCCCCGCGATGGTCCAGGGTTTCTGGCGCCTGGTGGCGCAGTACAAGGCCACGCTGGTAGGCGGCGTCCCCACATCGATGGGCGCAGTCCTGGACGTACCGCTGGAGGGTTTCGACATCAGCGCGGTGCGTGCCGGCATCACGGGCGCAGCCCTGTTGCCGCCGGCGGTGGGCGAACGCTTCCGACAGGTGACAGGTCGCAACCTGTACGAGGTCTACGGCATGACCGAAGCCTCTGGACTGATTTCGTACGACCCCTTTGCCGGTGCCAGTGCGCCGGGATCGGTGGGTTGGGCGTTGCCCTACACCCAGGTGGAGGTGCGTCGCTTCGGCGCCGACGGACGGCTTGGGGATGTCTGCGAGACGGGCGAGGTGGGGGTGATCAGCGTGCGCGGGCCGCATGTATCGCCGGGGTACCGCAATCCGGAGCACAACGCGGGCATCTTCGAAGACGGCATGCTCGACACCGGCGATCTGGGTTACACCGACGAACAAGGTCGCCTGTACATCGCCGGGCGCAGCAAGGATCTGATCATCCGCAGCGGCCACAACATCGACCCGGTGATGATCGAGAACGCCATGGCCGAGCATCCGGCCGTGGCGCTGGCGGCCGCCGTCGGCATGCCGGACGCCTACGCGGGCGAACTGCCGGTGTGCTTTGTCATGCTGCGCGCCGGGGCCAGCGTGGCTGAATCCGAACTGCACGAGCATGCCCAAAAGACCATCGGCGAGCGCCCGGCCTGGCCCAAGCATTTCCATATCGTCGATGCGATCCCGACAACCTCGGTCGGCAAGATCTTCAAGCCTGAATTGCGCTGCGATGCCGCCGCGCGCCTTGTCAGCGCCGTGCTGCGCGAGCAGCATCGATTGCCGGATGCGCAGGTGCAAGTCAGCGCCGGCGGGCCCAGGGGGCTGATCGTCAGCGTGACCTTGCCGACCACTTCGCAAGACGCCTTGCCGGCCGTCACACAGGCACTGGCCGGCTATCTGTTCGAGGCTCGCGTCACGGTCGTCTGATCTGCGGTGCAGCTGCAGGGCCATTGCTTCGCAGGGTCCGCCGGCGGCGAAGGCTCAATGACCGGCATCGTGAGCTCGGGCGACGGGTTTCAGGCGATGAGTTCGCCGGATCGGCTGTCAAGCCGCGACCCATTGAAGCCGGACGGAAGCCCAGATTGCTTGCCCGAGAGCTGCCATTCGCTGAACCTCGATCAGCTCTGACGTGAGTGGCAGGCACATCTGCGCTTGCACCACCACGGACTTCAGAACTTCAGGCCCGACGCCTTGCGCCATGGGCATCGTGCTCCTCGGCCAACACTGCCTCGGCTGGGCCCCATCGCGTTCTGTCGCGCGACAGCAAACCAATATGAAGGGGAGCCTACCTACGCTCAGACTCTGAAAGTCGGACGACCACTTATCCGCTCTACGAATAAATGAATCTGAATTTTCGAATTCACAGCATAAGACTGTATCGCTACGCTTGTGACCCACAAGGCACGGCACCAGCCTGCCAACGCGATACCAGCCCATGGCGACAAGCCACAACACGACAAGCACCGCCTCGGACGCCGACGTTCTTCGTGTCGGCGGCGCGGCTGGTTTCTCCGGCGACCGCACGGACGTGGCGGGGCCGGTCGTCGAGACCCTCATCGCCGCCGGCGGACCGTCCGCGTTGATCTTCGAGACCCTTGCCGAGCGCACGCTCGCGCTGGCGCATATCGCTCGCCGACAGGACCCGGATGCGGGCTACGAGCCGTTGCTGGACGACCTGTTGCGCCCGGTGCTCGCGCGCTGCCTGACCCATCGGGTGCGAATCGTCAGCAACTTCGGCGCGGCAAACCCTGTCGGTGCGGCGCGGCACATCCTTTCCATGGCATCACACCTCGGCCTGCGCAAGCCCCGCGTAGCGGTGGTGCTTGGCGACGACCTGCTTGCCGATGGCGTCTCGTTGCCTGATTCGCGGCCCGACCGCCGGGTAGTCAGCGCGAATGCCTATCTTGGTGCAGAGGCGATCGCCGACGCGATGCGCGACGGCGCGGACATCGTGGTGTGTGGCCGTGTCGCCGATCCCTCGCTGGTGCTGGGCCCGGCGCTGGCGCATTTCGGCTGGTCGATGAGCGACTGGGATCGATTGGCCGGCGCCACGATGGCCGGTCACCTGCTCGAGTGCGGCGCGCAGGTCAGCGGCGGCTACTACGCCGACCCGGGCTTCAAGGACGTGCCGGATCTGGCATCGATCGGGTTTCCGATCGCGGAGATCCACGCCGATGGCAGCTGCATCGTGGGCAAGCCACCCGCCACCGGCGGGCGTATCGACGAACACACAGTGAAGGAGCAACTGCTGTACGAGGTGCATGACCCGGCGGGCTACATCACCCCCGATGTCGTCGCCGACATCAGCGCCGCGACCGTCACCGAGGTTGGTCCCGACCGTGTGCGACTCGCCGGCGTGCGTGGGCATGCCAGGCCGGCCGAACTGAAGGTCAATGTCTGCTACGAGAACGGCTGGCTCGCGGAGGGCGAGATCTCGTATGCCGGTGCACGGGCCGAACTGCGGGCGCGCCTGGCAGCGGACGTTCTGCGCGAGCGCCTCGCGGGGCTCGGAACGCTGCGGGTCGATCTGATCGGTGTGCTCAGCGTCTTCGGCGACGACGGCGGTCTAGCGCTCGGCAGGCTCGGCGCTGGTCCAGCGCGCGACGTGCGGCTGCGCGTGGCGCTGAATCACATGGACCGCCGCGCGGCGGAACGGTTGACGCGCGAGGTCAACGCGCTCTACACCTGCGGCCCCGCCGGCGGCGGCGGCGTGCGCACGAACCTGCGGCCGCGACTTGGCCTCGACAGCAGCACCCTTGCCCGCGATCGGGTGCGCATGCGCCATGTCTTCATCGAGGAGCCCTGCGCATGAACACCGTAGCGCTGTACCGGGCAGCCCACGGTCGCACCGGCGACAAGGGCAATCGCTCGAACATCAGCATCATCGCCTGGCACCCACAGTTGTGGCCGCTGCTGGTCGAGCAGTTGACCGAACCGGTCGTGGCCGAGCTCTTCAGCAGCCGCCGTCCGAGTGCCGTGCGGCGCTATCTGTTGCCGCAATTGCATGCCATGAACTTCGTGCTCGACGGCGTGCTGGACGGCGGCGTGAACAGTGCGCTGAACCTGGACACCCACGGCAAGGCCCTGTCCTACCTGCTGCTCGATCTGCCCATTCGCGTGCCGAACGAGCTGCTGCCCCTGCTGGTCGGCACCGACGAGGTTTCACCTGGGTCTGGCTGACGGAGCCGCGCCAACTTTCTTCCCAATGCCGCGAAGTCGGCTGACACCACCAACCTGGAGACTAGAGATGAACCATCCCCGATCGAACGCCCGCAGAACCGCCCTTGCCGCAGCCATCGCCGCGACGTGCCTGATGTTGTCGCCGCTCGCAGCCCACGCGCAAACGAAGAAGCTGCTGATCGGCACGACCTCGTCGTCGTCGAGCCACTACGGCTACTTCGTCGCCGTTTCGCAAGTGGTGAACAAACAATTGCCTGGCGTGGACACGTCGGTCGTCGAGACCGGCGCGACCATGGACAACCTGCGCCGCATGGCACGCAAGCAGGTCGACTTCGCCCTGGTGACGACCAACGTCATCCACCACGCCAACGCGGGCACAGGTGACTTCGCAGGCAAGCCCGACACCAGCCGCCTGCTCTGGATCTACTCGATCGCGCCACAGAACGCCATCGTGCGCAAGGACGCCGGCATCGCCAACCTGGACGCGCTGAAGGGCAAGAAGTTCAACACCGGCCTGAAGGGTTCCGCCACCGAGAAGACGACCGACGCCGTGTTCGCGCTGTTGGGCATCCAGCCCGACGTGGTGCGCGGCTCGACCGGCGAGATCGTCGATGCGGTCAAGGACAACCGGGTGGTCGGCTACGTCAAGTCCGGTGCCGGCCTGAAGATCGATGCGTCGACGCGCGAGATCGCCACCTTCACGCCGATCAGCGTGCTCGGCCTGAACAAGGACCAGCAGGCTAAGGTCGAGAAAGCGATGCCCGAGCTGTCGATGGTCAGCGTGCCGGCCGACGACAAGCTCGGCGCTGCCGCGTACACCACCTGGGGCTTCGGCGTGGGTGCCGCGGCGGCCCCCGAACTGGACGAGGAAACCGCCTACAAGATCGTCAAGGCGATCTGCGAGGACAAGAGCGTGCAGGCCGCGGCCTTCGCCGAAGTCGGCGGCGTCGACATCGCGGAGATGACGCTGAAGTACGCGTCGTCGCCACTGCATCCGGGCGCGATCCGCTACTTCAAGGAGCGCGGCCTGACCGTGCCCGCGCGACTGATCGGTAGCTGAGAACGGCGAGGAGCCTTGCGAGATGGATGCCCTGCGCGCCCGCTCAGCCACGGTGCTGACGCTGGTCCTGAGCCTGTTCGTGCTCGGCACCGCCTTCTTCGGCGCGCGCGAGGCCCTCGTCCAGCGATCGATCTTCCTCGCCTTCGTGATCGTCATCGCCCTGCTGCGCTACCCGCTGCTGAAGGGCACAAGGTGGTCGACACTGGGCAGCCTGGTCGACGGGCTGCTGGGGCTGGCAGCCACCGCCAGCTGCGTCTGGGTCACGCTGCACGCCGACGCCATCATGAACAGCCTGCCCACGGCAGGCCCGCTCGAACTCGGTATGACGGCCGTGCTGGTGCTGACGGTGCTGGAGCTTTCGCGCCGGGCGATCGGGCTGATCTTTCCGTCGATGGTCGTCATCGGTCTGGCGTATGCGATGCTCGGTCAATACATCCCCGGACGATTGGGACACCGCGGTTTCGACGTCTACTTCGTCAGTGAAACGCTGTTGCTGGGCGACGTCGGCCTGTGGGGCTCGCTGCTCGGCGTGGCGGCGACCATCATCGCCGTGTTCTCGCTCTTCGGCGCGTTCTTGCTTCATTCGGGCGGCGGTGCCACCTTCATGGACTTGGCACTGCGCGTGAGCGGGCGATCGACCGGCGGCGCGGCGAAGATCGCGACGATCGCGTCGGGCCTGTTCGGCATGGTCAGTGGCAGTGCGGTCGGCAACGTGGCGACCACCGGCGCGTTCACGATCCCGCTGATGAAGCGCCTGGGCTACCCGGCCGCGCTGGCCGGCGCGGTCGAGGCCGTGGCTTCGACCGGTGGCCAGCTCGCGCCGCCGATCATGGGCGCGGCGGCGTTCATCATGGCCGAGATCATCGGCAGCGACTACCTGACGATTGCCATCGCCGCGGCGCTGCCGGCAGCCCTGTTCTACTGGGGTGTCTTTGCGACCGTGCACGTCACGGCGCACGAGGAGCGACTGGGCCAGGTGCCGGACGACCAGATCCCGCCCTGGCGCGCGATCCTTCGTGTCGACCGGCTGGCATCGATCATCCTGTCGATCGGCGGACTGACGATCGGCATCCTGCGCGGCGTGTCGCTGCAGACCGCGGCGTTCTACGGCATTGCCGGTGCCGTGCTCGGCATGTTCGTCGCCGCGGCTCGCGCTGCGGCTGCGCTCGCCGGCGAGCGTACTCGACGACGCAAAGGATGGCCGTGAGGGCCTGATGGCACCCATCGTGCGGCAGTTCCGCGCCGCATTGGACGAAGGCGCCACCGGGTTGATCGTCGTCGGCATCCTGCTGGCTGGCGCGCAAATCCTGGTGTCGATGATCAATCTGACCGGCGTCGGCGTGACCCTGTCGTCGATGATCGTCGGCGAGGGCGATGCGCCGGTGTTGATGATCGGGTTGGTCGTTGCCTTGGTCTGCATGGTGATGGGCATGGGCATTCCGACCACTGCGGCCTACGTGCTCGTCGCGGCAACGCTGGCTCCCGCGCTGGTGAAGGTCGGCGTCGAGCCCGCTGGCGGCGCACATGTTCGTCTTCTACTACGCGACGCTGTCGGTGATCACACCGCCGGTGTGTGTCGGCGTCTTCGTCGCTGCGGGCCTGGCGGGCGAGCGCTGGGTGGCTGTGGCCCGCCGCGCCGTGATGCTGGGCGCGGTGACCTACGTCATTCCCTTCCTGTTCCTGTTGTACCCGCAGATGATGAAGCCGGGGCTCAGCGCAGGCTATCTGGAAGCGGCAATGAGTGGGGCCGTGTTCGTGGCGGCGTTCGCGTACCTGTTCGGCGGCGCCCGCCTCAGCCCATGGCGCCTGCTCGACATCGCCGCCTGGCTGGGTGTCGCGGTGCTTGCCACCATCCCGAGCGTGGCCGGTCTGGTGGCATCGGCTGCTGCGCTCGGGGCGTTGATGTGGCAGCGACGCAGGCGCGAAGTCGCTCGTGTCGGCTTCGTGCGCGGCAATGCCGCCGCACCCGTCGCCCGCCACTGAGCTGCTGGCGGGTGATCCGGCTACCGGGCGCGTGCGCAGTATTGCGAATGACCGAGCTTCGACTGCCTGTGAACATGGCGCGCGCCAATGACGGACAGTCCGGCTTGTCGGCTGACCAGCGAGGTCGCCGTAGCGTAAGTGCGGTCCCGCCGGGGAGCTGGCCGCGCTCTGCGAGAAGGCACTTCATTGCGCCATCGCATCAATCGCATTGCACCCCTTTCGAACACAGCAGCAGCCTGTTTGGTCTATCTTGCGTGTTCGAACAGTGTGACGAGATGATCGGAAATGCAGATGAATTTGTCGAGTCGGCAATTGCGTGCGTTCCTGGCGTTGGCCGAACAGCGTAACTTCACGCGCGCGGCAGCGCTCACGCACCTGTCCCAGCCAGCGTTCAGCGCGCTTATCCGGTCGTTGGAAGAAGGCCTGGAGCAACGCTTATTCGACCGCAGCACGCGCCACGTCGATCTCACTGCCGAAGGGCGAGAGTTCGAGATTGCAGCGCGACGCATCCTGTCGGAAGTCGACGCCGCCTTGACCGGCGCGAAGGACTACGCACAGCGCCAGCGCGGGCGGGTCGCGGTGGCGTTGCTGCCGTCGCTGGCGGCTGGATGGTTGCCGCCCGTGCTGGCCAGTTTTCACGCGGCGCACCCTGGTATCGATCTCGAAGTTGCGGACGTCTTGTCCGAATCTTGCATTGATCGGGTTCGCAACGGTAAGGCCGATTTCGCAGTCGCCGCCATCCGGGCCGATACCCCCGAGTTGCGCGCCGAACTGTTCTGTAGCGACCGATTCCATTTGGTGTGTCCAGCGGACCATCCGCTGGTGGAGGCCAAGGCGTTGCGCCCACGCGATGTGGCGCAGTACCCCTTCATTCATCTGTCGCGCACGAGCAGCGTCCGGCAGTTCCTCGATGCAGCGGTCCATCCCATGCAGATGAAGACACTCATCGAGGTCGACCAGCTTGCCACGGTGACAGGCATGATCCGGGCCGGGCTCGGCATCAGTGTCGTGCCGTCGCTGACACTATTCCACTTCCGCCAGTCATGTCTCGTCGTCCGTCCGCTGACTTGGCCGGGGCTCACTCGCCGCATCTATCTGGTGCGCCGCCGCGATCGCGGGCTGTCGCTCGCCGCACAAGGCTTCTTCGATATGGTCATGCTGCATAAACCTCACTCGGAAGGCACTGCGCCGAGTCGCAAGACCACGCCGAAATGAGTCGCGCCTGCTTTCATCGGTCCGATTGTTGTGATATCAGTCGCGCTCGAATGGTTGACTCGGCCTGGCCCACGATCGGGTGGCTTTCGAGACAAGTGATAGTCATCGTTGTAAACGACAACACTGACGGAGGCCACCCTGGACCAACTGCGCGGCCTGCGCCTGGACGGCATGGTGCGCGCCATCGAGGAGCAAGCCACCAGCACAGCCGCTGCGGGCCTGAGCTTCGATGAGCGACTGACGCTGCTCGTGCAGCGCGAGATCGCCTGGCGCGACGACCGGCGCGTGGCGCGGCTGCTCAAGGCCGCCAGGCTCAAGGTCGCCTCAGCTCGCATCGAGGACATCAACTGGCGCGCCAGCCGCTCGCTGGACCGCGGCCTCATCGCCACGCTGGCCGGCGGCGACTGGCTGCGCCATGCGCGCAATTTGCTCATCACGGGGGCCACCGGCAGCGGGAAGACGTGGCTGGCGTGTGCCCTGGCGCACCAGGGCGCACGCAGTGGCTTCTCCGTGCTGTACGTGCGCGCGGCCAGGTTGTTCGACGGACTGCACATCGCCCATGGTGACGGCAGCTTTGGCCGGCGGCTGGCGCGACTGGCCAAGCTCGATCTGCTGGTCATCGACGACTTCGCGATCTCGCCAATCGGTGCGGCCGAGCGCAACGATATGCTGGAGTTGCTGGACGACCGCATCGGCACGCGCTCGACCCTGATCACCAGCCAGCTGCCGGTGAAGACCTGGCACACCTACCTCAACGACCCGACGCTTGCCGACGCGATCCTGGACCGCGTCGTGCACTCAAGCCACAAGATCGAGCTCAAGGGCACTCGCTCAATGCGCGACGTCGACACCGCGACTGCATCGTGAACTGCAGCCACACCACCATCCAGACCGGCAAGTCCGGACATGAGTACATGGCCCGGTCGGGGCGCCTCCGGCGGCCTGGCAGGGGCCCAAAACCTGCAGATCAAATCAATCCCAAACT
Source organism: uncultured beta proteobacterium (assembly GCA_963837675.1). Taxonomy (GTDB): domain Bacteria; phylum Pseudomonadota; class Gammaproteobacteria; order Burkholderiales; family Burkholderiaceae_C; genus Rubrivivax. The sequence goes on along the minus strand of CAWIOH010000003.1, from coordinate 1,192,208 downwards.
GGCCCCGACACCGACCTCACAGGAGAGCGGTTCAGGCTGATCGTGGACGATTGAGCTACATTCAAACCCAGTGCTTGTGCGCCTCCCCGGCGTGTCCTTCTCGATGCCGTTTCGCCGTCCACGATCAGACTGAAACGGGCGTCCACGATCGCTGAAATACGCACCTGACGCCGCTGACCTCGCCGTCCAACGTGCGCATTCGATGAAGCCAAACCTACCGATGTCCTGAGTGCCCATGGACGGACAACCCTGCAGGTCTCATCAACGCGAATTGACTCTGACGCCGGCTGGCAGCCTGGCAGGTGGCGACGCCGCAGTCAACGGGGCCAACTACGCTCTGGTCTTGGTGGACCAGCTGCGCGTCACCCTGAAGGCGATCGATCGATTCGATGCGCAGATCGCCGAGATTGCGCCGACCCTGCCGGACTACGCGCTGTTCAAGTCATTTCCTGGCGCAGGCACGCATCTGACGCCTCGCCTGTTGGTCGCCTTCGGCGAACAGCGCGAGCGCTTTGCCACCGCGGCCGAGATCCAGAAATACTCTGGCGTCGCCCCGGTGACCGAGCGCAGTGGCAACAAGTGCTAGATCCATTGGCGCTGGCAATGCCCGACCTTCCTGCGCCAGACCTTCGTCGAATGGGCAGCGCAGACGATCAACAAGTCGTTCTGGGCCGGCGCGTTCTATCGCCAGCAACGCGACAAGGGCAGCTCGCACCAGGCGGCCGTGCGCGCCTTGGCCTTCAAGTGGCTGCGCATCTTGTACCGCTGCTGGCAGACGCGAACGCCCTACGACGAGTCGACCTACCTCAATGCCCTGAAGACGCGCGGCTCGCCTTTGCTCAACCAACTCGGCACGCAGACGTAAAAGGCCTTGCGGAACGACTCAGGGCGTGAAGCCGACCTTCGATTCACTGGAATTGCCGCCGTAAAGCTGACACCCGGATACCGTTGCGCCGTGCAGACGTCCAGGGCATTGGCCCGCGCGGCCCACTGCGAACGACTCCACGAGGCCTCAATGAGGCGTGTCTTGATAAGCGCAGCCAAGCATCTCAGCGACCAGGCGCAGCCTCTTATCGCGAGTCCAGATTCTCGTTCCCTCGGTCAACGCCATCGATGCCAGCAGATGAACATCGACATACCCGATTCCTTTGCCATGCAGAACGTGACGATCGATGAAGCGCAGAACTTCGTCGCCCTCGGCCACTGCAGCGGCTGGTAGATCTTGGAGCAGTTCAATTATCGCCGCGCGGTCGTGCAGACTTCCGCAGGCAATTTCGCCAACCACAAACGGATGGGTGATGACGATCGATCGTTCCAGCAGGTCGACAAGCCTTGGATCGCCGCGGCGAAAGTGATCGACCCACACGGACGTGTCGACAAGAATCAAGCTCACCGCTCCTGTCGCCTGCGCGGCGCGGCCTTCAATGTTGGTTGTGTACCGCCCAACCGGGCAAGACGCTTGGCGCTTTCGCGTTCGATGAGGGCCTTCAACCCCTCGCTCACCATGGCAGTCCGATCCATCGGGCCAGCCAACTTGTTGGCCTTCGCAAGCAACTCGTCATCGATATTGATCGTCGTGCGCATGTTCTAGCCTCCAGGGTTGACATCAAATATAGCATCACTTGATGCTTCTCCTAGTGTCGATAAGGAGGCAAGCCAGATCCCTGCCCACGCCGTGCTGCACGCTGATGCTGGCCACGAACGGCTGCGGACATCGAGCGTCAGTTGCCGGGCGGAAAACACCGAATGCCCGGTCGGCGCCCGTCGACCCTTCGGCGACATCCATTGTCTTGAACCGGTCGCGGCAAAGCAGTCACCGGGAGAGCGTCTATCAAACGGTCCAGCGGCCGCTGTGCCGTTCGCACCTCTAGATTTCGTAGCACAGCGATCTTGTGCGGCTCGACTCGCGGCGCAGATCTTGCGGAGGGCGGACTCGGTGTTTGGGGTCTGTCAAGTCGCCGTTGGCAAGACCGACGGCTCACGTCAGAACGTGACCTTGGTCGAGAACTGCAGGCGGTAATCGGTCGCGCAAGCGCCGCTCTTCTGTTCGAGTTCGCCGTAGACGAACTCAAGTCCGGTCAGCACGTTCTTCGCCGGGGTATACAGCAGGTTCACGTTGCCATAGCTGCCGCGGCGGAAAGCCGTCGCGGTCTGTCCGTCGGTGTTGTTCTGCTGGTGCTGCGAAAAGCCGATCGTGCTCGTCCATTGCTCAGACCAGACATGGTTGTAGTAGGCCAGCCAGCCGATCGAAGGCACGGTCTCGGCGCGCAGCCCCTGGCCGGGGGCGAGATCGACGCCGCCGTCGTTCATGTAGCTCGCGATCGCCTCGCCGGCGACGACTTGCAGGCTGATCTGGTCCTGGCGGAACACCTTGAAGGCGCCGGCGAGATTCAGCCCGTAGCCGGTCTTGTGGCCGGACGGGTCGTTGTCGGGCGTGAGGGTGTTCTGGTAGCCCACCTGGCGTACGATGCCAGCCACCTTCACGTGGCCCCAGTCGCCGTCCATGCGCCATGATCCGGTCAGGTCGGGCAGCCGATTCCAGCCGGTGAAGCCGGCGCCGAAGTCGGGCGAGTTGTCGCTGATCTTGCCCTTCTTGCATTTGAAGCATCGTGGCAGGGTCACGCCGGCGTCGTCGAAGTCGGTGGCGTAGGCGATGACTCCCGCATGGAAGTCAGCCATGGCCTTGGCTGGACCGCGCAGCGGGGCAATGGCGCCTTTGTCGTCCAGAAAATGACGTGCGTCGGTGATGTACATGCGTTCGGGGTGTCCGCGCAACCGGTGCGCGGCGTCGAAGAATCGTACAGGCTCTACCGACGGCCGTCCGCAGACAACCGAGGCTCCTTCTCCCAACCCAAGAACCGAGCGTCGCCCACCTGCATGCCAACGCGCGAGCAACCCGCATCATGTTGCCGCAGTGGCTGGGTTGAGGAGATGCCGGCGTGAAAATACCGCCTCGCCAACCTGACGAAGGCCGGACGCATACGCCACACCGGCACGACCAAGGCGGGTCGGCGGAACATTCTGGCCACATGCTGCCGTCGGCGCCATCCCGTTCCATGTACACCTTCCGATGACCCACAGCACCCTCGCCTTCACCCCGCATGGCCGCCTCACCGTGGTGTCCATGCCTGACGCTCCGCCGCTGCCGTCCACACTGGCCCAGCAGCTGGCGGTGGACGGCGCCCTGGGTTCGGGCCGGGTCCTGCTCGGGCTTGGTGCTGAACACGTCGGCGCGGCCTTGCCGCCGGTGATCGCGTGGTGGCGGGATCTGGCCGTGCGCTACCTGACCGCGCTGTGCACACTGCCCGAGGTGGCGGAGCACCTGCCTGGGCGCGTGCCGCCGCCGGATGCCGGCGAGCTGCAGGCGCTGGCGTGGTCGGCGCCGCCGATGGAAGGGGCCGAATACCTGTCGGTTGGGGTGCTGGAGCGGCTGTGGCGGGAACTCGACGTCGCGCTGCACGCCGAACTGCAGGCCTCGGGCCAGACGCTCGGCGTCTTCCTGAAGGCGCGCAACCCGGCCTGGAACCTGGTCGGCCGCGTTCACGTCCATCTGGCCGAGAACCGCAAGGACGAAGAGTTTCCCTTCGCCTTCCTCGCCACCTACACCACCCGGCTGTCGGCGCAAGGCAAGGCGCAGCACCGGCCGCTGGGCGAGGCCCTGCGCGAGTACGCTGCCGCGGCAGACAAGGAGCGCCTGCTCGCCCTGCTGGCGCCGCTGCAACGCGCGGGAGAGGGCTGCGCCTGGTTGAAGGGCCTCATCGACCGCCGCCAGATCTTCCAGCCGCTACGCTGGACTGCCGGCGAGGCGCTGAGCTTCCTGCACGATGTGCAGACGCTGGAGCAAGCCGGCGTGGTGGTGCGCATGCCGGCGCAGTGGCGGGCCAACCGGCCTTCGCGCGCCACGGTCAGCGCCACGGTCGGTGGGCGCGAGCCGTCGCGGGTGGGGCAGGACGCGCTGCTCGACTTTCGGGTGTCGGTGGCCATCGATGGCGAGGCGCTGACCGCCGCCGAGGTGGGTGGCTTGCTGGCCGACAGCCGGGGGCTGGTGTTCATCCGCGGCAAATGGGTCGAGGTGGACCCGGAGCGGCTGCTGCAGACCCTGACGCAGTTCCAGCAGATCGAGCGCCTGGCCAGCGAGCAGGGCCTGGGCTTCCATGAGGCCATGCGGCTGCTGGCCGGGGCCGGTGCGGCCATCGGCGGCAAGGAGATAACGGCCTCGCCCGAGTGGGCGCAGGTCAACGCCGGGCCATGGCTGGCCGAGACCCTGGCGGGACTGCGCGGGCCGCAGGGTTTGGCGGCTGTCGATGCCGGCCCCGATCTGCACGCCACGCTGCGGCCGTACCAGCAGATCGGCCTGCGCTGGCTGCAACTGCTGTCGCATCTGCGCCTGGGCGCCTGCCTGGCCGACGATATGGGTCTGGGCAAGACCATCCAGGTGCTGGCGCTGCTGCTGGTACGCAAACGCGCCGAAGGCCCGGCCCCGAGCCTGCTGGTGGCACCGGCCTCGCTGCTGGCCAACTGGGCACAGGAGGCGGCGCGCTTTGCGCCGGGCCTGCGCGTGCTGGTGGCACACAGCTCGGCACATAGCGCAGAGCAGCCGGCAAAGGAACTGGGTGAACTGCCGGCCGAGCGCTTGGCCGGGTTCGATCTGGTCATCACCAGCTATGGCGCTCTGCACCGCTTCGCCTGGGTCCAGGCCACCCCCTGGCGGCTGGCGATCCTCGACGAGGCGCAGGCGATCAAGAACCCCGGCACGCGGCAGACCAAGGCGGCAAAGACGCTGAAGGCCGGGTCACGCCTGGTCCTGACCGGCACGCCGATCGAGAACCGGCTCGGTGACCTGTGGAGTCTCTTCGACTTCGTGAACCCGGGTCTGCTGGGTGGCGCCAAACCCTTCGCCAGCTTTGCCAGACGCCTGGCCGACAGCCCCGGCGGCTACGCGCCGCTGCGCCGGCTGGTGCAGCCCTACATCCTGCGCCGGCTCAAGACCGACAAGGCGGTGATCAGCGACCTGCCGGACAAGATCGAGCAGAACGCGTACTGCGGCCTGTCACGCAAGCAGGCGGCGCTGTACCAGCAGGCGGTGGGCGATCTGACCAAGGCGCTCGACGAGGGCGTGGAAGGCGTGGCGCGCAAGGGGCTGGTGCTGGCCTTCATCACCCGCTTCAAGCAGATCTGCAACCACCCCTCTCAATGGCTCGGCGACGGTGGCTGGGCCGAGTCCGACAGCGGCAAACTGGCCCGCCTGCGCGAGTTGGCCGAGGTCATCGCCGCCAAGCAGGAGAAGATGCTGGTGTTCAGCCAGTATGCCGAGGCCACCGAACCGATCGCGGCCTTCCTAGGTTCCATCTTCGGACGCGAGGGTTGCGTGCTGACCGGCGCCACCGCGGTGAAGGGCCGCCAGGATCTGGTCGCCCGCTTCCAGGGCGACGACACGGTGCCCTTCTTTGTGCTCTCGCTGAAGGCCGGCGGATCGGGTCTGAACCTCACCGCCGCCTCGCATGTCGTCCATTTTGATCGCTGGTGGAATCCCGCAGTGGAAAGCCAGGCCACTGACCGCGCCTTCCGCATCGGCCAGAAGCGCAACGTCCTGGTCCACAAATTCGTCTGCCGTGGCACCGTCGAGGAGAAAATCGACGCCATGATCAGCGACAAAAAGCGGCTGGCCGCCGACCTGCTGGATGCCGGTGGCGGCGAGGTCAAGTTGACCGAGCTGAGCGATGCAGAACTCTTGCGTCTGGTCAGTCTCGACCTGAATTCCGCCACCACCGAAGGATAGCCATGTTCTACGAGTGGGCGCCCTATGTCCCCGTCGCCGAGCGCCGCCGCAAGGCCGCTGCCGAAATGACCAAGCTGGCGAAGAAGGGGCAAGCCATTTCGCCGGTCGTCGTCCAGGGCCGCACCATTGCCACCACGGCCTGGGGCAAGGCCTGGTGCGCCAACATGGAGAGCTACAGCGACTACTCCAACCGCCTGCCGCGCGGCCGCGCCTACGTGCGCAACGGATCGGTGGTCGATCTGCAGATCACTCCCGGCACGGTTGCGGCGCGGGTCAGCGGGTCGTCAATGTACCGCACCACCATCACCGTGACGCCGGTGCCGAAGGCGAAGTGGCAGCAGGTCTGCGCCGACTGCGCCGGCGGCATTGACTCGCTGGTGGAACTGCTGCAAGGGCGCCTCTCCAAGGGCGTGTTGGACCGCCTGTGCCGCCAGGGCGATGGGCTGTTCCCCGTGCCCAAGGACATCCGCTTCGATTGCTCGTGCCCGGACGGCGCTTACTTGTGCAAGCATGTCGCCGCCGTCCTCTACGGCATTGGCGCCCGCTTCGACAGCAAGCCGGAACTGCTGTTCACCCTGCGCCAGGTCGACCCCGCCGAACTGCTGAGCAACGCCGGTAGTGGCGTGGTCACCGCCCCTGCGGCTGGCGAACGCACCCTGGCCGGCGACGATATCGGCGCCATTTTCGGGCTGGAGATGGATGGTTCCACTGCTACGGACACGGCAACCCCGAAACAGCCGCGAGCGGCGGTCAAGCCGGTCCGTGCGGCGCGTCCAAGCGCCAAGCCGTCAAGTCCAAGTGCCAAGCCGGTGCGGGCGCGCGACCCGGCCTCGCGCCTGCTGGCCGCCTTGCGCCAGGCAGGCTCGCTGGACAACGCCGCAGGACGCGCGGCCACCGGCCTCGACGCCGCGGCGGTACGGCCGCTGCTCAAGCAATTGTTGGCGGACGGACATGCCCGGGTGCAGGGGCAGGGGCGCGGCACGCGATATGTGGCGGTCGGCAAAGGACTGAAGGCATGAGCTTCATCTCTGCCGGCGAGATTCTGGGGACCATGACGCCAGTCCGCACGCTGACCATCGCACATTTCCCAGAGCTTCCCGACGGCGACTATGCGATGGTGGAGGCCTACTGCACCGACCCTGGCTGCGATTGCCGCAAGACGATGATCTTTGTGCATCTCGATCGTCGCCATGTTTCGACCATCAACTTCGGGTGGGAAAGCCCGAAGTTCTACGCACGCTGGTACGGCGCACCACTCGATGCTCGCACGCTGGCCGAGATGAAGGGCCCCTGCATCGACCTGAACAGCCCGAATCTGGTGCCGCCTGGGGCCATGCTGGCCTTCTTCTCCAAGCTGCTGGACGCCCATTACATAGAACACCTGCGCTTGCAGTACACCCGTTTCCGTGCCGCCCTTGCCAAACCAGCCGCAGCGAAGCGGCTGGCGCAGAGCTTGGGCGGTGGCGGCGATCCCCCGCGCAACTCGCCCTGCCCCTGCGGCAGCGGTCGAAAGTTCAAGGTCTGCTGCGGCCGGAACCGGTGATCTCGCTCCACCACGGCGGCTATGAGCCAGTGAGACGGGAAGATGGGCGCATCTGCGTGTTGGCATGGCCCAGTTGCCGGGCGATCCATTCCGGCGCCTCACCCGAGGCCAGCCACAGCGTGGCTGCGGTGTGGCGCATCTGGTACGGCCGGCGTTTGGCGAAATCAAGGTGCCGCAGCAGCGGGTACCAGACCCGATCGCTGAAGTTCTTGTTGTCGATCGGGTGACCTTCGCGGTTGCAGAAGACGTAGGGACCGAGCTTGCCGGTGGCCTCGAACTGGCGCTTGAGCGCTTCGAACACGGGCTGCGACATCTGGATGTCGCGCATCGAGCCTTCGGTCTTCGTCTCGTCGTCCTCGCCCAGCACGAAGGTCTCGCGGATCAGGATCAGCCGGCGCTCGAAGTCGACATACTTCCACTTCAGTTGCTCCACCGCGCTTCGCGCGACCCGCGACGCATGAAACGGACGTGTAATACGGCTGCGGCGTCCGGCGCAGAGGTCGGTTTGTACTTGGCGCCTCGAACCCGTACTTCAGTTGGACCCGCGGCTCCACGAGCACCCCGTACTGTCGCCCCGGGCCTCGCGCCCCTGAGCACGCATCTCAGACTTCGATGACGTGGGCCGCATGCCGATGTCGCCGCAATTCGCAGGCAACTACGGAGGCGATCATGGAAGTCATCTACCCGCGCTGCGCCGGGCTCGACGTGCACAAGCAGACTGTGGTGGCATGCGTGCGCATTGCCGGCGACGGGCCGCCGTTGCAGGAGGTGCGTAGCTTCGCGAGCACCACCTCGGGGCTGCTGGCTCTGGCCGACTGGCTCGACTCGTTTGGTGTCACGCACGTTGCGATGGAGGCCACCGGCGTGTACTGGAAGCCGGTGTGGCACGTGCTCGAAGGCCACTTCGAGTTGGTGCTGGCCAACGCCGCACATGTGAAGAACGTACCCGGTCGCAAGACCGACGTGAACGACGCGATGTGGCTGGCCGACTTGCTGGCCCATGGGCTGATCCGCGCCAGCTTCGTGCCGCCGGCGGCGGTGCAGGAGCTGCGCACGCTCACGCGCACGCGCAAGCAGTTCGTGCGTGAGCGCAGCGCGCATGTCTTGCGCATCGACAAGGTGCTCGAAGACGCCAACCTCAAGCTCGGCGTCGTGCTGACCGACATCATGGGCAAGAGCGGCCGAGCCGTGCTGCAAGCCATCATCGACGGGCACCATGACCCGGCATACCTCGCCAGCTGCGTGGGCCGCGTCAAGGCCAGCCGCCAGGACATCCTCGAGGCTCTGCGCGGTCGTATCACTGCGCATCACCGCTTCGTGCTCAAGCTGCACCTGGACCACATCGACGCGCTGAACAAGGCCATCGCGCAGATCGAGAGGGAGGCGGGTCTCGGGCTCGAGACGTTTCGACAAGCCGCCACGCTGCTGAGCACCATGCCCGGGTTGAGCGAGATCGCCGCAACCGTCGTCGTCGCCGAGATCGGCATCGACATGTCGCGCTTCGCCACGCCCGCACACCTGCTTTCCTGGGCCTGCCTGTGCCCGCGCAACGACGAGAGCGCCGGCAAGCGGCGCAGCACCCGGCTGCGCCGCGGCGGCAAGTGGCTCAAGACCACCCTCGTGCAAGCCGCCTGGGCAGCCGTCAAGGTCAAAGGCGGCTACCTGCAAGCCCAGTTCCACCGCCTGCGTGCACGCCGTGGCGCCAAGAAGGCCATCATCGGCGTGGCCGCTTCCATGCTGACCGCCGCCTGGCACATGCTGCGCGACGGCACCGAATGGCACGACCTGGGTGCCGCCCACTTCGATCGCGCCGACGCCCAAAAGACCGCCAACCGCCTCATCCGCCGGCTGCAGCAGATCGGCTACAACGTCCAAGTCGCGCCTGCCTGAGCAAAGACGTTTCATCTCAGGCCGTGGACTTCACCGGTGCGCATGCCGGTGAGGAAGCGCGTAGTGAAGTAGTCGCGCCAGTCCGCGCGCACGGTGGCCAGGATCTTCTGGACCTGATCCAGGCTGAAGGGGTCGACGTCCGTCTTGCGGATCTTCAGCCGCTTGAGCTTGACCACCGGTGACCTGAACTCGAAGCGTTCCGCGGCTTCGTTCAGAATCTGGGTCAGTGGGGCCAGGATGCCGTTGATGCGCCGATTGCCGAGCTTCTCGCCAGAACGCCCGGGCAGCTCGGCGAGTTTGGCCCGAAAGGCCAGGATCTCGGCCTTGGTGATCGTGCCGACCGGCCGGTCACCGAACGCAGGCATCAGGTGACCGTCCAGCGTGGACTTCAGCACCTTGATGTGCGAGCGGCGCCATTCGACCTCATGCTCGGACAGCCAGGTGGCGGTGAAGTCGCGCAGGGTGGGAGTCGGAGGCGGTGCGTACTGGGCGGCCGTCGCCGCTAGCGCTACTTGGACCACCGGCGGCGTGGCAGGTTTGGCAGAGCCGGCAAATCGGGTCGCCAAAGTACTGGCGGGAAAGAACTCGGCGTAGTCGAAGGCACCTTCGGCGATCGAGGCCTTGATTCGCTGGACGACAGCGGTCGCGCGCTTACGGTTTTGCGCCGTGTCGGTCAACGCCGTTTGTTCACGGCAGCGAACGCCACGGAAAAAGAAATCGATGACGAGCCGCCCCGTCTCCTTGCGGACAGTGACCTTAGCCATGGACCACACCGCCGTTAGCCATCGGGACTGCTAGGCGATCCATGCCCGACGCAGCGTGCATATCTCGCTCGATGCTTTCCCAGATGTAAAGGATTTTTCGACCGCCGAATGGGCGGATGTAGTGCGTGCCCTCAATGAGTACGCTGTCCTTCAGACGTTCGCGGATCGTCCTCTCGTCGTACTTGATCCTCAGCGCAAGTTGGATAGTCGTTAGGTAGGTCATGATCGTGATACCCTCGTTCGCAGTTGATAACTTGACTCATCAAACGCAGCGAAAAGCTGACGTCTGATGCGAACTATAGTCATCGCTCGATCATTTGCAAGATCGTTTGATAGTTTTTTTTATCAACTGTTGCTTTGAGGCATCGCGTGATCCGGTTTAAGCTCGCAGAGCAGATTGAGAAACTGCAGTTCAATCAGTCGCGCCGCGTCACGATCCAGGAGGTCGCTGAGTCCACCGGCGTCAACCGTATGACGCTGTCGAAGATCCTCAATCACAGAGGCCACAGCACTGGCACCGATACCCTCGACCGGTTGTGCACGTACTTCAGTTGCAAGATTGAGGATCTGGTGGAACACATCCCCGACGATTCGGTGGCGCCATGACTTGCTGGTCCGTCGAACACGGGCAACGATGACGCGACTGCACGACTAGCCGCGCGCGTGGACCACTGCCTCCAGACTTAAGTCCGCCAAGAGGTAGGTGGAGATGGACGCCGACACCTAGCGCTCTGTGTGAGGGACGGTTCGAGACGAGCGTCGAAGACCCGAGGGAGCACCTTGGCTTTGGCGCTCATCAGAGTTGACCCACTTTCGCTCACCGGAACTGACCCATCAGAGACGGCGTGGCATTCGGGTGGCGGGGTAGCTGCATGCCTGGTCACCTTGAAATCTGTTTGACTGTCGAGCTCTCATCGTCTACAAGTCATTTCGTGTGAGTAGTGCCTGTCAGCGTTGAGGGAATGGAAGCGAATTGACACCTGTTGGCGCGCGCCAACACGCGCAGCGAATTGGCATGTAGCTCGGCTGCACGTGCGCGCACTGCGCACTGCGCACTGCGCACTGCGCACTGCAGGCATCCGCGGGCGGTAGTGCTCACGAAATTGACCCACCCCATCGTTGTGGATTTCAATGAGTGACAGGGTCCTGATAGCGTGGACGCCAAACGTGCACTCGCACGCCCCGGCTCATACGGGAATACAGCGAAGACGTCGCCGACGCTGAAGAAGCCATCAGGGCGCGCCGGCAGCAGGTGGCACGCATCAGCCAATGCCCGCGAACGTGCAATAGGAGTGCGCCACGATCGCTGCGCTGCTTGTCCAGAGAGACACCCGCCCGGCTACGCCGTGGCTCTGCAGCGGGCCCTGAACGGGCCCTTCCCTGGGGCAAGCCCCAGCCCCCGCGGCCTAGGGCCGCAACGCGTCGAAAGGTGGCCTGTGTGCCCATTTGACTGCCCGCCACCGAGCGCGTGGCCGGCCCACTGCCCAACGCGAATCACGTTCGCACACCGGCGATGACGCCGTCACCGGCACTACCGAATTACCCTAAGCCAATGACCGCGCAGGCACGAACAACTGCGCACTCGGTGGGTCAGTTTCTGGTGAGCAGACCTGGGTCAGTTCCAGTGAGCGCCGAGGCCTTGGCGCTCACGAGCGCCGAAAGCAAGGGCGACGTTGGGAAATTGCGTCGAGCATTCCAACGTCTACACCTATCGAGGCCGAGTCGCGCTGCGACTCCTCGATGTCACGTGCCCAATGGTCAAAACGGCATCGCAATGATCGTGCAACTGCTCTGTGACGTCACAGAACCTGTCACAAGGCCAGGAAAAGCACATGGCCCGCACATGGCGGGCCACCTAAGTTCTTGTTGCTGTTCGAGAATCCTGGTGCGGCTGGCGGGGATCGAACCCACGACCCTTGGCTTCGGAGGCCAATACTCTATCCACTGAGCTACAGCCGCGATGCTGAAGGCGGGCGATTCTATCAGCGGGGTATCACGCCGCCCGTGGCGCAGGCCGGCGCGGCGGCTTCGCCAAAGTCGCGCCGCTATAATTTTGCGGTTTTGCCGCCCCATCGGCGCGACGTGCGCGCCGCGGGGTCGGCGATCTTCGCGGCCGTCGGCGCCGCCGCCACCGAGGATTTCATGAGCGACTCTCAGGACCACGACGCCCCGCACGAGGGCCCGATCAAGACCCCCGCGCAGCTCATCGTGACCATCGTGGCGTCCTTCGTGGTGCCGATCGCGATCATCTTCTTGCTGATCAATTACGTGGTGTCGGGCTCCAGGGACGGGGCCGGCAGCGCCAGCATGGGCGAAGAGGCGGTGGCACTGCGCATCCAGCCGGTGGGCACGGTGATGCTCAAGGCGTCCGGAGGCGCGGCGGTGCTGCGCACCGGCGAAGAGGTCTACAAGGCGCAATGCGTCACCTGTCATGGTGCCGGCCTGGCCGGGGCGCCGAAGTTCGGCGACGAGGCCGCCTGGGCGCCGCGCATAAAGACCGGCTTCGAGGCGCTGCTGCACTCGGCGCTGAAGGGCAAGGGCGCGATGGCGCCGCAAGGCGGCGGCGACTTCTCCGACCTGGAGGTGGGCCGCGCCGTGGTCTTCATGGCCAACAAGGCCGGCGGCAAGCTGGAGGAGCCCAAGGCCCCCGCGGCCGCGGCATCGGCTGCCGACGGCGCCGGCAGCGCGGCCGATGCCGCCAGCGCTCCCAAGTAGACGCACCGCGCTTTCCGGCGCCGCCTGCGGGCGGCTTTTTCGTGGCTGCGCCGCTGCCCCCCGGTTTGCATCCGTCGCGGCGGCGCCTGCGTAAGGCAGCGGCATGCCCGCCTCAAGTTTTCCGCGCGCCGCCATCCTCCAGTGGCTGGAGCATGTAGCCGAAGCGCCGGGGCATGTGGGCAAAGTCCAACCGCTGCGGCCGCCAGTCGCCAGCCTCGACGGCCAACGCCGCCACGCCGGTGTCGAGGCTGTGCAGCAGGCCGAAGCCGATGTCGCAGTCGATGAACAGCCGGCCCTGTTCGTCCAGCCAGCAGCTGCGACAGCGCGCGCTGCGGCCATCCCGCGCGCCGACGCGCCAGCGCTCGGCAGCCTCACCCGGCACGGCATCGAGACGAAAGACCCAGGGCGCGGCCTCGAGCGCGACGTACACCCGCTGCGGCCCGTTCTGGAAGTACCAGGCGCCGCGGGCATCGACGGCGTAGTTGCGCTGGATGAATTCACGCAGGCCGTCGTGTTCGATGCGGCTGCCCTTGGCCTGCGGAAACGGGCCGGCCGCTTGCACGTCGGTGTCGCGCAGGTACCAGTCGCCGCGCGCGTCCAACCCCAACCAGCCGTAGCAGTGCGGCACAGCGGGCCATTTGCGCAGCGCCGCTTCGACGATGGCATCCATGCACTGAACCTTAACCCGGCAAGGCCTGCTTCAGCCAGCCTGAGCCATCAGCCAGCCGCACACGGACTGCGGCAGCGTCTGCACATGGCCCGGGAAACGGCCCTGCGCGAAACCGACATGCCCGCCATGCGCCGGCTGCCACAAGGTCACGCAGCGGCCCACCTCGTGCGCGCCGGGCAGGCTGCAAGCTGGCAGGAAGGGGTCGTTGCGCGCGTTCAGCACCAGCGCCGGGATGCGGATACTGTGCAACTGCGGCTTGGCCGAGGCACGAAGCCAATAGTCGTCGGTGTCGGCAAAACCATGCAGCGGCGCGGTGAAGACGTTGTCGAAGGCATGCAAGGTGCGCGCCGCGGCCAGCTGCCGGCGGTCGAACAACCCCGGGTGCTGTTGCCATTTGCGCAGCGCCTTCGGTTTCATGGTGCGCAGGAACAGCCGCGTATACACCTGCCGGTTGAAGCCGCGGCCGATGGCGTGACCGCCGGCGGCCAGGTCGATCGGCGAGGACACGGCGGCCAGCGCCTGCACCGTGGCTGCGGCCGTGTCGCCGGCTTCTTCGGCCCAGCGCAGCAGCGCGTTGCCGCCGAGCGAGACGCCCACCGCATACAGCGGCCGATGCGCGCGCTGGCGCAGCCGCTGCAGGATCCAGCCAATTTCCTCGAAATCGCCCGAGTGATAGGCGCGTGGCGCCAGGTTCAGCTCGCCCGAGCAGCCGCGGAAATGCGGCACCGCATAGCCCCAGCCGAGCGCCGCGGCGCGCTGCGCGAAGGCCCGCGCATAAGGGCTGGCCGACGAGCCCTCCAGCCCGTGGAACAGCACCAGCAGCGGCGCTTGGGCGGCCGCGGCATCGACGAAATCGACGTCGATGAAATCGGCATCCGGCGTGGCCCAGCGCTCGCGCCGATAGGCCGGCACCGCTGGATGGGTCGAGAACAGCGCCGGCCAGATGGTCTGCAGATGGCCGCCGGGCAGCCAGCGCGGCGCGCGATAGTGCTGCATCGCCCGAGCCCGCTGCCGTGCTCAGTGCAGGGTCGAAGACGCCTCGGCCGGCAGCGCGTCCGACGGCTCGCCGCCGGGGCTGGCGTGGTGCACCACCATGCGCCAACCTTGCGCGGTCTTCAGGTACACGTTGGTGGCCAGCACCCAGGCTTCGCGCGTGCCTTGGGCACCGGCCAGCGTGATGCGCTCGCTGACGTGGTGCACTGCGCAGCCCAGCGCCGGCCACGCGCTTCACGCCCAGCAGCTGCAGCGGAATCGCGCCATTGGCGAAGATCGACTCGAAGCTGGCGCGGATGGCCGCATGCCCGACCACGCGCGGCCCGCCGGGGTGCACGCAGGCGACGTCGTCGTCGTCCGACCACACCGCCATCAGCTTGTTCAAGTCGGCCTGCTGCAAGGCTTCGTAGAACTGCGCTTCGACATCGTCGGGCGTGGCCAGCAGGGCGGCGGCAGGTGGGCGGGTGCGCGGCATCGGGGCAGCTCAGCTGAAAATCACGCTCTTGTGGCCGTTCATCAGCACGCGGTGCTCGACATGCCAGCGCACGGCGCGCGCCAGCACCGCGCACTCGATGTCCCGGCCGACGGCGGCCAGGCTTTCGGCCGTCATCGAATGATCGACGCGCTGCACGTCCTGCTCGATGATCGGGCCTTCGTCGAGCTCGCGGGTCACGTAATGCGCGGTCGCGCCGATGAGCTTGACGCCGCGAGCATGCGCCTGGTGGTAAGGCCGCGCGCCCTTGAAACCGGGCAGGAAGCTGTGGTGGATGTTGATGGCCATGCCCGCGAGCCGCTGGCACATCTCGGCGCTGAGGATCTGCATGTAGCGCGCCAGCACCACCAGATCGATGCGCTCGCGCTCGATCAACGCCTCGAGCTCGCGCTCTTGCGCGCGCTTGGCCGCGGCATCGCTGCCGGGCGGCAGCGGCAGATGATGGAAAGGCAGCTCGTAGCTGCGCACCAGCGCCTCGAGCTGTCCGTGGTTGGACACGACGGCCGCAATGTGCACGGCCAGCTGGCCGCTGCGCCAGCGAAACAGCAGGTCGTTCAGGCAATGACCATGCTGGCTGACCATCAGCAGCAGACGCGGCTTTTGCGTCACGTCGTAGAGTTGCAGCGCCATGCCGAACTGCTGCTGCGTGTGTGCGAACAGGGTTTGCAGCGCCGCCGTGCTGGCCAGCGGCGGTGGCGCCGCGAAGTGCACGCGCATGAAAAACAAACCCGTGGCATCCTCGCCCACCAGGTCGCCGAACTGCTGCGAATCGATGATGTTGCAGCCACCCTGGTAAAGCAGGCCGGCGACGGCATAGACGATGCCCGTGGAGTCGCGACACGACAGCGTCAGAACGAATTCGGGGTGGGGCGACATGGCCAGCGATTGTAGGGAGCAGCAATGAAGACCGAGCTGCGCGACTGGCCCGAGCGCAGCCGTGAACTGGCCCACCTGCTGGCGCGCACCGGCCTGGGCGACCGCCAGGCCTTTGCGCGGCTGTACGACAGCACCAGCGCGCACCTGTTCGCGGTGGTGCTGCGCATCCAGCGCGACCGCGCGCTGGCCGAAGAGCTGCTGCAGGACATCTACGTCGGCATCTGGAAGTCCGCCGCCGGCTTCGATGCAGCGCGCAGTCAGCCGCTGACCTGGCTGACGGCGGTGGCGCGCAACCGTGCCATCGACAGCCTGCGCCGCGCCGCGACGCAGCCGCCGCGCGTCCAGAGCAACGACGGCGACGACGAGCATCGCGCCGATGAGGGCCCCGCCGACGACGCCCCCGGGCCCCTCGAGCTGCTGCAGCGCGCAAGCGACGCACGCGAGCTCGAACGCTGCATGCAAGGCCTGAACGCGGCACAGCGGCAGAGCGTGGCGCTGGCCTTCTTCGACGGCCTGTCGCATGCCGAGGTGGCCGAACGCCTGCACCAACCGCTGGGCACGGTGAAGAGCTGGGTGCGCCGCGCGCTGATCGCCCTGAAGAGCTGTCTGGAGCGCAGCGTCATCGACGACGACGCCTCCGGCAACGGCACGGTGGAGGCCTGAGCATGGACTACGCCCGCCCCGCCCTCGCCGACACCCTGGCCGCGCACTATGTCGCCGGCACGCTGCGCGGCCGTGCGCGCCATCGTTTCGAAAGCCTGCTGCCCAGCCACCCGGCGCTGCGCGCGGCGGTGGCCGCATGGCAGGCGCGACTGATGCCGCTGACCGGCGTGGTCGCGCCGATGGCGCCGCCGCCCCAGGTCTGGCGGCGCATCGAAGCACGCCTGTGGCCGACGCCGCCGACCCGGCCGCTGCGCGACAGGATTGCGTTCTGGCGCGGCCTGAGCGCCCTTGCCAGCGCAGCCGTGCTCGGCCTGGCATTGTGGCTGCTGAACCCCGCACCGGCACTGGCGCCGGTGATCATCGTGCTGCAGGCCACGCCCGACGCCGCCGGCGCCACGGGTGCCTTCGTCGCCAGCGTCGGCGGCGACGGCAGCACGCTGGTGACGCGGCCGGTGCAGCCGGTGGCGCTGCAGCCGGGCCGGGTGCTGGAGCTGTGGTCGGTGCCGCCGCAGGGCGCGCCACGATCGCTCGGGCTGATCGCCGCCGACGGCGCCACCGTGTTGCCGCGCGACCGGTTGCCGCCGACGCTGCTCAAGGGCGGCACCGCGGCACTGGCGGTGAGCATCGAGCCGCCGGGCGGCTCGCCCACCGGCGCGCCGACCGGCCCGGTGGTTTACGCCGGCCAGCTCTGATCGCATCAGGCAACCCGCCGCCTCGGCAAGGCCAGGCACAGGCGAGTGCCGCCGGCTGGCGTCGGCAGCGTGCGCAGGCTGCCGCCGTGCAGCCAGGCGATGCGCTGAGCAATTGCCAGGCCCAGGCCGCCGACACCGCCACCCGGGCGCGGGATCGGCGGGTCGCGCACCGGGTGGCCGCTGTCCAGGCGCCGCGCCCATTCAGCGGGCAGCCCCGGGCCACGGTCTTCCACCAGCACCTGCACCTGCGCCGCGTCGCAGCTCAGGCTGACCCGCACCGGCAGGCTGTTCGGCGCGTGGCGCACGGCGTTGTCGATCAGGTTGGTCAAGGCGCGCTCGATCAACTGCAGGTCGCCATCGCATTCGATGCTCCCCGGTGGCGGCCCGTCCAGCGCCACCGGCGGCGGGGTGGCGCTGAGCTCGAACTTCTGCACCGCGTCGGCCACGAGTTCGTCGATGCGAAAGTGCTCACGCTGCAACACATGCTCGGTGGATTGCAGCGTGGCCAGCTCGAACAGCTGCTGCGACAGGCGCCGCACCTTGTTGCTCTGCGCCAGCGCCGCGGCCGCGTGGCGGCGGCGGTGTTCGTCGTCCGACGGCACTTCGGGGCGGCCCAGCGCCTCGACATGACCGTGCAGCGCCGTCAGCGGCGTGCGCAGGTCGTGCGCCACGTTGGCGATGACCTCGCGGTGCGCGGCGGACTGTTCGGCCTGCGCGCGCAGTTGCGCTTCGATGCGCCGCGCCATGGCCTCGAAGGCGCTGGCAATGGCCCCCAGCTCGTCGTCGCTCCCCCGCGACGCCGCGGGCACGGCTGCATGGTCGCCGGGCTTGAAGTCGCGCATGCGCCGGGCCAGGCGGTGCAGCGGCCGCGTCAGCCGATGGAAGGCCACCCATCCGGCCAGCAGCGTGGCGGCCAACGCCGCGCCGATGACCAGCAGCGCGTTGTGCCACAGCTGCTTGCCACCCAGACCCAGGGCCACCTGCTCGCGGGCCTGGCCCTCGAGCACCACATACAGGTAGCCCGGGGGCCGGCCGTCGCCAGGTCTGGGGGGAAACATCGCGGCGCTGAAGATCTTGTCGCCGCCCAAGCCCTTGGGGTCGGTGCCACGCAAGGGCAGCGATGCGCCAGCCAGAAAGTCGCGCACCGGCTGCAACGCCACGGCCGGAATGCGCACCATGCCGGGCGCGCCGAGGTAGTCGGCCACGCGGCCGTCGGCATCGAGCAGATAGACCTCGATGCCGGGGTTGACGACCATCAGCATCTTCAGCAACTCTTCGCGCGCGGCGCCGGCGCCGCGCGCTTGCGTGAGCTCGGGCCAATGTTCGACGATGTGCCGCGCCAGGCCATGCGACAGGCGCTGCAGCAGCTTCACGCTCATGTTCGGCGGCGAGTTGCCGGCCGAGCAGCGCCACCACCCCGCCGAAGGCCAGCAGCAGCACCGCCAGCGCAAGCATCAGACGGCGCGCGAAGCTGCGCTTCATGGCGCAGCCGGTTGCGGTGACTCCGGCGGGCTGAAGCGATAACCGACGCCCCACACGGTTTCGATCGGCCGCAGTTCGTGCCATTCGGCTTCGATCTTGCCGCGCAGCCGGTTGATGTGTGAGTTGACGGTGTGCTCGTAGCCGTCGAAGGCCGCGCCCCAGACCTGTTCCAGCAGGTCGGCACGGCTGAACACCTGCCCCGGATGGCGCGCCAGGAAATACAGCAGATCGAATTCGCGCAGCGTCAGCGCCAAGGCTTTGCCATCGCACTGCAGCTCGCGCCGCACCGGGTCCAGGCCCAGCGTGCCGAAGCGCAACTCGCCCGGCGCTGTCGTTGCCTGGCGCATCAATTCCATGCGGCGCAGCAGCGCGCGCACCCGCGCCACCAGCTCCAACATCGAAAAGGGCTTGGCCAGATAGTCGTCGGCACCGAGTTCCAGGCCGAGCACGCGATGCTGCTCGGCATTGCGCGCGCTGATCATGATGATCGGCACGCTGGGGTGGCGCTGGCGCAGATGGCGGCAAAGGTCCCAGCCGTCGGCGCCGGGCAACATCAGGTCGAGCAGCACCAAGTCCCAGGGGCGCGCATCGATGGCGCGCAGGCCGCACAGGCCGTCGGCTTCGCGCTGCAAGCGGTAGCCGGCCTGCACCAGATGCCCACGCAGCGCATCGGCGATGGCATCGTCGTCTTCGATCAGCAGCAGTTGTTCGTTCATCGGCGCCGCGGGCCCAGCCCCTCGCGCCGATTGAAGCAGAGGCGCCGGCGCGGCGCCTCACGCCAGCCTAACAATTGCGCCGGCGATGGATCAGCCGGCGCGGCGACGCTTCGCCAGGCCCCCCACCGCGGCCAGGCCGACGAGCATCAGCGCATAGCTGCTGGGCTCGGGCACGGCGGCCACCTGGAACGAGATGCGATAGACCTCGGTGTCGGCCTTCAGGCCGCTGTCGAAGGTGTAGCCGGCGCCCGTGGTCAAGCCGTTGAAGGCCGCCAGCTCGGCAAAATTCAATGCCACTACCGAGTTCTGATCGGCGCGCAAGTCATTGTTGCCGACAAAAGCGGCGGCGGCTGGATCCCAGACCTCGGTGCCGGCGTCCCAGATGTCGCGCGCCCTGAGCGTGATGCTGGCGATCTGCAGGTTGCCGGCCGCGTCGAAGATCTGGTGCGCCACCGGCGAGTCGTTGCCGATGAAGAAGTCGTTGCTCGGCACCACCATCGCGGCGAAGCTGAAGTAGCGGTTGGCCGTGCTGTCCACCGTGAAGGTCTTCATCGCCGTCGCGCCGGGCAGCAGCGGAATGGTGTCCACCACCGTGCCCAGCGTGGCGCCAGGGTCGGCGGCGGCAAAGGCCGGGAACCAGGCGCCGCCGGCACCGCCCTCGGCGACCGACTGGATCGCCGCGCTGGCCACGGCGCCCAGGTTGAAGGCATCGAAGCTGCCGTTGTTGAAGCCGACATGCAAGGGCGCGAAGGCAATGCCGTTGGCGGCCGCCAGGCTTTCGGTGGTGACCTTGACCTGCACGGCCTGCGCCGACGCGGCCAGCGTCAGCAGCGACAGCGCGGCGCCGAGGGGATGAAGCTTGAAGTGGTATCTGGACACGATGACTCTCCTGATGAAGACGAGAACGGGCTCGAAACGCGACGGCGGCAATGCGCGCCGCTGCGATCGGCATGCTAGGAAGCGCGCCTCACAGGCGTGTCACTCAGACTTCACGGCGGCGTGACAAAGCCTGGCCGCTGGTTCACAGTGCGCCCGATCGCGACAAGGGAGTCAGGATGAAGTACCTGAACGACGACGGCGGCCGCTTCAAGCTGCCGTTGAAGGCCGACAACGGCAAGACGGCTGTGCACGCTGCTGTGGGGCGACCCGCTGCAGGAGCTGGCGCGCGAGGGCAGCGGCGCGGCCGAACGCGTCAAGGTGCGCGCGCCGCCGCACCGGCTGGCTGCCGGCCAGCGCGGTCGGTGACACCGGCCTGCTGGAGATCTACGTCATCGACGTCGGCCAGGGCGACGGCGTGCTGATGCGCACGCCGCACGACGATGCCTGGCACATGATCGACGCCGGCATCAAGGCCTCGGCGCAGATGACAAGGAAGGGCGCGGCCAATTTCGTGCGCTGGAAGTTCATCGACGACCTGCAGCGCGACGGCGTGCACATTGCCACCCTGGTGGTGACGCATTCCGATGCCGACCACTATGGCGGCATGATCGACCTGCTGTCGGGCGCGCTGCCCGACGGCCGCACCTTCGCCGCCGAGGTCGATCGCTTCTGGCACTGCGGCATCGGCCGCTTCAAGGACGGCGAGCCGCTCGGCGCCGAGCGCGCCGACACCAGCACCACCGCGCTGCCCAACGCCGGCTTCGGCGTCAAGCCGGCGGGCAGGTTCATCGTCGAGCTGCTCGACGGCGAGACTCATTTCGGCCGACCGAAACGCCCCTTTGCCGCCGACTTCGCCACGCTGGCCAAGTGGGTGGGCAAGGTGCCGAAGAAGGTCAGCAGCCTGTCGCGGCGCGACGGCTGGCTGCCCGGCTATGCGCCGGCGCCGGGGGCCGCGGCAATCCGCGTGCTCGGCCCGGTGGCGGAAACGCTGGCCGGCGGCCGGCCGGGGACTGCGCGTGTTCAGCAGCGACAGCATCACGCGCAACGGCCATTCGGTGGTGCTGCGCGTGGACTATGGGCAAGCGCGCGTGCTGCTCACCGGCGACCTGAACAGTGCGTCGCAGCGGCTGCTGCTGGGCCTGCATGCGGCCGAGGAATTCAACGCCGACGTGTCCAAGGGCTGCCACCACGGCAGCGACGATGTCGATCTGCGATTCGTGCGTGCGATGGCGGCCCGCGCCACGGTGATCTCGTCGGGCGACAACGAGGACTATGCCCACCCGCGCCCGCGCATCATGGCGCCAGCGCGCGCTACGGGCGTGAATCGTTGAGCCCGGGCGGCGAGCTGCTGCCGCCGCTGTTGTATTCCACCGAGCTGGCACGCTCGGTCGGCCTGCGGTTCGCGGCCCATGCCCGCAGCGTGGCCGACCCGCGCGTCGGCTTCAAGCCCGAGCAACTCGAGGCCGACTTCGACGCCTCACCGCTGGGCTCATACAAGCGTCTGTCGTGGTTGCCGATGGCCACCGACCTGGTCTATGGCCTGGTCAACGTGCGCAGCGACGGCCAGCGCATTCTGTGCGCGACGATGAAGGAGGGCTCGTCCGATTTCGACCTGCAGGTGTTCCAGGCCGGGGTCGAGGCGGCCTGAGGGCGCCGACGCCGGCGGCGCCATCTTCCCCTGCAGACCGCCTAGACTGCGCCATGCCGTCGCCGGACAGCCCGCAGCCCAGCAGCCCGCCGCGCCCGCAGGTCAGGCAGTTGCGTCAGGTGCTGCTGTGGCCACTGCGACTGATGCCCCTGCCGCCCGGCGCCCCGGCGCGGCCCTGGGAAATGCTGACGCCGGCCTGGCAGGAGGTGGTCGACGAATACACCGGCCATGCCGAGGACTTCCACGAGCGGCACTACAACGAGTTCGTCACCTTCCTGCCCTACGTGCAGCGCTTTCTCTACGGCGAGGGCCGCGCGCGGCGCAGCGCCGGTGCGGCCGGCTCGCCGATGCGCGTCTTCCGTCGCCGCGAGGTGGCGCAGGTGCGCGTCGTACCGCGGCCCGGCGACGAGCCGTTGCTGCTCGACATCGTGCATGTCGATCTGTATTTCTTCCTCGGCATCGATCTGGTGCTGCTGAACGTCGAGCTGAGCGCGGCGGAGTTGCCGCTGGCGCGCGCGCAGGACCTGCTGTACCGCTTCGGCCGCGGCTATCCCGCCGGCTGGGACGAACACGGGCTGGCCCTGCATTGCATGGCCGGCGTCGAGTTCCTCGACGCGGCCGGGAACGTGCTGGCGCAGTCGGATGCGCAGCAGCGCGACGCCTTTCTGGCGCATGTCAGCGAGCACCGCGCGCCGCGCATCGCTGCGCATTGGGCCTACATGCTCGAGCCGCTGGTCAGCGACCACTCGGGCCGCGAAGGACCCTTGCGCTTCCGCCAGATCGAGTATTACCGCATGCCAACGATGGCCTGGCTGGCAGTGGACGACCCGCGCGCACTGACGCGCAACGACTTCGTGCGCCTGGGGCTGATCACCGCCGCCGCCGACGACGAGCGCGACCGCGACGGCACGCTGCCCTATGCCGAAGCGCACTTGAGCGACTTCGAGCAGCGCTTTTGCGACGACCGTTTCTGGACCGACGCCGGCGCAGCGCCGAACACGCGCTACCTGTGCAGCGGGCATTCGCTGGTGGTGGTCGGCGATGCGCGCGCGCCGTTCTACAACTGCGCCGAGCGCGGCGTGTTGGCACAGTTCCGCCACCAGCATTTCCTGATCTTCCTGATCGCGCATTTCCAGAAGGCGGCGTTGCTGATGTACAGCGACCGACTGGCCGAGGCGCTGAAGCATCTGGACATCGGCGACCCCGACAGCATCCGCCGCTTCAAGCGCGCCATCCGCGAGAACTTTTCCGGCTTCCTGGGGTTCACGCACCGTTACTGGTTCCACGACGTGTCGGAGCAGGCGCAGGCGCGCGCGCTGTTCCGCCTGTGCACCGCGCACCTGGGCACCGACGCGCTCTATGCCGAGGTGAAGGAGCGCATCGCCGACATGAGCGGCTATCTCGAAGCCGACAGCCTGCGCCGCCAGGCCAACACCGTGGTGCGGCTGACGGTGGTGACGATCTTCGGCCTGATCGGCACGGTGACCACCGGTTTCCTGGGCATGAACCTGCTGGCCGAGGCCGATGCGCCGATGGCGCGGCGCTTGCTGCTGTTCGCGCTGGTGTTCGTTGCCACCGGCGCGCTCACGGTCTATACGATGGCGAAGTCGAAGCGCCTGTCCGACTTTCTCGACGCGCTGTCGGATGAGCGGCTCGGTGCCTGGTCGAAATTCAAGGCCTTCGCTGCGGTGTGGCGCACCGGCGGCGACGATTGACGGGCACAGCGGCTCACGGCCCGACGCGCGCGGCGGGCGCTATGCAGACGCCTGGGCGAAGGCCCACAACCCGGTGGCGGCCAACGCCAGCGGCACCCGCTGCAGCGGCCGGCCGCAAGCCGCCAGTGCGCTGGCATAGCGCTCGCACAAGGCCGGCTCCCCGGCCAGCACCAGCGGCGCCCGGGCGTCGGTCAGAGGCAGTGCGGCCGCAACTTCCGCACCGATGAGCAGGCCCGACAGGTAGTCCGCCGCCGCCGCCGCGGGCAGTTCAGCCATCAGGCCGCGGGTGCGCACGCTGAACAGCAGGCGGCTCAAGCCCGCCCCGCCCGTCGCCCGGGCCTGGGCCAGGCCTTGGGCGAACGCCGCGTCGTTGCTGCCCGCACCCGGCGCCATCAGTCGGCCCAGCACCGAGTGTTCGCGCAGCACCGCGAACAGCTCGCCGGTCATGTGCGTGTCGAAGCCCTGCACTTGCCCGTCGTGCAGCGTGATCCACTTGCTGTGCGTGCCGGGAAGCAGCACCGTGGCGTCATCGCCGAGTTCGGGGCGATGCGCCAGCAGGCCGCGAAGCTGCGTCTCTTCGCCGCGCATGACATCGGGCAGGCCCTGCGTGTTGCGCGTGCGCAAGCCCGGCACGATGTGCAGCACGCGTCCATCGGCCAAGGCCACATGGCCGCAGCCGTTGATCAAGCGATCCAATGCCGCCGGGCAGTCGACATAGGCCACCTCGCGCCAGCCGTGCGCGCTGCCGACCATGCCACAGGCCCACAGCGCTGCCTGCGCCGGCGCCCAGCCGGCCAGCAGCGACGTCAACGACGTCTCGAATCCGGCTGCGCCGCCGACGATGCGCGAGGCACCGGCGTCGCTGCGGCGCTCGTCCAGCACCGCGCCGTCCGGCCCCATCAGGTAAGCACGCAGCTGGGTGCTGCCCCAGTCCAGCGCGACCAGCGCCACGTCGTGCGGGTCAGCCACGGCGGGTGTGCAATCCGTACGCCTGCGCGAAGGCGGCGGCGTGGGCGGCGGTGGTCGCGGCCGTCTGCCCCGGCCGGTACAGCTCGCCGCCCAGCCCGGCGCCGACGCAGCCTGCGGCCAGGTACTCGGCCAGGTTGCCCGGCGACACGCCACCCACCGCCAACAGCGGCAGCGTCGGCGGCAGCACGGCGCGCAAGGCGCGCACATGGCCCGGTCCCAGCGTGGCAGCGGGAAAGATCTTCACACCCTGGGCGCCGGCGCGCGCGGCGGCAAACACTTCGCTGGCGGTCATCGCACCTGGCAGGCAGAACAGCCCCCGGCGCACGGCCTCGGCCAGCAACGCCTCGTCCACATGCGGCGACACCGCCAGCCGGCCACCGGCGGCCTGCAGCGCATCCAGGTGCTGCGTTGTCAGCACCGTGCCGGCGCCGACCAGCGCGCCCGGCAGGGCGGCAACGATCGCGCGCACGCTGTCGGCCCAGGCGGGCGAGTTGGTCGGCACCTCGATGGCATCGAAACCGGCCGCGTGCAAGGCCCTCGCGTGCGCCACCGCCTCGTCGGGCCGAAGGCCGCGCAGGATGGCCACCAGAGGCAGGGAGGTCGGCCAGGAAGCCATCGGTGCAGTGCCTTCTCGCCGGCGTCGAAGAATTGCAGCGCGCCGGCGTCTACCGCAATCTGCAACGCGCCTGCGTGCGGACATCGGGCGCCACCGCCACCCGTTCCTCCAGCGCCGAGCGCTGTCACAGGAAGGCGTGGTCGCCCAGGTCTTCGATGGCCCGCGATTCGCAGTCGCGCCATTCGATGCTAACCCGGCCCGCGTCAGCGCAGCACGCGAGGCTCGGTGCCGGACCCAGCGCGCCGAGCAGCGTCGCCGCCGCGTCAAGACGGCCTCTATGATGGACGGCACCCCAAGGAGCCGCCATGAACATCCCCTTCCGCGCCGACCAGGTCGGCAGCCTGTTGCGCCCGGCCGCGTTGGCGGCCGAACGCGCGCGCTTCAAGCGCGGCGAGATCGATGCGGCGCATCTGCAAACGGTGGAAGACCAAGCCATCGCCGAGGTCGTCAAGCGCCAGGAAGCCATCGGCCTGCAGGGCATCACCGACGGCGAGTTCCGCCGCGACTGGTGGCACCTGGATTTTCTGGCTCAACTCGACGGCGTGACGCTGAAGGACAACCCCGGCCCGAAGTTCCAGACTGGCGAACAGGGTGGCGAGCAGCCGCCGATCGCCACCGTCACCGGCCGCATCGGCTGCAGCCGTCCGGTGATGGCGGATCACTTCGCCTACCTGAAGTCGGTGACCACACGCACACCGAAGATGACGATCCCGTCACCCTCGATGCTGCACCTGCGCGGCGGGCGTGCCGCCATCTCGGCGCAGGCCTATCCCGACATGGCCGCGTTCTGGGCCGACGTGGCCGCCGCCTACCGCGTGGCCATCGGCCACCTGTATGCGGCCGGCTGCCGCTACCTGCAACTCGACGACATCACCTTCGCCTACCTGTGCGACCCCAAGGTGCAAGCCACCTGCCGCGCCAACGGCGACGATCCCGACGCGTTGCCGCAGACCTATGCCGACACCATCAACGCCGCGCTGGCCGGCAAGCCGGCCGATCTGCATGTGACGATCCACACCTGTCGCGGCAACTTCAAGAGCGCCTGGGTCGCCGAAGGCGGCTACGACCCGGTGGTTCGCGCGATGTTTTCAACCCAGGTCGATGGCTATTTCATGGAATTCGACAGCGTGCGCGCCGGCGGCTTCGAGCCCTTGAAGGCGCTGCCCAGGGGCAAGAAGGTGGTGCTCGGACTGGTGACAACCAAGGTCGGCGAGCTCGAATCGAAGGAGGCGCTGAAGCGCCGCATCGACGAAGCGGCGAAGTTCGTGCCGCTGGACGACCTGTGCCTGTCGCCGCAATGCGGCTTTTCCAGCACGCACCACGGCAACGCGCTGTCAGTGGACGACCAATGGCGCAAGCTGGAACGCGTGGTCGAGGTGGCGCGCGAGGTCTGGGCCTGAACTGAACGGCGTTCGGTCTGCGACTGGCTCGAGCTACGCCAGCGCCTGCAGATCGATGCGCGTGCCCAGCAGCGTCAGGCCGTGGTCGTGCCGCGGCACGCTCAGGCGGTCGGCGGCGTCGAGCACCGAAGGCAGATCGGCCACCGCCAGCGTGTAGCCGGTGATGCCTTCGCCGCGCTCGTCGGCAGGCACGAAATCGACCCAGCCCGGGTCCAGCGCCAAACGCCATCCCGGCCCCTGGGCCTTGGGCGCCGGTCGCGCCAGCACCTGCGCCCAGCGCCGCGCCATGGCTTCGGGCTGCGCCGCACCGACGCTCAGGCCGAGCACACGCTGTTCCCGACGCCGGCCCGACTGCACGCGCCAGCCGGGCCCGCCCCAGCGCCACGACGCGGCCGGCTGCGGCTGGTCGATCGAGACGATGGCCCCGCCGATGTCTTTCGGGTGCAGATGCATCGCACGGATGTCGTCCAGGTCCTTGGCCCACACGCGGCGCACGCTCAGCGCGTCGAGCCGCTGGCGTTCGCGCTCGAAGTCGTCGGTCTGCAGGATCAGCATGTAGCCGCTGTCGCCGCGCCGATCGATCAGGCGCCCGGCGGTGGTGCCGGCCTGCACCGGCGAGACGATCTCGATGAACTGGTCGCCGAAGACGAAGACCGCGTTGTCCAGGCCGAAGTCGGCCACGCCGGGGTCGCTATAGGGTTCGTCCAGGCTGAGCAGGTCGGTCAGCAGCGCGGCGTTGCGCTGCAGTTCGGTTGCGGCGAAGACGATCTGACGGATGCGCATGGCGGCCCCTTCCGTTTCCTACTTCCCGCCGAACTGGGGCGTGCGCTTCTCCATGAACGCAGCCACGCCTTCCTTGTGGTCGGCACTGTCGGCGCAACGCCGCTGGGTGAAGCCTTCGCGGTCCAGCACCTGCTGGTAGCTCTCGGTGGCCGCGGCGCGCACGTTCTCCTTCATGTAGCGATAGGCCAGCAGCGGGCCCTTGGCAACGCGCTGCGCCAGCGCCATCGCCGTCGGCATCAATTCGGCGGCAGGCAGCACGCGGTTCAGCAAGCCCAGCTGCAGCGCCTGCGTGGCGTCGAACTTGTCGGACAGCAACAGCAGCTCCTTGGCCTTGGCCTCGCCCAGCGTGCGCGTCAACGGCCAGGTGATGCCGAAGTCGCCGCTGAAGCCGACCTTGGCAAAGGCAGTGGTGAACTTCGCCGCGTCGCTGGCCAGGCGCAGGTCGCAAGCCAGCGCCAGGCCGAAGCCGGCGCCGGCGCAGGCGCCATTGATGGCGGCGATGCTGATCTTCGGGCTGTCGTGAAGCAGCCCGGAAAACCGGTGGATGGCCCGCTGCCGGTCCACCTGCTGCTCCAGCGTCATGGCGCTGTTCGGCCCGCCACCCATCGCGGTGACGTCGCCACCGGCACAAAAGCCGGGCGCCGTCCCGGTGAGGACGATGCAGCCCACGGCCGGGTCGGTGGCCATGCCTTCGAGCGCGGCGATGGCGCCGTCGATCATCGCCTGCGACAGCGCGTTCAGCCGCTGCGGCCGGTTCATCGTCAGCACGGCCACGCCGTCGTGGACATCGACTTTCAGGTCGCTCGAGGTATCGCTCATGTCGTGGTCTCCAATGTGAAGCTCAGCCGCCGGACAGGCCGCGCGCTTGCAGGTGGCTGGCGGCCGCCAGATGCTGCGTGCAATTCAGCAGGCGCAGCGCATGCGGCGGCGCGGGATCGAAGATGCTCACCGAGGTGTTGGCCAGCTGCAGGCCGACCAGCTGCTCGGCCGGCAGCTGCAGGACGCCGCCCAGCAGCACGCGGATCAGCAGGCCATGCGTGACCACCGCCAGGTCGCCGTCGATCTCCGAGCGCAGCCGCAGCATCTCGGCAAAGGCAAGGTGCGCGCGCGCTGCAAACTGCGCGGCCGATTCGCCACCGGGCGGCGCATCGTCCATCGCCAGCGGATCGAAGCCCAATGTGTCGTAGGCCTTGCCGCGCAAAGCGCCGAAGTGGCGTTCGTGCAGCAGGGCGCTGGCGCGCACCGGCACGCCGCAGCGTTCGCCGATCGGCCGGGCCGTGAGCCAGGCGCGCGGCAGGTCGCTGCTGACGATGGCACCGATGCGGCGTTGCGCCAGGCGTTGTGCCAGCGCCTCGGCCTGTGCACGCCCGCGTTCGCTCAAGGCGGTGTCGGCCGGCTGCATCACGCGCGCCGCGTTGAGCGCGGTCTCGCCATGGCGCAGCAGCAGGATCGCCATCGCCTCGGGTTCTTCAGTCCACGACGTTGTGCACGTGCACCGTCGCGCTCAGGCCCATGAAGGCGTTGGGCGGCCCGAACCAGCTGCCCGACACCGGCGCGGCCTGCCGCGGGTCGCGCGCCACGCCGACGCGGATCAGCTGCGAGGTGCCGGGGCGCAGGTTGTTGGTCGGGTCGAAGGACACCCAGCCGGCGCCGGGCAGATAGACCTGCAGCCAGGCGTGGGTGCTGCCCGCGCCGAGCGTACCGCTGTCGCCCGCGGCATCCGGTTCGGCATCGAGCGACGGGTCGTACAGATAGCCCGAGACGAAACGGGCCGCCATGCCCAGGCTGCGCACGGCTTCCATCATCAGCAGGGCGAAGTCGCGGCAACTGCCGGTGCCGAGCTGGATGGTCTGCAGGGGCGGCTGGGTGCCCTCTTCGTCGCGTGCGGCGTAGCCGAAGTTGTCGCGGATGAACTGGTTCATCGACAGCAGCAGGTCGCGCGTACCGGTCGGGCCATCGACGCGCATGAACTGCCGCGCCCAGTGCGTCAGCACACCGTCGGGGTCGTCGTACAGGGGGCGCATGTACAGCTCGAGATCGAAACGCTCCGCCACCGAGTAGGCAAAGGGAAAGATCAGGGCGCTCGGCGACAGCTCCAGCACGGTGTCGTCGCCGGGCGCGTATTCGATGGTGAAGGTGCAAACGATGTTCAGCTCGGTGGCCGGCGAAAGCGGCGTGACCAGCGCCACCGAGTTGGAGTGCGGATCCTGGATCATGCGCACGCTGGCGTCGGGGCTGCACTGCAAATCGGTGGCCAGCACGCGCAGGTCGTGACTGTCGCGCGGGCGGAACATGACACGATGTTCGCCGAAGGTGACGGGCTCGCTGTAGCGGTACCGCGTGGTGTGGGTGATTTCATAGCGGATCGGCATGCCGCCATGCTATGCCATTGCGGCGCCGGCCAGGCGCGTCAGAGCCGATCTCAGGCGGCGAGGCTGCGTCCGTCGCTGTGCACCAGCACCCGGTTGCGGCCGCCGCGTTTGGCGCGCAGCAGCGCGTCGTCGGCCGCCTTGAGCAAGGCCGGCGCATCGCCGGTCACGTCGGTCGAATCGGCAATGCCGGCCGAGAAGGTGTGCGCTCCGGGCAGTGACTTCACCAACGTACCGCAGTGCGACGCCCATTGCTTGAGCAGCGCCAGGGCCTTGCGCCGCGCCGCCTGGGCCTGCGTGCGCGGCATCAGCAGGCAGAACTCCTCGCCGCCGTAGCGGCAGGCCACGTCGCTCTTGCGGCGTTGCGCATCGAGCAACCTGCCGAACTCGCCCAGCATGCGGTCGCCTTCCGCATGCCCGAGTGCGTCGTTGACGGTCTTGAAATGGTCCAGATCGATGATCACCACCGACAGCGGCTGCCGGTCGCGCTGCGCCATGGCCATCATCGAGGGCAGCACGTTGCCGAGATGGCGGCGGTTGAACAAGCCGGTAAGGAAGTCGCGCGTGGCCTGCTGGCGCAACGCCTGTTGCAGGGCTTCGACCTCGGCGATCTTGGCCTTGAGATGCTGGTTGGCGGTCTCGAGTTCGGCGCGGGCGCGCTCGGTGCTGCGCCGCCGGGCGTCGATCGCGTCCAGTGCCTGCCGCATCTGCAGCAGCTCGGTCTGCAGCGCTGCGGCCTGGTAGCGCGCTCCCGAGGCCAGCAAGGCGCGCTGCGTGTGCAGCGCTTGCCACTGGCGCAGCGCCGCCAGCGCCTGGGTCGGCTGGTCCAGGCGCTCATGCGCCTCGGCCAAAGTCTGGTAGAACAGGCAACGCACGCGCAGCCCAGGCCCTTCAGCATCACCGGCGCTCATTTCGGGCAAGGACTGCGACAGCGCGGCCACAGCCTCGCCGAACTGGCCGCGTGCCATCATCAGTTCGGCATGCGCCACCCGCAGGCTGGCCTGCTCGTCGGGCACCGACTGCACCCCCGGCGCGCGCTGCGCGCGCTGCACCAGGTCCTCACCGAGCGCGGTGTCGCCAGCGCGCAGCGCCGCCAGTGCCAGTGTCTCGAAGTGGGCGTTCATCACACCGCGACCCTGGGCGTCGGCCGGCAACTGCAACAGCCGCTGCACATCGGGCAAGGCCTCGCCGGCGCGCTCCAGGTTGGTCAGACAGATGACGCGATTGATGCTGAGCATGCTGAACAGGCGGGCGTTGTTCAGCCGCTCGATCCGTTGCAGGCCTTCTTGCAGGTAGCTCAGGGCTTGGTGGTAGTCGCCAAGCTGGATCAACTCGTGCGCCAGGTTGCAGTACAGCACCACGTCGAAGCCGTGGCTCTTGGCGGCGCTGGTTTCGCGCAGCGCCTGGTACATGTAGGCAAAGGCCTGCTGCGATTGGCCCAGCTCGGAATAACAACCGGCAATGGTGTTCAGCAGCATGCCACGCTCGTCGTGCCTGAGCACGCGCAGGCCCTCGTCGCGCAGCGGCAGCACCCGCTGCAGCGCCAGCCGGTAGTCGCCCTGCCGCCAGGCGCAGCGCGCCTGGCCGACCTCGGCCAGCAACCGGCCAGCCGCATCGCCTATGGCGGCGAAGCAGCGCTGCGCCTCGTCGATCTCGACGCGGGCGCGCTGCGGCGTGTCGTACCAGATCATGTGGAAGCCGGTCGTCAGCCGGGCCCGGCCCTGAGCGGCAAGGTCGCCCCGCTGCAGCGCCAGCGCGAGGGCCCTTTCGGCGGCCGCGCTGCACCGCTGCGAATCGCCATACAACAGCCGCCAGGCCTTGCGCGCCAGACGCAGCGCGGCCGATGACGATGCAGGAGTCGTGGCCTGGCTCATGCAGGCATTGTCGGGCAGCCATTGGCGCCGATCCATCGTACCTTTGGGTGATGCCGCGTCGGGACGTGCCGGTTGGCACGACTACCATTGCGCAACAGCCAGTCACCGGAGGTGCCATGCCCTTGACCATGCAGGAAAGCCCGCGCCAGGGGGATGCCGTGCCGATCAGTGACACGGAATGGGCGCTGCGCGTGCAACTGGCGGCGTGCTACCGCATCTTCGACCAGCTGGGCTGGACGGAAATGATCTTCAACCACATCACGCTGCGCGTGCCGGGGCCACAGCGCATCTTCCTGATCAACCCCTTCGGCCTGCACTACAGCGAAGTCTGCGCGTCGAACCTGGTGGCGGTGGACATCGACGGCCAGCCGGTACGGCCGACCGAGCATGCCGTCAACCGCGCCGGCTTCGTCACGCACAGCGCGATCCACGGCCATCTGGACGGCGCGCATTGCGTGATGCACACCCACACCACCACCGGCATGGCGGTGGCCTGCCTGGCGCAGGGGCTGTCGCACGACAGCTTCTACGGCGCGCAACTGAGCGGCAACGTGGCCTACCACGAGTTCGAGGGCATCACCGTCAACCCCGATGAGCGCGGCCGCATGCTGGCCAGCATCGGCAGCAGGAACTGCGTGATCCTGCGCAACCACGGCCTGCTGAGCTGGGGCGCCGACATCGCCCAGGCCTTCATGTGGCTGTGGACGCTGCAGCGTGCCTGCGACGTGCAGGTGGCCGCCAGCGCGGCCGGCGCGATGCACCTCGTCCGGGACGAGGCGCGAGCGCAATGCGTGCGCGAGGCCGCGGCGTTTGAGCCCGCGGTGTGTGCCGCGGTCTATGCCGCGCTGGTGCGCAAGCTGCCGCGCGGCGCGACGCCCTACGACGCCTGACTCACAACCGCTGCCCGGCGACAGCCCCTAGGCGTAGGGGGTGTGTGCCGTGACGCAAGGGCGTAGCGTGGCGGGCTTCGTCGCACCGTCCGGCCACGCCCATGCCCAAGAAGCCCGATGTACGCAAGCCCCGCGCCCCGCGTCCCACCCAGGCCAAGGCGGGCCGGCTGACCACGGTGCGGCCGACGACGCTGGCGGCCTCCACCACACTCACCCATGTGTCGCCAACGACCGTGGCGAGCGCCGGCACGGTTTCGGCGAGCCCCGCGGCAGCGTCCGCGGCATCGACTGCCAGCTCCGCACCGAGTGTGTCCGCGGCCGCAGTGGTGGCGGCCAGCGGCAGTGCTTCGGCCGGTGCCGTCGGCGCAGCCACGCTGCCGCCCGGGGCGGTGGCGCAGGTGCCGCCGCAGTTCTTTGCGCCCAGTGCATTGACCAATCTGTTCGACCGCGCCAAGCCGGGCAAGGCGGTGGTGCGGCCGGGCGACCTGCTGGCGCTGCGCATCGAGCTGATCAACATGACGGTGCAGGCCGGACAGCCGCCGCAGCTGCAACGCGGCAGCGCGGCCGGCGGCGCGTCCTACATCGTGCTGCACTTTCCGCCGCAGGCACTGGCCGAGCAGGTCTTCTTCCAGGCCGCTTCGACCGGGCTGACGCCGCCGGGGGCCAGCGAGGCGCCGCTGCCGCCACCGATCCGTGCGCGCATCG
The DNA here is from genome assembly GCA_963837675.1 of uncultured beta proteobacterium. Taxonomy (GTDB): domain Bacteria; phylum Pseudomonadota; class Gammaproteobacteria; order Burkholderiales; family Burkholderiaceae_C; genus Rubrivivax. The sequence goes on along the minus strand of CAWIOH010000003.1, from coordinate 1,159,084 downwards.
CCGGCGAATCGCGGCTGGTGTTCAAAGTGCCCAACGGCTTCCAGGTGCCGTATCGGCTGGCCGACGTGCTGGCCGCCTGCCAGGCGCTGGGGCCGAACGTGCCGGCCAATGCCTTGCCGCGCGCCGACCCGCCGCCGGTGATCGCGGTCGGCGGACTGAGCCTCGGCAGCATCGCCAAGCTGCCGGCCAGCCAGCGCGCCGCGCTGAGCAGCTTCGCGCTGCGCAGCATGAGCCTGGCCGCAACGGAAGGCGCGGCTTCACCCGTGCTGCAGTCGCGCATCAGCCAGGACGGCGGGCGCCTGGGCTTGGCCTTGAAGCCGCAGCGGCTGTCGAAAGTGCGCATCAAGCCGCGCCCGGCGATGCCCGGCGCCACGCACACGGCGATCGAACTGCCGTGGCGGCTGGTCCTGGCGCCGCATGCCGACGAGCGCTGGCGCCATGCCAGCCAGCCGGTGACCTCGGCATTGACGCAACGCACCGAGCTGTGGCACACGCGCCTGGTGGCGCCCAACGCCAATGGCATGGCGGTCGAGCCGCCCCGGCCCGACCCGGCACGCACGCTGCGTGCGGTGTGGGCCCTGACCGGTGAGGGATCGGACCCGGCCCATCCGATGCAAAGCAGCTTCCCGGCGGCCGCCGACCTGCCCAGCACGGCGGGCAGCCCGATGCCGTTTCGCGCCACGCTGTCGGACTTCGACCGCTATCAGATCAGTCATCTGTCGTCCAACTTCTCCGTCAGCAACTACGCGCCGCAGCCGCTGGACACGAATTTGCTGCTGCTGAGCAGCCTGGGCGGCTGGCTCGATGCCCGCGGCGCCTGGGAGCCGCCAGGCCTGTCGGTCGAGGAATGGGTGCACCGCGCGACGATGGGCCGCGACCACTATGTGCGCGTGGTCTACAAGGGCTATCTGTTCCCCTTCGGCCACCGCGTCGCGCTGATCAAGGTCAGCGAGCGCAAGTTCCACAACGGCCGGCTCGGCACCACGCGCATCGACGGCAACCCGGCCTACCTGCGCCAGCGCATGTTCATCATCGTGCGCGAGCGCGAGCGCGCTTTCGTCGACCCGGCGCTGAAGACCACCGACGGCAAGTCGATGCAGCGCCAGTTCCCGTTCAACAACGTGCGCATCCTGACCGAGGTCACGCCCGACATCGATCCGCCCGAAAGCACGGCGTCGAAGATCGGCGCCTTCGGCCAGTCGCTGTTCTGGCCCTGCGTCGGCCTGCAGCCATTCGCCTTCCGCTGCGTGGCGACCGACATCGACGGCAAGCGCGTGCAGTTCGAGATGCCGATGATCTTCATGGACAACAGCCTGGCCTGCCCGCGCAAGATGTCGGGCGGCAAGCTGGTGCCCGATTTCGCCGCGGCCGAAACCAATGCGCTGGCCGCACGCAGCGAATGGCTCGCCAACGGCGCGCGGGCTGGACGGCGCAATGTGCCATTCAAACGCCAGCGCGTCGCGCTGGCGCCCAGCCTGAAGGCCGGGGACACATCGGCCGAGGTCGAGCAGATCGAGTTCGGCGCCGAGGCCCAGGCCGCCGGCAACGGGCTGCAGACCTACTCGCTGAAGCTCACACGCCCCGCGTTCTACCCCAGCGTGCTGGGCGCGCGGGTGCGCATCGCCGCGCTGGCGCAACTCAGCGGCTCGGACAAGGGCAATCAAATTGGCTGGAACCTGCACTACCTGAGCAACGGCTTCGATGCCGCCAACAAGGGCCAGGTGTTCGCGATGGTGCAGGCCGAAGCCGACATGGCGCAGCTCGATTTTTCAACGCAGGGCGACCGCTCGGGCGGCTTCGTGCAGCCCAACCTGAAGCCCAGCGCGCTGTCGCGGCTGACCGGCCCGGTGGCGGGCGACCCGGCCAAGTTCCTGCAAGGCAAGCTCGAACCGACGGGTGTGTTCCCCACCAGCATCGCCGATCTGCCTTTGCCGCTGCTGTTCGGCTGCATCCCACTGGGCGAGGTCATCCAGGCGGTGGCCAACCTGGCCGACAGCCCGCAGAAGGTGCCGAAGTTCGCTTCCGAAGCAGCCTCGCAGGTGGAGAGCTTCGTCAACGGCCTGGTGCGTGCCTACGACTTCGTGCGCGATGTCGGCGGCCACAGCGGCTCGCTGGCGCAGGCGGCGATCGACGTCCTCGACGGCATCCTGCAAGACCTGCTCGACCAGGCGGTGTCGCTGGCCGCGGCACAGGTGGCGCCGGTGGTCGCCGCCGTCAACCAGCTCAAAGCCGCGCTGGCCAATCTGCGCAGCCAGTTCGACGCGCTGGTGCCGGCCGCGCCCGGCGGAACGCTGCCAGGCATCGACAGCGTGCCCAGCCTGGCCGCGCTGCCGGCGTTGATCGACACCGTGCTGCCGAAGGTCACGGCCCTCGGCACGGCGCTGGGCGGCGCGACATTGCCTTCGGGCTTCAAGCAAGGCGCCTTGGGACTGGTCAGCCAGGCGCAGGCCCTCCTCGACGACTTCAAGACGTTGGCGCAGTTGATTCCGCAGGGCAAGGCCCTGTATGCGGCGCTGGACGACATCGTCGGCCACCCCGAGTCGCTGGGCGATCTGTTCAGTCACCCGGATCAGCTGGCGACGAAACTGACGGCGCTGCAAGACGCCATCGGACCCATCAAGACCACGCTGGCCGGCTTCCATCTTCTCGACGGTGCGCCCAAGCAAACGTTGCTGGAAGTGCTGGACGTCGTCATGACGGTGCTGGGCGGCGCCGCCGACCTGCTCAAGCTGCTGGAAATGCTCACCGGCGAAGAGCTGGTGGTGCGCTTCGACTGGAGCCCGGAGATCAAGAGCTGGGGCTTCACGCCGAACAAGCCGCTGTTCCGCGCCAACGACCCGCACGGTTTCATCATCGCCGTCGAAGCGCGCGTGAAGAAGAGTGGCGGCAGCGCACCGAAGATCAAGGTGGTGTGCAGCCTGAAGCACTTCGACCTGGTGCTGATCAACCCGGCGGCATTCATCGAGCTCAACTTCGAGAAGATCGAGTTCAGCGTCGACGCCGCCGCGAAGATGAACGTCGACGTGCTGCTGTCGGACATCAAGTTCGTCGGCCCGCTGTCCTTTGTGGAGACGTTGAAGGACCTGATTCCGCTCGACGGCTTTTCCGACCCGCCGTACCTGGACATCACGCCGCAGGGCATCGACGCCGGCTTCAACCTGGCGCTGCCCAACATCGCGGTGGGCATCTTCGCGCTGACCAACCTGAGCCTGGGCGCGGGCTTCACCGTGCCCTTCATCGGCCAGCCGCTGTCGGTGCGCTTCAACTTCTGCACGCGCGAGCAGCCCTTTCATCTGACGGTGTCGATGTTCGGCGGCGGCGGCTTCTTCGGCATCACCATCGACCCGCACGGTGTGCAGATCCTCGAAGCCGCGCTCGAGTTCGGCGCGGCCATCGAGATCGATTTCGGCGTGGCGTCGGGCGGCGTCAGCGTCATGGCCGGCATCTACTTCCGCATGGAACAGGACGCCGCGTCGCTGACCGGCTACTTCCGCCTGGCCGGCCATGTCGAGGTGCTGTGCATCGTCAGCGCCTCGCTCGAGCTGTACCTCGAGCTGAAGTACGAATTCGACACCGGCAAATGCTCGGGCAAGGCGCAGTTGACGATCGAGATCTCGGTGTTCATCTTCTCCGGCAGCGTGACCATCACGTGCGAGCGCAAGTTCGCCGGCTCCAACGGCGACCCCAGCTTCCGCCAGCTGATGGGCCTGCAGCCGTCGCTGTCGCTCACCGACGAGCTGGCGCAGATCGACGCCGACACCGGCTACGCCTGGCGCGCGTACTGCGAAGCCTTCGCCTGACCCCACACGAAACCGACCATGGCCAAGCAAAAGATCGTCTGGACCGTCCTGCCCTTCGGCCGCATCGACAGCGGAGCGCTGCAAGGCCGGCTGCGCGTGTCGGTGGTGGTGTCGCCGCGGCTGACGCCGCAGACGGCGCAGGAGCAGCAGCTCGGCGCCGCCGGCTACGCTGAATTCCACAACTGGCCGAAGACGCTGCAGCGGCTGAAGCTGCAGTTGCAGATCGCCGGCGTGCCGGGGCTGCTGCCGCTGCAGCCGTTATCCGATGCATCGCCCGAACTGTGGGACGCGATCTTCCCCGCCGACACGCCGGTGGCCGGCTTTCAGTTCAAGGACATGAGCAAGGTCAACCTGCGTTCCTACGCGGTGCGCAACGTGCTCGGCTTCGTGCGCGAGCACTACGGCAAGCTGGCCTTGAGCAGCGGTGGCACGCACCCGGCGCTGCTGCCCTGGCGCAACGCCGAGCCGTCGTTGAAAGGCCTGCTGGGCAGCGCCGGCACCACCGTCATCAAGCAGGATTTCGGCCATTCGTCGGTCGAGCAGATGGTGCCCGGCTTCGACCGCTTCTTCGACGCCGAGCAGGGCATCGACGAGCGGCTGCGCGGCCTGGTGTTCGGCAGCAAGAGCCGGTACCAGGCGCCGGTCGTCGGCATCGACGGCCAGGCCAACGCCGGCACGGCAGCGGTGCGCGCGCTGCCGCCCGACTGGGCCGACCCGGCGGGCGGCGGGCCCGACGCGCCGCTGATGAGCCAGTTCCACAGCGCCGACGAATACACGCTGTATCAGGCCAACCGCTTCTACAAGCGCAGCACGCCCACGGCGGCACAACTGGCCAAGCGCCGTCCGGACCTGAAGAACGTGGCGCCGCCGATCACGCTGGACGACTTCGATTTCCACCGCATCGCCGCCTCGCTGGCCGACGTGCCGGCCGTGCTGCGCGGCCTGGGGTTGATCATCGACTGCGCGCTGCCGCAGGACAACGCCATTGCCACCGCGCTGGCGGGCATGGCACAGATCGACGGCGTGATGGGCCTGGAGGTGACCTGGGGCGACCCCCACGCTGCGGCCGCCGACGCCTACCCGCGCAGCGCGTTTCGCGCCACCGCCACGCGCTTCGTGCCGCGCGAACGCACACAAGACCATGCCAGCGGAATGCTGCGGCTGGGCGAGATCGGCGATCCGACGCTGGGCCAGCGCAGCCGGCTGGCGCGCTTCGACGTGTTCCAGCTCGACCCGGACGGCGCCGCGCTGAAGACCACCAACTTCGTGCTCACCGCGCAGAACCTGGTGTCGCGCAGCCTGAAGCCGCGCACCCACGGCGAGGTGACCTACACGACGGGCGACCGCCAGCCGGTGGCGGCGCTGCGCTCGGGCGGGTTGGGCATCTCGCGCCACGGCCGCGCCGGCCAGGTGGCATTGGATGCTGCTGCCGCCGCGCTGAAGAACGCCGCGTTGGGCACGGCCGCGAACTCGCGCAAGGTGGTGCTGTTTGCCGAAGACGTGCATCGCGGCTACCGCGTCGACGTGCAGCAGGCGGGCAAATGGCTGTCGCTGTGCCGGCGCGTCGGCGACTACCTGTTGACCAGGACGGGCCAGCCGTTGCCGCTGCCGCCCGACGAGGGCTACGTCAAGGGAGCATCGACCACCGGCGACGGCGGCGACGACCACTACCTGCACGAGTCGTTGTTCCGCTGGACTGGCTGGAGCATGGTCGCGGCGCGGCCGGGGCGCAAGATCGCTCCGGTCGAAGCCGCCGACAGTGGCCTGCAGGGTGAGGAGGTCACCGACAGCGAGGACATCGCCGACAACGGCAACGGCCTGGCCGCGCGCTTCAAGGCGCAGCCGGGCACGCTGCCCAGGCTGCGCTTCGGCCAGGACTACCGGCTGCGCGCGCGCATGGTCGATCTGGCCGGCAACAGCCTGGATGCCGCCGACCCCGGCCTGGCCGATCTCGAGCAGGCGACGTTGCCGGTGAGCTACCTGCGCTTCGAGCCGGTGGACCCGCCGGCCCTGGTGCATCGCCACCGCGTCAGCGAAGGCGAATCGCTCGAACGGATGGTGCTGCGTTCCAACTTCGACGCCGAGCCGACGGCGTATCTCTCCACGCTGCCGTTCAAGGCGGCGACGCAGCTGCCGGCTTCGGCCGACTTCGAATACGTCGCGCTGAACCAGCGCCATGTGGTGCCGCCGAAGGCCTCGCAATTGCAATGCGAGCAGCACGGCATGTTCGACGCCGCCATGTCGGGCGGCAACGCCGCGGCCATCAAGTCGGCCTACGCCATCGCCGCGCGCGAGGCCGGCAACCTGTATGACCCGTTGCCGGGTGCGCAGATCGAGCTGGTGACCCCCGCCAGCGTGAAGACCCAGGCGCTGACCACCACCGTGCCGCCGGCACTGCCGTCGCCCGCGTCGCCGACAGGCGGCCGGCTGGTGGGCGGGCAGTACATCGTGCACCGCGAAGAGCAGCTGACCACGCCCTACCTGAGCGACCCGGCAGCCGGTGGCTTCGCGCTGCGCGGCGAATCGCGCGAGGACATGGCGCGCATCGGCATCACCCAACCGATGATGCTCGGCGACGGTGCGTTCGTGGTGCGCGTGCCGCAGACCGAGGAGCTGGTGCTGATCGTGCAGAACGGCAAGGACTGGCCCGACACGCAGGGCCTGCGCATCGTGCTCGACCAACGCGCGCACACGCTCGACGATGGGCCTTGCGCCGAAGTCTTCCCCGACGACGGCCGGCCGAAGTGGGACGCGGCCCAACGCGTGCTGACGCTGTTCATGCGCAAGGGCCACATCGCGCACCTGCGCTACGCCAGCTTCGTGGACAAGCGACGCATCGACGCGCTCGGCCTGCCGCACTGGAGCGACACCGCCAGCCAGCGCGCCGCCATCGCCGAACAGGCGCTGCTCGGCGTGCACTGGATGGTCACGCCCTACCGCGCGCTGGTGCTGGTGCATGCCACACAGCAGCCGGTGTGCACACCCCGATTGCAGAAGGTGAGTGCGCCGCGCCCGACGCCGGGCCAGACCTTTGCCGATCTCGACGCCGCGGTGCAACTGCACGGCGCATCCACCGGCAAGTTCGAAGTCATCGCCGAATGGAGCGAATGGATCGACGACCCGCAGCAGCCGCGCCCGCTGCGCAACCTGGTGCGCGGCACGCTGGCCGAAATCCCGCTGCCCGAAAACCACGTCAACAACTTCATGCTGGCCAGCGCGGCCAACGCGGTGCAGTTGCCGCCGCCGAACTCGATGCCGCCCGTCGCCGACAAGCGCCTGCGCGGCAACCGCCATGAGTTCGGCGACACCAAATTCCGCCTCGTGCGCTACCGCATCGAGGCGACGACACGCTTTCGCGAATACCTGCCCGCCGCGCTGTTCGCGCAGCGCGACCAGATCACCCGGCTCGGTCCACCGGCGCTGGAGACGACGGCGTTGGTCGGCGCCGACGACGACCGCGGTGCGCCGGTGCTGTTCAACGTGGCCGGCGCCACGCCCAACGGCACGCGCGTGCTCAGCACGCAGGCGCCCGAGGTGCCCCGCGTGGTCTATGCATTGCCCACCTTCCGCTGGGTGCAAAGCCTGACGGCCGGCGCCGCCTCGCAAAGCAGCACGCGCCTGGGCAACGCGTTGCGTGTCTATCTCGAACGGCCCTGGTTCAGCTCCGGCGACGGCGAGTTGCTGGGCGTGGTGCTGCTGGGCGACGGCAGCAACTTCGACACCATCCCCGAAGCGATGATGCCCTTCGTCACGCAGTGGGGGCTGGACCCGCTGTTCGACAGTGCCGCGCCGAAGGCCATGGGCCGCGCCACCGATTTCACGGCGCGGGTCGTCAGCGAAAGCCTGCCGTTGCAGGAAAACGGCACGTCGGTGCATGTCGTCGGTCACCGTGTCCAGTGGGACGACGCGCGCAAGCTGTGGTTCTGCGACATCGAACTCGATCCAGGCCTGGCCACCTACATGCCCTTCGTGCGGCTGGCGCTGGCGCGGTACCAGCCGCAGTCGATCGGCGGCATGAAGCTGTCGCGGGTGGTGCTGGGTGATTTTGCGCAACTGCTGCCGCGGCGTGCCGCAGCGCTGCAGCGCCAGGGCAGGGGGCAAGTCTTCGATGTCAAGGTGCGTGGGCCGGTGCCGGCGCGTGGGCCGATGCTCTACAGCAACGACAGCGCGCACCTGAACATCTCCTTCATCCCGCCGCCCGGCACCGCGCTGGAGGTGGGACGCAACAAGATCGAGCTGGTACTGCAGACGCGCGATGCGGCCATCGACAGCGACCTGGCGTGGAGTGACGTGAGCAGCCTGGCCTCGGCTCTGGCCTTGCCGCCGGGGGCGACGGTCGAGCAGGTGCCGGGTGCATCCCCCGGCTTGTTCAACACCACGGCAGTCAGCGCCAACACCCGCATCACGCGCAGCGGGAGCCTGGGCGAGCTGCAGCGCTTCGACGACCGGCTCGAGCTGCCGGCGGTGGCCGCGCCGCGTGCCGGCGCCGCCGCGCTGGCGTCGACAGCGGCGGTGTCGGCAGTCAACCTGCAGGCGCAGGTGGCGCAGGCCGCGAGCTTCGACCCGGTGATCTGGCAGGCCACCGTCACCGTGCCGGCGTTCACCGGCCAAGGCCGGCTGGTGCTGCGCGAGTTCGAGCGCTATTACACCGACCGCACCGTGCCCGAGCGCCGCGGCGACGCCGTCTATCGGCGCCGCGTGGTCGAGGAGCGGCTGGTGTACTCGGAGTTCTTCGCGCTGAACTGAAGGCGCACGCGGCCACGATGCGCGGCATGACGCGCGTCGCCGGGCCACGGCGCCAACTCGAAGGGGACTGACATGGCGGATCGCATGGCCATCCTGGTCCTCGACGAAGCCCTCAGATCATGTGTGCGCGCGGTCTCATCGGCCCGCTGGCGGGCGCAGGCGCTCGCGCCGGGCCTCGTAGGCCTTGAGGTGCGTGTAGGCGAGGCTCAGCAGCGGCGCGCCTTGGCCCGGCGGGCTGCGCCGCAGCAACAGATCCCCGACGATCTGGTCGGCCTCGATCGCTGCGTCGGCCTGGACATCACGCAGCATCGACGCGGCCAGCGGCGAGTCCGCGCTGGTTATCGTCGCTCGGGCCTGCTCGAGGAAGGCCGTTCGCGGTGCATGGCCCGCACCCGCGGCGATGGTGCGGCACTCGTCGAGCATCGACAAGATCAAGGCCTCGCCGCCCGGCGCTTTCAGCACATCGCCGAGCGTCGCGCGCATCAGGCAAGTGACGGCGGCGACCGTGGCCAGGAAGACCCACTTCTCCCACATGTCCTGCACGATCAGCCGGCTCGGCACCGCGTCGAAACCGGCGCCGCCGAGCAGATCGCCCAGGCTTTGCGTGCGCTGCGAATCCGAGCCGTCGAGTTCGCCGAAGGACAACCTGTGCAGGTTGTTCAGGTGAACCACGGCGCGATCTTCACCCAGCGTGGACGAGATCACGCACAGGCCACCGAGCACGCGTGACGCGCCGAAGCGCTGCGCCAGCGAGTCCAGATGGCGCATGCCGTTGAGCATCGGCAGAATCATCGACCGTTCGCCCACGGCCGGCGCGATCGCGTCCATCGCGTCGGCCAGGTCGTAGGCCTTGCAGCTCAGCAGGATGAGGTCGTAGGTCGCGCGCAGGCTTTCGGCCAGCACGCGGGGCGGGTCGCGCAGCGTCAGGTCGCCGCAGGGGCTGCGAATGACCAAGCCAGCATGCGCCAATTCTCCTGCGCGGCGCGCGCGGACCAGGAAGGTGACGTCACGGCCGGCCTGCAGCAGCCGGCCGCCAAAGTACCCGCCGATCGCGCCGGCGCCCACCACCAAGATTCGCATGTTCACTCCTTCGATGTCGTCATGCCGCGGCGGCGCGCAGCGGCAGCCTGGCCTCGCGGATTGGCAGATGGATCAGCGCCGCAGCCGTCGCCAGAGCGATATCGACGTACCAGATCCAGTCGAAGCTGCCCGTGGCTTCGTACACCCGGCCGCCCAGCCAGGCGCCGAGGAAGCCGCCCACCTGGTGCGTCAGCATCACCAGGCCGAACAGCGTGGCCATGTTGGCCAGGCCGAAGAACTTGGCCACCAGCCCGGCCGTGGGTGGAATCAGCCGACAGGAAGGTCAGGCCCATCACGGCGGCGAAGACCAGCACCACGGTTCCGGTCTTCGGCGCGAAAACGAACACCAGCACAGCCAGCGCCCGCGCCGCGTAGACCAGCGACAGCAGCGACTTCATGCGCCAGCGCCCGACCGCCCAGCCCATGGCCAGGCTGCCGAGGATGTTGAACAAACCCAGGATGCCCAACGCCCAGGCGCCGTACTGCAACGGCAGCCCGCAGGAGGCGACGACGCCCGGCAGGTGCGTGGCCAGGAAGGCGACGTGAAAGCCGCAAATGAAGAAGCCCGTGGCCAGCAGCAGATAGCTGCGGTCCTTCAGCGCCGTGCGGATGGCCTCGCCGGTGCCCACGGCCTTGTGCCCCGGTGCGGCCGCCTGCTGCGCATTGCCCTTGAGCACGAAGGCGGCCGGCAGGCACAGCAGCACCAGCAGGCCCATCACCTGCAGCGCACTGAACCAGCCCAGGCCGACGATCAATGCACCGGCCACCGGCGCCATCACGAACTGGCCGAACGAACCGCCGGCATTGATGATGCCGGTGGCCATGCCGCGCTTGTCGGCCGGGATCAGCCGCGATGCGGCGGCCATCAGCACCGCCGGCCCGGCCATGCCGGCGCCGCCGGCGGACAGCACGCCGATGGCCAGGATCAAGCCCAGCGTGGTGGTCATGTAGGGCGTGATCAAGGTGCCCACGGCGATCAGCAGCGCGCCGATGACCAGCACCCGCGCGGTGCCGATCTTGTCGGCCATCGCGCCGGCGAAGGGCTGCGTCAGCCCCCACCACAGCTGGCCGAAGGCGAAGGCCAGGCTGATGCTGCCCAGGCCCAGTCCCGTGGAGGTGTTCAGCGAGCCGAGGAACAGGCCCATCGTCTGGCGCGTGCCCATGGTCAGCGCAAACGTGCCGGCCGCGGCGAGCAGCACCAGCGTGAGGCTCCATGTCCTGGGCGAGATGGGCGATGTGCCGGTTTCAGTCATCGATGTCCGCTCCTTCTTCGGGCGCGAGCAGCGCCAGCGATTCGCCGATCAACGCATGCAGCGCCAGCACGCGCGGCACGCCGAGCCTTTCGTTCAGGCTGGCTTGCGCCGTCTTCCAGTGGCGCTGTGCCTCGGCGCGTTTGGCGCGCCCGGCGGCGGTGATGGACACGGCACGCGTGCGCGCATCGGCGCCGGCCGCCGTCTCGGCCCAGCCCGCCGTGATCAGCGGCTTCAGGTTGCGCGTCAGGGTGGACGGGGCCATCTTCAGCGCCGCGGCCAGGTCCGACGGACGCACCGGACCCAGCCGATTCACCGTGGACAGCAGGGAGTACTGCGTCGTCTTCAGCCCGCTGGGCGCCATCTGGGCATCGTAGTGCTGCGTCACCCGGCGCATGAGCTGGCGCAACTGCAGGTTGGTGCAGCCGCGTGGCAGTTCGACGGGTGCGTCGCGCGTGGGGTTCGATCGCGGCATGCGAGCATTGTATATGCAGTCATTGCATATGCAAGTCACAAACGGCTCGGCGACACCTCCCCCGCCCGAGAACCCGTGCCCATGAAGCGGGGTGCTGGCGCTGGCCGTGGACGATCTTCGCACTGGTCGCACTCGGCATGGCAGTCTTCGGCGAAGCTGCGGCCGTGACGGTGCGATGGCCCGCTGAGGCAACGAAGGCCCGGCCGCGGCCGACTGACCGGCGGGGCCTGCGGTTCCCCCGATAATCCCTGACCACAATCGCACTCCAGGAGTCTGCGCCGATGGGCCCTCTCGATCGCCACGCCGTGCGCCGTGCCGCGCTGCTTGCCACCGTGCTGCTGCTCGGCGCCTGCGCCGCACCCACCGCGCTCAACACGCAGTGGGCCAACCCGAAGTTCGTCGGCCAGCCGCCGATGCGCTCGATCCTGGTGATGGGCATCACCAAGGATCCGAACAACCGCCGCAACTTCGAAGACCAGATGGTCACGCAGCTCACGGCGCGCGGCGTCAAGGCGGTGGCGTCCTACCAGTTTTCTCCTGAGCCGGGTGCGGCCGAGCAGGTCAAGCTCGAGCAGGCGGTGAAGGAATCCGGCGCCGCCGGTGTGCTGCTGACGCGCGTGGTCAACGTGTCCGAAGAGGTCAAGGTCTCGCCGGGCATGTACATGGGCCCGCCGATGGGCTATGGCTTCGGCGGCTTCTACGGCTACTACGGCGGCATGTGGGCCAGCAGCTACTACACGCCGCCCACGGTGTACACGCAGCAGAACGTGGCCGCCGACACGCGGCTGTTCGAGGCCAGGGATTTCGCGCTGGTGTGGTCGGGCTCGACCACCACCACCCCCACCGGCGGCAGCACCGTGGCGCTGTTCGAGCATTTCGCCAAGCTCATCGTCGGCGCGCTGGCCAAGGACGGTTTCGTCTGAGCGTGTGACCGCGGCGCTCGCGTCGGCACGCCGCGCCAGGGCCTGGCGCCTGGGCCCGGTGCTGTGCCTGGCGCTGCTCGCGGCCTGCGGCAGCGTGCCGCGCGGCGGAGCGAACGACACTGCCGGCGACAGCCAGCGCGACGGCCCACCGGCCAATCCACCCGCCGATCTGGCCGAACGGCCCGATGCCACGCCCCGCGTCGAAGCGATCCGCAGCGGCGGCCCCAACAAGCCCTACGTCGTGCTCGGCCAGGCCTACACACCGGTGGCCGGTGACGAGCCGATGGTCGAAGCCGGCCTGGCCTCCTGGTACGGACGCAAGTTCCATGGCAAGCCCACCGCCAGTGGCGAGCTCTTCGACATGTACGCCATGACGGCGGCGCACCGCACCATGCCGATCCCCAGCTACGCGCTGGTGCGCAACCCGGCCAACGGGCGCGAGGTGGTGGTGCGCATCAACGACCGCGGCCCCTTCCACCCCGAGCGCGTCATCGACCTGAGTTATGCCGCCGCGCTCAAGCTCGGCACCCTGCGCGGCCTGACGCCCGTGCAGGTGCAGCGCCTGACACACGATGACATCCGCACTGAACGCTGGCGCGCCGACCCGTTGTCGCAGCAGGCCACGGCAGCGGCGAGCCCGATGGCGGCGAGCGCTGACGTGACGCAGACCTCGCCCGCCGGCCCGGCCCCACCGCCCGCGGCCACGACGCAAGTGGCCGCGGCGGCCGACATCCCGCCACCGGCCGCCGGCACGACGGGCTATTGGTTGCAGCTCGGTGCCTTTCGCCAGCGCCAGGGTGCCAACGACCTGCGCCAGCAACTGCAGCGCGAACTGGCCTGGCTCGGGCCCTGGCTGGCGGTCTTCGACGACAGCGCGTTGTTCCGCGTGCAGGCCGGGCCCTTTGTCTCGCACGCCGAGGCAACGGGCGCGGCGGAACGCATCCGCGCCGCGGCGCGCATCCAGCCGCTGGTCGTGATGCGCCGTTGAATGGGCGCCCGGCTCGCGTTGCAAGCTAGGGTTGCCCGCCACCGCCGATAGCGCCTACAGTGGCACCCCGCAAACCGCGCCGTTGCGCGGTGTCAAGGAGATCGCATGGCTACCAAGACTCCGGCCGCGAAGAAGGCGGCACGTGGCCTGTCGCTGAACATCGGCTTGAACGCCGTCAGTGCGTCGCATTACGGCGGCTGGTCCGGGCCGCTGTCGGCCTGCGAATTCGACGCCAAGGACATGGCCGCGCTGGCCGCCGGGCGCGGCATGAAGGCCACGCTGCTGTTGACCAAGGACGCCACGCGCGCCAAGACCTTGTCGGCACTGCGCGCCGCCGCGAAGACGCTGGTCAAGGGCGACTTCTTCTTCCTCACCTATTCCGGCCACGGCGGCCAGGTGCCCGATGTCTCGGGCGAGGAGGCCGACAAGCTCGACGAGACCTGGTGCCTGTACGATGGCCAGCTGATCGATGACGAGCTGTATGCCGAACTGAGCAACTTCGCCACCGGCGTGCGCGTCCTGGTGCTGTCCGACAGCTGCCACAGCGGCACCGTGGTGCGCGCCGGCCCGCTTCCCGTCGGCACCGCGCCGGCCGCGCCCGAGCAGCGCTCGAAGATGATGCCGCCGGCCGTGGCGATGCGCACCTATGAAGCCCACAAGGCCTTCTACGACAAGCTGCAGATGGATGTCGCCAAGGCCCATGCCGGCGTCACGGCGGACCCCGACGAAGCGCTGGCCGCCATCTCGGCGAGCACACGCCTGACGAAGATCGCCTCGCGCTTCAAGGCGCGTGCGATCCTCATCTCCGGTTGCCAGGACAACCAGACCTCGATGGACGGCGCGCACAACGGCGCCTTCACCGGCCGGCTGCTGACGGTGTGGAACCGCGGCAACTTCGACGGCACCTACGCCACCTTCCACGCCCACATCAGGGCCGGCATGCCCGCCAGCCAGACGCCGAACCTGTTCACGATGGGATCGGTCGTCACCTTCACGCGGCAGAAGCCGTTCACCGTCTGACGAGCAAGGAGGCCGCCGATGGCCGACATCATCCCGATCAAGCTGACGGGACGTGCCGACGACCCCGCGCTGCCGGCGCTGCTGAGCGGCACCAGCCGCGCCGTCGACGGCCAGGACGACGACTTCCTGCCGCGCGACTACCTGCGGCCCACCGGCACCTTTGACGTCGGCTCGGCGGCGCGGGGTGTCGAAGGGGCCGCGGCGCTCGAACGTGAGGCCGCGGCCGACGAGGTGGTGGTGCTGGAGCTGGCGGACGGCGGCACCTTCGTCACCAGCGCGCAGCGGCTGCGCGATTCGCTGGCGCGCAGCCAGCCGGATTGGCTCGACGCGGACGGCGCCATCCCCTTCGAGAAATTGCGCGCCGAAGGCGCGGCGGCGCAACGCGGCTTCGGCGAGGCGGTGGGCGGCCTGGTCAGCAAGGTCTTCACGCTGGTCGCCGGCGAGAAGAAGGACGCGATCATCGACGCCGCGCTCGACTGGCTGAAGGAAAAGGGGCTCGAACCCGCCGAGCTCGGCGTCAGCTGGGCTGGCACGCAGGCGCTGATGTGGGCCATCGAAAGCCGGCTGATGAAGCTGCCGGGCTGCCTGTATCGATGGGTGGGTGCCAGCGGCAAGGCGGCCGACCTGGAAGCGCCCCGACCCGAGGACCTGCAGCGTGCCGCGGCCAACCAGCGACCGATGCTGGTGTTCGTGCATGGCACCGGCTCGAGTTCCATCGGCAGCTTCGGCGAGCTGCGCACCGGCGACCGCGATCTGTGGGCCGCGCTCGAAGAACAGTTCGGCGACAACATCTTCGCCTTCGAGCACCACACGCTGTCGGCCAGCCCGATCGAGAACGCGCTGCAGTTGGCCCAGGCGCTGCCGAAGGGGGCGCACCTCAACCTGGTGTCACATTCGCGCGGTGGCCTGGTGACCGACCTGCTGTGCCTGAAGGATTTCGAGGCGCAGATCGATGTCTTCGGCCGGCCGGCCAACATGCCGGGCAGCGGTGATGCCGACCCCGACAGCGCCGCGGGGAAGAAGCTCGCCGCGCAGCTCGATGCAGCCTATGCCAAGCACCGCGCCTTGCTGTCCCAGCTGGCGGCGGAACTGCGCGACAAGCAGTTCGTGGTGCAGCGCTACGTGCGCGTCGCCAGTCCGGCCAACGGCACCAAGCTGGCCAGCGGCAATTTCGACCTCTTTCTGTCGGGCCTGCTGACGCTGATCGGCCAGGTGCCGTTCTTCTTCGGCAGCCCGTTCTACGCCGCCTTCAAGCGCGTGGTCATCGAGATCGCGAAGAACCGCACCAACCCGCACCTGGTGCCCGGCATCGAGGCCATGCTGCCCGATTCGCCGATCGCACGGCTGCTGCGCGACGCGCCGGTGCAGCCAGGCGTGGCCATGGCGGTGGTCGCCGGCGACATCCAGGGCGGCAACCTGCTGGTGCGCCTGGGCGTGCTGCTCACCGACTTCCTGCTCTTCGAACGCGACGACAACGATCTGGTCGTCAACACCGCCGCGATGCTGGCCGGCATCGCGCCGCGCGCCGGCTCGCGCGTACTGTTCGACCGCGGCGCCGATGTCTCGCATTTCCGCTACTTCAGCAACGTCGGCACGCGCTCGGCGCTGCGCGACTGGCTGGTCAGTGCCGACACCGCGGCGATCGACGCTTTCCACGCCTTGCCCGCCCCTGCCGACTACGCCGCTGCGCTGGCCGCCGCGGCACGCGACGTGCTCGCCGCCGACCGCCCGGTGGTGGTGATCCTGCCGGGCGTGATGGGCTCGCACCTGCAGGTGGGCGGCAAGGACCGTGTCTGGTTCGACCCGCTGGACATTGCCAGCGGCGGTCTGTCCAAGATCGCCTGGGGCCAGCCGGGTGTCGAGGCCGAAGAGCTGTTCGGCATGTTCTATGGCGAGCTGTGCAAGAAGCTCGCCGAAAGCCATCGCGTCGAACGTTTCGCCTACGACTGGCGCCAGCCGCTGGACGTGCTCGGCGAGCGCTTCGGCGAGTTCATCGACCGCCTGATGAAGCAGACGCAGCAGCCGATCCGGCTGCTGGCCCACAGCATGGGCGGGCTGGTGGTGCGCGCCTGCATCCACAAGCGCCGGCCGGTGATGGATGCGCTGATGGCGCGCGACGGTGCGCGCCTGGTGATGCTGGGCACGCCGCACCAGGGCGCACACTCGATGGTCGAGAACCTGATCGGCAAGGGCGACACGCTGCGCACGCTGGTGCGGCTGGACGTCACGCACTCGATGCAGCAGGTGCTGGACATCATCTCCGGCTTCCGCGGCGCGCTGCAGCTGCTGCCGCGGCCTGGCTTCAAGGACATGTTCCAGGGGCAGAGCGACGGTGGCGGTATCTACGCCTACCAGCAGGCACAGACCTGGGTCGACTTCGCACCCCTGGTGCGCGACTTCTGGTTCGGCAATGGCCAGGTCGGCAAGCCGGCGCAGGAGGTGCTCGATTCGGCGGCCTGGCTGTGGACACAGGATGGCACGGCCACACCGTCGCTGCCCGCCGACTACGAGAAGAAGAGCGCTTATGTCTTCGGCGTGGCGCGCAACACACCCTGCGGCGTGCGCGAGGAGGCGGGGCGGCTGCGCATGGTCGGCACCGCGCATGGCGATGGCACGGTCACCTGGGCCTCGGGCCGCATTGGCGGCATCGGGCAGTTCTTCTACATGCCCGCCGAGCATGGCGACCTGCCGGCGACGAAGGAGCACTTCCCGGCGCTGATCGATCTGCTGACCACCGGCACCACCAGCCACCTGGCGACGGTGCCGCCGGCCACGCGTGCCATCGAAGCCCCGCAGCCGGTGAGCTACGACGCCGGCCCGCCCATCGCCGACGAACCCGAAGCGCTGGGCCGCGCACTGCTGGGTGGCTCGCTGCGCAACCGCGTGCCGACGCGGCGCAAGCGCCGGCTCGAAGTGCGCGTGCAGGCCAAGGACCTGCGCTTCCTCACGCAACCGGTCCTGGTCGGCCAATACGAGCGCGACCCGATCGCCGGCCCGCAGCGGCTGATCGACAGCGAGCTGCTCGACGGCGAGCTGAGCCAGCGCCACAGCCTGGGCCTGTACGCCGGCCCGCTGGGCACCGCGGCCGTGGTGCTGCGCGTGCCCAACGAGGTCGAGCGCGCACGCGGCAGCCTGCGTGGCGCGGTGGTCACGGGCCTCGGCCCCTACGACGGCGGCTTGAGCGTGAGCAGCCTGACCGAGGCGGTGCGCGCCGGTGCGCTGCGCTACCTGCTGCAGCTGATCGACGTGCTCGGCAAGAGCGAGCGCGAGGTCTCGCTGGCCACCTTGCTTCTGGGCTACAACTCGTCGGCCAACCTCACCGTCGAGGCCTCGATCGAGGCGCTGGTGCGCGGCGTGATGGAGGCCAATTCGCGCTTCTTCGAGACCACGCGGCTGAACATCCGCATCGGTCGGCTGGACATCATCGAGCTGTACATCGACACGGCGATCACGGCCGTGTACGCGCTGCGCCGCATGGACGACCGGCTGGCTGCCGTGGCCGACAAGCTGCAGACCCAGCTCGTGTGCATCCCGGCGCTGGAGCGTGGCGAGGGGCGGCGCCAGCGCCTGTTCGACGCCAGGGGCGGCAGCTACTGGCCGCGCCTGATCATCACCGCGGCCGACAGCCGCGAAGCCGTGGCTGAGACGGACGCCGACCGGGCGCCGACCACGGTGCTGGCCGATGCGCTGAAGTTCCTCTACCTCGGCCAGCGCGCACGCGCCGAATCGTTGCTGCACCAGCGCCAGCCCGGGCTGATCGAGCGCCTGGTGCGCCAGCAGATCGACAGCACCGTGTGGAACGAGGACTTCGGCCGCATGCTGTTCCAGTTGATGGTGCCGCACGACTTCAAGGACCTGGGGCGCCGCCTCGAACAAGTGGTGCTGGTCGTCGACGAGACCACCGCCAACCTGCCGTGGGAGCTGATGCTGGCCGACGACCCCTCGCAGGACGACGGCGACAAGCGCCCGCTGGCACTGCGCATGGCCGCGGTGCGACAACTCACTTCGATGCAGTACCGCCGGCACGTGCGCCAGAACATCGAGCGCACCGCCCTGGTCATCGGCAACCCGTCGACGAAGGGCTTCAAGGAAGCGTTCTCGACGCCCGATGCGACGTACGCCACCGATCCGGACGACCTGTCCGGCGCCAAGGCCGAGGCCGAGGCGGTGGCCAAGCTGCTGGCGGCGATGGGCTACCAGGTGAGTTCGATGACCTACGGCGAGAGCGCGGCCAACGTGCTGGCGGCGCTGTTCCATCGGCCGTGGCGCATGCTGCACATCTCGGCCCATGGCGTCTTCGGCCTGCGCCATGTCGATGGCCGCTACCGCAGCGGCGTGCTGCTGTCCGACGGACTGCTGATCACCGCGGCCGAAATCGGCTCGATGGAGGTGGTGCCCGACGTCGTCTTCCTGAACTGCTGCCACCTGGGCACGGTGGACGCGGGGCGCCAGGGCAACAAGCTGGCGGCAAGCATCTCGCGCGAACTCATCGACATCGGCGTGCGTTGTGTCGTCGTCGCTGGCTGGGCGGTCAACGACCAGGGTGCGCAGCGCTTCGGCGAAGCCTTCTACGAGGAACTGCTGCTGCGCCGCCGGCCCTTCGGCGAAGCCGTGTTCCTGGCGCGCAAGGCGGTGTACGCCGTCAATCCGAGCGACATCACCTGGGGCGCCTTCCAGGCCTACGGCGACCCGGCCTGGCGCGCCGAGCCGCTCGCGCAGGGCGCGGCGGCCGTCGATTCGGCGCCTTTCGCCTCACCCGAAGAACTGCTCGACGAGCTGGCGCGCATCCGCGCCGAACTGTCGCGCCGCAGCGCGCTGATGAACGAGCGCGACCTGCGCGCACAGGTCGCGTCGCTCGAAAACCTGCTGAAGAAGCGCTGCCCGCCCGGCTGGCTGCAGGCACCCGGGCTGCAATCGGCCATCGGCTCGACCTGGCTCGACCTGGGGCAGTTCGACCAGGCGCGCAAGGCCCTGCTGGCCGCCGTGCAAGCGGAAGACCGCGAAGGCACGGTGCCGATCCACGACATCGAGAAGCTCGCCAACGTCGAGGCGCGGCTGGGTGAACGACAGGCCAACGCCGAGGCGGTGCCGAAGGGCAAGGCCGAAGCGGACGACGGTGGTGCACCGGCCGGCGAGAAGCTGATCCACCTGGCGATCGGCCGGCTGATGACGCTCGACCAGCTGGTCGCCGCCGAGGGCGGCACCCTGCGCAACCCGGAGCGCAGCGCCTTGCTCGGCAGCGCCTACAAGCGACTGGCCAGCGTGCATGCGCGCGCCGTGCTGCTGGCCAAGGATGCCAGGCAGCGCCAGACCGCGGCGGCATCGATGCGCGAGGCGCTGCAGCACAGCATCGACGCCTACCGGCGCGACGAAGGCCACCCCGGCACGGGCCAGTTCGACGGCTACCTCGCGCTCAATCGGCTGGCGCTGCTGGCCCTGATGCCCTGGTCGGGCGACACTGCGGCAGCGGACAAGGCCCGGGCCGTCGACCTGGCGCGACAGTGTCGCGCCGAGGCCGAGGCCCGCTATGCGAAGGACGGCAACCTGTGGAGCGCGGTGATCCAGTCCGAGGCCGGCCTGGTCGAAGCCATGCTGGACGGCGGCCTGGGCCGCGCCGACGAGCTCGGCCAGACGACCTTCGACGCGCTGCTCGCCAGCTACACCTCGACCCTGATCAATCTGACGCTCAAGCCGAGCCAGCTGGATTCGGTGGTCACGCAGATGCAGTTGCTGTCGCGCTTCTGCGATGCGCTGTGGCTGGGCGGCGGCGAGGCATCGCTGTACCGCATGGCCGACCGGCTGCTCGAGTTGGGCCAGCGCATCCGCCCCGGCATGCGTCCGCGCAGCGATCGCCCCGCACCGCCGGCCGCCGCCTCATCCGGCAAGTCAAGGCCGAGCCCGTCGAAGACGCGCAAGGCAACAAGATCGCCCAAGGCGGCAGCGAAACGGCCCACCCGACGCAAGGCATGAACCCGTCCACCGCGCCACACGAGGCCGCCGCGCCGGGTCCGGCGCTGTTGCCAGTGAACGGCTTTCAGCGCCCGCCGGTGACGTCGAGCACCGCGCCCGTGGTGTAGCTCGATTCGGCCGACAGCAGCCAGACGATGGCCCGGGCCGTCTCCTCGGCCGTGCCCGCGCGCTGCATCGGCACGGAAGGCGCCACCTGCGCCACGCGGTCGGGCAGGCCGCCGCTGGCATGGATCTCGGTGTCGATGATGCCCGGACGCACGGCGTTGACGCGGATGCCTTCGGTGGCCACCTCGCGCGCCAGGCCGAGCGTGAAGGTGTCGATGCCGGCCTTGGCCGCCGCATAGTCCACGTACTGGCCGGGCGAGCCCAACCTGGCCGCCGCCGACGACAGGTTGACGATCACACCGCCGGCGCCGCCGTGCTTCGTGCTCATGCGCTTGACGGCCTCGCGCGCGCACAGGAAGGAGCCGGTCAGGTTGATGGCGAACATGCGCGTCAGCCGCTGCAGGCTCATCTGCTCGACCCGCGCCGGCTGATCGACGACACCGGCGTTGTTGACCAGGCCGTCGAGTCGAGCGAACTCGCGATCCACCACGGCGAACATCGCCAGGACCTGGGCCTCGTCGGACACATCGGCCTGCACCACGAACGCGCGGCGCCCGGCGGCGCGGACGCGCGACGCCACCGCCTGCGGCTGCCGCCGCGTCGCGCGCGTAGTTGATGGCCACGTCCCAGCCGCGTTGCGCGGCCAGCACCGCGGTGGCGGCACCGATGCCGCGGCTGCCGCCAGTGATGAGCAAGCTGGGGTTCATGGGGTCTCCTTTAGAAGGTTCAGGGTCTGCCGGGCACGTCGAAGGCGAAGACCACCGACAGGTCGAGCACGGGGCTGCTGAGTTGGCCGTTCGGCGCGTCGATCCAGCCCGCGCCCAAGCGCAGCGAGGTGGCCTTCGACAGTTCCCAGCCGACATAGGCCATCGGCTTGATGACCGCGCCGCTGCCGGTGTCGATGCCGCCGCCACCGGCCGCGCCGGCCAGCATCTCGGCACCGGCCAGCAGGCCGTCGCCTCTGCGCCACTGGCCGCCGATGCCGAACAGGCCCACCGAGAAGCCGCCGGCGCCGCCCTGGTAGGCGCTTTGCACCTGACCCGTCAGGTACATGTTTTCGCCGATGAAACGCGAGTACTTGAAATTCACGCTCTGCAAATCGCGTTCGCTGTCGTCCTTGCGCGCAGCGTCGAAGAACATCTCGGCGCCCGCCGACCACTCCTGACGCACGCGCGTCGGCGCCATGCCGGGCAGCGGGTCCAACGCCCAGCGCAGCGCCAGCGAGCCGAAGGGCGCGTCGAAGTCGCCCTGCGGCGCATAGGCCCAGCCGGCTTCCAGCCCCAGGCTGAGGTCGCGCGACAGCGGCACGATCAGGTCCAGCGCCACCTTGCCGAGCAGGCCGCCGCCGGTGGGCATGTCGCCGCCGCCGCCCATGCCCAGCGCGACGCGGCCGCCCAGGCGCCCGCCGCCGTCGCCCAGTGCGACATCGCTGCCCAGAGTACCCAGGATCTCGGCGTAGCCGTCGACGCCGCCGCTGGCCGCGCCGTTGGCTTCCAGGCCGATGTACAGCGCCGGCAGCAGTTGCGCCTCGGCGCGGGCGCCGACGTAGCCGATGTGCGAAGGCAGGGGCGCGCCGCTGCTGCCCAGGCTGTTGCCGCGCGGCGCATACGCGCCGGCCACCGCAATGAAGCGGTCGAAGCCCATGCCGCTGCGCTGGCCGCCCCAGGACGACAGGCTGCGGGACCCGGCCGGCAGGTAGCCGAAGCTCATCGGCACGTCGACGACCAGGCCGAGCTGGTCGCTGTCGATATCGCCGTTGGGGAAGTACACCTTGGACCAGGACAGGCCCGCGCGCAGCGCCCCGAAGTCCCACATCAGGTCGACGTGCGGGCGCAGCATCAGCCCGCCGCCCTGCGGTGCGGCCGCGCCGCCGCCGCCGCCAGCGTACAGCCCGGCCACCACGTCGAGCGGGCCATAGACGCGAGTGCACAGCGCCGCCTCGGCGCCGATGGTGAAGAAGCCGCCGCGCTGGCCGCTGGCCGCGCCGTACACCGCCGGGCCCAGGCACAGGCCTTCGGTCGGCTGCACCAAATAGCTCAGGCCGACCAGGCCCATCTTCTCGTCGCCGGGCAGCGTGACCGTTTCGTAGCCGATGCGTGCGAAGGCCGGCTTCTCGCGCCAGCCCGCATCGGCATCTGCCTGCGCCAACGCCCAACCCGGCGCGCACAGCAACGCCATGAGGCAGGCCGGCACGCGCATCATGCCGCCCCTGCCGGTGCCAGCACCGCCATCGTGATGCGCGAGACGCAAGTCAGCCGGCCCTGCTCGTCCTGCAGGTCGATCTGCCAGACCTGCGTGGTGCGGCCCACGTGCACCGGCCGTGCGGTGCCGGTGACCCAGCCCGAGGTGGTGGCGCGCAGGTGGTTGGCATTGATGTCCAGCCCGACCGCGCGGTGCCCGAGCGGTGCGGCGAAGGCCGCGCCGCAGGAGCCCAGTGTCTCGGCCAGCACCACCGACACGCCGCCGTGCAGGATGCCGTAGGGCTGGCGCGTGCGCGCATCCACCGGCACGCGGGCGCGGATGAAGTCGTCGCCGACCTCGAGGAACTCGATGCCCAGCCGTTCGACGGCGGTGTCCTTGTGGATGTCGGCGAGGGTCTGCGTCGTGACGGGCTGCTTCCAGAGACGAGGCATGGCGTGTAGGCAAGTCAAGGCTGAGGGGAGCGTAGTGTCGCAGCCCCGGCGCCGACCAGCCCGCCTCAGCGCAGAAGGAGGCATAGCTCCGCACCATGATGTCGCGTCGGCCGTTGGCCACCAGCACCCGCTGCGTGATGGGCGGCAGGCGGGGCAGCAGCGAGGTCGATTCGCTGCCCACAGACTGGGCCGATTTCAGCTGGGCCTGCCATGCCGCCGCGTCCACTGGCTGGGCATGGGCGTGTCCGCGCGCTGGCGCAGACGCTCGCGGTAGGCGCGCCCGGCAGCCCGGCTCGTGGGCGTGTTCTCGAAGAACAAGAACAGGAAATCCGCATCGTCGTTGACCGGCTTGGTCGCCACCGCTCAGCACCCTTTCCGCGGGGCGGGCTTCGAAGCTTCCGAAGGACAGTGCCCGGGAGTCCATGCGCGCCCGGCAAAGGAGACGGCGCGCGATTAAGAAAGCGCCGTCACCTTGCTGCGCCGCAAAACGACAAGGCCCTCCGAGGAGGGCCTTGCGACGGCGGGGTGATGTTCGCGTGGGCTCACAGCCTTGCAGGAGGAGTTGCGCGCACGGAACACGCGCAACTCTTCGGCAGGCCCTCGCAAGCGCGCAGGCGCTCGCTCGGTTCTGCCTCAGCCCAGCGGCACCGGCACGAAGATCTGGTTGCCGTCACGTTGCACCAGCAGCGCGACGCTCTTTGGCTGGCTCTTCAGCACGCCGCGAACCTGCTCGATCGAGTTCACCGGCTTGCCGTTGATGGCCAGCAGCACGTCGCCGGTTTCGATGCCGGCACGCTCCGCCGGACCGCTGACCTGCTCGACCACCAGGCCCGAGGCCAACCCGGACTGCTTGCGTTCGGCAGGCTGCAGCGGGCGCAGCGCGAGGCCGAGCTTGGCGCCCTGGCCGGCGGCACCGGCCTCGGCCACCTGCTCGGTGTCGTCGCCGGCACCGCCGAGCTTGGCGACGACGTCCAGCGGCGCCTTGTCGCGCCACAGCGTCAGCTTGACCTTCTCACCCGGCGCGGCCATGCCGATCACGCTGGACAGCGAGCCCGACCGCGCCAGCGGCTCGCCATTGACATGGGTGATGACATCGCCGGCCTTCAGCCCGGCGGCGGCCGCCGCGCTGTCGGGCGCCACCTGCGACACCAGCGCGCCGTCGGGCCGCTTCAGGCCGAAGGATTCGGCCAGGCCCTGGTTCAGGTCCTGCACCATCACGCCCAGGCGGCCGTGGGTGGCCTTGCCGGTGGCGACGATCTGGTCCTTGACCTTCAACGCCACGTCGATCGGGATGGCGAAGGCCAGTCCCTGATAACCGCCGGTGCGTGAATAGATCTGCGCGTTGATGCCGACCACCTCGCCGTTGCCGCTGAACAGCGGCCCGCCCGAATTGCCGGGATTCACCGCCGCGTCGGTCTGGATGAAAGGCACCACCGCGTCGCCGGGCAGCGAGCGGCCCTTGGCGCTGACGATGCCCTGCGTGGCCGTCTGCTCGAAACCGAAGGGCGCGCCGATGGCCAGCACCGGATCGCCCACGTCCAGTGCCTTCGGGTCGCCCAGGCGCACCGTCGGCAGGCCCTTGGCCTCGATGCGCAGCACCGCCACGTCGGTCACCGGGTCGCTGCCCAGCACCTTGGCCGCGTACTCGCTGCGGTCGCTGAGCTTGACGGTCACCTCCTTGGCCTCGCGCACCACGTGGGCGTTGGTCAGGATCAGGCCATCCTCGCTGATGATGAAGCCCGAGCCCTGGCCGCGGAACGGTTGCTGCGGCATGCCGCCGCCGCGCGGACCCATGCCGGGCCCGCCCTGGCCGTAGCCGGGAATGCCCTTGAAGAACTGGAAGAACGGGTCGTTTTCGGCACCGGGCGGCAGGCCGCCTTCCTCGGCCGAGGCCTTGTGCATGCCGGACACGGTGACGCCGACCACGGCCGGGCCGAACTCCTTGACGATGGCGCGGTAGTCGGGCGTCTGGCCGGCCGACAACATCGGCACCGCCGGCGGCGTGACCGCGGCCACCTGCAGCTTCGGCTCGGCCTTGGACGCGGCCACCGATGCGGTCTGGCCATCGTTCTTCGTCAGCCAGTTGGGCAAGGTGAAGGCGCCGGCCGTGCCGACGGCCAGGACACCGGCGCCAATCAGTGCGGTGTTCAGGGGTTTGAGTTTCATTGCGGTCCTTCTTCGACGCATCGCGGGACATTCCGCATGCCGGTGAAGATAGGGTGCCGCGGTTAGCGCCCGGTTAGCGGGGGGTTAAGCCGGGATTAGGGCCGTGCCCGCGACGTCGCATCAACCCGGCTTGGCCGGCGCCGCATCGCGCGCGCGGCACGCCGCCGCCTTGTGCAGCAATTCGATCAGCATGGCCCGCTCGGCCGGGCTCAACGCGTCGAAGTTCTGCCGCTCTCCATCGAGGATGCGCTGCGTGGCCGAGCGTGCCAGCGCCGCGCCCTTCTTGGTGGTGCGGATGTGCTGGGCGCGGCGATCCATGGCACTGCGCTCACGCTCGATCAGCTGCCGGCCCTCCAACCGGTCGATCCAGACCGTGATGTTCGGCGCGGCCAGCGCCAGCGCCCGCGACAACTGCTTCGCCGACACCCCCGGGTTTTCGTCGATCAGCGCCAGGATCGTGAATTCCACGGGCCGCAATTCCAACGGCCGCCCGACCTCGCGGCCGAACACGCCGGTGGTGGCAATGGCAGCCTGTGCCAGCTGGTAGCCAAGGATGTGGTGCAGCCCAGCCTCGGCCAGCCTGCCCACGGGAGTCATGTCGGCGGAGGTGCTGGCGGGCGCTTTCATCGGCTGCATTGTGGTACCGAGAACGGACGCGCACGAGAGCGCGGTCAGCCTTTTCGTCGCGGCAACCTTCATGCCGAGTACTTACGACAGCGAAGTATTAGGCAAGCGTTAGACCGAGTGTTTTTCCCTATTCTCATTCTCAATTACTTACTTATCGTAACTACCACAGCCGCACGGCCGCCAGCGGCCATCAACCCTCTGCCGTCAACTCGAGGACCTCACCCATGAGCCGAACCCCTTCAAACCTGCGCCATGCCTGCGCCGTCTTCGCGGCATCGTCGCTGCTGCTGGTCACCGCCTGCGGCGACGACGATACCGAGGTCGTGCTTCCCAGCCTGAGCCCGGCCATGCCGGGCACCTTGGTCGGCACTTGCGCCGAACTGGCAGCGAAACTGACCACGCTGGCCGACACCACCATCACTGCGTCGAACGACATCGCTGCCGGCACCTTGATGGTGGCCGGCCAGCCGGTGCCCGAGCACTGCCAGGTCACCGGCAAGATGTTCCAGCGCGTCAGTTCGGTGGACGGCAACAACTACGCCATCGGCTTCGAGATGCGCTTGCCGCTGGCCTGGAATGGCCGCTTCTTCTACCAGGCCAACGGCGGCATCGACGGCAGTGTGTCGACCGCCCAAGGCGCCGTCAGCGGTGCACCGTCGCTCACCAATGCGCTGTTTCAGGGTTTCGCCGTGATCAGTTCCGACGCCGGCCATGCCGGCTCGCTGGGCCCGTTCTTCGGCATCGACCCCCAGGCACGACTGGACTACGGCTACCAGGCCGTCGGCAAGCTGACGCCGATGGCCAAGTCGGCGATCCAGACCGCCTATGGCAAAGGGCCGGATCGCTCGTACCTGGGTGGCTGCTCGAACGGCGGGCGCCACACGCTGGTCGCGGCGGCACGCTACGCCGACCAGTACGATGGCTTCCTGGCCGGCGACCCGGGCTTCCGCCTGCCGCTGGCCGCGGTGGCCAACATCGCCGCGGTCCAGGCCTATGCGACGGTGGCTACGGTTGGCGGCGACCCCGGAACGGGATACACCGCGGACGAACAGAAGCTCGTCGCCAGCGCGGTACTCGCCAGGTGCGATGCGCTCGACGGCGCGACCGACGGCCTTGTCCAGGACGTCGGCGCCTGCCAGGCGGCCTTCAACCTTGACCGTGACGTGCCTACCTGCAGCGGCGCGCGCGACGGCACCTGCCTGTCGGCGGCGCAGAAGTCGGTCATCGCCCAGCGCTTTGCCGGCGTCACCGACCAGCAGCGGCGCCAGGTTCTATTCGAGCTGGGCCTACGACGCCGGCATCGGCAGCGGCAACACCCGGCAGTGGAACTTCAGCGCGCCCCTGACACTGGATTCGGGCGCAGTCGGCTTCATCTGGCAGGTGCCGCCCGAGGATCGCAGCGCCTTCAACGGCCCGGCTTTTGCTCTCAACGGCAACATCGACACGATGCTGACGAAGATCCAGGCCACCGATGCCACCTACACCGAAAGCTCGCTGTCCTTCATGACGCCACCGCACCCGAGCGATCTGTCGACGCTGAAGAATCGTGGCGCCAAGCTCATGGTCTATCACGGCACCAGCGACCCGATCTTCTCCAGCAACGACACCATGGCCTGGTACCAGTCGCTGCGCTCGGCCAATGGCGGCAACGCAGGCAGTTTCGCGCGCTACTACCCAGTGCCGGGCATGACGCATTGCTCCGGTGGTCCGGCCACCGACCAGTTTGACATGCTGACCCCGCTGGTCAACTGGGTCGAGAAGGGGCAGGCGCCCGACAGCGTGGTGGCCAACGCCCGCGGACCAGGCAATGCGGCCGCCGTCAATGCCGATGTGCCGGCCACGTGGTCCGCCAACCGCAGCCGGCCGCTGTGCGCTTACCCGAAGGTGGCGCGCTACAACGGCAGCGGCGATGTCGAATCGGCAAGCAGTTTCAACTGCCAATAGCGCGCCGCTCGCCGCGATGCCGATGTTCGCGTCGCGATGAATCGGCCCTCACGATGCGGCCGCGGGCGCGACACTGGGTAGCCGCAGCGTGACGCGCAACCCGCCCAGCGGCGAAGCGTCCAGCGCCAGCGTCGCGCCATGGCGTTGCGCCACGCCGCGCACGATGGCCAGGCCGAGGCCGGTACCGGCCTCGTCGGTCTGGCCGCGGCGGTAGAAGCGGTCGAAGACGCGCTCGCGCTCGGCCTGCGGGATGCCCGGCCCGGCGTCGTCCACCTGCAGGACGGCGGCGCCGTCATCGGTCCAGACGCGCAGTTCGACACGTCCGCCCGGCGGTGAATAGCGCACCGCGTTGTCGGCCAGGTTGCGCACCATCGCCGCCAAGGCGGCGCGCTCGCCTTCGACCCACACCGGCGTGTCGGCCGACAACTCGAACACCGTGCCGCGCGCCAGCGCCAGCGGCACGGTGTCGGCCACGGCCTCGCGCACCAGCTCGCCGAGCTCCAGCCGCTGCGGCGCCGCGGCCGCCGCGCCCGGTTCGGTACGGGCCAGCGTCAGCAGCTGTTCGACCAGCCGCGACGCGCGCTCGATGCCCGAGGCCAGCGCCGCCGTGGCCGCATCGTGCCCTGCCGGGTTGTCGGCGCGCTGCAGCAGCTGCAGTTGCAGCTTCAGCGCCGTCAGCGGCGAGCGCAACTCGTGCGCCGCGTCGGCGACGAAGGCGCGCTGCGTGTCCAGTGATCGGCCCAGCCTCAGCAGCAGCGCGTTCAGCGCGCGGACCAGCGGCGCCACCTCGTCCGGCTGCCCGATCGTCGACAAGGGTTCCAGCGATTGTTCGTCGCGCCGGCGCACGTCGGCGGCCACGCGCTGCAAAGGGCGCAGCGCCAGCGCCGTCAACCACCATGCCGCTGCCGCCATGAAAGGCGCGATCAGCAACAGCGGCAGCACGCTGCGCCAGGCGGCATCGGCCGCCAGCCGGCCACGGATGGCCAGCGGCTGCGCCACCTGGATCACCCGCGCCGCCGTGGCCACGCTGAAGCTGCGCCACACCTGCCCCTGCACCTGCACATCGGCAAAGCCGAGTTGCGCCCGCAAGGGCAAGGCGGCGTGGCGGCGCGAGGCGTAGATCGCGCGGCCGTCGGCGCTCCACACCTGCACCACGAAGTCGAGCTGCTCGTCGGCCAGCGCACTGGCCTGGGCCGGCGCCACCTCGCCCTGATCGCGCAACGACAACGCCATCTGGCGCAGCTGGTAGTCGAACAACGATTCGGTCTCGGCGCGCACGTTGCGGTAGGTGACGCCGCCGACCAGCAGCGCCGCCACGCCGAGCAGGCCCAGCACCGCCGCCAGCAGGCGCGCCCGGATGGAATTCAAGCCGTCTTCTCCGGCGCCAGGAAGTAGCCGACGCCGCGCATGTTGCGGATGAAGTCGGCGCCCAGCTTGCGCCGCAGCTGGTGCACATAGACCGAAACGGCGTTGCTTTCGATCTCCTCGCCCCAGCCGTACAGGCGGTCTTCGATCATGGCGCGCGACAGCACCGCGCCGGGACGCTGCATCAGCAGTTCCAGCACCGCATATTCGCGGGCCGACAGCAACACCGGCTGGCCGTCGCGCGTGACCTGCCGCGTGGCCGGGTCGAGGTCGACGCCAGCATGCGTCAACAGCGGCAGTGCCCGCCCCGAATGGCGGCGCAGCACGGCGCGGATGCGCGCGCCCAGCTCGTCCAGCTCGAAAGGCTTGACCAGGTAGTCGTCGGCGCCTGCATCGAGCCCGGCGACGCGGTCGCCAGGGCCGTCGCGCGCCGTCAGCACGATCACCGGCGTGGCATCGCCGCGCGCGCGCAGCGCCCGCAACACCTCCATGCCGCTGCCGCGCGGCAGTCCCAGATCGAGCAGAGCCAGGTCGAAGCGTTCGCTGGCCAGCGTGCTCTGTGCGGCCTCGGCATCGCGTACCCAATCGACTGCATGGCCCTCCATGCGCAACGCGGCGCGCAGGCTGTCGCCGATCATGCGGTCATCTTCGACGAGCAGAAAACGCATCGGGTCGGGAGGGTGCGGGAGGGCCGAACAGGCGCGGAAGCATAGCCCCAGCCGCCGCCCGAACGGACCGCGCAAGCCAGCGCTGCAAAATAGGCGGTCTTTCACCCTTATCGAGGAGACAAGCTTGCACATCCAACGACGCACCCTCATCGGCGCCGGCGCCGCCATCGCCACGATGGGCGCCCCGGCGCTGCTGCGCGCCCAGGGCATCGAGAAGAAGAACCCGACCATCGCGGTGGGGGGCAAGAACCTGCTGTACTACCTGCCACTGACGATTGCCGAACAGCTGGGCTACTTCAAGGACGAAGGCCTGGATGTGACCATCGTCGATTTCGCCGGCGGCTCGCGCGCGCTGCAGGCGGTGGTGGGCGGCAGCGCCGATGTGGTCTCGGGCGCCTTCGAGCACACCGTGAACATGCAGTTCAAGGGCCAGCCGATGCGCGCCTTCGTGCTGCAGGGCCGCGCGCCGATGATCGTGCTGGGCATCAACCCGAAGACGATGCCAGCGCTGAAGTCGGTGGCCGACCTGAAGGGCAAGAAGATCGGCGTCACCGCGCCGGGCAGTTCGACCAACGTGATGGTCAACTTCATCATCGCCAAGGCGGGGTTGAAGCCCGGCGACGTGTCGATCGTCGGCGTCGGCGCCGGCAACGGCGCGGTGGCGGCGATGCGCGCCGGGCAGATCGACGCGATCAGCAACCTCGATCCGGTGATCACGCTGCTGGTGCGTTCGGGCGACCTGAAAATCGTCTCCGACACGCGCATCGTGGCCGAATCGGAAAAAGTCTTCGGCGGGCCGATGCCGGCCGGCTGCCTGTATGCGCCGCAGCCTTTCATCGACAAGAGCCCGAACACCGTTCAGGCGCTGACCAACGCCATGGTGCGTGCCAGCAAGTGGATCCAGGCCGCCGGGCCGGGCGACGTCATCAAGACCGTGCCCGAGAGCTACCTGCTGGGCGACCGCGCGGTCTACATCGACGCCTTCCTGGCCGCCCGGGGCGCGCTGTCGCCCGACGGACTGATTCCCGAAGCCGGCCCGATGACCGCCTTCAAGGCGCTGGCCAGCGTCGATCCGAAGCTGGCCGAGGCCAAGCTCGACCTGAAGGCGACCTACACCAACGACTTCGTCAAGAAGGCCAACGCGAAGCTGGCCAAGGGCTGATAGCTCGGCTCACCCCGTTCGCGTCGCAGACAAATTGACCCCCGCCCAGATCATCGTCCTCGCCACGCCGGTGTTTCTCCTGGCGATCGCCCTGGAGTTCGCCATCGGCATTGCGCGCGGGCGCAACACCTACCGCTTGCACGACGCGCTGAGCAGCCTGGGCCTGGGCGTGATGAGCCAGGTGACCGGCCTGTTCGGCACGCTGTTCAGCGTGGCGATGTACGGGCTGGTGTTCGATCACGTGGCGCTGTTCGAGTTGTCGGCATCGTCGCTCTGGGTCTGGATCGGCGCGCTGCTGGCCTATGACTTCTGCTACTACTGGCTGCACCGCGGCGGGCATCGCATCGCCGCGCTGTGGGCCGCGCACGTGGTGCACCACCAGAGCGAGGACTACAACCTCAGCACGGCATTGCGCCAGACCAGCAGCGGCTTCCTCTTCGGCTGGATCTTCTACCTGCCGTTGGCCGTGGCCGGCGTGCCGCCGCTGGTGTTCGGCACGGTGGCACTGATCGACCTGCTGTATCAGTTCTGGGTGCACACGCAGCAGGTGGGCAAGCTCGGCTGGTTCGACCGCTGGTTCTGCAGCCCGAGCAACCACCGTGTGCACCATGCCGTCAACGACCGCTATGTGGACAAGAACTACGGCGGCATCCTGATCGTTTGGGATCGCCTTTTCGGCACGTTCGAGGAAGAACGCGACGCCGAGCCTTGCCTCTACGGCACGCGTGCGCCGCTGCGCAGCTGGAATCCGATCTGGGCGAACCTGCAGGTCTATCGCGAGCTGCTGCTCGACAGCTGGCGCGCACGGTCCTGGGGTGACAAGCTGCGGGTGTGGCTCAGGCCGCCCGGCTGGCGACCGGCCGATGTGGCCCTGCGCTGGCCGAAGCCTGCTTTCGATATCGCCGCGGTGCAGCGCTTCGACCCGCCGCTGTCGCGTCCCGCGGGTTGGCTCGCGGCCAGCTTGTTCGCGTCGGCGGTGGTCGGCCTGAGCCTGCTGCTGTGGCATGCGCACCAACTCAGCCGCGTCGAACTGCTCGCCGGTAGCGGCGCGCTGCTCGCATTGCTGTGGCTGATCGGCGCGATCACCACGCCGCGATCGATCGCTGCCGCGGGCGTGCCGCTGACGGCAACGCCCTCCGAGGTAGCGCGCACCCTTCGATGAAGGCGCGGCGCCGGTGAACGCCGCAGGCCTTCAGCTCATGCCGAACAGCACGGCGACGAAGCAAAGCACGCTCACCACGACGACGGCGGCGACGAACAGGTCGTCCGGCAGGCTGTCGGGCGGGCGGTGCAGCAACGGGATGTTCATGGTGCGCTCCACGGTGGGGCGGCCAGCGTAGGTCGTTTCGCAAGCGGCCGCATCCTCCATGCGATGGACTGGCCGCGGCCATGACTAACGGGCTGAGGCGGCCGATCACCTGCGCGGCAGCCAAGCAGGCCTCGGGGTCGCCGCCGGCAACGCTGCGCTTAAAGTCACGGCCATGACCGACGCCGCCATCGCCCTGGACCAGATCAGCTGCACCTTCGTCAGCAAGGACGACCCCGGCCAGCGCTACACCGCCGTGCGGGACGTGACGCTCAACGTCGGCGCCGGCGAGTTCGTGTCGGTCGTCGGGCCCACCGGCTGCGGCAAGAGCACGCTGCTCAATGTCGGCGCCGGCCTGCTGGCGCCGAGCACGGGCACGGTGCGGGTGTTCGGCAAACCGCTTGTCGGCATCAACCAGCGCGCCGGCTACATGTTCCAGGCCGAAAGCCTGATGCCCTGGCGCACCGCGCTCGGCAACGTCACGGCCGGGCTGGAGTTTCGCGGCGTCGAGGCCGCGTCCGCGCGGCAACAGGCCGAGGACTGGCTCAGAAGGGTCGGCCTGGGCGGCTTCGGCGACCGCTACCCGCACCAGTTGTCGGGCGGCATGCGCAAGCGCACGTCGCTGGCGCAGACCTTGGCGCTGGACCCGGACATCATCCTGATGGACGAGCCCTTCTCGGCGCTGGACATCCAGACGCGCCAGCTGATGGAAAACGAAGTCCTCGAACTGTGGGCCGCGAAGAAGAAAGCGGTGCTGTTCATCACCCACGACCTGGACGAAGCCATCGCGATGAGCGATCGCGTGGTGGTGTTGTCGGCCGGACCGGCATCGCATCCGATCGGCGAATTCGCGGTCGATCTGGCGCGCCCGCGCGACGTGGCCGAGGTCAAGACCCATCCGCGCTTCATCGAGCTGCATGCCGCCATCTGGGCGGTGCTGCGCGAGCAGGTGCTGAAGGGCTACCAGCAACAACTCGCTGCCTGAAGGACACGACGATGACGACATGCCTGGTGCGCGCCGCACGCGCCGACGAATACGCCACCTGGTATCCGCTGTGGCGCGGCTACCAGGCCTTCTACAAGGTGGACATCGCCGAGGAGGTGAGCCGCATCACCTGGCAGCGCTTCTTCGACGACGCCGAGCCGATGCACTGCGACTTCGTCGAGGTCGATGGCGTGGTGCGCGGGCTGGTGCACAGCATCGATCACCGCAGTTGCTGGATGACGGAACGATCCTGCTATCTCCAGGACTTGTTCGTCGATCCGACCCAACGCGGCCGCGGCCTGGGTCGCAGGCTGATCGAGCATGTCTATGCGCAGGCCAAGGCGCGCGGCTGCGCGCGCGTGCACTGGCTGACGCACGAGAGCAACCTCGAGGCGATGAAGCTCTACGACCGCATCGCCGAAAAGCATGGCTTCGTGCAGTACCGCAAGACGATCTGAGCGTGCGAGTGGCGATGTGGCAGACCTTGAAGCCGAACCCGCGCAACCTGCGCGCCTGGCAACTGGCCTTGCTGGCGGCGATCCTGCTGTTCTGGTACGCGATGACGCGGCCGGGCCTGTTGCCGAACTTCATGTTCGACAACGACCGGCAGGCGGCATTCTTCTTCGGCGAGCCGCTGGTGGTGGCGCAGCGCATCTGGAGCTGGTTCGTCACCGAAGCCGACATCTACAAGCACCTGTGGGTGACGCTGGTGGAAACCTTGCTGGCCTTCGGCATCGGCTCGGTGCTCGGCCTGCTGGCGGGGTTGTGGCTGGCGCTTCAGCCGATGGCCAGCGCGCTGCTCGAGCCCTACATCAAGGCCATGAACTCGATGCCGCGCATCATCCTGGCGCCGATCTTCGCGGTGTGGTTCGGCCTGGGCATCGGCAGCAAGGTCGCGCTGGGTGTGACGCTGGTGTTCTTCATCGTCTTCTTCAACGTCTATCAGGGTGTGAAGGAGGTCTCGCCGGTGGTGCTGGCCAACGCGCGCATGCTGGGCGCCAGTCAGCGGCAGCTGCTGCGCCATGTCTATCTGCCCAGCGCGATGGCCTGGGTCTTCAGCTCGCTGCACAACAGCGTCGGCCTGGCCTTCGTCGGCGCGGTGGTCGGCGAATACCTCGGCTCGAGCCAGGGCGTGGGCTACCTGATCCTGCAGGCCGAGGGCAGCTTCGACATCAACACCGTGATGGCCGGCATCCTGGTGCTCACCGCTTTTGCGCTGGCGCTGGATGCGGTGGTGACGCGGCTTGAAAAGCGGCTCATGAAGTGGCAGCCGAAGAGCGGCGAGACCGAGAAACTCTGAGCCGAACTACAGCTTCTGGTCCTTGCGGAACTGCACGCATTGCGCGTGGCCGATCCAATTGCGCTTGGCGCATTGCGTCTGCATGCACTGATAGAGCGAGAAGCGGGTGCGGCTGCCGCAAGCTTCGCGCGGGCTGGCGGGCCCATTGGCTTTTTTGGCGGACGGCTCGGCCGGCGATGCGGCGGGCGACGCGGCCGGTGCGGCCGGCTCGGCCGCCTTGGGCGGGCCGGCGCGCGGCGGCGCCTTCTCCAACGCGGCGGCAGCGGCGGCCAGGGCCTTCGTGGTGGCATCTTCCACTGGCGCGGCCGCTCTGGCGGGCGCCACCGCGGATTGCATCGCGGATGACGGCGCCGCGCCCAGCAGGCCCGGCTGGCTCTCCTCGAGCAGCCGCAACGCCACCACGACCATCACCGCCAGCAGCGCCACCAGCACGCCGCCGGCCGTCAACAGCTGTTTGCGCGTCAGCGGTTGGGGCACGGCCGACTGTTCCGCCGCGGCACCCTCGGCGGCGGCCGGGGCGGACGGATCCGCGGGCGCCGCCTTGGCGGTCTCGGGGCCGGGCTCTTCGGTGGCCTTGGCGGCGATGAAGGCGAAGGTCTTGTCCAGATCGGCCAGCACCTTGGCATTGGCCGGGTCGGGCGCCGGGTTGGGCGGCGGCGGATCGAAGGCGGATGCGGCCGCGGCTGCCGGCGCCGCGGACAGCGACATCATCGGCGGCATCGCGTCGGCGGCCGGGGCGGCAACCCGGGCCGGCGGCACCGCGTCGCGATGCACCTCCGGCACCGCCACCTTGGCCGGCGGCACCACGGCGGCGGCAGCGTCGGCCGGCGCCGCGGCCCCAAGCCGCAGCCGCATGGCTTGCACGCTCTGCGGTCGTGCCTGCGGGTCTTCGCGCAGGCAGGCGTCCAGCGCGGCCAGCCAGGGCGGCGCATCGCCCAACGCCGGCTGCGCCAGCTGCAGGCGCTGCCAAACCGCGGCCAGCGGCTCGAAGCGGCGGCCACCGAGGTCGCTGCCGGGCGGCGCCGGCAACTGGCCGCTGATGCAGAAGTGCAGCGTCGCCGCCAGCGCGTACAAGTCGCTCCACGGGCCGGGGACGCTGTCGGCCGTGGGTGCGCGCTGTTCGGGCGGCTCGTAGCAAGGCTCCAGCGCCGCCATCATGCTTTGCGTGCGGTCGCTGATCAGCGCAATGCGCACCGCATCGAAGTCAAGCAGCAGCGGCCGGTTTTCGGGCAGCAGCAGGATGTTGCCCGGCGCCACCGCGCCGTGCACGCAGCCCTCTTCATGCAGCGCATCCAGCGCGCCCAGCAGCGCGTCGAGCCAGCCTCGCAGCGACGCCGCGTCGGGCGTGGCGCCCAGCTCACGACGGTGTTGCAACAGCGTCGGCCCGGGGCTGTAGCGCATCGCCCGGTAGGCCGTGCCGTGGCGCAGCAGCAGGCGCGAGACTCGCTGCAGCGCCGGGTGCTCGCAACGCGCCAGCGTCTGCGCCTCGGCGACGAAGGCCTGCAGGCCCTGCTCGAAGCGTTCGGCGTGCGTGCGCGCGCGCAACACGACCTGGGTTTCGGCGCTGCGCAGCGCCAGTGCGTCGGGCAGGTATTCCTTGATCGCCACATGCCGCTTCAGCACGTGATCGTAGGCGCGATAGACGATGCCGAAGCTGCTTTGCGCCAGCACGGTTTCGATCTCGAACTCGTCCAGCCGCGTCTGTGCCGACAGCGCACGCTCGGGCGCGTGAAACGGATGGGGGGGCAGTGCGGTGCGCGAGGTCATCCTGAAGCGCGATGCTACCGCCTTAGGGGGGTGCACGGCCGGCGTTACCCATCTGTCATCGCGCGCGGGCAGAATCCGCCGCTTCCCACTTCAGGAGGCGCCCTTGGCCAAGGACTTCGGCACGATGGAGGACAGCAACCGCAGCGCCAACGCCAGCATCCACCAAATGTCCGACCCGGTGCGGCGGCGGTGGCTGCAAGGTGGGCTGGGGGCGCTGGCCAGCGGTTTGTGGGCACCTTGGTTGGCAGGCTGCGCCGGTGCGGCACCCAAGGCCGGCCCGCTGCTCGGTTTCGGTGGCGTGCCGGTGAGCGACAAGGACACCGTGGTCGTGCCCGAGGGCTACGTCGCGGTGCCTTTCGCCGCGTGGGGCGAGCCGGTGGGTTTGCCCGGCAACATGCCACCGTGGAAAAGCGATGCCAGCAACAGCGCGGCCGAACAGGCGGTGCAGATGGGCATGCACCACGACGGCATCCATTACTTCCCGATCGACGGCAGCAGCACGCACGGCCTGCTGGTCATGAATCACGAATACACCGACGACGGGCTGCTGCACCCCGGCGGCATGCAAGACTGGAGCGCCGAGAAGACGCGCAAGTCGCAGGCCGCGCACGGCGTGGCGGTGATCGAGGTCGAACTGCGCGACGGCCGCTGGACGATGGTGCGTCCGTCGAAGTACGCGCGCCGCTTCACCGCCAGCACGCCCTTCGCCGTCGGGGGTCCGGCAGCCGGCCACGCGCTGATGAGAACTGCCGCCGATCCCGGCGGCAACATCGTGATGGGCACGCTGAACAACTGTGCCAGCGGCATGACGCCGTGGGGTACCTACCTGTCGGGCGAGGAGAACTGGGCCTTCTATTTCGATGGGGGGGACAAGATGACCGCCGACCAACAGCGCTGGGGCCTGCGCAAGGCCGGCTTCTATCCCTGGGCCGGCACCGACAAGCGCTTCGATGCGGCGCTGCATCCGAACGAGTTCCACCGCTTCGGCTGGGTGGTGGAGATCGATCCGATGGACCCGACCGGCGCGCCGGTGAAGCGCACCGCGTTGGGCCGCGCCGCGCACGAAGGCGCTTGGGTGGCGGTGACGCAGGAGCAACGCGCTGTCGTCTATTCGGGCGA
Organism: uncultured beta proteobacterium; assembly: GCA_963837675.1. Lineage (GTDB taxonomy): Bacteria > Pseudomonadota > Gammaproteobacteria > Burkholderiales > Burkholderiaceae_C > Rubrivivax. The sequence continues at coordinate 1,121,685 of CAWIOH010000003.1, read as the reverse complement.
GGACGCGCGCTTCGAGTACATCTACAAATTCGTCAGCCGCGACCCGATCGCGCCGGGCGGCGCACGGGCCAATGCGACCCTGCTGGACCACGGCAGCTTGTACGTGGCACGCTTCGATGCCGACGGCACGGGCCGCTGGCTGCCGCTGGTGCAGGGCCAGGGCCCGTTGACCGCCGCCAACGGCTTCGCCGACCAGGGCGAGGTGCTGATCAAGACCCGCCAGGCCAGCGACCTGCTGGGGGCGACGAAGATGGACCGGCCGGAATGGCTGGCCATCGACCAGCGCAAGCGCGAGGTCTATTGCACGCTGACCAACAACAGCCAGCGCGGCGCCAAGGACAAGCCCGGCGTCGATGCGGCCAACCCGCGCGCCGACAACGCCATGGGCCACATCATCCGCTGGCGAGAGGGTGGCGACTTCGACGCGCTGAGCTTGCGCTGGGACCACCTGGTGCTGGCCGGCGACCCGGCGAATCAGCGTGCCGAAGCCAAGGGCAATATCCAGGGCGATGTCTTCGCCTGCCCCGACGGCCTGATGCTGGACGCGCGCGGCGTGCTGTGGGTGCAGACCGACATGCACGCCACGCAGATGCACAAGGGCGAGATGCAAGGCTTCGGCAACAACCAGATGCTGGCGCTGGACCGCGTCAGGGGCGAGGTGCGGCGCTTCCTCACCGGGCCGATGAACTGCGAGATCACCGGCGCGTCGCTGACGCCCGACCTGCGCACGATGTTCGTCAACATCCAGCATCCGGGCGAAACGCCCAGCGACCGCGGCGACCCGGCGGAACCGGCGAAATATTCGAACTGGCCCGACTTCCAGCCCGGCGGGCGGCCGCGTTCGGCCACCGTCGTCATCCGCCGCGCCGATGCCGGTCTCATCGGCACCTGAACGTCCATGAGCACCCCCCGCATCGGCGACAGCCTCAAAGGCCAGCGCGTGCTGATCACGCAAAGCCGCGATTTCATGGGCCCGGCCCTGTGCGAGGCCTTCGCCGCGCATGGCGCGAGGGTGGTGGCCGACGATCGCCTGCTCGACGCCCCCGCCGCGGTGCGCGACATGCTGCAAGCCGCCGGCGAGGTGCAGGTGCTGGTGGCCAACCTGGGCGTGCCGGCGCCGAACACGCCCGCCCACGAGGTCGGCGACGACGAATGGCGCCACGTGTTCGCGCACATCGTCGACCCACTGCCGCGGCTGGCGCGCGCGGTGCTGCCCGGCATGATCGCGAGGCGCGCCGGCAAGATCGTCGTCATGGGCAGCGCCACCGCGCTGCGCGGCCAGCGCCGCACCTCCACCTACAGCGCCGCGCGCGGCGCGCAGCTGGCCTGGGTGCGCGCCGTGGGCGCCGAAGTGGCGCCGCACAACGTGCAGGTCAACCTGATCGCGCAGAACTTCGTCGACAACCCGATGTACTACCCGAGCAAGGTGCAGGCGCTCGAAGCCTTCCAGCAGCGGCTGAAGCGCGAGGTGCCGGCTGGCCGATTGGCCACGCCGCAGGAGGACGCGCTGTTCGCGGTGTTCCTGGCCTCTGGCGAGGTGAACTTCATCGCCGGCCAGGGCATCGCCTTCAGCGGCGGCTGGGCGGTCTGATACCGATTCGCGATCAAGCGTATAGAAGGAAGTCGGCATCGGCTGTCGGCGCCTTGCTGTCATTCGGTCCAATGAACTGGCGGGCGGCAAGGCAGCGTGTCCGGTCGATCGCGGGCAGACCTCGAAACAATGGTCTCGGTCGCATACCGGTCATTGAGGAGTCGGCGAGATCTTGACACCGGTGACCGGTCCCAAGGTACTGCTGACATAGCCGGTCGTCGGCGCGGCGACGCTTGCCATCCGGCTCAGGGTCGCACCTCAGCGTGTAGAGGATGCCAACAGGATGGCCAGGGCGTCCGGGTAGGCGTAGCCGGCAATGAGGTATACGCTTGCGAGCGTGACGAGGATTGAGCAGACCAGGGCGACGACGCGGGTCGTGATCTAAGTGTTCATCAGTCTCTCCATCGGCAGTGCACGAAAGGCTCGTTGCGGACGGGGTGAACTGTCTTCGTGCACCCCGCGTCAGTCTTGAAATGACCTGAATCGTGACCTGAAGCGTTCAGAAGTGCGGCGGATGGACGAGGGCCATGGACAACTCCCCGGCGCTGAGATTTGGCCACTTCGAGCTGCAGGCGCGACAGCGCCGACTACTGCGTGATGGCGAGCCGGTAGCGCTGGGAGCTCGCGCATTCGACGTGCTGCTCGCATTGGCCGAGCGGCGCGACCGCATCGTGACCAAGGCAGAGTTGCTCGATCTGGTGTGGCCCGGCCTGGTGGCCGAGGAGAACAACCTGCAGGTGCAGATCAGCACGTTGCGCAAGCTGCTCGGTGCGCAGACGATCGCGACCATCCCGGGGCACGGTTACCGCTTCATGCGCCCGCTGGTTGGCGACAACGAAGCCGGGTCATCGTTGCGGCAGCGCCTTGTGGCCATCCTGGCCGCCGACATGGTGGCGTTCTCACGCCTGATGGCCGCCGACGAACGGGCCACGGTCGCGGCCCTGGACAGAGCTCGCGCGGTGTTCAGGGAACAGGTCGAATCCATGCAGGGGCGAGTCATCGACATGGCGGGTGACTCGGTGCTCGCAGTGTTCGGGACGGCCACCGGAGCCGTCTCGACCGCACTGGCCGTGCAGGAGGAACTGCATGCCTTGGCATCGAGCACGCCCGAAGACAGGTGCATGCGATTTCGCATCGGAGTGCACCTGGGTGATGTGTTCGAGAAAGACGACGGCACGATCTACGGCGATGGCGTGAACGTTGCCGCGAGGCTCCAGGCGCTGGCCGAGCCCGGGGGTATCTCGGTTTCGGATGCCGTGCGCGGTGCAGTGCGAGGCAAGGTGATCGCGCAATTCATTGATCAGGGCGAGCAGCAGGTCAAGTACATCGCCTACCCGATACGTGCCTTTGCGGTGCAGCCGCGACGGGGACGAACCTACACCATCGGCTGCTGCGGGCACGATCGATCTGTCGCTGCCGCACAAGCCGTCGATCGCCGTGCTGCCCTTTGCCAACATGAGCGGCGACCCGGAGCAGAAGTTCTTCGCCGACGGCGTGGTCGAAGAGCTCATCACGGCGCTGTCGCGCGTGCGCGCGTTGTTCGTCATCGCGCGCAATTCCAGCTTCGCCTACGAAGGCAAGGCGGTCGACATCAGAACCGTCGGGCGCGAGCTGGGTGTGCGCTACGTGCTCGAGGGCAGCGTGCGCCGCGCCGCGAACCGCGTGCGCATCACGGCGCAGCTCATCGACGCTGTGGGCGGCACACATCTGTGGTCGGAGAAATACGATCGCGACCTGACCGACTTGTTTGCGGTGCAGGACGAAATCACGCGCGACATCGTCGGCGTCGTCGCGCCGCAGGTGGTGGATGCAGAGATTCAGCGCGCGCGGCGCGAGGATCCGCAGCGACTGGATGCCTGGGAGGCTGCCGTGCGTGCGCAGTGGCACCTGGCGCAGCTCAACCAGCAGGACAATGCCGAGGCGCTGCGTTTGGCGATGCGGTCCGCCGAGCTGGACCCCCGCGATACCGTGGGCCTCACCATCGCCGCCTTCGCGCACATCTATGACGCGATCTTCGGCTGGAGTGCATCGGCGGGCCAGTCGTTCATGGCCGCCAATGAGGGGGCGCGCAAAGCGGTGACGCTGGATGCCCGCGACGAGGTCTCGCAGACTGCGCTGGGCTCTACCGAGCTATTCCTCGGGCAGCACGACAGCGCCATGGCGCACCTGCGTGCGGCGTTGGCGCTCAACCCCAACTTCTCGTGGGCGCACGGCAACCTGGGATTTGGTCTGGCCTTGGCAGGCAAGGCCGACGAAGGGCTGACTTCGCTCAGGGAGGCGCTGCGGCTGAGTCCGATCGACAAGTTCAGTTTTCTTTGGATCTATCTGCTCGGCCTCGCCAGTTTCCTGTTGGGGAGAGATGACGAAGCGCTCAACCTGGCCGAGCGCTCGCTGCGCGAGAGGCCGGGCTTCCCGGCCAACCATCGGCTGCGTGCGGCCTGCCTCGTTCAGCTGGGCCGCATCGACGAGGCGCGAGGGTCCATCGACGAGTGGATGCGGCTGGCCCCGAATGCGACGCTCAGCACCCTGAGGGCGCGGCTGCCGCTGCAGCGCGATGCAGACTACGAGCGGTATGCCAATGCGCTGAGACGGGCCGGCATGCCTGAATAAACGCGTCTGTCCAACCCTCCGAAGTTTCCACCACTGGATATTCGACTGCAATTGGATCGTTCTAGGCGGAACGGGTCCACGATCATCTGATGACCGGTGCTGGCACATCCCTGACGTTCGCTGAGGCAAAGTCGAACTCACCCAACGGGTCGGCGGTGCCAGTTCGCGGCCCGCGAGATCAGTCATTGGGCTGCCCCGTCGCGGTGGAGTAGGACCGTCTTCCGCACGAATGCCGTTGGATGGCCGGTTCGGAGGTGCAGCGGACAGCCGGCCCGTGGATCGATCAGTGTCGGGTGTCGGCGGGAACTGCCATTGAGCCGCCGAACCCTGAGAGACAGCAGCCAGTCTTCTTCGGTCGTCCAACCTGCCGCCGCAACCGACGGCAAGGAGCCGACGGCTGGCCGTCGATCTTGATGATTGAACGCGAATCCGTATGAGCACACCTCGCGCCAGTCAGGTCAGCCGGTACAGGTCCAGCCGCACCCAGTTCGCCTCGCGCTGGCCGCAGGCGATCGCCATCACCTTGTTCAGCTGCGCCCACTGTGGCGCACCAGTGGTGAAGCGCACGAGGGTGCGGAAGAAGTACTCGTCGCGCGCCACCGCCTCGCCGCGCGCCAGACGCTGCATCACCGCAGGCGGGCCGTGGCGCATGCCGTTGCTCTGCACCTCGATCAGCGCGCCGTCGTCGGCGCGGATGACGTAGTGCGCGGCGATGTCGAGCACGCCGTCGGCTCGGTTGATCTGCCAGTCGACGCCGCCTTCGATCAGCGTGCCGTTCAGCTCCGGCCCGCGCACCATGCCACCGCCCAGCGGCACGTAGCGGCGCTCGCCGTGCGGGCCGGGGCCGAGCGTGACCAGCGTGCCGACTTCGCAGTCGATGTGGGTCATGGGCAGCAGGGCGGGAGGCGGCGGTAGCGGGTTCATCGTTGGCTCCAGGGTTGAAGGGTGGGGCTGAGGCGAAGCCTACTCCGGCAAGCCGAGGCCGATGCTGGCGATGCGGCCGTCGCGCATTTCGCGCACCGCCAGCGTGGCCGCACCCAGCGGCACGCTGTCGCCGGCCACCGGCGGACGCCTGAGTTCGGCCTGCATCCATTCATCCAGCGGCAGCGATGCATCGGGCGGCAGCGGCAGACCATAGAAGCCGCAAACCTCGCCCACCGGCGTGGCCGGGTCGAGCGCGAAATCGCGGTAGACGGCGCGCACCTCGCGCTCGTTGCCGGCATCGGGCAGCGTCACCCCCAGCCGGCGCGCGGCGAAGCCGACGGTCGTGCCCTGGGTCAGCAGCGACACCAGCACGACGACGAAGGCGACTTCGAAGAGCACCCCGGCCTGCGGTACGCCGGCCAGCAGCGGGAACAGCGACAGCACGATCGGCACCGCGCCGCGCAGGCCGACCCAGGCGATGTACGCCGTTTCGCGCGGCGTGAAGCGAAAGGGCAGCAGGCACAGCCACACCGCCGCCGGACGGGCGACGAACATCAGCACCAGCGCCACCCCCAACCCGGGCAACAGCGTGCCCACCAGCTTCGACGGCGTGACCAGCAGCCCGAGCAGCAGGAACATGCCGGCCTGCGCCAGCCAGGCGTAGCCGTCCATCGCCGCCATCGTCGGCGCCACGAGCTTGGCCGCGCGGTTGGCGACGATCAGCCCGAACAGGTACACCGCCAGGAAGCCCGAACCGCCGATCAACCCGGTGGCGGCAAACACGCTCAGGCCGCCGGCGCCGATGAGCAAGGCCAGGATGCCGCCGCCCGCGTCGCGCGAGGCCACATGGCGCAGCAGCGCCGCCATCGCGAAGCCACCGGCCACGCCGAGCAGCAGCCCCCAGCCGAACTGCCGGGCGAAGCCGGCGAGCATCGGCACCCAGGCCGCGCCGCCGGCCGCGCTGTCGCTGCCGGCCAGAAGTGCGATGAAGGCCAGCGTCAGGTACACCGCCATCGGGTCGTTGACGCCGGATTCGATTTCCAGCGTGGCAGCGACGCGCTCGTTCAGCGTCACGCCCGAACGCGTCAGCAGCGAGAACACCGCCGCCGCATCGGTGGACCCGACGATGGCACCGAGCAGCCAGGCCGTGCCCCAGTCGAGCCCGACGAAGAGCACGCCGGCCAGCGCCGTGATGCCGGCGCACAGCAGCACGCCGAGCGTGGCCAGCACCGAGGCCGGCCTGAGCCCGGTGCGAAAGGTGGCATAGGCAGTGCGCAGCCCGCCGTCGAGCAGGATCACCGCCAGCGCCAGGTTGCCGACCCAGAAGCTCAGGCGGAAGTCGTCGAAGCGGTAGCCGCCGATGCCGTCCTCGCCCGCCAGGATGCCGACGAGCAGGAAGACGAGCAGGAAGGAAAAGCCGATGCGTGCCGAGTACAGCCCGGCGATGACGCTGACGAAAACCAGCGCCGCGGCGCCGAGCAACGGCAGGTTGACGAAGTCCATGCCGCCGTTTCAGTGACGATGGCGGCCGCGCCCGGCCCGTAGCGATCCGCCACGCCGGCGCGCCGCACGCGCCCGATGCCGCATCATGTCAAGGCGGTCTTCAGCGATGGCGCCGGCGTCGGCGGCGCCTGAGGCGCACGCCGATGATCCAGGCCAGGTTGGTGAAGGTCCAGGCGAACAGGCTGCCGACGGCGGCGAAGATCGCCAGCCCGAGCAGCAGCGGCTTGCCCACCGACTGCGCGCGTGCCAGCCAGCCGGGCGCGTCTGCCGGCGCTTCGACGGCTGCTTCGGCCAGCTCGCTGGCCAGTGCCGGCGGCACCGGCTCACCCAGCAGCGCACCGCCGGTTCCGTAGGCCGCCAGGAACACCGGCGCATAGGTGAAGGGGTTGGTGACCAGCGTGGCCAGCGCCGCCACCGGCAGGTTCGCACGCAGCAGCACGGCGAACAGCGCTGCGGCGAGGATCTGCAGCACCGGAAACATGAAACCGAAGAACACGCCGCTGGCCGCGCCCAGCGCCACGCGCCGTCGGTTCAGGTGCCACAGCCACGGCCGGCGCAGCAGTGGACCGAGCCAGCGCAGGCCGGGATGAGCCTTGAGCGTGTCCTCGCTGGGAATGCGGTGCTTGATCCAGTCGCGCATGTGCCGATGATGCCAGCCGCGCCCGCTCGCGCCGCTCAGGCCAGGCCGAGCAGCTGCGCCAGACCGCGCGCCTGCGGTGGCTGGTCCAGCGCCAGGCGGCGCTCCAGATCTCCGAGGTGCGCATCCATCAGTGCCACCGCGCCGGCGGCATCGCCGGTCGCGATGCACGCGACGCTGCGTTCGTGCTCGTCGTATTCGCAGGCCGCGTTGCCCGGTGGTTCGTGCAGCGCGACGATGAGCGAACAGCGCGACACCGTCTCCACGAGATAGCGCTGCAGGATCGGGTTGTTCGCCAGCTCGGCCAGCTTCAGGTGGAAGCCGCTGGCCAGCCGCGCCCAGGCCGGCTGGTCGAAGCGGTGCACCGCGCCATGCGCAGGGCACGGCCGCGCAGATCGCCGCCGACGATGCGCTGGCGCAGGCCTACCCGGGCGAGCAGTCGGCGAGCTGAACCCCGGGCCGCCCGTGCGGCGCTGCGCCCAAGACCCTATGGCGCGCGCTGATTCCGCCGTCAAGCTGGCGCCGGTGGGGCGACGGCCTGAGCATTCGCAGCACCGCCACGACCCGGGCCCCCACCCAATGCTGACACGACGCCACCTGCTTGCCGCCGGCCTGACCGGCATCCTGTGGCCTGCCCGCGCCGCCACCCAGGGCGACAACGTGGCGGCGCTACTGCGCGAAGGCGGCGTGGTCATCGCCTTTCGCCATGCGCTCGCGCCCGGCACCTACGACCCGCCGGGCTTCACTCTCGGCGTTTGCAGCACGCAGCGCAACCTGAACGACCAGGGCCGTGAGCAGGCACGACGCATCGGCGCGTGGTTCGCCGCGCGCGGCCTGCGGCCGGCGCAGGTGCGCTCGAGCCCCTGGTGCCGCTGCCTGGACACGGCCACACTGGCCTTCGGGCGCGCCGAAGCGTGGGGCGCGCTGGGCTCGCCGCGCGGCGCCGCCGCCGAGGGCACCAGCGCCGACGCATTGGCGGCGCTGCGCGGCGCACTGGCGGCGGCGACGACGCAGCGGGCTGCCTTCGAGGTCTGGGTGACGCACCAGTTCGTGCTGTCCACGCTGGTGGGCGGCGGCGTGGCGTCGGGCGAAGGCCTGGTGTTTCGCGCCGACAGCGATGGGGCGCCGAAGCTGCTGGCGCGCCTGGCGCTCGAATAGCGGGCGTCGCGCGCGCAGCGCATCTTGCGGCAGCGCATCACGGGCGCCTGCGCCCGTCTCAGCGCCCCGGGCGCTCGAAGCCCTGGCGTGCACGTTGCGCGGCGCTGCGGATGGCGCAGCCTTCGACGTGGTCATTGATCAGCCCCATGGCCTGCATGAAGGCGTACACGGTCGTCGGGCCGACGAACTTCCAGCCGAGCTTCTTCAAGTCCTTGGACAGCGCGATCGACTGCGCCGACGTCGAAGCGCTCTGCGGCGGCGCGAGTTGTGCGGCCTCGGGCTCGTAGCGCCAGACGAAAGCGGCGATCGAGCCCTCGCGCGCCACCAGCTCGCAGGCGCGCTGCGCGTTGTTGATCACGGCTTCGATCTTGCCACGGTGGCGCACGATGCCCTCGTTCCTCAGCAATCGCTCGACATCGCGCGGTGTGTAGCGCGCGACGCGCTCGAAATTGAAGCCGTCGAAGGCGGCGCGGAAGTTCTCGCGCTTGGCGAGGATGGTGCGCCAGCTCAAGCCGGACTGGAAGCCTTCGAGACACAGCTTCTCGAACAGGCGCCGGTCGTCGGCGACCGGAAAGCCCCATTCGCTGTCGTGATAGGCCAGGAATTCCGGCGCGGCGGCGCACCAGCGGCAACGGGGTTGGCCGTCGGGGCCGTTGACGGTCGGGATCACCCCGCCGCCTCGGCGCCGGGCGCCGCCCTCGCCGTGTCGAATGCCGGTTCGCGCAGCGCCAGCAGCTCGTCGCGGCTGCGCAGCTGAGCGCGCGCATGGACCGCGGGGTCGGCTTTGCCTTGGAACGGCGTCATCTTCTCAGCGCGGCGCCGGAATGCCCGGGGGTCCCGGTTGCGTCGCCTGCCAAACACCGGCGACCGCGACCGCTTCGCTCGCGCCAGGCCACGGCGGCATGGTCACGGCGACGGCCGCCAACGGGCCTGCCGGCGACGCACGAAACTGGAAATGCGTGGCCACCGGAATGGTGACGCAGGTGCCGGGGCGAAGCGTGGCGACGGCTTCGTGAGTGCCTTGCCTACGCCACATCTCGCCCTGACCCGAGACCACGAACCAGACTTCTTCCACGCTGCGGTGAGTCATCGCGGCCGAGATCGCGCCGGCGGCGAGCTCGAAGTGCGCCATCGAGCCGGCGCCCAGACTCAGCAGCACGCGCACGTCCGAACCGTCGGGCGCGACCACGGTCGGCTCGGCGGGCAACTGCAGCGTTTCGAACGGCCTCACGCGGCGAGTGTGCCATGCGCCGGGCGTTGCTCAGCGCCAGGGAGGCGACGGGTCGCCGCCTCACTTCGCCGTCGGCATCGCGAACTCGGCGCCCTTGGCAATCGTCTCCGGCCAGCGCTGCATCACGCTCTTTTGCTTGGTGTAGAAGCGCACGCCTTCTTCGCCGTAGGCGTGCATGTCGCCGAACAGGCTGCGCTTCCAGCCGCCGAAGCCGTGCCAGGCCATCGGCACCGGGATCGGCACGTTGATGCCGACCATGCCGATCTGCACGCGCCGCGCGAACTCGCGCGCCACGTTGCCGTCGCTGGTGTAGCAGGCCACGCCGTTGCCGAACTCATGGTCGTTGACCAGCTGCACCGCCTCGGCCAGGTCCTTGACCCGCACGCAGCTGAGCACCGGGCCGAAGATCTCCTCCTTGTAGATGCGCATCTTCGGTGTCACGTGGTCGAACAGCGTGCCGCCGGTGAAGAAGCCTTCCTCGTAGCCCTTGACCTTGTGGCCGCGTCCGTCGACCACCAGCTTGGCGCCCTCCTTGACGCCGATGTCGATGTAGCCCTCGATGCGCTCTTTCGCCTGGCCGGTGACGATCGGGCCCATCTCGGCGTCGAGTTCCATCGGGTTCTTGATCTTCAGCGCCTTCGCGCGCTCGGCCAGCTTGGGCACGATCTTGTCGCCGATGTCGCCCACCAGCACGGCCAAGCTGATGGCCATGCAGCGTTCGCCGGCCGAGCCGTAGCCGGCGCCGATCAGGCCATCCACCGCCTGGTCGATGTCGGCATCGGGCATCACCACCATGTGGTTCTTGGCACCGCCCAACGCCTGCACGCGCTTGCCGTGGTGGGCGCCGGTTTCGTAGATGTACTGCGCGATGGGGGTGCTGCCGACGAAGCTCAGCGCCTTGACGTCGGGATGCGTGAGCAGCGCATCGACCGCGACCTTGTCGCCCTGCAACACGTTGAACACGCCGTCGGGCAGGCCCGCTTCCTTCAGCAGCTCGGCCATGAAGATCGAGGGGCTGGGGTCACGCTCGCTGGGTTTGAGGATGAAGGCGTTGCCGCAAGCCAGCGCCACCGGGTACATCCACATCGGCACCATGCACGGGAAGTTGAACGGCGTGATGCCGGCCACCACGCCCAGCGGCTGGCGCAGCGTCCAGTTGTCGATGCCGGTGCTGACCTGGTCGGTGTAGTCGCCCTTCAGCAGTTGCGGGATGCCGCAGGCGAACTCGACGATGTCGATGCCGCGCGTGACCTCGCCCTGCGCGTCGGTGAAGACTTTGCCGTGTTCGGCGGTGATCATCGCCGCCAGCGTGTCACGGTGCTGCATCAGCAGTTGCAGGAAGGCGTTCATCACGCGTGCGCGCCGGATCGGCGGCGTGTCGGCCCAGGCCGGGAAGGCGGATTTCGCGCTGGCCACCGCGGAGTTGACTTCGTCAACCGAGGCCAGCGCCACCTGGCGCGCGACCGCGCCGGTGCTGGGGTTGTAGACCGCCTGGCGCCGGCCGCTGCGGCTGGGCACGGCACGGCCGTCGATGAAGTGGCCCACCTCGGTGGTGGCGGTGAAGGCTTCGGGTGCGCCCATGGTGTGTCTCCGCGGTCAGGGTTGAAGGGTCAGTCTAGGACTTGCTACGCTCTTCGCGCAAGCTGGGCAGGCCGATGCCAAGGGCGTCGAATCCGCCATCCACCGCCAGCGTCTGGCCGTTGATGTAGCTGGCAGCTTCGCTGCACAAGAAGCCGATGGCGGCGGCGATTTCTTCCGGCGTGCCATAGCGGCCCAACGGGATGCTGTCGTGATAGTCGCGGCGGATTTCGGCTGAATGCACCAGCTTGGCCATGGCCGTGTCCACTGGCCCCGGCGCGATGCAGTTGACGCGGATGCCGATGTCGCCGAGCTCGGCCGCCTGCTGCTTGGTCAGGTGGATCAGCGCGGCCTTGCTGGTGCCGTAGGCCACGCGCAGCGTGCTCGCGCGCAGGCCCGAGATCGACGCGATGTTGACCACGCTGCCGCCCCCGCCCTTCAGCATCAGCGGCACGGCGGCCTGTGTGCAAATGAAGGGGCCGTTGAGGTTGGTGGCCAGCACCCGCGTCCATTCGTCCAGTGTGGTGTCGAGCACAGGCTTGAAGACCGCGATGCCGGCGTTGTTGACCAGTGCGTCGAGCCGGCCGAAACGCTGCTCGACGGCGACAACGGCGGCAGCCACCTCGGTCGCGTCACGCACGTCGGCCGGCAGCGCGAGCAGCTGTTCGGGCCGGGCCAGTGTGGCGGCGGCTGCGCCGAGCGCCGCCCGGTCGATGTCGAGCATGCCGACGGCGTGGCCGCGGTCCAGGAACCATTGCACCGTGGCCAGGCCGATGCCGCGCGCGGCGCCCGTCACCAGCGCGACCTTTGGAGCACTGTGCATGGCCACGGATGCTACGGCCTGGGCGCAACGCCGGCAGCATGCAGCAGGCGCACCAGTTGCTCGGCATCGACCACAGCAATGTCGGCCTGCTTGGCGAAACTGCGCGCCTTGTCGCCAAGCTCGCCGCCGGCCAGAAGGATGCCGGCGTCGGCTTCGTGCTTCTGCATTGCGGTCTGCAGCTCGCGCAGCGGCTCGACCCCAGTGGAGGCGGCCTTCCAGCGGCGCAGGCCCAGCAGCGTGGTCTGCCCGTACTTGCGCAACGCCAGTTCGGCCGCGGGCGACTTGATCGGCTGCACCTCGTACCCCTGGTGCCGGTAGGCCGCTTCGACGGCAGCGCTGAACTCGCGCGCATTCATCGCACGCAGGCGCTGCAGCCAGTGTTCATGCTGCGCGGCGCTGGGCAGGCCACGCTGGCGCCACGCGGCCATGCCGGCGATGACCACGAACGGCAGGCAACCCAGCATGCCCGCCACCGCATACTTTTCGGGCAGCAGCATGCGCGCCAGCAAGCTCACGGCCGTGGCGATCGCCATGCTGATCCACCAGGGCTTGCGCAACAGGATCGCGAACAGCGAGTTCTCCGCCATCTTCAGCTTCAAGCATCACCTCTCGTCGTCGGCCGCAAATGGCCGGAAAAGCTTCTACCATGCGCGGCCCGCGCCGCTGCCTGCTTTCGACCCCTTCCTTGACTCCGCAACGACGCCAACAAGTTGCCCGCACGCTGCTGTGGGTGACGCCGGCCCTGTGGTCGTCCAACTACATCATCGCTCGCGCGGCCGATGGCGTGATCGCGCCGCACGCGCTGGCACTGGGCCGCTGGTGCGTGGCCCTGGCGCTGCTGCTGCCCTTGTCCGCCGGCGCGCTGGTCGGCGGCTTCGCCCGGTGGCGGCACGAGTGGAAGCAGTTGCTGGCGCTGGGCGCGCTGGGCATGTGGATCTGCGGCGCCTTCGTCTACATCGGCGGCATCAGCACCAGCGCCACCAACATCGGGCTGATCTACGCCGCCACGCCGGTGGCCATCGCCTTCGCCGGCACGCGGCTGCTGCATGAGCCGGTGTCGCCGTGGCAGCGCGCGGGCATGGCGCTGGCACTGCTGGGCGTGTTGTATGTCGTGCTCAAGGGCGACATCGGCAACCTGCTGCGGGTGCGCTTCACTACCGGCGACGGCTGGATCCTGGCCGCGGCCGTCGCATGGGTGGCCTACACCGTGCTGCTGCAGCGCTGGCGCTCGGCGCTCGATCCGCGGGCACGGCTGGCGGCCATCACCTGCGGCGGCGTGCTGGTGCTGCTGCCTTTCACCGCGCTGGAGGCGGTTCTCAGTCCCGGGCCCCCGCTCGGCGCCAAGGCGCTGGGATTGGTCTTGCTGGGCGGACTGCTGCCGGGCTTCTGCTCGTACCAGGCCTACGCCTACATGCTGCGCGAACTGGGCGTGGCCAAGTCATCGCTGGTGATGTACCTGGCGCCGGTGTATGCCGCCTTCACGGCGTGGCTGCTGCTGGGCGAGGCGCCGCAGGCCTACCACGCGGTGGGTGCGGCATTGATCTTGCCGGCGATCTACCTGTCCACGCGCAGGCGCTCGGGTTGAGTCGCGCGACAATCGGAGCCTTGTCGCATTGCCCGGTACCCGCCATGAGCGTTCCGCACCCCTTCCATCTGGCCTTTCCGGTGACTTCGCTGGCCAAGGCGCGTGGCTTCTACGGCGAGCTTCTGGGCTGCCCGGAGGGGCGCTCCTCGGACGCCTGGGTGGATTTCGACTTCCACGGCCACCAGATCGTGGCCCACCTGGCACCCGATGAGGCCGGGCACCGCCACACCGGCGAAGTCGATGGCGACGACGTGCCGGTGCGGCACTTCGGCCTGGTGCTGTCGATGGACGAATGGCGCGCGCTGGCCGATCGATTGCGCGCAGCGGATACCAAGTTCGTCATCGAGCCGCATGTGCGCTTCAAGGGCCAGGTGGGCGAGCAGGCGACGATGTTCCTGCTCGACCCTTGCGGCAACGCGCTGGAATTCAAGGCCTTCGCCGACCCTGGGCAGCTGTTCGCCCGGTAGCCTCAGTAAGACGGCGATGGCGCCGCCAGCAGCCGCGCCGAGGCCAGCGCGGCCAGCGCCGACAGCGCCATGCAAGCCCACAACACCGGCACGTAGCTGCCGGCATGATCGAACACCGCGCCGGCCAACACCGGTCCGAACAGGTTGCCCAGCGCCGCACCGCTGTACAGCGTGCCGATGATGCCGGCCACCGCGCGGGCGCCAAACAGGTCCATGCAGATGGCCGGGAGCAGGGACACGATGCCGCCATAGCTCAGGCCGAACCACAGCGCGAAGAGAGCCAGCATCGGGTAGCCACCCGCACCCCACCAGGCCAGGTAGGCCAGCCCGGCCGAGGCCTGCATCAGCAGCAACGTCAACGTGCGGCCGACGCGGTCGGCCAGCGCACCGATGACGAAGCGGCCGACCAGGCTGCCGACCCCGATCACGCCCACCAGCCCGACGGCCTGGGCTTCGGCAATGCCGATGTCGCGTGCCGAGGCCGAGACATGCGCGAAGGGGATGAACATGCCCGGTGCCGCCAGCACCACACTCAGGTACAGCCACCAGAAGCGCCGGTCGCGCAGCGCCTGGGCCAGGCTGAGCCCGGGAATCTGCGCCGAACGCCCCGCGGTGGCCGCGGGTGCGCGGCGCAGCAACCAGGTCGCGCCGACGCCGAGTACGACGACGCCCAGCGCCATGGCACGCAGCGCGTCGCGCCACTGCCACACGCCGATGGCCGCCGCGGCGATCAGCGGCACGACCACCGTGCCCGCACCGATGCCGGCGCTGGCCAGGCCCGCTGCCAGACCGCGGCGCTGCGTGAACCAGGGCTGCACGCAGGCGATGGCCGGCGTGTAGACCAAGGCGATGCCCAGCCCGACGCCCGCGCCGAAGGCGACGTACACGATGCTCATCGAGCCGGCAAAGCTGCACAACAGCAATCCGGCGGCGATCAGCAGCATGCCGATGCTGGTGACGGCGCGCGGCCCGAAACGATCGGCCAACATGCCCGCGCCGGCGCCGAAAACGAAGTACACCCCACCCGACAGCCCGAAGACGAGCGCGACGTCGGCCCGCTGGGCATTGAACTCGACGGCAAAGGACGCGAAATACGCGGCGAAGGAGTAGGAAACGCCGAAGATGACCGCCAGTGCAAAGAACGTGGCCCAGACAACCACCCATGCATAGGGCGCTTCCTTCATCGGCCCAGTTTAGCCGCCGGCCGGCCCACCGCCATGACCTGCGAGGTAGGCAAAAAAGAAGCCCTCCGTTTGACCGGAGGGCTTTTGGAAGTCCTTCTGAAAAGGACGTCGTTGGGATCGTTTGCGGTCCGTTGCGTATGTTCGCCCGGTACCGGATGCGTCCTGGCGCAAATCGTGTGACAGCTATTCCGTGGAACTGTATGGCGGCGCAAAGTGCTTCGGCTATCCCTAACTCGGCAATGAAGAACCTGCTAGGCGGCGAGACGGCTGTGCTCAGCACGCGACAATGCCTCATGCCGGCAGCAAACACCCCAACCACGCACGCCTTGGACGATGGCGATATCGCGCTGCTGCAACAGCAGCTGGATGCCTTGCCCCCGCCCCTTCAGCCCCTGGACGTGAGTGCCGTGGACGGCTATCTGTGCGGAGTGTTGTTGCAACCTGACAACATCGATGACGAGCTGGCGATGCGCTGGTTGCTCGATGTCGAGGGTCTGCCGCCACCCGAAACCTTCGATACCGCCCTGTTGTGTGGCCTGTTGATGCGGCGCAAGGCCGAGTTGGACCGGGCGCTGCGCGCGCGCCAATGGTTCGATCCGTGGGTCTTCGAGCTCGACGACGACGCCTTGCCCGGCGAAGCGGTGCTGCCCTGGGTGGCCGGGTTCGCCGCCGCGATGGAACACTTTCCGGCCCTGCTGCGCATCGACGATGCGCGCTTGCTGGAGCCTCTGGCGCTGCTGTACATGCACTTCGACCCGGCCGACCTGGAGGACGCCGATGCGTTGAGGCAACTGATCGACACGCTGGAGCCGCCGCAAGACCTGGGCGAAGCGGTTCAAGACCTGGTGCGCAGCCTGATGTTGATGGCCGACGTGGCGCGGCCACGGGCTGCCGCCGCTCCACCCGGCCACTCGAGGGCGTCGTCGCGCGGCATGCGACGCAGCAAGCGCAAGCTTGGCCTCGCGCGCTGACGACTCAGGGCCGCATCGCGCGCGTCGGGTCCGGCTGCGGCACCACTGACGGCTGGCCCAAGCCGGCGCGACCCGGCTGCCCGGCAGCCGTCGCCTCGGTCGGCAGGGCCAGCAGCCCGGCCTGCGGTAGGGCGACGAGTTGCGATTCCAGCGGGCTGTCGAGTGCGGCCAACAGCCAGGCGCTGCCGGCGGCGCCGGCGATCGTGCCCCAGGTCAACAACTGCATCGCCACGTAGCGCACCGCCACACCCTCCTTGATGCCGACAGCGTCGTCATCTCGACAGCACCCCATCCTAGGCTCGCCAAGGCGGCGCCGTCATCCGTCAGATGTGGGATGAAGCCGAGGGCCGCACATGCCTCGAACTGGCCGGCAGGCCAGCACCTGTTCGCGGCCATGGCCGCTCGCGGTCGGCGCAGACTGTGGTCGTTCTTCCAACGGCGAGGGTGGCAACATGACCCGAGTTGCAGGCATTCGACGACTGCTCAACTGGTTGCGTCGGCGACAGGGCAGCGCCGCGCCGGACCCGGCGGATGTCGGCACCGCCTATGGCATGGAACTTTGCCTGCACGCCCACGAGGAGTCCGCCAGGAAGCCCGCTGCCGGCCAGCGTCGGGCCGACCCCGCCGCCGCTGGCACCGACCCGCGAAACAAGTCCGCCTGAGCAGTGGCGGTCTACGCGTTGCACATCGGCGTCACGAATGTGACTGAATAGTTCATTTTGTCGCCGCAGCGTATAGAATCGGCCATGGCCCGCTTATCCTTCCGCGAACAAGTGCTTCGCGTGCGTGAAGACGCGATCGTCAGCTCGGTCAACCGGCTGCTGGCGGAAAAAGGCTTCGATTCGATGACCGTCGACGCCGTGGCAGCGGATGTCGGAATCGCCAAGGCCAGCCTGTACAAACACTTTGCGTCGAAGGAAGCGCTCGCTGCGGCGGCGATGGTGCGGGCCTTGCAGCGTGCCTCGCAAATCATCGACGAGCAGGCCGCGAAGCCCGAGCTGAGTGCCTTCGAGCGGCTTCGCGCGGTAACGCGCTGGACACTGCAGGTGCAGTTGGCTGGCGAAATGCCGTCGCTGCCGGCGCAAAACTCGACGCTGCGAGCCACGCTGATGGCCGACCACCAATACATCGATCTGGTGATGCGGGTCAGCGACCAACTGGGAGATTGGATCGTGCAGGCCCAGCAGGACGGCGCGCTGACCCGCGCATTGCCGCCGGAGGTGATCCTCTACACCCTGTTCGCGCGCGCCTGCGATCCGGTGCTCGGCTTCCTCAAGGCCGGGGCCCAGCACAGCGACGAGCAAATCGTCGAATGGGTGCTGGCCACCTGCCTGGACGGGCTGGCCGCGCGGCCTTGAGCCTGGGGCGGCCGCGGCTCAAACCTCGATCAGCTTGTCGGCGTCGTAGCCGGCGTCCTCGCCCTTCGATGCGAGGCCGCGCGCCTGGCACACCACGCGCGTCGGCGCGCGCCCGGACCGGGCGATCCGATAGTCGTGCCGGCAATGCAAATGACCGTGCAGCCACAGGTCGGCCAACGACAGCAGGTCGTCGTCGGCGTTGCAGAAGCTGGCCGTGCCAGGCTGCTGGCCGTAGCGCGGGTCGGCGCTCGCCAGGCTCGGCGCGAAGTGGGTCACGACGACCGTCTTGTCCCAGCGGCCGTTGGCGCGCTGTTGCAAGGCATCGTGCAACCAGGCCCGGCAGGCCAGCGATTCGGCGCGCACGCCCTCGGCGTCAAAGGCCACGCCGTCGCGTGTGGCTTGCATCAGGCGCATGAAGTAGCCGGCGGCCCGCATCGCGGTGGGCCGTCGCGATACACCGAAGAGGTCGAAGTCGCTCCAGCGGATGCTGCCCACGAAGCGCACGCGCTGGCCAGCCCGGTCGGTCAGGATCAGCGCTTCGCGCTCCAGCATCGTCCAACCCAGGCGTTGGGCCAGGGCACGCAGCGCCGGCCAGGCGTCGCTCAGTTCACGGCCGTCGAATTCATGGTTGCCGGCGACGAACAACACCGGCACCGGCCAAGCGGCAAAGCGGTCGAAACCCTGCCAACTGGCGTCGATATCGCCGGCCAGCACCAGCAACTCGGCCTGAGGCAAGGGCCGCGGCTCGAAGTCTTCCGTTTCGAGGTGCAGGTCCGACAGCAGTTGCAGCTTCAAGGCGCGAGCCCGGGCGGCGCGAGGCCGCCAGTCAAGCCGCCAGTTGTCGCTCGATGCGCGCCTTGGTGTCGTTCAATTCGTGCGGCAGGTGGTAGGCCAGTTGCGCGAACAACTCGTCGTGCAACTTCAGCTCCTTCTGCCAGGCGCCGTGATCCATGGCCATCACGGAATGGAACTGCTCGCGTGAAAAGCTCAGGCCCTGCCAATCCAGATCCTCGTAGCGCGGGCTGACGCCGAAGGCGTTGTTCTGCCCGCCCGCCACGCCCTCCACGCGGCCCAGCATCCACAGCAGCACGCGCATGTTCTCGCCGTAGCCGGGCCAGACGAACTTGCCATCCGCGCCCTTGCGGAACCAGTTGACGCAGTAGATCTTCGGCACGCTGGCGCCAGCGGCCTGCAGCCTGCTGCCGACGTTCAGCCAATGCTGGAAGTGGTCGGCCATGTTGTAGCCCATGAACGGCAGCATGGCGAACGGGTCGCGCCGCACCACGCCCTGCTGGCCGGTGGCGGCGGCGGTGGTTTCGCTGCCCATGGTGGCGGCCATGTACACGCCCTCGACCCAGTTGCGCGCTTCGGTGACCAGCGGCACGGTGGTGGAGCGCCGGCCGCCGAACATGAAGGCATCGATGGCCACGCCATCGGGGTTGTCCCATTCGACGTCGAGCGCCGGGTTGTTGGTCGCGGCCACGGTGAAGCGCGAGTTCGGGTGCGCTGCGGGCCGCAGCTTGCCGTCCGCGCCACGCGCGCTGTCGGGCGTCCAGTCCTTGCCTTGCCAATCGATCAGGTGCGCGGGCGGCTCGTCGGTCATGCCTTCCCACCAGACATCGCCGTCGTCGGTGCGCGCGACGTTGGTGAAGATCACGTCGCGCTGCAACGAGTCCATGCAGTTCGGGTTGGTCCTGCGGTTGGTGCCCGGCGCCACGCCGAAATATCCTGCCTCCGGGTTGATGGCGCGCAGCACGCCCTTGGCGTCGGGCTTGATCCAGGCGATGTCGTCGCCGATGGTCGTGACCTTCCAGCCGGCGAAACCCTTGGGCGGCACCAGCATGGCGAAGTTGGTCTTGCCACAAGCGCTGGGAAAGGCCGCGGCAACATGGTACTTGCGGCCCTGCGGCGAGGTCACGCCCAGGATCAGCATGTGCTCGGCCAGCCAGCCCTGGTCACGGCCCATGGTCGAGGCGATGCGCAGTGCGAAGCACTTCTTGCCCAGCAGCGCGTTGCCACCGTAGCCCGAGCCGTAGCTCCAGATCTCCTGCGTCTCGGGATAGTGAACGATGTACTTGGTCTTGTTGCAGGGCCAGCTGACATCGGCCTGTCCCGCTTGCAGCGGCGCGCCGACACTGTGCACACAGGGCACGAAGTGGCCATCGCTGCCGAGCAGGTCGAGCACCGGGCGGCCCATGCGCGTCATCAGCTTCATGTTGACCGCGACATACGGGCTGTCGGACAGTTCCACGCCGATGTGCGAGATGGGCGAGCCCAGCGGCCCCATCGAAAACGGCACCACGTACATCGTGCGCCCGCGCATCGCGCCGCGGAACAACGCCGGCGTGCCGTCGGCCTGCCCGGTCTGCAGCACTGCACGCATCTGCGCCGGGGCCATCCAGTTGTTGGTCGGGCCGGCATCTTCCTGGCGTTGACTGCAGATGAAAGTGCGGTCTTCGACGCGGGCCACGTCGCTCGGGTCGCTCAGCGCCAGATAGCTGTCCGGCCGCTTGGCCGGGTTCAGGCGCTGGAAGGTGCCGCCTTCGACCAGTTGCGCGCAGAGCCGCTCGTATTCCTGTTGCGATCCGTCGCACCAGACCACATCGGCAGGCTCCGTCAGTTCGGCGATCTCAGCCACCCAGGCGATCAAACGGGCGTGCTTGACATGGCCGGGCGCGCCGATGCCGGGGGTCGTGGGCTGGTTCATCTTTTGTCTCCGATCAGGACAGTGACACGCGTTGCCGCGAACCATACCCGAAGTGAATTGGCATCAAGGTCGGCGGCCATGGCGTGCGAGGGGTGCTGATTGTCGCCACAATGCCCCGCAGCGGGCACCACTCAGGCACAGGGGAACCCTGTCCAATCGATCACGATGCGCAAAGGACTTTTGACCCTGCCGCAACTAAATCGTCGGCTCCCGCTTGATGCTGCATTGCAGCATGCGCCGGCGAGGCCGGGATGGCGCTCGGCCGAAGCGGAGCGATCCTGATGACCGAAGTACTCAGCGTCAACCTGGCTCGCTCGCGGCTGCAAGACATCGGCGGTCGCCAGGTGCTGACGGCCATCGGCAAACAGCCGGTGGCCGGGCCGGTGCGGGTGCGCGCGCTGGGCCTGGAAGGCGACGAGCAGGCCGACCTGTCGGTGCATGGCGGCCTTGCCAAATCGGTCTATGCCTACCCGCACGAACACTATGCCTTCTGGCGGGTGGTGCGCGCACAAGCCCGTGTCGCTGCCTGGGACGCGGAGCTGGCCTCGGGCGCGGTGGGCGAGAACCTGAGCCTGCGAGGCCTGCTTGAAGGCGACATGTGGATCGGTGACCAGCTGCACCTGCCCGATTGCACGCTCGCGATCAGCGAGCCGCGTCAGCCCTGCTTCAAGTTCAACCACGCCATGGGCTTCGCCCAGGCCGCCAAGATGATGCAGCAATCGGGCTACTGCGGCGCCTACCTGACGGTGATCGAACCTGGAAGCATCGAGGCCGGGCAGCGGGCGCGGCTGGTACCGGGGCCACGCGAGGTCAACCTGCTGGAGCTCTTCCGTGCCCGCCGTTCCGTGCGCTGACCGTCGCCCGCCGGCCCACCGATGCTTGCCTATCGCCACGCCTTCCACGCCGGCAATCATGCCGACGTGTTGAAGCACATCGTGCTGCTGCGCCTGCTGCGCCACATGAACCTGAAGGACAAGGCCTACCGCGTGGTCGATACCCACGCCGGCGCCGGCCTGTATCGGCTGGACTCGGCGCAGGCGATGAAGAACCGGGAATACTGGCAAGGCATCCAGCGGCTTTGGACGCGCGACGACCTGCCCGAGCCCGTGGCCGACTACGTGCAGTTTGTGCGCCGCCTGAACGAGGATGGGTCGCTGCGCCACTATCCGGGCTCGCCCTGGCTGGCGCAGGCTGTGCTGCGCGCGCAGGACCACCTGCGCCTGTTCGAGCTGCACCCCGCCGACCACCTTGCCCTGCAAGCGGCGCTGGGCGCCGCCGCCCGGTGTCGATATCCGTCTGGCCGACGGCTTCGCCGCGCTCAGGGGCCAGCTGCCGCCGCCGTCGCGGCGCGCGGTGGTGCTGATCGACCCCAGCTACGAAGGCCTGGGCGACTACGCCCGCGTGCTGGACACACTGCGCGAGGCGACCCGAGCGCTTCGCCGAAGGCGTTTACATGGTCTGGTATCCGGTGGTGCAGAAGCCCGGTGCGGCGGCGCTGGTGCGGGGCCTGAAGGCCATGGCACCGCGCGGCTGGCTGCATGCACGCATGACCGTGCAGGCCGACCGACCCGCTGGGCTTCGGCCTGGCCGGCAGCGGCATCGTCGTGCTCAACCCGCCGCACACGCTGCACGCGCAGTTGCAGACGCTGCTGCCCTGGCTGAGCGATGCACTGGCCCAGCACACCGGCGCCACCCATCTGCTGCAGGCCCACGCACCCTGAAGCGTGGCGCGGCCCGGCGGCCGGAATTTGTGACCATTTGCACGATCCCGAAAAAGATGTGCGCATGGCGGGACACGCGGCGCACTCATCTATGGAACACGCCCCGATACTGGTGTGCACACACCGCGCAAATGCCCACGACAAGCCGATCCATGCCCTTTCGGATGAAGCGCGCCACCCGCCTCAGGGTGCTGCCGTTCTTCGTCTTCATGCTGCTGTTGATGCTGCGCGGCGCGCTGCCGGCCGATGGCGGCTGGGGCATCGATCCGCGCTGGCTCTATGGCCTGACGGTGCTGATCGTCGGCGGCATGCTGATCGCCTGGCGTGACGAATACGACGAGTTGCACCGCCAGACCTGGCCCGATGCGCGCCAGGCTCTGCTCGCCGTCGCTGTCGGCGCGCTGGTGTTCGTGCTGTGGATTCACCTCGACGCGCCTTGGATGGTGCTGGGCGCAGCCCACGCGCCGAATTCCGCCCCCTGACGGGCGATGGCAGCATCGACTGGCCCCTGGTGGTGGTGCGTTGGGTTGGCGCAGCGCTGATGGTGCCGCTGATGGAAGAGCTGTTCTGGCGCTCGTTCCTGATGCGCTGGATCCAGCGACCGGGCTTCGAGACGGTCGATCCGCGCAGCGTCGGCGCCCGCGCGCTGATCGTCTCGACCTTTCTGTTCGTGCTGGCCCACACGCTGTGGCTGGCCGCGGCGATGGCCGGACTGGCCTATGCCTGGCTGTATATCCGCACCGGCCGGCTGTGGGTCAGCGTGATTGCCCATGCCGTGACCAATGGCGCGCTCGGCATCTGGGTGGTGGCCACGAGCCAGTGGCAGTTCTGGTGAGGTGGCCAGCCTTCAGCCGACACCGATCGAGCGATCCGCCTTGAACCGGGCGCGGAACGCCGCGAAGTCGCCCTTGGTCCAGCGCCTCGCGCACCTCGCGCATCAGGTTCAGGTAGTAGTGCAGGTTGTGGATGCTGGCCAGCATCGGGCCGAGCATCTCGCCGCAGCGGTCCAGGTGGTGCAGGTAGGCGCGCGTGAAACCGCCGGCGCAGGCGTGGCAGGCTGCAGCTCGGTCATCGATCGGCCGCTGCGTCGGTCTTGTGGCGCGCGTTGCGGATGCTTCAGGTCGCCGAAGCGCGTGAACAGGTGGCCGTTGCGCGCGTTGCGCGTGGGCATCACGCAGTCGAACATGTCGACGCCGCTGCGCCACGCCCTCGACCAGGTCTTCCGGCGTGCCCACGCCCATCAGGTAGCGCGGCTTGTGCGCCGGCAGCCGGTGCGGCGTGTGCGCCATGATGCGCAGCATCTCGTCCTTGGGCTCGCCGACGCTGACGCCGCCGATGGCGTAGCCGGGCAAGTCCAGTTCGGCCAGCGCCGCCGCCGAGGCCTCGCGCAGGTGCTCGAACATGCCGCCCTGCACGATGCCGAACAGCGCGTTCGGGTTCTGCCAGCCGCGCGAACTCGTCGCTGGCTGCGCCGCGCCCAGCGCAGGCTCAGCTCCATCGAGCGGCGCGCCTCGGCCTCGGTGGTCAGCTGGCCCGTCGGTCTGGTAGGGCGTGCATTCGTCGAACTGCATCACGATGTCGCTGTTCAGCACGGTCTGGATCTGCATGCTGACCTCGGGCGTCAGGAACAGCTTGTCGCCGTTGACCGGCGAGGCGAACTTGCACGCCTTCTTCGCTGATCTTGCGCATCTCGCCCAGGCTCCAGACCTGGAAGCCGCCGCTGTCGGTCAGGATGCGGCCTGTCCCAGCCGCTCGAAGCGATGCAGGCCGCCGAAGCGGCCGCATCACGTCCAGGCCCGGGCGCAGCCACAGGTGGAAGGTGTTGCCCAGGATGATCTGCGCGCCCATGTCGTGCAGCGACTGCGGCATCACGCCCTTGACGGTGCCGTAGGTGCCCACCGGCATGAAGACCGGCGTCTCGACCACGCCGTGGTTCAGCGTCAGGCGGCCGCGGCGCGCCTGGCCCTGTCGGTGGCTTCAGCAGAGTCGAAATGTCAGCATGGCGGCGATTGTCGCCGCGCGATGTCAGGCTGCGCCGGCAGCGCGGCTCGCAGCAGCATCGCGTCGCCGTAGCTGAAGAAGCGGTAGCGCGCCTCGATCGCGTGGCGGTACAGCGCCATCACGTGCGTCATGCCCGGCAAAGGCACTGACCAGCATCAGCAGCGTGCTCTTGCGGCAGGTGGAAGTTGGTGATCAGCAGGTCGACGACGCGGAAGTCGAAACCCGGGCGTGATGAAGATGTCGGTCTCGCCGCTGCCGGCTGCAGCGCGCCGTCGCGCGGCCGCCGACTCCAGCGCGCGCAGCGTGGTCGTGCCGACCGCCACGACGCGGCCGCCGCCGGCGCGCGTGCGTCGTCGATCGCCTGCACCGTCGGCCGCGCCCACCTCGTACCACTCGCTGTGCATGCGGTGCTCGGCGATGCGTCTCGCCGCGCACCGGCTGGAAGGTGCCGGCGCCGACGTGCAGCGTCACGGCCGCGCGCCGCACGCCGCGCGCGTCCAGCGCGGCGAGCAGCGCCTCGTCGAAGTGCAGCGCCGCCGTCGGCGCCGCCACCGCGCCGGGCCGCGCGGCGAACACGGTCTGGTAGCGCGCGTCGTCCTCGGCCGTGTCGGCGTGCGCGATGTAAGGCGGCAGCGGCACGTGGCCGTGGCGCTCCAGCAGCGCGAGCGGGTCGTGCCGGAAAGCGCAGGCGGAACAGCGCACCTTCGGGCCCGGCGCGGCCCAGCACCTCGGCATCGAAGGCGCCGGCGAAGCGCACGCGGCTGCCCGGCTGCGGCGACTTGCTGGCGCGCAGGTGCGCCAGCACCTCGTCGCCGGGCAGCACGCGCTCGACCAGCGCCTCGACCGCGCCGCCGGTGGGCTTTTCGCCGAACAGCCGCGCCTTGATGACGCGCGTGTCGTTGAACACCAGCAGGTCGCCCGGCTGCAGCAGCGCGGGCAGGTCGCGGAAGATGCGGTCGACCGGCGCGCGCCGCGGCCGTCGAGCAGGCGCGACGCGCTGCGCTCGGCGGCCGGATGCTGGGCGATCAGCTCGGCGGGCAGCTCGAAGTCGAAATCGGCGAGGGTGTAGGTGGCGGGCATGTCGAACGGTTCGTGCCAAGGCCTGACTGAGCGGGCCGTGCCAACGTACCCGGGCAGGCAGCGAACAGGCCATCACGGCACGGCAGAGTCCCGAGGCGCTGTCGCAATGCGCCCGCCCGAGGCCAAGCCCTTGTCCGGTCCGCAGCGCGCACTGGCGCAAGCTGGGCCTGCGTGCGCGACATCGACCTGGCGCTGCACCTGCCGCTGCGCTACGAGGACGAAACCCGCATCACGCCGATCGCCGACGCTGCGCGACGGCGACGTCGGCGCAGGTGCGAGGGCGCGGTCGCCGACAGCCGCGTCGAGACGCGGCCGCGCCGCCAGCTGCTGGTGCGGCTGGACGACGGCAGCGACGAGCTGCGTGCTGCGCTTCCTGAACTTCTATCCCGTCGCAGCAGAAGACGCTGGCGCGTCGGGCGCGCGGGTGCGCGTGCGCGGCGAGGTGCGCGGCGGCTTCTTCGGCCGCGAGATGGTGCACCCGGTGTTCAAGCGTCGTGGCCGACGACACGCCGCTGCCGCACGGCGCTGACGCCGGTCTACCCGAGCAGCGCGCAGCTGCCGCAGGCCTATCTGCGCAAGGCGGTGGCTCGGCGCCTGGCGCGCGCGCCGCTGGACGAGCTGCTGCCCGCCGGACGCTGCTGCCGCCCGGGCTGCCGACGCTGCGCGAGGCGCTGACTGTTCCTGCACCACCCGCCGCCCGACGCCGGCCTGGCGACGCTGGACGACCGCAGCCACCCGGCCTGGCAGCGGCTGAAGTTCGACGAGCTGCTGGCGCAGCAGCTGTCGCAGCTGCAGGCCCAGCGCGAGCGCGCGCGGCTTGCGGCGCCGGCGCTGCGGCCGCGCAGCCGGCGGCCTGCGCGACGCAGCTGCTGGCGGCGCTGCCGTTCGCGCTGACCGCGCGCACAGCGACGCGTCGGCGACGAGATCGCGCGCCGACCTGGCGCGCGACGCAGCCGATGCACCGCCTGCTGCAGGGCGATGTCGGCTCGGGCAAGACCGTGGTCGCGGCGCTGGCCGCGGCGATCGGCATCGACGCCGGCTGGCAGTGCGCGCTGATGGCGCCGACCGAGATCCTGGCCGAGCAGCATTTCCGCAAGCTGGTCGGCTGGCTCGAGCCGCTGGGCGTGCAGCGTCGCCTGGCTGACCGGCAGCCGCAAGGGCAAGGAGCGCGCGGCCATGCTCGCGCAGGTGCGCCAGCGGCGAGGCGACGCTGGTGGTCGGCACGCACGCGGTGATCCAGGACGACGTGGCGCTTCGCGCGGCTGGGCGCTGGCCGATCATCGACGAGCAGCACCGCTTCGGCGTCGCGCAGCGGCTGGCGCTGCGCGGCAAGCTGGCCGAGCCGACGCACGGCCGGCGGCTGCGAGCCGCACCTGCTGATGATGAGCGCCACGCCGATTCCGCGCACGCTGGCGATGAGCTACTTCGCCGACCTGGACGTCAGCACGATCGACGAGCTGCCGCCCGGGCGCACGCCGGTCGTCACCAAGGTGTTCGCCGACGGCCGGCGCGACGAGGTCGTCGCGCGCATCCGCGACGAGGTCGGCGCAGGGCCGCCAGGTCTACTGGGTCTGCCCGCTGATCGAGGAAAGCGAGCACGCTCGACCTGCAGAACGCCACCGCAGACGCACGCCGAGCTCGGCGCGCGCGCTGCCGGGCAGCGACGGTCGGGCCTGCTGCACGGCGCGCATGCCGGCGGCCGAGAAGGCGGCGGTGATGGCGCAGTTCAGCGGCGGCCAGATGCAGCGTGCTGGTGGCGACCACGGTGATCGAGGTCGGCGTCGACGTGCCCAACGCCAGCCTGATGGTGATCGAGCATGCCGAGCGCTTCGGCCTGGCGCAGCTGCACCAGCTGCGCGGCCGCGTCGGCCGCGGCGCGGTCGCCAGCGTCTGCGTGCTGCTGTACACGCGACGCCGCTGTCGGCGCGACCGGCAAGGCGCGGCTGAAGGCGATGGTCGAGACCACCGACGGCTTCGAGATCGCCCGGCGCGACCTCGAGATCCGCGGCCCGGGCGAATTCATGGGCGCACGCCAGTCGCGGCGACGCGCTGCTGCGCTTTGCCGACCTGCGCCGAGGACGACGCGCTGCTGCAGCAGGCGCGCGCGACGTCGCGCCGCGGCTGCTGGACCAGCACCCCGAGGCGGCGCAGCCAGCATGTCGCAGCGCTGGCTGGGCGGCAAGGCGCGAGTATCCTGAAGGCCGTGATGCCGCGGCAGCGACCATGGCAATGCCGGCATGACCCTGACCGAACTCAAATACATCGTCGCGGTCGCGCGCGAGAAGCATTTCGGCCGCGCCGCCGAGGCCTGCTTCGTCTCGCAGCCGACGCTTGTCGGTGGCGATCAAGAAGCTCGAGGAAGAGCTCGACGTCAAGATCTTCGAGCGCGGCGCCAGCGAGGTCAGCGTGACGCCGCTGGGCGAGGAGATCGTGCGCCAGGCGCAGACGGTGCATCGAGCAGGCCGCGGCGATCAAGGAGATCGCCAAGCGCGGCAAGGACCCGCTGGCCGGCCCGCTGCGCCTGGGCATCATCTACACCATCGGGCCCTACCTGCTGCCCGACCTGGTGCGCCAGGTGATCGACCGTGACGCCGCAGATGCCGCTGATGCTGCAGGAGAACTTCACCGTCAAGCTGCTGGAGATGCTGCGCACCGGCGAACTCGACTGCGCCATCCTGGCCGAGCCTTTCCCCGACACCGGGCTGGCCATCGCGCCGCTGTACGACGAGCCCTTCATGGCCGCGGTGCCGACGCAGCCACCCGCTGGCCAGGCGCAAGCATGTCAGCGCCGAGGAGCTGAAGCAGCGAGACCATGCTGCTGCTCGGCACCGGCCACTGCTTCCGCGACCATGTGCTCGAGGTCTGCCCCGAGTTCGCGCGCTTTGCCAGCGAACGCCGAAGGCATCCGCAAGAGCTTCGAAGGCTGCTCGCTGGAAACCATCAAGTACATGGTCGCCTCGGGCATGGGCGTCACCGTGGTGCCGCAGCTGAGCGTGGCACCGAGGACGGCGCAGCCGCATGTGCGCCTACATCCCGTTCGCGCAGCCGGTGCCGACGCGCCGCGTGGTGCTGGCCTGGCGGCGCAGCTTCACGCGCTACGAGGCCATCGCGGCGCTGCGCAACGCGTCTACGCCTGCGAGCTGCCGGGGGTGAAGTTGTTGCGCGAGTGACCCGGTACGCCCTGGGCTGTGCGGGCGCCGTGCGCCGTCGCCCGGACATCCCGCGACGCTGCAGTGCCGCGCACGCGACAGTCGGATTGACGTCGCACCGTCTAGACTGCAAGCGTCGGTCCGATGGGGCCGACAGCGTTCTCGGGGCGGGGTGGAAATCCCCACCGGCGGTATCTGCGGGAACTGCAGGAGCCCGCGAGCGCCTGATGCGCGCGCCTGCGTGAATCGGGGTCAGCAGACCTGGTGAGAGGCCAGGGCCGACGGTCACAGTCCGGATGAAAGAGATCGCTTGATCGCTCGGTGACGACCATCCTCCTGCCGGAGGAATACTAGGCAGTCAATGAAGGCCCGGCATTCGCCGGGCCTTCATCGTCATCGCCGCCCCCGAAGCCACCTGAAACCGCCGGTGTCAGCAGGGTATTTCGGCGCGGGCTGTAGCGTGCGCCCGCGCCTGCGCCGTCCTCCAGCGTCTTGCGCTCCCATCAGGAGCCCTTGCGCTGCGACACCAACGCGGCCAGAAAGTCTGCGAAAGGCTTGATGTCCTGCTTGACGCTGGCGGATCCGAGCGCGGCCATGTAGCGCGCGCGCTCCGTCACGGGGACCACGGTCCACGGGTAGCCGCCCGAAGCCATCATGGCGTTCATCAGGAAGCGTCCCATGCGCCCGTTGCCATCGAAGTAGGGGTGGATGTAGACAAAGAAGAAGTGACCGAGCACGACCCGCACCGCAGGCTCATCTTCCTCACGAAGCTTATCGAAAAAGGCGGGCATCAATTCGCGGACCGCCTCACTGCGGGGCGGGACGTGCATCGAATGCCGGATGTAGACAGCGCCGTTGCGATACCCCGCAAGGTCTGCTGGCTTGAGTATCCCGGCCACCACGCTGGGGCCGAAGAGTTCGCGATACCACGTGCTGTGACTGGTTTCCGCCACGACACCTGCGTTCTCGCCGCCAACGATGCGGCCAACACTCTCCCGGACCTTCTGGAACGATTGCCAGTAGCCGCGCGCAGCGAGTGCATCGCGATGCTCGCGGTCGCCTGCATCGTCCGGGTTCCAGTCGCCCGAGCGCACACGCTCAATCAGGTCAACACTGACCCTGTATCCCTCAATCGACAGGGAGTTGTAGGCATCGGTTGCATAGGCATCCTCGACGTTGTGAAGGTATCCGGCGATGTCTGATGGAGGTCCAGGCGGCTTTGGGAACCGTTCCAGCACGTCAGCCCGCATCGCCCCCACATCATGCGCAGCCGGTTGACGGCAGGTGAGGTCTGCCGCACTCCAATCACAACAGGCGGCGCATCCTCGAACGGGTCGGACTCGCTGATCGTGTATCCCGCCGAGCGCATGGTCTCGGTGATCGCGTCGGCGATCTGGCTGCGGCCTATGTTGCGGAATGCTCCCGCAAGTCTTCCGGCCACACGACTGTGGCCCCCGTCCAGCAATTGGCTCAGCACATCGGAAGCATCCTGAACCATCGCCAGCGCCGCCCTCATGTCCACCGGACGCGCTGCAAAGTGCCCCGGCGAGCAATGAATCAGGGCTGCGGGTAGTCTCATGACGCGCAAGCCTTCCAGCGTCTCAACCTGCGCTTCTGCTGGAATTTCCAGCCGAACATCGAAAATGGAGGTGTCGTGCAGGAGTCCGGTCGGCTTGTTGTTGCCTTTCGGTGCGCGCACAAGGAGTTGTCGAGGGACTGTCCAGTTGCCCGTATGCAGCGCGAGAGACTGCTCAGCACCCAGACACCATTGATCACCGAAGCGCTCCGACAGGTAGGCGTTGCAGAACGACCAGAAGGAGGCATACCAGTCTGTGCTTTCGCCTTCCGCACCGTCCGGACGGGCAGGGATGTACCAGCCCTTCATGACTTCGCGGATGAAACCGTTCTTCAGCAGACGCTCGCGATGGACGCGGGTCAGGCTGTTTGCGCGAATGGCAACGGTCCCCGCATCCTGAAGGGCCTTCAGGGCGGCGAGAGATTCGGCGAGCTTGTCTGCGGGTTTGGCCATTCGTTTTCTAGGGTGTTCTGCTTTTCCGTTTCTAGGTTTTTATGTTGTACCATATCTAGGTTAACATGTCGCTCTGTTTTTAGGTTATTATGCAAACAGGCTCGGAGGAGCACGTTGCGGGGTGCGTACATAGCTGCGTACATAACAGGGAAAGCGTTCCGATGTCAGAAGGTCCAATCGCAGAGCAGGTCAGGCGGAGAAGGACTTTTGCCATCATTTCCCACCCCGACGCCGGCAAGACGACGCTGACGGAAAAGCTGCTGCTGTTCTCCGGCGCGATCCAGATCGCCGGCTCGGTCAAGGCGCGCAAGGCCAGTCGCCATGCCACCAGCGACTGGATGGAAATCGAGAAGCAGCGCGGCATCTCGGTGGCCAGCTCGGTGATGCAGATGGAATACCGCGACTGCGTCATCAACCTGCTCGATACGCCCGGCCACCAGGACTTTTCCGAAGACACCTACCGCGTGCTGACCGCTGTCGACGCCGCGCTGATGGTCATCGACGCGGCCAACGGCGTCGAGCCGCAGACACGGCGGCTGCTGCAGGTCTGCCGCGCGCGCAACACGCCGATCCTGACCTTCGTCAACAAGATGGACCGCGAGGTGCAGGAGCCGCTGGCGCTGATGGACGAGATCGAGCGTGAACTGGGCATGGAAGTCGTGCCCTTCACCTGGCCGGTGGGCATGGGCAAGCGCTTCCACGGTGTGATGGACCTGCGCGAGCAGCGCATGCGCGTGTTCGCGCCGGGCGAGGACCGCAACCGCGACGACATCGAGACCCTGGCCGGGCTGGAGAACCCGATCTACGCCCAGCGCTTCGGTGCGGAATACGAACACGCGCGCCATGACATCGAGCTGATGCGCGACGCCGCACCGCCTTTCGACGAAGCCGCCTTCCTGGCCGGCAGGCAGACGCCGATGTTCTTCGGCTCGGCGATCAACAACTTTGGCGTGCGCGAGGTGCTGGATGCGCTGGTCGACCTGGCGCCGCCGCCCGGGCCGCGGCTGGCCATCCAGCGCGAGGTCGCGCCCGACGAGCCCAGGTTCAGTGGCGTGGTGTTCAAGATCCAGGCCAACATGGACCCGGCGCACCGCGACCGCATCGCCTTCCTGCGCGTGGCCTCGGGGCACTTCGAGCGCGGCATGCGGCTGAAGGTGGTGCGCTCGGGCAAGGAACTGCGGCCGAATTCGGTGGTCAGCTTCCTGAGCCAGCGGCGCGAGCTGCTCGACGAGGCCTATGCCGGCGACATCATCGGCATCCCCAACCATGGCGTGCTGCAGCTGGGCGACACGCTGAGCGAAGGCGAGGCGCTGCAGTTCACCGGGCTGCCGTTTTTCGCGCCGGAGATGTTCCGAAGTGTCGAAGTCGCCGACCCGCTGCGCACCAAGCAGCTCAAGGCCGGCTTGACGCAGCTGGGCGAGGAAGGCGCGATCCAGGTGTTCCGCCCGGTGGCCGGCTCGGTGCTGCTGCTCGGTGCGGTCGGGCAGCTGCAGTTCGAAGTGGTGGCGCACCGGCTGGAGCATGAATACGGCGTCAAGGCGCGCATCCTGCCCAGCCGCTTCCAGGTGGCGCGCTGGGTGACCAGCGACGACTCCCGGGAACTGCAACGCTTCATCGACGGCAACCAGCATCGCGTGGCCTACGACGCGGTGGATGCGCCGACGGTGCTGGTGGAATACGCACCCGAGCTGCGCGCCATCGAAGCCAACTGGCCGAAGATCAGATTCCACGCACTGCGCGAACACGCCGGGCTGGTGTTCCAGAAGCGGTTGGACGGCTGACGCGGGGCTCGGCAGGATGGCGCTGCACGCAGAGCCGACGCGCCTGGCGCTGTACCTGGACCTGATCCGCTGGGACCGGCCCGCCGGCTGGCTGCTGCTGCTGTGGCCCAGTTTGAGTGCCCTGTGGATCGCCGCCGACGGCTTTCCCGGCTGGCACCTGTTGACGGTGTTCGTGCTCGGCACGATCCTCATGCGCAGCGCCGGCTGTTGTGTCAACGATGTCGCCGACCGCGATTTCGACCGCCATGTCAAGCGCACCGCCCGGCGACCGGTGACACGCGGCGCGGTATCGGTGCCCGAGGCGCTGGCGCTCGGCGCGGTGCTGGCGCTGCTGGCATTCGGGTTGGTGCTGAGCACCAATCCGGCTGCGATCCAGCTGTCGGTGCTGGGGTTGGTGGTGGCCATCGGCTACCCCTATGCCAAACGCCTGGTGTCGATGCCGCAAGCGGTGCTGGGCGTGGCCTTCAGCTTCGGCATCCCGATGGCCTTTGCGGCGGCGCTGGGTGGCAGCGACTGGGGCCTGGCGGCCATCGGCGCAGCGGTGCCGCCGCAGGCCTGGTGGCTGCTGCTGGGCAACCTGTTCTGGGTCTTGGCCTACGACACCGAATACGCCATGGTCGATCGCGACGACGATGCACGCATCGGCATCAAGACCTCGGCACTGACGCTCGGCCGCTTCGACGTGGCGGCGGTGATGGGCTTCTATGCGGTGTATCTGCTGCTGTGGGGCGGGCTGGGCCTGTCGCTGGGCCTGGGCCGCGTCTATCTGCTGGGCCTCGCTGCGGCGGCGCTGCAGGCGCTGTGGCACTACACGCTGATCCGCAAGCGCGAGCGCGAAGGCTGCTTCAGGTCCTTCCGGATGAACCATTGGCTCGGCTTCACGGTGTTTGGCGGCGTGGTGCTCGACCTGGCGCTGCGCTGAATCAGGCGGCGTTGCCGAGCTCGTCGGCGCGCCGCTGCGCCGCGCGCAGCGCCTTGATGAATGCGCCCTTGACGCCATCCGCTTCCAGCGACACCAGCGCGGCATGCGTGGTGCCGCCTTTGGACGTGACCCGCTCGCGCAACTGCGCCGGCGCCTCGTCGGACTGCTGGGCCAGCGCGGTGGCGCCGGCAAAGGTGGCCAACGCCAGCTGTCGCCCTTGCGCCTCGGTCAAGCCCATGTCCAGCGCGGCCTGCACCATCGCCTCGACGAAATAGAACACATAGGCCGGGCCGGAGCCCGACAGCGCCGTCACGGCGTCGAGATCCACTTCGCGCGGCACCCACAGCACTTCACCCGTCGGCGCGAGCACCGCCTCGACCGCCGCGCGTTCGTCAGCGCTGACGGCAACGGTGGCAAACAGGCCGGCGATGCCCTGGCCGATCAACGCCGGCGTGTTGGGCATGGCGCGGACCACGCGCGGGCTGCCGCTGGCGCGCACGATGGCCGCGCTGCGGATGCCGGCCATCACGCTGAGCTGCAACGCGCCGGCGACGAAAGGCGCGCACGGTGCGGCCGCTTCGGCAAACAGCTGCGGCTTCACGGCCCAGACCACCAGCTCGGCACCCGCCAACGCGGCATCCGCCGCCGGGCGGGCGTCGATGCCGAATTGCCGTGCCAGATGCTGGCGCTGCGCCTCGAAGGGCTCCACCACCTGGATCGACGCAGCCGTGCGGCCGGCCTTCAGCAGGCCGCCGATCAGCGCGCCGGCCATGTTGCCGCCGCCGACGAAGGCGATGCTGGATGGGTTCATCCGGCCAGTGTAGCCAGCGCGCCAAGCCGCGCCGCCGCCCGACTCTTTAAGATGCGCGACTTTCCCACTCGCACAAGAAGACCACCATGCAACGTCGCCAATGGATCGCCGCCACCGTCCTGGCACTGGCCTGCTCGGCCCCCTTCGCCCAAGGCACCTGGCCGACAAAACCGGTGAAGATCGTCGTGCCGACCGGCCCGGGCAGCTCGCTCGACCTGATCGCGCGCTCGATGAGTGACAAGCTGGCGGCGCGCTGGGGCCAGCCGGTGGTGGTCGAGAACAAGCCCGGCGCCGGCGGCATGCTCGGGCTGGACGTGGCGGCCAAGGCCACCGACGGGCACACGATGGCCATCGGCTTCAACGGGCCGATCGCGTTCGGCCCCTTCCTCTACCGCAAGATGCCCTATGACCCGGCCAAGGACCTGGTGCCGGTGATCATGACCACCAGCCAGCCCAACGTGCTGGCGGTGAGCATCGACAAGGTGCCGGCCAAGACGGTGGCCGAATTTGTCGCCTGGGCCAAGGCGCAGAACGGCAAGATGAACTACTCGTCGCTGGGCAACGGCAGTTCGGCGCACCTGACGATGGAACTGTTCCTCAGCGAAGCCGGCATCCAGGCCACGCATGTGCCCTTCAACGGCAGCCCGCCTGCGGCGATGGCGGTGGCGCAGGGCGAGACCGACGCCACCTTCATGGTCGCGCCGGCGCTGCTGCCGCATGTGCGCAACAACAAGGTGCGGCTGCTGGCCGTGAGCAGCGCCCAGCGCCCCGACAGCCTGAAGGATCTGCCGACGCTGGCCAGCGTCGGTTATCCGAAGGTCGAATCGCTGGCCTGGAACGGCTATTTCATGCCCGCTGGCACACCCGAGGCGGTGGTGCAGAAGGTCAACGCCGACGCCAACGCCGTGCTGCAGGACCCGGCCGTGCGACAGGCGCTGGCCAACCAGGGTCTCACGGTCGTCGGCGGCAGCGCGGCCGACTTTCAGCACGCCATCGACGCCGACGTGCAGCGCTGGGGGCCGGTGATCACCAGACTCGGCGTCAAGCTGGATTGACCTTCCCCGCGCCCTTGCACCCTCATTTCTCGCCCCGACATGGCTGCCATGAACGCCCCTTCTCCCGCCTCCGAGCTGTCCTTCGACGTCAGCGAAGCCGACTTCCGCCAGACCGTGCTCGAGCGCTCGCTCGAAGTGCCGGTGCTGCTCGATTGCTGGGCGCCGTGGTGCGGCCCCTGCCGCAGCCTGACGCCGCTGCTGGAAAAGCTGACGCAGGCCTATGGCGGAGCCTTCGTGCTGGCCAAGCTCAACACCGACGAGGCGCCGCAAATCTCGGCCGCGCTGCAAATCCGCAGCATCCCGCTGGTGGTGCTGTTCATCGGTGGCAAGCCGGTGGATCAGTTCATGGGCGCGCTGCCGGAGGGGCAGGTGCGCGCCTTCCTGGACAAGCATATCGGCGAGCAGATCTCCGAAGCCGAAGCGCTGCGCCGGGAAGCCGCTGAAGCGCCCGATGCCGCCACCGCCGAGGCGATGTTGCGCGAGGCGTTGTCGTACGAACCCGGCCATGCCGAAGTGGCGCTGGACCTGGCGGCACGGCTCATCGACCGCGCCGCCTTCGACGACGCGACGAAATTGCTCGATGCGCTGCCGGCGGCAGCGCGCAACGACCGCCACGCGGCGCTGCTGAAGCGCATCCAGCTGGCCAGGAACCGGCCTGACGGCGACCCGAAGGCGCTGGCCGCGCGCATTGCCGCCAATGCCAAGGACTTTGAAGCCCGCTTCGCGCTGGCGGCGCTGCAGGTCTATGAAGGCGACTTCAGCGCCGCCTTCGACCAGTTGCTCGACGTGGTGATGCGCGACAAGGCCGAGTGGCGCGAGAAGGCGCGGCTGCAGCTGATCGAATGGTTCGACGTGTGTCCCGATGCCGCGGCCGTCAGCCGCGGGCGGCGCTACCTGGGCATGTACCTGAACTGAGCGCGCCTTCAGCCGCGCGAACCGAAGATCGCGGTGCCCACGCGCACCAGGGTCGCGCCTTCGGCAACGGCGGCCTCCATGTCGGCACTCATGCCCATCGACAGCGTGTCGAGTTCCAGGCCGCCCTCGTTCAGCGCCGCCAGCAGTTCGCGCAACGCCCGGTGCGGCAGGCGCTGCGCCTGGAAGTCGGCGGCCGGCTCGGGGATCGCCATCAGGCCGCGCAGCAGTACCTTCTCCCGCGGCAGCGCCGTCAGCGCCCGGGCCACCGCGGCCACTTCGGCCGGGAGCAGGCCGCTCTTGCTGGCCTCGCCGCTGATGTTGACCTGCAGGCATAGCTGCAATGGCGGCAAGCCGGCCGGCCGTTGCTCGGCCAGCCGCTGGGCGGTCTTCAGCCGATCGACCGAATGCACCCAGTCGAAGTGTTCGGCCACCAGCCGCGTCTTGTTGCTCTGCAAGGGGCCGATCATGTGCCAGCGGATGGCACCGCGCAGCGGCGCCAGGTCGGCCATCTTGGCCCGCGCCTCCTGCACGTAGTTCTCCCCGAAGTCGCGCTGGCCGGCAGCGAAGGCTTCACGCACTTCTGTTGCGCCGAAGGTCTTGCTCACCGCCAACAGCGTGACGCTTTGCGCGCAGCGCCCCGCGCCGTCGCAGGCCCGTGCGATACGCTGCCGCACTTGCTGTAAGTTCGCGTCAATGCTCGCCATAATGCCCTGAGCTTAGCGCGTTCACGTAGCGCCCCACATCCATGGACATCACGCAACTGCTGGCCTTTTCGGTCAAGAACAAGGCCTCCGACCTGCACCTTTCGGCCGGCTTGCCACCGATGATCCGGGTGCATGGCGACGTGCGGCGGATCAACATCGAGCCGCTGGACCACAAGCAGGTCCACGCCATGGTGTACGACATCATGAACGATGGCCAGCGCAAGCACTTCGAAGACGTGCTGGAATGCGATTTCAGCTTCGAGATCCAGGGCCTGGCACGCTTTCGCGTCAATGCCTTCAACCAGAACCGCGGCGCCGGCGCGGTGTTCCGCACCATCCCGAGCAAGATCCTGTCGCTGGAGCAGCTGAATGCGCCGAAGGTCTTCGCCGACCTGGCGCTCAAGCCGCGCGGGCTGGTGCTGGTGACGGGCCCCACCGGCTCGGGTAAGAGCACCACGCTGGCGGCGATGGTGAACCACCTGAACGAAAACGAGTACGGCCACGTGCTGACAGTCGAAGACCCGATCGAATTCGTGCACGAGAGCAAGAAGTGCCTGGTCAATCAGCGCGAGGTCGGCCCGCACACGCTGAGTTTCAACAACGCGCTGCGCTCGGCGCTGCGCGAGGATCCGGATGCGATCCTGGTGGGCGAAATGCGCGACCTGGAAACCATCCGCCTGGCGCTGACCGCGGCCGAGACCGGCCACCTGGTGTTCGGCACGCTGCACACCAGCAGCGCGGCCAAGACGGTGGACCGCGTGGTCGATGTCTTCCCCGCGGCCGAGAAGGACATGGTGCGCGCGATGCTGTCCGAATCGCTGGTGGCAGTGATCTCGCAGTCGCTGTGCAAGCTGAAGGACGGCTCGGGCCGCGTGGCCTCGCACGAGATCATGCTGGCCACGTCGGCGATCAAGAACCTGATCCGCGAAAACAAGATCGCGCAGATGTATTCGTCGATCCAGACCGGCTCCAGCCTGGGCATGCAGACGCTCGACCAGAACCTGGCGGACCTTGTCCGGCGCAACATCGTCTCGCCGGCCGAAGCGCGCTCGAAGGCCAAGTTCCCAGAGAACTTCCCCGGCTGACCCCAACAAGGACTCGAGCATGGAACGCGACCAGGCCTCCAAATTCGTCAACGACCTGCTGCGCCTGATGGTGTCGCGCACCGGCTCCGATCTGTTCCTCACCGCCGACTTCCCGCCGGCCATCAAGGTCGATGGCCGCATCACCAAGGTCAGCCCACAGCCGCTGACCGGCCAGCACACGCTGCAACTGGCGCGCGCGGTGATGAACGACAAGCAGGCGGCGGAGTTCGAGAAAAGCAAGGAATGCAACTTCGCCATCTCGCCGCAGGGCGTCGGGCGTTTCCGCGTCAACGCCTTCATGCAGCAAGGCAACGTCGGGCTGGTGTTCCGCACGATTCCGCAAACCCTGCCGACCATCGATTCGCTGAACCTGCCCAAGGTGCTGAAGGACGTGGCCATGACCAAGCGCGGGCTGGTCATCTTCGTCGGTGCCACCGGCTCGGGCAAGAGCACTTCGCTGGCGGCGATGGTGGACTGGCGCAACGAACACTCCTTCGGCCACATCATCACCATCGAGGACCCGGTGGAATTCGTGCATCCGCACAAGAACTGCATCGTGACGCAGCGCGAGGTGGGTATCGACACCGACGACTGGGCGCCGGCGCTGAAGAACTCGCTGCGCCAGGCGCCGGACGTGATTCTCATGGGCGAGATCCGCGACCGCGAGACGATGGACCATGCCGTGGCCTTCGCCGAGACCGGCCACCTTTGCCTGGCCACTCTGCACGCCAACAGCTCCAACCAGGCGCTGGACCGCATCATCAACTTCTTCCCCGAAGAGCGGCGCGCGCAGCTGCTGATGGACCTGTCGCTGAACCTGAAGTCGCTGGTGTCGCAGCGGCTGCTGCCCAACCAGGAAGGCAAGGGCCGCATCGCCGCGGTCGAGATCCTGCTGAACACGCCGCTGGTGGCCGACATGATCTTCAAGGGCGAAGTCGGCGAGATCAAGGAGCTGATGAAGCGCTCGCGCGAACTGGGCATGCAGACCTTCGACCAGGCGCTCTTCGACCTGTACGAGGCCAACTCCGTGAGCTACGAGGACGCGCTGCGCAACGCCGATTCGGTCAACGACCTGCGGCTGCAGATCAAGCTGCACAGCCAGCGCGCGCGCAACCCGGACCTGGCCTCTGGCACCGAGCATCTGACGATCGTGTAGGCTGCGTCTGCCCTTCCCATGGCCCCGCAGGGGCCGTTTTCGTTTTTCACGAGTCCCGATGAGCGACACCCCGCGAAGCTACGACCCCATCCCGTCGCGCCGCGTGGCCTTTCTGGGCCTGGGCGTGATGGGCCATCCGATGGCCGGCCACCTGGCACGCGCCGGCCACCGCGTCACCGTCTACAACCGCAGCCCGGCCAAGGCGGCCGACTGGCAGGCCACCTATGGCGGCGCGCGGGCGGCGACGCCCGCCGCGGCGGCCTGCGGCGCCGACTTCGTCTTCGCCTGCGTCGGCAACGACGATGACCTGCGCAGCGTTGTGCTGGGCGCCGATGGCGCCTTTGCCGGCATGGTGGCGGGCGCGATCTTCGTCGACCACACCACCGCCTCGGCGGCGGTGGCGCGCGAACTGCATGCCGATGCCATCGAACATGGGCTGCAGTTCGTCGATGCACCGGTCTCGGGCGGGCAGGCCGGTGCAGTCAACGGCGCGCTCACCGTCATGTGCGGCGGCGACGCTGCAGCCTTCGATGCGATGCGGCCGGTGGCGATGGCCTACTCGCGGGCCGTCACGCGTGTCGGCGGAGCCGGCGCAGGACAGCTGGCGAAGATGGTCAACCAGACCTGCATCGCCGGCCTGGTGCAGGGCCTGGCCGAGGCCATCGCCTTCGGCGAACGCGCCGGGCTCGACATGAAGCAGGTGCTCGAGGTCATCGGCAAGGGTGCCGCGCAGAGCTGGCAGATGGACAACCGCGGGCCGACGATGATCGACGACCGCTTCGACTTCGGCTTTGCCGTGGACTGGATGCGCAAGGACCTGAGCCTGGTGCTCGACGAGGCGCGGCGCAACGGCGCGCAGTTGCCCGTCACGGCGCTGGTGGACCAGTTCTACGCCGAGGTGCAACGCATGGGCGGCGGCCGCCTCGACAGCTCTAGCCTGATGCGCCGGCTGCGCCGCTGATCGAAGGCCGACCTGCCGCGGGTTTCGCCGGGGCTACTTCGTTGCCGCCGGCGCACTGGCCGGCGCCGCCACCGGGGCCAGCGGCATCTTCGCCAGTTCGGCCGGGGTGATGATCTCGAAGGCCTTGACCACCTTCCTCACTCCGCCGACGCCGCGTGCGACGTTCGCCGCCGCCGTGGCCTCGGCTTCGGTGACGAGGCCCATCAGGAAGACCGTGCCGCGGTCGGTGACGACCTTGATCGACGCCACCTGCAGCGTCGGCGTGTCGATGAACGCCGCCTTGACCTTGCCGGTGATGATGCTGTCGCTGGTGATCTGGTTGATCGACACGTTGGGCATCACGGCCAGCTCGTTCAGCACCGCGCGCACGTTGTCGATCTTGGCGGCCGCCGCTTCGGCCTTGGTGCGGTCGGCTTCGGTGGGCACCTGGCCGGTCAGCAGCAGCACCCGGTTGTAGCTGGTGACCGAGATGTTGCCCTTGTCGCCGATGGCCGCCGGCACCTCGGTCGAGGCACGTAGTTCGATCGACTGGTCGTCCACCTGGGTGCCGGTGGTGCGGCGATCGACAGCCATCATCGAGCCGCCGACCATCGCGCCGCCGAGCGCGGCCACGCAGCCGCCGAGCACGCCACTGAGCACCGCGCCGGCGATCAGCGCACGGGCCAGGCCGCGCCGCGCCAGGGCGGCCGGACGCAGATTGTTCATCGTCATAGAGATTCCTGTTCTCCCATCAGTTGCAGATCCACCGCGTCGCAAAGGCAATGCAGCATCAGCAGTTGCAGCTCGATCACGCGGGCGCCGCGGTCGTGCGGCACCGACACCAGCACGTCGGCTTCGCCGAGCCATTCACGCAAAGCCGGCGCAGTGCGCGCGCCGAGCACCACCACACTCATCTCACGCCCATGCGCGGCCTCGATGGCCGGCTGCAGCAGCGCCTCCTGGGCCAGCGGGTCGATCAGCAGCAGCACATCGCCTTGCTGGCCCAGCGCCTGCACCTGGTGCGCAAAGATCGGCTGGGGCCCGTCTTGCGAGGCCGCGCCGCTTGACGCGGCGTCGGCGGACAGTTGCAGCGCGGCCAGCCCCAGCCGTTCGCGCTCGAAGCCGCCGACGAAGAGAGCGCAGGCGTAGCGCGCCAACGCCGCACCACCCCCCAACCCGCCGACCAGCACCTTGCCACCGGCCGTGATGCAGCCGATCAAGGCTTGCGCCGCGTGGGCCACCGGCCGCGCCAGGCTTTCCGCGGATTGGTATTGGAGATCAGCGCTGTCGAAAAACTGCTGCTGTATGCGCTGCTCGAGCATGGACATGCATCATAAGACACGGCCCCTGCGCGACGGTTCCGGTCAACGGATATGCCGTGGCCGCCTCGGCTGAACCATGTCGGCCAGATCTACCGGGTGATGGAAGACGTCTTCCGCTTCGCCCAGACGTTCAAGGAGCATCCACCGCGCTCGTTCCCGCCGTCGTTCAACTGGGCGAACATCATGGAAGAGACGCTGCGCGACATCAAGGCGGGCAACAAGCTGCACCAGCACTTCCAGGTGCTGGTCGAAGCGCCGAGGCCGGCGCCGAAGTAGCTGGCACCGCTCGACTGCCAACGGTAGCGATGCCAGTGCTGCGGTACGAAACGCAACAATGGAACGTGGCACACGCAAGTGGCGCGCCGCGCCGCTATTTCAGCAATCCCGGCAGCCACAGCGCGATCCCGGGGAAGGCGCACAACAGCACCAGCCGCAGCACGTCCACCGCGATGAAGGGCATCGTGCCGCGGTAGATCGCGCCGAGCGAGATGTCGCGCGCGATGGAGTTGATGACGAAGACGTTCATGCCCACCGGCGGGCAGATCATGCCGAAGGTCACCGCCATGACGACGATGACGCCGAACCACACCGGGTCGAAGCCCAGCTGCATCATCGCCGGGAAGACGATCGGCACGGTCAGCAGGATCATCGCCAGCTCGTCCATCACCGCGCCGAGCACGAAGTAGCCCACCATCACCAGCGCCAGCACGCCGTAGGCGCCGATCGGCAGGTTGACCAGCCAGTCCACCGCCTGCTGCGTGAACTGCGTGATGGTGAGGAAGTAGCCGAACAAGAAGGCGCCGACGACGATCATCATGATCGCCGAGGACACGCGCAAGGCATCGATCAGCGCCGCGCGGATCAGCCGCCAGCCGAGGCGCCGCCGCAGCAGGCCGATGGCCAACGTGCCCGTGGCGCCGATGCCCGCGGCCTCTTGCACGGTGAACCACCCGCCGTAGATGCCGCCGAGCACGAAGGCAAAGAGCACCAGCACCGCCCACAGGTCGCGCAGGCTGGTCCACCGCTCGCGCCAGCTGTGCGGCTCGCCCAACGGCAGCCGCCCGGGATGGCGCCAGCCGATGAACTGCACCACGGCGAAATAGAACAGCACCGCCATCAGGCCCGGCACCGCGCCGGCGGCAAAGAGCTTGGCGATGTCGACCTCGGTCATGATGCCGTAGAGCACGAAGATGGTGGACGGCGGAATCATGATGCCCAGCGTGCCGCCGGCGGCGATCAGCCCGGCCGAGAAGCCCGGGTCGTAGCCGGCGCGGCGCATTTCCGGCAGGGCCACCTGGCTCATCGTTGCCGCCGTGGCCACGGATGAGCCGTTGATCGCCGCGAAGCCGCCGCAGGCGGCGATGCTGGCGTAGGCCAGCCCGCCGCGGCGGTGGCCGAACCAGGCGCGGCCGGCGGCGAACAGCTCGCTGCTCATGCCCGACTGCGACGCGAACGCACCCATCAGCACGAACATCGGGATCACCGCCAGGTTGTAGTCGGTCAGCACCGACATCGGCACGTTGCCCAGCAGGTTCAGCGCCGGGCCGATGCCGCTGAGCGCGGCGAAGCCGAGCACGCCGGTGACGCCCATGGCGATGCCGATCGGCACGCGCAGCGCCATCAGCGCGAACATGCCGGCGAAGCCGGCCAGGGTCACGACTTCACGTTCCATCGCGCGCGCGGGCGTGGTCTTCCAGCGTGGCATGGCCGCGCGCGTCGAGCATCATGCGCAGCAACGCCAGCAGCACGGCGGCCACGGTGCCGGCCGCGGCCAGCGCCGTGAACCAGATGATCGGCACGCGCAGGTCGGTGGTCGCCTGCGTGCCGCTGGCCAGCACCTTGGCCCACACCATCCAGGCCATCGGCGCGAGGAAGGCCAGCGTCACGGCACCTGCCGCCACGTCGAGCCAGCGCCGGCCACGCGCACCCAGGTGCTCCCAGACGATGTCCACGCAAATATGCGAGCCGTGGTAGGTGGCCAGCGCGATGCCCCAGAACAGCGCGATGCCCATCAGGTATTTCGAGCCGTCGAACCAGTCGGGGATCTGCACCGACATCAGGTCGCGTAGCGCGACGTTGCCGGCGGTGAGCAGCGCGATCGCCAGCAGGAAGACCGCCGCCACCGTTTCGATGGCGGTGAGCAAGCGCGGCCGCATGAGATCAGTACGCGCCGCCGGTCTTGGCCAGCTGCGCTTTCAGGTCGGCCAGTGCCTGCTTGCCGTTGATGCCAACCTTGTCGGCATCGGCGACCCACTGGTCGTACACCGGCGCCACGGCCTTCTTCCATGCGTCGAGCTGCGCCGGCGTCACCGGCACGATGGTGTGTCCCGGCATCGCCGCCAGCTTGGCCTTGCCGCTGTCTTCCATGTCGCCCCAGTCCTTGCCGACGCGCGCCGCCCATTCGTTGTTGCAGTGGTCGTCGATGACCTTCTTCTGCTTCGGCGACAGCGCCTCGTACCACGGCTTGTTCATCGCCCACACGAAGGGCGCGGCATACAGCCGCATGTCGGTGTGGTAGCTGACCGACTTGTCGATGCCGAAGGAGATGATCGACAGCCAGGGGAAGGTGATGGCATCGGCCACGCCCTTGCTCAACGCGTCGCGCGCCTCCGGCGCCGAGACCTGCACGTTGGTGCCGCCGAGCACCGTGACCATCTCACCCACCGTGCCGCTGGCCGGGCGGATCTTCATGCCCTTGATCTGGCCGGGGTCGGTGATCGGCGTCTTGGAGTGGATCGTGCCGACGTGCAAATGCGCGAAGCAGACCTTCACGTCCTTCATCTCCTTGTCGGCATATTGCCGGTACCAGGCGTCGAGCGCCGCCGATGCCGGGCCGGGCTTGTCCACCAAGAAGGGCAGGCCGCCGGCGGCGAAGATCGGGAAGCGCCCGGCCTGGTAACCTGGGTTGACGTAGGTCATCGTGGCGATGCCGTCGCGCGCCAGGTCGTAGTGGTCGGGCGCCTTGCCGAGTTGCTGCGCCGGGAAGATCGTGACCTTGATGCTGCCGCCCGAGGCCGCCTCGACCGACTTGGCCCAGGGGATGAAACCGGTGACCGCCAGCGCATGTTGCGCGGGCACCCAATGGGCCAGCTTCAGCTCGACGGGTTTGTCCTGGGCCGTAGCGGTGCCGGCCAGGGCCAGGGCCAGGGCGGCCAGCGCGGTGCTGCGATTGTTTGTCATCGTCGGTCTCCGGGAAGATTGTGGGGTTGCGTCGCCGCAGCGGGCATGATGGCCCGAAGCCCATTGAAGCGGCTTGCGTGGAATCCCGTGGGGGCGGGGTTCACGACGCGTCGAAGGCCGCCTTCAGCCAGCTGATCTGCCCGTCCTGCAATGCGACCACGTCGAAGCGGCACGGCGGCAGAACCGGCAGGCGCAGCAGGCAATGCTGCGCGGCGCGCACGATGCGACGCTGCTTCATCGGCCCGACGCTGGCCAGCGCGCCACCGTAGCTGGCG
This sequence comes from uncultured beta proteobacterium, assembly GCA_963837675.1. Classification (GTDB taxonomy): domain Bacteria; phylum Pseudomonadota; class Gammaproteobacteria; order Burkholderiales; family Burkholderiaceae_C; genus Rubrivivax. Next base: position 1,077,232 of record CAWIOH010000003.1, on the reverse strand, counting down.
CCGGCGCGCGAGCGCACCTCGACGAAGACCAGCGTGCCATCGCGCTCGCGCAGGATCAGGTCGATCTCGGCACCACGCGCGTGCGGCCCCCCCCGCCAGCCGATAATTGCGCTGCACGAGCACGAGACCCTGGCCCTGCAGATGGGCCAGCGCGCGCGACTCGGCATCGTCGCCGATCGCCTTGGTGTTGCGCCCCACCGTCTTGAACATCGACCCGACCCTCCTGCAAGCCGCCGCCGCCGCAGCCGCCGGCACGCAACAGTATCCGACAGGGGCGCTGTATGTCGTGGCCACGCCGATCGGCAACCTCGCCGACCTGACGCTGCGCGCGATCCATGTGCTCGGCCTGGTCGATGCGCTGGCCTGCGAGGACACACGGGTCAGCGCCGGCCTGCTGCGCCATCTGGGACTGGACAAGCCGCTCATCGCGCTGCATCGGCACAACGAGGCCGAAGCCGCCGCGCGCGTGCTGCGGCGCCTGGCGGCGGGTCAGCGCGTGGCCTATGTCAGCGACGCCGGCACGCCGGCGGTATCCGATCCCGGCGCGGCGCTGGTGGCCCAGGTGGCTGCGGCCGGCTGCCGGGTGCTGCCCATTCCTGGCGCCAGCAGTGCGTTGGCCGCGCTCAGCGTGGCCGGCGATGCGCTCGGCAGCGGCTTTGCCTTCGTCGGCTTCCTGCCAGCACGCGGCGCCGAACGTGCCGCCGCGTTGGGCGATGTGGCACGAGGCGTCGTGGCGCAGGTGCTGTTCGAGGCGCCGCATCGCATCGCGGCGCTGGCCGACGAACTGGCCGCGCTGCTGCCGCAGCGCCCGCTGACGCTGTGCCGCGAGCTGACCAAGCAGTTCGAAACCGTGACGACGCTGCCCGCCGCCGCCCTGCCGGCCTGGCTGGCGGCCGACGCCAACCGACAGCGTGGTGAGTTCGTGCTGGTGCTGCACGCCGAGCCGCCCCAAATCGGGCCTGGCGAGGGCTTGCCCACCGCCGCCACCGACATGCTGGCGGTGCTGCTGCGCGATCTGCCGCTGAAGCAGGCAGTGAGCCTGGCGGCCGAGATGAGCGCGGCGCCGCGCAATGCGCTGTACCAGGCGGCGCTGCGCATCAAGGCCGATGCCGGCGAATAGCGGGACGGCCGTCGAAGCCCCTTGTCTGCCGCGGCAGGCAGCCCACTTCTACAATCGATCGATATCCCCCGAGGACAACCCATGATCAGCCGCGAACCCACGATCGAACGCCTGGCGATTGCGCAGGGCCTGCTGCTCGAGCCCTTCGGTCTGAACGAAGCAGCGCTGCAGCGTGCGCTGGCGACGATCGGCGAGCACCGCATCGACGACGCCGACCTGTATTTCCAGAGCACACGGCACGAAGGCTGGAGCCTGGAAGAAGGCATCGTCAAGAGCGGCAGCTTCAGCATCGACCAGGGCGTGGGCGTGCGCGCCGTGGCCGGCGAGAAGACGGCCTTCGCCTATTCCGACGAACTGTCGGAAGCCGCGTTGCTGGACGCCGCGCGCACCGTGCGCACCATCGCCGCGGCCGGACAGAACAAGCGCATCAAGGTGGCGGCCAAGCCGCGTCTGTCGGCCAGCCGCGTGCTGTATGCGCCGACCGACCCCATTGCCACGCTGGACAGCACGCAGAAGGTGGCGCTGCTGGAGCGCGTGGAGAAGATGGCACGCGCCAAGGATCCGCGGGTGGTGCAGGTGATGGCCGGGCTGGCCGCCGAATACGACGTGGTGCTGGTGGCGCGCGCCGACGGCACGCGCGCCGCCGACGTGCGGCCGCTGGTGCGCGTGTCGGTGACGGTGATTGCCGAGCAGGACGGCCGCCGCGAGATGGGCAACGGCGGCGGCGGCGGGCGCTTCGGCCTGGGCTACTTCCAGGATGCCGTGCTGGCGAGTTATGTCGAATCGGCCGTCAACGCGGCGCTGACCAATCTCGAAGCCCGCCCCGCGCCGGCCGGCGAGATGAGCGTGGTGCTCGGCCCGGGCTGGCCCGGCGTGCTGCTGCACGAGGCCGTCGGCCACGGGCTGGAGGGCGACTTCAACCGCAAGGGCTCGTCCACCTTCGCGGGGCGCATCGGCCAGCGCGTCGCGGCCAAGGGCGTGACGGTGCTCGACGACGGCACCATCGCCGACCGTCGCGGCTCCCTCAACGTCGATGACGAAGGCCATGCCACGCAGCGCAACCTGCTCATCGAGGATGGCATCCTCAAGGGCTACATCCAGGATTCGATGAATGCGCGGCTGATGGGTGTCAAGCCTACCGGCAATGGCCGCCGCGAAAGTTATGCGCATGTGCCGATGCCGCGCATGACCAACACCTACATGCTCGGCGGCACGCGCAGCAAGGAAGAGATCATTGCAGGGCTGAAGCGCGGGCTGTATGCCACCAACTTCGGCGGCGGGCAGGTGGACATCACCAGCGGCAAGTTCGTGTTCTCGGCGAGCGAGGCCTTCTGGGTCGAAAACGGCAAGATCCTCTATCCGGTCAAGGGTGCGACGTTGATCGGCAACGGCCCGCAGGCGATGACCCGCGTCAGCATGATCGGCAACGACATGCAACTCGACACCGGCGTCGGCGTGTGCGGCAAGGACGGTCAGAGCGTGCCGGTGGGCGTGGGCCAGCCGACGCTGCGCATCGACCGGCTGACCGTCGGCGGGACGGCCTGAGGACGCACTTGCCCGCCGGCGCGGGCGAGTGCGTTGCAGGCCGCACGGGAGCTGTGCGGCCAGCGGCCTGAGAAGCCCTCAGGCGCAACGCCGCCGCGAGGCCAAGCCCAACCCGGCAGCACCCAGCAGCCAGAGCATGGCGGTGGCCGGCTCGGGCACCGTCGCCACGCTGCCGGTGTTGCCGAAGGCCACCAGTTCGGCACGAAACGCGAACACGGCGTCGCTGGCCGAGGCGTTGTCGAAGCTCACCCGCAGGCTGCCGTCGCGTTGGCGCTCGCGTGTCACGCGCTGCGTGCTGTCGTAGGGCGTATCCAGCACATCGAAATCGCTGGCCCACGCCAGGTCGTCGTAGAGCATGTACCCACTGGCTTCGTCGAGATGCAGGTTGTTGATCGCCAGCAGGTTCAGCTCCAAGCTGGTCAGTACATTCGGGAAATCGCCAGGCAGCCCGGCTGCGCGGTCGATGGTGGCCTGCAGCGTGTAGGGCACGCTGACGCTGACGCGCGAGTAGGGCGTGGCCTTGAGGGTGAAGCTGTACAGGTCGGCGACGCCGAAGTAGCCGCTGTTCGCGGCCTGCGCGTTGCCACCGATGGCGGTTTCGCGGCTGTCGTCGAGCACGCCGTCGCCATAGACCTCGTTGGCCACCGGCGCCGCTTTGAGTGCGATATCGAAGTACGGCGGGCGCCAACCGCCTTCGATCCACGCCGGCGGAATGCCGTCGTCGGGGTCAAGGTCGGTCACGACGATCTGCGGCGCCCCGATCGTCACCTGCGATTGCACCAGTGCCGATGCCGGCGTGCCGGCCAGAAGGGCGCTCGCGCAGCCCAACCCCACCCATGCTCTGTTCATTTCCGCCCCCTGTCGAGATATGCGCCGGCCCATGGTCGAAACCAGGCCCGCTGACAAGATGTTACGGCGGTTGATCCCGCATTCGGGGGGGTGCCGCGGCGCATCAACCAGGGTTTGTGCAATGCGTCACGCCGCCGTGCGTGCACCCACACGTCATTTCGTCGACTCGCCGAGATAGCGCGCCAGCGTGAACTCCGGCATGTCCTCACCGCTGGGCTTGGCGATGCCGCTGAAGCGCAGCACGGTCCGGCCATCGGCGGCCATCAGGCCCTGGCAGAACACCAGGCTGCGCGTGGTACGCAACACCTCGAGCCGGCCTTCGATCCAGCTGCCTGCGGACGCCGGGCCGATGAAGTCGCTGCTCAGGTTGACGGTGAGCATGTAGCGCCGCTGGCCCGATTGCACGTTGGCGCCCAGCACCAGCAGCATGTCGGCCAGGGTCGAGAGCATGCCGCCATGGCAGCTGCCGCCCGGGTTGCAGTGGCGCGGCTCGACACGCAGGCCCAGCACCAGCTTCTCGCCGTCGCGCTTGCCGTACAGCGGCCCGCAGGCATCGACATAGGGGTTGGGCCGCAATTGCAGTCGCTTGAAGTCGGCGGGGATGGGGTCGGACATGCATGAGCCTCGTTGGGGATGTCGATTCGATGCTAGCCGCAGCGCTGCCGCGACAATGCAAGTCCACCGGGAGGCACCGCATGAGCACCATCCACCAGTCCCGCCACGCGCTGGCCACGCTCGATGGGACCGGCATCGGCACGCTGCAGCTGACCGACGCGGGCCAGCTGAACATCGTCGGCAGCGCCGCCATCGCCGACTTGCGCCAAGCGCTGGCCGCGCTTTCCGCCGAGCCACAATTGCGCGTGCTGGTGCTGCGCGGCAGCGGCGAGCGCGCCTTCATCGGCGGCGCCGACATCGGCGAGATGGCCACGTTGACGCCGGCCACGGCCGAAGCCTTCATCACCCGGCTGGCCGGCCTGTGCGATGCGGTTGGCGCGACGCCGGTGCCGGTGATCGCCAGGCTGGCCGGCTGGTGCCTGGGTGGCGGGCTGGAAGTGGCGCTGGCCTGCGACCTGCGCCTGGCGGAAGACGGCGCCATGTTCGGCATGCCCGAGGTCAAGGTGGGCATTCCGTCGGTGATCCACGCGGCGCTGTTGCCGCGCCTGATCGGCACATCGCGCGCGCATGCGATGCTGCTGTGCTGCGAAAACACCGATGCCGCCACGGCCGAGGCCTGGGGCCTGGTGCATGAGCGTTGTGCCGCCGGGCAACTCGACGCATTGGTGCAGCGCCGCGCCGCTGCGCTGGCCGCGCTGCCGCCACTGGCGCTGCGGCAACAAAAGCGCCTGTTGCGCCACTGGCAGACCGTGCCGCTGGCGCAGGCGGTGCGCGACAGCATTGGCGAGTTTGCGCTCGCTTACGTCAGCGGTGAACCGCAGACGCTGATGGGCGAGTTCATCGCAAACAAGCGATCACGCGCCGGCAAGGCTTCGGCCTGACCGCCCCGGCACAATGCACGCCCCGATACCCGCCCAACCCGACATGACCACCGATACCCATCGCAAGACCATCGGCTACGCGCTGTGGGTCTTCGGCTTCACCGGCTCGCACCGCTTCTACTACGGCCGGCCGATCACCGGCACGATCTGGTTCTTCACGCTCGGTCTGCTGGGCATCGGCTGGCTGATCGACCTGTTCCTGATCCCGTCGATGGACCGCCAGGCCGATTTCCGCTTTGCCAGCGGACGCATCGACTACTCGCTGGCCTGGATCCTGCTGACCTTCCTGGGCCTGTTCGGCGTGCACCGCATGTATCTCGGCAAGTGGTTCACCGGCATCCTGTACCTGATCACTGCCGGCTTGTTCGGGCTGGGCTATCTGTACGACTACTGGACCTTGAACGGCCAGATCTCGGACATCAACCGCGGCGTCGAGTAAGCACCACGGACGGCGCCGAATCGCAGACGCGCCCCGGCCCGACCGCAGGCCCCTGCTTCTATTCAAAGGGACGCGGGGTCGTCTTTTCGCGCTGCGCGATTGACAACGCAGCTGGGGGCAACACCACCTACATCGGCATCAGCGGCAACTACGTGTCGGCAGAGCGGCTATGCCTATCCCGGCACCCCGACTGCGTCGGTTCCCGAGCCGGGGGCGGCAACGCTGCTGGCGGCAGGCCTGACGGCGCTGGCCGTTGCGCGGCGCAGGCGAAGGGTCTGATGAAGGGCGCCCTGGCGCCACGCGAAAAAGCGTCGGCGAAGCGGCCTTACTCGTAGCCGGGCGGCGCGACAAAGCCGCCGAATTCGCGCTCCACCAGCCGGCTGAAGCGCAGCGCCGTGCGGTCATGGCCATGTCCGGCGATGGCCTGGTAGCCCAGCGGTAGGCGACTGCGGCTGAAGCCAGCGGGGCCCACCGTCGAAGGCAAGAGCACCAGCCCCGACAGGCCCGACCAGAACAGCTGGTCGGTGACCGGCACCTGTTTGCCATTGACCACGATCTTGCGCATCCAGCGCTCGCCCTCATGGTCGTGCGGCCAGGCCGGTCCGGCGGCTGCAGGGCACAACATCAAGTCCCAGCCGGCGAAGAACTCTGCCCAGCGCAAGCGCAGGTGTTGACGCTCGTTGTCCATTTGCAGCCATTGCCGGTGCGACAACGTGTTGCCCTGCAGCATGCCCGTCAACATGCGCGGATTGGTCTTGCCCAAGGTCGTGCCCAGCGCTGCGCGCCAGTTGGCGACGTCGGTGTCGGTGCCCGCCGACAGCGCAGCGCGGTACAGCGTCAGGTATAGCTCGTGCTGGCGCGTCAGGTCGACCTTCGGCGCGGCCTTGTCCGACACCTTGGCACCGGCTTTGGCCAGCCGGTCGGCCAGGTTCTGCAGCACATCGGCATATTCGCCTTCGACGGCGACGTTCGGATCACCGAGCTTCAGCGCGATACGCAGGCCCTTCAGCGACTTCAGGCGGGGCTTGTGCAGCGCCAGCTGCCAGGCATCGGCGTCCAGCGGGTCGGGACCGGCCATGACGTCCAGCAGCAGTTCCAGGTCGGCCGCCGAGCGCGCCATCGGCCCGACCACGGCCACGTCCGGCTGTTCGATCCAGCCAGGTGGCGCGTGCCCGCGCTGCGAGACGATGCCCCAGGTGGGCTTCAAGCCGAAGGTGCCGGTGTAGTGCGCCGGATTGCGGATCGACGAGCCGATGTCGCTGCCGGCCTCGGCGCCGGTCAGGCCGGCCGCGAGTGCGGCGGCCGAGCCGCCCGATGAGCCGCCGGGCACGCGGGCGCTGTCCCACGGGTTGCGCGTGGTGCCATGAATGGCATTGAAGGTCTGCCAGTCGGCCATCGCGTAGGGCACGTTGGTCTTGCCGAAGATCACCGCGCCGGCCGCCTTCAGCCGGGCCACCACCACCGAATCGCTCTGGGCGATGTTGTCGCGCCAAGCCGGTAGGCCGTGCGTGCTGGGTGAGCCGGCCAGGTCGTAGGCTTCCTTCACCGTCATCGGCAGGCCGTGCAGGACCCCCCAGGATTCGCCTTTGGCCAGCGCCGCGTCGGCCTGCCGTGCGCGCTTTCTTGCAGCCCTGATGTCCATCCAGACGATGGCGTTCACCGTCGGATTGTGGCGCTCCACCCGCTGCAGGAAATGGTTCAGCAGTTCCAGGCAACCGATCTTGCGCGCGCGCAGCAAGGCCGCCAGGCGTGTAGCCGATTGGTAGTGCAGTGGCAGCTTGGGCATTTCAGTCAGTGGGGCTTGCGCGGCTTGTCGAAGGACTTCGGGCGGATCACGTTGCCGTCGCGCGTGGACTCGCCTCGCGCCCGGCGGATGGCAGCGTCGGTCTCGCGCGCGGCCGCGCGGCGCAGCCCGCGCCCATGCCAGATGCGCCGTGCCGCGGTCTGCGTTGCGAGCCAGAAGCGGCGCGCGTGGTAGTCCACCCACCAGCGCTGCCTGTCCGGCAGCACCATGCGCAGCAGCAAGGCCGTACAGATCAGCAGGCCCAGCCCCGCGACGCTCAGTTCAATCATTCAGCCACCTGCCAATCGCCCTTTAAGCCAGATTGCGCAGCTTGCGCATCGCCACCTGCAACATCGCCAGATCGGGCGTCTTGGCCTCGGCCAGTTCGGCCACCAGGCGGCCCGCGCCTTCCAGCTCGTCGCGATTCTCGGCCAACCAGGCTTGTTGCATCTGGGCGATGTCGGCTTCGCTGCGGCCCAGCACCTCCAGTACGACCAGACGCAGCAGGGCCGACAAGTCGTCGCCCAGCGCGATCTTCGCCAGGTTCTCCCAGTAGCTGCCGGCCGGCAGCGCGTCGATCTGCTGCTGCAGCCGCTGCAGGCCGAGATGCCGGGCGAGTGCATCGTGCAGCTCGGCCACCTCGGCCAGCGGCTGCCGGGTGGCCTCGACGATTTCGGCGATGTCGAGCGCGCCGAACAAGGCTTCGGCAGCGGCCACGTCGCGCGCCACGCTGTCGGGCACGCCGGCGGCCACCCACTGCTTGACCCTCGCCAGGTCAGCCAGCGCGGCATCGACGCGCTGGCGCTGCACGTGCACCGCCGGGCTCAGGCGATCGATCAACGCTTGCATCGGCTCGGCCAGCCGGCGCGGGTGCAGGAACCAGCCGGTGGCGCGCACGCTCAGGCTCTTCAGCTCGATCAGCATCGCCGCTTGCACGGCGTCGTCCACCCGGTTGTCGAGCGCCTCGATCTGCAGCCACAGCGGCTCGAAGCCGAGCACCGCGCGCGCCGCCAGGTAGGCACGCACGATCTGCGCCGGCTTGGCGCCGCTGATCTCGGTGAGACGGTGCACAAAACTGGCGCCGACGCGGTTGACCACGCGGTTCAGCACATGCGTGGCGATGATCTCGCGCTTCAGCGGATGCCGGGGGATCCAGGCCGCGAACTTGTCGCGCAGCAACTGCGGGAAATAGTCGCTGCAGGGCGGTCGCCACCCAAGGGTCTTCGGGCAGATCGGACTCGACCAGCTCGTCGGACAGCCACATCTTGCTGTAGGCCAGCAGCACCGAAAACTCGGGCGTGGTCAAGCCTTCGCCGCGCGCCTTGCGCTCGGCGATCTGCGCATCGGTGGGCAGGTACTCGATGGCGCGGTCGAGCCGGCCGAGCTTTTCCAGATGGCGCATGAAGCGCGCCTGGCGGTCGAGCATGCCCGCGGCCTGCCGGCGCGACACCGAGATGGCCTGCGTCTGGTAGTAGTTGTCGGCCAGCACCAGCGCGGCCACGTCGTCGGTCATCTTCGGCAGCAAGGCGTTGCGTTGCTTGTCGGTCATCTCGCCGTCGGCGATGACCCCGCCGAGCAGGATCTTGATGTTCACCTCATGGTCGGAGGTGTCGACGCCGGCCGAGTTGTCGATGGCATCGGTGTACAGCCTCACGCCGGCGCGCGCCGCCTCGATGCGGCCGAGCTGGGTCAGGCCCAGGTTGCCGCCTTCGCCCAGCACCTTGCAGCGCAGAGCGGCCCCATCGACGCGGATCGCATCGTTGGCGCGGTCGCCGACCTCGGCGTGGCTTTCGGCAGAGCACTTGACATAGGTGCCGATGCCGCCGTTGTAGAGCAAATCGACCGGTGCCTTGAGGATCGCGCTCAGCAGCTCGTTCGGCGCAAGGCGCAGCTCGCCCTCGGGCGCGACGATGCCGAGCACGGCGCGCGCCTGCGGCGACACCGGAATCGACTTCTCGGCGCGCGACCAGACCCCACCCCCGGGCGCAATCAACGCACTGTCATAGTCGGCCCATGACGAGCGCGGCAGCTTGAACAGCCTTTCGCGTTCGGCGAAGGACGCGGCCGCATCGGGGCTCGGGTCGATGAAGACATGGCGGTGGTCGAAGGCCGCCACCAGCCGGATGTGGCGCGACAGCAGCATGCCGTTGCCGAAGACATCGCCCGACATGTCGCCGATGCCGACGACGGTGAAATCGGCGCTTTGCGTATCGAGGCCCAGCTCGCGGAAATGGCGCTTGACGCTTTCCCACGCGCCGCGCGCAGTGATGCCCATCGCCTTGTGGTCGTAGCCGACGCTGCCGCCCGAGGCAAAGGCGTCGCCGAGCCAGTGGCCGTATTCGGCCGAGATGCCGTTGGCGTGGTCGGAAAAGGTGGCGGTGCCCTTGTCGGCGGCCACCACCAGATACGGGTCGTCGCCGTCGATGCGCCGCACCAGCGGCGGCGGCACGACTTTGCCCGCCACGAGGTTGTCGGTCAGGTCGAGCAGCGCGCGCAGGTAGTCCTGGTAGCAGGCCACGCCCTCCTTCAGGTAAGCCTCGCGGTCGCTGGCCGGCGGTGGCCTTTTCAGGACGAAGCCACCCTTGCTGCCGACCGGCACGATGACGGTGTTCTTCACCATCTGTGCCTTCACCAAGCCCAGCACTTCCGTACGGAAGTCCTCGACGCGGTCGCTCCAGCGCAGGCCTCCGCGCGCCACCTTGCCGCCGCGCAGGTGGATGCCTTCGAAGCGTGGCGAATAGACGAAGATCTCGACCAACGGGCGCGGGCTGGGCAGACCCGGCACCTTGGCCGAATCGAACTTGAAGCTGAGGAAGCCGCGGCGCTCGCCCGCGTCGCCGCTGTGGCCGACTCCGGTGCGCCAGTGGTTGGTGCGCAGCGTGGCCTGGATCAGCGCCAGGAATTGACGCAGCACGCGGTCTTCGCTGAGGTTGCGCACCTTGTCCAGTGCGGCTTCGATGGCGCGCACCTGCTCGGCGGCGGCCGCGTCGTCGTGCGCGACGGGATCGAAGCGCAGCTTGAACAGCTTGATCAGCTGACGCGCGATCTGCGGGTGCGACGCCAGCGTGGCCTTGATCATCGACTGCGACAGCGCAAAACCAATCTGGCGCAGGTATTTCGAGTACGCGCGCAGCACCACCACCTCGTCGGCCGCCAGGCCGGCGCGCAGCACCAGGCGGTTGAATTCGTCGCTTTCCACCTCGCCGCGAAAGACCTTGGCGAAGGCGTTTTCGAACAACCGCGACAGTGCCTCGGACTCGATGCCGTCGGCAGGCGCCGCCTGGAGCTTGAAGTCGTGCAGCGAGATGAAAGCCTGCCCGTCGTCGGCGCCGATGCGGAAGTTGTCCTCGCCGACAACGCGCGCACCCATGTTCTCCAGCATCGGCAGGCTGTCCGACAGCACCACCTTGGCACCGAGCTGATAGACCTTCAACCCGAGCGTCTGCGCATTCGCGCCCAACGGCCGGTACAGGCTCAAGCCCAGCGGGGAGCGCGGGGCCAGCGCGGCCATCTTCAGCACATCGCTCACCGCCGCGCGTGCGCTGACCACCTCGCGATAGACCTGCGGCAAGGCCGATGCCCAGCGCTTGAACAGCGCCATGCCCTGCGCCTCGCCCACTTCCTCGACCAGCGCATCGCGCAGCCGGTCCTCCCAGCGACGTGCCGCCTCGCCCAGGCTGGCTTCGAGCGCCTTGACATCGAAATCCGGCACCTTGCCCGGCGCGGTGCGGATGCTCAGGTGCACCCGCGCCAGGATGGCATTGCCCAGCGACACCTCGAAGTCGGCGCGGAGGCCGTGGAAGGCGGCCATCAGGATGTTCTGGAACTTGATGCGCAGCTCGGTAGAGTAGGCCTCGCGCGGCACATAGATCAGGCACGACAGAAAGCGCTCGTAGGGGTCGCGCCAGACGAACAGGCGCAGTCGCTGGCGCTCGCCGGCCGCCAGGATGCCCAGGGCGGTCTGGTACAGGTCGTCTTCGCCGATCTGGAACAGGTCGTCGCGCGGGTAGGTGGCCAGGATGTGTTCCAGCGCCTTGGCGAGGTGGCCACCGCGCGGCAGACCCGCACGCTGCATCACCGCACGCACCTTGCCGCGCAACAGTGGAATCTGGTTGACGGTGGCGCTGTAGGCGGCGGAAGTGAACAGACCGACGAAGCGGTGCTCGCCGATCACCTGGCCGGCGGCGTCATAGCGCTTGATGCCGACATAGTCGGTGTAACCCGGCCGGTGCACGGTGCTGCGCGTGTTGGCGCGCGTCACCACCAGCACGGGTGTGGGCGCGCGCGCCATCGCCCGCGCCGCCGCCGGCACGGCGGCAAAGCTGGCCGACAGTTTCTCCTCGGCGGTGTCACGCAGCACGCCCAGTCCGCTGCCGCTGACCAAGCGCAGGCTGGCTCCGCCCTGCTCGCTGCTCAGGTCCTGTTTGCGGTATCCCAACAGCGTCAGGTGGTCGTCGGCCAGCCATTGCAGGAACTCGCATGCCTCTTCCACCTCGGCCCGCGGCAGCGACGCCGGCGCACCGCGCAGCTCCACCAGCGCGGCGTGCAGTTGCGCCAGCATCGGCTGCCAGTCCTGCACCACCACGCGCACGTCGCCCAGCACCTGCTGCAAGCCTTCCACCAGCGCCGCGCGCTGCTGCGGATCGACCAACCGATCGACCTCGACATGCATCCAGGATTCGCGCGTCACGCCGTCGCCGGCCGCGTCGACGCCACGCGGCAACACCTCGAGCAACCGTCCCTGAGTGTCGCGCCGCACGCTGAGCACCGGGTGCACGATCAGATGCAGCGTCAGCCCCTGGCGGTTGATGAGCATGGTGGTGGTGTCCACCAGGAACGGCATGTCGTCGTTGACCACCTCGATCACCGAATGGCGCGAGGCCCAGCCATGCTCGGCCAACGACGGGCTGAGCACGCGCAGCTTCGGCTCGCCCGCTGCGCGCGTGGCGCCGAACTGCCAGCATGACAGCAGCGCGCCCAGGTGGTCGTCGCCCGAACGGGCCAGCAGGTCATCGCTGTCCACATGGTGGAAGTAGCCGCGCGCGAAGTTGGCGAAGGCTTCACGCTGTACCTCGGGCAGGCGCTGCGCGCCCTGCGCCAAGGCATCGCCGATGCACGCCTGGCGCGCGGCCTCGGCGGCCACGTCCACGGGGTGAGTCTGCATGGCTTGTCGTCTCCTGACTTTTTTCTGCCGTCGACACGCTCGCGGCGCCGCGTTGCAGCTTACGCCAGTGGCGGCGGCATGGCATGCCCAGCGGCCGGTGGCGGTAGCATGGGCCCCCGTCGTCATTTGCGCAAAGTCCAAGCCATGATTCCATTGAGCCTGAGGGTCAACGCCCAGAGCGTGCAATTGCAGGTGGACAGCCGCCGTCTGCTGGTCGAGGTGCTGCGCCAGCAGCTCGGCCTGACCGGCACCCATGTCGGCTGCGACACCAGCCAGTGCGGTGCCTGCACGGTGCTGGTGAACGGCCAACCGGTGAAGAGCTGCAGCATGCTGGCGTTGCAGGCCGAGGGCTGCGAGGTCACCACGGTCGAAGGCCTGGCCATGGTCAACGAGCGCCACCCGGTGCAGCAGGCCTTCATCGACTGCCATGGCCTGCAATGCGGCTTCTGCACGCCCGGCATGATCATGGCCGCCACCGCGCTCTTGCAGCACACACCCCAGCCGAGCCTGGCGCAGATCGAACATGCGCTCGAAGGGAACCTGTGCCGCTGCACCGGCTACGTCAACATCGTCGCCGCCGTGCAGCAGGCGGCGACGGCGATGGCCGCGGGAGCCCAGTCATGAGCACCGTCGCGCAACGCTTTGGCAGCGGCCAGTCGGTGCGCCGCATCGAGGATCCGGCGCTGGTCGCCGGCCAGGGCCGCTTCACCGACGATGTGACGGCGCCGGGCCAGGCCTGTCTGTGCCTGCAGCGATCGCCCTACCCGCATGCGCGCATCGTGGCCATCGACAGCGCAGCGGCGTCGGCGATGCCAGGCGTGCTGGCGATCTACACCGGCGCCGACCTGGTGGCGGCCGGCTTGAAGCCGACCGCCTCGCAGGCGGTGTTTCCCGGCGCCGGCGGCGCCGCCGCGCCGCAGACGCCGCGCCACACGCTGGCGGTGGATGTGGTGCGCTTCGTCGGCGAGGCGGTGGTGGCGGTGGTGGCCGAGACGCCGGATCAGGCGCGCGCGGCGCGCGATGCGGTGCAGGTGGACTACGACGAACTGCCCAACGTGACCCACCTGGCCGACGCCACCGCACCCGGCGCGCCGAAGGTCTGGGCCGATGCCGTCGACAATTTCGCTGCCGAGATGCCGCACGGCGATGCCGCGGCCTGCGCGGCCGCGTTCGCCACGGCCACGCATGTCGTCAAGCTGGATCTGATCAACCAGCGGCTCGCCCCCGTGCCGCTGGAGCCGCGCGCGGTGCTCGGGACTTTCGCAGACGGCCGCGTCACGCTGCGCCTGAGCAGCCAGATGCCCAGCGGCGTGCGCGACACACTGTGCAACGAGGTCTTCGGCTGGCCGACCGACAAACTGCGCGTGGTGGTTGGCGATGTCGGCGGCGGCTTCGGCATGAAGACCGGCGCCTACCCCGAGGACATCGTCGTCGCCTTCAGCACGCACACGCTGCAGCGCGCTGTGAAATGGGTGGCCGAGCGCAGCGACGAGTTCCTCGGCGCCGGCCATGGCCGCGACATCGAGAGTCACGCCGAACTGGCGCTCGACGCCGCCGGCCGGGTGCTGGGCCTGCGCGTGCACTCGCAGGCCAACGTCGGCGCCTATGCCACGACGACGGGCGTGATCATCCAGTTGCTGATCGGCCCCTGGGTGTCGACCAGCGTCTATGACATCCAGACCATCGATTTCAAGCTGCAGGCGGTGTTGACCAACACCGCGCCGCTGGGAGCCTACCGCGGCGCCGGCCGACCCGAGGCGATCTACATCATCGAGCGGCTGATGGATGCCGCAGCGCGCCAGTTGAAGCTGGACCCGGCCGAGATCCGCCGCCGCAACATGATCCGCCCCGAGCAGATGCCCTACACCAACCCGATGGGGCAGACCTATGACAGCGGCAAGTTCGAGTCGGTGCAGTCGCAGGCGCTGAAGTTGGCCGAGTGGGATGGCTTCGACGCGCGCGCGGCGCAGTCGAAGCAGGCCGGCAAGCTGCGCGGCCGTGGCATGGCGAGCTTCCTGGAATGGACCGGCGGCAACGTCTTCGAGGAACGTGTCACGGTCAATGTCTCGGCCGATGGATTCATCGAGATCTACAGCGCCACCCAGGCCATGGGACAGGGCATCGCCACCAGCTACGCCCAGCTGGCGGTGGATGTGTTCGGCGTGAGCATCGACAAGGTGCGCATCGTGCAGGGCGACACCGACCGCGGCAGCGGCTTCGGCAGTGCCGGCTCGCGCTCGATCTTCGTCGGCGGCTCGGCGGTGAAGGTGGCCTCCGAGCGCACGGTGGAAAAGGCGCAGGCGCTGGCCGCCGACGCGCTGGAAACCGCGCCGCAGGACATCGAATACCGCGAAGGCGAATTCCGCGTCGTCGGCACCGACCGCAAGATCGGCCTGTTCGAACTTGCGGCCACGCAGACCGACCGCCGGGTGTTCATGGATTCGACCAGCGCCGTGCAGGCGCCGAGCTGGCCCAACGCCTGCCATATCTGCGAGGTCGAAATCGACCCCGACACCGGCGCGGTCGAGGTGGCGAGCTACGCCTCGGTCAACGACGTCGGCCGCGCCATCAACCCGACGATCGTCATCGGCCAGCTCGACGGCGGCGCGGTGCAGGGCCTGGGGCAGGCCTTGTGCGAGCAGATGATCTACGAGCGCGCATCGGGCCAGTTGCAGACCGGTACGTTGATGGACTATGCGCTGCCACGGGTGGACATGGTGCGGCACTTCAAGACCCGGCTCGACCAGAGCACCCCCTGCCTGACCAACCCGCTGGGCGTGAAAGGCGTGGGCGAACTCGGCACCATCGGCGCCACACCTGCTGCGGTGAATGCCGTGATCGATGCGCTCACGCGTGCCGGTGCCGGCGAACGCGCGGCGGCGCTGCAGATGCCGCTGTTGAGTGAGCGCGTGTGGTCGGCACTGCACGGCAAGTCAGCCTGAAGGAAGCAACCGCAATGAACCCATTCAACTTCCATCGCGCGGCCAACGTGGCCGCCGCGCAGACCCTGCGCCGGCAGCACGCCGACGGCAGCTATCTCGCCGGCGGCCAATCGCTGCTGGGTGCCATGAAGCTGGGCCTGGCCGCGCCCAGCGACCTGATCGACCTGCACGATGCGGCCGGGCTGGCCGACATCGTTGCCACGGCCAAGGGCGGCCTGCGCATCGGCGCCATGGCCACGCATGCGCAGGTGGCGGCGTCGGCCGAGGTGCTGAAGCAGCTCCCCGCGCTGGCTCGCCTGGCCGACGGCATTGCCGATCCTGCGGTGCGCAGCCGGGGCACGCTCGGTGGCAGCCTGGCCAACAACGACCCGGCGGCCTGCTACCCGGCGGCGGTGCTGGGACTGGGGGCCACCGTGCACACTTCGCAACGCGACATCGAAGCAGACAAGTTCTTCCTCGGGCTGTATGAAACCGCGCTGCAACCCGGCGAGCTGCTCACCGGCGTGAGCTTCCCGATCGCGCAGCGCGCGGCCTATGCCAAGTTCAAGCAGCCGGCGTCGCGTTTCGCGCTGGTGGGTGTGTTCGTGGCCCAGGGACCGATGGGCACGCGCGTGGCCGTCACCGGCGCTGCGGCCTGCGCCTTCCGCGCCACGGCGCTGGAGACCGCTCTGGACAAGGACTGGTCTGCCAAGGCGATCGAAGGCATCTCAATCGACGCCGAGGGGTTGAACGGCGACCTGCACGCCAGCGCCGCCTACCGCGCGCACCTGGTGGGCGTGCTGGCGCGGCGCGCGGTGGCGATGGCGGGCTGAGCGGCCCATCCACGCTGGGCCGTGCTACATTTCGCGCCATGCATCGCGGCACGCTTCACTTTACGAGCTACTGGTTTGCGGCCCCACCCGGCGGCTGGACACCGTTGCGCGCGTAAATCGAGCGTCGCACCCGATCCAGACAACCGCCGGTCACCCCGGCGGTTTTTTTGTGCCCGCATCACGCACCCGAAGGACCATGCACCATGCACGCCAAGACCAGCAGCGCCGTCGAAACGCGCTACACCCTGAGCGAAAAGACCAGCGAGACCGACGACCAGCGCATCAAGGACATCACGCCGCTGCCGCCGCCGGAACACCTGATCCGCTTCTTCCCGATCGCGGGCACGCCGGTGGAAAAACTGATCGGCAAGACGCGCAGCGCGGTGCGGCAGATCATGCAGCGCAAGGACCACCGGCTGCTGGTGGTGATCGGGCCGTGTTCGATCCACGACCCGGCCGCGGCGCTGGACTATGCGCGCCGCCTGTTGCCGCTGCGCGCCAAATACGCCGGCACGCTGGAGATCGTGATGCGCGTGTATTTCGAAAAGCCGCGCACCACCGTCGGCTGGAAGGGGCTGATCAATGATCCCTACCTCGACTGCAGCTTCCGCATCGACGAGGGCTTGCGCATCGCCCGCCAGCTGCTGGTGGAGATCAACCGGCTGGGCATGCCGGCGGGCAGCGAGTTCCTGGATGTGATCAGCCCGCAGTACATCGGCGACCTCATCAGCTGGGGCGCGATCGGCGCGCGCACGACGGAAAGCCAGGTGCACCGCGAACTGGCCTCGGGCCTTTCGGCGCCGATCGGCTTCAAGAACGGCACCGACGGCAACGTGCGCATCGCCATCGATGCGATCCAGGCCGCCGCACGCGCGCATCACTTCCTGTCGGTGCACAAGAACGGCCAGGTGGCGATCGTCGAAACCAAGGGCAACAAGGACTGCCACGTCATCCTGCGCGGCGGCAAGACACCCAACTACGACGCCGCGCATGTGGCGGCGGCGTGCCAGGAGATCGAAGCCGCCAAGCTGGATTGCACGCTGATGGTGGACTGCAGCCACGCCAACAGCAGCAAGCAGCATGAGCGCCAGGTGGACGTGGCGCGCGACATCGCCGCGCAGATCGCCGGCGGCAGCGATTGCATCTTCGGCGTGATGGTGGAAAGCCACCTGGTCGCCGGTGCGCAGAAGTTCAGCGCCGGCAAGGACGACCCGGCCCAGCTGGCCTATGGCCAGAGCATCACCGATGCCTGCATCGGCTGGGACGATTCGCTGGCGGTGCTGGAGGTGCTGAGCCAGGCCGTGCGGGCCAGGCGCGCAACGGCCTGATTCGCGCCGCGGCGGCTTCAGCCGGCCAAGACCTCGGCCATGGCCTGCGCGGTGCGTTCGACGTTGTCGCCGTTCAGGCCAGCCACGCAGATGCGACCCGAGCGCACCAGATAGACCGCGTACTGCTCGCGCAAGCGATCGACCTGCGCCGCGCTCAGGCCGGTGTAGCTGAACATGCCGCGCTGGCTGAGGAAGTAGCCGAAGTCGCGGCCCGGCACCTTGGCGCCGATGACGCCGTGCAAGGCCTGGCGCATCGCCAGGATGCGCCCGCGCATCGCCGCCAGTTCGGTCTCCCACATCGGCCGCAGGTCGGCATCGTCGAGCACGTGCGCGACGATCTGGCCACCGTGGATCGGCGGGCTGGAATAGTTGCGCCGCACGGCAAATTTCATCTGCCCCAGCACGTTGTCGGCCTGCTGCGCACTCGGACAGACCACGCTCAATGCGCCGCAGCGCTCGCCGTACACGCTCATGCTCTTGCTGAAGGAATTGGCGACGAAGAAGCTCGCCCCGGCATCGGCGAGCGCGCGCACGGCATAGGCGTCTTCATCGATGCCGTCACCGAAGCCCTGGTAGGCCAGGTCCAGGTAGGCGATCAGGCCGCGCTGCACCAGCACCGGGATCAACGCGTCCCACTGCGCGCGGCTCAGATCGACGCCGGTGGGGTTGTGGCAGCAGGCGTGCAGCAGCGCCACGCTGCCGGCGGGCAGGCGTTGCAGCGCATCGAGCATGGCGTCGAAGCGCACGCCGCCGCCGGCCGGGTCGTAGTAGGGGTAGCTGTGCACCTTGATGCCGGCGCCTTCGAACATCGAGCGGTGGTTGTCCCAGGTCGGGTCGCTGACCCAGACCTCGGCCTGCGGGAACCAGCGCTTGATGAAATCCGCCCCGACCTTCAACCCGCCCGACGAACCCACCGATTGGATCGTGGCCACGCGCTGCTCGCGCAATACCGCGTGGTCGGCACCGAACAGCAGCCGCTGCACCGCGCCGCGGAAGTTGGCCGCGCCTTCGATCGGCAGATAGGGCTTGGGCCCGCCCTGGGCCACATGGCGCGCCTCGGCCAGCTGCACCGAGCGCAACACCGGGATGCGCCCCTGCTCGTCGAAATAGATGCCGATCGACAGGTTGACCTTGTGCGGCCGTGGATCGGCGTGGAAGACTTCGACCAGCGCGAGGATCGGGTCGCCCGCGAAGGGTTCGACATGGGCAAACATGGGCACTCCTTGGCGGCGGCTCAGGGTTTGGCCGCCAGCGCGGCTTCGATGTCCTTCTTCATCGACTGCGGCGTGTCGGTGGGTGCATAACGCTTGATGACCTTGCCGTCGCGGCCGACCAGGAACTTGGTGAAGTTCCATTTCACCGCCTTGCTGCCCAGCAGCCCCGGTGCGGCGTCGGTCAACCATTGCCACAGCGGATGGGCTTGTGCGCCGTTGACATCCACCTTGGCCATCATCGGGAAGCTGACGCCGTAGTTCAGCTGGCAGAACGAAGCGATCTGCTCGTTGGCACCGGGATCCTGGCCGCCGAACTGGTTGCTCGGGAAGCCCACCACCACCAGGCCCTTGTCGGCATAGGCCTGCCACAGCGCCTCCAGACCGGCGAACTGCGGCGTGAAGCCGCATTGGCTGGCGGTGTTGACGAGCAGCAGCACTTTGCCGCGCTGGGTGCCCAGATGGGCAGGCTTGCCGTCGATCGACAAGGCCTCGAAGTCGTAGATGCTGCTCATGGGAATCCCTGCGGGGGTGCGGGCGGCGGGACTTGGGGGTCACGCCGGGCTTGGGCTTTGGATAATATCCGCAGCAGCACAGCCAAGCGCAGCGCCGCATCACCACGCCATGAACCCGCCCTTGCGTTTCGCGCTGCACGGCTTCAGCGATTTCGAACACCGCGCGCTGGGCAGCTTCTTCCGCCTGGCCGCGCGGCCGGCGCTGGCGCTGGAGCAGGTGCGCGAACTGGTGGCCGCCGACGTGATCGTGGCCGATGCCGAGCAGCCCGGCGCCGTCGAGCAACTGCTGGCATTGCGGCGCGTGGCCGACACCGTGTTCATTGGCGAGCAGGCACCCGAAGGCGCGGCCGCGCGCCTGAGTCGCCCCATCGATGCGCTGCAGGTGCTGCGCGAGATCGAAGCCCTGGCCTCGCGGCGCGCGGCGGCTGGGGCGGCAACACCCGCGCCGGTGGCGGCGAGCCCGAGACGGGCGTGGCTGCCCCGCAATGCCCCGGGTTTCGTGCCACGAGTGCCGACGACTACCCAGCCCGGCGCGCCGCGGCGCGCCGCCCAGCCAAGCGCTCTGCTCGTCGATGACAGCCCGATCGCCCTGCGCTACCTGCAATTGCGCCTGCAGGATCTGGGCGTGGATACCGACCTGAGCCACGGCAGCGGCCGTGCGCTGGAGCTGCTGGCGCAGCGCGCCTACGGCTTCGTCTTCATCGATGTCGAGCTGGGCGAAGGCAGCGCGCTCGACGGCCTGGCCTTGTGCCAGCACATCAAGCGCCAACATCGACACGTCGAAGGCCACTCGCCGGTGCTGGTGCTGGTGTCGGCGCACCATGGCGAGATCGACCGCGCCCGCGGCACCTTTGCCGGCTGCGATCACTACCTGGCCAAGCCGGCCGACGACAAGGCGCTGCGGCAACTGCTGTCGCAGCATCGGCCGCGGCCGGCACCGCGCGCAGCGCGGCGCTGAAGGGGTCAGCGCTCGCGCACCGACAACAGCGCCGCGCAGACGATCAGACTGCCGCCGATCAGCAACGGCAGGCTCATCCGCCCGGCGCCCAGCGCCACCGCCGAAGCGCTGGCGAACAGCACCTCGGTCACCAGCACCACGGCGGTGACGTTGGCGCTCAGGCGCGCCGCGCCGTATTGCAACGCCAGATTGCTGAGCAGGAACAGCCCGCCCAGCGCCAACGCGCCGCCCAGCCAGCCCCATGCCGCTGGCGGAGGTGCCGGCACAAGCCCCTGCATACCCAGCGCGAAGGCCAGCGCGCCGGCGACCACGGTGCCGCCGACAAACATGGCCAGCGCGCGCGCCATCTCCGGCTGATGCGCCTGGCGACGCAGCATGACGTTGTTCAGCGCAAAGGCGAAGCCGCCGAGCACGGCCAGCGCTTCGGCCAGGCGGTGCGGCAGCGGCCAGCCGCCGCCCTCGGGCCACAGCACGATGGCCGCGCCGGCCAGCGCCAGCGCCACGCGCGCACCGGCAAGCAGCGTCAGGTGCTCATGCAGCAGCCAACGCGCCAGCAGCACCGCCCACAGCGGCATCAGGTAGAACAGCAGCACCACGCGCACCACGTCGCCAATGGTCACCGCCCAGTTGAAGGCCGCGTTGGTGCTGCCCGAGGCCAGCACCAGCACCCACAGCGCCGGCGCACGCAGCAGCTGCGGCCAGCTGGCCGGGCGCCCCAGGCTGATGAACAGCACCGCCAGCAGGTAGATCAGCGCCGTGGCCCACAGCGGGTGCAGCCCGCGGCCCTCGAGCTGGCGGAACGGCCACCACGACACGCCCCAGGTGAAGGCGTTGAACATCAGCGCCAGCACTGGCAGCCACATCCCGCGCGCCGCCATCAGTGCTTGTCGGAGCGGGCGATGGCCAGCAGGCGTTCGACCTCGTCGAAGTGCAGCGAGCAGTTGCGCCGGTGCCAGCGGCGGATCAGCGCCATGATGAAAGCCACGCCCAGGCCGAGCACGGTGATCACGCCGAAGGGCGTGGCGCCGAACTTGGTCATCAGCGCGTACAGCGCGCTCAAGCCCAGGATGCAGGCCTGCTCGTTGAAGTTCTGCACCGCGATCGAGCGGCCGGCGCCCATCAGGTTGTGGCCGCGGTGCTGCAGCAACGCATTCATCGGCACCACCAGGTAGCCGCTGACGGCGCCCAGCAGGATCAGGAAGGGCACCGCCACCCACAGGTGGCCGACGAAATTCAGCCCGGCGATCAGCAAGCCCATGGCGATGCCCATCGGGATGGTGGCCGTGGCCTTGTCCAGCCGCATGTGCAGCGCCGCCACCACCGCGCCCACCGCCGTGCCGATGGCCACCACCGCGCCCAGCGTCGAGGCCTGCGTGACGTTGTAGCCCAGCGCCACCGCTGCCCAGGGGAAGACGATGACGCGCATGTTGCCGCCGATGCCCCAGAACAGCGTGGTCGTGGCCAGCGAAATCTGGCCGAGCTTGTCGTTCCACAGCCGCGCGTTGCACGACGAAAAATCGCGCACCAGCGCAACCGGTTGCAGCGACAGGCTCTGCAAAGGCGCTTCGGTGCGCGGGATGTACAGGTTGTAAAGCGCGGCGATCACGTACAACGCCATGATGACGGCAATCGCCGCCTCGGCCGGCGTGTCGATGCCGGTGTCGATGACCGGAAAGTCGAACCCCAGCAGCATGCCGGCGATCTTCTGGCCCACCAGCTGCCCGCCGAGCACGATGCCCAGGATCACCGACAGGATCGTCAGCCCCTCGATCCAGCCGTTGGCGCGCACCAGCTGCGACGGCGGCAGCAGTTCGGTGAGGATGCCGTACTTGGCCGGTGAATACGCCGCCGCGCCCAGGCCGACGATGGCGTAGGCCAGCAGCGGGTGCGCCCCGAACATCATCAGCAGGCAGCCCACCACCTTGATGGCGTTGGCAAAGAACATCACCTTGCCCTTGGGCAGCGCGTCGGCGAAGGCGCCGACGAAGGGCGCCAGCAGCACATAGAACAGCGCGAACATCGACGGCAGCGCGGCCACATGCCAGGCCGGCGCACCCGACGTGTTGAGCAGCTCGATCGCGGCCACCAGCAGTGCGTTGTCCGCCAGCGAGCTGAAGAACTGCGCCGACATGATGGTGGAGAAGCCTTTTTTCATCCGCGTCGGGCTTTGTCTTGCGCGGCACGATGGCCTTCGGCGCGCGCTTTGTCTCCAGGAAGGGCAGCGGTTTATAGCATGCACCCTTTCGGCGCCAGCGCACTGGCAGAATGCCTCGAAAGCCCCGTCCATGCCGCGTCCGATCGAAGCCCTGATCCACACCGACGCGCTGGCGCACAACCTGCGCCGCGCGCGGCAGGCGGCCCCCGATGCCCGCGTGTGGGCCGTGGTCAAGGCCGATGCCTACGGTCACGGCATCGAGCGCGCCTTCGAAGGATTGCGCGGCGCCGACGGCTTTGCGCTGCTCGACCTGGACGAGGCCGAGCGCATCCGGTGCCTGGGCTGGCGCGGCCCGGTGCTGCTGCTCGAAGGTGCTTTCGAAGCGCGCGATCTGGAGCTGTGCTCGCGCCTGAAGTTGTGGCACGTGGTGCACAACGAGGCGCAGATCGACTGGCTGGCGGCGCACAAGACGGAAACGCCGCAGCGTGTGTTCCTGAAGATGAACAGCGGCATGAACCGGCTGGGCTTCACGCCCGCTGCCTATCGCGGCGCCTGGGCCCGGCTGAACGCGCTGCCGCAGGTGGGCGAGATCTCGCTGATGACGCATTTCTCCGATGCCGACGGCGAGCGCGGCATCGCCCACCAGCTGGCAGCGTTCGAAGCTGCCACGCGCGACCTGCCGGGCGAGCGGTCCTTGAGCAACAGCGCTGCGACCTTGCGCCATGCGCGGCTGGCGGGCGTCGCTGGCGACTGGGTGCGCGTCGGCATCATGGGCTACGGCAGCGCGCCCGACTTTCCCGCGCACGACATCGCCGATTGGCAACTGCAGCCGGCCATGACCTTGCGCACCCGGCTGATTGCCGTGCAGTCGCTGCAACCGGGCGACAGCGTCGGCTATGGCAGCAGCTTCGTCGCCGAGGCGCCGCTTCGCATCGGCATCGCCGCCTGCGGTTATGCCGACGGCTACCCCAGGCTGTGCCCGACCGGCACGCCGGTGCTGGTGAACGGGGTACGCACGCGCACCGTCGGTCGCGTGTCGATGGACATGATCACCGTGGACCTGGGCCCGGCACCGCAGGCAATGCCCGGCAGCGAAGTGACGCTGTGGGGCCAAGGGCCGGACGGCAGCCTGCTGCCGATCGATGAGGTGGCCCGCAGCGCCGGCACCATCGGCTACGAGTTGATGTGTGCACTGGCACGGCGCGTGCCGGCGCGCACCGCTTGAGCCGTCACGCTATCGTCGGGCCATCGGAACCCGCGGGAGCAACGGCATGGGCATCATCGGCACGATCATCGTCGGCGGCATCATCGGCGCGCTGGCGCGCTTCGTCATGCCGGGCGAGCAGAAGATGGGCTGGATCATGACCATCCTGCTGGGCATCGGCGGCTCGGTGGCCGCCGGCTTCATCGGCCAGGGTCTCGGCTGGTACCAACCCGGACAGGGCGCAGGCTGGATCGCCTCGGTGCTGGGTGCGCTGCTGCTGCTGTTCGTGGCCGGCAAGCTGCGCAAGTGAAGCCGCGGCGATGATCGATCCGGCGCGGCTGCTGGCGCTGCTGCAGGCCGAGGCCGAATTCAGCGCCATCCGTGCACAGGGCGCGGGCGGCCAGAATGTCAACAAGGTGTCGAGCGCCGCGCATCTGCGCTTCGATGTGCCGGCCTCGTCGCTGCCCGACGAACTGAAGGCGCGGCTGCTGCGGCAGGCCGACCAGCGCATCAGCAGCGACGGCGTGATCGTCATCAAGGCGCAGCAGCACCGCAGCCTGCCGCTGAACCGTGCCGCAGCGCTGCAACGGCTGCTCGATCTGGTGCTGGCGGCGCAGCACGTGCCGCGGGCGCGCCGCGCGACGCGGCCGACGCGGGCATCGGTGCAGCGCCGGTTGCAGGGCAAGGCGCTGCGCGCCCAGGTCAAGACGCAGCGCGGCAAGCCTGGCGGCGAATGAGGCCGGTGCGCAGGCTCCTTGTCTTCAGCGCAGGTTCTTCCACCACAGCACGTTGATCCGCGGCCGGCCCAGCGTCAGCACCTCGCCGATCTCGGGCGTGGCCAGCGGCAGGCCTTCGCGCAGCGCCAGGTCCGACACACGGTCCAGCGGGTCGCGCCAGGTGTGGAAGGCGAGGTCGAAGGTGCTGTTGTGCACCACATACAGCAGCTGCGCGCGCAGATCCTTGAAGGCCTTCACGGTCTCCTCGGGCGACATGTGCACCGACGGCCAGTGGTCGTCGTAGGCGCCGTTTTCCATCAGCGCGATGTCGAAGCCGCCAAGACGCTCGCCGATCTGCCTGAAGCCGGGAAAGTAGCCCGAGTCGCCGCTGTAGAACAGCCGGTGCGGCCCGCTGCGGATGACCCACGATGCCCACAGCGTGCGGTCGCGGTCCCACAAGGTGCGGCCGGAAAAATGCTGCGCCGGCGCCGCGGTCAGCTCGACGTCGCCGTGCCGCGAGCCTTGCCACCAGTCGAACTCCTCGATGCGCCCGGCCGGCACGCCCATTTCCTGCAGCCGCGCGCCCACCCCCAGCGGCACGAAGTAGCGCTGCACGCGATCGCGCAGCGCTTCGATGGTGGCGGCATCGAGGTGGTCGTAGTGGTCGTGCGACAGGATCAGGCCTTCGATCGGCGGCAACTCGGCCAGCGTCAGCGGCGTGGGGTGAAAGCGCTTCGGCCCGGCCCATTGCACCGGCGACGCGCGCTCGCTGAAGACCGGGTCGATCAACCAGAAGCGGCCGCGCAGCTTGAGCAGGTGCGAGGAGTGGCCGAGGCGGATCAGATGGTTGGCCGCCGGATCCAGCGCCTCCAGCGCGGCGCGGTCGAGGCGGCGCACCGGGATCGGATCCACCGGCACCGTGCCCTGCTTGTCCGCGGTGAAGAAACGCGACCATATGGTCCAGGCGTCCTTGGACGGCAGCGCATCGGGATTCGGGGCATTGCGGAAATGGCCATCCGCGGTGGCCTGCGGCGATGCCGCGGTGCGCGCGTCGCAGGGCTGGTCCGTGGCGCAGCCGATTGCCAGACAAGCCAGGCCGGCCGCCAGCCAGACCTGCGGCCGGTGGCCTGCACTCATCGAATGTCCTTCCTGCTTCGCGTCATGGCCTGCTGCCTGCGCGTCCGTGGCGCGCAGTGTAGACAGCCGGCAGCGCCGACGCCGGCCATGCCCGCAACGCACAATGCTCGTCATGGCCAAGGACAAGACGCAATACACCTGCAGCGATTGCGGCGGCAGCAGCCCGAAGTGGCTGGGCAAGTGCCCGCACTGCGGTGCCTGGAACACCTTGCAGGAAGTGCGCGCCGAGGGCCCGGCGTCGCACCGCTTCCAGGGCGCGAGTGCCACGCCGCCGGTGGCCACGCTGGCCGACATCGTCGTGGCCGACCTGCCGCGCACGCCCACCGGCCAGGACGAACTCGACCGCGTGCTCGGCGGCGGCATCGTCACCGGTGGCGTGGTGCTGATCGGCGGCGACCCCGGCATCGGCAAGAGCACCTTGTTGCTGCAAGCCGCCGACAGCCTGTCGAGGCAGATGAAGGTGCTGTACATCACCGGCGAGGAAAGCGGCGCGCAGGTGGCGCTGCGCGCGCGACGCTTGGGACTGGACGGCAGGCAGGTGCGCGTGCTGGCCGAGATCAGCCTGGAGAAGATCGTCTTCGCGCTGCAGGCCGAGGCGCCGGACTTCTGCGTCATCGATTCGATCCAGACGCTGTACTCGGAGCAGCTGACCTCCGCGCCGGGCTCGGTGGCGCAGGTGCGCGAATGCGCGGCGCAGCTGACGCGCCACGCCAAGGCCAGCGGCACGGCCATCGTGCTCGTCGGCCATGTCACCAAGGACGGCACGCTGGCCGGCCCGCGCGTGCTGGAGCACATCGTCGACACGGTGCTGTACTTCGAGGGCGACACGCACAGCAGCTTCCGCCTGGTGCGCGCCATCAAGAACCGCTTCGGCGCGGTCAACGAGATCGGCGTGTTCGCGATGACCGAGAAGGGCCTGAAGGGCGTGGCCAACCCGAGCGCGATCTTCCTGTCCACGCACGGCGAACCGGTGCCGGGCAGTTGCGTGCTGGTCACGCTGGAAGGCACGCGCCCGCTGCTGGTGGAGATCCAGGCCCTGGTCGATTCAGGCGGGCCCAGCCCGCGGCGCTTGTCGGTGGGGCTGGACCGCGACCGGCTGGCGATGCTGCTGGCAGTGCTGCACCGCCACGCCGGCGTCAGCTGCATGGACCAGGACGTGTTCGTCAACGCCGTCGGCGGCGTGCGCATCAGCGAGCCGGCGGCCGACCTGGCGGTGCTGCTGGCGATTCACGGCAGCTTGCGCGGCAAGCCGCTGCCGCGCGGTTTCATCGCCTTCGGCGAGGTCGGCCTGGCCGGCGAGGTGCGGCCCGCACCACGTGGGCAGGAGCGTTTGAAGGAAGCCGCCAAGCTGGGCTTCAGCGTCGCCGTGGTACCGAAGGCCAATGCGCCGAAGAAGCCGATCGAAGGACTGGCGATCCACGCCGTGCAGCGCATCGAAGAGGCGATCGAGGCGGTGCGCGACTTCGCCCGCAGCGCAGCTTGAATCCACTCGTCGGCTGGGGCCTGGCCGCGATGGGCATCGCCGCCGGCTACATCGGCTGGGGCTGGCCCGGCGTGCTGCTCGGCGTGACCGTGGCGGTGTTCTGGTTGCTGCTGCAGTTCAGCCGCTCCCTGCGCGTGCTCAAAGTTGCTGCCGGCCAGCCCGTCGGCCATGTGGACAGTGCCGTCATGCTGCACGGCCAGTTGAAGGCGGGCATGACGTTGATGCAGGTGCTGGTGCACACGCGCAGCCTGGGCACGCGCTTGTGCGCATCCCCGGAAGCGTGGGGCTGGGCCGATGCGGGCGGCGCGCGGCTGCGGCTGGAGTTCGATGGCGGCGGCAAGCTGCAGCGCTGGACGCTGCATCGCGCCGGCGAGGCCGGCCCTTAGAATCGGCACCACTCATTTCACCGAGGACACACCATGTCCCTAGCCGACCGCGACGGCAAGATCTGGATGGACGGCCAGCTGGTCGAATGGCGCGACGCCAAGATCCACGTGCTGTCGCACACGCTGCACTACGGCTGCGGCGCCTTCGAGGGCGTGCGCGCCTATGACACGGTCAACGGCACGGCCATCTTTCGCCTGCGCGAGCACACCGAGCGCTTGTTCAACAGTGCCAAGATCTTGCGCATGAAGATCCCCTATTCGCTCGAGCAGGTGATGGACGCGCAGCGTGAGGTGGTGCGCGTGAACCGACTGGAGAGCTGCTACCTGCGCCCGCTGGTTTGGATCGGCAGCGAAAAGCTCGGTGTCAGCCCGAAGGGCAACACCATCCACCTGATGGTCGCGGCCTGGCCCTGGGGTGCCTACCTGGGCGAAGAGGGCATGAAACGCGGCATCCGCGTCAAGGTCAGCAGCTATACGCGGCATCACGTCAACATCACGATGACGCAGGCCAAGGCGGTGAGCAACTACACCAACTCCATCCTGGCCAACATGGAAGCGCTGGACGACGGCTATGACGAGGCGATGCTGCTCGACGCCTCGGGTTTCGTCAGTGAAGGCGCGGGCGAGAACCTGTTCATCGTGAAGAAGGGCGTGGTCTATACGCCCGACCTGTCGGCCGGCGCGCTCAACGGCATCACGCGCGACACCATCTTCAACATCTGCCAGGACCTGGGCTTGAAGCTGGTGGAAAAGCGCATCACCCGCGACGAGGTCTACATCTGCGACGAGGCCTTCTTCACCGGCACCGCGGCCGAGGTCACGCCGATCCGCGAGCTCGATCGCGTGCAGATCGGCATCGGCTCGCGCGGGCCGGTGACGGAGAAGATCCAATCGGCCTTCTTCGACATCGTCAACGGGCGCAATGCCAAGTATGCCGAGTGGCTGACTCGGGTCTGAAGGGGCGCGGACATGAAGCAACCACCGGCAACGGTCGAAGTGCTGGCCAAGGACCTGCAAGGCCCGGGCGTGGTCTTCTGCCCGAACCCGAAGATGGCATTGTGGAGCACCCATCCGCGCGTCTTCCTCGATGTGGCCACCACCGGCCAGAGCATGTGTCCCTATTGCGGAACCGTGTATCGGTTGAAGGCCGGCGAGACGTTGCACGCCGCCCATTGAGCGCGGCCCGCGCATCCAGCGCGACACGATGATCCGCGACACCACCCCCGTGGCCGACGCCACCGGCTGGCACGCGCTGGCGCAGGCCGCGCTGCTCGATCACCTGAGCCGCGGCGATGCGCGGCACGCGTTGAATCGGCTGCTCAATGGCGTGGCGCAAAAGCTCGGGCACCCGTGCCGTCTGCTGGCGCTGGACGACGCCGGCACGCAGCGCTGGCAGCTGCAGGGCGCGCCGGGCGTGGCGGCGCAAGCGGGCTCGCCTGCGCGGACATCCCTGCCGCTGCTGCGCCTGGGGCGCCAGGTCGGCGTGCTGCAACTGCCCCTGCCGGCGAATGCCGATGCCCGACAGCTGGCGAGCGACATGGCGCCGCTGCTGGATGCGGCCGCCGCGCTGCTGTTCAACGACGCCGCGCCGGCGCAACATGCGGCGCACGCCGGCCACCTGGAGATGGTGCTCGGCGCGATGCGCGGCGCCGGCACCTTCGTCTGGGAATGGGACATCGATTCGGACACGCTGTCCGACATCGACCGCGGCCTGGAGATGCTGGGCTATGAACCGCAGGACTCGGGCTCGACGCAGCAGGACTGGGACGCTCTGATCCACCCCGACGATCGCGCCGCCAACCACGCGGCCTATGTGCGCCACGCGCGCGGCGAGACCGAAGCCTACGAGCACGCCTACCGCATCCACGCACGCGACGGCCGGTGGCGCTGGTACCAGGAACGGGGCCGCATCGTCGAATGGCATGCCGACGGCCGGCCGCGGCGCATGGTCGGCACGCAAACCGACATCACCGAACAGCGGCGCAACGAACAGGCCGCGTCCCAGGCCGCGGCACGGCTCGAACGCATCGCGCAGCATGTGCCCGGCGTGCTCTACCAGTTCGAGCTGGACGCCGCGCTGACGCCGCGCTTCCCGTATTTGAGCGAGCAGGCGCGCACGCTGCTCGGCTTGGACCCGGCGCTGGCAGCGGTCAATGCCGCGGCGCTGATGGCGCTGATCGACGAGGCCGACCGCGACGCCGTCACCGCCAGCATCGTCGAATCGGCGCACAGCCTGTCGTTGTGGCGCTGGGAGTTCCGCGTGCGCAGCGCGGACGATGCGCAGCGCTGGATCCTGGCCACGGCATCGCCGATGCGCGGCGCCGATGGCAGCACCGTCTGGCATGGCTACATGCAGGACGTGACCGAGCTGCGCGAGCTGGAGCGCGCGCGCCAGGACAAGGCCGCGGCTGAAGCCGCCAACCGCGCCAAGACGGAGTTCCTGTCGCGCATGAGCCATGAGCTGCGCACGCCGCTGAACGCGGTGCTGGGTTTTTCGCAGCTGCTGGAGATCGATCGCACCGAGCCGATGAGCGAAGGCCAGCGGCGGCGCGTCAAGCTGATCCGCGAGGCCGGCGAACATCTGCTGCAGATGATCGGCGACCTGCTCGACCTGACGCGCATCGAAAGCGGCAGCCTGCAGGTGCAGCTCGATGCGGTGCCGATGGATGCCCTGGCCGAAGAGGCCATCGACATGCTGCGCCCGCAAGCCGCCGCTGCCGCCGTGGAACTCACGCTGCAGCTGCAGGGCCAGGGCCTGGCGGCACGCGCCGATCGCACGCGGCTGCGTCAGGTGCTGCTGAACCTGCTGTCCAACGCCGTCAAATACAACCACGCCGGCGGGGCGGTGCGACTGTCGATCGCGCCGGCCGCGCCGGAGCAGGACCGGCCCTGCCTGACGATCGAGGTCAGCGACACCGGCGTGGGCATCGACGCCGCCGACCTGCCGCACCTGTTCGAGCCCTTCAACCGGCTGGCGCAGGCGGGCGGCGGCGTCGAAGGCACCGGCATCGGCCTGAGCGTGACGCGCGCTCTGGTGACGCTGATGCAAGGACGCATCGAGGCGCGCAGCACGCCGGGCGCCGGCACCACCTTCCAGGTCACGCTGCCGCGGGCCTGAGCTCAGTCCGGCTTCGGCCGATGACGCCTGGCCTGGTGCATCGCATGCAGGCTGATCTTGCGCACCTCGACCTTGCTCTGCTCGATGTGCGCCTTGAGCAGCAGTTGCGCCACGTCGAGCTTGCGCTGCATCACCGCGCGCAGCACCTTGGCATGCTCCTGGTAGGTGGCCTCGATGCGGTCGGCGCGCGTGAAATCCAGGCGCCGCACGATGCGGATGCGTTCGGTCACGTCCTGGTGCACGCGCGCGATCTCAGCATTGCCGGCGGCGCTGACCAGCGCGGCGTGGAAGGCTTCGTCCAGCGCGCCGACCGCGCGCGCGTCGCTCAAGCGCTCGCTCGCCGGCAACCAGCCACGCCGCCTTCAGCTCCTCCAGTGCCGGGCGGGTTCGCCTCGCGCGCCACCAGCCTGGCCACGCTGGCCAGCTCCAGCACGACGCGCAGGTCGTACAGCTGCGTCGAGCCTGCCGAAGTCGATCGGCTTGACGAACCAGCCGGATCTTGGATTCGACGTCGAGAAAGCCCTCGTTGCGCAGCCTGAACAGCGCCTCGCGCACCGGCGTGCGGCTGACCCCCAGTGCGCTGGCCGATCTCGGCTTCGGAAAAGCGGTCGCCGGGACCCACATGAAGTCGTGCAGCTCGGCCTTCAGCCGCGCATAGACCTGCTCGGCAAGATTGCGCGCGCGGCGGTGCCTCGGCCAGCGGAGTCAGTGCAGACATCTCGGCATCATGACGGCAAAGTGGCAGGCCACCCAGCGCGGCCCGATGCGCTGACGAGCGGCGGCGCCTCGCGCGCGCAGCGGTCCTCGCCCTGCGGGCAGCGGCCGTGGAAGCGGCAGGCGTGCGCGCGGCGGATCGATCGGGCTGGCGACTCTCGCCGCCGAGCCGGATGCGCGGCCCCTGGCCCGGGAATGGCCGACACCAGCGCCTGCGTGTAGGGGTGGCGCGGCGCGCGGAAGACCTGCTCCGACGGCCCGACCTCGACGATCTTGCCGAGGTACATCACCGCCACCCGGTCGGTAAGCAGGCGCACGACGTTGAGGTCGTGCGAGACGAACAGGTAGCTCAGGCCGAGCTCGGCACGCAGTTGCTGCCAGCAGTTGCAGCACCGACGGCCTGCACCGACACGTCGAGCGCCGCGGTGGGTTCGTCCAGGATCAGCAGCCGTGGGCTTCACGGCCAGCGCGCGCGCGATGCCGACGCGCGCCTTCTGCCCGCCCGACAGCTGGTGCGGAAAGCGCGACAGCAGTGCTCGGCCGGCAGGCCCACCTGCGTGGCCACCTCATCGACCCGCGCGTCGGCCGCTGCGCGGTCGCAGCCTGCGACAGCAGGCAAGCGGCTCGCCGATGGTTTCGCGCGCGGTGAAGCGCGGGTTCAGGCTGTCGGTCGGGTCCTGGAACACCATCTGGATCGCCGCGCGCGACGGCGTGCGCGCAAAGCGCGCCGCCGGCGTCGCGGCCAGGTCGGTGCCGTCGAAGACGATGCGCCCTTCGGTCGGGTCGAGCAGCCGCGCCAGCAGGCGCACCAGCGTCGATCTTGCCGCAGCCCGATTCGCCGACCAGGCCGACGCTTTCGCCCGGCGCCGATGCTGCAGCGACACATCGTCCACCGCATGCAGCATCGAGCCGCGCCTGCCGGCGACGGGAAAGCGCTTGTGCACGCGTTCGACCTGCAGCAGGGCTCAGACACGCGCGGGCTCCTGCGCGATGCGGCGCGGGCGCTGCAGCGGGTGCCAGCAGGCCACGCCGTGGACGGCGCGCCGGCATCGAGCTGCGGACGCTCGCGCCGGCATCGGGCGCTGCGCGCGCTCGCAGCGTTCGGCGAAGCGGCAGGCCGGCAGGTCGTCGCGGCGCAGGTCGGGCAGGTTGCCAGGCACCGGCGCCAGGCTCGGCCGATGGCTGCTGCTCGCCCGGCGTGCTGCTCATCAGCCGGCGGTGTAGGGGTGCCGCGGCGCGGCGAACAGCGCCTTCGTTGGCGCACTTTCCACCGCATGGCCGGCGTGCATCACGACGATGCGGTCGCAGTGGTCGGCCGCCAGGCCCAGGTCGTGGGTGATGAACAGCGTCGCCATCTGGCGCTCGCGTGCCAGCTCGGTGATCAGGTCCATCACCGCCGCCTGCGTGGTCACGTCCAGCCCGGTGGTCGGTTCGTCGGCGATCAGCAGGCTGGGGCGGCAGGCCAGCGCCAGCGCGATCATCACGCGCTGGCACATGCCCCCGGACATCTCGAAGGGGTAGGCCGAAAGGCGCCGCTCGGGGTCGGCGATGGCCACGTCGCGCAGCGCCTGCACCGCGCGCTCGCTTCAGGCTGCGTGCCGAGGTCGACGCCGGGCGCGGCGGCGTGGCGGCGCAGCACGTCCTCGATCTGCAGGCCGACGCGGCGGATCGGGTTGAGCGCGGTGCGCGGGCTCTGGAAGATCATCGAGATCTCGCGCCCGCGCAGGTCGGCCAGCTCGCTTTCGTCGCGCACGCAGCAGGTCCATGCCGCCGAACACGGCGCTCCCCGCCGTGACGCGCGCGGCGCGGTCGCTGATGCCGAGCAGGCGTAGCTCAGCACCGACTTGCCCGAGCCGCTTTCGCCCACCAGGCCGACGATCTCGCCCTTGCGCAGGCTCAGGTCGATGCCTTCGATCGCGCGCACCGTGCCGCCGCGGGTGCGGAACTCGAGGGCGAAGTCCTTGACCTCCAGCAGCGGCGGCTGGGTCATGACAGCCCCTCGTCCGGCGAGTGCGCCGGCCGGCCCTGCCGGCCGCGCCGAACCAGAGCTTCGGCCCGTCGCTCGGCACAATCAGGCCGCAGGGACTGCTTGTGTCCCCGCTCCGCCCCGGTGGGGATCGAAATCGGCTTGGGCGGCCCGGCGCCGATTTCGTCATGTCCTCCGCCTCGGATCGAAGATGTCGCGCAGCGCGTCGCCCAGCAGGTTGAAGCTGAACACCGCCAGCATCAGCACCACGCCGGGGAAGAAGCTGACCCACCATTCGCCGCTGACGATGAACTGCGCGCCTTCGGCGACGAGGATGCCCCACTCCGGCGTCGGCGGGCGCACGCCCAGGCCGATGAAGCTCAGGCCCGCGGCGTTGAGGATCGCCCAGCCCATGTTCAGGCTGACCTGCACCATCGCCGGCGGCAGCGAGTTCGGGAACAGGTGCACGGCCAGAATGCGCGCGTCGCCGTTGCCGGACAGGCGCGCCGCCTCGATCCAGCCGGCCTCGCGGCGCACGTTGGCCTCGGCACGCGCAACGCGCACGTAGAAGGGCAGGTTGATGATCGCGGTGGCGAGCACGATGTTGCCCACCGTGTTGCCGAGCGCGGCGACGATGCCCATCGCCAGCACGAAAAGCGGGAAGGCCATGATGGTGTCGGCGGCACGCACGATGATGCGGTCCCACCAGCCGCCGAAGAAGCCTGCCGCCAGGCCCAGCGGCATGCCGATGAGGAAGGACAGCGCCACCGCCGAGACGGCGATGCCCAGATCGAGCCTTGTCGCCACCACCGTGCGCGAAAAGATGTCGCGGCCGAGCGCGTCGGTGCCGAACCAGTGCGCCGCCGAGGGCGGCTGCAGCGCGACGGCGCTGTCGCTGGCCAGAGGATCGTAGGGCACCAGCGACGGGCCGAGCAGCGCCATCAGCACGAACAGCGTGAACAGCGCCATCGCGGCCAGCGTGACCGGGTTCTCGCCGAGCACGTGGCGCATGTGCTTGAGGGTGTTCGCGGTTCATGTGTGTCCCTCGTCCGACGGGTACGTCGGCCGATCTCCCGAGGGGACGCGGGCCGGCTTGGAAGCGGCCCGGCGCTCGGCCCGCCGAGCCATTGTCGACGTCGGTCTCATGCCCGGACGCTCGCGCGCGGGTCGATCAGCCCGTAGAGCAGATCGACCAGCAGGTTGAGCAGCACGAACAGGATGCCCATCGCCAGCACGAAGCCCTGCACCGGCGCGTAGTCGCTGGCGGTGAGCGCGTCGATCGCATAGCTGCCCACGCCGGGCCAGCCGAAGACCTTCTCGACGATGACGCTGCT
Source organism: uncultured beta proteobacterium (assembly GCA_963837675.1). Lineage (GTDB taxonomy): Bacteria > Pseudomonadota > Gammaproteobacteria > Burkholderiales > Burkholderiaceae_C > Rubrivivax. The sequence continues at coordinate 1,042,857 of CAWIOH010000003.1, read as the reverse complement.
GCCGAGCATGAAGCCGAAGACCATGCCCAAGGTCGTCACCACCGGCAGCAGCGCATTGCGCAGCGCATAGGTCACCAGCACCGTGGTCGACGACAGCCCGCTGGCACGCGCGGTGCGGATGAAGTCGGCCGACAGCACCGCCAGCATCGACGCGCGCGTCATGCGCGCGATCGGCGCCAGCACGAAGATCGCCATCGTCAGCACCGGCAGGATCAGCTGCCGGAAGCTGGCCCACCACAGCGTGCCGTCGCCGGCCAGCGCGGCATCGATCAGGTACAGCCCGGTGACATGGGGCGGCGGCGAGAACATCGGGTCCAGCCGGCCCAGCGGCGACGGCGCCCAGCCGAGCAGGAAATAGAACACGTAGGCCAGCAGCAAGCCGGTGAAGAAGGTCGGCAGCGACACGCCGGCGGTGGTGATGAGCCGGCACAGCTGGTCGATCCAGCTGCCGGGCCGCGTCGCCGCCAGCACGCCCAGCGGCAGCGCGATGGCGCAGGCCAGCAGCAGCGCCAGCAGCACCATCTCCAGCGACGCCGGCAGCCGCGCCAGCAGCTCCTGCAGCACCGGCTGGCCGGTGGTCAGCGACAGTCCCATGTCGCCACGCGACAGCGCGCCGAAGTAGAGGAAGAACTGCTCCAGCAGGGGCTTGTCCAGGCCGAGCTGGGCGCGCACCTGGCCGATGGCTTCCTTGGTCGCCGCCGCACCGGCGAAATAAGCAGCCGGGTCGCCGGGCAGTGCGCGCGTCAGGATGAAGCTGATGACGACGACGCCGGCCAGGTTGGGCAGCGCGCCGAGCAGGCGCATTGAGGCCAGGCGCAGCATCTCAGGCCTGGGCCGACACTTCGTCGTAGGCGGTGGGCAGTGCCGCGCCGCCGTCGAACGCCGCCTGCAGCTCGGCCAACGGCGCCGCCCAGCCGACGATGCCGCCTTGCGCCACCACCATCTCCACCACCGCGTCGTGGAAGTGCGCGAAGTAGCTGGCCGCGCAGTCCTGCACCAGCAGGCACTCGTAGCCGCGGTCGTTGGCCTCGCGCATCGTCGTCTGCACGCACACCTCGGTGGTCACGCCGCCGATCAGCAGGTGCGTGATGCCCTGCGCGTGCAGCAGCGCATCCAGCCCGGTGGCATGAAAGGCGCCCTTGCCCGGCTTGCGCAGCACCGTGTCGCCGGGCTGTGGCTGCAACTCAGGCACGAAGTCAGCGCCCGCTTCGCCAACCACCAGCACACGGCCGAGCGGACCGTTGTCGCCGATGCCGCAGCTCAGACCGCCTCGCGCCTTCTTCGACGGCGGGCAATCGGCCAGCTGAGGGTCGTGCGCCTCCTGGGTGTGCACGATCTTCAAACCGTGGCGCCGCGCCAGCGCCAGCAGTTGCACGCAGGCCGGCACGATGCGCTGCAGCGTCGTCACGTCGTTGCCGAGCATCGCGCCGAAGCCGCCGGGTTCGAGAAAGTCGCGCTGCATGTCGATCAACACCACGGCGGTGTGCGCCGGCTCGAAGCGGTATGGATAGGGCCGCGCGTCGACGGTCTTCATGCGGCCTCCTTCATGTCCCCGGCCATGGCGCGGCCAATGGCCGAGATGTCCGCCGCTGCGGTGGCGCATTCCAGGGCCACATGGCCATGCGACAACACCAGCAAGCGCGACGCCAACGCCAGGATCTCGTCCAGGTCCTCGCTGACCAGCAGCACGCCGGCGCCGGCATCGCGCGCGGCGCGCAACCGCGCATGGATTTCGGCACTGGCCTGGAAGTCCAGCCCGAAGCACGGGTTGGCGACGATCAGCAGCCGCGGGTTGCCGTCGAGCTCGCGCGCCAGCACGGCGCGCTGCACGTTGCCGCCCGACAGGGTTTCGATGGCCGCATCCGGGCCCGGCGTCTTGACCTTGAAGGCCGCGATCTTGGCCAGCGCCTGCTGGCGCATCGCGGCGCGCGACAGCCACGCGCCACGCGCCAGCGGCGCGCGGTCGAAGCCACGCAGCGCCAGGTTCTCCGCCAGCGCCAGCTTGCCGACACAGGCGTTGTGCAGCGGCTCTTCGGGCAGGCTGCGCACGCCCAGGCTGCGCATCATCTGGCGCGTGGGCAGGTAGGGTTCACCGTCCACCCAGACCTGTCCGCCGGCGATCGGCAGCGCGCCGGTGAGCGCGGCCACCAGTTCGCGCTGGCCGTTGCCCGACACCCCTGCCACGCCGACGATCTCGCCCGGCATCACGTTCAGCGTCAGCCGGTCCACCGCCGAACGCCCTTCGACACCCGCGACGCGCAGCGCGCCGATCGACAAGCGCGGCGCGCCCGGCGGCGCCGTGACAGCTGCGCCGGCGCGCGAGGGCTCATCCCGGGCCGCTTCGCTGCTGCCGGCTTCCGCCCGCTTCACGGCCGCCGCCGTGGCGGCCGCGCTGGTGGCCGACACCTCCTCCGTGGCCACGCCCATCATCCAGCCGGCGAGCTGGTCGCGCGAGGTCTCGGCCACTTTGGCTGCGCCAGTGCGCCGGCCACGGCGCAGGACGGTGACTTCGTCGCAGAAGCCGAAGACCTCGCGGAACTTGTGCGTGATGATCAGCACCGACAGCTGCTTGGCCTGACACAGCGCCTTCATCTGTCCCAGCACCTCGTCGGCCTCCAGCGGCGTCAGCACCGAGGTCGGCTCGTCCAGCACCAGGAAGCGGCGCCGCGCATACAGCGCCTTCAGGATCTCGAGCTTCTGTTTCTCGCCTGCCGCCAACTCGGCCACGCGCGCGTCGAGCTTCAGCGGGAACGGCGCGGTGGCCATGAATTCGGCCAAGCGCGCGCGCTCGCCTTTCCAGTCGATCACCAGCTTCAGGTCGCGCTGCGCCAGCGCCAGGTTCTCGGCCACCGTCATGCCCGGCACGACGGTGAAGTGCTGGAAGATCATGCCCAGACCGAGTGCCGCGGCGTCGCGCGGGCTGTGGATCTCGCGCTCGCGGCCATCGACCATGACGCTGCCGCCGTCGGCGCGATAGAAGCCGATCAGCGCCTTGACGAGGGTGGACTTGCCGGCGCCGTTTTCGCCCAGCAGCGCATGGAAGCTGCCTGCTTCGACGGTCAACGACACGTCTTGCAGCGCTTGCAGCGCGCCGAAGCGTTTGGAGTAACCCAACATCTCGACGCGCGCGGCGCCATGGACTTCGGGCTGGCTTGGAATCAGATGCTCCGACATCAGGCGCTCCAGGCTTCGAGGCATTGCAACGACGAAGCCACCGCGCCGAACACGCCGCCCTGCATCGTCACCATCTTCAGCGCCGCGCGGTGGTTGCCGGCATCGGTGGCGCCGGTGGCGTCGCTGACGATCAGGCATTCGAAACCGCGGTCGTTGGCCTCGCGCATCGTCGTGTGCACGCACACGTCGGTGGTCACGCCGGTGAGCACCAGGTTGCGGATGCCGCGCAGGTTGAGCATCAGCTCCAGGTCGGTGGCGCAGAACGAACCCTTGCCGGGCTTGTCGACGACCACCCCGCCGGGCTCCGGCGCCAGTTCCTCGATGATCTGCCAGCCCGGCTCGCCACGCACCAGGATGCGGCCGTTGGGCCCCGCGTCGCCGATGCCGATGCCGTCGGCGCCGATCTGGCGCGAGCGCCAGCGCTTGTTGGCGGGCAGGTCGGACAGGTCGGGGCGATGGCCTTCGCGGGTGTGGATCACTGTCATGCCCAAGCCGCGCGCGCGCGCCAGCAGCGCCGCGATCGGTGTGATGGGTGCGCGCACCGCGCTCAGCTCGTAGCCCATGCGATCGACATAGCCTCCGACGCCGACGAAATCGAACTGCATGTCGATGACGATGAGCGCCGTGTTGGCAGCCGTGGCGGCCGCGTCGTAGGGCCACGCATAGGGGTGGGCATTGACCGGGGCGAAGGGCTTCATGGTGTTCAGCGGTTCAGTGACAGTTCACCCGGCGCGCCATCGCTCGGCCCCGGCTTGCCCAGGCCGATCAGCAGTGCCAAGGTCAGCACGTAGGGCAGCGCAGCGAAAAGGTAGTAGCCCTGCGTGTAGCCCATGGCCTGCAGCGCCGGGCTGATGGCACTGGCGCCGCCGAACAGCAGCCCGGCGAGGATGCAGCGCCGCGGGTCCCAGCGCGCGAAGATGACCAGCGCCACCGCCATCACGCCCTGGCCGCTGGACAGCGCCTCGCTCCACGCGCCCGGATAGACCAGCGACAACGAGGCACCACCAACGCCGGCGCAGGCCCCGCCGAAAGCGGTGGCGGCAATGCGGTAGCCGCTGGGCGAAAGGCCGAAGGCGCGCGCGGCGTTCTCGCTGTCGCCGACGACGCGCAGTCGCAAGCCGACGCGCGTATGGCCGAAGGCCCAGTACACCGCAAAGGCGAGCACGACGCCGATGAGGAACAGCGGGTTGATGGTCAGTGCGGCCTGCACCGCGGGCGTGCTGCTCCAGCCGCCCAGCGAAAGCATCGGCAGATCGGGCGCACTGGGCTGGATCAAGGGCTTGCCGAGCCAGAAGGCCAGGCCCGAGCCGGCGAGCATCAGAGCGATGCCCATCGCCGTGTCATTGACCCGCGTCAGGCTGCACAGCGCGCCGTGCAGCACGCCGAACAGCACGCCGACCGCCGCCGCGGCAAGGATGCCGAACCAGGGGTTGCCGCTGTGCAGCGACACGGCGAAGGCGGTCATCGCGCCCATCAGCAAGGTGCCTTCGAGCCCGAGGTTGATGCGCCCGGACTTTTCCGTGACCGTCTCGCCCAGACTGACCCACAGCAGCGGCGTGCCGACGCGGATGGCACCGCCGAGGATGGCCAGGGGCACGCCCCACCAGCCGAGCGTGTCACCCATGGCGCTTCCAGAACGTGCGGCCGCGCAGCGTCTCGCAGGCGATCAGCGCGACGAAGGCAAAGCCCAGCAGCACTGTCACGGAAGCGTCGGGCAGCCCCAGTCGACGCTGCAGCAGGCTGCCGCTGGCGGCAATGCCGCCGACCAGAATCGCCACCGGCACCACACCCAGCGGCGAGAAGCGCGCGGCGAACGCGATGAGAATGCCGCTGTAGCCGTAGCCGGCAATCAGCGACGCATTCGCCGCGCCGTGCACCGCCGCCACCTCGACCGCGCCGGCCAGCCCGGCGCAGGCGCCGCCGGCGGCGCAGGCGCCGATCGTCAGCCAGGCCACGGGCAAGCCGACGCCGAGCGCGGTGCGCGGATTGCCGCCGGCCACGCGCAGCGCCAGGCCCAACGGCGTGAAGCGCACCACGGCCCAGGCGAGCAGCGCGACGACGATGCCCACGGCCAGGCCCCAGTGCACGTCCAGCCCGGGCAGCGGCGGCAGCATCAGCGCTTCGGGCAGCGGATGCGTCGAGGGTTTGTTCAGGCTGGCCGGATCGCGCAGCACCGTCTCGACCATCTGGTTGAACAGCGCGATGGCGATGAACGACATCAGCAGGCTGGCGATGGTCTCGTTGACCTCGCGCTTTTCGCGCAGCCAGCCGACGAGGCCGATCCACAGCCCGCCGGCCGCGGCACCGGCCAGAGCCATCGCCGGCCACACCAGCCAGGGCCCGAGGGGCGCCAGCTTGAAACCCAGTGCCGCGGCGGCCAGGCCGCCGAGCACCAGTGCCCCCTCGTTGCCGATGATGACGCGCCCGGCCTGCGCCGGCAGCGCCACCGCCAGCCCGGTGAGGATCAACGGCGCGGCGCGCTGCAGCGTGTTCTGCCAGGCGAAGGCGTCGCCGAAACCGCCCATCACGATCAGCCCCCAGACCTCGAAAGGGTCGAAGCCGGCCATCGTCACCGCGGCCGAGAACAGCACGACCGTCACGCCCAGCGCCGCCGCCGCCGGCACCAGCGATCCGCCCAGCGCGCGCAGCCTGTGGGCCAGGGGCACGCCGGGCGGCGCAGTCAATGCCGGAGCGGCAAGCGTGTTCATGGCCCGGGGCGCGAGTCGATCAACCCGGGATCGAGCCGACGACGCCCTCGACCAGGTAGTTCATCTTCTCCAGTTCGGGATTGAACTGGTCGATGCTGGTGCCCGCGGCGATGACGACGGCGCCCTTGTTGTCCTTGATCGCGCCCTTGAAGATGACGAAGCCGCCTTTCATCATTTCGGCCTTGATCGCGTCGGCCTTCTTCTTCGCCGCATCGGACACCGCCGGGCCGTAGGGCGACATCTTCACGTAGCCTTCCTTCAGCCCGCCGCGCAGCAGATTCGGCATCGGCGTGCCGGCCTGCGCGGCCTTGATCTGCGCCGCATAGGGCGTGCTCCAGTCCCACTCCGCGCCGGTCAGGTAGCCCTTCGGTGCCAGCGCGGCCTGGCTGGCGTGGTAGCCGCTGGAATAGATGCCGCGCTTCTCGGCCGTCTCGACGATGACTTTCGGGCTGTCGACATGGCAGGTGAGCACGTCCACGCCCTGGTCGATCAGGCTGCCGGCGGCTTCGGCCTCCTTCACCGGCATCGACCACTCGCCGGTGAAGATGACGCGCGTTGTGATGCTCGGGTCGACGCTGCGCGCGCCCAGCGTGAAGGCGTTGATGTTGCGCAGCACCTGTGGGATCGGCTTGGCGGCAATGAAGCCGAGCTTCTTGGTCTTGCTGGTGTAGCCGGCGATCACGCCCGCCAGGTATTGGCATTCGTCGATGTAGCCGAAGTAGCTGCTGGCGTTCTTCGGGTGCTTGCCCTCGGTCCACATGCCGCCGCAATGGGCGAAGCGCACCTTCGGGTACTTCTCGGCCATCTTCAGCATGTGCGGGTCGAAGTAGCCGAAGCTGGTGGCGAAGATCAACCCGGCCTTGTCCTGGTTGATCATCGCCTCCATCGTCTTTTGCACCGCGGCGGTCTCGGGGACGTTTTCTTCTTCCACCACCTTCACGCCGGGCAGCTTCTTCACCGCCGCGGCGGCCTGCGCCTGCGCCTGGTTGTAGCCAAAGTCGCCACGCGGGCCGACGTAGATCACGCCCAGCGTCAGCGGCGCCTGCGCCATGGCTTCGCGCAGCGCGCCGGGCAGCAGCAGGCTGCCGCCGAGAAGTGCGCCGCCCGTCAACACGCGACGGCGGCGCGCGTCGATGTCCAATGCGGCTTGCAGGCCTTGCAATCGATCGTGGTTCATGGTCACTCCTTCAGGGTTGGGGCAGGCGTTCAGGAAACAGCGGGCTCGTCGATCAGGCTGACATGCGCGGCAACGATCACCCAGCGCTCGTCGATGCGGCACCAGGTCTGGCTCTGCCGGCCGAGCTTGTTGCCGCCGACACGACGGAACTCGGTCATCGCGGTGCCGAAGTCGTCGCCGAAGGTGCTGATCACGGTGCGCTGCAGCGTGCGCGCCAGGCCGGTGGCCGGGCGCGCCTGGCGAAAGTCGCGGATGGCGTCGATGCCATAGAGGTTTTCGTTGACGCCGTAGCGCACGGTCTGCGCGCTGTCCCAGAACAGTTCGTCGAGCACGTCGATGCGGTTGTTGACCAGCGCGTTTTCGTAGCGCGCAAAGGCCGCCTTCAGTTCGGCCAGCACGTCGGGGCGGTCGAGTTCCATGCTCAGAAGCCCTTGGCCACCGGCGCACTGCAAAGGCCCTGCGCCTGCAGGTGCGCGGCGACACGCAGGCACAGGTCCTCGCGCCATGGCGCGGCAATCAGCTGCACGCCGATCGGCAGGTGCGGCTGCTCCGTGCTCATGCCCCACAGCGGCACGGTCGCCACCGGCAGGCCGATGCAGGAAATCGGCTGCGTCAACAAGCCCATGCTGGCGCGGGCCGGCAGGCGCTTGTCGCCGATGTGCAGCCAGTCGGTGCCGATCAGCGGCGCGACGCAGGGCGTGGCCGGGGCGATCAGCACATCGACGTTCTCGAACATCGCGGCCACGCGCCGCGCGAACCAGTGACGCACGCGCTGTGCCTGCTGCACCCACGCCGCCGGCAGCAGCGCGCCGGCAAGAAAGCGGTCACGCGACAGCGGCTCGAAGTCCGCCGCCCGGCGGCGCAGGTCGTCCAGATGCAAGGTCGCACCTTCGGCATTGGTGATCAGGAAGGCGGCAGCGCGGGCGCGCTCGACCTCGGGCAGTTCGATCAGCCGCGTCGTGCCCAAGGCCTGCGCCACGGCGTCGACGGCGCCGTTGGCCTCGGCCAGCGCCATTTCGCGGAACCAGCCGCCCAGCACGGCCATGCGCAAGCCCTGCGCGCCCCGGTCGAGCAGCGGCAAGGTGGCTTCGAGCGGCCGTTGCGCACAAGCCGGGTCGTCACTGGGCCGGGCCTGCAGCGGGCCCTGCATGGCGTCGTAGCTCAGCGCCAGGTCCTGCACGCTGCGCGCGAACGGACCGAGGTGGTCCAGGCTCGCGGCGAAGGCATAGCTGCCCACACGCGGCAGCCGGCCGAAGGTCGGCTTCAGTCCAAACACGCCGCACAGCGAGGATGGCACGCGGATCGAACCGTTGGTGTCGGAGCCCAGGCTCAACGGCACCTGACCGGCCGCCACCGCGGCCGCGGAGCCGCCCGAACTGCCGCCGGCGATGCGCGCCAGGTCGTGCGGGTTGCGCGTCGGCCCATAGTGCGTGTTCTCGGTGGAAAAGCCGTAGGCGTACTCGTCCATATTGAGCGCACCCACCAGCACCGCGCCACGCGCTTCGAGGCGACGCACCAGCAGTGCGTCCCGCTTGGCCGGCGCGGCGTCGCGTTCGATCTTCGAGCCGGCCAACGTCGGCAACCCGGCGATGTCGAACAGGTTCTTCACCGCGAAGGGCACGCCGGCCAGCGACATCTTCTCGCGCTGCGGGTGCACGTCGAGCATGTCGGCACGTTTCAACGCGCGCTCGGCGAGCTGGGCAGTGAAGGCGTTGACCTTGGCATCGCTGGCGGCGATGCGCGCCAGCGACTGTTCGACCGCGGCACGCGCCGTGAGCGCGCCGCTGCGCACTTTCGCGGCGATCGCGGTGGCGTGCGGAGTGCTCACGATGCCTCCTCGCCGGCCGGCTGCACCGGGCGGAAGACGTTGCCCGATTCGTCGTGCGGCTCGAGCGCAAGGCCTTGCACCAGCTCCGCCATCGCCGCAGCCAGGCCGAAGAACTGCAGCACGCCCGGCCGGTGCTCGGCCGCGATCTTCAGCCCGAGCGTGGCGGCGGCGGTGTCGACGTAGGCGCCGTGGTCCATGCGTCGTCCCTTCAGGCCTTGTACAGCTGCCGGTAGTCGGGCTGCAGGTGGAACCAGTACATGTAGCCCATCACATCCTTTTGCATGGCCACGTCCATCGTCGGCTGCACCAGCGGAATGCGCGGCACCTCGTCATAGGCCAGCTGGATCATTTCGCGCACCGAGCTGTCGTAGATCGGCTTGCTCTCGGCAAATCGCGCGTTGGTGATCAGCTTGTCGAGCTTCGGGTTCTGGTAGCTCATGGTGTTGAACACCGCGTTCTGACCGTGGTAGCACCAGAAGAAGAAGTACTCGGGATAGTCGAGCCAGCCGCCGAAGCGGTTGATGATCATCGGCAGATCCTTCTTCAGCAGCGCTGCGCGCCAGGTGGCACCGGGAATCTTGTTCAGCTGCGCCTTGATGCCGATCGAGGCCAGTGCCTCCTGCGTCAGGACGGCTGCCGGCTCGCCGATGGTCGCGCCACCGAGGTCGAAGCTGAGCGTGGTCTCGAAGCCGTTGGCATAACCGGCTTCCGCCAGCAGCGCCTTGGCCTTGGCGATGTCGGTCTTGTAGGCAGTGGGCTGCGGCCAGGCGATGCTCTTCACCGGGCCGCTGGCGCCATACAGCTTGGCGGCGCGGCCGTAGAAGGCGTTTTCGTAGATCTTGTCGTAGGGCACGGCATAGGCCACGGCCTGGCGCACCTTCGGGTTGTCGAAGGGCGGTTTGGTGGTGTTCATGCCGAGGTAGAACACGGCGTTCTCGATCGGCATCGCCGCGACCTTGATGCTGGCCTTGTCCTCGCTGAGCTCGGCGAAGTCCTTCGGCGGCATGTCGTAGGTCATGTCGATGTCGCCCTTGAGCAGCATCGCGCGGCGGTTGCCGGCGTTGGGCACGTCGCGCTGCACCACGCGCTTGAGCTTGGGCAGCGGGCCGCTCTTCCATTCATCGAAGCGCGTGTAGACGATCTCCTGTCCGGGGCGGAAGGCCTCGACCTTGTAGGCGCCGCCACCGGCGGTGTTGTTGCGCGTCCAGGTCAGGCCCCAGGGGTCGGCAGCGGTGACATGCTTCTTCACCAGCTCGCTGTTGAAGACACAGGGCACGACCACGGCCAGGTCGTTCATCGTCAGCTTGTCCTTGCGGATGAACTTGACGCGGAAGGTGTGCTCGTCCACGAGCTCGAACTGCTCGGGCTTTTCCAGCGAGCCGGCGGCCATCTGGAAGGTGGGGAAGCCGCCCACCGTGACGGCACGGTCGAAACTCCATTTGACGTCCTTGGCGGTCACCGGTGTGCCGTCGTGGAACTTGGCGTCCTTGCGCAGCTTGAAGGTCACCGACTGGCCGTCCGGCGCCATCTGCCAGCTTTCGGCGAGTTCGGGCTCGAGCTTGTTGCGGTCGTAGGAGACACGGCCGTCGGGCAGCGTCTTCTTGCCGTAGGTCATCAACCGGTCGTAGACCAGCCAGCTGACGCCATAGGCTGGCCGGTTGGCGCCGACGGTGTGGATATCGAGCGAGTTCGGCCCGAATTCATTGGCGACGACGAGCACGTCCTTCGGGCGGGATTGCGCCATGGACGCCAGCGGCAACGCGGACAGCGCCGACACCGCGGTGGTGCCGGAGATGAATTTGCGTCGATCGATCATGCGATGCTCCTCGAAGTCAGAGTGATGCCAGGTAGGCGCGCCAACCGCCGAAGCGGCTGATGTCCCGTGCCCCGACCAGGGCATGGGCTTCGCAGAGGAAGCCATGCACGAAGCGGCCGTCGGCCAGTTGCACCGATCCCAGGCCGAGCGGCGCAGGAATCAGCGCAAGAAACGAGCCCACCGCGTCGATGGGCATGTCCCAAAGCTCGAGTTCGATGGCGACGCCGCCTTCCGCGCAACGCTGCAGCCCGGGTTTGGGCGGCTGCGTGCCGGGCAGGGCAAAGAGCCGGTAGTGCGGCGCGCTGTATGTCGCCTCGCGCAGCGTGGCGCCACGTTCGAGCAGCTGGCCGTTCAGCGGCAGGCCGGACAGGTGCGCGCCAACCACGGCGATCGCCAGGGTCGGTGCGGTCGCCGGACGGGGCGAGGCGGCTTGGCTGTCGGCCTCGCCCAGCCACTGCCGGCCGATCCCGAGCAGTGCGGCATCATGGTGCGCCGGGCCGATGAAGGTGACGCCGAAGGGCAGGCCGGCCGCCGTCAGGCCGGCCGGCAGCGACAGCGCGCACCAGCCCAGCAGGTTGACGAAGTTGGTGTAGGTGCCGAGCGTCGCGTTCACGCCCAGCGGATCGGCATCGACCTGCGCGAAGGTGGGGTGTCCGGGGGCGGTGGGCACCAGCAGCGCATCCACCTGCGCCCACAGACCGCGCAGCGCGCGCTGCATCGCGCGCAGCCTGTATTGAGCCTCGAAGGCATCGGTGGCGCTGAAGCGCATTGCCCCTTCGATGACGGTGCGCACGGCGGGGTCGATCGCCTCGGGCTGCGAAGCCAGCAGGTCCTTGACGGTGCTATGCCGCTCGGCCACCCAAGGTCCTTCGTACAACAGTGCCGCGACCTCGTGCAGCGGATCGAAATCGAGCTCCACCAGGTGCAGGCCGAGGCCTTCGGCACGGCGCAGCGCGGCGGCAAACATCTCGGCATAACCGGCGTCGCCGAAGAAGCTTGGGGCCCGTGGCACGCCGATGCGCCGGCCCGGCATCACCGTGGGTCCCGCGTGAAAGTCACTGAAGGGGTCGAGCGCATCGGGCCCTTCGATCAGCGCCAGCAACAGCGCCGCATCGTCCACTCGACGGGTCAGCAGCGACACACAATCGATGCTGCGGCAGGCCGGCACCACGCCCGCGGTGCTGACCCGGCCCGGCGTGGGCTTCAGCCCGACCAGCTGGTTGAAGCCCGCCGGCACACGCCCCGATCCGGCGGTGTCGGTACCCAGCGCGAAGGCCACCTGGCCCGAGGCCACCGCGACCGCCGAACCCGAACTCGAACCGCCGCTGATGCGCTCGGCATCAAACACGCTGGCCGGGCGGCCGTAGGGCGAACGCGTACCCACCAGGCCTGTTGCAAACTGGTCGAGGTTGGTCTTGCCCAGCCACAACGCACCGGCATCGAGCAGACGTTGCACCACCGTGGCGCTGCGCGTGGGGGTGTAGGCGAAAGCCGGGCAGGCGGCGGTGGTTGGCACGCCGGCCACGTCGATGTTGTCCTTGGCCGCGAACGGCACGCCGAGCAAGGGATAGCGACGCAGTTGTTCGCTGCGGGGTACCGTCGCTTCGAGGCGCTGGCCCAGCAGCTCCCATTGCTGCTGCCATTGCGCCCCGCTGGGCTGGCTGATCCAGACCGCGCGGTTGACGTCGGCGAGGCTGCGCTCGCGGCAGGCCGCCAGCCATGGACGCGGGTCGTCGCCGCAGCCAACCCGGTCGCGCCAGGCGTGCACGCTGGTCGGCGCGGCATCGGGGCGGTGGGCAGGCAACATATTGGTGCACGTTCTGGTATACCAGACAGAGTGCTGCAAATGGCGTGCCAAGCCCCGGTCGTTCGCTCAGCCTGTCGGCCGCGGCGGGGTTGGCGAAACCATCAGCGCAGGGCCGGCCGCCCCTGCTGTGGTTGACTCTGGCGAGCGCGCGCGCTCAGTCCGCGTCGCGGGCCAGGCGTTCGCTGCGCCAGTACACGTCGTCGCCGCCGAGCGCGTCGAGGTTGGCGCGGTTGAGCACACGCGCCAGGACGAACAGCAGGTCTGACAACCGGTTCAGATACTGACGCGGCGCCGGGTTCACCTTCTCAGCGGCGGCGAGCGTCACCAGCGCGCGCTCGGCGCGGCGCGCCACGGTGCGCGACACATGCGCCAGCGCGGCGCTGCGCGTGCCGGCCGGCAGGATGAATTCCTTCAGCCGCGGCAGTTGCGCGTTGTAGTGCGCCAGCGCCTCGTCGAGGCGCAGCACGGCGTCGGCCTTGAGCAATTCGTAACCGGGGATCGACAGTTCGCCACCGAGATTGAACAGCTCATGCTGGATCACCACCAGCAATTCGCGCACATCTTCTGGCAAGGGCTCGGCCAGAAGCACGCCGAGGCCCGAGTTCAGCTCATCGACATCGCCCATCGCCGCCACGCGCTGGTGCGACTTGGGAACACGCGTGCCGTCGCCCAGGCCGGTGGTCCCGTCGTCGCCCGTGCGGGTCGCGATCTGCGTCAAGCGGTTGCTCATAGCGGTTGATTGTGCCCGGGGCGGCGCCACGGTCGAGGGCGGCCAGTTCCACCTCGGACGGGTCCGGCTCCTAGAATGGTGCGCACAAGCCGGAGCCACCCCATGAACGCACCCCATGACCTGCTGTCCCGCCCCGCCATGCGAGCGGTGCCCGCCGCCATGCTGGCCGCGCTGCGCCTGCGCTTCGGCGACCGCTGCTCCACCGCCAATGCGGTGCGCGAGCAGCACGGGCGCGACGAGTCGCCTTTCCCGGTGACGCCGCCCGAGGTGGTGGTGTTCTGCCACGGTACCGAAGAGGTCGCGGCGGTGGTGCTGCTGGCGGCCGAACACGAGGTGCCCGTGATCCCCTATGGCGTGGGTTCATCGCTGGAAGGCCATCTGCTGGCAGTCCAAGGCGGCGTCAGCATTGATTTGTCGGGCATGACGCAGGTGGTGCGCGTCAACCCCGAGGACCTGACCGTCACGGTGCAGGCCGGCGTGACGCGTGAACAGCTCAACCAGGAAGTGCGCAACCTGGGCCTGTTCTTTCCCATCGACCCGGGCGCCAATGCCACGCTGGGCGGCATGGCCGCCACGCGCGCCAGCGGCACCAACGCCGTGCGCTACGGCACGATGCGCGAGAACGTGCTCGGGCTGACGGTGGTGACGGCCAGCGGCGAAGTCATCCGCACCGGCACGCGCGCGCGCAAGAGCAGCGCCGGCTACGACCTGACCCGCCTGTTCGTCGGCAGCGAAGGCACGCTCGGCGTGATGACCGAAGTGACGCTGAAGCTGTACCCGTTGCCCGAGGCGGTGAGCGCGGCGATCTGCCACTTCCCCGATGTGGCGGCGGCCGTGAATGCCACCATCCAGATCATCCAGGTGGGTGTGCCGATCGCGCGCTGCGAACTGCTGGACGTGAACGCGGTGCGTGCCGTCAACGCCCAAAGCAAGCTGGGTTTGCGCGAATCGCCGATGCTGCTGATGGAATTTCACGGCAGCCCGGCAGGCGTGCGGGAGCAGGCCGAGACGGTGCAGGCCATCGCGGCCGACCTGGGCGGCGAAAACTTCGAATGGGCCAGCACGCCCGAAGAGCGCACGCGACTGTGGACGGCGCGGCACAAAGCCTACTTCGCCGGCATGTCGATGAGCCCGGGTTGTCGCACCGTCACCACCGACACCTGCGTGCCGATCTCGCGTCTGGCCGAGATCATCGACGCGTCGGTGCGTGAGGCCGACGCGTCGGGCTTGCCGTACTACATCGTCGGCCATGTCGGCGACGGCAACTTCCACCTGGCCTATCTGGTGAAGGAAGGCGACGCTGAACAGCGCGCCGTGGCCGAGGACCTGAGCGAACGCATGGTCGGCCGGGCCATCGCCCTGGAAGGCACCTGCACCGGTGAACATGGCATCGGTCTGCACAAGATGGGCTTCCTGGAGCATGAGGCCGGCGCCGGAGCGGTGGAAATGATGCGCACCTTGAAACGCGCGCTCGACCCGAAGAACATCATGAACCCGGGCAAGATTTTCGCGCTGTAGCGCGGCGAAGGCGGCCGTGGCCGATATCCGCCTCGGTTGTCGACAGTGCCTTTGGCTGGGGGGCTGCCATTGCCACCGGCCGTTGCGGCCGCCGGCCTGGAGGATCTGATCGCCGCGGCCAAGCCGGCGGCGGTCATGGTGGTGCGCTTTGTCGCGGCGTTGATCAAGGACCGCTGACGTCGGCCGAACTGCGGCCGTCGATCAGTGCGCCGGCGCCGGCACGCTCAGCCGTTTGCCGATATCGCCGCGGGCGTTGACGCTTTCCAGCTGCACGCCAAACCCCCACAGGCGAGCCACATGCCTGAGCACCTCCTGGGCCGTGTCGTGCAGCGGACGGTCGTTGTGCTGGAAATGCCGCAGCGTCAATGAGCGATCACCGCGCAGGTTGACGTTCCACACCTGAATGTTGGGCTCGCGCGAGCCCAGGTCGTACTGGCGTGACAGCGATTCGCGCACACGCTTGTAGCCGGCCTCGTCGTGGATCGCCGAAACCTCCAGCTCCTCTTCGCTCTCGTCATCCACGATGGCGAACAGGCGCAGTTCGCGCATCAGTTTGGGTGACAGGAACTGACCGACAAAGCTCTCGTCCTTGTAGTTGCGCATCGCCTGGTCCAGCGCCGGAAGCCAGGGGGAACCGGCGATCTCGGGGAACCATTGCCGATCCTCGGGCGTCGGCTGCTCGCAGATGCGCTTCAGATCGGTGTACATCGCGAAGCCCAGCGCATAGGGGTTGATGCCGCTGTAGGCCTTGTGCCCGACGGGTGGCTGGTAGACCACGTTGGTGTGCGACTTGAGCCATTCGATCATCACGCCGTCGGTGAGGAAGCCGTCGTCGTACATCTGATTCAGCAAGCGGTGATGCCAGAAGGTAGCCCAACCTTCATTCATTACTTGCGTCTGGCGCTGCGGATAGAAGTACTGCGCCACCTTGCGCACAATGCGCACGATCTCGCGCTGCCAGGGCTCCAGCAGCGGCGCGTTCTTCTCGATGAAGTACAGCAGGTTCTCCTGCGGCTCCTCGGGGAAGCGCTTGGCGCCGCTGCTCTCCTCCGCCTTTTCGGCGCGGCGCGGCAGCGTGCGCCACATGTCGTTGACCTGCAGCTGCGCGTGGGCCTCGCGATCCTTGCGCTCGGCCAGCTCCTGCGCCAGCGACTTGCGGCTCGGCCGACGGTAGCGGTCCACGCCGTGGTTCTGCAGCGCATGGCAGCTGTCGATGAACTCCTCGACCATGTCCAGACCGTGGCGCTCCTCGCATTCGGCGACATAGTTCTTGGCATAGACCAGATAGTCGATGATCGACGCCGCATCGGTCCACATGCGAAACAGGTAGTTGCCCTTGAAGAAGCTGTTGTGGCCGTAAGCCGCATGCGCGATGACCAGCGCCTGCATCGCCATCGTGTTCTCCTCCATCAGGTAGCTGATGCAGGGGTTGGAGTTGATGACGATCTCGTAGGCCAGCCCCATGTGCCCGCGCTTGTAGTTCTTCTCGGTGGAGATGAATTCCTTGCCGTAGCTCCAGTGCCGGTAGTTCACCGGCATGCCCACGCTGGCGTAGGCATCCATCATCTGCTCGGCGGTGATGATCTCCAGCTGGTTCGGGTAGGTGTCCAGGCCGAAGCGTTCGGCCGTGTCGCGGATGACCCTGTGGTACTGCTCGATCAGATCGAAGGACCAGTCGCTGGGCCCAGGCAGCGGCGCCGCCGGGCGCCCGCGCAGCGGCAGCGGCTCACGCAGTGGGTTCCTAGTCAGCGGCATCGCGGTGCTCATCGCATAGCCCCCGCGCCTCGCACGGACGTGCGAGCCTCTTTTGGAACGGCCGGACGAGGGATCATGCCGCCTTCGCCCCTTCCTTCTTGAACAGGTCGCGGAACACCGGATAGATCTGTGCCACCTCCGTCGCCTTGCGCATGGCGAAGTGCGGGTTCGAGTCCAACAGCTGGCTGTATTCGTCCCACAGGTTCTGCTCTTCCTCGGCCACCTGCACGTAGGCGTAGTAGCGGCACAGCGGAAGCAGCTGCTCGTTCAGCAGTTCGCGGCAGCGGCCACTGTCGTGGTGCCAGTTGTCGCCGTCGCTGGCCTGCGCGCCGTAGATGTTCCATTCGCTGGGCGAGTAGCGCGCGCGGATGATCTCTTCCATCAGCACCAGCGCGCTGGACACCACCGTGCCGCCGGTTTCGCGGGCGTGGAAGAACTCGTCCTCGCTCACCTCCTGCGCCTGCGTGTGGTGGCGGATGAAGACCAGGTCGATCTTCTCGTAGTGCCGTGTCAGGAACAGGTACAGCAGGATGAAGAAGCGCTTGCTCAACTCCTTGCGGCCCTCGTCCATCGAGCCGGAAATGTCCATCAGGCAAAACATCACCGCCTTGGAAGTCGGCACCGGCACGCGAATGCGGCTGCGATAGCGCAGGTCGATCGGGTCGAGGTAGGGGATGCGCGCGATGCGCGCGCGCAACGCGGCGACGGCGGCTTCCAGTTCGCCGATGCGGGCCAAGCGCAGCTCGTTTTTCGGACTGCCCAGCAAGGCTTCCAGCTCGGCCTCCAGCTCGCGCACTTCAGCGCGCGAACTGGCGCCGATGGCAATGCGCCGGCCAATGGCACCGCGCATCGAGCGCACCACGTGCAGGTTGTTGGGCGTGCCATCGCTGCTGTAGCCGGCGCGCTGGCTCTTCCATTCGGGCGTCTCGGCCAGCTGCGTGCGCACCAGGTTGGGCAGCGCCAGGTCCTCGAAGAAGACCTGCATGAACTCTTCCTTGCTCAAGCTGAAGACGAAGTCATCCTCGCCTTCGCCGGAATCGCTGGCCTGCCCCTGGCCGCTGCCCTGCCCGCCACCGCCCTTCGGCCGCTCGATGCGGTCGCCGCGGATGAAGTCCTTGTTGCCCGGGTGCACCACCTCGCGGATACCGCCCGAACCATGGCCAAACACCGGTTCGCTCAGGTCGCGCCTGGGGATGTGCACTTCCTCGCCACGCTCAACATCGCGAATACTGCGCCCGTCGATCGCACGCTTGACCGCCTCGCGCACCTGCTCCTTGTGGCGGCGCAGAAAGCGCTCGCGGTTGCCGACCGACTTGTTCTTGCCGGCCAGCCTGCGGTCGATGATCGATTGCAGTGCCATGAGTTCAGGAACTCTTGCGCACGCGCAGATACCACTCGCACAACAGCCGCACCTGCTTGCCGGTATAGCCCTTGGCCTCCATGCGGGTGACGAAGTCATCGTGCTTCTTGGCCTCGTCGGCGCTGGCCTTGGCGTTGAAGCTGATCACCGGCAGCAACTCTTCGGTGTTGGAGAACATCTTCTTTTCGATCACCGTGCGCAGCTTCTCGTAGCTGGTCCACAGCGGGTTGTTGCCGGCGTTGTTGGCGCGCGCACGCAGCACGAAGTTGACGATCTCGTTGCGGAAATCCTTCGGATTGGCGATGCCGGCGGGCTTCTCTATCTTTTCCAGCTCGGCGTTCAGCGCGCCGCGGTCGAAGACCTCGCCGGTGTCGGTATCGCGGTACTCGTGGTCCTGGATCCAGTAGTCGGCATAGGTGACGTAGCGGTCGAAGATGTTCTGGCCGTATTCGCTGTAGCTTTCGAGGTAGGCGGTCTGGATCTCCTTGCCGATGAATTCGGCGTAGCGCACGCCCAGATGCTCCTTGATGAAGGCGGTGTATTTCTGCTCCAGCTCCGGCGCGAACTGTTCGCGCTGGATCTGCTGTTCCAGCACGTACATCAGGTGCACCGGATTCGCCGCCACTTCGGTGGAGTCGAAGTTGAAGACCTTGGAGATGATCTTGAAGGCGAAGCGCGTGGACACGCCGCTCATGCCTTCGTCGACGCCGGCATAGTCGCGGTACTCCTGATAACTCTTGGCGCGCGGATCGGTGTCCTTCAGGTTCTCGCCGTCATACACCAGCATCTTGGAAAACAGCGAGCTGTTCTCCGGCTCCTTCAGCCGCGTCAGGATCGCGAACTGGCTCATCATCTTCAAGGTGCCCGGCGCACAGGTGGCCTCGGCCAGCGAGCTGCCGCGCAGCAGCTTCTCGTAGATGTGCACCTCTTCGCTGACGCGCAGGCAGTACGGCACCTTGACGATGTAGATGCGGTCGAGGAAGGCCTCGTTGTTCTTGTTGTTGCGGAAACTCTTCCACTCGCTTTCGTTGCTGTGCGCGAGGATGATGCCGTCGAAGGGGATGGCGCCGAAGCCTTCGGTGCCCTTGTAGTTGCCTTCCTGCGTGGCGGTGAGCAATGGGTGCAGCACCTTGATCGGCGCCTTGAACATCTCGACGAATTCCAGCAGCCCCTGGTTGGCCAGGCACAGCCCGCCGCTGTAGCTGTAAGCGTCCGGGTCGTCCTGCGCGAAGGTCTCGAGCTTGCGGATATCGACCTTGCCGACCAGGCTGGAGATGTCCTGGTTGTTTTCGTCGCCGGGCTCGGTCTTGGCGATGCCCACTTGCTTGAGGATGCTGGGGTGGCGCTTGACGACCTTGAACTTGCGGATGTCGCCGCCGTACTCTTCCAGCCGCTTCACCGCCCATGGGCTGAGCACACGCTGCAAATAGCGCCGCGGAATGCCGTATTCGGATTCGAGGATGGGGCCGTCCTCGGCCAGGTCAAACAGCCCCAGCGGCGACTCGTTCACCGGGCTGCCCTTGATGGCGTAGAACGGCACATCCTGCATCAGCTGCTTCAAGCGCTCGGCGATCGAACTCTTGCCACCGCCCACCGGGCCGAGCAGATAGAGAATCTGCTTTTTCTCTTCCAGCCCCTGGGCCGCATGGCGAAAGTAGCTGACCACCTGCTCGATGGCGTCTTCCATGCCGTAGAACTCGGCGAAGGCCGGATAGACCTTGATGATCTTGTTGGCGAAGATGCGCGACAGCCGGGGGTCGTTGCGCGTATCCACGGTCTTGGGCTCGCCGATCGCCTTGAGCATGCGCTCGGCGGCGGTGGCGTAGGCCAGCGGGTTGCGCTTGCACTCGGCGAGATAGTCCTCGAGGGATATCTCCTCCTCGCGGCTGCGCTCGAAGCGGGCGGTAAAGCTGCTGATCACGTCCATGCGGCCTCCTGAGTCGGGAAGATGGCCAGCGGCAACATAGCTCTGGTCATCTGGGAAGATCTGATGGAGTCCCGGCTGTACGGGCCCGGGCGCCATCAGAACTTTCCGGCTCTTCAGCAGTGCGTCGGTCTTGGCATTCGCAGCGTCGTCGAAACGTCAGAGGGTCGAGTGGTCGATAAAGTGCCCTAAGGGGGCGCATTTCCCAATTCAGAGCACGCAAGACCCGTTCCAGCATGCCCTCGGTGCGCACCACACCAGTATGGTGATTTGAACGCAGCAAGCGACCATTGCGCTGACAGGCCATCACCAAGATGGGCCATTTCGTGTGCTTCGCACAACGCCGCGACCCCGCCAATGAGGTCGCGACCCTGGCACGCATCGTGTAAGGCAGCGTGATGCCATCGGCCGCTATGCTGATTGCCTCATCCGCCAACAGTGACCTTCATGACACAGCGTATTTCCGCCACCTTGATTCCCGGTGATGGCATCGGCCCCGAGATCGTCGATGCCACGCTGGCCGTGCTCGATGCCTTGGGCGCGCCCTTCGAGTGGGACCGGCAGCTTGCCGGGCTGGCCGGCGTCAGGGCCGCCGGCGACCCGTTGCCGCCGGCCACGCTGGACAGCATCCGACGCACGCGGCTGGCGCTGAAGGGGCCGCTGGAAACGCCCTCCGGCGGCGGCTATCGGTCGTCCAACGTGCGGCTGCGCGAGGAGTTCCAGCTCTACGCCAACCTGCGTCCGGCACGCACCATCGTGCCCGGCGGGCGCTTCGACGACATCGACCTGGTGGTCGTGCGCGAAAACCTCGAAGGCCTGTACATCGGCCACGAACACTACATCCCGATCGATGGCGATGCGCATGCCGTGGCCATGGCCACCGGCATCAACACGCGCGCCGGCAGCCGACGGTTGCTGGAATACGCCTTCGAACAGGCGGTGGCGCGCGGGCGGAAGAAGGTGACGTTGGTGCACAAGGCCAACATCATGAAGGCGCTGACCGGCATCTTCCTGGAAACCGGCATCGAGCTGTACGAGCGCAAGTACAAGGGGCAATTCGAATTGGAATCGGTCATCATCGATGCCTGCGCGATGAAGCTGGTGCTCAACCCCTGGCAGTTCGACATGCTGGTCACCACCAACCTGTTCGGCGACATTCTGTCCGACCTGGTGGCCGGCCTGGTCGGCGGGCTGGGCATGGCACCCGGTGCCAACATCGGGGTGAATGCCGCCATCTTCGAAGCCGTGCACGGCTCGGCGCCCGACATCGCCGGCAGGGACATGGCCAACCCGACGGCGCTGTTGCTGGCCGCCGCGCTGATGCTGGAGCATGTCAAGCTCGGCGACATGGCGCAGCGGCTGCGCAAGGCCATCGACGACACGCTGAACGTCGACAAGGTGCGCACCGGCGACCTCGGCGGTAGCGCCGGCACGGCAGCCTTCGCAAAGGCGCTGATGCGGCGCGTTGCCGCCGGCTAGTCGGCGGCGGCGTAAGGCCTGTTCAGGCGTCCGCGGCGCCGAGCTTGGTCAGCAGCCCGTTCAGTTCCTCGAGCGAATCGAAGGCAATCGCGATCTCACCTTGCTCCCCACGCTGGGTCTTGCGGTGGATGCGGATGTCCACATTGGCCGACAGCCGGTCGGCGAGTTGCTCTTCCAGCCTCACCAGGTCGCGCGACTTTTCCTTCTTCACGCGCAGCAGCGGCGACTGCCGGCCGCTGCCGTTTTGCGCGCGCGCCACCAGTTTTTCGGCATCGCGCACCGACAGTTTCTTCGCCGCGATCTCGGTAGCCGACAGGATTTGCATCGCGCTGTCCAGCGACAGCAGCGCGCGCGCGTGGCCCATGTCCAGATCGCCGGCCATCAGCATCTGTTGCACCGGCACCGCCAGGTTCAGCAGCCGCAGCAGGTTGCTCGCGGCGCTGCGCGAGCGGCCGACCGCCTGCGCCGCCTGCTCGTGCGTGAGATTGAACTCCTGGACCAGGCGCTGCAGACCCTGCGCTTCTTCCAGCGGGTTGAGGTCCTCGCGCTGGATGTTTTCGATCAGGGCCATGACGGCCGCGGCCTCGTCGGGCACGTCCTTCACCAGCACCGGCACGTCATCCAACCCGGCCAGCCTGGCGGCGCGCACGCGGCGTTCGCCGGCGATGATCTCGTAGCCACTGGCCGCGCTGGCCAGCGGGCGCACCAACACGGGCTGCATCACCCCCTGGCTCTTGATGCTCTCGGCCAGTTCGTACAACGAGCCTTCATCCATGCGCGTGCGCGGCTGGTAGCGGCCGCTTTGCAGCTGCGACAGGCGCAGCACCGTCGGCTGGCTGCCCATGGCGGCTTCGCTGGCCTTCGGGCCGAGCAGTGCTTCGAGGCCGAGCCCCAGGCCCTTCGGTTTTTTGGTGACCATGCGCCAATTGTGTGCCATCGCCACGGCGCCGCGATGCCGTATGCTGCGGGCTCGCGCGTCGCAAGATCTGGGGAAGCCATGAAGCCTGCAGTGTTTGTCGATGGCCAGGAGGGCACCACCGGGCTGCGCATTCACGAATACCTCGCGCAGCGCAGCGACCTCGAGGTGCTGAGCATCGATGTCGAGCGCCGCAAAGACCGGGGCGAGCGCGCGCGCCTGTTGAACGCCGCCGACGTGGCCTTCCTGTGCCTGCCCGATGACGCGGCACGCGAGGCGGCCTTGTTGGTCGAGAGTCCGCATACCTGCCTGATCGACGCCAGCACAGCGCACCGCACTTCGCCGGACTGGGTCTTCGGCCTGCCGGAGTTGGCGAGCGGCCAGCGCGACCGTATCCGCAAGGCCAAGCGCATTTCCAACCCTGGCTGCCATGCCAGCGCCTTCATCCTGTTGCTGCGCCCACTGGTGGACGCGGGCATCGTGCCCGCCGGCCTGCCGGTGTCGGCCACCTCGATCACCGGCTATTCGGGCGGCGGCAAGAGGATGATCGAACAGTACCAACGCGACGACGATGCGCGCCTGAATGCGCCGCGTGCCTACGGATTGGCGCTGAAGCACAAGCATGTGCCGGAGATGCAGCAGCACAGCGGTTTGACGACCAAGCCGCTGTTCATGCCAATTGTCGGCAACTTCTACAAGGGCTTGGCGGTTTCGGTGCCATTGCACTTCAGCCAGTTGAGGGCCGGCAACGACGGCCTTTCGATCCGGCGCGTGTTTGCGCAGCGTTATGAGGGCGAACGCTTCGTGCGCGTGATGCCGCTGTCGGACCCGGCCGTGCTGGCCGAAGGAGGCTACTTCGATGCCACCGCCAGCAACGACACCAATCGCGTGGACATCTTTGTCTTTGCCAACGACAGCCAGGCGATCCTGGTGGCGCGCTTGGACAACCTGGGCAAAGGCGCCAGCGGCGCGGCGGTGCAGGCGATGAACCTGCACCTCGGGCTGGATGAGGGCTTGGGGCTGTAACTCGCGATCAAGCTGCTACAGGCAATGCGCGGTAGTGGTAGCCGTAAGCGTCGCTGAAGCCGAGCCGTAGATAGACCGCACGCGCGGGCGCGTTGTGAGCGTCCACTTGCAAATAGCCTCGCTTCGCGCCCCGCCGTCGCGCGTCAACCAGCATGCGCGCGCACAGCCAGCTCGACAGGCCTCGGCCCCGCGCCATGTCGGCGGTGTGCACGTCATAAAGGCCCACCATTTGACTTTCGACTGCGGTCTGGGCACAGGCCAGCACCTGGCCCGCTGTGTCGCGCAATACGGCAGCACAGTACGGCACCGGGCTATGCAGTAGGCGCTGCGCATGTACAAGCCTTTGAGGGAGTTCGGTTCCTCGGAGCTCACCTACGATGTGAGCGTACGCTTTCGAATCAACCTCCTCGAATATCAGAGCCTGGGGCGGCACCGGGCTGTGCGGAAGCGACTGGATATTGTTGCAGACCATGACCTGGCTGTCCCCGAAGCGCTGGAAGCCCAGTTCTCCCAGCCACGAATCCAGCAGCTCCGGACGGCTGAAGGGGGTAATGCGCAGCAGCATGCGCAGCCCGGCCTCGCGATACAGCGCTTGGCAGATCGACAGCCGCTCGCCCAGCGGCAGCGCCCCGTCGGCCAGCGCATTGATGCAGCGGGCCCGTTGCGCCTTGCCGGGCGACAAGCGCACCAACCAACCGTCCACCCAGCGTTGCTGCGGCGGCGCGCTGGCATTCAAGCCGGCATCTTCGATGCGCGACAGCCAGGCGGGAAGGCGCTGCGGCGTCATTGCAGCGTGTCGATGCGCCGCACCAGTTCCTGCGCAAAGGCGACGAAGGCCTGCGCACCCTTGGACGCCGGGTCGAACACCACGCCGGGTTGCCCGTAGCTCGGCGCTTCGGCCAGGCGCACATTGCGCGGGATGACGGTGTCGAACACCTTGTCGCCGAAATGCGCCTTCAACTGCGCGCTGACCTGGCTTTGCAGTGTGATGCGTGGGTCGAACATCACCCGCAGCAAGCCGATAACCTTCAGGTCACGGTTCAGATTGGCATGCACCTGCTTGATGGTGTTGACCAGATCGGACAAGCCTTCGAGTGCGAAGTATTCACATTGCATCGGCACGATCACGCCGTGCGCTGCGCACAGGCCGTTGAGCGTGAGCAAGCTCAGGCTCGGCGGGCAATCGATCAGCACGAAGTCATGATCGCCGGAGACACTGGCCAAAGCCTGGCGCAGTCGCTGGTCACGCCGTTCGAGTTGCACCAGTTCGACTTCGGCACCGGCCAGCTCGCGGTTGGCGCCCAACATGTCGTAGCCGCCCTTCTCCGAGCGCACGCTGGCCTCGTTGACCCCGGCCGACTCGAGCAACACGTCGTAAATCGAAAGCGCCAAGGCACGCTTGTCGATGCCCGAACCCATGGTGGCGTTGCCTTGCGGGTCAAGATCGACGACCAACACGCGTTGACCCACCTGCGCCAAGCCTGCAGCCAGGTTGACCGTGGTAGTGGTCTTGCCGACGCCACCCTTTTGATTGGCGACACAGTAGATTCGAGCCATTGACGTTGCGCCGGGGGCGAGCACAGAAGATGGAGTTGACTCGGCTGCTCGATCGCGCAACCAGCGCGCACCAAGGCCGAAATGGAGGGAGCCACCAAGCCCGAGGGGGCAAGTGGCTCCGACGCCGAGCCCACTGTTCGCTTGCTGGCCGGCCGCGGGAGCTTAACCCAGATCGCCCGCCACGTTGCCGCCGCCCGACAGCAAAGTACGCTCCATCAGTCGCATCACCCGAGGCGGTCCGACGGCAGCGGCCGCGCCGTCGACCGGGGTCGCATCCACACCAGGCAGCGCTGCACGTCCATACCGGGTACTTGCAGCGGTTCCACGTGGAACACCTCCACGGCAGAAGGCAAGGCCGCCATCTCATCGTCGGGTGGTCGGCCTTTCATGGCCATCCAGCAACCGTCGACACCAAGGTGCCTGCGAGTCAGCGCGCAAAAATCAGGCAAAGAGGCAAAAGCTCGTGAGACCACCAGGTCGAAAGGAGGCAGGTCCACGGATTCGACCCTGGCATGCTCCGCACGGAGGTTTTTCAGGCCCAGTTCGCTCGCCACCTGACGGATGAAGCCTGCCTTCTTGGCGACGGCATCCACGCAGCACACCATCCAGTCCGGACGCATGATGGCCAAAACCACACCCGGCAAGCCAGCGCCGCTTCCGACATCCAGCAAGCGGGCTTCTGTAGCCGCCGCCAGATGGCGCTCAAGCGGCCCGAGCACGGCCAAGCTGTCCAGCAAGTGCCGTCGAAGCATTTGTTGCGGGTCGCGCACCGCGCTCAGGTTGTACGCGCGGTTCCACTTGACCAGCAGGTCCAGGTAAGCCAACAAGTTGGCCATTGTCGCGTCGCTGGCGCGCAGGGCCAAGGCATCGAGGCCATCGCGCAGCACCGCCGCTCGGTCCTCGGGCGCATGCTCGCGGCCGCGATCCAATGCACCCGCAGAAGCCAAAGAGCGTCCTATTTGCGTACGTCGCGGCCGAGAACGCTCAGGCCGCGTCGGCTTGCGGCGTTCGGGAAACGGCGAAGTCCGCCATGCGACGCTTCTTCAAGTGCACCAGCAGCAGCGAAATGGCCGCCGGCGTGACACCAGAGATGCGCGAGGCCAGTCCCAGCGTTTGCGGGCGATGGCGGGCGAGCTTTTGTCGCACCTCGAAAGACAGCGCATTCACCTGCGCATAGTCCAGGTCGGCCGGCAGCGGCAGGTTCTCGAAATGTGCGGCACGCGCAACTTCTTCGATCTGCTTGTCGATGTAGCCGGCGTATTTGGAGCCGATCTCAATCTGCTCGATAACGACCGACGCCAGGCCAGCACCCCACTCGGCCTCCAATGTTTCACGTGAAACGGGCGAATCGACCTTGGCCAGGCACGCCATCTCGGCCACCTCGTCAAAACCCACGCCAGGTCGGCGCAGCAGCTCGGCGAGGCTGTATTCGTGCTCCAAGGACTTGCCCAGCAGGCGCTCGGCGTCGGCGGCATCTACCTTCTCTGGCCGGACCCAAGTGTCTTTCAGCCGCCGCATCTCGCGAGCAATCGCGTCGCGCTTGCGGTTGAAGGATGCCCAGCGAACATCGTCCACCAGTCCCAGTCGGCGGCCGATGTCGGTGAGCCGCAGGTCCGCGTTGTCCTCGCGCAGCTGCAGCCTGAATTCGGCGCGGCTGGTGAACATGCGGTACGGCTCGGTCACGCCCTTGCTCACCAGGTCATCGACCAGCACGCCCAGGTAGGCCTGGTCACGGCGCAATACCAGCGCCTCATGCCCCTGCACCGCCAGCGCTGCGTTGATGCCGGCGTGCAGCCCCTGGGCAGCTGCCTCCTCATAGCCGGTGGTGCCATTGATCTGGCCGGCGAAATACAGGCCGTGGACGGCCTTCGTCTCGAAGCTCGGCCGCAGCCCGCGCGGATCGAAATAGTCGTACTCGATGGCATAGCCCGGCCGCAGGATATCGGCCTGTTCCAGCCCGACCATCGAGCGCACTGCGGCAATCTGGATGTCGAAAGGCAAGGAGGTGGAGATGCCGTTGGGATAGATCTCGTGCGTGTCGAGCCCTTCGGGTTCTAGAAAGATCTGGTGCGACGTCTTGCCGGCAAATCGATTCACCTTGTCCTCGATGCTTGGGCAATAGCGCGGCCCCACCCCGTCGATCACGCCCGTGAACATCGGGCTGCGGTCGAAGCCTGAGCGGATGATGTCGTGCGTCCGCGCATTGGTATGGGTGATCCAACAGGGCAGCTGGCGTGGATGCTGGCCCGCATCGCCCATGAAACTGAACACCGGCATCGGGTCGCAGTCACCCCGCTGTTCCGCGAGTCGGCCGAAGTCGATGGACCGCCCATCCAGGCGGGGCGGCGTGCCGGTCTTCAGCCGACCCTGCGGCAATTTCAACTCCTTCAGTCGCGCAGACAGCCGGGCAGCGGAGGGGTCACCCGCCCGGCCCGCACTGTAGTTCTGCAAACCCACATGCACCCGCCCGTCGAGAAAGGTACCCGCCGTCAAGATCACTGCTCGTCCATGAAAGCGGACGCCCACTTGCGTGATAACGCCCACGACCTGGTCGTGCGCGATGATCACGTCATCAACGGCTTGCTGAAAGAGCCACAAGCCCGGCTGCTGCTCCAGCCGGCGCCGGATGGCCGCTCGATACAGCACGCGATCGGCCTGGGCACGGGTGGCGCGCACCGCCGGGCCTTTGCTGGAATTGAGGATCCGAAACTGGATACCGGCTTCGTCGGTGGCCAGCGCCATCGCACCGCCCAGCGCGTCGATTTCCTTGACCAGGTGGCCCTTCCCGATGCCGCCTATCGACGGGTTGCAACTCATTTGCCCCAACGTTTCGAGGCTGTGCGTCAGCAACAAGGTGGCGCAACCCATGCGAGCCGACGCCAGTGCTGCCTCGGTGCCAGCGTGGCCGCCGCCGACAACGATCACGTCGAATTGCTTCGGATAGAACACGCTCGAAAGTCCTGCCAAGGAAGTCGCCGCGAACTGCGCGACGCAGACCGCGATTCTAGGATTCGGCAACCCGCTGCGCTGCGGCGCGCTTCGCGCCTGCACTGGCACGTCGCGCCGTCAACCGCCGCGCTCAAGCGACGTGGTGTTGCCCACGCTGCGCAGATCCTGAGCGACACGCCCGCCCTGCAGCGCCACCACACGACCCGCGCTGGCGATCGTTTCGGGCCGGTGGGCGACGATGATGCGCGTCAACGCCAGTTGGCGCACAGCCTGATTGACCAGCCGCTCGCCATCGACATCGAGCGCGCTGGTGGCTTCGTCGAGCAGCAGGATCTTCGGCCGCTTGTACAGCGCGCGGGCCAACAGGATGCGCTGCTTCTGCCCGCCCGACAGACTGGAGCCCATGTCGCCGATCAGCGTGTGATAGCCCATCGGCATGGCCTCGATCTCGTCGTGCACCGAGGCAATGCGCGCGCAATGCGTCACCCAGTCCATGTCGGGCTGCAGATCGAAGAAGCTGATGTTGTCGGCAATCGAGCCCGAGAACAGCGGCTCGTCCTGCATCACGACGCCGACCATGTCGCGCCACGCGCGCAACCCCAATTGCGACAACGGCACACCTCCGATCAGCATGTCGCCCGTCTTGGGGGCGTGGATGCCCAAAATCATCTTCAACAGTGTGGTCTTGCCGCAGCCGGAAGGACCGACGATGGCCACCGACTCGCCCGGTTCGATGCGAAGGTTCAGGCCGCAAAGAACGTCGGGCTCGGCGTCCGAATAGGCAAAGCTCAGTTCGCGCAGCTCGATGGCCGGTATTTCGGGGCTCTTGCGCGCCGGGCTCGCCGCGTCCTCCTGTTCGGGCGCGGTCAAGACGATATCGGCCAGGCGCTCGCCCTGCAGGCGCAGCATTTTCAGCTCCACCACCTTGTCGATGAGCGCGCTGACGCGGGTGGCGAACTGCTCTTTGTACGCGAAGAACGCGAACAGCATCCCTACCGAGAAGCGCTGATCCAGCACCAGCAGCGCGCCGATCCACACCACCGCCACGCGCTCCAGGCCGAACAGCAGTCGATGCAGCACCGAGAACAGGAGCTCCAGTTTGCGCGTGGCGATGTCGGCATTCATCGTGTCCACCACCAGGCTGGTGAAGCGCGACTGCCGGTCGGCCTGGGCATTGAACAGCTTGATGGCCTGCACACCGCGCAGGGACTCGAGAAAGTGGCTGGACTTCTTCGATTCATGCACGAGCGCCTCTTCGGTGGCGTCGCGCAGCGGCCTGAAGAAGGCCCAGCGCAGCAGCGCATAACAGGCCACCGCCGCCAGCACCACGCTGGTCAACGTGGTGCTGTAGACGAACATCATCGCCAGCGTCAGCACCACCAGCAGGCCGTCGAGCACGGCCTCGATGAAGCTGGTGGTCAGCGTCTTCTGGATCTGCTGCACGGCGGAAAAGCGCGACCAGATGTCGCCGATATGGCGCTTCTCGAACCACTCCACCGGCAGCCGCATCAGGTGCGCAAAAACATTCGCCAGCCATTGCAGGTTCAGCGTCGCCGAGAGCACCAGCACCGCCCAGGAGCGGATCGCCGCCGTGCCGGCCTGGATCAGTACCAGCAACCCAAAGCCGATGCCCAGCGTGGCGAGCAGGTCACGGTCGGCGCTGACCAGCACGTCATCGACCACCCACTGCATCAGGAAGGGGCTGAGCAACATGAAGGCTTCGAGCGCCAGCGCCAGCGCGAAGATCTGTGCCAGCGAGCGCTTCAAGCCGCTGATGCGCCCCAGCATCTGCCGCGGCGACACATGCTGGCGCTCGACGCGCGGCACGAAGTCGGCCGCCGGCGTCAGCTCGAGCACGACGCCGGTGAAGTGACGTGACACCTGATCAAACTTCAGGCGCCGCAGGCCATGCGCCGGGTCGTGAATCGTGGCCATGCCGCGGCTCACGCCCACCAGCACCACGAAGTGATTCATGTCCCAGTGCAGGATGCAAGGATGCTCCAGCTGTGCCAGATCCTCGATCTCGGCGCGCAGCGCACGCGCGTGCAGATGCAGGCTCTCGGCCATGCGCACCAGGTCAAGCAGATTCAAGCCCTTCAGCGACAGCGAGAAGCGCTGACGCAAGGTCGGTAGATCAGAGCGCAAGCCATGGGCGGCCGCCACCATCGCCAGGCAGGCCAAGCCGCACTCCGCACCTTCGGTCTGCAGCATCACCGGCACCCGGCTGGCGCCGAAGCCCAGCCGCAACCCGCCCCAGGCAGCCGCTCGCGCTTTCACTCAGCAACCTTCGCCAACGGCAGCGCGAAGCGGCCTCGACCAACAGAATGTCGTTCGCAGTGAGTGACTGCTTTCACAGGCGATTAGTCAAACCAAGCACCGGCTCGAACAGCCACTCGATCAGCCGGCGCCGCTCGAGCAGCACGTCGGCTTGCATGCGCATGCCCGCCACCAGGGGCTGCGTGGTGCCGAAGGCGCGCAGCTGTGGTTCGTCCATGGCCACCGTGATGCGGAAAAGCGGCTCGGTGCCGTCCTGCTGCGTGGGGCCCGACAGGGGCAGACCGGCCAACTCCGGCGCAGCCAGAGGCGTGCGCGATACCTGCAGCACGTGCCCCGTCTGATGGCCGAATTTCTGGTAGGGGAACGCCTCGAAGCGAAGCCGCACCTTCTGGTCTGGACGCACAAAGCCGACGGCACCCGACGGCGCGAACAGATGGGCTTGCAGGTGGGCACCGGCTGGGATCAGACTGGCCAGCGCCGAGGCCGGCGAAACACTCTGCCCGGCCTCGGCAAGTACCGCGCTGACCGTACCGTCCTGCGGTGCACGCACCACGATCTGACGAACAGCGTCCTGCTCCGCCGCTTCGCGCGCCAGCGCGGCCAAGTCACGCTCGATGGCGCCTTGGCGCGCCTTCAACTGCATCGGAAGTCCGCGCTTCTGGCCTTCGAGCGCGGCCCGGTCGCGGGCCAGCGTCGCGCTTTGGCGCTGCAGCGCCTGCGCCTGCGCCTGCAGGCCGATCAACTCTTCCTTCTTGGCCTGCACCTGTGCCGCCGAGATGAACTGATCGCGAATCAACGACTCCAGACGCTCCAGCGACTGCTGCGCCAGTGCGACACGCTGCCGGCGCAGCGCTGCCTCGGCCTCGATCTGCGCCTGTTCGCGCGTCATCTCGTCCAGCCGTCGTTGCAACGACAAGGCCTCGCCATCGGCCAGCAGGGACTGTTGCCGCGCCGCGTCCTCGAGGCTGCGCCGTCGCTCGTCGAGACTGTGCCGCACACGCGCCTGGACATCGTCCGACAAGGTGCTGCCCTGCAGCGCCAGAACGAACATCACCTCGCCGGCCTGCACCGATTGGCCTTCGGCCACGTGCCGCTCCAGGACGCGCCCCTGCACCGGTGGCACCAGGCGGATGACGCCTCGATCCGGCACCAACACGCCGCCGATGCGCGCCTTGCGCGTGTACTCGCCAAAGAAAAGGAAGGCGATCACCAGCGCCAGCAGGCAGAGCACGCCAACGCTGTAAACCGTCAACGACAGCGGGCGGACCAGCTGCACCTGCCCGAGCCAGTTCTGGCGTTGAGCCTCGGCAACCTCAGGGCGAAAGAGCTGGCTCACGGTTCACGAGCCGCGGCCGGCACGGCGGCGCGCAGCGCCGAGCCTGTCACGCCGAAGGCGCAACCGCACGATGCCGACACCGAAGCGCGCTGCACACATCTGAAAGACAAAAAAGCGGACCGGACAAGCCGGCCCGCGGACACCAAGGCAGGCCCACAGGCCTACCATAGTGCCAATCGGCCTAGAAGCACATCACCAAGTACCCCTAGACGTCTTGACCTCGACCCTGCGGGTCAACCGGAAACGCCGACCTATCTTGGTTTCCAGGTGCCGCTTGGCAGGCCGCCGGAAACCTTCTTCAACTCGGTCAAATCCAGTTCCACTGGGCCATTCTTGATCTGCTTCTTTTCCGCAACGACGTCAGCCGCAGTCTTCTTCTTGTTCGGGGTAACTGCCTTTTTCATGAGGACTCCTTCTGGTTCCAACCCGTGCGATCGCTTGCGCACGCCTGAATTGCAACAGCGGTTGCGGCGGCGGGACACTGTCAGCTCTTACAGGGTCGGCGCGCAAAGCATCAAAACGCCCGCCGCTGACGACCCGCTGGCTGGCAACAGCGCGGCGACGTCCCGATGCGCCGTTCAATGGATCAGGCCCAGTCGCAAGGCCTTCAACACCGCCGCGTGTTTGCTGACACAGCCCAGTTTGTGCATGGCATTGTTGACGTGCAACACGGCCGTGCGCTCGCTGATGCCCAGTATGGCGCCGACTTCCCAGGCCGTCTTGCCCTCCATGGTCCAGTGAAGCGCCTCGAGTTCGCGCGGCGTCAGCGCCGGCTTCTCGGGCTGCAGCGACTGCGGCAGCAGCAGACGCAATGCCGCCTCTTGCGCATGCACCGCGAACAGCTGAAGGTCGGCCACCACCCGCTGCAGTTCGCCGACGTCCGACGGCAAGGCCTGATCGCGATCAACGCCCAAGACGAAGTGCCGTCCCTCGGGCAGATGCAGCGCCATGGCGATGCCGGTGTTGTAGCCGAACTGCGCCTGCTGCTCCCAGAGCTCACCCAAGCCCTGACCCGTGTAGGTTTGCTGATCCCAGATGATCGGCACACTTTGCCTGCGGCAATGCTGCAGTACGGGATCGACGCGACCACGGCCTCCGCGAAAGGTGTCCGAGTAGGCCTGGGGCGTGTTGTCGACACTGATGAAATCGGTGCCAGCGGCGCCACGCTCCACAACGGTCAAGGCAGCGACGGTCTTGAACCCCAGACGGTTCGCAAACCGAACCAACTCCTCGCGAAACTCGTCACGATCCTTCGCCTCCAGCACCGAAGAATAGCCACCGGGCAGCATCAGAATCCCTGGCGCGCGCCGCCCTGACAGGGTTTACAGCTTCCAAGGCCGGCGATGTTCCGCAAACATGGCGGCGTGTTCAGCACCACTAGTCTTTCCGACAGTTGTTTCATGACCCCTACCACACCTTGGTCGATTCGAGCGTGGCCCCCCGTATTGTGGCAGGCCGGGCGCGATGCGCAATTGCGCTTCCGCCACCTCAGCACACGCGTCACGCTGCAGGGCGACAGCCTGTCGCGCATGGCCGGCCAGACCATCTGGGGCGGCAGCCAGGACGAGGGCGAAGCCGGGGTGGCATGGGACTGGATCCAGATCTGCGGCGACGTGGTGGCAATGGCCGATCCAATGTCCGTCGTCACCAACCTGCGGCTGGTCGGCCAGGAGGGTGAAGTCCTGACCGCACTGGAGTCGGCGCGCTTTCTCAACGAGATCGTGCACGCCTTGCCCTGGCAGACTGAAGTGCAACGCGCACTGCACGTCGGCCACGCCTGATGCGCATCCAAGCGGCGTCACTTTAGCGCCGCCTGGCGCAGGCTTCGCGCCACATAGGCCAGGCACAGGATCGTCAGTACGACGCAAACGCCCAGCGGCACGGCCCAATCCAACGCGGCCGTGGGCTCGCCCTTGAGCACCCGCCCCATCAGCGTTGTCTGCGCCAGCGCCGGCACCCACAGAAACCAGGCCGCTTCGCCCTGCTGATTCAGCAGCGTCAACAGCGGCAGCATCGACACTGCCAGCACCAGCGCCGCCGCGCTGGCCTGGGCTTCCTTGACGCTGCGGCAGCGAATAGCAATGGCCATCAGCAGCGCCGACAAGGCCCCCGCCAGCGGCAACAGCAGAGCCAGGAACATCGCGGCTTCACGCGCACCGAAGCGAAACATCGCCGCCAGCGTCTCGCTGCGCAGCAACCACTGTCCAGGCAGGAAGCTGGCGCAACTGAGCAACGCGACGAGCATCGCCACCCCGGCCACGGCGGACCACTTGCCCAGCACCAGCGCGGCGCGCGATACCGGGTTCATCAGCAGCGGCTCGAGCGACCCGCGCTCGCGCTCGCCGGCCGTCGTGTCGAGCGCCGCGTGCAGCGCGCCGTAGATCACGGCCATCATCACGAAGAAGGGCAGCAGCGTCGCCCATTGCGCCGCCCGCGCCGCCGGGCTGGCCAGGTCACGTTCGTCAATCTCGATGGCTTGCAGCGTCGCTGGCGCCACGCCGCGCCAGGCCAGGCGCAGGGCCGCTTGCTCCTGCTGGAAGCCGCTCAGCAGCCGCACCAGCCGCGACATGCCGGCACTGGCGGGTGTGTTCGCCGAACTGCTCACCAGTTCGACCCGCGGCACCTCGCCGCGCTGCCATTCGGCCTCGAAGTCGGGGCCGATGACCAGCACCGGATCGCC
The DNA here is from genome assembly GCA_963837675.1 of uncultured beta proteobacterium. GTDB lineage: Bacteria > Pseudomonadota > Gammaproteobacteria > Burkholderiales > Burkholderiaceae_C > Rubrivivax. The sequence continues at coordinate 1,008,840 of CAWIOH010000003.1, read as the reverse complement.
GAGCCGCTTGTCGCGCAGCTGCCGCTCATAGTCCGCCGGGGCGGCCAACACCCGGTAGGTCTGACGCTCGAAGTAGTTGCGCAATGTCGGCGCATGCTCGATGCCGACGACCAGCAGCTCGCGCGAATCGGCGCGCTTTTCGATGCCCGAGACCAACGTCGAGAGCAGCACGAGCACCAGCGGGCCCAGTGCCACCGAGCTGAGGAGCACCATCAACAGCGTGCGTCGGTCGCGCAGGGCGTCGCGCCATTCCTTGCGCAGCACGATCCAGGCGGCAAGCATCAGAGCCTCAGGCCGGCGTCCTGGCCACGTGCTCCCGGGGGCCGAAGGCCAACTGCACGAAGGCCTGCTCGAAGTCGGTTTCACCGGCAGCCAGACACAGTTCGTCCACCGACCCCAAGGCCACCGCACGACCCTGCGCCATCACCAGCACCCGGTCGCACAGCCGCTGAACCTCCTGCATCACATGGGTGGAGAAGACGATGCACTTGCCTTGCTCGTCGCGCAGCCGCCGCAGCGCGTCACGCAGCGCGCGCGTGGCCAGCACGTCCAGGCCATTGGTCGGCTCGTCCAGGATGATGTTGTGCGGGTCATGCACCAACGCGCGCGCCAGCGCGGTCTTCATGCGCTCACCCTGGCTGAACCCCTCGGTGCGCCGCTCCAGCAGCGGCGCCATCTCCAACACCTGCGCCAGCTTGTCGACGCTGGCCAGTGCCGCCGACTCGGTCATTCCCCGCAGCCGGCCGTAGTAGACGATGTTCTCGCGCGCCGTCAGGCGCGGGTACAGCCCGCGCGCATCGCTCAGCACGCCCATGCGCGCCAGCGCCGCCGCGCGCTGGGTCGCCACGTCGAAGCCATCTACCAGCAGGCGGCCCGCGTCGGGCTCGACCAGCCCCGCCACCATGCGCAGCATGGTGGTCTTGCCCGCCCCGTTGGGGCCCAGCAAGCCGCTGATGCAGCCATCGGCGGCCACCCAGTCCATCCCGTCCACCGCCTGCACGCTGCGCGCGCAGCGGCCGCGGCCCACCACGAAGCGGCGCGACACGCCACGCAGCTCGATCACCGCGTCCACCCTGGAGGCTCGAACAGCAACGGGCGCGGAATCGCGCGGGCGCAGCCGGTGTCGATGCGCAGCGCCTCGGCGTCGGTGTCGGCATCGATGAAGCGGAATACCTCATCGCGCAGGCAGGGCAGCGCAAGCAATCCATGCCCGGCGTTGGCAACCACCTCATGCCGCGCCATCGGGCCGAGCGCCTGCGCAACGCGCTGCGCGTGCCGCGGCGGCGTGGCCGGATCGATGCCTCCGGAAAGCAACAGCACCGCCACCGGCGAGCGCGCCAACACATCGAAGCCCGGCGGCAGCGCCACGCGCGGCCAGGCCGCGCACACCTGCCGGTACAACGGCGCAACCCCTTCGCCGAAATCTGTCGCGCGGGTCGTCGACGCCCCACGCGGCACCATGTCCTCGCCGCAGATGACAGAAAAGTGCATGCCCTGCGCCAGTGACGCCTCAGACCGGGCGTCTTGCAAGGCACTGGCCAGGCCGAACAACGCGGCCCAGCGGCCAGCCGCGGCCTCGCTCAACGCCGCCGGCAGCGCCGCGCTCAACACAGGTGAATACAGCGGTGCGCGCACCACAGCCTGCAGCATGTCGCGGGTCAGCGTCAGCGTCTCGATGCGCCCTGTCAGCGGATCGACCACGCTCACTTCGCGCGGCGGCGCGTCGAGCAGCAAGCGCCAGTCCGCTCGCAACCGCGGGTGCTGCGCGTCGCAGGTGGCATCGCGCTCGCAGGCCAGCAGCAGGGCATCGAAAGCCGCCTGGGCGTCCGCGGCCGAAGCCTCGGGCAGCATCATGTCGGCGGGCACCACGCCGTCGAGCACCATGCGGCGTACGGAATTCGGGTATTGGCGCAGGTAGTCCAGGGCCACACGTGTGCCATAGGACGCAGCGACAAGGTTGACTTGCGGCGCACCGATGGCGCGGCGCACGGCGTCCAGGTCGCCGCTGGCGATCGACGTGATGTACTGGCGCAGGTCGCCGTGCGGCAAGGCCTGCAGCCGATGCAGGCAGTCCAGCGCACGCCGCAGTTGCTGTCGAGGGTCGAACCTGTCGCGCAATGGCAGGATCTCGTTGTCCTCATCACATGCCAACGGCGCGCTGCGCCCGGTGCCGCGTTGATCGACCAGCACGATGTCGCGCCGGTTGCCGAAGCGCGCCAGCCACCGGCTCAGCGGCCCCGCCAAGTCGATCGCGCTTTGCCCCGGCCCGCCGGCGATGAAGAACACCGGGTCGGGCGACTTGTTGCGCGCCAGCGCCGGCAGCACGGCAAAGTGCACATCGATGCGTATGCCATCCGGCCGCTTTGGATCGAGCGCGCGCGACACCCGGCCGCAGCGCGCCTCATACTGAACGCCCTTCAGCCAGCAGGGCCGCAGGCTGTCGTCCGCAGCGGCGAAAGCCGTGGCAGCCTGCAACCCCAGCAGGGCCGCGGCAAACAACGACCGCAACACTCGCGGCAAGCGCACGCGAAGACCGCGCCGCCCGCGCTCAGGCGAGCAACCGCGCCAGTTCACCGCTGGCGATCAACTCGACCAGTTCGTTCGCGCCGCCGATCAAGCTGCCCTTGACAAACACCATCGGGAACGTCGGCCACCCGGTCCACATCTTCAGCGCATTGCGCCGGCGCCATTCACCGAAGTAGCTGCCGTAGGACAGGTAGTGATACCTGACGCCGGCGGCATCGAGCGCCCTGCGTGCCTTGCGCGGGAATGGATTGATCGCCATGCCCACCACCACCACCGGATGGTGCCGGACGGCCGCCTGCACTTCCTGCACGATCGCCGCCTGCGAGTCGGCGACGCGCTCGCGGATCGCCGGGTGGATCTGAGATTCGTCGAGAACGCTGCGTGGCATCGAAGGCCCTCCTGCCCGGCGATTATTACCAGCCCTCACCGCAGCCAGCAGCGTTCGAGCCGATCGCGTAGGATTTCCCGTTCAAACACCACGGAGATTCTCGATGAAGCTTTACTACAGTCCCGGCGCTTGTTCGCTCAGCCCACACATCGTGTTGCGCGAAGCCGGCCTGCCCTTCACCCCGGTGCTGGCCAGTACCAAGACGCACAAGCTGGCCGACGGCACCGACTACTACACCATCAACCCCAAGGGTTACGTGCCGCTGCTCGAACTGGACGATGGTCAGCGCCTGGCCGAAGGCCCGGCCATCGTGCAATACATCGCCGACAAGGTGCCGGAGAAGAAGCTGGTCGCGCCATGGGGATCGATGGAACGCTATCGCCAGATCGAATGGCTGAACTTCATCGGCACCGAGCTGCACAAGGGCATTGGCTCGACGTTCAACGCTGCGCTGCCGGAAGAAGCCAAGGCCATGGCCCGCACCAGGGCCGCAGGACGGTTGGAGTGGGTGAACCAGCAGCTCGAAGGGCGCAACTACCTGATGGGCGAACACTTCTCTGTACCCGACGCCTACCTGTTCACCGTGGCCAACTGGACGAAGTTCGCGGGCATCGACATCTCGGCACTGACGCATCTGGGCGCATTCATGACGCGCGTCGCCGCCCGCCCCGCGGTGCAGGAAGCGCTCAAGGCCGAAGGCTTGCTGAAGTAAGACCACCGCGCATGGCCATGCGAAGCGTTGTGCGCTGGCTGGCCTGCGGCGTGCTGTTGTCGGCTGCCGCTGCGCACTCGGCTGCGCCCGAACGCAGCGCCGCCTCCCCGGGCGGCGCATCGCCGATCGTCGTGCCGCCGCCCGCCGGGCACTATGACGGCACGCTGTGTGTCGTGGTCAGTGCCCAGGCGGCGCAGTGCGGGCCGGTCACCGCCGACATCGGCGATGCCGGCCAGGCACTGGTGCGTGTGTCCGATATCGCCTACCGCCTGGAGCTCTACGACGACCGTTTGGGTGTGACGCTGTTCCACGGCACGATGCAGATCGACGGCTTCTTCGCCAGCTACCAGTGGCTGGGCAAGCATTTGCAATTCATAGACACCGAGAAGAATACGCGCTACGAACTCAAACTCGGCACCCGCCGTTTCGACGCGCAGTAGCCGGCGCGCGAGGCTGCAATGCACGCGCCCTCAGGTTTTCAAGCCAGGTGCGCCGCGGCGAGCAACTGGCGGGTGTAGGGCTCGCGCGGCGCATCGAACAGCGCCTGCGCCTCGCCCGACTCGACAATCTCACCGTCCTTCATCACCAGCACGCGGTGCGACATGGCGCGCACCACGGCCAGGTCGTGGCTGATGAACAGGTAGCTCATGCCGTAGTGCCGCTGCAGATCGGCCAGCAACGCCAGCACCTGCTGCTGCACCGACACATCGAGTGCCGACGTTGGCTCGTCCAGCACCAGCACCTCGGGGCGCAGCACCACGGCGCGGGCGATGGCGATGCGTTGGCGCTGGCCACCGGAAAATTCGTGGGGATAGCGCTGCAGCACGCCGACGACACCGCCGCGCTCGTTCAGGCCGACTTCGTCGAGCATCTGCAGCACCAGTGCGTCACGCTCGGCCTGCGACAGCTCCGGCCGATGAAGCGCCAGCCCCTCGCCGACGATCTGGCCCACCGTCAAGCGCGGGCTGAGCGAGGCGAACGGATCCTGGAACACCACCTGCATGCGCCGGCGCATCGTGCGCAGCGTGCCGCGGCCGGCATCGTCGATGCGCTGTTCGCCCAGGTAGACCGCGCCGGCGGCGACGCCCTGCAGCGCCAGCAGGGCCATGCCCAGCGTGGTCTTGCCCGAGCCCGATTCACCGACGATGCCCAGCGTTTCGCCGCGCCTGAGCTGCAACGTCGCCTGGCGCACGGCAACGAGGTCGCGCTTGCGGAACCAGCCCAAGGCGATCGGAAAGCTCACCTTGACCTGTTCGGCACGCAGCAACACTTCGGCGCTGTCGTCCACGGGCCGGACCACACGCTGCGGCCGGCTGGACAGCAAGCGCCGCGTGTAGGCGTGCTGCGGCTGCGAAAACACTTGCGCCGTCGCGCCGCTTTCCACCAACCGGCCACGCTCCATCACACCGACGCGATGCGTGAAGCGCCGCACCAGGTTCAAGTCGTGCGTGATGAACAGCAGCGCCATGCCCATTTCGCGCTGCAGTTCGTCCAGCAGTTCCAGGATCTGCGCCTGGATGGTCACGTCCAGCGCGGTCGTCGGCTCGTCGCAAATCAGCAGCCGCGGCTTGCAGGCCAGCGCCATCGCGATCATGGCGCGCTGGCGCTGCCCACCCGACAGCTGGTGAGGATAGGCATCGACGCGCTGCGCCGGCTCGGGGATGCCGGTGCGCTGCAGCAGCTCGATGGCGCGTGCACGTGCCGCGTTCGGCCGCAGCGCTTCGTGCAAGGCCAGTACCTCGGCGATCTGGTTGCCCACGGTGTACAGCGGATTCAGCGCGGTCATCGGCTCCTGGAAGATCATGCCGATGCGCGCACCCCGGATGGCACGCATCTCGCGCTCGCTCTTGGTCATCAAATTCTCGCCGTCGAAGCGGATCTCGCCCGCGCTCTCGGCGGCATCCACCAGGCGCAGGATCGACAGCGCGGTGATCGACTTGCCCGAGCCCGATTCGCCGACCAGCCCGAACTTCTCCCCGGCGGCGATCGAGAACGACACCTCACTGACGACCGTGCTCGTGCCGAAGCGAACGCTCAACCGGTCGACCTCGAGCAGGGGCGCAGTGCTCATGACTTCCGGGTATCGAAGGCGTCGCGCAGCGCGTCGCCGATGAAGGTCAGCAGCAGCATCGTCACCACCAGCACGAAAAAGGTGGGGAAGATGATCCACCAAGCATCGAGGTTGTTCTTGCCCTGGCGCAGCAGGTCGCCCAGCGACGGCACGGAGGCGGGTACACCCAGGCCGAGAAAATCGAGCGAGGTCAGCGCGACGATCGCGCCACTCATGCGAAAGGGCAGGAAGGTGATCACCGGTGTCAGAGAATTCGGCAACACATGGCGCCAGATGATCTGCGCGTTGCTCAACCCCAGCGCGCGCGCCGCCTTGACGAATTCGAGGCTGCGGTTGCGCAGGAATTCGGCGCGCACATAGTCCGACAATCCCATCCAGCCCCACAGCGACAGCAGCACCAACAGCAGCAGCAGCGACGGCTCGAAGATCGATGCGAAGATGATCAGCAAGTACAGCTCGGGCACCGCGCCCCAGATTTCCATGAAGCGCTGCAGCACCAGGTCCACGCGCCCGCCGAAGTAGCCCTGCAGCGCCCCTGCGGCGATGCCGATCGCCGTGCCGGTCAGCGTCAATGCAAAAGCGAACCAGATACTGATGCGAAAACCGTAGAGCAGCCGCGCCACCATGTCCTGGCCCAGGCTGTCGGTCCCCAACCAATGCAAGGCACTCGGCGGTGCCGGGCTGGGCACCGCTTCAAACGGGTTGCTGGTGCGCGGCCCGTAGGTGTTGAGCGTGAACACCGCCCAGTTGCCGGGCTGCTGAAAATGCTGCCTGATCAGCGGGTCGGTCCAGTCGGTGGGCGTACCGAAGTCGCCGCCGAAGGTCGTCTCGGGCTGGTTGCGGAACAACGGGAAGTAGAGCTCACCGTCGTAACGCGCAACCAGCGGCCGGTCGTTGCTCACCAATTCCGCCAAGGTGGACAGCACCAGCACCCCGGCAAAACACCAAAGGGACCAGTAGCCGATGCGGTTGCGCTTGAAGCGCGCCCAGGCGCGCTGGTTCGGCGACATCGACCGCGCAGTGGCCGACGCTGGCATGCCGCTCGCGCCGGAGGGCAGGGGCAGCACGCTGCTCACCGCTTGCTCCGCTCGAGCAGCGCTGCGTAGTGCTCGGCGCGTTCGGTGTCACCCCTGACGCGGTAAAGGATTTCGAGCTCCTCGTACACGTACGGGTCGGGCTCGCCGGCGGCGGCACATTCGCGTTCCAGGCGCAACTGGATGTCCAACGCCTCTTCTTCGCGCTTCAAGGCGCGCAGCGTCCAGGCAACCATCCAGCGAGCGGTGCGCGTGGCTTCGCCATTCGTACCTTCCTGACGCAGCACCACCGCTTGCTTGAACTGCTCCAGCGCCTCGTCGTAGCGGCCAAGCTGATGCAAGGCATAGCCGATGTTGTTGCGAATCGAGGCCTCCCACTTTTTCGCCGCAGGCTGGCTCGACGATTCGACCACCGCCAACGCCTGACGTCCCCATTTCAGCTGATCGTCAGCCGAAGGATCGACAAAGGCCAGCATGTGGATGGCATCGATCGCCAGGTCATCGAGCCGCGCCCGCCGGGCGATGCGCAGTGCATCCAGAAACGAGGCACGCGCCATGTCCCTGGCTGGCAGCGTCTGCGTATCGGGTGGATGGGCGGCCGACGACCAGCTGCGGCCCCATTCCAGCGCATGGCGGGTCAGCGCCTCGTCGCTGGCATTCGCAAGCTGAGGCCTGATCTCGATCAGGATGGCTCGCGCATTCGCAAAATCCTTGCGCATGCCGTAGGTGCGCGCGATCTGGGTCTGCAGTATCAACCGATCGTCCGCGGTGGCACCGGCCAGCGCCACGCGGAACCGCTGTTCGCTGAGTTCAGGGTTGCCGTAGTCCCACAGCAACGACAAATCGACGGCCATCGCAGACCCCACCAAGGAAGCTTGAATCACCAACGCCGCCATCACCGGCACGGCATTCATTTGCCCACCGCGCCGAACTGCACGCGCGGATCGACCACCACGTACAGCAGGTCCGACACCAGCTTGACCACCAGTCCGATCAGCGTGAACAGGTACAGCGAGCCCAGCACGACCGGATAGTCGCGCCGCACCACCGATTCGAAGGACAAAAGCCCCAGGCCATCGAGCGAGAACAGCGTTTCGATCAGCACCGATCCGGCGAAGAAGGCGCCGACGAAGGCTGCCGGAAAGCCCGTCACCAGCGGGATCATCGCGTTGCGAAAGATGTGCTTGTAGAGCACGCTCTTCTGCGACAACCCCTTGGCACGCGCCACCAGCACGTACTGCTTGCGCATTTCTTCGACGAAGGTGTTCTTCGTCAGCATCGTGGTCACGGCGAAGCTGCTGATCACCAGGCAGATCAGCGGCAGCGTCAGGTGCCAGAAGTAGTCGGCGATGCGTGCTGGCCAGCTCAGCTCTTCCCAGTTGTCGCTGGTCAGCCCACGCAGCGGGAACCATTCAAGGAAGGTTCCGCCGGCAAACAACACGATCAGGAAGATGCCGAGCACGAAGCCCGGGATGGCGTAGCCGATCAACACCACCAGCGTGCTCGCCACGTCGAAGCGCGAGCCCTCGCGCACGGCCTTGGCCACGCCCAGCGGCAGCGAGATGAGGTACGAAAACAGGAAGGTCCACAACCCCAGGCTGATCGACACCGGCAGCTTTTCCTTGATCAGCTGCCAGACGGGCTTGTTCTGCAGGAAGCTTTGCCCCAGGTCGAAGCGCAGGAAGCTGCCGAGCATCTCGAAGTAGCGCACATGCGCCGGCTTGTCGAAGCCATAGAGCTTCTTCAGCTCGGCGATCTGCTTCGCATCGCTGTCGCGCCCGGCCTTGTAGGCAGCGCCTTCGCCGCCCTTCTGGCTGGTGCGCGCCTCGGCCATGATCTGCTCCACCGGTCCGCCAGGCACAAACTGGATGACGACGAAGGTGATGGTCAGCGCACCCAGCAGCGTCGGCAGCATCAGGGCGATGCGCTTGAGGATGTAGAACAGCATCGGCGACGTCCGGTGGCCTTCAGCGTTTGGCGGGATCGAGGATCCACCAGGTTTCGAGCGGCCACGCCGCGAAGCCGGCGCCGGTATCGATGGTGAAGAACAGCGGCCGGCGCGCCGGCATGCCGAACCTGTTCCAGTAAGACGCCTTCTGGTCCGACGTGTAAAGGTCCGGCACCTGCCAATGGTTCCACATGATCACGCGATCGAGCGCGCGGGCCGCGTCGCGCAGGGCGTCGAGCGTGTTCGCTTCGGCCATGACCTTCAGCAGCTGGTCCACTGCCGGACTCTTGACGCCACGGAAGTTGTTGTTTCCCTTCTCGTCGGCCGCCTTGGAGCCGAACACCGTCATCAGCCCGGTGGCGTCGGGCAGCGTGAAATCACCGCCGGCGATGCCGATGACGTCGAAGTCGTACTCTTCCAGCCGCCGCCGGTACAGCGCGAAGTCGACATTGCGCTCCTTCAGCGTGATGCCGAGCTTGTCCAGGTTGGTCTGCCATTCGGTCACGCGACCGGGCTCGCCCGGGTTCAGGTACTCGAACTCGAAGGCCTGGCCCTGGGCGTTGCGCAGCTTGCCGTCCGCGGCCAGCTTCCAGCCGGCTTCGGCCAGCAACTCGCGCGCATTCAACAGGTTCTGGCGCAGGCGCCTGGGGTCGCGGCCGGTGGTGGGTGCGCGATAGGGCGGGCCGAAGACCGCGGCCGGCAGCTCTTTGCGGAAGGGTTCCAGCAGCTTCAACTCGCCGGCTGAGGGCAGCCCTTCGGCCGCGAACTCGGAGTTGTTGAACTGGCTCTCGGCGCGCTTGTACAGGCCGAGCCGGTTGATGGTGTCGAAGTCGTAGCTGTAATCCAGCGCCTGGCGCACACGGCTGTCCTGGAAGAGCGGTCGGCGCAAGTTCAGGATGTAGGCCTGCAGGCCCTGGCCAATCGAGGTCTCGAACAAGTCCTTCCGGATGCGGCCGTCGTCCCACTTCGGACCCTTGTGCTGCCGCACCCAGCTGCGGCCGCTGTACTCCTTGAAGATGTCGAACTCACCGGCCTTGAAGGCCTCGCGCCCCACTGCCTGGTCGCTGTAGTAGCGATAGACCACGCGGTTCCAGTTGAACATGCCGCGGCGCGCGCCCAGGTCGCGAGCCCAATAGTCCGGGTTGCGGATGAATTCAAGACGCCGGCCCGAGTCGGCCTTGGCAATGGTGTAGGGCCCGCTGGTCATCGGATATTCCGTGACGATCTGATCGAAGCGTTTGGGCCGGCCATCGGATGTCAGCGCCCACTTGCGCGAGAACACAGTCATGCCGCCGACCGTGAACAGCATGTCGGTGGTGCGATCCTTCAGATCGAAGCGCACCGTGCGCTCGTCGATCACGACCATCTGCGCGACGCCGGTCAGTGAAGCCTGCAGGCCCGGGCTGGCGTACTTGCCCGACATCGACTCGAAGCTGTATTTCACATCGGCCGCGGTCACCGCGTCGCCATTGGAAAAGCGCGCCTTCGGGTTCAGCCGGAAGCTGATCGACGACTTGTCCGGCGCCACGGCAATCTCTTCGGCCAGCAAGCCGTACATGGTTTGCAGCTCGTCGCCGGACAGCACCGTGAGTGACTCGAACATGAAGATGCCCATGCCGGCCGGGGCATTGCCGCGGGTCGTGAAGGGGTTGAACTTGTCGAAGCTCGAACGCCGGTCGGGGTTGCGCAGATTGATGGTGCCGCCTTTGGGGGCTTCGGGATTGACGTAGCCGAAATGCGCAAAGCCGCGCGGGTACTTCGGCTGGCCGAAGGCGGCGAAGGCGTGGACCCAGCTGCAGCGCGCTCGGCGGACACTCCGTTGGCTGCGCCGCCTTCTCCGCCGCCGGCCGGCGGCGCAGTGTCCGCGGTGCGCCCACCGCGCCCGCCAGCCACAGCAGAACAAAAGCGGCGGCAAGTCTCGGCATGACCGGGATGCTACGCAATCAGCAAGGCACGAACCGGCTCGCGCTGGCGCCCGGGCGCGTCCGCCGCCGCCCAGATGCGGATACATCGGCCGATTCCGCCCTCGCCCAGACCCCTAGCGGGATCGCGCCTGGGTCGCCCCCCATAATGACTGGCGGGAGTTCACGCTCTGCAGCGCGCGCACGATCACCCGATATTCGCCACGCGTCCAAGATCGACTGGAGTCACCATGTTCAACAAGTTGATCAACAAGACGCTTCTTTGCGGCTCTTGGCCGCGTTCGGTTTCTTCGCCGTCGTGCCCGCAGCGGAAGCTGGGTCGGTGCGCGTGCGCTTCACGCCGCCTTATGGCACCCGTTCCCGGACCTTGAATGGTCCGGCGAGGCCATCATCGACGATGGCACGTGCACGGCCACCGGCTCGGTCTCGAACCTGTTTGGTGGGTGTGCTGGCGAGTTCAGTTTCACCAGCGCAACGCTCAATTTCGCAAACACGTCGGCACCAACCACCGTTCTGGAATCGTTCAGCCTGACTGGCGCCACCGTTGTCAACGTGCAGCGGACCACACCGGCAGCACCTGACTGGACGCAGATCATCTCGTCACCTTTCAATCCGGTCAAGAGCACCATCTCGGAAGCGGTTTACGGCTCCGACAATGCCTACTTCAGCCTGGTATTGGTTGGGGGCCTATGCGCAGTTGGTCTGGTTCAAGGACAACCCGGGCAACTTCCTTGACAGCGTGGCATCTGCAGGGACCTACCTCGGTTGTTATGCATCGGGCCCTGGCGACAACGCGGTGCCGGGTAATCGCTGCGGGCTCTCGTCGAATCTTCAGGGGCAAGGCGCCAAGTTGGCCATCACTACCGTTCCAGAGCCGTCGACTTACGCGATGCTCTTCGCCGGGCTGGGCGCACTGGCCTTTGCGCACGTCGGCGTCAGCGCAAATCCTGAATCGGGCCGCGCAGTCGGTCTTGATACGGCGGCGCTCGATGAGCGCCGCTTTTCATTCAGCGTGCGCTTTGCCGAGCGCCGCGGCAAGGCTGAGCACTGCGCATGGCGTCCTCGGTCTCCCATTGGTCCCAGGCCTCGTTCCAGGCGGAAACAAAACTCGCTCGCCCAGCTGATCGCGCAGGACATCCAGGCCCGTCTGCCAGCGTGATTCGGCGGCCGGCCGTCGAATCAGGCCCAGCCGCTGGCGGGCGACGGTCCCCGCAGCGGCAATGCGCACTGCCGTCTCGGGCATGCCGGCAAGCCGGGCCAAGCCGGCAAACCCGCCCAGGCAACCCAACATTTCCTTCCACATGCCAGCATCGTGAAAAGCGCGCAGCGCCTCGTCGAGATTCCAGCGCGCAGCCTCGTAGTCGCCCAGCACCAAGGCGGCTTCGCCGAGGCGCCATTGCGCGTTGGCCTGGCCGCGCTTGTCCGCGCCTTCGCGACAGACGTCGAGCGAGCGGACAAAGTGTGCTTTGGCGGATGGCAGCAAACCGGCATCGAAATCGGCCTCGCCGAGCAGCAGTTCGCATTCACCTTCCATCTCGGGGTTTTCGATCTCGCGCACCAGCGCGCAGGCCGTCGCCTAGATGGCGGCGCGCCTGATCCAGGTCGCCTTCGTACAAGGCAATCTGCCCCAGGTTGCACAGACCGATGATCTCATTCAGCCGCTGCCCCAATTGCCGAAGATGCAGAGCGCCTCGAGTTCGTCGGCCCTGGCGCCGGCGGCGTCCCCGCTCTCGCAACCGCGTCGTCGACAGCTGTCGACAGCGTTGCGGCGATGTTCTCCGGCATCATCCAGTTCGCGGTGGATGGCCAGGCTGGCCTCGAGCATCTGCAAGGCCTCGGCATGGTCGCTCTGGCAGCCCGCCAGTGCCGCACCGACATACAGGGCGTGGGCCTTGGCCAGGTTGAATTTCTGACGGCCGGCAGCGCCAACGCCGCTTGCACCATGCGCCGCCCTTCGGTGATGTAGCCGCGCAGTATCCCAGAAGCCCTGCATGCGCCACCGCCAGCTTGACCGAAATCACCGGGTCCACGCCGCCCGCCAGCGCCAGCGCCATGGCGGAGCGCAGGTTGTCCAGCTCGACTTCCTGCTGCGTCAGCCACTTCGCCTGCTCGGCGCCGTCGATGCCTTCCTGCGCCTCCTTGGCAAACTCGAAGTAGTACTCGCAGTGCCTGGCACCGGCGGCTGCAGCCTCCGCGCCGTCGGCATTGAGTTTCTCCGCCGCGTAGTCGCGGATCGTCTCCAGCATGCGATAGCGTGAACCCTCATCGCGCTCTTCCAGCATCACCAGCGACTTGTCCACCAGCGAGGCCAGCAGGTCCAGCACCTCGAAGTCTTCGATCGGCTCGACACCGCAGACCTTCTCTGCTGCGACGAGATCGAAGCCGCCGACGAACACCGCCAGTCGCTGCAGCATCGTGCGCTCGTTGTCGACCAGCAGCTCGTAGCTCCAGTCCACCAGCGCGCGCAGCGTCTGCTGCCGCTCCTGCAGCACGCGGCTGCCGCCGGTGAGGATCTTGTAGCGGTCGGTGAGCCGCTTGTTGATGTCAGCCACCGACAGCGAGCGCACGCGCGCTGCCGCCAGCTCCAACGCCAGGGGTATGCCTTCCAGCCGCGCCACCAGCTCGGCCACCGCCGGCGCCTCGCGCTCGTTCAACTCGAAGGCCGGCTTGTGCGCCTGCGCGCGTTCGACGAACAGCTGCACCGCCGGCGTGGCCTGCAACACCGCCAGGCTGGCGCCGCGCTCGGGCACCGGCAGCGGCAAGATCGGGTAGGTGCGCTCGCCGGGCACATGCAGCGGCTCGCGGCTGGAGGCAATCAGGCGCACGAACGGCGCGGCCTTGACGATGGCGTGCGCCATGTCGGCGGCGGGCTTGATCAGGTGCTCGCAGTTGTCCAGGATCAGCAGCACGCGCTTGTTCTTCAGGTGCGTGCACAAGGCGTGCAGCGGCGGCCGGCCGGGTTCCTCGGCCACATCGAGCACGCGGGCGGCCTCGGCCACCACCAGCGCCGCATCGCGCAGCGGCGACAAGTCCAAAAACCACACGCCGTCGGGGTACAGGTGCAGCCGCTCGGCCGCCACCTGAAGCGACAGCCGCGTCTTGCCCAGCCCGCCCATGCCCAGCAGCGTCACCAAGCGGGCCTCGCCGAGCATGTTCTCGACATCCTCGATCTCGCGCTCGCGGCCGATGAACGACGTGCCCTGGTGCGGCAGGTTGTTCGGAATCTCCCGCGCCGGCATCCACCAGCCGCCGGTCATGACGACGCGATAGACCTTGTCGCTGTCCGGCGGCGCCACGAAATGGGATTCGGCGTGCCCGACCTCGAACAACTCGATCGGGTCGATCACCCCCTTGACCATCCAGTGGCCATGCGACTGCACCTTGAACAGCGTCTTGCCAAGGTCCTCGCGCGCTTCCGCCGTCAGCAGCGTCTGCCCGCCATGGGCCACGGACATGACGCGCGCCGCCATCGGCTTGGCCAGACCATCCACCTCCAGCGGCTTGGCCCCGCGCGCCACATCCTCGGCACTGTTCTCGCGGAGGATCACAGGGCCGACGTGCAGGCCCGCGCGCGCATTCAGCGGCACCCCCATCGCCGCCAGCGCATCGTGGTACTGCAGCGCATAGCCCACGGCGTCGGCGGCACTGTCGAACAACAGCAGCATGCCGTCGGTCTTGTCGATTTCACGCCCGCGCCAGGGCGGCAGCAGGTCGCGGGCCAGCCGGTCGTGCGCTGACCAGACCTCGGCCATGGCATGGTCGCCGAGCGATTGGGACAGCTTGGTGCTGTCCACCACGTCGGTCAGCAGCAGAGCGCGGAAATCGGTCATGCGGTCCCTGGTGAGCCGGCTTGCGGTTCGGCTGCCGCAAATCCGAAGGCTTCGGGATTGTCGCCGCGAAGGCGCCAAAGTGCGCGAGCATAGGACTTTCCGGCCGCGGCCGGCATCCGCAAAGCTGTCGAGCCGCGGCGGCTCGCGATCACGTCAGTCCACCGGCGCCACCGCCTCGCGCACCGGGTCGCGCCGCCCGCCGGCAAACTGCGCCAGCGCCACGCCGGACAAGGCCAACGCCGCGCCGGCCAGCTTGATGCCGGTGTAACGCTCGCCCGTCACCGCCCAGGCCACCAGGCCCGCCACCGGCGGCATCAGGTACATCAACGGCGCGCTGCGCGCCACGCCGCGCACGGCGTTCACCCAGCCCCACACCAGCCAGCCGAGAAAGGCCGAAATCAGCACCGCGTACAACATGCCGATCCACACCGCCGGGCTGAGTGCCGTCCAGTCCACCTGCAACCCAGCCGGCAGGCTGACCAGCACCACCGGCGCGCTGCCCAGCAACACGGCGTAGGTCATGACCACCACGCCGCCATGCTTTTCGATCAACGGCTTGGCGGCCACGGTGTAGTACGAAAAGAACGATGCCGCCACCAGCAGCACCAGGTCGCCGGCCGAGGCGAAGAAGCGCCCACCGAGCAACTTATCCGACAGGAAGATGACCACGCCCAGCAGGGCCACGGCCACACCCGCCACCTGTCCGCGCGTCAGGTGCTCGACGCCGGTGATGCGCAGGATCAGCAGCGTGAACAGCGGCCCGCAGCCCAGGATCAGCGAGCTGGAAAAAGCGGTGGACCAATGGATGCCATAGGTCACCAGACCGACATGCAGCAGGTGCCCGACGATGCCCAGCCTGAGCAATGCCAGCAGGTCGGCCCTGGGCACCCGCGGCCAGTGCGTGCCGAAGCGCCAGCACAGCAGCAGTGCCGCGGCCACCGGCATGACCAGGTAGCGCACCATCAGGAAGCCGCCCGGCGACATCTCGCGGAACACCATTTTCTGCACGCTGAAGTTGGCGCCCCAGACCACGATCAGCACGGCGGCGATCCACAGCGCCTTGCGTTCGCGGGCAAGCCGGTGCGCGTCGGCCAAGGCTTCGGGCGGGGTCAACGCGTGGCTGGGCATTTAGGGCGGTGGAGGATCGGGCAGCCCGGGGTCACCCAGCCAGCCCTGGATCTGCTCGTCGGCCCCATTGTCCACGGGCGCCGCACGAGCCAAGGCCATCCACAGGCCGAAACTCAGCGCCATGGCGCGCCGCGGCGCGGGACGCGCCATGCTGAGCGCGCCTTCACCGGCCACCAGCACGCCACACTCGGGCGGGATTTCCTCGGGCCTCGCGATGCCGTCGCGGATGACGTACCAGCATTCGCTGCTCAATTGCAAATAGGCGGCGCGCTTGGCCTCGTGGCGCAGGTCCGACAGCAGATCGGCGCGCCGCACCTTGATCTCGTGCACGATCGGCTGCAGGTAGGCCTCCACCGAGGTGTGGCGGATCGAAAAGACATCGGGCCTGGCCATGGCCCAGGCCGCGCCATCGCCTTGCCCGACGCGCGCGCGCAGGCTCAGCCCGCGCCACACGATGCGGCCGGCACGTTGCATTGCCAGCGCCACGCGACCGACCAGCGCCTCGTGCGCATCGCGCGAGGCGCGGTTGCGCTGCAGCGTTTCGGCCAGTACATGCATCCCGCTGTCTGTCAAGCGCAGCGATTCGCGGCCGGCGGCGTCGCACTGACGCTGCAGCAGCCCGGCCACCAGCAGTTCCACCTCCACCATGTCCTGGCACGGCCAGCCGGCCGAGCGCCAGACTTCGCGCAGGCGGCGCCGGTGCGCGGCACCCAGGGCGGGCAGGGCTGTCATGACCAAAGCGTAGCGCGGCCGGACCGAACGCTGTGTGCAGGCCCATTCAATGTGCGCGGCAGCCTTCGCGCCTACAGTGTCGATATGCAAGATTCCCCTACCCCCTCAGTGACCCAGCCGCGCAAAGTGGAGCGCATCGTCACCGGCCAGGCCACCAGCGACGGCGCCGGCGTCAAGCTGACGCGCGTGCTGACGCAGGATCTGCAGCGCCGGCTCGACCCGTTCCTGATGCTCGATGCCTTCGGTACCGACAACCCGGGCGACTACATCGGCGGCTTCCCCGACCACCCGCACCGCGGCTTCGAAACCGTGACCTACATGCTCGACGGCCGCATGCGGCATCGCGACTCGGCCGGCAACGAGGGCCTGCTGCAAGGCGGCGGCGTGCAGTGGATGACCGCCGGCCGCGGCGTGATCCACAGCGAGATGCCCGAGCAGGAGGCCGGGCGCATGGAAGGCTTCCAGCTTTGGCTCAACCTGCCGGCCGCCGACAAGATGTGCGCACCCTGGTACCGCGACATCCCGGCCGCCGAGATTCCGCAAGTGCGAACGGCCGCGGGCGTGACGGTGCACGTCATCGCCGGCAGCAGCCACGGCACGCCCGGCGCGATGCGGCGCGAGGCCACGCAGCCGCTGTACCTGGACCTGCATCTGCCGCCCAGCGCAGCCTTCGAACAGCCGTTGCCGGCCGCGCACAACGCCTTCGTCTATGTCTATCGCGGTGCGTTGAGCGTGTCGGGCCAGACGGTGGCGCGCCAGCGCATGGCCATCCTGGCCAACACGCCGAGCAGCGACGGCGTGCAAATGCAAGCCGGTGAGCAGGGTGCGCGCGCGATCCTCATCGCCGGGCAGCCACTGAACGAACCGATCGCGCAATACGGGCCGTTCGTGATGAACAGCAACGAGCAGATCTTCCAGGCGGTGGAGGATTTCCGCGCCGGACGGCTGGCTTGAGGCTGGCAATCCAAGTCCGGCTTGTACCTTTCGCTCGGGTCTTGCCGAACGACGCCCTTGGTCTGCGGGGGAGCTCTCCCTTGTTCGGGGGGAGGGGTGTAGAGCCCGGCATTTACGGGTGCCCGCCTACTCCACGCACGGATGGCCAAGTCGTTCCGGACTTTCCAGGGCGGTGGTGACACGGCCTTCTTCCGCATCACCGTGGGCGCCGGATTCACGGGCTTGGACATCGTTTCGACCAATCCGAAACCCGACCGCGGGGGGCGCGGCGGAATATCCAACGTGGCGCTGTACGCCACGCAGCCGGTTCCGGAACCGCAAACTTGCGCGTTGCTGCTTGCCGGTCTGGGTGTGATTGGATTCGTCGCGCGTCGTCGCGACAACGCCTGAACCGTCTCGCGTCGATGGCAACCCCGCCGCGGCGGGGTTTTTTCCTGCCTGGGCGCAGCCGCCTATTGCACCTTCACGCCCTTCCAGAAGGCCACCCGGCCCTTGATCTGCGCCGCCGCCGGGCTGGGCTCTGGGTAGTACCACACCGCGTCGGGATTCATCTCACCGTTGACCAGCAGGCTGTAGTAGTGGGCCTCGCCCTTCCAGTGGCAATGACTGCGGTGATTGCTGAAGGTGGTGTATTCGCGCTTCAGGCTGCTTTCAGGGAAATAGTGGTTGCCTTCGACCACCACCGTGTCGTCGCTCTCGGCCACGACCACGCTGTTCCACACTGCCTTCATGCTGCCGCTCCCGACGCGGTGCAAACAGCCGCGCGGTCGCAAGCTTACCGCGCGACGCGTGCAGGTGTGCACGCCGGCCCGCGCCAGCGCCGCTTAGCATCGACCCATGCCTGCGTTGACCCCCATGCTGACCCCCGCCGGCGACGAACTGGCCGGCGCTGCGCAACACGCCTGGCTTCTGGTGACCCGCCTGGGCGAGGCGCAGATCCTGCTGCCGGCGATGCTGGCCGCGCTGCTTTGGCTGCTGCTGGCGGCGCGCTCCTGGCGCATCGCCGTGGCCTGGTTGGCCGGCACGGCCATCGCGGTCGGGCTGACCACCGCCACCAAGGTGGCCTTCATCGGCTACGAAATCGGCTACGCGCCCTGGGACTACACCGGCATCTCGGGGCATGCGATGTTCGCCGCCGCGGTGCTGCCGGTGCTGACGGGTCTAATGGCCGGCGGCGCGGGGCCGCGCTGGCGGCTGGCGGCCGTGGCGGCCGGCTACCTGCTGGCGGCCCTGATCGCCTATTCGCGCCTGCCGGTGCGGGCCCATTCGCCGATCGAAGCCGTGGCCGGGCTGGCGTTGGGCAGCTTGGTCAGTGCGCTGGCCTTGACGCGCCGGCCACTGCCGCTGAGTCGGCCGCCGCTTTGGCTGGGCGTGGGCCTGCTGCTGTGGATGCTGAGCCTGCCGCTCGGCGCGCCGCCGTCGCAGACGCATGGCTGGGTGCAGCGGCTGGCATTGGCGGCGTCGGGCCGGCCCACGCCCTATCAGCGCTGGCAGATGCACCGCGACTTCCGGCGCGAGCTGAAACGCCAGCGCGCTGCGGCGCTGGCCTCAACACGGCCGCTGCAACGGCTGCCCTGAAGGCTGCGGCGGGCTCGATTGCCAGTCGAGCCACCAGCCCAGCAGCACCTCGTTGGCCACGCGATCGGGGCTCGCGTGCTCCGTCACCAGCAGGCCGCTTTGCAGTTCATGGCTGGAGTTGAACCAGCCACAGCCCGGCAACACCTCTTCGGCAAGCGGGGTCGGCGCATTGCCGGCATTGACCCAGTCGGGCGCGACGCTGCGGCGCGAGCGCTGCTGCGGCGCGTGGCGCCACCACCCCAGACATTGGCTCTGTTTCATCACGCTCTCCTTGGCGGCTGGCCTCGACGACATGACGCCATCGTCCCGCCATGCGGGCTGCGCCTCAATCGCCCGTCGGGCGGGGACGATGGGGGTGTCGCCGCATGGCCCCCTTTCGGGGGGCATGTCAACATCGCGGCATGTGCGGACGCTACGTGGTGGCTTACGACCCGAACACGCTGATCGATGGTTTCAGCGTGACGCGCGTCGTGCCCTTCCCGAAGCGCTGGAATGTCGCGCCGATGTCGATGGTGCCGGTGGTGCGCGAAACCAAAACGGGCGAACGCATCGCCGAACCGATGCGCTGGGGCCTGCTGCCGTATTGGGCCAACGACGCCAAGCTCGCCGCCAAGCTGAACAACGCCCGCGCCGAAGGCATCGAATCCAAACCGTCGTTCCGCCAGGCCGTGCGCCGGCGCCGCTGCCTGCTGCCGGCCAGCGGCTTCTACGAATGGCAGACGGTTGCCGGCGTCAAGCAGCCCTGGTACATCAGCCCGCGCGCCACATCCGGCGCAGCGCTGCCCTTCGCCTTCGCCGGGCTGTTCGAGGCCTGGCGCGCGGCCGATGCAAGCGAAGACGCCGACTGGCTGCTCACCTGCTGCGTCATCACCACCACCCCGAATGCGCTGATGGCACCGATCCACGACCGGATGCCGGTGATCCTGCCGCCTGCGGCCTGGGCCGCGTGGCTGGACCGCGGGCAGCAGGACCCGGCCGCGCTGGCGCCGCTGCTGCAACCCGCCGATCCGGCCACGATGCAGGCCTGGCCGGTGTCGCGACATGTCAATCGCAGCACCAGCGAAGGTGAAGCGTTGCTGCAGCCGATGCCTGGCGCAGGGCCTTGAGGGCGATACTTCTGCCAGGAGGTTGCCATGGCACTTCTGTTGAACGAGATTGCGTGGAGCGAGCCGCTGTTCCCCGCTGCGCCCGACCCGGCCTGGGAGGCCGAGCTGAAACGGCGCGGAGCGCGCAGCTTCGAGGTCGACAAGCGCATCGCCGCCAGCCCCTGGCTGCGCGAGGCCGCCTACGCCACGACCAGCTACCTGCCGCGCGCGATGCCGGAGCGGTTGTTTCGCATCGGCGCCGTGGTCACCGCCCAGGAAAACGCCTGCCGCTACTGCTACGGCGCGAATCGCGCCTACATGAAGGTGCTGGGCTACTCCGAGGCTTTCATCCAGCGCATCGAACGTGATGTGCACCTGGCCGAACTGGACGAGAAGGACCGGGTCGTCATCACCTTCTGCCGCAACCTGTCGCGCTCGCGGCCGCGCCCGTCGAAGGCGGCCGTGGATACGCTGCTGGTCCTGGGATTCACGCGCCCGCAGGTCATCGAGATGGCTTTTGTCGTCGCGCTCGGGTGCTTCTTCAACCGCCTCAGCACGCTGATCGCCTGCCCGCCGGAACAGCAGTTCGAACGCCTGGCCAATGGGCCCGTCGGTCGCCTGATGGGCCTGGCCGCACCGTTGATGCGTCTGCTGCCGCAGAAGAAGGCGGCAACCCTGGCGATGCCGGACGCTGCAACGTTGGCCGCGGGCCGCTTCGGCCCCGTGGTGGCGCCGCTGGCCGGTTTGCCTGCGGCCGAGGTGATGCGCAACGCGCTCGAAGGCGCCTTCGATTCCGCCGTGCTCAGCCGCCCGACCAAGGCGCTGATGTTCGCCATCGTCGCGCGCACGCTCACCTGCCCGCACTGCGAGCGCGAGGCGACACAGCTGCTGGCAAGCGAAGGCTTCGGCAGCGACGACATCGCCTCGGCGCTGGCGACGCTGCAATCGCCGCGCCTGCCCGCCGCCGAGCAGCCGCTGCTCGCCTGGACGCGCGAAACGGTGTCTTACGAGACCGCGTCGATCCAGCAAAAGACCCGTGCACTGGGTGCCGGCATGGCACCGGCCGCATTGCTCGAAGCCATCGGCGTGGCCTCGCTGGCCAACGCCACGGTGCGGCTGGCCATGCTGCTGGAGTGACACGCTGATCTGGGCACTTGCGGCGCTCGCGCTCCCGCTGTTGTCGGGGCTGGTCGCGCTCGTCGTGCGCGCCCGGGCGCGCGAACGCCAGCTCGACCAATTGCTCGTGGCCGCCGACGACAAGCTCGAAGCGCTGCAACGCCAGTTCGAGCGCTTCGTTCCGGCCGATGTGGTCGAACGCCTGACCGACGGCAGCGATGCCTTCGCTCCCGAGCGGCGGCAGGTGACGATGCTTTTTGCCGACCTGCGCGGCTTCACAGCGATGTGCGACCAGCTCGACCCGGCAGTGACGGTGAACATCCTCAACGACTACTTCCACCACATGACGCTGGCCATCGGCCGGCACCACGGCCATGTCACCGAATTCGTCGGCGACGGTTTGCTGGCGCTGTTCGGCGCGATGGAACCGAACCCCTGGCAAGGCCGCGACGCTGTGCTGGCGGCGCTGGAAATGCGCGCCGAGCTGGCACGCTACAACGCCCAGCTCGAAGCCAAGGGCCTGCCGCGGCTGCGCTTCGGCATCGGCATCCATGGCGGCGAGGTCGTGGCCGGCGTCATCGGCACGCCGGGACTGAGCAAGTTCAGCGTCACCGGCGACCCGATCAACGTCGCCTCGCGCATCGAAGGGCTGACTTCCAGGCTGCAGGTGGACCTGCTGTTCAGCGACGAGATCCGCCAGCAGCTGGACGGCAGCTTTCGCCTGCGCGCGATGCCGCCGGCCGAGGTCAAGGGCAAGAGCGGGCCGATCCAGACCTGGACCGTGGAGCACGCCGATGCGGCTCAGCCCTGATCGGCGGCGTCCGCCGTGGCCGGTGCGTGCTGCTCGATCAGCCGGCCCAGAATGCGCTTCAGCGTTGCCGCATCGGCGGCACTCACCGTCGCCAGCACGGCGGCTTCATGCTCGCGCGCCTGCGCCACCAGCTTGCGCGCCAACTTCAGCCCTGCCGCCGTCAACTTGATGCGCGTGATGCGCCGGTCTTCGGTATCGCTGGCTCGCAGCAGTGTCCCGGCCTTGACCATGCGTTCTGCCACCCGCGTCAATGTCGATTGCGGCGCCAGCACGATGGCGGCCACCTCGCCGATGCTGGCCGACTGGCCGTCGGCCAACGCAGCCATCACGCGCCACTGCATCACCGGCAGGCGGGCGCGCCGCACGACGACATGGAATTCGGCCGAGATCAGGTGGCTGGCGCGCGCCAGGAGGTAGGCCAGATAGTCGTCGATGAACGGGCCCACAGCGACCGATGGCAAGGCTCGCGGCTTGACCATCATCGCGGCACGGAAAGCGCTTTACAAATGCATTTGCATATGTTCATATCTCAACTATAGGCGCGCGTCGCGCTGCGCACAAGCCCGACATGCCGGAGACCGGATGGCCGAAAGATCGTTTGCCCAGGAAGTGAAGAAGCTGCGCCTCGGCGCGGGCGAGCCCTTCGTGGGCGAAGGCATCCTGGCCGTGACCAAGGCACTGCTGCAGTCCGGCGTGGCCTATGTCGCCGGTTATCAGGGCTCGCCGATCTCCCACCTGATGGACGTGCTGGCCGATGCGCAGGACATCCTCGGCGAGATGGGCGTGCGCTTCGAGACCAGCGCCAGCGAGGCCACCGCCGCCGCCACGCTTGGCGGCGTCGGTGAACTACCCGCTGCGCGGCGCTGTCACCTTCAAATCGACAGTGGGCACCAACGTCGCCTCGGATGCGCTGGCCAACCTGGCGTCGGGCGGTGTCACCGGTGGCGCGCTGGTCATCGTCGGCGAGGACTACGGCGACGGCTCCAGCATCATGCAGGAACGCAGCCACGCGTTCGCGATGAAGTCGCAGATGTGGCTGCTCGACCCGCGGCCGAACCTGCCCAGCATCGTCAAGGCGGTGGAGGACGGCTTCGAGCTGTCCGAGGCCAGCCACACGCCGGTGATGCTGCAGCTGCGCATCCGCGCCTGCCATGTGCACGGGCACTTCGTCGCCAAGGACAATCGGCGCCCGGCGTATTCGCTGGCGCAGGCGGCGAATGCGCCGAAGCGCGACGTGCAGCGCATCGTGCTGCCGCCGGCGAGCTTCGTGCACGAGCAGGAGAAGATCGAATCGCGCTGGCCGGCGGCGGTGAAGTTCATCGAGCAGCGCGCGTTGAACGAGTTCTTTGCCGACGGCAGCGCCGATGTCGGCGTGATCGTGCAGGGTGGGCTGTACAACTCGACGCTGCGCGCGATGGAGCGGCTCGGGCTGGCCGACGTCTACGGCCGCCCGCGCGTGCCGCTGTACGTGATGAACGTCGCCTACCCGCTGATCGACCGCGAGTTGAGGCGCTTCTGTGCCGGCAAGCGCGCGGTGCTGCTGGTCGAGGAAGGGCAGCCGAATTACATCGAGCAGGGCATCGCCAGCGTGCTGCGCCAGGCCGACCTGCAGACCAAGCTGATGGGCAAGGGCGTGCTGCCGATGGCCGGGGAATACACGCCGGCGGCGCTGGGCAAGGGCTTGCGCGCCTTCTTCGGCGAACACGCACCGGCGCTGTTGCCACACCGCGCCGCCCAAGGTCTTCCCGCTCAAGCCCATCGATCAACACGTGCACGCGCGCCCGCCGGGGCTGTGCACCGGCTGCCCGGAACGCCCGGTGTTCGCCGCGTTGAAGCTGGTGCAGCGCGAACTGGGCGAGCACCATGTCAGCGCCGACATCGGCTGCCACCTGTTCGCCATCCTGCCGCCCTTCCACATCGGCAACACGACGATGGGCTATGGCCTGGGCGCGGCCGGCGCCGCCGCCTTCCACGGCACCAGCGGCAAGCGGCCGATCAGCATCATGGGCGACGGCGGCTTCTGGCACAACGGCCTGACCAGCGGCATCGCCAACGCGGTGTTCAACAAGAGCGACAGCCTGACCGTCATCGTCGACAACAACTACACCGCCGCCACCGGCGGGCAGGACATCCCATCCTCGCGCGCCGGCAACAAGAGCCGCAGCACCTTCCACGCCATCGAGCAGGCGGTGCGTGGCGTCGGCGTCGAGTGGGTCAAGACGATGCGCCGCACCTACGACGTCGCCGGCATGCGATCCGCGATCCGCGAGGCGCTGACGACGACACAGCCGGGGCCGAAGGTCATCGTCGCGCAAAGCGAATGCATGCTCAACCGCCAGCGCCGCGAGAAGCCGCTGGTGAGGAAGGCCATCGCCGCCGGGCAGCGCCACGTGCGCGAGAAATTCGGCGTCGACAGCGACACCTGCACCGGCGACCATTCATGCATCCGCATCAGCGGCTGCCCCAGTTTGAGCATCAAGCCGAATCCCGACCCGCTGCGCGACGACCCGGTGGCGACCGTGCTCGATTCCTGCGTCGGCTGCGGCATGTGCGGCGAGGTCTCGCACGCCGCGGTGCTGTGCCCGTCGTTCTACCGCGCCGAGGTCATCAGCAACCCGAGCGGCTGGGACCGCTTCGTCGCCGCCGCGCGCCGCCGCGTGATCGGCACGCTGCAACGCCGCACCGAACGCCGCCTGGCGGCGACGGCCCTCTGACGCCGCCTGCCCCGGGGACCCGCGCATGCCCGAAGCCACCTGGTTGCTCTTCAGCGTCGCCTCGCTGGTGCTGATCGTCACGCCCGGGCAGGACATGATTCTGGTGATGTCGCGCTCGGTGGCGCAGGGCGCCCGTGCCGGCATCGCCACCGCGGCCGGTGTCAGCGTCGGCCTCGTCGGCCACACCGTGCTCGCGACCTTGGGGCTCGGCGCCGTGCTGCGCACCTCGGCCACGCTGTTCCTGGTCTTGAAGCTGCTCGGCGCGGCCTACCTCGTCTACCTCGGTATCGGCTTGCTGCGCACGAAGAACGCGCAGCTGCCGGTCGGCGTCGGGTCGGGCCGGACCCTGAGGCGGCTGTTTGCCGACGGCGCGCTGTCGAACATCGCCAACCCGAAGATCGCGGTCTTCTACTTCGCCTTCCTGCCGCAGTTCGTGCTGCCCGGGGCCAGCCACCCGACGGCGACGATCTTCGTGCTGGGGCTGCTGTTCGCGCTGCTGACCTTCATGGTCAAGGGCCCGGTCGGGCTGTTTGCCGGGCTGCTGTCGGGCTGGCTGCGCTCGCGACCGCGGGTGCTGGTGTGGCTGTACCGCAGCAGCGGCGCCGTGCTGCTGGGACTGGGACTGCGCCTGGCGCTGGAGCCGCGGCCATGAGGGCGCCGACGCGATGAGCGCGGCCGTGCAGCCGATCAAGCTCGCCATCCTGGCGATGGGCGGCGAGGGCGGCGGCGTGCTCGCCGACTGGATCGTCGATCTGGCCGAGCACAACGGCCACCTTGCGCAGAGCACCTCGGTGGCCGGCGTGGCGCAGCGTACCGGCGCGACGATCTACTACATCGAATTGTTCCCGCGCGCGCTGGCCGAAAGCGCAGGCGCCAACCCCGTGCTGGCGCTGATCCCGACGCCAGGCGACGTCGATGTGCTGATCGCCTCCGAGCTGATGGAAGCCGGCCGCGCGGTGCAGCGCGGGCTGGTGACGCAAGAGCGGACCACGCTGATCGCCTCCACGCATCGCGTCTACGCCATCGCCGAGAAGTCGGCGATGGGCGACGGCGTGGCCGACAGCCGCGCACTGGAAGCGGCCTGCATCGACGCCGCCAAGGCTTTCGTGCGCTTCGACATGGCGGCTGTCAGCGAAGCCACCGGCAGCGTCATCAGCGCGGTGCTCTTCGGCGCGCTGTGCGGCGCCGATGTGCTGCCCTTCACGCGCGCAATGTTCGAGGCCACGATCGAACGGGGCGGCGTCGGCATCGTCGCCAGCCTGCGGGCCTTCGGCGAAGGCGCGGCGCTGGCGCGCGCGCCGGCCGACCCGCTGACCGCCCCGGCGCCCGCGCCGCTGCGGCCGGTGCCCGATACCCACCCCGACCCGGCCGTGCACGCGCTGCTGCAGCGCCTGCGGCGCGACTTCCCGGCGCCGCACCACCCCGTGATCGGCGAAGGCCTGCGCCGGCTGCTCGACTATCAGGACGCGGCCTATGCCGGCCTGTACCTCGACCGCCTCGATGCGCTGGCGCGCCACGGCCACGCCGCGCTGACCGAAGACGCGGCACGCCATCTGGCGCTGTGGATGAGCTACGAGGACACCGTGCGTGTCGCCGATCTGAAGACCCGCGCCACGCGCTTCGAGCGCGTCCGCGCCGAAGCCAAGGTGGCCGACGCGCAATGGTGTCGACATCGAGGAGTTCCTCCACCCGCGGCTGCAGGAAATCTGCGATGTGCTGCCCGCCGGCGTGGGGCGCTGGTTGCTGGGCTCCGGCGCACCGCGGCGCTTTGTCGAAGGCTTCACCCTGCGGGGACGCATGGTCCAGACCAGCTCCTTGCGCGGCTTCTTGCTGCTGTATGCGCTGGCGGGCCTGCGCCGCTGGCGCCGCGGCAGCCTGCGCTATGCGGTCGAAGAACGCACGCATCGAGGACTGGCTGCGGCGCATCCACCAGGCCGCGGCGACCGACCCCGCACTGGCGCTGGAGATCGCCCGCTGTCAGCGCCTGGTCAAGGGCTACGGCGACACCCACGAGCGCGGCACGCGCAACTTCGACAAGCTGATGTCGGCGGCGCAACGCCTGGCCGGCCGTCCGCAGGCCGCCCCCACCCTGCGCCGGCTGCGTGACGCGGCGCTGGCCGACGAACATGGCCAGCGCGCTCGACATTGCGCTGGCCGGCATCTGAAGGAACCCCGACATGGACCGCTATCAAGGCCTCACCGCCGACCTGAAGGCACGGGTTGCCGCACTGGTGCAACCCGACCGCGTGCACCGCGACCTGTACCTGAGCGAAGAGGTGTTCCGCCTGGAGCAGGAGCACTTCTTCGCCAACACCTGGAACTACGTCGGCCACGCCAGCCAGATTCCGCAGCCGGGCGACTACCTGACGGTGGACATCGGCGCCGCCCGCTGATCGTCGTGCGCCACGGCGACGGCAACATCAAGGTGCTGATGAACCGCTGCGCGCACAAGGGCTCGCGCGTCGTCTCGGCGCCGTGCGGCAACACCGGCAAGGTGTTCCGCTGCCCGTACCACGCCTGGACCTACCGCACCGACGGCAGCCTGCTCAACTTCCCGGTGAAGGAAGGCTACGAAGGCACGAGCGTGCGCGAATGCGAAGCCGGCAACGGCCTGGTGCCTGTGGCATGTGCGCGTGTACCGCGGCTTCGTCTTCGCCAAGATCAACGATGCCGGGCCGGATTTCGACGACTACTTCAGCGCGTCGCTGAGCTCGATCGACAACATGGCCGATCGCTCGCCCGAGGGCGAACTCGAGATCGCCGGCGGCTGCCTGCGCTACACGCACCCGTGCAACTGGAAGATGTTCATCGAAAACCTGAACGACACGATGCACCCGATGGTGGTGCACGAGTCGTCGGCCGGCACTGCGGTGAAGATGTGGCTCGGCAAGCCCGCCGACGCGCCCAAGCCGATGGCGGTCGAGCAGTTCGCGCCGTTCATGTCCGACTACAAGTTCTTCGACGACATGGGCGTGCGCGTGTTCGACAACGGCCACAGCTTCTCGGGCGTGAACTTCAGCATCCACTCCAAGTACTCCGGCGTGCCCGGATACGAAGAAGCCATGGTCGCGGCCTACGGCGAGCAGCGCGCGCACGACATCCTCGGGCTGACGCGGCACAACACCGTGTACTTCCCGAACCTGACGATCAAGGGCGCGATCCAGGCGATCCGCGTGGTCCGGCCGATCGCGGTGGACAAGACGGTGATCGAAAGCTGGACCTTCCGCCTGAAGGGTGCGCCGCCGGAGCTGCTGCAGCGCACCGCGATGTATTCGCGGCTGATCAACTCGCCGTTCTCCGTCGTCGGCCACGACGACCTGCACGCCTACCGCGGCATCCAGGAGGGCCTCAAGGCGAGCGGCAACGACTGGGTCAGCCTGCACCGCAACTTCGACCCGGCCGAGATCGGCCAGGCGGAACTCACCGCCAACGGCCTCAGCGAGATCTCGATGCGCAACCAGTACCGCGCCTGGGCGAAGTACATGACGCTTGACGATGTAGGCCCGCACATGTTCACACCTGCCGACGTTCACCCAACCACCTGATCGACAAGGTCTACGAAGAAGCGCGCCTGCTCGACGCGCGCGACTACGACGCCTGGAACGCGCTGTTCACCGACGACGCCTTCTACTGGGTGCCCGCCAGCCACGAGCAGCCGGATGGCGTGAACCACACCTCGCACATGTACGAGGACAAGCTGCTGCGCGAACTGCGCATCCAGCGGCTGAAGAGCCCGCGAGCGTTTTCGCAGCAGCCGCGCAGCCGCTGTCACCACCTGCTGCAGGCGCCGCACGTCGAAACGATCGACGCGGCCGCCAACCGCTTCGTCACGCGCACCGAGTTCCACTACAGCGAAGCGCGCGGCGACGACATGCTGATGCTGGTCGGCGCCGCCTTCCACCACTTGCGCGTCGAAGACGGCGCGCTGCGCATCACGCTGAAGCGCGTCGATTTGCTGAACTGCGACGCGGCGCTGCCGTCGGTGCAGCTGTTCATCTGAGCGCAGGGCCGACCCACGTGCCGCACACCGTCCACGACGCCTTCGCCGCACGCGCGCCACCAGCAAGCCGGGCGCGGAGTTCCTGTGCACCGAAGCGGTCACCGCGAAGGCCTACGACATCGAAGCCGGCACGCTCGCGCTACGGCGAGGCGCTGGCGCGCATCGAGTCGCTAGCGCGAGCGCTATGCGGCCGCCGGCTACGGCCACGGCCACCGCGCCGGGCTGCTGCTGGAGAACCGCCCCGATTTCTTCCTGCACTGGTTTGCGTTGAACGCGCTGGGTGTCAGCGTGGTGCCGATCAACAACGACCTGCGCGCGGCCGAGCTGAGCTACCTGCTGACGCACAGCGAACTGTGCCTGGCGGTCAGCCTGCCGGAACGCATCGAGGACCTGCGCGCCGTAGCCGCATCCGCAGCGCGTGCCGGTGCTGCTGACCGCGGCGCACGCTGGTCCGATTCCGCCGGCGCCACGGCCCGCACCGAAGGCCGGGCAATCGATCACGCGCGACAGCGAATGCGCGCTGCTCTACACCTCCGGCACCACCGGCCGGCCGAAAGGCTGCGTGCTGGCGAACGATTACTTCCTGCTCGCTGGTGAGTGGTACGCGAAGTCGGCGGCCTGTGCACGCTGCGCGACGGCCGGGAACGGTTGATCACGCCGCTGCCGCTGACGCACATGAACGCCATGGCCTATTCGGCGATGGCGATGGTGATGACCGGCGGCTGCCTGGTGCAGCTCGACCGCTTCCATCCCGGCAACTGGTGGCATCGGTGCGCGAATCGGCTGCGACCGTCGCGCACTACTTGGGCGTGATGCCGGCCATGCTGCTGGGTGCGCCGGCATCGGCCGACGACGGGAAACACGCCGTGCGCTTCGGCTTCGGTGCCGGTGTCGACCAGCGCCAGCAGGCCATCTTCGAACAGCGCTTCGGCTTCCCGCTGCTCGAAGCCTGGGCCATGACCGAGACCGGCGCCGGCGCCGTGATCATCGCCAACCACGAGCCGCGCCGTGTCGGCCAGTCGTGTTTCGGCCGCGCCGAACGCAACGTCGAATGGCGGCTGATGGGCGAGGATGGTGCCGACGTGCCCACCGGCGAGAACGGCGAGCTGTGGGTGCGCGCGGCCGGGCGGAACCCTCGCGCAGGCTTCTTCCGCGAATACCTGAAGGACGAGGCCGCCACCGCCGAAGCCTGGGCGGACGGCTGGTTCCACACCGGCGACCTGGTGCGCGCCGATGGCGACGGCAACCTGTACTTCGTCGACCGGCGCAAGAACGTCATCCGACGCAGCGGCGAGAACATCTCGGCGGTGGAGGTGGAAAGCGTGCTGGCGCAGCACCCGGCGGTGCGCGCCGTGGCGGTGGCGGGCACGCCCGACGAAGTGCGCGGCGACGAAGTGCTGGCCTGCGTGGTGCTGCACGAAGCCGCGTCGGATGCGGCGGCGCTGGCGGCCGACATCACACGCCACGCTCTGGCGCAGCTGGCCTACTACAAGGCGCCGGGTTATGTGGCCTTCGTCGAGGCATTGCCGCTGACGGTGTCGCAGAAGGTGCAGCGCGGCGAGATGAAGTCGCTGGCCGCGTCGCTGCCGGGCCAACCCAACTGCATCGACACGCGCGCAATGAAGAGGCGCCAGGGATGAGCCGCCACGGCTACGAGGGCATTGCGGTGGCCGTGCCGGTGACGGTGCCCTACGAGCGCTTCTCGACCAAGGGCGCGCCGTGGTTCCTCGGCCAGGTGCTGGCCGCGCTGGTGCAGCAATCGGGCCTCGCCAAGGATCACATCGACGGCCTGTGCGTGTCGAGCTTCTCGCTGTCGCCGGACACCGCGGTCGGCCTGACGCAGCACCTGGGCCTGAGCCCGCGCTGGCTCGATCACATTCCGATGGGCGGCGCCTCGGGCGTGGTGGCGGTGCGCCGCGCGGCGCGTGCGGTGCAGGCCGGCGACGCCGACATCGTGGCCTGCATCTCGGGCGACACGAACCATGTCGATTCGTTCCGTCCGATGCTCGGCAGTTTCAGCGGCTTCGCGCGAGATGCCACCTGGCCCTACGGCTCGGGTGGGCCGAACTCGATGTTCGCCTTCATCACCGAACACACGATGCGCACACAGGGCGCGAAGCGCGAGGACTTCGGCCGCATCTGTGTGGCGCAGCGCGATAACGCGTTGGGCGTGCCGCACGCGATGTTCAGGAAGCCGCTGACGCTGGACGAGTACATGGGCGCACGGGTCATCGCCGACCCGATCCATCTGTTCGATTGCGTCATGCCCTGCGCCGGCGGCGACGGCGTGCTGGTGATGAGCGAGGCACGTGCGCGCGACATGGGCCTGCCCTTCGTCAAGGTGCTGGCGGCCACCGAGCGCCACAACGCCTACCGCGACGACCCGATCATGGTGCGCGGCGGCTGGTCGGTGGACCGCAGCGAGCTGTATGCGATGGCCGGCATCGCGCCGAAGGACCTGGACTTCGTGCAGTTCTACGACGACTATCCGGTCATCGTGATGATGCAGTACGAGGGCCACGGCCTGTGCGGCGAAGGCGAGGGCCCGGCATTCGTACGCAACCACACGCTGGATGTGAACGGCACCATGCCCACCAACACCAGCGGCGGCCAGCTGTCGATGGGGCAGGCCGGCGCGGCCGGCGGCTACCTCGGGCTGGTCGAGGCGGTGCGGCAACTGACCGATGCGCCGCTGGGCAGGCCGGTGCCCGATGCGAAGCTCGGGCTGGTCAGCGGCTTCGGCATGGTCACCTACGACCGCTGCCTTTGCACCGGCGCGTTGGTCCTGGGGAGGTCCGAGTGAAGTCGCCGCACACCGGGTTGCGCGCACGCGATCGGGCCCCCAGGGCGCTGTGTTGCGCTCATGTCCTCCGCCAGCGGCCTGCGGCCGCTGGCTCCTCCTCCACTTCGCTCCACACAACGCCCTGCCGTCCCGATCGGGCACCGGCTTCTGTCTTCGAGGGTCTGACGAAGACGGCGCGCTGGCCGGTGAGGGCGGGTGGCCATCGCAGCGAAGCAAAGGAGGAGGGGCGCGCGCAGCGCGCACCGGGGGAGAGAGCCCCTGCACAAACAGTCCGGTGGACTGTTTGTGCCTGGCGAGCGCCTGGGGCTTTGTCCCCGGGCATGAGCAGCGGCCGCCCGCCGTCACCAGCCCCGCAGAACAGGAAGGCAGCCCGATGACCATGCCCCTGATGCGCCCGAAGCGCAAGAACCCGGTCCTGCGCACGCGGCTGCCCACGCTGCCGCCAGGGCAGCGCGGCCGTGTCGCGCTGGGCATGACGGCGGCGGCGGCCGAAGGCCGCTTCGAGCTGCAGGTGTGCGACGACTGCGGCGCGCTGCAGTACCCGCCACGCGAAGCCTGCCACCGCTGCCTGTCGCCCGACCTGAAGTGGCGCGAGCAAAGCGGCGAGGGCGAACTGCTCAGCCAGACCACGCTCGCCCACAGCAACGACCTGTTCTTCCGCGAGCGCCTGCCCTGGCGGCTGGGCCTGGTGCGGCTGGATGCCGGCGCCACGCTGATGCTGCATCTGCATGGCGACGTGCCCGGCGCCCCCGCGCGCGTCAAAGTCGGCGCGCGGCTGGACCGCGCCGGCCAGGCGGTGCTGATCGCCTTTCCCGACAAGGAGACTCCGAACATGGCCGACGACCCGATGCTGCGCGAGATGGGCTGCGACCCGAAGTTCCGCAAGGTGCTGGTGACCGACGGCAAGTCCGCGGTGGGCCAGGCGCTGGTGCAGGCGCTGGCCAAGGCCGGCGCCGACCTGATCTGGGTGGGCCATGCCGAGCCGTGGAAGAAGCTGCCGGGCTTCGAGGCCATCGCCGCACTGCCCCAGGTGACGCTGGTGCCGCTGGACCTGAGCAACGAACGCTCGGTGAGCGAGCTGGCGGGCGCAATTGCCGGCAAGGTGGACGTCGTCGTCAACAACGCCGAGGTGCACCGCAGCACGGGCGTGGGCAACCGGCGCGGCACCGATGTGGCGCGCGCCGAGATGGACATCAACTACTTCGGCGCGCTGCGCCTGGCGCAGGAATTCGGCCCGGCGCTGAAGGGCCGCGGCGCCGACGGCCAGAGCCACGCCATCGCCTGGGTCAACCTGCTGTCGATCTACGCCCTGAGCAACTTCCCGCCGCACGGCACCTTCAGCGCGTCGAAGGCCGCGGCGCATTCGCTGGCGCAGTGCCTGCGTGCCGAAATGCGGCCGGCCGGCATCCGCGTGGTGAACGTCTTTCCCGGCCCGATCGACGACGAGTGGAACCAGCTGCTACCGCCGCCCAAGGTGGCGCCGGCCGCGCTGGCCAACGCCATCGTCAAGGCGCTGCGCGACGGCGTCGAAGACGTGTACCCCGGCGACGTGGCGCAGGAATGGCTGTCCCGCTGGCGCGACAACCCGAAGGTGCTGGAGCGCGAGCTGGCCGCCGGGAGCGGCACATGACGATGAAGCCCAACGACATCCTGAACGCTCTGGCCGGCGCGCTGGCCGGCGGGCAGATCAAGGTCGTCGACCTGACGCAGACCTTGACGCCCGAATTCCCGCAGATCGCGCTGCCGCCGGAATTCGGCCAGTGCTGGCCCTTCCGCATCGAGGAAGTGTCGAAGTACGACGAGCGCGGCCCCGGCTGGTACTGGAACAACTTCTCGTGCGGCGAGCACACCGGCACGCATTTCGACGCGCCGATCCACTGGATTTCGGGCCGCGACCTGGCGCACAACTCGGTGGACACCATCCCGGTGGGCAACTTCGTCGCGCCGGCGGTGGTCATCGATTGCTCGGCCGAAAGCGCGGCGGACGCGGACCACCTGCTCACCGTCGACGCGGTGCTCGAATGGGAAAGGGCGCATGGCCGGGTTCCCGCCGGCGCCTGGGTGCTGATGCGCACCGACTGGTCGAAGCGTGGCCAGGACCCAGAGGCCTATCAGAACTTCGACGAGACCGGCCAGCACACGCCCGGGCCGGATGCCGAGGTGGCGCGCTTCCTGGTCGAACAGCGCAACGTGCTCGGCTTCGGCAGCGAAGCCATCGGCACCGATGCCGGCCAGGGCTACCACCTGCGCCCGCCGTACCCCTGCCATTACTACATGCATGGCGCGGGGCGTTATGGCCTGCAGTGCCTGTGCAACCTGGACCAGTTGCCGGCCACCGGCACGATGCTGATCTGCCCGCCGCTGAAGATCGAGAAGGGCAGTGGCAGCCCGTTGCGCGTGCTCGCGCTGGTGGCGCAAGCATGACCGCCATGCGCATGGCCGTGGTCACCGGCGGCAGCGCCGGCATCGGCGAAGCCATCTGCCGCCAGTTGCTGGCCGATGGCTGGGCGGTGGTGTCGATGGCGCGGCGCCCGCCGGCCTTCGCGCACGAACACCTGCATTCGATCGAGGTCGACCTGGCCGACCGCCAGGCCACCGCGCAGGCGGCCGAGGAAGCGGCACACCGCTTCGCGCCCGACACGGTGATCCACAACGCCGGCGTGATCCTGCCGGCGCTGCTGGAAGACGTGAAGCTCACCGATCTGGACACGCTGGTCGACATCCACCTGTCCACCGCGGTGCTGCTGGCGCAGGCCTGCGTACCGGCGATGAAGGCCGCCAAGTTCGGCCGCATCGTGCTGCTGAGTTCGCGCGGCGCGCTCGGCCTGGCCACGCGCACGGCCTATGCCGCCACCAAGGCCGGCATGCTCGGCATGGCGCGCACCTGGGCACTGGAATTGGCGCCCTTCGGCATCACCGTCAACGTGGTGTCGCCGGGCCCGATCCAGACCGACATGTTCCACGGCGTCATCCCCATCG
Organism: uncultured beta proteobacterium; assembly: GCA_963837675.1. Classification (GTDB taxonomy): domain Bacteria; phylum Pseudomonadota; class Gammaproteobacteria; order Burkholderiales; family Burkholderiaceae_C; genus Rubrivivax. The sequence goes on along the minus strand of CAWIOH010000003.1, from coordinate 974,509 downwards.
GCGACCCGAAGGTCGAGCAGGTCGCCGCCAGCATCCCGGTGAAACGCCTGGGTCAGGCCGACGACGTGGCGCATGCCGTGCGCTATTTCGTCTCCGAAGGCGCCGGCTTCGTCACCGGACAGGTGCTCTACGTCTGCGGCGGCACCAGCGTCGGCAGCCTCACCCTTTGACATGAAGAACGAACGATGAAGATTGCGATCCTGGGCGGCGGCCATGGCTGCTACGCGGCCGCGGCCGACCTGAGCGAAGCCGGGCACGAGGTGCGGCTGTGGCGGCGCGACGCCGCGGCGCTGCAGGCGGTGCAGCAGGGCGGCATCAGGCTGAAGGATCAGCGCGGTCCGCGGCCTGTGAAGGTGGCGCTGGCCAGCGGCGACATCGGCGCCGTGCTGCAAGGCGCGGAGCTGGTGCTGATCCCGTCGCCGGCCGTGGCGCAGGACGACATCGCGCTTGCCATGGCGCCGCACCTGGTCGACGGCCAGGTGGTGTTCCTGCCGCCCGGCACCTTCGGCAGCGTCACGATGGACCGCATCGTGCGCGCCAGCGGCAACAACGCCGAAGTGACCTATGCCGAGACTGGCACCTTGCCGTGGCTGGCGCGCAAGCATGGCGCCGCGGAGGTGGCGATCACGATGCGCGCCATCCACCTGCCCACCGGCGTCTACCCGCAGGCACGCAGCGCGCAAGCGCTGGCGGTGATCGACAAGGCCTTCCCCGACGTGATCGAGGACTGCGGCGATGCACTGTCCGGCGCGCTGATGAATGCCGGGCCGATCATCCACCCGCCGCTGATCCTGATGAACGCCGCGCCGCTGCAGCACTTCGAGCGCTGGGACATCCACAACGAAGGCACGCAGCCGGCGGTGCGCGCGGTAACCACGGCGCTGGACCACGAGCGCATCGCGGTGCGCGAGGCCTTGGGCTACGGCCCGCCGCACTTCCCGCTGGCCGACCACTACGACAACGACCGCTGGATGTACGGCGACGCGCACAAGAAGCTCACCGATTCCGGCGACTGGCGCGAAAGCATCGACCTGCACACCCACCGCTACATGCTCGAGGACACCGCGCTCGGGCTCGCCTTCCTGGCCTCGGTGGCGCGCTATGCGCAGGTCGACGCGCCGGTGGCGCACGGCCTGCTGGCCCTGGCCGGCGCGATCCTCGGGCGCGACCTGCGGCGCGGGCCGCGCAGCTTCGAGGCCCTGGGCCTGTCGGGCCTGAGCCGCAGCGCGTTGCAGACCCTGCTGCGGCAGGGCGCGGCATGATCCTCCCCGGAATCGCCTGCGTCGGCGCCGGCCGCATGGGCCGCGGCATCGCCATCGCCTTCGCCTATGCGGGCCAGCCGGTGGCGCTGGTCGACGTGAAGCCACGCAGCGACGAGGCCTGGGCGCGGCTGTGCGCCGAAGCGCTGGCCGAGATCGAAAGCAGCCTGCGCGCGCTGGCGCAACTCGGCGCGGTGCCCGCCGACGCCGTGGCGCACATCGCCGCGCGTGTGCAGCTTGTGCGCAACGAACAGGCCGACGCCACGCTGGCCGCCGCGCACACGGTCTTCGAAGGCGTGCCCGAGACGCTGGACGCGAAGCGCGAGGCGCTGGCGCGGGTGTGTCGGGCGGCGCAGGCGGGCGCGATCATTGCGTCGACCACCTCGACCATCCTGGTCACCGACCTGGTGCCGATGGTCACGCACCCCGAACGGCTGCTCAACGCTCATTGGCTGAATCCCGCCTACATCATTCCGCTGGTCGAGTTGAGCGCACACGCCGGCACCACAACCGAAGTCAAGCAGCGCCTGAGCGCATTGCTCGAAGGCATCGGCAAGGTCACGGTGATGTGCGGGCCGACGCCCGGCTACATCGTGCCGCGGCTGCAGGCGCTGATCATGAACGAGGCCGCGCGCATGGTCGAGGAAGGCGCGGCCACGCCTGAGGACATCGACAAGGCCACGCGCTACGGGTTGGGCCTGCGTTTCGCGGCGATGGGCGTGGTCGAGTTCATCGACTTCGGCGGCAACGACATCCTGTATCACGCCAGCCGCTATCTGAGCCGCACGCTGAGCGCCGAGCGCTACGCCGCGCCAGCGATGGTCGAGCGGCTGATGGCCGAAGGCCGCAACGGACTGAAGGACGGGCAGGGCTTCTACGACTACCGCGGCACCGACGTGCCGGCCTACCGTCTGGACGTGCTGCGGCGCACGTTGGGCATGCTGCAGCACGCCGGGCTGTTCAAGCCGCCCGTCGCCGATTGAGCCCTCCACTGCAACGACACATGCCACCCCTCACCCCGCCCAGCCGGCCATCTGCCACCGCAGCGCGCCGGCGTCCCCTTCCCTGTCCACTGGAGCCCAAACCATGATCCCAACGGCCTCGTTCACCACCCTGCGCCGCGCCCTCGCTGCGCTGAGCCTGTCGCTGGCCGCCGCCGGCCCGGCGCTGGCCGCCGACATCACCCTCAACTACGCCTTCTTCGCGCCCGCCGGCACCTTCCCCGGCAGGCAGATGGCGCATTGGGCCGAGGAGATGAAGAAGCGCACCAACGGCAAGGTCGAGGTCAAGACCTTCCCCGGCGGCACCTTGCTCGGCGCACGCGAGATGTACGACGGCGTCACCAAGGGCGTGGCCGACATCGGCCTGGGCTCGCCGTCCTATGACCCGGGACGCTTCCCGCTGACCTCGGGCATCTCCATGCCGCTGAACTTCCCCAACGCCACGGTCGCCAGCCAGACGCTGTGGGCGGTGACGAAGGAACTCCAGCCCAAGGAGTACGACGCCTTCAAGGTCATCGCCATGTTCACCACCGAACCCGGCTACATCCAGTCGCGCAACCCGGTGCGCAACACGGCCGACCTGGCCGGCATGAAGCTGCGCGCCGCCGGCACCGGCGTGCCGGTGCTGAAGGCGCTGGGCGCGGCCCCGGTGGGCATGCCGATGCCCGAGGTGCCGCAGGCGGTGCAGACGCGCGTCATCGACGGCACCATGACCTCGCGCGAGGTGCTGAAGGATTTCCGCCTGGCCGAGCAGCTGAAGTACGTCACCGACTACCCCACCGTGGTCGTCACCTTCGCCGCAGTGATGGACAAGAAGCGCTGGGACGCGCTGCCGGCCGACGTGAAGAAGGTCATCGACGAGCTGGCCGAGGAGATGCCCACCTGGACCGGCCACTACCACGACCGCGAGAACGTCGACGCCGCGCTGGCCTGGGGCAAGAAGGACCACAACCTGCAGGTGCTGGCCATCAGCCCGCAGGAGAAGGCCGCCTGGGACGCCAAGCTGGCGCCGATGGTCGACGAGTGGGTCGCCGAGATGAAGGGCAAGGGCCTGCCGGCGGACCAATACATCCAGCGCGTGCGCGCGCTGCGTGACCAGTTCGCCGCCAAGCAGTGACGGCCGCCGCCGCACCGGGCCCGCAGGGCGCTGCCGCCCACTTCGGCCGGCTGGAGCAGGCCAGCCTGTGGGTCAACCGCGGCCTGGCCGTGGCGGCCGGCGTGGCGCTGACCGGGATGATGCTGTTCACCGCCTTCGACGTGCTCATGCGCACGCTGGGCAAGCCGGTGGCCGGCTCCTTCGAGGTCATCGGCTGGCTGTCGGCGGCGGCGATGGCGCTGGCGCTGGGCGATGTGCAGGTGCACAAGGGACATGTGGCGATGACCTTGGTGTCCGAGCGGCTGAAGGGCCGCATGGCGGCGCTGCTCGAGGCCGTCAACAGCCTGGTCGCGCTGGGGCTCTTCGGCGGCGCGGCCTTCGTCATCCTGCGCTACGGCACGGTGCTGCGCGACACCGGCTCGTTGTCGGAAACGCTGAAGGTCGTGGTCTATCCGTGGGTCTACGTGGTGGCGCTCGGCTTCGCCGGGCTGACGCTGGCGCTGCTGATCGACCTGCTGCGCAGCCTGCGGCGGCTGCGCACCGGTGGGGCCTGAGCCGATGGACCACAGCCTCGTCGCCGTCATCGGCCTGGTCGTCATGGGGGCCTTCATGGTCTTCGGCATGCCGATCGGCTTCGCCATGCTGCTGGCCGGCGTGCTGGGCAATGCCTACATGCTGCCCGGCGGCGCCGCCACGCACCTGCTGGCCACCAACCTGTGGGACCAGTTCTCGTCCTACGGCCTGAGCGTGATTCCGCTGTTCGTGCTGATGGGCCAGTTCGCCTACCGCGCGGGGGTCACGACGCGGCTGTACCGCGCCGCCTACACCTGGGTCGGCCGCCTGCCCGGCGGGCTGGCCAGCACCACGGTGGCCGCCAGCGCGGGCTTCTCGGCCATCTGCGGCTCCAACGCCGCCACCACCGCGACGATGGGCACGATCGCGCTGCCCGAAATGCGCAAATACGGCTACGCACCGGCGCTGAGCGCCGGCGCGGTCGCCGTGGGCGGCACGCTGGGCGTCGTCATCCCGCCCAGCGTGGTGCTGATCGTGCTGGCGGTGCAGACCGAGCAGTCGCTGCTGCGGCTGTTCCTGGCCAGCGTGGTGCCGGGCCTGGTGCTCACCGCCCTGCTGCTGCTCACCATCACCGTGCTGTGCCTGCGCAACCCGGCCTGGGGCCCCGCCGGGCCGGCCACCCGCTGGCGCGAGAAGTTCGCGGCGCTGAGCGGCGTGGTCGAGACGCTGGCCCTGTTCGGCATCGTCATCGGCGGGCTGTATGCCGGCTTCTTCACACCCACCGAAGCCGGCGCGGCCGGCGCCGTCGGCGCGCTGGCCATCGGCGTGCTGCGCCGCCAGCTGAACCTGCGCACCATCGCGCAGTCGATCGGCGAAAGCCTGCGCATCTCGGCGATGGTGGTGCTGATGATCGCCGGCGCGGTGCTGTTCGGGCGCTTTCTCACCGTCTCGCGCATGCCCTTCGAGCTGGCCGAATGGGCGGCAGCGCTGCCGGTGGCGCCGGGCTGGATCCTGCTGGTGGTGGTGGCGATCTACCTGGTCGGCGGCGCGTTGATGGATGCGCTGGGCTTCCTGGTCGTGACCACGCCGATCTTCTTTCCGCTGGCGCTGGCGCTGGGCTTCGACCCGGTGTGGTTCGTGGTGCTGCTGACGCTGGTGACCACGATGGGCGCGATCACCCCGCCGGTGGGCGTCAACGTGTTCATCGTCAACGGCCTGGCGCCGGAGATCCCGATCGGCCTGATCTTCCGCGGCGTGGCCTACTTTGCACTGGCCTACGTGCTGTGCATCGCCGCCATCTGGTTCGTGCCGCAGACCGTGCTGTTCCTGCCCGCGCTGCTGCTCGGCTGACCCATTCAAAGGAGGCAAACGAAATGAGCCAACCCACGCTCGACCAACTGGTCGAACCCGACCGCGTGCACCGCACGCGTCTACACCGACCCGCAGATCTTCGACGCTGGAGATGGAGACACATCTGGGAGAAGATCTGGGTCTACTGCGGCCACGAGTCGCAGGTGCCGAAGCCGGGCGACTACCACGCCGTGCAGATCGGCCGCCAGCCGATGGTGATGGTGCGCCAGAAGGACGGCGGCGTGCGGTGCTCTACAACCGCTGCCCGCACCGCGGCGTGCAGCTGTGTCGGCAACCAGCGCGGCAACACCGGCAGCGGCTTCGTCTGCTCGTACCACGCCTGGAGCTTCCACCTCGACGGCAAGGTGCGCGCGATCCCGCTCGCCAAGCGGCTACGAAGGCACGCGCCTGACGCGCGACAACCCCGACTGCAGCATGAAGCCGGCGGCGCGCGTCGACAGCTACCGCGGCTTCGTCTTCGCCAGCCTGGCCGCCGAGGGCCCGAGCTTGCTCGAATTCCTCGGCGAGGCCAAGATCGCCTTCGACGACATGTGCGACCGCTCGCCGCTGGGCGAGGTGGAGGTCGTGCCGATCTGCCACCGCGTGATCCAGCACTCGAACTGGAAGTTCTTCATGGAGAACCAGCTCGACGCGCTGCACCCGTCGGTCACGCACCAGTCCACCGGCATCTCCGGCGCGGCACAGGTCGAGAAGCGCCTGAAGAGCCGAGCGCGGCGCGGCGCCGCTGTACTACCACTACCTGTCGGCCTTCGCGTCCAGCTTCGAGCAGTGGGACGACGTGCAGACGATCAACTTCCCGCGCGGCCACGGCATCCTCAAGGCCTACATGGGCCTGCGCCCGACAGACCCCGACACGCTCGAATACGAGGCGCTGCTGAAGCAGGCCTACGGCGAGGCGAAGACCGAGGAGTACCTGTCGCGCAGCATCCACCACGTGCTGGTCTATCCGTACCTGTCGGTGCAGTCGCCGCTGCAGCAGCTGCGCTGCCTGCGCCCGCTCGGCCCCGACAAGACGCTGTCGGAGATCTGGCACTTCCGGCTGAAGGGCGCGCCCGAGGCGATCTACCGGCGCGCCTGTGGTACTACAACCTGGTCAACTCGCCGGCGACGATGATCAACGCCGACGACCTGGAGAACTGGACCAAGGGCCAGTGGGGCCTGGAATCGAGACGGCGGCGACTGGGTGAGCTTCCACCGCCATGCCGGCGACGACCGCGAGGAGAACGGCGTGGTCTATTCGAACCACGGCACCTCCGAGGCGGTGATGCGCAACCAGTTCCGCGCCTGGACCGCCTACATGCAGGGCGCCGAGGCGCCCGGACGGAACGACGATGGCAAACGCAAAGGACAGCGGCGACGCCAGGCCGACGCGCGATCCCAACCGCCGGGCCCGCTCGCACCTGCTGGCGCAGGAGGTGGTGATCGAGGCCATCGAGCCGATGCGCGCACCGGCGCCCGAGTCGATCGCGCCCGACCACTCGCCGCGCGCGCCGCACGGGCGCGCCCCGCCACGCGGCTACGTGCCGCGGCAGGCCGCTCACCGCGACGGCGGCGGCGCAGCTGCAGCGCGAGGTCGAGCAGCTGCTCTACCGCCAGGCCGGCCTGCTCGACGCCAAGCACTGGATGGCATGGACCGACCTGTTCGCCGCGCAGGGCGTGTACTGGATGCCGGCCCGCCCGAGCAGACCGAATGGAAGGCTCGCCGTCGATCTTTGCCGAGGACCGGCTGATGATGGAGATCCGCAAGGGCCGGCTGCAGCACCCCAACGCCTGGTCGCAGGCGCCGCTGTGGCAGACGAATCACCTCGTCGAGCCACGTCGCGTCGAGGCCCTCGGTGAGCGACGCGCGGATCCAGGTGCGCTCACGCTTTCACATGATGGAGCTGCGCCGCGACAACGTGCGCCACTTCGGCGGCAGCTATCGCCACTCGCTGGTGCGCGCGGGCGACGGCGGCTGGCGCATCCGGCTGCAGCGCGTCGACCTGTTCAATGGCCAGGCGCCGTTCGACTATGTGATTCAGGTCTGGGTGTGAGGGGCTGAGCGCGCGCTCAAGCCTTCACTTCGACCACCTGTTCGAAGCCGCCGAAGATCATGCGCTTGCCGTCGAAGGGCATCGCAGGATTGCCGGGCGTGGACGGGTCCATGCGGGGGTCCGCCATCATCTTCTTCATGGCGGCGTCGCGCGTGGCCTTGTCCGGCCACTCGACCCACGAGAAGGCCACCGTTTCTTCGGCCGTCGCCTGCACCGCGCGGCGAAAGTCGGTGACTTTGCCGTCGGGGACGTCGTCGCCCCAGCTCTCGATCACACGGATCGCGCCGAGCTCGATGAACAACGCATCGAAATGCTGCGCGTGGTCGATGAACTTTTGCTTGTTGGCAGTGGGAACCGCGATCACGAAGCCGTCGATGTAGGCCATGGCTGAACTCCTTTTGGGTTGACCGGTCGGCGCATCCATCCGAGGACGCGTCGTACTTACTCGACGAGCGAGAGGTAGCCGATTCGACACGATCTCCACCGGCCGCACCGACCAGCCTCCCGAACGAAGCCGAAGAATGACCCCTCTGCGCCGAGCCATCCGTCCGATGACGCCTCGCGACCCGCACGAGCCGCATCGTGCAGCCACGCCGCTCGAACTGCTGTTCGATCTGGTCACGGTCATCGCCATTGCCTCGGCCGCCGCTGGCCTGCACCACGCCCTGGCAGCCGACCACACGGCCGAAGGCGTCTTCAAGTTCGCCGGCGCGTTCTTCGCGATCTGGTGGGCCTGGATGAACTACACCTGGATGGCCTCGGCCTACGACAATGACGATGCCCTCTTTCGTGTCCTGACGATGGTAGTGATGGCTGGCTCGCTCACGGTGGCCGCCGGCATCGACGCCTTTTTCGCCACCAACTCGCTGCTGATGGTGATCATTGGCTACGTGGTGATGCGCCTGGCGGTGGTAGCGCTGTGGCTTCGGGCCGCGCAAGGCGACCCGGCGCGGCGAAGAACCGCCCTCACCTATGCACTTGGCATCGCGCTGGTCCAGCTCTACTGGATCGGCTTGATCCCATTTCAACCCCTGCCCATGGGCTGGCTGATCGCCGCGCTGCTGTCGGGTTGGGTTCTGGAGCTCGCCGTGCCGGCGGTCGCCGAGCGTCATGGCATGACGCCTTGGCACCGCCACCACATCATGGAGCGCTATGGCTTGCTGACCATCATCGTGTTGGGCGAAACGCTGCTCGCCGCTTCCGCAGCACTGACCCATGCCGCCGGCGACCACTTCGACATCCGCTTCGTGCACATCGCGTTGTCGGCACTGGTCATCACGCTGGCCATGTGGTGGCTGTACTTCTCGAGCGAAGAGCACCTGCCCACGGTCGATCTGTCGCGTGCGCTGACCTGGGGATACGGGCATGCGCCGCTTTTCGCCGCCGGTGCAGCCGTCGGCGCGGGTTTCGCGGTGCTGGTCGATATCGTCGGCGGCCACGCGACCATCTCGCCGCTGGCAGGCGACTACGCCGTGGCCGTGCCGGCTGCGATCTACCTGCTGGCGCTGTGGTTCGTCCGCGACCGCTTCGTGCTCGGTGGAGCTCGGCATGGGGTGCTGCCGGTGTTTGCCGTGCTGGTGCTGCTGGCACCGCTCGCATTCGGGCTGGAAGCCGTGGCAGCGGCCATGGCGCTTTGCGTGGTTGTGCACGCGCGCATCGCGCAGCAATGCGTCGGGTGAGCCGGCGCACTGATTCAGCAGCACGCCCGGCGGATCTTGGTTCTTCGAGAACACAAGCACGAGCGCTCGTGGCTACGGTGATCCACGGCAACGTTTGGCCGATCGCATCCTGATTGGAAACGTGCATTGACAAAGACACCTTCGGGGGCCTCGGTTCGCATGCGGCCGGCCGCTTCGGGGCGACGAGTTCGTGGCCGGCTCCGGCGGCGGCCGTCGTTGGGGCGCGAAATGTGACCGTCTATACGCAGCCTGTCGGCACCTCAGCCGCGATCGACCCACAGCGCGGCGCACATCGCCGTGCCGATCAGGTACAGCAGCCAGGTCTGCGGCACCACGTACGGATAGAGCATCAGCGCCACGCCGAGCCAGCGGGTGCGTGGGCGCCCGGCCCGCTTGCCGGCGCGGTACGCCCACAGCCCGACCAGCCCGAACAGGATGGCGCCGACGATGTACGTCGGACTCGGCAGCGACAAGCCAAGTGACTGCAGGGCCGACAGGCTGTCCATGCGGGGCTGCAACGGCTGCGGCGGTGCGCGCCGGCGGGCTACGCGCCGGCTTCCAGCAGCGGCGGCTGCAGCAGGTCGGCGTCCACGTCCAGCAGCACGCTGGCCAGCGCCAGCGTGCGCCACAGCGGCGCAGGCATCTGCAGGATGCGCTCGGGCGTGCGGGCCTGCGCGATCCAGGCCGCGATCTGCGCGTGCTGCACCGGGGTCAGCAGCTTGCGGCCCAGCATTTCGTCCAGGGTTTCCAATTTGCGCACCTTTCCTGGGGTAGCGGCAGCGGCGTGCGCCGGCGCCTCGGCCCGATTGTCGGTGGCCTCGGCGCGACGCGCTGCCCGCGCCTGCACCGACCTGGTTTGCATTGAATCAAGGCGGCTCACGCGAATGGGGGAACAATCGGCATTGGCACGAAGTCTCGCCGGCCGTCTTGCGCGAGGTCTTGCCACAGGCCAACGCCTTTGAATCAGCCGGTCTCGGTCCTGCTGGAACGCACTGGTGCCCACTGCCGGCATCGGCGCTTGATGCCTGAACGGCATCCCTGCCCGCGGCGGGACGCCGGGAGCGGCCCATGACCCCTGGCGTGGGTGTCGTCACCGCGGTGCGCGGCAGCGTCGTCGACGTGCGCTTCGAGGCGCGGCTGCCGCCCGATCCGCACGCTGCTGCGCACCGGTCGCCGAACGGCCGGATCGCCGTCGAGGTGCTGGCGCAGCTCGACGCCCAGCACGTGCGCTGCATCGCGCTGACCCCGACCCAGGGCCTGGCGCGCGGCATGCCGGTGCACGACACCGGCGCGCCGCTGCAGGCGCCGGTGGGCGCCGGCATCGTGTCGCGCATGTTCGATGTCTTCGGCCAGGCCATCGACCGCCTGCCGCCACCGCACCGACGTGCAATGGCCGCTCGGTGCACCGCGCGCCGCCGGCGCTGGCTCGCGCGCTCGACCAGGTCGGTGGTGTTCGAGACCGGCATCAAGGCCATCGACGTGCTGCTGCCGCTGGAAACCGGCGGCAAGGCCGGCCTGTTCGGCGGCGCCGGCGTCGGCAAGACGGTGCTGCTGACCGAGCTGATCCACAACATGGTCGGCCACCACCAGGGCGTCAGCATCTTCTGCGGCATCGGCGAGCGCTGCCGCGAAGGCGAGGAGCTGTACCGCGACATGCGCGAAGCCGGCGTGCTGCACAACATGGTGATGGTGTTCGGCCAGATGAACGAGCCGCCGGGTGCGCGTTTTCGCGTCGGCCACGCGGCGCTGACGATGGCCGAATACTTCCGCGACGACGAGCACCGCGACGTGCTGCTGCTGATCGACAACATCTTCCGCTTCATCCAGGCGGGCTCCGAGGTCTCGGGCCTGATGGGGCAGATGCCGTCGCGGCTGGGCTACCAGCCGACGATGGGCACCGAACTGTCCGGCCTGGAAGAGCGCATCGCCAACACCGACACCGGCGCGATCACCTCGATCCAGGCGGTCTACGTGCCGGCCGACGACTTCACCGACCCGGCGGCGGTGCACACCTTCTCGCACCTGTCGGCGTCGATCGTGCTGTCGCGCAAGCGGGCCAGCGAAGGGCTGTACCCGGCCATCGACCCGCTGCAGTCGAACTCGAAGATGGCCACGCCCGGCATCGTCGGCGCCGAGCATTACCGGCTGGCGCAGGAGATCCGGCGCACGCTGGCGCAGTACGCCGAGCTGAAGGACATCATCGCGATGCTCGGGCTCGAACAGCTCTCGCCGGACGACCGCAAGGTGGTCGCCCGCGCGCGCCGGCTCGAGCGCTTCCTGACGCAGCCGTTCTTCACCACCGAGCAGTTCACCGGCATCCCGGGCAAGACGGTCAGCGCTGAACGACGCGCTCGACGGCTGCGAGCGCATCCTGCGCGACGAGTTCAAGGACTGTCCGGAAAGCGCGCTGTACATGATCGGGCCCATCAGCGAGGCCAAGGGCACCGCCCGTGGTCGTGACGACCCGCCGCCGTGCGCCGGCGAACGCGGCCGCACCGGCCGCCATGAACCTTGAAGTGCTGCTGCCGTTCCGCGTCTTTCTCGACAAGGCCGAGGTGTCGCGCATCGTCGCCGAGACCGGCCGACGGCTCGTTCGGCCTGCTGCCGCACCGGCTGGACTGCGTCGCAGCGCTGATGCCCGGCATCCTGAGCTTCGAGACCGTGGCCGATGGCGAAGTCTTCGTCGCCGTCGATGAAGGCGTGCTGGTGAAGACCGGCGCCGAGGTGCGCGTGTCGGTGCGGCGCGCCATGCTCGGCACCGACCTGGCCGGCCTGCGCGACGCCGTGGAGCGCGAGTTCCTCGACGCAGGACGAGCAGGCGCGCGGCCTGCGCGCGGTGATGAACAGGCTCGGAGACGGGCTTCGTGGCCCGCTTTGCCCAGCTGCAGAAGGTGTCGTCATGAGCCGGAAGGAGGAATGCCGCTGGGCGCAGACCGAAGGGGTACGCCAGTGAACGCGTCGCCGACCCGGTCGAAGCCGACAGCCAAGCGCCCGATGGCCACGCAGGTCGGCGCGAAGGCACGGCGCAAGCTCGCGGCACGGCGCCATGGCGTGCCCGGGCGTGTGGTTCGGGCTGGGCATGATGGGCCTGATCGGCTGGTCGGTCGTGGTGCCGACCCTGCTCGGCGCGGCGCTGGGCATTGGCTCGACGCCCGCCACCCGGGCCGCACTCCTGGACCCTGGCGCTGCTGGTGGCCGGCCTGGTGCTGGGCTGCTTCAACGCCTGGCACTGGGTGGCCAAGGAAGACCGCGCGATGCATCCAGGACTGAAGGGGAAGACGACGATGCCCGTGCCTGAGTGGCTCGATCGCTGGACCCGGCATGCTGCTCGCCGCACTGGCGGGGCTCGCCCTGGGCGCGCTTCTTCTTCGGCGGCCTGTGGTGGACGGTGCGCCGCACGCTGACGTCGGGACCGCTCGATGCTGTGGCATCTCGGCGGCCTGCTGCTGCGCATGGCCGTCACGCTGCTCGGGTTCCATGCGGTCGGCGCGGGGCAGTGGCAGCGCCTGCTGGCCTGCCTGGTCGGCTTTCGTGCTGGCACAGCTTGCCGCGATCCGGATGACACGCCGGTGGGAGCGGCGCCAGACCGACGCCCGCTTCATCACGACGCCCAAGACGCAGGAGGCCGACCATGCGCCTCAGCCCTGACGACCTGGATCTTCTGGCAGCACGGCTTCGTCAAGCTCAACGCGCACCATCGTGTTCACCTGGGCGCTGATGCTGCGTGCTGGTCGTCGGCTCCTGGCTGGTCACGCGCCGCCTGTCGCACCGACCACCGGCGCTCGCGCTGGCAGAACCTGCTCGAGATCGTCGTCGCCGGCATCGTGCAGCAGATCGAGCAGGTCGGGCTGCGCGAGCCGCGCCAGCTATGCTCGGCTTCCTGGGCACGCTGTTCCTGTTCGTCGCGGCCGCGGCGCTGTGCACGATCGTCCCGGGCTACGAGCCGCCGACCGGGTCGCTGTCGACGACGCTGGCGCTGGCGCTGTGCGTGTTCGTCGCCGTGCCGTTCTACGGCATCCGCGACCAGGGCCTGCGCGGCTACCTGAAGTCCTACCTCGAGCCGACGGTGATGATGCTGCCGTTCAACATCATCAGCGAGCTGTCGCGCACGCTGGCGCTGGCCGTGCGCCTGTTCGGCAACATGATGAGCGGCGCGATGATCATCGCCATCCTGCTGACGATCACGCCCTTCCTGTTCCCGATCGTGATGACCGCGCTCGGGCCTGCTGACCGGCATGGTGCAGGCCTACATCTTCAGCATCCTGGCCGCGGTCTATCTCGCGGCGGCCACCCACAGTGCCGCGCGCCGCGCCAGCGCCCGACGCGGCGACCGCGACACCGCTGAACCCGACAAGGACAGCCCATGGACAGCCTGACCCTCATCGCCGTCGCCTCGATCGTCATCGCCGGCCTCACCACCGGCTTCGGCTGCATGGGCCCGGCCTTCGCCGAGGGCCGCGCCGTCGCCACCGCGCTGACCGCGCTGGCGCAGCAGCCCGACGCGTCGGCGACGATCACGCGCACGCTGTTCGTCGGCCTGGCGATGATCGAGTCGACGGCGATCTACTGCTTCGTCGTGTCGATGATCCTGATCTTCGCCAACCCGTTCTGGAACGCCGCGATCGCCCACGCCGCGGGCAAGTGAGCCATGCTGATCGACTGGTTCACCGTCGGCGCGCAGGCGCTCAACTTCGTCGTCCTGGTCTGGCTGCTGAAGCGCTTCCTGTACCGGCCGGTGCTCGACGCGATCGACGCGCGCGAAGCAGCGCATCGCCCGGCAGATCGCCGACGCCGCGGCGCACGCAGCGAGCGCCGAGGCGCAGCGGCAGGCCTTCGTGGAACAAGAGCGAGGCCTTCGAGCGTGAGCGCGCCGACCTGGTGGACCAGGCCGGCGCACGATGCCCGGGTCGAGCGCGAACGGCTGATCGCCGCGGCGCGCCAGGCGGCCGACGAAATCGCCGCGAAGCGCCAGGAGGCACTGCAGCAGCGAGGCGGCGCAACTGAGCGCCGCGTCTCGGCGAGAGCGCCGCCGCGAGGTGTTCGACATCACGCGCAAGGCGCTGGCCGACCTGGCGACGGCCGAGCCTCGAAGAACGCATGGCCGACGTGTTCATCCGGCGCCTGGCGCGAACTCGACGGCCCGGCGAGCGGACGGCATTGCCGCCGCGCTGACCGCGCCGGGTGCGGCACGCCGTCGCTGCAGCAGCGCCTTTGCGCTGCCGCACGCGCAACGCGCGGCCATCGAGGCGGCGGTCAAGACGTGCACGGCGCTCCGATATCGCCATTGCGATTCGAGACCGCGCCCGACCTGGTCGGCGGCATCGAACTGGTCGGCGGCGGGCAGCAAGCTGGCCTGGAGCATCGACGCCGTACCTCGACGCACTCGAGCGCACGGTCGCGAGCTGATGGCGCACGTGCCGGCGCCGCTCGCGCCGGCGGCCAGGCAAGCCCCGCGTGACGTCGGCAGCGACACCGGCTGCGCACGGGGCGGCTCCGAGCAGGCCCTGGCCGCGATCGCGCGACGCCCGCGAGCGCGGCTTCGCGCCGACGCTTGCGCCGCAGGAGGTCGGCACCATCCGCAGCGTGGCCACCGGCGTCGCCCGGGTGTCGGGACTGCCGGGCGTGGGCTTCGACGAACTGGTGCGCTTCCCCGGCGGCCTACGGCATCGCGTTCAACGTCGACGACGACGAGATCGGCGTCGTGCTGCTCGACGACTACTGGCGCCTGCAGGCCGGCGACGCCGGTCGAACGCACCGGCCGCGTGATGGACGTGGCCGTGGGCGACGGCCTGCTCGGCCGCGTCATCGACCCGCTGGGGCGGCCGCTCGACGGGCTCGGGCCGGTGCGAGCAGCGCACGGCTGCCGATCGAGCGGCCCGCCGCCGCCGATCATGGAACGCGCGGCGGTCACCGTGCCGCTGCAGACCGGCGTGAAGGTCATCGACGCGCTGATCCCGATCGGCCGCGGCCAGCGCGAGCTGATCCTCGGCGACCGCCAGACCGGCAAGACCGCCATCGCCATCGACACCATCCTCAACCAGCGCGGCAGGACGTGGTCTGCGTCTACTGCGCGATCGGCCAGCGCGCATCGGCGGTGGCCAAGGCCGTGGCGACGCTGCGCGAGCAAGGCGCGATGGACCACACCGTGGTCGTCGTCACCGAAGGCAACCAGCCGCCGGGGCTGGCCTACATCGCACCCTATGCGGCGACCAGCATCGCCGAGCACTTCATGGAAGCCGGGCGCGACGTGCTGATCGTCTACGACGACCTGACCCAGCATGCGCGCGCCTACCGCGAACTGTCGCTGCTGCTGCGCCGGCCGCCGGGGCGCGAGGCCTTTCCGGGCGACATCTTCTACATCCACTCGCGCCTGCTCGAGCGCGCGACGCACCTGAGCGCCGAACGCGGCGGCGGCTCGCTGACGGCGCTGCCCATCATCGAGACCGAGGCGCAGGACATGTCGGCCTACATCCCGACCAACCTGATCTCGATCACCGACGGCCAGATCTATCTGTCGCCGACGCTGTTCGAGCTGGGCGTTCTGCCTGCGGTGGACGTCGGCAAGTCGGTGTCGCGCGTCGGCGGCAAGGCCCAGCGCGGCGCGTTCCGCGCCGTGGCCGGCGATCTGAAGCTGGCCTACGCGCAGTTCGAGGAGCTGGAAGCCTTCTCCGCTTCGGCGCCCGGCTGGACGAAGCCAGTCGCAGGCACCATCGCCCACGGGCAGCGCATCCGCGCCTGCCTGAAGCAGCCGCATCCGATCCGGTTCCGGTGCCCGAGCAAATCGCCATCCTCAGGCGCTGACGGCGGGGCTCTTCGATGCGCTGCCCTTGGAGCGCATGCCCGAGGCCGAGGCTGCGGTGCGCTCGGCGGCAGTAGGCATCCCCGCCGCGGTGTCGGCACGACTGCGTGCGGCCGGGCAAGCCGAGCGATGACGACGACCGGGCGATCGTCGCCATCGTGCGGGCGGCACTGGCGCCGTTCCATGCCCGGGAGACATCGGCGTGACCGATTCGACCGCCAAGCTGAGACACCAGATCGGCACTGCCACCGACCTGCAAGCCGTGGTGCGAACCATGCGGGCCCTCGCGGCCTCCAGCATCCACCAGTACGAACGCTCGGTGCTGGCGCTGGCCGAATACCGAGGGCCGTGAACCTCGGGCTGGGCGCCAGCCTGCGCCTGACCCTGGCCGCAGGCACCCCGCCGCCGCCCGGTCGCGTACCGGCCGGCCCGGTCGGCGCCATCGTCTTCGGTTCCGATCAGGGCTTGGTGGGCCAGTTCAACGAGGTGATCGTCGCGCATGCGATGAACGCCTTGCGGAAGATGCCGCAGCGCAGTGTCGTCTGGGCCGTCGGCGAGCGCGTGCTGTCGCGGCTGCAGGACGCCGGCGCCGACATCGTCGGCGCCTACCCGGTGCCGGGTTCGGTGGAAGGCATCGCGCCGCTGGTCGACCAGCTGCAGTTCGATACCGAGACGCATCCCAGCCAGGCCGCGTCGCCGCACATCCACCTCTTCTACAACCGGCCGCTGGCCGCCGCCGTCCATGAACCCGTCGGCCAGCGGCTGCTGCCACTGGACGAAGCCTGGCGGGCGCGATGGCAAAGGACGCCCTGGCCCGCGGGCGGGCTGCCCGAGGTGATGGGGCACGGCGCGGCGACCTTGCACTCGCTGATCCGCGAGCACCTGTTCATCTCGTTGTACCGGGCTTGTGCGGAATCGCTGGCCAGCGAGAACGCCAGCCGGCTGGCGGCGATGGAGCGCGCGGACAGAAACATCGAAGAACTGCTGGCGGGCTTGCACGATCGGCTGCACAGGCAACGGCAGCGTTCGATCGACGAGGAACTGTTCGATGTGGTCGCCGGCTACGAGGCGGTGTCGGGCGTATCGAGCGAGACTTGATGTGCAGCTGCCTTCGCGGGCTCTGGCAGCCAACGCAAGTTGACGTCGATCGTGCCTACTGGCCTGCCGTACCGCGCCGAACGACGCGATGGACATCGCGGCCATACTGGGCGTCTGCGCATCGGCGGCAGTTCAAGCCCCGCGCGGCGGCAACAGGAGCGCGACAACATGAACGACAAGCTGTACCAGGGCTGCAGCGGGGGCGACCTGGTCGTCACCGCCATCCGGCGCGGCGGCGACCGCGTGGCCTTCATCTCCGGCGACACGCAAATGACCTACCGCCAGCTCGGCGCGCTGGTCAGCCAGGTGATCCAGGCGCTGGCCGCGCGCGGCCTGCAGCGCGGCGACGCCGTGGCCACCTTGTCGGCCAACCGGCCCGAGGCCTTCGTCATCACCGCCGCGTGCTATGTGATGGGGCTGCGCCTGACCTGGATGAACCCGACCTCGTCGGAAGACGACCATGCCTACATCCTGGCCGACAGCGGCGTGCGCACGTTGTTCGTCGACCCTGGGCCGTTCGGCGACCGCGCCCGCGCGCTGGCGCAACGAGTCCCCGGCGTGCAGCGCCTGCTCAGCTTCGGCCCCAACGACGGCTTCGGCGACGACCTGCTGGCCGAGGCCGCCGCCTTCAGCCCCGGGCCGCTGGTGCCGCAGGCCGAGGCCGACGACGTGTGCGTGCTGATCTACACCGGCGGCACCACCGGCCGGCCCAAGGGCGTGGCGCACACCCACCGCGTGCACGTCACGATGATCCTCACCCAGATGGGCGACTGGGACTGGCCGGGCGACATCCGCTTCCTGGCGCTGACGCCGATCACCCATGCCGCAGGCGTGATCATCATGGCGGTGCTGCTGAAGAGCGGCACCTTCGTGATGACCCACGGCTTCACGCCCGAGAAGTTCGTGCACCTGGTCGAGCGGCATCGCATCACCGCCACCTTCCTGGTGCCGACGATGATCTACGTGCTGCTCGACAGCCCGGCGCGCCAGGGCGCCGACCTGTCCAGCCTGAAGCTGGTCATCTACGGCGCCTCGCCGATGTCGCCGGCGCGGCTGATCGAAGGCATGCAGGCGTTCGGGCCGGTGTTCATGCAGCTGTACGCGCAGTCCGAGGCGCCGAACACAGTGGCCGTGCTGCACCAGCACGAGCACGACCCGGTGAACCACCCCGAGCGCCTGGCCTCCTGCGGCACCCCCTGCGTGGGCGTGCAGCTGCGGCTGCTCGACGACGACGGCCGCGAGGTGGCCGACGGCGAGGTCGGCGAGATCTGCGTGCGCGGCCCACTGGTCATGCAGGGCTACTGGAACAAGCCGCAGGAGACCGCGCAGGCCTTCCGCAACGGCTGGCTCTACACCGGCGACATGGCGCGGCGCGATGCCGACGGCTACCTCTACATCGTCGACCGCTCGAAGGATCTGATCATCAGCGGCGGCTTCAACGTCTACCCGCGCGAGATCGAGGACGTGCTGTCGTTGCACCCGGCGGTGTCGGCGGCGGCGGTGGTCGGCGTGCCCGACGCCAAATGGGGCGAGGCGGTGCGCGCGCTGGTGGTGCTGCGCGCCGGCGCCAAGGTCGAGGCCGAGGCGCTGATGGCGCTGGTGCGCGACAAGAAGGGCGCGGTCTACACGCCCAAGGCGATCGACTTCGTCGACGCGCTGCCGGTCACCGGGCTGGGCAAGCTCGACAAGAAGGCGATCCGCGCGCGCTTCTGGCAGGGCCAGCAGCGCTCGGTGCACTGAGCCGCGCTGTCCGTCTCTCGGCGGCACGGCCCTCGGGCCGTGGCTGCCGTGGATGGCCGCCTTCGGGCGCTTGAACGCGGTGGCGACGTTGGGGTCAGATCAGGTCGCGGAAGAAGGCGCGGATCTCGCCGGCCAGCGCCTCGGGCTGTTCCCAGGCGGCAAAGTGGCCGCCCTTGCGCATCTCGGTCCAGCGGCGCAGGTCGGTGAACTGCCGTTCGGCGGCTTCGCGCGGCGGGCGCAGGATCTCGCGCGGAAATGCGGCGTAGCCGCTGGGCACCTCGATGCGGCCCTCGATCGGCCACGCCCCGTGCAGCCGCGCGTAGTAGGGCCAGAACGACGCACCGATGCAGCCGCTGAACCAGTACAAGCTCAGATTGCCGAGCATCTCGTCCATCGACAGCGCTTCGCGCGGGTCGCCGCGGTTGTCGGTCCAGGCGCGGTACTTCTCGGCGAACCAGGCTGCCAGGCCGACCGGCGAATCGGCCAGCGCGAAGGCCAGAGTCTGCGGCCGAGTGCCCTGGATGGCCTGGTAGCCTGCCTCTTCCTTGAGGAAGTGCTTCAACGCCTGCAGGTGGGCCGCCTCGGCTTCGCTCGGCTGGTCGAAGGCCGCCGGGTCGCGCTTCAGCGGCAGCATGTTCAGGTGGATGCCCACCAGGTGCCCAGCGCGGCTGGCGCCCAGCCAGGCGGTGATGAACGAACCCCAGTCGCCACCCTGCGCCGCGTAGCGCGCATAGCCCAGCCGTTCGGTCATCAAGGTGTCGAAGATGGCGCCGATCTCGGCCAGGCCCTTGCGCGGCTGGTGTCCGGTGAACGACAGCGTGTAGCCGGGCAGCGAGGGCACGACCACCGTGAACGCATCGCGCTCGTCGCCGCCGAATGCAGCCGGGTCGGTGAGCCGCGGGATGAGCTGCATGAACTCGAGCACCGAGCCCGGCCATCCGTGCGACAGCAGCAGCGGCCGCTGGCCGGCGGCCGGCCCCTTGCCCGGCACATGCAGGAAATGCAGATCGATGCCGTCGATGCGCGTGCGGTACTGCGGCCAGGCGTTCAGCAGGCTTTCGGTGCGGCGCCAGTCGAAGCGGTGGCGCCAGTCGTGCACCAGCTCGCGCATGAAGCCCAGCGAGGTACCGTAGGCCCACGGCGCGCCCTGCTCGGGCGGCGCCTCGTCGGGCCAGCGCACGCGGTCGAGCCGCGCGTGCAGGTCGTCGATCGCCGCCGGCACGATGTGCAGCTTGAAGTCTTGGATGGCGGTGCCGTCCATCGGTGCAGCCTACGCCGCTGGCGCTTGCGCGAGCAACCGCTCGCGCAGCACGCGATGCTGGATCTTGCCGGTGGCGGTGCGTGGCATCTGCGCCTCGGGCACGAACACGTAGCGGCGCGGGCGCTTGAAGCCGGCCATGCGCTCGCGGCACCAGGCTTCGAGCTCGGCCTGGGTGGCGTTGGCGCCGTCGCGCAGCACCAGCGCCGCGAGCACGCTTTCGCCCCAGGTGACGTCCGGCATGCCGAGCACGGCCACGTCCTGCACGGCCGGGTGCGCCGCGAGCACGGCCTCGACCTCCGACGGATAGATGTTCTCGCCGCCGCTGATGATCATGTTGCTCTTGCGGTCCACCAGATGGATGAAGCCCTGCTCGTCGCGCCGCGCCATGTCGCCCACCGAGCACCACGCACCCTGAAAGCTTTCCCTGGTCTTGTCCGGGTTCTGCCAGTAGCCGCTGAAGACATAGGCGGTGCGCGAGTACAGTTCGCCGACTTCGCCGTCGGGCACTTCGCGGCCATCGGCGTCGAGCAGCTTGATCGCGCCCGAGCCGGCCCATTCGCGGCCCACCGAGCCCAGGTGCTCGATCTGCTCGTCGGGCCGCAGCACCGTCACCCAGCCGGTCTCGGTGGAGCCGTACAGCTCGAACAGCCGGCCGTTGGGAAACATCGCGTGGATCGCGAGCTTGGTCTCCCGGCGCGCCGGCGCCGACGAGATCAGCAGCTTGCCGACCCGGCTCAGGTCGTGCTGTGCCTTCACTTGAGCCGGCAGTTCGTGCATCAGGATGTAGTGCGTCGGCACCAGCGAGGTGAAGGTGATGCGCTCGCGCGCCAGCAGCGACAGCAGCGCCTGGGGGTCGAAGTGCGCGCGGTCGTCGACGACGATGGTCGCCCCCAAGGTCGCGAAAGTGACGCCGAAGTACAGCGAGTTGGCATGGCACAGCGGCATCACCAGCAGGCCGACGTCGTCGCGCGTCAGGCCGAATTCGAGCGCCGTCGCCAGCGCCAGCAGCGCATTGCCATCGTGGCTGCGCATCGCACCCTTGGGGCGGCCGGTGGTGCCCGAGGTGTACATCAGCGCGAACAGGTCGTCGCCGTGCACCTCGACCGCCGGGGCCTCGCCCCGGGCGGCGTCGATCAGGGCCTCGTAGCCGCGCCAGCCCGGCGGCGTGGCCGCTGCGTCGTCAGCGCCGAAGTGGATGAAGTTGGCGGCGGCTATCGGCAGTTCGGCGCGCTGGCCCTCGACGACTGCGCGCAGCGCCTCCTGCACGACCATCGCGCGCGCGCCGCTGTGCTGCACGATGTAGGCGATCTCCGGCCCGGCGAGGCGGAAGTTGATCGGCACCGCGACCAGACCGGCGCGCGCCAGTGCCACGTACAGCTCGAACCACTCGATCGCGTTGTAGGCCAGCAGCGCGACGCGGTCGCCCTTGACCAGCCCGAGGCCGAGCAGCGCCTGCGCCAGCAGGCTCGCGCGCGCGTCCCACTGCGCGTAGCTCAGCGCGCGGCGCGAAGCGCGCACGCCGATCTTGTGCGGCTGCGTGCGCGCGTGAGCGGCCACCGATTCGGCCAGGGTCAGCAACCCGGCGCTCATTGCCGCCTCGCCTGCTCGGCCTCGTCCCAGGCCGTCAGCGCCTGGCGGTCGGGCACCCAGCCCAGGCCCTTGCCGGCGTCGGAGCTCAGCGCATGCTGCGTCGTCACCACGTCGATCAGCGCCGGCGCATTGGCCAGCGCGTCGCGCATCGCACCTTCCAGCCGCGCCGGATCGGTGACACGCTCGGCATGCAGGCCGAATGCGCGTGCCATGCCGGCGTAGTCGCTCCACGCCAGGGTGGTGCCGACGACGCGGCCGCCGTAGTTCATCTCCTGGTCGAGCCGCTCGATGTTCCAGGCGGCGTTGTTGGAGACGATGAACACCGCTTTCGCGCCGTGGCGCTTGGCGCTGTCGATCTCCATCGCGTTGATGCCGAAGGCGCCGTCGCCGGTGATCGCCACCACCTGCCGCTCGGGGTGCAGCAGCGCGGCGGCCACGGCGTAGGGCGTGCCGACGCCCAGGCAGCCGAAGGTGCCGGCGTCAAGGTAGTGGCGCGTCTCCAGCCCCATGCGCGCGAAGCTGAGCAGGTCGCCGCCGTCGGCGATGGTGATCGCATCGGGCTTCAACACCTTGCGCAGCGCGGCGAAGATGCGGTTCGGGTGCATGTGGCCGTCCTTGCCGGCGGCCGCGCTGCCCATCGCCTCGACATGCTTGGCCGCGCGCCGCACATGCTCGGCGCGCAAGGTGGCCGCCCAGTCCTTGTCGAGCGTGGCCGACGGCTTGCCGAGCGCGGCGGCCAGCGCGTCCACCGCCAGGCCGGCGTCGGCCAGCAGTTCGACCTCGCCGCGGCGGTTGTCGCGCAGTTCGTCGGCATGGTCGGCGATGCGGATGAAACGGGCGTTCTTGAACACCGCCGGCGAGCCGTAGGCCATCTGGTAGTCGAGCTTGCGCCCGATCACGAGCACCAGGTCGGCCTCCTGCATCGCCCGCGCGCGCACCGCGCCGACCACCGACGCATGCGCGCCGTCGACCAGCCCGCGGCTTTCCTGCGTGTCGAGATACAGCGCGCCGCTGGCGTCGAGCAGTTTCGTCAGCGCGGCGCCGCTGCCGCGCGCGCCGCGGCCGGTGACGACCAGCGGGCGCTTCGCGGCGCGCAACAACTCGGCCGCCTTTGCGACCAGTGCCGCATCGGGCGCGATCGGCGGGCGCAGGGTCGGCCGCAGATGTTCGTCGAGCACGCTCGCCGGGCTCACCGTCTGGCGCAGCACGTCGGTCGGGATGTCCAGATACACCGGCCCGGGCGCGCCACCGTCGCCCGCGGCGATGGCCCAGGCCTTGTCCAGGTCGCGCGCGATCTGCTCGGCCACGCGCAATGTACGCGCCTGGCGCGTCACCGGCGCCAGGATGGCCACATGGTCGATCCCCTGCAGCGGGCCGAGGTCGTCCTGCGGCACCGGCGGGCAGCCGCCGATCAGCAGCACCGGCACCCGCTCGAGGTGCGCATGCGTCATCGCCGTGACGCAGTTGGTGACGCCCGGCCCGGCCGTGGCCATGGCCACGCCGACACCGCCCGACAGTTGCGCGTGGGCATGCGCCATGTGCACCCCGGCGCCCTCGTCGCGCACGTCGACGATGCGCACGCCCAGCTGGGCCAGGTGGTCCCAGATCGGCTGGATGTGGCCGCCCTGCAGGCCGAAGATGCGGTCGACGCCGCGAGCGACCAGGAAGCGCGCCACCCATTCGGCGACGCTGCGTTGGGGGTTGGGGGTCATCGGCGGTCTCCGTGCTGTGGGTGTGCGCCGCAGTTTAGCATTCTGAATTCAGAGTTCAAGCAAAATCGTTGAAAAACGCATTCTGAATTCAAACGGCACGGATCGCGCTACACTTCGGCCGACCATGAAAGCCCTTTCCGCACAGCCCAACCTGGTCGCCCAGGTGCGCGAGACGATCCTCGGCGAGATCGCCGCCGGCCGGCTCGCGCCCGGCGAACGCATCATCCAGGAGCAGATCGCCGAGGCGCTGGGCGTATCGCGCCAGCCGGTGCAGCAGGCGTTGGCGCTGCTGCGCAACGAAGGCGCGCTGCGCGACGCGCCGGGGCGCGGGCTGGTCGTGCCGCCGCTGGTGGCCGACGAGGTGCAGCACATGTACGACATGCGCGCCGTGATCGAGGGCCTGGCCTGCCGGCTGGCGGCCGAGCACGGCGCCGAGCGCGCGGCGCGCCAAGGCCCGGCGCTGATCGATGCTGGCCGCAAGGCAGTGGCCGCCG
Source organism: uncultured beta proteobacterium (assembly GCA_963837675.1). Lineage (GTDB taxonomy): Bacteria > Pseudomonadota > Gammaproteobacteria > Burkholderiales > Burkholderiaceae_C > Rubrivivax. Next base: position 950,863 of record CAWIOH010000003.1, on the reverse strand, counting down.
GCTCGGTGGCGCGCATGGTGGCCGCCGACATGCGCTTCCATCAGTTCGTCTACGGCCTGTCGGGCAACCCGCTGATCGCGCCGGCGATGGCCGGGCACTGGACGCACACGCAACGCGTGATGGGCGAGGTGCTGCTGCGCGACGAGACGCCGCGCGACATCTGGGACCAGCACGCGGCCATCCTCGACGCCATTGCCGCCGGCGACGCGCCGCGCGCCGAGACGCTGGCGCACGAACACATCACGCAGGCGGCACGCTTCATGGTGGCGCGCATGCGAGGCGAGCCAGTCGTGGCCTAGCTGCAGGCCGGGGCCCATGCCCGACGGGGGTCGCCGCCGCACGGCGTTAACGACCGCCACTGGGACGCCGACCTGGCGCAGCCGGTGCAGCGGCTGCGCGACTTGGTGCCAGCGCTGGCCGATGCAGCGGCCACCGCGCCGGTGAGCGAACCGCCACTGGGGCGGGCGCTGCGCGAGATCGCCGAGCGTGTCAACGAAGGCCTCGGCGAACGCGCGCCACCGGCCGCGGCCTGCGCTGCGTGCTCACGCTGGCCTTGATGCTGGCTGCCGTCTGGGCCGGTCTGCGCTGAGCCGGGCATGCCTGTGAGACGCGGTGCGGCCACCGGCGAGGGCACGGTGACGCTGGACGAATCGACGCGCGTGCGGCTCGGCTCGCTCGAAGTCTTCTTCGGCCGCATCTTGGCCAACGTGCGCGGCCTGTTCGAGACCACCAGCGACAACGTCGTCGCCGGCGTCGAAGGCACGAGCCACCTGTTCGAGGTGGCGCGCAACCGCGACGTGCGTGGCGGCGGCCGAGGGCGTGTCACCTGCCGGCCGAGAACCGCGGGCTGGGCGCCGTTCCGTCTGCATCCCGGGCAGATGCTCTGCTCCAGCTGCCCCAGCCAGGCGCCGAACGCCTAGACTAGGGCTTGGGCTTGGCTGGTTCCATCACTGGCAATGGCAGCGCACAACCGCAACGGCCGCAGCCGTCAACGCCGCCACACCGTCACCTTCCAGTTATCGATGCCGTGGGCGATCGGAACGCCCTGCTCTCCTGACGAAATGCGCCAATAGCCGAAGCGCATCGGCGCACCCTGGGCGGTGAAATCCGGGCAGTTTTCGCCGGTTTGGCACGCGGGCCCGTCGACCAGATTGAAGTCCCGCGCGAGCAGGCTGGAGCGGCTCTCGACCGCGCTCCATTGGGTTGGTAGGTACCCGGCAACGGAGGCCCTGATGTTCGCGATGTACCTGCGCCCACCTTGCTCAAGCAGCATGGCGGATTGCGTGGATGTCAAGCGGCTGTCTTGAAGGGAGATGCCATCTTCCGCATAGTCGATGACGTAGATGGCGCCTTGCGTTTGCGGGTCGTACGCGGCCAGCAGCGACGTATAGAGCACACGCGCTGCACTTGTTTGCGCCGCTATCTCGAAGACCATCCTTCTGAAGGCACCGGGATTTCCTCCCGTGGCCACCCGTTCCTCGGCGTGCGCTGGCGCGGACGCGCCGGGGATCGCGAGTGGCGTGACGAGCCAGTCGGCCGCCCGGAATTCGCCGTCCTCGAACACCACTCCCGGCGTGGCGGAGACTGCCAGATGGCTTAGCGCAGACACGGCACCGTTCACGACAACCTGGAACATCGCCCCATCGTCGCCGAGGTTCACACTGGCGAGCGAGTAGGTCTTGTCGGTGGCGCCGGGAATGTCGGCGTAGGTGGCGCCGCCGTCGGACGATCGGCTCCATTGATAGGTCATTGCGCCCGAGATGTTGGACGTTTCAGCCGAATATGTGGCGGGTGTTCCAACCAATGCCGTGACGTAGGGTGGCTGCACGTTGGCGGTGGGCGTCGGCGGCGGGGCGCTGCAGTCCATCCCAGAAGGGCAATCGCCCGGCAGCCCTGCCGAACCACCGCCGCTGCCGACGATGGCGATCAGGCCAAGGGCCAAGACGCCCGCCAGCGCCAGGCCGCGCAGCCAAAGTGTGGGACCCAGGGATCTATTGCGAGACACGGTGAATCTCCATGCTGCGGTCCACGAACTGCAATAGGGCGGCTGCGGCCAGCGCCCCGAGGATGGCGGCGACGACGTCGCCAGAGTCGAAAGTACCGTGGAGGAAGTAGTTCAGTACCGAGCGCGTCATCACCCAATCGCTCGCACTGGTGCGCAGCGCCTGCGCCCATTGCGACTTGAAGGACGGGTGCTGTCCGACCTCGAACCCGACGTTGACCGCGCACCAGGCCGCACAGGCAACATAACGCGGGGCCGCGCCAGGTCTCAGCGCCGCAACGGTGAAAAGGCTGAAGGCAAAGGGATGTACAAAACTCGGCAGCCATTGACCGAGTGCCCCGAACAAGGAGTACCCGACGAACGCAGCGATCGTGGGAATCAGTGCTGCTTGCGAGGCATTGCGGTCCACGAGGTAGACGAGGATCCCGATAGACAGAGCCAAGCAGCCCGCTGCTGCAAGCAGCCCAGGTCGCCTCCATGCCCCATTGCCGGTCACGGCCTCGCCGTTGTCAAAGCCGGTGCGTGGGGCCACGGGTGCATTGCGCATTGAACTGCTCGACTTGTGACGGACAAGTAGGCCGCCAATTTCCCTGCGTGGAAGCACGCCCGCCGATATCAAAGTGCAATGCGCCGCCGCCGGCATCCTTAGGAATGAGGATGGGTCGATCGAGGCGATCGATTCAAATCAGAGGCAAACACCCGACGAGCTGATTGTGAACCTGAAGCCGCTTCAAACCACGCCCATCGCGCGCAGATCGGCAATCGCCGCAGCGTCATATCCGAGGGCGGCCAGGATCTCGTCGGTGTGCTAGCCCAGCGCGGGCGCCGGCCGCCCGCCACGCGGTGGACGCGGCCTACAGGCCAGCGCCACCAGCCCCAAAGCCAACAAGCCGGCCGGCGACGGCTCGGGTACCGCCGGCGTGCTGAATTGCGACAAAAAACCGCTGGCGTCAGGCGTGAAGGTGTAGCCGTCCGGCAGGTCGATGGCGGTCAACTTGAACGTATTCAGCATGATCACCTCCGTTTTGTCGACGACCGAAGTCAGCCCCGCCAGCACGTAGAACGACATGTCGATGCGCTGGCCCGGCTACACTTCAACCGTCCAGGTGAGCGGGAAGCTGAAAAGCCCAGCGACGGTGAAAGGATCGAAGTCGACGCGGTTGACGCCCCGATACAGATCGCCCACGACGCCATTGGCTTCGATGTATGCGGTATTGCTGAAACGCGAGGGCGAGGTGCCGAAGTTGTACGCTCCCTCTACCGGCGCCGAAAACGTGGCCATGCCCGGCACGCCGGCACTGCCCAGAGTGATGCTTCCCGTCATCGATCCGCTAAAACGGGCTGACCCGCCGCGGCCGGCCGCTGCCACATCGGCACCCACCATCGACACCGCGGAGCCCTTGATCTGCCCTGTGTAGGCATTGCTTTGCACCCCCGCATTGGACAAGACAACGCCCGACGTTGCCATGGCACCCAGCGACAGCACCGGCGGCGTGCCCTGCACCGGGCCAGCGATGCGGCTGTCCGAGTCCTGCACGAATCCGAACTGGCCGGGAGCGTCGATCGCGGTAGCCGAGACCAGGGCGCCCACTTCGGCCGCACGGACCGCCTGTGGCGAAGCCAGTAGGCAAGCGGTGATGAAAGGCAAGGTCGCTGCCGAGAAGTGAGCAGCGCGTCTGGCGGTACGGGGAATCATGGGTGCCTTTCTGCGGAGGACAAGAGTGACGTTAGTTTGGCGTTTGGCAGCCTAGCTACTTTGCGGCGCAAAAATCGCTGGACGAGTTGAGCGGCTAGCGCACGACGTGAGCGGTCGAGATCCCGATGGTCGCGTCGCCGGCTCCTCCATCGGGCGCCGTCATTCGGGTTTTCGGCGGGTCAATCTGCCGTAGCGGCGTTCAGTGCAAGCCCGATGTTGATCAGGTTGTCGGCGATAACCCCCAGACCGACCCAGCGCTTCATGCCGTCTTCGCCTTTGTAGCGACAGCGGTTGAGTCCATGCCTGCGCTTGAGCAGGCTGATTCGTCCTTCGCAGCCGGTGCGCCAGCGCTGCGCCTCGCGGAACCAGCGCTTGCGCTCGAGCAGCCTGCGCTGCGGGCTCTTGCTGCTGTAGTTGGGCATCGAGGTGCGCTTGACGCCGAGTGCGCGCGCCGCAGCCTCGTTGGCGGCGGAGAAGAAGCCCGCGTCCGCTGTCATCAGCTTGGGCGCGTGTCCGAACTGCTGCGTGTGCAGTTCGACCGCCGCGACCACCAGGTCCGAGTCGGCGGGACGTTTGTCGTAGACCTCGTAGTGGGTGACGATCTGCTGCTCGGCCTCCTGGATCTTGACCATCTTGCCGAACTCGGTGGGCTTGCCGGCCTTGCCCTTGCGGATGATCTCGGTGTGCGGCTCGAACAAGCTGACGATCTTGCCCGGCGCGTGGGTGTTGCCGTGGTTGATGCGCTGACGGGTCTGCCGCATGACCTGCTGCACCAGCGGCAGCATGGTCTCGATGTAGGCGCGATGCCTCTGCAGCGTCATCTGCTGCAGCAGGTCGACGCTGCGCTTGCAGCCCGAGGCCACCTCCTGGGCGAAGCGCTTGGCTTGCCCTACCACACGCCCGGTGATCGCCAACAGCCTGCGGTAGCACTGCTGCATGCGCTGCTTGCCTTGATCGCTGCGGCTGCGCGAGGCGCGCCCGATCTGGATCAGGCAGCGCTGGGTGCTGCGGGAGCGGTCGCGCAGCACCGCGCCCACGGCGCCGGCAAGCTTGGTGATCTTCTTCATCGTGCGCGTCAGCACGCGCACGCCGTCGCCCAGCAGCGAGGCGTCGGTCGGGTAGTGGATGTTGGTCTCCACCACCGTGGTGTCGACTCTCATGCGTCGGCCCTGCACGACACCGCACTCGCAGGCGACGGCCACCAGTCGCCGATGCACCCGTTCCACCACGGCCGGGCCCAGCGCAAGCCCGATCCGGCCGAGCGTCTTCGCATCGGGCACCTTGCCGGCGCCCACGTGCGTGAACTGCCGGTAGACCAGGTTGGCTCGCACCTCGCGTTCGAGCACGCCGTAGCTCCAGTTGCGCACGTGCTTGAGCACCAACAACCGCAACACCACGTCGGCCGGCGTGCCGCGGCGCCCGCGGGTGCGGCTGTGCGTCCAGCGCCGCGCCAGTGCTTCGTAGACCAGCTCGACGAGCCGCTCGTCCGACAGCAGTTCGTCAACTTGCCACATCCAGCCTTCCCAGAGGGCGGCGACATCTTCGGTGATCGGGCCGCCACCCGATGAGAGGGGACAGCGGCTTCGCTCGATCACCGGGAGGTCTTGGCTCGCGCCTTGGCGCGGCGGGCTTTGGCCCGCTGCTTGTCGCGGTCCAGCGAGCGCAAGAAGCGCTCGCGGTTGGCGCCGGCCAGCGCCGAGCCGATTTCTTGGAACCGCAGCCAGGCTTGATGCGAATCGCGCAGCGTCGGCGCGTGGTCGGGCGGGACGTAGACCGAATGCGCCTTGCCCTCGGCGCTGAACTTCAGGTACAGGTGCGGCCCGTGCCGGCGCTGCGGATCCCAGGCGCATGCGCAGCTCGGGTCGCCGCACTGGCGAGTGACCTCCGAGAGCGAGCCCTGGATCATCCCCAGCGCCGCTTCGGTGAGTTCGGCAAACGATGCTTCCTTACCCATACTGATGGGTAAGGTAACCCAGTTAAACCAAGCCGTCAAGCGGGTCGAACCCAAGAAGCAAGGGATTCGCTGACGCAACTCGAAGACCAGTGCATCTGTGCACCAATCTCGTCAGCTATGGCTCACGGCACGGGGCGAGAGGCGCCGAATTTTGCGCCGCAAAGTAGCTAAGCTAAGCTACCGCTGCGGACATCAATCGGCGCGAATGCCGTTGGCCAACAGCACGGGCTCCCAATACCGCTGTTCAGTTGCGATTCGGGCCGACAGGGTCGATGGCGAACTGGAGGCGGCAGTCATGCCGGCCTGCGCGAAGACGGCCGCCAGCTCGGGGCGGGCAATGGCCTCCCGAAGGTCCGCCGACCTGGCCTCCACGATGGCCTTCGGCACCCGACTGGATGCGAAGAAGGCGAACCACTCCTTGACCACGAGTTCGGGATGGCCCTGCTCGACGAACGACGGGACATCGGGAAGGTAGGCACTGCGCCCAGCCCCCGAGGTGGCAAGCACACGCACGCGTCCCGTGGCGTGGTGCTGTCGGAGCAGGCCTTCAGGCAGCGCGAGCGCGACGATCTGACCGCCCAGCAGAGCCGTCACCGCAGGCGGGCCGCCGGAATACGCCACATGCTGCCAGGCGATGCCTTCCTTGCGCAACAGCATCGCCTCCAGCAGGTGAGGCAAGGTGCCGGTGCCTGGCGAACCGATATTGGCCTGCGCCGGATGATTGCGCAGCCAGAACATGAAGTCGGCGAGCGTGGCCACTCCCCTGGGTACCGCCGGGCCGACCGCCAGGGCGAGCGGCATTTCGCTGGCCAGAGACACCGGCTGCAGGTCCACCGCGGGGTCATATGCCAGCTTGGCGTACAGATACGGATAGACCGTGGCGATGGCGCCCTGTGCCAGCAACAGCGTCGATCCGTCCGCCACAGCGCTTTTCAAGGCACCGACACTGCGCTGCCCGGCAGCGCCAGGGCGGTTGTCGACCACGGCACGCTGCCCGGCCGTGAGCATCAGCTGATCGGTAACGGCGCGCGCCACCAGGTCGGGGATGCTGCCGGCCGGCCCGCTGCACAGGATGCGCATCGGATCGCCGCGTGCCGCACGGGCGAACTGGCCGAATGACAGGGTGGCCAGCGCTGCGAGCCCGCCGGCCCCGGTGCGAAGGACGCGTCGGCGCTCGGTGTCGGTGACGCGTGTGCGCAGGCACACGGGTTCGTCGTGTATCGAACGGATCATTTCGGCTCCTCGGGGCGGTGTCCTGCCGTCAACAGCAGCTCGTTCGGCCCTTCCCACCCGTCGGGCGTGGTGAATGCCAGCAGCCGCTCCCGCATCTCGCTCCAGGCCGCTTCGGCCGCAACGGCGTCGAGCCGACCGAGGATCTGCAGGATCGGGCTCGCCGAGCTGCGAACGAAGGCAAGGTAGTGGTCGACCGAGGGCAGGCAAAACGGCGCATCGAGTGCGGTAGTCGCGACGTCTTGGAACCCGGCCGTCCTGAAGAGCGCGTCAATGCGGCCCGGCTGTCCCAGGCTGAGCAGCCCGCCGGCGAGGAAGGGGTCGCGCGCCGGCAGGCCCGCGTGCTTCAGCGCCGTGGACATGAGGATCGTCAGGCACGGGTTCTTCTCGGGGCGAGAGAACACCATCGTGCACACGCCGCCGCCGGGCCGCAGCGCGCGATGGATCTCGCGCAACCCGCGCAACGGATCGGGGAAGAACATCAGCCCGAGGCGACACACCGCGGCGTCGAAGGAGGCTTCGGTCACGCCCAGGTCTTCGCCATCGGCGACCCGGGTCTCTACATGGGCGAAGCCGGCGCGAGCGGCGTTGTCCCGCGCCAGCGCCACGATCACGGGCGACAGGTCGGTGGCGAGTACGTAGCCGTGGGCACCGACCTCCTGTGCCAGCGCAAGAGTCTGGTCGCCCGCCCCGGCTGCAACGTCCAGGACACGAGCACCCGGGCTGACGCCTGCCATGCGAAACATGGCGTCGGTCGGCTTGTCAAGCCAGGCGCGGAGGTCCGAGGTGTGGGCGTTCCAGCCCGAAGCGGCGGCGTCCCACTGTGCGCGCATACTCGCCTTGAAGGCTTGGGCAACGCTGCTTGGTTCGTCGATCGATGAGTCCATGTCCTCAGCTTAGGCGACGTGGCTTCGCGGCGTAAGGCGCAGAACTGCAGGAGGGGGCCGCAATGACGCATAGCCCAAACGGCTTCGACTGGGACGACCTGAAGCACCTGTTGGCCGTCGCGCGCCACGGCAGCACGCTGGCCGCCGGCCGTGCGCTCGGGGTAGACCAGTCCACCGTGCAGCGGCGCCTGGTCGAACTGGAGCGGCGCATCGGGCAGTCGCTGGTGCAGCGCCAGCCGAGCGGCTACCGCTTGACCGAGTTCGGCCAGGAGATGCTGCCCTTCGCCGAAGGCGTCGAGCGCTCGGTGCAGGCGTTCGAGCGGCAACTGCACATGCTCGGCACCGAGACCGCCGGCGTCATCCGCCTGACCTGCCCGGAGCCGATCGTGAATCGCATCATGCAAACCGGGCTGCTGGATCGCTTCCATTCCCGGCACCCCGCGCTGCGGGTGCAGTTCGTGATGAGCGACAAGTACGTCGACCTCAGCCAGGGCGATGCCGATGTCGCGCTGCGCTCTGGCGACACCGACGACGACGAACTGGTGGGCCGAAAGATCGGCGACTCGATCTGGGCGGTGTATGCGAGCCGTGTCTACATCGAGCGCCACGGCCAACCCGCGAGCATCGAGGACCTCGCGCAACATGCGCTGGTCGGCTTCGACGACACGATGGCCAAGCATCGCATCGCCCAATGGCTGCGCAAGGTCGCGCCGGATGCGCCGATGGCCGCACGCAGCGGCAGCGTGCTTGGCCTGATCTATTCGGTCAAGGCGGGAGTCGGTATCGGGCCCCTGCCGCTGTCTCTTGGCGATGCGGAGCCCGATCTCGTGAGGGTGTTGGGGCCGGTGGCCGAGCTGTCACGGATCTGGCGTCTTCTCACCACCCGCGAGTTGCGGCGGACACCACGGGTGTCCGCGCTGTTCGATTTCATCGTCGAGGAAATCGAGACCCTGCGGCCCGTCATCACGGGATGACTTCAGTGCGACTTTGACGGCGGCGAGGCCTGTGGCAAGAAGCCCGTCCTTGCACAATTTTCAGCACACGGTGCGGCTGCATGTGCAGCCCTCGACTCAGGGTCCATCCTGATCCACTGATCGTCGCACTCACGCGACACCCAGCACCGCCCAGACTCCTGGGCCGCAGTCTTGTGTCCCGATCGCTGGTGCAACGGTCTCGACGGGCGGCTGCGGCTCAGCATCAGCCACGTCATGTATCGCCAACAGGAGCCGCTCAACCCTTGTGCTTTTTATCCTTCTTGCCGTGATCGTTGCCGTACCCGCGGTGCTGCTGCTCCTCATAGCGCTCGCGAACCCAACTTTCCTGTACGAAGTACACCGGTTGTGCGCAAGCTCCATAACGGCCGCAATGCTTTGCCCAGTTCTTCTGGTGCCCGGGTGGGACGTACAGATATACGGGTTGGGGGCGAACCACCTGCGGCTGCGCCACGATCAGGATGGGCTGGCTGTAGATCACAGCAGGTTGAGGAAAACTGCCGATGTCGATTCGACCGTAGACGCCCGGTTGATTGACGCCGATCGACACACCCACATTCGTCTCTGCCGAGGCCGAAGCGGCGCCACAAACGCTCAATACGATGGCCGCAATTCGTTTCATGTCGGTTTCTCCAGTGATGCCGGGTGCGCCAGATAGGGGTTTATCGGTCGCGCACGCGGGACCCTGTAGTCCTGATCCCTCGGCAGTGTGAGCTTGGCGCGCCGCGCCCGATCTGTCTGCCATCTGGAGTAATCGATCTACGTAGGAGCAGTCCTACGCTGCACCAGGTGTTCGAAACCGCCCAGGCGCTCCACAGTTGCCGACAAGCCTGGGCTTGCTGGTGTGGGACTGGTCAGAGCGGTGCACGGTGTGGCGCGCAACGTGCCATTGATGTACCTGTTACCGTCATTGGCGGCTTGCAGAGCTGGTCGCCGTCGGGCTAAAGATCTACCGCCTGGACAGTCTCGACTTCGCACTCGGCGGCGGCTGCCGCCTCGGTGGCCGCCTGTGCTTGCGCGGGTGGGGGCCTTGCGGCACTACCAGAGGCCGCAGCTTCGCGTTCGGGGCCAGCACGATTCCTGCGCGGTGGCGGGCAAGGAAGCCAGCCCCAGCCAGACCATGCCGCGCAGCGGGGCAAGCATCATTCGATCACCCGGTCCGCCCGCTGCAGGGTGGCCGCTGGCAGCGTGATGCCCATCGCCCGCGCAGCCCCGAGGTTGACGACGAACTCGAAGCGCGTCGGCCGCTCGAATCGCCACCGCTGGCGTTGCACCAGTTCGGCCAGCCGGCGGCGGTGCGTGACCACCAGATTGGTCGGGATCGCGTACAGACCGTCTGCGCGGCCCTGCCGGGCGCGGGTCGCGGCCGGCTCGAAGTCCGCCACATCGCCGACATCGTGCCACTGCAGATCGAGCCCGAGGGCGCGCGCGCCGTCCGGCAGGACGCTGTCACCGCTCTTCGGCATCTCGGTCGGCGCCCGCAGCACCGCCACCCGGGTCAGGCCGGGTCGTGCTTCCTTGAGGATCTCGAGCTGCTTCGTGGCCAGTTCCGGAAAGGTGACGGTCAGGCCGGCGATGTTGCCGCCAGGCCGCGCGAGGCTTTGCGCCCAGCCTGCGGCGACCGGGTCGGCGCTGCCGATGGCGACGATCGGCAGCGTGCCCGTAGCGGCCAGCGGCGCCTTGATCGGCGCCGGGCCGTCGGCAACGATCAGGTCGACGCGCCCTTGCACCAGCTCGGCCGCCAGCACCGCCAGCCGATCAGGCCGGCCTTCGGCATGACGCCACTCGATGGCCACGTTGCGTCCTTCGCCCCAGCCCAGCGCGCGCAGGCCTTCGCGCAGGCCTGCATCCGCCGGGTCCGGGTCCGGGTTCGGCCCGTCGGGCGCGCTGCCGAAGAAGAGCACGCCGACGCGCGGCGGCGACGGTTGCGAGCGCACGCCGAGCGGCGTGGCAATCAGCCCGGCTGCGCCGGCCAACCAGTGCCGCCTGTGCATCGCTCGATCACCTCGTCGTCGAGCCGCAGCACCGCGCCCAGAATGGCCAGCGCCGATGGCGCGGGCCGGTTTCATGTTGACCACCAGTTCCACCTGGGTCGGATCTTCATTCGATCACCTCGTCGGCGCGCAGCAGCAGCGACCGCGGGATTGTCAGTCCCAGCGCCTGTGCGGTTTTCATGTTGATGACCAGCTGAAAGGTGCTGGGCCGCTCGATCGGCATCTCGGCCGGTCTGGCGCCCTCGACGATGCGGTGCACGTACCAGGCCAGGCGCTGGTACAGACCGTACAGACTCGTGCTGTAGGCCATCAGCCCGCCGTCCAGCGACTGCTCGCGCCATTCGTAGATGGCCGGCAGCCTGTACAGCGCCGCCAGCGCGATGATCGCCAGGCGGTCGCGCACGAACAGCGTGTGGGCACCGACGATCAGCGCCTGCGGCCGCCGCGCCGCCATCGCCTGGAAGGCCCTTGCATAGTCGCCGTCGCGGACCTCGGTCTCGTGCAGTTCCAGCCCCAGCGCCGCTGCGGCGTTGCGCGTTTCCTGCAGTTGCAGTTGCAACGTGGCGTCGGCCGGCGGCACCAGGAAGGCCACACGCCGTGCCTGCGGAACCGCCGCCCGCAGCAGCTCGAGTCGCTTGCCGGCCAAGGTGCCATCTGGCGCGATCAGCACGCCCGTGACATTGCCGCCCGGGCGCGCCAAACTGGCCACCATGCCGAGCGCTACCGGGTCGAAATTGCCGAACATCACCACCGGAATCGACGGCACCGACTGCAACGCCGCGCGCACCGCCGGTGCCGAAACGGCGACGATGACCTGCACCCGCGCCTGCCGCAGTTCCAGCGCCAGCGCCGGCAGCCGGGCCATGTCGCCGCCGGCCCAGCGGTATTCGAGCTGCAGGTTGCGACCGACGACGTAGCCCAGCTCGGCCAGCGCCCGCGGCAGCCCGGTGAGCAGCAAGTCGTCGCTCGACAGCGGGGGTGCCGATGGGCGCAGCACGCCCACACGCGCCACCGCATCCTGCGGCTGCGCGCGCAACGCCAGGGGCCACTGTGCCAGGCCGGCCAGCAGCCAGCGCAGCCCGAAGGTGCGCCGCTTCATTCCAGCACCTCGTCGGCGCGCAGCAGCAGCGACTGCGGCAGTTTGATGCCGAGCGCCTTCGCCGTGCCGAGGTTGATCGACAGCTGCAGTTTGACTGGCCGCTCGATGGGCAGGTCGGCCGGCCGGGCGCCCTTCAGGATCTTGTCCATGTAGACGATCATGCGCCGGCCCAGGTCGTCGAGGTCTGCGCCGTAGGTCATCAGCAGGCCGGCCTGCGCCAGCAACGGGAAGTCGCTGATCGAAGGCAGCCCTGCCGCGATGGCCAGCCGGGCCAGTTGCACGCGATAGCTGACGAAGGTGTTGGTGGCGACCACGTGCAGCGCCTGGGCGTGCTGCGCACGTGCCGCCGCCATCGCCGCCTCGAAGTCCTGCGGGCTTCGAACTTCGATCATCTGCGCCTGCAGGCCGAGTCGTTGCGCCGCGGCTTGTGTTTCCTGCACGACGGCCTGCACGTCGGACAGCTCCAGCGGATTGAAAAGCACCGCCACGCGGGTCAGCGACGGCAGGGCCAGCTTCAGGATCTCCAACCGCTTCGGGCCGAGCTCGGGAAAGGTCACGGTCATGCCGGTGACGTTGCCACCCGGGTGCGCGAGGCTGCGCGCCCAGCCCTCGCGCACCGGATCGCTACCCACCGCGACGATGGGGATGCTGCGCGTGGCACGACGCGCCGCCTCGCGCGGGCCCGGCCCGCGGGCCACGATCACCGCCGGGTTCAACCGCACCAGCTCGGCGGCCAGCGCTTCCAAACGATCCGCCCGCCCCTCGGCATAGCGGCGTTCGATGAGGATGTTCTGCCCTTCCACGTAGCCGAGGTCCCTGAGCCCCTGCGACGGGCCGCGCTCGGGGTCGGACGAGGGGTCGGGCGGCGCGTTGCCGAAGTACAGCATGCCGACGCGGGGCAGGTCCGCGCGAGGTTGTGCGTCGACTAGGCGCGGCATGAGGGACAGGCCAAACGCAAGAGCAAAGGTCAGAACGGTGCCGCAAAGAGCGGCTGCAACGCGTGGCGTCGTGCGAGCAGCTGGCGGTGCCCGGCACGACGACGGCGCGGCCACCGAGTCCAGAGTCACTCGATCACCTCGTCGGCACGCAGCAGCAGCGACTGCGCAATGGTGATGCCGAGCGCCTGGGCGGTCTTCAGGTTGATGACCAGTTCGAAACGCGTCGGCTGCAGCACTGGCAGGTCGGCCGGCTTGGCACCGTTCAGCACGCGCCCGGTGTAGATGCCGATCTGCCGATACATCTGCGCCAGGTCGGTGCCGTAGCTCATCAAGCCGCCGACCTGCGCGAACTCCCTGAACTCGTAGATCGCCGGCAGCTTGTGACGCGCCGCCAATGCGACAAGCTGGTCGCGTCGGCTGTTGAAGTAGGCGTCGCTGCTGACCACCAGCCCCTCCGCGTGTTGCTGTACCAGGCGCTGGAACGCCGCCTCGAATTCGCTGGCCGACTGGGTCTTCAGCACGACGATGCGCACGCCCAGACGGCGTGCCGCGCCTTCGACATCCTTCACCGATTCCGCCATCGACGTCATGCCGGGGTTGGTGAGCAGCGCGAAGCTCGTGGCTTGCGGCGCGGCCTGATGCAGCAACTCCAGCCGCTTCGATTCGAGCAGCCGGGTGGCCAGACTGACGCCGGTGAGGTTGCCGCTCGGGCGGTTCAGGCTGCCGACCAGCCCGTTCGCCACCGGGTCACCGCCCGAACTGAAGACGATCGGAATCGTCGAGGGGGCCGCCTTGGCAGCCAGCGCGGCACGCGCACCGCCCGTGGCCATGAGCACCGCGACCCGGCGCTGCACCAGTTCGTCGGCCAGCGGCGCCAGCCGGTCGAAGCGGCCCTCGGCCCAGCGGTACTCGATCTCGACATTGCGCCTGGGCACGAAGCCGGCTTTTGCCAGCCCTTCGCGGAAGGCCGCGGCCAGATGCTCGAACGCCGCCGGCGAGGCGCCGCTCAGGAAGCCGATCACCGGCAGCGCCGCAGGCTGCGCCTTGGTCGAACCCGGCAGTGCGACCCCGGCGCCGAGCAGCGTGATCACACTGCGGCGCCTCACTCGATCACCTCGTCGGCGCTGAGGAGCAGGCGCTGCGGGATCGTCAGGAGCGTTTGCGCCGTCCTGCCGTTGATCACCAGCTCGAAGCGTGTCGGTTGAAGCACCGGCAATTCGGCGGGCCGTCCGCCCTTCAGGATGCGTGCCACGCAGGTGCCCTGTTCGCGCAGCGCGCCCGAACGATCCGCGCCGTAGCTCATCAGCCCACCGCTCGCCGTGAACTCGCGCCACTCGAAAATCGCCGGCAGTGCATGGCGCGTCGCCAATGCCACCAGCTGTTCGCGCCGGCTGTTGAAGAACGGATCGTTGCTCAGCACCAGCGCACCGATGCGCTGTTGCGCGATGATCTCGAAGGCGCCATCGATGTCGCGCGCGGTGCTGGCACGCAGCAGCAGCAGCTGCACATGCAGCGCGGCCGAGGCGCGACGGACTTCGGCCTCGATGGCCTGCACACCAGGCCCCGCCGGGTTGACCAGTATCGCCATCCTCGATGCGCGCGGCACCATCGCGTGCAACAGTTCGACCCGCTTGGCATTGAGCGCAGCGGTGAGCATGTAGACACCGGTGGCCGACCCCCCCGGGCGGTTCAGGCTCGTGACCAAGCCCATCTGCGCTGGGTCCGCGCCAACCAGAAAGACGATCGGCACCGACTTGCTCGCGGCCTGGACTGCGCGCACCGGTATCGCCCCGCCGTTGGTGGCAATCACCGACACCGCGTGGTGCAGCAGATCGGCCACCAGTTCGGGCAGGCGAGCGGGATCGTTGTTGGCCCAGCGGTACAGGATGTCAACATTGCGGCCGTCGCTGAAACCCGCCTTCGTCAGGCCCTCGACGAAGGGTGCGACGATGTCGGGGACCGGCGCGGTGCCGCCGAGAAAGCCGACCAGCGGAAGCGGCGCCGACTGCGCGCGGGACGACAGCGCGATGGACATCGCCACCGTGGCGGCTTCGGCGGTCAGCTTGAGAAGCGCACGTCGCTTCATTCGATCACCCTTCGGCGCTCAAGCGCCTCACTCGATCACCTCGTCGGCGCGCAGCAGTAGCGACTGCGGGATCGTCAGGCCAAGCGCGCTGGCCGTCTTCAGGTTGACGACCAGCTCGAATTGGGTCGGCTGCTCCACCGGCAGTTCTGCGGGCCTTGCGCCCTTGAGAATCCTGTCGACGAAGCTGGCCGCCTTGCGAAAATGCCAGTCGATGGATGACATGTAGGACATCAGGCCACCGCCGACTGCCCCTGCGCGGATGCCAAATATCGAAGGCACCTGGTGGCGCAGTATCAGCTCTGGCACGCGCACACCGCCCTGGCCGATCATCACGTCGGCCAGCACCACCAGTCCGCCGCCTCGGGCGCGCGCGATGGCAGCGTCCAGTTCGTCTGGTTTGCCAACGTCGATGCGCTCGACCTGCAGACCCAGCTTGTTCGCGCGCGCCGAAATCGCGTCGAAGAAGAAGTTGTTGGACGGGTTGGCGCTGTTCATCAGGGCGGTAACGCGCTTGAGCTGCGGTACGGCCGCCAACAGCAGCTCCACGTGCTTGCCCAGAACCTCGTCGCCGGCCGCCGACGTGCCCGTGAGGTCGCCGCCCGGCCGCGCCAGGCTGGCCACCAAACCCGAACCGACCGGATCGCCGGCATTCACCATCACCACCGGCAGCCCGGGTGCCCCGTCACGCGCCGCGCGGCTGCTGGTGGTGCCCTCGGCCAGGATCAGCGCCACCGGCAGGGCCTTGAGTTCAGCTGCCAGCTCGCGCTGGCGCTGCGCATTCGGGCCGGCAAAGCGCGTTTCAATGATCAGGTTCCGGCCGTCGATCCAGCCCAGATCGCGCAACGCAACGCGCAGCGTTTCCATGCGCTGCAGATACCCAGGAACAGGCCCGGTCACGAAGGCCAAGACACCGATCCTGGCGGGCTTGCCTGACGGCTGCGCCCGCAGCCCGCGCGCGAGCAGCAGCCCTGCAGCCGAGCCGACAACGAAGCTCTTGCGATTGATCATCGAACCACCTGGTCGTCGCGCAGCAGCAGGATTGCGGGGGACGGTCAGGGTGTGTGCCTGAGCCACCCCGCGAGGGACATCGCGCTCAACAGGGCATCCCCTCGCTACTTGTTACGGCTTATACGCCTTGTCGCGGCGTTGCGCGGGCTGCACTTGGCATGGTCACTCGATCACCTCGTCGGCCGCGATCCGCACCGCCGCCGGCACCTCGATGCCGAGCCGCCGCGCGGCCTTCAGGTTGAGCACCAGCTCCAGCTTGGTCGCCTGCTCAAACGGCATCTCCGCTGGCTTCGCACCCTTCAGGATCTGCGCCGCGATGGCACCGGCGCGGCGCATGATCGCGCGAAAGTCGGACTGGTACGACGCCAGCCCCGCTTCGCCAAGGTAGTCCCTGCCGCCCCACACCGACGGCAGCTTGTCCGCGAGGAACAGCTCCTGCAGCCGCGCGCGGTGCGTCCAGGTGGTGGAGTCGGCGAGCACTACCACGCCGTCGATACGCTGGCGCTTCATGTCCGCGAACGCGGCTTCGTACTGCTCGGGGCCGGCGGCCAGCACCATGCTCAACGGCGCCCCGACCTGCGGCTCCAAGCGGTCGAGCAGTTCGCGCAGTCCGGCCGGCTTCAGGTAGTTGGGATTGCCGAGCACAGCAAATCGCTTGCCCTGCGGCACCAGGTCCTTCAGCAGTTGCAGCCGCCGCGCCACCAGTTCGCCGCTGAAACCGCTGATGCCGGTGATGTTGCTGCCGGGCCGCGCCATCGACTGCACCAGCCCCATCACCACCGGGTCGTCGACCGGTGCGGCGACGATCGGCACCGTCGTCGTCGCCGCCTTCGCCGCCAGCGCCGGCGCCGGCGCCGGCGGCCAGGATCAGGTCCGGCCGCAGCGCGAGTTGTTCGGCGATCAGGCCCGGCAGCCGCTCGGGCTTGCCCTCGGCCCAGCGGTAGTCGATCACCAGGTTGCGACCCTCGACGAAGCCGGCCTCGCGCAGGCCTTGGACGAACGGCTCGATGATGTCGCGCGTAGCGAACGGGTTTGGCGCCACGCCGAGGACGAAGGCGATGCGCGCGCTGCGCGGCTGCGCCTGCGCCGCAAGCATCATCGGCCATGCCGCCGGCGCCAGCGCCGCGGAGGCCAGCATCCGTCGCCGATTCATTCGATGACCTCGTCGGCGCGCAGCAGCAGCGTCTGCGGCAGGCTCAGGCCCAGCGCACGCGCCGCCTTCAGGTTGACGATCAGCTCGAACAGCGTCGGCTGCTCGATGGCCAGCTCGCCCGGCACCGCGCCACGCAGGATGCGGTCGATCTGGGCCGCCGCCTGCCGGAAGCGATCGAGCCCGGAGCCGTAGGACATCAGGCCGCCTGCCTCGACGAAGGCGCGTGCGTCGTAGATCGCCGGCAGCCGTGCCGCCGCGGCCAGCGCGACGATGCGCTCGCGCTGGCTCAACAGCATCGGGTCGGTGGCGACCAGCAGCGCCTGCGCGCGCTCGCGGCGCATCCGCTCGAACGCCGCGTCGACCTGGCCCGGGGCGGGGACGTCGACGACGTCGAGGCGCACTCCCAGCTGCCGCGACGCCGCCTCCATCGCGCGCACCCCCATCGGCGTGGCCGGGTTGCGGAGGTTGGCCATCACCGACACCCGCGTCGTGCCGGGCAGCGCTTCGTGCAGCAACTGCAGCCGCTTGGCGCTCAACTCGGGCGAGAAGCCCGAAACCCCGGTCACGTTGCTGGCCGGCTTGCCCAGCTTCGGCACCACCCCGGTGGCCACCGCGTCACCCAGGGTTTCGAACACGATCGGCAGCGTCGACGTGGCCTGCATCGCCGCCCGGATGGCCGGCACCGAGCCGACGAAGATCAGGTCGGGGCGCAGCGCCACCAGTTCCACGGCCAACGCCGGCAGCCTGTCGTAGCGGTTGTCGGCATAGCGGAACAGCAGCTCGAGATTGCGGCCCTCGACCCAGCCCAGATCGCGCAGCGATTGGCGGAACACCTCCATCGAAGGCACCCAGCTAGCGGGCGTGCCGGAGAAGAGCACGCCGATGCGGGCGCTCCGCGTCGGCGTCTGCGCCCGCAGCGGGCACACGCTGCCCAGCGCCGCGGCGGCCAAAGCAGCTGCAAAGGCGCGTCGCTCGTTCACTCGATCACCTCGGTGGCCTGCAGCAGCACCGTGGCCCTTGGCGTCGCGCGGGCCGTGCCTGGGCCGCGAAACCAGGTTGCGCCTGCGCTCGCGTCGCCGGCAAGGCCAAGCGCCTTGACGCCGCCTGTGCGCCTGCTGGACTGAACGAAGGCAACGGCGGGGCATTCGGCTATCTCCACGACATGCAGCAGCATGCCTGGGATCACCCCGTCAACCTGTTGCGGGATCGCCCGGCATCGCGCCGCCAAGGCTACTCCCGCAACTGCGCCGCCGCAATTGCGCTGCGTTGCTGCTTCATCAAGCCGCTTGAGGCAACGGCACGGCAGGTGAGCCAACCCCCCACGCCAAGCCACCGCAGAGAATCACTGCCGGGGAATCGCAGACGGCGCGCTATAGGGATGCGGGCACCTCAACGTCGCGACGCCCGCCACCCGCCATGCCCGGCACCGCCGCCACCGATCTTGCCGACTGCACCGCCAGCGAAGGCGCTGGCAGCCGCCCGCGACAGCACCGAGCGCTGGGCGAACAAGCAACCGATCGGCCCGCTCGATGGCGTGCCGACGTCGATCAAGGACCTGATCCTGACCAGGGGCAAGCCGACGCTGCGCGGCAGCCACACGGTCGACGCCGATCAGCCGTGGGATGTCGACGCCCCGCCAGCGCGCGGCTGCGAGAGGCCGCTGCGGTGCTGCTGGGCAAGACCTGCACGCCGGAATTCGGCTGCAAGGGCAAGGGCGAGACTAACTCGCCGCTCACCGGCATCAGCCGCAGCCCGTGGGACGCGCGCAAGACGCCGGGCGGCTCGTCGGGCGGGACCGCCGGCTCGGTGCGCATCCCGGCGGCGTTCTGCGGCAACTTCGGCCTCAAGCCCAGCTTCGGCCGCGTGCAGCCGCTGCATGAACTCCAGCGGGCTCATGACCAGGTGCGTCGTTCCGTCGCGCCACGGCGTCTCGAGCTTGAGCTCCACCTGCCCCGCCGCATTGACCTGTATGCGCTCGTCCGATAGTGCCGGCCGGGTGATGTGGCGGCACAGCTGCTCCAGCCGCTTGCGGTCGTGCGCTTCGACCCGGACCGCGGCGTGCAGACTGAACCCATCGATCTGAGCGCACAGGGGCTGGCGCGCTGCGGTCTCGCGTGGCATCGCGCCCCTCAAGGTCAGCATCTTGTGCCCGGCGCGCTCAGCCGTTGGCGATGCGATACGTGAGCGTCGCCGCCTGCAGCGCCCGCAGCCGTACGCGCCTCCTCGCCGTCGGTATCCGGCTCGGCCAGGTAGGTCTGGCCCATGTCCTCGACCAGCACGCCCCGGCGCGTGAGCAGCTTCATCAGCCGGGCAATGACGCTCGTTGTGCAGGGGGGCGCCGTCGATCGAACCGTCATGTGCGGCGCGTGCGTGCGCACCATCTTCAGCAGTGCCGCGGCGTTGCGGTTGCTCATCAGCACGTTGCTGATCAGCAGACGCAGGCGCGGGGCCGCGTCGGATGCGGCCGGCTCTACTTCGTGCGGCGCCAGCGGCGTGAAGGGCAGGATCCACCACGCCTGGTACAGCGTGCAGGCGCCGGCGATGCCGATCACGCCCAGGCGGCGGGCCGGCCCAGATCGAGCAGCGCCACGGCCGGCACGATCAGCAGCAGCCCGAGCGCGGCGAACTGCAGCCGCGGAAAGTCGAGCCCGCGGATCCACCAGGCCTTGCCATGCAGCAGCGAGCCCGCCGTGAGCAAGGCCAGCGCGACGGCCAGCAAGCCCAGGATCCACAGCGCGCTCACGGCGGAGAGCGCGTCGTTCAGACCCGCTTCAGTACACCACCACCGAGCGTATCGACTCACCCGCCTTCATCAGGTCGAAGCCTTCGTTGATGCGCTCCAGCGGCAGCCGGTGCGTGATCAGGTCGTCGATGTTGATCTTGCCGTCCATGTACCAGTCGACGATCTTCGGCACGTCGGTGCGGCCGCGTGCGCCGCCGAAGGCGGTGCCCATCCACACCCGGCCGGTGACCAGCTGGAACGGCCTTGTCGCGATCTCCTTGCCGGCTTCGGCCACGCCGATGATCACGCTCTTGCCCCAGCCGCGGTGGCAGCATTCCAGTGCCTGGCGCATGGTGGTGGTGTTGCCGATGCACTCGAAGCTGTAGTCGGCGCCGCCGTCGCTCAGCTGCACCAGGTGGTCGACGACGTTGTCGTGCTCCTTCGGGTTGACGAAGTGCGTCATGCCGAACTGCCGCGCGATGGCCTCGCGCTTCGGGTTCAGGTCGACGCCGATGATCTTGTTGGCCCCGACCATCTTCGCGCCCTGGATCACGTTCAGCCCGATGCCGCCCAACCCAAACACCACCACGTTGGCGCCCGGCTCCACCTGCGCGGTGAACAGCACCGCGCCCACGCCGGTGGTGACGCCGCAGCCGATGTAGCAGGCGGTGTCGAAGGGCGCATCGCTGCGGATCTTCGCCAGCGCGATCTCGGGCACGACGATGTGATTCGCGAAGGTGCTGGTGCCCATGTAGTGGAACAGCGGCTTGCCGTTGTGGCTGAAGCGCGAGGTCGCATCCGGCATCAGCCCCTTGCCCTGGGTGGCGCGGATGGCCGTGCAAAGGTTGGTCTTGCGGCTCAGGCAGCTCTTGCATTGGCGGCATTCGGGTGTGTACAGCGGGATGACATGGTCGCCGGCCTGCAGCGTGGACACGCCGGCGCCGACTTCCAGCACCACACCCGCGCCTTCGTGGCCGAGGATCGACGGGAACAGCCCCTCGCTGTCGGCGCCCGACAAGGTGTACAGGTCGGTGTGGCAGATGCCGGTGGCCTTGATTTCGACCAGCACCTCGCCGGCACGCGGGCCTTCGAGGTCCACTTCCTCGATGCTCAATGGCTGGTCGACCTTCCAGGCGACGGCGGCGCGGGTCTTCATGCTCGGGTTCCTCCAGGGCTGCGGACGAATGCGCCAGCATAGCCGGCGATGACATACTTTCCACCCAGGCCCCTCCCGCAGGCGACAGCGCGCTGCCGTTCGGCAAGGTTGACGGGCCTCGCACCGGCATTCGCCCGCGCGACGAGGTCAAGCTGCCGTACGCGCGCGGCCCTCAGTCGCTCGGCTGGAGGTTGGCGAACTTCATCGACTGACCAGCGGAGCCCGCGCATGCTTGAACTGCTCACCGACCCCCAGGCCTGGATCGCGCTGGTGACGCTGACCTTGCTGGAACTGGTGCTGGGCATCGACAACATCGTCTTCATCTCGATCCTGGTCGACAAGCTACCGCCGCAGCGGCGCGAAGTGGCGCGCCGCGTCGGGCTGTTCATGGCGATGTTCATGCGCGTCGGGCTGCTGCTGGTGCTGTCGTGGATCGTGGGCCTGACTGCGCCGCTGTTCATCGTGCTGGCGCAGGAGATCTCCGGGCGCGACCTGATCCTGATCGCCGGCGGGCTGTTCCTGATCTGGAAGAGCACCGGCGAGATCCACCAGTCGCTGGAAGGCGAGGAGGGCGAACAGTCGTCGGCGGTCAAGGCCACCTTCACCGCGGTGATCCTGCAGATCATGATCATCGACATGGTGTTCTCGCTCGACTCGATCATCACCGCGGTGGGCATGGTCGAGCGCATCGAGGTGATGATCGCCGCGGTCATCCTGTCGGTGGCGCTGATGATGCTGTTCGCTGGCGCCATCGGACGGTTCGTGTCGGGCCACCCGACAATCAAGATCCTGGCGCTGTCGTTCCTGGTGGTGATCGGCGTGGTGCTGATCGCCGAAGGCTTCGACCACCACGTGCCGAAGGGCTACGTCTACTTCGCGATGGCATTTTCGGTGGTGGTCGAGATGCTGAACATCCGCATGCGCAAGCGCTCGGCCAAGCCGGTGGAGCTGCACGCACCTTACGAGCGCGAGGCGGACAAGCGCTGATGCCACGCGCCTGATCTTGTTTCGATGGCCCCGCGCATGACCAGCGTCGCGGCGGCCGCGGCGGCAATGCCATACTTTGGCGATCGTTCCGCCGCGCGAAGCGGCATCAGGAGAATCGCATGTACAAGGCCCTGCTCATCGAGAAGGACGACAAGCCCTACCGCGCCAGCGTGCAGCAACTCGACGACGACAACCTGCCCGAAGGCGATGTCACGGTCAAGGTGGACTACTCCACCATCAACTACAAGGACGGCCTGGCCATCACCGGCAAGGCGCCGGTGGTGCGCAAGTTCCCGCTGGTGGCGGGCATCGACTTCGCCGGCACGGTGGAAGCCAGCAGCCATGCTGCATGGAAGGCCGGCGACAAGGTGGTGCTCAACGGCTGGGGCGTCGGCGAGACGCACTCCGGCGGGCTGGCGCAGCGCGCACGGGTCAAGGGCGACTGGCTGGTGGCTTTGCCCGCGTCGTTGACCACGCGCCAGGCCATGGCCATCGGCACCGCCGGCTACACCGCAATGCTGTGCGTGATGGCGTTGCAGGGCCACGGCCTGAAGCCCGACAGCGGCGACATCCTCGTCACCGGCGCCAATGGCGGCGTCGGCAGCGTGGCCATTGCGCTGCTGTCGAAGCTGGGCTATCGCGTCATCGCTTCCACCGGCCGGCCGCAGGAAGCCGATGCGCTGAAGGCATTGGGCGCGGCCGAGATCATCGCGCGCGACGAACTCTCCGCCCCCGGAAAGCCGCTGGGCAAGGAGCGCTGGGCCGGCGTGGTCGATTCGGTGGGCAGTCACACGCTGGCCAACGCCTGCGCCGGCACGAAGTACCGCGGCGCGGTCGCGGCCTGCGGCCTGGCGCAGGGCATGGACTTCCCGGCCAGCGTGGCGCCCTTCATCCTGCGCGGCATCACGCTCTACGGCATCGACAGCGTGATGGCGCCGAAGGACGTGCGCCAGCAGGCCTGGCAGCGACTCGGCAAGGACCTGGATCTGGCCAAGCTCGACGGCATGGTGCGCGAGATTCCGCTGGCCGGCGCCATCGACGCCGGCGCCGAGATCCTGGCCGGCAAGGTTCGCGGCCGGCTGGTCGTCAACGTCAACGCCTGAGCGGATCGGTGAGCGCGCTCACCCCCGTCGCCCCCGCCGACGCGGCGCCGGCCAAGGGGCCCTACAGCCCCGGCGTGCGCGCAGGCAAGCTGTTGTTCGTGTCGGGCCAGATTGCCGTGGCCGCCGATGGCCGTGCGCTGGCCGGCGCCGACCTGGAAACGCAGACGCGCCAATGCCTGGCGAATCTGCGCGCGGTGCTCGAAGCCGGCGGCGCCACGCTCGAGCAGGTGGCCAAGGTCACGGTCTACATGGCCGAGCCGGACGGCTGGCCGGTGTTCAACCGCGTCTACGCCGAAGCCTTCGGCACACACAAGCCGGCGCGCGCGATCGTGCCGGTGCCGGCCTTTCCGGGAGGCTTGCTGGTGGAGATCGACGCGATCGCCGTGCTCGGCGATTGAGCCTCAGAACGGCCGCACGCCGAACAGCATGCCGTGCAGCCACATCGCGAACACCGCCCACGCCACCGCGCCGACGACCACGGTGATCAGCGTGCCGCGCAGCGTGCCCGGCGCATAGCTGACATGGCCCGCGCGGTCGCGCGCGCGCGCCGCGCGGAAGTTCAGCACCGCCCAGAGCAAGAAGCTGCCGAACAGCAGCACATCGGCCAACGTGTGGTTGGCCAGCAGGTGGGCGAAGGCCCAGACCTTGACGGCCAACACCATCGGGTGGTGCACCCGCGCCTTGATGCCGTTCTTCGGCACATAGGCCGCGACCAGCAGGATGAAGGCCACCAGCGTCAGCAGCGACGCCAGATGCCGCGCCCAGACCTGCGGTGTCCACAGCGGCACCGGATTCTGCTGCGCCAGGCCGTAGCCCCAGACGATGAGCACGAATCCCGCGATCGACAGCACCGAGTAGATGCCCTTCCACGCACCCTCGCCGCGCTGGGCGATCTGCGCCGTGCGCCAGCCGTCCGCGACGATGCGCACCGAGTGCACGCCCAGGAACAGGATCAGGCCGATGATGAGTGCGGTCATGTTGCGGCAGGTCTCGAAGATGGAAGGGCGCCATTCTCGCGCGTCGGCCCGCCGCAGCGGCGGCGACGCCGCCTGCCGCAAGGCCCTATGCTGATCGCATGAACGCAGCCACCGATCCTGCCGGCCGCGCCATCGGGCGCACGCCGCGCTACTACTGGGAAGATTTCGTCGTCGGCAGCGCGCGCGAGTTCGGCGCGATGCCGGTCACGCGCGAAGCCATGCTGGCCTTTGCGCGCGAGTTCGATCCGCAGCCGTTCCATATCGACGATGCCGCCGCCGCGGCATCGATCTTCGGCCGCCTGGCGGCCAGCGGCTGGCACACCGCTGCGATGGCGATGCGCATGATGTGCGACGAATACCTGCTCGATGCCGCCAGCCTGGGTTCACCCGGCATCGAGAACCTGCGCTGGCTCAAGCCGGTGTACGCGGGCGACACCCTGCGGCTGCGGCTGGAAGTGCTCGCGTCGCGGCCGATGGCCAGCCGGCCCGGCGTCGGCCTGGTGCGCAACCTGTGGCAGGTGTTCAACCAGGACGGCGCGGCCGTGATGTCGATGGAAGGCTGGGGCATGTTCCGCATGCGCGGTGCGGCCAGCGCCTGAACCGCGCCGGGCCGGCCGGCGGTGAATAGCGCAGGCCGCGGCGCGGAGACCTCCCGATGAGCACGCGCGATCTCTTCGCCCGGGCCGACTTCATGCGCCTGTGGTGGGCGCGACTGGCCGGCGTCAGCGCCGGCCAGATGATGCTGGTGTCCATCGGCTGGCAGATGTACGACCTGACCGGCTCGGCCTGGGACCTTGGCCTGGTCGGGCTGCTGCAGTTTCTGCCGGCGCTGGCGCTGGCGCTGGTGGCCGGGCATGTGGTGGACAGGTATCACCGCGCGCGCATCGTCGCGCTGTGCGTCGGCATGCAAGGTGCGGTGGCGTTGCTGCTCGCGCTGGCGCCCTTCGGCGGCGTGTCGCAGCGCACGCTGCTGCTGGCGCTGTCGGTGGTGCTGGGCGCGGTGCGCGCCTTTCAGATGCCGGCACAGCAAGCGCTGGTGCCGCTGCTGGTGCCGGCGGCGGTGCTGCCGCGCGCCATGGCCTTCAGTTCGGCCGGCCTGCAGGGCGCGATCATCGCCGGCCCGGCGATCGGCGGCCTGCTCTATGTCGCCGGCGCGCCGGTGGTGTACGGCAGCTGCGCGCTGCTGTTTGCGCTGGCGGCGCTGCTGTGCACGCGCATCCACCACGCACGGCCGCCGGCCGGCGCGCCGGCCAGCCTGGAAACGCTGCTCGCCGGCGTGCGCTACGTGCAGCACAACCGGGTGCTGCTCGGTGCGATCTCGTTGGACCTGTTCGCGGTGCTGCTCGGCGGCGCCACCGCGCTGCTGCCGATGTTCGCCAAGGACATCCTGCATGTCGGCCCGTGGGGGCTGGGGCTGCTGCGCGGCGCGCCCGCACTGGGCGCGCTGTTGTTGTCGATGGCCATGACACGTTGGCCGATCACGCGCGGCGCCGGACGCAAGCTGTTCGCGGCGATCGTCGTCTACGGCCTGGCGACCTTGCTGTTCGGCCTGTCCACCTCCTTCGTGCTGTCGCTGGCTGCGCTGTTCGTTTCGGGTGCGGCCGACATGGTCAGCGTGGTGGTGCGCCAGACGCTGGTGCAGCTGGACACGCCGGACGCCATGCGCGGACGCGTCAGCGCCGTGGCCTCGGTGTTCATCGGTGCGTCGAACCAGCTCGGCGAATTCGAATCCGGCGCCACCGCCGCACTGCTCGGCCCGGTGGGTTCGGTGGCGCTGGGCGGTGCCGGCACCTTGCTGGTGGCGCTGCTGTGGTGGCGTGCCTTCCCCGCGCTGGCGCGGCGCGATGCGCTGGTCGTGCCCCACCCCTAGGTTGACGGCTTCGGGCGCTTGACTTTCATTTAACCATCAGGTTAAATGCAAGCATGGATGTGCTTTCCACCACCTTCGCCGCGCTGGCCGATCCGACCCGGCGCGCCATCCTGGCGCGGCTGGCGCAGGGCGAGGCGCGGGTCGGCGAGCTGGCCGGGCCTTTCGATATTTCAGCGCCCGCCGTTTCGCGCCACCTGCGCGTGCTGGAGAGCGCCGGGCTGATCAGCCGCGAAATCGATGCGCAATGGCGGCTGTGCCGGCTGCGCGCGCCGCCCTTGCAGGCCGCCCACGACTGGCTGCACAACTATGCCGAGCACTGGGAGCAGAACCTGGACCGCCTGGCCGAATACGTCGAAACCCCGCCTTCGGCCCCACCGCCCAAGGCCACACGCAGAAGGACCCGCCGATGAACGCCCCGGAACGATTCGAACTGACCCAGACCCGCTTTCTCCAGGCCCCGCGCCGGAAGGTCTTCGAAGCCTTCATCGACGAGCGCGCTCTGCGCCAATGGCATTGCCCGCGCGGCATGCGCGTCACCGAAGCTCGCTGCACGGCCAGCGTCGGCGGGGAGTGGTCCTTGGCGATGGTGGCGCGCGACGGCACGATGCACCGCGTCGGCGGCCGCTACCGCGAGTTGAAGGCGCCCGAGCGGCTGGTCTACAGCTGGGCCTGGCAGGGCGAGAACTCGCCGCTGGCCGGTGTCGAGACGCTGATCGAGATCGACCTGGCCGAGCGTGACGGCGGCACCGAGCTGCGGCTGCGCCACAGCGGCTTCCCCGCCGCGGCGGTGCGCGACGGGCATCAGCAGGGCTGGCAATCGACGCTGAACCACCTGGTGGACCATGTCGATCCACGCGGCAGCGCCGCCACGTTGACGCTGCTGGGCGACGGGCGCAGCACCTTCACGCGCACGGTGCGCATGGCCATGGCCGAAAAGGGGCTGGCCTACACGCTGCAGCCTTGCGCGCCGCACACGCCGGACATCCTGGCGGTGCACCCCTTCGGCCGCATCCCGGCGCTGCGCGACGGCCCGATCGAGCTGTTCGAGACCAGCGCCATCCTGCGCTACCTCGACGAAAGCTTCGGCGATGCGCCGAGCCTGCTGCCCGGCACGATTCTCGGCCGCGCGCGCTGCGAACAATGGGTCAGCGCGGTCAACGCCTACTTCTACGACACGATGAGCCGGCGCTACGTGCTGCAGTACCTGTTCCCGCGCGGCGAGGGTGGCGAGCCCGATCGCGCCGTGATCGACGCCGCGCTGAAGGAGATGCCAGTGCAGCTGGCCGCGCTGGACAAGGCCTACGGCAGCGGCGACTGGCTGGCCGGGGGCGCGCTGTCGATGGCCGACCTCTTTGTCGCGCCGATCCTGGCCTATGTCGAACGCATGCCCGAAGGCGCGGCATTGTTCGACGCCGTGCCCAACGTGCGGCGTGCGCAGGCGGTGCTGCGCGCGCGGCCGAGTTTCATCACCACCGACCCAGGAGCCAAGGCATGAACCATCTCTACGGCAAATTCGTCTGGTTTGAACACCTGTCGGGCGACACGGCCCAGGCACGCAAGTTCTACGACGCGCTGCTCGGCTGGCACACCGAGCTGACGCCGATGGGCGGCCCCGAGCCGTACCCCTTGATCATGAACGGCAAGGTCGCCATCGGCGGGCTGCGCAACGCACCCAGCGGCGCGCCGAGCCTGTGGATGGCGTACCTGTCGGTGGCCGACGTCGATGCGTCGTACCAGGCGGCGCTGGCGGCCGGCGGCAAGGGGCTGATGCCGCCCGCCGATTTCGGCGGCGCCGGTCGCGGCGCCACCTTGGCCGATCCCACCGGCGCGGTGTTCTCGCTGTGGACCAGCGTCCATGACGATCGCGCCGACGCCACGCCCACTGCGGTCGGTGACTGGCACTGGAACGAGCTGATGACGCCCGACGAGGCCAAGGCGCTGGCCTTCTACGAGAAGATCTTCGGCTACACCCACACCAGCATGGACATGGGGCCGCAAGGCCAGTACCACGTGCTGACGAAGGACGGCGTCCGTCGCGCCGGCCTGATGCACTCGCCGATGCCCGACACACCTCCGCTGTGGATGCCCTATGTGGCCGTGGCCGACTGCGACGCCACGGCGGCCAAGGCCAAGCAATTGGGGGCGCGCATCATCGCCGGGCCGCGCGACGTGCCGCAGGTGGGGCGCTTTGCCGCGCTGCTCGACGCGCAGGGCGCCGCGCTGGGCTTCATCCAGCCTGCCGGCTAGAACAACGCATCCGCTTTCAGCAGGCTTTCCAGGCACTGCTCGCGGATGCCGTAGAAATCCTTCAGCTCGCGCACCTGCCCGCGCACGGTGTCGGGTGAGGTAGGCTGCTGCACCCGTTTCACCGCCAGGATCATCTTGTTCTTGGCGGTGTGTTCCAGCGAGACGAACTCGAACACTTGCGTGGCGTAGCCGCAGGCCTCGAGCAGCAGCGCGCGCAGCCCGTCGGTGAGCATCTCGGCCTCCTGGCCCAGGTGCACGCCATGTTGCAGGATCGGCCGCAAGGGGTGAGGCTGCAGCAGCTGCGGGCGCAACTGCTTGTGGCAGCACGGCGCGCACAGGATGATCGACGCGCCGCTGCGGATGCCCACGTGGATGGCGTGATCGGTGGCGGTGTCGCAGGCGTGCAGCGCGATCATCACGTCCAGCGCGCGCGGCGCGTAGCTGCTCACATCGCCCTGCTCGAAGCGCAGCCCTAGCAGCGCCAGGCGTTCGACGATGCCGTTGCACAGCGTCACCAGCTCCGGGCGCAACTCGACGCCGGTGACCTGCACCTGCCCGGCGCGCGTGGCCTGCAAGTGATCGTGCAGGGCAAAGGTCAGGTAACCCTTGCCGGCACCGAAATCCAGCACCTCGATGCGCGGCCGCGCGGCCAGCGGTGACGCCGCCAGCGCGCCGTTGAACACCTCCAGGAACTTGTTGATCTGCTTCCACTTGCGCGCCATCGCCGGCACCAGCCTGTGCTGCGTGTCGGTGACGCCCAGCGCGTGCAGAAACGGTCGATCCAGCGTCAGCAGGCGCTGCTTGTGGCGGTTGTGCGCCGACGGCGCGGTGGCGGCGTCCGCGCCTTGGGCGTGGCGGCTGACGCGCAGGCTGGCCTTGCCCTTGCGGCTGTACGCCAGCTGCAGCCCCTCGTCCAGCGTGTCCAGGTGGGCGTTGGCGAAGTCCACGCCGATCAGCTCGCGCAGCCGCTGCAAACCCTCGCCGACCGCGTGGTTCCGGGTCACGTCGCGCGTGGCGTGGTGGCAGACGAAGCTCAGCGCGGGTTGCCCGCGCAGCACGATGGCGCGCACTTCCAGCCGCTGCAGCGCCGGCTCGCTGCCGCGGTAACCCGACAGCAGCAGCCGCACGAAGCGCTGCCGCGCCAGACTGTCGGCGCAGGCGTCGACGAAGCGATCGAGCGCGACGCGGTTCGCTTCCTGGGTGGGCTCGCTGGCTGCCGGCATGACGCCGATGGTGCCAGACTCGCGCATCCCGCAGCACACGCGGGCCGTGCATGCAGGGGCACGCGGAAGCACAATCGCGGCATGCTCGCTCCGACCCTTGTCGCCGACGACCCGATGCTCGGCCGCATCGCCTTCCGCGACCGCAAACGCGCGCTGTGGGCGCTGTCGGCGGTCTATCCGCTGATGCCCTTTGCCGGCATTGCCGGGCACGCCCTGACGGGCCACGCGCTGTGGCTGCTGCTGCCGCTGCTGACCGGCTACGTCGGCGGGCCACTGCTCGACGCCTGGATGGGCGAGGACCAGAGCAACCCGCCCGAGGCGGTGGTGCCGCAGCTGGAAGCCGACCGCTACTACCGCTGGTTGACCTATGCCGTCGTGCCGCTGCACTTCCTGACGCTGATAGGCTGCGCAGTGTGGGCCGGCACGCAGCCCCTGCCTGCCTGGGCCTTCATCGGCCTGGCCTATGTGGCCGGCGTGACCTCGGGCCTGGGCATCAACACCGGTCACGAACTCGGCCACAAGCACACCGCGCTGGAGCAATGGCTGGCCAAGCTGGTGCTGGCGGTGCCGGCCTACGGCCACTTCCGCGTCGAGCACAACCGCGGCCACCACCGCTTCGTCGCCACGCCCGAAGACCACGCCAGTGCGCGCATGGGCGAAAGCATCTACCGCTTCGCGCTGCGCGAGTTGCCCGGCGGCATGCGGCGCGCCTGGGCGCTGGAAGCCGGGCGGCTGCGCAAGCTGGGTCGCTCGCCTTTCAGTTGGCACAACGAGCTGTTGCAGTCCTATGCCGTGACGCTGGCGCTGCAGGGCACGCTGATCGCCTTCTTCGGCTGGCCGATGGTGTTGTTCCTGGCGATCCACAACGTCGTCGCCTGGTGGCAGCTGACCAGCGCCAACTATGTCGAGCACTACGGACTGCTGCGAATGAAAGGGCCCGACGGCGAATACGAACGCTGTCAGCCGCACCATTCGTGGAACGCGAATCACACCTACACCAACCTGCTGCTGTTCCAGCTGGAACGGCACAGCGACCACCATGCCAACGCCGCGCGGCGCTACCAGGCGCTGCGCCACTTCCCCGACCTGCCGCAACTGCCCAGCGGCTATTTCGGCATGTTCCCGGTGGCCTATGTGCCTTGGCTATGGTTCAGGATGATGGACCCGCGGCTGCTGGCGCTGCCGCATGTGCGTGGTGACTTCGGCCGCATCAATGTCGATCCGAAGCGGCGCGAGACGTTGATGGCGCGCTACGCGGCAGCCGCGTAGCCTTCGACGGCCGCTCGCGCCCGCAGGGCCAAGGGGTTGCGCAACGTAAACCGGCCGGTCGACCAAAATCAGCCGCGGGCGCCTTTGGGTCGTTTGGATAAGGTCACCAGCCGCCAACGCATCGCCACCGGCTCAACAGGCGCGCAACGCGGTGGGACCGGCGGAGACCGGCAGCCAGCGCGTCAACGGCCAGCAGCCGCCGTCGAAGCACAGTTGATAGTCGGGCACGAACTGCGAGCGCGCAAGCACGATCTCGCGCCGCCACGGATCGTCCAGGCGGTAATGCCACACGCCGTTCAACAGCCACGCGCCGGGCGGCGGCTCCATGCCCGCACCCGAGCCGCGCACGTGGGCGCGCGACAGGTGCAGCCAGTGGCCGGCGACTTCGTAATCCTCGCTCCATTCGACCTTCTCGATCGAGTGCACCCAGCGCAGCGTGAACTGGCTCAGCGGCAGGCTCAGCTGCAAGCCGCCGGCCGCCAGACACAACGCGGCCGCCAGTGCGGGCAAGACTCAGGCCGCGGCCGCGCGCCGCGCGCGCAGCCGGAACAGGTGCCACGCACACAGCGCCGCGGCCATCCCGAGGCCGATCTCGTCGGTGGCGGGCGCGGCCGCCACAAGGAACGCCGCCGCGGTGAAGGCCCAGGCCCGCTCGAACAGGTTCAGCGGCCCCAGCCAATGGCCGATGGCGGTACCGCCCCACAGCGCGATGGCGATCACCGCCTTGAGCACGACGTAGCCGGTGTCCCACCAGGTGCCGCCCTGCAGCATCAGCGCCGGCGCATACACCGCCATGTAGGGCACGATGAAACCGGCGATGGCGATGCGCATCGCCTGCAGCCCGATCTTCATGCCGCTTTCGCGGGCGATCGGCGCGGCGGCAAACGCGGCCAGTGCCACCGGCGGCGTCAGGTCGGCCATGATGCCGAAATAGAAGACGAACATGTGCGAGACGATCAGCGGCACGCCCAGTTCCAGCAGCGCCGGCGCGGCCAGCGAGCTGGTGATGATGTAGTTGGGGATCGTCGGAATGCCCATGCCCAGCACCAGGCAGACGAACATCGTCAGCACCAGGCTGAGGAACAGGCTGTTCTTGCCGATGTCGATGATGTAGCCGGCAAACAGCGTGGCCGCGCCGGTGAGTGTCAGGATGCCGATGATCACGCCCACCAGCGCGCAGGCCACGCCCACCGGCAGCGCGTGCCGTGCGCCGTCGGCCAGCGCGTCGAGCGCCACGTGCAAGGTCTGGCGCCCACCCTTGGCGAACCACAGCACCACGGCCAGCAGCAGCGCCAGGCCGATGATCGCGCCGATGCCGAACTTGAAGAAGCTCGACGCCGCCAGGCCGATCAGCACCCAGAACAGGCCTTGCAGCGCCATGTTGCCGAAGCGTTGGGTCAGCGCCGCGCCGAAGATCAGGATCACCGTCAGCGCCAGCCCGACCATGCCCGAGAACAGCGGCGTGTAGCCCGAGAACAGCAGCCACACCAGCACCGCCAGCGGCAGGATCAGGTACCAGCGCAGCTTCATCGCCGCCCACGGGTCGGGGCATTCGTCCTTCGGGATGCCCAGCAGCCCGGCGCGGCCGGCTTCCAGGTGCACCATCAGGAAGGCGGTGATGAAGTACAGCATCGCCGGAATGGCCGCGGCCTTGCAGATCTCGACGTAAGGCACGTCGATGGTCTCGGCCATGATGAAGGCCACCGCGCCCATCACCGGCGGCATGATCTGCCCGCCCATGCTGGAGGTGGCCTCGACGCCGCCGGCAAAGGCCGGCTTGTAGCCGAAGCGCTTCATCAGCGGGATCGTGAACTGTCCGGTGGTGACGACATTGGCCACGCCCGAACCGTTGATCGTGCCCATCAGCCCCGACGACACCACCGCCACCTTGGCCGGCCCGCCCTTGGTGTGGCCGAACAAACCCAATGCGAAGTCGGTGAACAAGGTGATCATGCCGGCCTGTTCGAGGAAGGCACCGAACAGGATGAACAGGAAGATGTAGGACGACGACACATAGGTCGGCGTGCCGTAGATGCCCTCGGTGCCGAAGGACAGTTGCGAGACGATCTGATCCAGCCCGTAGCCGCGATGCGCCAGCGCACCCGGCAGGTACTGGCCGAACAGGCCGTAGGCCAGGAACAGCAGACAGATCAGCGGCAGCGCGAAGCCCATGATGCGCCGCGCCGCCTCGAACACCAGCACGATGGTCAAGGCGCCGATCGCCATGTCGGCGGGGGTCATCTCGCCGGCGCGCTGCACCAGTGCGGCCTCGAACACCCAGTGGTACAGCCCGGCGACGAAGGCCGTGGTGCCGATCAGCCAGCCCAGCCCCTTGAGCTTGAAGGGCGGGTAGAGCACGAAAGTGACGAGCAGCAGGAACCCGACGTGCACCGCCCGCACGACGGAACTGGACAGCGGGCTGAAGGCCGCGGTGACGATCTGGAAAGTTGAAAAGACGATCGCCACCCAGAACAGCGCGCCGACGAAGGGCGGCGCGTGTTCTTCAGGGGCGTGCAGCGCGTGCGGCTCGGCGGCCGGCGCGGCGGTGACCATGCCTTACTTCATCAGCCCGACTTCGCGGTAGTACTTCACCGCGCCGGGGTGGAACGGCACCGACGTCCCCGTGACCGCGCCTTCCTTGGTGATGCCCTTGCCGGCACTGTGCGCGGCCACCAGCGTGTCGAGGTTTTCGAACATCGACTTGGTCATGACATACACGGCATCGGCGGACACGCCTTCGTGCGACACCAGGAAGTTCTTGATGGCGATCGATGGCACCGCCTCGGTCTGGCCGGTGTAGGTATTGGCCGGGATGGTGGTCGGCTGGTAGGCCGCGTCGCCGACCTTGGCCACCACCTCGGGTGGGATCGGCACGACGACGATCTTCACCGCCGTGGCCAGGTCGCGGATCGAGGCCACGCCCAACCCGGCGGATTGCAGCGTGACGTCGAGCTGGCGGTTCTTCATCAGCTCCACCGATTCGCCGAAGGGCAGGTACTCCACCTTGGCAAAGTCGCCGTAGCTCAGCCCCGCGGCCTTGAGCACCGCGCGCGCATTCAGCTCGGTGCCCGACTTCGGCGCGCCGACCGAGATGCGCTTGCCCTTCAGGTCGGCCAATGTCTTGATGCCCGAATCGGCGTTGGCGACGATCTGGATCACGTTGGCATACATGCCGGACACCGCGCGCAGCTTGGTCAGCGGCGCGGCGAAACCGGCTTCCTTGTCGCCCTTCCAGGCGTCGGACAGCGCATCGCCCAGCACCAGTGCCATCTCGCCGCGGCCGGCTTGCAGCAGGTTCAGGTTCTCGGCCGAGGCCTTGGTGGACTGCACCGTCACCTTGGCATCGGGCAGCGCCTTGCCCCAGATTTGCGACAACGCCACGCCCATCGGGTAATACACCCCGCTCTGCCCGCCGGTGAGCACGTTGATGAACTTCTGTTGCGCCAGCGCCAGCGGCGACAGCGACAGCGCACCGCTGCCCAGCGCGCCCAGCACCAGGCTGCGGCGTCGGATCGGGACGGGGGATGAATGCATCGGGATCTCCTTGAATCGAGCGGGGTTGATGGGGCGACTGCGCGAACACGCAACGCCACCGACTCTACCCAAGCCCGGAATCGGGCAAAAGGGGGACTTCCCGCGCGTGCTGCGGCGAGCCGCGCGGCGCCGTCAGGCGGCCAGTCCGAACGGCGCGCGCCGCAGCAGCTGGCCGAGCACGCGCGGCAGGTCGATGCCGCCGCGCAGCACGGCCGTCATCTTCGGCGTGCACAGCGTGTCGATGCGCTCGAAGCTAAACCAGCCATAGCCGTCCATCTCGGGCAGGCGCCGACCGGTGATGTACTGCGAGAAGTGGCTGTCGCAGTGCAGCGTGGCCGTATCGAAGCGCGGCATCAGCGTGGCAAACAGGTGCAGGTCCTTCTTCGGGCGGTAGTCCAGCCGGCCCAGGTCGTGCAGGTCGGCGGCCGCCAGTTGCAGCCCGGTTTCCTCCTGCGTTTCGCGCAGGGCCGCCTGCAGCGCGCTCTCGCCAGGGTGTGCGCCGCCCTTCGGCAGGTCCCAGTGGTCCTGCCCGGTCACATGGCACAGCAGCAACTCGGCAGCGTCGTTGAGAACGACGATGCCGCAGCTCAGGCGCTTGAAGGAGGTGGCGGTGTGCATGATGGCAGTGCGTGGACAGTGTGGCTTCAACGGCTGTGCGCGCGAACGGGTTGATGGGCGAGTCTCATGGCGATTTGTGACAAGCGTTCAAATCGCACGCCGCGCAAGCCCCAGTGTGGCGCCGGCGCCGCGCCACCAAAGCACCGAGAACCGCTGCCGATACCGCCTTGATGGCGATGCGTGGCCCTACTTCAGCGGGATCGGCCGCGGCGAATCCACCGGCACGACGCTGATGCTGTTCTTCGGCGAGCCTTCGATCACGCGGTCCGAATAGCTCAGATAGACCAGCACGTTGCGCTTCGCATCCACCATGCGCACCACGCGCAGCTTCTTGAACACCAGCGAGATGCGCTGCGTGAACATGTCCTCCTGCTCCGGCAGCGGTTGCTTGATGCCGATCGGCCCCACCTGCCGGCAGGCGATCGACGCATCGGCGGTGTCTTCGGCCAGGCCCAGGCCGCCGCTGATGCCGCCGGTCTTGGCACGCGACACGTAGCAGGTCACGCCGGCCACCTTCGGGTCGTCGTAGGCATCGACGACGATCTTGTGATCCGGCCCGATGAACTTGAACACCGTGTCCACCTCGCCGATGCGCTGGGCCTGCGCCACGGCGGCCCACAGACCCAGGCAGCACACCACCATCTTGATCATCCCGGCTCCTGCGTGATTCATCCCTCGGCAGGTGGCGGCGATGCGGCATAGTGCAAGCGCCCTCAGCATCGAAGGACCGCCATGGCCGAAACCGACACCGCCCGCACCGACTGGCCGCAGCAGGTGGAGGCGCTGAATCGCCTGCTGCGCCTGAAGACCACGCCGATCGGCATGAAGCTGTTCGAGCGTGTCGAGGACATGCTGGCCGTACCCAAGATCCGCCGCCCGAAGGCGATTCACACCACGGACCAGATCGTGGCGCAGGCGGCGCGCCTGGGTTTCACGCTGGGCATCACGCGCGACGATCTGGTCGGCGCGCAATGCGGCGCGGTCATCGGCCTGCACCCGCAGGACGAAGAATGGCTGTCGGGCCGGGCGATGACCGGCGTGTGGTTCGCGACGCTCGAGGATTCGGCGGCGCACCAGCGCGCCATGCCGGTGGTGCCCTTCGGCACCTACCGCGCGATGGCGGTGTCGCCGCTGGCCAGCGGCCGGCTCGACCCGCCCGACATCTGCCTCATCTATGCCACGCCGGGGCAGATGATCCTGCTCATCAACGGCCTGCAATGGGCGGGCTACCAGAAGTTCGACTGGAGCGTGGTCGGCGAATCGTCCTGCGCCGACAGCTGGGGCCGCGCACTGGCCACCGGCCGGGCCAGCCTGTCGATCCCGTGTTACGCCGAGCGGCGCTACGGCGGCGTGCTCGACGACGAGTTGCTGATGGCGCTGCCGCCGGCCGACCTGCCCAAGGCCATCGCCGGCATGCAGGCCTTGTCGAACAACGGGCTGCGCTACCCGATCCCGCAGTACGGCATCCAGGCCGATGCGCGCGCCGGGCTCGGCGCCAGCTACCCGCCCAAGGGCGGCTGAAAGCCCGCCGATGCCCAGCGCCGATACTCGCGCCCATGCTCGACATCGCCGCCATCTGCCTGGTCGTCACCGCACTGCTGGCCTACCTGAACCACCGCTTCGTCGGCCTGCCGACGGCCATCGGCGTGATGGTCACCGCGCTGGGCCTGTCGTTGGCGATCGTGGCGCTGGATGCGATGGGCATTTCCAGCCTGCCGCGCACCTACGAGGAATCGCTGCTGCGCTCGATCGACTTCAGCGAAGTGCTGATGCAGGGCATGCTGTCGCTGCTGCTGTTCGCCGGCGCGCTGCATGTGGACCTGAGCGAACTCAAGGCCTACCGCTGGCAGATCGGCGCCCTGGCCGTCGTCGGCACGGTGCTGTCGACGCTGGCGGTGGGTTTCGGCGTGTGGCATGCGCTGCCGCTGGTCGGCCTGCAATTGCCGCTGGTGCATTGCCTGCTGTTCGGCGCGCTGATCTCGCCCACCGACCCGATCGCGGTGATGGGCATCCTCAAGTCGGCCGGCGCGCCGAAGAACCTGGAGCTGGTGATCGCCGGCGAATCGCTGTTCAACGACGGCGTCGGCGTGGTCATCTTCAGCCTGCTGCTGGGCGTGCTGGCCAGCGGCTCGGCGCCCGGCGCCGCCCAGGCCGGAACGCTGCTGCTGCACGAAGCCGGCGGCGGCATCGCCTTCGGCCTGGTGCTGGGTTATGTCACTTACTGGCTGCTGAAGAGCATCGACAACTACCAGGTCGAGGTGCTGCTGACCCTGGCCGCCGTCACCGGCGGCTACGCGCTGGCGCGGCACCTGCATGTCTCCGGCCCCCTGGCGATGGTGGTGGTGGGGCTGATGATCGGCAACCACGGCCGCGCCAAGGCCATGTCCGACACCACGCGGCGCTACGTCGACATGTTCTGGGAGCTGCTCGACGAAATCCTCAATGCCGTGCTGTTCGTGCTGATCGGCATGGAGGTGCTGCTGATCAGTTTTTCCGCCGGCATCTTCGTCGCCGCGGCGGTGGCCGCCGCAGTGACCTTGCTGGCGCGCACGCTCACCGTCGGGTTGCCGGTGCGGCTGCTGCACCGCTTCTTCAAGCTGCCCAAGAGCGCCTGGAAACTGCTCACCTGGGGCGGCCTGCGCGGTGGCATCTCGGTGGCGCTGGCGCTGTCGATACCGCCCGGCCCGGAGCGCAGCACGGTGCTGTCGCTGACCTACTGCGTGGTGGTCTTCTCGATCCTGGTGCAAGGCCTGAGCATCGGCCGCGTGGCCCGCGCCACCGTGGCCGAGCACGCGGCATGATCGGGCCTTCGGCCTGGTTGAAGGAGATTCGATGGACCTGGAACTGACAGGCAAGCGCGCACTGGTCACCGGCGGCAGCCGCGGCATCGGCAAGGCCATCGCCCGGGTGCTGGCGGCCGAAGGCGCCGACGTGGCGCTGTTGGCACGCGACGCGCTGGCGCTCGCGGCGGCCGCCGCCGAGCTGGCCGCCGAGACCGGCCGCAAGGTGGTCGGCGTCAGCGCCGACACCACGCGCGACGAACAGGTGCGCAGCGCGGTCGCCGCCGCCGCGCTGCAGCTGGGCGGCAGCATCGACATCCTGGTCAACGCCGCGGCCGAGCCGGCGGGCTTCGCCGCGCCTCCTGGGCTGGAACACATCGGCGCCGAGGCCTTCCATGCGGAGATGGACACCAAGGTGATGGGCTACATCCGCTGCGCGCGCGAGGTCGTGCCGGGCATGCGCGCGCGGGGCTGGGGGCGCATCGTCAACATCAGCGGCCTGGGGGCGCGCCAGACCGGCAATTCGGTCGGCAGCATGCGCAACATCGCCGTGGCGGCGCTGACCAAGAACATGGCCGACGAGCTCGGCCCCAGCGGCATCCAGGTGACGGTGGTGCACCCCGGCCTGACGCGCACCGAGCGCACCGCCGCGCTGGTGGCCGCGCGCGCCGCGGCGCAAGGCCTCAGCGCGCAGCAGGTCGAAGCGCAAATGGCCGCCGGTAACTCGATCCAGCGTCTGGTGGACGCGACCGAGGTGGCCTGGGTGGTGGCTTTCCTGTGTTCGCCGAAATCACGCGCGATCAACGGCGATGCCATCGCCGCCGGCGGCGGTGCGCCGCGCAGCATCCACTATTGAAGCGGACAGGATGAACGAGCGGGCGTTGGTGCTGTTCTCCGGCGGGCAGGATTCGGCCACCTGCCTGGCCTGGGCGCTTCGGCACTACGGCCAAGTCGAGACTCTCGGCTTCGACTACGGCCAGCGCCATGCGGTGGAACTGGAATGTCGCCACAAGGTGCTGACCGAACTGCGCGCCGCGTTTCCCGACTGGTCGGCACGGCTGGGTGAGGACCACCTGCTCGATTTGCGCCTGCTGGGCCAGATCAGCGACACCGCGCTGACGCAGCCCAAGGCGATCGAGTCACAGCGCAGTGGCCTGCCCAACACCTTCGTGCCGGGCCGCAACCTGATCTTCCTCAACTTCGCGGCCGTCGTCGCCTACCGTCGTGGCATCGAGGTGCTGGTCGGCGGCATGTGCGAAACAGACTACTCCGGCTACCCCGATTGCCGCGACGACACGCTGAAGGCCTTGCAGGTGGCGCTGCGCCTGGGCCTTGATGCGCCGATGGCCATCGAAACCCCGCTGATGTGGCTCGACAAGGCTGCCACCTGGTCGTTGTCCGAATCGCTCGGCGGACCGAAGCTGGTGCAAATCATCATCGAGCACACCCACACCTGCTATCTCGGCGAGCGTGGCCTGCGCCATGCCTGGGGCCATGGCTGCGGCAGCTGTCCGGCGTGCGAATTGCGCGCGCGGGGCTTCGCGCGCTACCGCGCGGGCCCGCCGGCCGCCGCGCTCAGCCCGGCTTGAGCCGTGGCGGCATGAGGCCGCCGCCGCGCCACCAGGCGTAGCCGCCCTGCACCAGCCCGGCGGCCAGGCCGAGGGCCACGCCGATCTGCCAGGCCAGCGTGTAGGAGCCGGCCATCTGAAAGATCAGCCCGCCGCCGAAGGCGCCGACGAAGCTGCCCACCTGATGGCCGACGAAGGCCACGCCACCGAGCATCGCCTGCCAGCGCAGGCCGAAGGTGTCGACGATCCAGCCGGTGACCAGCGGCGCCACGCCGAGCCAAAGGAAACCCATGATCGAAGCGAACACCAAGGTGCCGGACGGCGAGGGCAGCGCCGCGAAGTACCACAGCAGCGCCAGCGAGCGCAGCGTGTAGATGCCACCCAGCAGCACCAGCTTGTTGAAGCGCCCGCCGGCCCAGCCGAAGAACAGGCTGCCGAGCACGTTGAACGCGCCGATCATGCCCAGCGCCTGCGCGCCCAGCATCGGGTCCATGCCGCACAGTGCCAGGTACGACGGCAGGTGCGTGGTCAGGAACACCAGCTGCATGCCGCAGACGAAATAGGCCACCGACAGCACCACGAACATCGGGTTGCGCAGCGCCACACTCAAGGCCGCGCGCGCGGTGTCGCCCTCGCCCGGCTTGGGCGGCAGCGGCAGCGCATCGACGCGGCCCGCGGCCCAGGCGGCCGGCACCATCAGCAGCGCCAGCAGCACGAAGCCCCACACGCCGACGCGCCAGCCGAAGCCCTGCGCCAGCGTCTGGCCGATCGGCGCGGCGGCCATGGCGCCCAGCGAGCCGGCCGCCGAGACGATGCCCAGCACCAGGCTGCGCTGCGCCACCGGCACCGGGCGCGAGGCCGCCGCCAGCGCCAGCGCGCTGCCGGTGCAGGCCAGCGCCGCGCCGATGGCCACGCCGGCGCCGAGCATCACGCCGGGCAGCCCTTGCGCCGTGGCCAGCAGCACCAGGCCGGTGGTGTACAGCAATGCGCCGCCGACCATCAGGCGGCGCATGCCCAGGCGCGCCGCCCAGGCGCCGGCCAGCGGTTGCAGGAAGCCCCAGGCCAGGTTCTGCACCGCGATGGCGAGCGTGAAATCGGCCACCGAGATGCCGGTGTCGCGCGTCAGCGGCGGCATGAACAGCCCCAGGCTCTGGCGCAGGCCCATGGCCAGGCTGAGCATCACCGAGGCGCCGAGCAGGATCGGCAGGGAGGGGCGCAGATCGCGCAGCGTGGACATGGGCGGCCGGCATGCTCAGGGCGCGCCGCCCTGGCCGTCTATCCCGCAGGCGACAGGTGCGCGTGCTGCGCGTAAGGCCCGAGGTGCCGGGCCGCCCGCCGTGCTACGGTGGGCGCCGTCGCCAACATCGAGAACCTTGCATGGACGCCACCACCACCCCGCCGAGCGCGGCACTCGGGCCCTTGATCGATGCCGCGGCGCCAGCGCTCGAACAACAGGTCATCGCCTGGCGGCGCGATTTTCACGCCCACCCCGAACTCGGCAACCGCGAGTTCCGCACCGCCGGCATCGTCGCCGAACACCTGCGCAAACTGGGTTTCGATGAAGTGCTGACCGGCGTGGCCCACACCGGCGTGGTCGGGCTGCTGAAGGGCGCGCTGCCCGGCAAGGTGGTGGCGCTGCGCGCCGACATGGACGCGTTGCCGGTGGCCGAGGAGGTGGACCTGCCCTTTGCCTCGAAGGTGCGCACCGAATGGAACGGCGAGCAGGTCGGCGTGATGCATGCCTGCGGCCACGACGCGCATGTCGCCATCCTGATGGGCGTGGCCGAGGTGCTGGCCGGGCAGCGCGGGTTGCTGCGCGGCACCGTCAAGTTCATCTTCCAGCCGGCCGAGGAATTGCCGCCCGAAGGCGAAGAGGGCGGCGCCAAGCTGATGGTGGAACAAGGCGCGACTGGACAACCCGCGGCCCGACGCCGATGTTCGGCCTGCACGTCACCTCGCGCCTGCCGGTGGGCGTGCTCGGCTACCGTCCCGGCCCGGCGATGGCCAGCGCCGACAACCTGCGTATCACCATCCACGGCCGGCAGACGCATGGCGCGATGCCCTGGTACGGCGTCGATCCGATCGTCACGTCGGCGCAGGTGGTGCTGGGGCTGCAGACCATCGTCAGCCGCGAGGCCGACCTGACGCGCGAGCCGGCGGTGGTGACCATCGGCGCCATCAAGGGCGGCGTGCGCGAGAACATCATTCCCGACTCGGTGGAAATGCGCGGCACCATCCGCAGCTTCGACGAGGAGATGCGCGACGAGATCCACGAGCGCGTCACCTACCTGGCCGAGGCCATCAGCCGCGGCGCGCGCGCCGGCTGCAATGTGTGCATCAAGAAGAACTACCCGGTGACGGTGAACGACCCGGCACTGACGGAGCGGATGGTGCCCACGCTGCAGCGCGTGGCCGGGCCGGGTCGCGCGGTGCTGGTGCCCAAGGTCATGGGCTCGGAGGATTTCTCGTTCTTCCAGCGCGTGTCGCCGGGGCTGTTCTTCTTCGTCGGCGTCACGCCCGAGACGACCGCGCTGGCCAAGTCGGCGCCGAACCACTCGCCGCGCTTCTTCATCGACGAGCGCGCATTGCTGCTGGGCGTGCGCGCGCTGGCCCACGTCGCCAGCGACTATCTGGCGGGGTGACCCAGCCGGTCAGTCGGACGCGCTGGCCGCGCGCGCCGCGCCGGCATCCTGCAGCGACCTGAACTGATCGACGATCTGCTTTTGCTGCGCCTGCGCCTGCTGGGCCGACGTGGCCGACAGGCTGGCTGCGGTGGCGGCCGCGCCGGCCACCTCGGCGCCGCAACCGGCCAGCGCCGCGGTGGCGAGCAGCGCTGCGCCGACTGCGAGGCGCGGTGTCAGGGGGTTGCGGCGCTTGGTCATGATGCGGAAGTCCGGTTGCGGTGCGCGTAGTTTCGGCCCTTCGTGAGCGCCCTGGCCCGGCCCGCCCGCCACGCCCGTGCGGCAACGCACGAAACGGCAGGCTCGCGCGGCGGCTACGATGCACGGCACGCACAAGGAGACGCCGATGGACTTCACCCGACTCGGACGCACCGGCTTGCAGGTGTCGCGCCTCTGCCTGGGCTGCATGACCTATGGCGACCCCGCGCTCGGCGCGCACCCCTGGTCGCTGCCTGAAGAGCGAAGCCGGCCGCTGATCCGCGCGGCAGTGGACGCCGGCATCAACTTCTTCGACACCGCCAACATCTATTCCAACGGCAGCTCGGAAGAGATCGTCGGCCGTGCGCTGCGCGACTTCGCCCGGCGCGACGAACTGGTCGTCGCCACCAAGCTGCGCTTCGGCTGGCGCAAGGGCCCCAACAACGCGGGGCTGTCGCGCAAGGTGATTCTGGCCGAGATCGACGCCAGCCTGCAGCGCCTGGGCATGGACCACGTCGACCTGCTGCAGATCCACCGCTGGGACGCGGACACGCCGATCGAGGAGACGATGGAGGCGCTGCACGACGTGGTGCGCTCAGGCAGAGCGCGCTACATCGGCGCATCGTCGATGTGGGCCTGGCAGTTCGCCAAGGCGCAGGCGGTGGCCGAACGGCATGGCTGGACGCGTTTCGTCAGCATGCAGCCCGAGTTGAGCCTGCTGTACCGCGAGGAAGAGCGCGAGATGCTGCCGCTGTGCCGCGACCAGGGCGTCGGCGTGATTCCCTGGAGCCCGCTGGCGCGCGGCCGGCTGGCGCGGCCCTGGGGCCAGGCCACGCCGCGCATCGAGACCGATGCCTTCGGCCGCTCGCTGTTCGAACACACCGAGGAGAACGACCGTGAAATCGCCGCCGCGCTGGCACAGGTGTCCGGCACGCGCGGCGCGCCGCTGGCGCAGGTGGCGCTGGCCTGGGTGCTAACCAAGCCGGAAGTCACGGCACCGATCGTCGGCGTGTCCAGGCCCGAACAGTTGGCCGACGCCGTGGCGGCATTGGCGATCCGCCTGAGTGCCGACGAGATCGCAGCGCTGCAAGCCCCCTACCGGCCGCATCCCGTGGTGGGATTCTGAGCCGGCACCAAAGCAACCACTCGATCGGCAGCACCGACATCAGGACCACGCCGGCGCGCTGCCACCAGTGCCGTGCCCGTCACGTCCTCGATGGCCGTGCTGGACGTGCGGTCCTCCTGCGAAGGCAGCTGCGCGCAGCCGGTCAGCGCGGCGACCACCTTGGCAGCGATCGTCATGTCTTGCGCAGGGCCTGCCGCGCCGGCGCCCATGCTAGGCGTTCGCGGCGACCCAGGTGGCCATTGCGTCGAGCATCGCCTGCAATGTCTGCGCATCGCTGCCGCCACTGCGCGCCCTGACGTGGAACGAATGGTCGGCATCATCGAACAGCGCCAGCGTCGCCCTGTCGCCGAGCCGCTGCGCCAGCGCCTGCATCAGCGGCAGTTCGGCCAGCGCGTCGCGCGTTCCCTGCAGAAAGAGCATCGGCAATCCGATCTCGGACAGGTGTCGTGCACGCTCGTTCGCCGGCTTGCCCGCCGGATGCAGCGGAAAGCCGACGAAGACCAACCCGCGCACACCCGGCAGCGGGGATGCGGCCTGCGCCTGCGACGTCATGCGCGCGCCGAAGGACTTGCCGCCGGCGAACAGCGGCAGTCCCGGCAGCCGGCCCGCCGCTTCTGCCACCGCGGCGCGCACCGCGGCATGCGCGCGCGGTG
The DNA here is from genome assembly GCA_963837675.1 of uncultured beta proteobacterium. Classification (GTDB taxonomy): domain Bacteria; phylum Pseudomonadota; class Gammaproteobacteria; order Burkholderiales; family Burkholderiaceae_C; genus Rubrivivax. Next base: position 907,112 of record CAWIOH010000003.1, on the reverse strand, counting down.
GCGCATCGGGCCGCTTCGACCCTTGCTCCATGAACGGGAACTGATAGCGCAGCGTGGCGATGCCGCGCGCGGCCAGGCCGTCGGCGAAGCCGGCCATGAACGCATGCGCCATGCCGGCCCCGGCGCCATGCGCGAAGACATAGCCGGCGCGCGACCCATCGGGCACGCACAGCAGGCCCGAGACCGACTGCATGCCGTCGATGGCAATGTGCAGGCTTCGATACGGCGGTTGTTCCATGGCGGCGGAAGCGGCAGTGCGGGCGATGAAGCGTAGCGCGAATCCAACAGATTGCGGCGCTGCACCTCGCTTGCTGCACGGCGGCGATCGGCGCTCCGTGCGTTATGGCGAGCAACCGGCATACCATGTCCGCCCCGCTTGCGAAGGAGGCCGGCATGGCAGCGCGTTCGATTGCGTCATTGAGCTTGAGCTTCGGCCTGGTGTCGATCCCGGTCAAGCTGTATTCCGCCACCGAGACGGCCAGCGCCGTCAGGTTCAACATGCTGGCCAAGGACGGCTCGCGGCTGAAGCAGCAGTACGTGTCGGAGCGCGACCAGAGCGTCGTGCCGCGCGCCGACATGGTCAAGGGCTACGAGTTCGAGAAGGACCGCTTCGTGCTGTTCGCGCCCGAGGAGCTGAAGGCGCTGGAGGAGGCCAGCAGCCCGGCGATCGAGATCGTCGCCTTCATCCCCGAGAAGTCGGTCGACCCGCTGTTCTACGACAAGGCCTACCTGTTGGCGCCGGACAAGCGCGGCGGCAAGCCTTATGCGCTGCTGGCCGAGGCGATGCGCGAAAGCGGCCGCTGCGCGCTGGCGAAGTGGGCGTGGAAATCGAAGCAGTACGTGGTGCAGGTGCGGCCGGTGGAAGACGGGCTGGTGCTGCAACAGCTGCTTTACGCCGACGAGGTGCGCTCGCTGAAGGACCTCAACATCGAGCCAGTGGACGTGACGAAGGCCGAGTTGCAGCTGGCGCTGCAGCTGATCGAGCAGATCTCGCAGGATGCCTACGACCCGACGCAGTACGTCGACGAGGAGAAGCAGCGCATCCTCGCCGCCATCGACGAGAAGATCGCCAGCGGCAAGCAGGTCGTCGCCGTGGCGCACGACGAGGCGCCGAGCACGGCGCAGGTGATCGACCTGATGGATGCGCTGCGCGCCAGTCTGGGCAAGAAGCCGGCGGCGGCCAAGGCCGCTCCGGCCGAGACCAAGGAGCGCAAGGGCGCCAAGCGCGCCTCGGCCGCGAAGAGCGCCGCGCCGGCGGCCGAGCCTGCGCCGGCACGCTCCCGCGCGCGGAAGTGAGCCGCGCCGGCGACGACCCTTCGACCTTCACGCTGCGGCGCGTCCAGGCGATGCTGGGCCTGTCGCGCACCGTGCTCGATGGCCTGATCGCCGAGGGATTCGTCGTGCCGGCGCGCGGCAAGCGCAACGAATACCGCTTCAGCTTCCAGGACCTGATGCTGCTGCGTACCGCGTTTGCCCTGCAGGCTTCGAAGATCCCGCCGCGGCGCATCCTGCGTTCGCTGGCGCGGCTGAAGGCCAGGCTGCCGGAGGAGTTGCCGTTGACCGGGCTGCGCATCACCGCCATCGGCGCCGACGTGGCGGTGCGCGACCGGGACGGCCAGTGGCAGGCCGACAGCGGCCAGCTGCTGATGGATTTCGACGTGGCGCCGGCGGGCGGCGGCCGGGTTGCCTTCATGGAACACGCCGCGCCGGCGCCGACCGTCTCGCCCGCGCCCCCCGACGCAGCCGCCTGGCTGGCGCGCGGCGAAGCCCTCGAAGGCACGGACCCCGTCGGTGCGGAGGCCGCCTACAAGCAGGCGCTGGTGCTGGCTCCGGACCTGAGCGCCGCCACGCTGAACCTGGGCGCAATGTGGAGCGAGGCCGGCCGATTCGCCGACGTGCTCGCGCTGTCGGACGCAGCCTTGCGGCACTGCCCGCCCTCGCCCGATCTGGCGCTGATCCACTTCAACCGCGGCGTCGCGCTCGACCATCTCGAGCGGCTGAGCGAGGCCATGGCCAGCTATGAGCAGAGCCTGGCGCTCGACCCCGAGCTGGCCGACGCGCACTACAACCTCGGCCGGCTGCGCGAGCAGATGGGCGACGCGCGCGGCGCGCTGCGCAACTTCAGCGCCTACCGGCGGCTGCAGCGGCGGCCCTGAAGGCGCATGGCGCGCATCCGGGCGAAGCCCGCCGCCGCCCCGCCCGCCAAGGCAGGCGCCCTACAAAACTCTGCCGAAGAGCGGCTCGCACGCTACTGGGCCAAGCGCAACTTCGCGTTGACCAGCGAGCCGCGCGGCGACGCCGACGCCGCCCAACCGGCCGAGGGCCGCAGCTTCGTCGTGCAGAAGCATGACGCCACACGCCTGCACTACGACTTCCGGCTCGAACTCGATGGTGTGCTGCTGTCCTGGGCGGTGCCGCGCGGCCCGAGCTACGACCCGAAGGACATGCGCATGGCGATCCATGTCGAGGACCACCCGCTGTCCTACGGCAGCTTCGAGGGCACGATCCCGCCGCGCCAGTACGGCGCCGGCACCGTCATCGTCTGGGACCAGGGCACCTGGGAGCCGATGGCCGACCCGCGCCAGGGTCTGAAGGACGGCAAGCTGCTGTTCAAGCTGCACGGCCACAAGCTGTTCGGACTGTGGGAGCTGGTGCGCATCGCCAAGCCGGGCGAGCGGCAGGAGGGCTGGCTGCTGTTCAAGAAACGCGATGCGTATGCCAAGCCGCGCAGCGACTATGACGTCGTCAGCGCGCTGCCCGACAGCGTCGTCGCCAAGCCGCTGAAGACCGCGCCGCCCGTTGAAGGCAGCGGCCCGCCCGGCGCGTTGAAGGCACCGATGCCGGCGACGTTGCCGCCGATGCTGGCCAGCCTGGCCGCTGCCGCACCGACCTCGGGCGAATGGAGCTGGGAGATCAAGCTCGACGGCTACCGGCTGATGGCGCGCATCGAAGGCGACCAGGTGCGGTTGATCACGCGCGGCGGCCACGACTGGTCCGCAAAGATGCCGGCGCTGGTGAAGGCGCTGCGCGGCCTCGACCTGAAAGCGAGCTGGCTCGATGGCGAGATCGTCGTGCTGGGCAAGGACGGCACACCCGAATTCAATGCGCTGCAGAACGCCTTCGACCGCAAGCGCACCGAGGCCATCGAGTACTTCCTCTTCGACTTGCCGTACTTCGAAGGCCACGACCTGCGCAAGGTCCCACTGGCCGCGCGGCGGCAGTTGCTGAAGCAGCTGCTCGACGACAAGCCGGTGGCGCACCTGCGCTTCAGCGCCGATTTCGCCGCCGCGCCGGCGGCGATCCTGGAATCGGCGCGCCGCATGGGGCTGGAAGGCGCCATCGCCAAGCGCAAGGATTCGCCCTACGACTCGCGGCGCACGGAAACCTGGCTGAAGCTGAAGAACAAGCTGCGGCAGGAGTTCGTCGTCGCCGGCTACACCGACCGCAGCAGCGGCGAGGCCGAGATCGGCAGCCTGCTGCTGGCGGTGCACGACGACCGGCAGCAACTGACCTACGTCGGCAACGTCGGCACCGGCTGGAGTGCCGACACTGCGGCGTCGCTGAAGGCGCGACTGAAGAAGATCGAGGTCGCGCAATCGCCCTTTGGCGCGAAGCCGCTGCACAAGCACCGCTGGGCAACGCGCGACCCGGCGCTGCAACACTGGGTCAAGCCGCAGCTGGTGGTCGAGGTGGAGTTCTCCGACTGGACGCCCGGCAACCAGGTCCGCCACGCCAAGTTCCTGGGCCTGCGCAGCGACAAGGCGGCGAAGGCGGTACAGCGCGAAGGCAGCGTCGTGCCGAGCGGGCCGGCCCTGGTGAAGTCCGGCGGCAGCGTGGTCGGCGGCATCGTCGTCTCGCATCCGGCGCGGGTGATCGACGCCAGCAGCGGCGTCACCAAGCTCGAGCTGGTGCGCTACTACGAATCGGTGGCCGATTGGATGCTGCCGCACTTGAAGGGCCGACCCTGCTCGCTGGTGCGCGGGCCCGAAGGCGTGGGTGGCGAACTGTTCTACCAGAAGCATGTCGAGACGCTGCAGATCACCGGCATCAAGGAACTCGATGCCGCGCTGTGGCCCGGCCACGCGCCGCTGCTGGAAGTGCCAACCACCAAGGCGCTGATCGCCGCGGCGCAGATGAACGTCATCGAATTCCACACCTGGAATGCGACCACACGCCACATCGACCGGCCCGACCGCGTGATCTTCGACCTCGACCCCGGCGCGGGTGAACGCTGGGAGCGGGTGCTCGAAGCCGCGACGCTGGTGCGCGGGCTGCTGCAGGAGCTGGGGCTGCAAAGCTGGCTCAAGACCAGCGGCGGCAAGGGCCTGCACGTGGTCGTGCCGCTGACGCCGCGGGCCGACTGGGAAACGGTCAGGGCCTTCGCGCAGGCCGCCGTGCAACACCTGGCACGCGTCGTTCCGCAGCGCTTCGTCGCCAAGAGCGGCCCGGCCAACCGCGTCGGCAAGATCTTCGTCGACTTCCTGCGCAACAACCACGGCGCCACCACCGCTGCGGCGTTCTCGGTGCGCGCGCGGCCCGGGCTCGGCGTGTCGATGCCAGTGGCTTGGGACGATCTGCCGACACTCAAGCGCGGCGACCAATGGACGCTGCGCACCGGGCGCGAGCATCTGTCGTTCCAGGCGGCCGACCCGTGGTCGGATTATTGGAAGCAACGTCAGACGCTGACGGCGGGCCTCAAGGCGCTGGGGCTGAAGCGGCCAGCCTGAGCAGATCGGCGGCGTAGCCGGGCGCCGTCGGCTCGTGCATGAAGTACGCGTAGACCTCTTGCCAGCGCGTCGCGGCCACGCGTTCGGCCCACGACGCCAGATCGGCCTCGGCATAGCTCTCCAGCCGCAACCGCAGGTAGCCCCAGGGCGCCGTCTCCACCAGCGGCGGCGGCGAGGCGTCCTCGCGTTCCGACAGGCACAACGCCGCCCCGGCCGCGCGCAACGCCGCGTAGACCTCGTCGTCGAACCAGCTGTCGTGGCGGAATTCGAAAGTGGCGCGGTGGCCCCCGGGCAGCAGCGCGAGGAAGTCGACCAATCGCGGCAGGTCCTTCTTCATGTTCGGCGGCAGCTGGAACAGCACCGGCCCGCGCTTGGCGCCGAGCGTGGCCAGCTTGTCGTACAGGTAGGCCAGCGAGTCGGCCACCGTCTCCGCCTTCAGCCGCCCGAGGTGCGTGATGCGCCGCGAGGCCTTGATGGCGAAGCGGAAGTCCGGCGGCGTGACCTGGGCCCAATGTTCGAGCACCGCCGTCTTCGGCATCTGATAGAAGCTGTGGTTGATCTCCACCGTCGGCAGCCGCTCGGCGTAGAAGGCGAGCATGTCCTCCGGCTTGATCTTGTCCGGATAGAAGCTGCCCTTCCATTCCTTGAACGAGTAGCCGCTGGCGCCGGCCCAGAGTTTGGCGCTTGGCATCGCTCGCCTTCCTGCGTGAGACCCGGTCAGTCGTCGAAGCCGACGAACACCGCCGCTTCGTCCACCGATTTGCGCTGCGAGACCACGGCGTTCGCGGGGAAGCTGTCGTCCGGCCAACCCATGGCCACGCAGGTCTGGATCACCTGGTCGTCCGGAATGCCGGCTTCGGCGCGCACCACCGGCGACTGCATGATGCCCTGGCTGTTGATGACGCAGCCCAGGCCGCGCGACCAGGCAGCATTGACGAGGCAGTTGACCACGCCGCCGCAATCGAAGGGCGCGATGTCGCTGCCGTGGATCGAGCGGTCGTAGGTGACGACGATCGACACCGGTGCATCGAACTGGCGAAAACCCCGCAGCACCCAGTCTTGTCGCCCGGCCTTGTCGTCGCGCTCGATGCCCATCGCGGCGAACAGCTGCTTGGCGATGCCGATCTGCCGCTCGCGGTGCACGCCTTCGTAGCCCGGGCCCATGCGGAACTCGCGCGAATGCGGCACGCCGGCCAGGTTGCGCTCGACATTGCCCTTGCGGATGCGGTCGAGCACTTCACCGGCAACCACATGAAAGTTCCAGGGCTGCGTGTTCAGCGAGGTGGGCGCGCGCAGCGCCAGCTCGAGCACTTCGCAGATCAGCGCCTTGGGCACCGGCTTGTTCAGAAAGCCCCGGATGCTGCGGCGTCCCCGTACCACGTCGTCGAAATTCATCGCGCTGTTTTACCTTGCCCGGTGGATGCGCGCCGTCCCGATGGCCACGACCGCGCGTTTCAGACCCAGCCTTTGCCCGGTGCCATGCGGATCGTCGCTTCCGGGCTGCCGCCGAGGAAGGAGCCGATGGCGATGCCCAGGATCGAGATGAAGATGCTGGCGAAGAAGGCGGTCCAGAAACTCGACACCGTGAAGCCCTTCACCAGCTTGGCCACCAGCAGGATCATCAGCGCATTGATGACCAGCACGAACAGCCCGAAGCTCAGCAGCGTCAGTGGCAGGGTGAGCACGATCAGCATCGGCTTGAGCACGGCGTTGGCCAAACCCAGCAACAGCGCCGACACCACCAGCGATGGGGTGCCGTCGAACTTCAGCCCGCGAAAGATGTGGCTCGCAGCCCACAAGGACAGCGCGGTGATCGCCCAGGACAGCAATGCGGAAGTCAAGCCTTGTGTCATGGCCGCCATTGTGCGGTGCGCGCCGGGCGCACGGCTCAGCCACCGCTGAAGCGCGCGGCGCGCCTTTCCACGAAATGCGCCACGCCTTCCTTGAAGTCCGCGCTGCCAAAGCTGGCCAGCATCTCGCGATCGCCGATGTTCACCGCCTCGCGCAGCGACTGCGGGCCCACCGCCCACAACTGGCGCTTGATCACCGCCATCGAGCGCGGCGAAACGTTGTCGGCCAGATCCAGCGCATAGGCGCGCACCGCGGCCATCAGCTGATCGGCCGGCACGACGCGGTCGACCACGCCCAGGCGCAGCGCCTCGTCGGCATCGAACTTGCGCGCCGAAAGCAGCAGGTCCAGCGCCGCCGACAGCCCGGCCAGCCGCGGCAGCGTGTAGCTGATGCCGTGCTCGGCGATCAGCCCGCGCCGCGCGAAGGCGGTGGTGAACTTGGCGCCCGCCGCCGCGAAGCGCTGGTCGCAATACAGCGCATACACCAGGCCGAGCCCGGCGCAGGCGCCGTTGATCGCGGCGATGATCGGCTTGGGCACGGCCGGAAAGTACGAATGCGGCGTCTGATAGTCGGGGCTGGACTGCGCATCGAAGGGCTCGGACACCGGCGGCGGCGTCAGTGCCGCGCCACCGCTGGCGCTGCCCGCACTCAAGCTGTCCATGTCGGCCCCGGCGCAAAAGCCTCGCCCCGCACCGGTGAGCACGATGACGCGCACGTCCGGGTCATCGCTGGCCCGGCGCATCGCCGCGCGCAGCGCATCGCCCAGCGCGGCGGTGTAGGCATTCAGCCGCTCGGGGCGGTTGAGCGTGACGGTGGCGATGCGCTGCGATACCTGGTACAGGACTTCGGTGCTGCTCATGATGGATCAGCCGATCTCGGCCATGCGCAGCACGGCGGGTGGCCCGTCCATGAACGCGCCCATCGCGCGACCCAGGGTCTTGAAGTGCTCGGTGGCGCGGTGCGCCTTGAGCGCGTCTTCGTCGGCATAACGCTCCATGAAGACGAAGGTGTCGGGCGCATCGCCCTGGTTAAGGGTGTACAGCAGGCAGCCCGGCTCGTTGGCGCGGACGGCGGCGATCAGCTGCAACGCAGCGGCCTGGAACTCGGCCTCACGGCCGGCCTTGGCCTTGATGGTGGCGACAACGCTCTGGATCATGGTGGTTCTCGTGGTGGGTGGTGGACGGCGCGAAGCCCGAGTCTAGCGAGCCGCCGCGCCGGGTGCGGCACGCCCCGCTGGCGGGGTGACGAACGACAATCCTCCCGGTGGAATGGCTCGTGTCCCTGTCCGACGGCGCGCCCGCCGCCGCGCTGATTCTCGTGATGATCATCGCAGTGAGCGGGGTGGCGCTGTACGCGGCGCCTTCGATCATCGAGCGCAGCGTGTTCAGGCCGCATTGGCTGGTGCCGCGGCGCGAGTACCCGACGCTGATCACCAGCGCCTTCGTGCACGCCGACCTGGCGCACCTGCTCTTCAACGCCCTCACCTTCTGGGCCTTCGCCTTCACCCTGGAGCGAGCGATGGGCTCGCCGCGCTTCGTGACGCTGTACCTCGTCGGCCTGCTGGCCAGCGATGCCGGCACGTACCTCAAGCATCGACACGAGCCGGGCTACCGCACGCTCGGCGCCTCGGGCGCGATCCTTGCCGTGCTGTTCGCGTCGATCCTGTACTTTCCCTCCGCGGCGATCTTCATCCTGCCGATCCCCGTGCCGATCCCGGCGCCGATCTTTGCGGTGGCCTATCTTGCATACACCTGGTACGCGTCACGATACGGCCGCGGCCGCGTCAACCACGACGCGCATTTCTCCGGCGCCCTGGCCGGCATCGTGTTCGTGGCCTTGACCGAGCCGGCGGTTTTCAGGCGGGCCCTCCACGCCTTTGTTGGCTGAGCGGCGTGGCATGAGGCGAGACGGCTGCTTGTACGCCTTCGCGCCGCATGGCTTGACCGGCCCCGCCGCGAGATCTGGCTTTGGCCGTAGGCGCCTGGATGACCGGCCACGCGCCGTCAGCCAAACCGCGCGATGACGCTGTAGCGTCCGCCGGCCGACAGCGCCAGCACATGCCCCGCTGACCGCCACGGTAGCGGCGGCACCGCCGCCACCGCCATGCCCCGCGCCTTGCGCCCCAGCGTGACATGGGGAACGAAAGGTCGTGCGTCGAAGGCCACGTCGCGGGCCCGCAGCGACTGCGTGAGCCGGGCGTACAGGTCGAGCATGGCCGCTGGCGCGCGCGACGGCCGCAGCACCACCGTACCCGCCTTCCAGACTTCGATCCGATCCAGCGACAGCGTGACCCTGGCGCTCGGCACGGCGGCGGCGCGGGTGACGTGCGCCAGCTGCTCCTGCGGCACCGCGCCGATGAAGGCCAGGGTGAGGTGCAGGTCCGAGCCCGCCACCCGCCTGGCAGCGGCCGGCCAGGGCAGCACCTGCTGCGCGGCGACGGCGGCCGCGTGCGTCGCCGGTGTCGGCCACAGGGCGACGAACACACGAAGCGAAGCCACGGTCTAGACTCGATCAAAGCGTCCCGGAACCCACACCATGCCCACCCCCTTGCAGATCGAAGCACTCGGCTTCCCGTGGCAGACCATCGACCCGTTCCTGTTCTGCGTCTACCACGACGACGCCTACCCGCGCGGCAATGCGCTGTTCGGCCCCGACGCGCCGCTGAGCGGGCGCGACCTGGGCCAGGACTTCGCCGGCAAGGACGGCTGGCGCATGTACCACGGCCTGACCGTGCCCGGCTTTCCGGCGCACCCGCACCGTGGCTTCGAGACCGTGACCATCGTGCGCAAGGGCCTGATCGACCACTCCGATTCGCTGGGCGCCGCGGCGCGCTTCGGCGGCGGCGACGTGCAGTGGCTCACCGCCGGCCGCGGCATCGTGCATGCGGAGATGTTCCCGCTGCTCGACGCCGGCGCGCCCAACCCGCTGGAGCTGTTCCAGATCTGGCTCAACCTGCCGGCGCGCAGCAAGATGGCCGAGCCGCATTTCAAGATGCTGTGGTCGCAGGACATCCCGCGCCACGTGGCCACCGACGCCGACGGCGGCCAGCACCGAAGTCGCCTGCATCGCCGGGCGCCTGAACGGCGCGCTCGCGGACGCGCCGCCGCCGGATTCGTGGGCCGCGCAGGCCGAAGCCGACCTGGCCATCTGGACGCTGAAGATGGCGCCCGGCGCCCGCTGGACGCTGCCGCCCGCCGCCGGCGATGGCACGCGACGCAAGCTCTACTTCTTCAAGGGCCGCCGCGTGGCCATCGACGGGCAGGCGGTCGAACAGCATGCCGCCATCGAACTGCCGGCACGGCAGGGCACCGAGCTGGCCAACGGGCCCGAAGCGAGCGAGTTCCTGCTGCTGCAGGGCCGCCCCATCGGCGAGCCGGTGGCGCAATACGGCCCCTTCGTGATGAACACCCAGCAGGAACTGCAGCAGGCCTTTGCCGACTACCGCCGCAGCGCCTTTCGGCGGCTGGCCCTGGCCCGACGAGGCGCCGGTGCACGGGCCCGAGCGGTCGCGCTTTGCCCGCCATGCCGACGGCCGCATCGAACGCTTTGCGGAGCACCCACGATGAGCGACTGGAACCCCGCGCTGTACACCCGCTTCGAGGACGAACGCACCCGCCCCGCCGCCGAACTGCTGGCGCGCGTGCCGCTGACCACGCCGCAGCGGGTGGTCGACCTGGGCTGCGGGCCGGGCAATTCCACCGAGCTGCTGATCGAGCGCTTTGCTGCAGCGCGCATCGTCGGCACCGACACCTCGCAGGCCATGCTGGCCGCGGCCCGCCAACGCCTGCCGCAAGTCAGCTTCGAGCTGGGCGACATCGCCGGGTGGGCACCGGCCGAGCCGGTGGACCTGGCCTACGCGAATGCCTCGCTGCAATGGGTTCCCGACCACCCGCAGCTGTTGCCGCGCCTGCTGGCGGCGCTGGCGCCGGGCGGCGTGCTGGCCGTGCAGATGCCCGACAACCTGGACGAGCCGTCGCACCGGCTGATGCGCGAGACCGCGGCCGCGCTGCCGGGCACATCCGCCGGCGATGCCGACAAACTGCGCGCGCGCATCCTGCCGGCGCAGCAGTATTACGACCTGCTGACGCTGCAGGCCGACGTGGATGTGTGGCGCACCACCTACCACCACCGCATGGACGACGCCGCGGCCATCGTGCAGTGGCTGCGCGCCACCGGGTTGAAGCCCTATGTCGACCCGATGGCGCCCGATCTGCAGGCGCGGTTTCTGGCCGAGTACCAGCACCGCATCGAGTTGGCCTATCCGGCGCGTGCCGATGGCACGCGGCTGCTGGCCTTTCCGCGGTTGTTCATCGTGGCGCGGCGGCGGGATCGTTGATCGGCTTCATGACAGATCTGCATGGCCGCGTTCGTCAGAACGTGTCGATTCAGAGCAGAAAAATCGACATGTTTTGGCTTCGCCGCCGCGCTGTCGGGCGCGCGTCAACAGCACGCGATAGGCGTTCTTCAAGTAGCGCTGGCGATCGGGCTTGTGAATGCGCTGCCAGCGATTGCCGAAGAACTCGTGATGCTGCCAGCCCTGCGGGCCGTACCGAAAGTCGGCGTCCCAGACCACGCACGTCCAGTTCAACTCCAGGCCCTGGACGTGAAACTCGGTAGCAACGTCTTCCAAGTAGTACGACGAGCGCACATCGTCGCGGTCGTTCAGGAACCAGTTCACCGGGTCCACGGGCGAGCGCACGTCAAGGGCGTGCGGCTTCAGACGCTGTGCCTGCGAGGAGACGACGATGCCATAGCGCTCCGTGCCCCGTGCCTGCTGGCGCAGCCAGCGACGCGCTCTGTTGACGTCGCGTGTCAGCATCACGGGGTAGCGACCCGCGAACTGCGCATGCAGCTGGGTGGCGTCATGCGCATCGAGGTCAAGCACCTTCTTCACGAAGCCCGAGAGATGCTCCGCCCGGAACGAGCGCATCGATGTGGCCAGATGCAGATCGGTATCGAGCGTCAGGTGGCCGCATTGCTCAAGCGAGCGCACCGCCTCCGCCGCCGCGTACTCACTGTCCTGCAACTGAGGCGACACGTGTACATGCCATCTGGGAAAGCGGAACCGGAGCGCGTCAATCCATTCCGAGATGCCAGCCTCGCCGGTATTGATCTCCTGCCCGCCCCCGATCAGGCAGATGACCACGGCCCAATCCTCATGGCGGTCAAGGCACGAGATGAGGAAGGCCGATTCGGACTGGTCAAAGTCCGGCCGACCCTTCTTGCGGCGCATAAAGTCCGCGGTCTTCTCCCGCGTCCAGGCGCGCTGAGCCTCATCGAAGATTGTGACGTGCTCTATAGGTGGCTTTGGGTCGTTCAGGCATTCGTCACGGAAGTGATGAATGGGCTGGATGAAGCCCTTGACGGCCTGACGTGCGCTGCCTTTTGTCCGGGCCTTGCCTTGCGCCTTGGCCCTGGCGACGTCGTCGCGCGCCAAAGCCTCACGCAGGATGGAAACGAGTGGGCCGTGACCCGAGAGATGGACGCTGTGCAGCTCCTTGTCGGCATCCAGGTAACGCGTCGCGATGTCGAGGCCCACCAGCCGTCTTGCCGGCACCGGGCACACCCGTCACAAGGCAGATGGACTTGCGGCCCTCAAGCCGCGACCGCGCGACCGCCGCGGAGGTGCGCGCCAGGTTCACGGCACCGGCATCGCTGCGCGCAATCTCGGCCACGGAATGCCGGCGATAGAGAGCTGCAGCGGCCTCGATAATGGTGGGCGTGGGTTTGTAGCGCCCCTGGTCCCAAAGATCCGACACGATCGGTTCCCGAGCGACCGAGCCCAAGGCTTCTTGCAGCACCTCGGGCAGCATGTCGGCGCTGACAGCCACCGGCGACACCACACCGTCCCTGTGCGCGGCATAGCCCGAGTTCTCCTTTTTGCCGCGGGCGCCCGTGATGACCAGGACAGGCAGCAGCCGCTCGGCGTGGCTGGATTCGTGGAAGTTCTTCAGGTCGAGTGCGTAGTCCCAGACCTGATCCCTGTCCTGGCGAAGGAAGGTCTGCGCGCCAACCTTGAACTCGATGACGAAGATCGTGTGGTCGATCAGCGCAATCGCATCGATGCGCTTGCCCAGACGGGGAACGACGAATTCGAGATAGAGCCGACCGCGTCCCGAAATGCCAGACAGAGCATGCCGGAATACTTCAAGTTCGTGCAGCCAAGCGTCGCGCTGGTGCTGGTGAGGAACTCGGCAATGCTGGCAGTGAAGTAGGCGCGCCTCAGGCGTGTTGGGGTGATGGGCGGTGACACCACGATGAACCAAGCCGCAAAACCACCTTACACGTCAATATTCCCCGCCCGCAACGCATTGCTCTCGATGAAATCGCGCCGCGGCTCCACCTCATCGCCCATCAGCATGGTGAACACGCGGTCGGCCTCGATGGCGTCGTCGATCTGCACGCGCAGCAGGCGGCGCACGCTCGGGTCCATCGTCGTTTCCCACAGCTGCATCGGGTTCATCTCGCCCAGGCCCTTGTAGCGCTGGCGGCTCACCACGTTCTCGGCCTGGCCCATCAGCCAGGCCATCGCGGCGCGGAAGTCGGCCACCTTCTGTTCCTTCTGCCGCTCGCCCTCGCCGCGCTTGACGATGGCGTCGCTGCCGAGCAAGCCGTTGAAGGTCAGGCCGGCCTTGCTCAGCGCCTCGTAGTCGGCGCCGTGCACGAAGTCCTGCGTGATGACGCTGCTCTTGATGTTGCCGTGGTGCCGGCGGCTGATGCGCAGCAGGTGCTTGTCGGTGCGCGCGTCGAACTCGGCCGCCACCTCGGCATCGTGCAGCGCCTTCTGCAGCGCCAGCGCGCTGGCTTCGGCGGCTTCGGTGCTGTCCAGGTCGAGCACCAGGCCGTCGGCGATTGACCTCAGGCCTTCCACATCCATCCAGTTGCTCAGGCGCTCGCTCACGCTGTTGGCCAGCAGGTACTGGCGCGCCAGCTCTTCCAGCGCGCTGCCGCTGATGGCCGGCTTGCCGGCGCCGGGCTCCACCGTGGCGCCGTCCAGCGCCACGCGCAAGAGATAGGCGTCGAGCTCGCTGCCGTCCTTCAGGTACTGCTCGGCCTTGCCGTGCTTCACCTTGTACAGCGGCGGCTGTGCGATGTAGATGTGGCCGCGCTCCACCAGCTCGGGCATCTGCCGGAATAGGAAGGTCAGCAGCAGCGTGCGGATGTGCGCGCCGTCCACGTCGGCGTCGGTCATGATGATGATGCGGTGGTAGCGCAGCTTGTCGACGTTGAAGTCGTCGCCGCCCATGCCCTTGCCGATGCCGGTGCCTAAAGCGGTGATCAGCGTCAGGATCTCGTTGCTGGTCAGCAGCTTTTCGTAGCGCGCCTTCTCGACGTTCAGGATCTTGCCGCGCAGCGGCAGGATCGCCTGGAACTTGCGGTCACGCCCCTGCTTGGCGCTGCCGCCGGCGGAGTCGCCCTCGACGATGTAGATCTCGCACAGCGCCGGGTCCTTCTCCTGGCAGTCGGCCAGCTTGCCAGGCAGGCCCATGCCGTCGAGCACGCCCTTGCGCCGCGTCATCTCGCGGGCCTTGCGCGCCGCTTCGCGGGCGCGCGCGGCATCGACGATCTTGCCGCAGATGATCTTGGCGTCGAGCGGCGTTTCCAGCAGGTAGTCGGTCAGCGCGCGGCTGACCACGTCTTCAACGGGTGCGCGCACTTCGCTGCTGACCAGCTTGTCCTTGGTCTGGCTGCTGAACTTGGGCTCGGGCACCTTGACGCTGAGCACGCAGCACAGGCCTTCGCGCATGTCGTCGCCGGTGACTTCGACCTTGGCCTTCTTGGCCAGCTCGTTGTCCTCGATGTACTTGTTGATCACCCGCGTCATGGCCGCGCGCAAGCCGGTCAAGTGGGTGCCGCCATCGCGCTGCGGGATGTTGTTGGTGAAGCACAGCACGTTCTCGCTGTAGCCGTCGTTCCACTGCATCGCCACTTCGGCGGTGATGTTGGTGCCCTGCTCGCTCATTTTCTCGCCGCTGGCGTGGAAGATGTTGGGGTGCAGCGTCTTCTTGCCGGTGTTGATGAACTCGACGAAGCCCTTCACGCCGCCGGCAAAGGCGAAGTCGTCGCTGCGGTTGTTGCGCTCGTCCACCAGGCGGATGCGCACGCCATTGTTCAAAAAACTCAGCTCGCGCAGCCGCTTGGCCAGCACGTCGTAGTGGAAGTCGATGTTCGAGAAGATCTCCAGGTCGGGCAGAAAGTGCACTTCGGTGCCGCGCTTTTCGGTCTCGCCGGTGATCTTCATCGGGCTCACTTCGAAGCCATTTCGTGTCTCGACCACCCGGTCCTGCGGAATGCCCTGCTTGAACTCCATGTAGTGCGCCTGGCCGTCGCGGCGCACCGTCAGGCGCAGCCACTTGCTCAGGCCGTTGACGCAAGAAACGCCCACGCCGTGCAACCCGCCCGACACCTTGTAGCTGTTCTGGTTGAACTTGCCGCCGGCATGCAGCTCGGTCAGCGCGATCTCGGCCGCGCTCCGTTTGGGCTCGTGCTTGTCGTCCATCTTCACGCCGGTGGGGATGCCGCGGCCGTTGTCGGTGACGCTGATGCTGTTGTCGCTGTGGATCGTGACGACGATGTCGTCGCAATGCCCGGCCAGGCTTTCGTCGATGGAGTTGTCCACCACCTCGAACACCAGGTGATGCAGCCCGGTGCCGTCCGACGTGTCGCCGATGTACATGCCCGGGCGCTTGCGCACGGCTTCCAGCCCTTCCAGGATCTGGATGCTGCCTTCGCCATAGGCTTCACTGTGCGCGGCGGCGTCGTCGCGCTTGGCCTTGCGGGCATTTTCGTCGCTGGAGATCAAGGGGTCGGTCATGGGGTGTCAGAATCTGTAGATGGGGGCATGGGGGCAGATTTCAGCGCCCTTTTGAAACGCTGAAGCGGGCCGCAGCCCGCTTGTTTTGGGCGCACACGGGCGCCGGCTAGATCCTCATCGGCATGACCACGTACTTGAAGCCGGGTTGGTCGGGCACGGTGAACAGCGCACTCGCCGCGGTATCCTGCAACTCGAGCTTGATCATCTCGCTGTTCATGTTGGCCAGCGCATCCATCAGGTAGGTGACGTTGAAGCCGATCTCGATGGCATCGCCGTTGTAGTCGATCTCCAGCTCCTCCTTGGCTTCTTCCTGTTCGGCGTTGCTGGAAGCAATGCGCAGGCTGCCCGGCTCGATGTTGACCCGCACGCCCTTGAACTTCTCGCTGGTCAGAATGGCGGCGCGCTGCAGGCTGGCCAGCAACGGCGCCCGGCCCATCACCACCGCGTTCTTGTGGTTCTTCGGGATGACGCGGTTGTAGTCGGGGAACTTGCCTTCGACCAGCTTGGTGACGAACTCCATGCCCGAGAAGTTGAAGCGCGCCTGGTTGCCGGCAAAACGCATCTCGATGGGCGTGTCCTCGTCCTTGAGCAGGCGCTGCAGTTCGAGCACCGTCTTGCGCGGCAAGATCACTTCCTGTTTCGGGATGTCGGCCTCCAGCGTGGCTTGGCCCAAAGCCAGCCGATGGCCGTCGGTGGCCACCAGGGTCAGCGTCCTGCCTTCGGCGATGAAGAGGATGCCGTTCAGGTAGTAGCGGATATCGTGCACCGCCATCGCGAAATGCACCTGGTTGACAAGGCTGCGCAGCGTCTTTTGCGGCACCGCGAAGGCCGGGCCGAAATCCACCGTTTCATTGACCAGAGGGAAGTCCTCCGGCGGCAGCGTCTGCAGCGTGAAGCGGCTCTTGCCCGCCTGCAGCGTGAGCTTGCTGGCGGCGGCACTGAGCGTGACCACCTGGTCGTTGGGCAGCGAACGCAGGATGTCGATCAGCTTGCGCGCACCGACGGTGGTATTGAAGTTGCCCTCGTCACCGCCGAGTGCCTGGGTCGTGCGCACCTGGATTTCCAGATCGCTGGTGGTGAACTCGATCACCTGCCCGGTCTTGCGCAACAGCACGTTGGCCAGGATCGGCAGCGTGTGGCGCCGCTCGACGATACCGCTGACCGACTGCAATGCACCGAGTATCTTTTCCTGCGCTG
Source organism: uncultured beta proteobacterium (assembly GCA_963837675.1). Lineage (GTDB taxonomy): Bacteria > Pseudomonadota > Gammaproteobacteria > Burkholderiales > Burkholderiaceae_C > Rubrivivax. Next base: position 890,522 of record CAWIOH010000003.1, on the reverse strand, counting down.
CCTTCAAGACAATCATTGGTTTCTCTTTTTAAGCCTGGTGGTCGTAGTAGGAGTTCGCTCGAACTGTGGAGAACCGCATTTTCGCCTGTTCCATCAAGGGTTTAGGGGCATATGAACCCTGTGGGCGGACAAGCTGCTTGGGCGGGAGCCGCCACCAACAACCTTGGAGTGCGTGCCCGGCCTGTGGACAGCTGTGCCGTTGCGCCGACGTTGTCCCCAGGGTTGTGCCTTGACGAAAGCGCAAAGTCCTCAGCCTTTCAGCGTCTGTTCCAGCACATGCAACTGCTGGTTGAGCTCGCTGTTCTTGCCACGCTCACCGCCAATCTTGCGCACCGCGTGCAGCACCGTGGTGTGATCGCGACCGCCAAACAACTCGCCGATCTCGGGCAGGCTTTTCTGCGTCATCTCCTTGGCCAGGTACATTGCAATCTGCCGCGGCCGGGCGATGCTGGCCGGGCGCTTCTTGCTGTACATGTCGGCGACCTTGATCTTGTAGAAGTCGGCCACCGTCTTCTGGATGTTCTCCACACCCACCTGTCGGTTCTGGATCGACAGCAGGTCCTTCAGGGCCTCGCGCGCCAGCCCGATGTTGATGTCCTTCTGACTGAAACGGCTGTAGGCCAGCACCTTGCGCAGCGCGCCTTCCAGCTCGCGCACGTTGGCGCGAACGTTCTTGGCGACGAAGAAGGCGACGTCCTCGGGCATCGTCGCGCCTTCGGCCTCGGCCTTCCTGATCAGGATGGCGACGCGCATCTCCAGCTCGGGCGGCTCAATGGCCACCGTCAGCCCGGCGTCGAAACGGCTGGTCAGCCGTTCGTCGATGTCGGCCAATCCCTTGGGATAGGTGTCGCTGGTCATGATGATGTGCGCGCGCTTGGCCAGCAGGGCCTCGAAGGCGTTGAAGAACTCCTCCTGCGTGCGCTCCTTGCCGGCGAAGAACTGCACATCGTCGATCAGCAGCAGGTCGAGGTTGTGGTACTTGGCCTTCAGCTCGTCGAAGGTCTTGCGCTGGTAGTTCTTGACCACGTCGCTGATGAACTGTTCGGCATGCAGGTACAGCACGCGGGCGTCGGGCTTGTCCTTCAGCAGCGCATTGCCCACGGCATGCACCAGGTGCGTCTTGCCCAGACCGACGCCGCCGTAGATGAACAGGGGGTTGTACATCGCCCCGGGCGCACCCGCCACGTGCAGAGCGGCGGTGCGCGCCATCTGGTTGGCGCGTCCCGGCACCAGGGTGTCGAAGGTCAGCGCGCTGTTGAGCTTGTGGCGCGAGGCCGCAGGTGGCGTCGGCAGGCCCGGCACCGTGGCGCGTCCCGTGGACCTGTCATGCAGCGCAGAGGCATCCGGCATTTGCAGCGCCATCATCGCGGGGACCGCCGCATGGCCATTGGCGCGGTCCAAGGCCGTGCCGGGTGGGCGCGGCGGCGCTTCACGGGCGGCCAGGCTCAACTCGAGCCGCACCGGCTCGACCGCCAGCTCGCTCAACACCGACTCGATCAGGCCCGCATACTGCGAGCGGATCCAGTCGAGCTTGAAACGATTGGGCACGCGCACGCAAACCACCGCCTTCTCGGGGCCTTCACGGCTCAGCTCGGCCGGTGGCAGCGGGCGGATCCAGGTGTTGAATTGGTGTTCGGGCAATTCGGCGGCGAGCTTCTCGCAGGCGCGTTGCCACAGGTCGGTGTGCATTGTGGAGAACTTGTCTTTCCAGCGCCCGGATTCTAAGCCGCGAACGCAGGCTGCTGGGGGTTATCCACAGCACGCGATGCAGCTTCAAGGGGCCCAGCACCCGCGTCGCTGCACGGCAAGTGTTTGACCGGGAAGGGCTTTTTTGCTGTAATAGTGGGTTTCCCGCATCTCACAACACTTGGGTGGGACGGGGCCTTTGGGTCTTGCTTGGACGCAAAACTTGTCATCCAAGGCGCGTTGCCCCGGTTGCCGATGAGATGCGGCGGCTGTTCGGCGCAGGGCGCAGCAACCCAGGCATTTGTCCGCAAGTCGTGGTGGCCGCTGGCCGAGGCGACTGGCTCAACCAGGAACTCAGATGAAACGCACCTATCAGCCGTCAAAAATTCGCCGCGCCCGCACGCACGGTTTCCTGGTGCGCATGAAGACTCGCGCCGGCCGCGCCGTCATCCGCGCCCGCCGGGCCAAGGGCCGCAAGCGTCTCGGCCTGTAGTCGACAGCCTGGCGTCGCCGCATGATCGGCCGCCTGCTGAGCAAGGCCGATTTCGAGCGCACGCTGGCTGTGACGCCTTGCTCACGGAGTGCTCACTTCGTCTTGCACTATGTGCACGCCTGTCCGAGCCCGGCCCACAAGCCGAAGACCGAACCCGTGCCAGACAAGTTATGCACAGCCCATGCACCGGATGTCGATGAATCTGTGGATAACCCTGTTTCAGGACATTGGTTGGGGTCGGTCCTGCCCAAGCGACATGCGCGCCGCGCCGTGACACGAAACATGCTGCGGCGCCAGATGCGTGCTGCGATGCAACGGCGTCAATCGAGCCTGCGCCCGGGGCTGTGGTTGCTGCGCTTGCGTCGGCCCTTTGCTCAGACCGAATACGCGTCGGCGGATTCGTTGGCGCTGCGTGCCGTGGCTGCGGCGGAACTCGACCGCTTGCTGGCCTGCGCCAGCTGCTGAAATCCGCCGTGCTGCGCTGGACCGAACTCTTCGCGCGGGCGCCGCAGCGCCTGCTCATGGCGCTGGTGCAGAGCTACCGGCTGCTGCTCAAGCCGTGGCTCGGCAATGCTTGCCGCTTTGAGCCGAGTTGCTCGGCCTATGCGTTGCAGGCGCTGCGCCAGCATGGCGCCGCGGCCGGCAGCGTCCTCACCGCGGGTCGACTGTTGCGCTGTCACCCTTGGTGCGACGGCGGCTGCGACCCCGTGCCCCAGGTGGCGCCCGCGCTGTTTGCCCGCCTTGGCCTGTGCCGGCGCGGCGACCCCTTTGTAGAAAAGAAGAATCCGACATGATGGATATGCGCCGCACCCTGCTGTGGGTGATCTTCACCATGTCGTTGGTGATGTTGTGGGACGCCTGGAACACGCACACCGGGCAGCCGTCGCTGTTTGGCGGCAGCAAACGGCCCGCCGCGGCCACCGAGCAGGCGGCCTCGGCAGCAGGTCCCGCATCGGCAGCCGTTGTCGCGGGCGTGCCCAGCGCCGCCGCGGTGCCGGGCGCCGGTCCGGCGGCGGCGCCTGCCCCGCTGCCGCAGCCCACACCGGTCGCCCAAGGCAGCGAGAAGATCATGCTGACCACCGATGTGGTGAAGGCCACCTTCGACACGCAGGGCGGCACGCTGGTGCGCCTGGAATTGCTGGGCTACAAGGACGCAGTGCATCGCAAGTGGTACGACGGCTTTGTCGATCTCTTTGCCTCGGCGCCGGCACTCGCCACGGCGCCCAATGTGGTGCTTTTCGAGCAGGACCCGAAACGCCTGTACCTGGCACAGACCGGGTTGATCACCGCGCAGCCGGGGCTGAGCCTGCCCAACCACCTGACGTCGATGACGCCGGTGGTCGGCGAGCGCACGCTGAAGGATGGCAGCAACGAACTGCAGCTGCGTTTCGAATCGCCCGTCGTCGATGGTCTTCGCCTGGTCAAGACCTACACGCTCAAGCGGGGCGACTACCGCATCGGTGTGAAGCACGAGTTCATCAACGACAGCCAACAGCCGGTGTCGCCGCAGCTGTACCTGCAACTGGCGCGTGACGGCAACCCGCCGGAGGGCGAGTCGTCGTTCTACTTCACCTTTACCGGCCCGGCGCTCTACACCGACGCCAGCAAGTTCCACAAGATCGCGTTCAAGGACATCGAAAAGGGCAACCTGGACTACACCAAAAGTGCCGACAACGGCTGGGTGGCGATGGTGCAGCACTATTTCGCATCGGCTTGGTTGCTGCCGGGCAACGAGCAGCGCGACTTCCGCGTGCAGAAGGTTGCGGACAACTTGTATGCCATCGCGATGGTGGTGCCGATGGGCGAGGTGGCACCAGGCAGCAGCAAGACCCTGCAGTCCACCTTGTTCGCCGGCCCGCAGGAAGAAAACAAGCTGGCGGCGCTGGCGCCGGGGCTGGACCTGGTCAAGGACTATGGCTGGTTCACGATCCTGTCCAAGCCGCTGTTCTGGCTGCTCAACCATCTGCACGGTCTGCTCGGCAACTGGGGCTGGTCGATCGTCGCGCTGGTGGTGCTGCTGAAGATTGCCTTCTATTGGCTCAATGCCAGCGCTTACCGCTCGATGGCGAAGATGAAGGCCGTGGCGCCCAAGGTGACCGAGCTGCGCGAACGCTACAAGGACAAGCCACAGCAGATGCAGCAGGAGATGATGCGCATCTACCGCGAAGAAAAGGTCAACCCGCTCGGTGGCTGCCTGCCCATCGTCGCGCAGATGCCGTTCTTCATCGCGCTGTACTGGGTGCTGCTGTCGAGCGTGGAAATGCGCGGCGCCCCTTGGATACTGTGGATCCACGATCTGTCGCAACCCGACCCGTACTTCATCCTGCCGCTGTTGATGACGGCCTCGTCGCTGTTCCAGGTCTGGCTCAATCCGACGCCGCCTGATCCGATGCAGGCACGCATGATGTGGATGATGCCGCTGATGTTTTCGGTGATGTTCTTCTTCTTCCCGGCCGGCCTGGTGCTGTACTGGCTGACGAACAACATCCTGTCGATCGCGCAGCAGTGGTTCATCAACAAGAAGCTCGGCGTGATGGGCAAGTAGCTGCCCTCCGATGCCGGGCTGCGAACCCCGCAGTTGCGGGGTGACAAGCCCCGGCGTTTTGCGCAGCATGGCCGCAATGGCAGGACGGCGAGAACCCGGCACTCGAGCCGAGCGCGGCGATCACCGATAAGCCTGCAGCGCCGGAGGCCATGGCCCGCCGGCATCGATCATGCGGGGTTGACTCGGCATGCATCGCGACCCCACCGGGCCACAACCCGCCGGGTGGGCCAGCGCGATGCCGCCGACTCGCGGAGCGTGAAATCCGTCGTCGCCCATGCGGGCGGCCCGGCGCTCCCCCCCGCGCCAGACTGCCGGCGGGCCTTGGTCCACGGCCGCAGGCTACGATGGTTGCATGCTTTCGCGCCAGGCCCTGCCCATCGTCGCCATCGCCACGGCGCCGGGCCGCGGTGCGGTGGGCATCGTGCGTCTGTCCGGCATCGATTTGCGGTCGCTGGTGCGGACACTGTGTGGCCGCGAACTGGTGCCGCGCCAGGCCACGCTGCTGCCGCTGCGGGCCGCTGACGGCCAGGCCATCGACCAGGGCCTGGCGTTGTACTTCCCGGCCCCGCACTCCTATACCGGCGAGGACGTGCTCGAGCTGCAGGTGCATGGCGGTCCGGTGCTGCTGCAATTGTTGCTGCTGCGATGCCTCGAGGCCGGGCAAGCTTGCGGCCTGCGGCTGGCCGAGCCGGGAGAATTCACCCAGCGCGCCTTCCTCAACGACAAGCTCGATCTGGTGCAGGCCGAGGCCGTGGCCGACCTCATCGACGCCAGCACCGAGGCGGCGGCGCGTTCTGCCAGCCGCTCCTTGGGTGGCGCGTTCTCGCAGCAGGTTCTGGCCCTGCGCGAGGGGTTGGTGAGCCTGCGTTTGCTGGTCGAGGCCACGCTCGACTTTCCCGAGGAGGAGGTCGACTTCCTGCAGCAAGCCGATGCCATCGGCCGGGTGCGCGCGGTGCTGTCCACGCTGGAGAGCTTGCTCGCAAGCGCACGCCAGGGCGCGCTGCTGCGCGACGGCCTGCGTGTGGTGCTGGCCGGGCAGCCGAATGTCGGCAAGAGCTCGCTGCTGAACGCATTGGCCGGTGCCGAACTGGCCATCGTCACCGCCGTGCCGGGCACGACCCGCGACCGCATCAGCCAGACGATTCAGATCGAAGGCGTACCGTTGCACGTCACCGACACAGCCGGGCTGCGGCACGACAGCGGCGACGAGGTCGAGCGCATCGGCATCCAGCGCAGCTGGGACTCGATCGCCGATGCCGACAGCGTGCTCTTCCTGCACGACCTGACGCGCCGCGGCCAGACCGACTACGAGGCGGCCGAGGCGCGCATCGCCGCGATGCTGCCGGCCAAGGCGCAGCCGCTGCATGTGTTCACCAAGGTCGACGTGGCGCCGGCGCCGGGGGGCCTGGCCGACGATGCGTTGTGCCTGTCGGCGCGCACCGGCGAAGGGCTGCAGGCCTTGCGCGCGGCGCTGCTGCAACGGGCCGGCTGGCAGTCCCTGCCCGACGGTGTGTTCCTCGCGCGCACGCGCCATGTGCAGGCGCTGCAGCGCACCCGCGAACACCTGCATCGCGCGCTGGCGCACGCCGGGGAGGAGCCACTGGCGCTGGAGCTGCTGGCCGAGGAGTTGCGCCTGGCACACGATGCCCTCGGCGAGATCACTGGCGTGTTCACGCCCGATGACCTCCTGGGCGAGATATTCAGCCGGTTTTGCATTGGCAAGTGAGCGGGGGCGGGAGCCATCCCCTCATGTAAGCGATTGCAACAGCCGGCATGCCGACCGCAAAATCGCTGCTGCAAAAGGAAGAAGACCGGCCGCGCGCAGCGCGCGAAGGACCGGGCAGAGTCGGACAAAGGCGCGCCTCGAATGGACATCACCACATTGGTCCAGGCCGTGCAGACCTTGAATGCAAGCGATGCCTTCAAAGCGGGTCTGGGCGTGCAGCATTGGCAAACGCTGGAGCCCTATCTGGCGCGCCACAAGGTGCGGGCCGGCGAGTTACTGATCCGCCAGGGCGACACCGATCGCGTCGCCTACTTTCTGGAACAGGGCAACCTGCAGGTTTTCGCCATCGGCGGCGCGCCTGGCCGCAACCGCATCGCCATCCTGCGCCCGGGCTCGTTGGTCGGCGAGGGCGGGCTGTTTGCCGAAGTGCCGCGCAGTGCCAATGTCGAAGCGATGACGCCCTGCGTGGTGTGGGGCCTGGCCCCGGCCCGGATGGAGGAGCTTTGTGCCCGCGCACCGGCGTTGGCGCTGATCCTGCTGCGGGCCGCCGGCGCTGTGATGGCGCTGCGCGCCCGCGCCAACCTGGACCGCGGCGAGCCGATGACCTGAGCCACCACGTGGCGCCGGCGCAGCCCGCCGCTCAATCGACGCCCAGCAGCTTGGCCTCGGCCAAGGCCAAGGGTTCGGGCAGGCCGGACAGCACCAATGTGTCGCCGCCGCCCAGCTTCAAATCGTCTTGCGCCGGGCGCACCTGACCGCCGGCCAGCCGCACGGACACCACCTTGACACCCACCGCATGCAGTGCCAGCCGGCCCAGTGCCTGGCCGACGCAGTCGGCCGCGGCCGGCAGCGTCACGCTGAGCAACCGCTCCTGCCGCAGATCGTCGGCGGTGTCGTCGTCGGCGCCGTGAAAGTAACCGCGCAGCAAGCCATAGCGCGCATCGCGCGCGTCGCGCACCATGTGCAGCACGCGGCGCATCGGCACGCCCACCAGGGCCAGCGCATGGCTGGCCAGCATCAGCGAGCCTTCGATGGCTTCGGGGACGACCTCGGTGGCGCCGGCGGCGCGCAGTTTTTCCAGGTCGATGTCATCGAGCGTGCGCACCAGCACCGGCACCTTCGGCGCGTGTTCATGCACCAGCCGCAGGATCTTCAGCGCCGAGGGCGTGTCCGGGTAGCTGATCACCAGCGCGCTGGCCCGCGCCAGGCCTGCGGCCATCAGGCTTTGCAGCCGCGCCGCGTCGCCGAAGACCACGCTCTGGCCGGCGGCCGCCGCCTGGCGCACGCGGTCGGGGTCGAGGTCCAGCGCCATGTAGGGGATCTGCGCCTTGTCCAGCAAGCGCGCCAGGTTCTGGCCGCTGCGCCCGTAGCCGCAGATGATCACGTGCGCCTGCGTGGCGATCGATTTCTTGGCGATGGTGGTCACCTGCACCGACTGCAGCAGCCAGTCGCTGGACGACAGCCGCATGACGATGCGGTTGCTGTACATGATGAGAAAAGGCGCTATGAGCATCGACAGCACCATGCTGGCCAGGATCGGGCTGACCCATTGCGGCGCCACCAGGCCGTTCAGCGCACCGAGGGCCAGCAGCACGAAGCCGAATTCGCCGGCCTGCGCCAGGTACAGGCCGGTGCGCAGCGCCACCCCCGGCGTCGCGCCGAACCAGCGCGTCAGCGCCGCCACCAGGACGAACTTGGCCATCACCGGCAAGGTGGTCAACAGCAGCACCAGAAACCAGTTGTCCAGCACCGGGCGCCAGTCGAGCTTCATGCCCACGGTAATGAAGAACAGGCCCAGCAGCACGTCGTGGAAGGGGCGGATGTCGGTTTCCACCTGGTGCTTGAACTCGGTCTCGGCCACCAGCATGCCGGCGACGAAGGCGCCGAGCGCCAGCGACAGCCCGGCGTGCTCGGTGATCCAGGCCAGGCCGAGCGTGACCAGCAGCAGGTTCAGCACGAACAGCTCGTCGCTCTTGCGCCGCGCCACCAGTGTCAGCCACCAGCGCATCGCGCGCCGTCCGCCGACGAGCAGGATGATCAGCAGCGCCGCCGCCTTGACACAGGCCAGACCGATGGCCCAGGCCATGTCGGTGCCACTGGAATTCAGCGCCGGGATCATCACCAGCAGCGGCACCACGGCCAGATCCTGAAACAGCAGCACACCGATGACGCGCCTGCCGTGTTCGCTTTCCAGCTCCAGCCGTTCGGCCATCATCTTGACCACAATGGCGGTGCTTGACATGGCCATCGCACCGCCCAGCACCACCGTGCCTTGCCAGCCCATTTGCCAGGGCATCGAGGTGTGCGAGAAGGCCCACACCAGCAGCGCATGGCCGAGCAGTGCGCCGAGCATCGTCAGCAGCACCTGCGACAGGCCCAGCCCGAACACCAAGCTGCGCATGCTGCGCAGCTTGGGCAGGTTGAACTCCAGCCCGATGACGAACATCAGGAAGACCACGCCGAATTCGGCAAGGTACTTGACGTTGGCGCTGTCCTTGGCCAGCGCCAGCGCGTTCGGGCCGATGAGCACGCCGACCACCAGATAACCCAGCATCGGCGGCAGCCGCAGCGAGCGGCAGATGACCACCCCCAGAACGGCGGCAACCAGATAGAGCAGCGCCAGTTCGAGGGTGGTGGCCATGGCCCTTGGGTCGACAGGAAGCTGCCGGCGCAAAGGCGCGGCTTCTAGAATGGCCGATCGTATCGGAGCACGATCGCGCGTGAACCCTGCCCGCCCCTTTGACCCGCAGCGCGCCCTGCACCTGGCGGCGCAGACCTTCGACATCGAAGCGCGGGCACTGCTGTCACTGGCCGCACGGCAGGGCGAGGGCTTCAGCCGCAGCGTGCGGGCCATGCTCGAATGTCGCGGCCGGGTCATCGTCATGGGCATGGGCAAGAGCGGCCATGTCGGGCGCAAGATCGCCGCCACGCTGGCCTCCACCGGCACACCGGCGTTCTTCGTGCATCCGGCCGAGGCCGGCCACGGTGATCTGGGCATGGTGATGGCCGGCGACGTGGTGCTCGCCATCAGCAACAGCGGCGAAAGCGACGAGCTGGCCGCCATCCTGCCGCCGCTGCGGCGCATCGGCGTCACGCTGGTGGCGATGACGGGACGCGCCGAGTCCACACTGGCACGCCATGCCGACCATGTGATCAGCAGCGCGGTCGATCAGGAAGCCTGCCCGTTGAACCTGGCGCCGACCGCCAGCACCAGCGCGCAGATGGCCCTCGGCGACGCCCTGGCGGTGGCCTTGCTCGATGCCCGCGGGTTCCATGAAGAGGACTTCGCGCGTTCGCACCCCGGCGGCAGCCTGGGGCGCAAGCTGCTGATGCATGTGCGCGACCTGATGCGCTCGGGCGCGGCGCTGCCGCGCATTGGCCCGCGCGCCAGCTTGATCGAGATGCTGGGCGAGATGACCGGCAAGGGCCTGGGCTTCGCGGCCATCGTCGACGACGACGGCCGTGCCGTGGGCATCTTCACCGATGGGGACCTGCGTCGCCTGATCGAGCGCGGTGCCGAATTGCGCGCGCTGCACGCCGAGGACGTGATGCACCGCCGGCCGCACAGCGTCAGCGCCGATGCGTTGGCGGTGGACGCGGCGGCGGTGATGGAGCGCCAGCGCATCACCAGCGTGCTGGCCACCGACGGCGACGGGCGGCTGGTCGGCGCGCTCAACACCAACGATCTGATGCGTGCCAAGGTCATCTGATGGCGCCGTTCGAGTCGCGCCCGGCGTTGCAGTTTGCGCCCGAGCTGCTGCTCAAGGCGCAGGGCCGCGGCCTGGGCATGCGCTGCGCGTTGTTCGACGTCGATGGCGTGCTCACCGACGGGCGGCTGTACATCGGCGCCGACGGCGAGACGGTCAAGGCCTTCCACACCCTCGATGGCCACGGGCTGAAGCTGCTGATACAGGCCGGCATCGCGCCGCTGATCATCACGGGTCGCGATTCGCCGGCCGTGCGCCGCAGGGTGGCCGACCTGGGCCTGCAGCACGCCACCTATGGCGCGAGCGACAAGCTGGCGGCGGCCGAGGCCCGGCTGGCCGCCCTGGGCTTCGATTGGGCAGACACGGCGGTGATCGGCGACGACTGGCCGGATCTTCCCTTGCTGCATCGCGCCGGATTCGCCTGCGCTAGCGCCAACGCGCATGCCGAGGTGCGTGCCGTGGCCGACCATGTCACCGCGGCGACCGGCGGCCATGGCGCCGCGCGCGAGTTCTGCGACCTGCTGTTGATGGCCTGCGGCCGATACGCGGCACTGCTGCAAACACAGCGGCGCACGCTGGATGGCGCCTGAGCATGGCGCTGGAACTGCATCTGCCGGATCTCGAAGACGTGCCGATCTCGCTCGGCCCTGTGGCGTCGCGATCGCTGCCGCCGCGCCTGCCCGTGCCCTGGCACCAGCGGCTGCGCGACCTGCTGGGCACCTATCTGCCACTGCTGTTGATGTTGTTGCTGGCACTGGGCACCTGGTGGCTGGTGCGCATCACGCCGGCGGCCGACACCCCGTCGCCGCCGGGCCCGGTGCGCAGCGAGCCCGACTACACCATGCGCAACTTCATCGTCGAGCGCTTCGACAAGGACGGCCGGCTCAAGGCCCGCGTGCAGGGGGAGCAGCTTCGCCACTACGCCGACGTCAACCGCATCGAGATCGACCAGGCCCGCGTGCGCGCGGTGTCGGACGACGGCCGGATCACGCTGGCGCGGGCGCGGCGCGCCATCACCAACGGCGACGGCAGCGAGCTACAGCTGCTCGGCGATGCCAAGGTCAACAGCAGCGGCCCGCGGGGCGAGCCGATCGAGTTTCGCGGCGAGTTCCTGCATGCCTTCATGAACACCGAGCGCGTGCGCTCGCATTTGCCGGTGACGGTGCTGCGCGAAGATGGCAGCGAAATCCACGCCGACGGCATGGACTACGACCATCTGAGCGGCCTGTTGAAGCTGGACGGCCACATGCGCGCCGTGCTGCAGCCGCGCCAGGGTGGCGAGGTGCGCAAGGCGGCGCCTTGAAGATGACGCAGGCGCCGTTGCTGTTCATCACCGGCGCTTCCAGCGGCATCGGGCAGGCGCTGGCGCTGCGCTTTCATCGTGCTGGCTGGCGGCTGGCGCTGGTGGCCCGGCGCGGCGCTGAACTGCAGGCTTGGGCCGACGCGCAGGGTTTCGCCGCCGACGCGGTGCGGGTCTATGCCGCCGATGTGCGCGACATCGCCGCCATCGTCGGCCAGGGGCTGGAGTGCCTGCGCTTGCAGGGCCTGCCCGACGCGGTGGTGGCCAATGCCGGCATCAGCATCGGCGTGGACACGGCGCAGTTCGAAGATCTCGAAATCATGCGCGCTACCTTCGAGACCAACAACCTGGGCATGGCCGCCACCTTTCACCCTTTTGTCGAGCCGATGCGCCAGCGCCGCAGCGGGCGTCTTGTGGGCATCGCCAGCGTGGCCGGCGTTCGCGGCTTGCCGGGCCATGGCGCCTACAGCGCCAGCAAGGCCGCCGCGATCAGCTACTGCGAGTCGCTCCGCCTGGAATGTGCCGCTTCGGGCGTCAAGGTGGTCACGCTGCTGCCGGGCTACATCGACACGCCGCTGACGCGCGGCAACCGCTACTCGATGCCCTTCCTGATGTCGGCCGAAGCCTTTGCCGAGCACGCCTTCGCCGCCATCGTCGCCGGCGACGGCTACCGGGTCATTCCCTGGCAAATGGGTGTCGTGGCCAAGCTGCTGCGGCTGTTGCCGAATGCCGTGTACGACAAGGCCCTGGCCAGGCGCGGGCGCAAGCAGCGCGCGTCACCCGACTCCTGAAGGACCGAGGGCGCGGATGCAATGCATCGGCGCCCTCGTCAGCCCTCGCTAGACGAAGGCAGCTTCAACGCCGGTCAGTACCCGCCCCGTCCACCGCCGCTGCTGCCGCCACCGCCACCGCCATATCCGCCGCGGCCACCGCCACCGCCGCCGCTGCCGTAGGGGCTGCGGCCACCACCACCGCCGCCGCTGCCATAAGGGCTGCGGCCACCGCCGCCACCAGCGCCCCCGCCTCCACCATAGCCGCCGCGGCCGCCGCCACCGCCACCGCCACCGAAACCGCCAGGACGCTCTTCGCGCGGGCGGGCCTCGTTAACGACGATCGCGCGCCCCTCCAGGGCCTGGCCGTTCATGCCGTTGATGGCCGCCTGCGCTTCGGCGTCCGAGCCCATCTCGACAAAGCCGAAGCCTTTGGAGCGACCCGTGTCGCGGTCCATCATGACCTTGGCCGAAGTGACGGTGCCAAACTGCGAAAACGCCTGGTCGAGCGACTCGTCACGCACCGAATAGGCAAGATTGCCGACGTAAAGTTTATTTCCCACGGGGACAGCCCTCAAACATTGAACAAGAAACCATGTGGAGCTTCAACCCAGCGAGAACCATTCAGGCGAAGGCGCCGCATCCGACACACGCAAGATCAATTATCCAGGTATCCCGCAAGGGGGCGCAAAGGCGTCGCGGCGCGAGTGTTGTTTTGGCGCCTAGTGGCTAACCCTTAGCCCGCCCCAAGGCGCCGTGGCGCCGCGCCGGGAAAACACGATTGACGTTGGTGCGAGGCCTGCCTAGAGTCGCCCCACTCGCGGCCGCCACGCCCTGAACGGCGTGGTCGGCAATGCCGCAAAGGTGCGAGGAGACAAGCCACGCTGGCCCGGGACACCCTCAGGGGCCGAATCGATCACGGCGTGGGCGATCACAAAATCAGGAAGGGCCTGCCCGGCGGCATGGCCCTTCTTGTCTTTCTGCGCAGGTCGGTTCCGGTTCGAAGCCGGGCTTACCATTGTTGTCGTCCTTGCCAGCCAGACACTGCCAACATGCCTGTTGATCCCCTCCTGCGCACGCTGCAGATCGATATTCCGGCGCGTCCAGACTCGCTGGTCAAGCTGTCGCTGCTGATGGCCGACGAGGACATGAACCTGATCGAGGCGTCGAAGCTGATAGAAGGCGACATGGCGCTGGCCGCGGCGGTGATGAAGGCGGTGAACTCTTCGCTGTACGGCCTGAAGGGCCGGGTGCAAAGCGTGCAGCAGGCGATCACCTACCTGGGCATGCGTGAAGTGGCGGCCATCACCTTCGAAATGGGGCTGCGCGCGGCCTTCCCCCCGGCGGTCGAGTTGGAACCCATCTGGCAGCGCGCGGCCGGCCGCGGCCTGATCATGGGCCGGCTGGCCTCGCAGCTGGGCCAGGATGCCTGGGCCGCCCATTCGGCCGGCCTGTTCGAGGAGTGCGGCAAGGCGGTTTTGTTTCGACACGCGCCCGACCACTATCGCTCGATGCTGCGTGCCGCGCGCGACGACGTCGAACTGGCGTCGCTGGAAGTCACCGGTTTCGGCGTCAGCCACGACGCGCTGGGCGCGGCGCTGTGCGAGAGCTGGGGGCTGGGCGCACCGGCGGTGGCCTGCGTGCGCCACCATGTGCAGGCGCAGGCCGGTGGCGACCTGCCAGAGGGGCATCCGCGACGCGCGATCACCGCGCTGTCGGTCATCGCCCGGGCCATGATGACCGAACCCGACACGCTCGACGATGCCGTCAAGCGGGTGGCGCCGCAAGCCGACTTCGATCTCACGCTGGCGCTGCGTGCGGCGCGCCGCGTGCACGACCAGGTGCTCGACGCGGCGGCGCGCAAGGCCTGAGGCTGCGCCCGCGCGTTCCGAAGGGCTCGCGGCGGCGGGTTTGTTGAGCGCCTTGCGGATAGTCCCGCTAGGCGCGAAGCCGGAGTTTGGCTAGGCTCCGGCTTCGCTTCCAACCCCGTCCTCCCAAGCACCTGACAGAAAGCAAGCATCATGGCCTCGTCCGCTTTGCCCGAAACCCTTGCCCTGCAACGCATGTACCAGTGGGAGAAGACCAGCCCCGACAAAACCGTCTTCACGCAGCCGATGGGCGGTGGCGTGGTCAAGGACTACACCTGGAAGCAGGCGATGGACGAGGTGAGGCGCATGGCTGCGCACCTGAAAGGCTTGAAGCTCGAGCCGGGCACGCGCATCGCGCTGCTGGCCAAGAACACCGCCCACTGGATGATGGCCGACTGGGCCATCTGGATGGCTGGGCATGTGTCGGTGCCGCTGTACCCGACATTGGCGGCGAACACCGTGCGCCAGATTCTCGAACACAGCGAGGCCAAGCTGCTGTTTGTCGGCAAGCTTGACGTGTGGGCCGAGATGCAGCCCGGCGTGCCCGATGGCATGCCGATGATCACACTGCCGCTGGCGCCCAAGGTGCCTGGCGCGGCAAACTGGGAGGAGATCGTCGCCAAGACCGCGCCGATGACCGACAGCCCGGTGCGCCCGGCCGATGAACTGTGCACGCTGATCTACACCTCGGGCACGACCGGCATGCCCAAGGGCGTGATGCAAAGCTTCGGCACCTTCGCCTGGTCCATCACCTCGGGCCTGAAGCGCGTCAAGCTCGACGCCAGCGGACGCATGCTCAGCTACCTGCCGCTGGCGCACGTGGCCGAACGCATGCTGGTCGAGCACGGGCTGCTGGCCACCGGAATGCACGTCTACTTCGCCGACAGCCTGGAGACCTTCGTCAGCGACATCCAGCGCGCGCGGCCGACGGTGTTCTTCTCGGTGCCGCGGCTGTGGGTCAAGTTCCAGCAGGGCGTGCAGGCCAAGATGCCGGCCGAGAGGATGGCCAAGCTGCTGAAGATTCCCTTCATCGGCGGCATGGTCAGGAAAAAGATCCTTACTGGCCTGGGGCTGGACCAGGTGTTCTGGGCCGCTGGCGGCGCCGCGCCGATGCCGACCTCACTGCTCAACTGGTACCAGAGCCTGGGCCTGCAGATCGTCGAGGTCTACGGCATGACCGAAAACTGCGGCCTGTCGCATGCCACCACACTGGGCAAGCCGCGGCCCGGCACGGTGGGCACGGTGTACGACGGCGTGCAGTGCCGCATCGACAAGGACAGCGGCGAGATCCAGGTCAAGGGCGAATGCCTGATGCTCGGTTACTACAAGCAGCCCGAGGTCACCAAGGCCACCTTCACCGACGATGGCTGGCTCAAGACCGGTGACAAGGGCACGATCGACGCCGAGGGCAACCTGAAGATCACGGGCCGGGTGAAGGACCTGTTCAAGACCGGCAAGGGCAAGTACGTCGCCCCCGCGCCGATCGAGGACAAGCTGGCCACGCACGCGGCTGTCGAAGCCATCTGCGTCACCGGAGCCAACCTGGGCCAGCCGCTGGCGCTGCTGATGCTCAACCCCGATGCCGCCGCCAAGGCCAAGAGCGCCGACGGCAAGAGCGCGCTCGAGGCCTCGCTGGCCGAGCACTTGAAGGCGGTGAACACCGAGCTCGATCCGCACGAGCAACTCGACTGCCTGGTCATCACCGCCGAGGCGTGGAGCGTCGAGAACGACATCCTCACGCCGACCATGAAGGTCAAGCGCAACAAGATCGAGGACATATTCGCCGGCAACTACGAAAAGTGGGTCGGCACGAAGAAGAAAGTGATCTGGTCGAACGGCTGAAACCAGCCCGCGTTCGTCAACCCTGCCGCGGCTGCAGGTCGAGGCACAACTGCCGCGGCGCACGGAATGTCTGCAGCACCGGTTGCGCCGGTGCGGCCACACGCGGCTGAATCGGCAGGCCCGCGCGCAGCGGACGCATGATCGCGCCCTTCATTGCCGGGCGCTGCAACGGCGTCGGGGTGAGGATCATCAGCGCGCCCCCCCCTGCAGGCCCTGAGGGGCGGGCCGCGTCGAAGCGCGTGACGCTGCCGACGCGCGCTCGGTGGTCTCGACCCGCGGGCCCACCATCATCGGTGTCAGGTCCAGCATCGACGCGGCACGGTCGGCCCAGTCCGACAGCGCGGCGCCCGTGGGCAGCCGCGCATCGGCGCTGCGCGACAGGCGCAGCATCGACGAGGCGCCACCCATGCCCCGGGTGGCGGCGGCGCGCAGTCGGCGCTTGGCGGAAGACGGGCTCGACGGGATCGGGTGAGGCATGGCGGGCCTTTGCAACGGTTCGCGCCGCACTCGGCGCGCCCGCGAGGGAGTGCAGCTTCCGTGCCAAGTCCCGCCTGGGCTGGCCTGCCCGTCGATGTGTGTGCTTGTTCACATCGCGCGGGTTTACCGGCTGACAAAAGGCGTCGACCCCGTGACGGCGCAGTTACAACATTGACGCTCCCGGTCGACTTGTGTCCAAGGTGCGCACTTGCTCTGACCGCGGCCTGAGAACCGCACTAACCCCGGCTTAACGGGGTCGCACCTACACTGCGGCGTCCTTAGGTTGCGTGAGTCGCCGTTGCCATGCTGAAACTGCTGCGCCGTCTGGCGCTGTGTTGTTTGCCCCTGAGCCTGCTCGCCCCCGCGCTGGCGCAAACGCTGCCGCCGGGGGTGAGCAAGGTGCGCTCGGTCGAGGGCATCGACGAGTACCGCCTGTCCAATGGCCTGCAGGTGCTGTTGTTTGCCGACGAATCCAAGCCCACCACCACGGTCAACCTGACCTACCGCGTCGGCTCGCGTCATGAAAACGTCGGCGAAACCGGCATGGCGCACCTGCTCGAACACATGCTGTTCAAGGGCACGCCCACGCACCCTACGGTGTGGGCCGAATTCACCCAGCGCGGCCTGGCGGCCAACGGCAGCACCAGCTTCGACCGCACCAACTACACCGCCAGCTTCGCGGCCAACGAGACCAACCTGCAGTGGTACATCGGCTGGCTGGCCGATTCGATGGTCAACAGCTTCATCGCCCGCGCCGCCCTGGACAGCGAGATGACCGTGGTGCGCAACGAGATGGAAAGCGGCGAGAACAACCCCAGCCGCATCCTCACCCAGCGCACGATGGCGGCGATGTACGACTGGCACCCCTATGGCCGCGCCACCATCGGCGCGCGCAGCGATGTCGAGAACGTCGACATCGCACGGCTGCAGGCTTTCTACCGTCTGTACTACCAGCCCGACAACGCCACGCTGATCGTCTCCGGCAAGTTCGACGCGGCCAAGGTGCTGCAATGGGTGGCAGCGAGCTTCGGGCCCATCCCCAAGCCCACGCGCGTGCTGCCGGCGATGTACACGCTGGACCCGGCGCAGGACGGCGCGCGCGAAGTCACGCTGCGCCGCAGCGGCGGCGCGCCGCTGTTGATGGCGGCCTACCACGTGCCGGCGGGTTCGCTGGCCGACTTTGCCGCGGCCGACCTGCTGTCGCTGGTGCTCGGCGACACGCCCTCGGGCCGGCTGCACAAGCAGCTGGTCGAAGGCAAGCTGGCCTCGGGCGCCTTTGCCTTTGCCTGGTCGCTCGCCGACCCGTCGGTGCTGTTCCTCGGCGCGCAACTGGCGCCCGGCCAGGATTTGGACAAGGCGCGCGAGGCGCTGCTGGCCGCCGCTGAAGGCATCGCCCGGCAGCCGATCACGCCCGAAGAGCTGCAGCGAGCGCGCACCCAATGGCTCAACGCCTGGGAGCAGGCCTTCACCGATGCCGACAACGTCGGCCTGTCGCTGTCCGAGGCCATCGCATTGGGCGATTGGCGACTGTTCTTCCTGGGCCGCGACCAGGTGCGCGACGCGACGCTGGCCGACGTGCAGCGCGTGGCCGAGCAATACCTGCGGCCATCCAACCGCACGCTCGGCACCTACTTGCCCACCGATGCGCCGCAACGCGCCCCGGCACCTGCCAAGGCGGACATGGCGCAGGTACTGCAGGGTTTCAAGCCGCAGGTCGCGGCGGCGCAGGTCGAGGCCTTCGACGCCTCGCCTGCGAATATCGACGCGCGCACGCAGCGCTTCCAGGTGGGCGGGCTGTCGGCGGCGGTGTTGCCCAAGCCCTCGCGCGGCGGTGCGGTGCAGGCCGTGCTGACGCTGCGCTTCGGCGACGAGAAAAGCCTGTTCGGCCAGGGCGCGGTGGCCGATGCCGTGGCGCGGCTGCTCGACAAGGGCAGCGCCAACATGAGCCGCCAGCAGGTCCAGGACCGGCTGGATGCACTGAAGACCGAAATGTCGATCAGCGGCGGCGCCGGCCACGTGAGCGTGCGGCTGAGCTCGCGCCGCGAGTTTCTGCCGGCGGCCATTGCGCTGGTCGGCGAGCTGCTGCGCCAGCCGGCGCTGCCGGCCGATGCTTTCGACGAATACCGGCGACAGGCGCTGACGCGCATCGAATCGATGCGCAAGGAGCCGGGCGCGGTGGCGGCGGTGGCGCTGGCGCGCCTGGGCAATCCCTACCCGCGCGGCGACGTGCGCTATGCGCCGACCTTCGACGAGATGGTCGAGGACTTGAACGCGCTGAAACAGGAGCAACTGCGCAGCTTCCACGGCCGCTTCTACGGCGCGCGCGATGCGCAGTTTGGCGCCGCCGGCGACATGGACGTGGACGCGCTGAAGCGCGCGCTGCAAGCGGCCTTCGGCGACTGGAGCAGTGGCGCGCCCTTCACGCGCGTGCCCACGCCGCTGATCGCAGTCAAGCCGCAGCAAATCCTGCTGAACACGCCCGACAAGCAGAACGCCAACTTGCGCGGGCAGCTGGCGTTCGCGTTGACCGACACCGATGCCGACTACCCGGCGCTGGCGATGGCCAACTATCTGCTCGGCAGCGGCGGCAGCTCGCGTCTGTGGAAGCGTATCCGCGAGACCGAAGGCCTGTCCTACGACGTGCGCACCAGCATCGCCTGGAACAACTTCGAGCCGAACTCGACCTGGATGGTCAGCGCCATCTTCGCGCCGCAGAATCGCGACAAGGTGGGCACGGCGGTGCGCGAAGAAGTGGCGCGCGCGCTGCAAGGCGGCTTCAGTGCGCAGGAACTGAGCGAGGGCCAGAGCGGCCTGCTCGCCTTCCGGCGGCTGTCGCGTTCGCAGGACGATGTACTGGCCGCACAGCTGGCCAGCAACCTGTACCTGGGCCGCACCTTCGAGCTGTCGGCCAAGGTCGATGCGGCGCTGGCGGCGTTGAAGCCCGAGCAGGTCGACGCTGCCCTGCGCAAGTACCTGAAGCCGGAGGACTTCGTGCTCGTCTTCGCCGGGGATTTCAAGCCCTGACGCAGGCGGCCAGCGCCGGCCGGGTTCACTCGCCGGCGAATCCCGGCGGCTTATGGGCCCAGGAATAGCCGTCGCGGCCGAGCCTGTAGCCGACCAGGAACAGCGCGTTCATGTACTCGCGATCGAAGGCTTGCGTGGCCACCTTGTCGAAACCGTCGGGGATGTACGCCAGGCGGAAATGGGCGTCCTCGCGCTGCGCCAGTGCGGCAATCTCGTACAGATCGCCGATGCCTTGCGTGTAGATGAGCGAGGCGATGGCCCGCGTGGCGATGGCCAGCGCGCTGCGCTCGACCTGCTCCGAGTCCACCGCCAGCCGCGCATTGCGGATCACATACAACGTGCGCTCGCGCCGCGCCACGTCGCTGAGCACGAGCTCGGTGGGCAGCACGAAGACCTGCTGCGTGGTGCCGCCATCGACGTGCATCTCCTGATAGGCGTGGCCCGCGGCCTCGACGTCGATCATCATCGGCGGCAGTTCGCCCGGAATGGCCGCCGACGCCACCAGAATCTGCCGGATCAACTGCAGGGCTTTCGGGTGGCGCGATTCGGCCATGAGCGTGACGTTCCAGAACACGCTGCGCCGCGCATCCAGGTCGGTGGTGGCCACCAGCAAGGTACGACCCTTGGCGGATTCGATGGCGATGGCTTCGAGCAGCTCGGCCGTGATGTTGTGCTCCACCAGCTTTTGCAGCGGCAGGTTGTCGGCCAGCGCATCGTCGAAAAGCGCCGCGCTGATGCCACGCAGGTTCAGGATGTCCTTGTCGCTGATCTCGGTGTACAGACGCTTCAATTGCGTGTCGTACTTCGGGCCGAGGAAGGCGAAGGGCGCGATCAGCGCACCGGTGCTGACGCCGGTGACCAGGTTGAACGTTGGCCGGTCGCCATGCTCGCTCCAGCCGACCAGCAGCCCGGCGCCGAAGGCGCCATCGCCTCCACCGCCCGACAGCGCCAGAAAGCTGATCGGCGGCAACGGCCCGAGGGAGTCGCTGGCCGCCAGCGCCGCGCGTTCGCGCTGCACCGTCAACAGCAGATCGTCCTGCAGCCGGCCGAAGCCCGGCCCACGGTAGCGGATGTCCGGCAGGTTGGGCACCTGGGCCTGGGCCTGCAGCCCGTGCGGCACGGCCGGCTGGCGTGGCGGCGTGCTGCAAGCCAGCAAGCCGGCTGCCAGCAGCGCCAGGGCGGCGCATCGGGCCATCCGGGCGGGTAGTGACAGGGGCGGCGGCTTCACTGCGAACGGGGGCGCTGACAGTCGGCAAGGACTGTAGACGATGCGCGTGGAAGGCCGCACGCCGGGAAGACTCTGGCACGATACAAGTTGGCCCGCCACGCACCCCAGGCATGAACCTGCCCGAAGCCCAGATCACGCGCTACCAACGCTGGCTGCACGCGCAGCGCGGCCTGCGCTTCGACAGCTACGACGCACTGTGGCGTTGGTCGGTCGGCGACATCGAGGCCTTCTGGGCCTCGATCTGGGACTACTTCGAACTGCGCTCACCGACGCCCTACCGCGCCGTGCTCGACCGGCCGGTGATGCCCGGCGCCAGGTGGTTCAGCGGCGCGCAGGTCAACTATGCGCAGCACTTGTTCAGCCAAGCCGATGCGGCGCGTGCGGCGGGCCACCCGGCGCTGATCTTTGCCGATGAGCGCATGCTTGCCGCCGGCACGCTGCGCGAGATCGCCTGGCCCGAGTTTCGCCGCCAGGTGGCGTCGTGCGCTGCCGCTTTCCAACGGCTGGGCGTGCGGCGCGGCGACCGTGTCTGCGCCGTGCTGCCGAATGTGCCCGAGACCATCATCGTCTTCCTCGCCTGCGCCAGCCTGGGCGCGATCTGGTCGGTGTGCTCGCCCGACATGGGCCCGGTGGCGGTGCTCGACCGCTTTCGCCAGATCGAGCCGAAGCTGCTGGTGCTGTGCGACGGCTACCGCTATGGCGGCGTGGCGCATGATCGGCGGGGCCTGGCCGCCGAATTGCTGGCCGAGTTGCCGACCGTGGCGCATGCCGTGCTGTGGCGGTGCCTGGACCCCAGCGCCGACCCGCAGGCGCTGGCCGGCCCGACGCGCCAGGCGCACGACCTGCAGCACATGCTGGGCGACGACGTGCCCTTTGCGCCCGAGTGGCTGCCCTTCGACCACCCGCTGTGGGTGGTCTATTCCAGTGGCACCACCGGTCTGCCCAAGCCGATCGTGCACGGTCATGGCGGCGTCATGATCGAATCGCTGAAGCTGGCCACGCTGCACAACGACGTCGGCCCCAGCGCGCGCGACGGCTCGCGCTTCCATTGGTATTCGAGCACCGGCTGGATCATGTGGAACTGCCAGGTCGGTGCGTTGCTGGGCGGCGCGACCATCTGCATCTTCGACGGCAGCCCGGCGGGGCCCGCGGGCGCGCCCGATTGGGGCACGCTGTGGCGTTTTGCCTCCGCCGCGAAGTGCAGCTTTTTCGGCGCCGGCGCCGCTTTCTATGCGTCGTGCCTGAAGGCCGGCGTCGAGCCACAGCGCGAAGGCGACCTGAGCCGGCTGCGCGCCATCGGCTCCACCGGCTCGCCGCTTTCAGCGGATTGCTACCGGTGGATCTGGGACCGGTTGCCCAAGGTGGAAGGCAAGGACATCTGGCTCGCGCCCATCGCCGGCGGCACCGACTTTGCCGGCGCCTTCATCGGCGGCAACCGCACGTTGCCGGTGGTGGCCGGCGAAATGCAGTGCCGCTGTCTCGGTGCGGCGGTCGAAGCCTGGTCGGAGCCCGATGCGCGCGGCGTCGGCCAAACGCTGATCGACGAGGTCGGCGAGCTGGTGTGCGTCAAGCCGATGCCGTCGATGCCGCTGTACTTCTGGGGTGACGAAGGCAACCGGCGCTATCACGAGAGCTACTTCGACATGTACCCCGGGGTCTGGCGCCATGGCGACTGGATCCGCATCACCCGGAGCGGCGGCGCCATCATCTACGGCCGCAGCGACGCGACGATCAACCGCCACGGCATCCGCATGGGCACCGCCGAGCTGTACCGTGCGGTGGAGGCGCTGCCCGAGGTGCTGGACAGCCTGGTCGTGGATCTGGAATACCTGGGCCGCGAAAGCTGGATGCCATTGTTCGTCGTATTGCGCGAAGGCAACGTGCTCGACGCGGCTTTGACACGACGCATCAAGCAGGTCATCCGCGAGGCGTTGTCGGCGCGCCATGTGCCGAACGATGTGTTCCAGGTGGCGGCCGTGCCGCGCACGCTGTCGGGCAAGAAGATGGAGCTGCCGGTGAAGAAGCTGCTGCTGGGCGCCGCGCCCGACAGCGTGCTCAAGCGCGATGCGATGGCCAATGCCGATTGCGTGGACTGGTTCGTGGCGCTGGCGCGGTCTCGCGCGATGCGCCACAACGAGAAGCCGCCCGATGCGCCGTAGCGCGCAGACGCGGGCGCCAAGCGCAAGCCCTGCTCAGCCCTGAGCGAACTGCACGATCTGCCCCGCCGGCCGCGCGCCGGCCACGCGCGCCACTTCGTTGCCGCGCTGCAGCTTCACCAGAGTGGGAATGCTACGCACGCCGAAGCGGGCCGAGGTGGCCGGGTTGTCGTCACTGTTCAGCTTGACGAACAGCGCCTTGCCTTTGAGCGTGCGCGCCGCCTGTTCGAACTGCGGCGCCATCTGCCTGCATGGCCCGCACCAGGGCGCCCAGAAATCCACCACGACCGGCAACTCGCTGGCGGCGACCACCTTGTCGAAGTTGGCGTCGCTCAACGCCACCGGTTGGCCGTCGAGCAGGGCTTTGCCGCAGCGGCCGCACACCGGGTCGTCACCCAGACGCTCGGGGGGGATGCGATTGGTGGCCGCGCAATGCGGGCAGGCGACGTGGGTGCTGCTCATGTCGAACAAATGGGTGCGTCGTCGCCAATCTCAAGGCCGGCGCCGGCGTGTCGAGATGGACCGCCTCCTAGAATCCCGCGATGCCCGAAGCCAGCCCCGACACCGGCGCATTTCCCCGCGCCGCGGCGCTGCGCCGCCTGGCCGTGGTGCTGGTGCTCGGTTTCGCTTCGGGCCTGCCGCTGGCGCTGACCGGCCAGGCCATGCAGGCCTGGCTGAGCATGGAAGGCATGGACGTCGCGACCATCGGCTTTCTCAGCCTGGTCGGCCTGCCCTACACCTTCAAGTTCCTGTGGGCGCCGCTGATGGACCGCTTCGACCTGCCCTGGCTGGGCCGGCGCCGCGGCTGGCTGGTGCTGACGCAGCTGGCACTGGCCGGCACGCTGCTGTTGCTGGCCGGCACCTCGCCCACCGGCGCGACGCGGGTGTTCGCGCTGCTGGCCGTCGCGGTGGCCTTCATGTCGGCGTCGCAGGACGTGGTCATCGACGCCTACCGCACCGACTTGCTGCCGGCGCGCGAGCGTGGCCTGGGCTCGTCGCTGAATGTCATGGGCTACCGGCTGGCGATGATTCTCTCGGGCGGCATCGCGCTGATCTGGACCGACCCGAACCAGGGCGGAGGCTGGAGCTGGCCGATGGTGTATCGCTTCATGGCCGGGCTGATGCTGGGCGCGGCCGTGCTCTCGGCCATCGCGCTGCCGAAGGTGGCGATGCCTGACAACAGGGCAGGAGCGGCGCGCAACGATGTGTTGGGCTTCCTGGCGGTGCTGGCCGCGGTGGCGGTGGGCTACCTCGTCAGCGACCGGCTCGGCCCGCCGCTGGCGCATGTCCTGCTCGGCCCGCTGCTCGACGGCAGCGCGCTGAGCGCGACGCTGAAGGCGCGCTGGGAGAACCTGCTGGCGCTGCTGCTGGGCATCGCCTTCACGTTGCCGCTGGCCGCGTGGGCGGCGCGCAAGGCGCGCTTCGAGACATTGCTCAACGGCCTGTCGAGCTATTTCAGCCAGAGCGGCGCCGGCGCCTTCCTGGCCTTCATCGTGCTGTACAAGCTGGGCGACGCCTTCGCCGGCTCGCTGATGACGCCTTTCCTGCTGCAGAGCATGGCCTTCAGCCCGGCCGAGGTCGGCGTGGTCAACAAGATCATGGGCCTGTGGCTGACCATCGGCGGCGCTCTGCTCGGCGGGCTGCTGATGCTCAAGCTCGGCCTCTGGCGCGCGCTGCTGCTGTTCGGCATCTTGCAGATGGCCAGCAACCTGGGCTTCTGGTGGCTGGCGGTGGCCGGCAAGGGCTTGATGCCGGGGCTGGTGCTGCCGCCTTTCGACTGGGGCTTCGTGCAACTGTCGATGCCCACGCCGGTGGATGGCGGGCTGCTGATGGTCATTGCCTTCGAGAACCTGTCCGGTGGCATGGGCACCGCGGCCTTCGTCGCCTTCCTCATGAGCCTGTGCAACCAGCGCTTCACGGCCACGCAGTACGCCCTGCTCAGCGCCTTTGCCTCGGTCGGGCGCGTCTGGGTCGGGCCGTTGGCCGGGGTGCTGGCCGAATCGATCGGCTGGCCGGCGTTCTTCATCATCAGCACGGTGGCCGCGCTGCCGGCGCTGTGGATGTTGTGGTGGATGCGCGAAAGCGTGCGCTTACTGGAAACAGATCCTACAAACAATCAAGCCAGCGATGACTAGGCCCCGTGGCAGGGGAACTGGCATGCTGCAGGACAGTCACGACATCATGCAATCGCGCTTCGTCACCGACGCCGAACCGTCCCGATGGCAGCACGCCGCCGTTTGCGGCTGCGTGCTGCACCGCCGACGGCGGTTGACGCTGGGGCTGCTGGGCACCGGCCTGGCGCCGCCGGCATGGGCGCAGCGCGAGGGCGTGGACGTCGGCAAGAACTCGGGCTTCAGCAAGCTGGTGCCGGCCGACCAGGTGGAAGCGGCGGCGGCGAAGGAATTCGCGCAGTTGCAGCGTCAGGCGAAAGACAAGCGGGCGCTCGCCCCTGACGACAACCCGCAACTCATACGCCTGCGCTACATCGCCAAGCGCATCATTCCCTTCACCACGGCCTGGAACCCGCGCGCCGCCAAATGGCGCTGGGAGGTGATCCTCATCGGCAGCTCGGCTGTGAACGCCTTCTGCATGCCTGGCGGCAAGATCGCCTTCTTCTGGGGCATCCTGCAGAAGCTGCAGCTGAATGACGACGAAGTGGCGATGATCATGGGCCACGAGATGGCGCATGCGCTGCGTGAACATGCGCGCGAGCGCATGGGCAAGAGCTACGCCACGCGCGGCGCGCTGGAAATCGGCGCGGCGCTGTTCGGTCTGGGCAACACCGGACGGCTGGTGGCCGGCATGGGCGAGCAGCTGCTCACGCTGACCTTCAGCCGTGACGACGAGTCCGAAGCCGATCTGGTGGGCATGGAGCTGGCCGCCCGCGCTGGCTATGACCCGGCCGCGGGCGTCACGCTATGGAAGAAGATGTCGGTGGCGAGCAAGGGCGCGCCGCCGGAGTTCCTGTCCACGCACCCGTCGGGGCCGACGCGCATCAAGGACATCGAGGCCAACCTGCCGAAGGTGGAAGGGCTGTTCGAGCGCGCGTCGAAGCCCGACCGACGATTCGAGCCGCCGCCACCGCCCAAGGCCGAAGGGGCCAGCAAACCGGGTTGATGCTGTCGGCGTCGATAGAATCGCGCCACGATGGCAGTCCAAGGCATTTCCTGGTTCGGCGTGGCGGTGCGTGTGGTGCTGGCGATCGCGCTCGTGCTGATCACGTTCAACCCCAGCGGCCACTCGTTCTATCACTGGCTGGCGACGCCGCCATTGGGCCTCAGCGCGACCAAGGCCTTCCTTGGCGTGGCGCTGCTGGTGGCATGGGTGGTCTGCCTGCGCACCGCGTATTCGGCGCTGGGCACCCTCGGCGTGGTGCTCGGCTGCCTGTTGCTGGGCACCTTCGTCTGGCTCTTGTTCGACATGAAGCTGCTGCACGGCGACGGCAGCGCGTTGATGATCTGGCTCGGCCTGATCATCTTCGGCGGCGTGATCGGCATGGGCCTGTCGTGGTCGCTGATCCGCGCGCGCGCCACCGGCCAGGTGGACGTGCACTGACGCCCACACTGCGGCGATGCCCGTCAGGGGAGCGTGGCAGGAATCGCCGTTGCCCGCCGAGGACCCGGCGGCGCTGCGTCGGCAACGAGCCCGGCCATGGCCGTCATCGGGCGCCGCGGCGCGGCGCGTTCGGGCAAGGGCGGCGCCCTGTAGGCGTGTGCCTCGGCGGCGATCCGGCCGATGCGCTTCAGCTGCGGGGCGCTGCGCGCTCGCACCAGCACGAAACTGTGTCCGCAGCGCGCCAGCTCGCGTTGCGCGATCACCCGGTCGGATAACAGGCCCGGCGGCGTCGGCGCGCCGGCCCGGGCCAGCACGATCGAAGCCCGTGCGCGCATCTGCGCTGGCGTGTAGCTGGCGACATCGGCGCTAGCAAGGCCAAGCTGATACAGCAGCAGCACGGCGACGGTCGCGTCGTCGGCCGAGACGAAGCTCATCACGATATGGCGGTTCGGGGCGTGCATGCTGCGGCTCCTTCGGGCCCATCGGCGGGCCATGGTCTGGATGCTGTCGCGCGCCGGCCGCGGCGGGCATCGGCGGCGTGCCCATTGCGTTGTCGGATCCGTCCGACAGGGTCGGCGCCGATGGCGCCGCCAAGACTTCGGCTCAAGGCGCGAAGTCGTCCACCTGGATGACACGGTCCGCGGCCTGCAGGTAGGCCAGCGCGGCCGCCGGGTCGCGCGCGCCGGTGGTTGCCGCCTCGAGCGAGCGCGTGCGCCGCAGCACCTTGTTCAAAGCGCCGCACCTCGTCGGCCACCGGCATCGACAGTTCCAATGCCCGCATCAGATCGAGCATGCCGCCCCGCTTCGGCCGGCCGATATCGGGACACAACTGTTCGAGCAGCCACGGCTCGTCGCGCAGCGCATCGGCCAGGGCCAGCAGCTCACGATCCGGCAGCGCGTGATGGCGTGCGCTGCCGTGCAGCAGCAGCGGGGCCAGCCAGCGCAGCGGCGCGCGACGGAAGGTTCGCATACAGCTCGCGCAGCAGGCGTGAGGCCAGCGCCGAGCTGATGCCGGATGGCGGCGCGCGCCAGCGGCAGCATCGCCGGCGCGCCTTCGGCCTCGTAGCGCCAGACGCAGGCGGCCGCCAAGTACAGGCAGCCGAGCACGTCGCCGAGGCGCGCCGACAGCAGCTCCAGCCGCTTGAGCTGGCCGCCGAGCAGGCCCATCGCCAGGTCGGCACGTGAGTGCGAACTGCGCCGACAGCCGCGCGATGCGAGCGGCCTCGGCGCGCAGATCGGCCGGCGGCGTGCCGCGCAAGCGCGCGCCGAAGAGGCTGCGGCCGAGGTTGCGCAGCACATGCGCCGCGTGCGCGAGCAACGCGCTGCCCAGCGCTGGCGCATCCCTCGCCGCCACGGCGTCCATCTCGGCCAGCACCTGGGGATGGCAGCGCACCGCGCCCTGGCCGAAGATGATCAGCGCGCGCGTCAGCAGGTTCGCGCCTTCGACGGTGATCGCGATCGGCGCATGCCGGTAGGCCACGCCGAGCAGGTTCTTCGGCCCGCGGATGATGCCCTTGCCGCCAAGGATGTCCATGCCGGCGTTGACGGCGCGCCGGCCGGCTTCGGTGAGCTGCACCTTGAGGATCGCGCTGGCCACGCTGGGCTGCTCGCCGGCATCGAGCGCGGCCGCGGTGTAGCGCCGTGCGGCGTCGCTGGCATACAGCTCGACCGCCATCGTCGCGCGATGAGCGCGGCCACGGCGTGGAACCTGCCGATCGGCAGGCCGAACTGCTCGCGGATGCGGCCGTAGCCGTTGGCGACGAAGAGCGAGCTCTGCTGCAGCGCCGCGCCAAGCGCGGGCAGCGAGATCGCCCGTCCCGCCGCCAGGCATTCCATCAGCATGCGCCAGCCCTGGCCGACTTGCGCCTCGCCGCCGATGATCCAGTCCATCGGCACGAACACGTCGCTGCCGCGCACCGGCCCGTTCATGAAGGCGGAATTCATCGGCCGATGGCGACGGCCGACCTCCATGCCCGGCGTGGGCACCGGGATCAGCGCGCAGGTGATGCCCAGCTCGCGCTGCCCTTCGGGCCGCGACGGGTCGACGGCCTGGAAGGCCAGGCCGACCACGGTGGCCACCGGCGCCAGCGTGATGTAGCGCTTGTCGAAGTTGACGACGAAGCCGCGCTGCAAGCGGCCGTCGATCTCGCGTTCGACGAGCACGCCGACGTCGGGAATCGACGCCGCGTCGGAGCCGGCGTAGGGCGAGGTCAGCGCGAAGCAGGGCAGCTCGCGACCGTCGGCCAGCCGCGGCAGGTAGTGCCTCTTCTGCGCGTCGCTGCCGTAGCGCAGCAGCAGCTCGGCCGGGCCCAGCGAGTTGGGCACCATCACCGTCACCGCGGCGGCGATGTTCACGGTGGCGATGCGCGTCACCACCGTGGCATGGGCGATAGTGGCCGAAGCCCAGCCCGCCGTGCTCGCGCGGGATGATCATCGCCGAAGAAGCGCCGGTCGCGCAGGAGTCTGCCAGACTTGCGGCGGCAGGTCCTGCGCCGTGTCGATCGCGATCGTCGTCGAGCATCGCGCACAACGCGCGCACCTCGGTGTCGAGGAAGGCCTGCTCCGCGGCCGTCAGCCGGTTCGGCCCCCGTGCGCGCAGCGCGTCGAAATCGGGCCCACCGGCAAACAACTCGCCTTCGAAGCCGACCGTGCCAGCTTCGAGCGCGGCGCGCTCGGTGTCGCCCATCGGCGGCAGCGCCTTGGCGAAGGCCTCCATCGCCGCGCGGCCCACCCAGCTTGACAGTCCCATGCGCTTCTCCCACGGCGCACCCGGGCGCCGCATGCGGCGCGGCGGCAGCTATGTGCCGCGCCGGCAGACGATGTCGAAAGCACACATCACGGACAAGCCGCCACCACCTGCGCCACCGCGGCGGTGAGTTTCTTTCCGTAGGGCACGTGCAGGAATTCGTTCGGCCCGTGGGCGTTGCTCTTCGGCCCCAGGACACCGCAGACCATCATCTGCGCCATCGGGAAGCCGGCCTGCAGCATGCACATCAGCGGGATCGTGCCGCCCTGGCCGATGAAGCCCAGCGGCGCGCCGAAATGCGTGGTCGATGCGGCGTCGAGCTCGCGCTCCAGCCACGGCGCCAGCGACGGCGCGTTCCAGCCGCTCGCGCCCAACGCACCGGCGCGACCATCGGGATGGAACGTGACCTTGGCGTTGTACGGCGCGTTGTCTTCGAGCAGCGCCTTCAGCTGGCCCGAGGCTTCGTGCGCATCCACCAGCGGCGGCAGCCGCAGGCTGAGTTTGAAGGCGGTGTAGGGGCGCAGCACGTTGCCCGCGTTGGAAAGCGGCGGGAAGCCGTCGACGCCGGTGACGCTGAGCGTGGGCCGCCAGGTGCGATTCAGCAGCACCTGCACCGGGTCGGTGGTGGTGGGCAGCACCGCGCCACCATCGGCGCCACAGGCCCAGGGGAAGCGCCGGTACACCTCGTCCCGCAGGATCGCCGCCGTGGCTTGCGCCTGCTCGACGCGATGCGCCGGAATGTCGCAATGAAAACTCTGTGGCAGCAACTGCCCGGTGCGCGAATCCTCCAGCCGGTCGAGCAGGTGGCGCAGGATGCGAAAGCTCGATGGCACCAGCCCGCTGGCGTCGCCCGAGTGGATGCCTTCGCTCAGCACCTCCACCTTCAGCACGCCGCTGACCATGCCGCGCAGGCTGGTCGTCAGCCACAGCTGGTCGTAACTGCCGGCGCCGCTGTCCAGACACACCACCAGGCCGACCTGGCCCAGCCGTTCGCGCAACAGCTCCAGATAGGCCGGCAGGTCGGGCGAGCCGCTTTCCTCGCAGCTTTCGATCAGTCCGATGCAGCGCGGCCGCGGAATCCCCTGCGCGTCGAGCGCTTCGATGGCAGTGATCGCGGCATACACCGCATAACCGTCGTCGGCGCCACCGCGGCCGTAGAGCTTGCCGTTTTCATATTTCGGCGTCCATGGCCCGAGGTCGTGGCGCCAGCCGTTGAACTCGGGCTGCTTGTCCAGGTGGCCGTAAAAGACCACCGTCTCCTTGCTGTGCGACCGCGTGGCCGGCACGTCGAAGAAGATCAGCGGCGTGCGGCCGTCGAGCCGGATCAATTCCAGCTTCAGCCCCGGCACCTTGCGCCCTTCGACCCAGGCCGCGGCATCGCGCACCACCCGGTCGAGATAACCATGTTCGGCCCAGTCGGCATCGAACATCGGGCTCTTCGCGGGGACGGCGATGTAGTCGGTCAGCGCCGGCACGATCATCTCGTCCCAGCTGCGCTCGGCATGGGCCGCCAGCGCGGTGGCTTCGTCGGGTTGCAGTGGCAGTTTCGGGTCACGGGCGTTCATGCGGCCTCCTTGGCGCTTGCGGATTGCAGATGGCGTGCGAAAAGGCTGAACAGCCGTTCCCAGTGGCGCTCGGCTGCGGCAGCGTTGTAGACGCCGGCGCGCAGCGGGAAGACGAAGCCGTGCTCGACCGCGGGGTACCACTCGATGCGATGCGGCACGTTGCCCGCCTGCAATCCGGCTTCGAGCTTGGCGATGTCGGCCGGCGGCGCCCATTTGTCGATCTGCGCACAGGCGAAGTAGCTCTCGCACTTCACCTGGCCGGCGATGCGGTGCGGCGAGTCCGGCGCGTCGGTGGCCATGTTGGCGCCGTGGATCGATGCGATGCAGCGCAGCCGCTGCGGGAAGGCGGCCGCCGCCCACATCACGAAGGGCCCGCTCATGCAGTAGCCCACCGCGCCGATGCGCCTGGCATCCGCTGCCGGCCGCGTGTCCACAAAGTCGAGCATCGCCCGCGTGTCGGTGCGCGTGGTGGCGGCGTTCAGAGAGTTCATGTGCTCGAACATCACCGCCATGGCCGCTTCGGTGCGCTCCTTCAGGTAGAAGTCGCGGCTGCGCCGGTGGTACAGGTTGGGCAGCACGACGAAGTAGCCGACCGCCGCCAGGCGCCGCGCCATGTCGTGCAGCTCCTCGCG
Organism: uncultured beta proteobacterium; assembly: GCA_963837675.1. Classification (GTDB taxonomy): domain Bacteria; phylum Pseudomonadota; class Gammaproteobacteria; order Burkholderiales; family Burkholderiaceae_C; genus Rubrivivax. The sequence continues at coordinate 859,202 of CAWIOH010000003.1, read as the reverse complement.
CTTGCCGGGCGCGTCCATGTAGAACAGCACCACGGGATGGGGCCCGTCTTCTTCGGGGTGGACGACGAAGCTGTTCATCGCGCCGTCAGCCGTCGCGATATCGAGATGGTGTTCGATCATGGCGGGGCCTTCACTGCGGCACCCGCGCCGCGGCCGCGGAGTCCAGCGCCCCCTCGCCGCGCGCGATCGCCGCATCGAACATCGCCATCACGCCGGGCATGACGAACAGCTCGACGCCGCCGCTGCGCGCCTGTTCGACCATCAGGCGCACGTCCTTGCGCGCCATCGCCAACTCGAAGGACGGCTGGTCGAACTTGCCCGAGGCGATGCGCGCCGCACGCGCCGGCAGCAACTGCCCGGGGTTGAAGTGCTGGAACAGCGAAAACGCATCCTCGGTGCCGATGCCCACCGAATGTGCCAGCCGGTTGACGTCGCCCAGCACGCCCATCATGCCGATCAGCGTCATGTTGCCGAAGAGCTTGAAGGCGGCGGCGCGTTCGGGCTGCTCTCCCAGGTACAGCACCTTGCCGGTCATGGCCTGCAGCGCCGGCAGCAGGGCATCGTGCCGCGCCTTGGCGCCCGACACCAGCATCAGCCCGCTGCCGTCGGCGGCATTGGCCGGGCCCATGAACACCGGCGCATGCACGAAGGTCTTGCCGCGCGCGTCCCAGCGCGCCACGCGCTCGGCCGTCGGCGTGACCGCGGTGGTGGTGTGATCGATGATCCAGGTGCTGGCGGCGATCTTCTCGGCCAGCGGCTCGAGCACCGCATCCACCGACGCGTCGTCCGACAGCGACAGGTGCACGCGCCCGGCGCCGGCCAGGGCCGCCGCGGGGTCGGCGAAGGCCTTGGCGCCCGCGTCCTGCAGCGCCTGCGCCTTGGCCGGGCTGCGGTTCCACACGTTGACCTCGTGGCCATTGGCGCGCAGGCGGCGCACGAAGCCGCTGCCCATCAGGCCGGTGCCGAAGAAGGCGATTTTCATGTCGAAGCTCTCCTGTTGATCCGCCCGCCACGATAGCGCTGAAAGCGCCGTGGCTCAGTCGCTGGCGCCTGTCACCTGCTGCGCCAGCCATTCGCCGAGCCGATCGAAGACCTGGGCCTGCTCGGGCTCGTTGAAGATCTCGTGGTACAGCGCCCGGAATTCATGCGTCGACACGCGCGCCTGCGGCGCCGCCGCGGCAAAACCCGCGCTGCCGCCCGGGGCGACGCAGCGGTCGCTGCCGGCATACAGCAGCAAGGTGGGCAGCTCCCACAGCGGCGCGCGTTCGCGCACCACCTTGGCACTGTCAACGATGAACCGCGCCAGCCGCGGCGTGACGCGGTCGTGCACCAGCGGGTCGGCAACGTAGCGCTGCACCACTGCGTCATCGCGCGAGATCCAGGCGGGCTTCAGCCCGTTGTTCACGGCCAGCGCCGGTGCCAGTCGGCCGAGCAAGGCCAGCAGCAGCTTCTGCCCGGCGTTCATGCCCGGGTCGAGCGCGGGCGACGACAGCACCAGTGCATCCACCGGACGGTACCAGGGCTCGGTCGCGCCGATGCCGCCGGCCGCGAAGCGTGCCGCGACCAGCCCGCCCAGGCTATGGCCCAGCAGCACCAAGGGGCCAGGCCGGGCGGCGCGCGCACGCTCGATGACCCGCGCCAGGTCCTGCAGCAGGTCATCGTCGCGGGGCAGACCACCGCGCGCGCCCTGGCTGCGGCCATGGCCGCGCTGGTCGTAGCCCGCGGCGTGCCAGCCCCAGCCGTTCAGCATGGCCGCGACATGGGCATAGCGGCCGATGTGTTCGCCCAGGCCATGCACGATCAGCACCGTGCCCTTGGCCGGCTCGGCCGCAGGCCAGCTGCGCAAGTCCAGGCTCAAGCCATCGGCCGTGGTCAGCGCAAATGGTGGCGTATCGGGCACACGTTGCGTGGCGGGCATGCGCTGCAGTGTAGGCGGCGCGGCGCGCCGGTCAATTCACGGGTGCAGTCCAGCCGCCTCCCAGCGCCTTGTACAGGTTGACCTGGTTCTGCACCAGCGAGGCCTGGGCGATCACCACCAATTGCTGGGACTGGAACAGCGCACGCTGCGCGTCGAGCACGTCCAGGTAGCTCGATGCGCCGTTTTGGTAGCGCAGGTCGGCCAGCTGGAAGCGCTGGGCTTCGGCCTTCGCCTGCGCGCGCAGCGCGCGCAGCTGTTCGCCCAGCGTGGCGCGGCCCGCCAACGCGTCGGCGACTTCGCGAAACGCCGTCTGGATCGAGCGCTCGTACAGCGCCACCGCGATGTCGCGGCTGACCTGGCTGGATTCCAGATTGGCCTGGTTCGCCCCGCCATCGAAGATCGGCAGCGTGATGCGCGGCGCGAACTGCCAGGCGCGGTTGGAGAACAGCCCGGTCAGGTCGTCGCTGGCGACGCCGACACTGCCGGTGAGCGTGATGCGCGGATAGAAGGCCGCGCGCGCCGCACCGATGTTGGCGTTGGCGGCCTTCAGCTGGCGCTCCGCGCGCTGGATGTCCGGCCGGCGCTCCAGCAGCTCCGATGGCAGGCCGGCCGGCAAGTCGGCCAGCAGGCCCTGCGCCGCCAGCGCCAGCCCATCGGGCAGGCGCGCTGCCCCCGGTGCCTGGCCCAGCAGCAGCACCAGCGCGTTCTGATCCTGCGCGCGCTGGCGCTGCAGCAGGGCCAGTGCGGCGCGCGCGCCTTCGACCAGCGTCACCGCCTGGGCGAAGTCGTAGGCCGAGGCCGCGCCGTTTTCGTAGCGCAGGCGTTGCAGCCGGTAGCTTTCTTCGCGCGTGGCCAGGGTCTTGCGCGTGACGTCGAGCTGCTCGTCGTCGGCCAGCACCGCGTAGTAGGTGTTGGCGACCGCCGCGATCAGGCTGATCTGCGCCGCCTTGCGCGCCTCCTCGGTGGCGAAGAACTGTTCCAGCGCGGCATCGCTCAGGCTGCGCACGCGGCCGAACAGGTCGAGCTCGTAGCCGGTGATGTTCAGCCCCGCGGTGTAGTAGGTGCTGGTGCCGTTGCCGGCCACGTCCGGCTCGGCCAGCCCGGTGGCGCCGAGCGTGACGGCGGGCACCTCGAAGGAGCGCTGGATCTGGTATTGCGCGCGCGCCAGCTCGATGTTGAGCACGGCCACGCGCAGGTCGCGGTTGTTGCGCAGTGCAATCTGGATCAACGCCTTCAGTCGCGGGTCGGTGAAGAACTGCTGCCATTGCAGATCGGCGGCGGGCACGATCGCCGGCGTGCCCGGCACCGGCTCGTCGGGATAGGTGTTGGGCACCGGCGCCACCGGCCGCTCGTAGGTCGGTGCCATCGAGCCGCAGCCGGCGAGTGCGGCGATGAGCAGGGCCGGGGGCCAGCTGCGCAGGCGCTGGTGGCGCCGGCCGCTCATCGTGACCCCTCGGCGGGCGCGGCGCCATCGACCTCGTGCGCAGCCAGGCGGCGCTGGCGCTCGCTGCCCTTGAAGATACGGCGCACGACGACGAAGAAGATCGGCACGAACAGCAGCGCCAGCGAGCTGGCGCTGAGCATGCCGCCGATCACCGCCGTGCCGATGGCGCGCTGGCTGGCCGAGCCGGCACCACTGGCCAGTGCCAGCGGCAGCACGCCGAAGATGAAGGCCATCGACGTCATGATGATCGGCCGGAAGCGCAGATGCGCGGCCTCGAGCACCGCGGCGATCAGATCCTTGCCGCGGGCATGGGCCTCCTTGGCAAACTCGATGATCAGCACCGCGTTCTTCGCCGACAGGCCGATGATGGTGATCAGCCCGACTTTGAAGTACACGTCGTTCGAGGTGCCAGCCGTCAGCGCCGCCAGCATCACGCCCAGCACGCCCAGCGGCACGGCCAGCAGCACCGACAGCGGGATCGACCAACTCTCGTACAGGGCGGCCAGGCACAGGAACACCGACAGCAGCGAAAAGCCGAACAGGATGAAGGCGGTGGCGCCGGACAGCTTCTCCTCGCGCGACTGGCCGGTCCACTCATAGGCGAAGCCGGTCGGCAGTTGCGCCGCCAGGCGTTCCATCTCAGCCAGTGCCTGGCCACTGCTGACGCCCGGTGCGGCCTCGCCCGAAATGCGCATCGTCGGATAGCCGTTGTAGCGGATGGTCTGCATCGGACCGGTGACCCAGCGCGTGCTCGCGAAGGCCGACAGCGGCACCACCTTGCCGGTGGCGCTCAGCGCGTTCAGCTTCAGCAGATCCTCCGGTTGCATGCGTGCGCCGGCATCGGCCTGCACCACCACCCGCTGCAGGCGCCCGCTGTTGGGGAAGTCGTTGACATAGGCCGAGCCGAGCGCGGTGGAAACCACGCTGTTGATGGCATCGAAGCTCACGCCCAGCGCATTGGCCTTGTCGCGGTCGATGTCCAGCATCAGCTGCGGCGCGTCTTCCAGACCGTCGGGGCGCACGCTGGTCAGCAGCTTGCTCTGGCCGGCCAAGCCGAGCAACTGGTTGCGCGCCGCGACCAGCGCCTCATGGCCCAGTCCGCCGCGGTCCTGCAGGCGGAAGCTGAAGCCCGAGGCCGTGCCCAGCTCGGGAATCGGCGGCGGGCTCAACGGGAAGATGAAGGCATCGCGCACGCCCATCATCGCGCCGAAGGTACGCCCGGCCACCGCCTGTGCGGTGTGTGCGGCGCCCGCGCGCTCATGCCAATCCTTCAGCGTGACGAAGGCCAGCGCAGCGTTCTGCCCGCTGCCGGCGAAGCTGAAGCCGAGCACGCTGACCATGCTCTGCACTTCGGGCTGCTTGAGCACGAAGCCTTCGACCTGCTTCATCACCTCGAGCGTGCGGTTCTGCGTCGCGCCCGGTGGCAGTTGCACGTTGACCAGGATGTAGCCCTGGTCCTCGGCCGGCAGGAACGAGGTCGGCAGCTTGGTGAACAGCCACACCACCGCCAGGATGATCGCCAGATAGATGATGAGGAAGCGCCAGGCGCGCTTCAGCATGCGCGCCACCAGGCCTTCATAGCCCTTGGCGGTGCGTGCGAAGCCGCGGTTGAACATGCCCCAGAAGCCGCCCTTGACATGCTTGTGGCCGGCTTCGACGGGCTTGCAGCAAGGTGGCGCACAGCGCCGGCGTCAGCGACAGTGCCATGAAGGCCGAACATGCGATCGACGAGACCATCACGGCCGAGAACTGGCGGTAGATGTTGCCCACCGCGCCGCCGAAAAAGGCCAGCGGCACGAAAACGGAAATCAGCACCACGGTGATGCCGACGATGGCGCCGCTGATCTGGCGCATCGCCTTGCGCGTGGCCTGCAGCGGCGGCAGGCCCTCTTCGCTCATGATGCGCTCGACGTTCTCGACCACGACGATGGCGTCATCGACGACGATGCCGATGACCAGCACCATGCCGAACATGGTCAGCACGTTGATCGAGAAGCCCAGGCCCAGCAGCACCGCGAAGCTGCCCATCAGCGACACCGGCACGACGATCGTCGGGATGATGGTGTAGCGGATGTTCTGCAGGAACAGGTACATCACCACGAACACCAGCGCCACCGCTTCCAGCAGGGTTTCGACCACCTGGCGGATCGAGATGTCGACGAAGCGCGAACTGTCGTAGGGAATGCTGTACTTGACGCCCGGCGGGAAGAACTTCGACAGCTCGGCCATGCGCACGCGGATGGCCTTGGCCGTGGCCAGCGCATTGCCCGTCGGCGACAACTGCACGCCGATGCCGGTGGACGGCTTGCCGTTCAGCCGCGCCGAGGTGCCGTAGGCCTGCGCGCCGAGCTCCAGCCGGGCCACATCCTTCAGCCGCACGGTGGAACCGTCGAGGTTGGCGCGCAGCACGATGTCGCCGAACTGCTCCACCGTGCTCAGCTGGCCATCGACCACCACCGTGGCGAAGATCGCCTGCTCGGCCAGGTTGGGCAGCTCGCCGATGGTGCCCGAGGCGACCTGCGCGTTCTGCGTGCGGATGGCGTTGTTGACATCGGCCGCCGACAGGTTGAAGCCGACCAGCTTGGCCGGGTCGATCCAGATGCGCATCGCGCGTTCGGTGCCGAACAGCTGCGCCTGGCCGACGCCGGGTACGCGCTGCAGCTCGGGCAGCACGTTGCGCGACGCGAAGTCGCCCAGCGCGACCGGCGTGAAGGCCGGGTCGTCGCTGGACAGGATGGTGAACAGCAGGAAGTTCGAGCGCGACTTGTCCACGCGCACGCCCTGCTGCACCACCGCCGCCGGCAAGCGCGGCGTGGCGCGGCCGAGGCGGTTCTGCACATCCACCTGCGCCTGATCGGAATTGGTGCCGGGCTCGAAGCTCAGCGTGATCTGCCCGCTGCCGTTGGCCTGGCTGACCGACTCCATGTAGATCAGCCCGGGCGAGCCGTTCATCTCGCGCTCGATGACGCTGATGACGCTGTCTTCGAGCGTCTGCGCCGACGCGCCGGGATAGGCGGCGCTGACGACGATCGATGGTGGCGCGACGGTCGGGTACTGGGACACCGGCAGCTGGGTGATCGACACGCTGCCCAGCACCAGGATGAACAGCGCGATCACCCAGGCAAAGATCGGGCGGTCGATGAAGAACGCGGCCATGGCGAGTGCGCCCTACCGTGCCGACGCGGCGCTGCCCGGCGCCGCCGCGGCGCCAGCGGCACTGGCGTGCGAGGCCGCTTTCGGTGCGCTGCCCGCCCCCTGCGGTGCCCACGGCACGGGCTTCACCGGCGCCGCGCCGCGCAGCTTCTGGAAGCCGTCGACCATCACCATTTCGCCGGCCTTCAGGCCATCGAGGATCAGCCATTGCCCGTCCTGCACCGAACCCACCCTGATCTGCCGCGGGGCCACCTTGCCATCGCTGCCGACGACCATCACCGTGTCGCCGGTGGGCCCGCGCGTCACCGCCTGCTGCGGCAACGTGATGGCGTCGTTCATCTGCGCCTGGTCGAGCAGCACGCGCACGTACATGCCGGGCAGCAGCAGGCCCGTCGGATTCGGCACCTCGGCGCGCAGCGTCACCTGGCCGGTGCCCGGGTCCACCGACAGGTCGGTGAAGAGCAGCTTGCCGGCGAGCTTGTACTCACTGCCGTCGTCGAGCAGCAGGCGCACGCGCGCCGCATCGCCGCCGCCGGCGCGCTGCAGCTGGCCGCTGGCCAGCGCGCGCTTCAGCCGCAGCACCTCGGCGGTGGACTGCGTGAAGTTCAGGTACATCGGATTGATCTGCTGGATCAGCGCCAGCTGCGTCGCCTCGCCCTGGCCGACCAGCGCGCCTTCCGTCACCAGCGCGCGGCCGATGCGACCGCTGATCGGCGCCGTCACGTTGGCGTAGCCCAGGTTGATCTGCGCGCTTTGCACCGCCGCCTTGGCGGCGGCCACGTCGGCTTCGGCCTGCTTGTTGGCGGCCACGGCGTTGATGTACTCCTGCTTGCTGATCGCCTCGGCATCGAGCAGCGGCTTGAAGCGCTCGGCCTGCGCCGCGGCCTGCGTCAGGTTGGCCTGCGCCCTGGCCAGCGTGGCCTGGCTGCTGGCCAGCGCCGCCTGGTAGGGCGCGGCGTCGATCTGGAACAGCAGCTGCCCGGCCTTGACATCGCTGCCCTCGCGGAACAGGCGCCTTTGCAGGATGCCGGCGGCGCGCGCACGCACCTGCGCCACGCGCGAGGCCTCGAGCCGGCCCGGCAGCTCGGTGGTGATCGGTACTGCGCGCGGCGTCACCGTGACCACGCCGACCTCGGCCGGCGGTGGCGCGCCGCCGGGCGGCTTGTCCTGCGGCGCTGGCTTGAAATCACACCCGACCACCAGTGCCAGCACCAGCAACGCGGCCATGCCGATGACGCCGCGTTGCCGCCGCTCCCGAACCCTCATGCACACCCTTTCGACAATGCCCGTTTCGAGCCAGCCGCCGTTATACCGATACCTGCGCGAGTGCGTGCGGGCGGCATCGATTCAGGCCCGCTCGAACTTGAACACCGACACGCGTGCGCGCAGGTTCGGCCAGCGCCGCAGCACCCGGCCGTCGTGCAGGCCGAAGCTGTCGATGATGCGCAGCCCGGTCGTCTTTGCCAGCACCTCGAAATCGGCATGCGTGCCGACGCGGATGTTGGGCGTGTCGTACCACTGGTAGGGCAGCGCCTTGGTCACCGGCATGCGTCCGGCCAGCACGCGCAGCCGGTTCGGCCAGTGCGCGAAGTTGGGGAAGCTGACGACGCCGATGCGGCCCACACGCGCGGTCTCGCGCAGCATGTTCTCGGTGTTGCGCAGGTTCTGCAGCGTCTCCAGTTGCAGCACCACGTCGAAGCTGGCGTCGTCGAACAGCGCCAGGCCTTCTTCCAGGTTGCGCTGAATGACGTTGACGCCGCGCTGCGCGCAGGCCAGCACGTTGGCATCGGCGATCTCGATGCCGTAGCCGCTGCAGCCGCGCTGCTGCTGCAGGTGGGCCAGCAGCTCGCCGCCGCCGCAGCCCAGGTCGAGCACCCGCGAACCCGGCGGCACCAGATCCGCAATGATCGCCAGATCGGCGCGTTCGCTCACTGGCGCGCCTCGGCCGGCATCACTTCGAGACCTCCTGCGATACGCGCTCGAAATAGGCTCTGAGCAGGCCGTGGTAGCGCGCGTCGTCGAGCAGGAAGGCATCGTGCCCATGCGGCGCGTCGATCTCGGCGTAGCTGACGGCAATGCGGTTGTCCACCAGCGCCTTGACGATCTCGCGCGAGCGCTGCGGCGCGAAACGCCAGTCGGTGGTGAAGCTGACGATCAGAAACCTGTTGTCGCGCGCCGGCGCAAAGGCGCGGGCCAGATCGTCGCCGGCGGCGCGCGCCGGGTCGAAGTAGTCCAGCGCGCGGGTGATCAAAAGGTAGGTGTTGGCGTCGAAGTACTCGCTGAACTTGTCCGCCTGGTGGCGCAGGTAGCTTTCGATCTGGAACTCGATGCCCTGCGTGCTGTAGGCGGGGGCGGCGGCGCGCAGCTGGCGGCCGAACTTGGCGTCCATCGAGTCGTCCGACAGGTAGGTGATGTGGCCCAGCATGCGCGCCACGCGCAGCCCGCGCCGCGGTACCACGCCATGCTGCTGATAGTGGCCGTCGTGGAAATCCGGGTCGGTGACGATGGCGCGGCGCGCCACCTCGTTGAAGGCGATGTTCTGCGCCGACAGGTTGGGTGCGCTGGCGATGGCGATGCAATGGCCCACACGCGCGGGAAAGCGCAGCGTCCACGCCAGTGCCTGCATGCCGCCCAGGCTGCCGCCGATGACGGCCGCGAGTCTCTCGATGCCCAGGCCGTCGAGCAACCGCGCCTGCGCATCGACCCAATCCTCCACCGTCACCACCGGAAAGTCGGCCCCGTAGGGCTTGCCCGCGTTGGCCGGGTTCGCGCTCATCGGCCCGGTGCTGCCGAAGCACGAGCCGGGGTTGTTGACGCCAATGACGAAGAAGCGATCGGTGTCCAGCGGCTTGCCCGGGCCGATCAGGTTGTCCCACCAGCCGAGGCCGTTGTCCTGGCCTGCATACTGGCCGGCGACATGGTGGCTGGCATTCAGCGCGTGGCACACCAGCACCGCATTGCTGCGCGCGGCGTTGAGCTTGCCGTAGGTTTCATAGACCAGCGTGTAGTCGGCCAGGCTGGAGCCGCTTTGCAGCGGCAGCGCCGCCGCGAAGTGCATCGACTGGGGGGTGACGGTGCCGACCGAAGCCATGAGCCTGTGAACGAAAAACCCGGAGCCGCAGCCAAGGAGGCGGTCACCGGGTGAGCCTCTTTAGCTGCATTTGTTAAAGCGCCCGCAATCTGGATCAAATCGGCGCTGGGGCGGAGTATATCGGTGGTGGTCATCGCCCGCGATGCGGACCTCATTGCGGCGTTTGCCGGGTATCGGGCGACCCATGCCACCAACCGCCGCCCAGGGCCTGCAGCAGCGCGGCAGAGTCGGCATAACGATCGGCGACGGCCTGGGTGCGTTCCAGCAGCGTCGACTGCAGCTGGCGCTCGGCGTCGAGCAGCAGGTACAGGCTGACCCCACCGGCCTGGAAGCGGGCCGCGACGATGGCGTGATGGCGCTGCGCCTGCGCGGCCGCGTCAGCCCGCGCCTGCAGGCTGCGGGCATCGGCCTCCAAGGCGCGCAGCACGTCGGCGACGTTCTGCAGTCCCTGCAACACGACCTCCTGGTAGGCCGCCGCGGCCTGATCGTAGGCCGCCACTGCCTCGCGGCGCCGCGCCTTCAGTTCGCCGCCGCGAAATATCGGCTGGGTCAGCGACGCACCCAGCAGGTAGAAGGCGGTGCCTGCACCGAACAGGTCGCCGGCGTGGGTGGCGAGCGAGCCCGCGTTGGCCGACAGCGTGATCTGCGGATACAGGTTCGCGGTGGCCACGCCCACCTGTTCGCCGGCCTGTTGCAGCAGCGCCTCGGCGGCGCGGATGTCGGGCCGCTGCCGCGCCAGGTCCGACGGCAGGCTCAGCGGCAGCTGCGCCGGTAGTTGCAGATCGGCCAGGCGGAACATCGGCAACTGCGCCGCGCCGGGCGCCTGGCCGGTGTAGACGGCCAGCCGATGCCGCAGCTGCTCGAGCTGGCGCTGCAGCAGCGGCAGCAGCGCGCGCGTCTGTGCGAGTTCCAGGCGCTGCGCGATGACATCGCCTTGCGACGCGGTGCCGAGTTGTTCGAGGCGCTCGACGATGGCCAGGCGGCGCTGCTGCAGCGCAATGATCTTCTCGGTGGTGTCGAGCTGCTCGCGCAACGAAGCTTCGCGGATGGCCGCGGTGACGACATTGCCGGCGAGCATCAGCCGCGCGGCTTCGATTTCGTAGCGCTGGCGATCGATCCCGGCCTGCAACGCCTGGAGTTCATGGCGGTTGGCGCCGAAGAGATCGAGGTTGTACGAGACTGCGACCGAGGCGAGGAACAGGTCGAGGGGCATCGCCGGCAGCGGGCCCTTGCTGCCGAAGGAATCCGCACCGATGTCGACCCGGTTGGCGGACAGATTCGCATCCACCCGCGGGTATTGGGTCGCCCCGGCGCGGGCATTGCGGCCCTCCTCGGCCTGGCGCAGCTTGGCGTCGGCCTGAGCCAGCGTGGGGCTGTTCTGCAGCGCCTGGCGCACCAGCGCATCGAGCGCCGACGACTGAAACAGGCTCCACCACTGCGCCGGGATGTCCTGGCCGGCGACGAATTGCTGGGCTTGGCCGCCGTGCAGCTCGCCGGCCGCGGCGGTCTGCTGCAACGCCGGTCCCGGTGTGTAGTGCGCCGCCGTCGGCACTTGCGGCGCGCGCAGCGGCGCGTGCGTGCAGGCCGCCAGCACGACCGTCGTGACGCAGCACAGTCGCTTCATCCTCAGTCCAAGGTCTTGCGATAGAAGCGCAACGCGATCGTCAACACCACCGCGGTGAACAGCAGCATCGGCCAGATGTGCGGCCACAGATCGGCCCAGTGATTGCCCTTGAGCAGGATGCCACGCACCGCGCGCATGAAATAGGTGGTCGGTATCAGCGAGCCGACGGCCTGCGCCCAGCGCGGCATGCCCTCGAAAGGGAACATGAAGCCGGACAGCAGGATCGACGGCAGGAAGTAGAAGAACGTGAGCTGCATCGCCTGCAGCTGGTTGCGCGCCAGCGACGACAGGGTGATGCCCACCGTCAGGTTGGCGCAGATGAACAGCAGCGCCACGGCGTAGAGCACGGCGACGCTGCCGACGAAGGGCACGTCGAACAACCAGCGCGCGGCCAGCAGGATGATCGACGACTGGATCAGGCCGATGAAGACGTAGGGAATGATCTTGCCGGTCATCACCTCCAAAGGCGTCGACGGCATCGCCAGCAGGTTCTCCATCGTTCCGCGTTCGCGCTCGCGCGTCATCGCCAGCCCGGTCATCATGACCATCGTCATCGCCAGGATCACGCCCATCAGTCCCGGCACGATGTTCAGCTGGCTCAGGCCTTCGGGGTTGTAGAGCCGGTGCACCTGCACGTCGAACGGCGCTTCGCCGCCGCGCAGCGGCGCCAACGCCCCGCCAAGGTCCTTGCCCGCCACCGACGACGCGAGCTGGCTCACCGACGCGAGCGCCGCGCCGGCCGCCGCGGGATCGGTGGCGTCGGCCTCGATCAGCACCGCGGGCCGCTCGCCGCGCAACAGCCGGCGCGTGAAGTCGGCCGGAAAATTGACGACGAACTTCAGCTCGCCGCGGGCGAGTGCCGCGTGCGCCGCCGGTTCGCTGTCCAGCTCCGCGACGAAGTCGAAGTAGCCGGTGTTCTTCATTGCCGCGAGAAAGCTGCGCGTGAACTCGCTGTGCTCGGCGATGACCACCGCCGTGGGCAGGTGTTTCGGTTCGGTGTTGATGGCGTAACCGAAGAGCATCAGCTGGACGATCGGAATGCCCACGATCATCGCGAAGGTGATGCGGTCGCGCCGCAACTGCAGGAATTCCTTCAGCACGACGGCCCACCAGCGGCTGGTCGAGAAGCGCTTCATCGCTGGGCGCCGTCGTAGTTGTCCGAGGATTCGCTCATCAGATGGATGAAGACGTCCTCGAGCCCGGTTTCGGAGGCTTCGATATGGCTTTCGGTGCCAGCCGTCACGCGGCGCAGCGCGGCCTGCAGCGCGGCGGCGTCGCGGCCGGTGACGTGCAGCGACGCGCCGAAGGCGGCGATCTGTTCGACCCCCGGTTCGGCATGCAGCTTCTTGGTCATGGCTGTCAAGTCGCCACCGCAAACCGACCAGGTGCTGAGCCGCTGCGCCGCGACGATGTCCGCGGCCGTGCCCTCGGCCATCAGGCGGCCGTAGGCGATGTAGGCCAGCTTGTGGCAGCGCTCGGCCTCGTCCATGTAGTGCGTGCTGACGAGAATCGAGATGCCGCGCGCGGCCAGGCCGTGCAGCTCCTCCCAGAACTCGCGCCGGGCCTTCGGGTCGACGCCGGCGGTGGGCTCGTCCAGCAGCAGCAGCTCGGGCTGATGCAGCATGCACGCCGCGAGTGCAAGTCGCTGCTTCCAGCCGCCCGACAACGCGCCGGCCAGCTGGCTGGCGCGGGCCTTCAGGTTCAGACCCTCGATGGCGCGATCGACCACCTCGCGCCGCGACGGCATCTGGTACATGCGCGCGACGAAGTCCAGGTTCTCGCGGATCGACAGGTCGTCCCAGAAGGAGAAGCGCTGCGTCATGTAGCCGACGTGGCGCTTGATCTGGTCGCTCTGCTTGCGGATGTCGTAGCCGAGGCAGGTGCCCGAGCCCGAGTCCGGCGTCAGCAGCCCGCACATCAGGCGGATCGAGGTCGTCTTGCCGCTGCCGTTGGGGCCGAGGAAGCCGAGGATCTCGCCGCGGTTGGCGCGTATCGTCAGGTTGTTGACGACATGCTTGTCGCCGAAATGCTTGTTCAGGCCCTGAACGTCGATCGCGGGCTCGTGGGCCGGGGTGTTCATTGGGGCACCCTTCGGCCTGCGGCCCGTCCCGCCAAGCGGGGGCATTCGTCCTTGGGGCGGCCCGGCGGGCTCATTGCAGCGTCACCGTGACCGGCTGTCCCGGGCGCAGCGCCAGCGCCTTTGCCGGCACGGGTCGGGCCTCGACCATGAAGACCAGCTTGGCGCGCGTCTCGTTGCTGTAGATGACGGGTGGCGTGTATTCGGGCGCGTCGGCGACATAGCTCACCGTTGCCGCGATGTCCGCGGCGCAGCCGTCGCACTGCAGCTTCAGCTGGCGGCCGGGCTGAATCGAGCCGACCACCGTCTCCGGCACGAAGAAGCGCAACTTCACGTTGCCCGGCGGCAGCATGCGCACCACCGGGCTGCCCGCCGGCACCCATTCGCCTTCGCGGTACAGGGTATCGACCACGCGGCCGGCCTGCGCCGCCGAGACCTGCTTCTGGTCCAGGCGCCAGGCCTGCTGGCTGGCCACGGCGCGCGCCGCGGCCACCTGGGCGTCCTGCGCGCGGATCTGCGCTTGGCGCGCCGGCAGCTTCGAGACCTGCAACTGCTCGACCAGCTCGCGCACGCGTGCCGCCTTGATCGCCAGGTTGGCGCGCGCATCGTCGACCTGCGCGCGCGCGATGCCGCCGACCTCGAACTGCGCCTCGTCGCGCTGCAGTTGCTGTGCCGCCTGTGCTTCGGCGGCCTGCGCCTGTGCCAGCTGCGCGCTGACCACATCGAGCTCGGGCGCGCGCCGGCCCAGCCGCAGATCGGCGAGCTGGGCCTGGGCAGCCTTCAGCTGATCGTCGGCCTGCTGTTTTGCCGCGGCTTCGTCAACCGCCTCCAGCTTGAACAACGCCGTCGCGGCCTCGACCATCTGGCCGCGTTGCACCAGCAAGCGCTCCAGCCGGCCGCCCAGCGGCGAGGCGAGGTAGACGTACTCGCCTTCGACATAACCCTGGTAGGTCGACGGTGCGTCGCCCGCGCAGCCGCCGAGCAGCACCAGCGCGCATGACAGTGCACGTCCGATACCCCGCATGACCTGGTTGTTCATCGCTGTGGTCCTGGACAGCCGCCACGTGGCGAACGCATCGGGATCGATACTATTACCGCGGATGCGCCGGATGCGCGTGGGCGGGCAGGCTTCGGCCTCACCCGCAAACCCGGCGCCGGTTGGTCGTCGAAGGTTACATCGTCGCCAGGCCCGGGCCGCCGGCGCTGACGTATCCGCTCTGCGCTGGCGCTATCGGCAGACGCTGGACCGCGGCAGTTCGGGCGCGCCAGCCTGCTGCGGCAGCGCGCGTGCGCGGGCGCCAAAATCCGGCCGTGTCACGTTGCGCGCGCGCTGCGCCCCGCGGCGCTCGATGCGTGGCGGCGGTGCCGCAGCGCCATGGCCCGGGTCTTCGAGCTGGAACTGCGCCAGGCCTTGCAGCAGCCGCGCCGATGCCTGCTGCGCGGCCGCCGCGGCGTCTTCCTGCCGCGCCTCGGGCGGGTCGGGCAGCGCGTCGCGCAACCGTGCCACGCGTTCGCCGACCTGCTGCCCGACCGTGTGCAGATCGCCGGCGGCTTCGGCCACCTGCCGGATCGACGTCGCCAGCGCCGTCAGCGCCGCGCCGGCCTGGCCGGAACCCGCTGCACCCGCGGTGGCATGCTCGATGTTGGCCTGGATCAGTTGCTTGATTTCGCGCACCGCCTCGGCGCTTCGCTGGGCCAGACCGCGCACCTCCGCCGCGACCACCGCAAAGCCGCGTCCCTGCTCACCGGCCCGCGCGGCTTCCACGGCAGCGTTCAGCGCCAGCAGATTGGTCTGGAAGGCGATGCCGTCGATCGCGCCCACGATCTCGGCCATGCGCCGCGAGGTGCCATCGATGCCGGCGATGCTGCCGGCCACCTCGGTCACCGCCGCCGCCCCGCGCTGCGCCGCGGTGGCGGCGTCGCCGGCCAGTCGGACGGTGCCGCGCGCCTGCTCGGCGCCGTGCTGCAACGCCGTGCCCAGCTCGCCCAGCGCGGCGCGGCCCTGCTGCAACGCGGCGGCCAATGCCGCATCGGCGCGCTGCCGGGCGGCTTGTGCCGCATCGTCCCGCACGGCCGCCAGCCGCAGCTGCTCGGCCTCGGCACGCAGCGGCGCCAGGGCCGCCGACAGGCCGCGTTGCATCTGATCGAGCTGCGCCATCAGGCTGTCGCCAGGGCCGGTGGCGGCGCCGCCCTGCGGCTGCAGCGCGGCCAGACGCTGCACCATCGCGGCGGCCTCCTCGGCGGACCCGCCCAAGCGCCGGACGATGCGGCGGCGCAGGCCCAGCGCGGCCGCGCCCGCCCCGAATCCGGCGCCGGCCAGCGCGGCGGCCAACAGCTGCCACCCGATCATTGCAACACCGGCCCGACCAGGCCGAGCTCGGCACTGCCCAACAGCCGGTCCACGTCCAACAGCAGCAGCAGCCTGTGATCCAGCGTGCCGATGCCCTGCAGGTGTTCGGCGCCGACGTCGATCGCCGGCACCTCGCGCTGCTGCGCCGCATCGAGCATGACCACGTCGTCCACGGCGTCCACCACGAGACCCATGGTGCGCGGCCCGACGTTGAGCACGATGACCACGGTGAAGGCGTCGTAGCGTGCCGTGTCCAGGCCGAACTTCAGGCGCAGGTCGATGATTGGCACGATCGTGCCGCGCAGGTTGACCACGCCCTTGACAAAGGCCGGCGCGTGGGCGATGCGGGTCGGCGTCTCGTAGGAGCGGATTTCGCGCACGCGTTGGATGTCGATGCCGTACTCGTCGTCGCCGAGCTTGAAGGCCAGGTATTCGCGTGGGGCCGCGGCGGTCGGCGGCTGCGCCAGCGTGGGTGGCGGCAACGATGGGGTGCTGGGGATCATCGGGCTCTCCTTGGTCGGCTCTGGCGCGGGCAGCGCCATGCGGCGTCAACACCCCTGGTTCGGTATCGGCGCGACGGCCGGGTTCTTGAGTCCATGGCACACCAGCGCGGCCACGTCGAGGATCAGCGCCACGCGGCCGTCACCGAGCAGCGTGGCGCCGGCCACGTTGGCGACGCGCGCGAAATTGGCTTCCAGGTTCTTCACCACGACGGGCTGCTGGCCCAGCAATGCATCGACGCGCAATGCAGCGCGCGCGCCCTGCGCCTCGACGACCACCAGGATCGAGCCCCCCGCAGCCTGCGGCAGGCCGAAGATCCGTGCCAGGTCCAGCACCGGCAGCAGCGCGTCGCGGTGCCGCAGCAGCTGCCGGTCGCGCCCCAGGCCGTGCAGCGCAGCCGCCTCGGTGGACAGCGATTCCACCACCGCGGCCAGCGGCAGCACGTAGGTCTCGTCGGCCACGCGCACCGACATGCCGTCCATGATGGCCAGCGTCAACGGCAGCCGAATGCGCAGCGACATGCCCTGGCCGGGCCTCGAATCGATGTCGATCGCACCACCCAGCTCGGCGATGTTGCGCTGCACGACATCCAGCCCGACACCGCGGCCGGAGACTTCGGTGACGGTTTCGGCGGTGGAAAAGCCCGGCGCCAGGATCAACGCCCAGACCTCGTCGTCGCGCAAGGCGTCGCTGGCGTCCAGGCCGCGCTCGCGCGCCTTGCGCAACAGCTTCTCGCGCGACAGGCCGCGGCCGTCGTCACGCACTTCGATGACGATAGAGCCGCCCTCGTGCGCGGCCGCCAGCGTGATGGTGCCGGTGGCCGGCTTGCCGCAGGCGATGCGCTCGGCCGGCGGCTCGATGCCGTGGTCGGCGCCATTGCGCAGCAAGTGCGTCAACGGGTCGATGATCCTTTCCACCAGGCCCTTGTCCAGCTCGGTGGCGTCGCCCAGGGTGACCAGTGCGAGCTGCTTGTCCAGCTGCCGGCCCAGTTCGCGCAGCAGCCGGGGAAAGCGGCTGAACACCACCGACATCGGGATCATGCGGATCGACATCACCGCTTCCTGCAGCTGGCGCGTGTGCCGCTCCAGCTCGGCCAGGCCCACGGCCAGCGGGCGCTGCGCATCGACCGGCAGCGTGGCACTGCGCTGCGCCAGCATGGTTTGGGTGATGACCAGCTCGCCGACCAGGTTCAACAACCGATCGACCTTGTCCAGCGAGACGCGCAGCGTGGTCGCCTCCTGTGTCTGCACGGGCGGGCCGGCACCCGCCGCCGGCGCTGCGGCCGTCGGCGCCGGGTCGGGTGCCCCGCCGGCTGGCGCAAGCCGAAGCTGCGGGGCGCTGACATGAAACGACAGCACATCGATGAGTTCGGCATCGCTGCTGCGCGTGTGCACGACGAAGGAGTGCACCCCGGCGGTGGCCTCGGCGTCCAGGCGTGGGCTGATCCGGCCCAGGTCGGGAATTTCATTGAACAGCGCCAGCACCTCGGCCAGCACCTGCTCGTCGGGCAAGGGGCCGAGCGTCAGCCAGAGGCAGCGTTCCGGTGGTGTGTCGGCGGCGGCTTGCGGCTCCGTTGCCAGCTCGCGCAATCGCGCCCGCAGCGCCGCCGTGTCCGGGCCGGGGTCGCCGCCGGCCTGGTGCCGCGCCAGCTGGGCCCGCAGCACATCGCCGGCCTGCAGCAGCGCGTCGATCATCGCCGGGCTTGGGCGCAGCACCTGCTTGCGCAGCCGGTCGAGCAGGGCTTCCATCTGGTGCGTCAACTCGGCCACGTCGCTCAGACCGAAGGTGGCGGCTCCGCCCTTGAGCGAATGCGCGCAACGGAAGATGGCGTGCAGCGCCTCGTCGTCGGGCGCCGCCGGGTCCAGCGCCAGCAGCAACTGCTCCAGGCGTTGCAGGTTCTCGCCGGCCTCGTCGAAGAACAGTGCCTGATGGCCCGCCAGCTCGCTGCCCGGCGACGGCGCAGACGTTTCGGGCGGGAGCGGGTTGGACATGGGACGGTGGGCGCGGGCCTCGCCGAGACGAAGGCCCGCCGGCCAGTATCCCGCCCCGCCCGGCCGCGCGAAGGCCGATCTGCGGGGTAATTCGTGCCGAGTGCCGGCCTCGCGCTCAACTTGGCGGCGGCATGACCGATATGGCCACGACAAGCCCGGCCAACGAGGAGCCCCGTGAGCGATGTCACCCAGATGAAATTTCTCGTCGTCGACGACTTTTCGACGATGCGGCGCATCGTGCGCGGCCTGCTCAAGGAGATGGGTTGCCACCATGTCGGCGAGGCCGAAGACGGCGCCGCCGCACTCGGCCTGCTCAAGGCGCAACGCTTCGACTTCGTGGTGTCTGACATCAACATGCCGGTGATGGACGGCTTCGAGCTGCTCGCGGCCATCAAGGCCGATGCCGCCGCTGCGCCAGCTGCCGGTGCTGATGGTCACCGCGGAGGCGCGCAAGGAGGACATCGTGCGCGCCGCCCAGGGCGGCGCGGCCGGCTACATCGTCAAGCCCTTCAGCAAGGGCACGCTGGAAGACAAGGTGCAGCGCATCCTGCAGAAGATGGGCGTGCCGGCATGAGCGACGCGCCACAACCCGCTTCCGAGCTGTACCGGCAGCTGGGCGACATCACGCGGCGGCTGCAACAGGCGCTGGTTCGGCTCGATGCCTTGCCGCGCCTGCAGCAATCGGCGCAGGCGTTGCCGGGCACGCGCCGCCGGCTCGACGCGGTGGCCAGCAGGAACTTTCAGGCCGCCGACACGGCGCCGATGGCCGGGAGCAGTGCAAGCAGGAGCGCGAGCGCATCGCCACGCTGGCAGCGCGCCTGCCGATCTCCGACAGCGACCCGCGCGCGCTGCGCGAGGCCGCCGTGCAGATCGGCGCGGCGTCGTCGCGCATCGACGCATACCTGACCGAGATCATGCTGGCGCAGGCCTTCCATGACTTGAGCGGGCAGCTGTTGAGCCAGGTGGCGGCGGCCGCCTTCGAGCTCGAGGGCGGCCTGGTCCAGCTGCTGCAGGGCGGTGCGCTGCCGCCGCGACGCCGGCGGACACGCCGGCCGGGCGCGCGCAAGACCAGCGCGAGGTGGACGAGCTGCTCACCAGCCACGGCTTGTAAACGCCGATCTGGCGCGGCCATGCTGAAGAAGATCGGCGTTGACGAGTTGCGCCTGGGCATGCACTTGCATGCCGTGTGCAGCCCTTGGCTCGACCATCCTTTCTGGAAGCAGCGCTTCGTCATCCGCGATCCGCAGGACTTGGCGCGGCTGCGCGAAAGTGGTGCTCGCCGAGTGCCTGATCGACACCGCCAAGGGCATCGACGTGGTGGCGCCATCGCAGCCTGCGCCCGCGCCGGCCGAGCAGGTCATGCCGCCGCCGGCCACGCCCGATCTGCAGGCCAGCGGCCTCGAAGCCGAGACGGCGCGCGCGGTGCAGTTGTGTGCCGAGGCCCGCCATACCGTGGTGGCGCTGTTCGACGAGGCGCGCATGGGCCGGGCGCTGCGAGGTCGAGGGCTGCGCACCGCTGATCGAGCAGATCGCCGGACTCGATGCAACGCAACGCCGGTGCCTTGCTCGGCATGGTGCGGCTGAAGTCGCATGACGACTACACCTTCATGCACTCGGTGGCGGTGAGCACTTTGATGGTCGGGCTGGCCCGGCAGTTGAGGCTGGACGAGGAGCAGGTGCGCGAGGCGGGGCTGGCCGGGCTGCTGCACGACGTGGGCAAGGCGAAGGTTCCGCTGGCGCCGCTGAACAAGCCCGGCAAGCTCGACGCCGACGAGTTCGAGCGCGTCAAGCGCCACGCGCGCCACGGCCACGACATGCTGCTCGATACCGAGGCGCCCAGCGCCGTGGCGCTGGACGTGTGCCTGCACCACCACGAGCGGCCCGACGGCAAGGGCTATCCCGAGGGCCTCAGCGGCGCGGCCTTGTCACTGTATGCGCGCATGGCGGCGGTCTGCGACGTCTACGACGCCATCACCTCCAACCGGCCCTACAAGGGCGGCTGGGGTCCGGCGGATTCGATCGCCAAGATGGCCGAATGGACCCGGCTGGGCAAGTTCGACAACACGGTGTTCCGCGCCTTTGTCGATTGTGTCGGCATCTACCCCGTGGGCTCGCTGGTGCGCCTGCAGTCGCAGCGGCTCGCCGTGGTGCTCGAGCAAAACGCCGGCGCACTGATCGCACCGCGGGTGCGGGTGTTCTATTCGATCCGCGCGCAGATGGCGATCCCGACCGAAACGCTCGACCTGAGCCAGCCGGGCTGCCGCGACCGCATCCTGGGCCGCGAATCGAATACGCTATGGCGCTTTCCGTTTCTCGACGCGCTGTCCACCGCGCGGCGACCTTGAGGAGTGCGCCGATGCGCGACTGGCTGACCCGTCTCGACCACGCCTTGCCGCTGCGTTATGCCACCTGGCTGCTGTGCGGCGTGGGCGCGCTGCTGTCGGCCTTTGCCTGGGTGGCGTTCGACACGGGTGGATGGCTGATGCTGCTGTTCGCCGGGCTGGTGCTGTTGGGCTGGCGCGATGCGCGGCAGTCGCGCCATTCGGTGCTGCGCAACTACCCGGTGATCGGGCACATGCGCTACCTGTTCGAATACATCCGTCCGGAGATCCGCCAGTATTTCATCGAGCCCGACAACGAGGCCGCGCCCTTTTCGCGCCAGCAGCGCTCGCTGATCTACCAGCGCGCCAAGGTCGACTCCGACAAGCGCCCCTTCGGCACGCAGCTGGACGTGCACGCGCACGGCTATGAATGGATCAACCATTCACTGGTGCCGACGACGCTGGCCACGCACGACTTTCGCGTCACCATCGGCGCCAGCCGCGCGCAGCCCTATTCGGCCAGCGTGTTCAACATCTCGGCGATGAGTTTCGGCTCGCTCAGCGCCAACGCCATCCTGGCGCTGAACGGCGGCGCCGCGCGCGGCAACTTCGCGCACGACACCGGCGAGGGCTCGGTCAGCGAATACCACCGCGTGCACGGCGGCGACCTGATCTGGGAAATCGGCTCGGGTTACTTCGGCTGTCGCAATCACGACGGCAGCTTCAATGCCGAGCGCTTTGCCGCCACCGCGTGCTGACCGCAGGTGAAGCTGATCGAGTTGAAGTTGAGCCAGGGTGCCAAACCCGGCCACGGCGGCGTGCTGCCCGGCCCGAAGGTGACGATCGAGATCGCCGGCGCGCGTGACGTGCCGGTGGGCGTGGACTGCATCAGCCCGTCGCGGCACCCGGCCTTCGACACGCCGCGCGAGATGCTGCAATTCATCGAGCGGCTGCGCGAGTTGTCCGGCGGCAAGCCTACCGGCTTCAAGCTGTGCATCGGCCACCCGTGGGAATGGTTCGCGATCTGCAAGGCCATGCTGGAAACGGCATCGTGCCCGACTTCATCGTCGTCGATGGCGGCGAAGGCGGCACCGGTGCGGCGCCGCTGGAGTTCAGCAACCATGTCGGCGCACCGCTGCAGGAAGGACTGCTGCTGGTGCACAACACGCTGCAGGGGCTGGGGCTGCGTGGACGGATCAAGATCGGCTGTGCCGGCAAGGTGGTCAGCGCCTTCGACATCGCCCGCGCCATGGCGCTGGGCGCCGATTGGTGCAATGCGGCGCGTGGATTCATGTTCGCGCTGGGTTGCCTGCAATCGCAAACCTGCCACACCGGCGCCTGCCCGACGGGAGTCGCCACGCAGGACCCGCTGCGACAAAAGGCGCTGGTCGTGCCCGACAAGGCCGAGCGCGTCTACCGCTTCCACGAAAACACGCTGAAAGCGCTGCAGGAGCTGGTGCAGGCGGCCGGGTTGACGCACCCCAACGAGATCAGCGCGTACCACATCGTGCGCCGCGCTGCCGACCATGAGGTGCGCCTGCTGGCCAACGTGCTGCCCTTCGTGCCGCCGGGCATGCTGCTCAAAGCCATCGCCGGCCAGGGCGAATGGCCGCACAACGTCTTCAAGCTCTACTGGCCGATGGCCAGCACCGACAGCTTCGCACCGCAGCGGCCCGGCGACGGGGCTGCCGACGATGCCGCCGTCTCCAGTTGGGGGCTGCTGGCCTGAGCGGCGCATTGCGGCCCTTCGTCTGTTGACGCCTTCGGGCATTGGCCCGCCCGCGGCCTGAGCACGCCTCTGCGGTTCGCGGGGCCACGCGCAGCTCGGTGGCTCGCGCTGAACCGGCGAAGGCCGACGCCTGCCATGCGCCGAAAGCCCGCGCCCACGGCAAGATCCTCAGCGCATCGAATAGCCGACGGTCGTGGTCATGCCGCTGAGCGGCTCGATCAACGACAGCAGCGGCCGCAGCGGCGCGTAGCGTGTCGCCACTTTCGTCACATAGGCAAAAAAGCGCGGCAGGTCTTCGGCATAGGCCGGCTTGCCGTCGCGGTGCTTCAGGCGGCAGAAGATGCCCAGCACCTTCAGGTGGCGCTGCAGCCCCATCCATTCCAGCGCACGCCAGAACTCGCCGAAATCGGCAGCGAAGTCGTCGCCCAGCGGCAGGCCCGCGCGCTTGGCTTCGCTCCAGTAGCGCACCGCCCAGTCGATTTCGCGCTCTTCGTCCCAGGAGATGAAGGCGTCGCGCAACAGCGAGGCCATGTCGTAGGTGATCGGGCCGCGCACCGCGTCCTGGAAGTCGAGGATGCCGGGGTTGGGCCGCGACACCATCAGGTTGCGTGGCATCCAGTCGCGGTGCACCGCCACGGTGGGCTGCGTCAGCGCGCTGTCGATCAAGGCGCCGCATATGCCGTCCCAGCGCTGCTGTTCGGCAGCGCTCCAGCTGCGGCCGAACTCGCGCTGCACGCACCATTGCGGAAACAGCGCCAGCTCGCGCGCCAGCAGCGCCGCGTCATAGGCTGGCAGCAAATGCGCCGGCATGTGCCGTTGCCAGCGATGCAAGGCAGCGATGGCATCGCGCATCAAAGCATCGGCACGTGCCGCACCGGCGCTTTGCAAGGCGTCCAAATACAGCTGCTGGCCCAGATCGCTGAGCAGCACGAAGCCCTGCGCGGCGTCGCAGGCCAGCACCTTCGGGCCGTTCAGGCCGGCGTCGCCGATCCATCCCGCCACCTGCACGAAGGGACGCACGTCTTCCTGCGGCGGCGGTGCATCCATGACGATGCGGCTGCCGGACGACGATCGCACGCGCAGGTAGCGGCGAAAGCTGGCATCGGCGGAAGCCGGCTCCAGGCTGTCGAGCTGCAGGCCTTGGGTCGCGGCGATCGGTTCGATCCAGCGCATGAACGCGGACCGGCGCGCGGCGTCGGGCCAGGGGATCGGCGCCTGGGCGGCCGGCAGGGGGCTGGTCATGGGAGATTGGCGTTGCGGCGACGCGCTCGTTGGATAATGAATTCTACAAATCGGTCCTTCGCTGCAGCGCCGCCCTCGCGCCGTGCCTGCATCCGTGACGCAGCTCTTGCCCTTGCCTTCCTTCGCGTCCACCAGCGCCCCGCTGCTCTCAGCCCTGTTGCCGGTGCTGGCGTGCGTGGCGTTGCTGCTCACGCCCGGCGTGCGGGCCGAGGACGCCACGCCGCAGCTGGCGCCCACGCCAGCGCTGATCCCCAAGGCGCGGAGTGACGAGGTGCGCAAGCAGGCGCCGATGTACCTGCGCGCCGATGAGCTGGGCGGGCAAGCCAACGCGACGCTGCAGGCGCAGGGACGCGTCGAATTGCGCCAGGCCGGGGTGGTGATCCGCGCCGACCAGTTGCGCTACGACCGCGCCGAGGACCTGGCCGTGGCCGAAGGCAAGGTGCGCATCAGCTTCGAAGGCTCGACCTTCAGCGGCCCCGAAATGCAGCTGAAGGTGCAGCGTGTGGAGGGCTTCGTGCGCGAGCCCGAATACCACTTCGCGCAGACCGATGCGGGCGGGCGGGCCGAGCGGGTGGACATCCTGGGCCAGAACCAGTTGCGCATCATCAATGGCGACTACACCAGTTGCCGGCGCGACGATGCCAATCCGCCCGACTGGATCCTGAGCGCGCGCCAGCTCGACCTCAACCTGGAGTCCGGCGTGGGTGTGGCCGAAGGCGCCGAGCTGCGCTTCCTCGACGTGCCGATCCTGCGTCTGCCGACCCTGAGCTTTCCGCTCAACGATCAGCGCAAGTCGGGCTGGCTGCCGCCGAGCACCGCCTTCACCACCGGCAGCGGCATCGAGATGGGCGTGCCTTACTACTGGAACATCGCGCCGAACCGCGACGCGACCTTCGTGCCGTCGTTCTCCACGCGCCGCGGCTTCGCGGTGGACAGCGAGTTTCGCTACCTGCAGCCGAGCTTCGGCGGGCGCGTCGGGCTGGACTGGCTGCCCTATGACGAGGTGGCCGAGCGCAGCCGCTACTGGCTGACCTTCGGCCATGAAGGCACGCTGTCGGAACAGGTGCGCTACAGCGCGCTGGTCGAACGCGTCTCCGATGACCAGTGGTGGAACGACTTTCCGCGCCGCCATGCGTCGTTGACGCCGCGCCTGCTGCCGGCCACCGTGCAGGTCGATGGCGACTTCGGTTCGCGCGATGCACCGGCCGAGCTGTATTTGCGCACGCAGCGCTGGCAGGTGCTGCAGTACCCGAACACCATGGAGGCACCCTTCGATCGCAGCGGCCAGTTCGGCTTTCGCAGCGCCGGCGACTTGCTGGCGGGTGCGCAATACGCCTTCGAAACCGAGGCCAATCGCTTCGACCTGCCCAGCGACCCCGGCTACCCCAGCCAGGCGGTGCCCATCAGCGGCTCGCGCTTGCATGCACAGGGCTGGGTCAACCGGCCGTGGCGCGAACCTGGCTGGTGGATCACGCCGAGCCTGCTGTTCAATGCCGCCAACTACTACACCGACGATCCGATGTCCGACGGACGCAGCAGCGCCGGCCGGGTGATCCCCACCTTCAGCCTGGGCGGCGGCGCCGAGTTCGAGCGGCGCACCGAGATGTTCGGTCGCGCCCTGCGGCAGACGCTCGAGCCGCGGCTGCTGTACGTCAACACACCCTACGTCAACCAGTCCACCTACCCCAATTTCGACTCGGCGGTGAAAGACTACAGCTTCGCTTCGATCTACTCGGAAAACGTGTTCTCCGGCATCGACCGCGTGTCCGACACGAATGCGCTGACGGCCGGCGTGACCACCCGGCTGCTCGACGGCACGAGCGGGGCGGAGTTGATGCAGCTGGGCATCGTGCAGCGCTACCTGTTCAACGACCAGCTGGTGACGGAAAGCGGCGTGCCCGAGAACCGCGGCTATTCCGACGTGCTGCTGCGCGGCTCGACGCGGCTGCTCAAGCCCTGGAACCTGGACGGCTATCTGCGCTACAGCCCAAGCGTGGACCGCGTGGTGCGCACGATCATCGGCACGCAGTACGCGCCCGGCCCATTCCGCACCCTGAACCTGACCTACCGTTATGCGCGTGATATCAGCTCGCAGGTCGAAACCTCGTGGCAATGGCCGATCTACGAGCCCGATGGTGGTGCGCGTCGCCTCGACCCGGGCCGCAGTGTGGGCTGCGGCGGCGCGTGGTACACAATCGGCCGCCTCATGTACAGCGCCACCGACAGGCGCCTGACCGATGGCATCGTGGGCGTCGAATACGACGCGGGTTGCTGGGTCGCGCGAATGGCGGTGAGCCGCGTGTCCACCGGCGTCAGCGAGGCCTCGACCCAGGTGCTGTTCCAGCTGGAGCTGGTCGGGCTGTCGCGCCTGGGCTCCAATGCCATCAACTCGCTGAGGGACAATATTCCCGGTTACCAACCGCTGAGCAGCAGCCGCAGCGCCACGCCGGACTCGGCCTTTTATGACTGACCTGATGCACCGCCTTCGTTCGATCGGCATGGCGCTGGCCCTCGGCCTGGGTGCGGCGGCCGCCTTGGCGCAGCTGCAGATCCGCGGTGCCCCAGCCGCACCGTCGGTGCAGATTCGCGGCCCGGCCTTCAACGGCGATTACATCATCGCCGTGGTCAACAGCGACCTGGTTACAGCGGGCGAGTTGCAGCAGCGCATCGACCGTGCCCGCGCCGCGGCCGCCGGGCGTGGCGGCAGCCTGCCGCCGGTGACCGATCAGATGCGCCAGCAGGCGCTGGAATCGCTGATCGAGGAGCGTGTGCTCGTCACCTACGCGCGCGACAGCGGCCTGCGCGTCGATGACGCCGAGGTGGACCGCGCGGTGCAAAGCGTGGCCACGCAGAACCAGCTGTCGCTCGACCAGTTGCGCGAGCGGTTGCGCGCCGAGGGTGTCGACTTCGCGCGCTTTCGCGCCAGCCTGCGCGACCAGATCCTGCTCGAGCGCGTGCGCGAGCGCGAGGTCGGCCAGCGCACGCGCGTGACCGACGCGGACATCGACAAGTACCTGGCCGAGCACAACGCCAGCAGTGCGCGCGACAGCGAGCTGAACATCGCGCAAATCCTGGTCAGCGTGCCCGAAGGCGCCAGCGCCGAGGCGCAGGACGCGCGCAAGGCGCGGGCCGAGGTCGCGCTGGCGCGGGTGCAGGGCGGCGAGGATTTTGGTGCGGTGGCGCGTGAGCTGTCCGACGACAGCAACCGCGCTGCGGGCGGCGAGATCGGCATGCGCGCGGCCAACCGCTTGCCCGATGCCTTCGTCGCTGCGGTCAGCGCCCTCAAGCCGGGCGAGGTGTCGCCCACGCTGCTGCGCACCGGTGCCGGTTGGCATGTGATGAAACTCCTGGATCGGCGCGACACCAGCGGCATTCGCGTGACGCAGACGCGGCCGCGCCACATTTTGCTGCGACCGTCGCCCCAGGTGAGTCTCGAGGTGGCCAAGCAGCGCCTGGCCGACATGCGCGCGCGGCTGGTCAGCGGCAGCGCCACCTTCGACAGCCTGGCCAAGCAGTATTCCGAGGACAGTTCTGCGGCGCAGGGCGGCGATCTGGGCTGGGTCAACCCCGGCGCCTTCGTGCCCGAATTCGAGGAAGCCATGAACCGGCTGCCGGTCGGCGGCATCTCGGAGCCGGTGGAGACGCGTTTCGGTGTGCACTTGATCGAGGTGGTCGAACGGCGCGAGACCACGCTGGACGCCAAGCAGGTGCGCGAACAGGCGCGCAATGCGCTGCGCGCGCAGCGCTTCGAGGAGGCCTACCACGAGTGGGTCAAGGAGCTGCGCTCGCGCGCCTATGTCGAGATGCGCGAGCCGCCTTAGAGGCGGGCATTGGGCGACCGGATGAGACACATTGCCCGCAAGCGCTTCGGGCAGCATTTCCTGACCGATGAGTTCGTGCTCGATGCCATCGTCGACCTGATCGACCCGCAGCCCGGCCAGGCGCTGGTCGAAATCGGCCCGGGGCTTGGGGCGCTGACCAGGCCACTGCTGCAGCGCGGCCAGGCGCTGACGGTGATCGAGCTCGACCGCGATCTGGCCGCACGCCTGCGCCAACGCAGCGGCTTGAGCGTGATCGAGGCCGACGTGCTGAAGGTTGATTTCGGCGAACTGGCGCACACCCTCGGCGGCCCTCTGCGGCTGGTGGGCAACCTGCCCTACAACATCTCCACGCCGATCCTGTTCCACCTGCTGGCCTGGGCCGACCAGGTGGCCGACCAGCACTTCATGCTGCAGCGGGAGGTGGCGCTGCGCATGGCGGCGCCGGCGGGCGGCAAGGACTACGGCCGGCTGTCGGTGATGCTGCAGTGGCGCTATGGCATCGAGACGGTGCTCGACGTGCCGCCGACGGCCTTCGACCCACCGCCGCAGGTGAATTCGGCCATCGTGCGCATGCGTCCCTTGCCGGATGCGGCGCGCGCCGACGCTGCTGGCCGAGCTGGTCGGCGTGGCCTTCTCGCAGCGCCGCAAACTGTTGCGCCACACGCTCGGGCGCTGGCTCGAGGCTCGTGGCTTCGCCGGCAACTTCGACCTGCAGCGGCGTGCCGAGGAAGTGCCGGTGGCGCAGTACGTGGCGCTGGCGCAGCAGGTGGCCGCGCTTTGAGGCCTTCGCAGGCGACAAAAAAGCGGCCCGCAGGGGCCGCTTCGATGCCGCGCGGCGCGAACCGCTAGGCCGCGCTTTGCCACATGGCCGTGTCGAAGGCGCTGCTCATCAACGGCATGTTCATGCCGAAGTTGGGGTTGATGCCGTTCTTCGAGACAGCAACTTTCGGCGCCGGCTTGTCGGCGACGACCTGGGTCATTTCCGCCCGCTCCCATGACCCGATTTCCAGGGAGCGGGCTACTGAAAAGAATAGAAACATCGGAACGGTATTCGTCGCTCGGCCCAGAAGTCGGCCGCGTCGCGGAACACATCGAGCAACTGCTCGCGCGCCTCGCGGTCGAAGCGGGGGTTGTCGGGCAACTGCTCCAGCACGACGACGAAACCCGGTTGCACGCCGGCCTTGTGCACCAGATCGGTCATGCAGTCGTACAAGGCGTCGAGGTTCTTGCCGAAATGCGCCGGGAACAGGAAGGACTCGGCGATGCGATCGAGCACGTCCTGCTTGGTCTGGGCGGCCCCCAGATTGGCATACAGGAAATGCTGGCCGACACCTTCGGCGGCCTGCATCAGATCCTCCACCCTGTAGGCGCGTATCGCCTGCACGATATTGGGCCGGACTGTTTGCAACAGCATGGTCACGTACCTCCTTCAAACACAAATCATCAAGCCGCTGATCACTGCACGATGCGGGCAAAGCTCGCGTAGTGGTCGCCGGTGTAGTAACAGGCATCCGGGCGGGTGGGTTGACTCCCGCCGCACACGATGCGCCGGCCACCCCGATCCTGGGCGCCGGGCGTCCTGACGGTGTACTCGCGGTAGTAGCCGCGCGGTTGGCCCGGAAGCAGCCGCTCGCGGTTGCCGAACACGCTGCCGTCCTTGGCATGGGCAAAGGGCCCACCCTGGCGAATCGCCGCTTCGGTCTGCCTGGCCTGGACAGGCAACGACGCCAAATCGATGGATGGCGCGGCGGCTTGCGTGCCCGGCTCAAGGGCGGAAATCGATCCGACACCGACCAGAGCTGAAGCAACAACGATTGCAAGCGCCAACTTTCCCAACGACTGCCTTGGCGATGGCAAACGCAACGAAACCACGGGATTACCCTGAAAATCGAAGGCAGGATGTTACCGGAAATGCGCCAAGTTCTCAAGTACCTGCATCAAATCGGGGCATCGCCGACTGAATCGTAGTGTGCGCACACATGCACCCAGGTGCAGCGTCCGCCCAGCGCCGGTGCGGCAAGCCTCGGGCAGAAGGCTAGACGCGCACCGCGCTGGCGTCGGCGACGGTCAATGCGGTCATGTTCACGATGCGCCGCACGGTGGCCGAAGGCGTCAGGATGTGCACCGGCTTGGCCGCGCCCAGCAGCACCGGCCCGATGGCGATGCCGCCGCCGGCGGCCGTCTTCAGCAGGTTGTAGGCAATGTTGGCGGCATCGATGTTGGGCAGCACCAGCAGGTTCGCTTCGCCGTGCAGCGTGCTGTTGGGCATCAGCTGGGCGCGGTACTTGCCATCCAGGGCGGTATCGCCATGCATCTCGCCATCCACCTCGAGCCAGGGCGCTCGCCGCTGGATCAGCGCCAGCGCATCGCGCATCTTCAGCGCCGAAGGCAGCTGGCTGGTGCCGAAGTTGGAGTGCGACAGCAGCGCCGCCTTGGGCTCGACACCGAAGCGCTTCAGTTCCTCGGCCGCCAAGACGGTGATTTCGGCGAGCTGGGCGGCGTCGGGGTCGGCATTCACATGCGTGTCCACCAGGAACACCTGGCGTCCAGGCAGCACCAGGCCGTTCATGCAGGCGAAGGTGCTGACGCCCTCGCGCTTGCCGATGACCTGGTCGATGTGCTGCAGGTGCATCGCGTTGTTGCCCCAGGTGCCGCAGATCAGGCCATCGACCTCGCCCTTGTGCAGCAGCATCGTGCCGATCAGCGTCAGCCGCCGGCGCATCTCGATCTTCGCGAACTGCGCGGTCACGCCGCGGCGTTCCATCAGGCGGTGATAGGTCTGCCAGAAGTCGCGGTAGCGCTCGTCGTGCTCGGTGTTGACGACGTTGTAATCGCGCCCCTCCTGCAGGCGCAGCCCGAACTTCTCGATGCGCTGGGCAATGACCTTCGGCCGGCCGATCAGCGTCGGCTGGGCCAGACCTTCGTCGACGATGATCTGCAGTGCGCGCAGCACGCGTTCGTCCTCTCCTTCAGCCAACGCCACGCGCTTCACCTTGGCCGCCTTGGCCAGGCTGAAGATCGGCTTCATCGTCGTGCCCGAGGCATAGACGAAGGTCTGCAGCTTGTCGCGGTAGACCTGCAGGTCGGCGATCGGCCGCAGCGCCACGCCCGATTCCGCCGCCGCCTGCGCCACCGCGGGGGCGATCTTCATCATCAGCCGCGGATCGAAGGGCTTGGGAATCAGGTACTCGGGGCCGAAGCGCAGGTCGGCGCCCACATAGGCCGCGGCCACGACCTCGCTCTGTTCGGCCTGTGCCAGCTCGGCGATGGCATGCACCGCGGCGATCTCCATCGCCTCGGTGATGGTGGTGGCACCCGAATCGAGCGCGCCGCGGAAAATGTAGGGAAAGCACAGGACGTTGTTGACCTGGTTCGGGTAGTCGGTGCGGCCGGTGGCGATGAGCGCATTGCCGCGCACCTGCAGCGCCAGCTCCGGCATGATCTCCGGTGTAGGGTTCGCCAGCGCGAAGATGATCGGCCGCTCGGCCATCGTCGCCACCATGTCGGCCTTCAGCACGCCGCCGGCCGACAGGCCGAGAAACACGTCCGCCCCCACGACCACCTGCGCCAGCGTGCGATGGGGCGTGTCCTGCATGAACGCGGCCTTGTCGTCGTCCATCAGTTCCGTGCGGCCGCGATAGACCACGCCGGCCAGATCGGTGACCCAGATGTTCTCGCGCTGCATGCCCAGCTTCAGCAGCAGCCCCAGGCAGGCCAGCGACGCCGCGCCGGCGCCCGAAGCCACCAGCTTGACCCGGGCAATGTCCTTGCCGGTCACCTTCAGCGCGTTCAACAGCGCCGCGCCGACGACGATGGCGGTGCCGTGCTGGTCGTCGTGGAAGACGGGGATGTTCAGCCGCTCGCGCAGCGCACGTTCGACGACAAAGCAGTCCGGCGCCTTGATGTCCTCGAGGTTGATGCCGCCGAAGGTCGGCTCCAGCGCGGCGATCACCTCGACCAGGCGCTCGGGGTTCTTCTCGTTCAGTTCCAGGTCGAAGACATCGATGCCGGCGAACTTCTTGAACAGCACCGCCTTGCCTTCCATCACCGGCTTCGAGGCCAGCGGCCCGATGTCGCCCAGGCCGAGCACGGCGGTGCCATTGGTGATGACCGCCACCAGGTTGCCGCGCGCGGTGTAGCGGAAGGCGTTGGCCGGGTCGGCGACGATCTCCTCGCAGGCCGCGGCCACGCCGGGTGAGTAGGCCAGCGCCAGATCATGCTGGTTGACCATCTGCTTGGTGGCGGCGATGGCCACCTTGCCGGGCACGGGGAATTCGTGATACTCGAGCGCGGCCTGGCGCAGCTCGGCGGTCTTCTTGTCGCTGTTCAGCACGCTTGTCTCCGCTGTCCGGCCTTGGCCTGGGGAAAGCGGATTCTAGGAGCGCGACCGAGCACACAGCCGGGGGACAATCCGCGCCATGGCATTGGGCGAATTTGCGCTGATCGACAAGTACTTCACCCGGCCGCCGCGCCGTGCCGCGCTCGGCGTGGGCGACGACTGCGCGCTGCTCGATATGGCGCCGGGCATGCAACTGTGCACCTCCAGCGACATGCTCGTCGAAGGCCGGCACTTCCTGTCCACCGTGGCGCCCGAGCGCCTCGGCCACAAGGCGCTGGCCGTGAACCTGAGCGATCTGGCGGCCTGCGGTGCCGAGCCGCTGGGCTTCACGCTGGCGCTGGCCCTGCCGCGTGCCGATGAGGCTTTTCTCGCGCCCTTTGCCCGAGGCCTGTGGGCGCTGGCCGAGCGCCACGGCATCGACCTGATCGGCGGCGACACCACCGCCGGGCCGCTGAACATCTGCATCACCGCCTTCGGCCAGGTGCCCCAGGGCCAAGCCTTGTTGCGCAGCGGTGCGGCCGCCGGCGACGAGCTGTGGGTCAGCGGCAGCTTGGGTGATGCGCGCGCGGCGCTGGAATGCTTTCGCGGCACGCTCGACCTCGACGGTGGCGCGTTCACTGCACTGCGCCGCGCCATGGAGCTGCCCGAGCCGCGCCTTGCCCTGGGCCAGCGCCTGCGCGGCATCGCCAGCAGCGCCATCGATCTGAGTGACGGCCTGCTCGGCGACCTGGGCCACCTGATGCGGCGCAGCGGGGTCGGGGCCCAGGTCCAGGTCGACGCACTGCCGCGCAGTGAACTGCTGGCCAGGCTGCCGGCCGCGGTGCAGCGCTGCTGCCTGCTGCACGGCGGCGATGACTACGAACTACTGTTCACGGCACCGCCGTCGCGACGCGATGCGGTGCTCGCCGCGGCCGCCGGGGCGGGTGTGCGCGTCAGCCGCATCGGCAACATGCGCACCGAGCCCGCGCTGACGGTGGTCGACGCCTCCGGCCAGGGCCTCGACGAGCCGGCCCGCGGCTTCGACCATTTCGCCGGATGACTGCCGGCGGTTTGACGGCACCCAGGCGCGCGGGCTTGCGCTTCATGCTGTCGCACCCGGCGCATGCGCTGGCGCTCGGCTTCGGCAGCGGCCTTGCTCCGCGCGCGCCGGGCACCGTCGGCACCTTGTGGGCCTGGGCCTCCTTCTTGTTGCTCGACCGCTGGCTCGGCCACACCGTCTGGGCAGCCCTGCTGCTGCTGGGTCTGGCACTCGGCGTCTGGGCCTGCACCCTGTGCGCGCGGCACCTGGGCACGGCCGACCCAGGTGCCATCGTGTGGGACGAGATCGTTGCCTTCTGGGCCGTGCTGTGGCTCATCGGCCCGGCCAGCGGCTGGGTGCAGTCGCTGGCCTTCGGGCTGTTTCGCTACTTCGACGCCGCCAAGCCGGGCCCGGTCGCCTGGGCCGATCGGCGCTTCAAGCTCGTGCCGGGTGAGCGCATCGGCTGGCGACAGGGCTTTGGCATCCATCTCGACGACCTCGTCGCCGCAGCCTGTACGCTTGCGCTGATGCTGCCGGGACGGGCCTTGTGGAACTGAGCCGCTTCGATGCCGAAGTGAGGGCTCTGGCGGATGCGCTGCGCGACCGCGGCTGGCTGCTGGCCACGGCCGAAAGCTGCACCGGCGGCCTGATCGCCGCCGCCTGCACCGCGCTGGCCGGCTCGAGCGACTGGTTCGAGCGCGGCTTCGTCACCTACAGCAACGCCGCCAAGAGCGAGCAGCTCGGCGTCGATCCACGGCTCGATCGCCGAGCACGGCGCGGTCAGCGAGGCGGTGGCGCTGGCCATGGCATGCGGCGCTTTGCAGCACACGCCGGCCGATTGCAGCGTGGCCGTCACCGGCATCGCCGGACCCGGCGGCGCGACGCCGGGCAAGCCGGTGGGCACGGTCTGGCTGGCGATCGGCCGGCGCGGCGCCGATGGCTGGCCCCAGGCCCGCGCCGAACGCCTTCAGCTCATCGGCGACCGCGCAGCGGTGCGCGAGCAGACGACGTTGGTGGCGCTGCAGCGGCTGCGCGCCGCCGCTGGCTGATTCAGGCCGCGACCTTGTCGTCGTGGTGCGCCATCAGCGCCAGCATCTTGTCGGCCGGCTGCGGCCGGCCGAGCAGGTAACCCTGCTGCAGCGAGCAGCCCAGGCGCAGCAGGTAGTCGCGCTGCTCGACGGATTCCACGCCTTCGGCCACCAGGCTGATCGACAGCGCTTGCGCGATGCTGACGATGGCTTCGGTGAGCGCGCGGTCATCCGCATCGGCGGGCAGGTCGCGCACGAAGCTGCGGTCGATCTTCAGCTTGTCCGGACGCAACCGCTTGATATAGGACAGCGACGAGTAACCGGTGCCGAAGTCATCGATGGCCAGCGTGACGCCCAGTTCGCGCAGGCTGGCCACGGTGGCCTGGGCGGCTTCGGTGTCGGACATCAGCGCGCTCTCGGTCAGCTCCAGCTCCAGTTCACCGGGTTGGATGCCATGCTGGCGCAGTGCGGCGCGCAGCACTTCCAGCAGCCGCTGGTCACGAAACTGCAGCGCCGACACGTTCACCGCGACGCGCCCGGGGTGCAGGCCACCAGCCTTCCAGGCCGCCATCTGCGCGCAGGCAGCGTCCAGCGTCCACATGCCGAGTTCGCGGATCAGCCCGGTCTCCTCGGCGGTGCGGATGAAGGTGGCGGGCATCAGCAGGCCGCGCAGCGGATGATTCCAGCGCACCAGCGCCTCGCAACCCACCAATCGGCCCAGGTGCATGTCGAACACCGGCTGGTAGTGCAGCACCAGTTCATGGTTGGCGATGGCGCGCACCAGTTCGCGTTCCAGCTCGAGGCGCGAGCGGAAAGCCATGTCCAGGTCGGGCTGGTAGAAGCTGTAGCGCCCCTGGCCCAGATCCTTGCTCTTGTACATGGCCAGGTCGGCGCAGCGCAGCAGCGACTCGAAGTCCTCGCTGTCCCCGGGAAACAGCGCGATACCGATGCTGGCGCTGACCTGCGCCGTGCCGGCGGCACCGGCCAACGGCATCGGCTCCTGGATGGCGCGCAGCAGGCGCTCGGCGGTGGCCGATACCTGCTCCCAGCCGCCGGATTGGGTCAGCAGCACCAGGAACTCGTCGCCACTCTTGCGGCACACCACGTCGGACTCGCGCAGCGTGGCCATCAGACGCTGGCTCACACCCAGCAGCAACTCATCGCCGGCCGCGTGGCCCATGGTGTCATTGACGGCCTTGAAGCGGTCCAGGTCGATGAACAGCAGCGCCAGGTTGCCCTGGCCGCGGCGCGCCACGCCGGCCTCGTGCTGGAACAGCTCGCGAAACAGCGTGCGATTGGGCAGCCCGGTGAGATGGTCGTACATCGCCATCTTGCTGAGCTGCTTGTTCTTGGCCTCGAGTTCCTCGAACAGCTCCTGGATGCGCGTGCGCACGGTGTTCAGGTGCTGGCCCAGCTGGCCAAGTTCGTCGCGCTGGCGCCAGACCTGCGGCGGCATCGATTCGCGTGCGGCCAGCGTGCTGGCCTGCAGCTTCAGCCGATGGATCGGCCGCAGCAGGCGCAGCGACAACACGCCCAGCAGCACCATCACGCCGACCACCACCTGCGCCGCCACCAGCCACCACATGAAGCGTTGGCGCTGCGCGAGCATCTGGTCGACCTCGGTGGCGTCGAAGCTCAGGCGCAGGTTGGCCACCAGTTGCCCCTCGTGCAGCACCGGCGTGTCGCGCACCACCACCGGCAACCCCGGCGCGCAGCGCTGCGCGGCAATCGCCATCGGCTCTTGCGTGGGCTGCAGGTCGCGCACCTCGACGGCACAGACCGACGGCTCCTGCAGGATGCGCTCGGCGGCAGCCTTCAGGCCGGTCTCGCTCAGCGTCCATGCCGGCTCGGTGACGACGGCGGTGGCCAGCACCAGCACGGCCGCGCGGTTGCGCTGCACCACCGGCTCATGCGCGCTGCGCGACGCGATGTTGTCGGCGCCCAGCACCACCAGCGCCGGCAGCACCACGCCGACGACGATGGCAATCAGCACCGTGCTGCGAATCGACAACGAGGGCCAGCGCAACGGCATCGGCGAGGCTCAGCGCGAGGGCACCGGCGCATGCGCAGGTCGCAGGGCGGGCAGTCGCAGCAGGGTCATCGGCGGATTCTGGCCTGCGCTACCCTCGCGTGACATGAACATCCTGCTGTGCGGCCAATTCGAAGCGGCGGAACTTCACGCTTGGCAACGATCGCTGCGCGCGGCGTTGCCGGCGGCCCACTGGCTGGACCGCGAGCAGGCACTGGCCCGTGCCGAAACGGTGGAAGTGGCGGTGGTGGCCAACCCGCCACCGGGCAGCCTGCTGGGCCTGCCGCGGCTGCGATTGATCCAGTCGCTGTGGGCCGGCGTCGATCGTTTGCTGGCCGACCCGACCTTGCCCGGCGGCGTGGCGATCGCCCGCATGGTCGACCCGGCGATGAACGCCGCGATGGCCCAGACCGCGTTGTGGGCCACGCTGTCGCTGCACCGTGGCTTTTTCGACAACGCGTCGGCGCAGCGCCACGGCCTGTGGCAGCAGCAGGCGCAGCGTCGCGCTGAAGCGGTGACCGTGCTGGTGCTGGGGCTGGGGCAAATGGGTCTGGCAGCGGCACGGGCCATCGCGGCGCTGGGCTACCGCGTCTCGGGTCTGAGCCTGAACCCGCGCCGCAGCACCACCGAAATGGCGGGCATCGACTGCCACCATGGCATCGAAGCGCTGCACGCGCTGCTGCCCGCCAGCGAAATCATCATCAACCTGCTGCCATTGACGACCGCCACGCGCGGCCTGCTGGGGGCGCGGCTGTTTGCGCGGTTGCCGCGCGGCGCGGCCGTCGTCAACCTGGCGCGCGGCGCGCACGTGGTGGACGCCGAGCTGTTGGCCGCGCTGGACAGCGGGCAGCTGCGGCACGCGGTGCTGGACGTGTTCCACACCGAACCGCTGCCCGCCGGCCATGCCTTCTGGCAGCACCCGCGGGTGACATTGTTGCCGCATGTGGCGGCGCTGACCGACCCCGACAGCGCGGCGCAGGTGGTGGCCGACAACGTCAACGCTCTGCGCGACGGCCGGCCGCCGGCGCACCTGGTACAGCGGGGACGCGGCTACTGAAGGCCGCGCTCAGCCGCGCAGCGCCAACGGCGACGCGATCTCGGGCCGGGCCAGTGGCTGGAGCAGGCACAGCATCAGCGTGCGCAAGGCATCCCAGGGCTCGGTCGGCCAGTCAGGGTGCTTCAAGCCCTTGGCCACCCCGTCGCAGATGCTGGCGGCGCTCAGCAGCTCGTCCAGCAGCGGCGCCGACAGCAACGGCAAGGCGCGCTCGAAGAGCTTTTCGCGCGGCCCCCAAACCCGCGCTTCGCGCAGCGCCATCGGCAGCGGCTTGCCCGCTGCCACGGCATCCTGTACGCGCTTGAGCGCGCGAATGTCCTCGGCCAGTGTCCAGTGCACGCGGACTGCAGCCTCGCCTTCGGCACGCAACCCGTCGAGCATGCGCAACGCGCGCCGCAGCCGCCCGGCCAGCACCGCCTCGCCGAGCTTGAAGACGTCGTAGCGGGCGACGTTCAGCACCGCCGACTCGACCTGCTCGAAACTCAGTTCACCCGCCGGGTAGAGCAGGCCAAGCTTTTGCACTTCCTGGTGCGCGGCCAGCAGGTTGCCTTCAACGCTGTCGGCGAAGAAGCTCAAGGTGCGCTGCCCGGCTTCGCCACCGGCCACGCGCTGGCCCTGCAAGGCCAGGCGCTGCACGATCCACGCCGGCAGCGCCGCGCGTGGCACCGGCTCGACGCGCAAGCTCACGCCGACGCCGTCGAGCGCGCTGAACCAGGCGCTCTTCAGCTGCTGGCCGTCCAGTCGCGGGCACGACACCAGCGTCAGCACGTCGTCCGGCAGGCGGTCGGCATAACGCTGCAGCGCCTCGCTGCCGTCCTTGCCCGGTTTGCCGCCGGGAATGCGGATTTCGATCAGCTGACGCTGCGTGAACAGGCTCATCGCCTGCGCCGCACCCAGCACCGCGCTCCAGTCGAAATGCGCGCCGCTGACGCTGAACACCTTGCGCTCGTCGAAGCCGGCGGCGCGCGCGGCGGCGCGGATGGCGTCACCCGCCTCCTGCGCCAGCAACGGCTCGTCGCCGTGCACCAGGTACAGCGGCTTCAACCCACGTTGCAGGTGGGCCGCCAGCTGTTCGGCGCGCAGTTGCATCCCGGGGCGGACTACAACGTGATCGCCGACAACCGCAGCATCACCTGCAGCACGATGTCGGACTGCATCTCGCGGAACACATCCTGCGCCTCCTGCTCCTTGCCCAAGGCTTGTTTTTCGACGAAGCTCAGCTCGCGGATCAATTCGATCTCCGAATCGGGAATCAGCTCGCGCTGGGTCGGCGTCGTCGCGCGGTATTTCAGCCGCAGGCGCAACTGGATGTCTCGTACCTGGCCCGATGCGGTGAAGGCCACCACCTTGCGCAAGCGCGCCTCGTTCAGCGCTTGCAACACCACCTGCGCCTGCTCCGGCGCATCCTTCACAGCGACGCTGCGCTCCAGCGCCGTGCGCAACTCCGCCGCCAGCGGCGAGCGCGGCTCAAAGCCGATCAGCGCGATGCTGTCGAATTTCAGGTTCGCCGCGCCGCGCAGCTGAAAGCCGCAGCCGGACAGCACCAGCCACGGCAGCAACGCCAACCAGCGGCGGCGCGACGCAACGCCTTCAGACAACGACATTCACCAGACGGCCGGGCACGATGACGATCTTTTTCGGCACACGGCCCTCGGCGAAGCGCGTGAAATCGGCGCTGGCCAGCGCAGCGGCCTCGATGGCGGCGCGCTCGGCCGCAGCCGCCACGCGCAGCGCACCGCGGTGCTTGCCGTTGACCTGCAGCACCAGCTCGATCTGCTCGCGCGCCAACGCCGCTTCGTCCACCTGCGGCCAGGGTGCCTCGAGCAGATCGCCATGCTCCGCGGCGAAACCCAGCTCGCGCCACAGCACCCAGGTGATGTGCGGGCAGGCGGGGTAGAGCACGCGCAGCAGCAGCGCATAGCCCTCAAACTGCGCCGCGCGGTCACCGCTTCTGTCGGCTTCCAGCGCGTTGAGCATCTTCATCGCGCCCGAGACCACGGTGTTGTACTGCATGCGTTCGTAGTCGTAGCTCACCTGGCGCAACA
The DNA here is from genome assembly GCA_963837675.1 of uncultured beta proteobacterium. Classification (GTDB taxonomy): domain Bacteria; phylum Pseudomonadota; class Gammaproteobacteria; order Burkholderiales; family Burkholderiaceae_C; genus Rubrivivax. The sequence continues at coordinate 820,427 of CAWIOH010000003.1, read as the reverse complement.
GCGTGTGCAGCTCGAAGCGCAGCGCGGCGGCATTCCCGCTGGCGGCGGGCGCCTCGGCCAGGCGCTGACCGAAGCTCCACACGCGCCTCAGGAAGCGGTTGGCGCCTTCGACACCGGCATCATTCCATTCCATCGTCTGCTCGGGCGGCGCGGCAAACATGATGAACAGCCGCGCGGTGTCGGCACCGTAGCGATCGATCACCTGCTGCGGATCGACGCCGTTGTTCTTCGACTTCGACATCGTCGTCCAGCCTTCGCAGAACACCGCTCGGCCGTCGCGCCGCGCCACTGCCGAGACCACCTTCTGGTGCTCGTCGCGGGTGATGTCCAGGTCCTGTTCCCAGAAGTACTCGCGGCCGTTCTCGGCGCTGTCGCGCACGAAGGCCTCTTTCAGCACCATGCCCTGCGTCAGCAGCCGGGTGAAGGGTTCGTCGATGCTCACCAGCTTCAGGTCGCGCATCACCTTGGTCCAGAAGCGTGCGTACAGCAGGTGCAATATCGCGTGCTCGATGCCGCCGATGTACTGGTCCATCGGCATCCAGTACCGAGTGCCGGCGCCGACCATCGCAGCGTCGAGCTTCGGGTCGCAGTAGCGCATCACGTACCAGGCGCTGTCGACGAAGGTGTCCATCGTGTCGGTCTCGCGCCGCGCTGGCTTGCCGCACAGCGGGCAAGGCACGTTCAGGAAGGCTTCGCACTGGTTCAGCGGGTTGCCCGAGCCGTCGGGGATCAGGTCCTCGGGCAGCACCACCGGCAGGTCCTTCTCGGACACCGGCACCGCGCCATGCTCGGCGCAGTGGATCATCGGAATCGGCGTGCCCCAGTAGCGCTGGCGGCTGATGCCCCAGTCGCGCAGCCGCCAGGTGGTCGTCTTCTCGCCCAGGCCTTTGGCGGCCAGGGCGGCAGCGACGGCATCGACGGCGGTCTTCAGGTCCATGCCGTCGATGAAGCCGGAGTTGACACAACGGCCAAGCTGCTTGTCGGCGTACCACTCGGCCCAGGCCTCGGTGCTGAACTGGCGGCCTTCGAGCGCAATCACCTGCCGGATCGGCAGTGCATATTTCCTGGCAAAGGCGAAGTCACGCTCGTCATGCGCCGGCACGCCCATCACCGCGCCGTCGCCGTAGCTCATCAGCACGTAGTTGCCGACCCACAGTTCGACCGCTTCCCCCGTCAGCGGATGCGTCACCGACAGCCCCGTGCGCTGGCCTTCCTTGTCGCGCAGCGCCAACTCGGCCTCGGTGGTGCCGCCTTGCTTGCAACGCTCGATGAACGCCGCCAGCGACGGGTCGCGCTTCGCTGCATGCTCGGCCAGCGGATGCTCGGGCGCCACGGCACAGAAGGTCACACCCATGATGGTGTCGGCGCGCGTCGTGAAGACATACAGCCGCCCGCCCTGGATCAACGCGCCATCGTCGCCGCGGATGTCATGCGGGAAGGCGAAGCGCAGGCCCTCGCTCTTGCCGATCCAGTTCTCCTGCATCAGCTTGACGCGCTCGGGCCAGCCGGGCAGCTGCTGCTTCACCGCGTCGAGCAACTCCTCGGCGTACTGTGTGATCTTCAGGTAGTAGCCGGGGATCTCGCGTTTTTCGATCGGCGCGCCGCTGCGCCAGCCGCGCCCGTCGATGACCTGTTCGTTGGCCAGCACCGTCTGGTCCACCGGGTCCCAGTTGACGACCTGCGTGCGGCGTTCGGCGATGCCGGCTTCGAGCATCTTCAGGAACAGCCACTGGTTCCACTTGTAGTAGTCGCTCGCGCAGGTGGTGACCTCGCGGCTCCAGTCGATGGCCAGGCCCATGGCCTGCATCTGCGCCTTCATGTGGGCGATGTTGTCGTAGGTCCACTTCGCCGGCGGCACCTTGTTCTTCATCGCCGCGTTCTCGGCCGGCAGGCCGAAGGCGTCCCAGCCCATCGGCATCAACACGTTGAAGCCGGCCATGCGCAACTGGCGCGCCAGCATGTCGTTGATGGTGTAGTTGCGCACATGCCCCATGTGCAGCTTGCCGCTGGGGTAAGGCAGCATCGAGCAGGCGTAGAACTTCTTCTTGGCCGCGTCCTCGACGACGCGATAGGCGTCGTGTGCCGCCCAGTGCTGCTGCGCGGTGCTTTCCACCTCGGCCGGGATGTACTTGGGGTTCATCCGGCGATTGTAGGTTTGGGCTACTTCGCGGCGGGGGGAGGTGGCGCCGTTTCGGTGATGAAGCCGATGCGCGACAGCCCGGCGTCCTGCACCAGGCCGATGAGTTCGGCGACGCGGCCATAGGGCACGCTGGCATCGGCGCGCAGTTGCACTTCGGTGGCCGGATCGCGCTGAGCGGCCTCGCGCGCGCGCTGCAGCAGCACCTCGGCCGTCACCGCCTCGTCGCGGTAGAACAGTTGCCCCTTGGCATCGATCGCCAGCGCAATGAACACCGGTGCATCCGAGGGCTTGGCGCCCTCGGTCTTGGGCAGGTCGAGCTTCAGGCTGCTGCTCATCAGCGGCGCGGTGATCATGAAGATCACCAGCAACACCAGCATCACGTCGATCAACGGCGTCATGTTGATGTCGGCCATCGGCCGGCCGGCGCTGCTGCGTTCGAGGCGACCGAAGCTCATGGCGCGCGCTGTGTATCGAGCGCCATCTCGCGCAGGTCGTGCGCGAAGCCTTCGAGCTCGGCCTCGCAGGCCGCCACGCGCTTGCCGTAGATGTTGTAGGCCAGCACCGCGGGGATGGCCACGGCCAGGCCGGCGGCGGTCATGATCAGCGCTTCGCCCACCGGGCCGGCGACCTTTTCGATGGTGATGCTGCCGGCCGCCGAGATGCTGGCCAGCGCGTGGTAGATGCCCCAGACCGTGCCGAAAAGGCCGACGAAGGGTGCGGTGGCGCCGATCGAGGCCAGCAGCACCTGGCCGAATTGCAGGTGCGCCAGCGCACGATGCAAGGCATCGCGCAGCCGCCGCGTGAGCTGAGAATCGAGCCGGCCGCTGGTTTCCAGCGTGCCGCCGCCGGGGCGGGCCGAGGCGGCATCCAGCAGCGGCAGCAGCAGCTTCTCGCGGTCCATCGCGCCCAGGCGGCTGCGCCCGTCGGCCAGCGACGCGGCATCCCAGAAGGCCGGCACGGCGCGGCCCAGGTCGGTGCCGGCGCGGCGCAGCACCCAGCCCTTCCACAGGATCACCACCCAGGCGCTGACCGACATGGCCAGCAGCAGCAGCGCAACGGCGCGGCCGACGCCGTCGGTCTGCGCCAGGTAGTCGTTGACTTCCTGCATCGGCCGCTACAGGCGCAACACGTCGCGCATGCCGTAGAGCCCGGGCGGGCGGCCGCGCAGGAAGCGCGCGGCACGCAGGCCGCCCTGCGCATAGGTGGCCCGGCTGGCACTGCGGTGGGCGATCTCGATGCGCTCGCCCGTGCCGGCGAAAAGCACGGTGTGGTCGCCGACGATGTCGCCGCCGCGGATCACCGAAAAGCCGATGCTCGATGGCGCACGCTCGCCGGTCACGCCATGGCGGCCCCACACCGCCACATCGTCCAGCTGGCGCCCGGTGGCCTGGGCCAGCACCTCGCCCATGGCCAGCGCGGTACCGCTGGGCGCATCGACCTTGTGCCGGTGGTGCGCTTCGACGACCTCGATGTCGTAATCGGCCCCGAGGGCGCGCGCCGCCCGCTCGAGCAGATCGAGCATCACGTTCACGCCCAGGCTCATGTTCGGCGCCATGACGATGCCGATGTGTCGGGCCAGCTCACCGACCTGCGCCTTTTGCTCGGCGCTGAAGCCGGTGGTGCCGACGACGGCGGCCACCCCCAGCTCGCGGCAGGCGGCCAGGTGCTTGAGCGTGCCTTCCGGCCGCGTGAAGTCGATCAGCACATCGGCGCCGGCCAGCCCGGCGCGCAGGTCGGCGGTGATGCGCAGCGGGCTCGCCTCGCCCAGCGCGGCCATCGGGTCGCTGCCCAGGGCCGGACTGTCGGCGACATCGAGCGCGCCGCTGAGCGCACAGTCATCGGCCGCGCCAATGGCTTCGATCAGCATCCGGCCCATGCGGCCGGAGGCACCCGCCACGGCAATCTGCAGCACCGCTTCGGTCAAGACGGCTCCAGCGGCGGGAAGGTGCGCGTGGCCGGAATCGGGTTGGGGATGCCGTCCACCCGCGGCTGGGGCTGCGGCTGGGTGGCCGGCGGAAGCGGCAGGTTCTTCAGCTGCTCGGGCGTGAGTTCGAGGTCGGCCGCCGCCACCACGCGGCCGCTGCGGGCGATCGAATCGATGAACTCGCGCTCCGTCGGCAGATCGGCGGCATCCACCGTCTTCAGGTTGTCGCCGTCGAAGATCAGCACGACATTGCGCCGCTGCACCTGCCGGCCGCCCTGGCGCAGCGTGAACACGTAATCCCAGCGATTGGCATGGAAGGTATCGGTCAGCAGCGGCGTGCCCATCACATCGCGCACCTGCAGCCGGCTCATGCCAGGCTTCAAGCGCGCCACCTGCTCCTGCGTGACCACGTTGCCCTGCTGGATATCGATGCGATGGGGTGACAGCGCATACAACCACGAATCGGGGTTGTTGACCCAGGAACTGCACCCGCCAAGCAGCACGACGCTGCTCAGCACGGCGGCAAGCCGCAAAGCGGATGGGCATTGCATGATGATCGGGCTAAGGCTAAGGCGCAAGGCGGCGACGGCTGGCTATCATCGGGTCATTCTAGCGGGCGGGCGTCCGCTGGAATGCGAGCACCAGCTGCCATGAACAACGCCGACGAACTGAAGAACAGCGGCCTCAAAGCCACCCTGCCGCGCATCAAGATCCTCGAGGTCTTCCAGCGCGCCAGCCAGCGCCACATGACCGCCGAGGACGTGTTCAAGGCGCTGCTGGCCGAAGGCGCCGACGTCGGCCTGGCCACCGTCTACCGCGTGCTGATGCAGTTCGAGCAGGCCGGGTTGCTGATCCGCAGCAACTTCGAATCCGGCAAGTCGGTGTTCGAGCTCAACGAAGGCCAGCACCACGACCATCTGGTGTGCCTGAGCTGTGGCCGCGTCGAGGAATTCTTCGACCCGCAGATCGAGCAGCGCCAGCGCGCCATCGCCATCGAGCGCGGCTTCGAGCTACACGAACATTCGCTGGCGCTGTACGCCGCCTGCACCAAGCCGAACTGCGTGCATCGCACCAAGTAGGCGCGTCGTGTTGACGCGTCCGGGCGTTGGCGCGAGGCCGCGGGCGGGCCACGCGGAGCTCGGTGGTGGCCGGCCGAGGATGGTGGCGAAGCGAATCCGGAAGCAAAGGAGAAGCCCGGTCGTCCGACCGGGCGGGGGACTCGCTTCCCCACCGTCCTCGGCTCGCACTGAAGCAACGACGGCCGACGGCCGCGACGCGGGCCTTGCCAGCATACTGCGGCAACCGATGCAGACCCTGAGCTCGATCAGACCACCACTGCGCCTGTGGCTGTTGGCGTTGGCCATCGTGGCGCTGGCGCCGCAGTTCGCGCGCGCCCAGTCGCCGCCCTTCGGAGACACGATGGCACAGCGCCTGCTGGCCTGCACTGGTTGCCATGGCCGCGACGGCCGGGCCGCCGCCGATGGCTACTACCCGCGCATTGCCGGCAAGCCGGCCGGTTACCTGTTCCGCCAGCTACGCGCCTTCAGGGACGGTCAGAGGCCCTACGCCTTGATGAGCCACCTGCTGGCGCCGCTGGACGACGCCTACCTGCGCGACATCGCCGCCCACTTTGCCGCACTGACGCTGCCCTATGCGGCACCACAGCCGAGCCGCGTCGATGCCGCCACGCTGCGCAAGGGGCAGATGCTGGCCCAGCAGGGTGATGCGGCACGCGACATTCCCGCGTGCGCCGCCTGCCACGGCGCGGCGCTCACCGGCGTTGGCGCGGACGTTCCCGGGTTGCTGGGTCTACCCGTGGACTACCTGAACGCGCAGCTCGGCGCCTGGCGCACCGGTGCGCGCCGCGCCGAAGCGCCCGACTGCATGGCGCAGATCGCGCAGCGGCTTGCGCCCCAGGACGTGAACGCGCTGGCGCATTGGCTGGCCGCGCAACCGGTGCCGGCTCAACCCAAGACCGAAGCGCCAGGCCCGGCACCGATGCGCTGCGGCAGCATGGGTGGCGCCCGGTGAGGCGGTTGCTGGCCGGCCTGGCCGCGCTGTGTCTCGCCATGGCCGTCGCGCTGTGGTGGCTGAACGTGCGCGGCGACGGCGACATGGATAGCCCGCCGCTCGCCGCCGACGACCCGGCATCGATCGAACGCGGGGCGTACCTGGCACGCGCCGGCAACTGCCAGGACTGCCACACGCCGCGCGGTGCCGCGCCCTACTCCGGCGGGCGCGGCATCCCCACGCCCTTCGGCACCGTCTACAGCTCCAACCTGACGCCGGATGCCGCCACCGGCATCGGCGCCTGGAGTGCGGCCGAGTTCCGCCGCGCCCTGCACAACGGCCGCTCGCGCGACGGCCGGCTGCTGTACCCGGCCTTCCCCTATGACAGCTATACGTTCGTCAGCACCGAGGATGCGGATGCGCTCTTCGCCTTCCTGCGCAGCCTGCCGGCGGTGGCCCGGCCGAACCGTGCGCATGCGCTGCGCTTTCCCTACGACAGCCAGCTGGCGCTGGCGGTGTGGCGTGCGCTGTACTTCCGGCCGGGGCGCTTCGAGCCGCAGACCGCCTCGTCCGCTGCCTGGAACCGCGGCGCCTACCTGGTGCGGGGGCTGGGCCACTGCAGCGCCTGCCACGCCGGCCGCAATGCGCTGGGCGCGACCCGCGATCCGTCCGCGCTGGCCGGCGGGCTGATCCCGCTGCAGAACTGGTACGCACCGGGCCTGGCCGGCGAGCCGGCGGCGGCGGTCGCCGCGCTGCTGCAGCGCGGCGTGTCCGACAGCGCTGCATTGCTCGGGCCGATGGCCGAGGTGGTTCTGCACAGCAGCCAGCACCTGAAAACGGCGGACCTGTCGGCGATGGCGGACTACCTGCAGACGCTGCCACCCACCGACGGCGCGCGGCGCGCGGCCGAGGCGCCGACTTCGACCCAGCTGCAGCGCGGCGAGCGCCTCTACGCCACACGCTGCGCACAATGCCACGGCGACGATGGCCGAGGCCGGTCGCGGGCCTACGTGCCGCTGGCCGGCAACCGCGCGGTGCAACGCGACCCGCCGGCCAACTTGGTGCAAGTGGTGCTGGGCGGGGCCTTCCCGGCGTCCACCGCGGGCAACCCCAGGCCCTTCGGCATGCCGCCCTTTGCGGTGGAACTCAGCGACGAGCAGGTCGCCGCGGTGCTGAGCTACATCCGCAATGCCTGGGGCAATCGCGCTGGCGCGGTGCAGCCGCTCGACGTGCAGCGCTGGCGCAGCAGCGTGCGGCCCTGATGCACTAGAACGGAATGTCGTCGTCCATGTCCTCGAAGCCGGTGCTCGACTTCGTCGCCGGCTTGGACGCGGTGGCCGTAGGGCGGGCCGCAGGGCGCTCACGGCTGTAGCCGCCACCACCGCCTTCGTCGCCGCCGCCCATGCCCTCGCGGCTGCCGAGCAGTTGCATGTCGGTGGCGACGATCTCGGTGCTGTACTTGTCGACACCGTCCTTGTCGGTCCACTTGCGCGTCTTCAAGCGGCCTTCGACATACACCGGACGACCTTTCTTCAGGTATTCACCTGCGATTTCGGCCATGCGGTCGAAGAAGACGATGCGGTGCCATTCGGTCTCCTCCTGCTTGTCACCGCTGGTCTTGTCCTTCCACTGGCGGCTGGTGGCCACGGTGATGTTGCAGATGGCCGACCCGCTGGGCATGTAGCGCACCTCGGGATCCTTGCCCAGATTGCCGACGATGATGACTTTGTTGACCGAGGCCATGGCGCGTTCTCCTGCAAAACCGATGAAGGATTATGAGGCCGGGGCGTGCCTCAGGCTGCGACGACAATCGGCGCTTTGCACCTGCCGAGCGCCGTGAGCCTGCCCGCCGACCCGCTGTCCATCCTGCACGAAATCTTCGGCTACACGGCCTGGCGCGGCGACCAGGCGGCCATTGTCGAGCAGGTGGTGGCCGGCGGCGATGCGCTGGTGCTGATGCCCACCGGCGCCGGCAAGAGCCTGTGCTACCAGGTGCCGGCGATCGCGCGCCACCGCGCGGGCCAGGGCGTGGCCGTGGTGGTGTCGCCGCTGATCGCGTTGATGCACGACCAGGTCAGCGCGCTCGAAGAACTGGGCGTGCACGCCAGCTTCCTGAACAGCACGCTCGACGGCGGCGAGGCCTCGGCCATCGAGCGCGAGCTGCGCTCGGGCCGACTGGTGCTGCTGTATGCCGCGCCGGAACGCATCCTCACGCCGCGCTTCCTGGCGATGCTCGATTCGCTGCACGAGCGGCAACTGCTCAGCCTGTTCGCCATCGACGAAGCGCATTGCGTCAGCCAGTGGGGCCACGACTTCCGCGAGGAATATCTGGGCCTGAGCGTGCTGCACGAGCGTTTTGCCGGCGTGCCGCGCATCGCGCTCACGGCCACCGCCGACGCGCACACCCGCGCCGACATCATCCAGCGGCTGCAGCTGGACACTGCCCGCACCTTCATCAGCAGCTTCGACCGGCCGAACATCCGCTACGGCATCGTCGAGAAGGATGCCAACCCGCGCGCGCAGCTGCTGCGCTTCCTGCGCGACGAGCATGACGGCGATGCCGGCATCGTCTATTGCCAGACGCGCAAGCGCGTCGAGGAAATCGCCGACGCGCTGAGCAGCGAAGGCCTGAACGCCCTGCCGTACCACGCCGGGCTGGACGCGAACGTGCGCCGCCGCCACCAGGACCGCTTCCTGCGTGAAGAGGGCATCGTCATGGTCGCGACCATCGCCTTCGGCATGGGCATCGACAAACCCGACGTGCGCTTCGTCGCCCACCTGGACCTGCCGAAAAATATCGAGGGCTACTACCAGGAAACGGGCCGTGCCGGCCGCGACGGCGCGCCCGCCGATGCCTGGATGGCCTATGGCCTGGCCGATGTGGTCAACCAGCGGCGCATGATCGACGAGAGCGAGGCCGAAGAAGAGTTCAAGCGGCTGCAGCGCGGCAAGCTCGACGCCCTGCTGGCGCTCGCCGAGGCGCACGATTGCCGGCGCGTGCGGCTGCTGGGCTACTTTGGCGAGCCGAGCACGCCTTGCGGAAACTGCGACAACTGCCTGCATCCTCCCGCCACCTGGGACGCGACCGAGGCGGCGCGCAAGGCCCTGAGCTGCGTCTATCGCTTCCACCAGCACGGCCGACAGCACTATGGCGCCGTGCACCTGATCGATGTGCTGCGTGGCAAAGCCACCGACAAGGTGACGCAGCGCGGGCATGAGCGGTTGAGCACCTTCGGCATCGGCGCCGACCTGAGCGAGCAGCAATGGCGTTGCGTGCTGCGCCAGTTGATTTCGCTGGGCCATCTGCAGGTGGAGGGTGAATTCAGCACCTTGGTGCTGGCCGACAGCGCGCGCGCGGTGCTGCGCGGTGAGGTGCAGCTGCTGCTGCGTGTGCCGGCGGCTGCGCCGCGCGCGGACGGTCGCCGCAAGGCAGCGCGCTTGCCGAAGGGGCTGGCGCCGCTGCCGCTGGACGACGCCGGGCAGTCGCGCTTCACGGCGCTGAAGGCATGGCGCGCCGGCGTCGCGCGCGAGCACAACCTGCCGGCTTTCGTGATCTTCCACGATGCCACGCTGGCGCAAATGGCGCAGCGGTGCCCGCGCGATCTCGATGCACTGGCCGGCATCAGCGGCGTCGGGGCGAAGAAGCTCGAAGCCTATGGCGCCGACATCCTCGGCGTGCTGCAGTCGGCGCCTTGAGCGCTTCGCAGCTCAGACGAACGGATAGGGCTGGTCCTCGGGCGTGTTCAGCGCCAGCTGGCGATGAAACTCCCAGCCGCGGCCGTCGGGGTAGCTTCCGGGGTCGCGCGGGGCCAGGTAGCGTGCCATCTCGAGGTGGTTGATCTTGTGCGGCACCGGCACCATGTCCAGCCGCGCGGTGCCGCGCACGTGCGACATGATCGAGCGCGCGATCAGCGAGACATCGAAAGCGGTGGCGCCGATGCCGTCGAGGAACACGCCCGGGAAGTACAGGTCCGGCGCGTGCAGGCTGCGGAAGATGCCGCCGCAGTGCGCGCCCAGCTCGTCGAGCGTGCGCATCGCCGCGATGCGCGGGTCGGCGAAGCACGACAGGTCGATCGCGTAGCCGGTGCCCCACAGCAGCAGGTCGGCGCCGACGCGGCTGCCGTCCGACAGCAGCAGCTGCCTGCCGTCGATGGCAACGACGCTGCCCGAACGCCGCTCGAGGCGCTGGAAGTTGGCGAGCATGCGCGCACGGCCAGGCATCAGTTGGTCGCAGCGCACGTCCCAGTCGCGTGCGGGTCGGATCGCCTCGATGCCGAATTTCCGGTAGCGCGCCAGCAAGTCGCCGCCGATGGCGTCGTTCTGCTGCGCGAGCGTCATCTCGCTGGCCTGCATCTTCGAGTACGGCCGCACATTGCCAGCGACGTGTTTCGGCTTGCCGGTGGGCGTGAACCAGCGCAGCCCGCGGTGCACCCAGACGATGCGCCGCGCCGCGTGCTCCAGGCACTGGTCGATCAGGTCGAAGGCCGAAGCGCCGCCGCCGACGACCACCACCTCGCGGCCGGCGAGCTCGGCCGGGTCGCGCAGCGCGCTGGAGTGCAGCTCGCGCACCCGGCTGTGGCTGCGGCGCAGCTCGGGCACGATGGGCCGGCTGTGCGCGCCGGTGGCCGCCACCAGGTGGCGCGACCGCACCCGGCCCTGCGCGGTCTCGAGCTCCCAGCAACGGCCGTCGTGGCGCGCGCGGCGCACGGCGCAGTCCAGCCGGATGCCGTCGGCCAGGTCGAATCGATCGACCCAGGCCTGGATGTTGGCCTGGATCTGCGGCTGCATCGGCCCGTCGATCGGAAGATCGCCCACGGTCCAGTCGGCGGGCCGGATCTGGATGTCCTGCCAGGATGGCAGTTCGCGCCACAGGCCGCCGACGCCCGGCTGCCGGTCGAACGCCAGCGCGTCCAACCCCGCCAGCCGCGCGTAGTGCAAGTTGATGACGCCGGCGATGCCGGCGCCGACGATGGCGACGTCGAGCAGCCGCTCAGGCGCCATGGACGCGCAGCACGATGCGGCCCTGCACCTGGCGTTGCAGCAGGCGCCGCATCGCCTGCGGCGCCCGCGCCAGCGGCAGCACTTCCTGAACCAGCGGCTTCAGCGCGCCTTCGGCCGCCAGCCGCATCACTTCGTCGTACATCAGGCTGGTCGCTTCGGGGTCGCGTTTCATCGCTGCGCCCATGAAGACACCGACGATCGAGTAGTTCTTCAGCAGCGGCAGGTTCATCGGCACCGAAGGAATCTTGCCGCCGACGAAGCCGATGGGCATCAGCCGGCCGTTCCAGGCCATCAGGCGCGTCATCTGGTCGAAGACTTCGCCGCCGAGCATGTCGAAGCAGACGTCGACGCCGCGCCCGCCGGTCAAATCCTTGATTCTCGAGCGCAAGTCTTCGCTGCGGTAGTTCAGTACTTCGGCGGCGCCGTAGCGGCGCACGACGTCGGCCTTGTCGTCCGAGCCGATGCCGGCAATCACCCTGGCACCCAGGTGTGCGGCCAGATCCACGCAGGCCAGGCCGACGCCGCCGGCCGCGCCGGTGATGAACACCGTCTCGCCGTGCTGCAGATGCGCGCGCTCGACCAGCGCGTACCAGGCGGTGCCATAGGCATGCCGCGCGTGGCGTGCCATTCGTTGGTCGCAATGCGTTCGGCAAAGGCGCCGACGAAGTCGCCGGTGGCCACCCGGTCACCGGGCCGGAATCGCGTCACGTCCGCGCCGACGGCAATCACCATGCCGGCGGCGTCGGTGCCCGGCGCAAACGGCAGCGGCGGGCGCATCTGGTACTGGCCCGACACCATCAGGCAATCCATGTAGCTCAGTGAGACGGCGTGCACCTCGATCAGCACGTCCGCCGGGCCGGGTTGCGGGTCCGGCAGTTCGCCGAATGCGAGCGCCGCCGCGCCGTCGAAGCTGCTGCAGAGCATGGCGCGCATGGGTGCCTCCGATCGGCATGGGTCTGAAGGCAATGATTCCCCGGTCCGGGAATCAGTATGCCCGAAAAGGTGCCTGCAAGAGGCGGTGCTGGCCGCGCCTGCGGCTCGTGCCGGCGAGGGCTGTCGGCGAAGACGCGACCGATATGATCGTCGGTTGCCCGCGCAGGAGCCCAATGCCCACCGACATCCCCCCCGACGTGCCCGCGATCCGCATCCGCGGCGCGCGCACGCACAACCTGAAGAACATCGACCTGGACATCCCGCGGCACGCGCTGGTGGTGATCACCGGGTTGTCGGGCTCGGGCAAATCCAGCCTGGCCTTCGACACGTTGTACGCCGAAGGCCAGCGGCGCTACGTCGAAAGTCTGTCGGCCTATGCGCGGCAGTTCCTGCAGCTGATGGACAAACCCGATGTCGATGTCATCGAAGGCCTGTCGCCGGCCATCAGCATCGAGCAAAAGGCCACCAGCCACAACCCGCGCTCGACCGTCGGCACCATCACCGAGATCCACGACTACCTGCGTTTGCTCTACGCCCGCGCCGGCACGCCTTTCTGCCCGGACCACGGCCTGGCGCTGCAGGCACAAAGCGTCAGCCAGATGGTCGATGCCGTGCTGGCGTTGCCCGAAGGCACGCGGCTGATGGTGCTGGCGCCGGTGGCGCGCGACCGCAAGGGCGAGTTCGTCGAGCTGTTCCAGGACATGCAGGCGCACGGCTACGTGCGCTTTCGCATCGGCGCCAACGGCAAGCCCGGCGCGGTGTTCGAGGCCGGCGACCTGCCGAAGCTGAAGAAGAACGACAAGCACGACATCGATGTCGTCGTCGATCGGCTGCGCGTCGCGCCGGGACTGCAGCAACGCCTGGCGGAAAGCTTCGAGACCGCGCTGCGCATCGCCGACGGGCGTGCCGTCGCGCTGGAGATGGACAGGTCCGACGCTGCCGCCGAGCACCTCTTTTCCAGCAAGTTCGGCTGCCCGGTGTGCAGCTATTCGATCAGCGAACTCGAGCCGCGGCTGTTCTCGTTCAACTCGCCGGTCGGCGCCTGCCCGACGTGCGGCGGGCTCGGCCAGGTGACGGTGTTCGATGCCGCGCGCGTGGTCGCCTTCCCCAGCCTGAGCTTGGCCTCGGGCGCGGTCAAGGGCTGGGACCGGCGCAACGCCTACACCTTCTCGATGCTGCAAAGCGTCGCCACGCACTACCGCTTCGACATCGACACGCCGTTCGAAGACCTGCCCGCGCACGCGCGGCAGGTGCTGCTGCACGGCTCGGGCGACGAGTGCATCGCCTTCGTCTACGAGGCGCAGGGGGCCAGGGGCAGGGCGCGATCGGTCAAGCGTTCGCACCCCTTCGAGGGCATCCTGCCGAACCTGGAGCGGCGCTGGCGCGAGACCGACTCGGCGGCGGTGCGCGAAGACCTGACGCGTTACCAGGCCGCCAAGCCGTGCCCCGATTGCGGCGGCGCGCGGCTGCGGCGCGAAGCGCGCAACGTGTTTTTGCAGCAGGACGACGGCGCGCCGGGTGAACCGATCTTCGCCGTCGAACACAAGACGCTGGCCGACAGCCTGGCCTATTTCGACAGCCTGAGGCTGCAGGGCGCCAAGGCCGAGATCGCCGACAAGATCGTGCGCGAGATCCGCTCGCGACTGAAGTTCCTCAATGACGTCGGACTGAACTACCTCAGCCTGGACCGCGGCGCCGACACGCTGTCGGGCGGCGAGGCGCAGCGCATCCGCCTGGCCAGCCAGATCGGCAGCGGGCTGACCGGCGTGATGTACGTGCTCGACGAGCCCAGCATCGGGCTGCATCAGCGCGACAACCAGCGCCTGGTGGGCACGCTGAAGCGGCTGCGCGACCTGGGCAACTCGGTGCTGGTGGTGGAGCACGACGAGGACATGATCCTCGCCGCCGACCATGTGGTGGACATGGGGCCGGGCGCGGGCGTGCACGGCGGGCGCGTCATCGCCCAGGGCACGGCCGGCGCGGTGTGCGCCAATGCCGAATCGCTGACCGGGCGCTACCTGGCCGGCACGCTGCGCATCGCGGCGCCGCCGCGCTTGCCACCGCCGCCAAGCGAAGACGGCGCTCGCTGGCTGCGCGTCGTCAACGCGCGGGGTAACAACCTGAAGCAGGTGACGGCCGCTTTTCCCGTCGGCCTGTTCACCTGCGTCACCGGCGTGTCCGGCTCGGGCAAGAGCACATTGGTCAACGACACGCTGTATGCGACGGTGGCGCGCAAGCTCTACGGCAGCCACGCCGAGCCGGCGCCGCACGACACCATCGAGGGCCTGGACGCCTTCGACAAGGTGATCAATGTCGACCAGAGCCCCATCGGCCGCACGCCGCGCAGCAACCCGGCCACCTACACCGGACTGTTCACGCCGATGCGCGAGCTTTTTGCCGAAGTGCCGGCCGCGCGCGAGCGCGGCTACGGCCCCGGACGCTTCAGCTTCAACGTGGCCGGTGGGCGCTGCGAGGCCTGCCAGGGCGACGGCGTCATCAAGGTCGAGATGCACTTCCTGCCCGACATGTATGTGCCCTGCGACACCTGCCATGGTGCGCGCTACAACCGGGAGACGCTGGAGATCGTCTACAAGGGCCGCAACATCCGGCAGGTGCTGGACCTGACGGTGGAAGACGCCTTCGGCTACTTCTCGGCGGTGCCGAACATCGCGCGCAGGCTGCAGACGCTGCTCGACGTGGGCCTGGGCTACATCAAGCTGGGGCAGAGCGCGACCACGCTGTCCGGCGGCGAGGCGCAGCGCGTCAAGCTGGCGCTGGAGCTGAGCAAGCGTGACACCGGACGTACGCTGTACATCCTGGACGAGCCAACCACGGGGCTGCACTTCCACGACACCGCGCAGTTGTTGAAAGTGCTGCAGCAGCTGCGCGACGCCGGCAACACCATCGTCGTCATCGAGCACAACCTGGATGTCATCCGCTGCGCCGATTGGCTGCTCGACATGGGTCCCGAAGGCGGCGCCGGCGGCGGCGAGTTGCTGGTGGCGGGCACGCCGGAGCAGGTGGCGGCCTGTGCGCACAGCCACACCGGGCGCTTTCTGGCGACACATCTGGCACAGTAGGTCGGCGGCGCCATTGCCGCGCCCATCGAAGAAGCGCCATGGCCCAGAGCATCGACTACTACTACGCCCCGCAATCGCCGTGGACCTACCTCGGCCATCAGCGCCTGGCCGACATGGCGCGTGCGGCCGGCGCGACGGTCAGGCTGCTGCCGATCGACCTGGGCAGCATCTTTCCGTTGTCAGGTGGGTTGCCGCTGGCCAAGCGGGCGCCGCAGCGCCAAGCCTATCGGCTGGTGGAATTGAAGCGCTTTGCCGAATGGCTGCGGCTGCCGCTGAACCTGCATCCGAAGTACTTCCCGGTGCCGGGCGACGCCGCCGCCAGGCTGGTGCACGCGGCGGACATCGCGCACGGCAGCGACGCCGCGATGCGACTGGCCGGCGCGGTGCTGGCCGCCGTGTGGGCCGAAGAGCTGAACATCGACGACAGCGCGACCTTGAAGACCCTGTTGCAACGCTGCGATCTGCCGCCCGCGCTGATCGAGGCATCGCAGTCCCCGGCCGTGCAAGCACGCTACGACGCCGCCACGCAGCAGGCCATCGACGCCGGCATCTTCGGTGCGCCCAGCTATGTCATCGACGGCGAGATGTTCTGGGGTCAGGACCGGCTGGATTTCGTCGAGCGTCGCCTGGCGGCATCGCGCGGCGGCTGAGAACGCGGTTCCCAACGAAGACGGGGCCGTGGCGTCAAACCGCCATGGCCCCGCTGGGAAAAGCTCAGGTCACTTCAGATGGGCGCTGACCAGCTTGGTCATCTCGAACATCGACACCTGGGCCTTCTTGAAGATTTCCTTCAGCTTGGCGTCGGCGTTGATCATCGTCTTCTTCGCCTGGTCTTGCAGGCCGTTCTTCTTGATGTACTCCCAGATCTTCTTGGTGACTTCGGTGCGCGGCATCGCCTTGTCACCGATCACCGCCGCCAGCGCCGCGCTCGGCGTCATGGCCTTCATGAACGCCGCGCTGGGAGCGCGCTTCTTGGCCGCAGCCTTCTTCGCCGGTGCCTTCTTGGCCGCAACCTTCTTGGTCGCGGCCTTTTTCGCCGGAGCCGATTTGGTTGCTGGCTTCTTCGGCGCGGCCTTCTTGGCCGGCGCTTTTTTCGCCGGGGCCTTCTTCGCAGGAGCTTTCTTCGCAGTTGCCATGTGTGATTTCTCCATCTGGTCTAGGAACGTCGGACCGGTTCCGGTGAGGTCTTCGGACCCTCGTTGTGGGCGGATTTTCCGGCCCCGGGATGTTAAGGCCAGACACGAGGGCTGAGAAGCGCTTTTGCAGCGGTTTTGCCCCGTGGGTTGCCATTCCCCGACGCTATCGGCCGCCTCGGCAGCGGCGAGCTATGCTGCCTGGCATGAAATTGCTGCTTCGCTGGTTGCTGCTCTCGGCGGCCTTGCTGCTCGTCGCCCACCTCTACCGTGGTGTCACCGTCACCGATTTCGGCGCGGCGATGCTGGCCGCCTTCGTCATCGGCCTGTTCAATACATTGGTGCGGCCGTTGCTGGTGCTGCTGACATTGCCCGTGACCCTGCTGACCCTGGGCTTGTTCCTGTTTGTAATCAACGCCCTGATGTTCTGGTGGGCGGCGTCGATGCTGGACGACTTCAATGTTGCAGGCTTCGGCGCCGCGTTGATCGGCTCTTTGATCTACAGCCTTTGCAGCATGGTGATCGACGTTGCGATGGAGCGAATGTTTGCCAGCAGATCATCTTGAGCTCGGTGCCACTGGAGTCCACTTTCCCCCGGGAAATGCCCGGGTTAGCTGATCAAGCAAGTCGGCTTGAGCCGCGACATGTTGAGCTCTATGGTGCACCGAATGTTCGTGGTGTAGCGCAGCTTCCGCAATGTGTCCCAAGCGGAGAAGCACGCCAGAAATCCGAGCGTGCATACATGCAAGGTCGTCTTGGTCAGCAGGCACGGCGGCCAGTTTACGAGCCTGAGTGACATCACTATTCGCTCGCTCAAAGTCCTGCAACTGCGCGTGGCACCACGCTCGGTCAGCGTGGAAGCATGCCTTTCTGCGTTCCAAGTTTTCGGGACTGTCGCGTTCCAAAGTCTCTTGATACACCTCCATCGCCTCAGCGTACCGGCCGGTTGCCGTCAAGAGTTGCGCGCGCATCAACGGAATTAGCAGCGCCAACGACAGCGTACCGATGCCCTGATCGTAGTTTCGTGTCGACTCGCCTTCCATCAGGGCCCGTTTTGCCGCCTCGGGCATCGGCTCGCCAAATGCGTCTGCCAAGCGAACTTCATTTGCGCGAAATGCCGCAACGTTATGCAACATCGCCGAAATCATCGCGTCATCCCCCTCCGCCAGCGCGTGTTCACGCACCGCCGCATACCAGTCCTTCGCCAGGTCGAAGCGGTCGGCGAAGTGGAAGGCGTCGGCAATCACCAGGCTGACGCGCGCCAGCGCGGCGTGATGGTCGGGCTGGGCCAGGCGCAGCGCTTCCTGCGCGTGCTGCAGCGTCGGCGCCATGCGGTTGGCGTTGAATTCCATGTGCGCCAGCCAGGCTTCGCACAGCGGCAGCAGCACCGGGTGGTTCATCGCCCGGCTCAGCACATGCGCGCGCTTCAGCCGGTCCATCGCCTCCGGACCCGGTTGGCTGTAGAAATGGATCAGCGCTTCGGCCAGGCTCACCCACGCCGTGACTTGCGCGTTCGGCGTGGTGCCGAACTGCTCGCGGATGGACTTGACCACGGCCTCGGCTTCGTCGTGCTTGCCCTGCCGCGCCAGGTACACCGCCCGCTGCGCCCGAAAGCAGGCCGCCTCCACCGGGTCGCGCGCGGCGGCGATGCGCGCTGCCAGTTGGTTGAGCAGGCGCGAGGCCATGGTCAGGCCGTCAGAATGCGCAACGCCTCGGCATAGCGCGCGGCGGTTTCTCGCACCACATCCGGCGGCAGCGCCGGCGCGGGCGCTTTTTTGTTCCAGGGCCGGCCGTCCACCCGCGCGGCCTCGAGCCAGTCGCGCAGATATTGTTTGTCGAAGCTGGGCGGGTTGGCGCCCTCGCGGTGCGCGTCGCGTGGCCAGAAGCGCGACGAGTCGGGTGTGAGGATCTCGTCCATCAAGGTCAGGGTGCCGTCGCGGTCCAGCCCGAACTCGAACTTGGTGTCGGCAATGATGATGCCCTTGCCCAGCGCAAAGTCGGCGGCTTCGCGGTACAGCCGCAGCGACAGGTCGCGCACCTGTGCGGCCCGTTCGGTGCCGACCATCGATTGCATGCGCGCGAAATCGATGTTCTCGTCGTGCGCACCCGCTTCGGCCTTGGTGGCGGGCGTGAAGATCGGCTTGGGCAAACGCGAGGCGTTCTGCAACCCCGCCGGCAGCGACACGCCGCAGACGCTGCCGCTGCGCTGGTATTCGGCCCAGCCCGATCCGGCCAGGTAGCCACGCACCACCGCCTCCACCGGCAGCGGCTGCAGCCGCTTGACCAGCATGGCGCGGCCGGCCACTTGCGCGCGCTCGTCGGCGGCCACCACCGAAACCGGGTCGGCACCGCTCAGGTGGTTGGGCACGACATGCGCCAGGCGCTCGAACCAGAACAGCGCCATGCGCGTCAGCAGCCGCCCCTTGCCGGGGATGGGTTGGCCCATGATGACGTCGAAGGCCGAGATGCGGTCGCTGGCGATCATCAGGATGCGCTCGTCGCCCACCGCATAGTTGTCGCGCACCTTGCCGCGTGCCAACAACGGCAACGAGTGCAGTTGGCTCTGGTGCAGCGCCTCGGGCGCAGCTTCAGGCATGGCGTTTCTCGGGGTGGCGGGCCCCCATTTTGCCTGCGCGCAGGGCTTTAGTCGGTGTGGCCCGCCAGGTCTGGAGCGAACTTGCCGCGCAGCTCGGCGCTGAGCTGTCGGCGCATGGCTTCCAGCTGGCGCAGCCGCGCATCGATCACCGAAGCCTCGATGAAGTCGTTGGCCGCGCCGCTGCGCGCCTGTGCTTGCGCCGCGCGCAGGCGGTCGATGGCGCCGCCGATGTCTCCCAACGCGGCGCGCTCTTCGGCCTGCGCGCGCATGGCCGGCAGGCGTCGGCCCTGCAGCTCCTCGGCTTGGCCCAGCAGGCCCCAGGCCAGAGGGTCGAGCGGGTGGACCGAGACCCAGGATTGCAGCGCTTCGGTGCTGGTGCGCAAGTCCGCGAAGGCCGGCGCAGCCGGGCCGCACGCCGGCTGGGCTGCCGACGCCTGGCCGGCGGCGGGCGGCAGTGTGCAGCCCGGCGGCAGGCCCTGGGCCGCCTGCGCATGCCATTGCACGAGGCTGGCCTGGCTGCGCAGCAGCAGTGTCGATCGCGAAGCAGGCTGGAACAACGGCCCGTCCAGCAGCGCCACCGCGCGGCCGGCGTCGCCACGCTGCAGCCACAGCTGCGCCTGCAACTGCTTGAACACCCGCTCGGCGTCCACGGCCGGGCCCTTGTCGCGCAACAGCTCCAGCGCCTTGCTCACCGCGGCCTCGGCACCGGCGTTGTCGCGCAGCAGCGATGCCGCCAGTGCACCGCCATACAGCACGCCCAGCCGCTCGTTGTAGGGCAACGGTGCGGTGCCGGGCGCGATGGCGCCGGCCAGCCGTTGCTGCTGGCGGCGCAGGGCGTCGCTGCTGCTGTCCATCAGCACACGCGAGCGCGCGGCCATCAGCATGTGCATCAACGGGTCGCCCAGTGCCACGCTGCCGGCCAGGGCCAGGCGTGCGCGCGCTTCGCTGATGCGATCCACGGTCAGCGGGTGGCTGCGCAAATAGGGGAAGGCGCCGCTGTCGTTCATGCGGTTGGCGGCTTCGAGCTTTTCGAACATCGACGCCATGCCCGACGGCGAATAGCCGGCGTCGGTGAGCACGCCGAAGCCGACGCGGTCGGCCTCGCGCTCCATGTCGCGCGAGTAGTTCAACTGGCCCTGCACGGCCGCGGCCTGCGCGCCGACCACCGCGGCCTGCGTGGCTTCGCTGCTGCCGGCCTTGCTGGCGGCGAGCACGCCCAGGATCATGCCGGCCAGGCTGAGCAACGTCGTGCGCTGGGCATTGACGGCACCGCGCGCGATGTGGCGTTGGGTGACATGCGACAGCTCGTGTGCCAGCACCGCCGCCAGTTCGTCGCTGTTGCTGGTGACGGCGATCAGCCCCAGGTGCACGCCGACGTAGCCGCCGGGCAGCGCGAAGGCGTTGACGCTGCGGTCGCGCACCAGAAACACCTCCCAGGCCAGCAGGTGTTCGGTCTCGGCGGTGATTTCGCCACGCTGGCGCGCGGCCTTGATCAACGGCCGCCAAACGCCTTGCAGGTATTCCAGCAGCGGCGGGTCGTCCAGGTAATCGGGGTCGCGGCGGATCTCGCGCATGATCTGCTCGCCCACATTGCGCTCGAAGCCGATGCTGAATTCCTCGCCCGCCGATTCGCCCAAGGCCGGCAGCCGCACCTGGGCCCAACTGGTCTGCGCAGGCAATCCTGCGGCCAGCGCGGCGGCAAGGGTCAGCGCGCACAGGCGCGCTGCAACGGAGCGGGGGTTCAACGGGAGTCCTGAATGCGGAGCGGCGGCGGCGCGGGCGCCATCGCTATCATGACATCGCCCCGCTTTCCACCCGCATTCGTGTCGCCCGCCCGCCCATGAGTTCCCCGCTGACGCATTTCGACACCCATGGCCAGGCGCACATGGTCGATGTCTCGGCCAAGGACAGCACGCATCGCGTGGCGCGCGCGACGGGGCTGATCCGCATGCACGGCGCAACCCTGGCGCTGATCGCCACCGGCAGCGCGAAGAAGGGCGATGTGCTGGGCGTGGCGCGCATCGCCGCCATCCAGGGCGCCAAGCGCACCGCCGAGCTGGTGCCGCTGTGCCATCCGCTGCCGATCACCCGCGTGGCGGTGGATTTCGAGCTGGACGAGGGCGCCGCCACCGTGCGCTGCACGGCGCAGGTGGAAACGCAGGGGCGCACCGGCGTGGAGATGGAGGCATTGACCGCCGTGCAGGTGGGCCTGCTCACCGTCTATGACATGTGCAAGGCGGTGGACCGCGGCATGGTGATGGAAGGCATCCGCGTGCTGCACAAGCGTGGCGGCAAGTCCGGCGACTGGGACGCCGCGGCGTAGTCAATCGACGAAGTCGCGCCAGCCCAAGACCTGTGTCGGCGCCTTGCACTGGAAGGGCGGCGGCTGCGTCGGCGGGTCCTCGTCACAGGGCGCGAAAAAGTCGTCGGCCGCCGGATTGCGGAATTCGCGCAGGCGTTGCGCCAGATGGCGCGCCTTGTCTTCCTGGCCCGCCGCGGCCAGCGCACGCGCCCAGGCGATCATCAGCCGCGTGTCCATCAGGTAGTGCGGCGCCTCCTTGAAGGCCTTGGAAGCCAGGGCCGGCGGGTCGTCGGTGGTGGCCTCGGCGTAGTCGGCATGGTGCGCGAAGAACCAGCTGCGCCGACCGGCGTCGATGCGCTGGGCCAGGCTCGAGCCATCCTGCGGCGGCACGAAGATGCGCGTCACGCGCACGTAGTCCAGCACCGACAGCATGGCGCCCAGCACCAGCAGCACACCCCCCGCCGCCTGCCACGGCAGACCGGCGACCGCGCCGGCCGGCGCCACCACCGGCCGGCCCAGCGTGTAGCCGAACAACCAGGCCGTGGGCAGCAGGAAGTAGGCATACCACAGCGGATATTCCAGCTGGCTGTGCAGCGCGATCAGCAGCAGCATCAGCCAGGCGGTGCGCAGCGTGACGCCCACCGGTGCGGCGGCCGCGGCCGCCAGGCGCCAGCCGCGCCACAGCGCGGCCAGCAGCAGGCCCATCACCAGCGCCGCCAGCGGCAGGCCGAGTTCCGCCGCCAGATGAAGCGGCAGGTTGTGGGCGTGGTCGAAGAAGGCCACCGGCCGGCCCGGAAAGGGCGTCAGCGACCAGGCCAGGTTGAACTCGCCGAAGCCGACCCCCGTCCAGGGCTGCTGGCGGATCATGGCCAGCGTGTTGGCCCAGATGCCGAAGCGCGAGGCCGACAGGTCGGCCTCGGCCAGCCGCGCCTCGCCGCCGAAGGTGTGGCGGCTGATTTCGGCCCAGGCCGCCAGGCCGCCCCAGGCCACGGCATACAACAGCGGCGACAGCAGCAGCAGCCCGCGCGTGGTGCGCGACAGGCGCCGGTCCAACAAGCCCCATAGCGCCAGCATGGCCACCCCAAGCACGCCGGTGCGCGAAGCTGTCAGCACCACCGCGAAGATCATCAGCCCGAACAGCGCCTGCCCGACCCCGCGCCGCAGGCGGCCGAGTTCGAGCAAGGGCACGATGGCGAACGCGGCCCACAGCAGCAAGCTGCTGAGGTGGTTGGGCTGGCGCAGGTTGCCCACGGCGCGGCCGGGCAGGCCGGAGCGAGCGATCCAATCGCCATCGGGCCAATCAGGGGCGAAAACCTGGATGATGCCGATGCCGGCGCTGAACACACCCGCTACCACCCAGCCGAAGCAGAACATCGTGAACAGCGGCACCGCCCGATCGCCCGCGCGCACCGCAGCGCCGCTGAGCAGCAGCAGCACCGTGGCCAGCAGCAGGCCGATGGCCGACAGCGCCAGCCCCGAAGGCAACGCGCCCGGCCTCCAGGACCACAGCACCGACAGCAGCAACGTGGCCAGTGCGAGCAAGGGCAACCCCGCGTCGCGCGCGGCGTGGCGCAGCGGCAAGGCGGCATGCCGTTGCAATGCCAACACCAGCACGAACCCACCCCACAGCGCCAGGGCCAGTGCCTGATTCAGGAAGGTCGGCGATGGCGAGACGTTGTAGGCCAGCAGCGAGGGGCCGGCAGCCGCGGCGGCTGCGGCCAATGCCGGCCAGAGAGTCACACCTTCACGCACGTCGCGCCCCTTGAACACCGCAGTCGCGTGCGGGTCGGCATCGTGCCACATCACAACCCCGGCGCCGCCGTCGCGCGGGATTCAACCGACAGGCTGCGACCCCGGTGGCCAGCGTGTTGGCCTCAACCTATCACCGGAAGTCCGTCCAATGCAGCTCGCGCGTCGGCGGCGTGCATTGATAGGGCAGCGGCGCGCTGTTGGCGACATCGCAATGCTTGAAGAAGGCTTGTGCGTCCGGCGCTCTGAACTCCTTCAGCCGTTGCGCTACGTAGCGCGCTCGCTCGATGTCGCCTTGCTGCGCCAGCGCGCGCGACCACGCCCGAAGCATTTGGCCATCGAGCACGAAGTGCGGTGCGCGCGCGAACGCCAATGGCGCATCCTGGACCCGACGCGCGGTCACCGCCGCCGCATAGTCTGCATAGTGCGCGAAGAACCAGCTTTCTTGCGCCGCCGCAACCCGCTGGGCCATCGGCACGGACGGGTCGGTGTCGACGAAGACCGACGAGACCCGCAGGTAGTCGGCCAGCCCGAGCGCGGCGCCGCAGAGCATGGCAACGCCGGCGATTGGCAAAGCGATCCGGCCGACTGCTGCGCGATGCTCGACCGCGGCCGGACCGCCCGAATCCGGGCGAGCGACGCGCGCCGCGCCCATGCAGGCGCCCAGGGCCCAGGCGCTGGGCAGCAGGAAGAACACGAACCACAGCGGGTACTCGAGCTGGCTGTGCAGGGCGATCAGCAGCACGATCATCAGCGCACCGCGGGCCTCGACAGCGCCCTCGCCGCGCAGTTGCCAGGCAGCCCTTGCACCTCGGAACAAGGCCATGCCAAGCAAGACAAGGATGGCGAGGCCCAGCGGCACACCAAGCTCGACGAACAATTGCAGCGGCAGGTTGTGGGCGTGGACCGGGCTCTCGGCCAAGGGCGTCGCGAGCGGTGTCAGCATCAGCGCGAAATTGAACTCGCCAAACCCGACACCCCGCCACGGGTTGGCCGCGATCAGACTCAGCGTGTTACGCCAGATGCTCAGCCGGGTGTCGCTGCTTTCGCCGCCGGCTGTCGAAAGGCGGTCGACGGACCCAAAGTCGATGAGCCCGTACGAGGCGCACATGGCCACCGTCGCCCACGCGGCCCCATACAGCATGGGCGTCGATACCAGCAACCGGCGCGCCCCCGCGTCCAACCGCCGGTCCACCACGCCCCACAGCGCAAGAACCGCCACGCCGACCATGCCCGCGCGCGAGCCGGACAACACCATCCCCACCACCAACACCGTCATCAGGCCCCAGGCGACGCTGCGTCGCAGCCGGCGAAGTGCCACCCAAGTTGCCAGGCTCGCGGCTGCGAACAGCAGCAGCGAGCTCAGTTGATTGGCCTGCCGCACGTTGCCGACCGCACGTCCGCCACCGGCCGTGCCGGCGACCCACTGGCTGCCGGACCATTCCGGCCAGAAGATCTGCACCATGGCGATGCAGGCGCTCAGCGCACCTGCGGCGACCAGAGACAGATGGAAGGCGCGCATCAGCCGGGCATGAACTGCCTCGTCGCCGCTTGCGCTCTTGGCCGCTGCCAGCAGCACGGCGCCTGCGGCGGCGACACACGCGGCGAAGACCAAGGCCCACCCCTGGTTCACCGATCCCGTCGATGCCGCCGCCAGCGATGCGATGAGCAAGAGGCCGAGCGCTGCCACGGCCGGCGCCACGGCCCGCCAGGGCAGGTCGCGAACATTGCGACTTGTGCCGAGGCAAAGCACCACGCCACCCCACAGCGCTAGCGAAAGCAGCTGGTTGAACGCAGTCGGCACCGGAGGCAGGCTGTAGCCCAGCAAGAAGGGCAAGGCCACGGCTGCAATGAGCGACAAGCCGGACATGCTTGAGACGGAACGTGGCATGGCTGCTGAGGAAAGGGGCTTCGGCCAAGCCTGTGGGGCGCGAGCCGAAGCACACAATGGAAAAGGGGCCCGAAGGCCCCGTGGATTGTGCTGGCTTCAGACTAGCGGCAGGAACCGGGCATCCACTTCGTCGGCGTGCCCGTGCAGGCCCACGAACTCACGGCGTTGCTGGCGATCGTGGGCGTCAACGTGACCGTGGTGTCGCCGGGACCGTCGATGGCACCCGTCACGACGATGATGCCGGTCCCTGCGCCCACCGTCATGCCCGTGGCGTATTTGGTCGCGACGAAGCCTTGTTGGCAGGTGTCGAGCGAGGTCGGCGGATTCGGGCCGGACTGCACGATCTCGGTCACGCAGGTGCGCGCGCCGCTGGCGGCGAGCACGACTTCCGAGGCCTTGGCGCGCTTCGTGTAGTCCACGTAGGCAGGCAGCGCGACGGCGGCCAAGATGCCGATGATCGCCACGACGATCATCAGTTCGATCAGGGTAAAGCCCTTCTGGATACGCTTCATCGGTTTCATTGGATAACTCCTTGCGGGTTGGGGTCGAGGGACACTCACTCGAACGCAGGGCTCGTGCCAAGGCCGCAGGCTGCCGTTTGACCCTGAAAAGCGCGGCTTCTTTCACGATCACCGACAAGGACTGTCATCTGCGTTACTTACACATACGCGCCAGGGCGCCAGACCTGACGCAAATCGTCACTTGAAGCAGCACCGCTGCCGTCGTGAATTCCAGCGCGTGCCGGCATCGCAGGCCGAGGACTGGCTGCCTTGGGTTTCGCTGCGCGAGCGATCGGCCCGCACGCCGCTCGTCAACCGACGCGAATCACCTGCCCGGCCACCAGCGCGCGGATGCGGTGGCGGGCTGGCCAGGGCGCTGATTTCGGACATCACGGCGTCCACTTCGCCCGGCTTGATGTGGGTGATGTAGACGTCGGCGGGCTGCCGTCAGCTGCGCCAGTTCTTCACGCAGCAGCGCCGGGCACAGGTGCTGGCTGATGTGCGCCAGGTCGCAGCTCGTCGTCGCGGAATGCGGTTTCGATGACCAGCGCGTGCACCGGCAGCTGCCGCCAGCCGTGCCCACAGCGCCGGATTGGGGCCGGTGTCGCCGGTGAAGACCCAGGCGCCGGCTTGCGGCGCTGCACGGCGGCTCAGCGCATAGCCGACCGCCGGCACGGTGTGCGCGGCCGGCAGCACCTCGACGCGGCGGCCGTCCGAGCTCCAGCACCTCGCCCACGGCCATGGGCACGAAGCGCAGCACCGGGTGCTGGGCGTCGGGCAGGCGGGTGAAGTCGGGCCAGATGACGCCGTTGAAGATGTGCAGCGCGCAGCGCGGCGATCGTCGCGGCCAGCGCATGCACCTGCGACCGGCGGCCTGCGCGCGGCGGCGCGGCGGCGGGTCGACGCTGTCGGCCAGCAGGCCGATGGACAGCACGTGGTCCAGGTGCGAATGGGTGACGAGGATGTGGTCGATGCGCGCCATCTCGTCCAGCGTCAGGTCGCCGACACCGGTGCCGGCATCGATCAGGATGTCGTCGTCGACCAGGAACGAGGTGGTTCGGTTGCCGGCGGCGATCGAACCCGAACAACCGAGAACGCGGATCTGCATGAGAGGTGCGGGCAGTGCGGTCGCAGGAGCCGGCCGCGGATCTAGATGACTGAGGTGCGCATGGCTGCGCGCGGCGCGGCACGGCGCGCAAGCGCCATGCTTCGTGGCGCCGGCGTGACATGCCGCGAGGTCGCGGTGACGATGCAGTCGCGCAGCGCGGCGTCGACGCGCCGCTGACTTGCCGCCACGGCGGCGGCCGCGGCCCTGCCGGGTCAGCGGTGGATGAACTGCATCTGCGTGCCGGCGAGCTCGATCACGTCGCCGTTGCGCAGTGGCACCGAATCGCCGACCAGCGGCACGCCGTTGACGCTCGGCCGGGTGCCGCCTTCGACGTGGGCGAAGGCATAGCCGTTGGGCCGCTTGGTGATCGAGGCCACCTGCACGCCGGGCTTGCCGACGGTGGTGACGACCTTGGTCAGGGCGACTTCGCGGCCCGGCGGCGGCGCCGTTGAGCACCTTGATCGAGGCCGGCTGCGCGGCCGCCGGCGCCAGCGCCGAGACCGCCGAAATCCGGAGCTGCGGCGGCTGCGACGGCGCTGAAAGCCGGCGGCCTGCGGCTGGCGCTGCCGGGCCGCATGATCATGGTCTTCTCGTAGTCGCCGCCCTCGTCGACCAGGTACTTGATCTTGTACTTGCCGATCTCGACCGTGTCGTTGTGCGTCAGCAGCTGCTTCTTGATCGCCTTGCCGTTGATGTAGGTGCCGTTGGTGCTGTTGAGGTCTTCGATGAAGACGTCGGCGCCCACCATCTGCAGCACCGCGTGCTCGCCGCTGACGGCGAGGTTGTCGATCACGATGTCGTTGTACGGTCGCCGGCCGAGCGTGGTCTTGTCCTTGGTGATCTGGACTTCCTTGATGACCACACCGTCGAGCGAAACGACCAGCTTGCCCATGCCTGCCCTCGATTCGATGTGCCGCGCGTGCCTGGCGCTCTGGTGTCGCGCGGTGCCGATATGCGTCTTGCGCTGTCGGCGGCCCGTCAGCGCCGGAAGGGCCACCACGACCGGATTGCCGAGGCGCCCGCGCCGCCGGAGGCGCGCACCAGTATCACGGAGATATTATCCTTTCCGCCCGCATCGTTGGCGGCATCGATCAACGCCGTGCCTGCGGCTTCCAGCGATTCGTGCACCTGCAACACCTGCGCGATGCCGGCGTCGTCGAGCATGTCGGACAGCCCGTCGGAACACATCAGGAACAGGTCGCCCGGCTGCACGTCGTGCTGGTGGGTTTCCAGCAGCACCGTGTCCTCGACGCCGACGGCGCGCGTCACCAGGTTCTTGTTGGCCGAGAACGCCGCCTGCTCCGGCGTGATCAGGCCGGCGTCGATCTGCTCCTGCAGCAGCGAATGGTCGCGCGTGATCTGCTGCAGCCGCCCGGCGCGCAGCCGGTAGCAGCGCGAATCGCCGACATGGCCGACCAGCAGCCGCGTCGTCGCGGAACACGGCCACCACCAGCGTCGTGCCCATGCCGGCATACTGCGGGTTGCTGTTGGCGGCGTTGAAGATGGCGCGGTTGGCGTTGTCGACGCAGATGTCCATCGCGCGCCGCACTTCGGTGTCGCTGGCGTTGGCGCGTGGCCTCGCGCAGCCAGCGGCCGAGTTCGGTGCGGATGAAAGAAGTGGCCATGTTGCTGGCCACCTCGCCGGCGTTGTAGCCGCCCATGCCGTCGGCCAGCACCGCCAGGTTCGCGCCTTCGTCCAGACTCACCGAGTCCTCGTTGTTGGTGCGCGCACGGCCCGTATCCAGGGCTTCAAAGAACTCAAAAGTCATGGGCTCGCGGCAGGCGACTCAGCCGGTTCGGCAAGGCGGCCATTGTGCAACGGAAGGCCTGCGCGGCAGCCCTCGGCAAACGTGCATCATCCCTCGCTGGCGGCGGCTATCGACGGGCGCGGCTGCGGCTGCAGCGGTGAACCCAGTGCGCCGGCCAGGGCTTCGGCCAGTGCCGCACAACCGCCGTGGCGCTGTGCCGGTTGTTTGTGCAAGGCCTTGGCGATGATCGCCGCCACCGCCGGCGACAGCCCGGGCCGCAGCGTGCGCACATCCGGCGCCGGCTCGCGGGCCACCCGGCGCAGCAATTCGCCCAGCGACGCATGCTGGTGGGGCAGTCGGCCGGTGAGCAGTTGAAACAACAGCACGCCGAGGGAATACAGATCACTGCGGGCGTCGGCGGCCGCGCCGGCGAGTTGCTCCGGCGCCATGTACACGGGGGTGCCGAGCACGACGCCGGTGCGCGTGCGGCTGAAGTCGGCCACACCGGCGACCCCGAAATCGGCGAGCTTGAGGCTGCCACTGGGCAGATCGAGCAGCACGTTGCCGGGCTTTATGTCGCGATGCACCACCCCCAGGTCGTGCGCGTAGGCCAATGCGCATGCCAGGCGCCGCACCAGCTCCAGCACCAGGGGTTCGGGCAGCAGCCGGGACGCCTGGGTGTAGCGCGTCAGCTCGCAGCCGGGAACCAGCTCCATCGCCATCCACAGTCTGCCGCGCTGCTCACCGGCGTCATACGCGGCGACGATGTCCGGGTGCGACAGAAGCTTGGCAGTTTCAATTTCAGCCAGAAAGCGAGCGCATGCTTCGTCGAGTTCGGCCCGGCCGAAGTCGCTGCTCGGCGCCAGCACCTTCAGCGCGACATGGGTTTGCGTGGGCATGTGCTCCGCGAGGTGCACGACGCCCATCGACCCGCGCCCCAACGGGCGCAGCAGGCGATAAGGCCCGATGGCCGATATGACGGGGGACGACATTCGATACGGTGGCGATGGCACGCGGGGCCGGCACTTTGGCGCGAGCCACGCGCCCGGGGGGCGGCGATGTGGGCAGCGGCGAAGTTAGCACGCGGGGCCGTGCGCGTGCCCGGTTCGCGGTGGTCGGATTTGGCATCTGCCACCGCCGCATGATCGTAGAAAGGCCGCCCGCAGGCGGCCGGATCGTCATGCGGTCTGCCAGCCGATCAAGCGCCGATGGCCTTCTTCAGCAGCCTGCCCATTTCGGACGGGTTGCGCGTGACGATGAAGCCGCACTCTTCCATGACTGCCAGCTTGGCCTCGGCGGTGTCGGCACCGCCGGAGATCAATGCGCCGGCATGGCCCATGCGCTTGCCGGCCGGCGCGGTGACGCCGGCGATGAAGCCGACGACCGGCTTTTTCATGTGGTCCTTGCACCAGCGCGCGGCCTCGGCTTCGTCGGGGCCACCGATCTCGCCGATCATGATCACCGCGTCGGTGTCGGGATCGTCGTTGAACAGCTTCATGACGTCGATGTGCTTGAGGCCGTTGATCGGGTCACCGCCGATGCCCACCGCGGTGCTTTGCCCCAGGCCGATTTCGGTGACCTGCGCCACCGCCTCGTAGGTCAGCGTGCCCGAGCGGCTGACCACGCCGATGCGGCCCTTGCGGTGGATGTGGCCGGGCATGATGCCGATCTTGATCTCTTCGGGCGTGATCAGCCCCGGGCAGTTGGGGCCGAGCAGCATGGTCTTCTTGCCGCCGGCAGCCTCTTTTTGCTTCATGCGGTTGCGCACCACCAGCATGTCCTTGACCGGGATGCCTTCGGTGATGCAGATCACCAGGTCCAGGTCGGCTTCCACCGCTTCCCAGATGGCGGCCGCGGCGCCCGGTGGCGGCACGTAGATGACGCTGACCGTGGCGCCGGTTTTCGCCTTGGCGTCCTTCACGCCGGCGAAGATGGGGATGCCCTCGAAGTCCTCGCCGGCCGCTTCGGGTTGACGCCGGCAACGAAGCAGTTCTTGCCGTTGGCGTAGTCGCGGCAGGTGCGGGTGTGGAACTGGCCGGTCTTGCCGGTGATGCCCTGGGTGATGACGCGGGTGTCCTTGTCGATCAGGATGCTCATGCGCTTGCTCCGGCTTACTTCACTGCGGCCACGATCGCGGTGGCCGCGTCGGCCATGGTGTCGGCGCTGATGATCGGCAGGCCGCTTTCGGCCAGCAGCTTCTTGCCCATCTCTTCGTTGGTGCCCTTCATGCGCACCACCAGCGGCACCCTCAAGTTGACCGCCTTGCAAGCCGCGATCACGCCTTCGGCGATGGTGTCGCAGCGCATGATGCCGCCGAAGATGTTGACCAGGATGCCCTTGACGTTCTTGTTGGCGAGCATGATCTTGAAGGCCTCGGTGACCTTCTCGGCGGTGGCGCCGCCACCGACGTCGAGGAAGTTGGCCGGCTCGCCGCCGAACAGCTTGATGGTGTCCATCGTCGCCATCGCCAGGCCGGCACCGTTGACCAGGCAGCCGATGTTGCCGTCCAGGCTGATGTAGCTCAGGTCGAACTTGCTGGCCTCGATCTCGGCGGGGTCTTCTTCGTCGAGGTCGCGGTAGGCGACGATTTCGGGGTGCCGGTACAGCGCGTTGCTGTCGAAGTTGAACTTCGCGTCCAGCGCCTTGATGTTGCCGTTGCCTTCCAGGATCAGCGGGTTGATCTCTGCCAGGCTGGCGTCGGTGTCCATGTAGCAGGTGTAGAGCTTCTTCAGCACGTCGACCGCCTGCGCCTGGCTGGCGGCGGGGATGCCGATGCCGTCTGCCAGTTGCTTGGCCTGCGTGTCGCTCAGGCCGACCAGCGGATCGACGAAGACCTTGATGATCTTCTCCGGCGTGTCGTGGGCCACCGCCTCGATGTCCATGCCGCCTTCGCTGCTGGCCATCATCGCGACGCACTGCGTGGCGCGGTCGGTGAGCGCGGCCACGTAGTACTCGTGCTTGATGTCGGCTCCTTCTTCGATCAGCAGGCGGAGCACCTTCTGGCCGCCGGCCCCGGTCTGGTGCGTTTTCAGCTGCATGCCGAGGATTTCGCCCGACAGCTGCTTGACTTCGTCGAGCGAACGCGCCAGCTTCACGCCGCCGCCCTTGCCACGGCCGCCGGCGTGGATCTGCGCCTTGACCACCCAGACGGCGCCACCGAGTTTTTGCGCCGCCTCGCTGGCCTCCAGCGTGGTGAATGCCGGATAGCCGCGCGGCACCGGCACGCCGAAGTTCCGCAAAATTTCCTTGCCTTGGTATTCGTGGATCTTCATGGCTTGACTCGCGCAGTGGGATGTCGGGGCGGGACTGTGGCTTGCAGCAGCCTGAACGCCCGTCGACGCGCATTGCGGCAGGCCGTCGCCGACGGGGCAGTGGGGCTCTCGTCCAACCCCGCCGCGACAGCGCTGTTTGCTGGGCGCGCAGACTTTAGCACGCGATATTGGGCCAGCGCGGCAGCCGCAACGGGGCGCCGCGCCCTGCGGTCCGCGGTGTCAGACCAAGTCTTCGGCTTCGGCGCCGCCGGCTGCGGCCAGCACCCTGCGGATCACTTCGCCAGCGAAGCCACGCCCGGACAGGAAGCGCATCTGCCTTGCCCTGTCACGCGCGTCGAGCGGCGTGTTGCCGAACTTGCGCTGCCACAACTGTTGCGCGCGCTGCAGCTCGCTGTCGCGAAGTGCCTGCAAAGGCTGTGCGTCGAGCTTCAGCCCATGCTGGGCCAGCTCCATCTGGATGCGTCGCGTGCCCATGCCCGCTTCGCGCACGCGCACCCGGCTTTCGGTGAAGCGCTGTTCGTCGAGGTAGCCACGCGCTTCCAGCCAATCGAGCAAGGCGTCGATCTGCCCGGCCGGATCGGGCGCTTCGACGGCGCCGGCCGTTGCCTCGTCGTCCGCGCCTTCGGCTGGGTCAGGTTGCAATTGCCGGCGCGCCTGGCGCAGCAGCTTGCGACGCAGTTCGCTGCGGCTGTGATCACGCTGCGCCAGCCACGCCAGCGCCCGCGAGCGCAGGCTGATCGGCGCATGTTTCATTGCCGGCGCCCGGCTGTGCCGTGAATCAGGCCTCGGCCTTGTCCACGCCCACGCCTGCGCCCACAAGCGGCACGCCCATCGCCTCGCGAACCTTGTTCTCGATCTCGACGGCCAGGTCGGGATTCTCGCGCAGGAACTCGCGCGCGTTGTCCTTGCCCTGGCCGATCTTCTCGCCGTTGTAGGCGTACCAGGCGCCCGACTTGTCGAGGATGCGCGCTTCGACGCCCATGTCGATGATCTCGCCCTCGCGGCTGATGCCTTCGCCGTAGAGGATGTCGAACTCGGCCGTCTTGAACGGCGGCGCCACCTTGTTCTTGACGACCTTGACCTTGGTTTCGCTGCCGATGACCTCGTCGCCCTTCTTGATGGTGCCGGTGCGGCGGATGTCCAGCCGCACCGAGGCGTAGAACTTCAGCGCATTGCCGCCGGTGGTGGTTTCGGGGTTGCCGAACATCACGCCGATCTTCATGCGGATCTGGTTGATGAAGATGACCATGGTGTTGGTCTTCTTGATGGTGGCGGTGAGCTTGCGCAGCGCCTGGCTCATCAGCCGCGCCTGCAGGCCCGGCAGAGAATCGCCCATCTCGCCTTCGAGCTCGGCCTTGGGCGTGAGCGCGGCCACCGAGTCGACGACGATCAGGTCGACCGAGCCGGAGCGCACCAGCGCGTCGACGATTTCCAGCGCCTGCTCGCCGGTGTCGGGCTGGCTGATCAGCAGATCCTGCAGATTGACGCCCAGCTTCTGCGCGTACTGGATGTCCAGCGCGTGTTCGGCGTCGATGAAGGCGCACACGCCGGCGAGCTTCTGCATCTCGGCGATGACCTGCAGCGTCAGCGTGGTCTTGCCGGACGATTCAGGGCCGTAGATCTCGACCACGCGGCCGCGCGGCAGGCCGCCGACGCCGAGCGCGATGTCCAGCCCCAGCGAGCCGGTGGACACCACCTGGATGTCCTCGATGACCTCGCCGTCGCCCAGGCGCATGATCGAGCCCTTGCCGAACTGCTTTTCGATCTGCGCCAGTGCGGCCTGCAGCGCCTTGGCTTTTTCGGTGTTCAAGTGCCTTGACGGGTGCGTCCATGGTTGTGCTCCTTGGTGCGACGCATTATGGCAGAGGCTGGATGTTTGTACAGTGGAATTCTAGGGGTCCACGGCCTGGCCCCTGCCTAGAATCGGGCCGCGAGGCGAGCCCACGGAGACAAACTATGCGGATTCTGATCGCCGAAGATGACCAGGTGCTGGCCGACGGGCTGCTGCGTTCGCTGCGCTCGGCCGGCTATGCCATCGACCAGGTCGGCAGCGGCACCGAAGCCGACGCGGCACTGGCCGACGCACGAGTTCGACTGCGTCATCCTGGACCTTGGGCCTGCCGCGGATGCACGGCCTGGACGTGCTGCGCCGCATGCGCGCCCGCGGTTCAGTCGGTGCCGGTGCTGATCCTCACCGCCGCCGACAGCGTCGAGCAGCGCGTCAGGGGCCTGGACCTGGGCGCCGACGACTACATGGCCAAGCCCTTCTCGCTGCAGGAGCTGGAAGCGCGCGTGCGCGCGCTGACGCGGCGCGGCCTGGGCACCGCGGCAACCGTCTCAAGCATGGGCCGCTGACCTTCGATGCCACCGGCCGCGTGGCCTATCTCAACGACCAGATGGTCGACTTGTCGGCGCGCGAGCTGGCCTGCTCGAGGTGC
This sequence comes from uncultured beta proteobacterium, assembly GCA_963837675.1. Lineage (GTDB taxonomy): Bacteria > Pseudomonadota > Gammaproteobacteria > Burkholderiales > Burkholderiaceae_C > Rubrivivax. The sequence continues at coordinate 786,602 of CAWIOH010000003.1, read as the reverse complement.
TGCTGCAGCGCGCGGGCCGCCTGGTCAGCAAGGACCAGCTGGTCGAGCGGCTGTGCGAATGGGGCGAGGAGGTCAGCAACAACGCCATCGAGGTCTACATCCACCGCCTGCGCAAGAAGATCGAGCAGGGACCGGTGCGCATCGCCACCGTGCGCGGCCTGGGCTACTGCCTGGAGAAGATCGCCGCCTGAACCCTGCCGCAGCGCAGCGCCCGCTTGCCGCGGTCCGGCGCGGGCCCCGCCCGATGAGCCCACCGGGTCCCGCAGACGGACGGGTCGCCGCGCCGACGACTGACGGCGTCGCCAACCCGCAGCGCGCACCGCCTCGCTGTTCGGCGAGATCCTCGACTGGATGCTCGCGCCGCTGCTGCTGCTGTGGCCGATGAGCCTCGGCCTGACCTGGCTGGTGGCGCAGGCCATTGCCAACCGTCCCTATGATCGCGACTGGCGACGTGGTGCGCGCGCTGTCGCGCGACAGGTCGACGTCGATCGGCCATCCCGGCGATCCGCCGCCGCTGCGCTTCGCGCTGAACCGAGCGCGCGGCGGAGCTCCTGCGCGCCGATGACAGCGACCGTGTCTATTTCCAGGTGCTGGGTCGGCGCGGCGAATTTCTGGCCGGCGATGCGCAGCCTGCCGGTGCCGGACGAGGCCGACCGACCGCCGCGGCGAGGTGCGCTTCCGCGACGACGATGCGCGACGAGCCGCGTGCGCGTGGCCTACCTGTGGCTGCCGGTGCCGGATCGCGGGCAGCGAGCGGGCCATGCCTGGTGCAGGTGGCCGAGACCCTGGGCAAGCGCTCGCGCCTGGCCAACGAGATCATCAAGGGCGTGATCCTGCCGCAGTTCGTGATCCTGCCGCTGGCGGTGGTGCTGGTGTGGTTCGCGCTGGCGCGCGGCATCAGGCCGCTGGCCGAGCTGCAGCAGCGCATCCGCCGCCGCGACAGCAGCGACCTGAGCCCGATCGACGAGCGCGACGTGCCCGACGAGGTCGCGCCGCTGGTGCGCGCGATCAACGACCTGCTGGAGCGGCTGGACCAGTCGCTCGGCCGCAGAAGCACTTCCTGGCCGACGCGGCGCACCAGCTGAAAACGCCGCTGGCCGGGCTGCGCATGCAGGCCGAGCTGGCGGCGCGCGCCATCGACGCCGGCGCCAGCGACCCGGCTGGCGATGAAGCACTCGCTGCAGCAGATCGCCCGGTCGAGCCAGCGCGCCGCGCACATGGTCAACCAGCTGCTGGCCATGGCGCGCGCCGAAGACCGCGAGCAGGCGCTGCGCGCGGCAGCCGGTGAACCTGGCGGACATCGTCGACCGAGACGGTGCCGCGACTTCGTGCCGCGCGCCATGGACCGGCGCATCGACCTCGGCTACGAGGGGCCGCGAAGCCGCGCGCGGCGCGCCGTGCTGCATGGCCAAGCCGGTGCTGCTCGCGAGCTGGTGCGCAACCTGGTCGACAACGCGCTGCAGCTACACGCCCGCCGGCGGCACCGTCACCGCGCGCGTCGTCGTCGATCCCTTCGGCCAGGCCGTGGTGCTGCAGGTCGAGGACACCGGCCCGGGCATTGCCGAGCACGAGCGCGAGCCGGTCTTCCAGCCCTTCTACCGCTCGCCCGGACACGCTGGTCGACGGCAGCGGGCTGGGGCTGGCCATCGTGCGCGATGGTGGCAACGCAGCATGGCGCCGAAATCACGGTCGGCGACGCCCTGCCGCGCACGGACGGCCGACCGCTGCGGGCCGGGCGCGCTGATCACGGTGCGTTTCACGCTCGGCTTGGAGCGCCGCAGCTGAAGGATCGATCTTCAGGCCAGGGCGTCGATCCGGTGCGCCGCACGCCGGCTTCGGCCAGCCAGCGCCACAGCGTCGCGTCGTCCTGCATCGGCCAGGCCCTGCGGCGCAGGCCGCGGCAAAGAAGGCCTGCGGCCGCACTGCCGCACTCGTGGCTCGGTGCCGGACTGTCGCGCCAGGTCGAGCGCCAGCGTCGAGTCCTTGGCCAGCAGGGCCACATGGCGCCGACTGCGCCGTCACCGGCCAGCGCGCGGCGCATGCGCTCGCTGCCGATCCAGCTCTGGCCGCTGGATGCTCGATCACCGCCAGCGTGGTGGCCGCATCCAGACCGATCGCTGCGCCAGCGCCATGGCCTCCGCGGCGCCCGCCAGGTTGATCGCCGCCAGCAGGTTGTTGACGAGCTTGGTGCGCGCGCCATCGCCGGGCCGCGTGCCGACGCGGAACAGCGGCGGACAGATCGGCCAGCAGCGGCCGCCAACGCTCGAACACGCTGTCGGCGCAGGCCACCATCAGGCTCATCGAGCCGTCGCGCGCCCGCTGCCGGGCCGCCGGACATCGGCGCGTCGATGGCCTGCAGCGCCGCGCGCCGCCAGAGCATCGGCGATGGCCTCGACATCCTGCGGCGCGATGGTCGGGCACAGCAGCACGGCCGCTCCCGGCGCCAGGCCATGGCGCCGCGCCGGCCTCGCCGAACAGCACCGCCCGAGTCTGCGCGGCATCGACGACGGCGACGATCAGCGCAGCGCGGCTCGCGCGGACACCGCTGCCGCATCGGCGCCGATGCTGGCGCCATGCGGTTGCGCCATAGCCTCGCGCGCGGGGTCGATGTCGCGCACCCGCACGCGATGGCCGCGATCGAGCAGGCGAAGCGCCATGCCCCAGACCCATGTTGCCGATGCCGACGATGCCGATCTGCGCCATGCGAATTCGCCTCAGGCTCATCTGCATCAGCCGCCGGCTCCTCGCCACCGACATCAGGATCCCCAGCCCAGGCCCAGCGTGACCATCGCGGTGCCGCCGTAGCTGATGAACGGCAGCGGCACGCCCACCACCGGCAGGATGCCGCTGACCATGCCCATGTTGACGAAGGCATAGGTGAAGAAGCTCAGCGTGATGGCGCCGGCCAGCAGCCGCGTGAAGACGGTCGGCGCCTCGGCGGCGATCAACAGGCCGCGGAAGATCAGGAAGATGAAGCCGCACCAGCAGCGCGAGCAGCCGGCCAGGCCGAACTCCTCGCAGAAGGCGGCGAAGATGAAGTCGGTGGTGCGCTCGGGGATGAACTCCAGGTGCGTCTGCGTGCCCTGCATGAAGCCCTTGCCCGTGAGCCGCCGGAGCCGATGGCGATCATGCCCTGGATGATGTGGAAGCCCTTGCCCAGCGGGTCCGTGGTCGGGTCGAGCAGGGTGCAGATGCGGTGCTGCTGGTAGTCGCGCAGCACCGGCCAGCGTCACGCCGTCTGGCCAGATCGGCGGCTCGCTGACGACGACGGCGACGATGGCCACCGCCGCCGAGCACCAGCACCGGCACGATCAGCCGCCACGACAGCCCGGCGAAGAAGATCACGTACAGCCCCGCCGCCAGAACCAGCATCGCGGTGCCCAGGTCGGGCTGCTTGACGATCAGCCCCACCGGCACCAGCAGCAGCAGCGCGGCGACGCACGAAATCGAGCCACGCGCAGCTGGCCTTCGCGCCGCTGGAACCACCAGGCCAGCATCAGCGGCATGGCGATCTTCAGGATCTCGCTGGGCTGGATCACCATGCCGATGTCGAGCCAGCGCGTCGCGCCCTTCTTGGTGATGCCCATGCCGGGCAGCGCGGTCACCACCAGCAGTGCCAGGCCCACCAGGTACAGCGGCACCGCCAGGCTCAGCAGGCGCTGCGGCGGCACCTGCGACGACCAGCAGCAGCACGCCCAGCGCCAGCAGCATGTTGCGGCCATGGTCGACGAAGCGCGTGCCGTGGTCGTAGCCGGCGGAATACATGGTCACCAGGCCGATCGCCGCCAGCAGCCGATGACGGCCAGCGCCAGCCCAGGTCGAAGCCGGCGAAGACCGGCGCCAGCCGCTGCCAGACGGAGGGCCTCTGCAGCACCGCGTTCATGGCGACGTCCGCGGAGCTGCTGGCGACGCGCAGCGGCGCCGATGCGGCCGGAGCGGCATTGGCCGCGCGCTCGGCCGCCTGGCCGGGCAGCGGCACGTCCGCCGCACGCCGTGGCGCACCGATCGGCGCGCCCGGCTTGCCCTCGCGGATGGCGGCCATGTCCTCCTCGCTCGGGTACTGGCCCAGCAGCAGGTAGTCGAAGACGCGGCGCGCGATGGGCGCCGCGGCGTCCGAGCCGAAGCCGGCGTTCTCCACCACCACCGCCAGCGCCACGGTCGGGACTCGGCAGCGGCGCGGCGGCGATGTACAGCGAGTGGTCGCGCTGGTGCTCCTCGATCTTCGACGCGTTGTACTTCTCGTTCGCCTTGATGCCCACCGCCTGCGCGGTGCCGGTCTTGCCGCCGCTGTTGTACGGCGCGCCGGCGAAGGCGCGCACCGAGGTGCCCTCCTGCGTCACGCCGTGCAGCGCGCGCAGGATCAGCTCGACGTGCTCGGGCTTGTAGGGCAGCGGCTCGAGCGCGTCGTTGGCCGACGCGGCGCGTCTCGCCGCTGACGACGTCGACGATCTCGCGCACCAGGCGCGGCTTGTAGCGCTCGCCGCCGGAGACCAGCGTGGCGGTGGCGCTGGCCAGCTGCAGCATGGTGAAGTTGTTGTAGCCCTGGCCGATGCCCAGCGAGATGGTCTCGCCGGCATACCACTTCTGCTGCTCGGGCCGCTTGTAGTAGCGCCGCTTCCATTCGGTGGACGGCAGCACGCCGGTGACCTCGCCTTCCAGGTCGATGCCGGTCTTGCGCCGAAGCCCAGCGGCGACAGCTGCTCGTGCATCAGGTCCACGCCCATCTCGTTGGCCAGCGAATAGAAGTAGACGTTGCTCGACTTGACGATGGCGCGGTACATGTCCACCGGCCCGAGGCCGCTTGTCGCCATGGCTGCGGAAGTCGTGGTTGCCGAAGGCAGAAGTAGCCGTTGTCCTGGATGATCGTGCTCGGCGCGCGCTTGCCGGTGTTCAGCGCCGCCAGCGCCATGAAGGGCTTGAAGGTCGAGCCCGGCGGGTAGGTGCCGCGCAACGCGCGGTTCAGCAGCGGCTTGTCGATCGATTCGTTCAGCTCGCGCCAGCTGTCGACGTCGATGCCGTCGACGAACAGGTTGGGGTCGAAGGTCGGCTTGCTGACGAAGGCCAGCACCTCGCCGGTGCGCGGGTCGATCGCCACCAGCGCGCCGCGCCGCTCGCCGAACATGTCCTCGACCAGCGCCTGCAGCCGGATGTCGATCGACAGCACCAGCGTGTTGCCGGGCGTCGGCGGCGTGGCTGCTCAGGCGCCGCACGGCGTGGCCGCCGGCGCTGGTTTCGACCTCGCTCGAAGCCGGTCGTGCCGTGCAGCTCGTCCTCGTAGCTCTGCTCCAGGCCGAGCTTGCCGATGTACTCGGTGCCCTTGTAGTTGGCCTGCTGCTCGTCGGGCCAGTCGTCCATCTGCTTCTTCTCGGCCTGGTTGATGCGGCCGATGTAGCCCAGCAGATGGCTGCCGGTCTCGCCCAGCGGGTAGTTGCGGAACAGCCGCGCCTTGACATCGACGCCCGGGAAACGGAAGCGCTGCGCCATGAAGCGCGCCACCTCCTCGTCGCTGAGCTTGGTGCGGATCGGCAGCGACTCGAAGCTCTTGCTCTTCGTCCATCAGCCGCTTGAAGCGGCGCCGGTCGCGCGCGCCGATCTCGACCATGCTCGGCCAGCGCGTCGATGGTGGCCTCCAGGTCGTCCACCTTCGACGGCGTGATCTCCAGCGTGTAGGCCGAGTAGTTGGTGGCCAGCACGATGCCGTTGCGATCGACGATCAGGCCGCGGTTGGGCACGATCGGCACGACCGCGATGCGGTTGCTCTCGGCCTGCGCGGCCAGGTCTTCGTGGCGCATGACCTGCAGGTAGACAGCCGCGCGGCCAGCAGCCCGAAGCCCGAGCAGCACGAACAGCCGCCGCCGCCGAGCAAGCGCAGGCGGAAGCGGTCCAGATCTCGCTCTCGAGGTTCCTCAGTTCGGTCATCGGTCACGAGCGGGCGATTCTGATCCGGATCGGGCGCGCGCCGCTGCGGCGCCAGCAGCAGCGCTGTCACCACCGGCCACAGCAGGGCTTCGAACAGCGGCGCGAACAGCAGTTCCCAGCCCGGGAACATGCCGCCGGCCAGCATGCGCACAACCAGCGAAACCAGGTGCGCCGCCAGGAACAGCGGCAACACCTGCAGCGCCTGCTCGGCCAGGCCGAACCACAGCAGCCGGCGATGCACGCTGATGGCGACGTAGCTGAGCAGCGTGTAGGCCAGCGCATGCTGGCCCAGCAGCGCGCCCTCGTGCACGTCCATCAGCAGGCCGAACAGGAACGCCACGCCGACGCCGACGCGGCGCGGCTGGTGCACGTTCCAGAACACCAGCACCAGCGCCAGCAGGTCCGGCATCGCCGGGTTGCGGCCCAGCGGCAGCAGGTTGACGCCCAGCGCAAGAGCAGCGTCAGCGCGATGAACAGCGGATTGACCGGCATCAGCAGCTGGCCGGAGCCGCGCGGCATGATCATCGCGTCGCTCCTGTCCCGAGCGCCGGCCGAGGCCTCATTTGCGCGGCCCCTTGGCGGCGCGCTGCGGCTTTTCGGGCTGCTCGGCGATGACGGCCTCGCGCGGCGGCATCTGCGCGGCCATCGGCTCGAGCACCAGCACATGGCGCACGCCGTCGGCCGACGCACTGGGCGCCAGCAGGATGCGCGCGAAACCCGACTCGTCGCGCCGCTCCACCGCCGTCACCCGCGCCACCGGCAGGTCCGGTGGATAGATGCCGTCGACGCCGCTGGTGGTCAGCTCGTCGCCGACCTTCACGTCGGAGTTGGCGGACATGAAGCGCAGCTCCATGGCATCGCCGCCGATGCCGCCGAAGGCCACGCTGCGCGCCTGCGTGCGCGCGTTGAGCACGGGTATGGCGGCGTCCTTGTCGATCAGCAGCGTGACCTCGCGCGCTCAGCGGGAAGACCCGCGTCACCTGCCCCAACACGCCGTCGGCGCCCAGCACCGGCGCGCCCAGCGCCACGCCGTGGGTGGCGCCCCGGTCGATGAAGACCTTGCGTGAATAGGGGTCGGCCGCCTCGTACAGCACCTCGGCGGCCTGGCTGCGAACCTTCAGCGCAGGGCGCAACTCGAGCAGCGCGCGCAGGCGGGCGTTTTCCTGCGCCAGCTGCTCGGCGCTGGCGGCCTTCTCCGATTGCGCCGCCAGCTTGGCACTGGCCACCTTCTCGCTGGCCAAGGCGCTGTCCAGTCCACGCAGGTAGTCGGCCCCACCCCGCCAGATCTGCACCGGCACGCTCAATGCGCGCTGCACCGGCAACAGCGCCGTGGCGACAGCGGCGCGCAGCGGCCTGGCGAACTGGAAGCGCGTGTCGGCCACCATCAGGAACAGCGCCAGCGCCGAGAAGAACACCAGCTTGGTCAGGGCCGACGGGCCCTGGCGAAAAAAGGGCGGCGGCGTGCGGTCGAAGGTGCCCATCGGCATGGCGGCCGCGCATCGGGCGACGAAGCAGGCTCAGCGTCTCACTCGGAGGTGAAGATGGCGCCCAGGCGGTCCATGCGCTCCAGCGCCATGCCGCAGCCGCGCACCACGCAGGTCAGCGGGTCTTCTGCCACCAGCACCGGCAGGCCGGTTTCCTCGGCCAGCAGGCGGTCCAGGTCGCGCAGCAGCGCGCCGCCGCCGGTGAGCATCATGCCGCGCTCGGCGATGTCGGCGCCGAGTTCGGGCGGCGTCTGCTCCAGCGCGTTCTTCACGGCACTGACCATCTGGTTCAGCGGATCGGTCAGCGCCTCGAGGATCTCGTTGCTGCTGATCGGTGAAGCTGCGCGGCACGCCTTCGGACAGGTTGCGGCCCTTGACCTCCATTTCCTTGACCTCGCTGCCCGGGAACGCGCGAGCCGATGTCCTTCTTGATCGCCTCGGCCGTCGGCTCGCCGATCAGCATGCCGTAGTTGCGGCGGATGTAGTTGATGATCGATTCGTCGAACTTGTCGCCGCCGACGCGGATGCTGCCCTTGTAGACCATGCCGCCGAGCGTGATGACGCCGACCTCGGTGGTGCCGCCGCCGATGTCGACCACCATCGAGCCGCTGGCCTCGCTGACACCGGCAGGCCGGCGCCGATGGCCGCGGCCATCGGCTCCTCGATCAGGTAGACGTCGGAAGCGCCGGCGCCGAGCGCCGATTCGCGGATGGCGCGGCGCTCGACCTGGGTCGAGCCGCAGGGCACGCAGATGATGATGCGCGGGCTGGGCTGCAGCACGGACGCGCGGGTGCACCATCTTGATGAACTGCTTGAGCATCTGCTCGGTGACGGTGAAGTCGGCGATCACGCCGTCCTTCATCGGGCGGATGGCCTCGATGTTGCCGGGCACCTTGCCGAGCATGGCCTTGGCTTCGTCGCCGACCGCCTGGATGGTCTTCTTGCCATGCGGGCCGCCTTCGTGGCGGATGGCGACGACCGACGGTTCGTCGAGCACGATGCCCTTGCCGCGCACGTAGATCAGCGTGTTGGCGGTGCCCAGGTCGATGGCGAGGTCGGTGGAAAAGTAGCGGCGCAGGGAAGCGAACATGTTCAACGGGGCATTCGGGTGACGGGGGCCCCAGCGGCGCCGAAGCGGGCGCGGCCGGCGCGGCGAGTGCTGGGTGTGCGGTGTCGAGCCCAGGGCATGCGTCGGTCTCGGGCAGCGGCGAAAATGGTTTCGGCGGCGACGGCGCAGCATCGGGCATGCTGGGGCCAGGGGACACCGGGCGGGCTATGGGGGATAACCGGGGATAATACCGTATCGACCCTCTTCCAAAGCCGCGAACAGCGCCGCCAAACCCCCCGCCGGGCGGCGTTGCGGCTTTCAGTTCCAGAGCCTTTCCATGTTGCTGACCCCCGAGGATGTGAGCCGCATCGCGCTGCTGGCGCGGCTCGATCTGTCGAGCGCCGAACAGGCCGCGATGCGCGACCCAGTTGAACGGCTTCTTCGGCATCGTCGAGCGCATGGCGGCCGTCGACACCGGCGGCGTCGAGCCGCTGTACACGCCGCTGTCGGCGGTGCAGGCCGTGGCGCTGCGGCTGCGCGACGACCGCGTCACCGAAACCGATCAGCGCGACGCTCAACCAGGCCAGCGCGCCGGCGGTGGAGGATGGGTTGTTCCTGGTGCCCAAGGTCGTCGAATGATGGCGGCCTTGCATGCGATGGGCGTGGCCGACCTCGGTCGCGCGCTGGCGGCGCGGCAGGTGTCGAGCCGCGAACTGGTGCAACATCTGCTCACGCGGGTTGCGGCGTTCGAACATCTTGGCGCTTTCCTGGCGCTCGACGCCGCCACCTGCCTGGCCGCAGGCGGATGCCGCCGACGAACGTCGCGGCCGCGGCGATGCCCGGTCGCTGACGGGCGTACCGATCGCCCACAAGGACATCTTCGTCACGCAGGGCCTGCCCACCACCGCCGGCTCGAGAATGCTCGCCGGCTATGCCAGCCCCTTCGACGCGACGGTGGTGCAGCGCCTGGGCGCAGGCCGGCATGGTGACGCTGGGCAAGCTCAACTGCGACGAGTTCGCGATGGGTTCGGCCAACCAGAACTCGGCCTTCGGGCCGGTGAAGAACCCCTGGAACCCGCAACGCGTGCCCGGCGGCTCGTCGGGCGGCTCGGCCGCCGCGGTGGCGGCCCGGCTGGTGCCGGCGGCCACCGGCACCGACACCGGCGGGTCGATCCGCCAGCCGGCGTCCTTCAGCGGCGTCACCGGCATCAAACCGACCTACGGCGTGTGTTCGCGCTACGGCATGATCGCCTTCGCCTCCAGCCTCGACCAGGCCGGGCCGCTGGCGCGATCGGCCGAGGACTGCGCGCTGCTGCTGTCGGCGATGAGCGGCTTCGACGAGCGTGATTCGACCAGCGCCGAGCGCGCGCCGCAGGACTACCACGCGATGATGCTGCAAGGGCGCGAAGGCGCCAGCGCCGCGCGGCCGCTGCACGGTCTGCGCATCGGCCTGCCGCGCGAGTTCTTCCCGCAGGCGCTGGCCGCCGATGTCGACGCGGCCGTGCGCGCCGCGCTGGCCGAGCTGGAGAAGCTGGGCGCCACGCTGGTCGATGTCAGCCTGCCGCGCACCGAGCTGTCGATCCCGGTGTACTACATCATCGCGCCGGCCGAGGCCAGCTCGAACCTGTCGCGCTTCGACGGCGTGAAGTTCGGCCATCGCGCAAAGGACTACACCGACCTGCGCAGCATGTACGAGCGCACCCGCGCCGAAGGTTTCGGCGCCGAGGTCAAGCGCCGCATCATGATCGGCACCTACGTGCTCAGTCACGGCTACTACGACGCCTACTACCTGCAGGCGCAGAAGTTGCGCCGCATGATTGCCGACGACTTTCAGGCCTGCTTCCAGCAGTGCGACCTGATCGCCGGACCGGTGGCCCCCACCGTGGCGTGGAAGCTGGGCGAGCAGGCCGACGACCCGGTGAAGGCCTACCTGGCCGACATCTTCACGCTGCCGGCCAGCCTGGCCGGGCTGCCCGGCATGAGCGTGCCTGCCGGCTTCGGCGAAGGCGGCATGCCGGTGGGCCTGCAGCTCATCGGCAACTACTTCGAAGAAGGCCGGCTGTTGCATGCCGCGCACGCTTTGCAGCAGGCGACGGACTTCCACCAACGCGCGCCAGCGGGGAGCAACCCGTGAACGCGCCTGGCCTGATCCGCGGCTTCGAGGTCATCATCGGCCTGGAAACCCATGCGCAGTTGTCGACGCGCAGCAAGATCTTCAGCGGCGCCAGCACGCAGTTCGGTGCCGCGCCCAACACCCAGGCCTGCGCGGTGGATCTGGGCTTGCCGGGCACGCTGCCGGTGCTGAACCGCGGCGCGGTCGAACGCGCCATTCGCTTCGGGCTGGCAGTGGATGCGAAGATCGCGCCGCTGTCGATCTTCGCGCGCAAGAACTACTTCTACCCCGATCTGCCCAAGGGCTACCAGATCAGCCAGTACGAGATTCCGGTGGTGCAGGGCGGGCACCTGGACGTTCGCGTCGGCGAGACCAGCAAGCGCATCAACCTGACGCGCGCGCACCTGGAGGAAGATGCCGGCAAGTCGCTGCACCAGGACTATGCCGGGCAAAGCGGCATCGACCTGAACCGCGCCGGCACGCCGCTGCTGGAGATCGTCACCGAACCCGACATGCGCAGCAGCGCGGAGGCGGTGGAATACGCCAAGGCGCTGCATGCGCTGGTGGTGTGGCTGGGTGTGTGCGACGGCAACATGCAGGAGGGCAGCTTCCGCTGCGATGCCAACGTCTCGGTGCGCCGCCCCGGCGCGGCGCTGGGCACGCGGCGCGAGGTGAAGAACCTGAACAGCTTTCGCTTCCTGCAGCAGGCGATCGACTTCGAAGTGCAATGGCAGATCGACCGCCTCGAGGACGGTTTGCCGATCGAGCAGGCCACCGTGCTGTTCGACCCCGACTCGGGCGAGACGCGTGCCATGCGCAGCAAGGAAGACGCGCACGACTACCGCTACTTTCCCGACCCGGACCTGCCGCCGCTGGTTGTCGCCTCGGAATGGGTCGAGCGCGTGCGTGCCGAGCTGCCCGAGCTGCCCGCCGCGATGGCCACGCGCTTTCAGCAAGAGGATGGTCTGGCCGCCGTCGACGCCGCGCTGATGACGCAGAGCCTGGCCTTCGCGCGCTGCTATGAGGCGCTGCGTGACGCCAGCGGCAGCGCGAAGCTGGCCGCCAACTGGCTGATGGGAGAGGTCTCGCGGCGCCTGAATGCCGAGGCACGCGACATCGCGGCCTTGCCGATCCCTGTCCCGGCGCTGGCCGCGTTGATCCGGCGCATCGCCGACGGCACCGTGTCCAACAATGGCGCACGCCAGGTTTTCGATGCGCTGTGGGCGGGCGCAGCCGCTGACGTCGATGCGCTGATCGAAGCCAAGGGCCTGACGCAGATGAGCGACAGCGGCGCGCTCGAAGCCATCGTCGATCAGGTCATCGCCGCCAACGCCAGATCGGTGGAGGAGTTCCGCGCCGGCAAGGACAAGGCCTTCAACGCGCTGGTCGGGCAAGTGATGAAGGCCAGCCGGGGCAAGGCGAACCCGACGCTGGCCAGCGAATTGCTCAAGCGCAAGCTCGGCTGAACGCCCGCGCCGCGCCGACGCCTCAGCGCAGGTTCGACGTTTTCAGGTTCGACGCGCTCGAAGCCACCGGCGACGCAATGCGGTCACCGGCGATCGGCCCAAGCGAGCCCGGCACCGCGCCAGCCCACAGCAGCTTGAGGCGCGCCAGTTCGGCGTCATACAGCCGGTTGACACGCTCCAGCTCGGCTTCCTGGTTGATCGCCGCACTGCGCTGCGCCTGGGTGGCGGCGTCGTTGGCATCGATCTGGCCGCGCAGCTTGGGCGGCAGCGGCTTGCCGGCATAGAACTCGGCCTCGTTCATCAGCGGTTGGCGCGCAGTGGCCAGGTCGTTCAAGCGCGCTTCGGTGGCCTTCATCGCCGCGCGCACCGTGTCCAAGGCGGCTTCGCGCGCCTTGCGGTGCGGCGGCTCCGTCGGGTAGCGCGCCAGCAGGTTGCGGTCGCGGCGCACGGCGTCGGCCTGCGCTGCGCGCGCCTCGGCCAGCTTGCGCTCCTGCGCCTCTTTCTCGGCGCGCTCTTCCACCGTCAGGATCGGCGGGAACATCGTCTTCAGCGAGCCGTCCTTGTTGAGCACGCGCTGTTCCTTGGCGGTGCAACTGGCGATGGGGCGATCGGCGGTGATCTTGCGGCCCTGATCATCGATGCAGGTATAGATGCCCGCGCCACTGGCCGCCGCGGCGCTGCCGCCCTGCGCCGCCGCCAACGACGCAGCGCCGCCCAGCAGCAGCGGCAGCAGCACGCTCAGGTGCAAGGGCAAGGGCCATCGGGCCGTCGACAACATTCAGACTCCGTAGCGATCGCGGTAACGCTGCACCGGCTCGGCAAAGACCTGCAGCGCCGGCTCGTCGGTGGATTTCAGATACTGCAACAAGTCGTTCAGCGTCGCAATTGCCGCCACATTCAGTTGCAACTTTGTCGTGACGTACTGCACCGCCGAGCCCATGACATCCTTATCGCCCTCGGTGGCTCTTTCTTGACGGTCCAATGCAATCAATACGCCACAGGGTCGCGCGCCCGCGGCCTGCAGCAGATTGATCGACTCGCGCACCGAGGTGCCGGCGGAGATGACGTCGTCGATGATCAGCACCCGCCCAGCCACCGGCGCGCCCACCAGCACGCCGCCTTCGCCATGGTCCTTGGCCTCCTTGCGGTTGTAGGCAAAGGGCGCGTTGCGACCCAGGCGCGCGAGTTCCATGGCGACGGCCGCGGCCAACGTGATGCCCTTGTAGGCCGGCCCGAAGAGCATGTCGAAAGCCATGCCCGATTCGAGCAGCCGGCGTGCATAGAATTCCCCCAGCCGGCCCAGTTTCTCGCCGTCGTTGAACAGTCCGGCGTTGAAGAAATAAGGCGACAGCCGGCCTGCCTTGGTCCTGAACTCGCCGAAGCGCAGCACGCCGCAGCGCACCGCGAAATGCACGAAGTCGCGGGCCAGGGCTGCGTTGGGCGGCGGCAAACTCATGGAAGGTCCTACGTGTTCCGCCTCATCTCACTGAACCTGAACGGCATCCGTTCGGCCGCCAGCAAGGGCTTCGTCGAGTGGGCGCAAGGGGTGGGCGCCGATTGTATGGGGGTGCAGGAAGTGCGCGCCCAGGCCGAGGACCTGACCCAGCGCTACGACACGATGGGTCCGTTGCGCGGCCATTTTCATCTCGCGCAGAAGAAGGGTTATGCCGGCGTCGGCCTTTACACGCAAAGAGAACCCAGCGATGTGAGCGCCGGCTTCGGCAGCAAGGAGTTTGATGCCGAAGGACGCTACATGGAAGCCCGATACGACACGCCGAAACGCAAGTTCAGCGTGATCAGTTGCTACTTCCCCAGCGGCTCCAGCGGCGAAGAGCGCCAGGCCGCCAAGTTCCGCTTCCTGGCGCGGCTGTATCCGCACCTGATGAAGCTGCAGCGCGAACGCGAGTTCATCCTCATCGGCGACATCAACATCGCGCACCAGGAAATCGATCTGAAGAACTGGAAGAGCAACCAGAAGAACTCGGGCTTCCTTCCCGAAGAGCGGGCCTGGATGACCAAACTGCTGACCGCCGGCGGGTTGGTCGATGTGTTTCGCACCCTGAACACGAAGGCCGAGCAATACACCTGGTGGAGCAACCGCGGTCAGGCCTATGCCAACAATGTCGGCTGGCGGCTCGACTACCACTTGGCCACCCCCGGCATCGCCGCCAAGGCGCGTCGCGAGCAGATCTACCTGGAAAGGCGCTTCTCGGATCACGCGCCGGTGATCATCGACTACGACTTCAGCCTGTAGGGACATCGGGGATGATTGCAGTTGCGAATCATTCTCATGTAGGATGGCCACTCGTTGCATCCTTCCGCCCGTGCCATGTCCGATCTCACCGCTGCCGACAACGTTGCGCCCGTCCGCCTGGAACCGATCATCGGTGGCACGCTGGCGCTGCTGACCTTCTATGCCCGCACGCCCGACCTGGTGGCCGCCGACCGGATCGCCTGCAACCTGGCGCTGATCGCGCGCCACCCCGACGCATCGACGGCCCTGCAGAACATGTGCACCCGCCTGTTCACCGACTGGTTGGGCCCCCTCGAGGTGCAGGACGGCCTGCGCGGCGAGGAGTGGCGCGACGTCTGGCCGATGCCCCCGTTGGCGCAATAGCTTCACCGCCGCGCGGCTGACATGCCACGCTTCGCGGCGAACCTGTCGTTTCTGTACCCCGAGCTGGGGTTCCTGGACCGCTTCGCCGCGGCCTCGAAGGACGGCTTCGATGCCGTCGAGTTTGCCTTCGCCTACGACGTCGCGGGCGACGCGATCGCCACGCGATTGGCCGACAACGGCCTGCGACAGGTCTTGATCAACGCGCCGCCGGGCGATCTGCAGGCCGGCGAGCGCGGGCTGGCCTGCCTGCCGGGGCGCGAAGACGCATTTCGCCGCAGCCTGCTCGACCAGGCGCTGCCGCTGGCCCAGCGCCTGGGCTGCCCGCGCGTGCATGTGATGGCTGGCACGGCGCCGCCGGGCGCAGACAAAGCGCGGCTGCGCGACACCTTCGTCGCCAACCTGTGCTGGGCTGCGGCCCAGGCCGCCACGGCCGGTATCGAACTGCTGATCGAGCCGATCAACCCGCGTGATGTGCCGGGCTACGCCCTCAACCTTCAAGCCGAGGCCCACGCCATCGTGACGCAAGTGGCGGCCGACAACCTGAAGGTGCAGATGGACCTGTACCACTGCCAGATCGTCGAGGGCGATGTGGCAATGAAGCTGCGCCGATACCTGCCCACCGGCCGCGTCGGCCACCTGCAGATCGCCGGTGTGCCGCAGCGCCACGAACCGGACGTCGGTGAGCTGTTTCATCCCTATCTGTTCGAACTGATCGATCAACTCGGCTACAACGGCACTGTCGGCGCCGAGTACCGCCCGCGCCGCGACACTTCGGCAGGGCTGAACTGGTTCGCGCCTTACAGGCAACGCAAAGGAGATGCAAGCTCATGAAACTGCTCATTACCGGTGGCGGCGGATTCGTCGGCGCCCGCCTGGCACGCACGCTGCTGGCGCGCGAGACCCTCGCCGGCCGGCGCATCGACGCGCTGGTGCTGGCCGATCAGGTCGCGCCAGGCGCGGATCTGCTGGCCGACCCGCGCGTCAGCGCCCGTGTCGGGCCACTGCTCGAACAGTGCGCTGCGCTGCACGACGAAAGCTTCGACGGCGTGTTCCATCTGGCCTCGGCCGTGTCGGGCGAATGCGAACTGGATTTCGATCTGGGCATGCGCTCCAACCTGGACAGCACGCGCGCTCTGCTCGAAGCCTTGCGCGCGCGCCAGCAGGCAGGCGCAGCGGCGACACGGCTGGTGTTTTCCAGCTCGGTGGCGGTGTTCGGGCCCGATGCCTCGGTGCCGATGCCGAAGATCGTGGCGGACGACACACTGCCCGCACCGCAGACCAGCTACGGCGTGCAAAAACTGGTCTGCGAGCACCTGATCGCCGACTACACCCGCAAGGGCTTCATCGACGGTCGGGCGGCGCGGTTGATGACCGTGACCGTGCGCCCCGGTCGGCCCAACGGCGCGGCATCGTCGTTCTTCTCCGGCATCATCCGCGAGCCACTGGCCGGGGTGGAATCGGTCTGCCCGGTGAGCGCCGACGTGCGCCACCCGATGGCCTCGCCGTCGAACACGGTGGCCGGGCTGATCGCGGTCTATGAGGCCAGCCGCGAGGTGCTCGGCGGCCGGCTGGCGCTGAACCTGCCGGCGTTGAACATGCGCGTCGGCGACATGCTCGACGCACTGGAGCAGGTGGCGGGCACGAAGGTGCGCGGCCTGGTGCGATTCGAGCGCGACGAGCGCATCGCCGGCATCGTCGCCAACTGGCCCACCGGCGCCAGTGCGGTGCGCGCCGGGCAGTTGGGACTGAAGCCCGAGGCCGCCTTTGCCGACATCATTCGCCAATACATCGATGACTGCCGCGCCCGCGGCGACAACGCCGCGCTGAAGGGGCTCGACGCATGAACCAGATCGACTTGACGGGCCGCGTGGCCGTGGTCACCGGCGGCGCGCAGGGCATCGGCTATGCCACCGCGCAGCGCATGCTGCGCAGCGGCGCCACGGTGGCGCTGTGGGACGTCGACGCAGCGCGGCTGAAGGAGGCACAGGCCAGCCTTTCGTCGCTGGGATCGGTCAGCACGGTGGCGGTGGAGCTGACCGATGAGGCCTCCGTCGCTGCCGCAGCCGCCGCCACCTTGCAGCAGCACGCTGCCATCCACATCCTCGTCAACAACGCCGGCATCACCGGCGGCAACGGCGTCACCTGGGAACTCGACCCGGCGATGTGGCGGCGCGTCATCGAGGTCAACCTGATCGGCCCGTACCTCACCTGCCGCGCCGTGGTGCCCCAGATGATCCGGCAGGCCTACGGGCGCATCGTCAACATCGCCTCGGTGGCCGGCAAGGAAGGCAATCCGAACGCCTCGCACTACAGCGCCAGCAAGGCGGCGCTGATCGCGTTGACCAAGTCGCTGGGCAAGGAGCTGGCGACGAAGGGCGTGCTGGTCAACGCCGTCACGCCGGCGGCGGCCAAGACCGCGATGTTCGACACGATGGCCCAGTCGCACATCGACTTCATGCTGTCGAAGATTCCGATGGGGCGCTTCCTGGCGGTGGACGAAGCGGCGTCGATGATCGCCTGGCTGGCGTCGGAAGACATCGCCTTCAGCACCGGTGCGGTGTTCGACCTGTCGGGCGGGCGGGCGACTTACTGATCCCGCCGATCACCGGCGGCGCGAATCGGATCCATCGCTGACCTTGGTCGTCTTCTGAGCGGGCGAGCGGTTCAGCTTGGCACCTGGCGGACGTTGACGATCAGATCGGCAACTTGGCGCGTCCATTGCCCTGGAGGCACGCCTGCCGCACTGAAGCGGCTTGTGTTCGAGGTCGGGCTGAGCCGAGGTGAAGCGGGCCGACGACTCGATCGGTCAATGCCCCGGCCTGCGTCGGAACGTATCCGGGGCCCTGGACTTCGCGGCGCCGCTCAGGCGACGGCCGGGGCGGGCTTGCGCTGCCGCATCGGTGGGCGCGCCGCTGCCGGCAGGTCAAACAACTGCGCCACCAGCGAGCGAACCCCGGCCTGCATCGCGGCGATTGCCCTGGAATCGCCACCGAGGTGCTTCAACAGGCACTGCTGGAACAGCCCATCGAACATCGCATAGGTAAGACCGCTGCTCGCGCGCACTGGCGCACCGGCCAATTCCGACAGCCGCGACATCACGCGCCAAATCATCTTCTCCAGGCTCTTTTCGATCTCAGCCACGTCCGCGCGAAAGGCCGGCTCGAACAGCGATTGCGCGCGCAGGTCGTACCACAGGCGGTGCATCGCCGCGTCGTTGCGTACCGTGTCGCCCAGTGCCTTGGCGAAGCCTTCGACCAGTTCGTCGAAACGGGCGGAGGTGGCGGTGACCTCGTCGTAGCGCTTCACGCACACGGCCTTGTACTGGCGCACGCTGCACAGGATCAGATCGACCTTGTCGCTGAAGTAGTAGTGCAGCACGCCGTGCGAGAAGGCCGAGTTCTGCGCGATCTCGCGCAGGCTGGTGCGCGCGTAGCCCAGCTCGGCAAGCGTCTGCAGCGCCGCCGCGGCGAGTTCGGCGCGGCGTTCGTGGTACTTGCTGTCGCGGGGGGCGGGCGCGTTTCGCATGCGTGGATTCTATGCAGCCGCGCCGCGGTGCGTGGCGCACGGTTCGGCGGGGCATAGGTGTTTGTACGAGTGTCAAGGAAATGTCTTGACGATTGTCCAGTCGCACTTCTACGATTGCCGTTCATTCTTGACAATTGTCCAAATTGAAGGAGACAGCGATGAAGAAGTTCGACCTGACCGGGCGCAAGGCGCTCGTCACCGGGGGCGCGCGCGGCCTCGGCGAAGGCATGGCGCAGGCGCTGGCCGATTCCGGCGCCGCGGTGATGATCGGTGACGTGCTCACCTCGCTCGGCCGCGACACCGCCGGCAAGCTCGCGGCCGGCGGCGCCAAGGCCGCCTTCGTGCAACTCGACGTGACCCAGGAGAACGAGTGGGTCGGCGCGGTGAAGGCCACCATCGATGCGTTCGGCGGTTTCGACATCCTCGTCAACAACGCCGGCATCGAGGTGACGGCGCTGGTCAGCGAAATCGATCCCGATCAACTGCGCCGCATGCTCGACGTCAACATCGTCGGCACGGCGCTGGGCCTGAAGCACGCATTGCGCGCGATGCGCCCCGGCGGCGCCGCGGGCAAGGGCGGTGCGGTGGTCAACATCTCGTCGGTGGCGGCGACGATCGCGTTTCCGGCGATCGCCGGCTACTCGGCCACCAAGTCGGCGGTCGACCGGCTGACCCGCGTGGCGGCGATGGAGGCCGGCAAGCTCGGCTACGGCGTGCGCGTGAACTGCATCTACCCCGGCCTGGTGCCGACCGAGATGGGCATGAAGCTGGCCGCCGACGTCGTCGCCGCCGGGCTGTTCGCGTCGCCCGAGGCCGCGGTCGGCGCGATCGTCGAGCAGACGCCGTCGGGCCGGCTCGGCGAAGTCGCCGACATGGCCGATGCGGTGGTGTTCCTGTGCTCCGACGCCGCGCGCTTCATCACCGGCGCCGGCCTGCCGGTCGACGGCGGCTATGGCATGTAGGTCTGCGGGCCTCGCATCCACATCACCTGGAGATACAGACATGAGCAGCAAGAAACCCGTCGTCGTCTATGGCGCCTCCGGCTACACCGGCCGGCTGGTGTGCGAGTACCTGCGCGAATACAACATCCCGTTCATCGCCGCCGGCCGCAGTGCCGACAAGGTCGGCGCGGCGATGCAATCCAATGTCGCCGGCATCGAGACCGCCAGCTACGACATCGTCGAGGTGCTGCATTCGACCGAGGCGCTGACCGAGCTGTTCCGCGGTGCGTCGGTGGTGCTGAACACCGTCGGCCCGTTCGCCAAGTGGGGCCCCGAGGTCGTCGACGCCTGCCTGGCCGCGAAGTGCCACTACACCGACACCACCGGCGAGCAGGACTGGCTGATCACGCTGGACGAGCAGTACGGTGCGAAGTTCGCCGCCGCCGGGCTGCTGCTGTCGCCCGGGCTGGCGCAGATGTACACCACCGGCGAGATCGCCGCCCAGCTGTGCCTGGAAACGCCGGGGCTGGACACGCTCGACATCGCGGTGTTCTGGGGCGGCAGCCCGACCATCGCCTCGACGCAGACGATCCTGGTCAACGCGGCGATGGCCAAGGCCTACTACCTGGAACAGAACCAGTACGTTGAGTGGCCGGCCGACACCGGCCTGGCCAGCCTGTCGATTCCCGGGCCAGCATGAGGCCGCGCTGGCGCTGCCGTGGGGCGGCACCTCGCACCCGGTGTGGTTCAAGCGCGACCCGCGCGTGGCCAACGTCAAGGTGCTCGGCGGCGTGTTCAACAAGCCGCTGATGCTGGCCGTGCCGCAGATCGTCGGCGCGGCGCTGAAGGCCACCGAAGGCATGAACGACGACGACCGCTATGCCGCGCTCGCGAAGACCGCGGCCGGCGTGATGAACAGCATGCCGCCACGCGAGAACCCGCGCATCAACAAATCGGTCGATTCGGTGCACGCGTCGGGGCCGCTGGCGCGCGCGCACTGCGTGATCTACGGCAACTGCAACTACAAGCAGACCGGCTTGCTGCAGGCCTACGCCGCCGCATCGCTGCTGCAGCAGGCACCGAAGCGCGCCGGCTTCGCCTCGGGTTGCCAGGCCTTCGGCCACCACGAACTGCTCGGCGCGCTGCGCAGCTTCGGGCTGGTGCAGCCGCCGGTGATGAGCGTGCAGCGTTGAGGCTGATCGACTACCTCGACAAGGGCGCCATGCTCGGCGCCGACGCGCCGTGCCTGACGCTGGGCGCGGCGGATCTGTCGTACCGCGAGGTGCAGCGCATCAGCCACCGCGTCGCGCGGGCGCTGCAGCGCTCGGGCATCGCGCCGGGCGACAAGGTGGCGGTGCTGTCGGGCAACGACGCACGGGCCTTCGCCTGCGTCTTCGGCATCTCGCGCGCCGGCGCGGTGTGGTGCCCTGTGAACCCGCGCAACGAGGCGGCCGAGAACCGCTTCGTGCTCGATGCCTTCGATTGCAGCGGCCTGATCTTTCACAGCGCCTATGAACCGATGGTCGAGCAGATGCGCGCGCAATTGCCGAAGCTGCGCACCCTGGTCTGCCTCGACCGGCCGGCGGCAACGGCGCCGTCGTGGGACGAATGGGTCGAAGGTGTCGGCGACGCACCGCTCGAGGTGCCCGCCGTCGACGACCTGGCGATGATCGCCGGCACCGGCGGCACCACCGGCCAGCCCAAGGGCGTGATGCTGTCGGGCCGCAACCTGGAGACGATGAGCGCGCTGACGCTGATCGGCTACCCGTTCGATGGCCGCCCGACCTACCTGGCGCTGGCGCCGCTGACGCATGCCGCCGGCGTGCTGTGCTTCCCGCTGATGACGCTGGGCGCGCGCATCGTCATCATGCCCAAGCCCGATCTCACCGAGTTCCTGGCGCTGATCGAGCGGCATCGCGTGACGCACACGTTCCTGCCGCCGACGTTGATCTACATGCTGCTGCAGCACGAGCGGCTGGCGGCGACGAAACTCGATTCGCTGCAGTGCTTCTGGTATGGGGCCGCGCCGATCGCGCCGGCACGGCTGGAGGAAGCGCTGACGAAGATCGGCCCGGTGATGGCGCAGCTGTTCGGCCAGACCGAAGCGCCGATGATGATCTCGATGATGTCGCCGCGCGAGCACTTCCACGCCGACGGCTCTGTCGCGCGCGAACGGCTGGCGTCGGCCGGCCGCCCGGGCGCGCTGGTGCAGGTGGCGACGATGGCCGGCGACGGCCGGCTGCTGGCGTCGGGCGAGACCGGCGAGATCGTCGTGCGCAGCTCGCTGGTGATGATGGGCTACTACAAGGACGCGCCGGCCACTGCGGAGGCCGGCCGCCACGGTTGGCACCACACCGGCGACATCGGGCGCATCGATGAGCACGGCTACCTGTTCATCGTCGACCGCGCCAAGGACATGATCATCAGCGGCGGCTTCAACGTCTATTCGGTCGAGGTCGAGCAGGCGCTGCTGCAGCACCCCGACGTGCAGGACAGCGCCGTGTTCGGGCTGCCCGACGAGAAGTGGGGCGAGGCGGTGGTCGCGGTGCTGCAGGCGCAACCCGGGCGCCAGGTGAACGCCCACGAGATCATCGCCTTCGTCAAGGCGCGCCTCGGCAGCGTCAAGGCGCCGAAGCGCGTCGAGGTCTGGCCCGACCTGCCGCGCTCGAAGGTCGGCAAGGTGCTGAAGAAGGACATCCGCGCGCAGTTGCTGGGGCGGTCGTCAACGCCAGCCACGCGATCGCGACTTCCAAGCGCTGGTTGAGGGGTAACCCTCAAAGACCCTAATCTAAACAATCGTTTGATTCGCTGCCTAGAATTCGCGGCATGCGCACAGCCGCGATCCAGCCCGCCACCGCCGATCCCGCCCGCACCGCGCGCCACGATGGCGAAGCCTCGCGTGCGCGCTTGCTGCACAGCGGTCTGCGGCTGTTCGCGCAGCAAGGCTATGCGAAGACGTCGACGCGCGAATTGGCCGAGCATGCCGGCGTCAATATCGCCGCCATCAGCTACTACTTCGGCGACAAGGCCGGGCTGTACCGCGCGGTGTTCATCGAGCCGCTGGGCTCGCCGCAGGACGACATCGCCCGCTTCGGCGGCACCGATCTCAGCCTGGCGCAGGCGCTGGCAGGCTTCTATGCCGGCTTCCTGGAGCCGCTGAAGCAGGGCGACACGTCGCGGCTGTGCATGAAGCTGCACTTTCGCGAGATGCTCGAACCCACCGGGCTGTGGGAAGAAGAAATTGCCCACGGCATCAAGCCGATGCACGACGCGCTGCTGGCCGTTTTGTGCCGCCATTTTGGCGTGGCCCAGGCGGATGACGAACTGCAGCGGCTGGTGGTGTGCATCGCCGGGCTGGGGGTGCACATGCATGTCGGCCACGACGTCATCAACCAGTTGTCGCCGCAGCTCAACCGGGGTGGCGACGCGCTCGACCGCTGGTCCGAGCGGCTGGTGATGTATGCGCTGGCCATGGTCGAGGCCGAAGCCCAGCGTCGCGCCACGGCGCATATACCCCTCAGGCACCGAGGTTCCAAACGATGAAACGCCATCCTTCCGCACGGGCCCTGCCCTTTGCGGCCAGCCTGCTGCTCGGCGCCTGCTCGGCCTTCGCGCCGCCCGTGGCGATGCCACCGACGACGCCACCGCCGCTGGACGCGCCCCCGGCATGGCAGGCGCCGCAACCCAGCGCCGCCGCCAGGCAGGCAGCCTTGCTCGATTGGTGGCAGCAGTTCAATGACCCGGTGCTGGTGGTGCTGATCGGCGCCGCGCAGGACGCCAGCCCCACCATCGCCAGCGCAGCCTCGCGCATCGAGCAGGCCCGCGCCAACAGCGTCGCCACCGGCGCCGCGCTGCTGCCGGCCTTGAACGCCAACGGCTCGGGCAGCAATGGCCGCGCCGACGTCGGCGGCCCGATCATCGGCTTTGCCACCATCAACCTGCAGGCCAGCTGGGAACTCGACCTGTTCGGCGCGAATGCCGCCGGCCGCGATGCCGCCGTGGCGCGACTGCAGGGTGCGCAGGCCGGCTGGCACGACGCGCGCATCGCCATCGCCGCCGAAACCGCGGCCACCTACAACGCGTTGCGCGGCTGCGAAGCGCTGGTGCTGCAAACCGAAGCCGATGCGCGCTCGCGTGCCGAAACCGCACGCGTCACCGAGCTGGCGGCCAATGCCGGCCTGTATGCGCCGGCCTCGGCGCAGTTGGCGCGCGCCAGCGCGGCGCAGGGGCGCAGCCTGGTGACGGGGCAGCAGGCGCAGTGTGATCTGCTGGTCAAGTCGCTGGTGGCGCTGACCGCGTTGGACGAACCGACGCTGCGCGCGCAACTGGCGCCGCGCAGCGCGCAGCTGCCGCAGCCGGCGGGCATCGCGGTGCCGAGCGTGCCGGGCACCGCGCTGACGCAGCGGCCCGACCTGCTCAGCGCCGAGCGCGCCGTCATCGCCGCCGCCGAGGACACGACGCAGAGCCAGGCCCTGCGCTACCCGCGTGTGGCCATCGCCGGTTCCGTCGGCCCGGCCTGGTTGCGCGTCGAAAGCAACAGCCTCAACGGCAACCTGTGGACGCTCGGGCCGCTGCAGTTCTCGCTGCCGCTGTTCGACGGCGGCACGCGCAAGCAAAACGTCGTCGCGGCGCGGGCGCGCTATGACGAAGCGGTGTCGGCCTATCGCGGCGCGGTGCGCAACGCGGTGCGCGAGGTCGAGAACTCGCTGGTCACGCTGGACAGCAGTGCGCGGCGGGTCGATGACACGAAGATCGCCATCGAAGGTTTCGAGGCTTCGCTGCGCGCCGCCGATGCGCGCTTTCGCGGCGGCCTGGGCAGCCTGTTCGAGCTGGAAGATGCGCGGCGCAGCGCGCTGGTGGCGAACAGCGCACTGATCGAACTGCAGCGCGAGCGGGTCGCCGCCTGGATCAACCTGTACCGCGCACTCGGCGGCGGCTGGTCACCGAATGACGATGCCGCCGTGGCCGCCGTCAAGATGCAACCGTGATGAAAACAAGCCCCCGTCGATTCAAGCCGCTGCTGGCCGTGGCGCTGGCCGCCGCGCTGGCGCTCGGCACCAGCGTGTTGCTGGTGCGTGCCGAGGACAAGAAGAAGGCGCCGACCGCGGCCCCGCGGCCGGCGCTGAGCGTCACCACCACCACGCCGCAGAGCGCCACGCTGCCGCTGAGGCTGGCCGCCAACGGCAACATCGCCGCCTGGCAGGAGGCGATCATCGGCACCGAAGCCAACGGCCTGCGGCTGGCCGAGGTGCGCGTCAACGTGGGCGACAAGGTCCGGCGCGGTCAGGTGCTGGCCACCTTCGCGCCCGACATGATGCAGGCCGACGTGGCGCAGATCCGCGCCACCGTGGCCGAGGCCGAGGCCGCGCTGGCCGAGGCCCAGGCCAACGCCAAGCGGGCGCGCGAGCTCGATGCCAGCGGTGCCTTGAGCGCGCAGCAGATCAACCAGTACATGACGGCCGAACGCACCGCCCAGGCGCGGCTGGACGCACAGCGCGCGATGGCCAACGTGCAGCGCCTGCGCCTGGGCCAGACGCAGGTGCTGGCACCGGACGACGGCGTGATCTCGGCGCGCAGCGCCACGGTCGGCGCTGTGCTGCCGGCGGGCGCCGAGCTGTTTCGCATGATCCGCCAGGGCCGGCTGGAATGGCGCGCCGAGGTGCCCTCGGCCGACCTGGCGCGGCTGAAACCCGGCATGCGCGCCAGCATCAGCACGGCCGGCGGCGGCAGCATCGACGGCAAGGTGCGCATGGTGGCGCCGACGGTGGATGCGCAAACCCGCAACGGCATCGTGTATGTCGATCTGGCGCCATCG
The DNA here is from genome assembly GCA_963837675.1 of uncultured beta proteobacterium. Lineage (GTDB taxonomy): Bacteria > Pseudomonadota > Gammaproteobacteria > Burkholderiales > Burkholderiaceae_C > Rubrivivax. The sequence continues at coordinate 761,674 of CAWIOH010000003.1, read as the reverse complement.
GCCGAAGCGCGCGCGGGCATGTTCGCGCGCGGCGAGTTCGACATCGGCAGCGGCCAGGGCCTGACCTTGCCGCAAAGCGCGGTCAACCTGCGCGACGGTTTTGCCTATGTGCTGCTGGTCGGCGCCGAGGCCAAGGTGAGCGAAGCCAAGGTCACGGTCGGCCGACGCGTCGGCGACCGCATCGAGATCACCGGCGGCCTGAAGCCCGACGCGCGCGTGGTGGCGGCGGGCGGCGGCTTCCTCAGCGACGGCGACACGGTGCGCGTGGTCGATGCGCCGCCGGCGCCCGCGGCGGCGACCGCCAAGGCCGCGGCCAAGTCGCAGTAAGGCCGTGCCATGAACGTCTCCGCCTGGTCGATCCGCAACCCGACGCCGGCGATCCTGCTGTTCATCATGCTCACGCTGGTGGGCCTGCTGGGCTTCAGGGCGATGAAGATCCAGAACTTCCCCGACATCGACCTGCCCACGGTCACCGTCACGGCGTTGCTGCCCGGCGCGTCGCCGGCACAGATGGAAACCGAGGTGGCGCGCAAGATCGAGAACTCGGTCGCCACGCTGCAGAACGTCAAGCACATCTACACCAAGGTGCAGGATGGCACGGCGACGATCACGGTCGAGTTCCGCCTCGAAAAGGGCACGCAGGAGGCGCTGGACGATGTGCGCGATGCGGTCGCGCGGGTGCGCTCCGACCTGCCCGGCGATCTGCGCGATCCGCAGATCAGCAAGGTCGAGCTGGCGGGTCTGCCGATCCTGACCTACACCGTGGCCTCCAGCCGCATGGACGAGGAGGCCCTGAGCTGGTTCGTCGACAACGCCATCACCAAGGCCATGCTCGGCGTGCGCGGTGTGGGTGCGGTGGCGCGCGTCGGCGGCGTGACACGCGAGGTGCTGGTCGAGCTCGACCCGATGCGGCTGCAGGCACTCAACGCCACGGCCGCCGACATCTCGCGCCAGCTCAAGCGCGTGCAGCAGGAAGCCTCGGGCGGGCGCACCGATGTCGGCGGCGCCGAGCAGTCGGTGCGCACCATCGCCACGGTGCAGACCGCCGACGAACTGGCGCGCCTGGAAATCGTGCTCAGCGACGGCCGGCGCATCCGCCTCGACCGCGTCGCCACGGTCACCGACACGGTGGGCGAGAAACGCTCGGCGGCGCTGCTCGATGGCCAACCGGTGGTCGGCTTCGAGGTCACGCGCAGCCGCGGCGCGGGCGAGATCGAGGTCGCCAAGGGCGTGCGCGCCGAGCTGGACAAGCTGCAGGCCGCGCATTCCGACATCACCATCACCGAGGCGTTCAACTTCGTCGATCCGGTGCAGGAGGGCTACGACGGCTCGATGCTGCTGATGTACGAAGGCGCGCTGCTGGCGGTGCTGGTGGTGTGGCTGTTCCTGCGCGACTGGCGCGCCACGTTCGTCGCTGCCACGGCGCTGCCGCTGTCGATCATTCCGACCTTCGGCGCGATGTACCTGATGGGCTTCACCGTCAACGTCGTCACGTTGCTGAGCCTGTCGCTGGTGGTCGGCATCCTGGTGGACGACGCCATCGTCGAGATCGAGAACATCATGCGCCACCTGCGCATGGGCAAGACGCCGTTCCAGGCGGCGATGGAAGCCGCCGACGAGATCGGCCTGGCGGTCATCGCCACCACCTTCACGCTGATCGCTGTGTTCCTGCCCACCGCCTTCATGAGCGGCATGCCGGGCAAGTTCTTCGTGCAGTTCGGATGGACCGCGGCGATCGCGGTGTTCTTCTCGCTGGTCGTGGCGCGCATGCTGACGCCGATGATGGCGGCCTACATCCTGCACCGGCCGAAGAAGGAGCACAAGGAGCCCGGCTGGCTGGCGCGCTACATGGCCTGGGCGCAGTGGTGCCTGAAGCACCGCATCAAGACCACGCTGGCGGCGGCCGCCTTCCTGGTGGGCTCGATGATGCTGGTGCCGCTGCTGCCCACCGGCTTCATTCCACCGGACGACCTGTCGCAGACCCAGGTGACGCTGTCGCTGCCGCCGGGCAGCACGCTGGAGCAGACCTATGCCGCGGCCGAGCATGCGCGCGCACTGGTGCGCAAGAACTCCCACGTCAAGCTGGTCTACACCGCCATCGGTGGCGGCAGTGCCGGTGGCGATCCCTTCGCGCCGCAAGGCGCGGCCGAGGTGCGCACCGCCACGCTGACGATCAACATGACGCCGCGCCAGCAGCGCAAGGGCCTGAGCAAGCAGGCCATCGAAAGCGAACTGCGCACGGCGCTGCAGGATCTGCCAGGTGCGCGCGTCAAGGTCGGCTTCGGCGGCTCGTCGGAGAAGTACATCCTGGTGCTGGCCGGCGAGGACGGGCGCGTGTTGGGCGAGCATGCGCGCCAGGTCGAGAAGGAGCTGCGCACCATTCCCGGCATCGGCAACGTCACCTCGACCTCCAGCCTGGTGCGTCCGGAACTGATCGTGCGCCCCGATTTCGCGCGCGCCGCCGACCTGGGCGTGACCTCGGCCGCCATCGCCGACACGCTGCGCATCGCCACCGCCGGCGACTATGACCAGGGCCTGGCCAAGCTGAATCTGTCGCAGCGGCAGGTTCCGGTGGTGGTCAAGCTGAAGGCCGACGCGCGCACCGACCTGGAGTTGCTGAAGCGCCTGGCGGTGCCGGGCACGCACGGCCCCGTGATGCTGGGCAACGTCGCCGACCTGCGCATCGACAGCGGCCCGGCGCAGATCGACCGCTACGACCGGCTGCGAAACATCAACTTCGAGATCGAGCTCAACCAGCAGCCGCTGGGCGAGGTGGAGGCGCGCGCGCTGGCGCTGCCGAGCCTGAAGAACCTGCCGCCGGGGGTGTCGCAGACCACCGTCGGCGACGCCGAGGCGATGGCCGAGCTGTTCCAGAGCTTCGGCCTGGCGATGCTCACCGGTGTGCTGTGCATCTACATCGTGCTGGTGCTGCTGTTTCACGATTTCGTGCAGCCGGTGACGATCCTGGCGGCGCTGGTGCTGTCGATCCCGGGCGCGTTCCTGGCGCTGTTCATCACGCAGACCGCGGTGTCGATGCCGTCGATGATCGGGCTGATCATGCTGATGGGCATCGCCACGAAGAACTCGATCCTGCTGGTCGAGTACGCCATCATGGCGCGACGCGACCACGGCATGACACGCATGGAAGCGCTGCTCGACGCCTGCCACAAGCGCGCACGGCCGATCATCATGACGACCATCGCCATGGGCGCGGGGATGTTGCCGATCGCGCTCGGCCTGGGCGTGGACCCGAGCTTCCGTTCGCCGATGGCCATCGTCGTCATCGGCGGGTTGATCACATCCACCTTCCTCAGCCTGCTGGTCATTCCGGTGATCTTCACCTACGTCGACGACGTGGTGCAGCTGATGCAGCGCGTGCTGCACCGCAAGCACCGGGCGCACGAGCCGGCCGCGGCCGGCGCCCTGCCCGGCCCGGCCGACCGCCATTGATCCTGCCGTGAAGCGACAAGCCTTCGTCGGCCTGTGGTTGCGGCATGTCGCCGTGCTGCTGACGCTGGGCATCGGCATGGCGGTCGCGCCGGTGCGCGCCGACGAGGCGAGCGCGTTCGCCGCCGGCGCCGCGACGAACGCCACTTACAGCAGCCGGACCTTCGACTGGTTCGACGCCGCGCGCAATCGCGCGGTGCCAGTGAGGTTGTACCTGCCCGATGCGTCCAGCGCCGAGCGGCCGGTGCCGCTGGTGGTGTTCTCCCACGGCATCGGCGGCTCGCGCGACGGCTACAGCTACCTCGGCCGCTACTGGGCCAGTCAGGGTTACGCCAGCCTGCATGTGCAGCATGTCGGCAGCGACCGCGGCGTGTGGGCCGGCAATCCCCTGGAGATGCTGGGCCGGCTGCGCGAGGCCACGCAGGAAGGCGAGGCGCTGCACCGCGTGCGCGACCTGCGCTTCGCGATCGACCAACTGCTCGCGGACGGTCTGGCGCCGCGCATCGACGCGCAACGCGTCGTCGCCGCCGGCCATTCCTACGGCGCCAACACCGTGCTGTTGGCAGCGGGCGCGAATGTGCTGCGCGACGGCCGCAGCGTGGCGCTGCGGGATGCGCGCATCAAGGCGGCGATCATCCTGTCGGCCCCGCCGTTTTATGGCGAAACGCAGCCGCAGCGCATCCTCGGCGCGATCGACGTGCCCAGCCTGCACGTCACCGCCACCGAGGACATCATCCGCGTTCCCGGCCACTACTCCGGCGCCGATGACCGCGTCGCCGTCTATGAGGCCACCGGCGGCCCGCGCAAGACCCTGGCGGTGTTCGAAGGCGGCTCGCACAGCATGTTCACCGACCGCGCGGGCAGCGGCGGCTACGCGCTCAATGCCCAGGTCAAGCAGGCCACGCGCGAGCTGACGCTGGCCTTCTTGAACAGCGTGTTCAGCGGCGATGAAAGCGCGCTGGACGCTTGGCCCGGCCACTTCGCCGGCATCGTCGCGCGTTATGCCCACGACAGCCCCGTGCGCCCACCATGAAAGCCCCGCCATGAGCCTTGAATGCATCGAGACGCAGACCACGCCCAACCCGGGCCTGAGCCTGATCGTGTTGCACGGCCTGGGTGCCGACGGCAACGACTTCGTGCCCATCGCCGAGCAGCTGGACCTGGCCCCGCTGGGCGGGGCGCGCTTTGTATTTCCGCATGCCCCGATGCGCCCGGTGACGCTGAACAACGGCTATGTGATGCGCGCCTGGTACGACATTCTCGGCAGCGCGCTGACGCGCCAGGAGGACGCAGCCGGGCTGCGCCAGTCGCAGGCCGAGATCGAAACCCTGATCGAACGCGAAGTGGCGCGCGGCATGCCGGCCCACCGCATCGTGCTGATGGGTTTCTCGCAAGGCTGCGCAATGACGCTGATGACCGGCCTGCGCCACCGCCACAGGCTGGGTGCGCTGGTCGGCCTGTCGGGTTACCTGCCGCTGGCGGCCAGCACGGCGGCCGAGCGCAGCGACGCCAACGCACTCGTGCCGATCTTCCTGGCCCATGGCCGCGCCGATCCGATGATCGGCCTGGAGCGTGCCACGGCCTCGCGCGATGCACTGCGGGCGCTGGGCTATGCCGTGGACTGGCATGAGTACCCGATGGCGCATTCGGTGTGCATGGAAGAGATCGCCGACCTGCAGCGATGGTTGCAGCGCGTGCTCGCTGACGCCGACCGATAGACCGAGCGCGGCCTTGGCTGCGGGCTGGCCCGCTTCGTGCTCCACGGTGGACAATGCGCGCGCAATGCCGCTGCGCGCATTGCCCATTTCAACTTCCTTGTTTCGCAAACCGCCATGGAGCACATCCCCACCCTCGAGTCGAGCACGCAGGCGCATGTGCACCTGATCGGCGGCGAAAAAGGCGGCGTCGGCAAGTCGCTGGTGTCGCGCCTGCTGGCGCAGTACTTCATCGACCACGACATCTCCTTCCTCGGTTTCGACACCGACCGCTCGCACGGCTCGCTGATGCGCTTCTATGCGGGTTATGCCTCACCGGTGCTGGTCGACCGCTACGAGGCGCTGGACACGATCATCGAATCGAGCATCGACCAGCCCGGCCGACGCGTGCTGGTCGATCTGGCGGCGCAGACGCACGAGCCGCTGGCCAGGTGGATGGACGAATCGGGCGTGCTCGACTTGGCCGACGTGTCGGGCCTGGCGATCCACTACTGGCATGTGATGGATTCAGGGCGCGATTCGGTCGATCTGCTGAAGAAGCTGCTGGACCGCTTCGGCCACCGGCTGCGCTATGTGCTGGTGCGCAACCAGCTGCGCGGCGACGATTTCTCGCAGCTCGAGCAATCGGGCGAGCTGGAGCGCGCGCTGGGTTTCGGCGCGAAGGTGGTGAATCTGAAGCGGCTGCACGACGCGGTGGTGCTGAAGATCGACGCCGCCAACAGCAGCTTCTGGGCCGCCAAGAACGCTGCCGGCGCCGGCGGCAATGCCAAGCTCGGATTGATGGAGCGCCAGCGCCTGAAGCTGTGGCTGAACCACGCCTATGCCGAGATCGACGCGGCGGGGGTCTGAAGCGCCGCGCCCCGGCCGTCAGGCCGTTGGAGGCGCCGTGTCGATGAAGCTCTGGCGCTTGGCCAGTTTCTCGTGCAGTCGCGCCAGGTGGGCGTGCTCGCCGCGCCAGTCGATCGCCGGGAAGCGGAAATCCAGATAGCCCAGCGCGCAGCCCGCGGCCACATCGGCCAGCGTGAAGGCGTTGCCCATGCACCAGGGCTTGTCGCCGACGCCCTTGTTCATCGCCGCCAACGCGGCATGCACGCGGCTCATCTGCCGATCGACCCAGGCCTGCGAGCGCTGCGCGCTGCTGCGCCCGCTCCAGGTCTGCTCCAGGCGGGCCAGGATGGCGGCGTCGAGGATGCCGTCGGCCAGCGCCTCCCAGGTGCGCACCTCGATGCGTTCGCGACTCGCCGGCGGGATCAGCTTGCCCACCGGCGACAGCGTGTCCAGGTATTCGACGATGACGCGCGAGTCGAACACCGCCTCGCCACCTTCCATCACCAGGCACGGCACCTTGCCCAGCGGGTTGGCCGCCAGCACCGCATCGGTGCCCCACACGTCCTCCAGCACAAGCTGGAAGTCGAGCTTCTTCTCGGCCATGACGACGCGCACCTTGCGCACGTAGGGACTGGTGAGCGATCCGATGAGTTTCATTTTCTTGGCGGCGGTCCCTGTTGCCATCGATTCTAGCGAAGCAAGTCTTTGGCCATGGCCCGCGAACACGGGGGCGGGTGGCGCGGCCCTCAGCGGCGCGGCGGCGCGGTCCAGTCCACGACGGCCGCCGCCCGGCCCGGCAAATGCAGTTCGGTGGACACGGCGGGTGAGCGGGCAATCACTCTGCCGTGCCGCATCACCCACAGGCGGTGCGCGCGCAAGCGGATGGCCTCGATCGGCGAGCGCGCCTGCAGCAACACGCAATCCGCCGGGTTGCCGACTTCGATGCCGTAGCCGTCGAGTCCGAGCACGCTGGCATTGTTCACCGTCACCGCGTCGAAGCAGGCGCGCATGCCGTCCAGCGAGGTCATCTGCGCCACATGCAGGCCCATCTGCGCGACTTCGAGCATGTCGCCCGAGCCCAGTGGGTACCACGGGTCCATCACGCAGTCATGGCCGAAGCCGACGTTGATGCCGGCAGCCATCAGCTCGGGCACGCGGGTCATGCCGCGGCGCTTCGGATAGCAGTCGTGGCGGCCCTGCAGTGTGATGTTGATCAACGGATTGGCCACGGCGTGCAGCTGCGCCTCGGCCATCAGCGGCAGCAGCTTGGAGACGTAGTAGTTGTCCATCGAATGCATCGACGTCAGGTGCGAGCCGGTCACCCGGCCCTGCAGCCCCAGGCGCTGGGTGTGGAAGGCCAACGTCTCGACATGGCGCGACAGCGGGTCGTCGCTCTCGTCGCAATGCATGTCCACTTGCAGGCCGCGCTCGGCCGCCAGCTCGCACAGGATGCGCACGCTTTCGGCGCCGTCGGCCATCGTTCTTTCGAAATGCGGAATGCCACCGACCACGTCGACGCCCAGGTCCAGCGCGCGCTGCAGCTTGGCCAGCGCGCCGGGCGAGCGCAGCGCACCGTCCTGGGGGAAGGCGACGAGCTGCAGGTCGAGGTAGGGTCGCACCCGTTCGCGCACGTGCAGCAGCGCCTCCACCGCGAGCAGCCGTTCGTCGCACACGTCCACATGCGAGCGGATCGCCAGCAGCCCCTTGGCCACCGCCCAATCGCAGTACTGCAGCGCGCGTTCGACCAGCGCGTCCTGCGTCAGCTGCGGCTTCAGTTCGCCCCACAGCGCGATGCCTTCGAGCAAGGTGCCCGATGCGTTCAGCCTCGGCAAGCCCAGGCTGAGCGTGGCATCCATGTGGAAATGCGCATCGACGAAGGGCGGGCTGAGCAGCCAGCCTTGCGCATCGATGACGTCGGCCCCTTCGGGCGTAGGCAGGTCGGGTCCGATGGCCACGAAGCGGCCGGCGTCGATGAGCACGCGCTGGCGCTCGCGGCCGTCGGTGAGGGTGGCGTGAGTGATGAGCAGCATGGAATCCTCGGGGCCGTCGCAGCAGCGGCGCATCGATAATGCCACCGCGCACTGCGACGCGCGGGCTGCAGAGAACAACATGAAGATCTGGTTGGGGCGCATGCTGATCGGGGTGCTGGTGCTGGCCTTCGGACTCGCCGGCGTGATCGCCTATGCCGTGCACAAGGCGCAGGCCCGCATGGACCGGCACATCGACGTGCCGGCCTATGGCTTCGACATTCCCGCCAGCGCCGAGGCCGTCGAGCGCGGCCGCTACCTGTTCCGCACCCGAGGCTGCGTCGATTGCCACGGCACCGATGGCGCCGGTCGTGCTTTCATCGACGACGGCAGCATGCGCGTCAAGGGCGCCAACATCAGCCCCGGGCCGGGCAGCGTGGTCGCGAAGTACACGCCCGCCGACTGGGAGCGCACGCTGCGCCACGGCGTCAAGCCCGACGGCCGGCCGGTGCTGATCATGCCCAGTGAAGACTACAACCGCCTCACCGATGCCGACCTCGGTGCGCTGGTGGCCTATGTCAAGCAGCTGGCGCCTGCCAGCGGCGGCGCCGCGGAACTGATCTTGCCCCTGCCGATGCGCGTGCTCTACGGCTTGGGCCAGATCCCTGATGCCGCGTCGATCATCGATCACCATCGCAAGCCGACGCAACCGGTGGCCGAAGGCGTGACGGTCGAACACGGTGCCTATGTTTCGGCGATGTGCATCGGCTGCCACGGCGAAGGCCTGTCCGGCGGCAAGATCCCCGGCGGTTCGCCCGACTGGCCCCCTGCGCCGAACCTGACGCCCGGCGAGGGCAGCATCATGCTGCGCTACCCGGACGCGAAGGCGTTGACCGCGATGCTGCGCCAGGGCAAACGTCCCGATGGCACGGCGATCGCGGTGATGCCTTTCGACTCGTTCAAGAACATCAGCGACACTGATGTCGCGGCGCTGCACCTGTACCTGAAGAGCGTGCCGCCGCGGCCGGCGGGCGGGCGTTGATCAGCGTTCGCCCTTCGGTACGATTCCATCGACGTCAGCTGGCGAACACCACCAAGTCGCGCACGCCCAGCCGGGTGCCGTGGACCCCGTTGAAGTGGAAGGCGTCGAGCGGCGAGCGCCGCTAGGCGGCCACTCCGGCCCGCTCCAGCATGGCGTGCAGCAGCACGTTGCAGCCGGCGCTGATGTGCTCGGGCTTGGCGTCCTCGATCTCGTTGTGGCTGATGCCGTCCTTGCAGGGGATGAAGATCATGCCGGCCGGCGCCAGCCGCGCCATGTAGACCGCGTCGTGGCCGGCGCCGCTGACCGCCGGCATGTTGCTAGTAGCCGAGCTTCGTTGCTGCGCGCTGCACCGCGTCGATGCAGTCGGCGTGGAAGGGCTGCGCCGGATAGGCGCTGACCTGCTCGATGGCGATCGGCAGGCCCGACTCCTGGCTGATGCGCGCGGCCACCGCGCGGATGTCGGCGTCCATCGTCGTCCACCAGCGCATCGCTGGCATTGCGCAGGTCGATGCTGAACTTGACGCGCCCGGGGATGACGTTGCGGCTGTTCGGGTGCACCTGCACCATGCCCACCGTGCCGCGGCCGTGCGGCGGGTGGCGATGGGCGCAGGCCACCACCTCCTGCATCAGTTTCGCCGCGACCTGCAGCGCATCCTTGCGCAAGGCCATCGGCGTCGGGCCGGCGTGCGCCTTCCATGCCGGTGACGGTGCAGTCGTACCAGCGGATGCCGAGCACGCCGGTGACCACGCCGATGGTCTTGTCGTGGTCCTCCAGCACCGGGCCCTGCTCGATGTGGGTCTCGAAGTAGCAGCCGATCGGATGCGCGCCGGGCTCCTCGGCGCCGATGTAGCCGATGCGCTGCAGCTCGTCCTTCACCGATTTGCCTTCGGTGTCCCTGGCCGCATAGGCATGCTCCAGCGTGAAGGCCTTGGCGAAGACGCCCGAGCCCATCATCACCGGCACGAAGCGCGAGCCTTCCTCGTTGGTCCACCAGGCCACCTCGATCGGCGCCTCGGTCTCGATGCCGTGGTCGTTGAGCGTGCGCACCACCTCCAGCCCGGCGAGCACGCCGTAGTTGCCGTCGAACTTGCCGCCGGTGGGCTGGGTGTCGATGTGGCTGCCGGTGACCACCGGCGGCAGGCTGTTGTTGCGGCCCGGGCGGCGCATGAAGCCGTTGCCGATCTTGTCGATGGTGACCGTCATGCCGGCTTCGCGAGCCCACTTCGATGACCAGGTCGCGGCCCTGCTTGTCCAGGTCGGTCAGCGTCAGGCGGCACACGCCGCCCTTCGGCGTGGCGCCGATCTGCGCCAGCTCCATCAGGCTGGCCCACAGGCGTTCGCCGTCGATGCGCAGCTTGGAGATGTCAGCTCTGACCTTGGTGTCCATGATCTGTCCTTTCAAGGGAGTGCCTTCGCCGCCAGCGTGCGCGCCTGGCGCCGCAGCGAATCGAGTTCCGCGAAGCGCAACACCGGCCTGCCGCGATGGCCGGCGTAGTCGGCGACGAAATCCTGCGCCGTGTCGTAGGGCCCGGCGATGTGGCCCGGGCGCTCGGAATCGGCAAAGAAGTACAACTGCCCGTCGCGCCGGAACGAGGCGATCCAGTGCAGGCGCAGCGTGTGGCCGTTCAGTACCACCGGCTCGAACTCGATCATCAGGTAGCGGGCCTGCAGGCCCGGGTCGATGTGGTGCAGCGTCTCGATGGCAAAACGCGACAGGTCCAGGCACACGCCGACCGGCGTGTCGAAGAAGGCCGCCGGCTCGGCAATCGCCGGCGGCGCCGACACCCGGCGATGTGTCTCGGACAACTGCTCGGCGCGCTGCGGGTCGTAGCGGAAGTGCCGCGCGGCCCAGGCGCTCAAGTCTTCGGGTGTGCGCCAGTCCTGCAGTGCCTGCGCATAGGACGCGGGTGCCTGCGCTGTGGCCGCGGCGGCCATCGGCAGCATGCCGCAGGCCAGAACCAGCGGCAGCCAGGGCACGAGCCTGATGCGCACGGCCTCGCCCCGCTAGCGCGCCACCGCCGTCGGCGCCAGCGTCTCGGCGCGGCGCTTGACGGCATCGAAGTTGGCGCCGAAGGCTGGCCGCTTCAGGTAGCGCCCCGCGCCCCGCACCGTTCGCAGCTCGCCCTTGTGGTAGACGAGCTTGCCCTGGCTGACCGTGGCCGCCGGCAGGCCGCGCACGTGGCGGCCTTCGAAGACGTTGGTGTCGACCTTGCTGCGCTGGGTCTTGACCGACAAGGTCTTGCTCGCGGCCGGGTCCCACACCACCAGGTCGGCGTCGGCGCCGACAGCGACGCAGCCCCTTGCGCGGGTACAGGTTGAAGATGCGCGCGGCGTTGGTCGAGGTCACGGCGACGAATTCGTTCGGCGTCAGCCGGCCGCTGTTGACGCCGTCGCTCCACAGCACGGCCAGGCGCTCCTCGACCCCGCCGCAGCCGTTCGGGATCATCGCGAAGTTGGCCTTGCCGGCGGCCTTCTGCGGCGCGCAGAACACGCAGTGGTCGGTGGCGGTGGTGTGCAGGCTGCCGGATTGCAGGCCGCGCCACAGCATCTCCTGGTGGCCCTTGGGGCGGAACGGCGGGCTCATCACATGCGCGGCAGCCTTGGCGAAGTCCGGGTCGCGATAGACGCTGTCGTCGATCACCAGGTGCCCGGCCAGCACCTCGCCGAAGACGCGCTGGCCGCGCGCGCGGGCGCGGGCGATGGCCTCGGCCGATTCGATGCAGGACACATGCACCATGTAGATCGGCACGCCCAGCACGTCGGCGATGGCGATGGCGCGATTCGCCGCTTCGCCCTCGACCATCGGCGGGCGGCTCAGCGGGTGGCCTTCGGGGCCGGTGATGCCCATCTTCGCGACTTCGGCCTGCAGCAGGTACACCAGTTCGCCGTTCTCGGCGTGCACGGTGGGAATCGCGCCGAGTTCGAGCGCGCGCTTGAAGCTGTTCACCAGCGTCTCGTCGTCGCACATGATGGCGTTCTTGTAGGCCATGAAGTGCTTGAAGCTGGTGACGCCTTCGTCCTTGACCAGCGTGCCCATGTCGCGGCGCACCGACTCGTCCCACCAGGTGACGGCGACATGGAATGCGTAGTCGGAGGCTGCCTTTTCCGCCCAGCCGCGCCACTTGTGGAAGGCGGCCAGCAGCGGCTCCTTCGGGTCGGGGATGACGAAGTCGATGATCGTCGTCGTGCCGCCGGCCAGGCCGGCGCAGGTGCCGTCGTAGAAGTCGTCCACCGCCACCGTGCCCATGAAGGGCAGCTGCATGTGGGTGTGCGGGTCGATGCCACCGGGCATGACCAGCGCCCCGCCGGCATCCACCATCTCGGCGCCGGCCGGAGCCTGAAGATCCGGCCCGACGGCGCGGATGACGCCACCTTCGCACAGCACGTCGGCGCGCTGGCTCTGGTCGGCATTGACGACGGTTCCGCCTTGGATCAACAGACTCATGGCGCGCTCCTTCTTACTTGCCCGTGGCCTTGTTCCAGACGTCGTGGGTCCACGCGTCGGGCCCAGGGTCCTTCTTGATCACCGGGTCGCTGCCGCCGGCCAGCAGCACCTTCACCGTGCGCTGGTACGCGGCCGGCTCCAGGAAGCCCATCTTCGGTCCGTTGGCCACGGTGATCAGCTTGGCCACGTTCTCCAGCTGGCGCTTCTGCACCGCGGCGGTGGAGCCGCCCGAGGTATCGGCCGCGAGCACGATCTTCACGGCCTCGTCCTGGTTCTTCAGCGCGTACTCCCAGCCCTTCATCGATGCGGCGACGAACTTGCCCATGCGCGCGACGAAAGCCGGGTCCTTGAGCTTCGGCCCCAGCACGTACAAGCCGTCTTCCAGTGTGGCCACGCCCTGGTCCTCATAGGGGAAGGTGATCAACTGGTCGGGCTTCACGCCGGCGTCGATGATCTGCCAGTACTCGTTGTAGATCATGGTCGACACGCAGGCCGCCTGGTTCTGCAGCAGCGGGTCGACGTTGAAGCCCTGCTTCAGCACCTTGACGTCGGGGTTGGCGCCGCTGGTCTTGTAGCCCAGCGTGCTCATCCAGCTGAGGAAGGGATATTCATTGCCGCCGAACCACACGCCCAGCGTCTTGCCCTTGAAGTCCTTCGGCGTGGCCACGCCGCTGCTCTTCTTGCAGGTGAGCATCATGCCGCTGCGGTTGTAGATCTGCGCCACGTTGACCATCGGTACGCCGGCCTCGCGTGCGGCCAGCGCGCTGGGCATCCAGTCCACCGTCAGGTCGGCGCCATTGGCCGCCAGCACCTGCGCCGGCGCGATGTCCGGGCCGCCCGGCTTGATGGTCACGTCCAGCCCGGCGTCCTTGTAGAAGCCTTTGGCCGCGGCCACGTAGTAGCCGGCGAACTGGGCCTGCGGCAGCCATTTCAGCTGCACCGTGACCTTGTCCTGTGCGGCGGCGGCGCCGGCCGCCAGCAGCAGGGACATCAGCAGCGTTGTCTTGCGCATCGAATCACTCCTCGGTTATTGGGCCTTGCGGCGGTTGCTGAATGAACATCATCCCATGCGGATCGACGGGTGCCAGAACGTGCTGCGCCGTTCGATCCAGCTCAGGCCGACATATAGCAAGGAGCCGGCCAGCGCCGCCACCGCGATGGCGGCCCACACCAGACCCATGTTCAGCCGCGCCGCCTCGGTGCTGATGCGAAAGCCCAGGCCCGACACCGGCGAGCCGAAGAACTCCGCCACGATGGCACCGATCATCGCCAATGTCGAGTTGATCTTCAAGGCATTGAAGATGAACGGCAGTGCCACCGGAATGCGCAGCGACATGAGCGTGCGCCCGTAGCCCGCGCCGTAGCTGCGCATCAGGTCGCGTTCCATGTGGCCGGCCTCGGCCAGCCCGGCCAGCGTGTTGACCAGCATCGGGAAGAAGGTCATGACCACCACCACCGCCGCCTTGCTGTGCCAGTCGAAGCCGAACCACATCACCATGATCGGCGCCACGCCGACCAGCGGCACGGTGCTGGCCAGCGCCGCCACCGGCAGCAGCCCGCGCTGCAGGAACGGGCTGCGGTCGATCAGCACGCCGACGACGAATCCCAGCGCCGAGCCCGTCGCCAGGCCAATCAGCACCGAATGCAGCACGGTCTGCACGAAGTCGGCTTGCAGCGTCGGCCCGCCCTGCCGCAGCGACGCCCAGACCATGCTGGGCGCGGGCAGCAGCACCTTGGGCACGTCGAAGCCGATCGTCAGCATCTCCCAGAAGACCAGCACCCACAGGCCAAAGAGCAGCGGGGTGGCCAGACGCACCACCCAGCCCTTCGGGTCCAGCGCGGCCAGGCGCTTGAGGCTCAGCAACGCCAGCAGTGCCAGCGCTGCCAGCAGCACAAAGAAGCCAACGCGCTGGCCGGCCAGCGCCATGCCGGGCGGTACCTGCCAGCCCGCCCAGGCGCCGGCCGCGCACAGCAGCGCCAGCAGCGTGTTCATCGCCTTCACCGCCGCCCCCCCGGCGTGAGCCACCGTTCGGCATGGGCGACCAGGCCCACCAGCGCCAAGCCGAGCAACGCGGCCATGACCAGTGCCGACCAGATCTGCACCGTGTTGCCGTAGTACGAGCCGGTCAACAGTCGCGCGCCCAGACCGGCCTGCGCGCCGGTGGGCAGCTCGGCGACGATGGCGCCGACCAGCGCCGCGGCAATGCCGACGCGCAGGGACGGAAACAGCAAGGGCAGCGAGGCCGGCACGCGCAGCTTCCAGAACACCTGCGTGGCGCTGGCGGCATAGGTGAACATCAGCTCGCGCTCCATCACGCCGGGTGAGCGCAGGCCCTTGACCATCGCCACCGTCACCGGAAAGAAGCACAGGTACATCGAGATCACCGACTTCGGGAACACCCCCGTCAGCCCCATGCTGCCGAGCGCGACGATGACGATCGGCGCGATGGCCAGCACCGGCACCGTCTGCGAGGCGATGATCCACGGGAACAGGCTGCGGTCGAGCGTGCGCGAATGCACGATCAGCACCGCCAGCAGCAGGCCGAGCAGCGTGCCCATGACGAAGCCGACCAGCGTGGAGGCGGCAGTGATGCCGGTGTGGAACAGCAGGCTGCGCGGTGAATCCGCAGGCCAGTCGACGATCGAGCGCCACAGGTCGAGCGCAATCTGCTGCGGTGCGGGCAAGACCGGGCGTTCCATGCGCCAGGTCAGCGGCAGCAGGTCAGCAAGGCCCCAGCCGGGGGTGTCGGCGAGCTGACGCTCGATGACCTGCGGCGCGTTCAGCCAGGCCGCGGCGAGATACCAGACGACCAGCAGGGCGCACAGGACCGTCAGCACCGGCAGCATTCGCGACGGCACCGCTGCGGTGCGTGCAGGCACCCCGCGCCGGGGCGGCGCGGCGGTCTCAGTCGTGGGCATCGTGCAAAGCCATGCGCACGCGGTGCGCAATGTCGATGAACTCGGCCGTCTCGCGGATGTCCAGCCTGCGGTCGGCCGGCAGCGTCGATTCGATGACCTCGGTGATGCGCCCCGGCCGCGGCGACATGACGACGATGCGCGAAGACAGGAACACCGCCTCGGGGATCGAATGGGTGACGAAGATGACGGTGCGCCGCTCGCGTTCCCACAGCCGCAGCAGCTGCTCGTTGAGACGGTCGCGGGTGATTTCGTCGAGCGCACCGAAGGGCTCGTCCATCATCAGCAGCTTGGGCTCGAAACCGAGCGCCCGCGCGATCGACACGCGCTGCTGCATGCCGCCCGACAGTTGCCACGGGTACTTGCCCTCGAATCCCGTCAAGCCCACGCGCTCGAGCTGCATGCGTGCGGTGGCCACCGCCTGTTCGCGCGGCAGGCCCTGCACTTGCAGCGGCAAGATCACGTTCGCCAGCACCGTGCGCCAGGGGAACAGCGCCGGCGCCTGGAACACATAGCCGTAGGCGCGGGCCAGCCGCGCATCGTGCGCGCTCTGGCCATTGACGACGACGCTGCCCGAAGTGGCTTGTTCCAGGTCGGCGATGATGCGCAGCAGCGTGGTCTTGCCGCAGCCCGACGGACCGATCAGCGAGATGAACTCGCCCTCGCCGATGTCCAGGCCGACGCGGTCGAGTGCGACCACCGGCGGTTCGCCCGGGAACACCACCGACAGCTCGCGCACCTGGACCACCGGCTGCGTGGTCACCGCGGCCTCAGCCGGCTTCATGCATTTCGCGCCGGGTTGTTGGGATGGGTGGTCCAGTTGGCGTAGTCCGCGCTCACCGCCAGCCCGGTGCGTTTGTCCACCTGGCCCGGCTGCAACGGCTGCAGCGTGATGCAGCCCGGCACCGGGCAGATGGCCACGCACAGGTTGCAGCCGACGCATTCCTCTTCGATCACCTCGAAGTGGCGCCGGCCATTCAGCGTGGCACGGATCGCCTGGTGCGAGGTGTCCTCGCACACCACATGGCAGCGACCGCACCGGATGCACAGGTCCTGGTCGATGACCGCCTTGTCGATGTGGTTCAGGTTCAACTGGTTCCAGTCGACGATGCTCGGCACCGCCTTGCCGACCAGTTGCTGCACGCTGGTGTAGCCGTGCCCGTCCATGAAGTTCGACAGGCCGTCGCACAGGTCCCGCACGATCTTGAAGCCATAGACCATGGCCGCGGTGCAGACCTGCACGTTGCCGGCGCCCAAGGCCAGGAACTCGGCCGCGTCGCGCCAGGTGGTCACGCCGCCGATGCCGCTGATCGGCAGGCCGGTGGTGGCCGGGTCGCGCGCGATCTCGGCCACCATCGCCATGCGCGATCGGCTTGACCGCCGGGCCGCAATAGCCGCCATGCGCGCCGGTGCCGCCGACGCTGGGGTTGATGCGCATGCGCTCCAGATCCACGCTCATCACCGAATTGATGGTGTTGATCAGGCTCACCGCGTCGGCGCCGCCGGCCCTGGCGGCGCGCGCCGGCTGGCGGATGTCGGTGATGTTCGGCGTCAGCTTCACGATCACCGGCAGCCGGGTGTATTGCTTGCACCAGCGCGCCACCATCTCGATGTACTCCGGCACCTGGCCCACCGCCGAGCCCATGCCGCGCTCGTTCATGCCATGCGGGCAGCCGAAGTTCAGCTCCACGCCGTCGCAGCCGGTGTCCTCGACCATCGGCAGGATGGCCTTCCACGCGCCTTCCTCGCACGGCACCATGATCGACACCACCAGCGCGCGGTCCTGCCAGTCGCGCTTGACGCGGCGGATCTCGTCGAGGTTGGTGCGCAGCGGCCGGTCGGTGATGAGTTCGATGTTGTTGAAGCCGATGACCCGCCGCACGTCGGCGTACAGCGCCTCGTAGCGCGGGCCGTTGACGTTGACCACCGGCGGGCCGTCTTCGCCGAGCGTCTTCCACACCACGCCGCCCCAGCCGGCTTCATAGGCGCGGCGCACGTTGATTTCCTTGTCGGTGGGCGGCGCACTGGCCAGCCAGAAGGGGTTCGGGCTCTTGATGCCCACGAAGCTGCTGCTCAGGTCGGCCATCGTGCTCTCCTTCAGCCACGCAGGGCGCTGTCGATGGCGATGGCCGCCACCTTGCCATGCTGCACCGCTGCCACCGTCAGGTCCGGCCCACCGTGCCGACAGTCGCCGCCGGCCCAGACCTTGGGGTGCGAAGTCCGGCCCTGGTCGTCGGTGGCGATGCGGCCTTCGGTCAGCTTCAATTCGATGCCCAGCGGCGCTGCGACGAAGCTCTGGCCGATGGCTTTCAGCACGACGTCGCTGGCGAGTTCGAAGCTCTCGCCGGTTTCGACCAGGACGCCGGCATCCAGCCGCGTGCGCGCGAAGCGCACGCTGAGCAACTGGCCGGCTTCGATGTGCAGCTCCTTCGGCGCGGCCCAGTGCACGATGCGCACGCCGTTCCTCCGCGCCCACTGTTGCTCGTAGCCCGATGCGGACAAGTCTTCCGGGCCGCGCCGATAGACCATCGTCACCTCTTCCGCGCCGAGCAGGCGGCTTTGCACCGCGGCATCGACGGCCGTCATGCCGCCGCCGATGACCACCACGCGGCGGCCCACCGGCACCTCGGCCGGCGAGGCCGCCTGGCGCAGTTCGGCGATGAAAGCCACCGCCGCGCGCGCGGCCACGCCATCGGGTTCGGCGATGCCCAGCGCGTTCACGCCGGCCAGCCCCACGCCGAGGAACACCGCGTCGAATTCGCGCACCAGCGCGTCGAGATGGAAGTCGCGGCCGAGCGCGTGCTCGGCACGCACCTCGATGCCGCCGATCGACAGCAGCCAGGTTATTTCCTTCTGCGCAAAATCGTCCACCGTCTTGTAGGTGGCCAGGCCGTATTCGTTCAGGCCGCCGAGCTTGGGCTTGTCATCGAACAGCACCACCGCGTGGCCCAGCAGCGCCAGCCGGTGCGCGCAGGCCAGCCCGGCCGGACCGGCGCCGACCACGGCGATGCGCTTGCCGCTGGGCGCAGCGCGCTGAAACAGCGGCGCGCCCGGCTGGGCGAAATGCGAATCGGTGGCAAAACGCTGCAGGTCGCCGATCTCCACCGGCTTGTCCTCCTGCGTGTTGCGCACGCAGGCCTGCTCGCACAGCACTTCGGTCGGGCAGACGCGCGCGCACATGCCGCCAAGGACGTTTTCTTCCAGGATGGCGCGCGCCGCGCCGCGCAGGTTGCCCTGCGCGATGCGCGCAATGAAGCTCGGGATGTCGATGCCCGTCGGGCAGGCCGCGACGCACGGCGCGTCGAAGCAGTAGTAACAACGCTCGGCTTCGAGCCACGCTTGCGCCGGCGTCAGCGGCGGATGGGCATCGGCGAAGTTCTGCGCGTATTGCGCCAGCGACAGGCGTCCGCAGGCGACATCGGGCAGGCGGGGGGAACTCATGCTGCGCTTTCTCCGCGTTCACGGGGCCGGCCCCGTGGCCGCCGTTTTACCAGCAATCACCCTGCCGAACAGGCTCCTTAGAATCCAGCGCTGCGAATGCACCCCCCCGCCATGCTTTTGTCCCCCACCACCGCGCTGTCTCCGCTGGACGGCCGCTATGCCGCCAAGGTGGCACCGCTGCGTCCGCTGCTCAGCGAGTTCGGCCTGATGCACCGGCGGGTGCAGGTCGAGGTGGAATGGTTCATCGCGCTGTCGGATGCGGGCTTTGCCGAGTTCCCGCGCCTGAGCCGAGGCGCGCGGTCCACGCTGCGCCGCCGTGTGGCGGCGTTCAGCGAAGCCGACGCCGATGCCATCAAGGCCATCGAGAAGACCACCAACCATGATGTCAAGGCGGTGGAGTACTGGCTGAAAGCCGGCTTCGAAGGGGACGCTGAACTGGGCAAGGCGGCCGAGTTCGTGCACTTTGCCTGCACCAGCGAGGACATCAACAACACCAGCCATGCGCTGATGCTGCAGAGCGCACGCACCGAAGTGATGCTGCCGGCGCTGGACGCCATCATCGCCAGCTTGCGTGCGCTGGCGCTGGCGCAGGCCGACACGCCGATGCTCAGCCGCACCCATGGCCAGACGGCCAGCCCGACGACGCTGGGCAAGGAAGTGGCGAATGTCGCCGCGCGGCTGCGCACCGCGCGCGAGCGCATTGCCGCCGTGCCGCTGCTGGCCAAGATGAATGGCGCGGTGGGCAACTACAACGCGCATCTGGCGGCCTATCCGGCGTTCGACTGGGAGGCATTCAGTCGCAAGCTGATCGAAAGGCGCCTGGGCCTGGCCTTCAACCCGCACACCATCCAGATCGAGCCGCACGACTACATGGCCGAGCTGTTCGATGCCTTCGCCCGCGCCAACACCATCCTCATCGACTGGTCGCGGGACGTCTGGTCCTATGTGTCGCTGGGCTACTTCAAGCAGAAGTTGAAGGACGGCGAGATCGGCAGCAGCACCATGCCGCACAAGGTCAACCCGATTGACTTCGAGAATGCCGAAGGCAACTTCGGCCTGGCGAATGCGCTGCTGAATCACCTCAGCGCCAAGCTGCCGATCAGCCGGATGCAGCGCGACCTGTCCGACAGCACCGTGCTGCGCAACATGGGTGTGGCGCTCGGCTACACGCTGCTGGGCTGCGACAGCCTGCAGCGCGGCCTGGGCAAGCTGCAGGTCGACGAAGCCGCGCTGGCGAAGGACCTGGACGCGAGCTGGGAGGTGCTGGCCGAGGCGGTGCAGACGGTGATGCGCCGCCACGGCCTGCCCAACCCCTACGAACAACTGAAGGCGATGACACGCGGCAAGCCGATCACGGCTGCGGCGCTGCGCAAGTTCATCGGCAAGCTCGATCTGCCGGCCGATGACAAGGGCCGCCTGCTGGCGTTGACGCCGGCCAGCTACATCGGCAAGGCGGCGGAACTGGCGCGACGCCTGAAACAGGGCTGAAATCCGTCACTGCTGCCGGGGCAAACCCGCTCCTCACATCCGGGGCTCCTGCTCGCCGACCCGGGGGTTGACCGATAATTCCCGGTCCCCGAGCATCGGCGCGAGGGGCATGGCGCAGGCCGTGGCGCTGAACCCGCCTCCTGCCGTGACGCCGTTCTGGGCCGAGACCGCGCTGCCCGGCACCACGGTAGTTGCCCGGCCCGAACTGGCCGCTACCGTGCTGGAAGCCGATTGGCGCATCGACGGCTTGCCGTTGACGAACCAGGCGTCGCCGGACACCGCACGGCTGTTCACCCCGGTGGGCAGCCGCAGCGGCGGTGCCATCAACTTCTGCTTCACGAACACCCCGGTGAAGCTGGACAACGAGTCCACCTTCTTCTTCCTGCACACCGACGCGACGGCCTATGCGAAGACCGCCTCCTACGACCTGGGATGCGGTGGCTCCTGCGTATCGGGGCTTTTCGGCACCTTCGCTCCAGCGGTGCCCGAGCCTTCGACCTGCGCCATGCTGGCGCCGGGCCTGGCGCTGACGGGGTTCGTCGCCGGCCGCCGCAACCGGCGCTGATCGACGTCTTGCGCATCGGCCGCCACGGCCCGCCTCCCGGCGGGCCGTGGCCCTTTCAGGCCTGCCTAGAATCCGCCGCATGCCCTTCGTCGATCAGCTGCTGCAGGCCCAGGTTCGCGCCGACTCGATGCTCTGTGTCGGCCTCGACCCCGAGCCGGGCAAGTTCCCCGGCGTCTGGAAGGGTGACGCGGCGCGCATCTTCGACTTCTGCGCGTCGATCGTCGATGCCACGCACGACCTGGCCTGCGCCTTCAAGCCGCAGATCGCGTATTTCGCCGCGCATCGCGCCGAAGACCAGCTCGAGCGGCTGATCGCGCACATCCACCGCGTCGCGCCGGGCGTGCCGGTGATCCTGGACGCCAAGCGCGGCGACATCGGCGCCACTGCCGAGCAATACGCGGCCGAGGCCTTCGAACGCTACCAGGCCGACGCGCTGACCTTGTCGCCGTTCATGGGCTTCGACTCTATCGAGCCCTACCTGCGCCATGCCGGCAAGGGTCTGATCCTGCTGTGTCGCACCTCCAACCCTGGCGGCAGCGACCTGCAGGCGCAACGCCTGGCCAGCGGCGAGCTGCTGTACGAGCACATCGCCCGGCTCGCAGCCGGGCCGTGGAACCGCGGTGGCCAGCTCGGCCTGGTGGTCGGCGCCACCTATCCCGAGGAGATCGCCCGCGTGCGCGCCCTGGCGCCGACCTTGCCGCTGCTGATCCCCGGCATCGGTGCGCAGGGCGGCGACGCGTTGGCCACGGTGCGTGCCGGCCGGCGCGGCGGGGCCGAGCCGGGGCCGATCATCGTCAGTTCCTCGCGCGCCATCCTCTACGCCTCGGGCGGGGCCGAGCATGCCGCCGCCGCCAGGCGTGTGGCGCTGGCCACACGCGATGCCCTCAACGCTGCACGCGGCGTGAACTGATACCTCCCACTGGGCAAATCCGGGCTGCGCCGCCGGCGTCTTGCGGCCACACTGCCCGGCTTGCACAAGACGTTGGCGAGGACCCCACCGGTCGTGAAGCCCGCCCTGGCCCCATCACCCACCGCTTTGGCGGACGACGTCGACGCGCGACCCGCGGTTCGCAGCATCGTCGCGCGACACTTTTTCGGCACCGCGGCCGCCCTGTCGCTGCTGCTGGCGCTGCTGTTGGCCATCGTGCCGCTGGACATCGGCGCGATGGCGCGCTGGACGCTGGTGCTGTCCCTCGCCGCCCTGGCCGCCCTGGCGCTGCTGTCGGTGCGCGCCAGCGGGGCCAGCATCGAAGGACGGGTGACGCTGGCCGCGTTGAGCTCGATCTTGGTCATCACGTTGACGGTGACGCTGATGGACTGGGGCATCGCCGGGCCGGGCATCGGTTTCTTCGGCCTGCTGACCTGCGTGGCCTGCGCCGTGGCGGGTTTGCGCGTCGGCGTGCTCATGGCCGCGCTCAGCACGGTGGTGGTGCTGGGCCTGGCCACGGCGCAATACCAGGCCTGGCTGCCGGCCCATCATGTGGCGGTGTCGGCCGACAGCCTGGGGCTGCGCACGCTGGTGCACCTGTTGGTCATCGGCGCCGGGCTGGCAGGCGGCTATCTGGTGTCGCGCGTGCTGGCGCGCTACGTCAAGACGGCCGAGTTGCGCGAACAGCGCTTTCGCGGCCTGCTCGGCATTGCCGCCGATGCCTACTGGGAAATCGACGAACAGTACCGCCTGGTCACCTTCAAGCTGCAGGGCCGGGCCGATACCACGATGGGCCTGCAAAGCGCGCTCCGCCGGGTGCCCTGGGAGATGCCCGAGTTCCACATGGACGCGGACTCGCTCGACCTGATGCTGGCGCATATCGAAGCGCGCGAACCCTTCAGCGACCTGCCGATGCAGTGGCTGGGCGTGCCCGGCGAGGTGCGGCACTTTGTCTTCAGCGGCGAGCCGCGCCACGCCGCGCGTTCGCTGTTCCGCGGCTACTGGGGCGTGGCCCGTGACGTCAGCGCCGACGTGATGGCGCGCCAGGCGCTGCAAGCCACCGAGTCGCGCTACCAGGAGCTGTTTACCCGCATCCCCACGCCGCTGGTGCTGCACGCTCAGGCTCGCGTGCTCGATGCCAACCCGGCGGCGCTGGACATGTTCGGCTTTGCCGACCTGCAGGCCATGCTCGGCCAGGACCTGTTGGCGGTGTTCGAGGGCGGCGACTCGCGCGAGCGGGCGCGGCGCCGTCTCGAGTCGCTGCAGCACGAGCGCTCCGGCGAGGCGCTGCCGGTGGCCGAATTCAGGCTGATGGTGCAAGGTGGGCGGCGCATCGTCGTGCGCGCCACTGGCGTGCGCGTCGATGCCCATGGCGCGCCGGCGGTGTTGTCGATCTTCGTCGATGACACCGAGCGCAAGAAGGCCGAGGACGCGGTGCGTCGCTCCGAGGCGATGCTGTCGCACCTGGTGGCCACCAGCCCCGACGTCATCACGCTGACCGATCTGGTCACCGGCCGCTACGCCATGGTCAATCGCACCTTCGAGCGCCAGACCGGCTACAGCGTCGCCGATGTGGTCGGGCGCAGTTCGCTCGAACTGGGCATCTGGCGCCATCCGCAGGACCGCGAGCGCTTCGTCGCCGCGATCCGCGACCAGGGCCAGGTGCAGGACATGCCCACCGAGTTCGTCACCAAGAGCGGCGGCACGCTGTCGATGCTGGTTTCCGGTGCACGCTTCGCGATGGACCGGCGCGACTACCTGGTGATCAACGCCCGCGACGTCAGCGAAAGCGAGCGCGCCCGCCTGGAGCGCGAGGCGATCCTGCAAAACGCCTCGATCGGCATCGCCGTGACGCGCGACCAGTGTTTCGTGCTCGCCAACCCGCGCTTCGAACAGATGTACGGCTGGCCCGCCGGCACGCTGCCGGGCCAGAGCGGGCGCGTGGTCTGGGACAGCGACGAAGACTATGCGCGCATCGGCGCCACGCTCGGACCGTTGCTGGCGCGAGGCGAGCCGGCCGAGATCGAAACCTCGGCGCGGCGTTTCGACGGCAGCCGCTTCCTGGCGCGCGTCACCGGCAAGGCCATCGACCCGACCCATCCGGCCAAGGGCGGCACGATCTGGATCGTCGATGACGTGACCGAGCGGCGCCAGGTGGAACAGGCACTGGCCAGCGCGCGCGACGCCGCCGAGGCTGCCAACCGTGCCAAGAGCGACTTCCTGGCCAACACCAGCCATGAGTTGCGCACCCCGCTCAACGGCCTGATCGGTCTGGCGCGCATGGCGGCGTCGGCCGAGGCCGGCGAACAGCAGCGCCGCCAGTACCTGCTGCAGATCGGCGAGACCGCGCAGGCCTTGTCGGCCATCATCTCCGACATCCTCGACCTGTCGAAGATCGAAGCCGGCAAGCTCGAGCTGGAAACCGTGGCCTTCGACCTGGGTGAATTGCTGCAGTTGCTGCAGCGCGGTTATGCCACGCTGGCCGAATCGCGGCCGATCGCCCTGTCGCTGGACATCGGTGCCGGTGTCGACGGCCCGGTGCGCGGCGACCCGCTGCGCACGCGCCAGATCCTCAGCAACTACGTCAGCAACGCGCTGAAGTTCACCTCCCAGGGGGAAGTTCGGTTGGTGGTGCGTCGGCTGGATTCGCGGCAGGTGCGCTTCGAGGTGCACGACACCGGCGCCGGCATCGACGCCGACACCTTGCCGCGGCTGTTCCGCCCGTTCACCCAGGCCGACGAATCAACCACGCGCCGCTACGGCGGCACCGGGCTGGGCCTGTCCATCTGCCACGAACTGGCCACGCTGATGGGCGGGCGTGTTGGCGCGCACAGCCGCGTCGGCGAGGGCAGCTGCTTCTGGGCAGAGTTGCCGCTGCCGGTCAGCGAGCCACCGACGGGCGACGCCGCGCTGGCCGGCGATGGCGACGACGCCCTGGCCGGAGCCCGCGTGCTGCTGGTCGAGGACAACACGGTGAACATGATCATCGCCGCCGAGCTGCTGGGCAAGTGGGGGGTGCGCGTCGAGCAGGCCGGCGACGGCCCCCAGGCACTGTCCGCGGTGCTTCGCTGCGCCGGCGAGGGCCGTCTCTTCGATGCCGTGCTGATGGACGTGCAGATGCCCGGCATGAGCGGCCACGAGGCCACGCGCCGGCTGCGCCAGGCCTATGACGCCACGCAGCTGCCGATCATTGCCCTGACCGCCGCGGCGCTGGTCAGCGAGCGTGAACAGGCGCTGGCCGCCGGCATGAACGATTTCCTGACCAAGCCGATCGACGAAAAGCGCCTGCGGCGCACGCTGCACCGCTGGATCGTGCGGCGCGGCAGCGCGCCCTGAGAGGCAGCCGCTAACCGGCGCGATAGACGCTGGTGTCGCAGCTCAGCAGCGCCAACGGGTGGCGCTGCCCGGCCCGGTGATCGGCGACGCAGCGCCACACCAGCGGGCTGCGGTGGCGCTCGCGGCTGGCTTCGATCTCGTCCGGCGTGAGCCACAGCGTGCGCACGATGCCGTGGTCCAGCGCGCGCCCCGGCAGCGGCTCGCCCACCGCGCCGCAAAACGCAAAGCGCAGGTAGGTGATGACTTCGCCGCTGCCGTCGCGCTGCATGCGCGCCAGGTAGATGCCGACCAGCGCCTGCGGCTCGAAGCGGCGGGCGGTTTCTTCCAGGGTCTCGCGCACCACGGCTTGCGGCAACGCTTCGCCGGCTTCGAGGTGGCCGGCCGGGTTGTTCAGGCGCAAGCCTTCGGGCGTGTGCTCTTCCACCAACAGGTAGCGGCCGCCCTGCTCGACGATGGCGGCGACAGTGACGGACGGGCGGAAGCGGTCGGTGGCCATGAGACAACGATGGTAGCGGCGCGGGGCGGCCGCGCTGCGAGTCTTGTGTTAGCTTCGCGCGCCGGAGACTACAACCATGCCACGAGGAGAACCGCCATGCGCATCGGAGTGCCGAAAGAAACGGCGGACGGCGAAAAGCGTGTCGCCACCGTGCCCGACGTGGTGGAAAAGCTCGTCAAGCTGGGCTTCAGCGTGGCGGTGGAAAGCGGCTGTGGCGATGCCGCCAACTTCGCCGATGACACCTACCGCGCGGCGGGCGCCGAAGTGCTGGGCTCGGCCGCCGAAGTCTGGGCAGGCTGCGACATCGTCTTCAAGGTGCGCGCGCCAAGCCCGCAAGAGGTGAGCCTGCTGCGCGAAGGCGGCACCTTGATCGGCTTCATCTGGCCGGCGCAGAACCCCGAACTGATGCAGCAGCTGGCCGCGCGCAAGGCCACCGTGCTGGCCATCGACGCGCTGCCGCGACAGCTGAGCCGCGCGCAGAAGATGGACGCGCTGACCTCGATGGCCGGCATCAGCGGCTACCGCGCGGTGATCGAGGCGGCCAATGCCTTCGGCCGATTCTTCAACGGCCAGATTACCGCCGCCGGCAAGATCCCACCGGCCAAGGTCTTCATCGCCGGCGCGGGCGTCGCCGGGCTCGCGGCCATCGGCACGGCGGCGAACCTGGGCGCGATCGTGCGCGCCAACGACACGCGTGCCGAAGTCGCAGACCAGGTGGTGTCGCTCGGCGGTGAGTTCGTCAAGGTGGACTACGAAGAAGAAGGCGGCGGTGGCGGCGGCTACGCCAAGGTGATGAGCGAGGGCTTCCTGGCCGCGCAGCGCGAGATGTACGCGCAAGCAGGCCAAGGACGCCGACATCATCATCACCACCGCGCTGATCCCGGGCAAACCGGCGCCCCGGCTGATCACCGCCGAGATGGTGCAAAGCATGAGGCCGGGCAGCGTCATCGTCGACATGGCGGCGGAGCAAGGCGGCAACTGCGAGCTGACCGAGCCGGGCCGGGCCGTGGTCAGGCATGGCGTGACGATCATCGGCTACACCGATCTGGTCAGCCGCCTGGCCAAGCAGTCCTCCACGCTGTATTCGAACAACCTGCTGCGCCTCACGGAAGAGCTGTGCAAGACCAAGGACGGCGTCATCGACGTCAACATGGACGACGACGCCATCCGCGGCCTGACCGTCATCAAGGACGGCGCGGTCACCTGGCCTGCGCCGCCGCTGCAACTGCCGGCGCCGCCGCCCAGGCCGGCCGCGGCCGCGCCGCTGCCCCGAAGGCCCACGGCCACGGCGCCGGCGCGCCGATGGCCGCCAAGGCGCTGGTGACGGTGTTCGGCGTCGGCGCGCATCGCTGTTCCTGTTGGTCGGCCTGTACGCGCCGGCCACCTTCCTGGCGCACTTCACCGTCTTCGTGCTGGCCTGTTTCATCGGCTACATGGTGGTGTGGAACGTCACGCCGTCACTGCACACGCCGCTGATGAGCGTGACCAACGCCATCTCGTCGATCATCGCCATCGGCGCGCTGATCCAGGTGGCGCCGCCCCTGTCCGGCGTTGGCGCGGACCGGCCGAACGCGCTGATCCTCGGCCTGGCGGTCTTCGCGCTGGCGCTGACGGCCGTCAACATGTTCGGCGGTTTCGCGGTCACGCGCCGCATGCTGGCCATGTTCCGCAAATAAGAAGAAGAGAGCGCAGCCATGAGCTCCAGCCTTGCCACCGTCTGCTACATCGGCGCGACCATCCTGTTCATCCTGAGCCTGGGCGGTCTCGCCAACCCCGAGACCGCGCGCCGCGGCAACGTCTTCGGCATCATCGGCATGGCCCTTGCCGTGCTGGCCACGGTGTTCGGCCCGCGCGTCACGCCGGCCGGCTATGCCTGGATCATCGGTGCGCTGCTGGTCGGCGGCAGCGTCGGCCTGTACGCGGCGAAGAAGGTGCAGATGACGCAGATGCCCGAGCTGGTGGCCGCTGATGCACAGCCTGGTCGGCCTGGCCGCCTGCCTGGTCGGCTTCGCCAGCTACATCGACACGTCCACCGTGTTTCCGAGCGAAGCCGAGAAGGCCATCCACGAGGTGGAGATCTACATCGGCATCCTCATCGGCGCGGTGACGTTCTCGGGCTCCATCATCGCCTTCGGCAAGCTGTCGGGCAAGATCGGCGGCAAGCCGTTGCTGCTGCCCGGCGCGGCACTGGATGAACCTGGCCGGACTGCTGGTGGTGATCCTCTTCGGCCGCGTCTTCCTGCACGCCGACAGCACGGCCGGCGGCATGGCCGCGCTGCTGGTGATGACGGCGATCGCGCTGCTCTTCGGCGTGCACATGGTGATGGCCATCGGCGGCGCCGACATGCCGGTGGTGGTGTCGATGCTGAACAGCTACTCCGGCTGGGCCGCGGCGGCAACCGGCTTCATGCTCAGCAACGACCTGCTGATCGTCGTCGGCGCGCTGGTCGGCTCGTCAGGTGCGATCCTGAGCTACATCATGTGCCGCGCGATGAACCGCAACTTCATCAGCGTCATTGCTGGCGGCTTCGGCACCGGCGGCGGCACTCCCGCGGCGGCGGCCGGTGGTGCGCAGCCGGCCGGCGAGGTGATGCCGATCAGCGCGCAGGAAACCGCCGAGCTGCTGCGCGAAGCCAAGAGCGTGGTCATCGTGCCCGGCTACGGCATGGCGGTGGCGCAGGCCCAGCACACGGTGAACGAGATCACCAAGCTCTTGCGCGACAAGGGCGTGAAGGTGCGCTTCGGCATCCACCCGGTGGCCGGGCGCATGCCGGGGCACATGAACGTGCTGCTGGCCGAGGCCAAGGTGCCCTACGACATCGTGCTCGAGATGGACGAGATCAACGAGGACTTCCCCGACACCGACGTGTCGATGGTCATCGGCGCCAACGACATCGTCAACCCGGCCGCGCAGGACGACCCGACGAGCCCGATCGCCGGCATGCCGGTGCTGGAGGTGTGGAAGGCCAAGGACTCGATCGTCATGAAACGCAGCATGGCGTCGGGCTACGCCGGTGTCGACAACCCGCTGTTCTACAAAGAGAACAACCGCATGCTCTTCGGCGACGCGAAGAAGATGCTCGACGAGGTGCTGGCGGCGTTGCGGGGTTGAGGTGCTCGCACTTTGCCGATGGGCTGATACAGAGCCGGCCTGATTCACTTTCCTGCCTGGGAGTGAAATAGCTTCCTGTCTTGTTTGAGGCTCCGCATCCCAGAAGAGCGAGCGCGGCATGAACGTCGCGCAGCAGATCGACCGAGCCTTGAAGTGGCTGCAAGCCGCTCAGCGCGCCGACCGCTTGCTCAGCAGCGAGCGCCCCAGCGGCCACAGCCAGATGACGATGCACACGGCGCCGAGTGCCCCGGCGATCGGCCGCTCGAAGAAGACCAGGAAGTTGCCGTCGGCCTTGATCAGGCTGCTGAAGAAGTGCTGCTCGAGCATGCTGCCCAGCACCACGCCGAGGATTGTCGGTGCCACCGGGAAACCCCAACGCTCCATGCAGAAACCCAGCACGCCGGCGATCAGCATGACGACGATGTCGAAGGTCGAGTTGTTGATGGCGAAGCTGCCGACGATGCAGAACAGCAGGATCAACGGCATCAGCACATTCGCCGGAATGCGCAGGATGCGCTTGGCCACCTTGATCGCCGCCCAGCCCAGCGGCAGCATCAGGAACTGCGCCAGCATGAAGACGATGAACACCGCGTAGATGTTCTCGGGGTGGTTGACGAACAGCGTCGGCCCCGGGTTCATGCCCTTCAGGTACAGCACGCCGATGGCGATGGCGGTGATGGAATCGCCCGGAATGCCGAACACCAACGCCGGGATCCACGCGCCGCCCAGCGCCGCATTGTTGGCCGAGCTGGCCTCGACGATGCCTTCGACATGGCCGGTACCGAACTTTTCCGGCTCCTTCGACAGCCGCTTGGACATTGCATAGGCCATCCACGCGGCAATGTCGGCGCCGGCCCCGGGCAGCGCGCCCACCATCGCACCCAGGCTCGAGCCGCGCAGCAGCGACAGCGGGTACTTCTTCACCAGCGCCCACATGCCCGCGAAGACGTTGCCGAAGGGGCGCTCGGCCACCATCTCGGGCTTCACCACCACGGCGGCGAAACGCAGGATCTCGGAGATGGCGAACATGCCGATCATCAGCGGGATCAGGGAGATGCCGCCCATCAGGTCGGGGTAGCCGAAGGTGTAGCGCGGCGCGGCGGCCGGGTTCTCCAGCCCGACCACCGAAATCAGCAGGCCGATCAGCAGCGAGACGATGCCTTTGAGCGGGTCCTTGCCGGCGATGAAGATGGCGCAGGTGAAACCCAGCATCACCAGCCAGAAATATTCGAAGGAGCTGAAGTTCAGCGCCACCTCGGCCAGTGCCGGCGCCGCCAGGCACAGCACCAGCACACCGAAGATCCCGCCCAGCACCGAAAACACCAGCCCGGCGCCGAGTGCGGTTTCGGCGCGGCCCTGGCGCGTCAGCAGATAGGCCTCGTCGGTATACGCCGCCGAGGCCGGCGTGCCCGGCATGCGCAGCAACGCGCTCGGGATGTCGCCGGAGAAGATGGCCATCGCGGTGGCGGTGACGATGGACGCCACGGCAGGAATCGGCGCCATGAAGAACGTCACCGGCACCAGCAAGGCGGTGGCCATGGTGGCGGTAAGGCCGGGAATGGCGCCGACGAACAGGCCGTAGCAGGCCGACAGCAGGATGACCAGCAGCACATAGGGCTGCAGCACCATGCCGAAGGAGGTGGCGAGCGTGTCCATCCGTGTCCGGGCGTCAATAGAACGGCGTCAGCGGGCCCCAGGGCAGTGGCACGCGCAGCAGCTTGTAGAAGGCCAGATGCACCAGCAGCGTGCCGCCGATGGCCCAGATGACCGCCAGGCGGAGACGCACGCGCAGCGCCAGGAAGGTGGCGAGCAGACACAGCGGCGCGATCAACAGGAAGCCGATGCGCTCGGCCAGGAAGATGTAGGCCAGCATCGCGCCGACGATGACGACGGCGCTGCCGAAATGTTCACGCGGCCGCGCCGTGGCGCGCATCGGCCGCCACATGGCCGGCAGCGCGAAAGCTGCGCACGACCAGTGCCATGGCACACACCAGCAGGCCGGCGCCGATGATCATCGGCAGGAAGGCCGAGCCCAGCTTCTGGCCGGGGACGGCGGGGAAGCGCGCGCGCCGTCCACAGCACCGCCAGCGCCAGCGCGGCCAGGCCCGAGGCCGACCCAGCGGTCGCTGCGTTGCATGTGCGCCGGCGGCTACTTGGCCAGGCCCACCGCGGTCATCACCTTCTTCATGTCGGCATCGCCCTTGGCCATGAACTTGGCGAACTCGGCCGAATCGGCCCAGGTGACGCCGAAGCCGCGCTGCGCCATGAAGTCCTTGTATTCCTTGCTCTCCCAGGCCTTCTTCACCGACGCTTCGAGCTTGGCCTCGATGTCCTTCGGCAGGCCCTTCGGCGCCGCGATGCCGCGCCACGCGCCGATGGTCCAGTCGGAGCCGGTGGCTTCCTTCAGCGTCGGCACGTTGGGAAACAGCGCGGAGCGCTTGCCGTCCATCACCGTCAGCGCGCGCACCTTGCCGGCTTCGATCAGCGCGCGCGCTTCGGGCAGTGAACAGGGCACGAATTCGATGCCGCCGGCCACCAGATCCTGCAGGCCCGGCGCGGCGCCGTTGCTCGGCACCCAGGGCACGCTGGCCGGGTCGAGCTTCAGGTCCGACAGCATGCCGGCAATCGCCAGTTGCCAGATGCCGCCCTGGCCGGTGCCCGATGCCTTGAACTTGCCGGGGTTGGCCTTGATGGCGGCGAGCACGTCCTTCATGTCCTTGTATGGCGAATCGGCGCGCACCTGGAAGCCGGCGGGGTCGAGGTTGACCAGCGCGATCGGCGTGTAGCTGGTCGGATCGAGTTCGGTCAGCTTCACCTGGTGCATCATGGTGATTTCCACCGTGATCATGCCGATGGTGTAGCCGTCGGGCGCCGCCGTGGCGATGGCCGAATGGCCGACCACGCCCGAGCCGCCGGTGCGGTTGACGACGTTCACCGGCTGGCCCAGGTCCTTCTCCATCAGGCTGGCGATGAAGCGTGCCACGGCGTCGGTGCCGCCGCCGGCGCCCCAGGGCACGACCAGCGTGATCGGTCGGTTCGGGTATTGCGCGAAGGCGCTGGCGCACAGGCCCAGTGCCAGTGCGGCGAAGGCGCCGCGCCAGAAGGTGGTCAAGCGAATCATCGTGTCTCCCCGGTGGTCTGAGAAAGGGACGCGCGCAGGCGCGAGCCGGCTGCGAATTTGGCATCGCCGCAGCGTCGCGGCAACGCGGGGAAACCCCCTGCGCCCGCCGCCGGCCCAGCCGCATGAGCGTCGTCGGGCGCCCGTCAGCCAATGCGCGGGGCCGTGACGCTGAGGCACACTGCGATGCATGAGCGTGCGCCTGTTCGTCGAAACCCCGCTGGCGCACGATGCCGAATTTCAGCTGGCCGACTCGGTCGCGCGACATGTGCAGGTGCGGCGTCTGCAGCCGGCCGACCGGCTGGTGCTGTTCGACGGCAGCGGCGGCGAATGGGCCGCGACGGTGGTGCACATGGGGCGCAGCGCGGTGACCGTGCGCGTCGGCGACTTCATTGCCGCCGAGCGCGAACTCGGTGTGCAGGTCACGCTGGCGCTGGGCGTGCCGGCCAACGAGCGCATGGACCTATCTGGTGGAGAAGGCCACCGAGCTGGGTGTCTTTGCCATCCAGCCGCTGCTGTGCGAGCGCTCGGTGGTGCGCCTGGCGGGCGACCGTGCGCTGCGCAAGCGCGAGCATTGGCAGGCGGTCGCGGCGGCGGCGGCCGAGCAATGTGCGCGCACGCGCGTGCCGCGGCTCGCGCCGGTGCTGCCGCTCGAGCGCTGGCTGGCCGACGCTCGAGCAGACGCGTTGCCGCGTGCTGCTCAGCCCGCGCGCCGACGCCGAGCCGTTGCCCGGCCGTGGCGGCCGACTCGACGCGCTGGTCACGCTCAGCGGCCCGGAGGGTGGGCTGGCGCCGGACGAGGAGACGGCCGCGCGGGAAAAGGGCTTCGTCGCCACGCGACTGGGGCCGAGCGCGTGCTGCGCGCCGAAACCGCGCCGATCGCTGCGCTGGCCTGGGTCGGCCATGCAATCACCCTCGGCGGCGCCAGGCCGACGCAGC
The DNA here is from genome assembly GCA_963837675.1 of uncultured beta proteobacterium. GTDB lineage: Bacteria > Pseudomonadota > Gammaproteobacteria > Burkholderiales > Burkholderiaceae_C > Rubrivivax. The sequence goes on along the minus strand of CAWIOH010000003.1, from coordinate 728,890 downwards.
GGCCTAGGAGCTCGCTCGATCGCATGAACCGAAATCTGCTGCTTGCTGACGCTGTGCCAGGGCCTGTTCCTGACCAACAACGTGGTCTTCATCGCCATCAACGGCCTGGTCGGCCTGCAGCTGGCACCGACCGCCTGGATGGCGACGCTGCCTTTGACCGCCTATGTGGCCGGCGGCGCGCTGAGCACGGCGCTGGTGGCGCGGCACCAGCGCCGCTGCGGGCGGCGGCGTGCGTTCCAGTTCGGTCTGCTTGGCGGCCATCGGCGCGACGCTGCTGTGCGCGCTGGCCGCCTGGCAACGCAGCTTCGGCCTTGCTGCTGCTCGGCACCGTGGTCGCCGGCTACTACCAGGCCAACGCGTCGCTTTACCGCTTCGCGGCTGCCGAGGTGGTGCGGGCCTCGGCGCGCGAGAAAGCGATCTCGTGGGTGCTGGCCGGCGGCATCCTCGGTGGCGTCTTCGGGCCCAACCTGGCAGCGGCCACGCGCGACCTGCTGCCGCAGCCGTTCACCGGCGCCTACCTGTCGCTGATCTGCGTGGCCATGGTGGCGCTGGTGCTGGTCAGCTTCATCGACTTCCCGCCGATGCCCACCGGCGGCACAGGTGGCGGGTGGGCGGCCATTGCGCGAGATCGCGCGCCAGCCGGTGTTCATCATCGCTGTGGCCGCCGCCGCGCTGGGCTACGGCGTGATGAACCTGCTGATGGCGGCGACGCCGATCGCCATGGCGCAGTGCTCGCACCCCTTTCAGCGACGCCGCGCTGGTGCTGGAATGGCATGTGCTGGGCATGTTCGTGCCGAGCTTCTTCACCGGTCAACCTGATCAAGCGCTTCGGTGCGCTGTCGATCATGGCCATCGGATTGCTGCTGAACCTCGCCTGCGTGGCCTTCGCGCTGTCGGGCACCGACCTGATGCACTTCGTCGGCGCGCTGTTCGTGCTCGGCGTGGGCTGGAACTTCCTCTACATCGGCGGCACCACGCTGCTGAGCGAAGCCTACCGGCCCGAAGAGCGCACCACCGCCCAGGGCGCGATGGACTTCTGGGTCTACAGCACGATGACGGTCACGTCGTTCAGCTCGGGCGCGCTGGTCACCACCGGTGGCTGGACCTCGATGAACCTGGGCACGCTGTTGCCACTGTCGCTGCTGGCGCGGCGCCCTGCCTGGCTTGCCAGCCACCGCCGTGCCGCCCAGAATCGGCCCTCCACGACAGGGGGATGAACATGGGATTGCTGGACATCGTGGGCGGCATGCTGGGCGGCGCCAAGGCGGCGCCGGCGCTGCCGGTGGCTTCGAGCCGACCTGATGGCGCGCTGGGGCATGGCGGTCAAGCCGGCCAAGGCGGTGGCGGTCAGGCCCAGTTGCTGAGGATGGTGCTCGGCATGCCGGCGAACGACGGGCAGGGCGGCGGGCTGGCGCGCACTGATGCAGAAGTTCCAGGCCGCCGGCATGGGCGACAGTGTCAACTCCTGGGTCGGCAGGGGCAGAACCTGCCGGTGGCGCGCGACCAGATCGGGCAACGTGCTGCGGCCAGGACCAGATGTCGCAGACCTGGCCGAGCGCATGGGCCTGTCCACCGGCGACCTGAGCGCGCAGATGGCGCAGGTGCTGCCGCAGGCGGTGGACCACTTCACGCCCAACGGCAAGGTGCCCGAGGGCGGGCTGGGCAACCTGGGTGACCTGCTCGGGCAGTTGATGCGGCGCTGAAGCTGCGCGCGCTTCAGCGCGCCGAACCCGCGACCAGCTGGAAGCGGAACAGCCGGCATTCGATGGGTCCGTTCCACATCGGCACGCGCAGCGAAGCTTTCAGCCGCATCGCACCGGGCAGCTTCATGTCCGGACTCAGCACCCAGGCGGTCCAGCCGGCGGGGTGCTGGTGTAGGCGCGCTTCCAGTGCGCCGCCAGGCGCGCGAAGAAGTCGCCCGGCGTGTCGCGGTCTTCGGCCGACGGCCGCGCCGCCTTGCCGCCGATGCTGGATGCGCGCGCCATAGGGTGGGTTAAGCAGCATCGTGCCGGGCAGTGCCTCGGGCAAGGCCGGCGCGGGCCGCTCCAGCGCGTCGCCGCCGTGGAAGTCGATGGCGTGCGCCACACCGGCGCGCTCGGCGTTGCGCCGCGCAAAGTCGATCATGCGGAAGGACACGTCGCTGGCGCTGATCGGCACCGCCGGTGCGTGCACGCGCGACTGCGCCAGGCTTTTCAGGCGCTGCATCAGCGCGCGTTGCTCGGGTGTGGCGAAGGGCAGCAGCCGCTCCAAGGCGAAGCGCCGCTTCAGCCCCGGCGCGATGCCGCAGGCAATCTGCGCGGCCTCGATGGCGATCGTGCCCGAGCCGCAACAGGGATCGTGCAGCGCGCCGCCGGATTCGGCCGTGCCGTGCCAGCCGGCTGCCGCCAGCATCGCCGCGGCCAGCGTCTCCTTCAGCGGCGCGTCGCCCTTGTCCTCGCGCCAGCCGCGCTTGAACAGCGATTCGCCCGAGGCATCGACATACAGCGTGGCGCGCGTCGCCCCCAGGTGCAGCAGCAGTTGCAGGTCGGGCGCGCGCGTGTCGACGTTCGGGCGCTCGCCGCCGTGTTCGCGCAGCTGGTCGCACACCGCGTCCTTCACGCGCAGCGCCGCGAAGTTCAGGCTCTTCAACGGGCTGCGCTGCGCGGTGGTGTCCACGCGCAGCGTGTGACGCGGCGTGATCCACGACGCCCAGTCCACGCGACGCGCCAGCGCGTAGAGGTCGTCCTCGTGGCGGTAGTCGGCAGCGGCCACGTCGATCAGCACACGCTGCGCCAGACGGCTGCCCAGGTTCAGCGACATCAGCCCCGCGGTGTCGGTTTCCAGGCCCACGCCGCCGCGCTGTGTTTGCACCGCCGTGCCTGGCAACAGGCCCATGACTTCGTCGTGCAGCAGCCTCTCGACGCCGGCTGCGCAAGGCAGAAACAGGCGCAACGCGGGCCTCACCTTCTCAGGCCTTGCGCAGGTTGGCCGGGGCGATCTTCAGCGCCTCGCGGTACTTGGCCACGGTGCGTCGCGCCACGGTGATGCCCTGCTCGTCGAGCATCTGGCTCAGCTGGCTGTCCGACAGCGGCTTGGCCGCATCCTCGGCCGCCACCAGCTGCTTGATCAGCGCGCGCACCGCGGTGCTCGACGCATTGCCGCCCGAATCGGTGTTCAGCGACGAGCCGAAGAAGTACTTCAGTTCGAAGGTGCCCATCGGCGAAGCCAGGTACTTGGCGGTGGTGACGCGCGAGATGGTCGATTCGTGTAGGCCGAGCTCGTCGGCGATCTCGCGCAGCACCAGCGGTTTCATCGCGATCGCGCCATGGGCGAAAAAGCTCTTCTGCCGCTCGACGATGGCGCCGGAGACGCGCAGGATGGTGTCGAAGCGCTGCTGGATGTTCTTCATGAACCAGCGTGCCTCCTGCAGGCGCGCGCTCAGGCTGGCATGCGCGGCGGCGCCGCCGCGCGTGCCGCGCACCGCCTGCGCATACAGGTCGTTGATGCGCAGCTTGGGCATGACCTCGGGGTTCAACGCGACCGTCCAGCCGCGGCCGGAGCGGCGCACGATCACGTCGGGCACCACCGCATGGGTCTCGGTGTCCTCGAAGGCACGGCCGGGCTTGGGCTCGCACTTGACGATCAAGGCCTGGGCCTCGCGCAGCAGCGCCTCGTCGGCGCCGGTGGCGGCGGTCAGGCGCTTGTAGTCGCGCTTGGCCAGCAGCTCCAAGTGCTGCCTGCACACCAGCATCGCGATCGCCTGCGCCTCGCAGCGTGACCCGGCGCGCAACTGCAGGCACAGGCATTCGGCCAGGTCGCGCGCGCCGACGCCCGGTGGGTCCATGCTGTGCAGCCAGCGCAGCGCGATCCGCAGCTGCGCCATCAGCTCCTCGGCCGCATCGGCATCGTCGGCATCCCGACCCAGCATCTCGGCCAGGCGCGATGCGATGGCCTCAAGGCTGTCGTCCAGGTAGCCGTCGGCGTTCAACGATTCGACCAGAACCTCCAAAGCGGCGCGATCGGGGCCAGACAGGCGCATGCCGGCCATCTGGTCGCGCAGGTGCTGCTGCAGGCTGATGCGGCCCTCGCCGCGCTCGAAATCGCCGCCGTCGTCTTCACCGTTGGCGGCGCCCGCGCTCGCGCTCGGGAGTTCGCGGATGCCGTCGAAGTCGTCGCCTTCGGTGCCGTTTTCCCAGTCCTCGCGCTCGGTGGTGCCGAATTCGTCGCCGCGCACCTCGGCCATGTCACTCTCGGCCGTGGCGGCGTCGCCGGCATCCGCGTCGTCGCGCTCGGGCACCGGCTCGGCCGCGCGCTCGACGGGCGCGGTGTCATAGGCCGCGGCCTCGTCGTCGGTTTCGAGGAACGGATTCTGCTCGAGCATCTGCTCGATTTCCTGCTGCAGCTCCAGCGTGGACAGCTGCAGCAGCCGGATCGACTGTTGCAGCTGCGGCGTCAGCGCCAGGTGCTGCGACAGGCGGACTTGCAGGGTCGGTTTCATCGTCGCCGGCGCCGCCGCTACATGCGGAAGTTCTCGCCCAGATAGACCTTGCGTACCTCGGCGTTGTCGATGATCTGCGCGGCCGTGCCCTCGGCCAGCACCTGGCCGTCGCTGATGATGTAGGCGCGGTCGCAGATGCCCAGCGTCTCGCGCACGTTGTGGTCGGTGATGAGCACGCCGATGCCGCGCGCGCTGAGGAAGCCGATGATGCGCTGGATCTCGATCACCGCGATCGGGTCGATGCCGGCGAAGGGCTCGTCGAGCAGGATGAAGCGTGGTTGCGTGGCCAGCGCGCGCGCGATCTCGACGCGTCGGCGCTCGCCGCCGGACAGTGCCGGCGCCGGTGTGTCGTGCAGCTTCTCGATACCCAGATCGTGCAGCAGCTGCGCCAGCTTTTCGGCGATGGCCGCCTTGCTCAGCGCACGGCCGTTGGCGTCGATCTGCAGTTCGAGCACGGCGCGCACGTTGTCCTCGACAGTCAGCTTGCGGAAGATCGATGCCTCCTGCGGCAGGTACGACAGGCCCAGGCGCGAGCGCTTGTGGATCGGCAGCCCATGCACCGCCTGGCCGTCGATCTGGATCGTGCCGGCGTCGGCGCGAATCAGTCCCACCACCATGTAGAAGGTGGTGGTCTTGCCCGCGCCGTTGGGGCCGAGCAGGCCCACCACTTCGCCGGCGCCGACCGCCAGGTTCACGTCCTGCACCACCACGCGCGAGCCGAAGCGCTTGCGCAAGCCTTGCGCCTGCAGCCTGCTGCCCGGGCTGTGGGTGGTGGCGGTGGGCGGCGCCGGGGCGCGATTCAACGCGGCACCCCGAGCGAGCGCGACGGCTGCAAGGGCACTCCGCTCGCCGCGCGAGCCGAGGCCGAAGCGGCCGATGCCGGACTCGCTGACGCCGCGGCCTCTTCGCGTGGCGCGAACACCGCGCGCACCCGGCCGCTGGGGTTGGCGGGTGTGGGCGCGCCGCCGGTCACCTTGAACAATTCGTTGGTGTTGTCCCAGGTGATCAGCGAGCCGGTGATTTCGTCGGCGACCAGGCCGCCGCGCAGGCGGCGCACGGCGGCCTTGCCCTCGAGCCGCACCGTGTCGGTACGCGTATCGAATTCGATGCGCTGGCCTTCGCCTTCGACGATTTCATCGACGCCGTCGCGCTTCTGGCGGAAAGTGGCCGGCTTGTCGGCGCTGCCGATGGCCTTGGCTTCGCGGTAGCCGTCGGGCCGCTCGCGCAGTTCGACGCGCTCGGCGCGCAGCAACATCGTGCCCTGGGTGATGACGACGTTGCCGTTGAAGATCACCACCTGGCGCTGCAGGTCGACGCTGCCCGGCTGGTCCGCTTCGACCGTCATCGGCCGGCTGCGGTCGGCCTTTTCGGCGTGGGCGCCCGGGCCGAACAGGCAAGCCAGTGCCAGTGCGCAGCGCGCCAGTCGAAGGCCGGGGAGTGAAAGGAGAGGTCGAAGGGGCACGATTGCGGCACGAAACTTGCAGGCCATTTTAGCCGCAAGCCCATCGCCGGCCGTGCCTTGCGGCGCAAGAAAGCTCGCGGGGCGCGCCGGACGCGCGCGCCTCAACTCGATTTGCGCAGGCTTTGCACCAGGCTGTCGGTGACCGCCAGCGCGCGCTCGTTGCTGCCGGCCAGCGAGCCCGAGGTGACATAGCGCCCCTGCACGCCCATGGTGGGCACGCCTTCGATCTTGTAGGCCTCGCTCAGCTGTTTGGCCTGACGCGCCTTGCTTTGCACCGAGAACGACTTGTACTGCTCGATGAACTTCGCGCCGTCGATGCCGTTGGCCTGCATGAAGGCGGCGATATCGGCCTCCTTGTCCAGGCGCTGGCGCTGCTGATGGATGGCGTTGAAGACCTTGGCGTGCATCCTGTCCACCTCGCCCATGGCCTCGAGCGCGAAGAAGATCTTCTGGTAGTTCTCGTACAGCGCATTGAAGGCCACCGGGACGCGCCGGAAGACCACGTCCGGCGGCAGCCGCTTGACCCAGGGCTCGATGGTGGGTTCGAGCGCATAGCAATGCGGGCAGCCATAGGAGAAGAACTCCACCACCTCGATCTTGCCGGCCGGTGCCGTCACCGGCGCGGGCGGGCTGAGCTTGAGGTAGTGCGTGCCCTCGACCGGGGTGCCCTGCGCCTGCGCCGTACCCACCCAGCCGAGGCCCAGGCCACCGGCCAGTTGCAACGAAAAGTCACGCCGTTTCATTGATTTCCCTTGTTTGCAGCGAAAGCGATGGAGTGCCGGGCAGGGGCAAAGTTCATTGCCGCTCGACCCGCACCAGCGACGATTCCACGCCCGATGAGCGCAGTCGCTCGAGCATCTGATCGACCTGGTAGCGCGTCTCGAAGGGCCCGACCCGCACCCGGTAAATGGTGCGCCCGGCCTGTTCGCGTTCGCTCAGTTTGGCGTCCGCGCCCAGCAGCGCCAGCTTGGCGCGCTGCGCCTCGGCGTCGTCCGCACGGGTATAGGCGCCGGCCTGGGCGAAATACATGTACGGGTCGCTGCCCGCGCGTGGCGGGTTGGCCGCCGAGGCCGCCGGCTGGGGCGGGGAGGGTGCCGGCCGGGTGGCAATGGCCATGGGTGGGGGCGGCAGCGTCGGCGGCACGGCCTGCACCGCGGCGGGCGCCGCGGCCGAAGCGCCGGCGCGCGCCGGCCTGTTCAACAGCGGTGCGTTGGGGTTCCAGTTCTTGTTGCGTTCGGCCTCGGCGGCGTCTTGCTCTGCCGTGCGCTGCGGCACCTTGTTGATGAAGGGCAGCGGCACCTTGGTGATGTACAGCGCCACGCCCAGCGCCAAGGCCAGGCCGATCAACAGGCCTATCACCAGGCCGACGGCAAAGCCTCCATGTTGCGATTTCATGCCGCATTCTCCGACAGCGGCGCGGCCGCGCGCGTCATCGACTCGGGAGCGCTCACGCCCAGCAGCGCCAGCCCATTGCGCAGCACCTGGCGCGTGGCGGCGAGCAGCGCCAGACGCGCGCGCGCCAGTCCCGCGTCATCGACCAGGAAGCGCTCGGCGGCGTAATAGCCGTGGAAGCTGGCTGCCAGATCGCGCAAGTAGAAGGCGAGGTCGTGGGGTGCCAGCTCGGCGGCGGCACGCGACAGCACGCCGGGGCAGTCGGCCAGCCTGAGCATCAGCGCGAATTCGGTAGGCGCGCTCAGCAGCGACAGATCGGCTTCGGCCAGCGCGTCGATGTCGCCGCCCCGGGCCTGGGCATACTGCGCCAGCACCGAGCAGATGCGGGCGTGGGCGTACTGCACGTAAAACACGGGGTTCTCGTCGTTGGCCTGCAACGCCAGATCGATGTCGAAGACGAATTCGGTGTCCGCCTTGCGGCTGATGAGGAAAAAACGCACCGCATCGCGGCTGGTCCAGTCGATCAGGTCGCGCAGCGTGACGTAGGCGCCGGCGCGCTTGGAGATCTTCACCTCCTGGCCGCCGCGCATCACGGTCACCATCTTGTGCAACAGGTAGTCGGGGAAGCCTTGCGGGATGCCCAGGCCGGCGGCCTGCAGCCCGGCGCGCACGCGGGCGATGGTGCCGTGGTGGTCGCTGCCCTGCACGTTGATGACCTTGGCGTAGCCGCGCTCGAACTTGTCGATGTGGTATGCCACGTCGGGCACGAAGTAGGTGTAGTCGCCCGCACCGGCCGAAGCGCCGCTGCCGCCCGGCGCCGACTTGCGCATCACGCGGTCCTTGTCGTCGCCGTAGTCGGTGGATCGCAGCCACAGCGCGCCGTCCTGCTCGTAGGTCTTGCCCGCCGCGACCAGGCGGGCCACGGCGGCATCGACGCGGCCGCTGGCGTAGAGGCCGGATTCGAGAAAGTAGTGGTCGAAGCGCACGCCGAAGGCCTGGAGGTCGAGGTCCTGTTCGTGGCGCAGGTAGGCCACGGCGAAGTGGCGGATGTCGTCCAGATCGTCGATGTCGCCCGAGGCGGTATAGACCCGGTCGTCGGCCGCGACGGTGGCGCGCAGTCGGTAGGCCGAGGCTATGTCCTCGATGTAGTCGCCGTTGTAGGCGGGCTCGGGCCAGCCCGCATCGCCGGGCTTCAGGCCGCGCAGCCGCCCTTGCACCGAATGCGCCAAGGTGGCGATTTGCACGCCGGCATCGTTGTAGTAGAACTCCCGCGTCACCTGCCAGCCCTGGGCCTCGAACAGGTTGCACAGGCTGTCGCCCAGGGCCGCCTGCCGCGCGTGACCGACATGCAGCGGGCCGGTGGGGTTGGCGGAGACGAATTCCACCAGCAGACACTGCGCGTGCGGCGGCTGGCGGCCGAAACCCGCGCCATCGCGCAGCACCTCGGCCACCACCGCCTGCTTGGCGGCCGGCAGCAGCCGCAGATTGATGAACCCCGGCCCGGCAATCTCGAAAGCCTGCACCCAGCGGCGCGCGGCCGGCGTTGCGGCGAGCTTGCCGATCAGCGTTTGCGCCAACTCGCGCGGGTTCTTCTTCAGACCGCGTGCCAGCGGCATCGCCGCGGTGATGGCCAGGTCGCCATGGGCGGCCAGCTTCGGGGATTCGAAGCTGCTGGGCGGTGCCGCGCCCGGAGCCATCTGTTCGAGCACCGCCGCCAGTGCCGACAGCAACTCCTGCTTGGCTTGGATCATCGGCGAATTCTACTTTTTGCAGCCGTCGTGCCGCCCACCGGGCCGCGCGCCGTGACGGATGCCGCTTTTGCGCAGCCCCGCGGGCCGCGCGGCCACCGGCATTGGCGGCACCATGCGCCTTTCGCCGTCACTTCTGCCGCATGCCAAGCCTCGCACCCACGCCGCTCGTCGCCAGCCGGCACGCTGCTGCGTGCCCGGCGATGATCGGCAAGTACCCGGTGCGCGCCAAGCTGGGTGAAGGCGCCACCAGCGAGGTGTTCCTGGCGCACGACGCGTTCAACGGCCGCGATGTGGCGATCAAACGCCTGCGCGCCGGCCTGGCGCTGGACACGCCCGAAGGCCACTTCCAGCAGCACTTCTTTGCCGCCGAGGCCGCCCTGGTGGGCCGGCTGCAGCATCCCAACGTGGTGCAGATCTACGACGCTGTCGAAGACGTCGAACTGCCGTACCTGGTGATGGAGTATGTCGAAGGCACCACGCTGCGCCGCCATTGCCGTGCCGACGCGCTGCTGCCACTGCAGCAGGTGGTGGAAATCGGCTTCAAGTGCGCGATGGCGCTGGGTTATGTCTTTCGGCAGGGGCTGATCCACCGCGACGTCAAGCCGGCCAACATCCTGGCGACGCTGCGCGGCGATGCCGTCACCGACGTGAAGATCAGCGACTTCGGCAGCGTGATGAACCTGCGCTCCGAGCGCACCCAGGTGTTTCGCGTCGGCTCGCTGGCGTACATGCCGCCGGAACAGCTGGACGGCGATCCGCTCGATTGCCGCGCCGACATCTACGCGCTGTCCGGCGTGCTCTACCACCTGATTGCCGGGCGCGCGCCCTTCGACGCCAACCAGCAGCAGGCGTTGATGCACCAGATCTACAACGTCGATCCGGCGCCGCTGGCGCCGCTGCGCGAAGGCGTGCCGCCGGGCTTGAGCGAGCTGATCGCGCGCGGGTTGAGCAAGCGGCGCGAGGACCGGCATGCCGACTGGGAATGCTTCGCGCAAGCCTTGTCGGCGCTGGTCGCACGCGGCGAACTGCCGCGCGGACCGCTGCAGGGCGTGCTCGATTCCGAGCGCTTCAACCTGCTGCGCTCGCTGGAGTTCTTCGCCGGCTTCGGCGACGTCGAGCTGTGGGAGGTGGTGCACCGCGGCGCCTGGCAGCGCTGCGCATTCGGCCAGGCGCTGTACCGCCATGGCGACGAGGGCGACAGCTTCCACATCATCGCGCAGGGTCAGGTCGACGTGTACCGCGACGGCCAGCGCGTGGCGCAACTCGGCGCGGGCACCTCGGTCGGCGAGATGGCCTACCTGGCGCCCAACCCGGCGCTGCGCGTGCACAGCGCCGACGTGGTGGTGTCGGAACCGGCGACGACGCTGTCGTTCACGCCGCGCACGCTGGAGCAGTTGAGCCTTGGCACGCGGCGGCTGTTCGATGCCGCCTTCATCCGCGTGCTGGTGCGGCGACTGCATGCGGCGCACGAGGCGTTGGCGCATCCGCGACGCATCCTCTGAAATCTAGCGCCGCGCGCGCGGGGGCATGGTGAAATGCGTGCCGGCCAAGGAAGCCGAAACCCACCCCACCCGGAGCCCTCCATGAAGCAGTTGATGAGCATCCTGACTCTCGCGGTCGCCGCTGTCTCGGTACCGGCCTTCGCGGCCAACGCCACCTGCGAAGCCACCGCCAAGGAAAAGAAGCTGGCCGGCGCCGCGCTGACCAGCTTCATGAAGAAGTGCGAGGCCGACGCCATGGCCGGCAGCAGCTGCGAAGCGATGGCCGCCGAGAAGAAGCTCGCCGGCGCGGCCAAGACCAGCTTCGTCACAAAGTGCGAGAAGGATGCCGGCGGCGCCAAGGCCACCAGCGCCCAGGCCAAGTGCGACGCCATGGCGGCCGAAAAGAAGCTGGCCGGCGCGGCGCAGACCAGCTTCGTCAAGAAGTGCGTCGCCGACGCCGGCGGCTGAGGTCGGCGACGGCCGCGCCGCTATAGCGGCGGCGCGCCGTTCCAGTAGTTCGGGTCGCCGTAGCTGCGCTTGAGGAAGTCGATCCACAGCCGCACCCGCAGCGGCAGGTGCTTGCGCTGCGGAAACACCGCGTAGATGCCGTTTGGCGGCGCAATGAATTCGTCCAGCACCGACACCAGGCGGCCATCCGCGACCTCGCGCTCCACTTCCCAGGTGCTGCGCCAGGCGATGCCCAGCCCGCGCAGGCACCAGTCGTGCAGCACCTGGCCGTCGCTGCAATCCAGGCGCCCGCCCAGCCGCAGGTGGGCCGGTGCCCCATCCACCAGGAAGGCCCAGCCGCGCGTCTGGCTGGCGTCGGAGGACAAGGTCAGGCATTGATGGCGCAGCAGTTCCGACGGATGGGCCGGCCTGCCGGCGCGCTTCAGGTAGGCCGGCGTGGCCACACAAAGCCGCCGGTTGTCGGCCAGGCGCACGCTGACCAGACTGGAATCGGGCAGATCGCCGACGCGCACCGCACAGTCGACGTTTTCGTTGACGATGTCCACCACGCGGTCGCTCAGGTTCAGCGACAGGCTGACATCGGCGTGCTGCTGCACGAAGGCCGGCACCAGCGGTGCCACATGGCGGCGCCCGAAGCCGGCCGGGGCGGTGATGCGCAAATGCCCGCTGGCCTTGACACCACCGGCGGTGACACTGGCTTCGGCATTGGCAAGATCTGCAAGCAAGCGCTGACAATCTTCGAGAAAGGCGCTGCCCTCATGGGTCAAGGTGATGCGCCGCGTGGTGCGCAGCAGCAACCTGACGCCGAGCCTTCCCTCCAGCGCGTCGATGCGTCGCCCGATCACCGCCGGCGCCACGCCCTCGGCGTTGGCCGCAGCGGTCAGGCTGCCTTTTTGCGCCACGGCAACGAAGGATTCGATCTGCTTCAGTCGGTCCATGCGTGGTAATTATGCGCAGCAAACTCACAAATCCAAGACCTTTTGCGCGGGCAATATCCAGGCAGGTTCGGAATCGATTGCCGATATGCTTGCAGCCATGACTGAACGCACCCAAGCCCACCGCCTGCAAGTCGCCAGCGAACTGCACCGATTCATCGAGCAACGGGTGCTGCCAGGCACCGGTGTCACGCCAGCGGCCTTCTGGGCCGGTTTCGACGCCATCGTGCATGACCTGGCCCCGAAGAACGCCGCGCTGCTGGCCGAGCGCGATCGGCTGCAGGCCCAGCTCGATGCCTGGCACAAGGCCCATCCGGGGCCGATCAAGAACCTGCGCAAGTACCGCGCCTTCCTGGAGAAGATCGGCTACCTCGTGCCGGTGCCGGCCAAGCTGAAGATCACGACGAGACATGTCGATGCCGAGCTGGCACTGCAGGCCGGCCCGCAGCTGGTGGTGCCGATCACCAACGCGCGCTACGCGCTGAACGCGGCCAACGCCCGCTGGGGCTCCTTGTACGACGCGCTGTATGGCACCGACGTGCTGAGCGAGGACGACGGCGCCGAAAAGGGCCAGGGCTACAACCCGGTGCGCGGCGCCAAGGTCATCGACTACGCGCGCCATGTGCTCGACCGCTGTGCGCCGCTGCACAAGGGGTCGCATGTCGACGCCACGGCCTACCGCATCGAAGGCGGCAAGCTGGTGGTGCAGCTGAGCAAGGGGCACGCCGTGGGGCTGGCCAAGCCGGCGCAGTTTGCCGGCTTCCAGGGCGAGGCCGCGGCGCCGACGTCGGTGCTGCTGTCGCATCATGGGCTGCACCTGGACATCCGCATCGACCGCACCACCGCCATTGGCGCCGGCGACCCGGCGGGCGTGTGCGACGTGGTGCTGGAAGCCGCACTGTCCACGATCCTCGACCTGGAGGATTCCGTGGCCGTGGTCGATGCCGCCGACAAGGTGCAGGCTTACGGCAACTGGCTCGGCATCATGCAGGGCACGCTGACCGAGGAGGTGGTCAAGGGCGGCAAGCGCTTCACCCGCGGGCTGAACCCCGACCGCCGCTACACCGGCCCGGGTGGCGAGGACGTGACGCTGCACGGCCGCTCGCTGCTGTTCGTGCGCAACGTCGGCCACCTGATGAACAACCCGGCCGTGCTGTGGGGGAACGGCCAGGAGATTCCCGAAGGCATCCTCGACGCCGTCGTCACCACGGCGATCGCCGTGCACGACCTGACGCGTGCCAATCCCGCCCTGCGCAACAGCCGCACCGGCTCGGTGTACATCGTCAAGCCGAAGATGCACGGCCCGGCCGAAGTGGCCTTCGCCAGCGAACTCTTCGGCCGTGTCGAGCAGCTGCTCGGCCTGCCGAAGGCGACGGTCAAGCTCGGCATCATGGACGAGGAGCGCCGCACCAGCGTCAACCTGAAGGCCTGCATCGCCGCCGCCGCCGACCGCGTGGCCTTCATCAACACCGGCTTCCTCGACCGCACCGGCGACGAGATGCACACCGCCATGCACGCCGGGCCGATGATCCGCAAGGGCGACATGAAGACCAGCGCCTGGATCCAGGCCTACGAGCGCAGCAACGTGCTCGTCGGGCTGGAATGCGGCTTGCGCGGCAAGGCCCAGATCGGCAAGGGCATGTGGGCCATGCCCGACCTGATGGCGGCCATGCTGCAGCAAAAGATCGGCCATCCCAAGGCCGGTGCCAACACCGCCTGGGTGCCGTCGCCCACCGCCGCCACGCTGCACTCGCTGCATTACCACCAGGTGGATGTCTTCAAGGTGCAGAAGGAATTGGAGAAGACCGACTTCGACGCGGTGCGCGATGGTCTTGTCGAAGGCCTGCTGACGGTGCCCGTGGCGAAGCGGCCGAAGTGGAGCGACGCCGACAAGCAGCAGGAACTGGACAACAACGCGCAGGGCATCCTCGGCTACGTGGTGCGCTGGGTCGACCAGGGCGTGGGCTGCTCGAAGGTGCCCGACATCCACAACATCGGGCTGATGGAAGACCGCGCCACGCTGCGCATCAGCAGCCAGCACATCGCCAACTGGCTGCTTCACGGCATCGTCACCAAGGCGCAGGTGAAGAGCACGCTCAAGCGCATGGCCAAGGTGGTGGACAAGCAGAACGCCGGCGATGCGCTGTACCGCAACATGGCCGGGCACTTCGACACCTCGGCCGCCTTCCAGGCGGCCAGCGACCTGGTGTTCAAGGGTCTCGAGCAACCCAGCGGCTACACCGAACCGCTACTGCACGCCTGGCGCGCCAAGGTCAAGGCCGGCGGCTGACGGGGCGGTCGGCGGCGACATCTTTTCGCTCGCTCGCCGCGGCGGCGCTCACGCGCCCGAGTCCACTGCGCGTGGCCTCGGCTCGGCAGTGCGGATCCCGTGATCTGGGGGGTCGATCCGACTGGCGCGGCGCACTCCGATGGCATAGTCTTCGACCACGCGGGGCTTGTGCCGATCGGCCCGGCTGGAGTCAATCGGACCAACAACACGCGGCGGGCGATCCGATGTCGTCACTGCGTTAGCCGAGAGCAGTAGCGTCTGCATGGACACGCGGGCCAGAGCTGAGTCGACTCGAGCGCCGAACCGCAGACGCTTGGGCCTGTCGGCGGCGTCCGGACTGTTCAACCGCCTGCTCGAGCGTGCGCTGGCCACGCTGCGTGCCGCGCCCGCGGCTGCCGACAAGCTGGTGCTCGAGGCGCTGGAGCCGCGGGTGCTGATGTCCGGCGACCCGGTGGTGCCGCGCATCGACGGCAGTCTCGATGCCCCCGGCGAAACCGACCGCTACGCCTTCACGCTGAGCGACAGCGTGCGTGTCGTCTTCGACTCGCTGACCAACGACGGCAACATCCGCTGGGCGCTGGACGGTCCGCGCGGCAACGTGGTCAGCGACCGCCCGTTCAGCGGTTCCGACTCGATCGACGTGGCCGGTGAAGTGGCCTTCGACCTGCCGGCCGGCGACTACGTGCTCAGCGTCGACGGCGTTGGCGACACCACCGGCGCCTACGCCTTCCGCCTGATCGACCTGGGTCAGGCGCGTTCGGTGACACCCGGCAGCGTGGTCAGCGGCACGCTGACACCGTCGAACGCCAGCGAAGCCTTCAAGTTCAGCGTCACCGCCGGTGAGGTTTTCTATTTTGACCGGCAGTCGCACAGCAACGACGTGTACTGGCGGCTGCTCGACCCCTACGGCCGCAGCGTTGCCGGGCCGACCTCGATGGGCACCGACATCGGCGAGCTGAGGCTGGCACTGGACGGTGCCTACACGCTGCTCATAGAGGGCCGCACCTATACCAGCGGCACGGCGGCGTACAGCTTCAACATCGTGCCGATGAGCGAGCCGGTCCCTCAGGCGGCGAATCTGGGTGATCTGGTCTATGGCAGGATCGACAGCGCCGGGCTGCGCGCGGTCTACACCTTCGACCTGGCCGACGCCGCGCGCGTGCTCTTCGATTCGCTCACCAACCGCGGCGATTTGACCTGGTCGCTCAGCGGCCCGCGTGGTTCCGTCGTCTCGGGCCGGCCGCTGCAGCAGTCCGACTCGTGGGACATCGCCGGCAACCCACTGCTGACGCTGGTGGCGGGCAGGTACACGCTGACCGTCGACGGCAGCGGCGACGCGACCGGGCCGTTCGCGTTTCGTTTGCTCGACCTGGCCACGGCCGAGGCGTTCACGCCCGGAACGCCGGTATCCGCGACGCTCGGCGAGCCGTCGAGCTACTTCGCGTCGATGCGCGTCGAGCCCGGCGCGCCACTGAACTATGGTGCCGGGCAGACCAACCGCGCGCTGGACTTGCACGGCTCGGCGCCCGACGTGCGCGTGGCGGACGCTGCGTCGCTGCGCATGGCCGACGCATTGACGATCGAGGCCTGGATCAAGCCGCAGGGCAACGGCGCCGACGCCTCGGGCGGCGTCATCGTCAACAAGGAAGGCGAGTACATGCTCGCGCGCTTCGCCGACGGCAGCCTGCGCTGGGCGATTGCGAATGCGAACCCCGGCTGGACCTGGATCGATACCGGCGTGGTCGTGCCGCTGGATAGATGGACGCATGTGGCTCTCAGCTATGACGCGGGCACGGTGCGCAGCTACATCGACGGCGTGCTGGTCCACACCTTCAACGGCTCGGGTGCGATCGGCGATGTCGACGGCCGCCAATCGCTGCAGATCGGCAGCCGCGAGGGCGCGGCACAGCGCTTCGACGGACTGATCGACGAGCTGCGCATCTATGGCGTGGCGCGCAGCGGCGACGAGATCGCCGCTGCGCAGGCGCAATTGCTGGCGGGCGACGAGTCCGGCCTGGCCGGCTACTGGCGCTTCGACGAAGCCGCTGGAGGCACGCTGGCCGACTCCAGCGGCCAGGGCAACGATGCGTCGATCATGCCGGCGCCGGCGATCGAAACGCGCCTGTACCGCTTCGACGCCGTTGCCGGGCAGCGCTACTTCTTCGATGCGCAGCTGCTGGCCGGCGACAACTTCTCGGTGCGGCTGTTCGACCCGCGCGGCAACCCGGTGTTCGGCCCGCGCTGGTTCAACGATGACGGAGCCACCGACGTCTTCGCCGCGGCGAGTTCCGGCGTCTACACGCTGGCGCTGGAGGGGCGTGTCTACAACAGCGCGGCAGCGGACTGGCGCTTCAACCTGCAGCCGGTGATCGATGGCGCGGCTGCGATCAGCCTGGGCAACCGCGTCGACGCTGCCATCGAGCACCCCGGGCAGCAGCAGCGCTTCACCTTCACGCTGGGCGCCGATGCGCAAGTGGTGTTCGATGCCTTGCACGGCAGCGAGCGCATCAGCTGGAGCCTGGGCGGCCCAAGCGGTGCGGTGGTTGCGGGGCGAGCTTTCACGGCCTCCGATTCGGCCGAGATCGCGGGCTCGCCGGTGCTCGCGCTGGCCGCGGGCGACTACACGCTGAGCGTCGACGGCGCCACCGACGCGACGGGCGACTTCGCGTTCCGCCTGCACGACCTGGCGGCCGGTGGCCAGAAGATCGCCTACGGCGCGGACATCAACCTGAAACTGGACCCCGCAACCCAGACCCAGCTCTACCGCTTCGATGCCTCTGCCGGCGACAACGTGCTCTTCGACTGGCGCTCGATGAGCGGTGGCAGCGCCTACTGGCGGCTGCTCGATCCGACCGGCAAGCTGATCTTCGGCCCTGACTATCTGAACGCCGACCAGGGGCCGCTGCAGCTGCGTCTGGACGGCGAATACCGGCTGCTGGTGGAGGGTCGATATTTCGAAACCGCGCCGGTCGATGTCGCCTTCACCGTCCGGCTCGACAGCCAAGCCGCGCTGCCTGCGCTGACCGGCACGCCGCTGCTGCTGGGCGAGCGGGTCGACGGCAACATCGGCGCGACCGGCGAAGTCGACAGCTTCGTCTTCGACATCGCGGCGCCGACGCGCTTGCTGTTCGATGGTCTGCTGCCGAGCAACGACAGCCGGTTCCGCTGGAGCCTGACGGGCCCGCGCGGCGACGAGGTCAGCGCACGCAGCATCGTCAACTCGGAGTCCTTCGAGCTCGGCAGCGCCAACCCCCTGCTCGAACTGCCGCTGGCCGGTAGTTATCAGTTGCGCGTGTTCGCCGACGGCGAAGCCACCGGCGCCTATGCCTTGCGCATGCTCGACGTGTCGTCGGCAACGACCATCAGCCTGGGCACGCCGGTCAGCGCCGCGCTGAATCCCGCCAACGAGACCGACGTCTACGCCTTCGACGCCAGCGCCGGCGATGCGCTGTTCGTCGACGTGCGCTCGCTCAGCCCGAACAACGGCGACTGGGTCAGCTGGCAGCTGTTCGACCCCTACGGCCGGCGGGTCTTCGGCCCGCGGGGCATGTACGTCAACAACGATGTCGAAGGTATCACCGCAGCCTTCACCGGTCGCTACACGCTGCTGCTCGAAGGCCGCAGCTGGGTGCCGGCCAACGGCGTGCAGCGCTTCGACTACGAGTTCAACGTGCAGCGTGTGGTCGACGACGCGCCGCTGGCGCTGGTGCTGGGCGACAAGGTCAGCGGCCAGATCGATCTGCCGGGCCAGCGCGACACCTACACCTTCGATCTGACGGCGCCGCGCCAGCTCTATTTCGATGCGCTGGCTACCAGCCTGTCGGACAACAACCGCATCACCTGGACGCTGTCGGGCGCCGACGGCACGGTCGCCTCGCGCGGCTTCGGCAGCAGCGATTCACACGAGTTGGGCGCTGCCAATCCGCTGCTCGCGCTCGCCGCTGGCGCGTACACGCTGACCATCGACGGCAGCGGCGACACCACCGGCAGCTACGCCTTCAGCCTGCTCGACCTGGCCGACGCCACTGTGATGCCGAAGGGCGTGCCGCTGAATGCCACGCTCGACAGCTCCACCCAGACCGACCTCTACAGCTTCGAGGCCGTTGCCGGCGAGCGGCTGTACTTCGATGTGCGATCGCTCAGCCCGAACAATGGCGACTGGGTCACCTGGCGCCTGATCGACCCCTTCGGTCAGCAGGTGTTCGGGCCGCGCGGCTTCTACCCCACCAACGATGTCGAAGGCGTCACCGTGGCCTTCAGCGGCCGCTACACGCTGCTCATCGAAGGCCGTATCTGGGCCCCGGCCAACGGCGTGGCGACCTTCGACTACGGCTTCAACGTCCTGAGCGTCAGCGACATCGACGCCAACCTCGCGCTCGGCGCCGTCACCAGCGGCACGATCCAGCAGCCGGGGCAGCTTGCGGTCTACAGCTTCAGCGTCGCCGAAGAGCGCATGTTGTTGTTCGACGCGCTGGGGCCGAACAACAACGTGCCCGATTTCCGCTGGAGTCTCAGCGGCCCGCGCGGCACGCTGGTCAGCGGCCGCCAGCTGTATTACTCGGACTCGCACGAGATCGGCGGCACCAACCCGCTGCTGTCGCTGGTGCCGGGCAGCTACACGTTGACGATCGACCCGCTCAACGACCAGGTCGGCGACTTCGCATTCCGCCTGATCGACATCGCGACCGCCCAGCCGATCCAGGCCAACGCGGTGGTGGCCGGCTCGCTCAACCCGGCCAACAGCACCGCTGTCTACGCCTTCGACGGCAGGGCCGATGTCAGCTACTACATCGACCGCCAGAACCTGAGCGCGGGCGTCGGTGCCGACTGGTTGAGCTGGCGGCTGTTCGACGAATTCGGCCGCCAGGTGTTCGGCCCGCTCAACCTGGACGACGTGGATCTGTTCAGCCTGCCGCGCGACGGCCGCTACACGCTGATCGTCGAATCGCGCATCTGGACCACCCAGTACCGCGCCAGCACCGACTACAGCTTCCGCCTGCTGGAGATTGTCGACGACAGCGCGAAGATCACGCCCGGCGTGGCCTTCGGGGTTGATCCTGACTATGTGGCGGGCCGGATCGGCGGTGCGCTGCAGCGGCGCAACCTGACGCGCATCGAGGTGCCGAACTCGGCCGACACCAACCTCACCGGCTCGCTCAGTTTCGAAGGCTGGTTCCGCGCGGATGACCTGGGCAACGACTGGCAGGCGCTGGTCTATGCCGGCAACGGAAACCCGCAGCAGCGCACTTACTCGCTGTGGCTGAATCCGGCCGGCTTTGTGCACCTGTGGACCGGCGACGGCAGCGGCCAGTACATTGAAACGGCGCCCGGACTGGTGCGCCCCGGCGAATGGTTCCACGTCGCTGCCGTCCTCGACCGCAGTGTCGGCACGATGAAGCTGTTCGTCAACGGCGTCGAAAGTGCCTCCGGCGCCCTGCGCCCGACCGCGGCGAGCGGCTCGACGGCGCCATTGTTGCTGGGCAGTGCGAACGAAGCCGCCGGCTATGCCTTCCGCGGCGCGATCGACGATTTCCGGCTGTGGGACACGGTGCGCACGCAGACCGAGATCGCCACGCAGTTCCAGACGCCGCTCAATGGCAGCGAAGCCGGGTTGCGTCTGTACCTGCCATTCGACGAGACCGCCGGACGCTTGCTGGCCGATGCCAGTGGCCGCGGCAACGACGCGCGCGTCTCTCATCCCTGGGCCGACACGCCGGGTGTCGTTGCCGGCACCATCACCTTCGGCCAGCAGGACAGCTATCGTTTCACGCTGGCGCAGCCGATGCGGCTGTACTTCGATTCGTTGACCGACAGCAGCCGCCTGCTGTGGAGCCTGAGTGGCCCACGCGGCAGTGTCGTCTCGGGCCGCCCGCTGCAGAGCAGCGATTCGCAAAACGGCATCAGCCTCTACGAGTTGCCACCCGGCGACTATGTGCTGAGCATCGACGGCCAGGGCGACGCCAGCGGTGACTACGGCTTCAGGCTGCTCGACCTGGCGCTGGCGCAGCCGCTGGCGCTGGACACGGTGGTCGGCGGCGAACTCGCGCCGGCCAACCAGACGGTGGCCTACAGCTTCGATGCCAGTGCTGGCGACAGGCTGTACTTCGATGTCGTCTCGGCCAGCAGCGGCTATCTTTTCTGGCGTCTGCTCGACCCCTATGGCGGCACCGTCTGGGGGCCGAACGACATGCCCAGCGACAACGTGCAGCTGCAGACGCTGCCGCTGGCGGGCACCTACACGCTGCTGGTCGAGGGCCGCCGCGATGCCGGTGCGGGCGTGGCGCCCTATTCGCTGCGGGTGCAGCGGGTGGCCGACAAGGCCGAGCCGCTGATCGTCAGTGCGTCGGCGCCCATCGTTGCCGACAGCATCGACCATGTCGGCCAGCGTGTCTTCCACGACTTCACGCTGGCGGCGCCGGCCCGTCTGTACTTCGATTCGCTGGAGAACGCCGGTGCGCTGGTATGGAGCCTCAGCGGTGCCAACGGCCTGATCGTCGGCGATCGGCGCTTCGACCAGAGTGACTCGCAGAACGGCCTGTCGCTGCTCGACCTGGCGGCCGGCGACTACACGCTCACCGTCGATGGCACGGCCGATTTCACCGGCGCCTACCGCTTCCGCCTGCTCGACCTGGCGCATACGGTGCCGCTGCTGCCGGGCAGCATCGTCGATGGCACGCTGTCGGCGCTTGGCCGCGAAACCGACGCCTACCGCTTCGATGCCGAGGCCGGCCAGGACTTCTACTTCGACCTGCGCAGCAGCAGCGGCGGCGTGCCCTTCTGGCGTCTTCTCGATCCCTTCGGCCGCACGCTGTGGGGGCCGAACAACCTGGCCAGCGACGACGTGCAACTGCGCACGCTGCCGGATGCCGGCAGCTACACGCTGCTCGTCGAGGGTCGGCGCGATGCCGCCAGCGACACCGCCTACAGCCTGGCGGTCTACCCGGTGAGCGACAGCCATGCCGAGCTGACACTGGGCGCCAGCGTGGCGGCGAGCATCGACACGCCGGGCCAGCGCCACCTGTACAGCTTCACACTGCACGGCGATGCCAACCTGGTGTTCGATTCGCTGAGCAACGACAGCCGGTTCAAGTGGAGCCTGAGCGGCCCGCCGGGCCTGGTGGCGCCAGCGCCACGTGCCTTCAGCGCCAGCGACTCGATCGACTTCGGTGCCAACCCGGTGCTGTCGCTGGTGGCGGGCGACTACACGCTGAGCGTCGACGCCGATACCGATGCCACCGGCGCCTATGCCTTCCGCCTGGTCGACCTGGCGTCGAGCACCGATGTACAGACCATCGCGCTGGGTGCGACGGTCAGCGGCACCCTCGACCCGGGGGCACAGACGAAGTTTTTCGCCTTCGACGCCGGCGCGCGCGAGCAGGTGCTGGTCGACCTGCTCAGCGAAAGCCGCAACAGCGCCTACTGGCGGCTGATCGCGCCGGACGGCCGCGTGGTCTTCGGTCCGCTGGCCACCGACGACCGGCTGGCCGTGCTGCCGCAGGCCGGGCGCTATGTGCTGCTGCTCGAAGGCCGCGACAGCGAGACCAGTCCGGTCGACTTCAGCTTCACGGTGCAGAGCAGGGCGCAGGCCAACCCCGGCGGCTTCACGGCGCAGGATTTCGACGCCGGCGGCCTGCCGTACACGCCGTCGCAGTTCGGCAGCGCCGTGCCGCCGGCGGTGACGGCCGGCGGCCCGAGCGGCAACTACCTGCGCCTGTTGCCGGGCAGCGTCACCGGCACCAACACCGTCGGCTTCGTCAACACCGCGCCAGGGGTCTACCCGGCCGAAGTCGATATCGACTTCGACCTGCGCATCACCCGCGTCAGCAACCAGGGCGACGGCATCGGCCTGGCCTGGCTGGACAGCGCCGTCTGGGGCGACAGCGGGCCGGCGCCGCAGTTCGGCGAAGAGCCCAATCTGGCGGGCAGTTTCGGCGTCGGTTTCGACCCGGCGAACAACAGCGAGTTGAACGACAACCATGTCTCGCTGCACTTCGCCGGCAGCAAGCTGGCCGAATTCGACGTGCCCGGCTTCCGCCTGGACAGCGGTGACTTCCACCATGCCCGCATCGTCATCAAGGCCGCGGGCTTCGACAGCCTGGTGTCGATCTACCTGCGACCCGGCGCCGGCAGCGAAGTCGCCATCGTCGAGGACTTTGTCGTCCGCGGCATGACGCCGTACGACGGCCGCGTCGCGCTGGGCGCGCGCAACGGCGGCTGGCGTGCCGACAACGACATCGACAACCTGTCGGTCAGCGTCACGCCCGGCACGCCGCCGGTGCTGCCGCAACTGCCGTTGAACGAGATCGTCGATGCCAATCTGTCGGCGGTCGGCGAGGTCGACCGCTGGAGCGTCACATTGGACCGGCCGCGACGCCTGTACTTCGACAGTCTGAATGTCAACGTCGGTGGCGCCAGCAGCGACAACCTGCGCTGGACGCTGGTCGCGCCCGACGGCACGGCCTTGGTCACCGACCGCTCGTTCAACCAGACCGATTCGTCCGACGGCACCAGCATCCTCGACCTGGACGCGGGCAGCTACACGCTGCGCATCGAAGGCCGCAACAACCTCACCGGCGGCTATCGCTTCCGCCTGCTCGACCTGGCCAGCGCCAGCGAGCTGACGATCGGCACGGCGGTCAGCGGTGCGTTCAACCCGTCGAACGAAACCGACGCCTACCGCTTCAGCGCCGGCGCTGGTGACCGTCTGCGTTTCGACGTCACCGCACGCAGCGGCAGCGACGCGCGCTGGCAGCTGCTCGATCCCTACGGGCACAGCGTGTTCGGCACGGCGAGCTTCAACGGCACCGGCGATGACATCGGCCCGCTGACGCTGGCCTACGACGGCATCTACACCTTGTTGCTCGAGGCGCGCTACTACCGCGGCGACACCGGCAGCTACAGCTTCGTCGTCGACCGCGTCGACGACACCAGCGTCGCACTGACGCTGGGCGAAACGGTCGACGCCAGCATCGCCAAGGGCCAGACACAGCGCTACAGCTTCAGCCTGGGCAGCGATGTCAAGGCCTACTTCGACGCGCTCACGGCCAGCATCGACGGCGGTCTCGGCGAATTGCGCTGGAACCTGAGCGGACCGCGCGGCAGCATCGTCGGCGGCCGCTCGTTCACCCAGACCGACTCGGCCGACGGCAACGGCGTTCTCGACCTGATGGCCGGTGACTACACGCTGAGCGTGACCAGCAGCGGCGAGGTGCAGGGCCCGTACCGCTTCAGACTGCTCGATCTGGCGGCGGCGCAGCCCATCGATCTCGACCAGCCGATGAGCGGCGGCTTCGACCCGGGCAACGAGACCGACGCCTACCGCTTCGTCGCCACCGCAGGCCAGCGCATCTTCTTCGATGTCACCGCGCGCAGCGGCGCCGACGCGCGCTGGCAGTTGCTCGATCCGCTCGGCCGCCAGGTGTTCGGCCCGTCCAGCTTCAACGGCATCGCGGACGACGTGGGTGTCGTCACGCTGCCGCTGAGCGGCAACTACACCTTGCTGCTGGAGGCGCGCTACTACCGCAGCGACATCGGCAGCTACGCCTTCCGGCTGCGCCCGGTGGTCGACCAGGTGCTGCCGCTGGTGCTTGGCGCGGTGCAAGACCAGACCCTCGAAGTCGGCCGGGTCGACAACTACGAGTTCAGCCTCGGCGAGGCCAAGCTGCTGTATTTCGACGCGCTGCCGGACAGCACCGGCGCCGATGCGGGGCGGCTGCTGTGGACGCTGTCCGGCCCGCGCGGCACGCTGGTGTCTGACCGCAGCTTTGCCGCCAGCGATTCGTATGACGGCCTGAACCTGCTCGACCTGGTGCCCGGCGACTACCGGCTCAGCGTGCGCGGCACCGGCGACCTGGCTGGCGCCTACGCTTTGCGCCTGCTCGACCTGGGCGCCGCGACGCGGGTCGCCCCCGGCACGCCGGTCGCCAGCGTGCTCAACCCGGCCAACGAAACCGACGCCTACCGCTTCGAGGCCAAGGCGGGCGACCGCTTCTTCTTCGACCGCACGGCGTTGTCCGGCGGTGACACCTATTGGCGGCTGCTCGACCCCTGGGGCAAGAAGGTGTGGGGCCCAACCTCGATGAACAGCGACATCGACGTCACGACGCTGGCCTTCGATGGCACCTACACCCTGCTGATCGAAGGACGCTATTACCGCGCCCGCACCGAGCAGAGCAACTACGCCTTCAACGTCTCGCCATCGCCGCTGCAGGCACCGATCGTCATTTCCGGTCTCGGCGGCACGCCCGGCCCCGACCTGACGGTGCAGGACCTGAGCGTCGCGCCGGTCGGTGCCGCGGTGCAGGCGGGCGCCCAGGTGCTGGTCAGCTGGCGGGTTTTGAACAACGGCAGCCAGGACGCCGCCGCACCCTGGTCGGACAGGCTGCTGGTGCGCAACCTCGACCGCGGCGGCGAACTGATCGCCAATCTGCTGGTCGACGGCGACGCCACCGAGCTGCCGTTGGCGGCGGGTGAAAGCCGCATGCGCCAGGCGCTGATCACGCTGGTCGGCGGGGCGCGCGGGGCCGGCCAGCTGCGCTTCGAAGTTGCCACCGACGTCACCAACGTCGTCGCCGAGCCGGGCACTGCCGAGCTGAACAACGCGAGTGCGCTGACCGTCGCCTCGGTGCTGCCGCCATACCCCGACCTGCAGGTCGATGAGCTCGCGGTTTCGCCGGCCGGCGCTTTCGTGGGCGGGGGTGTCGTCAGCGTCGGCTGGCGCGTGCGCAATGCGGGCAACGTCGCCGCCGCCGTCGGCTGGCGCGATCAGTTGATCGTGCGCAACCTGGACACAGGCGTGACGCTGTTCAGCACGCTGCTGGCCCATGACCCGAGCGGTTCGGGCGCGCTCGGGCCCGGCGATTCGCGCCCAAGCAGCGTCGAGCTGGTCTGGCCGGCCGGCGTGAGCGGCAGCGGCCGCATCGAGTTCAGCGTGCTCGCCGACGTCGACAACAGCGTGCTCGAAGGCGGCGACGCGGCCGAAGCCAACAACCTGGCGCGGCTGACGCTGGTGTCGGCCGCCGACCTGCAGGTGCGCAACCTGCAGGCGCTGCCCGCGGGCGTTGCCGCCGGCGACAGCGTCAGCCTCAGCTGGGCCGACCACAACGCCGGCTCGAGCGACACGCCGGCCGGCTGGGCCGACCGGATTCTCGTGCGCAACCTGGACAGCGGCGAGCTCATTCTCGATCGCACGCTGCCCTATGACCCGCAGCTGCCGGGCAATTCGGCGCTGGCGCCCGGTGCCGAACTGCTGCGCTCGACGAGCTTCAGCCTGCCCGACGGGCAGCGCGGCAGCGGGCGCATCGAGGTGCAGGTCATCGCCGACCGCAATTCGGCGCTGACCGAATACGACGCCGCCGGCAACCCGGCCGAAGGCAACAACAGCGCGACGCTGAACTTCAGCTCGGCGCAACGCAGCTACGCCGACCTGCGCGTCACCCAGTTCGACGTGCCGCTCAGTGGCCGCGGTGGCGATGTCATCACGCTCGACTGGGAGGTGGTCAATGCCGGGGTGCAGGCCACCGGCGACACCTGGGTCGACCGCCTGGTGCTCAGCGGCGACGCGGTGCTCGGCAACGCCGACGACCGGCTGCTGGCCGACGTCGCCCATGCCGGAGCGTTGTCCGCGGGCGCCTCGTACAGCCAGACGCGCGACATCACGCTGCCATTGGGGCTGAACGGCAACTTCAGCGTGTTCCTGCTGACCGACGCCGACGCGCAGGTGATCGAGCCGGACACGCGCGCCGACAACGCCAGCGCGGCACAGCCGATCGCGCTGACTTCGCCGGCCGCCGACCTGCGGATCGAGGCGGTGTCGGCGCCCACCGCCGCATCCAGCGGTTCGCGCATCGACGTGCTCTGGCGGGTGCGCAACAGCGGCCAGCTGCCGGCCGATGGCGCATGGCGCGATGTCGTGTACCTGTCGGCCGACGACAGCCTCGACGCCGCCGACGTGGCGCTGGGCAGCGTGCAGCGCAGCGGCCCGCTGGCCATCGACGCGACCTACACGGCGAAGGCCATGCTGACGCTGCCCTTCGAGTTGACCGGCGATTTCCGCCTGCTCGTCGCCGCCGATGCCGACGACAGCTTGCCCGAGCTCGGCGATGCCAGCGGCAACCTGCGCGCGGCGGCCGGCACGCTGAGCATCACGCCGGCGGCGACCCCGGACCTCGAGGCCGGCCGCGTCAGCGCACCGGCGGTGGTGCTGGCCGGCGCCGGCATGAGCGTCTCCTGGCAGGTCACGAACCGCGGCGAGGCCGTTGCCAACGGCCCCTGGACCGAACGCGTCTACCTGTCGCTCGACGGCACGCTCAGCGGCGCGGCGCTGATCGGCAGCGTGGTGCAGAACCAGCCGCTGGCGGTTGGCGCCACACGCGACATGAGCCTGCAGGTCAACGTGCCGGGGCTGCCCGACGGCGATTACGTCGTGGTCGTCGTCAGCGATGCCGTCGGCAATGTCTATGAGGGGCAGCGCGAGGCCAACAACACCGCCGCCAGCGCCAGCAGCGTCGGCCTGACGCACCGCGATCTGGTGGTGACGTCGCTGCTGGCGCCGGGCGTGGCCGAGTCGGGCGCGACGCTCCGCATCACGCGCGAGGTTTCCAACCTGGGCAGTGCCGCGGCCAGCGACGCCTGGGTCGACCGCATCTACCTGTCGCGCGACGCGGTGTTCGACGGCAACGACCGTCTGCTTGCCGAGGACGCCGCGCCGCTGCCGCTGGCCAGTGGCGCCAGCTACCGCCGCGATCTCGAGCTGTCGCTGCCCGTGGAGCTGTCGGGTGACTGGTTCGTGCTGGCGCTGGCCGACGCTGCCAACAGCGTCGCCGAAGTCGGCTCCGAGGGCAACAACCAGCTGGCCACGCCGATCGCGCTGGCGCTGGCGCCCTATGCCGACCTGCAGGTGTCGAACGTGGTTGCGCCGCAGCAGGTCATCGCCGACCCGGCGCGGCTGGCCGTCGCCTGGACGGTGAGCAATCTCGGCAATGGCAGCGGGCTCAGCGCCGCCTGGACCGACACCGTGGTGGCGTCGATCAACGCGGTCTTCGGCGACGGCGACGACGTCGTGCTCGGCCGCTTCGAGCACAGCGGGTTCCTGGCGGTCGGTGCGTCCTACACACGCAGCGAAACGATCTTCGCGCCGCCGGCGCTGAGCGGCCGCTTCAACGTCCTCGTGCGCACCGACTCGGCGAACGCCGTCTTCGAGAACGGCCTGGAGGCGAACAACACGGCGGCGGCGCCCGCCCTGATGGACGTCATGCCTTTCCCCTATGCCGACCTGCAGGCGCGCGACGTGCAGTTGCCGGTCAGCGTGCTGTCGGGCGGCCAGCTCGCGGTCACCTGGACGGTGGTCAACGACGGCATCGGCCGCACCGACGCGCTCGCCTGGAGCGACACGGTCACGGTCAGCAGCGCGGCGCCGGGCGGCAGCACCGTGGCCAGCGCCGGCTTCGACCACCTCGGCGTGCTCGAAGCCGGCGGCAGCTACACGCGCACCGGACTGGTCGATCTGCCCGACACCTACACCGGCCCGGTGTTCGTCACGGTGCGCGCCGGCAGCGCCTATGAATTCATCTTCGGCGGCAACAACAGCTCGGCGACTGCGGGCCCGGTGCAGGTGCTGCCATCACCGCTGCCCGACCTGGTGGTGACCGGCATCAGCGCACCGGCCAGCGCCAGCGAAGGCGATGTCATCGACATCACCTGGACCGTGGCCAACGTCGGCAACGCGCCGACCGACGCCAGCTGGACCGACACGCTGCTGCTGCGCCGCGCCGGCGCCGACCCGAACGACCCGGTGGCATCGGCACCGGTGATCCTGGGATCGTTCCAGTCCACCGCCGTGCTCGCGCCCGGGCTGGATACGGTCCGCACCGAGCGCATCCGCCTGCCCAACCGCATCGAAGGCGGCTGGCGCCTGAGCGTCGTCACCGATGCCGGCAACGCGCTGTTCGAGGGCCAGCCCGAGCCCGACAACAACCTCACCGTCGACGACGCCGTGCTGCTGCTGTCGCTCAATCCACGGCCGGACCTGCAGGTGCAGAGCATCACCGCGCCGGACCGGGTGGTCGCCGGCTCGACCGTGGCGGTCGGCTTCGTCGTCGTCAACCGCGGCGCCGAGGCGACCAGCCCGCCACGCTGGAAGGACAACGTCTACCTGTCGCTGGACAACAAACCCGGAGCCGACGACATCCTCATCGGCAGCCTGGACAACGGTGCCGCACTGGCACCCGGCGAGGCCTACAGCTCGAGCACCGGCACGGCGGTGATTCCCGAGCGCTTCCGCGGCAAGGGCTACTTCCTGGTCATTGCCGATGCCAGCGGCTCGGTCGAGGAGTACCCGCAGGCCAACGAGACCAACAACTATGTGGCCCAGGAAGTGTTCGTCGAGCCGCAGCCGCTGGCCGACCTGGTGACCGGCGGCGTGGTCGCGCCGTCGCAGGCGCTCTACGGCGCCGAGATCGAGGTGCGCTTCGTCGTCACCAACCTCGGCTCGGACACCACCAACCGCAGCAGCTGGAACGACACCGTCTGGCTGAGCAAGGACAAGACGCGGCCCAGCCCGGGGCCGCGCTCGGTGCTGTCGGACGATGGCACGCCGATACAGATCCCCGGCAACGACGCGGTGCTGCTCGGCAGCTTCAGCCACAACGGCGCGCTGGCGGTGGGCGAAAGCTACGAGCAGGTGGTCAAGGTGCGCATCCCGGCGCAGATCGATTCCGGGGTGTACTACATCACACCCTGGTCCGACGCCTACGACGCGGTGTTCGAGGACACGCTGGCCAGCAACCTCAACCTCGACGATCCGAACGAGTTCGACAGCAACAACTACAAGGCCCGTGAGATCGACATCATCGGCACGCCGATCCCGCCGCTGCCGGATTTGCAGGTGACGGCAATCACCACCAGTGCGCCGGGCAGCGTGGATCAGCCGTTCACGGTGAGCTGGACGGTGAGCAACCGCGCCGAGGGCGAGGCCAAGGGCGGCTGGACCGACACCGTGTACCTGCATGACACCGCTGAGCTCGATGCGCCCGGCGCCAAGATCTGGGTACTGGGGACCTTCGAGCGCGCCAGCGAGCTGGGGTCGCTGCAGAACTACACGCAGACGCAGAGCTTCGCACTCTCGCCCGCGGCGAAGGGCCGCTACGTCACCGTGGTCAGCGACACGGATCCGCTGCGGCAGGTGCGCGAGACCATCGACGACAACAACTCGCTCACCGTTGCCGCCGAGGTGAATGCGCTGCCCGCCGACCTGCGCGTGGTTGCCATCAGCGCACCCGCGCAGAACTTCTCCGGTGAGAAGACCGTCATCAGCTGGACCGTGCGCAACGACGGCGCGGCGGTGTGGGGCGGCACGCGGCTGTGGACCGATGCGGTGTGGATTTCGCAGGACCCGGTGTTCAGCGCCGGCAGCCGCACGCAACTGCTCGGCACCGTCACCCGGCCGGCGGGCAGCGGCCTGGGCAGCGGCGAGAGCTACATCGCCAGCAGTGAATTCACCATTCCCGCAGGTTTCGACGGCCCGTACTTCCTGTACGTGATGACCGACTACAACCCGTACCTGGGGTTCCTGACGGCCGAGCGCGACAGCGACGACAACAGCCGCAATCGCCCGCTGTATTTCGGTTCGGTCTACGAGGGCGCGGCCAATGCCGACAACATGCTGCGCGGCGACATCGATGTCACCTACCGCGAGCCGGATCTGCGCGTCACCGACCTGATCGTGCCCAGCGGTCCGATGCTGTCGGGGCAGGCCGTCAGCGTGCAGTTCACCGTGTCCAACACCGGCACCCGCGACACCCGCGAGTGGGGCTGGTACGACCGCTTGTACCTGTCGCGCGACCCGTCGCTCGACGCCAGGGACCTGCAGGTCGCCGAGTTCGTGCGCTACGGCCCGCTCGAGCAGGGTGGCAGCTACCAGCGCACCGCGACCTTCACGCTGCCGGGCGACGCCGACGGGCCCTACTACCTGCTGGCCTTCACCGATTCCAATCTGATCGGGGCCAGCAGCGGCGTGGCCGCGACCGAGACCGCCCTCATCCGCCAGCGCCCCGACGCGGTGCCCGAGTTCCGCGATGAAGGCAACAACATCACCGTGGTGCCGCTGCAGGTGACGCTGGCGCCGGCGGCGGACCTTCGCGTCACCAGCGTGGTGGCGCCGCAGCGTGTCTTTGCCGGGCAGATGCTGGACATCAGCTACACGGTCGCGAACCTGGGCGGCGCCGACACGCCGGCCGGCCAGCGCAACTGGGTCGACCGCGTCTATGTCTCGGCCGACCCGGTGCTCGACCCGCGCGCCGACCGCTTCCTCGAGCAATACCGCCGCGGCACCGGCCTGGCGGCGGGCGAGAGCTACAGCGACAGCGTGTCCATCCGGCTGCCGCGCGACCTGGTCGGGCCCTATTACGTGTTCGTCGTCACCGACCTCGGCGACGGCAGCGCGCCGCGCGGCGCGGTGTTCGAGGCGGCGGCGGAGAACAACAACACCACGGCGGCGCCGAACCCGGTGCTGATCGAGCAGCCGCCACCCGCCGACCTGCAGGTGCAGAGCATCACGATTCCGTCCGGCGCGACCACCGGCGAGCGCGTGCAGCTCAGCTTCACCGTGCTCAACAACGCCAGCCATCGGGCCGAGGGCAGCTGGACCGATTCGGTGTACCTGTCGGTCGACGGCCAATGGGATCTCGGTGATGTGCTGCTTGGCAAGGTGGCCCATGGCGGTGGCCTGGATGCCGGCGACAGCTACAGCAGCATGCTCGACGCGGTGGTGCCGCCGGCGCGCGCCGGCCAGTACCGCATCATCGTGCGCAGCGACATCTTCAACGAGGTCTATGAGGCCGGCGACGAGCGCAACAACGCCACCGCTTCGGCCGACGCGCTGAACCTGATGGTGCCGACGCTGCAGCCCGGCGTCGGCGTGGCCACTTCGCTGGCGCCCGGCGAGCAGCGGCTGTACCGCATCACCGTCGGCGACAACGAGACGCTGCGCTTCGAGCTCGATGCCGCCGATCCATTGTCGAGCAACGAGATCTTCGTGCGCTACGGCGACGTCGCCAACGGCTTCAACTTCGACTTCGGCTCCGACCAGGCGTTGGCCGCCGACCAGAGTGCTACGGTGCCCTCGACCCAGGCCGGCGACTACTACGTGCTGATCCAGGGTCGCGGCGGCAGCACGTCGGCGACGCTGACGGCGCGGCTGCTGCCCTTCTCGATCACCGACATCCACCAGGACCAGGGCGGCGACGGCCGCTGGGTCACGGCCACCATCAGCGGGGCGCGCTTCAAGCCCGAGGCGCTGGTCAAGCTGGTGCGCCCGGGCATCACCGAGATCGAGCCGGCCGTCTTCCGCGTGGTCGATGCCACGACCATCATCGCCACCTTCGACCTGCGCGACATGCCGCACGGCCTGTACGACGTGGTGGTCATCAACCCCGATGGGGCGCAGGCGGTGCTGCCGTACCGCTACCTGATCGAGCCGGCGCTGCCGATCGACGTGACCATCGGCCTGGGTGGCCCGCGCGTCGTGCCGGCTGGCGAGACCGGGCTGTACGGCATCTCGCTGCAGAGCCTGACCAACGTCGACACGCCCTATGTGCGCTTCAGCTTCGGCGCGCCCGAAATCGGCGACAACGCCGAGGTCTTCAAGCTGCCCTTCCTGACCTTCAACAGCAATGTCCGTGGCGAACCGGACGACGGGCTGCGCAGCGATGTGCCCTGGATCAGCCTGGACAGTGAGGTAAACCAGGGCGGTTTCATGCTGGCCTCGGGTTACGCCTTCGACGTCAGCGCCGGCGGCTACGTCGGCATGAGCTTCAACGTCACCACCTACCCCGGCTTGAAGGCGCTGTACGACCGTGATTTCGAAGCCTACAAGCGGGCCCTCTACGATGCGCGGCCCGATCTGGCGAAGCAGGGCGTGCTCGATGGCGGCCTGACCGATCTGGCGGCCATCGATGCCGGGCTGGCGGCCTACTTCAGCGATCCGTCGGTCAAGCTGAACGACGACTGTGTGCCGCTGTTCATGCCCTTCCTGTTCAACGTCATGGCGGCAGCAACGCCGATGACGCGCGCCGAGTTCGTCGCCGCGCAGAGCGACGACGCGCTGCGCCTGCGCGCGGCGGTGATGGCCGACCCGACAGCCAACGCCGCCCTGGTGAATTTGGCGGCCGATGCCTCGACCTGGGTGGCGTCGTACCTGGCGGCGCTGGAAGACAGTGGCATGTTGCGCCCCGAAGACGAAGCGCCGCCGATCCGGCTCGATGCGAAGGTCACGAGTGTCCTCGGCGTGCTCGCCAGCGGCGTGCTCGTCGGTGGTGCCGGCGGGCAGATCGCCAGCCCGAGCAGCCTGGTGGCCTTCTTCGAGCAGTTGCACCAGTGGTACGGCGACCAGCCCGGCGAGATGGCGCCGCTGATCGGTTACGACGTGCGCGAGAGCGAGCTGTGCGGACCCTATGCCATTCCGGTGCCGGCGCTGCCGACGTTCGAGAGTTTCGACCTGGGCCTGTCGCAGCCGACCTATTTCCAGGCGGTCAACGTGTTCTCGCCAGGGCGCGGCGCGGCGCCGCAGCTCAGCATCGACCCCGGCTTCTCGTCGGTGGCGTCGAGCAACACGCTCGGCGCGCTGGATCTGCAGCGCCTGTTCGACCAGACGCAGCTGGTGCAGGAGGTGGGCGCTTCGATCACCGGGCCGCAGGGTTACGGCGCCGAGCAGTTCGTGCCTGCCGGCACCGCGCTGCCTTACACGGTGAGCTTCAGCAATCCGTCCGCCGCCACCAGCCGGCCGACGGAAATCCGCGTCATCGTCACGCTCGACGAGCACCTGTCGGTCAACAGCTTCCGGCTCGGCGACCTGAAGCTCGGCGGCGTCAACGTGCGCGTGCCCACCGACCGCTCCAGCTTCCAGGGCGACTTCGACCTGCGCAATTCGCTCGGCTTCATCCTGCGCGTCAGTGCCGGCATCGACCCGCTTTCGCGCACCGCCAGCTGGGTGCTGCAGGCGATCGATCCGGAAAGCGGCGAAGTGATGCAGGACGCCACGCGTGGTCTGCTGAGTCCGGACAACACCCAGGGGCAGGGCGCGGG
This sequence comes from uncultured beta proteobacterium, assembly GCA_963837675.1. Taxonomy (GTDB): domain Bacteria; phylum Pseudomonadota; class Gammaproteobacteria; order Burkholderiales; family Burkholderiaceae_C; genus Rubrivivax. The sequence continues at coordinate 695,554 of CAWIOH010000003.1, read as the reverse complement.
CTTCGTCAGCTACACCGTGCAGACGGCCTTCGGAGCCACCAGCGGCGAGCCGATCGATGCATCGGCGCAGGTGCTGCTGAACAACCAGGCGCCGATGCAGACGCGCACGGTCAGCAGCCTGATCGACGGCGCGGCGCCGCTGACCACGTTGCAGGCCACGCTGCTCGACGCGGCGGCCAGTGACTACGACGTGCATTGGCAGGCACTCGACGAGCTCGGTGGCTCGGGCCTGCGCCACACCACGGTGTACGTGCGCGAAGTCGGCGGCAACTGGTCGATCTGGCAGCGCCAGAGCACCGCCACGCAGGCGGTGTTCCAGGGCGAGACCGGCAAACGCTACGAGTTCCTCGCCCTGTCGGTGGACAACGCCGGCAATCGGGAGCAACCGCCGGCCGCGGGCGTGCCCAGCGATGGCAGCACCACCAACCTGGGCAACACCCCCCAGGTGGGCAATACGACGCGCGACGTGGGCGCGCCGCCGGCGCCGAGCAATGCCGATTCGACCAATGCCCTGTTCAGCGAGGCCGAGCGCGGCGTGCCGGCGGTGGTGCCGACCCGGCCATCGTTGTACTCGCAGGTCCTGGCGCCGTTCAGCGGCGAAGCCTTCGGCACCGGCATCGTGCAAAGCTTCGCCGGCATCGGCCCGCTGGCGCTGATCGACCGCGCCGACGGCACTTTCATCGTCAGCGGCGGCGTCAACCGCGGCGCGATGTACCTGTTCGACCAGGATGGCGGCGCGGCGCTGCAGCCGGCGGCGCAGCTCGACGCGCCGGTGTTCGATCTGGCCCGGGACGGCAGCGGGGGGCTTTGGGCCACCACGGGCGGTGGCCAGCTGCTCGAACTCGACCCGCTGACGCTGCGGGTGCGCAACCGCTATGGCGACGGCCTGACCCAGGCACTGGCCTTCGATGCCGCGAAGAACCTGCTCTACGTCTCATCGGGCGACGGCATCGAACGCTTCGACCTCGTCACCCGCCAGTTCAACCACTTCAGCGACGTGCGTGTCGATGACCTGGAAATCGCGCCCGACGGCAGCCTGTGGGGCAGTGCCTGGCCGAAGCGCGGCGACGTGCTGCGTTTCGACTCGCGTGGCCGCGCCCAGGTGCAGCTGCGCTTCGACGCCGCCGTCGACTCGCTGGCCTTCGGGCGTGTCGGCACCTCCCTGGCCGGGCTGCTCTTCGTGTCCAGCCGCATCCCTTCGGGCAGCGACGCGGGCGCCGAGCTGTACATGGTCGATCTGGCGACGCTGCGCACGGTGACGCTGGCGCGCGGCGGCCCGAGCGCCGAGCAGCTGCTGGCCACCGCCGACGGACGGCTTTTGGTGGCCAACGGCACCCAGGTGGATGTGATCGCGCCGCTGGTGGCGCCGAAGGTGCTGCGCAGCAACCCGCCCGATGGCGCGATCGTCTTCCTGCCGAGTGGCGAGCTGACGGTCACCTTCGATCGCGACATGAACACCGGCAACGGCATCGATTCGGTGCTCGATGTCGACAACTACCGGCTGCTCGACAGCCAGGGCCGGCGCGTCGTCATCACCGCGGTGCGCTACGACGCGGACGAACGCACCGCCATCCTGTCGATCGACAACCCGCCTGCCGACCAGTACCGGCTGACGATCGAACAGCGCATGCGTTCGGCGCAGGGCCTGGCGCTGGGCGAGGCCTACAGCGTGGCCTTCACCGCGGTCAGCGATTTCGCCGCCCTGGTCGACATCCGTTTCGCCGCCACCCGCTCCGATCGCGCCTCGGGCACGGTGAGCTTCGACGTGCTGGTCACCAACCGCACCGACTACGCGCTGCGCGCGCCGTTGATGCTGGTGCTCGACCCGACGCGCTACTTCCGCGGCACGGTCCTCGACGCGGTGCCTGGCGACAGCGGACTGTGGCTGATCGACCTGGGCGCCGCGCTGGCCGGCGGCGAGTTGCGGCCCGGCGAATCGACGCTCGTGCGCACCGTCACCTTCGGCAACGTGCAACGCCAGCGCATCGATCTCGGCTCCGGGCTGTACGCCTTGCCCTACCCGAACAACGCGCCGTCGTTCAACACGTTGCCGCCGCTGGACGCGGTTGCCGGCAGCGCCTGGCAATACCCCGCGCAGGCACTGGACCCGGACGGCTCGACGCTGAGCTACCTGCTGCTGCAATCGCCGGAAGGCCTGGTGCTCGATCCGGCCAGCGGCACACTCGACTGGACGCCGACCAGCGCCAGCCTGGCGCAATCCCCGGTGGTGCTGCGCGCCTACGATACGCGCGGCGGCTATGCTGAGCAGGCCTTCGTCATCGAAGTCGCCGGCGGCGACCGCGCACCGCAGCTCGATCTGCCGCCGACGCTGCGCCTTCTTGAAGGCCAGCCTTTCAGCCTGCTGGTCGAGGCCTCGGATGCCGACGGTACGGCGCTGTCGTACATGGTCGAGAAGCTGCCGCCCGGCGCGGTGTTCGACAACAGCACGGCCACGCTGAGCTGGACACCCACCTACAGCCAGGCCGGCGAGTACCGCGGCATCCAGGTGTCGGTGACCGACGGGCGCCATCGGGTGACGCGCGAGCTGACGCTGATCGTCGACCCGGTGAACGCGCCGCCGGTGTTGCTGGGCATTCCCGAGCGCACCGTGCGCCAGGGCGACCCGATTCGCTTCACCGTGGTCGCCAACGACCCCGATGCCAGCGGCGGGCAGCCGCTGATCTATTCGACCCCCGATTTGCCGCCGGGCGCCACGCTCGATCCGAACACCGGCGTGTTCGAGTGGACGCCGGCGTACGACCGTGACGGGACGTTCGAGATCCGCTTCCTGGCCAGCGACGGCCAGGACTTCGGCGAGCGTCTGGTGCGCATCGACGTGCTCAACGTCAACGCCGCGCCGGTGTTCGACCGCTATGACGGCGTCGCCGTTTACGAAGACCAGTTGCTGAGCCTGCGCATCTTCGCCGCCGATGCCGACAACCCGCATTTCGTGCCGCAGGATCGGTTGACCGACGGCACGCTGACACCCCTCGAAGGCACCGACCCGAGCGTCACGTACCAGGCGCTGAATCTGCCGGCAGGGGCCAGCTTCGACCCAGTCAGCGGCACCTTGAACTGGCGGCCCGGCTTCGACCAGGCGGGCTCCTACCTGCTCGATTTCATCGCCACCGACGACGGCAACGGCACCGGGCTGCCGATCTCGACGGCACTGGCGCTGCCGCTGGTCGTGCGCAACGCCAACCGGCCGCCGCTGCTGCCCGACATCGACAACCAGACGGTCGACAAGGGACATCTGCTGGAGATCCCGGTGGCCGTCAGCGATCCCGACGGCAACCCGCTCGACATCGGCTTCAGCGTCACCCTGCGCGGTATCGATCATGACGTGGCCTTCAACGGCCTGCCGTTGCGCAGCGATGGCCGGCCGCCGCTGTTCGACTATGTGCCCGACGCCAGCGGCGGTGGCGTGCTGCGTGTGGCGCCGCTGGACTACGACCGGGGCGACTACATCGTCACGCTCAAGGTGTCCGACGATGGCGACGGCGAAGGCGCCAAGGCCGTGCTGGGCAGCACGCGCAGCTTTGTCGTCAAGGTCGGTTCGGACTCCGAGCCGCCACTGATTGCGCCGATCGGCGACAAGGTGGGTGTGTTCGGCAAGCCGCTGCAGTTCACGGTGCGCGCCAGCGACCAGGACCAGGATGCGCTGACGCTGACGGCGATCGGCCTGCCGGCGACGGCCAGCTTCGTCCAGGGTGTGGTCTATGGCACGGCGGTGTTCAACTGGACGCCGGGCACGGCCGACGCCGGAGCGCACGCGATCACCTTCGTCGCCACCGACAGCCTGGGCAACCGGCACCAGCGCAGCGTCACGGTCACCGCGCGCGGCGCCAACACCGCGCCGGAGCTGCCGCCGATCGGCGACCGCACGGTGGCCGAAGGCGAGATCTTCGTGCTCGACCCCGGTGCCAGCGACGCCGACGGCGACAGCCTCACCTACAGCGCGACCAACCTGCCGCCCGGGGCCGTGCTCGACGCCCAGACGGGCCGCCTGAGCTGGGCCACCAACCTGTTTTCCGGTGGCCGCTACGCCGGCATCACGCTGAGCGTGTCCGACGGCGCGGCCACGCTCAGCGAGACCTTCGCCATCACCGTCACGCAGACCAACCAGGCGCCGTTGCTGGCGGCGATGCCGCCACTGGGCGGGCAGGAGAGGCAGCTGCTGCAGTTCCAGCTGGTGGGCAGCGACGCCGACGGCGACGCGTTGCGTTACGCGGCGCTGTCGGCACTGCCGGCGGGGTCGTTCTTCGACATCGGCAACGGCCGCTTCGAGTGGACACCCGGATACGAGCAGGCCGGCATCTACAACCTCGAATTCGAGGCCACCGACCCCAGCGGTGCGCGCGACACCGTCAGCGTGTCGCTGGCCATCGCCGACCTCAACCGCCCGCCGGTGATCAGCCTGACGCCGCGCCAGGTGGCGCTGGGCGAGACGCTGCGTTTGCGCATCGGCGCCGCCGACCCCGATCTCAACGAAACCCTGCGTTTCAGCGCCGTCGGGCTGCCGCAGGGTGCCTCGCTCGACGCGGTGAGTGGCGAATTCACCTGGACACCAGGCCCGGGCCAGGCCGGCGATGCGCTGGTGCTGGTCAACCTGAGCGACGGCAAGACCAGCGTGCAGCGCGGACTGACCCTGCGCGCTGCGGCGCGGCCGCAGGGGCCGCAGGTCAGCGTGGTGCTGACGCCGAGCTTCGCCGCGGTGCCCGGGCAGCCGGTGGTCATCACCGTCCTGGCCGACGCCTTCTCGGCGGTGGCCAGCCGCACGCTGAGCATCGATGGTGCGCCGCTGACGCTCGACGAGCGTGGGCGCGCCACGTTCACCGCCCCAACCAGCGGGCTGTACGCGTTGCTGGCCACGGCCACCGACCTGGACGGCTTCAGCAGCAGCGTGACGCAGCTGCTCAAGGTGCGTGACCCGCTGGACAGCGCGGCGCCGGCGGTGGCGCTGGACCTGGCGCTGGGCGGCGCCCGCATCGAGTCGGCGACGAGTGTGGCTGGCCGCGTCGACGACCTGAATCTCGAATCGTGGCGGCTCGAGATCGCCCGGCTGGGCAGCAGCAACTTCAGCACCCTGGCCGAAGGCAACCTGCCGGTCGACGGCGCGCTGGCCACACTCGACCCGGCGCGCTTCGACAACGGCTTCTACACGTTGCGGCTGACTGCCACCGACGTGGCCGGCCGCAGCGCCGTCAGCGAAACCGACTTCGAATTGCTCAGCCAGGCCAAGACCGGGCAATTCGTGCATGCGGTGACCGACTTCACGACCGTCGTCGCCGGCAAGACGCTCGATTTCGTGCGCCGCTACGACTCGCTGCTGGCCGACACCAGCGGCAGCTTCGGCGCCGGCTGGCGACTACAGCTGAGCGACCTGCAGTTGCAGACGAATGTCGGCATGGCCGGGTCCGGCGCCCTGTACAACCCGCTGCGCGAAGGTTCGCGGCTTTACATCGACACCCCCGACGGTCAGCGCGCGGGGTTCACCTTCGCACCCGAGGCAGTGCACGGCAACGGCTTCAGCTACTTCCTGCCGCGCTGGGTGGCCGACGCAGGCGTGTCATGGCGGCTGGAATCCTTCGGCCAGCCGCTGCAGCGTGCCGGCGGCGCGTTCTATGCATTGACCACGGGCGCGGCCTACAACCCGTCTGCGCTGGACGGCGAGCGCGCGCAGTACACGCTGGTCGGCAGTGACGGCACGCGCTGGGAACTGTCGGCGCAGCATGGCCTGGGCGCCATCGAGTACGTCGACGGCGTGCGCCTGCTGGTCAGCGACAGCGGCATCGTCGGCCCCGGCAACGAGGGCCTGCAGTTCGTCAACGACGCGGCCGGCCGCCTCGCGCGCGTCACCGCAGCGGATGGCCGCGCCTACGAATACAGCTACGACGACCAGGGCAACCTGCTTGTCGCGCGCAGTCTGGCCGACGGCAGCGCCGAGCGCTACGCCTACGCCAATCCCGCCTCGCACCGCCTGACGCTGCTCAGCGCAGCCGCCGGCGGCAGCGTCGTCGGCCATGGCGCGACGGCGGTGCAGATGCCGGTCAAGGCCGACCTGGGCGGCGCACTGTCCTACCTGTCGGCAGCTTCGAGCGGGTCGCTGAACCCGGGTGCTGCCGACCTCTACACCTTCGCCGTGCGCGACAGCGAAGTCGCGCTGCCGCAAGGCGGAGCGTTCCTGCTCGGCGCGTTGGTGCAGGCCGATGCCGGCTCGGCGTTGACGCCGGCGGTGCCGACGATCGAAGGCCTGACGGCGGTTGCCTCGGCCAGCGGCGGCGGCCGAGCCTGGGCGCTGTTCCGCATCGACGAAGCCGGTCTGCGCGCCCTGCGCGTCAGCGGCGGCGGCAACGGCGGCTACACCCTTGCCCTGTTCGCCGCCGGCGACGTCGACAGAAACGGCTTCGTCGATGGCCTCGACGCCGCGCTGCTGGCTGCGGCGCGCGGCAGCCGCAGCGGCGAGCCCGGCTTCGTCGTTGGCGCCGACTTCAATTTCGACGGCGTCATCGATGCCGGCGACAGCCAGCTGCTCTATGCCAACCTCGGCTACTCGCCGAACCAGGCGCCGGTGGTCGGCGCCGGCGGCGGCTTCACCCATGTCGAGCTGGAAACGACAGTCGCGGTGTCGTCCTTCCTCAGCGACCCCGAAGGCGACGCGCTGAGCTTGCGCATCGTCGGCCAGCAGCACGGCACGGCGCGGCTGTCGGGCGACGGCACGCAGGTGTTGTTCCGGCCCGACGACGGCTTTTCCGGCCAGGCCGGCTTCAGCGTCGTCGCCGATGACGGCTATTCGCAATCGGCTGTCGGCGACATCGTGGTGCAGGTCAGCGATGCGCCGTTGCTGAGCCTGCAGTTCGCCGAGCGGCGGCCGCAGATCGACCTGGGCACCTCGTGGCGTCCGAGCGTCATCGGCGATTTCGCCGACCAGGCCGGCGTGCTGCTGCCGTCGTCGTATGTCACGCTGTCGCTGGACGACCCGGCGACGACGCGGCTGGTGCGCAACCAGGCTGTGGTCGGCATCGGCGAGGGCTTCGACGTGCTGAGCGCGCAGCGTGGCGACATTCTGGCGGCCACCGCGGTGGTGGTCGGTGCGCCGAGCAGGTTCGAGCACCTGCAGCTCGCCGCCGGGCTGGGCGTGTTCCCCACGGCGCTGACCTTGGTGCCGGGCGGCTTCAAGCCGCTGGACGTCGACATCCTCGGTGGTGCCGACGTGACCGCGGCCAGCACCGGCACGCGCTACTTCGTCGGCGACCCCGAGGTGCTGGCAGTCGGTGCCGATGGCCTGGTCAGCGGCCTGGCGGCCGGCAGCACCGAGGTCACGATCATCCACGACGGCGCCGAACTGGTGGTGCCGGTGCGGGTGGCACTGCCGCAGGCCGACACCGCGCTGCTCGACCAAGCCGGCGGTGCCATCGTCGCCAGCGACGGCGCGGTGTTCGCGTTCGCGCCGAATTCGCTGGCCGCCGCCGAGCAGGTGAGTGTCACCGCGCTCAGCGAGGCCGAGCTGCCGATGGCCATGCCCGAGGACTTCGGCTTCCTCGGTGGCTACCGGCTCGACTTCGACGGCGAGCAGCTGGAAGTGCCGGCGCAGCTGGCGATACCGGTGCCCGACAGCGTGCCGGTGGGCAAGCAGCTGTACCTGTTCCGTGCCGGCACCGTGCCCGACGAGTTCGGCCACCTGAACCCGGTGTGGTGGCAGGACGAGATCGCTGTCGTCGGTGCCGATCACATCGCGCGCACCAGTTCGCCGCCGTGGAATGGCGTCACGCCGGCCGGCGTGTGGATGGTCGGCGACCCCGGCGGCAGCGTGTCGCTGGCGCGCGGCGTGCTGACGGTGAACTTTCCGATCGGTCTGGTGCCGATCATCAGCGGCGGCGGCATCGGCGGTATCGCCACTTTCGCTCCGATGATCGCCATCAGCTTCAACATCAGCAGCTTGAAGATCATCGCCATTCCGCAGGTTGGGCTGCCGGTGGTCAACAGCATTGGCGTGCACCTCGATCCGAGCGTGGTGACCACCGCCGAACTGGTGCTGAACCAGCCGCCCGACGTGCTGCCCGACAGCCCCACGCTGATCGGAGCGCGCACCGAGTTCCAGAACGACAAGCCGGTGCTGGTGCTCACCGGCCAGAACCTCAGCGCGTCGCCGGGCAGCAGCCTGAGTTCACGCACGCTGGTGCAGTTCAGGCAGCAGGGCAAGACCATCGAGGCCACGGTGGTGGCGCCGGCGGCGAGCATCGGCAACGGCCTGGAGGAGATCACCGTCGAGGTACCGCAATCGGTGATCATCGGCATTGCCGAAATCCAGGTGCTGCGCCTGGACAGCGTCTTCGAGCAAGGGCACTGCAGCGGCAACTTCACCATCGTCGAGCAAGGCTTCGCCAGCAACCGCATCACGCTGCCAGCGCAGGGCAACTACGTCGTCGCGGCACAGCGCATCACCAGCGAACTGGGCGTCTATACGCAGGGCGACCCGTTCTCGCCGAGCCCGCCGGACGAGCTGAACATGGTCGCGCGCATCCCGCTGGGCGGTTATCCGCGCGCCACCGCGGTGACCAGCGACCATACCCGCGCCTATGCCACCATCAGCACCGACGGCTCGCTGGCGGTGGTCGATCTGGTGGCGATGCAGGCGGTCGACGCCATGCCCGGCAACGCGCCGGGCCCCGGTGCCGCCGATCCGCTGGACCGCATCATGCTGCCGGCGGGGGCCCGGCCGGGGCAGATCGTGCTCGACGCGAACAATCGCTATGCCTACGTCGCCGACGAGGAGCGCGGCGCAGTCTACGTCGTCAACATCGACCCGAAGTCCGAGGACTTCCATCGCGCCGACCGGGTGAAGACGATCTTCCTCGATCCCGCGCTGACCCAGCGCGGGCTGCGCGGCATCGCCCTCGGCGAAGACGGCAAGCGGCTGTACGTGGCGGCGCCGAACCGCTCAGGTACCGAACTCGCGTTCGTCGACTTCAGCAACGTTTTCGTCATCAACGTCGATGCCGCCGACAAACCGGACAATCCGGCCAGCAACCCGAAGAAGTACTGGGAGGTCATCGCCACCATTTCGATGAACGAACCGGGCAAGACGCTGCCGGGACAGGAGACCTTCGCGTTGAGCAGCACCGGCGACCCGATGCGCATCGCGTTCACCAACCGCTACAACGACACCTCGGGCTTCGGCTTCATCAACATCACCAGCGATGCCGTCGACGGCTTCAGCGCCACGGTGTCGTCGATCTCGTTCTCGCTGGGCAGCGCGACCGACACCTTCGACGTCAACAATGCCACCTCGATCGCCTTGCTGCCCGCCGACGCCTTCAAGGACGTGATCGGGCCGCATCCGGCCTATGCCTTTGTCGGCGCCTACAACCGCTATATCTCGGACAACGCGTCACACGACCCCAACGCCTTCCTCAACAGCACCGGCTCGATCACGCCGGCGGGCAGCAACATCGCCATCATCCGCGATCCCTTCAATGGCGGGCAGGTGGTGGCGGCGACGACGCCGATTCCGATCGGCGTGATCGACAACCTGGCCTTCGCCAGCGGCTACAACTACCTGTTCGCCGCCTACCGCGGCGTGTCGGTGCAGGGCGGGCAAGGTGCGGTGTTCGCCTTCTACCTGGTGAATCTGATCGACCAGGTGGAGAAGGCCGATCCGTCGCAGCTCGAGCGCTACCCGGTCGAGCGGCTGTACAACGGACAGGTGCTGCCGTTGCAGGAAGACCTGGGCCTGTTGAACACGCTGATCGACATCAAGGCCGACTTCCGCATCCTCAAGGCCAACTTCCAGCGTGGCGAGTTCACCTTTGGCGTGCCCGCGCTGAAGAACCTGGACGGGACCTACCAGCTCGATGCGGCGGGCCAGAAGATCCCCTCGCCGAGCGCACCCTTCGCGACGGGCGACCTGCCCCAAGGGCTGAGTGCGCATGTCACCGAGGTCGCCGCCGGCCCGCTGGTGTGGAAGCAGTTCGACCTGGGCCGCGGCATCGGCCTGGCCGACCGCGACGACCTGGGCGTCAGCGACCTGCTCGACGAAATCAACGGCAAGGCACAGGACTGCGAGGACGTCAGCGCCAATTCCGAGGTGCAGCTCGACAGCGGCGCCTACATCGAGCACCACGATCTCGTGACCTACAAGTCGCTGGGGCGCGACCAGGGCATTTCGCTGAGCTACGACTCGATGTCGGCCGACGCCAGCCCGATCATCAACTTCGGTTGGGAAGGCATCGGCGCCGAAGTTGCCGCCTACGTGGCCCAGGCGCCGGACGATCTGATCAGCGGCCAGGCCGTGCTGGAGGCGCAGATCACCTTCACCGGCGGCGGCGGCTCGCTGACCGGTCCGATGCATTACTGGCGCATCCCCAACGGGGCAGACGACATCGCCGCGGCGATACAGACCGACCTGTCGAGCCTGGCCTCGGGCTACTACAGCTACACCATCACCGCCAAGTTCGCGGGCAAGGAACGCAGCAGCTCGGGCACCATCCTGCACATCAACGGCAAGGACAGCGCCTTCGGTCGCGGCTGGGGCATCGATGGCCTGCAGGACCTGTATGTCGATGCCGACGGCAGCGCGACGGTCGTCGACGGCAACGGCAACGGCCAGCATTTCGATCGCGACGAGTTGCCCGACGACCTGCTCACCGACTGCCCCCCCGACCCCGGCGACCCCAAGCCAGAGCAGTACCGCAGCACGCCGGGCGACGACTCGCACTTCGTCAAGGCCGCCAGCGGCAACTACCAGCGCACGATGAGCGACGGCGCGGTCTACGAGTACAGCGCGCCGACGGTGCTGGCCGACGGCAGCAAGGTGCCGGGCAAGCTGGTCAAGGTGACCGACCGCTATGGCAATGCCACCGAGTACAAGTACGACCTCAAGGGCAAGATCCTGCAGATCACTGACCCGGTCGGCCTGAAGACGATCTTCAGCTACTCCGGCGATCGCGTCACCGGCATCACCGATCCGGCGGGGCGCACCACCAGCCTGGTCTACAGCGGCATCGACCTGACCCGCATCCAGGATCCCGACGCCTCGGCGCGGCAGTTCGGCTACGACGCCAAGGGCCACCTGACGACCGAGACCAACAAGCTCGGCGGCACCGAGACCACGGTCTACGGCGACCACGGCCGCGCGATCGAGGCCATCCGCCCCGACGGCACGGTGGTCGAGTTCACGCCCTTCGAGGTCATCAATCTGGCCGACCCCACGCTCACCGCCAGCCGCAGCACCGCGCCGTTGCTGGCCACCGGCAAGCTCGACAGCTTCACCGCCACCTACACGCTGGCCAACGGCAACGTGCGCACCGTCAAGCTCAACCCGCAAGGGCAGACGCTGGAGGTGCACGATTCGCTGGGCTTCGCCGAAAGTTTCGAGCGCAACGCGCAGGGCTTCGTCATCAAGCATGTCAGCAGCGTGTGCGGCTGCGACACCGTCATCAGCACCTACGACGACCGTGGCAACCGGCTGAGCTTCAGCGACGGCGAGTCGGCGCCGGGTCAGGCCACGGTGATGGCCTACGACGGCAAATTCAACACGGTGAACAGCTTTACCGACGAGCTCGGCCGCACCACGCGCTACAGCATCAACGCCAAGGGCGACAACATCCTGACGCAGAACGCCGACGGCACGCAGTGGGCCTACACCTACCTGCCGCAGGGCATGCTGCACACGCAGACCGACCCCTACGGTCGACAAACGGTCTACAACTACGACGCCTTCGGCCGCCTGCAGTCGATCCACAATCCGGATGGCACGTTGCGTGCCTATACCTTTGACGCGGCCGGCAACACTGCCAGCCTCACCGACGAGAACGGCGTCGTCACCCACTTCGTCCACGACGCCATGAATCGCGTCGTCCAGACCATCGAGGCGGCACCGACCGTGGGCGCAGCCAAGCCGGTGACGCAGCTGTTCTACGACGCCGGCGGCAACGTGGTGCGCAGCATCGACGCGCGCGGCTACGACACGCTGATGAGCTACGACGCCCGCGGCCGGATGCTGACGCGCACCGATGCGCTCGGCGGCGTCACCACCTGGGACTATGGCGGCGGCGAGAACCTGCGCAGCACCACCGACGCCCTGGGCCGCACCAGCCTGTACGAATACGACCTGCGCGACCGGCTGGTCAAGACCACCGACGCGCTGGGCGGCACGCGCGTCTACAGCTACAACCCGCTGGGGGGCGACCAGCCGCAGACGGTGACCGACGAGCGCGGCCACACCACGGTCTATGACTTCGACTGGCGCGAGCGCTTGCGCTCGATGACGGATGCCGAAGGCGGCGTCACCCGGTATGGCTACGACGCCGCCAACAACCTGGTGTCGATGACCGATGCCGAAGGGCAAACCACCGCCTACGCCTACGACGCGATGGACCGGCGCACGCTGGTCACCGATGCGCTCGGAGGCACGACGCGGACGATCTACGATGCCCTGGGCAATGTGGTGGGCACGCTCGATGCACTCGGCCGCAGCACGTCGACCGTCTACGACCTGCGCTACCGGCCGGTCATGCTGACCGATGCCGATGGCGGCGTGACGACGATCCAGTACGACGCCGTGGGCAATGCCGTGGCCGCCACCGACGCGCTCGGTCGCTTGACGAAGTACGGCTACGACGCGCTGTACCGCCAGGTCAGCGTCGAATTGCCAGCCGTTGGCGGCCTGTCCTCGACGACGCGCTACGAGTACGACGTCGCGGGCCACGTCACTGCGGTGGTCGATGCCCTGGGCCGGCGCAGCGAGTACAGCTACGACGCACTGGGACGGCAGACCGGCACCCAGGACGCGATGGGCGGCGTCAGCACGATGACCTACGACAAGGTCGGCAACCTGGTGGCCGAGACCGACGAGCTCGGCCGCATGACAACGCATGTCTATGACGAGCTCAACCGCCGCATCGATAGCGAAGGCCCGGCCGTCGCCGTCAGCGTCGGCACCGGCATCGTCATGCTCCGGCCGAAGCTGCACCATGGCTACGACGCCACCGGCAACCTGGTCAGCAGCACCGACGCCCTTGGCCGCGTCACCGAATACCACTACGACGCCGACAACCGCATGGTCGAGCGGGTCGACGCCGCGGGCGGGTCAGCCACGACCGAGTACGACAAGGTTGGCAACGTGGTGGCAACCGTCGATGCCCTCGGCCAGCGCAGCAGCTACGGCCACGATGCGCTGAACCGCCTGGTTAGCGTGGCGCTGCCGGCGCCCGGCGGCGGCAGCTTGGCCGGCCCTTCGCTGACGACCTACAGCTACGACGCGGTGGGCAACGTGCTGACGATGACCGATGCACTCGGCCGTGTCACCAGCTACGCGTACGACGCGCTCGACCGGCGCGTCGGCGTCACCGATGCGCTGGGCGGGGTGTCGACGATGGTCTTCGACGCGGCCGGTCGCCTGCTGTCGGTGACGGACGAACTCGGCCGCAGCACGGACTACCAGTACGACGACCAGGACCGCCGCGTCGCCGTCACCGAGCCGGCGGCGGCCGCGGGCGCGGCCCGGCCGGTCGCGCGGATGGCCTACGACGTCGTCGGCAATCTGGTCAAGATGACCGATGCGCTCGGCCGCGAGACCACCTTCGCCTACGACGCGCTCGACCGTCGCACTTCGGTCACCGACGCTGCCGGCGGCGTCGCCAGCACCCAGTACGACGCCTTCGGGCGTGTGCTCGCGACCTTCGACGAACTCGGGCGCAAGACCGAGTTCGAGTACGACGATCTCGACCGGTTGCTGCGTATCGTGGAGCCCGCGCCGCAGGCCGGTGCGGCCCAGCGCACCCAGAGCCGCGCCTACGACCTGGCGGGCAACCTCGTGTCCAGCACCGACGCGCGCGGCAACGCCACCGCCTTCGGCTACGACGCGCTGGATCGGCGCATCGAGATCATTGACGCCAGCGGTGCGAAGCTGGCGATGAGCTACGACGCCGTGGGCAATCTCGTGGCCGCCACCGACGAACGCGGCTTCGTCACCGACTACAGCTACGACCGGCAGAACCGGCGCATCGCCAGCATCGGACCGGCCGACGTCGACGGCCACCGCCCGGTGACGCGATATGCCTACGACGCCGTCGGCAACCTGCTGTCGACGACCGATGCGCTGGGCGCGGCCACGACCCTGACCTACGACAAGCTCGACCGCCAGCTGTCCAGCACCGATTCGCTGGGCCGCTCGACGCTGCGCAGCTACGACGCGGTGGGCAACGTCGTGGCCGTGACCGACGCGCTGGGCCGCGTGACGACGATGGCCTACGACGGACTCGACCGTGTCATCGAGCAGCGCGAGCCCGCCGGTGACACGCATTCGGCCCCGGTCACACGCTTCGCCTACGACGCCATCGGCAACCTGAGGCAGCAGACCGACGCTCTGGGACGCGTCACGGTCTATGCCTACGACGCGCTGGACCGCCGCGTCCAGGTGACGAATGCGCTGGGCGACGTGTCGCAGACGGCCTACGACGCGCTCGGCAACCTGCTGACCCTCACCGACGTCGCAGGCCGGGTGACGAGTCTCGAGTACGACGCGCTGAATCGGCTGGTGAAGACCACCGCGCCTGCAACCACGAATGCCGACGGCACGACCCAGCCGCACGTCACGCAGCTGGCCTACGACGGCAACGACAACGTGGTGCGCGTCACCGACGCGCTGGGCCGCATCACGCAGTACGGCTACGACGCGCTGAACCGCCGCGTCGAGGTCATCGACGCACGCGGTTCGATCACGACCTCGGCGTTCGACGCCGCCGGTAACCTGGTCGGCCTGACCGACGCGCTCGGCCGCAGCACCGCTTTTGAGTACGACGCGCTCGGCCGGCAGATCAAGGTGATCGAGCCCGACGCCGATGCCGGCGACGCACTGCCCGCGGGCGAGCTGACCTATGCCTACGACCTGGTCGGCAACCTGATCGAGGCCAGGGATCCGCTGGGCCGTGTCACGACCTACGGCTACGACGCCGCGCACCAGCTGATCGAGGTGACCGATGCGCTCGGCCAGAAGCGCTCGATGGCCTATGACGCTGTCGGCAATCCGGTGCAGCGCACCGATGCGCTGGGGCGGGTCACGCTGAGCAGCTTCGACAAGCTCAATCGTCTGGTCGGGCAGACCCTGCCCGAGCCGGGCGACGGCACGGCGGCGCCGAGCATCGGCTTCAGCTACGACGCCGTCGGCAATCTGGTCAAGCAGACCGACGCGCTCGGTCGCGAAACCGGCTTCAGCTACGACGCGCTCGACCGCCAGGTGCAGCTCACCGATGCGCTGGGCAATGCATCGAGCGCGAGCTACGACAAGCTCGGCAACGTGCTGACGCGCACCGACCGCCTCGGCCGGGTCACGACCTATGCCTACGACGAGAACGACCGGCTGGTCAGCGTCACCGCGCCCGACCCCGATGGCGCCGGACTGGCGGCCGCGCCGGTGACCCACTATGCCTACGACGCCGCCGGCAACCTGGTATCGACGACCGACGCACTCGGCCGCGTCGCGCGCCTTGTCTACGACGAATTGAACCGTCGCATCGGCAGCATCGACGCCTTGCAGGGACTGAGCGAGTTCGCTTACGACGCAGTCGGCAATCTGGTGGCGCTGGTCGACGAACGCGGCAACACCACGCTGTATGGCTATGACGGACTCGATCGGCGGATCAGCGTCAGCGAGCCCGACCCCGATGGTGGCGGGCCGCAGGGTCGCTCGGTGACCCGCTACGCGTTCGACCTGGTCGGCAACCTGGTGGCGACGACCGATCCCCTGGGCGACGTCACGCGCTATGCCTACGACGCGCTCGACCGGCAGGTGTCGTCGACGGACGCGCTCGGCCAGGTCAGCGTCATGGCTTACGACAAGGTCGGCAACCTGGTGGCCGGCACGGATGTCCTGGGCCGGGTGACACGCTTCGAATACAACGGCCTGGACCGCCGCGTCAAGATCACCGACGCCTCCGGCGCGACCACGCTCACTGCCTATGACGCGGTCGGCAATGTGGTGCAGACCACCGACGCCCTGGGGCGCGCGACTTCTTTCGCCTACGACGCGCTGGACCGCCGCGTCAGCGCCACGGATGCACTCGGCGGTGTCACCTCGGCGCACTACGACGCGGAGGGACGGTTGCTGTCGACCACCGATGAACTCGGTCGCGTCACCGGCTATGCCTACGATGCACTCGACCGGCTGGTGCAGCGCACCAGCCCCGATCCCGGCGGCGGCGCCGCCCGGCCGGTGACCGGCTATGCCTACGACGCGGTGGGCAACCTGCTGGCGATGACCGATGCGCTCGGCAATGTCACGCGCCACGGCTACGACGCGCTGAACCGGCGCGTGTCGACCACCGACGCGCTCGGCGGCGTCAGCACGCGCGCCTACGACGCCGTCGGCAACCTGGTGGTCGGCATCGATGCGCTGGGACGCGTGTCGCGCTACGCCTATGACGCGCAGAACCGGCTCATCGCCAGCCAGGAGCCGGACGCCGACGGCAGCGGCCCGCTCGAAGGCGCGATCGCCGGGCGCAGCTACGATGCCGCCGACAACCTGATCGCCGTCACCGACGCACTCGGCCAGGTCACTCGCACGCGCTACGACGCGCTGCAGCGGCGCGTACAGAGCATCGATGCCGACGGCGGTGTCACCGCCTACGGCTACGACGCGGTGGGCAACCTGACGGCGCTGACCGACCCCGCCGGCAACCTCACGGGCTATACCTACGATGCGCTGAACCGGCTGCTGACGCGCACCGATGCGCTCGGCGGCATGCGCAGCTTCAGCTATGACGCGGTCGGCAACCGCGTGCGCAGCGTGGACGCCCTCGGCCGCATCATCGACACCAGCTACGACGCACTCGACCGGGCGCTGAGCGACACCTGGAAGGACAGCGCCGGCAACAGCTTGCGCGTCATCGAGCGCAGCTACGACGCGGCCGGCCAGCTCCGCCGCGTGTCCGACCCCGACGGCGGCTACGCCATCGGCTATGACGGGCTCGGCCGCACCACGTCGGTGGCCATCGACGCGCTGGCCGGCACGCCTGCGGTGAGCCTGGCCTACCAATACGACGCCGAAGGCAACAAGCTGTCGGTGGCCGAGACCATCGGCGGCCAGCCCGGCGCGCTGACGCTCTACAGCTACGACGCGCTACATCGCACCACCAGCGTGGCGCGCAGCGGCCCGGGCGTCGACGAGCACCGCGTGCAGATCAGCTACGACGCGATGGGCCAGATCGAGGCCATCGCGCGGTTCGGCAGCGCCAGCGGTGGCGCCGAGCTGCTCGGTAGCGCACTGAGCTATGACGGTGCCGGCCGGCTGACGAGCATCGTGCACGGCAACGCGCTGGGCGAGCTTGGCCGCTACGAGCAGGCCTGGGACCTGCTGGGCCGACTGGTGGCCAGCAGCTCGCCTGACGGCACGGGCGTGTACAGCTACGACGCGCGCAACCAGGTCATCGGCAGCGACTTCAGCTTCCAGGTCGATGAAGTCTTCGCCTACGACGCCGCCGGCAACCCGACGCTGGACGGCAAGGTGGTCGGCGCCGGCAACCGCGTCAGCGAAGACGCCACGCGGGTCTACAGCTACGACGCCGAAGGCAACCGCGTCAAGGCCGTCGACAAGGCCAGCGGCGCAATCACCGAGTACACCTGGGACCACGAGAACCGGCTGATCGGCACCGTGCTGAAAAGCGCTGCCGGTGCCGTGATGCAGAGCGTCAGCTATCGCTACGACGCGCTCGGCCGCAAGGTGGCACGCACCGTCGACAGCGACGGCGCCGGAGCGCTCGCACCGACCACCGAGCGCTATGTCTACGACGGCATGCAGCTGGCGCTGGTCTTCGATTCCGGCAGCACCGTGCCGCGCCAGCGCTTCACCTACGGCCCGGGCCTCGACCTGTTGCTGGCCGAACAGGACGGTGCCGAGTTGCGCTGGATGCTGGTTGATCACCAGGGCTCGGTACGCGACGTCGCCACGATCGACGGCACGCTGCTGAATCACCTGCGCTACAGCAGCTTCGGCCTCGTCACGGCGCAGAGCAACGCCGCGTTTGCACCGCGCTTCAGCTTCGGCGCACGCGAGTTCGACGCCGCCAGCGGCCTGTACGACTACCGCGCCCGCTGGGTCGATCCGCGGCTGGGGCAGTTCATCAGCCCCGACCCCATCGGCTTCGCCGGCGGCGACACCAACCTGTACCGCTACGTCGGCAACAACCCGCTGGGTCGCGCCGACCCCAGCGGCAACTCCGAGGTCTCGCAATGGTGGGACAAGACGATGGATGCCTGGATCCCGGGCCGTGCGGCGTTGTCCGGTCCGGATGCCGGGCCTTGGTCCGGCCTGGCACGCGACCTGACGAACCCGGGCATGCTGGCCGAGCAGATCGTCGGCGGCGCCGCCGGCGTGGTCAAGTCCTTCATCGTCACGCCGCTGCAGATGATCGGCAAGGCCGCCAAGTTCGTGCTCAACGGCGGCCTCGGCGACCTCGCCTACAGCATCTCCGAGAAGCTCAGCGACCCGTGCTTCGACAAGCTCGGTTTCGTCACCAGCCTGCCAGGGCGCATCAAGAACGCCGCCAGGCAGATTCCCGCGGCCATCGGCGCAGCGGCGAAGGCGTGGTGGGCCGACGTCGAGCACAAGTCGCTGTCGGGCGACTACCTCGGCGCCGGCCTGGCCATCGGCGAAGCCACCGGGGACATTGCCCAGCTCGTCACCGGGGTGGCCGCGGCCGGCAAGTACGCTGCGAAGAAGGTGGCCAGTGCCGCCGGCACGATCATCGAAGTGCTCGGTTCCGCCGGCCGCGCCGAACGCGCCATCAAGGCCGTCGAGACCGTGGCCGAGGTCGCCAGCGACCTGCGCAGCGCGGCCAAGGCCGCTGCGGCGCCGCTGGACGACGTCGCCCGCGCACGGGCGCTGCAGCAGGCATTGCAGGCCGAGCACGCGGCGCAGGCGGCCGCGGCGGCGCAGAAGGCCAGGCCGTCGGACACGATCTTGAAGTGGCTGGAGAACAACTTCAAGCCCATCAGGTACGCTGGTGAGGCCGAGGGCAAGGTCGCCAGCGCGGTGGCCGAGGGCAAGGCGGCGATCAAGTCGCTGCTCGGCCAGGCCAGCGCGGCCGACCCGGCCGAGATGGCGGCGATCAAGGCCGCAATGCAGGCCGCGCGCAGCGAGGAAGGCCTCGTCCTGGCCGGCAAGGCGCTGAAGGGCGAGATCGACCTGAGCGTGCGCTCGGTCGACAAGCTGACCGCCAAGTTGAGCCAGTGGGCCGGCAGGATCGGCATGGAGGCCAAGCCGGAGATTGCCAAGGCCAAGTCGATCTTCGGCCTGGCGCCGAAGCTGGCCAAGGACATGAAGTCGCCGACCAAGCTGCTTGGCGACCTGAACGTGCTCAACGCCAGCAAGTGGACCGAGCTGGCCAACCCCGTGCGCGCGCTGGAAGACCTGAAGACCATCGGCCGACTGTGGGGCGAAGCCCAGGGCAGTGGCCTGCGCAGCAAGTTCACCGACTTCATGCGCCGCAACGTCTTCCGCGGCGACCTGGACGTGGCGGTGGCGATCTACAGGCCCGCCGGTGGCGCGGCACGGGCACTGAACAACGCCGAAGTCATCGACCTCGGGCATTTCATGAACAAGGCCCTCGCCGAGGCCGGCCACACGCCGTCGTTCATGCACGGCTCGCACCTGACGATGGGCACGCGCTTGGGCGGGCCGGTGGGCGCGATGGAGACGATCGCCAAGATCGGCAGCCCCGGCGCAGTGACCTCGTTCAAGCTCGACAAGGCCGGCGCGATGATGGTGCGCGAGTTCTCCGAGGCGGCGCTGTTCAACAAGGCGCGCGCCAGCGGCGGGCAGGTGGTCTGGCAAAGCGGCTGGGGGGCGCCGAAGGGGGTCTCGCAGTCATCGCAGCTGGCCTGGCAGGCCGAGCGCCGTGCCGCCACGGTGCGCGACATCGGCAAGGCCGCCGACGCGGCGGCCCAGCTCAAGGTGGAGCAGGCGCTTTCGCGCCAGGCGCAGGTGCTGAAGGCGACCTTCGAGGCGGGCGGCTCGCCGGCAGGTGCCTGTGAAACGGCGGCCATCGTCGGCAAGGCGCATATCTACGAACTGGCGGGATCGCAGCCGATCTCGGTGCACCACATTTCGTTCGAAAGTCAGCATCAGTTGTTGGCCGGGCGGGTGGGCGAGCGCTGGTTCCTCCAGGATCCGTCGTTCACCCAGTTCACGTCCAAGCCGCAGATCATCGGCGGCGAATTCAGCACCTTCAATCAACGGTTGATGGACTTGTCCGGCTCGGACGGCGCGTTCGCATCGATCGAGCGGCAGGGCATCGCATTCTTCGATTCGCGCAGCCAGCTGACATCGACGCTGCGCGGCTACGAGTCCGCGTTGCCACGTCTCGGCGGCATGGAACCGACCGAACTCGGCATCAAGTTCCAGTCGGAGTCCTACCTCACGTCGGTCAAGGCGGGCAGCATTCCTTCAGCCGCCACCTGGGCGGAGAACCCGGCGTCTGCATTCGAGGCCTTCCTGGCGGCCGACCGGCTGCGTGCCGAAGCGCTGCCTCGGGACGCGGTCTCGCTGCCGGCAGGTTCGGTGCTGAGCAGCGTGCCCTCGGGCATCTCGCTGAGCGAGTTGGCTGCCGATTTGTGGCGGCAGGCGGGGGCATCGGCCGCGGATTTCGCGGTGCGCGTGTCGATCGAAGATCTGCCCAGCGGCGAGCTGGGGCGCGCCTACATCACGCAGCTCGGCACCGACGGCGCGCCCTCGGAAGGCCGCCTCGTCCTCGACCGCGACGCCGACGGCCATGGCTGGTTCGTCGACGCCACGCCGCTGGACGCGGCCGAGTTCGCCGACCCGTCTTCGGCCGCCTTCGGTCGCTACGACCTGTTCAGCGTGATCGCGCACGAGGTCGGCCACTTGCTCGGCTTCAGCAACGGCTTCGACGGCTTCGACCGCCACGTGCAGGGGCAAGGCGACGGCACCCTGTGGTTCACGACGCCCGGTGCCAGCGCGTTGCTCAGCGATGACGGCAGCCATCTGGGCGACGACCATGCCTTCGACCTGATGGCCGAAGGGCTGGGCCTGTTCGAGCGCAAGCTGCCTTCGGCGCTCGATGGCCTGATCGTCGCCGCGGCGCGCGAGCTGGCAGCGCCGACGGTGGTCGACCAGGCGGTGCTTATCGGCCCGGTGGCATTGCACGGAACACTGAGCGCTTTCATCGGCAACGGCGACTTCTCGATCGCCGACACCTCGGTGGCCGGCTTCGGCTGGACGGCCAGCGGCGGCGCAACGGTGGTCGGCGGTCGCGGCGTGCTCACCGAGATGTCGACCCTGGCCGACCGGCTGACGCAGAGTTTCTCCGTCCCCGATGGTGCGCGTTCATTGCGCTTCACGCTGGTCGACGCGCGCTTCGATGCACCCGCGGGCGGGCCGCAGGATGCCTTCGAGGTGGCGCTGCTCGACGCGCACACGCTGCAGCCGATCGCCGGCTCGATCGGACTGAGCCAGAGTGATGCGTTGTTCAACCTGCAGGCCGACGGCACCTTGTACCAGGCGGCCGGCGTGCTGCTGTCCGATGCCGGTAGCGGCCAGCGCTACGTCACGCTCGACCTGACGCGGCTGCCGCCGGACCAGCCGCTGTCGCTGTACTTCGATCTGCTCGGTTTCGGCGCGCGCGGCAGCCGCGTTGTCGTCGATGACGTGCGCTTTCTCTTCGCGGCCGACAACAGCGCACCGCTGGCGCAAGGCGACAGGGGTGTGACGCTCGAGGACACGCCGCTCACGCTCGACGTGCTGGCCAACGACAGCGATCCCGACGGCAACCGCCTGCTGCCAGTCATCGTGCAGGGCCCGGCCAGCGGCGTCGTCGTCGTCAACACCGATGGCACGCTGACCTACAGGCCCGCGGCCGACTATTTCGGTGACGACAGCTTCACCTACTCGGCCAGCGATGGGCTAGCCGACAGCGCGCCGGTGCGTGTGACGCTGGCGGTGTTGCCGGTGAATGATGCGCCGGTGATCGCGCAGCCGTCGCCGGCGCCCATGGCCGAGGGCAGTGCGCTGGAACTCGATCTGGTGGGCAGCGATGCCGAGGGCGCCGTCAGCTTCTCGCTCGTCGAGGGGCCCTTGGGTGCCAGCCTGAGCCCGACCGGCCACCTGAGCTGGCGCGCCGCCGACGGCGACGCGACGGCCCACTTCCGCATTGCCGCCACCGACAGCGAAGGCCTGGCGACGCTGCAAGGCTTCGACGTGCCGGTTCTGAACGTGCCGCCGGTGCTGGACATCAGCGGCGCGACGATCATCCGCGTTGGTGAGGCCTTCACGCTCGGCCTGGCCTACAGCGATGTCGGCGCCGACGCGGTGCAGCAGTGGGTCATCGACTGGGGCGACGGCACGCAGTCGGTGCTGCCGGGCAGTACCCGCGAAGCCAGCCACGTGTTCGCGGTGCCGAGTGCGACCAACGCAATCGTCGTGCGCGCTCACGACGACGATGGCATCTGGGTGGCGCCGACGCTGACTCGCGAGGTGCTTGCCGCCCGGCCGGTCACGCCGCCTGCGCCTGCGCCCGCACCTTCACCTGCACCTGCACCTGCACCTGCACCTGCACCTGCACCTGCACCTGCACCCGCACCCGCACCCGCACCCGCACCCGCACCCGCACCCGCACCCGCACCCGCACCCGCACCCGCACCCGCACCGCCTGCACCCGCACCCGCACCCGCACCGACGCCTGCACCGGCACCGTCCCCCGCCACGCCGCCGCCTGGGTTCGGGTTGACGGTGGCGACGGCCGACGTGCTCGGCCTGGGCTTCGGCGCCGCCCTGGATGCACAACGGCCCGACGCCACGTCGTTCACGGGGTCGCTGCTGCGTCCCGGCACGCCGGGCAACTTCGATTTCGATGCCTCGATCGGCCTGGTCGAGCTCAGCGCCCACCCGTACGCGCAGATCACCGGATTTGCCGTCGCCGACAGCGCCGGCGGCGCGACACCGCCGGCTGGCGTGCTCACCGCCGAGGCGATGAACCAGCTGGTCGAGTCGCAGCCCACGGGTGCCGGCGGCCCGCGGGTGCTGCAGGTGGCCGGTGTTGCACTGACCGGTGGCGGTTTGCGCATTCGTTTCAACCAGCCGATCGACCTGGGCCGGCTGGCGACGCTGTCGGATGCGGCCGGTGTGCTGCGCTCGAGCCAGGTCGTCGTCATCGGCGGGGGTCGCGAGCTGCCTGGCCGGCTGCTGCTGGACCCGGACGGTGCGGGCTTCAGCTTCATTCCCGACGAAGGGGCGCTGCCAATCGGCGACTACACGCTGCTGCTGCGCTCGCGCGCCGACGGCTTCGTCAATCGGCGCGGCGAATGGCTCGACGGTGACCACGACGGCAATGCCGGCGGCGACTTCCGCGCCCGCTTCACCATCAGCGCATCGACGCGTGTGCAAGCCGGGTGGAAAGACCGGCCGGCCGCGGCCGACATGATGAGCGCCGAAAGCGGTGCCTACCTCGTCGGCCGATCACGCCTCGCTGGAGGCGTCGGTCATCCATACCCTGCTCGGTGGTGCTGGCGGCATGTCGATGGCGCTGGCCGGTCTTGGCCACTGGGGGTTGTCGCGCGGCGCGATGCGGCCCGCCGGCGAAGCACGCCGCCGCCGGCGCTTGCCGCCGCCGCGGTCGGCACCCATGGCCGAGCCGCCCGTGCTGCACCTGCCAGGCGGCTTCGAAGACAACCCCCCGGCCGCGACCCCGCTGGCGCAGCCGGCGGCGCCGTGGCTCGCCGGCTGGCTGCGCGCCAAAGCACAATCCGGCAGCGACTGGCGCATCAGGCTCTGACCCGCTTCAACAGGTGATCGATCCATGGACAACCCCCGCCCAGGCAAATCGGCCGAGCAACCGCCGCAGCCGAATGTCAGATTCCAGGTCGAGCAATTGAAAAGCTCGTATGTCAACTTCGCCAATGCCAACTCCACGCGGGAAGAGGTGGTGCTCAATTTCGGCATGAACAACAACTGGGACCGGCAGGCCAGCGAAGTGCAGATCGAGCTGACACATCGTGTCGTCATGAGCCCCTTTGCCGCCAAGCGGCTGGCGGAGTTGCTGGTCAAGTTGGTGGCTCAATACGAGGAACGCCACGGCCCGATGAAGTGACCGGCACCGGGGCCCGGTCCGCCCCGCAGCGTTCACCGCCGCCCTGACTCCGGGTGTCGACAGTGGCGCGGGGGGGTGTTAGCGTCGCCCGACGGTTCCGCTCCGCGCTTTATCTTGCCCATGGCCGAGGTTTCAGAAGACACCGATCTGCAGCAGCGCGCCGATGCCTGGCAGATGCTGTCGCAGGCCGAGACGGCCGAACAATTGCACGGCGCCTGGCTCGAGGTGATGTGTCGCGCATTGAGCCGTGCCCGTGCCGGACTGGTATTGCTGGCCCAGGCCGATGGCAGCTTCGCGCCGGTCGCGGCACTGCCGCCGGCGCGCGATCTGAGCTACCTGTCG
Organism: uncultured beta proteobacterium; assembly: GCA_963837675.1. Taxonomy (GTDB): domain Bacteria; phylum Pseudomonadota; class Gammaproteobacteria; order Burkholderiales; family Burkholderiaceae_C; genus Rubrivivax. The sequence goes on along the minus strand of CAWIOH010000003.1, from coordinate 671,111 downwards.
GAGATCGCCACCGAAGCCTTGCGCCAGCGCGAGGGCGTGGTGCGTCACGACGAGCTAGGCCGCGCGCGGCTGGCCTACCCGCTGCTGGCGAATGCACAGTTGCATGGCGCCGTGGTGCTCGACCTGGGGGCCGCCGCCGACGACGAACTGGAAAGCTGCCTGCGCCTGGTGCACTGGGGCGCGGGCTGGCTGGTCGATCTGCTGCACCAGCAAGCGCTGCAGCGCCAGCAGGGGCGCAACGCGCAGGGCCGCTTCCTGCTCGACACGCTGCTGGCCTTGATGGCCGAACCCAGCCGGCGCGAGGCCGCGCTGGCCCTGGTCAACCGTGTCGGGCGCGAGTTCGGCTGTCACCAGGTGCAACTCGGCGTGGCCCGGCGCAAGACCTTGAGGGTGCTGGCGGTATCGCATGCCGCCTGGTTCGAGGAGCGCGCCGGCCTCGTCAATCTCGCCGCCCAGGCCATGCACGAGGCCTTCGACCAGCGCCAGTGCATCGTCTGGCCGGCGCCGCCGCGGGACAGCCTGGATGTGAGCAGCGCGCACCGGCGTTATGCGCAGGCGTCCGGTGCGGCGGCGCTGTGCTCGTTGCCGCTGGTCGCTGCCGGCGGCGTGGCCGGCGTGCTGATGCTGGAGCGCGACCGCCCCTTCGGTGCCGACGAGCGGGAATACCTCGACACCCTGGCGCTGGGGCTGGCTCCGGCGCTGCAGATGAAGCGCGAGGCCGAGGAAGGGGCCGCGGCACGGTCGGCGCGCACCGGCCGGCGCTGGCTCGGCCTGGCCACCGACAGCTCGCACCCGGCGTGGAAGCTGGGCCTTGGCCTGGGCGTGGCGCTGCTGGTGCTGCTGGCGGTGATTCCTGCGCCGTTTCGCATCGCCTCGCAGGCGCTGGTCGAAGGCGCGGTGCAGCGTGCGGCGGTGGCGCCCTTCGAAGGCTACCTGCGCGAGGCGCCGGCGCGTGCCGGTGACCGCGTCAAGGACGGCCAGGTGCTGGCCGTGCTCGACGACAAGGACCTGCGGCTGGAGCGGGTGCGCTGGGAATCCGAGCTGGCCGTGGCGCTGCAGAAGGAGCGCGAAGGCATGGCCAAGGGCAACCGCGTCGACCAGAGCCTGGCCGCGGCGCAGGCCAACCAGGCGCGCGCGCAGCTCGACCTGGTGCTGGGCAAGCTGGAGCGGGTCAACGTCGTCGCCCCCTTCGACGGCGTGATCGTGTCGGGCGATCTGTCGCAGCAGCTGGGCTCGCCGCTGGAGCAGGGCAAGGTGCTGTTCGAGCTGGCGCCGCTGGATGCATGGCGCGTGATCCTGAAGGTGGACGAGCGCGACATCGGCCACGTCAAGGCTGGCGCGTCCGGCGAGCTGGTGCTGTCCGCCCTGCCCGGCAGCAGCTGGCCCTTCGTGGTGAAGAAACTCACGCCGATCGCAGTGGCCGAGGACGGGCGCAACTACTTCCGCGTCGAAGCCGAGTTGGGCGATGCCGCGCCCAAGCTGAGCCCCAACATGGAAGGCGTGGCCAAGGTCGATGCCGGCCGCGCCAGCCTGCTGTGGATGTGGACCCGTCCGCTGGTGGACTGGATCCGCCTGACCTGGTGGAGGGCCATGCCGTGACCCGGCCAAGGTGGGCCGAGCGCCGGGCCGCCCCCAAGCCGGCCTGCGTCTCCGCGGGGGACCGGCCGAAGTACCCTTCGGCCGAGGGGCTCCAATGACCCGGCCGCTGCTGTCGAACAATTGGTACCGGCTGCGTTCGCTGAAGCCGCGCCTGCGCGGCCATGTGCAGGTCCACCGCCACGTCTATCGCGGCGAGGCCTGGTACGTCATCGAAGATCGCGTCGGCGGCAAACACCAGCGCTTCAATTTCGCCAGCTACCGCGTGCTCAACCTGCTCGACGGCCAGCGCACGATGGCGGAGGTTTGGGCGCTTCTCAGCGACGAACTCACCGACGACACGCCGACGCAGGACGATGTGATCCGCCTGCTCGGGCAGCTGCATGCCGCCGACCTGGTGCTGATGGACGTGACGCCCGACGTGGCCGAGCTGTTCGAGCGGCGCGGCAAGCAGCAGCGGCGCAAGTGGATCTCGCGCCTGGCCAACCCGGTGGCGCTGCGCTTTCCGCTGTTCGACCCCGACCCCACGTTGCGCTGGCTGTTGCGTGCGTTGCGCCCACTGTTCGGCTGGCCCGGCGTGCTGCTGTGGCTGCTGCTGGTGCTGCCGGCGTTGCTGCTGGTGCCCACCCATTGGCGCGAGCTCGGCGGCAACCTCAATGAGCGCCTGCTGGCCGGCAACAACCTGCTGATGCTGGCGCTGCTGTTCCCGCTGGTCAAGGTGGTTCACGAGTTCGCCCATGGCCTGGCCTGTCGCATGCGCGGCGGCGAGGTGCACGAGATGGGCGTGATGCTGCTGGCGATGTACCCGATCCCCTATGTCGATGTGTCCAACGCCTCGGCCTTCGTCGGCAAGTGGCAACGTGCGCTGGTCGGCGCCGCCGGCATGCTGGCCGAACTGGCGCTGGCGGCCATCGCCTTCTATTTCTGGCTGCTGCTCGAGCCCGGCGTGGCCCGCGCCGTGGCCTACAACGTGGCCGTGCTGGCCAGCGTGACCACGCTGTTCTTCAACGCCAACCCGCTGCTGCGCTACGACGGCTACTACATCCTGGCCGACCTGATCGAAGTGCCCAACCTGGGCACGCGGGCCAACAGGCATTGGCAGTACCTGGCCGAGCGCTGGGTCTTCGGCGTGCGCAACGCACAGCCGCCGGCGGCCACGCCGGGCGAGCGCCGCTGGTTCATCGGCTACGCGCCGCTGGCCTATGTCTACCGGCTGCTGGTGTCGATCGGCATCGCGCTGTTCGTCGCGCAGCAGTTCTTCTTCATCGGCGTGCTGATGGGCATCTGGACCGTGGCCAGCGGCGTGTTGTGGCCGATTTTCAAGGGCCTGCGCGCGCTCGCCACCGCGCCGCAGTTCGCCGACCGTGGGGCGCGCGTGCGCGGCGTGCTGGCCGGCGGCGCGGCGTTGCTCGGTGTGGGCCTGTTCGTGGTGCCGCTGCCCTACCACACCCATGCCGACGGTGTGCTCTGGCTGCCCGAACAAGCGATCCTGCGCGCGCAGAGCAACGGCTTCGCACGCACCTTGCACGCCGAGCCGGGGACGATTCTCGCGGTGGGCCAGCCGGTGCTGGAAAGCGTCGAGCCCGGGCTGGCTGCGCGCGTCGCGGCGCAACAGGCACGCGTGCAGGAAACGCAGGTGCAGCACACCGCCGCCTGGGCCACCGCGCCGGCGCGCGCACGGCAACTCGAGCAGGACCTCGCGCGCGAGCAGGCGGCGCTGGGCCGGCTGCAGAGTGAAGCCGATGGCCTGGTCTTGCGCAGCGGCGTCGCTGGCACTCTGCTGATGGCGAAGGCAGCCGACCTGCCAGGCCGCTGGCTGAAGAAGGGCGAGGTGGTCGGCTACGTGCGCAGCAGCGACGCGCCGCTGGTGCGGCTGGTGGTGTCGCAGGCCGAGGCCGACACCGTGCGCCTGGACACCCGGTCCGTCCAGGTGCGCCTGGCGCAGGGGCTGGACGGCCCGTGGCCGGCCAAGCTGGTGCGCGCGGTGCCGGCGGCCTCGCGCGAGCTGCCGAGCGCGGCGCTGGGCGAGCAAGGGGGTGGAGCGGCCATCGTCGATCCGCGCGACAAGCGCGGCCTGGCCACGTTGCAATCGGTGTTCGAGTTCGAATTGGCGCTGCCGAAGGAGGTGCCGCACGACTTCCTGGGCAGCCACGTACATGTGCGTTTCGAGCACGGCGCCGAGCCGCTGGGCTGGCGGCTGTGGCGTGGTGTGCGTCGCGCGTTCCTTTCGCACTTCCAGCTGTGAGCAGCCCGTCCAGCCTGACGGTCCGCGGCCAGCTGGCGCGCAGCATGTACGCCGAGCGCGAGGACAAGACTGTGTCGGCATCGGACCAGTTCGCGCTGGGCGTGGTCGCGCGCTTCGGCCGCTGGATGACGCTGCCGCCCGCGCGCGAAGTGCGACGCATCGCTCGTGCGCTGCGCGCCGAATCGACGCGCTGCCGCGCTTTGGACAATGCCGCGCTGCTGGCAGCGCTGCGCGCCGTGGCGCCGCGCGCGGTGCACCGCCTGGGCCGGCGCGATGTCCATGAAGCCCTGCTGCTGGTGGCCGAGGCCGCGCGGCGCACGCTGGGCATGCAGCCCTACCCGGTGCAGCTGATCGGTGCGGCCACGTTGCTGCGCGGCCGGCTGGCGGAAATGGCCACCGGCGAAGGCAAGACGCTCACCGCCGGCCTGGCCGCCTGCCTGGCGGGTCTGGCCGGCGTGCCGACGCATGTGGTCACCGTCAACGAATACCTGGCGCGGCGTGATGCCGACAAGCTGCAGCCGCTGTTTGCCTTTGCCGGCTTGAGCGTGGCCGTGGTAACGCACGACATGCCGCCCGAAGCCAAGCGCGCCGGCTACGGGTGCGACATCAGCTACTGCACCAACAAGGACCTGGTCTTCGACTACTTGCGCGACCGCGTCGCCGCCGGCGGCCGCGCCAGCGCGGCGCAGTTGCGCGTGCGCCAGCTGTTCGCCGCTGGTGCGGTGCAGCCGCCGTTGCTGCGCGGGCTGCACTTCGCCATCGTCGACGAAGCCGACAGCATCCTCATCGACGAGGCGCGCACGCCGCTGATCCTGGCCGAGAAGGCCGGCGCCATCGATCATGCGGCCGCGTTCGAGCAGGCCTTGGCCTGGGCTGTCGATTTCGACGCCGACGTGCACCATGTCATCGACCCGGGCCGCCGTGATCTGCATCTGACCGATGCCGGCCGCGCGCGCATCAAGCAACTGAGTCAGGGCCGGGGCGACCCGTGGCGCTCGGCCCAGGCGCGCGAGCAGCTCATCGTGCAGGCGCTGCGCGCCACTCACCTGTTCCATCGCGACAAGCAGTACCTGGTGGATGGCGAGGGCAAGGTGCAGATCATCGACGAGTACACCGGCCGCGTACTCGAAGGCCGCACCTGGGAGCAGGGCCTGCACCAGATGATCGAGACCAAGGAAGGCGTGGCGCTTTCGGAGCAGACACAGACGCTGGCGCGGATCACCTACCAGCGCTACTTCAGCCGTTACCTGCGCCTGTCCGGCATGACCGGCACGGCGCGCGAGATGACGCAGGAGCTCGATGCCGTCTATAGGCTGCGCACCGTGGCGTTGCCAACGCATCGGCCCAGTGCGCGGCGCCGACCTGCCCAGCCGGGTGCTTGCGGACGAGGCCGCGAAGTGGCAGGCGGTGGCGCGCGCCGTGGCCGGCATGCACGCGCGCGGCCAGCCGGTGCTGGTCGGCACGCGCTCGGTGATGGCCTCGGAACGTCTCAGCCATGTGCTCGGCGAACACGGTCTGCCGCATGCGGTGCTGAACGCCCGACAGGACGCCGACGAGGCCGAGGTCGTGGCGGCGGCCGGGCAGCGCGGCGCGATCACCGTGGCCACCAACATGGCCGGCCGCGGCACCGACATCGCGCTGGGCGAGGGCGTGGCGTCTGTCGGTGGGCTGCACGTGATCCTCACCGAATATCACGAGTCGCCGCGCATCGACCGGCAACTCTTCGGACGCTGCGCGCGCCAGGGCGACCCGGGCGTGTGCCAGGCCATCGTCGCGCTCGACGACGAAATCTTCCGCCAGCATGGCGGGCCCGAGCATGCGCTGCTGCGCAAGGTGTTCGGCACCCGGCCGCAGGCGGTGCAGCCATGGGTGCAGCGCTGCCGCCGCGCCGCGCAATCGCGCGCCGAAGCGATGCATGCGCGCACGCGGCGCGATACCTTGCGGCAGGACCGCGACCTCGATCGACTGATGTCCTTCTCCGGCGATCCGCTATGACATGCAAATACCTGGCAATCGTTCTGTTGCTGCCGGCTCTGGTCGTGGCGCAAACCGCGCCCTCGGGCAAAGGCTTCGCCTGCCTGATCGAGCCGACGCAGCGCATCGAGCTGCGCAGTTCGGTCGAGGCGCGCATCGACGCCATCTTCGTCGACCGCGGCGACGAGGTGAAGAAGGGGCAGCTGCTGGTGCAGCTGGATTCCGGCGCCGAACGCGCCGCACTCGACGCCGCGCGCTACCGCGCGGTGATGGAAGGCCAGCTGAAGAGCGCCGAAAGCCGCCTGGTGGCGGCCAAGGACAAGCTGCGCCGGCGCGAACAGCTGGTGAAGGAGAACTTCATCGCCGCGCAGGACCGCGACGATTCGCTGGCCGAGATGCAGGTGGCCGAGGCCAACCTGCTCGAAGCCAAGGACAACCGCCGCCTGGCGTCGATCGAGGAAAAACGCATCAACGAACTGCTGGAGCAGCGGCGCATCCGCAGCCCCTTCAACGGCGTCGTCACCGAGCGGCTGCAGCACGCCGGCGAGATCGCGCAGACCGGCGAGACCGCGCGGGCCATCCTGCGCATGGCGCAGACGCACCCGCTGCGCGTGGAGGTGATCCTGCCGGTTGCCATGTACGGCAAGGTCAAGCCGGGCGCCAGCGCCATGGTCGAGGCCGAGGCGCCGCTGAGCGGGCGCTACCAGGCCAAGGTGAGCATCGTCGACCGCGTCGTCGATTCGGCCAGCGGCACCTTCGGTGTGCGCCTGGACCTGCCCAACCCCAAAGGCGAAATTCCGGCCGGAGTCAAGTGCCGCGTCGGCTTTGAGTAGGATCACCGGCCACCGCGCACCCCGGCGCCGGCAGCAAACGCCGCAGCGCCTCGAAGAACAGTTCGGACTGCTCGCGCTCGCCCTGGATCTGCTCTGCCACATGGGCCGACAGCTTGTCGCCCACGCGCACCAGCGGCCGGCCGGTGCTCATCGCCAGCACCTGGTGCATGCAGGCGCGCTCCAGGTAGTACAGGTCGTCATAGGCTTGGGCCACGCTGGCACCGGTCACGATGACGCCATGGTTGCCGAGGAAGGCCACGTCCTTGGCCTGCATGGCGCGGGCGATGCGCTCGCCTTCGGCCCAGTCCAGTGCCAGGCCGTTGTAGTCGGCATCGATGCCGATCCGGCCATAAAAGCGCATCGCGCCCTGGCTGGCGCAGGGGTCGAGCGCACGATCGCTGGTCAATGTCAGCGCCGTGGCATAGGGCATGTGCGTGTGCAGCACCACCGCGCAGCCGCTGATTCGATGCACCGCGCCGTGGATGAACATGGCGGTCGGCTCCACGCGATGGCGCCCGGCCAGCACACCGCCCCGCTCGTCGATGAGCACGATGTCGTCGGCACCCATCTCGCTCCAGTGCAGCCCGCGCGGGTTGATCAGGAAGCGGCGTGAATCGTCGGGAAGCGCCACGCTGAAATGGTTGCACACGCCTTCGCCCAGGCCGTGGTGGGCCGCGGCGCGCAGTGCCAGCGCCAGGTCCTCGCGCAAGCGGGTGGCAGTCGCGGGTGGTCGTATGCCAGGCTCATGCGGCGTCTCCAAAGGGGAAGTGCGGTGGCGCCGAGCATCGCACGCTCCGGCCGCCCCGGCGCGCGCCCCCGCTGCCTACAATCCGCGCTCTCCCATGCACCCGCGCCGCAAGGTCGTCCATGTCCGAGCTGCCCTGCCCGAAAGCTGTGACGTGCTGGTGATCGGCGCCGGCCCCGCCGGCAGCGCCTGTGCGCAGAAGCTGGCGCTGGCCGGCCTGGACGTGCTGCTGGCCGACCAGCATGCCTTCCCGCGCGACAAGGTCTGCGGCGACGGCCTGATCCCCGATGCGCACAGCGCGCTGCGCAAGCTGGGCGTGTACGACGAAGTCATGGCCGTGGCGCAGCCGGCGCAGCATGTGGGCTGCATCGGCCCGCGCGGCGGGCGTGTCGACGTGCCGGGGCGCGTGGCGGTGCTGCCGCGCCGGCAGCTCGACGACATCCTGTGCCGCGCCGCGCAGCGTGCCGGCGCGCGGCTGCTGCCGCCGGCGCGCTTCGAGTCGGCGATCCTCGACGGCGACGCGCCCGATGCGTTGCAACCGGCACTGCGCGGGCGCGTGGTCGGCGCGCGGCTGAAGATCGGCGAGGCGCTGCACGAAGTGCGCGCCGCCGTGGGTCGTGCTGGCCACCGGCGCCGTGCCGCAGGCCATGCTTGCTGCCGAGCTGTGCCAGCGCCGCACGCCCACCGGCATCGCGCTTGCGCGGCTACGTGAAGAACGACGCCATGGTCGGGCGCATCAAGGCGCTGGAGATCATCTGGCACAAGCGCCTGAAGCAGGGCTACGGCTGGATCTTCCCCTGCCGTGACGGCGTGTTCAACATCGGCGTCGGCCTGGGCAACTGCTTCGGCCTGGCCGGCACCGGCCGGCTGCGCATGCAGGATGTCAACCTGCGCCAGCTGTTCGATGCCTTTTGCGACCTCTATCCCCCGGCGCGCGAGCTGATGGCCGGTGGCGAGGTGGTCGGCGAACTGAAGGGCGCGCCTTTGCGCTGCTCGCTCGACGGCGCGCTGTATTCGCGCGCCGGGCTGCTCGCCACCGGCGAGGCGGTGGGCAGCACCTACGACTTCAGCGGCGAGGGCATCGGCAAGGCGATGGAAACCGGCATGCTCGCGGCGCAGGCCATCGTGCAGCGGCGCGCCCAGGACGACGCGGCCGTGCGCACGCGCCTACGAAGCCTCGCTGCGCGCGCTGCAGCCGCGCTTCGAGCTGTACCGCAAGGCCAGCCGCGTCAACGCCCACCCCTGGCTGGCCGACCTGGTGATCTGGCGCGCGCGCAACAGCCCGCGCATCCTGCGCCGCATGAGCGGCGTGCTCGAGGAAACCGCGAACCCCGGCAACCTGGTCAGCGCAAAGGGCCTCGCGAAGTTGTTTTTGCCGATCCGCTGACCATGTGCCAACTGCTCGGCATGAACGCCAACACGCCGACCGACGTGATGTTCTCCTTCACCGGCCTGGCGACGCGCGCCGACGAGCACAAGGACGGCTTCGGCATCGCCTTCTTCGAGGACAAGGGCCTGCGCCTGTTCGTCGACCCGCACAGCGCGGTGAACTCGCCGGTGGCCGACATGGTGCGGCGCTACCCGATCAAGAGCGACAACGTCATCGCCCACATCCGCAAGGCCACCGTGGGCAACGTGGCGCTGGAGAACTGCCACCCCTTCGTGCGCGAGCTGTGGGGCCGCTACTGGGTGTTCGCCCACAACGGCGACCTGAAGGACTTCCACCCGCGGCTGCACGGCGCCTTCCGCCCGGTGGGCGACACCGACAGCGAGCTGGCCTTCTGCTGGCTGATGCAGGAGCTGGCCAAGGCGCATGCCAGCGTGCCCAGCATCGACGAGCTGAGCTGCACGCTGCGCGAACTGCTGCCCTGGCCCGCCGCCACGGCACCTTCAACATGCTGCTGTCCAACGGCCAGGCGCTGTGGGCGCACGGCACCACCAAGCTGCACTGGCTGCAGCGCCAGCACCCGTTCCGTCCGGCCCAACTGGCCGACGAGGACCTGAGTGTCGATTTCGCCGCACTGACGACAGCCCACCGACCGCGTCGCCGTGGTCGCCACCGAGCCGCTGACCACCGGCGAAGACTGGCAGCAGCTTTCCCAGCGGCGAGCTGCGCGTCTTCGTCGATGGCGCGCCGCGCGGCTGACGGCGCTCAGGCCGTCGCCGTCTCTTCGCGGGTCATGCCGCCGATGCGTGTGACGGTGTCGCGCCAGGCGCGGTCGGTGTCGACGCACCAATCCGCGCCGAGCGCCTCGCGGAAGACCTCACCCATGACTCGAAGAAGGCGTCGAACTGCGCCTTCGACACGCCGTTCATGCGGTGGTTGGACCACTCGGCCTCGATCATCGTGCGGGCATAGGCCTGCTCGCCGGCCAGGTCGAGCAGCGTCTCGATGGCGCGGTGGAACATCTCACCACGCGCCGCACCCTGCGTGTCCAGCACGAACATCTCCGCAGCGCCGGCTCCTTGTCGAACAGGCGCTCATAGACGAGCGGCGCCGGGTCGCCGATGCGCTCGACGACGGATTGCAGCATCTGTTCCAGCCGTTGTGCGTTGTTCATGGCCGCCCTTGCCGCGTGCAGCGGCAGCGCCGCCGGGACCACAATCATGCATCGTCCGCAAGCAACGCCTACCCATGCCCGCCACCCCGTCCCCCGCTTCGACCAGTTCTACCGCCACGCCGAACTGACCCGCCTGCTCAGCGACTACGCCGAAGCCCGGCCCGACCTGGTCAGCCTGCGCAGCATCGGCAAGAGCTTCGAAGGCCGCGACATCTGGCTGCTGGCGCTGACCAACGCGCACACCGGGCCCGACACCGACAAGCCCGCCTTCTGGGTCGACGGCAACATCCATGCCGCCGAGCTGACGGCCAGCACCGCCTGCCTGTACTGGCTGCATCACCTGGTCAGCCATTACGGCGAAGCCGGCGAGGTCGGCCGCCAGGTGACGCAGCTGCTCGACACGCGCGTGGTCTACATCTGCCCGCGCCTGAACCCCGACGGCGCCGAGCTGGCGCTGGCCGACAAGCCGCGCCACATCCGCTCGTCGACGCGGCCCTATCCTTTCGACGAGGCGCCCGTCGACGGCCTGACGGTGGAGGACATCGACGGCGACGGCCGCGTGCTCAGCATGCGCATCCCCGACCCGCACGGCGGCTGGAAGATGCACCCGCAGGACGCGCGCCTGATGACGCCGCGGCTGCCCGGCGAGTTCGGCGGCATGTACTACCGCGTCATGCCCGAAGGCCTGCTCAAGAACTACGACGGCCTGAGCATCAGGGCCAACCCGAACCGTGAAGGGCTGGACCTGAACCGCAACTTCCCGGCCTACTGGCGGCAGGAGTTCGAGCAGCCCGGCGCCGGCCCGTACCCGACCAGCGAGCCCGAGGTGCGCGCGATGGTCGACTTCATCGCCAGGCACCCGAACATCGGCGCGGCGGTCAGCTTCCACACCCACAGCGGCGTCATCCTGCGGCCGATGGGCACGCAGAGCGACGACGACATGACGCCCGAGGACCTGTGGATCTACAAGCGCCTGAGCGAGATCGGCGACGCAACTGTCAGCGGCTACCCGGCGATCAGCATCTTCCACGACTTCAAGTACCACCCGAAGGAAATCATCACCGGCACGCAGGACTGGATCTACGAGCACCTGGGCGCGCTGTTCTGGACGGTGGAGCTGTGGGCGCCGAACCGCGAGGCCGGCATCACCGACTACGACTGGATCCACTGGTACCGCGACCACCCGGCGGAAGACGACCTGAAGCTGCTGAAGTGGAGCGACGAGCACTGCGGCGGCCAGGCGCATGTCGACTGGACGCCCTTCCAGCACCCGCAGCTGGGCGAGGTGGAGATCGGCGGCTGGGACAAGATGAACTACTGGCGCAACCCGCCGCCGCACCTGCGCGAGCGCGAGGCGGCGCGCTTCCCGGCGTGGATGACGCAGATCGCGCTGTCGCTGCCGAAGCTGGAAGTGCTGCGCACGGAGGTGCGCGCGCTCGGCGACGACACCTGGCGCGTGCGCTTCGCGGTGGCCAACAGCGGCTACCTGCCGGCGTACGTCAGCAAGCGTGCGCTGGAACGCAAAATGGCGCGTGGCACGGTCTTCGAGATCCACCTGCCGCCGAGGCTGCAGCCTGCTCAACGGCCGCGAGCGTTTCGAAGGCCCGCACCTGGAAGGCCATGCGCCGAAGGTGTCGCTGCAGGCCTTCCTGCCCAACCCCGCCGTCACCGCCGACCGCGCCGTGGCGGAGTGGGTGGTGCGCGGCGAGCGCGGTACGCGCATCGCGCTGACGCGCGCGCGCCGACCGCGCCGGGGCGGTGCACACCGAAATCACCCTGGATTGATCGCCCGGCTATGCGTGCATCAGCACGCGCGCTCCGGCAAAGATCATCTGCACCGATATCGCCGCGAGGATGATGCCCATCAGCCGCGTGACGACGTTCATGCCGGCCTGCCCGAGCAGGCGCGACGCGGGCACCGCCAGACGCATGGCCAGGTACAGCATGGCAGCCATCACGACGACGACGCCGATCAAGGCGCCGTACCCGGCGGGGTCGCTCGCACCGTGCGCGAAGACGATGGCCGTGGCAATGGCGCCGGGGCCGGCCATCAGCGGCATCGCCAGCGGATAGACCGCCGGGTCGTCCTGCGCGGCGGCGTCGCCCGCGGTGTGGTGCATGCCGCTGGGCCTGGCGTGCAGCAGCGAGAAAGCGATCGACAGCACGATCAGTCCGCCGGCGGTGCGCAGCCCGGCGATCGAGATCTGGAAGGCCTCCAGGACCAGCGCGCCGACCAGCACGCACGCCGTCAGGATCAGCGCGACGGCGATGGCGGCAACGGTGGCGATGCGTGCGCGCTCGGCATCCGAACGCCCATCGGTGACCGACAGGAACACCGGAATGTTGCCCACCGGATTCATGATCGCGAACAATGCCGCGAAGAACTTGACGATCTCGCCCCACTCCACAGGTTGATGCTCCGTATCGGCGTCGATGGCCCGTCGCGGGCAGTGTAGGGCCGGCCTTCGGCTGCATATAGCGTCGGCGTCGATATCATCGCCTGCCGCAAAGTCGGCGTGCGGGGCAGCCTCAAACATGGGTCAACCGATTGTCCAGTTCGGCACCAGCCGCTTCCTGCTGGCGCACGCGGCACTGTTCGTGTCGCAGGCCTTGGATCGAGGCGAGGACGGCCAGGCGCTGGGCGGCATCTGCGTGGTGCAGACCACGCACAACCCGGCCAGCGCGGCGCGCGTCGCGGCATTGGCCGGCGGCGCTGGCTATCCGGTGCGTGTGCGTGGCGTGCGGCTTGGCGAGGTCATCGATCAGACGCTCATCGGCCACGCGGTGCGCGAAGCGCTGGTCGCCGAAACCGATTGGCCGCGGCTGCTGCACAGCGTGGCGCACGACGCCCGCGTGATCGTCTCCAATACCGCCGACCGAGGGTATCAGCTCGATGACGCCGACACCGCCGCGCTGCTGCAGGGCGCACCGCGCGCGGCGCGAAGTTTCCCGGCCAAGCTGCTGCTGTTGCTGCATCGGCGCTGGGCAACGCGTCCCCATGCCGACCTGTCGATCCTGCCCTGCGAGTTGATCGAGCGCAACGGCGACACGCTGCGCGACCTGGTTTGTGCTCTGGCGGTGTCGTGGTCGTTACCCTCCGACTTTCTTGCCTGGCTGCGCACGCACGTCGTCTGGGCCAACTCCTTGGTGGACCGCATCGTGTCCGCGCCGATCGAACCGGTGGGTGCGGTGGCCGAGCCTTACGCGTTGTGGGCCGTCGAAGCGCAGCCGCGCCTGGTGTTGCCGTGCCGGCACGAATCGATCGTTCTCACCGACGACCTGGCGCACCACGCGCGGCTGAAGCTGTTCCTGCTCAATGGCGGCCACAGTTTCCTCGCCGAGTGTTGGCAACGTGACGCCCGGGCGGCCGGCGAGACGGTGCGGCAAGCCATGAACGATGCGCGGCTGCGCGCCGAGCTCGAAGCGCTGTGGTCCGACGAGATGCTGCCCGTGCTGGATGCGTTGGGCATGCGCCAGGCGGTGCTGGACTACCTGGCGGAATTGCGCGAGCGCCTGCTCAACCCCTTTCTCGAACATCGTCTGAGCGAGATCGCGCACAACCATGTGCAGAAGAAGCAACGTCGCTTCGGTCCGCTGCTGGCGTTGCGCGAGCGGCTGGGCATCGACGCCGCGATGCCACGGATGCAAGCGGCACTGGCGCGCGGCGGCTGAGCGGCCCGCCGACCCCCGGGTCCGGCCGCGTTGACAGGCGCTGAAGCGGCGCCCCAGAATTGGCCGCACCACCGCAACACCCGATCGAGAACGGGCCATGGCCCGCGCAAGGTGGTATTGCTCAACCCGAGGAGACAACGAATGCGCACTTCATTCCTGAGCGCGCGGCGCGCGCTGCTGGTTCTTGGCCTGTGTGCCGCCGGCCTGGTGCAGGCCCAGGCGCCGATCACGCTGCACGGCGCGGTGCAGTTCAACGACGAGCACGCCTTCACCAAGGCGCTGCTGAAGTTCGAGGAACTGGTGAAGAAGTACTACGGCAAGCCGATCAACTTCGTGCTGCACAAGAACAGCGAGCTCGGGCTGGAGAAGCACTATTTCGAGTACATGACCCAGGGCGTGTCGGTCGACTACGCCATCGTCTCGCCGGCGCACATGTCGACCTTCTCGAAGGCCGCGCCCTTCATCGATGCGCCCTTCCTGTTCCGCGACCTCGACGCACTGGAACAAGGTGCTCGACCCCGACCTGCTCAAGCCGGTGGCCGACGAGATCGGCGGCCAAGGCCGACGTGATGCTGATCGGCTATGCCGGCGGCGGCACGCGCAACATCTTCGCCAACAAGCCGATCGCCAACATGGCCGACCTGAAGGGCCTGAAGATCCGCGTGCAGGGCGCGCCGATCTGGAGCAAGACCTTCGCCGCGGCCGGCATGTCGCCGACGGTGATCGCCTACAACGAGGTCTACAACGCCATCCAGAACGGCGTCATCGAGGCCGGCGAGAACGAGGCCGCCGGCGTCGAGCAGATGAAGTTCTTCGAAGTCGCGCCGAACCTGCGCTGACCCAGCATGCCATCACCATCCGGCCGATCTGCTTCTCGGGCAAGACCTTCAAGAAGCTGCCGCCCGACCTGCAGGACGCGATCCGCAAGGCCGGCAAGGAAGCCGGCGCCTACGGCCGCCAGGTCGAATCGAGGAAGACCAGGCAAGCTCGATGCGATCCAGAAGGCCGGCAAGCTGAAGCAGATTCCCTTCACCGACCGCGCGGCGATGAAGAAGGCGGTCGATCCGGTGATGGCCGCCTACGCCAAGGAAATCGACGCCGAGGAGATCTACAAGAAGATCAACATCGATGTGAGTCCCGACAGCCGATGCGGTCCGGCGCGCCGGCACCGCCTGCGCCGGACTTTTCGATGCCCGCTGTGGGCGAACGGCCATGCACGAACTGATGCGACGGCGGCTACGAGCTGCTATGCCCGCTGCTCGGCACTGCTAGCGATCTCGTTCGCATCCTCATCATCCCGGTGACGCTGCAGATCTTCTCGCGCTACACCGCACTGATCCCGCCCTACATCTGGACCGAGGAGATGGCGCGCTTCCTCCTCGTCTGGATGATCATGATCGGCGCCATGGTCGGCATCCGCGAAGGCATCCATTTCGTCGTCGACCTGTGGCCGAGCTTGGCAGGCGCGCGCAATGCGGCTGCTGAAGCATCGTTCGCGCTGTTCGCTCCTGGCGCTGGGGCTGGTGTTCGTCTGGTTCGGCATCGAGTTCGTCGACTTCGCCTGGTACCGCTCCGAGCTGGCCGAATTGCCGCTGTGGCTGATCCATCATGGCCTGGCCGACTGCGGCGGCGTGACCTGGCTGTCTTCCGGGGCGAGCAGTTCGTCTGGCCAACCTGCGTGACTGTTCGGCGCCGGGGCGCGCTGATGGGCGGCGCGACTTCACGCCGGCGACCGGCGGCGATCGATCCTGTTCGGTCGTCTTCTTCGCCCTCATGGCGCTGCGCGTGCCGGTGGCCTTTGCGCTGGGCCTCGCCTGCCTGCCGCTGATGGCATTCGAGCCGCGGCTGGCGCCGATGATCGTCTGATGCAGGAGACCTTCAACGCCTACAACTCCTTCATCCTGCTGGCGGTGCCGTTCTTCCTGCTGACCGCCAACCTGATGAATGTCGGCGGCATCACGCGACCGGCTGATGACGGCTGTCGCGCACCATGGTCGGGCATTTCCCGGGCGGGCTGGCGCAGATCAACGTCGTGCTGTCGTTCTTCTTCGCCGGCATCTCGGGCTCGTCCACCGCCGATGCGCGTCGAGCCGGGCAAGATCTTCATCGAGGCGCAGCGCAAGGAAGGCTACGACCGACGTTCTCGGTGGCCATCACGGCGGTCTCGGCGGTGCTGGCGGTGATCATCCCGCCGTCGATCCTGATGATCGTCTGGGGCGGCGTGCTCACGGTGTCGATCGGCGCGCTGTTCCTCGCCGGCATCATGCCGGGCTGCTGATGCGCCGGCGTGCAGATGGCGACGGTGCACGCCTATGCGAAGGGGCGCGGCTACCCGACCTATCCGCGCGCCACTCTGGCGAGTTCGTGCGCGCGCTGTTCGTCTCCCTGCCGGCGCTGATGACGCCGGCGATCATCATCGGCGGCAAGATGTTCGGCTGGTTCACCGCGACCGAGTCCGCCTGCATCGCGGTGCTCTATGCCGGCGCTGCTCTCGCTTCGTCTACCGCGAGATGGGGCTGAAGCAGCTGTACGAGGCGCTGGGCGACACCGGACGCTTCGCCGGCGTCGCGCTGTTCTGCGTCGGCACCGCCAGCGCCTTCGGCTGGCTGCTGGCCTACTACCAGATTCCGCAGGCGATGCTGGCCGGCGTCGGCTCCTGGGGCATGGGCGCCGATCGGCACCGGCTTCTTCGTCGCCGTCGTCTTCCTGGTGGTCGGCTGCTTTCTCGACGCCATCCCGGCCATCATCATCGTCGGCACGATCCTGCGAGCCGCTCACCAAGGCGGTCGGCATGGACCCGGTGCATTTCGCGATGATCGGCATCGTCTCCCTGGCCTTCGGCCTGGTGACGCCGCCCTATGGCCTGTGCCTGATGATTTCGTGTGCCATCGCCAAGGTGCAGCTGGCTACGTGCTGAAGGACATGCTCATCATGCTGCTGCCGATGCTGGGCGTGCTGGCGCTGGTGATCCTGCTGCCGCAGGTGGTGCTGTTCCTGCCCAGCCTGGTGTCGCCGGAGTTCCTGAAGTAGCGCCTCGCTACCGCGCGTCTGCGGCAAAGCTCGGCGCCAGCACCTGCGGCGCGGCGGCGGTGGCGGTGATTTCCAGCACGGTGATGCGCCACAGCGTGCGCGCATCGCCGGGGTCGGTCAGCGTGGCCGAATGCAGCAGCGAGGCGTTGTCCCAGATCACCACGTCGCCGATGCCATAGGCCAGACGGAACTGGTACTTCGGCTGCGTCGAATGCGCGGCCAGTTCGTCGAGCAGGTCGCGCGCCTCGTCCTCGGGCCAGCCGACGATGCCGAAGGAGCTTCCCGACACGGCATACAGCGCCTTGCGCCCGGTGACCGGGTGCGGCCGCGCGATGCGGTGCGTGACCAGCGGCATCTTCGCCTTCTGCTCGTCCGACAAGGGCGAGGCCACGGTGCGGCTGCGCTCGTCCAGATCATTGCGGTTGCCGTAGTGGTGGATGCCCAGCAGCGGCTCGATGCGAGCCTTCATCGCCTCGGGCAGGTCATCGTAGGCCGCCTGCTGGTTGGCGAACAGCGTGTCCCCGCCGACCTTGGGCACGGTGATCGAATACAGCGTCGTCGCGCGTGCCGGCACCTGCAGGTAGGAATAGTCGGTGTGGAAGTACGAGCCGGCGTCCTGCAAGCCGGTGGGCTGGCCGTCGCGCAGCACGTTCGACAGCACCAGGATGTTGGCGTCGGCCGGGTGATGAAACTGGTCGATGACATGCGGCTGCGGCGGGCCCAGGCGGCGCGCGAAGGCGGCGAACTGCGCGGGCGTCAGTTGCTGGCCGCGCAGCACCAGCACCTGGCCGGCATAGAAGGCCCGTTCGATTTCGGCGAAGCGCGCATCGCTCAGCGGCTGCGCGAGATCGACATCGTGGGTTTCCAGGCCAAAGCCAGGGCACAGCGGCTGCAGCTCGATCATGCGTGGTCCTTTCGCGGCGCCCGGCTTGCGATCGATTCAGAAGAAGGCGTTGGGCTTGAGGAAGAAGCCCAGCAGCAGCGCGCCGTTCGGCGCCGTCGCCGCATGCCGGCTGCCCGCCGGGCGCCAGACGAAGCTGCCGGCTCGTGCCTCGCCTTCATCGTCCACCAGGCTGCCCTCGAGCACCCAGGTCTGTTCGATGTCGGCATGCAGGTGATCCGTCAGCACGGCGCCCGGCGCCATGCGCGTCAGCACCGTCTGCACACCGGTGTCCTTGTTCTCCAGCAGCATCTTCGTTTCGATGCCGGCAAAGCGCGTGGGCAGCCAGGGCAAGGCATCCACATCGACGTAACGCGATGCCAGCGGCGCCAGTCGTGCCTGTGCTTGCAACAATCCCGGGGTCTGATAGGTCATGAATCGGGCTCCTGCCGTGGCGTCGGCTTTCGGCGCTCAAAAATGTACGCCATCGGGCGGTCGCGCTGCAGGCGTTGCGCCACATGACAGACTGTCGGCCATGACCCACACATGGTTGCTGCTGCCGGACTTCCTGCTGATCGCACTGGGCTGGCTGATCTGCCGGCGCACGCCGCTGAATCGGCCGGTGTGGGACGGTGTCGAGCGGCTGGTCTACTACGTGCTGTTCCCGGCGCTGTTGTTCGGTGCCATCGTCAAGTACCCGCTGTCGCCGGGCACGGCATTGCCGCTGGTGGGCAGCACGCTGGCTGCGTTGGGCGTGGGCATCGTGTCGTCGATGGCCTTGCGCCGCGCGCCGGGCGTCGATGCGCGGCTTCACGCCTCGGGCGCGCAGACGGCCTTTCGCTTCAACACCTATGTCGCGCTGGCGCTGGCCGAGCGTCTGGGCGGCACGCAAGGCCTGGCCTGGATGGCCTTGCTGGTGGCGGTGAGCGTGCCGGTGTGCAACGTCGCGGCGGTCTGGCCGCTGGCGCGCCACGGCGGGCAGGGCTATCTGCGCGAGCTGGCGCGCAACCCGTTGATCCTGGCCACCGTGGGCGGCCTGGCCTGCAACCTGCTGTCGCTGCGCCTGCCCGACATCGCCTCGCTGACCTTGGCGCGCATGGGTGCCGCCGCGCTGCCGCTGGGCCTGATGGCGGTCGGTGCCGGCCTGCAGGTGGGGGCACTGCGCGAGGCACCGCGCCTGGCCGCGGCCTTCATGGCGATCAAGCACCTGGCCATGCCGCTGACGGCGCTGCTGATGGTGCGCACGCTGAGCCTGCCGCTGCCGCAGCAGACCATCGTGGTCGCCTTCTGCGCCATGCCCACCGCGTCCAGCGCCTATGTGCTGGCCGTGCGCATGGGCGGCCACGGCGGCTTCGTCGCCGGGCTGGTGTCGCTGTCGACGCTCATCGCGATGCTGGCGTTGCCGGCCGCGCTGGCCCTGCTTTCGGTGCTGGGCTGACTTGACGCGGCTCGGGCTCGAGCGAGGGCCGGGGAACCAAGCCCCCCGGCTGCTGAACGCCAAGCTGGCGGTCATCGCCCGCAACAGCGTCGGCGCGCGAGCCTCGATCAGCCGCGGCGCACGGCTTCGATGGCCGCGATGTCGATCTTGCCCATTTCCATCATCGCGTCGAACGCCCGCTTCGCCGCGGCGCGGTCGGGGTCGGTGACCGCGGCCGTCAGCGCGCGCGGTGTGATCTGCCACGACAGGCCCCACTTGTCCTTGCACCAGCCGCAGGCGCTTTCCTGGCCGCCGTTGCCGACGATCGCGTTCCACAGCCGGTCGGTTTCGGCCTGGTCGTCGGTGGCCACCTGGAAAGAAAAGGCTTCGCTGTGCCTGAACGCCGGCCCACCGTTCAGGCCCAGGCAGGGAATGCCGAGCACGGTGAATTCCACCGTCAACACATCGCCTTCCTTGCCTGAGGGATAGTCGCCGGGCGCGCGATGGACGGCGCCCACCGCGCTGTCGGGGAAGGTCTGGGCATAGAAGCACGCGGCGTCGAGCGCGCCGCCGTCGTACCACAGACAGATCGTGTTCTTGGGGACCACGGGCGTTTTCCTGTTTCTGACGGCCGCACGCACGGCCACATCTCTACGACGAGCGGGGCGGCCCGCTTTCGACACGAGACGACCTGCCGTCGAGTCGTTTGGCCAAGTCCGTTCGGGCGCCGGTCGATCGATTGCTTTGGCGTACAGCGTTGGTGGCCGCGTGGGCTGGCCGCTGTTCGGCGCGCTACATACGGCATTGTGCAAGAAGTATCCGAGCTACTACTGGTCCTTGCCTGGCATCGGTCTCCCGTTGGCAACCTTCGCGCTTCTATCAGCACAATTGGTACTGCGGCGGGTCGCCTGAAGCACGAGCTGCCTACCGCGCCATCGTTGCACCTGATACTGCTGGCTTCGCCTACCTCCATACGCGGGCGAACTCCAACGTTCGACCCCGCAGTTGTCCCCTCCGCATGCCAATTGACTCGCTTCTTTAGTGTAGCTACACTAATGCATGCGGATCGAGTTTGACTCGGCCAAAGACAAGGCGAACCGTGGAAAAGCACGGGGTCTCGTTGGCGCTGGCTGCACAGCTCGATTGGGAAGTCGCGTTGGTCTGGGTGGACGAGCGCTTCGAGTATGGCGAATTGCGCATGATCGCGCTCGCGCCGAAGACAGCAATCCTCTACTGCGTGGCATTTGTTGAACGTGGCGAGGTGCGAAGGCCGATCAGCCTGCGCCGTGCCAATCGACGTGAGGTGAAGCACTATGTCCAGAGTATCTAAGCGGCCATCTGTCGCCATGCCAACCGTGGCTGAAGATCGCGCGATCACCGCCGCAGCCAGATCTGACCCGGATGCACAACCGCTGACGCCGAAGCAGCTGAAGGCAATGGTTCCGATTCACGCGCTGCGGGGCCGTCCGAAGTCAGCGAACCCAAAGCAGTTGGTATCGGTGCGCTACAGCCCTGAAGTCCTCGAGTACTTCAGGTCAACCGGCGAAGGATGGCAATCGCGTATGGACGGTGTGCTACGCGAGTACGTCACGCGGCATCAACGCCGTGCGTGAACTGAGGCCGAACCGTCGTTCCCGCGGGGAATGCCGTGTCCGTGGCGGCGCTGAAGAACCCCCCGCCGCCTCAGGCTCCGACCGCCGCCATGCCCCACAGCACCCAGGCCGCCACCAGCGCCCAGGCGATCAGCGTGCCGATCAGGTTGCGCCCGGCATTGTTGTGCGAGAACAGCGCCCAGTTCCAGTAGCCGACGGGCTCGCCGGCCAGCGGCCAGCCGGGCACGAAGCGGCGCACGCGGGCGCAATAGTCGTCGTAGGGCGCACCGAAGATCGGCCGCAGATGAGCCTCTTCGCGCTGCACGCGGGCGTCCATGTACAGCCAGTAGATGACGGTGTAGGCCGCCAGCAACCACCACTGGCCGAGCAGCATCAGGAAGCCGAAGGGGATGAAGAAGCGCCCCAGGTACATCGGGTTGCGCACCATCGTGTAGGGGCCGCGAATGGTCAGCGTCAGGTTCTTGTCGAGTGAGGCGAAACACCACAGCTGGATGAACTCGCCGAGCATCGACACGACGAAGCCGGCGAGCAGCCATTCACGCTGGGCGAAGGGCGCCACCAGCACCAGCAGCAGCACGAACAGCGGCAGACGCATCTTCACCAGGAAGCTGCGCAGTCCCGGGTGCTGGAACAGGCCGTCGGAGGTGGATTTCATCGCCGCATTGTCGCTTCACCGGCCGGGCCGGCGACCAGGCGGAGCGCGCCTCTTGCGCAGGCCCATGTAGCCGCGAAACGGCCACAGGCGACGCCAGCGATTGAGTTGGTCCAGGCTGGCCAGCCGCTGTTCACCGATGGTCCCGGGCTGGAACCGCTGCCACTTCTTGTACACGCCGCTCATGTCCAGGGCCTCGAACCAGCGGCGCAGCCCTGCGGGCATCCAGCGCGTGGACAGCGCGGCCTGGAAATCGATGATGCCGGGGCTGCCGTCGGGTTGCATCAGCAGGTTGCCGCCCCCGCGCGTGTCCAGGTGAACCAGACCGCGGCCGTGCACCTGGCGCAGCAAGGCTTCCAGCGCCATCAGGAAGGGCGTGTTCATCTGCACCGGCTCCACCTCGATCAACGCGCGGCCCGGCACGAAGCGCGCCGCCATGGCAAAGGCATCGACACGAAAGGCCCGCGACGGAATGCCGCGGATGCCTTCGAGACGGCGCAGCGCGCGCAACTCGCGGCCGAGCAGGAAGCGCCCGACGCTGTGGCGCACGTACCAGGCGCGCGAGGCGAAGTCCTTGAAGATCCAGTCCTCGCCATCGATGGCCACGCGCTCGACGCGCGCATTGGCGAAGCGGCCGTCGCGCAGGAGATGGCGCTCGGCCGAAGTCAAATCTTCACGGCCGAAGGGCGAAAGGCTCACCGGCGCAGCACCGCCAGCCATTCGCGCTGCGCGTCGCTCAGCACCTCGTCGGGCGTGAGCATCGCGTGCTTCAAGGCGGTGCGAATCTCGGCCTCCGCCTCGGGCAGCGGCCCTGCCAGCAGCGCATCGAGCAGCGCGCGCGCACGGTCCAGGCTGGCGCGGTAGGTGGCGAGGATGGCGCTGACGCTGACGTGCATCGCCGGGTCTTCCATCCAGCAGTCGTAGTCGGTGGCGATGCACACCGCGGCGTAGCCCATCTGTGCCTCGCGCGCGAGAAAGACCTCGGGCACGTTGGTCATGCCCACCAGCTGGCAGCCGGCCTGGCGCAGGAAGTGGCTCTCCGCCCGGGTGCCC
Source organism: uncultured beta proteobacterium (assembly GCA_963837675.1). GTDB lineage: Bacteria > Pseudomonadota > Gammaproteobacteria > Burkholderiales > Burkholderiaceae_C > Rubrivivax. Next base: position 648,840 of record CAWIOH010000003.1, on the reverse strand, counting down.
AGGCGCGGGCCTTCGACGCAGCCATAGGTGACGTCGCGGTGCAGCGTGATGCCCATCGATGCGGCCATCGCGGCGGCCCAGTCGACGAGACGGCGGCTCACCGGCTCGGCGGTGGAGACATGCGCGGCCACGCCGTCGCCGAAGAAGCTGCGCGCACGGCCGCCCTTGGTCCAGTCGAAGTACTGCGTCGGCATCGCCAGGTCGCCCGGCGCGATCGCTTCGGCCAGACTGCCGACGGCGGAGAAGCCGAGGATCATCGTTGCACCGGCGCGCTTGAGCGCATAGATGTTGGCGCGGTAGTTCACTTCATGCGGCAGGTGCCTGTGCCCGCTGCCGTGGCGCGCCAGGAACAGCAGCGGGTGGCCGCCAAGCCGGCCCTTGACGATGCGGCCCGAGGGCTGGCCGAAGGGCGTGGCATCGTCCAGATGGCCTTCCGCCTGCATGCCGGCCAGTTCGTAGATGCCGGTGCCGCCGATGATCGCGAGCATGCGTGTCCTTGTCGATAGCGAAGGCGCAGTGTCGCCCAACGGCCATTCTGCCGCCCGCCGAACCCGCTCACCCTGGCCTGCCTTTGGCGTTATGGTGCGCGCATGAAGACCTTCGGAGCCCGGCCCCAGGGCGAGCGCCTGGAGCGCATGCGGGACTCGTCACTTTGGGCCGGCGAGGGCTTTCGCAATCGGCACCCGATCCCGGCGGGTCTGCGCGACCTGAGCGCGGCGCGGCCGACGCTGGCGCAGTTCCTGCGCGGAGGCCACCGGCGCGCGCCGCCGGCGCCGCTGCCGTCGCTGAACCCGCTGGAGGCCTGGGCCCGGCGGGCGGGCAGCGGGCTGCGCGCCACCTGGCTGGGTCATTCGACGGTGCTGGTCGAAATCGACGGGCACCGTGTGCTGACCGACCCGGTGTGGGGTGCGCGGGCCTCTCCCTCCCGCTTGGCCGGACCGAAGCGTTTCCAGCCGGTGCCGGTGGCGCTGCGCGCATTGCCGGCGATCGACCTGGTGTTGATCTCGCACGACCACTACGACCACCTCGACTACCCCACCATCCGCGAGCTGGCGCGCAGTGGCACACCCTTCGTCACCTCGCTCGGCGTCGGTGCGCACCTCGAAGCCTGGGGCGTGCCGGCCGCACGCATCAGCGAGCTGGACTGGTGGCAGACGCACACCTTCAAGAACCGCCGCACCCGCCGCGAGCTGGCCATCACGGCCGCGCCGTCGCAGCACTTTTCCGGCCGCGGCCTGAAGGACCGCAATGCCACGCTGTGGTCGTCGCTGGTGCTGCGCAGCGACCGGCACCGCGTGTTCTTCAGCGGCGACACCGGCCTGACCAGCGAATACACGAGCATCGCGCAACGCCTCGGTCCCTTCGACCTGGTGATGCTGGAAGTGGGCGCCTTCCACCCCGCCTGGGGTGATATCCACCTCGGCCCGGAGAATGCGCTGAAGGCCTTGAAGCTGCTGGGCGGCGGGGCCTTCCTGCCGGTGCACTGGGGCACCTTCAGCCTGGCGCTGCACGCCTGGGACGAACCGGCCGAAACGCTGCTGGCCCTGGGCCCGCAACAGGGCGCACGGCTGCTGATGCCGCGGCTCGGCGAGCCGGTGGAACCCGCGCATGACCATGAACTCGTTGCCTGGTGGCGCGGTGTCGGTGCCGCACGACGGCATAGGCCGGCTGACGCGCCAGCCGTGACCACCTTGCCGAAGTCGATGCCGTGGCCGGTTGATTGAGTCAGGCCGCCAAGGCTTCGCGACGCCGGACGTCGCCGGCGCGCGTCTCGGCCAGCTTGTGCACCTGCGGACTCATGGCGTTCATCCGCGCCGCGCCATAGATGGTGGCGAAGGCAACGTCCTTGGCGTCGCGGCCGTGTGCGATGCGCAACAGCGAATCCACCGGCGACAGCCCGGTGGCGTCGAATAGCACCCACTGGCCGCCGAGGTAGGCTTCGAACACCGCATGAAAGTCCGGCGGGGGCTCCTCGAACTGCGTGTAGCCGCACACCAGCCGCGCCGGAATGTTCAACGACCGGCAGAAGCTGATGCCCAGATGCGCGAAATCGCGGCACACGCCAGCACGCTGCACGAAGACATCCAGCGCCGTGGTGGTGCTGTGCGACGAGCCGATGCGGTATTCGATGTTCCGGCCGATCCAGTCACAGATTGCCCGCACGCGCGGCTGTCCGGGCTCGAGCGCGCCGAACAACTGGCGCGCCGCGGCGCCCAAGCGGTCGGACTCGCAATAGCGGCTGGGCAACAGGTCCGCCAGCACGGCATCGGGCAGCTCGGCGATGGGCACTTCCCTGGCGTGCAGCATCTGCGGCAGGGGCCCGAGTTCGACCTGCGCGGTGTAGTCGATGACCAAGGGCCCGGCCGGCGCCTGCAGTCGCAGCAGGCGATTGCCCAGCCGGTCGACATGCAGTCGCGACGGCAGCGCGGGCGACAGCGTCAGAGACTCCCGCAACAGCCGCTGCCGCGGCGTCTGCGCGGGATGGATCATGAAGACGAAGTCGCAGGTCGAATCCAGGCTGTAGTCGAGCTGGCAGTCGATCGCGTATTTGGCAGGTTTCGATCCGGTCGCTTGGACGGCGGCAGTGGCCATGCAGGGCTCCTTGGGAGATGAAGTTCAAGTCGGGCCACAGCGTAGTCCAGGGTCAGGGCCAGAACCGTCGGCGCAGGGCACCGCCGCTTGTAGGCGCGCGCCTACTCGATGGCCGCGGCCGCATCGCGCAGCGCCGCGTTGACCAGCGCATCGGCCATCCACAACGCAGTGCGCTCCACCTCGCGGTCGCTCGCTCCCCAGATGTCCTTCAGGATGACATAGGGTTCGATGCCGTAGATCACCGACAGCGCACGGTGCAGCCGTTGGTGCACCGCCGGCGGCAGGCTCGGCACCATCGGTTCCAGCGCGTGATCGAGGATGGCGATGCGGTAGCCGCGGCGATAGGGCTCCTCGTCGAGCAGCCCGGCGCGCGCCAGGGCCCACTGCTCCAGCGCCAGCTGGGCCGCGGCGCGCATCTGCGGCTCGAACTCCTTGAAGCGCGGAAAGGTGCGCCTGAAGAGTTGCTGCACCCTTTCGCGCCCGCTCAGGCTGTCGCTGGACAGGCGGCGTACCGGGCCAAGCGAGCTGTCCATCACCGCGCTGATCAGCGCGCCGCGGCTGGGAAAGTAGCGGTAGGCGGTGGCGCGCGACACCAGCGAGCGCCGCGCCACCTCGGCCACCGACGGGATGTGCCCGCCCTGCTTGATCAGCGCCATCGCCGTGCCCAGCAGCAATTGGTAGGTGGCGGCCTTGACGCCGCTTTGCGGAGGCTCGGCGGCCGTGGTGGGTTTGCTTCTTCTTGTTCGCACCATGCGGGTTAGACCCTACCGCTGCGGGCCCGGCCGTGCTTGTGCGCGAAGCCCATCCGTGAATATCATGCGCTCACCCGAATTGAGACGCAAGTCTCATTTTCATGCATGCCGCTAAGGCCACGGCTCGTCCATGGGAGCCCGCCAGGATGCGCTCGGCCAGCGGCACGCCGATCGAAAGGCGCGAAGAATGCCGGCGCGCGTCGCGCGATTGCTTCGCGGCACGGGAAAGGAGCCGACCATGACGGATGTGTTGTTCACCCATGTGCGCATCTTCGACGGCGGCGGCGAAGCGCCGTTCAGCGGCGATGTGCTGGTCGCCGGCAACAGGATCAGCCGCGTGGTCAAGACGGACCACGGCCAGCGCATGTCGCCGATCGCCGGTGCCATGGTGATCGACGGCGCTGGCGCCTTCCTGATGCCGGGCATGGTCGAGGCGCACACCCACTTCTCGTGGAACGACCAGCCCAGCCTGGACGCCATCCAGCGCATGCCGCCGGAAGAGCATGTTCTGTGGTGTGCCGAGGTGGCGAAGAAGTACCTGGACATGGGTTGGACTTCCTGCGTCGGCGCGGCCGCCGCCAAGCCGCGGCTGGACGTGGTCATCCGCAACGCCATCAACAGCGGACAGATTCCTGGGCCGCGCTACCTGGCTGCGTCGCAGGAACTCACCGTGCTCGGCGCGCTCGGCGACGAGACGCTGCCGCATCTGCCGTTCCCCGAGTTCAGCTTCGGCGTCAACGTCAGCGGTGCCGAGGAGATGCGCAAGGTGGTGCGCCTGTTCCTGAAGTACGGCGTCGATTCGATCAAACTCAATTTGTCGGGCGACAACTTCACGCCGCAGGCGCCGGCCGACACCCACTGGATGACCGACGCCGAAGTCGCGACGGCGATGGAAGAGGTGCGCATGCGCGGCAAGCGCGGCACCGCGCATGCACGTTCGGCAGCGTCGATCAAGCAGGCGCTGCGCCACGGCATCGACGTCATCTACCACGCCAGTTTCACCGACGCCGAGACGCTGGACATGCTGGAGGCGGCAAAGGACCGGGTCTTCGTCGCGCCCGGGCTGGCGATCCTTTACGCGATGCTGCACGAGTCCGAGCCCTGGGGCATCACCAACGCCATCGCCAAGGACATGGGCTACCAGATCGAATGGGATGCGGCCATCGAATCGCTGGCGCAAATGCACAAGCGCGGCGTGCGCGTGCTGCCCGGCGGCGACTACGGCTTTGCCTTCACGCCGCACGGCCAGAACGCACGCGACTTGGAATTCTTCGTCAAGTACCTGGGCATGACGCCGATGGAAGCCCTCCGCTCGGCCACGCTGTACGGCGGGCAGATCATGATGAAGGGTGACGAGCTCGGGCAGGTCAAGGAAGGCCAGCTGGCGGACCTGCTGCTGGTCGATGGCGATCCGCTGGCCGACTTGTCGATCCTGCGCGAGCCGAAGCGGCTGCTGGCGGTGATGAAGGACGGCATCTTCGCCAAGGCGCCCGTGATCGCAGCGCAGCGGGCGTGGAGCCAGGCGGCATGACGGACATCCGGGGGTCGGCCGACACCGGGCCAGTGGGCGGTGCGGGCGGCTTCCCTGGTGCCGCCAGCAGCCGGCGTGCGGCCTATGTGGCCGGCACCTTCGACACCAAGGCCCGCGAGCTGCTGTATCTGCGCCAGTGCCTGGAACAGCTCGGCCTGCGCGTGGTGACGGTGGACCTGGGCACCTCAGGCAATGCGTCGTCGGCCAACGTGCAACCGCGCGAGGTGGCGCGTCACCATCCGCAGGGCGAAGGCGCGGTCTTCAGTGGCGACCGCGGCAGCGCCGTCGCTGCGATGGCCCTGGCCTTCGAGCGCTTCGTGGCCACGCGCAACGACATCGGCGGGCTGATCTCGGCGGGGGGGTCGGGCGGCACCTCGCTGGCCACGACGGGCATGCGCGCGCTGCCGATCGGCGTGCCGAAGGTCATGGTCAGCACCGTGGCCAGCGGCGACACCCGGGCCTATGTCGGCCCCAGCGACATCTGCATGATGTACTCGGTGACCGACGTGCAGGGCATCCACCGCATCAGCGAAACGGTGCTGGGCAATGCCGCGCATGCGCTGGCCGGGATGATCCAGCACCCGGTGGTACCGGCGGCACAGGTCAAGCCGGCGCTGGGATTGACGATGTTCGGTGTCACCACGCCCTGCGTGCAGCAGCTGACCCAGCTGCTGGCAGACGACTACGACTGCCTGGTGTTTCATGCCACCGGCGTCGGCGGCCAGTCGATGGAAAAGCTCGCCGACTCGGGGCTGCTGGCCGGCGTGATCGATGTTTCCACCACCGAGATTGCCGACGAGATCGGCGGCGGCGTGTTCTCCGCCGGGCCCACACGCATGGATGTTTACGCGCGGCATGCGCTGCCCTATGTCGGCAGCTGCGGCGCGCTCGACATGGTGAATTTCGGCGCCTGGGACCAGGTGCCAGCCCAACACCGCGCACGCAACCTGTACCGCCACAACCCGAGCGTGACCTTGATGCGCACCACGCCGGATGAAAACCGGCGCATCGGCGAGTTCATCGCCGCCAAGCTGAACGCGATGCGCGGGCCGCTGCGCTTCCTGATTCCCGAAGGCGGTGTCTCGGCCATCGACAGGCCGGGCCAGCCCTTCCACGACCCCGAGGCCGATCGGGTGCTCTTCACGACGATCGAGCAGCACTTCCGCGCGGGCAGCGAGCGTCGGTTGCAGCGCCTGCCGCATCACATCAACGACGAAGCCTTCGCCGACGCCTTGGCCGCGGCGTGGCGCGATGTCGCGCGCGCGCCGGCCAGCGCGCGGCCTGCCTGACACCCGAAAGGCAAAGCCATGGCCCGCATGCCACGCCAGACCCTGCTCGACCGCTTTCGCGCCAAGATCGCCAAAGGCCAGGTGCTGATCGGCGGCGGCGCCGGCACCGGCCTGTCGGCCAAGTGCGAAGAGGCCGGCGGCATCGACCTGATCGTGATCTACAACTCCGGCCGCTATCGCATGGCCGGGCGCGGCTCGCTGGCTGGGCTGATGCCCTATGGCAACGCCAATCAGATCGTCTGCGAGATGGCGCACGAGGTGCTGCCGGTGGTCAAGCACACGCCGGTGCTGGCCGGGGTGTGTGGCACCGACCCGTTCATGATCACCGATTCGCTGCTGCGCCGGCTCGATCGACCTGGGCTTTTCGGGCATCCAGAACTTCCCCACCGTCGGCTTGATCGACGGCACGATGCGCGCCAACCTCGAAGAAACCGGCATGAGCTACAGCCTGGAAGTCGAGCTCGTCGCGCGCGCGCATGCAATGGACCTGCTGACCACGCCCTATGTCTTCAGCGAGGCCGATGCGCGCGACATGGCCAAGGCGGGCGCCGACATCGTGGTCTGCCACATGGGGCTGACCACGGGCGGCGCCATTGGCGCCGAGACTGCACTGAAGCTGGCCGACTGCGCCGCGCCGATCCAGGCCTGGGAGGCGGCGGCCAAGGCGGTGAACCCGGACGTGCTCGTGCTGTGCCACGGCGGGCCGATCGCCACGCCGGAGGACGCGCAGTACATCCTGCGCCAGTGCCCAGGCATCCACGGTTTTTATGGCGCCAGCTCGATGGAGCGGCTGCCGACGGAGATTGCGCTGACCGAGACGACGCGGCGCTTTACCCAGATATCGCGTTGAGGAGACAACCGCCATGACCGGCGCTGACCTCGGCAGTTTTCTCATCGGGCCGATTGCTGTGGCGATCGTCGTCGCCAGCACCGCATCGCCGATCCTCGTCGCCTGAAGGAGACAGCCATGATCGTCGGCATGAACCACTTCACCATCGTTGCGCAAGACGAGCGCAAGACGCTGGACTTCTATGTCGGCCTGCTCGGCATGAGGGTGGGGCCGCGCCCCGACCTCGGCTTTCCCGGTGCCTGGCTGTATGGCGACGGGCCGCAGGCGCTGTTGCACATGTATTTCGAGCGGCCGATGCCCGAGCCGCGTGCCGGCGTCATCGATCACATGGCCTTTAGCGCCACCGATCTCAGGTCCGTGAAGGCGCGCTTCGATGCTGCCGGTGTGAAGTACGAGCTGCGCCGACAGGCGGGAGCCGGCACCTGGCAACTTTTCAGCCACGACCCCAACGGCGCCAAGGTGGAGCTGGACTTCGACCCCACCGAAAGCCTCGAAGCAGCCGGGGCGCCTTGAGCCATCGCCTTCAGTTCCGATCACCGAGGCAGCGTCAGGCGCGCAGCATCGCCAGCCGCACCAGGCCATTGGCCAGGCCGGCCACGCCAATCGCTTCCAGCACGCGGGTGTCGTCGCCCAGCGTCGCTGCCAGTTCACGTGTGCGCCGCTGCATGTCGGGCGTCTGGTAGCTCACGGTTTCGCGCGTCCAGGCCAGCAGGCCGGCTTCGGCGCCGACCAGCCGCGGCGATTGCAAGGTGGCCAGTGCGCCATCGAATTCCGCGTCGTCCAGCCCTTCGGGCAGCAGCAGCCGCCGCACCTCGGCCTCGGTGCGGGCGCAATCGAGCGCGCGCGCCACCACGCCGAACATCAGCAGCTTGGCGCTGCGCGACAACACCGGCGAACGCAGCGCGCCGTGCACCGCGGCCTGGAAGTTCGCGGCCGCCGGCAGGCCAGCCAGCGGCGCCAGCGTCGCGCCGAAGGGCCCCTGGGCCAGCGCGGCGGCGTCGGGCGCTGCCGTCGGCTTCGCGCCCTTGCGGTGCGCGGCGATGCCCTGCCGAAAGTTCGCGGCAATGCCCTTCAGGACTTCCATCGGGCCGCGGCTGGCCTGTTCCAGGTCTTCCTGCGGCGGGCAGGCCGTCATCGTGATGACGCGGTTGTAGAAGCTCGACCCGGCCACGCAGGCCGCGATCTCGGCCACCGCCAGCGGCGTGAAGCCCAGGGCAACGAGTGCCTGCGCCTCGGCCAGCGCCGGGCGCGGTCGCGAGCGGGCCAGCTTGCGGCACAGCGCCAGCACGGCACCGTCACGTTCGTCGAGTTCGGCCACGCGCAGGTTGCGCTCGATGGCGTCGATGAAGGCATCGGTGTGGCCAAGGATCTTCAACAACGCTCGATTCAACCCGTAGCAGTAGCGGCAGGCGTTCTCTTGCGCCACCACCATCGCCACCAGCGGGAACAACGCGTCGGGCATCGCCGTCACGTCGTAGAAGTACAGGCGTGCCGAAAAGCACAGCTCGCGCAGCCAGGGCACGGGCGCCATGCGCCCATCGACGCTGTTGGGGCGGCCGCCGCGCCGCAGCACTTCGGCGTTCCACGCCGCATCGGCCACTACCGGCACCAGCGGCTGGCCCCATTCGATCTGGTTCAGCAGCAAGGCCATGGCGGTCTCCTCGTGAACGGTGGTGTCTGCAGCCTGTCACCGGCTGCGGGCCGGCGCGGCGGCGCTATGCGAACCAGGCCACCTTGCCGCTGGCCACGTCGTGCATGGCGTAGACGATCTTCAGCTTGCCTTCCTCGACCAGCTTGGCCATCGTTTCGCTGCGCGAGCTCAGCTGTGCCGCGGCGTCCTTGGCGTTCTGCTCGGCCACCCGTTGCACCAGCGCCTTGTCTTTCGACGAGGGCACGCCCTTGTAGTCGAGCTGTTTCAGTGCCGGGCGGATCTGCTGCAGCACGCCGGTCAGGCTGCCCAGCCTGGCATCGTCGATCGCACCCTTGACGGCACCGCATTCGCTGTGGCCCAGCACCACCACCAGCTTGGCCCCGGCCAGAGCGGTGGCGAACTCCAGGCTGCCGATGATGTCGGTGCTGGCGATGTTGCCGGCGATGCGCGCGACGAACATGTCGCCGATGTTCTGGTCGAAGATCAGCTCGGGCGGCACGCGGCTGTCGATGCAGCCCAGCACGACGGCAAACGGTGCTTGCTGCCGTGCCGTCGCGCGCACCTGTTCCAGCAGGTCGCAATGCAGCGCCTGGCCGGCGACGAAGCGGGCATTGCCTTCCTGCAGACGTTTCAATGCGGCCGCGGGGGTCTTGGCCTGCTGCATGTCCGGCGTGAAGGCCACGCATTGGTCCCTGGCGCGGGCCCCGCCGGCCGTGGCCAGCCCGGTGATGGCGGCCAGGCCGCCGAGGACATTGCGTCGATTCAGCACGATGAACTCCTTGCGCTCAATGTCGGCGGCCCTCAAGCCTTGAGCTTGTAGCCGGTCTTGAAGATCCAGGTGATCGCGCCCAGGCACAGCAGCATGAACACCAGCGTCATCAACAGGCTGATGCCCACGCCGACATCGGCAACGCCGTAGAAGCTCCAGCGAAAGCCGCTGACCAGATAGACCACCGGATTGAACAGCGTGATCTTCTGCCACAGCGGCGGCAGCATGTTGATGGAATAGAAGCTGCCGCCCAGGAAGGCCAGCGGCGTGACGATCATCACCGGCACGATCTGCAGCTTCTCGAAGCCATCCGCCCACACGCCGATGACGAAGCCGAAGAGGCTGAAGGTCACCGAGGTGAGCAGCAGGAAGGCGATCATCCACAGCGGATGCAAGACGGAAAAATCGACGAACAGCCGCGCCGTGGCCAAGGTCAGCAGCCCGAGGATCACCGACTTGGTGGCGGCGGCGCCGACATAGCCGACGACGATCTCCAGCGCCGACACCGGCGCCGACAGCACTTCGTAGATCGTGCCCGAGAACTTGGGCATGTAGATGCCGAAGGAGGCGTTGGAGATGCTCTGCGTCAGGATCGACAGCATGATCAGCCCGGGCACGATGAAGGCGGCATAGCTGACGCCGTCGATCTTCGCCATGTGCGAGCCGATGGCCGAGCCGAAGACGACGAAGTACAGCGACGTCGACAGCACCGGCGAGGCGATGCTTTGCATCAGCGTGCGCCGCGTGCGCGCCATCTCGAACAGGTAGATGGCGAGGATGGCGTGGCGGTTCATGCGCTCGTTTCCGGGCTCTGGTGCACCAGGTCGACGAAGATGTCCTCGAGCGAGCTCTGCTCGGTCTGCAGGTCCTTGAACTCGATGTGGTGCGTGGCCAGCTCGCGCAGCAGTTCGGCGATCGGCGAGCCGTCCTGCTGCGCGTCGAAGCTGTAGATCAGGTCCTGGCCATCGGCCGACAGCGCCAGCTGGAACGCTGCCAGCGACGCCGGGATCGCCGGCAGCGGTCGCTGCAAATGCAGCGTCAGCTGCTTCTTGCCCAGCTGCCGCATCAGCCGCGCCTTGTCCTCCACCAGCACCAGGCGGCCCTTGGCGATGACGCCGATGCGATCGGCCATCTCCTCGGCTTCTTCGATGTAGTGCGTGGTCAGGATGATGGTCACGCCGGTTTGCTGCAGGCCGCGCACCATCTGCCACATGTCGCGCCGCAGCTCCACGTCGACACCGGCCGTCGGTTCATCCAGGAACAGGATGCGCGGCTCGTGGCTCAGCGCCTTGGCGATCATCACGCGGCGTTTCATGCCGCCCGACAGCATGCGGATGACACGCGTCCTTCTTGTCCCACAGCGACAGCTGGCGCAGCAGCTTCTGGATGTACGCATCGTCGCGCGGCTTGCCGAACAGCCCGCGGCTGAAGCTGACGGTGTTCCACACCGTCTCGAAGGCGTCGGTGGAAATTTCCTGCGGCACCAGGCCGATGGCGTCGCGCGCGCCGCGCCAGTCGTCACGGATGTCGTGGCCGTCGGCGATGACCGTGCCCGTGCTGGCGTTGACGATGCCGCAGACGATGCTGATCAGTGTCGTCTTGCCCGCGCCGTTGGGCCCGAGCAGCGCAAAAATCTCGCCGGCGTGGATCTGCAGATCGACGTCCTGCAAGGCGACGAAGCCGGATGCATAGGTCTTGCCCAGCGCGCGGATATCGATGATCGGTGGCATGCGCCGATTGTGGTGCAGGGCTTGCCGGCCTCAGCCGGCCGCGCCCAGCTTGTCCTGCGTGCGGTTGTCGAAATCGCTGGCGTCGTGGCGCTCATGCAGCTGGCTCGACGGCTCGCCCCAGGCGCGGTTGACCATGCGCCCGCGTTGCACCGCCGGCCGCCGGGCGATCGCTTCGGTCCAGCGCTGCACGTGCCGGTATTGCTGCACATCCAGGAACTCGCCCGACGAGTACAGCAAGCCCTTGGCCAGCGCGCCGTACCAGGGCCACACCGCGATGTCGGCGATGGTGTAGTCGTCGCCGATCAGGTATTCGCATGTGGCCAGGCGGCGGTCGAGCACGTCGAGCTGGCGCTTGACCTCCATCGCATAACGGTCGATGGCGTATTCGTACTTGGTCGCGGCGTAGGCATAGAAGTGGCCGAAGCCGCCGCCCAGGTAGGGTGCACTGCCCATCTGCCAGAACAGCCACGACAGGCATTCGGCCCGCGCGGCGCCGTGCTGCGGCAGCAAGGCGCCGAACTTCTCGGCCAGGTGCATCAGGATTGCGCCGGATTCGAACACGCGCACCGGCTCGGCGCCGCTGCGATCCACCAGCGCGGGGATCTTCGAATTGGGGTTGGCGGCAACGAAGCCGCTGCCGAACTGATCGCCTTCCCCGATGCGGATCAGCCAGGCGTCGTACTCCGCGCCGGCATGGCCCAGCGCCAGCAGCTCTTCCAGCATCACCGTGACCTTGACGCCGTTGGGCGTGGCCAGCGAATACAGCTGCAACGGGTGGCGGCCCACCGGCAACACCTTGTCGTGCGTGGGCCCGGCGGTGGGGCGGTTGATGTTGGCGAAGCGGTTGTTTTCGCTGGGCTTCCAACTCCAGACTTTCGGCGGGACATAGGGCGTCGAATCGGTCATGCAACGGGCTCCGCGGTGGGGGTGAGTGTTGGCTGTGTGCGCAGGCGCTGGTGGTGTTTTCAGTTGCACTCACCGCCCAGCGCCGACTTGCTTCGTTGCAGCGCCTGGGCTTGGAGCGCCAGCAGGGGCTTGACCACCTGGTCGCGAAACATGTCGCGTGCCCGGTCGGTGTCACGGCCCAGGCGCGACACCTCGATCAGCCGGCTGCCGTCGGGCAAGCGCCATTCCTCGACCTTCAGCGCTCCGGCTTCGAGCCTGGTCATGGCGCTCTTGCAGTTGTTGGGGCGCGCCTGCAGCGGCGCGGGCATGGCGATGTCGAGCTGCGGGCTGCTGTGGCTGCAACTTCGCGAATAGGCCCTGCCGGTCGTCTCGGCGCCGACGAAGACGACGTCCACTTCTTCCTTGCTTTGGTACGGCTTGGGCAGCGGGCAGCGCCACGGGGCTTGCGATGGCTGGCGGGGCCAGGGCGTGTTGCCGCGCAGTTTGTAGGTCAGCTGCGCGTGGGCGCCCTCGATGCGTTTGCGCAGGATGGCGTCGAAGCCCGGCGGCGCGTCGGCGGGCGTGGCGACGTCGAAGTACTGCACCTCGAAGTGGCTGCTTGCATCGGCCGGTCGGCCCAGCGCCGCCAGCACCGCATCGGGCGAGGTCGGCCCACCTTGCGCAGGGTCCCAGCGAAAGGAAAACTCGGCACCGGCCTTGGCAGCCCGGGCGATGCCGGCCGGCGCAATGCACAGCAGCAGCGCCAGCAGGCACGCCCCGCCGGTGGCCGGAGCAATGCGGGCGGTCGTCGTCGTTCGGGTCAGGGGTTCGATGTGGGCAGTTTAGGCCGGTCTGGCGATGGCTGCTCGCGCCCCACTGCCGCCGCGCCGACCTGGCGCGCGGCGAAGCAGGCTATCGTCGGCGCCGACAACGTCCAGCCGGAGGTCCGAATGACGGTCTACGAAGCCCTTGCCAGCCGCCGCTCGGTGCGCGATTTCCTGCCCACGCCGGTGCCCGCCGAGGTGATCCGCCGGGTGCTCGCGGCCGCGGCGCGTGCACCCTCGGGCGGCAACGTGCAGCCCTGGCACATCGACGTGGTCGGCGGCGAACGGCTGGACGCCTTGAAGGCCACCATGCGCCAGCGCTTGCAGCAAGTGGCTGCCGGCGACAGCAGCGAGCAACCCGAATACGACATCTACCCGCAGCCTCTGATCGCACCGTACCGCGACTACCGCTTCCAGCTGGGCGAGGCGATGTACGCGGCACTCGGCATCCCGCGCGAGGACAAGGCCGCGCGGCTGCAATGGTTCGCCCGCAACTATCAGTTCTTCGGTGCACCGCTGGCGCTGTTCTGCTCGATCGACCGCAGCATGGGACCGCCGCAATGGTCGGATCTGGGCATGTACTTGCAATCGGTGATGCTGCTGCTGCGCGAGGAAGGACTGGACAGCTGCCCACAGGAATGCTGGTCGGTCTATCCAAGGACGGTGTCGGATTTCGTCGGCATCCCCGCGCAGCGCATGCTGTTTTGCGGCATGGCTGTCGGACACGCCAACAACGAGCATCCCGTCAACCGCTTCGTCAGTGCGCGGGCCGAGTTGTCGGCCTTTGTCGAATTCCACGGGCTTTGAGCTGGAGCGCGAACTGCTCGGCTTCTCCGACGCGTCGACCGCACGCTCGGCCGGGTGAAGAATCAGGCCTCGTTCGCGATCAGGGCGTTGAGGTCGGTGACGCCAACGTCGACGCCGGCCTGGAACAGCAGCGTGCTCGCCTGCCCCCGGTGGTGTGTCTGATGGTTGAAGAAATGCTGCAGCAAGAGCCCGATGTTCTTCGCCTGCTTCTGCCCGGCGGTGTTGGCATAGCGAAGCGTTTCGGCAAGGTGATGTTCGGTGACAAGACTCGCGAGCGCGACGATGACCTTATCGAGCCGAGTTCGGAGCTCGCTGAGCTCCGGCAGCGAGTGAGCAACGCGTTGGCGCAGTGAAGTGGGGCCAGGAAACTCCACCATCAAGTTGCCGAACTCGATCAGACCCTGTTGCTGCGCGAATCGATGCAGCCATATCAGGTCAGCCACGGCGACGTGATTCAGCGTGTCGAACAGTGACCCGAAGAATGCGCCTCGATCCTCGAAGAGCTGTGCCTCGGACAGCTTGGCAGCGGCCTCGTACAGGCGCAGGTTCATCCAGCGGTTGTACTCCGCCATGACGGCGCACAGTGAAGGTGTCATGTGGGGGGCCTGACGAACGCGCCACTGGCGCGAGGACGAGTCTTCCGAGTCGGTCCGCACGGGGGGGTTGGTGACATTCTCGTCCTCTCGACGCTTCTGCGCGGAACCATCGAGCGATGCACATGCCATGCAAGTCAGGGCGGCAGGCCCGGCTTCGCAGCGGGGGCTTGACCTTGCCATCGTGGCAAGCTTCAAAATGAGCGCCGATGAATGCACCCGTCGCATGGCGTCCGGGCCCGTCGATCGACTTGCCGATCGAGGGGATGAGCTGCGCGTCCTGCGTGTCGCGCGTGGAGAAGGCCTTGCTCGCCGTGCCGGGCGTGGTCTCGGCCAGCGTCAACCTGGCCACCGAGCGGGCGCATGTCGTGGTCTCGCCGGCGCTCGGCGCCCAAGCGTTGAGCGAGGCGGTGCGTCGCGCCGGCTACCAGGTGGCGACGTCGCGTCACACGCTGCACGTCGAAGGCATGACCTGCGCCTCCTGCGTGGCGCGTGTGGAAAAGGCGTTGCTGAAGGTGCCGGGCGTGAGCGCGGCCGCCGTGAACCTGGCAACCGAACGTGCTTCGGTGGACACCTTGTCCACCGTGCCGGTGGCGGCATTGCTGGCGGCCGTCGAGAAGGCGGGTTATGCGGCGCGCGACAGCACCGACGCAGCGCAGACGACCTGCGCCAAGCGCCGCGCTTGGCCACAGTGGCTGCCGGTGGCCGTGGCCGCCGCGTTGAGCCTGCCACTGCTGCTGCCGATGCTGCTGCAGCCCTTCGGCATCCGTTGGATGCTGGACGGCGGGCTGCAACTGGCGCTGGCCACCCCGGTGCAGTTCGTGCTCGGCTGGCGCTTCTATCGCGCCGGCTGGCACGCGCTGCGCGCCGGCACCGGCAACATGGACCTGCTGGTGGCGTTGGGCACCTCGGCCGCCTACGGCTTGTCGTTGTATCTGCTGTGGCGCCATGCCGGGCCGGGCATGCCGCACCTGTACTTCGAAGCCTCGGCGGTGGTGATCACGCTGGTGTTGCTGGGCAAGTGGCTCGAGACCCGCGCCAAGCGGCAGACGACCGACGCCATCCGCGCACTGAACGCTCTTCGACCGGCCACGGCGCGCGTGCAACGCGATGGCGCCGAGATCGAGCTGCCGGTGGAACGGGTGCGCGTCGGCGATGTGGTCGTCGTGCGACCGGGCGAGCGCATACCCGTCGATGGCGAAGTGCTTTCGGGCCGCAGCCATGTCGATGAAGCGCTGATCACCGGCGAGAGCATGCCGGTGGCCAAGGCCGTCGGTGCGCGCGTCACCGGCGGCGCCGTCAATGGCGAGGGCCTGTTGCAGATGCGCACGCTGGCGGTGGGTGCCGAAACCACGCTGGCGCGCATCATCCGTCTGGTCGAATCGGCGCAGGCCGCCAAGGCGCCGATCCAACGGCTGGTGGACCGCATCAGCGCGGTCTTCGTGCCGGTGGTGCTGGGCATCGCGCTGCTCACGCTGCTCGGCTGGGGGCTGGTTGGCGGCGCGGGCTGGGAGCCGGCCCTGCTGAACGCCGTGGCGGTGCTGGTCATCGCGTGCCCCTGCGCCCTGGGCCTGGCCACGCCCACCGCCATCATGGCCGGCACCGGCGTGGCGGCGCAGCACGGCATCCTGATCAAGGACGCGCAGGCGCTGGAGCTGGCGCATGCGGTGGGCACGGTGGCCTTCGACAAGACCGGCACGCTCACCGAAGGCCGGCCCACGCTGGTGGCCGCGCTGGGCGCGCCGGGGCAGGATCGCGACACACTGCTGCGTCTGGCCGCCGCGCTGCAGCAGGGCAGCGAGCACCCGCTCGCTCGGGCCGTGTTGCAGCGTGCGGCGGCCGAGAAGCTGACGCTGCCGTCGGCCACTGACACGCAGGCCCTGCCGGGGCGTGGCCTGCAGGCCGTGGTCGACGGCCGGCGGCTGGCCTTGGGCAGCGGCCGGCTGCTGCGCGAACGCGGCGTCGAGGCCGGTGCGCTGGCGGCCGAGGCCGCGCGGCTCGAAGCCGAAGGCCGCACCGTGTCGTGGCTGCTGCGTGAGACCGATGGTGGCGCGGAGTTGCTCGGCCTGCTGGCTTTCGGCGATGCGCTCAAGCCCTCGGCACGCGAGGCAGTGGCGCGCTTGCGCGACAGCGGCATCCGCACCGTGCTGCTCACCGGCGACAACCGCGGCAGCGCGATGGCCGTGGCGGGTGAACTCGGCATCGACGAGGTGCACGCCGAGGTGCTGCCCGGCGACAAGGCACAAGCCGTGCAGGCCCTGCGCAACGCCGGCGCGGTGGTGGCGATGGTCGGCGACGGCATCAACGACGCGCCGGCGCTGGCGGCGGCCGATGTCGGCATTGCCCTGTCCACCGGCACCGACGTGGCCATGGAAACGGCAGGCATCACGCTGATGCGTGGCGACCCGGGGCTGGTGGCCGATGCGCTGGACGTCTCGCGTCTGACCTACGCCACGCTGCGGCGCGGGCTGTTCTGGGCCTTTGCCTACAACGTCGTCGGCATCCCTTTGGCGGCGGCCGGGCTGTTGAACCCGGTGATCGCCGGCGCGGCGATGGCCTTCAGCAGCGTCAGCGTGGTCGGCAATGCGCTGTTGCTGCGGCGCTGGCGGCCCCGGCTGGCAACCGGCGCGGCCGACGCCGCCGCTGCCCAAGCGCGGCGCGTGGCCGCCGCTTGAGGAGCCGGTGCCGATGCCCGCGATGAACATCGGCCAGGCCGCCAGGGCTTCCGGCCTGTCGGCGAAGATGATCCGCCACTACGAGAAGGCGGGCCTGATTCCGCCCGCATCGCGCAGCGGCGCCGGCTATCGGTTGTACGGCGATGGCGACGTGCACACGCTGCGCTTCGTGCGCCATGCGCGCGACCTCGGCTTCTCGATTCCCGAGATCGCCCAGCTGGTCGGCTTGTGGCACGACCGCCAGCGGCCGAGCCGCGAGGTCAAGGCGCTGGCGCAGGCGCACATCCAGGACCTGGCGCAAAAGGCGCAGGACCTGCTGGCGATGAAGGCCGCACTCGAGCACCTGGTGCGTGGCTGCCGCGGCGACGAGCGGCCCGAATGCCCGATCCTGGAGACGCTGGCCGCAGCCAAGCCGGTGCTGGCGCGCAGCACCGATGACCGTCGGCGTACGCCGCTGCCGGCCCGACGACAGACACCGACCCGCGCGGGCGTGGCCCAGGGCGAAGAAGCCATGGCACCGCGGTCGAACCTGGGAGCGCCGCACCTCGCTTCGTCCTCGGTCCCGGCCGCGGCGCCTAGCGGCGCAACTGCTCGCGCTGCTCGGCGGTCAGCACGGCGTTGATCTTCTTCTGCGCGTCGAGCTGCAATTCGAACATCGCCTTCTGCGTTGCCTGCATCTGTTCGAAGGACTTGCGCGCCGCTGCTTCGTCGACCGCACTCGGGCCGAGCAGGTCATGCATGTGGTAGCCCTGCTCGTGCATCGTGCCCATCATTTGCCACATCGCCTTGCGGCTGTCCTGCTGGATCGCCGTGATCTGCTTCTTCTGCTCGGGCGTCAGCTTGAGGGCCGCGTAGTCCTCGACGCCCCATCCGCCCATCATGCCCGTGCCGTAGCCGCCGCCGTAGCCCCCGCCCGGTCCTCCCATCATGCCGGGGCCCATGCCATGGCCGCCGCCATAACCGCCACCGTAGCCACCCATCATGCCGGGCCCGCCGCCATAGGGCTGTGCCAGCGCCGTCCCCGCCACCAGCAGGGTTGCGGCCAACGCGATCCATGTCTTGCGTGCACTCATCGTTCACTCCAGTTTGTCGTTGCGCCCATTGGACGGCATTTGACGGCGCCAAGTTCGCGTCGGTCGTGCGTCGCCGCGCATTCGCTTGCGATACATCAAGTCGACTGCGTACCGTTGCGCCCGCTGCGCCCCCGAGCTACGGCACGACCTTGATCTCGGTGACGGTGTAGGTGCCGCCGTCCTTGATCGCGACGAACTTCACCTTGTCGCCGGGCTTGAGGGTGTCGAGTGCGGCCTTGTCCCTGAGCACGTAGACCATCGTCATCGGCGGCATGTCCAGGCTCTTGAGCTCGCCATGCTTGATGGTGACCTTGGCCTGCGCCTTGTCCACCTTGCGCACCTCGCCGTCGCTCATCTCGGCGGCCTCGACGTGCAGCGAGAGGCCGACCGCCAGGGTCAGCAGCGACTTGCTCAGCAGCGTTTTCATCGTCGATCTCCTGCGCATGCAGCGCGTTGGGGTGAAAGGGTAGCGTCTTCGCTCATGGCCGGGCCATGCCGCCGCCGGTCGGGGCGACATTGATCTGGCCCGGCGCTGTGTGTGCTTGAACGGCTGCATCGGAACTTCCCGGTCACAGTGATCCAGGCAGGAAAGGCAACGCGGCCGCTCAATGGTGGTCCTCATGCCGGCCGCCCGGCTTGCGCACGCCCACCTCGACTTCCAGGGCCGGCTGCGCCGCACGTGGCATCGAACCCGTGCCTTCGGCGCCGAAGCGCGCCGCGTCGCTCAGCGTACCGGTCCATTCGTAGGCGCAGTGTGCCGGGCGGATGCTGGTACCAGCCCGGGTCGCTGTAGTCGCCCGCCCGCTGGTCGCGTACGCACCTTGAGCATGCTGAACATGCCGCCCATGCCGACCGCGCCGAAGGGCCCGTGCGCCGGTCATCATCGGCGCGGTGTTGTCGGGCAGCGGCATCTCCATCTCGGTCATGTCGTGCCATGCCGCGCTCGCCCATCACCATGTAGTCGGGCACCAGCTTCGTGATCTGCGGCGCCAGCTCGCGGTGGTCGACGCCGATCATCGTGGGCACGCCGTGGCCCATCGCGTTCATCGTGTGGTGGCTCTTGTGGCAGTGGAAGGCCCAGTCGCCCTCCTCGTCGGCCATGAACTCGACCTGCCGCATCTGGCCCGACCGCCACGTCGGTCGTCACCTCGTACTGGCGCGTGCTCTTGGGCGTCGGTCCGCCGTCGGTGCCGGTGACCTGGAACTCGTGCCCGTGCAGGTGGATCGGGTGGTTCGTCATCGTCAGGTTGCCGATGCGGATGCGCACCTTGTCGCCTGTGGCGCACCACCAGCGGGTCGATGCCGGGGAAGATGCGGCTGTTCCAGCTCCACAGGTTGAAGTCGAGCATCGTCATGATCCTCGGCGTGAAGCTGCCGGGGTCGACGTCGTAGGCGTTGAGCAGGAACAGAAGTCGCGGTCGACCGTCGTCGATCAGCGGATGCCTGCCCTTCGGGTGGGTGATCCAGAAGCCCATCATGCCCATCGCCATCTGCACCATCTCGTCGGCGTGCGGGTGGTACATGAAGGTGCCGGGCCGGCGCGCGACGAACTCGTAGACGAAGGTCTTGCCGGGCGGGATGCCCGGCTGGGTCAGGCCCGGTCACGCCGTCCATGCCGTTGGGCAGGCGCTGGCCGTGCCAGTGCACGCTGGTGCAGCTCGCCGAGCTTGTTGGTGACGAAGATGCGCACCCGGTCGCCTTCGACCACCTCGATCGTCGGCCCCGGGCTTTGGCCGTTGTAGCCCCACAGGTGCGCCTTGAAGCCGGGCGCCATCTCGCGCACCACGGGTTCGGCCACCAGGTGGAATTCCTTGACGCCGTTGTTCATGCGCCAGGGCAAGGTCCAGCCGTTGAGCGTGACCACCGGGTTGTAGGGTCGGCCCGGTGTTCGGCACCAGCGGCGGCATGGTGTCGGCGCTTCGTCTGCAGCACCGGCTCGGGCAGGGCGGCCATCGCCACCTTGCTGACGGCGGCCGCGCTGACCGCCGCGGTGATGGCGCCGGCGCCGCCGAGAAATTTGCGTCGGGAAACCATGTTCTCTGTCCTTCGTGGGTTCAGTGCGCTCAGCGCCACCGCGTGTCGGCGCCGGCATCGCGCGGCCGTCGCCGGCCGCGCGGTCGCGGCGCCGGGCTTGCCGACCAGCGCCATGTCCAGGTCCGCCTGGCGATCCAGAAGTCGCGCAGCGCCTCGATCGCAGCCGCTGACGCTGGCGATCTGCGCGCGCGCGTCGGCCAGCAGCTCGAACACGCCGATCAGCATGCCGTTGTAGCGCAGCAGGTTCTCTTCGGAGATCCGCTGGCGCAGCGGCACGATCTCGTCGCGGTAGTGGCGCGCGATGTCGTAGGCGGCGCGGTAGCCGACGTAGGCTTCGCGCACTTCCGAGCGCGCGTCGACGGCCGTCTCCGCGGCGCGATCCACGCGCCTGCATGTAGATCGCCTCGGCCTTGGCCATGCGCGCGTCGCCCCAGTCGAAGATCGGCAGCTCGATGCGCGATCTCCCAGCCGCGTTCGATCGGGCCTGTCGTTGAAGGTCTTGCGCGACAGCCCCAGCTCGAGCACGTTGATGAAGCGGGTGGTCCGCGTCAGGCCGAGGTTCTTCGCCGTCTGCTCGGCGGCGAGCTTGGCGCCCTGCACGTCCAGCCGCTGCGCCATGCGCCACGCGCTCGATGTCGGGCTGGTCGGCGCGGCTGTCGGGCAGGTCGGGCAGCCGCTCGGGCAGCGCGAACTGCGGCCTGCGCGCCCCACAGCGCCCATCAGCCGGACCAGGCGTTCGCGGCGTGGCGGCTGCGCCTGCATCGGCGCGCGCCACGTTCAGCGCGGCGTCGGCCTGGAAGCCTTGTTCGCGCGCGCGCTGCAGCTTGCTTGAATTGCCCACCGCCGCCATGCGCCGCGCCAGTTCGGCGCTGGCCTCGGCGGCTTCCAGCACCTGGCGCATGTAGCGCACCGTCTCGTCGGCGGCGACGCGCGGCGATCCAGGCCTTGCGCGTGTCGGCGGCCACGCCCAGCATGGCCAGCACCGCCGCGCCCTTGACCTGCTCGAAGCGCCGCGCCTCCACCTCGTTGATCAGCGGCATCGCGATCAGCCGGGCCGATGTTGAAGGCCAGGAAGCATTCGAGCTCGACCTCGTCGCCCCGGGTCTTGCGGCCGAAGACGAAGCCCGGGTTGGGCAGCCGGCCCGACTGCACCACCTCCGCTTCCGTCATCCCCAGTTCCGGGAAGCTGGCCTGCAAGCCGCGGTTGTTGAGCAGCGCGATCTGCACCGCGGCGTCGGCGCTCAGCGGTTGCGCCAGCAGCTCGGCCACGCGCTGGTCGATGGTGTCGAGGTCGGCACCCGTCCTGGCGATCAGCAAGTCCTTGCCCAGCCGATCTTTGGCGGCCTGCTGCACCGGGCCGAAGCCACCGTCGGGGCTGAAGCTGGTGCAGCCGATGAAGGCCAGCGTGACCGTCAGCAGGGCGAGCCGGTGCCGCGTTGGCGACAGTGGCTTCGTCATCGCCGTGCCCCGCCAGGGGCTGCGGCAGATGCCGGCGTGGTCGCGCTCGGGCTCGCCTCGCGCGCATAGGCACGCCAGCCGCCGACAAGCCCCACGGCCTGGTTCGCGTTCGTCCACGAGCCGACCGGAACCTCGGCCGGTGGCGGCGTCCTGGTGAGGGCGGAGCGGTACCGCATGGGCGGCACCGCCGCCTGGGCATCGCCGGGGTCGGGCCGCTTCGCCGCGGGCGTCGTATGGGCCGTCGCGGGCAGGGTGCCGCACGACAGCAGCAGCGCCGCGATCGCGGCGCGCGAATGAAGGGTCATATCGTCCTCGCTTGAACCGAAGGTCAGAACCGGCCGCGGCGCTGTGTGCGCGGTCGGGCTCGATGCGGAACCGCCATGCGGCGGCGCCGGTTCAGGCCAGGCGGGTTCGGGGCGGTCGTTCGAGGCCGGCAAGCACGACGCTCGCATCGCGCAGCAGCGGCGCGAGCAGCACGGGCCGGGCCGGGTCGATCGGCGTGGTCGATACCACCGGGCTCGGCAGCGCCACCCCAGCCGCGCAGGCGGCGCAGGCGCTGCACTTGTGCGCGACGCTGTCAGCTGCATCGCCGGCAAGGTGTCTGGCGTGGTCGTGCGCACCAGCCGTGCTGCCCAACGCCGCCGGGTGATGACCGCTGTGGTCTTGCGTCGCCGCCGCGGGCCGCGGCACCGGTGTGCAATGCAGCATGGCCGCTGCTGCCAGCACCTGCATCGGCAGGGCAAGCGCCAGAATCCAGGCCAGGGTGGCCTTCAGCAACGGCGACATGGCGCGCGAGTCTAGCGCCTTGATCAGAGCGCGCCGTACTTGATGCTGCAGCCGTAGGGCGCCGCCGTCGGCGTGCTCACCGGCCTGCCGGCCATCGCCTCACCGAGCGCGACGCGGACGAAATTCCTCGCCGTCTTCACGTCGGCCGGGTTGGCCGAGCGCTTGTCGTCGATGCCGCCGGCATACACCAAGGTGCCCTGCGGGTCGATGACGTACATGTGTGGCGTGGTGCGGGCGCCGTAGGCGCGGCCGACCTGGCCGTTGTCGTCCATCAGCATTGCGCTGGGCGCGCTGCCCCATTCCTTGTAGCGTTGCGCCAGCGCGGCCGGGGGCAGGTATTCGGGATGGTCCTTGGCGGTGGAGCTGATGCTCAACCAGACCACACCCTGCGCCGTAGCCTCCTTCTGCAGCGACTGCATGTTTGCCGAGCCATAGTGCTTGGCCACGAAGGGGCAGCTCGGGTTGGTCCATTCCAGCACGACGTACTTGCCCTTGAAGTCGGACAGCGTGACCGGCTTGCCGCTGGCGTCGCTGAGCGTGAAGGCCGGCGCGCTCTGGCCGACGCTGGCCGCGGCCGCCGCCAGGCAAGGTGTCAATGCCAGCCACGCGGCGCAAAGCAGGAAACGGCGGTTCAGGGTCTGCGGCATGTTCAGCTCCTTGGGTCTTGAAGCGTGGCCAGCGCATCGCGCACGGTGCCCTGGCTGAGAATCTCCGGCAGCAGCAAAGGTTCACGCCCCGGACGAAAAAGCACGTACACCGGCACGCCGTTGCGGCCGAGACGCGCCAGCGCCTGGGTGATGACGGGGTCGCGCCGCGTCCAGTCGGCCTGCATCAGCGTGACGTTGGCGGCGGCGAAGGCCTGTTGTGTCTCGGCGGTGTGCAGCACCAGCCGCTTGTTCACCTGGCAGCTGACGCACCAGGCGGCGGTGAAATCGACGAACACCGGTTTGCCCTGCGCGCGCAAATCGGCAATCACGGTTTCGTCATAGGCGAGCCAGCCTTCGCTTGCGGCCGGCGCACGGCCATCGGCGCGGGCCAGTGGCGTGGCGGCGGGCAGCTCGCTCGGCCAGCTCCAGGCCAGCAATCCGACCGCAGCCAGTGCCCCCAGTGCCTTGGCCCAGGCGCTGCGCGTGCCACCGACGCCCGCCGCCCAGGCCAGCAGGCCGAGTCCGACCACGGCCATCAGCAGCCGTGCCATCGCGCCGACACCCGCCTGTTGCCCCAGCACCCACAGCAGCCACACCGCGGTGGCGAACATCGGGAAGGCCAGGCCCTGGCGCAGGTGCTGCATCCACGGCCCCGGTCGCGGCAGGCGCTTGCGCCACCCCGGCAGCAGCGTGAGCAGCATGTAGGGCAGCGCCATGCCGGCACCCAGGGCGGCAAACACGCCCAGGGACACGGCGGCCGACTGCGTCAGTGCAAAGCCCAGCGCCGCGCCCATGAAGGGCGCGGTGCACGGGCTGGCGGCCACCACCGCCAGCACGCCGCAGCCAAAGGCATCGCCACCGGGGCTGCGCGCATCCCACTGCAGCAGGCGCTGCGGCACCAGGTTGGCCAGCTCGAGCGCGCCGATCAGGTTCAGTCCGATGGCGAAGAACAGCAGCGCCAGCACGAAGACCACGCCCGGCTCCTGCAACTGGAAGCCCCAGCCGACCGAACTGCCGGCGGCCTGCAAGGCGATCAACCCCGCGGCCAGCGCCAGGAAGGTGGCCAGCACGCCGGCGCCATAGGCCAGCGCGTGCTGGCGCAGTGCCGCCGGCGCCTTGGCCTGCTGCGCCAGGCTGAGCAGCTTGATCGACAGCACCGGGAAGACACAAGGCATCAGGTTCAGCAGCATGCCGCCGACGAAGGCCAGCGCCAGCGCAGTGATCAGTCCGGTGCGCGCGGCGCCGCCGGTGCTGCCCAAGGTCTCCGGCTGGGCGCTCGCCGGCCGCGCGCCCTCGGGCCACTTCAGCTGCGCCACCTGGCGCCACGGGGCGCTGAACTCGACCGACGGCCCGGCCGTGCCGAAGGCTGCGCCGGTCGCCGATTGCGCCACGGCGATGCCCTGCAGCAGCGCTGGCGGCTTGGCATCGGCCAGCAGCTTCATCTGCAACGCATAACCGCGCGGCGTGAGTTGCAGCTTGTGCACTGCCGGGTCGATGACCTGCTCGGCATAGGGAAAGAACTGCAGGCCGGGCAATTGCGTCGGCAAGGGCCTGTCGCCGTCGGCCTGCAGCGTCAGCAGCAGATCGCGGCCCTGCTGCTGCAGATCGGCCGTCCACCCCTGCAGCGGCACGCTGCGCAGGTCGGCCGCGCGTTCGAACAGACTGCTCGAAGCGGTGTGGCCGGGGATGGTGCCGGCCGCCACCACCGGCAGCCGCAGTTCGAAGCTGCCGGTTTCGGGAATGCAAACATCGAAGCACACCAGCCATTGCGCCCTCGCGCGCAGCACCAGGTCCTGCCCTGGTCGGGCATTGGCGGGCGCTGTGAACAGCGCCGGCAGCAGCAGCTCGCCCTCATAGCCGTAGTTGACCAGCGGCCCGATCGGCAGGCGCTTCGGCGCCGGCCATTCGATCTCGCCGATGCTGGCACCGCCGGGCAGCTGCCAGTCGATGGTGGTGGGCAAGCCGGAGTCGCCGGGGTTGCGCCAATAGGTGTGCCAATGCGGGATGTGCTGCAGCCGCAGGCCCACCATCACGCTGTCGCCGGGCTGCACCGCGCTGCGCTCGGCCACCAGCTCGGCCGTGACATGCTCGGTCTTGACCACGTTGGCCAGCACGGCCAGTGGCGTCAGACAGCACAGGGCAAGAATCCAGAGGCGGCGCAAGGGGGAGCTCTCGACGTGGGCGAGTCGCGGAGCATAGCCTGAGCCTCTGGCAAACTGCCCGCCATGACGCCCATCACCCTGCTGCCCGGTTTGGCTTGCGATGCTGAAGCGTGGCGCGATCAGGTGGCGCCGCTGTCAGCGAGTCGGCCGGTGCGCGTCGCCGACCAGCATGCCCGCTACGCCACGCTGCCGCAGATGGCCGCGGCGCTGCTGGCCGAGACGTCCGGTGACCTGCTGCTGTGCGGTACGTCGATGGGCGGCATGCTGGCGCTGGAAGTGGTGCGCCAGGCGCCGCAGCGGGTCAAGGCGCTGGCATTGCTGGCCACCAGCGCGCGGCCCGACACGCCCGAGCTGATCCAGTTGCGCAGCGAGGCCATCGAGATGTTCGCCGATGGTGCGATGGGCGTCGTGTTGCAGGCGAATGCACACTTCGCCTTCCACCCGAAACATGTGCAACGGCTGGTGTCGCCTTACCTGGCGATGATGGAGCGCGCCGGCGCCGGGCAGTTGATCGCGCAGAACCGCGCCATCATGGCGCGGCCCGACAGCCGGCCGTTGCTGCCCGGCATTCATTGCCCGACGCTGGTGGTGTGTGGCGAAGACGATCGGTTGACGCCACCCGAACATTCACGCGAGATCGCCGCGGCCATCCCCGCAGCGCGCCTGGAACTGCTGGACGAATGCGGGCACATGATTGGCTGGGAGCAGCCCGAGCGCATCAGCGCGCTATTGGCCGGCTGGCTCAGCGGCCTTTGAGCCGTCGGCCATGTCCCAGCGCTCGGACCTGCCGATCACGCCGCCGCCCAAGCAGACCTCGCCATCGTAGACAACGGCCGACTGTCCAGGCGTGACCGCCCATTGCGGCGCCTCGAAATCCAGCTCGAAGCCGTCCGCGCCAACCCCGTCCAAGGAGCATGGCGCATCGGCCTGGCGGTAACGGGTCTTGGCGGCGTAGCGCCCGGGCAGCGGCGGCATGCCGGCGATCCAGCTGCTGTCGTCGGCCCGCAGCGCGCGCGATTGCAGCGCCGCATGGTCGTGCCCCTGCACCACCATCAGCACGTTGCGCTCCAGGTCCTTGCCGGCGACGTACCAGGGTTCGTGCGCGTTGCCGCCGCGGCTGGCGCCGCGCTCCTTCACGCCGCCAATGCCCAGCCCCTGGCGCTGGCCGAGCGTGTAGAAGCTCAGGCCCACATGCCGGCCCAGCGTGCGCCCACGCTGATCGCGGATCGGCCCCGGCGCGTGCTTCAGGTAACGGTTCAGGAACTCGCGGAACGGCCGCTCGCCGATGAAGCAGATGCCCGTGGAATCCCTCTTCTGCGCGTTCGGCAGGCCGATCTCGGCGGCGATGCGCCGCACTTCCGTCTTCGGCAACTCGCCCACCGGAAAACGGCTGCGGCGCAACTGTGCCTGGTTCAGCCGGTGCAGGAAGTAGCTCTGGTCCTTCAGCGGGTCCAGTCCCTTCAGCAGCTCGAACTTTGCGTTGCGCTGGCGCACACGCGCATAGTGGCCGGTGGCGATGGCCTCGGCGCCCAGCCGCATGGCGTGGTCGAGGAAGGCCTTGAACTTGATCTCGGCGTTGCACAGCACATCCGGGTTGGGCGTGCGCCCGGCCCGGTATTCGCGCAGGAACTCGGCGAACACGCGCTCGCGGTATTCGGCGGCGAAGTTGACATGCTCGATCTCGATGCCGATGACATCGGCCACCGCCGCCGCATCGACGAAATCCACATTGGCGCTGCAGTAGGCGTCGTCGTCGTCGCCTTCCCAGTTCTTCATGAACAGGCCGACGACTTCGTGCCCGGCCCGCTTCAGCAAATAGGCGCTGACGGCCGAATCGACGCCGCCGGAAAGGCCCACCACGATGCGCTGTCTTGTCACGCCGCGATTATCGGCAGCGCCGCGCTGGACATGGCCGCGAATCGCTGCGAAGCTTGGCCTCGTGCGCCGCTGTCGGCGTGACCTGGGAGACGCTGATGCTGAAGATGCTGATAGCGGTCGATGGCTCGGACCATGCCCGCCGCGCCATCGAGGCGGCCGCCAAGCTGGCGAAGATGGTGGCGCAGGCCGAGGCAGTGATCCTCAACGTCGGTGACGGTGCGGTGTTCTACGGTGAGCTGGCACCGCTGGATTACGACGCGCTGGAACGCGCGCGCCAGCAGGCTCAGGCGCAACTGCTGGAACAGGCGCAGGCGCATGCCCAAGGTGCCGGCCTGGCGCAGGTGCGCACGCTGTCGGCGGTGGGTGCCACCGCCGAGGAGATCGCCCGTGTCGCCGACGAGCAGGGTGTCGATCAGATCGTCATGGGCACCCACGGCAAGGGGGTGCTCGGCAGTCTGTTCCTCGGCTCGACGGCGCAGCGCGTGGTGCACCTGGCGAAGGTGCCGGTGCTGCTGGTGAAGTAGGCGCGGGCGTCATTGACATGAGGCGTGCGACATGATCGATCACCCGCGTCGCAACACAGGGCTGTGGACCCGCTTGGCGCTGTGCCTGCTGTGGTCCATGGGTCTGGTGCAGGGTGCGCGCGCCGCCGCGCTGGACGAGGGCGACGCGCGCGCTGTGCGGGCCGTGGTCGAGGCCCAGCTGGCGGCCTTCGCCGCCAACGATGCCGAGCGCGCCTTCTCCTATGCCACGCCGGCCATCCGCGACCGGTTTGGCGACGCCGAGACCTTCATGGCCATGGTGCGCGCCGGCTATCCGATGGTGTTGCGGCCGGCTGCGGTGGCCTTCTTCGTGCCCACCCGCGTCGATGACCGGGTGCTGCAGAAGGTGCGGCTGCGCGACAACGCCGGCCGTCGTTGGCTGGCCAGCTACCAATTCGAGCGCCTGGACGGCGCCTGGCGCATCAACGGCTGCGTGGTGCTGCCCGATTCGGACAAGTCCTCGACCTGAAGGGGCAGCGCCGCGCGGCAGCGTCTGGCGTTTGCGTTAGCCTACGTCTTCAAGGCCCGCCGTGACGGGCTGCCGAGGAGATCCGCCATGTGCGCACGCAAGGTCGCCCCCAGCCAACCCGCCAGGGCACCGCGCCCGCGCGATCCCGACGACGAACAGCTGGACTTGCGCGACCCAGCCGAGCGCATCGTTTCGCATCCCGATGGCTACTACTGGCAGGCGCTCGACGGCAAGCAGGACATCGGCCCCTTTAATACGCTGGCCGAAGCGCTGGCCGACATGGATTCGGGTGACGCCGCCGGCTGGACGCCGGGCGAGACCCTGGCCGAGGCCGAAAGTGAGATCGGAGTGTCCGACTGGATCGACGCGGACAGTGGCGCGCCGGCCGAGGGCCAGGCCCATACCCATCTGGAGCGCGAGTGAGTGGCGGCGCGGCCTGAGCTGCCGGTGCGCCACTTCGATGTCTGCAATGGCGATGCCGACGGGCTGTGCGCCGTGCTGCAATGGCGACTGGCCCACCGGCGGCCGGCGACGCTGATCACGGGACTGAAGCGCGAGCTCGATCTGCTGCAAAGGGTGCGGGCTGCGCCCGGCGACGAGGTGCTGGTGTGCGACCTGTCAATGCAGCGCAACCTCGACGCATTGCAGCGCCTGCTGGACGCCGGTGTGACGGTGCACTACTTCGACCATCACAAGGTCGATGCCGTGCCGCGCCATCCGGCGCTGCATGCGCACATCGATTTCGACGCGCGGGTGTGCACCAGCCTGTTGATGGACCGCGCGCTGGGCGGCCGCTTCCGCCGCTGGGCCTTGGTTGGCGCCTACGGTGACAACCTCGGTGGGGTGGCCGACGATGGGGCCATCGCCCTGGGGCTGGACGAGACGGCCCGGACCGCGCTGCGGGCGCTGGGCGAGTCCATCAACTACAACGCCTACGGCGAGACGGCCGCAGACCAGGCGATCGCGCCGCAACGGCTGTATGCGCTGATGCAGCGCTTCGAAGACCCGCTGCAGTTCCTGCGCGAAGAAGCGATCGGCCATGAGCTCGACGCGCTGCGCCGCGCCGATCTGCAGGCGGGGCTGGCGCAAGCCTCGCAAAAGGCCGGCGGTACGGCGCGGGTGGTGTGGTTGCCCGATGAAAAATGGAGTCGCCGCGTCATCGGCGTGCTGGCCAACGCGTGGGCCCAGCGCGAACCGGCGCTTGGGCATGCGGTGCTGATGGCCGATGCCCGAGGCGGCCACGTGGTCAGCCTGCGTGCGCCGTTGTCGGCCCCCGGCGGCGCGGATGGCTTGTGCCGGCCCTTCGGCGGTGGCGGCCGCGCCGGCGCGGCCGGGATCGACCATCTGCCGGCGGCCGAGCTGCCGCGTTTTCTTGCGGCGCTGGCGGCGACGGACTGGTGCGAGACCGTCGCGCGGCATTGACCCCACCGACAGGGTCCGGACTCAGGCCGCCATCGATGGCCCGTCTTGCGGCGCGACGCACGCTGTCTCGGCGTCCAGGTGGCCGTCGAGCCAGGCCACCGCCAGGCAGGCGAAGGCTTCGAGTGCGCCGCGCACCGGTTGCGGCATGGTCGGCTGTTGCAGCAACTCGGTGCGGTGCCGCGCAGCGATGCCGCGTGTGGCCGAGCGGTGCAGCGCCAGCAGGCGGGCGTTGGGGCGGCCCAGCACGAAAAGCGTCGGCAGGTTCAGGCGCGCGAGGTGGTGCGGCACCTGATCGGCACGGCCGTCGAGCAGAACCAGCGAGCGCAGCCGTGGCAGCTTCGTTCGTGTGGCGGCCGCGGCGCAGCGCGTCACCGCATCGCCCAGGCCAATCAACACCAGTGGCAGGCCATCCACCGCCGGCTGCGCGGCCAGCGCGTCCAGCGCCGCGCGAATGCGCTGCTTGCCCTGCACCATGCCCGGCGGCGCCAGGCCCGCCATCTGCTCGTCCGCGCCGTGCAGGCAGAACGGCAACGTGGCGTAGCGATGCGCGTGCAGCACGTCGGCGACGAAGGCGTGGCCGGCATTGTTGCGGCTGGTGGCGTCGGGGTGGACGACGAGCACCGCTGCGCGGGCCCGCGGCGGACAGCGCAGTGCAGGATGGCGCTGCGGCTCGGTCTGCTGTTGCATCGGCAGGCCATCGCGTGACCGCCCCGACGCGGGCACAGTCGATGCTTCGGCGGCGAGGGCAGGGATCATGGCTTGCATGCTGCGCCGGGGCGGAGTCGATGGACCCGGGGCGCGCAGCATGGGGGTGGTGATCGTCTCGCGCATGGTTGCGTCTGGTTTTGCCACGGTAACGTCCCGTTACAGGGAATGTAACCTCGATCCGTGGCAGCGTCACGCTGGTTTTGGCACGGTCGCAAAGGATGGCCGTGCCGACCCGGGCTGCCGCACAATCGCGTCAGAAGAAAGGGGTCGCACTTGGAAATGATCCGCTGCGGGCCGGCGAGCGTGCGCTACGAGGTCGGCAACGACCGGCTGGCGCGCGCCAGCTGGACCGGGCTGGTCGTGCCCGCCAACGCCGGGCAGATCAGCGCGATGCTTCTCGAGGCCGGGGTACGCACCGGGGCCACGGGTGTGATCGGTTCACTCGCCGGTACCGTGCTGGCCCTGCCGCCGGTGACCTCGAAGTACTACGAGCATGTGCCGTCGGGCTTGCTCGACGTGCCGGTGGCGATCGTCCTGTCGCCGGAGCAGGCCTGGTTGTACGAGGAAGTCGCCACCGAAGCCGCGCTGTCAGGTGCTACCCGCCGAGCTTTTCTTTCGTTCGAGCAGGGCGAGGCCTGGCTGCGGCAGCAGGCACGGGCGCTGGTGGCGAATCGAGCTTGGTGGTCATTGCGTCGATCACGGCGGTAGCGGCCGCGTAGGCCGCGGCGTGCGTGGCCTCGTCGCGGGCCGCATTGTCCAGGTGCGCCGCCAGCAGCAGCCCCAGCGGCGACAGCGCGGCCACACCCTGCGGGCGCAGCATCTCCCAGGCTTCGACACCGAAAGCTTCGCCCAGCCGTGCCAGCTCATCGACCCGCGTGGACACGGCCGCCCGGCGGATGCGGTCCAGCGTGCCGTTGGTGACGCCGCTGCGCGCGGTGACCTTGGGCAGCGTGTCCAGGTCCGGGCAGGCTGCCATGAAGGCACGCAGGTTGGCGGCGAGGATGTCACGTGGTCGCATGGTGGGCCCTTGCGCAGTGTGGATAGGCATCGAAACGGGATTATAGAAAGCCGCCGCATCGGCCGCCCAAGGCAATACCCGCCTTGGGCGCACCCTAGGACAGGCCGGCCAGCGGAAGATTCAACAGCAGGTTCTGCGGCTTCAGACGCAGCAGCTGGTCGGCCGTCATCGACAGGCCCAGGTAAACCGGCTTGCCGGCCACGTCGGCCCGCATCTCGGCCGGGCTGGCAAAGTCCAGGCGGAACAGGCTGATCAGCCGGCCCATGCGCTGCGGCTCGACCTCGCGGCCAGCGTACAGGTCGTTGAGCAGCGCGCTCGATGGCGCATCCAGGCCCACGTGCCAACGCCACTGGGCATCGTCGATTCTTGGCTCGGGCCGGATGCTCACGTCGACACCGAGCAGGTGCCGCAACCATTTCTCCAGCACGCGCGACAGTGCCTTCAGCCCCGAGCGGCTGCGTGCCAGCTTGAACTGCAGGCCGTGACCAAGGTCCTGCGTCAGCTCATGGCGCAGGTCGAGCAGGTGCATGAAGCGTTCGCCCGCCTGCCAATAGCCCGCGGCATTGTCTTCGCACAGCACCTGCATCTGCACCGTCGGCAAGCCGGCCTGGGCCTGCACCAGCAGTCGGCCGAGTTCGCCATAGCCGCCGGTTTGCGCCAGCAGGTCGAGCGTTTCCTGGTCGCCGGCCAGCAATTGCCCGTCGCGCGTGCTGATCCGCTGCGTGCGGAACAGCATTTCAGCGGCACGCAGTTCGAAGGCGTCGTCGCAGTCGTCGAGCAGGTTGCGCACGATGGCCATCGCCAGCAGGTCGATGAACAGCGGCGGCAGGTCGATCGACCCGGCCCGGAACAACCGCACGTAACAGGCCTCGACAGTGCCGGCATCGAGCAGCGCATCGCGAAAGCGCAGGAACACGCGGTAGTTGTCACGGGCGTCGGCATCCTTGCACGCCGCCAGTTCGCGTTCGGCGACGAACCGCCGCGGCGCGTCGAGCAACTGCTGGTGCAACGCCTTCTCGGCGCGACAGGATTCGTCCACCAGCGTCAGCTCCGGCCGCGCCAGCAGCCGCCGCCACCAGTCGTCGCCGGGCACCAGCCAGCCGCGCGCATCGCGAGCCAGTTCGCCAAAGCCGCAGGACGGCCAGAAATCCGCACTCACCGGACTTCCGTGCGCGCTGTGCGCTGCGCCGCGAGCGCTCGAGGGCGGCCCGGCGCACTCATGCGCCGGGAACGCGCTCCAGCTCGTCCAGCCAGACGGTGGCTTCGCGCGTCGCTGGGTGCGCGCCAGTCGCCGCGCGGCGACAGCGAGCCGCCCGAGCCGACCTTCGGCGCATTCGGCACGCACGATCGCTTGAACTGGCTGGTCTTGAAGAAGCGCCACAGGAAGGTACGCAGATGCCGCTTGATCGCCGCCAGGGCGTAGGCCTGGCGTTGCACATGCGCGCCTTCGGGCCAGGCGCCGAGCGTCCGCGTCGTGCCAGGCGGCATGCGCCAGGATAGGCGACCTTCGACGGCGCGAAGCCGAAGCGCAGGATGTAGTACAGGTAGAAGTCCTGCAGCTCGTAGGGGCCGAGCTGGTCTTCGGTGCTCTGGCCCGGCTGCCCGGCGGCGTCGCCGGGCACCAGCTCCGGACTGATCTCGGTGCCCAGGATGTCGAGCAGCACCTGCGCGTCGCCGAGCAGCGCGGCTTCGCTCTCCGCCACCCAGCGCACCAGGTGCTTGATCAGCGTCTTCGGCACGCTGGCGTTGACGTTGTAGTGCGACATGTGGTCGCCCACGCCGTAGGTGCACCAACCCAGCGCCAGCTCGCTCAGGTCGCCGGTGCCGACGACCAGCCCGCCGTGCAGGTTGGCCAGCCGGAACAGCTGGCTGGTGCGTTCGCCGGCCTGCACGTTCTCGAAGGTGATGTCGTAGCACTGTCTCGCCCTGCGCATAGGGGTGGCCGAGGTCCTTCAGCATCTGCTCGCAGCTGGGGCGGATGTCGATCTCGCGTGCTTCGATGCCGATGGCGCGCATCAGCCGGTGCGCCTGGTCCAGGGTGCGCGCGCTGGTGGCGAAACCGGGCATCGTCACGCCGAGGATGTTGCTGCGCGGCAGACCGAGCGCATCCATCGTGCGCGCGCACACCAGCAACGCATGCGTCGAATCGAGCCCGCCGGAGATGCCGATCACGACCTTCTGGATGCCGCTGGCCGACGAGGCGCTGCATCAGCCCCTGCACCTGGATGTCGTAGACCTCGCGGCAGCGTCGTCGCGCGATGCCGCATCCGCCGGCACGTAGGGGAAGCGCTCCACGCTGCGGCGCAGCGCGGCCTTCGGCGCAGCGGCCAGGCCGAGCTCGAAGCGCAGCGTGCGCAGGCCGCGCCAGTTGCCCGGCATGGCGCGCCGCCGACTGGCCGAAGCTGGTCTGGCGCATCCGCTCGCGCGCCAGCCGCTCCAGGTCGACGTCGGCGATGACGCTGTGCGACGCGGTGGCAAAGCGCGGTGACTCGGCCAGCAGCTGGCCGTTTTCGTAGATCAGCGCCTGGCCGTCCCAGGCCAGGTCGGTGGTGGATTCGCCCTGGCCGGCCGACGCATACAGATACGCGGCCAGGCAGCGCGCCGACTGCGCCTCGGCCAGCGCGTGCCGGTAGGCCGATTTGCCGATCGTGATGTTCGACGCCGACAGGTTGCACAGCACCGTTGCGCCGCCGAGCGCGGCATAGCGACGACGGCGGGATCGGCACCCAGAGGTCCTCGCAGATCTCGACGTGAAACTTGAAGTGGGCGAAGTCGCTGGCTTCGAACAGCAAGCCCGCACCGAAGGGCACGTCCTGGCCGAGCAAGCGCAGCTCGGTGCTCTGCGCATGGTCGGCCGGGTTGAACTGGCGCGCTTCGTAGAACTCGCCGTAGTTCGGCAAGTAGGTCTTGGGCACGACGCCGAGCAGCCGGCCACGCTGCACCACCGCCGCGCAGTTGAACAGTGGATGGTCCACACGCAGCGGCAGGCCGACGATGGCCACTGTGGGCAGCGCCGCGCTCGCCGCGACGACCCGCGCCAGCGCCGCCTCGCACCCGTCGAGCAGCGCGCGCTGGTGGAACAGGTCGTCGCAGGTGTAGGCCGACAGGCCCAGTTCCGGAAACAACGACCAGCGCCGCGCCCTCGCCTGCCGCCTGCTGCAGCAACGCAATGCTCTGCCCGGCATTGAAGGCCGGGTCGGCGACGCGGCAGCGCGGCACCGCCACGGCCACGCGGGCGAAGCCATGTGTCGTGGGGTCGAAGAAGGCGGCGGCGTCGGTCATGGCGTGAGGGTCGGTCAGGAAGCGCTACCCGGGGCGGCAGGTTCGCCAGCCGCGATTGTGTGCCAGCTGAACGGTCATTCCCGGCGCTTGTCATACTCGGGGTCACGTCCTTCGCAAGCCGAGCACTGCATGACTCCTGAAGCCGTCCATCCGGTGCCCGACGCACAGGGCAGCAACCTGTTCGACGCCGACCCCAGCTTGAGCGCGCTGTTGCCGCTGTACCTGGAGCCGGCGCTGTTGCAGCACCTGCGCCCCCATCTGCAACGCCTGGGCGGCCTGGCGGGCGGGGTGCTGGATGCGCTCGCCGCCAGCGCCGACAGGCACCCGCCCGAACTGGAACACCGTACCCGCGCGGGCTTGGACCTGCAGCGCATCGTCAAGCACCCCGACTATGTGGCGATGGAGCGCGTCGCCTTCGGCGAGTACGGCCTGGCGGCGATGTCGCACCGCGGCGGCGTGCTCGGCTGGCCCGACACGCTGCCGCCGGCGGCCAAGTACGCCTTGACCTACCTGTTCGTGCAGGCCGAGTTCGGCCTTTGCTGCCCGCTGTCGATGACCGATTCGCTGACGCGCACGCTGCGCAAGTTCGGCAGCCCGGCACTGGTCGCCAAGTACCTGCCGCGGTTGACGACGCAGAGCTTCGACGATCTTCATCAGGGCGCGATGTTCATGACCGAACAGGGCGCCGGCTCCGATGTGGCCGCCACCGCCACGCGGGCCGCGCCGGACGGCGACGGCTTTCGGCTGCACGGCGACAAGTGGTTCTGTTCCAACGCCGATGCCGACCTGGCGATGGTGCTGGCGCGCATCGACGGCGCGCCGGCCGGCATGCCCGGCGTGTCGCTGTTCCTGCTGCCGCGAAGGCTGGACGACGGTTCGATGAACGCCTACCGCATCCTGCGGCTGAAAGACAAGCTGGGCACGCGCTCGATGGCCAGTGGCGAGATCCGCCTCGAAGGCGCATGCGCCTGGCTGGTCGGCGAGGCCGGCCGCGGCTTCCAGCAGATGGCCGACATGGTCAACAACTCGCGCCTGTCCAACGGCATGCGTGCCGCCGGCCTGATGCGTCGTGCGTTGAGCGAGGCGCTTGTTCGTCGCGCGCGAGCGCCGCGCCTTCGGCAAACGCCTGATCGACATGCCGCTGATGCGCCGGCAACTGCTCAAGCTGATGCTGCCCACCGAGCAGGCGCGCACCATGCTCTTTCAGACCGCCGAGGCGCTGCGCCGTGCCGATGCCGGCGAAGCGGCCGCGCAGCCGCTGGTGCGCATCCTCACGCCGCTGATCAAGTTTCGCGCCTGCCGCGATGCGCGCTGGGTCACCGCCGATGCGATGGAGGTGCGCGGCGGCTGCGGCTACATCGAAGAATGGGGCGACGCGCGGCGCGTGCGCGACGCGCATGCTGGGCTCCATCTGGGAGGGCACCAGCAACATCGTCGCGCTGGATGTCCTGCGCGCGATCCGGCGCGAGGCGGCGCTGGAGGCGTTCTCCCGGCACCTGGGCGGGCTGCTCGCCGACACGCCGTTGCACGTCGAGGCGCGGCGCGTGTTCGACGCTGCGCTGCAACGCGTGGTGGCGACGGCCGCGGCGGTGGCCGAGCGCGGCGGCGCGGGCGAAGCGGCCGCGCGCCAGGCGGCTTCGGCGCTGTACCACCTGTTCACGGCCACAGCCATGGCCTGGGAGTCCGGGCGCATCGGCTCGACGCGGCGCATGCACCTGGCGCAACTGGCGTTGCGCCAGCGGTTGTTGCCGCGCGACCCGCTGGCCGTCGATGACGAAGCACCCTGGCTGCCCGCACTGCTGGACGAGGCCGACGACAGCCACCGGGGTGGTGTCGACGTCGTGAACCTGTTCTGACATGCCGCGCAACATCGAGGTCAAGGCGCGCGTCGAAAGTGTCGAGGCGCTGCTGCAGCGGGCGCGGGCACTGGCCGATGACGAAGTGGAAGTGATCGAACAGGACGACACGTTCTTTCGCGTGCCGCAGGGCCGTCTGAAGTTGCGCGAGTTCGCCGATGGCAGCGCCGAGCTGATCCACTACCACCGCACCGATACCGTGCAAGCGCGGCCGTCGGACTATGTGCGCGTGCCAGTGGCCGATGCCACCGCACTGCGCCAGGCACTGCTGCGTGCCTGTGGCAGCGCCGGGCGCGTGCGCAAGCGGCGCTGGCTGCTGCTTGCCGGTCAGACACGCATCCACCTCGACGTCGTCGAAGGCCTGGGCGACTTCATCGAACTGGAAGTGGTGCTGCGGGAAGGGCAGGGCGACGAACAAGGGCGCGACATCGCCGAGCGCCTGATGGCGCAACTGCGGCTGGGGGACGCGCCGCGCATCGCCGGTGCCTACGTTGATCTTCTGACCGGCGCCTGAGCCGCGGCCCGATCCTCCGCCCGACGACCGACGCGGCCTGTCGTCAGGCGGCGCGGGCGGCCTTCTTTCCTGCCGCCCCTCTCGCCACCGCCTTCTTCGCTGGCGCCTTCTTCGGCGCGACCTTCTTTGCGGCCGCCGCCTTCTTGGGCGCTGATTTGCGCGGCGCCGCCGCCGGCGCCCCGCCCTTCCACGTCAGCCGCGCCTTTTTCGCCAACGCCACCACCTTGGCGATGTCCTCGTCGCTGAACACGCCGTTCACACCCGAGATGGCCGACAGCTTCATGCCGTGCTTCAGCCCCAGCTTGTAGATCTCCTTGACCTTTTCCCACTCGGTGTCGCGGCCGATGGTGAAGACCTCGAAGCGGCCTTCGAGCGCCAGCACGATCGTCTCCGCCAGGCAGGCGTAGATCACGTTCTTCGGCAGGCCGATGGTCTTCATGCCCTTGACCTGCGTCGGCAGTTCGATTTCGCCCGACTCGATCACCAGCACGTCGGGCCGCTTGGCCACTTCCTCGGGCGGCAGGTCCAGCGGACGCGCCACGTCGGTGATGACGCAGCCGGGTTTGACCTTCATGATGTCCAGGATCTTCTTGCCCGCACCGGAGGTGCTGGTGACGATCATGTCCATGTCGCCGAGCAGGCTGTCGTAGTCGATCGAGCACACCACGTTGGCGTCGGGTGTGTCCTGCAGGATCGACTTCTTCAGCTCCTCGAGCTTCTTCATGTCGCGCCCGGCGATGACCACTTCGTCGAAGGCCATCGCCAGCAGCCGCGCGCTGACCGAGCCGATTGAGCCCGAGGCGCCGATGACCATCGTCTTCGCCGCAATGCGCTGGCCCTTGGCCGGCAGCGGCACCAGGCCCATGCGCTTCATCGCGTCGGCTGCGGCCCACAGCGCGCCGCTGGCGCTGTAGCTGTTGCCGGTGGTGATCGGGATCGTGGCGCGCCGCGCCACGGTGACGCCGGCATCGCCGACCACCTTGGTGAAGGCGCCCAGGCCCATCAACTGGGCGCCCATCTTCTCGGCCATGCGCGATGCCGCCAGCAGCCGCCGGTAGGTGAATTCGGGGCTGTGCGCCAGCATCTCCTTCGGCGTGCCGCCTACGAAGAGCAGCCAGCCTTCGGCCTCGGCGCCGGTGGGCGAGACGATGTTCTCCATCTTGCAGTACACCATCGGCGGGATGTAGGCGGCCATCGTCTCCACGCGGTCCATCACGAACTTCGGCGTGCCCTTGGGCACCGGGAAGCCCTTCTTGATGAACTCCTGGCTCAGCGGGTGCACGACGAAGGCGAAGCGGCGGATGTTGCGGAACTTGCCGGTCGGGTGCAGCAGCCGCGGCTTCAGGTCGAGCTCGTCGATGATCTCCTCGAACTCCTCGTCGGCCAGCTCGTCCGCCGAACGTTCCAGCTTGGCCAGGATCATCGCCTCGAGCGTGCCGATGCCGACCACGCGGTCGAACAGCTTGGGCGAGATGTCGATCACCAGGTTGACCTTGCACTGCTTGTAGAAGGTCAGCTGTTCGTCATCGACGGCCGAGGTGATCAGCGTCTTGCCATGCAGGTTGGCCAGCGTGCCCACGGCGCGGATCTCGTCGTAGTTGCCGACGATGACGTGCGCCTTGCCCACCGCGTTGGCCACGCGCAGGTTCTTCAGCCCGGCCAGCGACTTCTCCAGCATGCGCCAGGGCTTGACGCCGGCGACGAACTCGTTGCCCTTGGCATAGAGCTCCAGCTGCGCGATCGACCCCAGCAGCACCGGCGAGCCGGCCTGGAACACCGGGTCGGCGAAGCTCAGGTTCTGGGTGTAGTCCGACAGCGCCACGGCGATCTCGTAGTTGCGCATGCCGCTCATGAACAGCACCAGGTTGTTGTTGAAGTAGCTGCCCAGCTCCTTTTGCACCTGGCGCACCGCGCGCACCTGCAGCAGGCGGCGCAACTTGGCGCCAGTCGTCACGGGCACGCGGGTCACCACTTTCAGCAGCTTTTGCGTATCGCGGTTGACGATGGTGGTGGTGCCCACATGGCAGTGATCGGCCACATCGCCCACGGCGATGGCGTCGGCGCTGGCCTGCTGGCGGCGCAGCAGCTCCCAGGCCTTGCGCGGGTCCTTGTCGGCGCCCAGGCGCTGCACCTTGAAGCGCTGGCCGAGGAAATCGGTCTCGAAGGCGAAGTCCTTCTTCGACGAGCCCATCGTCACGGTGACGACCTTTTTCATGTGGTGCTGTCCTTGTCTCGGGGTGGGGGCGGTGGGTCAGGCGGATTTGGCGGCCTTGCGCGACGTTGTCCTGCGCGATGCGGTCTTGCGCATCGCCGGCTTGCGCTTCGCGGCAGGCTGGCTTGCCACCGGCGCCTCGGCTCGGGGCAACACCTTGCGGATGACGGCTTCGCAAGTGGCCTGGTCCATGTAGCGCGGCACCGGGTAGCCGATCAAAGCCTCCTGGCAGGCGGCCTCGGCCAGGGCCGGGATGTCGTCCTCGCGCAGCGCTGCCAGGGTGGTCGGGATGCCCAGCCGCGCGTTCAAGGCGCGCACGCCGGCGATGAACTTGTCCGCCAGCGTGTGCTCGTCGTCGCCCGCGTCGCCGAGCCCGGCGCGTTCGGCCAGCCGCGCCAGCTGCGGAATCACAGCGGGCGCCGAAAAGTCCAGCACATGCGGCAACATGATGGCGTTGGCCAGGCCGTGCGGCGTGTGATACAGGCCGCCGAACTGGTGCGCAATGGCATGCACGTAGCCGACGTTGGCGCGCGTGAAGGCCAGCCCGGCGTAGGTCGAGGCCAGCGCCATCTTCTCGCGCGCCTGGAGGTTCTTGCCGTCCTCGTAGGCCACCGGCAGGTTCTCGAAGATCATGCCCACCGCCGACAGCGACATGCCCTCGGTGTAGGGCGTGGTCCATTTGCCGATGAAGCTTTCCACGGCATGCGTCAGCGCATCGACAC
This sequence comes from uncultured beta proteobacterium, assembly GCA_963837675.1. Taxonomy (GTDB): domain Bacteria; phylum Pseudomonadota; class Gammaproteobacteria; order Burkholderiales; family Burkholderiaceae_C; genus Rubrivivax. The sequence continues at coordinate 609,109 of CAWIOH010000003.1, read as the reverse complement.
CGGTGGCGGCGGTGATGGCCGGCGGCAGCCCGGTCATCAGCTCGGGGTCGAGCGCAGCCATGCGCGGCACCACGCGCAGGTCCATCACCACCAGCTTCTTCTGTGTTTCAGGGTCGGAGACCACCGCCGCCACGGTGACCTCGCTGCCGGTGCCGGCGGTGGTGGGCACCGCATAGATCGGCACCGGGCTGTGGCGGCCCTTGAAGTAGCCGGCCAGTTCGCGCAGCGGCTTGTGATTGTTGGCCGCCACGGCGATGACCTTGGCCGCGTCCATCGACGAGCCGCCGCCGAAGGCGACGATGGCGTCGCAGCCGTGCTCCTTGAAGAACGCGAGCCCTTCTTCGATCAGCGGGATCGGCGCATCGGGCGTGATCTTGTCGAAGACCACGTAGTCCACGCCGCCGGCGTCCAGCGCCTGGGTCAACGCGCGCGTCAGCCCGAGCTTGACGATGATGGCGTCGGTGACGATCAGGATCTTGCGGTGGCCCATCCCGGCCACCGATTCGCCCAGCCGCGCGCTCGAGCCCGCGCCGACCATCAGTGTGGGTTGCGGAAAAGGCAGCAGCCGTGTCACCAGGCTCGCGCCGCGCATCAGCGCGCCCATGCCTTTGCGGCGCAGCGCCGGGCTGAGGAAGTCCGTGGGGTTCAAGGCAGGTCTCCTTTGCGGTATGCCGGGCGGCGCTGCAAGCGGTCCCGACGCTGCGCCGATGCTGACCGAAGCCGGTCGCGCAGTCTATCGCTAGCATTCCCTTTCGTTGGCCACCCGATCGCTTTAGCTTGACAGCAGCGCCAGCACCTGCCCTTCGCTGACGCTGTCGCCTTCGGCCACGCGCAACTCGGCCAGCACGCCCGCCGCCGGCGCCTCGATCGGGATTTCCATCTTCATCGATTCGACGATGAGAATCGTCTCGCCTTCGGCCAGCGCATCGCCGGCCTGACGTTCGAGCTTCCAGACCGTGCCCGTGACCAGCGATTCGATCCGGTGTTGCGCCATCGTCGTCCCCACTGCAGCGATGGGCCACAGTATGCGGCCACATCGCGGCGGTGCCGGGCGCCGGGCAAGCGTCGGGGCGTGGCGATTCAACCGTTGGCGGGAACCGCTCGCCGCATGCCGGACGGTAGCGCCGAGAAACGCAATGGCACCTTGCGCTGGTGGCCGAACCACAGGCGCATGGCCAGCGCGACGATGAACACCAGCGCGTGGAAGCCAGCGGAAGTCATGCGGCTCGCATCGGGCTCGAAGGTCCAACGCCACACCACGAACAACACATTGCCATGCACGGCGGTGAACAGGCCGCAGGTGGCGTTGAGATGCCAGTTCAGCCACCAGCTCGGGTGCAGCGCGGCGCGCATCCAGGCGAAGCGCACCATGGCGGCGCCGTAGAGCAAACCCACCCACGACAGCACCACCGGCAGCGGATCGCTCCTGGCCAGACCTGCCGCCAGGACGACCGCACCCAGGAGGAAGATCACCGGCCCCAGAATCTTGAAGTGCAGCCCCCTGAACTGCTCGGGCGAGTGGTTGAAGCGGATGGCCGTCCAGCCGAGCATCGACACCACGACCAGGCACAGCGCAAGGTAGGCGAACTGCACCACATGGCCCGGGTCGAAGGCGCCGGGCCGCAGGAACAGCACCGGACCGACCGACAATGCGACGATCATCAACAGGCTGAAGAACAGCCTGCCGGCCCGCCGGTGTGGCGGGCTGCCCTTGCGCGCGAGCAAAGCGCGCCAGTACAGCGCAACGGCCACGCAGCCGACGAAGACGTGTGCCCAAACGGCCAGATCGAACGACATGACGGTTTCCTTCGGTGCGGGTTTACAGTCGTAAACTCCGACGCCAGTTTACGCACGTAAAATGAGAAAGGCAATATCCGCTGAAACGCGCGACGCGGTGCTGAACAGCGCGTGGGACCTGATGGCGGCGCAGGGCCGGCTCGACGTGGGCATGGCCGAGATTTCCGCCGCGGCCGGGGTTTCGCGGCAGACGGTGTTCCATGGCTTCGGCAACCGGCCTGGCCTGCTGGTGGCGATGGTGCGGCACCGCGATGCCCAATTCCCGCAGCTGGCGCGCATGGTCGAAATCGCGCGGGGCGACGGCGCGGACCTGGCCACCCTGCTGGCTTTCATGGACACCTGGCTGGACTACCTGCCGCATGTCTACCCAGTGGCCGTGCAACTCGAGATCAGCGCGCTCACCGACCCGGACGCCAAGGCCGCCTGGAACGACCGCTTCTTCGACAAGGGCCTGCGACGCGGCTTCGAAGTCATCCTGGGGCGCATGGCGGCGGCGGCCGCGCTGCCCGAGGGCAGCGACCCGGCCCGACTGGCCGACGTTTGCCTGGCGCTGGCGGCGCCCTCCGCATGGCGGCTGCTGGTCGTGGAATGCGGCTGGAAGCCGGCGGCGTTCGTGGCATCGCGGCACCAGATCCTGCGCGCTCTGCTGGGCGGCCAGGCCGTTCGCGCTGCCGCGCCGCCTGGGCCACGGCGCCGGCGGCGCTGAAGCGGCGCGTCGCAGCAGAGCCTGGGCCGCGCCGCTGGGTGCCGCGCCATCGCCTTGGCGTCGATGCGAATGGCCACAGTATGCTGCCGGCGATCGAGAACCCCGCGACGCGAACGACAGGACGACGCCCATGACCTGGAAGCCCGAGCTCGAAGAACTTGCCCAGCGCACCGCGATGGCGTTGCAGATGGGCGGCGCCGACAAGGTCAAGCGCCAGCACGACGGTGGCCGGCTGACGGTGCGCGAGCGCATTCACACACTGGTCGACGATGGCAGCTTCCACGAGGTGGGCGCGCTTTCGGGTGTCGGCGACTATGACGAACACGGTGCGGTGCGTGAGGTGACGCCGGCCAACTGCGTCTTCGGCCGCGCACGCATCGACGGCCGGCCGGTGGTGGTGGTGGGGGACGACTTCACCGTGCGCGGCGGATCGGCCGATGCGTCGATCAGCAACAAGCCGCTGATGGCCGAGGACATGGCCGCGCGAGTTCCGGCTGCCGATCGTGCGCATCATCGAAGGCTCGGGCGGCGGCGGCTCGGTGAAGACCATCGAGACCAAGGGCGCATCGAACCTGCCGGGTGGCATCGGCGGCACGCGCGGCTTCTGGCGCATGACCGCCAACCTGGCCGAGGTGCCGGTGGTCGGCCTGGGGCTGGGCTCGGTGGCGGGTCTGGGCGCGGCGCGCTTGGCCAGCAGCCATTACTCGGTGATGACGAAGGCCTCGGCGATGTTCGTCGCCGGCCCGCCGGTGGTGGCGCGGCTGGGCCAGGCGCTGGAGAAGAAGGAACTCGGCGGCTGGGAAATCCAGACGCGCAGCGGCGCCATCGACACCGCGGTGGACACCGAGGCGCAGGCCTTCGACTGCGCGCGGCGCTTCCTGTCGTACCTGCCGGCCTCGGTGCATGCGCTGCCACCGGTGCTGCCGTGCGACGACGATCCCGAACGCGCCGAGGCATCGCTGATGCAGGCCGTGCCGCGCGAGCGGCGGCGCATCTACAAGATGCGGCCGATCATCGATGCAGTGGTCGATCGTGGCAGCTTCTTCGAGATCGGCGCCAACTTCGGCCGCTCGATCATCGCCGGATTGGCGCGCTTCGCCGGCCACCCGGTGCTGCTGCTGGCCAGCGACCCGTACCACTACGGCGGCGCGTGGAGCGCCGACACCTGCCAGAAGGTGGTGCGCTTCGTCGATCTGGCCGAGACCTTCCACCTCCCGGTGGTCTATCTGATGGACTGCCCCGGCTTCATGATCGGGCTGGAGGCCGAGCGCAGCGCCACCATTCGCCACGGCGTGCGCGCGATGGCGGCGCTGAACCAGACCACGGTGCCGTGGTGCACGGTGATCGTGCGCAATGCCTTCGGCGTGGCCGGCGCGGCGCACCAGCCGGCCGGGCGCTTTTCGCTGCGCTATGCGTGGCTGTCGGCGAACTGGGGCTCGCTGCCGCTGGAAGGCGGCATCGAGGCCGCGTACCGCGCCGACATCGACGCCGCCGACGATCCCAAGGCCAAGCTCGCCGAAATCGAGGAACGCCTGAACGCGCTGCGCTCGCCGTTCCGCAGTGCCGAGAAGTTCTGGGTCGAGGAGATCATCGACCCACGGCGCACGCGCTCGTTGCTATGCGAATTCGCGAAGCTGGCCGAGCCGCTGCGCACGCCGGGGCGGGCGCGCCTGGCGATGCGGCCGTAGGCGCCTGACAACTCGTCTCGTCGATGCGAGGCCCGGCCGCCCAGCCGCTGCACGAGCGCCAGAGTCAGTCAGGCGCCATAGAGCGTGATCAGGAACAGGATGAAGCGGTAACCGATGGCGATCAGCCCCACCGCAAGCGTCAGGCCCAACGCCTGGGCCGCCCGCATCACGCCGCTCGTGTTGTAGACCGGGCCGATCGCGGCGTAGAGGTACCCGGCGCACACCCAACAGGGCGGCGCAGAACAGCAGCAACAAGAACGTGTAGTGGTGCAGCGAGAAGACCACATGCACCATGAGCGCGCGGTGCGCGCGATAGAAGATCAGCGGCAACAGCGCAGCGAACGGCACCGTCATCAGCACGATGAGCGACTTGGCATTGATCACGACGGCCCGATCGAACACCGGCGCGAAGCGTTCGAGCGCCATGCCGGTCTTGTCGAGCCGCCGCGCCACGAGCGACGTGGCGAGGTTGCTCCAGTGCTGATGGTGCAGGTGGGATTCGAGCGTCGAGCTGAAGATGTTCATGTCCGCCAACCACTGCAGCGCGAAGAACAGGACATTGGCGAGCAGGAACAGCTGGAAAGGCGCCACATACGGCTTGCGCATGCCGGCTGCCCACGCCAGCGTGAGCCGGCCGGGGTGACGCAGCAGGCACCATGCCGTGCGTAGCGCGCGCGCATCGATGCTGGTGAGCGCGTGCACGAGCTTTTCGGCAACGCTGCGAAAGGTGAGTTCGTGCGGGACATGCGGTTCCTCCCCGCACTGCGCGCAGTACGCCGTGAGCACGCTCTTCTTGCAGGCCGGACATGTCCATCGCGCGATGTCGCTCACGACCGCCTTCCTCTTCGACGCGATTGTGCGTGTCGTCCATTTCACTACGCTGGCCCGCCGGCGTTGGCCAACGCAGGCCTGCCGTGGCGCAGGCCAGCGTGATCGCAGTTGCCCGACGGCCGCACAATCGCGACAGCCCTGCCAGTCGTCGCCCCATCGACCATGACCCACCTCGACCATCGCCACGCGACTGAGTTCTCGCGCGCGCCTGCAAAGCCCTGATGGTGCTCGGCAACCTGGGCGGCGGGGTGCTCACTTTCCTCTACTTCCACTATGTCGACCCGGCGGCCGTCAGCGGCGGCGTGGCGACGTCGGGCGCCGAGATTGCCTATTTCGTGATCGCCTTCGGGCTGCTGTCCGTCATCGGCAGACACCTCGCGAAGCGCTGGCTGGCCCCGCTGACGCGCTCGGGCGCCGTGCTGTCGCCCGGTCCCGCCGGCGACACCGCACGCCAGCGCGCGCTGCTGCTGCCGACATTCGCGGCGCTGGCCAGCGGTGGGGGCTGGGTGGCGGCGGCGTTCATCTGGGGCCTGTTCTGGCCACTGCTGACGGGTGACGTCGATCTCGGGCGGGCGTTGCGCCAGATGTTCGGCATCACTTTCGTCGCCGGCCCGTTTGTCGCGGCGATCGTCTTCTTCGGCAGCGAACGCCTGATGCGCGGCGAACTGCCGCGCCTGTTTCCGAGTGGCGAATTGAGCGCGGTGCCGGTGCCGAGGCTGCGCGTGCGCACGCGCATGCTGGCCGCGTTCCTGCTGCTCGGCCTGCTTCCGCTGGCCGTGCTGTCGGTGGCGGCGTTGACGCGTGCCGACGCGCTGCGAGCGGCCGACGCGGCCACGGCGGCGGCGATCATCTACAACCTGAAGCTCGTCGTCGTGGTGCTCGCGCTGGGCGGGCTGGCGATCTCGGTGGGCCTGGCGCTGCTGGTTTCGGCGAGCGTGGCGCAACCCCTGCGCGACGTGCAGACCGCGATGGCCCAGGTGCAGCGCGGCGGGCTCGATGCGCGCTGTGCCGTGGTCTCGAACGACGAGATCGGCGCCGTGGCCGAAGGCTTCAACCGCATGGTCCACGGGCTGCGCGAACGCGAGGCCATCCGCGAGACCTTCGGCAAGTATGTGAGCCCCGAGGTGCGCGACGAGATCCTCGCCGGGCGGGTGAGCGGCGCCGGCGTGCAGCGCGAGGTGACGATCCTGTTCGCCGACCTGCGCGACTTCACGCCCTGGGTCGAGGCCAGCCCGCCGGCCGACGTGGTGGCCGACCTGAACGCCTATTTCACCGAGATGGACCTCGCGATCCGTGCCCACGGTGGGCTGGTGCTGCAGTTCATCGGCGACGAGATCGAGGCCGTGTTCGGCGCGCCGATCGCCGATGCACGCCATGCCGATGCCGCGGTGGCCGCGGCACGCGAGATGGGACAGCGCCTCGACGCCTGGAACGGCGCGCGCCGCGTGGCCGGCAAGGCCGGACTGCGCCACGGCATCGGCATCCACACCGGCACAGTGATCGCCGGCAACATCGGCAGCAGCGAGCGCATGTCGTACGCGCTGGTCGGCGACGCGGTCAACCTGGCGTCGCGCATCCAGGCGCTGAACAAGGACTTCGGCACGCAGGTCCTGGTCAGCGGCGTGACGCACGCCAGGCTGTCGTCGTCGGTCGGGCTCGAAGCGCTGCCGGCGGTGCGCGTCAAGGGGCGCAGCGCCGAGGTGGCGGTGTTCGCGCTGAGCTGAGGCGGCGAGCTGAACATCCGGGCTCTCGGCCCGCCGGCGCGCAGCAGCCCGCCGATGCCCTTCGGGCGGTCGATCCGGCAGTAGAAGCTGCATCGACCGGCCCGCTCGTCGGTGCCTTCGCCGCGCTGCGCTGCGCTGCGATCGACCCCCGGCGCCGCGACGCCGCGCAGGGCGCCATTCGGCAACGCCAGCCACCCGGCTGGGCCCGCCCAAGGCCGCAGGCGGCGCAGGCGCTATCGTTCGGCTCATCCTGCTCACGGCCTGCCCATTGCCCCCATTGCTCGAAGTCAAGGACCTGCGCGTCGTGCTGCGCACCGCGCGCGGCGCGGCCGACGCATTGCGCGGCGTGAGCTTTTCGCTGCCACGCGGCGACACGGTCGGCCTGATCGGCGAATCGGGTTGCGGCAAGAGCATCACGGCCTTGGCTCTGATGGGCCTGTTACCCGAGGGTGCGGCGGTGAGCGGCTCGATCCGTTTCGACGGCCAGGAGCTGACGACGCTGGGCGAGGACGCGATGTGCAAGCTGCGTGGCCGGCGCATCGGCATGATCTTCCAGGAGCCGATGACGGCGCTGAACCCGCTGCACACGATCGGCCGGCAGATCGCCGAGCCCTTGCGCCTGCACCAGGGCCTGAGCGCGACGGCCGCGCGCGCCGAAGCGTTGCGTCTGCTGCAGCGGGTGCAATTGCCGCAAGCCCAGAGGCGGCTGGACAGCCATCCGCACCAGCTGTCGGGCGGCCAGCGCCAGCGCGTGGTCATCGCCATCGCACTGGCGTGCGGGCCCGACCTGCTGATCGCCGACGAACCGACCACCGCGCTGGACGTGACGATCCAGCGCGAGGTGCTCGATCTGATCGCCGAACTGGTGGCCGAGGACGGCATGGGCCTGCTGCTGATCAGTCACGACCTGGGCGTGATGGCCGAGACGGTGAGTCAACTGCTGGTGATGTACGGCGGCACGGTGGTCGAGAGCGGTGCCACGGCGGACGTGTTTCGCACGCTGGCGCATCCCTACACGCGCGGCCTGTTCGCTGCGCGGCCGCGTCTGGGGCTGGCGCGCGGCACAAGGCTGGCGACGATTCCCGGGCGCGTGCCCGAGCTGGCCGAGCTGCCCGCCGGCTGTCCCTTCGCCGAGCGCTGCACCCTGGTGGTGGACGACTGCCGGCGTGCGCTGCCGGCGGCGGTGGAGGTGCGTCCCGGGCATGTGGCACGTTGCCTGCGGCTGGATGCCGTGCCGAAGGCGCCGGCATGACGACGCCGACGCTGCTGGCCGTGCGCGAGCTGGCCAAGCACTACCGCCTGCCGCGGGAGCGCCTGCTGGGCCCGGCACCCCGGGTGATGGCGCTGCGTGGCGTGAGTTTCGACCTCGCTGCCGGGCGCAGCCTGGGCGTGGTCGGCGAATCGGGTTCGGGCAAGTCGACGCTGGCGCGGCTGGTGATGGCGTTGGAAGCGCCAAGCGCCGGCGAGGTGCTGCTCGATGGCCAGGATCTGCACAGGCTGTCGCCCGCCGCCTTGCGCGCGGCGCGCGAGACGCTGCAGATGGTGTTCCAGGATCCCTATGGCTCGCTCGACCCGCGCCGCAGCGTGCTGCACACCGTGGCCGAACCCTTGCGCATGCTCGAAGGCGCGGGCCGCGTCGAGCAGCGCGAGCGCGCCGCCGAGGCGCTGCACGCCGTGGGCCTGGGGGCGGACGCACTGGCCCGGTATCCGCACGAGTTCAGCGGCGGGCAGCGCCAGCGCATCGCCATCGCGCGCGCGCTGATCACGCGGCCGCGCCTGATCGTGGCCGACGAGCCGGTCAGCGCGCTTGACGTGTCGGTGCAGGCGCAGGTGCTGAACCTGCTGCAGGATCTGCAGCAGCGGTTCGGCCTGGCGCTGCTGTTCATCAGCCACGACCTGGCGGTGGTCGACATGGTGTGCGACGAGGTCATCGTGCTCTACCAGGGGCGCATCGTCGAGCAGGGCGCCCCCGCGACGCTGTTCCGGCGTGCGGCGCATCCGTACACACGCGCGCTGATGCAGGCGGTGCCGCGCATGCAGCCGGGCACAGCACGTCGGCGCCGGTCGAGCGCGGCGTCCATCGTCGCCAGCGAACACGGCGCCGTCCGTGCCGAGAGTTGCGCGTTCGCGCCGCGCTGCGCCTGGGCGCATGCGCGTTGCCTGGGCGAGCAGCCGGCGTTGCGCGCATTGAGCGACGGCAGCGCGCCGCCGCATGCCGCCGCCTGCCACGTTGCCGAAGAGGTGGCGGCTGCCGCTGCCGCTGTAGCCGATGAACCCGTGACAATGCCGCAGAATGGTTGATCGAACCCCGCTGCGTCCAACCCCCCTCCACAGGAGAACCCGATGACCGTGCAACGTCGTACCGTGAATGTGCTGCTCGCCGCCGTGCTGACGCTGGCCGGCGCCAGCTTCGATGCCCAGGCACAAGGGCACAAGGACAGCGTCGTGCTGGGCATGCCGCTCGAGCCCGCGCCGGGCCTGGACCCGACCACCGCGGCCGCCGCGGCGATCGGCGAGGTCGTGCACTACAACATCCTCGAAGGCCTGACCAAGATCAACGTCGACGGCTCGGTGACGCCGCTGCTGGCCGAGAGCTGGAGCGCCTCGCCCGACGGCAAGACCTACACCTTCAAGCTGAAGAAGGGCATCAAGTTCCAGGACGGCGAGCCCTTCGACGCCGCGGCGGTGAAGTTCAGCTTCGAGCGCGCCAAGGCCGAAGGCTCGACCAACAAGGCGAAGAAGGCGGTGTTCGACAACATCTCCAGCGTGGCCACGCCCGACCCGCAAACGGTGATCCTGGTGCTGAACAACGCCGACGCCACGATCCCGTTCCGCCTGGGCGAGAACACGGCCGTGATCCTGAGCCCGAAGAGCGCGGCCACCACCGCCACCAAACCCGTGGGCACCGGCCCCTACACCTTCGACAGCTGGCAGAAGGGCAGCGCCATCACTCTGGTCAAGTGGCCGGGCTACCGCAACCCCGGCGCGATCAAGATCAGCAAGGTCACTTTCCGCTTCATTCCCGACCCGGCGGCGCAGGTGGCGGCCATGCTGGCCGGCGACATCGATGGCATGCCGCGCGGCATGCCGCCGCAGAGCCTGAAGCAGTTCCAAGCCGACAAGCGCTTCACCGTCGAGATCGGCGAGACGGCGGGCAAGGGCATCATGACGATCAACAACAAGAGGCCGCCGCTGAACGACGTGCGCGTGCGCCGCGCGCTGATGCACGCCATCGACCGCAAGGCCTTCATCGACGGCGCGCTCGAAGGCCTGGGCAAGCCGATCGGCAGCCACTTCGCGCCCACCGACGCCGGCTACGTCGACCTGACCAAGGTCTATCCCTACGACCCGGAAAAGGCCAAGGCGCTGCTCAAGGAAGCCGGCGTGGCCACGCCGCTGAACCTGACGCTGACGCTGCCGCCGCCGCAGTACGCGCGCAAGGGCGGCGAGATCATCGCCGCACAACTCGCCAAGGTCGGCGTGATCGCGAAGATCGAGAACGTCGAATGGGCGCAGTGGCTCAGCGGCACCTTCAAGGGCAATTTCGACCTGACCATCGTCAACCACGCCGAGCCGCTGGACTACATGCAGTACGCCAACACCACCTACTACTGGGGCTACGACAGCCCCGCCTTCCGCGACCTGGCGGCCAAGCATGCGGCGGCGGGCAGCGTGCGCGAGCGCAGCGAGTATTGGGTGGCGATGCAGAAGAAGCTGGCCGAAGACGCGGTCAACGCCTACATCTTCAACCCGGCGCAGGTGACGGTGGGCAAGCGCGGCCTGAAAGGCATGTGGTCCAGCTCGCCGATCTTCGCCAACGACGTCGCCGCGCTGTCGTGGGCGTCGAAGTGAGCTTGCATGGCTGAGCTGCACCAGCTCGGCGCGGCCGAACTCGGCGCGCTGTATGCGTCGGGGCGGGCGTCGCCGGTGGAGGCCGCGCGCGCGGTCATCGCCCACATCGAGGCCTGGGAACCGTACCTGCATGCCACCTACGCCTTCGACCCCGATGGCGCGCTGGCGGCGGCGGTCGAATCCGCGGCGCGCTGGACGCGCGGCGTGGCGCTGTCCGCGATCGACGGCGTGCCGACGCTGCTGAAGGAGAACATCGCCACGAAGGGCGTGCCGATGCCGCTGGGCACGGCAGCCACCGACCTGACGCCGATGACCGAGGATGCACCGCCCGCGGCGCGGCTGCGCGAGGCCGGCGCGGTGCTGCTGGGCAAGAGCACGATGCCCGACTACGGCATGCTGTCGTCGGGCCTGTCGAGCTTCCACCCGCTGACTCGCAACCCCTGGGACCTGGGCAAGAACCCCGGTGGCAGCAGCGCCGGGGCAGGGGCTGCGGCCGCGGCGGGTTACGGTCCGCTGCACCTGGGCACCGACATCGGCGGGTCGGTGCGTCTGCCGGCCGGCTGGTGCGGCGTGTTCGGCCTGAAGCCCAGCCTGGGCCGCGTGCCGATCAAGCCGCCCTACGCCGGGCGCGTCGCCGGGCCGATGACGCGCACGGTGCGCGACGCGGCGCTGATGATGCGCGTGCTCAGCCGGCCCGACTGGCGCGACAGCATGGGCCTGCCCTGGCAGGACATCGACTGGGACGATTTGCAGCGCGACATGAAGGGCCTGCGCCTGGGTCTGCACATGGACGCCGGCTGGGGTCTCGATGTCGAGCCCGAGACCGCGGCGGCGGTGCAGGCCGCGGCCCGCGCCTTCGAAGCTGCCGGCGCGAGCGTCGAGCCGCTGCCCGCCTTCATGACCCGCGACATGGCCGACGGCATGGACCGCTTCTGGCGCATGCGCTCATGGCTCGACATCAGCGCGCTGCCCAAGGCCAGGCAGGCCAAGGTGCTGCCCTACATCCGTGAATGGGTGGCCAGCGGCGCCTCGCTGACGGCGGCGCAGGTGTTCCACGGCTACAGCCAGATGGGCGCGATGCGCGAGGCGGCGGTCAACGCCTGCCAGCCTTTCGACTTCGTGCTCTCGCCCGTCAGCCCGGTGGCGAGTTATGCCGCCGAATGGGCCAGCCCCACCAACGACCCGCTCCGCCCCTTCGAGCACATCGCCTTCACACTGCCCTACAACATGAGCGAGCAGCCTTCGGCCTCGATCAACTGCGGTTACACCACGGACGGGCTGCCGATCGGCTTGCAGATCACCGGCCGGCGCCACGACGACCTGGGCGTGCTGCAACTGGCCGCGGCCTACGAACAGCTGCGCCCGGCGCAGCGGCCGTGGCCGTTGCCGCCACGGGCCTGACAACAAGCTCGGCTACATTGCGCCGCATGGCCAGCCCCGATCCGCGCGGCAACCCCTGCGGCTCACGCAGCGCCCAGGCACGCGCCGCCGCGGAAAAGGCGCTGTGGCGCCTGATGTCCTTCTACGACACGCCGCTGGCTGACCTGGACGCGGCCAGCGCGCACGACCCGGCCTGGATGCTGCCGCATGTCATGCGCGCGGGTTTCCTGCTCAGCCTGACCGAGCCGGGCATGGTGGGCGAGGCCATCCAGCATTTGCAGCGCGCGCGCGATCTGTCCGCCGCCGCGCCGCCGCGCGAGCGCGCCCACCTCGAGGCGGTGCAGATGGTCGCCGAGGGCCGCTGGTTGGCCGCCTGCCGCGCCTGGGACGAACTGCTGGTGGAGTACCCGCGCGACGCGCTGGCGCTGCAATGGGCGCAGCTGTGGGACTTCTATCGCGGCGATGCCGATGGTCTGCGCCTGCGCCCGGCGCGCGCGCTGCCCGAATGGGACGAGGCCGACCCGCTGCATGCCCATGTGCTCAGCCTGTACGCCTTCGGCCTGGAGGAGTGCAACCTGTACCCGCAGGCCGAGGAGGTGGGCCGCCGCGCGCTCGCCGCCGACGCGAAGGTGCCGTGGGCGGTGCACGCCGTGGCGCACGTGATGGAGATGCAGGGCCGCTACGAAGAAGGCGCCGCCTGGCTGCGCCAGTACCAGGATGATTGGGCCGAAGGCAACGGCTTTGCCGGCCACCTGTGGTGGCACAAGGGCCTGTTCCGGCTCGAAGGCATGGATCTGGCCGGCGCGCAGCGGCTCATCGACAAGCGTTTGTCCGGCGATGCGCTGCAAATCACGCTGCAGCGTGTCGATGCCGCCGCGTTGTTGTGGCGGCTGCATCTGCTGGGCAGCGACGTCGCGTCGCAATGCCGGGCGCTGCTCGAAGGCTGGGACCTTTCCGAGCTGGCGGCGGGTTACTACGCCTTCAACGACGTGCACGCGGTGCTGGCCATGCTGGGTGCCGGCGACGTGGCGCGCGCCGAGGCCTGGGTGGCGCGCTGCGCCGAGCGCGCCATGACCGCCGACGATGCACGCCGCAGCAACCACAGCATGGCGCGCGAGATCGGCCTGCCGCTGATGCGCGGACTGCTGGCCTTCGCCCGCGGCCAGGCCGATGCCGCCGCCGAGGCGCTGTATGCGGCGCGCGGCGAGGCGCGCCGTTTCGGCGGCAGCCATGCGCAGCGCGATGTCATCGACCAGACGCTGCTGGCGGCGGCCGCGCGCGGCACCCGTGCCGGCATCGGCCGCGCGCTGCTCAACGAACGCCTGATGGCCAAGGCGGTGACGCCGCTGACGGCGTTCTGGCGCGAGCAGCTCGACGTGGCCCTGACCGTGCTGGCCTGAACGGCGACGCGCCGACTGGTCGAGCCTCAGACCCAGGGCGGCGGCAAGGCCTCGGCCACGAACACACGCTGCACCGCCGGGCGCTGCAGCACGCGCTGCAGGTAGGGCCCGATGTGCGCGTATTCGCGCGCCGGCTGCCGCTCGAAGCCGCGCGTCCAGCGCGCCAGCATGAAGGCGTAGGGGTCCAGCGCCGAGTAGGCCTGGCCCATCAGCCAGGGCCCGCCGCTCGTGGCCAGTTGCGCATCGAGTTGTCGCAGCATCGCGCCGACCTGTTGCTGCGCATGCGCCTTGACCTGTGCCGCGCCCGCCAGGTTGCCGTCGTCGACCAGCCGCTCGGGATAGAAATAGTGGATCAGCGCGGCCTGCAGCGTGTTCGTCATCCACACCAGCCACTTGTAGAAATGCGCGCGTGGCACGCTGCCCAGGGGCGGCGCCAGCTGCGCGTCGGGGAACTTGTCGGCCAGGTGCAGGCAGATCGCGGCGGTTTCGTACAGCACCAGCTCGCCATCGATCAGCACCGGAATCAGCCCGTTCGGGTTGAGCCTCAGGTACGGCGGCTGCTTGTGCGCGCCCTGCGTGCGATCGACCAGCTTCAGCTCGAAAGGGGTGCCGATTTCGTGCAGCAGCACATGCGGCGTGAAGCTGGCATTGCTGGGGTAGTAGTGCAGTTGCATCATGTTGCGCTGGCTTGCTTCCAGGGGTCGTAGCTGCCGAAGCTCCAGATATGGCCCTCGGGGTCGCGGCAGCTGAAGCCGCGGCCGCCGTAGTCCTCGTCCTTCATTGGCATCAGCACCACGGCACCGGCGGCGAGGGCGCGCGCATGCAGGGCGTCGGGGTCGTCGCAGATCAGGTAGGCGCACATCGTTTCGCGCCCGCCCGTCTCGCCGGGCTGGGCCATCAGGCGGCCGAAGGCGTCGTCGCGCACCGGGCCGAGCATGACCATGCCGTTGCCGAAGCTCAGCTGCGCGTGCTCGACGGCGCCCGCGTCGCCGGTGACCACCAGATGGCGCCCGAAGCCGAAGGCGCGGCACAACCAATCGACCATCGTCGTCGGGTCGCGGTAGCGCAGGCTGGGGATGGTTGTGCAGCGGGTCTCGCTGGCGAGTGATGTCATGGTGGATTCCCCCTCACGACCGGCGGAGCGGCGCGGCCCGATGCTAGCGTGGCCGAAGCGCGCCGCGCCGCTCTGCTAGAGTGCGTCGCGTATTGCAGTGCAACATTCAATACGGGTCATCCATGGCTGTGCCTCGCTCGAAACAGGCGCGCAAGGCGCCGTCGCCAGGCCCTCGGCACGAGCACATGGTGCTGGTGCTGCAAGGCGGCGGCGCGCTCGGCGCCTTCCAGGCCGGCGCCTTCGAAGGCATTGCCGAAGCCAGCGCCTCGCCCGACTGGGTCTGCGGCGTGTCGATCGGTGCGATCAATGCCGCGCTCATCGTCGGCAACCCGCCCGAGCGCCGCGTGCAGCGCTTGCGCGAGTTCTGGGACCGCGTCTCGTCGATCGCGCCGTTGCTCGCGCCCGAGAGTTTCGGCGTGCTGCGCCCGGCGATGAACCGGGCCGCGGCCACCTCGGCGACGATCTTCGGCATCCCGGGCTTCTTCAAGCCCAATTTGCCGAACCTGGCGGCGCTGAGCGTCTACGACACCGCGCCCCTGCGCGACACCCTGCTCGAACTGGTGGACTTCCAGCGCATCAACGCCGGCCCGGTGCGCTTGTCGGTGGGTGCGGTGAACGTGAAGACCGGCAACTCGGTGTACTTCGACAGCGCCAGGATGCATCTTGCGCCCGAGCATGTGATGGCCAGCGGCGCGTTGCCGCCGGGCTTCCCGCCGGTGCAGATCGCCGGCGATTTCTTCTGGGACGGCGGCATCGTCTCCAACTCGCCGCTGTGGTACGTGCTGGACACCGAACCGACGCTGGATGCGCTGATCCTGCAGGTGGACCTGTTCAGCGCACGCGGAGCGCTGCCGGCCAACCTGGACCAGGTGCAGGAGCGTGCCAAGGACATCCAGTATTCCAGCAAGACGCGCTTCAACAGCACGCAACTGCGCGAACGCGAGGAGCTGAAGGCGGCGTTCCGCCGGCTGTTGCCCAAACTGCCGCCGGCGCTGCGCGACGACGCCGATGTACAGCGCCTGTCGGCGGCGGCGCGGCACAGCACGGTGTCGCTGGTGCACCTGATCAACCGCCACAACACCGGCTCGTGCAGCGTCAAGGACTACGAGTTTTCGCGCGCCACGGTCAACGACTTGTGGGCTGCCGGGCTGGCTGACGTGCGCCATGCCACGCGCCACATCGACTGGAACCGGGCGACGGAAGTGCATCCCGGATTGCGCGTCTACGACCCGGGCAAGGGGACATCGCCATGACCGAAGACGAAGTCAAGGCCCGCGCCTTCGCCATGCCGCTGACCAGCCCGTCGTTTCCGCCGGGGCCGTACCGCTTCGTCAACCGCGAGTTCTTCATCGTCAGCTACCGCACCGACCCGGATGCGCTGCGCGCGGTGATCCCGGCGCCGCTGCAGTTCACCGAGCCGATCGTCAAGTTCGAGTTCATCCGCATGCCCGATTCGACGGGTTTCGGCGACTACACCGAAAGCGGCCAGGTCATTCCGGTGAGCTTCCAGGGCCAGACCGGCGGCTACGTGCACGCGATGTTTCTCGACGACGAATCACCGATCGCCGGCGGGCGCGAGCTCTGGGGCTTCCCGAAAAAGTACGCCTCGCCACGCATCAGCGTCGAGAAGGACACGCTGCTCGGCGTGCTGAAGTACGGCCCGGTGCCGGTGGCGGTGGCCAGCATGGGCTACAAACATCGCGCACTGCCGCACGAGCGGATCCTGGCGTCGCTGCAAGCGCCGAACTACCTGCTGAAGATCATCCCGCATGTCGACGGCACGCCACGCATCTGCGAACTGGTGCGCTACTTCTGCGAGGACATCACGCTCAAGGGCGCCTGGGAAGGCCCGGCCGCGCTGGAGCTGTTCCAGCACGCGCTGGCCCCGGTGGCCAGCCTGCCGGTGCTTGAGGTGCTGGCTGGCGTGCACATCCAGACCGACCTGACGCTGGGCCTGGGCAGCGTCATCCACGACTATCTCGCCACCTGAACGACCGAAGGGAAAGCCATGAAACTGCAAGGCAAGACAGCCATCGTCACCGGCGCCGCCAGCGGCATCGGCAAGGAAATCGCCATCACCTACGCGCGCGAGGGCGCCAAGGTGGCCATCGCCGACCTGAACCTCGACGCCGCCAATGCCGCGGCCGCCGCCATCCGCGATGCCGGCGGACAGGCCATGGGCGTGGCGATGGACGTGACCAACGAGGCGGCGGTGAACGACGGTGTCGCCGCGGTGGTCAAGGCCTTCGGTGGCGTGGACATCCTGGTGAGCAATGCCGGCATCCAGATCGTGCATCCGGTAGAGGAGTTCAGCTTTGCCGAGTGGAAGAAGATGCTCGCCATCCACCTCGACGGCGCCTTCCTCACGACGCGCGCCTGCCTGCCGCACATGAAGGCCACGGGCAAGGGCGGCAGCATCATCTACATGGGCTCGGTGCACTCCAAGCTGGCGTCGGCGCTGAAGGCGCCGTATGTCACCGCCAAGCACGGCCTGCTCGGCCTGGCGCGCACGGTGTCGAAGGAAGGCGGCAAGCACGGCGTGCATGCCAACGTCATCTGCCCGGGTTTCGTGCGCACGCCGTTGGTGGAAAAGCAGATCCCCGAACAGGCGCAGGAGCTGGGCATCAGCGAAGCCGATGTCATCAAGAACGTGATGCTCAAGGACACCGTGGACGGCGAGTTCACGACGCTGCAGGACGTGGCCGAGGTGGCGCTGTTCTTCGCCGCCTTCCCGAACAACGCGCTGACCGGACAGTCCCTGGTGGTCAGCCATGGCTGGTTCATGGAGTGAGCGCCCGGTGCCGACGGCACCCCGTCGGCGCACTGCCGAACTTCATCTCGCTCAAACAGCCCGACCCTCGAATTCGCCTTTGCACACGCGGCCGCCAGCGGCGTGGCCCACTGCAGCGAAGCCGGCGGGGGTGGCCCACGGAGTCGATAGCGCCCCGCAGCCGGCACCGCACGCATCAGCTCGAAACCGTCTGCCGCACCGCCTTCTCCCAGCCGGCCATCAGTTCCTCGGCCCGCGCACGCGGCAGCGTCGGGAAGAAGCGGCGCTGCTCCTGCCACTGCGCCGCCAGCTGGTCGAGATCGCGGTACAGGCCCACCGCCAGCCCGGCCAGGTAGGCCGCACCCAGGGCGGTGGTCTCGGTGACCTTGGGCCGCACCACCGGGATGCCCAGCAGATCGGCCTGGAACTGCATCAACAGGTCGTTGACACAGGCGCCGCCATCGACGCGCAGTTCACTCACCGGTCGCCCACCGGCGGCGACCACGTCGCGGCTCATCGCCTGCAGCAGCGCGGCGCTCTGGAAGGCGATGCTCTCCAGCGCCGCGCGGGCGATGTGTGCCACCGTGCTGCCGCGGCTCAGGCCGACGATGGCGCCGCGCGCGTCGGGCTGCCAGTAGGGCGCGCCCAGGCCAGTGAAGGCCGGCACGACGACCACGCCGCCGGCGTCGGGCACACTCTCGGCCAGCGCCTGCACCTCGCCGCTGGCGTCGATGGCGCGCAGCCCGTCACGCAGCCACTGCACCACCGCGCCGCCGATGAACACGCTGCCTTCCATCGCGTACTCGGGCGTGGCGGTGGTTTGCGCCGCGGCGGTAGTGAGCAGGCCGTTGTTCGACGCCTGGAAGCGCTCGCCGGTGTGCAGCAGCAGGAAGCAGCCGGTGCCATAGGTGTTCTTCGCCAGCCCCGGCTTGAAGCAGGCCTGGCCGAAGAGCGCCGCTTGCTGATCGCCGGCGATGCCGGCGATCGGGATCGGCGCGCCGAACAGAGCGGCATCGCATTCGCCGAACACATGGCTCGACGGATGCACCTGCGGCAGCAGACTGCCGGGCACGTGCAGCGCCTTCAGCAACTCCGGGTCCCAGGCGTTGTGGCGGATGTCGAAGAGCATCGTGCGCGAGGCATTCGTCACGTCGGTGGCGTGCACGCGCCCGCCGCTGAGCTTCCACAGCAGCCAGCTGTCGACCGTGCCGAAGGCCAGCTCGCCCTTGGCCACGGCAATGTGTGCGCCGTTGACGTTGTCGAGCAGCCAGCGCAACTTGGTGGCCGAGAAGTAGGCGTCGATGCGCAGGCCGGTGGCGCGCTGAATCATCGGCTCCAGGCCCTGGGCACGCAGCTGCGCGCACAGCGGCTCGGTGCGCCGGTCTTGCCAGACGATGGCGTTGTGCACGGGTTGGCCGGTGCGGCGGTTCCACAAACAGGTGGTCTCGCGCTGGTTGGTGATGGCGATGGCCTTGATGTCGGCGGCTTTCAGCTTTGCCTTGGCGAGGGCCTCGCGCGCGGTGGCCAGCTGGCTGTCCCAGATCTCGTTCGGATCGTGCTCGACCCAGCCGGGCTGCGGAAAGATCTGCCCGAACTCGCGCTGCGCCATGGCGACGATGCGGCCGTCGGCGTTGAAGACGATGGATCGCGAACTGGAGGTGCCCTGGTCGAGCGCAAGGATGTGGCTCATGTCGGCCTCTCGCTGGATGGATGCCCGCAATCTACCCGAGCCGCGGCGCCGTAGCATGCCGCCCTTGCCCACGCACCCCTTTCCGCGCATGCTGACCGGAACCCTGTTCGCGCTGGCCGCCGGCCTGATGTGGGGGCTGGTGTTCATCGCCCCGCTGCTGCTGCCCGAGTACCCGGCGGCGCTGCAGTCCTTCGGCCGCTATCTCGCCTTCGGCCTGATCGCGCTGCCGCTGGCCTGGCTCGACCGCCGGCGTCTGGCGCAATTGCAGCGCGCCGACTGGGTCGAGGCCGGCAAGCTCGCGCTCATCGGCAACATCGTCTATTACCTGTTCCTGGCCGGCGCCATCCAGCGTGCCGGCGCGCCGCTGCCGACGATGATCATCGGCACGCTGCCGGTGGTCATCGCCATCGTCTCCAACCAGCGTGACCACCGGCGCGACGGCAAGCTGCCGTGGCTGCGGCTGCTGCCTTCGCTGGCGCTGATCGGCATCGGCATCGCGCTGGTCAACCAGGTCGAGATCGGTCGGGTGCGCAACGATCCGTCAGTGGACGTCGCACGCCATGCGCTGGGCGCGTTCCTGGCTGTCGGCGCGGTGGCCTGCTGGACCTGGTATCCGCTGCGCAATGCCGACTGGTTGCGCGCGCACCCGGGGCGTTCGCCCGGCACCTGGGCCACGGCGCAAGGCATCGCCACGTTGCCGCTGGCGCTGCTGGGCTATGCCGCGTGGTGGCTCTGGACGGCGGCGAGCGGCAGCGGCTTTGCCATGCCCTTCGGCCCGCGTCCTTGGCTCTTCGTCGGGCTGATGTTCGCGGTGGGGCTGCTGGCGTCCTGGCTGGGCACGCTGTGCTGGAACGAAGCCAGCCAGCGCCTGCCCACCACCATCGTCGGCCAGCTGATCGTCTTCGAGACGCTGTCGGCGCTGCTCTATGCCTTCATGCTGCGCGGCCAGATGCCGGCGCCGGCCACGCTGGCCGGCATCACGCTGCTGGTGGCCGGCGTGCTGTGGGCGCTGCGCGTGCGCCCCGAGCCGGCGGTGGCGCACGGCGCCTGAGATCAGGTCTTGCCCAACGCGCGTGCGTCGCGCTCGTAGCCGGCGTAGCTGGCCTTCAGCACGGCGCTGTTGAGGATCATCTCGGCCACCAGCGCGCGGCTGGCGGCGTCGAACACCCGCGTGCGCACCCAAGTCGATTCGGTGCGCGCGCTTTCGCTCAAGGCGATGATCTCGCGTTCGAGCAGGTAGGGCTGATCGACGAACAACGGCCCCTGGAGCAACCTGATCTGCTGCCCCGCGAACAGCCCCACCGCCGGCCCGCGCGGCCGAAAGCCGGCCAGCGCCGAGGTGCTGCCCAGCAGCACGCTGATCATCTCGAAGGGAATGATCGCGCGACCCCACGGCGAGGCCTTGGCGCCTTCGGGCGTGTACCAGGCGCAGGGTTCGGTGATGACCTTCAGCTTGTCGGCCAGCGTGAAAGGATAGTGCTCGCCCATGTGCTGCTCGAAACCCATGCGCACCGTTTCCGGGTTGCCGGCGCCTTGCTGTCCGACCTTCAGGTCGCGCAGGATCACCAGTTGCGTTGGTGCACGCAGCTTGGCGATGCGCTGCACGATCTCGTGCGTCAGCCCGCCGTGACCGCTGTCGGCGCCGACCGATGCCGTGCCGGTGAGCACCGGTGTGCCGTCGCGCTTTTCGGCCCAGATCTTCGTGAAGCTCAGCCCTGCTGCAGGTGGCAAGGCGAAGGCGCGCACTTCCTCGCCTTCGACCACCATGTTCTGGTAATGCGCGCTGATGCAGCCGGTCTCGAACCAGGCGCTGCCGAACAACTGGAACAGCAGGGGATCGAACTGGCTGAAATGCGTCGGCCCTTCGATCGGGCCGGCGCGCAGCCCCAGATCGGCGGCCATCTTGTCGTCGTGGATCGAGCGGTGGCCGTCATAGACCTGCTCCGCCAGCATCTGGCGGGGCCGGCGCAGCGCGCCACAAAACATCGGTGGGTCGGTGAAAGGTGAGGGCATGGCAGCTTCCTGCGGATCGGCGCGGCCTCGCCATCTTGCCACCGTCTGCGACGCCGGCCGAGGCATGGCGTTAGAGTGCGCCGCAAGCACTGCTGCATCATGACGCTGTCGCCGACCACCGAAATTTCGAACCCGCTGCCCGCTTGGCTGCGACTGGAGCAGCTCGGGCCCTTCGATGCCTATGCGCAGGCCATGGGCACGGTGATGCTGGCGATCGCGCTGCTGCAACTGCTGTGCTCGTTCTATACCGACGCGCGGGCGTTGCGCATCTTCGCGCTGCTGTACCTGCTGACCGGCATCGGCTGGCTGGTGGCGCATCCGCGCGCCCATGGTGGCGCCGACGACGTGCCGTTGCTGCCGGCGATGGTGGGCGTGGCCCTGGTCGGCATGAACGTCTGGGGCATGTACGAGTTCCTCGGCCTGGCCCGGCGCCGCGCGCCGGCCTTGCTGATCGGCACCTTGGCAGTGGCGGCGTTGCTGGCGCTGTGGATCCGGCATGCCGAACACAGCGGCGCGATGGCGATCTACGGCGTGGTGGCTGCGGGCTTTGCCTTCTGCGCGGCGCTGGCCATGCGCGCGGCGCGCGGCGAAGACAACGTCGGCCACCGCTACATCGCCGTCGCCTATGCCACCTTCCCGCTGCTCTTCGCCGCGTATCTGGCCTTCCCACGCTGGATGGCGGGCTTCCAGCTCGCCTACTACGCGGCCGTGCCGGCGATGATCGTCGGCTTGATGATCCTGGCGGTGAGCCTGATCCGCGCACGCCAGCGCACCGAGGCCGAGCTGCTGCGCCGCGTTGCCGCCGAAGAGGCGTTGCGCCACGCCAATGGCACGCTCGAAGAACGCGTGGTCACGCGCACCCGCGAACTGCGCGATCTGGTGGACGGGCTCGAATCCTTCAACCGCAATGTCTCGCATGACCTGCGCGACCCGCTGGCCGGTGTTGCCGGCCTGGCGCAGCTGGGCGTGATGGCGCTGCAGCGCGGCGACGCCGCGAAGGCCGCCAGCCACCTGGCCACGATCCAGGCCCAGGCCACGCAGATGACCGGCATGGTGCGCGACCTGCTGGAGCTGTCCAAGGCCAGCGACTCGCCGCTGCAGCGCACGCGGCGCGAGCTGCGCCAATGTGTCGATGAAGCGCTGGCGCAATTGCGCCTGCAACCGCCGATGGCCGAGGCGCTGCGCCAGGTGCAGCTGCAACTGCAACCGCTGCCGGCCTGCGAGGTGGACCCCGACCTGATGCGCCAGGTGTTCGTCAACCTGCTCGGCAATGCGCTGAAGTTCACGCGGGCGCGCGGCGATGGCGGACGCATCGCCGTGAGCCTGCGGCAACAGGCCGAAGGTGCCGTGGTCTGCATCGAAGACAACGGCCTGGGCCTGCCCGAAGGCCGCGACGCCGAACTGTTCAAGCCTTTTGGCCGCTTGCACGACGATCAGGTCAGCGGCATCGGCATCGGCCTGACGATCGTGCGCCGCATCGTCGAAGCGCATGGCGGGCGCATCTGGGCCGAGCGCGCCGCGCCGCGCGGCGCGCGCTTCCTGTTCACGCTCGACGGCTGGGTGGCCTGAGGTCGCGCCGCTCCGGGACGAAGCGGCAACGGCCTGGATGGCGTGACGGCAACAGGCGCTGCACCGCCTGTCGTTCGCCAACGGGGCGAGCCGGCAGACTCAGGCCAGCGCTTCGTCGAGCACCTCCACCCAATGCCGCACCGGCGTGGGCGTGCCGCTTTGCAGATGCTGGATGCAGCCGATGTTGGCCGAGACGATGACCTCGGCGTCCAGGGGCGCCAGGTTCGCCAGCTTGCGGTCGCGCAGTCGTGTCGCCAGCTCGGCTTGCAGCACGCTGTAGGTGCCGGCCGAGCCGCAGCACAGGTGGCTTTCGCTGGCGGCGACGCTGACTTCGAAGCCCAGTGCGCCCAGGTGATGTTCGACCCCGCCGCGCAGCTGCTGACCATGCTGCAAGGTGCAGGGGGGATGAAACGCGAGGCGCGGCGCATCCGGCGCGCGCAGCTTCGCCCGCAATGCCGGCACCAGGTCGGGCAGCAGCTCGCTCAGGTCGCGCGTCAGCGCGCCGACGCGCGCGGCGCGCTCGGCATAGTCGGGGTCGTGCGCCAGTGCATGGCCATAGTCCTTGACGGTGACGCCGCAGCCCGAGGCGTTCATGACGATGGCTTCGACCTTGCCGGCAGAGGTGAGCCCCTCGACCAGCGGCCACCAGGCATCGACATTGCGACGCATGTCCGCCAGGCCGCCGTCGCTGTCGTTCAGGTGCGTGCGCAGGGCGCCGCAGCAGCCGGCGCTGTCGGCCACCAGCGTCTGGATGCCGGCGGCATCGAGCACGCGCGCGGTGGCGCTGTTGATGTTGGGCATCATCGCCGGCTGCACGCAGCCCAGCAGCAGCAGCACCTTGCGCGGGTGCTCGCGCTTCGGCCACAACTTGCTGCGCGCGCCGGCCGGTGCCGGCACCTTGGCCTTCAACGCGGCCGGCAGCAGCGGCCGCGCGGCTTGCCCGAGCTTCATCGCCGGGGCAAACAGTGGCGAGGTCAGGCCCTCCTTCAGCAACCAGCGCAGCGCCTTCTCGCCCTTGGGCCGCTCGACGCGCTGCTCGACGATCTTGCGGCCGATGTCCACCAGGCGGCCGTATTCGACGCCGCTCGGGCAAGTGCTCTCGCAGTTGCGGCAGGTCAGGCAGCGATCCAGGTGCAATTGGGTGCTGCGCGTCACCGCCGCGCCTTCGAGCACCTGCTTCATCAGGTAGATGCGTCCGCGCGGGCCGTCGAGCTCGTCGCCCAGCAACTGATAGGTCGGACAGGTGGCGGTGCAGAAGCCGCAGTGCACGCACTTGCGCAGGATGGCTTCGGCCGCGTCGCCGTCGCGCGTGCCCTTGAATTCGGCGGACAGATTGGTTTGCATGCGCCTTCAGGCCAGGGTGTAGCTCAGCACCCAGTAGTGCGGATATTCGATCCACTCGGCTTCGCGCGCGCGCTCGCCGAGCATGGCGATGGCCTGGGCGGCGCTCGGGAAGTTCTTCAGCACCTCATGCGTCGAGCCGTCGTCGAGCGTGCGCTGCTGGTAGCTGTTGCCCTCGGCGTCGCGACGCGAGATCGGCGTGCTGCTGCCGGCGACGTAGCGGTTGTCCAAGAACACCACCCGCGCGCCGGGCCGCAGCCTGGCGTGCAACAGCGCCAGCCAATCGGTCAGACGCGCCAGGGGCACATGGCTCCACCAGCAGCCGGCGAAGGCGGCGTCGAAAGACAGCGCTGGCAGGCCGGCCAGCGTGTAGGCATCCACCTCGGCGTAGCGCACGCACGGCAGCTGCGGCTTGGCCCGGGCCAGGTCCAGCGTTGCGGGGTTCAGGTCGGTGGCCAGCCAGGCCTTGGCATCGCGTGCGCCGAATGGCGTCCACCAACCGGTGCCGCAGGCGATCTCCAGCACCTCGCGGCCGGCAAAGGGAGCCGGCATCCAGGCTTCGATCGCGCGCAGGTCGGCCTGGCGCTCTGGCTTGAGGTACACCCGCTCGTAGTAAGCCGCGCGCTGGGCGTAGTACTCGCGCATGCTGTCGGCGGTCGCGCGCTTCATGGGCACAAGCCCGGATAGAGCCGCCCGGGGTTGAACACGCCATCGGGGTCGAAGGCGCGCTTCAGCTCACGGTGGATGCGATCCAGCGGGCTCTTCAGCGGGGCGAAGACACCGGCACTGCGGTCGTGACCCATGAACAGCGTGGCATGGCCGCCGGCTGCCGCGGCGGCGTCGCGCACCGTCGTCGCCGCGGCGCTGCTGCACAACCAGCGCTGCGCTCCCCCCCATTCGAGCAGGCTGTCGCCCGGCAGGTCCAACACCGGTGCGGTCGATGGCAACGACAGCCGCCACAGCGTGGCGCCGGCGTCGAGCGCGCTGCGGGCCTTGACGAAGTATTCATCGCGCTGGTCGCGCAGCCCGTCCCAGAAGGCGGCGGCCAGTTCCGGCTCGATGACTTCGCCGCCAAGCTGCGATGCGGCCGCGCGCACGGCCGCCGCCGCACCCGACAGGCGCAGCACCAGCAGGCCATCCCACCACGCGCTGGCATGCAGCGGCAATGGCCGGCCGGCCCATTCGTTGAGCCGGGCGATGGCGCTGGCCTGGTCCATCTCGAAGCGCAACGTCGCCGTGGCCGCCGGGCGCGGCAGCACTTTCAGCGAGACCTCGCAGATCACGCCGAGCACGCCCAGCGAGCCGGCCAGCAGCCTCGAGACGTCGTAACCGGCGACGTTCTTCATCACCTGGCCGCCGAAGCTCAGCACTTCGCCCTTGCCGTTCAGCAGCGTCGCTCCCAGCAGATGGTCGCGCAGCGCGCCGGCGGCGGCGCGGGACGGCCCGCTCAGGCCGGCGGCGACCATGCCACCGACGGTGCTCGCGGCGCCGAAGCGCGGCGGCTCGAACGCCAGGCACTGGCCCTTCTCGTCGAGCGTGGCTTCCAGCTCGGCCAGTGGCGTGCCGGCGCGCACCGTGACCACCAGTTCGGTCGGCTCATAGCTGCTGATGCCGCACAGCGCACGCACGTCGAAGGGCTCGCCACGCGGTGGGTTGCCGTAGAAGCCCTTGGTGTCGCCGCCGCGGATGCAAAGGCTGGCGCGCGCAGCGCGGGCGCCGAGCACGCGCTCGGTCAGCGCCTGCAAGGCCGGATCAAGGCCGGCGGCGAGCGGCTCGTTCATTCAAAAGCGCGGCAGTTCCGGGAAGGGCAGCAATCCCTTCTTGACATGCATCTTGCCGTACTCGGCGCAGCGCGACAGCGTCGGGATCACCTTGCCGGGGTTGAGCAGCCCGCTGGCATCGAAGGCGCCCTTCACGCCGAACATCTGCTCACGCTCGGCGGGCGAGAACTGCACGCACATCGAGCTGAGCTTTTCCACGCCCACGCCATGTTCGCCGGTCACGGTGCCGCCCATCGCGACGCTGGTCTCCAGGATGTCGGCGCCGAAGAGTTCGCATTGATGCAGCTCGGCGGCGTCGTTGGCGTCGAACAGGATCAGCGGGTGCAGGTTGCCGTCGCCGGCATGGAACACGTTGGCGCAGCGCAGGCCGTACTTGGTTTCCATCTGCTGGATGGCCAGCAGCATGTCGGCCAGGCGCTTGCGCGGGATGGTGCGAATCCATGCACATGTAGTCCGGGCTGATGCGGCCCGACGCGGGGAAGGCGTTCTTGCGCCCGCTCCAGAACTTCAGCCGCTGGGCTTCGTTCCTGCTGACTTCCAGCCGCGACGCGCCGCAGCCTGTCAGCACTTCGAGCATGCGGCCGATCTCCTCGTCCACTTCCTCGGGCGTGCCGTCGCTTTCGCACAGCAGGATGGCTTCGGCATCGAGGTCGTAGCCGGCATGCACGAAGCCCTCGACCGCCGCCGTCATCGGCTTGTCCATCATCTCCAGCCCGGCCGGAATGATGCCGGCGGCGATGACCTGGGCCACCGCGTCGCCGGCCTTGCGCACGTCATCGAAGCTGGCCATGATGCAGCGCGCCAGCTGCGGCTTGGGCACCAGCTTGACGGTGACCTCGGTGATCACCGCCAGCATGCCCTCGCTGCCGACGATCAGCGCCATCAGGTCCAGCCCGGCGGCGTCGAGCGCGGCCGCGCCGAACTCCACCGCCTCGCCTTCCATCGTGAAGCCGCGCACCGCCAGCACGTTGTGCAGCGTCATGCCGTATTTCAGGCAGTGCACGCCGCCGGAATTTTCGGCCACGTTGCCGCCGATGCTGCAGGCGATCTGGCTGCTCGGGTCGGGGGCGTAGTAAAGGCCCGAGCGGCGCCGCGGCTTCGCTGATCGCCAGGTTGCGCACGCCGCATTGCACGACCGCCGTGCGCGCCAGCTTGTCGAGCTTGACGATTCCGTTGAACTTGGCCAGCGACAGCGTCACCCCCAAGGCGTGCGGCAGCGCGCCGCCCGACAAGCCGGTGCCCGAGCCGCGCGCCACCACCGGCACCTTCAGTTCATGGCAGCAACGCAGCACCGCCGCGACCTGCGCGTCGCTCTCGGGCAAAGCCACCAGCAGCGGCAGCTGGCGGTAGGCGGTGAGGCCATCGCATTCGTAGGGCACGGTGTCCTCGGCCTGCCACAGCAGCGCATGCGCCGGCAGCAGCGGCTGCAGCGCGGCCAGCACCTCGGCCTGGCGCGCGGCGCGTTCGCTGGTGACGACGGCAGGGGGCGCGATCGGCGCGTTCATGGGCTGTGGCGGTCCTCGTTCACCGCGGGGCGACAGCGGCGTGAGCCGGACTTTACGCTGCCGCGGCAGGCCGGCCTGGCGACGGGGTCAGAATGGCTTCGACCCGGGTGCAGGTGACGAGCCCTGCGCCGCTGCGTCGACGCGAAACACCGTCAGCACGCCGGTGTAGCCGTAGAGGTGATGGCGCGCGATCTCGCCACCAGCGAAGAAGCCCACCAGCGGCACGTCGCCAAGGGCGTGCTGCACGATCTTCAGTTCCGCCGACGCACCGCCGAAATGCGGCCCGCCGCGGCCCGAGCAGCTGACGTAGATCGCGCCAGCGATGTGCTGCGTGGCCAGAGCGGGTTGCGCCACTGCGGACGCCGCGGGCTGCCGCGCGCGACGGCTGCCGGCAGGGGCGTCCGACGGCAAGGCCTCGGGCGTCACCTCCTCGCGAATCTCGCTGCACACGCGCACCAGGTCGCGCCGCGCGGCCTGCACATCGCGGCTGCAGAAGGCCAGGCGCATGCCGGGTTCCACCAGATCGGCCACGGCCACGATGCGGCGCGCCGGATCGACGCCGATGAGGTGACGCACGCGCGTGTCGGCACCGAACATCGCGCCGCGCGACAACATGCTTTCGGTTTCGGCGCTTAGCCCGACGAGCGTGCTGCGCAACCGGGGCAGCAACTGCCGAGGCTCGTCGAGCGTGGCGCCCAGGTCGCGCAGCAGGCAAGCCAGCGCCGGCTCGCCGTCCAGCGCCAGCACCGCGTTGCCTTCGGCAGCGGTGATGCTTCGCACCGGGCCGATCGGCTGGCAGCCCTGCGTCACGCGCGACACCAACGCCACGTCAGACGTGAAGGCCACGCCCGACAGGCCGCCGCGCCAGACGCCGTCGGCGACATGGCACTGGCCGTTGCGCGATGCCGCCAGCCCGCCGAAGAGATAGCCCGACTGTGTGCGCTGGCTCATTTCCATCAGCAGTTCGGGCAGGTCGGGCGTGCCCGGGTCGGCATGCACCAGCGCGCTGAAGGCATCGCCGCGCGTCAGCGGCCGCGTGCCCGAGAAGATCTCGAACTGCCCCCGCTGCAGCGCGGTCAGCATCAGCACCAGCGCCGGCTCGTCGAAATACTCGACGCCGCTGGCTGCCACGCCGACACCGACGCAGCCGACCCACGACACCGTAGCGAAGCGTTGGCGCAATGCCGCCAGCAGCGCATCGGCCTGCGCCGCATAGTGGTCGGTGAAATAGACGAAGCCGAGCGTCGCCTCGGATGGGCCGGCGCGCTGCGCCTCCAGCTGCGCCGCCGCCAGCGACAGCGCCACGCCCCAGTCGGGGTGAGTGGCATGCCCGACGACGAAGGGCATCATGGCACTGGCTCGCAGCGTCTCTATGTGCGCTTGCGCGCCGGCTTCGCGGCGGCCTTCTTCACGGCAGCCGGCGGGGTTTGCGCCTTGGCGGCGGCATCCGGCGTCTTCTTCGACGCAGCGGCCGCCGCGAGGTTGCGCGCCGCCAGCGCGCCGCCGTCGTGCATTGCCTTGGTGGCCAGTTCGGTGAACTGTTGCGTCAATGCACCCCACCACAGCATCGGGTCCACCGCGCCGGGTTTGGGCGTTGCGGGCGCCGAGGCCGATGCGGGCGCTTCGGCGGCCGGTGCCGAGGCGGGCTTGGGTTCGGATGCCTTGGCCGCGGCAGGTGGGGTCGGCAGCGTCAGCGCGTTGCGCAGGTCGGACAGCGGCAGGTTCATTGTCTGAAGGGTCGACAGCGTCATGCGCTGCACCTCCAGAGCCTGGATCGTGGCGCTGATCATGCGCGCATTCTGTTCGAGCCAGAACTGTACCGTCTTGAGCTCGCCGATGCGCTTGTCCAGTTCCTCGGGGTTGAGCGTGGGCGCGATCCACTGCCCCATCGCCGGCGCCGCCTGGCCGGCGCTTTGCATCAGGTTCTGCAGGAAATCGAAGCCGGGCACCAGTTTCGTGAATGCATTCGGGTCCATCATGTCGATTCCTTCGTCAGGGCCGCTCGGGTCGGATCATTGTGCACGCCACGGCACCTTGCGGGAAGCCACGCAATCAGCGTTGGCCCGGGCGCAGATCGATGCGCAGCACGCCGTCGGATTGGCCCCATTGCAGCCGGCCCAGTACGTCCATGCCCAACAGTGGGCGACCCAACTCCGGCAGCGCGACGATGCGCAGCCGCTCGATGCGCACGCCGCCTTGCAGCGCCAGGTCGGCGCGCACCACCTTGCCTTCGGCCGTGCCGCCGGCCGTTTGCGAGCGCACGTGGCCCTCGCCAGGCAGGCCAAGCTGGCGCGCCAAGGTCAGCGGCAGCGCGCTGTGCGTGGCGCCGGTGTCGATCAGGAAGTCCACCGGCTGGCCGTTGACGGTGCCCGGCCAGTGGTAGTGGCCATCGGCGGCGCGGCGAATCTGCACCTGGTCGCCAGCGGCCGAAAAGCGCGTGCTGCGCTGCTGTGCCAGCCAGACCTGCACCAGCAGAAACACGGCCAGCCCGGCCAGCAGCCACACCGTGACCACCTTCAGGCTGCGCGGCAGCTCGTTCAACGGCTTCAGGCCAGTGGAGCCACGCGTTGATCGATGGCGCCGAACACGCTGCAGCCCTGGTCGTCGTCGACCTCGATGCGCAGGCGATCGCCGAAGGCCATGTAGGCGGTGCTGGCGCCTGCGCCGGTGGCGATCTCGTGGGCGCGCCGTTCGGCGATGCAGCCGAAGCCGTGGGCCGCGTCCTGGCGGCTGACCGTGCCGCTGCCGACGATGCTGCCGGCGCGCACATTGCGCGTGCGCGCCAGGTGCGCAATCAGCTGGCCGAAGTGCAACCCCATCTCGGCGCCGCCGTCGATCAGGCCGAAACGCTGGCCATTCCAGTCGATGCGCACCGGCAGGTGCAGCCGCCCGCCGCGCCAGGCCGCGCCCAGCTCGTCAGGCGTCGC
Source organism: uncultured beta proteobacterium (assembly GCA_963837675.1). Taxonomy (GTDB): domain Bacteria; phylum Pseudomonadota; class Gammaproteobacteria; order Burkholderiales; family Burkholderiaceae_C; genus Rubrivivax. Next base: position 579,021 of record CAWIOH010000003.1, on the reverse strand, counting down.
CGCCACCGGCGCGAAGGCAGAGGCCGGCTTGCTTTGCAGGAACCCGAAGCCTTTCGCCAGTTCGCCGGCGACCAGTTCGCGCAGGCTCCAGTCGTTGACCAACATCAGTAGCCGCACGCTGTCCAGCGCGGCGTCGGCGCCGCTGCCCATCGCCACATCGCCGGTGATCACGGCCAGCTCGGCCTCGAAGTCGATGCCCCAGGCGGCATCGGCAAAGCGCGCGTCGTCGGTTGGACCGAGCAGGTCGTCGCTGCCGCCCTGGTAAAGCCGCGGGTCGGTCAGGAAGTCGTCCGGCGCCTCGCTGCCACGCGCCTGGGCCAGCCGCTGCATGTGGCTGAGGTACGCCGAGCCGTCGGCCCATTGGTAGGCGCGCGGCAGCGGGGCCATGCACTGGCCGGGGTCGAAAGCGAAGGCGTGGCGCGCCTTGCCCTGATTCAGCGTCTGCGACAGGTCCTCGAGTTGCGGCGACAGGAAGTTCCAGTCGTCCAGCACCTGTTGCAGCCGGGTCGCGATGCCGCTGGCATGGTGCGCGCTTTTCAGGTTGCGTGAGACGACGACCAACTGGCCGTCGCGCGAGCCGTCCTTGTATGTGGCGAGTTTCATGATGGATCCTGATTGGTGGCAACATTGTCCGATGCTCAGGCCGGCCCCTTTTGACGCGCGGCTCGCCGGCCGGCGTCGGCGGCGGCGAGCAGCCGCGGGCGCGGCGCTGCTGCTGGCCGTGCTGGCGGCGCACCTGGGCTTGCTGCGCACAGCGTCGCGGCCATCCGAACCTGCCGCCGCACCCGCGTTGCCGCCGCGCAGCGTGACGTTGCGCCTCCTGCCGGTGGCGCCGACGCTGCCTGCGGCGGCACCGGTCGTTGCGGCGGCGCTCGGCGCCATGCCGGCGCGGCCGTCCGTCGCCGCGCATCCGGTCGCGCGACGGGCCCCGATGCCGCCCGCCACGCCGCCGTCCGAGCGGGCACCGGTGGCGCCGCCGCCGACGGCCGCCGTGACGGCCGCGCCGCCGCTAGCCGAGGCTTCGCTGCCGGTCTATCCCACCCAGTTGCCGGCCTCCGCGCGCCTGAGTTTCCGGCTGCAGCGCGGCGCGGCGCTGGGCAGCGGCCGGTTGGCCTGGAGCCTTCGCGACGGCGCCTACGAACGCGCCCTCGAAGGCGGATTGCAGGGCAAGGCAGTGCTGGGCGCGACCAGCCGTGGCGCCATCGATGCCGACGGCGTGGCCCCGCTGCGCATGGTGGATCGGCGCGGCGTACGGGCGCTGCGCGCCGTCAATTTTCAGCGCGACGCGATGCGCATCACGTTCTCCGGCCCGCAAGGCGACTATCCGCTGCATCGCGGCGCGCAGGACCGCTTGAGCTGGATGATCCAGCTGCCGGCCATCGTTGCCGCCAATGCGGCATTGGCCACGCCGGGCGGGCACATCACGCTGTTCGTCGCCGGCACGCGCGGCGATGCCGAGGCCTGGCGCTTCGATGTGACGGGACCGCAGCCGATCGAGCTGGGCGGTGGCGGCGCAGTGATGGCGCTGCGGCTGATGCGCGAGGCGCAGCGGCCCTACGTCACGCGCATCGAGGTCTGGCTCGATCCGGCCCGCCAGCACCTGCCGGTGCGTGTGCTGTTCACCACCGTGCCCGACGGCACGCCCACCGAGCTGTTGCTGACCGACATCGCCGACGGCGCGAGCTGAGCCTGCCGAGCCTTGAAATCGCGCGCGCCGCTCGCATCTGCCGATCAGGAGGCTTTGCCATGCAGATGCTCTACAACTCGGACAGCTTTGTGGTGTTGCGTATCGACGTGCCGGCGCCGGACGCCGATGCGTCGGCGACGCCGCATGGCGGCTACGAGATCGTCGACAAGTTCGCGCGCAAGGGCATCTACATCGAAGGGGCCGTGGCCCAGCACTTCAAGGACGGTGTGCAGGCGCTGATCGACGCCGGCCCGACCGAAGAGGCGATGGACGACTTCATCGGCGCCTACACCGCGTTGGCGCAACAGCCCGTCTGCCTGCACTGACCTGGCCGGCTGGCCACGGCCGACAATCCACGCCCGGCTGAAGGGTCTTGCGGCGTGCCTTCGGCTGCGCCAAGATGCAGCGCATCGGGGCGCAGCGCGGGAGGAATGCATGCCGAGGGGCCAGACGCAGGCTCGCGTGGTGTTGTCGCCGGGTTTGGCGCGATCACCGGTGCTCGATCGACTGTGCACGCACTTCGTGCTCACGCTGACACTGCGCCAGGCCGGGCGCTTCAACCTGCGCCGCGACTGCAACAGCCTGCTGGCGCTGACCGCGCGCCACCTGGTCTGGCCACCGGCCGTGCTGCTGCGGCTTCGCGCCTACCTGCGCCTGCGCTGCAAGGGCAACGCCGCGTGGCGTGGCCACGAAGCCCTGAGCGACGAAGCCTTCATCGAACGCCACGGCGCGTGGCGCGGCGCCTATGAAGAAAACAGCCTGTTCTTCTACATCGACGAATACGTCAAGGATGCGCCGAAGGATTTGCTGGCCGTGCTCGGCGCCAGCTGCGAGTGGCTGCAACGCCAGCTGCGGCGCGAAGCCACGCTGGTGGAAAAGAACATCGACGCGCTGGCCGGGCTGCTGCAGCTGAACCCGGCCGAGCGCGCGCTGCTGCTGTACGGCACCCTCGCCCGCTACCAACGCGATCTTCGCGGCTTGCTGGTCGAGTTCAAGGTGTCCAGCGCGCAGGAGGCCTATGCCGCCATTGCCGCCGTGGCCGGCGTCGAGGCCGGCGACGTGGCCGAGGCGCTGCGCGCCGGTTCGCGGCTGGAACGCGTGGGCATGGTGGAAAACCTGATCTCCGAACACAACATCACCGACCTGGCCGACCTGATGAAGGTCAGCGAACAGCTACCGCCGGTGCTGATGCGCGAGTACCCGCAGCCCGGCGACCTGATGGCCGTGTTCACCCGGCCGGCAGCGAAGACCGAGCTGACACTTGGCGACTTCGGCTTCGTCGCCGAGGATGCGAACGTCCTGTGCGCGCTGCTGCGCAACGCCGTGGCGCGCAAGGAGCCAGGGGTCAACGTGCTGCTCTACGGCCCGCCGGGTACCGGCAAGACCGAGCTGGCCAAGGTCTGTTCGGCGGCTGCCGGGTTGGAACTGTACGAAGTGGAATACGCCGACCGCGACGGCAACTCGCTTTCCGGCCGCGACCGCTACCGCAGCCTGCAGATCAGCCAGGTCTTTTTGAAGGGCAGCCGCGAGGTGGCGCTGCTCTTCGACGAGGTGGAAGACGTGTTCCCGCCGATCAGCAGCGAAGCCGCACAGTTGATCGCGCGCCTGGACAGCGCCGATGCCAGTTCTACCAGCATGAACAGCAGCGTCAGCGGCAAGGCCTGGGTCAACCAGATCCTGGAGACCAACCCGGTGCCGGTGATCTGGGTGACCAACCGCATCGAGCAGATCGACCCGGCCTTCCGCCGGCGCTTCCAGTACCACCTGCTGCTGAAGAGCCCGCCGCCGGGCGCACGCGAGGCGCTGGTCGCACGCGCGCTGGCCGGCGCGCCGGTAGGCGAAGGCTTTGCCGCCAAGCTGGCGGAGCGGCGCGCGCTGACGCCAGCGCAGATCCGCACCGCGGTGCGCTTTGCGCAGCTGGCGCACGATGGCGGCGACTTCGAAGCCCTGATCCAGCGCCAGCTCGGCAATGCCGACCAGGCGCTGGGCAGCGCGGGCGAGCGCGGCGCGCGGCCGGTGGTCACCGCCTACGACGTGGGGCTGCTGAACGTGGAGTCGCGCTTCGAGGTGGCGCGCATCATCGAAGCGCTGAAGCGCCGCGGCCACGGCAGCCTGTGCTTCCACGGGCCGCCGGGCACCGGCAAGACGGCGCTGGCCGAACACATCGCCGCGGCGCTGGGCCGGCCGCTGATGATCCGCCAGGCCAGCGACATCGCCAGCAAGTACGTCGGCGAGACCGAACAGAACATGGCGCGCATGTTCGAAGAGGCGCAGTGCGAAGGCGCCGTGCTGCTGCTCGACGAGGCCGACAGCTTCCTGCGCAGCCGGCGCTTGGCCGAGCGCCACTACGAGGTGACCGAGGTCAACCAGATGCTGCAGGGCATGGAGCGCTTCGGCGGCGTGTTCGCCTGCACCACCAATCTGTTCGAGGACCTGGACGAGGCGGCACTGCGCCGCTTCACTTTCAAGCTGCGCTTCCATGCGCTGACGCGCGAACAGCGCGAGCGCATGTTCGCGGCCGAGGCGCTGGACGGCAACATGGCGCGCCTGGACGACGAGCAGCGTGCGCGGCTGGCGGCGCTGGACCAGCTGGCGGCTGGCGACTTTGCCGCGGTCAGGCGCCAGGTGGAGATCCTCGGCGAGGCCTTCGAGCCGGACGAGTTCCTGTCGCAGCTGGAAAGCGAGCACCGCGTCAAGCCCGAGGTGCGGCAGCGGCGCGGCATCGGGTTCATCAAGGCGACGAACTGAACTTGCCTCGGCGAGCTCGACAACCCAGTTCACTGCGGCATATCCCCAAGAAGCCGGGAGACCGTCTCTTCGGGTAACGAGGTCGGCGCCTCAACGCCGCAGCAGCCGCGTTGCCAGCCGTTCGACGAATTCCGCTTGCTCGATCTGGCATTCCCAGACCGTCTCGATATGCCAGCCGGCGGCACGCAGCGCCGCGCGCTGCTGTTCGCCCTGGGCGCGGTTGGCGGCGATCTTCTCGGCCCAGGCGCCGACCTTGAACTTGGGCGCGGCGCGGCCGTCCGCGCAGTCATGGCCGTGCCAGAAGCAGCCCTGCACGAAGACCACGCTGCGCCGTCTGGGCAGCACCAGATCGGGCGAGCCAGGCGGTTCGCGCACGCCACGCGCGAAACGCAGGCCGCGCGCATGCAACTGGCGCCGCAGCACCGTTTCCGGAGTCGCTTCGGATGGGGGCTTCTTTGCCATCGGGCAACGGTACACGGATCGGGCCGCCACCCGCATGCGTGCCGGGCTCGCGTACGCGACAATTCGAAACATGAAGTCCACAGCCTACACCCGCGGCGCGGCCCTGCCGGCGCTGCTGCAGCAGCGCATCCTGATCATCGATGGCGCGATGGGCACGATGATCCAGCGCTTCCGCTTGAGCGAGGCCGACTATCGCGGCGCGCGCTTCAAGGATCACCCGAAGGACCTGAAGGGCAACAACGAGTTGCTGCAGTTCAGCCGGCCCGAGTTGATCCAGCAGATCCACGAGCAGTACCTGGCTGCCGGCGCCGACATCGTCGAGACCAACACCTTCGGCGCCACCCGCATCGCGCAGGACGACTACGGCCTGGGCGAACATGCGCGCGAAATGAACGTCGCCGCGGCGCGTTTGGCGCGCGCCGCCTGCGACAAATTCAGCACGCCCGACAAGCCGCGCTTCGTTGCCGGTGCTCTCGGCCCGACGCCGCGCACCGCCAGCATCAGTCCCGATGTCAACGACCCGGCGGCGCGCAATGTGAGCTTCGAGCAACTGCGTGCGGCTTACCTCGAACAGGCCGAAGGGCTGCTCGAAGGCGGCTGCGACTTGTTCCTGGTGGAAACCATCTTCGACACGCTGAATGCCAAGGCGGCGCTGTTCGCGCTGGACGAGTTGATGGAATCGTCGGGCGAGCGGCTGCCGGTGATCGTCTCGGGCACGGTCACCGACGCCTCGGGCCGCATCCTGTCGGGGCAGACGGTGGGCGCGTTCTGGCATTCAGTGCGCCACGCCAGACCCTTGGCCGTGGGCCTGAACTGCGCGCTCGGCGCGGCGCTGATGCGACCGTACATCGAAGAGCTGGCCAAGGTGGCCGGCGACACCTTCATCAGCTGCTATCCCAACGCCGGCCTGCCCAATCCGATGAGCGAGACCGGTTTCGACGAAACGCCGGAGGTCACCGGCGCATTGATGGAAGGCTTCGCCAGGAGCGGCTTCCTCAACCTGGCCGGCGGCTGCTGCGGCACCACGCCGGAGCACATCGCCGATATCGCACGCCGCCTGGGTGCCTACCGGCCGCGCGGCCGGCACGACCCGCTGCTCAGCGGGTTGATCGCGGCTTGAGCCAGGCGCTTGCCGGCGGCCGGGGAACTTGCCGGCACAAGCGCTGCTCAGAGGCAGCATGAATTCGATCAACGGCCGTCTCGACCGCCCCGGTGCTACGCTGGGCAGCATGTTCTCCGCCATCCTGCGTTTTTTCATGGTGACCGTCGGTGCGATCCTGATGGTCGGGGCGCTGTTCGTCGGCCTGCTGCTGGGGCTGACGCTGCTGCTCTACACCCTGTTGCGTGGCCGCAAGCCGCAGGGCGTGAAGTTCGTGTGGCGCAAGGGCGAATGGCCCGGCCGGCCGGGCACGCGTCAGGGCCCACGCGCCATCGATCCGGGCGAGGTGGTGGACATCGAGGTGCGCGAAGTGGCGCCCCAGCCAACGCGGCAGCCTTGAGCGCCGCGCTGCGCGGAATCGGTCACGCAAGCCCCGTACGCCGGCGCACCCGTCCGGCACCCATGTGTAGCCGACGCAGCGCCTGAGGCACAATTCGCTTGCCCCCCAAGGAGCGTTGCGACAACGTGCCGATGTGATCGGCGGTTGCCAGGCTTGGGAAGGTTCGTCGTCAACCGCGCTCACCCGCCTTCAGGCCGTGGTGAGTTGCCCGGCCGCAGCAGCTGCCGCCGTGCCATGAACGACACCTTGCCCCGCCCCTCTGTCCCTGCGATGAAGCTCTCCGGCCTGGAGCCGGTGCTGATCGATGCGCAATCGCTGTTCGTCAACATCGGCGAGCGCACCAACGTCACCGGCTCGAAGGCCTTCGCTAAGCTGATCCTGAACGGCGAGTTCGAGCAGGCGCTGGCGGTGGCGCGCCAGCAGGTCGAGAACGGCGCGCAGATCATCGACATCAACATGGACGAGGCCATGCTCGATTCGAAAGCGGCGATGGTGCGCTTCCTCAACCTGATCGCCGGCGAGCCCGAGATCGCGCGCGTGCCGATCATGATCGACAGCTCGAAGTGGGAGGTCATCGAAGCCGGTCTGCGCTGCCTCCAGGGCAAGGGCATCGTCAATTCGATCTCGATGAAGGAAGGCGAGGCCGCCTTCCGCCACCAGGCCAAGCTGGTGCGCCGCTACGGCGCCGCGGCGGTGGTGATGGCCTTCGACGAGCAGGGCCAGGCGGACACCTTCCAGCGCAAGACCGAAATCTGCGCGCGCGCCTACCGCATTCTGGTGGATGAGGTGGGATTCCCGGCCGAGGACATCATCTTCGACCCGAACATCTTCGCCATCGCCACCGGCATCGAGGAGCACAACAACTACGCCGTCGATTTCATCGAGGCCACGCGATGGATCAAGGCCAACCTGCCCGGCGCCAAGGTCTCGGGCGGCGTGTCCAACGTGAGCTTCAGCTTCCGCGGCAACGACCCGGTGCGCGAGGCGATCCACACCGTGTTCCTGTATCACGCCATCCAGGCGGGTTTGGACATGGGCATCGTCAACGCCGGCATGGTCGGCGTCTATGACGTGCTGGAGCCCGAGTTGCGCGAGCGCGTCGAGGACGTGGTGCTGAACCGTCGCAGCGATGCCGGTGAACGGCTGGTCGAGATCGCCGACCGCGCCAAGAGCGCGGGCAAGGACGATTCGGCACGCCTGGCCTGGCGCACCGGCAGCGTGGCCGACAGGCTGAGCCACGCGCTGGTGCACGGCATCACCGACTTCATCGTCGCCGACACCGAGGAATGCCGGCAAGACATCGCCGCCGCCGGCGGTCGGCCGCTGCATGTCATCGAAGGCCCGCTGATGGCGGGCATGAACATCGTCGGCGACCTCTTCGGCCAGGGCAAGATGTTCCTGCCGCAGGTGGTGAAGAGCGCGCGCGTGATGAAGCAGGCGGTGGCCCACCTGCTGCCCTACATCGAGGAGGAAAAGAAGCGGCTTGTCGACAGCGGCGGCGAGGCCAAGCCCAAAGGCAAGATCGTCATCGCCACGGTCAAGGGCGACGTGCACGACATCGGCAAGAACATCGTCACCGTCGTCCTCCAGTGCAACAACTTCGAAGTCGTCAACATGGGCGTGATGGTGCCGTGCCAGGACATCCTGGCCAAGGCGCGTGTCGAAGGCGCCGACCTGATCGGCCTGAGCGGCCTGATCACGCCCAGCCTGGAGGAGATGCAGCACGTCGCCGCCGAGATGCAGCGCGACGACTGGTTCCGCATCAAGAAGATCCCGCTGCTCATCGGCGGGGCCACCACCAGCCGCGTGCACACGGCGGTGAAGATCGCGCCGCACTACGAGGGGCCGGTGGTGTATGTGCCCGATGCGTCCCGCTCGGTGGGCGTGTGCAGCGAGTTGCTGTCCGACGAGCGCGCCGCCCGCTACATCGCCGAGCTGGAAGCCGACCATGCCCGGGTGCGCGAGCTGCACGCCAGCAAGAAGGTCACGCCGCTGGTCACGCTGGCTGCCGCGCGCGCCAACAAGACGCCGATCGACTGGGCCGGCTACACGCCGCCGAAGCCGAAGTTCATCGGCCGGCGCGAGTTTCGCAACTTCGACCTGAACGAGCTGGCGAGCTGCATCGACTGGGGCCCCTTCTTCCAGACCTGGGACCTGGCCGGGCGCTTCCCCGAGATCCTGCGCGACGAGGTGGTCGGCGCCGAAGCGACACGCGTCTTCAGCGATGCCAAGCGCCTGTTGCACCGCCTGATCGAAGGCCGCTGGCTGCAAGCCAATGGCGTGATCGCGCTGCTGCCGGCCAATGCGGTGGACGACGACAGCATTCAGGTCTACGCCGACGAATCGCGCGGCGAGGTGGCCTTGACCTGGTCCCCGCTGCGGCTGCAGACCGAGCGGCCGGTGATCGATGGCGTGCGCCGGCCGAACCGCTGCCTGGCCGACTTCGTCGCGCCGAAGGGCACCAAGCCCGACTACATCGGCCTGTTCGCCGTGACCGCCGGCCTGGGCGTGGAGAAGAAGGAAAAGCAGTTCGTCGATGACCTGGACGACTACTCGGCGATCATGCTCAAGGCGCTGGCCGACCGGCTGGCAGAGGCCTTCGCCGAACGGCTGCACCAGCGTGTGCGCACCGATTTCTGGGGCTACGCCGCGGACGAGCAACTCTCGCTCGAGGCGTTGATCGCCGAGAAGTACCGCGGCATCCGCCCGGCGCCAGGCTACCCGGCCTGCCCCGATCACAGCGTCAAGCGCGACATGTTCCGCGTGCTTCGGGCCGATGCCATCGGCATGGGCCTGACCGACAGCCTGGCGATGACCCCGGCCGCCAGCGTCAGCGGCTTCTACCTGGCGCATCCTGAAGCCGTGTATTTCAACGTCGGTCGCATCGGCGCCGACCAGGCCGAGGACTGGGCGGCCCGCCAGGGACTGGATGCGAAGACGGCGCAGCGGCATCTGGCGCCTCTGTTGTAGCCCTCCCGCGCGGCCGCCTCAGGGCGGCTGCGACGGCATCGCCGTGTAAGCGCCGAGGCCCCACGCAACAACTGGATACCTCACAAGCCGTTTCGCGCTGCCGATGACCTCTGACAAAGAAGGCGTGCGCCCAGCATGCCCGAAGCGCGCGCATGCGCATGTTGGGGATCGATGTGAAGAAGCTGCAAGCCCTTTCCGTGGATGCGGGACGCCGCGCGCGCCCCTTCTGCGCCGGCCTGATGCTGTGCGCCACACTGGCCCTGTACGCCTGCGGCGGCGGGGGCGGTGATGCCGGCGGCGAAAGCCCCAGCGGGGTCGGCGGCCAGGCCGTGGCTGAAAAGCCTGCCAGCCGCGAACAGGCCGCCCGTTTCCTGACGCAGGCCACCTTCGGCCCCACCGATGCCGACATCGACCGCGTCATGGCCATCGGTTACAGCGCTTGGATCGACGAACAACTGACCAAGCCGGCGGCGGCACACCGCGCCTATTGGGAGGCGGCTGACGCGGCCATCAAGGCGGCCAATGCCGGCAGCAGCGCTGGCCAGGACCAGGTCTTCGAATCCTTCTGGAAGCAGGCCGTCAGCGGCGAGGACCAGCTGCGCCAGCGCTGGGCCTATGCGCTGTCGCAGGTGTTCGTGATCTCGATGGCCGACGATGCCGTCGGCGGCAACCCGCGCGCTGTCGCCGCGTGGCTCGACATGCTCGGCGACAAGGGGCTGGGCACCTACCGCGATCTGCTGGAAGCGGTGTCGCGACACCCGTTGATGGGCCAGTACCTGTCGCATTTGCGCAATCAGAAGGCCGACGCACGCACCGGTCGCGTGCCGGACGAGAACTATGCGCGCGAAGTGATGCAGTTGTTTTCCATCGGCCTGATCGAACTCAACGCCGACGGCAGCGCGCGCAGCGACGGCAGCAAGGCGCTGGAGACCTACGCCGCCGCCGACGTCGCGGGCATGGCCAAGGTCTTCACCGGCTGGAGCTGGGCCTGCCCCGATTGGCCCGACAACAGCTGCTTCTCCGGCGGCTCGGCCAACGGCAATTCCGACCCCGACCGCAGCTTCAAGCCGATGCTGGGCTATCCCCAATACCACGCCACCGAAGAAAAGAGCTTCCTCGGCACGACGGTTCCCGCGCAGTCGCCGGCCGACCCACAGGCCAGCTTGCGGGCTGCACTGGACACGTTGGCGGCGCACCCCAATGTCGGCCCCTTCATCGGCCGGCAGCTGATCCAGCGCCTGGTCACCAGTAATCCGAGCCGCCAGTACGTGGCTGCCGTCAGCGCGGCCTACAAGACTTCAGGCGGCGACATGAAGGCGATGCTGCGCGCCGTGCTGCTGCACCCCGAGGCGCGGCGCAAGGCCGACGACGAAGGCAAGCTGCGCGAGCCGGTGCTCAAGCTGTCCGCCTTCCTGCGTGCCTTCGGCTTCACCTCGGACAGCGGCAGCTGGCGTGTCGGCAACACCGACAGCACCAGCAACGCGCTCGGCCAGACGCCACTGCGCTCGCCGTCGGTGTTCAACTTCTACCGGCCGGGCTACGTGGCCCCCGGCACCGAGTCGGCGACTTTGAAGCTGGCTGCGCCGGAGTTGCAGATCGCCCACGAGACTGCCGCCGCGGGCTACGTCAACTTCATGCGCGACAACGTCGCGCAGGGCGTGGGCCAGTACAACAGCAGCACCAGCCGGCGTGATCTGCAGGCCGATTTCAGCGCCGAAGTCGCGCTGGCCGACCAGCCGACAGCCTTGATCGAGCGCATCGACGCCAAGCTGTTGGGCGGCACGATGCCCGAGGCGCTGAAGCTGGAGATCCAGGGCGCGATCGAGAAGATGGCGATCCCGGTGTTGAACAGCACCGGCTCCAACCAGAAGCAGGTCAACGACGCCAAACGCACCCGCGTCAACGCGGCGATCTTCCTGGCGGTCATCTCGCCCGAGTTCCAGGTGCAGAAATGAGAACCCCTTGCATGAGCACACGCAACGCCTCCCGTCGCCTGTTTCTCCGTCACGCCGGCGCGATGGGCGCGCTGCTTGGCCCGGCGGCCGCGCCGCTGGCGCTGAACCTGGCGGCCCTGGGCGCCGCCTCGGCGCAGACCGCGCCCGACTACAAGGCGCTGGTGTGCCTGTTCCTGTTCGGCGGCAACGATTCCCTGAACATGGTGTTGCCCACCGATGCCGCGTCCTGGGCCAACTACAGCACGGTGCGCAACCAGGCGCCCGATTCGATCGCGCTGCTGGCGCCGGGCACGGCACCGGGCAGCGGCGCCATGGGATCGCCCACCCGGCTCGGCGGCGTGCTGCCGCTCACCCCGGCGAACGCCCAGGGCCGCACCTTTGCACTGCACCCGACGATGGCCAGCCTGCAGACGATGTTCAACACCGACAAGCGGCTGGCGATCCTGCCCAACATCGGCACGCTGGTCATGCCCACCACCAAGGCGCAATACAGCCAATCGTCGTTTCCCAAGCCGGCCAGCCTGTTTTCGCACAACGATCAGCAGAACACCTGGCAGGCACTGGCGCCCGAGGGCGCGACGCGCGGCTGGGGCGGGCGCATGGGCGACATGCTGGCGTCGATCAACGCGCGGCCCGTTTTCACCTCGATCTCGGCCGCCGGCAACGCGGTGTGGCTGGCCGGTGAATCGGTGCAGCAGTACCAGGTGGGCACTGGCGGTGCGATCCGCATGGGCACCGACGGCAACGGCCGCATCTACGGCTCTGCCGATGTCGGCGCGGCGATGCAGCGCATCGTCTCGGCCACGCGCGGCACACATGTCTTCGAGCGCGACATGGCGGCGCTGGGCGCCCGTGCCATCGATGCCGAACTGGCCCTGCGCACCGCGCTCAAGCCGGCCAGCGATGCGATGTTCGGCACCGCGCCGTCGGGCGGCAGCTACAGCGCCAACAACGACCCGAAGCTGCAGTACGACAACCCGCTGACGGGCGGCAAGTCTTTCAACTCGCTGGCGCAGCAGCTGCAGATCGTGGCGCGCCTGGTGGATGCCAGCGGTGCCGGTGGCGTGCAGGCGCGGCGCCAGGTGTTCTTCGTCAGCATGGGCGGCTTCGACACGCACGACAACCAGAACCGCAGCCACGCCGACCTGATGGCCAAGCTGTCGCACGCACTGCGCTACTTCGACAACGCGCTGGGCGCGATGGGCGCACGCAACAACGTCACCACCTTCACCGCCAGCGACTTCGGTCGCACCTTCACCAGCAACGGCGATGGCACCGACCACGGCTGGGGCGCGCACCACTTCGTGATGGGTGGTGCGGTGCGCGGCGGTGACCTGTACGGCAATTTTCCCGTGCTGGGCGCGAAGAACGCCAACAACAACAATTTCGACGCCAGCCCCAACCAGCTGGGCAACGGCGCGCTGCTGCCCGAAACCTCGGTCGATCAGCTCGGCGCCACGCTAGGCCGTTGGTTCGGCCTGAGCGACGGCCAGTTGCTCGAGATCTTCCCCAACCTGGCCAACCACAGCGCCGGCAGGCGCGACCTGGGCTTCATGGCCTGATAGTTCCTCGGCACGCCGGCCGCGAAAGCTCAAGGCTTCGGGTCGAGCAGCGAGCGCCGGAATTGCAGCGCTTCGGCCACATGTGCCGTGGTGAGGACCTCGGCGCCAGACAAGTCGCCAATGGTGCGCGCCACCTTCAGCGCCCGGTGCAGGCCGCGGCCCGACCAACCCAGGCGCTGTGCCGCCGTTTGCGCGAAGCGGGCGGCGCTGGCGTCCATCACGCACAGCGCGTCGATGCGCCCGGCGTCGATGGCGGCGTTCGGCATCCCTTGGCGCTGCTGCTGATGGCGCCGTGCCTGCGCCACCCGCTCGGCGACCGCGGCGCTGGTCTCGCCATCGGCCTCGCCCAGCAATTGCTCGGCCTTGATCGCCGGCACCTCGACCTGCATGTCGATGCGGTCGAGCAGCGGGCCCGACAGCCTGCCGTGGTAGCGCGCCACCGCGTCCGGGGTGCAGCGGCAATGCTTGCCGGTGGCGGCGAAAGCACCGAGGTAGCCACAGGGGCGGGGGTTCATCGCCGCAGCCAGCTGGAAACGTGCCGGAAGCGCTGCCTGCCGCGCCGCACGCGAAATCGTGATGTGTCCGCTTTCCAGCGGTTCGCGCAGCGCCTCCAGCGCGGCGCGCGGAAATTCGGGCAGTTCATCGAGGAACAGCACGCCACCATGCGCCAGTGAAATTTCGCCCGGCCGAGGCGGTGAGCCGCCGCCGACCAGCGCCACCGCGCTGGCTGAATGGTGCGGCGCGCGGTAGGGACGCTGGCCGAAGCCGGCCGCATCGAAGCCCGCCGAGGCCAGACCCTGCAGCGCGGCGCTGGCCAAGGCTTCCTCTTCGGCCATCGGCGGCAGCAGACCTCTCAGCCGCGAAGCCAGCATCGATTTGCCGGTGCCGGGCGGGCCGATGAACAGCAGGCTGTGGCCACCGGCTGCGGCGATCTCCAGCGCGCGCTTGGCTCCGGCCTGGCCCTTGACATCGCGCAGGTCGCCGGCGAGTTGCACGGTGGCGCGCGGCAGCGCCTCGGGAATCGACAGCGCGGGCGCGTCGTCCTCGGGCTGCAGCGACTGCACCACCTGCAGCAGGCTGATGGCGGCGCGGATCGGCAGCCCGGCCACGCAGGCTGCCGCGCGCGCGCTGGCCTCGGGCAGCACCAGCGTGCGCGCGTGGTCGGCGCCGCGCACTGCCAAGGCCAGCGCCAGGGCACCGCGCACCGGACGCAATTCGCCGGCCAACGACAACTCACCAGCAAATTCGTAGGCCTGCGCACGCCCGGCGTCCAGCTGGCCGGCGGCGGCCAGGATGCCCAACGCGATCGGCAGGTCGAAGCGGCCCGATTCCTTGGGCAGATCGGCCGGCGCCAGGTTCACCGTGATTCACTTGTCATGCGGGAAGGCGAAGCCGCTTTGGATCAACGCCGCACGCACGCGCGCTCGCGCGGCTCCTTCACCTCGGTGTCGGCCAGGCCCACCAGCGTGAAGCTCGGCAGGCCGTTGGCCAGATGGACTTCGACGGTCACCGGGTGGGCCTGCAGTCCATCCAGGGCGCGGCTGTGAATCACGGCGAAGGACATGCTTTGCATCATGCCAGTGCCGCCAGCACGCCGGCCGTCGCTGGCCGGCACCTATGGTGCACTTCATTGGTGCGGCGCGCCCGGTATCGGGGCGAACAGCGCACATGGCCTCAAATCGGGCGCCGATTCACCGATCTGGCGCAGTGGCACGCTTTCTGCATACCGGCCCGCGGGAAACAACTTTTGACTCACCTTCAACACTCCCACGGAGCAACCTCGATGAAAGCGTCCCACCTCACTCTGGCAGGCCTGCTGGCCCTGAGCGTCTTGCCCGCCATGGCGCAAACCGCGGCCCCGGCGGCGGAGCCGGAATTCACCTTCACCGGCAACCTCGGCATCTTCTCCGACTACCGCTTCCGCGGCATCTCGCAGACCAACAAGAAGCCGGCCATCCAGGGCGGCGTCGACTTCTCGATGAAGAACGGCCTGTACCTGGGCAACTGGAACTCCAACGTCGACAGCGCCCTGTACAACGGCGCCAACATCGAGATGGATTTCTACGGCGGCTGGAAGACCACGTACGAGGACTTCGGCTTCGACCTGGGCGGCATCTATTACTACTACCCGGGCTCGGGCGACAACCCCGCCACCGGCAAGATCGACAACTTCGAGCTGTACGTGGCCGGCACCTGGGGCCCGCTGACGCTGAAGTACAACTACGCGACCACCGACTTCTTCGGCGTGCCCAATTCCAGCGGCGCGTACTACGTCTATCTCGGCGGCGTGCACGACTTCGGCAACGGCTTCGGCGTGAATGCCTCGGTCGGCTACCAGGGCGGCCTGAAGAACGGCGCCTGCCCCTACGAGATCGGCGCCAGCACGCCGACTTGCAGCATCACCGACTGGAAGGTCGGTGGCACCTACACCATCGACGGCTGGGTGCTGGGCTTGGCCTACATCGCCACCAACCGGGATCTGACGGGCGGCACCGCCGCCAATTCCAACAGGAACATCAGCGGCGCCACCGCGGTGGCTTCGGTCACCAAGAGCTTCTGAAGCCTTCGCACCCCAAGGAGTCATGACCATGAAGATGGTGACCGCCATCGTCAAGCCCTTCAAGC
Source organism: uncultured beta proteobacterium (assembly GCA_963837675.1). Lineage (GTDB taxonomy): Bacteria > Pseudomonadota > Gammaproteobacteria > Burkholderiales > Burkholderiaceae_C > Rubrivivax. Next base: position 563,513 of record CAWIOH010000003.1, on the reverse strand, counting down.
TCGACGAAGTTCGTGAAGCCCTCAGCGCCATCGGCGTGCAGGGCATCACGGTGACCGAAGTCAAGGGCTTCGGCCGCCAGAAAGGCCACACCGAGCTGTATCGCGGCGCGGAATACGTGGTGGACTTTCTGCCCAAGGTGAAGATCGAAGCCGCCGTCGACGACGCGCTGGTCGAGCGCGTGATCGAGGCCATCGAGACCGCGGCGCGCACCGGCAAGATCGGCGACGGCAAGATTTTCGTGTCCGATCTCGATCAGGTGCTGCGCATCCGCACCGGCGAAACCGGCAAGGACGCGCTGTAAGCGCAGCCCAACCAGAAGACAACCATGAAAAAACTGATCCTCATGCTTTCACTGGGACTTGCCGTCCTGGGCTTTTCCGGGGTTGCGTCGGCGCAGGACGCGGCCGCGTCGGCGCCGGCGATGGCCGCTTCGATGGCCGATGCGGCCGCTCCGGCGGCCGTCGCCGCCAGCGCCGCCGAAGCTGCAGCGCCGACACCCAACAAGGGCGACGTGGCCTGGATGCTCGTGTCCACCTTGCTGGTCATCATGATGACCGTGCCCGGCCTGGCGCTGTTCTACGGCGGCCTGGTACGCAGCAAGAACATGCTGTCGGTGCTGATGCAGGTGCTGGTGACCTTCTCACTGATCGTCGTGCTGTGGTGCATCTACGGCTACAGCCTGGCCTTCAGCGAAGGCAACGCCTTCGTCGGCGGCTTCGACAGGCTGTTCCTGAAAGGCTTGTTCGACCCCGCCACCGGTACCTTTGCGATGGGCGCCACCTTCAGCAAGGGGGTATACATCCCGGAACTGCTGTTCGCCGCCTTCCAGGCCACGTTTGCGGGCATCACCTGCTGCCTGATCGTCGGCGCCTTCGCCGAGCGCATCAAGTTCTCGGCAGTGCTGCTGTTCATGGTCATCTGGTTCACCTTCAGCTATGCGCCAATCGCGCACATGGTGTGGTTCTGGATGGGCCCCGACGCCTACACCAGCAAGGAAGTCGTCGACGGCCTGAACGCCAAGGCCGGCTACCTCTGGAACATGGGCGCGCTGGACTTCGCCGGCGGCACGGTGGTGCACATCAATGCCGCGGTGGCCGGCCTGGTCGGTGCCTTCATGATCGGCAAGCGCGTCGGCTATGGCAAGGAGGCGATGGCGCCGCACAACCTGCCGCTGACGATGGTCGGTGCCTCGCTGCTGTGGGTCGGCTGGTTCGGCTTCAACGCCGGCTCGGCGCTCGAAGCCGGCAACAGCGCCGTGCTGGCCTTCATGAACACCTTCAGCGCCACGGCCGCCGCTGTGCTGGCCTGGTGCGTCGGTGAAGCCATGCTGCGCGGCAAGGCCTCGATGCTGGGTGCGGCTTCGGGTGCGGTGGCCGGCCTGGTGGCCATCACCCCGGCCGCCGGCAACGTCGGCCTGATGGGCGCGATCATCGTCGGCTTCATCGCCGGCTTCGCCTGCCTGTGGGGTGTCAACGGCCTGAAGCACATGCTCGGCGCCGACGATTCGCTGGACGTGTTCGGCGTGCACGGCGTCGGCGGCATCGTCGGGGCGCTGCTCACCGGCGTGTTCAACACGCAGGACCTGGGCGGCCCGGGGCTGGTGACCGACTGGGTCACCGCCACGGTCGGCTCCAACGGCATCGGTGCGCAGGTGTGGATCCAGCTGAAGGCGGTGCTGCTGACCGTGGTCTGGTCCGGCGTGGTGGCTTTCGTCGCCTTCAAGATCGTCGACATGACGGTCGGGCTGCGCGTCACCGAGGAACAGGAGCGCGAGGGCCTGGACATCAGCTCGCACGGCGAGACGGCCTACGCCAAATAGACGATTGCGGTTCGAGCGAGTTTGGGGCTGCCTGCGGGCAGCCCCTTTTTGCTTCAGGCTCCTAGAATCGCCCCTTTCCAGCTGTCCAGGCACCGTCCATGGTCCCGCACCTGATCACCTCGCTCACCGGAGCGATCAACGAGCTCGAGCAGCGCATCCTCGAATCGATGTCCGCCATCGAGCGCTGGTTCCGACTCGAGTGGATGGAGCACACGCCGCCGTTCTATTGCTCGGTCGATCTGCGCAACGCCGGCTTCAAGCTCGCGCCGGTGGACACCAACCTGTTTCCCGACGGCTTCAACAACCTGACGCCGGAGATGCTGCCGCTGGCGGTGCAGGCGGCGATGGCGGCGATCGAGAAGATCTGCCCCGAGGCGAAGAACCTGCTGCTGATCCCCGACGCCCACACGCGCAACACCTTCTACCTGTCGAGCGTGCAGCGGCTCCTGGCGGTGTTCACCCAGGCCGGACTGAACGTGCGCCTGGGCACGCTCGATGCCAGCGTCAAGCAGCCGCTGAAGGTGGCGCTGGCCGACGGCGGCGAACTGGTGCTGGAGCCGCTGGTGCGCACGCGCGGGCGGCTCGGGCTGAAGAACTTCGATCCTTGCACGATCCTGCTCAACGACGACCTGCAAGGGGGTGTGCCGAAGGTGCTGCAGGGCTTGCACGAACAGTACCTGCTGCCGCCGCTGCACGCCGGCTGGACGCTGCGGCGCAAGTCGCACCACCTGCGCAGCTATGAAGAACTGGCGAAGAAGTTCGCCAAGCTGCTGGGCATGGACCCGTGGCTCATCAACCCGATGTTCGCGCACTGCGGCGATGTCGATTTCAGCGAGAGCGCCGGCCTGGATTGCGTGCGCGGCCATGTCGACACGCTGCTCGGCAAGATCAGGCGCAAGTACAAGGAATACGGCATCAACGAGCGGCCCTTCGTCGTCGTCAAGCCCGACACCGGCTCCAGCGGCCGCGGCATCCTGATGGTGCGCGATGCCAAGGAGATCGACGCCATCGGCCGCGGCGCGGGAGGCGGCAAGAAGGATGCGGCGGATCTGCCGAGCCCCGGCGCCGTCATCATCCAGGAAGGCGTGCCGACCTACGAGCGCATGAACGACGCGGTGGCCGAGCCGGTGGTGTACATGATCGATCGCTACGTGGTCGGCGGCTTCTATCGCGTGCATGCCGAGCGCGGCATCGACGAGAACCTGAGCGCGCCCGGATCGTCCTATGTGCCATTGGCCTTCGCGCCCAGCGGCCACTTGCCGCGCCGTGGCGAAAAGCCTGGCGCCAGCCCGCCGAATCGCTTCTACATGTATGGTGTGATCGCGCGGCTGGGCATGGTGGCGGCCAGCTACGAACTCGAAGCCACCGACCCCGAGGCCGAGGTCTACGCCTGATCGCCCGGCAGCGCTGCTGCGCTGCAGCAGGACTCATGCACAATCAACCGGCCTTCGACGCGCACTGTCGCGGCTGCCTGCCTTGAATCCCCCAAGCGCCCCCCGCAGCCCTGCCGCCCTGGCCGCCTTGACGCTCGGCGCGCTGGGCGTGGTCTATGGCGACATCGGCACCAGCCCGCTGTATGCGCTGAAGGAGGTGTTTCGCGAGGGCCACGTCAGCGCCACGCACGACAACATCCTGGGCGTGCTGTCGCTGATCTTCTGGACGATGACGATCATCGTCTCGCTGAAGTACGTGCTGCTGGTGCTGCGCGCCGACAACAATGGCGAAGGCGGGCTGATCGCGATGCTGGCGCTGGCCACCACGGCGGTCAAGGACAGGCCGGAATTGCGCCGCGTGCTGTTGACGGTGGGTCTGTTCGGCACGGCCATCTTCTTCGGCGACGGCGTCATCACGCCGGCGATCTCGGTGCTGTCGGCGGTGGAAGGGCTGGAGGTGGTGGCGCCGCGATTGCACGACGCGGTCATCCCGATCACCTTGATCGTGCTGACCGTGCTGTTCGCGGTGCAGCGTTTCGGCACCGGTGGCATCGGCAAGGCTTTCGGGCCGGTGACATTGCTGTGGTTCATCACGCTGATCGCGCTGGGGCTGCCGCACATCGTCGCCAACCCCCATGTGCTGCTGGCGCTGAACCCGATGTATGCCGTCGGCTTCTTCGCAGCGCAGCCGGTGGTGGCCTTCGTCGGCCTGGGCGCGGTGGTGCTGGTGGTCACTGGCGGCGAGGCGCTGTACGCCGACCTGGGCCACTTCGGCAAGCGGCCGATCCGCATCGCCTGGTACGGCCTGGTGATGCCGGCACTGGTGATCAACTACTTCGGCCAGGGCGCGCTGGTGCTGGAGCACCCTCACTGGGTGTCCAACCCGTTCTATCGCATGGCGCCCGATTGGGCCGGACTGCCGCTGGTGGTGCTGGCCACCGCGGCCACGGTGATTGCTTCCCAGGCGCTGATCACGGCGGCGTTTTCGGTCACCAAGCAGGCGGTGCAGATGGGCATGTTGCCGCGCCTGCGCATCCAGCACACCTCCGTGCGCGACACCGGCCAGATCTACCTGCCGCTGGTGAACTGGGGCCTGTACGTGTTGATCGTGCTGGCCGTGGTGTTGTTCCGTGGCTCGTCCAACCTGGCTTCGGCCTATGGCATCGCGGTGACGCTGGACATGACCATCACCACGGTGATGACCTTCTTCGTCATCCGCTACGGCTGGAAGCTGCCGCTGCCGTTGTGCCTGGCGGCCACCGGCTTCTTCTTCGTCATCGATGTGCTGTTCTTCGCCTCGAACATGCTCAAGCTGTTCGCCGGTGGCTGGTTCCCGATCGTCATCGGCATCGGCATGTTCACGTTGATGTTCACCTGGATGCAGGGCCGCCGCCTGGTCGCCGAACGGCTGCGCGACGATGCCATCGATCTGAAGAGCTTCCTCGAAGCCGTCTTCGTCAGCCCGCCGACGCGCGTCACCGGCACGGCGGTGTTCCTGGCCGCCGAGGAGGACCTGACGCCGAATGCGCTGATGCACAACCTGAAGCACAACAAGGTGCTGCACGAGTACAACCTGTTCGTCAACGTCAAGCACCACGAGGTGCCATGGGTCGGCTTCGACAGGCGGGTGCAGATGGAACCGCTGGGCCACGATTGCTGGCAGGTGAGCCTGCATTTCGGCTTCAAGAACGACCCCGACGTGCCCGAGGCGCTGAAGCTGCTGGAAGGCCGTGGCGTGCCGCTGGACGAGATGGACACCAGCTACTTCCTGTCGCGCGACAGTGTCATTCCGGTGCTCGGCGGGGGCATGGCGCTGTGGCGCGAGAAGCTCTTCGCCGGCCTGCACCGCAATGCCGCGGCGGCGGCCGACTTCCTGAACCTGCCGGCCAACCGCATCGTCGAGTTGGGTTCGAAGGTGGAGATCTGAGGGCGGTGCCCGGCGCGCTGCGTCGCGACCTGTCGCTGTCGGCGGTGGCGGCGGGCTTCGTCGCCGTGCTGGTCGGCTTCAGCAGTTCGGTGGCGATCGTCTTTGCCGCGGCCCAGGCGCTGGGCGCCTCGCCGGCGCAGACGACTTCGTGGATCTGGGCGCTGGGCCTGGGCATGGGACTGACCAGCCTGGGGCTGTCGCTGCACTACAGACAGCCGGTGCTGATCGCCTGGTCCACCCCTGGCGCGGCGTTGCTGGCCGGCACCAGCGGCCTGGGCTTGGGCGAAGCCACCGGCGCCTTCATGGTCTGCGCGCTGTTGATCGTGCTGGCCGGCGTCACGCGCACTTTCGAGCGGGTGATGGACCGTATCCCGCAGGCCGTGGCTGCGGCTTTGCTGGCTGGCGTGCTGGCGCGCTTCGGCCTGGATGCGGTGGCCGGCCTGAAGACCGCGCCGTGGCTGGTGGTGGCGATGACCGCCACCTACCTGCTCGCCCGCCGCTGGCTGCCGCGTTACGCCGTGTTGGCGGTGCTGGCCACTGCGTTGCTGCTGTCGGCGGGCAGCGGCCAGTTGTCATGGGCGCAGATCGACTGGCGATGGGCACGGCCGGTGTGGGTGACGCCGCTGTTCAGCCCGAGTGCCTGCGTCAGCGTCGCGCTGCCGCTGTTCATCGTCACCATGGCCTCGCAGAACCTGCCTGGCGTGGCGGCGATGCGCGCCTGCGGCTACGCCACGCCGGTGTCGCCGGTGATCGCCACCACCGGTGCGGCGACGTTGCTGCTGGCACCCTTCGGTGCCTTTGCGCTCAACCTGGCGGCCATCACCGCCGCCATCTGCATGAGCCGCGAGGCGCATGCCGACCCGGCGCGGCGCTATGTCGCGGCCGTGGCCGCTGGCGTGTTCTACATCGCCATGGGCCTGGCCGGCGGTGCGGTGGTGGGGCTGCTCGGCGCTTTCCCGCACGAGGCGGTGGTGGCGCTGGCGGGGCTGGCGCTGGTCGGCACGATCGGCGGCGCGTTGAGCACCGCGTTGCGCGACGAAATCCACCGCGATGCGGCGATGCTGACCTTCCTGGTGTGCCTGTCGGGCGTGAGCCTGCTCGGCATCGGCTCGGCCTTCTGGGGCGTGGTCGTCGGCAGCGTGGCACTGATGGTGCAACACTACCGCTCCCGTTAGCCCGCCCTGAACGCCCGCGCCCCATGAAACTGCTGTTCGTTGCCGACCCGCTGGAGTCGTTCAAGCCCTACAAGGACTCGAGCTTTGCCATGATGCGCGAGGCCGCATCACGCGGCCACGGCCTGTTTGCCTGCGAGCCGGCGCAACTGCATTGGCAGCGCGGCGGCCCGGTGATGGCGCGGGTGCGCGAGATCGGGCTCACCGGCACACTCGACGACTGGTACACGGTGCGGGGCGACGCGACGCGTGCGCTGGCCGATTTCGACGCGGTGCTGATGCGCAAGGACCCGCCCTTCGACAGCGAATACTTCTACGCCACGCACCTGTTGCAGCGCGCCGAGGCCGATGGCGCGCGTGTCTTCAACGCGCCGCGCGCGCTGCGCGACCACCCGGAAAAGCTCGCCATCCTGGAGTTTCCCGAGTTCATCGGTCCGACGCTGGTGACGCGCTCGGCCGCCGATGTGCGCGCTTTTCATGCCGAGCACAAGGACATCATCCTCAAGCCGCTGGACGGCATGGGTGGCATGGGCATCTTTCGGGTCGGCGCGGACGGCTTGAACCTGGGCAGCATCACCGAAACGCTGAACCGCGGCGGCGCTTTGACGCTGATGGTGCAGCGCTACCTGAGCGAAATCGCCCAGGGCGACAAGCGCATCCTCGTTATCGCCGGCGAGCCGGTGCCTTACTCCCTCGCTCGCATTCCACAGGGCAGCGAGATCCGCGGCAACCTGGCGGCCGGCGGCAAGGGTGTGGCCCAGCCGTTGGGTGACCGTGATTGGGAAATCGCCCGCGCGCTGGGACCGCTGCTCTGGCAGCGCGGGCTGCTGCTGGTGGGCCTGGACGTGATCGGCGATAGTCTCACCGAGATCAACGTCACCAGCCCCACCTGCTTGCAGGAAATCACGCAGCAGACCGGCTTCGATGTGGCGAAGATGTTCATTGATGCACTGCAGGCGGCGCTGGGCAGGGCAGTCTGAGCGTCCAGGCGCCGGGTAACGATGCCTGATCGCGCCTTCGCGGCGCGCATGCGGCCCTGGCTGAATCCCATCCATGCGCATGGCATGGTCGTGCGCCGATGGAAGTGGCGTGTCAGTGTGGGTCGGAGGGCCGATGCCGGCGGCGCGCGACGCACAGCACGGACAGCAGCCCGCCGAGGGTCAGCGGCCAGGTGGCGGGTTCCGGCACCGGTGTGGTGGGCGAGAACAACGGGGGTGCGCGCCAGTTGTCAGGCGTGCCCGGCGTTTCGTCCTGCGATCTTCTGCCGGTCATCTCGCGCGCGGGCGCAGTGTCGTGCGACGGGCCAGCACCGAAACCGAAAGTCGTGCCCCATGCCGCGTACATGGGCACGGCAGGCCCGGCGGCCGGCCCCGCCAGCCGAAGGCCGTTGAAGCTGGTGGGCAGTGCGCCGCCATCGGGCAGGGCAGAGCCCGCAGCGGCAGTCGACAGGGCGGCCGAAGCCGGCGTTGGGTTGCCGGCCGATGGCGGGTCGAACAGCAGCTCGGCCTCGGGCGCGGGCGCGGCAGCCACCCCAGCCGCCGGCGCAGCGGCGGTGGACGGCGCTTCGGCCACCGCGGCGGGGCCACGCGTGACGCGACTGACATTGCGGCACACCGTGGGCACGATCAGACAATGCCCGGCTTCGCAATAGACCAAGCCGCGTTCGACGGCATCGTCGGACCACTTGGCGCGTGTCACGCTGCGGCAGAGCTGCCCTTGTCCAAAGTGCATCTCGCGCAGGTTGGAATAGCTGTATCTGCCTTCGATGCTGTCGCGCCGGATGGCGGCCATCTCGTCGAACTGGCGCGCCGCGATGCGCTTTTTCAGCGCGGCGCGCGTGGCCGGCGGGATGTCGGTGTAGCGGTCCACCGCAGCCACGGTATCGCCCCGGAACGGGTCTTCGCCCGGCTTGTCCCACGAGCAGACAGGCAGGGTCACGGCCGACGCGGCCAATGCGGCACCAAGCACCAACGACATGTAGTTTTAGGCAATCAACCGCAGCGAGCCTGGCGGTTCTGGAGCAATGTAACAACGCCCGAGGGCGCGCGCCATCGCCGAAAGCCGGGGTTTGGCGTTCTTGCAACGGTGCAATGTCACGCAAACGCCTCTCAAGTTCGGCCGGCTGGTGCCGAGGCTCGCCGCAGGTCCCGCAGCGGCCATGCGCCACGCGCCGGCAGGCCGGGCCGGCGAAGGGCCTGCCCTGCGCATAATCGCGCCTCCTTTGAGCTGCGCCGCAAAAGTCCTACACATGGCCATCCTGTCGCTGTCCAACGCCCACCTGGCCTACGGCCATGTGGCGCTGCTCGACGGCGCCGCGCTCTCGCTCGAAGGCGGCGAGAGGCTGGGCCTGATCGGGCGCAACGGCGCCGGCAAGTCGTCGTTGCTGAAGGTGCTGGCCGGGCTGGAGAGGCTGGACGAAGGGCTGCTGCAGATGACGCAGGGCCTGCGTGTGTGCTATGTGCCGCAGGAGCCGGTGTTCGACGCCGCCGCCAGCGTCTTCGACACCGTGGCCGAAGGCGTGGCCGAGGCCAGGGCCGTGCGCGAGCGCTACGAAGCGCATGCACCTGACGACGACCTGGACGCGCTGCAAACCCGCATCGAGGCGCTGGACGCCTGGACCTGGGAGCAGCGCGTCGAGACCACGCTGGCGCAGCTGCACCTGGAGGGCGACCGCGACATCGGCGCGCTGTCCGGCGGCATGAAGAAGCGCGTGGCACTGGCACAGGCCCTGGTGGCCGTGCCCGACGTGCTGCTGCTGGACGAGCCGACCAACCACCTCGACCTGGATTCGATGGCCTGGCTGGAGGCGTTGCTGCAGGGCTTCAAGGGCAGCCTGATGCTGATCACCCATGACCGCGCTTTCCTCGACAACGTGGCCACGCGCATCGTCGAGCTCGATCGCGGTGTGCTGCGCAGCTATCCTGGCAACTTCAGCGCTTACGAGCGCCTGAAGGAGGAGCAGCTGGCCGCCGAGGCGCTGGCCAGTGCGCGTGCCGACAAGCTGCTGGCGCAGGAAGAGGTGTGGATACGCAAGGGCGTCGAGGCGCGGCGCACGCGCAGCGTGGCGCGCATCGAGCGGCTGAACCTGCTGCGCGAGCAGCGCCGGAAGCGGCGTGAGTCCCTGGGCCAGGTGCGGCTCGAGATCGACGCCGGCGTGCCCAGCGGCAAGCTCGTCGCCGAGCTGCGCGACGTGTCCTTCCGCTATGCGCGCGATGCGGCGCCGATCGTCAGCCATTTCAGCGCCACGCTGTTGCGCGGCGACAAGGTCGGGCTGATCGGCCCCAACGGCGCCGGCAAGACCACGCTGCTGAAGCTGATCCTCGGCGAGTTGCAAGCGACCGCTGGTGTGGTGCGCCAGGGTTCGCGCCTGGAGGTCGCCTACTTCGACCAGATGCGCAGCAAGCTCGATCTGGACGCCACGCTGGCCGACAGCATCAGTCCGGGCAGCGAGTGGGTCGAGTTCAACGGCCAGCGCAAGCATGTGATGAGCTACCTGAACGACTTTCTGTTCGCGCCCGAACGCGCCCACTCCCCGGTGCGCACGCTGTCCGGAGGCGAGCGCAACCGCGTGCTGCTGGCGCGGCTGTTTGCGCTGCCGGCCAACGTGCTGGTGCTGGACGAGCCCACCAACGATCTGGACATCGACACGCTGGAGCTGTTGGAACAGCTGTTGCAGCGCTATGCCGGCACGGTGTTCCTGGTCAGCCATGACCGGCGCTTCCTCGACAACGTCGTCACCAGCACCATCGCCTGGGAAGGCGACGAGGCGCCGGGCCGCTGGCGCGAGTACGAAGGCGGCTATCAGGATTGGCGGCTGCAGCGCGAGCGCTCGCGCAGCCTGCGCCAGGCCGAGGCGTCGCCCGCCGCCGTGCCGGCGGCGCCGCCGGCCGCGGCCAGGCCGGCGCCCGCGCCGAAGAAGCTCGGCTTCAAGGAGCAGCGCGAACTGCAGGAGCTGCCCGCCCGCATCGAGGCGCTGGAAGCCGAGCAGGCTGAAATCACCACGCGCCTGGCCAGCGCCGAGCTTTACACCGATGAACCGCAGCGTGTGGCCGAGCTGCAGGCGCGTTATGCGCGGATCGACAGCGAGTTGTCGAGTGCGCTGGAACGCTGGGAAGCGTTGGAAGCGCGTTGACGCCGCGGCGTCGCCTCACTGCCGGCCGCTGTTCCAGCCCTCATTCGTAGCCGCCGGATGCGTGCGGCTGACCATCAGCCCGGCCTGAAGGTACAGGCCGTTGAGCAGGCGCATCGCGCGTTCGCGGTCGAAGCCGGGCCATTGCGCCATCTCGCGCAAATTGGTGGTCTCGCGCTTCAGGCTTGCCACTGCCTCGCCCAGGCTGCCGCTCAGCTCGAGCAGACGCAGGTTCAGCCCCGGTGAGATGCGGTACGCGGCCTGGCCGGCAATTTCGGGCAACAGCTCGCTGCGCGAACCGCGCAAGGCCAGCTCCCACAGCAGCGGGCCCAGCGCGCTGTAGTGCTGGGGCTCGCCGACCAGCGCGCGCACGCGGTCGCCGGGCGCGCGCAGCACCGCCGGCTCGACATGCAGCACGCCGAGTTCGTCCAGCGGCAGCGTCATGAAGGCGTCGATGGCCAACGGGCAATGCACCAGGTGGTCCACCGGAAACACCGTCAGCGGCACCACCTTCGATTCCACCTGCAGATGCACCAGCAGGTTGCGTGCATGGCGGATGCAGGCCGCCAGCACCTCGAGCACGCCGCTTTGCGCGCCGTCCTGCTCGAAGCGCATCAGGTCGAGCAGCAGCGACGGGCTGAGCGTGGACAACCGCGATGCCGTGCTTTCGCCTTCGCCCAGTCGCGCCGCTTCGTCGAGGTAGCGCCTGAAGGCGCTGGCCCGCATCAGATCGGGCTGGCCGAAGGGTAAGGTGGACTCGAACATCGCAACACGGTCGTGCGGCGCACGGCCCGCCATCCTACTGGTTTCGCGGCGCCGCTCAAGCCGGCGAAGTGTGACGGCATGTACGCTGCAGGTCCCGCCAGAAGGCATTGTCCTGCGTGGTGGCGAAGTTGATGCGCATCAGCGTGCTCGGCCGCGGCGTGGCGTGAAACAGCGCGCCCGGTGCCAGCAGCCAGCCCTGCTCGAGCATCGCCTCGGCCAGGCGCTCGGTGTCGGCGCCGGCATCGACCCATCCGAACAGCCCGCGCGGCGCCGCGGCGAAGGCAAAACCGTGGCGCTGCGCGGCTTGCACGGTGCGCGTGCGCGCGGCGTCCAGGCGCTGCGTCACGCGTTCGGCATGGCGGCGCAGCAGGCCCTGTTCCAGGCACACCGCCAACGCGCGTTCGGTCAGCGCCGGCGTGGTCAGCGTGCTCAGCAGCTTGGTGTCCACCAGCCGATCGACCCACTGCACCGGCGCCGCCAGGTAGCCGACGCGCCAGTTCGGCGCCAGGATCTTCGAGAAGCCGGAAACATAGAACGTGCGTCGCAAGCCGTCCAGCGCCGCCAGCCGCGGCAGGTGCGCCGGGGCCAGGTGGGCGTAGGTGTCGTCCTCCACGATGTGCAGATCGTGGGCCTCGGCCAGCTGCAGCAACTGGTGGGCGCGTTGCAGCGACAGCGACGCGCCGGTCGGGTTGTGCAGCACCGACACGGTGACGTACAGGCGCGGCTGGTGGGCTTCGATCAACTGCCGCATCGCGACCAGGTCGGGCCCGTCCTCGCCGCGCGGCACCGGCAGCACGCGCAGGCCGAGTGCGGCCAGCCGGGCGTATTCCACCGCCCAACCGGGTTCGTCGACGAGCACGCTGTCGCCGGCGCGCAGCAGCGTGCGGGTGATCACGTCCAGCGCCTGCGTGGCACCCACCGTGGTGATCAGCTGCTGCGCCGTCGCCGTCACGCCCAGGTCGGCCAGCTTGTGCGTCAGGGCGGCACGCAGGTGCGGATCTCCGGCCGGCTCGCCATAGCGCAGCGAGCAAGCGGCCAGGCCTTCGCCCAGGCTGGCCTTGCGCAACGCGCCGGCCAGCAGCGGCAGGTCCAGCCAGTCGGCCGGCAGCGTCCCAAGCCCGGGCATCGGCTTGGCGCCGGGCGGCTGGAACATGCCGCGGATCAGCGTGGTGGCGCTGATCGGCAGCGGCAAGCGCGCCGGCGCGGCCTGGCGCACGACAGCGTCGCGGGCATCGGCGGCGCTGCGTGCATAGAAGCCGCGTTGCTTGCGCGCCTCCACCAGCCCGGCAGCCAGCAGCCGGTCGTAGGCCGCGACCACCGTGCTCGGACTCAGGCCGTGGCGCCTTGCGCCTTCGCGCACCGAAGGCAGCCGCGCGCCGGCCGGCAGCGCACGCCCACGGATGCGCTCGGCGTAAAACGCCGCCAGCTGTTCGGCCAGCGTGTCGGGCAGCTGGCGCGACAGCGGTGCGGGGGCCTCGGCGGTCCAATTCGACTGTGCGGCATTCATCATCAGTACAGTTTTGCGTCTGTAGGGCTCCACTGTATTGCGTCTGTGTGGTTGTGCAATCCTACACTGCGGTCATGTCCAGCCCCTTTCAGCCCGCCGCCGCCACGGCCCCGTCCGCCGAGACGCGCGGGCTGTGGCTGGGCCTGCTGGGCGTGGCCATCTTCGCGATGACGCTGCCGATGACACGCCTGGCCGTGGGACCGCTGGATGCACCGCAGCTGTCGCCGTTGTTCGTCACCGCCGGCCGTGCGGCGACGGCCGGGCTGCTGAGCATCGCCTTCTTGCTGCTCACGCGTGCGCCATGGCCGCCGCGGCGCGTCTGGCCGGCGCTGGCGGCCAGCGCGGCCGGCACGGTGATCGGCTTCCCGTTGTTCATCGCGCTGGCGCTGCGGCGCGTGGATGCGATGCATGCCGCCGTGGTCACCGGCCTGTTGCCGCTGGCCACGGCCGCGGTGGCCGCCCTGGCTTTTCGCCAGCGGCCGTCCAACGGCTTCTGGGCCTGCGCCATGCTGGGCACGCTGCTGGTGCTGGGCTTTGCAGCGCTGGCCGGCGCAGGGCGCCTGAGCCTGGCCGATGGCCTGCTGGTGCTGGCGGTGCTGTGCGGCGCGGTCGGCTATGTCGCCGGCGCCATGGCCTCGCGTGACCTGAGCGCCGAGCAGGTGATCTGCTGGGTGCTGGTGCTGAGCCTGCCGCTGACGGCGCCGCTGATGTGGGCCAGCTGGCCGACGCGGCCGGCCAGCGCGGCCGCCTGGGGCGGCTTCGCCTATGTCACGCTGTTTTCGATGTGGCTGGGTTTCTTCGCCTGGTATCGCGGCCTGGCCCTGGGCGGCACGGTGCGCGTCAGCCAGGTGCAGCTGCTGCAGCCCTTCCTGGCGCTGCTCTTCGCGGTGCCGGTGCTGGGCGAGCGGCTGGAAGCCACGACGCTGTTCTTTTCGCTGGCCGTCATCGCCACCGTCTTCGTCGGGCGCAAGATGCCGGTGCAGACACTGCGCGCCGCCTGACTTTTTCCGAGGGAGTAAAGCGTGTCGAATCCCTGGACGCTGGCGCGACGCGCCGAGCGCCTGAACCCGTCGGTGATCCGCGAGATCCTGAAGGTCACCGAGCGGCCGGGCATCGTCTCGCTGGCCGGCGGGCTGCCTTCGCCCGAGAGCTTTCCGGTGCAGGCGATGCGCGAGGCTTGCGCGCGGGTGCTGGCTGACACACCCGCGCGAGGCCTTGCAATACGCCGCGAGCGAAGGTTTCGGCCCGCTGCGCGAATGGGTGGCGGCGACGCTGGTGGCGCAGGGGCTGGTGACCACGGCGGCGCAGGTCTTGATCACCACCGGCTCGCAGCAGGGGCTGGACCTGGCGGGCAAGGTGTTGATCGACGCCGGCAGCAGCGTCGCGGTGGAAGCGCCCACCTACCTGGGCGCGCTGCAGGCCTTTGCGCCGTACGAACCGGAGTTCGTCGAAGTGCCGTGCGACGACCAGGGCCCGTTGCCGGAAGCCCTCGGCACCGCCAGAGGCGCGCGCTTCATGTACCTGCTGCCGAACTTCCAGAACCCAAGTGGCCGCTGCATGGGCGCGCCGCGGCGCGCCGATCTGGCGGCGCGGGCCGCGCGCCTGGGCCTGCCGCTGGTGGAAGACAACCCCTATGGTGAGCTGTGGTTCGACGCGCCGCCGCCGCCACCGGTGTCGGCCATGGCGGCGGACGGCGCGATCTACCTGGGTTCGTTTTCCAAGGTGCTGGCGCCGGGCCTGCGCCTGGGCTACGTGGTGGCACCGCAGGCGCTGTTCCCCAAATTGCTTCAGGCCAAGCAGGCGGCCGACCTGCACACCCCCGGTTTCAACCAGCGCGTGGCCTTCGAGGTCATCCGCAGCGGCCTGCTCGACACCCACCTGCCGCGGGTGCGCGCGCGCTACAAGGCACAGCGCGACGCGATGCGCGCGTCGCTGGACCGGCACCTGCCGCGCGGTTGCCGCTACACCGTGCCGGCCGGCGGCATGTTCTTCTGGGTCGAACTGCCCGAAGGGCTGGACGCCACCGCGCTGTTGCCGCAGGCAGTGCAGGCCGGCATGGCCTATGTGCCGGGGGCGCCGTTTTACAGCGGTGCGGCGCGCGCCAACACGCTGCGCTTGAGCTTCGTCACGGTGGCGCCGCCACTGATCGAACAAGGCGTCGCAGCGCTGGGCCGGGTGCTGTCGCAGGCGATGATCGAGGTGTGCCCATGAAGCGCCGCTTCGATCAGCTCGATGTCTTCACTGCCGTGCCGTTGCGCGGCAACCCGCTGGCCGTGGTGCACGATGCCGCGGGGCTCGACGACGAACAGATGGCCGCCTTCGCGCGCTGGACCAACTTGTCGGAGACCACCTTCCTGTTGCCGCCCACCGACGCGCAAGCCGACTACAGCGTGCGCATCTTCACGCCCGGCGGCGAACTGCCCTTTGCCGGCCACCCCACGCTGGGCAGCTGCCATGCCTGGCTGGCGGCCGGCGGCCGGCCGCGCGATGCCGCCACCGTGGTCCAGCAATGCGGAGTCGGGTTGGTGCGGGTGCGGCGCAGCGGCACGCGCCTGGCCTTCGCCGCGCCGCCAGTGCGCCGCGGTGGGCCGCTGGACGACGCCTTGCTGGCGCAGATCGTCCGCGGCCTGCGTCTGCCGGACGGTGCCGTGCGCGCCCACCAGTGGGTCGACAACGGGCCCGGCTGGTGCGCCGTTTTGCTGGACAGTGCCTCGCGCGTGCATGGGCTTCGCCCCGACTGGCCGGCCTTGGGCGACCTGAAGCTGGGCGTTGTCGGCCCGCAGCCGGGCGGCAGCCCGACCCAGTTCGAGCTGCGCGCGCTGATCGGCGACGGCGCCTACGAAGATCCGGTCACCGGCAGCCTGAACGCCAGCGTGGCGCAATGGCTGATCGGCGCCAGGCTGGCGCCACCGGACTACATCGCGTCGCAAGGCGCGGCGCTGCGCCGCGACGGGCGCGTGTTCATCGAGTCGGTGGGCGACGACATCTGGGTCGGCGGCGACGTCGCGCCGCTGATCTGTGGCGACGTCGAGTTTTGAGTGCGCGGGGTTGAATGAACGAGCTTCCCGGCGCTGAGGCCCTGCGCGCCGCACTGGCCATCGTGCGCGCACAGATTGCGCCGACGGCGACGCATCGCTGGCCGTTGCTGGAGCAGCGCCTGGGCACGAGGGTGTTCGTCAAACACGAGAACCACACCGCAATCGGCGCCTTCAAGCTGCGCGGCGGCGCCGTCTATGTGCATGAACTGCTGCGGCGCGAGCCGGACACGCGCGGCCTGATCAGCGCCACTCGCGGCAACCATGGCCAGTCGATCGCGCACGCCGCCGCGCGGCACGGCCTGAGCGCGACCATCGTCGTGCCGCACGGCAATTCGATCGAGAAGAATGCCGCGATGCGCGCGTTGGGCGCAACGCTGATCGAGCATGGCGACGACTTCCAGCAGGCCAGCGAACATGCGGCCCTGCTGTCTGGGCAGCTCGGCCTGCACCGGGTGCCCAGCTTCCACCGCGATCTGGTGCGCGGCGTGGCCAGTTACTGGATCGAGTTCTTCGAAGCCGCGCAACCCGACGTGGTGCTGGTGCCGATCGGCATGGGCTCGGGCATCGTCGCCTGCGCCGCGGCGCGAGCGCTGTGCGGCGTGCACACGCGCATCATCGGTGTCGTTTCGGCCCATGCCCGCGCCTACCTCGATTCGTTTCGCGCCGGGCGTGCGATCGAAGCCGCCGTCAGCACCGTGCTTGCCGACGGGCTGGCATGCCGCGTGCCCGAAGGCGATGCGTTGGCCATCATCCGGCGCGAAGTGGACGACATCGTCGCCGTCAGTGACGACGAGGTGGCCGAAGCGATGCGCAGCTACTTCAGCGACACGCACAACGTCGCCGAAGGCGCCGGCGCCGCACCACTGGCCGCCGCCTTGCAGCAGCGCGAACGGTTCGCGCGCGGCAGCATCGGCCTGGCGCTGACTGGCGGCAACGTCGATCGTGAGGTGGTCGCGCGTGTGCTTGCGGCATCATCGCCGGCATGACCGACGAACTGTTCCGCGACGACGCGACGCTGCTGGAGTGCAGCGCGCGCATCACCGCCGTCGACGCGGCGGGTGCGCAACTGGACCGCACGGTGTTCTATCCGCAAGGCGGCGGACAGGCGGGCGATGCGGGGGTGCTGCTGCTGGCCGACGGGCGAACGCTGGCGGTGACCGACACGCGCAAGGGTGCGCTGCCGGGCGAGATCGTCCACTTGCTGGCACCTGGCGCGCAGCTCACCGGCGTCGATGTGGGCACGCTGGTCACGGCGCGCATCGATGGCGAACGTCGCCGCGCACACAGGCGCTTTCACACCGCCACGCACCTGCTGTGCGCGCTGGTGCCGCACCCGGTGGACGGCTGCTCGATCACGCAACGCTATGCGCGCCTGGATTTCCACATGAACGAGCCGCTGGACAAGCAGCTCTTGACCGAAGGCATCGCGCGGCTGGTGGCGCAGGCGCACGCGGTGCGGCACCGCTGGATCAGCGAAGCCGAGCTTGATGCCAACCCGCAGCTGGTGCGCAGCATGAGCGTGCAGCCCCCGCGTGGACAAGGTCGCATCCGCGTGCTGGAGATCGAAGGCGTCGATCTGCAGCCCTGTGGTGGCACGCATGTGGCCAACACCGCCGAGATCGGCGCCGTCATCGTCACGAAGGTGGAAAAGAAAAGCGCCATGACCCGCAGGGTCGTGCTCGGCTTTGCCGAGCCCGGCGCAGCCGGATAGCGATTCTCTTTTGGCCGCCGAGCCGAGCCGTCTCAACGGCGCTTCATTTCCAGCCACAGCAGGTACAGCCCGCTGAGCACCACGACCAGCGCGCCGCCGACGACCAGCGGGCCGGGTACCTGGCCGAAGACCAGCCAGCCGAGCAGCGTCATGTAGAGGATCTGCTGGTACAGGAAGGGCCCGAGCGTGGCGGCCGAGGCATAGCGGTGCGCCTGCGCCACCATGAAGTGCCCGAGCCCGCCGCACAGCCCGCACAGCGCCGCCACCAGCCAGGGCAACCAGCCTTCGGGCCATTGCCAGACGGTCAGTGCCCAGGGCGACAGCAGCAGCGCCGCGCCCAGCGCCGACATCAGCTGCAGCGATGCCGCCGACTCGGTCGCCACCATGCGCCGCGTGAGCATGTTGAAGGCTGCATACAGCAGCGCGTTCATCACCGACAGCAGGATCGCCGGATGGAATGCCTGGCTGCCCGGGCGGATGACCAGCAGCACGCCGGCGAAGCCGGCCACGATCGCCACCCAGCGGCGGCCGTCCAGGCGCTCGCCCAGCCACCATGCGCTGAGCAGCGCGATCAGCAGCGGCACCGAGAACTGGATGGCACCGGTCTCGGCCAGCTGCAGGTATTGCAGCGCCCAGAAGTTCAACGCCGTCATCGCCGCCATCATCGCCGCGCGCAGCGCCTGCAGCTTCCAGTTGCGCACGCGCAGCAGTTCGCGCCCGTAGCGCGGCGCCAGCAGCGCCGAGGCCAGCAGCACATGGAAGACGAAGCGCAACCACACCACCTGCAGCACGGGCAGGAACTGCACCAGCCACTTGGCGCCGGCATCCAGCGTCGCAAAGCAAAGCGTCGTCAGCGTGACCAGCCCGATGCCGACGCGGCGGTTGTCGGCATTGTCGAGATGGAGCAAGCGGGGGCTAAAGTCAGCGTGCGGAGCGCGGCGGATTGTAGAAGTCGGGCGTCCTGGCCGGCGTTCATGGCAAGGCGCTCGGGCGCCGGCCGCGAATCTGAACCCTCAGGCGCCGGCGCCTTCGATCTGGATGTAGCGCCAGGTCAGCGCCAGCGCACCCATCACCACCACCGCCACGATGAACGACAGTGCGGCGCCGAGGCCGAGCTGGAAGGCCTGCATCTGGTTGGCGATCAGCGGCGCGATCATCACGCTCGACGCATCACCCATCAGCATCGGAACGAAGAACATGCCGGTCAGCGGCACGAAGGTCAGCACCGTCGCCGAGACCACGCCGGGCATCGTCTGCGGCAACGTCACGTGGCGGAAGGCGCGCAACGGCGAGGCGCCGAGATCGGACGCCGCATCCACCAACGCCCAGTCCATCTTCTCCAGCGAGGCGTAGATCGCGATCACCGCGAAGGGCAGCGAGAAGTAGGTCATCACCAGCACCACCGCAAAAGGGCTGTACAGCAGGAACGGCAGCGGCGCGTCGATCAGGCCCAGCGTGCGCAGCCCCTTGTTGATGATGCCGCCGTCGCCCAGCAGCGCCATCCACGCATAGGCCCGCAACAGGCCGCTGGTCCAGAACGACAGGATCACGGCGGCCAGCAGCAGCTTCTGCCAGCGCCGCGTGTAGCGCACGATGAAGTACGCCAGCGGGTAGGCCATCAGGATCGTCAGCACGGTGATGATCACGGCCGTCACCAGCGTGCGCAGCAACACCCTCGGGTAAGTCCAGCTTTCGAAGAAGACGCGGTAGTTGGCCAGCGTCCACTCCATGACGATCTGGAAGTTGCGCGTCGTCCAGAAGCTGTAGACGAACATGATCGCCAGCGGCACCACGAACAACGCGATCTGCACCACGAACATCGGCACCAGGCCCCACAGCAGGGCCTGGTCGCGGTTACGGCCGGCCGTCATGCGTCGGCCCGAGCGTCAGGCAGCAAGGACCTCGCTCCAAGCCGCCGCGTATTCGTCCTGGTTCGGCGGCGCGGCGATCAGGCGCATCTTCAGCGCCACCTCGGGCTGGTCCATCAGGTTGGCCTTGACCATCTCGGTCAGGCCTTCCTTCTTCAGCAGTTCGACGCCCGCGCGGTTGGCGGCACCGCGCTGCAGGCGCTTGAAGTTCATGGCCACATATTCCGGGCTGTGGATGTGGTTGATCCAGGCCAGCGCGGCCTCGCGGTTCGGCGAACCCTTGACCAGCATGTCGCCGTCGATCCAGCCGTAGTAGCCTTCCTTCGGACTTTGCCAACCCATCTGCGGTCCGCCGGACGACTGCACCGTCAATGCCCGGCCCGGCGATGACAGGCCGAGCCAGGTGGTTTCCTCGACGTACATGCGCAGCTGCTCGTTCCAGCCCTTGGCGATGGTCGGCGCATTGCGCTTGATGCGGATCAGGATGTCCTTGCACTTGTCCAGCTGGGCCTTGTTCATCGCGAACGGGTCTTCGTAACCCAGCAGCATCGCCGCCACGGGCCACATGAACTCGTGCTGGTCGCTGAAGCTGACGTGGCCCTTGTACTTCGGGTCGAGCAGCGCTTCGTAAGACGTCGGCGGCGTGCTCACCTTGCTCTTGTTGTAGACCAGCACCGTCGGGTTCCAGCCCCAGGGCACGATCAGCATCTTGCCGCCGCCGGCCTGCAGCGCCGGGATCTTCTTGAATTCCGGGTACAGGTTCTTGGCGACGTTGGGAATCGATTCCAGGTCGATCGGCTCGATCATGCCTTCTTGGTTGTAGCGCACCGGCCACAGGCCGTCGGCTTCGAACAGGTCGTATTGCGCGGTGCCCGACAGCTTCAACTTGGCGAAGGTCTCGGCGTTGCCGCTCATGCCGACGTGGTTGACGCGTATACCGGATACGTCGAAGAAGCTCTTGATGCCCTGCGGCTCGACATGGCCGCCCCAGGCCAGCCAGTTGACGTTGCCCGCAGCGGCAGCGCTGCGCGGCCAGGCGCCCAACGCGGCCGCGCCAACGGCGGCACCGGCCAGCGCGGCTTGCTTGATGAAGTGACGTCTTGCAAAGGCATGGGTCATGTCGAGCTCCGGGATGTCAACGAGGCGCGGCCTGCGGCGCCTCGATCGGTTGGGTTTGCGCGTTCGCAGGGAACACATGCGCATCGCTTGTCTGCCAGGAAAGGATGGCGGCCTGGCCTTCGTGGAAATCGTCGAAGCGGCTGCCTTCGACATTCAACCTGAAGGCCAGCACGTCGCGACCGTTCGGCAGGCGCAGCGTGCAGTGGGTGACCAGACCCAGGTGCGCGATCTTGCCCACCGTGGCGCTCAGCGCCGGGCCTGAATCCGCAGGTTCCGCCTTCAGGCGCACGCGTTCGGGACGCACCAGCAGCGTCGCCGGCGAACCGCTGTTCATCGCCTCATTGGCCACGCCTTCGACGCTGCCGCCGCCTTCGACATCGACGCTGACGATGTCGCCTTTGGCCGCACTGCGGCCGCAGCGACCTTCGAACGCATTGACGGTGCCGATGAACTCCATCACGCCGCGATTCGCGGGGCGATCGTAGATCTCGGTCGGCGTGCCCACCTGCAACAGCCGCCCGTGATCCATGACCGCGATGCGGTCGGACATCGCCAGCGCTTCTTCCTGATCGTGCGTGACATAGACGAAGGTGATGCCGACTTGCCGCTGGATGCGCGTCAATTCGGTCTGCATCAGCTTGCGCAGTTTCAGGTCGAGCGCGCCGAGCGGTTCGTCGAGCAACAGCACCGACGGCCGGTTGACGAGCGCACGTGCCAGCGCCACCCGCTGGCGCTGGCCGCCGCTGAGCTGGTGCGGACGCCGCTGGTCATAGCCTTCCAGCGACACGAGGCGCAGCATCTCGGTCACCGCATCGCGGCGCTTCGCCACCGGCACCTTCTTCATGCGCAGGCCGAACTCGACATTTTCGGCCACGCTCATGTGCGGAAACAGCGCGTAGCTCTGGAACACCGTGTTCACCGGCCGTGCGTGGGCCGGCGTGTCCTGCACCGGCTGACCGTCGATCAACAAGCTGCCGCGGGTGGCCATTTCGAAGCCGCCGATCAGATTCAGGGTGGTTGTCTTGCCGCAACCGCTGGCGCCGAGCAGCGAGAAGAATTCGCCCTTGCGGATCGTCAGCGAAATGCCGTCCAGCGCCACGGCGCTGCCGAAAGTCTTGGTGACGGCGTGCAACTCCACCGCCGCGCCGGGTTCGTCGCGCGTCGATGCCATCGACGGCCGCGTGGCCGTGGACGCCGCGGCATTCATGCGGTCGTTCATTCGCTGGCACGCACACGCGACACGCCGCTGCGGCCCCGGTCCATCAGCCAGGCGCCGAGCAGCAGCAGCACGAACGTGGCCGCGAGCAATGCGCTGGCCAAGGCATTGACACGCGGCGCGATGCCGTCTTTCAGCAAACTCCAGATGTACATCGTCAACGTGCCTTTCTGGCCCGAGACGAAATAGGTGATCAGAAACTCGTCCATCGACAAGGTGAACACCAGCAGCGCGGCGCCGACGACGCCGGGCAGGATCAGCGGCAAGGTCACGTGCCAGAAGGTCCGCAGCGCATTGGCGCCCAGATCGCCGGCTGCCCGCTCGAGCGTGCGGTCGAAGCCGTACAAGCGCGTCGAGACGATCAACACCGCAAACGGCAAGGTGAAGACGATGTGCCCGAGCACGATCGTCAGTTGCGACAGCGGCAGCTTGACGAAGGCGAAGAACAGCAACAGCGCCACGCCCATCAGGAAGTGCGGAATGATCATCGGCACGATCACCAGCAACTGGCTCGATTGCTTGAAGCGGTAGGTGCAGCGCACCAGCGGAAACGCCGCCGCGGTGCCCAGCAGGGTCGAGACGATCGTGGTGCAGGTCGCGATGAACAGGCTGCTGTACAGCGCGTCGTGCAGGACGAAGTCATAACCGAGTTCGCGATACCACTTCAACGTGAAGCCGCGAAACGGCAGCGACGGAATGATGTAGTCGTTGAACGAGAACAGCACCAGGAAGAAGATGGGCAGATAGAGGAACGCGAAGCCCAGAACGCCGTAGAGGGTGAGTAGCCGCTTGCCCATCGCGGCTTAATATACTCAAACTCGACTTCCGAAAGACCACCGCATGCGCAAGTCTCTGCCGACCCATGGCCGCAAGCACGACGACGTGATCGCGGAGATGCGCGATCTGAAGTCGGGCGACGCCGACTGGCAGCACGGTCGCGTGCCGCTGTTCGTCTTCAAGGCGAATGACGCCTTGAGCCAGGTCGGGCGCGACGGTTTCTTCGAGTATTTCTCGGAGAACGCGCTCGGTGGCGGCCGCGCGTTCCCCAGCGTCAAGCGCATGGAGACCGACATCGTCGAGATGGCGCTGGAGCTGTTTCATGCGCCCGCCGAGGCGCAGGGCTTCATGTCCACCGGTGGCACCGAAAGCATCATCCAGGCGGTGCAGACCTGCCGCGACTGGAACCGCAAGCGCCGCGGCGACGGCAAACATCGCGGCAACCTGGTGATGGCCGAATCGGTGCACCCCGCCTTCAACAAGGGCGCGAAGTTGATGGACCTCGAGGTGCGGCGGGTCGCGGTGGGGGCCGACTTCCGCACGGACGTGGCCGCCCTCGAGCGGGCAATGGACGCCGACACGGTCATGATCGTCGGCTCGGCGCCGTGTTTCCCGTACGGCGTGATCGACCCCATCGCGGAACTCGGCGCGCTGGCGCAACGCCGCGATGTCTGGCTGCACGTCGATGCGTGCGTGGGCGGCTACCTGGCGCCCTTCGTGCGGCAGATCGGCCGCGACATCCCCGACTTCGATTTCGGCGTGCCCGGGGTGTCATCGATCTCGGCCGACCTGCACAAGTTCGGCTTCTGCCCGAAGCCGGCATCGACGGTCTTCTATCGCGATGCCGACAAGGCGCGGCACCATCACTTCGACTTCAGTGAATGGCCCAACGGCCGCTTCTTCACCAGCACGCTGGTGGGCACGCGTCCTGCCGGTGGCGTCGCGGGTGCCTGGGCGACCTTCCAGTTCCTGGGCCTTGAAGGCTACAAGGACATCGCCGGCAAGCTGATGGCCTTCATCGACGACTACCGGCGCGGCCTCGAACAGATCGACGGCCTGTACGTGCTGGGCAATCCGCACCTGTCGATCGTCGCCTACGGCTCGCACGACACCGACGTCTTCCGCGTCGCCGAAGTCATGGCGCAGAGCGGCTGGCTGCCCGGCCTGGTGCAGAAGCCCCGCGCCATCCACCGCATGTTGTCGATGATGCAGGCGCCGTCGCTGGACGAGTATTTCGCGGCGCTGAAATCGGCCCTGAGGGTGGTGCGTGACGAAGGCCTCAGGTCCGCGACCATCAAGGCAAGCTACTGATCCGCATCGGGGAATGACCGTGCCGTTCCCGCCCCGGGGGTCGAACCAGAGGGCCAGATCTCGGTGGCTGTAGAGGCGCCGCCGCCGCCAATCGACTGGCATGCCGGGCGCATGGCCGAGCGCCGGCGGCAGTTTCTGTCGCCGGCGCTGGCCACCTTCAGCGCCTATGAGCAGCCCAAGGCATGGCAGCGCGGCAGCGGCCAGTACCTGTACGACCTGCATGGCCGCCGCCACCTCGACTGCATGGCACAGAACGTGTGCATCAGCGTGGGCTATTGCCACCCCGGCGTCGACGCGGCGGTGCGCGCGCAGCTCGACGAGATCCAGCATGTCACCACCGTCTACGACCATCCCCAGGCCGCGCATTTCGCCGAAGAGCTGGTGGCGCGTCTGCCGGCAGGGCACGACTGGGTGGTGCACTTCGTCAACAGCGGCGCCGAGGCCATCGACCTGGCGGTGATGATGGGGCGGCTGCACAGTGGCCATTTCGAAGTGCTGAGCCTGCGCGATGCCTACCACGGCATGCACTTCACCGCCGGCGCCGCCACCGGCATCGGCGGTGCGCGCCAGCCGCTGCCGCCGGCGCCGGGTTTCGTCAGCGTCATGGCGCCACACCCTTATCGCGGCCCGTTCGGCACGGAGGCCCTGCCCTATCTGCGCGAACTCGATCGCACCATCGCCACGGCCACTTCGGGCGCGCTGGCGGCAATGATCATCGAGCCGATTCAGGGCTATGGCGGCATCGTCGAGATGCCGGTCGGCTACATCGAAGGCGCCGCTGAGCGCGTGCGCGCAGCCGGCGGGATGTTGATCGCCGATGAAGTGCAGACCGGTTTCGGACGCACCGGCGAACATTTCTGGGGCTTCACGGCGCATGGTGTGGTGCCCGACACGATCGTGATGTCCAAGGGCATCGGCAACGGCTTCCCGATCGCCGCCGTGGTCACCCACCGCAAGATTGCGCAGGCGATGGCGCAACGCATGTTCTTCAACACCTACGGATCGAACCCGGTTTCGTGTGCTGCCGGGCGCGCGGTGCTGCAGGCCATCGACGCGGAGCGCCTGCAGAGCAACGCGAGGCGCGTCGGCGAATACTTCGAGCTGAGCCTGGCATCCCTGGCAATGAAGCACCCGATCATCGGTGACGTTCGCGGCCGTGGCCTGCTGCGCGGCATCGAACTGGTGGCCGATCGAACGACGCGCGAGCCGGCCGCCCGCGAGGCACAGCGCATCCAGCAGCAACTGCTGGATGCCGGCGTGGTGGTCGGCCTGTGCGGGGCGAATCACAACGTGCTGAAGATCAATCCGCCGCTGTGCGCGACCGAGGCAGATGTCGACGCCCTCGCGAAGGCTCTCGGCGAGGTCCTTGCCGACGCAGCGCAGCAGACAGCACCCTTCGGATCAGGTTCTTGAACTGCGCCGCGGCAGCTCGAAGGTGGTCAAGTGCTGACCCGCGCACTCCCATGGCTCAGCACCACCACGTCGCGCTCGACCACCCGGGTGCGAAACTGCACCACTTCGCCGCGCTGCCACATCTCGACGCGCAGCGTCTCGCCCGGATAGACCGGTGACGAGAAGCGCGCGCCGATCTCCTTCAGGCGCGACGCGTCCCAGCCGCACAGCGTGCGCAGCAGCGCATGGCCGGTGACGCCGAAGCTGCACAGTCCGTGCAGGATCGGCCGCTCGAAGCCGGCGGCCTTGGCCACGGCGGGGTCGGCGTGCACGGGGTTGTAGTCGCCGCTCAGGCGGTAGATCAGCGCGCTCTCGGGTCGGGTCGTCAGCTCGCACACCTGGTCGGGGGCCGCATCCGGCGTGGGCCGGCGCGCTGGCGGCGCCGGGTCGGAAGGCTGGCCGCGCTCGCTGAAGCCGCCGTCGCCGCGCAGGAACGACACGCTGCGTGAGACGGCCAGCCGCTGGCCGCTGGCGGCGTCGCTGATGTCGCGCTCGCTGTACATCAGCGCACCCTTGCCGGCGCCTTTGTCGACGAGGGCGGTGACGCGCGTGGTGCCGATCACCGTGCCCGCCGCGGGCAGCGGCGCAAGCAGCTCCAGACTCTGCTCGCCGTGCAGCACGCGCACCCAGTCGATGCCGGTGGCCGGGTCCTTGGCCCAGAAGCCGGGCGAGCCCAGCACCACGGCCAGCGTCGGCAGCGCCCGCAACTGCGGCTCATAGACGTGGCGCAGCGCGTCGGTGTCCAGCGGGTCATGACCGATACCGACGCCCAAAGCGTACAGCATCGTGTCGCGCTGGGTGTAGGTGTGCGTGATCGGCTCGAAGGGCCAGGCCTTCAGCTTCGCGGCGTCGATCGGCATCGCTTGTTCCGCTCAGAGGTTGAGGTCATCGGGCACCGGCACCTCCATCGCCAGCAGCACCTGGGCATAACATTTGGCCAGGTTGTCGGTGCGCAGCGAGGCCATGCCGCCGCCGCCCAGCACGTCGTGCAGCAGGAAGTTCATGGCGTTGCAGCCCGGCAGGTCGAAGCGCTCGACGCGCGACGGCCGGTTGTGCGCAAAGTGCGCGGCCACGCGCTCGGGTGTCAGCCAGTGGTTCAGCAGCGGCAGGATTTCGGGTCGGCGCGCGATGATGCCGATGTTGGCCTTGTCGCCCTTGTCGCCGCTGCGGCCGTGGGCCAGGCGGATCAGCGGCACCAGATTGAAGCCTTGCGTGGCCGGTGCGCCGGTGTGGCGTCGTGCATCGCCGATCGTGCGCTCGTCGAAGCCGCCGGACACGGGCACCTCGACCACCTGGCTCGCGTCGCCGACTTGCAGCGTGATCGGCACCTCGCGCTTCGGCACGAGGAAGGAGAACAACCGGATCACCGGTGTCGGCGCCGGCCTCCCGCCGACCAGGCCGGTGGTGCCGGGCGCCATCGACGTGCCGGCCGCGGCGAATTCGCGGGCAAACAATGCCATCGCCGGTTTCGAGGGCGATTTGGCGGCCATCTTCAGCACCACCTCGCGCGACGTGGGGCGGGCGTTCGCGCCATACATGTCCTCGGCGCCGATGATCTCGAGCCGTGTTTCGCTGAAGGGCGGCAGCTGCTGTTCGGCGAGCATCCGGCCCATGCGCTTGAAGAGGGCTTCGCCGGTGCGCCGCGCCTTGGCCGCGGCCTGCTCGCCGGCGATGGTCAGGAAGGCGGTGTTGCGATAGCCGTCCATGAAGGTGGCGCTGACCTTGTAGGTGTCGGTGGGCGGCCGGCCCCTGGCACCCGTCACGCGCACGCGCTGCGGGCCGTCGGCCTCGAAGCGCACCTGCGTGAAATCGCAGGCCACGTCGGGCACGTGGTAGGCGCGCGGGTCGCCGATCTCGTAGAGCATCTGCTCCGCCACCGTGGCCGGCGTCACCAGCCCGCCGCTGCCCGCGATCTTGCCGATGACGAAGCTGCCGTCGGCGTGCGCCTCGACGATGGGAAAGCCGATGATGTCCCAGTCGGGAACGCTGTCCCAGTCGGTGAACAGCCCGCCGGTGCACTGCGCGCCGCATTCCACCAGGTGCCCGGCCAACGTGCCCTGCGCCAGTTTGTCGTGCTCGTCGGCCTGCCAGCCAAATTCGTGCACCAGCACGCCCAGCGTCACGGCCGAATCGACGCAGCGCCCGGTGATGACCACATCGCAACCGGCATCCAGCGCGCGCGCGATCGGCAGCGCACCGAGGTAGGCGTTGATGCTGGCGCAGCGTGCGGGGAAGGGCGCGCCGCTGAACATTTCGGTGGCGCCGCGCTCGCGCAACGCGTCGGCGCGCGGCGCGAGATCGTCACCCAGCACGACGCCGATCTTCAACGGCACGCCCAGGTCCGCAGCCACCTTGGCCAGTGCGTCGCGGCAGGCGAGTGCATTCACGCCGCCGGCGTTGGCGACGACGCGAATGCCCTTGGCGTTCAGCTGCGGCAGCAGCGCCTTCATCGTGATGTGCACGAAGTCGGTGGCATAGCCGGCGTTCGCATCCTTGGCCTTCTGCGCCGCCAGGATCGACATCGTCACCTCGGCCAGGTAGTCGAACACCAGGTACTGGATGTCGCCGCCCTTCACCAGCGCCGGCGCGGCCGAGGCGGTGTCGCCCCAGAAGCCCGAGGCGCTGCCGATACGCACTGCTGCCTTGTCGCTCATTTCGATGTCTCCGTTTCGCGCGCTCGCGCGGCATGGCCGCGGCGCGCCGGTGAGCGGCCTTCCAGCCGCGCGATGCGCGCCTCCAGATCCTGCCAGTTCGCCGCTCCCCGCGCCGCTGCCGGCGCGGCCCAGCCGTCGAGCAGCATGCGCACCATCTCGCGCGCTACCGCCGCCGGGTCGTTGCGCCGGCCACGCCCGACCGTGTTGCGCACCCAATGCTCGAGCCCGCCGAAGAGGAAATCGCGTGCCATCTGTGGATCGAGGTCGGCGCGCAGTTCCCCGCGCACGATGCCTTCGGTCAGCGTGCGTGTCAGGAACTGCGCGTAGCGCCGGTTCAGCGCGTGCAGCGTCGAGCCGAAGTAGCTGTCGTCGCCGCGCGCCTCGCGCGCCAGCAGCTTCAGCCAGGCGGCGTCATCCAGCGTGATCTGCAGATGCCGCGCCACCAGGAAGCGCAGCCGGTCGGCGGTGCCTTCGATGACGGCGAAGCGCGGCTCGATGTCGGCGATCAGTTCGTCGTAGAAGTCGGCCAGCACCGCGTCGAGCAGCGCACGCTTGCCGTCGAAGTAGCCGTAGATCGTGCCCACCACGCAGCCGGCGCGCTCGGCGATCTGCTGGATCGATGCCTGTTCGTAGGGCAGCGCCAGGAACACCTCGCGCGCCGCGGCCAGGATTTCGGCGCGGCGCACGGACTTGCGGCGCTTGGGTTGGGGAGTCATGCAGGCCGGAATTACTGAGCGTGATTCATTATTCGACCGCACCGCGTCCACGTCAAGCTGACGCATGCAGCCGTAGGTAGAAACCAGAAGACACTCTCCAACGGCTGCCGCCGCGACTTGACTTGTTCTCTCGATCCACGATGATTTTGCAATCACGTTCATTAGTCGCGCCGTGCCCGTTATCGAATCACGCATCCTTTGTTCAGGCGACAGCTTCAAGGCGCAGCGTGCGGCGATGCTCGGCCTGGTCGAGCGGCTGCGCGCGCTCGAAGCGCGCGCGGCCGCCGCCTCGGCCAGGTCCAAGCCGCTGTTCGACAAGCGCGGCCAGTTGCTGCCGCGCGAGCGGCTGGCGCGGCTGCTCGATGCCGGCGCGCCCTGGCTCGAGCTGTCGTCGATGGCCGGCTGGCTGGTCGACCACGAAGACCCGGAGCGAAGCGTGCCCGGCGGCGGCGTCATCGCCGGCATCGGCAGTCATCGGCGGCGCGCGCTGCATGGTCGTGGTCAACGACTCCGGCATCGACGCCGGCGCGATCCAGCGCATGGGCGGCGACAAGCTGCTGCGCGCGCAGGACATCGCGCTGGAGAACAAGCTGCCCTTCGTGCAGCTGGTCGAATCGGCCGGCGCCAACCTGCTGCAGTACAAGGTCGAGGGCTTCGTCCACGGCGGGCGGCTGTTCTACAACCTGGCGCGGCTGTCGGCCGCGGGCATCCCGGTGATCACGCGTGGTGCACGGCTCGTCCACCGCCGGCGGCGCCTACATGCCGGGGCTGTCCGACTACGTGATCATGGTGCGCGGCCGCGCCAAGGCCTTCCTCGCCGGCCCGCCGCTGCTGAAGGCCGCGACCGGCGAGATCGCCACCGACGAGGAGCTCGGCGGCGCGGCGATGCACACCGCGCGTCTCGGGCCTGGGCGAGTACCTGGCCGAGGACGATGCCGACGCGCTGCGCATCGCGCGCGAACTGCTGACGCGGCTGCAGTGGGACGCAGGCCTGCGCGCCGCTGACGCCGACGCCGGACCTGGCGCCGCGCTACCCGGCCGACGAACTGGCCGGCGTGATGCCGCTGGACTATCCGCAAGCCGTCGACATGCGCGAGGTCATCGCGCGCATCGTCGACGGCTCCGACTTCCTCGAATTCAAGCGCCGACTACGGGCCGGCCACGCTTGTGCGGCCATGCGGCGCTGTACGGCCACGCCGTCGGCATCATCAGCAACAACGGCCCGATCGACCCGGCCGGCGCGACCAAGGCCACGCACTTCATCCAGCCTGCTGCCAGGCCGGCATCCCGCTGCTGTACCTGCAGAACACCACCGGCTACATCGTCGGCAAGGCCAGCGAGCAGGCCGGCATGATCAAGCACGGCTCGAAGATGATCCAGGCGGTGGCCAACGCCACCGTGCCGCAGCATCACCTTGATGTGCGGCGCCTGCTTCGGCGCCGGCAACTACGGCATGTGCGGCCGCGCCTACGACCCGCGTTTCCTCTTCAGCTGGCCCAACGCGCGCACCGCGGTGATGGGCGGCGAGCAGGCGGCGCTGACGATGCGCATCGTCGCCGAGGGCGGCGCCAAGCGCAAAGGCGTGCCGGTGGACGAAGCCGCAGCTGCAGCACGCTGGAGCAGAAGATCATCGCACAACTTCGACAGCCAGTCCGACGCCTTCTACACCAGCGGGCGGTTGCTCGACGACGGTGTCATCGACCCGCGCGACACGCGCCAGGTGCTCGGCCTGGCCTTCGACATCTGCCGTGCCGCCGAAGCCCGCACCCTGCGACCGATGCAATTCGGCGTCGCGCAGACCCTAGGAATCCCCATGCAACACCTGCTCTACACCGAAGACCACATCGCGCTGCAGGACTCGCTGAAGAAGTTCTGCGACGCCGAGATCAACCCGCACGTCGACGCATGGGAAAAGGCTGAAATCTTTCCGGCCAAGGAGCTGTTCCGCAAGATGGGCAAGCTCGGTTTCCTGGGCGTGAACAAGCCGGACGAATACGGCGGCCAGGGGCTGGACTACAGCTTCGCCGCGGCCTTTGCCGAAGGCCTGGGCGCGATCCAGTGCGGCGGCGTGCCGATGGCCATCGGCGTGCAGACCGACATGGCCACGCCGGCGCTGGCGCGCTTCGGTTCCGACGAGGTGAAGCGAGGAATTCCTGGCGCCGTCGATCAGCGGCGAGTACGTCGCCTGCCTCGGTGTGTCGGAAGTCGGCGCCGGCAGCGATGTCGCATCGATCAAGACGCACGCGCGCAAGGACGGCGACGACTACGTCATCAACGGCGGCAAGATGTGGACCACCAACGGCACGCAGGCCGACTGGTGCTGCGTGCTGGCCAACACCAGCGAGGGCGGGTCGGCGCACCGCAACAAGACGCTGATCTGCGTGCCGATGAAGACCAAGGGCGTGGAGGTGGCGCGCAAGCTGAAGAAGGCCGGCATGAACTCGTCGGACACGGCGCAGCTGCACTTCGACGACGTGCGCGTGCCGCAACGCTAGCGCATCGGCGAGGAGGGCATGGGCTTCACCTACCAGATGCAGCAGTTCCAGGAAGAGCGCCTATGGGCCGCGGCCGGGTGGCGCAAGAACTCGGAGATCATCCAGGAGACCATCGCCTACCTGCGCGAGCGCCAGGCCTTCGGCAAGCCGCTGCTGGAGAACCAGTACATCTACTTCAAGCTCGCCGAGCTGCAGACCGAGGTCGAGGCGATGGGCGCGCTGTTCCACAAGGCGGTGGCGCTGTACGTGGCCGGCAACGACGTCACGCAGCTCGCGTCGATGTGCAAGCTCAAATGCGCGCGCTTGGCGCGCGAAGTCGCCGACTGGTGCGTGCAGTTCTGGGGTGGCATGGGCTATGTGGAGGAAACCCGCGTGAACCGCGCCTGGCGCGATTCACGGCTCGGCTCCATCGGCGGCGGTGCCGACGAGGTGATGATGGGCATCATCGCCAAGACGATGGGCATCTTTCCCAGATGAACCATCGAACATGCCCGAGCCCGGGCCGCCATCCGAAGCGCAATGTTTGACACCCTGCTCATCGCCAACCGCGGCGAAAGCAGCCGCGCAGCGGCTGTTTCGGCGAAGCCAGGTTGCATGGCGTGCGCAGCGCGCACAGGCGATGTCACCGCGTGCTCTGATGTTTGATACCTTGCTCATTGCGAACCGCGGTGAAATCGCCTGCCGCGTCATTCGCACCGCGAAGTCGATGGGCCTGCGCACCGTGGCGGTGTACTCCGACGCCGACCGCGACGCGCTGCATGTTCAACAGGCCGACATCGCGCTGCGCGTCGGCGAAGCGCCGGCGCGCGACAGCTACCTGAGCATCGAGCGGGTCATCGAGGCCTGCCGCCGCAGCGGCGCCGGCGCGGTACACCCGGGCTACGGCTTCCTGTCCGAGAACGCTGCCTTCGCGCGTGCCTGCCGCGACGCCGGCATCGTCTTCGTCGGGCCCTCGCCCGAGGCCATCGATGCGCTCGGCCACAAGGCCGCGGCCAAGCAGCTGGCCGAGCGCATCGGCGTGCCTTGCCTGCCCGGCTATGCGGGCGCGGCGCAGGACAACGCCAGCTTGCTGCGCGAGGCGCAGCACATCGGTGCACCGCTGATGATCAAGGCCAGCGCCGGCGGCGGCGGGCGCGGCATGCGGCGTTGCGACGACGTCGCCGACGCGGCGGCCGTGCTGCAGCTGATCGAATCGGCGCGCGCCGAGGCCGTGGCTTCATTCGGCAACGGCGCGCTGCTGCTGGAGCGGCTGGTCGAGCAGGCGCGCCATGTCGAGCTGCAGGTCTTCGGCGACACGCACGGCGGTGCCATCCATCTGGGCGAGCGCGACTGCTCGACGCAACGCCGCCACCAGAAGATCCTCGAGGAAGCGCCGGCGCCCGGCGTCTCGGCCGAACTGCGCGCACGCATGGGCGACGCGGCGGTGAAGCTGGTGCGCGAGGTCGGCTACGTTGGTGCCGGCACGGTGGAGTTCCTGCTCACGCCCGACGGTGCGTTTCACTTCCTCGAGATGAACACGCGGCTGCAGGTCGAGCACCCGGTGACCGAGGCGATCACCGGGCTGGACCTGGTGGCGTGGCAGCTGCGCATCGCGCGCGGCGAGCCGATTCCGCTGCGGCAGGAAGACATCCGCTGGCACGGTCACGCGATCGAGGCGCGCTTGTGCGCCGAGGACGCCTTTGCCGGCTTCGCGCCGCAGGCCGGGCGCATCGCGCACTGGCGCGTGCCTGCCGACGAGGGGCTGCGCGTGGACCACGGCCTGATCGCCCAGCCGACGATCCCGCCGCACTACGACTCGATGATCGCCAAGCTCATCGCCCACGGTGCCGACCGAGAACAGGCGCGCCGCCGCTTGCTGCAAGCCTTGGAAGGCAGCGCGGTGCTGGGGCTGCGCACCAACCGCGACTACCTGCTGCGTGCGCTGGACGCGCCGGCCTTCGCCACGCCGGCGCTGGCCACGCGCTGGCTCGGCGAGGCCAGCGGTGAATGGCAGGCGCGTGTGCCCGACCCGCGCTGGGCGGCGCTGGCCGCGGCGCTGCTGCTGCACCGGCGCAGCCGCATCTTCGGCGCATTGGCGCTGTTCAGTTCGGCCGGCGAGCGCGAGACGCCGCTGCGCCTCGAAGCCGGTGGCACCGTTTTCGAGCTGCGGCTGGCCTATCGCCAGGGCCGCCCGTTGCAAGTGCGCTGCGCCGATGCGCACTGGACCATCGACGTGCAGCACGACGACGGCCTGAACGCGCGGCTGGCGATCGATGAACGGCAGCTGTCGGTGCGTGCCACCGGGCAGGGTGCCGAGGGCTGGCTCGATGCCGAGGGCATCAGTGCGACCTTTGCCGACCTGAGCGATGCGCCGCCGCGGCGCGAGGACGGCGCCGCGCACGGCCTGATCAGCAGCCCGATGCACGGCCAGCTGGCCCGGCTGGAAGTGAACGCCGGCCAGCGCGTGCGCAAGGGCGAGTTCCTGCTGTCCATCGAGGCGATGAAAATGGAACATCGCTTCGAGGCGCCGATCGACGGCACCGTGGCCGAACTGGGCGCCGCGGCCGGCGCGCAGGTCGCACCCGGCCAGTTGCTGCTGCGCATCGAAGCCGACCTGCCCAGCTGAAAGACAAAAGGAGCACCGAACATGTCCGAACCCGCTGTGTTGTATGCCGCCGAGGCCGGCGTGGCCACCTTGACGCTGAATCGCCCCGAGGTGCTGAACTCGCTGAACGATGATCTGCTGGCGGGCCTGCGCGACGGCCTGGCGCGCGCCAAGGCCGAGCCTGAAGTGCGTGCGGTGCTGCTCACCGGCGCGGGCCGGGGTTTCTGTGCCGGCGCCGACCTGGCGGCCGGATCGAAGCGCGAAGGGCCCTACGACGTGACGCAGGGCCTGCGCGAGCGTTACCACCCCATCGTGCTGGCGATGCGCCAGTGCCCCAAGCCGATCGTCGGCGCGGTCAATGGCGTTGCCGCCGGCGCGGGCATGAGCCTGGCGCTGGCCTGCGACATCGTGCTGGCAGGGGAATCGGCATCGTTCCTGCAGGCCTTCACGCGCATCGGCCTGGTGCCTGATTGCGGCAGCACCTGGTTCCTGCCGCGGCTGGTCGGCGATGTGCGCGCGCGCGCGCTGGTGATGCTGGCGGATAAGATCTCGGCCGCCGACGCGCACCGCTACGGCCTGGTGTGGCAGGTCCTGGCCGACGACAAGTTGCTGCCCGAGGCGCTGGCCGTGGCGCGGCGCATGGCGGCGATGCCCACGCGCGCCTACGACCTGATCAAGCAGGCGTTGGCGGTGAGCTCGGGCAACGGCCTGGGCGAGCAACTCGAGGTCGAGGGCCGCTTGCAGGCCGAGGCCATGGCCACCGAAGACCACAGGGAAGGTGTTGCCGCCTTCCTGGCCAAGCGGCCGGCGCAGTTCAAGGGGAGGTGAGCATGTCGGAGGAACTGAAGATCGAAAAACGCGGCCACGCGCTGTGGCTCACCATCGACCGCCCGGCGCAGCGCAACGCCATGAACAGCGCGGTGCTGCAGGGCATCCGCGCCGGCTTGACGCAGGCCACCGATGATGCCGAAGTGCGCGTGGTGGTGCTCACCGGCGCAGGCGACAAGGCCTTCTGCGCCGGGGCAGACCTGGCCAAGGGCTCGGGTTCGTTCCAGTTCGACCCGTCCTTGCCGCACGCCGAATTTGCCGACCTGCTGCGTTTCGCCTGGACCACGACGATGCCGGTGATCGCGCGGATCAACGGGCATTGCCTGGCCGGCGGCATGGGGCTGTTCGCGATGTGCGACATGGCGGTGGCTGCCGAACACGCCAGCTTCGGCCTGCCCGAGGTGAAGATCGGCCTGTTCCCGGCGCAGGTGCTGGCGGTGCTGCAGCACCTGAGCGCACCGCGCCACATCGCCGAGATGTGCATCACCGGCGAGCCGATCAGCGCCGCACGCGCCGCCGAGATCGGGCTGGTCAATCATGTCGCGCCGGCGGGTGAACTCGATGCGAAGACCGACTGGCTGGTGCAGCGCGTGGTCGGCAAGAGCCCGACCGCCATACGCCGCGGCAAGGCGATGATGCGTGCCGCCTTCGACATGAGCTTCGAGCAGTCGATCAGCTTCCTGGAAACCCAGATCATGACGCTGGCGCTGACCGAGGATTCGAAGGAAGGGCGCGCGTCCTTCGTCGAGAAGCGCGCGCCGAACTGGAGCGGGCGTTAGTGCGCCACGCTCGATGAGCCCGCCCTCACGCAAGCGCAAGGCCCCGGCGGCCGAAGGCGGCAAGCTGAAGATCGGCGACGACTGGAACGCCATCCGCATCATCGCGCTGTCGCAGAGCAACCCGCTGAAGGCGATTGCCGAGTTCGTCGAAAACAGCATCGACGCGCATGCGAAGACTATCGTCATCACGCGCGGCCGTGAGGGCGGCGCGCACTACCTCTCGATCAAGGACGACGGCGACGGTGTGCCGCGCGACGAGCAGGGCCTGCCCAACTTCAAGTACGTCGCCACACACATCTGCGACTCGATCAAGCGGCGCCTGAAGGCCGAGGGTCAGGGCGGTGGCCTGCAGGGTGAGTTCGGCATCGGCCTGCTCAGCTTCTGGACCGTCGGCGACACCTTGGCGATGACCTCGGCCGGCGCCGATCAGCGCGCCTACCAGATGACGATGAGCAAGGGCGACTCGCGCTACACGGTCACGCAGCGGCGCGTGCTCTTCGGCGAGGTCGGCACCGAGTTGAAGATCGCCCCGCTGCTCGAAGGCATCCGCAGCCTGAGCGGCGAGAAGATCCAGTGGTTCCTGGCCTCCGAGCTGCGCGATCGGCTGCGCGCGGCCGAGGTGCGTGTCAGCGTGATCGACAAGCTCGCGCGCAAGCAGTACGAGGTCGAACCGCGCGCCTACGAGGGCCGGCTGCTGCACCAGCTGCCTAACCTGCGTACACCCTTCGGCGACGCCTACGCCGAGCTGTACCTGGCCGAGCCGGCCGACAGCTGCCGCGTGGCGCTGACACGCGCCGGCACGCGCGTCATCGAAGACCTGGCCATCCTGCCGGGCCTCGAAGACGCGCCCTGGTCCTCGCGCTACCTGCAAGGGCTGATCGATGCGCCCTTCCTGAACCTGACGCCGGGCACGCGAAGCGGCGTCATCCATGACGAGCGTTATGCCGCGCTGCTGCAGGCGCTGAAGCCGCTCGAGGCGCGTGTGACCGCGCTCATCGAGGCGCAGGCGCGCGCCGAGGAAGAGCAGGCCAGCCAGCAATCGCTGCGCGCCATCCAGCGTGCCTTCCGCGAAGCGCTGTTGGCGCTGCCGCCGGAGGAATACGACTGGTTCGACGTGCAGGCGCGCTCGCGCAGCGAGCGGCCGGGCGAGCCGGGCCGCGACAACCTGGATGCCGATACCGGCCCCGGCCCTTCGCCACAGGGCGGGTTTGCCGACCTCGGCGTGGCCGAGCCGGCGCCCGCCTACGAAGCACAGCGCCAGTTCTTCGACTACGCCGGGCCGCTGTTCAGCGTGCTCGTCTCGCCTGCGGCCAGCACCGTGCCGGTCCATCAGCGGCGGCGCTTCAAGGCCCTGCCGCGCGACCGCGCCGGCCGGCGCGTCAGCGACGAGCTGGCCTTTGCCTGGGCCATCGCCGAAGGCGAGGGATCGATCGGTGCCGTGTCCGACCAGGAAGTCGAGTACGCGGCCGGCGGCACGCCCGCGCTGGTGCGGCTGCGCGTGCGCGTCACGCAACGCGATGTCGAATGCAGCGCCGAGGCCCTCATCACCGTCACCGACAGCCTCGACACCTCGTTGAGTAGCGCGGTGGTCAACACCCGCGGCCTGCCCGGCTACACCTTCGAGCGCGCGGCCGGGTCGCTGTGGCGGTCGCGCTTCGACGCCGAGCGCAACGTCATCGTCGTCAACAACGGCCACCGCGACTTCGTCTTCGCCACGCGCACGCGCGCCTTGCAGCTGCGTTATCTGGTGCGGCTGTATGTCAAGGAGCTGGTGCTGAAGAACTTCGCCGGCGCGCCTGCCGAGCAGCTGCTCGAACGCATGATCGAGCTGTCGCTGTACGCCGAGGAAAAGCTCAAGGCCGGGGCCTGAGCGAAGCGTTCCCTGTCGACCGCCGCGGATGCCGATGGTGTCGGCCCGCTTGGCCCGCACGCATCAGCCCAGCGGCTGCGGCGCGCGCTTCTCGTACCAGTGGGTGATGCGCTGGCCATCCCAGTGCAGCGCGATGTGCGCGCCGGGCTTCGCGCCCTTCAGCGCCCGCGGCCGCAGGACGCCTGCGCAAAGCCCGCCGGCGTGGCGCACGCTGTGGTACAGCACGCCCCTGCTGCCGGCGGCGCGCAACTGGCGGCACAGCGCCTGCGCGGCGCCGTAGTGCTGCGCGTCGTAGATCTGCGGCTCGGTCCGGCGCAGCGGGCGCAGATCGTGCAGCGGCGCGTTGAGCGTGGCGCTGATCTGCCGCAGGTCGATGTCGATCGCCGGCTCGTGGGTGCGCGACAGGAACAGCGCGCGGTGGTGGCTGACCTCGGCGATCGCGGTGTCGAGATCGCCGGCGGCGTAGTACACGCCGTAGCTGCCGTCGGAAAAGCGCGAGCCTTCCGGATTCAGGTGCGTGAAGGCGGCCATCACCGGCGTGCTGCCGGCGCCGCTGACGCGCTCGTCGGGCGGCACCAACTGCAGCTGGCCGAGCTCGTCGCGCAGCCGCGGGTTGGTCAGCGCCTCGACCGCGAACACCGCATCCAGATCGGCCGGGTCGGCGATGGCGTCGTACAGCCCGACGGTCGGGTAGCGCGAGGCGATCAGGCGATGGCAGGTCTTCCAGTCCGGCAGCGTGGTCTTCAGACGCTCGATGGCGGTCACGCCTTGCCGCCGCGCTGCGCGTCCAGGTACTGGCGCACCACGAACAGGTCGGCCACCTGGCCGCCGAGCATGTGCTGCAAGGCCGAGCGCCCGCCGAACAGCGGCGCGCCGTTCGGCTTGCGCAGCCATTCGTCGGCGCGCGCCTGCTCGGGCAGCAGCAATTGCAGCGCGGCATAGATGCCGAACAGGTAGGACAGCCGTTCCAGCACATGGCGGTCCAGCGGGCCGACCTTGCCCTGCTTCCACTGGTACAGCGCGCTGCGGCCCACGCCCAGCAGCGTCATCTGTTCGTTGACGCTGAGCTTCCAGGCCTCGGCCAGGCGCCAGAAGGTGCGCAGCGCCGCGGCGGCTGTCTGTGCCGAACCGGGGTCCGGCGCGGGTGAAACGGCCTCGCGCAATGCGCCCATCGGTGTTCCTTGAGAAGCCCTGATTCAATTATCCGTTCGCGGATCATTTTGTGCAAGTAGTCCTTCAACGGACGATCTGTCGGACGCCTGCCGACGCTACGCAACCTACGCTCGCGCGCGCGAAGCAGGCCCGGCCCTGTGCCGCTTAGACTGCCGCCCGGCGCTGGTCGATCCGGCCGAGGAAATCTCATGTCGAAGTTCAGCAATCCCGTTTGGCGGGCCGCGTGTGTCGTGGTCCTGGCCCTGAGCCTGGGCTTGCCGTCGCTGGCGGCGGCGCAGGAGACGAAGCCAAGCACGCTGGACCTCGCCGCCGGCGACAAGATGACAGCCGAAGACGTTGCCGCCATCCACGTGCCGCCGGGTTCGGTGCTGCCTTCGGATCCGGCGCCGCTGAAGGCGATGAACCGGGTCGTGACGACGATGCGCGCCAGCTTGCTGGGCCACTCGGCGAAGGACCGCGCAGAGTATGCCGAAGCGCGTGTCGAGTCCATGCTCGCGCAGAGTGGCGACAAGCAGATCCGGCTGCAGGACAGGCCCGAAGGCACGGTCGTGCTGGTCAACGAAAGGCCGATGTTCGCGCTGCTGCTGCAGGACTCGATCGAAGGCACGGCCAATGCCGCGCGCATGCAGGCCGAAGCGGCCGCCGCCAAGCTCGCACAGGTGATCGACGAAGCCGGTCAGCTGCGCGACATGCGCTACATGCTGAGCTCGGCCGGCATCGCCGTGCTGGCTACCCTGGTTCTGTTGGCCTTGCTCTTGCTGCTGTTCCGTGCGCGCCGGCGCCTGCAGTCGTGGCTGGAACGCCAGACGCAACAGCACACGAAGGAGTTCCGCCTCGGCGGCCTCGAGTTGTTCAGCAGCAAACGGCTGATCGAGATGGAGCGGTGGGCGCTGAAACTGCTTTATTGGCTGCTGGTGCTGCTGCTGGTGTACCAGTGGCTGGGTGTGTGCCTGGGCCTGTTTCCGTACACGCGTGTGTGGGCCGAGCAGATGAACGGCTTCCTCTTCGGACTGGTGTCGCGCTTCGCTTTGGCCGTGGCGCACGCCATTCCCGATCTCATTTCCGCGGCCGTGATCTTCGCGCTGGCGATGACTGTCCACCGCTTGATCAAGCGCTTCTTCAAGAACGTCGAGCTGGGCCTGGTGCAGGTCAGCTGGCTCGACGCCGATGTGGCGCCGGTGACCGCGCGCTTGTGCGCGATCGCGGTGTGGATCTTCGCGCTGGCCATGGCCTACCCGTACCTGCCGGGTTCCGACACCGAGGCGTTCAAGGGCCTGTCGGTGCTGCTCGGCCTGATGATCTCGCTGGGCGCGTCGAATCTGGTCGGGCAGGCTGCCAGCGGCCTGATACTGACCTACACGCGCACCTTGCGCGTCGGTGAATTCGTGCAGGTCGGCGGGTCAGGAAGGCACGGTGATGAGTCTCGGCACATTCAGCACGCGCATCCGCACCGGCATGGGCGAGGAGCTGACGATCTCGAATTCGCAGGTGCTCGGCAACGTGACGAAGAACTACTCGCGTGCCGTCAAGGGCCGCGGCTTCATCGTCGACACCGTCGTCACCATCGGCTACGACACGCCGTGGCGTCAGGTGCGCCAGTTGCTGGTCGAAGCGGCGCTGCGCACACCGGGCGTGGTGGCCGATCCGGCGCCGAACGTATTCCAGGCCGCACTGTCCGACTACTATCCCGAGTACCGGCTGGTGTGTCAGGCAGTGCCGCACGAGCCGCGGCCCAGGGCCGAGGTGATCAGCATGCTGCACGCGAACATCCAGGACCTGTTCAACGAATACGGCGTGCAGATCATGTCGCCGCACTACCTGGGCGATCCGGCCAGCGCCAAGGTGGTGCCGCGCGAGCGCTGGTACGAGCCGCCGGCCAAGGCACCGCCGCCGACGGAATAGCCGAACCGGGGACCGCGACTCGCCCCGTCATCGAGTCGACAAGCAAGGAGACACTCATGAGCCTGAAACAAGCCGCCGACGATCTGCTTCGCAAGGCGGTCACCGCGGGACAGGTGCCCGGCGTGGTGGCCATGGCCGCCAACCGCGAAGGCGTGATCTACGAAGGCGCCTTCGGCGAGCGTGTGCTCGGCGGCGGCCAGGCGATGACCACCGACACCGTCGGCTGGATCGCGTCGATGACCAAGGCCATCACCTCGGTGGCGGCCGTGCAGTGCGTCGAGCGCGGCAAGCTGAGCCTGGATAGGCCGGCCTCGGCCATCGTGCCGGCCATCGCCGAGGCGCAGGTGCTCACGGGTTTCGATGCCGCCGGCAAGCCGCAGACGCGTCCGCCGAAGCGGCCGATCACGCTGCGCCACCTGCTGACCCACAGCGCCGGTTTCAGCTACGAGATCTGGAACACCGACATGCAGAAGGTGCAGGCCGCACTCGGCATCCCCAGCGTCACCGAATGCAAGGACAAGGCGCTGACGCTGCCGCTGCTGTTCGACCCGGGCGAGCGCTGGGAGTACGGCCTGAACATCGACTGGGCCGGCAAGATGGTCGAGGCGGTCAGCGGGCAAAAGCTCGGCGTCTACCTGAAGGACAACCTGCTCGGCCCGCTGGGCATGCACAGCACGGCGTTCCGCATCACGCCCGAGATGCGCGGCCGGCTGGCCGGCACCCACCTGCGCGGGCCCGACGGCAAGCTGGCGCCCTTCCCCTTCGAGATCCCGCAGGAGCCCGAGTTCGAGATGGGCGGCGGCGGCCTGTACGGCACGGTCGGCGACTACC
The DNA here is from genome assembly GCA_963837675.1 of uncultured beta proteobacterium. Lineage (GTDB taxonomy): Bacteria > Pseudomonadota > Gammaproteobacteria > Burkholderiales > Burkholderiaceae_C > Rubrivivax. The sequence continues at coordinate 522,436 of CAWIOH010000003.1, read as the reverse complement.
TGCGCTTCGTGCGCATGGTGCTGAACGGCGGACAACTTGGCGGCGAGCGTGTGCTGTCGCCCGAATCGGTGGTCTCGCTCGGCCTGAACCACATGGGCGACTGCCGTGTGTACAACTTGAAGGCAGCGATCCCACTGACCAACGACGCCGAGTTCTTCCCGGGCGTGAACAAGAGCTGGAGCCTGGCCTTCCAGATCAACCACGAGCCCACGCCCACCGGCCGCCCCGCGGGCGGGCTGATGTGGGCCGGCCTGGCCAATTCGTACTACTGGATCGACCCGGTCAACGGCATCGGCGGTGTGTACCTGTCGCAGCTGTTCCCGTTTGCCGACACCGGCTCGCTGCAGGCCTACTACGACTTCGAGAAGGCGGTGTACGACAGCCGGCGGTAGCGCCGCAGCGACCACCGCCGCGGGCGCCGCCTTCAGCCCTGCAGCGACACCAGTCCGCGAGCCAGTTCGCGCAGGCCCACGGCCCAGGCGTCTTCGCCGAGGCGGTAGCGCTCGGTGCCCGGGTAGACCACCCACTTGTGGGTCGGCGCTACGTCCTCGCAGGCCGTGCGAAAGCCGCGCTCGAGCTTGGGCGCCAGGCTGCGCTTGATTTCGATGGCCCAGCGCTCGCCCTGGGAGCGGCCGCCGCCGCTGCGCTCGGTCAGTTCTTGCATGGCAATTGTCGTGCGGCATCGTGCACCCTGTGACGCCACCCTTCAGAACGGGGACCAGGAGTTTCTGCGGCCAAGCAGGGTGAGCGACTGTAAGGGCGCAATCCAGGCGCGAAGCGGAGTCGGGAATCGGGGCCAGCGAGCGTTCACAGGAACGCGGCTTTGGCTTTGGAAGGCATCGAAGGGTGGCAGGATCGGGGCAAGGATCAATCCGGAATCACGGCCGTGACCTCGATCTCCACCTTGGCCCGGTCCTCGATCAGCGCGGCAACCTGCACGGCCGTCATCGCTACGTTGAAGTTGCCGATCAGTTCGCGGTAGGCCGCGCCGATCTCGCGCGCGGCCGCCAGGTAGGCGCGCTTGTCGGTGACGTACCAGGTCATGCGCACGATGTGCTCCGGTTTCGCATCGGCCTCGGCCAGAACTGCCACCACGTTGCGCAGCGCCAGCCGCACCTGCTGCGCCAGGTCGTCACTGTGGAAGTGGCCCTGCCCGTCCCAGCCGATCATGCCGGCGACGAAGACCTGCCGGCCGCGCACGGCCACGCCGTTGGCATATCCCTTCGGGCGGGCCCAATCGGGCGGTTGCAGCACCTGGGTCATCGATGGGCCTCGCTCATGTGGCATGCAAGTTTTGGAAGTTTTCGATGGCCGCGCGCAGGTCGGGTGGGATGTCGATGGCGCGGTGCGTTTCCAGACTGGTGAAGACCAGCACCTGGCGAACGCGCATGCGCTGCTCGTCGCCGAGCCGGCAGCCCAGGTCCAGCGTCAGCGACTTGCGGCCCAGCTTTTCAACCGACAAGCCGAGCATCACGTCATCGCCCATGCGGCTGACCGCCGTGAAATCGCATTGCAGACTGACGGTGGGCATGCCCGTGCGGCGCCGGCCCAGCAATTCGGCATAGGGCAGGCCCAGCCCTTCGGTGACCCAGTCTTCGACCAGGTTGTTGATCATCACCAGGTACTGCGGGAAGAAGACGATGCCGGCCGGGTCGCAATGCGCGAAGCGGATGCGCAGTGCGCGCTCGAACGAGTGAACCTTGGCCAGGGTTTCATTCAAGGCGAGTCCTCACGCAGACGGAAGCGCTGCAGCTTGCCGCTTTCGGTGCGCGGCAGCGATGAGCGGAATTCGATCGCGCGCGGGTACTTGTAGGGCGCGATCGTGCGCTTGACGAAGTCCTGCAAGGCGTTGACCAGCTCGCCGCTCGGCTGCGCATGGGCCTCGAGCACGACGAAGGCCTTGACGATCTGGCCGCGCTGCGCATCGCTCACGCCAACCACCGCGCAATCGGCCACATCGGGGTGGGCCAGCAGCGCGTCCTCGACCTCGGGGCCGCCGATGTTGTAGCCGGCCGAGACGATCATGTCGTCGGTGCGCGACTGATAGTGGAAATAGCCGTCTTCGTCCAGCACGTAGGCGTCGCCGGTGAAGTTCCAGCCGCCTTGCACGTATTGCGACTGGCGCGCATCGGCCAGGTACTTGCAGCCGGTCGGGCCCTTCACCGCGAGACGGCCGACCCGCCCCGGTGGTAGCGCCTGCCCGTCATCGTCCATCACGCAGGCCATGTAGCCGGGCACCACCTTGCCGGTGGCGCCGGCTCGCGCCTCATGCTCGTCGGCGGAGATGAAGATGTGCAACATCTCGGTGGAGCCGATGCCGTCGATGATGCGCAGCCCGCTGGTTTGCTGCCACAGTTCGCGGGTGGCGGCGGGCAGCGCCTCGCCGGCGGAGACGCACTTGCGCAGGCTCGTCGCCGGCCAGGGCTTGCCTTGCAACGACATCGCGATGGCGCGGTACGAGGTCGGTGCAGTGAACAGCACCGTGGCATGGAAGCGCTGCACCGCCTCGAGCAGGTCGCCCGGCGAAGCCTTTTCGACCAGCACCGTGGAAGCCCCGACGCTCATCGGGAACAGCAGCAGCCCGCCCAGACCGAAGGTGAAACCCAGCGGCGGGCTGCCGATGAAGACGTCGTCCGGCGTCGGCCGCAGCACATGCGGCGGCCAGCAGGCGCAGGCCGCCATGACGTCGCGATGGAAGTGCATCGTGCCCTTGGGCTGGCCGGTGGTGCCCGAGGTGAAGGCCATCAGGCAGATGTCGTCGACGGCGGTGTGAATATTGTCGAAGGTGACCGGCTGCCGGGCCATCGCCGCTTCCAGGCCTTCGGGGCTGCTGTCGTTGAAGCAGCGCCACTCGCGCAGGTCGGGGCAGGTGTCCGCGGCGAGCTGCAGTTCGTCGGCCAGCCGCAGGTCGCACAGCGCATGGCTGATCCGTGCCTTGGTGATGATCTGTGCCAGCTCCTTCGCGCGCAGCAGCGGCATGCTGCCGACGGCAATGCCGCCGGCCTTGACCACCGCGAACCAGCAGGCGGCCAGCATCGGATTGTTCGGCGCGCGCAGCAGCACGCGATTGCCGGGCACCAGGCCCATGTCGTGCACCAGCACGTTGGCGATGCGGTTGGCCTGCGCCTGCAACTCGGCGTAGCTCCAGCTCAGGCCGGGTGCCTGGATGCACAGCCGATCGCCGCGGCCTTCGGCGACACGGCGGTCGAGCAGCTCGCCGGCGCAGTTCAGCTGCGCCGGGAACTGCAATTCGGGCCGGTCGAACAGGTACTCGGGCTGCGCTTCGGGTGGCGGCAGATGATCGCGGGCAAAGGTGTCGACGTGGGCACTGGGCATGCTGCACCTCAGATTTTCAGGTCCTTGAGCATCTCGCGCGCGATGATCAGCTGCTGCACCTCGGTGGCGCCTTCGTAGATGCGCAGCGCGCGGATTTCCCGGTACAGCTGCTCCACCGGCTGGCCCGACATCACGCCGCGCCCGCCGAACATCTGCACCGCCGCGTCGATGACCTGTTGCGCGCCTTCGGTGGCCATCATCTTGGCCATCGCCGCCTCGCGAGTGACGTTTTCGCCCTGGTCGCGCAGCCAGGCAGCGCGATAGGTGAGCAGCGCCGCGCTGTCGATGGTGGTGGCCATCTTCGCCAGCTTGGCCTGCGTGAGCTGGAAGTCGGCCAACAGTTGTTCGAACATGCGCCGCGTGGTGGCGCGCTGCAGCGCCTCGTCCAGCGCGCGCCGCGCCATGCCCAGCGCTGCGGCGGCCACCGAGGTCCTGAACACGTCGAGCGTGCGCATCGCCACCTTGAAACCCTGGCCGGCGTCGCCGATGCGCTGCGCCAGCGGGATGCGGCAATCAACGAACTCCAGACGCGCCAGCGGGTGCGGCGCGATGACGTCGATGCGCGCGGCGATCTCGAAGCCCGGCAAGCCGGCATCGACGATGAAGGCCGAGATGCCCTTGGCGCCCCGACGGGGCCGCTTGTCGGTGACGCCAAGCGGGCCATCGTCGTCGCGCGCGAAGACGACGTAGAAGTCGGCGATGCCGCCGTTGGAGATCCACGTCTTCTCGCCATTCAGCACCACGGCGTCGCCGTCGATGCGCGCGCTGCAGCTCATCGCTGCCACGTCCGAGCCGGCATCGGGCTCGGACAGCGCGAAGGCGGCGATGGCCTTGCCGCGCGACACCGGTTGCAGGTAGCGCTGCTTTTGCGCATCGCTGCCGTGCAGCGAGATGGCGCCGGAGCCCAGGCCCTGCATTGCGAAGGCGAAGTCGGCCAGCCCCGAATGCCGCGCCAGCGTCTCGCGCATGATGCACAGCGTGCGCGTGTCCAGCGCATCGCCGGCGCCGCCATACGGCGTGCCGGCCACCGCATGGCGCAACCAGCCACCTTGACCCAGCGATTCGACGAGATCGCGGCAGGCCTCGTCGACATCGTCGTGCGCGCCTTGCGCGATGTTGGCGCGTGCCCAGAGGTCGAGCTCGCGCTGAAGCTCGGCGTGGCGCGGCTCGAAGAACGGCCAGTCGAGGTAGCGGGTGTCGCTCACTTCAGTTGCCTTCGAACACGGGCTTCTGCCTAGCGGCGAAAGCCCGGTACGCGCGGCCGAAATCCTCGGTCAGCATGCACAGCGCCTGGGCTTGGGCTTCGGCTTCGATGGCCTGGTCGATGTCCATCGCCCACTCGTGGTGCAGCATGCTCTTGGTGATGCCGTTGGCGAAGGTGGGCCCGGTGGCCAGTTCGCGAGCCAGCGCACGGGCTTCGTCGAGCAGCGTCTCGGGTGTGCACAACCGATTCAGGAAGCCCCACTGATGCGCCTCGTCGCCGGGCAATGCACGGCCGGTGTAGAGCAGCTCCGACGCGCGGCCATGGCCGACGATGCGCGGCAGCATGTTGCAGGCACCCATGTCGCAGCCGGCCAGGCCGACGCGGTTGAACAGGAATGCCGTCTTGGAGCGCGCCGTGCCGCAGCGCAGGTCGCTGGCCATGGCCATGATCGCGCCGGCGCCGGCGCACACGCCGTCGAGCGCGGCGATGATCGGCTGCGGGCAGTGGCGCATGGCCATGACCAGGTCGCCGGTCATGCGCGTGAACATCAGCAACTCCGGCGCTTTCAGTTCGATCAGCGGGCCGATGATCTCGTGCACGTCGCCGCCGGAGCAGAAGTTGCCGCCCGCGCCGTGCAGCAGCACCACCTTGACATCATCGGCATGGCGCAGGCGCTGGAACAGGTCGCGCAGCTCGGCATAGGAAGAGAAGGTCAGCGGGTTCTTGCGCTCGGGCCGGTTCAGCGTGATGGTGCCGATGCCGCCTTCGACGCCCCATAGGAAATGTTCGGCGCGGTAGCCGGCCAGGGGCCTGCGGTTGCCGGCCAGCAGTGCGGGGTCGGTGCTCATCTTGTCTCCAGCTTGGTCAGTAACTCGGGCGCCGCCGACAGGTGCAGCCGCAGCTTGCCGAGCAAAGTGAAAAGTTGCAGGCGGTCGGCCTCGTCGATGCCACCGAGCAACTCGACCACCCAGCGCTCGTGCTCGCTGGCGATGCCTTCGAAGGCCTTGCGGCCCTTCGGTGTCAGGCTCAAGCGCCAGGAGCGGCGATCATCGGGCTCGGCATCGCGTTGCACCAGGCCCTCCTTCTCCAACTCGTCGGTCAGCCCGGTGACATTGCCGCCGGTGACCATCAGGAAGCGCGACAGCGCGCTCATGCGCAGCCCGTCGGGGTGGCGGTGCAGCTGCGCCAGGTAGTCGAAGCGGGCCAGCGTCATGCCGAACATGGCGCGCAGGCGCTTGCGGATCTCGGTTTCGATGTCGGTGCTGCAAGCCAGCAGCCGCAGCCACAGCCGCAGCGAATGGTGGTCGTCGCTGGATAGTCGCGCTTCCAGGCCGATGCTGGCGTCGTCGAGCAGCGGCGTGACTTCGTGCCTGGCGGCGCGCTTCATGGCAGCGGCGCCCGGCCGCCCGAAGCCGCTGCGCTGCCCCCCAGGGGGGCGACGAGCGAATGCGAGGCTTGGGGGCTCATGTCAGGCGGGTTCCTTGACGACGGGGGCCGCGGCCAGCGCCTTCTCGCGCGCAAACAGCGTTTCCATCTGCGCCTTGCCGGACAGGTATTGTCTGGGCCATGCGACGGCGGTGTAGCCGATCTTGGCGGCTTCGGTCAGCGTCCAGGCCGGGTTGGCCAGGTGCGGCCGTGCCACGGCGCACAGGTCGGCGCGGCCGGCGGCGACGATGCTGTTGACATGGTCGGCCTCGCTGATCGCGCCCACCGCGATGGTCGGGATGCCGGCCTCGTTGCGGATGCGGTCGGCAAAGGGCGTCTGGTACATGCGGCCATAGACCGGCTTCTGCAGCGCGCTGACCTGGCCCGACGAGCAGTCGATCATGTCGGCACCTGCCGCCTTGAAGGCCTTGGCGACTTCCACCGCGTCGTCGGGCGTGATGCCGCCTTCGACCCAGTCGTGGGCCGAGATGCGCACCGACATCGGCCGGTCTTGCGGCCAGACCTTGCGCACCGCGGCGAACACCTCCAGTGGATAGCGCAGGCGGTTTTCCAGCGAGCCGCCGTAGGCATCGTCACGGTAGTTCGTCAACGGCGAGATGAAGGCCGACAGCAGGTAGCCGTGCGCGCAGTGCAGCTCGAGCCAGTCGAAGCCGGCCTCGGCCGCCCATTCGGTGCTGCGCACGAACTGCGTCTTGACCTCGTCCATGTCGGCGCGGTCCATCATCTTCGGAATCTGGCTCACGCCCGCCAGGTACTGCTCGCGCGATGCCGACATGATCGGCCAGTTGCCGTCGATCAGCGGCTCGTCGCCACCTTCCCAGGCGACGCGCGTCGATGCCTTCGGCCCGGCATGGCCGAGCTGCATCGCGATCTTCGCGTCGCTGTGCGCATGCACCCAATCGACGATGCGCTTCCAGGCCTGCAGGTGGCGCGGCTCGTACAGCCCCGGACAACCGGGCGTGATGCGGCCGTCGGCGCTGACGCAGGTCATCTCGGCGAACACCAGGCCGGCCCCGCCCAGCGCACGCGCGCCCAGGTGCACCAGGTGGTAGTCGCCGGCCACGCCGTCGACGGCCGAGTACTGCGCCATCGGCGAGACGATGACGCGGTTCTTCAGCGTCAGCCCGCGCACGGTGTAGGGCGTGAACATCGGCGGTGGCGGCACCGTGTCGTCGGCAATCACCAGCCCCGAACGGCGCGCGAACCAGCGCTCGAAGCCCTCGAGCCAGCCCTTGTCGCGCAGCCGCAGGTTCTCGTGGCTGATGCGCTGGCTGCGCGTCAGCATCGAATACATGAACTGCTCGGGCGGCAGCGTGTCGGCGTAACGCTCCCCGACCGCCTCGAACCATTCCATCGCATTCCAGGCGGCGTTCTGCAGCCGCAACACGTCGATGCGGCGATGTGCCTGGTACTCGTCCAGCAGCTGCGCAATGACGGACGGCTCGTGCCCATGCTGCTTGAACAGCCGCGCCAGCTCGATCGCGTCCTCGATCGCCAGCTTGGTGCCCGAGCCGATGGCGAAATGCGCGGTGTGCACCGCGTCGCCCATCAGCACCACATGCGCACGGCCGTTGAACAGCGACCATTGTTCGCAAGTGATGCGCTGGAAGTTCAGCCAGGCCGAGCCGCGCAGATGCCGCGCATTCGTCATCAGCTTGTGGCCGCCCAGGTGCTCGGCGAAGAGCCGCTCGCAAAAGGCCACCGATTCCTCGGCGTTCAGCCGGTCCAGGCCATGCGCCTTCCACACGGCTTCGGGCGTCTCGACGATGAATGTGGTGGTCTTGTCGTCGAACTTGTAGACATGCGCCTGGAACCAGCCGTGCTCGGTCTTGACGAAAGTGAAATTGAAGGCGTCGTACAGCTTGGTGGTGCCCAGCCAGATGAAACGGTTGGGGCGGGTCACCACGTCGGGCTTGAAGTGGCCGGCGTACTTGTTGCGGATCTTGGAGTTGACGCCGTCGCTGGCGATGATCAGGTCGACATCGGGGAAGTCGGCGTCCGAATCGACCTCGGTGTCGAACACCAGCTTCACGCCCAGCTCCTCGCAGCGCGCCTGCAGGATGTTGAGCAGCTTCTTGCGCCCGATGCCGACGAAGCCGTGGCCGCCCGAGAGGATCCTGCGGCCCTTGAATTCGAGCTCGATGTCGTCCCAGTGATTGAAGGCTTGTTCGATCGAGGCCGCGGTGGGCACGTCCCACTGGCGCATGTTGTCCATCGTCGCGTCGGAGAACACCACGCCCCAGCCGAAGGTGTCGTAGGGCTTGTTGCGCTCGATCACCGAGATGTCGTGCGCCGGGTGCAGCTGCTTCATCAGCAGCGCGAAATACAGCCCCGCGGGGCCGCCGCCGATGCAGACGATCTTCATGGGTGGCCGGATGGTTGACGCGTCGGGAAGCCTGTAGTTTCCGGGTCAATGGTTTAGATGTCAAGTAAATTCAAAGAGGCGCCGCTGCAAACCGCCGAACCTGTGCCTCGAGACGCTGCCATAGTGCGGCCATGCGCACGCTCCCCTGGATCGACGATGGCGACCCGCTGCCCCCGACGACGCTGGCGCTGGGGCCCGACAGCGACGCGCCCGGGCTGCTGGCGGCCGGCGGCGCGCTGTCGCCGCAGCGCCTGGACGAAGCCTATCGCCACGGCATGTTTCCCTGGTTCGGCGCCGACCAGCCGGTGCTGTGGTGGAGCCCCGACCCGCGCATGGTGCTGCCGGTGGCGCGCTTCAAGGTGTCGAAGAGCCTGTCCAAGACGTTGCGCCGCTTTCGTGCGCAATCCGGCCTGCGCAGTGCGCATCGACAGCGCCTTCGATCAGGTCATCGCCGCCTGCGCGCACACGCCGCGCGACGGCCAGGGCGGCACCTGGATCGTGCCGCCGATGGTGGCGGCCTACAGCGCATGGCACCGGCAAGGCCGCGTGCACAGCGTCGAGACCTGGGTCGACGGCCGGTTGGTCGGCGGGCTGTATTGCGTGGCCATCGGCCGCATGGTCTTCGGCGAATCGATGTTCGCGCTGGGCCACCGACGCGTCGAAGGTGGCGCTGGCCGCGCTGGTGTGCTTTTGCCGCCACCATGGCGTCACGCTGATCGACTGCCAGCAGAACACCGGCCACCTGGCATCGCTGGGCGCGCACGAGATCGGACGCGGCGCCTTCGAGCAGCACCTGTCCCGCACCTTGGGGGAGCGGGAGATTGCCGATTGGACCTATGATTTGTCGATGTGGCGGCAACTCGATGCGCCGCAAGACACCTACGTCAAAGAGCCCGCGTGACGCATCCCAAGGAGCTTCCGCTTTCGTCGTTGCAGTTCTACGCGACGGCGCCCTACCCCTGCAGCTACCTGCCCGACAAGCAGGCGCGCTCGCAGGTGGCCACGCCCAGCCACCTGATCAACGCCGATGTCTACACCGGCCTGGTGGCCAACGGCTTCCGGCGCAGCGGCATGTTCACTTACCGGCCCTATTGCGACGGCTGCCGCGCCTGCGTGCCGCTGCGCGTGCCGGTGGTCGGCTTCAAGCCCAGCCGCAGCCAGCGCCGCGCGTGGAAGCCCACGCGCACCTGAAGGCGCGCGTGCTGCGCCTGTGCTTCGTGCCCGAGCATTACCAGCTGTACCTGCGCTACCAGGCCGGACGCCATGCCGGCGGCGGCATGGACCACGACAGCGTCGACCAGTACACCCAGTTCCTGCTGCAAAGCCGCGTCAATTCGCGGCTGGTGGAGTTCCGCGAGCCGGCGGCCGACGGCGAGCGCCGGCGCGCTGAAGATGGTGTCGATCCTGGACGTGCTGAACGACGGCATCTCGGCCGTCTATACCTTCTACGAGCCCGACGCGGCAGCCAGCTACGGCACCTTCAGTGTGCTGTGGCAGATCGAGCAGACGCAACGCTCAAGCTGCGCCACGTCTATCTGGGCTACTGGATCGAACGCAGCCCGAAGATGGCCTACAAGTCGCAGTTCCAGCCGCACCAGGTGCTGCTGGACGGGCGGTGGGTGGAGCCACCGCCCGGCGCGGCCTGATCAAGCGCGTTGCTGGCGGCGCCGGGCGAAGGCGCCCACGGCGGCCAGGCCGAAGAACATCAAGCCCCAGGTCGAGGGCTCCGGCACGGCCACGACATTGATGCTCCCGTCGCCGGCGTAGTCGAGCTGGATGTTCGAATACATCGGCGACTCCGAGACGGCGGTGATCGTCGCCGTGTTCACCACGGTCGCCCAGGTCTGGCCAGGGGCGAAGGCGGCGGACAAGCCGGTGGTGACGGCGCCGTTTTCCGAGCGGAAGAAGTTGTCCAGATTCATGCCGCCGAGGGCTGCGAACTGGTTCGGATTGGTCTCGCCGAGAAAACTGAATTCGATCTGCGCGCTGGCCAGGTCGAAGCTGGACTTGCTGTCGATGATCAGGTTGTCCCACTCGTAGGCATCGCCCGAGCCCGAAACTTCCAGGATGATGCGGCTGCCGCCCAGCATGATGATGTTGCAGCGGATGCGCAGCCGGCCCGGTGAGTTGCCCGGGGCGATGATGCCGCCGATGACGACGTAGCCATCCGAAGGCTCGATCTGGATCGTGCCTCCATCGCCCGTGAGGATGCTGCCGGCGCCCAGCTCGAAACGCGAGGCCACGATCGTGCTGTTGTTCAGCGTCAGCGTCCCGGTACCCCCAGCGGTGCCGATCGACGCACCCGTGCCGGGGGCGCTGACGCCAACGCCAACAAAACCGGCATTGATCGTCGAGCCCCCATTGACGGTGAGCGAAGAAGTCTCTGAACCGGCGTACCGCGCGACGTAGACGCCGCCGCTGCCGGCGTCGATCAGGCTACCGGAGTCGACGAGCGCGGTGCCGACGCCGTCGCGGCCGACGTTGACGCGGGCCAGGCCGGGTGCCGCGCTGAGGCGCAACTCCGATCCCCCGGTCAGTTCCAACCGACCCGTGCCACCCGGGAAGTTGCCCGAACCACCGATCGTCACGTAGGCGCCCTCGCTGCCGGCGTTGCTGATGTTCACGCGGCTGCCGTTCTGCACGAAGGCGGCGCCATTGCCGCCACCGTTGCCCACGATGATCCCGGCGCCCGAAATGAACCCGGTGGTCTGCTGCCCTGACAGATCGAGGCTCGCGTTGTCGACGACGAGCGATCCCTGTCCTCCGGAGCGGCCGACGTTGAGCACGATCGCCGACAGCCTCGCTTGGTCGCTGACCGCCAGCGTGCCGGTGCCACCGCGGCCAACGCCAATGAAGCCGTTGCCACCGACGGCGTTCAGTTCGCTGCCGGTACCGGTCACCACGGCGACACCGACGCCGCCGGCTGCCGTGTCGCTAGCGCCGCCGATATCGAGCTGCCGGGCGGTGAACTTCGATGCCGAGGTGACCCCGAGCGTGCCCATGCCGCCCGGCTCGCGGCCGAAGTCGGCGGTGGCCCCCGTGCCGAGGTCGATGAAGCTCGCTTCGGTCAGGCCGACGGTGCCGGTGCCGCTGCGACCGACCGAAAAGCCGTTGCCGGCCAGCGGGCCGCCGAAGACGATCGACGACCCGCCCGACAGGCTGACCGTGCCGTTGCCGCCGGCGAGGAACTGGTCGCCGCCGACCGCCATGCCGCCGGCAAGCACCGTCGGCGTGATCGTGCAGCTGTGCGCCGTTTGTCAGGTTCAGCATGCCGATGCCGTTCGTGCCGCGGCCGACTGTCATGCCGGCGCCGACCTGGGAGAAGTCGGTGCGTGAACCGGCGAGCACGACCTTCGCGTTGTCGACGTTCACTATGCCGAGCGCCTTGGCCGCCGCCCGGGATCGTGCTACCGACGCCGATCGTCAGGCTGATCGTCGACACCTGCGCGCCGTCGAGCACGTTCAGCGTGCCAGTGCTGCCGTCCTCGCGGCCGACGTTGATCAGCGCGTCGAAGCCGTTCATCGCGATCGCCGATCCGGCGCCGGTGACCGTTGCCGTGCCGGTGGCGGCGGTGCCGCTGCGGCCGCCGATGTTCAGCGTCGTCGCGCGGCCGTCGGCGACCGTCGACTGCGCGTTGCCGTTCATTATCAGCTGGGCGCCGGCGCTGATCATCAGTGTGCCGCTCGTCGTCGCCGGGCTGTCGTAGCCGACTGCGAAGAACGGGTTGTAGTTGTCACCGACGCCGGGAGCGGGGTTCAGCGTACTTGCCGTCAACTCGACCGCTGACCCGGCGCCGGTGATCGTCAGGGTGCCGCTCGAGTTGGCGCCACGGCCGAGCGACAGGCTCGGTCCGTAGGCGGCGGCGCGTCCGTCGCCGCCGCCGTCGGAGACTCAGCCAGCGGCCGCCGCTGCTGACCGTCACCGACCCGGTGCCGCCGCCCAGGCCGTCATTGCGTCCGACGGTCGCCGCGGCCGAGCCATTAGCGTTAGGTGACTGGTTGACGCCGACGCCGGATTGGTTCACGGCTGAGCCGGCGCCGTCGATAAGCATTGTGCCGATGCCACTGTTGCGACCAACGTTGAGATAGAGCGTGGCGGCCGCGGCGCCTGCGAACACTTCGAAGGTGCCGTCGGCAGACCCCTCACTATTGCCCCCAATGTTGACGACCGGATTGACGCCAGAAAGCACTACTGCCGAGCCTGTGCCGGTCACCAACATCGTGCCCTTGCCGCCGAGGCGGCCGACGTTCATGACGTCGTTCGGGCCAGGGCTACCGGTGCCGTCGATCTGCAGCTTGCCGCCGCCGGAAATGGTGACGAGTCCGTTGGACCCTGGATTCACGCCGATTCCGATCGCGGCAACGGTGTTGTCGGTCGGACTCCGCGTAACGATCCACTGCGAGCCCGGCCCGTCGATCGTCACCGTGCCGTTGGCCTTTTCCGTGCCGAGGCCGTTTGGTCCGGCGTTGTTCCATGCGACGGTTCCGAGTTCGGTACGCAGCGTCCCACCGTCGAGCACATTGACGAAGGCATTGGTCGTGCCGCCCGGCGTGCCGAAGTCGAAGGTACTGCCGGTGGTGGTGAAGACCGAGGTCTGGCCGACGGTGAAGCTACGCACCGTGCGCACCTCCGAGCCGGCGCCGGTGATGGTGAGCGTGCCGGTCGAACCGGCGCCGTTGCCCACGTAGGAGCGGCAACTGGCCGTGGCGCAGCCGCCGGTGTCAAGTGTCGCATCGACCACCGCGCCCAGGCGGACGGTCATCGTGCCGGTGCCCCATTCGCCGACCGACAGGCGGCTGTCGGTGCCCCGAAGCCGGACGAGCGCGCCGATCGCGGGGATCGCCTCGGGTTGCCCCTCCACCACGAAGGTGCCGTTGCCGTTGCCGCTGCCGCCGATCAGCAGACCCGCCGCTTGTAGGTCCGAACCCGCGAAGGCCGAAAAGCTGCCGAGGGCGCCGAAGCCGACGAACAGCTGGTTCGGCCGCAGGTCGAGCGCCGCGCTGAACGGGTCGATCGGGAAGACGTCGGTCGGCCAGGTCGAGACCGCGCCGGTGTGGTCGTAGTACTGCGCATGTGACGGCGCCGCGGCGGCGAACAGCAGCGCCACGGCAGCGGCAACGGCCTGGCGGCGAATGGCGACATGGGACCGGCGCGGCTTGTGCATGGGAAGCTCCTCGGGTTTTCGGGCTTGTGTGGGCACCCACCTGAAATGTCGCCGATCGATCCATCGCGAGGAAGCCCCCCGCGTCATTACTTCGATCGAGGTCGCCCCCTCGAATGAGGGGGTGCGCCCGAGCGGTACCTCGCTGCGGGCGCAGATCGCCTCGCAGGTTCAGTCGCGGGCCTGCGGCTGGCGCGCGCGTTCGAGTAAGGCCAGCGTCTCACCCAGCGCCGCCTCACCCTGCGCCGCCGCGCCCTGCTGGATGCCCAGGGCCGCCCGCAGCACTGCCTCCGCATTCCGCCCGTCGCCCAGCTCCAGCAACGCGCGCGCCTGCAGCACCAGTGTCGATGCCAGCACCATGTGCTGATCGCCGTACACGCCCAGCAGCAGCCGCGCAGCACGTTCGGCCAAGGCCGCGGCTTCGGCGGCGTCGCCCTGGGCCAGGCGGACCTCGGCCAGGCAGATCTGGCCCCAGCCGGTCCATTCATGGTCGGTGCCGAAGCTGTCCTCCCACAGCTTCAGCGCCTGCCGCGCCAGCGGCTCGGCCTCGTCGTGGCGCCGCAGGCCGCGCAGTGCCTCGGCCAGGTGCCACATCGACAGGCCCGCGTCCGGATGCTCCGGCGACAGCTTGCGCTGCTGCACCGCCAGCGCGCGGCGGATCAGCGGTTCGGCCGCTGCGTGGTCGCCCCGCTTGTACAGCACCTCGCCCAGCGCGGTGAGCGCGAAGGCGGTCTCGGCGTGCTCGGGCCCGAAGCGCTGCTCGTGCGCGGCCAGCACGCGCCGGCTCAGCGCCTCGGCCTCGTCGAGCCGGCCGAGCTCGAGCATCGCCTTGGCCAAGTTGTCCAGAGTGCCCAGCGTCAGCGGGTGGTCAGCGCCAAAACGCGCTCGCGGATGGCCAGCGCGCGTCGAAAGTACGGCTCGGCCGAAGCCAGGTCGCCACGGCCCGAGTGGTACGCACCGAGCGCGGCCAGTGTCATTGCCATGTCCGGGTGGTCTGCTGGCAGGGCGCGCTCCTGGATGCCGATGGCGCGCGACAGCAACGGCTCGACGCGGTGGGTCTCGCCCTGCATGTGCAGCACGCTGGCCAGGTTGGTCAAGGCCTTCGCAGTCTGCGCGTGCTCGTCGCCGAAGTGCCGCTCGCAAATGACCACCAGTTCTTCGGCCAACGGCCGCAGCGCCGATGCCGCGTAGGCATTGAAGTAATGGTCGAACTGCGCATCGAACCAGGTCACGTACGCTTGCGGATCGGCCTGGCAACGGTGGTACTGCGCCTCGGCCAGCGCGCGACACTTTGCGGAGTCCACGTCCTGCGGGCTGGAGACCTCGGCACGAGCACTCCAGAACAGGCCCACGCGCGCATGGCCTTCGCGCTTCGGCGCCTTCAGCACGCTGTCGTAGGTCACCTGGTGCAGCAGGTGGTGATGGAAGACGTACTTGCGCACGTCGTCGCCGCCCTCGCCGTCGTGTGAGCACCACCAGCTGCTTGCTCAGCAGCAGCGGCAGCGTCGCGGCGGCCGCGGGGTCGATGGCCGCCAGCGCCTGGTCCCAGAACACATGCCCGACCACGGCCGCCATCTGCAGCGCGCCGCGTTCGCGCTGCGGCAGCGCATCCAGCCGTGCCTGCAGCACGCCGGTCAGCGTGGCCGGCACCTGCAAGGTGCTGAGCTTGTCGCCGAGCACGCGCCAGCCCTCGCCGTCGGCCAGGATTACGCCGTCGTCGATGAGCATCTTCACCAGTTCTTCCATGTAGAACGGGTTGCCCTCGGCGCCGGCGGTGAGCATCGCGCGCAGGCTTTCGGGCACATCGGCGAAGCGCTGCAACAGTGATTCGGCCAGCTCCTGGCTGCCGGCTCCGTCCAGCGGCTTCAGGTCCAGCCGCGTGTGGCGCGCGTCGCCGCGGGCCCAGTCCGCGTGCTGCTCGAACAGCGTCTGCCGCGTCAGCACCAGGCACAGCAGCGGCAGCTCGCGATGCCGGCTCATCAGATGCTCGATGAAGTCCAGCGAACCCTCGTCGGCCCAGTGCAGATCGTCGAGCACCAGCACCACCGCGCGGCTGTCGCCCAGGCGGCGCAGCAGCAGCGCCGCCGCTTCGTAGGCGCGCAGGCGGAACAGCGCGTCGTCGCCCAGCAGCTCCTGCACATGCGGGCTGTGGGAGAAGTCCAGCCCGATCAGCTGGCCCAGCAGGTGCAGCGGGGCTTCGCCCTCGGCCGCAAACAGCGGGGCAAAGGCGCGCAGCAGCTTGTCGCGCGCCACGTCGGCCGCGTCGGCATCGCCGATCTGCAGGTGCCGCGCGAACAGGTTGCGCACCAGCCCGTGCGGCTGCAGCGCGCTGCGCGGGTGGGCGCGGCCCATCAGCAGCCAGCAATGCTGCGCGGTCCAGCGTCTGCTGGAACTCGTCGAGCAGCCGGCTCTTGCCCAGGCCGGCCTCGCCGACCACGGTGACGGCGCGCAGCTGCCGTTCGGCCACGGTGGTCTCGAACACGCTGCGCAGCTGCTGCAGTTCGGCCTCGCGCCCGACCATGTGCGTGTGCACGCCATCGACGCCGCGCGGGCTGGCGCGCGAGCCGCGCGGGCGTTCGCCTTCGACCAGGTAACTGCGCAGCGGCTCGGCCACACCCTTGACGCTGATCGGGTCCTGCTCCTGCACCGTCGAACACGCCGTGTACGTGGCGGTAGCTGTCGTGGCTGATGCGCAGCCGCCCGGGCGGCGCACTTTGCTCCATGCGCGCCGCGACGTTGACCGTGGCGCCGCGGATGCTGCCTTCGGCATCGACGCCGCCACCCAGCAGCACGCGCCCGGTGTGCACGCCGGCGCGCACGTTGAAATCGGCCACGCCATGCTGCTGGCGCACGCGCGGCGCATGCTCGCGCGCCGCGACGATGATGCCCAGGCCGGCGCGGATGGCGCTCTCCACGTCGTCCTCGCTGGCCTCCTCGGTGCCGAAGGCGGCGAGCATGCCGTCGCCGGTGTACTGCAGCACGCGGCCATGCTGCGCCTGCACCACGGCGGTGAAACGCTCCAGGGCGCCGTCCATCACCGCGTGGATCGTCTCCGGGTCGAGCTGTTGCCCCATCGCGGTGGAGCCGACGACATCGACGAACAGCACCGACACCTGCTTCAGCTGCTGTGCGGCACCGGCATGCAGCGCCGCCAGCTTGTCGCGCAGCGGGGCCAGCGCAGTGTCCACCACGGCGTCGCCGAGCAAGGCGCGCTGCGCCTCGAGCGCGGCGATGGTCGCGGCCAGCTGCTCGGGCGTTTGTGTCATCGGTGGTCTAGGGTTGCGGAATGCGGCGGATGAATCCCTGCGCCGGTGCGAGCCATTCGACACCGGCGGCGGCCGCACCGATGCCGATGCCGTCTTCGACCAGCACGCAGGTCACGCCGCCGTTGCCGTCGGCCTCGACCCGCAACGTGCAATCGCGGCCGAGCCGCAGCGGCGAGTGTGCCTGCGCGGCCGCCGCCTGTGCATCCTCCGAACGGGTGACGATCCGCTGGCGCACCGGTATCGTGGCCAGCGATCGCATGGCCTGCGCCTGGGCCGCGTCGTCGGGCGCCACGTCAATCAGCACCGCCTCGCTGCGTGTGCCGTCGGTCACCAGGTATGCATTGCCGGCCCGGCCGCTGACGCGCCACAGCCGGGGCGACAGCTGCACCACATCGCCTGGCGCCAGATCGCAACGCACATCGCCACGCCCGTCGGGGTCGAGCCGCACCACCTCGTCATAGGCCGGGTCGCTGTCGATGACGAAGCGCGGCCCGCTGCGTCCCAAGGCTGGGCGCGGGAAGACGCGCCGCACGCCGCGCAGGGCCAGCGCATGGTCGAAGGCCGGTCTCGCGCCGGCAAAACCGCGCAGGCTGTGCAGCACGCGCTGCGTCACGTTCAGCAGTTTCAGGCCACGTTGCGGGTCGAGCGCCTCGTCGGGCGTCAGCCACATCAGCTCCAGGGCCTCGCCCATGTCAGGCTGGGCCTGCTGCTCGGCGGGTGCCAGGCGCACGAAAAAGCGGGTGTCGAAGCGCTTCGGCCGGGTCACGGGTGTCAGCCAGTGGGCGAAGTAGGCCATGTCGCGCAGGTCCAGCCGCCAGCCGAAGTGCCGCAGCAGTTGCTCGAGCGTGGCCTCGCCGCGGTGCAGACGGTGGCGCCACGGCTGCAGGGAATCGGCGTGCGCGGCGACGTCAATCGGCCCACCCTGCGGCGCGCACACGAAGAGCAGGCCCACCTCTTCGAAGCATTCGCGCAACGCGGCGACGAAGAAGGCCAGGCCGCCCGTGGCCAGGCCGAGCCGTGTGCTGGCCGTCGCGTCATCGAGGCCGAGGCACAACGCTTGCGAGGCGCCGTCGCCGTGGTCGAGCACGCCGCCGGGGAAGACGCAGGCACCGCTGCGAAAGTCGTTGTCACGCTCGGGCCGGCGCATCAGCAGCACTTGCACGCCGTTCGGCCCGTCGCGCAGCACCAGCACCGACGCGGCCGGGCGGATGTTCGTCGGCGGGGCGGCGGCATTCATGGTCGCAATGCCACGCCGGCGGCGTGCAGCGCGGCGATCTCGTCGGGTCGGAAGCCGGCCTCGGCCAGCACCTCGTCGGTGTGCGCACCGATGGCCGGCGCCGGCACCGGCGCGCGGCTACCGCTGCGCTCGAAACGCGGCGCCGGTCCCGGCTGGACGACACCCGCGATATCGACGAAGGCGCTGCGCGATTGGGCGTGCGCATGGCGCGGCGCTTCTTCGATCGTCAGCACCGGCGCGAAGCAGGCATCGCTGCCTTCGAGCAGCGCGCTCCATTCGTCGCGTGTCTTGCCGCGCAGGATGCGCGCCATCGCCGTGCGCATCTCGGGCCAGGTCTTGCGGTCGTACTGGCGCTTGGCGAAGGATTCGTCGAGCCCGATGCGCTGCGCCATCTCGGCAAAGAACTTCGGTTCCAGCGCGCCGATCGACACGTACTTGCCATCGGCCGTCTCATAGGTGTCGTAGAACGGCGCGCCGCTGTCGAGCAGGTTGTCGCCGCGCTGGTCACTCCAGCGGCCGCTGGCGTGCATGCCGTAGAAGATCGACATCAGCGACGCCGCGCCATCGACCATCGCCGCATCCACCACCTGGCCCCTGCCTGAAGACTTGCGCTCATGCAGCGCTGCCAGCAGGCCCATCGCCAGGTACAGCGCGCCGCCACCGTAGTCACCCACCAGGTTCAACGGTGGCACCGGCTTCTGGCCGGCGGGGCCGATGGCATGCAGCGCGCCGGTCAGTGCGATGTAGTTCAGGTCATGCCCTGCGGCCTGCGACAACGGACCGCTCTGGCCGAAGCCCGTCATGCGGCCGTAGATCAGGCCCGGGTTGCGCGCATGGCAATCGGCCGGGCCCAGGCCCAGGCGTTCGGCCACGCCGGGGCGGAAGCCTTCGACCAGCATGTCGGCCTTGTCGATCAGCCGCAGCACCGCGTCGCGTCCGGCCGGCGCCTTCAGGTCCAGCGCCACGCTGCGCCGGCTGCGACCGCTGACCTCGAAACGCTTGTCCATCGGCACACCCAGGCCGCTGGGCTCCGTGCGGTCGATGCGCACGACATCGGCACCCATGTCGGCGAGCAGCATGCAGCACATCGGGCCGGGGCCGATGCTGGCGAGTTCGATGACGCGCAATCCTGACAATGGTCCCATGACGGCGGGCTCGCTGGTTGGCGCCGCAGATGTGCGGCCAAGCCGGCAGTTTGCCCGATGCGCGCGCCGACCGCGCCATGGGCCGTTGCGCGCCCGCCGTCGACGCCTTCAGAATCGCCCGACGTGGTAGCGCTGGCCCAGCGCCTCCTGCATGTCGGCCACCACCTTGAAGGCGTCCTTCAGCTGCGCGCGCTCGAAGTTCGACAGCGCCTGCAGCGGCACATGGTTGTCGGGCGCGAGGCCATCGCGCATCTGCCGCGCCTGGTGGCGGATGCGCAGCGCCGCCAGAAACTCGAACGCCTCGCGCAGATCGCGCGCGCCCTGTTCGCTCATCCCGGTACCCTGGCCGCCCTGCGCCAGCCGCTCGTCGGTGCTCACCGCCTCGAGGCCGGCGGCCAGGGCGTGGATTCGTGCCAGATCGACGATCGGTGCGATGCCCAGCAGCTTGATGTCGATGGTTCCGCGGTGCTCGCCGCTGCGCGCAGCGCTGATGCGGCCGAACAGGCTCAACGGCGGCCGACGTTGCAGCGCGTTGTTCGCCATGTGCGCCAGGAAGATGCTGTTGGCGCGGGTGCCTTGCAGCGCGCCGTGGCGCAACCCGTCCAGCAGCGCGGCGTCGCCATGCACGCAGCGCAGGTCGAAGAAAACGCAGGTCAGCATCAGCGCCTTCGGCTCGGGGGCCTGGGTCCAGCCGCGGAAGTACTGTTGCCACTGCGCCAGCGGTTGGCGCCAGCGATCGGTCATGGCCATCATCTCGCCTGGGCAGTGCACGTAGCCGCAGGCGTCGAGACCGTCGCATACCTGGCGCGCCAGCGCCTCGAAGTAGGCGCCATGCATGGCGGCGTCGTAGTCGTCGGACAGCACCATGCAGTTGTCCTGGTCGGTGCGCGCGGTCTGTTCGCGCCGCGCCTGCGAGCCCGCGGCGACCCAGGCATAGGGCACCGGCGGCGCACCGAGTTGCGCTTCGGCCAGCTGCAGCAGGCGGATGGTCAGTGCGTCGGTGATGGCGGTGATGACGCGGCCGGTGGCCTGCGCGGTGGCATCGGCCGCGGCCAGGTCGCATTGCAGATCGCGCACGCGCCGCGTGACGCGCTGCAGGCCTTCGATATCGTCGCAGCGGTAGATCTCGATCGCCAGCACCACCGCCGAGGTGCTGTGCCGCTCGGCCACGTCGCTGCTGCTGACCATGCCGACGACACGCTGGCCGTCGAGCACCGGCACATGGTTCAGCTTGGAGCGTGCCATCAGCAGCATCGCGTCGAACGCGGTGGTGTGCAAATCCACCGACGAAGGGTTGGTCGTGAGCACATCGGCCACGGGGCGTGCGCTGTCCAGGCCGACGGCGAGCACGCGGTTGCGCAGATCGCGGTCGGTGACGATGCCAAGCAGACGGCCCGCATCGACCACCATCACCGCGGACACCTGCTGCTCGCGCATCAGCATCGCGGCGTCGCGGATGGTGGCTTGCGGTGGCAGAGTCACCGGCTCGCGCCGCAGCAGGGTTTTCACCGGGGTGGCCATCAAGCCCAGGTTCGGATCGGCGCCGCGCGCGCCGGTTTCGATGGCCGGTGTATCGCGCTGTTCGGGGATGGGTGGCTCGATGGGCATGCGTCGCGTCGCGGCTTTGGCCGTCATCCTAACCACTGTGCCGCGCCCCGCACGCCAGACTTCTTGATGCACCGCAAACTAGGGAATCCACCCATCGTTTGGCCCGCGCCAGACCGCCGCGCGTCAGAGAACCGTCAGGGTGCAAATCGACACTTCGTCGCGTTCGAGATCGAGATCGAGATCGAGATCGAGATCGAGATCGAGATCGAGATCGAGCGTATCGGATTCGTCCGGTTCATCACCGCCCCCGTTGAGGAGACAAACATGCAACATGATTCGCATGGCTACTGGAAGGCGACGCTGTCGTTGCTGAGAAACATCCTGATCGTCTGGTTCCTTGTGTCCTTCGGCGCGGGAATCCTCTTCGCCCCCTGGCTCAACAACTTCCACCTCGGCGGATATCCGTTGGGCTTCTGGTTCGCGCAGCAAGGCTCGATCTACATCTTCATCGTGCTGATCTTCTATTACGCGAAGAAGATGGGCGACATCGACCGTCGTTTCGACGTGCACGAAGACTAAGGACAACAAGACATGGACCTGCAAACCACCATCTATCTCGTCGTCGGCCTGAGCTTCGCGCTGTACATCGGCATCGCCTTCTGGGCGCGCGCCGGCTCCACCAGCGAGTTCTACGCTGCCGGCGGCAGGTCAACCCGGTGATGAACGGCATGGCCACGGCCGCCGACTGGATGTCCGCGGCCTCGTTCATCTCGATGGCCGGCCTGATCTCCAACATGGGCTACGGCGGCGGCCTGTTCCTGATGGGCTGGACCGGCGGCTACGTGCTGCTGGCCATGCTGCTGGCACCGTACCTGCGCAAGTTCGGCAAGTTCACCGTGCCGCAGTTCATCGGCGACCGCTTCTATTCCAAGAGCGCCAGCACGGTGGCCGTGCGTCTGCCTGCTGATCGCGTCGCTGACCTACATCATCGGCCAGATGACCGGCGTGGGCGTGGCCTTCTCGCGCTTCCTCGGCGTGAGCAGCGATGTCGGCATCTACGTCGGCATGGGCATCGTCTTCCTGTACGCGGTGTTCGGCGGCATGAAGGGCATCACCTACACCCAGGTGGCGCAATACATCGTGCTGATCCTGGCCTACACCATCCCGGCGATCTTCATCTCGCTGCAGCTCACCGGCAACGTGTTGCCGCAACTCGGCCTGGGTTCCGACCTGGCGGGCCACAACGTGTCGCTGCTGAGCAAGCTGGACCAGGTGGTCACCGACATCGGATTCGGCCAGTACACGACCTCGTTGCCGGGCAGCACGTTGAACATGTTCATGTACACGCTGTCGCTGATGATCGGCACGGCCGGCCTGCCGCACGTCATCATGCGCTTCTTCACCGTGCCATCGGTGAAGGCCGCGCGTTCGTCGGCCGGCTGGGCGCTGGTGTTCATCGCCATCCTCTACACCACGGCACCGGCGGTGGCGGCGATGGCCACGCACCAACCT
Source organism: uncultured beta proteobacterium (assembly GCA_963837675.1). Taxonomy (GTDB): domain Bacteria; phylum Pseudomonadota; class Gammaproteobacteria; order Burkholderiales; family Burkholderiaceae_C; genus Rubrivivax. Next base: position 500,215 of record CAWIOH010000003.1, on the reverse strand, counting down.
GATCCGCACGATCACGCCGGGCGTCGTCATGAAGGACACCGACCCCTTCGCCAAGGAAGCCGCCATCGAAGGCGAAGCGCGCCCCGACTGGATGAAGCGCTGGGAGAAGACGGGCCTGCTGAAGTGGACGGACAAGAACGGCGACGGCCGCATCCAGTACTACAACGACGCCAACAAGAGCGCCGAGTTCGTCGCCAAGACCGAGGCCGCGGGCTGGAAGGGCAACGAGCTGACCGTCAACGCCGACATCATCGTGCTGGCCAATCCCGAGATCGCGCTGTTGCCCAACTGGGTGATCGCGCTGGTGGCGGCGGGCGGCCTGGCAGCGGCGCTGTCCACGGCGGCGGGCCTGCTGATGGCCATCTCGGCCGCGGTGTCGCACGACCTGATCAAGAACGTCTTCGTGCCCGACATCAGCGAGAAAGGTGAACTGCTGGCCGGCAAGGTGTCGATGGCCGTCGCCATCGTCGTCGCCGGCTATCTCGGCCTGAATCCGCCCGGCTTCGCGGCCGGGACGGTGGCCCTGGCCTTCGGTATTGCCGCCAGTTCATTGTTCCCGGCGATCATGATGGGCATCTTCAGCAAGAAGATGAACAAGGAAGGTGCGATGGCGGGCATGCTGGTGGGCCTGTTCGTCACGCTGTTCTATGTGTTCGCGCACAAGGGCATCTTCTTCATCAAGGGCACCGAGTACCTGAACCTGATCGGGGGTGCGAACAGCTTCTTCGGCATCACGCCGGAAGCCTTCGGTGCCGTGGGCGCGGGGGTGAACTTCCTCGTCGCCTTCCTGGTGGACAAGGTCACCAAGGAGCCGCCAGCGCATATCCAGGCGATGGTCGAGGCGGTGCGCATCCCGCGCGGCTCGAAGGCGGTCCACGGCGCGCATTAGCCAAGCCTGGCCCCGGGCGTGCCCCGGGCAGCGAAAATGAGGGCCCCGCCGGCGTGAGCCGGCGGGGCCCCTTCAATTGACGGAAGACACTTGCCCGTGGACATCAGTACGGCCGTCACCTGGCTGCTCTTTCTGGCGCTGTTTCCGATGGCCTTCTTCTGGCTGCGCCGGGCCTGGCGCATCCAGGTGCGGCGCGACCATTCCGAAGTGGCGCTCAAGGGTGGCATGCCGCCACCCGATGCCGCGCGCTGGGCACGCTGGGAGATGCTGATCAACGCCGCCGCCGGCCTGGCGGTGATGTACGTCATCGTCGGCGTGATCGCCGGGGTGTTGCCCTACGACACCTGGACAGCGATCGCCGGCACCACGATCTGGTGCAAGTTCTTCGCCAGCTTCGCGCTCGGCCGCCACGCGCACAATTTCAGCGCCCGGGCCAAGCGCTGAGCTAGAGTGCCTTGGTCATCACGCCAAAGGAATCATCATGGGCACCAACGACATCGCGCCGCAACGTGGCGGGTGAGGCCGTGACACAACCGGTGCTGTTGCTGCTGCACGGCCTGCTCAACGATCAACGCGTCTGGGAGCCGGTGGCGCAGCGGCTGCGCGCTCGTGCCGACATCCGCATCCCCAACCTGCGCACGCAGGACCACATGGTGGACATGGCGCGCGACGCCTGGGCGCTGGTGGCCGATGTGCCGCGCGACCGGCCGGTGGCGCTGGCCGGCTTTTCGATGGGCGGTTATGTGGCGCTGCAGATGCTGGCCGATGCGCCGCGCCCGGCCGCGGCGCTGGCGCTGATCGACACCTCCTGCCGGCCCGAGGCCGTGGACAACATCGCCGTGCGGGAGGCCACCATCGCAGCGCTGCGACGCGACGTCGATGCCGAGACGCTGGCCATCCTGCGCCGCGGCGTGCACGCCGACAACGCATCGAACGATGCGCTGTTCGACCAGGCCTTGCGCATCATGCGCGATGTCGGCGCCGACGCCGCGGAGCGCCAGCTGCGCGCCATCATCGCCCGCGCCGATCACCGTGGGCTGCTGGCCGGGTTGTCGATACCGACGCTGGTGTTGTGCGGCCGCACCGATGCGGTCACGCCGCTGGCGTGGTCGCAAGAGGCGGTGGCGCTGATCCCTGGTGCCGAACTCGCCGTGATCGAAGGGGCCGGCCATTGGGCACCGATGGAGCAGCCGGACGAAGTGGCGCTGCACATGGGCCGTTGGCTCGACAGGCTGAGCTGACTTGTCGGCCAATCACTGCGCATGCCGCGCAACCGGGCGTGGCCGATGAGCGAAGCCGCGATTCCACGCCGCGCCCTCGTCCTGCTGGTGATCCTGACGCTGGTGTGGGGCACCAACTGGCCGCTGTTCGCGTTTGCGGTGCGCGAGATTTCGGTGTGGACCTTTCGCGCCGTGGCGGTGACGATGGCCGGCATCGCCTTGTTGGCGGTGGCGCGCGTGCGCGGTCTGTCGCTGCGCGTCCCCCGCGAGTACTGGCCGACGATCTGTGCCGGCACCTTCTTCTATCTGGTCATCTGGAACATTGCCAGCACCTATTCGGCGATCCTCATCCCTTCGGGACAATCGGCGGTGCTGGGCTTCACCATGCCGCTGTGGTCGGCGCTGATCTCATGGGCGCTTCTCGGCGAGCGCATGAGCGCCCGGCTGCTGCTGGCCGTGCTGCTGGGTGGGGCCGCGGTGCTGCTGCTGATGGTGCCGGGCCTGGAGGCCTATGCGCGCGCCCCGCTGGGCTTCGCGCTTGGCTTGGGGGCCGGCCTGGGTTGGGCAGTGGGCACGCTGATCCTCAAGCGTGGCCATGTGAAGGTCAACGCGCTGGTGCTCACCGGCTGGCAGTTGCTCATCGCCGCCGTACCGACGACGATCGGCGCACTGCTGCTGGCGGACGGCCCGTGGTTCATGCCGTCGTGGCAGACCATCGTGGTGGTGACCTATATCGCGCTGGTGCCGATGAGCATCGGCAACGCGGCGTGGTTCTCCATCGTCGGCATGCTGCCGGTGAACATTGCCGGGTTGTCGTCGGTGATGGTGCCGATGGTGGCGATGATCTCGGGCGGCGTCGTGCACGGCGAACCGCTGGGTTGGCTGCAATGGGCGGCGATGGCCTGCTGCGTGGCTTCGCTGTCGCTGGCGCTGCTGAAGAAACCGTCGACGTAGGCTCGCGGCCGCTTTACCGGAGGGCCGAATAGTGGCACCCTTTGCACTCTGTGCACCCTTGACTTGAAGGAAGAATCGATTGGACTCAACCCCCACACCCGCGCAGCGGGCCAGCCTGGCGCGCATGCAGCAGTTCATGTCCACCTCGCCGGTGCCGTCGATCTCCACCGAACTGCTGGCGACGGCCGACGGTGACCTCAACCGCGAGTTGGGCCGTTTCCTGTTCGAGCCGGCGGCCGACGCGCGGCAGCTGGCTGGCCGACGCGTGGCGATCTGCTGCACCAATGGCGTGGAAGAGGTCGAGATTCTCGGCGCGATGCGCTGGTTGCGCGAGCGCGGCGCCACGGTGCACATCGTCGCCCCGCGCCTCGAAGATTTTCCGCCGACCCTGGGGCTGCGCTTTCCCACCGCCGCGCAGACCCATGTGCTGGCGGTGCGCCTGATGGAAAACGCCGGCTGGCTGCCGATCGACACCTATCTGGACGAAGCCAGGGTGGCCGACTACGACGCCGTGATCCTGCCCGGTGGCTGCTGGAACCCCGATTTCCTGCGCGCCGACAAGCACGCGCAGGCCTTTACGCGCGACATGCATGCCGCCGGCAAGCCCACCTGCGGCATCTGCCACGGGCCGTGGGTCATGGTCAGCGCGCGCATGTTGCAGGGCAAGCGGGCGACGGCGGTGTGGAACATCCAGATCGATCTGGAGAACGCCGGCGCCACCGTGGTCGACGAGCCCTGCGTCGTCGATGGCAACCTGATCACTGCGCGCTTCCCCTACGACCTGCCGCGCATGATGGAAGCGCTGGCGCAGCAACTGGCGCCGGCGCGCTGACGCCGGCCCTCAGCGCGCGCTGCCGGCGGCTGCCGCCACGTGCCTTTCGCGCAGCTCGCGCTTCAGCACCTTGCCGATGGCGCTGCGCGGCAGTTCGTCGATGAAGTGCAGTTCGGCCAGCCGCTGCGTCTTGCCGACGCGCTGGTTGAACCACCGCAGCAGCGATTCGGCCGAGGCGCCGCCGCCGGCCCTTGGCACGACATAGGCCACCGGTGTCTCGCCCCATTGTTCGGATGGCACGCCGACCACCGCCGCTTCGGCCACGGCGGCATGCTCGCGCAACACGCCTTCCAGGTCGCTGGGGTAGATGTTGAAGCCGCCACTGATGATCATGTCCTTGCGCCGGTCGAACAGGATCAGGAAGCCGTCTTCGTCGAAGCGGCCGACATCGCCGGTGCGGATGAAGCGCTTGCCGCTGGCGTCGTACCACTCGGCCTCGCGCGTCTTGTCGGGCTGGCCGTGGTAGCCGAGCATCATGCCGCGCGAATGGCCGACGACCTCGCCGGCCTCACCCGCGGCCACCTCCTTGCCCTGCTCGTCGATGAGGCGGACGTCGTGGCCCTCCGACGGCTGTCCCACGGTGTGCAGCTTGTCGGGAAATTCGTGCGCGTTGAGGATGCAGGTGCCGCCGCCTTCGGTCATGCCATAGAACTCGACCAGCCCGCCCGGCCAGCGCTTCAGCACGTCGGCCTTCAGCGCCGCATCGAAGGGCGCGCTGGTGCAGAACTTCATGTGGAAGCTGCCGAGGTCGTGCGCGTCGAAGTCCGGCAGGGCCATGATGCGCCGGTACTGCACCGGCACCAGCATGGTGTGGGTGACCCGCAGCTTTTCGCGCCCGTTCGACATAGGCCTTGGCGTCGAACTTGGCCATCAGGTGCAGCGTGCCGCCGTGCGCAAGCGTCGGGAAGAACACCACCAGCGTGGTGTTCGAGTACAGCGGCGTGGACAGAAGCGTCACGGTATGGCTGTCGTAGCCATAGCCGGCGCCGCGATTCACGTGCGTCCAGCGCATGCCGTGCGATTGCACGATGCCCTTGGGCGTACCGGTGGTGCCGCTGGAATAGATGATGTTGAAGGGCCACTCGGGCTGCAGCGCCACCGGCGCGGGTTGGCTGCTGGCCGGCGCCAGCCAGGCGTCCAGCGTTTCGTCGGCTTCGAGGCTGCGGTCCAGGGCGATGGTGCGCGGCAAGCCGCCCATGCCCGCCTGCCCGGCCAGCAATGCCGTGGCGGCGTCGTCGGCGAAGAGCAGCCGCGCCTGCGCGTCGCGCAGCATCGAGCCGAACTGCTCGGACGTCACCGACGGCGCCAGCGGCGCCACCGCCACGCCGGCACGCAATGCGCCCAGGAATACCAGCGCGTAGCGCGGGCTGCTGTGCGCACAGATGGCGATGGCGTCGCCGGGACGAAGGCCGTCGCGCTGCAGCGCGGCAGCCACGCGGTCCATCAGCGCGTCGAGCTCACCATAGTCGATGCATTCGTCGTCTTGCACCAGCGCGTTGCGGCGCGGCTGCGCTTTGGCATGTTCGCGCAGCAGTTCGGGGATGCTGCGAAATGGCGGGTCGGCAGGTGTGTTCATCGACCCGATTCTTCCACCATCGGCCGGCGACCCGCTACAACAACTGTTCGGGCACCAGCGGGCTGACGAGCCAGTTTTGCAAGCGGGTCCAGAACGTGGTCTCGGGCTCGACATCGAGGATGACCTCCTTGTCATCATCCATGGTCAGCCATTCCAGGCTGCCCTGCTTGTCCAGCCGCACGCGGTAGGCGCTTTGCAACTTGCTGATGTTGATGATGCGCAGCAGTTCCTTGGCCAGTTGCGGGCTTTCGATGAAGATGCCGAGTTCGGTGTTCTGCGTATCCGAGCGTGGGTCGAGGTTCATCGAGCCGATGAACACCGTGCGCTGGTCCACCACCGCGGTCTTGGCATGCAGCCGGCCGAGCGACGAGCCGAAGATGCCCAGGCGCTTGGTATGGCGGGTGCGCTCCGGGCTGATCTCGTACAGGTCCACGCCGGATTCGAGCAGCCGCATGCGGTAGCGCGAATAGCCGGTGTGCACCAGCGGCTCGTCGGTGGCGGCGAGCGAATTGGTCAGCACGACGACCTTCACCTTGCGCTCGCCCAGTCCCTGGAAGGCGGTGATGCCCATCGGGCCGGGGATCAGGTACGGCGAGGTCAGCACCAAGTCGCTCTCGGCGCTCCAGATCTTCATGCGCACCGCCATCGACACGCTCATTTCGCGCGCTTCCTCGGGTGTCATCTTGTCGCGCTTGTTCGGCGGGTCGGCGAAGGCCCGAGCCGGTGCCCAAATGAGGCCGACCCGGCCGGCGTCGAGGTCGTCGCGCAGCGGGCCATATCCCAACGCGTCGACCGACGGCAGCTCCGGCGGCGGGTGGTCGATGTGCGACAGCCGTTCGAACTCGGCGCCCAGCTGCGCAGGCGACATCTCGGTCTGCACGATCGCCTGCACCGGGTAGACCACATCGCTGTTCCAGTACTGGTCGAAGATGCCTTGCAACTGCCCGATCACCGCACCCATGACGAAGGCGTCCATGTCGACGAAGTTGCTGCTCATGTTGAGCATGAAGTATTCGTCGGCGATGTTGCGCCCGCCGGCGATGGCAGCCACACCGTCGGCAATGAGCAGCTTGTTGTGCATGCGGTGGTTGACGCGCGAAATGTCGCCGAGCGAGCCGAGAAAGCGGCTCGACAGCGATTCGCGCAGGCAACAAAACGGGTTGAACAGCCGCACCTCGATGTTCGGTACCTCGGCCAGCGCGCGAAGCATGGCGTCGGTGTGGGCGGTGTACAGGTCGTCCACCAGCAGCCGCACGCGCACGCCGCGCTCGCCGGCGTCGCGCAGCAGGCGCAGCATCAACCGCCCGGTGGCGTCGTCCTCGATCACGTAGTACTGCACGTCCAGGCTGTGGCTGGCGCGCTGGATCAGCTGCAGTCGGGTGTCCAGCGCGTAGGGGCCCAGCGGCATCAGCCTGAAGCCCGACAGTGGCTCGCCGGGCGGCGTCGAAGCCTTGGCGATGGCCGCCAGCGCGCCGTCGGCCGGCGGCGGCAGCGCTTCGGATGCCGGCTTGGGCCCCGGCGGCGGCAGCGTGCCGCAGCCGGCCAGTGTCGCCGCCAGCAGGGCGGCGAAGGCCAGCGCCAAGACGCGCCGCGACCAGGGTGAAAGCTTCGCCGCCGAACGCGCGACCTTGTCGATCTGGCAATATGCCCCGCCAGCCGACCAAGGAAGCCGCATGAAAAGAGCCGTTGCGTTACTCATGTTGACCGCCAGCCTGTGCCTGCCGGCGCGGGCCGCGCTGGACGTCGGCGACAAGGCGCCGGACTTTACCGCGCCGGCCGCGCTGGGCGGCAAGACCTTCAAATTCACCTTGTCCGATGCGCTGGCCAAGGGACCGGTGGTGCTGTACTTTTTCCCGGCGGCATTCTCCGAGGGTTGTTCGCTCGAGGCGCACCTGTTCGCCGAAGCCATCGACAAGTTCAAGGCACTGGGTGCGTCGGTGATCGGCGTGTCTGGCGATGACCTGGAGCTGATCACGCGCTTTTCGGTGCAGGTCTGCCAGGGCAAGTTTCCCGTCGCGGCGGACGAGAAGAAGGCGGTCATCAAGGCCTATGACACGGCGATGATGACGCGGCCCGAATACGCCAACCGCGTGTCCTTCGTCATCGCGCCCGACGGCAAGGTGATCTACAACTACTTGAGCCTGAATCCCGACAAGCATGTCGAGCGCACGCTGGCGGCCGTGGCGCAGTGGGCCAAGGACAACCCGAAGCGCTGAAGGCTGCGCTAGACTGCCGCCCATGTTCATGTCACGCAGACACAGGTCGATGGACCGGGGAGCCTGGCCCTGGCGCCGCGGCCCGGCTCGCGCATAGTTTGCCGTCGGCCACGGGCCGGCGCCCCTTTTGCAACGACCCACCTGCACCCGACGCGGTGCGCGGCAGGTCTTGCGAGACGAAGGAACAGACGTGATCACCGAACTCGAGTTCAAGAGTCTGAGTGGCCAGGGCTACAACCGCATTCCGCTGATCGCGGAGGCCTTTGCCGACCTGGAGACCCCTTTGTCGCTGTACCTGAAGCTGGCTTACACCAGCGGCGGCGGCGGGCACAGTTTTTTGCTGGAAAGCGTGGTCGGCGGCGAGCGCTTCGGCCGCTACTCCTTCATCGGCCTGCCGGCGCGCACCCTGCTGCGCGCCAGCGGCTTGCGCACCGAGGTGGTCACCGACGGCGAGGTGGTCGAGGTGAACGAAGGCAACCCGCTGGACTTTATCGCCGACTACCAGAAGCGCTTCAAGGTCGCGCTGCGGCCCGGGTTGCCGCGTTTTTGCGGTGGGCTGGCCGGCTACTTCGGCTATGACGCGGTGCGCTACATCGAGCCGAAGCTGGCCGCTACCTGGAAGCCCGGCGGCATCGATACGCCCGATATCCTGCTGCTGCAGTGCGAGGAACTGGCGGTCATCGACAACCTTTCCGGGCGGCTGTACCTGATCGTCTATGCCAACCCGGGCGAGGCGGAGGCCTTCTCCAAGGCCAAGCGGCGGCTGGCCGGCTTGAGCGACAAGCTGCACTACAGCGTCACCGCGCCGCCGGTGAAGCGCGGCGCCTCGCATGCGGTGGAGCGCGAGTTTGCCAAGGCCGACTACATCGCCGCGGTGCTGAAGGCCAAGGACTACATCGCCGCCGGCGACATGATGCAGGTGCAGGTGGGCCAGCGTTTGGCCAAGCGCTACACCGAGTCGCCGTTGAGCCTTTACCGCGCGCTGCGCTCGCTGAACCCGTCGCCGTACATGTACTTCTACGACCTGGGCGAGTTCCACATCGTCGGTGCCAGCCCGGAAATCCTGGTGCGCCAGGAGCACACGCCGCAGGGCGACAAGGTGACGATCCGGCCGCTGGCCGGCACGCGGCCGCGCGGTGCCACGGCCGAGCAGGACCTGGCGCTCGAGGCCGAACTGAAAGGCGACCCGAAGGAACGCGCCGAGCATGTGATGCTGATCGACCTGGCGCGCAACGACATCGGCCGCATTGCGAAGATCGGCAGCGTCAAGGTGACCGAGGCCTTCACGGTGGAGCGCTACTCGCACGTGATGCACATCGTCAGCAACGTCGAAGGGCTGTTGCTGGAGGGCATGAGCAGCCTGGACGTGCTGCGCGCCACCTTTCCCGCCGGCACCCTGACCGGCGCGCCCAAGGTGCGGGCGATGGAAATCATCGATGAACTGGAGCCGGTCAAGCGCGGCATCTATGGCGGTGCCTGCGGTTACCTGAGCTTTGCCGGCGACATGGATGTGGCCATTGCCATTCGCACCGGCATCGTCAAGGACGGCACGCTGTATGTGCAGGCGGCGGCCGGCGTGGTGGCCGATTCCGTGCCCGAGATGGAGTGGCAGGAAACCGAGGCCAAGGCGCGGGCGCTGATCCGCGCGGCCGAGCTGGTGGAGGAGGGCTTCTGATCATGCTGCTGATGATCGACCAGCCCCAGGCGGGTGTCACGGCATCCCACTGCACCCCGCAAACCCGCGCCAATGCTGGCGATTGGAGCTATTGACGTCTCACTGAATCCGCTTCCATCCCGGAAAAAAGCGGGTATCAAAGCGGGTATCAATTGAGGGGCACTTGTGTCCTGGTCGTCGCGACCAACTGCTCTCGACGCTGCGAGCAATTCGACCGCAGTTCCTGCTCGATGTCTGGTCCCGGCATCGCTCCGGCGAGCACCGCCGCTCTCGGCCACCTACGGGACACGATCTCCGGCGTCGCAATCTATGACCGCTTTTCAAGAACACCGTTACCCGCACTCGACCCACTGCTGCCGCTGGCGAACTCGCCACGAAGGGCAGCAATGTGCCCCATTGCGGTCATCCGATCCGCCGATTTGAGCGACAGCATTGCAGCGTAAGGAGTCGGTGGCGAGTGCCGGCTTTCCGGCAGTCCAACAACATGGTTTGTGGAGCCTGCCAACCGCCGTTCATGTAGGTCGGCAGCCGACCCAATATAGAAGGACCGTATGAGTTGGCTCGATGGTTCCGGGTTATCCACGGCGGCGCCCGCTGCCCCCAATGAGGCAAGGGCGGGCGCCGCGGTGGGTAACCCTCGCCCGGTGCCGGCCATCGCGCTTCAGGAATTTGGTTGGCGACAATTACCTTGGCCGGCGTGTTGCCTCACGAAGGAATGTTACCGCCGCCTGGTTGTCGCTGACCTTGGATTTCTATCTCTCGTGGTCGAAGGTTGTGGGCATGTGGGCGAAGGGCGCCGGCGGTGGGCAACGCTCGGGCGCGAAGCGGCCGCGTTGTCCACGGCTGGTGCCCGGTGCGCCGAAGGCGCATCGTCCATATGTCCACAGCCTCCCTGGCGCGCAGCGCCAGGCCCCGCGGCATCGCAAGTCTTTCGGCTCGGTTCGACTCCGAAGCTCAAGTCGCTTCCTTGACCACTTTGCGCAACTGGCCGAGGACTAGATCCTTCGCCTTCTCTGCCCGCCAGGCTTTGACGCGCCGTTGCAGCGTGCGCAGCTGCACCTTGCTTGCATAGGCGTCGGGCGCTGATCGCGCCAGGCGGTTCATGAGTTCTTTCGCAGTCACTGTAGGCTCGCTGAGCAGCCAGCCCTCTACAACCGGCCAGGCGAGCTCGAAGGGGTCTTCTCGCGTCCTCCACCACCGTTGTGCGGTCGTCTTTCTGCGGTGTGTCGGACGGACCTCGCCGTCCTTCCAGGCCGTGGCCAGTCCTTCAAGGAACGCTGAGATGCCGGACGTTTTGGAGCTCGACGTGACCAGACCCTAGTGCGACCTGCATCATGTCGCTGAGCACCTGTTGGACCGCGATCTCGCAGATCTCTTCGATGGCGGCGCGAAGCTGCTGGTAATTCGACAGGCTTTGACTGACGCGCTCGTAGTCGCCCTGACGCACGTAGTCCATCTCGGACGATAACCCGCGAAGCTCACTGACAAGTAGAACTTGGGACCACCTGATTAGGGACGAACCTCAGCAGGCTCATGCTGTGAGCCACTGAGTCTGGAAGATGGGCTCATCGCACAGCGAGGTGTGCCATGGCGACGAACCGAGTGCAGTTTCAACGTGGACTTTCGATGGCCGAGTTCTTGGACCGCTACGGCAGCGAAGAGAAGTGCGGCCAGGCGCTTGAAGCGGCGCGCTGGCCGCGAGGCTTTGCCTGTCCGGCCTGCGGCGGTGCGGCGCGCAGCCGTGTTCGATCGCGCCGCGATGCGCTACTGGCAGTGCGCGGCGTGCCGCCACCAGTGCAGCCTGATCAGCGGCACCATCTTCCAGTGCACCAAGCTGGCGCTGCGCGCTGGTTCCTGGCGATGCAGCTGCTCACGCAGTCCAAGAACAACGTCTCGGCGCTCGAGTTGAGGCGCCAGCTCGGCGTCTACTACCACAGCGCCTGGCTGCTCAAGCACAAGCTCATGGAGGTGATGCGCCTGGCCGAGGACGATCGCGAGCTCGACGGCAGGGTGGAGATCGACGACGCCTACCTCGGTGGCGAGCGAGCGGCGGCAAGCCCGGGCGTGGCAGCGAGAACAAGGTGCCCTTCGTCGCGGCGGTGCAGACCACCGAAAACGGCCAGCCGATCGTGGCGTGCCTGCGCGCGCAGCCGCTCACCACCGAGGAGGTGGGCGCCTTCGCAGCCACCCACATCGCCACCACGGCCACGGTCGTCTCCGACGGTCTGTGGTGCTTTCGGGCCGCCGCCCTCGTCGGCGCCGAGCACCAGCGCATCGTCACCGGCGGCGGCAAGGCCAGCGTGGACAAGCCCGCAGTTCAAGGCCATCAACACGCTGCTGGGCAACCTGAAGACGGCCATCACCGGCACCTACCACGCCTTCGACTTCGCCAAGTACGCCCATCGCTACCTCGCCGAGTTCCAATTCCGCTTCAACCGTCGATTCAACATGCGCTCCATCTTCCATCGCCTCTTGCGTTCGATGCTGCGGCTCCGCCCACTCCGGAACCCGTCATCCGTGTTGCTGAGGCTTGTGCCTAATCAGGTGGGACCATGACCTTTGCCTTGAGCGCACTTGCAGCCGGGTTTGCCGCAGCGCAAGTACCGCTCGATGAGCGAACCGCGTAGAACATGTTCCATGGATGGCAACGTCCGCAGCAGCCAAGCTAGACGACTGCGCAGAGCAGAAGCGGATTTCTTCTCCATCTCTGTCAGAACACATATAAGACTGTACCGACAGTTTAGTCACTACCCACCCGTCGTTCAAGTCTCATTTGCGTGGAGTTGCTCGAGTTGGCGCAGCAACTCGGCCAGTTCGAGCGACAGGATGGGATTCAGCCGCGCCGCTGGCTGCCCAAGTTCGGACAGCGGGTCCGGATCAGCCAGGTCCGTCCACTCGCGTGGAACCGTCAGCGTGCCGTGATCAACGTGCCGAAGCGTCAACGTGTCCACACCGGACACGCGTCGACGCTTGAGAACCTCGAAGGACTTCGAGAACAGAGGATGAAATGGATGACGGATCGTCACCTCGCCTGTCGCGGTGCCTGCGCGAGGTGCAGTTTGAACTGTCCGTCTTGATCGGCACGAAGCGCATGTTCGGTCGACCCACCGCTTCGCAGATCGCCTCGGCGTCGGCGACGTCATTCTTGTTCGACTTCACGTAGGGCTTGACGAACTGCGGTGCCATCAGGCGCACGGTGTGACCGAACTTTTGCAGCGTGCGGGCCCAGTGATGGGCGCTGGCGCAGGCCTCCATGCCGATCAGACACGGCGGCAGGTTGACGAAGAAGGCGGCTAACTGATCACGCCGAAGCTGCCTGCGCAGCACGGCTCGGCCACGTTCATCGACCGCGTGCACCTGGAACACGTTCTTTGCCAGATCGATGCCAACCGTCGTAATCTTCATGGTGGACGCTCCTTTCCCGGTTCAAGTGGTTGTACACACCTCCACTTTGGCACTTCGATGCCGGTTACGGGGTGGGGGCGTCCATCCCATTGGTTTAGGAGGTACTGCGGACATAGGCCGTCGGACCACTCGCGGGGGGGTCAAAATCCCGAAAGCAGCCGCTCGATCCTTGTCGATGCCAAAGACCCGTCGACCGTCCGCTGCTCACGACGTCGAACTGGCGCTGCCGACCCATTGCTGCCGCTGGCGAACTCGCCACGAAGGGCAGCAATGTGCCCCATTGCGGTCATCCGATCCGCCGATTTGAGCGACAGCATTGCAGCGAAAGCAGCCGGTCACCAGCCGGCGGTTTCGAAGCGCCAGTGCGACAAAAAATCTGGTGCCGGTCAGCGGTCGTCCGTGTAGGCCGGCAACGACCCACTCCGGTCCTACAGGTCGCGCGACTCGACGCCTGAAAGCTGTCCTTCCGCGGCGATAACCGTCGCCCGCTCCTGTGAGACGTCGGCCGTGACGGAAGCAGCCTGCGCCATTGCCATCGGACCCACCCTATCGCGCCCGGGCTTTACGTTGCGCGGGCAGTTCCACCTTGATGCCGGCGTCGCCGCTTTCCGGGTACCTAGCCACATGCCCGTAGCGTGCTGTCAGCTCAGCTGCGCCCCACTGCCGGTTGAAGGGTGTGTCGTAGTTGAACCAGAGTGTCGGCTTCCTGCCAGCGACGATGACCCGGGCCACCGCCTCCGCGTTCGGGTGCCGGAAGTAGCTGTTGTTGGTGCTGAAGACAAAGTGCTTGGCGTCGACGGCCTTCAGAAGTTCCTGCGTCACGTTGGCCCGACTGCCGTGATGGCTGAGTTTCACCCCGTCTACGGGCATGGGGCCGGCGTGGCTGCGGCGTTTCGCCAGAGCATTCAGGGCCGGCACCAGCACGGTCGGGAAGGCGTCAGCGCCAAGCAGCACTGAAGCCCCCTGGTGTTCCAGCAGCAAGGCGATACTCGATCCATTGGGAACCGCCTTGTCGGTCGGCGTCACCCGGGCTGCCAGCTCTTCGATGGTGGGCGCTGCACCCCGCGTCGACGGTCTCTCAGCGCCAATGAGGTCACGCTCCTTGCGGCGCAGTCGTTCCAGCTCGACGGCCCATACCTTGTAAAGATCGCTGAGCCGATCAGGCGTCGGCGACAGCAGCGTGACCTTGGGCAGTCCTGGCCCGGTGAGCTCCACCCCGCCACCCTCGGCCGGAGTGCATACCGGTTTGCCTGACCACGCCTGGTTCCAGGGCAGGGCCTTGTCAGCGCCTCCCAGGATGTCGGCCAGCGACTGGCCCTCGGCAACACCCCGAAGGCTTGGCCTCGGGGGCGCGTTGAACCAGATGTCGCCGAATCTCAGGTTGAGCATTTCATCGCTGAGGAGCAGCCGCGCCCCGCCGATGTGGTCGTGGTCGATGTGGCTAACGACGAACAGGTCGATGTGCCGCTTCCCTCCGGCGTCCTGAGGAATCTGCAGCAGCCGGTGCCGCAGCGCGGGGTAGGTCTCGTCCGGGCCCGTATCGACGAGCATGCGCCAGGTCGATCGGCCGACCGGACAGCTGACGAGCAAGCAGTCGCCGAAGCCAGCAGGCAGCACTTCAAGGGCGATGGCGGGGGGGCTCATGCGGGAAACGATACCCGGTGTGGAGCTCCGCGACTTCAGAAGCAAGGGTTTTCCGTTGAACGCCGTGGCCCGCGCGGTGATCAGATGATCTCCATCTCGGTGTGACCTCGAAGACGGCTTCCGGCCATCGATTTCGAGCCTTCTACCGACTCATCGCGGCCACTATGCATAGGGGTCTATGGGAGGCTTTCCATAGCGACCCACAGCTGCCGGCCATACGTCGCGATTCGCCGCCAGAAAGCGGACCGCCAAATATCCGATCCGGACGAGGTGCTGGAGGACCTCACCTACCGGTTCTGGCTACCAACTGGATGGAGGCGAAGCGCATCGCTGCGTGCACAGTTCCTGTCCTGAGTGCAACGGCTCGCTCAGCCCGAGACCGCGGAGCAACGGGACGACGCCTTGCGGTGGCCGAGCAGCTGGTTCTACATCGGTTCTACATCGGCTTGCAGTGCTACTTGTGTGGCCGTAAAGTGTGCCAGGCCAGCCAGGAGGAACGGCATGGACGGCAGCCGCAAGAATCGTGCATCCCAGGTCGGCAAGAGCTCCAGCTTGGCGACTACGCCATTGCGGCGTCCGCCGCTGTAAGCCGCGCTCGACGCCTTCACCCGCGAGCTCCGCGGCGCGCTGGACCAGGCCACGGCCGAGACCACGAAACTGCGCGCGGAAGTCGCGGCGCTGCGCGCCGAGCTGAAGCAGCTGCGCCAGCGCCACGATGCGCACAAGCACACCTACCTGGGCACCTCCACGGGCGGCGGTGGCCAGCAGTGGATCGAGCTGCGCTTCCTGCAAAGCTACATCGACGGTGAACAGCCGGGTTACAAGAATTACGGCATCTGGGCACGCGGCAAGAGCAGCACCGACGCGCCGCCCGCGTACCAGACAGGCGGACCAAGCGCGTGACGTTCTACCCGAATGACCGGCAATGCCTCATGAAGGTCACCATTCCATGCCGCGATTGACCTGAGCCGCTCTCAATCCGACGCGCTGGGCTTCCTCGACCAGTACGTGCACGGCCGACTTGATTGGCGGAGCTTTGTCGAAGGCGCCTCGCGCCATGCCCGCGTCGGCGTCACGGCCGCGATGCTGCTCGTGGTGCCGAACCCTAACTTCGCGATGGCTCCAGCATGTCTGACCTGACGATGCCCGGCTCAGCAGCCGATACGTGGAGATCGATTCATCTGGCGGCGATAGCGAGGTACGCGGCTACACGGTCAACTCGAAGGACGCGCTGGCCCGATTGGCTGCGGTCCTGGTGGTTCATGAAACCGACGCCTGAACGGGCACAGTGAGGACTTGGCCCGGGATGTAGCCGATGGGTTCCAGCAAGATCGTGGTTGAACCACGAGACCCCTTCAGTGTGGCCGACTCGACCGCTTCATGCTTCTTCCAGGGCCCACGCCCGTAGATGATCACCGCCCTGAGCAGCCCGTCGATGGGCTCACCCAGCGCATCGTCGTAGCTGTTGCCAGTGCTGCCTCCCAACGGCTGTCGACAAGCGGTACCTTGACCGCGCCGCGCTGCGGCGCGACGGGTTGAGTTCGTACCGAACCGGGGCCGTGCGTGTTGTCAGCGTCGCGTCACCGTGCTATACATGCGCGCGATACGGAACCGGCGATCCGTATCGACTGACGAGACCAAGGTTCGAGACCACAAACGAGGAGAGTGCGCATGACGAAGAAGGCGTTCAACGATTTCTGCGCGACATACATCCCAACGCATCCAGAACTGCGCTTGAAGACCGACAAGCTGAGCCCGGAGAAGTTCGCCGCAGTGGCGCTCCAGGTCGGGCCGAAGGCCGGATTCAAGTTCACGAAGGCCGACGTGGCCGCCGTGCTCGGCGATCACAAGGCCGCGCGCCGCAAGGTGACTGACCTGGGCGGGTCGGTGAAGGCGAGCGTGAACGGCACGGCCATGTGCTACAACGGCGGCGTCGTGACGAGCGACCCCGCTGACGCCGACTGGCTCGTCATCAAGGGCACCGTCAAGCGACGCTGAGCGGGGCCGCCAATTCGCCAGTGACCATGCGCGACAGCGCGAGCAGTTGCTTGCGTGTGCGCTCCGGCGGGTCCGCGTCGATCGCATCCAGGTAGTGTTCCACCTCGCCGACTAGGCGGCTGGCGGCAATGTGCGCCAGTGCCGTCGGATGCCAGGCCGGCAAGGCGACGTGGCCGCGGGTGGACAGCCCGACGGTGACACCATCGCGGGCGATCTCCACCCGGTGCCACCACCCGCGATCCCACTGCACCATCCGTCCCTGCGTGAGCAGTTCGCGTACCGCGCCCGTGCCGTCGGCGAGCCAGGTGTCGGGCACCGGATCCTTGTAGAGCGCGCTGAACCGGCGGTGCAGGTCCCACCACGGCAGCCGCCGGGCCGCTGGTGAGCCCGGGGGCAGGAAGTCGAACTGCTTCGTGCCGCGCACCGCGAGGTGCCAGCGCCCGCTCACCCGTCCGCCGTCGTGGTGCAGCGGGGTTACGTGCGCACCGCTGCCGATCCACAGCACCGAGAAGCCGCGCGGGTCGATCTGCAGCCGCCGCGCGATCTCCGCGATGGCGGTGCGCACCGGCGCGCCGAAGGCGTCCACCGGCAACGCGGCGTAGGGCATCAGCGAGGCGAAGGCCGGGTCGGTCAGCACGTCGAAGGCGTCCGGCGACGGCAGCACGGCGCGCGTGCGCCGTTCCCAGTCGAGCAGGTCGCGTGTGCGGAAGCGGTTCGACGGCGGGAAGCGCTCCATCGCCCGCAACACCCCCAGCGTCAGCGGCAGGCGGTCGGGCCGGTAGGATTCGCGCAACGGCGCGTCGTCGAACGCACCGAGGAGGTCGGCAATGGCGTCGTGCACGTCGACGGCGACCGGCGTGCCCACTTCAGGCCCGGAAGAAGAAGAAGTTCTGCGTCAGGCGCCCGCGGCTGGGCGTCGAGCCCGTCAGGCGCCGGGCGCCGGAGTGGAAGTACTTGCCGTCGAAGATCAACAGGCGGTTGAACTTCATCGGGATCATGTGCAGCGGCTCCCAGGCCTCGGGTCGCAGCGTGTCGGCCACGATCGCACGCCGCACCTCGGGGCGCCGGTTGTTCTCCTCGGAGACGCGCTCCAGCCCGAGCGCCTTGTGCCGGTAGAACCAGGTGCCCTCGCAGGGCAGGCGCGACAGGTGGATCACCGCGCTGAAGTCCGGCGTGTCCACGTGCACGAGCGAGGTCCGCAAGGCCATGTCCTCGGCGGTGGTGATGCGGAAGGACCCCTGGTCCCGCGTGCACTTGATGTCCAGTCCGCCGAGCAGTTGCGAAAAGGTCTCGAGCACCGGCGTAATGTCGTCGGGACACGGCGCCATCAGGCCTGGGTAGTTGACGCCGACGGGACGCTGGTACGCCAGGCGCAGCGCGCGGCGGCGCACGCCGTCGGGGTCGGCGTAGAAGCCGTCGACGACGAGGCACACATGCTTCATGCGTGGGCTCCGGGCATGGCGTCCAGTTTGAACGCGCCGGCCAGCAGTTCGGCCGAGCGCAGGCGGCGCTCGCGGTCGGGTGCGATGTCCAGCAGCAGCGCCTCACCCACGCCGTAAGCGGCGCACAGAGCTTCGATGCGCTCGCGGCAGCGCTGCGGCGTGCCCCACACGCTGGGCAGGTAGTTGGAGTAGGGGAAGGCGTCGCGCATCGCGTCGGCCTCGGCCTGGGTGTCGGCGCAGGTGCCCGCCACGGCGATGGCCGCCTGCGGCGCCGCCAGTTCGGGTGACGCGCCGAAGCCGGACCGGTAGCGGGCCAGGTGCTCCGGCGGCGCCATGCGGCCGTGGAACAGGGTGCAGCACAGGCGCGTGCCGCAGGCGGCGGCCAGCGGTGCCGCGGTGGCGGAGCCGCACACCCACACCTCGGGCATCACGTCCAGCGCCGGGATGATCGGCGCGCCGTGGTGCGGATGGCCGCGCTCGAGCGTGCCGCGCAGGTGGCCGAGCAGGTCGCGCACGCGTTCGGCGTAGGCCGCCTCGCCGAGCATCGGCCCGTCGCCAGGCCGCCCGTCGAGCAGGGCGAGGTGCGACCGCGGGTCATCGGCGCCGCCGCGCCCGACGCCGAGGTCGATGCGTGCGAACAGCGACTGCAGCAGTACGAAGTCCTCCGCGAGCTTCAGCGGCGCCCAGTAGTACAGCAGCATCGCGCCAACACCGACGCGGATGCGGCGCGTCGACGCTGCCAGCAGCGTGGCCAGCACCTGCGGGCTGCCGCAGGCGTGGCCGTCGAGGTGGTGCTCGCCGATCCAGTAGCGCGAGAGGCCCAGTGCATCGGCCGCTTCGGCGAGCGCGAGCGTGTCGGCCAGCGCCTCGGCGGGCGACTGCTCGCCGCGCACCCAGCTGAAGTCGAGCAGCCCGAGCGCGATCGGCGCGGCGCTCACGGCGCGGCTCCATCGGCCGCACGTTGCGCCAGGTACTCGGCAAGCACCTCGCGCACGAAGCGAACCGGCTCGACGAAGCGGCGCTCGTCGCAATGCTCCTGCAGGGTGCCTTCGATGCGCCGGTAGCGCGACTCGTACCACGCGAGCAGCGCCTCGGTGGTGGTGCCCACGTCGGCCGCCGCGGGCGCCTCGGAGCCCCAGCGTGCCACCGCCTGCTGCTTGGCCTCGATGGCCGCGGCGGCTGCCTCGTAGAGGCCGCGGCGCTGCATCTCGGCGGGCAGGAAGGCATCGAGCCCGGTCGCGTGGTGCCGGGCCACAGCCTCGACGAGCGCGAGCAGTTCCACCAGCGCGCAGAAAGTCTCCGGCGTCAGGCCATTGCGCTGCTGCCAGGCGGCGATCTCGTCGGCGGCCTGCAGTCCAAGGTCGCGGACCAAGCGCGCGCCGGCGGCCTGGAAACCGTCCGAGTCGATCGACAACCCGAGGCGCTGCGTCTCCTTGACCGCTAGGTACATCAGCAGCGCACCCTCGAAGCGCTGCTCGGCGTCGTCCACGGCGACGCCGAGGTGGTTGCGCAGCGCCGCGATCGGCACCGCGGCGACGCCGCCTGCCTCGACCGGTGCCGACGATGGCGCCATGCGCACGGTGGACACCAGCTGCTCCCAGAACACCGTGGCCTCGAACTCGAAGCCCGGCGGGTGCGGCACGGCCAGCGCGGGCAGCCGCTCGCGCAGGTGGTGCAGCAGCTCGATGGCGTCGATGCGCTTGAGGTTCGGCTGCTCGCGGCTCAGGAAGTCCTGCAGCGCGGCGATCTCGGCGGCGGGCAGGCCCGACTGGGCCGCCAGCGCGGGCAGGTCGCCCCAGCGGCGCTGGGTGTAGTTGCGGCGCTTCATGGCCGCGGCCAGCGCGTCGTGCGTCGCCGCCGCGACGAGGCCGCGCGCGCGGGCCGCGGCGAGCGCGTCGCGCACGTTGACCATCGCCTCGGTGAGCACTGCGAAGCCGAGGTCCTGCGGCGCATGCATCACGGCCACGTCGTCGTCGTCTTCGCAGAGGCCGTCGCGATAGGCTTCGAAGATGCGCCCTACGCCCACCATGCCGAACGGGTGCAGTTCAGCCGCGCGCAGCGCGCCCATGCTCGACGCGCCGAAAACGTGGACGCCGCAGGACAGTGCGTACAGGATCTCCTTGTGCCACACCGCCGGCACGCGCTCGAACACGCCGTCGACAATTGCGACGACGCGTGCGCCCTGCTTGACGGCCAGGTACACGTCGCCAGCCTGGGCCGGCGGGCGCAGCACGGCACCGGGCAGGATCGCCCGCGCCTCGTCCCACGACAGGCTCGGGCCGAGGAACAGCCAGATGCCATCGCCGTCACGCATCGGCGTCCCCGCGTGCGCGGCGCGCGCGGCGCCCTTCGACGTAGCCGGGCAGGAACGGGGCCGACTCCAGCCCCGGCACGATCACCTTGACCACCGGGATGCCGATGGATTCGTGCGTGAGATCCACCACGATGGCCTGCTCCAGCCCGGCGCCGCGCAGCGCGTCGAGCATCACCGCGAGGTCGCCTTCGAAGGTGTCGGTCTCGGGCAGCCGGGGGGCGGCACGGAAGACGCGCGACGGCGGCATCGCGAAGGCGGCGTCGACGTCGTCGACGCGGTGCCACAGGCCCTGCGTCGCGGCATAGGCCTCGGGCGGGTTGTCGTCGCGGCTGCCGGCGATCATCGTCAGGCGCGCCTGGGCCGCCTCGGTCAGCGCGCGGCTGAAGGCCACCACCGGCGACAGGTGCGTGCCGCAGCCCCACTCAGTGCCGAGGCGGCGCCACGCGGCGGAGGCGCCGCCATCGCGCAGGCCGACACGATAGGTTGGCACACCGACGTCCGACTCCATCTCGAAGGCCGCCACCTCGACCTCGGCCGCCTCGCAACGGGCGATCAGCGCGCGCAGCGTCGGCTCCTGCACGGTGGCGAGGTCGACGCGCTGCGGCGACGCGCCGGCCGCGGCGCGCGCGACGTCCAGCGCATGCGTGTCGCGCTCGATCACCTCGCACAGCGCATGCTCGATCGCCTCGAGCGGGTGGTTGCCCGAGGCCAGGCCGTTGGAGGTGGTCATGAACGACAGCACCGCCTGGTTCACGCCGATGGTGTTCATGCTCACGATCTCGTACGGCACCCACACCGGCTCCTGGCCGATCAGGTCCCAGCCTTGCAGCCAGGCGCGCTGCTCGTCGGGCCGTATGCGCCCACCCTTGAGCCGAGGCAAGGCCTCCAGGTCGACCACGCGCGTGGCGGTTCTCATCGCCCGCCACGACGCCATGCGGCACGGCAGCTCGATGCGTTCGGCATGCCACAGCTCGATCGCCTCCATCATCGCCGAGGCCTTGGCCGCGTCCAGGTTGACGCCCTTGCCCTGCGAAACAGACAGCGAGCGCGCATTCGGGCGGACCGCCTGCACCACCGGGATGCCAATAACGTCCAGCCCGGTCACGTTGGCGAGCCGCGTGATGCCGACCTCGGTCATGAAACGCCCGTAGTCCGACAGCGTCTGCCCCGGCGCACGCGTGCGGCGCGTCCCGGGCAGGAAGGACTTGGCCTGGGACAGCTCGCGCTCAAAGAGCCGCATCGCCGCCGGTGCGCGAGGGCGCCGGCATGCCGGCCGGAAACGGCGACCACGCCTGCCGCATGGCGGTGTACATCAGGGCGCGCTCCGGCAACGCGAAGCCGAAGCGGTTCCAGTGGGTGATAGCGACATGCGGCAGAATCGGGCGGACTCCGTGGAGCAGTTGCCCGCGCGACCGGATAGCCCGCAGGCGGCGCGCGAACGCGCGATGGGCGGAAGCATAGCGCCTCGCGACCACCTGCTCGGCCGCATTCACGCGGACCGCCAGATCCTCGAGGCACCATGCCGGCGCAGCGGCGTCGGCGGCGCCGGCCGGGGCGGCGGCGTCACCGTGCAGCGCGGCGAGGCGGCACCAGACGTCCCACACCTCCTCCGGGGCATCGACGCACTGCTGGAACAGGTCGCTGAGCACGGTGGCCGACAGCAGCATCGGATGCACGCTCGTGCGGCCCGCCCGGTGCAGGCCGTCCCAGCGCCACCACGCCCGCGTGTCGGTGTCGAACAGCGTGTGCGTTGCCTGCAGGGCGCTGCTGCCGCCGAACTTGTAGGCCTCGGGCTCGTAGGCTGCCGGCGTCCAACGCCGCACCAGGCGGCGCGCGTTCAGCCCGTCCAGGCCGCGGGCGATCGCCGCCGCCGGGTCGCCCCGGCCGGCTGCCGGCTCGAACCGCAGCCTCAGGCCGGGAGGCTTGCGGATGAAGTGGAAGCGGTGCAGTACGCCATCGCGGCGCAGCGTCGCGACGAGGCCGAACACCCCGTCCAGCAACCGATGCTCGCCGCCCGCGTCGCGCCGGCCGAGGTCCAGGTCAGCCTGCAGCCAGGTCGCTCCAGGCGTGCCGTCGCCGCAGATGGGGCACGACGAGCTCGACGCAGCAGTCCAGCACGGCGGGGTCGACATTCCACGGTTGGGCATCAGGTTCCTCAATCGAGAGCAAGCGTAACCCGGCACGCAGGCCCTGCAGCGCGGCCTCGACCGCCAGCGGGCTGTCGCGTACCACCGGCAGTGCGCGGCGGCCGTCGCGTGCCACCAGCACGATGGCCGGCCAGCGGTGGCGGCGCGCCAGGCGCTGCCACCACAGGAAGCGCTGCGCGGGGCCCGCGTCGGCCAGGGCCTGCAGCTCGGCGCCGTGGACGAACAGGCGCCGCGGCCGCACCCGCGCCCCGCCCGGCAAGTGCAGCGCGGGCGTGGGGGTGTCGCGACCGAGCTCGACGCGCATCGGCAGCCCGGGGGGCAGCCAGGTCGGCAGCTCGCGGAACGAACTGAGCAGCAGCCTCTCCAGCTCCGGCTCGCTGAAGCCGAGGTTCACCGGCGCGAAGCAGAACAGCGCACTGGGTCGCGCCGATCCCGCAAAGTCGACCAGCGGCACGGCGACGCCGCGCTGCACGTGCAGCCGCGTCACCACTTGGTCCTGCGCGAAGGTGCTGGTAGTGCCCCAGCGGTCCCAGCGTCGCAGGCCGAAGTCCGGACGCGCCAGTGCGTTCGGCAGGCCCTCGCAGGGACCGACGTATTCGACGGCGTCCACGCCCGCCGCGTCGGCCGACTGCCGAAGCGCCTGCACGTACCAGCGGTGCAGGGGGTGGTCGTCGAAACGGTGGCGCTGGCGCTGCGCCGGGCCGTACCAGAGCCGGCCGAACCGGCCATAAGCCGGCCCGACCTCGGGCGTCGAGCCGGCGATCTGCAGGCAGCCACGTCCCAGCCGCACGAGCAGTGCGCCGACCGGTGGCAGCACCAGCGCGGGCTGCGTGGTGTCGGCCTCGACAGTCAGCGCCGCCGCGTCCGCGGCGAGCCAGCCGGACCAGCGCGCGAGGCGCCGGCCGAGCGTGCGGTCCGCTCCACCGGCCTGCCAGGCCGCCTCCTGCGTCAGCAATGCCTCGGCCTGCGGCGCGGGCGGCTCCGCCGCATCGCCGAGCCCGGCCAGGCGGTGCCGATGGGCCGTGCGCGCCGCGAGGTCGACGCCCTCGTGCACCTCGAAGCGGTCAAATGCGCGTGCCGCCTGCAGGAGCCGGTCGTGCAAGTCGGGGCCGAGGGTGAGCGTGAAAGGCAGGCCGACATCGGCGCGCAGCGTGGCGCGCGGTTCGGCCGGCGCCTCCTGGCCGAGCGCCTGCGCCAGAGCCGCGGGCAGCGCGCGCACCGCGTCCTGCGCTGCGAGCAGCTCGTGCAAGGACAGCGTGTCGATGCGGGACTCGAGCCGCCGCACGATGCGGCGCAGCCGGCGCAGCGCGAACCACCAGGCGCGGGCGTGCGCCGGCAGCAGGTCGGACGCGACACGGGCCAGCGCGTCCCAGGCGCTGGGGACCTCGCGCGGCCAGGCGAGCCCGCCGACCAGCAGCCCGCTGGCCTGCAATGCCCGCAGCATCTCCAGCAGTGACGGATCCGGCCCGTCCGCGCTGGGGCCGAGCCGCGCCGCGAGCGACGCCAGCGGCGCCGGCGCCAGGCCGGCAAGCGCCTGCAGCAGCGCGTCAAGCGCCGAGCTGCACGGCCGCGACTCGTGGTGAACCAGCGTTCCCGATCGCACCGTGAAGCGCCAGAGCGGACCTGCCCCATCCAGAGCCAGCGTGGGATTTACTTTATAGACGCCTCGCGCGACGTAGGCGTCGGTCGCCGCGAGCGCCTGCACCAGCGCCTGGTAGGGGCCGAGGTCGGGTGCGATCGCGCAGCCCGGCACGGCCCGGGCCACCGCCGTGCGGTCGCCCCAGCGGCCGATGCCGACGCCGGCCCACAGGTCGCAGGGCTCGGTGCGCCAGGCGGCACGGGCGAGGTGGCGGTACAGCGTGCCCTGAACTTGGCGAGCGCGCTTGCCGCGGGAGCCCACCCAGCTGCGGTCACCCGCAAGGCGCCGGCCGAGCGCGTCGTTCGTGATCGCCAGGGCCTTCATGAAGGAATCGTCGTCGACGGTCGCGGCGGCCAGGCGCTGCTGCTGGCGTAGCATCGTCTCGGCGTACGCGGCCTCGAAGGCCGGCGACGTCGCACCCGGGCCTTCGTCCGCGGCCCGCCCGGCCAGTGCGGCATCGGCCAGTCCGGCCAGTGTGGACCATGGAAAGCGCGATGCGCGTACGACGACGGCGGGAGCCAGCGAGGCGATCCCGGCGTCGCCCGCGTCACTGTCCGCGCGGTCCACGGCCGGGATCGGCGACGGCGTGGCCACGGTGTCGTTGGCGATGTTCAACCCCGGCGAGCGTTGCGCATGCTCGCGAAGGCCCGCTGCCCGGCGAAGCGGCGCTCGATGTCGTCGGCCATCAGGTCCTCCAGGCGGATCACCGCCTGCCACTCGGCGAGGATCTCGCAGTACTCGACGAGCCCAAGGCCCGCCGCATCGAGCCAGGCCATCATCGCGTCGTGGTCGACCAGGCCGTGCTGCTCGCGCAGGTCGTCGCTCATGCCCTGCACGTCACCGGTGCCAATCGAGACGCCGCGCCGCTGCAGCTCGGCGCTCGCCAACAGGCGCAGCAGGACGCGCTTGCGCGTGAGGCCGCCGGGCTCGCCGGGCACGCCGGCCGCGGTAGCCAGGGCCTCGGGCATGCGGTACGGCCAGACGTGGTCGTCGTTGGGCCGGCAGCTGGCGGCGCCGGACGCGTCGAACGCGAGCGATTCGCCCGGCCGTGCCAGCAGCACCCGCACGGCCGACGGCAGCGGCCCCGCGCCGGCGGCGGAGCGGGCCATCGCCGCACGCATCACGGTCTCGGGCCGCGGGTCGAAGTGGGTCTCCTTCGGCTGCTCCGGCCGGTCGCACGGGGCGCCGAGGTCGAGCTGCCAGTACCAGGGCGCGCCGCCGGCGGCGTAGGGCACGACGTGGCGTGCATGCCAGCGCTCGGCGGTGTCGAGCAGCGCATCGGCGTCGTTCATGATCTGCTGCCGCGCCCCCCACAGGGAACGCGGCGTGAACACCAGGTGCTGCGGCACCGAGGTGGCGGCGTACTGAACCGGATACATCGCCCAGGCGCGGAAGCCGCCGAACAGGATGTCCAGCGCGCCGTGGCGCTCGAAGGCCTGGGTGGCCATTGCACGCACGTCGCCGGCCTCGTCGCGTCCGGCGTCGGCGATGAAGGCGAGGCGGCGCGTGGCGCCGTCCATCTCGCCCTCGAGCAGCCAGCACACACCCTGGTTGCGGACCTCGGGCTCGAGCGCGCGCTCGGTGGTCGGCTGCTCGCCGTGGAAGGGCAGCGCGACAATGCGGCAGCCGCCGATGCGCGCCTCGTCGTGCCAGCGCAGCTCGTGCACCTGCCGGAAGCCGAGTTCGCGCAGGCGGTAGGCCATGTCGATCGACAGCGCGGACTCGAACGGCACTTGCGGCAGGTAGATCGGCACGTCCGGGCCCAACCGGAGCAGGGTGGGCAGGTGGAAGTGGTCGCGATGCGAATGCGTGACGAGGACCCCGTCGGCGTGCAGGTCGGCGTTCGTGAGCGGCTGGTAGCCGGGCGGGAAGTCGTCGTTGCGCGGCAGCAGGAACGGATCGACGAGGATGCGGGCGCCGCCGCACGTGACCAGCACAGTCGCATGGCCGACGAAGGTGATCAGCCCGCAAAGCGCATCGGGCTCGCGCGGCGCACCGAACGCGCCGCCCTCCTCCAGCGCCGCCCACAGTCGGCGGGCCGGGCCGCGCGTCGGTGCCCGCGCGCCGCGCTGCCAGTCGGACAGCCATGCCGCAAGCTCGGGCACCATCGCCGCCGGCAGCGTGAGGTCGAGCGCCGCGGCGCCGGACCGCTCAAGGCGCAGCGCAGCCGGCCGGGCCTGGCGCGGGTCGGGGCGCGCGAGGTCCGCGCGCACGCGCCCCGGTGCGGCGTAGAAGCCGCCGGCATCGTCGTGCAGCCACTGCGCCAGCAGCGTCGGCGCCTGCTCGATTGTCTCACGTGGATGCGACTGCAGCATCTCCATCAGCGGCAGGAAGTGCCGTTTCAGCCGCGCCTCCATCTGGCCCGACACGAGCGTGCCGAAGGCGCTGTCGTCGGCATACAGCAGGTACAGCGCGACGTCGTCGCGCAGTGCGCGCTGCGCGGCCGCGGTGGCACGCGGGCGGGGCCGAGCGGGGCGCGGATTCACGGTCACTCCAGCGCCAACACGCCGGCCGACACCAGCTCGCCAACGCCGTCGGCGCCCGCGGCCTCGACAAGCGCGGCGAGCCCCACCGACCCGCCCGCGGCGAGAACGCCCATCGGCTCGCGCGCAGGCGCCGGCATCTGCCACACGCCGCCGGCGACGTGCAGTTTGCAGCCGCCGCCGCGCACATCGAGGCGCGCGTGCGCGCTCGCCAGCACGACGCGGGCCTGCGGGTTCCAGCGCCGGGGGTCGGCCGCTGCGACGGCCTGCAGGCTGGGCCGCGGCTCGAGTGTCGATGACGCCGCCACGTGTCGTGCGTAGGCTTCGATGCCGTCGGCGGTGACGACGCGGCCGAGCGCCACGCGCAGCGCGCGTGAATGCGTCGTGCGCGCGGCACGTGTGTCGAGCGCCGGCACGTCCTGGCGCACTAGGTCGAGGCCGGCGCATTGTTCGGCCAGCCAGCGCAGCAGGTCCAGATTGTTCGGGCGCAGCAGGCCGATGGTCAGGTGCAGCGTCGGTTCGCCAAGCGGCGTGACGCGGTGCCACCAGCCGCGAGGCAGGTAAAGCACGCTGCCGGCATGCAGCGTCCAGTCGTGCGCATAGCGCGCGGGCGGCGTGCTCATCGCATCGTTGGGCAGCGGCCAGGGCCGGGTCGGCGGGTGCACGCGCCAGCGCTTGCGGCCGGCGAGCTGCAGCACGAACACGTCGTGGTCGTCCCAGTGCGCCGGGAAGCCATGAACCGCGCCAAAGCCGGCGTACAGGTTCACGAACACGAAGCCACCCAGGGCGCGCTCGACCGCCTGGCGCAGCAGCCGCAGCGGCTCGTCGACCTGGTCAATGGCGTCCCACACGATCGACGCGCCGCCGCGCAGTTGGGCGAGCAGGCGCTCGGTGTCGACCCGCCGCAGCGGGCCGCGCAGCGTGCTCGCAGTGCGATGCCAGGCAGACTCGGGCAGCACAAGCCCGGCCTTGACCAAGCGCAGCCGCGGGCCGGCATCGGGCTGGTCGCGGATGAGCGAGTTGAGCCGCTCCCAGGTGAGCAGCGGTGCGAAGCGCGGGGTGCGTGCCACGTGCCGCCACGCGCTGCGGCCGAGGTGCCGGCCCACGAAGGCGGACTGGCCCAGCGGCTGCACCAGCGCGTCGAACGAGCAGGCGCGCGCCGCGGCGAGCGGATCGGCGGCGTCGGGCGCGGGCGCCGCAATGCGGGCCGCGTTCGTCATGCGGCGGCCCCGAGGGCACGGCCGTCGTGGGCACGCCGCCGCAGCCGGCGACCGTGCAGCGCGACATGGTCCCCCGGATTCCAGGCGACGGCGCAGGTCGGCAAACACTCGGCTGCGAGGCGGTCCGAGAGGTAGCGCATCACCTCGGGTTCGCCGGGTTCGCCGATGGTCATGCCGACGTCGCCGATAGCCGTGCCGAGGCCGTCGAAGCCGTTGCCGTAGGGCAGGTACCAGCGCGGTCGGCCGGCGCGGCACACCTCGACGATGCCGTCGGCACCCGGCGTCACGCTGGGCAGCAGGCCCTGGGCATGCTGCTCGTGCAGCGTGCGCAGGCGCGCGAACGGCAGGCTCAGGTAGTACTGCGGCAGCCCGAAGAAAAACGGGCAGTGGAAGCGCGGCAGGGAACTCATCACTACGTCCACCGGGCCACGCTCGCGCACCGACGCGCGCAGCACGTCGGCCATGTCCCCCATCGGATCGACGCCGCTGTCGATCAGCGCGACGACGCTGAACTCCGGCGACGTGAAGCGGTAGCAGCTGCCCCAGTTGCGCAAACCGTCGGCGGGGCCCTCGCCCTCGCGCACCGGCTGCTCGCCGTAGAACGGCAGCACGTCGACCTCGATGTCGCCGACGGTCAGTCGGGTGCCCCAGGCCGGCGCGAGCACGCGCTGACCGAACAGGCGCAGCAGGTCCTGCATATCGCTGGGCGCGAGCAGGCTGGTGCGCGGCACCGGCGGCACGATGACCAGCGTGTCGGGCCCGGCCGCCTGGGCCAGGATCGAGGCCGGGTTGAAGTGGTCCGCGTGGCCGTGCGTGACGACGATCGCGTCTAGCCCGGGCCCGCCGCCGGCACCGCCCAACCCGGCACGTGGCGCATGGGGCATCCAGTGGCTCACCGGGTCGAGCATGATCGTCGTGGTGCGCGAGCGCACCACGACGCAGCCGTGTTCGCGGCGATACAGGCCCGGCGCAGCGATCGCCGGGAACCCAGGACCGGCGACCGGCGCCGCCGGTCCCGGCCAGCGCGCCCGCACGCCGGGCGGCAGCCGCGCCAGCGCATCGTGCGTGGCCTCGTCGTCGCCACGCGTGAGCGCGCGCAGCAGCCCGGCCACCTCGCCTGCGCCGTCGCGCTCGAAGCGCAGCCGCGTCGCCCAGCCCGGCCCGTCGTCCTCGAAGCCGCGGATGTGCAGGGCGTAGTCGGCCGGCGGGAACAGCAGGGAAGGCCGGGCGACCAGGCCGCCGTGTTCGACGGCGGCGTGGTCGAGCAGTGACTCGTCGGCACCCGAGACCGGGTCGGCCAGCACGGCGTGCACGTCGTCGCGGCAATGCCGCGGCTCGAACCCGTGCGCGATCCACTGCCGCAGCAGCGTCGTCACGAAGGGGCGCGTATCGGGCTCGCGCTCGATCACATGCAGGGTAATTCCTGGACGCACGGCCATCGACGTTCCGCCCTCCGCTGCCGACAAGTGGGAAGCGGGCATCTTATCGAAGGCTCCCGCCGCCGCGTGGCTTGTTATGCTGGGCTCGAACCGGACCCGGCGCCACGCCGCCGGCGAATCGACGGCCACGATGCGAATCCCGACGATCCCAGCGACGATGCACTGCCGATGAAGCGCCGCACGCCGAAGCCGGCACGGCAGCCCGACGAGGAGCAGGTGGCCGCGCAGGTCCTGCACGACTTCCGCGCCACCGCGCCAGGCCTGGCCTGGCTGCGGAATCTTGCGCACCTGCGGCTCGCGCGCGTGGCGCATGCGATGGTGGTGCTCGGAATCGCCGACGCGCTCGAGGCGCGCCCGCTTGGAGTGGCGACGCTGGCGAGGCGCACTGGCACGCATGCCGCGACGCTCGGCCACTTCCTGCGCGCGCTGTGCGCCACCGGGCTGGCGCAGGAGTCGGCACGGGGCCGCTTCTCGGCCACCGAGGCAGGCGGCTGGTTGCGCCGCGCCGGCGAGCCGAGCGTGGCGCTGGCGCTGCAGGCCTTCTTCGAACCGGAGCTGGTGCCGATGGACGGGCTAGTTCAGACGGTGCGGTCCGGCCGGCCGGCGTTCGAGGTCACGCACGGCATGCCGTTCTACGACCACCTCGAGCGCCATGCGCTCGATGGCGGAGCTCGCTTCGACGCGCGCATGAACGTCGGCGCCGGGCTGCGTGCGCGTGCGCTGCTCGAGCTGGTCGACTGGCGTAGCGTCGGCCTGGTGGCAGACATCGGCGGCGGCGAGGGGCTGCTGCTGGCGCACCTGCTGAGCCGGCACGCGGCGATGCGCGGGCTGCTGGTGGAGCGCCCGCGCACCGCGCGCCGTGCACGCCGGCGCCTCGCCGAGGTCGGCCTGGGCCGGCGCTGCCGCGTGGTCGCCGGCGACTTCTTCGCCGACGTGCCGACCGGCGCGCAGGCATATCTGCTGTCCTTCGTGCTGCACAACTGGGACGACGTGCGCTGCGCCGAGCTGCTCGCGCGCTGCCGGCAGGCGATGGCCGACGACGCGGTGCTCCACATCGTCGAGCAGGTTCGCGAGCCGGGACCCGACGGCTCGGTGCTGGCCTATTTCGACCTGCCGGCGCTCGAACTACTGGGCGGCCAGGAGCGCAGCGCCACCGAGTTCCGCCGCCTGGCGCGGCACGCGGGCCTGCGGCTCACCAGCATCGCGCGCCAGCCCGGGAATCCGTTCGCCGTGCTGACGGTGCGCCGGCGGTAGCGAGCAAGGACAGCGTCCATTCCGGTCCGAGCGGCAGAGATTCCGGTGGCGCTGGTTCTGCGGCGCGCGCCGCCTTGAGGTCCACCAGCACAATGGCGTCGCTGCCGTACTGCATCGCCAGCTTTTGCAACTGGCTCGCACAGGCAGATGCCCCCGAATGATGGCCAACTAACAATGCCCTACTCAATGCCGCCACCCTGCCCGATATCCCACGAGCAAGTCGCCGGAAAGCCGCCTGCCGCCAAGGTCAGGAATTGGCATTGCCGGCATTGGCGTCGCAACGCTGGCCGCGCCACTGAGGGTCGGCCAGCGACAGCAGGGTGAGCGATCTCACCGCCGGAAGCTGGCCGCGGCGCCGGGGTGCTTGGCGTTCAACGAAGCCGCCAGCCGCTGCAGTTGCTTCTTGGCCAACTCCGCGTTGCCGCCATCCCAGGCATCGCGCATGGCGCGGCCGACGCTGGCGTGCAGTTCCTGCGGCAGGTGCTCGATCACGTTGCGTCGCTTGTGCTCCTGGCAGCGCTGGATCAGGGCCAGGGCGCCGAAGCACTCGACGATGGCCTTGCGCAACGCCTTGCCGCCGTCGATCACCCACAGCCGCGCGCGGTCGGCATCGAGTCCTCGATCGACCAGGTCGCTGAGCAGCGAGCGCACCACGCGGCTGACCACCGTCGAGGGCCTGGACATCAAGCTCGTCGTCCACAGTCGCCTGATGCCGGCTCGCCGCGGCCACCAGGTTGTCGGGCTGCCGCTCGGCGAGCAACTGGTTGGCATTTACAACGTCACCACCGGCAAGCAGGTGAACTACATCCGAAGCGATCCGCCGTTGCTGTGGCGGCGATGCGATGCAGCTGCCATCGCCTTGCCGTCGGCCATCAGCATCGCCGCCCTGGCGATGTCGGCGTGGGCACCGCTGCTGGTGGGCGTGCAGCTGGTGTTGCTTTACGCACCGCGACGTGGTCCACCTCTATCGCCGGCAAGACCTGCAGCCCGACCGCGCGGTGGTGCGCAGCACGCTGGCGCGAAAGTGCGAGTTCAAGGGCATTCCAGTCCCGACATTTGACGCCCTGAGCGCCCGGCCCGAGCGCGTGGCCATCGAGGTGGAAGGGGAGCAGATGCTGGCGCACCAACTGCCCACGTGCCCACCGTTCGAGGCGTTCTGGCGGGAGCTTCCGGCGGTCTTCGACTGGCTGAACACAGACGTGGTGCTGCCGACGCTGCCGGCGATCCAGCTCGGCCGGGAGGTGCTCGACACGACCTGGCGACTGCCACCGATGGTCACGGCCTGGGGCGTCGGCGCCAGTTCGCTCGAAACCATTCGCTTTGCCGCTTCAAACCGGCTTTGCATCCAGCTTGACTACAGGAAGGAAGATGGCGAGCGCACGTTGCCGACGATCGAACCGTACTCGGTACGCCGCACACTCGCCGGGGATCTTCTGCTATTCGGCGTCAAGGCCGACACGGGTGGAATCAGGAGCTACCGGGTCGATCGGATCAGTGCGGCAACCGTCAGCCGCCAGGCATTCAGGCCACGCTATGCAGTTGAACTGACGGCCTCCGGCCCGTTGAACACGCCCTGCATTGAGCGACCCTCTTCAAGCTCGCAGGGAATGGCGTCATCTCGCTCGCCCACTGCGCGCAAGTCTGCCCGAACCGCGGTGGCCACGCCCCAACGCGGTTTCGGCCTCTCATACAACTTCGCATGCACGGTGTGCGGCAAGACCTTCAAACGCAGCACTTACGATTCAACGCTGAATGCCCATAAGAACAAGCAAGGCCGGCCTTGCCCTGGCCGTGTCGGCGTTCTCAAGGCGAACCAGGCATGACGAACGATGCATTCGCCCGCATGAAGATGCGCTCTCATCTGCACCGGTACATGTTCGCCTCACGCATTGCGGCGATGCAGAGGTATTCGCCGAACCGGATACTGGTGCCGTAATGACTTTGCCCGACGGTCTCTACGACCTGTTGCTCACCGAGGGGCTGGTGGTGCGGCTCGAACCGAGTCACGCCGACATTCACGCGCTGAAGCAGGGCGCGGCCGAGCAGTTGGCCGACGCCATCACACGCCAGTTGGTCTCGATCCTGGACGACATGTCGGGCGACGAGGAGAGCAAGGCAAGGCGCCAACTTGAGATCGTCAATGCCTTGCTGGTGGAGCTACGCCATCGCCTTGCAGCAGAGGCCGGTGAAGACAAATCCGGAGGTGTCGTCGACCTGGTTGCGTCGCCATTGCGGCTGCTGAAGGCGATTCAACACGACAGGCAGTTCCTGACACCGCCCGAGGTCGGTTTGGCGGTGCCCTGGCTGTTCACGGCTGGCAAGGGAACACCTTCGTTGCTGCAAGAGATCCGGCGTGAACTGGCATCAGTCGACCAGGTCGACATCCTTATGAGCTTCATCACAGTGTCCGGCGTACGCAAGCTGCAGGACGTGCTGCAGCAAATCACCGCGCTGGCTGCGGACGGACGAGTGGCAACCCGCATTCGCATCTTGACAACCACCTATGGCAATGTCACCGAGGCACGCGCACTCGACGAACTGGCTCGCCTGCCCGGCTGCGAGGTGCGTGTGTCGCTCGACGGTCGGCGCACGCGCTTGCATGCCAAGGCCTGGCTATTCCATCGCAAGACCGGCTTTGGCTCGGCGTACGTGGGCAGCGCCAACCTCTCGGGTGCCGCCCTCACTGGCGGCCTTGAGTGGACCGTCAAGCTGACACAGCGCGCGCAGGTAGCCCTGTTCGCACGTGCCATGGCCCACTTCGAGACGCTGTGGGAGGACAACGAGTTCCAGCGCTACGACCCCGAGAACATTGATCACCGGCGCGCCCTGGCGGCGGCGCTTGGGCGCGAGTCCCTATGGGCTGCAGTTGGTACTGGGACGGGGCAGCTGACTTCGCCAGACGCTGGTGCCGCGCTGGGCTTGCAGATGCTGGCCTACCAGATCGATGGCCGGCACGACCAGGCCGCCAGCCACACGGCATTTTCTGAACGCCTGGCGCGACATCCGGCGGTGTGCGAGGAGCTGTCGGAGTTGACCGGCGTGCTGCAGGCGCAGTTGGCTGCCATTCGCGCCCGTTCCCGGGTTGGAGAACACACCGCTATGCCTGCATGCCGCTTACGGCGCGCGCGAGGTCCTTACCGCTGTGGGCTGGCTGACGGCCGAGCGTCGCGCGCCATTCCAAGCCGGCGTTTTGCCACTGGTGAATCGCAAGATCGAACTGCTATTCGTGACGCTGGACAAGAGTGAGGGTTACCACGATCGCATTGCGTATCACGATTACGCCATCAGTACCGAACGCTTTCATTGGCAGACGCAGAACAGCGCAGGCCCCGACACCAACAGTGGCCGTCGCTACACCGACAGCCCGGCCAACGGCTGGCAGTTCCAGCTCTTCGTGCGGCCGCGCAAGGGTGATGCCTATCGCGCTTGTGGCCGCGTGACCCTCGAGTCAGCCGATGGCGATCGACCGATGAGCATCGTCTGGAAGTTCGAGACGCCTTTGCCGGTTAGGTTGTTCAGGGAGTTCAGCGTGCTGCGCGGTGTGTAGCCAGCCTCATCGAGCGGAAGCAGGTCGGCACCGTGAAGTCGGGGACGAGATTGCGCCATAGAACCCAGCGCGCCTTGATGCACCGGCCATCCTCAAGCGGCTGGCGAGTAGCGGCCGAGTGCTGGCCGAGCTGAAGATCGGCCGCTGCAAGTACAACATCAACCTGGCCTCGAATGCCGTGCTGCAGCCTCAGCCCGCATAATGCGGTTCATGGCCGCGATGCCCTCATCCTCGGCGGCGCTCTTCGGTTGGCGTTGGCGCAAGCCATCAGCCTGACCGACCTATTGCGCCCGCCCGGGGCGCCTCAGACTCCCACCCAGCAAGTCGCGCCGGCCTCGCCAGCGACAGAAAAAGCGGGTATCAAAGCGGGTATGAAACGTGGATGTCTCGCAAGAACATTCAATGAAATCAATAGGATAGAGCGCAAATGCTGCTGATGATCGACAACTACGACAGCTTCACCTACAACCTGGTGCAGTACTTCGGTGAACTGGGCGAGGAGGTCAAGGTGTTGCGCAACGACCAGATCACGCTCGAAGGCATCGCCGCGCTGCGCCCCGACCGGCTGGTGCTGTCGCCGGGGCCCTGCTCGCCGGCGCAGGCCGGCATCTGCGTGCCGGCCGTTCGCCACTTCATCGGCAAGCTGCCGATCCTGGGGGTATGCCTGGGCCACCAGGCGATCGGTGCGGCCCTCGGCGGGCACATCGTGCGCGCTGGCGTGCAGATGCATGGCAAGACCAGCCTGATCAGCACCGACCAGCGCGGCGTGTATGCCGGGTTGCCGGCGCAAGTTCACGGTCAACCGCTATCACTCGCTGGTGATCGAGCGTGCCAGCCTGCCGGCCGAGCTCGAGGTCAGCGCCACGGCCGACGACGACGGCGAGATCATGGGCGTTCGCCACCGCGCTTTGGCGGGCACGGCCACGCCGCTGGAAGGCGTGCAGTTCCACCCCGAGTCGATCATCAGCGAGCATGGTCATGCGCTGCTGAGGAATTTCCTGGGATCGCGACCGTGAGCCTGCGGGGACATCCGAATGGCGAAGACGAGCGTGCGCAGCATGGAGGTACACCAATGACCGAGCCGATCGTCGATCTGCGCAGCGACACCGTCACGCGTCCCACCGCAGCGATGCGCCGCGCAATGCACGATGCCGAGGTTGGCGACGATGTCTTCGGCGACGATCCGACGGTCAACGCGCTGCAGCAGCGCATTGCCGCGCTGCTGGGCAAGGAGGCCGCGCTTTTCATGCCCAGCGGCACGATGAGCAACCTGTCGGCCATCATGAGCCACTGTGCGCGCGGCGACGAATACCTCGTCGGCCAGAGCGCGCACACCTACCGCTACGAAGCGGGTGGCGCCGCGGTGCTGGGCAGCGTGCAGCCGCAGCCGCTGGCGCACCAGACCGATGGCACGCTGGCGCTGGCCGACATCGACGCCGCGATCAAGCCCGACGACGAGCACTTCGCACGCACGCGGCTGCTTGCGCTGGAAAACACGATCGGCGGCAAGGTTCTGCCGCAGGCCTATGTCGAGCAGGCGACCGCTTTGGCCCACGCATGCGGCCTGGCCACCCACCTGGACGGCGCGCGGCTGTTCAATGCGGCTGTCAGACAGGGGGTGAGCGCGGCCGAGCTGGTGCGCGGCTTCGATTCGGTGTCGGTGTGCTTCAGCAAGGGGCTGGGCGCGCCGGCTGGTTCGGCGCTGGTGGGCTCCGGCGATTTCATCCGGCGCGCGCACCGCGTGCGCAAGATGCTCGGCGGCGGCATGCGCCAGGCGGGCGTGCTGGCGGCTGCCGCGCTGCATGCGCTGGAGCACCACGTCGAGCGCCTGGCCGATGATCATGCGCTGGCCACGCGCTTCGCCGATGCGCTGCAGGGCATCGCGGGCCTGAGCGTCGTGGCGCCGCAGACGAACATCGTCTTCGCCACCGTCATCGATGGCCGCGGCCCGGCGCTGCTGGAATACCTGAAGCAGCGCGGCGTCTTGGCCACCGGCCTGATCGGGCTGCGCTTCGTGACGCATCTGGACGTGACACCGGCCGGGGTTGACCGCGCGGTAGGTGCCGTGCATTCATTCTTCGAGGAGCGCTGACATGCCCATCACCAACACCGAAGCGTTGACGCGGTGCATCGACCACCGCGAGGTCTTCCACGACGAAATGCTGGCCCTGGTGCGTCGCATCATGAGCGGCGAGATGTCGCCGGTGATGATGGCGGCGATGTTGATGGGCCTGCGCGTGAAGAAGGAGACGATCGGCGAGATCACCGCCGCCGCGCAGGTGATGCGTGAGTTCGCCACCAAGGTGGACGTGGCCGAACGCACGCACCTGGTGGACATCGTCGGCACCGGCGGCGACGGCTCGCACAGTTTCAACATCAGCACCTGCAGCATGTTCGTCGCCGCGGCCGCCGGCGCGCGCGTCAGCAAGCACGGCAATCGCGGCGTGAGCAGCAAGTCGGGCAGCGCCGACGTGCTGGAATTGATGGGCGTGCCGATGGGCTTGAGCCCGCAGGCCATCAGCCGCTGCATCGCCGACACCGGCATCGGTTTCATGTTCGCGCCCAACCACCATCCGGCGATGAAGAATGTCGGCCCGGTGCGCAAGGAACTCGGCGTGCGCACGATCTTCAATATCCTCGGGCCGCTGACCAACCCGGCCGACGCCCCGAACATCCTGATGGGCGTGTTCCACCCTGACCTGGTGGGCATCCAGGTTCGTGCGCTGCAGCGCCTGGGCGCCGAGCATGCGGTGGTGGTCTATGGCCGCGACGGCATGGACGAGGTGTCGTTGGGCGCGGCGACGATGGTCGGCGAGTTCAAGGACGGCGCCATCCGCGAGTACGAGGTCCACCCCGAGGACTTCGGTCTGACGATGGCCAGCAACCGCGCGCTGAAGGTCGATTCGGCCGAGGGATCACGTGCGCTCCTGCAGTCGGTGCTGGACGACGAACCCGGCCCGGCGCGCGATATCGTGGTGTTGAATGCCGGCGTGGCGCTGTATGCCGCCAACGTGGCAGCGTCGATGGCCGAGGGCGTGGACCTCGCGCGGCGGGCGGTTGCGTCCGGCAAGGCGTTGGCCAAGATGCACCAGTTCGTGGCGCGTACCAAGGAACTGGCCGCGCCATGAGCCGCGCCTTGGGGGGCGCGCAGGCCGACATCCTGCAGCGCATCGTTGCTGTCAAGCGCGACGAGATAGCGGTCGCCAAGCGCCGGTGCGATGCCGCGTCGATGCGTCGCCAGGCCGAGGCGCAACCTGCGCCGCGCGATTTTGTCGCCGCCATGCGAACCAAGATCGCATCGGGCCAGGCCGCGGTGATTGCCGAGCTGAAGAAGGCCAGTCCGAGCAAGGGGGTGCTGCGCGAGCAGTTCGCCCCCGCCGATATCGCGGTGTCGTACGCTCGGGGCGGCGCGGCCTGCCTGAGCGTGCTCACCGACGCGCAATTTTTTCAGGGATCCGCCGCATACCTGCAGCAGGCACGCACCGCCTGCACCTTGCCGGTGTTGCGCAAGGACTTCATGGTCGACGCCTACCAGGTGGACGAGGCGCGGGCCTGGGGTGCGGACTGCATCCTGCTCATCGCCGCATGCCTGGACGACGCCAGGATGGCCGAGCTGGAAGCACAGGCGCTGGGCTTGGGAATGGCGGTGCTGGTCGAGGTGCACGATGCCGAGGAACTGGAGCGCGGGCTGCGGCTGAAGACGCCGCTGCTGGGCATCAACAACCGCAACCTCAAGACCTTCGAGGTCACGCTGGACACCACGCTGGGCCTGCTGCCGCAGGCACCGGCGGAGCGGCTGCTGGTCACCGAGAGCGGCATACTCGGCCGCGCCGACGTGCTGCGCATGCGCTCGGCCGGGGTTCACGCCTTTCTTGTCGGTGAGGCGTTCATGCGTGCCGACGACCCCGGCAGCGCCTTGGCCGGGTTGTTCGCGTGACGCTGGGGGCCGAGGCGCTGCGCCGGCGCTTCGCCGTGCAGGGCCGGTTCCAGGAGCGCACGCTGGACGGCTGTGCCTGGCCGATGCGCAGCCATCTGGAAATCTTCGACCCCCTGCTGCCTTGGCCCGGCGTCGCCGACGCCGCTGCCGACCTGGTTGCGGTGATGATGAACCCGGGCGGCTCGAGGCCGCTGGCGCCCGCGGACGCCGCCGGCTGGGCGCCGACCCTGCCCGATCGCACGCAGTACCAGTTGATGAAGCTGGCGCTGCACGCCCAGTTTCTGGGCCTGCCGATCCGCCATATCCGTGTCATCAACCTGTCGGACCTGAGGTTTGCGAAGAGCGCGGCGCTTTTCGCCGCGCTAGGCCAATTGCGCGACGACCGGCACAGCATTTTCAGCCCTCGACGTGCCGACGAGTTGGCCCGGGCCCTGGGCCAAGGCCCAGGCCGCCCGCCGGTGTTGCGTGCCTGGGGCATGGCGACACAGCTGCAGCCGCTGGTTCGACAAGCGCTGCCGGCCTTGGCATCTTCCACTGAGTTAGGACTTACTGACGATGGCTGGCGCTATCGCCATCCCTTGCCTCAGCGCGCCGACCTGCAGCAGCAATGGCTGACAGCCATGGCGGTGCAGCTGGAGGGCCTGACCAGGCCTGCTTTGCCCACGGCCATCGTGGCTGGCGCGAGCCAAAACGGTGGTATAGTCGCCGGTTCGCCTCGGAGGGGTGCCCGAGTGGCTAAAGGGGGCAGACTGTAAATCTGTTGGCTTACGCCTACGCTGGTTCGAATCCAGCCTCCTCCACCAGGCAGAACCGGTCGCGCGAAGCTGGGGGTAGGCACGGGTGCAAGCGCGGGAGTAGTTCAGTGGCAGAACCTTAGCCTTCCAAGCTAATGACGCGGGTTCGATTCCCGCTTCCCGCTCCAGAGGGTTCTGAATCGCTACAGGCCTGGACATGACGGTGTCCAAGCCCGTGTCGATGCCCATGTGGCTCAGTGGTAGAGCACTCCCTTGGTAAGGGAGAGGTCGCGCGTTCGATCCGCGCCATGGGCACCAAAGGTCAGAACACAAGTCGAGCAAGAGTCGTTTCTCAGGAGAGCGCATCATGGCAAAAGGCAAATTCGAACGCACCAAGCCGCACGTCAACGTGGGGACCATTGGGCACGTGGACCACGGAAAGACCACGCTGACGGCGGCGATCACGACCGTGCTGAGCAGCAAGTTCGGCGGTGAAGCCAAGGCGTACGACCAGATCGACGCCGCGCCCGAAGAAAAGGCACGCGGCATCACCATCAACACCGCGCACGTCGAATACGAAACCGCCAAGCGCCACTACGCGCACGTCGACTGCCCCGGGCACGCCGACTACATCAAGAACATGATCACCGGTGCGGCGCAGATGGACGGCGCCATCCTGGTGGTGTCCGCCGCCGACGGCCCCATGCCGCAAACGCGCGAGCACATCCTGCTGGCGCGCCAGGTGGGTGTGCCCTACATCATCGTCTTCCTCAACAAGTGCGACATGGTCGACGACGCCGAGCTGCTCGAGCTGGTGGAGATGGAAGTGCGCGAACTGCTGGACAAGTACGAATTCCCCGGGGATGCCACCCCCATCATCCACGGCAGCGCCAAGCTCGCCATGGAAGGCGACAAGGGCGAACTCGGCGAAGGCGCCATCCTCAAGCTCGCCGACGCGCTGGACGCCTACATCCCCACGCCCGAGCGCGCCGTCGACGGCGCCTTCCTCATGCCGGTGGAAGACGTCTTCAGCATCAGCGGTCGCGGCACCGTCGTCACCGGCCGCGTTGAGCGCGGCATCATCAAGGTCGGCGAAGAAATCGAAATCGTCGGCATCAGCCCCACGCAAAAGACCACCTGCACTGGCGTGGAGATGTTCAGGAAGCTGCTGGATCAAGGGCAAGCGGGCGACAAC
Source organism: uncultured beta proteobacterium (assembly GCA_963837675.1). Classification (GTDB taxonomy): domain Bacteria; phylum Pseudomonadota; class Gammaproteobacteria; order Burkholderiales; family Burkholderiaceae_C; genus Rubrivivax. The sequence continues at coordinate 460,455 of CAWIOH010000003.1, read as the reverse complement.
GTCGGCATCCTGCTGCGCGGCACCAAGCGCGAAGACGTGCAGCGCGGCCAGGTGCTGTGCAAGCCCGGCAGCGTCAAGCCGCACACCCACTTCACGGCCGAGATCTACGTGCTGAGCAAGGAAGAAGGCGGGCGGCACACGCCGTTCTTCAACAACTACCGGCCGCAGTTTTACTTCCGCACGACGGACGTGACCGGCGCGGTGGAGCTGCCCAAGGACAAGGAGATGGTCATGCCTGGGGACAACGTCAGCATCACCGTCAAGCTCATCGCCCCGATCGCCATGGAGGAGGGGCTGCGCTTTGCCATCCGCGAGGGCGGGCGCACCGTCGGCGCCGGCGTGGTGGCGAAGATCATCGAGTGATCGAGTCCAGGAATCCGCAGGGGCATAGCTCAATTGGCAGAGCGTCGGTCTCCAAAACCGAAGGTTGGGGGTTCGATTCCCTCTGCCCCTGCCACCGGCCGCACGACCGGTAGCAGTTCCCTCAGGGCTTGAACCTGGGGCAATCAAGAGAAAGCGATGAGCGCGAACACCCAAGTCGAAACCGTCTCAACAGGGGCAGACAAGGCCAAGCTGGCTGGAGCCGCCGTGCTGTTGGTGGGCGGCCTGGTCGCGTTTTACCTGCTCGGCAAGCAGGACCTGTGGATGCGTGTGCTGTCGCTGGTCGTGCTGCTGGCGGCGGCGGTGGCGCTGTTTTTCACCTCCGAATCCGGAAAGCAGTTGATCGCCTTCGGCCGTGACGCCATCCGCGAGACCAAGAAGGTGGTCTGGCCGTCGCGCAAGGAAGCGATGCAGATGACGGGTTATGTGTTTGCCTTCGTCTTTGTCATGGCGTTGTTCCTGTGGTTGACCGACAAGACGCTCGAATGGGTGCTGTACGACCTGGTGCTGGGCTGGAGACGCTGAAAGGCACGTGATGACCGAAGAAGTTGACAACGGCACCGCAACCAGCGAGGCCTCCGCAGCCAGTGCCGGCGGCTTGCGCTGGTATGTGGTGCATGCCTACTCGGGCATGGAAAAGGCGGTGGAGCGCAACCTGCGCGAGCGCATCGATCGTGCCGCCATGCAGGCCAAGTTCGGCCGTATCCTGGTGCCCACCGAAGAAGTGGTGGAGTTGAAGGGCGGCAAGAAGTCGGTCACGCAGCGCCGCTTCTTCCCCGGCTACGTGCTGGTGGAAATGCTCATGGACGACGAATCCTGGCACCTGGTCAAGCACACCAGCAAGGTCACCGGTTTCGTCGGCGGTGCGCGCAATCGGCCGGCGCCGATCTCCGAAGCCGAGGTGATGAAGATCGTCAACCAGATGCAGGAAGGCATCGACAAGCCGCGTCCCAAGGTGTTGTGGCAGGTGGGCGAACTGGTGCGTGTCAAGGACGGCCCGTTCACCGACTTCAACGGCGCGGTCGAGGAAGTCAACTACGAGAAGTCGAAGGTGCGCGTGTCGGTGACCATCTTCGGGCGGGCCACGCCCGTGGAACTCGACTTCGCGCAGGTGGAAAAGGTGTGATGAACGAAGCTGGGTTCACTTTTCGCCGATCTGGCTGTGTGCTTGAGCAATTGAGGCAGAACGTTTGATTCGTCGCCACTGGCGCGGCCGACCCGGCGCCAGCGGCTTTTCAACAACGGGTCCATTGACGAGGAGCTGCGGCGGCCGCAAGGCTTGAGCGGCGCTTGAACTCGATAGGAGTGCCTAATGGCAAAGAAAATCGTCGGCTTCATCAAGCTGCAAATTCCGGCAGGCAAGGCGAACCCATCGCCGCCGGTGGGCCCGGCGCTGGGCCAGCGCGGTCTGAACATCATGGAGTTCTGCAAGGCCTTCAATGCCCAGACCCAAGGCGTCGAGCCGGGGTTGATGCTGCCCGTGGTGATCACCGCCTTCGCCGACAAGTCGTTCACCTTCATCATCAAGACGCCGCCGGCGACGGTGCTGATCAAGAAGGCGATCAAGCTCGACAAGGGCTCGGCCAAGCCACACCTGGACAAGGTCGGCAAGATCACGCGCGCTCAGCTCGAGGAAATCGCCAAGACCAAGATGAAGGACCTGACCGCCGCCGACCTGGATGCCGCGGTGAAGACCATCGCCGGCTCGGCCCGCTCGATGGGTGTGACGGTGGAAGGGGTCTGAAATGAGCAAGCTGACAAAAAAAGCCAAAACCCTCGTAGGCAAGGTGGACAGCAACAAGCTGTACCCGATCGACGACGCGCTGAGCCTCGTCAAGGAAGCCGCCACCGCCAAGTTCGATGAATCGATCGACGTGGCAGTGCAGCTCGGCATCGATGCCAAGAAGTCCGACCAGGTGGTGCGCGGCGCGGTGGTGCTGCCCAACGGCACCGGCAAGACCAAGCGCGTGGCGGTGTTCGCCCAAGGCGCCAAGGCGGAGGAGGCAAAGGCCGCTGGCGCCGACATCGTCGGCATGGACGATCTGGCCGCCGAGATCAAGGCCGGCAAGATGGACTTCGACGTGGTCATCGCCTCGCCGGACACCATGCGCGTGGTCGGCACGCTCGGCCAGATCCTGGGGCCCCGCGGGCTGATGCCGAACCCGAAGGTCGGCACGGTGACGGCCGATGTGGCCACTGCCGTGAAGAACGCCAAGGCCGGCCAGGTGCAGTTCCGCGTGGACAAGGCCGGCATCGTGCATGCCACGATCGGCCGCCGTTCCTTCGATTCGGAAAAGCTCGCCGGCAATCTGCGCGCCCTGATCGATGCCTTGTCCAAATCCAAACCCGCCAGCAGCAAGGGTGTGTACCTGCGCAAGGTGGCGGTGTCGTCAACCATGGGCGTGGGGGTGCGTGTGGACACCGCGTCGCTGCAGGCGGCATAGAACGAAAGGAAGTCGTCCGTGTCAGACCGGATGCGGCCTGGCGCGGCAGGAAGTCGGTGGGCTGGGTCGGCTTGCAGAAGCTGGTCCAGGCCATCCAAGACCGCTGGCGCGGCTTGAGGCCGCTTAATCCGTGAACCCGCAGGGCTTTGCTGCCCCGTTGGGCCATCGGCCAGCGCAGATGGCGGTCCCGCCTGAAAGATGCATTTGGCTGTTCCGGTGCCGCAAGGCCAAGGGGCAGCCCGGGTTTCTTCAAGGGCAGGTCGCTGATGTCCGTTGTGCCCGCAAGGACAGGCGTCCCGAAGGCACCTGATGTGAGGAGCAGATACCGTGAGTCTGAATCGCAACGAGAAAGCAGCTGTGGTGGCGGACGTGTCGGCACAAGTCGCGCGCTCGCAGACGCTCGCGCTGGCCGAGTACCGTGGCCTGACCGTGGCACATCTCGATACGCTGCGCCGGCAGGCGCGCGACAAGGGCGTGTACCTTCATGTGTTGAAGAACACGCTCGCCCGTCGCGCGGTGGCCGGCACGCCCTTCGAGGTGGCAGGACAAGCCATGGTCGGCCCGCTGATCTACGGTTTTTCCGAAGACGCGGTGGCCGCGGCCAAAGTACTGGCCGAATTTGCCAAAGGCAACGACAAGCTGGTGGTCAAGGGCGGTGCCTATGCGGGCAAGGCCCTGGATGCGAACGGGGTGAAAGCCCTTGCCGCCATCCCCACCAAGGACGTACTGCTGGCCCAGCTGCTCGGCCTGATGCAGTCGCCGATCTCGCGCCTGGCGCGGGTCGTGGCGGCCATCGCCGAGAAGAAGGGGAAGGGCGCCGAAGCGCCGACCCCGGCCGAAGCAGGCGCCGCAGCTTGAGCACGCAACACCACCCAACCCTGGCAATTTGAACTGAGGAACCCCAAATGGCATTCGATAAAGACGCCTTCATGACCGCCCTGGACAGCATGTCCGTGATGGATCTCAACGACCTGGTCAAAGCGATTGAAGAGAAATTCGGCGTTTCCGCCGCGGCGATGGCGGCGCCGGCCGGCGCCACTGGTGGTGGCGCTGCCGCCGCCGCTACCGAAGAGCAGACCGAATTCACCGTGATGCTGACCGAGATCGGCGCCAACAAGGTGTCGGTCATCAAGGTGGTGCGCGAGCTCACCGGCCTGGGCCTGAAGGAGGCCAAGGATCTGGTGGACGGCGCGCCGAAGCCGGTCAAGGAAGGCATTGCCAAGGCCGACGCCGAAGCCGCCAAGAAGAAGCTGGAAGAGGCTGGCGCCAAGGCCGAGCTGAAGTAAGGAAAGCGGGATCGAGGCGCTTTGCGCCCCGATCCTGTCCGCTGTGAGAGCAGCGCAAAGTCTTCGGACTTTGCAGTGTTCTCTGATCCGACTGCAGAGAACCGGTTTGGTCGGGCCCCGGTGCAACGCCGGGGTTGTCCGCCAGCGGTTGGTAGTGGCCAGCCACCAAGCCTCGGGCCACCGCATGCGTGGTGAACCAAGCCCGGGTCGCCAGTCGCCGACGATGCAGGTGCCTTTTGGCCAGGCGCCTGCACATGGCACGGAGTATTCATGGCGCAAGCAGCAACCCCCTACAGCTTCACCGAGCGCAAGCGTATCCGCAAGAGCTTCGGCAAGCGCGAGAGCGTTCTCAACGTCCCGTATCTGCTGACGATGCAGCGGGAGTCCTATGTCGCCTTCCTGCAAAAGGATGTGCCGCCGGCCAAGCGCAAGCCCGAAGGGCTGCAGGCCGCGTTCCTGTCGGCCTTCCCCATCACGAGCCACAACGGCTTCGTGGAGATGAAATTCCTCGAGTTCAACATGGCCCGCCCGGCGTTCGACGTGCGCGAGTGCCAGCAGCGCGGCCTCACCTATGCGGCGGCGGTGCGCGCCAAGCTGCAAATGATCATCTACGACCGCGAGTCGCACCCGCGCCAAGGTGGTCAAGGAGATCAAGGAGCAAGAGGTCTACATGGGCGAAGTGCCGCTCATGACCGACTACGGCTGTTTCATCGTCAATGGCACCGAGCGCGTCATCGTCAGCCAGCTGCACCGCTCACCCGGCGTGTTCTTCGAGCACGACAAAGGCAAGACACATTCAGCGGCAAGCTGCTGTTCAGCGCCCGCATCATTCCCTACCGCGGCTCGTGGCTCGACTTCGAGTTCGACCCGAAGGACATCCTGTACTTCCGCGTCGACCGCCGTCGCAAGATGCCGGTGACGATCCTGCTCAAGGCCATCGGCCTGAACCCCGAGCTGATCCTGGCGCACTTCTTCGTCAACGACAACTTCCGCCTGATGGACAGCGGCGCGCAGATCGAGTTCGTGCCCGAGCGGCTGCGGGGCGAGGTGGCACGCTTCGACATCACCGACAAGGACGGCAAGGTCGTCGTCGAGAAGGACAAGCGCATCACCGCGCGCCATGTGCGCCAGCTGGAGCAGACCGGCACCGGACTTCGTCTCGGTGCCGGAGGACTACCTGGTCGGCCGCATCGTCGCGCGCAACATGGTCGATGCCGACACCGGCGAGATCATCGCCAAGGCCAACGACGAGTTGACCGAAGCGCTGCTGAAGAAGCTGCGCGCCGCCGGCATCAAGGAAGTGCAGTGCCTGTTCACCAACGAGCTGAACCAGGGCGCCTACATCAGCCAGACGCTGGCGTCCGACGAAACCGCCGACCAGCTCGCCGCGCGCGTGGCCATCTACCGCATGATGCGCCCCGGCGAGCCGCCGACCGAAGACGCGGTCGAAGCGCTGTTCCACCGCCTGTTCTACAGCGCCGACACCTACGACCTGAGCCGCGTCGGGCGCATGAAGTTCAACGCCCGCGTCGGCCGCGACGCGCCCGAAGGCGCGATGACGCTGAGCAACGAGGACATCCTCGACGTCGTCAAGATCCTCGTCGACCTGCGCAACGGCAACGGCGAAGTCGACGACATCGACCACCTGGGCAACCGCCGCGTGCGCTGCGTCGGCGAACTGGCCGAGAACCAGTACCGCAGCGGCCTGGCGCGCATCGAGAAGGCGGTCAAGGAGCGCCTCGGCCAGGCCGAGACCGAAGCGCTGATGCCGCACGACCTGATCAACTCCAAGCCGATCACCGCGGCGCTGAAGGAATTCTTCGGCGCTTCGCCAGCTGTCGCAGTTCATGGACCAGACCAACCCGCTGAGCGAGATCACGCACAAGCGGCGCGTCTCGGCCCTGGGCCCGGGCGGCCTGACGCGCGAGCGCGCCGGCTTCGAGGTGCGCGACGTGCACCCGACGCACTACGGCCGCGTGTGCCCGATCGAGACGCCGGAAGGCCCGAACATCGGCCTGATCAACTCGCTGGCGCTGTATGCGCAGCTGAACGAGTACGGCTTCCTCGAAACGCCCTATCGGCGCGTGGACGACGGCAAGGTGACGATGGAGATCGACTACCTGTCGGCGATCGAGGAAGGCAAGTACGTCATCGCGCAGGCCAACGCCTCGCTGGACGACGAAGGCAAGCTGATCGACGAGCTGGTCTCGGCACGCGAAAACGGCGAATCGGTGCTGGTGCTCGCCCGAGCGCGTGCAGTACATGGACGTGGCGCCGACGCAGATCGTGTCGGTGGCGGCCTCGCTGGTGCCATTCCTCGAGCACGATGACGCCAACCGCGCGCTGATGGGCGCCAACATGCAGCGCCAGGCGGTGCCGACGCTGCGCCCCGAAAAGGCGCTGGTCGGCACCGGTGTCGAGCGCGTCGCCGCGGTCGACTCCGGCACCGTGGTCATCGCCACGCCGCGGCGGCGTGGTCGACTATGTCGACACCAACCGCATCGTCATCCGCGTCAACGACGCGGAGACGGTGGCCGGCGAAGTCGGCGTGGACATCTACAACCTGATCAAGTACCAGCGCAGCAACCAGAACACCAACATCCACCAGCGCCCGATCGTCAAGCGCGGTGACGTGGTGGCCAACGGCGACGTGGTCGCCGACGGTGCATCGACCGACCTGGGCGAACTGGCGCTGGGCCAGAACATGCTGGTCGCGTTCATGCCCTGGAACGGCTACAACTTCGAGGACTCGATCCTGATCAGCGAACGGGTCGTGGCCGAAGACCGCTACACCTCGATCCACATCGAGGAACTGGTGGTGATGGCGCGCGACACCAAGCTGGGCAGCGAAGAAATCACGCGCGACATCCCGAACCTGAGCGAGCAGCAACTGGCCCGACTGGACGAGAGCGGCATCGTCTACGTCGGCGCCGAGGTCAACCCCGGCGACGTGCTGGTGGGCAAGGTCACGCCCAAGGGCGAGACCACGCTGACGCCGGAAGAAAAGCTGCTGCGCGCGATCTTCGGCGAGAAGGCGTCCGACGTGAAGGACACCTCGCTGCGCGTCGACCAGGGCACCAACGGCACCGTCATCGACGTGCAGGTCTTCACCCGCGAAGGCATCGTGCGCGACAAGCGCGCCCAGCAGATCATCGACGACGAGCTGAAGCGCTTCCGCCTGGACCTGAACGACCAGCTGCGCATCGTCGAGGCCGACGCCTTCGACCGTATCGAGAAGCTGCTGGTCGGCAAGCTCGGCCAACGGCGGCCCGCAGAAGATCGCCAAGGGCACGGTCATCACCAAGGACTACCTGGACTCGGTGGACAAGTTCCACTGGTTCGACATCCGCCCGGCCGACGACGAAGTGGCCAACCAGCTGGAAAGCATCCGCAACACGCAACGAACAGACGCGCCACAGCTTCGACCTGGCCTTCGAGGAAAAGCGCAAGAAGCTGACGCAGGGCGACGAATTGCCCGCCGGCGTGCTGAAGATGGTCAAGGTGTACCTGGCCGTCAAGCGCCGCCTGCAGCCGGGCGACAAGATGGCCGGCCGCCACGGCAACAAGGGCGTCGTGTCGAAGATCGTTGCCGGTCGAAGACATGCCCTACATGGCCGACGGCACCCCGGCGACATCGTGCTCAACCCGCTGGGCGTGCCTTCGCGCATGAACGTCGGGCAGGTGCTCGAAGTGCACCTGGGCTGGGCCGGCAAGGGCATCGGCCAGCGCATCGGCGACATGCTGCAGGAGCAGTCCAAGGTGGCCGAACTGCGCAAGTTCCTCGACGAGCTGTACAACAAGTCCGGCGGCAAGACGGCGCAGCTCGACGACATGAGCGACGACGACAGTGCTCGAGATGGCGCACAACCTGCAACACGGCGTGCCGTTTGCGACGCCGGTGTTCGACGGCGCGGCGGAAGAACGAAATCCGCGCGATGCTGAAGCTGGCCTACCCGGACGACATCGCCACGGCGAAGGGGCTGACGGCGACCCGCACCCAGGCCACGCTGCACGACGGCCGCACCGGCGAGGCCTTCGAGCGGCCGGTGACGGTGGGCTACATGCACGTGCTGAAGCTGCACCACCTGGTGGACGACAAGATGCACGCGCGCTCCACCGGTCCGTACAGCCTGGTCACGCAGCAGCCGCTGGGCGGCAAGGCGCAGTTCGGCGGCCAGCGCTTCGGCGAGATGGAAGTCTGGGCGCTGGAAGCCTACGGCGCGTCGTACATCCTGCAGGAAATGCTGACCGTCAAGTCCGACGACGTGAACGGCCGCACCAAGGTGTACGAGAGCATCGTCAAGGGCGAACACGCCATCGAAGCCGGCATGCCGGAATCGTTCAATGTGCTGGTCAAGGAGATTCGCTCCCTTGGCATCGACATTGAACTCGAGAAGAATTTAAGGAGCTGATGCATGAAGGGACTACTCGACCTTTTCAAGCAATTCACCCCGGATGAGCATTTCGATGCCATCAAGATCGGCCTGGCCAGCCCGGAGAAGATCCGCTGCTGGTCGTTCGGTGAGGTGAAGAAGCCCGAGACCATCAACTACCGCACCTTCAAGCCGGAACGCGACGGCCTGTTCTGCGCCAAGATCTTCGGCCCGATCAAGGACTACGAGTGCCTGTGCGGCAAGTACAAGCGCCTGAAGCATCGCGGCGTCATTTGCGAGAAGTGCGGCGTCGAGGTCACGCAGACCAAGGTGCGGCGCGACCGCATGGGCCACATCGACCTGGCCGCGCCGTGCGCGCACATCTGGTTCCTGAAGAGCCTGCCGTCGCGTCTGGGCCTGGTGCTCGACATGACGCTTGCGCGACATCGAGCGGGTGCTGTACTTCGAGGCCTATGTCGTCGTCGATCCGGGCATGACGCCGCTGAAGAAGTTCTCGATCATGACCGAGGACGACTACGAGGCCAAGCGCGTCGAATACGGTGACGAGTTCGTCGCGCTGATGGGTGCCGAGGGCATCAAGAAGCTGCTCGAGGAGCTGGACCTGGACGTCGAGATCGAGAAGATCAAGAACGACGCCACCGGCTCCGAGCTGAAGATGAAGAAGAACAGCAAGCGCCAGAAGGTCATGGAGGCCTTCAAGCAGCTCGGGCATCAAGCCGCACTGGATGGTCATGCAGGTGCTGCCGGTGCTGCCGCCGGACCTGCGTCCGCTGGTGCCGCTGGATGGCGGCCGCTTCGCCACCAGTGACCTGAACGACCTGTACCGCCGCGTCATCAACCGCAACAACCGCCTGGCGCGGCTGCTGGAGCTGAAGGCGCCGGAAATCATCGTGCGCAACGAAAAGCGCATGCTGCAGGAAGCCGTGGACAGCCTGCTGGACAACGGCCGCCGCGGCAAGGCGATGACCGGCGCCAACAAGCGCGCGCTGAAGTCGCTGGCCGACATGATCAAGGGCAAGAGCGGCCGCTTCCGCCAGAACCTGCTGGGCAAGCGCGTCGACTACTCGGGCCGTTCGGTCATCGTGGTCGGCCCGACGCTCAAGCTGCATCAGTGCGGCCTGCCCAAGCTGATGGCCCTGGAACTGTTCAAGCCTTTCATCTTCTCGCGGCTGGAGGCGATGGGCATCGCCACCACCATCAAGGCGGCGAAGAAGGAAGTCGAATCCGGCACGCCGGTGGTGTGGGACATCCTCGAGGAAGTCATCAAGGAACACCCGGTGCTGCTGAACCGTGCGCCGACCTTGCATCGGCTGGGCATCCAGGCCTTCGAGCCGGTGCTGATCGAGGGCAAGGCGATCCAGCTGCATCCGCTGGTGTGCTCGGCCTTCAACGCCGACTTCGACGGCGACCAGATGGCGGTGCACATTCCGCTGTCCATCGAGGCGCAGATGGAAGCCCGCACGCTTGATGCTGGCCTCCAACAACGTGCTCTTCCCCGCGAACGGCGAACCGTCGATCGTGCCGTCACAGGACGTGGTGCTGGGCCTGTACTACGCGACGCGCGAGCGCACCAACGGGCTGGGTGAGGGCATGGTCTTCTCGGACGTGACCGAGATGCTGCGCGCTCTGGACAACGGCGCGGTGGAAGTCACCGCCAAGATCAGCGTGCGCCTGACGGAATACGTCAAAGGTGCGGACGGGGAGTTCGAGCCGGTGACCAACCTGGTGGCCACCACCGTGGGCCGGGCGCTGCTGTCCGAGATCCTGCCGAAGGGCCTGCCCTTCAGCAACATCAACAAGGCGTTGAAGAAGAAGGAGATCTCGCGCCTCATCAACGTGTCCTTCCGCAAGTGCGGCTTGAAGGAGACGGTGATCTTCGCCGACAAGCTGCTGCAGGCCGGCTTCAAGCTGGCCACGCGTGCCGGCATCTCGATCGCCATCGACGACATGCTGGTGCCCAAGGAAAAGCCCAAGCTCATCGAGCGCGCCGAGAAGGAGGTCAAGGAGATCGAGCAGCAGTACGTCTCGGGCCTGGTGACCGCCGGCGAGCGCTACAACAAGGTGGTCGATATCTGGGGCAAGACCGGCGACGAAGTCGGCAAGGTCATGATGGCCCAGCTGAGCAAGCAAAAGGTCATCGACCGCCACGGCAAGGAAGTCGACCAGGAGTCCTTCAACTCGATCTACATGATGGCCGACTCGGGCGCGCGCGGTTCCGCCGCGCAGATCCGCCAGCTGGCCGGCATGCGCGGGCTGATGGCCAAGCCGGACGGCTCGATCATCGAGACGCCGATCACGGCCAACTTCCGTGAAGGCCTGAACGTGCTGCAGTACTTCATTTCCACGCACGGCGCGCGCAAGGGCTTGGCGGACACGGCGCTGAAGACGGCGAATTCGGGCTACCTGACGCGCCGGCTGGTCGACGTGACACAGGATCTGGTGGTCATCGAGGAGGACTGCGGTACGCACAACGGCATCGCGATGCGCGCGTTGATCGAAGGCGGCGAAGTCATCGAATCACTGCGCGACCGCATCCTGGGCCGCGTCACCGCGGTCGAGGTGCTGCACCCCGAGACGCAGGGCACGCTCCTGGGTGCGGGCGAGATGCTCGACGAGGACGTGCTGGACATGCTCGAGGCCGCGGGCATCGACGAGGTCAAGGTCCGCACGCCATTGACCTGCGCCACGCGCTTCGGCTTGTGCGCCAAGTGCTACGGGCGTGACCTGGGCCGCGGCGGCCTGGTCAACACCGGCGAGGCGGTGGGCGTCATCGCCGCGCAGTCGATCGGCGAACCCGGCACGCAGTTGACGATGCGCACCTTCCACATCGGTGGTGCGGCGTCGCGCGCGGCGGTGGCCAACAACGTCGAGGCCAAGTCCGACGGCGTGGTGGGTTTCAACCCGACGATGCGCTACGTCACCAACGGCAAGGGTGAGCTGGTGGTGATCTCGCGTTCCGGCGAGATCGTCATCGCCGATCCGCATGGCCGTGAGCGTGAGCGGCACAAGGTGCCCTACGGTGCGCTGCTGAACGTCAAGCCCGACCAGTCGTTGAAGGCCGGCATGGTGCTGGCCAACTGGGACCCGCTGACGCGCCCGATCATCACCGAGTTTGCCGGCAAGGCGAAGTTCGAGAACGTCGAGGAAGGCGTTACCGTGGCACGGCAACTCGACGAGGTGACGGGCCTGTCGACGCTGGTGGTCATCGACCCGAAGCGCCGTGGCGCGACCAAGGTGGTGCGCCCGCAGGTCAAGCTGCTGGACGTGGCCGGCAGCGAGGTCAAGATCCCCGGCACCGATCACTCGGTGACGATCAGCTTCCCGATCGGTTCGCTGGTGCAGATCCGCGACGGCCAGGACCTGATGCCCGGCGAAGTGCTGGCGCGCATCCCGGTGGAAGGCCAGAAGACGCGCGACATCACCGGCGGCCTGCCGCGGGTGGCCGAGCTGTTCGAAGCGCGCAGCCCGAAGGATGCCGGCATCCTGGCCGAGACCACCGGCACGGTGTCCTTCGGCAAGGAGACCAAGGGCAAGATTCGCCTGCAGATCACCGACCCGGACGGCAAGGTGGATGAAAAGCTGGTGCCGAAGGAGAAGAACATCCTGGTGCACGAGGGGCAGGTGGTGAACAAGGGTGAAGCGATCGTCGACGGGCCGGCCGAGCCACAGGACATCCTGCGGCTGCTGGGTGTCGAGGAGCTGGCACGCTACATCGTCGACGAGGTGCAGGACGTCTATCGCCTGCAGGGCGTGAAGATCAACGACAAGCACATCGAGGTGATCGTTCGCCAGATGCTGCGCCGCGTGCAGATCGTCAACCCCGGCGACAGCAGCTACATCGCCGGCGAGCAGGTCGAGCGCTCCGAGCTGTTTGACACCAACGACGCCCTGCGTGCCGAGGACAAGGTGGTAGCCACCTACGCCGACGTGCTACTGGGCATCACCAAGGCCAGCCTGTCCACCGACAGCTTCATCTCGGCGGCCTCGTTCCAGGAAACCACCCGTGTACTCACGGAGGCGGCGATCATGGGCAAGCGCGACGAGCTGCGCGGCCTGAAGGAAAACGTCATCGTCGGCCGGCTGATTCCTGCCGGCACCGGCATGGCCTTCCACCAGGCGCGCAAGGCCAAGGAAGCCATGGACGAGACCGAGCGTCGCTCGATCGCGCTGGAAGAGGCCGAAGAGCTGGCGGCGGCGCAGATGGCCAACGTCGATGCGGCCGTGGCGGCACAGGCCGCGGCGGGTGAGTCGGCCGAGTGACGAACGCGTTGTGCTAGGCAAGGGCGGCTACGGCCGCCCTTTTTTGCACCGGTGCATGTCAACCCTCTGCCGCGATCCCTGCCGCATTGCCCTGGCGTCGTAGCCATGCCGCAGGGCTGAGCACTTCCACGCCATGCGGCCGAGCCGCTTTGCTCAGGTCGAGCAGGGCGCGGTCGCGCGTCAAGAGCCAGCATCGTCCGAGCGTGCAGGCCAGGTCGATGAACTTCTGGTCGGCATCGTCGCGGCAGCGAGGCGCGATGACCCTTGCGAGACCGATCTCGGGCGTCAATTGCGCCCATCGGTCGAAGCGTGGCAGCACCTGCTCGCCTTCCCACGCCTGAAGCTGCGGTCGAGGCAAGACGATGGCCAGTTCTTCGCGCATCGCCGCCGTGGCGCGCCAGATCAACTGCCGCGATTCGATCTGCTTGGCAAGCTCGCCGCATCTTGGATCATCGAACAACAGCCAGTCGAGAACGACATTGGTATCCAGCACCAAGGACTCGGGTGTGGGCATGTTGTTGGCAGGGGGATGAGGCATCGGCGTCATGCCAGGCGCTACAGGTCGGAAAACCATCGGCTATTGCTGTCCGTTCAGCGCGCGAATATAATGGAAGGCTTTTCAGCAGATAAGCTGCTGCGCTCTTTGTCGAGCGGTTCACCATTGGCACCCCGCGTCACCCTTAGAAGCGGCGGCCTGCCACCGGTTGCGAATCCGCTTTGTTGCAAGGTGCGCACGATGCCGGCGCCTGTTGAAACCTTGACAAAGCGCTTGAATTCAATCGGAACGGGTTACTTATGCCAACCATCAACCAGCTCGTGCGCCAGGGTCGCCAAACCGAGGTCGTGAAGTCCAAGTCGCCGGCGCTGCAAGGCGGTCCTCAGCGTCGGGGTGTGTGCACGCGCGTATACACCACCACGCCGAAGAAGCCGAACTCGGCGCTGCGCAAGGTGGCCAAGGTGCGGCTGACCAACGGCTTCGAGATCATCTCCTACATCGGCGGCGAAGGCCACAACCTGCAAGAGCACAGCGTCGTGCTGGTGCGCGGCGGTCGCGTCAAGGACCTGCCGGGTGTGCGCTATCACATCGTGCGTGGTTCGCTCGACTTGCAGGGTGTCAAGGATCGCAAGCAGTCGCGCTCCAAGTACGGCGCCAAGCGGCCCAAGAAGGCTTGAGCCTTCAAGGCTGAAGGAAAGGACGCCCAAGTCGGGCATCCAAGTAAGTGAAGAGTCTCGATGGCTCTTCGAGGCGGCCCGATGTCGGGTGCGCCAACTGAATCGAAACAAGGAAGATTCCAATGCCCCGTCGTCGCGAAGTTCCCAAACGCGAAGTGCTGCCCGATCCGAAGTTCGGCTCGGTCGATTTGTCGAAGTTCATGAACGTCATCATGGAAGGCGGCAAGAAGGCCATCGCCGAGCGCATTATTTATGGCGCACTTGACCAGATAGAGAAGAAGGCCGGCAAGGATCCGCTGGAGATCTTCGTCGTGGCGCTGAACAACATCAAGCCGATGGTCGAGGTCAAGAGCCGTCGTGTTGGCGGCGCCAACTACCAGGTGCCGGTCGAGGTTCGTCCGATCCGTCGGGTCGCGCTGGCGATGCGCTGGCTGAAGGAATCGGCGCGCAAGCGCGGTGAGAAGTCGATGTCGCAGCGCTTGGCGAACGAGTTGCTCGAAGCCTCCGAAGGCCGTGGCGGCGCGATGAAGAAGCGCGACGAGGTGCACCGCATGGCCGAGGCCAACAAGGCCTTCTCGCACTTCAGGTTCTGAAGCCCGCGCCGAACTAAACCCGCTTCCGGCCGCTCTGAGGGTTATCACTAACCCGGGGCGGCCCCTGTATTTGGAGTGACACCATGGCCCGCAAGACACCCATCGAGCGCTACCGCAACATCGGTATCTCCGCGCACATCGATGCTGGCAAGACCACGACCACCGAGCGCATCCTGTTCTATACCGGGGTGAACCACAAGATCGGTGAGGTGCACGACGGCGCGGCCACGATGGACTGGATGGAGCAGGAGCAAGAGCGCGGCATCACGATCACCTCGGCCGCGACCACCTGTTTCTGGAAGGGCATGGACCTGGCGCTGCCCGAGCACCGCATCAACATCATCGACACCCCCGGGCACGTCGACTTCACGATCGAGGTCGAGCGCAGCATGCGCGTCCTCGACGGCGCGTGCATGGTCTATTGCGCCGTCGGCGGCGTGCAGCCGCAGTCTGAGACCGTCTGGCGCCAGGCCAACAAGTACCGCGTGCCGCGGCTGATGTTCGTCAACAAGATGGACCGCACCGGCGCCAATTTCTTCAAGGTCTACGAGCAGATGAAGGTGCGCCTGAAGGCGAACCCGGTGCCCGTGGTGCTGCCCATCGGCGCCGAAGAAAAGTTCGCCGGCGTGATCGACCTGATCAAGATGAAGGCCATCATCTGGGACGATTCGACCCAGGGCATGAAGTTCGACTTCCGTGACATCCCGGCGGAACTGCAGGCGGACGCCGACAAGTGGCGCGAGACCATGGTCGAGGCCGCTGCCGAGGCCAGCGAAGAGCTGATGAACAAGTACCTCGAGTCCGGCGAGTTGAGCGAAGTCGAGATCAAGCAGGGCCTGCGCTCGCGCACGCTGGCGGCCGAGATCCAACCCATGTTCTGCGGCTCGGCCTTCAAGAACAAGGGCGTGCAGCGCATGCTCGACGGGGTCATCGACTTCATGCCGTCGCCGGTCGACATTCCGCCGGTGCCGGGCACCGATGACGACGACAAGCCGACAGAGCGCCGGGCGGCGGACAACGAGAAGTTTGCCGCCCTCGCATTCAAACTGATGACCGACCCGTACGTCGGTCAGCTGACTTTCGTGCGCGTCTATTCCGGCGTGCTGAAGAGTGGCGATTCGGTCTACAACCCGATCCGCGGCAAGAAGGAACGCATCGGCCGCATCCTGCAAATGCACGCCAACCAGCGCGAGGAGATCAAGGAGATCCTGGCTGGTGACATCGCTGCCTGCGTGGGGCTGAAGGAGGTGACCACGGGCGAAACCCTGTGTGACCCCGATCACATCATCACGCTGGAAAAGATGGTCTTCCCCGAGCCGGTGATCAGCCAGGCGGTGGAGCCGAAGACCAAGGCCGACCAGGAGAAGATGGGCATTGCGCTGGGCCGCCTGGCGCAGGAAGACCCGTCGTTTCGGGTGCGCACCGACGAGGAAAGCGGCCAGACCATCATCTCCGGCATGGGCGAACTGCACCTGGAGATCATCGTCGATCGCATGAAGCGCGAGTTCGGTGTGGAAGCCAACGTCGGCAAGCCGCAAGTCGCCTACCGCGAGACGATCCGCAAACCGGTGCAGGACATCGAAGGCAAGTTCGTGCGCCAGTCCGGCGGCAAGGGCCAGTACGGCCATGTGGTGCTGAAGATCGAACCCCAGGAACCGGGAGTTGGCTTCGAGTTCGTCGATGCCATCAAGGGCGGCGTGGTGCCGCGCGAATTCATCCCTGCGGTGAAGAAGGGCGTTGAGGATTCGTTGCCCACCGGGGTGCTGGCGGGCTACCCCGTGGTCGACGTGAAGGTCACACTGACCTTCGGCTCCTACCACGAGGTGGACTCGAATGAAAACGCCTTCAAGATGGCCGCGTCACTGGGTTTCAAGGACGGCTGCCGCAAGGCTCAGCCGGTGATCCTCGAGCCGATGATGGCGGTGGAGGTCGAGACGCCCGAGGAGTACGCCGGCAACGTGATGGGCGACCTGTCCTCACGCCGTGGCATGGTGCAGGGCATGGACGACATGCCCGGTGGCGGCAAGGTCATCAAGGCCGAAGTGCCGCTGTCGGAAATGTTCGGCTATTCGACCACGCTGCGTTCGATGTCGCAGGGCCGCGCCACCTACACCATGGAGTTCAAGCACTATAGCGAGGCGCCGAAGAACGTCGCCGACGCCATCATCACGGCGCGGGGAAAGTAACAGTCTCGAAGGGCAGGCGGTCGCTTCGCGAACCCTGTCCTTCAATGGTCTTCGAAGGGTTGCCATCCGCTGCCAGTGGTGGGTGAATCCACAGCCCTTCGGAAACCTAAACCCACGCACTGGCAACGCTCTTTTTTCGGAGATTTGAGAATGGCAAAAGGCAAATTCGAACGCACCAAGCCGCACGTCAACGTGGGGACCATTGGGCACGTGGACCACGGAAAGACCACGCTGACGGCGGCGATCACGACCGTGCTGAGCAGCAAGTTCGGCGGTGAAGCCAAGGCGTACGACCAGATCGACGCCGCGCCCGAAGAAAAGGCACGCGGCATCACCATCAACACCGCGCACGTCGAATACGAAACCGCCAAGCGCCACTACGCGCACGTCGACTGCCCCGGGCACGCCGACTACATCAAGAACATGATCACCGGTGCGGCGCAGATGGACGGCGCCATCCTGGTGGTGTCCGCCGCCGACGGCCCCATGCCGCAAACGCGCGAGCACATCCTGCTGGCGCGCCAGGTGGGTGTGCCCTACATCATCGTCTTCCTCAACAAGTGCGACATGGTCGACGACGCCGAGCTGCTCGAGCTGGTGGAGATGGAAGTGCGCGAACTGCTGGACAAGTACGAATTCCCCGGGGATGCCACCCCCATCATCCACGGCAGCGCCAAGCTCGCCATGGAAGGCGACAAGGGCGAACTCGGCGAAGGCGCCATCCTCAAGCTCGCCGACGCGCTGGACGCCTACATCCCCACGCCCGAGCGCGCCGTCGACGGCGCCTTCCTCATGCCGGTGGAAGACGTCTTCAGCATCAGCGGTCGCGGCACCGTCGTCACCGGCCGCGTTGAGCGCGGCATCATCAAGGTCGGCGAAGAAATCGAAATCGTCGGCATCAGCCCCACGCAAAAGACCACCTGCACTGGCGTGGAGATGTTCAGGAAGCTGCTGGATCAAGGGCAAGCGGGCGACAACGTCGGCATCCTGCTGCGCGGCACCAAGCGCGAAGACGTGCAGCGCGGCCAGGTGCTGTGCAAGCCCGGCAGCGTCAAGCCGCACACCCACTTCACGGCCGAGATCTACGTGCTGAGCAAGGAAGAAGGCGGGCGGCACACGCCGTTCTTCAACAACTACCGGCCGCAGTTTTACTTCCGCACGACGGACGTGACCGGCGCGGTGGAGCTGCCCAAGGACAAGGAGATGGTCATGCCTGGGGACAACGTCAGCATCACCGTCAAGCTCATCGCCCCGATCGCCATGGAAGAGGGGCTGCGCTTTGCCATCCGCGAGGGCGGGCGCACCGTCGGCGCCGGCGTGGTGGCGAAGATCATCGAATAAGGCGGACCATCATGCAAAAGCAAAAGATCCGCATCCGCCTGAAAGCATTCGACTACAAGTTGATCGACCAGTCGGCGCTGGAGATCGTTGAGACCGCCAAGCGCACCGGCGCCATCGTGCGTGGGCCTGTGCCCTTGCCGACGCGCATGCAACGCTTCGACATCCTGCGTTCACCCCACGTCAACAAGACCTCGCGCGACCAGTTCGAGATCCGCACCCATCAGCGCTTGATGGACATCGTCGATCCGACCGACAAGACGGTGGACGCGCTGATGAAGTTGGACCTGCCGGCGGGCGTGGATGTCGAAATCAAGTTGCAGTGAGGTCGGCATCGGTTGCGGCTGCCGTCGCAACTGATATACTTACAGGCTTTTCTCGCGGCGCCTAAAGACGCATCGAGCATTCATCAGCCCGGCCAATCGATGTCGGGTTTGTCAAACAAAGGCTCCCCTGTCGGGGAAGCTGGAGAAAATCCATGAGTCTGAGCCATCGTCTCGGATTGCTGGGTCGCAAGGTGGGCATGATGCGCATCTTCACGGACGACGGCGATGCCGTTCCCGTGACTGTGCTCGACGTGTCCGACAACCGCGTCACCCAGATCAAGACCGAAGCCGCCGACGGATACAGCGCCATCCAGGTGGCCTTCGGCTCGCGCAAGGCCTCGCGTGTCACCAAACCCGAAGCCGGTCACCTGGCCAAGGCTGGGGTGCTGGCCGGTGAGGTGCTGGGCGAGTTCCGCGTGACGCCCGAAGTCGCCGCCGAGTACAAGCCTGGTGCTACCCTGCCGGTCGGCCTCTTCGCCGTCGGCCAGGCCGTCGATGTGCAGGGCACCTCGATCGGCAAGGGCTTCACCGGCACGATCAAGCGTCACAACTTCAGCTCGCAGCGCGCGTCGCACGGCAACAGCCGCTCGCACAACGTGCCGGGTTCGATCTCCATGGCGCAGGACCCGGGGCGCGTGTTCCCGGGCAAGAAGATGTCGGGCCACAAGGGCGACGTGACCGTGACCACGCAGAACCTCGATGTGGTGCGCATCGACGAAGCGCGCTCGCTGCTGCTGGTGCGTGGCGCGGTGCCGGGGGCGAAGAACGGGCATGTGGTCGTACGCCCCGCCGTCAAAGCCAAGGGAGCCAACTGATGCAGCTCGAGCTCCTCAACGATCAGGGCCAGGCCTCGTCGAAGGTGGATGCGCCGGACACGGTCTTCGCGCGTGACTACAACGAAGCGCTGGTGCACCAGGTGGTGGTCGCTTACCAGGCCAATGCACGTCAGGGCACACGTGCCCAGAAGGACCGCGGCACCGTCAAGCACTCGACGAAGAAGCCGTTCCGCCAGAAGGGCACTGGCCGTGCCCGTGCGGGCATGACCTCCTCGCCCATCTGGCGAGGGGGCGGTCGCATCTTCCCGAACCTGCCGGACGAGAATTTCTCGCACAAGGTCAACAAGAAGATGTACCGCGCCGGCATGGCGTCGATCCTGTCGCAACTGGTGCGCGATGGCCGGCTGGCGGTGGTCGATTCGATCAGCGTCGATGCGCCGAAGACCAAGTTGCTGGCGCAGAAGTTCAGGGCCATGGGCCTGGACTCGGTGATGGTCATCGCCGATACGGTCGATGACAACCTGGCGCTGGCCTCGCGCAACCTGGCCAACGTGCTGGTGGTCGAGCCGCGTTATGCCGACCCCCTGTCGCTGGTGTTCTACAAGAAGGTGCTGGTCACCAAGGGCGCCATCGAACAGCTCAAGGAGATGTTCGCATGAGCACTGCCAAGACCGTCAAGAAGCCTGACGAAGGCCGCCTGGCGCAGGTGCTGGTCGCGCCGATCATCTCGGAAAAGGCCACGCGCATCGCCGAGAAGCAGAATCAGGTGCTGTTCAAGGTGCTGCGCGACGCTACCAAACCCGAGATCAAGGCTGCTGTCGAGCTGATGTTCAAGGTGGAAGTGGCGTCGGTGCAGACCGTCAATCAGATGGGCAAGAGCAAGCGCTTCGGCCGCTCGATGGGCCGCCGTGATCACGTGAAGAAGGCCTATGTCTGCCTGAAGCCGGGCCAGGAGCTCAACTTCTCCGGGGAGGCCGCGTAATGGCCGTCGTCAAAGTCAAACCCACCTCGCCCGGCCGCCGCGCCGTGGTGAAAGTGGTGCACAAGCACCTGCACAAGGGCAAGCCCGAAGCGTCGCTGCTGGAGCCGCAGTTCCAGCATTCGGGGCGCAACAACAACGGCCACATCACCGTGCGCCACAAGGGCGGGGGCCACAAGCACCACTACCGCGTGGTCGATTTCGTGCGCAACAAGGACGGTGTGCCGGCCAAGGTCGAGCGCATCGAATACGACCCGAACCGCACCGCCCACATCGCGCTGGTGTGCTACGCCGACGGCGAGCGCCGCTACATCATTGCCCCGCGCGGGCTGGAAGTGGGCGCGACCATCTTCAGCGGGTCGGAAGCGCCGATCAAGGCCGGCAACACGCTGCCGATCCGCAACATTCCGGTGGGCTCCACCGTGCATTGCGTCGAGATGCTGCCGGGCAAGGGTGCGCAGATTGCTCGATCGGCCGGCACCTCGGTGACGCTCATGGCGCGCGAAGGCATTTACGCGCAGATGCGTCTGCGCTCGGGCGAAGTGCGCAAGATCCACATCGACTGCCGCGCCACCATCGGCGAGGTCAGCAACGAAGAGCACAACCTGCGCCAGTACGGCAAGGCCGGCGCCATCCGCTGGAAGGGCATCCGCCCGACGGTGCGCGGCGTGGCCATGAACCCGGTGGACCACCCGCACGGTGGCGGCGAAGGTCGTACCGGCGAAGGCCAGGTGCCGGTGTCGCCGTGGAACACGCTGACCAAGGGCTACCGAACGCGCAGCAACAAGCGCACGCAGACGATGATCGTCTCGCGTCGCAAGAAGTAAGGGGCCAGCACGATGGCACGCTCACTGAAGAAGGGTCCGTTCGTGGACCATCACCTGATGGCCAAGGTCGACAAGGCCTCGGCCACCAAGGACAAGAAGCCCGTCAAGACCTGGTCGCGTCGCTCGACGATCCTGCCCGAGTTCATCGGCCTGACGATCGCGGTGCACAACGGCAAGCAGCATGTCCCGCTGTACGTGACCGACCAGATGGTCGGCCACAAGCTGGGCGAGTTTGCGCAGACGCGCACCTTCAAGGGTCACCCGGCCGACAAGAAGGCCAAGAAGTAAGGGGATGGCGACGATGGAAACCAAAGCAAGTGTGCGCGGCGTGAGGCTGTCGGTCGACAAGGGTCGGCTGGTGGCGGACATGGTGCGCGGCAAGAAGGTGGACCAGGCGCTGGACATTCTGAGCTTCACGCCCAAGAAGGCCGCCGGCATCATCCGCAAGGCGCTGGCCTCGGCCATCGCCAATGCCGAACACAACGACGGTGCCGACATCGACGAACTGAAGGTCAAGTCGATCTATGTCGAGCAGGGCGCCACGCTCACGCGCTCGTCCGCGCGGGCCAAGGGCCGCGGCAACCGTATCAGCAAGCCCACCTGCCACATCTACGTGACGGTCGGCAACTAAGGCAAGGGCAGAGCAAACGACATGGGACAAAAAATCCACCCCACCGGCTTCCGGTTGCCTGTGACACGTGCCTGGGCATCGCGCTGGTTCGCCACGAAGAAGAACTTCTCCACCATGCTGGCGGAAGATCTGCACGTGCGCGAATTTCTCAAGACGCGGCTCAAGAGTGCCGCCGTCTCGCGCATCCTGATCGAGCGCCCGGCGAAGAACGCACGCATCACCATCTACTCGGCCCGTCCGGGTGTGGTTATCGGCAAGAAGGGCGAGGACATCGAGAACCTGAAGCTCGAACTGGCCAAGCGCCTGGGCGTGCCGGTGGCGGTGAACATCGAGGAGGTGCGCAAGCCCGAGATCGACGCGCAGCTCATCGCCGACAGCATCACCCAGCAACTGGAGAAACGCATCATGTTCCGCCGCGCCATGAAGCGCGCGATGCAGAACGCCATGCGCCTGGGCGCGCAGGGCATCAAGATCATGTCCTCGGGCCGCCTGAACGGCATCGAGATCGCGCGCTGCGAGTGGTACCGCGAAGGGCGAGTGCCGCTGCACACGTTGAAGGCCGACATCGACTACGGCTTCTCCGAAGCCAAGACCACCTACGGGGTCATCGGCGTCAAGGTCTGGGTGTATCGGGGTGACCGTCTGGCACATGGTGAGGCACCGGGCGCCAAGCCAGAGGCCGGTGACGACGATCGCCGCTCGCGCCGCACGCCGCGTCCTGGGGCGCCGGGTGGCGCGCCAGGGGGTCGTCCGCGTCCCGCCGGCGACCGTCCGGCCCGTGCCGCAACGTCAGCTGCTGCCGACAAGACGACGGAAGCCGGCGATGGGCCCAAGTCACCGGCCGTCAAGCGCGTGCGCAAGGCCGTTGCGCCGCTGCCGGCGGCAGACGCCGAGAACAAAGGGGAATAAGCATGTTGCAACCAGCACGTCGCAAGTTCCGCAAGGAACAAAAGGGACGCAACACCGGCGTCGCCACGCGCGGCGCCAAAGTGTCCTTCGGCGAATTCGGCCTCAAGGCCACCGAACGGGGACGCCTCACTGCCCGCCAGATCGAAGCCGCGCGTCGCGCCATCTCGCGCCACATCAAGCGCGGTGGCCGCATCTTCATCCGCATCTTCCCGGACAAGCCGATTTCGCAAAAGCCGGCCGAAGTGCGCATGGGCAACGGCAAGGGCAACCCCGAGTACTACGTCGCCGAGATTCAGCCGGGCAAGGTGCTGTACGAGATCAACGGTGTGCCGGAGACCTTGGCGCGCGAAGCTTTCCTGCTGGCATCGGCCAAGCTGCCGTTGCGCTGCACTTTCGTCGCGCGCCAGATCGGCGCCTGATCGGCGCCTGGAGAAAGACTGATGAAGACCAGCGAACTGCGTGCCAAGGATGTGGCCGCGCTCGAAAAGGAAGTCACCGACCTGCTACGCGCCCATTTCGGCCTGCGCATGCAAAAGGCGACCCAGCAACTGACCAACCACTCGGTGCTGCGCAAGACGCGACGCGATGTCGCGCGCGCCAAGACGATCCTCACCGAGAAGAAGAGAGAGGCCGCGAAATGAGCGAAGTGCAAGCTGCTCCGGAGAAGAACACGCGCACACTGGTTGGCGAGGTGGTCAGCGACAAGCGCTCCAAGACCATCACCGTGCTGGTCGAGCGCCGCGTCACGCATGAGTTGTACGGCAAGATCGTTGCGCGCTCGCGCAAGTACCACGCGCACGACGAGAAAGGCGAGTACAAGCTCGGCGACGTGGTCGAGATCGCCGAAGGCCGGCCCATCTCGAAGACCAAGAGTTGGGTCGCCACCCGGCTCGTGAAGAAGGCCGGCCTAACTTAAGCCGCAAGACGCGGCGGGCTTTGGCGCGCGCCCTGCACACCTGGGCCGGATCGCTGGAATACTGGCAGTCCGGCCCTCGCCTTTGGGTTCCCCGGTGGGCCTCAACCAACAGGAGTTCAAGATGTTGAAAGTCGGAGACAAACTGCCCGCCGGCAACCTGCAGGAATTCGTCGAAGTCGAGGGCAACGGCTGCGCGATTGGCCCCAACGGCTTCGACGTCGCCAAGTCGACGGCCGGCAAGACAGTGGCGATCTTTGGCCTGCCGGGTGCCTTCACGCCCACCTGCTCGGCCAAGCATGTGCCGGGCTACGTGGAAAAGGCGGCCGAGTTGAAGGCGGCCGGCGTGGACGAAATCTGGTGCGTGTCGGTGAACGACGCCTTCGTCATGGGCGCTTGGGGCCGCGATCAGAAAACGGCCGGCAAGGTGCGCATGATGGCTGACGGCAGTGCCGATTTTGCCAAGGCCACCGGTCTGACGCTGGACCTGACGGCGCGCGGCATGGGTCTGCGCTCCAATCGCTATTCGATGCTGGTGGTGGACGGCGTGGTCAAGAATCTCAACGTCGAAGGCCCTGGCAAGTTTGAGGTCAGCGACGCGAACACGCTGCTGGCGCAGGCCAAGGCCGCCCAAGGCTGAAGGCCCCAGGAAGCGACTCGCCGTTGACAAGGTGTTCGCCTCCAGTACATAATCAAAAGCTTCGCCGGTTTGGCGCGTTGCCTCGTTTTTTGAAGGCAAACTCGACAAGCTGGATCCGCCCCACCAGGGGTGCCGCCTAGCAGCACCTCTCGACGGGCCCAAGACTGACCGCGGTGGCACGCAGTTGTGCCGGGCGGGCCAAGTTGGGAACTGACAACATGATTCAAATGCAATCGCGACTTGACGTCGCCGACAATACGGGCGCGAAGTCCGTCATGTGCATCAAGGTGCTGGGCGGCTCCAAGCGCCGTTACGCCGGCATCGGCGATGTCATCAAGGTCAGCATCAAGGAAGCCGCGCCGCGCGGTCGCGTCAAGAAGGGCGAGATCTACAGCGCTGTGGTGGTGCGCACAGCGAAGGGCGTGCGCCGCCAAGACGGCTCCCTGATCAAGTTCGACGGCAACGCGGCCGTGCTCCTGAACGCCAAGCTCGAGCCGATCGGCACGCGCATCTTCGGGCCGGTGACGCGCGAACTGCGTACCGAACGCTTCATGAAGATCGTGTCGCTGGCACCGGAAGTGCTCTGACGCGGCGCGCCCAAAGGAAGACAAGCATGAAAAAGATTCGCAAGGGCGACCCGGTCATCGTCTTGGCCGGGCGCGACAAGGGCAAGCGCGGCACGGTGTCGCGCCGCGTCGATGACGACCATCTGCTCGTCGATGGCATCAATGTCGTCAAAAAGCACGTCAAGCCCAATCCGATGAAGGGCACAACGGGCGGCGTGGTGGACAAGACGATGCCGATTCACCAGTCGAATGTGGCGATCTACAACGCGGCGACGTCCAAGGCCGACCGCGTTGGCATCAAGTTGCTGGACAACGGCGACAAGGTGCGCATCTACAAGTCCAGCGGCGAACAGATCAAGGTTTAAGGCACGATCATGGCTCAACAACAGACGGCCCAACCGGCGCGCTTGCAGACCTACTACCGCGAGACGGTGGTGCCCGACCTGATGACCAAGTTCGGATTCAAGTCGGTCATGCAGGTACCCCGCCTGACGAAGATCACGCTGAACATGGGTGTCAGTGAGGCGGTGGCCGACAAGAAGGTCATGGACAACGCCGTTGGCGACCTGACCAAGATCGCCGGCCAGAAGCCCGTGGTCACCAAGTCGAAGAAGCCGATCGCCGGCTTCAAGATTCGCGAGAACGTGCCCATCGGCTGCATGGTCACGCTGCGCGGCGTGCGCATGTACGAATTCCTCGATCGTTTCGTCACCATCGCTTTGCCGCGCGTGCGCGACTTCCGTGGCATCAGCGGCCGGGCTTTCGATGGCCGTGGCAACTACAACGTTGGCGTCAAGGAACAGATCATCTTTCCCGAGATCGACTACGACAAGATCGACGCGATCCGTGGGCTGAACATCAGCATCACCACCAGCGCGCAAAACGACGACGAGTGCAAGGCGCTGCTCACGGCCTTCCGTTTCCCGTTCAAGAACTGAGGTACCGACGTGGCCAAACAGTCCCATATCCAGCGGCAGGACAAACGCGAGAAGCTGGTTGCCAAATTCGCGAAGAAGTACGCCGAGTTGAAGGCGACCGCCAACGACGCCAAGCGCAGCGACGAAGAACGCTATTCCGCGCGCCTGCAATTGCAAAAGCTGCCGCGCAACGCCTACCCGACGCGGCTGCGCAACCGCTGCGAGCTGACCGGCCGGTCGCGCGGCAACTTCCGCATGTTCGGCCTGGGCCGCAGCAAGATCCGCGATCTCGCCTTCAAGGGCGACATTCCCGGCGTCGTCAAGGCCAGCTGGTGATATCGGCCGTGTCCCGCGTTGGCGGGCACTTCCAGGAGATTTATCCATGAGCATGAGTGATCCGATCGCCGATATGCTGACCCGCATCCGCAACGCGCAGAGCGTTGACAAGGCCGTGGTGTCGATGCCGTCGTCGAAGATCAAGGTGGCGATCGCCCAGGTCCTGAAGGACGAGGGCTACATCGACGGCTTCTCGGTGCGCGACGACGACGGCAAGAGCCAGCTCGAGATCGCACTGAAGTACTACGCCGGCCGCCCGGTGATCGAGCGCATCGAGCGTGTCAGCCGCCCGGGCCTGCGTGTTTATCGCGGCCGTGAGGCCATTCCGTCGGTGATGAACGGCCTGGGTGTGGCGATCGTGACCACGCCCAAGGGCGTGATGACCGACCGCAAGGCGCGCCAGACCGGTGTCGGTGGCGAAGTGCTCTGCTACGTCGCTTAACGGAAGGGATCGAGCCATGTCTCGCGTAGGAAAGATGCCGATCACCGTCCCCAAGGGTGTGGACGTTGCCATCACGGCAGAACAGATTTCGGTCAAAGGCAGCAACGGCACGCTGGTGCGCGCCGGCAATGCGCTGGTCAATGTCAAGCTCGACGGCGGTACGCTCAGCTTCGAACCGGCCAACGACAGCGTGGCTGCCGGCGCGATGAGCGGCACGATGCGCGCGCTGGTCAACAACATGATCAACGGCGTCAGCAAGGGCTTCGAGAAGAAGCTTACCTTGGTCGGCGTGGGCTTTCGCGCCCAGGCACAGGGGCAGAAGCTGAACCTGCAGATCGGCTTCTCGCACCCGGTGGTCAAGGACATGCCGGCCGGCGTGAAGGTGGAAACACCGACGCAGACCGAGATCCTGATCAAGGGCGCCGACCGCCAGTCCGTCGGCCAGGTGGCCGCCGAAGTGCGCGCCATCCGTCCGCCCGAGCCCTACAAGGGCAAGGGCATCCGCTACGCCGACGAGCGCGTCAGCCTGAAAGAGACGAAGAAGAAGTAAGGAACAACATCATGCTGAACAAGAAAGACCAGCGCCTTCGTCGCGCCCGTCAGACCCGCTTGCGCATTGCGCAGCAGGTGGTGGCGCGTCTGACGGTGTTCCGTTCGAACCTTCACGTGTATGCCAGCGTCATCTCCGATGATGGCAGTCGGGTGCTGGCCAGTGCGTCCACCGCCGAGAAGGCGGTGCGCGAGCAACTGGGTGGCAGCGGCAAGGGCGGCACCGCTTCCGCGGCGGCCCTCGTCGGCAAACGCATCGCCGAGAAGGCCAAGGCCGCCGGCATCGAGAAGGTGGCCTTCGACCGCGCCGGCTTTGCCTTCCACGGGCGCGTCAAGGCTCTGGCCGAAGCCGCGCGCGAAGCCGGCCTGCAGTTCTAAGCGCGTAGCGCAAGAAGGAAAGATTCATGGCGAAGTTTCAACCTCGCGCCCAGACCGAAGCCAACGAGGACGGCCTGAAGGAAAAGATGATCGCGGTGAACCGCGTGACCAAGGTGGTCAAGGGCGGCCGCACACTCAGCTTTGCGGCGCTGACGGTGGTCGGCGACGGCGACGGCCGCATCGGCATGGGCAAGGGCAAGGCCAAGGAAGTGCCGGTGGCGGTGCAAAAGGCCATGGAAGACGCGCGTCGCAACCTGGTCAAGGTGTCGCTGAAGAACGGCTCGATCCACCACAACGTGCGGGGCGAGCATGGCGCGGCCAAGGTGCTGATGGCGCCGGCGCCGGCCGGTACCGGCATCATCGCCGGTGGCCCGATGCGCGCGGTGTTCGAGGTCATGGGGGTCACCGACATCGCGGCCAAGAGCCTGGGCTCGTCCAACCCCTACAACATGGTGCGTGCCACGCTGGACGCGCTGAAGCGTCTGTCCACGCCGGCCGAGATGGCGGCCAAGCGCGGCAAGTCGGTCGAGGACATCCTCGGCTGAGCGGAGAAAACAAATGTCCGACAAGAAGACCGTCAAAGTCAAGCTGGTGCGCAGCCCGATCGGCACCAAGCGATCGCACCGCGACACCGTGCGGGGCCTGGGACTGCGCAAACTGAACAGTGAATCGGTGCTCGAAGACACACCGGCGGTGCGCGGCATGATCAACAAGATCGCCTATCTGGTGCAGGTGCTTTGAGCGCCGAACTTCAAACGGGTATCCACATGCAACTCAACTCGATCAAGCCGTCCGCTGGCGCCAAGCGCGCGCGGCGCCGTGTCGGCCGTGGCATCGGCTCGGGCCTGGGCAAGACCGCGGGTCGCGGCCACAAGGGGCAGAAGTCGCGTGCCGGTGGCTTCCACAAGGTGGGCTTCGAAGGCGGCCAGATGCCGCTGCAGCGCCGCCTGCCGAAGCGCGGCTTCAAGTCCGTCACCGCCGCATACAACGCCGAGGTCACCTTGGCTGACCTGCAGCGCCTGGGTGCCGGCGAAGTCGATGTGCTGGCGCTGAAGCAGGCCGGACTGGTGAACGACCTGGCGAAGGTGGTCAAGGTCATCAAGTCGGGTGAACTGAAGCTGAAGGTCGTACTCAAGGGAATCGGCGCCACCGCCGGCGCCAAGGCGGCCATCGAAGCGGCTGGCGGCTCCATCGGCTGACACGCATCGCAAGGAAACGAAGACTCCCACCGTGGCAACTTCCGCAAACCAACTGGCCAAGAGCGGCAAGTTCGGCGACCTGCGTCGCCGGCTGCTGTTCTTGTTGGGCGCGCTGGTGATCTATCGGCTGGGTGCGCACATTCCCGTGCCGGGCATCGATCCCAACCAGTTGCAGCAGTTGTTCAAGAGCCAGTCCGGTGGCATCCTGAACCTGTTCAACATGTTCTCCGGCGGTGCGCTGTCGCGCTTCACCGTTTTTGCGTTGGGCATCATGCCGTACATCTCGGCGTCGATCATCATGCAGTTGATGACCTACGTCGTGCCCACGCTCGAGGCCATCAAGAAGGAAGGCGAAGCCGGGCGGCGCAAGATCACCCAGTACACGCGCTATGGCACCTTGGTGCTGGCGCTCTTTCAGTCCCTGGGCATCGCGCTGGCGCTGGAAGGCTCCCAGGGCCTGGTGATCAGCCCGGGCTTCGGCTTTCGCATGACGGCGGTGGTGAGCCTGGTGGCCGGCACGATGTTCCTGATGTGGCTGGGCGAGCAGATCACCGAGCGCGGTTTGGGCAACGGCATCTCGATCCTGATCTTCGCAGGCATCGTCGCCGGCCTGCCGAACGCCATCGGCGGCCTGTTCGAACTGGTGCGCACCGGCTCGATGAGCATCGTTGCCAGCCTATTCATCATCACGGTGGTGATCCTGGTGACCTTCGTGGTGGTCTTTGTCGAGCGCGGGCAACGCAAGATATTGGTCAACTATGCCAAGCGCCAGGTCGGCAACAAGGTCTATGGCGGGCAGTCATCGCACCTGCCGTTAAAGTTGAACATGTCGGGTGTGATACCGCCGATCTTCGCCAGTTCGATCATCCTGCTGCCGGCCACCATCGTCGGATGGTTTGCGACGGGTGAGGGCATGCGCTGGTTGAAGGACATCTCGGGCGCGCTATCGCCGGGGCAGCCGATCTACGTCATGCTGTACGCCGCGATGATCGTGTTCTTCTGTTTCTTCTATACCGCGCTGGTGTTCAACAGCCGCGAGACGGCGGACAACCTGAAGAAGAGCGGCGCCTTCATTCCAGGCATCCGTCCCGGTGAACAGACCGCGCGACACATCGATCGCATTCTTTCGCGGCTGACATTGGTCGGCGCCATCTACATCACCGCGGTGTGTCTGCTGCCGGAGTTCCTGGTGCTGAAGTACAACGTGCCGTTCTATTTCGGGGGTACCTCGCTGCTCATCATCGTGGTGGTGACGATGGACTTCTGGGCTCAGGTGCAGAGCTACGTGATGAGCCAGCAATACGATTCACTGCTGAAGAAGGCCAACTTCAAGGCCAGCTGAAGATCAATCAACGAGGCACATGTCCAAAGACGACGTCATCCAGATGCAGGGCGAGATTCTCGAGAATCTGCCCAATGCCACCTTCCGCGTGAAGCTGGAGAACGGCCATGTGGTGCTCGGTCACATCTCGGGCAAGATGCGCATGCACTACATCCGCATCCTGCCGGGTGACAAGGTCACGGTCGAATTGACGCCCTACGATCTGAGCCGTGCTCGCATCGTCTTCCGGGCCAAGTAGTGGAAGAACAGGTTTAGGAGAAGAGCATGAAAGTCGCTGCATCGGTGAAGAAGATGTGCCGCAATTGCAAGATCATCCGCCGCAAGGGCGTGGTGCGCGTGATCTGCACCGACCCGCGTCACAAGCAGCGCCAGGGCTGAAGCCGCGCGCTGAGCTCAAGCATTCGAAGGATTAAAGATGGCACGTATCGCTGGTATCAACATTCCGCCGCACAAGCATGCAGAGATCGGCCTGACGTCGATTTTCGGCATCGGCCGGCCGACGGCGCAAAAGATCTGTGCCGCCGTGGGTATTGCTTACTCCAAGAAGATCAAGGATCTGAACGACACCGATCTGGAGCGCATCCGCGACGAAATCGGACGCCTGACCATCGAAGGTGACCTGCGGCGCGAGATCTCGATCAACATCAAGCGACTGATGGACCTGGGTTGCTACCGTGGGCTGCGCCATCGTCGCGGCCTACCGTTGCGCGGCCAACGCACGCGCACCAACGCGCGCACCCGCAAGGGCCCGCGCAAGGGCGCGGCCGCACTGAAGAAGTAGGCCTCGGTCCTCAAAGCTGAACAGGAATTCAAGACATGGCCAAAGCACCCACCAATACCGCCGCACGGCGTGTGAGCAAGAAGATCCGCAAGAACATCGCAGACGGCATCGCCCACGTGCATGCCTCGTTCAACAACACCATCATCACCATCACCGACCGTCAGGGCGGCGCATTGGCCTGGGCCTCTAGCGGCGGCCAGGGTTTCAAGGGTTCGCGCAAGAGCACCCCCTTCGCGGCACAGGTGGCCGCAGAGATGGCCGGGCGCGCGGCCCAGGAGCAGGGCATCAAGAACCTGGATGTGCGCATCAAGGGCCCGGGTCCGGGGCGCGAATCTTCGGTTCGCGCGCTGGCGGCCTTGGGCATTCGCATCAATCTGATTTCGGATGTGACGCCTATCCCGCACAACGGCTGCCGCCCGCAGAAGCGTCGTCGTATCTGAGGACCGTCAAGCCCCTCAGACAGACGTCCTTGTTGGCGCGGGCTATAATTAGAGGTTTTTCGCACCCATGCGCAGGCAGTCGGCATTCCGACACGGCCTTGCGCAACTTCCGAAGCGCCGGACTCGTTCCAGCGCCTCCGTAAGCCCACCGTCTGAGCGACATCAAGAACTCGCCAGACTCGCGCGGCGTGCCATCCTGGCCGGCCGCGTCAGACTGATTTTGAAGGACATCACGTGGCACGTTACCTCGGACCCAAGGCCAAGCTGGCCCGCCGTGAAGGCACCGACCTCTATCTGAAGAGCGCCCGCCGCCCGATCGGCGACAAGGCCAAGTTCGACAGCAAACCCGGCCAGCATGGCCGCACCAGCGGTTCGCGTACCTCGGACTTCGGCCTGCAATTGCGCGAAAAGCAAAAAGTCAAGCGCATGTACGGCGTGCTGGAGCGGCAGTTCCGTCGCTACTTCGCCGAAGCCGAGCGCCGCCGCGGCAACACCGGTGCGAACCTGTTGTTCCTGCTGGAATCGCGGCTGGACAACGTGGTCTATCGCATGGGCTTCGGCTCGACGCGTGCCGAAGCGCGCCAGCTGGTGTCGCACAAGGCGGTCACGGTCAACGGCCAGGTGGTCAACATCTCGTCCTACCTGGTCAAGGCTGGTGATGCCGTGTCGATCCGCGACAACGCCAAGAAGCAACTGCGCGTGCAGGACGCTCTGAAGCTGGCCGAAAGCATCGGCATGCCCGATTGGGTGCAGGTGGACGCGGCCAAGATGGAAGGCGTGTTCAAGAAGGTCCCTGACCGCGACCAGTTCGGCGCCGAAATCAACGAATCGCTGATCGTCGAGTTGTATTCGCGCTGACGATGTGGTGACGACCGCGGGCCCGATGGCCCTCGGCCCCGACTTTGCGTGCCGTTTTGCCGGGCACGGCGCGCTGCGAAGACTTGCCCCGGCCGTTGTTCATCAGCCTTATCGGTGTAACGAGCCGAGGGTATTGAGAGGAACTTAGACTGCAATGCAAACCAATCTGCTGAAACCCAACAAAGCCATTCAGGTCGAGCCGCTCGGCGGCAATCGCGCCAAGGTCACGCTGGAGCCGTTCGAGCGTGGCTACGGTCACACGCTGGGCAATGCACTGCGCCGTGTGCTGCTGTCGTCGATGATGGGCCATGCGCCCACCGAAGTGACGATCGCCGGGGTGCTGCACGAGTATTCCACCATCGACGGCGTACAGGAAGACGTGGTGCACATCATGCTCAACCTGAAGGGCGTGGTGTTCCGCCTGCACAACCGCGACGAGGTCACGCTGGTGTTGCGCAAGGAAGGCGAGGGTCCGGTCACCGCCGGCGACATCCAGACGCCGCACGATGTGGAGATCATCAACCCCGAGCATGTCATCGCGCACCTGTCGCAGGGTGGCAAGCTGGACATGCAGATCAAGGTCGAGAAGGGTCGGGGCTACGTGCCGGGCAACCTGCGCCGCTATGGCGACGAGCCCACCAAGTCGATCGGCCGCATCGTGCTGGACGCATCGTTCTCGCCCGTCAACCGGGTCAGCTACGCAGTGGAAAACGCGCGGGTCGAGCAGCGCACCGACCTGGACAAGCTGGTCATGGAAATCCAGACCAACGGTGCCATATCGCCTGAAGAGGCCATCCGCGCGTCGGCCAAGATCCTGTGTGAGCAGCTGGCGATCTTTGCCCAGCTCGAGCACAACGGCCTGGAAGGCTTCGCGCAGCCGGCGGCACGCGCAACGCCGAACTTCGACCCGATCCTGCTGCGTCCGGTGGACGAGCTCGAACTCACGGTGCGATCGGCGAACTGCCTGAAGGCCGAAAACATCTACTACATCGGCGACCTGATCCAGCGCACCGAAACTGAGCTGCTGAAGACCCCGAACCTGGGCCGCAAGTCGCTCAACGAGATCAAGGAAGTGCTGGCCTCGCGTGGCCTGACGCTTGGTGCCAGGCTGGAGAACTGGCCGCCGCAGAATCTCGACAAACGCTAAAGGGCGAACGACGACCGAATGGCGAGGCCTGACCGGCCCGCCGGTGCAACCCCAAGTACCTGATACGGCTTGGGTTCAATAAGGAAAGGAACCGCACCATGCGCCACCGCAACGGACTACGCAAACTCAATCGCACCAGCGAGCATCGCCAGGCGATGTTGCGCAACATGTGCAATTCACTGCTGCAGCACGAGGCCATCAAGACCACGCTGCCCAAGGCCAAGGAATTGCGCCGCGTGGTCGAACCATTGATCACGCTGGCCAAGGAGCCGACGCTCGCCAACCGCCGCCTGGCCTTCGACCGCACGCGTGACCGCGAGATCGTCACCAAGCTGTTCAATGATTTGGGACCGCGCTACAAAGCGCGCCCGGGTGGCTACACGCGCATCCTGAAGATGGGTTTTCGTGTGGGTGACAACGCGCCGATGGCCTTCGTCGAACTGGTGGATCGGCCTGTTGTCGATGCGACCGAAGCGTCGACCGAAACCAAGACGGATTGAACGCTGAACGTTGCCTGACATTGGCAACGGGCGTCGGATTTGCCGGGGCGTTCACGCGCCGCCTTGTGCTATACTTTCCCGCTCAGTCGCGGGGTGGAGCAGTCTGGTAGCTCGTTGGGCTCATAACCCAAAGGTCGTTGGTTCAAATCCAGCCCCCGCAACCAAAATTCTCGAACTACAACAACGTCGAATTGCCTGACGCCGGCCCGCAAGGTCGGCGTTTTGCATTGGCCGAGCCCCGTCCGACCGCGAGCCCGCTGGAAACCCAAGCAATATGTTTTCTCACATCATGATCGGCACCAACGATCTGCACAGATCCAAGGCCTTCTATGACGCTGTGCTGGACACCTTGGGAGTGCCCGCAGGCGCGGTGGATCGTCATCGCGTCTTCTGGCGCACGCCGACCGGCGTCTTTTCTGTCAGCCTGCCGATCGACGGCAGGCCAGCCAGCTTGGGCAACGGCAGCACCATCGGCTTCGCCTGCCAGTCGGCCGAGCAGGCCGATGCCTGGCATGCTGCCGGCCTCGCCAATGGGGGCCGTTCCTGTGAAGACCCGCCGGGTCTGCGTGAGGGCCCGAGCCGCCTGTACCTGGCCTACTTGCGCGACCCCGACGGCAACAAGATCTGCGGCCTGTACCGCATGCCGCGAGCCTGACATCGTTTGCCGTCGACACCCCAGCATGAAGCCGCGTGAACTGTTGCGGTTGTCGCCGGTGATGCCGGTGATCGTCATCGAACGCCTCAGCGATGCCGTGCCCTTGGCGCGTGCGCTGGTGGCCGGTGGCATCCGTCTGCTCGAGGTCACCTTGCGTACATCGGTGGCGCTGGACGCGGTGCGGGCCATTCGCGAGGCGGTGCCGCAGGCTTGCGTTGGCGTCGGCACGTTGACGCAGCCCGACGAACTGGGCGCGTCGATCGCTGCCGGTGCCAGCTTCGGTCTGAGCCCGGGCGCGTCGCCGAGGTTGTTGGCGGCCGCTGCCGCCAGCGGCCTGCCCTTCATTCCGGGCGTGATGACACCGTCCGAAGTGGTCGCCGCGCTCGATGCCGGCTTCGACACGCTGAAGCTCTTCCCGGCGCAGACGGCGGGCGGCCTCGGCCTGTTGAAGGCGCTGGCTGGCCCCTTTCCCCAGGTGCTGTTTTGCCCGACGGGCGGCATCGACGCGTCCAGCGCGCCCGACTATCTGGCCCTGGCGAATGTCGCTTGTGTCGGCGGCTCGTGGCTCGTGCCCGCAGCGGCTGTCGCCGCAGGCGATTGGCCGCGCGTCGAAGCCTTGGCGCGTGAGGCGAGCGCGCTGCGGCCCGTATGACGACCTCCACCTACCCGCGTCTGCTCGGCGACATCGGGGGCACGAACGCGCGCTTCGCCTGGCGCGCCGAGCCTGGCTCGGCGATCAGCGATGCCGCGTCCTACCCCGGCGCGCAGTTTGCGAGCCTGCAAGATGCGATGCGGCACTACCTGTGCGAACAGGGTAAGCCGGTGCCACCGGCCTGTGCCATCGGCATCGCCAACCCGATCGTCGGCGACCAGGTGCGCATGACCAATCACGACTGGGCCTTCTCGATCGCGCAGGTGCGATCCGAGATCGGCCTGCAGCGCCTTTTGGTCATCAACGACTTCAGCGCGCTGGCGCTGGCCCTGCCAGAACTGCGCGCCGCGGACTTGCGCCAGGTGGGCGGTGGGCGGGGCGAAGTGGGCGCGCCGCTGGCGCTGATCGGGCCAGGCACCGGCCTGGGCGTGTCCGGGTTGCTGCCCATGGCGGGCGGCCGGCAGGCGGTGCTGAACGGCGAAGGCGGCCATGTGACGCTGTGTGCCTGTGACGACACCGAGGCGCGGGTGGTGGCATGGCTGCACCGCCGCTTCGGCCACGCGTCGGCCGAGCGCGCGCTGTCCGGGCCCGGACTGGTGAATCTGTACGAAGCCGCCTGTGAATTCGCGGCCTTGCCGGCGCAGCGCTTGTCGCCGCCGCAAGTCATCGACCACGCGCGCAGCGGCGCCGACGCGGCGTGCATGTCCGCGGTGCAACTGTTCTGCAACCTGCTTGGCAGTGTCACCGGCAACCTGGCGCTGACGCTGGGTGCGCGCGGTGGGGTCTATGTCGGTGGCGGCATCGCGCCGCACCTTCTGCCCGAGATCGAAGCCTCACGCTTTCGTGAGCGCTTCGAGAGCAAGGGGCGCTTTCGCGACTACCTGGCGGCGATGCCGACCTTCATCATCGACGCTGCGACGTCTCCGGCGTTGCTCGGGGCGTCACGGGCGCTGGACGCCGTCGAGTGAGGCCAGGCGCGCGCGGCGCGTCAATGGCCAGCCCCAGGGGAATGCTGCAGCGCCAGCGTCTCCCACGAGGCCACCGCCATCAGCACGACCGCGCCCGCCAAACCCAGTTGCAGCGTTGACAACAGTGCGCTGCCGCGCCGGTGGCCAGCAGCGTCAGGGCGAGCAGGCCCGCGGCATGCGACAGCGGTGGCCTCGCGCGGTCGTGGCTGAGCCATTTGAACAGCGTGCAACCCAGCAGGAACAGCGCCGGGCCGCCCAGCACCGCCAGGATGGCTGCGGTGTCTGCGTGCTCGGGATGCACCAGCACGATCTCGTCGCCGACGGCCGTGACGATGATGCCGGCGATGATGGCAATGTGAATGTACGAGTAGGCCACGCGCGCGGTGCGGCCCGGGTCGCTGGCCCGGGCGATGCGATGGGCGGCCTGTTCCGCGCCTTCATGAAAGTAGATCCACCACATCGCCACCGTGGCGAAGAAGGCCGCCATGAAGCCGGCGGCACCGATGGTGCTGAAGCGCTGTTGGGCAAAGGTCGCTCCGGTGATCAGCAGCGATTCGCCCAGCGCAATGATGACGAACAAGGCGCAGCGCTCGGCCATGTGCTCGCCGTCGATGACCCAGTCGCTGGTCTTCGAGGGGCCCAGCCCCGGCGTCCAGTACAGCAGCCACGGGCTGATCAATTCGATGCCGATGGCCACCAGCCACCACAGGAGGCGTTGTTCGGGCTCGGCCGCCGCGCCGGCAAACCACAGCGGCGCCGACACGGCCACCCAGAACAGGTTGCGCAGATAGCTGCGGCGTCGGTTCGGCGCTTCGCTACGCGCCGCCCGGGCGATGAAAATGCAGCGCAGGCTGTGCATCATCACATAGGCTGCGGCGAACGCCCAGCCGCCGCCTTCAAAGGCCGAAGGAATCGACATGCTGACCACCAGACCCGTCAGCATCAGCGCAAACAGCAGCAGCCTCACGGGAATGCGCTGCGGGTCCAGCGCATTGGTGGCCCAGCAGGTGTAGTTCCACAAGCTCCAGACTGCCAGCAACAGCATGCCGGTCTGCAAGCCGCCCAGTGGCGTCATCCGAGCCAGCAGCGAATGCGAAAGCTGGGTGATCGCGAAGACGAAGATCAGGTCGAAGAACAACTCGGCCATGCCGACCTTGGCGACCTGATCGGCGCCACGGCTGCGGAACAGCGAGCGCATGTGCGGCTTGTCGTGAGGCATGGCTTGGACTTTCGCGGAGCCGGGCCGTGGTTCAGGTGATGGCGGGATTGTGCCGGCACGATCGCAGCGGGCCCGGCGGCCTGCCTGGTCAACGCCAGTTGGCGGGCGCAGGGACAATGCGCGCCCATGAGCCAATTCGACGACGACACCCGGGTCCTGCCGCTGGGCCCCTTGCCGGATGGGGCACTCGGGGCGGCCGCCTTCAGTGGCCAGGTGCATGCGGCCTGGAACATCGGTGCCAACCCCAACGGCGGCTACCTGCTGGCGCTGACGGCGCAGGCCTTGCGGCAACGCACGCCTGCGCAGCCCGACCCGTTGAGCATCACGGTGCACTACCTGCGCCCGGGGCTGGCTGGCGCGCCATGCCACATCGATACGCAGCTGCTGCGCAGCGGGCGCACGCTCAGCACCGTGCGGGCCACGCTGTCGCAGGATGGCAGCGCCCGGCTGGAACTGCTGGCCGCGATGGGTCGCCTGGGCGAAGGGGATGCGTTCCTGACGATGCCAAGGCCCGATATGCCGCCGCCCGAGACTTGCCCCAGCCGATCGGCACCGGCCCAGGGCGTAGGCCTGCCGATCCTGCAGCGGCTGGATGTGCGTTTGCATCCGGACGACGCCGTGCCCGGCGCCGCCGCTGAAGCACGGTTGCGCGGCTGGGTCCGCTTCGTCGACGGCCGCGCTCCCGACGCGCTGGCCTGCCTGCTGCTGGCCGATGCTTTTCCACCGGCGGTTTTCGGCCTGCTCGGGATGGTCGGCTGGGTGCCGACGATCGAATTGACGGTGCACCTGCGGCGCCGTCCGGCGCCGGGGTGGATGCAGGGCAGCTTCCACTCGGAGGACCTGAGCGATGGGCGTTTGGTCGAAGACGGCGCGCTGTGGGACGCTGACGGTCATCTGGTAGCGCAATCGCGCCAGTTGGCACTGGTGCGCCAAGCCTGAAAGAGGCCCTTCGAACCATGAGCTTCACAGTCGCGTTGTCCGAGCCTTTGCATCTCATGCGCGGGCCAGCTTGGCGCAACCGCATCACGCTGGCGCCACTGACCAACTGGCAGAGCCACGCCGATGGCACGCTGGGCGAGGACGAATACCGCTGGCTGACGATGCGCGGACGCGGCGGCTTCGGCATGGTGATGACCTGCGCCGCCCACGTACAGGCCGCAGGCCAGGGCTTTCCGGGCCAGCTGGGGGTGTGGTCCGACGCTCATTTGTGCGGGCTGACGCGGCTGGCGCAGGGCATCCATGCCGGCGGCGGTGTGTCGTGCCTGCAACTGCAGCATTCGGGCCGTCGCGCCGAGCCCGAGCTCACCGGCCAGCCGCGCGTGGCGCCATGGGACGACGCCGAGACCGGTGCGCGCGCGCTGTGTACCGGCGAAGTCGAGCAGCTGGTGCAGGACTTCATCGCCGCCGCGCGACGCGCCGAACAGGCCGGCTTCCAGGGCGTGGAACTGCACGGCGCGCATGGCTACCTGCTGGCGCAGTTTCTGGATGCCGAGCACAACCGACGCAGCGACCGCTACGGCGGCAGCTTCGACAACCGCAAGCGCATCGTCTTCGAGCTGATCGACGGCATCCGCAGGGCCACGGCGCCCAGTTTCCAGCTGGGCCTGCGCTTGTCGCCCGAGCGCTTCGGCATCGAGATGG
This sequence comes from uncultured beta proteobacterium, assembly GCA_963837675.1. Taxonomy (GTDB): domain Bacteria; phylum Pseudomonadota; class Gammaproteobacteria; order Burkholderiales; family Burkholderiaceae_C; genus Rubrivivax. The sequence goes on along the minus strand of CAWIOH010000003.1, from coordinate 421,809 downwards.
TCGAGGCGCTGGCGCTGGCGCAGGAAGTGCTGGCCGGCGGGCAGCTCGACTATCTGGACATGTCGCTGTGGGACTGCTTCAAGCTCCCGCTCGACCCGGCCTACGCCGGCCGGCCGCTGATCGAGCACTTTGCCAAGCTGCCGCGCGGCGGCACCCGGCTTGGCGTGGCCGGCAAGATCCTCGACGCGGCCACCGCGCGCCGCTGCCTGGACAGCGGTGCCGACTTCGTGCTGATCGGCCGCGGCGCCATGCTGCACCACGATTTCGCGCGCCGCGCGCTGGCCGACGCGGGCTTTCGCAGCATCGAGCGGCCGGTCAGCCGTGCCCACCTTCAAGCCGAGGGCCTGGGCCCGGCTTTCCTGGAGTACGTGACCCGCACCTGGCCGCGTTTCGTGGCCGAGGGGTGAGCGCGCTACGGCAGCACCGGCACCGCCACCAGATAGTCGAGCAGGCGCTGCGCCGCTGCGCGGCGATCGCCCTCGGCCATCGAATCGGGCAGGCCGGGCATCGCAGTTCCGGGCTTGACCCGACTGGGTTGCAGCACCCAGCGCAGAAAGTCCGCCCCGGACAGGGCCTTGGCAGTCTGCGCCAGATTGCCCGGCGCCTTGTCGCCGCCATAGCTGTTGATGCGATGGCAGCTGAGGCAGTATTGCTGGGCCAGTGCCGCCGACGCCTCGAAACCCGGCGCGATCCCGCTGGGCAACAGCGCGTTCGTGCGCGCCTGCGAAACCTGAATCACGATGATCTGGTAGGGCCAGTGGCTGGCTCCCTCGGCCAGCAACTCGGGGTGGCCGATGTTGTCCCACACCAGGTAGTACGGCCCGAGATGTACGTTCTTTTCGTTTTGCTGCAGGTTGTCGAGCATGAAGCCCGCATGCCCGATGCGCTCCACGACCAGCCACGCCTCGAAGCGCAGGAATCGCTCGTTCGGTATGCGCGAGACGTAGCCGTCGAGTGCGCGAAACTCGAGCACCACGCCCGGCGCGCGCCACGACGCGCCGAGCACCTTGTCGAGCACCGCTGTCGCCGGCCAGCCGAGGTAGCCCGCCTGCACCGGGCGTTCACGTGTCGACAGGTGAGGCTCGACCACTGTTACCGTGGTGGGCGCGCCCATCGCTGCCGCCAGCGCCTGCCGATCCGGCAACGCAACGGCGGCGGCCATCGCGGGCCACACGGCCAGGATCCAGGTGGCCGCAAGCGTCGCGATGGCGCATGTGGCCGCAGGCCAGCGTCGTGCGACGCCGGGCGGGCCGGCGATCGGATGCATGCGCGGGATCGATCTCATTGGCTGACACTCCAGCGACGCGTCGGCAAATTGCGCGTCTTGCGGATGATGGAGGAAAGCGCGCGCGCGAGCACTCAGGTGCAGCGACAGGTGGGCTATGCTCGTCGGTCATTGCAGGCCGCATTCGCCCGATTCGGGTGCGGTGCACTCCGAAAGGCGTGCGAACCCTTCAGGGCATGGCGATGACCTTCGACGCGGTGGCTTTCGTGAACATCCTGATCAGCTCGCTGATCGGCGTGGCCGCGGGATGGCTGATTTCGCACTGGTACTTCATGCGTGCCGCCCCAGTCGAGCGCATCCTGAAGGAATTGAAGCGCGTGCTTCCGTACTATTTGCATCCGGTTCGGTACCCGCAGTTCTATGCGCCGTCGGCGGTGCGCGTCGATCCCGTGCCGCCGCCCCCGCAGGACACCGACATACCGCACCTGACGCATGCGATCTGCACCCGTCAATCGGTCCAGCCTGGGTCTCGCTTCGAAGTCCTGTTCGCCATCGTCGATACCGGGCGCAATTTCGACAACCCTGCCGGGCTGTCGTTGCGCGACCACCTTGGCCGCGACGTGCCGGCCGAGTTTTCGGGCCTGGGCCTTGCGTCCGCGGTGTTCACCGCAGCAGCCAACCAGGATCAGGCAGTGAACACGATCACCATCGTGCTTCGCGACACGTCCGGCAAGGAGTATCGGCAGACGCTCTCGCTGCCAATCACGTCATAGGAGGCAAAGCCCATGAGCATCGACCTGTCACTGCCCGTCGCTGTCGATGCGCGCCTGACCGCGCTGATCCGGGAACTCGCCGGCTACGGCCTGGGCGCGTTCCGCCCGCACATGCACCTGCCTTCGGGTGAGATGGTTGCGCTGCCCGCAGGCCAGATGGTGATCGAGCGCGGGCTGCGCACGTCCGTCGTCCAGCGCGTGTCGGGCCCGCCCGAAGCCGTGCCCGTCGGCTGGCGCTGGAACGGCACCGGCGTGGAGGTGTTTGCGCTGTGTTGCGACCGCGATGACGAATTCAATCCGCCGGCGCGTGAACCCGAGATTCAAGCCCGACGAGCGGGGTAGCTCACGGACGGGACCTGCGCGCCGCGGCCCGGCGAACAGGGGCTTGCCAAGCGCTTGTGCAAGTGCCTAGACTTGCCTGGGCAGCTTGAGCGAGGCGGCTGCTGGGAGAAGCGGCATGAAGCGCCTGACCAAGGAAGATATCCGTAACACCACCGGCATCCTCAATCCGGTCGGCCATATCGTGCTGGCTTTCAAGGACGACGCCGTGACTGCGCAGGCCGTCGAGGCCCTGCGAGGCGCCGGATTCAGCGCTGACGACATCCTCATCTACCTGGCCAGCGAGGCCACGCCGCGGCTGCGCGAACGGGTGCGCACGGCGAGCAAGGCGGCCGGATTCGGCTACGAGATCACACTCATGCGCCGCTATCTCGCCTATGCAGAGGAAGGTGCCGGCTGGCTCGTCGTCTATGCACCCGAGGCGGCTGCGGCGCAGCGCATCGTCGATGTCGGCAAGCGCTTCGGCGCGCTGTGCGCGGTGCGTTATCACCGGCTGGCGAGCGAGGATTTGCTGTAGTTGTCAGCCCTCCGTCACTCGACGACACTGGCATTGCACCTGGTGTCCGAGCCGCGCCAATACCTTGGACACGATGAAGCCCTGGTGCATTCACCGCGCCTGCTGCTGCTCGACGAGCCGCTCGGCGCCCTCGACGCGCTCACGCGCATCGAGATGCAGCAGCTGATCGAGTCCTTGTGGAAGGAACGGGGGTTCACCGCGCTGCTGGTCACGCACGACGTGTCCGAGGCGGTCGCATTGACCGACCGCGTCGTGCTGATCGAGGACGGCCGCATTGCGCTGGACGAGCGCGTGCCGCTGGAGCGCCCACGGTCCCGAGGTCATCCGCGCTTCGCGGCGATCGAGGAGCGCATCCTGCAACGCGTGCTGTGCACGCCCGCGACGGGCGAGCCCACACCGGCGCTCACCGAAGAGGTTCTGCCATTGGAGGTCTTCCGCTTCGCAGTCTGATCCGCCCGGCCGTCACGACACGCTGCGCCGCTGGTTGTGGGGTCCAAGCGGTCGATGCCGGATGGGTCGATTCGGCATGACTCGAAGCGGTCCGCAGGTCGGACATGCGCTTTCCGGATGAGCTGAGGCGGATTGCTTCGTTCACGGCGCACGCGCGTCGTCGGAACATGGCAGGACTCAACCCAAGGAGCGCCAGCCCCATGACCATCGCAGCCATCAACGTTCGCAACCAGTTCCGCGGAACGATCAAGGAGATCATCGAGGGACCCGTCGTCGGCGAGGTCGACGTCGAGACGCCCGCCGGGCTGATTGTCACGCCGGTCATCACCACCCGCTCGGTCAAGGAACTCGGTCTGGCGCCGGGGAAGGCCGTTGTGGGGCAGGTGAAGTCGCCCGAGGTGTCGATCGCCACGCTGTGAGCCGATCTGTGAGCCGCGCCGTGACGAGCCCGAACTCGACCACGTCAGCCCGCCTGCTGATCATCCCCGGCCTGAACGACAGCCCGCCCGACCATTGGCAGAGCTGGCTGCAATCGCACCGTCGCGACGCCGTCCGCGTCGTCCAGCATAACTGGACCAAACCTGAGCTCGATCGCTGGGCCGCCCGCATCGGCTCCACGCTGGCGCGGTCCGGCACCGGTCGCTGGATCGCTGTGGCGCACAGTTTCGGCGTGTTGGCGCTGGCGCGCTACCTGGCGATGGCGCCGGATGCCGGCATCACAGCGGCACTGCTGGTGGCGCCCGCCGAACCCGACAAGTTCGGGCTGGGCGATCTGATGCCCACGCGGGCCTTGCCGATCACGGCTACGTTGGTCCTCAGCCGGTCCGATCCCTGGCTCGGACACGCGGCAGGTCGGCGCTTGGCGGCACGTTGGGGTTGCCACGTCGTCGATCTCGGCGATGCCGGCCACATCAACGTCCAGTCCGGTCACCGCAGCTTGCCCTTGGCGCGACGCTGGGTCCTGGCCAGCCAGCAGCGCCTGGCTCGCGAGTTGCGGCACGAGCGTGCCTCGCTGGCCGAGTGGTCGTTCTCGGCGTAGTCGCAAACCGAATATGCAATCGCGCTTTGATTCGTTCACCCAAAGGGCCCCACTGCCTAGCATCCCGGCATCGACTTTCAATGAAGTGAGGATCCACCCCATGACACGCTTCTCCCCCCTTCGTCGCCTGCTCGCGATGGGCGCCCTGGTGCTCGTTGCAGGTACCACGCAGGCCAAGGACATCACGCTGCTCAACGTGTCGTACGACCCGACGCGCGAGCTCTACGTCGACTTCAACAAGGCCTTCGCCGCGCATTGGAAGGCCAAGACCGGTGACGTGGTCACCGTCAAGCAGAGCCACGGCGGCTCCGGCAAGCAGGCGCGCTCGGTGATCGACGGGCTCGAGGCCGACGTGGTCACTCTGGCGCTGGCGGCCGACGTGGATGCGCTGCACACCAAGGCCGGGCTGATCCCGGCCGACTGGCAGAAGCGCCTGGCACACAACAGTGCGCCATACACCTCGACCATCGTGTTCCTGGTGCGCAAGGGCAATCCGAAGGGCATCAAGGACTGGGGTGACCTGGTCAAGCCCGGCGTGTCGGTCGTGACGCCCAACCCCAAGACCTCGGGCGGTGCGCGCTGGAACTACCTGGCGGCCTGGGGCTACGCCTTGCAGCAGAACGGGGGCGATGCGAAGAAGGCGCAGGCGTTCGTCGCGGCCCTGTACGGCAACGTGCCGGTGCTCGACTCGGGTGCACGCGGCGCGCTGCTGACCTTCACCGAGCGCGGCATCGGCGACGTCTTCATCTCGTGGGAGAACGAGGCCTTCCTCGCCACCAAGGAACTCGGCCCGGACAAGTTCGAGATCGTCGTGCCCAGCGTCAGCATCCTGGCCGAGCCCCCGGCTCCCGGCCGTCCATGGGCGCGGTCACCGATCGTGACGGTGGGTAGCATCGACTGGTTCATCGATGCGTTGCCTCTGCGTCTCGGTCGCTGGCCAGGCTCAAGTGGCCACGGACGTAATTGACGACATGGGCGAGGCAGCCGAAACCCAAGGGCACGCAGAACTACTACGACCGCCTCTTGGACCGACTGCGGCAACTCGGGACGCCGCTCGACGTATCAATCATCGGAGTGACCGAGGCCTATCTGGATGAACGCCCGACGGCGCTCGGCAAGCGCAAGACGACCCGCAAGGATCGGGATCGCCTGTTCTGGACCAGTCAGGCCGTGGGCGAGTGCACGCCGGACGCGTGGAAGACGGAAGCCATGGTGCTGGCACTGGCCCGGTACCTGGGCCAGGAGCCCACGACCATCGCGGGCCTGGTTAGGCGGGTAGGTCAAGAGGCGCCCGACGCGCTGATTCGCGCGGCCAGGTACTCCGGGCTTGTTCTGAACCAGCAATCACCGCGTCGTACTGAGCTTGATCGCGCGGCCGCTGCAAGTCCGGAAATGAATGAGTTGTGCCGTGTGCTCGATATCTTTGAGCTAGCTCATCGTCAAAGGCTCGCGGCCGTGCAGATGTACAAGGCGCCGTTGTCCGACCTCTCGGCGTTCGAGCTGCTCATGTATGCCAGCCTGTACGCTTTCGAGCATCTGGTTCCTAAGGACTTCACAGGGCCGGCCGCAACACAGGCCGCCGAATCGAAGGTTGCAGTCGTATGGGACGCGATCAACGACCTGCTCGAGTGGAAGCTCGCAAGCTCGACAGCGTCAGCCCTGAATCTGGCCGAAGCGCGCATTGGCCGGTCGGTAGCTCGACATCTCAGTCCGGTGTTGTTCGATGCCAGCGGTTCTGAGGCGATTGAGGTGCGCCGCAATCTGCGTGCGTTCAACGTCCTCATGGAAGCCCAGATTGAGTTGAACGAGTTCGTCAGCAGATCTGCCGAGGCGTTCTGTTACGACGACGGCATTCGATTTGAACGTGTGGGCGATCGGCTCGAGCTCGTCGAAGTCGACCCAGCGGCGAGCGTGGCATGGCGGCGGGGTGATCGAAAGCTGCAGCGACTGCACGGCTACTGGTTCCATCGTGCGATCGATGCGTTCATTGCACACGTTGCCGCTGATGCGACCCGATGGCATATCGGACGACCGGAGAATGCAGAAGCCAATCGGCTGGCTTGGGTGGGGGCGCTTCGCGCACAGCTTCGCTTGCGGGAGGTGTATGGCGTCGCTGAGGACATCGCGTCCGATGCTGGCGAACCAGTCAACGTCTTTCAGGCGCTGCTGTCGCTGGAATTGATGTCGGCGTTTTTCTTGCGAGACTTCCTCGCGGCCTTCGCGCAACGCGCAAACTCTTCATCGAACTGGCTCACCGCCCTGCAGCAGTTGGCCCTGGATGGCCTGCGGGAGGGGCTTCAGAACCGGATGCCGCTGACGTGGTCCGACCGAGATTCGAAAGTGGCCAACATCACCGGCTGGACGGTCACGCCCTCCCAACCCGAAGGCAGCGCCCGGATGGCCGGCGCCATCCTGGACTTCTGGTCGTACGACGTGGTTGCCATCGCTGAGCGACTTCAGCGCCATAAGCGAGGTCTGCAACCACACTTGTTCGAGCGGCCCGTGCTGAAGTTCGGGTCGTTGCTGGTTCAGCTGCCCTGGATCGTCGGCATGCAGAACAACAGCACCGCGGCGATCAACAACCTACGGCGTCTTGGTGCGCGGCGCGGCCAGGCGAAGGAGGAGACGCAGCGCATCGAAGCCGGTTTGGCCCGGCTGCTCGAGTCACGCGGTTTCAAGGTGGTGCTGAACTGGACGCCGGCACGGGGTATGGACGACCCTGGCGAGGTGGACGTGATCGCCGTACGCGACGACCACCTGTTTGTTCTGGAGGTGAAATCGACGTTCCTGCGGCGATCACAAAAGGATGCATGGCTGCATGCCAGCACGACCTTGCGCAAGGCAGGCATTCAGCTACGCCGCAAGGTGGAAGCGACTTCGCAAGCGATCGCCGTGGACTGCGAGTTCAGGGCCATCCTGGGTTTGCCCGAGGAGTCGAACTTTTCACACTGCCATGGCTGGATCGTCGACACATCTATTCGAATGCGATCACCAGCGCTTCGCCGGCTTCCTGAAGATCTCGGTTGAGGAAATGTTGATCGCCCTTCGTGACGATCGTCACCTGTTGAACGACCCCGGAGGCCTCCTGGCTGGGAAGTACGAAGCCGGGCAGGCCATCATGGACGACATGGTTTCATCGGCCATGACGCTGTACCCGGACGGGTTCAGTGCGAAGCGCTTCGTCGAGGTCATCGAAACCGAAGCCGTATGGGAAGAAATCGACAAGCCCAAAGCCTAACGAGGCTCCGCCTCAGACCGACGAGTGATAGGTGCGCCTTGCTGGCAGGTGGGTGCTTCGGTGTAAGGTGGCTCCGGTCGAGCCGTCTGGGCCAGGCCCAGAAGTATTTGGAGCTCGAAGCTCGATGGGGTCCGAAGACCCCGTGGACGACCGGAGCCGGCCATGAAATTACCACACAGCGTCTGCGAAGTCCTGCGCGACCACGTCGTGCTGGAGAGTGAGTGCATCGACCGGATGTACCTCAACGTCTACGTGCCGCAGTTGCAGCGCATCGGTGGCGTCGTGTGGTACCTGCGCGGCCACCTCGGGCCAGCGCTTTGCCTCGACCGCGGGGGTGGCGCCCAAGACCGAGGCGTTCGTGGCCAACATCGAGCGCTTTGTCGCCGAGCAGGGCGTGGAGATGGTGAGTTTTGCCAAACACCAGCGCAAGGACGAGGTCACGCAGCAGTACCTGCAGCAGTTCGATGCCGACGAAGGCGTGCTGTACGTCGGGCGGGCGCAGGAGAAGGCCCGCGTCGTGCGCACCGAGCGTCGGCGCAGCGCCACCACCGGCGATGACCTACCCGTGGGTGGTCGACGGCTCGGCGATGGTCAACCACTACTACTTCTACTGCGTCGACGAGGACTTCGGTCCGTTCTTCCTGAAGTTCTGCTCGTACTTCCCCTACAACGCCAAGCTGTGCATCAACGGCAACGAGTACGCCAAGTGCCAGCTGCGCAAGCGCGGCATCGAGTTCGAGGCGCTGGACAACGGCGTGCTGTCCTGCGCCGACCCCAAGGCGCTGCAGCGCATCTGCGATGGGTTGGACGACAAGAAGATCGACCGGCTGCTGCGCAAGTGGCTGGCGCGGCTGCCCCATCCGTTCGATCGGCGTGATCGGACGGCCGGCTACCGCTACGGCGTGTCGATCCTGCAGGCCGAGTTCGCGCTGACGCAGGTGCTGGACCGGCCGGTGGCCGGGCGCATCTTCTTCGAGCAGGTCATCCGCGAGAACCTGGACATCGGGCGGCCCGGCCAGGTGCAGCTGATCTTCGATCGCCGGGTGAGCCGGCGCACACCGGGGCGGTTCCGTACCCGGGTGATCACCGAGGGCGTCACGCCCTCGCTGCATGTGGACTACAAGCGTTCACGCATCAAGCAGTACCACAAGGAAGGGCAGGCCTTGAGGACCGAGACGACCATCAACGACACGCGCGACTTCGGCGTGGGGCGGCTGTTGAAGAACCTGGCCGAGTTGCGCCGCATCGGCTTTGCCGCCAACCGGCGGCTGCTCGAGATCGAGCAGATCAGTCACGACTGCGCGCTGGGCGACGACGCCTTCCAGCATTTGCAGCGACCGCGTCAGATCGAAGGCCAGCGGGCACCCGCGCTGCGCTTCGGCGACGCCAATGCCCAAGCCGTTCTCAATGCGGTGCTGATGTTCGTGTTCGTCGCGCGCGGGTTCACCAACAAGGACCTGCGCCAGCAGTTCGCCGTCTTGCTCGGCAAACGCGCCGACGACATCACCTCGGGGCGGATGAGCTACGAGTTGCGACGGCTGCGCCTGCACGGCCTGATCGAGCGACTGCCCAAGACCCATCGCTATCGGCTCACCAATGAGGGGCTACGAACGGCACTGTTCTACACCCGCGTGTACTCGCGCATCCTGCGTCCGGCAATGGCGCCGGTCGTTCCCGTTGCACCGGCCACATCGTCGAAGGCCCTGAGGCAATTCAACGCCGCCGAAGCCGCCGTCAACTCATGGTGCGACGAGGCCCACATTGCCGCGTAGAAGAACTTGACTCAATCACTACGAATTCAGGTCAGTCAAGGAATCTAGAGGAAGCACCGTAGATGCCGCGCCGAAAGAAGAGCAGTCCCGCTGAAGGCCTGATGGAAGTTGTGGCTTTACTGCCCTGGTGGGCTGGGGTTGTGTTGGCCCTGCTGAGCTACTTCCTGCTCCATCAAGTCGCAGCCCAGCCGGCGGCGGCTGCTGTCCAGTCTGGCCAGATTGGAACCGTGATGACGCAGTCGATATGGCGGGGCTTGGCCACTGCGGGCCAGTACGCCCTGCCGATGATCTTTCTGGTGGGCGCGGGGTTGTCCGCATGGCGGCAGCGGGAGCGGGGCCAATTAGTCGAGAGCGTCACGGCGGGCAAGGCAGCCGATGTGCTGGACGGCATGAGCTGGCAGCAGTTCGAGCGCCTGGTCGGCGAAGCATTTCGACTCCAGGGGTACCGCGTCATGGAAACCGGCGGCGGCGGTGCTGACGGTGGCGTCGACCTCGTACTGACCAGGGATGGCGAGAAGCACCTTGTTCAGTGCAAGCAGTGGCGCGCGTTCAAGGTGGGCGTGGACGTGGTGCGGGAACTCTATGGGGTGATGGCGGCCAAGGGCGCTGCCGGCGGGTTCGTGGTGACGTCGGGCCGATTCACGGAGGAGGCGATGAGCTTCGCCGACGGCCGCAACGTCAGGTTGGTCGATGGGCCGAAGCTCCACGGGATGATCCGTCAGGCACAAGGCTCGGCTCGGCCCGAACAAGATGCCGCCAAATCCGAACAGGCAGCGAAGGGTGCGCCGCCGTCAGAAGCCCCAACTTGCCCTGCGTGCGCTAAGGCCATGGTCCGCCGCACCGCCAAACGCGGCGCCAATGCCGGCGGGGAGTTCTGGGGATGCACCGGCTATCCCGCCTGCAAAGGAACTCGGGCGATCGGCTGAACTTGCCGGGGGGCCAGCCGTGCCCCGACGCCCGTCCGGCGCTCGCCGCACCTCAACTTGTTTGTAACAAGTCAATGTTGCGGCGCAGCATCCCGACAGACCTTATTCCGAGCCCGACAGACCTTATTCCCACAGATCACGCGCCGCAAGGGCGCGCCCGTCATTCGACGGTCACGCTCTTGGCGAGGTTTCTGGGCTTGTCCACATCGGTACCTCGCGCGCAAGCTGTGTGATACGCCAGCAGCTGCAGCGGCACCACGTGCAGGATCGGGCTGAGCACGCCGTAATGCTCGGGCATGCGGATGACGCGCACCCCGGGTTCGCTTTCGATGCGCGTGTCGGCGTCGGCGAAGACGAACAGCTCGCCGCCGCGCGCACGCACTTCCTGCATGTTGCTCTTCAGCTTGTCCACCAATGCGTCCTTCGGCGCGATGGTCACCACCGGCATCGCCGAGGTCACCAGTGCCAGCGGGCCATGCTTCAGCTCGCCGGCGGGGTAGGCCTCGGCATGGATGTAGCTGATCTCCTTGAGCTTGAGCGCGCCCTCCAGCGCGATCGGGTAGTGCAGCCCGCGTCCCAGGAACAGTGCATGCTCCTTGCGCGCGAAGTCCTCCGCCCAGGCGATGATCTGCGGCTCCAGCGCCAGCACCGCCTGCACCGCCACCGGCAGGTGGCGCAACGACTTCAGGTAGGCGGCTTCCTGTTCGTCGCTCAGCCGGCCGCGCACCTGCGCCAGCGCCAGCGTCAGCAGGAACAGCCCGACCAGCTGCGTCGTGAAGGCCTTGGTCGATGCCACGCCCACCTCGACGCCGGCGCGCGTGATGTAAGCCAGCTTGCATTCGCGCACCATCGCGCTGGTGGCGACGTTGCAGATCGTCAGCGTGTGCTCCATGCCCAGCGAGCGCGCATGCTTCAGCGCCGCCAGCGTGTCGGCCGTCTCGCCGCTTTGCGTGATCGTCACCACCAGCGTGCGCGGGTTGGGCACGCTGGTGCGATAGCGGTACTCGCTGGCGATTTCCACGCTGGTCGGGATACCGGCGATCGCTTCGAGCCAGTACTTGGCGGTGGACCCCGAGTAGTAGCTGGTGCCGCAGGCCAGGACCAGCACCTGATCGACATCCTTGAAGATCTTGTAGGCGCCGTCGCCGAACAGCTCGGGCGTGACGCCGAGCACGCCTTCCAGCGTGTCGGCGATGGCGCGGGGCTGCTCGAAGATCTCCTTTTGCATGTAGTGCCGGTACGGTCCGAGTTCGGCTGCGCCGCTGTGCGCCACCACGGTGCGCACCTCGCGTTGCACCGGCAGATAGCGGCCGTCCGTCTGGCGCGCGCTGATCCAGGTCTTGCCGATCTGCAGATCGACGACATCGCCTTCTTCCAGGTAGACGATCTGATCGGTGACGCCGGCCAGCGCCATGGCATCGCTGGCCAGGAAGTTCTCGCCTTGGCCGACGCCCAGGATCAGCGGCGAGCCCTCGCGCGCACCGACCACGCGCAGCGGTTCGTCGCGGCAGAATACTGCGATGGCATAGGCCCCCTTCAGGCGCAGCGTGGCGCGCTGCACCGCCTCGAAAAGGTCGCCGTCGTACAAGTGGCTGACCAGATGGGCGATGACTTCGGTGTCGGTCTGGCTGGTGAAGTTGTAGCCCTTGGTCAGCAGCTCGGCACGCAGTTCGTCGTGGTTTTCGATGATGCCGTTGTGCACCAGCGCGATGCGATTGGTTGAAAAGTGCGGGTGCGCGTTGTGCTCGGCCGGCGCGCCGTGGGTGGCCCAGCGGGTGTGGGCGATGCCGGTACCGGCATCGATGCCATCCTGGGCAATGTTGGCCTCCAGTTGGGCGACTCGGGCGGTGCTGCGCGCTCGCCGCAGTTCGCCGCCCTGATGCACGGCCACGCCGCAGGAGTCGTAGCCGCGGTATTCCAGCCGCTTCAGGCCTTCCACCAGGATCGGGACGATGTTGCGGTTGCTGACCGCGCCGACGATGCCGCACATGTTGAAAGCCCTGTCTCTGAGTCTGGATGGCCGGGATCGTAGTCAACGCGCAACGCAATAGGCTTTCAGAAATTGCTTCTGAATAGACAATCAATGCTATGAATACCAATGCATGAAATAATTGGACAAACTATACGCGTGAATTGTTCACGAACACCATGAAGCCGACCGATCTCGATGCCACCGATCTACGCCTGCTGGAAGTGCTCCAGCTGGATGCTGGGTTGTCCAATCAGGACTTGGCCGCGCGTGCGCATGTTTCGCCGGCCACCTGCATGCGTCGCGTGCGCCGTTTGGTGGACAGTGGAGTGATCGAGCGGCGCGTGGCGCTGCTGTCGCATCAGGCGTTGGGCTTCGGCCTCACGGCCATCGTCGAGATCACGCTCGACCGCCAGGGCGCCGAGCACCTCGACGCTTTCCAGCAACGCGCCGTGGCCGACGCGGCCGTGCAGCAGTGCTACCGCGTTTCGCCGGGGCCTGATTTCGTGCTCGTGGTCTGGGCGGCCGACATGCCCGGCTATCAGGCGCTGGTGCAGCGGCTGTTCACCCAGGATGCCAATGTGCGTCAGGTGAAGGCGTTCTTCAGCGTGCAACGCGCCAAGTTCGAGCCGGCCATCGGCCTGCCCGGCGCGGGTCAGGCACGCAGCAGCAGCGCCAGCCCGGCGAGATAGTCGCTCTGCGGCAAACCGATGCCATCCGTCCGGGCGGCCGCTCGTGGGCTACCTCACGCGAATCGTTCATCGGCGCCTGGCGCGCGGATGCGCAGCATCGTAAACCTTCGCCAGGTGCTGAAAATCCAGCCGCGTGTAGACCTGGGTGGTCGAGATGTTGGCGTGGCCCAGCAGCTCCTGCACTGCGCGCAGGTCGCCGCTGGATTGCAGCAGGTGCGATGCGAAGCTGTGGCGCAGCATGTGCGGGTGCACATGCGTCGGCAGGCCCGCCTGCACCGCCAGCGCCTTCAACCGCGAGCGCACCTGGCTGGGCGTCAGCCGCGTGCCACGCCGGCTGACGAGCAGCGCCGGTTCGCCTTCATCGGCGATTTGCGCACGCACCACCAGCCACGCGCGCAGGGCCGTCAGCGCCGCTGCACCCACCGGCACTGCGCGGCGCTTGCTGCCCTTGCCGAGCACATGGGCGCTGGCATCCGGGGCGTCGATCCAGCCGGCCGCCGAGTCGCTGGCTCGCAGGTCCAGTCCCACCAGCTCGGCCACGCGCAGGCCGCTGCCGTAGAGCAACTCGACGATGCAATGATCGCGCGCGCGCAGCACCGGGTCGCCCTGTTGCGACTCGAAGCCGGCCAGTGCCACCGCCTGCTCCACCGACAGCGCCTTGGGCAGCGGCTTCGGCGCCTTGGGCGCGCGCACGCCTGCCACCGGGTTGACGCGGACCACGCCTTCGCGACCCCACCAGCGGTACAGGCCGCGCCACGCCGATAGGTGGATGGCGATGCTGCGCGCCGACAGGCGCCGCTCGCGCAGCGCCGCGGCCCAGCGACGCACGTGCGTCGGTTGCACATGCTCCAAATCCACCTTCGCCTCGACAGCCGCTGCCTGCAGCCGCTTCAGCGCGTCGTGGATCATGGTCACGCTGCGCGGCGCCAGGCGGCGCTCGATGCGCAGGTGTTCGATGTAACGCTGAAGCGCCGGTGTCAGCGCCGCGCCGCCAGCGCCCACCGCGGCCTCACTCCTTGGCCAGCAATCGCGCCAGGCAGGCGCTGGCCACCTCGCCGATGCGTGACAGGAACTCCGTGCCCATCTGCGCCGCGTACCGCGTCGGATCGGGCGAACCCAGCACCAGCAGGCCGAAGGCGGCATGCTCGTCCGCCGGGCGAAGCGGCACCATGGCCATCGACTTGACGGTGGCCGCGTCGTCGAGCCACTCGGTGGCCTCGAAGCCGACGTTGGCGCCGCAGTAGGGCAGCGACAGGCTGGAGGCAAAGGCCTTGGCGTCGTCGCTCACCGGCTGCGCTGCCGGCAACGCGGCGAACTCTTCGGCCACGCCCCACAGCCGCAGCGTGGCCAGCGGGATCATGAAGCGCTCGCGCAGGTCGTCCAGCAGCGCTTGCGGCAGCGCCGCGGCCTGTTTGGTCAGCAGCAGGTGCATCGTCCACTGGTGCAGGCGGTCGGCGATGCCGACGTTGTCTTCGCCGTTGCGGATCATGTCCATGATGCGGTGCTCGAGCCCCTTGATGCGCTCGCGCAGCATTTCCATCTGGCGCTCCTGCAGCGACACCGCGCGCTGGCCATGCGGGCTGGTCAGCTGCACCGTGGCCAGCACCTCGGCCTGGCGCTCGAAGAAGCCCGGCGTGTTGACCAGGTATTCGGCGATGTCGTGCTCGGTGATGCCCTGCACGCCGGCGGCGGCGCCTTGAATCGTCGTCACAGCTCGATCTCCCCTTCGAAAACGGTCGCGGCCGGGCCGGTCATCAGCACTGGATGCCCCGCACCGGCCCACTCGATGCTCAGGCGTCCGCCGCGCGTGTCGACCTCTACCGCCGGGTCCAGCCAGCCCAGCCGAACGCCGGCCACCACGGCCGCGCAGGCCCCGGTGCCGCAGGCCAGCGTCTCGCCGGCGCCGCGCTCGAACACACGCAGCCGGATCCGCGTGCGCGACAGCAGTTGCATGAAGCCGGCGTTGACTTTCTGCGGGAAACAGTCCAGCACCTCGATCTCGGGACCGAGGGCGGCCACATCGGCGCGATCGACATCCTCGACACGCTGCACCGCATGCGGGTTGCCCATCGACAGCACCGCCACTTCCACCGCGCCGTCGATCAGCTCCAGCGGCCAAAGCTCAAAACCGCCTTCGCGCCTGGGCAACATGCCTTCGGGCAGGAAGGGAACGTGCGCATGCGCGAAGTCCGGCGCGCCCATGTCGACGGTGACGCGGCCGTCGTCGCGCAGCTGCAGTTCGATCTGGCGGTTGACGGTCTCGACCCTGATGCGGCGCTTGTCGGTCAACCCGCGCTCGCGCACGAAGCGCACGAAGCAGCGCGCGCCGTTGCCGCAATGTTCGACCTCGTCGCCGCTGGCGTTGAAGATGCGGTAGCCGAAGTCCACGCCCGGCGTGCGCGGTGGCTCGACCACCAGGATCTGGTCGGCACCGATGCCGAAATGCCGGTCGGCCAGGGCGCGAAACTGCCCGGCGCTGAGCTCCAGCGGCACCCTGGTGGCGTCGAGCATCACGAAGTCGTTGCCCGCGCCCTGCATCTTTGTGAAGCGCAATCTCATGCGGCGATTATGGCCATCGCGCGACGCGCCTGCGGCCTTCAGTACAGACCTGGCTCGCCCTTCGGCTGCGTCTTGAAGCGCTTATGCACCCAAAGGTACTGCGCCGGGTTGGCGCGGATGGCCGATTCGATCCATTGGTTCAGGCGCCGCGTGTCGGCCAGCGGGTCGTCCGTCGGCCAGTCGCTCCACGGCGGCAGGAAGCGCACGCGGTAGCCCTGGCCGCCGGGCAGGATCTCGGCCAGCACCGGTTGCACGATCATGTCGAGGCGGCGCGCCAGCTTCGACGGCGCCAGCAGGGTCGCCGCCGGCACCCCGAACAGCGGCACGAAGGCCGCGTCCTTCATGCCGAAGTCCATGTCCGGCAGGTTGAAGAAGGCATGCCCACGGCGGACGGCGCGCACGACCGGCAGCGCGCTGTCGCTGCGCGCGAAAAGCTCGCCCCGGCCGAAGCGCGAGCGCCCGCGCCGCATCGCGGCCTCGAACACCGGGTTGCTCTGCGCCTGGTAGATGGAGGCGACCGGCCGCTGCTGGAACAACTGCGTCGCCATGCCCGCCACGTCCAGCGCGACGAAGTGCGGCACCAGCCACATCACCGGCCGCGGGCTGCGCTCGGCCAACTGCACGTCGCCTTCGATGTGGATCAGCCGGCGCAACCTTTCGGGCCGGGCGTACCAGAGCATTGCGCGTTCGATGGCGCTGCGTGCCAGCCAGGCGAAATGCTCGCGCAGCAGCGTGCGCCGCGCCGCGGCGTCGAGTTCGGGCAGGCACAGCTGCACATTGCGCGCGGCGATGCGGCGCCGCTCTCGGGCGAGTGTGTAGAGCACGCGGCCGAGCGCGCTGCCCAGCGCCGCCTGCAGGCCCAGCGGCAGCCCGTGCAGCAGCCACAGCAAGGCCAGCAGCAGACGCGTCAGCAGCGCCGTCATGGCGCAGCCGGGCTGTCCGACGGCAGACGGCGCGGCGACTTGTAGCGGTGATAGCCCCACAGGTACTGCTGCGGGCATTGTTGGATCAGCCCCTGCATCGCACGGTTGATGACTTCGGCCTGCAGCCGCTGCAGCGTCTCGGCGTCCGTCGCCGCGGTGGGCAGCGGCTCGGTCAAGTGGCTCAGGCGCAGACGAAAGCCCGCACCGCGCGGCAGCCTTTCGCACCAGGCCAGCACGATCGGCGCGCCGGATTGTTGCGCCAGGCGCGCCGCCAGCGTCATCGTGTAGGCCGGCTTGCCGAAGAAGTCGGCCCACACGCCCAGGCCATGCGGCGGCGCCTGGTCGGGCAGCAAGCCCACCGCCTGGCCGCGCCGCAATGCACGCAGCATCTGGCGAACGCCGCTGAGCGACGCCGGCACGGCCTGCAGCGCCGGCCGATCGCGGGCGCTTTCTTCCAGCCGGCGCAACAGCGGGTGGCGCGCCGGCCGGTACATCACGGTGATCGGCGCGCGCGCGCCGAAGCGCTGCGCATAGGCCTGTGCCGTGATCTCGAAGCTGCCCAGGTGCGGCGTCAGGAAGAGCAAGCCGCGCCGCTGGTCCAAGGCCTGCTCGATGAGGGCCTCGCCTTCCCAGAGCACCGGGTCGGCGATCGGCTGGCCCGCGGGGCGCAGCCAAAGGCGCAGACTTTCAAGCGGCATCTTGCCGGCCTCGGCCACCGATTGGCGCCGCTGCGCGAGCGAAACGCCGGCTCGCGCCGCGTTGGAGCGCAGGCGCCGGCGGTAGCTCGGCGACAGCCCGTAGGCCAGCCAGCCGAGCGCACCGCCGAGGGCGTGCAAAAACCGCAGGGAACGGCGGGACAGCCAGCGCAGGACGAGGTGCATGCTTCGTATAATTGGCGCAGCGCCGAGTTATGAACTACTTGCGGGGCGCTGCAGACGGCTGATTCATCGGCCGCCTGCCGGGCGGGGCCGACAAGGCCGCGCTCCAGAAATCGCCGCTAAAGCGTTCGCCGCTCCTCCTGAAGGCAACCGGTCGGCAACGCAACTTGCAACCCAGCCAAGGAGTTTAAGAGTGTCGAACGATTTCCTTTTCACATCCGAATCCGTCTCCGAAGGCCACCCCGACAAGGTGTCCGACCAGGTCAGCGACGCCATTCTCGACGCGATCTTCAAGCAGGACCCACGCAGCCGCGTTGCCGCCGAAACTCTGTGCAACACCGGCCTGGTGGTGCTGGCCGGCGAGATCACCACCAACGCGCATGTCGACTACATCCAGGTGGCGCGCGACACCATCAAGCGCATCGGCTACGACAACACCGAGTACGGCATCGACTACAAGGGCTGCGCGGTGATGGTCTGCTATGACAAGCAGAGCAACGACATCGCCCAGGGCGTCGACCAGGCCAGCGACGACCATTTGAACACCGGCGCCGGCGACCAGGGCCTCATGTTCGGCTATGCCTGCGACGAGACACCCGAGCTGATGCCCGCGCCGATCCACTATGCGCACCGGCTGGTCGAGCGTCAGGCGCAGTTGCGCAAGGACGGCCGCCTGCCCTTCCTGCGCCCCGACGCCAAGAGCCAGGTGACGATGCGCTATGTCAACGGCAAGCCGCACAGCATCGACACCGTGGTGCTGTCCAGCCAGCACAGCCCCGACCAGAGCGAGACCGCGAAGAAGATGAAGCCCAGCTTTGTCGAGGCCGTGATCGAGGAGATCATCAAGCCGGTGCTGCCGAAGGAATGGCTGAAGGACACCAAGTACCTGATCAACCCGACCGGGCGTTTCGTCGTCGGCGGCCCGCAGGGCGATTGCGGTCTGACCGGACGCAAGATCATCGTCGACACCTACGGTGGCGCATGCCCGCACGGCGGCGGCGCCTTCAGCGGCAAGGACCCGAGCAAGGTCGATCGCAGCGCCGCCTATGCCGCACGCTATGTCGCCAAGAACATCGTCGCCGCCGGCCTGGCGCGGCAGTGCCAGATCCAGGTGGCCTATGCGATCGGCGTGGCGCGGCCGATGAACATCACCGTCTACACCGAAGGCACCGGCGTGATGAGCGACGACAAACTTGCGGCGCTGGTGGCTGATCACTTCGACCTGCGGCCCAAGGGCATCATCCAGATGCTCGACCTTCTGCGCCCGATCTACGAAAAGACGGCGGCCTACGGCCATTTCGGTCGCGAGGAGCCCGAGTTCAGCTGGGAGCGGACTGACAAGGCGAATGCGCTGCGTGCAGCGGCCGGGCTGTAGGTCCGGCGTTCGCGCAGCGAACCACAAGGCCGACCAGTTGCGCGCGACCGCTGGCCTTTCGGCCCTGAGCGAACCGAAGTTGTCAGATCGACCCGATGTCCAGCGCCGATGCAGCCCTGCCCAAGCAAGCATCGGAGCAGGCGAAGCGAAGCTAGCCGGGCATCTCGCGGCGCCGGGTCTGCACCGCGGCCAGTTGCCCGCTGTCGTATGCGCAGCACGAAGGCTTCGGCGTACTCGCCGCCAGTTTGGCCAGCTGCGTCAATTCGACAACGAAGTGGCCAGGCCGTTCTTCGGCGACGTTCGAACGGGTCAGCGTCAGCGCGTCGCTGTCTCCAGGCCCGCTCGCGTGGCTGGCGCGCGAACGCCGTGCACGGCATCATCGCCACATGCCGATCACGCTGGAGCATCTGCGCCGCCATGCCGTGGCGCGCACGCTTTTCACGCCCACCACGCTGCCCAAGGCGATCGCACGGCTGGGCTTCGTGCAGGCCGACCCGATCCGCGCACCCGCGCGTGCGCAGGATCTGACGCTGCGCCACCGCGTCACCGACTATCGTGCTGGCGACCTGGAGCGGCGTTATCCGCGCCTGCCGATCGAGGAGGACTTCTTCGTCAACTACGGCTTCCTGCCCCGCGCCACGCACGCGCTGATGCACCCGCGCGCGCCGCTCGACGAGCTGGACGCCGGCGCGCCGGGCACAAGCGCAGGTCGTGTTGGACTTCGTGCGCGAGCACGGCGTCGTGCACCCGCGCGAGGTCGACGCGCGGTTCCGGCAAGGCAAGACCCGCAACTGGTTCGGCGGTTCGTCCAACGCCAGCACCCAGCTGCTGGATGCGATGCATTTCCGCGGCCTGCTGCGCGTGGCGCGGCGTGAAAGTGGCACGCGCACCTACGCCGTGCGCGAAACGCGGCCCGCGCTTCGCCGCGATCCGGAGGCGCGCGCTCGATGCGCTGATCGACGTGATCGTCGCCAAGTATGCGCCGCTGCCGGCGCAGTCGCTGGGCCTGCTCGCCGCCTACCTGGCCGCGGCGCACCGCAGTGGCACGGCGCGCGCTGCCTTGCTGGCGCGCACCAGGCAGCGCCTGCAGCGTGCCCGTGTCGATGGTGTCGATTGGCTCTGGCCGGAAGGCGAGAACCCGGTCTCGCGGCGCCATGCGGTGGGCGAAGGGGTGCGCCTGCTGGCGCCCTTCGACCCGATCGTCTGGGACCGCCGTCGCTTCGAGTTGCTGTGGGGTTGGGCCTACCGCTTCGAGGCCTACACGCCGGCACCAAGGCGCGTTCGCGGTTACTACGCGCTGCCGTTGCTGTGGCGCGACCGCGTCATCGGCTGGGGCAACCTGGCATGGCGTGAAGGCGCACTGCAGGCCGATATTGGCTATGTCGCCGGCCAGGCGCCGCGTGATGCGGGCTACCGCCTGGCGCTGGCCGAGGAACTGGCGCGATTGGAAGCCTTCCTGGCCCCGCGCTGACCCTTCAGCCGGCCAACGGTTTTTGCCGCCACGCCAGCAGCGCACCCAGCGCCAGCGCTGCGGCCGAGCAGGCAAAGCCAGCGCGCAGCCCGCCGGGGCCGTCGGCCACCCAGCCCACCAGCGTCGGGCCGACGATCTGGCCGAAGGCAAAGACGATGGTGAAGGCGGCGATGCCAGCGGGCCAGTCGGCGGGTTCGAGGTTGTGGCGCACCAGCGCCGTGGTCGATGCCACCACCGACAGGAAGACGCAGCCGAAGAGCGCGCCCGACGCGAAGGCAGCCGGCGCACTGGCGCTGAGCACCGGCATCAACGTGGCCAGCGCCAGCAGGGCATTCAGCACGGCCATCGGCACGCCGCCGCGATGCCGCTGCAGCAGCCCTGCCCACAACCACGACGAGGCCACCACGCCCGCGCCCAGCAACGCATAGAACGCGGTGATGCCGCCGCCGGACAGACCCTGCTCGCGCAGCAATGTGATGTTGAAGGTCATGTAGCCGATGTAGCCGAGCCCGAACATGAGGTAGCCGGCCAGAGCGAAGGCCAGACGCCGCCAGTCAGGGCGGCCGGCGCCGGTTGAGCCGGCTGCCGTGGCCGGCAGCCGGCGGGTGCCGAGCGCCATCGCCAGCGTGGCCAGCAGGGCCACGGCGGCCAGCGCCAGCCATGCCGCCTGCCAGGCATGCGTTTGCGCGCGCTCAGTCAGCGGCGGCACCAGCGCCGCGGCCACGATGATGCCCACGCCGGTACCGCCGTAGTACAGCCCGAGCATCAGTGCCGCGCTGGGCTGCCTTCCATCGCCTGCGGCCGGCACCGAGCCCAGCCGCGCGGCTGACAGGCCGCCACAGACGAAAGTCAGCGCGCTGGCCATGCCGGACAAGGCACGCAACACGAACAGCGGCGCATCGCCCAGCACCAGGCCATGCCCGGCCAGCAGCGCAGCGGTGGCGGCACTGCCGAACAGCAACAGCGCACGCGGCGAGACAAGTCGCAGCAGCGGCGGCACCAGCAATGCACCGCACAGGTAGCCGGCGGCGTTGACGGTGTTCATGCCGCCGGCGGTGAGGTAGCTCCAGCCCAGGTCGGCATGCATCGGCGGCAGCAGCAGCGCATAGGCGAAGCGCGAAAGGCCCAGCGACACCGCCGCGCCCAGCGCCAGTGCGGCGGCCTGCCACAGCAGCCCGTGCGCCGCGCCGGGATGCCGGATCGCCGAAGGGGTCACGCAGGTGCTTGCGTGGGCGCTGGCTTGGGCGCCAACGCGGCCAGCACATGCGTCGCGGCTTCGGCGAAACCGAGGCCACGCGGCGATGGCGTGACATAGGCCGGGAAGATCTTCAGCTGCGGAACGAAGCGCTCGATGTTGGCGACGGCCACCGACAGCGGCAGCAACCCGAACATTGCCTGGTCGTTGCTCGAATCGCCGACGTAGAGCCACTGTGCGGCATCGAAGCGCAGACCGAGGGCCCGCCCGACAGCCCAGCGCGCGCCGCTGGCCTTGGTGTGCCCGCCAATCCAGCCGTTGACGTGGATCGAGCTGACGCTGGCCTGCAAGCCGTGCCGCCGCATCACCTCCAGCACGGCATCGATCTGCGCGGCATCGAGCTGCGCGAACTCGCTGTGATCGACGGCGATGTCGGTCAGCCGCCCGGCGCTGTCCTGCGCCAGCTGCGCACCATGCACCTCGGCCAGCACTGCCGCGGCGCAGCGCCGCAGGCGCTGCAGGTTGGCCGCTCGGGTGGCACTGTCCTGGGCGAAATCGCGCCGCAGCCTGTCGCCATCGCGGCGCAGCATGACGGCGCCGTTTTCCGCCACGATGGCGTCCACCGGCCAGGCCATGGCGAAGGGCTCGCTCCAACCCGCCGGACGTCCGGTGATGGCGACCACCGGCAGCCCGGCCTGTCGCAGCCGATGCAGCGCATCGAGCGCCGCGGTCTCGATGACGCCTTGGTGCGTCAGGGTATCGTCGATGTCGGTGAGTACACCGCGCAGGCCGCGCCGCGCGGACAATGACAACTGCTGCAGCGGGCGCATCCGATCGGCGGTCATGTGGCGAGTCTCGCACAGCAGCTGCGTGGCGGCGGCCGGGCTTGGCGCAACATCGCGGCACGCGGCGTAGCGAACCGAAACGAAAGGCGACAGACATGGCCAAGGACAACAGCGCGTCGATGCGCAACCCGTCAGCGTCACAGGCCGCAGTGGCGAAGAAGCGCCGAACGGCATCGGTGCGCGGCGTGCGCCCGATGCAATCCGGTGACATCGCGCCGCGGCTCGGGCCGCGGGCCATCGAAAGGCATGTCGTGCGCCAGGCCACGCTGGGCAAGCAGGATGCGCAGGGTGCGGCGTTGCGCGACATCGTCGTGCGTGCCGCGGCGCAAGCCCCCGGCGAAACCGTCGCGGCATTGAAGGCCATTCTGGCGGGGGCCGCGCCCGACGATGTGGCGGCGCTGCGGCGCGCGCTGTTCGAAGCCGACGACAAGGCGGGGTACCGTCGCGAAGACCCGGACCAGGCGCTGGCCCCGCACTGGCGCGATGGCGGCTATCCGTACAAGAACCTGATGTCGCGCAAGAGCTACGAGGCGCAGAAGTACAAGCTGCAGGTGGAGTTGCTGAAACTGCAGGCCTGGGTCAAGGAGACGGGGCAACGCGTGATGATCCTGTTCGAAGGCCGCGACGCGGCCGGCAAGGGCGGCACGATCAAGCGCTTCATGGAGCACCTGAACCCACGCGGTGCGCGCGTCGTGGCGCTGGAAAAGCCGTCGGAAGTCGAGCGCGGGCAGTGGTATTTCCAGCGCTATGCGCAGCATCTGCCGACACGCGGCGAGATCGTCATGTTCGACCGCAGTTGGTACAACCGTGCCGGCGTCGAGCGCGTGATGGGCTTTTGCAGCGATGAGGAGTACCTCGAATTCATGCGCCAGACGCCGGAGTTCGAGCGCCACCTGGTGCGCAGTGGCGTGTTTGTCTTCAAGTTCTGGTTCTCGGTCAGCCGTGAAGAACAGCGGCGGCGCTTCAAGGAGCGCAAGAGCCACCCGCTGAAGCAGTGGAAGCTCAGTCCCATCGACCTGGCCTCGCTGGACAAATGGGACGACTACACCCGTGCCAAGGAAGGAGTGTTCTTCCACACCGATACCGCCGACGCGCCTTGGACCGTGATCAAGTCTGACTGCAAGAAGCGTGCGCGGCTGAACGCCATGCGCTACGTGCTGTATCAGCTGCCCTATGCGAAGAAGGACCTGGACACGATCGGGCCGCTGGACCCGCTGATTGTCGGGCGTGCCAGCCTGGTGCACGAGAAGGGTGAGGACGTCACGCCGGCCTTCGGCAACTGAGGCGCCCGGCGGACGGCTCGCGACACGGCTCGCTATAATTCGGCATCCGAGGAGCGCTGCGAGACGGCATCTTTCGTTCCAGGCTCGGACAGGATTCAACTGCGCTCACCCCCTCCAGACGGTGCGGTGAGCGGTGGGCCCAAGGCCCAACCCGGGAGTCACGCTTCAGGCCCGTTGGAGGGGGTTCAACCCTCTTGACGGAGAAATGCCTTGAACGCCGTGCTCAAACCCAACAAAGCCGAAAAAGCGTCCGACTTCCATGTCGCCGACATGGGCCTTGCCGCCTGGGGCCGCAAGGAAATCCGCATTGCGGAAACGGAAATGCCGGGCCTGATGGCCATCCGCGAAGAGTTCGCGAAGAAGCAGCCGCTGAAGGGCGCACGCATCGCCGGCAGCCTGCACATGACGATCCAGACCGCCGTGCTGGTGGAAACATTGCAGGCGCTGGGTGCGCAGGTGCGCTGGGCCTCGTGCAATATCTTCAGCACGCAGGACCATGCCGCCGCCGCGCTGGTGGAGCAGGGCACGCCGGTGTTTGCCTACAAGGGCGAAACGCTGACCGACTACTGGGACTACACGCACCGCATCTTCGAGTTCGGTGCCAAGGACAGCGACGGCGAAGGCCCGAACATGATCCTGGACGACGGCGGCGACGCCACGCTGCTGATGCATCTGGGCAAGCGCGCCGAGAAGGACGCCTCGCTGCTGGCCAAGCCGAGCAGCGAGGAAGAGACCTGCCTGTTTGCCGCCATCAAGGCCAAGCTGGCGCAGGACCCGAGCTGGTACTCGCGCAAGAGCGCGCAAATCATCGGCGTGACGGAAGAGACCACCACGGGCGTGCACCGCTTGAATGAGATGTCGGTCAAGGGCACGCTGATGTTCCGCGCCATCAACGTCAACGACAGCGTCACCAAGAGCAAGTTCGACAACCTCTACGGCTGCCGCGAAAGCCTGGTTGATGCGATCAAGCGCGCCACCGACGTGATGGTGGCCGGCAAGGTGGCCTGCGTGGCCGGCTACGGCGACGTGGGCAAGGGCTCGGCGCAGGCGCTGCGCGCGTTGTCGGCGCAGGTGTGGGTGACCGAGATCGACCCGATCAACGCGCTGCAGGCGGCGATGGAAGGCTACAAGGTCGTGACGATGGAGTACGCCGCCGACAAGGCCGACATCTTCGTGTCCGCCACCGGCAACAAGGACGTCATCACCTACCAGCACATGGCGGCGATGAAGGACCAGGCCATCGTCTGCAACATCGGCCACTTCGACAACGAGATCGACGTCGCGGCACTCGGCAAGTGCGAGTGGGAGGAGATCAAACCGCAGGTGGACCATGTGATCTTCCCGAGCACGGATGGAAAGCCGGGCAAGCGCATCATCCTGTTGGCCAAGGGCCGACTGGTGAACCTGGGCTGCGGCACCGGACACCCCAGCTTCGTGATGTCGTCGAGCTTCGCCAACCAGACGATTGCGCAGATCGAGCTGTTCACGCACAGCGACTTCTACGAAGCCGGCAAGGTCTACGTGCTGCCCAAGCATCTGGACGAGAAGGTGGCGCGGCTGCACCTGAAGAAGGTCGGCGCGGTGCTCAGCGAGCTGAGCGACGAGCAGGCGGCCTACATCGGTGTGCAAAAGCAGGGACCGTACAAGCCCGACACCTACCGCTACTGATCGCCGCGTTGCAAGCTTGAAGGCCTCCCGCGCGAGACCTGCGCGGGTGGAGTCGCATCCGTCTGGAGCTGAACATGAGCGAAACGAAGTCCGTGCCGATCAGCTTCGAGTTCTTTCCCCCGAACACGCCGGTCGGGGACCAGAAGCTGAAGGATGTGGTGCAACAA
Organism: uncultured beta proteobacterium; assembly: GCA_963837675.1. Lineage (GTDB taxonomy): Bacteria > Pseudomonadota > Gammaproteobacteria > Burkholderiales > Burkholderiaceae_C > Rubrivivax. The sequence goes on along the minus strand of CAWIOH010000003.1, from coordinate 396,505 downwards.
CTGGGGGCGCTGCAGCCCGAGTTCTTCAGCGTCACTTACGGCGCTGGCGGGTCGACGCGCGAGAAGACGCTGAACACGGTGCGCGCCATCGCCGCAGCCGGCTTCGAGGCGGCGCCGCACCTGTCGTGCGTTGGCAGCACGCGCGCAGGGATTGCCGAGATCCTCGATACCTATCGCGCGCAGAACATCCGTCGCCTGGTGGCGCTGCGCGGCGACCTGCCCAGTGGCACCGCCACGGCAGGTGAATTCCGCTACGCCAGCGAACTGGTGGAATACGTGCGCGAGACCCAGGGCAACGACTGGTTCGTCGAGGTCGCGGCCTACCCCGAGTACCACCCTGATCAACGCTACAGCCAGCGCGACCTGCAGCACTATGTGCAAAAGGTCAAGGCGGGTGCCGATTCGGCGATCACGCAGTTCTTTTTCAACGCCGACGCCTATTTCCACTTCGTCGAGCAGACACGTGCGCTGGGCGCCGCGGTGCCGGTGGTGCCGGGCATCATGCCCTTTCACAACTTCGCCAAGATCGCGCAGTTCGCGGCGCGCGACGGCATCGAGATCCCGCGCTGGGTGACGTTGAAGATGGAGGGTTTCATGGACGACGCGGCGTCGATCCGCGCCTTCGGGCTGGACGTGGTGACGACGCTGTGTGAACGGCTGCTCGCCGGCGGGGCGCCGGGTATCCACTTCTACACCATGAACCAGTCGCCGCTGACGCTGGAGCTGTGCCAGCGGCTCGGCCTGGGTAGCCCCCCTCAAGCGCGCTGATAGACCACGCCGTCTTCGACCAGCATCGCGTCCAGCGGCACGTCGTGCGGCTCGGGCTGCAGCCATGGCACATGGCCGTGCGCGTAGCCGACGCCGACGGTGAATGGCCGCGGCCGCAACGCCGCCAGCGTGCGATCGTAGAAACCGCCGCCGTAGCCCAGACGCAAGCCCTTCGGCCCGTAGCCGACGCAGGGCACGAGCAGCAGTTCGGGTTCAAAGGATTCCGTGTCCTTCGGCTTGGGGATGCCGTAGGCGTCGTCTTCCATCGGGCAACCAGGGAACCAGACGTGGAAGCGAAGCTGCTTGGTGTCGCGGTTGATCACCGGCAGGCCGATGCGGCGGTCGCGCTCGGCTTCGCTCCAGCGGAACAGCGCCGGCAATGCGTCGAACTCGCCCTTGATCGGCCAGTAGGCGCCAATGCTTCGTTCCTGGCGAGCCACCAGCCAGACGCGCAGCACCTCCTGCAGGTGCGCCGCCCGTTGGTGGCGGTCCAGCAGCGCCTGGCGTTCGGCCTGCAACTGGCGGCGCAGCGTGGCCTTGTCGCGCGTCGGCTCGAAGGACATCTTGAAGTCATCGCTCATGGTGGCCGGGCAGGATGGAAGGGCTGACATTGTGAACGCCGCAAGCCAGCCGGGCGCCCGTGCGGCGCCGGGGCGCCTGCCCGTGGCACCGGCGGCAATCAGGGTGCGAAAATCGCCGATGTTTCAACATCGCCCCGCGCTGGCGACGGACACCCGGCCTGCATGAATGACTCCCCGCTCCGACCGCATCGCCGCCTTGGCTTGGCCGTGGTGGCATGGCTGCTGTGCGCGCTGTCGCAGCCAACCGCGGCCCAGCCCCAGGCCGACTATCAAGTGGTGCTGGATGCCCGCGAGGCCCTGCGCAGAGGCGACAGGGCCGCGCTGGTGTCGGCCACGGTGGCGGCGCGCCAGAACCCCCTGAGGCAATGGGTCGAGTACTGGGAACTGAGCAACCGACTGAACTCGGCCCAGGCCGATGAGCTGGAGGCCTTTTACGCGCGCTGGCCGGGCACCTATGTGGAGGACCGGCTGCGCAATGACTGGCTGCTCGAGTTGGGCAAGCGGCGCGACTGGGCCAATTTCAGCCGCGACTTTCCGCGCTTTCGCATGAACGACGATCGCGAGGTCACGTGTTATGCCTTGCTGACCCAGCACCTGAGGGGCCAGGAGGTGCGTGCCGCGGCTCGCGCCGCGTGGTTGGCCCAACGCGACGCGGACGACGGTTGCGACTTGCTGGCCAGCAACCTGTACGCCGCCGGTATCTTCAGCGACGACGACGTCTGGCAGAAGGCTCGCCTCGCCATCGAAGCCAACCGCCTCGGCGCGGCGCGGGCGGCCGCGTCATTGGCCAGCCCGAAAGCGGGTGCGGCAGTGGCCGAATTTGCCAGGAGCCCCGAGCGCTACCTGAGCCGCAAAGGCGGCGATCGGGGCGTCGAATCGATGGAGCTGGCGACGCTGGCCCTGCTGCGCCTGGCAGGCAAAGACCCTGACGCGGCCGCGATCCTGCTGAAGGAACGTTGGCAAGAGACTTTGCCCAGGCATCTGGCGGCGCTGGCCTGGGCGGGCGTGGGTGAAAGCGCGGCGCAGAAGCTGCAACCCGAGGCGGCGTCGTATTACCAACGTGCGCTGACGCTGCGCCAACAGGCGCCGGCGGCTCAGCGCGAACGGGCCCCTTGGTCGGACGACACGTTGGCCTGGCAGGTGCGCGCGGCACTGCGCTTTAGCGGGCCAGACGCCGAACGCTGGGCTCTGGTCGCCGGCGCGCTTGACGCGATGAGCCCCGCCGAGCAGAAGGAGCCCGCGTGGGTGTACTGGCGCGCCCGGGCGCTGGATGCGCAGGCGGCGCCCGGCGCCGAGGGCGACGCGGCGCGACAGGCGGCGACGCAGTTGCTGGAGTCGATCTCTGGGCAGATGCACTTCTACGGCAAGCTGGCCCTGGAGGAGTTGGGCGGCAGCGTCGTGCTGCCGGCCAGTCCTCGGCCGTTGTCCGCGACCGAGCGCGACGCCGCGCGCCGCAACGCCGGCTTCGAGCGCGCCCTGCTGCTGATTGGCATCGGACTGCGCAACGAGGGTGTGCGTGAGTGGAACTTCACGTTGCGCGGGCTGAACGACCGCGAGCTGCTGGCCGCAGCGCAACTGGCCTGCGACAACGAGGTGTGGGATCGCTGTATCAACACCAGCGATCGAACGCGCGCCGAGGTGGACATGGCGCAACGTTTCCCAATGCCCTTCCGCAAGGACGTTGTGGCGCAAGCGCGCGCGATCGGCCTGGACCCGGCCTATGTCTATGGGTTGATCCGCCAGGAGTCGCGCTTCATCATGGACGCGCGCTCACATGTCGGCGCGTCGGGCTTGATGCAGATCATGCCGGCGACGGCACGCTGGACGGCGAAGAAGATCGGCATGGATTACAAGCAGACCATGATCGCCGACCGTGACATCAACCTCAAGCTGGGCACCGCCTACCTGAAGCTGGTGCTGGACGACTTCCAGGGCTCGCAGGCGTTGGCGGCCGCCGCCTACAACGCCGGGCCCGGACGACCGCGCCGCTGGCGCGAGGGGCCGCTGCTGGAGCCGGCGGCGTGGGCCGAGAACATTCCGTTCGCGGAGACCCGCGACTATGTGAAGAAGGTGCTGTCCAACTCGGTCTACTACAGTGCCCTGCTTGACGAAAAGCCGAAGTCGCTGAAGACCCGGCTCGGCTCGAAGATCGGCCCGCGCGAGGCCGGCAGCCCCGCCGCCGACAAGGAAATCCCTTGAGTTCGATGAGGCGCGTTCTGCTGCTGGGTGGCACCGGGTTCGTCGGGCAGTCGGTCTGCGAGCGCCTGGTCGAGCATGGCGACGGCGCCGGCGTGCGCATCACCGTGCCGACGCGGCGCATGGCAAATGCCAAGACCGTGCAGTTCCTGCCGACAGTGGACCCGATCGAGTGTGACGTGTCCGACGACGCGCAACTGGCGAAGGTGCTCGCAGGCCACGATGCGGCGATCAATCTGATCGGCATCTTGCACGGAAGTCAGGAGGCTTTCGAGCGCGTCCATGTTCGTCTGCCCGAGCGCCTGGCTCGCTTGTGCGCCAGCGCTGGAATCCGGCGCGTGATTCACGTGAGCGCGCTCGGTGCGGGCAATGACGCGCCATCGAACTATCTGCGCAGCAAGGCGGCCGGCGAGGCGGCCTTGGAGGCTGCTTCGCTGGACTTGACCCTGCTTCGGCCTTCGGTCATCTTCGGGGCGCGTGACCGCTTCCTGAATCTGTTTGCACACCTGCAAGCGTTCCTGCCGCTGGTGCCGCTGGCGAGTGCCTCGGCACGGTTTCAGCCAGTGTGGGTAGAGGATGTGGCCGAGGCCATCGTGCGCTGCCTGAATCGCCCCGCCACGGCGGGCAACATCTACGAGTGCGTCGGCCCTCGGATCTACAGCCTGGAGCAGCTGGTGCGGCTGGCCGGGCAGCTGTCCGGCAACGACCGGCCCATTCTCCAATTGCCTGACGCCGTGGGCCGATTGCAGGCGCGGGCGATGGAAATGCTGCCGGGCGAACCGTTGATTTCCCGCGACAACATCGCTTCGATGAGCTTGCCCAACGTTGCGTCGACCAAGTGGCCGGGTTTGCATGCATTGGGCATCGCCGCCGCATCGCTCGAGTCGATCGCTCCGACGTACCTGGCACCACGCGCCGGCCTGGCTCGGCTCGGCCGCTGGAGAGCCTTACGTGGACGAGTCTGATCGGCTGCTACCCTGGAGGCTCGCCGATCAACGAAAAAGGCGACCTCGCGGTCGCCTTTTGACACGTTCGAAACGTGTGAGATGTCGAGCTCAGCCTTTGCGGCGGCGACTGGCCATGAAACCAATGGCACCCAGGCCAGCGAGCATGAGCGCATAGGTCTCGGGCTCGGGAACCGCACTGGTCAGCGTGTACGAACCGCCCCAGTTACCTTCTTTGCCGGTCGTAGAGGCAAACACCTGGAGATCGAAGGCGTCATTGCCAGTGCCCGTACCCATGTAGAACTTCGGCCCTGACGGAGCGTTCGAACCACCGTTCACCATGATGTCGGTCAACGTGGTCAGGCCGGTCGTCGTGACCGAGACTTCCCAGTTGTAGGCGCCAAGGCCGGTCAGCCCCGCAACCACTGCCGAGAAGCTTGACGGCGGATTGTTCCAATTGTTCGCAAACGAGCCCGTCGCAATCACGTCACCAGCAGCCGCGAAGCTGCCAACCGACGCGGCCGCTAGGGCGCTTGCAACAGCTAACTGTTTCAGTTTCATCGTCCAGACCTCCATTTAATTGTCCACCCTCTCCAGCGGAGACTCCGCAGGATATGGAACCCGATACTACAGAAATGCCCTTCAAGCCAAACCCCCTAGTTAAGGGGTGTGCGGTGTAAGAGTCCGTTTCATCGGCAAATTCTGCGCGCGGGGATCATAGCACCCGTGCCCGGCCAGCCATTGCGCACAAGACCGGCCAGACCCGCACTCAAATCGAATTGTCAGCGGGCGCTCGCTCACTTTGCGCAGGGTACGAGCGGCTTGTCGTCCATGCGACACGCCTGGCCGCAGGTTGTCCGGCTCAGCGCCTCGGGCTGCGATGTGCCACCATAGTGCGGCGGGTTCAAAGACTGCCAAACCCGACTGCCCCAATGAAGCTCGCCCCTGGCATCCGCAAGCATGGCTATCGCAAGTGGTACGAGCGCGAACTGATGCGCAGCCACGCGCACATGCTGCTGACCCTCTTCTGCCTGCTAGGCGGCTTGGCGGCGTTCGAGGCAGCGACTCACTTTCGCAGCCGCATCGACCAACTGATTGACTATGCCGCCGCCGCTGTCTGTCTGATCACGGGGTTCTGGGCGACGCGCAAGTATTTGTACTTGCTGCTGCATGCAGAGTCAGTGGCCAACCAGGCCGATTGCCCGTCATGCGCAACCTACGGACGCTTTCGGCTCGAGGGAGCGGATGTGCTGGGCAATCAAGCCCGCGTCTGCTGCCGCAACTGCGACCACCGGTGGACCATCCATGGTTGAAGCTCTGGTTTGCACCGGGTCGGCTCATGGCGGCAGGCCAGGCATCATCGCGGGCAAGGTTAACAGCAGGCGGCTGCCCAATGGGCAGGTACCACTCCCGCCCTAGCAGGCGAGAGCTGAAGTCCCCCGGCAGCCGGCCCAACCCGATGCGCTGAAGCCAGACCTTCAAGCCGTTGAACAGCAAGAAGGCCAACAGGAACACCAGCATCCAGCGCATCACAGACGGTGGCTCCGATCGCCGGCCGAAAAGCCGACGGCATCGAAGCGCACGCCGCGCGCCATGCCTACAACCTTGAACAGCTCGCCCATCTCGTGTTCATGGATCAAGCGCTGGGCCGGTGCCGCTACGCGCAACTCGGCGTCCCTCAGGAGCTCGGCCATCCCACAATTGAGCAGGAACCGCGCTTGCGAGGTGTAGCCCAGGATGTCGAGGCCGGCTTCTTGCGCGGCAAGTGCGATGCCGCTGAAGTTGACATGCGCCGTGATGTCCTTCTGCCCGACCTCTGCCAGCGGGTTGGGGTCGGCTCGGTGCGCGCGGTGGCACATCAGCGTGCCGCCGGTGCGCTGCGGGTGGTAATACTCGCTCTCGGGGAAGCCGTAGTCGATGAAAAACGCCGCCGCCCGGCCCATGTGGGCCGCCAGGGTGCGCACAAAGGCCTCGGCTTGGGGGTGTATCTCGACCACAGTGCCGGGCACGAAGTCACTGGCCGGGGGGCGCAGGGCCGTCGGCCGATCCTGCCAGCCGAAGCCATCCTTCGATATGGCCACACCGCGCTCGAACCAGTTACGCCCATCCCAACGCAGCAGTTGCACCGGCATGGCGTCGAGAACCTCATTGCCGAGCAACACCCCGTCCAGGCGGGCGGGCAGCCGGTCGTGCCAATGCACCTTGCCGGGCCAGGGCCGGAGTCGGTCCGCCTGGCGCTCGCGCAGCACGGCCGACAGCTCGATCACGTGGTAGGCAGCAACGTGTTGGCCCAACTCGCTCAGTAGCTGCGCGGCCAACGCGCCAGATCCGGCGCCAAATTCCCAGACCTGGCTGCCACCGCAGGCGTCGAGCGCTTGCCGCACTTGCACCGCCAAGGCGCGGCCGAACAGCGGCGACATCTCCGCGGCGGTGACGAAGTCGCTGCCCGAGGCAGGCATTGCGCCGAATTTGAGGCTCGGGTTGGCGTAGTAGCCAAGGCCCGGCTCATACAGCGCCATCGCCATGAAGCGGTCGAAAGGTAGCCAGCCAGCGTTGTCGTCGATGGCCCCGCGGATCCGCCGCTGTAGATGCGCCGATAAACTCGCGGGTCGCTCCTGCTCCATTCAGTCATTCTAGAAAGCATGCATCAACGTCCCGTGGCCCTGGTGACCGGAGGCGCCCGCCGCATTGGGCGCGATATCGCGCTCGAACTGGCCGCGCAAGGCTGGGGCGTGGCCGTGCATTTCCGCGATTCGGCCGACGATGCCGAAGCCACGGTGCTGCGCATGCGCGAAATGGGCTGCGATGTGCAGGCCTTCGCGGCCGACCTTGCCGATGAGGCCGCCTGCGGCGCGTTGGTGCCCGCCGTGCTGCGGCACTTCGGTCGGCTCGACGCGGTGGTCAACAACGCCGCGCTGTTCGAACACGACCACCTGGCCACTTTCGGCTACGCGCTGATGGAACGCCACTGGCGCAGCAACGTCGGCGCACCGCTGCTGCTGGCACGCGCGCTGCACGGCCACCTCGAGGGCAGTGGCCGGCAGGGTTGCGTCATCAACTTGCTCGACCAGAAGCTGTGGAATCCGAACCCGGACTACCTGTCCTACACGCTGTCGAAGGCCGCGCTGCAGACCGCCAACACGCTGTTGGCGATGGCACTCGCACCCCATGTGCGGGTGTGCGGCGTGGCCCCTGGCGTGACGTTGCCCTCGGGGCCGATGAACGACGACGAATTCGCCAAGGCGCATCGGCTGACGCCGTTGCGGCGTTCGTCCACCGGCAACGACATTGCAAGCGCCGTGCGCTTCCTGCTCGAAGCACCCGCCATCACCGGCACCACCTTGCTGGTCGACGGCGGCCAGCACCTGTCGGCGCAGCCGCGCGACGTGATGTTCATGACCAGGGAATGAGATGCACAGCCCATTGCTCGACCCACGCCTCGCCGACTGCCGGCGTCTCTTCCTGCGAAATTACGCGGTCTGGATCAACATCGGCGTGCACGATTTCGAGAAGAAGGGCGAACAGCGCGTGCTGATCAACGTCGATCTGTACGTGCCGCTGGCGCAATCCACGCCGCGCGCCGACAAGCTGTCCGAGGTGCTGGACTACGATTTCATCCGCCGCAGCGTCAGCGAGTACGTGGCGCGCGGCCATGTCCATCTGCAGGAGACACTGGCCGACGAGTTGTTGCGCCTGATGCTGGCGCACCCGCGGGTGCGGGCCGCGCGGGTGTCCACCGAAAAGCCCGATGTCTACCCCGACTGCGACGCCGTCGGCGTCGAGGTATTCGGACTGCGCACGGAAGAAGGCTGAGATCGCAATGAATGCCATGACCGACCTGCGAAACCTTGAAAACCCGCGCCAGCCCGACCAACGCGACACGCGCAAGCAGGCCTTCGAGGCCAACAAGCTGAGCAAGAAGCTGCACCGCGAGCTGGGCCGCGCGATCGCCGACTTCAACATGATCGAAGCCGGCGACAAGATCATGGTCTGCCTGTCCGGCGGCAAGGACAGCCATGCGCTGCTCGACTCTGTTGATCTCATGCGCGAGCGCGCACCGATCCCCTTCGAGCTGATCGCCGTCAACCTCGACCAGAAGCAGCCCGGCTTCCCCGAGCATGTGCTGCCCGACTACCTGCGCTCGCGCGGCGTGCCGTTCCACATCGAGAACCAGGACACCTACTCGATCGTCAAGAAGCTGGTGCCCGAGGGGCAGACGATGTGCAGCCTGTGTTCGCGCCTGCGGCGCGGCATTCTGTACCGTGTGGCCGGCGAGCTGGGCGCGACGAAGATCGCGCTCGGGCACCACCGCGACGACATGGTGGTGACGCTGCTGATGAACATGTTCTTCGGCGGCCGCCTGAAGGGCATGCCGGCCAAGCTGGCCAGCGACGACGGCCGGCACATCGTCATCCGCCCGCTGGCCTACGTGGCCGAAACCGACCTCGAGCGCTGGGCCGCGCACCGGCGGTTTCCGATCATCCCGTGCACGCTGTGCGGCAGCCAGAACGACCTGCAGCGTGTGCAGATCAGGGCCATGCTGCGTGAATGGGAGCGCCAGTACCCCGGCCGCAGCGACAACATGCAACGCGCCATGGGGCATGTGGTGCGCTCGCACCTGATGGATCCGAAGCTCTACCCCTTTGCCGACTTGAAGGCCACTGGCGTGGCCGACGCCGACGGCGACAAGGCCTTCGACGCCGACGACGCCTGCGCCAGCCCGGTGCCGACCGTCGGCATCCCACTCCACGCGGGCTGATCGCGCCGCGGCGCGCTGATCGCCTTCATCTGCTGCGTGCGCGCCTTTGCCGGGTCGCCCGCAGGGGCCGGTCGCTGGGCCGCCAACGCGCGCAGGTCGTCCTCCCAATCCTTCAGCTTGTCGCGCGCAGCCTGCCGTTGCGCGACGTTGGTGCTGTTGTGCACCTGGGCGGCGAAGAGGCAGTTGTATTCGACCAGCCGCTGCTGGTAATCGCGGTACGGCCCGGGCGGCGCGCGCGTTACGCGCTGCACCAGGGCCTGCAACCCGGCCAGGTCGGATGGCGCATCGGCGCGCCCCGTCGCGCCCGCGCTCAGGCGCGCGAGGGTCTGCAGCGTTGCCGCCTGCACGGCCTGGCGCTCGGCAAACCATGCGGCGGGGTCGAAGGGCGAGCCTGCGGCGCCGGCCGCGATCAACTCCCGCTGGCGCTCGTCGAGCCGGCCGTAGAGCATCTCCGCACGGTCGATGATGCGTTTGACCGAGGCCTTGCGCCGTTCCTGCGGCTCCGCCTGCAGAAATTCTTCCTGGAAATCGAGGTTCGCCTTCTTATAGCGCTTTGCCAGGTGCGCCAACTGCTCGGGCTGAAGGCGCGACAGCGCCGCGGCCGCCAGCGGTACGCCATGCGCCAGGGCGACGTCGATGCGCGTGCGCAGCGCGTCGCTCCAACGGCAGACCTGTGCCGCGCTGGCCGGCAGCATCACCTGCACCTGCGCCTCGGCCAGCAGGTCGGCATAGTCCGGCAGCTGCGTCGCGCGGTGCCAGTCGAACCACTGGCCGATGGCGCCCTTGACCGCAACGGCCTGCTCGTCGCTGAAGTCCATGTAGCCGTCGAGCCACCACCAGACCAGTGTCGGCGCCTGGTTGTAGCCGACTTTGACCGCGCTGCAGCCACCCAGCAACGCCGCGCAAAGCAGCACGGCGCCGATAATCCGGCGTTTTGGCTGTGGACACCCGCATGGCGTTGAACATCGTGATCATGGCGGCCGGCAAGGGCACCCGCATGAATTCGGCACGGCCGAAGGTGCTGCACCGATTGGCCGGCACCAGCCTATTGCAGCATGTCCTGAACACCTGCGTTGATTTGCGGGCCAGCCGCACCATCGTCATCACCGGCCACGGCGCCGAGTTTGTGGAGGCCGAAGCCAAGGGCGAGGGCCTGCGCTTCGTGCGCCAGGTACCACAACTGGGTACCGGGCACGCGATTCAGCAGGTGCTGGAAACGCTCGACGACACGGCCACGATCACGCTGATCCTGAACGGCGATGTGCCGCTGATTCGCGCCGACACTGCGCAGCACCTGGCGGCCGCTTGCGCCGGCGAGCGCCTGGCGCTGCTGACGATCGAGCTGGCCGACGCCAGCGGCTACGGACGCGTGCGCCGCGACGGTGGAGGTGGCGTGCTCGGCATCGTCGAGCACAAGGACGCGACGCCGGCGCAACGCGCCATCCGTGAGATCTACACCGGCATGATGGCCGCGCCCACAGCTCACTTGAAGCGCTGGGTCATGGCGCTGAAAAACGACAATGTGCAAGGCGAGTACTACCTGACCGATATCGTCGCCATGGCCGTGGCCGATGCCGTGCCGGTGGTGGCGACGCAGCCCGGCAGCGACACCGAAGTGCTGGGCGTGAACAGCCCCGTGCAACTTGCCGACCTGGAACGGCGCTTTCAGCGCGCCAATGCCGACGCGCTGATGGAGGCCGGGGTGCGCCTTGCCGACCCGGCTCGCCTGGACGTGCGCGGCGCGTTGCGGTGCGGCAGCGAGGTCGAGATCGACGTCAACTGCGTCTTCGAAGGCGAGGTCCATCTGGCCGACGGCGTGCACATCGGCGCCAACTGCGTGATTCGCGATGCGCGCATCGAGGCCGGTGCAGTGATCCATCCGTTCACCCACGTCGAAGGCGCACGGGTCGGCCCTGGTGCCCTGGTCGGCCCCTTCGCACGGCTGCGCCCGGGTGCCGACTTGGGCGTGGCGGTGCACATCGGCAACTTCGTCGAGGTGAAGAACAGCACCCTGGCCGCCGGAGCCAAGGCCAACCACCTGGCCTATCTGGGCGACGCCGCGGTAGGCGAGCGCGTCAACTACGGCGCCGGCAGCATCACCGCCAACTACGACGGCGCCAACAAGCACCGCACCGTCATCGGCGCCGACGCGCACATCGGCTCCAATTGCGTGCTGGTGGCGCCGATCGTCGTGGGCGAAGGGGCCACGGTCGGCGCCGGCTCGACGCTGTCGAAGCACGCCCCGCCCGGTCAGTTGACCGTGGCCCGCGCACGCCAAACCAGCCTGCCGAACTGGCAGCGCCCGGTCAAGGCCAAGCGCTGACACGCGCGGCATCAGAAGCTGATGTTGCCGCTCAGCGCGAGCAAGGGCGCGGTGCCGTAGTCGGACTGCTGCAGCGTGTGGCCAGAATCGTCCAGCACCCGAAGGCGCCCGCCGACCACCGCCCCGGCGTAAAGATCGATACGTGCCGTTGGGCCGAACTTGCGTGTCAGGCGCGCGAACACCGGCGTGCCCGAGTTGCGACCCAGCCCGTTCGGCACCGGCGCATCGCTGCGCAGCCGGAAGCGGTAGTCGCGATAGGCGGCGCCGCCGCCGAGCTCCCAGTCATCCGCCAGCGCGTAGCTCAATTCCAGGCCGGCCCCGCCGGCGGGGCCGGCCTCCACCGGATTGGACAGCCGCCACGCATCGTCGATCTGCCAGTTGACAATGAAGAAGGGGAAGTAGCTCTTCTCGTCGATCTGCCGGAAAACGCCCAGGCCGACCCCCGCAAACAGCGTTGGCGAAAACACCTTGGTCACTCCGACCACCGCGCCATAGTTTTGGCCGTCGGAGGCGTTGGCGCCGGATTCGTAGCTCCACTCGAGCTGCGGGGCGACGAACAGCGACAGTTCCGGTGACAGCGCGTAGCCGAGGTTCAGGCCGATGCTCGGTCGCAGCACGGTGCCCCACGGGGCCGTTGGCCCGAACGCGCCGGGTGAATCGAAGGTCCATTTTTCCCGGGAGTAGCTGGCGCTGAACCCCAGTGACAGCGCCGGCGTGAACTGGCGACTGACCGCGATGCCGACGCTGCCACCGGTCCAATCGAAGCTGCCGCCCTTGTCCAGATTGGTGCTGGCCTCTCCTGGAACGGTTGCGGTCAAGGTGGTCGTCACCTCGCCAGGCGCAGCCTGCTGCGCCACGGCGGCGGCCGAAGAAAGCGCCGCTGCCGCTATCAGTGCTTGACCCAGGTGCTGCATCGATGACACCTTGACAGCCACGAAGGCCCCCGAACGAAACTCAACAAGGTTCCAACTATACCACTCAGTTCAAAAATAAACCCATAAGTATTGTGCTTGATCAGTTCGATCCGGAGCCGTCATCGGTCTGGGCATCGACCTCGCCCGCCGCCAGACACAAATCGTCCCAGGCCTTGGCCTTGTCGGCGGGGTTGCGCAGCAGATAGGCCGGGTGGTAGCTGACGACCAGCGGCACGCCCAGGTAGCGGTGCACGCGGCCGCGCAGCTTGCCGATGGGCTCGCTGCTGCGCAGCAGCGAATGCACGGCAAAGCGGCCCATCGCCAGAATGATCTGCGGGCGCACCAGCTCGATCTGTCGTTGCAGAAAGGGCTCGCACGAGGCCAGCTCCGCCGGCTCGGGGTTGCGGTTGCGCGGTGGCCGGCATTTCAAGGTGTTGGCGATGTAAACCTGCCGCTCGGGCGCGGCCTCGCCGCGCGTCAGCGCCAAGGCGCGCAGCATGTTGTCGAGCAGGTGGCCGGCGGCGCCGACGAAGGGCTCTCCCTTCAGATCTTCCTGCTCGCCGGGGGCCTCGCCGACGATCATCCAGCGCGCCTGTGCGTGCCCGACGCCGAACACCGTCTGTCGCCGGCTCTGGCACAGGCCGCATGCGGTGCACGCGGCGACGGCCTCACGCAGCGCCGTCCAATCCAGCGCGGCGATGTGCCGCGCACGCTCCCCGTCGTCGCCCTGCCGCGCTGTCGGGGCCATCGGCTGGGTGGGGGCCGGCAGCGATTCGGTGGGAGTGGCGGCGGGTCGAGGCGCTGTCTGCGCCGGCGGCACGGCTGTGCGCGCTTGAAGCGGGTCCGACGACCAGATCCGCAGGCCCATCACCTGCAGCATGCGGCGCTGGCGCTCAGTCCATCCCATGCCTGCTTTCGTCGCTGAGGACGCAGCTCATGACGATGGCGTCTTCGCGCCGTCCGGCGCCCGCCGGGTAGTAGCCGCGGCGCAGGCCGACTTCGGCGAAACCCCGACGCGCATAGAGCTCGCGTGCCCGCTGATTGCTGGCACGCACCTCCAGCCAGATCTTGGCGGCGCCGAGCTCGCGGCAGCTCTGCTCCAGCGCGTCGAGCAGCGGGCGCGAATATCCGCGCCGCTGCTGTGCCGGCGCCACCGTCAGGTTCAGCAGATGCATCTCATCCACGCCGTGCAGGGCCACGCAATAGCCCACGATGCCGGCGGTGTCACTGAGCAGCAGCAGCGCCAGGTAGCCGGCCGCCAGGGAATCGATGAAGTTGCCACGCGTCCACGGAAAGCTGTAGGCGCTGCGCTCGATGGCCATCACCGACTCCACGTCGGCCGCACGCATCGGCCGCAGCGATGCCGCGGGCCGCAGCAATGCGCTCATTTGTCGACACCCGGCTGGCGCATCGCCTGGCGCTCGACCAGCGTCGATGCCACCTTGTCGCGAAGGTACAGCGGCAGTGCCTGCGCCGCATCGATGCCCAGCCCATCGGCCCAGGCCTGTTGCGCCAGTCGCATCAATGCGGCGGCGCGTTCATCGGCGCAGGCACAGCGCTGCGCCGCGCCCGCGCAAAGGCGTTCGCCAAAGGCCTGCAACGCGCTGCCTGCCACGGCCGTCGGTGGCCTCAGTTGCCACTGGGCGTTCAAGGCCTGCAACGTGAGCAGCGCTGGCGGCACGCGCACCCACCAGCGGGCATCGCACCAGCGGTAGCGGCCGGCATAAATCTCGCCCATGCGGGCATCCATGGCGACATGCACTTCAAAGTCATCGCTCGACACCCACCCGGCCGCCAATGTGGCGCGCGCGGCCTCGGCAACGATCATCAGGCTGTCCACCGCCAGCACGGGCAGCGACGCGCCGAAGGCCAGGCCCTGGGCCACGGCGCAGGCCGTGCGCAAGCCGGTGAAGGCGCCCGGACCCTGGCCGAAGGCGATGGCTTTCAGCTCGCCGAAACCGAGCCCGGCCTGCCGCATCAACCCCTGGATGCGCGGAATCAGTTCGGCCGAGGCCGCCGCCCCGCCGGGACCATCCCAGGTCAACAAGCCGGCGGGCGCCTGCAGCGCCACCGCCATGCGCTCGGTGGAGGTATCGAAGGCCAGCAAGGGTGCGTTCATCGGCCCACCCCCGAGACGCGCGCCCGGCCGTTGAACTGCCGCTTCGAGGCATGTCGGACACATGGCAGTCAGTGTAGCCGTGCGATCATGATCGACATGTCGAAGTTGGCCCTGGATCGGGGGTGGACAAGCTGCCGGGCGTTGGCGCTGGGCCTGTCGATGCTGCTGCTGGCCGGTGCCGGGATGGCGGCCGCGCTGCCCCCTGAAGTCGCGAGCGCCTTGCGCCGTGCCCATGTGCCCGACGAAGCGGTGTCGGTGGTGCTGCAGGAAGCCGGCAGCGCCCGACAGGTGCTCAGCCACAACGCCGAGACGGCGATGAACCCGGCCTCGCTGACCAAGCTGCTGACCACGCTGGTGGCGCTGGACCAGTTGGGCCCCGCCTGGACCTGGTCAACCCCGCTGTGGCTGCAAGGCACGCTGCGTGACGGTGTGCTCGACGGCAGCCTGATCATCAAGGGCAGTGGTGATCCGAAGCTGGTGGTCGAGCGCGTGTGGCTGCTGCTGCGCCGCGTGCAGCAGCTGGGGGTGCGCGAGATTCGTGGCGACATCGTGCTCGATCGCAGCGCCTTCGCCCTGGGCCGTGGCGATTCGGCGGATTTCGACGGCGACCCGACGCGGCCCTACAACGTGTTGCCCGACGCGCTGCTGCTGAACTTCAAGTCGGTGAGCTACAGCTTCGTGCCGGACGCGGGACGCGGCGTGGCACAGGTGCTGGTCGAACCCGAACTGGCACGCACCGAGGTGCAGCGCAGCGTGCGCTTGTCGGCTGCTCCCTGTGACGACTGGCGCGCTGCGCTCAAGGCCGATTTCACCGATGCGACACGCGTGCGCTTTGCCGGCAGCTACCCGGCCGCCTGCGGCGAGCGCAGCTGGCCGGTGGCCGATGCCGATCCTTCCAGCTACAACGCGCGGCTGCTGGAGGCGCTGTGGCATGAGATGGGCGGCAAGCTGGCGGGGCGTGTCGTCGATGGCCCGGCGCCGGCCGGCGTCGCGCCCAGCTTCGAGCTGAAATCGCCGCCGCTGGCCGACGTGGTGCGCGACATCAACAAGTTCAGCAACAACGTCATGGCCCAGCAGGTGTTCCTGACACTGGCGTTGCAGCGCCAGCCCGCGGCGCCGGCCACGGCCGAGGCTGCCCGCGCCGTGTTGCAGGACTGGTTGGTCGCACGCGTTGGCGCACTGCCTGCGGGTACGGTGGTCGACAACGGCTCGGGCCTGTCGCGCGACACGCGCTTCAGCGCGGCGCTGCTGGCGCGCCTGCTGCTGCAGGCCTGGAGCAGCCCATCGATGCCCGAGTTGCTGAGCTCGCTGCCGGTGAACGGCCAGGACGGCACGCTGCGCCGCTCGCGCGCCACGCCCGGACGCGCCCACCTGAAGACCGGTTCGCTGCGCGACGTGGCCGGCGTGGCCGGCTACGTGCTTTCCGACAGCGGCCGACGCTATGTGCTGGTGGCGTTGATCAACCACCCGAATGCCAACGCCGCGCGGCCAGCGCTCGACGCGCTGGTGCAGTGGACTTTGCGCGACGCGCCCTGACGCTGAAGACGCCAGGCCCTAGAACGGATTGCCCAGAGCGCGGCCGCGCGCGAAGTCGCCCAGGCGCCTGTGGGCGGTCCAGCCCATCCAGAGGTCGCTGGCCCACAACCAAGTCTCGGCATTGCCACCATTCACGAGGGTGCCCTGGGTCGAATCGGTGCCCGATACCGTGCAATCAGGCAGTTCCACGGCACACACGGCTTGCGTGATGTTGGTCAGGCCGTACTGTCCCGGGTCGTTGACACCGGCCTGCAGGATGCCGTCCAGTTCGATCAATCCAATGAAGCGGCCGTCGTTGAATATCCCGTTCTTGCCGTCGTTCGTGTCGCCGGCGCGCATGGCGGTGTTGAAGGCGTTGCTGAAGTCCTTCAATTCGCCCCGTACATTGAGATTGGGGTGCAGGTTGGCCTGCTGGATCGCATAGGGCGTCAGGTTCATCAACGGCATGGTCGAGACGATGAGCTTCGGGCCGGTGACGTCGCCCTGATCGGCTCGCGTCAGCTGGTTGATGAACTTGGCCAGACGCACGCCACGCTGCTGCAACTCGTTGATCACAGCGTCGTGGGTGGCCGACGTCGGATTGGCCAGATAGACGTTCTCGTACAGGTCGAGCACGTCGTTCGCGCCAATCAGCACCATGAACAGGTCGGTGTTGCTCCATTCACCCTCGTTTTCCAGTCGCGCCCGTGCCAGCTGCGCGGGCAGGTCCGAGACCTTGGCCCCGACCTCGGCATAGATCTTCGCGTTGTTGTTGGGTTTGTCGTTCGGATTGCACTCGACGTAGCTGAAGTTGTATTCCTCGGCCACGAACTGGTGCCAGATTCGCCGCGACGAACAATCGAGCGCGGTGTTGTCGCTGTTCAATACGTTGGGGCTGTACTTGCGCCCCGGCAGCGGTGCCGGTGTCAGCACGCTCATTTCATCGCCCAGCACCAACATGCGCTTCGGCTCGAATGGGGTGATCTGCTCGGTGCCGCCTCCGCATGAGGCCAGCAGCCCCAGCGCCAACAGCCAACCCAAGACCGCCACGGCGCGTCGCGCCGGCCTGCCCATGAAATTCATCATCGTCTTCAAAAACCTCGTTTGATCGTGCTGGCGGCACTTAGCCGGCCGCGGCGCGCTGCAGGCGGTCGCAAACGCCTTCCCATTCGACAGACTGTGGCGGTTGCTCGACCCAGATGATCTGCACCTGCCGGGCGTCCAAGTCGCGCAGCACGGCGAAGAGCTCGTGTGCAACTGCCGCCGGATCGTCGGGCATGCGCCGGTGATCGATGCCATGCCCCACCGGCATGCCGGAGCGTGAATATACCGCCAGCCTCAACGCAGACGCCTGCGCGCCCAGCACCCCCAGGGCCTCGCGCAGTGCCGCGGTGGACATCAGTCGCAGCCTGGCCTGCGGCGCGTAGTGCGACGGCAGGCTGCCGCTGACCCGCGGCGATCGATCGTCGGGCGCGGCCAGCGCGCGCCCCAGCACGGCTTCGATGCGCGCGCGAGGCAGCAACCCGGGGCGCAGCAACACCGGCGTGGCGGCCGTGCAATCGACGATCGCCGATTCGATGCCGCCGGGGCACGTTCCGCCGTCAAGCACGGCAAGATCGGGACCGAACTCCTGCGCCACGTGTTCGGCGCAGGTGGCGCTGACTCGGCCGAAGCGGTTGGCGCTGGGCGCGGCAACGCCCGGCACGCCCAGGCCCAGCGCCGCCTGCAACAGCGAGCGCGCCAGTGGGTGCGCGGGCACACGCAGGCCGATGGTGTCCGCCCCGCCGGCTGCGGCACGCGCCATCTCGGGCCGGCGATGCACGATCAGTGTCAGCGGCCCGGGCCAGAAGGCCTCGGCCAGCGTTTGCGCGGCCGCCGGCCAATGCAGGGCGAAGCGCCGGGCCTGCTCGGTGTCGGCGGCATGCACGATCAGCGGGTGTTCGGCCGGGCGGCCTTTGGCGACGTAGATCCGGCGCACGGCAGCATCGTCGTCGGCCCGCGCGCCCAGGCCGTAGACCGTCTCGGTGGGGAAGGCCAGCAGTTCACCGGCGGCGAGGCGCTGTGCCGCCGCCGCCAGCGCCTGTGGATCCTTCGCGTCCAGGTTTGACATCGATGACATCCGCTGCCGGTCAGAAGGCCGGCAATCCCAGCAACGCTGCAGCTTCCAGTGTCAACTGGCGCGCGCTGCCCGCATCGGCCGCGATCAGCGTCAAGTGGCCCATCTTGCGGCCGCGCCGGGCTTCGCTCTTGCCGTAGAGGTGCAGATGCGCGCCGGGCAGCGCGAGTACCCGCTGCCATGGCGGCGTCACCGGCGCTTCATTTCCGTCAATGAGCCACAGGTCGCCGAGCAGGTTGAGCATGACGGCCGCCGAATGCTGGCGCGGTGCCGGCAGCGGCAGGCCGGCCATGCAACGCACCTGCAGTTCGAACTGCGACAGCTCGCAGGCGTCGATGCTGTAGTGGCCCGAGTTGTGCGGCCGCGGCGCCATCTCGTTGGCCACCAGGCTGCCGTCTTGTAGCGCGAAGAACTCGACGCACAGTACGCCGACGTAGGCCATCGATTCGGCCAGCCGGCCGGCCAGCGCCACGGCGCGCGCCGCCAGTGCCGCTTCGATGTCGGGCGCCGGCACCTGTGTCACCGCCAGGATGCCGTCGCGATGATGGTTCTGCTGCACGGGCAGATGCACCCAGTGGCCATCGGCCGCGCGGGCCACGATGACGCTGATCTCGTGGTGCAATGGCAGTCGCTTTTCCAGCACGCAAGCAACGCGTCCGAGCCGTGCCCAGGCCGCTGCCAGCGCATCGGGCGTCGCCACGGGCTGTTGACCCTTGCCGTCGTAGCCCAGCTGCGCGGTCTTCAGGATGGCAGGGAACAGCGCCGCATCGATGGCCTGCACGTCGGCGTCCGGCAGCAGCACGGCGTGCGGCGCGCAGGGCACGCCGCACCGCACGAAGTGCGCCTTCTCGACAGCACGTTGCTGGCAGATGGCCACCGCCGTGGCGCCGGGCGCCACCACCCGGCGCTCGGCCAGCCAGGCCAGCGAGGGCGCCGGCACGTTCTCGAATTCGGTGGTGATGGCCGTGCAGTGCCGCGCCAGCTGCTCCAACCCTTGGACATCGTCGTAGGCGGTCTTCACGTGCAGATGCGACACCCGCCCCGCGGGGCTGGCCGGGTCGGGGTCGAGCACGGCGGTGTCATAGCCCATCGCCTGCGCGGCATGCACGAACATGCGCGCCAGTTGGCCGCCACCCAGGACACCGAGCATCGCGGGCGCGCCGTCGGGCCCGGGCGCGCCGGGCAGATAGACGGGCATCAGCCGAGCTCGTGGTTCATGGCACGCGCCGCCTCGGTCTGCCGCGCACGCCAGTCAAGCAGCTGCTGGCGCAGGGCCGGTGCCTCGTTGGCCAGCATGGCCACCGCGAACAGCGCGGCATTGGCGGCCCCGGCCGTGCCGATGGCGAAGGTGGCCACCGGCACGCCCTTGGGCATCATGACGATGGAGTGCAGCGAATCGACGCCCTGCAGGTGCCGGCTGGCCACGGGCACGCCGAGCACCGGCACGACGGTCTTGGCGGCCAGCATGCCGGGCAGGTGGGCCGCGCCCCCGGCGCCGGCGATGATGGCCTTCAAGCCCCGCGCGGCAGCGGTCTCGGCGTAGGCAAACATGTCGTCGGGCATGCGGTGTGCGCTGAGCACGCGCGATTCGTGCGGCACGCCGAATTCGGCGAGGATCAGCGTGGCCTGCCGCAGGGTCTCCCAGTCGCTGGACGAGCCCATCACCACACCGACCACGGGGGCAGCGTTTGTCACGGCCGGCTCCGAAGAGATCTGAAGAGCTGCGATTGTAGAAGCCGCGCCGCGCCGACTTGCCATGGCCAACGGCCGGCTCCCGTATCATCGATTTCGCCGTATTGCCCGGACCGCGCCGCCATGTCACACCGTCTGATCGTCCTGCCCGACGACTCCGCCCAGCCGCTGATCGATGCCCTCGATGCGGCGACGCAGTCGATCAACATTCGCATGTTCCTGTTCACCGACCCCGCGATGGTCGAGGCAGTGAAGGCGGCCGAGGCGCGCGGCGTGCGCGTGCGCGTGATGCTCAACCCGGCGCGCCGCGACGGCTCCGCGGAGAACGAGGAAACGCGCAAGTCGCTGGAAGGCACCGGCGTCGAGGTGCGCGACAGCAGCCCGAAGTTCGCGCTGACGCACCAGAAGTCGATGGTCATCGACAGCGCAACGGGCTACGTCGAATCGCTGAACTGGGAAACCCGCGACCTGACCGAAACCCGCGACTACGCCGTCGTGACGACGCACGCGCTCGAAGTGGCAGAGATGCTGCGCTGCTTCGAGGCCGACTGGAGCCAGGTGCCCTTCAAGCCCGACCCCGCGTCACGCCTGATCTGGTGCCCGAACAACGGCCGCGCGCGCATCGCCGAGTTCATCGATTCGGCGCGCCAGACCTTGTGGCTGCAGAACGAGCGCTACCAGGACACGGTGATCATCGAGCGCCTGGTGCGCGCCATCGAGCGCGGTGTCAAGGTGCACATCATGGCGCGCCCGCCGCACAACCTGAAGAAGGGCAAACTGATCGAAGGTGTCGGCGGGCTGCGCATCATGCGCGACGTCGGCGCCAAGGTGCACCGGCTGAAGAAGCTCAAGCTGCACGGCAAGATGCTGCTGGCCGACGAGGCAGCGCGCCATCATCGGGTCGATCAATCTGGCACCGGGCAGCTTCGACGAGCGTCGGGAGCTGGCCATCGAAACCGATGCCCACCATGTCATCGATCGGTTGAAAGAGGCCACGCGGCAGGACTGGGAGCACTCCGAAGCGCTCGATTTGAGCGACGAGGGCGTGCTGGCCGACCTGGGCAAGCGCCATCTCGAGCGTTCCGGCGCCAAGAAGCTGGCGCTGATCACGCATGGCAAGACGAAGCACAAGTAGCCGCGCGGCGTCGGCCGCCGCCGGGTGCTACCTCACCTGCTGGGCCAGCTCACCACTGGCGTAGGCCTTGGCCACGTCGTTCAGCGCGCGCGGCTTGATCTTTGCCGCCTGGCCGGCGCAGCCGAACTGCTGGTAGCGCTGCAGGCAGATCTTGCGCGCCGCCTCGCGCGCCGGCTTGAGGTAGTCGCGCGGGTCGAACTTGCTCGGGTTCTCGGCCATGTAGCGGCGGATCGCACCCGTCATCGCCAGGCGCACGTCGGTGTCGATGTTGATCTTGCGCACGCCGTGCTTGATCGCCTCCTGAATCTCCTCGACCGGCACACCGTAGGTTTCCTTCATGTCGCCGCCGAACTGGCGAATCTCGGCCAGCAGGTCCTGCGGCACACTGGAGCTGCCGTGCATCACCAGGTGGGTGTTGGGAATGCGCCTGTGGATTTCCTTGATGCGGTCGATGGCCAGGATGTCGCCGGTGGGCTTGCGCGTGAACTTGTAGGCGCCGTGGCTGGTGCCGATGGCAATCGCCAGCGCATCGAGCTGGGTGCGCTTGACGAAGTCGGCCGCCTGTTCCGGGTCGGTCAGCAACTGGTCACGCGTCATCGTCGCTTCGGTGCCGTGGCCGTCTTCCTTATCGCCGCGCATCGTCTCCAGCGAGCCCAGGCAGCCGAGTTCACCTTCGACGGTGACGCCCTTGGCATGGGCCATGTCCACCACCTTGCGCGTGACATCGACGTTGTAGTCGTAGCTGGCGATGGTCTTGCCGTCGCCTTCCAGGCTGCCGTCCATCATCACCGAGCTGAAGCCCAGGTCGATCGCGCCCTTGCACACTTCGGGGCTCTGGCCGTGGTCCTGATGCATCACCAGCGGCACCGATGGCCAGGACTCGATCGCCGCCAGGATCAGGTGCTTGATGAAGGGCTCGCCGGCGTACTTGCGTGCCCCGGCGCTGGCCTGCAGGATCACCGGTGCGCCGACTTCCGCGGCGGCCGACATCACGGCCTGCACCTGCTCCAGGTTGTTGACGTTGAACGCCGGGATGCCGTAACCGTTCTCGGCGGCATGGTCGAGCAATTGGCGCATGGAAACGAGTGGCATGGCGGACCTCGGCTTGAATGAAATGGGAAGAGCGCAAGTTTAGCGACGCTGGTCACGCGGGCGGGCCGGTCACTCCACCCGGCCCACCTTCAGCATGTTGGTGCCGCCCGGGTAGCCCATCGGCTCGCCGCAGGTGATGGCATAGGTGTCGCCAGGCCGCAGTGCGCCACGCGCCACCAACAGCCGCTCGGCGTCGATCAAGGCCTCGTCGCGGTCGGTGTGCGCTTCCATCAGAATCGGGTGCACGTTGCGGTACAGCGCCATGCGGCGCTCGGATTTGGGTGAAGAGGTCACGCCGAAAATCGGCACATGGATATCGTGCCGGCTCATCCACAGCGCGGTCGAGCCGCTTTCGGTCAACGCCACGATGGCCTTGCAGCCGAGGTGGTAGGCAGTGAACAGCGCGCCCATCGCAATGCTCTGGTCGATGCGGCCGACATGCTTTTCGGTGAACTTGCCGTCGAGCACGAATTCCTCCGCGCGTTCTGCCTCCAGCGCGATGGCCGCCATTTGCTCCACCGTTTCCACCGGGAACCTGCCGGCCGCCGTCTCGGCGCTGAGCATCACCGCATCCGTGCCGTCGAGCACGGCATTGGCCACGTCGCTGACCTCGGCGCGCGTGGGCACCGGGTTGGTGACCATGCTTTCCATCATCTGCGTGGCCGTGATGGTGATCTTGTCCATCGCACGGGCCATGCGGATCATGCGCTTTTGCAGCGCCGGCACGGCCGCCGCACCGACCTCCACCGCCAGGTCGCCACGCGCCACCATGATGCCGTCGCTGGCCTTGAGGATGGCTTCGAGCTGCGGGATAGCCTCGCTGCGCTCGATCTTGGCGACCAATGCCGGCTTGTGGCGGAAGGCATCGCCGGCCACGTTGGCCAGCTGGCGCGCCATCTCCATGTCGGTGGCGCTCTTCGGGAAACTCACCGCCAGGTATTCGCACTGGAAGCTCATTGCGGTCTTGATGTCCTCCATGTCCTTGGCGGTGAGCGCCGGCGCGGTCAGGCCGCCGCCCTGCTTGTTGATGCCCTTGTTGTTGGACAGCACGCCGCCTTGCTTGACGGTGCAATGCACCTGCTCGCCGCGCACCGCGGCCACGTTCAGCACGATCAGACCGTCATTCAGCAGCAGGTTGTCGCCCGGACGCACGTCGCGCGGCAGCTCCTTGTAGTCCAGGCCCACGCAGTCGATGTCGCCGGGTTGCTCGCGCGAGGCGTCGAGCACGAAGCTGGCACCGTTGACCAGATCGACCTTGCCGTCGGCGAACTTGCCGACGCGGATCTTCGGCCCCTGCAGATCGGCCATCAGTGCCACCGGCTTGCCAATGCGCAGCGCCGTCTCACGCACCAGCGCGGCGCGATCGCGATGGTCCTGTGCGCTGCCATGGCTGAAGTTCAGCCGCACCACATCGACGCCGGCACGCAGCAGTCGCTCCAGCACCTGCGGGTCGCTGGACGCGGGGCCGAGCGTGGCGACGATCTTGGTGGCACGGGACATGTCAAGGCTTTCGGTGGCGTTGCGGTGGTCGCCAGAGCAAAGATTATGGAGGCGCCTCAAGGCGCCGAAGCGGCGTGCACGTCGGCCGCGTCGGCGACTGCCAGCGCTGTCATGTTGACGATGCGCCGAACGGTGGCCGAAGGCGCCAGGATGTGCGCCGGCAAGGCCGCACCCAGCAGCACAGGGCCAACGGTGACGCCATGCCCGCCGGTCATCTTCAGCACGTTGAACAGGATGTTCGCGGCGTCGATGTTCGGCAGCAGCAGCAGGTTCGCTGCGCCGCTGAGCGTGGTCTCGGCCAGGTAGCCGCGGCGCACGCTTTCCGACAGTGCCGCGTCACCGTGCATCTCGCCGTCGCATTCGATGTCGGGCGCGCGCTGCACGAACAGGTCGCGCGCGGCACGCATGCGCTTCGCCGACGCGCGCTGCGACGAACCGAAGACCGAGTGCGAAAGGAACGCCACCTTCGGCGGCAGCCCAAAGCGCCGCACCACGTGTGCGGCCATCAACGCGATTTCGGCCAGCTCCTCGGCGCTGGGCTCCTCGTTGACGAAGGTGTCGGCGATGAACAGCGTGTGCTGGTCGAGCATCAGCGCATTCACCGCCGCCAGCGTGCGCTGGCCGGCCCTGTGGCCGATGACGGCGCGCACATGGTCGAGGTGGCTGTCGAAGCGGCCGACCATGCCGCACAGCATGGCGTCGGCCTCGCCGCGTTTGAGCATCAGCGCGGCGATCAAGGTGTTGGAGCGGCGCACCGCCGCCTTGGCGGCTTCCTGTGTGACGCCTTCGCGGCCCATCAACGACGCATAGGCTTCCCAGTAGCTGCGAAAGCGCGGGTCGTCCTCGGGATCGCAGACCTCGAAGTCGCGCCCCGCGGACAGGCGCAGGCCGGCACGCTCGACGCGCATGCGGATGACCTCGGGCCGTCCCACAAGGATCGGCCGTGCCAGGCCTTCGTCCAGCACCACCTGCACCGCGCGCAACACCCGCTCATCCTCGCCTTCGGCATAGACCACGCGCGACTTGCCGCCAAGGTGGGCGGCCTTGGCCGCGGCGAACACCGGGCGCATGAACAGCCCGGTCTGGTAGACGAAGCGTGTCAGGCTCTGGCGGTAGGCGTCGAGGTCGGCAATCGGCCGCGTCGCCACACCCGAGTCCATCGCCGCCTTGGCCACGGCCGGCGCGATGCGCAGGATAAGGCGCACGTCGAAGGGCGTGGGGATGATGTAGTCGGGGCCGAACTTCAGCTCGCTTCCAGAGTACGCAGCGGCCACCTCGTCGCTGGTCTCGGCCTTGGCCAGCGCGGCGATCTCGCGCACGCAGGCCAGCTTCATCGACTCGTTGATCTTGGTCGCGCCGCAATCCAGGGCGCCGCGGAAGATGTACGGGAAGCACAGGACGTTGTTGACCTGGTTCGGATAGTCCGAACGGCCGGTGGCGATGATGCAATCGGGTCGCGCTGCCTTAGCCAACTCAGGGCGGATTTCGGGTTCGGGATTGGCCAGCGCCAGGATGATGGGTTGGTCGGCCATGCTCTTGACCATGGCCTCGTTCATGACCCCGGCCGCCGAGCAGCCGAGAAAAACGTCGGCCCCGGCCACCACGTCGGCCAGCGTGCGCGCTTCGGTGCGCTGGCATACCGCTGCTTCGACTCATCGAGCTTGTCGCCACGACCCTCGCGCACCACGCCCTTGCTGTCGCAGACGAAGACGTTCGCCGGCTTGACGCCCAGGCCGACCATCACGTCCAGGCAGGCGATGGCCGCCGCGCCGGCGCCCGACACCGCCACCTTGATGTTGGCGATGTCCTTGCCCACCAACTCCAGACCGTTGAGCAGCGCTGCCGCCGAGATGATCGCGGTGCCATGCTGGTCGTCGTGGAACACCGGGATGTTCAGGCGCTCGCGCAGCTTCTTCTCGATATGAAAGCACTCCGGCGCCTTGATGTCTTCCAGGTTGATGCCACCCAGCGTCGGCTCCAGCGCGGCGATGATCTCGACCAGCTTGTCGGGGTCGCGCTCCGCCAGTTCGATGTCGAACACATCGATGCCGGCGAATTTCTTGAACAGGCAGCCCTTGCCTTCCATCACCGGCTTGCCGGCCAGCGGCCCGATGTCGCCCAAGCCCAGCACCGCGGTGCCGTTGGTGACGACGCCCACCAGGTTGGCGCGCGAGGTGTATTGCGCGGCCAGCCCCGGGTCTTCCTCGATCGCCAGGCAGGCGTAGGCCACGCCCGGCGAATAGGCCAGCGACAGATCGCGCTGGTTGCTCAGCGGTTTGGTCGGCGTGATCGAGATCTTCCCGCGCGTGGGCGCGCGGTGGTATTCCAGCGCGGCGTCGCGCAGCGCTTCTTCGGCAGGGGTCAGCTTGGCGTTCATCGGCGATCCTTCGTCAGGCACGGGTTGCCGAGGTTACGCCGGAAAAGCGGCGGCGCACGGCACCGCCACCCACGAACTGCATCGCCCGCCGCTCAGGTGCCGGCGCGCCGGGCCAGGATCTCGAAAGCCGGCAAGGTCTTGCCTTCCAGCATCTCGAGAAAGGCGCCGCCCCCGGTGGAGATGTAGCCGATGTCTTTTTCAATGCCGTACTTGGCGATCGCCGCCAGCGTGTCGCCGCCGCCGGCGATGCTGAAGGCGCTGCTCGCCGCGATGGCGCGCGCGATGGTCTCGGTGCCGCGCGCGAAGGCGTCGAACTCGAACACGCCGACAGGGCCGTTCCAGACGATGGTGCCGGCGGCCTTCAGCTGCTCGGCCAGCAGCGCCGCCGTCTTCGGCCCGATGTCCAGGATCAGGTCGTCGGCGGCCACGTCGGCCACCGCCTTGACGGTGGCTGCCGCGTCGGCCTTGAATTCCTTGGCTGTGACCACGTCCGCCGGAATCGGCACCGCCGCGCCGCGCGCCTTCATCGCCGCGATCACCGCGCGGGCTTCGTCCGACGAGTGCCGCTTCGGCCAGGCTCTTGCCGATCGGCAGGCCTTCGGCGAGCAGGAAGGTGTTGGCAATGCCGCCGCCGACGATCAGTCCATCGACCTTGCCGGCCAGGCTTTGCAGGATGCTCAGCTTGGTGCTGACTTTCGATCCGGCGACGATCGCCAGCAGCGGCCGCTTCGGCTGGGCCAGGGCCTGGGTGATGGCATCGATCTCGGCCGCCAGCAGCGGGCCGGCGCAGGCCACCTTGGCGAACTGCGCGATGCCGTAAGTGGAGGCTTCGGCGCGG
The DNA here is from genome assembly GCA_963837675.1 of uncultured beta proteobacterium. GTDB lineage: Bacteria > Pseudomonadota > Gammaproteobacteria > Burkholderiales > Burkholderiaceae_C > Rubrivivax. Next base: position 369,636 of record CAWIOH010000003.1, on the reverse strand, counting down.
TGCGCCGTGCCGAAGGCATCGTGCACGAAGATGTCGCACAGCGCCGCCATCTTGCGTGCCAGGGTTTCGTCGTTCTTCTTCTCCCCCTTGTTGAGGCGGCAGTTCTCCAACAGCACGATCTGACCGGGCTGCACGGCGACGCCATCGACCCACGCGGTGCGCAGCGGCACTTCGCGGCCCAGCAGTTCGCCCAGGCGCTGCGCCACTGGCGCCAGCGAGTCCTCGGGCTTGAAATCGCCTTCGGTGGGCCGGCCCAGGTGCGAGGTGACCATCACCGCCGCGCCGGCGTCCAGCGCCATGCGGATGCACTGCAGCGAGGCGCGGATGCGCGTGTCCTCGGTGATGCGGCCGGCGGCGTCTTGCGGCACGTTCAGGTCGGCGCGGATGAAGACACGCCGGCCGGCCACCTGGCCGGCGGCGATGAGGTCGCTGAAGCGCAGCACGTTCATGGTCTGGAGCGGAGCAATGGGACGCGGAAATTGTGACAGACGGATTTGCTCATTCGCTGTCGAGCGCGGCAGCGGCAAGGCATTAACACTAATGCGAATCGTTCCTAGTTGTGTTATGGTGCCGGCTGCTCTCAAAACACCTTTGCGATCTTGGCTTCGAGCATTTCCTCCGCGCGCTGGCCTGTCGTTGGCGGCCTTCAAACTATGCCGGCCGGCACCGGGCGCGTGACTGCCAGCGCATCGGCCGACGCCGACCTTAGCCCCACACAACGGCGGCTCACGGTCCTGGCCATCGTTGCGCTGCACTTGGCCGCGGTCTGGGGCCTGATGCAGGTCAATGCGGTGCGCGAGGCCATAGTGCAGGTGGCACCGATCTTCGTCAACCTGCTGGCGACGCCGGCCCCGCCGACGCCCAAGCCGCTGTCACCGCCGGAGTTGCCGAAACCGCAGCCGGTGGTGCGCCCGAAGCCGTTGCCGCCGCGTCCGGTCGCACCGCCCCTGCCGGCGCCGCTGCTGAGCGTGCCGGACACCGCGCCGGCCGAGGCAGCGGTGGTGGTCCCGCCACCCTTGCCGCCAACGCCGCAGCCGGTGGCAGCGCCGCCGGCCGTAGTGGCGCCGCCGGCGCCACCGCCCGCGCCGGCACCGAGACAGCTGCCGGACTCGGCCGTGCAATACCTCGAGCCACCGCAGTTGATCTACCCACCGCTGTCGCTGCGCAAGCGCGAATCGGGCCTGGTGGTCGTGCGTGCCTTCGTCGGCACGGCCGGCGGCACGCCGCGCAGCGTGGAAGTGGAAAGGTCCTCGGGCCATGCCCGGCTCGACCAGGCTGCGCTCAGCGCGGTGGGCCTGGCCCGCTTCAAGCCCTACGCCGAAAGAGGCGTGCCGGTGGAAGGCTGGGCATTGATTCCGATCCGCTTCGAACTGGAGAAATGACGTGAACGTCGATACAGGGGTGCTGGGCTTCGGCCATTTCATTGCACAGTCCGACGCCGTGGGCAAGACGCTGCTGGCGATCCTGCTGCTGATGTCGGCCGCATCGTGGGCCATCATCGCGCTGAAGGGCTTGTCGCTGAGCCTGCGCAAGTCGCGCAGCAACGTCTTCCTGCGCACCTTCTGGAACGCCACGTCGCTGGATGCGGTCGCGGGCGAAATCAGCGCATACGGCGTGCACGATCCGTTTTCGCACCTCACCGCGCATGCCATGCACGCGCATGTGCACCATGCCAAGTACGGCGCCGCCAAGCTCGAGGAAGCCGGCAGTGCCAGCGACTTCGTCACACGCACCATCAAGAAGGTGCTCGACGAGGAAACGACGCGCATGGAAAGCGGGCTGTCGATCCTTGCCACGGTGGGCGCGACCGCGCCCTTCGTCGGCCTGTTCGGTACGGTCTGGGGGGTCTACCACGCGCTGGTGGCGATCGGCATGAGCGGCGCCGGCACGCTGGACAAGGTGGCCGGCCCGGTGGGCGAGGCGCTGATCATGACCGGGCTGGGCCTGGCGGTGGCGGTGCCGGCGGTGGTCGGCTACAACGCCTTCAGCCGAGCCAACCGCGTGCTCGCCGCCAAGCTCGACGCCTTCGCCTACGAGCTGCACACCTTCGTCTGCATGGGCCAGGCGCTGGGCCATGGCGGCGTGGCATCGCAGGCCAGCGTGCGCACGCTGCCGGCACGTGCCGCCACCGCCTGAAGGAAAGAAGCATGGCTTTCGCAAGCTTCGATTCGCGGCGCGCGGGGGCGCCGATGTCCGATATCAACATGGTGCCTCTGATCGACGTCATGCTGGTGCTGCTGGTGATCTTCATCGTCACCGCGCCGCTGCTGACTCAGGCGGTGAAGCTGGAGCTGCCCAAGGCGAGCTCGCAGGTCAACGACCTGCGGCCGGACAAGATCGATTTCGCCATCGACGCCAGCGGCAGCTTGTTCTGGAACGGCGAGAGAGTCACGCGTAGCGAAGTGCAGCAGCGCTTTGCCACCGAAGCCACCAAGCCGGTGCAGCCCGAGGTTCACCTGCGCGCCGACCAGGGCGTGGCCTACCGCTACGTCGCGCAGACGCTGGCCGACGCATCGAAGGCGGGGCTGAGCAAGATCGGCTTTGTCAGCGAGCCCGAGACGCCATGAACACGAGCCCACCCAAGGGCGACGATGCGCCGCCTGCGGTGACCCCGCCCGCTGAAGTGCCGCCTGAACGCATCGACAGCGCCCGACTCTTCGGCGGCGCCCAGGAAGTGCACATCCTGCACCTGGGCAGCGTCTATCGCCTGAAGCAGACCGCGCAGCGCAAGCTGATCCTCACCAAGTAGATCGCCCCCCAACCCCGACCATGCACCAGCCCGCCGCCGCCAGCCCGTGCCCCCTCATTCCAGGAGAGCACCATGCCACGGCAGCCGAAACCCACCCGTTCACCTCGTCGCGCAAGCCGCGTGCGCGCCTGCACGGTGCCCAAGGCCGCGGCGCGGCTGTTGCCGCTGGGCGCGGTGGCCGCGGGCTTCGGCCTGGTTCATGGGGCCGCGCTGGCACAAGGCACGGCAGCGCCGGCGGCCCCGGCGTCCGCGGCTTCGACGCCGGCAACCAAGCCTGAAACCACCTTGCAAGCCATCTCGGTGAGGGGCCAGGCGGAAACCGACGCGACCTCGCTGCGCGCCACCACCACCACGGTGGGCCGCGGCATGCAGGAGCAGCGTGACATTCCGCAATCGGTGACCGTGGTCACCGAGCGGCTGATGGACGATCGCCAGGTGGACACGCTGAACGAGGCGCTGAAGCTGATGGGCGGCATCAGCTTCCTCGCCGCCGAGGGCGGCGAGCAGGACATCCGGTTGCGCGGCTTCTCGATGTCCGGTGACATCTATGTGGACACCATCCACGACCCGGGCTTCTATGACCGCGACGTGTTCAACTTCGATCGCATCGAACTGCTGCGCGGCTCGGCGTCGATGCTGTTCGGCCGCGGTTCCACGGGCGGCGTGGTCAACCAGGTGTCGAAACAGGCCTTCCTGGACGACGCCAGTGTCGTCAACTTCACCGCCGGCAGCGACGGCTTCATCCGCTTCGTCGGCGACTTCAACATCCAGACCGGCGAGACTTCAGCGCTGCGCATCAACCTGATGCGCAACACCGCCGATGGCAACGGCAACTTCATCGACAAGGAAGGCGTGGCGATGAACTACCGCTGGGGCATCGGCAGCAGCGACGAGTTCTACGGCGGCTTCTTCTACCTGAACAACGACAACGGAATCAACTACGGCCTGCCATGGCTGCGCAAGAGCTCCACGCAGGCCGGCAGCTATCCGTCGGTGATGATCCCGGGGTTGAACCCGAACAACCTGTACTACGGCGCGCCCAGTGACTACAGCGCCGGCGGCGCCACCTACGGCACCTTCGGTTGGCTGCACCGCTTTGCCGACGGTGGCGAATGGAAATCCGCGCTGCGCGTCGGCGGCTACAACCGTGACCAGCGCGCCAGCACGATCCGCTTCTGCGTGAACAACCCCAACACCAACAACAACCCCGGCTGCCCGACCACGCAGCAGGGTCTGGACACGGTCAGCGACGCGACCTTGCTGACGCGCGGCACCAACAACAAGGTGCAGGACATGGACAACGTCTACCTGCAGACGGACTACACCAACCGCTTCGGCTGGTTCGGCGTGAACCACGAAATTCTCGCCGGCATGGACCTGGCCTACGAGCAGTTTGCCGGCTACAACATGTCGGTGCCGACCGGCGTGACGCTGGACAAGAACTCGCCGCGCACCACGCTGGGCACGCCGGACAACGACTACGGCTGGGTCGACGAATCGCTGCGCATCAAGCGCCAGCAGTCGGCCTTCGACGCGCGCGCTCTGGGCGTGTTCGCGCAGGATCTGGTGCAGGTGGCGGAGCAATGGAAGGTGCTGCTCGGCCTGCGCTACGACTACTTTCGCGGCGACTACCAGAGTTTCCAGACGGCCAACAACCCCAACGTGCCGATCGGTACGGTCACGGCCGACCGCGGCCGTTCCGATGGCGAGTGGAGCGAACGCTTCGGCGTGCTCTACCAGCCCAGCCAGGTGGCGAGCTACTACTTCTCCTATGGCACCTCGTTCAACACCTCGGGCGACACCTATGCCTACGACCTGCCGGGCTCGAACACGCCGCCGGAATCCAGCCGCAACATCGAAATCGGCACTTACCTGAACCTGCTGCAGGGCCGGCTGAGCGCACGCGCATCGATCTTCAACATCACCAAGTACAACGAACGCAACCGCGATTCACCCAACGGCACGCCGATCGAGGAGTACCTGCTGTCGGGCCAGCGCCATGCCACCGGCATCGACATCGACATCGCCGGGCGCATCACGCCGCTGTGGGACGTGTTCGTCTCCTATGCCTGGATTCCGATCGCCGAGATCGACGAAGGCAACGCCGACGGCTCGGTGCTTACCGGCGAGCAGGTCGGTGATCGCCCGTCGCTGACGCCGCGCAACAGCGGCTCGGTGTGGACCACGTACCAGGTATTGCCGCAGCTGCGTGTGGGCGGTGGCGTCACCTTCCGCAGTTCGCAGACGCCGAACCGCAACCCGCCGGGCATCGTGGCGCCCAGCTTCGTCATCGGCGACCTGATGGCTCAGTACGACTTCAGCGACTCCGTCGGGCTGATGGTCAACGTCACCAACGTCACCAATCACTACTACGCCGACAGCCTGTACACCGGCCACTACATCCCGGGTGCGCCGCGCGCCGTGCAGGCCACGCTGACGGTGAGGTTCTGAACCGACGCGATGCTGCTGCATGTCAAACAGGTGCTGGAGCGCGACGCGCTGCGTGCCGTGCGCGTGATCCTCGACCGTGCGCACTGGGGTGACGGGCGCGTCACCGCCGGCGTGCAGTCGGCGCTGGCGAAGAACAATCAGCAGCTCGACCAGCAGGGCGAGGCCGCCAAGGCACTGCAGCCGATCGTGCTGCAGGGCCTGAACCAGCACATGGTGTTCTTCTCGGCGGCGCTGCCCAAGCGCGTCTTCCCGCCGCTGTTCAACCGCTATGGCGGCACGGCCAACGCCTTCGGCAACCATGTCGACAACGCAGTGCGCTTCATCCCCGGCACGCTCGGCGAGCGCGTGCGCACCGACATCAGCTGCACGCTGTTCTTGAGCGAGCCGAACGAATACGACGGCGGCGAACTGGTGGTCGAGGACACCTTCGGCGCGCACACGGTGAAGCTGCCGGCCGGCGACTTGGTGCTGTACCCCGGCACCAGCGTGCACCGCGTCGAGCCGGTGACCCGCGGCCATCGCCTGGCCAGCTTCTTCTGGGTCGAGAGCATGGTGCGCAGCGACGAGCTGCGCCGCATGCTCTACGACATGGACCGCCACCTGATGCACCTGCGCGGCACGGTGGGCGAGGCCGATCCGGGCGTCATCGGCCTGACCGGGATGTACCACAACCTGCTGCGCGCTTGGGCAGACACTTGAAAGGAACCTATCCATGAAGAGCTTGTTGATTGCCGCGGCCCTGGCCTCGAGCATCGGCGCCGCGCTGGCTCAGGAGCACAAGGAGAAATGCGACCCGGTGCCGAAGGAGGAGTGGCGTCCCCAAGCCGATCTGGAGAAGATGCTCGTCAACAAGGGCTGGAAGATCGCTCGCGTGAAGATCACCAACGGCTGCTACGAGGTCTATGGCCGCGACGCCAAGAATGCGAAGAAGGAAGTCTTCTTCCATCCGAAGACGCTGCAGGTCGTGACCGCCGCCGAGTAGTTCGAGCTCGCGGCAGCGGCGATGGCGCCGACGCAGCGCGTGTGGGACCCGGTGGTGCGGCTGTTGCACTGGGGCCTGGTAACCTCGATGACCGTGTCCTGGCTGGGCCTGTTCGTCCTTGCCGGCACGCACCGGCCGGCGGGCTATGCGGCCATGGCCATCGTCGCGCTGCGCGTGCTGTGGGGCATGGTCGGCCGCAGCCCCTATGCCCGTTTCAAGCAATTCGTGCGCGGCCCGCGCGCCACCTGGGCCTACCTGGAGACGGTGCTGCGGCGACGCGAGCCACGCCACCTGGGCCACAACCCGCTGGGCGCGGTGATGATCGTCGCGCTCCTGGCCAGCGTCGGTGCCGTCGGCCTGACGGGCTGGCTGGCGACGACCGACATGTTCTGGGGCGACGCCACCGTGGACCTGCTGCATCGCGCGCTGGGCTGGGGCATGCTGGGGCTGGTGGCGCTGCACGTGGCCGGCGTGGTCTTCACCGGGCACCGGCAGCGCGAGTCGCTGGTGCGCGCGATGCTCACCGGCCGCAAGCGTGCGCCGGCGGCCGACGATGTCGGCGGCTGAGCAGCCGCGCGCGCCGTGCGGCGATCAGGAACCGTGCGCAGCGGGCTTGCCGTGCGGTGGCGGCGCCACGTCGTTGCCGCCTGGCTTGATCTCGCCGGCTTCGGCTTTCGGTGATTTGCCGGCCACCTCGGTGGCAGCGCTCAGCTGCGGCGCGACCTCGTCGATCTTGTTTTCGCGCATGTAGTCGTTCATCTCGCGCCAGCCGGCGAACACCGCCGCCTTGTCGGCCTTGCGGTTCAGCGCGAAGCAGTCCTCCAACGCCCGCCCAGCGTGGCGGCAGGCACCACCCACGGCCTTGCCGTCGGCTTCCTTGCGCTCGGCCACGGCCTGTGCCGATTCGATGCCCAGCATGTCGCAGCCGCTGGCCAGCAGCACAGCGGAGAGCACGAAGGCATGGCGGATCGATTTCATGGGCAGCGGACGGCGCGACAGGTGCTGCCATATCGGCATGCGGCCGGCGCGACTTGAATCAACCGGCGCTGGGCAGCACCCGGCCTGGCGCCAAGGCGGCCGCCTCGGGCGACTGCAGGAACTGGCGCACGTCGACGCGACGGCCGCCCGGCCGCTGCAGTTCCAGGAGATCGAGCGCAGCTGCGCCGCAGGCCACGCAAAGCCGGCCGTCGCCGCAGTGCACGATCGTGCCCGGCGCTGCCGCGGGGGCGGCGGCCAGCGCGGCACGCCAAAGCTTCATGTTCGTGCCGTCGAGGTCGAAGCTGGCGCCAGGAAACGGGTCGAAGGCGCGCACGCGCCGCTCGATCACCAGCGCCGGCTGGCGCCAGTCGATGGCGGCCTCGGCCTTGTCGATCTTGTGCGCGTAGGTCACGCCGCTGGCCTGCTGGGGCTGGCGTCGCAAGGATTCGTCGGCCAGTTCGGGCAGGGCTTGCACCAGCATTTGTGCACCCAGCTGCGCCAGGCGCTCGGCCAGGCTGGCCGCCGTGTCGCCGGCCGCGATGTCCACTTCCTGCGAACGCAGCAGGTCGCCGGTGTCCAGGCCGGCATCCATCTGCATCAGCGTGATGCCGGTGCGCGCATCGCCGGCCTCGATGGCGCGTTGCACCGGCGCTGCGCCGCGCCAGCGCGGCAACAGCGAGCCGTGGATGTTGAGGCAGCCCAGATGCGGCAAATCGAGCACCCATTGCGGCAGGATCAAGCCATAGGCCGCCACCACCAGCACATCGGGCCGCGCGGCGAGCAATGCGTGGCGGGCAGACATTGCGTCTTCAGGGAACTTGCCGTCCATCCGCAGGCTGCGCGGTTGCGCCACCGCCAGGCCGTGCGCCAGGGCCAGTTGTTTGACGGCCGAGGCCTGCAACTTCATTCCCCGGCCGGCCGGCCGGTCGGGTTGGGTCAACACCAGCGGCAGGATGTGTCCGACGTCGATCAGCGCTTGCAACGCCACGCGGGCGAAGTCCGGCGTGCCGGCGAAGGCCACGCGCAGGCGCCCAGCCGTCACGTGTTCAGGCGCCGCGGCGCTCTTCGCGCTGCTTCTTCAGCAGCTTGGTGCGGATGCGACCGCGCTTGAGCGGGCTCAGGTATTCGACGAACACCTTGCCGAGCAGATGGTCCATCTCGTGCTGTACGCACACCGCCAGCAACTCGTCGGCCTTGAACTCGATGGGTTGCCCGTCGCGCCCGAGCGCCCGCAACTCGACGCTGGCATGGCGCTGCACGTCGTCGTAGATCGTCGGCACCGACAGGCAACCTTCCTCGACCACCACCATTTCCTCGCTGCGCGACACGATCTCGGGGTTGATCAGCACCAGCGGTTGGTCGTGGCTGTTGGATACGTCGATGACGATGACGCGCTCGTGCACGTCCACCTGCGTGGCCGCCAGGCCGATGCCTTCGTTGGCATACATCGTTTCGGTCATGTCGTCGACCAGTTGGCGGACGCGCGCACCGACATTCGCCACCGGGCGGGCAACGGTGTGCAATCGCGGGTCGGGGTAGCGCAGGATGGTCAGCAGGGCCATTTGTTGCAGTGGCCCGAGCTTGCGTGACAAGGCGCAACGGCTGTGCATGCGGCACAACGCCGGCCGCTGTGACAGGTGTCACGGGTGGCGGTGCTGCGCGCTACTTTCATTGCGATATCAACGGTTTATGGGCAGAATCTTAGAAACAGTCTGAGCATTGGCGCGGCGCTTGCGATATGGTCCGCCAAGCCCGCCCAATCACCGAACACATGGCGCAATTGTGGCACCCGATGGGGGCCACAAGGCTCGCCAGGAGCTTGAACCGATGAACCCATCGCATCCCCGCCGCCGCCTGGTTGCCCTGTCTGCCGCTTGTGCTGCGGCGTCCTGGCTGCCGACGCGGCTGCTGGCGGCCGAGCCGAATTTTCCGATCACGCCGCAGCAGCGAAGCACGGCGCAACAGGTGGCGCAGGCAGGGGTGCCGCTGTCGGAACTGGCGCCGAACGCACCCGATTCGCACACCGTGCAAAGCGGCGATACGCTGTGGGATATCTCCAAGCTGTTCCTGAAGAGCCCCTGGCGCTGGCCCGAGTTGTGGGGCATGAACCTGGAGCAGATTCGCAACCCGCACCTGATCTTCCCCGGCCAGGTGCTGGTGCTGGAAAGAACCGGCGACCGCGCCCGGCTGCGGCTGGCGCAGTCCGGCGGCGGAGCGCCCGACAACACCGTGCGGCTGTCGCCGCGCGTGCGCAGCAACCTGCTCGACAACGGCGCGATCGGTTCCATCCCGCTGCATCTGATCGGCCCCTTCCTGACCGAAGCGGTGATCTTCGAGAACGACCAGCTGGCGCTGGCCCCGCGCGTCGTCGCGGCGCAGGAGGGCTATGTCGCGATGTCGCAGGGCCAGTTGGCCTATGTCGTCGGCGACCTGGGCAAGAACTCCTCGTTCCGGCTGTTCCGCGAACCCAAGCCGATGTACGACATCGACTCGAAGGAACTGCTCGGCTACGAAGCGCGCTACGTCGGCGCCGCCGATTTCCTGCGCCCCGGCATTGCGCTGCCCGACAGCAACGACCGGCCGGTGGTGATGCCGGCGACCGTGGCCATCAAGCAGGTGCGCATGGAGGTCAACGTCGGCGACCGGCTGGCGCCGCTGGCCAAACGTGATTTCGACGCCTTCGTACCGCACCACCCCAACGCGCCGATGACCGGCCGCGTGCTGTCGATCTATGGCGAAGGCCTGAGCGCAGGCCAGAATCAGATCGTGGCGCTGAACCGCGGCGCGCGCAACGGCGTCGAGCGCGGCCATGTGCTGGCGCTGTGGCGCACCGGCGAACGCCGCAACACCGACATCAATGGGCAGAGGACCGTGCTGCAGCTGCCGAACGAGCAGAATGGCCTGCTCTTCGTGTTCAGCGTCTTCGAGCGCGCGTCCTACGCGCTGATCCTTTCGGTGAACGTCCCGGTCTTCCCCGGCGACACCTTCACCCAGCCCTGATCTGACTACACTCGCGGCGTGCTCGACGCCGACGAATTCGAAGCCTGGTTCCGCCTGCTCGAAACACCGGGCCTGGGCCGTGAAGGCGTGCGCCGCCTGCTGGCCAGCTTCGGCTCCGCCGGCAACGTGCTCGGCGCCTCCAACGCTGCAAGGACGGAAGTGGTCGGCAGCACGCGGGCCGCGGCACTCGACATCGAACCTGATCATCTGAGCGACCGGCTGCGCGCCGCGCACGCCTGGTGGCAAGGCGGCAGCGACCGCCGGGTATTGTGCATTGCCGACGCCGACTACCCACCGCAGCTGCTGCAAACGGCCGATCCGCCCTTGCTGCTTTACCTGCAGGGCCAGGTCGAAATCCTCGCCCGGCCGAGCTTGGCCATCGTCGGCAGCCGCAACGCCAGTGCGCAAGGGGTGGACAACGCGCGGGCTTTCGCGGCGCACCTGAGCCGGCAGGGCTGGACCATCGTTTCGGGCCTGGCGCACGGCATCGACGGCGCCGCCCACGAAGGCGGCCTGATCGGCCCGGGCAGCACCGTGGCCGTGGTCGGCACGGGTCTGGACCGCGTCTATCCAGCGCGGCACCGCGCGTTGGCGCACCGCATCGCGGCAACGGGCGCGATGGTCAGTGAATTCGCGCCCGGCACGCCGCCGCTGGCCGCCAATTTTCCGCGGCGCAATCGCATCATTGCCGGTCTGGCGCGCGGCACGCTGGTGGTGGAGGCCGCGCTGCAATCCGGCTCGCTGATCACGGCGCGGCTGGCTGCCGAGGCCGGGCGCGAGGTGTTCGCCGTGCCGGGCTCGATCCATTCGCCGCTGTCACGCGGCTGCCACGTGCTGATCCGCGAGGGCGCCAAGCTGGTGGAAAGTGCCGACGACATCCTCGAAGAATTGCAAGCCCAGTCGCCCAAGGCCGTGGCGGCGCCTGCCACCTCCGTGCGCGGTGGCGACGCCGTGCTCGACGCCCTCGGCCATGACCCGGCGACCTTGGATGCGCTGTGTGCGCGGACGGGCTACAGCGCCCAGGAGCTGAGCGCGCGCCTGCTTGAACTCGAACTGGAAGACCGTGTCGCGCGCCTGCCTGGTGGCTTGTACCAGCGGCGTGGCCAGGCCTGAAGCCGGCGCCGGTAACGGTGCCGGCACCCCGGTGCGCTGCGCTATAGTGGTCTCATGTTCGACGTGCTTGTCTATCTGTATGAAAACTACTGGCGCCCGGACGCCTGCCCGGGCCACCAGCAGCTGTCGCGCAAGTTGTCGGCGGTGGGTTTCGAGAACGACGAAATCCAGGACGCGCTGAAGTGGCTGGACGGCCTGGCCACGAGCGCCGAATCCTGCATCGGCAGCCAGGGCGCGGCCAGCCTGCGCGTTTATTCCGAGGCCGAGAGCGAGTTGCTGGGCGAGGAATCGATCGGCTTCGTCAGCTTCCTCGAATCGGCCGGCGTGCTGCCGCCCACGATGCGCGAGATGGTGATCGACCGCGCCACCGCCATCGGCAACGGCCCGATCGAACTGGACGATCTGAAGATCATCGTGCTGATGGTCTTCTGGAGCCTGGGCGAAGAGCCCGATGCGCTGATCCTCGACGAGCTGTTCGTGGCCCCGGAGGAGCGGCTGATCCACTGACCTGCCGCGGCGCGTTCAGTTCAGCAGACGCGAGGGATCGACATCCAGCTTGGCCAGCGCGCTGCGCGTGGCACGCACGCTCAGAGATTCATCCTGTGCCGGCAGCAACAGCCCGGCTTGCAGGAACGACGCCAGCCTCTGCTGCTGGAACAGCACGCAGCGACCCTGCGGCGTGACGAACATCGACAACTGCTTGCGCAGGCCCAACCAGGCCAGTTGCACCGCCTCGTTGCGGCCGCGGTAGTCGAGCATGTACCAGCCGCCGACCTGCAACTCGCGCGCCCAGGCGACCATCGCCGGCGTCGGCATCGAGCCGCCCTCGGACACCACTTCGAGCTCGGAACTCTCGTGGCCCGACAGGTCGAACACGATGGAATCGTCGATGGTCACGTCGGCGGCGTCGGGCAGCAGCTCTTCCAGCGACTCCAACCGCTCCGACAGTTCCTGCAGCCGCTCGTGCGGGATCACCGGTGCCTTGGCGGTGAAGGCCGCCTGCAGCGAGTTGTTCAGGATCTGGATGTGCTCTTCCTGCTTGGCCGCGTCCATGCCCGTGGCCGACATGCCGTCGCGCAACGTCTTCAGCAGGGGCGTCAGCCGGCGGATGACCTCCGCGCGCTCCTCGCGCGTGACCTTGGCGCTGGCCGACCAGATCAGGTCGGAGGCGGCGCGTTTCATGTTGCGCGTCTGCTCGCCCTGCGCGCCGTAGCGCACCGCGCTGGTGGCCAGCACATCGGCCCAGACCTGGAACAGGAACAGCCGCACGCTGTCCTGCACCGGCACTTCGTTGAGCATGCGCCGTAGTTCGATCGTGTACTGCACCGCCAGCGTCTCGCGCTGCTCCACCTGCTGAGCCAGCGACACGCCCTTGCGCGTGGCTTCGTTGGTGGTGCTGAAGTAATGCTCGAGGAACTTCTCGAACTCGGTCAGCACGGTCTGGAACACGCGCCGGCCAGTGTCGGGATAGGCTTCGACCACCTGCACCACGCGCTTGATCTCTTTTTCCAGCGCGTCGCCGACGCTGCCCGTGCTGCTGTCGAAGCCCATCACGCAGGCGCCCATGCGGTCGATCAGGCGGCGCGCCGGGTGATCGACGGTGGCGAAGAAATCGGGCTCGGTCACGGCCACGCGCAGCACCGGCATCTGCAGCCGCGCGAACCACACGCGCACAGTGGCAGGGATGCGTTCCTCGGTGATGATGCTCTGGAAGAGCAGCGCGACGATCTCGATGGTGGCCCGCTCTTCCGGCGTGGCGGCCGACTGCTTCAACGCCTGCTTGCGCTGATGGAGCTCTTCCATCAGCGCCGGCGTGGTCACCGTCGGCTCGCCGGCACGCCGGGTGCTCGAGCCGATCCGTTTGCGAATGCCTTGCTGCGCCTGGTCGATGGCCTGCGCCAGGCCCGGCGACAGTTTTTGCGCGCGGCTGGCATCGCCGAAAGACGGCAAGTGGCGCCCAACCAGACGGTTGAGCCGACCGAGCACGGCCTCGGAATGCTCGCCGCTGCGTGCCAGCGGCGTGGCACGCGTCATCATGCGGGTTTCCTCGCCGACGCCGCGCCCCGATGCACGGCCGCCGCCGCCCGCACCGTGGCCACCTGTCGAGCCACCCCAAGAGCCGGCAGAGTGCCCACCGCCGGCGCCTGAGCCATGGCCGCCGGGCTCGCCCGGACCGCCCGTGCCTCTCCCACTGAAGCGCCGCCGCCACCACCGGCCCCGTAACCCGGCCCATGGCTGGTGCCGAAGCCCGAACTGCGGCCCTGCCCAGAGCCGCCGCCGTCGCCGCCGGGTCCGCCGGCAAACATCGTGGTCGGCGCGGGCACGTTGCGCGAGCGGCGTATGAAGGGATGCAGATCGACGTCTGTCAGCACCTGCTGGCCGACCAGCCAGCGGTTGGTCTCGTGGTAGGCCTCTTCGACCAGGCCGGCCACTTCTTCGTGCAGACCGAATTGCAGCTCGCGCCAGCTTTCCAGGCTGCAGCCGGCCGAGCGCCACGCATCGACGACGATGCGCGCCAGCACATGGGCGCGCAGCATGTCCTGGGGCTCGAGTTCCTCGCGCCGCTCGAGCAGTGACATGCGTGCGCGCAGATCGGTGAACTCGCTGGCCGCCTGGTCCATCACCGCCAGCGCCAGGCGCGAGGTCAGGATTTCGCGCTCGATGGTGTCGTCATCGACCAGCGACAGTGGTCCTTGGGGGCTGCCCGGCGGCGGCAAATCCTGCGGCCGCACCGCCGACACGCCGTTGAGCAGCGCATTGCGCAGGCTGTTGACCATCGTCTTGTGCCAGGTCGCGGCGCCTTTTTGCAGCTCGTGCACCAGCTCGCGTCGGCGCATGAAGCGGGCGTGCTCCGAAGGCTTGTCGAGCAGCCGGCTGGCGGATTCGGCCAAGGTGTTGACCAGCGCCGGCAAGCCCTTGACCAGTTGTTCGGCGTAGATGCGCCTTGCCTGCTCGGCGATTTCGGCGTAGTCGGCGCTCTGTGCCATGGGCAGGGGTCGGATCCTCGACGGTGAAGCCGACTCTATACCACGGCACCTGAATTGGGATCGTTGGGGTCGATCTCCTTGGCCCCGGACTTGACCAAGTCTTCACGCTTGACGCCCAGCCACATGGCGATGGCGGCGGCGACGAACACCGATGAGTAGATGCCGAACAGGATGCCGATGGTCAGCGCCAGCGCGAAGTAGTACAGCGTCGGCCCGCCGAAGATCAGCATCGACAGCACCATCATCTGGGTCGATCCGTGCGTGATGATGGTGCGGCTGATGGTGCTGGTGATGGCGTGGTCGATGACCTGCCGCGTGTCGAGCTTGCGAAAGCGCCGGAACGTCTCGCGGATGCGGTCGAAGATGACCACCGATTCGTTGACCGAATAACCCAGCACGGCCAGCACGGCTGCCAGCACCGCCAGCGAGAACTCCCACTGGAAGAAGGCGAAGAAGCCGAGGATGATGACCACGTCATGCAGATTGGCGACGATCGCCGCGATGGCGAACTTCCACTCGAAGCGGATCGCCAAGTAGATCATGATGCCGATGACGACGAAGGCCAATGCCTTGGCGCCGTCGGCAGCCAGCTCCTTGCCTACCTGGGGGCCGACGAACTCGCTGCGCTGCAGCCTCACCGGCTCGGCTGCGCCGGCGGCGCAGACCTGCTTGCTGACGGCTTCGCCCTTGTCGCTGACACCCTGGCGCGATTCGACCGCACCGCCTTCGGCGCGGCACAGGGTATCGAACACCCGGCCGACGAGTTCGCCCTGCTTGACGCCTTCGCGCAGCGGCAGGCGGATCAGCACATCGCGCGAACTGCCGAAGTTCTGCACCTGCGTGTCGCCGGCGTCCATCGCCTCGACCGTGGCGCGCACCTTGCCGATGTCAGCCGTCTGTGCATAGGCCACCTCGATCACCGTGCCGCCGGTGAACTCGATCGACAGGTGCAACCCGCGCGTGGCCAGGAAGAACACGGCGGCCAGGAAGGTGACCAACGAGATGATGTTCAGCACCAGCGCGTGGCGCATGAACGGGATGTCGCGGCGGATCCTGAAGAATTCCATCGAAGGTCCTTGTGATCCGGTCAGGCTTTGCCGGTGCTGGGCGTGTCGGGCTTCCAGATCTGACCGATCGATACCGACTTCAGGCGCTTCTGTCGCCCGTACCACAGGTTGACCAGGCCGCGCGAGAACACCACCGCCGAGAACATCGAGGTCAGGATGCCCAGGCAGTGCACCACGGCAAAGCCGCGCACCGGGCCCGAGCCGAAGGCCAGCAGCGCCACACCGGCAATCAGCGTGGTGATGTTCGAATCGACGATGGTGGCGAAAGCGCGCTCGTAGCCGGTCTGGATCGCCATCTGCGGCGATGCGCCGCCGCGCAGCTCTTCGCGTACACGCTCGTTGATCAGCACGTTGGCGTCGATGGCCATGCCCAGCGCCAGCGCGATGGCGGCCATGCCGGGCAGCGTCAGCGTGGCCTGCAGCATCGACAGCAGCGCCACCAGCAGCAACAGGTTGAAGGTCAGCGCCAGCGTCGAGATCACGCCGAACAGGCCGTAGTAGGCGCACATGAACACGGCGATCGCGACCAGCCCGTAGATCACGCTGTTGAAGCCCTTGTCGATGTTGTCCGCGCCCAGACTCGGGCCGATGGTGCGCTCCTCGATGATCTCCATCGGCGCGGCCAGCGAGCCGGCGCGCAGCAGCAGCGCGGTGTCGGCGGCTTCAACGGTGGTCATGCGCCCGGAGATCTGCACCCGCCCGCCGCCGATCTCGCTGCGAATCACCGGTGCGGTCACGACCTCGCCCTTGCCCTTTTCGAACAGCAGGATGGCCATGCGCTTGCCGACGTTTTCGCGCGTCACGTCCTTGAAGATGCGCGCGCCCTTGGCATCCAGCGTCAGGTGCACCGCCGGCTCATGGTTCTGGCCGTCGAAGCCGGCCTGGGCGTCGGTCAGGTTCTCGCCGGTCAGGATCACCTGGCGATAAACGATGATCGGCGCGCCGTTGCGCTCCAGGAAGCGTTCGCTGCCGAAGGGCACCGGGCCGCCACCGCGCTCGGCTTCGCGGGCCTCGGTGCTTTCATTGACCATGCGTACTTCCAGCGTCGCGGTACGGCCGATGATGTCCTTGGCCTTGGCCGTGTCCTGCACGCCGGGAAGCTGCACCACCACCCGATCCAGGCCTTGCTGCTGGATCACCGGCTCGGCCACGCCGAGCTCGTTGACGCGGTTGTGCAGCGTGGTGATGTTCTGCTTCAGCGCCTGCTCCTGCACCAGCCGCGCGGCGGCCGGCCTGAGCGTGCCGCGCAGCTTGAACTCACTGCCCTCGGCGGATTCGTCCCACTGCAGATCGGGCAACTGGTCGGCCAGCAGCGTCTGCGCCGCCAGCAGCGTGGGTCGCTCGCGGAAGTGGATCTCCAGACTGTCGCCGTCGCGGTTGATGCCGGCATGGCGGATGTTCTTGTCGCGCAGCAGCGTGCGCACGTCGCCGGTCAGTGATTCGGCCTTCTTCGTCAGCGCCGCCTTCATGTCCACCTGCATCAGGAAGTGCACGCCGCCGCGCAGGTCCAGGCCCAGATACATCGGCAGGGCATGCAACCGGGCGAGCCATGCCGGCGAGCGCGAAAGCAGGTTCAGCGCGACGATGTAGCTGGGGTTCGACGGGTCCGGATTCAGCGCGCGAGCCAGTGCGTCCTTGGCCTTGATCTGCTCGTCGGTGTTGGCCAGCCGCGCCTTCACCGAGTTGCCGTCGAACTGCACGAAATCGGGTTTCAACCCGGCCTGTTCCAGCACTTGCTGAACCCGCGGCGCGAAACCGGCGTCGAGCTTGACCGTGACCTTGGCGCTGGACACCTGCACGGCCGGCGCCTCGCCGAAGAAGTTGGGCGCGGTGTAGATCAGCCCGACCAGCAGCGCGATGGCCAGCATCGCGTATTTCCACAGCGGATAGCGGTTCATCGAGGTTCCTAACAAGGCGGGAAGGTCCGCCTCAGCGGCCCGGCGCCCGGGCCGTCCCTATTTGAAGGTGCCTTTGGGCAGCACCTGCACCACCGACGAGCGCTGCACCTGCAGCTCGACACCGTTGGCCACCTCGACATGCAGGAAGGTCTCGCCCATCTTGGCCACACGCCCGAGCACGCCGCCGGCAATGACCACTTCGTCACCCTTGCCGATGGCTTCGACCATGGCCTTGTGCTCCTTCTGGCGCTTCATCTGCGGGCGGATCATGATGAAGTACAGCACCACGAACATCAGCACCAGCGGCAGCAGGCTGAGCAGGCTGGATTGCGTGTCGCCGCCGGCAGCGGCCGGCGCGGTCTGGGCGAAGGCTTGGGAGATGAACACTTCGGAATCCTGTTGAATAGACGGTACGGGGCAGGCGGGACCGCGATCACACCCACCAGCACGGGGCGTTGGCGCCGACTCTCGGCGCGCTGGTCGGGCAGCACGCCCGCAGGCGCCGCGCCTGCGGCAAGGAACCGGCGATTGTACGCAGGACCGTCGCCCCTTGGCCTCGCCCCGCAGGGCCCATCCGAAAACGACCGCCGCGCCGGCCTGCCGGCCTATTCCACCCAGTGCGTGCGCAACCAGCCCACCGGTAGCACGAAGCGCGTCAGATGTCGCCACGGGCTTTGGCCGCAGCGTGCTTCGCCGTCGAAGGTGTCGAGCACATGGCGCCAGCGTCCCGGGTTGCGGGGTTGCGTTTCCAGCCAGCGGCCGTCGATCACCTCGCTCGGATTGGGCCCGCCGGGAAAGGTGACGATCTTGGCGCCGGCCGGCAGCCGGGCCTGTTGGAAGTAGCGCAGCGGGAAGGCCGGCAGGCAGTGCAGCCGGAAGTGCCGGGTCCAGGCGTCGGGCCAGAACTTGATGCCGCCGGGCACCGCTTCGGTGACGTAGTGCTGCTCGAAGTGACAGCGGTCGGCCACCGCCTGCGGGTCGGCGCGGAAGTTTTCCAGAATCTGCGGGTAGGCACCCGCCGGGAAGCGGAACACCGAGCTTTGCCCCAGCCGCTGCAGCGGCTTGGCCCAGTTGCGTGCCAGGATAACGTCCTCGGGCCGGCCATGGCTGAAGTAGCCGTCGATGTTGTCGACGATCACCGAGTCCAGGTCGATGAACAGCACCGGGCCGGCCAGGCCAGTGAGCCTGGGCAGATCGCCGCTCCATAGCACCAGCTTGCGCCATTTGCCCATGCTGCGCACCGGTTGGGCGCAGCCCAGTTCGGGCAACGCAAAGGCATCGACCTCGGGGCGCAGGCCATCGGCATCGTCGGTCAGGCAGACCAGCCGAAAAGGGCCGGCGACGTGACGGCGCAGCATGCCCCACAGGCGATTGACATAGTCAGCGCCGAACTTCGGGCCCCACTTGACGCAGATGACTTGTTTCACGGGTTCGAAGGCTGGGACATGTGTTCCTATGACTGCGCGGTGTTGTACCACCGTGGCCGCAACGCGGGCAGGTGTGAACCGCTCCCCGCCTCAGTCGGCCAGCCGCGGCGCCTGTTGAAACTGTTCACCCAGCCAGCGAAGGAAGTCCTCCACATGGGGCCGTTCGGCGGACTGCGGTTTGACGACCAGCACGTGGCAGTAGCCCGCCGGCATGCGCCATTGCGGAAAGGGCATCACCAGATCGCCACTGGCCACGCAGTCCTGCAAGAAGGGTGAGCGCACCAGCGCCACGCCCTGGCCGCGCACGGCGGCCTGCACCGCCTGGTCGAGGAAGGAAAAGACCAGCCGGCCGGAACGCGGCGCTACCGTGCCCGCGCCGGCATGGTCGAACCAGGCTTGCCAGTTGATGCGATTCGTCCCGGGCACGCTGCCGTCCAGCTCCAGCAAAGGCCAGCGCGTCAATTCGGCCGGCGACCGCAGCGCTTCGCCCTGCAGCAGGCGCGGACTGAGGGCCGGCGCCACCACATCGTCGCCGAGCAGGGTGGCGCCCGGCGTCAGCCGGCCGCTGGGCAGCCAGCGAATGGCCGTGTCGATGTCCTCGGCCTGCAGGTCGACCACACGGTCGGAGGCGTCCAGGCGGATTTCGATGTCCGGGTGATCGCGCTGGAAGGCGGCCAATCGGGGCGCGAGCCAGAGTGAGGCGAACGAGGCATAGGTGCTCACGCTCACGCGCCGCGTCTGGCTGCCGCCACGAACCTCGCCAACGCTGTGATCGATCGCCGTCAGCGCCTGGCGCACCGCATGCTGCAACAGCGCGCCGGCCGCGGTCAGCGCCAGCGCCCGCGTCTTGCGCACGAACAGCGCCGTGCCCAGCTGACGCTCCAGTTCGGCAATCTGCCGGCTGATCGATGACTGCGTCAGGTTCAGCTCGGCCGCCGCGCTGGTGAACGACAGGCGCCGCGCGGCCGCTTCGAAGCCGCGCAGCGCGCCCAGGGCGATCGGCCGGCGCGCGGGGTTGTAGCGCTTTTGCATGCGTGCAGCATACATGCACTTAATGCATCCATCCATTGCGTTCTTTTCGTTTGTCTGTGTAGGTGATGGGCGATTCAATACGGTCCACGGACGCGAATGGATGCGTCTGTCAAATGGAGAAACGCCATGTCACACGCCACGCCACGGGTTCGGACCATCGATCTGGACCATGACCAGATGCTGCTGCTCGATGGCGGTCGCGAGAGCCGGGTGCGGGTGCTGTACGGCGCCGCCTGGCTGACCGAGGAGGGCGAGGCCGACGACACCATCCTGCACGCCGGCGGCGAGCGGGCGCTGCGCGGCCGCGGCACGCTGGTCGAAGCGCTGGGGCCGGCGCGGCTGCAGGTCACCGAGAGTGCAGCAGGTGCTCTGGCGTCATCGGCGCGGTGGCTCGTCCAAGCTTGGCGGATGTTGCGTCGGCAGCTGCAGCGCCAGCATTTCGGACCGCTGCCGGCGCGCCTGGACGCCTGAGACGCGACCTGGACACGCCGCGGCTCGAGCGGGCCAGCGGGATCGCATGCGGGCGCAGGGCGATTGAATTACATAGCTATCGATGTAATCAATGCTAGAATAGATGATGACTTATGCCAAGCTGAATACCACTTTTCATTCGAATCTGAGCAAGCTGGCCGCGACGTCTGCCGGCTTTTCCGCCAGCGACGTGACAGGCTATTCGCCCGAGCAGGTGCGCCGCGCCGCCGAAGCGATGGCCGCCGCCGGCATGATCGTGCGCTGCAAGGTTTCGCCACGCCGCGTGCGCTACTTCAAGACCGACGGGTTGGCGCGTGCGTTCCTCGCCGGCAAAGCCTCTGCCGTGAGCGCCCGTCCGGGCGGCGGCCCGCGTGTCAAGGCGCCGTGGAAGCCCGAGGATCCGGGCCTGATCACGCCGCGCACCAAGATCTACATTGCGCCGCCGCTGCCGCGCCGCGTCTTCAAGACCAACACCTACCAGCAGTTCTGAGGCGAGGCGCCGCCTCGCGCGGCGTGTCGGGCGCCCAGCTCCGGCAGATGGACCAGGCACATCGGCGGCGAGGCTTCGTGCCATCGCAAGCCGGGCGGGGGCCGGAGGGTTGAGAATCAGCGCCTTGTTGCAACGCTCAGGGGCTGACGATGGAGCTTCGCGCAGTGGCTTTCGATACCGGCGGCACCGTGCTCGACTGGCATGGCGGCCTGGTGCGCGACTTCGCGCCGCTGGCCGAGCGACATGGGCTGCGGGTGGACGCGCACGCGTTGGTCAACGACTGGCGCCGGCGCACGATGCAAGGCATCGTCGGCCAGCAGCAACCATCCTTTCACATGGACGATGTGCACCGCCGCGTGCTCGACGACACGCTGGCGCAGTTCGGCGCCACGGCGCTGACCGCCGACGAGCGCGAACACCTCTGGCGCGGCTGGCACCGGCTCGATGCCTGGCCCGGCTTTGCCGCGGCACAGGCGGCGTTGCGCCGGGCCCTGCCGGTGGTGTCGCTGACGATGCTGCCCACCGCGCTGGTGGTGGATGTGTCGCGGCGCAACGGTCTCGAGTGGGACGCGATCATCTCCTGCGAAATGATCGGCGTGTACAAGCCACATGCCCATGCCTATCTGACGGCGGCGCGTTGGCTGAATCTGCAGCCGGCGAAGATCCTGATGGTGGCGTGCCACAACTTCGACCTCAACGCGGCGATGCAGGTCGGATTGAAGACGGCCTTCGTGCGCCGCCCGGACGAGTGGGGCCCGGCCGGGCCGCCGGACCCGCAGCCGAACCGCGCCTACGACTTCATCGAGGACGACTTCGACGGCCTGCGTCGCAGCGTGCTGGCGCGCGTCAACGCGCCGCGGGACGACGCAGGTTGAGCGCGTTGCCTGACAGGATCAGCACCACGCCGGCGACGGTCATCAGGTCGACCCGCTCGGCATAGACGGCCCAGGCCGCCAGCGCGGTCAGCGGCACGCGCACGAAGTCCATTGGAATGACGACGGTGGCTTCGGCGTGACGCAGCGCATTGGCCATGCAGTAGTGCGAGAAGGTGCCGCAAAAGGCCACCGCCAGCACCCAGCCCCAGCCCGTGGCCGAAGGCCAACGCCAGACCCACAGCGCCGGCAGCAGGCCGAGCAGGCTTTGCCACACCAGCATCCAGAAGATGATGGTCAAGGCGCTGTCGCTGCGCGTCAGGGCCTTGACCAGGATCACCGACACCGCAAAGCCCACCGCCGCGGCCAGCGCAATGCCCTGGCCGGCGCTCAATCCGGTGGTGGCCGGGCGCACGATCAGGCCGACGCCGAAGACGCCCAGCGCGATGGCCAGCACCTTCCACAGGTTCAAGCGCTCATGCAGGAAAAGCGTCGCCAGCAACGCCGACCAGATCGGCATCGTGAATTCGATGGCCACCACCTGCGCCAGCGGGATCAGGGTCAGCGCCACGAACCAGCCATACTGCGCCGCGTAGTGCACCAGATTGCGCAGTGCGTGCTGCCGTGGCCGTAGCGTGCGCACCGCGGCCAGCCCACCGGCCGCGCGCAGCATCGGGGCGATCAGCAGCAGGCCGATCAGCGAGCGCAGCTCCATGATCTGGAATACCGCCAGTTCGCGCTGCGCCTCGCGCCCGGCGATCGCGATCAACAGCATCAGCGACAGCCAGCCGGCCATCCACAGCGCGGCCCTCGGCACCGACGCTTCGCCTTCGCGCATCAGCTGACCGCCAGGCGATAGACGCGCACAGCGGTGTCGTGGAACAGCGCGTCCTTGTCGCTGTCGCTGAAGGCCGCCGTCAGCCGCTTGAAGCTGTTCCACAACACGAGGTAGCTGCACGACACCTTGTCCACCGGGAAGTTGCTTTCGAACATGCAGCGTCGCGGGCCGAAGCGATCGATGGCATGCAGGTAATAGCGCGCGGTGGCATCGGCCAGCTCCTGCGAACCCGGTGCGTGCTCGCGCTTGTGCCAGCCGAAGCCGTTGATCGGCATCGCCAGGCCGCCGAGCTTGGCCACCACGTTCGGGCAGCGCGCGAGGTCATCGATGTCGCGCCGCCAATTGGCGAACACCGCATCGGCCTGGCCGGCATAGGGCCCGATGCCCAGTGGCCCACCGAAATGATCGAGCACGATGGTGGTGTCGGGAAAGGCGCGCGCCAGCGCGGTGAGTTGCGGCAGTTGCGGGTGGAACAGCCAGGCGTCGAAGATCAGGCCCAACGGCGCCAACTGCGCGAAACCTTCGCGGAATGTCGGGTCGAGCAGCAGGTCTTCCTTCGGGTTGCTGTGCGAGTTGCGGATCGCCTCGCTGGCATGCCAGCCGGCGGCATGGCGGATGCCGCGGAAGCGCTCACGCGCGGCCTCGATGTGGGATTCGAGCACGTCGCGCACCGCGGCACCCAGGCACAGGTCGGCGAAGCCGACGATGCCGGCGGCCGCGCGCGTCGGCCCGAAGCCACCGCTGGCGCTCATCGCGGCGACGCCTCGCACGAACTCGGTCTCGCCCACCGGCCGCGTCGCCGCGGGCCCGTCGGCGCGATACATCGACGCGCATTCGACGTGCACCGTGCTGCGCACGTTGTGGCGCGCGCCCTGGCCATCGGTGGCGGCGATGTCTTCGAGCAGTTCGTCGAGCAGGTAGCGATGGCCGGCGCGGTGCCACAGATGGTGATGCGGGTCACAGATCGGCCGCAAAGGCTCGATCACGGCTTCGGCTTCGGCGGCGGCCTGGGACGTCGGTTCGCTCATCGATCGGCTCCTTGACAACGCTGGCGATTGTCGTTGCGACGCGTCCCGGGCCGCAGCGCGTGGCGTTGTTCACGGCGCTTACACCTGTGTCCCTGGCTCGTGGGGATGCACCGCGGCCAAGCCTTCGGGACACTGCCGGGCATCGCACGTCGTTGGGACCTGCGGGACGAGCCGAACAAAAGGACAGACCATGAAAATCACCGCCGTTTCTTTCGCGGCCCTGCTGGCCTGCACGCTGGCGCAGGCCGCTCCCACGGCCTCGCTGACGACGGCCGGCGCCAGCTTTCAGGAATACACCGGTGCCGGCACCGTGGGCAACAACAACGTCAACGTCAACAACACGCTGTATTGGTTCTTCGAAAGCGAGGGCATGTACCTGGGCCAGGCAGTGAAGTCGTGGTTCGTGTTCTTCGACCCGAAGAAATCCAGCAGCATGAACGGCAGTGTCGGTTTCGACCAGGCCATCCTGCAGGTGCTGGACACGCAGACCGACCTGAGCGCCAGCGCCGGCCTCGGCAAGGGCGGCGTCACCTACGACTACAGCAACAAGCTGGTCGGCTTGGAGCCGGGCGATCACAGCAAGACCTCCTTTGCCGGCAGCACGTTGACCTTCAACTGGACCGCCAGCAACCCCGGCGACCACATCCGCGTGCTGACCGCGGTGCCCGAACCCGGCACCTATGCGCTGATGGCCGCAGGGTTGGGCCTGTTGGGTCTCGTTGCGCGCCGCCGCCGCGCACTCTGACGATCCCGAAGCGGTCGCGCGGCCTTCAGACGCCCGGCGGCCGACCCTGCCGGGTCAGCCGGTCCTCGATCTCGCCGATCGTCGCCGCCAGTGAGTTGCTGCTTTCGCGCATCTCCAGGCGCAGGCCGTCCTGCACCTTCGACAGGCGCTCGCCGAGCGTGTTGAACTCCGCCTGCATCGCCGCGCGCAGTTCTGTGAAGCGCGAAGCCTCGGCCTGATCGGCGAGTTCGCGCTGCGCCTGCAGTTCCTTGCCGTGGCGGCGTGTTTCCATCAGGATCGTGCCCTGCCACATGGCCATGTAGATCGCGAAGCCCAGCACCACCAAGGCGAGCAGGCCCAGCATCACCAGACCCAGCGGGCCGTCGACCTGGGTGAAGCCCAGATGCAGCGCGGTGGGTGTGTTGAACTGCGCCCAGTTGAGGATCACGAAGGCTGCTATCAGGGCGATCGCCAGCAGGGCGATGACGGTGCGTGCGCGCATGGCTTTCCTTTGCAGGCGAAAGATGATGGCGCGCCCATGTTAGGCCATTGCCCGCCTCGGGCATCGGCGTTGCGCTGAACCGCGCCCCGCGCTCCGCATGATGAATCGGTGCCGCCGATGCCATCGGCTATCGCAGTGATTGCACATTTGGATTGATCGGCGTCGGGCCATGCCCTAAATTCGCATTCCGCGCCCAGCGCCAAACCCCTGAAGGAGATTCACATGTCGAGCGACGCAAAGTGCCCGGTCACGGGCGGTGCCGCCAAGCACACGATCGCCGCCGCCTCGGCCAACGCCGGCTGGTGGCCGAAGCAGCTCAATCTGAAGGTGCTGCACCAGCATGGCGCCCGATCGAATCCGATGGGTGAGGGCTTCGACTACGCCAAGGCCTTCAACAGCCTCGACCTGGATGCGGTGGTCGCGGACCTGCATGCGCTGATGACCGACTCGCAGGATTGGTGGCCGGCCGACTACGGCCACTACGGGCCATTCTTCATCCGCATGGCCTGGCATTCCGCCGGCACCTACCGCATCGCCGATGGCCGCGGCGGCGCGGGCAGCGGCGCACAGCGCTTCGCACCGCTGAACAGCTGGCCCGACAACGTCAGCCTGGACAAGGCGCGCCGCCTGCTGTGGCCGATCAAACGCAAGTACGGCCGCAACATTTCCTGGGCCGATCTGATGATCCTCGCCGGCAACGTCGCGCTGGAGTCGATGGGCTTCAAGACCTTCGGCTTCGCTGGCGGCCGTGTGGACATCTGGGAACCCGAGGAAGAGATCTACTGGGGTCCCGAGGGCAAGTGGCTGGCTGACGAGCGCTACAGCGGCGATCGCGATCTGGCCAACCCGCTGGCCGCCGTGCAGATGGGCCTGATCTACGTCAACCCCGAGGGTCCGAACGGCAAGCCCGACCCGCTGGGCTCGGCGCGCGACATCCGCGAAACCTTCGCCCGCATGGCCATGGACGACGAAGAGACCGTGGCCCTGACGGCCGGCGGCCACACCTTCGGCAAGACCCATGGCGCCGCCGACCCGGCGAAGTACGTCGGTCCCGAGCCCGAAGGCGCCGGCATCGAGCAGCAGGGCCTGGGCTGGTCAAGCAGCTTCGGCAGCGGCAGCGGAGCGGACGCCATTTCCAGCGGACTGGAAGGCGCCTGGACGCCGACGCCGATCAAATGGGACATCAGCTACTTCGAAACCCTGTTCGGCTACGAATGGGAGCTGACCCGGAGTCCGGCGGGCGCCCAGCAATGGAAGCCCAAGGGCAACGCGGGTGCCGGCACGGTGCCCGACGCGCACGACCCGAACAAACGCCACGCGCCGATGATGTCCACCGCCGACATGGCGATGCGCATGGACCCGGCCTACGAGAAGATCTCGCGCCGCTTCATGGCGAACCCGGCCGAGTTCGCCGACGCCTTCGCCCGCGCCTGGTTCAAGCTGACGCACCGCGACATGGGACCGCGCTCGCGCTACCTCGGCAAGCAGGTGCCGAAGGATGTGTTGATCTGGCAGGACCCGGTGCCGGCGGTGGACCATGTGTTGGTCAACGACCAGGACATCGCGGCGCTGAAGGCCAAAGTGCTGGCTTCGGGCCTGAGCATCGCGCAACTGGTGAGCACGGCCTGGGCTTCGGCCTCGACCTTCCGTGGCGGCGACAAGCGCGGCGGGGCCAACGGCGCGCGCATCCGTCTGGCGCCGCAGAAGGACTGGGCGGCCAACCAGCCACAACAACTGGCGCAGGTGCTGGCCACGCTCGAAGGCATCCAGCAGGGCTTCAACGGCGTGCAAACAGGCGGCAAGAAGATCTCGCTGGCCGACCTGATCGTGCTGGCGGGCAACGCGGCCGTCGAAGCCGCGGCGAAGCGCGCCGGCCACGACGTGACGGTGCCTTTCGCCGCGGGACGGACCGACGCGTCGCAGGCGCAGACCGACACCGATTCCTTCGCCCCGCTCGAGCCGCTCGCCGACGGCTTCCGCAACTACTTGCGCCCTGGGCTCGAAGCGCAGGCGGCCGAGCTGTTGATCGACAAGGCCCAGCTGTTGACCCTGAGCGCGCCGGAAATGACGGTGCTCATCGGCGGGCTGCGCGTGCTCGACACCAATGTCGGCCACAGCCCGCATGGCGTGTTCACGCAGCGACCCGGCACGCTGAGCAACGACTTCTTCGTCAACCTGCTCGACATGGGCACGCGCTGGCAGAACACCGGCACCGACGGCGTGCTGCAAGGATTGGATCGCGCCAGCGGCAAGCCGAAGTGGAGCGGTAGTGTCGTCGATCTGGTCTTCGGCTCGAACTCGCAGTTGCGGGCCCTGGCCGAGGTCTATGCCAGCGACGACGCCCAGGCCGTGTTCGTGCGCGACTTCGTGTCTGCGTGGACCAAGGTGATGAACCTCGATCGTTTCGATCTGAACTGAGTTTCGCGTGCAGCGGGACGGCAGCGCGCGTCGGACAATGCGCCATGCCGAGCCCGCCCCTGCGCGTGCTGTCGCTCATCCCGCCGATGACGCAGCTGAACACGCCGTACCCGTCGACCGCCTACCTGACCGGCTTCCTGCGCGTGCGTGGCGTGTTTGCGGTGCAGGACGATCTGGCGCTGGCGCTGGTGCTGCAACTGCTGTCGCGCGACGGCCTGCTGGCGCTGCGCGACGCCATTGCCGCGCTGCCGGCGGTGCAACGCAACGCGCGCATCGAACATTTCGAGCGACACTTCGATGACTACCTGCTGAGCATCGAGCCGGCGCTGTCGTTCCTTCAAGGCCGCGACGCGACATTGATGCACCGCATTGCCGGCCGCGCCTTCCTGCCCGAAGGGCCGCGCTTCGAGCCGCTCGATGCCTATGTCGATGCCGATGGTGCCGACCCGCTGGCCTGGGCCTTCGGCGCCCTGGGTGTGCATGACCGCGCGCGCCACATCGCCACGCTGTACCTCAACGACCTTGCCGACGTGCTGCGCGACGCGGTCGACGCGCGTTTCGAGTTCGTGCGCTATGGCGAAAGGCTGGCCGCCAGCCAGCCGACTTTCGAGCCCTTGGCACAGGCGCTGGCGGCGCCAGCGAACCTGGTGGATCGCACGCTGCAGGCGCTGACGCTGCAAGCCATGGCGCGGCATGCGCCGACGGTCGTGCTGCTGTCGGTGCCGTTTCCCGGTGCGGTGTATGCCGCCTTTCGCATCGCTCAGCAAATCAAGGCGCAGCACCCGCACATCGTCACCGTGCTCGGCGGCGGTTTCGTCAACACCGAATTGCGCGAGCTGGCCGAGCCGCGGGTTTTCGACTTCTTCGACTACGTCACGCTCGATGCCGGCGAGAGGCCGCTGCTGGCACTGCTGGAATATTTGACTGGCCGTCGCTCACGCGGCCGGCTGGTGCGGACTTTCCTGCGCGACCCGGACAGGCGCGCAGTGCGCTACGTCAACTTCGTCGAACCCGACGTGCCCTTTGCCGAATGCGGCACGCCCACCTGGGAGGGACTGCCGCTGGACCGCTACCTGTCGCTGCTGGACATGCTGAACCCGATGCACCGGCTGTGGAGCGACGGGCGTTGGAACAAGCTCACCGTGGCGCAGGGCTGCTACTGGAAGAAGTGCAGCTTCTGCGATGTCAGCCTGGACTACATCTCGCGCTACGAAGCGGCGGGCGCTTCGCTGCTGGCCGACCGCATCGAGGCCATCGTCGAAGAGACCGGCCACAGCGGCTTTCATTTCGTCGACGAAGCCGCGCCGCCGAAGGCCTTGCGCGCGTTGGCCGAGGAACTGCAACGCCGCAAGCTCGCCATCAGCTGGTGGGGCAACATCCGTTTCGAGAAGACCTTCAGCGTGGATCTGTGCCAGCTGCTGGCGGACAGCGGTTGCATTGCGATTTCCGGCGGGCTGGAGGTGGCCTCCGACCGGCTGCTGGCATTGATGCAAAAGGGCGTGTCGGTGGACCAGGTGGCGCGCGTCACGCACGCATTCAGCGATGCCGGCATCCTGGTGCACGCCTACCTGATGTACGGCTTTCCGACACAGACGGTGGCGGACACGGTGGATGCGCTGGAACTGGTGCGCCAGCTCTTCGCTGGCGGCTGCATCCAATCGGGCTTCTTCCATCGCTTTGCCTGCACCGTGCATTCGCCGGTGGGCCGCGACCCGGCGGCCTATGGCATCACGCTGCAGCCGCTGCCGCCCGGGCGCTTTGCGAAGAACGACGTGGCTTTCATCGACCCCAGCGGTGTCGATCACGACCGGCTGGGCCAGGCGCTGAGGAAGGCAATGTACAACTACATGCACGGCATCGGCCTGGAGCAGGACGTGCGTCACTGGTTTGCCGACGCCGGCATGGCGGTGCCGCGCACGCGCGTCGCACGACAGCGTATCCGGCGTGCGCTGGATGCGCCGCTCAGGGCTTGAGCGTTGGCTCGATTGGCGGCGCCTTCTTCTTCTGCGCGCGCTCCCGCCGGGCGCGGATCGCGGCGGCCTTGACCTGCTGGCTGCCGCGCACGATTTCCACCAGCACGCTGACCGACCAGCCGATGGTGAACAGCCCCGACAACGCGATGAAGGGCTGCAGCATCTTCCAGCCGTCGGGCACGCCGAAGGTGCCATAGCCCACCGCGGTGTAGGTGTTGGCGGCGATGTAGCCGGCATGGCGCCAGTTGGCGATCAGGCCGAAGCCGACCAGCGAAGCGGCCCAGATGTAGATCTCGAACAGGTGCACGATCAGCAGCATGACCACCGCGCCGATCATGTGCAGGTCGGGCTTCCAGGTGGACGGATGTTCACGCAGCACATCCATGCGGTGCTGGAAGCGGTTGGTCACCAGGCGCACGCCGCTGGCATGCACGAAGACGATGATCAACAGCATCGCGCCGCCGAAGAACAGATCGGCCGCCGGCATGAAGGCCTCGAAGCGCTCGAAGATCGGCGGGTTGATTTCGGCCGCCACCACCGCCTCGGCCTTCTGGACGTCGCGTTCCACGGCGCCCGGCAGCTGGCGGAAGTCCTCGGTCAGCGACTTCGCGGCGTCGCGAGCAGTGCCTTCCGGTTGCGCCATGGTGCGTCAAATCATACCCGGCGCGCCCATCGCGCCAGTCGCCGATGGGCAGCCACGACAAAGCGCGCGACAATCGTCGCCCTGGCCTCGCATCGCGGGGCTCATGCCCCCGCGCAGAACGACCGGTTGAAAGGGCGACCCGCATGGATTTGCAACTCCCCATCGTCATCATCGATGAACTGACCGAATCGGTGATCCAGTCCCACGCCACGCTCGACCTGGCCAGCGGCGAGATTCGCGAGCTGCGCTACATCGACTACGACTTCGACGCCCTCGGCCTGCCGGCCGAGGACGAGAGCTACGAATTCACCTCGGGCACGCTGTCGAATGCAGGGCGCGACGTGGAGTTCCGCGTCGAGGTCGATGTGCTCACCGGCAAATACTCGGTCACGCCGAGCGAGCTGTTGGAGCTGAAGGGCCGCGCGGCCAAGTTGTTCACGCGCGCGCCGGGGTAGCCCGCCATCAGGCCGTGGCGCTGGGCCGCGCGGCGATGCGGTCGCGATAGGCGTGCAGATGCTGCAGGCCATGGTCGGCGGCGCGGAACTTCATCAACCCCTTGGCGAAGTCCAGCGCGCACAGCAGCGTGATGTCGCAGATGGTGAAGCGCTGCTGGGCGACAAATTCGCGCGTCTTCAGATGGCTGTCGTACCAGCGCGCCACGTCAAGCACGCGCAGCCCCTGCGCCTGGCCGTAGTCGCCGAACTGTCGGCCTTCCAGCACCGCCAGGCCCGGGTGGGTGTGACGGATGCACTGCGCCACGCTGGCGAAGAAATACAGCTCGATCTGCCGGTCGGCCATCTCGATGAAGGCGCGTTCGGTGCTGTCCACGCCCATCAGGTTAGGCTCAGGGTGCAGGCCCTCCAGGTAGCTGCAGATGGCGCGCGATTCGCTCAGCACGCGGCCGTCGTCAAGGCGCAGCGCCGGCACCTTGGAAAACGGGCTCATGGCGCGAAAAGCCTCGCCGCGGTGTTCGCCGGCATTCAGATCGACGTTCACCAGGTCAATGCCGGTGATCCCCTTTTCGGCCATGAACATCGTCACCCGACGCGGGTTGGGCGCGCGTGCAGCGACATGCAGTTCCATCGTCTCTCCTCCATTCGGTCAGGCGATGCCGCCATTGCAGCACATCGACATCGGGCGTGCGTCGATCCCCGCCAACTGGCAGGCCGGCCCGCGCCTATGATGCTTCTTCCTGCCGCGCATGGAACATGCCCATCCGAGGACGTGACGACCGATGCGCGGCCGACCATCGGGAGCTTTCGCATGACACCCGCCAAGCAACTGCAGAACCTGGGCCAGAGCCTGTGGCTGGACAACATCACGCGCGCGTTGCTGGACAGTGGCACGCTCCAGCGCTACATCGAAGACTGGTGCGTGACGGGGCTGACATCCAATCCGTCGATCTTCAACAAGGCCATTCACGGCAGCCGCGACTACGACGCCGACATCCGCCGCAAGACAACGCAGCGGCGCAGAGGCGAAGCGCTGTTCTTCGACATGGCGGTGGACGATCTGCGCCGCGCCGCCGACCTGTTCGCGCCGGTGTTCCGGCGCACGCACGGCGTCGACGGCTGGGTCTCGCTCGAGGTCTCGCCGAAGCTGGCCTTCGACACCGACGGCAGCATCGCCGCCGCGCGCGAACTGCATGCGCTGGCCGCGCGGCCGAACCTGTTCATCAAGATTCCCGGCACGGCCCAGGGCGTGCCGGCCATCGAGGAGGCCGTCTTCGCCGGCGTGCCGATCAACGTCACCTTGCTGTTCTCCACGGCGCAATATCTGGCCGCGGCGGAAGGCTGGCTGCGCGGTGTCGAGCGGCGCATCGAGGCCGGCCTGTCGGCGTACGTGCCTTCGGTGGCGTCGTTGTTCGTCAGCCGCTGGGACGTGGCGGTGGCCGGGCAGTTGGACGCATCGATGCACAACCAGCTGGGCATCGCCGTGGCGCGGCAGTGCTACCGCGAGTACAACCGACTGCTGGCCTCGCCGCGCTGGCGCCGCGTGATGAACGCCGGCGCACCGGTGCAGCGGCTGTTGCTGGCCAGCACCGGTACGAAAGATCCGCAGGCATCGGCCACGCTGTATGTCGAAGCGCTGGCCGCGCCGTTGACGATCGACACGATTCCCGAAGCCACGTTGAAGGCGCTGGTCGAGCACGGCAGGATCGGCGATGCCATGCCCGCCGATGGCGGCGACTGCGAAGCGCAGCTGCAACGCTTTCGCCGGGCGGGCATCGACCTGGACGCGCTGGCCGCTCGGTTGCAGCAAGAAGGCGCAGCGGCCTTCGTCGATTCGTGGGACGAGTTGCTACAGGCCATCCAGTCGAAGAGCGAAAAGCTGGCGGCCGGCGCTTGAGGCCATCCCGCGGTGCCTGCAAGGGTTGATCGCGGACGCGGGCACCCTGAAGAAGAGCCCAGCGGAGCGCGCGGATGAACGCCAGCGCGAGCGACGCCAAGCACCCTGGCCCGGGTGAGGACGCATCCTGATCGCCGCGCCCGCCGCCATCGTGCATCCGTTCTTCCACCTCGCGCCCGGCTGGGCGCTGATGCCGCTGGTGCTGCTGGCCACCGCGGCCACCTGCATCGCTTCGCAGGCGGTCATCACCGGCGCCTGTTCGTTGACGCGGCAGGCGATGCAACCGGGCATGCTTCCGATGCTCACCGTCGACCAGACCTCGGCCGACGCCCATGGGCAGATCTACATGCCGGCCGTCAACTGGCTGCTGATGGTGGCGGCCATCGGCCTGGTGCCGGCCTTTCGCTCCTCGGGCAACCTGGCGGCGGCTTATGGCGTGGCGGTGAACTCGACGATGGTCGTCACGACGGTGCTGGGGTATTCACTTTCACCACCATCAGCGCGGCATTCTCGGGTCGTCGATGCAATCGCATCAGCAGCGCGTTACTTGACCCGGTCCCCGTAGGCAATGGATACCAGCCTGCCGGACTCGAAGCGCAAGGTGGTCATGAATTGCCCATAACCCGGGTTGTAGGTCAACTCGTCGACTGTTTCGCACACGCCGCCGGCACCGGCACGCCGGCGCGAGGGCTCAACCACCGCCGGCGACGTCGGCTTGCAGAACGAATCACGGGCCGCCGGCTGCCCGCACTTCTGCAACGCCGATACCTTTGAATCGCCCAGTTGCACGAGATCGTTGTTGCTGCAGCGAAAGGTGCTCGGCCCCTCAGCCCGAGTCTCGTGGAAACACGCCAGCAGGCCAAGCACCGTCCAGCAGACTCGCAGATTCATGGGCTGTCCCTTCGGCAACCAGACACATGCGATCGTAGCTACCGCACCGAATTGCCACAAGGCAGCCGCCACCAGAACTGGCGGCGTGAGCCGACCAGGGGACGGCTTGCGCCGCGCCGTCGACCTCGGGAGCGTTGATGCACGGTCCAAGCGGTTGGCAGCGGTTTCTCGGCCCGCTCGCGAATATTCTCTGAACTCGGTTCACCGACCCTCGCTGGCATGACGCCAGGCGCGAGCAGGTCAGCCCGCACTGAGGAGCACGCCACCATCGACGGGATCGACTGGGTGGTGCGAGACGAGCAACCGCCTCTTCATTCGACGAGTTCGTCAGCCCGCGGCAGCAGCGATGGCGGGATTGCCAAACCCTGTGCCCTGGCGACCCGCAGGTTGATCCTGAGCTCGAAGCGCGAGGGCTGCTCGAGCGGCATGTTGCCGGGCTTGGCGCCTTTCGTGGTTCAAGCCTCCCCGCTGCGCTCCAAGGCGGCGCGGTCCCATTGACCCAGCCCCGCCGCGGCGTCGTAGGTAGTCTGCAGGAACTCGAGCAACATGGCGTCGGGGTCGGCAGCGGCGCGCACGGCCTCGTACGGAAGGATGAACTCGCGCGCCTGCAGGTGGTAGAACGCGGCCGCCGGCCGCACCGCTTGCTGCGCATAGCCCGGCGGTTCGGGATAGGCGTAGGCGTAGAACGCGGCCTCGTCGACGGCACCGCCGCCCGGCCAGAAGCCGGCGCTGCTGCATTCGTGCGAGTAGGCCTCGTGCATCACGCGGTCGGGGCAATTGGGAACGCCGCCCGGATGTTGGGGCGCCGTGCGCCCGGAAAAGCGCGTCGTTGCGAGATCGAAGGCGCCCCAGAAGAAGTGAACCGGGCTCTGTTTGCCGACGAAGCGGCTGCGAAAGCGCTTGAACACGCGGTCGGCCTGCGCCATGGCGCGCCACCAGCGGTTGACGGCATCGGCATCGTATGCGCAGTGCACGAGATCGCCGGAGAAGGGGGTCGCGGGTTCCACCTCCACCGGCCGCGACATGATCTTCGGCGTGACACCGAGCGAGTGCAGGGCATCCATGTAATGCGCGTGGAACTGCGCCACCGACCGTGGCTCCAGCGTCAGGGTGCGCGACGCGCCCTCGCTGGAGCGCAGGCTGAGCGTGTGCGCCACGAAGTCGAGCTCCACCGTCAGCGTGCTTTCGTCCCAGGGCATGGGTGTGGTGGTGAGGCCGCGCTCGGTGACGTACAGCACCACCTGCCACCAGTGGTTGTCCATCGGCGCCAGCGCGAGACGGGTCTTGCCGACGATCTGCAGCCACATGTGCAACGTGGCATAGGTGTCGCGCCAGGGCGCGAGCGGCAGCGCGGGCCAGGCGGCAGCGGCGGGCATGGTCATCGCGACTGGCGCTGCAGCGCCGCCACGAAGCCCTGCAGGAACTGCTGCAGCTGCGCCTTCATGTTCTCGTCGACCATCTCGCCTGTTTCGTTGAAGACCTGGCCCGCCCGCGACACCATCAGCCTGCCGCCGAACCAGGGCTGCACGCCCAGCGTGCGCAGCACCGGCAGCCAGGCGTTCTGCGACAGGATGGTGCCGAAGCCACCCGGCGAGGCGCCGATGATGGCGACCTGCCGCTTGCCGAACACGCGCCCGATGTCCGCAGGTGGTCGGCTCAGCCAATCGATGCCGTTCTTCAACACGCCCGGTATGGAGTTGTTGTACTCCGGCGTCGCGATGATCAGGGCGTCGCTGTCGACGATCTGCTGCTTCAGCGTGGTCACCGCGGCGGGGAGGCCATCGCGCGTCTCGGCGTCGCCGTCGTACAGCGGGATGCCGTGCAGCGTCGCCAGCTCGAGGCTGGCACCGGCCGGCATCAGACCAGCGGCCGCGCGCAGCAGCGCGGTGTTGAAGGAGCCGGCTCGCAGGCTGCCGGAAAGCCCGAGGATGCGTGTCATGTCGGTTCTCGCTTCGTGAGGTGGTCTTTGTGGTATCGAGTCTAGGCCCTCGCCGCGAAGCCAGAGTACACAAGGCGCGAGGTCGGAACAGCGGCTGAGCCCCGACCCGCGTGCCCGCCACAAACCACGCTGTCGGCGCGACGTACTCGATCGCGAGTCCAACTCACCGTTGCGCATCAGGAAGGAGTCTCGCGGCCGCTGACCACGGCCTGCTCCGCGGGCACGTCGCCGCCCCGGAGTTCGAAGCGCAGGCGGCGATGCAGGCCCGCCACTCTTGCTCGACGTGGAATGCTGTCTTCGGCACCGAAGTGATTCCAGGCGAGTGTCGTTCCGGCGAGAGTTCGGCTATCCGCCGCAAAGGCAGTGAAAGAACTTCCCCTTCGGCCCGACAGACGCACGAGGAATTGCAGATGAACTCATTTCGTTCCATCGACACCTTGGCCAAGCCCACATTGGCGAATCGGCCTGCCACGTCGCCGTCGATCCATCCAACGTGGCTGCGCATGACCCACTGGTTGAACGTCGTTGCCGTGGTGATCATGGTGGGCAGCGGCTGGCGCGTCTACAACGCGGCGCCCGTATTCGGCTTTCGATTTCCGGGCGAGCTCACCCTGGGCGGATGGCTGGGCGGGGCCTTGCAGTGGCACTTCGCCGGGATGTGGCTGCTCGCCTTCAACGGCTTCGTCTACCTCGGCCTGAACCTGGCCAGCGGGCGCTTGGCGCGCAAGTTCTTCCCCATCACAGCCTCCGTGGTCTGGAGCGACCTTGTCGATGCGCTTCGTGGCCGCCTGTCGCATGCCGACCCGCGGCACTACAACGGCCTGCAGCGGGTGGCCTATCTGTTCGTGATCCTCGACCTGGCCGTGCTGGTCCTGTCAGGGCTGGTGCTGTGGAAGTCGGTCCAGTTCCCGCTGTTGCGCGAGCTCGTCGGCGGCTACGAGGGCGCGCGACGCGTGCACTTCTTCGCGATGACGGCGCTGGTCGCCTTCGTCCTGGGCCACCTGGTGATGGTGGCGCTTGTGCCGCGCACCCTGGTCGCGATGATTCGCGGCCGCTGAAGCAGGGAGAGATCATGAACCCGAACAAGCGCTCACCGATCGTTGTCGGCGACGACGCGGCCGTCCTGAAAGACGCCTTAAAGCTGCTCTCGCGTCGCATCGAGCAACCGGCCAGGCGTGCCTTCCTGCAGCGCTCGCTGACGCTCGGCGGCGTGGCGATGCTGAGTGGCTGCAGCCTCACCGACAGCGACAGCGTCGAGACTGCGCTGGCCAGCATCTCGCGGCTCAACGACCGTGTGCAGGCCGCGCTGTTCGATCCGAACAGGCTGGCGCCGACCTACCCCGAGTCGATGATCACGCGCCCGTTCCCGTTCAACGCGTACTACGGCGAGAGCGAGGTCCGCGAAGTCGATGGCGATGCCTGGCGCCTCGAAGTGTCCGGCCTGGTCGCCGATCGGCGGACCTGGACGCTGGCCGACCTGCGCGCGATGCCGCAGCGGCAACAGGTCACGCGGCACATCTGCGTCGAGGGCTGGAGCGCCATCGGCAAGTGGGGCGGCGTGCCGTTCGCCCACTTCCTCAAGCGCGTGGGCGCCGACACGACGGCGAAATATGTCGGCTTCAGGTGCGCCGACGACTATCACACCAGCATCGACATGGCCACCGCGCTGCATCCGCAGACGACCCTCGCACTGACCTACGACGGGCA
The DNA here is from genome assembly GCA_963837675.1 of uncultured beta proteobacterium. Taxonomy (GTDB): domain Bacteria; phylum Pseudomonadota; class Gammaproteobacteria; order Burkholderiales; family Burkholderiaceae_C; genus Rubrivivax. The sequence goes on along the minus strand of CAWIOH010000003.1, from coordinate 333,107 downwards.
GGTGCTGCCGGCGAAGTACGGCTACCCGGTGAAGCTGCGCATGCCCACCAAGCTGGGCTACAAGAACCCGAAGCACATCCGGGCCATCTATGTCACCAACACCTACCCCGGGGGCTACTGGGAAGACCAGGGGTACAACTGGTTCGGAGGCAGCTGAGTCGACTCAGCCGCTCTGATTCTTCGGCACTTCCGCCGCTTACTCACTCGATCAATCAAGGAACACATCATGAACAAGATCACTGCTGCCCTGCTCTCCACCTGCATGCTGCTGGCCGCGGGCACATCGTTCGCGCAAGACGCGATGAACAAGGACGCCATGGCCAAGGACGCCATGAAGAACGACGCCATGGGCAAGGACGCGATGAAGAAGGACGCCATGCACAAGGAGGCGAACAAGGACGCGATGGCGCCCAGCGCAAAGGCGTCGGGCGCGACGAAGGCGGACCTCATGGCCAAGGACGCCATGAAGAAGGACCCGATGGCGAAGGACGCGATGAAGAAGGAGGCAATGGGCAAGGACACCATGGCAAAGGACGCCATGGACAAGGACGCGATGAAGAAGTGATCGACCCCGCGCTGCGTCGTCCCAACGCCAAGGCGGTGGGCTGCCGTTCCCGTGGCCGTGCGCATTCGCCGGCCACTGTTCCGGGCCGCGCAACGGTGAATTCGGCGCGGCGCGGGTTCCGCGATGCGCCGAACCGGGCGAGAGTTCGTCCGGGGCTGCGTCGTGCGACCCGTCGAACCCTGCAACCCGGAGCCTGGAATGAGTCGAATCGCCTTCGTCGATCACCGAGATGCCGACGCAGCGCAGAAGATCGTCTCGCTGGTCGGCATGAGCGTGATCACGGCCATGATCGCCGAGGCCGGTCGGCTCGAGGGCGACTTCTTCACGGTCGAACCGGGAGTGCGGTGAGATGGGCCGCGCCTACGCCGACATTGCGTTCACGCCGGCCGTGCGTGCGGTCCAGACGCGCATGGGAAGCCGCTCGGTCTACGCCCCGCTGGATCGGGCGACCGACCGGCGCGACGCGCTGTCGGCCGACGAAGTCGCGTTCATCCGCGAACGCGACGGCTTTTACCAGGCGACCGTCAGCGAAACCGGCTGGCCCTACGTGCAGTACCGAGGCGGGCCGGCCGGTTTCCTGAAGGTCCTCGATGCGAAGAGGATCGCTTACGCCGACTTTCGCGGCAACGTGCAATACATCAGCGTGGGCAACCTGAGCGGCAACGATCGGGTTTCGATCTTCCTGATGGACTACGCCGAGCAGCGGCGCCTCAAGATCCTGGGTCGGGTGCGCCTGGTCGATGCGCATGACGATGCGGCGCTGATGGCCCGCCTGTCGATGCCGGACTGTCCGGCCCGGATCGAGCGCGCGATGGTCATCACCATCGAAGGCTACGACTGGAACTGTCCGCAGCACATCACGCCGCGCTTCACCCGAGAGGAGATCGAGCAAGGCATCGCACCGCTGCGCGAGGAGGTCGAACGGCTGCGCGATGCGCTGGCCTCATCCGGTGCGGCTGCGTCCGTGCAGACGCTCGGCGAAGGGCCGCTCGCGCTGCGCGTCGCCGGCATTCGCCAGCTCGCCGCCCGGGTGCGTGCCTACGAGCTGCACGCCGTGGACGGCGCCGAGCTGCCGCCGGTGTCTGCGGGCGCGCACATCGACGTTCCGGTGCGATTGAGAAACGGCGTGGTCAGCACGCGGCGCTATTCCATCGCGTCGAACCCGACACGTCGCGACCACTACGAGATCGCCGTGCTGCGTGAGGAACAGGGAAGCGGCGGCTCGGCTTCGATGCATGCCAGTGTCCAGCTGGGCACGGTCCTGCGTTGCAGTCTGCCGGGCAACGACTTTGCGCTGCACGACGACGCTCGCCCTGCCGTCTTGATCGCCGGTGGCATCGGCATCACGCCGATAAGGGCGATGGCAGAACAGCTGCGTGCCGCCGGGCGCGAGGTGCAGTTGCACTATGCCGTGCGATCGCTGGGCGAGGCGTCCTACCTCGGCGCACTGCAGCGCGCGCTGGGCGAGGACCTTCAAGTGTACGCAGCGGACCGGCAGCGACGCCTCGACGTGTCGAAGCTGATCGCACAAGCAGCACCCGGGACGGTGTTCTACGTCTGCGGGCCCGGCCGCCTGATCGACGCGGTGCACGACGCGGCGAGCGCAGCGGGCATTCCTGCCGAGCGAGTGCGCTCGGAGCGCTTCGCGGCGGCCGCCTCCACGACGACGAATCGGCCCGTGACCGTGACGCTTCGCCGCAGCGCCAGGCGCATCGCCGTGGCCGCCGACCAGACCATCCTGGACGCCGTCGAGGCCGCGGGGGTGCCGGTGCCGTCCGGCTGCCGTGCGGGCCAGTGCGGCACCTGCCAGGTGAAGGTCCTGGAGGGGCAACCCGAGCACTGCGACACAGCGCTCAGCGACGCCGAGCACGACACGGCGGGCTTGATGTGCATCTGCGTGTCTCGCGCCACGAGTCCGGAACTGACTCTCGATCTGTAGCGCGAGGCAAGCGCTGCGATCGATGCGCGGCGTGTCGGCGTCGCGCGAGCCGTTCAGTTGAGTGCAGAGTTCGCGCGCAGCCTTTCCAGCGCCAGGTCGAGAAACGCGCGCGCCTTCTGCGAGGCATGGCGGCCTTCCCGATGGACCAGATGCACCGGCAACGGCGTGGGTTCGAATTCGCTGAGCACCGTTTCGAGCAGGCCGTCGCGCAGCTGGTCCGCGACCTGGTACGAGAGCAGCCGCGTCAACCCGAAGCCGCTGACGGCGGCGGCCACCGCCGCGTCGTTGGTCGTCGTGATCATGCGCGCCTGCAGCTTCACGACGCGCGGCTCGCCGTTGTCCATCAGGCGCCATTCGGGGGTCGGCGTCACCGGGCTCGCCGACACGACGCAGTGCGCACTCAGTGCCTCGGGCGTCTGCGGGATGCCGTGCTTCTGCAGGTAGCTCGGTGCCGCGCAGATCACGCGTCGCACGCGGCCGACGGAGATCGCCTGCATCGATGAATCGGGCAATTCGCCGATGCGCACGGCCACGTCCACTCCTTCGTCCATCATGTTCACCACTCTGTCCAGAAACCAGCAGGCGGCGGTGACCTTGGGGTAGAGGGTCAGGTACTCGGTGACGATCGGCGTCACGAACTTCGACCCGAACAGCGCCGGTGCGGTGAGTGTGAGGCGGCCGTGCGGCGAGCCGTGCTTGCCGCTCACCGCGTCGTCGGCTTCGGCCAGCTCGACCAGGATGCGCCGGCAGTCGTCCGCATAGCGCGCGCCGTCTTCCGTGAGTCTCACGACGCGGGTGGTGCGCGTGAGCAGGCGCACGCCGAGATGGCTCTCAAGCTCGTTGATCGCCCGCGTCACCGCAGGCGGCGAGATGTTGAGCTTGCGCGAGGCGCCCGCAAAGCCAGCGGCGTCTGCGACCGCCACGAAGACCGTAATCAGGTGCAGGCGGTCCACATTGTTCCTTCGCAGCGCGTCGCGGGGCCCTTGATTCTGCACGGGTCCTGAAACCGGCCGCGCTGCGCGCCACGCTCCGCACGGCGCACACTCGGGCGCCGGAACGATCACGACTGCATAGCAAGAAGGTGCCACGCCATGATTACCTTGTGCGGCTTCGGGGTCAGCAACTACCACAACAAGCTCAAGCTGATCCTGCTGGAGAAGGGCATCCCGTTTCAGGAGCGGGTTGTCTACCCGTGGGAACGGGAAACCTTCCGCCACTGCTCGCCGCTCGGCAAGATTCCGTTCATCGAAACCGAGGAAGGCGGCTTGTCCGAATCCCAGGCCATCCTCGAATACCTGGAGGAGCGCTACCCGGACAGGCCGATGTACCCCGCGGGCCTGTTCCAGCGCGCCAAGTGCCGCGAGCTGATCCAGCACCTCGAACTCAACTCGGAATGGGTGGCACGCCGCCTGTACAAGGAGTCTTTCTTCGGCGGCACGGTTTCCGAAGAGACCAAGAAGGAGGCGCAAGAGCGGCTCGCCATCGGCCTGGCGGCCGTGGCGCGCCTGTCGAGGTTCTCGCCGTTCATCTTCGGGGCGTCGTTCACCGCCGCCGATTGCGTGGCCTATGTTCACTTCTTCATGATCCGGCAGACCAGCAAGACCGTCTTCGGCGACGACATGCTGGAGCGCTTCGTTCCGAAGTCGGGCGCCTACATGCGCCTGATGGATGCGCGCCCGCACAGCCGGAGCACGATGGTGGACCGCGATGCGGCCCTCGCGGCGTTTGTCGCATTGAACGTGAAATACGACGGGTAGCTCGACCCGACGGTCGATCGCTGCAACCCTCGGTTCAGAGTCCCAACTCGCTCAACCCGGGGTGCTCGTCCGGGCGACGGCCCAGTGGCCATCCGAACTTTCGTTCCGCTTCGTCGATGAGCCCGTCGTTGATGCTGGCGTGGCGGACGGCCATGAAGCCGCCCGCGTCGAACTCCCAGTTCTCGTTGCCGTACGAGCGATACCACTGACCGTCGGCGCCGTGCCACTCGTAGACGAAGCGAACCGCAATGCGGTGCCGCTCGTGCGCCCACAATTCCTTGATCAGCCGGTAGTCCAGTTCGCGCGCCCACTTGCGCTGCAGGAACTCCACGATCTGGTCGCGACCGCGCGGAAACTCGGCGCGGTTGCGCCATCTGCTGTCCGGCGTGTACGCCAGCGAGACCCTCACCGGGTCCCGGCTGTTCCATGCGTCCTCGGCCAGGCGGACCTTCTGCATCGCGGTGTCGCGCGTGAATGGCGGCAACGGTGGGCGGGGCGTCTCGGAGTTCGTGCTCATGATCACGCCCTCACCTGCCGGTGGTCATTGCCATCTTCTCGTCGGTCGCGACCTTCTCGGCGTAGAAGCGCTGCATCTGCCCCGAGATGTAGTCAAGGTGATCCTCGACCGCGAAGTGCCCGGCCTGCAGGCGATGCATCTCGGCCTTGGGCAGGTCCTTCAGGAACGCGTCGCCGCCGGCCGGCGTGAAGAAGATGTCGGTCTGGCCCCAGAAGATCAGCGTCTTGGGCTGATTCGTGCGCAGGAACGCCTGCCACTTCGGATAGAGATCGACGTTCGTACGGTAGTCGTAGAAAAGGTCGAGGTTGACGCGCACGGCGGTGGGCCGCTGCATGTAGGCCGCGTCGGACTCCCAGTTGTCGGGGCTGATCAGCTCGGGCTTCTCGGCGCCGTGCAGATAGATGCCCTTGATCGCGTCCTTGGTCAGGAAGCCGGCGAGCGGCTTCTCGGTCTCGGGCGAGCGGTTCTTCCACAGCGCGCCGCGGAAGCCGTCCCATGCGGCGGTGAAGCCGACCTCGTAGGCGTTGCTGTTCTGGATGATCAGCCAGTCGAGTGCCTTCGGGTTGCGCCCGACGATCCGAAAGCCCACCGGGCCACCGTAGTCCTGCACGAACAGGCCGTAGTGGTCGAAGCCCTTGGCCTGGAGAAAGTGCTCGACGACGGTGGAGATGCCGTCGAAGCTGTAGTGATATGAAGCGGGGTCGGGGATGTCGCTCTCGCCGAAGCCGGGGTAGTCCGGCGCGATGACGTGGAACTTGCCCGCCAGCGAGCGGATCAGGTCCCGGTACTGATGCGAGCCGGCAGGAAAGCCGTGCAACAGCACCAGCTTCGGACTCTTCGGGTCGCCCGCCTCACGGTAGGCGATCTTCAGTCCGTCGACCTGGATGCTGCCGTACGACACCGTCACCGCGGCGGTTGCTGGCTTGGCCATCGTGTCCTGCGCCATGACCGCCGTCGCCGTCAGCGTGAGCATGGCGGCCGAAATCAGCGACACCAGCATGGTGTGGCGAAAGAGGGTCTTGTTCATGATGAATCCTTCGGTTGTCTGATGGCGGCCGGGCTGCCGTGCACGCTCGCCTATGCGGCAATGCGGTCGGCAATCCGGGCGGTGACCTTCGGGAAGTCGATGTCGGTGCGGGCCACGTTGTTGACGTAGTTGGTCAGCACGTTGAGGGCCACGGTCACGACGATCTCGATCACGGCGCCTTCGTCGAAGTCAGCGTCGCGCAGGGCCGCGAGGTCGGCGTCGGAGACGCGGCCGCGCGCTTCGGCGACACGGCGGGCGAAGCGCAGCGCGGCGGCCGCACGCGGATCGCTCGATCGACCGTCACGGGCGGCGTCGATCTCGTCGCCGCTGAGCTTGGCGACGTTGCGGCCGAGGTAGTCGTGCGCCGACAGACAGTAGTCGCAGCCGTTGAACTCGGCCACGGCCAGCGCGATGCGCTCGCGCATCTTGGCGTCGAGCCCGCCCTTGTTCAAGGCGCCGTTCAGCGAAAGATAGCCTTCGAGCGCGGCCGGACTGTGACCGACGAGCCTCATCAGATTGGGCACGACGCCGAGCTGCTGCTTGACGGCGGCGAGCAGGGGCTTGGAGGCTTCGAGAGACTGCTCGACGGATGGAATGCTGATGCGTGACATGGAGATCTCCTGAGGGGTCGGTGCTGGATCGGGTTCGTATTCGCCGAGGGTTCAGCGAATGGATGAACTGTCTGCGGACCGACCTGAAATGAGAACGCCCGCACGAACCAAGACACTGTTCCGCGGCGGGGAAGGGTGCGTCGGGACTCGCAATCCGACCCTCGGCTTCTCACTGCTTGCGCGCGAGAGTGCGCTATCGCGGTAGGCACCGGGATGCGCCGTGCGGCTTCGGCGAACCGGCAGCCGGTCCGGCGGCATGCCGTCGAATCGAATCCGACCCCCGTGGCGTCAACCGCCCAGGCGCATGCCGATCACTCGGCCGTCGCGAGGGTCGATCGTGCAATCGAAGCCGAAGTGCGCGAGCACCTGCGATTCCGGTGCCGGCTGCGCACGGCCCTGGCCGTGCATCTCGGCGAGCGAGGCGCTGTGCTGCGTCAGGCTGCGCGTCGCCGTATCGAAAGTGATCCTCGAGGCCTGAGGCCAGCGGCGCTTGAGCGCCGCTGCCGCGCTCGATTCGCAAGCCGCCGGCGACAGATGGCTGAGGTCTGGCTCGATCGGCGGCGGCTCGGCCAGCGCGCTCGGCTGCTTGTCTGCCTGACGGATCACGACACCCACCGCCTCCGCACTGCGCGAGTCGAGATTGCACCGGTACGTGAATTTGCGCAGCGCGGCGGCGTCGCGCCACTGTCCCTCGCCGTGGAGGATGACCTGGTCGTCGTTGGACTGCGTGCGCAGCACCGATGGCGCGGACAAGAAGCTCACTTCCGCGCTCGCTCTGGTCGCCGGCACCAGGGCTTGTCGCACCGCGCGTTCGCAGCGCGCGACCCCGTCGGCGCCCTGCCGCAGTAGCCGACGCAGCCGCCGCTGCCGCAGGCGCGGGGAGGACCGGCGTTGCCGCCTGCGCCCACGCAGCCCATGGCATCGGCGCCGCGAACACCAGCACACAGGCCGCCGCCGCGATGCGGCCGCGGCGCATCGGGAATCGAGGCGATGGGTTCATTGGGCGAGGGTACAAGAGCAGTGGGCGCATGGCGGGGAAGTGTGAGCCGTGTCGCCGCGCGCGTCTCCCCCCCAACCGAGGTGGTCGACGATGGCGCTGCAAATCAGCTGGCCAGTGGGTTGGCCGCCAGGTCCTGAATGTCGGTGTCGCGGCCTGTCGTTTTGTGTTCAGGCGGACTCGAACATCAGGGCCACACCGTTGGCGCGATCGGCGGCCACCGTGACCGCGTTCGAGGTGCGTGCGCCAAGGGCGGCCACACAGCGCGCCGCGGCGTCGAGGTCGGCGGCACGCAGCACCAGCGCCGCCACGCCCTCCGCGGGCATGTGGCTGCGCTGCAGCGCGGGATGCCGCGCGGCGAAGGCATCGGCCGTCAGGAACTCGAAGTCGCCGCGCCCCGGCGCCGTGAGCACGCGCATGCCGTCGTCGATGGTCAGCGCGTCGGCCGCGATCAGTTCAGCCAGTTGCGCGGCCGCGGCGGCAGGTTGCGGCGCAATGATCTCCACGCGCGCGATGCCGCGGGTGGTGTTGGCATGCGACCGCAGCTCGGGTAGCCACACCGTCTCGCGGGTGTGGTGCTGGCAGGCAAACAGGCGCAATCCGCCCGGCCGCATCCCGGCGGGCCAGTAGAAGACGCTGAACGCCGCTTCGCCGCTATGGCCGCCCGGCAGGTTCACCGGGCGGCTGAATTCCACCGGCCCCTGGGCATCGATGCCGCTTGCGCGCAGCGCCGCCACGCCCTCGGCGGCGTCGCGGGTGGTGAAGGCGGCGCGTTCGATGCCTTCGCCGTGGGCTGCCAGGTACTCGCGGCTCGGGGCGTTCAGCAGCGTGTCGTGCAGCACGCCCAGCAGTTCGATGTAGTCGTTGCCGAACATCAGCGTGTGGTTGCCGGTGCCCAGGTGCGCGCTGTGGGTGCCGCGCGGCGACAGCGTGAAACCCAGCGCGCGCCAGGATTCAGCGGCGGCGTCGAGTTCGCGCACCATGACGACGACATGGTCCAGGCCTTCGAGACTGGCAAGCATGGGATGGGCTCCTGACGATTTCGCGGCTCCCGCGGCAGCCGCTACGGCTGCGGGGATGGTAACTTCGCGGCAACGCGGCACAGCGCTGGGCACGGTGTATCGTCGTCGCGCGCTTGCGCCTGGGCACAGAGGTGGAATCGATGCGCTGCATTGCCTGCCAGCATGAGAACCCGCCCGATGCGCGCTTTTGCGCGCATTGCGGCGTCGCGCTGGCGCTGCGCTGCCCGGGCTGCAAGGAGCCGGTGACGCCGGCCGCGCGCTTTTGCGCAGCCTGCGGTCACGCGCTGGCGTCTGCGCCGCTGCCCGCCAGACCGGCCGCGGCCGAAGCCGTGGAAGAGGGCGAAAGGCGCCACGCCACCATCGCCTTTTCCGATCTGTCGGGCTACACCGCGCTGAACGAGCGCCTCGATCCCGAGGAGGTCGAGGCCATCATGGGGCGCATCAAGCGCGAGGCGGTGGCCATCGTGGAGCGGCATGGCGGCACCGTCAACCAGTTCGTCGGCGACGAGGTCATGGCGCTGTACGGCGTGCCGCTGGCGCGGCGCGACGATGCCGCCAGGGCGGTGCACGCCGCTCTGGCGCTGCATGCCGAGGTTCGCGCCATCAGCGCCGATTTGGCGCCGCGCATCGGCAGCGCGCTGGGCATGCACACCGGGGCCAGCACGGGGCTGGTCGTGGTGCGGCGCAGCGACGTCCGGGCCGGCCGGTTCACGGTGACCGGCGACACCGTCAATACGGCGGCACGGCTGCGCGCGCTGGCCGCGGACGACGAGGTGGTGGTCGGCGCCGAAACCTGGCGCGAAGTGTCGATGCAATTCGATGCCGAGCCGGGCGAGCCGCTGAGCGTGAAGGGCAAGCAGCAGCCGGTCGTGCCCTATCGCATCCGCGGCGAGCGCCGCCTTGCCGCTGCGGGCCGGCCCTTCGTCGGGCGCATCGAGGAACTGCAGCAGTTCGACACCTCGCTGGCGGCCTGCCGCGAACTGGGGCGCGGACGCCTGATCGTCGTGCGCGGCGATCCCGGCATCGGCAAGACCCGCCTGCTCGATGAGTTCCAGGCGCGCGCGGTGGCGGCAGGCTTCGCCTGCCAGCGTGCTGCCGTGCTCGATTTCGGCGCCGAGACCGGCCGCGACGCGGTGCGCAACCTGGTGCGCGGGTTGTTGGCGCTGGGCCCGGACGCCGACGCCAGCGAACGGGCTGCCGCAGCCGCCCGCGCCTGCAGCGACGGAACATCCGCGGCCGGCAACGAGATGTTCATCTGTGCGCTGCTCGATGTCGAGGCGCCGCCGCCGCAGCGACCGATCTACGCCGCGCTGTCGCGCGACGCGCGCCAAGGCGGCGTGGGCGATGCTCTGCGCGACATCGTTCGCCACGCCAGCGCCGATGGACCGCTGCTGCTGCTGGTCGAGGATCTGCACTGGGCCGACGATGCGACGCTCGAGCGATTGGCGCTCATCGCCACCCTGCTGCCGACGCAGCCGATCCTGCTGGTGGCAACGACGCGCCTGGACGGCGATCCGAGCACCGGGCCGTGGCGCAGCGCATTGCATGGCGTGCCGATCACCGTCATCGATCTGGTGCCGCTGTCCCCCGAGGAAGCCGAGCGCCTGGCCGATGCCTTCGCCGGCATGGCCGACGAGCTGGTGCATGAATGTGTCAAGCGCGCCGCCGGCAACCCGCTGTTCCTGGAACAACTGCTGCTGAACGCGGTGGAAGCGGGGCGGGACAACCTGCCCGGCACGATCCAGTCGCTGGTGCATGCGCGGCTGGACCGGCTGTGCGCGGCCGACAAGCAGGCCGTGCAGGCGGCGGCGGTGCTGGGTCAGCGCTTTTCGCTCGGCGCGCTGCGCCACCTGATCGACGACGCGACCTACGACATCGATGGGCCGATCGCACACTTTCTGGTGCGCCGCGAAGGCGGCGGGTTCCTCTTCTGCCACGCGCTGATCCGCAATGGCGTCTATGAGTCGATGCTGCGTGCGCGCCGGCGCCAACTGCATGCGCGCGCCGCCCAGCGCTTCAGCGTCGACGACCCGGTTCTTGCCGCCGAACATTTCGAGCTGGCCGAAGACCCTGGCACGGCGGCGGCCTACCTGGCGGCCACCGAATTCGAGGCCCGCCAATTCCGCTACGGCCGGGCACTCGAGCTGGCCGAAAGGGGTTTGGCCCTGGCCGCCGGCAGCGATGCGCGCGGCGCGCTGTTGATGGCGCGCGCCGCCTTGCTGCTCGAGCTCGGCCAGGCGGCGCAGAGCATCGACGCCTACCGGGCGGTGCTCGACGTGGCCGCCGGCGCGGCGCAGCGCGCGCGCGCGCTCATCGGCATGGCTTCCGGCATGCGCGTCAACGACCGCATCGACGACGGCCTGGCGGCGCTGGCCGAGGCGCAGCTGCTGGCGCAGCAGGACGGGCTGGCGCTGGAGCTGGCGCGGCTGCACCACTTGCGCGGCAACCTGCATTTCGCCCTCGGCCACCTGGACGAATGTCTGAGCGAGCACCAGGCCTCGCTCGACCACGCACGCGCCGCAGGTTCATTCGAAGCCGAGGCGACGGCGCTCGGCGGGCTGGGCGACGGCTACTACCTGCAGGGCCGCATGCGCTCGGCCCACGAACAGTTCACGCGTTGCGTCGCGCTGGCGCGCGAGCACGGCCTTGCGAAGCTCGAGGTCTCGGTGCTGCACATGGTCGGTTGGTGCGCCGAGCATTTGTTGTTGGCACGCAGTGCCGTGGAGATTGGCCTGCAGGGCATTGCGCTGGCCGAGCGCCTGGCGGACCCGCGCGCCGCGATGCTCTCGCACTCGCTGGTCGGCTTTGTCAGGACCACGTCGCTGGGGGAATTCGAACTCGCGGCGGCGCACCATGCGCAGGCGCGTGAACTGGCCGAGAAGCTGGGCGCAAGACGTTTCGTCGTGCAGGCGCTGTCGGGCCGAGCCCTGTGCGCACTGGGTCGAGGCGATCGGGAAGGTGCATGCCGGCTGCTGCATGAAGCGCTGGAGGGCATCGGCGAGGCCGGGCGGCGCCACCTCGGTCCTGCGCTGTATGGCCAGCTCGCACTGGCAACGAACAGCGCAGCGCAGCGATCGGAGGCGCTGCGCGAGGGCGAGGCATTGCTCGACGCGGGCGCGGTCAGCCACAACCATTTCTGGTTTGCGAGTTGCGCCATCGAGGTCACGCTCGATCAGGGCGACTGGAGCGGCGTCGATCGCCAGTGCGACAGGCTGCAACGCTATTGCGCGCGCGAACCGCTGCCGTGGTCGGAATTGGTCGTGGCGCGCGGGCGGGCGCTGGCCCTTTTCGGGCGCGGCGAGCGCAGCCGCGGCTTGCGCGATGCCCTGCTGCAACTGCGCGCCACGGCCGCGCGGGCCGAGTTCAACGTGGCGCTGGCGGGGCTGGATGCGGCCATCGCCGCCGATACCTGGGCTTGAGCCGGCCGCGGCAGGGTCCATCAGCTATGCTCGCCGCCACCTCCCATCCGCACGACCTCGCCCCATGACCTTGCGCGCCGCGATTGCCGCCTCGATGGCCTACGACACCATCATGGTGTTCGAAGGGCAGTTCACCGACCACATCCTGCCGGACCAGATCCACAAGATCAACCTGTCGTTCCTGTCGCCGAACATGCGCCGCGAATACGGCGGCTGCGCCGGCAACATCGCCTACAACTACAAGCTGGTGGGCGGCGATCCGGTGCCGATCGGCATGGTCGGCGACGACTTCGCGCCGTACCTCGAACATTGCCGGCGCCACGGCATCGACACCCGCTGCCTGGTGGCGGCGAAGGACCAGTACACGGCGCAGTGTTTCATCGTCACCGACCTGCACAACAACCAGCTGGCCGGCTTTCACCCGGGCGCGATGGGTTCGTCGGCGCAGCTCGCGGTGGCGCAAGCCGGCGCGGTGGCCTGCGGACTGGTGGGCCCGGATTCGAAGGAGGCGATGCAGGTGCATGCACGGCAGATGGCCGAGGCCGGCGTGCCCTTCATCCTCGACCCCGGCCAGAACATCCCGCTGTTCAGCGGGCCCGAGTTGCTGCAGATGATCGACGGTGCGCCGGTGCTCGTGTGCAACGACTACGAAGCCGAACTCATCGCCGACAAGACCGGCGAGACCCTCGATGGGCTGGCGCGGCGCGTGGACACGCTGATCGTCACGCGCGGCGCCGAAGGTTCGCTGCTGCTGCAGCGCGGCCAGCGCCAGAGCGTGGCGCCGGTGGCGGCCGCCGCGGTGAAGGACCCGACCGGCTGCGGCGACGCCTACCGCGCCGGGTTGCTGCTGGCGCTGGCGAAGGGACTGCCGCTGCTGCTCGGCGCGCAGCTGGGCAGCGTGCTGGGCGCGATGAAGATCGCGGTGCTAGGTTGCCAGAACCACGAGCCGAGCCTGAGCGATATCCGCTCGAGCTACGAAGCGCACTACGGCGCCTGGCCGTTTTGAACCGCGGAGCGTTGCCATGCCCGTGATCTATGAAAAGCGCTGCTACTCGGTCACGGTCGGACAGATGGCCGAAGTCGTCCGCCTGTATTCGTCGCAAGGTTGGCCGGCCTTGCAGGCGGGCGGCTTTGCCGACAAGTTGATCGGCTACTTCGTCAGCGATACCGGCGAATTGCACCAGCTGGTGCACCTGTGGCGTTTCGACAGCGACGACGATCGGCGCGCGTTCTGGAAGCGCCTGTTCGAGAACACCGAATTCATGGCCTTCGCCAAGCAGCTGCGGCCGCTGATCCGGCGGCAGGAAAACCAGCTGCTGCTGGCCGCGCCCTGGGGTCCCCATCCCTGAGCCCGTGGCCGGCCGCCCAACTCACCGAGCCGAGGCCACGCCACATGTCGCTTGCCGCCAATATCGTCGTCGGCCTGGTCGCGCTGCTGCATGTCTACATCCTGGTGCTGGAGATGTTCCTGTGGGATCGGCCGCGGGGCCGCAAGGCCTTCGGGCTGACGCCCGAATTTGCCTCCGCCACCAAGGTGCTGGCCGCCAACCAGGGCCTGTACAACGGCTTCCTCGCCGCCGGGCTGTTCTGGGGACTGTGGCTCGGCGCTGCCGCTGGACCGGTGAAGGTCTTCTTCCTGCTGTGCGTGCTGGTCGCCGGGCTGTACGGCGCGGCCACGGCCAACATGCGTATCCTCTTCGTGCAGGCGCTGCCCGCCGCCGTGGGCTTGGTGTTGCTGTACCTGGCTTGACCGCGCGCGGCACCCGGCCGCGCTACGGGTAGAACAGCTCGACGGTATAGCCGGCAATGCGCTGCTCGCTCAGATCGAGCATGGCTTGCAGCGCCACTTCGCCGCGTGGCGGCAGATGGTCGGCGTCGCTGCCCAGCTCGGCCGCGCTCACGACACGCCGCGCCGTGGTCCGGCCCTGGGCATCGGTGAGCACCAGATCGATGGCCGGCATGCGCACGGTGATGGCAGAGCGGTTTTGCAGCACCAGCGACAGCCGGTACAGATCGCTGCCTTCGACGCGCACCAGTCCGCTGCTGTCCACCGCCAGGCTGTCGATGTGCCGCGGCGGCCCGACCTGGCAACCCAGCCAGCCGCAGGCGGCCTGCAGCACGGGCTGCGTCACTGGCCAGCGCGCCGCCACGTCGTCGCGGTAGTGCAGTGCCACCTGGCCGGCCAGCACGCCGGCCAGCAGCAGGCACAGCAGCGCCAGGCCACCGCGCCGCAGCGGGTGACGCCGGCGTTCGGCGCGCTCGGCGCGCAGCACGAAGCCGGGCGTGGGCTGGCTCTGCGCCGACGCCGGATCGGCGCGCAGGTCGAGCGCCGTGTCCGTCGGTGGGCTGGCCGGCGCATCGGCCGTGGGGCGGGGCGGTTGCGCGGACTGCGCGGGTGCCTCGATGGCCTGAGGAAGTGACTGTGCAAGCTCGACTCGCGCCGTGGTCGTCTCGGCGGCATCCGCCGCCCTGACGGTGGGTGCGTCGCTCGGCGCACTGGCCGGTGCGGCCGTCGCGGGGATCGGCTCGTCGGGGGCCACCGCCGGCGCCTCGAGCGCGTACCAGGGCGGCGCCGGGCTGGGGGGCGCCAGGGCCGCCCCCACGCGGGCGACGGCCCCGCGCGTCTCCGGCGCTGGCGGGGCGACGGCCGGCCGACGGGCGGCCGGGTCCTGCTCCAGTTCGAACAAGCGCTCGCCGGCGTTGAAGACCTCGCTGCAGCGACCGCAGCGCACCCAGCCTTCGGATACCTTGAGCTGGTCGCGCACCACGCGGAACACCGTGCCGCAGGCCGGGCAGCGCGTGGCCAGGCTCACGCGGCGTGCTCCGGCGGCGCCGTGCCGGTCATCAGGATCCAGCCGTCCAGGCTGTCGCTGACCTGCAGTTCGAGCCACGGTGCGTAGGCGGCCTGCAACTCGTCGGCCTGGCGCTGCAGGATGCCGGCCAGCACCAGCTGGCCGCCCGGCTGCGACGCAGCGGCTGAGCAGCGGCGCCAGCAGCTTCAGCGGCGTGGCCAGGATGTTGGCCAGCAACAGCCGTAGCGGCCCTGCGCGCGGTCGGGCAAGCCGGCGTGCAGCGGCACGCCGTTGGCCGCAGCGTTGGCTCGGGTGGCGTCGATCGGCGGCCGGGTCGATGTCCACGGCGTCGATGTCGCGTCGCGCCGTGCAGCGCCGCGCCGATGGCCAGGATGCCCGAGCCGCAGCCGTAGTCGAGCACGCGCGCCGCCGGCCGGGCCCGCTCGGCGGCCTGCGTCGCCATCCAGCGCAGGCACATGCGCGTGGTCGGGTGCGTGCCGGTGCCGAACGCCAGCCCGGGGTCGAGCCGGATCACCTGTGCGCGCCGCAGCCGGCGGCTCGTGCCAGCTCGGCACGACCCAGAAGTCCGGCGTGATCGACACCGGCGCGAACTGCGACTGCGTCAGGCGCACCCAGTCCTGCTCGGCCAGCCGGCGCAGCGAACGCACCTGCAAGCCAGCGGCCCAGGCCTGCGCCAGCAGCACGGCGGCGGCGGCGGTCGGCTTGCGGTCTCGTCGGCGAACAGCGCGCTCAGCGTCGAGCGCTGCCAGCCGCGCGGGCGGCGCCGGCATGCCGGGCTCGCCGAACAGCGCCTGCTCGCCTTCGCTGCCGGCGTCGGCGTCCTCGACCGACACCGACAGCGCGCCGAGCTCGTCGATCAGCGCATCGGACACCGGCTCGACCAGGGCCTGCGGCGCGCGCAGCACCAGCTCGAACATCGGCCGCTTGCCGCGTCAGCGCTTGTGCTGGCCGAGCCAGCCTTCGAGGTAGTGGATGCTGGTGCCGCCTTCGATGAACTTGGCGTCGACCATCAGCTCGCGGTGCAGCGGGATGTTGGTCTGGATGCCTTCGACCACCGTTTCCGACAGCGCGGTGCGCATGCGCGCCAGCGCCTGCTCGCGGGTGTCGCCGTGCACGATGATCTTGCCGATCATCGAGTCGTAGTTCGGCGGCACGAAGTAGTTGGTGTAGGCATGCGAATCGACGCGCACGCCGGGGCCGCCCGGCGGATGCCACATCGTGATGCGTCCGGGCGACGGCGTGAACTTGTACGGGTCCTCGGCGTTGATGCGGCATTCGATCGCGTGGCCGCGCATCTGGATCTCGCGCTGCGTGAAGGGCAGCTTCTCGCCGGCGGCGACGCGGATCTGCATCTGCACGATGTCGATGCCGGTGACCATCTCGGTCACCGGGTGCTCGACCTGCACGCGCGTGTTCATCTCGATGAAGATAGAACTCGCCGTTCTCGTACAGGAACTCGAAGGTGCCGGCGCCGCGGTAGCCGATCTTCTTGCACGCCGCGGCGCAGCGGTCGCCGATGCGTCTCGATCACGCGCCGCGGCGATGCCCGGCGCCGGCGCTTCCTCGATGATCTTCTGGTGGCGGCGCTGCATCGAGCAGTCGCGCTCGCCCAGCCAGACCGCGTTCTTGTGCTCGTCGGCCAGCACCTGGATCTCGATGTGGCGCGGGTTCTCGAGGAACTTCTCCATGTACACGCGCCGGGTTGCCGAAGGCCGCGCCGGCCTCGGCGCGGGTCGTCTGCACCGCGTGGAGCAGCGCCGCCTCGGTGTGCACGACGCGCATGCCGCGCCCGCCGCCGCCGCCGGCGGCCTTGATGATCACCGGGTAGCCGATGCGCGCGCGCCAGGCGGATGATCTCCTTCGGGTCGTCGGGCAGCGCGCCTTCGGAGCCCGGCACGCAGGGCACGCCGGCCTTGATCATCGCCTGCTTGGCCGAGACCTTGTCGCCCATGATGCGGATCGACTCCGGCGTCGGGCCGATGAAGGCGAAGCCGCTGCGCTCGACGCGCTCGGCGAAGTCGGCGTTCTCGCGACAGGAAGCCGTAGCCGGGATGGATGGCCTCGGCGTCGGTCACCTCGGCGGTGGAGATGATCGCCGGCATGTTGAGGTAGCTCTGCGCCGAGGCCGCCGGGCCGATGCACACCGCCTCGTCGGCCAGCTTGACGTACTTGGCCTCGCGGTCGGCCTCGGAATAGACGACCACCGACTTGATGCCGATCTCGCGGCAGGCGCGCTGGATGCGCAGCGCGATCTCGCCGCGATTGGCGATCAGGATCTTCTTGAACATGGAGGTCGCCGCTATTCGATGACGAACAGCGGCTGGCCGAATTCGACCGCCTGGCCGTTCTCGCACAGGATCTGCGTCACCGTGCCGACTTGTCGGCCTCGATCTCGTTCATGATCTTCATCGCCTCGATGATGCAGACCGGCTCGCCTTCCTTGACCGCGCTGCCCACCTCGACGAACGGCTTGCCGCCGGGGCTGGACGAGCGGTAGAAGGTGCCGACCATCGGCGACTTGACGACGTGGCCGGCTCCACCGGCGCTGGCGCTTCGGCGGCGGCCGCTGCGGCCGCCGCGGCGGCCGGCGCAGCGGCGCGGCCATGCACCGGCGGCGCCGCCGATGCATCGAGCGGCTGGCGCCGCCGCCGCCGGGCCGGCCTTGACGATGCGCACCTTGCCGTCGGCCTCGGTGATCTCCAGCTCGGAGATGTTCGATTCCGACACCAGGTCGATCAGGGTCTTGAGCTTGCGCAGGTCCATGGTCTTCCTCTCGACGTTTTCGTTGATGCGCGCAGCCCGTGGCGGGGCGCCTGCTCATCGACGTCAACCCTCTGCAGGCTGCCGGCCGCCCGGCGTTTTCGTCGCCAATCGCAGTCCCTGGCTGCCGGGGTCGCGGCGATTGTGCCGCATCGGCCGACACGAAGGCGCGCATGGCGCAATTCCGCAGGCGAATCAAGATCGAAATTGAATACAGTAGGCTGTGAAAAGCGTCAGATCGCCGGCGATGTTGGCGATCGAATCCGCTTGTCAGCGCGATTTGAGCCCAGCCCGCGAGCGTCCTGCGGCTGGGTTTCGCCCAGCTTGCGCTGCGCGACCCGGCCCTGCGGTCGAACACCACGGTGAAGGGCAGCCCGCCGCTTCGTTGCCCAGCGCTCGCGCCAGTTCGATGCCGGCCAGGCCGGCCAGCCCGATCGTGAAGCCCACCGGGTGCGCGCGCAGGAACGCGCGCACCGGCGTCGAGCTGTCGACCGCCAGGCCGACGACCTGCCACCCCCGTGCTGGTCCGCGCGAAGCGGTCGAGCATCGGCATCTCCGTGACGCAGGGCGGGCACCAGGTCGCCCAGAAGTTCAGCAGCAGCGGCCGGCCGCGCAGTTCGGCCAGCACCAGCTCGCCGCCATCGGGCCGGTCGAAGCGCAGCGCCCAGAAGGCTCGGTCGCATCGGCGCGGCCTGGCGTGCGTGTCGCGCGCCAGGCGCCAGCCGGCGCCGGCGGCGGCGGCCAGCAGCCGCCGCGGCCAGCGCCAGCGGCGTGCCAGCGGCTCGTTCATGGGTCGGCAATGGGCGCTGGCCGACCGAGCGGACGTTACCCGGCGCTGTCCCGCAACAGCCGCCGCAATGCGGCGGCGTCGCCGCGCCAGCTGCGCCCGCGTGCATCGGGCCTCAGCGCGCCCCGCAGATCGTCGTGGTCGCGCACGCCAGGTGCACCGTCACGGGCTCGCCCAGTCGGCGCGTGCTGGACACGCTCAGCATCAGGCACCTCGGCATCGCGCTTCGCCGGGCCGACTCCGACGTCGTAGGCCACGCCCAGGTTGATCAGCGCGATCTCGGCTGCCTTGGGTCGTCGCAGTACAGCTCCAGGTGCATCGCCGACAGCCGCGTGGCGGTGCCGCGCCAGACGGCGCCGGTCAGGTGCGGGCGGAATTCGGCCAGGCGCTGCATCCAGCCCAGCGCCACCTCGCGCAGCGCCGGCAGTTCGGCCGGCTGGGTGTCGGCGCAGAAGAGCTCGAGGTAGCTCGCGCACCTCGTCCTCGACGCGTTCGTTGCTCGGGCAGCTCGGCGCCGCGCGCGCGCGCGCCGAGATCGCGCGCCGCCTTGCGCTTGGCCGGGCCGTACTCCATGCCTTCTTCGACCACCAGGCGGGCGGCGGCGCTGGCGATCTCTCGCTGCAGCGGAGGCTCATGCGGCGATTCTAGGAGCCGTGCCCTGCCGCGCGTCAGGGCAGCTCGACCGCGCCCATGCGCGCCACGATCGTGGCGGCGCGGCCGATCACGTAGGCCGAGCCGGGCCGCTTCTCGAAGCGCTTGGGCGCCGGCAGCATCACCGCCAGCCGCGCCGCCTGCTTCGGCGCCGAGCCCGGCCGCGCCGACTGCGGAAATAGTGCCGCGCCGCGGCCTCGGCGCCGAACACGCCTTCGCCCCACTCGACGTTGTTCAGGTAGATCTCCAGGATGCGCTGCTTGGTCAGCAGCGCTTCGAGCATCAGCGTGAGCGACCATTCCTGCGCCTTGCGCAGCACGGTGCGCTCGCCCGACAGGAACAGGTTCTTCGCCAGCTGCTGGGTGATCGTCGAGCCGCCGACCACCTTGGCCGCTCGCGCCGCCGGGGCTGCCGGCGGGCGACGCTTCTCGGCCGCGCGGCCTCGGCGCGCTGGTTGCGTTCCCACGCCTTCTCGATCGCTTCCCACTCGACGCCGCTGTGCTCGACGAAGCCGGCGTCCTCGCTGGCGATCACCGCGCGCTTGAGGTGGGCGCGATGTGCGCGTAGGGCACCCAGTGCTGGCTCCAGTCGATCCGCTGCTTTTCGGCTGCAGCAGCCGCCAGGCTTCGGTGCGCTGGAACGTGGTGGACTGCGGGTCGACGACCGCCATCAGCGCGATGCGCGCGCAAAGTAGAGCTGCAAGCGCCAGCAGCGCACAGCACCAGCAGGCGCCAGCAGGCGCAGCGCGTGGCCGGCTTCATCGACGCCGGGCCGCGGGTCATCGAGCAGCGGCGCGCAGCCCGGCCAGCACCGGCGCGGTCTGCGGGCGTCACGCCGCGCCAGACGAAGAAGGCCTCGGCCGCCTGCTCGACCAGCATGCCCAGGCCGTCGCGCGGCCTGGCGCCGCGCCGCCGTGCCCAGTCGAGGAAGGGCTGCGCGGCGCTGCCGTACATCATGTCGAGCGCCAGCGCGCCCGGCGCGAAGCACCGCGGCGTCGACCGGCACGCGGCGCCGCCCAGGCTGCTGGCGCTGCGTTGACGACGACGTCGAAGGCGCTGCCGGCGCTCGCGCAAGCGCGCCTGCCGCTCAAAGCGACGCCGAGGTCGCGCCAGCGCGGCATGGCGCCGCACCAGCGCGCGGCCTTGCCGGCCGTGCGGTTGGCGACGACAGCAGCGCGGGGCGCGGCCGCCAGCAGCGGGCCCAGCACGCCGGCCGCCGCGCCGCCCGCGCCGACCAGCAGCACGCGCTGGCCGCGCAGCGCCACGCCGGCGTTGCGTTCGATGTCGCGCACCAGGCCGATGCCGTCGGTGTTGTCGGCCAACCAGCCGTCGGCGTCGAAGCGCAGCACGTTGGCCGCCTGCGCCAGCTCCGCGCGCGGCGTGCGTGCGCGGCCAGCGCGGCGGCCTCGAACTTGAACGGCACGGTGACGTTGCAGCCGCGCGCGCCGGCGGCCGCGAAGTCGCGCACCGCCGGCGCGAAGCCGTCGAGCGGGCACAGCACGCGGCCGTAGTCGATCGCCTGGCCGGTCTGGCGCGCGAACGCGGCGTGGATGAAGGGCGACTGGCTGTGCTCGACCGGGTTGCCGAGCACGGCGTAGCGATCCAGGGCCTTCATTGCGCTGGCGTTGCGTGAGCGTGGTCTCCAGCCCGTCGTCGCGCGTGAACCGGAAGCGCGACGTGATCACGATCTGGTCGGCCTGCGGCGCATCGCGGCGCTGAAGGGCCCGAAAGGCGCCGCCGCGCGCACGATCGCCATCGCGCGCCGGTCGAGCAGCTTCGAGCTCGACGCGCGCACGATCTCGGTCTCGACCACGCGTCCCTCGGCGTCGACGGTGACGTTCATCGTCAGCTCGCCGTACAGCTTCGCCCGCGGTATTCGGGAAAGTTGCGGGTGCCGCGGTCCTCGATCTTGCGGCGCAGCGCGTCGTAGTAGATCGCATACACCTCCTCGCGCGTCGCCGGGCTGATGTAGCGCTTCTTCGGCCGCGCGTTCTCTTCGTTGATGCGCTTCTCGATCTCGGCCAGCAGCCGACCAGCTGGCGGCGGCGCTCTTCCTGCTCGGCCTCCCGCGGGTCGCCGGCCTCGCGCTGCGGATCGGGCGGCGGCAGCGGCGCCAGCTCGCGCCGCATCTGCGCCAGCAGCTGCTGCTGCTCCTCCTGCAGCTTGTCGATCTTGCGGCGCGCGTCGTTCGGGGGCGTCGCCGACCTCGAACAGCGTGGACGGCGGCAGCGGCGAGGTGGCGCGGCCCTTCTCGGCCTCGCCGCCGCCGGCCAGGTTGGCCTGCGCGATGGCCTGCGCCTTGGTCGGCGCCTCGCCCGAGCGCGAGTTGACGAGGATCACCTCCAGCGGCGTGTCCTGGAAGATGCGGTTGAAGCCCTCCGGATCGACGAAGCGCACCGTCAGCAGCGCCGCGTGCACGCCGACCGACACCGACCAGCGCCAGCTGCAACGTCGACATGCCGGCGCCGCGCCATGCTCTGCTGGGGCCTCAGGCGGCTGCCGCCGGCGGCGCTTCGGCCTCGCCGCCGGCCTGGTCGTCCACGTCGATGGCCAGCGCAGCGGTGCCCGCTTCGACCTCGGTCGTCATCCTCGGCCTCGCCTTCGTCCGATGCCTGCGCCGACGCGGCACTCGTCGTCGATGCGCGCCAGCAGGCTGCCGTGCAGGTCCAGCGTCAGCAGGTCGATGCCGCCGATGCGCACGCGCACCTGCGCGCCGCGCGGCAGGCTTTCGGCGCCGGCAGCGCGGAACACCAGCGGCAGCGTGTCGGCGCGCACCAGGCCGTCCTTCATCACCGCGGCGTCGAGCTCGGCGACTGCGTTCTGCTCCAGCTAGCGCAGCGTCCAGTAGCGCTCGATGCCATGCTGGAAGCCGTTGTAGGCGGCATAGGCGGCGTCGAAGGCGGAGATGATCGAGAACAGCGCCGCGTCCTTCGGCTTGAAGGGCGCGGCCAGCGCGGCGGTGCGGCCGTGGCGCGCGCAGGCGATGATCTGCCACTGGTTCACCAGATCGACATAGCGCCGCAGCGGCGAGGTGGCCCAGGTGTACTGCGCCACGCCCATGCCGGCGTGCGGCGCCGGCCGGGTGCCCATGCGCACCTTGACGCCCGGCGCCAGGCTGGCCTGGCTGCGGTAGATGCCGGGCACGCCGCATTCGGCCAGCCAGCCGCCCCAGGTGCTGTTGGCCAGGATCATCGCCTCGGCGACGATCAGGTCCAGCGGCGAGCCGCGCTGGCGCGTGCTGATCGACACGCGCTCGTCGCCGCCGGGCTCGCGCCTGTGCGTCTTCGAGGCGGAAGTTGTAGTCGGGCCGGTTGAAGGTCTCGGGCTTGCCGCGCACCTGCTCGCGC
Organism: uncultured beta proteobacterium; assembly: GCA_963837675.1. GTDB lineage: Bacteria > Pseudomonadota > Gammaproteobacteria > Burkholderiales > Burkholderiaceae_C > Rubrivivax. Next base: position 310,896 of record CAWIOH010000003.1, on the reverse strand, counting down.
TGCGCCTTCAGATGCCGCGCCAGGCGGAAGGCAAAGGCCAGCTCCGGCGCGAGCGCGTAGTCCGCCGGCGCGGCGCCGAGCAGCGTGGCCTCGGTGATCACGCTGTCGAGCTGGTCGTGGCGCAGGTTGCCGCGATCGGCACGCGCTCGAGCCGGGTTTCGCTGGACTGGATGTCGAGCGTCGCCTCGTCGAACCTCACGTACAGGCTGACGGCGGGGCAGTCCTGGCCGGCGTCGAGCGTGTAGGCCTGCACGACCTCGTCGGGCAGCATCGTGAGCTTCCAGCCCGGCATGTAGACCGTGGACAGGCGCTCGCGCGCCACCTTGTCGAGTCGCGAGCCGGGCGCGATCGCCAGCCCCGGCGCGGCGATGTGGATGCCGAACACCACCGTGCCGCTGCCCAAGCCCTGCACCGACAGCGCATCGTCGATCTCGGTGGTGGCCGAATCGTCGATCGAGAAGGCCTGCACTTCGGCCAGCGGCAGCGCCTCCTTGATCGGCGGCGCCTCCAGCGCGGGAAAGCCCGTGCCCTTGGGAAAGTTCTCGAACAGGAAGCGGCGCCAGTGGAACTGGTAAGGACTCTGGATCGCGCCGGCTGCCTTCAGCAGGTCCAGCGGCGCGCGCTGCGCGCGCCGCGAGGCCTCGACCACCGCCTTGTATTCGGGCGCGTTCTTGTCCGGCTTGAACAGGATGTTGTAGAGCTGCTCGCGCACCGGCGCCGGGCACTCGCCAGCGGCCAGCTCGCTGCCCAGGCGTCGATCTGCGCGGCCTGCTGCTTCTTGCGCTCGATGCCCAGCAGGGCGGCCTTGACGGTCTCTTCGGGCGCCTTCCTGAACTTGCCCTTGCCGAGGCGGCGGAAGTAGTGCGGCGCCTCGAACAACCGGAACAGCGCCGCGGCCTGCTTCTCGGCGCCGGCAGCTGGCCTCGAAATAGTCGCGCGCCAGGTCGGCGAAGCCGAACTCCGCCTCGGGCGCGAATTCCCAGGCCAGGTCGAGGTCGATCTGCTGCGCCAGATGCTGCGCCGGGGCGATGAGCTCGGCCGGCTGCGGCGCATCGAAGCGCAGCAGCACGTTGGCGCTCTTGACCTTGACGCGCTTGCCGGAGTCGAGCTCGACCTGCATCGAGCTTTCGGCCTCGGACATCAGGCGGCCGGCCAGAAACTTGCCGGCGTCTTCGAACAATGCATACATGGGGCGCGATTGTCGCCCGAGCGAGGCGGCGCGCCGGCCGGGTCGAACATTCGAATTCCATGTTCCGAGCGCGACGCCGCCGACGCGCCCCACACATGGCGTACCTTTCGTGCCACCATCTGCACGATGCCCATCAGCGAGGAGCTATATGAAGACCATGGAAATCGCCCGCCGGCTGGCTGAACTGTGCCGCCAGGGCAAGAACGACGAGGCCATCGACTTGCTGTTTGCCGACGACGTCGTCAGCGTCGAGGCCGCCGCGCCGCCGGACGGCAACCGCGAAGCCAGGGGCCTGGCGGCGCTCAAGGCCAAGAGTCAATGGTGGAAGGACAACCACGAGGTTCATGCCGCCTCGGTTTCCGGTCCGTGGCCGCACGACGACATGTTCGTGCTGGGATTTCAGTACGACGTGACCCACAAGCCGTCGGGCCAGCGCATGAAGATGGACGAGGTCGGCCTGTACCGCGTCAAGGACGGCAAGATCGTGCGCGAGGAGTTCTTCTACGACATGGGCGCGTAGCCGCGCTCAGCGGCAAGCACAAGGCATCAAAGGACATGCGCGCAGGCCGCCTCGGGCGTGCGCGTGTCCATGTTGCGGCCGCGGTTCAGGTGGTCGTCGGTCTCGGCGGCGGCGCCGATCATGCGGCCGTACACGAACACCGTGAACGCGGCATTCTCCAGATCGCGTTCGTTCAGCGTTCCCGCCTTGTAGTCCTGCCACAGCAGGGCCAGCAGCAGCGCCGCGATGACCGCGGCGGTGTTGACGCAGAACACATACGGCGTGGCGCCGCTGTCGTACAGCGCCTGCGCCAGCTCGCGGTAGAAGGCGTGGAACACGTTGTACTGGCCGCGCTCGGCCATGAACGCGGCGATGAAGCGCTCGCGCGGGTCGTGGTTCACCGCGGCTTGCCCTTGAACACCGGGTGGTGCACGCCGGGCAGCGCGCACCGGTTGCCGGATTGCCGCGCGACCCTTCGAACTACACGCCCGCGGCGCTTGTCCCGTCGCGCCGGCGTCGCGCGGCGGCGACCACCCCGGTCAAGCCAGCCAGCATCAGACCCCAGGTCGCCGGTTCGGGCACAGGCTGCATCAACTCACCGCGAAAGACGAACCCCGTGTCGGCCGTGAAGCCGCTTCCGCTCACCGCACTGTCGCGGCGGTCTGTGCAACCCAGCGCGGTGATCGAACCCGTGTAGCCCGCAAAAGTGCCTGTGCCCCCCGTGATGTCTGAAATTGCCGTGAACTGGATTACCAGCGGGGGACTGATCGCGTTAACGCTGGAAGCCCGGGTCCCGACAAGCGTGTTGCCGCCGCCGAAGTCGTATTCGATGCTGCCGTTCTGTAGCGGGTTCAAGCATTGCACCATGGTGAAGGTGAAGTCGCCCAGGTTCGAGAAGCCCGCCGACTTGAAGGTCGGCGGATCGTTCTTGTTGACGAGTTGCACCTCGCACGGCGGGGCATCCGCCGCCGGGCTTCAGGGGCTGCGCCGCGAAGGCATATCCAGCAATTGCCGCACGGTGTCGTCGAGCGCGGACAGGTCCTGCTCGATCAACGTCCACACGGCGTCGAGATCCACGCTGAAGTAGGCATGGATCAGCCGGTCGCGCGTGCCGGCAATCTGGCGCCAGGGCACGTCGGGCTGCGCCCGCTTCAGCGCCGGGCTGAGTTGCTTGGCGGCCTCGCCGATGATCTCGAGCTGCCGGATGGCCGCGCTCTAGGTCTTGCGGTCCGCCATGAATTCTTCCCGTCCGCCGAGCGTGTAGCTGCCGATCTCGGCGATGGCGCCGCGGATGTGAGCCAGGAACAGTGGGTCGCGGTCGGTCACAGCGGGCGTGCTTCGGCCAGGATGCGCTGCCGCAGCTGGGGATGCAGCTCGCGCTCGGTGCACAGGTCCACCTTGATGCCCAGCGCGTCCTCGATGTCAAACTGCAACCCGACCACCTGCAGCAGCGAGGTGCCCGCGGGCAGATCCACCAGCAGGTCCAGATCGCTGCCTTCGTGGTCGTGCCCGCGCGCCACCGAGCCGAACACCCGCAGCCGGCTGGCACCGCGGGCTGCGGCCAGCGCGAGCAACTGTTGGCGCTTGCTGGCCAGGAGTTCGGAGGGGCGCATGCGCGGATTCTGGCATCGCGAGGGTGCGGCCGGGCACGCCTGCTTGCCGATGCAACAGCCGACGTATCAAGTGCCGATGAAAGGCGACACGGCGAAGCGGCTTGGCATTGATTGGCCGGTGCTGATCCTGCGTTCTAAAGCCGCGTCCCCTGGTTTGTGGATCGGGCCTATCGTTACAACTTGCCGACCTCGCCTTCCGCCATGTCCACCGCTGCCTTGCTGCTCGGCCCGGCGGGTCGTTGCCGCTTCGACCCGGGGGCACGCACGCTGAGCCTCGACGCGCAACCGGTGGCGCTGGGCGCGCGTGCGCTGGCCAGGCGGCGCACGAAACCACCTGCCGCGTCGCCTTGGAGATCGGCGATCGCAACCTTTATGCGGACGCGCTGTGCCGGATGGGCAACTCGGCGGCCATCGACGGCCGGTTGCAGGATGCAGCGCGCTACTTCGACGAGGCGTTGGCGATTCGACTGGCCTCGGGCCATGCCTGGCGCATGGCCGGCGTGCTGCTGTTCGCCGGCAGCCTTGCGATCCGCATGCAGCAGCGCGAGCGCGCCCGCGACCTGTTGCGCCAGGCTTCGGCCGTGCTGCCGCGGGTCGGCTCGGTCCAGTACGAGCAGTACCTGGTCGACGGCAGCGCCCAACTGGCCATGCTGCAGGGCGCATGGCCACTTGTCGTGCGTCTTTGCGCGGTCACGTCCGCTTTGCCGCACAGTCCGGCGGCTGGCCCGCCGGTGCAGGGGCACGACGACCACGCCCGCCAAGCGCTGCTGAATGCCGCTCGCGCGGCGCTCGGCGCTGCGGACTTCGACAAGGCCTGGGCGCTGGGCCTGGCGACCAGCATCCATCAGGCGTTGGCGCTGGCCCGCGATTGGCTCGGTGGCGATGTGGCCGCCAACGGTTGAGGAGGCACAGGCGTTCTAACGGCTTCGCGCAAAGGCCGAATCGGGTCAGGGCCAGCGTATCTGGCGGGCGACGACGCCGCCGCTGCGGCGCGCCGGGTCTGCGAAGCCGCCTGGCAACGCGGCTGCAGGAAACAGCTCCGCTCGATCGCCCGTCAACCGCGCCGCCGCTCCAGCCACTGGAACAGCGGCGCGGTGCACAGCAGCACCACCAGGTAGCGCGTGACGTGAAACGCGGTGACGACCGGCACGCCGAGTTGCAGCACCTTGGCGGTGATGCACATCTCGGCCAGACCGCCGGGTGACGTGCCGAGCAGCACCGCCGCCCAGGGCAGCGCAGCAAGACTCGCCAGGCCCCAGGCAAAGCTCGCCGACAGGCCGATCAGCGCGCAGGTGCCGAGCGCCACCGCTCCCAGCCAGCGCGCCGCGCTGTGAACGAAATCGGGCGTGAAGCGGGCGCCGAGCGCACAGCCGATCAGCAGCTGTCCGGTATGGCTGACGGCCGGCGGCAGCGCCGAGAGTTTGACGCCGCTGCCCGTCAACGCGAGCGCCACGGCCAGCGAGCCGAGCACGAACGGGTTGGGCAGGCCGCTGCGCCGTATCAACAACGAGCCGGCCAGTGTCAGCGCGCCGAGCAGCAGCAAGCCGCCCAGGTGCACCTGCGCCGGCCCCGGCGCGACGGCGTCGATGCCGTGCAGCCCCGACCACTGCAGTCCGAACGGAATCGCGACGACGACGATCAGCACGCGCAGCGAATGCGCCATCGCGATGCGGTCGATGCGCCCGCCTTGGCGCGCGCCGAGCACGGCCATCTCCGACGCGCCGCCGATGGCAGCCGAGAAGAATGCGGTCGCACGCTCCTCGGCGCTCGCCGCGCCGGACACGCGCGCGAGCAGCCCGTAGAAGATCAGGCCCGCGAGCATCGCCCAGACGATGCCCGCGACGAGCGCCGGCGCCAGCGTGACGATGGTCGCGAGCACGTCGGGCGTGAAGTACAGGCCGAGCGCGGTGCCGATCGCCCACTGACCCGCGTTGCGCACCGGCGTCGGGCAATCGACGCGCGCACCGAGCACGCCGGCCAGCGCCACGGCCAGCAGCGGGCCGATCATCCACGGCAACGGCAGGCGCAGCCGCTCGGCCAGCAGAGCCGCCGCGAGCGCCGCCGCAAGCGTGCCGGCGATGCGACCCGCCCGCCCCGCGTGCAGGTGCATCGCGTCAGTCAGCGTTCGGCGCCGGCGCGGCAGCGCGTGCCGCCTCGCGCTGCGCCTTGCGCGCCTGCGCGGCGGCGAAGCGGCGCCGCTCATCGGGTGTGAAAGGCCGCAACGCCGGCACTGCAGCCGGCCGGCCGTCGTCGCCCATCGCGATCATCGTGAAGAAGCAGCTGTTGACGTGCCGCCTGCCCTGAGTGCGGATGTCCTCGGCGATCACCTTGATGCCGACCTCCATCGACGTCGTGCCAGTGTGGTTCACCGACGCGAGAAAGCTCACCAGTTCACCGACGTGGATCGGCTGCCGGAACATGACCTGGTCGACCGACAGCGTCACCACGTAGCGCCCGGCGTAGCGGCTGGCGCAGGCATAGGCAACCTGGTCGAGCAGCTTCAGGATCGTGCCGCCGTGCACCTTGCCCGCGAAGTTCGCGGTGTCGGGGGTCATCAGCACGGTCATCGTCAGCTGGTGCGCGGGAAATTCCATTCGCCGTATTCCGAGTCGGTGCAGCGCGTGGGCCGGTTCAAGAGACGAAGCGGAACAGCTGCGCCGGCGTATCGGCCAGGACGATCCTTCGTTCGGCAGCGTCGGGGACCCACACCTTGAGCTGATCGAGCAGCGTGGCGTAGCTCACCTTGCCCTCGAAACCGGTGTGCGGCCAGTCGCTGCCCCACATCAGGCGCTCCGGACCGAAGGCCTTCAGCAGCAGTGGCGCAGCCGCGGCCGCGGTGGCGTCGCTGGACCGATAGGGCGCCGAGAGCTTGACCCATACGCGGCGGGTAGAGCCGAGGCCGAGCAGGTACTGGAAGCCGGGATCCTGGACGCCCAACTTCGGATCAGGCTTGCCGAAGTGGTCCACCACCACCTTGACCCCGGAGTCGACCAAGGCGGTGAGCAACTCGGGCAGGCGGCGGGCATCGTCATAGACTTCGACCTGCCAGTCGATGGCGCGGCACGCCGCGATCAAATCGCGCCAGGCGCCGGTCGTGACGTCGGGAACGGGTTGCCCGATCAGGTTGAGGCGAATGCCGACGAGGCCGCCCCGGTCGAGTTCAGCGAGCTTGCCGACATCCTTCTGCGGATCCACGACCGCCAGGCCGCGCAGGCGTCCGCCGCTCTTGGCGACGGATTGCACCGTGTAGTCGTTGTTCGTGCCCAGGATGCTGATCGGGATGATCACGCCGTTGGACAGGCCGTTGGCTTCGAACAGGGCGATGAATTCCTCCGGCGAGGCGTCGTAGGTCGGCGTGTAGCGCCTGTTCGGGATGAAGGGCAGGCCGCGGTGGAAGACATGGGCATGGGTGTCCACGCCGGTCACCCGCGCGGCGGACGGTTTGCCGGCGCAGGCCGTCAGGCTGGCGGGCACGACAGCCGCGGCGCCGAGGCCGAGCAGGGCATGGTTGAAGCCTCGTCTCTTCACAGTGTTGTCCTCGCGTGGATGGGGGCCCGCCAGGGGCTCGGGAAAGTCAGGCCACGAACGCCACCTGCGATTCCGGCGTGCGCGTATCCATGTTGCGGCCGCGATTCAGGTGATCGTCGATCTCGGCGGCGGCGCCGATCATGCGGCCGTAGAGGAACACCGTGAACGCCGCCGTCTCCAGGTCGCGCTCGGTCAACTCGCCCGCGCTGTAGTCGGTCCACAGCAGCGCCAGCAGCAGCGCGGCGATCACGGCGTCGATGTTGACGCAGAACACGTAGGGCGTCGCGCCGACGTCGTACAGCGCCTGCGCCAGCTCGCGGTAGAACGCGTGGAAGACGTTGTACTGCCCGCGCTCGGCCATGAAGGCGGCAATGAAGCGCTCGCGCGGGTCGTGGTTCACCGGCTTGCCCTTGAACACCGGGTGGTGCACGCCGGGCAGCGCGCGCAGTTCCTGCCCAGCCTCCTTGGCGGCGCGCTTCTCGGCCCTGTAGTTCTTTGCGAAGGCCGTCGCCATCGCCTTCAGGTCGAGGCCGTGCTGCGGGTCGGTCGGATCCTTCAGCGCCTTGCCCTTGAACTGTTCAAGCAGGAAGGCCATGCCCTCGAAGCCGTTGCCGCCGTGGCTGTAGCCGGTGTGCGTGAGAAAGCCGACCATCGCCTTGTTGATCTGCACCCGGCCCGGCGTCTGCGGTCCGTCGGCGGAAACCGCGCCCTTGGCGCCTTGCGCCGAGATCGACCCCGGCCCGTTGGAGATGAGCAGGCCGATCAGGATCTGCAAGGGCATCGCCTGTTCGGCGGTGGGTTTCTTGCCGGTCATCGCCAGGTAGCACAGGTCGGCCATCGTCCACGAGCCGTAGCGCTCGGCCTGCGGGATGCCGGCGAGCATGCCCCACTGGTGGCGCTCGGCGGGAATGCTCGCGCCGACCATCACGCCGTACAGCCGCAGGTACCACGGCAGCGTCTCGGCCGTCAGGCGGCTGATGCGCTTGCGCACCAGCGGTCCCCAGGCGATCGTGGTCGCAATTCCCGCCAGGATCGCGTCGCGCGACAGCGGGCCGTCCAGGCGCAGCAGGAAGTCGAGGAACACCGACTTCGCGCCGCGCGCCTTCACGGCCTCGAGCATGGCCTTCGGATGGGTGTCGCCGGCTTCGTCGTCGCGCGCCATGAAGAGTGCGCGCGTCGCCGCGTCGATCTGGATGCCCGTGTGGTCGAACTCGACGTGGTGGCCCTCCTGCAGCCCGCTGCCGGCGAAGAGGTCGATCAGCGCGCGCGTGCAGGCCAGCGCGCGCTCGACGCGCTTCGGGCCGACGATGGAGGCCGCCGCAGCCATCACCGTGTTCGGTGAGTTGCCGGCCTGGCGCGCGGCGTCGACCGCGACCAGGATGGGATCGCCGACCAGGTTGACCTCGGCCGCGACGGCGATGTCGAGCATCGCGCGGTCGTTCGGGCCCGCGGCCTCGTGCACCAGCGGCAAGGCGAAGTTGGCCTGCAGCGGCTGCAGCGCGAGTTCCAGCACCGAGTGGCCGTGCACCGACGTGACCTGCGTCGTCGGGTCCATCTGCGACGCGCCCGAGCGGTCCTTCATGTTCTGGCGCGCGATCACCGCGCCGACCTGCGACGCCAGCCCTGCGAGTTGTTCGGCATAGGGCTGCGGCGCGGTCACCGGCTTCAGCGCCAGTTCGGCCGGCAGTTCGATGCCTTGGTCGTTGGCCATCCACGGCTTGAGCGACAGGCTGCCGCGCGGCGCGAAGTCAGGCTTGGCGCCGCTCGCCGCCATCACCGCCGTCAGCGCCGCCGGGATGTGCGCGATGTTCGTCACGACCGCGCCCTTCTTCGACACCACCGGTTGCTCCGGCGTGTAGATCGCATCGACACCGAAGGCCTGCATGAACCAGCGTTCCTTGTCCTCGGCGCTGTCGCCGCTGCCGGCCATCGCACCGGCGTGGCCGACGGCGCGCGTGAGCTTGCTCTTCCAGCGCCCGACGACGCAGGCCACGACCGGCTTGCCCCACTCGATGTCGCGCTCGTAGTAGCCGCCCGGCTCGGAATAGAGCACCGCGGCGCGCGAGCGGCCGTCGTTGCGCAACGCATGCGCGAAGTCGCGCGCCGCGTAGTGGATATAGACGTCCTTGCCCGACGAGACCAGCGTCGTCGTGCCCCAGCCTTCGGTGGACAGGTACTGCGCGATCGTCGTCGTGAAGCCGCCGGAGTTGGAGAAGATGGCCACCGTGCCCTGGATCAGCGTCTCATCCGGGTGGTCGCCGCCGAGCGCGCCGCCGATGCGCACCCGGCTCCACGAGTCGGCCACGCCCAGGCAGTTGCCGCCGATGATGTCGACACCCGCACCCTGCGCCATCGCGCGGATCTCGCGCGCGTCGTGCACCGCGATCTTCTCGGTGACGATGACGATCTTCTTCAGATCGGGGTTGACGCGGATCAGCTCGGCCACGCCGTCGCGCACGCCAGACGGCGGCAAGTAGACCACGCCGGTGTTGAAGGCGTGGCCGGCGTTCAGCCCCTCGCGCACGTTGTTGAACACCGGGATGTCACCGGCGGAAGTTTTCAGCTTCTGGCCACCGCGCCCGGGCGAAGTGCCGAAGACAACGTTGCCGCCTGAAAACACATGGCTGGTCGGCGTCACCTGGCGCGATTCGCCGCCCAGGATGTTGAGCACGCAGACGCGGTCGCCGCGGCTGGCCAGGTCGGACAGCGCGTTGATGCCGACGAAATAGGGGAAGCCGGAAAGGCCCTGGGCATGCATGTGAATCTCCTCAGGCCGCAGCCGTGATGCCGAGCTTCTGCGCGATCGCCGCGCGGCCGCCTGCCTTCATCCAGTCATCGATCTTCTTGGCGTAGTTGACGACCTCGCTGATGGCGCTGTCGAAGCCGAAGAAGCGGTAGGGCAGTCCGAGCGCGTCGCAGGTGTCGGCCAGCGCGCCGAAGCCGCGAATCAGGTTCGGCCCGCCGCGGCCGACGACCACGTACAACGGCGTCGGCCCGTTCTTCGAGAAGTGTTCGCGCAAGGCGTCGCCCATCGCGCGCAAGGTCTCGTGGATGTCGGTGTTGTTCGACTTGCCGCCGATGATGAACAGCACGTTTGACTGCTTCAGGAAGTGCCGGTAGCAGATGCGCGCCACCTCCTTCATCTTCTCGTAGGGCGGGTTGCCGCCGAAGTCGGAAGAGATGCTCGCCGCTTCGCCCAGCACCTCGGTCACCAGGCTGTTGGCGCCCCCGCCGAAGGTCGGCGCCAGGATCGTGCCGCGCTCGTTGATGACGAACACGTCGGACTGGCCCTGATGCGTGCGCAGTTCGTTGACCTCCTGCTCGAAGGCGCCGACATCCGCCGCGAACAGATGGTCCGGCAGGCCGAGCCGGGCCACGCGTGGGTCGTCGCGGTCGAAGCCGCACTTGAAGTCGCAGGCCACCGGCGTCAGCCGGCCCTTGCCGTCGGGCCGCATGCGGATCGGGTTCAGCTCCAGCGTCGTCATGCCGTAGTGGTGCATCAGCTCCCACAGCTTGGGCAGGTGCTGCACCAGCGGCGAGACGATCTCCTTCGGCGCGCCGATGTCGGCCAACGCGTTGGCGACGACGAAGGCCTTCAGCCCGGTCAGCGCGTCGAAAGGCACGGTGGTGATCTCGGACTTGTCGAGCTCCTCGATGTCGACGCCGCCGCGGTGCGTCAAGGTGATCGTCGGCGCGCGAAAGCGCGTGTCGTCGGTGATCGAGAAGTACACCTCGTGCTCGGCCGGCACGCCGCCTTCGAAGGTCACGCCGTTGGCCTTGGCGGTGGCGTTGCCATGCCGGTGCTCGGCGAAGTACAGCCGTTCCTTCTCGGCCAGCGCGCCGCGCAGATCCGCAGCGCGGCCGATCAGCCCCGACTTGCCCTTCTTGCCGACGCCGCCCTTGAACAGCGGCTTGACGAAGACCTGGCCGTGGCGCTTGATCAGATCCTGGATCTGGTCCTCGCTGGCATCGGGGCCGAGCACCTCGGCGGTGGGGAAGTCCACGTGCTTCAGCAGTGGCGCGCCGTGCAGCAGTCCGGTGAGTTGCATGGTTGAACCTTGGGGGGAGTGAATTCAGGCCGCGGCGGCCGCGGCGCTTCGCGACTTGCCGAAGCGGCGCACCAGCGGCGGCAGCAGCAGCATCGTCAGCGCGGCGACCCACAGGCCGATCGAGATCGGGCTTTCGACCAGGATGCCGAGCTCGCCGTTGGTGATCGACAGCGCGCGGCGCAGGTTCTGCTCCATCAGGTCGCCGAGCACGAAGCCGAGGATCAGTGGCGCCATCGGCACGCCCTGCTTGCGCAGCAGGTAGCCGACCAGACCGAGCACGGCCATCAGCACCAGGTCGAAGGTGGTGGCATGCACCGAGTACACGCCCACCGCGCTGACCGCCAGGATGCCCGGAACGAGCATCCAGTTCGGCACCTGCAGGATCTTGGTGAACAGCCCGACCAGCGGGATGTTGATCACCAGCAGGATCACGTTGCCGATGAACAGCGAGGCGATCAGGCCCCACACCAGCTGCGGCTGCTGCGTGAACAGCGCCGGGCCCGGCGTGATGTTGTACAGCGACAGCGCGCCGACCATCACCGCGGTGGTGCCCGAGCCGGGCACGCCGAGCGTGAGCATCGGCACGAACGAGCCGGCCGCCGAGGCGTTGTTCGCCGCTTCGGGCGCGGCCACGCCGCGGATGTCGCCTTCGCCGAAGGTGCCGCTCGGGCCAGCCAGGCGCTTTTCCATCGAGTAGGTCATCGCGCTGGCGATGGTCGCGCCGGCCCCCGGCAGCACGCCGACGACGAAGCCGACGACGCTGGAGCGCAGGGTGGCCCACCAGGTGTGCGCCAGCTCCTTCAGGTTGAACAGGGTGCGGCCGGTGGCGGTGATCAGCCCGGCGCTGCTGTGGTGCTGCTCGAGCATCAGCAGGATCTCGCTGACCGAGAACACGCCGATGACGACGACGATGAACTGGATGCCGTCGCTCAGGTGCACGTTGCCGCCGGTGAAGCGATACACGCCGGAGTTCGAGTCCAGCCCGACGCACGACAGCGACAGCCCGATCACCGCCGCCAGGCCGGCCTTCATCGGCGCCTCGCCCATCAGCCCGGCGATGCAGGCGAAGGCGAAGCACATCAGCGCGAAATACTCGGCCGGCCCGAAGGCCAGCGCCCAGCGCGCCAGCAGCGGCGCGAACAGCACGATGCCGATGGTGGCGACGATCGAGCCGACGAAGGAACTCCACGCCGAGATCGACAGCGCGACGCCGCCCAAGCCCTTCTTCGCCATCGGGTGGCCGTCCAGCGCGGTCATGATCGCGCCGGCGTCGCCGGGCACGTTGAGCAGGATCGACGAGATGCGCCCGCCGTATTCGCAGCCGATGTACACCGCGGCGAGCAGGATCAGCGCGGTCTCCGGCGGCAGCTTCAGTGCGAAGGCCAGCGGCATCAGGATCGCCACGCCGTTGATCGGCCCGAGGCCGGGCAGCATGCCGACGATGGTGCCGATGAAGGCGCCGATCGCGGCGACCAGCAGGTTCATCGGCGTGAACGCCACGCCGAAGCCGGTGGCCAGGTATTGCAGTGTGTCCATCAGCGGCCTCCGAGGATGAAGCTCAACACGCCGGTGGGCAGCACCACGTCGAGCAGCTTGTCGAACAGCAGGAACAGGCCGATGCCCAGCCCGACGCCGCCGAGCAGCGACTTCCACCAGCTGCCACCGAAGGCCATGCCCACCGGCACCGCCATCAATGCGGTGGCCAGCGTGAAGCCGAGCAGCTGGAACAGCAACGCATAGACGATGATCGCCAGCGCGCTCAGGCCGATCAGCCGAACGTGAGCCATGTCGATGGCGCCACCGCGCAAGGTCGGCTTGAACACCAGCCACAGTCCGCCGATGGCCATCAGGACCGACAGCAGCAGCGGGAAGGCACGCGGGCCCACCGGTTCGTAGGAGATGGCGGCGGCGTAGTCCTGCGCGGCCCAGGCCATGCCTGCGGCCGCGACCACGCACACCCCACCGAGGATGCGGTCACTCATGATGTTGGTCTCCGGTGCCGGCGCTGCTTGTGCGCCGGCTGTCGTGGTGGCTCGGGCAGCTTGGCCGCCCGGGTGCCTGCTGGACTACTTCGCCACGGCCAGGCCGAATTCCTCGGCCAGCTTGCGGTAGTCGGCGACGCGCTTCTTGACGTAGGCGTCGGCCTCGGCGCCGGTCAGGTCGAAGGGGAACAGCCCACGCTCGGCGCGAATCTTGTCGAACGCCGGCGTGGCCATCATCTTCTTGAAGGTGTCGCTCCAGGTCTTGTAGTCGGCGTCGCTGACCTTCGGGCCCATGTAGAAGCCGCGGATGATCGGCCACTCGATGTCGGAGCCCTGTTCCTTGGCGGTCGGCACGTTGGCCAGGTCGCCGGGCAGGCGCTTGTCGGACATCACCGCCAGCACGCGGATCTTCGAGCCGGCCTTCATCTGCTGCTGTGCCTCGGACGCGTCGCCCGAATACACCTGCACGTGGCCGCCCTGCAGCGCGGTGATGGCCTCACCGCCGCCTTCAAAGGCGACGAAGCGCATCGATTTCGGGTTCAGCCCGGCCGCCTTGGCGGTCAGCGCGGCCTTCATCCAGTCCTGGCTGCCGACCGTGCCGCCGGCGCCGAACACCACCTTGGTCGGGTCGGCCTTGACCGCGGCGATCACGTCCTTCAGCGACTTGAACGGCGAGCTGTCGGCGACGACGATGGCGCCGTAGTCGGCGCCGACGGCGGCCAGCCATTTGACGTCGTTTTCGTTGTAGCGGCCGAACTTGCCTTGTGCCAGGTTCAGCAGCGAGCCGCCGGAGAAGGCGACGATGGTGTTGTCCTCGGCAGGGCGCTGCGCGACGATGGCGTTGTAGGCCACCGCGCCGATGCCGCCGGGCATGTAGGTGATGCGCATCGGGTCGGCGATGAACTTGCCTTCCATCAGCGCGCCTTGCGCCAGCTTGCAGGTCAGGTCGAAGCCGCCGCCGGGCTTGGCCGGGGCGATGCATTCGGTCTTGTCCAGCGGGCCGGCCGCGGCCAGCAGGGTGGCACTGGCCAGGGCCAGCGAGAACAGGGAGGATTTGAGCTTCATGGGGTGTTGTCTCCGTCGGTTGAAATCGGCCGGCGCCATGGGGGGCTCGCCAGCATGGCACGAATGTACGGCGTGCCGACTTTCAGCCGGCTTTCAGTCGGTGCCTGCAAAGATCAGGGAAAACCCTGACGAGCCGATCAGGCCATCACCTTCACTGCCGCGGTCACGAGCGACACGCACAGCAACGTGCGCACCACGGGTTGGGGCATGCGCCGCGTGAGCCGGGCGCCCAGCCAGATGCCCGGCACCGAGCCCAGCAGCAGCGCCATCAGCAATGGCCAGTCCACCAGGCCAAGCACGGCATAGCCGGTGCCCGCCACCAGCGTCAGCGGCACCGCATGCGCGATGTCGGTGCCGACCACGCGATGCGCGGCCAGGCGCGGGTACAGCAGCATGATGAGCGCGGCACCGATGGCGCCGGCACCGATCGAACTCAGGCAAACCAGGGTGCCCAGCAGCGCGCCGCTGAGCAGCGTCAATGGCCCCTGGCGTGCCGGCGTGATCCAGCGCTCCAGGCGCAGGCCCAGCGCGAACCAGGCCTTGCGATAGAGCACGATCACGGCGGTCAGCAGCAACGCGCTGCCGAGAAAGTAGGTCAGTGCGCCGGTACCGCTGCGCGTCAGGCCACTGAAATGCATCCCGGCCAGCGTGGCCAACGCCGCCGGCAGACTGCCGGCCAGCAGCCAGGCGGCGATGCGCCAGTCCACCTGGCCGGCCTGGTGGTGCGAGGCGGTGCCGGCGGTCTTGGTCAGCGCGGCAAAACACAGGTCCGTGCCGATGGCCACGGCCGGGTTCAGCCTGAACACCGTCAACAGCAGCGGCGTCATCAGCGAGCCGCCGCCGACACCGGTGATGCCGATGACCATGCCGACGCCAAGACCGCTGAGAGGGGCTGTGATATCCAAGGCCTCGCGCGCCGTGGCGCCGTTGCGCACGCCAAACCCGGCGTGGCGGCCACTCTAGACAGTCACCGCGCCATTCCCAACAACATCCTGCTTGTTTGCTTATGCGCCGCCCGCATATCGGATCGCCCGCCGCCTCACTGGGCCGTGGGCAGCCGCGGCAACACGATCGACGCGCTCAGTCCGCGGCCGTTCGCGCCTGCCGCCAACTCGAGCCGACCGCCATGTCGCACGGCGATCGAACGCACGATGGCCAGGCCGAGCCCGGTGCCCGGTTGCGTGGCGTTGCTGGCGCGAAAGAAGCGCTCGCCGGCGCGCTCGCGCTCGTCCGGCGGTATGCCCGGGCCGTTGTCGAGCACGCTCAGGCGCACCTCATCGTCCTCGGCAGCCACGCGCACCGTCACCTGGCCGCCGCTTGGGGTATAGCGCAGCGCGTTGTGCAAAAGGTTCGACAGCGCTTCCTTCAGCAGCGGCGGTTGGGCCGAGACGCGGCAGGGCTCGCCCGGTGCGTCCAGGCCCAGATCGATGCCGCGGCTGCGCGCTTCGGCCCAGTTTTCGCGCGTGGCGGCTTCGGCCAGCGCCGACAAGTCCACCGTTTCGTTGGGCAGTTGGGCGCTGTCGGCTCGCGCCAGCGCCAGCATCTGGTTGGTCTGGCGCACGGTCTCATCGAGCTGCGCCTTGATGGCGCGCAGTGCACACTGCATGGCGGCGGCATCGCTCTCGCGCAACGCCACGCCGACCTGTGTGCCGAGCGTGGTCAGCGGCGTGCGCAGCTGGTGCGAGGCGTCGTCGACGAAGCGCCGCCGCGCCTCGGCCATGTCGCGGTTGCGCGCCACATGCTGGTTGATGGCTTCGACCAGCGGGCGCACGTCGGCGGGGATCTGTGCGGTCGGAATCGGCCGCAGATCCTGCGCCGAGCGCTCGCGCACCTCGCTGCGCAGCCGTTGCAGCGGCCGCAGCGCCCAGCCCACCACCAGCACCAGCAGGGCCGTGGCCGCCAGCACCAGCAGCACGTCGCGCGCCACCGCCTGCTGCACCAGCGCGCGCGTGAAATCCTGGCGCGAGCCCAAGGTCTCGGCCACCTGGATGATCACGCGCTGCGGCGCCGCAGCGCCGGCCAGCGGCTGGCCCAGCAAGCGCGCATAGGAGCCCACGCGCACCGGCAGGCCGAAATAGCTGGCGTCGCTGAACTGCGGCCGGCCGGTAACCAGCGGTGCAATCGGCGCTGGCAGGTCGGCATTGCCGACTTCGACCAGGCCGTCCTCCGTGGCCACGCGGTAGAACACCTGGCCGCCGGCGGTGAGCTCGAAGAATTCCAGCATGCGGTAGGGCAATTCGACGCCGAGCCCGCCGCTGGCGGTGGAGATG
This sequence comes from uncultured beta proteobacterium, assembly GCA_963837675.1. GTDB lineage: Bacteria > Pseudomonadota > Gammaproteobacteria > Burkholderiales > Burkholderiaceae_C > Rubrivivax. The sequence continues at coordinate 294,701 of CAWIOH010000003.1, read as the reverse complement.
TTGGCGTCCATGGCCTTGATTGCGCCGTACAGCGAGCGGTCGTAGGCGGCGTTGGCGGCATCCACCGCGGTGCGCCGCGTGAGCCAGATCTCGCCGCCGACCAACAGCCAGCATGCCCGGCAGCAGCACCAGCAGCAGCGTGCGTCGCAGGCTGAAGCCGCGCCAGCGGGTCAGCAGACGGCGGGGCATTCGAGCACGTAGCCCAGGCCACGCACGGTGGTGATCTGTACCGGGCTGGCGGCCAGACGCTTGCGCACGCGATGCACCAGCACCTCCACCGCCTCGGGATTGACATCCTGCTCGTCGCTGAACACGCGATCGAGGATTTCCTGTTTCGACAGCGGCTGCCCGCTGTGCTGGATCAGCGTGCGCAGCACCGCATGCTCGCGCGGCGACAGCGTCAGCGCTTCATGGCCCAGCGTGAACTGCCTGGTCGCGGCGTCATAGGCCAGCGGCCCGCAACTGAAGCGCGGATGGTCGCTGCCGCGCGCGCGGCGGATCAGCGCGATCAGCCGCGCCTCGAGCTCGGCCAGCTCGAAGGGTTTGGCGAGGAAATCGTCGGCGCCTTCGTGCAGGCTGCTGACGCGTTCGATCAGCGAATCGCGCGCCGTCAGGACCAGCACCGGCAGTCGCTGGTCGGCCGCGCGCAGCTGTTCCAGCACTTCGTGGCCGCCCAGGCCCGGCAGACCCAGGTCGAGGATCAACGCGTCGTAGCGCGTGGCGCGCAGGCTGCGCCGTACGAGCCGGCCGTCATCGACCCAGTCCACCTGGAAACCCACCTGCTGCAGCGCGCGCACCAGCCAGTTGGCCAGCTCGCGCTCGTCTTCGGCCAGCAGGATGCGCATGCCGGACCTTCAATCGTGCAAACTCAGGAAGCGCAGCAAGTGCGGCAGGTGCGCGTCGAAGTCCGACAGCGCATGGTCGCCGCCTTCGAGCAGCCGCATGCGCGTGCCGGCATAGCGCAGGCTCATCTCGCGCCAGTCGAGCACCTCGTCGCCCTTGGCGATGATCGTGAGATAGCGCTCGGGCCGGGTGACCGCGCCCGGCGTCATCGTGCGCAGCTCATCGATGAATTCGCTGCGGAAGAAGAAGCGCTCTTCCGGCGCGTGGAAGGCCGTCAGCTCACCGACATGGGCCGCCAGGTCGCGCGCCGGGTCGATGGCCGGGTTCATCAGCACCGCTGGCCAGCCGGTGCTTTCGGCGATCACCGTGGCATAGAAGCCGCCGAGCGAGCTGCCCAGCACGGCGCTGGCCGGCTGCCGGCCATTGGGCAATGCCCTGGCGCAGCAGTGCCATTGCCGCCGCCGGCGAGGGCGGCAGTTGCGGGCACCACCAGTGCACATCGGGGCGATGCGTTTCCAGCCAGGCCCGCAAGCGCTGCGCCTTGAACGACTTCGGCGAGGACCGAAAGCCGTGCAGGTACAGCAGATGGGTGACACCCGCGCCGGGAGCATCGGATGGCGCACGCTCGGCCATCAGCCGCTTGGCCCGCAGGGCGGCCAGCAGCTTGTCGTGGATGCCGCCGAAACCGCCGTTGCTCATGCACAGCACATGGTCGCCGGGATGCGCGGACGCCGTCACCTGGCCGACCAGGGCGTCCACGCTGTCGGCCACCACTGCCTGGTCGCCCATCGGCGCCAGCGCCTCGGCCGCATCCCAGCCATAGTTGCCTTGCAGGCAATAGCTCAGGTCGGCCTCTTCGAGCGCCCAGGGCAGTTGCGCCTTCATCGCACCCAGTTTCATGGTGTTGGAGCGCGGCTCGAAGACCGCCAGGATGCGCTCCAGGCCCACCTTTCGGCGCAGTCCGTTGACGGTGCTGCGCATGGCCGTCGGGTGATGCGCGAAGTCGTCATAGACCTTGACGCCGCCCGCCTCGCCGCGCAGCTCGAGCCGGCGTCGCACGTTCTCGAAACCGGCCAGCGCGGCCGCCGCAACCTCGGGGTCGACACCGACATGCCCCGCCGCGGCGATGGCGGCCAGCGCGTTGAGCTGGTTGTGCTCGCCGAGCAGCGGCCAATCGACGCGGCCCACCTTCAGGCTGCCGAGCAGCACATCGAAGGCATGCGGCTCGCCGCGGGCGCGCAAGGCGCCGGGTTCTTCCTTCGGCGTGCCGAAGCGCATCACCGGGCTCCAGCAACCGCGCGTCAGCACCCGCTGCAATGCCTCGTCGCGTGCGTTCACCACCAGCCGGCCGCTGGCCGGCACGGTGCGCACCAGATGGTGGAACTGCGTCTCGATGGCGGCAAGGTCGGGAAAGATGTCGGCGTGGTCGTATTCGAGGTTGTTGAGAATGGCGGTGCGTGGCCGGTAGTGCACGAACTTGCTGCGCTTGTCGAAGAAGGCGGTGTCGTATTCGTCGGCTTCGATGACGAAGGTGTTGCCCCCGCCCAGCCTGGCCGAAACGCCGAAGTTCCGCGGCACGCCGCCGATCAGGAAACCCGGTTGTCGGCCCGCCGCTTCGAGGATCCACGCCAGCATCGCGGTGGTGCTGGTCTTGCCGTGGGTGCCGGCCACCGCCAGCACGTGGCGGCCCGGTAGCACGTGTTCGGCCAGCCACTGCGGGCCGCTGGTGTAGCCGCTGCCGGCGTCGAGCAGCGCTTCGAGCAGGGGATTGCCGCGCGTCACCACGTTGCCGATGACGAACTGGTCCGGCGCCAGCGCCATCTGGTCGGCGCCGAAGCCTTCGACCAGTTCGATGTCGAGGGCGTGCAGCTGCTCGCTCATCGGCGGATAGACGTTGGCGTCGCAGCCGGTGACCTTGTGGCCGGCCTCGCGCGCCAGTGCCGCCAGCCCGCCCATGAAGGTGCCGCAGATGCCAAGGATATGGATGTGCATGCCGCGATTCTAGGAGCCGACCCACAATGCGCCGATGTTCGCGTGGATTGTCGAAAGCACCTTCGCCTACCCGCTTCTCGAGGTGCTGCATATCGTCGGCATCGCGCTGCTGGTGGGCAACCTGGTGCTGTTCGAATTGCGCGTCTGGGGCTTCGGCGCGGAGCTGCCGGTGCGGGCGCTGGCGCGTCTGGCGTTGCGCGTTTCGCTGGCCGGTTTCGCCTTGATTGGCCTGAGCGGGCTGCTGATGTTCGCCGGCCAGGCGGCGGAGCTGCTGGCCAACCGCGCCTTCGTCATCAAGATGGTTCTGGTGTTGCTGGCGGGGCTGAACGCCGCCGCATTTCACGCGCGCGACGGCCTGGCGCGGATGGACCGCACGGCGCGGCTGCAGACCGTGGTCTCGATGGGGCTTTGGTTGGCTGTCATCATTTGCGGTCGCTGGATCGCCTATCAATGAAAGGGACTGTCATGGAACGTCGCGATTTCCTGCTGGCCGGCGCCGTGCTGGCCGCCGCCCCGGCCTGGGCCCACCACGGCTGGAGCAGCTTTGATCAGGGCCGACCGATGTACCTGGAGGGCAATGTGCTGAAAGCCGCTTGGCGCAACCCGCACGCCGAGTTGCAGTTGCAGGTGGATCCGGCACTGCGATTGCCGGCAGATCTGAAAACACGTGCGCTGCCGGCCCAGAGTGCCAATGTCGATGGCGCGGCGCTGCTGGCCGCCGCGCAACTGCCGACGCGCAAGGACCCAGTGTGGGAGATCGAGTTGGCGCCGCTGACGCGCATGCAGGCCTGGGGTGTGCCCGAGATCAAGGCGGGCGACAGGGTCTCGCTGGTGGGCTTCACCCATCCCGAGGAGAAGGGCGACCCGGTGATGCGTGTCGAATACCTGTTTGTCGGTGGCAAGGCCTACGGCCTGCGCTCCTCGCCAGCCTGATAGTGCAACTTGCGGCGCGACCCAGTCGCTCGCGAACAGCGATTCCGCCGTAGGTGGCGTCGCACCAGCCGGTACCCGCCAGGGGCTCATGCTGCGGCGGTCGGCGCTTCGCACCGACTTCGCTGCGGTGCTCGCGCCAGGGGCGTGCCGCATAACTCACTGCGCGCACTGCGTGCGCTGCATTCGGACAAATGCGGCAAATCAGAGGCTGATGCGCGCTGCGCGCGCCGACCCTGGCGCTGCGCTCCTCGCCGCCGCACAAATCGCCCCTTGTATGCTTGATTTTCCGTGTTCATTCAGTTCATCAAACGGTGGTGGAGCGCGGTGGAGCTTGTGGGCGAAGGTGGGCGCGGTGGGCAACGCAAAGCGTTGTCCACGGCAAGCCCGCCGGTGCGGCGCCAGCCGCATCGTCCACAAATCCACGGCGCCGAGCCGCTGCCGGCTACCGGCTGACGCGAAGGCGGTGCGTTGGTGGTGCTCGCCCCTCGCACGCCACCCAGGCTGCCGCGAAGCCGTGTGCTGGGCAGGCCGCGGCGCGCCTGTGAGGCGCCAAGAAGCGCACGGCTCGCGGCCCGTGCGCGCAGCGCGCATCCACCTCATGCTCGGCGCGCTTGTCCGAGCGCAACGGCCGAAGGGCGCGTAGCGAGTTGCGCGACGGGGCCGCGAGACCGAGCATCGCAGGGCAGTCGGCGCAGCCGACCGCCTCAGCGAAGCGGCGCGGCCTGCCCGCACACGGCTTCGCCACCACCGAAGCCACGCGTACACAGGGAGTGTTGAATGACCGCCATGGGCAAGCAGCCAGCCAGAATTCGCCGTTGAGCGCGACGTGGCCTAAGGCGTCTGCTCGCGTAGCGCCAGCGCTGCCGCCGCCACCGTAGCGGCGATGTCGTCGGCGGAATGGGCGGCGCTGACGAAGCCGGCTTCGTACAGCGCCGGTGCCAGATAGACGCCGCGCTCGAGCATGCCGTGAAAGAAGCGATTGAAGCGCTCCTTGTCGGTGGCCATCACCGCGCCGTAGTTCTGCGCCAGCGTATCGGAGAAGAAGAAGCCGAACATGCCGCCTTCGCTGTCGCCCACCAGCGCCACACCGGCCTCGCGTGCCGCGCCAGCCAGGCCTTCGACGAGTGCCCGGGTCTTCGCCGACAGCGCGTCGAAAAAGCCGGGCTTGGTGATTTCGCGCAGCGTGGCCAGCCCGCAGGCCGTGGCCACCGGGTTGCCGCTGAGCGTGCCGGCCTGATAAACCGGTCCCAGCGGCGCCAGCTGGCTCATCACCTCCTTGCTGCCGCCGAAGGCCGCCAACGGCATGCCACCGCCGATGACCTTGCCGAACACGCTCATGTCGGGCTCGAAACCCGGGATCGCCTTCGCATACACGCTCTGCGCGCCGCCGAGGGCCACGCGAAAACCCGTCATCACCTCGTCGAACACCAGCAGCGCGCCATGCCGCGTGCACAGCTCGCGCAGCCGCGTCATGAATGGCAGCGAGGCGCGCACGAAGTTCATGTTGCCGGCGATCGGCTCGATGACGACGCAGGCCAGCTGCCTGCCGTGCGTGGCGAAGGCCTCGTCCAGCTGCTCGAGGTTGTTGTATTCGAGCACGAGGGTGTGCTGCACCACCTCGGCTGGTACGCCGGCGCTGGTGGGATGGCCGAAAGTCGCCAGCCCCGAGCCGGCCTTGACCAGCAGTGCGTCGGCATGGCCGTGGTAACAACCCTCGAACTTGATGATCTTGCTGCGCCCGGTGGCGCCGCGCGCCAGGCGCAACGCGCTCATGCAAGCTTCGGTGCCGCTGCTCACCAGGCGCACTTGTTCGACACTCGGCACCTGGGCGATGATGGCCTCGGCCAGCTCGATCTCGCGCTCGGTGGGGGCGCCGAAACTCAGTCCGTCGGCGGCAGCCTGGGCCACGGCCTCCAGCACGGCCGGGTGGCCATGCCCCAGGATCATCGGACCCCAGGAGCCGATGTAGTCGATGTAGCGATGGCCTTCGGCATCCCACAGGTGGGCGCCGTGCGCGCGCTCGATGAAGCGCGGCGTGCCGCCGACGGCGCGAAAGGCGCGGACCGGCGAATTGACGCCGCCGGGGATGACGCGCTGCGCGCGCTCGAAGAGCTGTTGATTGCGGTCCATGCGATCTTGCCCGGGCTGCCCCGGCTGTTCAGTGCACGCGGCGGCTGGCGCCCTTGGCCGCGCTGTCGTCGGCCAGCGCCTCGGCTTCGGCGGCAGCGACCTCTTCGCCTTCTTCGGCCGGCGGCATGGCCCAGAAGAAGCGGTCCGGGATGACGTTACCCATGCCCGGGACGGAAACCCGAATCCAGGCTCTGGTCGAGGAAGGCCAGGGCTTCGCCGACGGCCGCCTGCAACTCGTTGCCGGCGGCCAGCAACGACGCCAGCGCCGCCGCCAGCGTGTCGCCGGCGCCGACGAAACTGGCCTCGAAGCGCTCGAACTTCTCGCCAGTGATGGCGCCTTGCGGCGAGGCCAGGACGTTGTCGATGAACTGCTCGCTGCCCTTGCTTGCCAGCATCACGCCGGTGACCAGCACGTAACGCGTACCGTGCTCGCCGGCAGCCACCGCCAGCTCGCGCGGCGAGGCCGGGCGCTCGGAGTCCCAATCGGGCAGCAGGAAGTCGGTCAGCGTCTGGTGGCTGCCCACCAGCACCTCGGTCGCCGGCAGGATCAGCTCGCGATACGCGTCCAGATAGGGCAGTTGCTGGTCATCGTCAAGCCAGCTCAAGCTGGGCATGTAGCTCACCAGGGGAAGATCGGGGTAGTCGCTCAGCACCTCGGCCACCGCACCGACGGTCTCGGCCGAACCCAGGAAGCCGACCTTCCAGCCGGCCAGGGTGATGTCCTCGAGGATCGACCGCGCCTGCTCCACCACCACTTCGGCGTCCAGCGGGTGGTGGTCGAAGACCTCGGCGGTATCGCGCATGACCACGCTGGTCACCACCGGCAGCGCGTGCGCGCCCATTGCGGCGATCGTTGCCACGTCGCCCGCCATCCCGCCGGCGCCGCTGGGGTCGCTGGCGTTGAAGCTCATCACGCAGGCCGGGGCCACCGGTTCGGCGCTCGGATCGGTGCTGTCGGGCTCGGCCTGGGGGTCGGCGTGGGAGACGGAGGTCATGCGGCAGGTCCTGCGCGATCGAGGGGGTGCAACAGATTTCCGTGAACCTCTAGCGGAATCTGAGGAATGTTGCGTATGTGCGCCACAAGCTTCGTCTTTCTGGAAATACCCGTGGCTACAATCGATTTCCATTGTAGTGATGTGATGAAAGCGCAGTGAGCGAAGCCCGTACATGGATGTGCCTGATCTGCGGCTGGATCTATGAAGAATCGGTCGGCGACCCCGAACACGGCATCGCGCCGGGCACCGCCTGGGCCGACGTGCCGATGAACTGGACTTGTCCGGAATGCGGTGCGCGCAAGGAAGATTTCGAGATGGTCCAGATCTGATGGATCGCGGGGCCGACCGGCCGTCACGTCACTGAGGAGAGCCCGTTTGGAAACCGAAGCTTCCACGAGCGCCGCCGCCGGCACCAAGGTGCTGGTCATCGACGACAGCAACACCATCCGCCGCAGCGCCGAGATTTTCCTGCGCCAGGGCGGCCACGATGTCGTGCTGGCCGAAGACGGCTTCGACGCCCTGGCCAAGGTCAACGACCACGCGCCGCAGGTCATCTTCTGCGACATCCTGATGCCGCGGCTGGATGGTTACCAGACCTGCGCCATCATCAAGCGCAACCCCAAGTTTGCCCATGTGCCGGTGATCATGCTGTCGTCCAAGGACGGTCTGTTCGACAAGGCGCGCGGCCGCATGGTCGGTTCAGAAGAGTACCTAACCAAGCCCTTTACCAAGGAACAGCTGCTGCGCGCCGTGGAACAGTTCAGCCATCAGGCTGCCTGAGCGCGCGAGCGGCGACACGTCGCCTGCGGCCGAAGCACCGCACAGGCCACTGCCAAGGAAGCGCCCATGCCCATTCAGAAAATCCTGCTGGTCGACGACTCCAAGACCGAGCTGCACCACCTGTCCGATGTGCTCGGCAAGCGTGGTTACCAGGTGCGCACCGCCGAGAACGCCGACGACGCGATGCGCCGCCTGTCCGAGGACAAGCCCGACCTGATCCTGATGGACGTGGTCATGCCGGGCCAGAACGGCTTTCAGCTGACGCGCACCATCACGCGCGATCCGCGCTGGTCGGCGGTGCCGGTGATCATGTGCACCAGCAAGAACCAGGAGACCGACAAGGTCTGGGGCATGCGGCAGGGTGCGCGCGATTACATCGTCAAGCCGGTCAACACCGACGAGCTGGTGACGAAGATCAAAGCTTTCGACTAAAGGCTCTCCCCCTCTGCCATGGCCAACCGCGAAGCACTGCGCGAACTGCAAGGACGCCTGGCCACGCGCATGCAGGCGGCGCGCACCGAGACGCCGGTGCGCTCCTGGCTGGCGGTGGAGTGCGCCGGCCACGGCCTGCTCTTCCCGCTGCACGAGGCCGGCGAGATCTTTTCCGTCGGCAGCGTCCTGCCGGTGCCGCACACCCAGCCGTGGTTTGCCGGCGTGGCCAATCTGCGTGGCGGCTTGCACGCCGTCGTGGATTTCGCGGTGTTCCTCGGGTTGACGCGATCGACGGCCGGCGGACCGGGCGAGAGTGCTCGCGAGGGCGCCCGTTTGCTGGCCCTGAACCCGACTTTGGGCGTGAATTGCGCCTTGCTGGTGGATCGACTTGCCGGCTTGCGCAATGCCGATCAATTGAGCCCGGAGCCGGACGAGGCGCCGACCCCGGCGACGCATCCGGCCTTTGCCGGCTCGCGCTGGCGCGATGCGCAAGGGCGGGTGTGGCAGGAAATCGAGTTGGCGGCGCTGGCCGGACACGAGCAGTTCCTGGGCGTGGCTGGCTAGACCGCCGCCAGGCCCGCTGGACGATCAACCGAAGAGGGTGACATGAGCTTCATGGACAAGATCACGAGCCGGCCGCGCGATGCACGCGCCGACAGCGCCGGATACGAATCGCAGTTCGACGACGTCGCCACGGCCTACCCCGAGGGCAGCGTGCGCGACACGCTGGCGCCGCGCGCCTCGATGCTCGATGTGGAAGAACCCCATCCGCGGGAGCTGCCCGACTCGTCCATCATCTCCGAGGTGACGCCGTCGGAGATGGCCGGCGACTTCAGCGAGACCCGGGTCCACGACCCATTGGCCGAGACACCGGCGCGCGGCGCCGCGCTGCCCCTCATCGGGCATTTGTCCGCGCCGCAGCAGCAACGCGTGCTGTTCGGCCTGGTGGCCGCCGGCTTGCTGGGCCTGATCATGGCCACCGTGCTGGCCTTGGGCTCGGCCAAACGCAGCGGTGAGCAGGTCAGCGCCATCGGCGACGCGCTGATGGAGTCGCAGCGTCTGGCCAAGTCGGTCACGCAGGCCATGATCGGCACGCCGCAGGCCTTCCCCGAGCTGAAGGAAAGCGCCGAAGTGCTGACGCGCAACGTGCGCGCGCTGGCCGGCGGCGGCGATACGCTGCCCAGCGCGTCGGCGGCGGTGCGCTCCGCCGTCGATCCGCTGCTGCCGCTGGTGCAGAGCGCCGACAAGAACGCTGCCGTGGTACTGGCCCAGCAGAAGGCGCTGACGCAAGTGGGCGAGTCGCTGCGCGCCATCAACAAACAGACGGGTGATCTGCTCGACATCGCCGAAACCGTGGCCTCGCTGAAGCTGCAGCAGGGGGCCTCGGCGGTCGAACTGGCGGCGATGGGCGAGTTGGTGATGCTGACGCAGCGCATCGGCAAGAGCGCCAGCGAATTCATCACCGTCGACGGCGTGAACCCCGAGGCGGTTTACCTGCTGGACAAGGACCTGAAGACCTTCCGCACGCGGGCCGAAGCGGTGCTGAACGGCGATCAGCGGCTGCCCGGCACGCGCGAGCCGCAGGCCCGCGAGCGCATGGTGACGCTGCTCAAGCAGTACCAGGTCACGCAACAGCAGGCCGTTGCCATCCTCGGCAACCTGAAGGGACTGGTTGCGGCGCGTGACGCGCAAGCCGCGATCCTGGGCGACAGCGAAGCGCTGCGCAAGGGCCTGCAGTCGCTGCAGCAGACGCTGTCGGAGACCGGTGGCGTGACCGGCCTGCACATTGCGGTGATGGCCTTCTCGACCTTGCTTCTGCTGGCCGGCGGGGCGGGCGTGCTGCGGCTGTTCGTCGGAGACCAGACCACGCGGGCGATGTTCGCCGATGGCCAGCGCCAGGAAGCCGAGCGCCAGGAGCAGGAAGCCAAGCGCGTCAACGACGCCAACCAGGCGGCGATTCTGCGCTTGATGAACGAGCTGCAAACGGTGGCCGAAGGTGACCTGACGCAGCAAGCCACGGTGACCGAGGACATCACCGGCGCTATCGCCGATTCGGTGAACTACACGGTGGAAGAGCTGCGCACCCTGGTGTCGGCGGTGCAAAGCACGGTGGCCCGGGTGACCGACACGACGCAGCAGGTCGAGCAGACCTCGACCGAGCTGCTGGCGACATCCACGGAGCAGTTGCGCGAGATCCGCGACACCGGCGAATCGGTGCTGCAGATGGCCGGGCGCATCAACGAGGTGTCGGCGCAGGCACAGCGCACCGCGATGGTGGCGCGCCAGTCGTTGCAGGCGGCGGAAAGCGGGCTGGCGGCGGTGAACAACACCATCGGTGGCATGAACGCGATCCGCGACCAGATCCAGGACACCTCCAAGCGCATCAAGCGGCTGGGCGAATCGTCGCAGGAGATCGGCGAGATCACCGAGCTGATCGGCGACATCACGGAGCAGACGAACGTGCTGGCGCTGAACGCGGCGATCCAGGCGGCCTCCGCCGGCGAGGCCGGCAGAGGCTTCTCGGTCGTGGCCGAGGAAGTGCAGCGGCTGGCGGAACGTTCCGGCGACGCCACCAAGCAGATCGCCGTGCTGGTGCGCACCATCCAGACCGACACACAAGAGGCCGTGGCGGCGATGGAACGCTCGACCCACGGCGTGGTCGAGGGCGCCAAGCTGTCCGATGCCGCCGGCACGGCGCTGGGCGATATCGACCGCGTCACGCGCCAGCTGTCGGAGCTGATCGCGCAGATCTCGGCGCAGGCGCTGAAAGAAGCCGAATCGGCCAACATCGTGGCCTCGAACATCCAACACATCTTCGCCGTCACCGAGCAGACTGGCGAGGGCACGCGCTCGACCGCGCAGATGGTGCGCGAGCTGTCGCGCACCGCCGAAGAGCTGAAGCAGTCCGTGTCGCGCTTCAAGGTCAGCTGAGCGTCCACACCGATGAACATGCATCACGACATGGCCGAGCGGCCCGACGCCGACGAGGCCGACGAGCCGCGTCGATGACCTCAGCACCCTCGCCTGGGTGCATGACGAGTTGCGCCGCTCGCTGGAGACGGCGCACAAGGCGCTGCGGCGTTACCTGAAGGAGGCCGACGCGCGTTCGGGCTCCGACGTCGACGCCGCCGATCCGGCGGTGTTGCGCACCGCGCGGGCGCAGCTGCATCAGGGCGTGGGCGCGTTGGAAATGATCGGTCTGCTCGGCCCGGCGCGGGTGCTGCGCGCCAGCGAAAGTGCGGTGCAGCGCTTCATCGCCCGGCCCAGGACGCTCAACCCGGCGGCCATCGAAGCCATCGAATCGGCGTCGTTCGGCGTGCTCGACTATCTGAATCGCAAGCTCGCCGGCAAAGGCCTGCCGACGCTGGCGCTGTTTCCGCAGTACCGCGCGCTGCAGGAGCTGGTGGGTGCCGACCGTGTGCACCCGGCCGACCTGTGGCGCGACGACTGGCAGTGGCGCGATGTCGCCGCTCCCGTCGGCGCAGCGCCGCGTGCGGCCGATCTGTCGGCCCGCAGCGCGATGGAGAGCAATGTCCTGGCGATCATGCGCGCCGACGATCGCGGTGCGATGGCTCGCTTGAGCGACTTGTGTGCCGGCCTCGGCGCGGCATCCGAAGGGCGCGTCGCCGGCCTGTGGCACCTGGCCGCGGCCTTCTACGACGCGCAGGCGACCGGCCTGCTGCAGCCCGATGTATATGCCAAACGCGTCAGCTCGCGCCTGCTGGCGTTGCTGCGCATGAGCATCGCCGGCCAGCCAGAGGTCTCCGACCGGCTGGCGCAAGACGTGCTGTTCTTCTGTGCGCATGCGCGCGCGCCCGAAGACCCGCGCGGCGCGTTGCGCCTGCAGGCGGTGCGCGATGCCTACCAGATCGACAACACCGCGGCCTTCGACTACAAGGCGCTGCGCCTGGGCCGCTTCGATCCGGCCTGGATCGCCCAGGCGCGCAAGCGCGTGGCCGGCGCCAAGGAGGCCTGGTCGGCCGTGGCCGGCGGCGAGGCCCATCGCATGAGCGGGCTGGCTGAGCAGTTCACGCTGGTCGGCGACTCGCTGCGCCGCCTGTATCCGTCGGGCGAGTTGCTGGCCGATGCCTTGCTGGCCGCCGTCAAGCAAACCGTGGCCTCTGAAAAGACGCCCAGCGCCGCGCTGGCCATGGAAGTGGCCACCAGCGTGCTGTATCTCGACGCTTCGCTGGAGGACGGCGAGTTCGACCATCCGCTGATCGGCACGCGCGTGCAGCGCCTGGCGCAACGCATCCAGCGCGTCAGCGAAGGGCAGGACGCGAAGCCACTCGAACCCTGGATGGAGGAGCTGTACCGGCGCGTCTCCGACCGTCAGACCATGGGCAGCGTGGTGCAGGAATTGCGAGCCTCGTTGTCCGAGGTGGAAAAGCAGATCGACCAGTACTTCCGCAATCCGGCGAATCGTGAGGTGCTGATCCCGGTGCCGAGCCAGCTGCAGGCGATGCGTGGCGTGCTGTCGGTGCTGGACATGGAGCATGCCTCGCAGGCCGTGCTGCGCATGCGCGACGACGTCGATACGCTGGCTGCGGCCGAGATTGACCCGCAACATGCCGCGCAGACCGGCACTTTCAACCGGCTGGCCGATAACCTGGGCGCACTCAGCTTCATGATCGACATGCTCAGCGTGCAGCCGCAAATGGCGCGCTCGCTGTTCAGCTTCGATCCGGCCAGCGGCAACCTGAACGCGGTGATGGGCCGGCGCTCGCAGCGCCTGTCGGCCTTCGGTGGCTTCGACGAGGTCCGGCGCAGCGCCGCCGCGCCGCTGGTGGACCAGGCCCAGTCGCTGGCCCTGGCCGCGAGCCAGGCGGAGGTGCCCGATGCCGAGTTGCAACAGGGCCTGCAGCGCCTCTCGCAGCAGGCGTTGCTCGCCGACCAACGGGCCTTGGCGGAAACCATGGTTTCGGCGCAGCAGGCGCTGCAACGCGCCACCGATGAAGCGCAGCGCCAGGCCGTGCGCGCCGAGCTGGCGCAGGCCGTGGCCGGCCTCGGCGAGCCGACACCCGAGCCGCAGGCCGCGCAGCAGCCCATACGCAGCACGCCCGAACCGCTGCCCGAGCTCAGTGGCAGCACCGGTCTGGAAGACGACGCCGAGATGCGCGAAATCTTCATCGACGAGGCGCGCGAGGTATTGCAAGGGGCCAATGAAGCCCTGTCGCGGCTGGCCGAAGCACCTGACGATCTGGGCGACCTGACGCTGATCCGCCGCGCCTTCCACACGCTCAAGGGGAGCGCGCGCATGGTCGGGCTGCAGGACTACGGCGAGGCGGCATGGGCCTGCGAGCAGCTGTACAACGCGCGTCTGGCCGAAAGCTCGTTCCTCGAGCCCCAGCTGCAGGCCTTCACCCGCGAGGCCCTGGCGGATCTGGGCAGCTGGGTCGAAGCCATTGCCGAAGGCCGATCGTTCGGACCGGCCGCGGTGGCGCTGGCGCAGCGCGCCGAGGCGCTTCGGCTGGGTGTTGCGCCGGTGTTGGCCGAAGCGGCCGTCGAGGCCACGCCGCCGGCCGCCGAGCTGCTGCAGCGCGTGCCGCACCTGCCCAGTGCCGATGACCTGAGCTTCGAATTCGATCTGGCGCTGGATGCCGCCGACGCCTCGCAGCCCGACGTCGCCGCGCAGGCTGTGGGGCCGCGGGTCGATGACGATGCCGGCGAAGCGGGCTTTGAGCTGGACCTGGACGAAGGCGAGGTGGTGCCACCGCCGGAGCCGTTGGTGCTGGGCTTGGAGGATGCGCTTGAATCTGGCGTGGCAGCGGGCCCGGCGCAGACGGCCACCGCCGGCTGGCAGGACACCGGTGCCGACGCGCATCTGAGTCAGGCCGAGTTCGATGCCGCTTTCGGCGCGCCGGCAGAAGTCCAGGGCACCGCCGCGCAGGACGCGCTGAACCTCGACTTCGCCGACACCAGCTTCGAGCTGTCGGTCCCGCCGCTGCTCGACACGCCGGCGCCGGACCCCGTCGTCGAGGCGGCGCTGCGGCTGGATCTGCCGCACGCGGCCGAGCCCGCGCCGGCCGATGATGAACAGGTCAAGGTCATTGGCGATCTGCGCATCGGCATTCCCCTGTTCAACATCTACCTGAACGAAGCCGACGAGCTGTCGCGCCGGCTGAGCACCGAACTGTCGGAATGGTCGATGGAATCCGACCTGCCGTTGGGCGAATCCACCGCTGCGCTGGCGCACTCGCTGGCCGGCAGCTCGGCCACCGTGGGCTATGTCGAGTTGTCCGCGCTGGCGCGCTCGCTTGAGCACGCGCTGATGCGCTCGATGGCCATCGGCAAGGCCACACCCGGGGAGCCGCAGTTGTTCAACGACGCCGCCGAAGAAATCCGCCGCTTGCTGCACCAGTTTGCCGCCGGCTTCCTGCACCGCGTGTCGGCGCCGCTGATGAAGCGGCTGGAACAACACGAACTGGCGCTGGCCGGCGCGACGCCGGCAAACGACGCGGCAGCGAGCGCCGAATCGAGCCCGGGCGCTGCGACCGCGGTGGCCGAGGACGCCAAGCCGACCCCGCCCGAGCCAGGGGTGGAGCGCACCGAAGTCCAGCCGCCTGCGCCCATCGAGGCCGACCCGGCACCGGCGGCCGCGCTGCCGCTGGCGCCGCTGGGCGAGGAGTTGGGCCAGCCGGCATTGACCGCGTTCTCCGAGCTGCCACAGCCGGAGCTGTCGAAGCCGCGCGCGCGCCAGGACGCGCTCGACGACGAGGACGATGTCGACGCTCTCGATCAAGTCGACGAGGAGCTGTTCCCGATCTTCCGCGAAGAAGGCGAAGAGCTGCTGCCGCAGCTGCAAGCGCGCATGCGCGACTGGGCACGACGTCCGTCGGAACTGTCGGCCGCCGCGGCCTGCATGCGCACCTTGCACACCTTCAAGGGCGGTGCGCGCCTGGCCGGTGCGATGCGCCTGGGCGAGTTGGCACACCGCCTCGAAACGGCAATCGAGCACTTGCTGGCGCGCGGCCAGGCCAGCGCGGCGGATGTCGAAGCGCTGGTGGCGCGGGTCGATGCGATTTCCACCAGCTTCGACCTGCTCGGTCGGCCGGCCGAAGCCGTTGCGCGGTCGCCGATCGAACACTCCGAGCCGCTGCCGCTGGCCGAGGCCGAGGCGGCGCTGGGGGTCGCGGAGTCGCTGCCGCAGCCCGATCCCGAGGCCATGGTGGAGCCACCGGCCGCCGCTGCGCTGCCGGCCTACGACGAACCGACCACGACATTGCCGCCATTGCCGGTGGCGCCGTTGAGCGCGGCGGTGGCCAGCATCGACTGGAGCCGCTTCAAGACCGGCGCGGTCATGGCGTTGCCGAAGGCCGACAAGCCGTCGGCCAGCCAGGCGGCCGTGCGCGTGCGTGCGCCGCTGCTCGACCGGCTGGTCAACCAGGCCGGCGAGGTCAGCATCACGCGCGCGCGCATCGAGTCCGATGTCGGACAGATCAAGGGCTCGCTCGGCGACCTGACGGAAAACCTGGAACGGCTGCGGCGCCAGCTGCGCGATCTGGAACTGCAGGCCGAATCGCAGATTGCCTCGCGCATGGAAGCGGCCAAGGCGGCGTCGCAGGATTTCGACCCGCTGGAGATGGACCGCTTCACGCGCTTCCAGGAACTGACGCGCATGATGGCCGAGTCGG
Source organism: uncultured beta proteobacterium (assembly GCA_963837675.1). Taxonomy (GTDB): domain Bacteria; phylum Pseudomonadota; class Gammaproteobacteria; order Burkholderiales; family Burkholderiaceae_C; genus Rubrivivax. Next base: position 278,962 of record CAWIOH010000003.1, on the reverse strand, counting down.
TGAACGACGTGGCCACGGTGCAGCGCGGCTTGCAGCGTTCGTTGCAGGCCACCGAGGACGAGCTGGCGGCGCAGGCGCGGCTGACGCGCGACCTGCAGGACGACCTGTTGCGCACGCGCATGGTCGAGTTCGAGAGCATGGCCGATCGCCTGTACCGCGTGGTGCGCCAGGCGGCCAAGGAAAGCGGCAAGCAGGTCCGGCTGGACATCGTCGGCGGCTCGATCGAAGTCGATCGCGGCGTGCTCGACCGCATGACCGGCCCCTTCGAGCACCTGCTGCGCAACGGCGTGGCGCACGGCATCGAAAAGCCCGATGCGCGCACGGCCGCCGGCAAGGATGCCACCGGCACCATCACCATCAGCCTGGCGCAAGAGGGCAATGAAGTGGCGGTGGAATTTCGCGACGACGGCGCCGGGCTGAATCTGCAGCGCATCCGCGAGCGGGCGCTGGCCTTGCGGCTGGTGCAAGCCGATGCCGAGGTGTCGGACGCCGACCTGGCCAACATGATCTTCGCGCCGGGTTTCAGCACCGCCGACAGCGTGAGCGAGCTGGCCGGCCGGGGCGTGGGCATGGACGTGGTGCGTGCCGAAGTGAACGCCATGGGCGGGCGCATCGAGACCGCCACGGCAGCGGGTCAGGGAGCGATCTTCCGCCTGGTGCTGCCGCTGACCACGGCGGTGACGCAGGTGGTCATGCTGCGTTGCGGCGAGCTGAGCATCGCCGTGCCGTCCACGCTGATCGAGATGGTCAAGCGCATCGGCGCCGAGGAAATCGAGCAGGCCTATGCCAGCGGCGTGTTCACGCTGGGCGATCGCACGCTGCCGTTCTTCTGGCTGGGCGCGCTGTTGCAGACCCCGGGCCGGGGCAGCGCGGCCGGGCGTTCGCAGCCGCTGGTGATCATCCGCAGTGCCGCGCAGCGCGTGGCCTTGCACGTCGACGAGGTGCTGGGCAACCAGGAAGTGGTGGTCAAGAACCTCGGCCCGCAACTGGCGCGGCTGCCCGGCCTTGCCGGCATCACGCTGTTGCCCTCGGGTGCGGTCGCCTTGATCTACAACCCGGTGGCGCTGGCCACGCTGTATGGCGACGCCGCGCGCGAGCAGCTTCGCCAACGCCCGGGCATCGACGAGCCGGTGGTCGAGGAGGCCAAGACACCGGTGGCGCCGCTGGTGCTGGTGGTGGACGATTCACTCACCGTGCGTCGCGTGACGCAGCGGCTGCTGACGCGTGAGGGCTACCGCGTCGCGCTGGCCAAGGACGGCCTGGATGCCCTTGAAAAGCTCGGCGATGAGCTGCCCACGGTGGTGCTGTCGGACATCGAGATGCCGCGCATGGACGGTTTCGACCTGGTGCGCAACATGCGCTCCGATGACCGTCTGGCCGGTCTGCCGGTGATCATGATCACCTCGCGCATCGCCCAGAAGCATCGCGACTATGCGGCCGAGCTGGGGGTGAATCACTATCTCGGCAAGCCGTACTCGGAAGAAGAACTGCTGTCGCTGGTGGGCCGTTACGTGCAGGAGGCGGCGGCGCACTGAGAACGGCGTTCGTGCCGGCGCCGGTCAGCGGTTCAGCGCCCTCAGCGCCAGCTTGATGCCGTCGCTGACGCCGATGGCGGCTGGCAGCGCCTTCAACGCCTGAGCGGCTTCGCGCTCGTTGTAGCCGAGTGCCACCAATGCCTGCACGATGTCGGCCTGTGCGTCGTCGATCGGCGCGGTGCTGGGCAGGGCCAGGTCCGGGCCCAGCTTGCCTTTGAGTTCGAGCAGCAGACGCTCGGCGGTTTTCTTGCCGATGCCCGGCACCTTCACCAGGCGGCCGCTTTCCTGGCGGCTGACGGCCGCCGCCAGTTCGGCCACGCTCAGTCCCGACAGGACGGCCAGCGCGGTACGTGCGCCGATCCCGCTGATGCGCACCAGCAGCCGGAACGTGCTGCGCTCCTCGGCCGTGCAAAAGCCGAACAGCTGCTGCGCATCCTCGCGTACTACGAAGTGCGTCAACAGCATGCAGCGCTCACCGATGGGCGGCAGGTTGTAGAAGCTGCTCATCGGCACGTCGAGTTCGTAGCCGACGCCGTTGACGTCGATCAGCACCTGCGGGGGCGACTTTTCCGCGATGACGCCCGTGAGCCGTCCGATCATGTGGCGATTATCGCCACCGCGCAAAGGCTATCTGCCGAACAGCCCCATGCGTTGCGCCTCGAGCGCTGCCTCGGCGCGCGAACTGACATTCAGCTTGCGGTAGATCTGCTTCACATAGTCGGCGATGGTGTGGCGCGACAGCGTCAGCTGCACGCCGATCTCCGGCAGCGTATAGCCCTTGGCGACGCGCAGCAGCACCTCGGTTTCGCGTTCCGTCAGCGACACCGCCGGCACCGACGCCGAGCTGGCCGACATCGGCTGCGGTTTCGACTTGGCGGCGAAATAGGCCATAACGCGCCGCGCGATCGACGGCGACAGCGGCGGCTCGCCCTGGCTGATGCGCTGCAGCTGTTCGATGATCAGCTCGCGCGCCTGTTCCTTCAGGATGTAGCCGAAGGCGCCGGCCTGCAGCGCCGGGAACAGGTGCTCGTCGTCGTCGTGGATCGTGACCACCACGCTTTGCGTTTCGGCCTGCTGCTCGCGCAACGCCGCCACCACATCGACGCCCGATCCGTCGGGCAGTCCCAGGTCGATCAGCGCCAGATCGAAGCGAATGGCCGACACCAACCCCAGCGCATCGTGCACGCGGGCCGCCTCGGAGATGTGCGCGTCCGGAAACACCTGCTGCACCAGGCTGCTCAGCCAGGCGCGGATTTCGGGCAGGTCTTCCAGCAGCAGGATGTTGGTCATGGCGTGCTCCGCCAGCGAGGGAAAACCATGCTAACAGCGGCCTATGCCGGTTCGATGGCGCGCGTCAAGGGAAGCGTGAGGCGTATCACGGTTCCGTAGCCGGGGCCGGACTCGACCAGGCACTGGCCCTGCAACTGCTTGGCGCGATGCTTCATGCTGGCCATGCCGTGGCCGCGGTCGAGCCGGCCATCCAGCTCCATCGGAATGCCATCGCCGTTGTCGCGCACCACGATCACGACGTCGCCATCGGTGATCTCGCAGCTGAGCGAGCAATGCGTGGCGCCGCTGTGCTTGATGACGTTGCTGACCGCTTCGCGCAGGATGCGCGTGGTCTGCACGAAGGCGCGGGCCGACAGCGTCTGCGGCAGCTCCTCGTGCGGCGCGCTCCAGTCGGCCTCGATGCCGGCCTGACCCAGGCGCGAGATGACTTCGGCGCGCCAGTCGCCCAGCGCGTCGATCAGCCGCACCGGCTTGCCCGTCAGGCCGCGCACCGACAGGCGCATCTCCTCCAGCGCCTCGCGCGCCAGCGTGCTGATGCGCTCCGATTCGCTGGTGTGCACGATGGTCAGCAGCTTGGCGCCGAGGTCGTCGTGCAGGTCGGCGGCGATGCGCTTGCGCTCGCGCTCGGTGACCTTCTCGACGCGCAGCTCGGCCAGCTGGGCGAAATTGTGTTCGATCTCGGCAGTGGCCTCGCGAATGCGCAGCTCGAGATGGGCCTTGCTCTCTTCGGCCGCCTGCAACGCGCGGCCGTGCTGCTGCAACAGGCGCAGGCCGACCAGCACCATCATCAGCGGCGTGGCGATTTGCGCCAGTTGCGTGGCCAGCGAGCGGATGCCGAACTTCTGCGACACATACTCCACCGCCAGCGCCACCGTGGCGATGCACAGCAGCATCGCCATCGGCCAGAACGAACGGCGCCGCTCGTCGTATTGCGTGCGCAGGTAGAAGCCGGCCGCGACCAAGGTTTGCAGCGCCAGCAGCACGTACCAGAAGCTGGCCATCGGGTACAGGTGCTGCGGCCCGGCCAGCACCAGGCTCAGCGGCATCAACAGGCATTGCAGTGGCAGCCACCGGTCAACCCAGCGATGGCGATAGTTGGCATAGCGCAGCAGGAACTGCACGCTGGCCAGCGTCAACAACGGCAGCATCGCGCACAGCAGGAACTCGGCCACGGCGTTGTCCACCGGCAGGTCGCGCAACCATTGGCGCGATTCGACGATGGCCCAGCCCACCGACAGCGCGCCGAAATAGGCGAGGTGGCTTTCGCGGCGGTTGATCCAGCCCAGCGCGAACATGAAGCCGCCCATCAACACCAGCGTTGCGCTGATCGCCTGGGGCACCGTCACGTTGAGCGCGAGCTGTTGCGCGTGTTTGGGTTCCAGCAGCGACTTCGCACCGATCTCCAGCGCCGACAGGCTGCCAGCCCGGTGGGTCGAGGCCACGTGCGACAGGGGGTGACCCACCACCTTCAGATCCAGCGCGTTCAGGCCCGGCGCGATCAGGGCCGCCGGCAGGCTCACCAGCTGCGGATGGTTGCAGTTCTGCGTGATGGGCTCGCGCATCTGCCCACCGCTGTGCACCAGCTGGCCATTGAGGAAGACTTCGACGTTGGTGCACACCTGCTCGATGTACAGCGCGAGCAGGTCGCCGCTTTCGCGCAGGCCGGGCGCGGTGAAGCTGATGCGGTACCACACCGGGCCGCTGCTGCCTGGCCGGCTGCGCGACCAGTCGTCGGGCAGATCGACACGCGTCGGCAAGGGGCTGGTCGGAAAAACCGGGCTGTCGGAGACCACGGCCAGGGCCGAATGCACCCTCACGCTTTGCGCCTGGGCCCGCCCCGGCACGGCGATCAGCAGCACGATGCAGCCAAGGGCCATCGCAAGCCGGAAGATTCCGGCACAGCGACCTGAGGCCCAGGGCCGGGCAGGGGGCAATCGGCATGGGCGGAGCATGGCAGCGGCGATTGTGCAGGAGCACCGTCGCCGCGCTGCGGCGACAATGTGCGCTTGTTCCGCTTCCTTCGCCGCCCCGCGCGCGGCCGGCGCTCGACGTGATTCTTCGGTTTGAGTTCTCGCCGGTGGACAACCTTCGCCTGGCACACCTGTGCGGCCCGCTCGAGCAGAACCTGCGTGACATCGAAAGGGCGCTAAGAGTGAGCATCACGCACCGTCACGAAGCCTTTCGCGTTGAAGGCGAGGAAGCCGCAGCCGCGTCGGCGGCCGAACTGCTGCAATCGCTTTATCGGGGTGCGACCCAGCCGATCGATGCTCAAGCGCTGCAACTGGCGCTGCCGCGCGACCGCGCGAACGCAGCGGCGACGCCGACGGCGTCCGACGGCGGGCGCATCGTGCTCCACACCCGTCGCTCCGACCTGGCCGGACGCACGCCGAACCAGGTGCAATACCTGCGCCAGATGCTGAGCCACGACATGTGCTTCGGCGTCGGTCCCGCCGGTACCGGCAAGACCTTTCTCGCGGTGGCCTGCGCCGTGGACGCGCTCGAGCGCAGCACGGTGCAGCGCATCGTGCTCACACGCCCGGCGGTCGAGGCCGGCGAGAAGCTCGGCTTCCTGCCCGGCGACATGGCGCAGAAGGTCGATCCCTACCTTCGCCCGCTGTACGACGCGCTGTACGACCTGATGGGTCTGGAGCGCGTGACGCGCGCCTTCGACAAGGGCCTGCTCGAAGTGGCGCCGCTGGCCTTCATGCGCGGGCGCACGCTGAACCATGCCTTCGTCATCCTCGACGAGGCGCAGAACACCACTTCCGAGCAGATGAAGATGTTCCTCACGCGCATCGGCTTCGGCTCGCGCTGCGTGGTCACAGGCGACACCAGCCAGATCGACTTGCCCAAGGGCCGCGTCAGCGGGCTGGTCGAGGCGCAGAGCGTGCTGGCCGGTGTCGAGGGCGTGGCTTTCACGCAGTTCACGGCCGGCGACGTGGTGCGCCATCCGCTGGTGGCGCGCATCGTCGAAGCCTACGACGCAGCGCGCGGCCGCGCCGAGGAGGGTTGAGGGTGGCCCGCTTGCCGCAGCCGGCGCTGCAACTGTCGCTGCAGATGCCCGACGCGCGGCATCGCTCCCTTTTGCCCAGGCACCACGTGGCACGCTGGCTGCGCAGCGCGCTCGATGCGCCGGCAGCGATCACCGTGCGCATCGTCGACGAAGACGAGGCGCGCCGATTGAACCGCGACTTTCGCGGCAAGGACCACGCCACCAACGTGCTGACCTTTGACTACGCGCGCACGCCGCAGGTGCACGCCGACCTGGTGTTGTGTGCGAGCGTGGTCGAGCGTGAGGCGGCCGCCGCCGGCATTTCGCTGGCGGCGCACTATGCGCACCTGCTGGTGCACGGCAGCCTGCATGCGCAGGGCCTGGATCACGAGCGGTCCGACGCCGAAGCCGCGGTCATGGAGGCGAGGGAGTCGGCCGTTCTGGCGGCACTTGGCTTCGACGACCCCTACGGCCGGCCCAGCGACGGTTGACGATCATCGGCGCTTCTGCGCGCCGAGGTAGCGTTTGCGCCGGAAGTACAGCAGCAGTCCGACGCCGACCAACGCCATCGTGCCGACGGCGGCCCAGATGCCGGTGGCTGAGTGGATCAGCGGCAGCGAATCGAAGTTCATGCCGAAGAAGCCGGTGATCAGGTTCAGCGGCAGGAACACGGCCGTCAACACCGTCAACGTGCGCATGATGTCGTTGGTGCGGTTGCCGAGCGCCGAGAAGTGCATCTGCACCGCCACCTCGGCCGAATGCTCGAGGCGGCGTACATGGCTCAGCACGCGCTCGATGTGTTCGAGCACGTCGCGGGAGCGCAGGCGCAGCAATTCGCGCTCGTGCCGCTTGGCGGCCTCGCTTTCCGGCGGCCATTCGTCGAGGGCGTCGATCCATTCCTGGATCGCGCTGCGCTGGTCCTCGCAGGTGTCCTCCAGCATGTGCAAGGTGTTGCGTGCTTCGAGCAACATCGACCAGTTGTTGAAGCGGCTTTTCGGGTCGAGCAGGTGGTGTTGCAGCGCGCCCAGCTGCCGCGTCAGCAGCCGGCGCAGCGCCAGGTAGCTGTCGACCATGTGATTGGCCATGCGCAGCATCAGGTCGGCCGGACTGGCGGGCATGCGCGGCTGGCCGCGCGCATCGCCGTTGGCTCCCTGCTGCACCAGCCGCTGGGCAAAGTATTCGCGCACCACGCATTCGGCCGGATGCACGGTGATCAACACGCGATCGAAGACGGCAAAGCCCACCGGGCTGGTGTCGATCGAGGCCAGTGCCTTGCGCGCGCTGGCCATCGTGCCATGCTCGTCATCGACGAACAGGGCCTCGCTGCCCGCACCGGCGGCCAGGCGGCGGAAGACCAGCAGGTCGTACCAGGAGGTGGTGTCGAAATTCGACGGCAACTGGTTGTTCAGCAGGTCGGCAATGTGCAGGTCCACCAGCTGCCCGCCGGTCCAGGCCTGCAGGTGGCTCTGGATCTGCACGGCGCTGACCTCGAACTCGCGCCGGGCGCTGCCGATCCACAGGAAGCCGCTGCCTGGCAATTGGTCGGGCAGCCCATCGAGTTCGGTCAGTCGGTCCGTGCCGACATGAAAAATGCGCATGACCGCCGGGCTTTCCGGGGCGAACTTCAGGACTGGCGCAGGCAGCGCGCGGCATCCAGCGCGAAATAGCTCAGCACCCCGTCGGCGCCGGCGCGCTTGAAGGCCAGCAGCGCTTCCATCATCGCCGCGTCGTGGTCCAGCCAGCCGTTGGCCGCGGCGGCCTTGAGCATCGCGTATTCACCGCTGACCTGGTAGGCGAAGGTCGGCACGCGGAACTCGTCCTTGACGCGGCGCAGGATGTCCAGATAAGGCATGCCGGGCTTGACCATCACCATGTCGGCGCCTTCGGCCAGGTCGAGCGCCACTTCGCGCAGCGCCTCGTCGCTGTTGCCAGGATCCATCTGGTAGACCTTCTTGTCGCTCTTGCCCAGGTTCGTGGCGGAACCCACCGCGTCGCGGAAGGGGCCGTAGAAGGCGCTGGCGTACTTGGCGCTGTAGGCCATGATGCGGGTGTGGATGGCGCCTTGCGCCTTCCAGCGCCGCGCGGATCGCACCAATGCGGCCATCCATCATGTCGCTCGGCGCGACGATATCGACGCCAGCCTCGGCCTGCACCAGCGCCTGCTGCGTCAGCACGGCGACGGTGCTGTCATTGACGATGTAGCCGCCGTCGTCGAGCAGCCCGTCCTGGCCGTGGCTGGTGAAGGGGTCGAGCGCCACGTCGGTCAGGAGGCCGAGCTGCGGGAAAGCGCTTCTTCAGTTCGCGCGCCGCGCGCGGGACCAGGCCGTCGGGGTTGGTGGCCTCGCGCCCGTCGGGCGTCTTCAGCGACGCGTCGATCACCGGAAACAGCGCCATCACCGGAATGCCGAGCGCCAGGCATTCCTCGGCGGTGGCATACAGGCGGTCGAGGCTGCGACGCTGCACGCCGGGCATGCTGGGCACGTCCTGCGACTGGCCGCTGCCGTCGAGCACGAACACCGGCAGGATCAGGTCATCGGCGCAGAGCCGGTGCTCGCGCACCAATGCGCGCGTGAAACTGTCGCGCCGCAGACGGCGCGGGCGGCTGGTGGGAAAAGGCGGCGGATTGAACAAGGGGCGGGTCCTCGGAATGAGCCACATGCATCGGCGCCGCCGGGTTCCCGCAAACGGGCATTGGAAAGCTCGGGAAGTCTCTATCTCGGCCGTGACCTGGCGCTGCTAAAGTGGCCGACGAATGATAGCCGCAAGGCCATCGTTCCCTGCTTTCCTCCCTGAGCAGGTGCCTTAACGTGATGACAGCGATAAGGCTTGCCGGCCCCGGCTTCGTGCCGGGGCCACTTTTCTTCCGCCGGGCGTTGGCGCAGGCCCCTGGATAATCCGTGCATGAGCAGTGGATACCTCTGGGTCAAGGCCTTGCACATCGTTTTTGTCGCCAGCTGGTTCGCCGGGTTGTTCTATCTGCCGCGCCTGTTCGTCAATTTGGCGACGGTGGCGCCCGACAGCCACGCCGAGCGCGAACGCCTGCTGCTGATGGCGCGCAAGCTGTACCGTTTCTCCAGCCTCTTGATGCTGCCTGCCATCGCACTGGGCCTGGTGCTGTGGCTCGTCTACGGCGTCGGCCTGGGTGCGGGCCAGGGCTGGATGCATGTCAAGCTGCTGCTGGTCGTGGCAGTGGTGGGCTACCACCATGCGTGCCGCCGCTTGCTGCGCCACTTCGAGCAAAGCGCCAACCAGCGCAGCGAGCGCTGGTTTCGCGTCTTCAATGAATGCTCGGTGCTGCTCTTCGCGGCCATCGTGGTGCTGGTGGTGGTCAAGCCGTTCTAGTGGCCCTGTCCCCGCGTCAACGCAGTTCTTCCGCGCCGCTGGCGCTGGTCTATGGCGCGCTGGTGCTGTATGCCAGCCTGTATCCGTTCGTTGGCTGGCGCTGGCCGCCCGGGCCGTCGCTGCCGTCGCTGCTGGCCTTGCCCTGGCCGCCCTGGCGCGACCCCTTCGATGTTGCCGCCAACGTGCTGGGCTACATGCCGCTGGGCGCGCTGCTGCTGGTGGCGCAGGTGCGTGCCGGCCGCGCAGTCTGGCGCGCGGCGCTGGTCGCGGTGTTGGTGCCGGCGGCGCTGTCCTATGCCACGGAAGTGACGCAGCAGTTCCTGCCCGGGCGCGTGCCGTCGCGGGTGGACTGGGCCTTGAACAGTGCCGGCGCGGCTGCCGGTGCGGCGCTCGCGACGCTGCTGTTGCACCTGGGGCTGCTGCAGCGCTGGCAGTCCACGCGCGAGCGCTGGTTCGTACGCGACAGCGCCGGCGCGTTGAGCCTGTTGGCACTTTGGCCCGTCGGCCTGCTGTTTCCGACGCCGGTACCTTTTGGCGTCGGCCATGTCGGCAATCAATTGCGCGAGACGCTGATGGCCTTGATCGCGGATTTGCCCTGGGCCGATGGCCTGCGGGTGATGCTGGACGACCCCGGCAACTGGGTCGCGCCGTTGTCGCCGCTGTCGGAAGCGATGGCGCAGACTTTCGGGCTGCTCGCGCCTTGCCTGCTGGCCTCGAGTGTCGCGCGTCGCGGCGGGCGAAGCAGGCTGCTGGTGCTGAGCGTGGTGGCGGTGGGCGTGGCCACCACCACCTTGTCCACCGCACTGGGTTTCGGGCCAGCCCATGCACTGGCCTGGGTCACGCCGCGCAGCCTGCCGGCGTTGCTGCTGGGCAGCGTCTTGGCATTGGCCTGCACCTGGCTGGACATGCGCGCCGCGGCCGGGCTGGGATTGGCGGTGATGGCTGCGCTGGTGGTGCTGGTCAGCCAGGCGCCGGTGGACCCCTACTTCGCCGACAACCTGCAGCGCTGGGAGCAGGGCCGCTTCATTCGCTTCCATGGGTTGGCGCTGTGGATCGGCTGGTTGTGGCCCTATGCGGCGATGGCCTGGCTGCTCGGCCGCCTGGGCTCGCGCGGCGAGCGCTGACGGCGCCGCGCATCGGTGGCTGCCTACAATTCGACAATGAGTTACTACAAGCATCATGTCTTCTTCTGCCTGAACCAGCGTGACAACGGCGAGGCCAGCTGCTCGATGCATGACCCGCAGGCCGCGCTGGACCATTGCAAGGCGCGGATCAAGGCGGCCGGCCTGGCCGGGCCGGGGGGTGTGCGGATCAACAAGGCCGGCTGCATGGACCGTTGCGCCGGCGGACCGGTGGTCGTGGTTTATCCCGAAGCGGTCTGGTACACCTATGTCGATCAGCAGGACATCGACGAGATCGTCGACAGCCACCTGAAGCAGGGCCAGGTGGTCGAGCGCCTGCTGCTGCCGCCGGACGTTGGCCGTTGACGCTCCGGGCATGAACGCCCACACCCGCAGACTCAGCATCGCCGGCCCGGACGGGGCGATCGAATGCGCCGTCGATGCGCCGTCCGCCGATGCGCCGCGGGGCCTGGCCGTGCTGTGTCACCCGCATCCGCAGCATGGCGGCACGATGGACAACAAGGTGGTGCAGACACTGGCGCGTGCCCTCACCCAGCTGGGTTACAGCACAGTGCGCTTCAACTTCCGCGGTGTCGGCGCCTCGGCCGGCGCCTGGGACGGCGGCCGCGGCGAGATCGACGATGCGCTGGCCGTGGTGACGGCGTTTCGTGGCGATGGCCAGGCGCTGGTGCTGGCGGGCTTTTCCTTCGGCGGTTTCGTGGCTTCGAACGCCGCGTTGCGCCTCGGTGTCGATGGCCGTGCAGCCGAGCGTCTGGTGCTGGTGGCGCCGGCCGTCAGCCGCTTCGACATGGCGGCGGTGCCGCAAGACACGCTGCTCATCCACGGCGAAGCCGACGACGTGGTGCCGCTTGCCGCTGTCTTCGACTGGGCCCGGCCGCTGGGCTTGCCGGTGACCGTGGTGCCCGGTGCCGGCCATTTCTTTCACGGGCAGCTGCCGCTGCTCAAATCCCTGGTGATCGGTGCCTGGCACGACTGACGCCGCTTCACTTTCGAGTTCTCGTTGGAATCCATGAAAAGACTTCTGAGCTTTTGCCTTGCCGCCGCCACCACCTGGAATGCCTGGGCGCAAATGCCGCAGCCGCCGGAGATCGCGGGCCGCAGCTACCTGCTGGTCGACCTGAGCAGCCAGCAAGTGCTGGCCGAGCGCGATGCCGACGCCCAGGCCGACCCGGCCTCGCTCACCAAGCTGATGACGGCCTACTTGGTGTTCGTCGCCATCCGCGACAAGAAGCTGACGCTGGAACAGACGCTGCCGGTGTCGCAGCGCGCCTGGGCCGAGCGCAAGGGCGGCGGCTCGCTGATGTTCATCGACACGACGATGACGCCGAAAGTGGACGACTTGCTGAAGGGCGTGATCGTGCAAAGCGGCAACGATGCTTCGGTGGTGCTGGCCGAGGCCGTGGGGGGCAGTCTCGACAACTTCGTCGCCATGATGAACAAGCAGGCCCAGGCCTGGGGGCTGAAGAACACGCAGTTCCGCAATGTCACCGGGTTGACCGAAGCTGGGCACTACGCCTCGCCGCGCGACGTGGCGGTGATCGCAGCGAAGATCATCAACGACTTCCCCGATTTCTATAAGTACTACTCGATACGCCAGTTCACCTACAACCGCATCAAGCAGGACAACCGCAACCTGCTGCTCGGCCGCGACCCGACCGTCGATGGCATGAAGACCGGCTACACCGACGCCGCCGGCTACTGCCTGGTGGCCAGCGCGGTGCGCGACATGCCCAACGGCCGGCGGCGCTTGCTCAGCGTCGTCATGGGCACGGCCTCGCGCGAGGCGCGCGCCAATGAAAGCCAGAAGCTGCTCAACTGGGGTTTCACTGCCTGGGATTCGGTGCGCCTGTTCGAAGCCGGCAAGGCGGTCGCGAGTGTGCCGGTATGGAAGGGGCAGAGCCCCGAGGCCCAGCTCGGCGCCCCAGGGGCGTTGTACGTCAGCGTTCCCAAGGGCGAAGGCGACAAGCTGAAGACGCAGATCGAGCGCACTGACCCGCTGCTGGCGCCGCTGGCCAAGGGCCAGGCCGTGGGCACGATCAAGGTCAGCACCGCCGGCGGCACGGCCGTGACGAGCGTGCCGTTGGTGGTACTCGAGCCGGTGCCGCTGGCCGGCATCGTCGGCCGCACCTGGGATGCCATCCGCCTGTGGATCAAGTAAGCTGCAAGCCCTACGCCAAGACCTTGTCATGCCTACCGACCTGCCCGACACCCCCTGCTATCTGAACGGTGAATACACGCGCGTGTGCGACGCCAAGGTCTCAGTGCTTGACCGCGGCTTCATCTTCGGCGACGGCGTGTATGAAGTCGTGCCGGTGTATGGTCAGCGGCTTTTCCGCTTCGACGAACACATGGCGCGGCTGCAGCGTGGCCTTGGCAAGACGCGCATCACCAACCCGCACGAGCGTCAGGGCTGGCTCGAGCGCTGCCGCCAACTGGTGCATGCGCTGGCGGCGCAGACCGGTTCGGTGGACCAGTTGGTCTATATCCAGATCACCCGCGGCGTGGCGCCACGCGACCATGTCATGCCGCAGGGCATCGTGCCCACGGTGTTCATGATGGTCACGCCGATGAAGCCGCCCACGGCCGAGCAGCGGCACCATGGCGTGGCCTGCGTGACGGCGCGCGACTTTCGCTGGGAGCGCGGCGACATCAAGAGCATCTCCTTGCTGGGCAACGTGCTGGCGCGGCAGATTTCGGCCGACCACGCTGCGCTGGAGACGATCATGTTCCGCGACGGCTATCTCACCGAGGCGGCGGCCAGCAACGTCTGGGTGGTGCACGAAGGCGCGTTGCTCGGCCCGCCGAAGAGCGAGCATGTGCTCGAAGGCATCCGCTTCGAGCTGTTGCGCGAGCTGTGCGAGGAGGTGGGCATCGCCTACAACCTGCGCCCGATACCCGAAGCCGATGTGCGCAGCGCCGACGAATTGTTGCTCAGCTCCGCCACCAAGGAGGTGCTGGCCGTGACCCAGCTCGACGGCGAGGCGGTCGGCCACGGCGCGCTGCGCGGCAAGGTCGGGCCGATCTATGCGCGGCTGCTCGAGGCCTACCAGCGCGCCAAGTCGCTGCAGTCGATCTGATGGCCGCTCCCGCAGGCGACGACAGTCTGATCGAGTACCCGAGCGCGTTCCCGATCAAGGTCATGGGCTTGCGGGCAGATGGCTTCGTGCAAGCCATGGTCGACATCGCCAAGCGCTTCGACCCCGGCTTCGATGCGGCCACGGTGGAATTGCGCAGCAGCAGCGCGGGCAAGTACCTCGGCCTGACGCTGACCGTCGAGGCCACCAGCCGCGAGCAGCTGGATGAGCTGTACCGGACGCTGTCGACCCATCCGATGGTCAAGGTGGTGCTGTAAGGTGCGGCTTGCGCGCGCAGCGCGGAGGGCAATCCAGTGAGCAAGCCGCTGCTCATCTTCGGCGTCGGGCCCATGGTGGAGCAGGCGCACTATTACTTCACCCAGCACGCTGGACGGCAGGTGGTGGCGTTCACCGTCGACGCCGCCTTCCTGAGCACCAGCTACTTCGCCGGCTTGCCGGTGCTGCCGTTTGAAGAAGCCCAACGCCGCTTTCCGCCGAGCACGCACGAGCTGTTCGTGGCCGTCGGCTACTCGGATTTCAACCGTCCGCGCAAGCGCATCTTTTTGCAGGCGCAGGCGCTGGGTTACAGCTTGCCGAGCTTCGTGCACGAGTCCGCCGTCATCGCGCGCAATGTCGTTATCAGTGCCAACTGCCATGTGCGCGAACTCGCGGTCGTGCAGCCCTTCGCGCGCATCGGCGACAACGTGTCCATCGGCCCGCGGGCGGTGGTGTCGCACCATGCCCGCATCGAAAGCCATGTCTGGCTTGGCAACAACAGCAGCGTCAACGGCAATGCCGTGATCGAGGAGTGCTGTTTCCTCGGCGCCAATGCCAATGTGCGCGACAGGGTGACGATCGGTGCCGGCTGCATCGTGGGCGCTGGCGCCTTGATCATGAGCGACTGCCCTGCGGGCGGCGTGTATGCCGCCACGCCGACGCCGCGCCGGCACCACTCTTGAAGCGCGCGACGATGGTGCCGTCGAGCCACGCGCCGTGGCAAGGCTGCTTCGCCTGGATCGATTCGGTTGCCGAATGAAGATCGTCCATTTGTCGAGTGACAAGAAGTTCGTGCCGTTGGCGCAGTCGCTGTTCGAGGAAGCGTTTCCTGGGCAGAACCGTTACCTGCTGGCCAAGGTGCGACGCGGTGATAGGCGCCACGCGACACCTGGGCCGCAGGTCAGTCACCATGGTTCGCTGTATTTTCGAACGCGCTGGATCGCGTCTCAACTCGCTGCAGCCGACTGCGTGGTGGTGCATGCGATGGCATCGAAGTTCGCGCCCGCACTGCGCAATGTTCGCCCCGACTGCCTGGTGGTCTGGATGTCGGGGGGCGGTGACTACATGCCGCTGCTCAAGCCGCAGCTGGGCGAGCTGCTAATGCCGCGCACGGGCGAATTGCTGCGCAGCCTGGAAGGCGCCGCGCGCAAGGGGGGGGCCCGTGCGTCGTGGTCCCGGCTGCGCACCTGGGTGCGCTCAAGCATGGCCGGTGTCGAGCCTGTCGGGCCCAAGCGCCCGCCGGTGTTTGCGGTCGCGCATCGTGTGGACGTCTTGAGCGCCAACCCTGCGGATGCGGCGATGCTGCGCGACGTGCTGCCGTCGCTGCGCGCCACCTTGCATGCCATCCCATCGTTCACGGTCGAGGACGTGTTTGCTGCGGGCGCCCAGGCGATGGCGGGGCCCGACGTGCTGCTCGGCAACTCCGCCAACCCCACCAACAATCACATTGAGGCGCTAGAACTGCTGCGCGGCCGTCTGCCGTATGGCGGCCGGGTGCTGGCGCCGCTGAGCTACGGAGTGGCGCCGCAGGGTTATGCCAAGGCGGTGGCCGCGGCCGGCCGTGCTGCACTGGGGGAGCACTTCGAGCCGCTGACCGATTGGCTGCCCATCGAGGCGTACAACAGGCTTCTCGCGGGCTGCGGCGTGGTGTTGATGAACCACCGTCGCCAGCAGGCCGTCGGCAACATCTGCGCAGCGCTGTACCGGGGGGCCAGCGTGTACATGCGACGCGACAACCCGTTGTTTGGCTTCTTCTCCGGCCTGGGGATCACTTTGCACGCCATCGAGACTTTGGAGGCCGATCCGGCTGCGCCCCTGCTGGGATTGACGCCTCGGCAATCGCAAGGCAACCGGGCCGCGATCGAGGCGCGTTATGCGCGTGCGCGGGTGGTCGCCGCGATCCGCGCGCTCGAAGGCTTCAGGCGCTGTAGCGCGGCCGCCTCTTGAGCCACCGAGACCTATGCGCGTGCTGACTCTGGGCCGACGCGACTATGCCGGGATCGAGGCCGAGATGCGTGGCTTCACCGAGCAACGCGGCGCTGATGTCGAAGACGAACTCTGGCTGGTCGAGCACACACCCGTGTTCACCCAGGGCGTGGCGGGACGGGCACAGCATGTGCTCGACCCGGGGGACATCCCTGTCGTGCAGACCGCACGTGGCGGACAGGTCACCTATCACGGCCCGGGCCAGGTGGTGGCCTACCCGCTGGTGGACCTCCGGCGGCTGGGCATCCATGTCAAGGAGTATGTGTTTCGCATCGAGACCAGCCTGTTGCGGGTGCTGCAAGATCTGGGCGTCACGGGGCACCGCGTGAGCGGCGCGCCCGGCATCTACGTGCGACTGGATGATCCATTCGGCCACGCCATCTTGCCGCCGCCCGAGCCCGGGGAGCGCTTTGCCGGCCTGGGCAAGATCGCCGCGCTGGGCATCAAGGTCAGCCGCGGCTGCGCCTACCATGGACTGGCCCTGAACGTGGCGATGGACCTGGCGCCTTTTTTGCGCATCGACCCCTGCGGCCATGCTGGCCTGAGCACGGTGGATTTGCGCTCGATTGGCGTGCACGCAAGCTGGCAAGATGCTGCCGAGCGATTGGCGGCGGCGTTGATGCGGCAACTGTTGCCGCGCGACGGGCATTGAGGGCGCGGCGCCTCGCTGCCGGCTAGACTGCTGTACCTTCGCCACGATCGCACCCGACATGACGACGCCGACCTACAACCCCGCCGAGAAACAAAAGGCGCGGGCCAAGACTTCGCGCATCCCGATCAAGGTGGTGGCCGCGCCGATGCTTAAGAAGCCGGAGTGGATCCGCGTCAAGGCCGGCTCGCCGAGCACGCGCTTCTATGAGATCAAGTCGATCCTGCGCGCGCACAAGCTGCACACGGTGTGCGAAGAAGCCTCCTGCCCGAACATCGGCGAATGTTTTGGCAACGGTACCGCCACATTCATGATCATGGGCGACAAGTGCACGCGCCGTTGCCCCTTCTGCGATGTCGGCCACGGCCGTCCGGATCCGCTGGACGCTGACGAGCCGCTGAACATGGCGCGCACCATCGCCGCGCTGAAGCTGAAGTATGTGGTCATCACCAGCGTCGATCGGGACGATCTGCGCGATGGCGGTGCCGCGCACTTTGTCGAATGCATCCGCCGCGTGCGTGAGCTGTCGCCGTCCACGCGCATCGAGATCCTGACGCCCGATTTTCGCGGCCGCCTGGGCCGAGCGCTGGATATCCTGAAGGCCGCGCCCCCCGACGTCATGAACCACAACCTGGAAACGGTGCCGCGCCTGTATAGGCAGGCCCGCCCGGGATCGGATTACGCCTTCAGCCTGGGCCTGCTGCGCGACTTCAAGGCCGCCGTGCCGGGCGTGCCGACAAAGAGCGGGTTGATGGTCGGCCTGGGCGAGACCGACGATGAGATTCTGCAGGCCATGCGCGACATGCGCGATCACGGCATCGACATGTTGACCATCGGTCAGTACCTGGCACCCAGCGGCCACCACCTGCCGGTGTTGCGCTATGTGCTTCCCGAGACCTTCGCGATGTTCGAGGCCGAAGCGGCAAAGATGGGTTTCAGCCACGCCGCCGTCGGCGCGCTGGTGCGTTCCAGCTACCATGCCGACCAGCAGGCGCATGCCGCCGGCGTGACCGGCAGCCTGGCTTGAGCCTGCTTCAGCCGCCCTTGACCAGCTCGAATGTCAGCGCGCTGGGCAAGGCACTGACGATGACGTCGCGGCCGATGCGCGAGGTGCGCTGGCCGCCCAGGTCGCTGACTTCGAGCTCGCGTCCCTGCTCTGCGATTTCGATGAAAGCCAGGGTCGGCACCTCGCGTGACCATTCCGTGCGCAGCTTGCGGAAGTTTTCGCCGCCCAGCGCGGCTTCGAAGACGATGGCATGCGGCAGGCCACCGGTGCAGAACTCGCGCGCTTCGTCGACCGAGGCGACGTAGTCCACCATCAGTCCCATCGGCCGCAGTGTCTCGCGCACGCTGTTGCGCGTCTCGCGTCGCGCGGCGATGACCAGCACATGCCGGCCCACCATCGGCTGGGAGTTGAGGCCGACGGCGGGTTCGGCATCGAAGGCCAGTGGTGACAGCGTCAGCGCATCGGCGTCCACGGTGCGCGGGAACTCCAGCATCAAGCGGCTGCTGCCGCCAGACTCCTCGCGCCGCACCAGCAGCCCGAGGGTCTTCGCCAAGCGCCACAGCAGTTGCCAGGCGATCGTGTCCAACGCCGGTTCGCGCAGGGTCGCCGCCTTGTCCATGGCGGGCAATTCGTCGGCGGGTATGTAGGCAAAGCGGCAGCCCAGGCGAGCGTGCACTGGCCAGGTCTTCAGCTCGATGCGAAACTCGATGTGCGAACGCGCGTGCTCGAAGCTCCAGTCGAGCAGGGCTTGCAGCAGCGCCGACAGCATCGATGCATCGATCATGACTTCGGCGGGCTTGAGTTCCTGCCGCAGCTCGATGCCGCGCGAGGCGGTTTCGCGCGCGCGCTGGGCCAGCGCATCGCGCAGTGCCTCCGTCAGGCTGAGCCGCTGCTGGTGCTGCCGCACGCGGCCCGAGGCGAAACGGCCGATCTGCTGGGCGCTCAGGCCGATGCGCCGCGCACCCTCGATTTCGCGGCGCAAGCCGCGCAGGCCGGCGCGATCGATGCGGCCGGTCGCCGCAAAGGCGTTGACGCGCTCGAGTGCGCTGGCCAACGGTGTGGCCACCTCCTGCCCGAGCTGGCCGATCAGTTCGCGGAAGGATTCATCGGGCCCGAGATCGCCACCGAATGCGGCCTTGCCTGGCGGTTGGCCCGATGCCTCGGGCAAGTCGGTCAAGTCCATGCGTTTCGTTCCTCTGAAACTGGCGCTGAGCCTTGCGCCTGCTTGTCGCGGGCTTGCCTCACACGCTTGCGGCAGGCCATCGCGAACATTTTGATACCTGTGAGTTTGGCCCAACGCACAGGCGCGGCCAGCCCGCATTCACGGGGGACGCCACAGCGGCGCACCATCGGCGCGGCACTTCTTCACGCCTGCCGCCAGGTCGGCGAATCCGGGTTCCCCGGCGCCGCCCGACAGGCCCTTGCCGCGGGTCTCGTTGCGGCGAGGGCCAGGGACCGGGGGGCGTCTCGCCCGGTAGCAGTGCTGAATAATCCTCCGCTTCATGAATCGACGCTGGTGTGTTCTGTATGCGGTGGGCTTGCCGGTGGCGGCCTGTGCGCCGGCGCTGGACTGGCGCGAGCTGCGCCCTGCCGGCAGCGATGTCAGCTTGCTGTTCCCGTGCAAGGCCAGCCAGGATGCGCGGCAAGTCCCTCTCGGGCAACGCCCGGTGCAAATGGTGCTGTATGCCTGCAGGGCCGGTGGCTCGACCTGGGCGCTGGCTACGGCCGAGATGCACGACCCTGCACGGGTGGGCCCGGCCCTGCTGGAATTGCGCCGTGCCGCAGCGGGCAACCTGGGTGCTGCCAAGGCAGCACGCGAGTTGGCCTTGCAAGTGCCGGGTGCGACGCCCAATCCACACAGTGCGCGGCTGGAGATCCACGGGCGCTTGCCCGATGGTCGCAATGTGACCGAGCAGCTGGCGGTGTTTGCCAGGGGTACGCAGATCTTCCAGGCCACCGTGCTGGGCGAGCAAGTGCCGCCGCAGGCCGCCGACACGTTCTTCGACAGCTTGCGCGCCGGCTCGTGACAATGATTGAGGTCAGCGCGGACGGGGTGCCGGTGCCGTTGCGTCAAGCCATCACCGTGGTACTGGCCTTTGCTTTCGCGTATTTCCTCTCCGCCCTGTTGCGCGCGGTGACGGCCACGCTGGCGCCGGTGTTCAGCGGCGAGCTGCAGCTGCAACCCGCGGATCTGGGTTTGCTGGCCGGTGCCTACTTTCTGGGATTCGCTGCGATGCAACTGCCCTTGGGGCGTGCACTGGACCGGTTCGGTGCCCGGCGAGTGCTGCTGGTGTTGCTGAGCGCGGCTGTCCTGGGGTGCCTGGCGTTCGCGCAGGCCACCTCGCTGGCTTCGTTGATCGCGGCGCGCTTGCTCATCGGCATGGGTGTCTCCGCTTGCCTGATGGCGCCGCTGACCTGCTACCGCCATCTTTTCGACGCCAGCACGCAGCTGCGCTTGAACTCCTGGATGCTGATGACCGGATCGTTCGGCATGCTGGCCTCGACCCTGCCGGTGCAATTGCTGTTGCCCCTTGCCGGATGGCGTGGGTTGTTCAATGCCCTGGCGCTGCTGTTGCTGTTGGCCATCGCACTCATCGCCTGGCGCGCACCGCGCGGCACACCGGTAGCCCTTGCGCGCACGGCCGGCCGCTACCGCGACATCGCGCGCCATCCCACTTTCATGGCCATGGCGCCGCTTGGCTTCTTCAACTATGGTGGTCTGATCGCCATCCAGTCGCTGTGGGCCGGGCCCTGGCTGACGCAGGTTGGCGGTCGCTCGGCCGTACAGGCTGCGGAGGGGCTTTTTGTCATCAACGCCAGCATGCTGTGCGCTTTCATGCTGTGGGGCGTCGCCATGCCGCGCCTCGTCAAGGCGGGTGTGCAGGTTCAGCAGTTGATTGCCTGGGGCGTTCCGGCAAGCGTGCTGATGCTGGGGTTGATCGTGCATCTCGGGCCGGCCGCGGGCGTGTCGCACTGGACGGCCTGGTGTGTGCTGTCGACGCTGGTGTCGCTGAGCCAGCCGGCCGTGGGACAGGCCTTTGCACCGGGGTTGGCGGGTCGGGCGCTGTCGGCATTCAATCTGTTGATCTTTGCCGGCGTGTTTTCCGTGCAATGGGGCATCGGACTGGCGATCGACGCGTTTGTGGCCGCGGGGTGGTCCACCGTGCTGGCGTTTCGGGGCGCGATGGCGGCATTTGCCCTGTGTTGTGCGCTGTCGCAAGCCTGGTTCGTATGGCGCCGGCGGCGATTGCTGATAATCGAGGCCGACTCTGCGCCTCAATGACAACCGTTCTGATCATCGCGCACGAACCGCTGGCCTCGGCCTTGAGGACAGTGGCGGCGCATGCCTATCCCGAGCACGCCATGGCGCTGGAGATTCTGGACGTGAAGGTCGGTACCGACGTCGAGCAGATCGAGGCACAGGCCCGCGCGCTGCTGGCGCGCCACGCCGGCGCGCCGACGCTGATCTTCGTCGATGTGTTCGGGGCCTCGCCGTGCAACGGTGCGATGCGCCTGCTCGACAATCCGAAGACCCGGGTGATTGCCGGAGTGAACGTGCCGATGCTTTGGCGCACGCTGTGTTACGGCACCGACGAGCCGCTCGACGCACTGGTGGCGCGTGCGGTGGCCGGCGCCACGCAGGGTGTCATTCCAGTGACGGTGTCGCGCCCGCAAAACCAGACGCAGAGACCAGGTGCTCATGATCAAGCAGGCCGTCAGGATCAGTAACAAGCTGGGCCTGCATGCCCGCGCGTCGGCCAAACTGACCAAGCTGGCCGGCGCCTTTGCCTGCGATGTGCACATGGCGCGCAATGGCCGCCGCGTCAACGCCAAGAGCATTATGGGCGTGATGATGCTGGCCGCGGGTGTCGGCACCGAGGTCGAAGTCGAGACTGACGGCGAAGACGAGCAACTCGCGCTCGCGGCGATCGTCGCGCTGATCGAAAGCAAGTTCGGCGAGGAGGCGTAGCGCCAAGTTGCCTGGCGCGCGGCCGGTTGTCGCGCCATGGTTCGATGCCTGCGGGGCGGCGCATTGCCTGCGCTAAAGTGCAGCGCATGAGCATCCAGGTCTTCGGTCTGCCGGTGTCGCGCGGCGTGGCGATCGGCCGTGCGGTGCTGGTGGCATCGAGCCGTGTCGACGTCGCGCACTATTTCGTCGCCTCCGAACAGATCGAAGGCGAGGTGGCCCGGTTGCGACAGGCGCGCGACACGGTGGCCACCGAACTCGGCTCACTGCAGCGCGACCTGCCCGCAGATGCGCCGTCGGAACTGTCGGCGCTGTTGGACGTGCACCTGATGCTATTGCACGACGAAGCCTTGACCGGGGCGACCAAGCACTGGATCGTCGAGCGCCACTACAACGCCGAATGGGCTTTGTCGGCGCAACTCGAAGTGCTGGCGCGTCAGTTCGACGAGATGGAGGATGACTACCTGCGCGAGCGGAAGGCGGATCTCGAACAGGTGGTCGAACGCATGCTGCGTGCGTTGTCGCGCGACCCCGCCGCCAGCGGCCACCTGCAGCGGACGACGACTCTGCCCGTGCGCGATTTCGCCGGTGAGGATCCGCTGGTGCTGGTGGCCAACGATGTGGCACCGGCGGACATGATGCAGTTCAAGCACAGCGTGTTCTGCGGCTTCATCACCGATGTCGGCGGACGCACCTCGCACACTGCGATCGTGGCGCGAAGCATGGACATTCCCGCCGTGGTGGGCGCGCGCGAGGCCAGTCGCCTGATCCGGCCCGACGACTGGTTGGTCATCGATGGCGACGCCGGGATCGTTATCGTCGACCCTTCGCCGATCGTGTTGGAGGAATATCGCTTCAGGCAACGGCAGAGCGAACTCGAGCGCGCGCGCCTGAACCGGTTGCGCCATACGCCGTCGGTGACGCTCGACGGTGAAGCGGTCGAACTGCTGGCCAATATCGAGCAACCCGGCGATACGCGTGGCGCGCTGGAAGCAGGCGCAGTAGGTGTTGGCCTGTTTCGCAGCGAGTTCCTGTTCATGAACCGCGGCGTCGACCTGCCCGGCGAGGATGAGCAGTTCGAGGCCTATCGCGATGCCGTGCTGTCAATGAAGGGCCTGCCGGTGACGATCCGCACCGTGGACGTCGGTGCCGACAAGGCGCTGGAGCGCATGTCGGTGCAGGAGCTGCGCCATGAGCATGTCCTGAACCCGGCGCTGGGGCTGCGGGCAATCCGCTGGAGCCTGTCCGAGCCGGGCATGTTTCGCCAACAACTGCGTGCCATCCTGCGTGCAAGCGCCTTCGGCCAGGTGCGCATTCTGATTCCGATGGTGGCTCACTTGAACGAGGTGAAACTGACGCTGGAGGCACTGGCCCGCGCGCGCCAGCAGCTCGATGACGCCACGCAACTCTATGCGCCGGTCGAACTCGGCGCGATGGTGGAAGTCCCGGCTGCCGCGCTGAGCCTGCCGCAGTTCCTGCGCCATTTCGATTTCGTATCGATCGGCACCAATGACCTCATCCAGTACACGCTGGCGATCGACCGTGCCGACGATGCCGTGTCCCATCTCTACGACCCATGGCACCCGGCCGTGCTCGGCCTGATCGCCAAGGTGATTGCACGGGCCAATGCCGCGGGAAAACCGGTCAGCGTGTGTGGCGAAATGGCCGGCGACCCAGCGTTCACGGAACTGCTGCTGGCGATGGGCCTGCGAAGCTTTTCGATGCATCCCGCGCAGATCCCGTCGATCAAGCAACGCGTACTGCGTGCCGACACGCGGCGGCTCCGTGGGGTGCTTGCCCGTGTCCTGGCGGCCGACAGCCCGCAGATCGAAGCTGCGATCGCATTCGGAGCGGCCAACCGCTAGCGCGAAGGCCAAGTCGCGCGTGAGAAGAAGTCAAAAGGCAGTTTGCGCCGCCAAAAAACATGTGCTACAGTCATAGGCTGCGCTCAAGGGGGAGCAAGCAGAAGCTGCAGCGAGCAGACCAACCCCCCAAAGGTCGCAGAGAGGTTTGACGAGAACGCGAAAAGCGTGTCATACTTCGCCCTCTTTGCCGCTGAAGAACATTCGGTGTGTGCAAGGAAGCTCTTTAACAACATACAGCCGATAAGCGTGGGCGTTTGAAGGCGAGTGCCAAGAGAATCGAGCGCAATCTCGAGACTCGAGGTCTCATGACCTTAAACGCTCATGGAAGTGAAGTTCACTTCAATTCTTTGAGCAAAAATTCAAGATCGAACTGAAGAGTTTGATCCTGGCTCAGATTGAACGCTGGCGGCATGCCTTACACATGCAAGTCGAACGGCAGCACGGGAGCAATCCTGGTGGCGAGTGGCGAACGGGTGAGTAATACATCGGAACGTGCCCAATAGTGGGGGATAGCCCGGCGAAAGCCGGATTAATACCGCATACGACCTATGGGTGAAAGCGGGGGATCGCAAGACCTCGCGCTAATGGAGCGGCCGATGGCAGATTAGGTAGTTGGTGGGGTAAAGGCCTACCAAGCCTTCGATCTGTAGCTGGTCTGAGAGGACGACCAGCCACACTGGGACTGAGACACGGCCCAGACTCCTACGGGAGGCAGCAGTGGGGAATTTTGGACAATGGGCGCAAGCCTGATCCAGCCATGCCGCGTGCGGGAAGAAGGCCTTCGGGTTGTAAACCGCTTTTGTCAGGGAAGAAACGCTCTGGGCTAATATCCCGGAGTAATGACGGTACCTGAAGAATAAGCACCGGCTAACTACGTGCCAGCAGCCGCGGTAATACGTAGGGTGCAAGCGTTAATCGGAATTACTGGGCGTAAAGCGTGCGCAGGCGGTCATGCAAGACAGATGTGAAATCCCCGGGCTCAACCTGGGAACTGCATTTGTGACTGCATGGCTTGAGTGCGGCAGAGGGGGATGGAATTCCGCGTGTAGCAGTGAAATGCGTAGATATGCGGAGGAACACCGATGGCGAAGGCAATCCCCTGGGCCTGCACTGACGCTCATGCACGAAAGCGTGGGGAGCAAACAGGATTAGATACCCTGGTAGTCCACGCCCTAAACGATGTCAACTGGTTGTTGGAAGGGTTCCCTTTCAGTAACGAAGCTAACGCGTGAAGTTGACCGCCTGGGGAGTACGGCCGCAAGGTTGAAACTCAAAGGAATTGACGGGGACCCGCACAAGCGGTGGATGATGTGGTTTAATTCGATGCAACGCGAAAAACCTTACCTACCCTTGACATGTCTGGAAGTTTCTAGAGATAGATCCGTGCTCGAAAGAGAACCAGAACACAGGTGCTGCATGGCCGTCGTCAGCTCGTGTCGTGAGATGTTGGGTTAAGTCCCGCAACGAGCGCAACCCTTGTCATTAGTTGCTACATTTAGTTGGGCACTCTAATGAGACTGCCGGTGACAAACCGGAGGAAGGTGGGGATGACGTCAGGTCCTCATGGCCCTTATGGGTAGGGCTACACACGTCATACAATGGCCGGTACAGAGGGCTGCCAACCCGCGAGGGGGAGCTAATCCCAGAAAACCGGTCGTAGTCCGGATCGCAGTCTGCAACTCGACTGCGTGAAGTCGGAATCGCTAGTAATCGCGGATCAGCTTGCCGCGGTGAATACGTTCCCGGGTCTTGTACACACCGCCCGTCACACCATGGGAGCGGGTTCCGCCAGAAGTAGGTAGCCTAACCGCAAGGAGGGCGCTTACCACGGCGGGGTTCGTGACTGGGGTGAAGTCGTAACAAGGTAGCCGTATCGGAAGGTGCGGCTGGATCACCTCCTTTCTGGAAAATGCACTCAAATTTGGGCGCCCACACTTATCGGCTGTTGTTGACGACAGATCTACCCGTGCGGGTCTGTAGCTCAGTCGGTTAGAGCACCGTCTTGATAAGGCGGGGGTCGTTGGTTCGAATCCAACCAGACCCACCAACACAAGGGGGGTGTAGCTCAGCTGGGAGAGCACCTGCTTTGCAAGCAGGGGGTCATCGGTTCGATCCCGTTCACCTCCACCATAGATGTTCGATCCAACCCGTCAGCTGGCCTGGTGCCTGTTGACGGGTCGGATTCAATATTCGGCTGTCGTTCTTTAACAATTCATAGAGTCGAATCAGTGTTGTCGGCGGAAAGCACTTCGGTGCGCCGTGCCGCCGGCAACTTATGATTGCGTCAACAGACTTCAGCTCGTAACGAGTTTGAAGATCGGCATAACGCGAATTACTCATAGATCGACGGTCATTGACAAAGGCCTGGCAACAGGCGTCAAAGTTATAGGGTCAAGTGACTAAGTGCATGTGGTGGATGCCTTGGCGATTACAGGCGACGAAGGACGTGATAGCCTGCGATAAGCTTCGGGGAGCTGGCAAATTAGCTTTGATCCGGAGATTTCCGAATGGGGAAACCCACCGAAAGGTATCGTATACTGAATACATAAGTATGCGAGGCGAACCGGGTGAACTGAAACATCTCAGTAGCTCGAGGAAAAGACATCAACCGAGATTCCGAAAGTAGTGGCGAGCGAAATCGGAACAGCCTTGCGCGTTTTAGCATCTTGCTTATCAGAACAGTCTGGAAAGGCTGGCCATAGCGGGTGATAGCCCCGTATGAAAAAAGCAGAATGTGGAACTGGGCGTGCGACAAGTAGGGCGGGACACGTGAAATCCTGTCTGAAGATGGGGGGACCATCCTCCAAGGCTAAATACTCGTAATCGACCGATAGTGAACTAGTACCGTGAGGGAAAGGCGAAAAGAACCCCGGGAGGGGAGTGAAATAGATCCTGAAACCGCATGCATACAAAAAGTCGGAGCCCGCAAGGGTGACGGCGTACCTTTTGTATAATGGGTCAGCGACTTACATTCAGTGGCAAGCTTAACCGAATAGGGAAGGCGCAGGGAAACCGAGTCCGAACAGGGCGTTCAGTCGCTGGGTGTAGACCCGAAACCAAGTGATCTATCCATGGCCAGGATGAAGGTACCGTAACAGGTGCTGGAGGTCCGAACCGACTAGTGTTGCAAAACTAGCGGATGAGCTGTGGATAGGGGTGAAAGGCTAAACAAACTTGGAGATAGCTGGTTCTCTCCGAAAACTATTTAGGTAGTGCCTCAAGTATTACCATCGGGGGTAGAGCACTGTTATGGCTAGGGGGTCATGGCGACTTACCAAACCATTGCAAACTCCGAATACCGATGAGTACAGCTTGGGAGACAGAGCACCGGGTGCTAACGTCCGGACTCAAGAGGGAAACAACCCAGACCGCCAGCTAAGGTCCCTAAAATTGGCTAAGTGGGAAACGAAGTGGGAAGGCTAAAACAGTCAGGATGTTGGCTTAGAAGCAGCCATCATTTAAAGAAAGCGTAATAGCTCACTGATCGAGTCGTCCTGCGCGGAAGATGTAACGGGGCTAAGCCAGTTACCGAAGCTGCGGATTTGCATGTAAGTGCAAGTGGTAGGAGAGCGTTCTGTACGCCTGTGAAGGTGGCTCGTGAGGGCTGCTGGAGGTATCAGAAGTGCGAATGCTGACATGAGTAGCGTTAAAGGGGGTGAAAAGCCCCCTCGCCGAAAGCGCAAGGTTTCCTACGCAACGTTCATCGGCGTAGGGTGAGTCGGCCCCTAAGGCGAGGCAGAGATGCGTAGCTGATGGGAAACAGGTCAATATTCCTGTACCGATGTGTAGTGCGATGTGGGGACGGAGAAGGTTAGCTCAGCCGGGTGTTGGATATCCCGGTTCAAGCCTGTAGTCGTGCCTGGTAGGCAAATCCGCCGGGCTTAGATGAGGGGTGATAACGAGGAGGCTTGCCTCTGAAGTGAGTGATACCCTGCTTCCAGGAAAAGCCACTAAGCTTCAGCTACACACGACCGTACCGCAAACCGACACTGGTGCGCGAGATGAGTATTCTAAGGCGCTTGAGAGAACTCTGGAGAAGGAACTCGGCAAATTGACACCGTAACTTCGGAAGAAGGTGTGCCCCCGGTAGGTGATGTCGTACAGACGGAGCCCAAAGGGGTCGCAGAGAATAGGTGGCTGCGACTGTTTATTAAAAACACAGCACTCTGCAAAGACGAAAGTCGACGTATAGGGTGTGACGCCTGCCCGGTGCTGGAAGATTAAATGATGGGGTGCAAGCTCTTGATTGAAGTCCCAGTAAACGGCGGCCGTAACTATAACGGTCCTAAGGTAGCGAAATTCCTTGTCGGGTAAGTTCCGACCTGCACGAATGGCGTAACGATGGCCACGCTGTCTCCTCCAGAGACTCAGCGAAGTTGAAATGTTTGTGATGATGCAATCTCCCCGCGGAAAGACGGAAAGACCCCATGAACCTTTACTGTAGCTTTACATTGGACTTTGAACAGATCTGTGTAGGATAGGTGGGAGGCTTTGAAGCGGTGCCGCTAGGTGTCGTGGAGCCAACGTTGAAATACCACCCTGGTGTGTTTGAGGTTCTAACCTTGGCCCGTTATCCGGGTTGGGGACAGTGTATGGTGGGCAGTTTGACTGGGGCGGTCTCCTCCCAAAGTGTAACGGAGGAGTTCGAAGGTACGCTAAATACGGTCGGAAATCGTGTTGATAGTGCATTGGCATAAGCGTGCTTGACTGCGAGACTGACAAGTCGAGCAGGTACGAAAGTAGGACAAAGTGATCCGGTGGTTCTGTATGGAAGGGCCATCGCTCAACGGATAAAAGGTACTCTGGGGATAACAGGCTGATACCGCCCAAGAGTTCATATCGACGGCGGTGTTTGGCACCTCGATGTCGGCTCATCTCATCCTGGGGCTGTAGCCGGTCCCAAGGGTATGGCTGTTCGCCATTTAAAGAGGTACGTGAGCTGGGTTTAAAACGTCGTGAGACAGTTTGGTCCCTATCTTCCGTGGGCGCTGCAAGATTGAGAGAGCCTGCTCCTAGTACGAGAGGACCGGAGTGGACGCACCTCTGGTGTATCGGTTGTCACGCCAGTGGCATTGCCGAGTAGCTAAGTGCGGAAGAGATAACCGCTGAAAGCATCTAAGCGGGAAACTCGTCTCAAGATGAGTCTTGCCGGGGCCTTGAGCCCCCTGAAGAGTCGTTCGAGACCAGGACGTTGATAGGTCGGGTGTGGAAGCGCAGTAATGCGTTGAGCTAACCGATACTAATTGCTCGTGAGGCTTGACCCTATAACTTTGACATGATGTCAATGCGGGTTATGCCAGTTGAACGCAATCTGCTGATTTGACTCTTTGAATTGGTCGCCACGCCACCGTGCGGGGTGACAGCCAGTCAAGCCTGATGACCATAGCGAGGTGGTCCCACTCCTTCCCATCCCGAACAGGACAGTGAAACGCCTCAGCGCCGATGATAGTGCGGGTTCCCGTGTGAAAGTAGGACATTGTCAGGCTAATAACAGCGAAGGGCCCGGTTCAGAAATGAACCGGGCCCTTTTGCCATTTGCGGAGCTCCTCTTACATGCTGCGTCGATACTGTCCACCGACTTCGAACAGCGCGTTCGTGATCTGGCCCAAGCTGCAGCAGCGCACCGCATCCACCAGCACCTCGAAGACGTTCGCATTCCCGATGACAGCCGCCTGAAGTCGCTTCAGCATGGCGGGTGCTTGGTCGGCATGACGGGTATGGAAGTCGACCAGACGCTTTAACTGGGATTGCTTTTCCTCTTCCGTAGAGCGCGCCAGTTCCAAAGTCTCGGGAACCGGGTCGCCATGCGGGTTGCGAAAGGTGTTGACGCCCACGATGGGGAATTCGCCGGTGTGCTTGAGCATCTCGTAGTGCATGCTCTCTTCCTGGATCTTGCCCCGCTGGTAGCCGGTTTCCATCGCGCCTAGCACGCCACCGCGCTCGGTGATCTTCTCGAACTCGTCCAGCACCGCTTCCTCGACCAGTTCGGTCAGCTCGTCGATGATGAACGCGCCCTGGTTCGGGTTCTCGTTCTTCGCCAGGCCCCACTCACGGTTGATGATCAGCTGGATCGCCATTGCCCGGCGCACGCTGTCCTCGGTCGGTGTGGTGATCGCTTCGTCGAAGGCATTGGTATGCAGGCTGTTGCAGTTGTCGTAGATCGCGATCAGCGCCTGCAGTGTCGTTCGGATGTCGTTGAACTGAATTTCCTGCGCGTGTAGTGAGCGACCACTGGTCTGGATATGGTATTTCAGCTTCTGGCTGCGCTCGTTTGCACCATAGCGTTCCTTCATCGCCACCGCCCAGATGCGCCGCGCCACCCGGCCCATCACCGTGTACTCCGGGTCCATCCCGTTGCTGAAGAAGAAGCTCAGGTTCGGCGCGAAGTCATCGATGTGCATGCCGCGGGCCAGGTAAGCTTCGACGAAGGTGAACCCATTGCTTAGCGTAAAGGCCAGCTGGCTGATCGGGTTGGCGCCGGCCTCGGCGATGTGGTAGCCCGAGATGCTCACCGAATAGAAGTTGCGCACCCGGTGGTGCACGAAGTACTCGGCGATGTCGCCCATCACCTTCAGGCTGAATTCGGTGGAGAAGATGCAGGTGTTCTGTCCCTGGTCTTCCTTCAGGATGTCAGCCTGCACCGTACCGCGCACGTTTTCCTTCACCCATGCGCTGATCTTGGCGGCCTCGTCATCGGTGGGTTCGCGGCCGTTGTCGGTACGGAACCTGTCCAGGTTCTGGTCGATAGCCGTATTCAGAAACATTGCCAGGATCGTCGGCGCCGGGCCGTTGATCGTCATGCTCACGCTGGTTGCCGGGTGCGTCAGGTCGAAGCCCGAATACAGCACCTTCATGTCGTCCAGCGTGGCGATGCTCACGCCGGAGTTGCCCACCTTGCCATAGATGTCGGGTCGCAGGTCCGGGTCGTTGCCATACAGCGTCACCGAGTCGAAGGCGGTGCTCAGCCGCTTGGCCGGCATGCCGGCGGACAGCAGCTTGAAGCGCTTGTTGGTGCGGAACGCGTCGCCCTCGCCGGCGAACATGCGCGTCGGGTCCTCGTTCTCGCGCTTGAAGGCGAAGGTGCCGGCGGTGTAGGGGAAGCTACCCGGCACGTTGTCCAGCAGCAGCCATTTCAGGATCTCGCCGTGATCTTCGTATTGCGGCAATGCCACCTTGCGGATCTTGCTGCCCGAAAGCGTGGTGTGGGTTAGCGTCGTGCGGATCTCCTTGCCCCGGATCTTGACGACATACTCGTCGCCGGCATAGGCCTTTTGCATCTCCGGCCACATCGCCAGCAGCTTGCCGGCGTGGGGATCGAGATTCGATTCGCGCGTTTTGGCCAGGTCGTCCACCGCTTCCACGGCGCGGTGCCGCTCGGGTTTGTCGGTCTGCAGCATGGCGGCCGTGGCGCGCAATTGCTGAATTTGCCGTGCCAGCCTGGCCTGTTCGACGGCACGCTTCTTGTAGCCGCGTACCGTGTCGGCAATGTCGGCCAGATAGCGCATGCGCGCTCCCGGCACGATCGGCACCTGCTGTGTGCTGTGGCGGGTGGACACCGGCGTCAAGCGACCTTCACCCAGCTTCAGGCCGAGCTCGGCCAGACGCGGTTTCACCGCCTGATACAGCGCCGTCACCCCATCGTCGTTGAAGCGGCTGGCCATGGTGCCGAACACCGGCATGTCTTCGGGCGCAGCCTTGAACGCCTCGCGGTTGCGTTGCACCTGCTTGGCCACGTCGCGCAGCGCGTCCATCGCGCCCTTGCGGTCGAACTTGTTGATGGCCACGAACTCGGCGAAGTCGAGCATGTCGATCTTCTCCAGCTGGCTGGCGGCGCCGTACTCCGGCGTCATGACGTACATCGGAACGTCGACCAACGGCACGATGGCGGCATCACCCTGGCCGATGCCCGAGGTCTCGACAACGATCAGATCGAAGCCGGCCACCTTGCACGCGCACAGCACGTCGGGCAACGCCTGGCTGATCTCGCTGCCGAAGTCGCGAGTGGCCAACGAGCGCATGAAAACGCGCTCTGCAGCATCCTCGGCCAATGCCGCCCGCCACGGCCCGATCGCGTTCATTCGGATGCGGTCGCCGAGCAGCGCGCCGCCGCTCTTGCGCCGGCTGGGGTCGATGCTGATGACGGCGACGTGCAGCGCATCGGCCTGGTCCAGACGGATGCGGCGGATCAGCTCGTCGGTCAGGCTGCTCTTGCCTGCGCCGCCCGTGCCGGTGATGCCGAGCACCGGTGTCTTGCACTGTTTCGCCGCGGTCAGCAGTTCGGCCTTGAGCTTGTCGCTGAGGCGCCCGTTCTCCAGCGCCGTGATCAACTGGGCCAGCGGACGACGCCTCGCCGCGCCCTGGATCGCCGACAATGTCTTCGGCGCGAAGGGCGACAGATCCTGGTCGCTCATCATCAGCATCTCGCCGATCATGCCGTTCAACCCCATGCGCTGGCCGTCCTCGGGACTGTAGATGCGCGTCACGCCGCTGGCCTGCAGCTCGGCGATCTCGGCCGGCACGATGACGCCGCCGCCGCCGCCGAAGACCTTGATGTGCTCGCCGCCGCGCGCCTTGAGCAGCTCGACCATGTACTTGAAGTACTCGACATGGCCGCCTTGGTAGCTGCTGATGGCGATGCCCTGCACGTCTTCCTGAAGCGCGGCGGTGACCACTTCGTCGACCGATCGGTTGTGACCCAGATGGATGACCTCGGCGCCCATGCCCTGCAGGATGCGTCGCATGATGTTGATCGCCGCATCGTGACCGTCGAACAGCGACGCGGCGGTGACGAAGCGCACTTTGTGCTTCGGACGATAGGCGGCCAGGGCCTGGTATTCGGCGGACAAGTCGGTCATGGGGCGATCTCGGACGATGGGCCAGCCAATTCAACGGGAGCGGCGACTCATTGTCCACGATCGGCAGCGCCGGCTTGGGGACCCGGCCGCGCCTACAAGCGGGGCGATTCGCCCCTATGGTTTTCCCGCGCCTGTGCCCCGACAACGCCAGTGTGAGCGGTGCAAGGCCGCCGCCCCCTGATAGTCTCGCGGCTCGCGACTTCATGAGAATCGTCCCGCCAGCCATGAGCTTTCTGGCCATCGATATTGGCAACACAAGACTCAAGTGGGCGCAGTACGCCAGCCCGCAGCCGGGGGCTGCCGTGCTGGCCCACGGGGCGGTGTTCCTCGAAACCATCGACGATCTCGCCGAAACCGAGTGGAAGCACCTGCCTCAGCCGACGAGCATGCTCGGCTGCGCCGTTGCCGGTGACGCGGTGCGCCGCCGCGTCGAAGAGCAGATGGAGTTGTGGGATACCGAAGCGCGCTGGGTGGTGCCATCGGCACGCGAGGCCGGCCTGGTCAACGGCTACGATCATCCGGCGCGGCTTGGCGCCGACCGCTGGGTGGCGTTGATCGGTGCACGGGCTCGGCTGCTTGCGTCAGGACCACCGCGACCGGCGCTGGTGGTGATGATCGGCACGGCGGCAACGGTGGATGCCATCGACACCGACGGCCGCTTCCTCGGTGGCTTGATCCTGCCCGGCTTCGGTCTGATGCTCAGGGCGCTGGAGATGGGTACGGCGGGGCTGCGCTTTCCGACCGGCGATGTCGTCGATTTCCCGACCAATACCAGCGACGCGCTGATGAGCGGCGGCGCCAACGCCATCGCCGGCGCCATCGAGCGCCAGCATCGAAAACTGTTGGAATGCACTGGCCAGCCGCCGGCGCTGTTCATGACGGGCGGCGCCGCAGTCAAGCTGGCGCCGATCACCGATCTGGCCTTCGAAACCGTCGAGTCATTGATCTTCGACGGGCTGCTGCGCATTCAGGCGCTGCGGCTGCAGGCGCAGGCAGGGCGCCTGCGCTAAAGGATGTAGCGCGACAGGTCCTCGTCCTTGGCCAGGTCGGCCAGGCGGGCGTTGACCTCGGCCACGTCGATCTTCACGGTTTGGCCGCTGCGGTTCGGCGCATCGAAGCTGACTTCGTCGAGCAGCCGTTCCATCACCGTGGCCAATCGCCGGGCGCCGATGTTTTCGGTGCGCTCATTCACGTCGAAGGCGATCTGTGCCAGTCGCCGCACCCCCTCAGGCGTGATCTCCAGTGTCAGGCCTTCGGTGGCGAGCAGTTCCTGGTACTGCCGCAGCAAACTGGCGTGGGTGCTGGTGAGGATGGCCTCGAAATCGGCCACGCTGAGCGAACCCAACTCGACACGGATCGGGAAGCGGCCCTGCAACTCGGGGATCAGGTCACTCGGCTTGGCCAGGTGGAAGGCGCCCGAGGCGATGAACAGGATGTGGTCGGTCTTGACCATGCCGTACTTGGTGTTGACCGACGTGCCCTCCACCAGCGGCAGCAGGTCACGCTGCACGCCTTGACGCGAGACCTCGGCACCGCCGTGTTCGCCGCGCGAGGCCACCTTGTCGATTTCGTCGAGGAACACGATGCCGTTGTTTTCGGCATTGGCCAACGCCGACGCGCGAATCTCGTCCTCATTGACCAGTTTGCCGGCTTCTTCCTCGACCAGCAGCTTCAGCGCCTCGCCGATCTTCAGCTTGCGCGTCTTGCGCTTGGCCTGCCCCATTTGCGAGAACAGGCCTTTCAATTGCTCGGCCATCTCTTCCATGCCCTGCGGGCCGAGGATTTCGAGCGCCGGCCGCGC
Source organism: uncultured beta proteobacterium (assembly GCA_963837675.1). Taxonomy (GTDB): domain Bacteria; phylum Pseudomonadota; class Gammaproteobacteria; order Burkholderiales; family Burkholderiaceae_C; genus Rubrivivax. The sequence goes on along the minus strand of CAWIOH010000003.1, from coordinate 245,182 downwards.
CTCCGCCAGATCGACTTCGATCTCTCGATCGTTCAACGTGCCCTCGCGCAGGCGCTTGCGCATCACCTGGCGCGCCGTGTTGTCGGGGCTGGGTGCAGCGCTGACACCGAACTCGGCGCGCGGCGGCGGCACCAGGATATCCAGCACCCTCTCCTCGGCAGCGTCTTCGGCCTGCGTGCGCTTGCGCACCAACTGCTGCTCGCGCTCTTGCTTGACGGCCACCTCGACCAGATCGCGCACGATGCTGTCGACGTCCTTGCCGACATAGCCCACCTCGGTGAACTTGGTGGCCTCGATCTTGATGAAGGGCGCGTCGGCCAGCCGCGCCAGGCGTCGCGCGATCTCGGTCTTGCCAACCCCGGTGGGCCCGATCATCAGGATGTTCTTCGGCGTGATCTCGGAGCGCATCGGCTCGACCACCTGCTGGCGCCGCCAGCGGTTGCGCAAGGCAATGGCCACCGCTCGCTTCGCTGCCCCCTGGCCGACGATGTGACGGTCCAGCTCGGAGACGATTTCCTGCGGCGTCATCGTGCTCATTCCAGCGTCTCGATGCTGTGGCTCTGGTTGGTGTAGATGCACAGATCGCCGGCGATCTCCAGCGACTTCTTCACCATCTCGGCCGGCGTCATCGCCGTGTGCGCCAGCAAGGCACGCGCCGCCGCCTGCGCGTAGGCGCCGCCGGAGCCGATGGCAATGATGCCGTGCTCAGGCTCGAGCACGTCGCCGTTGCCGGTGATGATCAGCGAAGCCTCGCGATCGGCCACCGCCAGCATCGCTTCCAGGCGGCGCAGCACGCGGTCAGTGCGCCAGTCCTTGGTCAGCTCAATGGCCGCACGCACCAGGTGGCCCTGGTGCTTTTCCAGCTTGGCCTCGAAGCGCTCGAACAAGGTGAACGCGTCGGCCGTCGCGCCGGCGAAGCCGGCCAGAACCTGGTCGCGAAACAGCTTGCGCACCTTGCGCGCGCTGGCCTTGATGACGATGTTGCCCAGCGTCACCTGGCCGTCGCCGCCCAGGGCGACGATGCTGCCGCGGCGCACGCTGACGATGGTGGTGCCGTGGAACACGGCGGCTTCTGTGCAGGGCATGGTCTTTGCGCTCTGAACGCTGGCACGTCAGACTTTACGCACCTGCACCTTGGCGTGTTCGTTGATGCCCATCGCGCCGAAGAACAGTGCCACCAGCCGGTGCGCATCGAAGAACTGCACCATGCGCTTCTCGCCGCGCTTGACCAGCACCCAGTTGAGCAGGTCGCCGGCGGCAATGAAGTCCACCCGGATCAGTCGCGCACACGACACGCTGACCACCGGGGCCGCTCCCAACTGGCCATTCAGGCGAATCAAGGTTTCGCTGATGTCGCCGACCAACTGTCCCGACAGTTCGATGCTGGCCACCTGGGTGCCGGTGCCGGGGTCGTCGAGCAGGCCCGATTCCATGAATCCGGTGGACACCTCGCTGACCATGGAGAGCGGCGGCGTGTGCGTATTCAGGCTCGAGCCGGCGATGCGCACGTTGCAGCGCGTGCGTTCCCATGATGGCGGCGACACCTCGTAGGTGACGCAGTAATCGATGGCAGCCTCATCGAACTGGTCCGCCCGGTTGGCCAGGCGCAATGCATCCAGCCGCGCCTGCCAGAAGGCCGGATCGGCGTCGCGCACGCCGGTCGGCGCAGCCTCTTGCAAGGTGCTGAACAGGTTTTCACCCGACATCCAGCGCATATCGAGCTGTTGCTTGCTCCAGTGTCGGAACAGCGATGACAGCTGCGTCGCGGCCTCGGCGTCGATGCGGCGCAGCGCGGCCCAGTCGAAGGTCCAGGGCAGGGGCATCTGCAGTGTCTGCGAGCGCAGGCGCGCCACGGCCTCGATGTCCAGCAGGTCCGGGCAGATCCAGCCCACGTCGCCGCTGTGTATGGCACCCGTGCTGCGCTCGGCATTGGCGGCGTCGGCCACGGCGTCGGACACCAATTTCGGCAGTGAATACCATTGCGGCGCCGACCAGCCGAATTGGTGCGCATAGTCGCCGGCCAAGGCCTCGAAGTGCTGCTGCTGGCCGGTGGCGCGATACAGGTCGAACAGCACCAGCCAGGTCTCGGCATGCTGCGCGCGCGCGCCGTTGACCCCGGTCAGTTGCGACAACAGCTGCTCGCACTGGGCAAAGTCGGCGTTGGCAAAGGCGATCACGGGCTCGTCGAGATCTGGGTCGTGCACCACTTCGCTGACTTCGACGCCGAAGCGGTGCTCGAAGTCACCGGTGTCGCCCGATGTGGCCAACGACAACGGTGCCAGCGGCGACAGCCCGGCTGCCTTGAAGGCCGGGGCCGCCGGGGCCGGGGCTTCTTCGGCAGCGATGTCCAGATCCGGCAACGGGGGCAGGGCGGGCAGCGCGTCCGGTTCGGCCGCCAAAGGCGCACTGCCGGAAGGCGGCGGCAGGCCCGATCGCGCCAGCACCGCCGGCTCCGTCGGGGCGTTGAAGAAACCGGAATTGCGCCGCCCGGACGGCGAAAAGCTGCCGCCGACCATCTGCTGCTCGATTTCGTCGATCTTCGCCTTGACGCCGCCATCGACCTTGGCGCCGACGTTGTCCGAGATCCGCGCCTCCGAATCGTCGAGCCGCGATGACCCGCCCAACGTGGCCAACTGCTCGGGCGACAGGCCTTCGCGTCGCACCTTGCGCAGCATGTCGAATTCGCGCTTGCGCACGAAGTCGTTGCGCCGCTTGCGCTCGATCATCGCCTTCAGTTCGGACTTCTCGAGGTCGAATTCGCGCGGGTCGTCCTGGCGGGTGCCCAGGTCGGCCCAGTCCGTGGCCGGATTCGCCACGAAGCGCACCATCTTGCGGAAGAAGCCCTCGCCGTCCTTGTTCTCGGCCATTGGCGCTCAGCGCTGCATGTTCACCAGCGGCCACCGCGGAACCGGCATTGCCGGGCCGTGGCCGCGTCGGGAGGGGGCGGCCGGATCAGTCACCGAACATCTTCTGCTTCATCTCGCGGCGCTGCTGCGCTTCGAGCGACAGTGTGGCGGTGGGCCGAGCCAGCAAGCGGGCCAGACCGATCGGTTCGCCGGTTTCGTCACAGAAGCCGTAGTCGCCCGCTTCGACGCGGGCCAGCGACTGGCCGATCTTCTTCAGCAGCTTGCGCTCGCGATCGCGCGTGCGCAATTCCAGCGCGTGCTCTTCCTCGATGGTGGCACGGTCGGCCGGGTCAGGAACGATCGAGGTGTCTTCGCGCAGGTGTTCGGTGGTCTCGCCGGCGTTGGACAGCAAGTCGTCCTTCAGCGCCTGCAGGCGCAGCCTGAAGAACTCGCGCTGCTTCTCGTTCATGTACTCGCTGTCCGGCATGGCCAGGAGTTCGGCTTCGGTCAGATCGCGGGCCGCTTTCGACTTCCACGCATTGGCCAGCTTCGGGTCCGGCTTGGCCAAGGGTTTGAACACGTCGGGGACATCATGGCCCTTCAACGGCGCGCGGGCCGGCGCGAAGCGGTCGGTGAAACGGTTGGTTACGGGTGCGGGCGCCGGCACGGGGATGGAGTGGGCCTTCGACGACGAACGCGCCGGCCGCGGCGCGGGCTTGCTCACGGGCGCCGCCGCTGACGCCTTGGGCGCGGGCGCGGCGGTGGTCTTGGACGGCACGGGTTTGGCGGGGACCCTCTTCGTGCTTGCCGCGGCGGGTTTGGCCAGCGTCTTGTTCAATTGCGGTCTCCTTGCCTCGAATCTCGATGGTGGCGGGCGCTCATGCCCGCCGTCGCGCCGCCACCGCAAGGGCCTTGGCGGCGCGTTCAAGCGCGCGGATTGTAGCCATCATGGTGCGCCAGCAAAGTGGGGCCTCGGGCTACGGCCGCCCTCGCGCCGATGGTGTCGTGAATTGCTGCTCAGGACACACATTGCTCCAGGCCTTGCAGCAAAATGTCCTTGGGCAGATCGATGCCGATGAAGACCATCTTGCTGGTCTTTTTCTCACCCGCCGCCCACTTTGGCCCCAGGTCGCTGCCCATCAGCTGGTGCACGCCCTGGAAGATGACCTTGCGCTCGCTGCCCTTCAGGTGCAGCACGCCCTTGTAGCGCAGCATCTTCGGCCCGTAGACCTGCACGATCGCGCCCAGGAAGTCCTCCAGCTTGGCCGGGTTCAGCGGCTTGTCGGCATGGAACACGAAGGATTTGACGTCATCGTCGTGATGATGGTGGTGAGGGTGGTCGCAGTGCTCACCGTGCTCATGATCGTGATGATCGTGGTCATGGTGGTCATGGGCGTCGCCGGCCGCCAGGAACTCCGGGTCGATGTCCAGCTTGGCGTTGAGGTTGAAGCCGCGCAGGTCGAAAACCTCGGCGATCGGCACCTCGCCGAAATGCACCTGTCGCTGCGGCGCGCGCGGATTCATGTGCTTCAGGCGGTGGATCAGCGCATCGACCTCGCCGGGGGCCACCAGGTCGGCCTTGCTGATGAAGATCTGGTCGGCAAAACCCACTTGGCGGCGGGCCTCCTGACGCGTGTCGAGTTGGCTGTCGGCATGTTTGGCATCGACCAGCGTCAGGATCGAATCGAGCAGATAGCTTTCGGCGATCTCGTCGTCCATGAAGAAGGTCTGGGCCACAGGGCCCGGGTCGGCCAAGCCGGTGGTCTCGATGACCACGCGTTCGAAATCGAGCTCGCCCTTGCGCTTTTTCTCGGCCAGGTCGGACAGCGTGGTGCGCAAGTCTTCGCGAATCGAGCAGCACACGCAGCCATTGTTGAGCTGCACGATCTGCTCGCCACTGTCGCGCACCAGGATCTCGTTGTCGATGTTCTCGGCGCCGAACTCGTTTTCGATGACGGCGATCTTCTGCCCGTGCGCCTCGCTGAGCACGCGTTTGAGCAGCGTGGTCTTGCCTGAGCCGAGGAAGCCGGTGAGGATGGTGGCGGGGATCAGAGCTTGCGACATGGGGTTGGATGCAGCAGAGGGCAGTCTAGGAACGTGGGGCCGGCGAAGCCGGTTTCAAGCGCATCGCGGCTGCTTAGGGGTCGTCGGCAACAAGCCGCGGCATCGAAAACCAGCATCATAGTGATACCGAGCGCTCGGATCGATCTGTCGATGCGCCACCTTGGGGTCCGGTGGGCCGGCAACCGCGCTGCGTTATTCTTCGCCACGCCCGCCACTACCGACACCGCCTGTGTCCGACCCTCAGCCTTCCCGGCAAAGCCGCCCCGAGGCGGACAAGCGCTCGCTGTTTGAACGGCTGATCGAATTCATCTCCCCGGGTCCGGATTCGCGCGCTGAACTGCTTGCCACGCTGGCCGATGCCGAACAGCGCGAGCTGATCGAGCCCGAATCGCGCCAGATGCTCGAGGGCGTGCTGCGCATGGCCGATATGAGCGCGGGCGACGTGATGGTGGCCGCGCCGCGCATGGACCTGCTGGACATCGACGCGCCCTACGACGAGCTGCTCGGCGTGGTCATCCGCACGGCGCATTCGCGTTTTCCGGTCTATGACGGCCAGCGCGACAACATCATCGGCATCCTGATGGCCAAGGATCTGCTGAAGCTGCAGCGCGCGCCCGAGCTGAACCTGCGCACGCTGCTGCGCCCGGCGGTGTTCGTGCCCGAATCGAAGCGGTTGAACGAGTTGCTGCGCGATTTCCGCTCCAACCGCAATCATCTGGCGATCGTCATCGATGAGTTCGGCCAGACGGCCGGGCTGATCACCATCGAAGACGTGCTGGAAGAGATCGTTGGCGAGATCGAGGACGAATTCGACGACCACGACGAGGAGAGCGGCGTCTATACGCTTGCCGACGGCACCCATCGCGTTGCCGGTGACACCTCGATCGCCTCCGTCAACGAGGCCTTCGCCTTGCAGCTGCCCGAGGCCGACTTCGACACCATCGGCGGCCTGGTGGCGCATCGGCTGGGCCGCGTGCCGCGGCGTGGCGAGACGGTCGATGTCGGTGGCCTGCGCTTTGCCGTGATGCTGGCGCGCGGCGGCGCGGTGCGCTGGTTCCGCGTGGCGCGCGTGCCCCCCGGCGTGGCATCGAGCGACGGCGCTTGAGCCTCGCGCGTCCGGTGGCGCTGCTGCCTCAGGCGCTGGCCGCTGCCGGCCTGGGCGCGCTGCAGACGCTTGCCTTCGTGCACACCGCGCTGTGGTGGTTGCCCTTGATTTGCATCGCCTGGCTGGCGGGCGCGGTGTGGCGCGCCACCGCCTGGCGCGCCGGTCTTCTGGGTTGGTTGTTCGGCAGCGCCTGGCTCGGCGCCGGCACTTGGTGGCTGTTCGTCAGCCTGCATCGCTACGGCGGCTTGCCGGCTTGGCTGGCGGTGCTGGCGGTGGCGCTGCTGGCGATGGCGCTGTCGCTGTACCTGGGACTGGCGATGGCGCTGTTTGCCGCCCTGCGGCGCCAGCGGGCGACGCTCGACGTGGCGCTCTTCGCCGTGCTGTGGGTGCTGGCCGAGCTGGCGCGCACCGTCATCTTCACTGGCTTTCCCTGGCTGGCCAGCGGCTATTCGCAGATCGACGGCCCACTGGCTGCATGGGCGCCATGGGTTGGCGTCACTGGCATCGGTCTGGTGGGCTCGCTGTTGGCGTCGGCGCTGGCGGTGGCCTGGCGCCTGCGGGGCCGGCCCGGCCGCGCCATGCTGCTGCTGGTGGCGGTGTCGTCGGTGCCGGCCCTGTCGGTCGCGGTCGGCCCGCCTGAATTCAGTCGGTCCAATGGCAGGCTCAGCGTCAGCCTGCTGCAGGGCAACGTGCCGCAGGACGAGAAGTTCTCGATGCAACATGTGCCGCAGACGCTGGCCTGGGTGGCGCAAGCGTTGATGCAGGCGCGCGGCCAGCTGGTGGTGGCGCCTGAAACGGCGGTGCCGCTGCTGCCCGAGCAACTCGCCGAGCTGCTGCCTGACTACTGGCCGGCGCTGCGCCAGCGCTTCGAAACTTCCGGCCAAGCGCTGCTGATCGGTGTGCCGCTGGGCGACTTCGCAAGCGGCTATACCAACTCGGTGCTCGGTCTGTCGGCAGCGCTCGGCGGTGGGGCGGCCTATCGCTACGACAAGGTGCACCTGGTGCCATTCGGTGAATTCATCCCCACCGGGTTTCGCTGGTTCACGCAGTTGCTGGACATCCCGCTCGGCGACTTCGCGCGCGGGCCGCTGAACGCGCCGTCCTTCGTCGTCGGCACGCAGCGTGTGGCCCCCAACATCTGCTACGAAGACCTTTTCAGCGCCGAGCTGGCACTGCGCTTTGCCGACCCGGCCACGGCACCGACGGTCTTTGCCAACGTCAGCAACATCGGCTGGTTCGGCGACACCATCGCCGTGGACCAGCACTTGCAGATTTCACGCATGCGCACGCTGGAGTTTCAGCGGCCGATGCTGCGTGCCACCAACACCGGCGCCACCGCCGTCATCGACCACCGCGCGCGGGTGGTGGCGATGTTGCGGCCGTTCACGCGTGGCGTGCTCGAAGCCGAGGTCGAAGGCCGCAATGGCATCACGCCCTACGCCTGGTGGGCGTCGCGCCTGGGGCATTGGCCCTGGCTGGTGCTGGCGGCGGGGGTGATCGTGACCGTCTGCTTACGGATCAACGTCCCATCCTCACCAGGCGACCGGGCCGGGCGTCGCTGAGTTGGCCATCGCGCTGCACGCTCACGCCCGCGACCCAAGTGCCGAGATAGCCCTCGCCTTTTTGCAGGAAGCGCCGCCCGCCGGCCGGCAGGTCATGCACCAGCCGCGGCACGCCCACGCTCAGGCGCTGCGGATCGATCAGGTTCAGGTCGGCGCGTTTGCCGACGACGATCTCGCCACGGTCGCGCAGCCCCAGGTAGCGCGCGTTGCGGCCGCTGAGCATTTCCACCGCGCGTTCCAGCCCAAGCTTGTCGCCATCGCGGTCGCGCACCCAATGCGTGAGCATGAAAGTGGTGAAGCTGGCATCGCAGACCGTGCCCACGTGCGCGCCGGAATCGCTCAGGCCGAACAGCGCGCGCGGGTGCTGCAGCATGCGGTGCACGACGTCCAGCGAGCCGTCGTTGTAGTTGAAGATCGGGAAATAGATCAGGTTGCCGCCCTCGCCTTCGGCCAGGTAGTCGTACATCGCCTCCAGCGCCGTGATGCCGCGCTGCTTCGCCTGCACGTAGAAGCTGTCGCGCACGTCGGGTTCGTAGTCGGGGATCGGCCGCGCCTCGGTACACAGCGGGAACATGCGAGCGCTGATCAGCTCGATGCGCGCCAGCAGGATGTCCACCAGCGGCGGCACTGGCGTGCCGTCGCCGGCGATCGGCTCTGACTTCTGCTTCAGGATCGCCGCCTTGCGCGCCGGCTCGCGCATCGCCACGGCGCGTTCGGCCTGCGGCAGCTGCGCGATCTCCTTGTAGCCGGGGAAGCCCATGAACGGATGGAAGCTGGCTTCCAGCCCGTTGATGACACCGATGCCGCGCGCGGCCGTCTGCAGGTGCAGCGGCAGGCCCTTGGCCACTGCGGTTTCGACCCGCGCCTGCACCTGCTTCCACTGCTCGCCGCCGGGGTCACGCTGCAGCCAGGTCATCGACAGCGGCCGGCCGCTGGCGCGGGCCAGCGTTTCGACCAGGTCGAATTCACCGTCGAAGCGCTCGGGGCCCTGCATCAGGTCGAAATCGCTGACCACCTGCACCACGCCGTGTTTCAGGCCGTCGAAAGCGCTGACGATGCCGGTCAGCTCCGCCAGGTCGGCCTCGCAGGCCGGGGTGTCCTTGCCGGCGGCAGTGCGGTGGTTGTCGCTGCGGCCGGTGGAAAAGCCTGCGGCACCGGCAAGCAGCGCTTCGCGCACCAGCGCACGCATCGCCGACACGTCGTCGGCAGTGGCCTGTTCGCGGGCCCGCGAGCGCTCGCCCATCACCGCCATGCGCACCGGGTCGTGCGGGATCTGCAGCAGGAAATCCAGGCTGTGCGGCATCCGGTCCAGCGCGTCCATGAACTGCGGAAAACTCTCCCAGTCGAAGCGCACGCCTTCGGCCAGCGCGACGCCGGGAATGTCTTCCACGCCTTCCATCAGGTCGATCAGGTCGGCCACCGCCCTGGCCTTCGGTCCCTGGCGCAGCGGCGCGAAACCGACGCCGCAATTGCCCATCATCAGCGTCGTCACGCCATGGTGAATGCTGGGCGAGAAAGTCTCGTCCCAACTGGCCTGGCCATCGTAGTGGGTGTGGATGTCGACGAAGCCCGGCGTCAACCAGGCGCCCGCCGCATCGATGCGCTCGCTGGCGCCTTCGCCGACACGGCCGACCTGCACGATGCGCCCATCCTTGACGCCGACATCGGCCGTCACGGCCGGCGCCCCGCTGCCGTCCACCACCGTCGCGCCCTTGATCAACAGGTCGAGCATGCTGGTTCCTCCGTGTCGCGCGCGCCGAGCCTGGCGCGCGGGGTGCTTCGTAGAATCGGGTTTTACGCCGAATCGCAGTCCCGAGTCCATGTCGAGTTTCCAGCAGATCATCCTCACGCTCCAGGACTACTGGGCGGGCCACGGCTGCGTGCTGCTGCAACCTTACGACATGGAAGTGGGCGCCGGCACCAGCCACACCGCGACCTTCCTGCGCGCCATCGGGCCCGAGCCCTGGAAGTGCGCCTACGTGCAGCCCAGCCGTCGCCCGAAGGACGGCCGCTACGGCGACAACCCGAACCGCCTGCAGCACTACTACCAGTACCAGGTGGTGCTCAAGCCCGCGCCGGCCGACATCCTCGACCTGTACCTCGGCAGCCTGCGCGCCTTGGGCTTCGACCTGAAGCAGAACGACGTGCGCTTCGTCGAGGACGACTGGGAGAATCCGACTCTGGGTTGCTGGGGCCTGGGCTGGGAGGTCTGGCTCAACGGCATGGAGGTGACGCAGTTCACCTATTTCCAGCAGGTCGGCGGCATCGACTGCAAGCCGATCACCGGCGAGATCACCTATGGCCTGGAGCGCCTGGCGATGTACATCCAGGGCGTGGAGAGCCTGTTCGACCTGCAGTGGGCGCCCGGCGTCACCTACCGCGACGTCTACCACCAGAACGAGTTCGAGCAGAGCGCCTACAACTTCGAGCACAGCGATGTGGAGTTCCTGCTGCACGCCTTCGGCGCGCATGAGCGGCAGAGCAAATACCTGATGGAAAAGCAACTGGCGCTGCCGGCCTACGAGCAGTTGCTGAAGGCCGCGCACACCTTCAACCTGCTCGATGCACGCGGCGCCATCAGCGTCACTGAACGCGCCGCCTACATCGGCCGCATCCGCAACCTGGCGCGTGCCGTCGCGCAGAGCTACCTCGACAGCCGCGCGCGGCTGGGCTTCCCGATGGCGCCGCGCGAGTGGGCCAACGAAGTCGCGACGCAGCTGGCGAAGAAGGTGGCCTGAGCATGGGCGCCAAGAACCTGCTGGTCGAACTCCTCGTCGAGGAGCTGCCGCCGAAGGCGTTGAAGCAGCTCGGCGAAGCCTTCGCCGCACTGCTTGCCGACAGTCTCAAGGCGCAGGGGCTGGTACCTGCCGATGCTGTCGTCACCGCCTACGCCACGCCGCGTCGTCTTGGCGGTGCATGTGGCGCACGTCGCGCCGCGTGCCGCCGACCGGCAGGAGTTGCACAAGCTGATGCCGGCGTCGGTGGGGCTGGACGGCGCCGGCCGCTCGACACCGGCGCTGCTGAAGAAGCTGGCCGCTCTGGGCGTCGACGGACATCGAACCGGCGCAACTGCGGCGGCAGGGCGATGGCAAGGCCGAGACCCTCTTCCTCGACAGCCGCGTGCCCGGTGCCACTCTTGCCGAAGGGCTGCAGAGGGCGCTGGACGAGGCGTATCGCCCGGCTGCCGATTCCCAAGGTCATGAGCTACCAATTGGCCGATGGCTGGACGCAGCGTGCAGTTCGTGCGCCCGGTGCATGGTCTGGTGGCGCTGCACGGGGACGACGTCGTGCCGGTCGAGGCCCTGGGCCTGCAGGCGCGGCGCAATACCCACGGCCATCGCTTCGAGGCCGCGATCGCGCCGCTGCCGCTGCGCGACGCCGACAGCTATGCGCAGCAGCTGCGTCGGCGAAGGTGCGGTGATCGCCGGCTTTGCCGAGCGCCGCGCCGAGATCGTGCGCCAGCTTCAGGAAGCGGCTGCCTCGCTGAGCCTGCGTCCGATCGAGGACGAGGCGCTGCTGGACGAGGTCACCGGCCTGGTCGAACGGCCGAACGTGCTGGCCTGCGCGCTTCGATGCGCAGTTCCTGCGAGTGCCGTCAGGAGTGCCTGATCCTGACGATGAAGGCCAACCAGAAGTACTTTCCGCTGCTCGACGCGGAGGGCAGGCTGACGCGACCAGTTCCTGGTCGTCAGCAACATCCGCCCGGCCGACCCGAGCCGCGTCGTCGAAGGCAACGAGCGCGTGGTGCGGCCGCGCCTGGCCGATGCCAAGTTCTTCTTCGACCAGGACCGCAAAAAGACGCTGGAATCGCGAGTGCCGGCGCTGGCCAAGGTGGTCTACCACGCGAAGCTCGGCATCGCATGGCGAGCGCGTCGAGCGCGTGCGCACGCTGGCGCGCTCGATCGGCGAGCGGCTCGAAGGGCGCGGCGCTGGCGCAGGCGGCCGATCGCGCCGCGCTGCTGGCCAAGGCCGACCTGGTGACCGACATGGTCGGCGAGTTTCCCGAACTGCAGGGCGTGATGGGCGGCTACTACGCGCGCCACGACGGCGAGACCGAGGCCGTGGCCTGCGCGATCGAAGACCACTACAAGCCGCGCTTCGCCGGCGACGAACTGCCGCGCCAGCCCTGTGGCCTGGCGCTGGCGCTGGCCGACAAGCTGGAGACGTTGGCCGGGCTGTTCGGCATCGGCCAGCTGCCCAGCGGCGACAAGGATCCCTTCGCGCTGCGGCGCCATGCGCTGGGCGTGATCCGCATGCTGATCGAACGCGAGCTGCCGCTGCCGCTGGACTGGCTGACCCGCGAGGCCTATGCGGTCTTCCCGCGCGAACTGATCTCGGACAACCAGAGCGAGCTGCGCAGCTTCGTGTTGCGACCGCCTGGCCGGCGCGCTGCGCGAGCAGGGCTACAGCGCGAACGAGGTCGACGCGGTGCATGTCCACGAAGCCGGTGTCGATCCATCTGGTGCCCAGGCAGCTGGCCGCGGTGCGCAGCTTCGCGGCGCTGCCCGAGGCGCCGGCGCTGGCCTCGGCCAACAAGCGCGTCGGCAACATCCTGCGCAAGGCGCAGGACGCCCGACCCGCCGAGCTGTCGGCCGGCCTGTTGCAGGAACCTGCCGAGAAGACGCTGGCCGGTGCGCTGCAGACGGTCGCACCGCTCGCCGACGCCGCCTTCGAGCGCGGCGACTACACCGCGTCGCTGCAGGCGTTGGCGGCGCTGAAGGCGCCGGTCGATGCCTTCTTCGACCAGGTGATGGTCAACAGCGACGACCCGGCGCTGCGCGCGCAACCGCCTGGCGCTGCTGTCGCAGTTGCATGCGGCAATGAACCGCGTCGCCGACCTGTCGCGGCTGGCGTCCTGAAAGCGTCGAGGCCGCACATGCAACCGATCCCCAAGCTCATCATCCTGGGCCGCGACGGCATCCTCAACCAGTTCCGCGAGGGCCACATCAAGGAGCCCGAGGAGTGGGTGGCGGTGCCCGGCGCGCTCGAAGCCGTGGCGCGGCTCAACCATGCCGGCTGGCATGTGGTGGTGGCCACCAACCAATCGGGCATCGGCCGCGGCATGATCGACATGGCGGCGGTGAACGCGGTGCACGCTCACATGCTGAGCCGCCTGCAGGCGCTGGGCGGGCGCATCGATGCGGTGTTCTTCTGCCCGCACGCGCCCGAGGAAGCCTGCGACTGCCGCAAGCCGCAGCCGGGCATGCTGCTGGACATCGGCCGGCGCTATGGCGTCGATCTGGCGCTGGTGCCGATGGTCGGCGACACGCTGCGCGACCTGCAGGCGGCACAGGCGGCCGGCTGCGAGCCGCACCTGGTGCGCAGCGGCCGCGCCAGCCGATCTGGACGGCGAGCAACTGGCCGCGCTGCTCGAGCAGGTGCCGGCCACCACGGTGCACAGCGACCTGGCCGGCATTCGCCGCGCACCTGCTCGAACGCGAGCATGTGCGCGATTCGGCAATCCGGCGCATTGAAGTGATGTTGCAGGCCTGGTGGGCGCTGCGCTCGGCACTGTTCGTGCTGTGGATGTCGGTCACCGTGGTGCCCATCGCCACCGCGGTGGTCTCGCTTCGCTGTTCGTCCAGGGCACGCCCTTGTACTGGATGTGCGATCAGCTGGCTGCGGCTGGTGATCTGGGGCGCGCGCGACATCTGCGGCGTGCGCCACCGCGTCGCAGGCATGCAGCATCTGCCCAGCGCCGAAGAAGGCCTGCGTGCGGTGCTGCTGGCGGCGAAGCACCAGTCCACCTGGGAGACCTTCGCCTACCCGACGCTCATGTCGCACCCGCTGGCCTACGTGTTCAAGCACGAGCTGCTGCTGCATTCCGTTCTTCGGCTGGGCCATGGGCCGGCTGGACATGATCCACATCGACCGCAGCAAGCGCGCCGAGGCCTGGAACAAGGTCGCCGAGCAGGGCACGCAGCTCATGGCCCAGGGCATCTGGGTGATCATGTTTCCCGAGGGCACGCGCACGCCGCGCGGCGGCCAAGGCCAGTACAAGATCGGCGCGCTGCGCGGCTGGCCATCGCCACCGGCATGCCAATCGTGCCCATCGCCGTGGCTTCGGCCGACTGCTGGCCGCGCAAGAGCTTCCTGCTGCGCCCGGGCGTGATCGACGTTTCCATCGGCCCGCCGATCGCCGTGGAAGGCCGCCGCCCGACGACCTGATGCGCCGAGGTGGAGCGCTGGATCGAGGCCGAAATGCGGCGCATCGACCCTCAGGCCTACGCCTGACCAGGCGGGGCGCGGCGCCCCTACGAGTCGCGCCGATGTCACGCTGGACCGACCCGTGGAAGACGCTGCAGCGCTCGTTGTTCGACGAGCCGGCGCAAGCCTTCGATGACGGTCCGGTGGCGCCGCCCGCAGCGCCGGTCGAGGCCGACACCGCGGTGCCGCCGGCGCCGCGCGAAGGCCTGTCGGGGGAGGTGTTCCGCCACCCGCGCGCGCAGCGCGACGTGCGCCTCGACGGCCATCTCGTCGCCTACGAAATGCGCCGCGCGCGACGGCGCAGCATCGGCTTCGTGGTCGGCGCCGAGGGCCTGACGGTGAGTGCACCGCGATGGGTCGGCGCGCGCGAGTTCGAGGCGGCGCTGCAGGAAAAGCGCGGCTGGATCCTGCGCAAGCTGCGCGAGCAGCGCGAGCGCGAATCGCGGCTCGAGGCCTCGCGCATCGACTGGCGCGACGGCACCGGGCTGCCCTTCCTGGGCGAGACGGTGATCATCGTGCTCGATCCGCGCGCCACCGGCGCGGTGCTCGATGCTGCGTCGGCCGAGGGCCTGCCCGGCGTGCCGAGCCGGCTGCTGCATGTCGGCCTGCCGCACACTGCCGCGCCGCAGCAGATTCGCGATGCCGTGCAAAGCTGGCTGCAGCGCCAGGCACGCCGGGTGTTCGAGGAGCGCTGCGCGGTCTATGCCGGGCAGTTGGGCGTGCGCGTGCGCCGCATCGCGCTGAGTTCGGCCGCGACGCGCTGGGGCAGTGCCAACGCCGATGGTTCGATCCGGCTGAACTGGCGGCTGATCCACTTCGCGCTGCCGATCATCGACTACGTCGTCACGCACGAGCTGTCGCACCTGCGCGAGATGAACCACAGCCCCGCGTTCTGGGACGTGGTGCGTTCGGTGCTGCCCGACTACGAGGCCTCGCGCGCCGCGTTGCGCCAAGGCACCGTGCCGATTCTCGATTGATGCAAATCGACGCTCGATGCGCGAGCGCAGGACTTCACCGCGCCGTGACGTAGCGCAGCACGCCGTCGGTGGTCTCGGCGGCCGCGAGCTTGCCCTCGGACTGCAGCGCGTGCACATGCGCCACCGCTTCGCCCAGCGCAAAGGTGGTCTGATGCATGTCGAGTTCGCGCTTGAACATCACCGGCAGCAGTTCGGCCGCGCTGCGCGGCGCTTCGGCGCAGGCTTGCAGCACTTCCGTGCATCGCTCGGCGTGGTGCGTCGTCAGCTGCGCGATGCGCCGGTGCAGCCCGGTAAAGGGTTTGCCGTGCGAGGGCAGCACCAGGGCGTCGGCCGGCAGCGCGCGCATCGCCGCGATCGATTCGAGGTACAGCGGCAGCGGGTTCGATTCCGGCTCGATGTCGATAGACGCTGATGTTGGTGGAGATGCGCGGCAGCACCATGTCGCCCGAGATCAAGGCGTCGATCCGAGGGCAGAACAACGCGATGTGCTCCGGCGCGTGGCCATAGCCGGCGATGCACTGCCATTCGAACTCGCCGATGCGCAGCCGCATGCCGTGCATCAACCGGCGGAACTGCTCCGGCACCTGCTTGACCATGCTGGCGTAGTAGTTGGAGCGCGCACGCACCTTGGCCAGCGCCGCTGCGTCGTTCATGCCGTTGCGGGCGTAGAAGTCGGCGGCGCTGTCGCCGCTGTGTGCGTCGCCGATGGCACTGCTGGCCACGCGCGCCGAGTTCCAGTCGGTGGCGCTGATCCACAGCCGGCACTGCCAGGCTGCAGTCAGCCAGTGCGCCAGCCCGATGTGGTCGGGGTGCATGTGCGTGCAGATCACCCGCAGCACCGGCAGGCCCTGGAGTTCCGTCGCGAAGATCTTCTCCCAGGCCGCGCGCGTGTCGTCGTTGTCGATGCCGCAATCGACGATGGCCCAGCCTTCGCGCCGGCCCGTCGGTGTGTCCTCGTGGTCGCGCAGCAGCCACAGGTTGATGTGGTCCAGCGCGAAGGGCAGGCGCATGCGCAGCCACTTCAGGCCCGGTGCGACGTCCAGCGTGGCGCCGCGCTCGGGCAGCGCCTCACCGAAGACGTAGTGCAGTTCACTTTCCTGGGCGTTCGCCATGCCTGGGCTACCATTTGTGCGTCAGCGATCGCCCCAGTCTAGCCCGCGGAACACGCCCCCCCCACCGTTGCCTGAAGGAGCCCCGCCATGTCCGAAGCCATTGTCATCGTCTCCGCAGCGCGCACGCCCATCGGCGGCATGCTCGGCGAATTCTCCTCCCTGGCTGCCTGGGAACTGGGTGCGGTGGCCATCCGCGCCGCGGTGCAGCGTGCGGGCGTGCCGCTGGATGCCATCGACGAAGTGTTGATGGGCAACGTGCTGATGGCCGGCCAGGGCCAGGCGCCGGCACGCCAGGCGGCACTGAAAGCCGGGCTGCCGCTTTCGGCGGGTGCGGTCACGCTGAACAAGATGTGCGGCTCGGGCATGCGCGCCACGATGTTCGCGCACGACATGCTGGCCGCCGGCAGCGCCGACGTGATCGTCGCCGGCGGCATGGAAAGCATGACCAACGCGCCGCACCTGATGTTCGCGCGCAAGGGCGTGCGCTACGGCGCGGCGCAATTGTTCGACCACATGGCGATGGACGGGCTGGAAGACGCCTACGAACGCGGCAAGGCGATGGGCGTGTTCGCCGAACAATGCGTCGACAAATACCGCTTCACGCGCGAGGCGCAGGACGCTTTCGCCATCGCCTCGACGCAGCGCGCCAGGCAGGCCAACGAGGACGGCAGCTTCGACTGGGAGATCGCGCCCGTCGCGCTCGCCGGCAAGTCGGGCGAGACCTTGGTCAAGTTCGACGAGCAGCCGTTCAAGGCGAAGCTGGATAAGATCCCTTCGCTCAAGCCCGCCTTCAAGAAGGACGGCACGATCACGGCCGCCAATGCCTCGAGCATCTCCGACGGCGCCGCCGCGCTGGTGCTGATGCGCGAAAGCCGCGCGCGCGCGCTGGATGTCACGCCGCTGGCCCGCATCGTCAGCCACGCGGTGCATGCCCAGGCGCCCGAGTGGTTTGCCACCGCCCCGGCCGGCGCCATCGCCAAGGCGCTGAAACGGGCCGGCTGGGACAGCAAGCAGGTCGACCTGTGGGAGGTGAACGAAGCCTTCGCCGCGGTGACGATGGCGGCGATGGACGAGTTCAAGCTGCCGCACGACATCGTCAATGTGCATGGCGGTGCCTGTGCGCTGGGCCACCCCATCGGCGCTTCCGGCGCGCGCATCCTGGTCACACTGCTCGGCGCGCTGCGCAAGCGTGGCCTGAAGCGCGGCTTGGCGGCGCTGTGCATCGGCGGCGGCGAGGCCACCGCGCTGGCCATCGAAAGGGTCTGACCAGGATGCCCGATCCGGCGCTGCTTCACCAGATCCCGCTGTTCATGCTGGCGGCGCTGGCGCTCAACGCCACGCCGGGTGTCGATCTGCTGCTGACCGTGTCGCGCACCGCCCAAGGCGGTGCGCGGGCCGGGGTGGCGGCAGGGCTGGGCATCGCCGCCGGCTGCGCACTGCACGTGCTGGCGGCGGCCTTCGGCCTGGCCGCGCTGCTGGTGGTGTCCGCGCAGGCCTTCGCGCTGCTGAAGTGGGCCGGTGCGGCCTATCTGCTTTGGCTGGGCCTGGGGCTGTTGCGTTCCGCCTGGCGGCCGAGGACAGCGGTGCCTGCGGTGCAGCGCCGGCGCAGCGTCGCATCGCCGGCGGCCGACTTCCGGCGCGGGCTGCTGACCAACCTGCTCAACCCGAAAGTGGCGCTGTTCATGCTGGCCTTCCTGCCGCAGTTCATTCCCGCGCAGGCGGCGCACAAGACGCTGGTGTTCCTTGCGCTCGGCGGCCTCTTCGTGGTGCAGGGCCTGGTGTTCCTGCTGGCCGTGGTGGCGCTGACGCGGCGCTTCGCGCGCTGGCCTGCACTGGCCGGGGCCTCGCGCTGGCTCGAAGGCGCCGCCGGCCTGCTCTTCCTGGCCTTGGCCGCGCGGCTGGCCGGCATGCGCCACGATGCCCATGTCTGAGACCGGATCGTCCGCGGCGATGACCGCGACGGCGCCAGCGCCGATCCGCGTCGGCGAACACTTCGACCGCCGCCTGCGCTACAGCGTCACGCAGATCGCCGATTTCGCGCGGCTCAGCGGCGATGTCAACCCGTTGCACCACGATCCGGGCGCGGGCCGCGCCGCTGGCTTCGCTGGCGTCATCGCCAGCGGCCAGCAAAGCGCCGCGCTGATGATGGGCATGGTGGCTTCGCACTTCTCGCGTCGCGATGGCGGCGTGCAGCGCGAGATGCTGTGCCTGAACTTCAATTTCGCCTTCAAGGCGCCGATCGTCGCCGAGGCCGACGTGCACATGCGCTGGCTGGTGTCGGCGGTGGAATTCAACAGGCGCCTGGGCGGCTGGGTCGGCAACCTCAACGGCAGCGCGTTTTCCGGCGGCACCGACTGCGTGGTCGGCCGCGGCACGGTGCTGGTCAAGCATCTTGCCGAGCGGCCTATGAAGCAGATGCTGGTTTGAGGAGGAAAACGCCATGCTGCTGAGTGAAGACCACCGCGCCGTGCAGGACGCCGTGCGCGCCTTCGTGCAGGCCGAGATCGCGCCGCATGCCGCCGCATGGGACCGCAGCCATCACTTCCCGAAGCAGCAGTTGCGCGGCCTGGCCGATCTCGGTTGCTACGGCGTGGCGGTGCCGGCCGACGACGGTGGTGCCGGGCTGGACTACCTGGCGCTGGCGTTGATCATCGAAGAGATCGCCGCCGGCGACGGCGCCACCAGCACCGTGGTCAGCGTCAACAACTGCCCGGTGTGCTCGATCCTGATGGCTTTTGGCAATGCCGAGCAGAAGCGGCGCTTCCTGCAGCCGCTGGCCCGTGGTGAACAACTCGGCGCCTTCTGCCTGACCGAGCCGCATGTCGGCTCCGAGGCGGGCGGGCTGAAGACCAGCGCAGTGCGCGACGGCGACGACTACGTGCTCAACGGCGTCAAGCAGTTCATCACCAGCGGCAAGAACGGCGATGTGGCGATCGTCATGGCCGTCACCGACAAGGCCGCCGGCAAGAAGGGCATCAGCGCCTTCGTCGTGCCCACCGACACGCCCGGCTACACCGTGGCGCGCATCGAGGACAAGCTGGGCCAGCGCGCCAGCGACACCGCGCAGATCCTGTTCGACAACTGCCGCGTGCCTGCCGCCTACCGGCTGGGCGATGAGGGCATGGGGCTGAAGATCGCGCTGTCGGGCCTGGAAGGCGGACGCATCGGGATCGCCAGCCAGAGCGTCGGCATGGCGCGCGCCGCCTTCGACGCCGCCTTGGCCTACAGCAAGGAGCGCAAGGCCTTCGGTGCGCCGATCTTCAGCCACCAGGCGGTGCAGTTCAAGCTGGCCGACATGGCCACGCAGATCGAGGCCGCGCGCCAGCTGATCTGGCACGCCGCCACGTTGAAGGACGCGGGGCGGCCGTGCCTGAAGGAGGCCGCGATGGCCAAGCTCTTCGCCAGCGAGATGGCCGAACGCGTGTGCTCGGCGGCGATCCAGGTCTTCGGCGGCTACGGCTATGTCAACGATTTTCCGGTCGAGCGCATCTACCGCGACGTGCGCGTGTGCCAGATCTACGAGGGCACGTCCGAGGTGCAGAAGATCCTGATCGGGCGGGCACTGGGCTGAGACGGGTTGGGCATTGATCGCGTTGCGAACGGGCGGTTGCGTGCGGCCTTGGGCTTCTGGTCGTGCCGGCTGGCGGTCGTTGAGCGTGCAGTCTGGCGGGCGGCAATGTGGCGATGCGCTCGATGAGCGCAGCACCGGCACTCTTCGGGAGTCGTTGATGAAGGGCCAGCTTCTACGCCCGCCGCTGCAAGACCTCGAGCGGTCACGTTGCCCGCGTTTCGAAGCCCTGAATTAGGGGTGGACGCGTCCCCCCGAGCGGGCGTCCAATGGCCGCCGCTCTACGCTGAAGGGAGGCTGCGAATGGACTTCCTCGAGAAGCTCTTCGGATTCGCGCCCGATGGCGGCGATGGCACCTTCGAGTTGCTGTTGTTCGCTCTTCCGCTGGCCGGCATCGTCGCGCTGGCCTGGTGGCGCCGACGCCGTGGCGCGGCGCGCCGCGACCGGGAGCGGCGCTGATGGACAGCCTCTACGACACCGGGCGCACCGACGCCCGCGCCGACGAGGCCATCGACTGGCTGCGCGAGTTGCTCGAACAATCGCGCACGCAGACCCGCCTCCTGGCCGAACTGCGCGCCGCCGCGGCGCTGGATGCCTGCCTGCTGGACAAGATTGCGCGCATCCTGTGCCTCACCGCCAACGAGACGCACAGTCAACGCCTGCAGATCGGCGAGCTGGCGCGCAGCATCGAAGCCTTGGCCGGTCTCTACCGCGCCGCCCATCCGGCCGAGGCCTTGCAGCTCGACCAGATTGCGCGGCTGAAGGCGCAGCTGGAAGGCTGCTGCCCGACCGAGACGCCGTGCGAACCGATCTGTCGGTACGAGCCCTGCGATCCCGCGGGCGGCATCCGCCGGGGCGACGGCTGGTCGGCCAAGTTGCGCGGCAAGGCGTTGGCGCTGGATGTGCAGGCCGAGCACCGGCCGTGGCAGTTCCAGGCCGCGCCGATGCATGAGGACGATGAAGCGCTGCCGCAGGTGCAGCCCGGGCGGATCGTCGGGCCGGTGGTGCCTTCGTCGCCCACGCCGAAGGTGTTGGACTTCCGCTCCGGTCCGCCGCCAGGCGGCAGCGGAACACAGGAGCCGGTGAGTTTCCGCACCTTCGCCAGCGGCAGCGCCGCCTCGCCGAGCTGGCCGCCGGACATGAGCGGTGCCAAGGGCGGCGGTGTGGTGCTGATGTCCGGCAACCTGTGGCTTCGCCTGTCGACGGACGGCGGCGCCGGCTTCACCGACCTGGATTTCACCACCATCTTCGCGGCCGAGGGCACCTACGGCGGCTGGGCCGGCGATCAGGTCATCCACTACCTGCCGGCCATCGACTGCTTCGTGTTGTACGTGCAGTCGTTTGCCGGTGCGAAGGGCGGCGCCAACCAGAGCAAGAACGTCGTCAAGATCGCCATCGCCAGCCCCGCCGACCTGAAGGCCCATGCCGGCGGGAAGGCGGCATGGCGGCGCCAGTGGCATTTCACCTCCGACACTTTCGGGCTGAATGCGTGGATGGACTTCCCCGACCTGAGCTGGGGCGCGGGCTTTCTCTACGTCAACACCAACGCGTTCACGCGCAGCTACGACAGCGCGGGCAAGAAGTCCGAAGCCTTCGCCGGGCGGCTGTTCTTTGAGTTGCCGCTCGCCGACATGGCGGCCGGTCGGGATCTGTCGTTCTTCTTCGGGCTGTGCAACGATGCGCTGACCTATGGTTCGCCGACGCAGAACATCGGTGACGAGAACTACTGGGCCGCGCACGTCGACAACAGTGCGATGCGCATCTATTCGTCCAAAGGCAGCGACAGCAACTATTTCTGGCGCGAGCGCGAGCTGAAGTCCAACTGGCCGTTGGCGGACACCGACGTCAACAACGTGCGCGACATCATCGGCCGCGGGCAGGACGCAATCGACTGGATCAGCGAAGACCACCGCATCATCGGCGCCACGCGCGCCGGCACGCAACTGTGGTTCGCGTGGACGGCCGGCGCCAACAACGACGGCCGCGTCGGCGGCTTCAAGTTCCCGCAGGCGCACGTGCACATTGCCAAGTTCGACGTCGCGCGCGACTACGCGCTGGTGGACCAGATGCAAGTCTGGAACCCGGACGTCGCCTTCGCCTACCCCAGCCTCACCACCAACAGCGACGGCGAAGTGGGCATCTCGCTGGCCTGGGGCAGCACGCAAGGCTACGGCAGTCACGCGGTGGGCATCCTTGGCGACTTCGTCGTCTGGTTCGGCCAGGCCAGCGCGCGCACCAGCACGCAGACCTCGCCGACGCGTTTCGGCGACTACCTGCACGTGCGTCTGGCGTACCCGGATACGCGCTTCTTCAGCGCCTTCGGCTACGCGGTGCTGACCGACACCAGCACCACGCCGCCGACCGAGAACGACCAATGGCTCTACGTGGAGTTCGGTCGTCAGGCGACCCCGGGGCCGTTCATCAAATGAGGGCGCCCGGTCGCCGACGAGATTTTCCAGACCTACTTGGCGACGCCCGTGACCGAAGGGGCGAGGTGCATGCGTAGTCGCAGGCACGGATGGGCATCCCTCACCCCTCCAGATCACCTTTGGATCGCGAGGTCTGACCCCGGGGGCGGTGCTACCCGGCTGCAGGGCGGCCAGCCGCAGAGCCGGCGCTCAAGCAACCCGCCCAAACCACAGCACCGACAGCGACGACGCGGCCACGATCAGCAGCGCCCCGAGCACTGCAAACAGGGAAGTCAACTCCGTTTCGCGCGTCTGCATCTGCAGGCGCGAACCCAGCCGCTGATAGACGCCACGCAGTTCGTCGACGGTGGCCGCGCGGTGGTATTCGCCACCGGTCATGCGCGCGACCTCGCGCAGGGTGGGCTCGTCCAGCTGCAGGTAGATGGCCATTTCCTGGCCGGCAGCCAGGTGACCGTCGACGGTGCCCAAGCCCACGACATCGATGCGAACGCCTCGGTCGGCCGCCATCTTCGCGGCCTGCAGCGTGTCGACGCCCATCGTGCGGCGCCCGTCGCTCAGCAGGATGATCGCGGCGGCGTCGTAGGAGCCGGGAGCCACGGGCACGATCTCCTTGGGCGGCGGCTTCTTGCCTTGTTCATCCAGGCTGCGCGCCTGGGGCCGTGCGCCGAAGGTCATCTCGCCCAGATCGATGCCATGGTCGGGAAACAGCTCCGCCAGGCACAACACGATGGCACTGCCGACGGCGGTGCCCAGCTGCATCTGGATGGCGTCGATCGCAGCGACGAGCGCGGGCCGGTCGAAGGTCGCCTGCTGTGCCACCTGTGCGCTGCCGGCGAAGGTGACGATGCCCACGTCGATGTTCCTCGGCAACTCGGCAAGGAAGTCCTTCGCCGCCTGCTGCGCCGCCGCCATGCGCGTCGGCTCGACATCGGCCACGCGCATGCTCAACGAGACGTCCAGCGCCAGCATGATGGTGGACCGTGCCCACGGCAGCGTCACCCGCGCCTTGGGGCGCGCGACGCCCAAGATCAGGACGGCCAGCGCCAGCAGCAGCAGCGCCGGGGGCACGTGGCGCCGCCAGCGGCGGCTCGGCACGGCGCGGGCGATGCTCAGGCTGCTCAGCCGCAGCGCCGGCTTGCCCCGTCGGCGCAACAACCACAGGTACAACACCGGCAGCAAAGGCAGCGCCAGCATCAACCACAGGTTCTGAGGCCACAAGAAGTTCATCTGGCGCGCGCGAGTGCGTGAGCATTCTGGCGGAAGCGGATCGCGCCGGTTGCACTGCGTGTGTGCGCCAAGACGCCGCCGTTTGCCCGGCACCGCCGCCATGCGCCGACCACGATAGAGTTGCCGCACCCGCCACCGGCCCGGAAGGAAGCCCGTTCGTGAAGAAGATGCGCGCAAAGCGGCTCGAGGCGATGCCCGACACCGACCGGCTCCTGGGCGCGGCCGACAGGTTGGCATTGCCCGCGGTGTGTTCGATCGGCCTGCGCCGGGTCTTCGACACGCGGCGCCACTTCTAGCAGATGCAACGATGGCGGCAGCGGCGTCCGCGAACTGCGAAGCGCTGGCCCGGTTGCGTGCGCACCTGCCGGATTTCACGCCGCGCATTGCAGTGCTGCTCGGCTCGGGGTGGGGCGGCCTGACGCGGCGCCTCGAAGACGCCACGCGCTTCAGCTACGCCGAGCTGCCGGGCTTTCCCGTCACCGGCGTCGACGGCCATGCCGGCGAGCTGTGGTGTGGCCGGCTGGGCAGCGCCGACGTCGCCGTGCTGGCCGGTCGCCGCCATGTCTATGAGGATGGCCGCGCCGATGGCATGCACGGCGCCCTGCACGCGCTGCACGCCATCGGCTGCCGGGTGCTGGTGCAGACCAACGCCGCGGGCAGCCTGGACGCGGCACTACCGCCGGGCGGCCTGATGCTGATCAGCGACCATCTGAACCTCGCGCAGCGTTCGCCGCTGGTCGGCGCGGGTGGCGCGCAGCGCTTCGTCGACATGGTCGACGCCTACGATCCGGCGCTGCGGCG
Source organism: uncultured beta proteobacterium (assembly GCA_963837675.1). GTDB lineage: Bacteria > Pseudomonadota > Gammaproteobacteria > Burkholderiales > Burkholderiaceae_C > Rubrivivax. The sequence goes on along the minus strand of CAWIOH010000003.1, from coordinate 221,284 downwards.
CATCGCGATGGACTGTGCGGCACGGCACGGCATCACGCTGCGCGAAGGCGTGCTGGCCTGGGTGCTGGGGCCGCAATTCGAGACCCCGGCCGAAATTCGCATGCTGCGCGCGCTGGGCGCGCAGGCGGTGGGCATGAGCACGGTGCCGGAAACCATCCTTGCACGCCACATCGGATGGCGTGTGCTGGCGTTGTCGCTGGTCACCAACATGGCGGCAGGCTTGTCCGACGAGGCACTGAGCCATGCCCACACGCTGGCGGTGGCCGAGGCGGCGGCCGGGCAGGCCGGCGAGTTGCTGGCGCAGGTTGTCGACGCGATTGCACAATCCACACGGACCGGAGCAAGCCCATGACACGACGACTCATCACTTCCGGCTCCACTTTCGAGGCGCAGGCTGCCTATTCGCGTGCCGTGGTCGATGGCGACTGGATTTTCGTCTCCGGCACCACCGGCTTCGACTACACGACGATGGCGCTGGCCGACGGCGTGGTGGCGCAGGCCGAGCAGTGCTTCGCCAACATCGCCGCGGCCCTGACGCAGGCCGGCGCCACGCTGGCCGACGTGGTGCGCGTGACCTATCTGCTGCCCAACGTGGCCGACTTCGAAGCTTGCTGGCCGGTGCTGCGCAGGCACTTCGGCGATGTCCGGCCGGCGGCCACGATGCTGTCGGCGGCGCTGATCGACCCGCGCATCCTGATCGAGATCGAGGTCACGGCGCGCAAGCGCGCGACCAGCAAGGGCTGAGCATGCCCGCGCCCGAGTTCAGGCCACGGGCTTGAGCCGCGATCACGCCGACAGGCCCGCCGCGTCGACGGCGCTGGTGGTGTGTGTCGGCGAAGCCGACGCGCGCATCGACGACCTGCGCCAGCGCTTCGATCCGGTGCGCGCACGGGGCGTGCCTGCGCACCTCACCTTGCTTTACCCGTTTGTGCCCCTGGCGCTGCGCTCGCCCGGGGTGCTGGCGCGCGTCGTGACCATACTGAACCAGTTTGCGGCCTTCGACTTCCGCCTGGCGCGGGTCGGGCGTTTTGCCGACACCGCCTTCCTGGCGCCGCAGCCGGCAAGGCCGTTCATTGCGATGAGCGAAGCGCTGGCGCAGGCCTTTCCTGACTTCCCACCCTACGGTGGCGGGCACGCATCTGTCGTGCCGCATCTCAGCGTGGGGCGCGGCGGCGCCGGGGAGGTGGCCGCGGCGGTGCTGGCGTTGAAGCGGCGCCTGCGCGAAGGCGGGCCGATCCACGCGCGTTGCGAGGCGGTCAGCCTGTTGTGCCTCACCCGGGGACAGTGGCACGAAGCGCGACGCTTTGCGCTGCCGCCACCCCCATCGACCTGAAGGCGAACTGACCATGGCCATCGAACTGCCCAAAGAAGCCCGTGCCCGCGCCGTCGGCTCGATCGAGCGCTTCGTGCGCGAGAACTTCGACGAGCCGATCGGCAACCTGCAGGCCGCGGCGCTGCTGAACTTCGTGCTCGCCGAGATCGGGCCGAGCATCTACAACCAGGCCATCGCCGACGCCCAGCAGCGGCTGATGCAGCGTGTCGGCGAACTCGACATCGAATGCCACGCCGAGGAGTTCGGCTACTGGCGCGAGCCAGCGCGCAAGCCGCCGCGCTGACCGGCGTGCCGGGTCGGCGCCGGATTCCTTGCTCGGACAAAGGTTGCCTGGGCAAGTGATAATGCGGGCATGCCCGCCGCTGCCCCGCCCCGCCGCGCCGAGCGCTTCTACGACGGCCGCCATCACGTCGCCGGCGAAAGCGTCGGCTACCTGCTGCACCAGCTGGTGACCTCGATGCGCCGGCAGATCGAGCAGGCGATGGCGGCGCACGAGCTCACCGCCGCGCAGTGGGTACCGCTGTGGAAGCTGAAGCGCGACGGGCCGTGCAGCGCGCAGGAGCTGGCGCGCGACATGGACAGCGATGCGGGGGCGACCACGCGGCTGATCGATCGGCTGCAGGCCAAGGGTCTGGTCGAGCGTTCGCGCTCGTCGGCCGACCGACGCGTGGTCATGCTCGAGCTCACCGCCGCTGGCGCGGCGCTGGCGGCCCGCGTGCCGCAGGTGCTGGCGGACGTCAACAACGCCTATTTGCGCGGCTTCAGCCGCGACGAGTGGTTGCAGCTGAGGCAGCTGCTGGGCCGCATGCGAGCCAACGGACAGGCGTTGACTGACACGCCGGCAGCGCCCACACGCAGGACGAAAAAATGACCGACAACACCGACGCGGCACCGAAGCCACCCATGAGTGCGTCGCGCCGCCGCGGCGTGATGCTGCTGCTGGGCGCGCTGCTGCTGGCCGCGGCGCTGGCCTGGGGCCTGTACTGGCAGTTCGTGCTGCGCTACGCCGAAAGCACCGACAACGCCTATGTGCAGGCGCCGCTGGTGCAGATCACGCCGCTGATCGCCGGCACCGTGGCCGAGGTGCTGGTGGACGACACCGATGTCGTTCAGGCCGGCCAGCCGCTGGTGCGGCTGGACCGGGCCGATGCGCGGCTGGCCTTCGAGCGCAGCCAGGCGGCGCTGGCGCAGGCCGTGCGCGAGCTGCGCGCCTTGCGTGCGCAGGATGGCAGCTTCGACGCCCAGTCGAAACTGCGTGCCGCGGAAGTGCAGCGCACGCGCACCGATCTGGCTCGTGCCGAGGACGATGTCGCGCGTCGGCGCAAGCTGGTGGCGGCGGGTGCGGTCAGCGACGAGGACATGAAACACGCCGAAGCCACGCTGGCCGCGGCGCGCAGCGCGGTGGCGGCGGCCGAATCGGCGCAGGCGGCGGCGGCGCAGCAGGCGCTGGGCAACCTGGCGTTGAGCCAGGGCACGAAGATCGAGGACCATCCCAGCGTCTTGCGCGCTGCCGCCGCGATGCGCGAGGCCTGGCTCGAGCTGCAGCGCACCGAATTGCGCGCGCCGCTGGCCGGCCAGGTGGCGCGGCGCACGGTGCAGGTGGGCCAGCATGTGGCGGCCGGTGCGGTGCTGATGTCGGTGATCCCGCTCGACCAGGTCTGGATCGAGGCCAATTTCAAGGAAGTGCAGCTGCGCCGCATGCACATCGGCCAGCCGGTCACGCTGCATGCCGATGCCTACGGCAGCCAGGTCGAGTACCGCGGCCATGTGGCCGGCATCGGCGCCGGCACGGGTGCCGCCTTCGCGTTGCTGCCGGCGCAGAACGCCACCGGCAACTGGATCAAGGTGGTGCAGCGCGTGCCGGTGCGCATCGAGCTGGACGCGCCACCGCCGGCCGAGCACCCGTTGCGCGTCGGGCTGTCGATGGCGGCCACGGTGCATCTGGATGAAGGCGAGGGCGGCGGCGCAGCCGCCCAGGCCGCCACGCTGCCGGCCAGTGCCGCCAGCGCAGGGGCCAGCGCCAGCGACGCGGCGGTGTCCGCCGAGCTGCGCGCGGCCGACCAGCAGGTGCGCCGCGTCATCGAAGCCAACCTGGGCCAGGCCGCGCGCCGATGAGCAACGGATCCCAGGTCGGCGGCGCACCGCCGCCGCTGCAGGGCATGGAGCGTGTGCTGGGCACGCTGTCGCTGTCGCTGGCGACCTTCATGAACGTGCTCGATTCGTCGATCGCCAATGTCTCGATCCCGGCCATCGCCGGCAATCTGGGCGTCAGCCCGGCGCAGGGCACCTGGGTCATCACCTCCTTCGCGGTGGCGAATGCGATCTCGATGCCGCTGACCGGCTGGCTGACGCGCCGCTTCGGCGCCGTGCGGCTGTTCACTGCCAGCATCCTGCTGTTCACCATCGCCTCGTGGCTGTGCGGCCTGGCGCCGAGCATCGAGGCGCTGATCTTCTTTCGCGTGCTGCAAGGTCTGGTGGCCGGGCCGATGATCCCGCTGTCGCAGACGCTGCTGCTGGCCAGCTACCCGCGCGCGCTGGCCGGCATGGCGATGGCGTTGTGGGGCATGACGGTGCTGGTGGCGCCGGTGGTCGGGCCGCTGATGGGCGGCTGGATCACCGACCACATCGCCTGGCCGTGGATCTTCTACATCAACATCCCGGTGGGCGTGCTCGCCGCCGCGGTCACCTGGTCGATCTTCCAGGAGCGCGAGACGCCGCGCGCGCGCGTGCCGCTTGATCGCATCGGCCTGGCGCTGCTGGTGCTGTGGGTCGGCTCGATGCAGATCATGATCGACAAGGGCAAGGAGCTGGATTGGTTCGGCTCGCCGGAAATCGTCGTGCTGGCGCTGCTGGCCGGCATCGGCTTCGTCTTCTTCCTGGTGTGGGAACTGGGCGCCGCGACGCCGATCGTCGATCTGCGCTTGTTCGGGCAGCGCAATTTCCTGATGGGCACGGTGTCGCTGTCGCTGGCCTATGGGCTGGTGTTCGGCAACATCGTGCTGCTGCCGCTGTGGTTGCAGCAGTACATGGGCTACACCGCCACCTGGGCCGGGCTGGCGATGGCGCCGGTGGGCCTGCTGGCGATCGTGCTGTCGCCCTGGGTGGGCAAGAACATCGGCCGCATCGATCCGCGCTGGATGGCGACGACCGCGTTCCTGGGTTTCGCGGCCGTGCTGTGGATGCGCGCCGGTTTCGACACGCAGGCCGATTTCGGCACCATCCTGCTGCCCACGCTGCTGCAGGGCGCGGCGATGGCCTTCTTCTTCATCCCGCTGCAATCGATCGCCTTCGCCGGGCTGCCGCCGCAGCGCATGCCGGCGGCCACGGGGCTGAGCAATTTCGTGCGCATCACCGCCGGTGCGGTCGGCACCTCGGTCTTCACCACGCTGTGGGAAAGCCGCGCGGCGCTGCACCATGCCAACCTGAGCGAGCACATCAGCCTGATGAACCCGGCGTCGGTGCAGGCGCTGGCCGGCATGGAGCAGGCCGGCTACAGCCATGCGCAGGCGCTGGCCAACATCGATCGCATGATCACCCAGCAGGCCTTCACGATGGCCGCGACCGATCTGTTCTATCTGTCGTCGGTACTGTTCCTGGGGCTCATCGCGCTGGTCTGGCTGAGCTCGCCGCCCGCGGTGCAAGGCGACGTGGCCGACGCGGCGGCTGGGGCACACTAGCCGCGTGATTTTCCATGCCGCGACGGCGCCGCTGATCGACGAGTTCCGCACGCCGCGCCCGGTGGCCGGCTGGCGCGTGCTGCTGACGACCTTCTGCATGGCGCTGGTGGCCTGGGGCCTGGGCTTCTACAGCCTGTCGGTGTACGTGCAATACCTGAGCGCGGCCGGGCGCTTTGCGGCGCCGCTGCTGTCGGCGGCGACGACCTTTCACTTTCTGGTCGGTGCGGCGGCGCTGTACGTGATGGAAGCCGCCGCCGCCCGCTTCGGGCGCAAGCCGGTGGTGGTGGCCGGCGTGCTGCTGATGGCCGGCTGCGCCAGTGCGCTGGCCTATGTGCCGGATGCCTTCTGGCTGTTCGCGGCCTATGCCGGCATGGCCTTCGGCTGGGCTGCGATCTCGGGCACGGCGATCACGCAGATCGTCGGCAGCTGGTTCCATCGCAAGCGCGGCCTGGCCCTGAACGTCGCGCTGACCGGCGCCAGCGCGGCCGGCTTCGTCGTCGTGCCGGCACTCGTGGCGGCCATCGCCCGCTGGGGTCTCGGCGCCGGGGTGATGGGGGTGTCGGCGCTGCTGGCGGCGGCGCTGTTGGCGCTGATCGCGCTCAACCTGGTCGAGCCTGAAATGCAGGCGGCCGAGCCCTCCGGCGCCGACGTCGGCGCCCCTGCTGCCGACACGGCTGCCTTGCGCATGGACGCGCACCTGCTGCGGCTGTGCGCGTTGTTCGGCGTCGGCTGGCTGGCGCAGGTGGCCTTCCTGGCACAGCAACTGCCGCTGCTCGTGCCACGCATCGGCGCCGCGCCGGCCACGCTGGCCGTGGCGGCGACGACCGCCAGCTCGCTGCTGGGCCGGCTGGTGATGGCCAGCTTCATGGATCGCATCGACCACCGGCATGCCACCGCCGCGAGCTTCGCGCTGCAGGCTGCCGGCATGGCGCTGATGCTGGCCAGCGACCTGCCGTGGCTGGTGATTGCCGGCTGCTGCATGGTCGGCGCGTCGGTGGGCAACGTCATCACGCTGCCGGCGATGTTCGCGCAGCGCGAGTTCGCGCCGCAGCACTACGGCCGCGTCGTCACGCGGGTGTGGTCGGTGGGGCAGGTGATGTACGCCTTCGGGCCGCTCGGCGCGGGCTTGCTGCTGAGTGCCACCGGCTCATCGACATGGCCGCTGCTGCTGTGCATGGCCTGCCAGATGCTGGCCGCGGCCATGAGCCTGGCGCGGCCGCCCGCCGCGCCAGCGACCCGCATTTGAGGCCCGCCAGCGCTCAGCCCTTGCCGGATCCAGCCGCTGCATGCAGCGCGGCGAGGCGCTGTGCCGCCTGCTTCTTGCCCATGCTGCGCAGCGCGGCGATGGCCACCAGGTTGCCGGCGCGCGGGCGCGCCTTGCCGTCTTCCCAGTTGTAGACCGATTGACCCGAAGCGCCGACCAGCAGCCCGCAATCATGGGCCGACAGGCCGAGGCGGCGGCGCTGCGCGGCCAGGCCCTTGGCGGTGAAGCGCAGGGCCTTCGCGGGCGCCGCCTCGTTGTCGGTGGCGGAGCCCGACGCCCGACGCGCCTTGCTCAGGCGGCGCAGCTGCTGCTCGAGCTCGCCGGCTCGTCGCTTCAGCGCGGCGATTTCGGAGCGGTAGGTGGCGACGGCTTTTTTCAGTCCGCTGGTCTGGCTGCGAACTTCCTTGCGGGCGAGCCGCGCCATCTCGCTCTTCAGTAGGGAGGCAATGTTCGTCATGACCGCCATTCTGCGTCAGCCGCAGGCCGGCTTTGCATCCCGAAAGCGGGCGACGCGTGCAGCCGCCGGGCCGCTTCGTGGCCTGGCCTTCAGCCCAATGCCCAGTGCCCGCCGGCCGCTTCGACGACGCGTCCATCGTCGCGCAGCTTGTGCAGGTGGGCCAGCAGCGAGCGCCGCGCCATCGCGTGCAGCTTGGGCGGCACGTCGTCATAGACCGCTGCCAGCAACTCGTCGGTCGGCCGCGCCGCGTGGTCGACGAAGGCGCGCAGCACCTTGGCCTCGCGCTTCAGCCGGTGATCGATGATCTGCTGCATCGCGCGCCGTGGCTGCGGCATCAGGAAGCCATGGCCCGGGGCCAGCCAGTCGAGCTCCAGCGCCAGCAGTTCGCGCAACGACTTCAGGTACGCGCCCATGTCGCCATCGGGCGGGTTGATGACCACCGTGCTGCCCTGCATCACATGGTCGCCGGTGAAAAGCAGGCGCTCCTCGGCGAGCAGATAGCACAAGTGGTTGCCGGCATGGCCGGGCGTGTGCAGCACGTGCAGCTGGCTGTCGCCGGGCAGGGCGAAGACCTCGCCGCCGGCCAGCGGCACGTCGGGCACGAAGGCGGTGTCCTGCCACTCGGCATGCAGCGGCGCCATGCCGTGCAACGGTGCGCCGATGCGTGCCTTCAACGCCTGCGCGGCCGGCGAATGGTCCTTGTGGGTGTGGGTGACGAAGATCCAGCGGATCGGCCCGGGCGCGGCATCGATGATCGCCTGCACATGCACGGCATCGTCGGGCCCGGGGTCGAGCACCGCCCATTGATTGGCATCGCCGCCGCCGATGAGGTAGGTGTTGGTGCCCGGTCCGGTCATCATGCTGCCGTTGGGCGCGGTGACGCGGATCAGCCGCGGCGACAGGCGCACTGCCGGCCCCGGTGCCAGCTCGTAGCTGAATTTGCCATGGCCGTCGGGGTCGAGCCGCCCGAGCTCGGCATAGGGCGCCTCGTCCGGCATCACCGGGCGCAGGCCCTGGCTGCCGCTGGCCAGGCGCGGCATGATGCGCGGCACCTGCTGCAGACCGCGGGCGTGGGCCATGACGGCATCCACATCGCCCAGGCGCTGCAGCAGTTCCATGATCTTCCAGGTCGGCGGCGCCAGCTTCAGTTCGCGCCGCTGCGCCAGGGCATCGGCCGGCGTGATCCACAGTTGCGCATCGGTTTCCTGGTCGTCCTGCGAGGCCACCTGCAACTCGGGCATCTCGGTGACGAAGAAGCGCGTGTCGTAGCGCTTGGGTACGCCGGGCGGTGTCAGCCAATGGTCCAGATAGGCCAGCCGGTCGGCGGCCAGTTGCAGCCCGAAGCGTTGGCACAGCGCCGGCAGCGACAGCTCGCCGCGGTTCAGCGCCGGGCGCAGGGCGGCCACCTCAGCCAGCATCGCCGGGCTCGGCGCGGCGCGGTCGGCGGCATCGGCGAACAGCAAGCCGGCTTCTTCGAAGCATTCGCGCAGCGCGGCGAAGTAGTGGTCCAGTCCGCCGGCATCGACGCCCAACCGCGCGCTGGCGGCCGCGTCGTCGATGCCGGTGCACACCGCGTGGCCAGCGCGGTCACCGCTTTCGACCAGGCCACCGGGAAAAACACTGGCACCACTGTGGATGTCGCCGGCGCGCGGCGCACGGCGCATCAGCAGCACCTGCATGCCGCCGGGTGCACGCTTCAGCACCACCACGGTGGCGGCCTGTCGCACGGCCGCGCCGGGCGTGGGCTGCCAGGAGCGGGCGGTGATGTTGTCGGCGGTGGAAGTTGCAGTCGTATTCATGTCCGGGAGAGTACCCCAGGCCGTGCGTGCGCGCTGCGACTCGGCACCAGGCGGCGCGTCGCCGCCACCGCGCGCGTCGAAGCGTCAGGTTGAAGCGGACGTCGCCGGCAAGTGCATGGGCATCGGCGCGCAGGTTTTCGACACCGTGGAAGTTCATGCGCGCCGCGGCGCCCCACACGACAACGTCACCGTGCTCCAGAAACACGCTGCGCGGTCGGGTGGCGCGAGTGCGGCCACCCCAGAGGAAAGTTGCAGGGACCCCGATCGAGACCGACACGATCGGTTCGTTGAAGTCCTGTTCGTTGCGATCCTGATGCAGCGAGTGCCAGGCACCTGGCGCGTAGCGGTTGATCAGGCAGGCGTGCGCAGCAAAGTGCTCGAAGCCGGCCGCGTCGGCCGCACGCACGGCCAGCTCGGCGAAGGCGCCGGGCAGCGCCGGCCAATGGCGCCCCGTCTGCGGATCGACGGCATCGTACCGATAGCCGCTTCGATCGCTCAACCAGCCCGCGTCTGCGCAGTTGGTCATCGCGACCGACATGCGCCAACCACGAGCCGTGGACATGTGTCGCCAGGGGGAGACCAGCGCGACGCCGTCGATTGCGGCGAGCAGGGCGGGTGCCTCTTGTGTCGCGAAGCCACGCAGGACGACGGCACCGGGCTCCAGTTCCAAGTTGGCGCGATGGCCGGGCACCGGCACTGCCTCATCGAACAGCGCCGGTTGCGCCTGCCGGTCAGTTCGCGTCATGGAAGATGATGCCCAGCGTATGCCGATGGCCCTCGATGATCTTGCTGACGCCGTGCCGCAGCTTGACCCGATAGTCACCCCGTGCGCCACGCACCGGACGACTGTTGACCGCGAACACCACCGCATCGCCTTTCGTCAGTGGGACCACCGCGGGGCGCGTCTGCATACGCGGCCGCTGCTCGGTCAACACGAACTCGCCGCCACTGAAATCCTCGAGGGGCTGTGAAAGCAGCACCGCAAGCTGCAGCGGAAAGACGTGCTCGCCATACAGGTCCTGGTGCAGGCAGTTGTAGTCTCCTGCACCGTAGCGAAGCAGCAATGGCGTCGGCCGCGTCTGGCCGGCAGCGGCGCAGCGTGCGATGAACTCATCGTGCGAAGCCGGGAAGCGCGTGTTCATTCCCATCCTTTCGTGCCACTGGTTTGCGATCTGCCGCAGGCACGGATACAGCCTCGTCCGCAATCGCCGGATCAGCGCCGGCAGCGGGTACGAAAAGTAGCGGTACTCGCCGCGACCGAAGCCGTGACGCGCCATCACGACGCGACTGCGAAAGCCATCGTCCTTGTCGTACATGCCGGCAATGTCGTCGCACTGCGACCCGGTGAGCAAGTCGGGCAGGAGCGACCAGCCCTGTGCTTCGAGATCACTTCCCAACGCTGCCGTGTCGATTCGAGCCCTGCCCAAGCTCACATCGTCATCGGGCCGGTCGTCACTGCCCAGATCGTCGCGCCTCACGCAGCATGCCCTTCCTCGCGATGTTCGCGGTCCGCCGACTCGCGTGCGATCAGTTCGCGCTTGCGCTCGACACCCCACCGATAGCCGGAAAGATTGCCGTCGCGGCGCACGACGCGATGACACGGAATCGCCACCGCCAATGTGTTTGCCGCGCACGCGCCCGCAACCGCCCGCACGGATCGCGGCGCTCCGATCTTCTCTGCGATGGCCGCGTAGCTCGCCGTTTCGCCTGCCGGAATGTCGCGCAGCGCCATCCAGACACGTTGTTGGAAGGCCGTGCCGCGCACGTCAAGCGGCAGGGCCAACCCCTGTCGCGGTGCCTCGACAAAGCCGACGACTTGGGCCACCAGACGTTCATAGGCCGAATCACCGCCGACCAACCTGGCCCTGGGAAAGCGGTCTTCGAGGTCGCGCACCAGCGCCTGAGGCTCATCGCCCAGCAGGATCGCCGCAACACCCTGGGCACTCGATGCGACGAGGATGGCGCCGAGCGAGCATTGGCCAACGGCGAAGGTCAGTACCTCGTGCGCACCACCCGACCTGTAGTGAGTGGGGCTCATGCCGAGCACGGCGGACGAAGCCTCGTAGAAGCGGCCGTTCGATCCAAAGCCTGCTTCATGGAAGGCCGCCGTGACGGTCGCCGCCTTGGCCAATCCTTCGCGGAGTCGGGTTGACCTCCCGGCTGTTGCATAGGCCTTTGGTGTCAGCCCAGTGGCGTTCTTGAACAGACGATGAAAGTAATGCGGGCTGAGCTCGACCGACTCCGCGAGTTGCGTCAGCGAAAGCGGCTCGCTCGCGTCGTCGATGAGTCTGCAGGCCTTTGTCACGATCGCGGTATTCGCGGCTTCGATGGACAAGCCACCCGGATGGCAGCGGCGGCAGGCCCTGAAGCCTGCGGCCTGGGCCGCGCCGATGCTGTCGTGCAGCCTGACGTTCTTCGGATTGGCCAGGCGCGACGGACACGACGGCCGGCAGTAGATGCCAGTCGTCGCGACGGAATACCAGAACTGGCCATCGGCCGTCTTGTCTCGCGCGACGACTCTCGTCCAGCGCGGGTCGCGTGTGATGTCGGGTGAAACGGTCTTCATGACTTTGCGCTCGAAGTGGGTACGGCCCCAGTGTCTTCGGCGACATCGTAGGGCGCACTCCGGGTCTTGCTCTTGAATCGAAACTTCAGCCGCCGCAATGCGCCATATGAGCCCGACGCCTGCAGCAAGGCGCGCGTCGCCCACCGTCGCGACGAGCGCCTCCAGGCGTGCCGACAGGTCGCCGCTCTTGCGCGAAAGGCCCGATGCGCCGTCAGCGCACAGGCACCGAATTCAGGAAGCCGCCGGATGGCAGGCGCTGCCCAGTGGCAGCTCGTAGTCCACCCGCGGCGTGAATTGCGTGTCGAGCGGGTTGGCCTTCACCGCCACGATGTAGTAGCGGGTGCACGGCTTGACCTCCAGCGTGAAGGGCACGACCGCGCTGAATCCCGCGCCACCGGGTGGCCCGCGCAGCACCAGGTGACGAACACCCGGCTCCACCCGTTGGATCGAAGCGCTCCAGCTGCTGCCATCGACCGCCGCGATGCGCAACGGATAGGTGTCGATGTTGGTGACGAAGTAGCGCTCACCGACCAATTGCGACGGCGCCGGGCCGGCGCAACCGATCGACAGGGCGGCCAGCAAACCCATCGCGGTATGCACGTGCAGTGGTTTCATGGCGCCCCCCCGAAGCTCATGGTTGCATCGACAACGCGTCGATTCTGGGCGCGCCGATGGCCTTGTCAAGTCGGGCCGCGGGTGGCGCGGCCGCGTTCAGGAACTGGCCGATCTGCGCCAGCGCCTGCCGCGCCTCGGGTAGCTCCGGGTTGAAGATCTGCCACACGTGGACCATGTGGTCCCAGGTCTGCAGCGTCACCGGCGAGCCGGCGGCCACGGCGCGATTGGCATAGCGGCGGCTGTCATCGATCAGCATCTCCACCGTACTGGCCTGCAGCAGCAGCGGCGGCAGGCGCGACAGGTCGCCACGCAAGGGCGAGATCAACGGGTCACGCGGGTTGATGCGCGTCTGCAACCAGCCGAAGCACAGCAGCAGGGCGTGCGGGATGCGCGCCAGCCGTCCGAACAACGGTCCGAGCATCGCGTCGCTCTCGATGTTGGCGCGCATGCTCGGGCCGGCCATCGTGGCGTCGGTCAGCGGCGACAACGCGACGGCGGCGTCCGGCGCGCGAAGGCCCTGGTCGCGCACCCAGGCGATCAGCGACAGCGTGAGGTTGCCGCCGGCCGAATCACCGGCGACGAAGACCGCGCTGGCCGCTGCGCCCTGCTGCGGCCCATGCTCGAGCATCCAGCGGTAGGCCGTGCGGCAATCCTCGATGCCGGCGCGGCGCGGGTTCTCGGGCATCAGCCGGTAGTCGATGGCCAGCACCGCGCCGCCGGTCAACGCCGCGAACTGCGAGGTCAGCGTGCGGTGACTGCGCGGGCTGCCCATGACGAAGGCGCCGCCGTGGATGTACAGCGTGCGCCGCGTGCCATCCGCGCCGGGCGCCAGGACCCATTCGGCCGGCACGCCGCCAGCGTTCACCGGGGTGAAGCTGGCATCGAACTGCCGGTCGGCGAACATGTCGTCCATGTACTTGCGCAGCACCGCATTGCGCCGGTGCAGCGGCACGCCTTTTGTCACTGCCTTGAGGTTGCCGAGCGAGGCCACCACGGCCTGAATCTCGGGGCCCGGTAGCGTGCCTTGGCCGAAGTTCCGGCCCACGGGCCGATCCCAGGCCGACAGGTCCTCCCCGCTCAGGTGCAAGCGTGCCAGCGCCCAAACGCCACCGGCCACCAGCACGACGACCACGATCAGTTCAATCACGATTTCGCTCCCATGGCGCTGCCTCGCCGCCAAGGCCCAGGCATGCGAGCAGCATAGCGCCTAGCGCGCGCCCGCCTGCAGCAAGATCAACACCATCGCTTCGTGGCCGCGTGCGCGGGCCAGCGCCAGCGGGTTGCGGCCCTGGGCATCGGCCAACTGCGTGCTGGCACCGGCTTGCACCAGCGCGCGCAGCGTGGCCACATGGCGCGACCCGCCATCGCCGAGAACGATGGCTTCGATGAGTGCCGTCCAGTGCAGGTTGTTGACATGGTCCAGCGGCGCGCCGGCAGCGATCAGCTGGCGCACCACGCCGTCGTGTCCCAGGTGCGCGGCGGCGATCAGGGCGGTGCCGTCGTAGCGGCTGGTCATCTGCTTGGCGCTGGCGCCGAGCTGCAGCAACACGCGCAGCGTGTCCTCGTCGTCAGCCACGGCAGCGATCGTCACCGCGTCATAGCGGTCGCTCTCCAGAGCGTTCAGGTCAGCGCCGGCTTGCGCCAGCACGACGATGGCCTCGCGCTGCGGCGCGAAGGTAGCCACATGCAACGGCGTGCGCCCATGGGCATCGCGCGCATTCAGGTCGGCCCCGGCCGCGATCAGGGCCGCCATCCGTTGCGTGTCACCGCGCCAGGCCGCTGCGTGCAGCCCGCGGTAGGCCTGCGCTTCGGCGCCACCGGGTGGCACCTGGGCGCGCAGCGGGCCCGTGCCAAGCACCAGGGCCGCTGCGGTGGCCACGCGGAAGAGCAGGAATCGGCGCGTCAACCTCCTTCGGCTCCAATGGCCTGCGCCCGGGTGGCGGGCGGCGCGCCGATTCAACGCCGGCTCAGGAAGTCGAGCGTCGCGGCGCGCGTCTGCGGTGAGTTCAGGATGCCCAGGTGACCCGTCTGCAGGAGCGGGTCGTAGGCCCCTTGCCCGACCAGGTCGATCTGGCGGGCCCCGCGCAGCGTGGCGCTGCGCGAAAAGTCGTTGGCGTTGCCGAAGGAATCGATGGCCGGCACCGGCGCGACGACACCATCGACCAGCGGGAAATAGACAAAGCTGGCATCGGCGTTGCGGATCACCAGCACGCGTGTCGGCGCCTCGACATCGCCGCCATGACGATTCAGCAGCCGCAGGAAGGGTGTGTCCGGCGAGCCCAACTCTTCACAGACCGCGCTGTCGGGCGTGAAGCCGCCGGCCGCGGCCGCCTGCCAATAGTTCTGCGGCGAGGGCGAACAGTTGATGATGCCGTGGTTCGGCCCGTCGATGGCCACCAGGCGGCGCACCGTGCGGTTCGCTTCGTCCTGGCGCATCCACTCGCGCGCCAGCGTCACGCCCAGGCTGTGCGCGACGATGTCCACCTGCTTTGCGCCGGTGTAGGCCAGCACCGCACGCACGAAGCGCCGCAGGTCGGGCACGTTGGCGGCATTGGTGTGGGCGATGCGCGATCTGTAGGTCGGGTCGCTGGCCAGATTGCACTGATCGCCCTGGTAGCCCAGGCCCCACAGCTCGCTGGTGGCATAGCCGTTGTCGGCCAGATGCTGGGCCATCGCCTGCATGCGGCCGTAGGGGTTGCAGGCCGTGGGGAAAGGCGTGTCGTTGTTGCCATGCAAGAAGATCACCGGCGTGCGCGTGACCTTGCCGGCCGCGCCGAAACCGATCACCGGCACCTGCAGCGACGCATCCTCGATCACCGGAAAGTCCGGCGGGAAGCTGCTGCCGACGGTGCCGTCGGCGGTCGCAGCCAGGCTGCACAGCGCCAGGGCGCAAGCGGCTGCGCCGCGAAGAATTCGTCTGTCCACTGTCGTCTCCTCGATGCAGGTCAGGTCAGGGAACGTCCGAGCCCAAAGGCTCAGGCGGCGAAGAATCGTTCGACCAGCGCGTACTGCTCGGCCGTGTTCAGCGTCGGCGCATGGCCACAGCCGGCAATGCTGACCACCACCGCGCGCGGGCCGCGGTTGCGCATCGCATCGGCCACCTCCGGCAGCAGCAGGTCGGAGTGTTCGCCGCGCAGGCACAGCACCGGCAGGTCGAGCGTGTCCCACGCCTCCCACAGCGCGTAGTCGTCGGCATGCTCGGTGAACTGCAGCACCATCTTCGGGTCGTAGTGCGGCGTCACGCGGCCGTCGCTCAGGCGACGTGTCGAGCTTTCCGTCAGGCGGCGCCATTGCGCGTCGTCCATCGCGCCATAGGGCTTGTACACGCCGCGGAAGTAGGCCTCCAGTTCGCTCACGGTACCGAAGGCCGGCGGGCTGCCGGCATAGGAGCGGATGCGCTGGATGGCGGCATCGGCCAGTTGCGGGCCGACGTCGTTCAGCACCATGCGGCGAATGCGCCCTTGCAGCACGCCGGCAGCGGCCTTGATGCCGATGGCGCCGCCCATCGAGGTGCCCAGCCAGTGCATCTGCACCAGGCCCAGCTGATCGGCCAGCGCCCGCGCCTGCTCGGCATAGAAGCCCAGGCAGTATTCCTTCGCCGGCAATGGGCTCCACTGGCTCAGGCCACGGCCGAGGGTGTCGGGGCAGATGACCCGGTAGCGCTGCGCCAGATGAGCCGCGATGTCATCCATGTCGCGCCCGGTGCGCGCCAGCCCATGCCAGGCAATCACCGTCTCGTCATGGCCCGCGCCCCAGTCCATGTAGTGCAGTTCGCGGCCCAGGCAGCTGATGTAGCGGGAGTTTGGGCTCACGGCTTCGGCCTCCCCAAACGCAGCCGCCCGACGACACCGCTCGGGAAGTAGTACACCGACAGCACGAACAGCACCCCCAGCCACAACAGCCAGCGGTCGGGCGAGACCAGTTGCGACAGCACCGGCACGTCGCCCAGCACGCTGCCCAGCTTGAGCAAGTCCTGCAGGTAGTTCTGCGCGAACATGAACAGCGCCGCGCCGATGACCGCGCCATACATCGTGCCCATGCCGCCGATGACGACGATGAGCAGGATGTCGAGCATGATCTCGAAGCTCAGGCTCGTGTCGGGCCCGGTGTAGCGCAGCCACAGCGCCAGCAGGCAGCCGGCCATCGTGGCGAACAGCGCGGACAGCACGTTGCTGGCGGTGCGATAGACCACGGTGCGGTAGCCGATGGCCTCGGCGCGGAAGTCGTTTTCGCGGATCGCCTGCAGCACACGACCAAAGGGCGAATTGACGATGCGCAGCAGCAGCAGGAACAGCGCCGCCACGACCACGAACAGCAGGTAGTAGGTGAAGATCTTGCCGTCCACCAGCACACCGAGGAATTCGCTCTCGAAGGGCTCGAAGCTGGGGCTGAGCCAGGCGATGGTCTTGAAGCTCAGGCCGTCCTCGCCGCCCGTGACCTCGCTCAATTGCGAGGCCAGGGTCTGGAAGGCCGCGGCCACGGCCAGCGTGATCATGGCGTAGAAGATGGCCTTGACGCGCAGGCTGAACAGGCCGATCACCAGCGACAGCGCCAGCGAGAGCAACAGCGCGACGACCACTCCCAGCAGCACCGCGGCAACGCCTTCGCCCAGGCGCGTCGTGGACACCGCCACGCCATAGGCGCCGATGCCGAAGAACATGGTGTGGGCAAAACTGACGATGCCGGTGTAGCCGAGCAGCAGGTCGTAGCTGGCGACGAGCAGGATGAAGACCAGGATCTTCGCTGCCACGCCGAGCGACTTGGCGCCGGGGAAGAGGAACGGCGCCGCGGCCAGTCCCAGCACGATCAGCACCAGCGCAGCGGCCAGCCAGCGGCTGCGCGGCAGGTCGTGGGAGAGCAGTCGTCGCAGCAAGCTCATCGGTTGGTCACCGGGTACAGGCCCTGCGGCCGCCACAGCAGGATCGCCACCATCAAACCGATGTTGGAGAACAGCGCCACCTTCGGCGCGAGGTAGCCGGTGTAGTTGGCCATCAGGCCCACCAGCAGCGCGCCGATGAAACAGCCCAAGGTCGAGCCCAGGCCACCGATGATGATGACGATGAAGATCAGCACGTTGACCTGGGCGCCGATCTGCGGCGTCACCGCTTGCTGGTACAGCCCCCACATCACGCCGCCCAGGCCGGCCAGCGCGGAGCCGGCGGCAAACACGCCGACGAACAGGCGGCGGATGCGGTAGCCCAGCGATTCCACCATTTCGCGGTCCTGCACGCCGGCGCGCACCAGCAGGCCGAGCTTGGTGCGGTTGAGCACGTACAGCAGCTTGGCGAAGACGATCAAGCCGATGACCATCGCCAGCACGCGGTACTTCTCGATCGACGCATCGCCGATGACAAAGCTGCCACGCAGGGTTTCGGGCAAGGGCAGCGGGATCTGCTGCGGGCCCCAGACCATCTTGATCAGCTCCTCGCCGACGATCATGCCGCCCATCGTGATCAGGATCTGCTTCAGGTGCTGGCCATACACCGGCCGCACGATCACGCGTTCGAAGACCAGGCCCAAGGCGCCGGCCGCGGCCATCGCCACCAGCATCGCCACGAACACCGCCAGAAGGTTGCGAACGACCGATTCGCTGCCGGTCCAGTCGGCCATGCCGGCCATCACGCTGGTGGCGACGAAGGCACCGAGCGCGATGAACACGCCGTGGCCGAAGTTCAGCACATCCATCAGGCCGAATATCAAGGTCAGTCCCGAAGCGATGATGAAGATGATCAGCCCCATGGCCAGCCCGGCCGCGCTGAGCGTGAACCAGGTCGACGCCGAGCCGATCAGGGGCAGTGCCAGCAGCAGCACCGCGGCCAGCAGGGCCACCGGCTTCCAGTCGAACTCGGCCTTCGGCATGGCGGCCGCCGGGGCGGGCGCTACCGGCACCGTGGAGCGGCTCGAACTCACTGGTGCGCCCCCAGCGACAGGCCGAGCAGGCGGTGCTGCAAGGCTTCGTCTTCGGCGAGTTGCGCCATCGAGCCGCTGTGCACGACCCGGCCGTTGTCCATCACGGCGACTCGATCGCCCAGTGCCTTGGCCATCTGGAAGTTCTGTTCCACCAGCAGCAGCGTGGTGCGCTGGCCTTTCAACTGGCGAAAGGCGTCGATCAGGTTGTTGATGATCGACGGCGCCAGGCCCTTGCTCGGCTCGTCGATGAGCAGCAGTTCGCGCGGCTCGACGATGGCGCGCGCCACGGCGAGCATCTGCTTCTGCCCGCCCGACAGCTTGCCGGCCGGGTAGAGCCAGAACTTCTTCAACGCCGGGAACAGGCCGAAGATCCATTCCAGGCGCTGGCTGTCCAGATCTTCGGCGCGACGCGCGGCGCGTGCGGCGAGCACCATGTTCTCCTTCACCAACAGGTCGCTGAAGATGCCCATGCTCTCCGGCACGTAGGCCACGCCGAGTTGCGCGATGTCGGGTGTGGCCAGGCGCGCGGCGCCAGGCCCGCCGATCTGCCGGCCCTTGAAGTGCAGCGCACCCGCCGAGGCCGACCACAGGCCCATGATGGTGCGCAGCGTGGTCGTCTTGCCGGCGCCGTTGCGGCCGAGCAGCATCGTCACCTGCCCGGCCGGCACCTCGAGGTCCACGCCGTGCAGGATGTGGTACGCGCCGATGTGCGTTTGCACACCTTGCAATTGCAGCGCGGCACTCACAGCGCTTCCTCCGGCACCACACCCAGATAGGCCTGCTGAACCACGGGCGAGGCGATGACTGCCGCCGGCTCGCCATCGGCCACCAGCGCGCCGTTGTGCAGCACGATGATGCGGTCGGCCAGTTCGCTGACCACGTCCATCTTGTGCTCCACCAGCAGGATCAGGCGGTCCTTGCGCGCCTTGAGCGCGCGGATCAGGTCCAGGATCACCGGCACCTCATCGACACTCATGCCGGCGGTGGGCTCGTCGAACATGAAGACCTTCGGGTCCAGCGCCATCAGCAGCGCCACCTCCAGCTTGCGCTGGTCGCCGTGGGGCAGGCTGGCGGCATGCGCGTCGCGCTTGTCCTCCAGCCGCACCGAACGCAATATCTGCCGCGCCTCATCGATCCAGGCCTTGCGATCGAGCCACACGCTGAGCAGATCGAGCCCGCCGCGGCGGCGCCCGGACTCACGCGATTGCACCGCCAGGCGCACGTTTTCCTGCACCGTCAGGTTGGGGAACAACTGGGTCAGCTGGAAGGCCCGGCCCAGGCCGCGGTGCGCGCGCGTCGCTGCCGGTAGCCGGCTCAGGTCTTCGCCATTCAGCAGCACCTGCCCCTCGCTCGCCGGCAACTGCCCCGAGATCAGGTTGAAGTAGGTCGTCTTGCCCGCGCCGTTGGGCCCGACGATGGCCGTCAGCGTGCCCGGCGCAAAGGCGCAGGACACGTGATCGACGGCCACGTGGCCGCCGAAGCGGATGGTGAGATTTCGTGTCTCTAGCACGGCGCAAGCCTTGCCCGGCCGATGGCCGGGCTTCGTCGATCTGACCGCAGCCCCCGCTTGGAGGGGGCTTGGGGGCGCAGAACGTTCAGCGGGAACCGCAAGCAGCGCCCTAGCGCTTGTTGCGGATCGGAATGTTCATCTCTTCCGCCTTGATCACCCGCGTCAGCTCCGGCACACCCCATGCGAAGGCCGGATCGACCTTGATCTTGAAGGCGAACATGTCCTGCATCGCCTGATGGTCCTCCTTGCGGAAGGTCATCTTGCCCTTCGGCGTCTGGAAGCTCATGCCCTCCATCGTCGAGATCAGCTTGGGGGTAGCGGTGTCGCCGTTGGTCTTCTTCAAGGCCTCGACCACCGCGATCGCCGCGCTCATGCCGCCGGCGGTAAAGAAGTCCGGCGGTGCCTTGAACTGCTTGTAGTGGTTGGCCACCAGCCATTCATTCACCGGGTTCTGCGGGATGCCGAAGTAGTAGTACAGCGCGCCCTCCATGCCCGGAAACTGCTTGAAGGCCACCATCGCCGGCAGGATGTTGCCGCCGGTGGCCATGTCGATGCCGTAGCGATTCTTCAGGTCCAGGTCGGCGATCTTGGTGAATGGCGTCGGCGCACCCGACCAGCCCACCGCGATGTACTTCTTGCCCGGCTGGTCCTTCAGCTTGTCGACGATGCGCTGCAGGCCGGCAGTGAAATCGGTGGTGCCCACCGGCAGGTATTCCTCGTGCACGATCTTGGCGTGCTTGAGGAACTCCTTCGATGCCTTCACGCCGTCGCGGCCGAAGGCGTTGTCGTTGGCCAGCGTGGCGACCACGGTGCCCGGCATGTCGAACGCCGCGGCGTTGGCGGCGGCGTCCTGCGAGCTGCTGCGGCCGGTGCGGAAGATGTACTTGTTCCACTTGTCGCCGGTGATCGAGTCGGCCACGGCCGGCTCGACCAGCAGGATCTTCTTGTACTCCTCGGCCACCGGCAGCATGGCCAGCGCCACGGGCGACGCGGTCGGGCCGACCGCGATGTCGACCTTGTCGTCGCCGTAGGCCGCGGCCAGCGCGGACTTGCCCACATCGGGCTTGCCCTGGTCGTCCTTCTCGATCACCACCAGCTTCTTGCCGGCGACCATCATCGTGCCGCCGGTCGCGTAGTCCAGGCCCATGTTGAAGCCGACGATGGTCTGTTTGGCGTAGGCCTCGAGCGGGCCGGTCTTGCTGGCGATGATGGCGATCTTGATCTCGCCCTTGTTCTGGGCCAGTGCGGCGCCGGCGGGCAGCGCGCTCAGGGTGGCGGTGATGAATGCGGCGCTGAGCAGCCTGGACAATGTCGTTCGGATCACGGATCGGTCTCCTTCAAGTGAGGGTTGCGCGGCCAAGTCACCGCCGCTACAGGCGCCACTGAAGGCAATGCCCATGCCAACACGCACCATATCAGTGCAAACCCTGAGTTTCAGGCTGCCGTGGCAGGGCAAACGATCGGTCTGTGCTACCGAATCAGACGATTCTTCGCCCACTGCCGCACACATTGACTAGAAAGCAGGCAAATGTGGGCGGAATGTGACTGAATATCGTACACATGTGATTGTCAATCAGCCACCCCCCCGTCGCCCTTGCGCGGGTCCGCCTGCAGCGGCTTGTCGGCCAACCGGCGTTCAGCGACGCATCGGCGATCTGGCGTTTGAGGCGGGGCGAGGGTCGTGACGCAAAATGCCGCCGACACGAATCGAATTCGAATCGAACGGAGACCCGATGCGCCAGCTCTCATTGCTCGACCTGGGCTTCTTCATCGCCGAGACCGAGGCCAGCCCGAAGCATGTGGCCGGGCTGTCGATCGTCAAGCGCCCGCCGAAATCGAAAGCCTCGTTCGCCAGGCAGTTGTACGAGGAGTACCTGAGTTTCAAGGAGGTCAAGCCGCCGTTCAACCGCGTGATCGAGTTTTCGTTGACGGCGCTGCCGCATTGGACCGACGCCAAGACGGTGGACCTGAAGCAGCATGTCTTCTTCCACACGCTGCCCGGCCAGCACAACGACCGCCAGTCGTTGTTCGACTTCATCGCCAAGCTGCACGAACCGATGCTCGACCGCCGCCGCCCGTTGTGGGAGCTGCACGTCATCGACGGCCTCGAAGGCGGGCGCTTCGCGCTGTACCAGAAGATGCACCACGCCTATGCCGACGGCGTCACGATGACGCAGTGGATGGCGCACAGCCTGAGCGATTCGCCAGAGGACCACAAGCTCAGGCCGCTGTGGTCGATCTCGCATAGCGCCTACGTCGCCAGGCGCGACAAACGCAATGCCGATCTGTTCCAGTCGGCCTGGAAGCAGCTGGCCGGCACCGGCCAACGTGCCCTGGGCATCGGCCGCCTGGGCGCGATGCTGGCGCTGGAAAGCGTCAAGCTGACGAAGAACGCGATCGCGCTGCCATTCGTGTCCACCGCGCGCACACCGCTGACGGGGCAGGTCAGTGCCGGGCGGCAGTTCACCAGCACGACGATCTCGATGCAGCGCATCGACGCCATCCGCAAGCGCACCCGTTCGACGCTGAACCACGTGGCGCTGACCTGCCTGGACGGCGCGCTGCACCGCTACCTGCTCGACCTGGGCGTGAAGCTGAAGCGGCCGATCACGATCCAGATGCCGGTGAACCTGCGCCGCGAAGGCGATGCGGCGGCGGGCAACAAGATCGGCATCATTCAGGTGGAGCTGTCCAGCCCCACCGAGGATCCGTACGTGCGGCTGCGCAACATCGGCTTTTCGCTGCGCAACGTGCGCACCATGATCGACAGCGTGGTGCCGGCGGCGATCGAGTCCTATACGGTCATCACCGGACTGGTGGCGCAGATCGCCGAGCTGCTGCAGTTGAGCAACGTGCTGCCGCCGATGGGCAACACGCTGGTGTCCAACGTGCCCGGACCAAAGCAGCCGCTGTACCTGAAGGGCGCCTTGCTCGAGGAGATGCACCCGGTGAGCACACTGCCGCCGAGCAATCTGTTGAACATCACCCTGTTCAGCTATGCCGGCAAACTGTTCTTCTGCCTGATCGCCACCGAAGACCTGCCCGAACTGCCGCTGCTGGCCGGCTATGTGGGCACGGCGTTCGGCGAACTGGAAGCGACGGTGCTCGGCACGCCGCCGGCCTGAACACGCTCAGCGCGGCACCAGCTTGGCGCCGGTGATCTGCTCCTGTGCTTCGACCAGCGAGGGCACGAACTTGGCGCCATGCCCCAGCGCGCAGGCCAGCACCAGCGACTGGTGCACCGCCTCGCCGACCATCGACGGCGCGCCCAGGCCCTCGGCCAGGTGGGTGTAGTAGCGCACGTCCTTGCGCGCGTTGTTCAGCTCGAACTTCATGCCGCCCAGGTCGCCTTGCAGTGTCTTCGCCATGATCTGGAAGATGCCCGAGTTGACGATGCCGGCCGAGACCAGCTTGACCAGCTGATGCAGATCGACCCCGGCGCGCTGGCCGACCGCGAAGGCCTCGGCAATGCTGGTGCACATCGCCTGGGCGATGAAGTTGTTCAGCAGCTTGATGATGTGGCCGGCACCCGGCGCGCCGACATGGAAGACGTTCTCGGCAAAGCAGCGCAGCACCGCTTCGATCGCCGCAAAGTCGGCCGGCGCGGCGCCGACCATCACGTTCAGCTTGCCCGCCTCGGCCTCGACCGGCGTGCGCGACAGCGGCGCGTCGATCAGCGTCACGCCCTGCACGGCGCATTGCTCGCGCAGCCGCGCGGTGGAGTCGGGTTCGCTGGTCGAACAATCGATGACGATCAGGCCCTTGGCCGCGCCGGCCAGCAGGCCCTCGGTGCCGCCGATGGTCTGCTCGACCTGGGGCGAGCCGGTGACGCACAAGATGACCATGTCGCTGGACGCGGCCAGCGCCTTGGCATTCGGCACTTGCGTGGCCCCGGCCGCGAGCAGGTCGGCGACGCGCTCGGCCTTGCGGTGCACGGTCAGCGCCAACGGGTGGCCCTTGGCCAGCAGGTTCTTCGCCATGCCGTGGCCCATCATGCCCGAGGCGCCGATGAATCCGATGCGTTGCATATTCAGTCTCCGTTGGGGTGGGTGGGATCGTCGGTGGTCGCCGGCGCCGCTGCATTGTGCGGCGGCAACCGCTGGTACAGCGTGGCGCGTGAGATGCCGAGCAACCGTGCCGCGGCCAGCTTGTTGCCTCCGGTGTGGCGCAATGCCTGGTCGATCAACGTGGCTTCGAGCTCGGCAACGGCCTGGGGCAAAGGCTTGAAACCGGATGCCGTGCTGGTGTCCGACGACGCCGGCGCGCGCTGCGCAGCGGGCCGCGGCGTGCCGCCGGCGGCCGGCAGCAGGCCGGCGAAATGCGCCACGCCGAGCGCCGCATCGTCGGTCATCAGCGTGGCCTGCTCCAGCGCGTTGCGCAACTCGCGGATGTTGCCCGGCCAGGTGTGCGAGGCCAGCAGGTCCAGCGCCTCGGCGCTCAGGCTCTTGTGCGGCAGGCCGCTGCGCCGCGAGATGTCCTCGGCCAGCGCCTCGACCAGGGCTTCCAGGTCGTCGAGCCGCTCGCGCAGCGGCGGCAGGCGGATCGGCAGCACGTTCAACCGGTAATACAGGTCGGCGCGGAACTGGCCGGCCGCCACCATCGCCGGCAGGTCGCGGCTGGTGGCGGCGATGATGCGCACGTCGATGCGCACCACGCGGTTGCTTCCCAGCGGCTCGACTTCCTGCTCCTGCAGCACGCGCAGCAGCTTGCTTTGCAGTGCCAGCGGCATGTCGCCGATTTCGTCGAGCAACAAGGTGCCGCCGTTCGCCGCGACGAACTTGCCGTCGCGGCCCTTGCGTTCGGCGCCGGTGTAGGCGCCGGGGGCGACGCCGAAGAATTCGGCTTCGAGCAGCGATTCGGGCACCGCCGCGATGTTGACGCCGACCAAGGGCTTGCCGGCGCGCGCGCTGGCGGCGTGGATGCCGTGCGCCAGCAGCTCCTTGCCGGTGCCGGTTTCGCCCAGCAGCAGCACCGTGCTGTCGGTGCGCGCCACGCGCCGCGCCTGGCGCTTGAGTTCCACCGCGGCCGCGCCGTTGCCGATGAAACTGGCAATGCTGTGCTTCGGCCGGCGCTGCGCCGCCAGTTGCTGGCGCGCGGCATCGAGCTCCTTTTGCAGCCGCGCGAACTTGGTCATCAACGGCTGCATCGTGCTTTCGGGGCGGTCGAGCAACACCATGCCGAAGGCGCCGATGACCTCGCCGGCCTCGTTGCGCAGCGGCAGCCGGCTGACCAGGAAGGTGCCGGCGCGGTTGCTCAGCAGGTCCACCAGGATCGGCTGGCCGGTCTCGATGACCTGGTTCATCAGCGTGTTCGGCACCACCTCCTCGACGCGCTTGCCGACGAACTGCTCGGCGCTGTCGAAGCCCAGCGCCGGCAGGAACTGTTTGTAGCTTTCGCTGATCCAGACGATGCGGTGCTGACGGTCCACCAGCATCGAGCCCATCGCCGTGCCGGCGAACATGTCGAACATGCTCTGCGCGGCCAGCTTCAGCATCTGCGCTTCGGGCAGGTGGGTGACGGTGGGCAGGTCGGGCATGGTCGCAGGGTGGCTCAGCGGCCCCGCGACTGTAGTCGTGCCCGGCGCCGCGCCACATAATGATCGAAAAGGCGCCCGGCAAGGGCCTCGCCAGGCCCATGATTCCCCACTGAACGATGCCCATGCTCGACGAACTGCGCCAGGCCGCGGCACGACAGCGTGCCAATCATCAGTTGCGCGGCCTGATCCTGGGCTGCAAGCGGCTGCTGTCTGAACGTGGCGCGACCAACAGCATGGCCATCGCACGGCAACTGATCGAACGCATCGACGCGCTGCCCGACGCCCAACTGGGCGACTTCTTCGACTACCTGAACCAGCGCCTCAGCCCCGACCCGCAAAAGGTGCTGCAGGCCGCGCAGGCCTATGCCGATGCACCCGGCGCGCGCACGATGATCGCGCTGACCCAGGTGGCCGAGCCGCCGCGCCAGGAACTGTTCCGTCGGCTGAACCGCACGCCCGGCGGCACGGCGACCATCGTGCACATGCGCCGCGCGCTGCTGAGGCGGCTGCGCAAGCAACCCGAGCTGATGGCGGTGGAAGCCGACATGCTGCACCTGCTGAGTTCGTGGTTCAACCCGGGCTTCCTGCAGATGCGGCAGGTGGACTGGAACTCGCCCGCGCACCTGCTGGAAAAGATCATCCACCACGAGGCGGTGCACGCCATCGATGGCTGGGAAGACCTGCGCCGCCGGCTGCAGCCCGACCGACGCTGCTTTGCCTTCTTCCACCCGCAACTGCCCGACGAGCCGCTGATCTTCGTCGAGGTGGCGCTGCTGCCCTCGGTGCCCGAGGCCATTGCGCCGCTGATCGACAAGGCCAGCACGCCGCTGAGACAGGAACATTTCCGCGTCGCCGCCTTCTACGGCATCAGCAATTGCGAGCCGGGGCTGCGCAACGTGTCGCTGGGCAACTTCCTCATCAAGAGCGTGGCCGAACAGTTGCAGCGCGAGCTGCCGCGCATCAAGAGCTTCTGCACGCTGTCGCCGGTGCCGGGTTTTGCCGCCTGGCTGCTCAGCGAGCCGGACTTCGCCGCGTTGCCGCGTCTGCGCCGCAACGCGGCCGCCGACTTCGAGGCCGCGCGCGCGCACCTGAAATGGCTGTGCGGCGGCGACCTGGCGGCGCTGCAACGCCCATCCACGCACGACAAGCTCGACGATGAATCGCGCGCGGCGCTGCTGACGTTGTGCTCGGCCTACCTGCTGCATCTGTCGCCGACACCGGCCGGCGACCCGGTGGCGCGCTTCCACCTGGACAACGGCGCGCGGCTGGAGCGGCTCAACGCCGGCGCCAACCTGTCGGCGCAGGGGCTGAAGCAATCTTTCGGCGTGATGGTCAACTACCTGTACGACCTGGACAAGATCGAGGCCAGCCACGAGAAGTTCACCCAAGGCGAAGTGGCCCGATCGCGCGCCGTGCACACGGTGATGTAGGGGCGGCGATGGTGAGCACGGACACCCATCGACGCGCCGCCGCGGGACGCGTACGCCTGCACCCGAGCGACGCGAGCGGCGTCGCCAGGGTGGTGATCGAGCACCCGGGCAAGTTGAACGCGCTGAGCGTGGCCATGTGGCGCGCGTTGCGCGCGATCTTCGACGGCCTGCGCGCGCTGCGCCGAGGCGCCGCGTGTGCTGCTGCTGTCCGGGGCCGGCGGGCACTTCGCCGCCGGCGGCGACATTGCCGAGTTCCCCGAATTCCGCTTCGACCCCGACACGCTGCGCCGCTTCCACGAAGACGAGGTGGCGCCGGCGCTGCAGGCGATGCAGGATTGCGACCTTCCGCTGGTGGCGCAGATCGACGGCAGCTGCATCGGCGGCGGCTTGGAGATCGCCGCTTGTTGCGACTTGCGCATCGCCGGCCGCGGCAGCCGCTTCGGCATCCCGATCGCGCGGCTGGGGTTTCCGATGGCGCCCACGGAAGCGGCGATCGTGGGCCGCAGGCTCGGCCTGCCGCTGCTGCGCGAGCTGCTGCTCGAAGCGCGACTGCTCGGCGCCGACGAGGCGCTGGCCAAGGGCATCGTCAACCGGGTCGTCGAGGACGATGCGGTGGCAGCCGAGGCCATGGCCGCGGCCGTTCGCATCGCGGCGTTGTCGCCGCAGGCCATGCGCCTGAACAAGCGCACGCTGCGCCAGCTGGCCGACGGTGGGCCGAGCGCGGCGCAATTGCGGCAGCACTTCAGCTATGCCGATTCGGCCGAGCACCGCGAGGGGCTGGCCGCCTTCATGGCCAAGCGCGAGCCGCGCTTTTGAAGAACCAGGAATGAACAAGATCAATCTGTACGCTGCGCTGCGCGCCGCCTTCCCCGCCGACCTCGACGCCACCGCCATCGAAACCGTCGACGGCCCCGGCGCGCCCGGCTTCTACACCTGGCGCGACCTGGAGCGCGGCAGCGCCATGCTGGCCAACCTGCTGCTGTCGCTGGAGCTGCCCGAGGGGGCGCGCGTGGCGGTGCAGACCGAAAAGAGCGTCGAAGCGCTGATGCTCTACCTGGCGGTGATTCGCGCCGGCTTTGTCTATCTGCCGTTGAACACCGCCTACCAGGCGGCGGAGATCGAGTACTTCATCGGCAACGCCGAGCCCAGCGTGGTGGTCTGCACGCGCAGGAACTTCGGCTGGGTCAGCCAGCTCGCCTTCAAGGCCGGCACGAAGAACGTCTTCACGCTGGATGATGACCGCAGCGGCAGCCTGCTCGAACGCGCGGCCTGGCAGAGCGACGAGCACGCCGTGGCGCCGCGCGGCGGCAGCGAGCTGGCGGCGATCCTGTACACCAGCGGCACCACCGGGCGCAGCAAGGGCGCGATGCTGTCGCACGCCAACCTGTTGAGCAACGCGCGCGTGCTGAAGGACTGCTGGGGCTGGCGCGGCGACGATGTGCTGATCCACGCGCTGCCGATCTTCCACGTGCACGGGCTGTTCGTGGCCTCGCACGGCGCGCTGCTGGCCGGCGCGAAGATGCTCTGGCTGGCCAGGTTCGACGCACGCGCGGTGCTGGCGCAATTGCCACGCGCCACCGTGTTCATGGGCGTGCCCACGTTGTACGTGCGGCTGCTGGCCGAGCCGGGGCTGGGGCCGGAGGCCTGCGCGCACATGCGCCTGTTCATTGCCGGCTCGGCGCCGCTGCTGCCCGAAACCTTCGCGCGATGGCGCGAGCGCACCGGCCACACCATCCTCGAGCGCTACGGCATGAGCGAGACGGTGATGCTGACCTCCAATCCCTACGACGCCAGGCAGGGCGAACGCCGCGCCGGCACCGTCGGCTTGCCCTTGCCCGGCGTGGGATTGCGCGTGTGCGACGACCAGGGACGGCCACTGGCGACCGGGGAGATCGGCAACATCGAGGTCAAGGGGCCGAACGTCTTCAAGGGCTACTGGCGCATGCCCGAAAAGACCGCCGAGGAGTTCAGCACCGACCTGTGGTTCAAGACCGGCGACGTCGGCAAGATCGGCGACGACGGCTACGTCAGCATCGTCGGACGCAGCAAGGACCTGATCATCAGCGGCGGCTACAACGTCTATCCGGCTGAGATCGAGGAGCACGTCAACCAGATGCCCGGCGTGGCCGAATCGGCCGTGGTCGGCGTGCCGCACCGCGACTTCGGCGAGGCGGTGGTGGCGGTGGTGGTGCGCCAGCCGGGCGCGGCAGCTCGATGGCAGCAGCGTCAGTGCGGCGCTGAAGGCGAAGATCGCCAACTTCAAGGTGCCGAAGGCGGTGTTCGTCGTGGATGAGCTGCCGCGCAACGCCATGGGCAAGGTGCAGAAGAACCTGCTGCGCGAGATGCACAAGGCGCTGTTCGCAGGCTGACGCTCGACGATGGCCACGCTGCCCGACGACCGGTGCCCGCGCTGCGGCGGTGCCTTCCACTGTGGCATGAACGACAACGCGCCCCTGCGCCTGCACCGGCATCCGCCTCGACGCGGCGCTGCAGCAGCGCTTGGGCGAGTGGTTCAGCGGCTGCCTGTGCCTGGGTTGTCTGACGGCGCTGGCAGCGGGTGCGCCGCTGCCGGCGGATGGCGACACCTAGACAGGACTTCGCCGGCGACGGGCGCGGCGCGCATCCCGCTCAATGCAGCTTGATGCGCGGGCGGTGCGTGCGGTCGAGCAGCTCCGACAGCGTGATGAGTATGGTCTTGCGCAGGCCGCCGAGCGCCAGCTGGTGCTGCTTGTGCAGTGCCCAGTACATGAACTTCGCGAGCTGACCCTCGACGAACAGACTGCCGCGCGTCAGGCTGCCCATCAGGCTGCCGACCGACGAATATTCCGCCAGCGACACCAGCGAACCCTTGTCCTCGAAGCGGAACGGTGCCACCGCCTCGCCGGCCATCAGCCGCGGCAGCGCCCGCGCGAGGTAGCTCGCCTGCTGGTGCGCGGCTTGCGCCCGCGGCGGCACGAAGCCGCCGCCGGGTTGCGCGCAGGCGGCACAGTCGCCCAGCGCGAAGATCGCCGCATCGCGCGTGCAACGTAGATTGCCATCGACCACCAGCTGGCCGAGCCGGTTGGTCTCGAGAGGATCCTCGGGGCACAGTCGCGCCAGCACCTCGGGCGCCTTGATGCCGGCGGCCCACACGACCAGCGTCGCCGGGATGCTGCGGCCACTGGCGATCTGCACGCCCTGCGGGCCGACGGCGATCACCTTCTCGCCGGTGTGCACTTCCACCGCGAGCTTGCGCAACTCGCGCACGGCCGCGTGACCGAGCCGCTCGGGCAGCTGCGACAGCAGCCGAGGCGCGGCTTCGATGAGCACGATGTGCAGCTCCGATTGCGGATCGAGGTGCTCCAGCCCGTAGCTGGACAGTACGCGCGCGGCGGCATGCAACTCGGCCGCCAGCTCCACGCCGGTGGCGCCGCCGCCGACGATGGCCACGGTGAGGCGCGCGCCGTCGGGCGGCACCGGCACGGTCTGCGCGCGCAGGCAGGCGTTGATCAGGCGTTCGTTGAAGCGCCGCGCCGCCTGCGGGCTGTCCAGGCGGATGCTGTGCTCGGCGGCGCCGGGCGTGCCGAAGTCGTCCGTCTGGCTGCCGATCGCCACCACCAGCGTGTCATAGCGCAGCGCGCTGGCGGGTGTGATCTCGAGCCCCTCGGCGTCGAAACTCGGCGCCAGGTGCAGCACGCGTGCGGGGCGATCGACGCGCTCGATCGAGCCGAGTCGAAAGCGAAAATGGTTCCAGCGCGCCTGTGCAAGGTATTCGATCTCTTCGGCGTGGGTGTCGAAGCTGCCCGCCGCCAACTGGTGCAGCAGCGGCTTCCATACATGGGTGCGCGCGGCATCGATCAGCGTCACCTCGGCCCGGCCCCGGCGGCCCATGCGCCGGCCGAGCTGGGTGGCCAGCGGCAGGCCGCCGGCACCGCCACCGACGATGACGATGTGCGGCCGCGCAGCGCTCAACCGCACACACCCACGTAGCCGCAGGCGGTGCAGAAATCGCAACCGTCCTTGTGGATCAGCGTGGCATTGCCGCACTCGGGGCAGGGCGCTCCGGCCATCGGCTCGGCGGCGGCCCGCGCGCTGCCGGGTTTGGCCTTCGGCGCCTGCAGGATGCCCATCTCGCGCAGCGGGAATCCGTCCTCGTCGAGCACGCCGAGCATGGCGTAGCGGTGGATCACCAGCCGCGCCACGTAGGCCACGGTGGACGGCCAGACCTGCTGGCGCCGCTCGCCCGGCACCGGCGCCATGAAGTGGCCCAGCGGCTCGCCGACGTTGAGCAGCTTGCGCAGCTTCATGCCGATCCAGGCCGGGTCGATGACGCGCATGTCCAGCGACAACAGCCGCGCCAGGCCGTCGAGCGCGCGCGGGTAGTTGCCCGAAAAGCCCAGCGCGCAGGGCCGCGTGATCAGGCCGCCGTCGCCTGAGGGCAGCTGCACTTCCTTCAGCGTCACCGTGAAGGCCTCGCCGGTGGCCGGGTTGCTCACGTCCACCGCCCAGGCGAGCGTGCCCGAGGCCGTGGTGCGCGGTTCGTCGCGGCTGAACATCGCGTCCAGCACTGGCGTCGGACCGCCTTCCTGGAAGGCGCCGAGCTGTTCGCAGCGCCAGCGGATCACCGCGGCGGTGGCCGCCACCACGCCGGGGAACAGCCGCTTTTCGCCCAGCGGCGGGAACGGCATCTCGAAGGCGCGCTCCTCGGCCACGGTGGCCAGCGCGTCGAGCTTGAGCTTGAGCCACTGCGGATCGTTGGCGCGCATGTCCATCGACAGCGTCTTGGCCAGTGCCGCCAGACCGCGCGGCTGTTCGGCGCCGTTGACCCAGACCTCGAAGGGCAGCGTCTTGCCGAACAGCCCCATGTCGGGCCCGGGCAGCGCCGGCAGTTCGCCGACGAACAGCGCGAATTCGCCGTGCGGGTGCTGGATCATGAAGCTCCAGGCCGGGTTGCCGGCCGACAGGTCGGGCCGGCTGGGCCAGCGCAGCGAGGTCAGCACCGGCGCCGGCAGGCGTTCGAGCTTCAGGCGCTGGTTGGCGCCGTCGGTCTGCAACGGCTCGGGCAGCGCCGCTTTGGGCGCATCGACGCTGAGCACCGCGCCCAGCACCGCATTCGGCCGGTAGGTGGCCAGGCCCTTCAGCCCGCTGCGCCAGGCCGTCAGGTACAGGTCCTGGAAGTCGGCATAGGGGTAGTCGGCCGGCACGTTGACCGTCTTGCTGATCGAGGTGTCGATGTACGGCGCCACGGCCGCGACCATCGCCGCATGCGCGCGCGCCGACAGCTCCAGCGCCGAGACGAAGGCCTCGGGCAGCGGGGCGTCGCTGCCCTTCAGGTGGCGCCACAGCCGCCAGGCGTGGTCCTCGACCGCGAACTCCTTGAAGCTGCCGTCGCCTTCGCGCTTCTTGCGCGTGTAGCTCCAGCTGAAGGCCGGCTCGATGCCGTTGCTGGCGTTGTCGGCGAAGGCCAGGCTGATGGTGCCGGTGGGCGCGATCGACAGCAGGTGCGAGTTGCGCAGGCCATGCTTGCGGATGCGCTCCTTCAGCGCCGCCGGCAGACGCGAGGCAAAGTTGCCGGCGCTCAGGTACAGGTCGGCGTTGAACAGCTGGAAGGCGCCGCGCTCGATGGCCAGGTCCACCGACGCCGCATAGGCCGCGTCGCGCAGGACCTCGGCGATGCGCCTGGCGCGTTCGCGTGCGGCGTCGCTGTCGTAGTGCAGGTCAAGCATCACCAGCGCATCGCCCAGCCCGGTGAAGCCCAGCCCGATGCGGCGCTTGGCCATGGCCTCGTCGCGCTGCTGCGGCAACGGCCAGACGCTGGCGTCGAGCACGTTGTCGAGCATGCGCGTGGCGACCTGCGCCACCTCGATCAGCGCCGCCTCGTCGAAGGCCGCGTCGGGCTCGAAGGGCTTCGTGACGAAGTGCGTCAGGTCGATGCTGCCCAGGCAGCAGCAGCCGTAGGCGGGAAGGGGCTGTTCGCCGCATTGCCCGGTGACCAGGCCGTTGAAGATAACGGTGCTGTGATCCGGCTGCGTGGTGTCGTACACCGGTTGCGTGCCCACATTCACGATCGATGACACACGGGCTTCGAAACGCTGGTGCTTCAGCAGCGCCTTGCCACTGACCCAGGACTGGTAGCGCGCTGTCTTGGTGGGCAACAGGAAGCCGATTTCGCGCATGAAGACATCGCGCGATTCACCTTCGATGATGAGCTCGTGCTGCGCTTGGCAGAAGTGGTCGCGGCTGCCACCTTGCCCATCGGGCAGGGCGCGGCTGCCGGCGTCGCGCCGCAGGTGGATGCGCGTGAAGACACCGAAGTTGGACAACAGCATCTGCACGTCGCGCAGCAAGGGCCGGTGCGACGAGCTCAGCCGCACCGAGCAGGTATCGCCTGCGGAAGACACGTTGACCGTGCCGTCGGTCTGGAACAGCGCGCGCAGGTAGCCCTTGACACACGGCTCGGTGCCGCGCCAGACGATTTCGGGCACGCGCAGCTTGCTTTGCCGGCTGAAGCCCAGCGATTCCAGCACCCTGGCCAGCAGCACCGAGCGGATGAACACCATGTTGCGCGACGGCACCGCCACCGGCTTCACGGCGTAGTCGCGCGGCGCCTGGTCAAGGCCCGCGATCAGCCCGTTGATCGTTTGGCACAGCGTTTCGGCCAGAACGCGCTCTTCGTTCCACAGCGAAAGAATGGCCGCCTCTTGCCCCTTGCCCCGGTTCGTGAAGTGCCCGTCGCCGGTGATCAAGCCCAGCAACAGGCCGAGCGCTTCGCTGCCCAGCGTGCCGAACTGCCCCTTCGCCGTTTGCACCCACAAGGCGTCGTCCATACGAAGCTCGGACAGCTTCAGTTTGCCCCGGCCGGTGTAGAACTCATGCCACGCGGTGGCGTCGATCTCGTAGCCTTCCGCGGTGGTGACGCGGAATACCTCGGCCTGCGATGCGGTCATGAAGGCTGGCGCGGCCGGACGGGTGCCGACGCCCCGGGACGACTGGCCGAGCGCGCGCTGATCGACGCTGACCTGCAAAGGCACGTCATTCGCATGCAGTTCGGCAATGGGCACCAGACCATGCTGGGTGGCCAGGCGTGTATCGCCCGTCACGCAGGGGTTGGTGGCGCTGATGCTCTCGCAGTAGCCGAGGTTGTTGTCCTGGTTGATGCGGTCCAGGAAGAGCACGCCCGGCTCGGCGTGGTCGTAGGTGCTACGCATGATCTGGTCCCACAGCTCGCGCGCCGGGCGGCGACTGTAGACCCACAGGCCGTCGTCGCGCTGATGGGCGCCGGCCGCCTTCTGCACCTGGCCCGGCTCGGCGCGATGCACCAGCTCGACCTCGCCATCGTCCTGCACGGCGCGCATGAAGTCGTCGGTCACGCCCACCGAGATGTTGAAGTTCTTCAGGTCGCCGGCGTCCTTGGCGTGGATGAAGAGTTCGATGTCGGGGTGGTCGCAGCGCAGCACGCCCATCTGCGCGCCGCGCCGGCTACCGGCGGATTCGACCGTCTCGCAGCTGCGGTCGAAGACGCGCATGTAGCTCAAAGGCCCGGAGGCGCTGCTGCGTGTGCTACCGACCCAGGCGCCGCGCGGGCGGATGCGC
The DNA here is from genome assembly GCA_963837675.1 of uncultured beta proteobacterium. Lineage (GTDB taxonomy): Bacteria > Pseudomonadota > Gammaproteobacteria > Burkholderiales > Burkholderiaceae_C > Rubrivivax. Next base: position 187,615 of record CAWIOH010000003.1, on the reverse strand, counting down.
GAGAAGTCGTAGCCGACGCCGCCGCCGCGGCGCATCGTCTCGGCGGCTTCGGTCAGCGCGGTGTAGATGCCGGGGTGGCCGTCTTCGACCGAGGCGATCGAATCGCCCACCGGCTGCACGAAGCAGTTGATCAGCGTGGCGCTGAGGTCGGTGCCGGCGGCGGAGTTGATGCGCCCGGCGGGCACGAAGCCGCGTCGCTGCGCATCGACGAAGCGCGCTTCCCACGCTGCGCGCTGGGCGGCCGGCTCCACGGCGGCCAAGGCACGGGCGACGCGCGAGCGCACGGCCTCGACCGACCCCTCTTCGCCCTTGGCGTATTTCTCGATCAGCACTTCCTGGCTGATCGGTTGTTCAGGCAGGGCGTCGCGGCGCGGCGCCCGGGTGTCGGATTCGGGGGTCTGGGTCAGCGGCATGGTCGGATTCGATTCTGGGGCGCGAGGTGCGTCGGTGGGCAGGCTGGAGCCGATCGCCACGCGGGGTGTCCGGCGCCGCATCGGCACAGCTTCGATGGCCGACACGGTACCCGGAAAACATCGGCGCAGGCGTCGGGCGGCGCTGGTTTCGGGACTGTGAGTTTATACAGCCTCCGCAAGCCGTCATAGCCCCTTTCGCTAACGGGGAAGTCGGCAGCCGACGCGCCCGAGGGCGGCTGAAGCCGCTCAGCCGTGTCCCTGCGTCCCCGACGTCATTCCGCCAGCGACGGGGCAAAGGGCACGGAAGAGAAGCCCACTACATTTCCGTTGGAGGCCTTGGCTGGCATCTGACGCGCGCCTTGGGAGCATTGAAGTGAAGATCGTGGAAACGCCGCCCACCGCTCCCCGGATGCCGGATCCGATTGCGCAGGGATCGATGATCCCGACGCTGGATCGTCAGGGCGCAGTCTGGCTGTTCGTCGACGAAGTCACAAGCAAGTACCTGGATGCAGTGCCGGGGCGCACGGCGCTCGAGATCGCGGCCGGCTATGGGCACATGGTCGTCAGCGCACTGGAGCGCGGCGCCCGCCGGATCTGGGCGAACGAAATCGACGCCGGTCAGCTTGCGATCATCCAGTCAAGAACGCCGGCGAAGTACCGGGATAGACTGGATTGCTACCTGGGCGCGTTTCCGGAAGCCGTCGATTTCGAGGCGTCGTCGCTGGATTGCATCTACAGCGCGAGACTGTTTCATTTTTTCGATGCTGAACAGATCAGATCGGGGTTGCGCAAGGTTCACACCTGGCTTCGGCCCGATGGCGAGGTGTTCCTGGTCAACGACGCCGTCTATCGAAGCGTCTTCAAGCCGTTGATCCCGCTGTACGAGCAACGCATCGCGGCCGGTGACGTCTGGCCCGGCCATTTCGCAAACGTCCGATCATGCATTCCGCCTGCGCTGAACCCCGAGCAGTTCCCGAAGACGATGAATTTCCTCGATCCAGCGGTGCTCGAGCGCGAGTTGAGCCGTGCGGGGTTTGAGGTGGTGAGCGCCGGCTTCTACCCTTACACGGGGAGCTTCGAGCCCGGGCGCCTGGACGGGCGCGAGATCGTCGGCGTCGTCGCACGCAGGATCTAGATGACCCTGCCGCCAGGGAAACAGGTTGTTGCACGGAGGTGAATCCCATGCCAAGCGAGATTGACGACTTGCGCGCGCTCTTGGGTGCCAAGCCGCGGCCGACCAGCTGGGCCGAGCGGCGTACGCGGCTCGACGAGGTGGCGGCTGTCGATGCGCCGCCGGCCGATGTCGTGTTCACGCCCATTGAGATCGACGGGGTGCCCGCCGAATGGTCGCAGGCGCCGGGCGCCGATGCCGACCGGGTCATGCTGCTTGCTGCATGGGGGTGGCTACTGCTCGGGCTCGATCCGCAGTCACCGCACGATGGCTGCAGGCATCGGGCACGCCGCCGGGATGCGGGTGCTGGCGCTCGGCTACCGCCTCGCGCCCGAGCATCCGTTTCCCGCCGCCCTCGACGATGCGCTCTCGGCCTGGCATTTCCTGCGCCGCGAAGGCTTCGCTGCGCAACGCATCGCCATTGGCGGGGACAGCGCCGGCGGTGGGTTGACGCTGGCCTGCATGCTGCGGCTGCGCGACGCGGGCGAGGCGCTGCCCGGTTGCGCCTGGCTGGTCTCGCCGTGGGCCGACCTGAGCATGAGCGGAGCGAGCATGGTCGACAGGGATGCGGTCGATCCGCTCATTCATCGAACCTACCTCGAAAACCTGGCGCAGGCTTACCTGGCGGGACACGATCCGGGTGACCCGCTGGTCTCGCCGCTCTTCGCCGACCTGGCGGGGCTGCCACCTGTCCTCATTCAGGTGGGCTCGGCCGAAACGCTGCTGGACGACGCTGTTCGCCTCGCCCGTGCGCTGGGCGCGGCAGACGTGCCGGTGCGGCTCGAGGTCTGGCCGCAGATGATCCACGCATGGGTGCTTTGGTCGGCGCGTCTTGCCGACGGCCGTCGCGCGAACGAAGCGGCCGGCGCATTTCTTCGCGCTCATACGTCGGAGGCGTCCATCGGTTGAGACCAGGACGCGCCGCTTTCCCCACAACTTTAGCGGCGCACCAAGACCTGCTGGAACATGCGTTGCGTAGCGCGGGCGTGCCCAACGGCGAGCCTTGAAGCGAACAGGGACCCGCGCGCCACAAGGTTCGTACCCTCGGATCGAGGGCTCAATCTGCTTGACCGTTGACGCGCGGCCTCCGACTGGCTCGCGCGGACCAGCCCTTCAGGCCATTCGCAGCGGCCGCACGAAAAGCCCCAGCCGCTTCGCCCGCATCAACAGGAACAGCACGATGCCCATGTTGAGCGCGTTCCAGGCGATGCCATTGACGAAGGCGGCGCGGTACGAGCCGGTGAGGTCGAAGATCTCGCCCGACATCCAGCCACCCAGCGCCATGCCGAAGAGCGTGGCCATCAGCACCGTGCCGACCCTGGCGCCCGGCCTCCTTCGGCGTGAAGTACTCGCGCACGATCAGCGCGTAGCTGGGCACGATGCCGCCCTGGAACAGGCCGAACATCGCCGACACCAGGAACAGCGAGCCGACGCCGTCGGCCCACAGGAACATGAACAGCGCCACGCCCTGCAGCACCGAGCCGAGCAGCAGCGTCTTCAGTCCGCCGATGTGATCGGCGATCCAGCCCGATACCAGCCGGCTGACGATGCCCATGCCGAGCATCACGCGACAGCATCTGAGCGCCGCGCGCCGCGCCGAAGCCCAGGTCGCCGCAGTAGGCGACGATGTGCACCTGCGGCATCGACATGGCCACGCAGCAGGCCACGCCGGCCACGGCCAGCAACACCTGCAGCGTGCTCGGGCTCAGGCCGAGCGGGCGCGCGGACTGCAGCGGCGCGGCGGGCAGCGGCTGGATGGCCGATGCCACGGGCATCGCGGTCTGCCGCGGGCGGGCGGCGCCGATACACCAGCGCCAGCGGCAGCATCGTCAGCACGCAGAAGATGCCGATGCCGACGTAGGTGGCGCGCCAGCCGGCGCTTTCGACGAAATGCTGGATCACCGGCGGCCACACCGCGCCGGCGACATAGTTGCCGCTCATGCAGATGCCCAGCGCGATGCCGCGTCGGCGCGTGAACCACAGCGAGGTGTCGGCGACCAGCGGCGCGAAGGTGGCCGAGGTGCCGAGCAGCCCCAGGAACAGGCCCTGCGCCAGGCTGAAGTGCCACAGGCTGCCGGCCAGACCGGCGCTGACGAACCCGGCGCCGAGCCCGACCGCGCCGACCATCAGCGGCACCATCACGCCGAAGCGGTCGGCCAGCCGGCCCATCAGGATGCCGCCGAAGCCGAAGCCGATCATCGTCAGCGTGTAGGGCAGCGACGCCGCCGCGCGATCGACGCCGAAGTCGGCCTGCACGGTCGGCAGCACCACCGTCACCGCGTACATGCCGGCGCCGCCGATGGTCATCAGCAGCAGCGACACCATCAGCCGCCACCAGGCGTAGCTCGATTCCAGGTTCTCGCTCGCGGGATTCATGGGCCGGGTCGGCATGCCGCGCTACAGGTCGGCGGCATAACGCCGGCGCATCTGTTCGTCGCTTTCGGCCGGGGCGTCGCTGCCGGTCTGCTCGTTGATCATGCGGCCCATCGAGGGCAGCGCCGTGCGCTCGACACGCGCGCTGTCCAACCACAGCTTCGAGCGCATCAGCGCCTTGGCGCAATGCAGGTAAGCCTCGCGCACCCGCACCTCGATCACCAGCCGCGGCGCTCGCGCGTCCTGCGCGAACGGCTGCAGCCGACGCGCCTCCTGCGTCAGCCGCGCATGGCCGTTGACGCGCAGCGTCTCGTCCACGCCGGGAATCATGAACAGCAGGCCGATGCGACCGTGCTCGACGATGTTGCTCAGCGAATCCAGCCGGTGGTTGCCGGGTGCGTCGGGGATCAGCAGCGTGTGCGCATCCACCTGGCGCACGAAGCCCGGCGCGCCGCCGCGCGGCGAGGCGTCGAGCGCATCGCGCCCGGTGGCCAGCACGACGAAGGGCGACAGTTCGATGAAGTGCGCGCAGTGCTTATCCAGCGCGTCGAGCTGCTTGCGCACGGCGCGTTCGCCGGGTTCGGGATACAAGGCGCGCAGCGCCTGAAGGCTGTCGATCATCGGTTGGGGTGGGCCGCAGCGGGCGGACCGATTGTCGGCGAAGTGCGCGATCGGGCGTGATAGCCTACTTCGATGCCAGAGGCACCCCACTCATGCTGGATCGAGCGGCACCAGGGCACCGCGGTGCTGTGCCTGGCCGGCGCTGGCGGCTGCCCCGGCTGCGCGCGCTGGACGCCGAGCTCGACGCGCTGCGCCCGGCGTTGCGCCAGGGATGTCGGCACACGGACGCTGGCCGTGGACGGCAGCGCACTGCAGGACGTCGACACCGCGGCCGCGCTGCTGCTGCTGAGCACGCTGCAGGACGCCGGCGCTCGACGCCGGGCGTCTGTCGCTCGGCGGCTTCGACCCGCGTCACGCGCGCATCGTCGAGGTCGTGCGCAGCCGCCTCGGCGACACCGCGGCGAGCCCCGCGCCCGGCTTGCTGAACATCGTCGCGCAGTTTGGCAAGGCCTTCGCCGGCCTGGGGCAGCTGTTGCTCGGCCATGTCGAATTTCTCGGCCGCATGCTCGCCGAACTGGGGCGGGTGGTGGTGCGACCGCGCCTGTTGCGCAGGCACGAGCTTTTCGCGCAGCTCGGCCAGGTGGGCGTCAACGCCGTGCCGGTGGTGGCGCTGGTCACCTTCCTGATCGGCGTGGTCATGGCCTACATGCTCGGCATCCAGGCCGAGAAGTACGGCGCCAACATCTTCGTCGTCGACGGCGTGGCGCTGGGCATGACGCGCGAGTTCTCGCCGCTGATCGTGGCCACGATCATGGCCGGCCGCTCGGGCGCGGCCTTCACCGCGCAGCTGGGCACGATGAAGCTGACCGAGGAGATCGACGCCATCCGCACGCTCGGGCTGGATCCGGCCCAGGTGCTGGTGGTGCCGCGCGTGCTGGCGCTGATGATCACGCTGCCGCTGCTGGTTTTCGTCGGCGACCTGGCCGGCATCGTCGGCGCGATGGGCATGGCCAGCGCGACGCTGGACATCACGCCACAGACTTTCGTCGATCGGCTGCATGTCGCGCTCAGTCCGCGTCACTACGTCATCGGCCTGGCGAAGGCGCCGGTGTTCGCGCTGTTCATCGCCGTCATCGGCTGCCGCATGGGCCTGGCCGTGAGCCGCGACACGCGCTCGATCGGCATCAACACCACCTCCACCGTGGTGCAGGGCATCGTCGCGGTGATCCTGCTCGATGCCATCTTCGCCGTCATCTTCCAGGAGCTGGGGCTTTGAGCGCGGCAGCACGACGAGGTGGTGATCGACGTGCGCGGCCTGGCCACGCGCTTCGGCGCGCAGAGCGTGCACGAAGACCTCGATCTGCAAATCCGGCGCGGCGACCTCGTGGCCCTGATCGGCGGCAGCGGCACCGGCAAGTCGGTGCTGCTGCGCGAGATCCTCGGCCTGCAGCGGCCCAGCGCCGGCAGCATTCATCTGCTCGGCACCGACATGTGGCGCGCCGATGCCGAAGCGCTGGCGGCGACGCGGCAGACGCTTCGGCATGATGTTCCAGGACGGCGCGCTGTTCTCGTCGCTGACCGTCGCCGCCAACGTCGCCACGCCGTTGCTGGAGCACACCGACACACCCGCCGGCGTTCCTGCCGCGGCTGGTCAACCTGCGGCTGTCGCTGGCCGGCCTGAGCCCGGAGGTCGGCGCCAAGCTGCCGTCGCAGCTGTCCGGCGGCATGAAGAAGCGCGCGGCGATCGCGCGCGCGCTGGCGCTGGAGCCCGAGGTGCTGTTCCTCGACGAGCCGACCTCGGGGCTGGACCCGATCACCGCGCGCGCCTTCGACCAGTTGCTGGCCTTTCTCAACCGCGACCTCGGGCTGACCGTGCTGGTGGTCACGCACGACCTGGACACGCTGCTGTCGATCGCGCGGACGCATCGTCGTGCTCGGCAGCGGCAAGGTGCTGGCCGACGGCACGCGCCGAAGAGGTGATGGCCGTGGACGACCCCTGGATACAATCGTATTTCTCGTCGCGCCGGTCCGTGCCGGACGCAGCCGATCCCGCCACCCAGGCAAGCGTCGATGGAACCTGAAACCCGCTACACCGTCATCGGCGCAGTGGTGCTGGCGCTGATCGGCGCCGCCGTGTTCGGCTACCTGTGGCTCAGCAGCAGCGGCCGCGCCGCGGATTTCCACTACTACACGGTCTACTTCGAGCGCCAGTCGCTGTCGGGCCTGCAGGTCGGCGGCAACGTCAACATGCGCGGCATCAACGTCGGCCGGGTCGAGTACGTACAGCCTGTCGACGCGACAACATCAACCGCGTCAAGGTCGACCTGCGGGTGCAGCGCGACACGCCGGTGCGCGAGAACACCAAGGCTGCGGTGTCGCGCAACGTGCTCACCGGCATTGCCCACATCAACCTGGAAACGCCGCAACGCCTCCGCCCCGAACTGACCAAAGTGCTGCCGGGCGAACGCTATCCCGGTGATCGCCGAGGGCAGCTCCAATCTCGACCAGATCGCCGATTCGCTGACCCAGCTTGCCGCAGACGGCGCACGAACTCGCTGAACCGGGCGAACGAACTGCTCAGCAAGGACAACCAGAAGCATCTTCGCCGAGCTGATGCTCAGCGTGCGCGATCTGAGCACCGGCCTGACCGCGCGGCTGGGTGCGATCGAAACGTGCCACGCGCCGCATCGACGAGACAGCGCTGGTGTTCCAGAATCGGCGCGCGATCTGACCCATTCCGCCCAGCAGGTGCTGGCCGCGACACAGCCGCTGCCCGAACAGGCCGGCGACACGCTGCGCGAGGCCCAGGCCACGCTGCGCGAATTCACGCGCGCGACGCGTTCGCTCGAAAGAGACATGGGCCAGGCCGTCGTCCGGCTGGAGGCGCAGCAGCGCCGGTGTGCTGCAGCGCGCCGACGACACGATGGACGTCGGCCTGCTCGAACTGCGCGCCACGGCAGTCGAACTGCGCACCAGTGCCGAACTGGTGTCGCGCACGCTTGACCAGTTGCAGGATCCGCGGGCCGCGTTGTTCGGCCCGAGCCAGCAGCAATTCGGCCCTGGGGAGCAGCCGAAATGACTGCGACCAGGCCACCGCGCGCGAGGCTTGCGCTTTTGGGGCTTGGCGCGCCGCTGCTCGTGGCTCAGCCGCTGGCTCGGCCGGCTGCACGCTGAACGACGCTCCGCGGCGCGACTTCCATGTGCTGCGCGACCCGACGCCGACGCGCCGCCGCCCCCGATGCCCCCGGCCTTGGATCGCGTGCTGTTGATCGACGTCGCCGCGTCACCGACGCTGTACGAGAGCGACCACATGGTCTACAGCGCCGATGGCGTCAGCCGCTCGTACTTCCAGTTCGCGCAGTGGAGCGAGCGCCCGTCGCGCAGCCTGCTGCGCCTGGCCGAAGCGCGGCTGGCCGGCGCCAAGCACTTCCGCACCGTCGCCTTGAGCAGTTCCGGCGTGCGCGGCGACCTGCTGCTGACGCTGCGACTGGATGAGTTGTACCTGGACGATTCGCGCTCGGCCGGGCCGTGTGCACCTGGCCTTCAGCGCCACGCTGCTGGACTGGCGCCAACGCAGGCTGATCGCAAGGCGCAGCTTCGGCGCCGTGTCAGACGCCGCGACGCAGAACGCCGCCGGCACGGCGACCGCCGCCGCCAGGCCGCCATGGGCGGCTTGCTCGAGCAAGCTGTTGCCCTGGGTGGCCGACAGCGTCGCGGTAGCCTGATTCCTGACTGGGCCTGCCCCGACGACCAGGCAAGCCGCTGCCAGCGTGCGGCGCCGCTCAACTGCGGCGCATCAGCCCCAGCATTGCGGCGAAGGGCAGCACCGAACGCGGCAGATAGGGAGAGCGCCACAGGCCGCCATGGTTGGCGCCTTCGCTCAACAGCATCAGCGGGTGGTCCAGCGCCACCTGCGGCTGGCGCTGCTGGCCGGGTTGCGCAGGTCGTGCACCCACATCGCGGCCATCAAGGCATTCGTGGTGTCCGGATCGAAAACCTCGATGTCGAAGGCCTTGGCGCCGCGAAAGCCCGCGGCCAGCGCGGCATTGCTGACCACCGAGGCGGTGCGCGTGGAGGGCGCCACGTTGATCGACGCGACGCGGCCTTCCGAGCGCGCCACCAGCGCGCGCCACTGCTGCAGGCGCTTGGCCAGCGCGTAGTTGGGTCCCTGCTGCACCACCAGTGCATCGACCACGCCCCACTGCTGGCCGTCGCCGGAAGGCAGCAGGCCTTCGATGTTCGGCATGAAGCTGCGCCCGCCGCTGCCGGCCCGCACGCCCGCCTGCGCCAGGCGCTTCAACGCGCCGCGCGCCTCGTAGGCCTGCATCACTGCTTCGGCCACGGCCTGCGGCACCGCGAACACATCCGTCGGCGTGGCCATCCAGGCACGCGTGGTGCGCGCATCGGCGGCGCTGACTGCGTCGCCGATCGCGTCCATCGCCAGCGACACACGCACATGTTTCTCACCATCGAGGTAAGCAATGGAGAAGATGTCCAGCGGCTGGCCCAGGCCGACACAGCCAGGCGGCGATCTCCGGCGCCTGGCTCAACAGGTCGGCACCGGCGCGCGCCGGGTCGTCGTGCTCGCTGCCACCGGCAAGCGGCGCGATCAATCGGGCGTTGCCATCGCGCACACGCTGCACGATCTTCTTCCACGCCGCCGGCCGCGCCAGATCGACGGCCACGATGTTGGCGCGCCAGCCGGCCAGCCAACCCAGCGGTCCGGCCTCGCTGCCGGCGCCCAGCAGCACCATGTGTCGGTCCGACAGATCGAACCAGTCCGGATGCGTTCGCGCCAGATGCAGCGCCTGCGCGTGCGATTGCTCGATGATGCCGGCGGCACACCAGGCATCGATGCGCCGCGCCAGGCTGTCGCCGTGCAGTTGGCGCCCCTGGTACGGCACCTCCCAGCGCCGTGGTGCCGCGTCGCCCTGGCCCGACAGGCGCAGCTGTGCGCAGCGCCGGACCGTCAGGCGCCGCCATGGCCTCGCGCAAAGGCAGGCTGGTCCGTCGCGCAGGAACGGCAACGCCGCCCAGGCGGCGTCGAGTCCAGCCTGACAGGCTGCCACGGCGGCCTTCGGCTGCGCGCCTGCAATTCGACCAGGCGCCGCATGTGCGTCGGGTAAGCGTGGCGCCAGTTGCGTTCGGCGCGGCAGGCTTCGGCCGCTCGGCGTCCAGACCCTGCAACGCGGCGGCGAAGACGCCGCGCCCGACCCCGGCCGAGCGGCGTCGGCCCTTGCTGTCCAGCGGAAACTGGATACCTTGCGGCTGCGGTCGTGGGTCGCCACGTCAGCGATCTCAGCCCAGCGGCGACGCCCGGTGGCCCACCACCCGCTGCGCGCGCCGGTACAGTCGTGTAGCCCTGCAACGCATAACCGCTCCAGCGCAGCACCCGGCCCGGTCGCATCAGAACAGCAGCAGCACCACGCCCAGCGGCCATTCGGGTTGCGTGCCAGCCAGTGCAGGCCGTCGCGCGCCGGTCGGCAATACCTAGCGGCCGGCGCAGCACCTGCACCTGCAGTGAAAAACCTGCCGCACTCTGGCGCTGCGCAACAGCAAGCGCTTCCCGCCGCTGCAGCAAACGTTCGTGCGCGCCGTTCACCGTCTCAGTCCTGCGTGCCCAGCGCGGCGCCGTCGTGCGACAGTTCGTCGCGCGTGGCCGCCATCATCATCTTGCCGTCGTGCAGCCGGCGCTTGGCCGCTTGCAGCAGCATCCGCCGCCGCGCCAAGGCACAGCAACGTCAGCACGCCCAGCGCGTGCAGCCGGTAGGCCTCGACCCACCAGCATAAGCACGAAGGCGGCCAGCAGCAACAGCCCCAGGCCCAACAGCATCAAGCCGAGCAGCGCGCGCAGCGCCACTTCGATCAGACGCAGTTTTTCCAGTTCGAGATCGGCAACCAGCAGTTCCAGCCGCAACTGAGCCAGTTCCAGCGCGGTGCCGAACTAACTGGCGGAATGAATCGAACAGCCCAGCGCGGGACGCGGGCATGGGGCTGCGCCTAGCGGCGGCCGATCAGCAAGCCGAGGATCATGCCGACACCGGCGGCGGCGCCGATCGCCTTCCAGGGATGGTCGTGCACATAGTCGTCGGCGGCATGGCCGGCGGCACGGGCCCGCGCCACGGTGACATCCTGCAGGTCCTGCAAGCGCATCTTCGCCTGCTGCAACGCTCTTGCATGCGCACGCGCAGTTCGGAAGCGCCGGTACTGGCCTGGTCGGCGGTGACTTTCAGCACCTCTTCGGCATCCGCAATCACCGTGCGCAGGTCGGTCATCAGTTTTTCGCGGTGGGCGCTGGACATTTCGCTCATCTGTTCCTCCTTGTATTAGTTGGCTACAATCGATCGATATTAGCAGCAGCCTCGGGCGACCGGCCGCGCTTGCCTTTCGTGCGTCTCAGCCGCGGCCGACGAAGGGCATCTTGGTGGCCATGACGTTCATGAACAGCACGTTGGCCGACAACGGCAGGTTGGCCATGTGCAGCACCGAATCGGCGACGTGGCGCACGTCCATGCGGTCCTCCACCTTCATGCTGCCGTCGGCCTGCGGCACCCCGGCCTTCATGCGCTCGGTCATGTCGGTGGCGGCATTGCCGATGTCGATCTGGCCGACGGCGATGTCGTGCACGCGGCCATCGAGCGAGGCCGCCCGCGTCAGCCCGCTGACGGCGTGTTTGGTGGCGGTGTAGGGCGCGGAGTGCGGGCGCGGCGCATAGGCCGAGATCGAGCCGTTGTTGATGATGCGCCCGCCCTTCGGCGTTTGCGACTTCATCATCCTGAAGGCCTGCTGGATGCACAGGAACACCCCGTCAGGTTGGTGTCCACCACGGTGCGCCATTGCTCGACCGTCAGCTCTTCCAGCGGCACCGGCGGCGCGCCGGTGCCGGCGTTGTTGAACAGCAGGTCGAGCCGGCCGAAGCGCGCGCGCACCACGTCGAACAGCGCCGCCACCGAATCGGGCCGGGTCATGTCGGCCGGTGCCGCGATGGCGCGCTGCTGGATGTCGCCGAAGGGGTCGCCGGCGGCGCCGATGGCCTCGCGCAGCGCCTCCAGTCGTCGCCCGGCAAAGACAACGCGCCAGCCGTCCTCGATCAGGCGGTGGGCCGTGGCCTTGCCGATGCCGCTGCCGGCGCCGGTGACGAGTGCGATGCGGTTGTGGGGCTGTGCCATGCGGATGTCTCCTGGGTGTCGGGATGCGCAGTCTGCCATCAGTGTCGCGCCGCCAGCGCAAGGCTGCCCCATTGCCACAGCGCAAAGCCGGCCAGCAACAACGCCGACAGGCGATTCACCCAGACCATGGCCCGCGCATCGAAGCGTGCACGCAGCCGTGCGACACCAGCGCACAGCAGCAGCCACCACAGCGCCGAGCCGAGCAGCACGCCGGCCACCATGACCCAGGGCGACGCGACCTGCATGCGCGCGCCGAGCGTGCCGAACACGGCGATGAAGGAAAAGATCGTCGCCGGGTTCGACAGCGTCAGCACGAACGTACCCGCGAAACTCTGCGCCAGCCCGCTGCCCGAAGATGGTGCGGCGGCGCGCGTGGCCGGCGCGCTGTGCCAGGTGCTCCAGGCCAGCCACAGCAGAAAGGCGCCACCGCCCAGCGCCAGCGGCATGCGCGCGCCCTGCAGGGCATCGATCAGCCAGGCCACGCCGAAGGCACCGACGGCGCCATACAGCGCATCGGCCGCCGCCGCGCCCAGGCCGGTGGCCAGGCCGATGGCGGCGCCGCGCTGCAGCGTGCGCTGGATCACCAGCAGGCCGATCGGGCCCACCGGCGCGGCGATCGACAAGCCGATCAGCAGCGACTGCGCAAACAGCGCGACATCAGACACCGCCAGCGCGCCGCGCCAGGCCTTCCATCGCCAGCGCGTAGCCCTCGATGCCGAAGCCGACGACGATGCCCGCCGCCGCCGGCGACAGGTAGGAGTGGTGGCGGAACGGCTCGCGTGCATGCACGTTGCTGATGTGCACTTCGACCACCGGCACACCGGTGCCCTTGATGGCGTCGTGCAGCGCCACGCTGGTGTGGGTGTAGGCCCCGGCGTTGAAGACCACGCCGCGCAGCGTGCCGGCGCGAAACGCGGCGCCGGCCTCGTGCAGCCAGTCGATCAGTACGCCCTCGTGGTTGCTCTGGCGGAAGTCCACCGTCAGCTCCAGGCGCCGGCCCGTGGTTTCGCACAGCGCGCGCACGTCGTCCAGCGTGGTGCTGCCGTAGACCGCCGGTTCGCGCGTGCCCAGCAGGTTCAGGTTCGGGCCGTTCAGGATCAGGATCGAAGGCATCGCCACCTCGCGTCGGACGGGCCGCCAGTATGGCCGCGCCGTCGGCGATTTGTCAGCCGGTGTTGGATTGGCGTCATGCGCCGGTCAGGACACGCGGCGAAGATTCGTGCCAGCCGCGCCGAGCTCGCGGGACGGCGCAACGCAACTTGGGGACGACATGGAAACCGATCTGGCAAGGCGGATTTCGGCGCTGCCGAAATACCAGGAACTGAAAGCGCAAGCGCAGCGGCTTCGGCTGGTGGCTGACGGCTGCGATGATGGTCGTGTACTACGGCTTCATCCTGCTGGTGGCCTTCGACAAGGAATTCCTGGCGCAGCGCATCGGCGCGGGCGTGATGACGCTGGGCATTCCCGATCGGCTTCGGCGTCATCGTCTTCACCGATCGTCATCACCGCGCATCTACGTGCGGCGCGCCAACGGCGAGTTCGACGAACTGTCCGACGCCGATGTCGAAGGCGGTGCTGAAATGAGCCGCGCGATCAACCCTTCGACGCGCCGCGTGCTGACGCTGGCCACGCTGTTCGGCGTGTCCGTTCGCCGCCTGGTCCGCCGGCGCCGACCTCGGCCAGGTCGCCGAAGCAGCCCACCAACTGGACGGCGATCGGCATGTTCGCCGCTGTTCGTCGTGTTCACGCTGTTCATCACCAAGTGGGCGGCCGCCAAGCACCAAGTCGGCGGCCGACTTCTACACCGCCGGCGGTGGCATCACCGGCTTCCAGAACGGCCTGGCGATCGCCGGCGACTACATGTCGGCGGCCTCGTTCCTGGGCATCTCGGCGGCGGTCATGGCCAGCGGCTTCGACGGCCTGATCTATTCGATCGGCTTCCTCGTCGGCTGGCCGGTGATCACCTTCCTGATGGCCGAGCGGCTGCGCAACCTGGGCAAGTTCACTTTCGCCGACGTGGCCGCCTTTCGCTTCAAGCAAGAGCCGGTGCGCATCTTCGCGGCCTCGGGCACGCTGGTGGTGGTGGCCTTCTACCTGATCGCGCAGATGGTCGGCGCCGGCCAGCTGATCAAGCTGCTGTTCGGGCTGGAATACTGGATCGCGGTGGTCATCGTCGGCGCGCTGATGATGGTCTACGTGCTGTTCGGCGGCATGACCGCCACCACCTGGGTGCAGATCATCAAGGCCTGCCTGCTGCTGGGCGGCGCCACCTTCATGGCGCTGTCGGTGATGTGGCACTTCGGCTTCAGCCCCGAGGCGATGTTTGCCGGGCGGTGCAAGATCAAGACCGACCTGGCACTGAAGGGCGGCAAGACGGCCGAGGTGGCGGCCACAGCTCGGCCAGTCGATCATGGGCCCGGGCAACTTCGTCAAGGACCCGATCTCGGCCATCAGCTTCGGCATGGCGCTGATGTTCGGCACCGCCGGACTGCCGCACATCCTGATGCGCTTCTTCACGGTGCCCAGCGCGAAGGAGGCGCGCAAGTCGGTGATGTGGGCCACCGGCTGGATCGGCTACTTCTACCTGCTGACCTTCATCATCGGCTTCGGCGCCATCACCTTCGTGCTGACCAACCCGCAGTTCCTCGACGCCAAGGGCGCGCTGCTCGGCGGCGGCAACATGGCGGCGATCCATCTGGCCAACGCGGTCGGCGGCAACGTCTTCCTCGGCTTCATCTCGGCGGTGGCCTTCGCCACCATCCTGGCGGTGGTCGCGGGCCTGACGCTGTCGGGCGCCTCGGCGGTGTCGCACGACCTGTATGCCACGGTGGTGAAGAAGGGCAAGGCGGACAGCGCCTCGGAGCTGCGCGTGTCGAAGATCACCACGATGTGCCTGGGCATCGTCGCAGTCATGCTGGGCATCGCCTTCGAGAAGCAGAACATCGCCTTCATGGTGTCGCTGGCCTTCGCCATCGCGGCGTCGGCCAACTTCCCGGTGCTGTTCATGAGCGTGCTGTGGAAGGACTGCACCACGCGCGGCGCCGTCATCGGCGGCTTCCTCGGGCTGATCTCGTCGGTGGTGCTGACGGTGGTCTCGCCGTCGGTGTGGGAAGCCACGCTCGGCAACCCCAAGGGCTCGGCGCTGTTCCCGTACACCGTCGCCGGCGCTGTTCTCGATGACCATCGGCTTCGTCGGCATCTGGCTGTTCTCGATCCTCGACAACAGCCAGCGCGCGCGAAGGTCGATCGCGCCGGCTTCCTGGCGCAGCAGGTGCGCTCCGAGACCGGCATCGGCGCCTCCGGCGCGTCAGGCCACTGAAGCCACGGCGGGCCGCGCCGACGTGCCGCCGTGCCACACCGGCATCGGGTTTGCAGGCGCGACGCCGGCAGTCCCGATGCCTATTGCGGCCACTGCCGATGAATCACAGCTTCGACTTCGACGTCCCGCCCTTCGACACCCTGAGTGCAGCGCAACAGGCGCTGCTGCGCGCCACCGCCAGCGTGGTCGAGTTCTCCGCCGATGACCCGGTGCTGACGCCGGAGATGGTGCCGAGCCACGCCTACCTGTTGATCGACGGCCATGTGCAGCGACAAGCAGGCGTGCTGCCCGAGGCCAGCTACGGCAGCGGCGATCTGTTCGGCGTGCGTGCGCTGCTGGTCGCACGCGCCAGCAGCCTGTCGCTGGCGCTGGACGCGGTGCGCGCCTGGCAGATCCCGAAGGCGACGATGCAGTCGCTGCTGGCGGCCAACGCCGCGTTCTGCGCCGCGGTGTTCGGCGACATCGCCGCGCGCCTGGTCGAGCGCGGCGCGCGCGGCGAGCAGCACGAGTTCTTGTCGCTGATGATGGCCCGCGTGCGCGACGCCTACGTGCGCAAGCCCTTCTACGTGGACGGCGCACTCAACCTGGTGACGGTGTGCGAGCGCCTGGCCGAAGCCGGGCAGAGCAACGCGCTGGTGCGTGACGGCGAGCGCATCGGCATGTTCACCACCACCGACCTGCGCGATGCGCTGTGCCTCAGCGATGCGGCGGGCCGCCCGCTCGCGCCCGCATCGATCCCGGTGCGCGATGTGGCGCGCTTCGACCTGATCGCGGTGGATGCCGACGCCGAGCTGTTCGAGGCGCTGCTGCTGATGATCCGCCACCGCGTGCACCGTGTGCTGGTGCGCGATGGCGTGGAGCTGCTCGGCTGCTTGAGCCAGCTCGACCTGATGAGTTTCATCTCCAACCATTCACACCTGATCGCGTTGCAGGTCGAGCAGGCCCATTCCATCGTCGAACTGAAGACCGCGGCGCTGCAGATCGACGCCCTGGTGGCGCTGCTGCACGGCGGCGGTGTCAAGGTCGAAGTCATCGCCGGCATGGTGCAGGTGCTCGGTGCGCAGATATTCGCGCGGCTGTGGAGCTTCGTCGCACCGGCCGACCTGGTGAACAACAGCTGCCTGCTGGTGATGGGCAGCGAAGGCCGCGGCGAGCAGATCCTGAAGACCGATCAGGACAACGCTCTGCTGCTGCGCGACGGCTTCGAATGCGACAACCTCGTTGCCGTGGCCAGCGACTTCAACACCGCACTGACCGAGTTCGGCTACCCGCGCTGTCCCGGCGACATCATGCTCACCAACCCGCTGTGGCGCGCGCCGCTGGCGCGATTTCGCGAGCAGTTGCGCGGCTGGATCTATGGCGCCGAGCCCGATGGGCCGATGCATCTGGCGATCTTCATGGACGCAGCGGCCGTGGCCGGCGACCCCAGTCTGCTGCACCAGGCGCGCCAGTTCGTGCACGACATCCTGCCCGACAGCGACGCCTTCCTGGCGCGTTTCGCCAGCGCGGCCGACCAGTTCGCTGAACCGGCCGGCTGGTGGGCGCGCTGGACCGCGCCGCGCGGCCGCGACGGCAGCACCTTCGACCTGAAGAAGCTGGGCACTTTCCCGATCGTGCACGGCGTGCGCAGCCTGGCGCTGCAGGCGCGGGTGGCGGCGCTGGGCACCACCGCGCGGCTGCGCGCGCTGGTCGAGCGCGAGCGGCTGGATGCCGCGCTGGCGCGCGACCTGCGTGAAGCGCTGCAGGCGCTGATGGGAATGAAGCTGGAACACAACCTGCGGCAGCGCCAGCTTGGCCAGACCGCGGATAACCTGTTGCGACTGTCGGAACTGAGCACGCTCGAACGCGAGCGGCTGCAGGATGCGTTGGCCATCAGCCGACGCTTTCGCCAGCACCTGCAGCAGCATTTCAAGCTTTCGGCCCTGTAGTCGCGTGCCTGCACGCGGGCAGAATGCGTCTGGCAGGCCGGCGTGTTGCAGCGGGCCGACGATGCAGCGATTTGAAGGAGGCGCGCATGTTGAAGGGTCTGCACTCGCAGCGGCTGTCGGCGCTCTTCGTCGTTGGCGCGCTGCTGTTCAACTTCCCGTTGCTGGCGCTGTGGGACCGTGACGTGCTGGTGTTCGGCGTGCCGCTGTTCCCGGCCGCGCTGTTCATCGTCTGGGCGTTGTTGATCGCGGCGCTGGCCTGGCTGAGCGAAGGCGCGGGGCCCGAGCGGGAGCGCTGATGCTGAGCCCCGCGCTGGTCATCGGCACATCGGTCGCCTACCTGCTGATGCTCTTCGCGGTGGCCAGCCATGGCGACCGGCGCGCGCTGCAGGGCCGCTCGATCATCGGCAACGCCTGGATCTACGCGCTGTCGATCGCGGTCTACTGCAGCGCCTGGACCTACTTCGGCAGCGTCGGGCGCGCCGCCGCCGCCGGGGTGTGGTTCCTGCCCATCTATCTGGGGCCGATGCTGGCCATGATCCTGGCCTGGATGGTGCTGCGCAAGATGATCCGCATCGCGCGCGAGCACCGCATCACCTCGATCGCCGATTTCATTTCCAGCCGCTACGGCAAGAGCCCGCTGCTGGCCGGGCTGGTGACCTTGATCTCGGTGGTCGGCATCGTGCCCTACATCGCGCTGCAGCTCAAAGGCGTGTCGGTGGCCTACGCGCTGATGACCACGCCGCTCGGCCAGGCGCCGGCCCATGTTGCCCATTGGTGGGGTGACAGCGCGCTGTACCTGGCGCTGGCGCTGGCCGGCTTCACCATCGTCTTCGGCGCACGCCACCTGGACGGCGCCGAGCGCCACGAGGGCATGGTCGCGGCCATCGCCTTCGAATCGCTGGTCAAGCTGCTGGCCTTCCTGACGGTGGGCGTGTTCGTCGTCTGGGGGCTGTACGACGGCCTGGGCGACATCTTCGCGCGCGCCCGCGCCGTGCCCGAGCTGAAGCGGCTGCTGACGCTGGAGCAGGACACCGGTTTTGCCTATGAGCAATGGTTCGCGATCACGCTGCTGTCGATGCTGTCGGTGTTCCTGCTGCCGCGCCAGTTCCAGATGATGGTGGTGGAGAACGTCGACGAGCGTCACCTGAAGCGCGCCGCGTGGGTGTTTCCGCTGTATCTGCTGCTGATCAACCTGTTCGTGCTGCCCATTGCGCTGGCCGGGTTGCTCTATTTCGGCCCGGGCCAGGCGAATGCCGAGGGCTTCGTGCTGAGCCTTCCGCTGGCCCAGGGGGGGCAGGCACTGGCCTTGCTGGCCTTCATCGGCGGGCTGTCGGCGGCCACCGGCATGGTCATCGTCGAGGCCGTCGCGGTGTCCACGATGGTGTGCAACGGGCTGGTCATGCCGCTGCTGCTGCGCACGCGCTTCGGACCGGTGCTGGGCGTGGGCCAAGGGGGCGATCTGACGCGCTTCCTGCTCAACATCCGCCGCGCCGCGATCGTACTGATCCTGCTGCTGGGCTATGTGTACTTCCGGCTGGCGGGTGAAGCCTATGCGCTGGTGAGCATCGGGCTGATCAGCTTCGCCGCGGTGGCGCAGTTCGCGCCGGCGCTGCTGGGTGGCATGTACTGGAAGGGCGGCACGCGCGCCGGCGCGATGGCCGGGCTGCTGTGCGGCTTCGCGCTGTGGATCTACACGCTGATGCTGCCATCGCTGGCCAAGTCGGGCTGGCTGACGGACGGCTTCCTCACCGACGGCCTGTTCGGCATCGAACTGCTGCGGCCCGAACAGCTCTTCGGCCTGCGCGGGCTGGACGGCCTGACGCATTCCCTGTTCTGGAGCCTGCTGGCCAACATCGGCGCCTATGTGGGGGTTGCGTTGTGGCGCGCGCCGTCGGCACGCGAAACCAGCCAGGCACTGCTCTTCGTCGACGTCTTCGAGCGCACTGCGGCCGACCGGCCGGTGTTCTGGCGCGGTCGCGCCAAAGTGGCCGACCTGCTGCCGCTGCTCGGGCGCTTCATCGGCATGGCGCGGGCGACGGCGCAGTTCCAGGACTACGCCCGCCAGCAGGGCGCGGTGCGCATCGATCAGATCAAGCCCGGTGCGCCGCTGGTGCACTTCGTCGAGACGCAACTGGCCGGTGCCATCGGCAGCGCCTCGGCCCGCGTCATGGTGGCCTCGGTGGCCGAGGAGGAGTCGCTCGGCCTGGACGACGTCATGCTGATCCTGGACGAAGCCTCGCAGCTGCGCACCTATGCGCATGCGCTGGAGGACAAATCGCGGTCACTGGAGCGCGCCTCCGCCGAGCTGCGCCGCGCCAACGAGCAGCTGCAGAGCCTGGATCGGTTGAAGGACGACTTCATGTCGTCGGTGACCCATGAGCTGCGCACGCCGCTGACCTCGATCCGCGCACTCACCGAAGCGATGCGCGATGACGCCGACATGCCCATCGCGACGCGCCAGCAGTTCCTGGGCATCGTCGTGGCCGAGACGGAACGCCTGAGCCGGCTGGTCAACCAGGTGCTGGACCTGGCGAAGATCGAATCCGGGCATGCCGAATGGCACAACAGCGACATCGACCTGTGCGAACTGTTGCGCCAGGCGGTGCGCACGACAAGTGAGTTGTTCCGCGAGCGCGGCGCGCGCATCGAGCTGCGCCTGCCGGCCGATGCGGTGCCGACGCTGCGCGCCGACGCCGACCGGCTGACGCAGGTGGTGTTGAACCTGCTGACCAACGCCGCCAAGTTCGTGCCGACGGGCAGCGGCCAGGTGCTGCTGGGCCTGCAACACGACGCGGCCGGCCTGACGTTGACGGTGCACGACAACGGCCCCGGCATCCCGCCGGACCAGTGCGCGCTGATCTTCGACCGCTTCCACCAAGGCAGCCATCACCCCGACCGGCCCCAGGGCACGGGCCTGGGCTTGCCCATCAGCCGGCAGATCATCGAACATTTCGGCGGGCGCATCTGGCTCGATCCTGATGCGGCGCAAGGCGCCTGTTTCAAGCTCTGGCTACCCTGGGCGGGCACCGGCCACGACAATCGAGTCGGCCACGGAGACGACGATGACGCACAAGATCCTGATCGCCGATGACGAGCCGAACATCGTCATCTCGCTCGAATACCTGATGAAGCGCGCCGGCTACCAGGTGAGCGTCGCGCGCGACGGCCAGGAAGCCATCGAAGCCATCCGCCGCGAGCGCCCGCACCTGGTGCTGCTGGACGTGATGATGCCGAAGAAGAGCGGCTTCGAGGTGTGCCAGGCGTTGCGCGCCGACGAGGCGCTGAAGCACACGCTGGTGCTGATGCTCAGCGCCAAGGGCCGCGACACCGATGTGCACAAGGGCCTGGGCGTCGGCGCCGACGCCTACATGACGAAGCCCTTCGGCACCCAGGATTTGCTCGACAAGGTGGCGTCGATGCTGGGCGCGGCGGCTTGAAGTTCGACCGCCGCCTGCTGGCCGTGTTGCTGGCGCCGGGGCTGCTGCTGGCACTGTTTGCGCTGCTCGGCGGCAGCCTGCTTTGGCCATCGCTCGATGCGGCACGGCGCGAGTCGCTGGCCGGTGCGTTGCACGAGTCAGGCGGGCCGCTGGTGCTGGCGGCGCTGATCGCCTGGGCCTTGGCCGCCTGGGCCGTGAGCGCGTGGTACCGCCGCCATGTGAGCGCTGCGGCACAGCTGCTGGAACAGCTGCAACTGCGACTGGACAGCGAGCTGCAGCATCCGATGGTGCCGGTCGGCGCCGCGCCGCTGCAGGGCCTGGCGGCGGGCATCAACCAGCTGCTGCGACAGCGCGCCGGGCTGCGCGAGCAGGTGGCGCAAGAGGTGGCCGAGGCCAGCCACCACATCGACGAGGAACGCGCCCGGCTGGCCGCGCTGATGGCCGAGCTGACACAAAGTGTGGTGGTGTGCAACCTGGACGGGCGCATCCTCTTGTACAACGAGCGCGCGCGTCAGCAGTTCCGCGCGCTGTCGAGCGCGCCGGCGCTGGCCGACGGCGCCGAGCTGATCGGCCTGGGCCGCTCGATCTACAGCGTGTTCGAGCGCAAGCTGGTGGCGCACGTACTGGAAAACATCCAGCAGCGCATGCGCCAGGGGGCGCCGCAACCGTCGGCGCAGTTCGTCACCACCACGGCAGCGGGCCAGTTGCTGCGCGCAATGATGAGCCCGGTGCGCGGTGGCGCGGGCGAGGCGAACAGCCTGCACGGCTTCGTGCTGATGCTGGACAACATCACCAGCGAGTTCGAGGAGGAGTCAGCGCGCGACCAGGCGCTGCACGCCTTCACCGAAGCCGCGCGGGCGTCGCTGGGCAGCCTGCACGCGGCGGTGGAGATGCTCGACGATCCGTTGATGGACGGCGCTTTGCGCGAGCGCTTCCAGGCCGTGATCCGCGACGAAGCGCGCTCGATGAGCCAGCGCATCCAGGAGCTGGCCACGCGCAGCACGCAGCAGCTGCGCACCCGCTGGCCCTTGGAGGACATGCTCGGCGCCGACCTGGTGGGCGCGGCGCTGCGCCGCATCGAGGCCCTTCCCGGCATGCGCGCCGTGGCCGGCGAGGTCGATGCCGCGCTGTGGCTCAAGGTGGACAGCTTTTCGCTGCTCGATGCGATCGTCAGCCTGGCTTCGCGGCTGGCCCAGGACCATGACGTGAAGCACGTCGAGTTGCGCCTGCATCCGGCGGGCTCGCGCGCGCACCTCGACCTGGTATGGAGCGGCCCGCCGATGAGCACCGAGACCATGGTCGGCTGGGAGACCGAGCCGATGCGCATCGGCAACGAGACCAGCCCGCTGAGCGTGCGCGACGTGGTGCAGCGCCATGGCGGCGAGTACTGGTTCGAGCGCGATCGCGTGCGCCACCAGACCTGCCTGCGCTTCCTCCTGCCGCTGGCGGGCATGCAGGCAGCGCCCGACGCCGCCGCCTTCGTGCACAGCGACAGCCGTCCGGAGTACTACGACTTCGACCTGTTCAAGGTGTCGGACTCGTCACGTGCGCTCGATGATCGGCCGCTGCACGAACTGGCCTACACCGTGTTCGACACCGAGACCACGGGTCTGAACCCGTCGCAGGGCGACGAGATCATCCAGATCGGCGCGACGCGCATCGTCGGCGGCAAGCTGCGGCGGCAGGAAAGCTTCGAGCAGCTGGTCGATCCGCAGCGCGGCATCCCGGCGTCGTCGATCCCGATCCACGGCATCCGGCCCGAGATGGTGGCCGGCCAGCCGACGATCGACGTCGTGCTGCCGGCTTTCCACAAGTTCTGCGCCGACACCGTGCTGGTGGCGCACAACGCGGCCTTCGACATGCGCTTCCTGCAATTGAAGGAAGCGCGCTGCGGCGTGCGTTTCGATCAACCGGTGCTGGACACGCTGCTGCTGTCGGCTGCCGTGCACCCGAACCAGGAATCGCACCGGCTGGAGGCCATCGCCGAGCGCTTCGGCGTCACCGTGATGGGCCGCCACACGGCGCTGGGCGACGCCATGGTCACGGCCGAGGTCTTCGTCAAGCTGCTGCCGCTGCTGCGCGCCCAGGGCATCGACACGCTGCGCCAGGCGCGCGAGCTGGCGCAGCGGACCTACCATGCGCGGCTGAAATATTGAAGCGCCGCGGAATTGCCGGCCGCGACGCGTGGGCTCATTCCTTGCGGAAATCGTCGTGGCAGGCCTTGCAGGCCTTGCCGACCGGGCCGAAGGCGGCCTTGATCTGGTCCAGGTTGCCGCTCTTCGCGGCCACGTTGAGCTTGGCCATTTCTTCCTGCATCGTCTTGGACGCGGCGACGAATTTGGCGTTGTCGGTCCAGATGCTGGGCTTGGCGCGGGTCTCGCCGACGTCGGTGCCCGGGCCGAAGGCGGTGAACGGCAGCCTCGACATCATCGTGGCGATTTCGGCGTTCTCTTGCGCAGCCGCCGTGTCGAACGGTGCCTTGCCGTTGACCATCGCGCCGATGCGGCCGAAACTGGTGCCCATGACCGTCATCACGGCCTTGCGGTACTTGACCGCGTCCTCGGGCTTGGCAAACTGCGCAGCGGCGGGCAGGGCGGTGACCGAGGCGGCAAGGGCCAGGGCGAGGACAGGCAGCGTTTTCATGCAGTGGCTCCGTTGGATGGGGGTTGAGCGCGCGGCGCGCAGCGCAGTCTAAGCATTGCGCGCCAATCGCGTCGGCACCTGGGGAAAGCCCGAAGCCCACTTCAAGCTATGGTTGCACCTGGGCCGGATGCCCAAGGCGATGCCGATGACTGACTCAAGCCCCGCGGCGAGCGCGGTGCGCGTGTGGGATCTGCCCACGCGTTTGTTCCACTGGACGCTGGTGCTGACGATCGTGGGCTCGGTGACCAGTGCCAAGATCGGCGGCAACGCCATGGTCTGGCATTTCCGCTTCGGTTACGTGGTCTTTACCCTGCTGGCCTTCCGGCTGCTGTGGGGTCTGCTGGGTGGGCGCTGGTCGCGGTTTTCGAGCTTCATCTACGCGCCGGGCACCCTGCTGCGCTACCTGCGCGGACAAACGCGGCCCGGCGAGCACTTCGATGTCGGGCACAACCCGCTGGGCAGTCTGTCGGTGTTCGCGCTGCTGGGCTTCCTGGCGCTGCAGGTGGCGAGCGGGCTGGTGGCCGACGACGAGATCGCCAGCGTCGGCCCGCTGAACCGCTTTGTCAGCGGCGCCCTGGCCGGCCGGGCGACGCACTGGCACAAGGATTTCGGCCAGTGGATTCTGATCGGCCTGGTGGCGCTGCATGTGGCGGCGATCCTGTTCTACCTGTTGCGCAAGCGGCACAACCTGGTGCGGCCGATGATCGGCGGCGACAAGGCGCTGCCCGCTGACACCCCGGCCTCGGTCGATTCGACGGCCACGCGCTCGCTGGCACTGCTGCTGGCCGCGATGTGCGCCGCAGCGGTGGCCTGGGTCGTGAGTCTGGGCGGCTGAACGTGGGTGCCGTGCAGTTCCGCCTGGTGCTGCCCGACAGCGCCGCCTTGTGGCAGGCCGCGCGCGAAATCTTTGGCGAGTACGCCGCCAGCCTGTCGGTGGATCTGTGCTTCCAGGATTTCGATGCCGAGCTGGCCGGGCTGCCGGGCGACTACGCCGAGCCCGAAGGCACCGTGCTGTTGGCCTTTGCCGATGAGCAACTGGCCGGCTGCGTGGCCATGCGCCGCCTGGTCAATGTCGATCACGCCAATGCCTGCGAGATGAAGCGGCTGTTCGTGCGCCGCGCGTTCCGCCGCTTCGGGCTGGGCCGGATCCTGGTGCAGGCGCTGATGGACCGCGCCCGCGCCGCGGGCTATTCGGCGATGTTGCTGGACACGCTGGACGAGATGGAAACGGCGCGCGAGCTCTACGCCTCACTCGGCTTCGAGGAGGTGGCTCCCTACTACTACAACCCGATTCCCGGCGCGCATTACCTCAAGGCGCCGCTGTAGCGAGCCGCGCTGCCGATAGACTAGGGTGACCCAAGGAGCCTCGCGATGAATCAATTCCTGCAACTCTTGCGCGCCACCGGCAGCAAGCCGCCGATCGGCACCTGGATCAGCTCGGCCAGCCCGATCGTGGCCGAGGCCATGGGCCATGCCGGATTCGACTGGGGCGTGGTGGACATGGAGCATTCGCCGCTGGACCTGATGCCGATGGTGCAATTGCTGCAGGCGCTGGGCAACACGCGCATGGTCGGCGTGGTGCGGGTACCCTGGAACGACGCGGTCACGGTCAAGCGCGTGCTGGACGCGGGGGCGACGACGGTGCTGTTCCCGTTCGTGCAGAACGCCGAGGAGGCGGCGCGCGCCGTGGCCGCGACGCGCTACCCGCCGCAGGGTCAGCGCGGCATGTCGGGCATGAGCCGGGCCACCAAGTTCGGCACCGTGCCCAACTACCTGGCCAACGCCAACGCCGGCATGGGCGTGATCGTGCAGCTGGAAACGCCGCAGGCGCTGGCGCAGCTCGAAGCCATCGCCGCGGTGGAAGGCGTCGACGCGCTGTTCATCGGGCCGGCCGACCTGTCGGCCAGCATGGGCTACCTCGGCCAGTTCACCCACCCGGCGGTGATGCAGATCGTTGCCGACGCGGTTCGGCGCTGCAAGGCGGCGGGCATTCCGGTGGGCACGGTGGGCGGCTCGCCCGAGGGGGTGACGCAATACCGGGCGATGGGTTTCGACTACCTTGCCGTGTCGTCCGACATGGGCCTCTTGATGAGCGGCGCGCGCGCAGCGGTGCATGCGCTGCGCGTGAGCAGCGAAGAGACGCATGTGCATTCGCTGCAGACCGGCACGCGCACCGACAGCAGCGCCTGAAGTCGATGCCTGCCTCGACGCATCCGATGACCGCCGCGCCGCCTTTCGAACTGCACGCGGGCGCGCTGCGCCTGGCACTGCGCCCCGATGTCGGCGGCAGCATCGCCGGGCTGTGGCACCGCGACCTGCCGGTGCTGCGCAGCACGGAGCCGGCCAAGCTGGAAGCGTCGCGCGCTTCGGGCTGTTACCCGCTGCTGCCCTATTCCAACCGGCTGGGCTACCGGCGCTTTCGCTGGAAGGGGCAGGAATACAGCACGCAGCCGAACTTCGACGACAGCCCGCATTCGCTGCACGGCGTGGCCTGGCTGCGGCCGTGGGAGCTGGTGTCGTCCAGCGCGCTCGAGGTGGTGCTGCGCTACCGCCACGCGCCCGACGCGCACTGGCCCTTCGCCTTCGAGGCGCGCCAGTACTTCACGCTGGCGCCGCAATCCCTGCGTGTGCAGATGGTGGTGGACAACCTGGCCGACATCGCCCAGCCGCTGGGCCTGGGCTGGCACCCGTACTTTCCCAAACGCGCACGCAGCCGGCTGCACATCGAGCTGGATGGCCGCTGGGACAGCGACGCCACGCAGCTGCCGGTGCGCAAGGTGGCGCAAAGCGGCATCGACAGCGACGTCGTGCACCTGGACTACGACAACGGCTTCGATGGCTGGCGCGGCGCCGCGCGCATCCGCGATGAGCGGCTGTCGCTGCAGCTGACGTCCTCGCTCGACCGGCTGGTGGTCTACACCCCGCAGCAGCGCGACTACTTCTGCGTCGAGCCGGTGAGCCATGTCAGCAATGCCATCCACATGGCCGACCCGCTGGCGCACGGCCTGAAGCGCGTCGAGCCCGGCGCATCGATCGAGGCCTGGATGCAACTCGACGTGGCCGTTCTGTGAAGCCCGGCGCGCCCGACCCGGACCTGCGCGTGGCGGTGGCGCAGGCCAGCCTGCTCGGCGAATCGCCGTTCTGGCATCCCGGCGAGCAGTGCCTCTATTACTGTGACATCCCGGGCAAGCAGCTGCTGCGGCACGACCCGCGCAACGGGCGGCTGGAGCACTGGGACTTCGACAGCGAGCCGTCGGCGATCGCGCCGCTGGCCGATGGCCGATTGCTGATGGCGCTGCGCAGCGGCATCGGCACCTTCGAGCCGGCAACGGGCCGGCTCGACATGCTGGCCAAGGCGCCCTACGACACCGCCACGCAACGCTTCAACGACGGCAAGTGCGACGCGCGCGGGCGTCTGTGGGTGGGCACGATCGTCGAGCCGCGCGAACCCGCGCTGGGCACGATGCAATGCTTTCGCGACGGCGCGCTGAAGCACTGCTTCGATGGCGTGTCGGTCAGCAATGGCCTGGCGTGGAGCCCCGACGGGCGCGCGATGTACTGGGCCGACACGCACCGTGGCCTGGTGCAGGCCTTCGATTTCGCGCCCGACAGTGGCGAGTTGTCACGGCGCCGCGACTGGGTGCGCTTTGCGGCCAGGGCGGCGGGCGACGACTACGTCGGCAGGCCCGATGGCGCGGCCATGGACAGCGAAGGCTGCTACTGGGTGGCGATGTACGACGGCCAGCGCGTGCTGCGCCTTGCGCCCGACGGCCAGGTGCTGCGCACGGTGTTCCTGCCGGTGCGCTGCCCGACGATGCCGGCCTTTGGCGGTGCGGACCTGAAGACGCTGTACATCACCACCGCGCGCGAGAACCGGCCGGCATCGGAACTGGCAGCGCAGCCCTTGGCCGGCTGCGTGCTGGCGCTGGACGTTGGGGTGGCGGGGCTGCCGGTGAACTTCGCGCTGCTCTGAGACGGTGGGCGCCGAACCCGTCCTGCGCGAGCGCTTGCTGGCGCGGTTGCGCGAGCCGCGCGAGTGGGACCTGGCCATCGTCGGCGGCGGGGCCACCGGTCTTGGCGTCGCGCTCGATGCGGCGGCGCGCGGCTTCGCCACGGTGCTGGTGGAAAGCGAGGACTTCGCCAAGGGCACTTCGTCGCGTGCGACCAAGCTGGTGCATGGCGGCGTGCGCTACATGGCGCAGGGCGACATCGCCCTGGTGCGCGAGGCGCTGCACGAGCGCAGCAACTTGCTGGCCAACGCGCCGCACGTGGCGCAGCGCCTGGCCTTCGTCGTGCCGGGCTATCGCATGCTCGATGTGCCGTTCTACGGCGCCGGACTGAAGCTGTACGACGTGCTGGCCGGTCGGCAGAGTCTGGGTCCCACCGAGTGGTTGTCGGCCCGGCGCACGCGCGAGTTGCTGCCGACGGTGCGCACGCAAGGGCTGACGGGCGGCGTCAAGTACTGGGACGGGCAGTTCGACGACGCGCGGCTGGCCCTGCTGCTGGCGCGCACCGCCGGCCAGCGCGGCGCGCTGGTGCTGAACCATGTGGCCGCGACGGGATTGATCCGTGAGCAGGGCAAGGTGCGCGGCCTGCTGGCCCGCGACGCCGAAAGCGGCGAGGGCTTCCAGCTGCGTGCGCGCTGCGTGGTCAATGCCGCCGGGGTCTGGGTCGATGCGGTGCGCGACATGGACCGGGACGCCGACGCGCCGCACAGGGCGGCGATGGTGGCGCCAAGCCAGGGCGTGCACCTGGTCGTCGATCGCGCCTTCCTGCCCGGCACGCACGCGCTGATGGTGCCGAAGACCAGTGACGGCCGCGTGCTGTTCGCCGTGCCGTGGCTGGGCAAGACGATCCTGGGCACGACGGACACGCCGCGCCACGACCTGGACCGCGAACCCGCGCCCTTCCGTTCGGAGGTGGACTTCATCCTGCGCGAGGCCGGCCGCTACCTGTCGAAGGCGCCGACGCGCGCTGACGTGCGCTCGGTCTGGGTCGGGCTGCGCCCGCTGGTCAAGCCGAGCGACGATGAAGGCGACAACACCAAGGCACTGTCGCGCGAGCACACGGTCGTCGTTGGTCGTTCGGGCCTGATCACCGTCACCGGGGGCAAATGGACGACCTACCGCGCCATGGCCGAGGACGTGCTCGACCGCTGCATGGCCCGGGGCTGCTCGAACGCCGCGCTGGCGGCCTCACCGTGCATCTGCCGCTGGTCGGTGCGGCTGCGGGCCGTTCGATCGGCGAAGCGCCCGGCGAACATCTGTACGGCAGCGAGGCGGCGCTGCTGCGCAGCCTGCCCGGTGCCGACACCTGGTTGTGGACCGATGCCGAATCGGGCAAGGGTTGCCTGAGCGAGGCGATGGTGCGCTTCGCGCTGCGCTACGAAATGGCGCGCGGCCTGGAAGACGTGCTGGCGCGACGCTCGCGACTGTTGTTCCTGGATGCCGCGCGCGCCGCCGCGCTGGCCGAGCCGGTGGCGGCGCTGATCGAAGAGGAGCTTGGGCGCGCCGTCCCTGCGAGCGAGCGTGCGGCCTTCGCCGCGCTGGCGCAGCACTACCTGAGCCTGCCCTGAATCTTGGGGGCCGGGTTTTTGCTCCTATAATTTGCAGGTTTTACGATTCACTGAAGAAGACAGCGGTCCATGTCCGACAGCAAAGCGCGAGCGGGCTCATGGGACGACGATAACGAGGACGCGGCGCACTTTCGCCCGATGACCCGGCAGGAGGCTGAAAGCTTCAGGCGGCAGCACCCGCAGGTGTCGGTGTGGTCGGTGGTCGGTGCGCAGGCGGTGGTCGGTGTCGGGGTGGCGCTGGCAGCTTGGCTGCTCAGCGCCGACGCGGCGGTGGCAGCGTCGGCGTTGTACGGCGGCGCGGTGGTGTTGCTGCCGGCCATGGTGCTGGCGCGCGGCGCCAGTCGCCGCAAGCCGAATGTGCCGCCCTTGGTCGGCGC
Source organism: uncultured beta proteobacterium (assembly GCA_963837675.1). GTDB lineage: Bacteria > Pseudomonadota > Gammaproteobacteria > Burkholderiales > Burkholderiaceae_C > Rubrivivax. Next base: position 158,649 of record CAWIOH010000003.1, on the reverse strand, counting down.
TGTCAGCTTCATGTCGTGGGCGGTGTTGAAAATCGGCTTCTCGGTGCTGATGCTGTTGCTGGCGCCGAGGATCGTGCAGCCCCTGAGCTGGCCGGCGTTGCTGGCGGCGCTGGTGCTGTGCATGCAGAGCTATTGGCTGGCGCTGTTGTGGCGCAAGCGATGAACAAGACGCAGATGGACTCGACGGGGTTGAAGACAAATGGCAGCTGAAGGTCACGCGCCCACCGCCGGCGAGTACATCGTTCACCACCTGACGCACCTGGGCACGGGCAAGCCGGCCAGCCTGGTCGATTTTTCCGTCCTCAACTACGACTCGGTGCTGTTCTCGGCAGCGCTGGGCGTGTTGACCTGCTGGCTGCTGTGGCTGGCGGCGCGCAAGGCCACCTCGGGCGTGCCCGGGCGCTTCCAGGCGGCGGTGGAAATCCTCGTCGAGATGGTCGACTCACAGGCCAAGGGCATCGTGCACAACGCCACCAGCCGCAAGCTGGTGGCACCGATGGCGCTGACGGTGTTCGTGTGGATCTTCTTGCTCAACGCGATGGACCTGCTGCCGGTGGATCTGCTGCCGTTGATCTGGCAATGGATCTATGGCGCGGCCGGATACGACATCGAACACGCCTACCTGCGCGTCGTGCCCACCGCCGACCTGTCGATCACGATGGGCCTGTCGGTCGGCGTGCTGCTGGTGTGCCTGATCTACAACGTCAGGATCAAGGGCCTGGGCGGCTGGATTCACGAGCTTTTCACCGCGCCCTTCGGCAACCATTGGGTGCTGTACCCCTTCAACTTCGCGATGCAGATCGTCGAGTTCATCGCCAAGACCGTGTCGCACGGCATGCGACTGTTCGGCAACATGTATGCCGGCGAACTGATCTTCCTGCTCATCGCGCTGATGGGCGGCGCTTTCACGCTTTCCGTCACCGGCATCGCGCTGGCCCTGGGCCATGTGCTTGCCGGTACGGTCTGGGCCATCTTCCACATCCTGATCATCACGCTGCAGGCGTTCGTGTTCATGATGCTGACGCTGGTCTACATCGGTCAGGCGCACGACTCGCACTGATCTTCCTTCCGCGGCTTTTCGCCTTAGCCTTTTCCCCTTTCCATCAATACATAGGAGTCAGCATGGAACTCATCGGTCTCGTCGCGCTTGCCGCGGGTGTCATCATCGGCCTGGGCGCCATGGGTGCCTGCATCGGCATCGGCGTCATGGGCAGCAAGTTTCTGGAGTCGTCCGCGCGCCAGCCCGAATTGATGGGTGAACTGCAGACCAAGATGTTCCTGCTGGTCGGCCTGATCGACGCGTCCTTCATCATCGGTACCGGTATCGCGCTGTGGTTCACCACGGCCAACCCGTTCCTGGCCCAGCTTGCGGCACTGCCCAAGTAATTCTTTCGCCGCCGGGGCGCGTGTCCCGGCTCGACTGACTGACATGAAGGCCTTGCCGTGAGCATCACCAGTACTCTCATCTTTCAGATGATCGTGTTCCTGATCCTGGTCTGGTTCACGATGAAGTTCATCTGGCCGCCGATCACCGCCGCGCTCGACGAGCGCGCGAAGAAGATCGCCGACGGCCTGTCCGCCGCCGACAAGGCCAAGGCCGAGTTGGCCGGCGCCAACAAGCGCGTCGAAGAGCAGCTCTCCGCTGCGCGCACCGACGCCACGCAGCGCCTGGCCGATGCCGAGCGCCTGGCGCAGCAAATGGTCGAGGAGGCCAAGGGCCGCGCCAGCGAAGAGGGCGCGAAGATCATCGCCGCGGCCAAGGCCGAAGCCGAACAGGAAGCCACCAAGGCGCGCGAGGTGCTGCGCGAACAGGTGGCCGCGCTGGCGGTAAAGGGCGCCGAGTCGATCCTGAAGCGCGAGGTCAATGCCGGCGTGCACGCCGAGCTGCTGGGCCGGCTGAAGGCCGAGCTTTGATCGGCGCTCGCCATGGCTGAAATCGCAACCATCGCCCGGCCTTACGCCGAAGCCCTGTTCAAGGCCGCCGGCGCCCAGGGCGCCGCACTGGCCGAACAGGTGCAATCCATTGCGGAGGTCGCCGGCAACGCCCAGTTGCGCCACTTTGCCGACAACCCGAAGGTCGAGCCGACGCAAGTCTTCGATCTGATCACCTCGGTGGTCAGGGGCGAGCTGTCGGACGCGGCGAAGAACCTGTTGCGCACCGTCATCGACAACGGTCGCATCGCTGCGTTGCCCGAGATTGCCGCCCAGTTCCAGACGCTGGTCAACGCCAGTTCGGGTGTGTCGGAGGCGACGATCCACAGCGCCTTCGCGATCGCGCCGGAGCAGCTGGCCGAGGTGGTGGCCGCGCTGGAAAGACGCTTCAAGCGCAAGCTGAACCCGACGGTGGTGATCGAACCCGAGCTGATCGGCGGCATTCGTGTGGTGGTCGGCGACGAAGTGCTCGACACTTCGGTGAAAGCCCGCCTCGAACAAATGAGAGTGGCCCTGACCGCCTGAAGGCGCGTCAAGGCAAACGGAGAAACGTCATGCAACTGAACCCCGCAGAAATTTCCGAACTGATCAAGAGCCGCATCGAGGGCCTTGGCGTCTCGGCCGATATCCGCAACCAGGGCACCGTGGTGTCGGTGACCGACGGCATCGTGCGCATCCACGGCCTGTCGGACGCGATGCAGGGCGAAATGCTCGAGTTTCCCGCCGGCAGCGATGGCCAGCCGACCTTCGGTCTGGCGCTGAACCTGGAGCGCGACTCGGTTGGTGCGGTGATTTTGGGCGAGTACGAGCACATCTCCGAAGGCGACACGGTCAAGTGCACCGGCCGCATCCTGGAGGTGCCGGTGGGCCCGGAGCTGAAGGGCCGCGTCGTCAACGCGCTCGGCCAGCCGATCGACGGCAAGGGCCCGATCCATGCCGCGATGGCGATGCCGATCGAGAAGATCGCGCCGGGCGTGATCGCGCGCAAGTCGGTCGATCAGCCGATGCAGACGGGTCTGAAGTCGATCGACTCGATGGTGCCGATCGGCCGCGGTCAGCGCGAGCTGATCATCGGCGACCGCCAGACCGGCAAGACCGCGGTGGCGATCGACGCGATCATCAACCAGAAGGGTCAGGACATGACCTGCATCTATGTCGCCATCGGCCAGAAGGCGTCGTCGGTGAAGAACGTGGTGCGCGCGCTGGAGCAGGCCGGTGCGATGGAATACACCATCGTCGTGGCGGCCACGGCGGCGGAGAGCGCGGCGATGCAATACGTGTCGGCCTATTCCGGCTGCACCATGGGTGAATACTTCCGTGATCGCGGCGAGGACGCGCTGATCGTCTACGACGACCTGAGCAAGCAGGCCGTGGCCTACCGCCAGGTGTCGCTGCTGCTGCGCCGCCCGCCGGGCCGCGAAGCCTACCCGGGCGACGTGTTCTATCTGCACAGCCGCCTGCTCGAGCGCGCCGCGCGCGTCAACGTCGACTATGTCGAGAAGTTCACCGAAGGCAAGGTCAAGGGCAAGACCGGTTCGCTGACCGCCCTGCCGATCATCGAGACCCAGGCCGGCGACGTCTCGGCCTTCGTGCCGACCAACGTCATCTCCATCACCGACGGCCAGATCTTCCTCGAGACCTCGCTGTTCAACGCCGGCATCCGCCCGGCCATCAACGCCGGCATCTCGGTGTCGCGCGTCGGCTCGTCGGCGCAGACGAAGATCATCAAGGGCCTGTCCGGCGGTATCCGTACCGATCTGGCGCAGTACCGCGAGCTGGCGGCCTTCGCGCAGTTCGCCTCCGACCTCGACGAGGCCACGCGCAAGCAGCTGGACCGCGGCGCGCGCGTCACCGAACTGCTGAAGCAGGCCCAGTATTCGCCGCTGCCGATCAGCCTGATGGCCGCGACGCTGTTCGCGGTGAACAAGGGCTTCGTCGACGATATCGATGTGAAGAAGACGTTGTCATTCGAACATGGCCTGCACACCCATCTCAAGACCAGCCACGCGGCGTTGCTGAAGAAGCTCGACGAGACCAAGGTGCTGGACAAGGAATCCGAAGCCGAACTGACGGCGGCTGTCACGGCGTTCAAGAAGTCCTTCGCCTGAAGCTGACGACGGGAGAAGGTCATGGCAGCAGGCAAGGAAATACGCGGCAAGATCAAGAGTGTCGAGAACACCAAGAAGATCACCAAGGCCATGGAAATGGTCGCCGCCAGCAAGATGCGCAAGGCGCAGGATCGCATGCGCGCGGCGCGGCCCTATGCCGACAAGATTCGCAACCTGGCGGCCAACCTGTCCACCGCCACGCCCGAATACAGGCACCCCTTCATGCACACGCATGACGACGCCAAGGTGGCCGGCTTCATCGTCGTCACCACCGACAAGGGTCTGTGTGGCGGCTTGAACACCAACGTGCTGCGCGTCATCACCGCCAAACTGAAGGAACTCGAAGCGCAGGGTGTCAAGGCCGAGGCCGTGGCCATCGGCAACAAGGGCTTAGGCTTCCTCAACCGCATCGGCGCCAAGGTGGTGTCGCATGCCATCCAGCTGGGCGACAGGCCGCACCTGGACAAGCTGATCGGCCCGGTGAAGGTGCTGCTGGATGCCTATGCCGAAGGCCGGCTGAACGCGGTGTACCTGTGCTACACGCGCTTCATCAACACCATGAAGCAGGAGCCGATGGTGCAGCAGCTGCTGCCGCTGACGCACGAGACCATGGCCGCCGACAAAAGCGCCGACGGCAAGGTGCATTCGTGGGACTACATCTACGAGCCCGACGCGCAGGCGGTGATCGACGAGTTGCTGGTGCGTTATGTCGAGGCGCTGGTCTATCAGGCGACGGCCGAGAACATGGCCAGCGAGCAGTCGGCACGCATGGTGGCGATGAAGTCGGCCACCGACAACGCCGGCAGCGTGATCAATGAGCTGAAGCTGATCTACAACAAGACGCGCCAGGCGGCGATCACCAAAGAGCTTTCCGAGATCGTTGCCGGTGCGGCGGCGGTCTGACGAACCCGAATTCGATTTCAAGAGGAACGGCAAATGTCCGAAGTTCAAAAAACGCAAGGGAAGATCGTCCAGTGCATCGGCGCGGTGGTCGACGTGGAGTTTCCGCGCGACGCGATGCCCAAGATCTATGACGCGCTGAAGATGGAAGGCGCCGGCCTGACGCTGGAAGTGCAGCAGCAGCTCGGTGACGGCGTGGTGCGCACCATCGCGCTGGGCTCGTCCGACGGCCTGCGCCGCGGGCTGATGGTGGTCAACACCGGTCAGGCGATCTCGGTGCCGGTGGGCCGCGCGACGTTGGGCCGCATCATGGACGTGCTCGGCAACCCGATCGACGAACGTGGCCCGGTCGCGCAGGACGAGATCGCATCGATCCACCGCAAGCCGCCGGCCTATGACGAGCTGAGCCCGTCGCAGGATTTGCTCGAGACCGGCATCAAGGTGATCGACCTGGTCTGCCCCTTCGCCAAGGGCGGCAAGGTCGGCCTGTTCGGCGGCGCCGGTGTCGGCAAGACGGTGAACATGATGGAGCTGATCAACAACATCGCCAAGGCGCACAGCGGCCTGTCGGTGTTCGCCGGCGTGGGCGAGCGCACGCGCGAGGGCAACGACTTCTATCATGAGATGTCGGACTCGGGCGTGGTCAACCTGGAGAACCTGCCGGAGAGCAAGGTGGCGATGGTCTACGGCCAGATGAACGAGCCGCCGGGCAATCGGCTGCGCGTCGCGCTCACCGGTCTGACGATTGCCGAATCGTTCCGCGACGAAGGCAAGGACGTGCTCTTCTTCGTCGACAACATCTACCGCTACACGCTGGCCGGCACCGAAGTCTCGGCGCTGCTCGGACGCATGCCTTCGGCGGTGGGCTACCAGCCGACGCTGGCCGAGGAAATGGGCCGCCTGCAGGAGCGCATCACCTCCACCAAGGTGGGTTCGATCACCTCGATCCAGGCCGTGTACGTGCCGGCGGACGACCTGACCGACCCGTCGCCGGCGACCACCTTCGCCCACCTGGATTCCACCGTGGTGCTGTCGCGCGACATCGCCTCGCTGGGCATCTACCCGGCGGTGGACCCGCTCGATTCGACCAGCCGCCAACTCGACCCGCACGTCGTCGGCGAGGACCACTACAACACCGCGCGTGCGGTGCAGGGCACGCTGCAGCGCTACAAGGAACTGCGCGACATCATCGCCATCCTGGGCATGGACGAACTGGCGCCGGAGGACAAGCTGGCGGTGTCACGGGCGCGCAAGATCCAGCGTTTCCTGAGCCAACCCTTCCACGTCGCCGAAGTGTTCACCGGCACCGCCGGCAAGTACGTGCCGTTGAAGGAAACCATCCGCGGCTTCAAGATGATCGTCAACGGCGAGTGCGACGCGCTGCCCGAGCAGGCCTTCTACATGGTCGGCGGCATCGACGAAGCCATCGCCAAGGCCAAATCGGTCCAATAAGGAAACGCGCATGGCCACCCTGCATGTCGATGTGGTGTCGGCCGAGGAGAGCATCTTCTCGGGCGAAGCCAAGTTCGTGGCCCTGCCCGGCGAGATGGGCGAGCTGGGCATCTACCCGCGCCACACGCCGCTGATCACGCGCATCAAGCCCGGCGCGGTGCGCATCATCCGCGCCGACAACGACGAGGAAGAGTTCGTCTTCGTGGCCGGCGGCATCCTGGAGATCCAGCCCGGCACCGTCACCGTGCTGGCCGATACCGCCATCCGCGGCCACGACCTGGACGAAGCCAAGGCGACCGAGGCCAAGAAGGTGGCCGAGGATGCCATGAAGAACGCCAAGAGCGACATCGATTTCGCCAAGGCGCAGGGCGAGTTTGCCGCCATGGCCGCGCAGATCTCGGCGCTGCGCAAGTTCCGCAAGAAGTAGGGCCGCGCGCCCTGTCGAAGGGCCGCCGCGCGGCCCTTTCATCCCGCCGCGGCCTGTCGGCGGGCGTGCTCCGACCCCCTCATGATGCGGGGCAACCCGTCGAGCAGCTGCCGCCGCCTGCGCTCTGCGCTGCGTGGCTGACCGCGCGGGGTTGGCCGTGATGGCATGCCTCTTGCTGACAAATCTTGCATACAAGACGCGCATGAGCAGGATGCACACAAATGAGGCCGAAAGCGGCACCCGCGATGCGCGATGCCTGTCCCGCGCGCACCATCGAGGTTCGACATGGCATCCGCCTCGGGCAGCAAGACCAGCCCCGACCTGATCGCCGATCGCATCGTCGATGCGATCCTGGCCGCTCGCGTATTGCCGGGCCAGCGGCTGGGCGAGCAGGTGCTGGCCGACCTGTTCGGCGTCAGTCGCACGCTGGTGCGCGAGGCGCTGTCGCGGCTGTCGGCGCGCGGCATGGTCGAAGTCAATGCACGGCGCGGCTGGTTCGTGGTGCAGCCCTCGCGCATCGAGGCCCAAGAGGCTTTCGACGCGCGACTGGCCATCGAAACCGGCGTGCTGCAGTCCTTTCCCGATGCGCTGCCGGCGCTGACCGTCAAGCGCCTGAAGCAGCATGTGGCGCGCGAGAAGGCGGCCATCCGGGCCGGCGATCCCGGCGAGCGCAGCTGGCTGCTCGGCGACTTCCATGTCTGCCTGGCCGAATGCGCGGGCAACTCGCTGCTGGCCGACATCCTGAAGGACCTGACCGCGCGCACCACGCTCATCGCCACGCTGTTCCAGTCGACGCACGATGCGGCGCAGTCGTGTGCCGAACATGGCGAGATCGTGGCTGCGCTCGAAGCCGGCAACCGCGCACTGGCGCTGCAGCGCCTGCGCGAGCACATCGGTACGGTGGCCGATCACCTGGGGCCGAAGTCGGTGGCCGACGACCCGCTGGCCTCGCTGCGCAATGCCCTGCTGCCGTTGCCGGCCGCCGCACCGCCCAAGACCCGGCGCCTGCTGACTGGCCTGATCGGCACTGCCCGCAGCGCTGAAACCCATTCAACCCCCGCGCGCAAGCGCTCGAAGGAGAAATGACCATGTTCCGTCGCCAGATGCTCGCCAGCGCCTTGATCGGTGCCGCCGCTTTGCTCAACGCCAATGTCGCGGTCGCGCAGAGCGCGCTCGACGAGGTGATGTCGAAGAAGGTCATCAACATCGCCATCCCGACCGACTTCCCGCCCTATGGCTTCGTCGGCACGGACCTGAAGCCGCAGGGGCTGGACATCGACATGGCCAACTACATCGGCGCCAAGCTGGGCGTGAAGGTCGAACTGGTGCCGGTGACCAGCGCCAATCGCATCCCGTACCTGCAGACGAAGAAGGCCGATCTGGTGATCTCCACGCTGGGCAAGAACCCGGAGCGCGAGAAGGTCATCGACTTCACGGCCGCCTACTCGCCCTTCTTCCAGGCGGTGTTCGCGTCCAAGGGCCTGGCCATCAAGAGCGCGGCCGACCTGGCCGGCAAGACGGTGGGCGTGACACGCGGCGCGATCGAGGACCTGGAGCTGACGAAGATCGCGCCGCCGACGGCCGACATCAAGCGCTTCGAGGACAACAACGCCACCGTCTCGGCCTTCGTCTCGGGGCAGGTGCAGGTCATCGCCACCGGCGCCTCGGTGGCCGGCAACATGATGGTGCGCAACCCGAACCTCGGTGCCGAATACAAGTTCGTGCTGAAGGATTCGCCCAACTTCATCGGCGTCGCCAAGGGCGACGACAAGCTGCGGCTGAAGGTCAACGAGATCATCGCCGCGGCCAAGGCCAATGGCGACCTGGACAAGATGTCGCAGCAGTGGCTCGGTCGCCCGGCCGGCAACCTGCCGAACTGAGCGCGCAGCGCCGTTTGCTGCTTTCTGCCGCCACGCACCGACGCATGATCACCTTCGACTTCCTTGCGGTGCTCGAGCAGTGGCCTGCGCTGCTGCGCGGCGCGGCCTTCACGCTCGGCCTGACGGCCGTCTCGGCCGTCATCGGCTGCGCCGTTGGCGTGGCCTGCGGCTGGGCACGCGCGTGGGGGCCCAAGCCGCTGGCGGCGGTGGTGTCGGTGTATGTGGAGCTGATCCGCAACACGCCCTTCATCGTGCAGCTGTTCTTCATCTACTTCGGCCTGCCCAGCCTGGGGGTGAAGCTGACGCCGGAAATCGCCTCGGTGATCGCGATGGTCGTGAACCTCGGCGCCTACGCCGCCGAGATCGTGCGCGCCGGCATCGAGAACACGCCGAAAGGCCAGATCGAGGCCGCGCGCAGCCTGGCGTTGAACGAATGGCAGGTGTTCATGCGCGTGGTGCTGCCGCCATCGCTCGGCCGGGTGTGGCCGGCGCTGGTCAGCCAGATCGTCATCGTCATGCTCGGCTCGGCGGTGTGCGGGCAGATCGCCGCGCAGGAACTCAGCTACGCCGCCAACCTGATCCAGAGCCGCAACTTCCGCGCCTTCGAGGCCTACATCGTCGCCACCGCGATCTACCTGCTGCTGGCGATCGGCGTGCGCCAGTTCTTGAACTGGATCGGACCGCGCTGGATCTTCGGCCGCGCCGCTCCCGACGCTGAGCCATGGTCGATTTTTCGCTCTGGGACATCTTCCGCAACCTGCTGCTGGCGGCGCGCTGGACGGTGCTGCTGTCGCTGATCGCCTTCGTCGGCGGCGGACTGGTGGGCCTGGGCCTGCTGCTGGCACGCCTGGCGCAGCTGCCCGGCGCGCAGCGCGGCGTCGCCGGCTACGTGCAGCTGTTCCAGGGCACGCCGCTGCTGATGCAGTTGTTCCTGGCCTATTTCGGGCTGGCGCTGTTCGGCATCAACGTCTCGGCCTGGGTGGCGGCGGGGCTGGCGCTGACGCTGTACACCAGCGCCTTCCTGGCCGAGATCTGGCGCGGCTGCGTCAATGCCATTCCCAAGGGCCAGTGGGAAGCCGCCGACAGCCTGGCCTTGAGCTTCGCCGAGAAGATGCGCCATGTCATCGGCCCGCAGGCACTGCGCATCGCGGTGCCGCCGACGGTCGGCTTCCTGGTGCAGGTGATCAAGGGCACGGCGCTGGCGTCGGTGATCGGCTTCATCGAACTCACCAAGGCCGGCACGATGATCACCAACGCCACCTTCGCGCCCTTCACCGTCTATGCCTGCGTGGCGCTGCTGTACTTCGCGCTGTGCTTCCCGATTTCAGCCTACAGCCGCCGGCTGGAAAGGAGCTTCAAGCGTGGCCGCTGATCAAACGCAAACCGGCGCGCCGATCGTGCGCATCCACGCGCTGCACAAGAGCTTCGGCAGCAACGAGGTGCTCAAGGGCATCGACATGGCCGTGCAGCGCGGCGAGGTCATCGCCATCATCGGCAAGAGCGGCTCGGGAAAGAGCACGCTGCTGCGTTGCATCAATGGGCTGGAAGTGTTCCAGCACGGCGAACTCGAAGTCGATGGCCAGCCGCTGAAACAGGGCGATGCCAGGGCGATGCGCGCGCTGCGCCAGCACGTGGGCATGATCTTCCAGAACTTCAACCTCTTCCCGCACCTGAGTGTCGGCCGCAACGTGATGCTGGCGCCGACGCTGGTCAAGCACAGCAGCGCGGGCGATGCCGAGGCCGCGGCAAGGAAGCTGCTCGAACGCGTCGGCCTGGCCGAGAAGTTCGAAGCCTGGCCCGATCAACTGTCGGGCGGCCAACAGCAGCGCGTGGCCATCGCGCGTGCGCTGGCCATGCAACCCAGCGTGATGCTGTGCGACGAGATCACCTCGGCGCTGGACCCGGAACTGGTCGGCGAGGTGCTGCGCGTGGTCGAAGGGCTGGCCGAGGAAGGCATGACCTTGCTGATGGTCACGCACGAGATGAACTTCGCGCGCAAGGTGGCCGACCGCGTGGTTTTCATGCATGCCGGGCGCATCCACGAAATGGGGCCGCCGCAGACCTTGTTCGCGGCGCCGCAGACGGCCGAGTTGCAGCAGTTCCTGTCGGCGTTGCATTGACCGCCGGCCCATGCCCTGCGCATGGGGCACACTGCGTGCATGGCGAAGAAATCCTCAGGCAAGGCACCCAAGGACAAGCTCGGCAAGTCTGACTACGAAGACCGCATCGGGCCGCTGCAGCTCGAGCTCGGCCAGCTGTCGCGCTGGCTGCAGCACACCGGCAAACGCCTGCTGGTGCTGATCGAAGGCCGCGACACCGCCGGCAAGGGCGGGGCCATCCGCGCCATCACGGAAACGCTGTCGCCGCGTCACTGCCGCAGCGTTGCGCTGGACAAGCCGACCGAGCGTGAAAACGGCCAGTGGTACTTCCAGCGTCACGTGACGCACCTGCCTGCGGCCGGAGAGATGGTGCTTTTCGATCGCAGCTGGTACAACCGCGCCGGTGTCGAGCCGGTGATGGGTTACTGCACGCCGCAGCAGACCGATGCCTTCCTGCGGCAGGTGCCGGTGTTCGAGAAGTTGCTGGTCGATGACGGCATGCTGCTGTTCAAGTATTGGTTGACGGTGGATCAGGCGCAGCAGGAAGAACGCTTTGCCGAGCGCCGCGACGACCCGCTGAAGCGCTGGAAGTTGTCGCCCGTGGACCTGAAGGCGCGCGCCAAGTACAGCGAGTACGGCGCGGCGCGCGACCGCATGCTGCGCTTGACGCACACTGCGCATGCGCCGTGGACGCTGGTCGATTTCAACGACCAGAAGCGCGGCCGGCTGACGCTGATCCGCCACCTGCTCGATCACCTGCCCGATGTCCATCTGCCGCAGCCGAAGATCGACATGCCGCCGCTGCCCAAGCCGCTGAAGCGCGAGCGCTTCCGTGGGCCGCTGCGGCCGATTCCATCGGTCGAATGAAGCCGGCCTCGGGGCGCGGCCGATGAGCGGCGCTTCGCGGCGGGTTGGCGCAGGCGGCTGGTTCAGGTTGCTGCCGGTGCGGCGGCTGGCGCTGGGTGCCACCATGCTGTTGCTCGGCGTGGGCTTCTTCGCACTGGGCAACGAGGTCACCGAGGGCGAAACCCACGCCCTGGACACCTATTGGCTGCACGCCGCGCAGGCGCTGCGACAGGCGCACCCCTGGCTGGCCGACGTGATGCGCGACCTGAGCGCGCTGGGCAGCAAGGTGGTGCTCGCGCTGGTCACCGCCGCCGCTGCCGGCTACCTGTGGCTCTTGGCGGCGCGGCGCGAGGCGGTGCTGCTGGTGGCCTCGGTGAGCCTCGGCAGCAGCCTGATCACCGTGTTCAAGGGCAACTTCGGCCGCATGCGCCCGAGCGCCGAGTTCGCCCAGATGACGGTCGAGGGCCTGAGTTTCCCCAGCGGCCACAGCAGCGCCGCCGCCATCGTCTTCCTGACGGTGGCGGCGCTGCTGGCCGACACGCGTCAGCGCGCCGCCGAACGCATCTACGTGCTCGGCGTGTCCGCGGTCGTGACCTTGCTGGTGGGTATCAGCCGCGTGGTGCTGGGAGTGCATTGGGCCACCGACGTGCTCGGCGGCTGGGCGATGGGCGCGGGCTGGGCGCTGCTCGGGTTGCTGGTGCTTCGCGCCATGGGCGGCGAGCATGCCGAAAGGGCTGGCCGCAGGCGCGGCTAGCGCAGGTCCGGCCGGTTCGGCAGCTCGTTCGGATTGAGCGAGCCCGCCGCCACGGCGAAGTGTTGGTTCAACAATGCCGACACGGCTTCGACGGTGGCTCGCAGCCCTTCCTCGAAATGCCCGGCCTTGAACTGCGTCGACATGCGCTGCAGCAGTTCGTGCCATTGCGCCTCGCCGATATGGCGATTCAAGCCGCGGTCGGCGACGATCTCGATGGCACGCTCGGCCAGCAGCAGGTAGATGAGCACGCCGCTGTTCAGCTCGGTGTCCCACACGCGCAGCTTGCCGAACATCGTGATCGCGCGCTCGCGCGGCGTCGCGTTGCGCCACAGGTAGCTCAGCGGCAGGCCGGCTTCGACGCAGATGCGGATCTCGCCGCGGTGAAGTCGCTCGGCGGCCTTCACCTGCGCTTCCAGGCGCTGCAGCGCATCTTCGCCGAGCGCGCGGCGCGCGTCGGTCTCGTCGAGCCAGCGATGTTTGAGGATGCGCAGCCAGCGGTTCATCTACCAGTCCCCCGAGGCCCCGCCGCCGCCAAAGTCGCCGCCGCCGCCGGAACCGAAGCCCCCGCCGCCGCCAAACCCGCCGCCACCGCCGCCGAAGCCGCCGCCACCACCACCCCAGATGATCGGCCCGCCCGCACCCGAGCGCGAGCCACGTCCGCCGCCGAAACCCCGGCGCGCCGCGCCGATGCCGAACACACCCACCATCAGCAACGCCAGGACTGCCGCAACGCCACCGATCAGCAGGCTGGCGCTGGCGATCCAGCCGAAGGCGCCGGCACCGCCGGCGGTGAGCAGCGAACCCAGCTTGCGCCCCAGCACCTTGCTCAGGATGCCGCCGACGACCGGCACGGCGATGAAGAAGAACATCAACAGCTCCTGCCACGGTGCGCCACCGTCGGGCGCGCGGTCGAAGCGGGCCTGCGGCTCGGGCAGGTTCTCACCCTTGATGCGCGCCATCAGCTGGTCGATGCCGGCATTCAGGCCATGCGCGTAGTCACCGGCCTTGAACGACGGCGCGATGGCGCGGTCGATGATCTGCCGCGCCGCCAGGTCGGGGATCGCGCCTTCCAGCGTCTTGGCCACCTCGATGCGCAGCCGCCGGTCGTTCTTGGCCACCACCACCAGCACGCCATCGCCGACGTCCTTGCGGCCGATCTTCCAGGTGTCGGCGATGCGCTGGGCGTAGGCGGCAATGTCCTCGGGCAGCGTGGTCGGCACCAGCAGCACGACGATCTGCGTGCCGGCACTCTTCTCGAAGTCGGCCAGCTTCTGCTCGAGCTGCGCGCGCTGCTCTTCGCGCAACGTGCCGGTCTGATCGATCACCCGCGCCGTCAACGCCGGCACTGGCAGCACATCCTGAGTCCACGACGGCCCCGCCGCCAGCAGCCAGGCAGCGGCCAGCAACAGCCGCAGCGAAGGCATCGTCGAGCCCGTGGTCAGCCCGACATCACTTCGATGCCGCGGCCGCCGGCGCCGCAGCCTTGTCGAAGTTGACGGCCGGTGGTGCGCTGATCGCAGCCTCGTCCTGCACCGTGAAGTTGGACTTCACGGGGTAGCTGAAGATCATCGCCGTCAGGTTGGTGGGGAAACTGCGCGCCAGCACGTTGAAATCGTTCACCGCCTTGATGTAGCGGTTGCGCGCCACGGTGATGCGGTTTTCGGTGCCTTCGAGCTGCACGCGCAGGTCCTGGAAGGCCTGGTTGGCCTTGAGGTCGGGGTAACGCTCCACCGTCACCATCAGCCGGCTCAGCGCGCTGCTGAGCTCACCTTGCGCGGCCTGGAATTTCTGGAATGCGGCCGGGTCGTTGATCAGCTCCGGCGTGGCCTGGATGCTGGTGGCCTTGGCGCGCGCCTCGATCACCTTGGTCAGCGTCTCCTGCTCGAAGTTGGCTTCGCCCTTGACGGTGCTGACGATGTTCGGGATCAGGTCGGCGCGCCGCTGGTATTGGTTCAGCACTTCGGCCCATGCTGCCTTGACCTGTTCGTCGAGGCGCTGGAAGTCGTTGTAACCGCAGCCGGACAGCGCCAGCGTGGCGAGCACCGCCACCAGCCAGGCACAGCGTTTGACAAAGTTCATGAGGCCTCCTGCTTGTTCTTGACGCCTCCATCCTAACGCCAGTGCGCGCAAGGCCTGCGTACAGTGCGGGGCATGGATTCGCTGCAACGGGCGCTGCGCCCCGCGACCCCGGGCGCCGTGCCGCCGGCCGCGCGCGCCGATGTGCTGCTGGTGGTGGGCGGCGGTGGCATGCTTGGCGCGGCGCTGTTGGCCCGCGCCCTGGGTTGCGGGCGCTTTGCGCGGGTGCAGGCGCTGGTCGCCACCGACCTGGCCTCGGCGTTCCCCGGCTTCGAGCCGCTGCCGGCGGCGTGCCTGTCGGGCGCAATGGCCGCCGACACCGCCGTCATCGTCTTCGAGCGCGCCTGGCGCAACAACGGCCGCGACGAGGCCTTCGTGCGACCGCAGCCCGATCAGTTGCCCCTGCTGGCGGCGCAGTTGAGGCAGGGTGGCGTGCGCCGGCTGCTGGTGCTGACGCCGCACGCGCCGGTGCTTCTGCCGCAGGCCTTGAAGGCCGGGTTGGCGTCGCTCGACGAAGGGCGCGTCGCGGCCATGGGCTTCGAGCAGTTGGTGTTCATGCGCAGCGCGCAGGCCGCGCCGCGCCTGGCGGACGGTGGCGGCTGGGCTGCGCGGCTCGGTGCGGCCTGGTGGTCGCAGCTGCGGTGGATGCTGCCCCAGGGCGAATTGCCGGTGCGCACTGAACGCCTTGCCGAGTTGGCGATGGAGCTGGCCTGGCGCTTGGCCGAAGCAGCGCCCGCCACGCGCGTGCTGGCGCCCGACGTCCTGCGCCAGGCGGCCGTGGCCGAAGACAGCGGCGCCGTGCTTGCGGCATGGCTGGCGGGTGATCCCTTGCCCTCGATCAGCGCGCCGGTGCGGCGCTGGTAGGGCCGGGCCGGCAGACATAATCGCCGCCATGCCTGCCCCCCTGAGCAACGACACCTTCCTGCGCGCCTGCCTGCGCCAGCCCACCGAACACACCCCCGTGTGGCTGATGCGGCAGGCAGGCCGCTACCTGCCCGAATACCGCGCCACGCGCGCGCGTGCCGGCAGCTTCATGGGCCTGGCGACGAACCCGCAGTTCGCCACCGAGGTGACGCTGCAGCCGCTGGAGCGCTATGCGCTGGACGCGGCGATCCTGTTCAGCGACATCCTCACCGTGCCCGATGCGATGGGGCTGGGACTGTCGTTCGCCGAGGGCGAAGGACCACGTTTTGCGCGCCCGTTGCGTGACGAGGCCGATGTCAAGCGGCTGGCCGTGCCCGACATGAACAAGCTGCGCTATGTCTTCGATGCCGTGGCGTCGATCCGCAAGGCGCTGGCAGGGCGGGTGCCGCTGATCGGCTTTTCCGGCAGTCCCTGGACGCTGGCCTGCTACATGGTCGAAGGCGGCGCTTCCGACGATTACCGCCTCGTCAAGACGCTGATGTATGCGCGTCCCGACCTGATGCAGCGCGTGCTCGATATCAACGCGCAAGCCGTGGCGGCCTATCTGAATGCGCAGATCGACGCCGGCGCGCAGGCGGTGATGGTCTTCGACTCCTGGGGTGGCGTGCTCGCCGACGGCATGTTCCAGCGCTTCAGCCTGCACTACACGCGGCAGGTGGTGGCAGCGCTGAATCGACTGAACGAAGGCCGGCGCGTGCCCGTCATCGTTTTCACCAAGGGCGGCGGGCCGTGGCTGGCACAGATCGCCGATATCGGCGCCGATGTCATCGGGCTGGACTGGACCGTCGACCTGGGCGCGGCCCGGGCGCGGGTCGGCGAGCGCGTGGCCCTGCAGGGCAACCTCGATCCGAACGTGCTGTTCGCGCCGCCCGAGGTGGTGCAGCAGCAGGCGGTTGCCGTGCTCGACAGCTTTGGCCCGCCGCAGCGCGCCGACGGCGGCTGGGATGGGCATGTCTTCAACCTCGGCCACGGCATCAGCCAGCACACATCGCCCGAGCTTGTCACGGCCCTGGTCGAAGCGGTGCACCGGCATTCACGCGCACAGCGCCGCAGCTGAGCGCCACCGCGGCGCTGATGCGCCGCGCGCTCGCATCCGTCGGATGCAGGTAAGTGAGCGCTCAGGCATTGACTTATCCCCAAAAATCATGCTGCGCCGCAGCGGCCGGGCGGACTCCTCGGGATTTCCCGGTGGCGACGCTAAGTTGTTGATTTTGCTGACTTGCTTTGCCTGCCACCAATTGAGGCAATCCGGCGCGGGCCACGGAAAATCAAGGCCTTGGGAGGGTGGCGAAGACACTTAACCACAAAGTTGTCCACAGGATTTGTGGATAGCGCCAAAAGCGCTTTTCAATCATCGACTTAGAAGCTTTCTCTCAAATGAACCTGAGCTTTCCGACGCAACTCGAGATGCCTGCCGGATGACCCCTTCGCACACTGTGCCGGTGGTCGTGGATGCGCCGCAGCATGCCGGCTTGAGCAGCACCCTCGACTACCTGGCGGAGCAACCGCTCACGCCGGGCATGTTGGTGCAAGTGCCTCTGGGGCGGCGCAGGGTGCCGGGCATCGTCTGGGCGCAGCGCCTGGGGCAAGGCGTCGCCGACAGCCAACTGCGCCCCGTGGAGGAGGTGCTGCACGGTCTGCCGCCGCTGGCGCCGGCCTGGATGCAGCTGGTGGCCTTCAGCGCCGGCTACTACCAGCGCAGCGTCGGCGAGGTGGCGTTGTCGGTGTTGCCGCCCGAGTTGCGCAAGCTTGACGATGCGCGGCTGCTCAAGCGCCTGGGCCGGCTGGCGCGCACGCCGCCGCCGTCCGATGCGTCCACCGCGACGGCACTGCCGGCGCTGACGCCGGAACAAGCGGCGGCGCTGCAGCAACTGACGCGCGAGCCGGCGGGGCCGCTGCAGCCGACCTTGCTGCAGGGCGTGACGGGCAGCGGCAAGACCGAGCTCTACCTGCGCAGCGCAGCGCAGGCGCTGGCCGGCGGCCGGCAGGTGCTGGTGCTGGTGCCGGAGATCAATCTGACGCCGCAGCTCGAAGCGCGCTTCGCCGCGCGCTTTGCCGGCCGGCAGATGGTCACGCTGCACAGCGCGCTGACGCCGGCCCAGCGCCTGCGTCACTGGCTGCTGGCGCACCTGGGTCAGGCCGAGCTGGTCCTGGGCACGCGGCTGGCAGTGTTTGCCTCGCTGCCGCGGCTCGGCCTGATCGTCGTCGATGAGGAGCACGACCCGTCGTTCAAGCAGCAGGAAGGGGCGCGCTATTCGGCGCGCGATCTGGCGGTGTATCGCGGCCGGCTCGAAGGCGTGCCGGTGCTGCTGGGCTCGGCCACGCCATCGCTGGAAAGCTGGGCCCATGCCGAAAACGGGCGCTACCGGCGCCTGCGCCTGACCCGGCGCATCGGCGACGGCGCCTTGCCGGCGGTGCGGCTGATCGACATGAACAGCGTGCCGCGCCAGGCCGATCACAGCCCGCAGGTGCTGGCGCCAGCACTGCGCCAGGCCATCGAGCAGCGTTTGCAGCGCGGCGAGCAAAGCCTGCTGTTCCTGAACCGACGCGGTTATGCCCCCGTCCTGTTCTGCGGCGCCTGCGGCTGGAAGAGCGGTTGCCCGAATTGCAGCGCCTGGCGCGTCTTCCACAAGGCCGACCGCACGCTGCGCTGCCACCATTGCGGCTTCGCGCAGCGCGTGCCGCGCGCCTGCCCCGAATGCGGCAATCTCGACATCGCGCCCATCGGCCGTGGCACCGAGCGCCTGCAGGAGCAGATCGCCACGCTGTGGCCGCAGGCGCGCGTGGCGCGCATCGACGCCGACAGCACCCGCGCCAAAGGCGCGCTGCAGGCCCAGCTGTCGGCCGTGCATGCCGGCGAGGTGGACGTGCTGGTGGGCACACAGATGATCGCCAAGGGCCACGACTTTCGTGGCATCACGCTGGTGGCTGCGGTCAACCCCGACGCGGCGCTGTTTGCCAGCGACTTCCGCGCCGCCGAACGCTTGTTCGCGCTGCTGATGCAGGCGGCAGGGCGCGCCGGCCGCGACGCCGCGCAGGCCGCGGCCAGCGAGATGTGGATCCAGACCTGGCACCCGCGCCATGCGCTGTATGCGGCGCTGCGCGCGCACGATTTCGACGCCTTCGCACGTGGCCAGGTGGAGGAGCGCCGTGCCGCCGGGTTGCCGCCGTTCAGCCACCTGGCGCTGCTGCGCGCCGAAGCGCGCAGCGCCGAGGCGGCCGCCGAATTCTTGCGCGAAGCCGCGGCATTGGCCGCGCAACTGCCCGGTGGCGAGGCGGTGCGCATCTATCCGCCGGTGCCGCCGCTGGTGTCGCGCGTGGCCGGCGTGGAGCGCTTGCAGATGCTGCTGGAATCGGCGTCGCGCGCGGCATTGCAGGCGCTGCTGGCGGCGTGGCTGCCGCAGTTGCAAGCGCTGCGCCTGCAGCACCGGCCTGTGCTGCGCTGGGCGGTGGATGTGGATCCGCTGGCAATTTGATCGCGTCCGGGTATTCCAGGCTGTCCAGGCCCGCGGCCAGCGCGGCGACTGCGGAATCTTCATCGCTCATACGGGCGCGCCTCGGCCCTCGACATTGCCTTGCCCTGGAATCGACGAGGCTTCACCAGGATTGATCGGTGCATGGGCGAGATGTGCCGGCCGTGGGCGCCGGCGATGTGCTGTCTTGGCTCGTTGACGTTGGCAACGATCGCTTGGGCGCAAGGCGAAGCGCCGGAAGGCGCTCCAGGGCGGGTGCTGGTGAGTGCTCCCCGCCCCGCGGCCGAGATCACCGGCTTCGGCGACGTTCCGCTGGGCAGCGTGCCGATGCAGGTGGATGTGACCACCGCCGAGCAGATGCGGAACCTGGGCATCCGCCGCCTGTCCGACGTGTCCAGGATCGATGCCTCGGTCGGCGACGGCTTCAACACCCCGGGCTACTGGGACTTCCTCAGCGTGCGCGGCTTCGTGCTCGACAACGCGCTGAACTACCGGCGCGACGGCCTGCCCATCGAGGCCAAGACCTCGATCCCGCTGGACAACAAGTCCGCCATCGAAGTGTTGAAAGGCATCAGCGGCATGCAGGCGGGCATCGCCTCGCCGGGCGGCCTGGTCAACCTGCGGGTCAAGCGCCCCACCGACGGCGCCGTGCGCGACGTTTTCGTCGGCTGGCAACAGGATGCCAGCGTGCTGGCCTCGGCCGACCTGGGCGAACGCTTCGGCGCGCAGCGCGAATTCGGTGTGCGCTTCAACGCAGCCTACGAGCACCTCGACCCGCAGGTGCGCGTGGCCAGCGGCTACCGCTACCTGCTGGCGCTGGCGCTCGACTGGCGTGCCGGCGACGGCACGCTGCTCGAAGCCGAGATCGAGAACTCGCAGCGCTCGCAACCCTACGTGCCCGGCTTCAGCGCGCTGGGCGACAGCGTACCCGCGCCGGGCGACCCGAACATCAACCTGAACAACCAGAGCTGGTCACAGCCGTCGGTATACGGCGCCACCACCGGTTCGCTGCGCTGGACGCAGGCGCTGAATGCGCAGTGGCAATCGGTCGTGCACGCCGCATCGCAACTGCTGCGCAACGACGAACGCGCCGCCTATCCGCTGACCTGCGCGGCCGAAAGGCGCTTCGACCGCTACTGCAGCAACGGCACCTACGACATGTTCGACTACCGCAGCGAAGACCAGCGCCGCCGCGTGAACGTCGTCGACCTGGGGTTGAACGCCAAGCTGCAGGCCGGCGGCGTCAACCATGCGCTGGACTTCGGCGTGCAGTACAACGATGCAAGCACCACGCTGCAGCGCCAGGCCTTCAACTACGCCGGAACCGGCAACGTCGAAGGCACGCTGACGGTGCCGCCGGCGCCGGCCAGGGTCCAGGAAAGCACAGTCCAGCCAGCGCTCGGGCGAAGCCTACTTTCGCGATGCCATCGCCTTCGACGAGCGCACCACCGCGTGGGCCGGGTTGCGCTACACGCGCCAAAGCTTCAGCAGCGTGCGCACCGACGGCAGCCAGGTGGAGAGCTTCGATCAGACCTACACCTCGCCGTGGCTGGCGCTCAGCCATCGGCTCGACGCGGGCATCCTCGTCTACGGCAGCTGGGGTGTCGGCTACGAACCCGACTTCGTGCCGAGCCTGCCGCGCTATACCAACCGCGGCCAGGCGCTCGAGGCCTTGCGCAGCCAGCAGTTCGAACTCGGCGCCAAGGGCGGCTGGAGCGGCTGGGGCGGCGGGCAGTGGACCACGGCCGTCTTCGACATCGAGCGGCCGGTCAGCGCCGATGTCCAGCTGCGTGCTGCCCGACAGCTGCACGCGCGTGCGCGACGGCAGCCAGCGCCACCGCGGCATCGAGGCCGGGCTGAACGGCCGTGTCGGCGACTGGGGCCTTGGCGGCGGCGTGATGGCGCTGCAGGCGCGGCGCGAAGGCAGCGCGAACGCCGCATTGAACGGCCTGCGCCCGCCCAACGTGCCTGCCTTCGCGGCGAAGCTGCAGGTGGCCTATCGCCTGAGCGCGGTGCCCGGGCTGGAGCTGCTGGCCAACGGGCTGTACGAAAGCAGCCGCATGGTCACGCCGGACAACCGCCTGAGCATTCCCGGTGTGAGCAATCTCGACTTGGGGCTTCGCTACGAACGGGTCGTCGCGGGCCGGTCGTGGATCTGGCGCGCCGGCGTCGCCAACCTGAGCAACCAGCGCGCGTGGCGCACGTCGCCGTACGAGTACGCGCACATCTACCTGTTCCCGCAGCCCGCCAGAAGTTTCGCGCTGTCGCTGCAGGCCAGCCTTTGAGGGCGCGCCTCAGGCTGCAGCCGGCGCCGCCGGCGGCAGCCACAGCGAGACCACCGTGCCGCCTGCGCTGTCCCGGGCCAGGCCGAGCCTGCCGCCGATCTCGGCGACACGCTGGCGCATGCCGCCCAGGCCACGGCCGATTCCCGGAGCCGCCTCGATGTCCTTGAAGCCGATGCCGTCGTCGCCGACGGTGATCAGCACTCCTTCGTCGTGCGGCCGGATCGCCACACCGATCGCCTTCGGCTGCGCGTGCCGCACCGCGTTGTTCAGCGCCTCCTGCACACGCGCGCCGCCAGCGCGCGTGCGGGTGGCCCGCGTCAAAGCCCGCGGGCAAGGGTTGCGCCTGCCATTCCAGGCGGATGCCGAGCGCTTCGAGGCGCGGCTGCATGCGAAAGCGCAGGTTGCCCAGCAGCGGCAACAAGATCGTGGTCGATCATGTCGAGCGAATCGACGATCAAGCGCATGTCCTGCAGCGCGTCGTCGATGTTGCGCGCCACCCAGCGCGCGGTCGATCTCGGGCTGCCGCACCAGGCGCGCCGCGGCGATCAGCTGCGAACCCATGCCGTCGTGCATGTCCTGCAGGATGCGGCGGCGTTCCGCGTCGATCGCTGCCAGTCGCGCCCTTGCCGCGGCCTCGCGCTCGGCGATGAAGTGCTCGACGAAGAAGAACAGCAGCACCCCATACAGCAGCAGCCCGTCGGCGGGCGACAGCAGGAACTGCCAGTGCGGCAGCACGCCCACTGCGACGAGCACGAACTGTAGGAAGCCGATCAACCAGCTCATCTCGTCGCCCGCCAGCGCGAACGCGCGCCAGGAGCGCTCGCGCCAGGCCCATTGCGCCAGCATCGCCTGGCGATCAGCTCAACGGCGGGTTGGCACGGCCACCCAGCGCAGGTGGTCGATTTGGCCGTCGGTGCCGGCGATGGCCAGCGTGGCCAGCAACATCGACGCCGCCGTGACGTTCAACAACGGCATGAACCAGCGCCAGGTCGATGCGCTGAAGCGGTAGAACAACGCGAGCAGCGCCCAGTTGAACCCCGCCACCGCCCACGAGGGTCACCAGGATCACCGAGGCGTCGCGTGACAGCGGCAGGCTGGGTGTCAGGTCGACGGCCACGAGCATGGCCCACAGCGCGATCACGGCGACGAAGTGCAGGTTCGCCGCGCGCCGCTCGCGCCACGCCACCGCCAGCGCGAAGGCCAGCGTGGCCAGCAGCAGCACCAGCAGCGCCTGCGGGATCAGCTGCTGGGCAATCTCGCGCACCAGCCACTGCCGGCGCAACAGCCGCGGCGGGCCCACGCGCACCGGGTACAGGCCGCTGTGCGAGCTGGTGGCCGCCCTGCACTCGCACCTCGAGCAGGTTCTCGCCCAGTCGGAACAGCCCGACCGGCAGCACCAGCAACTGCGGTGCCATCGTCATCACGATGTCGGTGTGGTCGGGTGGCCGGCAAAGCGCACTTCGGGAGTCAACACGAGTTTCAGCCTGAACGGCCGCGCATCGACACCCGCGGCACGTACAAGGCCAGCGCCTGTTCGGGCAGCGTGTCGAGCGTGAAGCGCATGCGGTACCAGCCGATGCCTTCCAGGCCGGGATGGCTCCTGGCCCAGTCGTCGGGCAGGGGCAGCTTGCGCCAGTCGCCGGCGGGCGGCTGCGGCGCGTCGCTGGCCACGAACTCGGCGCTGTCGAAAAGCAGGTCGACCGCGGCCAAGGCCGGTGTGGCGAATGCCGTTGCGAACAGCAGCACGACCAGGGCACGCCGACCGCACGCCGCAAGCGCGCGGGCGCTCATTCGATCTGCCCGGTGGCGCGTGCCCGATTGACCGCCTGCACGCGGTTGTTGACCGCGAGCTTGCCGTAGATGTGCTTGACGTGGGTCGTCACGGTGTGCGCCGACAGGTGCGCCACCGCGGCGACTTCGGCGACCGAGTGGCCGCGCGCGATCAAGCTCAGGATCTCGGCCTCGCGTGCGGTCAGTCTTTCCAGCACGTCAGCCGGCACCGGCCTGCGGGCCGCAGGCTCGGCGCTGCGAAGCGCTTGAGCAGGTGCCGGGCGATCTGCGGCGACAGCGGCGAGCCGCCCTGGTGCACCAGCGCGACGGCACGGGCAAATTCATCGAGCGAGGTGTCCTTCAGCAGATAGCCCTGGGCGCCGGCCTCGATAGCGCGAATCACGTGCGCCTCGTCGCCGAACACGGTGGCCACCAGCACGCTGGTGCGCGGTGCGTTGGTGCACACCTCGGCGATCAGCGCGGTGCCGTCGCCGTCGGGCAGTCCGAGATCGACGATCAGCACGTCGGGCGCGCCGTGCGACGCCAGCGTGCGCCGTGCCGCTTCCAGGTTGCCTGCGGCAGACGCCAGCGCCAGCCCGGGTGTGGCGCGGACCATGGCCGCGAGCCCGTCGCGCATCGCCGGGTCGTCCTCGACGACCATCACCGAAACCGGATTCGCGTGCACTACGGATTCCATGGTCTCGCCGCCGCGCGGCGCTGTCTGCGCGAGCCTCGGCCTCGTGTTCGCGTCGGGAAATGTCGCTGCCGCATGTTGTTGTTCCGGGCGCCCACTGCCGGCGGATTCTGCCCCGGCCCTGTTTCGCCTCTATCGCCGAATACCCTGATTCTGGGATGCGCGCGCCGTGGCACCTGCCTAGCATCGGTCGCTTCCCCGTCGGCCGGTCACCGGCCTTCGCGAAAAGAACGAGGCACGGTGAAGATGCAAACGTCCCGACGCAGTTCGACCGATGCAGCAGCGCCCGCTCGCCGCTCGGTAGGGCAGCAGGGCCCGGCCACGCGGCATCGGGGCCATCGTCGCCGTCGCACCCGGCTGCGTCGGCGCCCGGCGGCCATGCACATGACTCCCGAGGAGTTCTTCGGATGGGTGGCGGCACTGCTGACGCTTGTGGCCTTCCTGCAGCGATCGATGCTGCTGCTGCGGCTGGCCGCCATCGGTGCCAACCTGTCCTTCGTGATCTATGGCCTGACGACCGGGCTGCTGCCGATCCTGACCCTGCACCTGACGCTGCTGCCGTGCAACCTGTTCCGGCTGGCCCAGCTGGTCGAGTACAGGAAGCGGCTGCGCCAGGCCCGCGCGCCGCAGCGCGACGTGGCCCCGATCGCTGCGGGTGCGCAGCCGCACACCGACGAGCTTGAGCACGCCCTGCAAGCCACCCGTCGGGATGCACAGGCACTGCTGCATCGGCTCGACACGGGGACGTTGTCCGACGATGCCCGCGCACTGCAAGCTTCGGTCGCTGCGCTCGAGAAAGCCCTGCACCCGCTCGCCTTGCGCGCCGCGGCGCGGCCCGCAAGGCCACGCCGGCGCGGGCGCGCCGACGCGTCGTTCCCGTTGCCGATGACGGACCCACCCGCGCGCAAAGGAGCGCAGTCATGAAGCTGTCTGAACGCAACCTGTCGAACATCGCTTCGGGCCCGCCGGTTTGTCCACTCTTTCGCTGCGGCGGCTCATCGAAGGGCGAGCACCACCAGGTCGGCCAGCCGGAACTCGACGCGCAGCATCGGGCCATCTTCGACATCGCGCTCGAAGTCGCCGATCTGGCAGCGGCGCGCCGATCTGCGGCAACTCAAGGCGGCGCCGCGAAGCTCGAACAGGCTCTGCAGGCGCACTTCGCCTTCGCGGAGCGGCAGTTCGCCGACACCGACCAGGCGCGCAAGGCCGAACATCGCGACCAGCATCGCGTGCTGCTCGCCGAGCTGCACGCCATCGGCGAGCGGCTCGACCGCATGCGGCCCGACCGCGTGCCACCGAAACCCGGCTTCGTGGTGCTGGGCGCGGCTGGTGCTCGGCCTGACTGTCCGGCCCTGTGCACAGCGACATGGAAGGCTACGCCGCGCAGAGCGCAGGCGGTGCCCGCACGCATGCGCCCAAGCACGCTAAGCCCTTCGGCATGCGGCGCGTCATCGACGCGCTGGACCAAAGCGCGTGGCCACCATCGGCGGGCGCTGCATCCTCGCCGGCAACCTGGGAGCGATCGCTTCCGCCGCGCCGCTGAGCTGGCTGCTCGTCCACATCGACTGGCGCACTGTGTCGGCCGCGCTGGGCGTCGTCTCGGTGCTGATCGCCGGCGTGCTGTGGACGTGCTGGTCGATGCGCACGGGCCTGCCCACCGGCACGTGCGCCTCGGCAACGTCGCGCGGGAATTGCGCGCGGTGGCCACCAACCGCCATTGCCGCATCGGCCTTTTGCTGATGGCCGGGCTGGCTGGCAGCTACTATGCGTCTGGCCAGCCTGTGGGTGATTCCGATGCTGCTGGCCCGCGGCGCCGATACCGGAACGGCCGCACTCGGGCCCTCGGCGCTGATGCCGCGTTTGCCGCGGGTGCCTGCTCGCTGGGCTGGCTCGGCGACCGTCACGGCAGGCGCCGCACGTTGGCGCTCGCCTGCACGGGAGCGCTGCTGTGCTGGACGATCGTCACCCTCGGCGGCGCGCTGAGCCCCGCCGCGCTGGGTGTGCTGATGTTCGCGCTCGGGTTTTGCAGCGGCAGCTTCAACTTGGTCTACGCGCTGGTCACGCAGCACAAACTCAGGTCGAGCATGCCGGCACGGCCACCGCCTTCGTCAATGTCGGCATCTTCGCCGGCGCCGGCACGGCGCAGTGGCTGTCTGTCCGGCTCACTGCCAGCCATGGCGACTTCAGCGTGGCGCTGGCGCCGATGCTCGCGCTGCTGTCACTGGTGTTGTCGCTGTCGCTGCTGCGCCGCGCCGCGCCGGTGAAGCTCACGGCTTGACGAACGCTGCGCGCGCGTGCCACGCGCTCGCGAATCACGCAAGCGTCGGCATGGTCGTTGTTATCAGTCCCACGGCCTGAATGAACACATACACGGTGGTCGGCCGGCCCGAGAACTTCCATCCCTGCTGCTCCGGCGTCGCTGAGCAAGCGTTCAACATCGCGCGGCGTGAAGCGCGCGACACGGTCGATGTCGCAATCGTCGAACGCGCGGCGGAAGTTGTCGCGCTTCCAATCTGCGCCAGCTCAATCCCACTAACCTCCCACACAGCTTCTCACACCCCTCACCCACCCCTCCTCCACTCTTTTCCCTCGCTCCCTCAGCCGCGCCCCTGCGCACCAAAGATCCAGGCCAGCAACGTGAAGCTGGCGAAGGCCAGCACCGTGCTGCTCATGATGATGCGTGTCACGCGCCCGTTGTCGGCGCCGTAGCGCTCGGCCAGCATGGCCACGTTGCTGGCGCTCGGCAGCGCGGCGGTGAGCGTCACCACCGTCACCTGAAACCCGTTCAGCGGCGCGCCCAGCGCCACCGCCGCGGCCATCACCGCGAACACCAGCAGCGGGTGCAGCAGCAGCTTCATCAGCGCCACCGGCAGGTACAGCGCCAGCGGCGTGCGCGTGTGGGCATGCCGCCCCGCGCGCCACAGCACCGCGCCGATGGTGAACAACGCCACTGGCGAGGCGGCGTCGCCGAGCATGCGCACCACCACATCGGGCGGGCCGGCCAGCTTGATGTTCGACACCGAGAACAGCGCGCCCAGCGCGATCGCCCATGGCAGCGGGTTGCTGAAGGCGCCCTCAAGGCCCGCGCCAACGCCGCGCGCGCACCCGCCCGGCCGCATCGTGCACTTGCGCCAGCGCGATGCACAGCGAGGTGGTGACGAACAGGTCGACGAGGATGGTGCAGATCATCGGCCCGGCCGCCGCCGGACCCAGCAGCGCCACCAGCAACGGCACGCCCATGAAGCCGGTGTTCGGGAAGGCCGCCACCAGCGCGCCGAAGGCCGCGTCCTTCAGGTGTACGCGATCGCTCAGGGTGAAGGCGATGACGGCGAACACCATCAGCAGCGCGCACAGCAGATAGGCCGCCAGCAGGGGCGGATTCAGCAGCTCGAGGATCGGCGTGTTCATGCCGAAGCGGAACAGCATGCACGGCAGCGCGAAGTACAGCACGAAGGCGTTCAGTCCGGGAATCGCGCTCTCGGGCAGCACGCCGCGCTGAGCCGCCAGCCAACCGGCCACCACGAGGGCGAAGAACGGGATGGTGACGGCCAGAATGTCCTGCATGCTGGGCGCGAGTATCGCTGGCGCGTTGTCGCGCGGCGGCGACGGGTCGGCCCGCAGCGGCGCGGGCCGGCGCTACCAGCGTGCCGGCAGCGCGGTGCGCAGCTCGATCAGTCCGCGCTGCTGGTGCACGTGGCCGCCGCGTTCCAGGTCGCGCATCACGCGGCTGACCATTTCGCGCGTGCAGCCGATGCGGTTGGCGATTTCCTGGTGCGTCAGCCGCTCGCCGATCCGGCGTGTGCCGCCCGGCTGCGCCTCGGCCAGCGTTTCCAGCAGGTCGCGCAGGCGGCCATAGACGTCGTTCAGCGCCATCTGCCGCGCCGACAGCGTGGCCGCGCGCGCACGCCGGATGACCTTGGCCAGCAACTCGAAGGCGAAGCCGGGGTTTTCGGCGATGTATTGCTCCAGCGTCTGGCGCCGCACCAACGCGCACACGCTGGGCTCGAGCGTGATGACGCTGGCCGAACGCGGCCCGCCGTCCAGCCCCATCTCGCCGAGATATTCGCCAGGACCGTAGATGCCGTAGGTGATCTCGCGCCCGCTCTGGGCATCGACGCTGAAAGAGCGCAAGCGCCCCCACAGCACGATGTGCAGCGTGTCGCCGACATCGCCTTCCTGGATCAGCAAGGTGCCCTTGGCATGCTGGGCGATCAGGCCGCGCTTGGCCAGCTGACGGACGCTTTCGCTCAACGCCGGGTGCTCCAGCCAGTCGCGGGGGGCGGTGGTTTTCGACGCGGGCATGCCCGCATCGTAAGGGCAGCGTGTGGCGCCTTTCAGGCCGCCGCGCGCAGCCGGCTCAGCATCGGCGGCAGCACCGCCACCTGCAGCACCAGGTCGCGGATGCTCTCGGCCCCGGTCTTGGCGCGGATGCTACCGATCTGCGTGCGCACCGTGGCCAGGCCGACGCCATGCACCTCGGCCGCCTCGCGCGGCTCCAGGCCGGCGCACAAGGCTTCGAGCACACGGGTCTCGGCCGAGGTCAAGGCGTGCGCGCGCGCGAACCACTGCACCGAAAGCTGCTCGCACACCCGGCGCTTGCCCATCATCAGCAGCGTTGCCGCCGCGCCGTCGTCGCCTGGCAGCTCGATCGGGATCACCGCCAGGCTCAGCGCCTGCCCGTGTTCACCCAGTGTCAGCAGCTTGCGCAGGCCACGACGCGCGTCGGCCAGCGCCTCGTCCAGGCGCACGGCATCCTGCGAGCGGCGGGCATGCAACCGGTCGCCCTGCTGGTGCAGCGGATGCTCAGCGGTCATTTCGGCGCGCGCCGCCTGGTTGACGTGCAGCACCTGGCCGTCACCGTCGAGCAGCAACATGCCGTAGTCGATCTCGTCGAGCATCATCGCCATCCAGCGCGCCGCCAGCGGCGAACGTGTGCGCTGTTCGGCGCCGGGGCTGTGCTGGGGCCAGCGGGAGGCGGCAGCGGACGCCACCGCGCGGCTTCGATCCATGCTTTCGATCATCTTGTCCTCCTTGGGCCGTGCCGCGGCCCGCATGGGGCGCGGGTGACAGCTGCACACAGCTTAAGAAGGCGTGGCCGGCGCGGGCGGTGATTGCTTCGCGGCGCGGCTGTGATTTATTTCCATCGAAGCGCGGGCGCTGCGCCGCGAAGCGCTCACCAGCGCAGCCAACGCGGTCCGATCCAGGCACCCAGCCCACCCGCCAGGGCGATGCCGGCGGTGTACCAGACGGCGACGAAACTCGTCGCCAGTTCGTCGCAGGCAAAGGCATAGGCAAGAGCGCCCACTGCGCCGGCGAGCACGCCGGCGGCCAGGCCGGCGCGTCGGGGCTGCGTGGTCGCCAGCCCGTGCAGCGCCCACAGCGCGCCGGCCAACGTCGGCAACGACAGCGCGCAGACGAGCAGGGGACACAGCGCCCAGCTGTTGCCCAACAGGGCTTGCTGGCGCTGACCCGGCGGCAACCACAGCAGGCTGAGCAGCCCGGCGGCCACGGCCAGCAAGACGACGCCTGCGGTACAGCGCCCCGCCGCGCCTGCCGGGGCGCCCGGCCGCCCCAGGCGTTGCACCCAGACACCGGCGGCGGCCGCCAACGCCAAGCCATAGGCCAGCTTGAACCAGGGCCCGGTTTGCACAAACAGCGCCATCGGCACCGGCCCGATCGCCAGCAGTGCGCCGGCCAGTGCCAGCAGGGCGCCGCCGGCCAACGCCGCACTCAGGCGGCGCGTGGCCAGCGATCGCGGCGCGGGCCCGGCCTGGCGCGCCAGCAACTGGACCCATTCTTCGGTCCTCATGGCGCTTTCCTGACCTGCTCGGCGAGCCGTTTCAGGCCGCGGTGTACCTGCACCTTGATCGCCGATTCCGAGGCGCCGGTGCGTTGCGCTGCCTCGGCCACCGACAAGCCGTCGATCTTGGTGAGCACGATGGCCTGGCGCTGGGCTTCGGGCAGGCGATCGAGCAACTTGAGCACATCGCGACGGGCCGGGCCTTCTTCGCTGGCTGCCGGCAGGTCGCGCTCGTCGAACCCGTCCAGCGGATCGTTCAGGGCTTCGCGCCGGCCGCGCCGGCGCCACAGATCCACAAGCTTGTGCCGGGCGATTGCGACCACCCAGTGGCTCACCGGCAACGCGGCGTGATGGGTGCCGCGCTGCAGGTGCAGCGCGAGCAGGGTTTCCTGCACCAGATCCTCCACATCGTCCGGCGAGCTTTGCATGCGGCGGCGCAGGTAGCCGCGCAGCCGCACGGCGATGCGCTGCAGGGCCGCCGCGTAGGCCACTTCATCACCGGTCTGCGCACGCGCCCACAGCGGCTTCAGGCCGGACTCGAAGTCATCGCGGGCATCGTCAACAGGCATTCGTCGCAGCCGGCAGGCGGGTTACAGCCAGGTGCCGGCGGCCAGCGGCAGCGGCGCGGCGATTGTGCAGCGCGTAGCATCGCGGCGCGCGGCGGGCACGTGGCGGCAGGGCGTCTCCCGTGGCAACCGAGCCGCCGCAACCTCGAACTTCGCCGACGCCACGGCGCCGCCCGCAGCATGGAATTGTTGGATCGCAGTGCCGCCGACTGGGGCGTGGTGGCGGTTTTTGCCGTGGTCTATCTCGGCATGTTCCTCGGCGGGCTGCCGCGCCTGAAGCTCGACCGCACCGGCGTGGCATTGCTCGGCGCCATCGCCATGATCGCGCTCACCGGCGAATCGGTGGAAGACGCCGCGCGCAGCGTCGATCTGCCCACCCTCGTGTTGCTCTTCGCCTTCATGCTGCTGTCGGCGCAGATGCGCCTGGGCGGCTTCTATGGCGCGGTGATCCGTCGCGTCGGCGCCTGGCCGCTGCCGCCCGCGGCCTTGCTGGCGGCGCTGATCGCGGTGGCCGGCGCATTGGCGGCCGTGTTCTCCAACGATGTCGTGTGCCTGGCGCTGACGCCGGTGGTCGCGCGCCTGGCGCTGCGACGCGGGCTGAACCCGTTGCCGCTGCTGCTGGGTCTGGCCTGCGCGGCCAACATCGGCTCGGCGGCGACGCTGATCGGCAATCCGCAGAACATGCTCATCGGGTCGGTGCTGCAATTGCACTTTGCCGACTACCTGCGCCAGGCACTGCCCCCGGTGCTGGCCAGCATGTTGTGGTTGTGGCTGTGGTTGGTGTTCGGCCCGCAAGCGCCGGCCTTGGCCGATGGCTCGGCGGCGATGCCCGTCGGCGACGACGAGCCCGCCTTCGATGCCTGGCAGACGGCCAAGGGCCTGGGCGTGGCCGTGGCGCTGCTGGCGGTGTTCCTGTTCACCGACTGGCCGCGCGAGGTGGCGGCACTGGTTGGCGCCGGCGTGTTGCTGCTCAGCCGCCGGCTGCATTCGTCCGAGGTGATGGGCCAGGTCGATTGGCCGTTGCTGCTGCTGTTCATCGGCCTGTTCATCGTCAACCACGCCTTCCAGCGCACCGGGCTGGCGGCCGACGCTGTCGCCTGGCTGGGTGCGCGCGGCGCGAGGCTGTCCGACCCCGGTGCGCTGCTGGTGGCGGGGGTGGCGCTGTCCAACCTGGTGTCCAACGTGCCGGCGGTGATGCTGCTGCTGCCGCACCTGCAGGGCGATGCGGCGGGCGTGACGCTGGCGCTGGTCAGCACGCTGGCCGGCAACCTGCTGCTGGTGGGCTCGATCGCCAACCTCATCGTCGCCGACCTGGCGCGCACCAGCGGCCTCGTCATCGACTGGAAGCGCCATGCCACCACCGGCGTGCCGGTGGCGCTGGGCTCGCTGCTGCTGACGTGGGCTTGGCGCGCCGCGGCTGCCACGTGATCAGCCGCGCTTGAAGAAGTGGTCCAGCGAAACCACGCCGGGTCCGCGCGCCATCAGCCACAGCAGCACCGCCGCCCAGGTGCCGTGCACCGGCCAGGCGCTGGGATAGACGAACAGCTGGATCACCAGCGTCATGCCCAGCAGCCCCAGCGCGGCGAAGCGCGTGCCCAGACCCAGCAGCAGCAGGATCGGCAGCATGTGCTCGCCGGTGGCCGCCAGCACCGCGCCCAGTTCGGGCGGCAGCAGCGGCAGCCGGTATTCCTCGCGGAACAGATCCACGGCCGAGGCCGACAGATGCGGCCAACCCAGCTCGACCCGGCCGGCGAAGAGGTCGACGGCCAGGCCTTCGACCTTGGTCTGGCCCGAACGCCAGAACACACCGGCGATGGCGATGCGCCCGATCAGCGCGATCAACGAATGCGGGATGCGCGACATCAACTCGACAGCTCGATCGACCAGCCCGCCGGAGGTGTCGGCCGGCCTCGCCTGAGGGGTGGCGTGCGTGCGAGTGTTCATGCGCTTTCTCCGGAGTCTTGCCAAGCGCAGATCGCACCCCGGTGGATGAGCAGGGCCAAGCCGTTGCCGAGATCGAAGCCGGCACCCGGGGCCGCCGCCGCGCGGCCCAGCGGCTGCCCTTGTTGCAGCAGGCCGACGAAAGCGGCCGTTGCGGCATCAATGCCCAGCACGGCCGCTTCGTCGTCGATGCGCAGCACCAGCGCGGCCTCGCCCCGCGCCGGCTCCACTCCGTCCAAGGCGGCGCGGCCCTGGTGCGCTGCCCACAGCGAGACGATGGCCCACGGCGATTCGATGACGCTCAGCGAGGGGTGCAGCCTCAGCCGCGCGTACGGCAGGCGCTGCGGCTCGGCCAGATGGCGGGCCAGGTCGGCGGCACACAGCGCCTCGGCATCGGCGGCATGGAAGGCGCGCACGCGCGCGCGCTCCAGCCGTGCCATGTCGGCCAGGTACGGCACGCCGGCGGCCGGCTCGAAATCGGCCAGCCAGTGTGCGAAGCCTTCGCCGTAGTGCGCCATCACCGGCGATCGTGGCGGCTGCGCCGCCGCGTATTCGCGCGCCATGGCGTCGAAGAATTCGGCGCCGACCAGTTCGCGCACCACCGGGAAGGTGTCGGCAAGCGCCCCGACCAGCGAGACGATGACGTTGTTGCGATGGACGTCGAAGCGCGCGCGCGGCGCCAGGCCGTTGCGCTGGCGCAGACCCGGCGGTGGCGGGAGCCTGGGGTCGAGCAGCGCGGCGGCAAAAGCCGGCTGCATGCTGGCGCGGGGCATTGCCGTCATGCCGGCACCGCCGCTTGCGATCGCGCCATCAGGGTGCGCGCCAGGGCCGCCTCGGCCTCGAGCTGGGCCAACGCGGGCAGGTGGTTGTCGCGCTCGATCAAGGTCGGTCGCGGTCCGATCAGCTCGATCGTGCGTCCATAGAGTGCCCACACGGCATCGGCCACGGGCGCGCCGTGATGGTCGATGAGCAGTCGTGCGCCGCCGTCGTCCAAGTCTTCGGCAAAGCCGGCGAGGTGAATCTCGCCGATGCTGGCGGCCGGCAAGGCGCGGATGAAGGCCCAGGCGTCGCCACCGTGGTTGACGGCGCTGACATAGGCGTTGTTGACGTCGAGCAGCAAGCCGCAGCCGGTGCGTCGCACCACCTCGCACAGGAAGCTCGCCTCGTCCATCGTCGAGGCGGCGAACTCGACGTAGGTGCTGGGGTTTTCCAGCAGCAGCACCCGGCCCAGGTGCGCCTGCGCCTGCTCGACGTGCGCACACACACGTCGCAACGTGACGCCGTTGTAGGGCAGGGGCAGCAAGTCATTGAACCACCGGCCGCCGTGGCTCGACCAGGCCAGGTGCTCGGAGAACCACCGCGGCTGAAAGCGCCGCAACAGCGACGCCAGCCGGCCCAGATGCTCGTGATCGAGAGGTGCCTCGCCGCCGATCGACAGGCCGACGCCGTGGATCGACAGCGGCCAGCGCTCGCGCACCTGCTGCAGGTGGCGCGGATAAGGCCCGCCATCGACCATGTAGTTCTCGGCATGCACCTCGAAGAAATCCACCGCCGCGCCCACCCCCAGCACCTCGGCCACGTGCTGGGCTTTCAGGCCCACGCCGACGACATCCGGCGGGGCGGGGTTGGCTGATGCGGCGGGGTGCGACATGGCGGCGGGCGGCGCAGGCTCAGGCCTTCTTTTCCTTGAACTCCATCAGCTGGCCCTTGCCGGTGGGCGAGGTGCTCGAGGCCGTCTTTTCGCAAGTGCCCTTGGGCACTTTCATCCAGGCGTTGCCCTGGTGGTCGCGCACCGCGGTGCCGGCGCAGGTGGTGCCGGCACCGGCGGCACAGTCGTTCTTGCCTTTCATGGCGACGCCGAAGCATTTTTCGGTGTCGGCGGACTGGGCCTGGGCCGGTACGTGGGCCAGGCTGAGCGCGGCGCCGAGCGCCAGGGCCAGGGCCGCGGCGGTGGTCTGCTGTGTGACGGAAGAAGGCATGGTCTTGCTCCATTGAGAAGGGAGTGGATGGGTCGCCGGCGGCCATCGATGCCCGCCGGCGCACCGTAGGTCGTGCGAGCACGCCACCGGGTTACATCGAGCCGCCCGCGGCGCGGGGCCATTGGCCGGCCGTAACCGCGGCGTCGCGGCCAGCGACTATGCTCTGTGCCGCGTCCCGGTGCTATCACCAATCCCAGCTTCCGCCCATGCACGACACGTTGCCCTTGCTTGCCGACACCGACTTCCCGCGGCTGCGGCGCGAGCGCCTGTCCACCTTGCAGGTCAACCTGGGCTACAAGTGCAACCAGAGTTGCCTGCATTGCCATGTCAACGCCTCGCCACAGCGCACCGAGATGATGGACGGCGACATCGTCGATCTAGTGCTCGCGGTGCTGCAGGCGCGGGACGTCGCGACGCTCGACCTGACCGGCGGCGCGCCCGAGCTGAATCCGCACTTTCGCCGCCTGGTGATGGGCACGCGCGCGCTGGGCGTGAATGTCATCGATCGCTGCAACCTGACCATCCTGTCCGAGCCGGGGCAGGAGGGCCTGGCCGACTTCCTGGCGGGGCAGGGTGTCGAGGTGGTCGCCTCGTTGCCGTGCTATTCGCCGGCCAATGTCGATCGCCAGCGCGGCGACGGTGTGTTCGAGCGCAGCATCGCCGGGCTGCGTGTCCTGAACGCGCTGGGCTACGGCCGCCCCGGCACGGGCCGGGTGCTGAACCTGGTCTACAACCCGCAAGGTCCGTCGCTGCCGCCGCCACAGGGGCCGCTGCAAGCCGACTACAAGCGCGAGTTGTCGCAGCACTTCGGCATCCACTTCAACGAGCTGTTCGCGCTGACGAACATGCCGATCCAGCGCTTCGGCAGCACGCTGGTGTCGAAGGGCCAGTTTGCCGGCTACATGCAGCTGCTGCGCGGCGCCTACCAGCCGGACAACCTGGCGACGGTGATGTGCCGCACGCTGCTCAGCGTCGATTGGCAGGGTCATCTGTACGACTGCGATTTCAACCAGATGCTGGGTTTGCCGGCGCGGCTCGGTGCCGGGCCGCGCGCCCATCTGCGCGACCTGCTGGCCAAGGACGCTGCAGGCACGCCGATCCGCGTTGCCGACCACTGCTATGGCTGCACCGCCGGGCAGGGCAGCAGCTGCGGCGGTGCGCTGGCCGCGGCGCAACCGGCCGCCGAGCCCGCGCCGGCGTTGTGACGCTGCCGCGCCGCGCCGCACCGCCCTGCCGGCTTGGGTCCGATCGCCCGCCCAACGAATACGCCGCGGCCCATGGCCGGTTGTCCGTTGAATGACGGGCCACGAACGACGCGATGCGATGAAGCTGTCGATCGTCATGCCGTTGCTCGACGAAGCGGCCACGCTGAGCGCCGCGCTGGCCGCGCTGGCGCCGTTGCGCGCGCGCGGCCATGAGTTGATCGTCGTCGACGGCGGCAGCGGCGACGGCTCGGCGTCGCTGGCCGCGGCGGCCTGCGACGCGCTGGTCGCCGCAGCCCGCGGCCGGGCTCGCCAGATGAATGCGGGCGCGGCCGTCGCCGCCGGCCAGGTGCTGCTGTTCCTGCATGCCGACACGAAGCTGCCGCAGGCCGCCGATGCGGATGTGCTGCGGGCGGTGGAGGGCGGTGCCGGTTGGGGCCGCTTCGACGTGGTCATCGAAGGGCGCTCGCCCTGGTTGCCGATGGTCGCCTGGTGCATGAACCTGCGCTCGCGTTGGAGCGGCATCGCCACCGGTGACCAGGCGATCTTCGTGACGCGCGATTGGTTCCAGCGCCTGGGCGGTTTTGCCGACCAGCCGCTGATGGAGGACATCGAGTTGTCGCGCCGGCTGCGCGCCCTGGGTCCGCCGGCCTGCCTGCGCCAGCGCGTGCGCACCTCCGGCCGGCGCTGGGACCAGCACGGCGTGTGGCGCACCGTGGCGTTGATGTGGCGGCTGCGCTGGCGCTATTGGCGCGGCGCGCCGCCCGAGGCACTGGCACGCGACTATCGATGAGCACTTGCGTCATCGTCATGGCCAAGGCCCCCGTGCCGGGATTCGCCAAGTCGCGGCTGGTACCGGCGCTCGGCGTGGCCGGGGCGGCGGCACTGGCCGAACGCCTGCTGGTGCATGCCGTGCAGCAGGCGGCGGCTGCCGGCTTCGCCGCGCTGGAGCTTTGTGTTGCGCCCGATACCACTCATGCGCTCTTCGCCGAGTTGCGGGCCGCGCATCGGCTGGTGTTGAGCGTGCAGGGCGACGGCGACCTGGGCGCGCGCATGCACCGGGCCTTGGCGCGTGCGCTGGCCACGCACTCGCGCGCCTTGCTCATGGGCAGCGATGTGCCGGCGCTGAATGCCGCGATGCTGCGCGCGGCCGACGCCGCACTGGCGCACGCCGATGCGGTGTTCGTGCCGGCGCTGGATGGCGGTTATGCGCTGGTCGGGCTGCGTCGGCCTGCGGCATCGCTGTTCGAGGGCGTGGAATGGAGTACCGACCGCGTGATGGCGCAGACGCGCCAGCGCGCCGCGGCGGCCGGCCTGCGCAGCGTTGAATTGCCTGCCATCGCCGACATCGACGTGCCGGCCGACCTGGTGCATCTCCCCGTCGGGTGGCGGCCATGAAGCGGCTGCTGCTGCTGGGCGCCGGCCACGCGCATGCCCAGGTGCTGCGCGACTGCGCGCGCCAGCCTCTGCCCGACACCGAAGTCGTGCTGGTCTCGCCCAGCGCGCTGGCGCCCTATTCGGGCATGGTGCCGGGCTGGCTGGCGGGCCACTATCGCTACGCGCAGATCTGCATCGACTTTGCCGCGCTGGCGCGAGCGGCCGGTGCCCGTCTCGTGCTCGACGAGATGGTGGCGCTGGACCCGCTGCAGCGCAGCGCGAGACTGGCCTCGGGCGGCGCGCTGGCCTACGACCGGCTGTCGTTGAACATCGGCTCGACCCTGGAGCCGCCCGAGCCCGCCGGCGCCCGAATGCTGGCGTTGCGCCCGCTCGGCCGCTTGCACGAGGCCACGCAGCAACTGTGGCCCGCGCTGGCCGCGCAGCGCGGGCAGCGCCCCTTCGTCGTCACCGCCGTCGGCGGTGGTGCGGCGGGCTTCGAATCGTTGCTGGCCGTGCTGCACCGGCTGCGCGGCCTGATGCCGAGCCTCACGTTGCGTGGTGCCCTGGTCAGCAATGCGCCGACGCTGCTGCCTGGCATGGCCCCTGGGGCGGTGCGCGCCGCGCAACGCGCGCTGCAGCGCGCCGATGTGGCTCTGCGGCTCGGCAGGGATTGGGCCGAAGGCATGGCCGAAGACAGCGATCTGCTGCTGTGGGCCACCGGCGCGGTGGCGCATGCCTGGCAACGCGATGCCGGCCAGCGCGGTGGCCTGGCGGTGAGCGAGCGCGGTTTCATCCGCGTCGATGCGCAGCTGCGCAGCGTGTCACACCCCGAGGTCTTCGCCGTTGGCGACTGCGCCGAATGGGCGCCGCCCTTGCCCAAGGCCGGCGTGTACGCGGTGCGCATGGGCCCGGTGCTGGCGCAAAACCTGCGCGCCGCGCTGGCGGGCACGGCGCTCCAGGCCTACCGACCGCAGACGCGCTTTCTGGCCTTGCTCGCCACCGCCGATGGCCGCGCCATCGCCTCGCGCGGGCGGTGGTCGGCCGAAGGCCGCTGCCTGTGGCGCTGGAAGGATCACATCGACCGCGGCTTCCTGCGTCGCTTCGAGGTGGCCGCATGAACACCGATGCACCGGGCCGCAGCTGCCCGCTGCACTACCGCTACGCGCCGGCGGTGTTCGACACCTTGGCGCCGCCGCACCTGCAAGGCCTGGAGGTGCTCTACGTGGTCGGCGGCCTGTATGGCAACCCGCTGGCGCTGGACGAAGTGCTGCGCCTGTTCGAGCGCGAGCGCGGCCGCGCGCGGCTGCTCTTCAACGGCGACTTTCACTGGTTCGACGCCGACCCGGCCCTCTTTGCCAAGCTGCAGCGCAACGTGCTGGCCTTCGACGCCACGCGCGGCAACGTCGAGACCGAACTGGCCGCGATCCACGACCAGGCCGACGCCGGCTGCGGCTGCGCCTATCCCGAATGGGTCGGCGACGGGGTGGTCGAGCGCTCGAACCGCATCCTGCAGCGGCTGCGCGGCGCCACCACGTCGGCGCAGCGCGCCGAACTGGCGGCGCTGCCGATGTGGTTGCGCGCCGAAGTGGGCGACATGCAACTCGGCGTCGTGCATGGCGACGCCGTCTCGCTGGCCGGCTGGGGCTTTGCGCAGGAGCACCTGCGCGATGCCGCGCACCGCAACCGGGTCGAAACCTGGTTCGACGCGGCGCGGGTCGAGGCCTTCGCCAGCACGCACACCTGCCTGCCGGTGTTCCAGCGCATCGCCGGTGGTACCGCGCCGCGCTGGATATTCAACAACGGCGCCGCCGGCATGCCCAACTTTCGTGGCGACGGCGCCGGCTTGCTGACACGTATCGCCATGCATCCCTTCGACGGCCGCGAGCGCCGCTTTGGCCTGCGCCAAGGGGCACTGTTCATCGATGCCGTGGCGATCGAGATCGACATGCCGGCCTGGCAAGGCTTGTTTCGCGCGCAGTGGCCGGCGGGTAGCGACGCGCAGGTCTCGTACCTCGAACGCCTGCGCGACGGGCCCGACTACGCCCAGGCCGACGCCCTGCGGACCTCGCCCTGAGGTCGCGGCGCAGCAACCCCCGCGCCGAGGGTTTGCACCGGGCCGTGAGCGGACCCGGGGCTCCTATGATCCCCGGGCAAGTGGCCTGACCACTTGACCACTTCGCCATGCCGCTGCAGACCATCGAACCGCGCCGCCTGTACCGCAAGATCGCCGACCAGCTGCGCGCGCTGATCCGCGAGCGGTGAATTACGGCGTGGGCACGCGCCTGCCGGCCGAGCGCGACCTGGCGCTGCAGTTGGGCGTGTCGCGGCCGTCGGTGCGCGAGGCGCTGATCGCGCTCGAAGTCGAAGGCCTGGTCGAGGTGCGCAGCGGCTCGGGCGTGCATGTGCTGGCGCGCGAGGCCCCGGCCAGCGCGCGCAGCGTCGAGCCCGGCGTGTTCGGGCTGTTCGAGATCTTTCGCGCGCGCCAGCTGGTCGAGGGCGAGATCGCCGCCGTCGTGGCGCCACGCGCCAGCGTGTCGCTGCTGCGCGACCTGCGCGCGGCGCTGGCGAAGATGGAGAACGACATCGCCGCCGGCAGCCTGCCGATCGAGGGCGACCGAGCTGTTTCACCTGCGCATCGCCGAGGCCGCCGACAACGGACCGCTGCTGCGCACCGTGGCCGAGCTTTACGACATGCGCAACAGCCCGCTGTTCGAACACTTCGGCCAGCATTTCGAAAGCGCCGAAAGCTGGCGCGTCGCCGTGGCCGAGCACCGCATGGTGGTCAAGCGCGCTGGCGGCCCACGACCCCGCCGCGGCGCGCGCGGCCATGCACCAGCACCTCAGCGCTCGCACGACAGCTACGCCGCAGCCTGGCCCGAAGGCGCTGCGAGTGACCTTCACTGAGCCGCAACCCGTCCAGACCCCCAACCATGACAAGGAGACATCGATGCACAAGCGTTCGACCCTCAAGACCCTGCTCTGCGCTGCGGCCGCTGGCCGCGGCCACGCTGGGCGGCACGCCGGCCTGGGCGCAGACCAAGCTGAAGTTCGCCCATGTCTACGAGACCTCCGAGGCCTACCACACGTGCCGCGCTGTGGGCCGCCGACGAGATCAAGAAGCGCACCAACGGGCGCTACGAGATCCAGGTCTTCCCGGCCTCGCAGCTGGGCAAGGAATCCGACATCAACCAGGGCCTGACGCTGGGCACGGTGGACATCATCTACACCGGCCAGGCCTTCGCCGCGCGCACCTACCCGGCGCTGGCGATCGGCGGCGCGCCCTTCATGTTCCGCGACTTCGACCACTGGAAGAAGTACGCCGAGAGCGACCTGCTGCAAGGAACTGATGGAGGGCTACTACAAGAAGGGCGGCAACAAGCCGCTGGCCGTCACCTACTACGGCGTGCGCCACACCACGGCCAACAAGCCGATCATGAAGCCCGAGGACATGGAGGGCCTGAAGCTGCGCGTGCCCGACGCGCCGCTGTACGTGATGTACCCGAAGGTGGTCGGCGCCAATGCCACGCCGATCGCCTTCGCCGAGGTCTACCTGGCGCTGCAGAGCAAGACGGTCGACGCGCAGGAAAACCCGCTGCCGACGATCGAGGCGAAGAAGTTCTACGAGGTGCAGTCGCACATCAACCTGACCGGCCACATCACCGAGATGCTGCTGACCATCGTCAGCGGCCAGACCTGGAGCAAGCTGTCCGACGCCGACAAGAAGACCTTCGAGGCGGTGTTCAGCGAAGCCGCGCAGCCAAGGCCACCGCGCGAGATCGCCGCGTCCGAGGCCAAGCTGGTCGACGAGTTCACTACCAAGTACAAGAAGACCGTCGTCAAGTCCGACCGCGCGGCCTTTGCCAAGGCCTTCGAGAAGTACCACCTGGGCAGCGATGCGACCTGGGACAAGGCCACCTACGACCGGCTCCAGGCCATCAAGTAGCAACGCTACGACCGGCCGGCCGCGCGCCCCGGATGAGGCCGCGCGGCCGGCGCAGCCGGAC
Organism: uncultured beta proteobacterium; assembly: GCA_963837675.1. Lineage (GTDB taxonomy): Bacteria > Pseudomonadota > Gammaproteobacteria > Burkholderiales > Burkholderiaceae_C > Rubrivivax. The sequence continues at coordinate 118,160 of CAWIOH010000003.1, read as the reverse complement.
GCAGGAGACCCGCATGGACATCGATGCCGGCCCGAAGGTGATGGGCGACGACGGCGAGTTTCACGCGTCGACGAAGCCGTGGACCTGTCGCAGCACGCACGGTCGAAGGCTGGATCGCGCTGGGCGCTCTTCTGGGTGCTGGGTGCGGTGGTGTTCTACCAGTTCTTCACCCGCTACGTGCTCAACGACTCGGCCTCCTGGACGGAGGAGATCGCGCGCTACCTGCTGGTGGCGCACGGTCTTCGTCGGCGCGGCATCGGCGTGGCGAAGAACAACCACATCCAGGTCGACTTGCTCTACCGCTACCTGCCGCACGGCGCCGGCGCGCGCCTTGTCGACGGTGGTCGACGTGCTGCGCATCGCCTTCTTCGGCGGCGATGACCGTGTTCACCGCGCAGATGATGGGAAGATCGGCAGGGCAAGCAGATGGCGGTGGTCGATCTGCCGATGAACATCGTCTACGGCGCCGTGCCTGTTCGGCCTGGCCTGATGAGCTTGCGCTCGATCTGGGTTGCTGGTGTGCACTGGAAACGCGGCTACAGCGTGCTCGAGCGGCCCGAATGCCACGATGCGACGACCGCTGAAGCCATGCTGAAGATCATCTTCCTGGCTGATGTCGCCATCGGCGTTGCCGGTGGCCATCGCCATGGCCGGCGCCTCGCTGGTCTACATCCTGGTCAGCGGCAACCTGCCGCCGCTTCGTGGTGGTGCACCGCATGATCGGCGGCATCGACAGCTTCCCGCTGCTGGCGGTGCCGTTCTTCATCCTCGCCGGCAACCTGATGAACAACGCCGGCATCACGAACCGCATCTACAACTTCGCGCTTGCGCTGGTCGGCTGGCTGAAGGGCGGGCTCGGCCACGTCAACATCGCTCGGCTCGGTGATCTTCGCCGGCATGAGCGGCACCGCCATCGCCGACGCGGCCGGCCTGGGCACGATCGAGATCAAGGCGATGAAGGACCACGGCTACTCGACGCGAGTTCGCGGTCGGCGTCACCGCGGCATCGGCCACGCTCGGGCCGATCATTCCGCCGAGCCTGCCCTTCGTGATCTACGCGATGATGGCCAACGTGTCGGTCGGCGCGCTGTTCCTGGCCGGCATCCTGCCGGGCATGCTGATGGCCGTGCTGATGATGCTGACGGTGGCCTACTTCGCGCACAAGAACGACTGGGGCGGCGACATCAAGTTCGACGGCCGGCGCTTCGGCAAGGCGCTGGTCGAGCTGGCGGTGGTCGCCGGCTGGCCGATGTCGGTGTACTGGCTGGTCGCAGTGGCCGGCTGACAGCCGCAACTGGTGGTCGTCGTCGGCCTGGCGCTGCTGTTCGCCGCCGACCGCTAGTTCAACTTGCAGGCGGTGCTGCCGATCATGACGCCGGTGCTGCTGATCGGCGGCATGACCACCGGGCTGTTCACGCCCACCGAGGGCGCCATCGCGGCCAGCGTCTGGGCGATGGTGCTGGGCCTGTTCTGGTACCGCACGCTTGAGCTGGAAGATGTTCGTCAAGGTCAGCCTGGACACGGTCGAGACGACGGCGACGGTGATGTTCATCGTCGCCGCGGCATCGATCTTCGGCTGGATGCTCACCGCCACCGGCGTGACCGCCGCGATCGCGCAGTGGGTGCTGGCCTTCACCAAGGAAGCCTGGGTGTTCCTGCTGCTGGCCAACCTGCTGATGCTGTTCGTCGGCTGCTTTCTCGAGCCGACCGCGGCGATCACGATCCTGGTACCGATCCTGCTGCCGATCGCCACCAAGCTGGGCGTCGACCCGGTGCACTTCGGCCTGGTGATGGTGCTGAACCTGATGATCGGCCTGCTGCATCCGCCGATGGGCATGGTGCTGTTCGTGCTGGCGCGCGTGGCCAAGCTGAGCGTCGAGCGCACCACGGTGGCGATCCTGCCGTGGCTGGTGCCGCTGCTGCTGAGCCTGGCGCTGCTGACCTACATGCCCGGCCATCGGGCTGTGGCTGCCACGCACGCTGGGCCTTGAGCGATGACGCGCATCGCCTCGGTCGAACTCTGGCACGTCGACCTGCCGCCGCCGGTGCCGCGCAGCGACGCGATCCAGTCCTTCGTCACGCAGGAAACGCCGTTGGTGCGCATCCGCTGCGACGACGGCAGCGAAGGCATCGGCTACAGCTACACCATCGGCACCGGCGGCTCGTCGGTGATGGCGCTGCTGCACGACCACCTGGCGCCGCGCCTGATCGGCCGCGACCCGGCATGCATCGAGGCCATCTGGCGCGAGCTGCTGTTCGCCACCCACGCCACCAGGGTCGGCGCGATCAGCAGCCTGGCGCTGGCGGCGATCGATACCGCGTTGTGGGACTGGCGCTGCCGCCGCGACGGCCAGCCGCTGTGGCTGGCGGCTGGCGGTGCGAAACAGCGCATTCCGGTCTACACGACCGAAGGCGGCTGGCTGCACCTGCGCCCGACGACCTGGTGCGCGAGACGCTGGCCGCGCAGGCGGCGGGCTTCAAGGGCGCGAAGATCAAGGTCGGCAAGCCGCATGTCAGCGACGACGTGGCGCGGCTGCGCGCGGTGCGCGACGCGGTCGGCGACGGCTTCGAGATCATGGTCGACGCCAACCAGTGCTTCACGCTTGACCGAGGCCCTGCGCCGCGCGCCGCGCTATGCCGAACTCGGCATCGCCTGGTTCGAGGAGCCGCTGCCGGCCGACGACGTCGCCGGCCATGCGCGCCTGGCGGCGGCCAGCGCGGTGCCGATCGCGGTGGGCGAATCGCTGTACTCGACCGGCCAGTTCGCCGACTACGTGCGGCAAGGGCGCGGCGTCGATCCTGCAAGTCGACGTGGCGCGCATCGGCGGCATCACGCCCTGGCTGAAGGTGGCGCACCTGGCCGAGGCGCACAACCTGGCGGTGTGCCCGCATTTCCTGATGGAGCTGCATGTGTCGCTGTGTGCGGCGGTGCCGAGTGCGGCGTGGGTGGAATACATCCCGCAGCTCGACGCCATCGCCGACAGCCGGCTGGCGATCGAGGACGGCCACGCGCTGGCGCCCGACACGCCGGGGCTGGGCATCGCATGGCGCTGGGATGAGATCGAGCGCCGCGCCAAGGTGACGCACCGGTTGAGCTGAACCCGGGCAGCGGCGATTTCAGCTTGCGCGCGCGTTTCGGGGAAGCCCGCTTCGCGTGAGGACCGACGCCGAATCATGCGCTGGTACTGCGTGTCGCCCTTGGCCGCTTCGAACACCTTCGGCTCGCTGATCGGCTCATTCGCGTGCTGATCGCCAAGTACCTGAGTGAGTTCGTGCACCACCGCGCCGCAGTAGTTGCATCGACGTGGCAAGAGCCCGATCCGGGCCCGTTCGAGGACGAGGCGGGCCGGCAGGGCCATCTGCAAGGGCCCATTGCCAAGGCCCTGATGGCAGCGGCGTCCGAGATGCTCGCGCGGCCGCCTGCGATCGAGCCGATCGAGGTGCTGGGCCTGAAGAACGTCGGCTGAGCCGCTGAATAGGTCGAAGCATGACTGACGCATCGCAAGCCGTCTTCCGCTCCGAGGGCGAGCTCTTTGTCCCGACCGGTGCCGCCGTCGGCCCCTGGTCGGCCGACCGTCTGCAGGGCAGCGCAACCGCCGCACTGGCGGTGCGCGTGTTGCAGGCCGACCCCGGCGGCGGCGTGGCTGACGCTGCGACGACCCCTGCTGGACGACGAACCAGCTTCGCCGCTGGCGCAAGCGGCGTCGGCCGCCGACCTGGTGGCGGGCATCTCGCAGCTTGCGCACCCGGCGAAACTGGGCTTCGTCAACGCCGACCTGACGCTGTACCTGCGGCGTGTGCCGCAGGGTAAATGGATCGGTCTCGATGCGCGCACCCTGCCCGGTCCTCTGGGCACGGGCTACGCCACCGGCACCCTGCATGACGCCGACGGGGCCTTCGGCCAGTGCAGCGCCAGCTTGCTGATCGATGCGCGCGTTTGACCCGTACCGCAACGGCCCCATGGCACTCTTGCCTGACGGTAAGACGTGGCGGGTGACCGCTGCTTCGTCGTCTGCTGCGCGCCGTGAATCATCGTCCGATCGGCTGGCATCAGCGCCTCGGGTCCAAGTGTCGATCCTGGCCTGTCTTTCCTTGTGGCGAAAGCGAGGGGGGCGCGACGGTCATGCGCGCGCGGCCGGGCGGCCGCGCGAACTTTCCGTCACGACGCGAAGCAGACGGTCGCGATCAGCGCACCTTGCCGGCCTTCCAGGCATTCAGCAGCGTCTCATAGGCGATGGTTTCGCCCTTGGGCTTCTCGTTGGCCAGCTTCGCCCACGGCGCGCCCTTGTCGCCGAGCCACTTGCCGGGGCGCTCCTTCGTGTTCAGCTTCGGCGCGCAGGGCGCCATGCCGACGCGCTGCAGCCGCCCCATCAGCTGGTCCATCTGGTCGGCCAGGTTGTCCATCGCCTGCTGCGGCGTCTTCTCGCCGGTCACCGCGATGGCCACGTTCTGCCACCACAGCTGCGCCAGCTTCGGATAGTCGGGCACGTTGTTGCCGGTGGGCGTCCAGGCCACCCGCGCGGGGCTGCGGTAGAACTCGATCAGCCCGCCGTAGCTTGGGCGCGTTCTTCGTGAAGTAGTCGCTGCGGATGTCGCTGTCGCGGATGAAGGTCAGGCCGACGATGGACTTGCGCAGCGACACGCTCTTGGCGGTGACGAACTGCGCATACAGCCAGGCGGCGTCGATCTGGTCGGCGGCGTGGACTCAGGAAGGTCCACGAACCCACGTCCTGGTAGCCGTTCTGCATGCCCTCCTTCCAGTACGGGCCATGCGGCCGGGCGCCATGCGCCACCGCGGCGTGCCGTCGGCATTGATCACCGGCAGCCCGGGCTTGGACATGTCGGCGGTGAAGGCCGTGTACCAGAAGATCTGCTGCGCGATCTGGCCCTGCGCCGGCACCGGGCCGGCCTCGCCGAAGGTCATGCCCATGGCCTCCTTCGGGCGCGTACTTCTTCACCCAGTCGATGTACTTGGTCAGCGCGTAGACCGCCGCCGGCGAGTTGGTGGCGCCACCGCGCGACACCGAGGCGCCCACCGGCGTGCACTTGTCGGCGGCGACGCGGATGCCCCATTCATCCACCGGCATGCCGTTCGGGATGCCGATGTCGGCCGTTCGCCGGCCATCGACAGCCAGGCGTCGGTGAAGCGCCAGCCCAGCGACGGATCCTTCTTGCCGTAGTCCATGTGGCCGTAGATCGGCTTGCCGTCGATCGTCTTCACGTCGTTGGTGAAGAACTCGGCGATGTCCTCGTAGGCGCTCCAGTTGACCGGCACGCCCAGGTCGTAGCCATACTTGCTTGGAACCGGTCCTGCAGGTCCTTGCGGGCGAACAAGTCGGCGCGGAACCAGTACAGGTTCGCGAACTGCTGGTCGGGCAGCTGGTACAGCTTGCTGTCTGGCGCGGTGGTGAAGCTGGTGCCGATGAAATCCTTCAGGTCCAAGCCCGGGTTGGTGTATTCCTTGCCCGCGCCGGCCATGTAGTCGGTCAGGTTCATCATCTTGCCGTAGCGGTAGTGCGTGCCGATCAGGTCGGAATCGCTGATCCAGCCGTCGTAGATCGACTTGCCCGACTGCATCGAGGTCTGCAGCTTCTCGACCACGTCGCCTTCCTGGATGATGTCGTGCTTGACCTTGATGCCGGTGATCTCCTCGAAGGCCTTCGCCAAGGTCTTCGACTCGTACTCGTGCGTGGTGAGCGTCTCCGACACCACCGAGATCTCGTTCACGCCCTTGGCCTTGAGCTTCGCGGCGGCGTCGATGAACCATTTCATCTCGGCCATCTGCTGGGCCTTGCTCAAGGTCGACGGCTGGAACTCGCTGTCGACCCACTTCTTGGCTTCGGCTTCGCCGGCCCATGCGCCCTGGCCGAGAGCCAGGGCTGCGGCGGCAAAGGCCACGGCATTCAAGCGCAGTTTCATTCGAGTCTCCTCTTGGCGCTCCCCTTCGTGTGCTGCGGGTGCCTGCCGGGAAGCAACGCCGGCACCCGTTTTCCAAGGCTTGCGCCTTCAACCCTTCCTTCATGACCAGCCCCAGCTCAGCATCGAGGCCACGAAGCTGAACCAGATCGACGGCTCCTGCTCGAGGTTGAACCAGCCGACCATCTGTTCGCTCACCGCGACGAAGGCCAGGTTCAGGTAGGCGGCAGCCAGCAGGCCGATGAACAAGCGGTCGCCACGCGTCGTCGCCATCGGCAGCAAGCCCTTGCGCAGCACAGTGGGCGACTCGATCTCCCAGATCGTCATGCCGATCAGCATCAGCGCGATGCAGATGAAGAACACGGCCACCGGCAATGTCCAGGCCATCCAGGCAAACATCGCCTCCCCTCATACCCGGCCCATCGCAAAACCCTTCGCGATGTAGTGGCGCACGAACCAGATGACGATGGCGCCCGGCACGATGGTCAGCACGCCCGCCGCCGCGAGCACGCCCCAGTCCATGCCCGAGGCCGAGACCGTGCGCGTCATGGTCGCCACGATGGGCTTGGCATTGACGGTGGTCAGGGTGCGCGCCAGCAGCAGTTCCACCCAGGAGAACATGAAGCAGAAGAAGGCCGTGACGCCGACGCCGGCCTTGATCAGCGGCAGGAAGATGCGCAGGAAGAAGCGCGGGAACGAATAGCCGTCGATGTAGGCGGTCTCGTCGATCTCGCGCGGGATGCCGGACATGAAGCCTTCCAGGATCCACACCGCCAGCGGCACGTTGAACACAGGTGCGCCAGCGCCACGGCCAGGTGCGTGTCCATCAGGCCGAGCATGGTGTAGAGCTGGAAGAACGGCAGCAGGAACACCGCCGGCGGCGTCATGCGGTTGGTGAGCAGCCAGAAGAACACATGCCTGTCGCCGAGGAAGCGAGTAGCGCGAGAAGGCGTAGGCGGCGGGCAGCGCGAGAGCAGCGACATCACCGTGTTCATGGCCACGTAGATCATGGAGTTGATGTAGCCCTAGTACCACGACGGATCGGTGAAGATGGTGTGGTAGTGGTCGAAGGTGAAGTGCCGCGGCCACAGGCTGAACGTCGACAGGATCTCCTCGTTGGTCTTGAAGGACATGTTGACCATCCAGTACACCGGCAGGATGGCGAACACCAGGTACAGCAGCAGGAAGACCGTCCGCTTGCTGGAAGCGCCGCTCATGCATGGCCGGCCTCCGCTTTGTCGGCCGTGCCGACGCGCAGCATCCAGTTGTAGAGCACGAAGCACAGCAGCAGGATGATCAGGAAGTAAATCAGCGAGAAGGCCGCGGCGGGCCCCAGGTCGAACTGGCCGACGGCCTTCTGCGTCAGGTACTGGCTGAGGAAGGTGGTCGAGTTGCCGGGCCCGCCGCCGGTGAGCACGAAGGGCTCGGTGTAGATCATGAAGCTGTCCATGAAGCGCAGCAGCACGGCGATGACGAGCACGCCGCGCAGCTTGGGCAACTGGATGTAGCGGAACACGGCGAACTTCGACGCGCCGTCGATGCTTGCAGCCTGGTAGTAGGCGTCGGGAATCGCGCGCAGCCCGGCGTAGCACAGCAGCGCGACCAGCGGCGTCCAGTGCCACACATCCATCACCAGCACCGTGAGCCAGGCGTCGGTGGATTGCCGGTGTAGTTGTAGTCCAGGCCCAGCGCAGCCAAGGTCGCGCCGAGCAGGCCGATGTCGGTGCGGCCGTAGATCTGCCAGATGGTGCCGACCACGTTCCACGGGATCAGCAGCGAGATCGCCACCAGCACCAGCACGGCCGAGGCTTGCCAGCCCTTGGCCGGCATCGACAGCGCCAGCGCGATGCCGAGCGGAATCTCCACCACCAGCACCGCCAGCGAGAAGCCGATCTGCCGCCACAGGGCACCTTGCAGGTCGTCGTCGCGCATCACCGCCTTGAACCATTCGGTGCCGACGAAGACGCGGCGCTCGGGCGAGATGATGTCCTGCACCGAATAGTTCACCACCGTCATCAGTGGCAGGATCGCCGAGAAGGCGACGCAGACGCATCACCGGCAGGATCAGCAGCCAGGCCTTCTGGTTGACCGGCTTCATGCGCTTTGCTCCCGCACCGCATCGGCGCTGGCCAGCAGCCGCTGGTCGCCACCGTAGTAGCAGGTGTGCGCGCCGGTGATCTTCAGCCAGACCCGCTCGCCCGCACCGGGTGCACGCTGGTCGGGGTCGAGGCGCGCACGCAGCGTCTGCTCGCCGACCCTTGCCGTCAGCAGCTGGTAGGTGCCCACGTCCTGCAGTTGCGTCACTTCGGCCGGCAGCGCGGTCGGGTCCTCGGCCGCGGCCAGCGACACGTACTCCGGACGCACGCCGAGCGTGAAGTCGACGGCCGCGGCGAGCGGCTTCGGGTCGATGGCCGTGCGCAGCGTGTGGCCGGCAACCTCGACGCCGCTCCCGTTCCAGCGCGCGGCCAGGAAGTTCATCCCGGGCGAGCCGATGAAGTGGCCGACGAAGGTATGGCTCGGCCGCTCGAAGAGCTCGTCGGCCGAGCCGACCTGCACCGTGCGCCCGCGCGTCATCACCACCACCTGCTCGGCGAAGGTCAGCGCCTCGACCTGGTCGTGCGTCACGTACACCAAGGTCAGCTTCAGCTCGCGGTGGATCTGCTTGAGCTTGCGTCGCAGTTGCCATTTGAGGTGCGGGTCGATCACCGTCAGCGGCTCATCGAACAGCACCGCGCTGACGTCCTCGCGCACCAGGCCGCGGCCGAGCGAGATCTTCTGCTTGGCATCGGCCGCCAGCCCGGCGGCGCGCTGGTCGAGTTGGCCGCTCAGCTCGAGCATCTCGGCAATCTGGCCGACCCGCTGCTCGATGCGATCGGCCGGCACACGCCGGTTCTTCAGCGGAAAGGCCAGGTTCTCGGCCACCGTCATGGTGTCGTAGATCACCGGGAATTGGAACACCTGCGCGATGTTGCGCTGCTGCGGCGACAGCGCGGTGACGTCGCGGCCGTCGAAGGCCACCGTGCCTTGCGACGGCGTGACCAGGCCAGAGATCAGGTTGAGCATCGTCGTCTTGCCGCAGCCCGAGGGCCCGAGCAGCGCATAGGCGCCGCCGTCCTCGAAGCGCATCTTCAGCGGCAGCAGCGCATAGTCCTCGTCGCTGCGCGGATTCGGCGCGTAGGCATGGGCCAGGTCGAGGTCGATGCGGGCCATGTCAGTGGGCCCCCGGCGCCACCAGCAGGTCGCCGGCAGAATCGAAGACGTACACCTGCGCCGGGCTCAGGTACAGGGTGATCGATGAGCCCATCTGAAGCGCGTGCACGCCGCTCAGCTGCGCCACCAGCTCGCCGGTGGCCGTGCTGACGTGCACGAAGGTGTCGGAGCCGGAAATCTCGGCCAACTCGACCTTGCCGGGCAACGCCAGGTCGCCGTCGCGGCGCTGCACGCGCAGGGCGCTGGCGCGCACACCGATGGTCAGCGCGGCATCCCCCGAGCGCGTCGCCATCGACGGCAGCGGCACCGACAGCTGCAGGCCCGATCCGAGCGTGACACCCAGGCTCGCCGCGCTGCCGGCCAGCAGGTTCATCGGCGGATCGCTGAAGGCGCGCGCCACGCGCATCGACTTCGGCCGGCGGAAGACCTCGGCGGTCGGCCCGTACTGCAGCAGCTCGCCGGCATCGAGCACGGCGGTGTGGCCGCCGAGCAGCAGCGCCTCGGTCGGCTCGGTGGTGGCATAGACCACGGTCGATTCGCCGCTGGCGAAGAGCTGTGTCAGTTCCTCGCGCAGTTCCTCGCGCAGCTTGTAGTCCAGGTTGACCAGCGGCTCGTCGAGCAGCATCAGTGGCGCGCGCTTGGCCAGCGCCCGCGCCAGCGCCACGCGCTGCTGCTGGCCGCCGGACAACTCGGCCGGCAGGCGCCGCAGGAAGGGCTCGATGTGCAGCTTGGCGGCCAGCTCCTGCACCCGCGCGCCGATGCCGCTCTCGCGCCGCAGCTTCAGCGGCGAGGCGATGTTGTCGGCCACGCTCAGCGACGGGTAGTTGATGAACTGCTGGTACACCATCGACACATTGCGCTGGCGCACCGGCACGCCGGTGACATCCTGGCCGTCGGCCAGCACCTTGCCGGCCGTCGGTGCGTCGAGCCCGGCCATGATGCGCATCAGCGAGGTCTTGCCGGCCTGGGTCGCGCCGAGCAGCACCGTCACTGCACGCGGCACCAGCTGCAGGTCGAGCGCATACAGGTGCATCGACGCGCCCACCCGCTGCTCGATGCGCTGCAGGCTCAGTTCCATGCGCGTTCCTCAACCGGCATCTGGCCTGCCGTTACCGATTCGCCCTGCCAATGCAAGGCGCACCAGTCGGCCACCGCCGCCCTTTCGGCGGCGCCGTAGTGCAGCCCGAGCTTGGTGCGGCGCCACAGCACGTCGTCGGCCGATCGCGCCCACTCTTGCGCGTGAAGATAGTGCAGTTCGGCCTCGAACAGCTCCGGCGCGACCATCGCGCCGAGTTCCCCGGCGCCGAGCAGACGCTCGACACGGCTGCCGTAGCCGCGCGCCAGGCGCTGGCACAGGGCAGGCGGCAGTTCCGGATGGCGCAGCCCCAGGGCCTGCACGAAACGCACGAAGTCGGTGTCGGGGCGCTGCGGCGCGCCGATCCAGCCGCCGAAGTCGCCGCCGGGCAGCACCGCACCATGGGTCCAGGCACCACGCGGCGCAGCCAGGGGAGCGGCCAGCTGGTCGGCAGCTTCCTCGGCCAGCTTGCGGTAGGTGGTGATCTTGCCGCCCCACACCGACAGCAATGGCGCGCCGTGGCCGGTGTCCAATTCGAGTGCGTAGTCGCGCGTCACCGCCGATGGATCGCCGGTCTCGTCGTCGAGCAGCGGGCGCACGCCGCAATAGCTCCACACCACCTGCGCCGGCTGCACCGGCTGCGCCAGGTAGCGGCTGGCCTGTTCGCACAGGTAGGCCACCTCGGCAGCGTCGACCCGCGCGCTGCCGATGGCGCCGAGGTGCTCGACGTCCGTGGTGCCGATCAACGTGAAGTCGCCCTCGTAGGGGATGACGAAGATGATGCGTTTGTCGGGGTTCTGGAAGATGTAGGCATGGTCGTGCTCGAACAGCTTCTTCACCACGATGTGGCTGCCCTTGACCAGGCGCAACGACTTCGTCTCCGGCGCGTGCGCATGCGCCACCAGGAACTGCGCGGCCCAAGGCCCGGCGGCGTTGACCAGCGCGCGCGCCCGCACTGCATGGGTCGCGCCGCCCGATTCCTGCAGCCGCACCCGCCATTCGTCGGCGCCGCGTTGCGCGTCCACGCAGGTGCAGCGCGTGCGCACCTGCGCGCCGCGCTCGGCCGCATCGAGGGTGTTGAGCACCACCAGCCGGGCGTCGTCGACCCAGCCATCGGAATAGATGTAGCCCTTGCCGAAGCCGGGCTTCAGCGGCGCCCCGGCCGGGTGCGCGCGCAGGTCCACGGTGCGTGACCCTGGCAGCATCTCGCGCTTGGCCAGGTGGTCGTACAGGAACAGCCCGGCGCGCACCATCCACACCGGGCGCATGCCCGGGTCGTGCGGCATGACGAAGCGCAGGGGCCACATGATGTGCGGCGCGCTGCGCAGCAGCACCTCGCGTTCGGCCAGCGCCTTGCGCACCAGCGCGAACTCGTAGTGCTCGAGGTAGCGCAGCCCACCGTGGATCAGCTTGGTCGATGACGACGAGGTGTGCGCTGCCAGGTCGTCGCGTTCGCACAGCAGCACCGACAGGCCGCGCCCGGCCAGATCGCGTGCGATACCGGCGCCATTGATACCGCCGCCGACCACCAGCACGTCGATCGGGCCCGCCATCGCCCCGCCGGGGTCGGGCGACCGGTCGTTCGCGACGGCTGAAGGTGTGGCCATGGACGTGTCTCTTGCCGGCGGCCGCTGCCATGACAGCCCGCCGGCCCCTGTTCGTATTGCATCGATCGGGCGCCGAGTATGTTCGTTATATGTTCGGTGTTGATCCTTGATTACCCTAGTAGGGGTTCGCATGGGTTCGATTAGATTCGATGCCGATGCAGCTACACCCGCGCCAAGTTCGCTTGATCGAGGAGGTGCGCCAGGCCCACAGCATGACGGTCGAGGCGCTGGCGGAGCGTTTCGGCGTCACGTTGCAGACCGTGCGCCGGGATGTGCGGCTGCTTGCCGAGGCCGGCTTGCTGGCGCGCTTTCACGGCGGCGTGCGTCTGCCGGGTTCGACCACGGAGAACATCGCCTACCGGCAACGGCAGCGCTTGAACGACGCGGCCAAGCGGCGCATCGCCCAATGCGTGGCAGACGCCGTGCCGAACGGCTGTTCGCTGTTCATCAACATCGGCACCACCACCGAGGCGATCGCGCACGCGTTGATGCGGCATCGCGGCTTGCGCGTCATCACCAACAACCTGAACGTGGCAGCGATCCTCAGCGACCACCCGGATTGCGAAGTGATCGTCGCCGGCGGCGTGGTGCGTCCGCGCGACCGCGGCATCGTCGGCGAGGCCACTGTCGACTTCATCCGCCAGTTCAAGGTGGACATCGGCCTGATCGGCATCTCGGGCATCGAGGCCGACGGCACGCTGCGCGACTTCGACTATCGCGAGGTGACCGTGGCGCGGGCCATCCTGGAGCATTCGCGCGAAGTCTGGCTGGCCGCGGACCACAGCAAATTCAATCGGCCCGCAATGGTCGAACTGGCGCGGCTGGACAACCTCGATCGCCTGTTCACCGATGTCGCGCCGACCGGCGTCTTTCCGCAATTGCTGGCCGATTCCGGCGTGCTCTGCGTGGTCGCGCCGTGAGCTGCTCGCGCGGACGCCATAGGTGAAAACGTTGACCGAATTTGCCGCTGCGGCGTACAAAATGATCTCAAACGAAAATAAACGAGCAATAAGAATCCAACTACCGAGGCCTTCGGGCATCCAATTCATCGAGGAGAAACGCGATCGTGAAGAGCACCTTCCAAAGAGCCTTGTCGACGAGCGTGCTGTTGGCGGCGCTGGGCCAATCGAGCACGGGGTTCGCCGCCGATGTCGTGCTGCTGCCCCACGGGCTGATGTCGCCCACGTCGAAAGAAATGTCCAAGCCGGATCAGTTCAAGAAGGCGCCGCCGTGGCGCATCGGCGTGTCCTTCGGCGGCGTTGGCAACACCTGGATCGTGCAGATGATCCAGGAAATGAAGCACGAGGCCTCGCTGCACAAGGAAGTAGGCGAGTTCATCTTCGTCGAGGCCAATTGGCAGGCGGCCAAGCAGGTGGCCGACGTCGAGGACCTGCTGACGAAGAAGGTGGATGCGCTGATCATCGGCCCGATCTCGGCCGGCATCGGCGCGCCGCTGTCGGAGAAGGCGGTCAAGACCGGCATACCGGTGGTGGTTTTCGGCGCCTTCGGCAAGGCCATGCAGTCCACCGTCGAGGTCGGCGCGGGCGGCGAGGTCTTCGGCAAGCAGGGCGGCGACTACCTGCGCAAGGAACTCAAGGGCAAGGGCAGCGTCTGGGCCTTCCGCGGCATTGCCGGCGTCGACGAGGAGACGTTGCGCTACGAGGGCTTCCGCAAATCGCTGATCGGCTCGGACATCAAGATCACGCAAGAGGTCTTCGGCGACTGGGGCTACGCCAAGGGTAAGCAGCTGTGCGAAAACCTGGTGCTGTCGGGCAACGCGGTCGATGGCATCTGGTTCTCGGGCGCCGAGATGACGCGTGCCTGCCTCGATGTGTTCAAGGAAACCGGCAAACCGCTGGTACCGATGACCGGTGAGGGCAACAACGGCTTTCTGCGGGCGTGGAAGGCCACCGGCGTGAAGAGCGTCGCGCCGCTGTTCACACCGGGCCTGGGGGCGGCGACCGTGAAGGCCGCCGTGTCGCTGCTCGAAGGCAAGCCGATGTACAAGTCGTACTTCTCGTCGCCGCCGCCGGTGTACCAGGCCGATCTGGACAAGTTCTATCGTCCCGACCTGAGCGACGCCTACTGGATGCCGTCGACGCTGCCCGAAGCGGTGTTGAAGGAAACCTTCAAGCGCTGAGGCGTCACTACCAGTGCAGCACCCTGCGGCAACGCCGGCAGCCGATGCTGCTGCCGGCCGGCGGCCCGACCCGATCTCGGTGCGCGGCGTCTCCAAGCGCTTCGGCTCGACTGCGGCGCTCACCGACGTGAGCGTCGATGGGCGCGCCGGTTCGATCCACGCCATCACCGGCGAGAACGGCGCCGGCAAGTCCACGCTGATGAAGCTGCTGGCCGGCGTGCACCGGCCCGATGCGGGGCAAATCGTCGTCAACGGCCGGCCGACGGTGTTGCACGGCCCGATGGACGCACGCCACGCCGGCATCTCCACCGTCTTCCAGGAACTGACGGTGCTGCCGAACCTGACCGTGGGCGAAAACCTGATGCTCGGCCGCGAGCCGCGGCGCTTCGGCCTGCTCGACCGCCGGCGCATGCTGGCCGAGGCGCGTGCCGTGCTGGCGCGCATCGGCATCGATCTCGACCCAAGACGTGCCTGCGACGGCCTGAGCGTGGGCGAGCAGCAACTGGTCGAGATCGCCAAGGGGGTCTCGGCCGACGCCAGCGTCTTCATCTTCGACGAACCGACCGCCGCGCTGAACCGCAGGGAGGTGGACAAGCTCGAAGCGCTGCTGCACGACCTGAAGGCGCAGCACAAGCTGGTCTTTTACATCAGCCACCGGCTGGACGAAATCTTCCGGCTGTGTGACACCGTTACGGTGCTGAAAGACGGCTGCTGGGTGGCCACCGAGCCCGCCGCCGCGCTCGACACCGAGCGCCTGATCACGCTGATGGTCGGCCGGCCGCTGCAGGCGTTGTTCCCGACGCGGCGCCAGGCTGCGGCCGGCGGCGTCGCGCTGGATGTGCGCAGCCTGACACTCACGCCTGGCGCACCGGCGCTGGGCCTTTCGCTGCGGCGTGGCGAGATCGTCGGCCTGGGCGGGCTGGAGGGCCAGGGACAGCGCGAGATCGTGCGCTGCCTGGCGGGCGTGCAAGCGCCGCACGCCAGTGACGTGCTCAAAGCCGATGCCGCCGGCAGGCTGCAACCCTTCGACCCCGCGGCCGGCGTGGTGCGCGCGGTGGCGCAGGGCGTCGGCCTGATTCCCGAGGACCGCAAGCTCGAAGGCCTGTACCTCGACCTGCCGATTGCCGACAACATCGGTCTCGGGCGCCTGCGCGGCCTGGGGGTGTGGCGCAAGGCGCCGCGCGACTGGGCGGCGGTGGAGCGCTCGGCCGAGCGCATGCAGTTGCATGCGCGCGATCTGAAGCAAGAGGTGGGTGCGCTGTCGGGCGGCAACCAGCAGAAGGTCATGCTTGGCCGCTGGCTCGCTGCCGGAGTCGATACGCTGCTGATCGAGCAGCCCACGCGCGGTGTCGATGTCGGCGCCAAGGCCGAGATCTATGCGCTGCTGCGCGAGTTTGGCGACAACGGCGGCACGGTGTTGGCTGTGTCCAGCGACTTGCCGGAACTGATCGGCCTGTGTGATCGCATCCTGATGGTGCGCGGCGGCACCATCGTCGGCGATGTGCCGGCCGACATGGCCACCGAGGAAGGACTGCTGGCATTGGCGCTGGCCGATGCCGTGCCTGCATCGAAGGCCGCGGCATGAAGGCCACCCGCTCGGGCATCACCCGCTACACGCTCGGCCTGCCGTTGCTGCTGTTCGCGATGCTGGCGCTGGCCGTGCCCAACTTCCTCGACGCGCAGAACCTGGCCAACGTCAGCGCCCAGATCACCGCGCTGCTGATCGTCACGTTGGGACAGATGGTGGTGGCACTGATCGCCGGCATCGACCTGTCGGTCGGTGCGGTGGTCAGCCTTGCCGCCTGCATCGTCGCCACGCAGCCCGATCCGCTGTGGGGCACCGTGTTGGCACTGGCATTGGGCCTGGCCGTCGGGCTGGTCAATGGCCTGGGCGTGGCGCTGGCAGGTATCCACCCGCTGGTCATGACGCTGAGCAGCATGACCTTCCTGCAAGGCGTCGCGTACCTGGTCCTGCCCATCCCGGGCGGCAAGGTCGCGCCGATCCTGGGCCGGATGGCCAACGGCAGCCTGTGGGGGCTGCTGCCGCAGCCGCTGCTGTGGTGCGTGCTGTGCGCTGGCGTGGTGGCGCTGCTGCTGCACCGCTCGCGCCTGGGGCTGCACATCTTTGCCGTCGGTGCCAACCCGCACAGTGCCGGCCTGAACGGGGTGCGCACCTGGGGCGTGGTGGTCGCGGCCTATGTGGTGTGCAGCCTGCTGGCGGTGGTGGCGGGCATCTACCTGGCGGCGCGCGTGTCATCCGGCGACCCGACGATGGGCGCGTCCTTCAGCCTGGAATCGGTCACCGCCGTGGCGTTGGGTGGCGTGCAACTCACCGGAGGCGTCGGCAGCATCGTCGGCGTGGTCACCGGCGCGTTGAGCCTGGGGCTGATCACCAACGGCATCAACCTGTTCGGTATCTCGCCCTTCCTGCGCGGCACGGTCACTGGGGCGCTGCTGCTGACCGCGGTGAGTTTGCAGCGGCGCAAGGCAGTGGGCCTGTGACGGCGGTCACTCGGCAGGTCCCGCCGGCGGCAGCCGGCCGCGGCCGCACTTTGGCACTGCGCGTGTTGCGCCTGCCGCCGGCCTATGCCGCCACGCTGGTGCTGCTGGCGCTGGCCGCCTGGCTGCGCCCGCAACTGCTGTCGCTGCCGCTGTTGCTGCTGATCCTGCGCCAGGCCGCGCCGCTGGGGCTGGCGGTGATGGGGCAGTCGCTGGTGATGCGCGCGCGCTCGATCGACCTGTCTGTGGGCGGCGTCGTCGTCGCCGTGTCCTACATCCTGACCAGCGGTCTGCTGTCGATGTCCACCGGCATGGCGATGCTGGCTTGCGTGCTGCTGGGTGTGGCGGTGGGTGCGATCAACGGCGTGCTGATCGTGCGTGCGCGCGCGTCGTCGATGATCGTCACGCTGGCGATGGCGATGATCCTCAGCGGCATCGTCATCGCGTTGTCGCAGCAGCGCGCGCCCGGCCAGGCGCCGGAGATGCTGCGCGAGCTGGCGAGGCTGCGTGTGGCGGGCATCCCGCTGCCGGTGCTGGGCTGGCTGGCGGCGCTGGTGCCGGTGGCGCTGTGGCTGCGCCGCAGCGTCTATGGCCGCTACCTCGATGCCGTCGGCGCCAACCCGCAGGCGGCGGCGCTGTCGGGCATCCCGTACCTGCGCGTGATCTTCCTCGGCCATGTCTGCTCGGCACTGATCTCGGTGGCCTGCGGCTTCATCCTGGTGGGCTTCGTCGGCGTCGGCAGCACCACGCTGGGCCAGGACCTGGCGTTGAACTCGCTGGCCGCGGCGATCCTGGGTGGCGTGAACTTCGGCAACGGCAAGGGCGGCATGGCCGGTCCGGCGGTGGCGGCGTTCATGCTGACCTTCCTGTTCAACTTTCTCACCAGCCTGGGCCTGGGCGAGCCCGGTCGGCTGATGCTGCAGGGCGCGATCATCGCCGCGGCCGCATTGGCCTACAGCCTGGGCAAGCGTCAGGCGGGCTGAACGCTCCTTCTCTTCCACCCACCGCAAACAAAGGAACCCACCATGAGCGACGACACCATCCTGCAAGGCGCGGAGCCCTTCTTCTTCAACGGCAACCACATCGGCGTGCTGTGCTGCCACGGCTTCACCGGCACCACCCAGAGCATGCGCTACCTGGGTGAGCAACTGCACGGCGCCGGCTTCACGGTCATCGGTCCCAGGCTCGAGGGCCACGGCATTTCGCCCGCGGCGATGGCCAAGACCACGGCGCAGGACTGGATCGATTCAGTCGACGAGGCGCTGGCCGAATTGCGCAAGCACTGCAGCCACATCTTCATGACCGGGCTGTCGATGGGCGGTACGCTGACGCTGTACACGGCCGCCAAGCACGCCGATGTGATCCTCGGCGCGATCCCGATCAACGGCGTGGTGCACATCGACAACCCGGACATGGCCGGCATCGCCTTCGACCGATCGATGCCGGCCACCGTGCCGGGCATCGGCTCCGACGTGAAAGACCCGAACACCAAGGAACTGGCCTATGCCGAAGTACCGGTGCCGGCGTTCCGCCAGGTGTTCGCGCTGGCCGCGGTGACACAGGATTTGCTGCCCAAGATCAAATGCCCGGTGCTGGTGATGCAGTCGCGCGAGGACCATGTGGTCAAGCCGGCCAACGGGCCCTTGATCGCGTCGCGCGTGGGTTCGAAGCACATCGAGCTGCTGTGGCTCGAAGATTCGTACCACGTGGCAACGATCGACAACGACAAGCAATTGATCGCGCGGCAGGCGGTGGCCTTCATCCAGCGCGTTGCGCAGGGCTGACAGCGGCGAATCCGACGCGATCCCGCCGGGCGGGACCGAGATCGCGTCCGGCTCGGCCGTCGGCCATGCTGTCGAAGCGCTACGGCTTGTTAGGACACTAGAAATAATAACTTGAACACTTAGGCATGTTGAGCGACTGCACGTGGCCTGACGCTGTAGTTCCACTCGCCATGGAATTTGTCGCGCCTGAGATTGATGGCGGCGAGGTCGGTATCGCTGACCTTGATGCCGGGTTCGTAGGTGTTCTCGTCGAGCGCAGCCTTCACGCGCAGGCCTTGGTCGGTAGTGACGCTGCCGATCAAGTTGACCACCACCTGTCGGCTCAACAGAGGTCGGCCTCGCCAGTTGTTGGTGATGTGGCAGAACATCCGATGCTCGATCTTGTTCCACTTGCTGGTGCCCGGAGGGAAGTGACACACCTGGACCTCCAGGCCGAGTTCATCGGCCAGCCGCTGCAGCTGCAGCCTCCACAAACGCACGCGATAGCCGTTGCTGCCGCCACAGTCGGCGGTGATGAGCAGCCGCTTGGCTTGGCTGTACATGGGTTGCCCCATCTCGAGCCACCAGTGGCGGATGCTCTGCACGGCGAACTCTGCCGTATCGTGGTCGATCCCCACGCTGACCCAGCCGACGTTGGCCGTCACGTCGTAAACCCCGTAGGGCGCGACCTTGCCCAATTCGTCGTCGATGAAGTCGTGCACCCGAACCTGCTCGGGCTGTCCCTGGGGGTGCCATTCGCGCCCGGCGTTCTTGAAGTCCCCTATGAGTTCCTTCTTCTTGGTGTCCACCGAGATCACAGGCTGGCGCTGGCGCTGAAACTTCGTCACCATGGTGGCGATGTACTGAAACTGCGCGTCCCGGTCCGCATGCTGGCCGCCTTCACGCGTCTTGCGCACCGACTGCAGGCTGTAGTTGAGTTGAGCCAGGAGGTCGCACACCGTGCGCTGACTCACCCGATGGCCGCTTCGAGCTAGCTCGGCGGCCAGCCTTGTGGTGCTCTTGCATGTCCAGCGCAAGGCAGACATCGGGTCACCCCTGCTGGTGGGCTCGACCAGCGCGTCAAGATCGGCGAGCAAGCTCGCGTCGATGTCCACCAATCGCTTGCGTCCACCCCCCGGCGCGCGAACGCGATTGTGCGCACCCGCCGTCGCCAATGGCTGCACGGCCGCCTTGCTCCTGCCCTTGGCCTTGCCGGCGGCCTCGATCTCGGACAAGCCGACGTAGACAGTGGTGCGCGACAACCCTGCAACTTTGGCCACCACGCTGACGCCGCCGCGCCCAAGACTGCGCGCCTCGGCTGCAGCCCACAATCGCAACGTCGCTTCGTCTAGCCGATGCGACAGGGCCTTGAACTTGGCTTCGACAAGTGACGTTTGATCCATCGACGCATCGTACGTCGACCATGCCAAGTGTTCAAGTTATTGTTGCTAGGTTCCTTAGCGCCTGCCGCCAAAGCGGCCACCGAAGCCGCCCCCGCCGAAGCGATCGCCGCCGAAACCGCCCCCGCCGCCGAAGCCGCCCCCGCCGCCGAAGCCGCCAAAACGGTCGCCACCGTCGCTGCGCGCCTGCGATTCGCGATCGGCCCAGCCGGTGTCGCCCCCGGCCGCGCCCCAGCCGCCGGCAGAATGCTGTTGCCAACCGTTGCCGTTGTTGTGATAGACATTGCCGTTGACGTCGGCAACGTGGTCGTTGCCGACGCTGGCACTGGCCCAGTGGTTGGTGTTGCCGGTGTGGGCGTTGTAGCTCGAGCCGCCACCCGCATGCGCATCACCTTGCGGCCCGGCGGTGGTGGTGCCGGCGCGGTTGTAGGTGCTGCCGCCGCCGCCCTCCACCGACGCCGAATTCGCCGTCGTGCGCTGCCCGGTGTAGGTGTTGTAGTTGCTGCCCCGTGCCACGTTGCCCGAACCGCCGTTGGCGCCGTAGCCGGTGCGGTCATAGCCGCGCGTGGCGTTGCCGGTCCAGGCGTTGTACTGGCGAGCGCCCGAATAACTGCCGCCGGTGCCGGTGCGTGAGTTGTAGTAGGTGCCATGCGCGCTGCTGCCGGCGACGCCGCCGCCGGCGTACCAGCTGCGCGTGCCCGAATAGGTCGTCGCGCCCCAATGGCCGTACACGTTGGCGCTGGCCGAGGCGCAGCAGTGGTAGCCATAGCCCCAGTAGGCCGGGTGGTAGTAGGCACCCCAGCCCCAGTACGGCTCCATCCACGCCGCGGTGGCCAGGCCCAGCGCAAAGCCGAAGGTGTAGCCGACATAGGGGTTGTAGACCGGCGCGGCGGCAATGCCGTAGGTGTAGGGCGCCGGATACCACACGCTGCCGACCCACGGCGTGTACGCATAACCGGTGCCGTAAACCACGGTGCCGTAGGGCGACACCACCGTGCCCAGGTAGCCGGGCGTGTAACCCACGTAGACGACGGTCGGCGTGGCCTCGTAGATGCGCACGTAGGTCACGTAGTAGATCGGCGAACTCGGCGGGATGGTGTAGATCGACGCCGGCACCGAGGTGGCGATGGCCCAAGGCCCGGTCAACTGCGGCGCGGTGAACCAGACACCGGCCTTCACCGCGTAGTAGGCATCGGCGTTGACGCGGATCAGCGGCTCGGCGGCGTTGGCCACGTAGGTCAGCGCGGTGCCCTCGATCGGCGAATACTGCGGCGCACCGTCGAAGCTGGGCGTGAACTTCGGCCCGTTCTTCAGCGGCACCGTGGCGGTCTGCGGGATCGAGTTCGAGATCAGCGCCTCCTGCGCCTGCGGCGTGCCGGCCACGGTGGGCAGCACCGCGCTGGCCAGCGAGCCGGTGGGGATCTTCGCGAAGTCGGCCGGCAGCGCGTCGTTGGCGACGAAGCTCCACGGCCCGGTCAGTGCGCTGGCGCGGAACCAGCGTCCGGCCATCAGCGCGTAGTACAGGTTGTTGGTGGTTTCGATGAACACGTCGGCGGACGTGTTCGAGGCCCACAGGAGTTGCGTGCCGTTGATCGGCACGAAATCGGGCTGGCCCTTGAAGACGATGAGCTCGGTGGGCTGCTGGCTGACGTAAATCGTCGGGGCGCCGCCGGCCAGCGTCGGCTTGGGCTGGCCCTTGGGCGCGCCATCGAGCATGTCCACCTTGCCGGTCTTGGCGAGCTTCTGCGCCGCATTGTCCATGCCCAGCGGCTGGGCGTTGGAAACGCTCCACGGCCCCTCGATGCTGCCGGCCGACATCCAGCCGTCGTAGACATGCAGGTAAAGCTGGTCGCCCGGGCCCCCCTTGAGGATCAGCGCCTGGGTGTTGATGACCCGCTGGAAGCGGCTGTCCTCAGTCATTGCCTTCCACACCGGCGCGCCGTCCACGGGCACCAGAATGGCCGGCGTGTTGCTGACGATGACGGCCGGCGGATCGTTCTTCACCTGCACCGTGGCGGGCTTGACGCCGGCCAGCGCCATCGACGCTTCCAGTCGGTCGAGCGAGATCGAGCGCATGTTGCTCGCCATGCTGGCTTGCAGCGCGGCGGCGTAGGTCTCGCCATGCGCCGGCAAGGTCGGGAAGTCGACCTTCGAGATGTGCACGTTCTCGAACACCACCGTGCGCGACACCTTGTCCACCTGCGTGCGCGCGGTGACGAAGGCCGAGCCGAAGGTCTCGTCCTTGGCGCCGGTGGGCTTCAGCGCCATGGCGACGCGAAAGTCGAGCTGGTTGCCGACCCAGCTGTTGACCTGCGGCTGGTACACCAGCACCGCCGCGTTGGCGATGCTGATGTCGCGCGGCCAGGGGTCGGCGGGCAAGGAAGCGGCCGGCGGCGTGGTTTGCGCGGCGGCGCCCAAAGGCAAGGTCAATGGCACCGCCACCAGCAGCGCAAGCAGCGCCGACAGACAGGGGATCGCGCATCGTCTAGGTCTTCTGTTGCTCATGCCATTCATCTGTTCAACCCAAAGTGCGTGGGCAACGTGCCTGGGAAGGACGCGGTGGCCAAGACTAACGCAGCATGACGCCCTGCCCAATGTTGCCGCCTAGAGCTGGTCCGACCCGATCTTCACCGTCACCTTGCCGATTGTGCCGGCAAAGCGGAAGGGGACCGGGTAGTCGGCACCGTCGACCGGCGTGCCGTTGTCGAGCCCGACGTTGAAGATCTCGTCCCACGGCAGCACCAGCGGAATGCTGCGCGCCATCGGGCGGCTGGCGACGACGTTGCCGTCGACCTGCAGCGTGCCGGTGCCGCCCTTGCCCGGGCCGGGGCCGTCTGATCAGCCGCTGCGCGTCGGGGTACCAGCGCAGCGCCTGTACGATCGTGCCGCCGAAGTCGTATTCGACTTCGATGCCGAGCGTCCCTGGTGGCGCGGGCCAGCGGCCGAGCATGGCCGGGGACACCGAGCCGTGGACCAGCGGCGCCGCCGGGAAGCTCTGCTGCCGATGGCGCGCGGCGAATTCGTAGGCAGCGTCGGAAGAAACCAGCAGTGCTGCGGGCGGCCGGTCGGCGTACTTGGCGCCCAGGTAGTCGAGCAGCGCGCGGTGGTGCGCCTCCCCGCCGAACTCGGGAGCGTGGAGGAACTCGTAGAACGGGTGCACCGGCGGCGTGGCGTCGGCGAGCACCGCGCGCAGGCCTCGATCGACCTCGGCATTGCCCGGCGCCAGGCGGCTGTTGGAGAACAGCACCAGCAGGTCGCGCGATGACGCTTCCACCGCGCCCGCCGCCGGTGCCACGCAGACGACGGCAAGCGCCAGCATCGTCCGCACCCAGGCACGCCAGCGGCGGTCGCGATGTCCTTGCCGCCGCGTGTGAAGCCTTGCGCCCGCCCACGCGCAACCGCTACCGCCAGTGAACGCCAGAGTCGCACCGAACACCGCGTCAGGCTCCGGAGCGGTTCGGCGCCGCCAGGCTCGCTCGAAAGGCAAGCGCCAGGCATGCGGCGCGATCAGCTGATGCATCGACTTCGGCCCCCACGAGCCCACCGGATACAGGCGCACCGGCGGCGGCGCCTCGAGCAGCGGGATCGACACCTGCCACAGCCGCTCGATGCCCTCGGCGGTGGTGAACAGCGTGCGGTCGCCGCGCATCGCGTCGAGGATCAGTCGCTCGTAGGCCTCGAGCACGTCGCCGCCAGCCCGGTGTCGTGCATCGCGAACTGCAGGCTCAGCTTGTCCAGCCGCATGCCCGGGCCCGGGCCGCTTGCCGTAGAACGACAGGCGACATCTTCGAGGCGTCGGCCAGGTCGAAGGTCAGGTGATCCGGGCCCTTGCGCGCCGACGCCCGAGCCGGGCGGGAACATGCTCTTCGGCGGCTCGCGGAAGGCGATGGAGATGATGCGCTGGCCCTCGGCCATGCGCTTGCCGGTGCGCAGGAAGAACGGCACGCCGGCCCAGCGCCAGTTGTCGATGAAGCACTTCAGCGCGATGAAGGTCTCGGTCTCGGACTCGCGGGTCGACGCCGTCCTCGTCGCGGTAGCCGGCGTACTGGCCGCGCACCACGTCGCCGGCTGGATCGGCAGCATGCTGCGGAAGACCTTGTTCTTCTCCTCGCTGATCGGCGCCGGCTCGAGCGCGGTCGGCGGCTCCATCGCCATGAACGCGAGGATCTGGAACAGGTGCGTGACCACCATGTCGCGGTAGGCGCCGGTCTGCTCGTAGAAGGCGGCGCGCTTGCCCAGGCCGAGCGTCTCGGGCACGTCGATCTGCACGTGGTCGATGAAGTTGCGGTTCCAGATCGGCTCGAACAGGCCGTTGGCGAAGCGGAAGGCGAGGATGTTCTGCGCCGGCTCCTTGCCGAGGAAATGGTCGATGCGGAAGATCTGGTCCTCGTCGAACACCTCGTGCAGCTTGCGCGTTGAGCGCGACCGCGCTGGCCAGGTCGGTGCCGAACGGCTTCTCCATGACGATGCGGGAGCGCTCGACCAGCCCGGCCTCGCCCAGCAGCCGCACCGCCGACAGCGCCGCGTTCGGCGGCACGCTCAGGTAGTGCAGGCGGCGGCTTTCGCCGCCGAGCGCCTGCTCGGCCCGGTCGACCGCGGCCTGCAGCGCCGCGGCGCCGGCCGACGAGCGGCACGTAGTCCAGGCTCGGCGCGAAGGCCGTCCAGTCGGCATCGCTGACCTTGCGGCTGGAGAACTCGTCGAGCGCGCGCGCGGGCCAGGCTGCGGAAGGCCTCGGCGTCGATGTCGTCCAGCGACACGCCGATGATGCGGCAGCCCGGAATGAAGCCGGCGCTGGCAGGTGGAACAGCCCCGGCAGCAGCTTGCGCCGCGCCAGGTCGCCGGTGGCGCCGAACAGCACCACCACCTGCGGAAAGCGGGGGCCCACGCCGGGCGGAATCTTGGCCACGTCGATCTCCTGTAGGGGTCGGCATTCGTCATCGAATGGACGCCAGAGGCAGCAAGTATCGGACCAGCCGCGCCGCTATGATGCGCGGCCCTGCGCCGACCCGAGTCCATGGCCGAAGCCCCTCATACCCTCAACGACGCGCAACTGCAGGCGGTGCATCACCTGAACGGCCCTTGCCTGGTGCTGGCCGGCGCCGGCTCGGGCAAGACGCGCGTCATCGTGCACAAGATCGCCCGGCTGCTGCAGTCGGGCATCGAGCCGAAGCACATCGCCGCCATCACCTTCACCAACAAGTCAGCCGCCGAGATGCGCGAGCGTGCCAAGGCGCTGGTCGGCCCGCGCGCGGCGCAAGGATCTGGCGATCAGCACCTTCCACTCGCTGGGCGTTCGCATGCTGCGCGCCGACGGCGAGCCGGATCGGGCTGAAGCCGAACTTCTCGATCCTCGACAGCGACGACGTGCTGGGCGTGCTGCGCGACGCAGGCGGCAGCACCGACGACGCGCTGGCGCGGCGTTGGCAATGGGCCATCAGCCTGTGGAAGAACCAGGGCCTGGACTCCGACGGTGCCGCAGGCGCCGCGGCGAACGACGGCGAAAGGATGGCCGCGCGCGTGATGGCGGCGTACGAGCAGCGCCTGTCGGCTTTCCAGGCGGTGGATTTCGACGACCTGATCGGCCTGCCGCTGAAGCTGCTGCAGCGCGACGACGAGGCGCGCACCAAATGGCAGCAGCAGTTCCACCACATCCTCGTCGATGAGTACCAGGACACCAACGCCGTGCAGTACGCGCTGCTGAAGGCGCTGGTCGACGAAGCGCGGCCTGTTCACCGCGGTCGGCGACGATGACCAGAGCATCTATGGCTGGCGCGGCGCGACCATCGACAACCTGAAGCGCCTGCCGCAGGACTTTCCCAATCTGAAGCTGATTGCGCTGGAGCAGAACTACCGCAGCACCGGCCACATCCTGCGCGCCGCGAACCACGTCATCGCCGCGAACCCGAAGTTGTACGAGAAGAAGCTGTGGAGCGCACTCGGCGACGGCGAGCCGGTGCGCGTGCTCGAATGCGACGGCGAGGAACATGAGGCGGAGCGTGCCGTGGCGCGCATCCAGTCGTTGCGCGCAGCCGACCCGTCGCTGAAATTCAGCGACTTCGCCATCCTCTATCGCGCCAATCATCAAGCCCGCGTGTTCGAGCAGAAGCTGCGCGCCGCGCAGCTGCCGTACAAGGTGTCGGGCGGTCAGAGCTTCTTCGACCGTGCCGAGATCAAGGACCTGTGTGCCTGGCTGCGCCTGCTGGTGAACGCCGACGACGATCCGGCCTTCCTGCGCGCCGTGGTCACGCCCAAGCGCGGCATCGGCGTGGCGACCCTTGCCAGCCTGGGTGAGTTTGCGTCGAAATGGAAACTCAGCCTGTTCGAGGCGCTGTTCTCCCCGACGCTGCAAAGTGCGCTGGGCAAGAAGGCCATCGAATCGCTGCACGAGTTCGGCCGCTATGTGAACGATCTCGAACACCGCGCAGGCCACACGACGGGCGCCGAGGACGCCAAGCCGCTGCTGCTCGGCTGGCTGAAGGACATCGGCTACGAGCAGCACCTGCACGACGGCGAGGACAGCGAGAAGCTTGCCGCCGCGCGCTGGGGCAATGTGCTCGACTTCGTCGATTGGGTGGCGCGGCGCTGCGGCGGCGAGATCACGCAGGAAGGCGGCGGTTTCGAAAGCGAGAGGTCCAGCGTGCTGCAGGTGGCGCAGACCATCAGCGTGATCATCAGCCTGGCCGAGCGCGGCGACGACAGCGACACGGTGACGCTGTCCACGCTGCACGCCGCCAAGGGGTTGGAGTGGGCGCATGTGCAGCTGGCCAGCTGCAACGAAGGCCTGCTGCCCTTCAAGGTCGACGACGACAGCCTCGACGCCGCCGACATCGCGACCCGGCTCGAAGAGGAGCGCCGACTGATGTATGTCGGCATCACGCGGGCGCGGCGCACCCTGGTGGTCAGCACGCTGCGGCGGCGCAAGCGCCGGCGCGAGACCGTGGCTGGCGTGCCCAGCCGCTTCGTCGCCGAGATGAAGCTGAACGAGGGCGTGGCGAAGGAGGATGCGCGTGAACGCCTGAAGCGGGTGCGCGCCGAACTGGCGGCCAAGGCCGAGCACGCCGCGATGCTGGCCAAGGCGGCCGGCGCGTGATCAGGTTCGCCGCGCTCTCATCTCATTGCAAGGTCATCATCGAGCTGTTGCCGGCCATCGCGCTGGAGCGGCTGTCGCGCTGATCGTTCCAGCGCCGCGCCCAGGCATCGAACTCGGCCACCGGGAGCGGCCGGCCCATGTGGTAGCCCTGGCCTTCGTTGCATTCGAGTTCGGCCAGCTGGGCGTAGACCGTGGCGTTCTCGATGCCTTCGGCGACCACGCTCAGGCCCAGGTTGTGCGCCAGGTCGATGGTCGAGCGCACGATCTTGGCGTCGTCGGGGCTACGCTCCATCGCCATCACGAAGCTGCGGTCGATCTTCAGTTCGTTCACCGGCAAGCGCCTCAGGTACGCCAGCGATGAATAGCCGGTGCCGAAATCGTCGATCGACAGCTTGAAGCCGCGCGCGCTCAAGGCGTTGAGCGTGGCTTCGGCGCGCAGAGGGTCGTCCATGATCGCGCTTTCGGTGATCTCCAGGCACAAGCCGCTTTCGGCCACGCGATGGCGGCGCAGGATCGCGTCGAGCTTCTGCGGCAGTTCGAGGTCCAGCAGGTCGCGCGTGGAAAGGTTCACCGACACCTGCAAGGCACCGTGCGCCTGCAGCGCGTGCCAGTGCCGCGCCGCGTCCTCGAAGATCCACAGCGTCAGGCGGCGCACGAAGCCGGTCTGCTCGGCGAAGGGAATGAAGTCCATCGGCGGCAGCAGGCCGCGCTGCGGGTGCTGCCAGCGCACCAGCGCCTCGGCGCCGACCAGCCGGTCGTCGCACAGCGCGATCTTCGGCTGCAGGTACAGGCGCAACTCGCCGGCGTCGACGGCGCGCCGCAGCTGCGACAGCAGCGACAGCGTGAGGGCGCTGGTCGAGTCCAGCGTGGGGTCGTAGACGATCGCCACCTCGCTCTTGCGCTTGGCGCCGTACATCGCCACCTCGGCGTGCACGAGAACGGTGTCGGCGTCGTCCGCGTGCGCCGGCCAGCACGCAATGCCGACACCCGCGCTGAGATCGACCGTCTGGTCGTCGAGCATCAGGGGGCGCTCGAACGATGCCGCGATGCGTTGCGCCACCGCAAGTGCCGCGTCCGCGCCGGTGTCCGGCAGCAGCAGCGCGAACTCGTCGCCGCCGAGGCGCGCGACGAGATCGCCGTCGCGCACCACGTCGGCCGTCAGGCGTGCGGCCACGGCCTTCAGCAGCCGGTCGCCGACGGCGTAGCCGAGCACGTCGTTGACGTGCTTGAAGCGGTTGAGATCGAGAATGACGACGGCCACGCTGCGCCCCGTTGCGCCGGACTGGCCGATGGCATCGCGCACGGCGTCGCGGAATCGGGCCCGATTGGGCATGCCCGTCAGCCGGTCGGTATAGGCCAGTTGCCGCATTTCGGCCTCGTTGGCGGCGATGCTGGTGCGCATGTGGTCGAAGGCTCGCGCCAGGTCGCCGATCTCGTCGCGCCGGTGCGTGCCTTTCATCGGCACCTCGTATTCGCCCCGGCCCAGCCGCTCGCTGGCACGCACCAGCAGGTGCAGCGGCGTGGTCACACGGCGTGCCGTCCAGGCGCTGCCGATCGCGAACAGGCCCACACCCAGCAGCGTGATCGCGGCGAGCACGAACTGCACCTGGCGAAATGGCGCGGCCACCTCCGCGACCGAACGCATCAGCACCGTGCGAAGCATGCCGCCGCCGGCCTCCTGCGTCAGCGTGCGCGCATACAGTTCGTCGCCGTCGACGACGATCTCGGCCTCGGGCGACAGTGCCTGGCGCATCAGCGCCGCGTCGGCGCCCGCACCCAAGGTCGTCGCCACCAACCGCGGCCGGCCGGTCGCCGACTGCGCCAGCATCGCCACCTGCAGGCCGGACAGCGCGTGCATGTCTTCGGCCAGCGCCTGGCCGAGCGGGAAGCCCATCACCACCCAGCCGATGTTCACTGGCGCGCGCAGCGGCACGACGACGAACTGGTGCGGTTGGCCGTCGACGATGGCGATGCGGCTGCCGCCGCTTTCGCGCGACAGCGGCGCGACAATGTCGTGCAGCAAACGCGCCACCGCGGCGGCGTCGGCGGCGCCGGCGTGCAAGGCGACAGGCCGGAAGCTGCTGTCCATCAGCGAGCTCACCGTGGCGCCGATGCGCGCGCCGTGGTTGTCCAGCGCGGAGCCGATCGTCGCCGTGTCGCCCGAGCTCACCGCCGCGCGAAAGCCGTAGTCAGCCGACAGCAGCATCGCGCCCTGGTGCAGGCGCTGGGCGTTCGTTTCCAGCAGGCGCTGCCAGACGCGCTCGCCGACCTGCAGCTCGCTGGCGAGTTGCGCGCGGGTGTTGCGGTCGATGCTCGAGCGAACGACGCCGAAGCCCGCCGCCTGCACGATCAGCAGCAGCAGCAGCGACAGCGCGACGATGCGTGCCGCCAACCCGCCACCGCCGAAGCGCACGAGCCCGCGGTTCAGGCGCCGTGCCAGGCTCACTTCGGCATCCCGGCCAGCGACGCGGTCACCTGGGTGATGCCGGCCGTCACGGTGATTGGCTCATCCGACGGTGGTGCGCCCACCGGCAGGTCGGCATGCCAGGTGCGCAAACGGTAGTTGCCCGCCGGCAGCCCGTCCAGGGTGACGCGCCCGCTGGCCGCGGTGCGCGCGTAGTACGGCGTCTCGACGACCACCACCCAGGCCGTCATCTGGTCATGGATGTTGCAGCCCAGCACGGCGATGCCGGCGCGGTCGAAGACGACCGGGTTGGCCGGCGTGCCGGCATAGAGCTTCAGCTCGAAAGGCTTGATCGGCGAGAACGAGTACACATGGTGGCGCACGGTGTCGCGGTTGGGGAACTCCACCGCGGTGCCGACGGGCACGACGGTGACGCTGGGGCTGAACTGCTTGTTGATCTGGGCAATCGTCACGTCGCGTGCCGGCCTGGTCGCCAGGCGCGCTTCGCGGGATTCGAGGAACACCACCGCGTCGGGCAGCGGCTTGCCGGCGCTGTCGAGCACCTGGACCTGCACCGTGCCGGCATGGGCGGCGCTTGCGGCCAGCAGCAGGGTTGCGCCGATCAGGGCGTATGGCGGTCCGAAGGTCATGGGTCGGAATCGGGCGGCGCCGCATCCGAAGGTGCCGCGGGTAGGTCGTTATCGGCTCCCCGGGCCAGCGCTTGAGGCAGGCATCGGAAGCGGCGCTACTGCACAGGATTCGCCCCGCTACTTGACCGACCCCCGACGCGGCGCCCCGCATACGCTGGAGCCCGTGATCGTCCGCGGTCGCCGGAGACCCCCTTGCCCAGATCCTCCTCTTTCGCGAGTGCGCTGGCCCTTTGCGCCGCAACCGCCGCAGCCGACCCGGGCTACTACGTCGTCACACCGTACGACAACGAGGGCGTTCGCATCGTTGATTTCCGCTACTGGTCGGTCAAGCCGAGGGGCGGCACCACCGTCATCTGGCCGGAGATCGGCCTGGGCTACGGCGTGACGAGCCGCTGGACCACCGAGCTGTTGCTGAGCTACATCGGGTCGTCGGAGATGGAGATGCGTCTGAGCACGGTGAACTGGCAGAACGATGTCCTGCTGACCCAGGGCGAGCTGCCGTTCGACCTCGCCTTGCACCTGCTGCTGACCAGCAACCGCATCGACACCGACTATCGGGCCGTCGAATTCGGGCCGGTGTTTCAGACCGATATCGACCGCACCCAGCTCAACGCCAATGTCTTCTTCGAGCACAACTACGGCCCCGACGCACCCAGCCCGACGTTCCTGAAGTACCAGTGGCAGGTGCGCTACCGCTGGGTGCCCCAGCTGAATTTCGGTCTGCAGGGTTTCGGCGAGGTCGGCCCCTGGGACGACTGGCTGCCGCGCTCGCAGCAATCGCACCGTGCCGGGCCGGCCTTGTTCAGCACGCTGCGCCTGGCCGGGAACGAGGCGGTCAAGCTCCAGGCGGCGTACCTCATCGGCAAGGTCTACGGCCGCAGCGGGCGCGAATTCACGATGCGGGCGGCCTACGAGTTCTAGGATCGGCGCCCTGGGCGCAACCCATCAGGCCACGCCGGCGCGTCACGCCGCCCGGGCCGCCGCACTGGCCGCGGTCCAGAACGCCTCGGCGGCATTGCCCAGCGCGGCGCGGTCGCGATACAGGCGGATATCGAGATCGATGGCCCACTCCTGCGACGCGGCGCTGACGAGCCGCCCGCAGGCGAGGTCGTCTTCGATGAGGAGTTGCGGCAGCCAGGCCAGGCCGCGGCCGTCGAGCGCCATGGTGCGCAGCACCGTGGCGA
This sequence comes from uncultured beta proteobacterium, assembly GCA_963837675.1. GTDB lineage: Bacteria > Pseudomonadota > Gammaproteobacteria > Burkholderiales > Burkholderiaceae_C > Rubrivivax. The sequence goes on along the minus strand of CAWIOH010000003.1, from coordinate 87,221 downwards.
GGTGCGCCGTGAGCACGTTGGAGACCTGCAGGCGCTCCAAGGCCGGACCCTTGATCTCGCGCAGGATGCGCCCCAAGCCGGACTCCGCGCTGTAGCTCAGCAGGTGAATCGCCATCGCCTTGCCATCCGCGTTCAGCCGGTGCAGCGGCTCGCCTTTGGCATCGGGTGCCGACACCGGGACCAACCGATCGGTGCCGACGACCAGGCAGGGACAGCCCGCCGCGTCCAGCGGCCCTGGTGCGCGCGGGTTGCCGTGGGCCAGCATGAACTGGGCCTGGCTTTGCAGGACCAGCGCTTCGCACTTCTGCTGCACGTCGGAAACCAGCTGGATCGGCCCGACCGCGGTGCGGGTCTCCAGCGCGCGCAACCAGCGTGGCATGAAGGTGAACGAAAGCGCATGCGTGGCGGCAAAGCGCAGCGTCGTGGCGCTGGCCTCGGCGATGGCGCGGGCTTCGCCCGGGATGCGCGCGACATCGGCCTGCAGGTCCTGTGCGACCTGGCGAAACCACTGCCCCGCTTCGGTCAAGCGCGCGGGTTGCGAACTGCGGTCGAACAGGTCCGCGCCAAGCCACTCTTCGAGCGCGCGGACACGGCGACTGAAGGCCGGCTGCGTCATGTGACGCCCGTCGGCGGCCCGTGAAAAGTTGCCCGAGGCTGCCAGCGCCATGAAGTCGTCCAGCCAGGAGAGGTTCATCGTCACGGCGGTGCTTTCAAGGCATCAAAGGCTAGAAAAAGAGCATTGGGCAAATGGCGCGTCGAGGACGATCATCTCGGCACCGCAACATCCCTCGAACCGCCGGAGACACCCTTGAAGATCGTCGAAATTCGTGAGAAGACCATCCCCATCAGCAGCCCGATCCGCAACGCCTACATCGACTTTAGCAAGATGACGCTGAGCCTCGTGGCCGTGATCACCGACGTGATCCGCGACGGCAAGCCGGTGGTGGGCTACGGCTTCAACTCCAACGGCCGCTATGGCCAGGGCAAGCTGATGCGCGAGCGCTTCATTCCGCGCCTCATCGAAGCCGAACCCGAGTCGCTGATCGACGCCAGCGGCAAGAACCTCGACCCGCACAAGATCTGGCAAACGATGTTCACCAACGAGAAGCCGGGCGGCCACGGCGAGCGCTCGGTGGCCATCGGCACGATCGACATGGCGGTGTGGGACGCGGTCGCGAAGATCGAGGGCAAGCCGCTGTTCCAGTTGCTGGCCGACCGCTACGGCAACGGCAAGCCGAATCGCAAGATCTTCGTCTACGCCGCCGGCGGCTACTACTACCCCGGCCAGGACCACGGCAAGCTGAAGGACGAGATGCGCAGCTACATCGACCGCGGCTACACGGTGGTGAAGAAGAAGATCGGCGGCGCCTCGCTGGACGAAGACCTGCGCCGCATCGACTCGATCCTCGAGCGTGCTGCAGCGACGGGCAGAAGCTGTGCGTCGATGCCAACGGCCGCTTCGACCTCGACACCGCGATCGCAGTACGCCAAGGCGTTGTCGCAGTACGACCTGTTCTGGTACGAAGAGCCGGGCGACCCGCTGGACTTCGAGCTGCAGGCCACGCTGCGCAACTACTACGAGAACCCGATGGCCACCGGCGAAGACCTTTTCTCGATGCAGGACGCGCGCAACCTGATCCGCTACGGCGGCATGCGCCCCGACCGCGACTGGCTGCAGTTCGACTGCGCGCTGAGCTATGGGTTGGTCGAGTACCTGCGCACGCTCGACATGCTGAAGGAACACGGCTGGTCGGCGAGCCGCTGCATCCCCCACGGCGGCCACCAGATGTCGCTGAACATCGCCGCCGGCCTGGGCCTGGGCGGCAACGAGAGCTACCCCGACCTGTTCCAGCCCTTCGGTGGCTTCCCCGACGGCGTGAAGGTCGAAAACAGCTTCGTCACGCTGCCGGACCTGCCCGGTATCGGCTTCGAGGGCAAGGCCGACCTGTTCCGCGAAATGAAGGCGCTGTCGGACTGACTTGGCGCCGGGTGTGGCACCTCAGGCGCGCAGCATCACTTCGCCTTCGATCTCCACGGGGATGTCGAAGGGCAGTTCGGCCATGCCCACCGCGCTGCGGCTGTGCGCGCCGATCTCGGGGCCGAAGACTTCGAGGATCAGGTCGGAAAAGCCGTTGATCACGCTCGGCTGGCGGTTGAATCCGGATGCCGAATTGACCATGCCGAAGACACGCAGCCAGCCGCCGATGCGATCCAGGTCGCCGAGCGCGCGCTGCAGGCTGCCCAGCATCGACAGCGCGGTCAGCCGCGCGGCGGCGTAGCCCTGCTCGACCGACAGCTCGCGCCCGAGTTTGCCCAGCGGCAACGCGAACGAGCCGTCGGCGTTCTGTGGCCCGTGGCCCGAGATCAGCGCGCGCTGGCCGACCACATGGACGAACGCGAAGGGCAGCACCACTCCCGCGGGCGGCCGGGTTGGCGGCGGCAGGCTCAGACCCAGCGCTTGCAGGCGTGCGTCGATCCGGCTCATGGTCGTTGCCCGCTGCGCCCGGCGAAGGCCTCATCGGCCGCGCCGCGGAAGTCGGCGGGCGCTGCCCAGCCCTTGGCCCGCGCCTTGTCGATGGCGATGCGGTGGTTCATGTCGGCGGCGAAGAAGTGAACTTCCTTGCCGGCGGCTCGCGCGGCCAGCATCTCGTCGCGCGCGATCTCGCCGCCGCCGATGCCGACGATGACCTGGCTGTTGGCGACGATGGCCGCGGAGGTCGGCGACAACTGCGTCGATCCGGGCAGCCGGCCACCCCAGGTGGTGTCGGCCACGAAAAAGACCCAATCGACACAGGGCGAAAGCGCCGCGCCTTCATCGCGCGCCAGCGACGAGACGATGCCCAGGGTGATGAAGCCGCGCTGGCGCGCCAGTTCGTACACCGCGCCGATGCCGGCGACGGTGGCGCCGATGTTGATCATCGTGGCCGCCGGGTCGAGGCTGGCCAGCTGCGCATCCGCCTGCGCCAGCATCGCCGCCGGGTCTTCGTAGCCCGAGCCGGAATTGCCGACGAAGGTCAGCACCGATCGCTGCCTCTCACGCACGAACGCGCCGATTTCCGCCGCGCCGGCCTGGCGTGCCACGGTGCGCGTTTCGCAGGCCAGGGCCGGCGCCAACACGCCCAGGCCCAGCGTCAGGCCGGACAGCAGGCTCAAACAGCGGGTGGCGTGGGAAAGGGCCGTCGGAGTCACAGGCGGATGTGTGCGTGGTCCGCGGATTGTGCCCGCTGGCCAGTTCGGCGCCTCTGCGATGATGGCTGCATGCCCAGGGTGCCCATGCTTGCCGTCCCGTGGTTGGCTGTTGCCGCGCTGTGCAGTGGCACGCTGGCCATGCTGGCGGCGCCCTGGGGCCTGGATGCGCCAGTATTGAACTTCGTGTTCAAGCCACTGACCACGCTGCTGATCATCGCCCACGCGCTGCCACGCGGCCGTGAGCAGCCGGTGCGGCGGCGCTGGCTGCTGACGGGACTGTGGCTGTCGCTGTGCGGCGACGTGGCGCTGCTGTGGCCGCAACAGGGATTCCTGCCCGGGTTGGTGAGTTTCCTGCTGGCGCATCTGGCCTATCTGGTGGCATTCACCCGCGACGGCGTGCGCCTTGCCGGACGGCCGCTGCCCTTCGTCATCTATGCGGCGCTGGCCGCGCTGATCCTGTGGCGGTTGTGGCCGGGCGTGCCGGGCGGGCTGCGTGCCCCGGTGCTGGCCTATGTGCTGTGCCTGGCGTCGATGGCGGCGCAGGCGGCGGTGGTGGCGTGGCAATCGCGTGGCACGCCAGCGGCGCGGCGCGGCGCGCTGCTGGCGGTCGGCGGTGCGCTGTTCCTGGCTTCTGACGCGCTGCTGGCGACAAACAGGTTCGCCGGACCGGTGCCGCTGTCGGGGCTGTGGATCCTCGGCACCTATTGGCTGGCGCAGTGGTGCATTGCCTCGTGGCTGGCACCACCGCCGCCTTGAGGGCGGCGCCGCAAGCCCGCGGCGGACCGCTCAGGCGATCAGGCTGGCGCCCGTGGCGAGGATCAGCACCGAGACCAGAGCGCTGAGCACCAGGCGCAGCCAGGCGCGTTCGTGCCGTTCCTCGGCCAGCAGTTGCGCCACGGGGTCCAGCGGCGGGATGCGAGTGGGCAGCGCCTCGACCAGCGAGGGCGACCAGATGCGGGTGTCGTCGGGAGTCTGGGCGTTGTGGGCGAGGGCGTTCATGCGTGTACCGGTGGGTCCGTCGAAAGTCGCGGCACCGATATCGGCCGCACACATGCCATCTTCGTCCCATCGGGTGACCAGTGCATGACGGGCGGGTAACAGAGGTACCGGGGCGTGTGACGGATTGCCGCGCGGTGGCGCCGGGCGGCTCCACCCCAAGGCCGCACGCCGGTGCGCTGCGTCGACGCGCTGGAATGGCCGTACGGCTGGAATCGCGACAGCTGCCTGGCCGCGTGAGCGGGGATGGCAGTCAGCGTTCGCACACCACGCCGCCGCGCTGCACCAGCGTGCCGGCGCTGATCATGTCGCGCAGCAGCCGCTCGTTCCACGCCGCCAGGCTGGCCTCGGGCCGGCCCAGGCCGCGCCAGATGGCTGCCAGCAGCGGCATGTCGGCGAGCCAGGCGCGCAGCGCTTCCAGCGGCTGCTGCTGCTCTTCCATCAGGTGGTACTTGAGCATCACCTTGGCGCCGTGGCGCAGGTGCCGTGCCGGGTCGGCACGGTAGCCGGACAGGCGCGCGCGCGCACGCTGCAGCGCGCCGGTCACGTCGTTGAAGGGCGCGCCGTGGCCGGGGATGACCCAGCGCAGCGGCAGCGTGGCGATCAGGTCGAGAACGCTTTGCACCTCGTCGAAGGCCGCTTCGCCTTCCAGCTCGGGGAAGACCACGCCGAAGCCGTTCTCCCAGAGCGCGTCGGCCGAGATCAGCACGCCATGGTCGGCATCGAACAGCATCACCGCCTCGGGGTCGTGGCCCGGCGCGGCCAGCACTTGCCAATGTCTCGTGCCGATGGCCAGCGTTTCGCCGCTGCGCACCACGCCTTGCGCGCTGTAGCGTTCGATGCGCTGGCGCAGCGGCGCGTAGCTCAGCGCGTGATCGTCCCATTCGCTGACTGCGCGCCAGCTGCCGCTGGGCACCCGCACCGGGCAAGCGAACTCGCGCTGCACGGCGGCGTTGCCGCCGCAATGGTCGGAGTGCAGATGCGTGTTGATCACCTGCCGCAACTGCCGCCCCGCCAGGACCTGGCGCAGCAGCGCCACGGTCTGGCCTGCGTGCACGCAATGCCCGCTGTCGATCAGCGTGGCCGCGTCGCCATCATCGAGCAGGATGTTGTTCGACGAGAGCCAGCCGCGCTCGAAGACGCGCAAGCCGGGGCCGAGTGCTTCGCTATCCTGCATGCGGCACTGTAGGCGAAACGGCTACTGCCGGATGCCTTCGACCTGCACCACCAGCCTCACCCGGTTGGCGACGAAGGGCATGCCGAAGCTGGCGCCGAAATCGCCGCGCTTGAGTTCGCCTTCGAAGTCACCGCCGCAGACTTCGCGCTTCAGCTGCGGGTGCGTGTGGCAACCGAAACGCAGTGCGCGCAGCGCGAGCCCCTGGCTGATGCCGCGGAAATTGAACTCGCCATTCACGCCCGTCAGCGCGGCGCCGTCGAAATAGAACATCGAGGCCACGTAGTCGGCCATCGGATAGGCCTCGGTGGCCAGCAGGTCGGGCTCGCGCAGGCGGGCATCGAAGGCCGGCATGCCGGTATCGACGCTGCGCGTGGCGATGCGCAGGGATGCATAGCCCTTGCGGGCGGCGCGGTCGAGTTCGACAAAGCCGGTCACCGGGCCAAAGCGCCCACGTATTGTCGAAGTGCCGAAGTGCAGCACCTCGAAAGTCACGAAACTGTGCTCGGGGTCGAGGACATAGGACACCGGCTGTGCACCGGCCGGGGCGGCGGCGCCGAGTGTCAGCATGGCCGCCAGCAGGGTCTTCATCCGGCCATGCTGCCAGCGCGAGCCGAGCAATGCTGTCGCCGCACGGCGATCGCCTCACTGACGGATGGCTTCGACCTGGATCTCCAGGCGCACGTCGTCGGGAATGCCGAACTGCAGACCATAGTCCAGTCCCCATTGGCTGCGCTGGATGACGGTCTCGAAATCGCCGCCGCAGACCTCGCGCCTGAGCATCAGGTTGGTGTAGCAGTTGAAGTTGCTGGCTTTCAAGGTCACGGGCAACGACTTGTCGCGCAGCGTCAGCAAGCCCGCCACCGCGGCCACCTTGTCGCCGTCGAAAACGAACTTGTCGCCGACGAACCTGGCGCTGGGGTGCTTGGCGGCGTCGAAGAAATCGGCGCTTTGCAGGTGCTTGTCCATCATCGCCACGCCGGTGCTGACCGACCTCAGGTCGAAGGTGACTTCGACCTTGCCGGTCCTGGCGGCGCGGTCGAAGACCACCGTGCCTTCTTTCTTGTCGAAGCGGCCGCGGTTCGTGGAGGTGCCGAAATGACTCACTTCATAGGTGACGAAGGTGTGCGTCGGGTCGATCTGGTAGGTGTTGGCCTGGCTGGGGGCGGCCAGCACAAGGCCCAGCGTGGCGGCGGCGAACAGGTTCTTCATGGTGCGCTCTTCGGTTCGTTGGCGTGATGACAGGACAGCAGCAGTGTGCCGGCACGCGCGGCGGCGCGGGTGCAGCACGCTTGTCGGTGGGCTTCAGATCGATTGAACGCCGCCCAGGGCGGTTTCGACGCGCAGGCCGCGCAGACGTTCATTCAGATCGGCGGCTTGTGCCGCGGGCAGCAGACGCTGGCGCAGTGCGAAGTCGAGCGTCACCAGCGCCGCGTCCACCGTCATAGCATCGCTGCGGGCCCGGGCCAGTGCCTCCGCCAACGGCAGGCACTCGAAGCCGGCGACCTCGCCGTCCTGGTTGTGTGGCATCACGTCCGCCGGCAAGCGCAGGTCATAGCTGAAGAGCCATTCATGCTGCAGGCCCTCGGGAATGTCGCGTCGCAGCCGCAGCACCGACCCCGGGCTGGCCCGGGCGAGCGATCCGGCATCGAGGCCAGCTTCCTCCCAGCCTTCGCGTTGCAGCGCCTGCCACGGCGTCTGGCCGTCGGGCACGCCGCCGCCGATCAGGTTGTCGAACTTGCCGGGATCGGTGGCCTTGGTCGCCGAACGCTGCGCGATCCACAAGTGGGTGGGCCGACCGCGATCGTCGGCGACATAGCCGTTGGCATGCGCACCCAGCGTCAACGTGCCCCAGAAGCGCGTGGCCGCGCGCTCCATGCGCGCCAGCGGCCGCAGCGTTGCCGGGTCGTACAGCGCAAAGACCTCGTCACGCCAGGCGAGGATCAGGCCCTGCCGGCGCAGCGCTGCATGGATGTCCGCCAGAGCGGTCTGCAGCAGGTCGCTGTCGCCGTCCAGCAGCACGCGCTCGTCGTGCACCCGCAGCCGCTGGGGCCAGGCGCGCAGCGCCGGCAGGTGCGCGCGCGCCACCGTGCCGACCTCGAGGCCGTTGACGACGAAGGGCACGCGCGCGGTGGCGTCGTGCGCCAGCGCGGCGCGCAGCGCGGGCCAGTCGCTCATCGACGCAGGTCGGCGCTCAGGCGGCCTTGCGCGCGGCGCCGCCGCGCCACTGTGCCATCAGCCCGTCCCACTTGCTGCGTGCGGCCTTCAGGTGCCGCTCCTTGACGTGGCCGTAGCCGCGAATCTCTTCGGGGATGCGCGCGATCTCGGCGGCCAGCGGCAGCTTGTCGGCGCTGAGTGCAGCGAGCAGCTCATCGATGCAGGCGCGGTATTCGCCGATCAGCGCACGCTCGGTCTTGCGTTCGTCGCTGCGCGCGAAGAGGTCGAGCGCGCCGCCGCGCAGGCCCTTCAGCTTCGCCAGCCAGCCGAAGGCGCTGCGCACCCACGGACCGAAGGGCGTCTTGATCAATTCGCCCTTGTCGTTCTTCTTCGCCGTGAGCGGCGGCGCCAGGTGGTGCACCAGCTTGTAGTCGCCCTCGAACATCGACTCGATCTTCGCCATGAATGCCGGATCGGTGTGCAGCCGCGCGACCTCGTACTCGTCCTTGTAGGCCATCAGCTTGAACAGGTAGCGGGCCACCGCTACGCTGAGTGCCTCGCCTTTGCCCAGGGCCGATTCGGCGGCGCGCACCTTGTCCACATAGGCCTTGTAGGTCGCCGCATAGGCAGCGTCCTGGTAGCCGGTGAGGAACTCCACGCGCTTGCCGACGATCTCGTCCAGCGCCGGCTTCTTCACGAACTGAATCACCTGCGCGGTGGCGAACAGCGACTGCACCGCGGCCAGGTCGTGCGCGCAGCGCCGGCCCCATTCGAAGGCCAGCTTGTTGTTTTCCACCTGCACGCCATTGAGTTCGATGGCGCGATTCAGCGCCGCATGGCTCAGCGGCACGCGACCCATCTGCCACGCATAGCCCAGCAGCAGCGGGTTGGTGTAGATCGAATCGCCGATCAATTGCGTCGCCGCCTGTTCGGCATCGAAAGCGCCGACCAGCGTTTCGCCGACGCTGGCGCGGATGGCGCGCTCGCAGTTGGCACCGGGCGAGACCCAGTCGGGGTTGGTCACGAAGGCGGCGGTGGGCGTGCCGTGCGTATTCAGTGCGACGAAGGTGCGGCCCTGTTGCATCACGCTCATGGTGTACTTCGACGCGCCGACGATCGCATCGCAGGCGATCACCAGGTCCGCCTTGGCCGTGTCCACCTTGGTGGTGTAGATGGCCTCGGCCCGGTTGGCGATCTGGATGTGGCTCCAGGTGGCGCCGCCCTTCTGCGCCAGGCCGCCGGCGTCCTGCGTGACCACGCCCTTGCCTTCCAGGTGCGCGGCCATGCCGAGCAATTGGCCGATGGTGATGACCCCCGTGCCGCCGACGCCGCCGACGACGATGCCCCAGGCGCTCTCGGCGGCCGGGAGCACCGGCTCGCCGACCGGCGGCAGCGCGCGCGCGCTGCGCTCCTCCTTTTTCGGCTTGCGCAGCTGCCCGCCTTCGACGGTGACGAAGCTCGGGCAGAAACCCTTGACGCAGGAATAGTCCTTGTTGCAGGTGTTCTGGTTGATGCGGCGCTTGCGCCCGAACTCGGTTTCCACCGGCTCGACGCTGAGGCAGTTGCTTTGCACGCTGCAATCGCCGCAGCCTTCGCACACCAGCTCGTTGATGATCACGCGCTTGTCCGGATCGACCAGCTTGCCGCGCTTGCGGCGGCGGCGTTTCTCCGTCGCGCAGGTCTGGTCGTAGATGATCGCGGTGGTGCCCTTCAACGCGCGGAACTCGCGCTGGATGCGGTCGAGCTCGTCGCGGTGGTGCACGGTGACGCCGGCTTCCAGCGCGACGCCGGAATACTTGCCGGGATCGTCGGTGACGATGACGAGCTTGGCTGCGCCTTCGGCCAGCACGCTCTTCATGATCTGCGTCACCGAATGGCCTTCGGGCCGCTCACCCACCTGTTGCCCGCCGGTCATCGCCACGGCATCGTTGTAGAGGATCTTGTAGGTGATGTTCACGCCCGCGGCGATGCTCTGGCGGATGGCCAGCAAGCCGCTGTGGAAATAGGTGCCGTCACCCAGGTTGGCAAAGATGTGCGATTCCTTGGTGAACGGCGACTGGCCGACCCAGGGCACGCCTTCGCCGCCCATCTGCGTGAAGGTGCTGGTGCTGCGGTCCATCCACACCGCCATGAAGTGGCAGCCGATGCCGGCCATCGCACGCGAGCCTTCGGGCACGCGCGTGCTGGTGTTGTGTGGGCAGCCCGAGCAGAACCAGGGTGCGCGATCGCCGGTGTCGGTTTTGAGCTCGATCAGCTGGCGCTCGCGCGCCTCGACCACCGCCAGCCGCTGGTCCATGCGCGCCGCCACGTCGTCGGGCACGCCCAGCTTCTTCAGCCGCTTGGCGATGGCGCGCGCGATGATCGCCGGCGTCAGGTCGGCCTTGGCGCGCAGCAGCCAGTTCTCGCTGGGATTCGGCATGCTCCATTCGCCGCCCGTCCGGTCGCCTTCGGGCTCGTCGAACTTGCCCAGCACGTTGGGGCGCACGTCGGCGCGCCAGTTGTAGAGCTCTTCCTTCAACTGGTATTCGATGACCTGGCGCTTCTCTTCGACCACCAGGATTTCCTGCAGCCCCTGCGCAAAGTCGCGCGTGATCGTCGCCTCCAGCGGCCACACCACGTTGACCTTGTGCAGCCGAATGCCCAGCGTGCGGCAGATCTCGTCGCTCAGGCCCAGGTCGGCCAGGGCCTGGCGGGTGTCGTTGAAGGCCTTGCCACTGGCGATGATGCCGAAGCGGTCGTGGCTGCCTTCGATGACGTTGTGGTTCAGCTTGTTGGCACGCACATAGGCCAGCGCGGCATACCACTTGTAGTCGAACAGTCGCGCCTCCTGCTCCAGCGCGCCGTCGGGCCAGCGGATGTGCACGCCGCCAGGCGGCATGACGAAGTCTTCCGGCAGGATGATCTTGGTGCGCGCCGGGTCCACCGACACCGAGGCCGACGATTCAACCACCTCCTGGATCGTCTTCATGCCCATCCACACGCCGGAAAAGCGGCTCATCGCGAAGGCGTGCAGCCCCATGTCGAGGATGTCCTGCACGTTGCTGGGGAAGAAAACCGGCAGCCCGCAGGCCTTGAAGATGTGGTCGCTCTGGTGCGCGGCGGTGCTGCTCTTGCTCACATGGTCGTCGCCGGCGATGGCGATCACGCCGCCATGTTTTGCCGTGCCGGCCATGTTGGCGTGCTTGAAGACATCGCTGCAGCGATCGACGCCGGGGCCCTTGCCGTACCAGATGCCGAAGACGCCGTCGTGCTTCTTCTCTTTCGGGTACAGGTCGAGCTGCTGTGTGCCCCACACCGCGGTGGCTGCGAGCTCCTCGTTCACGCCCGGCTGGAAGACGATCTGGTTGTCGGCCAGGTGCTTCTTGGCGGCCCACAGCGACTGGTCATAGGCGCCCAGGGGTGAGCCGCGATAGCCGCTGATGAAACCGGCGGTGTCGAGCCCGGCGCGGGCATCGCGCTGGCGCTGCAGCATCGGCAGGCGCACGAGGGCCTGCACGCCGCTCATGAACGCGCGGCCGGATTCGAGGCTGTACTTGTCGTCGAGCGACGCGGATTCCAGGGCCTTGCGGATCGATTCGGGCAGGGGTGCGTTCATGCGGCAAGTTCTCCTGGCAGGGGGCGCAAATCGGTGGGATCGTAAACCGCAGTGTAAAAGTTTGCTCGGCTGAAGTCTTTTCTTTGTTTGCCGAAGAAGCGATACTTCCGGCAAGCTTCTTTCTCGAACATGGGTACTAAAGAAACGAGCATGCGCAATCGTCGGGCGGAGCGGAAAAGTGTCGGACTGCCGGCTGGCGCCACCGAGCCCCGTGGCAATGCGCTCGACCGCTACGACATCGCCATCCTGGCCGAGCTGCAGAAGGATGCGCGCTTGTCGAATGCCGAACTCGCATCACGCATCGGACTGTCGGCCGCGCCCACCTGGCGGCGTGTGAAGTGGCTGGAGGAACAGCGCTACATCACCGGCTACCGCGCCGAGATCGACCGCCGCAGGATCGGCCTGGGCGTGCTGGCTTTCGTGCGCGTCGATGCCGAGCGCAACAACGCCACGGCCACGCGCGCGCTGGAGTCGGCCATCCGCTCGTTGCCGGAAGTCGTGGCCTGCCACTACATCAGCGGCGCCGGCACCTTCGAGCTGCACGTCATGTGCACCGACCTCGACGCCTATTCGCGCTGGTCGATGGAGACGCTGTTCAAGCTGCCGAACGTCAAGGACATCCACACCAGCTTCTCGCTGGGCGAGGTCAAGGCCGGCGCGGCGCTGCCGCTTTCGCATCTGCGTTGAGCGGCCGCAACCGGGCGCGCCGATGGGCGGCCGGCCGCCCAGGCGCAGGATGGCGGCGAAATACTGCGCCCACGGCATCGTCTTCGCCCTGCGCGGTGTGACGGCGCAGCGGTGACTCCGGGTCGTGTTCGAGCCAGTCGCAGAGCAGGATGACGATGCCTTCGGCGCCGCCCGCATCGCCCGCGGGGGCGAAGATGAAAAGGCGGAAACGCGCGTCGGCATCGCAGCAGGCCCGTGATGGTGGACCTGCAGGCCGGAATCCTCGCGCCACGGTCACCCGCCGAGCGCACTGCCTTCCTGGCGCTGACCCGGAAGCCGCTAGGCTTGGGCTGAGGTCGAGGGTGTCTCGACCACATCGACCCAGCGCCCCAGCGCCGCCGAAGCCACGCAGGCCTCGATGAAGGCCATGGTGTGTGCGCCGTCCTCGATGCGCGGGTACGGGAAGTCGGGCACCGCCTCGCCCAAGGTCAGCGCCATGCGCTGCTGCGCGAGTTCGGCGTACAGGTTGGCGAAGGCCTCGCGCAGCCCTTCGGGGTGGCCGCGCGGCGTGCGGCCGGCAGCCAGGACGTCGGGCCCGAGAAACGGGTCGCCGCGGCCGACGGTCTGTGCCGGCTGGCCCTGCAGCGCCAGCGTCAGGTAGGCCGCACTGCGGTGCGACCAGTCGAGCATGCCCTTGTCGCCATAGACGCGCAGCCGGATGTCGTTCTCGCCGCCGGCCGCGGCCTGCGTGACGGTGAAGGCGCCGCGCGCGCCGCCGTCGAATTCGATCAGCGCCGACACATGATCGACCACGCGTCGCCCCGGCACCAGCGCACCGACGTCGGCGACCAGCCGCTTCGCGCGCACGCCAGCGACGAAGCACGCGAGGTGCTGCGCATGGCAGCCGATGGCGCTCATCACCAGCGCCAGCCCGCTGCGCCCCGGGTCGAGCAGCCAGCGCAGCCGGTTGTTCGGCGCGTCGTCTTCCACCCGGGTTGCCAACCCGCTCTGGATGTATTCCACCTGCACCAGGCGCAGCGCGCCGATGGCGCCATCGCGCACCAACGCGCGCGCATGCCGCGTCATCGGGTAGGCCGAGTACGCATGCGCGATGGCAAAGAGCCTTCGGCGCGCGTGCACGCGCTGCACCAGGTCCAGCGCTTGCGCCAGGTCGTGGCTTACCGGCTTGTCGCAGATCACGTCCAGGCCGGCGTGCAGCGCGCCTGCGGCGCAGGGGTAATGGGCGTCGTTCGGGGTCATGATGGCCACCGCCTCGACGCCATCGTCGCGCCGTGCTTCGGCGGCGAGCAGTTGCGCGACATCGCCGTAACACCGTGCAGCATCCAGCCCGAGCGCCACCCCGGCGTCGCGCGAGCGTTGCGCGTCGCTGGACAGCACGCCGGCGCAGACGCGAAATCCGCCGTCGAGTTCGGCCGCGCTGCGATGCATCGCGCCAATCCAGCTGCCCGGCCCGCCGCCGATCACGGCCAGCCGCAGCGCTCGGCCGAATCGGTTGCGCAGTTCCATCAGCGCTCTCCCAGGCGAGGTGTGAAGTGCATGCTCAGGCACGCACGCGCGAGCCGGGCGCGATCGTCGGCGGCGCCGCGTTCAGCGACTCGATGGCCAGGCCGGCCGCCGCCGTGTAGCGCGCCATGAAGGCGTCGCGCTCGGCGGCGGGCAGCACCTGCTCGATGTCGTCGAATACGCCGCCGCAGCGCTCGTCCAGCAGGTTCAGCAAACCGAAGGGCCCGGCGCCGCGGTTGCGCAGCACCAGCGCCGAGATGGCGGCGCAAAGCTTGTCGTCGTAGGCCTGCAGCGCCGCCGGGCCCACGCCCTGCGCCAGCAGCGCTGCGCCCAGCACGCGCGCGTCGACGATGGCCTGGCTGGCGCCGTTGGAGCCGGTGGGGTACATCACGTGCGCCGCATCGCCCAGCAGCGCCACGTGGCCGTCCACCCAGGTGGGCACCGGGTCGCGGTCGATCATCGGGTACTCGAAGATCTCGCTGGCGCCGCGCAACATCGCCGGCACGTCCAGCCAGCCGTAGTTCCAGCCGTCGAAATGGTGCGCAAACTCGTCCAGCCTGACGCGGCGGTTCCAGTCACCCTGCGTCCAGCCGTCGCGGTTGTCCACGGTGATCTCGGCGATCCAGTTGATCGTCGCCAGCCCGGTGCGCAGGTCGGGCGGCGAGATCGGGTACAGCACCACGCGGTGCCGTGCAGAACCCAACCCGGTGAAGGAGGCGCCGCTGCGGATCGGCACGCCCGGCGAAGTGCCGCGCCACATGATCGCGCCGCCCCACTGGATCGGCGGCTGCTGCGGGTGCATCTGCGCACGCACCGCGGAATGCAGCCCGTCGGCGGCCACCAGCAGCGCGCCAGGCACTTGCAGCGTCTGGCCGTCGCGGGTCTGCACCAGGGCGGTCACGCCGTCGGCCTCGTTGCGGTAGCCGGTGACACGGTGGCCCAGCTTCACGGCCTGCGGCCCAAGGCGTTCGAGCACCGTCTCGTACAGCAGCATCTGCAGTTGCCCGCGGTGCACCGAATATTGCGGCCAGCGGTAGCCGGCGAGCAGGCCACGCGGCTCGGCATAGACGTCGTTGCCGTTGCGGCCCACCAGCGCCCATTCGCGCGCCTGGATGCCGATGGTGTCCAGCACTTCCGCGCCCAGCCCCAGGTCGTAGAGCTCGCGCACGGCATTGGGTTGCAGGTTGATGCCCACGCCCAGCGGCTTGAGTTCGGCCACGGCCTCGAACACGATGCAGGGCAGGCCGATCTGCTGCAGCGTCAGCGCCAGCGCCATGCCCCCGATGCCGCCGCCGGCGATGAGTACCGGTCGGGAAAGTGAAGTTTCAAACATGCACCGATTGTCTGCGACGGCCGGTGCACGCCCGGCAAGCGTTGGCGCGGGATGTGTCAGCATGCGGGCCATGTCCCATCACCACCTTGATCGCCGCGCCTGGTGCCTGGCCGCGCTGCTGTGGCCGCTGGCGCCGGTGCTGGCGGCGCCGCCGCTGCCCCAGCGCAACCTGGTGGTCGAGATGCGCATCGTCGAAGGCAACCAGGCGGCGCAGCAGGGCGGCCGCGTCACGCTGGGCAGCAGCGCGCGCGGTGAGCCAGCGGGCACGGTGACGCTGCGCGCCGGCACGCAGCAGCAGGGCATCGACATCGCGCAGCGCGTGCTGGTGCTCAACGGCGCGCGGGCCACGCTGCGCCTGGCACAAGGGGCGCTGGTGGATGACACCGAGGTGGCATGGACACCTTGGGGTGGCGCGGCGGCAGTGCGCAGTCAGTGGGTCGAACTGGTCAACGGCATCGACGTCGTGCCGCGCTGGACCGGCGGCGGTGCGCCGGTCACGGTGGATCTGTCGGCGCAGCGCTCGGTGCCCGAGCGGACCGGGCGCAGCGGCGCCGTGCCGGCGCAGTGGACGCTGCTGAGCACGGTGCAGGCGCCGCTGGGTGAATGGCTCGATGTGGCGCAGGTGGGTGAGCGCCGGGTCGCGACCGCCGGCAATGGCTTCGATGCCGCGACCGCATCGCGCCAGCGCAGCCTTCAGCTGCGCGTCAGCCTGCCTTGAAGCGAGCGGGGGTTCTCAGCGCGGGTCCGCCGGCCGTGGCCACAAGGCCCAGTAGCGCAGCGGCTGCTTCATGCGCCCGGCCTGCTCCAGTGCAGCATCGCCCGGGCCCCAGAAATAGTCGGCACGCACCGCGCCGGTGATGGCACTGCCGGTGTCCTGCGCCAGCACCAGGCGTCGCAACGGCCGCGCCGACAGCGGCTCGGTGGTGTCCAGCCAGATCAACGTGCCGTAGGGCACGCTCAGCGGATCGACGGCGATCGAGCGGCCCGGCGTCAACGGCACGCCCTGAGCGCCGCGCGGTCCCGCGCCGGGGTCTGGCAGCGGCTCTTCGCGGAAGAACACCACCCGCGGGTTGGCCCACAGCATCTGCTGCACGCGCTGCGGGTTGCGCCGCGCCCACTCCTTGATGGCCGGCCAGTTGGCGCTGCCGGCGCGCAGCTCGCCCTGGTCGATGAGCCAGCGGCCCACCGAATAATAGGGTTGGTCGTTGGTGCCTGCATAGGCCAGGCGCACGATGTCGACGCGTCCGTCGGCACCTCGCAGGCGCAGCCGGCCCGAGCCCTGCACCTGCAGCAGCAGTGCATCCAGCGGGTCGGCCACATAGGCGATCTCGCGCCCACGCAGTGCCGCCCGCGCGGCCGGCACCGTGTCGAGCTGTTGGCGCGTCCAGTAGGGCTTGCGCTGGGCCAGGTCGGCAGGCGGCGCGTACAGCGGCACGGCGAAGGCCGCGCGCCGTGTGCGGCTGGCATCCGCCTGGGGTTCGAAATAGCCGGTGATGAGCCCGTCGGCGGCACCGTCCAGGCCTTCAATGCGATAGGGCTGCAGCCGCTGCTCCAACCACCGGCGCGTGGCGGCATCGTCGCCGGGCGCGGCCAGCAAGGCGTCGGCGCACAGCGCCGACCAGCCTGGCGCCGGCCGTTCGCAACTGCGCAGCAGCGCGGGCCAGGCTTCGGCACTGCGGTCGTCGGGCCAGGCGGGCAACTGGTCCCAGCCCACGGCGACCCATTGGCTGCGCGGGCGTTGCAAACGCTGTGGCGCTGCGGCAGGAGCCGTTGCCGGCGGCGCCGCCGCGGTGGCCGCCACGGACGCCGCGGGTGCAGGCGGTTCGGCCGGTGGCGTGGCGCAGCCGGGCAGCGAACCTAAAATCGCCGCCGCGGTGGCCACCACCGTGCCCAGCACCCAACCGCGACGCCCCATGCTCTTGCTGATCCTGGAAGCCCTGCTCGCGCTGGGGCTGCTGGTCTTCATCGTCTGGTGGGTCATGTTCGCCGGGCGCCGCAAAGGCGAACGCGAGGGTCAGGACCCGCCGGCCTGAGCCGGTGCCAACCGCTCAATGCAGGGCACTGGCCCGTGCCAGCGTGAACGGCGGGATCGGCGCGTCGAAGGAGCGCGCGTCCTCGGTCATGCAGAAGAAGGTGCCCTGCATCGTGCCCTGCGGCGTGCCCAGGCGCGTCCAGCTGGTGTACTCGAAGGACTCGCCCGGCTTGAGCAGCGGCTGGTGTCCCACCACCGCCAGGCCGCGCACCTCCTCCACATGCCCGGCCGCGTCGGTGATGACCCAGTGCCGCGCCACCAGTTGCGCGGCGACACCACCATCGTTGGTGATGGTGACGGTGTAGGAAAAGGCGAAAGGCCCTTCGGGCTGCTGCGACTGCTCCGGCAGGTAGGCGGTCTTGACACTGCAGCTGAAGCTCGGGTCTTTCATGCGGCCGCATTGTAGGCAGCCGCCTAAAATCGAGAACCTACCCCGCAGCCAATTCCATGAGCAGCTATCGCATCGCCCCCAGCATCCTGTCGGCCGATTTCGCCAGGCTCGGCGAGGAGGTGCGCGCCGTCATCGATGCCGGCGCCGACTGGATTCACTTCGACGTGATGGACAACCACTACGTGCCGAATCTGACATTCGGCCCGATGGTCTGCCAGGCGCTGCGCAAGCATGCCGTCCGGGCCGATGGCACGAAGGTGCCGATCGACGTGCACCTGATGGTGCGGCCGGTGGATGCGCTGGCCCAGGCCTTTGCCGAGGCCGGCGCCGACCTCATCAGCTTCCACCCCGACGCCAGCGCGCACGTCGATCGCACGCTGCAATTGATTCGCGCCGCCGGCGTCGGGGCGGGGCTGGTCTTCAATCCGGCGATGCCGATCGACGTGCTGGAGTGGACGCTGGAGCGGCTCGACCTGGTGCTGATCATGAGCGTCAATCCCGGTTTTGGCGGGCAGACCTTCATCGACGGCGCGCTGCGCAAGATCGAGCAGGTGAAGAAGCTCATCGAAAAGAGCGGCCGCGACATCCGCCTGGAGGTCGATGGCGGCATCAAGGTGGACAACATCCGCCGCGTGGCCGATGCCGGCGCGGACACCTTCGTCGCCGGCAGCGCGGTCTTCGGGCAGACCGACTACCGCGCCGTCATCGACGCCATGCGCGCGCAGCTGCGCTGAGGCGCCGCGTCGCCGCACGCCCTGCGGCTCGCCGGCCCGCCGTGGCGCGATCGATCAGGTGTTCTTCGAAATCGCGATGGTCGGAAACTTGGCCGAGAAGTCCTTGGCGCGCAACGCGATCTTCACCGCCACCTGCCGGGCGACGGCCTTGTAGATGCCGGCGATCTCGCCATCGGGGTCGGCCACCACGCTGGGTCGGCCGCCGTCGGTCTGCTCGCGGATCGACAGGTTCAGCGGCAGCGCGCCGAGGTAGTCCACCTTGTACTCGCCGGCCATCCTCTTGCCGCCGTCGGCGCCGAAGATGTGCTCGCTGTGGCCGCAATTCGGGCACACGTAGATCGACATGTTCTCCACCAGCCCGAGGATCGGCACGCCGACCTTCTCGAACATCTTCAGGCCCTTCTTCGCGTCGAGCAGCGCAATGTCCTGCGGAGTGGTGACGATCAGCGCTCCGGTCAATGGCACCTTCTGGCACAGCGTGAGCTGGATGTCGCCGGTGCCCGGCGGCATGTCGACGATCAGATAGTCCAGCTCGCGCCAGTTGGTCTGGCGCAGCAGCTGCTCCAGCGCCTGCGTGACCATCGGTCCGCGCCAGATCATCGGGTTGTCGGCGTCGATGAGGAAACCGATCGACATCACCTGCACGCCGTAGTTCTCCATCGCCTCCATCGTCTTGCCGTCGCTGCTCTCCGGCCGGCCGTGGATGCCCATCATCATCGGCTGGCTCGGGCCGTAGATGTCGGCATCGAGGATGCCGACGCTGGCGCCCTCGGCGGCCAGCGCCAGCGCGAGGTTCACGGCGGTGGTGCTCTTGCCCACACCGCCCTTGCCCGACGCCACGGCGACGATGTTCTTCACGTTGGGCAGCAATTGCACGCCGCGCTGCACCGCGTGCGCGGTGATCTTCGAGCCGATGTTGACGCTGACGTTGTCGACGCCGGTGACGCCGCGCGCGGCCGTGATCAGCGCCTTGCGCAGTGCCGCGATCTGGCTCTTCGCCGGGTAGCCCAGCTCGACATCGAAAGCCACGTCGCCGCCTTCGAGCTTCAGGTTCTTCAAAAGCTTGGTCGAGACCAGGTCCTTGCCGGTGTTCGGGTCGATGACGGTTTTCAGCGCATCGAGCAGTGCGGCTTCGTTCACGGCGGGCATGGAAGATATCGTCCAGCAAGTGGGACCCGCAGTCTAACTTGAGGGCGCTGGCCCGACAGCCTCCTAGAATCCGCGCCTCAGCATCAGGCCACCGCATGACCCGCAAGCTCTTCGTCACGACCGCGCTGCCCTACGCCAACGCGCCGTTCCACATCGGCCACATGATGGAGTACATCCAGGCCGACATCTGGGTGCGTTTCCAGCGGTTGATGGGCGCCGAGGTGAATTTCGTCTGTGCCGACGATGCGCATGGCGCGCCGATCATGATCGCGGCGGAGAAGGCCGGCAAGACGCCGCAGGCCTTCGTCGCCGAGATCGCCGCCGGGCGCAAGGAATACCTCGACGGCTTCCACATCGCCTTCGACCACTGGCACAGCACGGACGCGCCGGAGAACCATCAACTGGCGCAGGACATCTACCGCGCCCTGCGCGCCAACGATCTGATCGCCACGCGCACCATCGAGCAGTTCTTCGACCCGGTGAAGAGCATGTTCCTGCCCGACCGCTACATCAAGGGCGAGTGCCCGAAGTGCGGCACCTTGGACCAGTACGGCGACAACTGCGAGAACTGCGGCGCGGTGTACGCCCCCACCGAACTGAAGAATCCGCACTCCACGCTGAGCGGCGCGGTGCCGGTGTTGAAGAGCAGCGAGCACTTCTTCTTCAAGCTGTCCGACCCGCGCTGCGTCGAATTCCTCGAAGCCTGGACGCAGGACGGCAGGCTGCAGGGCGAGGTGGCCAACAAGGTCAAGGAATGGTTTGTCAAGCAAGACGACGGGCAAGGCGGCCTGGCCGACTGGGACATCAGCCGTGACGCGCCCTATTTCGGCATCGAGATCCCCGACGCGCCGGGCAAGTATTTCTACGTCTGGCTCGACGCGCCGGTGGGCTATCTGGCCTCGCTGAAGCACCTGCTGAATGCGCACGGCGTCGATTTCGACGCCTACCTGGCCGACCCCGATCTGGAGCAGATCCATTTCATCGGCAAGGACATCGTCACCTTCCACACGCTGTTCTGGCCGGCGATGCTGAAGTTCAGTGGCCGCAAGGTGCCTGACCGCATCTTCGTGCACGGCTTCATCACCGTCAGCGGCGAGAAGATGAGCAAGAGCCGCGGTACCGGCATCAGTCCGCTGCGCTACCTCGAGATCGGCCTGAACCCCGAATGGCTGCGCTACTACATCGCCGCCAAGCTGAACAGCCGCGTCGAGGACATCGATTTCAACGCCGAGGACTTCGTCGCGCGCATCAATGCCGACCTGGTGGGCAAGTACATCAACATCGCCAGCCGCGCCGCAGGCTTCCTGAATAAGCGCTTCGGCGGCCACCTGTCCTCCGACACCGGTGTCGAGGGGCGCGCCCTGCTGGACGCGCTGCGCGCCCATCGCGGCGTTATCGAGCAGCTCTACGAGGAGCGCGAGTTCGGCAAGGTCGCTGCGCGAGATCATGGCCCTGGCCGACCGCGTCAACGCCTATGTGGACCAGCACAAGCCCTGGGAACTGGCCAAGCAGGCCGGGCAGGACGCGGTGCTGCACGACGTGTGCAGCGTGTGCATCGAGGCCTTTCGCCTGCTGACGATCTATCTCAAGCCGGTGCTGCCGGCGTTGGCGACGATGGTCGAGGCCTTCCTGCGCGTCGAGCCGCTGGTTTTCTCCGATGCCGCGCGTGCCATCGGCGGCCACCGCATCGGCGAATACAAGCACCTGATGCAACGCATCGAGCCGAAGGCGATGGATGCATTGTTCGAAGCGCCTGCGCCAATGGCGGTGCAACCCGGCGGCGAGGCGCTGGCCGCCGAGATCGGCATCGACGACTTTGCCAAGGTGGACCTGCGCATCGCCCGGATCGTCGAGGCGCGGCGCGTCGAGGGCAGCAGCAAGCTGCTGCAGCTGACGCTGGATGTGGGCGAGGGTCGCCTGCGCAACGTCTTCAGTGGCATCCAGTCGGCCTATGCGCCCGAGGACCTGGCGGGCAAGCTGACGGTGGTGGTGGCCAACCTGGCGCCGCGCAAGATGAAGTTCGGCTCGAGCGAAGGCATGGTGCTGGCTGCGTCGCACGCCGACGAGAAGGCGCACCCGGGGCTTTATGTGCTGGAGCCCTGGCCCGGCGCGGTGCCGGGAATGCGCGTGCGCTGAGACGCCAGCCCGGCATTGCGTCCGGGGATGCGCGGCGTTGCGCACCCGGTGTGTGTTTAATTAACATGCCATGCACATATAGAATGCAGGCATGGAAGCCAAGACCGCCCGCCTGACGCTGCTCATCGACCCGGCCAAGAAGGCCGCGTTCGAAAAGCTGTGTGCCACGCAGGACCTGACACCATCGCAGGTGGTGCGGCAGCTGATCCGCGACTATCTCGCACAGCATGGCGCAAGCTACGAGCCCGGCGGCAAGCCGGCTGCCATGGCCGGCGCGAGACGCGCCCAAACATCGCGCAAGCCGCGCTGAATGCCCCTCTTCGCGATGCAACTGCAGCGTTTCAGGCCCCGCCTGCTCGACGCGCTGCGCGACTACAACGCCGCACTGTTCGCCCGCGATGTCGGTGCCGGGCTGACGGTCGGCATCGTCGCGCTGCCGCTGGCGATGGCCTTCGCCATTGCGTCGGGTGTCAAGCCCGAAGCGGGCATCTTCACCGCCATCATCGCCGGCTTCCTGATCAGTGCGCTGGGCGGCTCGAATGTGCAGATCGGCGGGCCGGCCGGCGCCTTCATCGTCATCGTCTACGGCATCGTCGAACGCTACGGCCTGGCCAACCTGCTGATTGCCACCTCGCTGGCCGGCGTGCTGCTGTTCCTGCTGGGGCTGTTCAAGCTCGGTGCGATGGTGCGCTATGTGCCCGTGCCGATCATCATCGGCTTCACCAACGGCATCGCGGTGCTGATCGGGCTGTCCCAGCTGAAGGACTTCCTGGGCCTGCGCATCGAGAAGATGCCATCGGACTTCTTCACGCAGCTCCATACGCTGGCCTCACACATCGACACCATCAATCCGGCCGCAATGGCTCTGGCCGCGGGCAGCCTGGCGCTGGTGGTGCTGTGGCCCAAGTCCTACACGATGCCGCGTGCGCCCACCGGCGGCTGGGCGCGGCTGCGGCGCTTGAGCGCGCACCTGCCGGGCACGATCATCGCGCTGGTCGCGGCCACCGTGGTGGCGCTGCTGCTGAAGCTGCCGGTGGAAACCATCGGCTCGCGCTTCGGCGGCATCCCGCAATCACTGCCGGCCTTTGCGCTGCCCGAGCTCAGCTGGGCCACCGCGAAACTGCTGTTCATCCCCACCGTCACCATCGCGCTGCTCGGCGCCATCGAATCGCTGCTGTGTGCGCGCGTCGCCGACAACGCCACCGACTTCCCGCGCCACGACCCGAACCAGGAACTGATGGCGCAGGGCGTGGCGAACTTCGTCGTGCCATTTTTCGGTGGCATCCCGGCCACCGGCACCATCGCGCGCACCATCACCAACGTGCGCGCCGGCGCGGCATCGCCCATCGCCGGCATCGTGCACGCCGCCACGCTGCTGCTGATCGTGCTGCTGGCCGCGCCGCTGGCCATGCACATCCCGCTGGCGGCGCTGGCTGGCATCCTGATGTTCGTGGCCTGGAACATGGGCGAATGGCATGAGTTCGTGCGACTGCGCAGGTTCAGCGCGCAGTACCGCACCATACTGCTCGGCACCTTCACGCTCACGGTCGTCTTCGACCTGACCGTGGCGGTGCAGGTCGGTCTGCTTCTGGCCTGTGTGTTCTTCATCTACCGCATGAGCACACTGTTCAGCGTGCGCCCTCACGCCGCTGACGACATGCCGCCGGGCGTGACGGTGTTCGAGCTGTTCGGTTCGTTGTTCTTCGGCGCGGTGGGCAAGATCGAGGCCTTGCCCAGCCAATTGTCCGAGGGCACGCGCGCGGTGGTGCTGGAGATGCACCGGCTGATCTCGATGGACACCTCGGGGCTGGAGGCGCTGGAGCAACTGCACCGCGTGCTCAAGCGCCAGGACATCGGCCTGGTGCTGGCCAATGTCAACGAACAGCCGCTGTCGCTGATGCGGCGCTCGGGTTTCGAAGCGGTGATCGGGCCCGACGCGATCGTGCCGAACCTGGCGGCCGCGGCCGGTCAGGTCGACGCGCCGGGCGCCTGACGCGGCCGGCGCCAGAAGGGTTCGGCCTTGCGCAGCGGCGCCAGTGCGCGCACGCAACGCGCGATGCCGACATCGCGCTCGCGCGCCAGCCAGCCCAGCGCGAACATCGCCATGGCGTCGTGCGCGCCCTCGGGCTGGAACAGCGCGCGGGCGACGCAGATGTCGTTGTAGGCGCCCAGCGCATCCTGGGCCGGGCCGAGACTCTTCTGGAAATCATGCAGCGCCTTCGGCTTGTACAGCGACGCGGACAGTTCGCCCAGGTAGCGCAGCCGCTTGACGCGCTTGCGCAGGCCGTGGCGGGCGGTGTCGTCGAGGCTGTCGAAGCGCATGGCATCGCGCCGCACCTGCTTGAACAGCCGGTCCAGGCGGCGCTGCAGCAGCGATTCGGCACTTTCGCCTTTTTGGTCGATGCCGTCGTTGTCGGAGCCGGCGGCAAAGGCTGCCAGCACCAGCCACAGCTGGTTCGTGGCCGGTTCGCACAGCGCCAGCTGCGCCGCCGGCTCGGGCGCGATCTGCGGTAGCTGCAGGCCTGAAGCGCCTGCCTGGCGCAGGGCCGGCAGCAAGGTCTGCGCCAGTGCGTCGCGGTCGCGCGCCGAACCCAGCCGGGCAAACAGGCGGGCCAGGGCCTGCGCCGTCTCGTCCAGCGGCTGCGGCGAAGCCGCCGCCATCTCGCGCAATACCGTGCGCAGCCGGCGCAGCCCGACGCGCAGCTGGTGCAGGTGCTCCGGCGTGGTGTCGGGTTCGTGCGCCACGTCGCTGGCATTGGTCAGCACCTGCTTCAAGCAATTGCCGACCATCGCGCGCAGGGCCGCTGGGCCGCCCACGCCCTTGGACAGCGACAACGGCTGCGCCTTGACCGGCTCGCCCAGGCGCACACCGCGAGCCAGCCGGTCACCGCGCTCGGCCTTGGTGCGCGTGTCCAGCGTCAGGCCGAAGCGCGCTACCCAGCGCGAGGCCAGCGCGGCCATGGCGCCGGCATCGCCGCCTTTGAGTTCGAACTCCAGCTCGCACAGCGGCCAGCGCCGATCACCGGCGGTCAGCGCGCCTTGGTCGAGGGCCAGTTCCACGACGCAGCCGCGCGCGCGCACCAACCGCAGGGTGCGCCTGACCTCGGTGCCGTAGATGCCCATCAGGCCGCTGTCTCCCGCCGGGAGGGCCCGACGCAGGGCCTCACCGGCCGGGGTGCCGTCGTGCAACGCCGGGTCGGCCATCGGCTCGGTGCCGGCCGGAACGCTCAGCACCACCTCATGTTCCAGGCGCTGCCAGAGGCCGTCGCCGCTGCCCTTCAGCGTTTGCACCCAGCGCCGGCCTTCCTTGCGCACGCGCAGGGCCAGGCCGGCGTGGGCCAGCGCGCGTTCGGCAGTGTCGAAGTAGCGCGCGCGCAATGCCAGGCGGACCGCCGTGCGCGTGGCCACGGCGCGCGCCACGGCGTCGCGCCGGGCCGGCGGCACCTGGAACTTCAGTTCGATCTCGGTCATGCGCGGGCCCGGTGCCGGGTTGTCGCCCGGCTAAAATCAGCGATTCTGCTGCAGTCGCGTGACACCATGTCCCTCTTCGCTCGTGAGCCGTACAAGTCCGAGGTGTCGATCTTCATCGACGAACTGAAGGCCAAGAAGCCCAGCCTGGAAAGCGAGCAGCGCGCCGGCCGCGCGCTGCTGTGGGACAAGTCGCTCGATCGCCAGGCGCAGGAGGCCTGGCAAGAGGCCAAGGTACCGCAGCAGCCCTACGTCTACCAGACCAAGACCGACTGAGCGTCTTGAGTCCCGCCCGCCTGGCCGTGCCTGCGGCCGCATTCGATGCCTTGCCCGCCGCCGAGGCACCCTTGCCCGATGTGGTGGACCAGGTGGCGCTGGCACGGCTGTACGGCGAGCCGCTGTTCAAGCTGCCGACCGACCTGTATATCCCGCCCGATGCGCTGGAGGTTTTTCTCGAGGCCTTCGAGGGCCCGCTGGATCTGCTGCTGTACCTGATCCGGCGGCAGAACTTCAACATCCTCGACATCCCGCTGGCCGACGTGACGCGGCAGTACCTGGAGTATGTCGAGCAAATTCGCCAGCGCAACCTCGAACTGGCCAGCGAATACCTGCTCATGGCGGCGATGCTGATAGAGATCAAGTCGCGCATGCTGCTGCCGCCGAAGAAGACGGCCGATGGCGCCGAGGTGGCCGACCCGCGCGCCGAGCTGGTGCGCCGCCTGCTGGAATACGAGCAGATGAAGCTGGCCGCCGCCAAGCTGGAAACGCTGCCGGTGCTGGGGCGCGACTTCCTGCGCGCGCAGGTCACGATCGAGCAATCCATCGAGCCGCGCTTTCCCGATGTCAATGCCGAGGACCTGCGCGAGGCCTGGACCGGCATTCTGAAACGCGCCAAGCTGAACCAGCATCACCACATCACGCGCGAGCAGCTGTCGGTGCGCGAGCACATGAGCATCGTGCTGAAGCGGCTGCAGGGCCGCAAGTTCATCGAGTTTCAGGAACTGTTCGACCCGGCGCGCGGCATCGGCGTGCTGGTGGTGACCTTCCTGGCGATGCTGGAGCTGTCGCGCGAGAGCCTGCTCGAGCTGACGCAGGCCGAGGCCTTCGCGCCGATCTACGTGCGGCTGGCCTACACCCCGAACTGAGCGGCGGCGCCGCGCCGACCCTGCCATGCCGATGGCCAGCACCGGCTCCTAGAATGGCCGGTTCCGCCCAGCGCGCAGAGCTTCCATGTCCGGTTCGATCCTCATCCGCGGTGCCCGTCAGAACAACCTGAAGAACCTGGACCTCGACATCCGCACGGGCGAGATGACGGTGGTCACCGGCCCCTCGGGTTCGGGCAAATCGAGCCTGGTGTTCGATACGCTGTATGCCGAAGGCCAGCGGCGCTATGTCGAGACCTTCAGCGCCTATGCGCGCCAGTTCCTCGAGCGCATGGACCGGCCCGCGGTGGACCGCGTGGACGGCGTGCCGCCCGCCATCGCCATCGACCAGACGAACCCGGTGCGCACCAGCCGCAGCACGGTCGGCACGATGACCGAGTTGAACGACCACCTGAAGCTGCTGTTCGCGCGTGCGGCGTCGCTGTTCGACAAGCTGACCGCGCTGCCGGTGCGGCACGATACGCCGGAGACGATCCACGCGGACCTGCTGGCGCGCGCGGCCGATGGTGACCCGCGCCTGGTGTTCACCTTCCCGGTGGAACTGCCGGCCAACACGAGCGCCGAGCAGATCGAGCAGTGGTTGTCGGCCAGCGGCTTCTCGCGGGTGCAGGCCGAGCGCGACGCGGACGGCAGGAAGCTGCTCGATGTGGTCGCCGATCGCCTCCGGCTTGGCAGCGCCGAGAAGGTGCGCGTGATGGAGGCGATCGAGCTGGCGCTGAAGCGCGGCAGCGGCCACCTCAACGTCTATCGGCTGTCCGACGAAGAAGGCGGCGCGCCCGAGCTGTGGCGCTATTCCACCGGGCTGCACTGCCCGGAAAGCGATCAGCGCTATGCGGACCCGCAGCCGGCGCTGTTCAGCTTCAACTCGGCCTTCGGCGCCTGCGAGACCTGCCGCGGCTTCGGCCGCGTCATCGGCGTCGACCTCGGCCTGGTCATTCCCGACCCGCGCAAGACGCTGCGCAACGGCGCCATCAAGACCATCATGACGCCGGCCTGGGCCGAGATCCACGACGACCTGCTGAAGTACGCGGGCGAGGCCGGCATCCCGCGCGACACGGCATGGACGCAACTGACGCCGGCCCAGCACGACTGGGTGCTGAACGGCTCGCCGAACTGGAACGGCAAGTGGAACAAGCAGTGGTACGGCATCCACCGCTTCTTCGGCTATCTGGAGAGCAAGGCCTACAAGATGCACATCCGGGTGCTGCTGTCCAAGTACAGGAGCTATACGCCGTGCACAGCCTGCGGCGGGGCGCGGCTCAAGCTCGAAGCCTTGCTCTGGCGGCTGGGCGACAAGGCCAGTGCCGATGCCGTGCTGCCGCCGGCCGGGCGCAACCTTCCGGTCGGCGCCGCGTGGACACGCGACCAGCTCGAAGCGCTGCCGGGCCTGAGCCTGCACGACCTGATGCTGCTGCCGATCGAGCGGCTGCGGCGCTTCTTCGATGGCCTGCCGCTGCGCGACGCACGTCACGACGAGGCGCTGAAACTGCTGCACGAGGAAATCGGCACACGCTTGAAGTACCTGTGCGACGTCGGCCTGGGCTACCTCACGCTGGACCGGCAGAGCCGCACGCTCAGCGGCGGCGAGGTGCAGCGCATCAACCTGACCACGGCGCTGGGCACGTCGCTGGTGAACACGATGTTCGTATTGGACGAGCCGAGCATCGGATTGCACCCGCGCGACATGGGGCGCATCGTCGAGGCCATGCACCGGCTGCGCGACGCCGGCAACACGCTGGTGGTGGTGGAGCACGACCCGGCAGTGATGCTCGCCGCCGACCGGCTGATCGACATGGGCCCGGGGCCGGGCGAGCGCGGTGGCCGGATCGTCTTCGACGGCGCGCCCGAGGAGGCGCGCCACGCCGACACGCTCACCGGCGCTTACCTCGGCGCGCGCAAGCAGGTGAGCATCGGCCAGCGCCGCATCGTCAACGACGCCACGCCGAAGCTGATCGTCGAAGGCGTGCGCGAGCACAACCTGAAGAACCTCACCGTGACATTGCCGCTGCAGCGGCTGGTGGTGGTGACGGGCGTGTCGGGATCGGGCAAGAGCACGCTGATCCAGGACGTGCTGTTCCCTGCGCTGGCGCGCCACTTCGGCAAGGCCACGGAAACGCCGGGTGCGCACGAGCGGCTGCTCGGCGCCGACTGGTTGAGCGATGCGGTGTTCGTCGACCAGTCGCCGATCGGCAAGACCGCGCGCTCCAACCCGGCCAGCTACGTCGGTGCCTGGGACGAGATCCGCAAGCTGTTCGCCGAGGCGCCGCTGTCGCGCGAACGCAGCTACAGCGCCGGCATGTTCAGCTTCAACGCCGGCGACGGGCGCTGCCCGACCTGCGGCGGCTCGGGCTTCGAGCATGTGGAGATGCAGTTCCTCAGCGACGTGTATCTGCGTTGTCCGGACTGTGACGGCAGGCGCTTCCGCGCCGAGATCCTCGAAGCGCGCATCGTGCGCGGGCCGCGCCAGCTGTCGGTGGCCGACGTGCTGGAATTGACGGTGAACGAGGCGGCGACGCTGTTCCGCGACGACCGCGAGGTGCTGGCGCGGCTGCAGCCGATCGTCGATGTCGGCCTGGACTACGTGCGCCTGGGCCAGCCGGTGCCGACGCTGTCGGGCGGCGAGGCGCAGCGCCTGAAGCTGGCGGGTTTTCTCGCCGACGCAGCCTCGGGTCCGCGCCAGCCGGCGGCGAAGAAGGGGCAGCTGTTCCTCTTCGACGAGCCCACGACCGGGCTGCACTTCGACGACATCGCCAAGCTGATGCGGGCCTTGCGCAAGCTGCTCGACGCTGGCCATTCGCTCATCGTCATCGAGCACAACCTGGACGTGGTGCGCGCGGCCGACTGGATCGTCGACCTCGGCCCCGAAGGCGGCGAGGGCGGCGGCGAGGTGGTGTGCGTCGGCACGCCGCAGGACGTGAAGGCGCATGGCACGTCGCACACGGGCCGGGCGCTGCGCGACTACGAGCGCAGCCTGGGCCTGGGCGACCATCGTGCGGAAGAAGGCACGCCGCTGCAGTCGATCGTGAAGGTGCAGCGCGCGGCGCGGCCGGTGATCGATCCGTCGATCCGCATCGTCAATGCGCACGAGCACAACCTGAAGAACCTGAGCGTGGACATCCCGCGCGGCAAGTTCAGTGTCATCACCGGCGTGTCGGGCTCGGGCAAGAGCACCCTGGCCTTCGACATCCTGTTCAACGAAGGGCAGCGTCGCTACCTGGAAAGCCTGAACGCCTATGCGCGCAGCATCGTGCAGCCGGCCGGCCGGCCCGAGGTGGATGCGGTCTACGGCATCCCGCCGACGGTGGCCATCGAGCAGCGCCTGTCGCGCGGCGGGCGCAAGAGCACGGTGGCCACGACCACCGAGGTCTGGCATTTCCTGCGTCTGCTGTGGGTCAAGCTCGGGCTGCAGCATTGCGTGCATGACGGCGCGCCGGTGCGGCCGCAAAGCGCCGAGAGCATTGCCGCGCAACTGCTGCGCGACCACAAGGGCCAGCACGTCGGCCTGCTGGCGCCGCTGGTGGTGGCGCGCAAGGGCGTCTACACCGACTTGGCGAAATGGGCCAAGGCGCGCGGTCAGACGCATCTGCGCGTCG
Organism: uncultured beta proteobacterium; assembly: GCA_963837675.1. Taxonomy (GTDB): domain Bacteria; phylum Pseudomonadota; class Gammaproteobacteria; order Burkholderiales; family Burkholderiaceae_C; genus Rubrivivax. The sequence goes on along the minus strand of CAWIOH010000003.1, from coordinate 57,921 downwards.
ATGGCGAATTCCTCAAGCTCGACCCGTGGCCGCGGCTGGACCGCTTCAAGGAGCACACGCTGGAGCTGCCAGTGGCCGACATGCTCATCACGCCGGAGAACGAGGCTGAGTTGCGCGCTGCGCTGTCGAAGGCGCTGGAAATCGGCAAGGGCGTGATGCATTTGCTGCACTCGCTGGACGGGCTGGCGGCGGCGATGGACGCGGGTCAGAGTACGGTGGCCATCGGTGCGGTCAAGGTCTTCTCCACGAAGCGCGCCTGTCCGGTGTGCGGCACCAGCTATCCCGAGCTGGACCCGCGCATGTTTTCCTACAACAGCAAGCACGGCTGGTGCAGCACCTGCGTCGGCACCGGGCTGGCGCTGACGCGCGAGCAGCGCAAGGCCTACGACGACACGAAGCGCGACGACGACCCGAAGGGCCGCGAGCAGAGCTTCCCGGCCGAGGAGGCCGAGGTCGAAGGCGTGGTCGATGCGCCGTGCCCTGATTGCCACGGCTCGCGCTTGAACCCGCAGTCGCGGCAGGTCAGCTTCGACGGCAAGGCGATCAGCGAGATTGCCGCGCAGTCGGTGGGCGCGGCGCGGGCCTGGGTCGAGGGGCTGACGCGCGAAGGGCACCTGTCGCAGCGCGAGACCGGCATCGGCCGCGACGTCATCAGCGAGATCGTCGGGCGGCTGACCTTCCTGGAAGAGGTCGGCCTGGGCTACCTGACGCTGGACCGCGCCGCACCCACGCTCAGCGGCGGCGAGGCGCAGCGCATCCGCCTGGCGGCGCAACTGGGCAGCAACCTGCAGGGCGTGTGCTACGTGCTCGACGAACCGACCATCGGCCTGCACCCGCGCGACAACCGCATCCTGCTGAATGCATTGCAAAGCTTGAGCGACAAGGGCAATACGTTGGTGGTGGTGGAGCATGACGAGGACACGATCCGGCGGGCCGAGCATCTGATCGACATCGGCCCGGGCGCCGGCAAGCGCGGCGGCAGGCTGGTGGCCGAGGGCTCGGCGGCCGACCTGTCGGCCAGCGCCACGTCGGTCACCGGGCGCTTGCTGGCAGCACCGTTGCGTCATCCGTTGCAGCCGCGCCGGGAGGTGGCGCCATCGGCGCCGGCATTGCGGCTGCACGGTGCCTCGCTGCACAACCTGCAGTGGATCACGCTCGACATGCCGCTGCATCGCCTGGTGGCTGTCACCGGCGTCAGCGGTTCGGGCAAGAGCACCCTGGCGCGCGATGTGCTGCTGGCCAACCTGCAGTTCATCAACAGCCGCGGGGCAAAGCCGAACTGGCAGGGCGTCGAGCGCATCGACGGGTGGACTCTGATCGACCGCGTGCTCGAAGTCGACCAGACGCCGATCGGCAAGACGCCGCGTTCCTGCCCGGCCACCTACATCGGCTTCTGGGATTCCATCCGCAAGCTCTTCACCGAGACGCTCGAAGCCAAGGCGCGCGGCTATGCGGCCGCGCGCTTTTCCTTCAACACGGGTGACGGCCGCTGCCGCAGCTGCGAAGGGCAGGGGGTGCGCACCATCGAAATGAGTTTCCTGCCCGATGTCAAGGTGCCGTGCGAAAGCTGCCACGGCCAGCGCTTCAACGCCGAGACGTTGGCGGTGAGCTGGCGCGGCAAGAGCATCGGCGAGGTGCTGCAGATGGAAGTCGATGAAGCGGTCGAGTTCTTCGCCTCGATGCCCGCCATCGCCCATCCGCTGCAGCTGCTGAAGGATGTGGGCCTGGGCTACCTGACGCTGGGCCAGCCCTCACCGACGCTGAGCGGCGGCGAGGCACAGCGCATCAAGCTGGTGACGGAACTGAGCAAGGTGCGCGACGACATCACGCGCCGCGGCCAGAAGCCGCCGCACACGCTGTACGTGCTGGACGAGCCTACGGTCGGCCTGCACATGGCAGATGTGGAGAAGCTGATCCGCGTGCTGCACCGGCTGGTCGATGGCGGCCACAGCGTGGTGGTCATCGAGCACGACCTGGACGTCATCGCCGAGGCCGACTGGGTCATCGACCTGGGGCCGGAGGGTGGCGGCGCGGGCGGGCGCGTGGTGCTGGCGGGCACGCCGGAGCAGGTGGTGGCGGCCGGCACGCACACCGGCGTGGCGCTGGCTCCGGTGCTGGCGCGCCGGTAGCCAGGTGACCAAGAGGGCCTCACCAGCAAGTAGACACCTGGAAGCAGGCACCTGAAACCAGGCGCCACAGGTAGGCGCCCCTGAGGGCGATTGCCACGCCGTGCGCGGCTTGAGACCGTGCGAGGTCACCACCTCGGGAGCCACGCGTGCAAGCCGTCGGCCGACCCGCCCAAGCTGCGCCACCTGCCGAGTGCGAGACGAGCTGTGCGCGCCATCGGCCGGCGCTCATCAGCTGGGGCGCGGCTGCTCAGGCGCGTGTTCGATCTGGACTTGCAGCATTGCCCGAACTGCGGCGGCGAGATGAAGATCATTGCCGCGATCCTGGAGCAGCCAGTGATCGAGAAGCTCCTCATGCACCTGGGTCTGCAGGCCCGGGCGCCGCCACGCTCGCCTGCGCGTGAACAGGCCCTGCAGGCAGCCTGAGCGCAGTCAACCACCGTCGATCGAGCGACCTGGCACCACGGCTCGCAGGGATCGGCCGCGTCTGGTGTTCTCGGTACCGGGGCAAAGCAGCCCGAGATCAGGGTTCAGCCGTAGGCAAGCCTTATGAGCGCCGAATTTCGGTGGCACCGTCGACGCTCAGCAGGGCGCAGCCGACTCCAAAGCCCGCATCAAGCGCTGTCAGGTGCCGTGCCGGGGCGGACATGGGCGAGAAAAAGGGTGTTTGAATTCCTTATCCTCAGATCGCGCTCGTCGACGACCTTGCGCCCGGCGACGTGGCCGTGCTCGCGTGCGACGGCCCCACCGAGCGCATCGCGCCCTGGGGCGAACTGCTCTCCACCGCGGGCGCCGCGCGCGGCGGGGTCGGCTGCGTGCCGATGGTCTGGTGCGCGACGTGAAGCAGATCCGCGCGATGCGCTTCCCGGTGTTCTGCGGCGGCATCGGGCCGCTCGACACCAATGGCCGCGCGCGCATGGTCGAGCGCGACGTGCCGGTGGTATGCGCCGGCGTCGCCGTGCGCCGCGGCGACCTGGTGTTCGGCGACGTCGACGGCGTGATCGTCATCCCGCAGGAGGTGGAGCACGACGTCGTGCGCCGCGCGCTCGAGAAGGTCAGCGGCGAGAACCAGTCGCGCGAGGCGCTGCAGCGCGGCGAGAAGCTGGCCGACGTGCTCCGGCGGCTCGGAATCCTGCAGGCGGATGAGCGCCGGCGCGCTCGACGTGTTCGTGCGCAGCCTCGACGGCGATGCGCCGCCGCCGGATGCGAGGCCGATGCTGCTTGCGATCTGGCACGGCCTGCGAGGAAACTGGAACGCCGCGCACGAACTGGCTCAGGCGCAGGAAGACGCCGAGGGCGCCTGGGGCGCATGCTTGGCTGCACCGCATCGAGGGGGACCTCGGGAATGCGGGCTACTGGTATCTGCGTGCGGGCCGGCCGTCGCGGCGCGACGACACACGGCACGAGGGCCTGGAGATCGCGCGGGCGCTGATGCCGTCGGCACCAAAGCATCCAACGCCAGGCTGAACTTGGGCAGGACTGCTGGCCTCGTACTTCCGGAATGCTGAACTCATCGTCGACTGCCGCCACCGCGGAAGCCGCCGGCCTCTCCACCGCGCGAGAACCCACTGAAGCGCGAGCCTTCGGAGGACGGGCTGCCGCCGCCCCAGCTTCTCGTCTCGCCGGTCTTGGCGTTGTAGGTCGATGTCGATCCGGTGTGGTCGTAACCCTGTGGGCCGGCCGTGGTCGCACCGGTGTGGTCGATGCTGCTGCCGCCGGCACCGGTGGCCGACCCCGTCGATGCGTACGAGCGCTGGCCCGTCGCGGTGTTGTAGCTGCGGCCCGCTGCAGCGTTATAGCTGCCGCCGGCACCGGTGGTGCCGCTGACTGCGCCGCTTTGCTTGGCCACGCCGGTGTTGGCGTTGTAGCTCCTGTTGGTGGCGTAGTTGCCCGACCCGCCGGTGGCCTTGTTGTAGTAATTGCCGCTGCCCGACACCCCCGCCACGCCGCCGCCGGCATAGGCCGTCTTCGTGCCCGAGTACGCGGTGTTGCCGTACTGGCCATACACACTGGCGGTGGCGCTGCCGCAGCAGGCGTAGGGGTGATAGGCCGCGCCGTAGTACGGCGTCACCCAGGCGGCCGTCGCCAGGCCAACCGCAAAACCGTAGGTGAAGCCGACGGCCGGGTTGTACACCGGCACCGCGGCCACGCCATAGGTGTAGGGCGGCGGGTACCAGACCGAGCCCACCCACGGCGCATAGGTGTAGCCGGTGCCGTAGACCACCGTCCCGTAGGGACCGACCACGGTGCCCATGTAGCCAGGCGTGTAGCCGACGTAGACCACCTGCGGCGTCGCGCCGTAGATGCGCACGTAGGTGACGAAGTGCGCCACCGACGAGGGCGGGATCGTGTAGATCACGTTCGGCACGCTCGTCGCCACCCGCCACGGGCCAGTGACCGCCGGCGCGGTGAACCACACGCCGGAGCTGACGGCGAAGTAGTTGCCCGGGTCGACCTGAATGATCGGCACCGAGGCGTTGGTGGTCACCGACAGCGGCGTCTCGGCGATCGGCTGGAACTGCGGCGGTCCATCGAAGCTCGGCACGAAGCTCGGCCCACCCGTCAGCGGCACCGTCGCAGTCTGTGCAATGGAGTTGGCGATCACCGCTTCCTGCGCCTGTGGCGTGCCGGCCACCGCCGCCAGCACCACCGCCGCCGGCGTGTTGGTCGGGATGCGCGCGAAATCCGCCGACAAGGCATTCGCCGGCACGAAGGTCCACGGGCCGTCGGTACCCGTCGCACGGAACCAGCGGCCCGACAGCAGGACGAAGTAGTCGTTCGTGGTGGTGTCGATGAACACGTCGGTGCTGCTGTTGCTGGCCCACAGCAGCGTGCCGACCACGGGCACGAAGGCGGGGATGCCCTTGAAGACGATCAGCTCGGTCGGCACCTGGCTGGTGTAGATGGTCGGCACGCCGTTCGCGAGTGAGGGTTTGGGGTTCGCGTTCGGGCCGCCTGTGAGCATGTCGACGATGCCGCTGGCGGCCAGCTTCTTCGCCACGTCGTCCATGCCGATCGGTGTGCGTCCGGCCTTCGTCCACGGCCCGTCGAGCGAACTCGACGACAGCCAGCCGTCGTAAACGTGCATGTACCAGCTGTCGCCCAGGCCGCCTTGCAGCATCAGCGCGCGGGTGTTGATGACGCGCTTGAATCGGCTGTCGTCGGGCAGCGGCTTGATGACCGGCGCGCCGTCGATCGGCACCAGGATCGCCGGCGTGTTGCTGACGATGATTCGCGGCGGCTCGTTCTTCACCGGGAAGCTCGGCGCCTTCACGCCGGCCGCCTTCAACGACGCTTCGACCCTGTCCAGCGAGATGGTGCGCGTGGCGGCGCCCAACTTGCTCTTCAGCTCGGCGGCATAGGCTGCACCCTGGTCGGGCAACGTCGGGAAATTGCTCTTGGTGATGGCCAGGTCGTTGAAGACCACGGTGCGTGCCACGCGATCGACCTCGGTGCGCGCCGTCGCAAACACCGCGCCAAAGCTGGGGGTCTGCGAGCCCGCGGGTTTGACCGACACCGCGGCACGCAGCTGGATCTGGTTACCGTCCCAGGATTCGACCTGCGGTTGATAGACCACGACGCTGGCGTTGGACAGCGCGATGTTGCGCGGCCACGGGTCGGCGGGCAGCGTTGTCTGCGACGACTGCGCCCATGCGGTGCCGTCTGCCACGCAAGCGAGGGCCAACATCAGAGCGCTTGCCACCAACCGGCTCGAGGAGACGGAGCTGCTTTTCATGAGGCGACTTCCTGTTCATTGTGTGGCCCGACCAGCCAGCACATGGCCACGGCGACGCGCCCGATGAGCGCCGGCGCAACATCCTAATCCGACGCGTTGGCGACCGCCCGCGCGGCGCGCTGCTGGTCCGCCGCCGTCAGCTGCGGCGGCCCCAGCGTAACCACCAGCTTGTCGATCGTGCCGTTGAAGGCGAACGGTGCCTTGTAGTCCTTGTCGTTGACCCCGGTGCGCAGGTCGATGCCGACATCGAAGGTCTCGTCGGCCACCTGCAGGAAGGCGATCGAGTTGGCCTGCTTGCCGGTGGCGACCACCTTGCCGTCGACCTTCAGCTCACCGCTGCCGCCCTTGGCGATACCGGGGCCGGCGTAGGTGTACTCGAAGACGATGCTGTGCTTGCCCGGCGCCAGTGCCTCCTGGCCAACCCATTGGTACTGCGCCAGGATGAGCATGTTGTAGTTGAACACCGGCTTGCCGTTCAGCAGATACAGACCCCAGCCGCCCCAGCGCCCGCCCGCGGTGGCGAGCATGCCGTTACCGCCGCCTTGCGGTACCACGACGTCCGCCGACACGGTGTACGACTTGCCCAGGATGTTCGGCGCGTTGGCCATCGGAATGCCGGGGTTCACGCCGGTGTAGGTGAACACGCTCTTGCCGGCGGTGGCGCTGGGCCGCGGCGCGAGCGCGCGCGCAAAGGTGTCGTTGTTCAGCGGCAGCACCTGGTACTTGGCGGCTTCCTGGTCGAACACCGCCTGCAGCTGCTTCAGCTTGTCGGGCATCTTCGCCGCCAGGTCATCGGCCTGCGAGTAGTCCTCGTTCAGGTTGTACAGCTCCCATTTGTAGTCCTTCGGCGCGGGCAGCGGCGCGTTCAGGATCCACGGCCCGTGCGGTGGCGTCGTCGCGGCGTACCAGCCGTCCTGGTAGATGCCGCGGTTGGCGATCATCTCGAAGTACTGCGTTTTGCGCGTGGACGCCGCGGTGGCGTTGGCCTTGTCGAAGGTGTAGGCCATGCTCACGCCTTCCATCGGCTTTTGCTTGATGCCATCGACCATGTCCGGCGACTTGACGCCGGTGGCTTCGAGGATGGTGGGCACGATGTCGATGACATGATGGAACTGCGTGCGGATGCCGCCGACATCCTTGATGCGCGCCGGCCACGAGATCGCCATGCCCTGGCGTGTGCCGCCGAAGTGCGAGCCGATCTGCTTGGTCCACTTGAAGGGCGTGTCGAAAGCCCACGACCAGGCTACCGCCATGTGCGGGTAGCTCTGCTCTGAGCCCCAGAGGTCGTAGAACTTGAGCTGCTCGGCGACGGGAAATTCGAGGATGCCGTTGTACGAGGTGTACTGGTTGGGTGTGCCCGACAGCGTGCCTTCAGGGCTGGTGCCGTTGTCGCCGACGATGTAGATGATCAGCGTGTTGTCGAGCTGGCCCATGTCCTCGACCTGCTGGATGACACGGCCGATTTCGTGGTCGGTGTAGGCGGCGTAGGCGGCGAACACCTCGGCCTGGCGCGCGAAGAGCTTCTTCTGGTCGGCCGAGAGCGTGTCCCATTTGGGCAGGCTGTCGGGCCATTCGGTTAGCTTGGCATTGGCGGGAATGACGCCCAGGCGCTTTTGGTTGGCGAAGATCTGCTCACGCAGCGCGTTCCAGCCCATGTCGAACTTGCCCTTGAACTTGTCGACCCACTCCTTCGTTGGCTGGTGCGGCGAATGTGTGCCGCCGGGCACGTAGTACAGGAAGAAGGGCTTCTCAGGCGCGGAAGCCTGCAGCGCCTTCATGTAGCTGATGGCCTCGTCCGCCAGGTCGGTGGTCAGGTTGTAGCCGGGCTTGCCGATCCACGGAAAGATCTGCCGGTTGTTCTGGAACAGATAGGGCTGCCACTGGTCGGTCTCGCCGCCCATGAAGCCGTAGAAGTAGTCGAAGCCCATGCCCGACGGCCACTGGTCGAAGGGCCCGGCCACGCTGTACTGGAAGGCCGGCGTGTTGTGGTTCTTGCCGAACCACGAAGTGGCGAAGCCGTTGTCCTTGAGCACGCGGCCGATCGTGGCGTTGTCCTGGCCGATGATCGAGTCGTAACCGGGGAAGCCGGTGGACAGCTCGGTGATCACGCCGAAGCCGCCCGAGTGGTGGTTGCGCCCGGTGATCAGCGCCGCACGCGTGGGTGAGCACAACGAGGTGGAGTGGAACTGCGTGTAGCGCAGGCCGGCCTTGGCCACACGGTCCAGCGCCGGTGTCGGCACGACGCCGCCGAAGGTGCCGCTGACGCCGTAGCCCTGGTCGTCGGTCATGATCAGCAGCACGTTCGGCGCGCCCTTGGGTGGCACGACGGTCGGCGGCCACCAGGGTTTGGAGGTGGTGGCGTCTTCGGTGATCGTGCCGCCGAACTTCGGCTCCGGCGCCGGGATCTGGTTGCCGGGAATCGTCGTCGTGGCGCTGGGCGAGCCCAGCGTGCCGGTGATTGTCTGCGCCGTGGCTGGCGCGGTGGCCCACAGGCCGATCGCCACGAAGGCCGTGAGCGTTGCAGCGATGGCGCCAAGGCTGGACTTCGATGTCATGTTGCTCCCCCGTTGATTTGTTTCGATGGGCATGCCGGCCAGACGGCACTGTCGATCGCCGCCAGCAGCGCGCTGCCCAGAAAGGGCTTGGCGAGAAACGCGGCAGCGCCAAGCGATGCGGCATCGCTGCGCACTGCGGGCGAGTCGTGTGCGGTGATCAGGATCACCGGCGGACGCGACCCGCGATGGTTCAGCGCGTCCAGCAACTGCAGCCCCGACATCGACGGCAGCTTCAGGTCGGTGATGACGCAGGCGGCACCACCGACTGCGGCACTATCGAGCAGCGCTTCGGCCGAGGCGAAGCTGGCCGATGCGATGCCCGCGGCGTCCAGCAATGATTCAATGGCTTCGCGCATGCCTTCGTCGTCCTCTACCACGAGTACCCTGAGTCGCGAGCCGAGTGGCATGACGGACCTTTCGCCTCGCCTGAACGTTCATCTGACCATCCGTGAACCAGCGCTTGCATGGTCGCGGGCGCGATGCGTCCTGCCTATCGGCTCGAGGTGCAGTGCGGCTGCACCTTGGTACAGGTCGGCGCGTACGCCTTGCCGCCGCGCACCGACGCACAGGCACCGTTGCCGTACGGTGGCGAACTCACCCGCCCCCTGCGAGGCGCGTATGCTCGATCGGGAGCTGCGGCCGTAGCCGGCAGCAGACCACCAAGTTCAATATGCTCAATCCGAGGCGCCATACCGAACGCCACCGCACCGACCGCATCGGCTGGCTGCGCGCCGCCGTGCTCGGCGCCAATGACGGTATCGTCTCCACTTCCAGCCTGGTGCTGGGCGTGGCTGCGGCCGACGCCAGCCACGCGAACATCCTGATCACTGGCGTGGCCGGCCTGGTCGCCGGGGCGATGTCGATGGCCGCCGGTGAGTACGTTTCGGTGCACTCGCAGGCCGACACCGAGAGCGCTGACCTGTCGCGCGAGCGCGCCGAGTTGCAGGCCAACCCCGCTGCCGAGGAGCGCGAGCTGACGGCCATCTACCTCGCGCGCGGCCTCGAGCCGACGCTGGCCCAGCAGGTGGCCAAGCAGCTGATGTCGCACGACGCGCTGGGCACGCATGCCCGTGACGAGTTGGGCATCTCCATCACCATGAGCGCACGGCCGGTACAGGCGGCCCTGGCGTCAGCTGCAAGCTTCGCCGCCGGCGCGGTACTTCCGCTGGCTGTGGCGGCTCTGGCGTCGAGCGCAGCATTGATCGCTGTGGTTTCGGCCACCTCGCTGCTGTTCCTGGCGCTGCTTGGCGCCACGGCCGCGCGTGCCGGCGGCGCCAGCATGGGAGCCGGCGCATGGCGCGTCGCCTTCTGGGGGGCACTGGCGATGGCCATCACCGCCGGCGTGGGCGCGCTGTTCGGTGCGGTAGTTTGATGCAGCGGAGCAATGCCGCAACCTGACCTTCAGACCTGGGCCCGCTGACTGATGCTGCGTTGCGCCAGTCACCGCCATCACGTTGTGAGCTGCTGAAGTCTCGGCGCTGGTGGACGACCGCATCCAGGCAACTTGCTGCGGACCCTCGGTCCCTTTCCGGCCAGGACCCGCAATCCGCCAGGCCTCAACCCCTCCCCGCAGCGAAGCGCCCCAGTTCGGCCGCGTTGACCACGCCGAGCTTTTCCATGACCAGCGCGCGATGCGCCTTGACGGTGCGCAGGCTGATGCCCAGTTCGTCGGCAATCTGCTTGTTCAGACGGCCGGCGACCACGCGCTCGAAGACCTCGCGTTCGCGCGCCGTCAGCCCCTTCAGGCGCTGCTCGTGCCGCTGCGTCTCGGCGCGATGCGCGCGTTGTGCGGCATCGCGCACCAGCGCCTGTTGCAAGGCGTCGAACAGCGTCGCGCGCCCGACCGGCTTTTCAAGGAAGTCGACCGCGCCGGCCTTCATCGCGCGCACGCTGCTCGTCACGTCGGCATGCCCGGTCATGAAGACCACCGGCAGCGCCACGCCCTGGCGCTTCAGCGCGGCCTGCAACTCCAGGCCCGACGGGCCGGGCAGGCGCACGTCGAGCAGCACGCAGCCGGGCCGATCGGGCAGCGGGTCGAGCAGGAACTCGCCGGTTGACGCGTAGCCGCGTGCCTCGAAGCCAGCGGCCTCCAGCAGGTCGAGCAGCGACTCGCGCAACGACTCATCGTCGTCGACCACATGGATCAACGCGCCTGGGTTCATGCGGTCAGCGCTGCGGAAACCGGCGCGGGCTCACACACCGGCAGTTCGACATGGAACAATGCGCCTTCACCCGATGCGTTCTCGGCGCGGATGCGGCCGCCGTGCGCCTCGACGATGGTGCGGGCGATCGACAGGCCCAGGCCCATGCCCTTTTGCTTGGTGCTGAAGAAGGAATCGAAAAGCCGCGGCAGGTGCTCCGTGGCGATACCGGGGCCTTGGTCCCGCACCGTGATGACCGCGCTATCGCCTGCATCCTCGAGGAGATGGCTGACCATGCGCCGCTGCCTCGCGGCCGGTCCGCCACCGCGTCCATGGCGTTGAGCAGCAGGTTGATCAGCACCTGCTGGATCTGGACCCGGTCGCCACCGACGGACGCGGCGGTCGCGGCGGGCCGGATGTCCAGTGTACCTGCCGCTGCCGCGCCTGCCCGCTGAGCATGGCGGCGACGTCGGCCAGCGCCACGTTCAGGTCGAAGCGCTTGCCGCTCGGGCTTCGTGTTTGGCGAGCAACGACCGCAGCCGGCGGATCACATCGCTGGCGCGCAGGTCGTCGCGGCGGATGTCGGCGAGGATGGCGCAGCAGTTCTTCGCGGCGGTCCGCGCCGGATTGCAAGCAGCATCTCCGCAGCGTCGGCGTTGGCCAGGATCGCCCCCAGCGGCTGGTTGATCTCGTGCGCAATGGACGCCGTCAGCTCGCCGGCCACCGCGCAAGCGCGAGGCATGCGCCGAGTTCGCTGCGCTGCTTCTGCACCGCGCCGCTCGGCCGCTCGGCGGCGGCGGCGCTCGACCAACAGCGTCGCGATCAGGCGGCCTGCAGCAGACACCACGGCGACGACGACCGCCTCTCGTTGCGATGCGCCTGCCACGAAGCTGGGCTCCTTGAACTGCATAACCGCATCGGCCGGAATGTCACGCTCGGCAATGCCCCAACGGCGGCCTGTCGCCAGTCGATGCGCAGCACGTCGGGCGTGGCCTTGGCCAGATCGAGTGCCGCGGGTGCGGTGCCGGCAATGGAGGCATCACGCCGGCCGCCGCCTGCCGCCCCATGCCTTCGAAGCTGGGCGATCGCCCACCGACGACGCCGCTGCCGATGAAGGTTTCCAGCGGCCATAGATCGGCGCCCCCGCGGCGGGTGCCAGCAGCGCGACCGCCTCGCCCGGGTTGAACACATGGCCTTCACCGTCCTCGTAATAGCCGGGCGTGAAGACCACGGTCCGCGCATCGAGCGCCCTCAAGCGCTGCAGCAGCGCCGGCGTCGTCAGGCCGGCGAGGAATTCGATCTCGACGCCGCTGGCGGCTGGCGGCGCCTCGCGGCGCAGGCGTGATTCCCAACCGCGATCACGTTTCGATGCTCCCGTCACGACCAGCAGCCGCTGCGCTCGCGGGTGCAGACGCAGCGCCGTTTCGATGGTGCCGGCAAAGTCGTACTCCATCGGCACACCCACCATGTCGGCAGGCACTGAAGTCAAGGACAGCAGGTAGGACTGCGAAGTCACCGCATGGACGATCGGCACGCCGGGGAACAGCCGGAGATGGTTGCGCACGATGAAGTCGACGGCGCCATCGGCCACGGCCACGATCGCCAGTGGCGGGCGCGCCGCGTATTTCGTGTGGATGTAGCTGGCCACGTTGCTTTCGAGGGCAGGCCCGGTGAAGTAGGGGATGTCGAGAAACTCCGAGAAGACCTGCACCGGTCCGTGGGCCGAGCGCGCCATCGCATCGCGCAAGCCGCGGTCGAAGGCGACGGCGCCCGGCGTCAGCCGGTTGTTGGCATAGATCACCAGGATGGACCTGACCGGCAGCGCAAACGACTGCGCTGCCAGCAGCCAGCAGCACAAGGCAAGGCACCAGCGCAGGAGCCATCGGGCCTGAGTTGTTTTCACGGCAAAGGCCTCGGTCAGCTCGGCATGGCGCTCGTAGTCGGCCCCGATGCTGTCGACCCTAAGCGGGAGTTTTCCAGTGACGGCTGGACCGCTGCACGACGGAATACCTTCGACCGAAGCGCCGCCGGCCGCTTCGAGCGGCGTGGCCCAGGAGACCACGCGTGAACATTCGCGCTCATGCCTTGGGTGGTCTGGGCTTGAAGATGTGAATGGTCTCGCCGCGCGCCAGCATCTCCACCAGCTGGGCGATGCGCCTGGCGCGCGTCTCGGGCTTCACGGCCGTTTGGATGCGCCACAGTACCGCGTAGCGATTGGCCGCGTTGATCGCTGCAAAGAAGGCCTTGGCCCTCGGTTCGGCTTCCAGCGCCGCCAACAGGTCCTCGGGCGCCGCGGACGTGCGCGCTCCGTCGTAGGCCTGCGCCCAGCGTCCGTCGGCCTTGGCGGCCTCGATCTGCGCGTAGCCCGGCGCCTGCATGCGGCCCGCCTCGATGAGCGCCGCGACCTTGTCGACGTTGATCTTCGACCAAATGCTGCGCGCGCGGCGTGGCGTGAAGCGCTGGAGAAACTGCTGGTCGTCGAGGCCCTTCTTCTGGCCGTCGATCCACCCCCAACAGAGCGCGATCTCCACCGCCTCGGGGTAGGTGACGCTGGCTTCCTTGGCGCCCCGCTTGGCGATCTTGAGCCAGAGCCCGTCGCAGGCAGCGTGATTCTTCTTCAGCCAGGTCTCGAAAGCCCCGGCGCTTTTGAGCAAGATCGGCGCTGCGTCGGCTTGGATGGCGGATTTGGCGGCGGGCATCGCATTGAGTGTGCCGCAAGAGAGCCAGCGCCGCTCTGTCAGGGGCAACGACGCCTGATCGCCGTCGCGGCCTGGTCGCGACCGTCGCGTCTCGGGCCGCGGTCGACCTCAAAACGGATAGTGCCTCGCCGTCGTCTGCACCGTGATCCACCGCAACTCGGTGAACTCCGCGATCCGGTGAGCTGGCGCGGCAAGAGCATCGGCGAGGTGCTGCAGATGGAAGTCGATGAAGCGGTCGCGTTCTTCGCCTCGATGCCCGCCATCGCCCATCCGCTGCAGCTGCTGAAGGACGTGGGCCTGGGCTACCTGACGCTGGGCCAGCCGTCGCCCACGCTGAGCGGCGGCGAGGCACAGCGCATCAAGCTGGTGACGGAACTGAGCAAGGTGCGCGACGACATCACGCGCCGCGGCCAGAAGCCGCCGCACACGCTGTACGTGCTGGACGAGCCGACGGTGGGCCTGCACATGGCCGACGTGGAGAAGCTGATCCGCGTGCTGCACCGGCTGGTCGATGGCGGCCACAGCGTGGTGGTCATCGAGCACGACCTGGACGTCATCGCCGAGGCCGACTGGGTCATCGACCTGGGGCCTGAAGGCGGCGGCGAAGGCGGGCGCGTGGTCATGGCCGGTGCGCCAGAGCAACTGGTGAGCGCCGGCGCGCACACCGGCGTGGCATTGGCGCCGGTGCTGGGTCGCGGGTGAGCCAGCGGCCAAGCCACGCTGCCCTCACTGCACAAGCCGTCAGCCGGGACCCGCGCCTTCGACGGTGATGGCCACGTCGCCGCCGGCATGCGGTCCATACATCAAGCGCATTGCCCGCGATTGCAGTTGCACCGCGTCGTCATGATCGCCGCAGCGGTCGAGCACGTCGCTGATGCGCAGCAGCACCTTGATCTCCCACTGCGGGTCGGCGACGCGGCTGGCCAAGCCCGCGATTTCGAACGCACGATCGCGGGTACGTTCACGCGCGGCATGGGCGCCACGCCCGTCGCCGTGGGTCTGTGACTCGGCCAGCGCGCAGGTGGTTTCGGCCAGCAGGCAAAGAATCTCCACGCTCTGGTCAATGGCGCCGAGCGTGTCGGCCCAGGCCAGGGCGCGCTCCAGGTAACGCTCGGCCGGCACCAGCGCCTGCAACCCGCGATAGCACCGCGCCATCTGTGCCAGGGCCAGCGCCATCTCCAGCGGCTGGTGGAATTGCTCGGCGCGGTCCAGCGCGGCGGCGGCCTGCCGCAGCGCGGTGCGTGCCGGGCTGGGCAGCATGGCGCGGCCTTCGGGCATCTGGTTGCACAGCGCGGCACCGCTGCCTTGATCGTGGTTTTGGGGCATCGTCTCTGGCTCCGCCATGGCGCCGCGGGAGGTCGGCGCGCAAGGCCATGCTATGCGGCATGCGGCGCCGGCGCTGCCCCCGGTCTCGGGGGGAGCGGCGCGCCCGAATGCACGCTGCAGCGGGCCGACGCGCTCAGAGTTGCAACAGCTTCGGCAGATACAGGCTCAGCGCCGGGAAGGCAATCAGCACGCCCATGCGCATGATGTCGGCGGCCACGAAAGGCATCACACCGCGCCAGATGGTCGCTGTCTTGACATCCGGCAGCACGCTGGACAGCACGAAGATGTTCATGCCCACCGGCGGCGTGATCAGGCTGATCTCGATGACGCACACGACGATGATGCCGAACCAGATCGGGTCGAAGCCGAGCGAGGTGACCAGCGGGAAGAACAGCGGCACCGTCAGCAACATCATCGACAGGCTCTCCATCGCCATGCCCAGCACGACGTAGATGGCGCAAATGACGACGATGACGGCGAGGGGGTGCACGTTGAAGTGAGTGACGAAGTCGCGCAGCGCGGTCGGCAGTGCGGTGAAGTTGAGGAAGTTGGCGAACAGCGACGCGCCGATGACGATGGTGAACAACATCGCCGAGGTGCGCGCCGATTCGACCAGCACCTCGCGCAGCGCGGTCCAGTTGAGCGCGCCGCGCGCCAGCGCGAAGATGAAACCGCCGGTGGCGCCGACACCGGCCGCCTCGGTGGGCGTGAAGAAGCCGCCGTACATGCCGCCCATGACGATGGCGAAGAGCAGGACCACGCCCCAGATGCCGCGCAACGCGGCCAGCCGTTCCGACAGGTTGGCACGCTCGCCCGGCGGGCCCCAGCTGGGGTGACGGCGGGTGATCCACATCGACGCCAGCAGATAGAACGCCGTGGCCACCAGCCCGGGGATGACGCCGGCGGCGAACAGCGCGCCGATGCTCTGCTCGGTCATGATGCCGTAGATCACCAGGATCACCGATGGCGGAATCAGGATGCCGAGTGTGGCGCCGGCGCAGATCGAGCCGGCGGCAAAGGCGGGCTCGTAGCCGAAGCGCCGCATCTCCGGCATGGCCACGCGCGCCATCGTGGCGGTGGTGGCGATCGACGAGCCGCAGATCGCGCCGAAGCCGGCGCAGGCGGCGATGGTGGACATCGCCAGGCCGCCACGCCGGTGCCCGATGAACGCATAGGCGGCCTGGTACAGGTCGCGCGACATGCCGGCGCGGGTGACGAAGTTGCCCATCAACACGAACAGCGGCACCACCGACAGCGTGTAGGCGCCGATGTCGATGAACTCGCCGGCCGCCGACGACATCGCCGCTGGCCACGAGCGCATCAGACCCAGGCCCACCAACCCGACCAGGCCCATGCTGATGGCGATCGGCACGCGCATCAGCATCAGCGCGAACATCGCCGCAAAACCGAGCAGTCCTTCGGTCATGCCGGCAACCCATTGCGGCGCGCGTCGCGCCAGGTCAGCCAGGCATGCACCAGCGCGGTGACGAGCAGCATCGCCGCGACCATGTAGTGGAAGGGCCAGAGGCTGATTTCCAGCGTGGCCGTGGTGTCTCCGTACGCCAGCGAACGCGCGGCACGCTGCGTCACCACCCAGGCCGCGCCGAAGAGGATCAGTGCCGTGAGCCCGTGCGACAGCGTCTTCTGCCAGCGCAGCATCGATGCGGGCAGCAGGCGGTCGAGCAGGTCGAAGACGATGTGCTCACCGGCCAGCGAGGCCAGCGGCAAGGCGAAATAGATCATCAGCACCATGAAGATCTCGGTCAGTTCGACCGCGCCGGGCAGTGAATTGCCGATGAACTTGCGGCCGATCACATCGGCAAAGGTCAAGGCCATCATCGCGAACAGCGCTATCGCGGCGACGGTGGCGAACAGTGATTCGAGACGTTTCATTTGCCGGGCCATGATGCAAGAAACCGACCGGGCGCCTTCAACGCAATCCGGTCGGTCGGTCCTCGCACGCGAACGCCGGGCGCACCGGCGTTCATGCCGCTTCCTATTGCAGCTTTGCGATCTCGGCGCGGAACTCCTTCAGCACCGCGGCGGCGTTCTTCAAGCCCTTGGCCTCGGCTTCCTTGATCCAATCGGCCTCGATCGGCTCGGTCTTGGCCTTGAAGTCGGCAATGAACTTGGCATCGGCGACGGTGGCTTCGTAGCCGGCGACCTGCATCGCCGCCTTGGCCTTGCGGTCGGCGTCTTCCCAGTACTTGCCGATGAAGCGCGCCGCCCACTCGCCCGACATCTTGTCGATGATGGCCTGGTCGGCCTTGGGGATCTTGGCCCAGGTGGCCGGGTTCATGACGAAGCCGAAGCTGGTGTTGTAAAGGCCGCCGGGCAGGCTGGTGGTGTACTTCAGCAGCTTCTCGAGTTTGAAGCTCTCGACCGATTCGGCCGGAAACCAAACGCCGTCGACGACGCCCGAGGACAGCAGCTCATAGGACTGCGGCGCCGGCTTCAGCGTCATGTTGGCGCCGATGGCCTTGCCGATGTCGTTCACCACACCGCCGCCGACGCGGAACTTGATGCCGTCCATGTCGGCCAGCGTCTTGATCGGGCGCTTGTTGTTGAAGATGATGCCAGGGCCGTGCGTGAACACCGTGATGACCTTCAGGCCGCGGTGCTCGTCGAACTTGGCCAGGTACTTGCGATAGATGCGCTCGTAGGCCACGCTGGTGGCGATCGGCGAATCGCCCAGGAAAGGGAACTCGGCGATCTTGGCGAGCGTGTAGCGCCCGGGTGTGTAGCCCTCGACGCTGAAGGACAGATCGGCCAGGCCATCGCGCACCGCGTCATAGGTGCCCGGTGGCGGCGCCACAGGTTTGGGCAGGATGTTGCACTTGACGCGGTCGCTGGTGGCCTTCGCCACCTCGGCGCACCAGTCGGCCTGAGCGCGCGACAACAGATGCGCCGGCGGCACCCAGCTCGACGCGGTGAGCACGACCTGGGCCGATGCGGCCGAGGCCAGGATCATCAGACCGAAGGCGGCAACGGGCTTGTACAGAAAACTCGACATGGGTGGATCCTCGGGTGATGAAGGGGCCGGCCGGACTGCCGCGGGCTGGATCGACGCAGATGTTAGCAAGGCGTCGATCGCATCCCGGTCAAGAATTACCCTGCCAGCCGCGCCACGCGCTTGCGCGCCGTGCCACCATGCCACCGGTGCCATAGCCGCCAGCCCAGCAGCAACGCGACGACGCCTGCATAGACCGCGACCTCGCCGAAATTGTTTTTCGCGCTGCGCATCCAGAAGAAGTGCAACAGGCCGAGCAGCACGATGGCATACACCAGGCTGTGCAACAGGCGCCAGCGTGCCGCGCCCAGTGCCTTGATGGCACGATTGAACGATGTGGCGGCCAATGGCGTCATCAGCAGCAGCGCCAGCGTGCCCACCAGCACGAAGGGCCGCTTTGGAATGTCGCGCACGATGTCAGCGACGTCGAAGCCCATGTCGAACCAGGCGTAGCACAGGAAATGCACCAGCGCGTAGAAAAAGGCGAACAGGCCGAGCATGCGGCGCAGGCGCGCCAGCGCATTCCAGCCCGTCCACTGGCGCAGCGGTGTCACCGCCAGAGTCAGGCACAGAAAGCGCAGCACCCAGTCACCGGTACCGCGCAGCAGCGCTTCGGCCGGGTTGGCGCCCAGGGTATTGCCAATGGCGCCATGCAGCAGCGAGGCAAAAGGCAGCAGCGCCAGCAGGAACAGCACCGGCTTGGCGGCACGATGCGACAGCAGCGAATTCTTCGTGGGGGATGATCCGGCCATGGTGGCGCTGGCCATGGGGGTCAGAAGGACTTGGCCAGGTCCATGCCGGCATAGAGCTGGCCAACTTGCGCCTCGTAGCCGTTGAACATCAGCGTCGGCCGTTTCTTCACCAGCAGACCATCGTCGCCGATGCGGCGCTCGGTGGCCTGGCTCCAACGGGGGTGGTCAACTTTCGGGTTGACGTTCGAATAAAAGCCGTACTCGTTGGGCAGCGCAACGTTCCAACTCGCGGCGGGTTGCTTGTCGACGAAACGGATGCGCACGATCGACTTGGCCGACTTGAAGCCGTATTTCCACGGCACCACCAGGCGCACCGGGGCGCCGTTCTGGTTGGGCAGCACCTCGCCGTAGAGCCCGAAGGCCAGCATCGTCAACGGATGCATCGCCTCGTCCATGCGCAGGCCCTCGACGTAGGGCCATTCGAGCACCGACAAGCGCAAGCCCGGCATCTGCGCCTTGTCCGCCAGCGTCACGAACTGCAGGTATTTGGCATTGCCGTTGGGTTCGACACGCTTGATCAACTCGGCCAGCGAGTAGCCGATCCAGGGCACGACCATCGACCAGCCTTCGACGCAGCGCAACCGATACACCCGATCTTCCATCGCGCCGAGCTTCAGCAGCGCGCCGATGTCCCAGGTGCCGGGCTTCTTGACTTCGCCTTCGACCACCACGCTCCAGGGCTGTGTCTTCAGACTGCCGGCGTGCCGAGCCGGATCGGACTTGTCGGTGCCGAACTCGTAGAAGTTGTTGTAGCTGGTGATGTCGCTGTAGGGCGTCGGCTTTTCCATCGTCACCGCGCCGCTGGCCGCGCTGCGCACACCTGACAGTGGTGGCAATTTGCCCGGGCCAGCCGCCTGCGCCCAGGCCTCGCGCCCAGCCCAGGCCGCCAGCGTCGCCCCAGCGCCGCCGAGTGCGATCTGCTTCAGGAAGGCGCGCCGCCTGTCGTACACCTCGCGCGGCGTGATGCCTTCGGCCACGGGCGTGACGTAGCCTCGGTCCTTGATGAAATGCATGGCATCTCCAACTGCGGAATCGATGGGTCGTTCGCAACCTGCCCAGCCTTACAAGCCGCGCCGGGCACCGGCGACGCGGCCGGGCCGTCTTGCGGGCGCAAGCGGCGCGAGGCCGAAAGCGCCGATCCGTTCAGCGCAAGCCGGTCATGTAGTCGGCAACGGCCTTGATCTCGCGGTCGTTCAGCTTGGCGGCCACGCCGGCCATCTGCAGGCTGTTGGCGCGTTGTCCGGAACGGAAGGCATTGAGCTGCGCCTCGGTGTACTCGCCATGCTGCCCGCCAAGACGCGGGTACTGCACGGGGATGCCGGCACCATTCGGGCTGTGGCAGCCGGCGCAGGCGGGGATCTGCCGGTCGGCGATGCCGCCGCGGTAGATCCGCTCACCCATCAACAGCGTTTCCTTGTCCTTGGCGAAGCCCGGCTTGGCCACCTTCGACGCATAGAACGCGGCCAGGTTCTTCATGTCCTCGGCGCTGAGCGTGCTGGCGAAGCCCTTCATGATGGCGTTGTTGCGCGCGCCCGACTTGAAATCGGCCAACTGCTTGGCCAGGTACTCTGGGTGCTGGCCTTGCAAGATCGGGTTGGCGTTCAAGCCGCGCGAACCATCGAAGGTGTGGCAGGCGCCGCAGACCTGCGTTGCGATGGCCTCGCCCTTGGCCGCGTCGGCCTTGGGTGCGGGTTTGTCGTCACTCGCCGACGCGGAGACACAAAAGGCGGTGGCGATCAGCAGCAGGAGTGGCGACTTCATGTCCGAGGCTTTGGAGGTGTTCGGTTCGGGGCGGGAGGCAAACCGGAAGATTTTACAATGGCCGATGACCAACCTTGCAGCGGCCACAGGCATGGCCACCGACGGCGACGCGCGAGCAGCGTTGGCGTGGACGCACACGGCGCGCTTTCTCACCACGGCATCGAGGCTCGATCAACTGCCGCCGACCGAATTGCCCGAGATCGCCTTCGTCGGGCGAAGCAATGCCGGCAAGTCCACCGCCATCAACCGTCTGGCACAGCAAAAGCGCCTGGCCTTTGCCTCGCGCACGCCGGGGCGCACGCAGCACATCAACCTGTTTGAACTGGGGCCGAAGGACGCACCCGATGCACTCTTCGCCGATCTGCCGGGGTATGGCTATGCGGCCGTCGAGCGCGCCGCCAAGTTGCGCTGGCAGGAAGTGATGGCGATGTATCTGGCGCAGCGGCGCAGCCTGTCGGGCGTGGTGCTGATGGTCGATGCACGGCTCGGTTTCACCGATCTCGATCTGCAATTGCTGCGCCTGCTGTCGCCGCGCCTGGCCGGTACCGCGGTGCGATTGCTGGTGCTGCTGACCAAGTCAGACAAGCTGTCGCGCGGCGCCGCCGCGGCGGCGCTGGCGGCGGCGCAGACGCAGTTGGCAAGTCATTGCCCTGAACAGGCCGATGTCGGCGTCGCCTTGTTTTCAGCGCTGGCGCGCAGTGGCGTCGACGACGCTGCGCTGACCTTGCATGCCTGGGCTCATCCGGCCCCGACGGTGGCCTGAGCCTCGCTATACGACGACGTAGGCGCCTTTGAGGTAGGGCAACGCCAGGCGCACATGTTCGCGCAAGTGCGGAAACAGGTCCGAGATCGACTCGCTGGCATAGATGGGGCGCACCGCCTTGCGCGTCGGGCTGCCGATGTTGATCAGGCAAGTGGCCCGGCCATCGACATACTCCAGAAGATCCGCATTCACCGGCCGCAGCATCCAGCCCTCCGATGATCGCACCTGCCCGTTGGCTGCGGCGATGAGTTGGCTGGGGGTCGGTGGGCTGGAACTTGACATGGCGCTGGCGAGGCTTGCGCTGCCGTTTTCGGAAGAGGCGATGAGGGGTTGCATGGTCCTGACAGCGGCCAGTTTAGGATGCTCGCCGCGCCTTCCCATCCCCGCGGATCGGGGGTTGGACCCGATGCCGCAGTGCGCTCGTGTTTTTGTCACGCAGGCCTTTGCACCCGGCATCGCCAGCGGCCCTCGCAGACGAAAAAAGCCCGCGGCCATGACGGCGCGCGGGCTTTCGCAGCCAGGGCCATCAGGCCCTGTGGCGTGCCGGACTTACATGTCCATGCCGCCCATGCCACCCATGCCGCCCATGCCACCGGGCATGCCGCCGCCCATGCCGGCGGCTTCTTCCTTCGGCGACTCCGCCACCATGGCTTCGGTGGTGAGCATCAGCGAGGCCACCGACGCGGCGTTCTGCAGCGCGGTGCGCGTCACCTTGGTCGGGTCCAGGATGCCCATCTCGATCATGTCGCCGTACTCGCCGTTCTGTGCGTTGTAGCCGTAGTTGCCCTTGCCGGACAGCACGGTGTTCACGACCACGCTCGGCTCGTCGCCGGCGTTCTGCACGATGATGCGAATCGGCTCCTCGATGGCGCGCAGCACGATCTTGATGCCGGCTTCCTGGTCATGGTTGTCGCCCTTGATTACACCGGCCGCTTGACGCGCGCGCAGGAATGCCACGCCACCGCCGGCGACGATGCCTTCTTCGACCGCCGCGCGCGTGGCGTGCAGGGCGTCTTCGACACGCGCCTTCTTTTCCTTCATCTCGACTTCGGTGGCGGCACCGACCTTGATGACGGCAACACCGCCGGCCAGCTTGGCCACGCGCTCTTGCAGCTTCTCGCGGTCGTAGTCGCTGGTGGCTTCCTCGATCTGCACGCGCACTTGCTTGACGCGCGCTTCGATGTCGGCGGCCGTACCGGCGCCGTCGATGATGGTGGTGTTTTCCTTGCCGCACTCGACGCGCTTGGCCTGGCCCAGGTCGGCCAGCGTCACCTTCTCGAGCGTCAGGCCGACTTCCTCGGCGATGACCTTGCCGCCGGTCAGGATGGCGATGTCTTCGAGCATGGCCTTGCGGCGGTCACCGAAGCCCGGCGCCTTGACGGCCACGACCTTGAGGATGCCGCGGATGGTGTTGACCACCAGCGTGGCCAGCGCCTCGCCTTCGACTTCCTCGGCGATGATCAGCAGCGGCTTGCCGCTCTTGGCCACTTGCTCCAGCATGGGCAGCAGGTCGCGGATGTTGCTGATCTTCTTGTCGTACAGCAGCACGTACGGGCCGTCGAGGATGGCGCTTTGCTTCTCGGGGTTGTTGATGAAGTACGGCGACAGGTAGCCGCGGTCGAACTGCATGCCTTCGACGATGTCGAGTTCGTTGTCCAGGCTCTTGCCGTCTTCGACGGTGATCACGCCTTCCTTGCCGACCTTGTCCATCGCGTCGGCGATGATCTTGCCGATCGACTCGTCGCTGTTGGCCGAGATCGAGCCGACCTGGGCGATCTCCTTGCTGGTCGTGGTGGGCTTCGATTGCTTCTTCAGCTGCTCGACCAGGGCCGTCACGGCCTTGTCGATGCCGCGCTTCAGGTCCATCGGGTTCATGCCGGCGGCCACGTACTTCATGCCTTCGCGCACGATGGCCTGGGCCAGCACGGTGGCGGTGGTGGTGCCGTCGCCGGCCAGGTCGCTGGTCTTCGATGCGACTTCCTTGACCATCTGCGCGCCCATGTTCTGGAGCTTGTCCTTCAGCTCGACTTCCTTGGCCACCGAGACACCGTCCTTGGTGACTGTCGGGGCGCCGAAGCTGCGCTCGAGCACCACGTTGCGGCCCTTCGGGCCGAGCGTGACCTTGACCGCGTTGGCCAGGATGTTCACGCCTTCGACCATGCGGTGGCGGGCATCGCTGCCGAAAATGACGTCTTTTGCTGCCATGTGTATTTCTCCGAGTTCAGATGAGTGATGGGATTTGCGGGCGGGAGGATTACTACTTTGCCTCGACCACCGCGAACAGGTCGTCTTCCTTCATCACCAGCAGTTCTTCGCCATCGACCTTGACGGTCTGGCCGCTGTACTTGCCGAACAACACTCGGTCGCCGACCTTGATGTTCAGCACGACGAAGTCACCCTTTTCGTTGCGCTTGCCCGGGCCGACGGCGAGCACTTCACCCTGGTCGGGCTTCTCGGCGGCGTTGTCGGGGATGACGATGCCCGAGGCCGTCTTGGTTTCCTGTTCCAGGCGCTTGACGATCACGCGATCGTGCAAAGGACGAAGTTTCATTGCATCTCCTAAAGGGTCAGATTGAGCACTGCCAAAACGCATCAACGAAGTTGGTGCATATTAACTTGAGTGGATCGAGGGCTCGATTGCGGGCCATCGATCACTAGCACTCACCATAAGCGAGTGCTAGCAAATGATTATAGGGGCAGCTCTCTGAACTTCAAGGGGCGAAGCCATCGTGTTGCCGCAGCGGGCCGGCCGGCCCATGCTGCTCAGTGTGCGAGGCCCGAATTCCCGTCCGCCGGGTCGCTGTCTGCTGGAGGATCGGTGGCAACGCGATAGTTCTCGCTGGCCCAGGCGCCCAGGTCGGCATTGCGGCAGCGCAGGCTGCAGAACGGCCGCGCCGGGTTGTCGGGCGAGAAC
Source organism: uncultured beta proteobacterium (assembly GCA_963837675.1). Taxonomy (GTDB): domain Bacteria; phylum Pseudomonadota; class Gammaproteobacteria; order Burkholderiales; family Burkholderiaceae_C; genus Rubrivivax. Next base: position 34,138 of record CAWIOH010000003.1, on the reverse strand, counting down.
AGGGCTGGCTGGCCGCAGCCGGGGCAGCGCACCCGCCGCGCCCTGGTACCCGTCGGGCGGTTCATGAGCAAAGTGTCAGTTCGAACTCGGTGTCGTTGGCGCTCGGTTTCAAGCGCCCTTCCGCGTCGGGGTGCAGGATGCGCACCATGGCCATCAAGCGGTGCCCGCTGATTTCCGGCACCAGTTGCGAATCGCCATCGATGCGCACGCGCATCAGGTGGTAGCTGCGACCCGGCGGAAGGCTTTGCTGGAACTGACCACTCAATGCCACCACACGCTGCGGCGTACCGCTGTCGCGCAGCAGCCCCAACAACACGTGCAGCGCTTCGGCCAGTGGCATCAGGCCCGAGGTCCAACGGCTCAGGTCCGAGCGGCGCTGTTCTGCCGCATGCTGTTGCCACGCGTAGTAGGCCGGCAAATCGAACTCACAAGTGCCGCCGGGGATGTTGATGCGGCTGCGGATGCTCATCAGCCAGTCGTTGCTGGTCAGCGATTGTCCAGCCTTGCCGGCCAGCTGATTGAGCCCGGCGAAGGCATGGTCGATGCGGCCCACCACTTCGTCGAGCACGGACTCGGAGATCTGCGGATTGCCGCGGTAGCCCTGCAACTGGCTGCGGTGCCGCTCCAATTCCTTCAGCAGATCGGATTTGAGATCTGCGCGCGAAGCCACGTCCATGATCTCGAACACCGTGGCCAGCGCGAAATGGTGATCCACCGGCGCATCGCGGCCCATCAACAGGCCCAGACGATCGAACAGATGCTCCAACCGCAGCATCGTGCGGATGCCTTCGTTGAACGGGTACTCGTACAGGACCAAGGACGGGCTCTTTCGCTGTCAGGCTGTCGACAAATCGGCCAGGCTGGGCGCAGCCCGGAGGGCCGATTGTTTCACAGGCTGCTGGCGAGGCCCGGCAAGACATTGCACCAGTATCGCCACAGCGCCTGTGCCTCGGCCTGCACCTGCTCGGTCGAGATGCCGTCATTGAAAATCACCGCATCGGCGACGGCGCGGCGCGCGTAACGTGGCGCCTGTTGGGCGATCACCTTGCGCACCTGCTCCTCGCCCCAGCCCGAGCGCTGCATCACCCGGCGCACCTGCGTGTCTTCGCCGCAGTCCACCACCAGCACCCGGGCGACGCGCTGGCGCCAATGGCTCGAGCCGGTCAGCAACGGCACATCGAAGACCACCGGGCTTGCGCCGGCGGCATCGGCCTGGCGCATGGCTTCGTCGCCGATCATCGGGTGCAGGATGGATTCGAGCCGGCGTTTGGCCGCGGCGTCGTTGAACACCAGCTCGCGCATGCGCCGGCGGTCCATCGCCCCGTCGGCGGCAACGACGGCGGGCCCGAAGGCCTGCGCCAACAGTGGCAGCGCCGCCCCGCCGCGTGCGGTCAACGCATGGGCAATGGCGTCGGTGTCCACCAGCACGGCGCCGCAGGCCACCCAGGCAGCGGCCACCGTGCTCTTGCCGCTGCCGATGCCGCCAGTCAGGCCGACGCGAAAGCCGCTCAAAGCATCGGCAGCCACAGCTGTGTCAGCGCTGGGCCGAAGAACATCGCCACCAGCCCACCGCCAACGAGGTAGGGCCCGAACGGGATCGGCACCTCGCGCTTGTGGCCGCCGAAGGCGATCATCGACAGGCCCACCGCGGCACCCACCGCCGACGCCAGCAGCACGATCGTCGGCAACATCTGCCAGCCGAGCAACGCACCCAAACCGGCCAGCAGTTTGAAGTCGCCTTCGCCCATGCCCTGCACGCCGCGCAGCTTCTTGTAGGCGAAGGCGAGCAGCCACAGCGAGCCGTAGCCGGCGAAGGCGCCCCAGGCAGCAGCTTCGAGCGACGTGCCGGTCCAACCCAGCCCGGCGCCGAGCAGGCCCAGGCCGATCAGCGGCAGCGTCAGGTCGTCGGGCAAGTAGGTCGTGTCCAGATCGATCAGCGCCATCGCCACCATCAGCGCGGCGGCGGCGCACCACAGCCACGTGGTCGGCAGCGGGCCGAATTTCCACCCGCAGGCAACAAACAACAACGCCGTGCTCAGCTCGACCAGCGGATAGCGTTTGGCGATGGCGCTGCCGCACGAGGCACAGCGCCCCTTCAGGCGCAGCCAGCCGATCAGCGGCAGGTTCTCGTGCCAGCGCAACGCATGGCCGCAGTGCGGGCAGCGCGAGCCCGGCCAGGCCAGGCTCAGCGGCGGCAGCGCGCCCAAGGCGTCAGCGACGAGCTGGGCTGATTGAGAGAAGGGCGCCGGCATGGTCTTGTGGCCGCTGACGCGTCGCCAGGCGGCGTCGTCTCCCAGCTGGTGGTCGGCCATGTCGAGCCACCATTCGCGTTCGAGCATCACCGGCAGCCGGTACACCACCACATTGAGAAAGCTGCCGACGCACAGCCCCAGCACCCCCAGCGCCCAGGGCGAGAGCCAGACCTCGAGCGCCATGCCAGGGCTCAGACCACCGAGCCCAGCTTGAAGATCGGCAGGTACATCGACACCACGATGCCGCCGATCAGCACCCCCAGGATGACGATGATGAAGGGCTCCATCAGGCTGGACAGCCCCTTGACCATCTCATCGACCTCGTCCTCGTAGAACTCGGCGCATTTGGCAAGCATGTGATCGAGCGCACCGGATTCCTCGCCGATGGCCGCCATCTGCAGCACCATGGTCGGAAACACGCCAGTGCCGGTCATCGAGGTGGTCAGCGCCGAACCAGTGGAGACGTCCTTCTGAATCTGCTCAGTGGCCATGCGATAGACCGCGTTGCCCGAAGCACCGCCCACCGAGTCGAGCGCTTCCACCAGCGGCACGCCGGCGGCGAACATGGTGGACAGCGTGCGCGTCCAGCGCGCCACCACCGATTTGTTGATTAGATCGCCAAAGACCGGCAACTTGAGCAACAAGCGGTCCATGAAGATCTGCATCTTCTCGGATCGCTTCCAGCTTTCCAAGAAGAAGTACAGGCCACCGCCGACGAAGCCGAAAATCGCCCACCAATAGGCGACGAAGAACTCCGACATGGCGATGACGAACAGCGTCGGCGCCGGCAGATCGGCGCCGAAGGAGTGGAACACCTCCTTGAACGACGGAATCACGAAGATCATGATCACCGTCAGCACGATGAAGGCGACCACGATCACCGCCACTGGATACATCAGCGCCGATTTGATCTTGCTCTTGATGGCGAGCGTTTTCTCCTGGTAGATCGCCAGCCGGTCGAGCAACGCTTCCAGGATGCCGCCGGCTTCACCGGCTTCGACGAGGTTGCAGTACAGCGCATCGAACTGCATCGGATGCTTGCGGAAGGCCGACGACAAGCTGGTGCCGGTCTCGACATCACCCCGGATCTCGTTCAGCAATCGTGTCAACTTCGGGTTCGGGCTGCCACGGGCCACGATGTCGAAGGCCTGCAGCAACGGCACACCGGCCTTCATCATCGTCGCCAACTGGCGCGTGAAAATGGCAATGTCCTTCTGCTTGATGGCGCGTCCGCCGCTGGTGCGGCGCTTTTTCACCTTGGTGACGAGGATGCCCTGGCGGCGCAGGCTGGCGTTGACCATGGCATCGCCCCCGGCGCGCAGTTCGCCGCGCACGAGCTTGCCGTTCTTGTCTTTGCCTTCCCACTCGAATATCGAGTCCTTGGTACTTCTGGCGGCTACTGCAATGGCCATCGTGTCTCCGCGGCGGGAACGTAAAGTCGAAGGGTTGGCGGAAGCGGTCCGGCGCTCACTCGTTGGTCACCGAGATGACCTCTTCGAGCGTGGTGGCGCCCGAGCGCACCTTGATCAGGCCCGATTGGCGCAGGTCGCGCACGCCGTCTTTCTGCGCCTGGTTGGCGATATCCATCGAGGTGCCCTCGGCAAGGATGATGCGTTGAATGGCTTCCGTGATGGGCATCACTTGGTAAAGGCCCACCCGACCTTTGTAACCGTTGTTGCATGCCGAGCAGCCGACGGCGCGATAGGGCCGCCAACTGCCATCGAGATCGGTCTCGGCGAAACCAGCGCGCAACAACGCCTCGCGAGGATAGTCGGCCTGGGTCTTGCAGTTCTCGCACAGCCGGCGCGCAAGCCGCTGTGCCGTGATGAGCAGCACGCTCGCGGCGATGTTGAACGGCGCCACGCCCATGTTCAGCAGGCGCGTCAGCGTGGTCGGCGCGTCGTTGGTGTGCAGCGTGGACATCACCATGTGCCCGGTCTGCGCCGCCTTGATGGCGATGTCGGCGGTTTCCAGATCGCGGATTTCGCCGACCATGATGATGTCCGGATCCTGGCGCAGGAAGGACTTCAATGCTGCGGCGAAGGTCAATCCTGCCTTGTCGTTGACGTTGACCTGGTTCACGCCGGGCAGGTTGATTTCGGCCGGATCCTCGACCGTGCAGATGTTCACGCCGGGCTGGTTCAGGATGTTCAGGCAGGTGTAGAGCGACACCGTCTTGCCGCTACCGGTGGGACCGGTGACCAGCACCATGCCGTAGGGGCGCTGGATGACATGCATCAGCCGCTCGCGCTCGATCTTCTCGTAGCCCAGCGCCTCGATGCCCAGCTTGGCGCTCGACGGATCGAGGATCCGGATGACGATCTTCTCGCCGAACAGCGTGGGCAGCGTGCTGATGCGAAAGTCGATGGCCTTGTTGCCGAATTTCAGCTTCAGCCGCCCGTCCTGCGGCACGCGTTTCTCGGCAATGTCCATGCGCGAGATGACCTTGATGCGCGAGGCCAGCTTGTCCTTGATGGCGATTGGCGGTTGCGTGATCTCGCGCAACTCGCCGTCGATTCGAAAGCGCACGCGGTAGTTGTATTCGAAGGGCTCGAAATGCAGGTCGGAGGCCCGCAGATTGATCGCGTCGATCAACATCTTCTGCAGGAAGCGCACCACCGGTGCGTCTTCGACCTCCTGCGACACTTCGGCATTGTCGGCAGCGGCGCTGTCCTCGTCGGTCACGTCGAAGTCGAAGTCGCCGCTGGCCAGCGACTCCATCGCCTCGTTGACGCTGGCGCCCTGCGCCTCCAGCACACGCATCAGCTTGTCGTACTCGACGATGACCCATTCGGGCGTGAGCTGGGTGGCGAACTTGATGCGTTCGGCGGCCTCCTGGTCGGTCGGGTCAGCGGCGCCGATGAACAAGCGGCTGCCACGCTTGCCCAGCACCATCAGCTGGTACTGCAATGCCAGCTTGGGATCGACAATGCCCCGCGGCAGGCGCTGCAGATCGACCGCGCCAAGATCCACCAGCGGCAGTGCCAGCGCCGCCGACAGGGTGTGCGCCAGATCGGCCGGCTGCACCGCGCCGGCAGCGATCACCGCCGAGACGAAGCCGGCACGCCGTTCCTTCGCGCCGCGGGCCAAGTCTTCGGCAGCCTTAGGGCTGAGCTTGCCCGCATGCACGAGCACGCGCGCGACCCCCGACAGGGCAGATTGGGGCGACTCGACGAGCGTGTCAACGGCCATCGGCTGGGATTCTCTTCATGGCAATCCGCTGGATCATCGCTGATCACACATGCTGTGTAAACCGAAGTGGCGCGTGCGCGTGCAATCGTTCATGCCCTGCCCAGACAACATGGCGCGCTGTGGGATTCATGTGAGAGCCCCGATAGGCGCAGGATGCTGGTCGGGGTGAGAGGATTCGAACCTCCGGCCTCTACGTCCCGAACGTAGCGCTCTACCAGGCTAAGCTACACCCCGATTCATGACCGGCTGGCGCCGGCGACTGCCGGTCACATGCTCAGAACGAGCGGTGCACCGACCGAGCACATAATTCTAGCAGAGCGTCGCGCGCGGGCGACGCCGGCAGCACCCGCAGGCAGCTGCGGGCCTGATCAGCCTCGAGCTGCGCCACCTCGCGCGTCGCGTCCAAAGCACCGGTGCGGCGCACGACCTCGACGATGCGCGGGAGGCCTTGCACCTCGCCATGCTCGATGGCGTGTCGGATCAGTTCGCGCTCGCCGCCGGAGCCGCGCTCCAGCGCAATCAGCAATGGCAACGTCGGCTTGCCTTCGCGCAGATCGTCGCCCACGTTCTTGCCGAACGCATGCGGGTCGCCTTCGTAGTCGAGCAGGTCGTCGACCAGCTGGAAGGCGGTGCCGAGCGATCGACCGTAGCTGGCGCAGCCTTCCTCCACATCCGGTGTCACCTCGCCCAGCACAGCGCCCAGCCTTGCGCTGGCCTCGAACAGCTTGGCGGTCTTGAAGCGGATCACCCGCAGGTATTCGTCCACCGCCAAGTCGGCGTCGTGCATGTTCATCAACTGCAGCACCTCGCCCTCGGCGATGACGTTGGTGGCGTCGGCCAACACCTCGAGCACGCGCATGCGGTTCACCGACACCATCATCTGGAAGGCGCGGGAATACAGGAAGTCGCCCACCAGCACGCTGGCGGCGTTGCCGAACATCGCATTGGCGGTCTGGCGCCCGCGTCGCAGTGAGGACTCGTCGACCACGTCGTCGTGCAGCAGCGTAGCGGTGTGGATGAACTCGACGATCGCGGCCAGCTCGTAGCGTTCGGGCCCTTCGAAGCCCAGCGCCTGGGCAAAGAGCAGCACCAGTCGTGGCCGGATGCGCTTGCCGCCAGCGCTGATGATGTAGTGCGAGATCTGGTCGATCAGCGCGACACGCGAGGACAGGCGCTCGCGGATGACGGCATCCACCTCCGCCATCGCGGCCGCCATCGGGTCGACACGAAGTTCGGGAGTGGCTTGGGCTTCGATCACGGAAGGCTGCAACGGACGTCTCGCTGAATTATATGAAGCCGGGGATCGGGAGCAGCGTCCGTGCCGCCGCAAGGGTAAAGGCGAACGGTAGGCGCCGACGGCGCAGCCCCGCCGCGTCGCTCAGGCCGGCCCAAATGCGGTTGCATGCTAGAATGTTAGGCTCTTCGCCAAGGCTGGGCTGCAGCGCACGCAAGCGCCGCGAATCGAGTGCCAAGTGCAGCAATCACCTCGGAGTCATGGCGTCGACCTCAACGAAAGGGCAGATATGTACGCGGTCATAAAAACCGGTGGCAAACAATACAAGGTTGCTGCCGGCGAGAAGATCAAGGTAGAACAGATTGCTGCGGACGTGGGCCAGGAAATCGTCATCGACCAGGTGCTGGCGCGTCGGCAGCGGTGCGGAGCTGAAGGTCGGCGCTCCCTGGGTCGCCGGCGCGAGTGTCAAGGCCACGGTGGTGGCGCACGGCAAGCACGACAAGGTGCGCATCTTCAAGATGCGCCGTCGCAAGCACTACCAGAAGCATGGCGGCCACCGCCAGACCTACACCGAGCTGCAGATCAGCGCGGTCAACGCCTGAGCCAAGCGGCTCGTATTTCAGGAGGCTCTACCATGGCACAGAAAAAAGGCGGCGGCTCCACCCGCAACGGCCGCGATTCCAAGCCCAAGATGCTCGGCGTCAAGGTGTTCGGCGGGCAGAGCCATCACGGCCGGCGCGATCATCGTGCGCCAGCGCGGCACCAAGTTCCATCCCGGCACCAATGTCGGCATGGGCAAGGACCACACGCTGTTCGCGCTGGTCGACGGCGCCGTGTCGTTCGATTCAAGGGCGCGCTGAACAAGCAGACGGTTATCGTCAGGCCGCGCTGAGCGCGACCACCCGCTTGCGCGAAGCCCCGGCATGCCGGGGCTTCGTCGTTTCAGGCCAGCGTGTTCCCCTTCCGCCCCACTGATCTTGCCGCCGTGTCATGAAGTTCGTCGACGAAGCCACCATCGACGTCGCCGCCGGCGACGGTGGCGCCGGCTGCGCGAGCTTCCGGCGCGAGAAGTTCATCCCCTTCGGCGGGCCCGATGGTGGCGACGGCGGGCGCGGCGGCAGCGTCTGCGCCGTGGCCGACCGCAACCTCAACACGCTGATCGACTATCGTTACGCGCGCCGCCACGAGGCGAGGAACGGCGAAAGCGGGCGCGGCGCCGACCAGTACGGCGCCGCGGGCGCCGACATCCTGCTGCGCATGCCGGTGGGCACGATCATCACCGACGCCGAAACCGGCGAGGTGATCGCCGAACTGCTCGACCCGGACGAGCAGGTGCTGCTGTGCAAGGGCGGCGACGGCGGCTTCGGCAACCTGCACTTCAAGACCAGCACCAACCGCGCCCCGCGGCAGAAGACCCCCGGCTGGCCCGGCGAGCAGAAGAAGCTGAAGCTCGAACTGCGTGTGCTGGCCGACGTCGGCCTGCTGGGCATGCCCAACGCCGGCAAGTCGACGCTGATCGCCGCGATCTCCAACGCGCGGCCGAAGATCGCCGACTACCCGTTCACGACGCTGCATCCGCAACCTGGGCGTGGTGCGCGTCGGCGCCGGAGCAGAGCTTTGTCGTGGCCGACATCCCGGGCCTGATCGAAGGCGCTTCCGAAGGCGCCGGCCTGGGCCACCAGTTCCTGCGCCACCTGCAGCGCACGCGCCTGCTGCTGCATGTGGTCGACGTGGCGCCGTTCGACGAGCAGTCGACCCGGTCGCGCAGGCGCGCGCCATCGTCGCCGAACTGAAGAAGTACGACGCCGCGCTGCACGCCAAGCCGCGCTGGCTGGTGCTCAACAAGCTCGACATGGTGCCGATCGAAGAGCGCGACCAGCGCGTCAAGGACTTCGTGCGGCGCTTGCGCTGGAAGGGCCCGGTGTTCCAGATCTCGGCGCTGACGCGCGAGGGTCTGCAGCCGCTGATGCGGGCCGTCTACGCACCACGTGGCGCAGCACCAGCAGCGTGCCAGCCGAGCCCGACCCGCGCTTCGACTGCGCCGCCGACGATGCGGGGCACGATGGCTGAGCCGCTGCGCCACGCGCGCCGCATCGTCGTCAAGGTCGGCTCCAGCCTCGTCACCAACGAGGGCCGGGGCCTCGACGCCGAGGCCATCGGCAACTGGTGCCGCCAGCTGGCCGCGCTGGCGCGCCAGGGCCGCGAAGTCGTCATGGTGTCCAGCGGCGCCATCGCCGAAGGCATGAAGCGCCTGGGCTGGACGCACGCGGCCGAAGGAACTGCACGAACTGCAGGCGGCCGCGGCGGTCGGCCAGATGGGCCTGGCGCAGATCTACGAATCGCAAGCTGCGCGAGCACGGCATGGGCAGCGCGCAGGTGCTGCTGACGCATGCCGACCTGGCCGACCGCGAGCGCTACCTCAACGCGCGCTCGACCCTGCTGACGCTGCTGGCGCTGAAGGTCATCCCGGTCATCAACGAGAACGACACGGTCGTCAACGACGAGATCAAGTTCGGCGACAACGACACGCTCGGCGCGCTGGTGGCCAACCTGGTCGATGCCGACGCGCTGGTGATCCTGACCGACCAGCGCGGCCTGTACTCGGCGCGACCCGCGCAAGGACCCGCAGGCGCGCTTCATCGACGAGGCGCGGGCCGGCGACCCGGAGCTCGAGCGATGGCCGGCGGCGCGGGTCAGCATCGGCCGCGGCGGCATGATCACCAAGGTGCTGGCCGCCAAGCGCGCGGCCGGCAGCGGCGCCAGCACCGTGATCGCCTGGGGGCGCGAGCCCGATGTGCTGCTGCGCCTGGCCGCCGGCGAGGCGATCGGCACGGCGCTGCTCGCCGACACGCCGAAGCTCGCGGCGCGCAAGCAGTGGATGGTCGACCACCTGCAGCTGCGCGGCGCCGTGGTCGTCGACGACGGCGCGGCGGCCAAGGTGCGCGAGCGAGGGCAAGAGCCTGCTGCCGATCGGCGTGATCGAGGTGCAGGGCGAGTTCCATCGCGGCGACGTGATCGCGGTGCGCGACGCGCGACGGGCGTCGAACTGGCGCGCGGCCTGGCCAACTACGGCAGCGCCGAGGCGCGCCTGATCGCGCGCAAGCCGTCGAGCGCAGTTCGAGGAGCTGCTGGGCTACACCGCCGAGCCCGAGATGATCCACCGCGACAACCTGGTGCTCGCCTGAGCCAGCCCGGCCGAGCCGGATCGCGGCAGCGCCGGCTCAGCCGTCGATGCCGTCGAGCGGTCGGCGGCGCGTCATCGACGTGCCCCGTTCTGCGCCGGGCGCATCGTCGTGCCGCGTGCGGCCGCATGCCCGAGCGCAGGAAGCGGTTGTGGTGGTGCACGCGCGGCAGGAAGCGCGCCAGTTCGGTCAGCGCCATCTGGTAGACGTCGCGCTTGAACTCGATGACGACCTCGAGCGGCACCCAGTACTCGTTCCAGCGCCAGGCGTCGAATTCGGGGTGGTCGGTGGCGCGCAGGTTCATGTCGCTGTCGCGACCGATCAGCTGCAGCAGGAACCAGATCTGCTTCTGCCCGCGATAGTGGCCGCGCGCGTCGCGCGCGGATGAAGTGGTCGGGCACCTCGTAGCGCAGCCAGTCGCGCGTGCGCGCAACGATGCGCACATGCTCGGGCAGCAGCCCCACCTCTTCGTGCAGCTCGCGGAACATCGCCTGCTCCGGCGTCTCGCCGTACTTGATGCCCCCTTGCGGGAACTGCCAGGAGTGGGTGCGGATGCGCTTGCCCCAGAAGACCTGGTTTCTGCGTTGAGCAGGATGATGCCGACGTTGGGCCTGAACCCCTCACGGTCGAGCATAATCAACCCCGATATTCGTTGATTGAAATCATTATTGCACCGGCGCGTGCAGCGCGCGACCCCAGCTTTCCCGCAGTCGGCCGTTGCGCGGCCGCGCGTCGCCGAAGCGCCTGCCGCCATGTCCACCCGCATGAAAGCCACCCAGTTCTTCGTCTCCACGCTGAAGGAAGCGCCTGCCGACGCCGAGGTCGTCAGCCACAAGCTGATGATGCGCGCCGGCCTGATCAAGCGCCTCGGCGCCGGCATCTACAGCTACATGCCGATGGGCCTGCGCGTGATCCGCAAGGTCGAGGCGATCATTCGCGAAGAGATGAACCGCGCGGGCGCGGTCGAGCTGCTGATGCCGGTCGTGCAGCCGGCCGAGCTGTGGCAGGAAACGCGGCCGCTTCCAGAAGATGGGCCCCGAACTGCTGCGCGTGAAGGACCGCCACGAGCGCGACTTCATCATCCAGCCGACCAGCGAAGAGGTCATCACCGACATCGCGCGCCAGGAGCTGCGCAGCTACCGGCGCTGCCGCGCAACTTCTATCACATCCAGACCAAGTTCCGCGACGAGCGCCGGCCGCGCTTCGGCGTGATGCGCGGGCGCGAGTTCACGATGAAGGATGCGTATTCCTTCGATCGCGACGTCGAGGCGGCGCGGCGCAGCTACGAGCGATGTACGACGCCTACTGCGCGCATCTTCGAGCGCATGGGCCTGCAGCTTCCGCGCCGTCGCGGCCGACACCGGCGCGATCGGCGGCGACCGCTCGCACGAGTTCCAGGTCATCGCCGACACCGGCGAGGACGCGATCGTCTATTGCCCGGACTCGGACTACGCCGCCAACATCGAACTGGCCGAGGCCCTGGCGCCGATCGCCGAGCGCGGCCGCGCCGGCGCAGCCGCTGGCGAAGACGCCGACGCCCGGCAAGACCACCTGCGAGGACGTGGCCGCGCTGCTCGGCGTGCCGCTGCAGCGCACCGTCAAGTCGCTGGTGCTCGCCACCGACGACAAGCGACGCCGGCAGGCGACGTGCGTCGACGACCACGCGTCTGGCTGCTGCTCGTGCGCGGCGACCACGCTTGAACGAAGTCAAGGCCGGCAAGGTCGCCGGGTCTGAAGGACGGCTTCCGCTTCGCCACGGCGGCCGAGATCGAAGGCGCGCTTCGGCTGCAAGCCCGGCTACCTCGGGCCCGATCGGACACGCAAGCGCCGGTCAAGGTGGTGGCCGACCGCACCGTGGCGCGCGATGAGCGACTTCATCTGCGGCGCCAACGAGACGACTTCCACTTCACCGGCGTGAACTGGGGCCGCGACCTGCCCGAGCCGGACCTCGTGGCCGACATCCGCAACGTCGTCGCAGGCGATCCGTCGCCCGACGGCAAGGGCGTGCTGGCGATCCAGCGCGGCATCGAAGTCGGCCACGTGTTCTTCCTCGGCACCAAGTACAGCGAGGCGATGAACGCCACCTACCTCGACGAGGCCGGCAAGCCGCAGCTGATGGAGATGGGCTGCTACGGCATCGGCGTGACGCGCATGCTCGGCGCGGCGATCGAGCAGAGCCACGACGAGCGCGGCATCGTCTGGCCGGAGGCCATGGCGCCGTTCACCGTCGTCATCTGCCCGATCGGCTACGACCGCAGCGCCGAGGTGCAGGCCGCCGCCGACCGGCTGCACGACCAGCTGACGGCGCCGGGCGTCGACGTGCTGCTCGACGACCGCGGCGAGCGCCCCGGCGCGATGTTCGCCGACTGGGAACTGATCGGCGTGCCGCATCGGGTCGTCATCTCCGACCGCGGCCTGAAGGACGGCAAGGTCGAGTACAGGGCCGCCGCGATGCGCAGGCCGTCGGCGTGCCGCCGGCCGAGGTGGCGAGCCTTCCTGGCGGAGCGCCTGATCGCATGACGCACCGGGCAGTGGTCCGCGCCTGGCAATCGCCGCACGCTGCTGGCGATGGTGCTGCTGTCCGCCGGACTGATGGCGCCGCGTGGCCGGCGCCCAGGTCGAAGAGCCGCTGGCCGACTCGGTGCGCACCGCGCTCGCGGCGGCGGTCGCCGACGCGGCGCCGCCCCGGCCGGCTTCGTCGACATCGACGAGCGGCTGGCCTACCTGCGCTGGCTGGGCGAGATGAGCGAGCGGCTGAAAAAGCGCAAGGCCGAACATCCAGTGCGCGTCGAGTTCCTCGAGACGGTGTGGTACGAAAGCAAGCGCGCCGGGTTGGAGCCGGCGCTTGGTGCTGGGCCTGATCCAGGTGGAGAGCGGCTTCCGGAAGTACGCGATCAGCTCGGCCGGCGCGCGCGGCTACATGCAGGTGATGCCGTTCTGGGCACGCAGCATCGGCGACGGCGAGGCCGGCCGCCTTGTTCCACATGCAGACCAACCTGCGCTTCGGCTGCGTCATCCTGCGCCACTACCTCGACATCGAGAAGGGCGACCTGTTCCTGGCGCTGGGCCGCTACAACGGCAGCCGCGGCCGCGCCGAATACCCGAACGCGGTGTTCGCCGCCCGCAAGCACTGGGTGTTCGACGATGCCGCGCCGGCAGCATCGGCACAGGCCGTGAGTGGCCGCTCAGGCGGCTGAAGCGCCGCGCAGGCCGTCCCAGCGCCGCGGCATTGCACCGGGCACGCGCAAGCTTTGCAGCACGCGCTCGACGGTGTCGTCCACCATCTCGTCGATGCTCTTCGGCCGGTGGTAGAAGGCCGGCAGCGGCGGGAAGACGATGCCGCCCATCTCGGTCACGGCCGTCATGTTGCGCAGGTGGGCCAGGTTGAAAGGCGTCTCGCGCACCATCAGCACCAGCGGCCGCGCTCCTTGAGCGTGACGTCGGCGGCGCGGGTCAGCAGGTTGTCGGACAGGCCGTGCGCGACCGCGGCCAAGCGTCTTCATCGAGCACGGCGCGATGACCATTGCCGGTGGCGCGAAGCTGCCGCTGGCGATGCAGGCGCCGACGTCGCCGGGCGCGTAGCCATGGTCGGCCAGCGCCTCGATCGCGCGGCGGTCCAGGCCGAGTTCGTGATGGACGTTCAGCACGCCGGCCGGGCTGACCACCAGATGGGTCTCGCGCCGAGTTCGCGTGCGCGCCGCAGCAACGTCAGTGCATAGACCGCGCCGGTGGCGCCGGTGATGCCGACGACCAGGCGCGTCGGCATGTCAATTGGCCGGGCTCAGCACCTGCTGCAGTTCGCCCGCCTGGTACATCTCGGTCATGATGTCCGAGCCGCCGACGAATTCGCCATTGACATACAGCTGCGGAATGGTCGGCCAGTTGGCGTATTCCTTGATGCCCTGGCGGATATCGTCGTCCTCGAGCACGTTGACCGTCTTCAGTTCGCGCACGCCGCAGGCCTTGAGGATCTGCATCGCGCGGCCCGAGAAGCCGCACATCGGGAACTGCGCCGTGCCCTTCATGAAGAGCACCACCCGGTTGCTCTTGACGAGTTCGATCGATGCGTTGCTGCGAGTCGCTCATTGAAGTCGTTCCTTGCCCGGCTGCGGGCCATTGAGATCAGACCCGCTTTATACGGCAAAGCGGCGCATGGCCGCACTCACCCGGCGCCAAGGCCCCGCAGCATCAGGGCGTTCAAAACGCGTAGTTGACGCCCAGTTGCACCATCGGCGCCATGCGCAGATCGCGCAGCACATCATCCAGGCCCTGGCTGCCGGACACCACCCGGCCGAGGCCCAATGCACCGCCCGGGCTTTGCACCAACAGGCCGACGTCGGCCCACCAGCCCCAGCCGCTCTTCAACCCGAAGTCGCTGTAGCCGATGCCGACATAGGGCACCGTGCTTACACCGTAGGCCTGCGCATCGCCCAGCCCGACCGACGGCGCTCCCAGCCCGAGGCGGGCCGGTTGACCGAAGCTGAGGGCCGAGCGCGAGGCCAGGGCCAGTTCGGACACCGATACCCCCGGCTGGTGAATCAGCAGGCTGCCGCTGGCACGAAAGCCGCTGCGCGGCTGCGCACCATCGAGCAGGCGGGATGAAGAAAGGTAGTAGTCGCCGGTCAGCGAGGCCGCGTAAGGCAGGCCAGGGTTCAGTGACGCCGCGCCCGATGTGCCCAGGCGCAGCGGCGGCGTCGCAACACGAACTGCCTGCAGCCGCAGGCGCGTCTCCGCTCCGAACCAGTAGCCGCCGGTGGCATCCACCTTGATGCCGTCACCCCAGGCCGCGCCGGCCAAGCAAGCCAATCCCATCGAGGCAACCCAGTTCAGCATGCGCATGGCCGGTTCCTTCCATGGTGAGGCAGGGGAATCCTGCGTGATGGGGTCATCGTAGTCGCTTGAAGCAGGCCGTGCCGGCCGAGTTGTATCCGGTCGCCCTTTGTGGCCCGCGGCGTGTGACAAAGGGGCGCCGTTTGTGGCTGTTGCACGTCATTACGGCGGCCGACGGCCGCCACTGCAGCGCGGTCGGCCCGCCAGATCGCGCCGGGTCTGCACGCCGATGAAACCGTCTTCGCTCAGGCGTTCGCGCACCGGTTCAGCTTGCTCATGGCCATGTTCGATCAGCAGCCAGCCGCCCTTCACGAGGTGCCGTGGCGCATCGCGGCTGATGCGCTCGATCGCTGACATACCGTCGCCCCCCGGTGTCAGCGCTAGCCGCGGCTCGTGCCGCAGATCGGCCAGGTGCGGGTCGTCGCCCCCGATATAAGGTGGGTTGCTCACCAGCAGGTGAAAGCGCCGTCCGCCCAGCGGCTGCAGCCAGTCACCTGCAACGAACGCAATGTCCAGGCCCAGCACGGCAGCGTTGGCACGCGCCACCTCGATGGCGGGACGGCTGAGGTCCACCGCGCACACCTGGGCGGCGGGATGCCGCTGTTTCAGCGCCAGGGCGATGGCGCCGCTGCCCGTGCCCAGGTCCGCCACCTGAGGTTCCGGCGCCACTGCCAGCTCGCCGGCCAGAAGCTCCAGCGCCCAATCGACCAGGATTTCAGTGTCCGGACGCGGCACCAACACGGCCGGCGTCACTTTCACCCGCAGGCCGTGGAATTCGCGCTCGCCAAGCAGATAAGCCAGCGGTTCGCCCTCGGCGCGGCGCCGGCAGGCTGCGCCAAAAGCTACCGCCTGCTCGGGCTGCAGCTCGGCATCGTCATGGGCCAGCAGCCAAGTTCGCGGCCGCTGCAGCCCATGTGCCAGCAGCAGCTGGGCGTCCAGCCGATCCAGCCCCAGGCGGCGCGCCTGGGCCAGCGCGGCATCGACACGCAGCGTCATCCGCCGGATTCCAACAGGGCCAGTTGTTCGGCCGCGCGCGCCGCGCGCAGCGCAGCGATCACGTCGTCGAGTTCGCCGTCCATCACCCGGTCCAGCTTGTACAGCGTCAGGTTGATGCGGTGGTCGGTCAGTCGGCCCTGCGGGAAGTTGTAGGTGCGGATGCGGTCCGAGCGGTCGCCGCTGCCGATCAGGCCCTTGCGTGTTGCCGCCTCCTTGGCGGCGCGCTCGTTGCGGTCCTTGTCGCGCAGGCGTGCGGCCAGCACCGCCATCGCCTTGGCCTTGTTGCGGTGCTGGCTGCGGTCGTCCTGGCACTCGGCCACCAGCCCGGTGGGCAGGTGGGTGATGCGGATCGCGCTGTCGGTCTTGTTGACGTGTTGGCCGCCGGCACCGCTGGCGCGAAAGGTGTCGATGCGCAAATCGGCCGGGTTCAGCGTCACTTCCTCGGCTTCGTCGGCCTCGGGCATCACCGCGACGGTGCAGGCGCTGGTGTGGATGCGCCCCTGGGATTCAGTGGCGGGCACGCGCTGCACGCGGTGGCCACCGGACTCGAAGCGCAATGCCTCATAGACCCGATCGCCCTCGATGCGCAGCACCAGCTCCTTGTAGCCACCGAGTTCGGCCGGGCTCTCGCTGATGACCTCGCTGCGCCAGCCACGGCGTTCGCAATAGCGCAGGTACAAACGCGCCAGGTCACCGGCAAACAGCGCCGATTCGTCGCCGCCGGTGCCGGCGCGAATTTCGAGGAAGGCGTTGCGGTCGTCTTCAGGGTCGCGCGGCAACAAGCCGGCCTGGAGTTCGCCCTGCAGCCGTTCCAGATCGGCGCTGGCGGCAGCGACCTCCTCGCCGGCCATCTCGGCCAACTCCGGGTCGGCCAGCATTTCGCGGCCGGCTTGCAGGTCACGCTCGCGTTGCTCGTAGTGACGGAACTGCCGCACTACCTGCGCCACTTCGGCCTGCTCGCGCGACAGGCTGCGATAGCGGTTGATGTCGGCCAGTACCTGTGGATCGGACAGGTTCGCGTCGAGCTCCGCCAGGCGCAGCCCCAGGCGCTCGAATTGCTGGCGGAGTTTCGGATTCATCGGTCCAGGCAGAAGAAGGGGATCGTCAAGACGGGCGGGCGCCAGCCGTCTGCGGCCCGCAGCGGATAGAACGGCCGCTAACGCGCGCTGCCGTCGGGAGCGCGGGAATTCTGGCGCAGGAACAGCCGCGACACCGTCTGCGCCAACTCTTCGCGCTGCGCGCCGTCGCTGGCGTGCAACTCGGCCAGCGCACCGTGCAGCATCTTCTGCGTCAGGCCGCGGGACAGCGCTTCGAGCACCTGATCGACGTCCGCACCACGTGCGAGCAGCTTGCGCGCACGCGCCATTTCCGCGCTGCGCCAATCGTCGGCCTGGCGGTTCAGCGCCTGGATCAAGGGCACGGCCGCGCGCTGGTCGAGCCATTGCGCAAAACTCAGCACACCGGCATCGACGATGGCTTCGGCCTGCTGCACCGCGGCCTGGCGCTTTTCTCCAGCGGTCTGCACCACCTCGGACAGGTCATCGACGGTGTAGAGATAGATGTCGGACAGCTGCCCGACCTCGGGCTCGATGTCGCGCGGCACCGCCAGATCGACCATGAACATCGGCCGATGTCGGCGCGCCTTCAACGCGCGCTCGACCGCGCCCAGACCGATGATCGGCAGGCTGCTCGCGGTGCAGGACACCACCGCGTCGAACTCATGCAGGATCGACGGCAACTCGGCCAGCCGCAGCGCGCGCGCGCCGAAACGGCTGGCCAGCTTTTCGCCGCGCTCCAGCGTGCGGTTGGCCACGGCCATCCCCTGCGGATTGCGCGCGGCGAAATGCGTGGCCACCAGTTCGATCATCTCGCCGGCGCCGACGAACAGCACGCGGATGTCGGCCAGATCCTCGAACAACTGCGCGGCCAACCGCACCGAGGCCGCCGCCATGCTGACCGAATGGCTGCCGATCTCGGTGGCGCTGCGCACTTCCTTGGCCACCGAGAACGAACGCTGGAACAACTGGTGCAGCGTGCTGCCCAGCGTGCCGGCGCTTTCGGCGTGGCGCACCGCTTCCTTCATCTGCCCCAGGATCTGCGGCTCGCCCAGCACCATCGAATCCAACCCGGAGGCCACGCGGAAGGCATGCCGCGCGGCCGCCCTGTCTTCGAGCAGGTAGGTGTGGCCCTGCATGTGTTCGCCGCCGACACCACCCTGCGCCGCCAGCCAGTCGATTGCCGGGCGCACCAGTTCGGCGGACGGGGCGCCATGGGCGCTGAAATACAGCTCGGTGCGGTTGCAGGTGGACAGCAGTGCCGCCTCGGGATGGTCCTGCACGCCCATGCGCTGGCGAAAACCGTGCAGCGCCGAGCCCAACTGATCGGGGGCGAACGCAAAACGACCGCGCAGATCCAGCGGCGCGGTCGAATGGTTCAAACCCAGAGTGAAGACACTCATACGTCGATTATAAAATCCGCCAAGTCCCGGCCGCGCGGTCTTGTCACGCGAGCTTGTTGCACGTCAAAGCCGGCCGGCCATTCGCCTCGAACCGACGATGGGCCCTCTCGACGCCACCGTTCACTTGCTGGGCATGTTCATGCCCGCCCTGAGTGCCGGTCTGATCGCCGGCTTGCTCGCCAAGGCGCTGTGGCGGCGTGAGTTGGCGGCTGTCTCTTGGCAGCGTCTGGTGTTGTGGCCCGCCTTGGCCGGTTCGGCGGCATTGCTTGGCGGCCTGCTGATGCTGGGACGCGATGGGCGCATGCTGAGCTACCTGGCCATGATCGTGGTTTCGGCCGTGGCGCTGTGGTGGGTCGGCTTTGGATCGGCGCGGCGCTGAGTGCGCTTTAGCTTGCCGTCAGCGCGGATTCGGCAGCAACCAGCGCCAGCGCATCGGCTGGTGTGGAGGGCCACTCGCCGCGCAGCGAATGCGGCAACGCCTGCGCAATGCGCAGGTCGATCATCTGCCCGATCAAGTGCCGCGGCCCGACGAAGTTGACGATGCGATTGCATTCCGTGCGGCCCATCAGCTCGGGCACCTCGGCGCTGGACTTGCGCGACGGCCCTTCGACCAGCACACGCTGCACGCTGCCCACGCGCGAGGCGCCGATACGTCGTGCGTTGTCCTCGATGCGCGCTTGCAACTGCTGCAGCCGCTGCAGCTTGACGCTGGCGGGCGTGTCGTCCGGCAGCGTTGCCGCCGGCGTGCCGGGGCGCGGGCTGAAGATGAAGCTGAAGCTCGAGTCGAAGCCGATTTCGTCGATCAGCTTCATCGTCAGCGCGTGGTCGGCCTCGGTTTCGCCGGGGAAACCGACGATAAAGTCGGTGGACAGCGAAATGTCGGGCCGCAGCGCGCGCAGCCTACGCACGATGCTCTTGTATTGCAACGTGGTGTAGCCGCGCTTCATGGCGCCCAGGATGCGGTCACTGCCATGCTGCACCGGCAGGTGCAGATGGCTCACCAACTGCGGCACGCGCGCATAGACTTGGATCAGCCGCTGCGTGAACTCGTTCGGGTGGCTGGTGGTGTAGCGGATGCGGTCGATGCCGGGCAACTCGGCCACGTATTCGATCAGCAGCGCGAAGTCGGCGATCTCGCTGGCGGGGCCGTCGCCCATGCGGCCGCGGTAGGCATTGACGTTCTGCCCGAGCAGCGTCACCTCCCTCACGCCCTGCGCGGCCAGGCCGGCGACTTCGGCGAGCACGTCTTCGAAGGGGCGGCTGACTTCCTCGCCGCGGGTGTAGGGCACGACGCAGTAGGAGCAGTATTTCGAACAGCCTTCCATGATCGACACGAAGGCCGTCGGACCGTTGACGCGCGCCGGCGGCAGGTGATCGAACTTCTCGATCTCGGGAAAGCTGATGTCCACCTGCGCTCGCCGCTGCGCCTGGCGCGCGGCGATCATCTGCGGCAGCCGGTGCAGCGTTTGCGGCCCGAAGACCAGATCGACATAGGGCGCGCGCTCGATGATCGCCGCCCCTTCCTGGCTGGCCACGCAGCCACCGACGCCGATGAGCACGCCCTTGTCCTTCAGGTGCTTGACCCGTCCCAGGTCGCTGAAGACCTTGGCCTGCGCCTTCTCGCGGATCGAGCAGGTGTTGAACAGGATCAGGTCGGCCTGCTCGACGTCGGCGGTGGGCTCGTAGCCCCCGGCCGCGTGCAGCACATCGGCCATCCTGGCCGCGTCGTATTCATTCATCTGGCAGCCGAAGCTGCGGATGAAGACCTTCTTGGCGGCCGCGGTGCTCATGGCTTGGTCCAGGTCTGATCGTTGTCGTTGAAGCTCCAGGTCTGCGCTTCCTTCTCGGTGCGCGGCCAGGGCTGGCGGGCGATCTCGGCCGGCGTCAGGATCCATACCTCGAGCACCATGCCTTGCAGCTCGGTGGTGTAGTTCACCACAGCCTTGCCGCCGGCCAGCGTGGCCGGCTGCAGCAGCAGGTTGCCGCGGTCGTGAATGCGCGCGCCCGGCGACAGCCGCGACGGCTTGCCGTTCAGCGTCACCAGCGGCGGCGTGCCGAAGACCAGCTCGCCGCGCAGTGCCTTGTTGGTGAAATTGCGCTGCACCTGGGCGGCAGCGGGCAGGGCCAAGAAGGTGGCCAGCAGCAGGGCGAATGCACAGCGAAGCATGGTGTTGATCCAGTGGCCGCGGGCGGCGGCGCCGGCCGCAGCAAAAGACGGCGCAGTGTAGCCGCCGGCTCGCGCGCTCGTGTACGCTTGGCGGCAACGGCTTCAAGGTATGGCGATGCAATCCACGCTTTCCCACCCCGAGCGCGACAAGGCCTGGTCGATGCCGCTCGAACAGATCGACGTCAGCAAGGGCTACCTGTTCGAGCACGACTACATCGGCTGGTACTTCGAGCGTCTGCGCCAGCAGGATCCGGTGCACCTGGCGCACAGCAAGCGCTATGGGCCGTACTGGTCGGTGACGCGCTACCGCGACATCATGGCGGTGGACACCGACCACGCGAATTTCTCGTCCGACGCGCACCTGGGCGGCATTTCGTTGGCAGAGCGGCCGGCGCCGGAGATTTTCCCGAGCTTCATCGCGATGGACCCGCCGAAACACGACGAGCAACGCAAGACCGTAAGCCCGATCGTCGCGCCGGGCAACCTGGCCGTGCTGGAGCCGACGATCCGCGCGCGCGCCGCGTGCATTCTCGACAGCCTGCCCGTGGGCGAAGAGTTCGACTGGGTGCAACGCGTGTCGATCGAGCTGACGACGCAGATGCTGGCCACGCTGTTCGACTTTCCCTTCGAGGACCGGCAGTTGCTGACCTGGTGGTCCGACATGGCCACCGGCGACCCCGATGGCAACGGCCCGGTCGAATCCTGGGAAATGCGCCTCGCGGAACTGGGCAAATGCCAGGACTACTTCACGCGGCTGTGGAATCAGCGCGTCAACGCGGTGCCGGGCAACGACCTGATCTCGATGCTGGCGCATGCGCCCGCCACGCGCCACATGGACGCACGCGAGTACCTCGGCAACCTGATCCTGCTGATCGTCGGCGGCAACGACACCACGCGCAACTCGATCAGCGGCGGGCTGCTGGCGTTGAATCGTTTTCCAGCCGAATACGACAAGCTGCGCGCCAAGCCGGCGCTGGTCGAAAGCCTGGTGCCCGAGATCATTCGCTGGCAGACGCCGTTGGCGCACATGCGCCGCACCGCGTTGCGCGACACGCCGCTGGGCGACAAGATCATCCGCCAAGGCGACAAGGTGGTGATGTGGTACCTGTCGGGCAACCGCGACGGCGAGGCCATCGAAAGTCCTGACGAATTCATCATCGATCGCGCACGGCCGCGGCAGCACGTGAGCTTCGGCTTCGGCATCCACCGTTGTGTGGGCAACCGCCTGGCAGAACTGCAGCTGAAGGTGCTGTGGCAGGAAATCCTGAGGCGCTTCCCGCGCATCGAGGTCGTGGCCGAACCGACGCGCACCAAGTCGAACTTCGTGCATGGCTTCACCACGATGCCGGTGGTGATCCCGGCGCGGCACTGAGGGGCAGGCTCAGCGGCGCTGACCTTCGGCCAGCCGCGGCAGCACCTGGTGCGCCTTGCCTTGCAAGGTGTATTCGGCGTGTTGCTGGATCAGCTTGGCCACCAGCGCGGTCCAGCCGGTCTGGTGGCTGGCGCCCAGGCCGGCACCGGTGTCGCCGTGAAAGTACTCGTGAAACTGCATCAGGTCGCGCCAGTGCGGGTCGGTCTGGAATTTCTCGAAGCGGCCATGCACCGGCCGTCGCCCGTCGGCGCCGCGGGTGAAGATGGCGATCAACCGCTGCGACAGCTCACTGGCCACGTGCCACAGCGTGGCCGGCTGGCCGTCCAGGCTGACCGTGAACTCACTGCCGAGAAAGAAATCGTGCTTTTGCAGCGCCTCGATCAGCAGGTAGTTCAGCGGGAACCACACCGGCCCGCGCCAGTTGCTGTTGCCGCCGAACATGCTGCTCGTGGATTCGCCGGCTTCGTAGTCGAGCGTGAATGTCTGGCCCTGCAGCGTTAGCACGAAGGGTCGGTCAGCGTGTTGCTTCGACACCGAGCGCAGGCCGAAAGGTCCGAGCATCTGCGCCGGGTCCAGCACATGCGGCAAGATGCGCGCCAGCTTGTGCGAATCGACGAGCGCCATGCGCATGCGCTGCTGCACGCCGCGGTGCGTCAGATCGGCCAGGTTGCCCAGCAGCTCGGGGCGGTTCCTGGCGAACCAGGCGAAGCGCTCGGCGAACTCGGTGAAGCCACTGAGCGCACCTTGCTCGCCCACCGCAATCGCCAGCAGCGGGATCAGCCCGGCGATGGTGTAGGCCTGCATCGGGCGGCTGCTGCCATCGGGCAGTTTCAGGCGATCGAAGTAGAAGCCGTCCTCGGCGTTCCACAAGCCCCGCCCCTGGTCGCTGTCGCGGTTCACGGCTTCGCCGATGTAGACGAAATGCTCGAAGAACTTGGTCGCCACGTCTTCGTAGGCCGGATCGGCCTGCGACAGCTCTAGTGCGATGCCGAGCATGTTCAGGCAATACATCGCCATCCAGCTGGTGCCGTCGGCCTGCTCCAGCCGGCCCCCTGCCGGCAGCTCGGCGCTGCGATCGAAGGCGCTGATGTTGTCCAGGCCCAGGAAGCCGCCTTCGAACAGGTTGTTGCCGCCCTCGTCCTTGCGATTGACCCACCAGGTGAAGTTGATCAACAGCTTGTGGAAGATGCGTTCGAGGAACAGGTGGTCCATGTGCCCGCTGGCCTTGCTCTCGATCTGGCACAGGCGGATGGCTGCCCAGGCCAACACCGGCGGGTTGACGTCGCTGAAGTTCCACTCGTAGGCCGGCACCTGGCCGTTGACGTGCATGGTCCATTCGCGGGTCAGCAGCAACAGTTGCTGCTTGGCGAAATCAGGGTCGATGAGCGCGAAGGCCACGCAGTGGAAGGCCATGTCCCAGGACGCGAACCAGGGGTATTCCCATTTGTCGGGCATGGCCATCACGTCGGCCAGGTCGAGATGGCGCCAGCCGTGGTTGCGGCCCTCGAACCTGGCCGAGGGCGGCTGCGGCTGGGCCGGGTCACCGTTCAGCCAGCGGTCGACGAAGAGGTGGTAGTACTGCTTGCTCCACAGCAGCCCGGCGAAGGCCTGGCGCTGGATGGAACGCAGGTCGTCGGGCATGTCGAAGGGGGTGACGCGCCGGTAGAAGGCATCGGCTTCGCTGATGCGCAGCGCGAAGCACTGGTCGAACGATCCGCCCAACGCATCGGGCAGCGCAGCGATGTTGGTCAGCCGCAGCTTGAGCACCCAGGTTTCGCCCGCGGCGAGCATGCGCCGACAGTGCAGGGCGGCCTTGCTGCCGGTCTGCGCCGGGTTGATCGCGCCGGCGCGCTGGCCGACCACATGCTCGTGAAACGCGTCCTTGCAAAAGCCACCGGACGCCTGGCCCCACAGCCGGGCGGCGTTGCTGTCGTTCTCCGTGAACAACAGCTCGTCGGCGGTCTCGAAGTGCAACCAGTAAGGCTCGAGCGTCGGATGCGTGGCGGCCAGCCGCGAGCCGCCATCCGGCGCGATGCGCGGCCTTGCGTGTCCCGGCGCCCAGGACCAGACATTGCGAAACCACAGCGTCGGCAGCAAGTGCAGCGGCGCCGCCGTCGCTGCGCGATTGACGGCGCTGATGCGCACCAGCAGGCTGTCGACCTCGGCCTTGGCGTATTCGATCGTGATGTCGAAATAGCGGTCATCGTCGAAGATGCCGGTGTCGAGCAGCTCGTACTCCGGCTCCCGCCGGGTGCGCCGCGCGTTCTCGCGCACCAGCGCTTCGTAGGGGAAGGCCTGCTGCGGGTACTTGTAAAGGTACTTCATGTAGGCGTGGCTGGGCAGGTTGTCGAGGTGGAAGTAGTACTCCTTCACGTCCTCGCCATGGTTGCCTTCGTGCCCGCCCAGGCCGAACAAGCGCTCCTTCAGGATCGGGTCGGCGCCGTTCCAGAAAGTCGGGGCGAAGCACAGCAGCTGATGCTCGTCGCTGATGCCGGCAATGCCGTCCTCGCCCCAGCGGTAAGCCCTTGATCGCGCCTGGTCGTGCGGGAAATGGCGCCAGGCGTCGCCGTCGGCGCTGTAGTCCTCGCGCACCGTACCCCATTGGCGTTCGCTGACATATGGGCCCCAGCGGCGCCAGGCGGCGCGGCCTTCGCGCGCATCGAGCAGTCGCTGGTCCTCGGCAGTGCGCGCCGGACCGTTCATTCGACCGGGTCGTGCCAGCCGCCATCGGGCGCCAGCTTCAGCGCCTCGTCCGGGCCCCAGTCGCCAGGTGCATAGGCATGCACCGGCGTGTCGGCACGCAGCACCGGATCGACGACGCGCCAGGCCTGCTCGACGTAGTCTTCGCGCGCAAACAGCGTGGCGTCCCCGCGCAGTGCGTCGCCGAGCACGCGCTCGTAGGCGTCCATTTCGCCGGCGGCGGGGCGGTGGCAAGCCAGCATCTCGGCCGACTGGCTGCGGCTCTCGTCCTGCGGCGACAGCACGTTCATGCCGACGGCGATGACGACTTCCGGGCTGATGCGCATGCGCACATGGTTCGGCCTGTTGTCGTGCGCGCTGTAGACCGATGGCGGGCGCTTCAGCCGCACCAGCACCTCGGTGCAGGTGACGGGCAGGTTCTTGCCGGCGCGGATGAAGAAGGGCACATCCATCCAGCGCCACGAATCGATGAACAGGCGCAGCGCGGCGAAGGTTTCAGTATGCGAGCCTGCCGCCACGCCCGGCTCGCTCCGGTAGCCGTCGACCTGGCCACGCACGACGTCGGCACAGGTCAATGTGCGCATCGCCTTCAGCACCTTGACCTTCTCTTCGCGGATCGATTCGCTGTCGGTGTGCACCGGCGGCTCCATCGCCAGGTTGGTCAGCAGCTGGAACAGGTGGTTCTGCACGACGTCGCGCACGGTGCCGTTGGCATCGTAGAAGGCGCCGCGCCCCTGCACCCCGAAACTCTCGGCCATCGTGATCTGAACGCTGGCGACATGCTGGCGGTTCCAGAACGGCTCGAGGAAGGCATTGGCGAAACGGAAGTGCAGCAGGTTGTGCACCGGCGCCTTGCCCAGGTAGTGGTCGATGCGATAGATATGTGCTTCGTCGAAGCTGCGCAGCAGGATGGCGTTGAGCGCGATCGCCGACTCGCGGTCGTGGCCGAAGGGCTTTTCGACGATCACCCGCGCGCCCTGCGTGCAGCCCGACGCCGCCAAGCTTTCGACCACGTGGCCGAACAGCGACGGCGGGATCGCCAGGTAGTGTGCCGGCCGCTGGGCATTGCCGAGTTCGCGGCGCAGCGCCGCGAAGGTGGCGGCGTCGGCATAGTCGCCGTCGACATAGCGCAGCAGGCCGAGCAGCTTGGCAAAAGCGTCGGCATCGAGCCCGCCGTGCTGCTGCAGGCTGTCGCGCGCACGCCCGCGAAGTTGCTCCAGTCCCCAGCCGGCCTTGGCCACGCCGATCACCGGCACGTCGAGGTGGCCGCGCTGGATCATCGCCTGCAGCGACGGGAAGATCTTCTTGAAGGCCAGGTCGCCGGTGGCGCCGAAGAACACCAGCGCGTCGGCCGGGGGAGCAGCCGCGGCGCTCATTTCTTCTCGTGATGGCCGCCGAACTGCAAGCGCATCGCCGACATCAGCTTGTTCTGGAAATCGGCTTCGCCGCGGGAGGCGAAGCGCGAATACAGCGCGGCCGTCAGCACCGGTGCCGGCACGGCCTCGTCGATGGCGGCCTTGATGGTCCAGCGGCCTTCGCCCGAATCGGACACGCGGCCGGCGAAGCCGTCGAGTTTCGGGTCTTCGATCAGCGCGGTGGCTGTCAGGTCGAGAAGCCACGACGAGATCACGCTGCCGCGGCGCCAGACCTCGGCGATATCGGGCAGGTTCAGGTCGTAGCGGTAATGCTCGGGCTCGCGCAGTGGCGTGGTCTCGGCATCGACATCGTGCGTGCGCTGGCCGATGTTGGCGGCCTGCAGGATGCCCATGCCCTCGGCATAGGCCGCCATCAGCCCATATTCGATGCCGTTGTGCACCATCTTGACGAAGTGCCCCGCGCCGCTGTCGCCGCAGTGCAGGTAGCCGCTTTCGGCAGTGCTGGGGGGGCGGCCTCGCGCCCCGGGGTGCGGTCGATGTCGCCAATGCCTGGGGCGAGCGCCTTGAATATCGGGTCGAGGCGTTGCACGGCCTTGGCCGAGCCGCCGATCATCATGCAGTAGCCGCGCTCCAGCCCCCAGACGCCGCCGCTGGTGCCGACGTCGAGATAGTCCATGCCCTTAAGCGCAAGTTCGCGGCCGCGGCGGATGTCATCGATGTAGTAAGAATTGCCACCGTCGATGACGGTGTCGCCGGCGTCCAGATGCGCCAGCAACTCGGCCAGCGTGGCATCGACCACGGCGGCGGGCACCATCAGCCACACTGCCCGCGGCCGGGACAGTTTCGCCGTCAGGTCGGCAAGGGACGACGCGCCGGTCGCGCCTTCGCTGGCCATCGCAGTCACCGCCTCGCCGGCGTGATCGAAGGCGACGCAGTCGTGGCCGTGTTTCAGCAGCCGCCGCACCATGTTCGCGCCCATGCGGCCGAGGCCGACCATCCCGAGTTGCATGACATGTCCTTCCAGTGTGGGGCGGCCGTTCAGGCGCGGCGCAGTTGTCGGTAGCGGCGGATCAAGGCATTGGTGGAGCTGTCGTGCGCCAGGGCTTCGGTGCCGCCGAGTTCGGGAATGATGCGTTGCGCCAGCGCCTTGCCCAGTTCCACGCCCCATTGGTCGAAGCAGTTGATGTCCCAGATCGCGCCCTGGGTGAAGACGAGGTGCTCATACAACGCCACCAGCTTGCCCAAGGCGGCCGGCGTCAGCACTTCGAGCAGCAAGGTGTTCGACGGCCGGTTGCCGTCGAAGGTCTTGTGGGGGATCAGGGTCTCGCTCACGCCCTCGGCTCGCAGCTGCTCGGCGGTCTTGCCGAAGGCCAGCGCTTCACCCTGTGCGAAGACGTTGGCCATCAATTGGGTGTGGTGATCGCTCAGCGGGTTCAAGCTGCGGCCGAATCCGATGAAGTCGCAGGGCACCAGGCGTGTGCCTTGGTGGATCAGCTGGTAGAACGAATGCTGGCCGTTGGTGCCCGGCTCGCCCCAATAGATCGGCCCGGTGTCCACGCCGACGGCGGCGCCGTCCAGGCGCACGCGCTTGCCGTTGCTTTCCATCGTCAGCTGCTGAAGGTAGGCGGGAAAACGCTTCAGATACTGCTCGTAAGGCAGCACCGCGACGCTGTGCGCGCCGAGGAAATTGCTGTTCCACAGGCCGATCAGGCCCATCAGCACCGGCAGGCAACGCTCGAACGGCGCCTGCCGGAAATGCTCGTCCATGCGGTGCATGCCGGCCAGCAAGTCATGGAATTGCCCCGGGCCGATGGCCAGCATGGTGGAAAGGCCGATCGCCGACGCCATCGAGTAGCGCCCGCCCACCCAGTCCCAGAAGCCGAACATGTTGTCACCGTGTATGCCGAACTGCGCCACCGCCTCAGCATTGGTCGACAGAGCGACAAAGTGCTGCGCCACCGCCGCCGAGTCGCCGCCCAGCTGGCCCAGCAGCCAGGCGCGCGCGCTGCGCGCGTTGCTCATCGTCTCCAGCGTGGTGAAGGTCTTGGAAGCGACGATGAACAGCGTCGCGCCAGCATCCAGCCCATGCACGGCCTCGGCGAAATCGGTGCCGTCGACATTGGAGACGAAGCGAAGGTCGAGATCGCGTTGGCTGTAGTGACGCAGGGCCTCGTAGGCCATGACCGGGCCCAGGTCGGAGCCGCCGATGCCGATGTTGACGATGTGGCGGATGCGCTGGCCGCGGTGCCCAAGCCAGGTGCCCTCGCGCACGCGGGCCGAAAAGACGGCCATGCGGTCCAGCACATCGTGCACGCCCGGCACCACATTCACGCCGTCGCAGCGTATGTCGGCGCCCCGGGGCGCCCGCAAGGCCACGTGCAGCACGGCGCGCTGCTCCGTTTCGTTGATTCGCTCGCCGCGAAACATCGCCTCGATGCGTCGCCGCAAGCCACTCGCTCAGCCAGCGCCAGCAACAGGCGCAGCGTTTCATCGCTCAGGCGGTTCTTCGAGTAGTCGAGATAGACGCCCTCGGCATCGACAGCCATGCG
This sequence comes from uncultured beta proteobacterium, assembly GCA_963837675.1. Taxonomy (GTDB): domain Bacteria; phylum Pseudomonadota; class Gammaproteobacteria; order Burkholderiales; family Burkholderiaceae_C; genus Rubrivivax. The sequence continues at coordinate 5,830 of CAWIOH010000003.1, read as the reverse complement.
CTCGCCGCGTTGCGGATCCGCGGCGAACAGTTCGCGCAGATGCTGTGTTCGCAGCGTGGCGGCGTGGGCCTGCAGGGCCTGCCAGCGGCGGGCAGGCCCCGCAACGCGGCGGCATGGGTCGGTTAGTCCTCGCCGCCCTGTGGCGCGGCTTGCGCCAGGTCCGCGTGGCCGCCCGCCGCCCAGAGGCGAAACCCGCCTTCGAAGGCCTTGGCGTTGCCGCCCGCACGGCAGTGCGGCGGCAGTTGCTTGAGCCGCCGACGTTGCCGCCGCCGAGCACCACTTCGTCGGGCAGCAACGCGGCACTCAAGCGCGCCACCACATCGGCCACCCGCTTGCGCCACTTCTTCTTGCCGTCGCTCGAGCGCGCGCGGCCGACATAGTCCTCGAAGCTGCCCTTGCGGTAAGGCAGGTGGGCCAGCTCCATCGGCACGACGCGTGCCTTCGACCACCATCGCGGAACCCAGCCCGGTGCCCAGGCCGAGAAACAACATCTTGCCGCCTCGAAAGCCCCCCATCGCCTGCATCGCCGCGTCGTTGACGATCTTCACCGGGCAGCCGAAGGCGGCGACATAGTCGAAATCGACCCAGCCGCGCCCGAGGTTGTGCGGTTCGGCCGTGGGCTGGTCGCGTAGCACCACGCCGGGGTAGCCGATCGACACCGCGTCATAGTCCCAGCCCTCGGCCAGCTTCTTCACGCCATCGACCATCTGCCGCGCCGTCAGCTTCGGCCCCGACACCATGCGCCGCTTCTTCGCTGGTCGGTGGCCAGGATCTTGACGTGGCTGCCACCGACGTCGATGACCAGTATCTTCATGACTGAGGTCCCGCTTGGGGGCGACAGCACGCGCCCCTGCGGCGCATCATAGGCTGCCTGGAAGGCGGCGAGGTGCGAAGAGGAAAAAAGGCCTGTCGAGCGCGGGACTCGACAAGCCTTTCGCCGAAACTGGTGGCGCTTCAGGGAGCCACCACCAGTATCTAGAATTCCTCCGCCTCTTTCAAGGCAGATCAAGCACTTTTACGCCACCTTCCATTCCAGCGCGAGGCGAGGAAAAGCGTCACCCCAAAGTGTAACCCCAGTTCATCCACGAACCGGCCTGCACGGGTACGTAGGCGGCGGACTTTTTCCAGGCAGGCAGCGGCCTGGCCTTGAAGATTTCACGAGGTACTAGCGCGGGCCAGTGCGGTTGGTCCCACTGCGACGTCCAGGCGACAGCCACGCCAGGCCTTGTCAAGATGGGCCGAGCAATGGTCAGCTGCCGCGCAAACCAGAGAGCATCCGGTCGATGAACGCTCGGTGCTCGCTGTAGGCCTGCTGGGCGGTTTCCAGGCCAGCTTGCAGCAGCGCCGTTCGAGCCAGGTCGTTCGCCAGATCCAGGCGCTCGAAAGCCGGACCGCCCGCGCTGGCGCGGTGGTTCACCCGCAGATAGCGACCGCCCAGAAACCGCCTGGCCTGCGTCACCGCCGTCGCCTCCTGCACGTCGATCATGAACAAGGCGAGCTTGCGTGCCCACTCGATCCCGCCCTTGCCAGCACCGTCCAGCGGCCGCAGCGTGCCCGCGCCAGCCGTGCCGATGCTCAGCACCTCAATCCTGTCGCTCGCGTGCGGCCAGCGCCGATTGATCTCGTGCAATGCAACCATGTCGGGGTTGTTCGCGACCAGGCCCCCATCGAGCATCGGACTGCCGTCGAGCGCATAGGGGGCGAAGTACGTCGGTGCGGCCGCCGAGGACATGCAGACATCGTGCAGCGATGCGTTCGATGAGTGGGCCGCCCCCAGCTTGCTGCTCATGAAGATCACCGCTTCGCCCGTCGACCAGTTGACAGCCGGCACGATGAGTGCAGCCTCGACATCGGCGATCGGCCGAGAGGCGTGGGCGCCCAGCGATGCCTTGATCGCATCTGACAGCCGGTCGCTGTCGTAGATGGCCCCAGTCGTGAGCTGTTTGAGCTTGTTCAGGGGCTTGGGGTCGAAGATGCTGGGGCCGTTCGCATCGATGGCGTCGAGTACCCGCTGTGGTGCGATGCCGACCGCGAGGGCGCACGCCATCAGCGCACCAATGGACGTGCCCGCAAAAATCTCGAAGCGGGTCTCGAGGCCGCCTTTGACGCCGGCAAGCTCGCACAGGTTGACCAGCACGTTGGCGCTGAACAACCCTCGGTATCCGCCTCCGGTGAGCGAGAGCATGCGCAAGGGCTTCAGCGTTGCACCGTCATCAGGTCCTACTGCTGGCAACTCAGCCCTCGGCAGGTCGGACGTGTTCGACGTCAAGGCCGATTCCCCAGGTTCTGTACCCTGATGCCCAATGGCGCGAGTGCCGCGGTGTACTGGTGGTCGTACTCGACGACGCATAGGCCTTCGCTGAACGCGACTGCGTAGAACTGGCGATCGATCTGGGACATGTCGCCCAGCGTCGGTTCCGCATGTAGCTTTGCCAGGTCGTTGCCGAGTTCTCGATGAACGGTAGCGGCGGACCGCCATCGGCCTTGAGCTTGGCCAGCAAGTCAACGAGCCGCGCTGCAAGCCGCTCGCGGTCCTGCGCGTCGTCGGCGCCACTCACGGCGGCGCGCGCCAACGCGACGGTGAGAACGCTCAATCGAAGTCGAGCTGTCGGGACGGGCTGTGCCCAGACCCGGGCAGGGTTGTTGGTGGTGCCGCAGAGGTCAAGCAGCACCTGAAGGCTGAGCAGGAACTTCGCGTCCCCTGCTGGCGCGTCCGGCGCGCTCACTTCGGGAGCAATGCTGTCGGAAGGCCGGAGCCTGGCAGGGTCCCCGCTGTCAGCGGCTTCAGCTCCATGCCGGAGAACGGCAAGGTCGCCAAGACCTCACCGAGTGTTCGGGTGTTGATCGTCTCAGCCACCACCCGATTCAACTCCTCCAGACCGATCAGCACCGCAGAAGGCGCATCGGCAGTCCGGGCGTTGCTGATCAGGTAGGTATGTCCTGTGGCCGATGATCGGACCATCTTGGGCATCTGCGTCCGGGCGTCGGCGATGCTGACCGTGACGAAGGGCCCCAGCGCATTCAGGAGGCGTTCAGGAAGAGGAACCGTGCGTCGAACCCCACCTCGCCTGCCCTTGATGAGAGCCCCCCCCGCGGGCTCCGGTGCCAGCGAACGAAAGCGGGACTTGTCTGCCGCGGGCGCTGCCTTGGCAGCCTTGCGAACCATCAGTTTGGCTTTGGCAATGCTCATGTACGAAATGTACACGTTGAGTTCTTCGTTGTCTATCCAGGGCGCGATGTCGGCGGGCTACCCGATTCGACGGATCTGGTGTGACGCGCCCTTGCGCTTGACGAGTTATGGCGCGCGATCGCAGATGCTCCAAGGGGTCGAGGATCCCGGCGCGAGCCGCGACGCCGAGTTTTCATCGGCTTCGGCCAGTTGACACATATGCTGCTAGCGGGTGGCCTCGGCAAAACCATCGAAGCCGGCGTCGTCGCGCACCAGCTGCTCGCTAGTGCAGTGTTTCGTTCTGTTTTAGAACTTAAGCGGCCGTTGGCGCGAATGACCTTTTGCAGGATGTCGCGAGCGCTCTTGGTCCAGATGAACGGTTTGGGGTCGGTGTTGTGATGGGCTACGTATTCGTCGATCGCAGTCACGAGTTCGGGCACCTGCACCCGCAATGAGTCCCTGGTGGCCGTTGGTTCAAGGCGTGCCGCGCCTATCCATCGCGCCGTCCGTTCCTTCGGCCAGGATGCAGCACGCGCAAGGGCATTGATCGCCGCGATGCACTCCTGCAAGCAAGGCTGTGTCTCGTTCAGCCGCGGCTTCGGGGCTTCCGGTACTGGTTGCGCAGTGGGATCAGAGGGCAATGGCGAGGCCGGCGCCCGCGCACCACACATAGATGGTATGTCTAGAGGGCCCCCATGTGGCGGGGTAGAGGATAGGTCTGAATGGGGCTCATTGACCCGTGTTGCGGGGTAGGCGAGGGTGCCGATACCCCGCGTGGCGGGGCAATGTGGACCTCTCCTACCCCGTGTTGCGGGGCAGCAGATCGCCGATATGAACCCTGCACGAAGGCTTCAGCCCGATCTGGATCGAAGCCATGCAGCTTGCCCAGCCGCCGCCAAGTGAGCGCGTACCAGGAAGCGCGGTTCGGCCGGCGCCCCTTGACGGTCTCGAAGATCAGCATGGCCTGTAGCAGCTCGCGCTTGGACTTTTGTATCGTGTCCTTGCTCCGCCATCCCCGCTTTTTCAGCAACGCCTCAGTCAGCAACAGTCGCCCGTTGTCGTCACCCCGGCACTGAATCGCCACTTCGATCAGCAGCGCGCGTGCATGGGCGGACAGCCCGAGATAGGCTTGGCTCTCCAGCACGGACATCGGGATGGCGATGAACCGCCCGGGGTCGCGCCCGCTGTCGCGCTTGGCCCTGAGGTTGCGTCCGTTAGCCATGACCCATCCCCAGGCCCACCTGGAATTGCTCGACGCCATCAAGGGTGGTGAAGCGCCGGTATTGCTCACGCCGTACGATCAGATAGCTGGCATCGACGAGGTGTAGTGCCAAGCCCCTGATTGCCAACTGCGCCTTTGCTGTGGCGAGTCGCCTGGAATCACTCAAGGCTGCACCCGTTGATGTCGCCCAAGCCTGATAGCGGTGGGGTGTCATGCAGCCTCCGTCAGCTTTGCCGCCATTGCACGCTGCGCCGCTTCCAAAATGACGCGGTCGAAGATCGGGGGATTGACCATCCGCCGATTGCCGACCAGAAGCAGTGCGCCTTGTCGGGCCAGCTCTTCGCGGTGTAGCCGGATTTGCCAATCGAGAGAAGTCGCGCTCGGGAAGATGTGCTCGCGGCCCGCGCGGTATTGCGCGAGCGTGCAAAGCTCCGTCAGTGCGTTGGTGTCCATGAGTGTGCCTCTGTGCTCGATAAACTAGCCAGAACGAGCCGCCAGACTCGTGTGCCGAAGGGCGAACTCCCTAGGCGTTCAGGGATTAGAGAGACTGAGCGGCGAACGGTCGAACACAAAAGTTCGCAGACTTTGGTGCATCGGCATGGGCCGGAAATGCGGGGCATGAAAAAGCCCGCTCGTAGGCGGGCTTGAATGGAGCGCTGGCGGCTACCTCGGGCGCATCTTCTCGGTCCAAAGGTCCCGCGTCAAGCCAAGCACCCCCATGTCGGCGACGATGCGCCGCACCGGGCCATCGGAAGGTAGTCCCCGCTGCTCGGCGACGCGGGCGATTGCGTCGGCCTGCGACTCGCCGGCGTCCATGCCGAGCATGACTTCTTGCCATATCTGCCGCTTGTGCTCAGGGGTGCGCTCGTCCGGTCGGCCTTGCCTGCGCTTGGCCGCGCCAGTGACGACATCGGCCAGAAACTCGCGGGCAAACGCGGGCACCACACCCCGCGCCGCCAGCAGCAGCACGCGCAGGGGCTCGCCGTCACCCTCTTGCCAGCGACCGATGGCGGCATTCCATTTCAGATCGCGCAGCCGCGCCGTGTCGTTTGTGTCGCGGGCTTTCACCGGATGCCACCCAAGCCATTGCGGACGATCTTTGCCTTGTGTTGCACGCTCAAGTGCGAGTACCGCGCCGACATCGCCAGCGTCTTGTGCCCCAGCACTGTCGCCACGTCGTGCAGTGTTGCGCCGGACATCACAAGCACCGATGCCGATGTGTGCCTCAGCCCGTGAAACGTGAACCCGCGGATGTGCGCAGCCTTCAATGCCGCGTGCCATTGCAATTCGAAGTTCATCGGCGAAGTCGGGGCTTTCTTGCTGAAGAAGATCAGCTCATCGGGCTTGCCTTCGTGCCGGCGCAATTCTTCGATGACTGCATCCGTCAACGGTGCGCGCCTGGGCTCGCCGTTCTTCGTCTCGTGGATCGACGCAATGGC
>CAWIOH010000002.1:0-373305 GCA_963837675.1 uncultured beta proteobacterium | reverse complement strand
AGCCTGCCTTCTCCGGGGTCCGGCCGCCGCGGCGAAGACTAGATCCCCGCGTTTGCGCAGCTCAGAGGCTGATAGAGAGAACGTTACCGACTGTGACAGGTGTGGTGCAACTTCCTGGCCTGCGTCACCGGTGTTTTGCGGTGGCGTTGAGCTGGGCCATGAGCTCGCGGTTTGCGGCCCGGGCCGCGGCCAGGTCCTCGTCCTGTTCTTCGAGCTGGAGCCGCAAGTCGATCACCTGCTGCTCCAGATGGGTGATCTTCTGGTTGAGAGCGTCGATGTCGGCAGGCGCCGCGAGCCCGGACTCGCGCCAGGCCTGTTCGCCGAGCGTCTCCGACAGGCGTTTCTCCAGCTGCCGGACGCGGGCGTTCAGCCTGACGGCTCGCTCGTGGGCGGCGAGCAGGTCAGCCTGCAGGGACACCCGGGTCACGGCGGGACCCTGATCCGCCGCCGTCAGGCGGCGGCCCGGCTTCAAGGGCGTGGATCTTCTCGAGAAGGTCGCGGTGCCTGTAGAGGAAGGTGCGGTCCACCGCGGCGGCGCGGGCGATGCCGGACACGCTGATCTCGGTGCCGTCGGCGGCGGCCCGGTCGAGCGTGGCGAGGACACGCTGGCGTCGGCGGGCGGAGTCAGCCTGGCGGCCCTTCATCATGGCCCCGGTCGCCGGGCTGTCCTGGACTTTCACGCCGAGGCCTCCGTTCGCGGCGAGGGGAGCACGGGCCGGACGGCCGGCATGCCGATGTGAACGGCCCGGTGGCGGCGGACAATGCCCACTGCCTCGTCGACCTGGGCCCGGCGGGCGGCGTCGAGGCCGTCGATATCGCCCTTTATCTGGCCGATGAGGTGCCGGACCCGGCGGATTTCCTCCTGTGCGGGCATCGCGTCGGCCCGGGCCCACTCATCGACCCCGTTGATGGCGGCGGCCAGCCGCTCGCGGGTGCGCAGCAGGTCGTCGAGGTAGCCGGCCAGGTCGGGCAGGTGGGACACGTCGGTGCGGAAGTGGTCGCAGCCGGCGCAGCGGAACCGGACCGGGCAGGCACCCCCTCCGGCCTGGACGTTGGCCGGGGGTGCAGGTCCCGTAGGGGACGGCGACCGACCCGACGGCGTAGCGGGCGCGCTCGCTGTCGAGCAGGGCCAGGGCGTCCCGCCAGATCCGGTTGCCGTGCCGGTCGAACTGCATCGCGGTCACCTTGTCGACGGCTTCGCGCCGCCGGGCCTCGCCAACCCGGAAGTACCGTTTCGTGGCGTCCATGGACGTGTGGTCCATCAATTCGCGGAGCACGTCGATCCCGACCCCGGCGTCAGCATGCCTTTGCGCATAGGAGTGCCGGTAGGAGTACGGAGTGACGAGGGACTTGTCGTACTCGGTGCCGTCGGCCCGCAGCAGCGGCCCCATCGAGTCCACCCAGATCCGGTGCCGTCCGATGAGGTTGTCCTCGGTGATCGGACGGGACCCGATCGGGTTGAGGCGCCGGGAGGGCAGGAGTTTCAAGCCTGCCGCGGCGTGGCCGGGAACCGCTCGCGGACAGCGAGTTTCTGCTCCGTGATCAGTGCGGCGGTGTGCTCGCTGACCGGCAGGCGGCGGCGCAGCCGGTGGGCCTTGGCGTTGTCATAGACCAGTACCGGCATGCCGTCGGCGTCGCGGGCCAGGCAGTCCCACTCCAGTGCGCAGATCTCGGCGGGCCGGGCGGCGGCGTCCATGAGCAGCTCGACCGCGATCCGGGTCTCCCGGCTGGAGACGGACTCTTCCAGCTCGGGAAGATGACCGCAGATCTGGCGCATGACCGCAGCGGGGACATCGCGGCTCGAAGCTCACTGACAAGTAGAACTTGGGACCATGACCTTTGCCTTGAGCGCACTTGCAGCCGGGTTTGCCGCAGCGCAAGTACCGCTCGATGAGCGAACCGCGTAGAACATGTTCCATGGATGGCAACGTCCGCAGCAGCCGAGCTCGACGACTGCGCAGAGCAGAAGCGGATTTCTTCTCCATCTCTGTCAGAACACATATAAGACTGTACCGACAGTTTAGTCACTACCCACCCGTCGTTCAAGTCTCATTTGCGTGGAGTTGCTCGAGTTGGCGCAGCAACTCGGCCAGTTCGAGCAACAGGATGGGATTGAGCCGCGCCGCTGGCTGCCCAAGTTCGGACAGCGGGTCCGGATCAGCCAGGTCCGTCCACTCGCGTGGAACCGTCAGCGTGCCGTGATCAACGTGCCGAAGCGTCAACGTGTCCACACCGGACACGCGTCGACGCTTGAGAACCTCGAAGGACTTCGAGAACAGAGGATGAAATGGATGACGGATCGTCACCTCGCCTGTCGCGGTGCCTGCGCGAGGTGCAGTTTGAACTGTCCGTCTTGATTGGCACGAAGCGCATGCTGGGTCGTGAAGCGGCTTCACAGATCGCCGCGGCATCGGTGGCGTCGTTCTTGCCGCCTTTGCCCTCCATGCGGTACGGGGTGACGAAGTTGGCCGCGATCAGCCGTGCATCCAGGCCCATCGCACACAGCCGGCGCGCCCAGTGGTGCGCGCTTGAGCATGCTTCCATGGCCACCAGGCAGCCCGGCGGAAGCGCCGCGCACCAGGCGATGAACTGCTCGCGCTTGAGCGCCCGCGACACCACGCGCCGGCCCATCGCATCGACGGCGTCAACTTGAATCACGCGCTTGGCTAGGTCGACCCCTACCCGGGCAATCAGTGGCTCGTGCAATCTCGCTCATGGACTTCCCCTTTCCGGTTTCAGATTGACTCTCCGCTCGTCAATCTTGGTGCCTCGACACCGTCAGTGGACTGGGGAAGTCCCTTCGTATTCGTTCCAGCCGACCGCCTTCGGCGGCGGCTGAAGTCCAACGTTGAGCGGCAGCAATCTGGAAATCCGAAGGGCCGCTGACACTCTTCTTCGGTCTTCCAACCTGCCGCCGCAACCGACAGCAAGGGGCCGCAACCGTCCATTGGCCCAGCATTCAATCCTTTAACGCAAAGACGCGTCAGGATGGCAGAAAGTCGACCGGCCAGGTGACGACCATCAGCTCGACATCCTTGGCGCCGAATTCGAACTGGCGGATGCGCGCCAGCAGCTTGCGTTCCAGCTCGGCCGCATTCAACTCGCTGGTGGCGATGCGGCAGTCCAGCACCTCGCCCGACGGCGCGATCTTCAGCTCCAGCACCACCTTGCCCTGCAGGCTGGGTTCTTCGCGCAGCGCGCGGTTGTAGATGGCGTAGATCGCACCCTTGTTGCGTTCGAAGACGAGCTTGATCTCCTCGATCGAGCGCGAGGCCTTGCCGTTGCCGGCGCGTTGCAGCGTGCCCCCCGCACCACCGCCGCCACCACCCACGCCCGCGCCGACGCCGTCACCCTTGCCGCGACCACCGCCTCCGAAACCCCCGCCACCGCCACCGCCGGCCACACCGGCCACCAGCGTGGTGGCGCGTCCGGCCAGCCCGCCACCGCCGGTGTCGCGGCTGTAGCTGGCGGTATTGATGCCACCACTGCCGCCTGACGCATTCGAGGTCAGCATCGCGCGCTGCGGCAGGCCCGCTTGCAGGCCGGCGCCGACCCCTACGCCGGTGCCGCTGCCCACACCCGGGCCCTGCTTGATGTCGGTCTTCAGCTGCACCGCCACCGGTGCGGCGCGCATTTCCGCCAGCTCGTCCTTCAGCGCCAGCAGGCCCACGCCCGAGGCCACGCGCCGCGCCGTGTCGAGTGCTTCGCCAGGTGGCTTGTCGGGCTGCGGATTGCGCGCCTCGGGCACGGCCAGGGCCGCCTTGCGCAGCGGCTCGGGCTTCGCCGTGGACGGCTTGCTCGGCGTCGGCGGCAAGGCCGGCTGTTCGTTGATGGCGACGGCCTCCTTGGCCGGCACCTTGGCCTGCTGTGGTCGCAGCGCCGGCGGCGGAGGCGGCGGCGGTGGCGAGCGCTCGAGCAGCAGCCGCGCCATCGGCGCCGGCAAGGCCTGCGGCATGGAGCGGTCGGGCTGCTTCACCGGCAACCAGGGCAGGACGACGCAGATCAGCAGGCTCGTGCCCAGCAGCACGTTGCGCACGCGGGCGAAGCGCCGCGCGTCGTCGGGCGCGACCGACCAGGCCAGCACCGGCATGCGGAAGGAAACCGTCATCGCGGCGGACGTCATTCGAACCCCCTGGGCGCTGCGCGCCGTTGCCCCGAGGGGGAGCATGCGCACTGGGGACGGCCCGGCGTGCGCATCACATGTCCATCCGACGCACGGCGAACGACACGTCGCTGAAGCTGGCGCGGGCCGCGGTGAACATCACCTTGCGCAACAGCTGATAGGGGATGTCCTTGTCGCCCATGATCGTCACCGCCCGGCTCTGCGCCTCGTTCTCCTTGCGCACCACCCCACGCGCCGCCTGATGATCGAGTTCCTGCTTCAGGCCATCGATCAGGTCGCCCGGCGTGGCCAGCACATCGGCCACCTTGGCCACCAGCCGGCCATCGACCAGGATTTCGGCGCCGCTGACGACCACCACGACGGTGTCGCGCGGGCTGGTTTCGGCCACCGACTGCGGCAGCCGCACCGATTTGTGGCTCGGCAGCACCTCGACCCCGCTGGCACCGGACAGCAGAAAGAAGATCAGGATCGTGAACACGTCGATCAGCGACACCAGGTTCATGTCCAGCATGTTCTGGTTGCGCGACTTGCGCTCGGCGCGCTTTTGCAGCGGGGTGAGTTTCATGTCTTGGCCTCAACCGTTCAGCGCACGGCGCGCACTGGCGCATCGCCGATCGAGATGGTGGGAAACAGCTCGGTGCTGACGTACTGGCGGCCTTGCAGGACCCGGTTCGCGCGCACCGCGTCCATCACCCGCACCAGCTGGTCGTAGGGCGTGTTCGGCTCGGCCAGCACGCTGGCCTCGGTCTTGTCGGGAAAGCGCGTCTTCAGCTGCAGCATCACCGCCGACAACGTGACGAGGTCGTAGCCATCGGCATGGCTGTCGATGCGCTTGATCAGACCACCGATGCGGTCGCCCACCTCCAGCGCGTCGGCACGCATCACCACTTCGAGCTGCAGGTTGTCGGGCTTCAGCTTCTCGACCCCCGAGTTCTGCGCCGGCAGGCTCAGGTCGATCACCGCCAGCCGCGTGAACACCGCCACCGACAGCAGAAATGGCACCAGCACCACGATCAGGTTGATGAACGCGGTGATCTCCAGGTGCGCGGCCGTCTTGCGCAAACGCCTGACTCGCATGGTGGTGCCTTGCGCTTCAGGCGACGCGCGGTGCGGCCTGCTCGGCCTTGAGCCGCTGCACCAGGTTGAGGAAGCTGATCTTCGCTGCCTCCAGGCCATCGACGATCTCGCTGGTCTTGGCCTGCAGCACCGAATGGATCAGCAGGAACGGGATCGCCACCATCAGCGCGAAGGCGGTGTTGTTCATGGCGATGGAGATGCTGGCCGACAGCAGTTCGGCCTTCTCGGCCGGGTTGACCTGCGCCACCGCGGTGAAGCCCTTGATCAGGCCGATGATGGTGCCCAGCAGCCCGACCAGCGTGATGACGTTGGCGAAGGTGGCGATGTAGTGGGTGCGCTTTTCCAGGCGCGGCACGATTTCCATCATGCCTTCCTCCATCGCCGCGTCGTAGTCTTCGCGCCGCCCCGGACTTTGCATGCGCGTCAGGCCGTAGTTGACGATCTTGCCGATCGCCGCGTCGGACGTTGCGGTGACACCCTGCACCTCCTTGAACTTGCCGCCCTCGAGCATCGGCTTGACCTGCGCCCAGACCTTGCGGTTCTGGCTGCGCGCGCGATTCAGGAAGATGAAGCGCTCGATCGCGATTGCCAGACCGATGGTCATGATGATGATGCTGGGATAGATGAACAGACCACAGTCCTGGAAGAATTTCACTGCGGTGTTGAAGGCATTCATGGTGCGGGCTCCGGGGACGATCGATGGTTGAGACGGGGGGTTTGGACTCAGGGCGCTTTCTTGTCCGGCGGCACCGGCTGCGGCGACGCATGCAACTGGGCGTCGTAGCGCATCTGGCGGCGGAACACGTCGCGGTCGACCGCGGCCAGCGCCTCGTCGAGCACGCTGGCCACCGGCCGGCCCGACAGCTCGCCCGGCAGGGGCTTTTTCCACGGCACGATGTACAGCACCTTGGGCAGCTCGCGGTTGCCCACGATCTGGCTGCGCTCGATGTCGGCACGGTCCTGCGCGATGGCGGCCGGGCAGGCCGCGCTGGCGCAGGCCAGCGCGATGGCGTGCGCGAGCAGTGAGTTCATGACTTGCCCTTCGCCGCCAGCGTCTGCGGCTTGCGGTTCTTCAAGTCGACGACCCATTTGCTGACCGTGGCGTCGCCGGCCGGCGTCAGCAGCAGATAGCGTTCGTAGAGCTCCAGCGCACGCTCGGGATCGCCCAGGTACAGGTCGTTGAGGATGCCCAGGTTGAGCAGCGCGGTGGCATGGTCCGGCGCCAGCGCGATGGCCGCCTCGTAGGCCTGCCGCGCCCGGTCGAACTGGCCCTGCTGCCGGTAGGCGACACCCAGCTGGTTCAGGTAAGCCGGCTGCTTCGGGTTGGCCTTGACCGCGGCCTCGAATTGCCGCACGGCTTCGGCCGGCTTGCCGGCTTGCTGGTAGATCGAGCCCAACGCGGCGTACGGGCCACCGAATTCCGGGTGCGACTGCGTCAGTGCGACGAAGCCACGCTCGGCCTCGGCCAGCTGGCCGGCAGCCAGCGCGCGGCGCGCGGCGTCGAAGTCGTGCTGCGCGGCGGCATCCACCGGCGCTGCGACGGCGCGGCTTGCATCGACCGCAGCCGAAGCTGCCGCAGCAGGCACCTCGGCTGGCGGGCTCGACGCACAGCCGGCAACCATCAGCAGCGCCGCGCACAGGCTCAGTTCAACGTATCGCATCGATCGCTCCTTCAGTGCGCTCGTTCTTCGCATAGCGCACCGGTTTCAACTTGCCCAGCGCCGCGTAGCTCTTCTTCACCCATTCGTCATACAGACCCTCGCGGGCGCGGCGCGCGTTCAGCTCATGCAGTTCGATGGCCTTTTCCTCGAAAGGGAAGGCCTGCTCTTCGAGCATCAGGTCGTACTGTTCCAGCTCCTTCTTCGACAGCTTCTTCGGGCGCTGCGAGTTCATCAGCGCCTGGCCGAAGTCCTGGTACAGCGATGCCACCTGGAAGGTGGCCGCGGTGCTGACCTCGGCCACCCCGTAATCGGCAGCCACGGCATAGGCCTTAAGCACCTCCTCCAGCCTGGACTTCTTCAGCTTCAGCTGTCTGGCCAGCGGCTCGACCAGTTCCACCTTGCGATAGGCCTCGAACACCGGTGCCGCCAGCGCCAGCGACGCCATGCCGCCCAGGTAGCGGGTGCGCGGGCTGCGCGCCTCGCCGCCGGCCTGGTCGGCCTGCAGGATGTCGCGCATCAGCGCCGCCTCGCGGCCCGGGTCGGCTTCGGCCTTGGCGATGGCGGCCATGCGCCAACGCGCTTCGATCGCCGGTTCCAGCGGCTGCGCGAAGCGGGACACGTATCGGCCATAGGCCTTGGCGGCGGCCGCCGCCGAACCGGCCTTGTCGTAGAGCTCGGCTGCCTGCCACAACGACGCGCGCGCCGCTTGCGCGTCGGTCTGGGCGGCAGCCGCGCGCTCCAGCTCGGCGGCGGCCGGTGCCCAGCGTTGTTGCTCGAGATAGGCCAGCGTCAGCTTGTTGCCGACCTCGGCCTGCAGCGCGTGCGCCGGGTAGCGCAGACGGAAGTCTTCCAGCGTCCTGGCGGCGCCGTCCCAGTCCTTCAGGCCGATCAGCGCGGCGGCGGCGTCGTACTGGGCATTGGCACGCACCGCCGACTGCGGCGCGACCGTGGCCACACGATTGAAATGCGCCACCGCCTCGCGCGAGCGGCCGGCCTCGCGTGCGCTTTCGCCCTGTTTGTACACGCTGGCGGCGAGCCGCTCGATCACGTCGTTGCGCAACGCGTCCTGCTCCGACAGCAGCGCCAGCACTTCGGCGTAGGCGCGTTCGGCCTGGGCGAATTCGGCGCGTTCGAAGGCGGTGTGCGCCAGCACCGTCCAGGCCGTGCGGCGCTGCGCCGGCGTGGCCGCAGGCTGCAAGTCCAGCACCTGCTGCGCGACGGCGGCCGCCGCCTCGTTGTCGTGCAGCCGGTACAGCGTGTCGGCGGAATGCGTCAGCACCGGCGCGACGCGCGGATCGCCATCGAAGGCGGCGGCGAACCGCAATGCGCTGGCGACGCCGCTGCGTTGCAGTGCGGGCAGCGCGGCGTTGGCCTGGGCGTCGGCCGCAGGCGCCTTCTCCTGCTCGGCGTAGGCCAGCAGCGCGGCATAGCCCGCGTCGGCACTCTTCGCGTGCGCCGGATAGGCGTACGCCGCCCTTTCATACTCCAGCGCCGCATCGGCGAACTGCTTGTCGTCGAACAGCAGCTCTGCCAGCAGGAAGTTGCTCTGCGCCGCCGATGCATCGTCCGGAAAGGTCTTCAGCACGATGCGGTACCAGCGCACCGCCTCGGCATGGTCGGCACTGGCCTTGCTGGCCTGTGCCGCGGCATGGTAGTGGCGCGCCAGCTCGGCCAGATGGGTCTTCAGCAGCGGCTGCGCCGCCTTCCATCCCGCCGGGTTGGCACGACTGAATTCGCTGTCGATGCCGTAGCGCGAGACATAGTCCTTCTTCGCCTGCAGCGCCTGGTTGGCGAAGCCGCCGCGCTCGTAGATCTCGATCACCCGCGCCTGCATCTGCGGCGCCTGCGCATGCAGCGGCTGGCGGCGCGTGAAGGCGACAAAGGTGTCGGCGGCATCCTTGCTGCGGTCCTGGCGGATGTACAACTCGCCCAGCTGCTGGTAGATGCGGAATTCATAGCCGCTGCGCAAGGGTGAATCGATGTAATGCGCGATGCTGGCCGCACCTTGCAGGTTGGCCAGGCTGATGCTGGTGACGCGCAAGGTGTCGTCCAGCAGCTCGCGGTCGGCGCGGCTGAGTTGCGCCAGGCGATCCGTGCCCTGTTCGCTGCCGCCGTCACTGTCTTCCTCGGCAAGGCGGTCGTCGGCCTGGTCGCCCAGCTTCAGGTCGAGCACGCCGAAGAAGGAGCGCAAGCCCTCTTCGAGCCGGCCTTGCTTGAACAAGGCCCAACCCTGCATGTACAGCGCGCGGCTCTGAAAGGGGTTGTCGGCCTCGCCATGCAGCACGGTCGCATAGGCCAGTTCGGCCTTCGGGTAGTCGCGCAGGCTGAACAGCATCTCGCCGCGGCGGAACTGCGCTTCATCGCGATAGCGCGTCTTCGGGTACTGCGCCAGCAGCCGGTCGAGCGTGGCCAGCGCGGCTTCGAGCTGACCACCCTGCTCGGCGGCGCGCGCCAGCTGGTAGAGCACGCGATCGTTGTCCGGATCCTTCGGGTAGGCCTGCAGATAGGCGTTGTAGCTGGCGACCGCGGCGCGGTAGTCGGGCGCGCCGTTCTTCACCGTTTGGCCATCGGCGCTGCGCGTGTCGGCGCCGGCCATTTCCAGGTCGCCCAGGCGGCGCATGGCCTCGGGCCGCTGCGGCGCGTTCGGTGCGACTTGCAGAAACCTGCGGTAGGCGGCGATGGCCTGTTCTTCGCTGGCCGCCACGCCACTGTCGGGCGCGACCTGCGCTTCGCGGCCGGCCAGGGTCTTCAGGGTCGGCGCGTTGTCGGGGGTGCCGTGTTGGCTGGCGCAAGCGCCCAGCAACGCCACCGACAGCAGGCACAGCGCGTTACGGCTGTTTCGCATCGTTGCCCTCGCCCGCCGTCAGGGTGGCGTGGTCGTACAGCTGGGCCACCGCAAACTGCGCCTGCGTGGCATAGGCCGCCAGCCGCAGCTTCTGACGCTGCAGCTCGGCCACGGCCAGTTCCTGGAGGGCGGCTTGTTGCTCGGCGCCGAGCGCTGCCACGCGCGGGCTCAGCGCCTGGACGCGCTTGTCGAGCTCGACGATGCGCTCGGCAAAGGCCTCGAAGCGGCGCGGCTCGTCCTGTTGCGCCTGTGCCAGAGCGTGGTCACGCTGCTGCGCTTGGGCAAGCTGGCCGTCGATCAGCTGCAGCTGCCGGCCCGCCTGGTGCACGCGTTGCGGGTAGTGCTGGGCCAGCTCCCAGGTCAGCGCGCCCGCGGCCCGGCGCAGCCGCTCGCTGGCCTGGGCCGGTTGCTGTTCGACCGGCAGCGATTGCAGCGTCGCGCGGGCGCGCGTCAGCCGCTCCAGCTGTTCGCCCTGCGCGGCGTCGAAGAAGACGGCGCCGTCGGCTATGGCGATTGCGCGCTGCAATTCATCCGACAACGCATCGCGGCGCTGGCGCAACCCGGCCAGCTCGGCTTCGCGCGGTGTCTTGGCACGCACTTGCGGCAGCCGCTCGGCATAGGCTTTGCGCCGATTGGCCAGCATGTCGGCGAACACCCCCAACGTGTCGGCCCAGCCCTGCAGGTTGCGTGACAGGAACTGCAGGTCGCGATAGTTCTTGAACGCCTCCTGAAACTCATGCTGCGCCAGCAGCGGCGCCAGTTGGCCGGCGTGCGGCAGGGCGGTGGCCGAGGGCAGCGCATGGATGTTCCAGAACCAGCCCATCTCGCTGCCGGGGTTGCGCTGCAGCAGGCCGGCCAGCAGCGCTCCCGAGCGGATCGAGGCGATCGAGCCGTCGAGGGCGCGCGCTTCCGTGTCGAAGGCGACGATGGCGTCGTTGTATCGCTGCAGCGCCTGGCCGCGCGCACCGAGCTCGGCATAGGCATAGGGCACAGCGATGCGCGCTTCCAGCGCCGCCGCATCGTGCGGGTCGCGCTGCGCCAGTTCGCTCCACGGCACGAGGGCCTGTTTCGGGTTCTTCAGTTCGGCCGCGGCCCAGCCGTAGCCGAGCAGCGCCTTGTTGGCTTGCAGGCCGTTCAGCCGCACGCGTTCGAGAAAGCCGCGCGCCTTCTCGGGTTGCTTGTGCGCCAGCGCGGCAAAGCCCAGCGCCAGGTTGGCGCGGTCGCGCAGCGCGCGCTGCTCTTCGTCGCTTGCCGGCGCACTGCCGAGCTGGTCGAGCAGCGCGTTGCCTTGCGTCGCATCGCCGCTCTTGATCAACGCGACACCGAGATTGAAGCGCGCATAGGAGACGGCGCTGCCTTCCTGCGGTGTGCCCCGGCGCGGCGCCT
The DNA here is from genome assembly GCA_963837675.1 of uncultured beta proteobacterium. Classification (GTDB taxonomy): domain Bacteria; phylum Pseudomonadota; class Gammaproteobacteria; order Burkholderiales; family Burkholderiaceae_C; genus Rubrivivax. Next base: position 362,213 of record CAWIOH010000002.1, on the reverse strand, counting down.
CGGCACTGCGCGAAGTCAGCGCCGACAGCACCTTCACCGCGCCGCCATAGTCGGCCAGCGCGATCAGCAGGTTGGCCTGCAGCAGCAGCCGCTCGTCTTCGAGTGGCCCGGGCAAGGGCTTCTCGATGCGACCGATCGCCGCCTGGGCCTCGGCCAGATAGCCGCGCTGCCAGCGGATCTTGGCCAGGTAGAACCAGGCCCGGTCGCGCACCGGTGGCGGCGCGCCGTTCTCGATGAGCCTGGCAAACACCTCGCCGGCCTCGCGGTGCATGCCGTAGGACAGCAGCATGCCGCCACGCAGCACCTCGGCCTCGTCGGCGTGGCGTGTCACACGATGGAAGTGTTGCGACACCATCAGCGTGGTGATGGCGCTGAAGTACTGCTCCTGGTAGAAGTGGAACAGCCCGTCGCCGTAATGCGGCTCTTCGACGACATGCATCGGCTCGTCGGCGGCGCCCGCCAGTCCGGCGACGCACAGCAGCGCGGCGCAGGCCAGGCGCCGCGAGATTGCGTGGAGAGGCCCGCTGCGACCCATGGTTCGTGTCTGCCTGCCGAGCGCCGGCGCTCGCCGCCTACTGCCAGACCTTGACATCGAACTCGGGCTGCAGCTTGCCCAGCGAATCCTTGATCTGCAGCTCGATGTACTTCGGGTCGGTGCCCTTGTCGACCTTCAGCGTGGCGCCGCGCTTGTAGTCGCGCTCGTGCGGGCCCTTGCCGGTGAAGAAGGCCACCAGCGAATGCTCGCCCGCGCGCAGGTTGCCCAGGTACAGCCGCTGCACGCCGCCGCGGTGCAGCGCTTCGACCTCGCGCGGCGTGTACAGGTAGTTGGCGACGATCTTGTCGTCCAGCTTGATCTGCACCGAATCCAGCGCGAACAGCTTGCCCACGTCCATCGACACGAACACGGCGAGTTGCGTGCCGGCGGGATAGAGCAGCTCCTCCTCGAGCACCAGCAGGTCGCGGTTCAGGCGGATGACCTCGCCTTTCAGATCCTGGATGCGCCCGTCCAGGCCGGCACTCGCTGCGCTGGCAGGCGCGGCCGGTGCCGACGGCGCATCCGCCGCGGACGCCAGCGAGCACGTCGCCGCCAGTGCACAGACGGCCAGCAGGCCAATGAAACGTCGAATGTCCATCACGCCCAACCTTTTTCAGTAGGTCATCGAAACCACGAGCTGCGCCAGATAGGCGTTGAACGAATACAGCTGGCCGGTACGTATGTCGGTGAATTCGTTGTATTTGAAGTTCATGACCTCGAGCCCGCCGGTGACGGTGACGCTGTACCTGCCCGGCACCGTCAGCGCCGTGTAGACCAGGTTCAGGCCCAGCGCGCCATCGTTGAAGTCGCTCAACTGGCGGTTGCGCGTCACGTAGGTGGTGTCCGATGCGGCGTTGTTGCTGAAGAAGCTGGCACCCGTCTGCGCGTGGTAGCGCACGAAGGCATCGGCCATCCAGTCCGCGCCGAAGTAGCGCGCGTAACCGATTTCCACGGTGTGGGCGGTGATGCCCCAGTTGTCCCAGAAGTAGCGGTAGGCGCCGCGCACCACATTGCGCTCGCCCAGGTCGACGATGCCGCGCAACTGGAAGGCGCGGCTGGAGCGCGTGCTCGGCACGCGCTCGGGCACCGCGGCGCCGAAGACCAGCGCCACGCGGTACGGGCTGCCGAGGAAGCCGTCGTCCGAAATGGCTTCGAAGTTGGCGCTCATCAGCGCATTCGGCGTGAGCACCTGGGTCGCGCCCAGGCGGTAGCGCCAATGGTCTGCGCTCTCATGGAAGCTGCCGTCGCCGGTCTTGCGGATCGAATCGCTGCCCTTGGTGAAGCCCAGGTTGACGGTGGTCATGCCGCCAAACACATCCTGGGCCAGGTCCACGTTGACGGTGTCGGCGGTGTAGTCGGGCTCGCGGCTGGTGGCCGCCGCGACCGTGATCAGCGAATCGCGCACCACGTAGTTCATGCCCAGCCCGTAGGCATTGCGCGTTTCGTTGTACGGGCTGGCGGTGGTGACGACATCGATCGACGCGTTGCTGACGATGTCGGCGTAGTAGGTGCCGGTGAGCGAAAAGCGGTCGCCGATGTTCTTGCGCACCAGCAGCGCCGGGCCGGAGGCCGTGACACCGCCGCCGCTGAAGGTGTGGGCCATGGCTTCGGCCACGTTGTCGGGCAGGACCGCGGCGCGTGCACCCCCCGCCGCCAGCAGGCCACCCAGCAAGCCGCCCAGGAAGGTGGCCAGCCGTCGCCAGAAGCCCAGGGCCAATGCGCTAGTTGCAGCCACAACCCGTCCCCTGCACGCCGGTGGCGCCGCGCGCGCCCTCGCGCACGTCGTACACATGCTCGCGGTGCTGTCCGATCAGGGTGCTGCGTTGCAGGTTCATGATCGGATCGGCCAGCGACTCGCGCTCGTAGGGCTTGACCCAGGGCTGGATGGAACAGCCACCGAGCAGCAGCAGAAGCAGCAAAAGCAGTGCCGACACCGCGACGCCGCGGCCCGGAAAGCAGAGAACACCACGGCGCGGCATCGTCATTCCTTCAGCAGCGCACGCACCTGCTGGTCGTAGCTCGCTTCGACGCCGTCGCGGTAGCCGCGGAACAGTTGGCGCACCTTGCCGTCGCGATCGATGAGCACGGTGGCGGGCATCGAACCGATGTCGTACAGCCGGCTCACCGTCTTGTCGGTGTCCAGCAGCACCGGAAACCTCAAGCCCAGCTTGGTGGCCAGGTCGGTGGCGGTGCGCACGTTGTCGTCGATGTTCACGCCCAGCAGCACGAAACCCGAATCGCGGTACTTGTCGTACAGCTTGTTCAGGTGCGGCATTTCCTGGCGGCAAGGCCCGCACCAGGTGGCCCAGAAATTGACCATGACGACGCGGCCGCGTTGTTCGGCCAGCCGCAGGTTCGGCCCGTCGATGCTGCGCAGCGTGAAGTCGGGCGCCATGGCGGCCGGCTGCACCGCCGCGCCGCAATGGCCTGCGCATGCCAGCCAGGCGGCCGAGCACAGCAGCGCGCGTCGACGCGATGAAACCAGGCGGGTCCCGGTCATGGCCGGCATGCTCAGAAGAAGAAGCTGGCGCCGATGGTCAGCTCCAGGTTCTGTGTGTTTTCGGACTTGCCCAGCAGGTCGAGCGAGAAGATGTGGTCGCGCACGTCGACCTGCAGCGAGAACGAGTCCTTCAGGAAGACGCGCGCGCCCAGGCCGAGGTTGATGGTCTGGTGGGTCTGGTCGTTGAACTGGGTGCTGCCCACGCCACCGATCACATACAGCGCCGAGGCCAGCGCGCGGTTCGTGCCGACGAAGACTTCGCCGGGCAGCACGTTGTAGCCCACCGACAGGTTGTAGTAGGACAAGCGTTCGCTGTCGGTGCCGAACACGCCACCGGGCAGGATCTGCCGGAACAGGTCGTCGCTGACCTGCGTGCTGCCATAGGCCGCCTGCACGAAGAAGTCTTCGGTGATGGCATAGCCCAGGCGCACGCCGTAGACCACGCTGGAGCCGAAGTTCTGCGCGGCGTAGGTACCGATGAAAGCGCCGATTTCGAAGTCGTTCGACGGGTACTTCGGCGGATTCACTTCGCGCCGGTCGACCTGCGGCACGACGACCTGTTCGTTGGCGGGCTTGGTGTTCGCCGAAGTGCTCTGGCCCAGCGCCGGTGTGGCGATGCCGACGGCCAACAGACCAGCGAGGAGCGGCGCGGAGAGGGGGTGTGTATTCATCGCTGAGATATCGGCGCTCAGAAGAAAAACCCGAGCCCGACACTGAAGGCCGAGTACTCGCTGGTGTGCCGATCCGACTGGAAAACGGTGTAAAGCGTGAAGTCGGCGCGCAGCACGAAGCGCTCGCTCAGGTAATAGCGCGCGCCGAGCATGGCATTCGCCAGGTTGGCGTTGGTCGGCGCGGCGTCCACCAGGCTCAGGTTCGGGAAGTTGTCGAAGCGGCCGAAGCCGATGCCGGCGAAGGGCGAGAAGCGCTGGTCGGACCAGGGCTCGGCCATCAGGTTGAGATGCCAGAAGTTGCTGCCGGCATAGGTGCCCTGCACCTGGCCGAAAGTGAGTTCGGCACTGAGCGTGTCGCTGAGCTTGTAGCTGCCCCAGATCTTGAGCATCGGCTCGCTGTCGAACAGGCCCCAGGCGACGCCGAAGTCGGCACGGCGCAGCAGGTAGTCGTCCACCGCCAGGTCGCGGAAACTCTTGGCCACGCCGGCTTCGGTGAGCGTGCTCTGCAACTGCGCGCGCGACACCCAGCCCACCTGCCCCGACGCCGTGCGGACCTTGTACCAATCGGTGTGGCGCAGCTCGATGCTGATCCATTCATTGCGCGCGGCGACGTGGAACACCGGGTAGCCGCGGCCGGCACCGGTGCGCAGCTCGATGTACGGGTCGGTGATCTGCAGCCGCTCTTCGTCGGCCTCGGCGGCCCGCGCCGACGGCACCAGCACCGGCGCGCAGAAGCCGGCTGCGGCCAGGCACAGCATTGCCAGCAGCGCCCTCATTGGCTGTTGCACGCGCCGGTGGCGGCATCGGCCGGGGTGAACAGCCCGTTCGCCGGCCCGAATTCATCGCTGCCTTGCGGCGCCGGGTGGGTGATCCAGTACGCCATCAGCCTGGCGTTGGGGTCCGCATCGTCGGCGAAGATGAGGCCGCCGCCATGCAGCACGTTGCGCAGCAGCGGCTTGGCCAGCAGCCGGCTCTGCGCCGGGTTGCCGATGAGGGCGGAGCCCTGGGCCGAGTAGAAATTCTTGTACATGTCGCTCTGACGGATGACCTCGGCGGTGTTGGCCGGGTCGGCCAGATCCACCGCTTGCGCACCGGGCACGATGCGCAACGCGCCGCCGGTGCCGTTGACGTTGTCGTGGCAACCCGAGCTGGCGCAGGTGTTGGTGCGCCCTCCCCCCGCGCCGCCGCTCTGCAGCTGGGCCAGGAAGATCGGGTTGATGCACTTCTGGAAGTAGCTGAAGGACAGCTTCTGACCCGACACCTGCTGCGCGTTCTCGATGTCGGCCGGGTTGTCGAAGGGGTTCTCGCCGCCGCCGCAGCCGGCCAAGGCCGCTGCGGCCACGACGGTGGCTGCGACGGCGCGCAGGCGCTGCGATCGCATCGATCTCATGGCGTCGGGCATCCGGTGCCGATCCACGCCGCGATGGCGTTGTAGTTGGCGCTGCCCGCCGGCAGCACTGCGCTCGTCTGGCCGCTGGCACCCAGCGGATGCGGCACGCTCGATGGCCGGCTCAGCAGGTAGTTGCTGGCGGCCGAGCAGGTGTCGGAGATCATCGACAGCGTCACGCCGTAGTCGCCCTCCGCACTGCCGGTGAGCACGAAGCGGTTCTGCCGCGTCGGGGTGGTACTGCCGGCGACGCTGCCGATGGCCTGGTGACAACTGGCGCAACTGGCCTGCAGCACCGGCATGACCTGCGCTTCGAAGCTGGCCTGGCTGAGCGTGCTGATGCGGCGGATGCCACCGTCGAAGGGGTTGTTGTAGTACTGGCCGCCCAGGTCCATCCATTCGACGACGAGACGCTTTTCGGCGGCGTTCAGCAGCTGCGAATGGTCCGGCGCCGTGCTCGGCGGCTGCGGGTGCGTCGTGCGCGATTCACTGCTGGCCTTCAGTGTCTCGTTGAACAGGATTTCTGTGAGCCGGCTACTGCGCGCATGGCCGGCGGCATTCCCGCCCATGGTCTCGACCAGCGGCGCACCGCGCACCACCACCGGCACGCCTTCTTCGAGGCGCGTCACCGGCCGGCCGGTGCCCGGGTCGATCAGCGGGTCGCCGAGCAGCAGTTCTTCGTACGAGGTGAGTCGCCCGGTGCCGGCGATGGTGCCGCGCAGGTCGAGCTTGGCGCTGTCGGCGTGGCAAGTGGTGCAGGTGTTGGCGCCCCGGTCGCGGCTCCAGATCGGCTGGATGTGCTGCGGGTAGTTGATCAGGCCGTTGCTCGGTGCCGGCGTGGCCAGATCCTGCGCCGGATCGGCGTTGCCGGTGTAGCGCACGCTGATCGGCGCGCGCGCGACCACGCCGCCCAGGCTGGTGTTGGCCCAGACATCGGTGAATTCCATGTCGGGCTTCAGGCGCAGCAGCGTCGCATCCAGGCGCGTGCGCAGCGCGGCCATGGTTTCGCCCAGGCCGTGCGCGGCGGACAGGCCGGGTTGCAGTGCCGCCGGCAACGCGTTCACGACGTCGCCGGAATTGATCGCGCCGCCACGCCGCGGGCTGTGGCAGCCGTCGCAGGTGCGGCGCTCGCCGGGGCGCACCTGGATCCAGTTGAGGTGCGTCTGGATGCCGCGGCCCTTGGCATCGACGACGGCCAGCGCCAGCGGCGTGTCGGCCGGCACCTGCAGCTTGAACGAACCGTCCGGTTCGATCGGTGCGTAGCCCAGGATCTGCTGCTGTTCGAACTCGGTTTCGCCGATGGCCGAGCGCAGGCCCATCGCGCTCGACGGCGGCGCCACCGCGCGCGTGGCGCGAACGAAGCGCGCCGGTGCGCAGCCATAGGCGCTGTCGGCCGGGTCCTTCATGCGCACCAGGTCGGCGACCAGCGCCCGCGTGTCCAGCGCGTCCAGCGGCCGCGCCTGGGCGATGCCGACGCTGCAGCCGGGCGGCAGATCGGCCGCCGCCAGCATGCCTTCGGCCATGCGGTTCAGGCCGTCGGTGTCGTACACGCTGCGCACTTCGATCAGCGCCAGGTTCTGCGCGGCGAGCGCGGGATCGACACTGGTCGGGTCGGTGGCATAGGGCTCGGGCCGCGCCTCGATCGACACCGGGTCGGTGTACATGAAGCCCTTGGGCGGCGCCGCCACGATCAGCCAGGTCTGTGGGCCCGGGTCGAACATGTACACCGCATACGACGGTGGCACGTTGTCCTGCACGCTGTCGGTGGCCACCGCCTGCATCATGCGCTCGCGGTCGCTCAGGCGCTCGATCTCGGCAGCACTGAGCGTGGCGCAGGGCACGACCACGCCATCTCGCGTGACCTCGCACGGCCGGTACGACAGCAGCACGCGGTTGCTGCCGTCCCACAGCGGGTAGGGCGTGGTGATGCGCCCGAACATCGACAGGCCGCGATCCTGGTTCAGCAGTTTCGCGGTGACCTCGCTTTGACCGCCCGCGGCCGGCACCGTGCTGTTGGCCGGCGTGTCGTTCTCGGAATAGTTGGCGACATCGATGAACATCAGCGAGCCGCCTTCCTGCGTGCGCGACAGCGCCATCAGCGACGACGCGACGAAGCCCTTGTACTTGCCATTCGGGTCCATGTCTCGCGGGTGCAGGAAGCTGTTGCCCGGGCTTTGCGCGCCGTAGAGCACGAACATGTCGGTGCCGTCGGGCTTGACGCGGAAGATGGCAAAGCGGTTGCGCGGGCCGACATGTTCCCAGCGCGAGAACATGATGTCGCCGTTGGGCCGCACCACCGGGTTGCGGTCGTGGCTCTGGTTGACCGAGATCTGCTCGATGGCGCCGCCGCTGGCGTCCATGGTGTGCAGGTTCAGCACGCGCTCGCGTTCGTATTCGTCGAGCGCGAAATACGGTTCGCTGCCCACCGCCTGCAGCGTCTTGGACCGGGTCTGGCGATTGGACGAGAAGACGAAGCCGCGACCGGCCGGCAGGTAGGCCGGATCGACATCGTCGTCCTCGGTGGAAGCCGTCAGGCGCCGGAAGCTGCCGCCGCTCAGGCCGCCCGACGTCATGTCGTATTCCCAGATGTTCCAGCGGCCGGTGCAGGCCGGCTTGCCGCCGATGGTCGAGGTGTTCGACGTCGGGCAGCGCATCGCGAAGACGATCTTCTTGCCGTCGTAGGAGACCTCGGGGTCGGAGGCATCGCCCTTGCCCTGCGTGAAGCGACGCGTCAGGTTGTGTTCGGGCGCGCTGGGCGAGGACTTCTCGCGCACCATCAGGTCACCGCCCGGCGCCGACGGCGCGCCGTCGGTCGGGTTCATGCCGAGCGTGTTGACACGCCTGACATAGGCCAAGGGCACGTCGCGCACCAGGCCGGACAGGCCTTCCGAACCGGCGCCGGCACTGCTGGTGCTGCCGCCGCCACCGCAGCCCGGCATGAGCAGGCCCGATGCGAGCGCGGCCAGAGCAAGCCACAGGGTCGACCTTGTCTTGATGCTCATCTTCGCCTCTCGCAGTTGCCGGTGATTCATCGCGGCGCGCTGCCACCGCAGCGCAGGCCGGACGAGAAATGCAGGCCACCGGCGGCGTCGACCACCACCGCATCGACACCGGGCTGGGTATCGACCAGGCGCATGCCTTGTTCCACGCCGAGCACGAAGACGCACTTGGAAAGTGCCTCGCTGCTCAGGCCGTCGTCGGCCAGGATGGTCACGCTGTGCACGCTGCTCGGCGACTTGCCGCTGCTCGGATCGATGAGGTGGTGACACCGCACGCCGTCGGTTTCGAAGAAGCGCTCGTAGTCGCCGGAGGTGGAGATCGACACATCCACCAGCGGCAGCACCGCCACCACTTCCGCCGCCCTGCGCGGATGGCGGATCGCCACCGTCCAGGGGCGGCCGCGCCGGTCGCCGATGACGCGGCTGTCGCCACCGGCACTGACGATGGCATGGCGGATGCCGCGGCGCGCCAGGATGGCCGCCGCGTTGTCCGCCGCATGGCCCTTGGCGAAGCCGCCCAGGTCGATGCGCATGCCGGGTCGGCCGAAGCGCAGGCTGCGCGCGTGTGGGTCGAGCACCAGATGCTGCCAGCCCACCGCCTGCCGCGCCTGGGCCAGGGCGGCATCGCTTGGCCGGATGCCGCGGCGGTAGTCGTAGAGTTGGCCGACGGCGGCGTAGCTGATGTCGAAGGCGCCATTCGACAGGCGCGAGAAGTACAGCGCGCGTTCGACCAGGCGGAACATCTCCTCGCTCAGCACCACTGGCGCACGCGCCGCGCGCCGGTTGATGCGCGACAACTCCGACTCCGGCTTGTGCGGGCTCATCGCGCGGTCGATGCGCTGCATCTCGGCCATCACCGAGGCCATCGCGGCATCTGCCTCGGCTCGGCTGGCGCTCCACAGTTCGACATGGATGACGGTGCCCATGATGGCTTCGTCGCGGGTGAACCAGCCACTGGCTGCGGCGGCTCGCGCGGGCGCCAGCGCACGGACGCCGCCGAAGACGGGCGCGGATGGCTGGCGCAGCGCGTGGGGGGAGGAGATCATGGTGTCTTTCGCGGCTTCGGGGTCGCGCACGCCAGCAGTGCGTGGCTTGCCCCACCCGCCATATCGACGCGCCGCGCCGAAACTTCACTGGGCCGGCGCAGCGACTGCAACCGGCTGCGACGCTTGCAACTGTCTCGAGACCGGCCACGGCACATCGTCGCTGGGCGGCGGCCGGCCGTGGGCCCGCTTACCACCCGATGCAGGCGTAACCGCGCGCGCCGATCCGGTTGCAAGAAAGTGCCTCGGCCGTGTGCGAAGGTAAGCGCGCGGGCCGGTTGGTGGCCGCACCGGCACCCCGCCATCGCGCCGGATGACGGGCCTTCATGACGACGATCTGCTGCCACTGCACTGGCCGCACCCGTCGCCGCGGACATCGCTCGGCCTCGCTCCAAGCGCGAACAACGTCGTCGTCCGGGCCCCCCGTGACTGACGGCCACGCCTTGCGTGCCTGCCGACGCCGGCGCGTAGAATCAGCCACCGGGCCAGATTTCAGGCGCCCGGTTTTGTTTGGTCGCTGCGTGTCGGCTTGCCGCCGGGCGACATGGGCAGGCCGGCTTCCGGTCACGCGCGCCCCTCAGTGCTGGAGCTGCCCTCGATGGAAATCTTCGACTACGACAACATCCTGCTGCTGCCGCGCAAATGCCGCGTCGACAGCCGCAGCGAGTGCGACCCGTCGGTGCGGTTCGGACCGCGCCGCTTCAAGCTGCCGGTGGTGCCGGCGAACATGAAGACCGTGGTCGACGAGACGATCACCGAGTTTCTGGCGGCCAACGACTACTTCTACGTGATGCACCGCTTCGACATCGACAACCTTGCCTATGCCCAGCAGATGCGCCGCAAGGGCTTGTACGTGTCGATCAGTTCGGGCGTCAAGGGCGCCGACCGCACGATGATCGACCGCCTGGCGGCCGACGGCGTGGGCGCCGACTACATCACCATCGACATCGCGCATGGCCATGCCGACAGCGTGATGCGCATGATCGACTACATCAAGGCCAAGCTGCCGCAGACCTTCGTCATCGCCGGCAACGTGGCCACGCCCGAGGCCGTGATCGACCTGGAGAACTGGGGCGCCGATGCCACCAAGGTCGGCGTGGGTCCGGGCAAGGTGTGCATCACCAAGCTGAAGACCGGCTTCGGCACCGGCGGCTGGCAACTGTCGGCCTTGAAGTGGTGCGCGCGCGTGGCCACCAAGCCGATCATCGCCGACGGCGGCATCCGCGACCACGGCGACATCGCCAAGAGCATCCGCTTCGGCGCGTCGATGGTGATGATCGGCTCGCTCTTTGCCGGCCACGAGGAATCGCCGGGCAAGACCGTCGAAGTGGACGGCAAGCTGTTCAAGGAGTACTACGGCTCGGCCAGCGACTTCAACAAGGGCGAATACAAGCATGTCGAGGGCAAGCGCATCCTCGAGCCGATCAAGGGCAAGCTGGCCGACACGCTGCGCGAGATGCGCGAGGATGTGCAAAGCTCGATCAGCTACGGCGGCGGCACCACGCTGTTCGACATCCGCAAGGTCAACTACGTGATCCTGGGCGGCGACAATGCCGGCGAGCACCTGTTCATGTAGCGGGCGGCAAGCGGTCGCGGTACGAACGCAGCGCATGCTGCAGCTCGGCGATCAGCGCCTCCTGGTAGCGGTAGGACATCTCCTGGCCCATCGGCACCAGGATCGACAGCGACTTGCGCCGGCACTGCTCGGCCAGCGTGTCCAGGCGCGACACCAGGCCATCGAGCGCGGGCCGTGCCGCGGCCGCTGGCGGCTGCAGCCCGGGCCGCAGCTCGGTTAGCTCGCCCAGCGTCGTACCCGGGAACAGCGCGAGGATGTCGCGCTCGATCTTCACGCGCTCCACGTCGATGCGCCACAGGTTGAAGCGGTGGCCGAACGCCATGCCGCTGAACAGCAGCGACAGCGCCACGCCCAGCTTGATCCAGGTCGGCAACGGCAGGATGTCGGCGGCCCAGGGCGCATAGGTGCCGAGCAGGTCCGGCCCCTCGTCGCGCATGAAGTTGTCCGCCGCCGTGGACGGCGGCAGGCCCGTCGGGTTGGGCTGGCCCTTGTTGTGCTGGATGAAGCCCGGGAAGACGGCAGTCACTGCCGACAAGAGCCCGGTCGCGCCGCTGTTCCTGGCACAGCCGTTGCCGACGATCAGCGTGTCCATCTTCAGCACGCGCACATCCGTGGGCGGCAGCCGCCGTACGTAGTCGATCTGGCCGGCCTCGATGGTGCCCGCCCATGCGAAGGGCAGGCGGCGCGCCAGCGCCGGCGCGTCGGGCATGTCCAGGATCTCCAACTTGCGTTCGACCACGGCATGGCGGACCAGCGCAGCGCCCTCGTCGATGACTATGGCACCGAGATCGAGTTCACCGCGCACCAGCATGTCAAGCTGCTGGTCGATGGTCGGCGTCGACACCACCAGTTGCAGATCGGGCATCTGCATCAGCAGGCGCCGCATCAGCTGCTCGGTGCCGCTGCCGAGCGGGCCGATGCCGATGCGCAGGCCGGCCAGATCGAGCGGCACGCGCACCCGCTGCAGGTCGCGGCCCAGAATGATCAGCGATTCGGGCTGCGGCAGCCGGCCGAGCAGTTCGAGCCCGGACTCGTCCGGGATGGCGATGCCGTCCTGCACCAGCGCCACCTGCACCTCGCAGGACGCCTTGGCGGCGATCAGCCGCTGCAGGTTCTCCACCGACCCGGCCGAAGGCAGGTTGCGGATGCGGCCGTGCCGGCGTGCCACTTCGGCACCGAGCTTGTCGACCGTGGCGTGATAGTTGCCGCTGGCGGTGCCCGACAGCATCGTCAGGTTGACGTGGCGCAGCGTGGGCTGCGGATCCAGCCAGGCGACCAGTGCGCTGAGCAACAGCAGCGCGGCGAAGAACAGCAAGGTCTTTCGGCCGCGCGACAGGCGCTGCCGCGTGCCGGCGCCGCCGCGCAACCGCCGGCGACGGGGCAGCTGGCGGCTCGATTCGGGTGGCTTGTCGGTCATTGCGGATCGGCACTCGCGGCCCGCGCAACCGCAGCAGGTCGGCGCCGGCGAGCGCGCATTCTCGGGGATGTAGCGCAGCCCGTGCGGCGGGTGGCGACGCCTACAATCGAAGCCATCCCCGAACGTGCCCAGGCCGACGCTTTGCAATGCCGTCGGCCTTCGAGCCATTGTCATGAGCGAACTCGCCAAATCCTTCGAACCCGCCGCCATCGAGGCGCGCTGGACACCCGTGTGGGCACAAAGCGGCGCGCCGTCGCTCGACCCCACGAAGCCGTCGTTCAGCATCCAACTGCCGCCCCCCAACGTCACCGGCACGCTGCACATGGGGCACGGCTTCAACCACACCATCATGGATGCGCTGACACGCTTGCACCGCATGCGCGGCGATAACACGCTGTGGCTGCCCGGCACCGACCATGCCGGCATCGCCACGCAGATCGTCGTCGAACGCCAGCTGCAGGATGCGGGCAGCAGCCGCCACGACATCGGCCGCGAGAACTTCGTCGCACGCGTGTGGGAATGGAAGGAACGCAGCGGCAACACCATCACCGCGCAGATGCTCCGCCTGGGCGACACGGTGGACTGGTCGCGCGAATACTTCACGATGGACGCCACGCAGTCGGCGGTGGTCAACGAGACCTTCGTGCGGCTGTACGAAGAAGGCCTGATCTACCGCAAGAAGCGCCTGGTCAGCTGGGACCCGGTGCTGCGCTCGGCAGTCTCCGACCTGGAGGTCGAGAGCGAGGAGGAAGACGGCTTCCTGTGGCACATCCGCTACCCGCTGGCCGACGGCAGCGGCTCGCTGGTGGTGGCCACGACGCGGCCGGAAACGATGCTCGGCGACACCGCGCTGATGGTGCACCCCGACGACGAGCGCTACGCCGGCTTCGTCGGCAAGCAGGTGGCGTTGCCGCTGTGCGACCGCGCCATTCCCGTCATCGCCGACAGCTACGTGGACCGTGACTTCGGCACCGGCGTGGTCAAGGTGACGCCGGCGCACGATGCGAACGACTATGCGGTGGGCCAGCGGCACGGCCTGCCGATGGTCGGCGTGCTGGCGCTCGATGCCACCGTCAACGACAACGCGCCCGCGGCCTACCGCGGCCTGGACCGTTTCATCGCGCGCAAGAAGATCGTCGCCGATCTCGATGCGCTCGGCCTGCTGGTGGAGACCAAGAAGCACAAGCTGATGGTGCCGCGCTGCGCGCGCACCGGCCAGATCGTCGAGCCGATGCTGACCGATCAGTGGTTCATGGCGATGACGCAGCCGGGCCGCGACGGCGATTCGATCGCCGGCCGCGCGATGCGCGCCGTCGAAAACGGCGAGGTGCGCTTCGTGCCGCCGCAGTGGGTCAATACGTGGAACCACTGGATGGGCAACATCCAGGACTGGTGCATCTCGCGGCAGCTGTGGTGGGGCCATCAGATCCCGGCCTGGTATGGCAGCGGCGGCGAGCTCTTCGTCGGCCGAAACGAGGCCGAGGCCCGCACCAAGGCCGAGGCCGCAGGCTACCGGGGTGAGCTGAAGCGCGACGAAGACGTGCTCGACACCTGGTACTCGGCGGCGCAGTTTCCTTTCTCCACGCTTGGCTGGCCGGGCAAGACCATCGAGCAGGAGCTGTTCCTGCCCAGCAGCGTGCTGGTCACGGGCTTCGACATCATCTTCTTCTGGGTCGCCCGGATGATCATGATGACCTTGCACTTCACCGGCAAGGTGCCGTTCCGCGATGTCTACATCCACGGCCTGGTGCGCGACGCGCAGGGCCACAAGATGAGCAAGAGCGAGGGCAACGTGCTCGATCCGGTGGACCTGATCGAAGGTGTCAGCCTGGAGCAGCTGATCGCGAAATCCACCGTCGGCCTGCGGCGGCCCGAGCTGGCGCCGAAGGTTGCCGCGCGGCTGACGAAGGAGTTCCCCCAGGGCATGCCGGCCTACGGTGCGGACGCGCTGCGCTTCACCATGGCCAGCTACGCCAGCCTGGGCCGCGACATCAACTTCGACACCAAGCGCTGCGAGGGCTACCGCAACTTCTGCAACAAGCTGTGGAACGCCACACGCTTCGTGCTGATGCAGGTCGAGGGCCTGGACGGACACGAGCGCGGCATGGGCCAGTGCACGCACGACTGCGGGCCCGAGGGCTACATGCACTTCTCGCAGCCCGACCGGTGGATCGTCAGCGAACTGCAGCGCGTCGAAGCCGCCGTCGAGCGTGGTTTTGCCGACTACCGGCTGGACAACGTGGCGAACGCGATCTATGCCTTCGTCTGGGACGAGTACTGCGACTGGTATCTGGAAATCGCCAAGGTGCAGCTGGCCAGCGGCAACGGCGCGCAGCGGCGCGCCACGCGGCGCACGCTGCTGCGCACGCTGGAAGCCGTGCTGCGCCTGCTGCACCCGATCGCGCCGTTCATCACCGCCGAGCTGTGGGAGCAGGTGGCGCCGCTGGCCGATCGCAAGGCCGCCGGCTCGACGCAAGGCGTGGTCACCGCGCCCTACCCCAAGGCCGACGCGCAGCGCATCGACGCCGCATCGGATGCCTGGATGGCCAAGCTCAAGGCGGTGGCCGGTGCCTGTCGCCAGCTGCGTTCGGAGATGAGCCTGTCACCTGGCGAGCGCGTGCCGCTGATCGTCATCGGCGACGCCGCCTTCATCGATGCCGCCACGCCGCTTTTGCAGGCGCTGGCCAGGCTGTCCGCAGTGCGTGTGCTGGCCGACGAGGCAGCGTTCGCCGAGGCCACGCGCGACACCCCGGTGGCGGTGCAAGGCGATCTGCGCCTTGCGCTGCAGGTGCAGGTCGACGTCGCCGCCGAGACGGCGCGGCTGGCGAAGGAGATTTCGCGCATCGACGCCGAGCTCGGCAAGGCCGTGGCCAAGCTGCAGAATCAGAGCTTCATCGCCCGCGCCCCCGCCGCCGTGGTGGCGCAGGAACGGCAGCGGCTCGACGAGTTCAGGCTGACGCTGGACCGGCTTCGAGATCAAGCAGGTCGTCTTCGGTCGTTGCCCTGAAATCCGCCCGAAGCGGGGTATCGCCAAGAATTTCATCGATCCGGCGCGCCACCGCCCAGGCGCCGCGAATGCGCGATTCGCGCGTGGTGCCGGCCACCCGCGGGGTGACCTGAAGATTGCGCACGCGGCGCAGCGGTCGACCGAAATCGAGCATGCTGGGCTCCATGCTGTCGAACCAGGCTGCCGCCATGCGGCCGGATTCGAGCGCGGTGGCCAGCGCCTCGTCGTCGAACAGGCTCGAATGCGACAGGCTCACCAGCACCTGGTTGGGTTTGCATTCGGCCAGCAGCCGCTCGCCGATCAAGCCCCTGTAGCGCGTGAAGTAGTTCAGCAGCACGCACAGCACGTCGCAACTTTCGACCAGCTCGCGCAGGCCCAGCGGCTCGACCTTCCACAACGCCCACAGCGGGTCGCTCGAATGCACCGCCGGGTCGTAGCCCATGACCTTGGCGCCGAAGGCCCCAAGCAGTTCACTCAACGGCCGCGCGGCAGCCGGCAAGCCCACCAGGCCGACGCTGGCACCGGCCAGTTCGCGCCCGACCAGCAGGCCGTCGGCGCCGGGCACCGGCACGCGGCGCAACAGCTGCAGCATCGAGCCGATGGCAAATTCGGCCTCGGCACCGGCCCCGGCCGCGCCGGGGCGCACGATCTCGACGCCCGCCCGGGCGCAGGCATCTGCATCGATGTTCTCCGCGCCCGCACCCAGCCGCCCGACCACACGCAACACCGGCGCGAAGTGCAAGGCCTGCGCATCCAGTGCCACCGAAGGCGGCGCGACCAGCGCGCGCACGTTGAACAGCGCCTGGCGCAGGGCCAGCGCGTCGCGCGCGAGTTCGGGCGCAAAACGCAATGGGTGGCGGGCGCCCAGCCATTGCAGCACCTCGGGCTCCATCGCTTCGACGATCAGCACATCCACGTGAATTGCGCCTCGCTACCCCGACGGGCACGCCGATTGCTGCGTGCCACAATTCGTTTTCACAGTCCTGAACCCATTGTAGAGATGCCATGTCGGTGACCAAAGCGATCTTTCCCGTGGCCGGGCTCGGCACCCGCTTCCTGCCGGCCACCAAGGCGCAGCCGAAGGAAATGCTGCCGGTGGTGGACAAGCCGCTGATCCAGTACGCCGTGGAAGAGGCCTACGCCGCCGGCATCCGCGAGATGATCTTCGTCACCGGCCGCCACAAGCGGCCGATCGAAGACCATTTCGACATGACCTTCGAGCTTGAACTGGCGCTCGAACAATCGGGCAAGCAAGAGTTGCTGGAGGTGGTGCGCAGCGTCAAACCCGACGACATGGAATGCATCTATGTGCGCCAGGCTCAGGCGCTGGGGCTGGGCCACGCAGTGCTGTGCGGCAAGCGGCTGGTCGGCAACCACCCCTTTGCGGTGCTGCTGGCCGATGACCTGATGGTCGGCTCGCCGCCGGTGCTGAAGCAGATGGTCGATCAGTTCGACGAATGGCACGCGTCGATCCTGGCGGTCCAGGAGGTGCCGGCCGAGCACACGCGCCGCTACGGCATTGTCGCCGGCACGGCCGTCAACGATCGTGTCGTCGATATCGCGCAGATGATCGAGAAGCCGGCCCCCGAGGCCGCGCCGTCGCGCCTGGGTGTGGCCGGACGCTACATCCTCACTCCGGGCGTGTTCCGCGAGATCGAATCGCAGGCGCGCGGCGTGGGCGGCGAAATCCAGCTGACCGACGGCATCGCCTCGCTGCTGCGCCGCGAGAAGGTGTTCGCCTACCGCTACCAAGGCCGGCGCTACGACTGCGGCAGCAAGGAAGGTTTTCTCGAGGCCAACGTCGAACTGGCGCTGGCGCACCCGACGCTGGGCGCGGGCTTCCGGCAGTTTCTGCGCGGCCTGGAACTCTAGGCCGATCTACCTGCGCCGCAGGTAGTGCGCGAACTCGTTGTCGTTGCTGCTCTGCTCGACCAGTTCATTGCCGGTCTGGCGCGCAAAGGCCTGAAAGTCGCGCACCGACCCGGGATCGGTGGCCACCACCTTCAACACCTGGCCGCTGGCCATGTCGGCCAGGGCCTTCTTGGCCTTGAGGATCGGCAGCGGGCAGTTCAGCCCACGGGTGTCGATTTCCTTGTTGATTTCCATCTTCGTCCTCGGATTCAGGTTCGATCAGCCCCGGCCGGGCAGTTCGATGAATTGCGGCTCATGGCCGCGCGAGCGCAGCCAGTCGGCCAGCGCGAAACCGGTGCCGGCGCGCCAGCAGCGCACCGCCTGCGGCGTGTACAGGCGATAGTCGCTGAGTTCGGGCGACAGCGTCACGTCGCCATGGGCCAGCGCGTGGTAGGCAATGATGACCTGGTTCATGCGCTGGAAGTCATACGCGCCGATCAGTTGCAAGGCCTCGACTTGCAACGACGTTTCCTCCGCCACCTCGCGCGCGATGCCTTGCTGCGGCGTCTCGCCGGCCTCCATGAAGCCGGTGATCAAGCCATAGAACTTGGCCGGCCAGGCGGCATTGCGCGCCAGCAGCAGCTGGCCCTCGCGATCGGTGCATTCGATGACGGCCGCGAGCACCGGCGTCGGGTTGTTCCAGTGCGTCCAGGCACAGCCTGGGCAGCGCAGCCGCTCCTTGGCACCGCCGTCTTCCAGCATCGGCAGCCACTCCAGCGGCGTGGCGCAGTTCGGGCAGAAGCGGTAGCCCTGAGCCATGGTCAAGCCGGGAATACGCCGGTGGACAGATAACGGTCGCCGCGGTCGCAGACGATGAACACGAGGGTCGCGTCACGCAGCTTTTGCGCGAGCTGCAGCGCCACCCAGCAGGCGCCGGCGGCCGAAATGCCGGCGAACAGGCCCTCTTCGCGCGCCAGGCGCCGCGCCATGTCTTCGGCATCGGCCTGACTCACCAGCACGATCTCATCGACAAACTTCGGGTCGTAGATCTTCGGCAGATAGGCCTCGGGCCACTTGCGGATCCCGGGGATGCGCGAGCCCTCGGCCGGCTGCGCACCGACGATGCGCACGGCGCCGTTCTTTTCTTTCAGGTAGCGCGACACGCCGGTGATGGTGCCGGTCGTGCCCATGGCGCTGACGAAGTGCGTGATGCGCCCGGCGGTGTCGTCCCAGATCTCGGGACCGGTGGTTTCGTAGTGGATGCGCGGGTTGTCGGCATTGGCAAACTGGTCGAGCACGCGCCCCTTGCCGTCGACCACCATCTGCTCGGCCAGGTCGCGGGCGTACTCCATGCCGCCGGAGCGCGGCGTCAGGATCAGCTCGGCGCCATAGGCCTTCATGGTCTGCGCGCGTTCGACCGACAAATCCTCGGGCATCACCAGGATCATGCGATAGCCCAGCATCGCCGCGGCCATGGCCAGCGCGATGCCGGTGTTGCCGCTGGTGGCTTCGATCAGCGTGTCACCGGGGCGGATATCGCCGCGTTCGGCGGCGCGCCGGATCATGCTCAGTGCCGGCCGGTCCTTCACCGAGCCGGCCGGGTTGTTGCCTTCGAGTTTGCCGAGAATGACGTTGCCGCGCGCCAGGTTGTCGGCGCCGGGCAGGCGCTGCAATTGCACCAGCGGCGTCGCGCCGATGGTGTCCTGCAGGCTCTTGTAGGTGGGGGCTTTCTTCGAGGCCATGCGCGCGCGGTCCAGCCGCTATTGTGGCAGCGCGACGCCGGCGCGGCCGAGGCTGCATGTGATAATGCCCCGCTGCACATGTGCCATCGGACGCACCCATTGCCCGGGTGGCGAAATCGGTAGACGCAGGGGACTCAAAATCCCCCGCCGCAAGGCGTAACGGTTCGAGTCCGTTCCCGGGCACCATGGCGGCAAGTGCCGCGCGGCGCTGGCCCCCTTTCATCGCAGCCCACCCATGCCGCCGATCTCGCCCTTGACCAAGGCCCTGATGTTGACCTGCACGGCAGTGTTCTGCCTGGGATACTTCATCCGGCTGGACATCTGGTTCGCGCTGTGGCCGCTGCAAAGCGGGCTGTTCCTGCCCTGGCAGATGGTGAGCTACGGCTTCCTGCACGGCAGCGTGATGCACCTGGCCTTCAACATGTTCGGGCTGTGGATGTTCGGCTCGGAACTGGAACGGCTGTGGGGCTCCACGCGCTATTGGCAGTTCCTGCTGGCCAGCCTGTTGACGGCGGCGGCGACGCAGTTGCTCATCACCTGGCTGACGGGCTCGAACGTGCCCACGGTGGGCGCCTCGGGCGCGCTGTACGGCCTGTTGCTGGCCTTCGGCATGCTGTTTCCAAACCGCATCATCGTGCCGCTGATTCCGCCGATTCCGATGAAGGCACGCACCTTCGTCGTCGTCTTCGGCGTGCTGGAGCTGGTGCTCGGCTTGTCCGGCGCCAGCGGCGTGGCGCACTTCGCCCACCTCGGCGGCATGCTCGGGGGCTTCCTGATGATCCGCTACTGGCGCGGCCAGGGGCCGTTCGGCCGCTCGCGGCGGCGCTGACGCAGCCCGGCCAAGCCCCGTGCCGCACGCCACGGCGGCGGCCGTCCTATGATGATCTGGCGCGTTGCCGCGCGCCGGAGTGTCGTCATGTTTCACGCCGCGTTGCGTTTGTGTGCCGCCAGCCTGGCGATCGCCTTGGCGCCCGTGGCGCTTGCCGCCGGTGCCGCGGGCACGGCCTCGTCGGACATCGAGGCCCAATCGCGCGCGCTGGCACGCGCTCATGGCGCCGTGGTCGGGCTGCGCAGCGTGGCGGTGGAAGACGCACGCTCCACCGCCACGCTGGGGCGCTTGCGCCAGGGCTCGGGCGTGATCATCGGCGACGACGGTCTGGTGCTGACCATTGGCTACCTGATCCTCGAGGCCGAGCAGCTGCAACTGGTCACTGCCGACGAGCGCGAAGTGCCGGCCCGTGTGGTTGGCTACGACGTGGCCACCGGCTTCGGCCTGGTGCAGGCACTGGCGCCGCTGCACATCGAAGCGGCGCCGATGGGCGTGGCGGCGCGGGTTGACAGCGACGAGCCGTTGATGGTGGTCAGCGGTGGCGAGGACGGCGAGGTCAGCGTGGCGCAGCTGCTGACGCGTCGGCCCTTTGCCGGCTACTGGGAATATCTGGTCGAGGACGCGCTGTTCACTGCACCGGCGCGGGCCGACCACAGCGGTGCCGGGTTGTTCAACAGGCGCGGCGAGCTGGTCGGCATCGGCTCGCTGCTGGTCAAGGATGCGCTGGGCGCCGACGGCCCGCCACGCAACGGCAACATGTTCGTGCCGATCGACCTGTTGGCGCCGATCCTGCCCGAATTGCGCACCCTGGGCCACAGCCGCCTCAGCCAGCGCGCCTGGATGGGCGTGAACTGCGTCGAGGCCGAAGGCACGGTCCGCGTGGTACGCGTCAACAGCGACAGCCCGGCCGAGGTGGCTGGGCTGGAGCCGGGCGATCGCATCGTGCGCATCGACGGCACCGACGTCAAGGCGCTGGCCGTGCTGTGGAAGACGTTGTGGGCCGGCGGCGTGCCCGAGCGCGAGATCACGCTCGACATCGAGCGGCGGGGTCAGGCACAGACGCTGAAGCTGCAGTCGGTGGACCGGATGAAAACCCTGAAAAGCGCGCAGGGGATCTGACGCAGGCGGCGAGCCCTCAATAGCCGCGCGCGCGATCGACGGTGTTCGACGGCGCCTGACCGCGCCGCACCGCGCGCCAGCCTTGCACGAACTGCGCGGCGATGGTCTGCGCCGACGACTGTGCGGCGATGTGCGGCGTGATGGTGATGCCCGGCACCTCCCACAACGGGTCATCGGCGCGCATCGGCTCGTGGTTTTGCACATCCAGCGCCGCGCCCGCCAGATGGCCCGAGCGCACGGCTTCGATCAGGTCCGGCTCGACCACATGGGCCCCGCGCGCGATGTTGATCAGGTAGCCGCCGCGCGGCATCAGCGCCAGCGTGCGCTGGTTGAGCACGCCATGCGTCTCGCTCGTCAGCGGCAGCGCGCAGACGACGATCTCGCTGGCGCCGAGCACCGCCTCCAGCGTGGCGCCGCCGCGGCGGCTGTAGCCCTGCACCGCGAAGCCGACCGCGCGCAGCAACTGCGCCACCGCGCCGCCCATCGCTCCCATGCCGAGCACACCGACACGCAGCCGCACGGCGGCCATCGGCTGTCGCGACCATTGGCGCTGGCGCTGCAGCGCCTCGTAGCGCGGCAGGCCGCGCGCGTGGCGCAAGGCCATCATCACCACGAACTGCGCAATGCCCGCGGCCTGCTCGGTATCGACGATGCGCGAGACCTGCACGGCGTCGGGCAGTTCGGGCACCAGCAGCTTTTCGACACCGGCGCCGATCGAGCACACCCAGCGCAGCCGCGGCAGCCTCGCCGCAACGCCTTCGGGGAAGCGCCAGCCGAGCACGGCCTGCACATCGGCGAGTTCGACGTCATCGGCAAGCGGGTGGTAGTCGAGCAGCGGCAGGTCGGGCTCGATCGCCCGCAGCGCCGCCACGAATGGCGCCGCCGGCATCGGGTGGGTCAGCAACAGCGTCTTCATCGCGGCATTGTCGAGTCTCAGGCCAGCAGGCCGTCGGCGACGCCGGGGTAGCGCAGACGCAGCTTCAGCTCACGCTTCAGCCGCGTGTTGTCCAGGCGGCGCGATTCGCGCATGAAGCTCAACTGCAGCGGCGACAGGCTCTCGGCCGCCAGTGCGCGGCCGATGCGCGGCGGCCGTGGCAGCTTGCACAGATCGGCGGCGAGATCGAAGTAATCCCCCATGCGCAACTCGCTGTCGTCGCAGACATGCACCACGCGCTGCGGCAGGGCGTGGAACAGCGCGGCGACGCAAGCGCGCGCCAGATCGTCGGCGTGGATGTGGTTGGTGAAGACGTCGTCCTCGGCAATCAGCACCGGCGCGCCGCGCGCCAGCCGTTCGCGGGGATGACCACCGGCGCGGTCGCCGGCATAGATGCCCGGAATGCGCAGCACCGATACCGCCGCGCCGCTGCATCGTCCATGCCAGCGCCACCGGGCCTCGGCATCGACACGCCGCCGCGCTCGCGCTGTCGCCGGCCGTGGCGCGCGGGTTTCGTCGAAGCGCGCCCCGCCGCAATCTCCATACACGCCGCTGGTGCTGGCATAGACGAAGCGCTTCACCGTGCCGCCGCGTGCCAGCGCGCGCTGCAGGTGACGCGTGCGCGTGTCGGTGTCGCCGCTGGCCGGCGGCGGTGCCAGGTACAGGACCCAATCCGCCAGCGCGCCCAGGCGGCCGAGCGTGGCCGGCTGATCCAGGTCACCCAGCAAGGGCAGCGCCCCCGCCGCACGCAGCGCGCCGATGCGTTGCGTCGAACTCGTCAATGCCAGCACCCGCAAGCGCCCACGCAGCAGCTTCAGCACCCGCAGGCCGATGTCGCCGCAGCCGACGATGAGCAGTCGCGGCCGGCGCATCGAGCAAGAGGATTCGGGGTTCATGCGGCGGGGCGCGTGCGGGCACAATGACGCCGGAGTCTAAGTGTCGATCGGCCTGTTTGCATGAGCTTCCACGTGACCTTGATGCCGGCGCAGCGCAGCTTCGAGGTGCAGCGCGACGAGCCCATCCTTTCCGCCGCCATCCGCCAGGGCATCGGCTTGCCCTACGGCTGTCGCGACGGTGCCTGCGGCTCGTGCAAGAGCCGATTGCTGCAGGGCCGTGTGATCCACGGTGCGCACCAGTCGAAGGCGCTGTCCGGTGCCGAGGAGGATGCCGGCTACATCCTGCCGTGCTGCGCGGCGGCGCAGACCGACTGCGTCATCGAAGCGCGCAGCGTGCCCGGCGCCGGCGAATTCCCGGTGCTGCGCATGCCGGCCCGCGTGCTGACTTTGCAGCGCGCCACCGCCGACGTGATGATCATGAAACTGCAGCTGCCGGCCACCCAGAATCTGCAATACCGCGCCGGCCAGTACATCGAGATCCTGTTGCGCGACGGCGCGCGACGCAGCTACTCGATGGCCAATGCACCGCACAACCTGGGCGAGCCACCGGCGCTGGAACTGCACCTGCGGCATCTGGTCGGCGGGCTGTTCACCGACCATGTCTTCGCGCAGATGAGGGAGCGCGAGATCCTGCGCATCGAAGGCCCGTTCGGCAGCTTCTTCCTGCGCGAGGACACCGACAAGCCGATCGTGCTGCTGGCAGCAGGCACCGGCTTCGCGCCGATCAAGGCGCTGATCGAGCACATGCAACTGAAGCGCATCACGCGCCCCGCGGTGCTGTATTGGGGCTGCCGCGGCCAGGCCGACTTGTACCAGCACGACTGGGCCGTGGCCGCGGCCGCCGCAATGCCGAACCTGCGCTACGTGCCGGTGCTGTCGGACAATCTCGACCCCGGTTGGCGCGGCCGCATCGGCCTGGTGCATGAGGCCGTGATGGCCGACCTGCCGGACCTGTCGGCGTTTCAGGTGTATGCCTGCGGCGCGCCGGTGATGGTGGGCGCCGCCCGGTGCGACCTGGTGGCGCTGTGCCGTCTTCCCGAGGACGAGTTCTACGCCGACGCCTTCACCTCCGAGGCCGACAAGCACCCGGCCGCGTAGCGCACCGTCGACGGCGCCGCCGAAGCGTCAGGGCTTGTCCTTCGAAGGGCTGTTGGCGGGCGCGGGCTTGGCGGGCTGGTCACCGATCACGCTCTTCAATGGGCACAGCTTGAACGCGGGGCACTTTTGACAACCGGCGACCACGGCGATCGGGCATAGCGTCATACATCACTCCTCAAGGCTGCGCGGCCGCGCCGCGCTCGCATGCACAGTGTAGGCACGCGGATCGTTCAGGCCAAGACATTCAGCGGCAACGCCGAGGCCGTCAGCGCTGGCTGCCGAGGTAGGTGTCGATGACTCGCGGGTCGACGGCCAGTCGTGCGGCCGGGCCTTCGAGCACGATGCTGCCCGTCTCGAGCACGTAGGCGTGGTCGGAGACGGCCAGCGCGGCGCGCGCGTTCTGCTCGATCAGCAGGATGCTGGTGCCCTGTGCGCGCAGCCGCTCGATGATCAGGAAGATGTCGCGCACCACCAGCGGCGCCAGCCCCAGGCTGGGCTCGTCGAGCATCAGCAGCTTCGGCGCCGACATCAGCGCGCGGCCCACCGCGAGCATCTGCCGCTCGCCGCCCGACAGCGTGCCGGCGAGTTGCGTGCGCCGATCCTTCAGCCGCGGGAAGAGTTCGATAGACCCGTTCGATCTCGCGCTGCCAGTGCGGCACGCGCAGCTTCATCGAGCGGTAGCCGCCGAGGATCAGGTTGTCCTGCACCGGCATCGTGCCGAACAGCTCGCGCTTTTCGGGCACCAGCGCCAGGCCCAGCATGACGCGCTCTTCCAGCGTGCTGTCACCGAGGTCCTGCCCGGCGAAGACCAGGCGCCCGCGGCAGGGCAGGATGCCCATCAGCGCCGCCAACGTGGTCGACTTGCCGGCGCCGTTCGGGCCGATGACGCTGACCACCTGCTGCTCGGCCAGCTGGAAGTTCAGCCCGGTCAGCACCTCGGCGCGGCCGTAGCCGGCGTGCAGGTCGGTGACTTCGAGCAGCGCGCTCATCAGTGCTCGGTGCCGAGGTAGGCGGCGCGCACCGCCGGGCTGGCCTGCACCTCGGCCGGCGTGCCTTCCATCAGCCAGGTGCCGAACTCCATCACCACCACGCGGTCGGCCAGGCCCATGACGAAATCCATGTCGTGCTCGACCAGCAGCAGGCTCATGCCTTCGTCCTTCAACTGGCGCAGCACGGCGGCCAGCGCCTGCTTCTCGTGGTGGCGCAGGCCGGCGGCGGGCTCGTCCAGCAGCAGCAGCGCCGGGTCGGTGGCCAGCGCGCGCGCGATCTCCATCAATCGCTGCGAGCCCAGCGGCAGGTTGCCGGCCAGTTCGTTCGCCTGCTCGCCCATGCCGATGCGCGCCAGCTGGCGCTCGGCCTCGGCGAACAGGCGGCGCTCCTCGGCGCGGTCCAGCCGCAGCATCGCGCGCAGCACGCCCGATTTCGTTCGCAGGTAGCCGCCGAGGGCGACGTTCTCCAGCACCGTCATCTCCGGAATCATCTTCACGTGCTGGAAGGTGCGCGAGATGCCGAGCCGGGCGATCGCGCGCGACGGCTTGCCGCCGATCGATTCGCCGCGCCAGCGCACCGCGCCGCCGCTGAGCGGCAGCACGCCGGTGATGAGGTTGAAGGTGGTGGACTTGCCGGCGCCGTTGGGGCCGATCAGCGCGACGATGTCGCCGGCATTGAGCGTCGAAGCTGATGTCGTTGACGGCCACCAGGCCGCCGAATTCCTTGCGCACCGCATCCACTTCGAGCAGCCGCTCGCCGCGCGCCGGCTTGGCGCGCGCGCGGCAGCGGTTCGGCGCCGGCCCAGTCGCGTGCGCGCGGCGCGGCCGGCAGCCAGCGGCCGACGAAGCTCCACAGCCCGTCCGGCGCGTACTTCAGCACCACCACCAGCACGATGCCGAAGACGATGGTCTCGAAGTTGCCGCTGGTGCCCAGCAGCTGCGGCAGCAGCACCTGCAGCTGGTCTTCCACCAGGCGCACCACGGCCGAGCCGAGGAAGGCGCCCCAGACATGGCCGACGCCGCCGAGCACGGCCATGAACAGGTATTCGATGCCCTTGTTGATGCCGAAGGGCGAGGGGCTGACGCTGCGCTGGAAATGCGCGAACAGCCAGCCCGACACCGCCGCCAGCACCGCGGCGAGCACGAAGGCGGTGAGCTTGTAGCGGAAGGTGGAGATGCCCATCGCCTCGGCCATCGTCGAGCCGTGCTTCAGCGCGCGGATGGCGCGGCCGGGGCGTGAATCGAGCAGCCGCAGCACCGCCAGCGCTGCCAGCAGCGCGATCGCCCACACCAGCGGGTGCAGCCCGCGGCCGGTGCCCAGGTCGACGCCGAACAGCTGCATCGCCGGGATGCCGAGAATGCCGTCGTACTTGCCCAGCCATTCCATGTTGGCCATGGTGTAGTTCAGCGCCAGGCCCCAGGCGATGGTCGCCAGCGGCAGGTAGTGGCCCGACATGCGCAACGTGATCGCGCCGAGCAACAGCGCCGCCAGCACCGCCAGCGTGACGCCGACGATCAGCGTGACCAGCGGCGGCAGCGCGCTTTGCGTCGCCAGGTAGGCTGCGGCATAGGCGCCGATGCCGACGAAGGCCGCCTGGCCGAAGGAGGTGAGCCCGGCCACGCCGGTGAGCAGCACCAGGCCGAGCGCGACCAGCGAATACAGCCCGATGTAGATGCTCTGCGTGATCCAGAAGTCCGGCACCGGCAGCGCCGGCAGCAGCAGCATCGCCGCCGCGAAGGCGGGGAAGGCCCAGCGGCTCATCTCAATGTTCTTCGGAGTGCGGGTCGCGCAGCGAGCGCCACAACAGCACCGGCAGGATGGCCGAGAAGACGATGACTTCCTTGTAGGCACTGGCCCAGAAGCTGCCGAAGCTTTCGAGCAGGCCGACGCCGAGCGCACCGACCAACGCCAGCGGATAACTCGCCAGCCCGGCAAAGACAGCGGCGACAAAGCCCTTCAGACCGATGAGGAAGCCGCTGTCGTAGAAGATCGTCGTCGTCGGCCCGATCAGCAGCCCCGACAGCGCGCCGATGAAGGCCGCCATCGTGAACGACAGGCGCCCGGCGCTGCTGCTGGAAATGCCCATCAGCCGCGCGCCGAGCCGATTCACCGCGGTCGCACGCAAGCGCCTTGCCGGACAGGCTCTTCTCGAAGAACAACCACAGCCCGACGATGAGTGCCGAGCGAGGCGGCGAAGATGATCATCGTCTGCCCCGACAAGCGTCAGCGCGCCGATGGAAAAGCGCTGGTCCCAGAAGCTCGGGTTGCGAAACCCCTCGGCGCCGAAGAAGAACAGCCCCAGCCCGACCAGCGCGAAATGCACGCCGACCGAGACGATCAGCAGCACCAGCACGCTGGCATCGGCCAGCGATTCGTAGGCCAGCCGGTACAGCAGCGCGCCGAAGGGAGTGACCAGCGCCAGCGGTCAGCAGCACCTGCGCCAGCAGCGGCAGGCCCTGGGGCACGGCCCAGATCGTCAGCGCCGAAACCGCCACCGGAAAGGCCAGCGTGCGCAGCGCCTGCTTGCGCGAGTCGGGCCATCGGGTGACGCAGGCGCCAGCCGTTGACCAGGTCCTGCAGCACCACCGCGCCGGCCAGCACCAGCAGGAACCACACCGTGCCCGGCACCCTGCCGGTCTGCAGCAGCGCCAGCGTGAGCGCGCCGAAGGCGACGAACTCGCCCTGCGGGATGAAGATCACGCGCGTCACCGCGAACACCAGCACCGTGGCCAGCGCCATCAGCGCGTACACCGCGCCGTTGGTCAGACCGTCCAGCGCCAGGATGCCGGCGATCGCCGCGTCCATAGATCGTGCGTCCGGCTACTTCACGACCACGAACTGCCCGTTGACCACGGTCAGCAGCACGCCGGTCTCATTGGTGTAGCCCCAGTGATCGGTCCGTGTCCACAGTTCATCACGCCATGCGAGAAGATCGTGCGGCCCATGGTCTCGATGCCGTCGCGCAGCGCGGCACGAAATTCCGGCGTGCCCGGCCTGGCCTTCTTCAGCGCCACCGGCAGCACCTTCTCCATCACGATCTGCGCGTCGTAGGCATGCGCGCCGAACTGGCTGCGTGTGCCCTTGCCATAGGCCGCCTCGTATTTGGTGACGAAGTCGACCGCCGCGGCCTTCGACGGATGTTCGGCGGGCAGCTGCTCGGCCACCACCGCCGGACCGCTGACGACGAAGCTGCCTTCGACGTCCTTGCCGCCGATGCGCACCAGGTCGGGCGTCGCCGCGGCGTGGGTCTGGTAGATCTTGCCCTTGTAGCCGCGCTCGATCAGTGCCTTGTGCGGCATCGCCGCGCCCGAGCCCGAGGCCACGACCAGGATCGCGTCGGGGTTGGACGACACCAGCTTCAGCGCCTGCGGCGTGGCGCTGGTGTCGGTGCGCGCGAAGCGCTCGACGGCGCCCAGCTTGATGCCGGCAGCCTCGGCTCCTTCGTCATCTCCTTCAACCACAGCTCGCCGTAGGCATCGGTGTAGCCGAGGAAGCCGATGGTCTTGACGCCGTTCTTCTTCATGTGCTCGATGATCGGGAAGGCCATCACGTTGACACCCTGCGGCAACCGGAACACCCAGCGCTTCCTGGTCCGGCGGCACGCCCACCGGGGCGATCGACAGCTGCGGTGTCTTCGACTTCAGCGCCACCGGCGCCACCGCGGCCGAGACCACGGTGATCGAACCACCGAACAGGATGTCGACCTTGTCCTCGGTGACGAAGCGGCGCGCGTTGGCCACGCCCTTGCCCGGATCGGAGGCATCGTCGAGCATGATCAGGTTGATCTTCTCGCCGGCGATTTCCTTCGGGAACAACTTGAACTGGTTGCCCACCGGAATGCCCAGACCCGAGGCGGGCCCGGTCAGCGACAGCGTGACGCCGATGTTGATGTCGGCCAGGGCCGGGGTGGCCAGCCATAGGGCCGCCGCCGTGGCGGCCAGGGTCTTGTGCAGCAGTTTCATCGCTTCAGTCTCCTTTGTGGGGGTTGGGGTTTCAAAGGCACAGCGCCTACAGGTCTTCGGGAACGGGAATCGCACGCGGCCGATCGGGGTCGTCCTTGTCGCGCCGCCACGCTCGGGCGGGCCTGCGTGGCGCCGCGCGGCCTATTCGCCAAGGTAGGCGGCGCGCACCTTCGGGTCGTTGAGCAGTTGCTTGGCGTCGCCACTCATGGTGACTTCACCGGATTCCATCACGTAGCCGCGGTTGGCCAGTTGCAGCGCGCGGCTGGCGTTCTGCTCGACCAGCAGAATCGTCGTGCCGCGGCCGTGGATCTCGGCCACCACCTCGAAGATCTTGTCCACCATGATCGGGCTCAGGCCCATCGACGGCTCGTCCAGCAGCAGCACCTTGGGCCGGGCCATCAGCGCACGCCCCATCGCCAGCATCTGCTGCTCGCCGCCGCTCATCGTGCCCGACAGCTGCGAGCGCCGTTCCTTCAGGCGCGGGAAGATGGCGAAGACCTTGTCGATGTCGGCATCGATTTCCTTGTCGTCGCGCACGAAGGCGCCCATCATCAGGTTCTCGGTGATGGTCATGCGGGTGAAGCAACCGCGCCCTTCGGGCACCATCACCAGGCCCTGCTTGACCAGATCCCACGCGCCCTGGCCGCGCACACTGCGGTCCATGAACAGGATGTCGCCGTCGGCCACCGGCTGCAACCCGGTGATGGCCTTCAGCGTGGTGGTCTTGCCGGCGCCGTTGGCGCCGATCAGGCTGACCAGCTCACCCTGGCGCACCTCGAAGTCGACGCCCTTGACCGCCTGGATGCCGCCATAGGCGACCTTCAGCGCACTCACCTTCAACAGGACTGGATTGGCCATCTTGCTGCTCCGCGCTCAATGCACCTTGTGGTCGGCGCCCAGATAGGCTTCGATGACTTTCTCGTCGCGCTGCACGTCGTAGGGCGTGCCTTCGGCGATCTGCTTGCCGTAGTCGAGCACGGTGACGCGGTCGCACAGTCCCATGACCAGCTTGACGTCGTGCTCGATCAGCAGAATCGTGCGCCCGTCCTTGCGGATCCGGTCGATCAGCTCGCGCAGCACCACCTTCTCGGTGGCATTCATGCCGGCGGCGGGCTCGTCCAGCGCGATCAGCTTCGGGTCGGTGGCGAGCGCGCGCGCGATCTCCAGCCGCCGCTGGTCGCCGTAGCTCAAGGTGCGCGCCTTGTATTCGGCGAAATGGCCGATGCCGACGTAGTCCAGCAATTCTTGTGAGCGCCGGGTGATGGCGCCCTCTTCGGCCTTGAAGCCGCCGGTGCGGAAGATCGCGCCGAGCAACCCGGAATGGGTGCGCACATGGCGGCCGACCATGACGTTCTCCAGCGCCGTCATCTCGGCAAACAGGCGGATGTTCTGGAAGGTGCGGGCGATGCCGGCACGTGCCACCTCGTGCACCGCCGTCGGCTTGTAGGGCTTGCCGCCGAGCTCGAAGCTGCCCGAATCGGGCGTGTACAGCCCCGTCAGCACGTTGAAGAACGTGGTCTTGCCGGCACCGTTGGGGCCTATCAGGCCATACACCTGGCCGGCTTCGATGGTGATGCCGACATCGGACAAGGCCTGCAAGCCGCCGAAGCGCTTGGACACACCCGCCACCTTGAGGACTGCTGCGCTCATGCCTCGGCCCTCATTTGATGGCTGCGGCCGGCGCGGCCTTGCCATGCTCGGGCGAAGGCCACAGCCCGCGCGGACGCGCCAGCATGATGCCGATCATGGCCAGCGCGACCAGCAGCTGGCGCAGGATCGACGCGTCCAGGCGCCCGCCGGTCAGGTTCTGCAGCGGGTCGGCGACGTAGCGCAGCACTTCAGGCAAGGCCGCCAGCAGCAGCGCGCCGAGGATCACGCCGGGAATGTGGCCGATGCCGCCGAGCACGACCATGGCGACGATCATGATCGACTCCTGCAGCGAGAAGGATTCGGGCGAGATGAAGCGCTGGAACGACGCGAACATCGCGCCCGACACGCCGCCGAAGGTGGCGCCCATGCCGAAGGCCAGCAACTTCAGGTTGCGCGTGTTGATGCCCATCGCCTTGGCCGCGATCTCGTCCTCGCGGATCGCCATCCAGGCGCGGCCGATGCGCGAGCGCTCGAGCCGGTAGCACACGACCACGCTGAAGATCACCAGCGTGATGAAGAGGTAGTAGTACAGCGTGACCGAGGAGATCGGGATGCCCCACAGCTCGGTGGATCGGCCGAGGTCCAGGCCGAAGATCTTGATGGAGTCGATGCCGGCCAGCCCCTTGGGGCCATTGGTGATGTTGACCGGCGCGTCCAGGTTGTTCAGGAACACGCGGATGATCTCGCCGAAGCCGAGCGTGACGATGGCCAGGTAGTCGCCGCGCAGCTTCAGCGTCGGCGCGCCCAGCAGCACGCCGAAGCCGCCGGCGACAAAGGCACCGAGCGGGATGACCACCCACCAGGGCAGATGCATGCCGCCGGGAAAGAGCTGCTTGATCCAGGCGAAGGTCTCCCACAGGTGCGGGCCGGCCAGCAGGCCGAACATGTAGGCCCCCACCGCATAGAAGGCAACGTAGCCGAGATCGAGCAGGCCGGCGTAGCCGACCACGATGTTCAGGCCGAGGGCCAGCATCACGTACAGCAGCGCAATGTCGACGATGCGCACCCAGGCATCGCCGAACTGCTGCGCCACCATCGGCAGCACCAGCAGCCCCAGGCCGCTGAGAAGGAAGATCGCGAGGCGGTTTTTCATCGTCGCAGCTCCTTCAGGCCCGGTCGGCCACACGCTCGCCCATCAAGCCTTGCGGCCGCAAGGTCAGCACCAGGATCAGCACGATGAAGGCGAAGATGTCCTGGTAGTGGCTGCCGAGCACGCCGCCGGTCAGGTCGCCGATGTAGCCGGCGCCCAGGGCCTCGATCAGGCCCAGCAGCACGCCGCCGACCATCGCCCCGGCCAGGTTGCCGATGCCGCCGAACACCGCCGCGGTAAAGGCCTTCAGCCCCGGAAGGAAACCCATCGTGTGCTGCACCGAGCCGTAGTTGGCGGCGTACATCACCCCGGCCAACGCGGCCAGCGCCGCGCCGATGATGAAGGTGGCCGAGATCACCGTGTCGGGACGCACGCCCATCAGGCCGGCCACGCGCGGGTTCTCGGCGGTGGCCCGCATCGCGCGGCCGAGCTTGGTGTAGTTGACCAGGTACATCAGCGCCGACAGCGACACCGCCGTGCTCAACAGGATCAGGATCTGCACCGTGTTGATGACGGCGCCGCCGATGTGGAAGGGTTCGCTCGGCAGCAGGATCGGGAAGGACTTGACGGTGGGCTTCCAGATGATCATCGCCAGCGTCTGCAGCAGCAGGCTCACACCCATTGCGGTGATCAGCGGCGCCAGCCGCGGCGCACTGCGCAGCGGCCGGTAGGCCACTTTCTCGATGGTGAAGGCCAGCGTCGAGCACACCACGATCGCCGCGGCCAGCGAGATCAGCAACAGCAGCCAGCCCGGCAGGCCGGCATCGGCGAGCACCGTGACCACGGTCCAGCTGACGGCCGCGCCGACCATCAGCACCTCGCCATGCGCGAAGTTGATCAGGTTGATGATGCCGTACACCATCGTGTAGCCGAGCGCAATCAGCGCATACATGCTGCCGAGAACCAGACCGTTGATGATCTGCTGGATGAAGGTATCCATCGATGGTTCTCCTGTGGTCGCCGCTGCTCTCGGACGCGAAGCCCATGCATGCTCCGTGCCATGCATGCCGCAAGGCGGCGCCATTCTAGGGTCGGCCCCGCGCGCGCCATGCGCGGGCTTTCCCCCCTTGGCGCAGGCGCCATTGCCGCGCTTGCAAGCGATTCAATCGATGGGCGACGCCTTGGCGTTCAGCGCGCGCAGTTCGGCCAGCCGTTCGGCGATGCGCAGCTCCAGGCCGCGCGGCACGGGTTCGTAGTAGTGCATCGGCGGCAGCCCGTCGGGGAAGTAGTTCTCGCCCGCCGCAAAGCCGCCGCTCTCGTCATGCGCGTAGCGGTAATCCCGGCCGTGGCCCAGGTCCTTCATCAGTCGGGTCGGTGCGTTGCGCAGGTGCACCGGCACGGGCCGCGTGCCATCGCCGCGCACCACCTCGCGCACCTTGTTCCAGGCGCTGTACACGGCGTTCGACTTCGGTGCCATCGCCAGATAGACCGCCGCCTGCGCCAGCGCCAGTTCGCCTTCCGGGGAACCCAGTCGCTCATAGACTTCGGTCGCGTCCAGCGCGAGTCGCAAGGCGCGCGGATCGGCCAGGCCGATGTCCTCGCTCGCCATGCGCAGCAAGCGGCGCGCCACGTAACGCGGATCGACGCCGCCGTCGAGCAACCGCGCCAGCCAGTACAGCGTGGCATCCGGGTCGGAGCCGCGCACCGACTTGTGCAGCGCCGAAATGGTGTCGTAGAACTGATCGCCGCTCTTGTCGTAACGGCGCAGCTGCTCCCCCAGCGCGCGCTCCAGCAAGGGCTCGTCGATGCCATCGGCGGCCGGCTGCCGCGATGCCAGCCGGGCCACGTTCTCGTAGGCATTGAGCAGGCGCCGCGCATCGCCATCTGCGAAGGACAGCAGCCGTGCGCGTGCCGCATCGGCCAGCGGCGGCGCGCCGAGCAGCGCCTGCGCGCGCTGCAGCAGGGCCGACAGTTCAGTCGCTTCAAGCGACTTCAACACATGCACCGTGGCGCGCGACAGCAACGCTGCATTGACCTCGAAGGACGGGTTTTCGGTGGTCGCGCCGATGAAGGTCAGCAGGCCCGACTCCACATGCGGCAGGAAGGCGTCCTGCTGGGCCTTGTTGAAGCGGTGCACTTCATCGACGAAGACCACCGTGCCGCGGCCCTGCCGGCGCGACGCTTTGGCGCGCTCGACCGCATCGCGGATGTCCTTGACGCCGGCCAGCACCGCCGACAGCACGATGAAGTCGCCGGCCACTGCACCGGCCATCAGCCGCGCCAGCGTGGTCTTGCCGACCCCGGGCGGGCCCCACAGGATCATCGAGTGCAACTGCGCCGATTCGAAAGCGCTGCGCAACGGCTTGCCCGGGCCGAGCAGGTGCTGCTGTCCGGCGACTTCGTCGAGGGTGCGCGGGCGCAGCCGCTCGGCCAGCGGGGCATCGCTGCGCGGCAGCGTTTCGGCGGCCTGCGGCGGCTCCGTGCCGGCGTCGAACAACGGCTCCTGCGAGTCCATCACGCGGCGTGGCTACTGCTCGATGACGTCGGCGCCAGCGGGCGGCACGAAGCGAAAGCGCGATTCAGCGATGTCCACGTTGGCCGCATATTGGCTGAACTGCAGCAGCGAACGCTGCCCGAAGGCGTCGAGAATTTCCACCACCGCCAGGTCCTTGCCGCGAAAGCCGATGCGCATGGACTGCAAGGCACCATCCTTCTGCCGCGGCGTGGCCAGCACCCAGTCGATGCCGTCGCGTGCCGGCTGCGCTGCCAGCTCGAACTCCTTGTCCAGCGAGGCGCCGGCCAGCAGCGCCGCCGGCGTGGCACCGAGCGCCTGCGTGAGCTTGCGCACCGTCACCTGGTTCAGGTCAGCATCGTGGATCCACACTTTCTGGCCATCGGAAACGATCAACTGCTCGAAAGGCTTGGTGTAGGCGAAGCGGAAGCGGTTCGGCCGGACGAACTCGAACTCGCCGCTGGAGACCTTCTTCTTCGCGCCGTCGACCGAGCTCACTGTCTGCGTGAAGGCGGCGCGACCCGTTTTCACGTCGCGCACGAACTCGCGCAGCGTGTCCAGCGCGTCGGCACGGGCGGCGAGGGCCAAACCAGCCAGTGCGCAGCCGACGACGAAACGCTTCATTCGTCTCTCTTGGGGACGATGATGTCGCGATTGCCGTTGCCGCCCATCGCCGACACCAGGCCCGATTTCTCCATCTGTTCGAGCAGACGCGCGGCGCGGTTGTAGCCGATGCGCAGGTGACGCTGCACCAGCGAGATCGACGCCCGGCGGTGCTGCAGCACGATGGCCACGGCCTGGTCGTACATCGCATCCGATTCGCCACCGCCGGCACCGCCCTCGCCCAGGGCGCCGGGTTCGGATTCACCTTCCAGCACGCCGCCTTCGAGCAGCCCCTCGATGTAGTTCGGCTCGCCCTGGCCGCGCAGGTATTCGACGACACGATGCACCTCGTCGTCGCTGACGAAGGCACCGTGCACGCGCATCGGCGTGGGCACGCCGGTCGGCGACGACAGGTACAGCATGTCGCCCTGGCCGAGCAGCGCCTCGGCACCCATCTGGTCGAGGATGGTGCGGCTGTCGATCTTGCTGCTGACCTGGAAGCTCAAGCGCGTCGGGATGTTGGCCTTGATCAGCCCGGTGATGACATCGACGCTGGGCCGCTGCGTCGCCAGCACCAGGTGGATGCCGCAGGCGCGGGCCTTCTGCGCCAGGCGCGCGATCAGTTCCTCGATCTTCTTGCCCACCACCATCATCAGGTCGGCGAGCTCGTCGATGACGACGACGATCTGCGGCAGCCGCTCCAGCGGCTCGGGCGCCTCGGGTGTCAGGCTGAAGGGATTGCCGAGTCTCTCGCCGCGCTCGGCGGCGTCGTGGATCTTTCGGTTGTAGCCGCCCAGGTTGCGCACGCCGAGCTTGCTCATCAGCTTGTAGCGCCGCTCCATCTCGCCGACACACCAGGTCAGCGCGTTGGCGGCCTGCTTCATGTCGGTGACCACCGGGCACAGCAGGTGCGGAATGCCTTCGTAGACGCTCAGTTCGAGCATCTTCGGGTCGATCAGGATCAGGCGCACGTCGCGCGCCTCGGCCTTGTACAGCAGGCTGAGGATCATGCCGTTGATGCCCACGCTCTTGCCCGAGCCGGTGGTGCCGGCCACCAGGCAATGCGGCATCTTCGCCAGATCGACGACGAAGGCATTGCCGACGATGTCCTTGCCCAGCGCGATGGTCAATTGCGAAGCGGCATCGTTGTAGGCCTGCGAGCCGAGGATCTCGGCCAGGCGGATGGTCTGGCGTCGGGCGTTCGGCAGCTCCAGGGCCATGTAGTTCTTGCCGGGGATGGTCTCGACGACGCGGATGCTGATCAACGACAGCGAGCGCGCCAGGTCCTTGGCCAGGCCCACCACCTGCGAACCCTTG
The DNA here is from genome assembly GCA_963837675.1 of uncultured beta proteobacterium. Classification (GTDB taxonomy): domain Bacteria; phylum Pseudomonadota; class Gammaproteobacteria; order Burkholderiales; family Burkholderiaceae_C; genus Rubrivivax. The sequence continues at coordinate 326,545 of CAWIOH010000002.1, read as the reverse complement.
ACGCCAGTGGCCGGCTCGATTTCGTAGCGTGTGATCACCGGGCCGGGCGACGCGGCGACGACACGCACCTCGACACCGAAGTCCTTGAGCTTCTTCTCGATCAGCCGGCTGGTCATCTCCAGCGACTCGGGCGTGACGCTCTCCACACGCTGCGGCGCCTGGTCGAGAAGATCGACCTGCGGCAGCCTGGTGTCGGCGAGCTCGACGAACAGGGGCTTCTGCCGCTCCTTGGCGACACGCTCGCTTTTCGGCAGCTCGAGCAACGTCGGTTCGATCAGCAGCGGCACATGAGCGACCACGTCCTGACGTTCGATCTGCACGTCGATCTCGCGCTTGACCAGCGCCTTTTCGCCAATGCGGCGGTCTTCCGCCTGGGCCCGCCGTTGCTGGCGCCGCTCGCGCCAGGCGTCGATCCCTTCGCCGATGCGCTCGGCCACGCGCAACCACGAAAAGCGCAGCGCCAGCGACAGACCGACCACGAGCGCGGCGATCCACAGCACGCCCGAGCCGGCGAAACCCAGCCAATGCGTCGACAGCGGTCCGAGCGTGAAGCCGAGTACGCCGCCGGCATGGCCGGGAAGCAACGATTCCCAGCGGTAAAGGCGTGTCCATTCGAGCGCGCAACTGGCCGCCAGCAACAAGCCCAGGCCCGCCCAGAAGGCAGCGCGCGGCAACTGCGCCGGCATTTCATCGGCGCCGCGCGTGCTGCGCGCCAGGCCCGACAGCCAGGCGCGCAGGCCCACCGGCACCAGCCACCAGACCGAGTAGCCGAACAGGAACAAGCCCAAATCCGAGCACCAGGCGCCGGCCAGGCCGGCCCAGTTGCGCAACGGCGCGCCATCGCCCGAGGTGGAGAAACCCGGATCGTCGGCATGGTGCGTGGCCAGGGCCAGCAGGCCCAGCAGCCAGAGCACGGCGCCAACCACCAGCCACAGCTGCCGGCGCCAGCGCGGCACGGGGGCGGCAGCCGGGACGGCCGCCTTGGACTTGGCGGCGGACTTGCGGGTGTAGGTGTTGCCTGCGCCGGCGCCTTCAGCGCGCAGAGAACCAAGCGGAAAGGTCATGCCGCGGATTGTGGCCGATCGAGGCGGCGGCCCCTTGCCGGCGGCGCGGCATCAGTCGTTCTGCAGCCGCTCCTTGATGATCACCGAGCCGTTTTCCTGGGTCTCGATGACCCCGCGTTCTTCCAGATCCTTCATGACGCGGCTGACCATCTCGCGCGACGCGCCCACCACCTTGGCCATGTCCTGGCGCGACACCTTGTGGCGGATGATCTTCACGCCCTTGTCGTCCTCTGCCATGTCCAGCAGCGTGCGCGCCACACGGCCATAGACATCCAGCAGCGCCAGCGACTCGATCTGCCGGTCGGCATTGCGCAGGCGGCGCACCAGACCGCGCATCACGCCGTAGGACAGCGTGGAGTTCTCCGGCAGGCAGCGCGCGAAATCGGCACGCGCCAGCACCAGCATGTCGGTCTGCACCTCGGCGCGCACCGTCGCCGAATGCGGCTCGTTGTCGATCAGGCTCATCTCGCCGACATAGTCGCCGGCTTCCAGCACCGCCAGGATGACCTCGCGGCCGCGCGTATCGCTGGTCAGCACGCGCGCCCGGCCGTTGAGCAGGATGAACAGCGCGTTGCTCTTGCGGCCCTGTTCCACCACCAGCTCGCCACGACGCAGCCGGCGCTTGACCACGGCGTCGGCGATCGCCTGGGCCTGGTCGTTGGTCAGCATCGAGAACAACGGCACCCGGCGGATCAGGTCCAGGTTGGACATCAGCGACATCGGTCATCCCCTCTCGTCTTGGCAAACCCGCAGGCCGCGAAGGAATGCCGCGGTCACTACAATTTGTTCTATTGTGCCCATTGACAGGCTGGAAGCCAGCCGGGCCCAACCCCAACTGGCGGCGCGCGTCGGTTTCGCGCGACGCCCGGCCTCACACCTCACCAATTTCGAGCCTCTCCTCATGAGCACGACTTCGACGCATGCCAAGGTGCTGGTCCTGGGCTCCGGCCCGGCCGGCTACAGCGCCGCCGTTTACGCCGCCCGCGCCAACCTGAAGCCGCTGCTGATCACCGGCATGGCCCAGGGCGGCCAGCTGATGACCACCACCGATGTCGACAACTGGCCGGCCGATGTCGATGGCGTGCAAGGTCCCGAGCTGATGGAGCGCTTTCGCAAGCATGCCGAGCGCTTCGACACGCAGATCGTCTTCGACCATGTCAACCGGGTGGATCTGTCGGCGCGGCCCTTCAAGCTCAAGGGCGACTCCGGCGATTACAGCTGCGATGCGTTGATCGTCGCCACCGGCGCCAGCGCCAAGTACCTGGGGCTGCCCAGCGAGCACGCCTTCATGGGGCGTGGTGTCAGCGGCTGCGCCACCTGCGACGGCTTCTTCTACCGCGAACAGGACGTTTGCGTCGTCGGCGGCGGCAACACCGCAGTGGAAGAGGCGCTGTATCTGTCGAACATCGCGCGCAGCGTCCACCTGGTACACCGGCGCGACAAGTTCCGCGCGGAAGCCATCATGGTGGACAAGTTGATGGCCAAGGCGTCCAGCGGCAAGATCGTGCTTCACCTGTGGCACACCTTGGACGAGGTGCTGGGCGATGCCAGCGGCGTCACCGGCGTGCGCCTGAAATCCACCCAGGACGGAAGAACCACCGATCTGTCGCTGAAGGGCTGCTTCATCGCCATCGGTCACCAGCCCAACACCGAGCTGTTCAAGGGCCAGCTGGAAATGAAGGACGGCTACCTGATCACCCGCACCGGCCTGAACGGCATGGCCACGATGACCAGCATTCCCGGGGTATTCGGTGCCGGCGACGTGCAGGACCATGTCTATCGCCAGGCCATCACCAGCGCCGGCACCGGCTGCATGGCGGCGCTGGACGCGCAGCGCTTCCTCGAACAAGGTCCTGAGCTATAATTTGGGGCTTTGCCGAAATCGGCAGCGCTTTTCGGATTCTTTCGGAGTAGAGGCAATGGCACGCGTCTGTCAGGTCACGGGCAAGGGCCCCATGGTGGGGAACAACGTTTCCCATGCCAACAACAAAACCAAGCGCCGTTGGCTGCCCAATTTGCAGTACCGGCGCTTCTGGGTCGAGAGCGAGAACCGCTGGGTGCGCCTGCGCATCAGCAATGCGGCGCTGCGGTTGATCGACAAGGTGGGCATCGATCAGGTGCTGGTCGATCTGCGCAAGCGCGGCGAAATCTGAACCGAGAGGAATAGACCATGGCCACCAAAGGCGGACGCGAAAAGATCAAGCTCGAATCATCGGCCGGCACCGGGCATTTCTACACCACCAGCAAGAACAAGAAGACCACGCCGGGCAAGCTCGAGTTCAACAAGTTCGACCCTGTCGCGCGCAAGCATGTGGCGTACAAGGAAACGAAGTTGAAGTAGGCTGAAACAGGTCGGAAAAGCGGGGTCGCTGCGCGACCCCTTTTTCTTGTGCAAACGGGGCCCGCAGGCCCCGTTTTTGGTTGCTGCGGTGCAGCGCCCGTCGTCAGGCGTGGGCAGCGCGCAGCTTGAGCGAGAACTCCTGCAACGCGGTGATGCCGCTTTCCTCGGCCTTCTTGCACCAGGTCTGCAGATCGAGCACCAGCTGTTCGGCCGAGACGTTGGTGCGCGTCCACAGCGAGCGCAGTTCCTCGCGCATCGCCACCAGCTTGCCCAGCGCCGGCGTGTCGCCCATCGCCCGGGCCAGCAGCGGCTTCTGCCCGTGCGGAATCTTGTCGTCATCGCGATGCAGCCAGCGGCGCGCCGCGTTCATGCTCTTCCAGTGCGCCGTGTTGGCGGTGCCCTGCGCCTTCATCCGCGCCAGCTCGGCACTGCAGGCGCGCTTCAGCTCGACCGCGTACTTGGCCATCACCTCGTAGCGATTGGCGATGATCGCCTCGAGCGTCTTGTCGTCCGCCACGGGTTTGACATTGCCCAGCTTCAGCATCGGCGGCGTCTTGCGCACCTTGGCCAGGCCCATCATCTCCAGCGCGCGGATGTACATCCAGCCGATGTCGAACTCGTAGGGCTTGACCGACAGCTTGGCCGAAGTCGGATAGGTGTGGTGGTTGTTGTGCAGCTCCTCGCCGCCGATGATCACGCCCCACGGCGAGATATTGGTCGATGCGTCGGGCGCCTCGAAGTTGCGATAACCCCACCAGTGGCCCAGGCCGTTGACGATGCCGGCAGCGGTGACCGGGATCCAGGCCATCTGCACGGCCCACACCGTGGCGCCGATGGCGCCGAACAGCAACAGATCGATGACCAGCATGACGCCCACGCCCTGCCATGTGTAGCGGCTGTACAAGTTGCGCTCGATCCAGTCGTCCGGCGTGTTGTGGCCGTACTTGTCAAGCGTGTCCTGCACCTTGGCTTCGGCCCGGTACAACTCGCTGCCGGTGAGCAGCACGGTCTTGATGCCGCGCGTGACCGGGCTGTGCGGGTCGTCGACGGTTTCGCACTTGGCGTGGTGCTTGCGGTGGATGGCGACCCATTCCTTGGTCACCATGCCCGTGGTCAGCCACAGCCACAGGCGGAAGAAGTGCGAGGGGATCGCGTGCAGTTCCAGCGCGCGGTGCGCCTGGGCGCGATGCAGGAAGATCGTCACGCAGGCGATGGTGATGTGTGTGAACACCAACGTCACCAGCACGATCTGCCAAGCCGACGCGCCCAGCAGGCCATTGGCCAGCAGGCCCACGACCGCATCGTGCAGACTCATCAGTGCATTCATTGCTTGTTTGCCTTGTCTCGCCCTGAAAATGGGCGAATCCCGCATTGTAAACGGCGCTATCGAGACATGGCGCGCCGATTTGCTTAGGGTGGGCTGCCCAATCTTCGGTTCCCGAACCGGCTGGCGACGGGCGCATCGGCCGGCGGTCCGGGCTCAACGGCGCTGCCACGCGGCCGCGAAAAAGCCGTCGGTGCCGTGCCGATGCGGCCACAGGCGCAAACGGTGGCCTTCGGCCAGTTCGCCGGCGCGCGGTACCTGCGCCTGGGTCAACAGATCCTGCGCGCTCAGGGCGATGAAGCGCTCGGCCTGCGCCCGCTCGAAGGCATCGGCGACCTCCTCGTTTTCCGCGCGCAGCAGGCTGCAGGTGGCGTACACCAGCCGGCCACCCGGCTTGAGCAGCCGCGCCGCGCTGTCCAGGATGGCCTGCTGCTTGGCCTGCAGTTCCGACACCGCCTTCGGTGACTGGCGCCATTTCAGGTCGGGATTGCGGCGCAGCGTGCCCAGCCCGGAACAGGGCGCGTCGATCAGCACGCGGTCGATCTTGCCGGCCATGCGCTTGATGCGCTCGTCGCGTTCATGCGCCAGTTGCACCGGGTGCACGTTGCTCAGGCCGCTGCGTGCCAGGCGAGGCTTCATGGCATCGAGCCGGTGACCCGAGGTGTCGTAGGCGTACAGCCGTCCGGTGTTGCGCATCGCCGCGCCCAGCGCCAGCGTCTTGCCCCCTGCACCTGCGCAGAAATCGACCACCATCTCGCCGCGCTTGGCGTCGGTCAGCAGCGCCAGCAACTGGCTGCCCTCGTCCTGCACCTCGACCTCGCCGCGGGTGAACACACCCAGCTTGTTCAGCGCCGGCTTGCCGTGCACGCGCAGGCCCCAGGGCGAGAACGGGGTCGGCGCGGAGGCAATGCCGGCTTCTTCCAGTGCCGCGCGCACGGCGTCGCGCCGCGCCTTCACGGCGTTGGTGCGCAGGTCCAGCAACGCCGGTTGCAGCAGCGCTTCGGCCAGCGAGTGGAATTCCGCGTCAGGCAGTTGCTGGCGCAGGGCACCGGCCAGCCAATCCGGCAGGTTGTGCTGCAGCTTGTCGGGCAGTCGAGCGACATCGACGGCGCGGCAGCGCTGCAGCCAGGTGCTTTCATGCGGCTGAATGGAAGCCTGCAGGTGAGCCTCGGCGCCCTGCCAACCGAGGATGGCCAGGCGCCGCTCGGGCGCGCCACTGCCGTCCTGGGCCAGATGCTGAAACAACAGGCGCCGCCGCAACACCGCGTAGGTCGTCTCGGCCAGCGTGTGCCTCTCGCGCGGCCCGAGGCCGTGGTGCTGGCGGAAGAAGGCCGAAACCACGCCGTCGGCGGGCGCGTCGAAGCGCATCACGGCGCGCAGCAATTCGCCGCACAGGTCGAGCAGGTGGCTGCGGTTCATCGACGGATTATCCGTGCCGCTCCCCGTCCAGCGCGGGCTGGCTTCAGGTGCCGAGCCTGAGCTGGGCGGCACCCTGCGTCTGCCGAACGACACCGCCTTCGATGCGCAAGCTGCCTTCGACGAACCAGCGCACCGCCAGCGGATAGATGTCATGCTCGGTGGCCAGCACGCGCGCGCTCAAGGCCTGCGCATCGTCAGCGGGCAGCAGCGGCACCACCGACTGGATGACGATCGGCCCATGATCCAGTTCGGGCGTGACGAAGTGCACCGTCGCCCCGGCCAGCTTGAGGCCGGCATCGATGGCGCGCTGGTGCGTATGCAGCCCGGGGAACATCGGCAGCAGCGAGGGGTGGATATTGAGCAGCCGGCCTTCGTAGCGCCGCACGAAACCCTCGCCGAGGATGCGCATGAAGCCGGCCAGCACCACCAGGTCGGCGCCGAAGGCATCGATGCGCTCGGCCAGCGCGGCGTCGAAGGCCTCGCGCGTGGCGAAGGCCTTGTGTGCCACGACCGCCGTCGCGATGCCGCACGCCGCGGCGAAGCGCAGCCCTGCGGCGTCGGCGCGGTTGGCGATGACTGCCGCCACCCGCGCCGGCCAGCCTTCGGCGGCGCAGCGCTGCACGATGGCTTCCATGTTGGAGCCGCGGCCGGAAATCAGGATCACAATCGATTTCATCGAATCAGTGTAGCCACCGCCCCGTGCCCCGCTCCCGCACATTGCGCCTGCTGCGCCGCCTGGGCATCGGCCTGATCGCGCTGGCCGTTGCGGCGCTGGCTCTGGCCGTCTGGGTCTACCCACCCGCGTATGTCTGGCGCACGCTGAGCCTCGGCGACTCCGACGTCGACGACCAGTTCCGCTTCCCCCGGCGCGAAGTGCATGCGGCGCCCGGTGCGCGCGAGCTGCCGCTGGCGATCGACGCGGCGCGCGTTCGCCGCGCCTTTGCCGCGGCGCTGACCGGTCAGGAATTGGAGGCCTGGCTGGCCGCGAACACGACGCAGGGTTTCGTCGTGCTGCAGCACGGCCGCGTCATCTACGAGGGCTACTTCAACGGCCATCGGCGCGACGACACCGCCACATCGTTCTCGGTGGCCAAGTCGAGTGCTCGGCACGCTGGTCGACCTGGCCGTCGCCGAAGGGCGCATCGCCAGCCTCGACGACCCGCTGACGCGGTACGTCCCCGAGTTGCTTCAGCGCGACGCGCGCTTCGAACAGATCACCCTGCGCCACCTGCTGAACATGAACGCGGGGCTGCACTACACCGAGTACCCCTTTCTCACCAGCGACGGCGCCAAGACCTACTACTGGCCCGACCTGCGCCGCTTGGCGCTGGCTGGCTCGACCATCGAACGGCCGCCGGGCCAGGCCTGGCTGTACAACAACTACCACCCGCTGCTCATCGGCCTGGTGCTGGAGCGCGCCACCGGCATGCCTGTTGCCACCTGGCTGGAACAGCGCCTGTGGCAGCCGGCCGGCATGGCGGCCGACGCCAGCTGGAGCCTGGACAGCGAGGCCAGCGGCTTCGAGAAGCTGGAAAGCGGCATCAACGCGCGCACGCTCGACTTCGCGCGCTTCGGCCAACTGTTCCTCGACCAGGGCGTGGCCGTCGACGGTCGGCGCCTGCTGCCGGCCGAAATGGTGCGCGACGCCACCTCGCCCAACGGCGCGGTGCCGCTGCCGCAGTACCGCGCCGGCGCCTACTACAAGCATTTCTGGTGGGGGCAGCAGCGCGCCGACGGCGCCTACGACTTCAGCGCACGCGGCAACCACGGCCAGTTCGTGTTCGTCTCGCCGAAGAACGGCATCGTCATCGCGCGCAACGGCCGCGACTACGGCGTGCCGCCGGCGGTGTGGATGCGCCTGTTCGCTGGCCTGGCCGACCACCTCGGCAGGGACCCCGCCCCGTAGAATCTGCCCCTTCGCCGCGGCCCGCGCGGCGCCGTCCACCAGCCCTCGACACCGATGCAACCCCGCGTACTCTCCGGCATGCGCCCCACCGGCGCGATGCACCTCGGCCACTTCCACGGCGCCTGAAGAACTGGGTTCGGCTGCAGCACGAGTACGACTGCTTCTACTTCGTCGCCGACTGGCACGCGCTGACCACGCACTACGAGGAGCGCGAGGTGCTGGGCCAGTATGTCTACGAGATGGTCACGGACTGGCTGGCCGCCGGGCTGGACCCGGAGCGCTGCACCATCTTCCTGCAAAGCCGCCTGCCCGAGCATGCCGAGCTGTTCACGCTGCTGGCGATGGGCACGCCGCTGGGCTGGCTGGAGCGCGTGCCGACCTACAAGGACCAGATCGACAAGCTCAGCGACCGCGACCTGGCGACCTATGGCTTCCTGGGCTACCCGTTGCTGCAGGCTGCCGACATCCTGATCTACAAGGCCGCCTTCGTGCCGGTGGGCGAGGACCAGGCCTCGCATGTCGAGCTGACGCGCGAGGTGGCGCGCCGCTTCAACCACCTGTATGGCCGCGCGCCGATTTCGAGACCAAGGTCGCGGCCACGCTGGCCAGGCTGTCGAAGGACGATGCGCGTTATTTCAACAAGCAGAAGCGCGAGTTCGGCGAAACCGGCAAGGCCGAAGCCGCTGGCCAAGGGCGAGGCGCTGGTGCAGCGCTCAGCCGCGGCCATCGAAGGCTGGACCGCGTCGGACACCGAGCTGCTGCTCGGCCACCTGCGCGGCGCCGGCAAGACCATCCTGACCGAGCCGCAGGCGCTGCATACTGAAGTGACCAAGCTGCCCGGCCTGGACGGCGCGAAGATGAGCAAGAGCTACGGCAACTCGATCGCCATGCGCGAGGAACCGGCCGAGGTGGAGCGCAAGATCAGGCGCATGCCCACCGACCCGGCGCGCGTGCACCGCAGCGACCCCGGCGACCCCGAGAAATGCCCGGTGTGGCAGTTCCACAAGGTCTACAGCGACACCGCGACTCAGGACTGGGTGGTCAAGGGCTGCACCACAGCCGGCATCGGTTGCCTGGACTGCAAGCAGCCGGTCATCGAGGCCATCGTCAAGGAACAGCAGCCCTGGCGCGAGCGCGCCGAGAAGTACCTGAGCAACCCGAAGCAGGTGCAATGGATCGTCGAGAACGGCACCGAGCGCGCGCGCACCGTCGCCAAGCAGACGATGCGCGACGTGCGCGATGCGATGGGCCTGCTCTACTGAGCCCGATGGAAAAGCCCAAGCTCAAGCCCGAAAGCCTGGCCGCGCAGGCGCTGGGCTGGATCGACGAAGCCACGCGCGCGATCTCGCCGCCGATCCACGTCTCGTCCACCTACCTGCGCGACCCCGACAACCAGTACCGCACAGGCCGCGTCTATGCGCGCGCCGACAACCCGGCCTTCGACCAGGCCGAAGCGCTGATCGCCACGCTGGAACAAGGCGCGCAGGCTGCGCTGTTCGCCTCGCGGCATGGCGGCGGCCACGGCGGTGTTCCAGGCGCTGGCGCCGGGCGACCATGTGCTGGCGCCGAAGGTGATGTACTGGTCGCTGCGCAACTGGCTGATGAACTTCGCCACGCACTGGGGCCTGCAGGTCGAACTGGTCGACATGGCGCGACCCGGCCGCGGTGCAGGCGGCCATCCGGCCCGGCAAGACGAAGCTGGTGTGGGTGGAGACGCCCGCCAACCCGCTGTGGACCATCACCGACATCGCCGCCACTGCAAAGATCGCGCATGCCGCCGGCGCCGCTGCTGGCGGTGGATTGCACGGTCGCCACGCCGGTGCTGACGCGGCCGATCGAACATGGCGCCGACATCGTGATGCACGCCGCCACCAAATACCTCAACGGCCACAGCGACCTGATCGCCGGCGTGCTGGTCACGGCGCACGACGACGATTTCTGGAAGCGCATCAAGATCGATCCGCGCGCAGCTTGGCGGCACGCTGGGCGTCTTCGAGGCCTGGCTGCTGCTGCGCGGCATGCGCACGCTGTACCTGCGCGTGCGCCGCGCCTGCGCAGTCGGCGCAGCGCATCGCCGAGCACTTCGCGCAGCACCCGCGGGTCGAAGCCGTGCTCTACCCCGGCCTGCCCGGTTTCGCCGGGCCACGCACGTCGCCGCAGCGGCAGATGCAGGGCGGCTTCGGCGGCATGCTGTCGCTGCGTGTCAAGGGCGGCGAGGCCGCGGCCATCGCCACCGCGGCGAAGGTCGAGCTGTGGAAGCGCGCCACCTCGCTCGGCGGCACCGAAAGCCTGATCGAACACCGCGCCAGCGTCGAAGGCGCCGGCTCGCCGGTGCCCACCGACCTGCTGCGCTTGAGCGTGGGCATCGAGGATGCCGGCGACCTGATCGACGATCTGGAGCAGGCGCTGCGCTGAGTGCGCCACCGACGGCGCGACGACCCCGCACGGGTCGGCGTCAAATCTCGCGGCACACGACATCCGAAAGAGCGACTTCGTGCAGGGTCTCGCCGGCCAGCACGAACAGGCGGTTGCCGCGACCCCTCACGTGGACCGGATCGATGTCATCGCCCTCGCGGGTACGCAATACGAATTCGCCTTCAATCGAAGCTCTTCCCCCTGGGTGCAGCTTGAGGTGCACGAGGGTGAAGACCTTCGGGGCTTCCACGTGGCCGCCCATTTGCCTGACCATCGCGGCAACCATGTCCTCGGTCTCCTGCTTCGACCTGCCTTCGTTGTCGGCGGCCCAGCTGACAAGCATCTGCATGGCCTCCGCGTTGATCGCCGGAGGACCCCAGGAGCCTGCGATCAGGACATCGTCTCCTTCCACCGCGATGGCCTTGCCGATCGATCCGGCAAGAAACCACTGACCGGCCAGCCGCCGATCATGCAGCCACACCAGCGAGCCGATCCTGCAATGGATGAACCAGCAGTCTTGCGCAGAGGGCAGGTTCAGGGCCAGCATGTCGTCACCGATGCGCAGCTCGGCGTCGTCATTCAGGCTGTACAGCCGACTGCCGCCAGCATCCCAGGCCACCAGTGCACCGCTGCCGGCTGAATCGCCGAAATAGCCCTCCTCGGTGTAGGTCGTCCAGATACAGCCGTCCTCGCCGACCTGCAGATCCTCAATGGCATCACCCAGGTGCAGCGACCGGCGCAACGTCCCATCGCGGTCGTAAACCAGGGCATTGCGCTCCCACTCGCCTTGGTCAAGCTCCTCGGCGCGACCCCAGGCAACCAGCACCTGGTCGCCCAATGGATTGACCGAACTCAGGTCCTCCAGCGGACTAGCGATATCGATATCGAGCACGGTCCGTCCCTGCGCCAGCTCGACAACCTGGAATGGCGTGATTGGCGTGGGATCGCCCTCGGGAATTTCCACGACGCCATCCGGCACGGACTTGCTGGCTGCATCGTCGCGAGCAAATATGAACCACACGTGACCGTTGTGGTCGATGTCGAAGGCAAGCAGCGCACGCCCTTGGCGCACCTTGCCGATGTCGTAGCTCAATGAAGCCGAGAGGATGTTCATGGCGGTTTGGAGATCGTGTCTGCGTTCGATTTTCGGCCGCTCAGCCCTTGCCGAAAAACAGGTTCGGGAAGTACAGCGCGATGTTCGGGAACAGCACGATCAGCAGCACGCCGACCAACGTGACGATCACGTAGGGCACCACCGAGCTGTAGATCTCGCCCATCGTCACGCTGGGCGGCGCCACGCCCTTGATGTAGAAAAGGTTGAAGCCGAATGGCGGCGTCATGTAGCCGATCTCCATCATGATGATGAAGATCACGCCGAACCAGATCGGGTCGAAGCCGGCCTTGTCGACGATCGGCAGGAACACCGGCAGCGTGATCAGCATGATGCCCACCGGGTCGAGCACCATGCCCAGCAGGAAGAGCACGAACAGCATGAAGGCCAGCGCGCCCCACTTGCCGCCGGGGATCAGGCTCATCAGGTGCTGGATGAAATCATGTGCGCCGAGCGTGGTGTAGGCGGTGGAAAAGGCGTGCGCCGCGAACAGGATCCACATGATCAGCGTCGTCAGCCGCAGCGTCTGGATCGCCGCGTGGCGCACCACCTCGACCGACAGCTGCTTGTTGATCGCCGCGGCGATGAAGGCGCCGAGCACGCCGATGGCCGCCGCTTCGGTGGGCGTGGCCAGCCCGCCGAAGATCGAGCCCAGCACCATCAGCACGATCATGATCGGCAGCAGCACCGCGCGCAGCGCCATCAGCTTGTCGCGCAGGCTGCCGCGCTCTTCGGGCGGCAACGCCGGCGCGATCGACGGCTGCACCCAGGCGCGCACGCCGATGTAGATGGTGACCAGCACGAACAGCAGCAGGCCCGGGCCGATGCCCGAGGCGAACAGCCGCCCCACCGAAACCTCGCTGATCATCGCGTACAGCACCATCGGGATCGACGGCGGGATCAGGATGCCCCAGCCGCCACCGGCGTTGATGGCACCCAGCGACAACCTGGTGTCGTAGCCGCGTTCGAGCATGCGCGGCAGCGCGATCGTGCCCATCGTCACCACCGCGGCGCCGCTGATGCCGCTCATCGCCGCGAAGATCGCGCAGATCGCCACCGTGCCGATCGCCAGCCCGCCGCGCATCGCGCCGAACCACAGGTGCATCATGCGGTACAGCGCATGGGCGACGCCGGATTTCTCCAGGATCATCGCCATGAAGACGTACATCGGTATCGCCACCAAGGTGAAGCTGGTCATCGAATCCCAGAACTTCGAGGCCACGATGTAGAAGCTCACCGGGCCCATCGAGAAGTACAGGAAGATCACCGACACGCCGCCGAGCACGAAGGCCAAGCGGCACGCCCAGCAGCAGAAAGACCAGCAGCGAGCCGAAGAACAGCAGCGTGAGGATTTCGACCGACATGGCTGGCGCAGCGGCGGATCAGTGCGCCGCTGCGTCGTCCGCCTGCACGCCGAAGGTGGCGTCGTCGCTGGGCTGGCCCATCAGCACACGCACGTCGGACCACAGGCGCACCAGGCCCTGCAGCAGGATCAGCACGCCGGCCAGCGGTATCGCCACCTTCACCGGCCAGATGTGCGGGTGCCAGATGCTCTGCGAGGTCTCGAACTTCTCCATCGATTCATAGGCCATCGAGCTGCTCTGGTACAGCAGCACGGCCACGAACAGGAAGAACAGCACCGAGGTGGCCACATCCACCAGCGCCTTGCGCCGGCGCGAGAAGCCGCCGTAGAAGATGTCGACGTTGACATGGCCGCGTTCGGCCAGCAGGTAGCCGCCGCCGATGACGGCATAGAAGCCGAACACGAGTTGCGCCAGCTCCGAGGTCCAGATCGAAGGCCGGCCGACGGCGTAGCGCATCCCCACGTCGACGATCAGCAGCGCGAAGATGAGCAGGATCAGCCACGCGACGGCCGAGCCGATCCAGCGGTTCAGGCGCGTGATGGCACGGGCAAGCTTCAGCACTCAGGCATCCCGGTTGAATGAATCACCGGACGCGTGGCCCGGTGCGCCTGCGACGCATCAGGCGTAGCCCAGGGCCTTCATGATCGCGTTCAGCTGCGCCGCGCCCTTGGCCGCCAGCGGACCCTTGGCCGTTTCCTTGGCCAGGATCTCCTTGGATGCCGCGGCGAAGCGCTCTTCCACCGCCTTCGGGAACTGCACGACTTCGACCTTCATCGTCTCGCGCCCCTTGGTCAGCGCAATCGCTTCCTTCAGCTGGTACTCGGTGGTGCGGCTGAAGAAGCGCTCATCGGCCAGCGACATCAGGTTCAGGCGCAGGTCTTCGGGCAGTTTGTCCACCGCGGCCTTGTTGAACACATAGGCGTCGCAGGTGATGCCCAGCGGCGGCAGCATGTGAAAGCGCGCCACCTCCCACAGCTTCATCGACATCGCGCCTTGCGCCGCGCCCCAATGCGCGCCGTCGACCACTCCGGTGGCCAGCGCCTGGTACAGCTCGGGGCCGGCCACGTGCGTGGGCGACGCGCCGGCCATGGCCAGGTAATCGAGCAAGGTGCCGGCCGAACGCAGCTTCAGCGTCTTGAACTCGTCCAGCGTGGTGATCTTCTTGTTCACCACCAGCTCGGTGGTGTAGGCCTTCTCGGTGCGGTAGATCACGCCCTTGGGAACCAGCTGGTCGTTGACCAGTTGCTCGCCGCCCATGTTCTTCAGGTATTGCGCCATCTGCCACGGCTCGCGGAAGGTGCCGGGTATGCCGTAGGCCAGGCCCATCGCCTCGGCCTCGTTGAGGATGTAGGCGGGGGCCAGCGTGCCCATCTCGACCACGCCGCGCTTGACGATGTTGTAGATCTCGGCGTCCTTGGCCAGCTCGCCCGCGCCGAACAGCTGCATCTTGAAACGGCCGTCGGTGCGGCGGCCCAGTTCGGTGGCAAACCACTCCAGGCTGTCCTTGAACGAGGCCGAGGCCTTGGGCCAGTGCGCCTGCACCTTCCAGGTCACCGTGGCCTTCGATTGTGCATAGGCGGGCACGCCGATCACCGCCGGCGCGGCGGCCAGCACCATCGAGGACCTCAGCAGCTTGCGGCGGTCGAGCTTGTTGTCGGGCGTTGTCATCGGCAGGTCTCCAGGCGTTTCGATTGCAGCGGTCGATGAAACCATGCAGGTGCCAGGGGGTCAAGTCGGGCCGAACCCCGATGGCATGTCGCCCCGGTGTCGCCTCTGCGACGCGGGCCGGCGCCCCAGCCCATCGGCCCTGCACGATCCCGGACAATGGCTGCATCAGCGGCCTTGGCCTTCACGCAGCACTGTCCCATGCCCACCGCCCTTGACCCGACGCATTGCGACTTCCTCGTCATCGGCAGCGGCATCGCCGCAGCGTCCATCGCCTACTGGCTCGCCCCGCACGGCCGCGTGACGCTGCTCGAGCGCGAATCGCAGCCCGGCTACCACAGCACCGGTCGCTCGGCGGCGCTTTTCCTGGCCAGCTACGGCACACCGCAGGTGCGCGCGCTCACCCTGGCGAGCCGCGCCTTTCTCGACGCTGCGCCGCCGGGTTTTGCCGATGTAGCGATCCTGTCGCCGCGCGGCGCGCTGTTCGTCGCCACGCCGCGGCAGGCCGATCTGCTGGACGCGCATCTGGCGCTGCTGTGCGCGATGTCGCCGCGGTCTCGCCACCTGCAGCGCGACGAGGTGCTGGCGCTGGTGCCGGTGCTGCGCCCCGAACTGCTGCTGGGCGGCGCCTACGAGCCCGATGCCAGCGACATCGATGTGCATGCCCTGCATCAGGGCTACCTGCGCGGCGTGCGTCGCCATGGCGGCGCGCTGCTGTGCGATGCCGAAGCCACGGCGATCGAACACCGTGACGGGCGCTGGTGCGTGATGGCCGGCGGCCGCGAATTCCGCGCGCCGGTGCTGATCAACGCGGCCGGCGCCTGGTGCGACGAGGTCGCGCGGCTGGCCGGCGTCGCACCGATCGGCCTGCAGCCGAAGCGCCGCTCGGCCTTCGTCTTCGCAGCGCCGGCGGGTGTGTCGGTGACGGGCTGGCCCAGCGTGGTGGGCGCCGACGAATCCTGGTACTTCAAGCCCGATGCCGGGTTGCTGCTGGGCTCGCCGGCCAATGCCGACCCGGTGCCGCCGCAAGACGTGCAGCCCGAGGAGTTGGACATCGCGCTGGGCATGCACCGCATCGAGGAAATGACCACGCTGCAGATAGGCCGTCCGATTCGCAGCTGGGCCGGCTTGCGCAGCTTTGTCGCCGACGGCGATCTGGTGGGCGGCTTCGACGCCGACGCTGCAGGCTTCTTCTGGGTGGCCGCACAGGGCGGCTATGGCATCCAGACCTCGGCCGCGATGGGACAGGCCTGCGCGGCGCTGGCCCGCGGCGCGGCGATTCCCTCGCCCATCGCCGACTTCGGACTCACACCCGCCATGCTGTCGCCGGCACGGCTGCGCGCCGCGACTGGCCCCTGACAAAGGACTCCGATGCGTGTCTTCAGCGCCACCCTGGCCACCGAAACCAACACTTTCGCGCCGATGCCGACGGGGCTGAGCTCGTTCCGCGACCGCGGCTACTACAAGGCCGGTGCACACCCTGACCACATGACGATGTTCGCCGGGCCGCTGTGGGCGGCGCGCCAACGCGGCCGGGCGCTGGGCTGGGACCTGCGCGAAGGCATGGTGGCCTTCGCGCAGCCCAGCGGCACCACCACGCGCGCCGCCTTCGAGGCGCTGCGCGATGAGCTGCTGGCCGATCTGCAGGCCGCGATGCCGGTGGACATGGTGCTGCTCGGCCTGCATGGCGCGATGGTCGCGGACGGCTATGACGATTGCGAGGGCGAGCTGCTGCAGCGCGTGCGCGCCATCGTCGGGCCGAAGGTGGTGATCGGCGCCGAGCTCGACCCGCACAACCACCTGAGTGCGGCGATGGTGGACAGCACCGACGTGCTGGTGGCCTTCAAGGAATACCCGCACACCGACATCCTGGAGCGCGCCTTCGAGCTCGTCGATCTGTGCCATGCCAAGGCCGAGGGGCGCGCCGATCCCGTGGCGTCGGTGGTGGACACCGGCGGGCTGGTGGTGATGCACACCTCGCGCCAGCCGGCGCGCGGCTTTGTCGACCGCATCATGGCGCTGGAGGGCAAGGACGGCATCCTGTCGATCTCCATCAGTCACGGCTTCCCCTGGGGCGACGTACCCGACATGGGCACCAAGGTGCTGGTGTACAGCGACGCCAGGGCCGACCCGGGGGGCGCCGGCGGCGCGGCGCTGGCGCGGCAGCTGGCCGACGAGCTGATCGCGCTGCGCCACGCGCTGGACGTGCCGCAACCCGGCATCGACGTCGCGCTCGACGCAGCGCTGGCCTTCGACGGCGGCCCGGTGGTGCTGGCCGACGGCGCCGACAACCCCGGCGGCGGCGCCCCGGGCGACGCCACCTTCATCCTCGAACGGCTGCTGGCGCGCGGCATCGGCGCTGCCTGCGTCGGGCCGATGTGGGACCCGGTGGCCGTGCGCATCGCCTGCGATGCCGGCGTCGGTGCGCGGCTGATGCTGCGCGTGGGCGGCAAGATCGGCCCGCTGTCGGGCCGACCGCTGGACCTGCAGGTGACGGTGAAGGCGCTGCGGCCCGACATGGTCATGACCGGCCTGTCGAACACGCCCACCGCGCTGGGCGACTGCGCGCTGGTCGAGGCCGACGGCGTGCAGATCGTGCTGATCAGCCTGCGCAACCAAGCGATGGGCACCGACGTGTTCACGAACCTGGGCGTGGACCTGGCCGCGATGAAGATCATCGTCGTCAAGTCCTCGCAGCACTTCTATGCGTCGTTCTCGACAGTGGCAAAGCAGGTGATCTACGTCGGCGCACCCGGCGCGGTGACGGCCGACCTGAAGACCCTGCCGTACCGCAAGATCCGACGGCCGAAGTGGCCGATCGATTGACGCGATCCGACAGACCCGTGTCGAACACTTTTGCCTGTCACGGCGGTGGACTGCTGTGCAGCGCGTCCGGTCGGTCGTGGCGGTGCGCTGAACTCACGGTGTCGGCCGCATTGCAGTCATTCAGGCGGCTGGTGGCCTGTCGTATCCGATGGCCGGATTCAAGGTACTGCTGACGTACCCGCGCGCCGTCACCCAAGGACTACCCGAACGACTGCTCCCCCGTGTCAGCGAACTGGCGCTGCCGACCCGCACCGGCCATCGAGTCAGATTGAATTTTTTTTTCCTTTCTCCTCTTCTTCTCCCTTCCTCCTCCCTCCTTCCCTTCTTCTCCCCCTCTCTCCCTCCTCTTCTCTCCCTACTTCTCCTCCACTCCTCCCTTACATCTATCCTCCATTCATTCTTCATTTGCAACCCACTACCAACTCCACCAGTTGTAGATCAGCCCACCCCCTGCGCTCAGCGCACAACGTTCGATTCTGCTGCTGTAGCCCCCCAGCCCCACTGATTCTTATTTCATCGAACCTTCTCGCAGTCAGCACGTCGCGATAGAGCTACCCCATGTTCTCCAGCTTGTAAGCGTGTCGCACACAAGTACCGCGTATTCCCAATTCTTCGTCACCTCGTTCTATCTATCAGAGCCAATTCTGCTTGCTTTTGGACATTGCTCTTTCGACCCCGCTTTTTCACTTTCGTTTGCCCTTGTGCGTCGATATCCATCTTGCGCACCTGCGTATCACGATAACGCGCCTGCGCTTGCTCCAACCCATCAAGCCAGCGTGTCTTCACACCCCGTCCAGCCCTACCTACATCACACCACTCATCAATATTCCATTGCCGATTCAACAGCTTCATAACCCCAGCGCTTTGGCGCAGCTTGAACAAATAGAGCTGCTTCAACGCCTCCAGCGCAACCATCTCCCCCTCGCTACCAACGCCACATCGCCTCTAACCAACTCTGCCGCGAGTCCACCGCCATACCCTCGAGCAAGACCACCAGCCCGCGCGCTGTGCGACGCGCGTGCCTCTTGCCCGACTCAAGTTGAGCGTCCAGCACCATCCGCAGGTTGCCAATCCAATAGGTGTGAATAGCGTGACTCTCACCACCCCGTTTGTGCGCGTTGTAGCCCAGCTCGACCCCAGCCTAGTGGCCATACAACTGTTTGATCGTCGTGTCGCAATCGAGCACCCATGCGGTCTTCAGCGCCTCGGCAACACTGTGCATGAGTTGCCCCTGCATCCACTGCGTGGCGCGCTCGACTTGCGCTTCCTGTGCTGCCTTCTTCTCAGCCGTGTGCCGCTTGTCTAGCGCAGGCGCAATAGCGCTCAGCGCGCACGCAGACTGTCATCCCCAACGATCTTCTTCATACCCAGGATACCCGAGCCACACCGTCCCCGCGCAGCACACCACGTGCGCGTAACGTTATAACCATCCAGATCGACAGCATCCACGTGCCCAGGACATCAACCAACCCCGTGCGTTGGGCTGACGTAACTCAGCGAGCAGCCCTGCACCCAGTCCTCGAACAATCCCGTGGCATTCAAGACTCGCAAAGAAGGCAGTTGCCCCATCGCCGTCGCGCCGCCTCGGTCGTCCCAGCGAATGTGAACACACCACCCCGCGTGCTCACCCGCATCTCCTCTGCATCCCCGCATTGAACCGCCGCAACCAGGCCTGCTCAGCGCCTCAGCGAGCGTTTCAGCGCAAATCTCTGCTCACCCATCGGTGCCTCCACACTCCCCTAAACCCGCGCCAGTCTATGTTTTCACACTTCCCATGGGCACTGAGAATTTGCCGCAGTCCAGCTTGGGCGGATCAACAAGTACTTCGAACCGAATTGAGTTGAGGTTCCCGTCGGCGCGTAACAAATCTGGCTGCCCCGTCTTTGAGTCGCCGGCGGAAGAATGCGTGGCCGGTCAGGCACAGGCAGCCTATCGAGTTTTACGTAAGCCATGACATCCCCACAGCTCAGCCTGCTTCCAGCAAGCAGTTGACGATCGATTGGCGGTGTTGGCCGCCGCGCAGCGATCTGCGCGCTCTTGACCGCGCCGTCGTACAGCCGGAACAAGAAGTTCAGCCGTGTCAGCCCGGCGATGGCCGAGACGTGCTTGCATTGAAGTGGAACTGCACCACGGGCGTTTGCCCAATGGGCGCCCAGGTGCGCACCCGGGTGGGGCGTTCGGCCAAGCCCGATTCGTCGATGAAGACGATCACTCGGCGCTGGGCGGCAGCGTTTTTTTGAGCGCGGGCCAGGTCTTGCGCTTCCACTTCACGACGGCAGCCTCGTCGCGCTCGATGGCCCGGCGCTCGGGCTTCTGCGAACTGAAGCCCATGGCCGCCGAGCAGCCGCCAGACATGCACCTGGCTGAAGCGAACGCCGTACAGCCGCTCGATGAGCACGCGCACGCGCTTGAGCGTCCACAGCTCGGTGCCGAAGTCGTGGGCCATGGCGCCTTGCAGCAACGCCGCGCGCAGCGCATCGAGTTGCTTGGCGTCCAGCTTCGATGGCCGCCCGGTGCTCATGGCGCGCAAGCATCCAGGCCGCCATCGTCGAGCCGCGCCTTCCAGGTGTACGCGGTCTGCCGAGCCACACCCACGGCATGCGCTGCCTCGGCGGGCGTCTTGCCAGACAACATCAATCGCCCGGCGCGAACCACGCTTGCGCGTGGCTTCGTCCATCTTGGCCATTCACCCATTCTCCGATCAACGTGATGATCGGAGAACGCACGACGACGCTATTGGTTGTCCTGACTTACGTAAGTCTCAATAGTTCTTGCCATCCTGATCCTTTCCCTGCGATTGTCCTTTCTTCTCCCGCCCCTTGTTCTGTGACTCGGATTGAGAAGGCGCTTGCGAGGGCGTCTGCCCGGGCGGCACCTGCGGTTGTTGCGTGCTGGGCTGTGACGGCTGCTGGCGGGCAGGCGGCTGTTGTTGCGTGGGTGGCTTTTGCCTCGGCTCGGCGCGAGCGTCGCCCGGCTTGCCTTTCTGCTGAAAGTGCTGCTGGACGACCTCGTCCTTGGGCTGATAGCGGTACTTCTCTGACCGGATCGAATGCTGTTGCTCTTCCGCGCTTGGATAGCGGTTGCCCGAATAATTGCGCTGGTACACCGGCAACGGCGCAGGTGCCGGCGCTGCGTGGTGGTCCCATTTGTCCCATCCACCACGGCGTTGTTCCCATTCACGTCCCCAGTGCTCGCCCCAATGCGGGGGTGCATCGGGGCGCCAGCCATGAAAGTAAGTCGGCGGCTGGTGGTAATAGCGCACCGGCACGCGCAGAACGAACAGCGGCACATAGGCAGACCCGACCACCCGCCATGGCCCGTTGTACCAACTGCTCGCATACCAGTTGTCACTCCAGTACACCCAGTACAAGCCGTCGTAGAAGAAGTAGTTCGAATTCAACCGCGGGTCGTAGTAGACGGGATAGCCGGGCACCTGGACGAGGTTTGGATACGCAGGCAGGTTGATGCCGATGCTGACACCTGGCATTTCGATGCCGATTCCGACGCTCACCTGGGAATGGGCTGCGGGAATCGCGCAGAGCGCGACCGACAAGGCCAAAAGCAGTTTGCGCACTTCTTTACTCCGGTTCTACAGGCTGACCCCAGCTCGCACTCGTCAGTGCGGCCAACGTGTACACCGCAGGGCAGGCCGGACCGATTCGTAGGAACACATCCTTCCCTGAAAGTTGTCGAAGCTGATACGAATCGACCACCTGAAGCGGATGCGCGACTTGACGCGAATCAACCGTTGATGCTGTGAACGAGGGCGTGCCGCTCAACGGGCGATCCGAAGCGGCTGAAAAAGCTGAACCCCACAAATCCTACGATGCGGCGCCAGTGGCGCAGGGACTCATTGCGCCCTTTGCCTCAGCCCCACCGTCACAACCTTGGCGAGAGTTTTCACACGCGCAGCACGGTCGAACTACCACTTCTTCTTGCGCAGCGCGGCCACAGCCAGTGCGCCGGGTGTTGCACCGACAGGCGCGGGCGGTAACACAACCACCGGCACCTTCTTCGGCTTCTTGATTTCCTTGTTACCGTGCTTGCCTTTGCTCATGTCAATTCCTTGGTCTGGGGGACTTGGAATGGTCAGCCCTCGACAGCGGGCTGTATGTGCGCTGGCGCTCATATCCGGGCATTGACGGTCGGGTAGCCCAGCACCAGTCCGTAGAGGATGCCGCCACCGGCTTCGTGCAGCAGGGGCGCTCTCGGCCTCAGCCAACGTGCGTTGGCATACAGACGGCGCGCATTGCGCGGTCCACGCTGTGCGGCATGACGCGCCATTCGCTTACCCGACGCAAGCCCTTTGGCCAGGGTGCGTCGACCATGACGCCGACGCTCGCCTGGCCGCATGGCGCCGACGCCCCGGCACGCATGAGCGTGCACGACCGCACGACGCACGCAGCGCTGTACAGCGTGGCCACGAGCGGCGCAGGCGGCGACCTGGTGGCCGGTGCGGCGCTGGCCCACTGGTGCCGTGTCGAGGCCGAGTTGTCGCCCATTCTGGGTGCCGCCGGCGTTGCGGCGCTGTACAGGCGCAGCCTGCACCAGTTGCTCGGCGCGCTCCCGGCGCTGGCAGCGGTACACGACGCCTCCCGCACGGTCGCAGATCTCGAGCCGCTGCGCCACGTGTTGGCCCAGCAGTCGCAAGCCGATGCGGCCACCACCCACCGCGCGCTGATGCAGGTCTTCCGCGATCTGCTGGCCGGGCTGATCGGTGCGCCCCTGAGCGAACGTCTGCTACAGCCTGCAAGGGACTTCTCACCCATCGGCGCAACCGAACAGGACACCACGCCATGACCCACCAAAGTCACTATCCACCGCCTGGCCACGGGCGTGCCCGGCCTGGACGAGGTCCTCGGCGGCGGGTTGCCGGAGTTCTCGTTCAACCTGATCGCCGGCCCGCCGGCTGCGGCAAGACCACGCTGGCGCACCAGATCATGTTCGCGCTGGCCACGCCCGAGCGGCCGGCGCTGTACTTCACCGTGCTCGGCGAGCCGCCGCTGAAGATGCTGCGCTACCAGCAGCAGTTCGACTTCTTCGACCTCGACAAGCTCAACCACTCGATCCGCTTCGTCAACCTGGCCGACGAGGCCAGGCCGGCGACCTGGACAAGGTGCTGCAGCGCATCGTCGGCGAGGTGCAGGCGCGCAGCGCCGGGCCTGGTGTTCGTCGACTCGTTCCGCTCGGTGGTGCTGCCGGGGCAAAGCCGGCGCCGGCCTTCGATCGGCCTGCAGCAGTTCGTCCAGCACCTGGGCATGCTGATGACCAGCTGGCAGGCCACCACCTTCCTGATCGGCGAATACTTCAACGAGTCACGACCCCGAACCCGGTGTTCACCGTGGCCGACGGCCTGATCTGGCTGCGCCAGAGCGTCCAGCGCAACTCGATGGTGCGCAAGATGGAGGTCATGAAGATGCGCGGCCAGCCGACGCTGCCGGGGCTGCACACGCTTCCGCATCGGCGACGCCGGCATCCAGGTGTTCGCGCCGCCGCCGTTGCAGCGCCCCCGCGGCGATCGGGCCCCAGCGCAGCGCACGGCGAGCGGCTGCAACTGGGCGTGGCGGAGCTGGACGCGATGCTGGGCGGCGGACTGCCGCGCGGCTACTCGCTGCTGGTCGCCGGCCCGTCCGGCTCGGGCAAGAGCATCCTGGCCGCCGCCTTCCTGGCCGAAGGCGCACGCCTGGGCGAAACCGGCGTGATCGCCGCCTTCGAGCAGCGCTCGGACCGCGCCCGCGGCGCCGGCGTTGCCGAACTGATCGAGCGGCCGGGCGCATCGGCGTGATCGACACGCTGCGCCCCGGCACTGTCGGTCGACGAGATCGCGATGCTGCTGATCACCGAGATCAAGCGCCTCAAGGCCAGCCGCGTGGTGATCGATTCGCTGTCGGGCTTCGAGCTGGCCCTGGCACCGACCTTCCGCGAGGACTTCCGCGAATCGCTGCTGCGCCTGGTGTCGGCGCTGGCCAGCACCGGCGTGACCGTGCTGATGACCTCGGAGCTGGAGGACCGCTACACCGAGCTCGCTTCAGCCCCTATGGCACCGCCTTCCTCACCGACGCGATCATCGTGCAGCGCTACATCGAAGTCGACAGCCGGCTGCAGCGCGTGATGGCGGTGGTCAAGGTGCGCGCCAGCATGCACTCGAACGAGTTGCGCCTGTTCCACATCGACGAGCACGGCATCCAGATCGACGAGATGCTGGCCGACCACGAGGGCTTGCTCGGCGGTCGTCCGCGCTATCGCGCGGCATTGGCAGGCGCCGACATGCCATTGCCGGCGGCGGAAGGCTGAACTGCCGGGCGCGTCGTGAAGCACAGGCCAGCCGATCGCCGCAAGGCAGGCGCGCGACCGGGCACGCGCGCCGCACTCGCGCAGCAGGTGGCTGGGTTGCGCGCCGACGTGGCCAGGCTGCAGCGCGAACTGGCCATGGTTCGCGCCGGATTGCCCGACCCTCTAGGCACCCACCTGCGCGAGGCCAACGAACAGCTGCTGCTGTCGGCACTGCGCGCGCAGCAGGCGGCCGATACGGCTGCCGGCGAGTTCGATCAACTGACCCGCAGCAGCCAGCTGGACGGCCTGACCGGCACGCCCAACCGTGCATTGATGCGCGACCGCTTCGAGCAGGCCATCGTCCTGGCGCGCCGGCACGGCACGCGCGCCGCGGTGCTGTTCATCGATCTGGATGCCTTCAAGCCCGTCAACGACGCCCTCGGCCATGGCGTCGGCGACGAGCTGCTGCGGCTGACCGCACGCCGGCTGGAGTCCGTGGTACGAGAGTCGGACACCGTGTGCCGCTACGGCGGTGACGAGTTTTTGGTGGTGCTGGCCGAGGTGCTGCAGGCCGCCGATGCGCACAGGATCGCGCAGAAGATGCTGGCGGCCCTCGCAACACCCTGTGTCATTCAAACGCATGCATTGCACCCGGCCGCCAGCATCGGCTTTGCGATATACCCCGATGACGGCGATGATGTGGCGACGCTGATCGCGCATGCCGACGCAGCCATGTACCGCATCAAACACCGTGGCGGCGACGGTTGCGAGCGGCACCTCGCCGCGGACCGCACCGAAGCGGTCGCGGCGCAGCATCCTGAGCCGTCGAAACTCGACCTGAAGAGCATTCGTCATGCATGAATCGCCAATCGAAGCCACGAATCCTGCTGAAGGCGAGGACCTCCCGGCCGACGGCGCTG
Source organism: uncultured beta proteobacterium (assembly GCA_963837675.1). Taxonomy (GTDB): domain Bacteria; phylum Pseudomonadota; class Gammaproteobacteria; order Burkholderiales; family Burkholderiaceae_C; genus Rubrivivax. The sequence goes on along the minus strand of CAWIOH010000002.1, from coordinate 301,917 downwards.
CGCAGGCCACGGTGGTGCATCGTCCGCTTGAGCCCACCGCCTCGATCGACCCGCTGTTCCTGACCGCGCCGCGGGTGTCGACCTTTCTGGGCGGCGTGGGGCTCACCAACGCCAGCGGCCTGTTCTTTCACCGCGATGAACGCCTGTACCTGGCCACCAGCCGGCACGTGCTTATCGACGTGCCCTCGGGGCACCGGCCCGACCGCTTGGAAATCGAGTTGCACATGGACCCCATCAACCTGACACGTTCCACCGGCTTCTCGATGCTGCTCTATGCGCGCGGGCGGGCCGTGTGGCGGCAGGGCCGCGATTCGGGCGGCGCCATCGACGTGGCGGTGATCGAGCTGGACCGGGCGCGCCTGCCGGCCGGCGTCGTGTACCGGGCCTTCACGCCGGCACACCTGGTGCGCAGTTTCGCCGACGTGCCGACCAGCGAACCCCTGCGCGTGGTGGGTTTCCCGCTGGGCTTCCACGACACGCGGCACCACCTGCCGGTGCTGCGCCACGCGGTCTTCGCTTCACCCTATGGCATCCGCTTCCAGGGTCAGGGCTACTTCCTCACCGACGCGCGCACGCATCGCGGCACCAGCGGTGCGCCCGTGGTGGTGCGCGACGCGGCACCGAGCACCGACACCGCCGATCTGCCGTGGAAGCTGCTGGGCGTGCATTCGTCGCGCATGGACATCGTCAACCGCGATCTGGTGCTCGACGAATCGCTGGGTCTGAACTGCGCCTGGTACGCCGACATCCTGCTGACGCTGACCGATCCAGCCAACGCCGCGCCGCCGAGTTGAAGCACGGCATGCGTCGACGGCGACGCGTCAGCCGACGCGGCGCCCGCTGATGACCTGCAGCAGCACGACCACCACGGCAATCACCAGCAGCACATGGATGAAGCCGCCCATGGTGAATGAACTGACCAGCCCGAGCAGCCAAAGAACGACGAGCACGACAGCGAGGGTGTAGAGCATATTGACGGTCAAACGGCTTGCGCCGCCGATTCCTGAGGTTTGCGCAGGCGAGCCTGCGTGGAGCGTGTTGGCCAGGACGATGAAGCCAGCCGAAGCTACTTGCCGATCTGGTTGCCGATGACGCCGCCGACCGCGGCGCCGCCGACGGTGCCGATGGCGCTGCCGCCGGTGAGCACGGCGCCACCGACGGCCCCCACGCCAGCACCGACCGCGGTGTTCTGGTCACGCCTGGACATGCCCGAGCAGGCGCCCAGCGCGAAGACGGCGACCACGGCCAGCGTGGCGTGGGTGCAGCGGTTGATGGTTCTCATGTCGAACTTCCTTGGTGGCAGGCACCGCGAAGCGCGGCGACCCGTCGCGGACTGGGGCACCGGGATGCGCCTGTCTGTGCGCTGCAGTCGCCGCAGCGCCGCACAGCGATGACCATTGCCAATGTGCTCCAGCGCACCGACCGCGCCGCTTCGCGGCCTCAAGCTGCGTTGGCGTTCACCAGCTTCAATCGAGCCTGGTGCGCCGGTCGAACGGCCCGGCAGACCCTTCGGGTCTGCCCCCTCCGCAGCCGCAACCCCGAAGGAAATCCATCATAAACAAATCTCTTGTTCGTCGCGCCACCACTGCGGTCATTCTGGTCGGCACGCTTGCGCTGGCGGCCTGCGCCTCGACGGCGCGCACCGAGGGCACGGGTGAGTACGTCGACGACACCGTCGTCACCACCAAGGTCAAGACCGCGGTGCTCAACGACCCGATGTTGAAGTCGGCGGAGATCAACGTCGAGACTTTCAAGGGACGGGTGCAGTTGAGCGGCTTCGTCAATTCGCAGGCCGACATCAACCAGGCCGTGAAGGTCGCGCGCGGCGTCGAGGGCGTGACCTCGGTGACCAACGACATGAAGCTGAAGTAGTCCGAGTCGCCTGACTGACGGGCTGGTCGCGCCATGCGGTGCGGGGCCCGGCCTGCCGCTGCCAACCCTCCACAGGACCGACATGAACCAGACTCTCAACTTCAAGGCTTCGCTGCTGCTCACCGGATTGCTGTTCTTGCCGCTGGCCCAGGCGGCCGACTTGAGCAAGGCCGATTACGACGCCGGCAAGACGCGCGTCGCCGCGGACTACAAACTCGATCGTGCCGCCTGCGAGTCATTGGCCGGCAATGCGAAGGACATCTGCGCCGAGCAGGCCAAGGGCAAACAGAAGGTTGCAATGGCCGAGCTGGAGTACGGGCATTCGGCATCCGCCGGCAACCACAACAAGGTGCTGGTGGCGCAGGCCGACGCGGCGTTCTCGGTGGCCAAGGAACGCTGTGACGACGTCGCCGGCAACGTCAAGGATGTGTGCGTCAAGCAGGCCGAAGCCGTACGCACCTCTGCATTGGCCGACGCCAAGATGGGCAAGCAGATCGGCGAAGCCCGCACCGACGCGGCTGACGAAAAGCGCGACGCCGACTACAAGGTGGAACTCGAGAAGTGCGATGCCGCCGCCGGCGAAGCCAAGAGCCAGTGCGTTGCGGCCGCGAAGACGAAGTTCGGCAAGAGCTGAGGCGTTGCGGATGACCCCCGGAAAAGTCACCCAATTCACTCCCCCGAAAGGAAGACCACCATGTCAACGACCCGCAGTGAATACACCGCCAAGATGAAGCGCGAACTCGACTCGCTGAACGCCAAGATGGACGCGCTTCAGGCCAAGGCCAGCGACGCCAAGGCCGAGGTGCGGCAGAAGTACAAGAGCGAGATGAGCAAGCTGCGCCATCAATCGCAACTGGCCCGTGCCAAGCTCGACGAAATCGCGGCTGCCGGGGAGGACGGCTGGGACAAGATGGTGGCAGAGATGGAGAAGCTACGCGACGCCTTCGTCCATTCGTTCCGCTATTTCAAGACCCAGATCTGAGGTCGACCGGCACCGCGGCGTTTGCACAGGCCAACGCCTGGGGCGGCGGGTCGGCGCCGTATCGACCGACCTCGACGCATGGCCGCGAACCCTGCGCCAGGAGGTTGGCCTGTTGGATCACCTGTGGGCACGAGCTGCATCGCGACGACGCGCGTAGAGCCGCATCAGCGGTTGGCCGCTGAGGCCGTGCACGACGATGGACGAGGCGATGGTCCACAGTGTCAGCGTGACGAGCGTCTGTGCGGTCTCCCCGCCGACACCGTGCCGCAGCACGAGCAGCAGGTAGAAGACCGATCCGATGCCGCGGATGCCGAACCAGCCGATCATCAGCGCCTGCTCGGGGTGCAGCTTGGCCCCGGGCAGCGCCAGCGCCGCCGAGACCGGCCGCAAGATCTGCAGCGGCCGGAGCGCTTCCTCGCCTTCCTCGGCACGCTGTTCCTCTTCGACGCCGCCGCGCTGGCGACCATCGTGCCGGGCTATGAGCCGCCGACCGGGTCGCTGTCGACCGCCATCGCGCTGGCGCTGTGCGTCTTCGTCGCGGTGCCACTGTTCGGCATCCGCGAGCAGGGCGTCGGCGGCTACCTGAAGTCGTACCTCGAGCCGACCTTGATCATGCTGCCTTTCAAGATCATCAGCGAGGTCTCGCGCACGCTGGCGCTGGCGCTGGCGGTGCGGCTGTTCGAGGTGCCGGATCACGGCGCGACGACGATGCGCTCGCTGATCCGCGAATACCTCATCTCGCTGTTGCGGGCCTGCGCCGAGTCGCTGGCCAGCGAGAATGCCAGCCGGCTCGCGGCGATGGAGCGAGCCGACCGCAACATCCAGGAACTGCTCGAGCAAGTGCACGGCAGCTTTCAACGGCGGCGCCAGGGCGCGATCGACGAGGAGCTGTTCGACGTCACGTCGGGCTACGGAGCATTGGCCAAGGCATGAACATCCTGACACTCAATGCCGGTTCGTCGAGCATCAAGTTCGCTTTGTACCGGCAGGACAGAGCGCTGCGGCGGCTGCTCCGCGGCCAGGTCGAGCGCTTCGATCTACCCGAAGCGTTCGTCGACGCCCACATGCCGAATCCGACTGCCGGCAGCCGGCAGGTGCGCAAACGCCATGCCATCGCCGCCGGCGATTTCGAGAAGGCGGCGGGCTCGTTGCTGGTGTGGCTCGAGGCTCAGCCGGGCTTCGAAGCGGTCGCGGCCGTCGGGCACCGGGTGGTGCACGGCATGGACCACAGCCAGCCCGAGCCGGTCGGCGATCAATTGTTGGACGACCTGCATCGTCTCGAGCCCTACGACCCGGACCATCTGCCCGCCGAGGTCCGACTCATCGAGTTGCTGGCCCGGCGTTACCCCCACTTGCCGCAGCTGGCCTGCTTCGACACCGCGTTTCACAGCGCGATGCCGCGCGTGGCGCAGTTGTTGCCGATCCCACGCCGCTACGCTGGCCGTGGCCTGCGGCGCTACGGCTTCCACGGGTTGTCGTACGCCTACATGATGGAGGAACTGGCGCGTGTCGCCGGGCCGGCGGTGGCGCGCGGCCGCGTGATCCTCGCGCATCTGGGCAGTGGCGCCAGCCTGGCCGCGGTGCAGGGCGGCCGGAGCATCGACACGACGATGGCCTTCACGCCAACGGCCGGTCTGCCCATGGCCACTCGCTCGGGCGATCTGGACCCCGGCGTCGCGGCGTACCTGACGCGGACCGAGGGCATGACGCCCGAACGCTTCTACGCGATGGTCAACCACGAATCTGGGTTGCTCGGCGTCTCCGAGACCAGCGGCGACATGCGCGACCTGCTCGCATCGGAAGGCACCGACCCGCGCGCCGCCGAGGCGGTGGCACTGTTCTGCTACCAGACGAAGAAGTGGATCGGCGCCTATGCGGCTGCGCTCGGCGGGCTGGATGCCTTGGTGTTCGCCGGCGGCATCGGCGAACACGCGGCGGCGGTGCGCGAACGAATCTGCGAAGGCCTCGGCTTTCTCGGCATCCAGGTGGATGCCGCTCGCAATGCGGCGCACGCTGAGCTGATCTCGGTCGATGCCGGCACGACGACGGTGCGGATCATCCGCACCGATGAGGAGCTGATGATCGCCCGATCGGTCTCTCGATGGATCGAAGCGCGTGCGCGAAAGGAGGGCTCGTCATGACACCGAAGAGCCCAACGCTCGATGCAGCGCTGCTCGCCCGCATGGATGCCTACTGGCGCGCCGCGAACTACCTGTCGGTCGGGCAGATCTACCTTTACGGCAACCCCCTGCTGAAGCGGCCGCTCGCGCTGGCGGATGTGAAGCACATGCTGCTCGGGCACTGGGGCACCACGCCCGGGCAGAACTTCATCTACGTGCACCTGAACCGGGTCATCAAGCAGTACGACCTCGACATGATCTACGTCTCGGGTCCCGGGCATGGCGGGCCCGCGGTCGTGGCCAACACCTACCTCGAAGGCACCTACAGCGAGGTCTATCCCGACATCAGCCGCGACGAGGCCGGCCTGCAAAGGCTGTTCCGGCAGTTCTCGTTTCCCGGTGGCATCCCCAGCCACGCGTCGCCCGAATGCCCAGGGTCGATCCACGAAGGCGGCGAGCTGGGCTATTCGCTCAGCCATTCTTTCGGCGCGGTGTTCGACAACCCCGGACTGATCGTCGCCTGCGTCGTCGGCGACGGCGAAGCGGAGACCGGGCCGCTGGCCACGGCCTGGCACTCGAACAAGTTCCTCGACCCGGTGACCGACGGCGCGGTGCTGCCGATCCTGCACCTCAACGGCTACAAGATCGCCAACCCGACGATCCTGGCGCGCATCGGCGCGGAGGAACTGGAGCAGTTGCTGCGTGGTTACGGCTGGGCACCGCTGTTCGTCGAAGGCAGCGAGCCGGCGTCGATGCACCAGGCGATGGCTTGCGCGCTGGACACGGCGGTGGAGCAGATCCGCAAGATCCAGACAGGCGCGCGCAAGGCGGGCCACGCCGCGCGCCCGCGCTGGCCGATGATCGTGCTCAAGTCGCCGAAAGGCTGGACCGGTCCCAAGGTCGTCGATGGCGTTCAGATCGAAGGCACCTTCCATGCGCACCAGGTGCCGATCTCCGACCCGGCCACACACCCGGGCCACCTCGAACTGCTCGACGACTGGCTCAAGAGCTACCGCGCCGAAGAGCTGTTCGACGAGCAGGGTCGGCTGGTCCCGGAACTGGCCGAACTCGCGCCCGCTGGCGCGCGGCGCATGGGCGCGAACCCGCACGCCAACGGCGGCCTGCTGCTGCGTGACCTGAAGATGCCCGACTTCCGCGACTACGCGTGCGACGTGCCGGTGCCCGGCGCGCCGGGCATCGGCGACACCCACGTGCTCGGCCCGTTCCTGCGCGACGTGGCGAAGTGCAACGACGAGCAGCGCAACTTCCGCGTCTTCGGGCCCGACGAGACGATCTCCAACGGCCTGGCGGCGCTGTTCGACGCGACGCAACGCCAGTGGGACGCGGCGACCCAACCCAACGACGAGTTCCTGGCGCCCAGCGGCCGGGTGATGGAGATGCTCAGCGAGCACCAATGCGAGGGCTGGCTCGAAGGCTATCTGCTGACGGGCCGCCACGGCCTGTTCAACTGCTACGAGGCCTTCATCCACATCGTGGACTCGATGTTCAACCAGCATGCGAAATGGTTGAAGGTCACGTCGCGGATCCCGTGGCGGCGCAAGATCGCGTCGCTGAACTACCTGCTCGCCTCGCACGTCTGGCGCCAGGACCACAACGGATTCACGCACCAGGACCCGGGGTTCATCGACCACGTCGTCAACAAGAAGGCCGAGATCGTGCGGGTGTACCTGCCGCCCGACGCGAACTGCCTGCTGTCGGTGATGGACCACTGCCTGCGCAGCCGCCACTATGTCAACGTGGTGGTGGCCGGCAAACACCCGGCGCCGCAGTGGCTGACGATGGACGCCGCCGTGAAGCATTGCACCCAGGGCATCGGCATCTGGGAATGGGCCAGCAACGACGGCGACGAAGCACCCGATGTCATGATGGCTTGCTGCGGCGACGTGCCGACGCTGGAGACGCTGGCCGCGGTGTCGATCCTGCGCGAACACCTGCCGTCGCTGAAGATCCGCGTCGTCAACGTCGTCGACCTGATGCGGCTGCAGCCGCAGTCCGAACACCCGCACGGCCTGGACGACGCCGACTTCGACGCGCTGTTCACGAAGGACAAACCGGTCATCTTCGCCTTTCACGCCTACCCGTATCTGATTCACCGGCTGACCTACCGCCGCACAAACCACCACAACATCCACGTGCGCGGCTACAAGGAAGAAGGCACGATCACCACGCCGTTCGACATGACCGTGCTGAACGACCTCGATCGCTTCCACCTCGCGATGGATGTCGTCGACCGCCTGCCGCAGACCGGCGATCAGGGTCTGGCGTTGAAGCGCCGACTGCAGGACAAGCGGCTCGAACACCGGCAGTACATACGCCAGCATGGACAGGACATGCCGGAGATCAGGAACTGGACCTGGACCGGTGGCTCATGACCGGCCCGCACTTTTCGCGACGAGCGCCGCGCTCGTCGCCGGGCAACACACATCGCCGATCACTGAGCAGTAAAGGATTCGCGATGCAAGCACTCGTCTCCAACGGCCCCGGCCGCAAGAACGTCGAAGGCCGCCCCAAGCCGACGATCACGCTGCCGGGCCAGACCGCGCGCTCCGGTCGCATCGACGCCAAGCAGCTGATCACGCACCGGTTCAAGTTCGACAAGATTCTCGATGCCTACGACACCTTCGCCCACGCTGCGGACACCAAGGCATTGAGGATCATCGAAGCGTAGCGGGCGCGGCGAGAATTGCCGCAAGCCACCTCGCAGACGCGATACGAGCACGATGCCAAGCGCAACCGCAAGAGCCGCAAGACGCCACGTCGAGCGCCACCGCACCTCGCGCGTCGGCTGGCTGAGAGCGGCCGTGCTGGGCGCAAACGATGGCATCGTGTCGACGGGAAGTCTCCTGCTGGGCGTCGCCGCCGCCGGCGCGGGCCACGGCAGTATCCTGTTGACGGGCCTGGCCGGCTTGGTGGCAGGCGCCATGTCGATGGCGGCGGGCGAATATGTGTCCGTGCACTCGCAGGCCGACACCGAGAACGCCGACCTGGCCCGCGAGCGTTCCGAGTTGCAGCGCGACGATGCCGGTGAACACCGTGAACTGGCCGCCCTGTACGTGGCACGTGGGCTCGACCCGGCGTTGGCAAGGCAGGTCGCTGATCAACTGATGGCGCACGACGCCATCGGCGCACACGCCCGCGACGAACTGGGGATCTCCGAACAACTCGGCGCCCGGCCCGTGCAGGCGGCTTTGGCTTCGGCCGCCAGCTTCGCCGCCGGGGCGGCGCTGCCGCTGGGACTGGCCGCAATCGCGCCCCCGGCCGATCTCATCGTCTGGGTGGCGGCGACGTCGCTGATCTTCCTTGCGTTGCTGGGGGCCATCGCAGCGCGCGTGGGTGGGGCGGGCCTGTGGCTCGGCGCCGGGCGCGTCACGTTCTGGGGTGCCCTCGCGATGGCCGTCACGGCCGGCGTTGGCGCGATGTTCGGCGCGGTGCCCTGAACACTCCGCCCATCCCGGGCCGATTCACGCCCGAGGTCCCTGACGATCCTCAGCGTCACGCACCTGCTCTTCATCGTCACGGCCCTGGACGGTCGTTTCGCGATACTCGGGGCCCTTCTTGACCTGCGCTCGGGTCAAGCTCACGCGCACGCTACCGGTGCTCCAGTCGATGCCGTCGATCCAGTGCGTGGCCACCAGTACCCGCCGGCCGCCTGGCCACCAGTTCCGGGTGTCCACCACGAGGTACCGGACGGCCCATGACGCGCCGTCGAAGACAAAGTCCTCGACATGGCCGATGCTGCCGTCGCTGGCCTCGATGTCGTAGCCGGCAACGTTGGCGCTGCTGTGCAGGTGGACGTCGTCGTCGTGGGCCGTCTGCCACGTCGTGATCGCGGCTTCGGCCGACGTGGGTTGGTGGGCAGGCACCCGTGGGTGACCGCCCCAGCCCCGGATGTCACCGCCTGCCCAATGGGCGCGGTGGGCGTAGTAGCCGAGGAGGTCGCGTTCGTGCCGGCGCGTGACGGGCTGACGGGTGTCGATGTCGGGGCTGGCCTTGACCTGGTCGCGGGTCAGGGACACATGGATGCTGCTGCCGCCGTCCACGCGCTGCTTGACCGAACGCGGCGAGATCAACACCTTCCGCGATTTCAACCAGGTTCCGCCGTCGACGACCAAATAACGAATGGTCAACGAGTCGTCATCGAAGAGGGCGGCTTCGACGCGTCCGATCAAGCCGTCCGTCGCTTCGACGGCGCTGCCGTCCAGCCGGCCGAGGGTGCTGAACAGGGCCCGGCCATTCGGACGGATTTGGCGACGCGGCGCCGATGTGCGCGGTGCTTCGATTCTCTCGAGCAGTGTGGGCAATGACCGTGCGTCGCCAAAGGCCTCGAGGTACCTCTCGGTTTCGCCGGCAAGCTGCCATGTCGGCGTGCCGGAGACGGCCTGGGCGATCCGGGACTTCAAGGCCGTGATCTGTTGCGGCGTCGTCATGGCGTCTCTTTCTGAAAGCCCGGGGTCGTCCGACCTGCTCGAAACACTGCGGCAATGGGCACACGCGGCGTGATCACGGCTATCGCGGTGGATTGCGGACCGTGCCCGCGGTCGATACGCCATCGGGCCAGACCCGCCGCGCATGCTCGAGCGCGTCGGTGAAGTGCTCGAAGCGCTGGCCGCGGTGCAGGTAAGCCAGGCCATCGAACTGAATATCGAAGGTCGCCAACAACCGCGTACGCGCCTCCAATGTTTCGCCGGACGGCCCCTCGGCGCTCGGTCGACACTTGGGCTCGTGGCCCGCGCCGTCGTGATCGTCGCCGCCAGCTGTTTTCATCGACGCTCCTCCATGGCGCATCGCGGGTGTTCGTCATGCAATCGGTGCTGGAGGAAGAACCGCAGCATTTGGCGCGAGGCGTCCGGACCCGCGGCGCCCATGCTTGCCGTTTCGGCCCCGCCCGCCCAGGTGGGCCCTGCACCGTGCACGATCCAGAGTTCGCGCTGCGTCACGCCATCCGCTGGGACTTGCACTGAACGGGTGTAGCCGAGGCGGCCGCTGCTTGCAGGCGCGGTGCTGATGCGCGCCGTACGTCGCGGCGCGGGCGCGTCGGCGGCGTAGATGGCGGCGCCATTCGAAGCGACACCTTCGACCCCGTGGCGTGGCGCGCGGGCCGGACGCACGGCGCGCAGTGTGCGCAGCCAGTCGCACCGATGCGCCACCCAGCGAAGCCACTGGCCCAAGGGCAGCGTTGCCGAGCCCACGAGGAGTGGCACGCCACGGAAGACAAGCTTTCGCGCAGACGGCATCGATTGTGGGCTTGATTTCACCGGGGCAGGATGCGCAACCGACGCCTGAGCATCTGTGCGCTGGCGTACACAGGGCACGGCTGCGACGGCGAGTCAGGCGCCGGCCGGCGTTCCGTTGCGCGCGGGCTGATGCTCGTCGCCATTGAGATGACCTTGTCACGCCCGCTTCCAGCGTCGCTCGGCGAAGTCATCGGCGACGCACTCGGCATCGAGCGCGCGCAGACCAGCGAGGCCTGCGCGCAGCGTGCGCCGCCGCACAGACGCGGCATCGACACCGGGCTACAAACCATCTGTCGACGGTGCGTCTGGCATCGATCGCGTGGCCCCGTCAGCCAGCGGCATGACCGGGACCACCGGCGACGCCGGCAAGGCCGGCGAGGGTACGACGGTCGTCGTCATGCCCCATCCCACCGGCGCAGCGGCGAACTGAAACACTTGAGCGAAAAGAGGAAAGTGCTTTATGAGCCTTGGAACCATACTGTTGATCGTCCTGGTCTTGGTGCTGGTCGGCATGATCCCGAGCTGGCCGCACAGCCGCGGCTGGGGTTACGGGCCCAGCGGCGCACTTGGCGTTCTCGCCGTGGCGGTGCTCGTGCTCCTGCTGATGGGTCGGCTGTGACACGGCGACCCAGGTCCACAACCCCACCATCGACGGTGCGCCCGGCATCGATCGCTGCCCACAGCCAGGACCTGCGATGAAACCACGCCAGACTCACCTTGACACAGGGACGGCGGTCGAGCCGTCAATTGGTGCTTGCGACGACGTGTTCGCCAACCGCAAGACCCACACCGATGCCGTCGTCGGCAGTCCGATCGATGCAGACCGGGCCAAGAGCGTCGTCGACAAGCGGGCCGTCCCGGCCGCCCTTTGCGACCCAAAGACCAACGGTATCGACGCATTTCTGCGAACCGGCGCCGCGGCCGGGCGCATCTCGGCGGCGACCCTGGCCGCGGCACGCAGGGTCAGCTCGTTCCATGCCGACGCGCGGGCGGCTTGCGCAGTGCAGCCCATGCGTGCCGGGCTCGGCGTCGATCGCGGCTCTGGCTCGATGGCGGCCGAGGAAGCTGCATGACTGCTACGAGCCGATGATGGCAGGGCAAGGGGTCAGCGCGAGCGCAGCAGCCAGCCCAGGGCCATGCCGATGCCGAAGGCCAAGGCGACCGAAGCCATCGGGCTTTCGCGGATCTGCGATCGGCGCTCGGCGCTGAATCGCGCCTGGGCATCCTGCAACTGGCCGCCGCTGGTCAGGAGCCTTTCCTTCAACCGGGCAGCCTTATCCGCGAAGCGGTCCACGGCCTGGTGCGCATCCTCGGCGAGATGCTCCACGCCGGGGCGCAGTGCGCCGGACGCCTTGTCGATCGCCTGATGGGCGCCGCTCGAGGCGCGCTCCACGGTGCCGTTGGTGTCGTTGACACTGCGTTCCATCTGCTTCTCCTGGGGGGGTTCTCGTTCGGGCCGCCGCCGTGGCAGGCCCGCGCACAGGGCCACACCAAGCCAGATGGCGGATCGGGCCGGGCTGGCATCGCATCCGACAGAGTTTGCGCGCGGTGCGTGCGCGGGTCTGTCTGCCAGCGCACAGTCAGCGACCGCCCGATGGCGAGACTCGGTGCGGCAGCGCACCGACACCGGCCGCGCCATAGCGCAGCCTTCAGGCAGGCAGGCAGGCGAGTCGGGCCGCAGGGCGGCGGGTCACCGCCGCGCCGGCCCGAGCAGCCCGGAACCCATTGCGTTCATCCACACCGCAGCGCAGCCTTCATGAACCGACGCCCGATCAACGGCATCCGGCATCACGCCGATGGTGCGCACAGCGCCGTCGCCGGTGTGGGGCGTCGCGGATCAGGTGGCCTTGGTCGCCGGCAACAGCCGGTCGTACTCCCGTTTGACCACCGCGTAGCACTCGCAGGTTCGCTTCTCCAACCCGGCCCGATCGAGCGCGGTGATCTTGCCGCGCCGGTACTGGATCAGGCCGCACTCCTGCAGATTGCCGGCGGCCTCGGTGACCCCTTCGCGGCGCACACCGAGCATGTTGGCGATCAATTCCTGCGTCATCGTGAGCTCGTTGCCGCGCAACCGGTCCAGACTCAGCAGCAACCAGCGGCACAGCTGCTGGTCGAGCGAGTGATGGCGGTTGCACACTGCGGTCTGCGTCATCTGGCTGATCAGCGCCTGGGTGTAGCGCAGCAGCAGGTGCAGCACCGGCCCGGCGCGGTTGAATTCCAGCATCATCTGCTGCGAGCTCAGCCGCAGCCCGCTGCCGGCGCTTTGCACCACGGCGCGGCTGGTCGTCGATTCGCCGCCCATGAACAGCGAGATGCCAACCAGCCCCTCGAAGCCGACCACCGCGATCTCGGCCGAAGCGCCGTCTTCCATCAGGTACAGCAGCGACACGATGGCCGTGGTCGGAAAGTACACGTAGCTCAGCCGGGTGCCGGATTCGTAGAGCACCCTGCCCAAGGGCAGGTCGACCGCCTCGAGGTAGGGCAGCCAGCGCTCGAGTTCGGCATCAGGCACTGCCGCGAGCAACTGGTTTTCACGGGCTTCGCGAGCTTCGATCATGCCTGTGCCTTGAAAGACCGACGCTCCTGCCAGCGCCGCTGGGCGCCGCCGAACGCGGCAATGCCGGATGTTGCCCGGTGCAGCGATTGTGCATTGCCGCCTCCGGCGGCGTGTCAGGCCTGCCGCCCACCCATTCACCGACCGAGGTCCCGCATGCCCCCCATCCCGTTCTATCACCAAGACTCCGAGGCAGTGCGCTTCTGGGTGCCCGTCGCCGACGGCTTCATCGGGGCCAGCATCCGCAGGGCCGTGCTGCAATATCGCTTCCGCCCCCCGGGCAGCGAGGAAGAGCCGATCGAGACCTATGCACGTCACGCGGCCGAACTCGGCGCCGCCGTGCAACGGCGCGTCGCCCAGGGTTCGATCGAGCCGGTGATGCTGCGCGACTTCGACCTGGAGCCGCAAGCCGGGGATGGAGTACCGAGTCAAGCGCGATCGTCGATGTGACCCTGCCATTTTCGTGGGCCCCCTGGTTGCGTGGTCAGCTTGTCGCCGCGGAACGCAGCGCTTGCGTACCGCCCTTGTAGCGCGGCCGCCATCCTTCAGCTCGGCCTCAATGTGCATTGCACACATCGGTTCAAGGACTTGAGCATCGCGTCAGAGGAAACTGCGATACGTGCAGCCGCGTTTCGGACCATTCGCGGCGCGGACCTGATAGGCGGCCCTTGGTAGCGCCTAAATCGAGATGCCGATTCTTGGGGAACCCACGACGACTTGGGCAGCCCACCAGAGGTACGAGTCGTTGATCCGTGTGCCTGAAGTGGCCGGTCACGAGCACCCGCTCTTGGCCGGGTCCGGGTGCCCAACTCCTCGATTTCGTCGCCGCATTGCCGACCACCAGCACGCACCAGCTACGACTGCTATGGAGCAGGCAGATCGAGAAGTCGAAAGACTCGTGCCAGTCCCGCACGGTCATCCAACTCGACGTTCCGAAACCTGCTCGCATCCGCAAGCAGGTGCCCGGTACATTGATCCGATTGGCAGCAAAACTACCGAGAGCGCTTGTTGGATCCCGATGCGCCGAAACGAGAGTGGATGTGCGTCCCCTACGGCAGGGATGCGCCTACCTCGGGCTGCCACGTGTCCCACGCCGTCGCGCCCATCAACTCGCCGTACAGGTCGATCAGCACCGACGTGCCTCGATGCTCGCGCCGCGCCGCCTCGCCGCGCACGTAGCCCAGCGCCACGCAGGCGCCGGCCTTCGGGCTCCAGCCGGCCGACGAGAGCTCGCCCACCGCCTGGCCGTCGATCTGCACCGCATCGCCGCCCCAGGCATAGGCTTGCGGCGAATCGAAGACGAATGTCAGCAGCTTCTTGTTCAGTGGCTGGTCGCGCAGCCGCAGCAGCGCCTCGCGGCCGATGAAGTCGCTGCCCTTGTCCAGCTTCACCGCGAACTGCAGCCCGGCCTCGAACGGCGTTTCGTCGGGCCCGAGCTCGGCACCCCAGGCGCGGCGGCCGGCTTCGATGCGCAGCGCGTCGATCGCGTAGTAGCCGGCGTCCATCAGGCCGCGGCTGCGGCCTGCCGGGTCGGTCGGCCCGAGGTCGGCGCCGGCCTCGTGCAGCGCCAGGTAGACGTGCCGCGCCGTCTCCACCGGCACGTACAGCTCGTAGCCCGGCCCGCCGACGTAGCTCATGCGTGCGGCGCGCGCGCGCGCGTGGCCCAGGTCGATCTCCTTTGTGTGGCTGAACTTCAGCCCGGCCGGCGACAGGTCGTCGGGGCTGACGCGACGCAGCAGTTCGTGCGCCTTCGGCCCCATCACCGAGATCACGCTCCACTGCGCGCTGACGTCGCTCAGCACCGCGAAGGCATCGCCGATGTGGCGGCCGATCCACTCGGCATCGCGCACCGGCTGCGCCGAGCCGGTGACGATCAGGAAGCGGTCCGCGGCCAGTCGCATCACCGTCAGGTCGCTCTCGAAGCCGCCGCGCTCGTTCAGCATCGCGGTGTAGATCATGCGGCCCGGCTCCACGTCGATCTGATTGGCGCACAGCCGCTGCAGCACCGCGAGTGCGTCGCGCCCCTGCAGCAGCAGCTTGCCGAAGCTGCTCTGGTCGTACAGCGCCACCGCTTCGCGCGTGGCGCGCTGCTCGTCGATCACCCAGTCCAGCCAGCCGGGGCGGCCCAAGCCGGGCGCGGGTTCGCTCGCACCCGCGGGGCGGAAGTAGTTGGCCCGCTCCCAGCCGAACTTGCGAGCCCCAGCTCGCGCCCTTCGCGCTCAGCAGGTCGTACAGCGGGCTGCAACGCAGCGGCCGCGCGGTCTGCAGTTCCTGCCGCGGCCAGCGCATCGCATAGTGCAGGCCCAGCGTCTCGCCGGTGCGTTCGGCCAGGCGCCCTGCGGTTGGCGTGGAATGGGCCGAAGCGGCGGATGTCCACCTCCCAAAGGTCCATCGGCGCTTCGCCGCCCGCGATCCACTCGGCCATCAGCCGGCCGGCGCCGCCGCTGTTGGCGATGCCCGAGGAGTTGAAGCCGGCGCAGACGAAATAGCCGCGCAAGCCCGGTGCCTCGCCGAGGATGAAGTTGCCATCGGGCGTGAAGCTCTCCGGCCCGTTGAGCAGCATCTTCACTTTCGCCGTCTCCAGGCACGGCGTGCGGTGGATGGCGGCGGTCATCAGCGGCTCGAACTGGTCCCAGTCCTCGTCGAGCAGCTGGAACTGGAAGTCCGCCGGCACCGGGTCCACGCGCCAGGGCTTGGCCTGCGGCTCGAAGCCGCCCATCAGCAGCCCGCCCACCTCTTCCTTGTAGTAGATGTAGCCGTCCGGGTCGCGCATCACCGGCAGCATCGGGTGCACGCCGTCGATGCGGTCGGTGACGATGTAGAAGTGCTCGGCCGAATACAGTGGCACGGTCACGCCGGCCAAGGCGCCGAACTGCCGCGCCCACTGGCCGGCGCAGTTGACGATGACCTCGCAGCGCACCTCGCCCTGCGCGGTGCGCACGCCAACCACCCTGCCGTGTTCGACGATCACGCCAGTGACCTCGACGCCCTCGAGCATCTTCACGCCACGGTTGCGCGCGCCCTTGGCCAGGCTCATGCACAGGTCGGCCGGGTTGGCCTTGCCGTCGCCCGGCACCCACTGCGCGCCCTGCAGGTCGTCGGTGCGCAGCAGCGGGTACAGGTCGCCCGCTTCCTGCGGCGTGATCAGCTGCACCTCGACGCCGAAGCCGCGCGCCAGCGCCGCCTGGCGCTGCAGCACCTGCCAGCGCTCGGACGTCGTGGCGACGTTGACGCTGCCGCATTGCTTCCAGCCGGTGGCCAGGCCGGTCTCGGATTCGAGCGTGGCATACAGCTCGATGCCGTAGCGGCTCATCTTCGTCATCGTGCGGTTGGGCCGCATCTGGCCGATCAGCCCGGCCGCGTGCCAGGTGGTGCCGCTGGTCAGCCGGCCCTGCTCCAGCAGCAGCACATCGCGTGATGCCGAGCTTGCACAGGTGGTAGGCGGTGGAGCAGCCGGCGATGCCGCCGCCGACGATGATGATCCGGGCGTGGGTGGGCAGCGACATGGCTTGCCAGACTACCGCAGACGCGCGCCGCCTGCGGCGCGCGGCCCCGAGCCGCGTCGCTCAGCGGTCGACCACACCCAGCGCGATCAGGTCGCGCGCACAGTCCACGATGCTTTGTTCCGCGGGCCGCGGCACCCAGCCGAGCACCGCCTTGGCATGCGATGCGTCCTGGTGGCGCACCGAGCCGAGCTCGCCGACCACCGCGCGCGCCACCGGGTTGAAGCGTGCGATCACCCGCACCAGCCAGTCGGGCACGCCGCGCGTCGGCACCTTGTGCGCCTGCGGCCCGAGCTGCGCGCGCAGGATGTCGGCGATGTCGCGCAGCTTCAGGAACGGGCCCGACGCGATGAAGCGCTCGCCGGCCATGCCCGGCGCGCTCAGCGCGCGCACATGCAGGTCGGCCACGTCGCGCACATCGACCACGCCGAAGCCGATGTCGGGCAGGGCCGGCATCGCGCCGTTCAACAGCAGTTGCACCACCGACACCGACGAGGAGTAGTCGCGGCTCCACAGCGGCCCCAATACCACCGACGGGTTGATGGTGCAGAACTCGATGTCGCCGCCCTCGCGCGCCACCCAGTCGCGCGCGGCACGCTCGGAATGGGTCTTGGACAGGATGTAGGCGGTGATGCCCGGCTGCGCGGGGTCGGTCCAGTCGGCCTCGGTGAAGTGGTGCACGCCGCGGCCGCGGCCATAGGCGATGGCCGCCACGGACGAGGTCATGACGAAGCGGCGCACGCCGGCCGCCTTGGCGGCACGCAGCGCGCGCAAGGCACCCTCGCGCGCCGGCACGATCAGCTCGTCGGGGTGCTTGGGCACGCCGCGCGGCAACGGCGAGGCCAGGTGCGCGGCATGGCTGCAGCCGGCCATCGCCTCGGCCCATCCGGCGTCGCGGTTCAGGTCGGCGGCGAAGAAACGCAGCCGGCCGTTGTCCACCGCCAGCAGCTGCCGCACCTCGGCTTCCCGCGCCAGGTCGCGCACCGTGGCGTGCACCGTCCAGCCGTCGTTGACCAGTTGGCGGATCAGGAAGCCGGCGATGTAGCCGCTGCCGCCCGAGACGAAGACCGTGCCTGTCATGGCTTGACTCCTGTTGCCCGAGCCGATTGTGTCAACCCAGGCGCAGCGCCATCACGCCGGCCACCATCACGCCGGTGCCGATGGCGCGCTGCAGCCCGAACTTCTCCTTCAGCAGCCAGGTGCCGAGCAGGCGGCAAACAGCACCGAGGTCTCGCGCAGCGCCGCCACGCGGCCACCGGCGCGCGCGTCATGGCCCACAGCGCAATGGCATAGGAGCCCAGCGACGCGCAACCGCCCAGGCCAGCCACCGGCCAGCGTCGGCGGGCGCGCTGCAACATGGCGCGACGCTGGGTCGGGCTGCGCTGCCACCACACCAAGGCCGCGTAGGGCAGCCGTCGAGCACGAACAGCAGCATCACGTAGCGCAAGGCGTCGAGCGACACGCGCACGCCCAAGCCATCGACCAGCGTGTAGGCCGCGATGATGACGGCGTTGGCAAAGGCGAACGCCAGCGCCTTGCCATGATGCAAGGCCTCGGCCGGCTGGGAAAGCCCGACCAGCGCCACGCCCACGCTGATGCCGACGATGCCCACCCAGGCCGCCGGCGACGGGCACTTCGCCGATCCACGCTGCGCTGGCCAGCGCCACCAGCAACGGCGCGAAGCCGCGCATGATCGGATAGGTCAGGCCCAGGTCGCCGTGCTCGTAGGCGCCGACGACGGCAATGTAGTAGCCGACATGGATCACAGCGACGCGGCGATGTAGGGCCAGGCCTGGGGCCGCGGCAGGCCCACCCACAGCAGCAGCGGCAGGGCAACCACGGCGCCGAGGAGATGCACCAGCAGCGTGTCGAGGCCTTGTCGCTGCCCGACTTGATCAGCGCATTCCAGCCGGCGTGCAGCAGCGCACCGAACAGCACCGCCGCACGATCGGCCAGGTCAGTATCAACGGCGCACCAGCCCGCGGCCGGGCCGCAGTGGGGGCGCGCCGCGATGGCCAGGTAGTGCGCCAGCGGCGCGGTCGCAGCGCCGGCCGCTTGGCCCGGTCGTCCCACAGGCGCAGCCGCACCGCGGCCTCGGCGCCCGGCCGGGCGATGAAGGCCCCCGCCCGCCCGGCATCGAACACGCCGCCCTGCAGCGCCAGGCTGCGCACCGAGTCTGCCGACAGCGCGCCCGGTAGCCCGGCCGCGCCTGGCACAGGTAGCGCTTGGCGTCCACGTGCAGCTTGATCGGCGCCAGCACCGCTTCGTCGAACAGCCCGCGCAGGAAAGGCAGCGCGAGGTACTGATGCACGTCGTCCACGCCGCGCAGGGTCGGGGTGTCGTCCCAGCTCGTGCAGCAGGTGGCCCAGGTCGTGCAGCAGGCAGGCGGTGACGAGCGCATCGTCGGCGCCTTCGCTCTCGGCCAGCGCGGCGGTCTGCAGCGCGTGTTCCAGCTGCGTCACCGGCTCGCCGGTGTACTTCTCGCCGCCGCGGCGCGCGAACAGCCCGGCGATGTCGTCCAGGCTCAGCATGGCGCCTCAGCGGCGTCGTCCAGCGCCGCCAGCTGCGACGCCGCAGCCGGGTCGGCCGCAGCGCGCCGGCCGATTGCAGGATCGGATAGGCGATGGAGCAGATGTGCGAGTTGATGCGCTTCAGGTCGCTGATCAGGTCCAGGTGCAGCGAACTGGTCTCGATGCTCTGCGCGGTGTTGTCCTGCAGCCGCGCGATGTGGCTCGCGACGTAGCCGTGCTCCAGGTCGCGGAAGCGCGCCTTCTCCTCGATCAGCTTCTGCGCCTCGCGCACGTCGCCGTCGAGGAACACGCTCATGCGCCAGGCGCAGGTTGGCCAGCAGCTGCTCGTGCAGGTGGCAGATCTCGCCCATGCCGGCTTCCGAGAAGCTGCGGCTCTTGCGGATCTTCTTGTCCTCGACGTCCTGCAGCACGCGCTCGATGATGTCGCCGATCTGCTCCATGTTGATCGTGAACGACACGATGTCGGACCAGCGCCGGCCTTCGCGTTCGGACAGTGCCTGGCGCGAGATCTGCGTCAGGTAGAACTTGATGGCCGAGTACAGGTCGTCGACCGTGTCGTCCATGCTCGCGCAGCTTGCTCGGCCAGCTCGAGGTCGTTGTTGCGGATCACCGTCAGCATGCCGCGCAGCATGGTCTCGACCACGTCGGCCTGGTGCAGCGCCTCGCGCGCGGCGCAGCTGATGGCCAGCGACGGCGTGCCCAGCGCGACCGGGTCGAGATGGCGCGGCCGGGTGGAGTCGGCGCCCGGCGCGGCGTCGGGCATCCAGCGCTCCAGCGCACGGCCGAGCACGCCGGTGAACCCGATGAACAGCGCCGCCAGCGCGACGTTGAACGCGAGGTGGAACACCACCACCTGCGCGTGCACGCTGGGCACCGCCTTGCTGCAGCAGCGACGATGCGCCTCGGGCAGCAGCGGAATCGCGATCAGTGCGCCGCCGGCCTTGAACACCAGGTTGCCCATCGGCAGCCGGCGCACGTTGGGCGCCGCGCCGCGCGGTGGCAATGATGGCCAGCATGCCGCTGCCCAGGTTGGCGCCCAGCACCAGGCCGAGCGCCACCGTGGTCGGGCACCATGCCCGACGCGGCCAGGGTGGCGGTCAGCAGCACGATCGCCAGGCTCGAATAAGACATCACCGTGAGCGCCGCGCCGACGACGATGTCGAGCAGCACCTCGTTCGGCAGCGCCACCAGCAGCGCACGCACCGCTGGCGATTCGGTCAGCGGCTTGGTCGCGGCGACGATCAGCTGCAGCGCCAGGGTGATCAGCCCGAGCCCGATCAGCACCCGGCCGATGCGCCCGGCGCGGCTGTTCTGGCGCGAGATGAACAGCACCACGCCGACGAAGATCAGCAGCGGCGACAGCCACGACAGGTCGAACGAAAACACCACCGCCATCACGCTGGTGCCGACGTCGGCACCGAGCATCACCGCCAGCGCCGCGCCGGTGGCGACCAGCCCCTTGCCGACGAAGCTCGCGACGATCAGGCAGGTGGCGGTGCTGGACTGCACGAGGCTCGTGACGCCCAGCCCGGCCAGCAGCGCCGAGCGGTTGCGGAAGCTGTGCGCCAGCACGCGGCGCAGGTTCTCGCCGAACACGCGCAGCATGTCGGTGCGCACGATGTGCGTGCCCCACACCAGCAGGGCAATCGCGGCCAGCAGGTTCAGCAGGTGGATCAGCTTGGGCCCGGCCTGTTTCAGCCGCCGACGGCGCGGCGCGGATTCGCGGCGCCTGGACCTCGGGGCAAATCGAATAGGTCTTCATGTTGGTGAAGCTCTTGATGGCTTCCTGCACCCCTTCCTTGTAGCCCAGGCCGGAATCCTTGATGCCGCCGAAGGGCGTGAGTTCGAGCCGGTAGCCGGGCACTTCCCACACGTTCACGGTGCCGACCGCGAGCTCGCGCACGAAATGGGTGATGTCGTCGAGCCGGTTCGTGCACAGGCCGGACGACAGCCCGTAGCGCGTGCCGTTGACGATGCGCACGGCGTCGTCGCGGTCCTTGAACATGATCACCGGCGAGACCGGGCCGAAGGTCTCGTGCTTCACCAGCGGCATCGCGCGTCGACGCGATCGAGCAGGGTCGGCGAGTACAGCGCGCCGCGGCGCTGGTTGCCGTGCAGCAGCCGGGCGCCGAGCGAAACGGCCTCGTCGACCAAGCGACTCGAAGCGCGTGGCCGAGGCATCGTCGATCACGGTCCCCATGTCCACCTTCGGGTCCAGCGGGTCGCCGCAGGTCCAGGCCCGCGTGCGCCAGCAGTGCGTCGGTGAAGTCGGCGGCGATCTTGCTGGTGCACCAGGATGCGCTTGACCGCCGTGCAGCGCTGGCCCGAGTTCTTGTATGAACCCGTGCCGCCAGTTCGGCCGCCTTGTCCGACGTCGGCATCGTCCATCACGATCAGCGGGTCGTTGCCGCCCAGCTCGAGCACGGTGCGCTTGTAGACCGCCTTGGCGGCGATGTACTTGCCGATCGGCACGCCGCCGGTGAAGGTCACCAGGTCGATGTGCTCGTTGGTCAGCAGCTCGTCGGCGATCTCCTTCGGGTCGCCGGTGACGCACCTGCAGCATCTCGGGCGGCAGGCCGGCTTCGTACAGGATGTCGGCCAGCGCGAAGGCTGCCAGCGGCGTCTTCTCGGTGGGCTTCAGCACCATCCGGTTGTTGGTGGCAACGACTGGCGCCACCTTGTGGATCACCTGGTTCAGCGGGTGGTTGAACGGCGTGATGGCGCTGATGACGCCCTGCAGCGGCTCGCGCAACGTGTACACCTTGCGCGACTTGCCATGGTGCGTCAGGTCGCAGGAAAACACCTGGCCGTCATCGATCAGCGCCTGGTTGGCGGCGAACAGCAGCACGTCCGACGCACGGCCCACCTCGTACGTTCGAATCCTTCAGGCACAGGCCCGATTCCAGCGTGATCAGGCGCGCCAGCGCTCCTTGCGCGAGGCGATGATCTCGCCGGCGCGCATCAGGATCTTGTAGCGCTCGTAGCGCGTCAGCGTCGGCTTGTACTGGCGCGCGATGCTCAATGCACGGCGCACGTCATCGACCGTGGCCTTGGGGATCGTCGCGACCACCTCGCCGGTCCAGGGATAGCACACGTCGATGGTGCGCTCGCGGTGGATCTTCTCGCCCCCGATGCGCAGGCCCTCGCGCAGCGGCTTGTCGATGACGGATGCGAGCGTTCATGCCGATGTCCTCGTTCCGTTCAATGCGATAGTCGAACACCTGCCAGCTCTTCGGCGTGGCGGTGGCGGCCTTCAGCCGTAGGCCTCGTTCAATGGCACGCTGACGATGATCGGCACCTTCGCCTCCGACACGCCGCCATGGGTGCGCAAGCGGTGGCCGGCCAGACCCGACAGGTCGTGGTCGGCGGCGCGTGCACCGATGCAGGTGCCTGCGTCGGCGATCACCACCACATCGGCCTCGCGATCGGCGGGCAGGTCGTGCAGCGCACAAGCTGCTGCCTTGTCGAGCACGGCTTCGACGCCGGTCAAGCCGACGATGCGCCGCCATCACCTGCTGCGCCGTCGCCCGGCCGCGCAGCCACACGCGCACGAAGCCGCCGAGCGCGCCATGGTGCGCGACGAAGGCGTCGGTGATCGGGCACACCACCTTGACGTCGTCCTTGCCGAACTTGTCGTCGAGCAAGTCCTGCAGCCAGATCACGTTCGGCTTTCCGGCGGCGTTCGACTTGTCGTTCATGCCGTGGTCGGCCGTCAGCACGACATCGCACCGAGCGCGTCGAGGCGACCGAAGCGCTGGTCCAGCGCCTGATAGAAGCGCTTGGCCTCGGCCTCGTCGGGCGCGTATTTGTGCTGCACGTAGTCGGTCAGCGACAGGTACATCAGGTCACGGTGCCCCATCTCCAGCAGCTTGATGCCGGCATCGAGCACGAACAACGACAGCGCCATCGAGTACATGTCGGGCAGCGGCTGGCCGACCAGCTCGAGCACGTTGTCGATGCCGTTTTCCGCCAGCGTGCAGCGGTCGGCGTGCTCGGACGAGAAGCTGACATTGCCGCGGCCGACATCCAGGTTCTTGCCCAGCTGGCGGCGCAGCTTGTCCTTGGCCGTGATGCTCACCACCTTGGCGCCGGCATCGGCGAACTTCGCCAGGATGGTGTCGCCGCGCAGCAGCTCCGGGCCGGTCATGACCACCGCCTGGCCGGTGGCCACGTCGAAGTAGTAGTTCCCCGAGATGCCGTGCTTCGACGCCGGCGTGCCGGTGATGATCGACATGTTGTTCGGGCAGGTGAAGCTGGGCACGGTGCCGTCGGCCACCGTGGCGAAGCCGTGGGTCATGAAGCGGCGGATGTTCGGTATCGCGCCTTCGGCCAGCAGCTGTTGCAGGTAGGCCGGGTCGCCGCCGTCGATGCACACCACCACCACCGGTTGCATCGGCCAGCGATAGCACACGCCGTTGGCGGTGACGGTGTCGGTTTTGGGTGATGTGGCCATGTCGGGTGGGGTTGCGGTTGCAATGCAGGTCAAGCCGATTCGCGCCGCCCCGCCGGGGCGGCGCGCGGGCTGCGAAGCGCGGCGTGCAGCCGCTCGCGGCTGTCGATCACGTGTTCGAAAAGCAGCCGTTCAGCCAGCTCGCCATCGCCCTTGGCCACCGCGTTGACGATGGCCTCGTGGTCGCGCGTGGACA
The DNA here is from genome assembly GCA_963837675.1 of uncultured beta proteobacterium. Classification (GTDB taxonomy): domain Bacteria; phylum Pseudomonadota; class Gammaproteobacteria; order Burkholderiales; family Burkholderiaceae_C; genus Rubrivivax. Next base: position 278,454 of record CAWIOH010000002.1, on the reverse strand, counting down.
CCGGGATGTGATCGGCGTTGCGCACCAGCGTCTCGCGGCGGAACAGGTTCAGCTGGTTGACCACGCGCTGGTAGTTGTCGCGCAGCGCGGCGTTGCCGGCGGCATCGGCCAGCAGCTCATGAAAAGCCAGGTTCAGCGGGAAATAGGCGTCCACGTCGCGCGCGCGGCCAGCCGCATGCATGCGCTTGACGATGTTGCGCAGCTGTTGCAGCGCGGGCGCAGCGATGCGCTGCGCCGCCAGCCGGCCGATGAGGCCGTCCAGCGCGGCGCGCACCTCGTAGATCTCGTCGGCCTCCTGCAGCGACAGCTGGCGCACGAACACGCCGCGGTTCTTTTCGGTCCGCACCAGCCCGCTTTGCTCCAGCGCGCGAAAGGCCTCGCGCACCGGGCCGCGCGAGACGCGCAAGGCAAGAGCGAGATCGGCCTCGTTCAGCTTGGCACCGGCCGCCAGCTCGCCCGACACGATCTGGCGCTGCAGCTCATGCTGCACCACCGTGGTCAGCGAGTGTTTTTGCAACAGATCGATGGTGGCGCCGCTGTGCGCGCCGGGAGCGTCGCCGCGGGCCGTCCCGGGTGCGTTCATGGGTTGATTGGATGGATGCTGCGATCGACGTTCATTGAAGCCCAGGGATTGCAGATTGTCAACAATAAGCCTTTCGGCGGGCATTGCTTTGGCGCCGCCCGCGCCGGGGCCCATGGTCCTGGACGACGGGGCCTGCGAAAGCCCCATTGACGGCTGCCGCCCCGCTATGTAGATTGTCGACAATCGACCGCGCGCCCTGCCCTTGCTTGCGGCGTCATGGCAATGCCACCAAACTGCCATATGCTCTGCGCGGCGATTTCACCCCCTCAGGAGCTTGCATGAAGACGTCGTTCAAGAACCTTGCCTGTCTGGTCGCGCTGGCCCTGACCGCCGGCGCGGCACTGGCGCAGAAGACCCAGTTGCTGGTCTACACCGCGCTGGAGACCGACCAGCTGAAGGCTTACCAGGAGGCCTTCAACAAGGTCGAGCCGAACATCGAGATCAAGTGGGTGCGCGATTCCACCGGCGTGATCACCGCCAAGCTGCTGGCCGAGAAGTCCAACCCGCAGGCCGATGTGGTGATGGGCGTGGCCGCATCGAGCCTGGCGCTGCTGGACAACCAGGGCATGCTCGTGCCCTACGCGCCGCTGAACCTGGACGCGATCATGAGCCAGTACCGCGACAAGAAGAACCCGCCGGCCTGGTTCGGCATGGACGTGTGGGGCGCCACGATCTGCTTCAACACGGTCGAGGCGAAGAAACGCAACATCCCCGTGCCGACCACCTGGAAGGACCTGACCAAGCCGATCTACAAGGGCCAGATCGTCATGCCCAACCCGGCCTCGTCGGGCACCGGCTTCTTCGACGTCACCGCCTGGCTCACGCTTTGGGGCGACGACAACGGCAAGGGTGGCGGCTGGAAGTTCATGGACGCGCTGCACGAGAACATCGCGCAGTACACCCATTCGGGCAGCAAGCCGTGCAACATGGCCGCGGCCGGTGAATACGTGGTCGGCATCAGCTTCGAATACCGCGCCAATGCCAACAAGGCCAAGGGTGCGCCGATCGAACTGGTGTTCCCGAAGGAAGGCCTGGGCTGGGACCTGGAGGCCTTTGCCATCCACAAGGGCACCAAGCACCTCGAGGCGGCGCAGAAGCTGGCCAACTGGGCCTCGAGCAAGGACGCCATGCAGCAATATGGCAAGAATTTCGCCATCACGGCGCAGCCGGGCGTGGCCGCACCGCTGGCCAACGTGCCCAAGGACTACGAGGCGCGCCTGGTGAAGATGGATTTCGCCTGGGCTGCCGACAACCGCGAGCGCATCCTGGCCGAGTGGAACCAGCGCTACAGCGCCAAGAGCGAGCCGAAAAAGTAATGGCCGGCGCCGCGCCTTTCGCCGGCGCGTCGCCTTTTCTGCGGCTGTCGGGCATCCGCAAGGAGTTCGGCGCCTTTGTCGCGTTGCAGGGCGTCGACCTGGAGATCGCGCAGGGTGAATTCGTCTGCTTCCTCGGCCCCTCCGGCTGCGGCAAGACGACGATCCTGCGCATCGTCGCCGGCCTGGAGGCGCAAAGCGCCGGGCGCATCGAGTTGCGCGGCAAGGACATCTCGACCGCACCGCCGGCGCATCGCGACTACGGCATCGTGTTCCAGTCCTATGCGCTGTTCCCCAACCTGAACGTGGCCGACAACGTCGCCTATGGCCTGGTCAACCGCCGCATGCCGCGGGCGGAAGTGAAACGGCGCGTCGAGGAACTGCTGACGCTGGTCGGCCTGCCGGGCAGCCAGGCCAAGTACCCGGCGCAGCTGTCGGGCGGGCAGCAGCAGCGCATCGCCCTGGCGCGCGCGCTGGCCACCGCGCCCGGGCTGCTGCTGCTGGACGAGCCGCTGTCGGCGCTGGACGCCACGGTGCGTGTGCACCTGCGCCAGGAGATCCGCGCCTTGCAGCGCCAGCTGGGCGTGACGACGATCATGGTCACTCACGACCAGGAAGAGGCACTGGCGGTGGCCGACCGCATCGTCGTCATGAACCAGGGCGTGATCGAACAGGTGGGCACGCCGCGCGAGGTCTATCGCCACCCGGCCACGGCCTTCGTCGCCGACTTCGTCGGCCGCATCAACGTGCTGCCGGGCACGCTGGCCGGCGCCAATCGCGTGCACCTCGGCGGCGACACCTTCGACTGCCATCACGACGGCGAGGCCGGCAGCGCGGTGACCATCTACCTGCGCCCGGAGGACGTGCTGGCGCAGCCGATCGCGCCCGGCGATGCCAACGTGTTCGATGCGCGCATCGAGAAGATCGAGTTCCTCGGCTCGTACTGTCTGGTGCAGGTGGTCGCCGCGGCGCTGCATGGCCGGGCGTTGAGCGTGACGTTGTCGCTGAACTTCCTGACCGAGCGGCAGCTCGAGGTGGGGGCGACGCTGCCGCTGCGGCTGCTTCCCGAGCGCATGCACATTTTCGACTGAAGGCACGCGCCTTGAGTTCGGCCACCCTGCCCATGCCCCGCCCCATCCGGTTGCGCACGCACTGGACCGAGCGCATTGCGCACGCCGGATTGCTGCTGGTGGCGCTGGTGCTGCTTGCCTTCCTGGCCGCGCCGCTGCTCAGCATCCTGCTGAAGTCGCTGCAGGACGGCAACGACAAGTTCGTCGGGCTGAAGAACTTCATCGACTATGCGCGCACGCCGGCGTTGCTCGATTCGCTGTGGAACAGCCTGTGGGTGTCCACGCTGGTCACCTCGATCGTCGTGCCCGCGGCCTTCGGCTTCGCCTATGCGTTGACGCGCAGCCGCATGCCTTTGAGGAAACTGGCGCGCGGCATCACGCTGATCCCGCTGCTGGCGCCATCGTTGCTGTCGGCCATCTCGCTGATCTACTGGTTTGGCAACCAGGGCGTGCTGAAGCATCTGCTCACCGCGGCCGGCATCGGCCAGATCTACGGCGCGCCGGGCATCGTCATCGCCGAATGCTTCGCGCTGTTCCCGCACGCGCTGATGATCCTGATCACCGCCCTCACCGCCGCCGATGCACGGCTCTACGAAGCCGCGGATTCGATGGGCACCCGCGCCGCGCGCAGGTTCTGGACGATCACGCTGCCCGGCGCCAAGTACGGGTTGATCTCGGCGGCGCTGGTGACCTTCACCTTGGTCATCACCGATTTCGGCATCCCCAAGGTCATCGGTGGCAGCTTCAACGTGCTGGCCACCGACATCTTCAAGCTCGTCATCGGCCAGCAGGATTTCAGCAAGGGCGCAGTGGTGGCGCTGCTGCTGCTGGCGCCGGCGGTGCTGACCTTCGGCGTCGACCACCTGGTGCAGCGCAGGCAGACGGCGATGCTCAGCGCGCGTGCCGTGCCTTACCGGCCGAAGCGCGCCCCCGTGTACGACGCGGTGATGAGCGTGTATTGCGCCCTCATCGCGCTGCTGATGCTGTGCATGCTGGGCATGGCGGTGTTCGCCTCCTTCGTCAAGTTCTGGCCCTACGACTTGAGTTTCAGCTGGCGGCACTACCAGATGGGCCTGTTCGATGCCGAGGTCGGCGATGCCTTCGCCAACAGCCTGACGTTGGCCGCCGGAACCGCCCTGTTCGGCACCGGGCTGGTTTTCATGACCGCCTATCTGCTGGAAAAGACGCAGGGCGTCGGCGCGCTGCGCAGCCTGGTGCGGCTGCTGTGCATGCTGCCGATGGCGGTGCCCGGACTGGTGCTGGGGTTGGGCTACATCTTCTTCTTCAACGAGCCGGCCAATCCGCTGAACGCGCTGTACCACACGATGGCGCTGTTGACGCTGTGCACCGTCGTGCACTTCTACACCACCGGCCACCTCACGGCGGTGACGGCGTTGAAGTCGCTGGACGCCGAATTCGAATCGGTGTCCGCCTCGTTGAAAGTGCCGTTCTACAAGACCTTCTGGCGCGTCACCTTGCCGATCTGCACGCCGGCGCTGGTGGACATCGCGCGCTACTTCTTCATCAATGCGATGACGACGATCTCGGCGGTGGTGTTCCTGTATTCCCCGGACACCAAGGTGGCAGCGATCGCCATCCTCAACCTCGACGAAGCCGGCGAGATCGGTGCGGCGGCGGCGATGGCGCTGCTGATCTTCGCGGCGTCTTCCGTCGCCACGCTGATCTTCTGGTCGCTGTCGCGCCTGATCGAACGCCGAACCGAAGCCTGGAAGGGCTGAAACACCATGGACCGTGACCCCATCCTGCTCACCCCGGGCCCGCTGACGACCACGCTGCGCACCAAGCTGGCGATGCTGAGGGACTGGGGCTCCTGGGACGCCGACTTCAATGCCGTCACCGCGCGGCTGCGCAGCCAGCTGCTGGACATCGTGCACGGCCACGACACGCATGTGGTCGTGCCGTTGCAGGGCAGCGGCACTTTCAGCGTCGAAGCCGCCGTGGCCACGGTGGTGCCGCGCGACGGCCATGTATTGGTGCTGGACAACGGCGCCTACTGCAAGCGCGCGGCGAAGCTGACGCAGCTGATGGGGCGCCGGGTCACGGTGCTGGCCTTCGCCGAGGACGAGGTGGTGTCGCCCGCGGTGCTGGACAGCAAGCTCGAGCAGGACACCGGCATCAGCCACGTGGTGCTGATCCACTGCGAAACCGGCACCGGCGTGCTGAATCCGCTGGCCGAGGTGGCGGCGGTGTGCGAACGCCACGGCAAGGGCCTGATCGTCGATGCGATGAGCAGCTTCGGCGCCTTGCCGATCGATGCGCGCACCATGCGCTTCGACGCGCTGGTGGCCGCCAGCGGCAAGTGCCTGGAAGGCGTGCCCGGCATGGGCTTCGTGTTCCTGCGCAAGGCCATCCTCGACGCTTGTGCCGGCAACAGCCAGAGCCTGGCGATGGACCTGTTCGATCAGTACCAGTACATGGAGAAGACCACGCAGTGGCGCTTCACACCGCCGACGCACGTGATGGTGGCGCTGGCCGAGGCGGTAGCGCAGTTCGTCGAGGAAGGCGGCCAGCCGGCACGGCTGGCGCGCTACACCGACAACTGCAGGACGCTGATCGACGGTCTCACGGCGCTGGGCCTGAGGCCCTTCCTGCAGCCCGCGCTGCAGGCGCCGGTCATCGTCACCTGGCACGCCCCGCACCATCCGGCCTACGACTTCAAGCGCTTCTACGCCGCGACCCGGCAGCGCGGCTTCATCCTCTACCCCGGCAAGCTGACCGAGGTGCAGACCTTCCGCGTCGGCTGCATCGGCGCCATCGGCCGCAACGAGATGCAGCAGGCGGTCAACGCGGTCGCCGAGACCTTGCGCGCGATGGGCATCGAGCCTTCGCACCCGCGAAGCGGGTAGGGGGTGGGTCAAGCGGCCCGCCGCAGCGTCGCACCGCGCGTGCCGGGCTGGCGGTTCGGCGCATAGCCCAGCTTGCTCAGGGTCTCGTCGACCGACGCATAGTGCTCGCCAATGCGGTAGATGGCCTTGGCCTGCGCGCCGCTCGCCACCTCGCGGTGCAGCTCGCGCGAGATGCGCGCCATCTGCTCGACCTGCTGCACGCTGCTCAGGCGCTCGCCCTTGCGGCCCCACAGGTTGTCCTCGATGCCGACGCGCACGTGCAGGCCCATCGCGATGGCCATCGCGTTCAGCGGCAGCACGTGGCGCATCAGGCTCTCGATGGGTGCGCGACGAGCCGACCTTGCGCAGCGCGCTGAAAGTGCTGATGCACCACATTCACCTGCACAACGAGGTGGTCGCGGTGACGGTCGACGAACATGGCGGCCTGGTCGTCGTCCGCACCGAGCTGACGGCGCAGGGCGATGGCGAGATCCGACAGGCGACCGAACTGGTGGTCGGCGTCACCTTCCGTGTGCTGCAAGTGTTCATGGGCGCCGGCTGGCGGCCGCGGTTGGTGTGCTTCGCGCACCGCGCACCGCCGAGCCGGGCAGCCCACCGGCGCGTGTTCGGCGCCGCGGTGGAGTTCGGCCATGAGTTCAACGGCATCGTCTGCAACGCGGCCGACCTCGACGCGCCGAACCCCGGCGCCGACCCGGTGCTGGCGCGCTACAGCCGGCGCCTGCTGGAACCCGCACTGGCACACAGCGCACTTTTCGCCGACCGCGTGCGCCAGTTGATCGTGCTGCTGCTGCCGCGCGGGCTTTGTCGCGTCGATGTGGTGGCGCAGCACCTGGGCGCCGACCGCGCACCGTGCATCGCAAGCTCGACGCCGAGGGCACCAGCTTCAGCGCATTGGTCGAGGCCGAAAGGCGCGCACTGGCGACGCGCCACGTCGAAGGCACCGATCGGCCGCTGACCGAGGTTTCCGCGCTGCTGGGCTTCACCGCACCGAGTGCGTTCTCGCGCTGGCATGCGGCAAGCTTCGGCGGCGGCGCGGCGCGGCGGCGCGCCGGGGTGTCGATGCGGCGAGCCGCGCGCTGAGCCGCGGCGCCGGCGCAGTGGCGGCGCTCGGGGAACGCCCCGCATCAGAGAAATCCCGCGTTGCCTGGTCGTCCGTCGCGCGCGCCACCGCGCACCGCGCCACGCGTCAGCCTCGGCGCTCCTGCTTCACCGGATCATGATCCGCATTGGCGTGTCGGGTAATTGACTCGCCGACTCGCCGGAAGCATATTTGCCTCGCGATATTTCGCCACAAGAAAGGAGACGGCGATGACGAAGCCTACGATCGATACGGTCAGGGAGCGCGCTCGCGGCCAGGTGATCACGTCCGTCGACGACGGGTACGAGCAGGCGCGCAAGGTCTACAACGGCATGATCGATCGGCGACCTGCCGTTGTGATCCGCGCGGTGGACGTCGGCGACGTCATGGCCGGCGTCGACTACGCCCGGGAGAACAGCCTCGACCTGGCGGTGCGCGGCGGGTCGCACAGCGTGCCCGGATTCGGCACCTGCGACGGCGGCGTCGTGATCGACCTCGCGCAGATGAAAGGCGTGCGCGTCGATCCGAAGACAAGCACTGCGCGGGCGGGCGGCGGAACCTTGTGGGCCGACTTCAATCACGCGACCTACCCGTTTGGCCTCGCGACCACAGGCGGAATCATCGGCTCGACCGGTATCGCCGGGCTCACGCTGGGCGGCGGCATCGGCTATCTCACGCGAGGGTTCGGGCTGTCGCTGGACAACCTGGTCTCGGCCGACGTCGTGACGGCGGACGGACAGTTCCGCGTGGCCAGCGCGAAGGAAAACGAGGACCTCTTCTGGGCGATCCGCGGTGGCGGCGGCAACTTCGGCGTGGTGACTTCCTTCGAGTACCAGCTGCATCCTGTGAAGGACATCACCGCCGGCATCTTCTTTTTCCCCATCGACAAGGTGCGCGAGGTGCTGCAGTTCTATCGCGACTACGTGGCGAAGGCGCCGCAGGAAATGGGGCTGTTCCCGGCGTTCCAGATCGCCCCGCCGCTGCCGTTCATCAAGGAACAGGACCATGGCAAGACCTTCATCGCCATCGTCTCTTGCTGGGCCGGGCCGATGGACAAGGCCGACGCCGAAATGGCGAAGGTCCGCGCCGCGGCGCCGGTCGTCGCGGAGATGGTCGCGCCGATGCCGTACTACGTCATCAACGGCCTGTTCGATGGACTGCTGCCGCCGGGCCTGCAGCACTACTGGAAGGCCTCCTTTGCGACGGAGCTGACGGACGGCGCGATCGAGGCTCACGCCCAGTTCGGGCCGCAGGTGCCGGTGGTGAACTCGACGATGCACATCTACCCGATCAACGGCGCCTGCCACCGAGTGCAGCCGGACGCGACCGCCTGGGGCCACCGCGACGCCAGCTTCGCGACGGTGATCGCCGGCATGTGGCCGGACCCCGCCGACAACGCCAGGAACACGAAGTGGGTGAAGGACTACTACAAGGCCCTGGAGCCCCACTCACAGGCCGGCGGCTACACCAACTTCATGTCAGACGATGACCAGGGCCGGGTCAAGGACAACTACGGGCCGCACTACCAGAAGCTGGCGACGATCAAGGGCAAGTACGACCCGGGCAACCTGTTCCACATGAACCAGAACATCAAGCCCTGAGAACGGATGCAGGCGGTACCGGGCGCCTGGTCCGCGCCCCGGTGAGCTCGAATCTCGGGTGACCGCCTTGCGGCATTGAACGAAGAGCATCTGCCGTGCGGTCTTGGCAGGCTTGCTGCATGCGCTTGAGCCCTGGCGGGTTCCAGGTCCCTTCACCCGCCGGCAGGATCCACGGTGGCGTCTCCTTCGGCCCGTATAGGCGCATGACCAGGTAGATCGGACCGTCGGGCGCGGGCCGCCAGTTCGCGTCCTTTGCCTTGCCTTGGCGGCTGCGGCGCGCCGCAGCCAGTTCTTGCCGATCTTGTCGGCTGCGGCGGTGATCTTCTCGAAGCCTTGCTTGATCGCCAGGCCGACCGCGGCCTTGCGCCCGGCCAAGCTCGCCGACGGCGAAGAACGGGACGATGGCCACGCCGTGCATCAGCATCGGCGCGCCAACAGGGTAGCTGCCGGTCGCGGGCGGGCCGCTGCGCGAAGCCTGCCTCGCCGGCGGCCGGCGTCCGACGCGGCGCGCACGAGGCATCATTGCGGTGTCGATACCGAGATCGAGACCATGGCCACGAAGAAGACCACCGAACACCCCGCCCTGAAAGCGATCCGCGATGAAGGCCATGCCAAGGTCAAGGTCGCGGTCAGCGACATCGACGGCATCCTGCGCGGCAAGCTCATCCACATCGACAAGTTCCGCGGTGCGGTCGATGGCGGCTTCGGCTTCTGCGACGTGGTCTTCGGCTGGGACTCGTCCGACCTGTGCTACGACAACACCACGGTGACCGGCTGGCAACATGGCTTTCCGGATGCGCTGGCGCGGCTCGACCTGGACACGGCGCGCCACGTGCCCTGGGACGACCATGTGCCCTTCTTCCTTGGCGAGTTTGTCAACGCCGACCGGACACCCTACGCGCTGTGCCCGCGCCAGACCCTGAAACGCGTGCTGAAGCGCGCCGAAAAGCTCGGTGTGCTGCCGATGGCGGGCATGGAGTTCGAGTGGTTCAACTTCGCCGAGACGCCGCGGAGCTGGGCGGCCAAGCATGGCGTGGGCCCCGAACCGATCACGCCCGGCATGTTCGGCTACTCGCTGCTGCGCATGGGCGACCAGCGTGGTTTCTTCAATGCGCTGATGGACGAGATGCTGGCCTTCGGCGTGCCAATCGAAGGCCTGCACACCGAGACAGGCCCCGGCGTGTACGAGGCCGCCATCGCCTTCAGCGGCGCGCTCGAGCAGGCCGACCGCGCGATCCTGTTCAAGACCGGCGCCAAGGAGATCGGCAAGCGCTTCGGCGTGATGCCGAGTTTCATGGCCAAGTGGAGCGCAAAGTATCCCGGCTGCTCGGGCCACATCCACCAGAGCTTGAGCGACGGCAAGCGCAACCTGTTCTACGACGCCGGAGACAAGCGCCGCATGAGCAAGCTCTTCGAAAGCTACCTGGCCGGGCAGGTGGCCTGCATGATGGATTTCGCGCCGGTGATCTGGCCGACGATCAACAGCTACAAGCGCCTGGTCGACGGCTTCTGGGCGCCGGTGAAACCCACCTGGGGCATCGACAACCGCACCGCCAGCTTCCGCGTCATCGCCGGCAGCCCGAAGGCCACAAGGCTGGAAACGCGCTGCCCTGGCGCCGATGTCAACCCTTACCTGGCGATGGCTGCGGTCATCGCCGCCGGCCTGCACGGCGTGGAAAAGGGGCTGAAGCTGACGACGCCGCCGATCACCGGCACCAACCAGGGCGCGGAGGGCGTCCCGCGCGCGCCGCGCACCTTGATCGAGACCACGCGCATCTTCAAGGAATCGGCGGTCGCGCGCGACTGGCTCGGCGACACCTTCGTCGAACACTTCGCCGCGACGCGCGAATGGGAATGGCGGCAATGGCTCGACGGCGTGACCGACTGGGAGTTGAAGCGATACTTCGAGATCATCTGAGCATCGCCTGCGAAGGAGCCGCCATGACACGCAAGATCGCCTGGATCCTGGGACTTTGCTGTGCGTTGCCGGCGCTGGCGCAGCAAAGCCCGAACGATATCGAGATGCTGAAGAAGTACGCCGGCACCTGGGCCGTGGACTGCAGCAAGCCGGCCGGTGCCCGCCTGACGGTCGACGTCAAGAGCCTCGGCCTCAGCGCCGGGGGCAAGCAGTTGCGCACCGCGGCGCCGATGGCCGCGTTCAGCTACTTCGGCCAGCAGCAGCCGCCCGCCGGCTTCGACGCCGCGCTGCTCGGCGAGGCGCGACCTACCGGCCTGACCTTGCTGGCGATGAAGGACGCCTCCGGCCCCTATCTCACGGTCGATGCCGACACGCCGCTGCAGGAGCAGTTCGGCAAGGCGGCACTGGCCGGCAAGTTCCGCCGCTGTTCATGACAGCCCGGCGCTGGCCAGCGCCGGGCTCGGCAAAACCTCGTCGAGCGCTTCGCTGCCGCGCTCGAATGGGAGTGGCGGCAGTGGCTCGACGGCGTGACCGACTGAGAGCTGAAGCGGTATTTCGAGATCATCTGACGAGGTTTGCTCGCCCCGTCTTGGCCGCGCGACGCAGCACGGCACCCAAGCCGCAAAGCAGCAACGCCAAGGTCGGCAAATCCGGCGCCGGCGAGGTGTAGGCCTGGGTCCAGTCAGTACCGGACTGTGAGGTCACTGAAAACTCGACAGGTTGGCCATCGACCGTCACGCCTTGAATGCCGCCCCAGTCGCAAGCGCGCAATGAACCCCATCCTTGATCGAGGTGCTGTCGTCTGACAGGCTGCGGAATAGAAAAGAGGTGGCGCGCCGACTCGTGATCGGACACAACAGTCACGGGCGAAGCGTGTACGACGAGGCGGCCAAGGCCGAACTGGTGGCCGCGTGCGCCCGGCCTGGGGCGTCGTTGTCGCGACACGCGCGCGAGTGTGGGATCAACGCCACCCAGCTCGGCCACTGGGTGCGCGAACACAGCCAGCGCCGACAACAGCGCGATGGCTTTGTCGCGGGCTGACGGCGAGGCGTTCGTGGCGGTGCCGATCGAGCCTGCTGTACGCATGCCGACGGCGGCCAGCCCCAGCTCGGCTGGCCATGGATTCCACAACCCGCCTCCAGCCCCCCCTCCCCGAATGTAGGGCGCATGTTGCGTTTGCTGCGCATGGACATCAGCGACCAGAAGCCAAGGTCGAGTTCGTCGCTGCGCCTTCTTCGCCGACAGTGCCGGAGCGAAATCGGCTAGAGTAAGGCATCCTGTAGATTCGCCTTACCGGAGATTCGTCATGGAAGAAGCCACCCTCACCAGCAAAAGCCAGCTGACGCTGCCGAAGGCGGTGCGTGAAGCCATACAGGCAGCCCCAGGGGACAAGATCCGCTTCGTGCCCGCACGCAACGGCTACCGGCTGGTGGTCATCAAGCACGACCTGAAGAGCCTTGCGGGCTTCCTCAAGGGTCGTCGCAAGAGGCCGCTATCGATCGCGGGCATGAACCGCGCCATCGCCGAAATGGGCAGCCGCGAGGAGCCCGCCGATTGATCGGCATCGACACCAGCGTGCTGGTGCGCCATTTCACGCAGGACGATGTCGATCAGGCGGCCACCGCCGGGCGCTTCTTGCTCCGCGAGCTCTCGGTCGAACGGCCTGGCCATGTCTCGCTGGTCGCGCTGGCCGAGATGTCCTGGGTATTGCGCAGCCGCTACAAGACGGCGCGAGATGAAATCATCACGATCATCGAGTCGCTGCTGTCGGCACCCAACCTGCGTGTGCAGGACGAGAATGCCGTTTGGGCAGCACTGGACGAGTGCGAAAGCTCCAAGGTCGGCGTGGCCGATGCGTTGATTGCAGCCGTGGACCGTCTGCATGGCTGTTCGCACACGGTGAGCTTCGACGCCAAAGCCTCTAGGATCAGCGGAATGACGTTGCTGCGATGAGCACATGAGCATCCACCGCTTCTCCTTCCCCACGGCCATCCACTTCGGCGCGGGCGCGCGCAAGCTCGTCACCGCGCACCTGCTCGAAGCCGGCATCAAACGCCCGCTGATCGTCACCGACCGCGCGCTCGCTGCCCTGCCGGTGATGGCGGAGTTCCGCTCGTATCTGGATGGGCTGGAGGTGGCCGTGTTCGACGGTGTGTTCGGCAACCCCACCTGCGCGATGGTCATGGCGGGCGCCACGGCCTTCAAGGCGCATCGTGCCGATGGGGTCATCGGCTTCGGCGGCGGCGCGGCGCTCGACGTGTCCAAGGTCGTTGGCCTGATGGCCGTGCACGACGGCGACGTGCTCGACTATGTGTGGGACCAGCCCGGTGTCAAAGCCATCGTCAACGAGATGCCGTATTTGATCGCGTTGCCCACCACCTCGGGCACCGGCTCCGAGGTCGGCCGCTCGTCGGTGGTGAGCGAGAACGACACGCACAAGAAGCGCACCGTCTTCAGTCCGAAGATCCTGGCCCGCGCGGTGTTCGCCGACCCCGAGCTGACGCTGGCGCTGCCGCCGGCCATCACCGCCGCCACCGGCATGGACGCACTCACGCACAACATCGAAAGCTATCTCTCGCCCGCCTACCACCCGTTGTGCGACGGCATCGCGCTGGAAGGCCTGCGCATCGGCGCGCAGGCGTTGGCTACCGCCGTCAACGAGCCCGGCAACCTGCGCGCCCGCGCCGACATGATGATGTGTTCCATGATGGGCGCCATCGCCTTCCAGAAGGACCTCGGTTCGGTGCACGCCTGCGCGCATGCCCTCGGCGCGGTGTGCGACATGCACCATGGCCTGGCCAACGCGTTGATGATCGACACGGTGCTGGCCTGGAATTTCGAGGCCGTGCCGGCGAAGTTCGATCAACTGGCACAGGCCGCCGGGCTGGTGGGTGGCGGCGCGGCCTTCGTGCCGTGGCTGAAGGAACTCAAGGCCGCCATCGGCTTGTCGGGTGGGTTGGCACGGCGTGGCGTCATGGCGGAGCATCTGCCCAGACTCGTGCCGCTGGCGGCGACGGACTTCACCGGCCAGACCAATCCGCGGCCCGCCACCGAGGCCGACTACGAGCGTCTGTTCCGGCAGGCCATGTAGGACACCAGAACATGCCCCATCAACGCCCCTGGCTGCGCATTGGCGTGTCCGCGCGCATCTACCACCCCGCCGGCCCGGTGCTCGACCTGGGCGGCGTGTGGACCAAGACGCTGCACTACCTCGAGCAATCCGTCGCGCACTGGGTGCTGGGCGGCGGCGCATTGCCGATGATGGTGCCGGCGGTGGATGCCGACAGCATCGTGCAGCGCAAGGAGATCGACCTCGAGCACTACGCCGAGGCGCTCGACGGCCTGGTGCTGCAAGGCGGCAACGACGTCGCGCCCGAGAGCTACGGCGAAACCCCGCTGCACCCCGACTGGGCCGGCGACCGGGTGCGCGACCGCTACGAGATCGAACTGGTCGAAGCCTTCGTCGCCGCCGGCAAGCCGGTGTTCGGCATCTGCCGCGGCTTCCAGCTGCTGAACGTGATGTACGGCGGCACGCTGCTGCAGGACATCGCCACGCAGCGACCGGGCTCGCGCGCGCACCGCGACGCGCCGAAGTACGAGCGTCATTTCCACGACATCGAAGTCCTGCCCGGCACGCGCCTGGCGCAGCTGTACCCGGGCGTGAGACGCGCGGTGGCCAACAGCATCCACCACCAGGGCATCAAGGATTTGTCGCCGCAGTTCATCGCCGAGGCGGTGTGTCCCGATGACGGCCTGGTCGAGGCCATCCGCATGCGCGGCCCGGACTATGTCGCCGCCGTGCAGTGGCACCCCGAATTCCACGACACCGCACTGCACGGCACCTTCGACGACGCCGCGCTGCTGCAGGACTTTTTGCTGGCCGCGCGCGCCAAACGCAATCAAGACGACGCATGACGACGACCCTGCCGATCCACAATCCCGCCACCGGCCAACTGATCGCCGCGCCCAGCGCCGATGGTGCCGCCAGCGTGGCCGCCAAGGCGGCCACGGCGCGCACCGCGCAGCCGGCGTGGGCGGCGACGCCGCTGGCCGAACGCCTGGCCGTGATGCAGCGCTATCGCGCCGCCATCGTTGCCGAACTCGAATCTCTCGCGCACACGCTGACGCTGGAGACGGGCAAGCCCATCGCCCAGGCGCGCAACGAGCTGAACGGCCTGCTGCCGCGCATCGACTTCTTCGTCGAACACTGCGCCGCTGCAATCCGCGAAGAGGCCGTGTTCGACGAAGGCGGCATGCGCGAACTCATCAGCCACATCCCGCTGGGCGTGGTCGCCAACATCTCGGCCTGGAACTACCCCTGGTTCGTCGGCAACAACGTCATCGTGCCGGCGCTGCTGACCGGGAATGCCGTGCTCTACAAGCCGTCAGAGCACGCCACGCTGAGCGGGTTGCACATCACCCGGCTGCTGCACGAAGCGGGTGTGCCCAGCGACGTGCTGCATTGCCTGGTCGGCGCCGGCGATGTCGGTGCCGCGCTGCTGCAGCAGCGGCTCGACGGCGTGTTCTTCACCGGCAGCCATGCCACCGGCGTGCGCATCGCGCAGACGATGGCGCCGCGCCTGGTGAAGCTGCAGCTCGAACTCGGCGGCAAGGACCCGGCCTATGTGCGCGCCGACGCCGACGTCAAGGCTGCCGCCGAGAGCCTGGCCGATGGTGCGATGTACAACACCGGGCAGAGCTGCTGCTCGGTCGAGCGCATCTATGTGCACGCCGCGGTGCACGATGCCTTCGTCGAGCATTTCGTCGCCACGGTGCAGCGCCTGCGCATCGGCGATCCGCTGCACAGCGACACCAGCGTCGGCGCCATCACCCGCGCCCCGCAACTGGCCGTGCTGCAAGCGCAGGTGGACGATGCGCTGGCCAAGGGCGCGCGGCTGCATGTCGGCGGCCACGTCCTGCCCGGGCCCGGCAACTGGTTCGAGCCCACCGTCTTCAGCGCCGTCGATCACGGCATGGAGCTGATGCGCGAAGAGAGCTTCGGTCCGATCATCGGCATCCAGCAGGTCGGCAGCGACGCCGAAGCCGTGGCCTCGATGAACGACACGCGCTATGGCCTGACGGCCGGGGTCTACACCCGCGACGAAGCCAGCGCGCGCGAACTGCTGGCACAGGTCAACGCCGGCAGCGTCTATTGGAACTGCTGCGACCGTGTCAGCCCGCGGCTGCCGTGGTCGGGCCGTGGCGATTCGGGCATCGGCTTGACGCTGTCCACCCACGGCATCCAGACCTTCACCCGGCCGAAGGCCTGGCACCTGCGCAGTCCTTCGGCTTGAAGCTGACGCTGTTCGACTTGGACCACACGCTGCTGCGGGGCGACAGCGATCAGTTGTGGTGCGAGTTCCTGATGGAACGCGGCGTGCTGCCGCGCGAGGCCTTCGCGTCGCGCAATGCGGCGATGGCTGCCGACTATGCCGCCGGCCGCGCCAGCGCGATCGACTTCTGCAACTTCTACATCGGCACGCTGGCCGGGCGGAGCGCTGCCGACTGGCAGCCGCTGCGCCAGCAATACTTCGAGCAGCAACTGGCGCCGCGCTTTTCACCGGCAGCGCTGCGCTTGGTGGCGCGGCACCGCGATGCCGGCGACCGGGTGGTGCTGACCACCGCCACCTGCCGCTTCCTCAGCGAGCCTTCGGCGGCGTTTCTGGGCATCGCCGAGCTGATCGCCACCGAATGCGAGTACGACGCGGCAGCCCGCTTCACCGGCCGCAGTCTCGGCACGCCGAACATGCGCGAAGGCAAGCTGCAGCGGCTGCAGGACTGGCTGAGCCCATCGGGCCTGCACCTGAACGACATCGACAGCACGTTTTACAGCGATTCGCTCAACGACCTGCCGCTGCTCGGCGCGGTGCGCCATGCGGTGGCGGTGGACCCCGATCCGCGCCTGGCCGAGCAGGCCTCGGCCCGCGGATGGCCGACGGTCTCGTTACGCTGAGGTACGGCTCGCGTTCGAGCCGCGCGGCCGATCGCCAACCACGTCACAGGACGGCGCGCCACGGCGTCGCGCAACCGCCGACCGCTTGATCTGCGGCAAGCCCTTGCCAGCCGGTTGCGACCACCATGTCCGCCGGGCGTGCCATTGGGCGCGCCATGGCGCAATGAGCATCGAGGAGCGATTCGACATGGCTTGGAAAGTGGGATGCTGGGGCCGCCCTGGCAGCAATTCCTCGAAGGTGGCCGCGCACATCGCGCGACGCGCCGGCATCGAGGTGGCGGACTTCTTTGCCGAGCGCGATAGGCCGGTGCCGCCGCAACTGCTGATCGTGACGCCGAACCTCGGCGACTCGGAGGTGCCCGAAGAAGTCGAGCGCTTCCTGGTCGCGCGCGGCCCCGAAATCCGGCAATGGGTGGTGGTCGAGATCGGCAACTACTACGGCTTCGACGACTGGAGCTACGGTGCCCGCGAGCGCATCGCACTGCACCTGCAGTCCATCGGCGTGGCCGACGAGGCGCTGCCTGGCGCCGGTATCGACTCGCTGCCGCTGATCGACTGGGCCACGCTCGATCGCTGGTGCGACGAGGTGCTGCTGGCGGAGGCGGCGCATGTCGAATGACCGCCAGGTGGTCGAGCGCATCGCCGCGCAGATCGGCCGTGCGCCGTTGACGCAATGGGATGGCGAGGTCTGCACCTCGCTCGGCCTGTGGGACGAGATCGAGCCTTTCCGTGGCTTCATCCGCCATCGCGATGCGGCCACGCAGCAGCGCATCCTGCTCGACATCGCCAGGCTCGAGGGCCTGCAATCGCTCGATCTGCACCAGAACTGGCTGCGTCAGCTACCGGGTGAACTCGGCCGGCTGCGTGGCTTGCGCTCGCTGAACCTCGGCTCCAACTACCTGGGCACGTTGCCCGAGTGGCTGTGGGACCTGAGCCGGCTGCAATACCTGCATGTCGGCATCAACAATCTCGAAACCGTCTCGCCGCGGGTCGGCGAACTGACCGACCTGCGCGCGCTGTTCCTGAACAAGAACCGCCTGCGCGACGTGCCGCGCGAAGTGTTGCAATTGCGCCGCTTGAATACCTTCAGCCTGTATCTCAACGCCATTCCGCGGCTGCCGGTATGGGTCACCGAACTGCCCGATATCGAGATGTTCTCCTGGGGCATCAGCGGCGAGACGCGCTTCCCGCGCGAAATCACTGCGTGGAAGAAACTGAAGTACCTGACGCTGGTGTGCAACCAGTTCGACGACCTCGACGGCATCGAGCAGTGCGCCTCGCTGCTGGGCACGCGGCTGCACAAGAACCGGGTGAAGCGGCTGCCGCGCGATTGGTCGGGGATGAAGGCCTTGCGCCAGATCACGCTGTACCAGAACGAGCTGAGCGAACTGCCCGACTCGATGGCCGCGTTGGACCAGTTGCAGATGTTCAACATCGCCTGGAACCGCTTCCGGCGCGTGCCGGCTTGCATCGGCCGGATGAAGAACCTGCGCTGGCTGTCCTTGCACCACAACGACTGGGCCGACGAGAGCGAAATCGACCGCTTGCCGAAATCCCTGAGCGTCGTGCGGCGGCACCCCTTCGGCTGGCAGCCTGCGCCCATGTGGAACAAACTCGACTACGTTTGAGCGCTTGTGGCATAAGCTGCGGGCATGACACTGCACGAGCTGCTCGGTACTGCATTGCCCATCATCCAGGCGCCGATGGCCGGCGTGCAGGACAGCGCGCTGGCCATCGCCGTGTGCAGCGCCGGCGGCCTGGGTTCGCTGCCCTGCGCGATGCTCGCGCCCGCGGCGCTGCGGCGCGAACTGGAAAAGCTGCGCTCGGGCACCGACCAGCCCTACAACGTCAATTTCTTCTGCCACACCCCGCCGCTGCCCGAACCCGCGCGCGAGGCCGCCTGGCGCCAGGCGCTGCGGCCATACCACGCCGAATACGGCATCGACACCGAGGCCATCCCCGCCGGGCCGGGGCGCATGCCCTTCGACGACGACGCCGCCGACCTGCTGGCCGAATTCATGCCGCCGGTGGTCAGCTTCCACTTCGGCCTGCCGTCGCCGCAGCTGCTGGCGCGGGTGCGCGCCTGGGGCGCGAAGGTGGTGTCCAGCGCCACCACCGTCGATGAAGCGCGCTGGCTCGAAGCGCGCGGCGTGGACCTGATCGTGGCCCAAGGCGTGGAGGCCGGCGGCCACCGCGGCATGTTCCTGAGCGACGACCTGGGCACGCAGCTCGATACGGCAACACTGCTGCCGCAAATCCTTCGCGCGGTGCGCGTGCCGGTGGTGGCCGCGGGCGGCATCACCGATGCACGTGGCGTGGCCGCGGCCCTGGCGCTCGGCGCGGTCGGTGCGCAGGTCGGCACGGCCTACCTGCTGTGCCCCGAGGCCACCACCAGCGCGCTGCACCGCGCCGCGCTGCAAAGCCCGGCCGCGACCCACACCGCATTGACCAACCTCTTCACCGGCCGGCCGGCGCGCGGCATCGTCAATCGCTTCATGCGCGAGCTGGGTCCGATCAGCCCGCTGGCGCCCGCGTTCCCGCTGGCCGTTGCCGCCGTGGCGCCGCTGCGCACCCGCGCCGAGGCGGCCGGCAGCACCGACTTCTCGCCGCTGTGGGCCGGGCAGAACACCCGCGGCTGCCGCCCCATCCCGGCCGCCCAACTGACCCGCGATCTGGCCCCGGAGTGATGAATGTGCCGCAACATCAAGACGCTGTTCAATTTCGAGCCACCGGCCACCGAGCTGGAAATCCGCGACGCGTCGCTGCAGTTCGTGCGCAAGCTCAGCGGCTTCAACGTGCCGTCCAAGGCCAACCGGGCCGCCTTCGATCGGGCCGTCGAAGACGTCGCGGCCACGGCGCGCGAGCTGATCGGCGCGCTGGTGACGACCGCGCCACCGCGCGACCGCGCCGTGCAGGCGGCGCTGGCCAGGGCGGCGGCGCAGCGCCGTTATCCCAACGCCAGCCGCAGCGGCTGAACCGTGGCATCGTCGCGCCTTCACCGACACCGAAGGGCTCGCGATGAAAGCTCTCTTGTGCAACCTGGCCGCGGCACTGGGGCTGGCCGCGACGCCGTTGCAGGCCGCCGAACTGCCGATCTTCGATGCCCACTTGCACTACAGCCACGACGCATGGGAGAAGCTGCCGCCGGACGAGGTGATCGGCATCCTGCGCCAGGCGGGACTGAAGCGCGCGCTGGTGTCCAGCTCGGGCGACGCCGGCACGCAGCGGCTGGTGGCCGCGGCGCCCGAGCTGATCGTGCCGTCGCTGCGCCCCTATCGCAGCCGCGGTGAACTGAGCAGCTGGGTGCGCGACGACACGGTCGTGTCGTTCCTCGAGGAACGCCTGCGCAACAGCCGCTACGCGGCCATCGGCGAGTTCCACGTGTACGGTGGCGATGCCGACCTGCCGGTGCCGCGCCGCCTGGTGGCGCTGGCCCGACAGCACGACCTGGTGCTGCACGCCCATGCCGACGCCGACGCCATCGAGCGGCTGTTCGTGCAGTCTCCGCAGGCGCGCATCCTGTGGGCGCATTCGGGCTTCGAGCGGCCCGAGAACGTGGCCGCGCTGCTGCGCAGGCACAAGAACCTGTGGTGCGACCTGGCCTTTCGCAGCGAGCAAGGCACCGGCGGGCAGGTGCCGGGCGAATGGCGCGCGTTGTTCGACGAATTTCCTGACCGCTTCATGGTCGGCACCGACACCTTCACCCCCGAGCGCTGGTACTACGTCGCCGAACATGCGCAATGGTCGCGCGCCTGGCTGGCCACGCTGCCGCCACCGCTGGCCGAGCGCATCGCCTGGAAGAACGCCGAAACGCTGTTCGCACGGTGGAAGGGTGGTGCCGCGCAATGAAGGCGGGGCCCGGCATCGCTGCGGCCCTGCTCGGCTTGGCGGCCTGGCCGACCTGGGCCTGCGGCGACAACCTGGGCGCCAGCGCGCGCCGCATCGAAAATCCGCAATGGCTGCTGGTCTATCGCGCCACGCCCGAGCCGATCCCGGTGGGCCAGCACTTCGTGCTCGATTTCGAGCTGTGCCCGCGCGGCGAAGCCGCGCCGCCGGCCGAGGTGAGGGTCGATGCGCGCATGCCAGAGCACCGCCATGGCATGAACTACCGGCCCAGCGTCCGCAGCGCGGCGCCGGGGGTGTATCGCGCCGAGGGCCTGATGTTCCACATGCCCGGCCGCTGGGAGCTGATGTTCGAATGGCGCGACGGCCAGGCCACACCGCAGCGCCTGCTGCAATCGCTGCAGATCGGGTGAAGCGCGCGCTGCTCGCGTCGCTGCTCGGCACGCTGCTGGCCGTGCCCATCGGCGGCGTTGCGCAGCCGCTGCCTTCGCCGCTGAGCAACGACGACATCCCGCGCATCCTGGCGTTCGGGCCGTGGCCGCCGGCACCGACGCGTGACGCATCGAACCGCGTCTCCGGTCATGCCGATGCCATCGCCTGGGGTGCCGCGCTGTTCGTCGACCCGCGCCTGTCGCGCGGCAGCGCGTTGTCCTGTGCCAGTTGCCACCAGCCGGCCAGGGGCTTCAGCGACGGGCGGCCGCTGGCTGAAGGCTTGCAACCCGGCAGCCGCAACACCCTGGGCCTGCTCGACGTCGGCACGCAGCGCTGGTTCGGCTGGGACGGTGCCAACGACAACCTGTGGGCACAGAGCCTGCGGCCCTTGCTCGACGCGCGTGAAATGGGCGGCGACCTGGGCAGCGTGGCGAAGGCCATGCGCCAGCATGCCGACCTGCGCGACGGCTACCGGCGTGTCTTCGGTGCGCCGCCCAGCAGCGATGACGAGCAGGTGGCGGTCGATCTGGCCAAGGCACTGGCCGCCTACCTGGAAACCTTGCTCAGCCCACGCACGCCCTTCGACGACTTCCGCGATGCGCTGGCACGCGGCGATCGCGCCGCGCTGGCCGCCTACCCGGCTGCCGCGCAGCGCGGGCTGGCGCTGTTCCTGGGGCGCGCGCGCTGCTACGTCTGCCACAGCGGGCCGTCCTTCCGCAACGGCGAGTTCCACGACATCGGCGTGCCCTTCTTCATTGCCAAGGGCCAGGTCGACGCCGGACGGCACGGCGGCATCCAGCGCCTGCAGAGCAGCCGCTACAGCCTGCTCGGGCCCCTCAACGACGATGCCACGCGCGCCAGCGCCACCAGCACGCGCCATGTGGTGCAGGAGCACCGCCATTTCGGCGAGTTCAAGGTGCCCGGCCTGCGCAGCCTGGCGGTCACCGCGCCGTACATGCACAACGGCAGCGTGCCGACGCTGCGCGAGGTGCTGCGGCACTATTCAGAACTCGACCAGAACCGGCTGCATGCCGACGGCGAAAGCATCCTCGTGCCGCTGCACCTGAGCCCCGGCGAGACCGAGGATCTGCTGGCCTTTCTTGACAGCCTGAATCCGGCCGTCGTGGCGGCGCCGTCAGCTCGCTGACCGGGCCGGCGGCGTCAGCCTACGGCCGGCACCACTGCTTTTCGCAGGGCACGCCGTCGCCGTCGCCGTCCATCTTCATGCCCGGGCAATGCTGCAGGAACCAGGTGGCTTCGACGCAGGAGTGCATCTGCGAGCAGTACTGCCGCCCGTCGCAGCGATAACCCGCCGCCACCGGCACCACCGCCGCGCCGGCCGGCGCCTTCGGCGGGCCCTGCGCCATGTCCTCATGGGTGCACGGGCCATGAGCGCGCCGGAAATCGCGCGGCATCACCGCACCGCCGTCGCGGTTCAGACCACGGCTCAGCGCACGGGCCATGCGCTCGTCGGCCACGTAGGGGCCGTGGTCGTACTTGTAGCGCGCACTCCATGCGTGGCCTTCCTGCACCATCTTCTTGTTGACGTTCAAGCCGTCGAGGAAGACCGTGCCGAGCGTGCGGCCGTACGTGTCGCGGCCGCTGCCGCGCACGCTGACGCCCTTGTGCAACACCAGCTCGCGCAGCGCCTCGCGCGCTTCCGGGCCCCAGGCCTGGCAGATCTCCGGCGCATCGATGCCCAGCAGGCGCAACTCCACCGGCGCGCCGCCGTTCGCTGGTTCGAGCCAGAGGCTGTCGCCGTCGGTGACGCGCGTCACCGTGCCCTCGAGCGCCGGCGCTGCGGCCTTGGCCGCCAGCGCCGGCGCGGCGCTGGCCAGGCAAAGTGCTGCGGCGAGCAGCGCCAGAGGTCGCCAAGGGTGAGATCGGATCAACCTGATCATCGTGCGCGGCATTCTGCGACACGACGGCACTCGCCGCAGCCACGCGCGGTGCAAGCGCTGACGCAGTGTGAAAAGCGCCGCGCGAAAGCCGGTGCGCGCGGCGCGCGGCCTCAACCGGCGGCGCGGCGACCAGCGCGCGCCGGCCGCTGCGGGCTGGCCAGCGCCGCCTCGGCATCACTCAGCATGCGCGCCAGCCGATCGGCCAGCTTTTCGGTGCTGAACTGTTCACGAAAGCGCTCCACCATCAACGGCAGGCTGAAGGGGCTGGGTGCTGCCAGCTCGACGAATTCGAGACGCAACTGGCGCATGCGCTTCAGCGCGGCGCGCAGCCGCGCGATCTGCAGCTCCTGCGAGAGCACCTCGCCTTCGGCTTGGCCGAGCAGGCGGTTGCCCGGGTCGTACTTGCGGAAGACTTCGTAGAACAGGCTCGACGAGGCCTGCAGCTGCCGCGTGCTCTTCGGCGCACCGGGGTAGCCGCTGAACACCAGCCCGGCGACGCGCGCGATTTCGCGAAAGCGCCGTTGCGCCAGCTCGCCGCTGTTCAAGCTGGCCAGCACGTCGTGCAGCAATTCGTCGTCGGCAAACAGCGCGCGCGAGTGCAGGCCGTCGAGCGGCGGCGCCTCGGCGCTGAGCAGCTCCAGCCCATGGTCGTTGACGCTCAGGCTGAAGCTGTTGGGCTGGCCCCGAGCCAGCCGCCAGGCCAGCAGGCTGGCCAGGCCGATGTGCACCAGCCGTCCGGCGAAAGGGTACAGGTACAGGTGATGGCCTTCGCGCGAGCGCCAGCGCTCGACCAGCAGCGTGCGCGGCGTGGGCAGCTTCGACAAGCGCAGTTGCGCCTGCAACATCGGCATCGCGCATTGCAGCTCGGGATCGAAGAAGTCGCCTTGCGCGCAACCGTCGAGCACCGCCAGCGTCGCATCCGCCAGTTCGCTGGACAACGGCATGCGCCCGCCGCTCCAGGCCGGCACGATGCCGCGCCGCGCCGTGGCCCTGCGCACATAGGCGGCCATGTCCTGCGTGCGCACGTACTCCAGCACGCGGCCGCCGAAGACGAAGCAGTCGCCTGGCTTCAGCCGGGCGATGAAGCCTTCTTCGACGCTGCCGAGCGTGCCGCCGGTCAACCACTTCACGCTCATCGACGCCTCGGCGACGATCGTGCCCACCTGCAGCCGGTGGCGCAGCGCGATGCCGCGGTCGGGCACGCGATAGGCCCGGCCGTCGAAGACGACGCGTTGGTATTCGGGGTAGGCCCGCAGGCTGTCGCCGCCGCGCACGACGAAGTCCAGCGCCCACTGGAAGGCCTCTCGCGTCAGCTTGCGGTAGCTCCAGGCGCCGCGCACTTCGCGGTACAACGCCTCGCACCTGAAACCGCCGCCAAGCGCCATGCTCACCAGGTGCTGCACCAGCACGTCCAGCGGCGCGTCGGGCGGCGTGCGGGCTTCGACGCGGCCGGCCAATGCGGCGCGGCGGGCGGCCACCGCCTCCACCAGCTCCAGCGTGTTCGTCGGCACCAGCGTCACGCGGCTGGCGCGCCCGGGCTGGTGGCCGCTGCGCCCGGCGCGCTGCAGCAGCCGTGCCACGCCCTTGGCGCTGCCGATCTGCAGCACCCGCTCCACCGGCAGGAAGTCCACGCCCAGGTCGAGCGACGAGGTCGCGACCACCGCGCGCAGGCTGCCGCTCTTGAGCCCGCCTCGACCCATTCGCGCACGCCCTTGTCCAGCGAGCCGTGGTGCAGCGCAATGCTGCCGGCCCAATCGGGCCGCGCGTTCAACAGCAGCTGGTACCAGGTCTCGGCCTGCGAGCGCACATTGGTGAAGACCAGGGTGGTCGAGGACGTCTCGATCTCATCCACCACGGGCTGCAGCATCTGCGTGCCCAGATGCCCGGCCCAGGAAAAGCGCCCCGGCTCGTGCGGCAGCAGCGTGTCGATGCGCAGCGCCTTGTCGAGGCGACCGCGAACCATCACGCCGGGCAGCGCCGGCCTGGGCCCGAGCAGGGCGTTCAAGGCCTCATCGACGTTGCCGAGCGTGGCCGACAGGCCCCACACCACCAGGCCCGGGTTCCAGCGGCGCAGGCGTGCCAGCGCCAGTTGCACCTGGACCCCGCGCTTGTTGCCGAGCAGTTCATGCCACTCATCGACGATGACGGTGTGCACCGCGCCAAGGTCGTCGCGGGCGCGTTCGCGCGTCAGCAGCAAGGTCAGCGATTCGGGTGTGGTGACCAGCGCGGTGGGGGCGCGCCTGTCCTGGCGTGCGCGTTCGGCGGCGGGCGTGTCGCCGGTGCGCAGACCCACCGTCCAGTGCGGTGCCAGCGCGTCCAGCGGCTGCGACAAGGCCCGCGCCGTGTCGGCCGCCAGCGCGCGCATCGGTGTCAGCCAGAGCACTTGCAGCGCCGCACCGCCGTGGTCGCGCGCCAGTGCACCCAGCCACACCGCATAGGTCTTGCCGCTGCCGGTGGTGGCATGCAGCAAGCCGCTGCGGCCGGCGCGCATCGCCGCCCAGACCTGGCGCTGGAAATCGAAGACCGTCCAGCCGCGCGCGCCGAACCAGGCATCGGCGGCAGCGTCGATCGAGTGCAGCTCGGCGTTCAAGCGCTGACGATCCAGCCCTCCAGCGGATCGATGTCCGCCGGCAAGCCAAAGTGCGGCTGGCCGCTGGCCCAGGCCGCCTGCATCAGGCACAGCACCGCGTCCAGGCTGTCGCCGCTGGCGTCATCGACGAGCTGCTCGTGCAGCGCCTGCGACAGCGTCAGGCGCAAGCCCAGCCGGGTGCGACCCTGCACCAGCGCGGTGACGATGTCCTGGCGCGCGCCGCGACGCGCATCGTCTTGCTTCGCGCGATCGTCGCTCTTGTAGGAGCGTGCTGCGATCAACTCGCGCGCCAGCAGCCCCGGATAGGCCTCCAGCGCCACGCGGCCGCGGTCACCGTCGTGCAGCCCGGGCAGGTGCAGCCCGGCCTCGAGCAGCAACGGCACGCCGGCGTGCAGCATGTAGGCCACCGGTGGGTTGACCCATTTCATCGACGGGCTCGATCCGGCGGGGCCGTCGCAGGCGCGGTGCGCGAACTTCGCACCCGTTGGCCGCGCGTCGCAGAAGGCCTTGAAGGTGGCGCGGATCTGCGCGCGGCTCAGGCCCTGGTAGTGGCGCATCAGCGTCAGCCAGTCGCGCGGCCAGTCCAGCGCCTCGACCAGGGCACGCGGCAGCCCGAAGGGAAGGTCGAAGCCGCCGATCCACGGCCCGGGCTCGGCCAGAGCGCGCACCAGGCTGGCGAAATCGGCGTGCGCCTTCAGCCCGCACAAGCGCAGGCAGGCGCCATCGCGCTCGCCGTCGGCCGACAGCACGGGCTTGCGCCGCGTCGGGCGGCTGGTGAAATCCACACCGCGGCAGCGGCGAGGCTCGGAGGTGTTCATGCGCGGCGATTGTCGGTGCGCGCCGCAGTACATTCGCTCATCGAAGCCACATCCCGCCCAAGCCGATGAACCCTGTACTGGTGGAAGCCTGCCGCGGCATGGCGGTGGAGTCGGCGCACCGCGGCGCGCTGGCGGTGCTCGATGCCGACGGCGCCATCGTGCTGGCGCTGGGCGACATCGAACGGCCCGTGTTCCCGCGCTCGGCGGTGAAGGTGCTGCAGGCGCTGCCACTGGTGGCCAGCGGCGCGGCGGACCACTTCGGCCTGGACGACGAAGCGCTGGCACTGGCCTGCGCCTCGCACAACGGCGAGCCGGCGCATCTGGCCACCGCGGCGCGCATGCTGGCGGCTGCCGGTGTGGACGCCGACGCGCTGGAATGCGGCGCGCATTGGCCCTACCGTGAGTCCTTCCAGCGCGAGATGGCGGCGCGCGGCGAAAGCCCCGAGCGCGCTGCACAACAACTGTTCCGGCAAACATGCCGGTTTCGTCTGCCTGGGCTGCCACATGGCGGCTGGCGCGCGACCCGCGGGCTTCGATCAAGGGTTACGTCGGCGCCGACCACCCGGTGATGCGCGAGGTGACGCGGCCATGCAAGGCGCCACCGGCTGGGACTTGTCGCA
Organism: uncultured beta proteobacterium; assembly: GCA_963837675.1. GTDB lineage: Bacteria > Pseudomonadota > Gammaproteobacteria > Burkholderiales > Burkholderiaceae_C > Rubrivivax. The sequence continues at coordinate 251,867 of CAWIOH010000002.1, read as the reverse complement.
AGCCGCGCGGGGCATCGACGGCTGCTCGATCCCGACCTTCGCCATCCCGCTGCGCCACCTGGCGCTGGCCTTCGCGCGCGTGGCCACGGGCCATGGCCTGAGCGATGGCCATGCCCGCGCCGCGCAGCCGGCTGCGCCAGGCGGTGGCCGCGCGCCCTTCATGGTCGCCGGCACCGACCGTTTCGACACGCGCGTGATGCAGCGCCTGGGCGAACGGGTGTTCTGCAAGGTCGGTGCCGAAGGCGTCTACTGCGCCGCGCTGCCCGGACGCGGGCCTGGGCGTTGCCATCAAGATCGACGATGGCAACAACGCCCGCGCCGCCGAAGTCGTGATGGCGCGCTGATCGAGGCCTTCGTTAGCCCGACGACGCCGACGCCGCCTTCATGCGCGGCCTGAGCGACGTGCCGCTGAAGAACTGGAACGGCATCGAGGTCGGCCGCTTGCGGCCAGCGGCCGCGCTGCGCGCCACGGCAAAGCCCGTGCACGGCTGATCCACCAGACAGGGTGCGGGACTTCGCTGGTTGCCGCCCGGACATCGGCGCGCTAGCCTTGCCGCCCTCATCACACCAAGGAGTCCCACGATGGCGAATTTCGTCCTGGTTCATGGCGCGTGGCATGGCGGCTGGTGCTGGCGCGACACCGCGGCGGCCTTGCGCGCCGCCGGGCACGACGTGTTCACGCCCACGCACACCGGCGTTGGTGAACGCACGCACCAGTCGGCCGAGAACATCACGCTGGAAACCCATATCCGCGATGTCTGCGGCTGCATCGAATGGGAAGAGCTGAAAGACGTGATGCTGGTCGGCCACAGCTATGGCGGCATGGTCATCACCGGCGTGGCCGACCGCATGGCCGAACGCGATCAAGTCGCTGGTCTACCTCGACGCCTTCGTGCCCGAGCACGGCGATTCGCTGATCGGCCTGTTGCACAAGGCGCTGCCGCCCGAGGTGTGCGGCCCAGTTCATCGGCGGTTCCGCGGCGCGGCGCTCGAAGGCCGCAGCGGGCTGATGCAGCCGATCCCGGCCGAGGTGTTCAACATCGCCCAAGCCAACCGCGCCTGGGTCGATCGGCGCTGCGTGGCGCAGGCGCTGGCGACCTTCGAAATGCCGATCCTGCTCAGCGGCGACCATGCCAAGGTCCAGCAGCGGCTGTACATCCTGGCCGACGGTTGGGATCCCAGCCCGTTCCGCCATTTCGCCAAGAAGTTCGATGGCCAGCCCGGCTGGCGCGTGGCCAAGCTGGCCTGCGGCCACGATGTCATGGTCGACATGCCGAAGGAGCTGGCGGCCGAGTTGCTCAAGCTGGCCTGAAGGACAGGCCGGCCCCGCGTCCGCCACGCGGCCGGCGGGAGGCTTCAGAACGGCTTGCCCAGGTACAGGTACAACGCCAGGTTGTCGCGGTTGGCATAGCCGAAGCCGAAGTAGGCCGTGCCGAGCGGGGTGTCCGCCGCCAGGTAGGCGGTGCCCGACTGGAACAGGCCCCGGTCGTTTTCCGGGATCGCCTGGGGCATGTCCGCCAGCTCGTAAGCCAGGCCGCCGTACACGCCTTCCAGCAACGGCACCGTTGCCAGCCGGGTCTGGTAGGACAAGCGGCCATAGGCATAGCGCGGCCCCAGCAGCTGCGATTGGCGGTAGCCCGACATGTTGAGAAAGCCGCCGAGCTGGAAAAGGGCATACACCGGCAACTCGCCCGCTCCGACCGGCCCGCCTCCGCGCAGCGCAATCTGGAAGGCGTGCGGCCCGAAGGCATGGGCGGCGCGAATCTCGCCTTCGGCGCGGTTGTAGGCGTCGTCCGCACCCATCGTCGACAGCGACGCCTGCCCGACCAGGGACAGCAGATAGCCCGTGCGCGCGAAGCTCACGCTGTCGAGCCGGTCGATGCGCAGCCCGCCCTGCAGTCCCGCCGTGTCGACGTTGCCGTTGGGCAGCGCTGGCGGCCCGCTGCGCAGCGAAAAGCGGTGGTAGCCACGGTAGGCGCCCAAGCGCGCCTGGCCGTACTGGTTGAAGTTGACGCCCAGGTCGACGCTGGCGGTGATCGCCTGGTCGCGGTACTGGGCGGCCAGGACGTTGCCGATGTAGACGTCCAGCGGCGTGGTGCTGTAGAACAGCCGCGGCTCGACGAAGGCGTATTGCCGCGCCGAGAAGGGTTGATAGAAACTGGTTTCGAGCACCACGTTGCTGCCCAGCACGAAGTTGTTGCGCCACTCGCCGCCATAGCGGTTCAACCAGGTCGCGCGCCAGCTGCCGAAGAAGTTGAAGTCCGAGTCGTTGCCCAGGTCGGAGCTCAACTGCAACCCCATGCGCAGGTAGCTCGGCCCCCAGGTCTTCTCGGTGACGTTGACCACCAGGATCTCTTGGCCGTCGATCTGCTGCACGTCGGGACGCACGCTTTCGAAGTCGCCACTGCCAAATATGCGGCGCATGTCCAGGTCGAGCCGGCCCTGGTCCAGCACCTCGCCCGGCTTCGTCTCCATCTTCTGCAGGATGGCCTCGCTGTTGACACGCTCGTTGCCGCGCACCTGGATCGCCGCGATCACCGGCGCCCTGTCCTCGACGGCATCCACCGACTGCTGCCGGCGCAACGCCGCGTAGGCCTGCGGCGTCAATGCCAGCGCGCTCAGCGAAGCGGCCTCCTTCCGCGCCGCGGCCTCGCCGAAGGGCACGGCCTTTTCCAGGTGGTCGAAATCGGCAGCCGAAAAGTCCCCCAGCGCCGGCTGGATCAGCACGTCGGTCGGCCGCAGCTGCTGCAGCGATTCGCGCACGTTCTGCTCGGTCAGGATGCTCAGGGTCTGCATCGCCACGCCGAGCAGGCCGTCGACCTGGTCGGGCTGCAGCAGCGGCGTGCCCAGGTTGACGGCGATGATCACGTCGGCGCCCATCGCGCGCGCCACATCCACCGGCAGGTTGCGCACCAGCCCGCCGTCCACCAGCAGTTGGCCGTACGTTGAGCGGCGCGATCAGCAGCGGCACCGACATGCTGGCGCGCATCGCGGTGGTGAGCGCGCCGCGCTCGAAGACATAGGCGCCGCCATTGCCCAGACTGGTGGCCACGGTGCGCAGCGGGATCGGCAGCTTGTCGAAGTCGCGCGCGCCGCGCAGCTTGACCAGCCGGCGCAACTCGCCCTCGAGCGCGACGCCGCTGACCACGCCCTTCGGTGCGGTCAGCGAGCCCTTCTTCCAGCCGAACTCGGGCGCGGCCAGCGGCAGGGAATCTTCCGTCTTGCGGCGCATCGGCTCATCGGCGCGCGGCGGCGTGTCGGTGAACAGCTTGTCGGTGGTGATCTGCCTGATCGCCGCCATCATCTCGTCCCACCGTCATGCCCGACGCGTAGGCCGCAGCGACGATGGCGCCCATGCTGGTGCCGGCGATGCAATCGACCGGCACGCGCAACTCTTCCAGCACCTTGATGACGCCGATGTGCGCCGCGCCACGCGCCCCGCCGCCCGACAACACCAGGCACACGCGCGGCCGGTCGCCGGCGGGGCGCGGGCCTGCGGCGGCCACGCTGCCGGCTACGTCGGGGGCTTCGGTGACTTCGGGTGCGGCCTGGGCCGCTGCCGAGCCAAGCAACGCAGCGGCCAGCAGGACCTGTCGAACGAATGGCGTGGCGCGGCGCGGCGGCAGGATTCGCATCGCGGGCATTCTGCCGCGACACACCCGCCTCGGCGCGGCTAGACGCGGCCGGCGAAGCGCTGCATCACCTCAGGCAGCACATGGCGCATGTGCATCGACATGCCCAGCGCCGCCATGTGATTGCTGTTGCGGCCCAGGATGGTCTGCGCCAGCGGCAGGAAGACCTTTTCCTCCAATCCGGCATGGGCCAGGTAGGTGCTGACCAGGGCGCCGACAGCGGCAGCGTCGAGGTCAGCGTCGTGGCCCTTGGCCACGGCTTTCAATCCAGGCTCGAGCCGAGACCATTCCGCCTCGATGCGGCGGTGTTCGGCCGTCAGCGCCTCGGCCAGCGCACGCACCTTGTCGCGCTCTTCGCCCTTGACGGCGCTGGCCAGCACGGCGGGAAACAGCTCGCGCTCCTCTTCGGCGTGATGTTCGACCACGGCGTCGCGAAAGAAGCTCAGCGCCTGCGTGGCAATCTGGCGCGCACGGCGCGCCGGCTCCAGCAGCGCCGGCAGTTCACCCAGCGCGCGCAGTTGAGCGACGATGCCGACATGGCACTGCGCGAAGTCATCGACCGGCGTGTGGTCGGCGGGCGTGGCGGGCGTGCTGGGCATGGCGTTCTCCTGCAAGGCTGCCGCGCCATGGCAGCGCGCGCGACCTGGGGCCATGTTAGGCGCGTGGAGGGAGCGCCGCATTGCGTCATGTCAAAGCAAGCGCGGGCTGCAACCTGTCACAACGCCGTCACCCGGCCCGCGCAGCATGACGTCGTGGCGCGCCGCGTCGGGCTGCGCCGGCGCATGGCGCCGAGGAGATCGATTCATGCCGACCGTACGCCGCTGGTTCAATGTGGCCGGTGCGCCGCTGTTTCATTGGTGGAGCCGTTGGCCGGCGAATGACTTTTGCGACACCCTGCCATGCAGCCGACTCAGCCTGCCCAGCGGCACGCCCGCCGACGCGGCCGATCTGCCGGCGGCACGGACGCCGCCGCACTGCGGCCGCGCGCCGATGCCCAACGGATGCGTCGCCTGGGCGGGCGGCGCGCTCAGGCCATCGCCGCCTGCGCCGCCCTGACCTCGACGCGCACCTGCTCGGTCAGCTCGGCCTTCAGCTCGGTGAAGGCGGGCGCGGTCTTGATCGCGTAGCTGCGCGGGTGCTCGATCGGCACCTCGCGGTCGAGCTTGATGCGCCCGGGGCGCGCGCTCATCACCACCACGCGGCGGGCCATGAAGATCGCCTCGTCGATGTCGTGGGTGACGAAGAGCACGGTCTTGCGCTGTTCTTCCCAGATGCCGAGCAGCGGCTCCTGCATCAGCTCGCGCGCTCTGGTGGTCGACGGGCGCCGGCTTGGGCCATTGCTCCACGCGCAACCCCCTAGTTTGTTCGATATCTGTCATTGCTTCCCAAAAAGCAGGTGGCTAAATTCGCTGAGGCGTCGCTTCGCCCAATGGAGGGTATCCATGGCTGCCATGCGCTTTCAGTTCTGGCCCGCATTGGTCGTGTGCGTAGGACCTTTCGCGGCGCAGGCGGCCTTGCCGTCGAACCCCATGGACCCGTCGCTGCCACTGAGCATCCATGCGCGCGTCCAATGCTTGTCGTCCAACCCCGCGGTGATCACGGGCACCGAACAAGCGGGTTGCCAGGAAGGAAGTGTCACAGCGGACCGCGCGGCCAGCATCGGCGAGGCTCATTCTGACTTGCGTACCGGAGAACTGCGCACCACGGCGACCTCGCAGGTTCAGCCCCCAGACCAGTGGACTTCTACCCGGCGCAGGCTATGCGGAAGCGCAGTTGTACGACACGCTGACAGTGAACGGGCCCGTGACGACGGGGTTCCAAGTCAACTTGTCGATGACAGTCAGTGGCTTGTACTCGAGCAGCAGCGCGAATCCGCGGCCGCTGGACACCTTCGTCACCGCCAACTTGATCACCCTGTCGGGCGCGACAGGGTTTGTCGATGACGCCGCAGGCATCGGCATCAAGATCTACCAGGACGGAATCGGCCAGCTGACGGGGCAATTGGGCGACGTGACGACGAACGCAGATCCGACCTCGCTCCAGTTCGATACGGCCGACATGCGCTTCACGTTGACGAGCAGTTTCTTCGTCACCGCGCAAAACCCCAGCTTTGCGTTTTACGCGCGTCTTCTCGTCAACAACTTCTCGTCGTTCCAAGCGGACGACATCAGCACTCGGGAGACCGTGCTCGATTTCGGCCATACGGCGAAGTTGTCGATCGATGCGCCAGCGGGCATCACTTTCAGTTCGGACTCCGGCGCGTTCCTCGTCCCCGTGCCGGAGCCGTCGAGCACGGCGCTACTGGCACTGGGACTGGCGATGCTGGTCGCGGCCGCGGCGAGGCCGCGGGCGGCGCGCCAATAGGGGCCCGCAGGCCCCACCCTCTCAGGCCATCGCCGCCTGCGCCGCCCTGCACCTCGACGCGCACCTGCTCGGTCAGCTCGGCCTTCAGCTCGGTGAAGGCGGGCGCGGTCTTGATCGCGTAGCTGCGCGGGTGCGCGATCGGCACCTCGCGGTCGAGCTTGATGCGGCCCGGGGCGCGCGCTCATCACCACCACGCGGCTGGCCATGAAGATCGGCCTCGTCGATGTCGTGGGTGACGAACAGCACGGTCTTGCGCTCGCGCTTCCCAGATGCCCAGCAGCAGCTCCTGCATCAGCTCGCGCGTCTGGTGGTCGAGCGCGCCGAAGGGCTCGTCCATCAGCAGCATGCGCGGGTCGTTGGCCAGCGCGCGGGCGATCGCGGTGCGCTGCTGCATGCCGCCGGACAGCTGCTTCGGATAGTGCTGCTCGAAGCCTTCCAGGCCGACCTTGGCGAGAGAAGCCGTGCGCCATCTCGAGCTGCTGCGCGCGCGGCCATGCCGCGTTCGCGCAGGCCGAAGCAGACGTTGTCGAGCACGTTCAGCCAGGGGAACAGCGTGTAGCTCTGGAACACCATGCCGCGATCGGCGCCGGGGCCGGCGATGTGCTGGCCGTCGAGCGTGACTTCGCCGGCAGTGGGCGTGTCCAGCCCGGCGACGATGCGCAGCAACGTGCTCTTGCCGCAGCCGCTGGGGCCGAGGATGGTGATGAAGTCGTTCTCGGCCACGTCCAGGTTCGTCGCCTGCAGCGCCAGCGTGGTGTCGAAGCGGCGCTCGGACGCCGCGGACGCCTCGATAGAGCATGTTCATCTGGCCGAGTCTGCGCCCAGGGAAAGAGCCGCGGTTCAGCCACTTGAAGCCCAGGTCGCTGACCAGGCCGATGACGCCGATGACGATGATGCCGAAGATGATCTGGTCCGTGGCCAGCAGCGCCTGGCTGTCGGTGATCATGTGGCCGATACCGCTGATGCGCCGATGAGTTCGGCGACGATGACGTAGGTCCAGGCCCAGCCCAGCACCATGCGCAGGATTTCGGCGATCTCCGGCGCGGCGCCGGGAATCAGCACGCGGCGGATCAGCCCGCGGTCGCTGACGCCCAGCGTGTAGGCCGCCTCCACCAGGTCACGCCGCGTGTTGCCCACGGCCACGCGGATCATCAGCACCAGCTGGAAGAAGCTGCCGATGAAGATCACCGCCAGCTTCTGCGCTTCGCCGATGCCGGCCCACAGGATCAGCAGCGGAATGAAGGCGACTGGCCGGCAGGTAGCGCGCGAAGCTGACGAAGGGCTCGAAGAAGGCCTCGATCGGCTTGTAGGCGCCCATCAGCACGCCCAGCGGCACCGCCAGCGCGGCGGCGACAGCGAAGCCGCCGAGCACGCGCCACACCGTCATGCCGATGTCGTAGGCGAAGCCCATCTCGGTCGAGCAGCGTCCAGCCCGAACGCAGCATCGTCAGCGGGTCGGCCAGGAAAGTCGGGTTGACCCAGCCGCTGAAGGTCGCCGCCGACCACAGCGGCGACGAAGAGCACGAAAAAGCCGATGCCGAGCAGCAACGCGCGCCCCTGGCCACCGGGGCGAGCGGTCGCATCATCGGCGGCCGCCGCGGCGCCTGCCTGCCGCCCGCCTGCGCGCCGGAGGCGCGCTGCGGCGATTGCCGGCGCGCCGCGCCCGACAGCGCCGCAGGCACCGGAGCGCCCGCCGCCGATCCCGAACCGCCGTTCACTTGACGTACTGCGGTCGGCCAGCTTGCTCATGTCCGGCAGCTGCTTGATGATGCCGGCCTCCAGCAGCAGCCCGGCGGCCTCCTTGCTGAATTCGGCGTGCTCGCCGGCGAAGAACTTCTGGTTCGCCGCGCGGTCCTGCCAGCGCAGGTTCTTCTGGCTGGCCTCGAACTTGCTCGGCCGGCTGCTTGACGTCCGCGCCCATGATCTCGAAGGCCTTCTTCGGTTCGGCCTTGATCATCGCCAGCGCATCGAAGTAGCCGTCGGCCAGTGCGCTTGCGCCGCCTTCGGGTTGTCGGCCAGGAACTTCGGCGTGCAGCCGAAGGTGTCCATGATCATCGGGTAGTCGAGCGTGGTGGCGATGATCTTGCCGGCCTCGGGCTTGTCGCGCACCGCCGACAGATAGGGCTCGTAGGTCATCGCCGCATCGAGGTTGGCGGTGCCGGCGATCATCGCGTTGGCCGCGGCCTGCGGCTCGAGGTTGACGACGTTGACGTCCTTCACCGTCAGGCCGTTCTTCTTCAGCATCCAGGCCAGCGTGAAGTACGGCGCCGTGCCGGGCGCGCTGGCCGCGACCGTCTTGCCCTTCAGGTCGCTGATCTTGGCGATGGCAGGCTTGACCACCATGCCATCGGCGCCGTAGCTCTTGTCGAGCTGGAAGATCTGCGTGGTGGGGATGCCGTTGGCCGTCCAGACGATCCAGGTCTCGACCGTGGTCGCCGCGCACTGGATGTCGCCGCTGGCCAGCGCCAGGTGGCGGTCCTTCTGCGGGATCTTCTTGATCGTCACGTCCAGGCCGTGCTTCTTGAACAGCCCGGCCTCCTTGGCCAGCGTCAGCGGCGCGAAGCCGGTCCAGCCGGACATGCCGATGGTGACCTTGGTTTCCTGCGCCCAGGCGCCGGCCGAAGCCAGTGCGGCAGCGGCAGCCAGCAGGGTGATACGGAACGACATCTTCTTCATGCGAGAACCTCGTGGTTGAAAGGACAGTGGAAGGCGTGTTTCAGGGCAGGGCCGGCTGCACCCAGGTTTCGGTGCTGCTCAGGCTGTTCAGGAAGGCGACGATCCGGTCGATCTCGGCCTCGTTCAAGTGGGTGGGCTGCAGGATCGGCGTCTTGCTCGGGTCGGCCTTGCCGCCGCCCGCCATGTAGACCACAGCATCCTTCAGCGTGGCGGCGCTGCCGTCGTGGAAGTACGGCGCGGACAACGCCACCGAGCGCAACGTCGGCGTCTTGAAGGCGCCGCGGTCGGCTTCGAGCTTGGTGACGTTGAAGCGGCCCGGGTCGGGATGGGACTTGCCGGCTTCCAGCCCGATATTGAAGAAGGTGCTGTTGCCGTAGTACGGCGGCGAATGGCAGGTGGTGCAGCGGCCCTTGCCGGCAAACAACGCCTCGCCGGCGATGGCGTCCTTCGACACTGCATTGGTTTCGCCGGCTTCGTAACGGTCCCACGCTGAATCGGTGCTGACCAGCGAACGCATGAAGGCGGCCAGCGTCTTCACCAGGTTATCGGGCGTGGCCTCGGTGCCCCAGACGGCGATGAACTGGCTGCGGTAGCCGGGCACGGCATTGATGATCGCGGTGACCTTGGCCGGATCGGCGCCGATCTGTCCGCGCCAGGCGGCCAGGATCTGGGCGTCCAGCGTAGTGGCGCGGCCGTCCCAGTACCACAGCGACTGGAAGCCGACGTTGTACAGCGTGGGCGTGTGGCGGGTGTTCGGCTTGCCGTCGTCCTTGACCGACAGCACCTTGGCATCGGCCCAGCCCAGGTTGCGGTAGTGGCAGCTCTGGCACGCTGTTGTGCCGCTGCCCGACAGGCGCGGGTCGGTGAACAGCTGCTTGCCCAGTGCCACCTTGGCCGCCGTGGCGGGGTTGTCGGCCGGATGCTCCATCGGCGGCAGCTTGGAGATGGGCCGCGGCGCCGGCTTGGACCCCTCGCCACCGGCGCAAGCCGCCAGGCACACGGCGGCGGCGAAGGACAAGACGATCGACAGCTTCATCGGGCTTCTCCGGTGTCGCAGTATCCGGCACCTCGGCCGGCGCTGCCCACCTGCCAAAGCGGGCTTCGCATCATGCGCTGGGCAGCAGCAGCGGCCGTTCCGGCAGGGCGTGCAAGATGCGCGCCAGCGAGCCGTCGGTGACCATGGCGGTGGCGCTTTCGATGTCGGGCGCCAGGTAGCGGTCTTGCGGCATCGCGGGCACGGCAGTGCGCAGCAGCGCGTGCGCCGACTCCAGCCCCGGCGAGCTTCGCAGCGGGCGCAGGAATTCGATGCCCTGCGCCGCCGCCAGCCATTCGATGCCGAGGATGTGCGCGGTGTTGCGGATCATCGGCTGCAGCCGCCGTGCGCCGAAGGTGGCCATGCTGACGTGGTCTTCCTGGTTGGCGCTGGTGGGCAGGCTGTCCACGCTGGCCGGGTGTGCCAGCGACTTGTTCTCGCTGGCCAAGGCCGCGGCCGTGACGTGCGCGATCATGAAGCCGCTGTTCAGGCCGGCGTTGGCCGTCAGGAAGGGCGGCAGGCGCGACACCCCGGTGTCGATCAGCATGGCGATGCGGCGCTCGGCGATCGCGCCGACCTCGGCAATCGCCAGCGCCATGCCGTCGGCGGCCAGGGCCACCGGCTCGGCGTGAAAGTTGCCGCCGGAAACCATCGCGGCGGGTGCTTCACCATCGCCGGCAAAGACCAGCGGGTTGTCGGTGACGGCGTTGGCCTCGCGATGCAGCACGGCGGCGGCGTGGCGCAGCTGATCCAGGCAGGCGCCCACCACCTGCGGCTGGCAGCGCAGCGAGTACGGGTCTTGCACGCGGTCGTCGCCGCTCAGGTGCGACCGCCGGATCTCGCTGCCGGCGAGCAACGCACGGTAGGCCGCGGCCACGTCGATCTGCCCCGGCTGGCCGCGCAGCGCATGGATGCGCGCTTCGAACGGGCCGTCGCTGCCGCGCGCCGCATCCACCGTCAACGCGCCGATCACCAGCGCCGCCTGCAGCACCGGCTCGAACGCAAACAACGCATGCAATGCCAGTGCGGTCGAAGTCTGCGTGCCGTTGATCAGCGCCAGGCCTTCCTTGGCCTGCAGTTGCAGCGGCGCGATGCCGGCCGCCTGCAGCGCCGCCAGCGCCGGACGGCGCCGGTCGACGACCCACATCTCGCCTTCGCCCAGTAGCGCCAAGGTCATGTGCGCCAGCGGCGCCAGGTCGCCCGACGCACCGACCGAACCCTGTGACGGCACATAGGGCACCAGGCCGGCGTTGTGCACTGCCAGCAGCGTGTCGACCACCTCCTCGCGCACGCCGGAATGACCGCGCGCCAGACTCGCCGCCTTGGTGGCCAGCATCAGCCGCACCACCTCGGGCGCCAGCGGCTCGCCGACGCCGACGCTGTGCGAGCGGATCAGGTTGAGCTGCAGCGTCGCCAGGTCGGCGGCGCTGATGCGCTGGTTGGCGAGCTTGCCGAAACCGGTGTTGACGCCATACACCGGCGCGTCGCCGGCCGCAGCACGCTGCACCACCGCGGCGCTGGCGCGGATGCGCTCGCGCGCCGCATCGTCCAGCGTCAGCTGCAGCGTGCTGGCATGGATGGCGCTCAGTTGCTCGAGCGTCAGCCGCCCCGGCGACAGCTGCAATGTCATTGGACTGCCCTGCGCGCAAGGCGCTCCGGGATGAGCGCTTGGGAGCGGCCCGGCGCACTCATGCACCCACCATCGGCAGCTTCAGGCCCTGCTCCCTGGCGCAGGCGACGGCCTCGGCGTAGCCGGCATCGGCGTGTCTCATCACGCCGGTGGCCGGGTCGTTCCACAGCACGCGCTCGATGCGCTTGGCGGCGGCATCGCTGCCGTCGCAGACGATGACCACGCCGCTGTGCTGCGAGTAGCCCATGCCGACCCCACCGCCATGGTGCAGGCTGACCCAGGTGGCGCCGCCGGCGGTGTTGAGCAGCGCGTTCAGCAGCGGCCAGTCGGACACGGCGTCGCTGCCGTCCATCATGCTTTCGGTTTCGCGATTCGGCGACGCCACCGAGCCCGAATCGAGATGGTCGCGGCCGATGACGATCGGCGCCTTCAGCTCGCCGCTCTTCACCATGTCGTTGAAGGCCAGGCCGGCGCGATGGCGCTCGCCCAGGCCGATCCAGCAGATGCGCGCGGGCAGGCCCTGGAAGGCGATGCGCTCGCCCGCCATGTCGAGCCAGCGGTGCAGGTGTGCGTCCTCGGGGAACAACGCTTTCATCCTGGCGTCGGTCTTGCGGATGTCTTCGGGGTCGCCGCTCAATGCCACCCAGCGGAACGGACCCTTGCCGCGACAGAACAGCGGGCGCACATAGGCCGGCACGAAACCGGGGAAGTCGAAGGCGTTCTTCACGCCGCGGTCGAAAGCCACCTGACGGATGTTGTTGCCGTAGTCCACCGTCGGAATGCCCATCGCCTGGAAGTCGAGCATGGCCTGCACATGCACCGCGCAGCTTTGCGCCGCGGCCTCGCGCAGCGCGGCGTGCTGGCCGGCGTCGAGCTGCGCCGCCTTCCAGCTGTCCACGCTCCAGCCGGCGGGCAGGTAGCCGTTGACCAGGTCGTGTGCGCTGGTCTGGTCGGTCACCAGGTCGGGCCGGATGCCACGCCTCACCAGCTCGGGTAGCACTTCCGCGGCATTGCCGAGCAGGCCGATCGACACGGCCTTGCCTTCGCCGGTGTACTGCTCGATGCGCGCCAGTGCGTCGTCCAGGTCCTTGGCCTGTTCGTCCAGGTACTTCGAACGCAGGCGGAAGTCGATGCGCGACTGCTGGCATTCGATGTTCAGGCTGCAGGCCCCGGCGAAGGTGGCGGCCAGCGGCTGCGCGCCGCCCATGCCGCCGAGACCGGCCGTCAATATCCAGCGGCCCTTCAGGCTGCCACCGAAGTGCTGCCGGCCGGCTTCGACGAAGGTCTCGTAGGTGCCCTGCACGATGCCCTGGCTGCCGATGTAGATCCAGCTGCCGGCCGTCATCTGGCCGTACATCATCAGGCCCTTGCGGTCGAGTTCGTGGAAGTGCTCCCAGGTGGCCCACTTCGGCACCAGGTTGGAGTTGGCGATGAGCACGCGCGGCGCGTCGGCATGGGTGCGGAACACGCCCACCGGCTTGCCGCTTTGCACCAGCAGCGTCTGATCTTCGCGCAGCTCGCGCAGCGCCTTGCAGATGGCGTCGAAGCAGTCCCAGTTGCGTGCCGCCTTGCCGATGCCGCCATAGACCACCAGCGCATCGGGGTTCTCGGCGACCTCGGGGTCGAGGTTGTTCTGCAGCATGCGGTAGGCGGCTTCGATGAGCCAGTTGCGGCAGCTGATTTGCGTGCCGCGCGGAGCGCGCACGACGCGGGCCCGGGACAGTTGCTGGACGGTGGACAGATCGGACATGAGGGGCCTCGCGAAACTCGTCGGGACAGAGGCGTGACTTTAGTTGACTAGACAAGTCTATGCAAGTAAACTTTTCAGCCATGAGTACCCAGGTTTACCCTAGGTTCCGGTCCGCCCGGGCCACCACGCCGACGGCGCCGGCCGCGCCCTATGCGCGCATCAAGCAGCACCTGAAGGACGAGCTGTCGCGCGGGCGCTGGCCCCCGGGTGCGCCGATGCCGTCGGATGCCGAGCTGGTGGCGCAGTTCGGCGTCAGCCGCATGACGGTGACGCGCGCGCTGAACGAGCTTCGCGCCGAAGGGTTGATCGAGCGCGTGCAGGGTGTCGGCACCTTTGCGGCGCAGCTGTTTCGCGTGGCCTCGACGCTGCGCATCCGCGATTTGCATGAGGAAATCACCTCACGCGGCCATGAGCACCATGTCTCGGTGCACCTGGCACGGCAGGAAACGGCGCCCGAGGGGCTGGCGCAGCGGCTCGGGCTGGCCAGCGGAGCGCCTGCCTTCCACACCTTGATCGTGCACTTCGAGAACGGCGTGGCGCTGCAATGCGAGGACCGCTACGTCAACCCGGCGCGGGCGCCGGACTACCTGAAGTGCGACTTCACGCAAATCACGCCAACGCAGTACCTGCTGCAGGTGGCGCCGTTCTGGGAGGCGCAGTATTCGATCGAGGCCGCGCTGGCCACCGCGCAGGAAGCCAGGCTGCTGGGCATCGGCCGCGAGGAGCCCTGCCTGGTGGTCGTGCGGCGCACGGTCGGCAACGAAGGGCCGATCACGCTGGCGCGGCTGGTGCACCCGGGCACGCGCTACCTGCTGCAGGGAGAATTCAAACCATGACGCACAGCGCTGCCATCGAGGCCAGGGTGCGCGATCGGGTCACGCCCGAGTTGGCCGAGGCCTTCCGCCGCGACGGCGCGGTGTGCGTGCGCCGGTTGCTGTCGCCGCTCGACGTGGCACTGCTGTGCGACGGCATCGATGCCAACCTGGCCGCACCCAGCCCGCGTGCCAAGGTTGCAAGCCGTGCCGACGACCCCGGCCGGTTCGTCGAGGACTTCTGCAACTGGCAGCACAACGCCGCCTACCGCCGCCTGATCTTCGAATCGCCGCTCGCCGCCGCCGCCGGCGCACTCACCGGCAGCCGGCAGATTCGTCTGTACCACGACCACATGCTGACCAAGGAGCCCGGCACGCGCGCGCCGACCCCGTGGCACCAGGACCAGCCCTACTACAACGTCGAAGGCACGCTGAACTGCAGCATGTGGATCGCCGTCGATGCGGTGCGCCGGCATTCGACGCTGGAATTCGTCGCCGGCTCGCACCGCGGGCCGTGGCTGATGCCGCGCACCTTCATGGACCACCGGGCGAAATGGTTCCCCGAAGGCAGCCTGGCCGACCTGCCCGACATCGAAGCCGAACGCGAGCGACTGCCGATCCTCGGCTGGGAGATCGAGCCCGGCGACGTGGTCTGCTTCCACATGCTGGCGCTGCATGCTTCGCGCGGGGTCGACGGCGACCGGCGGCGGCGTGTCTTCTCCGTGCGCTGGCTGGGCGACGACATGCGCCACGCGCCGCGGCCCTGGGCCACCTCGCCGGAGTTCCCCGGCCTGGCAGACGAGTTGCCGGCCGGCGCGGCGATGGAGCACCCGCTGTTCCCGTTGCTCTGGGAGCGGCCCGCATGACACTGCACACACGCCGCTGCGAGCAGGTCGAGCCACAGCGCTGGCGCAACGGCGCCGGCTTCACGCGCGAGCTGCTGGCTTGGCCGACGGCCGCCGACTGGCAGCTGCGCATCAGCGTCGCCGACATCGATGCCGATGCCGCCTTCTCCGCCTTCCCGGGCGTCGAGCGCTGGTTCGCCGTGCTCGAAGGTGCGGGCGTGGTGCTGCAGTTGCCCGAAGGCCGCACGGTGGTGGATGGCGACAGCGCGCCACTGCGCTTCGCCGGCGAGGCGGCGCCGGTTTGCACGCTGGTCGACGGGCCGACACGCGATCTGAACCTGATGGCACGACGCGGCAGCGGCCGCGCCACGATGCGACGCGCCGCACCCGGCGCGGTCTTCGCGCCACGAAGCGGTCTGCGCGCCGTGTTTGTCGCCGACGCTGCGACG
This sequence comes from uncultured beta proteobacterium, assembly GCA_963837675.1. Taxonomy (GTDB): domain Bacteria; phylum Pseudomonadota; class Gammaproteobacteria; order Burkholderiales; family Burkholderiaceae_C; genus Rubrivivax. Next base: position 236,676 of record CAWIOH010000002.1, on the reverse strand, counting down.
CTGCAGATCGACGGCGCCGATGCCCAACGGCTCGAGCCCTTCACGCTGGCCTGGGCCGACAACGCCACGGGTGTCTGGCAGCTGGCCGACATGCCGACGGCGCGCGCCTGGTGGCTCGGCTTCGATAGCGGTGTGAAGGCATGAGACCGCTGAACCTGTGGCGCAACGCCCGGCTGGCCACGCTGGCCGGCGCCGCGCCCTGGGGTTGGGTCGAGCGCGGCGCGCTGCTGGTCGATGGCGACCACCTGCACTGGGTCGGCGCCGAAACCGAGCTGCCTGCCGGGCTGGCCCTGGTCGAGGAACACGACCTGGGCGGTGCCCTCGTGACGCCGGGGCTGGTCGATTGCCACACCCACCTGGTCTATGGCGGCCATCGCGCGCGCGAGTTCGAGTTGCGGCTGCAAGGCGCCAGCTACGAGGACATCGCCCGTGCCGGTGGCGGCATCCGGTCCACCGTCGCGGCGACGCGTGCGGCCAGCGACGCCGAACTGCTGGCTTCGGCGCGGCAACGCGCGCTGAACCTGATGGCCGAGGGCGTGACCACGCTGGAGATCAAGTCCGGCTACGGCCTGAGCGCCCAACACGAGGCGCGCTGCCTGCGCATCGCGCGGCGCTTGGGCCGCGAGCTGCCGCTGTCGGTGCGCACCACCTGCCTCGCGGCGCATGCACTGCCGCCGGAGTTCGAGGGCCGCGCCGACGACTACATCGCGGCGGTGTGCGATTGGCTGCCCGCGCTGCACGCCGAAGGCCTGGTCGATGCGGTCGATGCCTTCTGCGAGAACATCGCCTTCAGCCCGGCGCAGACGCGGCGCGTGTTCGAAGCGGCGCAACGCCTGGGCCTGCCGGTCAAGCTGCATGCCGAGCAGCTCAGCGACCAGGGCGGCGCCGCGCTGGCAGCGGGCTTCGGCGCACTGTCCTGCGATCACCTGGAACACCTGTCGACGCAGGGTGTGCGCGCCATGGCCGCGGCCGGCACGGTGGCGGTGCTGCTGCCCGGCGCCTTCTACTTCCTGCGCGAAACCAAAGTGCCGCCGGTTCAGGCCTTGCGCGACGCCGGCGTGCCGATCGCGCTGGCCAGCGACCACAACCCGGGCTCGTCGCCGGGCTTGTCGCTGCTGCTGATGCTGAACATGGCTTGCACGCTGTTCCGCCTGACGCCCGAAGAAGCGCTGCGCGGCGCGACGGCGCATGGTGCACGCGCGCTCGGCCTGCACGACCGCGGCCAACTGCAGGCGGGGCAGCGCGCCGACTTCGCGGTGTGGGACCTGCAGCATCCGAACGAGTTGTCGTACGGGTTCGGCCGCAACCCCTGCCGGCGGCGTATCGTCGGCGGCCAGGAGGCCAGCCGTTGAAGGAACCGATCTACATCCTGCACCGCGGCCACACGCCGTTGCTGGTCAGCGTGCCGCATGCCGGCACCGCGATTCCCGCGTCGTTGCAGGCCGCGCTGCAGCCGCGCGCGCTGGCGGTGGAGGACACCGACTGGTTCCTCGACCGGTTGTACGCCTTCGTCGTGGCGCTGGGCGCGAGCCTGATCGTGCCGCTGCACAGCCGCTACGTCGTCGATCTGAACCGGCCGCGCGACAACCGGCCGATGTACGCCGGCGCCAACAACACCGAGCTGTGTCCGACGCGCTTGTTCACCGGCGATGCGCTGTACCGCGAGGGCATGGCGCCGACGCCATCGGAAGTGGCGCACCGTGTGGACACCTATTGGGCGCCGTACCACGATGCGCTCGCCCACGAACTGGCGCGGCTGAAGGACGAGCATGGCCACGCCGTGCTCTTCGACGGCCACAGCATCAAGTCGCGCCTGCCGTGGCTGTTCGAAGGCCAGCTGCCCGACCTGAACCTCGGCACGGCCGACGGCACGGCCTGCGCGCCGTCGCTGCGCGACGCGCTGGCCACGCTGCTGCGCGAGCAGCCGATGTTCGAGCGGCCGCAGTACAGCCTGGCGGTGGACGGCCGCTTCACGGGCGGGCACATCACGCGGCATTTCGGCCGGCCGCACGAAGGCGTGCACGCGGTGCAGCTGGAAAAATGCTGGCGCACCTACATGCGCGAAGAGCCACCGCTCGACTGGCAAGACGCGCCCGCCGAGCAATTGCAACGGCTGCTGCGGCCGATGGTGCAGACGATGATCGACTGGCGACCGCACTGAGGCTTGGCGATCTTCCTGTTGACGGCACGATCACGGACAAGGAGCGGAACATGGTGCTTCGTGTGCTTCGACTGGGCAGCGCCAGGACGCCGGACGAGGGCCTGCGCATCGGCACGGTGCGGCGCCCGCCGCGCGGCGTGCCGAAAGCAGAGTTCGCCTCTGGCAACTGGTACGACCTGTGGTTTCCGACGCTGGCACCGAGCCTGCCGACGATGAAGCAGGCGCAAGTGGCGACGACGCCGGCACAGTGGGCCGCGTTCGCGCGCAAGTACCGCGCCGAGATGCGCCGGCCGGAGGCCGCGCATGCCATCGGATTGTTGGCCGCGCTGTCGCACGCCAGCAACCTGGCGGTGGGCTGCTACTGCGCCGACGAAGCCCATTGCCACCGATCGATCCTGCGCGAGTTGCTGCGCGAAAGCGGTGCGGTGCTGGCCGACGAGCAGGAGATCCGGGTTTGAAGCAGCGTGCGAGAGCGTCCGGCACGGCCTGGTATTCGCGCTTCGCCAAGGCGGCGGCGCATTTCTGCGGCCGACCGCGCGTGTTCGTTCTGGCCGTGGCGGTGATCGCGGTGTGGGTGGTCACCGGCCCGGTCTTCGGCTACAGCGACACCTGGCAACTGGTGATCAACACCGGCACGACGATCGTCACCTTTCTGATGGTGTTCCTGATCCAGAACACACAGAACCGCGACACCGAAGCCATGCAGGTGAAACTGGACGAACTGATTCGCGCCACGCGCGGTGCGCACAACGCCTTGCTCGACCTGGAAGAGCTGGAAGAGGAACAGCTCGACGCATTCAGGGCAAGGTACGAGGCGCTGGCTGCCGCCGCCCGCGCCAGCCTGGACCAGGGTGCGCAAGACACGGGCACGCCCGAGCCATGAATCCGCAATGGCTGTGGGCGCCGCGCGCCTGGATCGACGGCGCCTGGCAAGAGCATGTGCTGCTGCGCGCCGGCGCCGACGGTTGCTGGGCCGAAATCACGGCGGGCGTGGCAGCGCCCGTCGACGCCGAAGCGCTGGCCGGGCCGGTGCTGCCGGGATTGGTCAACGCCCACAGCCACGCCTTCCAGCGCGCCTTCGCCGGCTTGAGCGAACGGCGTGAGAGCGAGCGCGACGATTTCTGGTCGTGGCGCGAGCGCATGTACCGCGTGGCGCTGCGCATCACGCCGGCGCAGTTGCGTGCCGTGGCGGCGATGCTGTACCTGGAACTGCTGCGCGGCGGCTACACGCAGGTGTGCGAATTCCACTACCTGCAGCACCAGAGCGATGGCCGGCCCTACGCCGACGCGATGGCACTGGGCTGGGCATTGGCCGACGCGGCCGCCGACACCGGCATCGGCCTGACGCTGCTGCCGGTGCTGTACCAGCGTGCCGGCTTCGCCCAGCCGCAACTGCGCGACGAGCAACGGCGCTTCGCCACCGATGCCGATGGCGTGCTGGCGCTGCACCGTGCTGCCCGCGACAGCGGCCGGCCGGGGTTGCGCAGCGGCGTGGCCATCCACTCGCTGCGCGCGGCCGAGCCAGCGGCGATCGAGCGGCTGGTGGCCGGCCTCGGCAACGTGCCGATCCACATCCATGTGGCCGAGCAGACGGCCGAAGTCGACGACTGCCTGAAGGCCCATGGCCAGCGGCCGATCGCGTGGCTGGCCACGCGCGCCGCGCTGGACGCACGCTGGCAGCTGGTGCATGCCACGCATGCCACGGGCGACGAGATCGCCGCCGTGGCCCGCAGCGGCGCCGGCGTCGTCATCTGCCCGAGCACCGAAGCCAACCTCGGCGACGGCCTGGCCGACCTGGGCGGCTGGCTGGATGCCGGCGTGCCGATGGCCATCGGCTCGGACAGCCATGTGACGCGCGATGCCTTCGAGGAACTGCGCTGGCTGGAATACGGCCAGCGACTGCAGCGTCGTCAACGCAACGTCGCTGCCGCGCCGCTGCTCGGCCAACCCAGCAGCGCGGCGCGGCTGTTCGACAGCGCCGTCGCTGCCGGCGCCGCGGCCGCCGGATTGCCCGGCTGGGGCTTGCGGCCGGGCGCCCGCGCCGACCTGCTGGTCATCGACCCCACCGCCAGTTCTGTGCTGGGCGTGCCGGCCGATCGCTTGCTCGACGCGCTGGTCTTCTCCAGCCCGGGCCGCCCCTTCCGCGACGTGCTGGTCGCGGGCCGCTGGGCATTGCGCGCAAACGGCACGCGGATCGCGGACCGGGTCGCGCAGCACTTCACCGACGCCATGGCGGCCCTGTGGGACGCTGAATAAACGACCGCAGGGCTCGGTCGCGCTCATGCCGCGCGACGGAAGCAGGCGCTCGACACGACCCATTATTTCGATATACTTGGAAATATGGATGAGAAAGCAGCCGTATCGGCGCTCGCCGCCCTGGCGCAGGGGGCTCGCCTGCGCGTCTTTCGCGCGCTGGTCGGCGCCGCACCCGACGGACTGACGCCCACGGCGCTGTGCGCCATGCTCGACATTCCATCGTCGACGCTGTCGTTCCACCTGAAGGAGCTGATGCATGCCGATCTGCTGAGCGTCGAGCGCGACGGGCGCAGCCTGATCTACCGCCCGTCGATCGTGCAGATGAACGATCTGCTGGGCTACCTCACCGACCATTGCTGTGAAGGGCGTTCGTGCGCGCCCCGCACGGACCGCCGCCGCACCACCTGCTGAGAAGGACGACCCATGAAACGCTTTCACGTGCACCTGCATGTCCAGAACCTGACACAGAGCATCGGCTTCTACTCGAAGCTCTTCGCCGCCGAGCCGGCGCGGGTCGAGGTGGACCATGCCAAGTGGATGCTCGACGACCCGGCGCTGAACTTCGCCATCTCGACGCGCGGTGCGCAGCCGGGCATCGACCACCTGGGCTTGCAGACCGACGACCCGGGCGAACTGACCGAGATGAAGGCGCGCGCCCGCGCGGCGGACATGGCACTGCTCGACGCGGGCGCGATCACCTGCTGCTATGCGCGCAGCGAGAAGCATTGGGTCACCGACCCGCAAGGCATTGCCTGGGAACACTTCCACACCCTGGGCGATATCCCGACCTTCAGTGCCGCGGCGGCCGAAGGCGCGGCTGCCGGTGCGACCCAGGGCAAGCCCATCGGCATCGCGGTGAAATCTCAAACCACCTGCTGCTGAGAGCGCGATGGATCCCAAGACCTACAACCTGCTGTTCATCTGCACCGGAAACTCGGCGCGCTCGATCATCGCCGAAGGCCTGTGCAACGAACTCGGCCACGGCCGCTTCCGGGCCTGTTCGGCCGGCAGTCATCCCAAGGGGACGGTTCACCCTCTGGCACTGAAGGTGCTGGGGGCGCACCACATTCCGACCGACGGCTTGCGCAGCAAAGGCTGGGACGAATTCGCCCGGCCCGACGCACCGCCGCTGCACTTCGTCTTCACCGTGTGCGACCAGGCCGCTGGCGAGGTGTGCCCGCTGTGGCCCGGCCAACCGATGACGGCGCACTGGGGCTTGCCCGATCCGGCCGCCGTCGAAGGCGACGAGGCCACGCGCGAGCAGGCCTTCCTCGACACCTTCATCACGCTGAAGCGGCGCATCGAGCTGATGCTGGCGCTGCCGTTGGCCAGCCTGGACCGCCTGGCGATCCAGAGCGAGCTCAAGGGCATCGGCAGGCGCTGAGCCGCGCATGACCAGCACCGCCTTGCCTGCCCGGCGCGAAGCCGCGGCACCGATGAGCGTCTTCGAGCGCTACCTCAGCGCCTGGGTCCTGCTGTGCATCGTCGTCGGTATCGCCCTGGGCCAGTGGCTGCCGGGCCCGTTCCAGGCCGTCGGCCGCATGGCGGTCGCGAAGGTCAATCTGCCGGTCGGCCTGCTCATCTGGGTGATGATCATCCCGATGCTGCTGAAGGTCGATTTCGGCGCGCTGCATCAGGTCGGTCGGCATTGGCGCGGCATCGGCGTCACGCTGTTCGTCAACTGGGCGGTCAAGCCCTTCTCGATGGCGCTGCTCGGCTGGATCTTCATCCGCCAGCTGTTCGCGCCCTGGCTCCCGGCCGAGCAGATCGACAGCTACATCGCCGGCCTGATCCTGCTTGCGGCCGCGCCGTGCACGGCGATGGTCTTCGTCTGGAGCCGGCTGACGCACGGCGACCCGCTGTTCACGCTCAGCCAGGTGGCGCTGAACGACAGCATCATGGTCTTCGCCTTCGCGCCGATCGTGGCGCTGCTGCTGGGCCTGTCGTCGATCACCGTCCCGTGGGACACGCTGCTGACCTCGGTGCTGCTGTACATCGTCATCCCGGTGTTCATTGCACAGCTCTGGCGCAGGGCCCTGCTGCAACGCGGGCAGGCGGCCTTCGAAGCCGCATTGGCACGGATCGGCCCCTGGTCGATTGCCGCGCTGCTGGCCACGTTGGTGCTGCTGTTCGCGTTCCAGGGCGAGGCGATCCTGCGCCAGCCGCTGGTGATCGCGATGCTCGCCGTGCCAATCCTGATCCAGGTGTTCTTCAACTCGGGGCTGGCCTATTGGCTGAACCGCCGGCTGGGCGAAGCGCATGCCGTCGCCTGCCCGTCGGCGCTGATCGGCGCGAGCAATTTCTTCGAACTGGCCGTGGCTGCCGCCATCAGCCTGTTCGGCTTTCAGTCCGGCGCTGCGCTGGCCACCGTGGTCGGCGTGCTGATCGAGGTGCCGGTGATGCTGCTGGTGGTGCGGGTCGTCAACCGCAGCAAGCCGTGGTACGAGCGCGGCGCGACAGCGTCCCGCTCGGTGCAGCCTTGACGCTGCCGCGGTCGCCAAGCGATGAATTTGGGGTCGAACGCTCGGTTGAAGCCATGGCCCGCCGTGTCGTGGCCCCGATACCGAGCAACCCGATGAACATCAGCAGGGCGTTGGTCGGCTCGGGCACAGCGGGCGGCGGCGCGAACGAGTTCATCATGTCCAGCCCCTGCGACGAGGTGGCGCTGAACAGGCTCAGGTCGGCCGGCACGTACTTGCCGGTGGCGGCGTCGAACAGCGAGATCGCCGACACGCCGTTCCAGTAGGACGAGTGGCCGAAATCGATATTCACCGAACCGGCGCTCGAGGCATTGCACTGCGCCACGTTGAAGGGACAGTCGATCTTGGAGGTGCTGACCGACAGCCGCTCGACGACGGTGAAGGCCGAGCCGACGGTGAAGTCGAAGGTCGTCTCATGGATATTGGAATAGAACAGCGGACCGCCGGCACTGGCACTCACCCCGTCCACCGGAAAGCCGCCTGGAAACGATGGCGAAGACTGCGCCGACCACGAACCCAGAAATCCGCCCATGGCGCCGGCACCGAAGCTGAAGTCCACCGACCCGCCGCCCGAGCCCTGCGGGTCGATCATGCCTTGCAGCGTGACGCCGACGGTGATGCGACCGGTGGTGCCGTTCAGTCCGGCCGAGGAGATGGTGATGTCTTCGGCGTAGGACGCTTGCGCCGAACCGCCGCCGAGCTTGCCGCCCGCATCGCTGAACATCGAGGCAAAGACCTTGAGCACGCCGATCTGCGCCGACGCATCGCCGGTGCCGCCGCCGCCGTTTCCCGACACCGCCGCCGAACTGCTGAACTCGCCGCTGGCCGCCTCGTTCTTCTGGTCCGCCGCCGCCACCTGCGGACCGGTCAAGTGGGCTGCGGCCTTGGTCGACGTCACCGAGGCCGCGAGCGCCGGCAACGCCGACAGCAGCAGCGCGCTGCCGGCAAGAACGCCCCGTGGCGATGTGCCGGCGGCGCAAGCACGTGCGACACCCCAGGCAGATGCGAAACAAACCTTCATGGCCGGTGACTCCTCTTTGGTGCCACGGGTTCGAAGGGCCCGCGGTGCCGAAGCCTAGCGGCGGCTTGCGCCATGGCGCAAGCTGCCCCCCCACGTTTGACAGCACCGATTCGCCCCCCCGTTTGCGGGGTTCGGTCACGAACCGGCGTCAGCCCTGCCGGGGGCCCTTGTCCAGCAGGCGCCCCAACAGATCCATGGGCAGCGGGAAGACGATGGTCGAGGCGCGGTCGCCGGCGACCTGCGTCATCGTCTGCAGGTAGCGCAGCTGCATCGCCTCGGGCTGCTGCGCCAGCATCTGCGCGGCCTCGAGCAGCGCCACCGCGGCCTGCTTCTCGCCTTCGGCGTGGATCACCTTGGCGCGGCGTTCGCGTTCGGCCTCGGCCTGGCGCGCGATGGCACGGATCATCGATTCGTTCAGGTCGATGTGCTTGATCTCGACGTTGGTGACCTTGATGCCCCAGGCGTCGGTCTGCGCGTCGAGGATCTGCTGCACGTCCAGGTTGAGCCGCTCGCGCTCGGCCAGCATCTCGTCGAGCTCGTGCTTGCCCAGCACCACGCGCAGCGTGGTCTGCGCCAGCTGGCTGGTGGCCATCAGGTAGTTCTCGACCTGGATGATGGCTTTCTGCGGATCGACCACGCGGAAGAACACCACCGCGTTGACCTTCACCGAGACGTTGTCGCGCGAGATCACGTCCTGCGGCGGCACGTCCATCGTCACCACGCGCAGGTCGACGCGCACCATCTGCTGGATGCCCGGGATGATCAGCACCAGCCCCGGGCCCTTGACCTTCCAGAAGCGCCCGAGCTGGAAGACCACGCCGCGCTGGTATTCGCGCAAGATGCGCAGCGAGCCGAACACCAGCAACAGCAACAGCAGCAGCACGACGCCCAGGCCGACATTCAGGTTGAAGAACATGCTCAGGCTCCTTGGGGATGATCCGGTGAATCGGCGCGCACCTGCAGCGTCAGCCCTTGCAGCGACAACACGCGCACGCGCTGCCCGGGTTGCAGCGCGTCGGCGCTGTCGACCTTCCAGCGTTCGCCGTACACCTCGGCCCAGCGCTGGCCATCCTGCACCGCCAGCACCGTGCCCTTGGCGCCGATCATGTCCTCGCGGCCACTGACCACGGGACGCTTGCGTGCGCGCAGCGCCATGCTGCCGCCCAGCAGCATCAGCGCGGCCGAGCTGGCGGCCAGGCCGAGGATCAGTGCCAGTGGCACGCCGAAGCCGGGCACGTCGTTGTCGAACAGCATCAGGCCGCCGACGACGAAGGCCGCGATGCCGCCGATGCCCAGCACGCCGAAGCTCGGGCTGAAGTGCTCGGCCGCGAGCAGCGCCATGCCCAGCAGGATCAGGCCCAGGCCGGCGTAGTTGACCGGCAGCATCTGCAGCGCGAACAACCCCAGCAGCAGGCAGATCGCGCCGACCACGCCGGGCACGCCGAAGCCCGGCGACGCGAACTCGAAGATCAGCCCGTAGATGCCGACCATCATCAGGATCAACGCGAAGCTCGGGTTGGCGATCACCGACAGCAGGCGTTGCCGCCCAGTCGGGCTGCACGATTTCGATGGGCGCACCGCGCGTGGCCAGCGTGACGGCGCCGCTGTGCAGCTGCACCTTGCGCCCGTCGATCTTGGCCAGCAGTTCGTCGACATCGGTGGCGATGACATCGATCACGTTGGCCTGCAACGCCTCGCTCGCCGTCAGGCTGACGGCCTCGCGCACCGCGCGCTCGGCCCACTCGGCATTGCGGCCGCGCTGCTGCGCCAGGCCGCGGATGAAGGCCGCGGCATCGTTGACGTGCTTGGCCGTCATCGCATCGACCGGGCCGGCGGCGGCGCTTGCCGCACCGCCGGGTCTGGCGCTGGGCGGCGCGCTGCCGGCGGGCTCGGCCGCCGGCGTCGGCGGGGCATCGCCCGGTGGCTTGCGCTCGCTGCCGGGCAATCCGATGGCGACGGGCGTGGCCGCGCCCAGGGTGGTGGCGGGCGCCATGGCGGCGATGTGCGCGGCGTACAGGATGTAGGTGCCGGCGCTGGCCGCGCGCGCGCCTTCGGGCGCGACGTACACCGCCACCGGCACCTTCGACGCCAGCATGGCCTGGATGATCTGGCGCATCGAACTGTCCAGACCGCCCGGCGTGTCGAGCTGGATGACGACCAGCGGCGCATCGGCGGCCGCCGCCTTGGCGATGCCGCGCACGATGAAGTCGGCGCTGGCCGGGCCGATGGCATCCTGCACCTCGAGCACGCGCACCGGTGCCGCCAGCGCGCATGCGGTGGCCATCGTCAACAGCAGCGCCGTCAGGCCACGTCGGACTGGGCGCGGGCCATCGGGCGCCCTGCCGAAAGCGCACATGGCCGGCAGGCTCGAAGTTCCAACGCCGGCCGCGCGGCTCGCGCGACAGACATTCGGCCACGCGCGCTTGCGCAGGGCCGCCGCGCACGCACGCAGCCCAGGACGCTCGGATCCGGATCCGTTCGCTTTGCCCGGCTGCCGCATGGCGACGTACCACATGCGCCGACATTGGCACAGTCGACGGCGCAAGGCAAGCGGCGCGATCTCAAAGTTCGAGCGAATCGCCGCGCTGCGGCGCCTCGACGCGCCAGCCCAGGCGTTCGGCCACCCGCGCGGCAAAGCCGCGTGCGACGTCGGCCTCGCCGTGCACGACGAAGGTCCTCGACGGCGGCGCGGTGAAGCCCTGCAGCCAGCCGAACAGCGCGGCCTGGTCGGCATGGGCCGACAGCCCGCCGATGGTGTGCACGCTGGCGCGCACGGTGATGTCCTCGTCGAAGATGCGCACGCGCTTTTCGCCGTCCACCAGGCGACGACCCAGCGTGCCGACAGCCTGGTAGCCGATGATGACGATCGCGCATTCGGGCCGGCCCAGGTGGTGGCGCAGATGGTGCTTGATGCGCCCGGCATCGCACATGCCGCTGGCCGAGACGATGATGGCGCCGGCCTTGATGCGATTCAGTGCGATCGACTCGTCCACGCTCTTGGTGAAGCGCAGGTCCAGCCACTCGGGGTGCGACTGGTGCAGCGACAGTAGCGCGCGCGTTTCTGCGTCAAGGTACTCGGTGTGCTTCCAGGTGATGGCGCTGACCTTGTCGGCCATCGGCGAATCGACGAACACCTGCAGCCGCGGCAGCCGGCCCTGGCGGCACAGGTCGATGAGCAGCAGCAGCAGTTCCTGCGTACGGCCCAGCGCAAACGCCGGAATGACGATGTTGCCCTGGCGCCGACGCAGCGTGCCGTCGATCACCTCCACCAACTCGTCGACGGTGGCATCGAGCGTGCGGTGCAACCGGTCGCCGTAGGTGGACTCCACCAGCAGCACGTCGGCCGACTCGATCGGCGTCGGATCGCGCACGATCGGACGCCCCGGCTGGCCCAGGTCGCCGGAGAACACCAGCTTGGTGCTGCGGCCGCCCTCCTCGAGCCAGGTCTCGACGATGGCCGATCCGAGGATGTGGCCGGCATCGCGGAAGCGGCAGCGCAGCAACGGGTGAGGCTTGAGCTCCTCGTCGTAGGCCACGCCCTGCAACTGCGTCAGACAGGCCAGGGCCTGCGTCACGGTGTACAGCGGCGCCGGCATTCGCTTGCGCCCCTTGCGCTGGGCGCGCTCCCACTCGCCCTCCTGGATGTAGGCGCTGTCCAGCAGCATCACCGACAGCAAGTCGGCGGTGGCTGCAGTGGTGTAGATCGGCCCCTTGAAGCCCATCGCACACAGCCTGGGCAGCAGGCCACTGTGGTCGATGTGCGCGTGCGTCAGCAGCACCAGGTCGATCTGCGCCGGCTCGAAGGGCCAGGCCTCGAGGTTGCGCGCGCGCGCCTCGCGCCCGCCCTGAAACATGCCGCAGTCCACCAGGCAGCGCAGCCCGTCGGCCTGCAGCAGGAAGCACGAGCCGGTGACTTCCTGCGCGGCGCCGACGAAGGTCAGTTGCATGCGCGGTTGCGCGCGGCCGCGCCCTTGCCACTCACCCGGCCACCCGGCGCGTCTCAGGCCTCGGGCGATTCACCGCGGATCGAGTCACGCCCATGCGCGTCGCGCACGCGGCCAAGCGCCGTGTCGAGCTTGCGCTGCAGCTTGACGACCGCGCCGTGGAAGGCGTCGGCCACCTTCCCCGCATCGTGGCTGACGGCGACCGGCTGGCGCCCGGCCAGGCGCGCCTCGAGCTTGCAGCGCTTGTCCGCCTCGCCGGCGCGCGTCGCGTTGGCATCGCTGAGATGCACCTCGATGCGGGTGACGTGATCGCGGAAGCGTTGCAGTTCCTTCTGCAGTTCGCCCTCGACCCAGTGGGCGAGCGATTCGCGTCCCTGGACATTGGCATCGGTGTTGAGTTGCACTTGCATGCATCGGCCTTTCGTTGTCGCGCGTCGATGGTAACGCTCGCGCCGCCACGCCGCGACGCACGTAGTTGACGGCGCGCAACCTGCGGCGATTCCCTTGGACGTCCACAGCCGCCGGACGTTCCCCGGCGGCAGCGCGCCTGACGTTCAGTGGCGCGACATCGCCAGCAGGTACGTGCCGTACAGGCCGAGCAGCAGGAAACCGCGCCAGCGATCGATCGTGCCGTCGCGCCGCGCACGAACAGCTCGCCGCCGGCCGCGGCGCACAACGCGCCGCCGAGCACACACCAGTACGCACTCACCACGACGGCCACCGGCACGCGCTCACGCTGCGCGGCGGCGCCGCAGCCGCAGCTTGCGCAGTTCCTCGGTCCACAGCACCGTGCTCGTCAGTGCCAGCAGCGTCAACAAGGTCGCCGGCGGCAGCGGCCGGGTATGGAACAGCGCCTGCATCGGCGACGCGTACAGCACCAGCAGTTGCAGCAGCACCGACAGCGCGAGCCCGCCGAACAGCCACGGGTTGCGCAACAGCCCCAGGCGCAGTGCCGAGCGCGTGGCCGACTGGCAGTTGAGCACGTTGAACCACTGGCCCATCGCCAGCACGGTGAAGGTCTCGGTGCGCACGAGCTCCTCGGGCGCACCCTGGCCGATGCGCCAGGCGAACCAGCCGAAGGTGACGAGCACCGCGGTGCCGGCCATCAACGCGATGCGGCCGAGCATGCCGCGGTCGACGAGGCGGTCGTCTCGCGGCACCGGCGGGCGCTGCATCTCGTCGCCGTCGGGCGGATCCATCACCAGGTTCACCGTCAGCGTGCCTTCGGTGACGATGTTGATCCACAGGATCTGCACCGCCAGCAGCGGCAGCGGGTAGCCGGCCAGCAGCGCCAGCAGCAGCACCACGACCTCGTCGATCGAGGTGGCGAACAGGTACAGGATGACCTTCTTCAGGTTCGCGTAGACGACCCGCCCCTGCTCGACCGCAGCGACGATGGTGGCGAAATTGTCGTCGCTGACGACGATCTTGGCCGCGCTCTTGGCCACCTCGGTGCCGGTGATGCCCATCGCCACGCCGACATCGGCACGTGCCAGCGCCGGCGCGTCGTTGACGCCGTCGCCGGTCATCGCCACGACCTCGCCGCGCGCCTGCAGCGCCTCGACGATGCGCAGCTTCTGCGCCGGTTGCACGCGCGCGAACACCGCGATGTGCGGCAGCGCGTCGCGCAGCTCGGTCTCGCCCAGGCGCTCCAGCTCGTTGCCATCGACCGCACGGTCGCCCTCGTGCGCGATGCCCAGCTCGCGTGCGATCGCCAAGCCGGTGAGCTTGTGGTCGCCGGTCACCATGACGGCGCGGATGCCGGCGGCACGACACTCGGCCACGGCATCCCGGGCGGAGCCGCGCGGTGGATCGATCTGCCCCACCAGGCCGAGCAGCCGCGCGCGCCCGGCCAGCGCTTCGAAGCCGGCGTCGGCATCGAGCACGTCGTCGTCGACGCAGGCGAAGGCCAGCACGCGCAGGGCCCTGGCGGCCAGCGCGTCGGCGGCAGCACGCACGGCCTGCGGCGTCGCCGCGTCGTCGCCGCTGCGGCACAACCGCAGCACGGCCTCGGGCGCACCCTTGACGAAGACGCGGCGCGGCGCGCCGTCGATGCGGTGGCGCGTGGCCATCAGCTTGGTCTGGGCATCGAAGGGCAGCTCGGCCTCGCGCGGCGCCTGCCGTGCCAGCGCGGCCGGATCCAGCCCGACCTTCAGCGCCAGCACGCGCAGCGCGCCTTCGGTGGGGTCGCCGAGCACGCTCCAGCCGCCGCGCTCGTCTTCGGGCGGCAGCAGTTCGGCGTCGTTGCACAGTGCCGCGGCCGTGGCCAGCGCCCGCACGCTCTCGTCCTCGGCCGCCAGCTCGGCGCCGCCCTCGCGCAGCACTCCGGCGGGCGCGTAGCCGATGCCACCGACTTCGACCGCGCGCCCGCCCGGCAGCCACAGCGCGGTGACCGTCATTTCGTTGCGCGTCAGCGTGCCGGTCTTGTCGCTGCAGATCGTGGTGGTCGAACCGAGCGTCTCCACCGCCGACAGCCGGCGGATGATCGCGCCGCGCGCGGCCATGCGCTGCATGCCCACGGCCAGCGCGATCGTCATCGCCACCGGCAGCCCCTCGGGCACCATCGACACCATCTGGCTGATGGCCACCATCAGCACGTCGGCCAGAGGCAGCCGCCGCCACAGCCCGAGCAGCACGACGGCGACGAACAGCAGCAGCGCCGCGCCGACCAGCCAGCGGCCGAACTGCGCGACGCGCCGCTCCAGCGGCGTGGGCGGCTCGACCGCGCCGAGGGTCAGGCCGGCGATGCGGCCGACCTCGGTGTGCCCGCCGGTGGCCACCACCAGCGCACGGCCGCGCCCGGCGCTGACGAAGGTGCCCGAATAGACCATGTTGTGGCGATCGGCCAGTCCGGTGGCGTCGGGCAGCGCGGCCACCGCCTTGGCGACCGGCACCGATTCGCCGGTCAGCGCCGCCTCGGCCATCCGCAGCTGCGCCTGCTCGAGCAGCCGCGCGTCGGCGGCGACGGCATCGCCGGCGGCCAGCAGCAGCACATCGCCCGGCACCACGTCGCGGGCCCCGATCTCGGCCTCCCGGCCCTCGCGCAGCACGCGCGCGCGCAGGCCCGCGAGCCGACGCAGCGAGGACATCGAGCGCTCGGCGCGCCCCTCCTGGGCCGCGCCGATGATCGCGTTGACGGTCACCACCAGCAGGATCACCAGCGCGTCGGTGCGATGGTCCAGCGCCACCGCCAGCACAGCGGCGACGAACAGGATGTAGATCAGCGGACTCTTGAACTGGCGCAGGAAGCCGCGCCACAGCGGCCGCGGTGGCGCCTCGGGCAGTTCGTTCGGCCCGCTCTCGGCCAGCCGTTGCGCCACCGTCGCGGCATCGAGCCCGCGCACCGTGTCCACGCCACATACTTGCGCCGCATGCTGCGGCGCCAGCGCATGCCAGGGGGACGGGGGGGTCGGTGCGGCGTCGGTCGGCATCTGCATCGAAGGCGGGCCACGCCAGCATCCCAGAAGCCGGGTCCCGCCCGATTGAGCCGCATCAAGGGCTCGACACGGCGCCGCAGGGCACGGCATGGCGCGGCGCGACTCGTGCCAGTCTACGCGGGCGAATCGCATCGTCCGCACGCGGCTTGGCGGTCACGGGCGGCACCAAGGACAGCCACATCACGCCGCCAGCCTGGCGTTCATGCGGGCGGCGTACCGGCGTCGAGCATCGCTTGCAGATGCGCCAGCGTATCCGCCTCGTGCAAGGGCTTGTCGGGACGCATGCGCAGCATGCGCGGGAAGCGCACCGCGAGGCCGCTCTTGTGGCGCGGGCTGCGGTTCACGCCCTCGAAACCGAGTTCGAACACCAGCGTCGGCTCGACGCTGCGCACCGGGCCGAACTTCTCCAGCGTGTGCGCGCGGATGACACGGTCGACGACGGCGAACTCGGCGTCGGTGAGCCCCGAATAGGCCTTGGCGAATGGCACCTGTTGCAAGGCGCCGGCCGCGGCCGGCTCACGGCGAACGATGGCCTCGACCACGGCCGCGGCCTCGGCCGCGTCGTGCGGTGCGCGGTTCCACACGGCGAAGCTGTAGTCGGTGTACAAGCCCGAGCGCCGGCCATGGCCGGCCTGCGCATAGACCAGCACGCAGTCGACGCTGAGCGGGTCGACCTTCCATTTCCACCACGTGCCGTCGGTCTTGGTGCGGCCGCTGCCGTAGGCCGATGCCAGGCCCTTGAGCATCAAGCCCTCGACACCGCGCGCGCGACTTTGGGCGCGCAGCGCGGCCAACGCCGACCAGCTGTCGGCCACCAGTGCCGGCGAGAGCATCCATCCCGCGCTAACGCAAAGCAGCTGCAACTGCGCGCGCCGCGCGCGCTGGTCCCGGCCATGCCACTGCAACAGGTCATAGGCGATGAAGGCGACGGGTGCATCGGCCAGCAACTTCTTGCCCGGCTGCTTGCGGCCCATGCGCTGTTGCAGCGACTGGAACGGCGCCGGTGCGCCGTCTCGCCAGACGAGCAGTTCGCCGTCGAGCACGGTGCCCTCCGGCAGCGCCTGTGCCTGCAACGCCACCTCGGGGAAACGCTCGGTGATCAGCTCCTCGCCGCGCGACCAGATCCCAGGTGCCTCCTTCGCGCCGCACGATCTGCGCGCGAATGCCGTCGTAGTTCCATTCGACCAGCCAGTCCGACGCTACGCCCAGCGCCTCGGGGTCGCCCGACCATGCATGGGCCAGGAAGAACGGGTACGGCTGGCCGGCGCCGGCGTCCTCGGCGACGGCTCAATCCAGAAGGCGCAGCGACAGCACCTGCACGATGTT
Source organism: uncultured beta proteobacterium (assembly GCA_963837675.1). Taxonomy (GTDB): domain Bacteria; phylum Pseudomonadota; class Gammaproteobacteria; order Burkholderiales; family Burkholderiaceae_C; genus Rubrivivax. The sequence continues at coordinate 220,051 of CAWIOH010000002.1, read as the reverse complement.
GCTGTAGTCGTCCGTCCAGACCCGCGCCGCGACCCGGTGAGGCACCGCCTTGGCCGCCTGCGCGATGGCCGGCCGGTCGAGGATCGCGCGGTCCTCGGCCAACAGGATCCAGTCCGACGCGGCGCTGCCCACATCACCCTCGATGCCCGGGTCGGCGACGTAGGCCAGCTGCAGGTCCAGGTCGGCGGCAATGCGCTGCACCACGCCGCGCAGATCGAGGTGGCTGTTGCTCAGGTGCAGCGCGATCACGCCGCCGGGCTTCAAGCGCCGACGGTACAGCGCAACCGCCTCGCGCGTCAGCAGGTGCGTCGGGATGGCATCGCCGGCAAAGGCATCGACCACCAGCACGTCGAAGCTGGCCGGTGCTTCGGCCTGCAGCAGCAGCCGCCCGTCGCCGACGCGCAGTTCCACCACGGCGGGCGAATCGGCGATGAAGCTGAAATGGCGCTGCGCGGCGGCGACGATCGCCGGGTCGATCTCGAAGAAGCGGTAGCGGTCGCCGGCCTTGCCGTAGGCGGCGATGGTACCGGCGCCCAGGCCGATGGCGCCGACCTGCAATGGCCGGTCGGACAAGGTGGTCAGCAGTCGCCCCACGCCCGACGCCGGGGTGTAGTAGCTGGTCGGCTTGTGCCGCCGCTCGGGCGCCAGGAACTGCTGGCCATGCAGCACGCTGCCATGGATCATGACCCGCTCGTGATCGGCCGGCCGGTCGGCGGCGTGGTCGCGGATGCGCAGCACGCCGTAGAAGTTGCGGCTCATCTCGATGACCTGTCGACCGGCATCCTGCACCCGCCAGACCGTCGTGGCCAGGCTGACCAGCAGCACCAGCAAGGCGGCAGCCACCCAGCTGCGGCCCGCATGTCCGACCCGCCACAACACCGCCAGCGCCACCAGCACCAGGCCGATCTCGAGCTCGAAATAGCCGGGCAGCAACGCTGGCGCGCCCAACGCCACCACGGCCCCGCCGAACACGCCGCCGGCCGACACCGCCAGATAGAAGTGGGTCAGCCGCGATGGCGCGGGCCGGCTGCGCGCCAGCTCGCCGTGACAGAACATGCAGGCCACGAACAATCCCAGCAGGAAGCCGCCGATCGGCCAGCCCAGGTTGTGGATCTGCCGCTCGCGATACAGCAGCAGCGCCATCGCCAGCACGGCCAGCAGCGTGGCCGCGCGGTAGGCGCGCGGTGCGTACCAGCGGTCGCCATCGAAGCACAGCGTGAAGCTGGCCAGGTAGATCACCAGCGGGAGCAGCCACATCATCGGAAACGACGGGATGTTCTGCGTCAAGTGGTTGGTGACGGCCACCAGCTCGTAGCTGCCCAGCGCCGCCAGCGCAAACCAGCCCGTCGTGCGCTGCCAGGTGGGTGCGCGGTCTTCGGAGCCGGCCGCATTCGCCGCTGCATGCCGCAGTGCGGCGGCCGGCCGGCGCAGGCTGATGAGCAGCAGCACAGCCACATACGCCACATAGGCGGCCGACCAGGCAAGCGCCTGCGTGGCCGTGCGCAACCAGGGTTCGATCAGCCACGGGTAGGCCAGCAACGCCGCCAGCGACGCCAGGTTGGACAACGCGAACAGCCGGTAGGGGTTGAAGCCAACGTGAGCACCGGCCATCCATGCCTGCAGCAGCGGGCTGGTCATGGCCAGCAACGTGAACGGCAGGCCGATGCTGAGGGTCAGCAGCAGCAGGATCTGCACCCCGGGGCCAAACACTGCCAGCGCCGGTGCTTGCGCGATCGGCACGATCGGCAGCAGCGCCAGACTGGTCAGCAGCAGCCCGCGGTGGCCGACGTGCCAGGCGCGCTGCCGCGCGCCGCGCACCAGGCCGTGCGCCAGCCCATAGCCCAGCAACAATGCTGTTTGGAAGAACACCAAGCAGGTGGCCCACACCGCCACGCCGCCCCCAAAGCGCGGCAGGATCAGCTTGGCAACGATCGGCTGCAGCAGGAACAGCAAGAAGGCGCTGAGAAAGACCACCAGCCCTTTCAGGATCATGTCGCGCCCCGGTCTGCGTCGGGATTCGCGCCGGCACCGGTGTCGAGCAGCGCTTGCAACTGCGCCAGCGTGTCGGCCTGGTGCAGCGGCTTGTCGGGGCGCAGCCGCAACATGCGCGGAAAGCGCACCGCGATGCCGCTCTTGTGGCGGGCGCTGCGGTTCACGCCTTCGAAGGCCAGCTCGAAAACCAGCGTCGGCCGCAGGCTGCGCACCGGGCCGAACTTTTCCAGCGTGTGGGCACGAACGATCCGGTCCACGGCCGCGAACTCGGCATCGCTCAACCCCGAATAGGCTTTGGCGAAGGGCACCAGCTGCAGCGCCCCGGGCTTGGCCTGCTCCCGCCGCACGATGGCTTCGACCACGCCGGCGGCCTCGGCGGCATCGTGAGGCGCGCGGTTCCACACAGCGAAGGTGTAGTCGGTATAGACGCTGGCACGCCGGCCATGGCCCGCCTGGGCGTAGATCAACACGCCATCCACCGTCAACGGATCGATCTTCCATTTCCACCAGGTGCCATCGGCCTTGGTTCGGCCGCTGCCGTACCGCGACTGCAGCGCCTTCAACATCAGGCCTTCGACGCCGCGCGAGCGTGCCTGCGCGCGCAACTCGGCCAGCGCCGGCCAATCGCCGGCCGTCACCCGCGGCGACAACGGCATGCCGCTTTGCGCACACAGGCTGTGCAGCCGCTCACGTCGCGCCTGCAGCGGCCTGATCGCGCCAATCCTGCCCCTGCCACTGCAGCAGGTCGTAGGCCAGGAAGCGCACCGGTGTCTCGGCCAGCAGCTTCTTCGACAGCAGCTTGCGACCGATGCGCCGCTGCAATTGCTGGAACGGCGCCGGCGCGTCGTCGCGCCAGACGAGGATCTCGCCATCGAGCACGCAGCCGTCGGGAAGGGCCCTGGCCCGCTCGACGATTTCGGGGAAGCGGTCGGTCATCAGCTCTTCGCCGCGCGACCAGATCCAGCAGCGGCCCGCGCGGCGAACCACCTGCGCGCGGATGCCGTCGAACTTCCACTCCACCAGCCAGTCGGCCACCGCCCCCAGCCGCGACGGCATGTCGGACGGCGCGACATCCAGCGCATGGGCCAGGAAGAACGGGTACGGCTGGCCCTCGTCGCCGCCCTCGGCGTGCGGCGCATGCAACGCCGCAAAGCGCGCCGCGCTGGGCAGGGTTTTGGCGTCGGTGTAGCCCATCAGGCGCTGGGCGACGAGCTTGGCATCGAGGCCGAAGGCCTCGGCCAGCGCGCGCTGCACCAGCAGCCTGCTGACGCCGACGCGGAAGCCGCCGCCGATCAGCTTGATCAACAGGAAGCGGCTGGGTGTGTCCAGCTCGCGCCACCACGCGGCCAGAGCGTCGCCCTGCACCTCGGACGGCTGGCCGCGCAATGGCAGCAGGCGCGTCTCGACCCATGCCGCCAAGCCCATGTCGCTGTGCGACCTGGGCGCTGGCAGCACATGGGCAATGGTTTCGGCCAGATCGCCGACGGCCTGGTAGCTGGCTTCGAACAGCCAGTCGGCAATGCCGGCCTCGCGGCAGGCCGTGGCGCGCAGCAGCGCGGCGGGCACGGTCTGTCGCGGCTTGCCGCCGGCCAGATAGTAGACCGCCCAGGCGGCGTCGGCAGCGTCGGCCTGGGTGAAGTAGCTGCGCAGCGCCGCCACCTTTTCCAGCGTGGAGGTGCTGGCGTCCAGCGCCGCAAACAGCGCCGCGAAAGCCTTCATCGCGGCGGCGGCTGCACCCTCAAATCCGCTCGAGCGGCTGACCGCTGGCCGTCAGTTTGTAGGCCTTGTTCAGGCGCTCCCAATGCGCCAATTTCTCCGCCTCGACGAAGCCGCGCAGCTCCTTCAGCTGGAAGTCGCGCAGCCCGGTGTCGTGCAACAGCACCGCCTCGCCGGCCAATGCCCAATCGATGTCGGCGTCGGCGAGCCAGACCTCGGCACCCGGCGGCAGGTGGCGCAGCAGTTCGGCGCCGGCGTCGTCGCCCGGCACCGCACTGAGCAGGATGCGCTGCGGCCAGCGCTCGAGGAAAGGCTGGCGCATGCTCTGCGGCGGCCACAGCGCCAGCAGCATATGCGGCGCATAGGTGTCCACCACCGGCCCCTTCGAGCTGCTGACCAGGCGCGCCACCGCGCCGAACACACTCTTCGCCGCCCCGATCCAGCAGCCGGGCTTCCAGGCATCGAGCACCCCGGGCACGGGCGGCTTGCGCACGCTGGTGCTGATGGCGCCGGGCGTGCCGAGATCGCCGAAGCCGGAGCGGGCCGCCTCTTCGACCGGCTTCGACACCGCATCGACGTCGGTGACGTCGCTGTTGTCCCACTTGGAATAGCGGGTCGGCACGTTCAGGTTCAGATCCTCGGGCAGACGGCTGGCGTCGGCGGCGGAGCGTGCGGCGCGCCGCACCTGCGGATCGACCTCCTCGGCCAGCGGCAGTTCGCGTTGCGGGCCGGGCTTGGGCCGCCCCGCATCGGCGGACCAACCATCGAGCACACGCGTCGGGTCGATCGGCGCGCTGCCCGGGCCGCCGCCGGGGACCCAGCCGTCGAGCACCCGGGTCAGGTCTTGATCATCGCTGTTCTTGCTGCTCATGGCCCGATTGTGGCGCGCTGCGCGCGGCCTTGGCGGTTTGGCGGCATGACTTATTCGGGCGAATCGGCGGTCGCGCCATCGCCCTCCTCGGGTAGCGGTGGCGGCTTGACGATCATCACGGGCACCGCCGCGGCGTGCAGCACCTCGTGCGACACCGAGCCGAGCAGCGCGCTGCGCAAGGTGCCCGTGCCGCGTGCGCCCATCACCACCATGTCGCAGCCGAAGTTCTCCAGCACGTCGATCAGCGTGTGCGCCGGGTCGCCGCGGGCGACCTCGATCTCGTGTTCGACGCCGGCCTCGCGCACCAGCGCCACCGCTGGCGCCAACAGGTGCAACCCGGCCTGGGCGCTGACTTCTTCGATGACCTCGGCGTCGTGCGCCAGCAGCATCTCGTACAGCGTGGCCGGCTCCTGCACATTGGCCAGCACGAGGCTGCCATGCAGGCCGTCGTCGATCATGCGCAAGGCCTGGCGCACGGCCGCGAGCGAGGCTTCGGACCCATCGATGGGCAAGAGGATCTTCATGGTCAAGCGGCTCCATCCACAATGATGGCCAGTGTGACACGCCCGCAGGACCGCCAGCGCGTAGCATCGATGCAACCCATCGCCGAGCCGGCACCGCGCCGTGAGCACCCGCAACCTGCATGCCCTGCTGAACCCGACGACGCTGGCGGTGATCGGCGCCTCGGCGCGACCTGACAGCGTCGGCGCGGCGGTGTGGCGCAACTTGCGCGCCGGCGCCTTCAAGGGCATGGTCTATGCGGTCAACCCCAAGCACCGCCGGCTCGACGGCCAGATCGTCTTCGCCGGCGTGCCCAAGCTGCCGCAGGCGCCGGACCTGGCGATCATCTGCTCGCCGGCAACGACCGTGCCCGGCATCATCGCCGAACTCGGCGCGCGCGGCACGCATGTGGCGCTGGTGTTGAGCGCCGGCCTGGATGGCGCGCTGCGTCAGGCCATGCTCGATGCCGCCAGGCCGCACCTGCTGCGCGTGCTGGGGCCGGGCAGCATCGGCGTGCTGGCGCCGCACATCGGCCTGAATGCCAGCGTTGCGGTCGGCGACGCGCTGCCGGGTGAGTTGGCATTCATCTCGCAATCGGGTGCGCTGGCCAACGCGATGCTCGATTGGGCGCGCGCGCGCGGCATCGGCTTTTCGCATGTCGTGTCGCTGGGCCAGCATGTCGATGTCGATGCCGCAGACATGCTCGACCATCTGGCCAGCGATGTGCGTGCCCGCGCGATCCTGCTGTACATCGAGACCATCGACACGCCGCGCAAGTTCCTGTCCGCAGCGCGCTCCGCGGCGCGCAACAAGCCGGTGATCGTGGTGCGCGCGGGCAGCTCGGCACCCCACGAACGGGCCGGCGCCGACGCCGTCTATGACGCGGCCATGGCGCGCGCCGGCATGCTGCGCGTCGGCACGGTGCAGCAGATGTTGCTGGCGGCCGAGATGCTGGCGCGCTTTCGCGGCAACCACAGTGAGCGGTTGAGCATCGTCGCCAACAGTGCCGGCGCCGGCCGATTGGCGGCCGACGCGGCCGCCCGGGCCGGCGTGCGCCTGTGTCTGCTCGAGCCGCGTACCTTGCAGCGGCTGCAGCCCCTGCTGGCCGAAGCGCCTGTGCCGGGCGCGCCGCTGCAACTCAGCGGCGAGGCGTCGGCGCAGCACTATGCCGAGACGATGCAGGTGCTGCACGACGATGCCGCTGCCCCCGCCCTGCTGGCGATCCACGCGCCCAGCGCGGTGGTGCCGAGCGCGGAGGTGGCACAAGCGCTGTTGCCGCTGGCGCAGCAAACACCGCCGCGCCTGATGGGCTGCTGGCTCGGCGTGGCCACCGTGGCGGAAGCGCATGGCGTGTTTCAGCGCAACGCCGTGCCCAGCTTCGGCACGCCGGAAGACCCGGTTGAGGCGTTCGCGATGCTGGTGGCCTACCGCCGCAACCAGGCGCAACTGATCGAAGCGCCGCCCAGCACCAGCCAGGACGTCTCCGCCGCAGACGCGGCCGAAGCGCGTGCGCTGGTGCAGGCCGCGCTGGGTCACGGGCACACGCAGCTCGATGCGCAGGACACGCAACGGCTGCTCGGCATCTACGGCATCGCGCTGCTCGCGACCCGGCAGGTCGAGCTCGAACCCTATGCCGCCGCCAGCGCGGCCGAGCGCATCGGCTATCCGGTGGCGCTGAGGATCGTTTCGCCCGACTTGAAACCCGGTGTGCATGCCGGCGCGCTGCGGCTGGACCTGCGCAGCGCGGTGCAGGTGCGCGATGCGGCACAGCGCATGCACACCGTGCTGCGCCGCGGCCTGCCCGCAGCGCGTCTGCAGGGCTTCTGCGTCGAATCGATGGCGCGGCCGGCGCATGCGCGCGAACTGAGCGTGGGTGCGCGTATCGACCCGCTGTTCGGCCCGGTGATCCTGCTGGCCCAGGGCAGCGAAGCGGCGGATACCGCCGCTGGCGCCGGGGTGGCGCTGCCGCCCCTGAACCTGCCGCTGGCGCGTGCCCTGGTGCAGCGCACGGGCGTGCACCGGCTGCTGCGCCGTCAGGGCGACACGCCCGCTGCCGACGAGGCCGCGCTGCAGTGGGTGCTGGTGAGCCTGTCGCAACTGCTCAGCGATGTGTCGCAGATTGCCGAGCTGGACCTGTGCCCGCTGCTGGTCGGTCCGCAGACTGCGCTGGCGCTGCGTGCGAGCGTGCGCCTGAGCGTGCAGGCCGGTGCGGGCGCGTTGAATTTCGCGATCAGGCCCTACCCGTCGAACCTGGTCGAGACCGTCGTCTGGAACGGCCGCAAGCTGACGCTGCGCCCGATTCGCCCTGAGGACGAAGCGCAGCACATGGTCTTCCTGAGCCGGCTCGACCCGGCCGACATCCGCATGCGCGTGTTCTACAGCCGGCGCAGCATCGAGCGCAGCGAACTGGCGCGGCTGACGCAGATCGACTATGCGCGCGAAATGGCCATCATGGCGGTGGACACCGGGCCGGACGGCGAGGAACGCACGCTCGGGGTGGTGCGCGCGATCTCCGACCCCGACAACGTCAGCGCCGAGTTCGGCATCGTCGTGCGCTCGGACATGAAAGGCGAGCACCTGGGCGGGCTGCTGATGCGACGCATCATCGACTACCAGCGTGCGCACGGCACGCAAAAGCTGGTGGCCACCGTGCTGGCGGACAACACCCGGATGCTGGAACTGGCACGGCGCCTGGGTTTCGTGGAAGTGCCCAGCCCGGATGGCGACGGCACGCGGGCGATCGAGTTGGCGCTGTAGCGGCAGGCGTGCGGATCGTTCGCTTGCGGCGCATTGTGGAAACGTTCGGCGGCGGCGGCGGCGAAGTCGGCGTGGGGGGGGCCGGCTACGTTCAGAAGTTGTTGTTCACTCCGCCGGCCACCCCCCCCCCCACCGACTTCGCTTGACGACCACGGTGCCACTCCAGCCCTGAGCGAGCGCTGCGCGCTCGGCTGATGCAAATTCAGAGGCCTCGCGCGGCGCTGCTCCGCTGTCGGCCGCGTGCGCGAAAGGATCCGCGTCAGCCGGCCATGGCTTCGGGATCTTCGCCACCGAACTCGGTGGCGAAGGAATGCGCCTGAAGGCCTTGCTCGCGCAGCCAGCGCACCATCACATCCTCGTAGCCATGGGTGACGATGATGCGCGAGGCCCCGGTGGCGCGAATCGCCGCTTGCAGTCCCGGCCAATCCGCATGGTCGCTGAGCACGAAGCCGCGATCGACGCCCTGGCGGCGCCGCGCACCGCGCAATTGCATCCAGCCGCTGGCGAAGGCGTCGCTGAAATCGCCCAAGCGCCTGGCCCAGGCGCTGCCATGCGCGGCCGGCGGCGCAATGACCAGCGCGCGGGCCAGGGCCTCGCGCGGCGCCTCGGGTGTCAATACGGCTGCGGCGGGCAAGCGCACGCCGGCCTCGCGGTAGGCGGTAGTCAGGGTCTCGACTGCGCCGTGCACCCGGATCGGCCCGATCGACGCGTCCACGCCGGCCAGCAGGTGCTGCGCCTTGCCAAGGCTGTAGGCCAGCAACAGGCTGGGGCGACCGGCATCGGCGTTGCGCTGCCACCAGGCGTCGATGTCGGCGAAGATGGCGGCCTGCGTGCGCCAGCGGTAGATGGGCAGGCCGAAGGTGGATTCGCTGATGAAGCAGTGACATCGCAGCGGCTCGAAGGCCGCGCAGGTCGGGTTGTGGTCACCCGCGCCGCTGACGAAGTAGTCGCCCGAAGCCACCCACACCTGGCCACGATGTTCGATGCGCACCTGGGCCGAGCCCAGCACATGCCCGGCCGGGTGCAGGCTGACGCGCACGCCGCGCATCGCCACCGCCACGCCCCAGTCGACGGTTTGCAGACTGACCGGGCCGAGACGCAAGCGCAACAGGCCGGCGCCTTCACGACTGCACAGGTAGTGGGCATGGCCGGCGCGCGCGTGGTCGGCATGGGCATGGGTGATGACGGCCCGCTCGACCGCCCGCCAGGGGTCGATGTAGAAATCGCCCTGCGGGCAATACAGGCCTTGCGGCCGCAGCACCACCAGATCGTCGGCCCGGCCGCCGGTGGGGCCCGGGTCGGTGGCGCCATCTCCGTGCATAGCGGCATTGTGCGCGGCCATGAAAAAATGCGGTGCATGGAACCTGCTGCGCCCCCTGTCCGAGCTCCCGGCATGCTTCCGGCCGAACGCATGCCGCCGCAACGTCTGTTCTTCAGCCTCCAAGGGCGCATCTCGCGCGGCGAGTTCTGGCTCTATGGAGTGCTGGCGCTGTCGGGGCTGGCGCTGCTGGGTTTTGCCTTGCTGGACATCGCCCGGGTGCGGGCATCGACGGCCGAGCGCATCGTCAACCTGCTGCTGGTGTGGCCAGCGCTTGCAGTGTCGGTCAAGCGCTGGCACGACCGCGACAAGTCGGGCTGGTGGGTGCTGTTGAACCTGGTGCCGGTGATCGGCTGGGTCTGGGCGCTGATCGACAACGGCTTGCGACGCGGCACGCGCGGGCCGAACCGCTACGGCGACGACCCGTTGGCGGCAAGCGAAGACAATCAATAGCGCCCGGTGACGCCGGCCAGCCGCAGGTACAGGTGGGCGCACCAGGCGACCACGCCGCGCGACAACCAACGCCACCAGCCCTGGCGCAGCGGCGGCGAGCCGATCTCCAGCGACGCGGCCACGGCCAGGTCGATGCGCTCGCGCAGGCCCCGTGCGAATGCGGCATCGCGCACCACGACGTTGGCCTCCAGGTTGAGCAGCAAGGACAGCGGGTCGATGTTGGAGCTGCCCACGGTGGCCCAGCGGTCATCGACCACGGCCACTTTGGCATGCAGGAAGGCAGGGGTGTATTCGAAGATGCGCACGCCCTGGCTCTGCAGCTCGTCGTAGAGTCCGCGCGCGGCCAGCGCCGCCAGCCGGTAGTCCACCTTGCCCTGCAAAAGCAGCCGCACGCGCACGCCGCGCCGCGCCGCGCCGAGCAGCGAACGACGAAAGGCGCGGCCGGGATAGAAGTACGGGCAGGCGATATCCACCGCTTCGCGCGCACCCCGGATGGCGGCGATATAGCTGCGCTCGATGGCACGGCGCTGGCGCAGGTTGTCGCGCACGACGAAGGCCACGTTGACCGGTGGCGCCGCGGCGGCAGCGTCGCCCTCGTCGGCGGATGCGGCGGTGGTGCGCAGCTCGCGCAGCAGCCGCAGGGTGCGCGCCACCGGCCGGTCGCCGCGCGCCAGCTGGCGCAACTCGCGGCGCCACTCGTGGCCGAGCCGGGCGCGCATGAAGATGGCCTGCGCCAGGCGTTGCACCTGGAGCACGATCGGGCCGCGCAGTTCGACCGCGAAATCCAATCGCGGTGCCCCACCGCGGCCGTGGCGGATGTCGTTGCGGTCGTCGATGATGTTGATGCCGCCGACGAAAGCCACTGCGTCGTCGATGACGCACAACTTGTGGTGCAGCCGCCGCAACTGCCCGGGCTGCAGCCAGGCAGTCCAGCGATCGAGCGGTCGATAGACCTCCAATTCGATGCCCGCCGGCGCCAGTTCGGCTTTCAGCCAGGGCAGCCAGGCCATGCTGCCGAAGCCATCGACCACCGCTTGCACCTCGACGCCGCGTGCCGAGGCGCGGCGCAGCGCCTCGGCCATGCCCTGGCCGGCTTCGTCGCGATGAAAGATGTAGGTGGCCAGCCAGAGGTGCGAGCGGGCCGCGGCGATGGCTTCGAGCATCGCCGGGAACAGCTCGTCGCCACCCTGCAGCAGGCGCACGCGGTTGCCGCCGACAAAGCCTGGTGACAGCAACGCGTCCCAGGCCCAGCGCGGCGAGCGCGCGTCGGGCTCGGCGCCGGGTTCTGCCTTCACTTCAATCCAGTACCAGCTCGGCCAGCAGCGGCAGGTGATCCGACATGCGTGCCCAGGCCGTGCCGCGCGGAACCGACGTCGTGCTGCAGCGCAGGCCTCGGGTATAGATGCGGTCCATGGCAAACACCGGCACCCGCGAAGGAAAGGTCAACCACTGCGACGCCCGCGCCATCGGCGCTCGGGCGCGAGCCAGGCCCAGCTCACGCATCGGTCCATCGAGCTTCTCGCCCCAATCGTTGAAATCGCCGGCCACCACCAGCCGCTCGCCGGCCGGCACATGGGCGCTGATGAAATCGGCCAGGCGCCGCACCTGGCGCACGCGGCTGCGATGCGCCAGGCCGAAATGCACCACCACCGCATGCAACCGCTCCGCGTTCCAGTGCACCGGCACATGCAGCAGGCCGCGTTGCTCGAAGCGGTGGTCACTCACATCCTGGTGGCCCACCACGCCCAGCGGCCAGCGTGACAGCAGCGCATTGCCATGTTCGCCATGGCGCGTGATGGCGTTGCTGCGGTAGGCCACTTCGTAGCCATCCGGCGCCAGGAACTGCGCCTGCCCACCGTCGGGCCAGCCGAACCAGGTGCGCTCGAAATGTCGCGCATCGCGCGTGTTGAACAGCCGCACTTCCTGCAGGAACACCAGATCGGCGTCGAGTGCTTCCACGCCAAGACCGAGGTTGTGGATTTCCAGCCGCTTGCGCGGGCCGACGCCACGCACGCCTTTGTGGATGTTGTAGGTGGCCACGCGCAGCGTCGACGCATTCATCGTGCTCGACGCAGCGAAGCCGGGTGATGCAAAGGGGTTCATGCGTCGATGCCGGGCAGGAAACGCGGCAGTTGCAGGATGGCTTCGGCGTTGCTGGGCGAAAAGCAGCGGTCGGCCGCCTCGCGCCAGGGCCACCAGGCGAAATTCAGATGCTCGCGCGGGTTCAGCCGCACCGGCGTGGCCCGATCGACGGTCAGGCCGAAGACGTGCTCGGTGTTGTGCGTGACGCCTGCGGCATAGCGATGGCGCCACACCGGGTAGATCTCGTAGACATTGCGCAGGCCCCAGTCGCGCAGCGCGTTTGCCGCGACGCCATCGTCGCCCACGCGGATGCCGGTTTCTTCCTCGACCTCGCGCACGCAGGTCAGCTGCAGTGCTTCGTCCAGGTTGTCCTTGGCGCCGGTGACGCTTTGCCAGAAGCCTGGATGATCGGCGCGCTCGATCAGCAGCACCTCGCCCGCCGGGCTGTGGATGACGACCAGCACGCTTTGCGGAATCTTGGGCGGCCGCATGGCGGTGGCTTCAAGGATCCTATGCCACCACCCGAGCCAGCCGCGACGCGGTGGTCAGCCGCCCGATGGCGTGGTACTCGATGCCGGCGGCCTGCGGCAGTTCGGGCGGGAACATGTTGCGGCCGTCGAAGATCACCGGCTGGCGCAGCAGCGCCTTGATGCGCTCGAAGTCGGGACTGCGAAATTCCTTCCATTCGGTGACGATGACCAGCGCATCGGCATCGACCAGGGCGTCCATCGCCTGCTCGGCAAAGGTCACGGCCGGCAACCCGGCGAAGAGCCGCCGCGCCTCGGGCATGGCCACCGGATCGTAGGCGCTGATGTGCGCGCCGCGTGCGGCCAGCGCCTCGACCAGCACCCGGCTGGGCGCCTCGCGCATGTCGTCGGTGTTGGGCTTGAAGGCCAGGCCCCACAGCGCAAACCGTCGCCCGGCGAGCTGATCGCCGAAGCGGCGCAGGATCTTCTCGACCAGCACTTGTTTCTGGTGTTCGTTGGCGGCTTCCACCGCGCCCAGGACCAGCAGGTCCCGGCCCGATTCCGCCGCGGTGCGGTTCAGCGCCGACACGTCTTTCGGGAAACACGAGCCGCCATAGCCGCAGCCCGCATACAGAAAGCCGAAGCCAATGCGCGGGTCGCTGCCGATGCCCTGGCGCACCATCTCGATGTCGGCACCGAGTCGTTCGGCGAGCAGCGCCAGTTCGTTCATGAACGAGATGCGCGTGGCCAGCATGGCGTTGGCGGCGTACTTGGTCAGCTCCGCCGAACGCACATCCATCAGCACCAGCCGGTCGTGGCTGCGCTGGAACGGTGCGTACAGCGCACGCATCAGCAGGATGGCTTGCTCGTCCTCGGCGCCGACGATGATGCGGTCGGGCCGCATGAAATCCTCGACCGCGGCGCCCTCCTTCAGGAATTCGGGGTTCGATACCACGGCGAAGCGAAGTTGCCGCTGGCGCGCGGCGAGCTCATCGTCGATGGCGGCGCGCACCTTGTCCGCCGTGCCCACCGGCACCGTGCTCTTGTCGACGATGACCTTGTAGTCGGTCATGTGGCGGCCGATGTTGCGCGCCGCCGCCAGCACGTACTGCAGGTCGGCGGAGCCGTCTTCATCGGGCGGTGTGCCCACGGCGATGAACTGCAGCGTGCCATGCGCCACCGCGCGCGGCACATCGGTGCTGAACCGCAGTCTCCCGGCGGCGACGTTGCGTGCCACCACCTGGTCAAGTCCCGGTTCGTGGATCGGTATGCCGCCGCCTTCGAGGATGGCGATCTTCTTCGGGTCGAGGTCGAGGCACAGCACGTCGTTGCCCATTTCAGCCAGGCAGGCGCCCGAGACCAGGCCGACGTAGCCGGTGCCGATGACAGTGATCTTCATGTTCCTGGGTCCAGAGAATCAGACAACCGGCTCGTGCAGTACCTTCAGCAGGTACTGGCCATAGCCATTCTTCAGCAACGGAGCGGCCAGGCGCTCCAGCTGCAGCGCGCCGATCCAGCCCGCCCGGTAGGCGATTTCCTCCGGGCACGCCACCTTCAAGCCCTGACGGCGCTCCAGCGTGGCGATGAACTGGCTGGCTTCGAGCAGACTGTCGTGGGTGCCGGTATCGAGCCAGGCGTAGCCGCGGCGCATGATCTGCACGTCCAGCTGCGACTGGCTCAGGTAGCGCGCATTCAGGTCGGTGATCTCCAGCTCACCGCGCGCACTGGGTTTCAGCGCGGCGGCGAGTTCGCAGACCTGCTCGTCGTAGAAGTACAAACCCGTCACGGCATAGTTGCTGCGCGGCGACTTCGGCTTCTCTTCGATGCTCAGCGCCTTGCGGTCGGCGCCGAACTCGACCACGCCATAGCGCTCGGGATCATGCACATGGTAGGCAAAGACACTGGCGCCCACCTCACGCGAACAGGCGTTGTGCAGCAGCAGCGGCAGGTCGTGGCCATAGAAGATGTTGTCGCCCAGCACCAACGCGCTGGGCAGATCGCCGACGAACTGGCGACCCAGGATGAAGGCCTGCGCCAGCCCGTCGGGGCTGGGCTGCACGCAGTAGCTCAGGCTGATGCCCCAGCGGCTGCCGTCACCGAGCAGCTCGGCAAAGCGCGGTGTGTCCTGTGGCGTGCTGATGACCAGGATGTCGCGGATGCCGGCCATCATCAGCGTGCTCAGCGGGTAATAGACCATCGGCTTGTCGTACACCGGCAACAGCTGTTTGCTGATGGCCAGCGTCGCGGGGTGCAGCCGGCTGCCCGAACCGCCGGCCAGGATGATGCCCTTGCGTTGCACCGTGTTTGCCGTGGGGCTCATTTGTCGTTTCCGTAATGTTGCGCGACCCAGTCGAGGTAGGCCCCGCTCTGCACGCGTTGCACCCAGTCGGCATGCGTCAGATACCACTGCACGGTCTTGCGGATGCCGCTGTCGAAGGTCTCGGCCGGGCGCCAGCCGAGTTCGCGCTCGATCTTGCGCGCGTCGATGGCGTAGCGCCGGTCATGACCCGGCCGATCGGTGACGAACTGGATCAAGCGCCGATGCGACCCGGCCGGATCGGGGCGCAATTCATCGAGCAACGCACAGATGGTTTCGACGATCTGCCGGTTGGTGCGCTCATTCCAGCCGCCGACGTTGTAGGTCTCGCCGGGCCGCCCTTTGGACAACACCGCGCGGATGGCGCTGCAATGGTCCTTGACGAAGAGCCAGTCGCGCACGTTCAGCCCGTCGCCGTAGATCGGCAGCGGCTTGCCTGCCAGCGCGTTGACGATCATCAGCGGGATCAGCTTTTCCGGGAAATGGTAAGGCCCGTAGTTGTTGGAGCAGTTGGTCGTCAGCACCGGCAGCCCGTAGGTATGGAACCAGGCGCGCGCCAGATGATCGCTGGCCGCCTTGCTCGCCGAATAGGGGCTGTTCGGTTGGTACAGATGTTCTTCGGTGAAGGCCGGATCGCCGGCGCCGAGGCTGCCATATACCTCGTCCGTGGACACGTGCAGAAAGCGAAAGCTGGCCTTCGTGCCATCGTCCAGCGCCGCATGGTGCGCGCGTGCCGCTTCGAGCAAGGTGAAGCTGCCCTCGATGTTGGTGCGGATGAAGGCACCGGGTCCGTGGATGCTGCGGTCCACATGGCTTTCGGCGGCGAAGTGCAGCAGCGCGCGAGGCTTGTATTCGGCCAGCAGCCGGTCGATCAAGGCCCGGTCGCAGATGTCGCCTTTGACGAACACATGACGCGCATCGCCTTGCAGTCCGGCCAGGTTCTCCAGGTTGCCGGCATAGGTCAGGGCATCGAGATTGAGCACCGGCTCATCGCCGTGCGCCAGCCAGTCGATGACGAAGTTGCTGCCGATGAAGCCGGCGCCGCCAGTGACAAGGATCATCGCATTGCAATCAGAAGTGAAAAAATTGATGTGGCGATACGAAGTCGCTCAGCCGCGCCCGTAGCTGTCTTCGTAGCGCACGATGTCGTCCTCGCCCAGGTAGCTGCCCGATTGGACTTCGATGATTTCCAGCGGCACCTTGCCGGGATTGGCCAGCCGATGCACCTGGCCCAGCGGGATGTAGGTGCTCTGGTTTTCGGTCAGCAGGATGACCCGGTCACCGTTGGTCACTTCGGCAGTGCCACTGACGATGACCCAATGCTCGGCGCGATGGTGGTGCATTTGCAGGCTCAGGCTCGCGCCGGGCTTGACCATGATGCGCTTGACCTGAAAGCGCGGCCCCGCATCGATGCTGTCGTACCAGCCCCAAGGGCGGTGCACCTGCCGTTGCGCACTGTGCTCGCTGCGCCCGGCGGACTGCAGCGCGCCGACGATGTGCTTGACATCCTGGCTGCGGCTGCGTTGCGCCACCAGCACGGCATCGGGCGTCTCCACCACCACCACGTTGTCCAGGCCGATCACGCCGACAAGGCGGCTCGTGGCATGCACCAGGCTGTCATGGGTGTCGCGCAGCATGGCATCGCCGACGGTGGCATTGCCGGCGGTGTCCTTGGCGCTGACCTGCCATACGGCGTCCCAGGCCCCCAGGTCGGACCACTGCGCATCCAGCGCCACCATGCGCACGTCGAACTCTTCCACGCCGGGGGACTTTTCCAGCACCGCGTAGTCCACGGACTCGCCCGGGATCGCCGCGAACAGCGCCTTGTCGGGTCGCACGAAGCTGGCGTCGGTGCCGCGCCGCGCCCAGGCGGCACGCGAGGCCGCGTCGATATCGGGGCGAAAGCGCTGCAATGCCTTCAGCCAGACCGAAGCGCGCACCACGAACATGCCGCTGTTCCAGAAGTAGCCGCCCTCGGCGACGTAGCGTTGCGCCGTCTGGGCATCGGGCTTTTCGACGAAGCGCGCCACCTTGGGCGCGCCGCCCGCGCCATCGTCGGCGGCATCGCAACGGATGTAGCCATAGCCGGTCTCGGGTCGATCGGGCACCACCCCCAGCACGACGAAGGCACCGCCGGCCGCGATGCGCACCGCGCGCTGCAGCGCCTGGGCAAAGGCGGTCTCATCACCCACCGTCTGGTCGGCCGGCGTGACCACCAGCACTGGATCCTGTCCCGCATCGCTGGCGAACAGCGCCGCCAGGGTCATGGCCGGCGCGGTGTTGCGCCCGATCGGCTCGAGCAGCACGGTGGCCGAAGCGATCGGCAGTGTCGCCAACTGGTCAAGCACCAGGAAGCGATGTTCCTCGTTGCCGACGACGCAGCTGGCGCGCACCTCGATGTCGGCCGTGGCCAGCGCCTGCAGCCGCAATGCGGCCTGCTGGAACAGGCTCAGCGTGCCTTGCAGCGCCAGGAATTGCTTCGGATGTTGCGCACGCGACAACGGCCACAGCCGCGTGCCGCTACCGCCGGCGATGATGACGGGCTGGAGCGCAATCGGACTCATCGAAGCGTGGTCGCCCTCATGCTGCCGTTGCCCCTTCATAGCCCAGCGGATTGAGGCGCTGCCAGCGCCAGCTGTCAGCGCACATCCGGTCCAGATCGAAACCCGCGCGCCAGCCCAGCAGCTGCTCGGCCAGGCTTGGGTCGGCGTAGCAGGCGGCCACGTCGCCACGGCGACGCGGAACCACCTCGTACGGTATGTCGCGCCCGCTGGCAAGTGCGAAGGCGCGCACTACCTCGAGCACGCTGTACCCGCGCCCGGTGCCGAGATTGACGGTCAGCGAGGCGTGACTGTCGAGCAAGTAGCGCAGCGCAGCCACATGCCCTTCCGCCAGGTCGCAAACATGGATGTAGTCGCGCACACCGGTACCGTCGGGTGTTTCGTAGTCGTCACCGAAGACCTGCAGGCGACTTCGCCGCCCCACCGCCACCTGGGCCACATAGGGCATCAGGTTGTTCGGCGTGCCACGTGGGTCTTCGCCGATGCGGCCGCTCTCGTGCGCTCCGACCGGGTTGAAATAGCGCAGGATCGCCACCTTCCAGGCCGGGTCGCTGGCGCGCAAGTCGCGCAGCAGATGCTCGCCAGCCAGTTTGGTCTGGCCGTAGGGATTCGTCACACACAGCGCCGCATCTTCCCGAATCGGCAAACGCTGCGGCGCCCCGTACACCGTGGCACTCGAACTGAAGACCAGCCGTGTGCAGCCCTGTGCCTGCATTGCGTTGCACACCACGAACAGGCCACCCAGGTTGTTGGCGTAGTAGTCCAGAGGACGACTGACCGAATCGGCGACTGCCTTGAACGCGGCGAAGTGCACGACGCCGTCGGGCCGGTGGGCGGCAAATACCCGCCCCATGGCCGACGCATCGCACACGCTGGCGCGCTCGAACACCGGTGCCTGGCCCGACAGCGCCTGCAGCCGATTCAGCACCTGGGGCGAGCTGTTGGAGAAATCATCGACCCCGACCACGTCGAAGCCGGCGCGTTGCAACGCCAGCCAGGTGTGCGATGCGATGTAACCGGTGGCGCCGGTCAACAGGACCTTCGGCCGCGTCATTGGAATACGAACTGGGCCGAGCAGCTGCCGCCATACGCCGTGTAGGGCAGCAGGGTGATGGCCTGATTCGACGAACGGTTTTGATTGCGGTCGTTCAAGGTCATGTTGCAGTTGACCTGCCAGTTTCGCGACGGCAGCCAGGTGGCGCCCAACAGCAGATTGGTGATGCGGTTGCGGGTGTTGTCGACGTTTTGCACGCCGCCGCCGATGTCGTTCACGAAATCGCGCTTTTGCTGAAAGAACTCGAGCGAGGCATTGAACGAGGTCTTGGCACTGAAGGCGTAATTGGCGGTGAACTGCAATCCGCTGGTCAAGGTCTGCGACTCACCCTGCCCCACGTTCGAACCGCCACCTGAACTGGTGAAGACACTGTTGGCCTGGGTGTCGTAGCTCAGCCGGGTGTTGAAGCTCAGCTTGCCGGTGGGTACGTAGTTCCAGGCCAGCCATCCCGTGACGCCATCCTGGTTGTACGGGTTCAGTCCCGTGTAGTCCGACCACGCGTAACCGATCCGGCCACTGAGCGTGCTCTGCCCCGTGACCTGCCAATCGCCGAACAGGAACAGGTCGTAGCGGTCGAACTCCTGGTTGATGGCGGTGTAGTCGCCCTTGGTGAACGCCATGCCGGTACCGGCCGTCAACTGCCCACCGAATTGCTTGCGTACCCGGACCCGGATGGACGACTGATCCAGGTTGTATTCGCTCGTACGAGCGCAGGCTGTAGTCCACCGAGCTGTAGGCCACACGCAGGTCTGCGGAGACCAGCGAAATCAGGCCGTAGTCGACCGTGGCGCTGAGGAATGTGTCGTTCTCGATGTTCTTCTGGTTTTGCAACGACGTGTTGAACCCGCCATAGTTGGCCAGGTTCTGATTGAACGACGCATAGAGTTTGCCGGACAGGCGATCGATCGTTGCCCAGTCCCAGCCCGCCGTGACACCGTAGCTGGTGTTGTCCAATTCGCTGATTTGCCCGTAGACATTGGCCGCCACATTGGCATTGGCATAAAAGCGCTGGCGCCCATAGACCTGATCGAAGCCGCCGACCAGGCTGGTGCTGCTCCACCAGCTGGCTTGCGCGAATTCATCGATCTGGCGGAACACGTTCGAGTTGTAGCTGAAGGCCTGGTTGACGCCAATGTAGTACGGACTCGTCTCGGCACCCGCCGTCCCCGCCAAGGTCAGCAGCAGCGCCGCCAACGGCGCACACAGTCGTTGCGGAGGACGGTTCATCGGGCTCTCCAAGGCGATATCGAGGGGTTGCGTCGGTTGCGGGCCGCGCGATCAGCGGGCATTGTTGCCGCGCAGCACGACCACGATGGTACGGGCGATGATCTGCAGGTCCAGGCCGAGCGACCAGTTGCGCAGGTATTCGAGGTCGTATTCGACGCGCGCCTGCATCTTCTCGACGGTATCGGTCTCGCCGCGATGGCCGTTCACCTGCGCCCAGCCGGTGATGCCGGGCTTGACCTTGTGGCGCACCATGTAGCCCTTGATCAGTTGCCGGTACAGCTCGTTGTGGGCCACCGCATGCGGCCGCGGGCCGACGATGCTCATGCGGCCCTGCAGCACGTTGATGAACTGCGGCAGCTCGTCCAGGAGGTGCGCCGCAGGAAGGCCCCGAAGGGCGTGATGCGCGGATCGCCCTTGGTCGCCTGCCTGACCACCTGGCCGTCGTCCATCGAGCGCATCGAGCGGAACTTGTAGACGATGATTTCCTCGCCATCGAGGCCGTTGCGCCGCTGGCGGAAGATCACCGGCCCGGGCGAACTCAGCTTGACGCCGATCGCGATCGACAGCAGCAGCGGCGAAATCAGCACCAGGATGATCGAGGCCAGCACGATGTCGCTGATGCGCTTGACCAGTTCGTTGGTGCCGGTGAACGGCGTTTCGCAGATGCCGACCACGGGCATGCCGTTCATGTCCTGCAATCGGCCCTGGATGATGCTGATACCGAACACATCGGGCACGAAGAACACCGACGCCGTGGTGCCCTGCACCTGCTCCAGCAACTCGACGATGCGCGGTTGGGAACCCAGCGGCAGCGTGATGTAGACCTCGTGGATGGCGCGCTCGCGGATGTAGGGGGCGGCATCCTTGAGCGTGCCCAGCCGTTGCGGCGCGGCATCGCTGTGCACGCGCTCGTCGGTGCGGTCGTCGAAATAGCCCAGAAAGTCGACCCCCTCGTCGCGGCTCTTGCCCAGCGCCGTGGCCACCTTGACACCCAACGGCCCGGCGCCGATGACCACCGCAGCGCGCCGGTTCGGCGACACCCTGGCAAAGTAGGCCAGCACGCGCTGCCCGAGTCCGATGGCGGCCAGTTGGGCTGGCGGCGTGATCAGCGCCCACCACAGCAGCACCTGACGATCGAAAAAGTGAAGGCTCGAGGTGGCATAGGCGCACAGCGCCAGGATGACCAGCAAGGCTGACCCACGAGCTGACAACGTCCACCGCCGCCGGCAGCAGCTTGTCCCTGAAGCGGTTGCGACCGGGAAAGGTCAGCGCCAGGACCAGCAGGCACAGCGTCAGGTCGGAGCGCGCGATCGGCTCGTCGAAGACGACGCAAACCAGCAGGTAAATCAGCACCGCCACCGCCGGCTCGAGCAGCGCCGCGACAAGCGAGGTCACGGACTGCGGCGCGCTGTAGAAGGTTCGCTGGTAGCTTCGGTCTTCGAACATTGATACGGAACAGACGGGCCGGTCTTGCCTTCACTTGCACCCCCGGTGCCGGGGCTCGCGACGCGTAACATGGGTCGGTCGTCAATGCGCAACCCCGCGCAGATTGTCCCCCAATTGCCGTGGCGCTTCGCCGTTGGCTCTTCACGCGGCGGCTTGTTACCGATCCCTACAATCGGGCAATGCTGCACAGTTTGAACACCCTGCTGGCACCCGCGCTGATGGAGCGGCTGGTCCTGGTCATCAACCATGTGCTCAGCGCCGAACCTGCGGCCATGCAACACTTGCAAGGCCACGCACAACGAGTGATTCGTGTGCAGATGCGAGGCTGGCCGGCGCTGCTGCCGGCGCCGCCGGTGCTGGCCTTCAAGCATCACGCCGGCGGGCCTGCTCGAATGGGTCGGGGGCGCGAATGCCCCGGACGAAGCCGATCTGGACGTGCGCGTGGACGCCGCCAACCCGCTGCTGCTGATGGCGCGCGCGATGGCCGGCGACAAGCCGACCGTGGACATCGAGGGCGACGCACAGTTGGCCGCCGACGTCAACTGGCTGCTGCAGAACCTGCGCTGGGACGTCGCCAGCGACCTGGAGCGCGTGTTCGGACCGGCGCTGGCCCATCCACTGCATCGGCTGGGTTCGGCGCTGGCGGGAAGCCTGCGCGGTGCGATGGCCGGTGCCAGCGGCCTGACGCAGCGCATGCGTTCGCCGCCCCCATGAGGCGGGTACTGCGGCTGGTGTTCATCGTGTTCACCGTGCTGCGCTACGGCCTGGACGAGCTGGCGATGTCGGGCTTCCGGCAGCGCTGGGTGCGCGCGCTGTCGTGGACCATCACCCTCGGGCGGCGTTTCGACCAGCCCCGCGGCGTGCGCCTGCGTCTGGCGCTGGAACGCCTGGGGCCGATCTTCGTCAAGTTTGGCCAGGTGTTGTCCACGCGTCGCGACCTGCTGCCGCTGGACGTGGCCGACGAACTGGCCAAGTTGCAGGATCGTGTGCCACCCTTCCCTGCGGCCAAGGCTGCGGCGCTGGTCGAGCGTGCCTTCGGCCGGCGGCTGGATGCGCTGTTCGCCAGCTTCGAACCCGAGCCGGTGGCCAGCGCCTCGATCGCGCAGGTGCACTTCGCCACCCTCAAGGGCGGCCGGGACGTCGCCGTCAAGGTGCTGCGCCCGGGCATGCTCGACGTCATCGAGGACGACCTGACGCTGCTGCACACCCTGGCGCGCTGGGTCGAAAGGCTCAGCGCCGACGGCAAGCGACTGCGGCCGCGCGAAGTGGTGGCCGAGTTCGACATCTACTTGCACGACGAGCTGGACCTGGTGCGCGAAGCCGCCAATGCGGCGCAGCTGCGGCGCAATATGCAGGGCCTGGGCCTGGTGATGATCCCGGAAATGATCTGGGACTACTGCACCAGCACCGTCATCGTGATGGAGCGCATGTACGGCATTCCGATCGGCCAAGCCCAGCGCCTGCGCGACGCCGGTGTCGATCTGCAGAAGCTGGCACGCGACGGTGTCACGATCTTCTTCACCCAGGTGTTCCGCGACGGCTACTTTCATGCCGACATGCACCCGGGCAATATCCAGGTCAGCACGGCGGCGGAGACTTTCGGGCGCTATATCGCGCTCGATTTCGGCATCATCGGCACCCTGACCGAGTGGGACAAGGAATACCTGGCGCAGAACTTCATCGCCTTCTTCCGCCGTGACTACAAGCGCGTGGCCGAACTGCATGTCGAATCCGGCTGGGTGCCCCCGAGCACCCGCGTGGACGCGCTGGAGAACGCCATCCGCGCGGTCTGCGAGCCACACTTCGACCGGCCGCTGAAGGACATCTCGCTCGGGCAGGTACTGATGCGGCTGTTCCAGACTTCGCGCCGTTTCAATGTCGAGATCCAGCCGCAGCTGGTGCTGCTGCAAAAGACCTTGCTGAACATCGAGGGGCTGGGTCGCCAGCTCGACCCCGAGCTGGACCTGTGGAGCACGGCCAAGCCCTTTCTCGAGCGCTGGATGAACCAGCAGGTCGGCTGGCAGGGGCTGGTCGATCGGATGAAGAACGAAGCCCCGCGTTATGCCCAGTTGCTGCCGGAACTGCCGCGCCTTTTGCACCAGGCGCTGCAGGGCCCCGGCCGTGCGGCCAATGAGTCGTCTGCGCTGGTCGCGCTGCTGGCCGAGCAGCGGCGCACGAATCGCCTGCTGCAGGCCCTGGCGTGGGTTGTGCTCGGCTTCATGCTCGGCGCCGTCGTGTCGCAGTGCGCGATGCGCGCCGTGAGCTAGGCGGCGCCAAAGCGACGCGCGCCGCTCACCTGGGGTAGGATTTTTCAGCCGTGGTCGCGGCCATGTTCCGAAGGGATAGCAAAGTGAAGCTGCTGAACTGGAGTCTGTCGATTGCTGTATGCGCGCTGTGTTCATTGGCGCCCGCACGCGGATGGGCCGCCGACACCGGCGAGCCGAAGGTGCTGAACATCTACAACTGGTCGGACTACATCGCCGACGACACGCTGAAGAACTTCGAGAAGGAAACCGGCATCAAGGTGGTCTATGACAACTACGACAACAACGAGATCCTTCAAGCCAAGTTGATTGCCGGCAAGACCGGCTACGACATCGTCGTGCCGAGCGCACACTTTGCCAAGACACAGATCGAAGCCGGCCTGTTCCAGCCGCTGGACCGCGCGCTGCTGTCGAACTGGAAGAACCTCGATCCGGCCTTGCTCGAACAGCAGGCCAAGATCGACCCGGGCAACCGATACCTGGTCACCTGGTTGTGGGGCTTCGTCACCGTCGGCATCAACACCGCCAAGGTGAAGGCCGCACTCGGCGACTTGCCGATGCCGGAAAACGCTTGGTCGTTGATCTTCGATCCGAAGTACGCCAGCAGGCTCAAGTCCTGCGGCATCAGTGTGCTCGACTCGGCGTCCGAAGTCTTGCCGGTGGCCATGGCCTTCGCAGGCAAGCCGGCCTACAGCCGCAACGCCAAGGACTACGACGCGGCGGCCAAGGTATTGAACGCCGTCAGGCCGTACATCACGCGCTTTTCGTCATCGGGCTACATCAACGATCTGGCCAACGGGTCGCTGTGCGTGGTGATGGGTTATTCGGGTGACATCAACATCGCGCGCAGCCGGGCCATCGAAGGCAAGACCGGCCAGGACATCAAGGCGCTGGTGCCGCCCAGCGGTGCCACCCTGTTTTTCGACGCCATGGCCATCCCCAAGGATGCGCCGCACCCGAAAAACGCCCATCTGTTCATCGACTACATCCTTCGCCCCGAGGTGCATGCCTCGTTGACCAACAAGGTCTTCTACGCCAACCCGAACCCAGCTTCGAAGAAATTCGTAAAGAAGGAAGTGGCCGAGAATCCCACGGTGTTTCTGGATGCCGCCGACATGCAGAAGCTGACCTCACCCGATGCGGTGCCGCAGGACATACGGCGCGTGCAGACGCGGCTTTTCACATCGTTCAAGGCGGGGCGCAAGTAGCACGAGATTCGGCCGGCAAACCTATAATGCGTGGTTTCGCCCAGCGTGCTCCATCATGCCGATCTATGCCTACAAATGTGGATCCTGCGGACATCGGCAGGACATCTTGCAGCGGATCTCCGATCCGGTGCTCGACCTGTGCCCCGCCTGCGGCGCGCGGGAATTCGCCAAGCAGGTCACCGCCGCCGGCTTCCAACTGAAGGGCTCGGGCTGGTACGCGACCGATTTTCGTGGCGGCAATGTGCCCGCACCCGCTGACCAGACGGAGAAGAGCGAGAAAGGCGGGAAGGCAGAAAAGACAGCCAAGACCCCTGGCGGCGCCACCGCCGCGCCCGCCGCGGCCGAATCTCCTACCGCCTCGCCCGCCGCCGCACCTGCCGCCGACAAACCGCGGTCGCCGCCATCGGAAGCCGCGTGAAGAAGTACCTGCTGGCCGGATTGCTGGTATGGACCCCGCTGGCCATCACGGTCTGGGTTCTGACCTGGCTGCTCGGGGCCATGGACGGCATGTTCGCCTGGCTGCTGTCGGCGCCACAGGCGCTGCTGCCGGCTTCGGCGCATGCCAGCATCGAGCGACTGCGTCACGTGCCTGGCATGGGCGTGCTGGTGATGGGCGTGGGGCTGCTGCTCACCGGCATGTTCGTCACCAACATCTTCGGCCAGTGGTGGCTGCGCCAGTGGAACCGCCTGCTGCACAACATCCCGATCGTCAGGTCGGTGTACAGCTCGGTCAAACAAGTCTCGGACACGCTGTTTTCCAGCAGCGGCAACGCCTTTCGTGAAGCGGTGCTGGTGCAGTACCCGCGCCAGGGTTCGTGGACCATCGCCTTCGTCACCGGCAAGCCCGGCGGCGAGGTGGCCCATCACCTGCCGGGCACGCACGTCAGCGTGTATGTACCGACCACACCGAACCCGACCTCGGGCTTCTTTCTGATGATGTCGCGCGCCGATGTCGTGCCGCTGGCAATGAGCGTGGACGAGGCGCTCAAGTACATCATTTCGATGGGCGTTGTCGCCCCACCGGGACGCGCCCCCGCCGTGGCTGCGGCGCAAAACCCGGCCGGCTGAGCGCGCTGCGCCCGCCCTGATCGCCTGAGCCGGGGCACCTCGGCCGGCGGCGCGACTGGCGGGCAAGCGCGCAGGCCGCCCTGACACTCCAACCGAATCGGAGACAGCTTGTGAGAACCACCTATTGCGGCCTCGTCAACGAAGCGCTGCTGGGCCAGACAGTGACCCTGATGGGCTGGGCCCACCGCCGCCGCGACCATGGCGGTGTGATCTTCATAGACCTGCGCGACCGCGAAGGGCTGGTGCAGGTGGTTTGCGACCCCGACCGGCCCGAGATGTTCGGCATCGCCGAGGACGTTCGCAGCGAGTACTGCCTGAAAGTGGTGGGCGCGGTGCGCGCGCGTCCAGCGGGCACCGACAACGCCAACCTGACCAGCGGCAAGGTCGAGGTGCTGTGCCATGCACTCGAAGTGCTGAACCCGAGCGCGCCGCCGCCTTTCCAGATCGACGACGAGAACCTGTCTGAAACCACCCGCCTGACGCACCGCGTGCTCGACCTGCGCCGGCCGAGCATGCAACGCAACCTGATGCTGCGCTACCGAGTGGCGATGGCAGTTCGCAAGTTTCTCGACGCCAACGGTTTCATCGACATCGAAACGCCGATGCTGACGCGCAGCACGCCCGAAGGCGCGCGCGACTACCTTGTGCCCAGCCGCGTGCACGACGGCCAGTTCTTCGCGCTGCCGCAAAGCCCGCAGCTGTTCAAGCAACTGTTGATGATGGCCGGCTTCGACCGCTACTACCAGATCACCAAATGCTTCCGCGACGAGGACTTGCGCGCCGACCGCCAGCCCGAGTTCACGCAGATCGACATCGAGACCTCCTTCCTCACCGAGGAAGAGATCCGCGAGATGTTCGAGGGCATGATCCGCAGCACGTTCAGCCAGGCCATGGGCGTGGAACTGCCGGCCTTTCCGGTGATGACCTATGCCGATGCGATGCGGCGCTTTGGCTCGGACAAACCCGATCTGCGGGTGAAGCTGGAGCTGACCGAGCTGACCGATGTCGTGCGCGACGTGGATTTCAAGGTCTTCTCGGCACCGGCGGCGATGGCCGACGGACGCGTGGTGGCCTTGCGCATCCCCGGCGGTGCCGAGATCAGTCGCGGCGAGATCGACGCGCACACCGAGTTCGTCAAGATCTACGGTGCGAAGGGGCTGGCCTGGATCAAGGTCAACGACCGCGACAAGGGGCGCGAAGGCCTGCAATCCCCGCTGGTCAAGAATCTGCACGACGCGGCGCTGGCTGAAATCGTCAGACGCAGCGGCGCACAAAACGGCGATCTGTTGTTCTTCGGGGCCGACAAGGCGAAGGTTGTCAACGACGCGATGGGAGCGTTGCGCGTGAAGGTCGGCCACGGTGACTTCGGCAAATCACATGGCCTGGTGCAGGGCGATTGGGAGCCGCTCTGGGTGATCGATTTTCCGATGTTCGAGCGCGACGAGGCGGCCGGGCGTTGGAACGCGGTGCATCACCCTTTCACCGCACCGAAGGACGGCCATGAAGACTGGCTGCAGACCGACCCCGGGCGCTGCATTGCCAAGGCCTACGACGTGGTGCTGAACGGCATCGAACTCGGCGGCGGCTCGGTGCGTATCCACCGCGAAGCGGTGCAGAGCAAGGTCTTCCGCGCGCTGAACATCGGTGCCGAGGAGGCGCAGGCCAAATTCGGCTTTCTGCTCGACGCGCTGCAATACGGTGCACCGCCGCATGGCGGCATCGCCATCGGCCTGGACCGCTTTGTCATGCTGATGACGGGTGCCGATTCCTTGCGGGATGTGATCGCGTTTCCGAAGACGCAGCGGGCGCAGTGTCTGCTTACTGGAGCGCCGAGTACGGTGGACGAAACCCAGTTGCGCGAACTGCATATCCGACTACGGAATGCGGGTGCGGCCTGAGCGCGATTTCTGTGCGTAGAAGTTGGCATCGACCCCCCTGAAACGAGGGGGTTAATGCGCACCCCCAAAGTTCGATACTTCCTGCTGTAACCATGCGCGGCAAGGGCGCGTGGATTCTGCATTTGGCCATGGGTGGAAGTTGCGGCCTGGTCGGTCTTGGGAGCGGTGATGAAACTGGGATCGGCCGATCTAGATATTCTGCTTGAGCACTTGACGCTGGGCTCGAAGACGCAGCTGCCCGGCTGGGGCACGCGCGATGTCAGCGGGCAATTCAACAGCCTGCTGCCGGGGGGCAGCCTGTTTGGCGCGGCGGATCAGCCGTTTCGGCACATCACCGGGCAGGCAGGACCCACCGCAGCCGAGCCCGTCCCGGCGGGGTTGCCGTTCGGCCCGCCGGCGGGCACACCCACCGCATACAACAACACCGATACCTTCATCGTCGATTCGCGCCCCCGCGAAATCAGCAACCTGATCGGCGACGAGCCGGTCCCGCACTTCAGCTCAGCCCATCCACTGGACGGTCTGCCCACCAGCAAGCTGCACACGGTCTTCGGCCAGTTCTTCACGCACGACCTGGACCTGGTGCCCAAAGGAGCGAATGGCCTGATCTACCTGCCGCTGCTGCCGGGCGACTCGCTGTACGTCAACGGCGGGACGACCAACTTCATGGTCCTGTCGCGGGCCAACTTCGAGGTTGACGGCACGACGGGCGAGCGCGTCTACGACAACGTCGTCACCTCTTGGGCGGACATGAGCGTCAGCTACGGCTCGAATGCCGTGGTGACGGCTCTGCTGAAGGAATACGACGCCAGCGGCGTGGCCACCGGGCGCATGCTGCAGCATTTCGAGGCACCGGGCTCGCAGTTGAACGGCGGCCTGCCGAATTGGGCCGACATCAAGATCAATGCGGCGCGCATCGGCATCACACTGGTCGATCAGGATGTGCTCAACCTGCCGCAGCTGAAGTTCAACGCCGACGGCTCGCTGTACCGCAATGCCAGCGGCATGGCCGAAGTCGAAATGGTCGGCGGACAGGTTGTTCGCACCGGCCACGAGCTGCTCGATGACATCGCCAACGGTGCCACGCCCAGCCCAGGACTGTTGCCCGATGCAAACACCACGATCGGCGGAACCCAGGCGCCGGGCTTCTACGACGACGAACTGCTGGCCGAGCACTTCATCTCGGGCGATGGGCGGGACAACGAAAACTACCCGTTGACGGCAGTGCACGGCATCTTCCAGGCCGAGCACAACCGCATCTTCGGCCAACTGCAAACGCTGATTGCCGAGCGTGGCGCAAGTTACGCCGCGCAATGGACCGGCGACATGCTGTTCGAGGCGACGAAGATCGTCGTCGAATCCGAATACGAGCAGATCGCATTCAAGGACTACCTGACACGTCTGACGCCGAACGTCGATGCGTATGCGCAGTTCGCCAACGTGTCGCTCGACCCGGCGGTGTCGAGTGAGTTTGCACATGGCGCGTTCCGCTTCGGCCATACGGAAGTTTCCGAGACGACGAACTTCATCAACACCGGCGGCGGAATCAGCAGTCCCGAGCTTGCTGGATTGCTTCCTAAATCCGCTGGTGTACAGCACCGAGGTCGTCGGGCAGAACATGTTCGGCCTGGGCAACGAGACCTATGCCTCGGCCAGCACGGCGGGCATGGCCCGGTCGCGCGCCAACGAGATCGACGAATTCTTCACCCCGGCGCTGCGCGACAGCCTGCTGGGCCTGCCGCTGGACCTGGCCGCGATCAACATCGCACGCGGCCGCGATGTGGGCTTGCCGACGTTGAATGCGCTGCGTACCGATCTGCACGCGCAGACCGGCCTGGCCATCCTGACGCCCTACACCAGCTGGAGCGACTTCGGCGCGCATCTGCAGAACCCGAGTTCGCTGAAGAACTTCATCATGGCCTACGCGGGCGCGGATCTGCGCTCGTACTACAACGGCATCAACCCGCCCGCCGAGGCCGATTTCAGTGCCACCGACTGGGCCAATCTTCGGAGCACCGATTGGGCCACGTTCAAGATCAAGCTGGGGCAAGCGGCCGATGCGGCGATGCTCGACAGCACCTTCATGGGCGGTGGCAATGCCCGCTTCAATGACATCGACCTGTACATCGGCGGCCTGGCGGAAGCCCATGTCTCCGGCGGCATGCTGGGATCGACATTCGACTTCGTCACCGCGGTTCAGATGGCCGCGTTGCGCAATGACGACCGCTTTGCCGAACTGAACCGGCTGTTCGGCTCCGACATGGTCTATGAGGTGCGCACCACTTCTTTCGCCGATATCATTCGGGCCAACGTCACCACGATCGCAGGCTTGGATGCGTTCAATACGCATGAGAACCCGCCTGTACGGCGACGTTTTCGCGACGCCGGATGCCTATGTCGAGGTCGGTGCTATATCAAGTTCGTGCTGGACAACCCGTACACGCAAGGGCATTATCCAAAGCTACATCTCCGCCCGGCGATCCTCGCATGGGCGCCGGCTACTCGCAAGTGAGTGGTGTATTCACTGCCACGGCCTAAGCGAAGTGATCGGTGGCCAGGCCGTTGCCGACACCGTCTTCGCCGGCGCCGGCAACGACACCGTCTACGGCGATGGCGGCAACGACTCGTTGTACGGCCAAGGCGGGAACGACTGGCTCTATGGCGGCGATGGCGATGACTTGCTCGATGGCAGCGATGGCAACGACATCCTGCATGGCGACGCAGGCAACGACACGCTCGTCGGAGGCCTAGGGAATGACACGTTGGCGGGCGGCGACGGCGATGACAACCTCGACGGCGGCGCCGGTGCTGACTTCCTGTACGGCGGCGCGGGCAATGACGTGTTGGTCGGTGGCGCGGACAACGATGAACTGGCTGGCGGTGCGGGCAACGACACCCTGACGGGTGGAGCAGGCAACGACACGCTCGATGGCGGTGGCGGCGTGGATACAGCCGTCCTCTCCGGGAATTTCGCGGGCTACACCATCACCCGCACCGGCAATAGCAGCTATGAAGTGCGCAACGACACCAGCGGTGAAGTCGACCGCCTCACCGATGTCGAATGGCTGCAGTTTGCCAACGGCACGGTTGGGCTGACTTCCGGCGAGGTCCAGGTCGACGACATCCGTCCGGCAAAGGGTCAGGTGCTCAGTGCTGCAAGCACATTGAACAACCCGACGGGCGTCGCCATCACCGGTTACCAGTGGCAGCAATCCGACGGGCTGGGTGGCTGGAGCAATATCGCAGGCGCCACCGCCGGCACCTTTGTCGTGGGCGACGGCCAGCTTGGGCGCCACATTCGCGTTATTGCGATCTTCAGCGATGCCTGGTCGACCGGCGCGCAAGCCATCTCGGACCCGACGGCGCTTGTGACAGGCTCGTCGGCTGCCGTTGACCTGAGCGACTTCGCTCCGATCACCGGGACGAACCTGAACGCCACGGTGGGCCAGTTGATAGACCCCGACGGCCTACCGGCTGCGAGCACCTTCAAGTGGCAGTGGCAGTCGGCGCCGCTGAACGTGAGCGTGGCCGGCTCCAGCACCTGGAGCAACATCGCCGGGGCGGTGAACACCGGCAGCAGCGCCACCGCGCTGAACACGGCGGCCTTCGCCGGCTTGCAGTTGCGCATGCAGCTGAGCTACACCGACCTGGGCGGCACGCTGGAGACGGTGGTTTCGGCGCCGACTTCACCGGTTTCCACGGGCGCGGGCAGCACCATCAACGGCAGCGGCAGCGTGCTGGGCACCACCGGCAACGACACGCTCAACGGCTCCGCCGGCAACGACACGGTCAACGGCGGTGCCGGCGCCGACACGATGATCGGCGGTGCGGGCAACGACATCTACTACGTCGACCACCCTGGCGATGTGGTCATCGAGCTGGCCGGCACAGGGCAGCCGATTCGATCATCACCTGGGTGTCGTACACGCTGTCGGCCAACGTGGAGTACGCCGTCGCGCGCGGCGATCAGCCCATCACCGTGCAGCGGCAACGCGCTGGACAACTACTTCTGGGGCGAACAGAACCCGGCGGCCAACGTGCTCAGCGGTGGTGCGGGCAACGATACCTACACCGTCGGCGCCGGCGACATCGTCATCGAGCTGCCCGGCGAGGGCAGCAACGACCGGGTGTTCTCCCAGGTGGACTTCACGCTGCCGGCCAACGTGGAGTACCTCAGCCTGGTCACCTCCGGCGGCAACGCCATCCGCGGCACTGGCAACGAGCTGGCCAACACGATCGTCGGCAACGACCTGCCCAACCTGCTGCAGGGCATGGACGGCAACGACACGATCACCGGCGGGCTGGGCAACGACACCATCGACGGCGGCGCTGGAACCGATACGGCCGTGTTCAGCGCCAGCGCGGGCGGGTTCGCCATCGTGCGCACGGCCGACAACGCCTACAGCGTCACCAACACCGCCACCGGCGAGGTCGATACGCTGCAGAACATCGAGCTGGCGCAGTTCACCGGCTCGACCGTCGCGTTGACCACCGGCGGCATCGCCGTCAACCTGAGCAACCCGGTGGAGAACCTGGTCACGGGTTCAACGAGCACGCTGGCCAACAGCGCCGGGCTGAACATCACCGGCTACCAATGGCAGTCGTCGAATGGTTTGGGCAGCTGGGCCGACATCGGCGGAGCGACCCAGGCCAGCTTCACGCCGGGCAACGCGCAGGTCGGGCTGCTGTTGCGCTTGCGTGTGTCGTTCACCGACGCCGTCGGCGCCGGGCAGCAAGCGCTGTCGCAACCCACCTCGGCGGTATCGGCCGCGGTGAGCAACGTGTTCATCAATGGCGTCGTCACCGAGGATCAGACGCTCACCGCCAACACCAGCCTGGTCGGCAATCCGGGGCCCTTCACCTACCAGTGGCTGCGCAGCAGCGGAGGCACCGACACCCCGATAGCCAACGCCACCGGTCCCACCTACACGCTGGGCGATGCCGATGTCGGCCAGTCGATCAAGGTGCAGGTCACCTACGGCTCGGGCACCCCGGTGGTGCTGACCAGCGTGCCCACCACGCCGGTGATCAACATCAACGACGCGCCGGTGGGGTCGATTGGCGTGAACAACCTCATTCCCGTCACTGGCGCCAGCCTGGGCGCGACACTGAACTCGCTGGTCGACCCCGACGGCCTACCGGCTGCGAGCACCTTCAAGTGGCAGTGGCAGTCGGCGCCGCTGAACGTGAGCGTGGCCGGCTCCAGCACCTGGAGCAACATCGCCGGGGCGGTGAACACCGGCAGCAGCGCCACCGCGCTGAACACGGCGGCCTTCGCCGGCTTGCAGTTGCGCATGCAGCTGAGCTACACCGACCTGGGCGGCACACTGGAGACGGTGGTTTCGGCGCCGACCTCACCGGTTTCCACGGGCGCGGGCGGCACCATCAACGGCAGCGGCAGCGTGCTCGCGGCACCACCGGCAATGACACGCTCAACGGCTCCGCCGGCAACGACACGGTCAACGGCGGTGCCGGTGCCGACACGATGGTCGGCGGTGCGGGCAACGACATGTACTACGTCGACCACCCTGGCGATGTGGTCATCGAGCTGGCCGGCACAGGGCAGCGATTCGATCCTCACCTGGGTGTCGTACACGCTGTCGGCCAACGTGGAGTACGCCGTCGCGCGCGGCGATCAGCCCATCACCGTGAGCGGCAACGCGCTGGACAACTACTTCTGGGGCGAACAGAACCCGGCGGCCAACGTGCTCAGCGGTGGTGCGGGCAACGATACCTACACCGTCGGCGCCGGCGACATCGTCATCGAGCTGCCCGGCGAGGGCAGCAACGACCGGGTGTTCTCCCAGGTGGACTTCACGCTGCCGGCCAACGTGGAATACCTCAGCCTGGTCACCTCCGGCGGCAACGCCATCCGCGGCACTGGCAACGAGCTGGCCAACACGATCGTCGGCAACGACCTGCCCAACCTGCTGCAGGGCATGGACGGCAACGACACGATCACCGGCGGGCTGGGCAACGACACCATCGACGGCGGCACTGGAACCGATACGGCCGTGTTCAGCGCCAGCGCGGGCGGGTTCGCCATCGTGCGCACGGCCGACAACGCCTACAGCGTCACCA
Source organism: uncultured beta proteobacterium (assembly GCA_963837675.1). GTDB lineage: Bacteria > Pseudomonadota > Gammaproteobacteria > Burkholderiales > Burkholderiaceae_C > Rubrivivax. Next base: position 186,770 of record CAWIOH010000002.1, on the reverse strand, counting down.
ACACCGCCACCGGCGAGGTCGATACGCTGCAGAACGTCGAGCTGGCGCAGTTCACCGGCTCGACCGTCGCGTTGACCACCGGCGGCATCGCCGTCAACCTGAGCAACCCGGTGGAGAACCTGGTCACGGGTTCAACGAGCACGCTGGCCAACAGCGCCGGGCTGAACATCACCGGCTACCAATGGCAGTCGTCGAATGGTTTGGGCAGCTGGGCCGACATCGGCGGAGCGACCCAGGCCAGCTTCACGCCGGGCAACGCGCAGGTCGGGCTGCTGTTGCGCTTGCGTGTGTCGTTCACCGACGCCGTCGGCGCCGGGCAGCAAGCGCTGTCGCAACCCACCTCGGCGGTATCGGCCGCGGTGAGCAACGTGTTCATCAATGGCGTCGTCACCGAGGATCAGACGCTCACCGCCAACACCAGCCTGGTCGGCGATCCGGGGCCCTTCACCTACCAGTGGCTGCGCAGCAGCGGAGGCACCGACACCCCGATAGCCAACGCCACCGGGCCCACCTACACGCTGGGCGATGCCGATGTCGGCCAGTCGATCAAGGTGCAGGTCACCTACGGCTCGGGCACCCCGGTGGTGCTGACCAGCGTGCCCACCACGCCAGTGATCAACATCAACGACGCGCCGGTGGCTGCCATCGGCTTGACGGGATTGACGCCGGTGATCGACGACAACGTTGGCGCGGCGATCAACACATTGGCCGACGCCGACGGGCTTCCCAACCCGTCGAGCTTCCAATGGCAGTGGCAGTCTGCGCCCTTGCCGACCAATGCGGGCTCGAGCGCCTGGAGCAATATCGCCGGAGCCACCGCGTCGTCACTGAGTGTGAGCGCCGCGCTGGCTGGGCTCCAGCTGCGTGCACGGCTGACCTATACCGACAATCACGGGCACGCGTCGAGCAGGTGGTCTCCGCGTCCAGTTCGCCCGTGTCAACAGGTGCCGCTGGCAGCAGCGTGACCCCGACCAACGGCAACGATACGCTGGCGGGCACTTCGGGCAACGACACGATCAATGGCGGCGCGGGCGCCGACACCATGACGGGCGGGCTCGGCAACGATACCTACTACATCGATCACCCGGCTGACACGGTCGTCGAACTCGCCGGCGAGGGCGCCGATACGGTCATCACGTGGGCTTCTTATTCCCTGCCTGCCAACATCGAGTACGCCATCTTGCGCGGCGACCAGCCGATCGGCCTGGTCGGCAATGCCTTGGGCAACTACATCTGGAGCAACGACAACCCGGCACCCAACGTGCTGGCCGGCGGCGCGGGCAACGACACCTACACGGTGGGGCTGGGCGACACGGTGGTCGAAATGCCGGGCGAAGGGCACCAACGACCGGGTGTTCTCGCAGGTGGACTTCACGCTGCCGGCCAATGTGGAGTTCCTCAGCCTGGTCACCATCCGGCGGCACCGCGCATCCGCGGCACCGGCAACGATCTGGACAACACCATCGTCGGCAACGACCTGCCCAACCTGTTGCAGGGCATGGACGGCAACGACACGCTCGATGGCGGGCTGGGCAACGACACCATCGACGGCGGCGCCGGAACCGACACGGCCGTGTTCAGCGGCAACTCGGCCGAGTTTGCCGTCGCCTTCGTCAGCGGTGCCACCTACACCGTCACGAAGACTGCGACCGGCGAAGTCGATACGCTCATCAGCGTCGAGCGTGCGCAGTTCAGCAATACCACCATCGTGCTGGACACCAGTGGCGGTATGGCTGCCAACCATGCCCCAAGCGGCGCCGACGCGACCTTGACCATCGCCGAGGACACCCCGCGGGTGTTGACCGCGGCCGATTTCGGCTTCAGCGACGGCGCCGACACGCCCGCCAACAGCCTTCTCGCCATTCGCATCGCCACATTGCCTGCGGCCGGTGCCTTGACGCTCAATGCTCAGCCGGTCAGCGCCGGTCAGGTCGTCACCGCGGCCAATATCGGCGCCGGCCTTCTGGTGTTCAGCCCCGCCGCCAATGCCAACGGACCCGGCTATGCCAGTTTCACGTTCCAGGTGCAAGACAACGGTGGTACGGCCAACGCTGGCGTCGATCTCGATCCGACACCCAACACGCTGACCTTCAACGTCACTTCGGTCAACGATCCGCACACGGGCGCATTGACGTTGAACCTGCCGGCACCTCATGTGCTCGACACCTTGAGCGTTTCCAGCACAGTCGCCGATGCCGACGGCATGCCCAACCCGCTGGCCTATCAGTGGCAAAGCTCGGTCGATGGCACTGTGTGGAGCAACATTGCCGGAGCGACGAACACGCAGCTTGCCGTCGACGCCGCGCAGTTGGGCTTGCTGCTGCGCGCACAGGCCACTTACACCGACGGCTCCGGCTTCTTCGAGGTGGTCAACTCCGCAGCCTCCGCCGCCGTCGCCAACTCCAACTCCAACTCCATCATCGATGGGACAGGCCTGGCCGACAACCTGGTCGGTACCGACGCCAATGACCTGATCAACGGCTTCGACGGTGACGACACGCTCGATGGCGGGCTGGGCGCGGACACGCTCGTCGGCGGCAAGGGCAACGACACCTACATTGTCGACAACCCCGGCGACGTCGTCACCGAGAACGCCGGCGAAGGCACCGACACCGTGCGCAGTTCGATCAGCTGGTCACTGGGGGCCAATCTCGAGGCGCTGGTGTTGACCGGCAACGCGGCCATCGATGGCACCGGCAACAGCCTGAACAACACGCTGACGGGCAACGCGGCCGGCAATTTGCTGGACGGCGGCGCCGGCAACGATACGATGACCGGTGGCGACGGTAACGATACCTACGTTGTCGACAGCGTCAGCGACGTGCTTACCGAACTGGCGAATCAAGGAACCGATCTGGTCCGCAGCTTTGTCACTTGGACGCTGGGCGCCAACTTCGAGAACCTGACGCTGGTCGGCGCGGCGGTACCAGTGGCCAAGGCAATACGCTGAACAATGTCGTCACCGGCAACGGTGCCGACAACTACCTTGGCGGCGATGATGGCGATGACACGCTGATCGGTGGCGGCGGCAACGACAACCTGCATGGCGATGCCGGCGCCGACCTGATGATCGGCGGCACCGGTGACGACACCTACGTCGTCGATGCCTTGGATACGATCACTGAGCTGGCCGGCGAAGGCGTTGACACGGTGCGCAGCGCGGTGACCTGGACACTGGGCGCCAACCTTGAAAACCTGATCCTGCTCGGCGGCAGCGCGGCGCTGAACGGCACCGGCAACGAACTCGACAACCAGATCACGGGCAACACTGGCAAAAACCTGCTTGACGGCGGCATTGGTGCCGATACCTTGGTCGGCGGAGCGGGCAACGACACCTACGTGGTGGACAACGTCGGTGACGTGATCACCGAGCTTTCAGGACAAGGCACCGACATCGTGCGCAGCTCCATCAGCTGGACGCTCGGCGCCAACCTCGAACGGCTCGAACTCACTGGCACCGACGCGATTGACGGCTTCGGCAACTCGCTGAACAACCGGCTCACGGGCAATTCCGCGGCGAATCTGCTGGACGGAGGCACGGGCAACGACACCATGGTCGGCGGTCTGGGTAACGACACCTATGTCGTCGACAGCACGACCGACGTGGTGACTGAAAGTTCGAACCAGGGTGCCGATCTGGTATTGAGTTCCGTCACCTGGACCCTGGGCAGCAATCTTGAAAACCTGACGCTGACCGGTGCCAGTGCCATCAACGGCACCGGCAATACCTTGGCCAACCTGCTTCGGGGCAACGCCGCAGCCAACACCCTTTCAGGCGGCAACGGCGCCGACACCCTGATTGGCGGCGCGGGGGTCGACTCCCTGACCGGCGGCAGCGGCGCGGATGTGTTCCGCTTCGAATCGGCCGGCGACTCCGGTGTCGGCGTGGGCCTGCGCGACATCATCACCGACTTCGTCAACGGCACCGACAAGATCGATCTGTCCGCCATCGACGCCAATTCGGGCGCCGCCGGCAAGCAGGATTTCGTCGGCATCGGCACGGCCGCGTTTTCGGCCGCCGGGCAGGTGCGCTATGTCTTCGACGGCACGAACACCATTGTTCAGGCCAACACCGACTCGAATTTCAGCACGGTCGAGTTCGAGATCCAGGTGCAAGGCAACCACCCGCTCCCGGTCGGCACCAACGACCTGATCCTGATTCCCTGAGAGCCGCGCCGCCCGGCGGCGCGGCCGGCCACCGTCAGAGTCGCCAGGGCTTCACGCCAGCCTTCAGCAACTCGGCCGGGTCATAAGCGCTCTTGACGTCGGCAAACACACCGCCGCGCACCAGCTTGCCGGTGACGCCAACGATGCCCATGTGCGCATAGGCCTCGTGCGAGACGGCCGCAACGATAGCGCTCGCAGTTGGCAGCCGGTCCCATTCGGTCAGGGCCACGCCGTACTCGTGCTGGCATTCCGCCGAATCGGCGATCGGATCGTGCACCAGCACGTTGGCACCGAAGCTCTGCAGCTCGCGCACGACGTCGATGACCTTGCTGTTGCGAATGTCGGGGCAGTTCTCCTTGAAGGTCATGCCGAGCACGATGACATCCGCACCCTTGACCGGCAGGTCGTTGGCAATCATCTGCTTGACCGTCTGCTCGGCCACGTACTTGCCCATGCCGTCGTTGATGCGCCGCCCCGCCAGGATGACCTGCGGCGTGTAACCGAGCATTTCGGCCTTGTGCGTCAGGTAGTAGGGGTCGACGCCGATACAGTGACCGCCCACCAGGCCAGGCCTGAAGGGCAGGAAGTTCCACTTCGTCCCGGCGGCCTGCAGCACTTCCAGCGTGTCGATACCGATGCGGTGAAAGATCAGCGACAGCTCGTTCATCAACGCGATGTTCAGGTCGCGCTGGGTGTTCTCGATCACCTTTGCGGCTTCGGCCACCTTGATGCTGCTTGCAGCATAGACGCCCGCGGTGATGATCGATCCATAGATCTCGACCACCTTGGCCAGGGTCTCGGGGGTATCGCCCGACACCACCTTGACGATCTTCGTGACCGTGCGCTCCCGGTCACCCGGGTTGATGCGTTCGGGGCTGTAGCCGACAAAGAAATCCTGCTTCCACTTCAGGCCCGAATGCTGCTCGATGATCGGGATGCAGACCTCTTCGGTCGCCCCGGGATAGACGGTGGATTCGAACACCACGATCGCACCCTTCTTCAGGTGCTTGCCCACCGTCTGCGAGGACTTCACCAAGGGGGTGAAATCGGGTTGGTGTGCATCGCCCACTGGCGTGGGCACGGCCACGACGATGAAATCGGCCTCGCGCAACACGGCGGGGTCGGTCGAGCAGTTGAGCAGACGTGCTGCGCGAAATTCTTCCGGCGCAACCTCGCCAGTCGGATCGACATGGCGCCGGTAACTCTCTACCTTGTGCTGCACCAGGTCGAAGCCCAAGGTCCGGTAGTATTTGCCGAACTCGACCGCCAGCGGCAAGCCGACGTAGCCCAGTCCAACCACTGCGATCGTCGTCATCGTCAATCCTCAAGTGCCCGGAATCAATGGGCCTGTCGCCAGTACGCAAGCGAGGTGCAAGTGCATCACTGTGCCCTTGCCAACGCATTTGCGCCTAGTGGTTGAAATACGCCCGGTACCAGCGAACGAAGTGGCCGATCCCCAGCGGCACCGGCGTCGCCGGCCTGAAGCCCGTCCAGTCCGCGAGCTCCCGCACATCCGCCGACGTGGCAGGGACATCGCCATCTTGCATCGGCAAGAAATTCTTGATGGCCTTTCGACCCACGGCCTGTTCGATGGCATCGATGAACTCCATCAACATGACCGGACGGTTGTTGCCGATATTGAAGATTCTGAAAGGCGCGTTGGAACGAGCAGGATCGGGTCGACCGGTATCGAATGCCGGATCCGTTGCGGCCGTACGGTCGAGCACGCGCATCACGCCTTCGGCAATGTCGTCGATATAGGTGAAGTCGCGCACCATCTGGCCATGGTTGAACACATCGATGGCTCGCCCTTCGATGATCGCCTTGGTGAACAGAAACAGCGCCATGTCGGGTCTGCCCCAGGGCCCATACACCGTAAAGAAGCGCAGGCCCGTGGTCGGCAAGCGGTACAGGTGGCTGTAGGTGTGGGCCATCAACTCATTGGCCTTCTTGGTGGCCGCGTACAGGCTGACCGGGTGGTCCACGCTGTCGTGCTCCGAAAAAGGCAACTTCGTGTTGCCCCCATATACGCTTGAACTCGACGCATAGACCAGGTGCTCGACGCCGGTGTGGCGACAGCCCTCCAGGACGTTCATGAAGCCGACGACATTGCTGTCGATGTAGGCGTGGGGATTGATCAGTGAATAGCGCACGCCGGCCTGCGCGGCCAGGTTGACCACCTTGTCGAAGCGCTCGCCTTCGAAGAGCGACTGCATACCCGGCCGATCGGCCACGTCCAGGTTCGCCGCACGAAACCCGGGGTTGGCGAGCAGACGATCGAGCCGGTCGCGCTTGAGTCGCGGATCGTAGTAGTCGTTGAGGTTGTCGACGCCCAGAACCTGGTCGCCCGCGCCAGCAGCAGCTGCGACACATGCATGCCGATGAATCCGGCAGCGCCGGTAACCAACACCTTCAACTCACCACCTCCTCTGGCCAGCCCAGCAGCCTATTGTGCCGATGAGTGCGGACGCTGCCCTCGCCGTCAGATCGGGCCAATGTCACGGACACCGTGGGTTTGTCGTCCCGCTGCGCTCACGGCGCAAGGCGCAGGCCATCAGCCCTAGCACTTAGTTACGGACTTGGACATCCACCTTACACAGGTGTGATCGATGCATGGCCACGACGGCCGATTCACTGGAGCACGTTGGCCGACGCCGAGGTGATTCGCCATCGCGATCACCACGGGTCGCATTGCAAGGCTGCACCAGAGAGTTGATTGACCACCATGAATCCGATCCTGCCGCACCGCTTGAACTTGATTTCCAGCCTGCTCGCTTGCGGGATGCTGGTTGCCGGCTGCGGAGAGGAAAGCTCCGATTCATTGGCCGGCGCCATCGAGACGCCGGCGATGCTGCGCGCCAGTGCCACGACTCCCGCCCGGCCGCCGCCGTCCCCCAGTGGTCGAGAGCCTGGCTGGGCCTGGGTCACAACCTGAGGAGGCCCGCGGTCCGCTCCTGCTCCTGCTCCTGCTCCTGCTCCTGCTCCTGCTCCTGCTCCTGCTCCTGCTCCTGCTCCTGCTCCTGCTCCTGCTCCTGCTCCTGCTCCTGCTCCTGCTCCTGCTCCTGCGCCTGCGCCTGCTCCTGCTCCTGCTCCTGCTCCTGCGCCTGCGCCTGCTCCTGCCCCCGCGCCGGCGCCTGCAGCCTCCATTGCCAAGCCCCGCACTGCGGTGACCTTCTTCAGCGACGACACCTCGGCGGCCACACAGCAGCTTCTTGCGCGCTATAAGTTGGCCGTCGTCAGCTGACGACCTGGACTGCGCGTGGAACCGCCGGTGCAGCAGCACTTCCAAAAGATCAGTCGCTGCAATCCGATGATCATGCTGGCGCCGGGAGTGATGATGAAGGAGATGGAGGATCCGAAATTCCTTGCGGATCCGAAATACCCACTATGGCAAGCGTCAACAGCTACAAATGGTGGCTCGGACGGCGCGGGCCACCGCACGCCGTGGCATCCGGACTACAGCTCCCACATGCATCAACATCCACGGTTGGGCACGCCCGGATGCGAGCGGCGACCGTTGCACCAGGTGAAGGCGAAAATGGACACGGCAACCTGTTCGCCAACTGAAGGGCATGGACTACGTGTACCTGGACGGCTTGAGTGCCCCTCCCCACGCTGGACAGCCGACTGGAAGCACAGCGGCACCAGCAGTCGCGCAAGGATGATCCGACATCGTGATCGGCCTATCGCAAGGGTAACGTGGATTATGCCAACAGCGTTCGCGCGCTGAACCCCGGGCTTGAAGATCATGCCAACTCGGCCGGCACCTGAGGCGCCCGAATACGGGGGCCATATCGAAGGGGCATATCGTGAGTGCCTGATCGGCGAGTGCTGGTCGCCGGAAACCCGGCTCGGCTGGGACGCATGATGGCCACTACCGCGGCACTGGCCAATACCAAGGCGCCGAAGACCGTCGTCTTCGGGGGCTCCTGCCAGCCGCACCTGTCCGGTGACCTGGCCCGCCGTATCGCTACGGCCTTGCCTCGGCGCTGCTCGAGGACGGCTACTTTTCCTTCCCGTAAAACGGATACTACAAGGCCTTGCCCTGGTTCGACGAAGGCGACGCCCCGCTGGGCACCGCCGCCGAAGCGCCCCCCACCGCCCCCACGGCTCATCCGGGCTCTGGATGCGCAGGTACACGAACGGCCTGGTGCTGGTCAACCCCAGCAAGACCACCGCCGCCTCGATCAATGTCGGCGCCGGCTACCAATACATCAAGGGCACCATCGATCCGGGCTTCAACACCGGCCTGCCCGTCAGCACCGTCACCCTGCAACCCCGCTCCGGTCTCCTGCTGGTCAAGCAGTGATCCCACTTGGCAGGCACTCTGATGTACTGAATCAACGCGTTACAAAAGAGGGCTTCCAGATTGCAATTTGGGTGCCTGCACCAAGTGATTCGACACCGTGCATTGCGACAATTGCTTCCCGAACTGGCGGCGCTCGAATCCGCGAGCCAGGTCTCCCTTCCGTCAACATGATCAGCCACTGCAAATGAATTCATCGAACCGCGTCCGCCCGAGCAAGTTCGTACTGCGCGCCATCTCCATTGCCAGCATTTCGGCATGCGCCGGCTCGGTTGGATTGACATCTCCGGCCCTGCTCGTGTTGGCGGGGTCCGTGGCTGTGCCGGCCTTCGCGCAAGCCGCGCTGCCCGTCATCACCAGCCCACTGGCGGCGAGTGCCGTCATCGGCAAGGCCTTTGCATACCAGATCGCCGCGACCAACAGCCCGACAAGCTACAACGCGGGCGGCATGGTCAACGGCGATTGGATGCTGGCCCCCGGAGTCGACGGCAATCCCAACACGGGCCAGTTGTTCGGTACGCCGACCATCGCCGGCGTGTACAACATCCCGAATAGCCGCAAGAAACACCTCGGGGGCCGGGCGCGCCGTGCTTAGATTGACGGTCGCGGCTTCCTTTTTTTTTTTTTTTTTTTTTTTTTTTTTTTTTTTTTTTTTTAAAATTTTTCGCGCCCAATGCAGCGCCCGCCATCACCAGTCCGCTGACGGCCAGCGGCACGGTCGGCAAGGCGTTTTCGTACAAGATCGTCGGCAGCAATTCGCCGACGCTCTACACCGCATCGCGCACCCCATCGTTGGCGTACTGGAGCATTGCTCCCGGCCTAAACTTAAAGCGCAAGACCGGTGAGCTTTACGGGACTCTCACCCAGGCAGGCACCTTCACCATCAAGATCAATGCTCAAAACGCGGCGGGCGTTGGATCCGCCCTCTTGACGCTGAACGTCGCGGCCGCTGCGTCGTCTGCGCCTGCTCCTGCTCCTGCTCCTGCTCCTGCTCCTGCGCCCGCGCCGGCGCCGAGCTGCCTGCAACAGTCATCGCCAAACCCCGCACTGCGGTGACCTTCTTCAGCGACGACACCTCGGCGGCCACACAACATCTTCTTGCGCGATATGAGTTCGCTATAATCAGCATGTCGACCTCGACTGCAAGTGGCAGCCGCCGTGCGCGGCGCCTTCCAAGGGATCAATGCGCTCAACCCGAAGATCATCCTCACGCCCTACAGGAAGATGACGGAGGTGGAAGATCTGAAGATCCTCCGACGATCCGAAATGCCCACTATGGCAAGCGTCAACAGCTACAAATGGTGGCAGCGCGACGGCGCGGGCGACCGCACGCAGGGATCCGGGCTGGCCACATGATGAACTTCACGGGTGGGACGCGCCCGAACGGAGCGGCCGTAGCGCTTGCAGCGAGTGAAGGCGAGAGCGGACACCGACAACTTGTTCAGCCAAGCATGAAGGGCATGGACTACGCCTACCTGGACGGCTTCGTGCCGCTTCAGCCACGCTGGACGCAAACTAGAAGGTCAGCGGCACCCAGGCGGCGAAGGATGATCCGGAGGTGGTCGCATCCTGTCGCAAGGGCAACATGGCTTATGCCGACGGCGTTCGCGCGCTGAACCCCGAGCCTGAAGATGATGGGCAGCCGCAGAACCCGACGCGCCCGAATACAGGAACCAGATCGAAGGGTCATTTTCGCGAGTGCCTGATGGGCGAGATCTGGTCCCAGGAAACCTGGCTCGGCTGGGACGCGATGATGGACAACTATCGCATGGCACTGGCCAATACCAAGGCGCCGAAGACCGTAGGTCTTCTGCTCCTGCACGCAACCTGCACCATTCCGGCGACATGACCAGAGGAGTATCGCTACGGCCTTGCCTCGGCGCTGCTCGAGGACGGCTACTTTTCCTTCCCCGGCAAACGGAACTTTTAAGGCCTTGCACTGGTTCGTCGGAGGCGACGCCCCGCTCGGCACCGCCCCGAAGCGCCGCCCCCGCCCCCACCGCATCCGGGGTGTGGATGCGCAGGTACACGAACGGCCTGGTCTCGTCAACCCCGGCCGACCACCGCCGCCTCGATCAACGTCGGCGCCGGCTACAAGCATCTCAAGGGCACGATGGACCCAGTGCTTCAACGACGGACTGCCCGTGAGCACCGTCACCCTGCAGCCGAGTCGAGATAGGGTCTGATACAAAAGGTGACGCCACGCAACAAAATGATCATCAAAGGAGCCCGCCGGAGCTGGTCTGACCAGGCCCACAACCTGACGACTGACGGCGTCCGGTTTGCTCGAGACCGTTCGAAGTGAAACCCATGCCCACCCCGTCACAGCCGAACATCAATAGCTCCACACAGAGCCATCGGCACTGCGGGCATTGCAACCGAGAGCAGCGGGCCGTCTGGATTCTGCGCCGCGCACTGCTGGCCGGCCTTCGTGCTTTTGCTCAGCTTCCCCGGCAGCTCGACAAGGAAGACGCCACGACTAATCTAAGCCAGTGCAGAACCGGCACGGCCGCGTCTGGCGCTGACATTTCTGACCAATGTGATGACGGACAAGGTCCAGCCAGGGCGTCGCACGCTACTCATGCACCATCATTGAGCATGAGCGCCTGGCCTGAGTTCCAGGCAGACCGCATGCGCCGCTACGCCGCGCGGATAAAGGCGCCTCGACCCCGACGTCACGCTTTCACAATACAGCGTCCTGGCCCAGACACGCGACCCCACTTTGGGCCCCGCGGTCCCGGTCGCGCCTCCGTGCGCCCGCCGTCGAGGCCGCCGACTCATGACTGCGCGACGCCACGGGCGCGCACGGTCCCGACAAGCGTGCCAAGGCGTGGAACATCAACTTTCACCCAATCGATGGAGCCCAACGCCGACGGAGAACGCTACCCGCGGGTAAAGGAACGGAACAACTACAAAACACTGCTGGACGACATCCCACTCGTCGAATACATGTTCATCGACGTCGAGGGAGACCCCGATCTACAACAGCGACTTCGAGCGCAACGGCACCGACCAGAGGCGCACCGACCCCGAAGTCAGCGGCTCCGTTCCGCCGAAGGCATCATGGCCTATGTCGAAGCGCTGAAGAAGCTCAGCTCTGCACGTCAAGGTCATCAGCAACTCCTACAGCATGGCGTCCCCAGTGAGCCGAGGCAAGATAGAAGCCGACTACCGCCAGTGCCTCGTCGGACGCGACTTCTCGCTCGAGAGCAAGTACAAAGAAGCCGCGATTCAAAGCTATCGCGCCATCCTCCAGGAAGTCGAGCCACCCAGCATCAACATGGTCTTCGACGCCTGCTCATCCCGAGGCGAGACGATCCAGCCATGTACCGCTGCGGGTTCGCTTCGGCGCTTGCTCGAGGACGGCTTTGTTCGGCTTCGCCGTCAATAACTACCAGTCTTAGCCCTGGTACGACGAAAGCAGCACGCCGATTGGCGAGGCGGCGGACCGTCGCCCACCGCCCCTTCCGCATCGGGCGTCTCGATGCGCCAGTACCGCGACGCACTGGTCCTCGTCGACCCCAGCGAGTCCGACGCACGGAGCATCGACATACGGTACGGGCTCGCGCTTCGTCGAGGGCAAGATCAGTTCCGAGTTCAATACCGGTCGGCCGGCCGCCGCAGTGACTCTCCCGCCGCGCTCGGGGTTGATTTTGCTGAAGCGTTGAGGCAGGCGGGCCTGCGCGCCCGCGGCGGCAGCAAGCCGGGCGGCATTTCGGCACCACCATGAGCGCGAACTCGTCACGGGCTGCGGGCTCGCCTGACTGGATGCGCGCGGTAATTGGCGGCGTACCGGCAACGTGTCGCCCTTTGTTTTGTACGCCGCAACAAAAATTAGCCAGGAACGGTTCTGCGCGACAGGCTTCTTCGAGCCCAGTCCACGACGGCCAGCACCCCCGATATCCAGACCATCGAAGCCACGAATAGCGGGGCAGGATCACCCGGCCCACTACATAGAACCAGCCGAACACGAGAATGAAGTACAGGTAGAAGGTCATTGCTAGAGTGAAGACCAACGGCAGGTTCCGGCGCAGATAACGCATCCCGAGCAACCATAAAGGCAGCAACAGGAATCCGACGGGGTAAAGGATTGCCAGCATGCCTTTAGGCGCGAAGTCTCCGTCCCTGTAGAGGGTTGGCAAGAGGATGATTGCCGCCCTGTAGGCAAAGTTGCGCAGGAAGAGCCCGGGATGCTGCGTGACGAATTCCTTTGCAACGCCCTTGAGCCTTTGTTCGTAGGGAGAGTCGGGCATCAAGTACATCTCGCTGAGTCGATAGCCACTCAAGCTCGGGTCGATCCGCTGCGCGAATTGCCAGACCGATTGGTCATCGTTCACCAGACCGTAGGGATTGGAAAACTACCACTCCCGCCATGAACGAATGCCAGAAGGTCGAGCGCGTCGGGCGGAAGTTGTCGGTCGTTTCGTAGCGGAACAGGGCGAGCATGGCGACCGAGACGAGCACCGGCCCGACCAGCAGCGTGGAGCGGCCCAGCGATGCCGGCCATGAAAAGCCTTCCTTCGCGCGCAGCAGGTAGATCAGCACCAGCCCGACCAGAAAGGGCAGCGGCGTGGTCAGGTCGCGGCACCAGATCGGGACGGACACGAGCAGGCCGATCGCCAGGAACATCCATGGGCGGTATTTCCAGCGCGCCAGCGCCAGTACACCGACGAAAAGAACCAGCACGCTGAACTGCGGCCAGAAGTCGTAGCCCATCATCAGCGTTCGCTCGATGACCGGCAAATTGACGCCCATGACAAGCGCCGTCAGCACGGCCAGCACGCGGTTCTTGTGGGCCAGCAAAAAGGCGAAGGCCGCGATCAGCAGCGAATCGATCACCGCCTGGGCGATCAGAAGCGGCACGAAGTTGTAGATGGGCACGGCCTGCCACAGCCCGGCCAGCAAGAACGCGGGCCCGGGCAAGAACTCGGTGAGCGGCTTGCGTGGAGCACCTTCGTAGAGATCGCGCAGGTCCCCGCGCAGGTTCGACTTCAGCTGGACGATCGAATTGATCTCGGCTGCATTCACCGTCGCGCCCATGCCGTCGTTCAAGGCAAGAGCCGCCGAGCCGTAGGGCGCCGCCCAGCCGTGCTGGAGCCCGTCATACACCGTGAACGGCAGAGCCCAGGCGAACGGCCAGCGCAAATGCGAATATGAAAACCGCAATGCGCAGGGGTTGTGTCATGACCTACGGGCGAAAGGCCCAGACCCGGCACAAAACATAGTTCGCGACCGTCACCGCGATCATAGCGGCCGGCCCGGCGGGTGTGGCGCTCCAGTACGCGCCTTCCATTGCCAGCTTGATGGCACACGCGCTGGCCAGAGCCAAAAAGGCTTGCAATGCCAAGAACCTGTAGGCCTGCCTTGCCATGCCGCCGGTTGAGCCGAAGGTGAAGCGCCGGTTCCAGAAGAAGCTCCAGCAACCGCGCCCGCGGCAATAGCTCGCAAGTTGTGCGGCAAAGGCGGAAAACGCCATGCCGCCGGGCAAGGAAATCAGAGACCATGAAACATCGCAAAGCTGACGGCGAAATTGCTGGCGCCGACGAGGACGAAGCGCCCGAAGCTCGCGTTTGGACACCCCCAGCTCGGCTGGGCGCTCACCGCTCTGTGTCATCCTGCCAGCCGGCCATTTCGTTCACCAGGAATCGCGGCCGGTTCTTCAGCATCTCGAAGATGCTTGCCGAGATAGCCTCCCGAGCAAGCCGACCAGGATGAAAAGGATGCCGAACATGAACGACATCAACGTCAGCGTCGAGGCCCAGCCCGGAACCGAACCGCCGCGAACGAAGACGGCGACGATGTAGGCGAGTTCCGCAAACGCCAGCAGGCTGGTTGCAACGCCCACCCATATGCCCAGACGCAGCGGCACCGAGGAAAAGGACAGCAGCGAGGACACGGCGAAGCGCACCATGCGGCCCAGGTTGTACTTGGTGGTGCCGGAGTGCCGTTGCGCCGCCTTGTAGCTGAGGGTGGTGCGCGGAAAGCTCCGACCCAGTAGGTCATGCCGCGCAGGAACAGGTCGGCGTCGCGCATTTCCGTCATCGCCTTGACCACCTGCCTGTCGACCAGCCTGAAATCCGAACTGCCCTTGGCTACGGGAATGCCGGACAGCCAGCTGAACAGCTTGTAGAACCAGCGTGAACTCGCGCGTTTGAAGGCCGTGGTGTCCTGGCTATCCTGACGCGAGGTCTCCACGACTTTGCGGCCCGCCTGCCACTCGGCCACCATGCGCGGGATCAGCGACGGGGGATGCTGCAGGTCGCCGTCCATGGTGATGATGGCCTGCCCGCCCGCGAAGTGCAGCCCCGCGAACAACGCATTCTGGTGGCCGAAATTGCGCGACAGCGACAGGCCGCGCACCCGGGCATGGGCCGCGGCCGCGGCCGTCACCTCCGCCCAGGTGCCATCGCGGCTGCCGTCATCGACAAGGATGATCTCGGAACTAAGATCCAGGGCATCCAGCTCCTTGGTGAGCGCGGCGACGAGCACGTCGATGTTGCCGGATTCATTAAACACCGGAACGACGATGCTGAGTTGCGGCGCGGCGAGGGATAGAGGGCGTTGCACAGAGCGGTTCCGCTGGCGGGTCTTCTTCGACCTGGAAGTATCGACGATCTGCCGGCCGGCGGGCCTCGGCATGTGCGACGGGCGCGCGCCATTTTGCGCGCAATCGCAGCGCCCGGTCGTCTGTGGCCGGCACCGCCGTCGATGCTGAACCTCGTTCGGCGGACTCGGGCGACGAGGCCGCACGTCTGGTTACAGCCGGCGCAGCCGCCTCACATGCGCGGCTTTGATTGCGGGCGCATCGAGAAGCCGATGTCTTTTCGGCACGACCCTTCGACATCAAGCCATTTCAAGAATCCGGTGTCGAGCTGGTCAACTCCAGCAAGACCACCGCTGCCTCGATCAACGTCGGTGCCGGCTACAACTACGTCAAGGGCACCATCGACCCGGGCTTCAACACCGGCCTGCCCGTCAGCACCGTCACCCTGCAACCCCGCTCCGGTCTCCTGCTGGTCAAGCAGTGATCGGCCGGTTGCGCGCTCGAACCCCCCTGTAGGCGGCGCGCGCGACGGTCATCGATCTGGCGGTGTGATGGTTCCCGGCAAAAGCCGGGGCGACATCCCGCCTCGAGATCGGTCAACAGGAAAGCCGGGCGTCGGCGAATCGCGAAGATTCCGCATCAGCCTGAGGCAGATCGAACCCCAACGGCCACGAGTCCTGGTTGCCGTAGCGCGTTTGGCGCTTCGAACGCAGCGCCGGCACTTCCAAGGCTCGACTTCACGAACTTGTGCCGGCACAGCACCGTGGTGGGGCGCGAACACCGATCAGCCTGCCCATCGAAGATCATTCACGCGCTTCGCGTCCGCTAGCATCCAAGTGGCCGCCCGCCGTGGCATGCTCCGACTGGACTGCCCTGTGGCCGGCGGTGGCCAACCGTTCTCAACCACGCAGACGCGATGAAACTAGTGACCCATACCCTTCGTACAGGCCGAATTGACGTGGCCGACGTCCCGATACCTACGCTGAACGACAAGTTCGTGCTGGTGCGTACCACGGCCTCGGTCATCAGCGCCGGGACCGAGAAGACCAAGATCGACATGGGCCAGGAAGAGCCTGCTTCAAAAGGCACAGGGCCAGACCCGATCTGGTTCAGCAGGTCGTTCGCAAGCTTCGCGCGGAAGGCCTGGCCAAGACTTTCGGCACGGTGAATACGCGGCTTGGCGCAGCGAACCCGTTGGGCTACAGCTCGGCGGGCATGGCCCTGGCGGTGGGTGGCCTGGTCGAGGGTCTCAGGCCCGGCGATCGGGTGGCCTGCGGCGGCGTGGGCTATGCCAACCATGCCGAGCTCGCGGTGGTACCGAAAAATCTCGTCGTCAAGGTGCCTGACGAGGTCAGCGACGAAGAAGCGGCATTTGCCACGCTCGGCGCCATCGCGCTGCAAGGCGTGCGCCTCGCCGATCCGAAGCTCGGCGAAACAGTGCTCGTGCTCGGTCTCGGGCTGCTGGGGCAGATCGTCGTGCAGTTGCTTCGCGCCAACGGCTGCCGTGTTCTCGCCACCGATCTCGACGCCTCGTTGATCACATTGGCCGAGAAGTTCGGCGCCGAAGGGGTGATGGGCGCGGACGCGGAGGTGGCATGTCGCGAACTGACGGCGGGCAGCGGCGTCGACGCGGTGCTGGTCTGTGCAGGCACGACATCCAATCAGCCGATCGAGTTGTGCGGCAAGGTCACGCGCGAGAAAGGCCGCGTCGTGGTCGTTGGAGCCGTGCGCATGGACATTCCGCGGGAAGACTATTTCAAGAAGGAGATCAGCGTCATCATTTCGCGCTCCTATGGTCCAGGGCGATACGACCCCGACTACGAGGAGAACGGCAACGACTATCCGCTGGGCTATGTGCGCTTTACTGAACAGCGCAACATGCTGCACCAGTCCTGGAGTTGATCGCCCAGCGCGACTCGACGTACGCAGCCTCATCACTCACCGTTTCCCTCTGGAGGAGGCTGTCGAAGCCTATCGCCTGATCGAAGGCGACAAGCGCGAGCCCTATCTTGGCATCGTGTTGGGCTACGGCGAGCGCTCGCCGGGAAGACCGACGATGCACAGGCCCCTCGGCTTTCTGCGGGTGCGTCGCGCGTCGACCGCGAGCGCATCGGCATATCGATGGTGGGCGCTGGCAACTATGCGACCGCGACGCTGCTGCCGGGATTGCGCAAATCGCCCGATGTGGAACTGCGCGGCTTGGTCACCTCCAGCGGCCGCACGGCTGCCGCGGTCGCCAAACAGTTCGGGTTCCAGTTCTGCGCGTCGCAGTTCGCGGAATTGCTTGCGGCGGACACCGATGCCGTCCTCATTGCCACCCGACACGACACGCATGCACCGTATGTCTGCCAGGCCTTGCATGCTGGCAAGCATGTCTATGTGGAGAAGCCGCTGGCTTTGCGCATGGACGAACTGGTGGACGTCACTCTCGCCATGGGGGCCGCCCCGGATCGCCAGTTGATGATCGGCTTCAACCGACGCTTCGCGCCCCTGACGCAAGAGCTGCTGCGCCATTTCGAATCCGTGCGCTCACCTCGTGTGGTCCACATTAGGGTCAACGCCGGATACATCGGGCCAGACCACTGGAGCCAGGACCCCCTCGCCGGCGGTGGCCGGTTGCTCGGCGAGGCTTGCCATTTTGTGGACTTGGCCAGCACACTGACCGCCTCGGTTCCGACCGAGGTCTTTTGCACGGGCGTGGGCAAGCCCGGCGTCAGCCCGCTGCTGAACGACAACGTCTGCGTTGCACTGCGCTTTGCCAACGGCAGCATCGCGAGCATCACCTATTGCGCGGATGGCTCGAAGGCCATGGCAAAAGAGCATGTCGAGATATTCGGCGGCGGCCGAAGTGCCGTTCTCGATGACTTTCGCGAAGCGACTCTTTACTGGGACGACAGCCGCTCGCGCAAGGTGCGGCTGGGCACGCAAGACAAGGGCCAGAATGCCATGCTCGCCGCCTGGGCGGCAGGCTTGCGAAGCGGTTCGCCTGCATTGCCTGTCGATACCGCGATGGGCGTGAGCGCGGCCAGCATCGCGATCGTGGAGTCGTTGACGATCGGGCAGCCGGTGGCCGTGCATCCGGCACTTTGGCAGCCGCCCGAGGCCGCCTTGACAGTCATGGGCGACGAGCCCGCCGCAGCGGAAGTGTGAACGAATGGCCCTCGAGGACCTGCTGCATCCGTTGTTGTCGAGCTATGTGGCATCGCCGCAATGGGTCAAATCGACCGTGGGGCGGATCTATGCGGGCGTGCCCAAGAGCATCAAGTACGGCAGCCGGTACCCCCGATTCCGCTCAGACGTCAAGGCTTGCTATGACAGCGCCGAGATCGCGGATGCGGTAGAGGCGAAACTCATGGCCACGCTGCGCATCGCACTGCGCGACGTGCCCGTCTATTCACGATTCCGCCACCTCCTCGCACGCGATCTGCCGGCACGAACCTTGTTGTCGCATTTGCCTCTGACGACGAAGCTGGAAATCAAGGCGAATCCCAAGCAGTACATCTCAGCTCGCTCAGGCGCCACCGACATGCTCGAGATGTTCACCGGCGGCTCGACATCCAACCCGATGCGCTTCTTCGCGCAAAAGCACGTGACGCGCCCGAAGGAGTCCGCGTATATCGAAGACCTGGACCGACGTGCGGGTTTGCGCGACGGCGATGTCATCTTGAACCTGCGCGGCCGCAGCGTGCCGGGTGCTGGTGAACCGGGCCGCCGACTGTGGATGTTCGAGCCGATCAAGCGACATCTGATCCTGAGCAGCGACCATCTCGAGCCGCGATTCATGGCGGAATACGTGTCGGCTCTGCGCGAGTGGAAGCCGACGTTCGTGCACGCCTTTCCGTCGGCGCTCTATCCGCTGGCGCGTTGGCTCGACGCGCACCCGGCACCCGACATCACCGAGCGCATCCACGGCATCGAATTGACTTCGGAAAACACCTATGCGCACCAACTGGAGATGTTCCGGCGCGTCTTTCGCTGTCCGATCATCCGCGGCTATGGCCACACCGAGCGCGTGTTGCTGGCGGCAACCATGCCCGATGACGACCGCTACTTCTTCTGGCCGCTTTACGGATACCTGGAACTTGTGGATGGCGATGGACTGCCGATCACGCAGCCGGGCATCGTGGGGGAAATCGTCGGCACGAGCTTTGACAACGCGGTCATGCCTTTCGTGCGCTACCGCACTGGCGACATGGGGGCCTGGGGGAAGAAAATCACCCGGAGCTGCCCGGTTTTCCGGTGCTCGAACGCATCGAAGGGCGATTGCAGGACTTTGTCGTGTGCCGCGACCACCGCTTGATTTCGGTGACCACGCTGGGTGCTGCACATTTCTCCGCTTTGGCCGAGATCGAGGCGATCCAGTATGAACAGACCGTCGCGGGGCGAGTCACGCTCAAATTGGTCTGCGACCATGCCCTGGATGATCGACTTCGCTCATCGATCGAGCGCGCGGTCAGATCAAAAACGCAAGGGGGCTGCGAGGTCGACGTCGTGCAGGTGCTGAAAATCGAACAGACCGTCAGCGGCAAACTCAGCATGCTGATTCAGCATCTGGATATCTCTGGATTCATGGGTAGTGCGCACCCGCAGCGAACAGTTGACTTGTAAGTCCCCATGCATCCAATTACTGCGTTGCGTACTGCGCTGCTCGGACCCTCCTATCAGATCCATAGGGAGCTAATTGATAGGTCAAAATCTTGGACACTGGATGAAATTAGGCTATATCAGGAAAAGCAGACACGCCCTCTTTTTCAAAGATATGGGAATTCGATTCGATCGAAGACGCATTATCGCGAATATCTAAATAACTACACTGTATGTTCGATCCCGGGGTTGACCAAACTTGTGACAACTGGAGGAACAACAGGCTCGCCGTTTCAATTTTATATGGACACCTTCTCTCGTCGACAAAAGGAGAGAGCCTATATATTTGACATTTGGGGCGAACTTGGATATCAACCATTTGACACCCGTGTGATATATCGCGGTAACATCAGCAATGAGCTCATATCCTATGATTGGCTTGAGAACTCACATACTATCTCTCCCTCCCAGCTAAACATTCAGAGTAAAGCACAGGTCGTCGATTACTTGCGCAAGCTCGGTCCTTTCTTTCTTCATGTCTATCCGAGCTCATTGCTTAGTCTCGTCGAACTACTTGGTGAAAAGGACTTTCGTTCACTAGCGATCCAAGGGGTTCTCGCGGGGTCAGAGGCATTCCCTCCCGCTCAGATGAAAGCATTCTCGGATCGATTCAATCTTCGAATTGCATATTGGTATGGACATAGTGAATATGCTTCGCTAGCCAGGTATTGTTGTCAATGTGAAGGGTTTCATTTTTATCCAACGTACGGTTTCACTGAATTTGTTGAAGGACATGACGGCTTGCACAATATTGTTGTCACGTCTTTTAATCATATTGGAACGAGGTTCGTCAGGTATGATACTGGTGACATGGCTCGCTTGTCAGAGCGCGAGTGCTCGCTGCCGTTCCAACGCATTGATGAAGTGGCTGGACGATTCCAAGAGTATTTCGTGGACCGCGATGGGATTCGACGCGCCTTTGGACCATTTTTGTTTGGAATTCACAACCGATTCTGGGACTTAATCAATGCCGTGCAATTCTTTCAGAAAATACCGGGCACTCTCGGTGTGCGTTTGTCTTTCAAGAGTACCACTTCGCCTGCAGATCGAAGGTGGTTGTACGACTTTCTCAATGATCGATTTTCTCCGGTAAACCTCGAATTCCATCCAGTCGACGCGATAGGTCTCACATCAGCAGGAAAGCATAGATATTTCATCAATGAATGCACTGAATGACAACGAGTCTCTTTGGTCCGAGCGTGTTCAGATATTGCAGGTCACCCTTGCCGTCGCTGAATTCAGTGCGCTTTCAGAGCCGGCGGCACGGTGGTCGTGGTGATGAAGAAATGTGAACGCGAATAGTCATGCGGTATGCAGATGCACGGCAGTGTGAACCGGCGGTTGGCGCAGCCGTAGAAGCCCGCAAGATCGATCTTGCTTGCGACACAAGTGTCACGCCACGGCGCTCATCCACGAAACCAATATTGATGGTGGGCACGGCGCTCGACCGACAGGGCGGTGTTGCAGCCGCTTTGACGACGTGGCGCAATGACGGCCTGTTTGAACGGCGCAACATTCTCTATGTGGCCACCAACGGGTCGGGCGGTGGGTTGCGCTTGATCGGCAGGGCCGTGAAGGCATGGTTTCGATGTGCGTGGGCACTGGGCTTCAGTGACGTGAGCTTGGTCCACGTGCATACCTCTTCCTATGTCAGCTTCTGGCGCAAGTCGCCCGTCATGGCGCTGGCACTCCTGATTCGACGCCCGTTGATCGTGTCGTTGCACGGAGGTGCGTTCCGCGAGTTCTACGCGGGTACCCATCGGTTCGGCAGAGCCTGGATCCGCCTGGTGATGCGCCGCGCGATGCGCTTCGTGGTGCTGACACCGCAGTGGCGTCGCTGGGTGGAAAGCACAGAGCCGAGCGCCTGCGTCTGTGTGGTCCCCAAGCTGCGCCGTCATTGCCGGTACTGGCGACATAGCTCGCAGACCGACCCGACCTTGCTTCTTTTTGTCGGCCGTGTCGAAAAGGACAAAGGGCTGTTCGTCTTGCTGGAAGCCCTGGCGTCCGCGCGGCACCACGGAGCGGATTGGCGCCTGGTGTGTGCGGGCAACGGCGACCTAGTTGCTGCACGCGGCGCAGCCACTGCGCATGGCCTCAGCGAGGCAGACGTCCAGTTTGTTGGCTGGGTCGACGGCGACGCAAAGCGTCGGTGGTTCGAACGCTGCGCCTTGCTGGTGCTGCCATCGTTCATCGAGAACATGCCGGTGGCGATCCTGGAAGCCTTCTCCTATGGCAAGCCCGTGCTGGCAACTCGGGTCGGCGGCGTACGGATGTCGTAAGCGACGGAGTCGATGGATTTCTCGTTGAGCCGCGCGATGTGGCCGCGCTGACCCAGGCACTCATCAAGGCTTGCAAGGAGCGCAACCGCCTCGTGGCGATGGGCCAGCAGGCACGCATGAAAGTGCAAGCGTGCTTCGCACCTGCACAAGTGGTTGCGATGGTTGAAGCGATGTACGAGGAGTGCCTCGGTTCGAACATACGAGGCCGTATCGTGCGACGCTGACACCAATCGCCGAGATTGGTCAATCCCGCCGACACGCTACCAGCCGCGTCGGAAGTCTGCCTCTGGGCGCTAAGATTGGCACACCCACGGCCTCTCGTAGATTGAGCCCGCATTCGGAGAGGATGCGCGAAACGCCGCGCGATCACTGCACGAGCCAGGATCACTCAGCATGCGACTCAAGGCCGACTGGAAGGAGCATCACACATTGCGCCAACGCGAGATCGATATCGTGTTCGGCCACTGCCCCGAGAAGTCGTTCGATCGCGGGCTCGAACTGGGTGCGGGCGACGGATTCATCAGCGGACTGCTGTCTCGCTATGTGCGTGAGCTCTTGGTGACTGACTACTACCCTGACATCGTCAATTTGCCGGCGCGCCCGGGCATCAGTTTGCAGGTGTTGGACGCTGAAGGTGTTGGGGACGCTTTCGAAGCCAGCAGCTTCGACCTCGTCTTCTCGTCCAATCTGCTCGAACATCTACCGGACCTGCCGCGCGCGCTGGCCGGTATCAACCATGTGATGGCCGCCGACGGCCTGGCCGTGCATGTCCTGCCGAGTGCCTTCTGGAAGCTGAGCCAACTGGGGCTTTTCTACCCCAATGTCGTTCTCAGTCGCCTTGACCACTACGGTCGCGGGAACTTGCCGCGGCCGCTGCGGCGGCTTCTGCGAAACGGCGCGCAGGCAACCGGGCCCGCGAGGCACAACAATCCCAAGGTCGAAGGTGCCCATCTGGATTGGGTCCACCGGTTGCTTGTGCCACCAGTGCATGGCGCCGTCGGTGGAAACTGGAAGGAATCTCTCCGGTTCCGGCGCCAGCAATGGCACGATGCGTTCACCCAAAGCGGCTTCTGCATCGTGGCGGAGATCGCTGGACCTGCCGCCTCTGGTTATGGCTTCGGTTTGGATTGGGCGCGCCGGCAATGTGAGCAGGCAGGATGGGTGGGCGAGTACGCATACGTTATGGTCAAAAAGGGACACACCAGTCCCCGGGCGCGGCACTTCACGAAGTAGGCTTACCTCCCCTCATGTTCTGTAGTGAGTGCGTCTATCGCATGAGTGGCGATCCGCGCGCATGAGCTACCGGGGCACCTCCGGAGGAACCGTGAGCTTGCCCAAGCCATCGCGTGCAGCGAGCAGTCCTATAGCGACTGCCGACATTGCCAGGGATTGCGTCGGCATTGCAAACCTGCCGTTGCCGCAACATTCGACCAGCGCCTGCAACACGGAGTTCGACAGTACCACGGCCGACAACATTGCCGCCGTGTTTAGCTGCGCATTGCTTGCGCGGAGCCGGACCCAGGCGATCCACATCATGGGCATCGCCATCAGCAGAAACACCGCGTAGCCGGCGCAAATGATCCATCGCTGCATCACACTTATGGCATTCATCGTACGCAAGGCGCCGGCGCTTTTCACACTCTCCGAGCGCATCGCGATCGGCGCGCTGAAGAAAAGTGTCCAAGCGTATAACACTTCTCTGGCATACGCGCCTGGGTGCGCAACAATCAGCGCAGCCGAAAGCTTTTGCAGTTCGTTCGATAACTGCATCGCGGTCAGCCCGGTGGCGCGCTGCAATTCAGCGCCCGCTGCAAAAATAGTCATCGCATGCGTGCCACCTTCCGCCAAGCGCTTCGAGCGGTAACGAAGGTAGATATCGCGAATTTGGGCAAATTCTTCGGGGGCATCTTGCATGAAGGCTCCCGTGTGGTTGGTCAGGCTGAATCCCAGCAAGGACGTCATCGCAAACGTTCCTGTGGTTGCCTTGTTGTAACCCATCCACAGCAGCAGGGGAAGCGTGAAGACGGCGAGGAATGACATCGCCGAACGAAGACGCCGTTCTTTCCCAAACATCACCATGACCAAGGAAAATACCGCCCCAAGTACAACATACTGTGGCCGCGTGAGCACCGCAAGTGAACTCAGCGCCCCGGCCAGAACAACCAAGCCCAAGGGCCAGCCGCGGCGCCAGGCACGGTCGGTAGCATAAGTGGCGGCAACGACAAGTAACGTGGCAGTGGTCTCGGTAAGGACGGTCGCCTCGAGCAGGAGTTGATTCAGTGTGAAGGTGTGGGCCAGGCCGCAGACCAGTCCAGCGGCCACGGAACGGGTCGCACCGAAGACCAGAAGAAAGATCAACAGTGTCACTCCGATGCCCATCAGCGACTGCAGCCACCAGACTCTGTCAACGTCCAATCCGAGAACTGCAAGCACGAGCGGATATCCAGGCGTCCGCCAGCCGTCGTTGCTGGCGAAGTCAAACTGCAGCCATTGCGATGCGAGCTTGAGGAAGGGACCCGTATCAGCTTGAATCGTGACTGTATATGCGGAAGCCAAGGCTAGGCGCGTCAGCACGGCAACCATCACAAGTGTCAGCATCGCGACTCTGACCTTGCGGGCCGCGTGTAGCGGGTCAGTCCGGATTGCGTTCGTCAACATGTAGGCCCCTTCAGGTCGATGGAAGTTACGGCGCCAACACAGGAAACGCTCTTTCCCTATCGTTCTGCCGCAACTTCAGCCCAAACGCACCGATCGTACACAGCACAGATAGGACGCCGGCCCAACCCCTATTTGCCCGCAGCGGATCCCGTAAATTCATCGATCAGCGATTTCGTCTGGCGAATATTGGCGCTGGCTGGACGCCCCGAAGACGATGGACTCGATGCGTGGCAAGCCGCATACATAGGCGATTGCCTCGCGAGGCGATATCGCACCCGAAGCCAGCACCGACATTGCGACGGGTCGAAACCTGCGTTCGGCCAAGGCCTTCTCGTACAAAGCGATTCCTCCGCACATGCGAAAGCCGATCTTGTTGATGTTCGAGCAGACGATCGGGTTCTCGATACCCAGGCGATCCAACACGTCGAGCAGTGCGGGCGTGTTCATCGTGATGAATCCAGGCTCGGCGCCATACTTCTCGCGCACATGGTCGTGAAAGACGCGGAAGCACTCGTGCATGCCAATGCCGAGCAGCAGGTCGGTAATGACGTTCTGGATGAAGATCACCGGCGTATCCAAGCCATGGAACATCTTCATCTCGGCATCCACCAGCAACCGCATGATCGTCGCGATGTCCTTGTTGGCAAGCGCGACGCCACCCTTCAGCATGGCGCCGACAGCGCCGTCGTCTGGTAAGAACCTGCGCAGTGCATCGATCATGCCGTGCTCGGTCACGGCATTGGCGTACTTGTGCGCGTAAGGCATGCAGGGGTAGAACCTGTAGCCCGGGTAGCGGGACGGATTTGCGCGAAAGTGGTCGCAGATTTCCTGCACGCGGTCGTGCGTGGTGCACATGAACGTGCGAATGCCTTCGGCATAGGCTGCGTCCAGCACGTCGATGATGGCTTGCAGGTCTTGAAAGCGCATCTGCTGCGCGCGCGCCTTTTCCTCGGACATGTGGTTGACGCCGAAGAACTGGTTGTCGCCGAAAAGGACACGGTCCATGGTGTGCGGGTTTGCTGTCATTGCGCCGATCATCCGAACCAGCGGGTCCAGAACCCCTTGTGTGCCGCCACTTGCGGAGTTCGCTGCCCGCCCCCCATCGCCGGAACGTTGCCTGAAGTCTCGGCCAGGATCATCGATACCACCTCATCTGCCTGGAGTGCCGAACGGAAACTGTTCTCGCCGTCCGTTCGTCGAGCCGCGATGCTGTTGATGAAGTAGTCGATCTGCGCCGAATACTCTTCGCCCCGCAGATAGAACCAGACCTCGTCGGACAGGTCGGTGGTGTAGCGCACCGTCCAGCCCGCGCTCAGCCCGGATGCCGCATCCGGCCGGGCTTCGCGCAGGTAGGTCTGGCACTCCTGCCGGTCAGCGGTGACACGGCCGTTGGCGCCCCACACGGATATGCGGGTACTCATCTTGCGAAAACTCTCGTCGCTCCAGTTCACGCACAACTGCCCGCTGGCGCCGCCGGGGTAATGGAGGGAGCAATAGACTTCGTCTTCCACGTCGCGCGAGAAGACGCTGTGACGCACCACCCCCCCCACCGAAGCCGGCTTGCCGACAACGAAGTTGACCAAGTCGATCGCATGGCAGGCGTAGTCGTACAGGGCGCCACCGCCTTCACTTTTTGCCAGACGCCAGGTGCCGCCCTTCGGACGCAGTACGACCGGGCCGTAGGCCTCGGCGCGGACGTGATGGACGGCGCCCAAGGCGCCGGAGGCGACGATCCGCGCCGCTTCCTGGAACGCACCGACGAAACGGTAGTGGTAGCCCACCTGAGTCACGAGTTTCTTCTCCTCTGCCAGGGCAGCGAGCCGTCGACCCTCGTCGACGTCCAGCACGAAGGGCTTCTCGCAAAACACGTGCAACCCCTTGTCCAGCGCCTTTTGCACCATCGAGGCATGCAGCGTGGAAGGCGTCGCGATCAGCAGCGCGTCGAGCTGCTCCGTCGCCAACATGCGGTCGAAGTCCGAGTAGCACTTCAGCCCGGCGTGCTTGGACAGCACGTCGGTCAGATAGGTCGTGCTGTCGCAGGCCGCCACCAGGCTGACGCCGGGATGCGAGCGAACGATGGCAAGGTGGGACAGCCCCATCTTGCCCAGCCCGACCATTGCGAGTCTTGTCATTCGTTCTCTCCGGAATGCCTGGCCAGCGGGCGCGAGTGCGCCGGCCTCAGTGGGACGCCAGTATGGCTTGCTTGATCTGGGCATAGGCCTGCCGGCCTTTGTCGAGCAATTCCCGATTGGGGGGCCTGCGGGCAGCGCCGTCCAGCAGAACAAGCAGGTCGCTCGCGGTCAGCTGCGGGCGATGTGAGAAGGTGCCGAGCGACAGCAGGTACCTGTCGACATCGAGCAATGCGTCTTGATAGACCGACACGGTGGGTATGCCAAGCACCGCCATCTCTCGCGTCATCGTGCCCCCGGCGCCCACGAAGAGATCGCAGTCCGGGGCAATGTCGGCAATGTCGAGCGCGGTATCGACGATGCGAATGCCTGCAAAGCGCTCGGCGCGGTAATGCGCGCCTTGATCCTTGCCGCGCGGCAGCAGCGTCACGTCGGCTCGATCCTTGATGCCGATCAGCACTTCGTCCAGGAAATCCTTGCCGCCCTGATAGTACTGCGCGGTCCACGGCTCAGGCCGCACGTACACCGATGGCTTGCGCGCTTGCCTGGCAGACACCGAACCGGCGTCCAGCCGCTCTTGCAGACTCCACAGGTAGATGCCCTCCTTGACACCCGGATAGCGCCGAATCTTCTTGGGGTGAGCCATCTGCCGCTTGAGCTTGTCGAGCGCAAGGAACTCGGGCACCATGATCTGGCTGGCGCAAATGAAGGACGGCACATTGCCCAAGGCATGTTCGTTGTCGTTCATGTAGATCGACCTCACCCCCAGCAGGCGCGCAACCAGCGGTGAATGAAACGAACTTTGGGAAATGGCCACATCGATGCGTTTCGATGCCAGGTACTCGCGCAATTGCCAGACGCGCACGGGGTAGCCAAAGACCTTCCTGTAGAAGTTGGCCCCGTAGTGCTCACCGACGACTTGGTACTTGAAGGCGTGCAGGTCGAGCAGGTCGATCGTATTGGCCAAGGGCCGGCAAGTGATGATCACTTCATGGCCGTCGACCTCCAGTTCGCGGATCAGTCGGGCGAACAGATTGATGTGCGGCGAATTGGACAAGTCGAACCAGATCTTCATGGCATGCTTTCGGCACCATTGCCTTGACGTGGTGCGACGGTGATCAGGGTGCGCAGTACATCGCCACCACGCATGCGCGCGCGCACTTGCAGCACGGGTGCAGGCTCCTTGACATAGAAGGCAGGTGACACCCAACCCTGCACCGGCGTTTCCTGTCCCGCGACGGGCTCGGCATCGAACGACGGACCGGACAGTCCCAATGTCACCATGTGACTCGGCCCCACCAATTGCCAATCGCCCCGCCGCGACGACGGCTGCAAGATGGTGTCCTTCGCACCGTGCCAATGCAAGGCAACGAGGTGCTCGTCCGCGCATTCGAGCCAGTCTTCCACAAGCACGCTGCGATCGGCGTTGACACGGACACGTCGATGGTGCCTGACCGGATCGGGCAAGCGCATGTAACCGTCATGATGGGCGTGTATCGTGCCGCCGCCGGAGCCGTCCACTGTGGCAATGGTGGTGTTGACGTCCGTCAGCCAAAGAAAGCTGGCGCCGTAGACGGCTTGGTCCTGACCGTCGACAACCAAGGTGTTGTGCGCCGACGTGCCGCGGAAGTAGCGCCTCCACTCGGGGGCTGCGTTGTAGCAATATGTGCCCGAATCGACAAGCAATGGCTGGCCGTCGCAAGATAGAAGCACGGACAGCGCGTCTGCGTGCCCGTGCCCGGCAATCCTGTTGTAGCCGAGCGCTCCGCAATCGACCAGCACCCTCAATTCGGCAGGCTTGTGCAGGTCCAGGCCAAGCAACGCGTACCCGCCTGCAGGGAAGATCGCAGGAAGCACATCACCGTGCATCTTCGTTGCCGCCGGCGCGCGCTCGGGCAGCCTGAGCCATGAGGGGGCGTTTGCGCCAGCGCGGCGCAGCGCGTCCGCCTTGGCCATCAGATCTGCACGAGGGAACAGCGCCGATCCGAGCAAAAGCATCGCCCAATAGCCTTCGTGCGCGCCTTCGCCGCCGAAGCTCCAGACGTCGCCATCATCCGCGTCGCCGTATCGGGGAAGGTGTCCATTGACATCCGTCATCGCCGCCAGGAACACGACGGCGCTTTCGAGCCGTGCCCAAACGGATTGGCCGAAGCGATCGCCGTTGGCGTCGCCCGCCAGCGCGGCGGCGAGCAGGAATTGCAGCGAAAACTTGTGATAGCACAGCGCTTGCTCGAGGTTGACTCCATCGGCGCTGAATTGCTTGATCGTTTCGGATTCGAGAATTTCCTTGGCTCTTGCCCGCATGACGCGAGACTCTGCCCAATGGTCCCAGGTGTGAGAAGCGACGAAGACGCCCGCCGCTTCACCGATCAGGTGGTTGTCGGCTGACGAATAGAACGAATAGTTGTCGCTGGCAAAGCGCATGTGACGGTACACGCTGTCGAGCCAGCGGCGACGCAGCAATTGGCCCGCCTCGTCGGCGAAGAGCGCTGAGCGCTCACCGCCGATCAAGTGCCATATCAGGCTCCAGTTGATGAGCCTGACGCCATGTTCGACCGGCGAAGACCAGTTGGCGCCTTGCGGGTACGGACACGCTTCGAGCCAACTGTCAACGAGTTCGCCAAGCCGTTGAAGATAGGCGCGATTGCCGGTCAGTGCCCAGGCTTGCGCCAATGGCAGGCACCAGGCGTGACGATTCACCTCCCACAAATGCTTGATATCGATGCCGTCACCGACATGACGAAAATCGATGAAAAGTCCGAACTGCAGCGGTACGCGCTGGCCGGTCACCGGATCAGCATTCCAGTCAGGCAGGCCCGCAGCGTCCAGGTGCACCGCCTTGCCGAATACGCTCAGCGCGCCGGCCATCAGGCGATCCGCACGGGACCTTATGTCGTGCGCTTCGGTTGCCGCAATCTGGGGCAGGAGGCACCATGCATTCCCCGTCCGGCTGTCGAGACATTCTCGTCGGCACACGCTTGGCAGACAAGATCCCCCGACTTTGCAGCAGACCTCGCAGCACGGAATGCACCCGAAACGGCCATTCCCGCCAATACATCCGACGCAATCGCCGCCACAGCCAAATCGCCCGTGCGGCCCGTTGCTGCGCACCTGCCATTGGCATGGGCGTGTCAACGACGCGGGTCGACACGAAGAGCCATCGCGACGCCAGCGGCGCTTCTCGGCCGCTCAGGCCATCCGCAAGAAGCGGCCAGACCTACTGTCGCCACGGTTGCGAAGCAAGGGGGATGCGTTTGCCCAACCGATTGGCGCCATGGCTGAAGAGTTCACTTGCAGCGTGCTTCGAGTCCAAGGTCCTGGACCAGTATGCGAATACGAATCCCATCGCTATCCATAGGAACGACTGCTCGATCTCCGGATACCAAAGCCCGCCGGTAAAGGAAAGCACCATCATCCCCGCAAACGACGCCGCCGCCCCGCCAAAAAATGCCCGCATCCGATCTCCAATTTCTGGATGCCTGGAAAGAATCGACATTGCCTGAAACATTCTGAAGTAAAGATACAAAATTGCAATCAAACCAATCAAACCGATATCCAACAATGCTGCCAGGTACATATTGTGAGGATGCGAATCCGGATACAGCCCCGCCGTCACCGCTGAGTTCCACAACGTCGATCCACTGCCACGGCCGACGACCGGGCTTCTGGCAACATCCGGCGCCAGATCAATCCATGCGCCCAGCCTGCCGGAGGTGAAATTGTCATATCGTGAGGGGATACCCGTACGGATTTCCTCCGATCCTTTGAACATTCGCTCGGTCCACGAATCTGGAACGAGCAATACAAAAATCATCATCAAACTGAGCAAAGCCAGGATGCTCTTACCACTCTTTCGCTGCCACAGGAACATGGAAAGCACCACGATAGAAGCGACGACGCCGGCGCGGGCAAATGTGAACATGATCCCAAAAGTTATTAGCGCCGCCGCGGCTGCGTAATAAAGCCGCGCCGCGCCACGCGACGCGAACGCAACGTACAGCAACGGACCGAAAGCCAACGCCAGAAGTTTTCCATAGCCGTTGTAGTGCAAACCCAGCTTGCTGATCACGATCCGATGTTGACCAAGGCTGGCACCGCTGATGATCACGAAGGTCAGCAGATAGAGCACGATCAACATGGCCGAGGCAGCAAAGATCGCGATAAATCGCTCTGGCTTTCGACTATCCACGATGGCGTTTGCAAGCAGGAATGCAAACAGTATATATGTCAGCGGGCGGTAGCCATAGCTTCTGAAATACTCCCAAGTGCTCAAACTGGCGCCAGGCTCGATCTTTGTCAAATTGCTGACGGCTTCATGCAAATGCGGTAAACCCAGCAGCAATCCTATGAAAATAGGCAGAATCATGCAGAAAAAAACAACTCGAGGCGGCCAGATGATCTTGCCGCGACCTATGAATTTTCGAATGAAGAATACCGCCGTGGTGCCGACGAGGGCATAGGTAAGAGGATTCAATCCCTGAGATACAGGCAGAATTCTCGAACCGAACAGTGGCAACATGAATATCAGAAGTATCACCCCGATGCGGTAGTCAAAGAAGACCGCCGCTGCGATGGTCAGCGGGATTACGACAACCAGACCCTGAGCTCCGAGAAGCGCAAGCGCAAGCCCCAGCGTCAGCGCCAGCAGCAATACCCCGACGATGACCAATGCCTTCATATCCGTCGCTGCTCAGTATGAATTCCGTCGTGACCACCCGGCGCTTTTGAGGTCGCGGCTGCAGGCGGCGTCGAACCTTTCCACAGATCTACGAACTTCGATGCCACCGTGATGTGGTCATGATGTTTCGATACATAGCGTCTGCCTGCATCCGCCATCATCTCGAATTCATTTTTTCGATCGAGAATGTCCCCGATTCGGCGCGCCAAGGTCTGCGGATCGGCCGACGCGCGTACGATGGGTGCCTCGGCGACAAAAGGAAAATCGGTGCTGTTGAGTTGCCCATTGCCTGATATGACGACCTTGCCGCATGCCAGATTCTCCAACGCAGCAACGCCATGGGCATCCTCGGAGTGCACCTGATCGATGTAAATGTCACAATCGCGCATGACTTCGAGATAAGCGGCGTGCGACAGATCCTCCACCAAGCGAAACTCGAAATCTGATCGCCATTGGGTCAATATCTTCAACGCCTCGAGAACGAAGTAGGTTCCCTTGAACCCGCGCCGAGTGGGACTGTGCACAATGAGGGGCTTGGATTTGCCTAGAGCCGGACGAAACGGCAAGGTCGATACGTCGACAGGCAACTGAATATTGGCCTTCACAGCATGCGGGAAAAACGAATGGCAATGAGCATACACATATGCTGAAGAGACGCTAAAGTCGAAGTTGCCTGCATAATTGGCGGCCTTCGGACGTCTGGCAAGAATTGTCTCGGCGCACGCCCGCCCGAGCTTGTCGTATTGCATGCAGCCAGGGCAAGCCAGCGCCGCAGCATCAGGCCGTACGCGTAGTAGCGCCGCTTCGTCACATGCGAGGCCATAGTAGGAAAGTAGCGTTCCGCTTTTCTTGAGAATATCAATATCAGAGTATCGGGTTATCTTATTTGCAAAAATCGACAAAGTATTTATGTAGTT
Organism: uncultured beta proteobacterium; assembly: GCA_963837675.1. Lineage (GTDB taxonomy): Bacteria > Pseudomonadota > Gammaproteobacteria > Burkholderiales > Burkholderiaceae_C > Rubrivivax. The sequence continues at coordinate 154,448 of CAWIOH010000002.1, read as the reverse complement.
GGCGATATCAAATCGCTCCAGGCTGCGAAGCTTGAAATGCGAACCGACGATGCTCGCCAGCCGGTGCAGTTTTGTGGCTCCGACAACGGCAAAGCTTATGTCGGTCGGCCGTAGTTGAGAGTTTGGCCGCGCGGTGTTTGCGAGAACCACCTCATGCCCCAGCGCAGCCAGACCACGCTTGAGGTAGGCATGAACGCCAGACGCTTCATTGATCAGAAGCACTCTCACCCGGGCTCCTTTTCACTGGCCGAGCGGCGATTGCAATAAGCGTAGAAAACAAGATTGACGCACGCGCCGATCCCGTAGGCAACCAGCGTGGCGTAGGCGGCACCGTACATGCCATGGCGCGATACCAGAACCAGGCTCAGGCCCAGGCTGATCAGCCCCACCGCCAGTGTGAGCATGGCGGTTTGAATAAACAGCCCACGCCCGATCCATTGTGGAGCCAAGGCATTGGACAAGGTCGTGCCCAGCAATATGGGCAGCAAGGTCCGGAACAGTTCGGTTGAAGGCGCGAACGCGGGCCCCGCGATGGCCGTGATGAGCCACGGGGCGGCGACCCATGCGACAGCGCTACCGAGCAAGGTGATGAGCATCGACTTCTTGAGGATCGAGCGGTTGAGCGGCCACGACTTGTTCGGACCCAGTGCTGTGACCTTGCCATAGATCACCATGGAAACGGCCTGCGGCAAGATCATGATCACGCCCAGCAACTGGCTGGCAACCTGGAAATATCCCGCCTCCTCAGCGCCCCGGGCATGATTCACGATCAGTACGCCGGTCGATAGCGAGAACAGGAACGTGCCGACTGCGTTGACGTGCAGGCGCAGCGCGCCGTTCAGCAGGGCCGTCGTCTCGGGCCAGCTGAAAGCCAGCCGGCCTGAGCCCTTCTTCACCAAGGCCATGAAGCCGCCGGACGAGATTACCGCCTGGCCAGCGAGGGTTGCGATGATGGCCCCCGTGGGCCCCAGTGCGAACCATCCGACCAGGCAGTAAAGAGCGACCAGGGACAGCGTGCGCCCGACGACCAAAGCCCGGTTCTGCAAATCGATGCGCTCAGTGGCCATCAGCAACGAGCTCTTGTAGGAATCCCAGACGAGCAATGGCAACATCAGGAAGCCCAGCGCAAGCGGAACCGTCGGCATGTCGGAGAACGGTCTGGCGCCAGGCAGCACCCTGAGGGCGTAGGCGATTGCCCAGCCCAGCAGCGACAAGACCAGCGTGATGCAGAGCAAGCTGCCAACCACCTGGCCGAACCATTGCGGATCCTTTCTCGAGGTCGCGCGATTGATGGCCACCGAGCCCAGGCTCAGGTGGCCGAAGGTGCTGAACAGCGCCACCCAAGCCAGGATCGCCGCCACCTCCCCCCGGCCTTGTGGTCCAAGCAGCCGGGCGGTCAGTGACATCGACAGCACGCCGAGCAAGATCCCGTAGAACCGCGCGCCGGCGGTTTTGGCGATGCTCGCCCAGATTTCGCTCACCTTCGAAGCCCGATTTCCGTTGCCCGAGCGCCACTTCAGGCGCAGGCTTCGCGCACCGTGTCGATCACGTATTCGATCTGGACGTCGGTCATGCCTGGCCACAAGGGCAGGCTGAGGACCTCGCGGTGCATGGCTTCGGAAATGGGCAGGCTTCCTGCGCTCAAGCCAAGCTCGGAGTAAGCAGGTTGAAGATGCGGAGGCACTGGATAATGCACCAGCGTCCCAATGCCTTGCCGCTCAAGTCGTGCCTGAAGTTCGGCCCGCTGCGGGTGACGCACGACGAAGAGGTGCCAGGCAGGGTTCGCCCACTTGGGCACCTTGGGCAAGACCAAGGGAGTGTCTTTCAGACCCTCGAGATAGCGGGACGCAATTTCACGCCGCTCTTCGGTCGCTCGGTCAAGGTCATGCAGCTTCGCGGACAGCACCGCGGCCTGGATTTCGTCGAGGCGAGAGTTGATCCCTTTGACCTCGTTGTGGTACTTGATGCTCGACCCGTAGTTCCGGAACATCCGAATCGACGAGTCGAGCTTCTCGTCGTCGGTCGTCACCGCACCACCATCGCCCATCGCGCCAAGATTCTTGCCAGGGTAGAAACTCCAAGCCGAAACCCGCGCCAAGGCACCCACACGGCGCCCCTTGTAGGTGGCGCCGTGCGCCTGAGCGCAGTCGTCGAGCACAGCCAAGCCATGGCGCTGGGCGACCGCGTTGATCGCATCGACATCCGCCGGCTGGCCGTAGAGGTGCACAGGCAACAAGACCCGCGTGCGCGGTGTGATGGCTTCTTCGATGCGCGCCGGATCGAGGTTGTAAGTCGCGGGATCAGGCTCCACCGGCACAGGTGTCGCTCCGCACTGGCTGACGGCAAGCCAGGTGGCGATATAGGTGTTGGAAGGCACCACCACCTCGTCTCCAGGGCCAACGTTCAAAGCGCACAGCGCCAGCCTCAATGCGTCCAGGCCATTGGCGACGCCCGCACAGTGTCGGGCCATGCAGTGGCGTGCGTAGTCGGCCTCGAACGCGGTGAGTTCCTTGCCGAGCAGGAACCAGCCACTGTTCGCCACGCGCATCAGCGCCGCGTCGATGCCCGGCTTGCTGGCCAGATACGCTGGCTGAAGGTTCAAGAATGGAATCTTCACGGTCGCTGACAGAGTTTGCTGTTGGCTGAGTTCGCAGGCAACTTCAGGCCTGGGCCGGCCGCATCGACAGCACATCCGCGAGCTTTGGATGGTTGCCGGTGTCGATGGCGTAGAAGTCATGGGCTATCGTTCGCGCGCCGAAACCCTCTTTGGACTGCAGCAGGCCGCGGTTCAAACTGCGCCCCTCTCTTTCGTTGCAGATGCCAAAGTCGAAGTAGCGCTTGTCCTTGTATCGCTCGGCGATCAGCCACTGCACCAGAAAATCGAGCGCGCCACACACTTCGCCTTCGACGGTCACCGCGCTGTACTGCATGTGCGCGACAGTCGGCGTCTCGTAGATCGTGACGCCGGCCACGATGGCGCTCCCGTCATAAGCGGAGAACTGCTTGATGTGCTTGGGAAGCAGTGCCGCGAGTCGCTCGATCTCCTCCAGGCTGTGCACGGGCTTGACGGCGAAGCGCTGCGCCAGCCTAGGTTCGAGCACCTTTGTCCAGAAGGGCTCGAAGCAGGACTCCTCGACAATCGAAAGCCCGGCGCGGCTGCCCTTGTTGATCTTGTTCTTCTTGTCGCTGCGAACCGGCAGCCTCTCCCAGGAGCATAGTGCGAGGCTGCAATCGCGTCGGGTCAGTGTCGCGCCGAGCAGGAACAAGGCGTAGTCGATCTCGTCGTCCGGCAACGTGTTGTAGAACCGTGGCAGCCTCTTGTAAACGAGGGTGCGCACCCCTGTCGCATCGAGGAAGGCCAGAGCGGCGTGAACGATCTCGATGGCCCCGCTCAGCGTGGCATCACGCCTCAGCACGAAGCCGCCGTAGGTCAGCCCGTGATGGCTCGCGACAGTGGCCTCATCGAGCCTGTTGGCCGGGAGCACGCCGACCAGGCGACCGTCGAGTCGCACCATGAGCGAATGATCCTGAAAGCGATGCGCGTGATAGTCAACGTAGTCGCGATAGAACATGAACGTCGCGTTCTTGCCCACATTGACCAGATGGTCCCATTCGGCCTTGTCACTTGCTGCGTATCGAGCGACATGCAGACGAGTTGGCGCCGCATCGCCTTGCGACGCTTCTTGAAGAGTCGGTTCAAGCACCCGAAGACCCTATTCGACGGTGAAGTACGAACCGTGCCCGGAATACACCGGCGAGCGCTGCACGCGAACCTGATCGAGGCCGAAGACTTCGCGCACGGCCACGGTTTCCCCCGGAGAAACGAAACTGAGCAGTTCGTCGAAGGCGAGAACGCTGCCCTTGGTCAGGTAGGGACGCAAGATCTGCAAGCACTTGCGCGTCGGCTCGTAGAGATCCATGTCGAAATGCGCCAGCGCAACAATCGTCTCCGGATGCGCCTGTAGATACTGCGCCAGCTTGTCGGGAGCGTCGCCTTGGTGCAATTCAAACCGATGCACATGCGGCAACGGATCGACGAGCTGGCGCTGTGCGAACACCTCACTGAGGAAGGCCAGGTAGTTGTCGCCGACGTTCAGCGTCCCTTTCTGATTCATCTGCGCCTTGCCATCGGTCGAATGAACACTCGGAAAGCCTTCAAACGTATCGAAGCCCACGATCAGCCGTGTCGCATTGAAGGGCTCGTAGATCGTGCGCAATGAATGCAAGGTCGCAAGATCGCGTCCCCAGCGCACGCCGAATTGCATGACCACCCCATGCACAGGCAGCGCGCGCTTGTAGATTTCGTCGAAGAAGCACTGCCGCTTCAAGGTACGTGGCGAAACGAAAAGTCCCGAATTCTCGGCCAGCTCGCTGGACGGAATGGGGGCGGACAACAGCAACTCGCCCAGTCGTGCTTCGGCGGCAGCGAAATCCGGTCGGATGTACGGGGCATCGACCAGGTCATGCTTTCCAGTTTGCATCGTGTATTCCCATGGGATGTTCAAAGGCCAGGCCCGACCCTAGCGCCGCGAGTCGGTCATTCGACTACTCGCGCCATTGCTCGACCAGCTTCAAGCCTTTGACGATCTGGTCATTGAGTGTGTCCGTAAAGAACGCCTCGACGTTGCGAGTGAACTCGACGCGGGGGAAGGCTTCGAGAAGGATGTCGCGCTCCTGCTCCAGCAAATCCCAGTTGTCGCGGCTGGGCAGCAGCAGTACGTTGCGCATCACTTTGGCGCCGACAACATCGAGATGCGCCGCATCGTTGATCACGCCCAAACCTGCGAGGTCGGCCTTGACGCGCTGCACCACATCGGCCTCCGACGTCAGGCCCTGAGCTGCCGCAAAGTCAGGATTGACCTCGATCACCAATCGCAGATGTTCCTCGTCCATCCCTGCGCTGCCGGTCTGGTTGCAGGCTCGATAGAAGATGATCTTGTCGTCGGGCACGTACAGGACGCTGAATTGCCTTGCCAACAAATGCTTGGGCACCAACGCAAAGACCAGCATCACCGACCAGCGGTCGAACTTGTTGGCAGGCTTGCCGCTGATACCGGAGACGAGCTGGTCGTGTGCCAGGCTCCACGCGACCCGCGGCGCTACGAGCTGGCGGCCACTCTTCAGCACCACGGTGGTCCCGGCAGGTCGGTCGTCGAGATCCTGAACCGGATCGCGCAAGATCGTCGCGCCGGCCTCGTGGAGCCGGGTGGCAAGCGTTTCGCCAAACACACCGACGTATCCAGCCTTTGGGTAGCAGAAGTAGGTCTCTGGCAACTGTTGCGGTTGCGCCTGGAACTGCGAGCGAATCGTCTCGGGATAGTAGATCGGCAGCCAGGCTATGCGGTGGTACAGCGCCAACAGCCTCGTCGTCGAAACACCCGACATCTTGTGAAACATCGGCTCGAAGATGGCCGAATGCAATGTAGCCCCATGGTTCTGGAGCGAGGCCTCGTAGTAGCTTCTGCGGACGTATTCGGGATTGGTCTTCTTGTCGCGCGGATGCAGGTCGTGGCACCCGGCATCATTCGCCAGAAAGTCCTGCTCGGCACCAACACGCCTTGCCAGCACCGGGTGGTGGACCACGTCGAGCCGATTGCTCGTGATCACATCGGGAAAGAACTGTCCACCGTAAACCGTGTTCGGAAGCAGGGTGCGATTCAACTCGACGTGACTGCGGGTGTACTGCTCAATGAGCCGATTGAAGCGGGCGACATCATTGCGGCGGCGTGAATCGAACTGCAAGGGATCGGAAAGCTGACTGTCGCTATAGACCGTGAACTCATGCGATATCGCGCCAGGGTCGAACGTGATTCCAGCAACCGTCATGCGCGTGAAATGCCCGCCCCAGCCTGGAAGGGGATTGACCACGCACACCCGCTTGCCCGCCTGCGCCAGCCCCAAACCGGCAACCAGCGAAGTCAGGTAGTTGCCTGCGAGTATGACGTCGAATCGGTTCTCATCCATTCAAGCATTTCTCCGGTGCAGGGTCGTTTGGTCGCAGCACCACGCAGCATGGCTGACGACTTCGTTGGCTGGATTTGCCATGCATCAGCGGCGCACAAGGCCGATGAACTCGTCATAGTCGCGAATGTAGTCCTCTGCACGGTAGACATCGGAGGCCAACACCAGCATCAGGGCGTCCGACGTGTACAGGTACTGAATGCCCCACACCATCGGCGCGATGTGCAAGCCGACCTCGGGCGTGTCCAGGACAATCTCGTCGCGAACTCGGCCATCATCGAGGACCACAGCGCACGAGCCTTTGAGGCAAATCAGAAATTGATGCAGCTCGCGATGGGCATGTTCACCGCGAACCTCACGGCTTGGCACATCGTAGACAGCAAAGAAGCGCTTGGGCTCGAACGGAAGGTGCGAGCCGATCTCCCCGAAGCTCAGTGCACCGCGAAGGTCGACCACCTTGGGAATGGATCGCAGGCGAGCGCCAGTCACGCGCAAGTTGGGAAGCGTCTTCCCTGTGCCAGACCGCGACCCGTGCAGCACAGGCTCGAGGGCCAGATGGGGAGTGTCGGAATAGCCCGTGATGCGCGCGGGATTGCCCGACACAATGGCATTTGCCGGAACATCCCGCGTCACCACCGCACCTGCCGCGACAACCGCGGAATCGCCAATCGTCACGCCCTCAAAGATTGTGGAATTGGCACCGATGCTTGCTCCACGCCTGACTTTGACTTGAACTCCCTGCCGGCAGGGCTGCCGACGTGGCCCTCGGGATTCATTGACAAAGACAACATTGGCGCCAATGAAGACCTCGTCCCCAATGCGCGTGCCGTCCCACAGCTTCACGCCGAACTGGACAGTCACGTTGTCGCCGATCACCACGTCGCCCTCAACGACCACGTGCTCATGAATGTCGGCGCCGGTGCCGATGCGTGCCCCGGGTAGAACGTGGGTGAACGCGCGGATGCACGCTCCACGGCCGATGTGGCTGGATTCGACGAGTGCCGAAGGGTGGCGCCGAAGTCCATCGTCCTCGACTTCCCCCTTTTCCTCGGCTGGGCGGGTCATGTCAGCACGGCCTCGCGCTTCGAATCACATCCTGAAAAACACGCTCGTATGCATCCACGCTTCGTTCAACCGAAAAGTTCGCGCGGAAGTATGCCGCCGCACGCATCCCACTTTCCAGCCATACCGACCGTTCAGTCTTGAACATGAGTACGGCGCGCTCCATCGCATCCAGATCGGGGACCACGGTCCCCACATCAACGCCCTCGATGCGAGCACTGGACTCAAAAAAAGAAATCGTAGGGATACCGCGTGACCATGCTTGCATGAAAGTGTTCGGGAAGCCTTCGCCGGCAGAAGTATTGACGAGAAGCGAGGCGCCGTCGAATTGCGGCTCGACCTCGGCGTATGGAACAAAGCCGGTCATCTCAACGTTGCCAAGAGCGAGCGCGCGACTTTGCAGCCGGTCGAAGTGCTCACCCCCACCAACCAGTCGAAAGCGAAACTGCGGCAACCGTTGGGCGAGATCCAGGAACAAGTCGGCTCGTTTGACCGATTGAAGTCTTCCTGCCCACAATATGTGGCCGTCATGACTCGCTGGTCGGCCGTCGTATTGATAGCAACTGTTGATGAGAATCGAGTCTCTGCCGATGACCTGGCGGCACAGCATGGCCTGGCGCTCGCTTTGCACCACGATGCTGTGCGCATTGCGCACGCCATAACGATACAGTGCCTTGCCACGCCAATTGCGAAGCGCCGGCAGTGTCGGGTCGAAGTTGAAATCATGCGCGCTTGCGAATACGAAGCGGCGTCCGTACGACTTCGCAAAGCGAGCCACGTACCCAGTCAGCGCGCCGGCGGCGCGCTGATAGTAGATGTCCGCATTGGCGCGACGCATCGCGCTCCAGACCGAGGTAAATCGAGGGTACACAAATCGCACAACCGGCAAGCCGTCGTCGGGCGCGTGCATCTTGTACAAATGCACTCCGCAAACACTGTCACCTTCGCGCTGACCGAAATCCATCGAAATCATCGACACGTCGTATCCGCGTCGGACCAGTTCAGGGGCAATGAATGCCTGCTGAACCTCCGCCCCGCCTACAACGGGAATTCTGCGATCAGCGGCCAGCACCGGATAGCCCGAAGGCGACACGAAGCAGATGCGCGGCGCCGGATTCACGACGTCTTCTCGGCGATCGCGGGTTGCCCATTGCTGGCGCAGTGGGTGTAGATCGCCAGCAAAGTATCAGCGCTCTTGGCGATGGTGGCATTCGATTCGACCCAACGCCGCTGTGCTGCGGCCACAGGTGCCCTTTCGGCGTGACAGCGTGCAAGCGCCGTGGCAAGCTCGGCTTCGTCACGCGAGGCGACCACTTGCCACGCCATCGGCAGGATGCGGCGCACGTCCGAATATTCGGTGCTGGCCACCGGTGTCCCGCAGGCCATGGCTTCGAGCACCACGTTCGGAAAACCCTCGTGCAGGGAAGTCACCAACAGTGCATCGCATGATGCGACGATCTCCGGCACATCGCGCCTCATGCCAATGAAACCAACGATCGACTGAAGCCCCAGGCGGTCGCGTTCAGCCAGGACGCGCGCTTTGTAGTCGAGGGAACCGGCGGTAGCTTCGTCACCGACGCACAGAAGCCGCCAGGCGGGGTCGGCATCCGCCAGCCGGCGCATGACGCGCAGCGCCAGAAGATAGTCCTTGGGCGGCTTGATTGTCCCCACAATGCAGGCGCGCTTGAGGCCATCGCCGGGGACCAGATCGTGGGCCACGCGCCCCGCTCGTGCCAGCCGAGAGTCGATCTCGGCCAGGTCGATACCGTTCCAAACGACATGCAGGTCGCCGGATCTGCTGCCGTGAATTCGGCGCGCAAAGTCCGCGCCCGCGTGGCTATTGGCCACGACGCCATCCGCCAGGCCGGCAGTCAATCGGTAGCCGAGGGTCTGCAGCGTCGAGACGTTGTAGTTGTCGCTGCGTTCGGAGTTCAATATCGGCAGCCCGCTTCCAGCGCTGGCCAATCGTGAGTACAAGTTGCCGTCGTACAGGAATCCATGAACAACGTCCGGCCGCCAATTGGCTATGTGCCGGCGCAGCCGCCACAGGACACCCGGGTCGAGCCGAACGCGCTTGCTATCCAGTACCAGTTCGACCGTGCTACCAGCCAGCTCATCGACGCGGTTCCTGTGGCGCGTCAGGACATAGATGCACGCGGCGTGGCCGCGCTTGGCAAGTTCACGGGCCAGCAGCACGACCTGTCGCTCCGCGCCACCCAAGCCGAGACCGCTGATGACAAACAGGACCCTCATTCGCGTCTGGCGGCAGCTAGGGAGCCGGCATCCAGCGCCGGAACCACATCTGAAAGGCCACCAGCAACCAGACGCGGTGCCGCACCGTGACATCACCCGCTCGCAGGCGCTTCAGGTAGGCTGCGACGATGTTCGGATCGAACAGGCCCTGGCTACCGATCAATCGTGGATCGAGATGTTCAGTGACCAGACCGCCAATGTCTTCCGCCAACCATTGCTTGACCGGCACGCCGAAGCCTTGCTTGCTTCGATCCACCAGCTTGCGAGGAACATGCTTGTAGAGCACTTTCTTGAGCAGATGTTTGCCACCCAGCGCCCCGCGGCGCATTCCAAATGGCAAAGAGAACGCAAACTCGACAAGGCGATGATCGAGCAGCGGCTCGCGACCCTCGATGCTGGCGGCCATCGTTGCGCGGTCGACTTTCGTCAACACATCGCCAGGCAGGTAGTGATGGAGATCCCAAAGGCACAGCTTTTCTCCGGGCGCGCCCGGATAGGCGTCGGCAGTCTGACGGACTAGAGGTTCAGCGCCGATCAGGGCTTTCATCTCGTCACCGCGGAAATGCGCCCGCTTGGCGTCAAAAAGTTCGCCGATGTCCAACGAGCCGACCAGGTCGCCGATGTGGGCGACGCGTGACACAAGCGCGGAACGCAACCTGCTGCGCGAGGTCCCGCTCTGTGCCGCCAGAAATTCGTCGATCGCCGTTGCGCCGCTTCGCCGGATGACAGCGGCCGCCAAAGCACGCAAGCGCGGCGGCAAGTTCGCGATACGTCCCCATTGCGCCAGAACCGCACCGTAATTCCCATAGCCGCTGAACAGTTCATCGCCGCCGTCGGCCGACAACACCACCTTGACCTGCTCGGCAGCGAACTGCGAAACCATGAGTGTCGGGATACCCGAGTAGTCGCCAAAGGGTTCGTCATAGAGCTCGCCCCATCGCGGCAGCAGGCGTTTGGCGTCGTCAATGCGAAGGATTCGACAATGGTGCTCGGTGCCCAAGTACCTCGCAACCTCCGCCGCAAACACAGATTCGTCGTATGCCGGGTCGTCAAACCCGATGGTGAAGGTCTTGATCCGTTGCCCGCCATGCTTCTGCAGCAGCGCGGTCAGCATCGATGAGTCAACTCCGCCCGACAAGAACAGGCCCACCGGTACGTCGGCAATCATGCGGTACTTGAAAGCACTGACCATCAGTGCCTCGAGTTCTGCCTCCAGATCGGCCTCGCTGCTTGCAGGGCGCGAGTTCAACCGATCCAAAACGCTCCAGTAGCGCTCGATCTTGACCTGGCCATCGGCGTCGAGCACCAGATGGTGTGCCGGCGTCAACTTGAACACGCGGCGATAGATGGTGCGCGGGGCATCGATGTAACCGTGACGCAGAAACTCGGCGAGCGCGTCGCGATCGATCTCGGGCTGCCAGCGCGAGAAGGCGCGAACCGCCTTGAGCTCTGAACCAAAGAAGAATCTCTCGCCATCCCAGTGGTAGTACAGCGGCTTGACTCCGAGGCGATCGCGCAACAGGTGCAGTTGCCCTGTCGGCACATGCCACAGTGCGATCGCAAACATGCCGATGAAGCGGCACACGGCAGTCGGTCCCCATTGCGCGAACGCGGCAAGGATGACTTCGGAATCGCCGTCGCCCTGGAAGGCATGCCCCAGCGGCTCGAGTTCGGCGCGGATTTCCTTGAAGTTGTAAACCTCGCCGTTGAACACCATCATCCAGTTGCCGCAGGCCGAAGCCATGGGCTGATGCCCGTTGGCACTGAGGTCCAGAATCGACAGGCGCCGGTGGCCCAGTCCGACCACGCCCCCAGCCCCGATCCAGACACCCTGGTCATCCGGCCCACGGTGCGCCAAGGACTTCACCGCATCCGGAAGTTCGAATGCCGAAGCATCGCCCGGACCGCGCATCACACGGTATCCCGCAATGCCGCACATCTCAGGATTTCCCCGTCAAGCGTTGTCGCAACTCGCCATCCACATGCGACATCAACGCATCGGCAAACGCCGCATGCTTGGCAAAAGCCTGCGCGGGATCGTCGGACAAGCTGGAGATGCGCACCAGATAGCCATCGGGAATCTTGCCCGACAGCGCATAGCGCATCTGCGTCAGCTCCCGATCCAGATAGGACATCACGGCGGAATCGCCCATGGTGAACCAGTAGGTCACCGGCTCGACGCGCTGGCCTTGCGTGGCGACCATCTGCGCCGCAGGCACCTGCGCACCCGCCACCTGCAACGGCAGCCGCCGCAATTGTGAGATCCTGAAGCCCTGCGCCGAATAACAAACCTCCTGGCGATGCGCGCGCATCTCCTGGTTCTGGCGCGAGCCGTAGGTGATCGACAGCATGATGCGCTCGCCGCGTGAATTGACGTAGGTGCGGCTGAGGATCTGGTCGTAGATCCTCTTCATCGCCGACTCCTGATCGGGCGATGGCGGGATCGGTATCAGCGTAGGGTCGAGCTTCCAGTCGCCAAAGGCCTTCGGAATTGCAGTTTCGAGATTGAAGCCTGGGCGCGTGTCGGAAAGCAAGCTTGTCGGCACCGCCAACACGCTCATCGCCGCCGTGCCCAGCATCAGCGCAAAGACGATCATTGGACGCCACAGCGTGCGATTCATGCCTTGCCCGCCTTGGCGCGGAAGAAGTAACCCAGCATCCCGTCGAGCAGGAACATCAGGCACAGGCCCACTGCGAACAACACCATGCCGGCGGCGCCGTGGACGAAGCCCTGCCCGGCCTCGTCGCCGAAATGGTAGGTGACCAGTACCAGGATCATCACGCGAACGATGTTGGCGATGAAACTCATCGGCACGATCAGCAGCGCCAGCAACACGTTGCGCAGCCGCGAGGTGTGGCCGATGATGTTCATGTAAAGCAGCCCCAACGCCTCCAGCGTGAACATCGAGTTCAGGCCGGCGCAGGCGTCGGCCACCAACAATTGGTATTGGCCGACGCGCAGGATGACGCCGGTGCGCGCTATCGGATAGCCCAGTGCATAGAGGATCGTTTCAGCCATGTACGAAACGCCCTGCTTCAACGGCTGCGTCAGCATATCCACCACGGCCCCGGGCAACGGCACCATGCAAAGGCGATGAAGAAGATCGGAAAGGCCGCCACCTTGACAATGCCCGCAGCCGTGGTCACCGCAAGACACCCACCAGCAGCGGAATCAGCGCGCCCATCTCGAAGAGTGACGATGTTCTGCACGCGCCCGAGCAGATAAAGCAGCAGGCCGAAGATCAGCCAGAGCCAGCCAACGCGCCGGCAGGCGTGCCTTGGCGGCGGCAGCGACGAGCTCGTCGCGGCGGCGCCACAGCAACCAGCCCACGACGCCGAGGATGATCGGTCCGTGGCCCTGTTCGTCGGTGTTCCACACCGTGTGCGCCAGCTGTAGAACACCGGCGCGAACATCACCACGAGGCCCAGCGCCAGCAGAATCACCGGCGCGAGGGCTTGGCTGCTTCCTGGCCGGCTGAACGCTGTGGGCCCGACTGCACGGCCATCGGTTCTAGAACTCGTTGATGATCACGCCGGCCAGCTTGGTCGGCGTGCCGACTGAGCATGGCCACCAGGTCTTGCAGCGCACCGAGGCGGGATTCGTTCTTGCGCGCGACGACGAGCGCAGCGCCGCAGCGCGCAGCGATGACGGTGGCGTCCGCGCCGTACATCGCGGCCGGCGTGTCGACGATCACATGGTCGAACTTGGTGCCAGCTCGCGCACCAGCAGGCCGAAGGCCGGGCGCTCCACCAGCTCCAGCGGGTTCGGCGGCGTCGATGCCCACCGGCAGCACGAACAGGCTGGGCACGCCCGGAACCTGCTGCACCACCTGCGATTCGGCGCGGCCCGACAGGATGCCCGACAGCCCGGCCTTGTTGCTCAGGTTGAAGACTTCGTGCTGGCGCGGGCCGCGCATGTCGGCATCCACCAGCAGCGTGCGGCCGCCCAGCTGCGCCAGCGCCACCGCCAGGTTGGCGGCGAAGAAGGTCTTGCCGTCGCCCGCGTCGGGGCTGACCACCGCCAGCGCCGGCGCGCGCGTCTTCGGTGTCGTCGAACACGCGCAGCATCAACTGGCTGCGCATGGCTGCGGAACGCTTCGGCCTGCAACGAAAACGGCTGGTTCAGCGTCACCAGTTCGGGGCTGAGCTTGCGGCTGCTCTTCGGGCGCATAGGGATAGTGGAACTGCTGCGCCAGCGCGAACAGCACGTCGTCCTGCTGGCGAAGCCCAGCGCCACGGCCGCCTCGCCGAAGCGGACGCCATGTTTCGCGCTGGTGCGCCAGGATGCTGCTCGACCTGCTCGGCCGATCAGATTGCGCGTCTCGGCTGATGATGTCGCCGATGGACCGGTCGTGCACCGCGCCCGCGTCTTCGGCCAGCGTCGTGCCGCTGCGGCGGCACTTGCGGCGCTGCAAAGCCGAATCCCGAAACTTTCCATGGCTCATGGCCTTTGCTTGCGGTTGCCGGGCAGGCTGGTGCCACCAGGCGCTGCTGCATCAGCGACGGACGCTTGCTGCCCGGCTAGGCCGCGCCGTGGGCTTGGGCATGACGCCCAGCACCGGCAGGCCCAGGGCGGCGACAGCGTCCTCGAAGGCGCGCACGCGGCGGTCGAGCATCTCCAGGGCCAGCACGGCGCCAAGGCCGAGCAGCACGCCGATCACCACCGACAGCAGTGTTCAGCAGCACTCGTCGGCGACGGCGTGCTTCGAGCGGCGGCATGGCCTGCGTCGAGCACGATCATGTTGCTCTGCGTGGTCTGGCTCTCCAGGCTGCGTCTGGTTCAGGCGCTGCGAGCACGGCGTCGTACGACGCGCTGCGCGCTTTCGACGTCGCGGCGACAGCACCGCGCCCTCGTCGCGCACCGCCTTCATGCGCAGCACCTTGGCGCGCTGCGCCTCGAGCGCGGCACGCACTTCAGCCACGCGCTGGCGGTTGATGCTGGCCGTCACGCCCACACCGCCGGTCACGCGCTTGTCTCGGCGTCGATGCGGCTGCGCAATGCGGTCGATGTTGGCCTTGGCCTCCACCACCTGCGGGTGGTTGTCGCCCAGGCGCGCGCTCAGCTCCTGCAGCCGCGCCTCGGCCGCGCGACAGGTCGGATTTCAGGCCCGACACCAGCCGGTTGTTCAGCACCTCCTGCATGCGGTCGGCCGATGCCCCTCTGGCTTGCGCCTGCCGGCTGCCGGACTCGGACGGCCAGCGCCTGCATCGCCACGAGCTGGGACGACAGCTCGCTCAGGCGCGCGCTCTCGATGTCGAGACGCTCGTCGGTGGCGATGATGCCGTTCTTCTTCTGGAACGCCGACACCTTGGCCTGCGCCTGCTCGTAGCGCGTCGCGCGCCTCCTTGGCGCGCTTGTCGAAGAAGTTGGAGTACTGCTTGGCCGGATCCACCTCAGTTCGAGCGCGGTATCGATGTAGGCCTGCACGAAGGCGTTCGCCAAGGCCGGCCGCGAAGCGCGGGTCGGGCGCGCTGGTACGACACAGTAGATGACATTGCTTTCGCGCGAAGGCTTGACATCCATGCCCTTCTGGAAGCGGCTCGCCAGCCACGACTTCGATGCTGCCCTCGCCGCCGGTCGCGTCCACCCACTGCTGCGCGCACCTGCGGGTTCTCGGCCAGCTTGAGGTTGCGCACCACGCGTTGCGCCACGCGGTCGCTCTGGATGACGTCGACCTGCGTGGCCATGTACGACGGCGCGAGCCATGCCGGCGTAACATGGCCGGCGACGGGATCGGGCTTGACGTCGACGACCACGGTCGACGTCGCCAGGTACTGCTTCGGCAGCACAGGCTGACGAGCAGCGTGGTGCCGACCGTCAGCACGAACACCAGCAGCGCCACCCACCAGCGGGCGCGCAAGATGGATAGAAATTGTGTGAGATTCATGATCGGCCGCCGCTCAGAACAGGCTCTCGCGCACGAAGACCACGTCGCCTTCGCGCAGCTTGTCGTCCATGCTGGGCTGGATCACCTGCATCTTGCCGTCGGCGCCTTGCGGTGCACGATCGCATGCCCTTTTCGGTGCCGCGCAGGTTCAGGCCGCCGCCGGTGGCCAGCGCCTGCATCACCGTCATGTCGCGCTCCAGACGCATCGCGCCCGGGCGCTGCACTTCGCCATAGATGTAGACCAGCGGCGCGCGGTCGACGCAGATCACGTCGCCGTCCTTGATCACCAGATCGTCCTCGCGGCTGTCGCTGCGAAACAGACCCGGCAGATCGACCTCCTTGCGGAACGGCTTGCCGTCGCGCGTGCCCACCACGGCCAGTGATCGGCGCCGTTGGATGCCGTACCACCGGCCATGGCCAGCAAGTCGGACAGGCGCATATCGGCCACCTCGATCGGATAGCGCCCCGGCCTGTTGACCTGGCCCAGCACGCTGGCCTGGTTGCCGCGCACCTGCACCACCAGCATGCTGACCTGCGGTTGCTTGACGAAGTTGCCGCTGCGCAGCCCGTCGGCCATCGGATTTCTCGGCTTCGCTGATCGTCTTGCCGCCAAGCCGGACCGTCCCCAGCAGCGGATAACTGATGACACCGGATTCGCCGATGCGCGTCTCCAGGGTCAGGTCCGGGTTCTGATAGACAGTGATGCGCACCACGTCGCCCGCGGCCAGCCGGTACTCGGCCGCCGCGGCCCTGGCTGGCGCGGCGGTCTGCGCGACGACGGGGGCCAAGAAACCCAGGCCGAACAAGCAGGCCCACGACAGCGACAGGGCGCGAAGAAGCGCGAAAGGTCTTTGCATCATCATTTGAGGCCCATGCCTTTGCTGATGGAGGAAGCGTCCAGGGCACCGGAAGCGCTGGGCGCTGCGGGTGCCGGGGTGGCCGGCGGCGGGGCGTTGCCCGCGGGTGCCGGGGTGGGGGTCAGAGCGAACTTGCCGACGTATTCGATCTTCGCCGCATCACGCATTGCCTTCATGTCCTTGGCGATGATCTTGCGCTTGCGCTCGTTCAGCAAAAACTGCTCGATCGCCGGCGTGGCTTGCTCCAGCGTCACTGGCTGCGTGCGTGAACTCGCCAGCACCACCACCTGTGCACCCGTCGGCGTCGCATTGAAGACCGCCTGTCCGTCCTTCATCGCCGCAAAGGCGCCCAGGCTGCTCAGCGGCAGTTGTTCGGCACTGCGCACCGCCTGATTGCCCGTGAACTTGAAATCGCCTGCCTTCAGGAACTCGATGAATTCGGTGATGTTCTTGGCGCCCTCCAGCTTGGCCTTCAGCGCCGGAACTTGGTCGGGCTTGGCCTCGATCGAGATTTCCTGCAGGTTGTAGATGCGGCGGTCCTTGAACAATGCCGGCTGATCCTCGTAGTAAGCCTTGACCTCTTCGGTCGTGGGCTTGGCGGCCGTCTCGCCGGTCTTTTCCATGTAGGCGCGGGCCACGATCTCGCGCTTGGCCGCCTCGAGTTGCTGCATCACTCGCGGATCGCGGTCGAGCTTCATCTCGCTGGCCTTTGCAGCGCCAGTTCCTGGTCGATCAGGCGCTCGAGGATCTGTTTCGACGCCGCTTCCGCTTGCTCCGGCTTCAAACCGCGCTGCTGCTGCAGCACGAAGTTGATCTGGTGAACGGTGATCTCTTCCTTGTTGACCTTGACCGCCGTCTGCGAGGCCATCTTGCCCTTCTTGTCCCCGCAGCCGGCCAAGACGAAGGCCGACGCCACGACCAGCACCGCCGCCGAACGCAAGGCAACGCAGGGGTGATGCCGTTGATGCTGGTACTTCATATTCCAAGAGACTCCGAAGCGTGCTGTTTTTGCGGCCCGAGCGCCTGCATCCAGCCGCAGGAAAACTCACGAGGGATACCCGTTTTTAAGTGTAAACGCCTAGCGTGACGGCCCGGCGAGCCGGGGCCGGCGAATCCGGACCAATCGCACGGGCGGTCTGTGAACAAGGGCACGGTCCCGATGCGCCAGACGATCGATGGGCAGGCTCGAATATCGTCCTTCAGCACTTGACTCCCATGTGCAGCGCCACCACGCCCGCGCTCAAGTTGTGCACATCCACGTGGCCGAAACCCGATGACTTCATCAGCCCCTTCAATTCTTCCTGATCCGGGTGCATGCGGATCGATTCGGCCAGGTAGCGATAACTCTGGCTGTCGCCGGTAATCCATTGCCCCAGGCGCGGCAGCACGTTGAACGAATACCAGTCGTAGGGCTTCTGCAAGGGAGTCGCCACTTTCGAGAACTCGAGCACCAGCAGGCGCCCTCCCGGGCGCAGCACACGGCACATTTCGGTCAAGGCACGGTCCTTGCGGGTCATGTTGCGCAGGCCGAAGGCCACGCTCACCAGATCGAAAGTGCCGTCGCGAAAAGGCAGCTTCTCGCCGTCGCAGGCCAGTGTCGGCACCACCAGGCCCGCATCGAGCAAACGGTCACGGCCGACACGCAGCATGGCTTCGTTGATGTCAGTCAGCACCACGCAGCCGGTGGCCCCGGCCTGGCGAGCGAATGCGCGAGCCAGGTCGCCGGTGCCGGCGGCAACGTCCAGCACCTTGTCCCCGGCATGCACGTTGGCCACCGTCACCGCGTAGGCCTTCCAGGCGCGGTGGGCACCCAGCGACATCAGGTCGTTCATCAGGTCGTATTTCGACGCCACCGAATCGAAGACGCCGCGCACGCGGCGGGCCTTGTCGGCCTCATCAACGTCGGTGTAACCGAAATGTGTCTTCGACATGGGCCTGGAAAGGTCGCTCAATGGGATGACCCGCAGGCCGAACCCGTAGCGGCCACCATGGGTTGATCGCGTTCGACACCGGCCTGCACCAATCGTTCCTCATAGCGCCGCCACAGATCGGCCTGTTGCGAACCCAGGAAGTGCAGGTACTCCCAGGAGAAAATGCCGGTGTCGTGGCCGTCGGAGAAGCGCGGCTGCACGGCGTAGTGCCCGACGGGTTCGATTGCCACGATCTCGACATCGCGCTTGCCGGTCTGCAGCACCTCCTGGCCAGGGCCATGCCCTTGCACCTCGGCCGAGGGTGAATACACCCGCAACAACTCGAACGGCAGCCTGAACCGGCAACCATCGTCGAATTCGATTTCGAGCACGCGCGTCGCCTGGTGCACCGTCAGTGCCGTGGGCTTGGGCGATGTCGGCGTCAGGCCGGCCATGGGATCGTGGAGTACCGCATCGGGGGGCGCAGTGTAGCGCCCTACGCGTTTACACCAATGCGTCTACACCAACACCCGCTCGATGCCACCCGCGTTGGCCTGGGCCACATACTTGGGCAGCCAATCGGCGCCCAGAATGCGCCGGGCCATTTCGACAACGATGTAGTCGGCCTCGAGCAAACCGTTGTCCAGGTCCTCGCCATAGCGGCTCAGACCCTGCAGGCAACTGGGGCAAGAGGTCAGTATCTTCACCGGCCCGCTGGCAGCCACGCTGCCCGTGGCGCGCAACGCTGCTTCGTCCTTGCGCAGCTCTTCTTCCTTGCGAAAGCGCACCTGCGTCGAAATGTCGGGCCGGGTGACGCCCAGCGTGCCACTCTCGCCGCAGCAGCGCTGGCTTTGCAGCACTGCATCGCCGAGCAAGGCCTTGACGGTCTTCAAGGGCTCGCGAAGCTTCATCGGGCTGTGGCAGGGGTCGTGGTAAAGGTAGCCGCCTTCGGCGTCGAGCTTGATGCCCCTTTCCAGCAGGTATTCGTGGATATCGATAATGCGGCAGCCCGGGAAGATGTCTTCGAACTTGTAGCCCTGGAGCTGGTCGTAGCAGGTGCCACAACTGACCACCACCGATCGGATATCGAGATAGTTCAACGTGTTGGCCACACGGTGGAACAGCACGCGGTTGTCGGTGATCATCTTCTCGGCCCTGTCGAACTGCCCGGAGCCGCGCTGCGGGTAGCCGCAGCACAGGTAGCCGGGCGGCAGCACCGTCTGCACGCCAGCGTGCCACAGCATTGCCTGCGTCGCCAGGCCGACCTGGCTGAACAGTCGCTCCGAGCCGCAGCCGGGAAAGTAGAACACCGCCTCGCTCTCGGCCGTGGTCGTTGCCGGGTCGCGAATGATCGGCACGTAGTCCTTGTCCTCGATGTCGAGCAGCGCACGCGCCGTCTTCTTCGGCAGACCGCCGGGCATCTTCTTGTTGATGAAGTGGATCACCTGCTCCCTGACCGGCGCCGCACCCAGCGTGGCCGGCGGCGCGGCCGTCTGCCTCCGCCCCAGGCGCTGCAGCAGATCATTGGCCAGGCGCTGCACCTTGAAGCCCACCCCCACCATGCCGGCGCGCATCGACTTCACCGCGCGCGGATCGGTGGCGTTGAGGAACATCATCGCCACCGCATTGCCGGGCCGAAAGCTCTTCTTGCCCATCTTGCGCAGCAGGTTGCGCATGTTCATCGTCACGTCGCCGAAATCGATGTTCACAGGGCAGGGCGCCAGGCATTTGTGGCACACGGTGCAATGGTCGGCCACGTCCTCGAAGTCCTCCCAGTGCGCCAGGCTGATGCCGCGGCGTGTCTGCTCCTCGTAGAGAAAAGCCTCGACCAGCAACGACGTGGCCAGGATCTTGTTGCGCGGGCTGTACAGCAGGTTGGCGCGCGGCACATGCGTCGCGCACACCGGCTTGCACTTGCCGCAGCGCAGGCAGTCCTTGATGCTGTCGCTGATGGCGCCGATGTCGCTTTGCTGCATGATCAGCGACTCATGCCCCATCAGGCCGAAGCTGGGCGTGTAGGCCGCGCTCAGGTCGGACGGCCAGATGTCCGGTGCGCGGGGCGCTCTCAGCAGCTTGCCCTTGTTGAAGCGGCCCTCGGGATCGACGCGCGCCTTGTAGTCGGCGAAGGGCTGCAGCTCGCTATCGGACAGAAACTCCAGCTTGGTGATGCCGATGCCGTGCTCGCCGCTGATCACGCCGTCCAGCCGTCGCGCCAGCGCCATGATGCGCGCCACGGTCTGGTGTGCCGTCTGCAGCATCGGGTAGTTGTCGCTGTTGACGGGAATGTTGGTGTGCACGTTGCCGTCGCCGGCATGCATGTGCAGCGCCACCCAGACCCGGCCGCGCAGCACCTGCTGGTGCACACGCCGGCATTCGGCCAGGATCGGGGCAAAGGCCTCGCCGGCGAACAGTGCCGACAGCGGGGCAAGCAGCTGCGTCTTCCACGACGCGCGCAGGCTGTGATCCTGCAGCTGCTCGAAAAGCGTGCGGCCGCTGTCGGCCGGCACGAGGTCCAGAGCAGCCAGCCACGACTGCCACTGGGCACGCACATCGCGCAACAACTGCAAGGCCTGCTGCACCCGGTCTTCGAGCAATTCGGCGCTGGCCAGGGCCGCGTCATCGACCGGGCCCAACGGCAGCGAGCTGCGTTCGAAGAAGGCCGACAAGGCATCGGCCAGCTCGATCTTGTTGCGCAGGCTGAGCTCGATGTTCAACCGCTCGATGCCTTCGGTGTACTCGCCCATGCGCGGCAACGGAATGACCACATCCTCGTTGATCTTGAAAGCGTTGGTGTGACGGGCGATGGCGGCGGTGCGCTTGCGGTCGAGCCAGAACTTCTTGCGTGCATCGGCACTGACGGCAACAAAGCCTTCGCCGCCGCGCGAATTGGCGATGCGCACCACTTCGCTGGTGGCTCGGGCCACGGCGTCGGGGTCGTCGCCGACGATGTCACCGAAAAGCGCCATCTTCGGCAAGCCGGATGTGGAACCCCCTGCGTGGGCGCGCTTGCTCTTGGTGGCGTAGCCCACCGCCCTCAGGTAGCGGTCGTCCAGATGCTCCAGTCCGGCAAGGATGGCGCCGCCGGCCGCCGCCTGCGCAAACATGAAGTCCTTGATCTCGACGATGCTCGGCACCGCGTCCTTCGGGTTGCCGAAAAACTCCAGGCAGACAGTGCGCGCATGCGCCGGCATGCGGTGCACCAGCCAGCGCGCGCTGGTGATCAGGCCGTCGCAGCCTTCCTTCTGGATGCCCGGCAGCCCGGACAGGAACTTGTCGGTGACGTCCTTGCCCAGCCCCTCCTTGCGGAAAGCGGCGCCGGCGATGTCCAGCCGCTCGGTGCGCTGCAGGGTCTTGCCGCCGGCGTCGAAATACTTCAGTTCGAAGCTGGCCGTCGGCGCATCGTGGATCTTGCCCAGATTGTGGTCCAGCCGCGTCACCTCCAGCCACTGCGCATCGGGCGTGACCATGCGCCACGACACCAGGTTGTCCAGCGCCGTGCCCCACAACACCGCCTTCTTGCCGCCGGCATTCATGGCGATGTTGCCGCCCACGCAGCTGGCTTCGGCGCTGGTCGGGTCCACCGCGAAGACATGGCCAGCGCGCTCCGCCGCGTCGGCCACCCGCTGCGTCACCACGCCGGCCTCGCTCCACACCGTGGCCACCGGTTGGTTCACGCCGGGCAGCGCCACCATTTCCACCTCGCTCACCGCCTCGAGCTTTTCGGTGTTGATGACGGCACTCATCCAGGTCAGCGGGATGGCACCTCCGGTGTAGCCGGTGCCGCCGCCGCGCGGCACGATCGTCAGCCCGAGCTCGATGCAGCCTTGCACCAGTCCGGCCATCTCGGCCTCGCTGTCGGGTGTGAGCACGACGAAGGGGTATTCGACGCGCCAGTCGGTGGCGTCGGTGACATGCGACACCCGCGACAGGCCATCGAACTTGACGTTGTCCTTGGCTGTGCGCTTGCCCAGCAGCTTGCGTGCGCGCTGCCGCAGCTCCCACACGGTGCGGAAATGCTCGGCAAAGCGCTGCACCGCCAAGCGCGCCAGTTCCAGCAACTCACCGACATGGGCGTCGCGCTGCTGTGGCGTCAGAACGCCTTCAGCGCCTTGCGCTGCAGCGGGCGATGCGGGCATGCGCCGCCGCTCGACCTCGCCCAGCCGATGCTCGAGCGCCTCGATCAGCAGCGCGCGCCGTTTCGGGTTGTCGAGCAGATCGTCTTCGAGATAGGGGTTGCGCTGCACCACCCAGATGTCGCCCAGCACTTCGTACAGCATGCGTGCCGAGCGACCGGTGCGGCGCTCCTGGCGCAGCGCGTCCAGCAAATCCCAGGCGCGCCGGCCGAGCAGCCGGATGACGATCTCGCGGTCGGAGAAGGAGCTGTAGTTGTAGGGGATCTCGCGCAGCCGTGGCGCAGCGTCCTGCAGCGCTGCCCCCGCTGGCGCGGTGGCCAGCGCCGGCTCGATCGGAAGCGGTGCATTCATGGTCGGGTGCGGCGCGGGGGCGAGGCGGCGACGCGGCGCCTGTGCCAAAGCCCTGGGGGCCGGATGCTATCGCAGTGCAACAATCCCCTGCACCGGCGCGGGCACGCTGACGGGTTATCCCGGTTGCTTGCGTCGCCGGTTCCATGAAAGAAACGCGGATGTCATCAAAGCCCGGCACATTCGTTGCCATCAGCACCTCGGTGCGTCACGGAGTCGTCATGAAACTGAAAAACCTCGCCATCGCCGCAATGGCCTCGTCCCTGTGGGCTGCGCTGCCGGCCCAGGCGCAAACCGAAATCCAGTGGTGGCATTCGATGACCGGCGGCAATGGCGAACGCGTCAACGCCATGGCCGCCAGCTTCAATGCAAGCCAGAAGGAATTCAAGGTTGTACCGGTCTACAAGGGCAGCTACGCGGAGTCGATGACGGCCGCGATCGCTGCCTATCGCGCCGGCAATGCGCCGAACATCGTGCAGGTCTTCGAGGTCGGCACGGCGACCATGATGTCGGCCAAGGGCGCGATCAAGCCGGTGTACCAGCTGATGAAGGAATCGGGCGAGAAATTCGATCCCAAGCAGTATGTGAGCGCGGTGGCTGGGTATTACACCGACCGCAAGGGCAACATGCTGTCGTTCCCGTTCAACTCGTCGACCGTCGTCCTCTACATCAACAAGGACGCGTTCAAGAAGGCCGGGCTGGATCCCCAACAGGCGCCCAAGACGTGGCAGGAATTTGCTGCCGTTGCCGGCAAGTTGAAGGCCAGCGGCCAGGAGTGCGTCTACACGACGGGCTGGCCGAGCTGGGTGCACGTGGAGAATTTCAGCGCCTGGCACAACATCCCGATCGGTACGCTTGAAAACGGCATGGGCGGACTCGATACCACTTTCAAGATCAACTCACCTCAGCATGTGGCGCATATTCAGATGCTGGTGGACTTCGCGAAGAACGGCTGGTTCACCTACGCCGGGCGGACCAACGAGGCCGAGGCCAAGTTCTTCAGCGGCGAATGCGCGATGCTGACGTCGAGTTCCTCGGCGCTCGACAAGATCAACGCGAGCGCCAAGTTCCCGTTCTCGGTCAACTTCATGCCCTATGACGACCGTATCAAGGGGGCGCCGCAGAACGCGATCATCGGCGGCGCGAGCCTGTGGATACTGGGGGGCAAGAAGCCGGCGGAATACAAGGGCGTGGCGCAGTTCCTGAACCACCTCTCGCAGCCAGAGTTGCAGGCCAAGTGGCACCAGGGCAGCGGCTACGTGCCGATCACCTATGCGGCAGCCGAACTCACCGAGAAGTCGGGCTTCTACAAGACGCATCCCGGGGCGGACGTCGCAGTGCAGGAACTCAATCTCCATCCGCCGACCGCCAACTCCAAGGGCTTGCGCTTCGGCAATTTCGTCCAGGGTCGCGCCGTGATCGAGGAAGAGATCGAGGCCGCGCTCGCCGGCAAGAAGAGCGCCCAGGCGGCGATGGATGACGCCGTCAAGCGCGGCAACGAGATCCTGCGCAAGTTCCAGGCGACGGTCAAAGAGGAGTGATCCGAAGCGCCTGCATGCGGCCGGTTTCGCGTTCCGCCGGTCGCCTGCGCTTGCGTTGATCCGGTATGGAAAAGCGCGTCGCCTTCAGGTCCGTCTGGCTGCCCTACCTGCTGGTGGCGCCGCAGCTCGTCATCACGATCGTCTTCTTCTTTCTGCCAGCCGGTCAGGCGCTGTGGTTTGCGTTCCAGCGCCAGGACGCGTTCGGCATGAATGCCGAGTTCGCCGGATTCGAGAACTTCCGCTATCTGTTCAACGATGAGACCTACCTCGAGTCGTTCGAGGTGACGGCCGTCTTCTCGCTGCTGGTCGCGTTCGGCGGCATCGTGATCGCGCTGCTGATGGCGGTCATGGCCGACCGTGTGGTCAAGGGCGCGCTCGTCTATCGCACGCTGTTGATCTGGCCCTATGCGGTGGCGGCGGCTGTGGCCGGCGTGCTGTGGGGGTTTCTGTTCGCACCGTCGATCGGCATCGTCACCTTCATGCTCAAGCAGTTCGGCATCGACTGGAACTGGGTGCTGCAGGGCAATCAGGCGATGCTGCTGGTCGTCGTCGCGTCGATCTGGAAGCAGATCTCCTACAACTTCCTGTTCTTCCTGGCTGGACTGCAGTCGATCCCGCGCTCGCTGATCGAGGCCGCGGCGATCGACGGCGCGCGCCCGGTGCGACGCTTCTGGACCATCGTCTTCCCGTTGCTGTCGCCGGTGACGTTCTTCCTGCTCGTCGTCAACGTCGTCTACGCCTTCTTCGACACCTTCGGCGTGATCGACGCCACCACCCAGGGCGGGCCGGCGGGCGCGACGAACATCCTCGTCTACAAGGTGTACGTCGACGGCGTGAAATCGGCCGATCTCGGCGGATCGTCGGCACAGTCGGCGATCCTGATGCTGATCGTCGTCGCGCTCACCGTCGTGCAGTTCCGCTTCATCGAACGCAAGGTGAACTACTGATGGCGGCCTGCTGAGATGGTCGAGCGCCGCCCGCTGCTCACAGTAGTGACCCATGTCGGCCTTGCGCTCGGCATCGCCGTCATCGCGTTTCCGCTGTACGTCACCTTCGTCGCGTCGACGCTGACGCTCGATCAGGTGCTCGAAGTGCCGATGCGCCTCGTCCCCGGCGACCGCTTCTGGGCCAACTACAGCCAAGTGCTGACGGCGGGCTCGACGCGCGGTTCGGGCGCGCCGGTCGGACAGATGATGTTCAACAGCCTGGTGATGGCGCTCGTTATCGCGGTCGGCAAGATCGCGATCTCGATCATCAGCGCGTTTGCCATCGTCTACTTCCGCTTCCCGCTGCGCAGGTTCTTCTTCTGGATGATCTTCATCACGCTGATGCTGCCGGTCGAGGTGCGCATCATCCCGACCTTCAAGGTCGTCTCGGATCTCGGGATGTTGAACAGCTATGCCGGACTGACGCTGCCTCTGATCGCCTCGGCAACGGCGACCTTCCTGTTCCGCCAGTTCTTCATGTCGGTGCCCGACGAACTGCTCGAAGCCGCGCGCATGGACGGCGCGGGGCCGATGCGCTTCTTCTTCGATGTGCTGCTGCCGCTGTCGGCGACGACGATCGCCGCGCTGTTCGTGATCCAGTTCATCTACGGCTGGAACCAGTATCTGTGGCCGTTGTTGATCACGAGCGACGAGTCGATGTATACCGCCGTCATCGGCATCAAGCGCATGATCGTCGGCGGCGACGCGCTGACCGAATGGAACCTCGTGATGGCGACTGCCATCCTCGCGATGGTGCCGCCGGCGCTGGTCGTGCTGCTGATGCAGAAGTGGTTCGTCAAGGGCCTGGTCGATACCGAAAAATAGCGCAAGACAAAACGATGTCCGCCATCTCCATTCGCAACGTTGTCAAGCGCTACGGCCGTGGGCCGGCTGCCGTGCAGGTGATCCACGGCGTCAGTGCCGAGATCGACAGCGGCGAGTTCATCGTCATCGTCGGGCCCTCGGGCTGTGGCAAGAGCACGCTGCTGCGCATGGTCGCCGGGCTGGAAGAAATCAGCGGCGGCGAAATCGCCATCCGCGACAAGGTCGTCAACCACATCGAGCCGGCCGACCGCGACATCGCCATGGTGTTCCAGAACTACGCGCTGTACCCGCACATGAGCGTCTTCGACAACATGGCCTATGGCTTGAAGATCCGCAAGCTGCCGGCCGACGAGATCCGCCAGCGCGTGGACAAGGCAGCGCAGATTCTCGAACTGGGCCCGTACCTGAAGCGCAAGCCGCGCGAGCTGTCGGGCGGGCAGCGCCAGCGTGTGGCCATGGGCCGGGCCATCGTGCGCCAGCCGTCGGTGTTCCTGTTCGACGAGCCGCTGTCGAACCTGGACGCCAAGCTGCGCGCGCAAACGCGGCTCGAGATCCAGAAACTGCATCGCGAACTGGGCATCACCTCGCTGTTCGTGACGCACGACCAGGTCGAGGCGATGACCTTGGCGCAGCGCATGCTGGTGCTGAACGCCGGGCGCATCGAGCAGATAGGCACACCCGAGCAGGTTTACGGCCAGCCGGCCAGCGCCTTCGTTGCCAGCTTCATCGGCTCACCGCCGATGAACCTGCTGCAGGGTCAGGTTGACGGTGCGAATTTCCGCACTGCGGGCCAAACCCTGCCTTTGCCGGCGGCTGCGCCGCGGCAGGGCGAGTTGATCCTCGGCCTGCGCCCGGAACATCTGCAATGGGACAGCGCCGGCAGTGGCACTTGGGAGTTGGTGGTCGACGTGGTCGAGACCCTCGGCGCCGAACGACTGATCTATTGCCGCCTGGGCGAAAGCCTGTTCATCGCGCGCATCGACGGCACACTGCCGTCGCCGAAGGCCGGCGACCGGGTGCCGTTGCGCGTGGCCCCCGATCGGCTGCACTGGTTCGACGCCAGGACGCAGGCGCGCGTCGCGTGACACCCGGCTGGCCCTATCCGTTCTGGCTCGCCCATCGTGGCGCCGGCAAGCTGGCGCCTGAAAACACGCTGGCTGCGTTCCGGCTGGGGGCGAGCTTCGGCTATCGCGCCTTCGAGTGCGATGTCAAGCTCAGCGCCGATGGCGTGCCGTTCCTGCTGCACGACACCACGCTCGAACGCACCACCGATGCCACCGGCGCGGCCGGCGAGCTTGGCTGGAGCGAGTTGTCGCGCATCGACGCGGGCGGCTGGCACAGCGCCTCCTACGCCGGCGAGGCACTGCTCAGCCTGCGCAATCTCGCCGCCTACCTGCGCCGCAACGGCTTCATGCTCGATCTGGAAATCAAACCGACGCCGGGCGCCGAAGCGCACACCGGCGCCGTGGTCGCCGCCGAAGTGGCACGGTTGTGGCACGGCGACACGGTGATGCCATTGCTCAGCTCCTTCAGCCCGGAGGCGCTGCAGGCCGCAGGGGGCGAAGTGCCCGGTTTGCGGCGCGCCCTGCTGATCGACAGCCAGCGCCCCGACGCAATCGATCTGGCGCAGCAACTTGGCTGCGTGGCATTGATCTCGAACCACGAGCTGATGGACGCGCGCCTGCTCGAGCGCATCCGCAGCGCCCGGCTGCGCGCGCTGGTCTATACCGTCAACGAGCCCGAGCGGGCCAAGGCTTTGATGGACCTGGGCGTCGACGGCATCGTCACCGACGCCGTGGATCGCTTCGCGCCCGACGCAATGCATGGATGATGCGGCAATGCGGCGATCGAGCGGCAACGTCCGCGACCTGCCGACCTGAGGCATGATGAGATGACACACCGGAAACGCGCGCTTGCCGTCCACCCTGTGCGCAGGGCGCGAAGGCGGGCTGCATCGGGGATCGCGAATTGAGCAAGTTCATTTTCGTATGTGCCCGCCGCGCGCTTGCACAGGGAGCGACCGCTCAACTGGCGCGCATCGTCGATCGGCTGACGCCGGACAACTTGCAGCCACGCCCCACGCGGGTTCGACAATCCGGCAGCGTCGCATATGCCATCGCGAATCCGGTGGGGGCAGCGCTCGAATCGGGCCTCTCGTTGCTGCTCGGGTGTCTGTTCGGCGAGAGCGCCGAGTGGCATCGTCCGGGCGCCCCAGCTCCCGATGGCTCGTATGCGTTGATGCGCGCCGACGAGCACAGCATCGAGGCAGTCTGCGACCCGGCCGGCTCCCGCACGCTTTGGACCTACATGGACTCGACGATCTTCGTCTGCTCCACGTCGCAACGAGCCATCCTCATGTACGTCGGCGGCTTCGAGTTCGACGCCAGGGTCGTTGCCTGGGCCTTGTCGACCGGAACGCCTGGGCCGACGCTGTCGTTGGACCGCCGGCTGCTGCGCATTCCCGCGAACACGCTACTGCGGGTCGATCGTCGGGCGTGGACCAGCCGCAACGTCGGCACCGCAGTGCGCTTCAGCCCCGTACCGCGCAGCGATGCCCAGCATGCCACCGAACTCACCGCCGCCATCGCGGAGACCTTCGCCGCACGATGGAGCTATGCGCCGCAGAACATGACGATTCCGCTGTCGGGCGGCCATGACAGCCGGCGGATCGTCCAACTGATGCGCCAGGCAGGTCCTGCGGCGCGGCGCCTGGAGACGATCACCTGGGGCCAGGAAGGGCGCCGCGCTGTGCCCGGCACCGACGGCCAGGTGGCCGCGCAGGTGGCTGCCAGCCTGGGCTTGCCCAACCGCTTCCTGCCGCTGGACGAGACGGCCATCCCGCCTGAAACGGTCCTGTCCCGATTCGTCGCCAGCAGCGAAGGGCGTGTCGATCACATCGCGGGTTACCTCGATGGCATGGCACTGTGGCGTCGGCTGTTCGACGAGGGTGTCGAGGTCATCGTTCGAGGCGACGAGGGCTTTGGCTGGGTGCCGTGCACGACGGAGCGGGCTGCCCGCTACGCGCTGGGCATGGGACTGGCCAGCGACTACGCGAACCTGGCGTCGCTGCTATCGCGCTTTGGCATCGAGAGCAACGAACTTCCTGAGGGCTTCACGCGAACGCATGGCGAGACTCTGGCATCGTGGCGTGACAGGATGTATCACATGTACCGCATCCCGACCCTGCTGGCGGCGCTGTCGGACATCAAGCTCCCCTATGTCGAACTGATCAACCCTTTGCTGTCCCGGCGTGTGCTTACTGCGGTTCGCTCCATCCCCGATGCGCTGCGCACCAACAAGGTCCTGTTCAAGCAGATCGCCGCACCGTCGGAGCGATCCTTGCCGTATGCGACGGCGAATGCGATCGCACGACCGGGCGACGTCCTGGCCCGAGTCGACTACAACGCCCACATTGTCGGACGTCTTCGCGACTCGACCCACCTGGACACCTATCTACCGCCACGGATGCTCGCGCACATCGCCAACCAGATGCGACCGTCGAGCAACGAAGCCCCATCCAGTCGGAAACCACACCGAAAGTCGATCATCTCGGTATTGCCGACGGCGCTGAAGAATCGCCTGCGCGACTTTGTCCCCTCGAATGTCGATGCCAACACCCTTGGCTTGCGCGCGTACCTCCTCGCATCGACGCTGCAACTGATTCTCGATGATCAGGCTGCGATGCAGTCGGCCGCACGGCAGGCCGCATCGACCATGCAAGCCTGAAGTAGGCGGCGGCGTTCGAGCCGGCGCGGACTCGACTTCCGAGCGCAATCGAACCCTGCAACATTCAGCTGCGATAGTCGGCGTTGATGCTGACGTAATCGTGCGACAGGTCGCACGTCCACACCGTGGCTGTCGCGGCACCTCGTTGCATATCGACACGCACGGTGATCTCGGCTTGTTGCATCACGCGCTGTCCCATCGCCTCTTCGTATCCCGGGTGGCGTGCCCCCTGGGTGGCGACATGCACATCGTCGAGGAACAGTTCAATCAGCCCCTGGTCCAGGTCGTCGATGCCGGCGTACCCCACTGCCGCCAGGATGCGTCCGAGGTTCGGGTCGCTGGCGAAGAAGGCCGTCTTGACCAGTGGCGAATGGGCGATGGCATAGGCCACCTTGCGGCATTCGGCGACGTCGCGGCCACCATCGACCTTCACGGTGATGAACTTGGTGGCGCCTTCGCCGTCACGGACGATGGCCTGGGCCAGCTGCTGCGACACCGCCACCAGGGCCTCGCGCAGCCTGGCGCCGTCACCTGCTTCGAGTCGCGTGATGGGCGCGTTGCCGGCCTGGTGCGTGGCGATGAACACGAAGGCATCGTTGGTCGAGGTGTCACCGTCGATGGTGATGCGGTTGAAGGACAGGTCGGCCGCGTGCTGCACCAGCGACTGCATCAACGCGGGCGCGATGGCCGCATCGGTGGCAACAAAACCGAGCATCGTCGCCATGTTCGGCCGGATCATGCCCGCCCCTTTGGCAATGCCGGTGACCGCCACCGTCTTGCCGCCCAGCTGCAGCTGGCGCGATGCGGCCTTGGGCACGGTGTCGGTGGTCATGATGGCTTCGGCCGCCTGCGCCCAGTGGTCCGGGCGGCATCGGCGATGGCCGCAGGCAACGCGGCTTCGATGCGCTCATGCGGCAGCGTCTCCATGATCACGCCGGTGGAAAAAGGCAGCACCTGCCCGGCCTCGATGCCCAGGTGGCCGGCCAGCGCGGCACAGGTGGAACGCGCACGCGTCAGCCCATCGGCACCCGTGCCGGCGTTGGCATTGCCGGTGTTGACCAGGATGGCGCGCATGCCTTTGCCGCTGGCCAGATGCTCGCGGCACAAAAGCACCGGCGCCGCGCAGAAGCGGTTGCTGGTGAACACGCCGGCGACGCTGCTGCCTTCGGCCAACTTGACCACCGTCACATCGCGGCGGTTGGCCTTGCGCACGCCCGCCATGGCGATTCCGATCTCGACGCCGGACACCGGGGACAACAGCGCCGGATCCGGGGCTGGCGAGATTGACGGGCATTTCCCCTCCTTGGCTCAGGCCAGCTTGCCGTGGCAGTTCTTGTACTTCTTGCCGCTGCCGCAGGGGCAAGGTTCGTTGCGGCCGACCTTGACCGCGCCCTGCTGGCGCATGGACGTGGCCACCGCAGTTGCCACGTCCGCCTCGCTGGACACGCTGCCGTCCTCGTTGGGGTGGGTGTAGGTGACATTGCCGACCTGCGAGGCGCGCGCCTCGATGTCCTCGGCCGCCTGCGTCACCTGCTCCTGCGACTGGATGCGCACCGTCATCAGCAGGCGCGTGACTTCCAGTTTCACCACGTCGAGCAGTTGCGAGAACAGCTCGAAGGCCTCGCGCTTGTATTCCTGCTTCGGGTTCTTCTGCGCATAGCCGCGCAGGTGGATGCCCTGGCGCAGATAGTCCAGCGCCGCCAGATGTTCGCGCCAGTGGCTGTCCATCGACTGCAGCAGCACCATGCGCATGAAGGGCGTGAACTGCTCCGCCCCCACGGCCTGCAGCTTGCTGACAAACAGCGCGTCGGCGGCGGCCACCACCTTGTCGACGATGTCGTCGTCGGTGATGGTGTCGCTGGCTTCCACCTCGGCGGCCAGCGGCAGCTCGATGTGCCACTCGTCGTTCAGCACCGTCTCCAGCCCGGCAATGTCCCATTGCTCTTCCAGGCTCTGCGCCGGCACATGGTTGCGCACCACCTCGGTCATCGCACTGCGCCGCAGGTTGGCGATCTGCTGGTCCAGCGTGGTCGCCTCGAGGATTTCGTTGCGCTGCTGGTAGATGACCTTGCGCTGGTCGTTGCTGACGTCGTCGTATTCGAGCAGCTGCTTGCGGATGTCGAAGTTGCGCGCCTCGACCTTGCGCTGCGCGCCTTCGATGCTGCGGCTGACGATGCCCGCCTCGATGGCCTCGCCTTCGGGCATCTTCAGCTTGTCCATGATGGCGCGCACGCGGTCGCCGGCGAAGATACGCATCAGCGAATCGTCGAGCGACAGGTAGAAGCGCGACGCACCCGGGTCGCCCTGACGGCCCGAGCGGCCGCGCAACTGGTTGTCGATGCGCCGGCTCTCGTGCCGCTCCGTCGCGATGATGCGCAGGCCACCGTTGGCCTTGACCCGGTCGTGCAGGCCCTGCCATTCGTCCTCGAGCTGGCGGATGCGCCGCGCCTTCTCGTCTTCGGCCACGGACGCGTCGGCCTCGACCATCTGCACCTGTTTCTCGACGTTGCCGCCCAGCACGATGTCGGTGCCGCGACCGGCCATGTTGGTGGCGATCGTGATCACGCCCGGCCGCCCGGCCTGGGCCACGATCTCGGCCTCCTTGGCGTGCTGCTTGGCGTTCAGCACCTGGTGCGGCAATTTGGCTTGCGTCAGCAGTCCGGAGATCAGCTCGGAATTCTCGATCGAGGTCGTGCCCACCAGCACCGGCTGGCCGCGCTGGTGGCAGTCGCGGATGTCCTCGATGACGGCGTTGTACTTTTCCTTCGCCGTCTTGTAGATCAGGTCGTTCTCGTCCTTGCGGATCGTCGGCTTGTTCGGCGGAATGACCACCGTCTCCAGCCCGTAGATCTCCTGGAACTCGAAGGCCTCGGTATCGGCCGTGCCGGTCATGCCGCCGAGCTTGCCGTACATGCGGAAATAGTTCTGGAAGGTCATCGACGCCAGCGTCTGGTTCTCGTTCTGGATCTGCACGCCTTCCTTGGCCTCGACCGCCTGGTGCAGGCCGTCCGACCAGCGCCGCCCGGTCATCAGCCGGCCGGTGAATTCGTCGACGATGACCACCTCGCCGTTTTGCACCACGTAGTGCTGGTCGCGGTGGTACAGCTGGTTGGCGCGCAGCGCGGCATACACATGGTGCATGAGCGAGATGTTGGCCGGGTCGTAGAGGCTGGCGCCTTCGACCAGCAGCCCCGCCTCGGACAGGATGGTTTCAGCGTTCTCGTGACCCTCCTCGGTCAGGAACACCTGGTGGCTCTTTTCGTCCACCGTGAAGTCGCCCGGCTCGATCACACCTTCGCCGGTGCGCGGGTCGGCCTCGCCGATCTGCTTCTTCAACTTCGGCACGACGGCGTTGATGCGCACGTACAGCTCGGTGTGGTCCTCGGCCTGGCCGCTGATGATCAGCGGCGTGCGCGCCTCATCGATCAGGATCGAATCGACCTCGTCGACGATGGCGTAGTGCAGCCCACGGGCCACGCGGTCGGCGACCTCATAGACCATGTTGTCGCGCAGGTAGTCGAAGCCGAATTCGTTGTTCGTGCCATAGGTGACGTCGGCGGCATAGGCGGCCTGCTTTTCATCGCGCTGCATGCCGGGCACGTTGACGCCCACCGTCAAGCCGAGAAAGGCGTACAGGCGGCCCATCCACTCGGCGTCGCGTCGAGCCAGATAGTCGTTGACGGTGACCACATGCACGCCCTTGCCCTGCAGCGCGTTCAGGTACACCGGCAAGGTGGCGGCCAGCGTCTTGCCTTCGCCCGTTCGCATCTCGGCAATCTTGCCTTCATGCAGGGCAATGCCGCCGATCAGCTGCACGTCGAAGTGGCGCATCTTCAGCACGCGCTTGCCCGCCTCGCGCACGACGGCAAAGGCCTCGGGCAACAACTTCTCCAGCGTTTCGCCCTGCCCCAGACGCTGGCGGAACTGGTCGGTCTGGGCGCGCAGCGCGGCATCGTCCAATGCCTCGAAGCGTGGTTCCAGCTGGTTGATCTGCTGCGCCGTTCGTCGGTAGGTCTTCAGCAGGCGGTCATTGCGACTACCGAAAATCTGGGTCAGTATCTTGGGCAACATGCGGCGGCATCACGGATGGGGTGGGTTCGGCGCCTGGGCACCCGGTGCTGCCGGGCTGGCGCCCGCAAGGCATCCGGGCACCACGCCAGAGATCGAAGGCAGCTGAGGGCCGCCTTGTCGGTTTGCAAGCTCGGTCGAGCCAGCAAGGGCCGATGAGTTTAGCACCGGCCTGTGCCGGCACACCGGACGGATCTAGCGCGGCGCGGCGTTCTGCGCCAGGTCGGACGCCTGGGCCGCAGCGCCCAGGAAGCGCGCCGGATTCTGCGGCACGCCGGCCACCAACACCTCGAAATGCAGATGCGGCCCGGTCGATCGGCCCGATGTGCCGACCTGAGCAATGGCCTGGCCGCGACGAACGATGTCACCGGGCTTGACCAGCGCCTTCGACAAATGCGCATAGCGGGTGGACAGGCCATTGCCATGATCGACCTCGATCATGTGGCCATATTGCGATTGCCACTCGACCGAAGCCACCACGCCGCCCGCCGCCGCCACGATCGGCGTGCCGGTCTCGGCCGGGAAGTCGAGACCGGTGTGCAGCGCGGCCCGGCCGTTGAACGGGTCGGTGCGAAAGCCGAAGCCCGAACCCACCGGGCCATCGACCGGGCGCGTGCTGGGCACGGTCAAAGCCAGCAGGCGCGATTCGAACAGGCGCGATTCGATCAAGGTGAAGACATCGATGCTTTGGTCGGCGGCCTGGTCGAGTTCCTGCAGTGCCAGATCCAACTGCCGTTGTGAAGCACGGGTCACGGGCACGAAGGGTCCGCCCCGGCCGCCATCGCTACCGCGTTGCAACGGCTTCAATTCCTCCGGCTTGACGCCGGCCAGCCCCGACACGCGCTCACTCACCGATTCCAGCTGGACCAACTTGGCCTGCAGTTCACCCACTTTCGCCGCCATGGCGTCAAGGTTCTCGCGCATGAAGCGGTCGCGCTGCGCAATCTCGTCGCGCACCACCCAGCGCACCATCTGGCTGACCACGGGCCAGCCTTCGCGCGCCGCCTTCAGGAACACGAAGTGGTACACCGTTCCCGAAAACAACAGCAGCAGCGACAGGATGCCCGCGCCCGCCAGCAGTATCTGCGTGCGACTCAGATGGACGACGCGATGCCGCGCCAGACGGCCTTGGGTAATCAAAAGCTGCATCGCTAAACTCTCCTCATATGCCCGCGCCAAAACTCACCGGCCCAACGCACTCAAACACGCTGCATCTGGGCGCGGCGCTCGACCAGAACCCGACGCTGACCGGGTTGCTGCAACGCCTTCAGCAGTCGCGCCAGCGTTTCGCCGCCATCCGCGAGGAACTCCCCCCGTCGCTGCGCGACCAAGTCCGCCCAGGTCCGCTGGACGATACAAACTGGTCCCTGTTGGTAAGCAATGGCGCGGCGGCATCGAAATTGCGGCAATTGCAGCCGACACTGGAAGCGGCGCTGTTCGCCCAGGGGTTCGAGCGTACGTCAATCCGCGTCAAGGTTCAATCGCGGGCCTTGCCCGACAAGGCATGAGCCTGGTGCCGGCTGTCCGAATCGAACGGACGACCTTCCGCTTACAAGGCGGGTGCTCTACCAACTGAGCTAAGCCGGCGCGAGACGCGATTGTAGAAGCCGGCTATTTCACGCGTTTCAGGGTCGGCCGCGGCCCCGAGGGCCCATCCGGGTCGGGTCCATCGTCCGGTGCGGCGTCGGCAGCCGGCGGCTCGTTGTCGGTGCTCGCCAGGCGCAAGCCGCGCAGCGGGGCCGCAGCCGGCTCTTCGCTGGGCGGGGGCGCCTCACCCGACACGCTGGCGGTCGGTACCGGAAAGGCCATGCCCTGGCCGTTTTCGCGCGCATAGATGGCCACCACGTGATCGACCGGCACGACGATCTCTCGCGCGGTGCCGCCGAAACGCGCCTTGAACTGGATGAACTCGTTGCCGAGTTTCAGCGCCGTGGTGGCCTCGAAGCCGACGTTCAGCACGATCTCGTTGTTCTTCACGTACTCCATCGGCACCTGCACGCTGGCATCGACGAACACCGCCAGATACGGCGTGAAGCCGTTGTCCGTGCACCAGTCGTGCAACGCGCGGATCAGGTAGGGCCGGGTGGACGTTCCCTGCGAATCCGGCGTGATCGGCTTGTTCATCGCGTGCTGACGGGGCCGCTTACTTGCGCATCACCTTTTCCGACGGCGTCAGCGCCTCGATGTACGCCGGGCGCGAGAAGATGCGCTCGGCATACTTCAGCAGTGGCAACGCGTTCTTCGACAGGTCGATGCCGTAGTAGTCCAGCCGCCACAGCAGCGGCGCGATGGCCACGTCGAGCATCGAGAAGTCGTCGCCGAGCATGAACTTGTTCTTCAGGAAGATCGGCGCCAGCTGCGTCAGCCGGTCGCGGATCTGGCTGCGCGCCTTTTCCAACTGCTTGTCGGTGGCCTTGACGCCGCGCGACTCGAGCAGGTTGACATGGGCGAACAACTCCTTCTCGAAGTTGAACAGGAACAGCCGCACCCGCGCACGCGCCACCGGGTCGCCGGGCATCAGCTGCGGGTGCGGGAAGCGCTCGTCGATGTACTCGTTGATGATGTGCGACTCGTACAGGATCAGGTCGCGCTCGACCAGGATCGGCACCTCGTTGTACGGGTTCATCAGCGCGATATCTTCGGGCTTGGCGAACAGGTCGACGTCGCGGATCTCGAAGTCCATGCCCTTCTCGAACAGCACGAAGCGGCAGCGGTGCGAGTACGGGCAAGTGGTTCCGGAATAAAGCACCATCATCGTGGTGGGCTCCTGGTCAGCGGCGGCGAGCGACGCGCCCCGCGGTAAAAGATGCAGCGCAACGGCCCCCATGGGAACGTTGCGCTCGATGACGGTGCGGCGCTGGCGCCGCACCGCCGGGAAATCACTTGACGTCTTTCCAGTACGAGGCATTCAGGCGCCACGCAATCAGCGTGAACAGCGCCAGGAATATGAGCACGAAGGCACCCAGCCGCACGCGCAGGTGCTGATTCGGCTCGCCCATCCACTGCATGAAGGCCACCAGGTCGGCCGCCGCCTCGTTGTATTGCGCCGGCGTCATCGTGCCCGCGCTCAATGGCTCGAAGCGCTTGAACACATGCTGCGTCTTGCCGGGATCGTGCGGGTCCTTTTCGGTTTCGAACACCGCCCGCTGCTGGCCCTGCAGCTCCCACAATACATGCGGCATGGCCACGCTGGGGAACACCAGGTTGTTCCAGCCGGTGATCGTGCTGTCGTCGCGGTAGAAGGTGCGCAAATAAGTGTAGAGGTAGTCGGCGCCACTGCCGCCAGCGCCGGCGCGCGAACGCGCCACGACCGTCAGGTCCGGCGGTGCGGCGCCGAACCAGTCCTTGGCCTGCACCGGGTTCATGGTGATGCTCATCGTATCGCCGACCTTCTTGCCAGCGAACAAGAGGTTGTTCTTGATCTGCTCCTCGGTCAGGCCGATGTCCACCATGCGGTTGTAGCGCATGTAGTTCGCCGAGTGGCAGTTGAGGCAGTAGTTGACGAACAGCCGCGCGCCGCTTTGCAGCGCGGGCAGGTTGGTCACCCTGTCGGCGGGAAACCGATCCAGCGCCACGCCAGTGCCGGAGGCATGCGCACCCGACAGCAGCCCCAGGGCCAGCATGATCGCCAGAAGGAATCTTTTCGTCATCGTTTGCTCCGCCTGCGCCATCAATGGGCGTGGAACACCACGCGCTCGGGCACGGGCTTGAAGGTGCCGATGCGGCTCCACCACGGCATCAGCAGGAAGAATCCGAAATAGAACAGCGTGCCCACCTGCGACACCAGCGTGCCGACTTCCGACGGCGGGTTGATGCCCAGATAGCCGAGCACCAGGAAGTTGACGACGAAGACAGCGTACAGCCACTTGTTCCAGCCCGGGCGGTAGCGGATCGACTTGACCGGGCTGCGATCCAGCCACGGCAGCGGGAACAGCACCATCACCGCCACGCCCATCACCACCACACCCCAGAACTTGGCGTCGAAGGTCTTCAGCAGCACGACAATCACCGCCGCGGCCACCAGCGGCAGCCATTTCCAGATGCCCTTGAAGCCGGCGAAGAGAAAGGCCAGTACCCCAGCCACGCCGGCCAGCACGGCGAAGACGTTGACCATCGGGTCGGTCACCGCGCGCAGCATCGAGTAGTAGGGCGTGAAGTACCACACCGGCGCGATGTGTGGCGGCGTCTTCAACGCGTCGGCCGGGATGAAATTGTTGAACTCGAGGAAGTAGCCACCCATCTCCGGGGCGAAGAAGATGACGGCGCTGAAGATCATCAGGAACACGCTGACGCCGAAGATGTCGTGCACCGTGTAGAACGGATGGAACGGAATGCCGTCGAGCGGAATGCCGGTCTTCGGCTCCTTCTTGGCCTTGATCTCGACGCCATCGGGGTTGTTCGACCCGACCTCGTGCAGCGCGATGATGTGCGCCACCACCAGGCCCAGCAGCACCAGCGGCACGGCGATCACGTGGAAGGCGAAGAAGCGGTTCAGCGTGGCGTCGCCCACCACATAGTCGCCGCGGATCAGCAGCGCCAGGTCGGGCCCGATGAAGGGGATCGCGGCGAACAGGTTGATGATCACCTGCGCGCCCCAGAAGGACATCTGGCCCCAGGGCAGCAGATAGCCCATGAAGGCTTCGGCCATCAGGCACAGGAAGATCGCGCACGCCGAAGATCCAGATCAGTTCGCGCGGCTTCTGGTAGCTGCCGTAAATCAACCCGCGCCACATGTGCAGGTAGACGACGATGAAGAAAGCGCTCGCGCCAGTGCTGTGCATGTAGCGGATCAGCCAGCCCCAGGGCACGTCGCGCATGATGTACTCGACCGAGGCGAAGGCCTGCGCCGCGTCGGGCTTGTAGTGCATCGTCAGGAAGATGCCGGTGACG
This sequence comes from uncultured beta proteobacterium, assembly GCA_963837675.1. Taxonomy (GTDB): domain Bacteria; phylum Pseudomonadota; class Gammaproteobacteria; order Burkholderiales; family Burkholderiaceae_C; genus Rubrivivax. Next base: position 116,000 of record CAWIOH010000002.1, on the reverse strand, counting down.
ATCTGGATCACCAGCACCAGCAAAGACAGCGAGCCGAAGATGTACCAGAAGTTGAAGTTCTTCGGCGCGTAGTACTCCGACATGTGCTCCTTGAAGAGCTTGGTGGCCGGAAACCGGTTGTCCACCCACGTCATCGCCTGCTCGGCCGTCGATGCGCCAGCCGGCGCTTGCTTGAATTCAGCCATGTCGATCCCCGTGATGCTTGCGTCGCCGCTCAGGCCTTGCTGTCGTCACCGATCAGCAGCGTGGTGTCGGACAGGTACATGTGACGCGGCACCTCAAGGTTGTCGGGCGCCGGCTTGTTCTTGAACACCCTGCCCGCCATGTCGAAGGTGGAGCCGTGGCAGGGGCAGAGGAATCCACCATGCCAGTCGTCGGGCAGCGAGGGCTGTGGCCCCGGCGTGAACTTGTCGGTCGGCGAGCAGCCCAGGTGCGAGCAGATGCCCACGCAGACGAAGACCTCGGGCTTGATCGAGCGTGGGATGTTGCGCGCGTATTCGGGCGTCAGCTCCGACGGGTTGCGTTTTGAAAAGGGGTCGGCGAGCAGCGGTTCGTTGAGCTTAAGCGAGGCCAGTTGCTCTTCCGTGCGACGCACGATCCACACCGGCTTGCCGCGCCATTCCACCGTCATCTTTTCGCCGGATCGCAGGCCGCTGATGTCGGCCTGCACGGGTGCGCCCGCGGCCTTGGCGCGCTCGGACGGGGCGAAGCTGCTGATGAAAGGCACCGCCACCGCGGCACCACCGATGGCACCGGCTCCGCAGGTGATGGCGATCCAGGTGCGCCGGTCCGAATCGACTTTCGCCTCGCTCATGCTTTCCTCTGTTTCGATGCTGGTGGCCGGGTCAACCCGTGATTCTATCCGAGCCCTGCAGGCGCCTCGGAGCCGCAGACGGCGCGGCGGGCATGCCGCTGCGGCGCATGCCGTTACGATAGCGCGCAGGCAACGGGCCGCCTTTTTCGAGGCCCGGTTTTGCGGCCGAAGGGAGTTCACATCATGGGGTTTGCAACCGAGTTCAAGGAATTCGCGCTCAAGGGCAGCGTCGTCGATCTGGCGATCGGCGTGATCATCGGCGGGGCCTTCGGCAAGATCGTCGATTCGATCGTCGGCGACTTGATCATGCCGGTGGTGGGTGCGATTTTCGGCGGTGCGGACTTCAGCAACCACTTCATTCCGCTGGCCGGGCAGACCGCCACCACATTGGCCGAGGCCAGGAAGGCCGGCGCCGTGCTGGCCTACGGCAACTTCATCACCGTGGCACTGAACTTCGCGATCCTGGCTTTCATCATTTTCGTCATGGTCCGCCAGATCAACCGCCTGAAGAAGACCACCCCGCCACCGCCGCCACCGGCCGCGCCCGAGGACGTGGTGCTGCTGCGCGAGATTCGTGACGCATTGAGGAAATAGCACGCTTGCCCTGCGCGGCAGGGCTTGAGCGGGCGGATCCGCGGCCGATGCATGCCGCATACTGATCCGTCCCATGATTCCAACGCCAGCCATAGGCCTGCCCGCGGCCATCGACACCGCGGTACGCCGCGTGAAGCTGGCGGCGCGCGCCGCCGCCGAGCGCACCGTGGACAGCCTGGGCGTGTCGGCGCTGGCGTCGGCCAACGTCTTTCAGCGCGACAGCCTGCTGGGCGCGCAGTTCGAACTGAACCGCAAGCTGGCGGTGTTCTGCGACAGTTTCGACGAAGCCTTGGATCAGCGCGTCGAGCGCGATGTGCTGCCGCGCAATTCGTCGCAGGCGGCGTTGTCCGAAACCAGCTGGGACGCCCTCAGCCTGGTCGACAACCACGAGATGGAAGTCCAGGTCTCGGCCGAGCGGCTGGGGTTGCAGCTCGCGCAGGACTGCGAGCTCGAACAACGCGAACTCGACGGCTTCGTCGGCTCGATGCTGCAAGGCCTGAGCGACACACCGCGCAACCCGCTGCGCCCTGAGGTGATCGGCAACGCCATCATCCGCGGCGTCGATCAGGTCACCGACCGGGCCGAGTTGCGCAAGGTGCTGGTGGCCGAGCTTGGCCGCTCGATGGCCACGTCGATGGCCCAGACCTATGCCGCCATCGTCAAGGACATGCGCGCGGCCGGCATCAGGCCGGCATCGCTGAGCTTGCGCAATGCCGATCGCGGATCGGGCTTCATGCGCACCGGCTCGGGCTACGACAGCACCAGTCGTCCCGTCGGGCTGGACGACAGCCGCTCCCAGGGTCTGGGCATGGCGTCGAGCCATGGCGACGCGGCTCACTCGGGTTGGCGCGGCGACGGCGGCCGCAGCACGGGCCAAGGGCGCTTTGGCGCGAGCACCGGCCAGGGCTCGTTCGGCAGCGGCGGCGGCCGGCCGAATCAGGGCCATGCCCCACAAGGCACGCTGTTGGGACAAGTCGATGCCGGGCTGATGGCGCTGATCCGGCGGCTGGCCTTCACCGACATGGTGCCTGGCATCGAAGATTCCGGCTTCGCGGCCGATGCCGGCATGCCCTACTCGGGCCACGGCACGCTGGCGCCCGAAGCCGGACGTGCCCTGCCCGTGGCGCCGAACCTGATCCGCACGCATCGCGACGAGTTGCGCCAGGCCAGCAACGGCTCGCTCGATCACATGGTGATCGATGTCATCGGCAGCCTGTTCGACCAGATCCTGTCCGACCCGAAGGTGCCGCCGCAGATGGCACGCCAGATCGCGCGGCTGCAGCTGCCGGTGCTGCGCGCGGCGCTCGGCGACCCGAGCTTCTTCTCCTCACGCAAGCACCCGGTGCGGCGCTTCGTCAACCGCATCGCGTCGCTCGGCAGCGGCTTCGACGATTTCGATTCCGAGCAAGGCCAGCGCTTCGTCACGCTGGTGCGCGAGTTGGTGCAGGAGATCGTCGAGGGCGATTTCGACCAGATCGAGACCTACGAGCAGAAGCTGTCAGTGCTCGAGGCCTTCATCGTCGAGCAGGCGCACAACGACGTGCAGAGCCATGGCGGCGCCGCCACGCTGCTGGCCGAGAAGGAAACCGACCTGCGCCTGCAGCAGCGCTACACGCAGCAGTTGCAGTCGCTGCTCAAACCGCTGCCGGTGCCGGAGTTCGTGCGCGACTTCCTGAGCCAGGTGTGGAGTCAGGCATTGATGCGCGCGGCGCGGCTGGATGGCAGCGGCAGCAGCGCACGCGTCAAGCGCTTGCGCCACGCCGGGCGCGAGCTGTGCATGAGCGTGCAGCCCAAGGGCTCGCCCGAGCAGCGCAAGACCTTCTTGTTGCAGCTGCCCACGCTGATGAAGGAACTGAACGAGGGCATGGACCTGATCGACTGGCCCGATGCGGCCAGGAAGAGCTTCTACGGCATGCTGCTGCCGGCACATGCCGAATCGCTGAAGGGCCAGGCACTGCGCACGCTGGACTACAACCTGCTGGTGCGCCAGGTGGACAGCGCGCTGGGCGAGGACATGCCCAGTGCCGACGAGCTGCCGCCGGCGCAGATGCGCCTGCCGGTGCTGCGCGACGAGGTCATCGAGCCGCGCTTCTCGGCCGAAGAGGCGCAACGCATCGGCTTGATGGACGAAGCATCGGTCAACTGGGATGGCAAGGTCGATATCGACCTGAGCGCCGAACCGGAGCCCGGCGACGGAGAGCTCGACATCGCCGGCCTGCCCAAGGCCGACGCAGCCGAGCCCTCCAGCGGCAAATCGCTGGCCGACCACGTGCAGATCGGCTTTGCCTACCAGATGCATCTGGACGACAAGTGGCAGAAGGTGCGGCTCAGCCATGTCAGCCCTGGACGCAGTTTCTTCGTCTTCACGCGCGGCAGCCGCCACAAGCAAAGCATCTCGATGACCCATCGCATGCTGGTGCGACTGTGCGACACCGGGCGCATGCGGGCCTTCGAAAGCGGCTATCTGATTGAGCGCGCCACCGCGCGTGCGCGCCGCCAGTTGGCGGCGCTGAGCAGCAGCGCCGCCGCCTAGGTCTCGCCGCGCGACGCGAGGAGGCGATGCGCCAGACGCAGCGCCGCCTTCAGGCTCGACGCATCGGCGCGACCGCTGCCGGCAATGTCGAAGGCCGTGCCGTGGTCCGGGCTGGTGCGCACGAAAGGCAGGCCCAGCGTGACGTTGACACCCTGTTCCACGCCGAGGTACTTCACCGGTATCAGGCCCTGGTCGTGCGTCATCGCCACCACCAGATCGAACTCGCCCGCATGCCCGGGCGCATGGCGCGCGCGCATGAACACCGTGTCGGGCGCGAAGGGCCCGTGGGCGTCGATACCGCGTTGCCGCGCCGCAGCGACGGCCGGCGCGATGAAGCGCTGCTCCTCGTCGCCGAACAGGCCCCCCTCGCCGGCATGCGGATTCAACCCGGCCACCGCGATGCGCGGCCGGGGCTGGCCCCAGGCGTCGCTGGATTCGTGAGCGATGCAGATCGTCTGCAGCACCGATTCGAAGCTCACGAGTTCCACCGCCTGCCGCAGCGCGACATGGATGCTGACCAGCACCACGCGCAATTCGTCGTTGGCCAGCATCATGCGCACCGGCGGCGGCGGTGCGCCGGCAGGTGCAGCCAGCGCTTGCAGCATCTCGGTGTGGCCAGGATGACCGATGCCCGCTGCCGCCAGCGCTTCCTTGTGCAGCGGCGCAGTGACGATCGCGCCGGCCTGGCCCTTGCGAACCCAGGTCACCGCCGCTTCGATGCACCGCGCGGCGGCCGCGCCGCAATCGGCATGCACCCGGCCCCAGGGCAGATCGCCCAACCCGTCGGGCAGTCCGTCGGGCTGCAACACGGGCAGGCAGCCTGCCGGCAGCCGGGCCAGATCGTCCGGCCCCTCGATGCGGGCCAGCGGCAGCGGCTGGCCCCGCACTTTCGAGGCGCGGCGCAGCACCGCCATGTCGCCGACCACCGCGCATCCGGCGGCAGCGCCGTCGGCAAAGGCCTGCACGATGATCTCGGGACCGATGCCGCAGGCATCGCCCATGGTCAGCAACAGCGGTGGCGCGGGCATTCGACATTGTGGCCCGGCCGAAATCCATGGCCCGACCGCAGCCACGACCGCCGCGGATAATGGTGCCATCGGCACGCAACTGCGCGCCGCCAACACCACCACGCCATCCGGCCGCTCGACGATGCGCAAGCTCTGGCTCCTGTTCGCCCAGACAGTGACGGTCGGCCTGGGTCTGTGGTTCGTGGTGGCGACGTTGCGGCCGCATTGGCTGCCGCTCGAACCACGCGGCACACCGCAGGCATCGGTGCCGGCCGCGCCCGCCAGCGTGGCCCTGCCGCCGGCCGCCGCGCCCGTCAGCGGCTACAGCCAGGCCGCCAAGCGCGCCGCGCCTGCGGTGGTCAGCGTCGTCGCCAGCAAGAATGCGCAAGCCGGCGCACGCGCCGACGACCCGTGGCGGCGCTTCTTCTTCGGCAACCGGGGCGATTCAACGCAACCGCAGGTGGGCCTGGGCTCGGGCGTGATCGTGTCGTCCAGCGGCTACCTGTTGACCAACAACCACGTCGTCGAAGGCGCGAGCGACATCGAGGTGCAATTGATCGATGGCCGCCAGGCCACTGCCAAGCTGGTCGGCACCGACCCCGAGACCGACCTGGCGCTGCTGCAGATCGAGCTCGACAACTTGCCGGTGATCGCGCTGGGCGATGTGCGCGCCCTTCAGGTGGGCGACGTGGTGCTGGCCATCGGCAACCCCTTCAACGTCGGGCAGACTGTCACCTCGGGCATCGTCAGTGCGCTCGGGCGCAACCAGCTCGGACTGTCCACCTTCGAGAACTTCATCCAGACCGACGCGGCCATCAACCCCGGCAATTCGGGCGGCGCGCTGGTCGATGCCGAAGGGCGGCTGATCGGCATCAACACCGCCATCTACAGCCGCAGCGGCGGCAACATGGGCATCGGCTTTGCCATTCCGGTGGACAGCGCGCGCGGGGTGATGGATGCCTTGCTGCGCGATGGCCAGGTCACGCGCGGCTGGATCGGCGTCGAGCCGCGCGACCTGACCCCCGAGCTGGCGGCCAATCTGCGCCTGACGGTGCGCCAGGGTGTGCTGATCACCGGCGTGTTGCAGGACGGGCCGGCCAGCCGCGGCGGCATGCGGCCCGGCGACGTGGTCACCGCCATCGCCGGTGTCGAGGTCGGCAATACCGCGCAGTTGCTGGCGGCGGTGGCCGCGCTCAAGCCGCAGAGCCAAGCGGCCGTGTCGGTGCGGCGCGGCGACCAGGCCTTGATGCTAGAGCTGCGCGTGGCTCAGCGCCCGCGCGCGCAGCGCCGCCCGGTCGAGTAGCGGCTTTCAGGCCGCGGTATCGGCCTCGCTGTCCGGCGCCTTGGTGTGCTTGATGAACAGCTGCGCGCACAAGATGCCGAATTCATAGAGCAGCACCATCGGGATCGCCAACGCCAGTTGCGAGACCACGTCGGGCGGCGTGATGATGGCGGCGATGATGAACGCCGCGACGATGAAATAGCCGCGAAATTTCTTCAATTGCTCGATGCTGACCACGCCCAGCCGCGCCAGCACCACCACCGCCACAGGCACCTCGAAGGCCGCACCGAAGGCGATGAACATGGTCATGACGAAGCTCAGGTAGGCCTCGATGTCCGGCGCCGCGGTGATGCTCTTCGGCGCGAAGCCCTGGATGAAGTGGAACACCTTGCCGAAGACGAAAAAGTAGCTGAAGGCCACGCCGAGGAAGAACAGCAGCGTGCTCGACACCACCAGCGGCAGCACCATCTTCTTTTCGTGGCTGTACAGCCCCGGTGCGACGAAGGCCCACACCTGGTACAGCACCACGGGCAGCGCCAGCATGAACGCGGCCAGCAGCGTGATCTTCAGCGGCACCATGAACGGCGATATCACGTTGGTGGCGATCAGCGTCGCCCCGGCCGGCAGGTTGGCCACCAGCGGTGCGGCCAGCAGGTCGTACAGCGGCCCGGGGCCGGGCCACAGCATCAGCACACCGAACATCACGCCCACGGCGATCAGCGCGCGGATCAGGCGATCGCGCAGTTCCACCAGGTGCGAGACGAACGGTGCCTCGCTGCCTTCGAGTTCGTCGCGCTTGTCGGCCTCGCTCATGAACGCGCCGCGCCCCCTGGCGGGCGGAAGCGCGCGACGCGGGCCGCGCCGGATTGGGCGCGCGTGCGAATGCCCTGGCGCTGCTTGTACCACTGCGGGGTGGCGCCGCGCTTCAGGCGCCAGCGCTTTTTCGGGTGCTTGTACTGCGGCGGCGCCGGTGTCATGCCGTCGGACAGCGCCGCCTTGCCGTCCAGGCCCGCAGTGGCCCCGGACCATTCAGATTCGAAGGACGCGCTCGCTTGCCTGACCTCGTCGCCGACGCTCTTCTCGACATCGCGCGCCGCATCCTCGAACTGCGACTTCATCTTCTTCAACTCGTCGAGCTCGATCGAGCGGTTGACCTCGGCCTTGACATCGGCCACATAACGCTGCGCCTTGCCCAGCATGTGGCCGACGGTACGGGCCACGCGCGGCAGCTTTTCCGGGCCGATGACGATCAGCGCCACGGCACCGATCAGCGCGATCTTGTCGAAGCCGAAATCGATCATGCGTCGTCAGGGCGGCGCGAGCCCACCCTTGCGAAAAGCGGGCTCACTCGGACTCAGGACTTGGTGTGCGCTTCGACGTCCACCGTGTGGGTGCTCGAGGACTTGCTGGCGCCGACCTGCTGCACCGGCGCATTGGCGGCGGCTGCATCCGCCGCCTCGCCGCCGCTCTTCACGCCGTCCTTGAAACCCTTGACCGCGCCACCCAGGTCCGCGCCGATGTTCTTCAGCTTCTTGGTGCCGAAGATCAACACCACGACGAGCAACACGATCAGCCAGTGCCAGATGCTGAACGAACCCATGACATTTCTCCTGCAAAGCAATAACGGATTCTAGGGTGAGTCACCCCCGCAGCCACGGTCGCGGACCGCCCATGACGTGCATATGCATGTGCTGAACCTCCTGCCGACCGTCCTCGCCGGTGTTGATCAGCGTGCGAAAGCCGTTGACCACGCCCAGCTGGCGCATCAGCTTCGGCGCCAGCGCCAGCATGCGCCCGAGCAGCGCGTCGTGCTCGGGTCCGACGTCGTAGAACGTGGCGATATGCGATTTGGGAATCACCAGCACATGCACCGGCGCCCAGGGGTTGATGTCGTGGAAGACCAGAAGTTCCGGGTCCTCGAAGACCTTCTTCGACGGGATCTGGCCGGCGACGATCTTGCAGAAGATGCAGTTCGGGTCGTGGCTCATCAAAGTCCTCAACGGGGCATCGGCAGGTTGGCATTGAGGTTCATCCAACCGCGCACGATGCGGTAGAGAAACCAGATCGAGATCGCGGTCCAGGCCAGCCAGCCCGGCAGCAGAAACAGGAACCACAGCGGCGCGCTCAGCAGGTACAGCCCGGCAGCCCACAGCACGGTGCGAATGCGCCAGCTGAAGTGCGACTCCTGCCACGAGCCGAGCGCATCGTCCTTCTTCACCATGTCGATGACGAAGGCCACGATCAGCAGCGCGATGCTGGCCTGTGCGCCGGGCATCACTGCCGCCACCGCGACGATCAGGTGCAGCAGATAGCTGATATGCCCCACCGTCTTCAGCGAGGCCTGCTCCTCGCTGAGCGGTGTGCCAGGCTGGTTCATGTGCCCTCGCCCTCCCGCGTCTTGAGCTTGCGCGCGGCAAACTCCTCCAGCCCCGACAGGCCTTCGCGCCGCTGCAGTTCGGCCAGCACGTCGGCCGGCCGCAAATCGAACCGTGCCAGCAGCAGCATGGAATGGAACCACAGGTCGGCCACCTCGTGCACGATCCTGGCCTTGTCCCCATCCTTGGCGGCCATCACGGTTTCGGTGGCCTCTTCGCCCACCTTCTTGAAGATGGCGTCGCCGCCCTTGGCAAACAAGCGCGCCACATAACTCTTGTCGGGATCGCCATCGCGCCGCGCGTCGATCACCGCAGCCAGCCGCGCCAGCGTGTCGTCGCCGCTCACTTGTAGATCCTTTCGGGGTCCATGAGCACCGGCTCGACCTCGCGCCACTGGCCATCTTCCAGTTTCGAATAGAAGCAGCTGTGCCGTCCGGTGTGGCAGGCGATGCCGGGCTCGTGGCCCAGCTGGGTCACGCGCAGAAGCAGCACGTCGCTGTCGCAATCCAGGCGCATCTCGTGCACCCGCTGGAAGTGGCCGGACTCCTCGCCCTTGTGCCACAGCCGCTGGCGAGAGCGGCTCCAGTACACCGCCTGGCCGAGTTCGGCGGTGCGCGCCAGGGCCTCGCGGTTCATGAAGGCGAACATCAGCACGTCACCGCTGCCGACCTCCTGCGCGATCACCGGCAGCAGCCCCTGCGCATCCCATTTCACCCGATCGAGCCAATCCATCGGGGCAGTTTAACAATCAGCCCCGGTGCGTGGCCCCGGCAAAGCCCCGCTCGGCGGCGAACCATCGCAGCACCGGCAGGGTGCCCGGCAGCACCGGCGCCACCATCACCGGCAGTTGCTGCCAGGCCGAGCGCTGCCCTTCGCGCATCTGCAGCTCGCCGTGCCAGTCGAAGACCTTGCAGAAGTGCAAGCGCACGCGGGCATGGGCGTAGTCCATCAACTCGATCTTCCAGGGCTGCGCCGCACCGATGTGGATGCCGAGTTCTTCGTGCAACTCGCGCGCCAGCGCCTGCGCCACCGTCTCGCCCGGTTCGAGCTTGCCGCCGGGAAACTCCCAATGACCGGCATAGACCTTGCCCTCGGGCCGGCTGGTCAACAGGAAGCGGCCTTCGGCGTCGACCAGGACGCCCACGGCCACGTCGACCGGCACGCGGGCTGCATCGGCGCTCAAGCGTGATGCCTTCCGGCGTAGTCCTTGGCGAACTGATAGGCCACCCGGCCCGAACGCGAGCCGCGCTCCAGCGCCCACACCAGGCATTCGGCGCGCGCCGCGGCGATGGCCGCTTCGTCGACGCCGAAGCCGCGCAACCACTGCGCCACGATGACCAGGTACTCGGCCTGGGTGAAGGGGTAGAAGCTGATCCACAGGCCGAAGCGCTCCGACAGCGAGATCTTCTCCTCCACCACCTCGCCCGGGTGCACCTCGCCATCCGCGGTGTGCTTGTAGCTCAGGTTCTCCGACATGTATTCGGGCAACAGGTGGCGGCGGTTGCTGGTGGCGTAGATCAGCACGTTGTCGGAAGATTGCGCCACCGAACCGTCGAGGATCGACTTCAATGCCTTGTAGCCGGGCTCGCCTTCCTCGAAGCTCAGGTCGTCGCAATAGACGATGAAACGTTCGGCTCGTTCAGCGACCAGTTCGACGATGTCGGGCAGATCGACCAGGTCGCTCTTGTCCACTTCGATCAGGCGCAGCCCGCGCGGCGCGAACTCGTTCAGGCAGGCCTTGATCAGCGAGCTCTTGCCGGTGCCGCGCGCGCCGGTCAGCAGCACGTTGTTGGCGCCATGGCCGGCGACGAATTGTTCGGTGTTGCGCAGCAGGCGCTGCTTCTGCGGCTCGACCTCGACCAGATCGCGCAGCCGGATCGGCGCCACGTGACGCACCGCCTCCATGCGCCCCGAGTTGCCGCGCTTGCGGTAGCGGAAGGCCACGGAGGCGTTCCAGTCAGGCGCCGACAGCGGCAACGGCAACACACTTTCCAGCCGCGCGAGCAGTTTCTCGGCGCGTGCGATCAGCGATTCGACGGAGCTTGGATTCATACGGCGAGTGTAGGGTTTGGTGCCGCCGGCAGAGGCAGCGATGCCACGCATTCGTCCGCGATCACATAGACCCGCTCGCCCGGCGCGGGGCGCACGGCGTGCATGCCGGTGAAGGCGCCGAATGCGGGCAACACGCCGCACGCGGCGCCGAACTGAAAACAGGGCAGCCGCAGCCGCTGTTGCGCGCGCGCGCCGAGCACCACGCAGGGATGCACATGCCCGGCCAGCACGTAGGCGCCGGGCAAGGTCTGCGGGTGGTGGCACAGCGCCAGCGTGTCGAGCCGAAATGGTTCGTCCACCGCCTGCACACCCCATGCCGAGGGCGGGTCGCCGGCGCGGCCATCGTGGTTGCCGCGCACCAGTTGCAGCTCCAACGACGGGTGCCGCCGTCGCCACTCGGTGAACGCCTGCAGCGTCGCCGGCGCACGCGCCCGCGCCGAATGCAGCAGGTCGCCGAGGAAGACGATACGGGTCGCCGCGCTGGCCTCGACGGCCTGGCTCAACCGCTGCAGCGTCTGCGCGGTGGTGCCGCGCGGCACCGGCACGCCCAGCGCGCGAAAGGACACCGCCTTGCCGATGTGCGCATCGGCCACCAGCAGGCAGCGCTGCTCGATCAGCACGGCCGCGCGCTGCGGCAGCAGGCCCAGGCGTGCGTCGCCGACATGCACCTCGAGCATGACGCCCTCAGGCCGTGAGTCGACGCAATACCAGGTCGAGGTGTTCGGTGGGCAGGCGCTTGAAGCCCGAGCGCGCGTAGCGCTGCAGCCGGCCGACGGTCAGCGCGGTCAGCGCCGAGGCCATCGCCTGCGCCTCCACGGTCGGCGTGGTCGAACCCGCCGACTCGGCGGCCAGACGCAGCGTCTGGCGCAACTGTGACTCGACGCGGTCGAAGAACAGGTTCATGCGCGTCGTCAGCCGCTCATGCTCGAAGACCAGCGCGTCGCCCACCATGACACGCGTCATGCCCGGGTTCTTCTCGCCGAACTGCAGCAGCACGGTGACGATGCGCTGCGTCTGCTCGGCGCCGCCGGCCTCGCGCTCGGTGATCTGGTTGACCAACGTGAACACACTCGATTCGATGAAGTCGATCAGCCCTTCGAACATCTGCGCCTTGCTGGCGAAGTGCCGGTACAACGCCGCCTCGCTGACCGCCAGCCGCGCGGCCAGCGCCGCGGTGGTGATGCGCTCTGCCCCGGGCTGTTCGAGCATTGTCGCCAGCGTCTGCAGGATCTGCACCCGCCGTTCGCCGGGTTTGGGACGCTTGCGCGCCGGCAGGCTCGGCACCACCTCATCGCCATCGGCCAGGGCCTCGTCCGGCAGATCCGGCAGTGACGGCGCAACGGCGTCACCTGGGCTCTGAGGAAGGTCGGGCATGGGGTTGGCGCTTTTGGCAGGCTGGGGCCGAGCCATTCTGGCATAGGGCCATGCAGCGTCCGAGTGCAGGTAAACACTGACTTTCGCAGCTGCTTTTCGTGATCGCGTGCGCCTCAGCCCTGCGGATGGGTGGGATCGATCCAGCGCACGGCCTCGGGTTTCTCGACCGGCTCGATATCGAGGTTCACCGCCACCGCCTCGCCGTCGCTGCGCACAAGCACGCATTCCAACGTCTGGTCGGCGCTGGCGTTGATCTCCTGGTGCGGCACGAAGGGCGGCACGTAGATGAAGTCGCCCGGCCCGGCCTCGGCGACGAACTCCAGCGCCTCGCCCCAGCGCATGCGCGCCCGGCCCTTGACGACGTAGATCACGCTTTCCAGCGGGCCATGATGATGCGCGCCGGTCTTGGCATCGGGATGGATGTGCACCGTGCCGGCCCACAGCTTGTTGGCGCCGACGCGCGCGAAGTTGATCGCCGCCTTGCGGTCCATGCCGGGCGTCTGCGCGGTGTTCGGGTCGAGGCGATCGGCCGGGATGACGCGCACGCCATCGTGTTTCCAGGGGGGTTGGTCGGGCTTGTTCATCGGGGTCCTCCACGGTCACCGCCATTGTGCGGCCGCCTCGCCGGCGGTGTGCATCCAATGCGGCGGTGATCGGGCCGGCCGAAGCGTCAACCCAGCCGCCGCAGCACGCGCAATTCGCGCAGCCGCAAGTCCACGAAATGCGGTCGGCGCTGCAGCCGCACCTTTGCCTGCGTGCGCGCCTCGCGCGTCCAGCGCTGCATCCACACGGTGGTGATGCCCAGGCGGCGCGCGGCGCGCAGGTTGGCCAGGTTGTCCTCGACCAGCACGCATTGCGCCGCAGGCACCTGCAGCCGGGCCAGCACGCGGCGCAGCATGCGCACGTCGGGCTTCGGCCGCAGGTCGCCGAACATGTGCATGTCCTCGATGGTGATCACGCCGTCGAAGAAGCGGCCGATGCCGAGCGTGCCGATCACCCGCTCGGCGTAGGCCCGCGGCGCGTTGCTCAGGATGATCTTGCGCCCCGGCAGCCGGCGCAGCGCCGCAAGGTCGGCACCGTGACCGCGCAGCATCTGCTCCAGCCCCGGCAGCAAGTGCGTGTGGTGCAGGAAGTGCGCGGCACTGATGCCGTGGTGCTTGACCAGCCCGAGCAGGGTCGCGCCATAACGCTGCCAATAGCGCCGGCGCAGCGCGTCGGATTCGGCCTGGCTCAGGCGCAGTTCACGCTGGATGTATTCGCCGAAGGACAGCGCCAGCCCCGGCATCGACGCATTCGCGGCGTCGTGCAGCGTGTCGTCCAGATCGAACAGCCAGACACGGCGCCGCGGCGGCGATGGCGATGGCCGGCTCAATGCGAGCGGATCATCGTGCCGTAGGCCTGATCGGTCAGCACTTCCAGAAGCATCGCGTGCGGCACGCGCCCGTCGATGATGTGCACGCTGTTGACACCATTCTTCGCCGCATCCAGCGCCGAGGCGATCTTCGGCAGCATGCCGCCCGACAGCGTACCGTCGGCGAACAGCTCGTCGATCTCGCGCGCGCTCAGGTTGGTCAGCAGCTGGCCGTCCTTGTCGAGCACGCCCGGCGTGTTGGTCAGCATCATCAGCTTCTCGGCCTTCAGCACCTCCGCCAGCTTGCCGGCGACGACGTCGGCGTTGATGTTGTAGTTCTCGTTGTCACGGCCGAAACCCAACGGGCTGATCACCGGGATGAACTGGTCGTCCTGCAATGCCTTGACCACGGCCGGATCGATCGATTCGATCTCGCCGACCTGGCCGACGTCGTGTTCGATGTTCGGATCCTTCTGATCGAGCAGGCGCAGCTTGCGCGCGCGGATCAGCCCGCCGTCGCGCCCGGTCAGGCCCACGGCCTTGCCGCCGGCGACGTTGATCAGGCCGACGATGTCCTGCTGTACCTGCCCGGCCAGGACCCATTCGACGACTTCCATCGTCTCCTCGTCGGTGACGCGCATGCCCTGGATGAAGGTGCCCTTCTTGCCCAGCCGGGCCAACGCCTCCTCGATCTGCGGGCCGCCGCCATGCACCACCACCGGGTTCATGCCCACCAGCTTGAGCAGCACCACGTCCTCGGCGAAATCCTGCTGCAGCGCGGGGTCGGTCATGGCATTGCCGCCGTACTTGATGACGATGGTCTTGCCGTGAAACCTGCGGATGTAGGGCAAGGCCATCGACAGGATCTCGGCCTTATCGCGGGCGCCGATGTGGCTCAGGTCATGAGAGACGGCAGGAATGGCGGTCATGGCGGCAGGCGGTGGCGAAAGGCGAGGTCGATTGTAGGGGCGCCCCTCGCGGCATCTGGGGCGCCGACGGCCATTGCCGCGACAATCCATGGGCGATGCAGGCGACCCACCAACACGACCTCGAGCCCTTCACGCACGAGCACCATTTCGCCTCGGCCGGCGCCGAAGCGCGCGGCGCGGCGCTGTGGCAGGTGAGCTGGATCACGCTGGCGGCGATGGTGATGGAGCTGGCCGTTGGCTACTGGAGCGGCTCGCTCGCGCTCACCGCCGACGGCTGGCACATGGGCACGCACGCGGTGGCGCTCGGCGGCGCGGCGCTGGCGATGGCGCTGTCGCGCCGTGCCGCACACAGCGAGCGTTTCGCCTTCGGCGGCTGGAAGATCGAGATGCTCGCCGCCTACAGCAGCGCGCTGCTGATGGTCGGCGTGTCGCTTTCGCTGCTGTGGCAGGCGCTGGAAGCCCTGCGCGCGCCGCGGCCGGTGGCCTATGCCGAGGCCATGGCGGTGGCCGCGCTCGGCCTGGCCGTGAACCTGCTGTGCGCCTGGCTGTTGGCGCGCCCGGCACGAGGCACGGGCGGCGATGCTCACGGTCACACCCATGGCCATGGTCATGACCCTGCGCACGTGGGCCGGCACGGCGACCACAATTTCCACGCCGCCTGGCTGCATGTGCTGGCCGATGCGCTGACCTCGGTGCTGGCCCTGCTGGCGCTGGCCGGCGGCCTGTGGTTCGGCTGGGGCTGGCTCGATCCGGCGGTGGCGCTGGTCGGCGCGGCGGTGATCGCCCGCTGGGGCTGGGGCGTGGGCGCCGAGGCGGCGCGGGCCCTGGTCGATGCCAGCCGCGACACGCAGCAGCCGATGCAGTTGCGCGAGCGCCTCGAATCCGATGGCGATGCCAAGGTGGCCGACCTGCATGTCTGGCAGGTGGGGCCGAAGGCCTTTGCCGCGGCGGTCAGTGTCGTCGCCGACGCTCCGCTCGAACCGGCGGCCTATCGCCAGCGTCTGGCGGATCTGCCCTGGCTGCACCATGTGACGCTGGAAGTGCACCGCTGCGAGGGCGGCGTCGACCAACCCGGCACGCGCTGAAGGGCGGTCGCCTCGCCGACGCGCGGAAAGTACAGGGGCGACTAACATCGATGCCCCATCGCAAAAGGACGCACCATGAGCAGCATATCGAGCACCCTCGTCAATCACCAGGTGCGCCTGGCCTCGCGCCCGGTCGGCATGGCCCAGGCCGACAACTGGCAGTTCACAGAAGAGAAGGTGGCCGAGCCGGGCGACGGCGGCGTGCTGGTGCAGACGCTGGCGCTGTCGCTCGATCCGGCGATGCGCGGCTGGATGAACGACGGCAAGAGCTACATCGCGCCGGTGGGCATCGGCGAGGTGATGCGCGCCGGCGGCATCGGCCGGGTGATCGCGTCGAAGAGCGCGGACTTCGCCGTCGGCGACATCGTCAGCGGCCTGCTCGGCGTGCAGGAATACTGGAGCGCACCCGCCGGCAAGCCGGCCGGCCGCGCACTGGAGAAGATCGACCTGAAGCTGGGCACGTCAACACAGTGGCTCAACGTGCTGGGCATGCCCGGCATGACCGCCTACTTCGGGCTGATGGACATCGGTCAGCCCAAGCCCGGCGAGACCGTGGTGGTCTCGGGCGCCGCCGGCGCCGTCGGCCAGACGGTCGGGCAACTGGCCAAGCTGAAAGGGTGCCGCGCCGTCGGCATCGCCGGCGGCACGGCCAAGTGCGATTGGGTGGTCGGCGAGCTCGGCTTCGACGCCTGCATCGACTACAAGGGCGGCTCGGTGCGCGAAGGCTTGAAGCAGCATTGCCCGAAGGGCGTGGACATCTATTTCGACAACGTCGGCGGCGAGATCCTCGACCATGTGCTGGCCAAGCTGGCACCGAAAGCGCGCATCATCATCTGCGGCGCCATCAGCCAGTACAACAACACCACGCCGGTGCAGGGGCCGAAGAACTACCTGTCGCTGCTGGTGAATCGCGCGCGCATGGAAGGCATGGTGGTGTTCGACTACACCAAGCGCTTCCCCGAGGCCATCGCCGAGATGTCGGGCTATCTGAGGGACGGCCGCATGAAGAGCAAGGAGGACGTGGTCGAAGGTGGCGTGGCCGTGTTCCCGCAGACGCTGAACAAGCTGTTTGCCGGCGAGAACTTCGGCAAGCTGGTGCTGCGCGTTGCGGCCGACGACTGACGGCAGCAGCGGCAGGCGCCAGTCGGCTTCAGGTCAGCGATTCTCGAAGCGGCGCAGATGGAACAGCCGCGCCTGCGGGGCAGGCTGATCGGCCATGGCCATATTCACAGGGCTCGTGTGCACCGCGATTTCGATACGGAGCGGTCGAAGGACGCTTGCGGCAGTCGCACCAGGAGATAGGCATTGACAACAATGCGCGCAGGGGCTTATACCCCGGCAGTCGTGGCCTCAGCGGCCCTCACGCGAAAGGACGGGTAGGGCAAATGAGACCGAGTCTGGTGCTGATTCGCAGCATGCCAAGCCTGATGTTGGCTTCGCTCCTATGGGCTGGCCATGGCGCGCAGGCGATGGTGATCAACTACACGGCCGTCGACCTGCCCGACATCACCCCGGGCGAGGATCTGTGGCGCTATGAATATCAGGTGAGCGGTGGCAGCTTCGCAGGCGGCGAGGGCTTCACGATATTCTTCGCGCCGTCACTGTATGGCATGGTCGAGTCCACACCGCCGCCAGTCAATGCTGGCTGGGATATCCTGACCCTGCAACCCAGCACAACGCTACCGGCAGCGGGCATGTATGACGCGATGGCCGTGTTCAACGGGCCCTCCCTGGCCGACCCGTTCAAGGTCGGCTTCACGTGGCTGGGCGCGGGCAAGCCCGCGGCGCAGAGCTTTGAGCGCTACGACGCGGGCTTCACGACGATCGACCGCGGCACCACCATCCCCGTGCCAGAGCCCGGCCGCCTGTCTTTGACGCTGGTGGCGCTCGGCGTGCTCGGCCTGGGTGCGCGCCTGAGACGCTTCGTCGGCCGGCGTCAGTCGCTTTGACAAAGGACATCGGACCATGAAGAAGATCTTGTCGCTCCGCGCAGGGAGCCTGCTTGCGCTGGGTGCATTGCTAAGCGTTCTGACGGGCTGCGGTGGTGGTGGTGCTGCCGACTCAGTGGCTGCGGACGCGGGCGCGGCGCAGCGCCTGGCCGCGCAATCCCTGCCAGCGGTGTTCGTGATGCCGGGTGAAGTTTCGACGCGCCTGAATCAGATCTCTGCCGAACGCGTCAACCGCACCACCTACGACTACAAGTACAGCGTGACCTTCACTGCCGGAGCCACGGCGCTGGTCAATGCTGTTGGGCATGTCAGCAGCAGCGATGCCGGCACGGTGATCATCGATGGAGACGTCAACATCGGCGACCTGGCCGCCGGCGCCAACATCACGCCGGACGACAGCATCACGATCCGTCAGGATCTGACCAAGGGCTTCAACTCGGCGTCGCTGGCGTGGAACATATCCGAAACCTCGGTCGGCCCGCTAGTGCAGTTGGCAGTGACGGTGGCCGACAGCGGCGCGCCGTCCGGCACCTTGTCCTACCGCTGGAAGTCCACCGACGGGAACATCGTGGATGTTAATGCGCCCACGACGACATGGACGCTGCCCACCGGGCCAGGACTGCACTTCGCCTATGTCCTGGTGTCCAACAATCAGGGCGGCATCACTGAGCGCCGTGTGGCGGTCAACACCGATACCATTGGTGCTCCGCTCGTCATTCCGGCGCCGGCAAGCTACGACCCGCCGGCGGCCGCCGTGCCGGCGGGCTTGACCACTTACCGCAGTTTCTTCGGCGGCGGCGACGGCGAACTGCCTGTGCTCGACAGCTTTGGCGACAAGGTCCGGTATGAAACCTTCCGGCCTGACGTGCTGGTCTACATGCAGGACACCACCACCGGCGCGACCTTCCCTGCCGGAGGTGCTGCGGCAGCGGTAAGGACGAACCTTCAAGGCCAATACGTCATTCATGATGTTTTGCGCGGCAATCCCACAGTGCCAGCTGACTTCGACATTTGGTGCTCGCCGGACAACGGCGTCAGTTGGGCCAGATGCTACGGCCATCAGGGCGAAAGCGCCGAGTTCGCGTTTACCGGCAACATCAGCGAACACATCTTCTCGGAATTCCCGATCGGATCGGCGCTGCTGGGCCGCTTCCGCTTGGCCGATGACGCCATCTGCGGCACGAAGAACGAGTTCTTCGCCACCGAGATCACGGCGGTGGCGACCCTGCTGGACGCCAGTGGCGCGGCCATTTCCGGACCGCTGCGACTCAGCAAGGACGGTGACTACTCCTTCGGGAATGTCGCCAATGCAGCCTCGGTGCGCATCACCTGCCAGTCCGCGACGCCGCAAGTGTATGCAGTGGGCTCGACGATCAATGGCTCGGACAATCTGGACCTGGGCCTGAAGGTGCTCGCCGGCGTGAAGGCACCGGTGGTGTCGGACATGACGGCCACGTTGAGCGCCGTACCGGTGGGTCTGTTCCTGCCCCCGCCCACGGGCTTCCCTTCGGACGCCGTGCCCGACCCGGAACGCTTTCTGTCGTACAAAGGCATCGATTCGCGCAAGAGCGCCTGTCAGTACTACAAGGCCATCGGTGCGGTGAAGGACTGTGACGCCAATGGCAACCTCGTCGGCGCCATCAACGTCGAAGACTGGAGACGCAAGGTCAAGATCGGCAGCTACGCCACGGCGGGCACAACGGAATATTCGGCCGTCTACATCAACCAGGTCGACCTCAACCTGACGCGCAACCAGCATTCCATTTCCTACGGCCCGAACCATACGGCGGCCTACGTTTGCAACCACCTGGGGCCACCGTCGTTGGACTCGACGCAGGCCGAAATCAACACTGCCATCGACAACGCGGTGGCCGGCAAGAACCTGGTGGCCTGCGTGATGATGGACAGCATCGCCACGCCGGGCGTCAACGATGGCAAACCGTACACGACGTTCCTGATCTTCGGGCCTAGTGGCGAACTGCTGCCGTCGATCAATCTGGACGGCCGGCGCGAGAAGTTCGTGCCCGGTGTCTGCGTGGCCTGCCACGGAGGCGACAAATATGCCGGGCGCTTCCCTGAGGACGGCACGGGCGGCGCCAACATCGGTGCGCATTTCCTGCCCTACGATATTGGCAACTTCGCGTTTTCCGACAAACCCGGGCTGACACGCGCCGACCAGGAACTTTCGCTCTACCACCTGAACCAGAACCTGCTGCTGGCCGGTGCCACGCCGGCAGCTACGGAATTGATCGCCGGTTGGTATGCAGGCGGCAGCACCATGCAGAACCTCAACTACCTGCCGCCCAGTTGGGTCGGACAGGGTGCCGACGACGTCTATCACAAGGTGTACGCACACAGCTGCAGGACCTGCCACGTCAACCTGCAAGACGAATACAACCAGTACAACTTCGACAACTTCGACAACACGCGCACTTTCGCCGAGGAGCTTTCTTGCAACAACCCCGGCTACCACGGCCAGCATCGCAAGTGGGGCATGCCGAATTCGTTGGTAACCTTCAACCGTCTTTGGAATACGAAGGGCACAGGCAACGACCTCACAGCCCTTTGGGCGGCGTTCCTCGGCGCGGTCGGGACACCGCCCGAATGCAAGCTGGTGCTTCTGCCCTGACGAACCACGCGGCGCCCGGTGGCTGGCGCCGGCCGCAGACACGGTGCTTGTCAAGCCGCGGATGGCACTCAGCGGTTCTCGAAACGGTTGTAGTCGAACAGCCCGGCCTCGAGCGGCGCCCAGCCGACATAGGCCGCATGCAGCGCGTCGCTGGTGGTCCAGAACGCGGGGTCGGTGCGGCGCACGGCGAAGCGGTCGGCCAGCTGGCGGTAGTCGGCTTCCGAGGCCATGCCGGCCAGCGCCGCACGAAACTGCGGCAAGGTGTCGGCATCGACGTGGTAGATCGCGTTCGGGTAGGCGCCGATGAATCCCGGCACCACCGTCAGCGTGTTCTCGTCGGGGCGCAGTGCGGCCTTCTCGCGCGCCACATGCGCCACGTTGGCATGGCCGGTGTTGCGCAACAGCGTGTAGTAGCGCGCCGCCGCACGGTCACTGTCGACGCGCAGCACGCTCATCTCCGGCAGCCACGACAGGCTGGCACCGCCGAGCTGGGCCAATGACCGCAACTCGTCGCGCAGCGCCGCGTCGGGCACCGTCCGCAGATCGAAACGCGGGTCGAGCACCGGCGCCAGACGCTGGCGCAGCAGCGCGTACAGCTCGGCCTGCGCGTCGTCGGTGCGATAGGGCACCGCGCTCTCGATATCCAGGTGGGCGTACTCGCCGTAGACGTACTCGTCGGCCTTGCTCGTCGCGCCGCGATACCAGTACTGTGCCGTCGGATGGCGCAGCCGCTGCGGCAACAGCACCAGGAAGTTGAACTCGCCTTCCATGCGCATGAAGTCCATGTACAGCCGGCTGTTCAACTGATGGCCGACATTGCCGAAGACATCGTAGCCGGCCACGAGCAGGTAGAAGATGCGCTCGAACAGCGGGTAGTCGATGACCCAGGCCGTCTTCGGTGGCGCACCCACCAGGCCCTGCACCACCGATGCATTGTCGAAGTGGCGGAAGATGGTCAGTGCCGCATTGCGGTTGCGGCCGTCGCCGTCCCACAGCAGGCCCAGGTCGAGGCGTGCCTCGCCGCTGGCGAAGGCCTGCTGCAAGAAGCGGCTCTTGGTCTGCAGGTACTGGCGCTCGTGCTCGGCATAGCGCAGCCAGGGCCGCAGCAGCCCGGCGTCGCTGCCGGCACTGCCCGGCAGGGGCGTCGATTCGGCCTGGCGCATCAGCATGGCGCCATCGCTCACCTGACGGTTCAGCCGCGGGTCGACGAAGAACACCCAGAACTGGTCCTCGATGACATTCACCGCCATCTGGCCGCGGCATACCGGGCCCTTGATGAAGTTCATGATGAAGAACTGCGACTCGTCCAGCAGGAAGCGGTAGCGCGATTCGAAGGGCAGTTCGCGGAATGCGATGAAGGGGTTCGACGCCACCTCGACCGCATACGACGGCAGCGCCCCGACAGCGAAGCCGGGGGCCAGGAACCAGGCACGGTACTTGTCCATGCGAGCGGGGCCCAGCGCGTAGGGCATGTGTGTCTTGGCCAGCAGCGCCTCGCGCTCCGGCACGAAGCGGTACCAGAACGCCTGGACGCCCGGATCATCGTAGGGACGGCGCGTGGCGATGATCACGGGGGGCTGGCCGGGCGGCGTGCTCGAACGCACCAGCCGAAAGGCGCGGTGCGTGGCATCGGCCTCGAAGACCAGGTGGCCGAGAAACAAGTGCTCGAAGAGGTAGCGGCTCATCAGCCGCTCCTTGTTCGAGCCACCGTTGAGGAACGACTCCCATTGCCCGACCTGGGCGTGCTGCACGGCCGACAACGGCAGATCGCCCTCATACGGCGCGCCGGCCTCGAGCCAGCGCGTGATGACGCTCCTCTCGCGCGGGTTGAGCCCGGGCAGGCCGTAGGGCATGCCGGCGAGCGGCGATGCGGCGGCGAAGGACTCGTACTGCTCGACACGCGGGCAGGCGTTGGCGCGGCCCAGCGAAAAATCGAAACCCTCGCCAAGCACCGGCTGCGCGGGCAGCGGATGCTGCTGCTTCAGCGCCAGGCTGCGGTACAGCAAGCTGCCGGCCAGGTTGGTCTCGGGCGTCGGCGCGCGCTCGTTCAGCACCGGGTAGAAGCCCTTGTCGCGCCATTGCGAGGGCAACTGCGCATCGACGAAAAGGCGTGTCGGCGCCGCTTCCACCAACCGTTCGGTGTCGTAGACATCGAGCTTGCTGCCGCCGCGCGCGATGCCTTCCCACGCCCCGAGCTTGATCTGGCACGGCGCGTCGTAGCAGCCGTGGCACACCACGCAGCGCTGCTGCAGGATGGGCGCCACGTCGGCGCGATAGCTGACACCCCCGGGCGCTGGCGCCAGCGGCTGGTCGTAGCGTGTCGGTTCGGCCGGGCCGTAGCGCCGGTCGAAGTCCGAATCGCCCGACAGACTGGCGCAGCCGACCAGCACGCACAGCGACAACGCCGCGGCGCGGCTACGCATGGACAGGGGAAGATCGGCAGGGCATCGGGCAGCGGCAGCGAGACATTGGCAGCACCGGGCGCGGGTGGGAAAAGGTGAAGCGCGCCATTTTGGGCCGTGACGGCGGGCGCAGCGCCGCGCGCTTTCCCTTGTGCGGCGTAGAGCCATCGCCCTAGAGAAAGACGCGGCCGGCCGGCGCCCGGGGCCTACAGTGTCGGCCCTGGGCCGGCGCATCCGGCCAGTTCCAAGCAGGAGACGACATGGTCAAGAAGATCCAGAAGACGACGGCCACCAAGGCCGCGCCGGTGGCCGGCCTGTTCGACAGCCAGTTGGCACATTCGGTCAAGGAATCGGCGCAGCAGATCTGGCTGGCCGGCATGGGCGCCTTCGCCAAGGCGCAGGAAGGGCGCAACAAGGTGTTCGAGACGCTGATCAAGGAAGGCATGGGCCTGCAGCGCAAGACCCAGAGCGCCGCCGAAGAGCGCATCGGCGACGTCACCGGCCGCATGAGCGCGATGGCCGGCGACGTCACCGCCAAGGCCGGCCAGCACTGGGACAAGCTCGAATCGATCTTCGAGCAGCGCACCGCCAAGGCGATGAACAAGCTCGGCGTGCCCACCGCCAAGGACGTGGATGCGCTGATCCAGCGCGTCGATGAACTGGCCGCCGCGGTGGCGCGGTTGTCGAAGGCCGCGCCGGCAAAGGCGGCGCCCAAGGCGCGTGCCAGCGCCGCCGCCAAGGCGCCGGCGAAGAAGGCCGCGCCGCGCAAGCGCGCCGGCTGACCGTGGCGCGCGGGGAATCGAGTCCGGGCCCGTCGGCGCCGGTGACGGACGGCGCCGTCAGCCATCGGCGCATCGGCCTGGCGTTGGCCGGCGGCGGCCCGTTGGGCGCGATCTACGAGATCGGCGCGCTGTGCGCGTTGCAGGAATCGCTGGAAGGCATCGACTTCAACGACCTGACGGGTTATGTCGGTGTGTCGGCCGGCGGCTTCATCGCCGCGGGCCTGGCCAACGGCATGACGCCGCGCCAGCTGTGCAGCGCCTTCATCGAGAACGACAGCGTCCGCCAGGATCTGCTGCGGCCGTCGATGTTCATCCGTCCGGCCTGGGGCGAGTACGCACGCCGCGCCGCCGCCATGCCGGGGCTGTTCGTGCAGGCCAGCCTGCGCTACCTGTTCAAGCGCCGCGCGCTGCTTTCAGCTTTCGAGATTCTCGGCCGCGCGCTGCCGACGGGTCTGTTCAGCGGTGCGCCGCTGGAAGCGCAGACCCGCCGCCTGCTCAGCGCGCCGGGGCGCAGCAATCACTTCCGCGACCTGAAGCGCAAGCTGGTGCTGGTGGCCACCGATCTGGACAGCGGCGACGCCGCGCCTTTCGGCCAGCCGGGCTGGGACCATGTGCCGATCTCCGTCGCGGCAGCCGCCAGCGCGGCGCTGCCGGGGTTGTTTCCGCCGGTGCAGATCGACGGGCGCTGGTATGTCGATGGCGCGCTGAAGAAGACGCTGCACGCCACGGTGCTTCTCGACATGGGGCTGGACCTGCTCTTTTGCCTGAACCCGCTGGTGCCCTTCGATGCCACGCACGCCACGCGGCATCGCGTGCTCAGCAGCGGCGACCCGCGCATCCCGCGCATCGTCGATGGTGGCTTGCCGGTGGTGCTGAGCCAGACCTTCCGCAGCCTGATCCATTCGCGCCTGGAGCTGGGCATGAAGGGCTACGAAGCCAGCCACCCCGGCACCGACATCGAGCTGTTCGAGCCCGACCATCGCGACCCGGAGATGTTCCTGGCCAATACCTTCGGCTATGCGCAGCGCCGCGCACTGGCTGAGCATGCTTATCAGCGCACCCGCGCCGACCTGCGTTCGCGCCGCAGCACGCTGGCGACGACGCTGGCGCGGCATGGCATCCGCCTCAACGATGCCGTGCTCGACGATTCGCGGCGCACGCTGGTCGGGCGCAAGCGGCGGCTGCGCACGCGCGCGGCGCGCACGCTGCAGCGCCTGGACGAGGTGCTGAACGACCTGGACGCGGCACTGGCCGAACACCGCGCTTGAGCTTGAGATAGCATGCCGGCCGCGCCCGGCGTCCGCAAAGGAGACAACGCATGCTGCGAACCTCGACCACTTGGTTTCTGGCCACGGCGGCCATGGTGGCCGGATGCGCCTCGGGCCCGCCGTTCATCGATCAGGCCCAGCCCGAGGCGATGACCGTCGCGCAGCGTCGTGGGGCGTTCGAGTTCAACTGCCCGGCGGCCACGCCGCAGTTGCTCACGCGCGAGACGCTGCAACCGATCTCGTTCCGCTTCGGCATCGAGCGCGCCGAGTACACCATCGGCGTCAGCGGCTGCGGCCAGCGCGCGACTTATGTGGTGATCTGTCCCGACCAACCGGGTTCGACCTGCTTTGCCGCCGCCGGACGCAACGGCATCCAGTAGCCCTCAGGCTGGTACGCGCTGAATCTCGACCCTCGCGGCCAGCAAGCGCTCGATATGGTCTGTCGACATGGCGGATCCGGGTCGGTGCCGATGTCGAAGCTGTGCCATCGAGGCGCGATCAGTCCGCGGCGGCCATCGCACCTCGCAACTCGACGAGCAGTTCTCGTGCGCGCATGAGATCGCGTGTCTCGGCACCTTCTTCAATGCAGCGATAGGCGTCGTTCAAGACCTGATGGGCCGGGCCGTGGCGCCCGGACGAACGCCACAGCTGCGCCAGACTGATCGCCGCACGCAGGCTGAGCGACAACAGCTCGCGCGACTGCGCAGACGCGAGCGCGCCGCGCAACCAGCTCTCGGCCTCCGCGTCGCGGTCGATGCCGGCGCGTGCCGCGCACTGCCGCAAGAGCGTTCCATACAGCCGCCTCACCTCCGCCTCGTAGTAGCGCTCGCCGCAGCGTTCGATGACCGCGAGCGCCTGGTCGAGCAGTTCGATGCCTTTCTCTGGCTGCCCGCCCAGGGCCAGGCCCTCGGCGCGCAGCGCCAGATAGAACGGCGTCGTCAGCACGGTGCCCGTCGATGTCCACAGCGCGTGTGCCTGGCGCATCTCCTCGTTGCCGGACACCGCCTCAGTGCCTTCGGCAAGCACGCGGCCACGAATCAGCCGTGCCAGTGAAAGCCACATCGCGAACCCGCCCTCCTCGCAAATCTCGATGGCACGCGCGGCGCTGACCAGCGCCGCCGGGCCCTCGCCGCGGAAAAGCTGGATCGCTGCCCGGAAGCCATAGGCCTCACCCAGGCTGAACCGGTGCTTCATGCGCTCGGCACGCGCCACCACGCTCCCAGCCCGCTCCATGGCCTGGTCCGGATACCCCAACTGCCACAAGGCCCACGCCGAATAGCACAGGCACATGACGCCGGGGTCTTGCACAGCGCTGGCGCGGTGTTCGAGCCGGTCGTACTCGGCAAGGCACTCATCCATCTGCACCACGGCCGCCGCCATTTCGCCCTGATGCATCACCAGATTCGCGACGGCCCACTTGAGCTGCACGCGATGGATCGCATTGGCATCGCCCTGCGCCTTGGCGCGGGCCTCGACCGCGATGGCCATCGCCTTGCCGAACTCCGCCCGCGCCGAGTGGTAGGCCTGGAGCCCGAGCAGGACCTTCATCTGCGCCGCATCGTCGCCCAGTGCACGGGCCAGTTCCATCGCGCGCGCGTAGACGCGCTCCACCTGCTCGGCACCGTAACCCTCGGTGGCGATCAGGCGCGTTGCCAGCAGCAACTGCAGCCGCAATTCCGTGCGGTCGCGATCGACTCCGGCAGGGCCGCGTTCCAGCACTGCCAGCGCGGCGCCCAAGTGGTTGATGGCTTCGACATGCGCCGACTGGGACGCGGCCCTGCGTGCCGCGAGCTCCCAGGCACCCAGCGCCTCGGCGAGTTCGCCGGCTTCGGTGAGGTGAAACGCCAGAGACTCCGGCTGGGCATCGTTCAGTTCGCGGAACTGCTCGCGCAGCATTTGCGCGACGATGCGGTGCAGTCGCGTCCGGTCCCGATCCAGCAGCGACCGGTAGGCGGCATCGCGCATCAGCGCATGCCTGAAGCGATAGCGGCCCGTATCGGGTTCACCGCGTCGCAGCAGCATACCCGAGCGCATCAGCGCCGCCAATTGAGCCGACAGGTCATGCACCCGGAACGGGCAATCGGGGTGCCGCAACACGGCCTCAAGCAGAGGCAGCGAAAACTCGCGACCGATCGTGCCGCAGATCTGCGCGACCTGCTTGGCCCGGTCGAGCCGGTCCAGGCGGGCCCCCAGCAGATCCTGGATCGTGAAGGGTACCGACTGCATCAGCGCCTCGCCGGCATCGGCCCTGGCGGCACCGATTTCGATGGCCATGCGCGTGGATTCTTCGATGAACAGCGGAACCCCGTCGGTGCGCGCGGCAAGCAGGTGCACGATCGCGGTCGGCAGTCGCGCATCGCCACCGGCGCCGATGACCAGCATGCGCGCCGCCTCGGTCGACATCGCGCACAGTTCCTCGTCGTGCACGGCAACCCGCGGGTGCCACCTGGACTCGGGTTCCGGCCTGGAGCTGATCAGGATCAGCAGCGGCAGTTGCGCCGCTTCCACCGCCAGCCGGTCGATCAGGTCGCGCGTCGACGGGTCGATCCAGTGCACGTCCTCGACGACCATGCAACCCGCGCCATCGCGCACCCGCAGCTTGGCGAGTTCGACCAGCAGGTCCATGGTCAACTGCCGGCGCCGTTCGGCAGGCAGGCGTTGCAGCGGGGGGTCCGTCGGCAACGGGATCGCCAGCAGCTCGGCCAGCACCGCGACGGCGTCGTCGGGAGCGCTGGTCTCGGCCACCAGCCGGCCGAGCCCGAGGCGCACCGACTCGCCGCTTTCGCCGAGGCCGATGTGAAGTTCGTTGCGCAAGGCTTCGATCATCGGATGGAAGGCACTGTTCTCCTGCCCGGCGGCGCACCGGCACTCGAACACGCCGTGCCCATCTGCCTTCAGCGAGCGCTTGAATTCGCGCAACAGGCGCGATTTGCCGATGCCTGCCTCGCCGACGATCCGCACCACGCGCAGCGCGCCAGCCTGCGCGCACGCCCAGTGACGCTCCAAGGCCAGCATTTCATCGGAGCGGCCGACAAAGGGCGACAGGCGAGGCGCGTCGTCGACGAACTCGACTTCGTCATCGGCAGGCAGCGCCACCCGGAACACGCCTTCGTGTTCGGCAAAGCCCTTCAGCGGCGGCAGATCCTGTTCGATCGAGACGAAGCGATAGCGGCCCTTCACGAGTCTTCGCGTGGACTCACCGACGACCAGCGTCGCGGGCAAAGCGACCGCTTGCAGCCGGGCCGCGAAATGCACTGCCGAACCCACCGGCTGGCCGTCGCGGATCACGACCCGGCCAGTGCAGATGCCGACGCGCACGCTCAGGCCGAGGGCCTTGACGGCTTCGACGATCTCCAGACCCGCGCGCACGGCCTGATCGGCGGCGTCCTCGCGCGCGACGGGGAAGCCGAAATAGCACATCAAGCCGTCGTTTCCCTGGGGATCGTCCGGCTTGCCGCCGCGGTCGACGAGGATGCCCAGGCAGCGGTGGTGAAAGTTCTCCAGGATCTCGCTGTAGCGCTCGGCACCGATGCGTTCCAGCAGCCGCGTCGAATCGACCAGATCGAAGGACATGATCGTCACCTGCCGCAAGCTGTCCTCGCCCTGGACAGCGCGGTCCGGAAGGATCAGCGCGGCCTCGCCTTCACCGTAGAACTGCGCCTGCAGACGCAGCAGCGCGGCAGCGCCGGCCTGCCGCTGGACCTGCGAGTGTGCCTCGCGCAGTGCCTCGCCGACCGATGCGCCCCCGGCCAGCGCCCGGTAGAACACCCGAACGAAATCAGCGCAGGCCGACTCGGCAGGCGTCGATTCCAGCGCCAGCACGTTGAAGCCCCGGCGCACTGCAGCCGCGGCGCCTTGCGCCTGCAGCGAAGCCGGCTGGCTGGGCAGCGCCACGGCTTGCACGATCAACAGCGACGGCGGCGCCGCCCGGGCCGCGCGCGGATGCAGGCCGCGGCGCAGGGCCTGCACGGGGATGTCGTCGGCGCCCAGGCCGCAGGGCACGATGCAGTGCAGCACATCCAGGTTCGAGAAGATGTCCGCTCGTTCGCCCTGACCGACCTGCAACGCGTCGGGGCACGAGACGGCGATGCCTTCATCGCTGCGCAGCCGCTCGACCAGCGCCTGCCCCTCGGCGGCGATCCGAGGATCCGCTGCGCCCGCGATCAGCACGCGAACGCGCAGCGGCGCTCTGCGCATCGGCGCGGCGCGCAGCGGCTCGGACTCCTCGTTGGTGACGATGCGCCGGCAGACGCGGAACTTCTCGCCAAGATGGCGTTCGCCGTCGAACCCCAGCTCCCAGGGAATCCAGGCCAACTCGGCGCCGAGTTGCAAGCTGATGCTGCGCGGCGGGCTGTCGCACAGGAAGCCGCGGATGGCCGGCGGCAACAGGCCGTCGAAAATTCGCTGCCCGAGTTCGCGGGCCGCGGCATCGAGGCGCTTGCGCTGCACGCCCTCGGCGCCATCCAGGGCGCCGGGCTGCCACAGCGCCTGGGTATCCCGCCGAAGGTCATCGAGACTGGCTTCGGACACTTCCTTGATGCCGAGTTCGGCGAGCATCCTGGAGTCGGTCAGCGACGCGACAACGGCGTCGCCCTGGCGCAGGATGCTCAGATTGATGGCGCGGTGCGGCAACGCAGCTGGCACGGTAGGCGTCCGGGACGATCGGGTGCGGACAAGCATAGCGGCGTTCTGGCTGTTGACCAGTGCCCACGCGAGGCCGGCGCCGAAGTTGCGACGGACGTCCCGAAGGCCCGAAGCGGTCGCTTCAGTACGGCGGGCGTGCACGCATCGTGGGCCGAGGCACGGCGTTGTAGGGCCGCGTGTTCCCCGCCTGCTCGAAAGCGTCTTCCAGCCGCTCCAGCGCTTGTCGCAGCGCCTGCATCTCGAAGGCCTGGGCGGGGGTCAGCGCCTGCTCGGAAGGCTGCGGCGGATCGGTCGGATGCCCGCGCAGCGGCGCGCCCATGCGCGCGGCTTCGATCTGCTCGCCCAGTGGCAGCGTGTGGCGGTCGCAGTGGGCCGCAAGGCGGAAACCCGCGATCTGCTCGCGCAGCGCGACCAGCGTGCGGTTGAAGCGCACCCAGCGGTGTTCGTCCCAGCCGGGGCCCAGAACGAACTTCCGCACGAACGCCTGTCCGGCCGGCAGCCCGTACGTGTTGGCCAGGTGCAGGATCTCGCGGCCGGTCATGCGCAGGTTGACGCCGCCTTCTCCATCCTTCAGCCGGACGCGCACCACGCGGTCGCGTACACCGGGCATGCGCTTGAGGGACTGATCGTTCCAGGCCCAGGTGGTGTTCCAGATCGCGAGCAGGAAACCGGCCAGCCGGGCGGCGCCGCCAGCGCGCACTTTCAGGTGCGGGTCGGGCTCGATGTCGCGCGCCCAGGTGTCGGCCCGACCTTCGTAGTGGGCGTCGGGCAGCCAGACCGGCTCCGGCTTGTTCGCGTTGTGCTTCTCCAGAGCGATGCCGAAGGTCGGCCAACGCGGGACGAGGGCGTCGAACAGGTGGATCGGAAAGTTCGAGCACAGCCCCCCGTCGGACATCCAGCAGCGCTTGAGATGGCGCTCGCCGCGCTTGGCCTCGTAGTCGATCGACCACACGGGCACCGCCGAGATCAGCAACGGGAAGCTCATCGCCATGCGCGTGGCCACGACCACCGGCAGCTGCGCGTGCGGCAACTCGTACACGCCTCTCGTGCAGTCGCATGGCAGCGGGTCGGACGGCGACGCCGGCGCGTAGCGGCTGGACACCTGCAGCATGTGCTTCACCACCGATCCGGGGAAATAGCGGCGCATCTCGGCCGGGCGGAAGAACAGGCGGCTGGTGTCGTCATCCGCGTCGAGAGGGAAGCGGTAGGGTCGCCCGTGCACCAGATGGCTGGCGTAGACCTGCAGGTTGATCGAGTGGCCGGCAGCAGCCTGTGCGTTCGCGCCGAGCACTTCCCCGGGCGACCCGGGCGCGGCCTGCAGATCGGCGAAGGTGAGCGGGCGGTCGTGCAGCGGGTCGAGGCCGGCGGCCTTCTGAATCGCGTCGTGCAGGTAGCCGGTCAGGTCGGGGACGCCATCGTCGGACTGCACGTTCCAGCCGCGGCACAGGCCGAAGCCGTTGTCGATCAGGCCGGTAAGCAGGTCGCGCACGCTGCCGAGCAGCGGCGCGGCCACGAACGCGCCCACCGCCGCCAGCACGGCGAAGCTCAGCAGCGAGAACACGGCCTGCAGGGGCCAGGCCGGCGCCGGCGCGCACCAGTCGATGGCCTTGCAGGCGGCACCGAGCAACGGGCCGCCCAGCACGGCCAGCACCGCCAGCGTGGCGCAGGTCCAGGCCAGCCTCGCGTAGGCGCGCCGGGCAGCGGCCAGCGCGTCGAACACGCGCCGCCAGGTCGACTTGCGGCCGAGCATCGCGTGGAACACCGCGAACAAGCGCCGGGTGCGCGGCTGCGGCCGGAACAGCCGCTCCAGCAGCGCCCGGCCGGATGGGCCCTGCACCGCCAGTTGCGCCGGCAATGCGCCCAGCACCTGGAAGCCCGTCATCGAGCCCTTGCGCCGGCCGAACTCGGCCGCGGCTGCGAGCGCGGCGGCGAAGGCACCGATCGAGCTGCCGGCGATGTTGGCGAAGCGGTAGTGCCGTGCCAGTTCGACCACGGCCGGCGCGTAGACGATGCCGCTGGTGATGCCTCCTTCCAGCACCAGGTCGCAGAAGCGGTCGCGCGGCGCGGTGTCGGAAGCGAGCCCAGCTTCGGCCCCACGCTCGGGCGGCTTGCCGCCACCCGCCGTGCCCTCGGCCTGCGGCCACTCGCGCCGACCGCGCGCGGCGGGTGTGGCGGACGGCTGCGCAGCCTCTTCGCTACCCAAGCGCGCAATGCGCTGCAACCCCGTGCGGCTGGGGAACAGCGCGTACAGCGTGCCGCGTGTGCGCACGAACGGCTTGTCGAACGCCAGCACCAGCGGCTCGGCGCCGGGCCGCGGGATATGGAAGCCGGCATCGGGCTCGTCGTGGTGGCCGATCAGCGGGTCCTTCGCCTGGCCGCGATTCGGTGGCCCCAACGGCTTCTTCTCGACCCACTCGGACATGATGTGCTCGAACTGGTCTTCCAGGCTGGCGCAGAAGAACAGCCCGACCAGGCCGCGCTCTTCCTCCTTCGCGGGCGGCTTGGCAGTGCTGTCTTTGCCGGCGCGCGACGCGGTGGCCGCGCCCGGGTAGGGCGACCCGTAGGGCATGCCACGGCGGAACAGCGGGCGTGGGCGTGGTTGCGCCAGCCGGTCGTCGCGCGGGTTGGTGCGGCGGATGTGCGAGCCGACGGGGCAGCCCAGCCCCTGCGCGTCAGCCGGTCCGAACACGAAATCGGGCTCGGTGCGCGGCAAGCGGCCTTTGGCGTCGGCGGACGGCGGCTTGGTTTCGCCGGGTGCGACCAGCGCACCGTTCTCCCAGCGCCCGCACATCTTGGCCTTCAAGTAGGCGGCCTCGACCTTGTGCGGCGTGGGCGACAGCTGCTGCAGCCTGTCGACCTGCGCCTGCAGGTAGTCGTCCAGCGCTTGCTCGAACTGCTGGATCTTGCGCAGCGCGGCGAAGCTGCCGTTGCGGAAGAAGTCCTGGGCATCCGCGGCCAAAGTGGCGTCGCTCCAGCGGTCGAAATCGCTGCGGTTGCGGTGTCCCAACAGCAGTTCGCCGGCTGGGTGCAGCTGTGCCCGCCGGTCCGTCTTGTCGGGGTCGATCGTCGGCCGGGTCACGTTGTCGCGGAAGCCGAAGTGAACCTTGCGCACTTTGCGACCACCTTCGAGCAATGGGTCCGGAAAGTGGTCGGCGGCGATGCGTCCGTCTTGCCAGCCCGAGAAGGCGCACTGGGCATCGGGGTGCCCAGCCAGCTGAGCGGCGATCGCGGCCGGCCCGCCGTCGGCATCGTCGTGGATCGAGACCAGCACATGCGCCCGGTCGATCTCGAACATCGGCTGCCAGCCTGACGGGGCACTGTCACCGGCGTCGCCGAAACGCAGCGTCGCCCGCAACGGCGCGCCTTCGGCGAAGGCCGGGGCACGAGTGCTAAGCGCCCGCAGCAGCTCGTCCGGGATCTGCAACGCCTCCAGGCCGCGGTAGGTGAAGCCGATGTTGATGCCTTGCGATCGCTCGCTGGCGTCGGCGAACGTGAACCTGCCCTCGCGCAGCCAGGCGCGCAGCACGGCGCGCGCCAGCGCCGCGTCCTCGACGCGCAGCACCAGGTGCAGCGCGTGGTCGCTGGTGTAGCCCGAGAGGGCGAGACGCTGCACCTCGCCGCGTTCGAGCGGGCGCGGCGCGTTCATGGCGTCAACCCGGCGTTTTCGATGTCGGCGACGGTGGTCGTGGGGTAGGCGCTGAAGAAGTAGCAGCCCAGCGGCGTGCGGTTGTACTTGCGGATGTTGTCGACGAACTGCTTCGGATGGTCCTTGATCGGGAATTCCTGGTCGACGGCCAGGTACTTGAACTGGCGGTCGAACAGCGGCACGCTGGTGGCAAAGAATTCGACATAGGCGTCGAAGTCGCCGTCGTACACGGTCGACATCGCCAGGTGCGTGCCGCCCTCGATGATGTTGAACCATGCAAAGTGCACATGGTGTCCGCCGCTGAGCGCGTCCTCGACGATGCAGGCCCCGCCTTCGGTCAGCGCGCGCAACCGCTCCGCGTTCTCGCGCACCGGCTCGCGGATCGGCAGTACGACGAACAGCGGTTGCTGGTTGAGCCTGCGGTGCCGGGCATATTGCAGCTCGTAGGACTGACAGATCGCTCCCCAGACCTTCTTGGGTCGCAGCGGCTCGCCGTTGCCCGGGTCGAGCACGCGGTCGAGCCCCGGCAGCAGCAGCACCTTGCGCACGATGCCTTCGATCAGCGGCCCCACGAGCCTGCGGCCGACGCAGCGGTGCGTGAAGCCCTTGCCGCCGAAGAGCAGGTCGGCGTCGGGCTGGACGCCCATCAGCAGCAGCATCGTGGCGCCCGCGGGGATGGGCCGGCCGCCGCACCGCAATTCACTGTCGCAGGGAGCCTCGCGTGCAAGGAACGGCGCCGGCGGGTGGCGCAGCAGCGCTTGGTCGATCAGCTGACGCAGCTGCTCATCGCCGGCCTGCCCGGCGCGGAGGACTCTCGTCGTCGGCGCGGGCGACCCGACGGGCCTGTTCGCCGGCCCGGGCGGCCCGACGGGCCCCGTCCAGCCGTGGGCGTTCACCCCCCTGCGAAAGGAAGTCGTCGAGAGCGATCGTGACCGCTGCACACACGTTGCCGATGGTGCCGGCGATCAGCCCCAGGGTGACCATGACCGTGTCGTCGATGCGAAAGTCGCCGTAGTGCGCGTGCAGCGCCGCGATGACCGTGCGCGCCGGTTCGCCGCGCCGCCGATCGGCGCCGGACGGGCCTTGCTGCGCCACCTCGCGGATCTCGCACTCGATCTCGTCGCGGGCCTGGCGCGCGCGCGGATCGTCGGCTCGTGGCAGCCCACTGTCGCCCGCGAAGTGCCGGCCGATGATCTGGAAGCTCAGCCGCCGGTAGGCGCCAGCCATCAGCCGCTGCAGGAAGACATGCGATTCCGACGGCAGACCGAACAGCAACTCGGCGAAACGCAGCGCCGCCTGCTCGGCCAGGCCGGAGGCCAGATCGAACCGGTGGTTCTTCAGCGGCAGGATCGAGGCCAGGCGCCAGGCTTCGTCGACACAGCCCTCGATCTCCTGCGACGAGAACTTCAACGCAGCCCAGGCGGCGTCGTGCTGGCGGTCGTGCTCGAAACGATGGTCCAGGCCCAGCATGAAGCGGCCGCCGCTGTCGAGCTCGGCATACGGCGCCACGCTGCAGGTCTGCAGCGCCCGCGTCACGTCGCCGTGCGAACTCAGCACGTAGAGGTCGTCCAGTGGCCAGCCGTCGCGTCCGGGCCCGAGCAGGCTCTTGACGCGCAGCGTCGGGCATTGGTTGTCGCGCAGGTCTTGGTAGAACGTGTCGCGCAGGTCGTCGTCCTGCAGCCATTCGAACAGCCTGCGGTTGCGCTCGAGCTCATCGTCGAGCGCGAGCAGTTCGGCGATTCCGGCCATCCTCGTCTCCCCCTGCCGGTGCGATCCGGCCCTGCGGTCTGTCCCCGGCACCGCGGCCACACGACAGCACAGCGACCCTCGCCTTCACGCGTCATATGACGTGACGTGTCGAGTTGCTCGTGACGACGCGAAGTAGAACCCGTCAGGGGTTGTTCTGTCCATCCATGATCCTGATGAACTTGCCGTTCCGCGCTGTAGCAATCGGCGCACCGCGCAATGCCGGGACGGAGGCCTCGCGGACTGCGTCCGATGGCTTTGGCGCCGCCAGAACCTGTTCGATCCGACGGCTGCAAGGGAGGACCCTCGCGGCGGACGGCTTCGAGGCCGGTCAACCGGTTTCGTACAGCAGATGACCGGTCACCGCCGACGCTGCCGTGGGGCTTGGGCGCCGTCCTTCGCGGCTTCATCGCCGCTCGCGTGCCTTCGTCGACGTGGGCTGGAAGTGGCCACGCGACGACGCATGCCAGCGCTGCGCGATCGATCGCGGTTTCGCATCAACCCAGGTAGCGCGCTTCGAGGTGTGCCTTGAAGTGCGCCGGGTTCAGCGTCTCGCCGCTGGCGCGCAAGGCCAGCTCGTCGGTGGTCCAGCGGCTGGCTTGCGACCAGATGTTGTCGCGCAGCCAGTCGAACACCGGTGCGAGCTCACCCCGGGCGATGCGCTGGTCCAGATCGGCATATTGCCGCCGCATGGCCGCGAACCACTGCGCGGCGAACATCGCGCCGAGTGAATAGCAGGGGAAATAGCCGAAGCCGCCATCGGTCCAGTGCACGTCCTGCAGCGGCCCGTCCTTGTAGTTGCCACGGGTATCGAGGCCCAGCAATTCCATCATCTTCGCATCCCACAGCGCCGGGATGTCCTCGGCCTCGATCTCGCCTTCGATGAGCGGGCGCTCGATCTCGTAGCGCAGCAGGATGTGCGCCGGGTAGGTCACTTCATCGGCATCGACGCGGATCAAGCCCGGTTTGACGCGCGTGATCAGCCGGTGCAGGTTGCCCGCCTCGAAGGCGGGGTGCGGGCCGAAGGCTTCGGCCACCAGCGGCGCCAGCTGGGCGACGAAGCCGGGGTGGCTGCCAAGCTGCATCTCGAAGCTCAGCGACTGGCTTTCGTGCAGTGCCATCGAGCGCGCCTCGGCCACCGGCTGGCCGAGCCATTCGCGCGGCAGGTTCTGCTCGTAGCGGCCATGGCCGGTCTCATGCACCGTGCCCATCAGGCTGCCGAGGAAATCGTCCTCGTGGAAGCGCGTGGTCATGCGCACGTCCTCGGGCACGCCGCCGCAGAAGGGGTGGGTGCTGACGTCCAGCCGGCCGGCGTCGAAATCGAAGCCCAGCAGGTGGATGACACGCTCGCACAGGCGCCGCTGCGCGGCGACCGGGAAAGGCCCCTCGGGCCGGATCACGGCCTCGTGCGACTGCCGCTCACGCACCTGTCGTATCAATGCCGGCAGCCATTGGCGCAGCTCGCCGAAGACGCGATCGACGGTGGCGCTGGTCATGCCGGGCTCGAAGCGGTCCATCAGCGCGTCGTAGCGCGACACGCCCTGCCGCTGCGACAGCAGCGTGGCCTCTTCGCGGGCGATGGCCAGCACCTCGCGAAAGTTGCCGAGGAAGCCCTTCCAGTCGTTGGCCGGGCGCTGCTTGCGCCAGGCATGCTCGCAACGCGAGCCGGCCAGCTGGCGTCGCTGCACCAGGGTTTCCGGCAGGGCGGTGGCGCGACGCCAGTCGCGCCGGATTTCGCGCAGGTTGGCACGCTGATGGTCGGACAGCGCTTCCTGCTCGGCGCGCTCGATGGTGTCGGCCAGGCCGGGATCGGTGCGCAGCCGGTGCATCAGCGCGGCCATCTCGCCCAGCGCCGCCGCACGCGCGACATTGCCCTTGGGCGGCATGTTCGCGGCCTGGTCCCATCCGGCCAGCGACTGCAGGTGGCCCAGACGATGCAGCCGCGTGTAGGCCCGCGTCAGCGCGTCGTAGGCCGGCGTCACGGTCGCGAAGGAAGTCTCGGGAGCATTCATCGTCGGGCGTTGCCTTTGACTGACGGGCCTGGCCGGCCATGCGCATTGTCGCGCCGAAGCCTGCGCGCGCCAGCGGGCCAGCCCCCTGTTTGCCGGGGTGAATACCCGGCCTGGGCGGCCTGGTACACCGCGACGCGAATCAGGGTGTGAAACGTCCCGGGAAGACCCACAGCAGCGCCGCGGTCATCGTCAGGTAGCGCGCGAATTTGCCGATCGCCATGTACAACACGCAAGGCCAGAAGGCCAGCCTTAGCCAGCCGGCCACCGCGCACAACGGGTCGCCGACGCCCGGCAGCCAACTCAGCAGGCAGGCCTTGGGGCCGAAGCGCTGCAGCCAGGCCAGGGCGCGCAACTCGCGCGGCGGGCGCTGCTTGACATGCTCGTAGGTGCGCTCTGCCGCATAGCCCATCCACCAGCTGATGGCGCCACCGACGGTGTTGCCGGCGGTGGCCACCAGCACCGCCGGCCAGAACAGGCTGCGGGTTGAGCTTGACCAGGCCGAACACCGCCGGCTCGCTGCCCAGCGGCAGCAAGGTGGCCGACAGCATCGACACCACGAACACCGTGCTCAGGCCCAGTTCGGGCAACGCCAGCGCGCCGAGAAGGGTGTGCAGCCAGGCTTCCATCGCCGGGCATTATCGGCACGCGCCGCGCCGGAATGGCACCGGCCGGCGGGCCAGCACCCGCCGCTATACTCCTGCCTCCTTTTTCAGCACCCACCCGACACGACATGCACATCGGTGCCCACACGCTGCCGAATCGTCTGTTCGTCGCCCCGATGGCGGGCGTGACCGACCGGCCGTTCCGCCAGTTGTGCCGGCGCCTCGGTGCCGGGCATGCGGTGAGCGAGATGATCAGCGCGCGCCCCGAGCTGCGCGACTCGGTGAAGACCGCCCAGCGCGCCAACCACGACGGCGAGAGCGCACCGATCGCGGTGCAGATCGCGGGCACGGATGCGTCGATGATGGCCGAGGCGGCACGCCACAACATCGACCGCGGTGCGCAGATCATCGACATCAACATGGGCTGCCCGGCGCGCAAGGTGTGCAATCAGTGGGCCGGCTCGGCGCTGATGCGCGACGAGCCGCTGGCGCTGCGCATCGTCGCCGCGGTGGTCGCCGCCTGTGCGCCGCGCGGCGTGCCGGTGACGCTGAAGATGCGCACCGGCTGGTGCGACAACGAGCGCAACGCGCAGCGCCTGGCGCTGGCCGCGCAGGACGCCGGCATCGCCATGGTGGTGGTGCATGGGCGCACGCGCGAGCAGGGCTATGGCGGCGCGGCCGAGTACCGCACGGTGGCCGCAGTCAAGTCGGCGCTGCGCATCCCGGTGGTCGCCAACGGCGACATCGATTCGGCGCCCAAGGCGCGGCGGGTGCTGGCCGAGACCGGCTGCGATGCGCTGATGATCGGCCGCGCGGCGATGGGCCGGCCGTGGATCTTCCGCGAGATCGCGCACTTCCTGCGGCACGGCGCGCTGCCGCCGGCCCCGCCCACGCGCGACGTGCAGCGATGGCTGCTGGAGCACCTGCACGATCATCATGCCTTCTACGGCGAACACCAAGGCGTGCGCACCGCGCGCAAGCACATCGGCTGGGCGGTACGTGCCTTGCCGGGCGGCGAGGCCTTTCGCGCGGCGATGAACACGCTGGACAGCAGCGAGGCGCAGCTGCGCGCCGTGACCACCTTCTTCGACACGCTGGCCGAGCGCCATGTGCTGCTGCCCGAAGGCGCGGCCAACGAGGACAACCTGGTGCGCGCGGCATGAGCAAGAAGCACATCGAAGAGTGCATCCGCGCCAGCCTGGAGCAGTACTTCAAGGACCTGCGCGGCGCCGAGCCGCATTCGATGCATGACATGGTGATGCTGACGGTGGAAAAGCCGATGCTCGAAGTCGTCATGCGCCATGCCGAGGGCAACCAGAGCAAGGCCGCCGAATGGCTGGGCATCAATCGCAACACGCTGCGCCGCAAGCTCGGTGACCACAAGCTGATCAAGTAGGCCGTCGTGCCGCATTCCTGGACCCGACGATGGCCAAGCTGACCGCATTGCTCTCCGTTTCCGACAAGACCGGCATCGTCGATTTCGCGCGTGCGCTGCATGCGCTGGGCGTGCGCCTGCTGTCCACCGGCGGCACGGCACGACTGCTGGCCGAGGCCGGCCTGCCGGTGACCGAAGTGGCCGAGGTCACCGGTGCGCCCGAGATGCTCGATGGCCGCGTGAAGACGCTGCACCCGCGCATCCATGGTGGATTGCTGGCGCGGCGCGATCGGCCGGCGCACATGGCGGCGCTGGCCGAACACGGCATCGGCACGATCGACCTGCTGGCCGTCAACCTCTATCCCTTCGCCCAGGCCACCGCGCGCGCCGACTGCACACTGGAAGAAGCCATCGAGAACATCGACATCGGCGGGCCGGCGATGCTGCGCGCTGCGGCGAAGAACTGGCCCGACGTGAGCGTGCTGATCGACCCGGCGGACTACCCGCGCGTGCTGGCCGAGTTGCGTGACGGCGCGGTGCGGCGCGACACGCGCTTCATGCTGGCGAAGAAGGTCTATGCGCACACCGCCGCCTACGACGGCATGATCGCCAGCTACCTGGGCGCGCTCGCCCCGGGGGCGGAAGACGATGCAGCAGCGGTGCCGGCGCGTGAGGCCTTCCCCGCGACCTACCACCTGCAGCTGAGCAAGACGCAGGACATGCGTTATGGCGAGAATCCGCACCAGGCGGCGGCGTTCTATCGCGAAGGGCGGCCGGGCGCGGGCAGCTGGCCGGATGGACGCAAACCCAGGGCAAGGCACTGAGCTACAACAACATCGCCGATGCCGATGCGGCGTGGGAATGCGTCAAGACCTTCGAGTCGGCCGCGTGTGTCATCGTCAAGCATGCCAACCCCTGCGGCGCGGCGCTTGGCCACAGTCTGGTCGAGGCCTACGACAAGGCCTGGCAGACCGACCCGACCTCGGCCTATGGCGGCATCCTGGCCTTCAACCGGCCGGTGGATGAAGCCACGGCGCGGCGCATCGGCGAGCACAAGCAGTTTGTCGAAGTGCTGATCGCGCCGGGCTTCAGCAGCCAGGCGCGTGCGATCTTCGCCGCCAAGCAGAATCTGCGCGTGCTCGAAGTGCCGCTCGGCGCGGCGGCCAACCCACTGGACTTCAAGCGCATCGGCGGCGGCATGCTGCTGCAGACACCCGACCTGAAGAACGTGGCCCGCGCCGAGCTGCGCGTGGTGACGAAACTCGCCCCGACGACGGCGCAGCTGGACGACCTGCTCTTCGCCTGGAAGGTGGCCAAGTTCGTGAAGAGCAATGCCATCGTCTTCTGCGGCGGCGGCATGACGCTGGGGGTGGGTGCGGGGCAGATGAGTCGCATCGACTCGGCGCGCATCGCGCGCATCAAGGCCGGCAACGCCGGGCTGTCGCTGGCCGGCTCGGCCGTGGCCAGCGACGCCTTCTTCCCGTTCCGCGACGGGCTGGACGTGGTCATCGACGAAGGCGCGGCCTGCGTCATCCAGCCCGGCGGTTCGATGCGCGACGACGAGGTCATCGCCGCGGCCGACGAGCGCGGCATCGCCATGGTTTTCACCGGCACCCGCCACTTCCGCCACTGACCCGAAGGAGACGATGAATGAAGCACTTCGTTGCACCGGCCACATTGCTGCTGGCCCTGGCCGCCAGCTTGGGCGGCTGCGCCAGTTCGGCGCCGTCCACCGATTTCATCCTCAGCAGCCCGGACCTGGCCGGCGGCAGCTTCGACAACAAGTTCGTGCTCAACGGCTTTGGCTGCAAGGGCGACAACCTCTCGCCGACGCTGATCTGGCGCAATCCGCCGGCAGGCACCAAGTCCTTCGCCGTGCAGATGTACGACCCCGATGCGCCCACCGGCAGCGGCTTCTGGCATTGGGCGGTCTACAACCTGCCGGCCAACACGGTGATCCTGTCGCAGGGCGTCGGCAACCGCGCCGACCGGTTGCCGGCCGGCGCCTTCGGCGGCAATACCGATTTCCTGGATACGGGCGCCACCGGTGGCAACGGCAACTACGGTGGCCCGTGCCCGCCGGTGGGCGACCGGCCGCACCGCTATGTGTTCACGGTCTATGCGCTGGCGGTGGACAAGCTCGAGGTGGCCGGCGGCGTGCCGCGCAGCGGCACGGCCGGCCTGTATGGCTTCGTGCTGAACAAGGGCATCGGTGCGGCCATGCTGGGCAAGGCGTCGTTCACCGCCACCTACGGGCGCTGACACCCGCGGGGCCCTGATGCAGCCATACGGCTGCATCAGGGCCGCTTGCCGCGACCATCAAGCTACCATCACCGCATGTCGATCGCGGTCAAGACCATGGGCATGCTGGTGTCCTTCGTGGCCCGGCTGATCACTGGAGCCCAAGGTCACTGGCAGGGCTGTCCGCCCGAGGCACTGCAGCGCATCTACTTCGCCAACCACCAGAGCCACCTCGACTGGGTGCTGATCTGGGCGGCCCTGCCCGACGACCTGCGCGTGCGCACGCGGCCGATCGCGGCGCGCGACTACTGGACCACCGGCAGGTTCAAGCATTGGTTGACGCGCGAGGTCTTCAACGCGGTGTACGTCAGCCGCACGCGCACGGATGACCAGGATCCGCTGGAGCCGCTGGCCGAAGCGCTGGAGCATGGCGACTCGCTGGTGATCTTTCCCGAGGGCACGCGCAGCAACAAGGGCGAGCCACAGGACTTCAAGAGCGGGCTGTACCACCTGGCCGAGAAGTTCCCGGGCGTGCAGCTGGTGCCGGTGTGGATCGACAACGTGCAGCGCGTCATGCCCAAGGGCGAGGTGGTGCCGGTGCCGATCCTGTGCACCGCCACCTTCGGCACGCCGATGCAGTTGCTGCCCGGCGAGGACAAGCGCGTCTTTCTCGCGCGTGCGCGCGGCGCCGTCGTCGCGCTGCGGCCCTTCGTTCCATGAACACACTGCGCTCGCTGTCGATGGAGCAGCAGGTGGCGCTGCTGTTCGTGATCCTCTTCGGCCTGCTGGCGCTGGCGACCATCGGTGTGTTCGCGCGCTCCTTTCGCAGCCACGACAGCGATCCGCGGGACACGCACGCGCAACTGCTGCGCGACCTGCGCGCGCTGTGGATCGGCACCACCGTGTTCTGGCTGTCCTGGATCAGCGGCCCGGCGGGCGCGACGCTGCTGTTCGGCGTGTTCTCGTTCCTGGCGCTGCGCGAGTTCATCACGCTGGCGCACACCCGGCGCAGCGACCACCGCAGCCTGATCCTGGCCTTCTTCGTCGTGCTGCCGCTGCAGTACGTGCTGGTCGCCTGGCGCAGCTTCGACCTGTTCAGCGTCTTCATTCCGGTGTATGTGTTCCTGGCAATCCCGGTGCTGAGCGCGCTGGCCGGCGACCCCGCGCGCTTCCTCGAACGCAACGCGAAGATTCAATGGGGCATCATGGTGTGCGTCTTCGGCCTGAGCCATGCGCCGGCACTGTTGCTGCTGCCGACCCCGCGCTACGTCGGCGCCGGCGCTTTCCTGCTGTTCTTCCTGGTCGTGGTCTCGGCCACGGCGCAGATCGTGCAGGAACTGATGAGCCGCTGGCTGCGCCGCCGG
The DNA here is from genome assembly GCA_963837675.1 of uncultured beta proteobacterium. Taxonomy (GTDB): domain Bacteria; phylum Pseudomonadota; class Gammaproteobacteria; order Burkholderiales; family Burkholderiaceae_C; genus Rubrivivax. Next base: position 73,944 of record CAWIOH010000002.1, on the reverse strand, counting down.
CCCGTGGCACGACACATCGACCGCTCCTTCTCCTACCGCGCCTGGCTCGGCGGCGCACTGGCCGCCGCGGCCGTCGGCGCGCTGCTGGTCTGGATCACGCCGTTTCGCATCGTCCAGGCGCTGGCCTTCGGCTTCATCGCCGGCGCTTGCGGCACCTTGGGCGAGTTCGTGATGAAGGCGCTGAAGAAGGACGCCGGCGTGCGCTATTGGGGCAACCAGAGTTCGGTCACCGGTGCGGTCGGGCTGCTCGATCGGGTGGCGCCGCTGTGTTTCGCGGCGCCGGTGTTCTTCCACTCGGTGCGCTGGTATGCGGGCCTGGCGCCATGATCGGGCGCATCCTCGGCATCGACCCCGGGTTGCAGACCACCGGCTTCGGCGTGGTCGAGGCGGATGGTCACCGTCTGGGCTATGTCGCCAGCGGCACCATCCACACGCGCGAGGCCGCCCTGGGCGACCTGCCCGCGCGGCTGAAGATCATCTTCGAAGGCGTGCGCGAGGTGGTGCTTGCCTACGGGCCATCGTGCGCGTCGGTAGAGATCGTCTTCGTCAATGTCAACCCGCAGAGCACCCTGCTGCTCGGTCAGGCCCGCGGCGCCGCGCTGGCCGCGCTGGTCTCGGCCGGCCTGCCGGTGGCTGAATACACGGCGCTGCAGTTGAAGAAGTCCATCGTCGGCCACGGCCACGCCAGCAAGGAACAGGTGCAACAACTGGTGATGCGCCTGCTGCGGCTGCCCCGGCTGCCCGGCAGGGACGCGGCCGATGCGCTGGGGCTGGCCATCACGCATGCCCACGCCGGCGCTTCGCTGGCGACGCTGGCCCGAGCCACCGCGCTGGCGCCGCGCGCGCATGCGCAGTTCCGCAAGGGGCGCAGCTACTGATCGGCGGCCCGACCGGGCGAACCCGGTGGTCGGCGGTGGCGCACATGCGCTAGATTGGCGCATGGCACAAACGGGCCGACTCGAAAGCGCGCCGCCGGCCCAGCGAACGCCGCTGCACGGCCACTGGCTGAAGGACTGCTGGTATGTGATCGCCTGGGAGCACGAAATTCCCGCCGCTGAATCGGGCGAGCTGTTCAGCCGCGTCGTGCTCGGCGAGCCGATCCTGGTGCTGCGCACTGCCGATGGTGGCTTCGCCGCGCTGGAGGACCGCTGTTGCCATCGCCTGGCGCCGCTGTCGAGGGGCCGGCGCGAAGGCGATGGCGTGCGTTGCGGCTATCACGGCCTGAAGTTCGACGCTGCGGGGATCTGCGTCGAAGCCCCGGGTCTGGCGGCGGTGCCGCCGAAGGCACGCGTGCGTTGCTACCCGGTGGTGATGCACAACCGTTGGCTGTTCATCTGGATGGGCGAGCCCGAGCGCGCCGACCCGCGCTTGTTGCCGGACAACTTCTCCAATCACCACCCCGACTGGCAGCACATCCCGGGCTACATGCACTACGCGGCGCCGTACCTGCTGATCTGCGACAACCTGCTGGACTTTTCGCACCTGTCGTATGTGCATGAAAGGACCCTTGGCGGCTCGCCGCTGATCGCACAGGCGGTACCCCAGATCGACAAGCTGCCTGGGCCTGACGCCACCTGGCCGCAACTGGGCATTCGCGTCACGCGGCATGTCGCCAACGTGCCGGCGCCGCCGTTCTACCAGCGCTTCCGCCATTTCGACGAACCGATCGACCGCTGGTTCATCTACGACTTCGTGCTGCCCGGCACGTTGCTGATGCACTCCGGCGGCCGACCCGTCAGCGATGCGTCCGACGACTTGCGCCGCGCGGTGCAGTTGCACAGCTGCCAGACGCTGACCCCCGAGACCGAGTATTCGACGCACTACTTCTTCCAGCAGTCGCATCGTCGCGGCGAAGGCGACGGCGCGGTGGCCGATTCGATCTTCGCCAGCCTGCTCGGCGCCTTCGACGAAGATCGCGAAACCATCACCGCGCAGTACCGCAACATCCAGCTGAACCCGGCCGCACCGATGCTGCCGCTGGCGATGGACGCCGCGCTGCTGCAGTTCCGCCGCCTGCTCGACAGCCGGCTGCAGGCCGAACGCGCCCAAGCCGGCCCACATCCTGGAGACCCCGATGAATTCACCCGTCAAGACTGACTGGACCCAGATCGCCGGCGCGGCCGGCAGCTTTGATGCGTACCTGGCGCTGCCACCGGCCGGCAGCGGGCCGGGGCTGCTGCTCTACCAGGAGATCTTCGGCGTCAACGAGCACATCCGCGCCGTGGCCGAGCAGTTCGCGCTGCACGGGTTCGTGGTGCTCGCGCCCGACGTGTTCTGGCAGCAGCAGCGCAGGCTCGAAATCGGCTACAGCGCCGACGACATCCAGCGCGGCCGCGCCTTGGCCATGGCCGCCGACCGCGAAGCGCTGCAGCGCGACATGATCGACGCCGCCAGGCATCTGCGCGCGCGGCCCGAAGCGCGCGGCCGGGGCATCGGCGCCGTCGGCTACTGCCTGGGCGGGCGCCTGGCCTATGTGGCCGCGGCTGTGGCCGGCGTCGATGCCGCCGTGGCCTACTACGGCGGCGGCATCCAGGACCTGCTCGACCTGGCGCCGCGCATCGGCTGCCCGACCATGTTCCACTACGGCGCGCGCGATGCCAACATCCCCTTGGCGGCGGTGGAGCGGGTGCGCGATGCGATGCAACCGCGCGGCGCCGAGATCTTCGTCTATGACGCCGCCGACCACGGCTTCAACTGCTGGGCGCGTGGCTCCTACCACCCCGCCAGTGCGGCGCTGGCGCATGCGCGCACGCTCGGCTTCTTTGCCACGCGACTGTTCTGAAGGCGCGGCCGGCGCAGCGCGCAAGCCGCCGCGGTCAGCGTTCGACCAGACGATCGCGACCGCTCGCCTTGGCCTCGTACAGCGCCGCGTCGGCACGCGCCAGGGCGTCGCGCATCGCCTCGCCCGGCCGCCACGCCGTCAAACCGGCGGAGAAGCTGACACGCAGGTGCAAGCGCTCACCCCACACCTGATCGCGTGACAGCAACCGGCGCAACCGCTCGAAGCCCATGCGCGCTTCGTTCAGTTGCGTGTCGGGCAGCATCACCAGGAACTCCTCGCCGCCCCACCGGGCGAGCACGTCGGTCTCACGCATGGCCGCGGCCGACTGGCGGGCGAACAGGCGCAGCACCTCGTCGCCGGCGGCATGGCCGTGCAGGTCGTTGATGCGCTTGAAGTGGTCGATGTCCACCAGGCACAGGCAAGGCATCGCGCCGCTGCGCAACGCACGGCGGTGCTCCACCTGGGCCAGTTCTTCCATGTGGCGCCGGTTGATCAGTCCGGTCAGGTCGTCGCGGGTGGCCAGCTTGTGGATGCGTGCCAGCGCATCCTGAAGTTCGGCCTTCTGCTGCTTCAGTCGCGTGCGCAGGGTCGACAGGTCGCCGGCCAGCATCGAGATCACCGGCAAGACGACGGCCGCGAAGATGAAGTGGATGCGCTCGATGGTCGGATCGAAGACCGCCGGCGCGGCGGTGGCCATTGACAGCATCACCAGGCCGAGCGAGGTCACGGCGAACAGTCCCAGCGCGCGCGACGCCTTCGGGCTGAGCGTGAAGGCGGCGAACATCAGCACCAGCGCCACGATCATCAGCAGCATGCCGCGCAGCGGCGGGTTGATGACATAGGCCGCGGCCATGGCAACGATGGCGAAGACCATCTGCGGCATGGTCAGCGCGGGGTCGACCGCGTGCAGGTTCAGGCCGCTGCGCATCGCCATGTAGAAGCCGAACAGCCCCGGCGCCAGGCACAGGATCAGCGCCCGTGCCATGGCCGGATCGGCCAGGCCGATCTCGCCCGACCACCATTGCCCCAGCGCGGCCAGCAGGTACACGCCCGAGGCCACCAGCGTGCGCTGCATGCGAATGCGCTGCTTGCGGTCGGCCCCGAAGAGCCAATCCTGGACGGGAAGAGGAAGGGCGATCTGCATGCGTCACGGCAGCCCGGCGCGACGGCGTCGAGGCGGCTTGTGCGGCTCTATCGGCGGCGCCCCTCGGCGGCTTGAGCGGCTTCAGCGGAAAGCCGGCGGCACCGGCATGACTTTGTCGGCAGCCATCAGCGCGGCAAGGCCAGCGTCCGCCTCGGCCGACGTCCCGGCGGCTTCGGCTTCGGCCGGCTCGTCGCCGAGAAAGCCACCGCTCTGGTGCGCCCACAGCCGGGCGTACAGCCCACCCTGCGCCAACAGCCCACGGTGATCGCCCATCTCGACGATGCGCCCTTGGTCCAACACCACCAGCCGGTCCATTGCCGCGATCGTGGACAGCCGGTGCGCGATGGCGAGCACGGTCTTGCCCTGCATCAACCGGTACAAGCTGGCCTGTATCGCGGCCTCGACTTCGCTGTCCAGGGCGCTGGTGGCCTCGTCGAGCAGCAGGATCGGGGCGTCCTTGAGCATCACGCGGGCGATGGCGATGCGCTGGCGCTGCCCGCCGGACAGCTTGACGCCGCGCTCCCCGACATGCGCGTCGTAGCCACTGCGACCGGCCGGGTCGGCCAGACCGAGGATGAAGTCATGCGCTTCGGCGCGCTGCGCCGCGGCCACCATCTCGGCCTCGCCGGCATCGGGGCGACCGTAGAGGATGTTGTCGCGCACCGAGCGGTGCAGCAGCGAGGTGTCCTGCGTGACCATGCCGATGGCCGCGCGCAGGCTGTCCTGCGTGACGTCGGCGATGTCCTGGCCGTCGACCAGGATGCGGCCCGACTCCAGGTCGTAGAAGCGCAGCAGCAGGTTGACCAGGGTGCTCTTGCCGGCGCCCGAACGGCCAACCAGGCCGATCTTCTCGCCGGCGCGCACCTGCAGCGTCAACCCCTCGACCACTTTGGCCCCATCGGCCTTGCCATAGCGGAAGTTCAGACGCTCGAACAGGACTTCGCCTCGGCTGACGCGCAACGGCTTGGCGCCCGGGCGGTCAAGCACGGCGTGCGGCCGCGTCAGCGTGTTGATGCCGTCCTGCACCGTGCCCACCTGCTCGAACAGGTCGGCCATCTCCCACATCACCCAGTGCGAGATGCCGTTCAGGCGCAGCGACATCGCGGTCGCTGCAGCGACCGCGCCGACACCCACCTGTGCCTCGGTCCACAGCCACAACGTGGTGCCGGCGGTGGCCAGGATCAACGCGATGCCAAGCAGGTGGTTGACGATCTCGAAGCCGCTGACCAGACGCATTTGCGCAAAGACCGTGAGCAAGAACTCCTGCATCGCCGAGCGGGCATAGCCGGCCTCGCGCCCGGCGTGCGAGAACAGCTTGACGGTGGCGATGTTGGTATAGGCATCCGTGATGCGCCCGGTCATCAGCGATCGGGCGTCGGCCTGGGCCTTGGCGGTGCGTGCCAGGCGCGGCACGAACCAGCGCAAGGCGACGATGTACAGCAGCACCCACACCAGGAACGGCAGCAGCAGCCAGGTGTCGAAGCCACCGACCACCGCCACCATGGTGACGAAATAGATCAGCACGAAGACCAGGATATCGGCCAGGATCATCCACACGTCGCGCACCGCCAGCGCGGTCTGCATCAGCTTGGTGGCGATGCGCCCGGCGAACTCGTCCTGGTAGAAGCTCATGCTCTGCTGCAGCAGCGCGCGATGGAAATTCCAGCGCAGGCGCATCGGAAAGTTGCCGGCCATGGCCTGGTGCTTGAACATCGACTGCGCCGCCACCAGCACGGTGCTGCCCAGCAGCACCGCGGCCAGCAGCGCCAGCGTGCCGCCGTGCTGCTGCCACAGTTGCTCCGGCCGCACGGGGCCGAGCCAATCGACGATCCGGCCGAGCATCGCGAACAGCAGTGCCTCGAACACGCCGATGGCGGCGGTCAACAGGGTCATGGCCAGGATGTAGCCGCGCAAGCCGACCGTGCAGGCCCAGACGAAGGGCAGGAAGCCGCGCGGCAGTGTCGGATTGACACCGTCGGGATAGGGCTTCACCAGTCTTTCGAAGATCGCGAACAAACCTGTCTCCATCGGGATGCAGCGATTGTGCCGGCGCCGCGATCGGCCACCCGGCGGCGCCACAAGCCAGCCCGGAGTGCCGATTGCGCGCAATAGTTGGCGCCCACCGACGCAGTGCGGGTGGCATGATCGGACGTGCGCGCGCAGTCCGGGCAAGCCCACCGCTTGGGCATGCGCGACGCCAGACCACCGCACGCTCGAGGAATCAGCAGCAATGAACAACATGGCAGCCACGATGGCAGCGGCCCCGCGCAGCGGCGGCACCTGCGACCCCGACGAATTTCAACTGCCCGTGCCGGGCCTGTTTGCCGACATCGAACTCGGCCGCGGCTCGATGCAATTGCCCGACGACTTCAAGCTCGGCGCCAGCCTGGCCAAACTGTTGATCCTGCGCGACTGGCAGCGCGCGCTGCTGCGCTATCGGCATGAGGCCCTGCAGCAGTTCGAGCGCGAGCTCGGTGGCGGTCAACCCCACTTGAACGGCGCCGATCGCCTCGGCCTGCTGCGCTCGACCTGCGACGCGCTGCGCATCGACCTGCCCAGCGAATTCGGCGCGGTGGCAGCGGCCGAGACTTGATCTCCATGCGCGTGCCCTCGCTGCAGGCACGCGGCGCCGACGCGGCACCGCGCGCCCCGTCACGGGCGAAGGCCGACGCGACGGCCGAGGACACGCTGAACCCGATCCTGAGCGACGAGCAGTTGAACATGGTGCTCGGCCACACCCGGCTGGGCACCGTGGTGGCCACGTTGTTCGCCGTGTTCCTGGCGCTGCAACTGCGCGGCATGGCCTTGCCGACCTGGGTCATCGATCTGTGGCTGGCGATCAAGATCGTCGTCGCCCTCGCGCGGCTGGCGCTGAGCCTGCACTACGACCGCCTCGGCCGTCCCGGCGGCATCGGCTGGCGCCGCACCACCGACGCCTGGTTGCTGGCCGATGGCGTGGTCTGGGGCGTGGCCGGCTTCCTGCTGATGGGCTCGGCGATCCCGCTAGCCTCCCTCGTCGGCGCGGTGATGGCCGGTGTGTCCTGCGTGGCCACCTTCGGTCTGCAGTTCAGCATGCGCTCGACGGCGGCCTACGTGACGCCGATCCTCGGCTTCACCGTGGTGGGGCTGCTGGCGCGCGGCGACGAGTTCGGCACCCTCGGTGGCACCGGCTTGCTGGTGCTGCTGGTGCTGCTGCTGGTGACCGCCGTGGGCTCGCAGAAGCGCCTGGCCGACGGCCTGAAGCTGCGCCTGCACGCGCAGGCGCTGACCCGCGACAAGGACGATGCGCTGAAGCTGGCGCTGCGCCAGAGCGCGGTGAAGACCCAGTTCCTGGGCAACATCAGCCATGAGTTGCGTACCCCGCTGCATGGCATCCTCGGCGTGGCGCGGCTGTTGCACCTGGAGGCCAAGGACAGCGGCGTGGCTCGCCGTGTCGAGCTGATCGAATCCTCCGGCATGCACCTGCTGGGCCTGATCAACGACCTGCTCGACATCTCGCGCCTCGAATCCGGCCGCTTTGCGATGCGCAACGAACGCTTCGAGCTGTGCGCACTGGTGCAGACGCTGGCCGACGTCTACACGGTGCGCGCCGGCGAGAAGGGCTTGAGCTTCCGCTTGTCGTCGCGGGTGGCTGCGCCCTGCTGGCTGCAGGGCGACCCGGTGCGCGTGCGCCAGGTGCTGCACAACCTGCTCGGCAACGCGGTCAAGTTCACCCAGAAGGGCTCGGTCACGTTGAGCTTGCGGCGCGATGCCGCCAGCGGCCTGCTCGAGGCCGAGGTGCAGGACACCGGGCCCGGCATCGACGCGGCCGAACTGCCGCGGGTGTTCGAGGCCTTCCGCCAGGTCGGCAGCGATGCCGGGCGGCCAGTCGAAGGCACGGGCCTGGGCCTGACCATCGCCCGCGACATCGCCCAGGCGATGCACGGAGACATCGCGATGACCAGCAAGCCGGGCGTGGGCACGACCGCGCTGTTCACGGCCCGCCTGCCGGCCGCTTCGGCGAGCAAGGAGCCCACCCACCCGGGCGCCGACGTACCGACAGCGCTCACCGGCGGGGCTGGCTTGCGCCGCGTGCTGATCGCCGAGGACGACGATGTGAACGCGGTGATCGCCACCGCCTACCTAGAGCACCTGGGTGTATCGGCCGAGCGCGTCAGTGACGGTGGCCAGGCGGTACGGCATGCCCTGCGCGATGTCAACCGGCCCGATCTGGTGCTGATGGACTGCCGCATGCCGACCATGGACGGCATGGAAGCCACGCGCGAAATCCGCGCCCAGGAGCGCACGATGGGTCTGCCGCGCCTGCCGGTGATCGCACTCACGGCCACCACCTCGGATGTCAGCCGCCAGCAATGCCTGAATGCCGGCATGGACGACTTCATGTCCAAGCCCTACACCAAGGACGAGCTCGACCGCGTGCTCAGCCGCTGGTCGCGCCAGCGCGAATCGGCGACGACGTAGCTTCCGCCCTCAGGCGGGCATGCCCTGCACCGCAAGCCCAGCGGCACCCAGTGGCAGCCCATGGACCGGCGCGGGCGTGCCGATGTGCAAATCCGCGTGCAGGGTTTCGATCATGAACCCATACAACGGGTGTCGCGCCGCGGCCCAGACGTCCTTGGCGGCCATCACGTCGAAGGCCATGATGCCGTGCAGCAGACCGCCGGTGTGCAACAGCGGCACCTGTTCGCCGGGGCCGAGCACATCGCGGAACCCCAGGCGGCGGTAGTTGCGGATCAGCGCCTCGTTGCGCGCGCCGATCACCATCCACTGGACCTGCTGGGCCATGCAGTACAGATAGCTGGCCTTCATCAGGCACAACTTGGTCAGCGGGTCGGCACCGACGCGCACGGCCAGACGGGTGATCTCGGCCCTGGGTTCGACGGCCAGCCAATCGGGCAGGCTCAGGCTGTCTTCCATGCGCAGCGCGCCGAAGTGGCTGGTCTGAATGCGCATCGTGCCGGTGGCCAGGCCGCTGGCCTTGTCACGGCACAGGAAAACGGCCGTGCCCTCGGCCAGATCGAGAGCATCGGGTTCGCTCAAGCGCGGACCCATCTCCGGCAGGTGGTGGCGATACGCCTGCGCGCGCACCGAACAAGCGGCCAGCAAATCCTCACGCGACGACGCCAAGCCGAGGCTGAAACCCAACGTGCAAACGCCCATGCCAGCGTTCCCCAACGACATTCTTTGTGAACCGGCCGCGATCTTCGCCGCAGCCTCCCGGGGCCGAGCATATGTCACATGCTGCGATGCAGCGCATAGGCACAAACCACAGGGTGGCACGGAGCGCACAAACTGCGGCATCCGCGCCACACACGCGTCGGCGATGCCAATGCAGGGTAGATTGCTCGGTCGCACCGATCTTCGGAGAACGCCGTGCCCGTCAGCCATCCTGCCGAAGTGCTCCACCCGACCCACCGCGCCACCTTGCGGGTCGTGGCCTGGTCGTTGGCCGGCCTGTTGCTGGCCAGTGCGGCCGCGCACGCCGCGACGGCCGCAGCATTGATAAACGATGCGCAGGCCGCGCTGAAGAAGCTGTATGCCAAGGTGCCGGCCGCCAAAGCGCTGCAGGCCAAGGCCTATGCAGGGCACCAAGATCACCCGCATCCAACCCAAGTAGCGGGCTGACGCGCGGCAAGGTGACATCGCGCAACGCCAGGCACAGCATGGTCCAAGCGGGCTGGGCCGTCTTCGACAGCGCGCTCGGCAGTTGCGGCATCGCCTGGGGCGATCACGGCGTGCGCGCGCTGCAGTTGCCCGAGGCCGATGCGGCCAGGACACGGGCGCGGCTGCAGCGCCGCGTGCCCGAGCTGCAGGAGTGCGCTCCTCCCGTCGCGGTGCTGCAGACCATCGAGGGCATTCGTACGCTGCTGCGCGGTGAGCCGGTGGACCTTTCGGCTGTGGAACTCGACCTGCGCGGCGTGCCCGACCTGCACCGCCGCGTCTACGCGATCGCCCGCGCCATTCCTGCAGGTCAGACCTCGAGCTACGGCGCCATCGCCGAGCACCTGGGTGACCGCAGCCTGGCACGCGCCGTCGGCCAGGCGCTCGGGCGCAACCCCTTTGCGCCGGTGGTGCCCTGCCATCGCGTGCTGGCGGCCGGCGGCAAGGCGGGAGGCTTTTCGGCGCATGGCGGGCTGCGCACAAAGCTGCGGCTGCTGCAGATCGAAGGCGCCGACCCGGCCGGCGCGCCCGATCTGTTCAGCCGCCCCTGACGGCCCGCTACCGGGTCTTGCGGCGCGCTTTGCCGCCCGACTCGCGCGGCGGCAGGCCGGTGTGTTGCGTCAGCAACTGTCCACGTTTCGGCGTCGCGGCGGTGGCGTTCTTGCGCCGGGCCGCCACATAGGCCCCGCCGGTGACCGGCTGGAAGCTCGGGATCAGGTGCTGCCGGCCATTGCCGATCAGGTCGGCGCGGCCCATCGCCTTCAAGGCTTCGCGCAGCAGCGGCCAGTTGTTGGCGTCGTGCCAGCGCAGGAAGGCCTTGTGCAGCCGGCGGCGCCGCTCGCCGCGCACGATGTCGACCTTCTCGCCGCGCCTCGGGTCGCGGCTGATGCCCTTCAACGGGTTGCGGCCGCTGTGGTACATCGCCGTGGCGGTGGCCATGGGGCTGGGGTAGAAGGTCTGCACCTGGTCGGCGCGGAAGCCGTTCTTCTTCAACCACAGCGCCAGGTTCAACATGTCCTCGTCGCTGGTGCCTGGGTGCGCAGCGATGAAATACGGAATCAGGAACTGCTTCTTGCCGGCTTCGGCGCTGGCGGCATCGAACAACTGCTTGAAGCGCTCATAGGCCCCGATACCGGGTTTCATCATCTTGCTCAGCGGAGCGCCCTCGGTGTGCTCGGGCGCGATCTTCAGGTAGCCGCCGACATGGTGCGCAGCGAGTTCCTTGATGTACTCGGGCGACTTCACCGCCAGGTCGTAGCGCAGGCCCGATGCGATCAGCACCTTCTTCACCCCGGGCAGTGCGCGCGCCTTGCGGTACAGCTTGATCAGCGGCGCGTGGTCGGTGTTCAGGTTCGGGCAGATGCCGGGGTAGACGCAGCTGGGCTTGCGGCACGCGGCTTCGATGGCCGTGCTCTTGCAGCCGATGCGCCACATGTTGGCGGTGGGCCCGCCGAGGTCGCTGACGACGCCGGTGAAGCCCGGCACCTTGTCGCGCATGTCCTCGATCTCGCGCAGCACCGAGGCTTCGCTGCGACTCTGGATGATGCGGCCTTCGTGCTCGGTGATCGAGCAGAAGGTGCAGCCGCCGAAGCAGCCGCGCATGATGTTCACGCTGAAGCGGATCATTTCCCAGGCCGGGATCTTGGTCGGCCCATCGTGGCTACCGTTGGCGTCGGCATAGCTTGGATGGGGTGAGCGCGCGTACGGCAGGTCGAATACCCAGTCCATCTCGGCCGTGCTCAGCGGGATCGGCGGCGGGTTCAGCCAGACGTCGCGCGCAGTCTTGTCAATCCCATGACGCTGCACCAGCGCACGTGCGTTGCCGGGGTTGGTTTCCAGGTGCAGCACGCGGTTGGCATGGGCATACAGCACCGGGTCGCTCTTCACCTGTTCATAGGAGGGCAGGCGGATGACGGTGCGCTCACGCGGCGGCAGCCGGTAGCGCCCGACCAGCTTCGGCGCGCCGTTGGAGAAGAAGGTGATCGGCTGTGAGCCATCGGCCGGCGCCGCGGTGCCGTCTTCCTTCACGCAGCTCGCGCCCTGCCCGGCCGCCTGCTCGCCGGTGCTCTGGTACGGGTTGATGTGCTCGTCGATGCGGCCAGGTTGGTCCACTTCAGTCGAATCGATCTCGAACCAACCCTCGGCCGATGGGTCACCGCTGCGTCGCGTGAAGACGGTGCCGCGCACGTCGGTGATGACATGCACCGGCTCGCGCCGCGCCAGCCGGTGCGCGATCTCGACGATGGCGCGCTCGGCATTGCCGTACAGCAACAGGTCCGCCTTGCTGTCCACCAGGATCGAACGCCGCACCTTGTCCTGCCAGTAGTCGTAGTGCGCGATGCGCCGCAGGCTGCCTTCGATGCCGCCGAGCACGATCGGCACCTCGTTGAAGGCCTCGCGGCAGCGCTGCGCATAGACCAGCGCCGCTCGGTCGGGCCGCTTGCCCGCGACATCGCCGGGGGTGTAGGCGTCGTCGCTGCGCAGCTTGCGATCCGCCGTGTAGCGGTTGATCATCGAATCCATGTTGCCGGCGGTGACGCCGAAGAACAGCTTCGGCCGGCCCAGCGCCTTGAACGCATCGGCCGATTGCCAGTCGGGCTGGGCGACGATGCCGACGCGGAAGCCCTGCGCTTCGAGCACGCGCCCGATCACCGCCATGCCGAAGCTCGGGTGATCGACATAGGCATCGCCGGTGACGATGATCACGTCGCAACTGTCCCACCCGAGTGTGTCCATCTCGGCGCGGCTCATCGGCAGGAACGGTGCCGTGCCGAAACGCTTGGCCCAGTGGGGGCGGTAGGCCGTCAACGCCTTGACGGCGCCGGCCGGGGTGATGGTGGTGGTGGCAGTCAAGTGCGCATTGTCCCAGCTTGGCCCGCGATGCGCCTGTGCCGGCCCTGCGCGTGCACGCTGCGCGGCACGACAATCGGGCGCAGCCGTTTCGACCCGGAGCCACCCCATGCTTGAACTTCGCCCCAGCTGCGAGCACTGCGACAAGGATTTGCCGCCGGCCGCCAGCGATGCCCGCATCTGCAGCTTCGAATGCACCTTCTGCGCCAACTGCGTCGATGCATTGCTGGGCAACGTCTGCCCCAACTGTGGCGGTGGCTTCATGCCGCGCCCGGTGCGGCCGGCGCACAACTGGAAGGGCAGCGCCAGCCTGATCGGCCATCCCGCGAGCACGACGCGCAAGCACCGGGCGGTGGATGCCGCGGCCCACGCCCGCTTCAGCGCCACGCTGCGAGGCATCGCCCCGGACAAGCGCTGAAGGCCTTCAGTGCCAGGCCCGGCGCTCAAAGCATGGCCGTCAGGCGCTCCAGGATGATCACCGCGAAGAAGCCCAGCCCGGCCAGCACCGTCCACTTGACGATGACCAGCCCGCGCTGGCGCCATGCCGCCTGACCGGTGGCGATGGACATTGCAAAGCACAGGATGCCGGCCAGCAGCAGCAGGCCGAACACCAGCCTGAAGATCACCATGCCGGGGTCAGCTCGGCAAAGCCCTTGGGCGCCTCGGCCGCATCGTCGAAGGTCACGGTTTCGTGCGCCCGCGGGTCGGCCAGCAGCGCGCGCAGCAAGCGGTTGTTCAACGCATGGCCGCTGCGGTAGGCACTGTAGGCCGCGAGCAAGGGCTGGCCCAGCACCTGCAAGTCGCCGATGGCGTCGAGGATCTTGTGCTTGGCAAACTCGTCGCCGTAGCGCAGGCCATCGGCATTCAGCACGCGGCTGTCATCGACGACGACGACGTTGTCCAGGCTGCCACCCAGGCCCAGGCCGCGCGAGCGCATGGCCTCCACGTCGCGCGCAAAGCCGAAGGTGCGGGCACGCGCAATGTCGCGCTTGTACTGGCCGGTGCTGAAGTCGAAGCTGACGACGCGTCCGGTGGCGTCCACCGCCGGGTGGTTGAAGTCGATCTCGAAGCTCAAGGAGTAGCCGTGGTAGGGCTCGAGCCGCGCCCATTTCAGCGTGGCGCCCTCGCCTTCGCGGATTTCCACCGGCTTCAACACGCGCAGGAAGCGCTTGGGCGCGTCCTGCAGCACGATGCCGGCGCTTTGCAGCAGGTAGACGAAGCTGGCCGCCGAACCGTCGAGCACCGGCACCTCTTCGCCGCTGATGTCGATGGCCAGGTTGTCCAGGCCCAGACCGGCGCAGGCCGACAACAGATGTTCGATGGTCTGCACCATCGGCTGGCCGGGCAAGCCACCGGGCGAAATCGTGGTCGCCATGCGCGTGTCGCTCACCGCCAGCGGCGTGACCGCGATGTCCACCGGCACAGGCAGGTCGGTGCGACGAAAGACGATGCCGGTATCGGGCGGCGCGGGGCCCAGCGTCAGCTCCACCTTCTGGCCGCTGTGCACGCCCAGGCCGACGGCGTGGGTCAGTGACTTCAGGGTGCGTTGCGCCAGCATGCCGTGATTGTCGGACAATCGCCGCACCCGCGCGCTGTGGCCTAATCGCGCCTTTGCATTCACGACAGGGCAGTCCACCATGGGCAACAAGATCACCACCGAAGCCGACCGCAAGGCCACGCCACGCCCGCCGGCGCCGACCGGCGTCACCGTCACCACGCAGCGCGGCCAGAAGGTCAGCCTGGAGCGCGGCTCGCACACGCGCAGCAAGAAGAACCCGGGCAAGCGCGCGAAGAAGGGCGGCTGACGGCCGCCGCCGCGGCGGCGCAGCCATGCTTCGCATCACCGAGCTGCGCCTGCCGCTGGGCCATGCCGCGCCGGCGCTGCGCCAGGCGGTGCTGCAGCGGCTGGGCCTGCGCGACGCCGATCTGGCCGAGCTGAGCGTCTTCCGCCGCGCCTGGGATGCCCGGCGCAAGGCGGCGGTGATGCTGATCTACACCGTCGATTGCCGCCTGGCCGACGCTGTTGATGAAGCCGCCGTGCTGGCGCGACTGGCGCATGACCGCCACGTGCGCACAGCGCCCGACACGCGCTACCGGCTGCCCGCCCACGCCCCGGCCGACTGGCGCGCCGAGCAGCGGCCGCGCCCGGTGGTCGTCGGCTTCGGCCCCTGCGGGCTGTTTGCCGCCTTGGTCCTGGCGCAGATGGGCCTGGCGCCGATCGTGCTGGAGCGCGGCAAGCCGGTGCGCGAACGCACGCAGGACACCTGGGGACTGTGGCGTCGCGGCGTGCTCGACCCGCAGTCGAACGTGCAGTTCGGCGAAGGCGGCGCCGGCACCTTCAGCGACGGCAAGTTGTGGAGCCAGATCAGCGATGCGCGCCACCTGACGCGCAAGGTGCTGGAGGAGTTCGTCAAGGCCGGTGCGCCGGAAGAGATCCTCTACGTCGCCAAGCCGCATATCGGCACCTTTCGCCTGGTCGGCATGATCGAGAAGATGCGCGCCGACATCGTCGCGCTGGGCGGCGAGATCCGCTTCGGCCAGCAGGTGGTGGGCCTGTTGCTCGAAGCCCATGACGACGCATCGCGCCCGCGCCATGTGCGCGGCCTGGCGCTGGCCGGCGGGGGGCAGTTGCGCTGCGACCAGGTCGTGCTGGCGCCAGGGCACAGCGCACGCGATACCTTCGCCATGCTGCAGCGCTGCGGCGTGGCGATGGTGGCCAAGCCCTTTTCCGTGGGCATTCGCATCGAGCATCCGCAAAGCCTGATCGACCGTGCGCGCTTCGGCCCCAGCGCCGGCCACCCGATCCTCGGCGCTGCCGACTACAAGCTGGTGCACCACGCGAAGAACGGCCGCTCGGTCTACAGCTTCTGCATGTGTCCCGGCGGCACGGTGGTGGCGGCCACGTCGGAGGAAGGACGCGTCGTCACCAACGGCATGAGCCAGTATTCACGCAACGAGCGCAACGCCAACGCCGGCATCGTCGTCGGCATCGCGCCGCAGGACTATCGACAGGACGGCTTGCGTGACGGCAGCGAGGTGAATCCGCTGGACGGCGTGGCCTTCCAGCGCTTCTGGGAATCGCGTGCTTTCGAACTCGGCGGCGGAGGCTATGTCGCGCCGGGGCAGTTGCTGGGCGACTTCGTCAAACGCCAGCGTTCCAGCGCCTTCGGCCAGGTGCAGCCGTCGTACACACCGGGTGTGCGGCCCGCCGACCTGGCGGCGCCGGGCGAGGAAAGCCTGCCGGGCTATGTGCTCGACGCCATCCGCGAGGCGCTGCCCGCCTTCGAGCGACAGATTCCCGGCTTCGCCTTGCCCGACGCGGTGCTCACCGGCGTGGAGACGCGCACCTCGTCGCCACTGCGCATCCCGCGCGGGCGCGATTTGCAAAGCCTGAATGTCGCCGGGCTGTACCCGGCGGGCGAAGGTGCCGGTTACGCCGGCGGCATCATGTCCGCCGGCGTCGATGGCATCGAGGTGGCCGAGGCGCTGGGCGCGGCGTTGCTGGCGACACCGCGCGTCACGTCCTGACCTTCGCCGCCGCACGACAACGCGGCGCGCAGACGCTCAATCCGCCTGCTTGCGCAGGAACGCCGGGATCTCGATCTCGTCCATGCCATTGCTCGACAGCGCCTCGACCTTGGCTGCCGCGCTTTGCGAGCGCGCGGTGCGCCACACGCTGGGCGTGCTCAGGCCGCTGTAGTCCTGCGGCTGCGGCGTCGCGCCCGCCGGCTGCACCTGCTGGTTCAGGATCGGCAGGTTGTCGGTGCCGGTGCGCATCGCCGGTTGCTGCACCACGGACAGCGGCGGCTGCGCGCGGCGTGCCACCGACGACAGCCCGGTGGCGATGACCGTCACGCGCAGCTGGTCGCCCAGGCCTTCGTCATAGGCGGTGCCGAAAATGACATGGGCATCGTCGGCGGCATAGCGGCGGATGGTGTTCATCGCGTTCTTGCTTTCCGCCAGACGGAAAGTGCCCTTGCTGGCGGCGATCAGCACGAGCACGCCGCGCGCGCCGCTCAGGTCGATGCCTTCCAGCAGCGGGCAGGCCACCGCCAGTTCGGCGGCCTTGTTCGCGCGGTCGGGGCCGCCGGCCTGCGCCGTGCCCATCATCGCCTTGCCCGGCTCGCTCATCACCGTCTTCACGTCCTCGAAGTCGACGTTCACCAGCCCCGGCACGTGGATGATGTCGCTGATGCCGCCGACGGCGTTCTTCAACACGTCGTTGGCGTGCGCGAAGGCCTGCTCCTGCGTGACGTCGTCGCCCATCACCTCCAGCAGCTTCTCGTTGAGCACGACGATCAGGCTGTCGACATTGGCTTCGAGTTCGGCCACGCCGTTGTCGGCCTGGGTGCCGCGGCGCTTGCCCTCGAACTCGAAGGGCTTGGTAACGACGCCCACGGTCAGGATGCCCATCTCCTTGGCCACACGCGCGATCACCGGCGCGGCGCCGGTGCCGGTGCCGCCGCCCATGCCGGCGGTGATGAACAGCATGTGCGCACCGTTGATGGCATCGCGAATGCGGTCCACCGCCTCCTCGGCCGCGGCACGACCAACCTCGGGCTTGCTGCCCGCGCCCAGGCCGCTTGAGCCCAGTTGCACCAGCTCGCCCGCACCGCTGCGATTGAGCGACTGCGCGTCGGTGTTGGCGCAGACGAACTGCACCCCCTGCACGCCCTGGTCGATCATGTGTTCGACGGCGTTGCCGCCGCCGCCGCCGATGCCGATCACCTTGATCTGCGTGCCCTGGTCGAATTCCTCGATCATCTCGATAGCCATGTGCGCCTCCTAGTCAGAAAAAGCAGTTGCCATAAAAAGAAAAGTACCCACCACCCATCACCACCCACGAAACCGGAACCTCGTTTGTCATGCCCGGGTTCCTTCTTAGAAATTGCCCAAGAACCAGTCCTTGGCACGGCCGACGATGGTCTTCACCGACCCCGCCTGCTGCGCCGCCTTCAGCCCGCGCGAGCGCGCCGAACGCGCTTCCTCCAGCAGACCCATCACCGTGGCCGAGCGCGGATTGGCCACCATGTCCGACAGCGGCCCGCTGTACAGCGGCAGCCCCTTGCGCACGGGTTTCAGGAAGATGTCCTCGCCCAGTTCCACCATGCCCGGCATGACGGCGCTGCCGCCCGTCAGCACGATGCCGCTGGACAGCAGCTCTTCGTAGCCGCTCTCGCGGATGACCTGGTGCACCAGCGAGAAGATCTCTTCCACCCGCGGCTCGATCACGCCGGCCAGCGCCTGTCGGCTCAGCATGCGCGGTGCGCGGTCGCCCAGGCCCGGCACCTCGATCTGCTGGTTCGGGTCGGCCAGCAGCTGCTTGGCCATGCCGTACTCGACCTTGATCTCCTCGGCGTCCTTGGTCGGCGTGCGCAGCGCCATCGCGATGTCGCTGGTGATCAGGTCGCCGGCGATCGGGATCACCGCGGTGTGGCGGATCGCGCCGTCGGTGAAGATCGGCCACGTCGGTGGTGCCGGCGCCGATGTCCACCAGCGCCACGCCCAGGTCCTTCTCGTCGTCGGTCAGCACGCCGGCGCTGGACGCACTCGGGTTCAGCACCAGCCGCTCGACCTCCAGCCCGCAGCGGCGCACGCACTTGAGGATGTTCTCGGCCGCACTCTGCGCGCCGGTGACGATGTGCACCTTGACCTCGAGCCGGCTGCCGCTCATGCCGATCGGCTCCTTGACCTCGTGGCCGTCGATGATGAATTCCTGCGGCTCGACCAGCAGCAGCCGCTGGTCGTTGGGGATGTTGATGGCCTTGGCGGTCTCGACCACGCGCGCCACGTCCACCGGCGTGACCTCGCGGTTGTCGCGCACGATCACCATGCCGGTGGAGTTCTGGCCGCGGATGTGGCTGCCGGTGATGCCGGTGTAGACGCGTGCGATCTTGCAGGCGGCCATCATCTCGGCCTCCTTCAGCGCCTGCTGGATGCTCTGCACGGTGGCGTCGATGTTCACCACCACGCCGCGCTTCAGGCCGTGCGCCGCGCGCCACGCCCAGGCCGGCGATGCGCAGTTCGCCGTGGGCAGCACCTCGGCCACCACCACCATCACCTTGGCGGTGCCGATGTCCAGGCCGACGACCAGATCCTTGTATCTCCTTGGCCATGATGCTTTACCTGGCTTTCTTCGGGGCCGACGCGGCCGATGGGGTGGTCACGCCGCGCAGGCGCACGGCATAGCCGTCGGTGTGGCGCAGGTCGGCGTATTCGCAGTTCGGCTCTGGTACTTGGCAGCTGACGCCACCCACCGTGCGCACGAAGCGCTCGGTGCGTGCCACCAGCTCGTCGTCGCTGCCGCGGCCCATCTCGATGGTGGCGCCGTCGTCCAGCTCGGCCAGCCAGGAGCCGCGGCCCGACAGCCGCAGCGACACCAGCTGCCGTTGCAGCGGCGCGAACAGTGGCGCGCAGGCGCTGGTACAGCGCCAGCATCTGGGCGGCGTGCCGTCGGGCCCGCTGAAGGTGCGGCAGGCCGTCGTCCTCGACGTCGCCGACGTTGGCGTCGAAGACCTCGCCCTGGTCGTTGACCAGCCTGTCGCTGCCGTCGTCATCCAGCCACAGCGCCACGCGCGTGCTGTTCCTCAGGTGCACCGCCAGGCGGTCGGGCCAGACGCGCGCACCACGTCGCTGGCGCACCCAGGGCACGGCCTCGAAGGCGGCGCGGGCCTGTCCAGGTCGAGCTGAAGAAGTTGCCGGCCAGGCGCGGCGCCGCGTTGGCGCGCAGCGTGCGGACGTTGTTGCGCTGCAGGTCGCCTTCGAGCTGGATGACGCGGATCGCGAACCACGGCGAGCGCGACAGCCACAGCAGCGCCGCGGCCAGCAGCGCCGCGCCGATCAGCAGGTACAGCAGGCTGGCCACGCCGTTCATCAGCCGCACATCGAAGGGCAGGCCGAGCGGGGGGGCGCTGAGCGTGGCCATCGCTCAGGCACCTGCCTGCGCTGCGCGCTGGCTGTCCAGCGCGGCATGGGACAGCAGCTGCAGGCACAGCTGCTCGTAGCTCAAGCCCGGCGGCGCGCGCCGACATCGGCACCAGCGAATGGCCGGTCATGCCGGGCGAGGTGTTCATCTCCAGCAGGAAGAGCCGGCGGTCGCGTTCGCGCAGCATCAGGTCGGCGCGGCCCCAGCCGCGGCAGCCCAGCGCGCGGTAGGCCGCCAGCGCCAGGGCTGCACCTCGCGCTCTTCGGCCTCGGGCAGGCCGCTCGGGCAGCGGTAGCCGGTGTCGTCGGAGAAGTACTTGTGCTGGTAGTCGTAGTTGCCGTCGGGCGCGTCGATGCGGATCACCGGCAGGCCTGGGCGTCGGCGCCTGCGCCCAGCACCGGGCAGGTCAGCTCGATGCCTTCGATGAACTCCTCGCACAGCACGTCGGCGTCGTATTGCGCGGCTCAGGCGCACCGCGTCCTGCATCTGCGAATAGCCCATCACCTTGGTGATGCCGATCGACGAGCCTTCGCGCGGCGGCTTGACGATCAGCGGCAGGCCGAGCTCGTCGGGCACGGTGCG
Organism: uncultured beta proteobacterium; assembly: GCA_963837675.1. Classification (GTDB taxonomy): domain Bacteria; phylum Pseudomonadota; class Gammaproteobacteria; order Burkholderiales; family Burkholderiaceae_C; genus Rubrivivax. The sequence goes on along the minus strand of CAWIOH010000002.1, from coordinate 54,000 downwards.
CAGCCGCTCGGCGCCGGTCTGGTCGCGCGCCAGCCAGACCCAGCGCGGCGTGGCAAGGCCCTCGGCCACCCACACGCGCTTGGTCATCACCTTGTCCATGCGCGATCGCCGAAGCCATCACGCCCGAGCCGGTGTAGGGGATGCCCAGCAGCTCGAGCGCGCCCTGCACCGTGCCGTCCTCGCCGTGGCGGCCGTGCAGTGCGATGAAGACGCGGTCGAAGCCGCTCGCTCTTCAGCTCGGCCAGGTCGCGCGTGCGCCGGGTCGAAGGCGCTGGGCATCGACGCCCGCGGACAGCAGCGCCTCCAGCACGCCGCTGCCGGACATCAGCGACACCTCGCGCTCGGCCGAATGCGCCGCCCATCAGCACCGCCACCTTGCCCATCGATCTGGCGAGTGACTTCATGTGCGCGCTCCTGCGGTCGGGCCCAGCGCTTCGCTCAGGCGCGGCGCCACCGTGCCGATCGAGCCGGCGCCCATGCGCGATGACCACGTCGCCGTCGCGCAGCTGCTCGATCAGCGTCGAGCCAGTTCGTCGACGTTGTCGACGAAGATCGGATCGACCTTGCCGGCCACGCGCAGCGCGCGCACCAGCGCGCGGCCGTCGGCGGCGACGATCGGCGCCTCGCCGGCGGCGTAGACCTCGGTCAGCAGCACCGCGTCGGCCGTGCCCATGACCTTGACGAAATCCTCGAAGCAGTCGCGCGTGCGCGTGTAGCGGTGCGGCTGGAAGGCCAGCACCAGGCGGCGCCCGGGGAAGGCGCCGCGCGCGGCGGCCAGCACGGCCGCCATCTCCACCGGGTGGTGGCCGTAGTCGTCGATCAGCGTGAAGCTGCCGCCGCCCTGTGCCGCGGGCACCGGCAACTCGCCGTAGCGCTGGAAGCGCCGGCCGACGCCGCTGAAGCTGGCCAGCGCGCGCACCACCGGCGCGTCGGGCAGTTCCAGCTCGGCGGCCACCGCCATGCGCGGCCAGCGCGTTGCGCACGTTGTGCTCGCCGGCCAGGTTCAGCGTGATCGTGCAGGTCGGGCATGGCCACGCCGTTGCGGCGCTGCGCGACGAAGCGCATCTGTCCGCCAGGCAGCGCCTGCACGTCCACGGCGCGCATCTCGCGCCCTCGTCCAGGCCGTAGGTGATCACCGGGCGCGAGATCATCGGGCATGATCGCGCGCACGCCGGGGTCGTCGGCGCACAGGATGGCCGCGCCGTAGAACGGCATGCGGTGCAGGAACTCGACGAAGGCCGCCTTCAGCCGCGCGAAGTCGTGGCCGTAGGTGTCCATGTGGTCGGCGTCGATGTTGGTCACCACCGCCAGGACCGGGTTCAGGTTCAGGAACGAGGCGTCGCTCTCGTCGGCCTCGACCACGATGTAGTCGCCCGAGCCCAGCCGCGCATTGGCGCCGGCGCTGTGCAGCAGCCCGCCGATCGACGAAGGTCGGGTCCAGGCCGGCTTCGGCCAGCACGCTGGCGACCAGCGAGGTGGTGGTCGTCTTGCCATGCGTGCCGGCGATGGCGATGCCCTGCTTCAGGCGCATCAGTTCGGCCAGCATCACCGCGCGCGGCACCACCGGCACGCGTTTGGCGCGAGCGGCGATGCACCTCGGGGTTGTCGCGCCTGCACGGCGGTGGAGGTGACCACGGCCTCGGCACCGCCGATGTGCGCGGCGTCGTGGCCGATGTAGCACCCGGATGCCCAGCCGCGCCAGCCGGCGCGCGGTGGCGCTGTCTTGCTGGTCCGAGCCCGAGACCGTGTAGCCCAGGTTGTGCAGGATCTCGGCGATGCCGCTCATGCCGGCGCCGCCGACGCCGACGAAGTGGATGTGCTTGACGGCGTGTTTCATGCGTGCCACCAGCCTTTCGATCTCGTCGGCCGACACGGGCCGCGGCGTGCGGTCGGGCCAGCCCGCGCGCCTTCTCGGCCATGCGCCAGCAGTGCGGCGCGGTCCAGCCCGGCGAACAGCGTCGGCCAGCGTCTGCGGCCGTCAGCTCGGCCTGCGGCAGGTGCATCGCTGCGCCGTGCCGCGCCATGCACGCGGCGTTGTCGCGCTGGTGCGCCGTGGTGCTGACGATCAACGGCACCAGCAGCGCCGGCCACGCCGGCGGCGCACAGCTCGCTGACGGTGACTGGCGCCGGCGCGGCAGACCATCAGGTCGCAGCCGCCAGCCGTGCGGCCATGTCGTCGATGAAGGGCAGCACCTCGGCCTCGACGCCGGCCTGGCGCGTAGGCCTCGCGCACCGCATCGATCTGCGCGCTGCCGGTCTGGTGCGTGACGCGCGGGCGCTGCTCCACGGGCATGCAGCGCCAGCGCCGGCGGGCAGCGTGTCGTTCAGCACCTTGGCACCCAGGCTGCCGCCGACCACCAGCAGGCGCAGCGGCCCGCTGCGCGCCGGCGAAACGCTCGGCCGGCACGGCGATGGCTTCGATCTCGGCGCGCACCGGGTTGCCGGTGACCACCGCCTGCTTGATGCGCGCGGCGTCGGCGCCGTCGAAGCCGAAGGCCACGCGGTCGGCCACCGGCAGCAGCGCCTTGTTGCTCAGCAGCAGCGACGCATCGGCATTCACCAGCAGCAGCGGCTTGCCGAGCAGCGCAGCCATCATGCCGCCGGGAAAGCAGACATAGCCGCCCATGCCGAGCACCGCGTCGGGCGCCGCGCCGGCGCAGGATCGCCAGGCATTCCCAGAAGGCCTGGAGCAGGCGCAGGCCACCGCTGAGCGTGTGCAGCAGCCCCTTGCCGCGCAGCCCGGAGAAGCCGATGCGTGTCGAGCGCGATGCCCGACTGCGCTTCGGGTGGCACCAGCTTGTTCTCCATGCCTGTCGCGCGTGCCCAGCCAGCTGACACTCCAGCCGCGGCGCTGCATCTCGCGCGCCACCGCCAGCCCAGGGATGATTGCCCGCCGGTGCCCGCGGCCATGATGACCAGGTGGCTCATGCACGGCCTCCGCGCATCAGTTGCCTGTTTTCGATGTCGATCCGCAGCACCAGGGCCAGCGCCACCAGGTTGACCACGATCGCCGAGCCGCCGTAGCTCATCAGCGGCAGCGTCAGGCCCTTGGTCGGCAGCACGCCCAGGTTGACGCCCATGTTGATGAAGGCCTGGAAGCCCATCCAGATGCCGATGCCCTGCGCCACCAGCCCGGCGAAGACGCGGTCCAGCGCGATCGCCTGGCGGCCGATGTACGATGATGCGCCGCGTCAGCCAGAAGAACAGCGACGATGACGCGCGGCCACGCCGACGAAGCCCGAGCTCCTCGCCGATCACCGCCAGCAGGAAGTCGGTGTGCGCCTCGGGCAGGTAGTGCAGCTTCTCGACGCTGCCGCCCAGGCCCTGGCCGAAGATCTCGCCGCGGCCGAAGGCGATCAGCGAATGCGTCAGCTGGTAGCCCTTGCCCTGCGCGTACTTCGGGTTCCACGGGTCGAGGTAGGCGAAGATGCGCTCGCGCGCGCCACGGTCGCTGAAGCACGATCATCAGCGCGAAGGCCACCGACCAGCACGGCCGCGATCAGGAAGAACATGCGGCGCGTTGACGCCGCCCAGGAACAGGATGCCCATGCGCGATCATCGCGATCACCATGAAGGCGCCCATGTCGGGCTCGGCCAGCAGCAGCAGGCCGACGATGGCCACCGCCACCGCCATCGGCCACACGGCGCGAAGAACTTCTCCTTCACGTCCATCTTGCGCACCATGTAGTTGGCGGCGTACAGCGCATCGCCAGCTTGGCCAGTTCGCTGGGCTGGAAGCTCATCGAGCCCCAGCGGCAGCCAGCGGCGCGCGCCGTTGACCACCTTGCCGACGCTGCGGAATCAGCACCGCCACCAGCAGCACCAGCGAGACGACGAAGCACCAGGGCGCGTACTTTTCCCAGACCGCGATCGGGCACCTGCAACGCCAGCAGCGCGGCGACGAAGCCGATGGCCAGCGACAGGACGTGGCGCCAGGAAATAGGTGGGCGCGTAGCGTGCGAAGCGCGGGTTGTCGGGCAGCGCGATCGAGGCCGAATAGACCATCACCAGGCCCAGGGCCAGCAAGGCCACGCTCACCCAGCACCAGCGGCTGGTCGAAGCTGGCCAGGCTGGCGCTGCGCTGCGGCGTGACGTCGATGCTGGTCGCGCACCGGCAGCGACTCGACCGCCTCGCGGCCCGGCCAGCGGCCAGCGCTGCGACAGCCAGCCGGCGACGCGTCATGCGATGACCTCCCCGCGCTCGGCCGCCGCGCTGCCGCACCGCCTCGACGAACACGTCGGCGCGGTGGCCGTAGTTGCGGAACATGTCCAGGCTGGCGCAGGCCGGGCGACAGCAGCACGGCGTCGCCGCGGCGCGCCTGCTCGAAGCACCATGTCGCGGCTTCGGGCAGGCTGGCGTGGCGCGCGCAGCGGCACGCCGCTCGAGGCCAGGGCCGCTTCGATGACCGCCGCATCGCGGCCGATCAGCGCCACGGCGCGCGCATAGCGTGCCACCGGCGCCGCCAGCGGCGCGAAATCCTGCCCCTTGCCGTCGCCGCCCAGGATCACCACCAGCTTGCCCGGCGAGCGCTCGGCACCCAGGCCTTCGAGCGCGGCCACGGTGGCGCCGACATTGGTGCCCTTGCTGTCGTCGAAGGCCTCGACGCCGTCGACGACGGCCGACCGGCTCGACGCGATGCGGCTCGCCGCCGTATTCGCGCAGGCCGTGCAGCATCGGCGCCAGCGCGCAACCGATCGCCGTGGCCAGCGCCAGCGCGGCCAGCGCATTGGCGGCGTTGTGGCGGCCGCGGATGCGCAGCGCATCGGCCGGCATCAGGCAGCTGCAGGTGCGATCTTCGGCAGACTTCGCCCTTGCGCGGCTTGATGCCCTCCTCGGCCGGCAGGGCGCGCACCAGCCAGGCCATGCCGTTGTTCGACCAGGCCGAAGTCGCCCGGGCTGTCGGGCACGCCCAGCCCGAAGCCGATGACGGCACGCGGCGCGGGTTTCGGCGCCTTGGCCTTGCGCGGCGCGGATTCAGGCGCGGCAGCATGGCCACGCACCGCGGCGTCGTCGCGGTTGATGACCATCACGCCTTGGGTGCCGAAGATGCGCGCCTTGGCGGCGGCATAGGCCTGCATGTCGCCGTGCCAGTCGAGGTGGTCCTGGCTCAGGTTCAGCACCGCCGCGGCGGTGGGCTCGAAGCCGTGTCGATCGCCGTCGAGCTGGAAGCTCGACAGTTCCAGCACCCAGACCTCGGGCAGTGGCACGGGCTCGTCGGCCGCGCTGGCGTCGATCGCTCGCGCCAGCGTGTCCAGCAGGTCGGGCCGATGTTGCCGGCCGCCGCCGCACGCTGGCCGGCGCGCTCGACCAGCAGCGCGCGTCAGCGCGGTGGTGGTGGTCTTGCCGTTGGTGCCGGTGATGGCCAGCAGCGCGCGGCGCATAGCCCTGCGCGGCCTTCAGCTCGGCCAGCGCCGCGACGAACAGCTCGAGCTCGCCCTGCACCGGGATGCCGCGCTCGCGCGCCGCGGCCAGCAGCGTGGCGATGCGCGCATCGTGCGGCGCCAGGCCCGGGCTCTTGAGCACTCGGGTCACGCCGTCGAGCAGCGCCACGCCGGCGTCGCCCGAGCCTAGGCGCGCCGCCGGCAACGCGGCGCGCAGGGCGTCGGCCATGCGGCGGTGCCGCGCGCGAGTCCCAGACCGTCACCGCGCGCACCGCAGCGCGCGCACCAGCGCGCCATCGCCAGCCCGGATTCGCCCAGGCCGAGCACCAGCACCTGTTGACCGTCGAGCGCACGTCATCGCAGTTTCAGGCTCGACAGGCCCACCAGGCACAGCAGCATGGTGATGATCCAGAAACGCACCACCACCTGCGTCTCGGTCCAGCCGGTCTTCTCGAAGTGGTGGTGCAGCGGCGCCATCTTCAGGATGCGCCGGCCCTCGCCGTAGCGCTTGCGCGTGTACTTGAACTACATCACCTGCACCATCACCGACAGCGCCTCGACGACGAAGATGCCGCCCATGATGCCGAGCACGATCTCCTGCCGCGTGATGACGGCGATGGTGCCCAAGGCACCGCCCAGCGCCAGCGCACCGACGTCGCCCATGAAGACCTGCGCCGGATGGGTGTTGAACCACAGGAAGGCCAGCCCGGCGCCGGCCATGGCCGAGCAGAAGATCAGCAGCTCGCCGGTGCCGGGGATGTACGGGAAGATCAGGTAGCGCGAATAGACCGAGCTGCCGACGACATAGGCAAACAGCCCGAGCGCGCTGCCGACCATCACCACCGGCATGATCGCCAGCCCGTCCAGGCCATCGGTCAGGTTGACGGCGTTGCTGGCGCCGACGATGACGAAATAGGTCAGCGACGATGAAGCCGAAGACGCCCAGCGGATAGCTCACGGTCTTGAAGAACGGCACCATCAGGTCGGCGCGTGGGCGGCAGGTCGTTGGAAAAGCCGCTGCCCACCCAGCGCAGGAACAGCTCCAGCACGCGCAGGTTGGAGGTTTCGCTGACGCTGAAGGCCAGGTACAGCGCGGCCACCAGGCCGATGAGCGACTGCCACAGGTACTTTTCCAGCGAGGGCATGCCTTCGGGGTTCTTCTGCACCACCTTGCGCCAGTCATCGGACCAGCCGATGGCGCCGAAACCGAAGGTGACGAGCATGACGATCCAGACGAAGCGGTTGCTCCAGTCGAACCACAGCAAGGTCGAGGCGCCGATGCCGATCAGAATCAGCACGCCGCCCATCGTCGGCGTGCCGCTCTTGCTGAAGTGGGACTCCATGCCGTAGCCGCGAATCGGCTGGCCGATCTTCAGCGCGGTCAGGCGGCGGATGACCCAGGGCCCCAGGCCCAGGCCGATGAGCAGCGCCGTCATCGCCGCCATCACCGCGCGGAAGGTGATGTACTGGAACACGCGCATCCAGCTGAACTGCTCGGGATACATCTCGGCCAGCCACTGGCTCAGGCTAAGCAGCATGGCCGGCCCCGTCGAGCAGGGCTTGCACCACCCGCTCCATGCGCATGAAGCGCGAGCCCTTGACCAGCACCGACGCGGCCGGCGGCGCCTCGCCCAGCGTCGCCAGCAGCGTTTCGACCGCATCGAAATGGCGCGCGCCAACGCCGAAGGCCTTGGCCGCGTGGGCGCACAGCTCGCCCACCGACCACAGCGCGTCGATGCCGCGCTGGCGCGCATGCTCGCCGACCTCGGCATGGAAGGCCGGCCCTTGCGTGCCGACCTCGCCCATGTCGCCCAGCACCAACCAGCGCGGGCCGTCGAACGATGCCAGCACGTCGATCGCGGCACGCACCGAATCGGGGTTGGCGTTGTAGCTGTCGTCCACCAGCGTCAGCGTGCCGCCGTCGCGCTGCAGGCGCAGCAGCTTCGAACGACCCTTGACCGGCTCGAAGGCCTCGAGCCCGCGCACCACCTCGTCCAGCGGCACGCCCACGGCCAGCGTGCAAGCGGCGGCGGCCAGCGCATTGCTGACGTTGTGCAAGCCGGGCAGGCGCAGCGACAGGTCGGCGCGGCTGCTGGCGGTGTGCAGCACCATCGCCCAATGCGCGCCCTGCCAAGTCGCTTCGGCGCGCACATCGGCGTCGCCGTGCAAGGCGAAGGTCATGGTGCGGCGCGCACCGGCCAGCCCGCGCCACAGCGGTGTGTATGCTTCATCGGCCGGGAACACAGCCACCCCGTCGGCGCCCAGCGACTCGATGACGGCGCCGTTCTCGCGCGCCGCGGCCTCCACCGTGGCCATGAACTCCTGGTGCTCGCGCTGTGCGTTGTTGACCAGCGCCACCGTCGGCGCGGCGATCGCTGCCAGCAGCGCGATCTCGCCCGGGTGGTTCATGCCCAGTTCGACGACACCGGCGCAGTGCGACGCGTTCAGGCGCAGCAGCGTCAGCGGCAAGCCGATGTGGTTGTTCAGGTTGCCCTGGGTGGCGAAGGCCAGTGCGCCGTGCGCGGCGCGCAGGATCGACGCCACCATCTGCGTCACCGTGGTCTTGCCGTTGCTGCCGGTGACGGCGATGAGCGGCAACGTGAAGCGCGCGCGCCAGCCCGCGGCCAGTTGCTGCAGCGCCAGCAGCGCATCGGCCACCTGCAAGCCCGGCAGGCCGGCTTCGGCCAGGCCGCGTTCGGCCAGCGCGGCCACGGCACCGGCGTCGCGCGCCCTGGTCAGGAAGTCGTGCGCATCGAAGTGCTCACCGCGCAGCGCGACGAACAGGTCGCCCGGCTGCAGGCTGCGCGTGTCGCTGTGCACGCGCTGGAAACGCAGCTGCGCATCGCCGATCAGCTGCGATCCCGGCAGCAGCGCCTGGGCCATGGCCAACGCCATCATGCGGCCACCCCGGCACGCCGGGCCAGTGCGGCGCGTGCCTCGACCAGGTCGGAGAAGGGGCGCTTCACGCCGGCCACTTCCTGCGTGTCCTCGTGCCCCTTGCCGGCCAGCAGGATCACGTCTTCGTTGGCCGCGCGCGTGGTGGCATGGGCAATGGCCTCGCGCCGGTCCTCGATGACGTCGACCTCGTCGTGGCCGGTGATGCCGGCCAGGATCTGCGCCAGGATGTGCGGCGGCGGCTCGTTGCGCGGGTTGTCGCTGGTCAGCACCACGTGGTCGGCCCCTTGCGCGGCGATCGCACCCATCATCGGCCGCTTGGCAGTGTCGCGGTTGCCGCCGCAGCCGAACACGCACCACAGCTGCCCGCCACGGGCGCGCGCCAGCGGCTGCAGCGCCAGCAGCACCTGGCGCAGCGCGTCGGGGCGTGTGGGCGAAGTCCACCACCACCTCGGGCTGGCCCGGCGCCAGCGCCGGCACGCGCTGCATGCGGCCGGGCACCGCCCCCAGCCGCGACATGGCCCGCACCGCATCGGACAGCGGCACGCCCAGCGCGCGCAGCGCACCCGCCACCAACAGCAGATTGGCGACGTTGAATTCGCCGATCAGCGCGCTGCGCAACGGCTGCACCTGGTCGCCCTCGTGCAACTCGAAAGCCAGGCCGCCATCGACATAGGCCAGCGCGCGCGCCGCCAGCCGGGCCGGGCCCTGGGCCGAGCAGGTCCACAGATCCAGCCCGCCGCCACGAAGCTCCACGGCCAGCGCGGCGCCGTGCGCATCGTCGATGTTCAGCACCGCCGCCTTCAGGCCCGGCCAGGCGAACAGCGCCCGCTTGGCCTGCCAGTACGCGGCCATGTTGCCGTGGTAGTCGAGGTGGTCGAGCGTGAGGTTGGAAAACAGCGCGACATCGATGTGCGTGCCGGCCAGGCGCTGCTCGGCCAGGCCGATCGACGAAGCCTCGATCGCGCAGGCCGTGAAGCCCTGTGCCACGAGGCCGTGCAGCGCGCGCTGCAGCATCACCGCGTCGGGCGTGGTGAAGCCGTTGCCCTGCAGCGGCTGCGCCGCAAGCCCATCGGCCCGCGGCGGCTGGCCGACACCGAGCGTGCCGACCACCGCGCAGCGCTGGCCCAGTTCGCTCAAGCCCTGCGCGATCCACCAGGTGGTCGAGGTCTTGCCGTTGGTGCCGGTGCTGGCGACCATGCGCAACTGCTGGCTCGGCCGGCCGAAGAATTCGCTGGCGATGGCACCACACTGGCGCTTGAGCTGCGGCACGGCGGCGATGCGCGCATCGTCGAAGCCGAAGGCCTGGGCCCGGTCGGCATCGACCAGGCAGGCGCCGGCCCCGGCCGACAGCGCCGCCGGCACGAAGCGGCGCGCATCGTTGGCGTAACCGGGCCAGGCAATGAAGGCATCGCCGGGCCGCAGCTGGCGGCTGTCGCTGCACAGCGTGCCGGTGACGCGCTGGCCGAGCCAGCGCGCCGCCATCGCCGCCGAAGGAAGGTGCGTCAGCGTCACGGCTAGAAGCTTTCGCGCGCGGCGGCAGCCATGCCGTCGGTGACGATCTGCGGCGCCACCGCCAGGTCGGGCGGCTCGCCCAGCAGGCGCAGCGTCTGCTGCACCACCTGGCTGAACACCGGCGCGGCCACGGCGCCGCCGAAATACACCCCCTTGCTCGGCTCGTCGATCATCACCGCGACGACGATGCGCGGGTGCGTGATCGGCGCCATGCCGACGAACCAGGCACGGTACTTGTTGGCCGCATAGCCGCGCCCTTCCTGCTTGTGCGCGGTGCCGGTCTTGCCGCCGACCGAATAGCCCAGGGTCTGCGCCAGCGGTGCCGTGCCGCCGGGCCCGGCGGCCAGCTGCAGCATCGCGCGCACCTGCTGGGTGGTTTTCGCCGACAGCACGCGCACGCCCGGCTCGGGCCGGTCGCGGCGCAGGATCGTCGCCGGCAGCAGCTCGCCGTCGTGCGCCAGCACGGTGTAGGCGCGCGCCAGCTGGAACAGCGACACCGACAGGCCGTAGCCATAGCTCATCGTCGCCTGCTCGATCGGCCGCCAGCTCTTGTACGGACGCAAGCGCCCGGTGACGGCGCCGGGAAAATCGATCTGCGGCTTCTGCCCGATGCCCAGCGCCGCGAACAGCTCCCACATTTCGCTCGGGCGCATCTGCATCGCCATCTTCACGGTGCCGACGTTGCTCGACTTCTCGATCACCTGGGCCACGCTGAGCAGCCCATGCGGGTGCGAATCGCGGATCGTGGCGCCGGTGATGGTGATGCTGCCGGGGGCGGTCTGGATCATCGTCTGCGGCGTCACGCGGCCCGTCTCCAGCGCCAGCGAGATGACGAAGGGCTTCATCGTCGAGCCGGGCTCGAAGGTGTCGGTCAGCGCGCGGTTGCGCAACTGCCCGCCTTGCAGGGTGCGCCGGTTGCCGGGGTCATAGCTCGGGTAGTTGGCCAGCGCCAGCACCTCGCCGGTCTTGACATCCAGCACCACCGCGCTGCCGGCCTTGGCGCCATGCTCGGCGACCGCGTCGCGCACGCGCTGGTAGGCGAAGAACTGCACCTTCGAATCGATCGCGAGCTGCACGTCGCGGCCGTTCAGCGGATCGACCTGCTCGCCGATGTCCTCGACCACCCGGCCGAGCCGGTCGCGCACCACGGCGCGCGAGCCGTCGCGGCCCTGCAGCTGATCCTGGAAGGCCAGCTCGATGCCCTCCTGGCCCTTGTCCACGATGTTGGTGAAGCCGATGACATGCGCCGCGGCTTCGCCCTCCGGATAGGTGCGGCGGTATTCGGGCAGCTGATGCACGCCTTTCAGGCCCAGCGCCTTGACCTGCTGCCAGACGTCCTCGTCCACCTGGCGGCTCAGCCAGGCGAAATTGCGGTTGCCGTCCAGCCGCTGATCCAGCTCCTTCGGCTTCAGGCCGAGCAGCCCGGCCAGCGCCTTGCGTTGGCGCAGATCGGCGTTGAAGTCCTTGGGGATGGCCCAGATCGACGGCACCGGCACGCTGGTGGCCAGCACCTGGCCGTTGCGATCGAGCACGCGGCCACGGCTGGCCGGCATGTCCAGCACATGCGCGAAGCGCTTCTCGCCTTGCTGCTGGTAGAAGTCGGTGCCGATGATCTGGATGTACACCGCACGGCAGACCAGCACGGCAAACGACAGCCCGACCAGCGCCACCACGAAGCGCGAGCGCCAGGGCGGCGTCTTCGAGGCCAGCAGCGGACTGGTGGCGTAGTTGAGATCGCGCGCGGCCGCCGCCGCCTGGCGCTTGGCAGCCTTGGCGGCGCGGCTCATCGGCCGGCTCCCGAGGCGGCCGGCGCGGCCACGGCCGCGCGCGGTGCGCCGTTCTCGTCCAGGTACTGCGTGACCGCGGGCGTGGCCACGCGCATGCGCAGCTTCTCGCGCGCCACCTTTTCCACCCGCAGGTGGGTGGCCTGGGCCTGGCGTTCGGCATCCAGGCGCTTGAACTCGGTATCGAGCTGGCCTTGCTCGAACCGCGCGCGATCGAGCGCATGGAACAGGCGCCGCGATTCGTAGGCGGTCTTCACCAGGTACAGGCAACTGAGCAGCAACGCGATCAGCAGCAGCAGGTTGACCCGGGTCATGCTCTTTCGCCCCCCAGGCCATCGCGCCGCGGCCTGCGCCCCACCGAGGCGGAAGAGGCCGGCTTGCGGCGGCCCGGCTTCGGCTCGACCCAGGGCACCGCGGTGCGCTCGGCCACGCGCAGCATGGCAGAGCGCGCGCGCGGGTTGGACGCCAACTCGGCGGCGCCGGCACGCTGGCGGCCCAGCGCCTTCAGCCGCGACGGGCGCGGCGCCGCCATCGGCGCGCGGCGGTCGGGCTCGTCGCGGCTTTCGCGCGCGATGAACGCCTTGACGATGCGGTCTTCGAGCGAATGAAAGCTGATCACGGCCAGGCGTCCTTGCGGCGCGAGCAGTTGCAGCGCCGCGTTCAACCCCTGCTCCAGCTCCTCGAGCTCGGCGTTGACGTGAATCCGAAGAGCCTGAAAGGTGCGCGTTGCAGGGTTCTGGCCCGGCTCGCGCGACTTGACCGCACCAGCCACGATTTCGGCCAGCTCGCCGGTGCTTCGAATGGCAGACCCGCCTTCTCGGCGAGCAACAAGCGCCTTTGCAACCTGAACAGCAAACCGTTCTTCCCCATGCTCACGTATCACCTGTGTCAGTTGGCGCTCATCGGCGCGGGCCAGGAAGTCCGCGGCGGTCTCACCGCGGGTGGTGTCCATGCGCATGTCCAGAGGCGCATCGAAGCGGAAGCTGAAGCCGCGCTCGGGCGTGTCGATCTGCGGCGAGCTGACACCCAGGTCGAGCAGCACGCCCTGCAACTGGGTGATGCCGAACTGCGCCAGCGCCTGGCGCATGTCGGCAAAGCTGGCGTGCACCAGGCGCAGCCTGGCATCGTCCAGCGAGGCGCCGGCCTCGATGGCCTGCGGGTCCTTGTCGAATGCCACCAGCCGGCCCTGCGGCGACAGCCGGCCGAGGATCGCCCGCGCATGCCCGCCGCGGCCGAAGGTGCCATCGACATAGATGCCGTCGGCGGCTTGCACCAGCGCATCGACAGCTTCGTCGAGCAGAACCGGGATGTGGGTGCAGGCGGACGCGCCGGCGTTCACAGCTTCAGGCCCAGCACTTCTTCGGTCATGCCGGCTGCGACCACCCGCGCTTCGACGGCGTCGTGGCGCTGCTTGTCCCACAGCTCGAGGCGGCGGCCGGTGCCGATCAGCAGCACCTCCTTGTCCAGCCCGGCGGCGCTGCGCAGCTCGGGCGGCACCAGCACGCGCGAGGCGCTGTCGATCTCGACGTCCACCGCGCTGCCCAGAAAGATGCGGCGCCAGCCGTCGCTGGCCGTCTTCAGCGCCATCAACTCGGTCTCGACGGTCTCCCACGTCGGGCGTGGATAGATCAACAGGTAACCGTCGGGGTGGCGGGTCAGCGTGAGCTGGCCGTTGCAGGCCGCAATCAGCGGGTCACGGTGACGCACGGGCACGTTGATGCGCCCCTTTGCGTCCAACGCCAGCGCCGACGTTCCGCGAAACACCCATTCCGACACTTTTTTCCACCCTCAGCCACTAAATGACACTGTATCGCACAAAAACCACAGGGTCAACGCGAGGCGGGAAAAAATCAATGAAATCAGATACTTAGAGGACGTTTCTCACGTTTCCCGAAAAATCTCTTCAAAAATAAGGACTTGCGAATTGCATTGAATGTGAAGCCTGAGGTGTTGGCAGCGCGTGAGCATCGTCGTCACCACTGCGTCACCCGTTCGGTGGCCCTGCCCGTCCAGCGTTCGATGATCAGCGACAACTGCAGGCTGCTCACCGGCTTGGTCAGGAAGTCGTCCATGCCGGCGGCCAGGCAGCGCTCGCGGTCGCTGGCCAGCGAGTCGGCCGTGAGCGCGATGATCGGCAAGCGCGGGCCACCCCGCGTTGACGCCTCGCGAATCCGGCGCGTCGCCTCGAGACCGTCCATCACCGGCATGTGACAGTCCATGAAGACGAGGTCGTAGGCCTCGGCACGGGCCGCGGCGCAGGCGGCCTCGCCGTCGTCGGTGACGACGACCTCGCAGCCCAGCACCTTGAGCATTTCCTCGACCACCATCTGGTTGATGCGATCGTCTTCCGCCACCAGAACGCGCAGGCGCCGATCCTCGGCCGCGCTCGGTGCCGCCAGGGGCGCAGGCGCCTCGCTCAGTGGCAGCTCGACGCTGAACAGCGAGCCTTCGCCGATGCGACTGTGCACCTGCAGGCTGCCGTCCATCAGCGCCGTCAGCTCCTTGACGATGGCCAGCCCCAGACCGCTGCCGCCATGGCGGCGCGTGCTCGATGAATCCACCTGGTTGAAGGCGCCGAAGATCGATGCCTGCTGGTCTTCGGCAATGCCGATGCCGGTGTCGCGCACCGACAGCCTCAGGCGCAGCTTGTCGGCGTGCCGCTGCACGATGGCCAGTTCGAGCCGCACCTCGCCCTGCTCGGTGAACTTCACCGCGTTGTGCAGCAGGTTGACGATCAGCTGGCGCAAGCGCAGCGGATCGGCCATCACGCGCTGCGGCAGATCCTGCGGCAGTTGCGCGTGCAGCCGCAGCGGCTTGTCGCGCGCCGTGATTTCGATCAGGTCCATCGCATCGGCCACCAGCGCGCGCAGATCGACGCTGCCCGGCGTAAGGCTCAGCTTGCCGGCTTCGATGCGCGAAAGGTCCAGCACATCATCGATCAGCGCCAGCAACGCGTTGGCGGAGCTTTGCACGGTCTGCACATAGCGCTGCTGGGCACGCGTCAGCGATGTCCCCATCAGCAACTCCGCCGTGCCGATGATGCCGTTCATCGGCGTGCGAATTTCATGGCTGGTGACCGCGAGGAATTGCGACTTGGCCACGCTGGCCTGCTCGGCCAGCGCGCGGGCGCGCTGCAACTCCTCGGCCTGCGCCTCGAGCGCGTGCGCCTTCTGCGCCAGATGCTCGACCAGGCCGTGCGCGGTGCGCACCGCCTCGCGTGTGCGGTTGCGCAAGCGTTCGGTGACCAGCCCGGTCATCGCCAGGTACAAGCCGAGCAGGTACATCACGGCGGCAATGCTGAAGCGGTCGGCCCAGGTGGCGCGAGCTGGATCGAGCCATTGCAGGCACACCGCATAGCCGAGGTAGGCGAGCGTGACCAGATGGTTGAAATACAAGGCCCGGCGGAAGCCCACCCCGACCTGATCGACCACGCGCACCAGAAGGAAGTAGGCGTAGAACAGGTTCAGCTGCTCCAGGAAGTACAGGTTCGGCAACCAGATCAGAAAGTCGGCATGAAACAGCAGCAGGCTCAGATCCAGCGAACCCGAGCGGCCATAGCCGATACGCAGCACCATCCAGGCCACCGCGGCGTAGACCAGGTTGCCGAGCACCAGCACGCCGACCCAGCCGGCGGCGAAAACGCCATCGCTCCGCCAGCCCTGCAGCAGCACGATCGCCGCCAGGATCAGGAACCCAGCGGCACGCACCGCGGGTATCTGCACGCGGTGCAGCCGCCGCCGGCTGCGCTCGCGTCGTTGTGCCAGCAGATCCTGGTCGAGAGTGAAGCCGGCGTCGTCGCTTTCGGCTGTGCTCGTGATGCCCCCCCTGGGCCGCGTGCGCGGCGCTCGTTTGCGCGAGCGCACTATCGCCGAATGCACACTCGCACGCCAGTCCCCTGCTGAACGCGGACAATGATCATTGGCCTCAGACTGGAGACAACCATGCAGCTCACACCCGCCCAGATCGGACAATTCGAGCGCGACGGCTACCTGTTCTTCCCCGGCTTGTTCAGCGCCGACGAGGCGCGCGTCCTCACCGATGCCGTGCCGGCGCTGTACGCACGCCGCGAGGTCTTCAACGTGCGCGAGAGGGATTCCGATGCGGTGCGCACGAGCTTCGCCGCCCACCTGGTCAGTGCGCCCTTCGCCCGGCTGGCGCGGCACCCGCGCATGGTGCGGCCGGTGCAGCAGCTGCTGGGGGACGAGCCGCTGTACATGCACCAGTTCAAGGTCAACGGCAAGATGGCCTTCGAGGGCGATGTCTGGCAGTGGCATCAGGACTACGGCACCTGGCTCAACGACGACCTGATGCCGGCGCCGCGCGCAATGAACGTCGCCATCTTCCTCGACGAGGTGGACGAGTTCAACGGCCCGCTGATGTTCATTCCCGGCAGCCACCGCAAGGGCGTGGTCGAGGCAAGACACGACACATGCACCACCAGCTACCCACTGTGGACCGTGGACAACGCGTTGATCGCCCAGCTGGTGCAGCGCGCCGGCGGGCGCAATGGCGGCATCGTTTCGCCGCACGGCCCGGCCGGCTCGATGATCCTGTTCCACGGCTGCCTGGTGCATGCCTCGAGCAGCAACCTGTCGCCCTGGAACCGCGTCGCGGTCTACCTGAGCCTGTGCGCGGTGAGCAACCATATCCGCCGCTTCAAGCGGCCCGAGTACATCGCGCACCGCGACTTCACGCCGATCGAATGCCTGGGCGACGACTGCCTGCTGCGCCGCGACCCGGTGGCGCTGCCCTGGCAGCACGGGCTGCCGCCGGGTGCGCTGCAGACCTCGCTGGACATCCACGAAGGAGCCGCCGCATGAGCCTGTACGCCAGACTGCAGCAGCGCGCCGCGGAACAGCGGCCGATCCGCGTCGGCCTGATCGGAGCCGGCAAGTTCGGCTCGATGTACCTGGCCCAGATCCCACGCACGCCCGGCGTGCACCTGATGGGCATCGCCGACCTGTCGCCCGGTGCGGCGCGCACCAACCTGCAACGCGTCGGCTGGCCCGCCGACCGGATCAACGCCCGCTCGCTCGATGCCGCGTTGAAGGACGGCAACACCCACATCGGCGACGACTGGCGCGCGCTGGTGTCGCACCCGGCAATCGACGTGGTGGTGGAATGCACCGGGCACCCGATCGCCGCCGTCGAACATTGCCTGGCCGCCTTCACGCAGCACAAGCATGTGGTGAATGTGACAGTCGAGGCCGATGCCTTCTGCGGCCCGCTGCTGGCGCGGCGCGCGGCGGCGGCCGGCGTGGTCTATTCGCTGGCCTTCGGCGACCAGCCGGCCTTGATCTGCGACCTGGTGGACTGGGCGCGCACCTGCGGCTTCCCGGTGGTGGCGGCGGGCCGTGGCCACAAATGGCTGCCGCATTTCAGCCAATCGACGCCCGACACGGTGTGGGGCCATTACGGCCTGACGCCGGAGCAGGCGACGCGCGGCGGGCTGAACCCGAAGATGTTCAACAGCTTTCTCGACGGCAGCAAGCCGTCGATCGAAAGCAGCGCCGTCAGCAATGCCACCGGATTGGCGGTGCCCAGCGACGGGCTGCGTTACCCGCCGGCCAGCGTCGAGGACATCCCCTTCGTCACCCGGCCGATCGCCGAAGGCGGCGTGCTCGAACGCAAGGGCATGGTCGAGGTGGTGTCGTCGCTGGAAGCGGATGGCCGCGTCATCCCCTACGACATCCGCATGGGCGTGTGGGTCACGGTGGAAGGCGAAACCGACTACATCCGCAACTGCTTCGAGGAATACAACGCCCACACCGACCCGAGCGGGCGTTACTTCACGCTGTACAAGCGTTGGCACCTGATCGGTCTGGAAGTGGGCCTGAGCGTGGCCAGCGTGGCGCTGCGCGGCGAGGCGACCGGCGTGGCCACGGCCTGGAACGCCGACGTTGTGGCCACCGCCAAGCGTGACCTGCAGGTGGGCGAGATGCTCGACGGCGAGGGCGGCTACACGGTGTGGGGCAAGCTGCTGCCTGCGGCCACCTCGATGCGCCTCGGCGGGCTACCGCTGGGGCTGGCCCACCAGGTCAAGCTGCTGCGGCCGGTGAAGCAGGGCCAGGCCTTGAGCTGGGCCGACGTGGCCGTCGATACCGGCACCGACGCCTACCGGCTGCGACGCGAGATGGAAGCTTCGTTCGCGGCGCCGCAGTTGCGCAGTGCCTGACCGACGCACCTTCGACCGACCGGGAGCTGCGGGCGGCTTGCGGTGCCTTGCCGGACCTTCGGCTCGTCGTTGCGAACTCGCACCTCCACCTGCGCAACGCAGGGTGCGCTTCGCACACCCGGGTCCCCGCCCCGTGCGGCGCAAGCCCGAGATTCAGTTCGGCCTGAAGTTCGGCGCGCGCTTGTCGACGAAGGCGCGCACCGCCTCCGCGTGGTCGGCGTCCAGCGAAGCGCGAATCAGCCGTTCGGCCTCGAGGTCCAGCGCCGCCGCGAACGCCAGCGTGGCCGCGTCGTCCAGGTTGTCCTTGATCAGGCGCTGGGCCAGCGCCGGCCCGTGCGCCAGCTGGCGCGCGAGCGCAAAGGCATCGTCGTGCAGCCGGTTGTCGGGCACCACGCGATTGAAAACGCCGAGGCTGGCGCAGCGCTGCGCGTCGATCTTCTCGGCCAGCAGCATCAGCTCGCTGGCCCGGCCGCGGCCGACCAGCTGCGTCAGCAGCCACGTGATGCCGTAGTCGCCGCTCAAGCCGATGCGCGCATAGCCGGTGCTGATGAACGCCGATTCGGCCGCGATGCGCAAGTCGCAGGCCAGGGCGATCGACAGCCCCGCGCCGGCGGCCGGCCCCGGCAGCGCGGCGACGCTGGGCTTGCGCAGCGCCACCAGTGCACCGGTGAGCCGGCGTTGACGGTCCTGCAGGTCGGCCACGCGCTGCTCGAAACTCCAGTCGCGCTTCGCGCGGTTGCCGCCGCTGCCCATGCCCTTGACGTCGCCGCCGGCGCAGAACGCGGTGCCGGCGCCGGTGATCAGCAGCGCGCCGACCTCGGCCTCGTCGGCGCACCAGCGGATCATCTCGCGCAGCGCCGGCGACAGCTGGTCGGACAGCGCGTTGCGCGCCTGGGGCCGGTTCAAGGTGATGACCGCGACGCGGTCGCGCAGCTCGCACAACAGCTCATCGGTGCCGGTGTCGATGCGGCGGGCGGCAGTGGTTTCCATGGAGACCCCCTGGTGGCTGCGCAGGTTGTGGATCCGCGGCGATCAGCGCGCGGC
Source organism: uncultured beta proteobacterium (assembly GCA_963837675.1). Taxonomy (GTDB): domain Bacteria; phylum Pseudomonadota; class Gammaproteobacteria; order Burkholderiales; family Burkholderiaceae_C; genus Rubrivivax. Next base: position 35,205 of record CAWIOH010000002.1, on the reverse strand, counting down.
GAACTTCGCCTTGCGGGTCAAGCAAGGGACGACACCGCGACGCTGTTCATCGGTGCGTCGGCCGGCGCGGCGTGCAGGCGCACCGGCACGTGCTTGTGGTGCGGCGTGTCGGCCACCGGGTCGCGGTGCCGTCCATCGGTCAGCCAGTTGATCGCCGGGCCGACCACGTCGCGGCGTCCGTCTTCGGCGGGATGCAATTGCCCGTAGCCATGGGGCAGCGCGACATGGCCGCGCCGCATCGACGGCGTCGCCTTCGCGCGCACGACGATGCGCGCGCGCGCCGTTTCGACGACGATCGCGCCGGCGTCCGTCACGCCCAGCGCTTCGAGGTCCAGCGGGTGGATGTACAGCGCACCGTCGGGGTCGTTCGCGCGCGTCGCCGGGTCGCGCAGGATCTGGTTGGCGTTGTTCAAGCGCCGCTGCCCGGCCGACAACACGAAGGGCCAGTCGGCCGGCGCACCGGCCGAAGCGGGGTCGAGCCGGCCCAGCCAGTCGAGCATCTCCGGCACGGCCAGGCGCACCTTGTGGTCCGGGTGCTCGATCAGCTCCCAGGGGCTGTCATGGACCGTGAACGCGGTGCCGCAACGCGAGCCGACCACCTGGCGGAACAGGCGTTCGCCCAGTTCGGGCGGCGGCACGGCGTCGTCGATCTGCAGCGCCCGGCGTACCGCCTGCGTCTGCATCTTCGCCAGACGGTGGCAGGCCATCCACAGCGGCGCGGCGGCGGCCGTGCCGTCGGGCAGGCTGCGTCCCAGCGTCTCGTACAGCACCTGCCCACCGAGCTTGCCGACGTTGCGGTCCGCCGCCACCGCGGCGTTGAACGCGGCGCCGAAGGCCACCGGGTCAGCTGCCTTTGCCGCCAGGTCCGCCAGCACCTCGTCGGCGGGCATCAGGCCCAGCGCACGCGCCAGCCGGCCGTAGATCTGCGGCTCGGGCAAGGTGCCCGGCAGCGGCGGCAGCACCGGCGCACGCACGTGGAAATAGTTGGTCGGCACCTCGAAATTGAACAGCGTGAACTCGCACTTCTCGTAGGTCGACGCCGCCGGCAGCACGTAGTGCGCCTGCGCGGCGCTTTCGGTGAAGGCCACGTCGACCACCACCATCAGATCCAGCGCGCGCATCGCCTGCAGCACGCGCGCCGTGTCGGCTGCGGTGTTGACCGGGTTGCTGCTGTCGACCCACAGCGCGCGCAGGCGCTGCGGGTGGTCCGACAACACGGCGTCCGGGAAGACGTTCGGTGACAACAGTCCGCAAATGACTTCGGCCTGCGTGGCGAAGTGGCGTGCGCCCGGCGTGTTGCCCCACAGCGGCACCAGCCAGCTGTGCAGCCAGTGGGTGCCGGCGCGGCCGAAGTGGCCGGTGGTCAGGTACAGCAGCTTTTCCAGGTACGAGTTCAGCGTCGAGTTCAGGCCCTGCTGGATGCCGAGTTCGACGCGCACCACCATCGCCTTGGCGTCGATCACCATCTGCACCAGCCGCTCGAAGTCGGCTTGGGGGACATCGGCCGCCGCAAGCCACTCGGCCACCGGCACCCGGGCCAGCGCCGCCTTGACGTCGTCCGCGCCGATCGTGTGCTCGGCCAGGAAGTCTTCGTCGAAGGCATTGCGGCGCTGCAGTTCCGCCAGCAGCGCGCCCATCAGGAAGGCATCGGTGCCGGGGCGCAGGCCGATATGCAGGTCGGCGGCCTCGGCCGTTTCGGTGCGGCGCGGGTCGATGACGATCAGCTTGCGTCGCCCATCCTTGCGCAGGCCGTTGAGCTGGTCGCGTGCATTGGTGAAGCCGTGCGCCAGCCGCGGGTTGGCACCGATCACCAGCAGCAGGTCGCAGTGGTGGATGTCCTCGGCCGTGTGGCACATCTGCGAGCCGTACATGTGCCCGTTGAGCCAGAAGTCCCCCGTCTTCTCCTGCGACAGCGCATTGAAGATCGTGCGCGAGCCGAGTGCGCGCATGACGCCGAAGGCATAGCTGCCGCCGGCGTGGTTGCCCTGGCCACCGCCGCCGAAGACGGCCAGCGACTTGCCGCCGTGGGCGTCGACGATGGCACGCAGCCGCTGCGCGATCTCGCCGATGGCGGTGTCCCAGTCGATCGCCTCGAAAGTGCCGTCGGCACGCCGGCGCAGCGGCGAGGTCAGCCGGTCGCGATGGTGCACGTAGCTCGGGATCGACTGCGCCTTGTTGCACAGGTAACCCGCCGAGCGCGGATTGTCGCGGTCGCCGCGCACCTTGACGATGCGCGCCTCGCTACCCTGGCCGGCCACGGCCAGCTCGACGCCGCAGTTGATGTAGCACAGGTTGCAGGCCGACTTGTGCCAGGTCAGCGTTTCGGTCGTGTCCATGGTCACCAGCTTTCCTTGAAGGGGCGCACCTCGGTCAGAAAGGACCAGGCCGAAGGCGGCTGCTGCACCAGATGCCACAGCTCGTCGGCAATGTCCGCGGGCCGGATGAAGAAGTCGTCCGGCTTGTCCGGATAGCGCTTGCGTGCCCAGGGCACGTCGATGACGGCGTCGATCAGCAGGTAGGCGACATGGATGCCTTGCGGCCCCAGCTCGCGCGCCATCGATTCCGCCAGGATGCGCTGCGCCGCCTTGGTCGGCGCAAAGCCGGCGAAATGCGCGCGCCCGCGCAGCGCCGAGGTGTTGCCGGTGGCGATGATGGCGCCGCGGCCCTGCGCCTTCATCTGTGGCGCGGCCCAGCGCGCCAGATGCAGCAAGGCCATGACGTTGACCTGGAAGTTGGCCTGCAGCACGGCCGGGTCGATGTCCAGGAAGTTGCCGAAGGCGCCGCCGACAGCGTTGTGCACGACCACGCTGCATGCGCCGGCTTGCGTCCCGATGCGTTGCAACGCGACGTTCAGCGCGTCGGCGTCGGCAACGTCGCAAGGCACCGCGAAGGCATCCGGGTGCTGTTGCACCAGGGTCTGCAGCCGCTCGGCATTGCGCGCCAGCATCGCGACCCGGTAGCCGCCTTCATGGAAGCGGCGCACCAGCGCCGAGCCGGTGCCCGGCCCGACGCCGGTGATGACGGCCAGCGGCTTCATGCCGACGCGGCGCGCACGACTTCTTCCTCGACGTCGCGCAGCCGCTCCTTGCCGAACCACAGCTGGTCGCCGACGAAGAAGCTGGGCGAGCCGAAGGCGCCGCGGTCATGCGCCGACTGCGTGTTCTGCAGCAGCACGTTCTTGACCTGCGGATCCTGCGACAGCGCGAGGATCTTTTCGGCGTCCAGCCCGCCCTCGGTCAGCGTGGCGGCGATCACCGCCGGGTCGTCCATGTTCTTGCCGTCTTCCCACATCGCCGCATAGCTCACGTCGACGTAGCGCTCCAGGCAGCCGAGCTTCTGCGCCGCGCAGGCACCGCGCATGATCTTCAGCGTGTTCACCGGGAAGAAGGGGTTGAACGTGAAGCGTGTCAGGCCGTGCCTGGCGATGAAGCGCTGCATCTCCAGGTTCTCGTAGGCACGCTTGTTCGGGATCGCGGCGTTGGTCTCGGCCGGCGAGCGGTTGTTGGCCAGCTTGAACAGGCCGCCGAGCAGGATCGGCACGTACTCGAACTTCGCCTCGCTGCGCGCTTCGATCGCCGGGATCAGCTGGTGGCACAGGTAGGCATTGGGGCTGCCGAAATCGAACAGGAACTCGACCTTCACGCTTTTCATCGATCCTCCTTCAGGTGGCGGCGGGCACGGCGCCCGCGTCGGCCGGTTGCTGGGCCATCGTCTTCATCACGCTCTTCAGCAGCTTGCCGGTGGGCGCGGCCGGCAAGGGCGAGATAAAGCGGATCTCGCTCGGGATCTCGTAGGGCGCGAGACGCTCGCGCAGATGCGCACCGCGGGGGCGTCGGGGCGATCGGCGACCCAAGGCTCCATCAACCGATGGATGCGCGCTGGCGCGGGTCCAGGATCTCGGGGCATGGGGTCTCCTGATGCCGCCCGGCGTGCGTGGCGCCGACGCTCTTTGGGAGGTTGATGTCAAACGTCATTCTTCAGAATGACGCTCATCATGATGCAGTATGACGAATATAATTCAGACCGTCAACGACGAACGGAGCCGCCATGGGACATTCTCAAGCCGAGAAGGCACAGAGCCGCGAGCGCATCCTGCGCCAAGCGGCCGACCAGGTGCGCGACGCCGGCCTCGAGTCGATCAGCGTCGGCAAGCTGATGCGCAGCGTGGAGCTGACACACGGCGGCTTCTACAACCACTTCGAGTCGCGCTCCGACCTGCTCGCGCAGGCGCTGCAGCGCGCGCTGACCGAGGGGAGCAAGGCGTCGCTGGCCGGTGCCGATCCCGACGCCGCGCCGCGCAGCTTCGAGGCCAGGGTGCGCAGCTTCGTCAGCCGAGCGCACCGCGATTCGCGTGCCAGCGGATGCGCGATCGCCGCGCTGGCCTCGGACGTCGCCCGTGCCGACGAGTCGTCCCGGGCCGTGATGTCCGAGCATATCGACGAGTTCATCTCACGCATCGCCCAGTCACTGCGCAGCCAGGACCAAGGCGACGCCATGCTGGCCGTCAGCGCGATGATCGGTGCGCTCCTGCTGTCACGGGTGCAGGTGGATCCCAGGCGATCGGATGCGCTGCTGAAATCGGTTCGGGAGCGCTTGCTGGCACTGAACCGCGCCCAGCCGGGATAGCCAGTCTTCAACGCGCCTCGAACGGGAGCACGAAATGACTTCATCCGCGCGCTCCGACCCGCCATCCATGGCGCAGGACGTGGCGCTCGTCGTCGGCGGCGGTCCCGGCATCAGCTCGAGTTGCGCCAGGCTGTTTGCGCACAGCGGCATGCGGGTCGCCATCGCCGCCCGCAATCCGGACAAACCGGTGCTGCTGGATCTGGAGAAGTCGAACGGCGTGCGCCGCAGGTCGGCACAAGGCCGAAAGCCCGCCGTCGCGTCAGTCGATCACCCCCACGAGGGCAGCCTTCCGGCCCTCATTGGGATTGCTTGATGAGCCTACCGGAGGCCTGCTGGATCGGCCGCGCGTTCATCGGGTACAGGCGCGAGAAGATGTCGATCTGCGTGCCCGACACCTGCACCGGCTGCTGCAGCACCACCCACAGCACGCCCTCGCTGCACGGCGGCGTGGTCAGCGATCCCATGTAGGTGTAGTAGCCGCGCTGCGCGGGCAGCAGTTCGTTCAGATCGAGCGTCGCGCGCGCCGCGACCTCTTCGCCCCTCTCCAGCGGCAGGTTGTTCCACACCGTCTGCAGCAGCGGCTGCGCGGCGCCGCGCTCCAGCAGCACCGCCACCACGGCCAGGCGGCCTTCGGCATCCTTGTGCACCAGGTGCACCACCATGTCGAACTGCCGGCCGTTGATGCGCTCCTCCGACGGCCGGTGGAAGTGGAACTGCAGCAGTTCGTAGCGCCGGCCGTTGATGTCGATTGAATTGCCCGGCGCGGGGTTGACCTGCACCGTGTGGCCGGTGTCGATCACACCGAAGCGGCTGGACTGGTAGGCGAACTGCACCGGCTCGAGTTCCAGCGCCAGACCATCGCGGATGTCGATCGGGCTTTGGCGTTGACCGTTGGCGCAGGTGGAAAACTCGGGCTTCAGCTGGCCCCAGGCCTGCGGCCCGCCCCGGCCCTCATAACTCCAGTGCGACCCGTGCGCGGCGCGCCCGGCATTCTCGGTCGGCGCGGCGTGGCCGGCGGCCTGTTTCAACGACACGCCGGCAGCACGCGCCGATGCAACCTGCGGCGTCACATCGCTGGAGGTGCGTGTCACCAGCCGCCATTCTCCGCCGTGCCCCGCATCGACGGCGGCTTTGGCGCCGAGCACCTGGCCCAGGCGGCGCTGCAGGCGGTCGAGCGGGGCTTCGGCCACGGCGGCGGGTGGTGGTGGCGTCGGCCGCACCGCCAGCGGTGGCTGCGCGGCCTCGTCCTGACGCACCAGCGCGGGCGCCGTCGCGGCCGCTTCGGCGGCAGCTGCCGACGCAGGCGCAGCCGCGACGTCGGCCGACAAGACCGGCGCCGAGGCCGCAGCAGCCTGCATCGATGCCGGCTTCGGGTGCCTGGCCTTGGCGACGCTCGATTTTTCGGCGGCGGGCCACAGCAGCCAGGTCGCGCCGCCCAGCAGCAACAGCAGGCTCAGCGCCGCGCCGCCGGCGACCACCAGCAGCTTGGGCGTGAAGCGCCTGGCCCGGACCGGCGGGGTCGCTTCGGTGGCGGGCTCGGCATCTGCGCTCATGCCTGACTATCGGCCGCGTGCGGCGGCGCTTGAGCGCAGTCAGGCCACGCGCGGCTTGACCCACAGCCAGGCCACCAGACCGATGCCCATCATGCCCAGCGAGGTCAGCGCCAGCGCCACCGCCGAATGCATCACCAGCGGCGCCACCACGCCGGCCACCACGCCGTTGGCCAGGCTACCGATGCAGGCCTGCAACGACGAGGCCATGCCCCGCCGCTCGGGCACCAGGTCCAGCACCAGCAAGGTCACGACCGGCACCATCAGCGCCCAGCCAAAGGCGAAGAAGCCCACCGTCAACAGCGCCCAGGAGGGATGTGGCGCCAGCGCCAGGTTCAGCACCACGTTCACCAGCGACGCCGCCAGCATGATGGCGAAGCCGCGGCGGATCTGGTAGCGCGGCTTCAGACGCCCGGCCAGCCGCCCGGACAGCCAGGCCCCGGACATGATGCCGGCAATGGTGATCAGGAAGAACCAGAAAAACTGCGTCGGCTGCAGTTGCAGGATGCCGCCCAGCCACGCCGGCGCGCTCAGCACGTACAGGAACATGCCGTTGAAAGGCACGCCGCTGGCCAGCGCCAGCATCATGAAGCTCGGGTTGCTGCTCATCTGCCAGTAGCCGCGCAGCAGCGGGGCCAGGCGCATCGGCTGGCGCTGCCCGAGGTGCAGCGTCTCGGGCAGCCAGCGCCAGTTGATCAGCCACAAGGCCACGCCCACCAGTGCCAGGAACCAGAAGATCGCGTGCCAGCCGAGGCCCACGAACAGCCAGCCGCCGACCATCGGCGCAATGGCCGGCGCGATGCCGAAGAAGATCGTCACCTGCGACATCACCCGCTGCGCGTCGGCATGCGGGAACATGTCGCGGATGATGGCGCGCGACACCACGATGCCGGCACCGGCACTCATGCCCTGCAACGCGCGGAAGAACACCAGTTGACCGATGGTCATCGACAGCGCGCAGCCGACCGAAGCCAGTGTGAACACGCCGATGCCCACCAGGATCACCGGCCGGCGGCCCAGGCTGTCGGAGATGGCGCCATGGAACAGGTTGAGGATGGCGAAGCCGAACAGGTAGGCCGACAGCGTCTGCTGCATCTGCACCGGCGTGGCGCCCAGCGACGTGGCGATGCCGGCAAAGGCCGGCAAATAGGTGTCGATCGAAAACGGCCCGAGCATGCCCAGGCAGGCAAGCAGCACGGCCAGCGTCCAGCGCGGACCGCGCCAGAGGGTCTGTGCGTCGGGATTCATGTCGGGCTTGCCGCACCGGAATCGCGCGGCATCGAGGGGAACTTCCGGCAGTGTATGCGTGCCATAGGAAGCCGGCTGCGGTCGGCAACCTTCGACCTGCGAGGCCTCACGATGCGAACCCCGCCACCGCCGTCTCCCGCGCGACGCCGCCTGGCACTGGTTGCCGGCCTGGCCATCGCCACGCTCGGCTGCCCGGCGCTGGCGAGTTCACGCCGCACGCTGGTGCCGATGACCGATGGCCCGTTCTACCCGCCGCGCGCCTGGCGCGCGAAATGGGCCGACTGGGATGCCGACTTGAGCCGCGTGCAATCCGCTGGCGCGGTGCATGTGGCCCGTGGCGAGCACCTGGGGCTGGAGTTGCGCCTGGCCGACGCCAACGGCCGGGCCATCGACGGCGCCGAGGTCGAGATCTGGCAATGCGATGTCATGACCGTCTATCGCCACCCCGGCGTGCGCGCAGCCGCGGGCCAGTTCGACGCAGGCTTCCAGGGCTTCGGCGCGACGCGCAGCGATGGCTTGGGCGCGTTGCGCTTTCGCACCATCCGCCCGGTGCCGTACCCGGGGCGCACGCCGCACATCCACATCAAGCTGCGCCACGCGAGCCTGGGCGAAGTCAGCTCGCAACTGTTCGTCGACGGCGATCCAGGCAATGCGCGGGACTTCCTGTTTCGCCAGCTCGACGCCGACGCTCAGGCGGCGCTGAGCCTGACGCTGACCACCGCCAACGCCGACAGTGGCCTGCGCTGGCTGGCGCGGCACGATCTGATCGTCGGCTAGCGCCGCTCAACGACAATCATCGCTGTCCCCGTGTGAAGGAACCACCGCATGTCGTGGCTGCGCAAACTCTCGCTCACCGTGCCGCTGTGGCTGCTGCTGCAAGCCTGCGGCGGCGGTGGCGACGGCCCGCCGTCGCCGATCACCGTCAACAGCCTGGGTGATGGCGCCGCGCTGGCGGCAGGCGAAGTGACGCTGCGCTCGGCGTTGACGCGCGCCGCTTCGGGCCAGCGCATTGAGTTCGCCGCGGCACTCGATGGCGGCACGATCGCTCTGACGCAAGTGGCCGAGGCACACACCCTGCTCAAGGGCGAGGTGATGGGCATCCGCACCGAGGCCAGCGGCCCGGTGTCGTACCTGGTGGGCTATTTCGACCGCGACTACGGCGCCTCGGCCCTGGTGGCGCGCAAGGACGTGGTCATCGACGCCTCGGCGCTGCCCTCGGGCATCACCGTTGCCTGGGCGGGCGGCGACACGCCCGGCGCGCGCGTGCTGGCGGTCGAAGGCGACCTGACGCTGATCAACGTCGCCCTCACCGGCGGGCGCAGCCACGCCAGCGCGTTGAACCCGCCGTTCGGCGCCTATGCGCAACCGTGGACGCTGGCGCGCGGCGGCGCGCTGGCGGTGTGGGGCGTGGCCCGGCTGCAGGATTGCCGGCTGCACGGCAACAGCGTCAGTGGCGACTTCGACAGCTCGCGCGACCGCGGCGCCTTCGGTGGTGCCGTGTATGCCGACATCGTGGAAATGCAGAACTGCGTGGTCGCCGGCAACGACGTGCTCGGCGGCGGCGCGGCCGGCGGCGGCGTCTATGTCGTCGGCGGCGCGGGCAGCACGCGCACCCTGTCCACGATCGAACGTTCGGCGATCACCGGCAATCGCATCCGCGGCCTGTTTGCCTATGGCGGCGGCGTGTATTCCGATGGCGGCGGCATCGGCAACAGCAAGGCACTGCGTGTCAGCAGCAGCACCGTGGCGCGCAACCTCGCGGCACCGCCGCCGGGCCTGCCGGACAGCCTGCTGCGCGCTCAGGGCTACTGGCGCGGCGCCGGGCTGTACATGTCCAACGGCAGGATGAGCCTGCTGTCCAGCACCGTGGTCGAAAACGAGACCCAGGGCCTGGCGCGCACCGACAGCCGCGGCCGGCGCAACCTCGCCGGCGCCGTTGCCGCGACGGTTGGCGATGCGCATGCGGTGGAACAGATGGTGGTGGCGCAATCGATCGTCGCCGGCAACGCGGTGCAGGAAGTGGGCGGAGCGCGCTATGCACACGACATCTTCACCGGCTCGCTGGTGCACTTCCGCAGCGGCGGCTACAACCGCATCGGCGCGCTCGATTTCAGCCAGATGCTGGTGCCAGTGGGCGAATGGGGTTGGCAATCGCTGAGCCGGCGCCACTACCCGCAGGCCGGCGATGCCGCGGTGGACAGCCTGGAAGAGGTGCTCGACATGAACGGTGGCGTCGTCACCTCGGCCACGGTGCTCTCGGCCGGTGTGCAGGCCGGGGCGCCGACGTCGCTGTACTACACGCCACAGGGCAGCGCGCTGGGGCAGGTGCCCACCGCGGCCTATGACGTGGCCGAGACCTGGGGGCAGTACCGCGTCGGGGCCGGCGGCAACGACAATTTCCTGGCCATCGTGCTGTCGCGCCTGGAAAGCGTGTATCGCCTCGGCGGCCTGGCGAGCGACTTCAGCAGCAGCTTCGATGCCTTCCTGTCCAGTGTCGATGCCGACAGCAGCGTGGCCGGCGTGCAGCCCTACACCGACCCCGCCGGCCAGCCGATCCTGAGCCTGGCGGACACCCACTTCTTCGGCCCCGCTGCCACCTGGCCGCGCGAGCAGAGCAACCAGCCCTGGGTCGAGTTCTGGCACCGGCTGGATGCCGAACTGGCGGCTCGCCAGGCGGCCGGCGCCGCGCCGGGCCTGCTCAACGATGCCGCCTGGCGCGGCCTGTTCAGCAGCGGAGCGCTGGTCGAGAACCCCGCCATCGAGGTGTCCATCGACACGCGGCCGCGTCTGCGCGTGCAACCCGCGCTGCTCGATCAACGTGGCAGCGCGCGTCCCGCCGACATGCCCGCCGACATCGGCGCCATCGAGCGCTTCTAGCCGACGAAGGACGCTGCCCTGCCGTCCTCCGGGCGCGCTCGCTGCCTTCAGCCCGGCAGCGAGCGCCGCCAGCGCAGCGCCCAGCGCGACAGCGGCTCGAAGGCCGCCACCAGTTCGCGGCCGATGGGCGTGCAGCGCGTAGCCGCCTTCGCCGGCTTGCAGCAGCGCGGCGTCACGCATTTCGGCCAGGCGCTGGTTCAGCACCGTCGGCGAGAGATCGCCGCAGGCCGAGCGCAGCGCCCGGAACGTCAGCGCCTGGTCGCGCAGTTCCCACAGCACGCGCAGCATCCAGCGCCGCTGCAGCAGCGCCATCGCCTGGTTGATCGCATCCTTGGCTTCGAGTTGACGCGCGTTCGATGGCATGTGCCGCTCCTTGCGCTGCCTGCTACCAATAATGTAGCATCGCCATTGCTACTGTTTTTGTAGCATCTTCAAAGGCAGCACGCGATGAACCGGATCACACCCGTCGAACCCCCCTATTCCCCCGCCCTGGCCGAACGCATGGCCCGGCTGCTGCCGGCGTCGTTGAAGGCGCCGGTGCTGTTTCGCGCCGTGGCGCGCAACGAGGGCCTGTTCAACTTCCTCGCCGACAGCCGGCTGATCGGACCGACCGGACTGCTCGACCGGCGCTGGCTCGACGCGGCGCTGCGCGAAGCGGTGATCCTGCGCGTGTGCGTGGCCTGCGGCAACGACTACGAGTGGCAGCTGCACGTGGGCACGATCTCGGCGCGCATGGGGCTGAGCCCGGCACAGATCGCGGACACGCGCAGCCCGGCGCCGGATGCGGCGCTGTGGAGCGAGCCCCTGCGCGCGGCGATGGCGCTGGCCGACGCACTGGTGGCCACACGCCGCGTCGACGACGCGCTGTACCTGCGGTTGCGCGCGTCCTTCGACGATGCCCAGCTGATCGAACTGACGCAGCTGATCGGTCTGTACAACGGCGTGGCCATGATGGTGGCACTGGTGCAGCCGGCGCTCGACGCCTATGCAGCGCCGCTGCCGGCATGAAAAGTGTGAAGCGAGCCGATAGGCCGGATTCTGTGCACCGCGACGCTCTTGCGAGCGCCACGGCGTGACCGCCATTCATCTGGGCCGCGCATCGCTGCGCGGCTCGGTGCCACCTACCCGCACGCTCGCCGGGCCGGGTCAGCGCGTGCCTATTTGGTGTTGCTGCGCGTAGAGATTGCCCGTTTCACCCGAACTGAATCGGCTCGTCTCTGTTGCTCTGATCCTCACCTCACGGTGGGCAGCCGTTAGCTGCTACGCCGCCCTGTGCAGTCCGGACCTTCCTCCAGTGCGGCCTTTCGGCGATTGCACCAGCGGCGGTCTGGCTTGCTTCACCGTGCGATTATCGGGCCTGCATACCCACATCGGAGGACCCATGAAGGCCAATGACATCCTGGCGACGATCGGCAACACGCCGCACATCCGCATCAACCGCCTGTTCGGCACGCACGAGGTATGGATCAAGAGCGAGCGCGCCAACCCCGGCGGCTCGATCAAGGACCGCATCGCGCTGTCGATGGTCGAGGCGGCGGAGAAGTCCGGCGCGCTGAAGCCCGGCGGCACCATCGTCGAGCCGACCTCGGGCAACACCGGCATTGGCCTGGCGATGGTCGCCGCGGTCAAGGGCTACAAGCTGGTGCTGGTGATGCCCGACAGCATGAGCGTCGAACGGCGCCGGCTGATGCTGGCCTACGGCGCCACTTTCGAGCTGACGCCGCGCGAAAAAGGCATGAAGGGCTCGATCGCCAAGGCCGAGGAACTGGTGGCCGGCACGCCCGGCGCCTGGATGCCGCAGCAGTTCGACAACCCGGCCAACATCGAGGTGCACGTGCGCACCACGGCCGCCGAGATCGCCGCCGATTTCCCCGACGGGCTGGACGCGCTGATCACCGGCGTGGGCACCGGCGGCCACATCACCGGCTGCGCCCAGGTGCTGAAGAAGAAGTGGCCGAAGCTGAAGGTCTTCGCGGTCGAGCCCGCGGCGTCGCCGGTGATCAGCGGCGGGCAGCCGAGCGCCGCACCCGATCCAGGGCATCGGCGCGGGATTCATTCCGAAGAACCTGCACACCGACCTGCTCGACGGCGTGATCCAGGTCGACGCCGAAGCCGCGCGCGAAATGGCGCGCCGCTGCGCGCGCGAGGAAGGCATGCTGGTGGGGATTTCCAGCGGCGCGACGCTGACGGCGATCGCGCAGAAGCTGCCCGAGCTGCCGGCGGGCGCCAAGGTGCTGGGCTTCAACTACGACACCGGGGAGCGTTATCTGTCGATCGAGGGCTTCCTGCCGGCCTGAACCCATGAGCAAACTCTTCGAGCCGATGCGCATCGGCAACCTGCATCTGGACAATCGCATCCTGATCGCGCCGATGTGCCAGTACTCGGCCGTCGAGGGCACCGCCGGCGACTGGCACCTGATGCACCTGGGCCACCTGGCGCTGTCGGGCGCGGCGATGCTGATCGTCGAAGCCACCGCGGTGTCGGCCGAAGGGCGCATCACGCCGGGCGATCTGGGGCTGTATTCGGACGACAACGAAGCCGGCCTGGCGCGCGTGCTGCGCGCGCTGCGTGCGCACTCGCCGATGAAGATCGGCATGCAGCTCGCACACGCCGGGCGCAAGGCGTCGAGCCGTGCGCCATGGGAGGGCGGCGCCCAATACCGCAGCGACACGGCACCAGGCTGGAAGGCACTGGCACCTTCGGCGCTGGCGCATGCACCCGGCGAGGAGGCGCCACTGGCGCTGGACGCCGCCGGGCTGGCGCGTATTCGCGACCAGTTCGCGCGCACCGCGCAGCGCGCCGCGCGCCTGGGTCTGGACGGCGTCGAGATCCATGCCGCGCACGGCTATCTGTTGCACCAGTTCCTGTCGCCGCTGGCCAACCAGCGCGACGACGCCTACGGCGGCAGCCTGGACAACCGCATGCGCTTCGTGCTCGAGGTCTTCGACACCGTGCGCGACGCCTTTCCGGCGGACAAGCCGGTGTGGGCGCGCATCTCGGCCACCGACTGGGTCAGCGGCGGCTGGGACATCGACGGCACGGTGGCCTTGAGCAAGGCACTGCAAGCCCGCGGCTGCGCGGCGATCCACGTGTCCAGCGGCGGCGTATCGCCGCTGCAGGCAATCCAGCTCGGGCCCGGCTACCAGGTGCCCCATGCGCGGCGCATCAAGGCCGAAGTCGGCCTGCCGACCATCGCCGTGGGCCTGATCACCGAGGCCGAGCAGGCCGAAGCGATCATCGCCAATGGCGAAGCCGACGCCGTGGCATTGGCCCGCGCGATGCTCTACGACCCGCGCTGGCCCTGGCACGCGGCGGCGAAGCTGGGCGCGCAAGTGCGAGCGCCGCGACAGTACTGGCGCTCGCAGCCGCGGGAATTCAAGGATCTGTTCGAGCAGGCGCAGTTCGGGGCGCGCTGAGCGGGCCGCAGCCGCGGCTCGGCTGCGCCTGTCGATGTCGAAGGGTCGCTTGGGCGAGCTTGCGCCATCGATTCGACGCGGCCGGACATGGACGGTCTCGAGCGCGCACGCTGCGGCCAGCCTGCGGCTCGCACCGGCACGCGAGAATCGGCCATGCCCCAGCAGCGGAAGACCAGCGCCCGGGACGCCCCCGCGCCCCGGTCCGAACGACCAACCGACGGGGGCATGGCGAGGCCGGTCGATCCGGCCATGGCGGCACCGAGACGCACGCCACAGGGCCGGCGCCGGCGGCGGCAGAGTGCGCGCGCCCGCAGGGAACGGCGGGCGCTGGCATTGGCGCTGCTGCTGTCGCTGGCGCTCCACGCGCTGCTGCTGAGCCTGCGCATCGCCGACGGCATGGGCTTCGGGCTGCCGGGTCTGGATCTGCCGTGGCGGGACCGGCGCGCCATCGCGCCCGATCTGCACATCGTGCTCATGCCGGAGCCGCCCGTCGCACCCCGCGGGCGCGCCTCGCAGGTCCCGGCGCTCCAGGCGGGTCACTTGCCGCCGCCCGCGGCCGCCGGTCGGGACGACGCTGCAGCAAAACCAACCGCGGCGCGGACGACGGTGGTTGCGGCGGCTCGCGCGACGCCGCCGACGGCTCCGGCGCTGCTGCCGGCTCCCGAGGCACCGGCCCGGCCAGCGCGCGACGCATCGGTGCCATCCGCCGTCACCGTCCCGGTCGATCCGATGGCGCCGGTCGCGCGCGAGCTGCCGCATCCGCTGTCCGATCGCGCTGCGCCCGACCGACAGGCGACCGCCCAGGCGCCGGCCGGGGACCAGGAGGCCCTGCGCGAGCGGGCCGCACGCACGGTCGCCGGGCTGCTGGAGGCGGCACGACAGGCCGAAGCCGACAGCCAGGCACTGGCGCAGCAGGCGCCGCAGCGCGAGGCGCCCGAGCGCCCGGTCACCGAGCGTCGGGCCGAAGTCGCACGCCAAGCGCAGGGTGAGGACCAGTCTGCAGCCAGACTGGAAACGCAGCGCCAGGACGCGGCGCAGCAGTTGGCCGCCTACGCCGCGGCGGCCCGCCTCGACACCGAGCGCCGGGCGGCGGCTCAAGCGGAGGCCCAGCAACAGGAGGCGAACAGGCTGGAAGCGGCCCGCGCCTTGGCTGCGCGTCTCGACACCGAGCACCGGGCCGAGGCCGAGCGGCAGGCCGAAGCCGAGCGTCGTGCCGCGGCTCGAGCGCAGGCGCAGCGTCAGGAGGCAGCGCGGCTGGAAACCATCCGCGCCGGGGCCATGCGTGTGGACGCCCAGCGGCAGGCCGAAGCCGCGCAAAAGGCCGATGCCGAACGCCAGGCCGCGGCCCAGCTGGCAGCGCAACGCCAGGAGGCTGATCGGCTGGAAGCGGCCCGCGCCGAGGCCATGCGCCAGGTCGAAACCGAGCGTCGAGCCGCGGCTCAAGCCGAGGCGCAGCGCCAGGAGGCGGCGCGGCTGGAGTCCGCCCGCGTTGAAGCCGCACGCGTCGACGCCGAGCGTCAGGCCGAGGCCGAGCGTCGCGCTGCGGCCGAAGCCGAGGCGCAGCGCCAGGAGGCGGCGCGGCTGGAGTCTGCCCGCGTTGAAGCCGCACGCGTCGACGCCGAGCGTCAGGCCGAGGCCGAGCGTCGTGCTGCGGCCGAAGCCGAGGCGCAGCGCCAGCTGACCGCGCGGCTGGAAGCCATGCGCGCCGAGGCCGCGCGCCTCGACGCCGAGCGCCGGAACGAAGGCGCACGCCAAGCGGACGCCCAACGTCAGGCCGACGCCGCACGCGAGGCCGAGGCGCGCCGCGAGGCGCGGCTGCGCGCGATCGGTCGGCAGCTCGACGAGGAAGCCGCGCAGCGCGAAACCGACGCGGCGGCCCGTCGCCCATCGGCGGCCCCCGACAATCGCCCGCACTCGTTGAGCACGGCACGGCGGGCCCGGCTCTGGGGACGCAGTGACCCCGACGCCGACCTGGTCCGCTACGCTGAAGCCTGGGCGCGCAAGATCCAGTTCAACACACCGGTGGAGACGGTCCGCGCACTGGCGCAACGGCCGCACAGCGCCCCGATGGTGACGGTGGCCATCCGCAGCGATGGTTCGGTGGAGTCGGTGACCATCGTCACCACCAGCGGCGTGGCGGAGGTCGACGACGCGGTCCGGCGCATCGTCGACGCGCAGCGACCCTACCCGCCCTTTCCGCCCAACCTGGCCAGCCGCTTCGACATCGTCGAGATCCGCCGCACATGGTTCATCGACGTCGCCGTGCGGCTGCAGTGAGGGTCGCCTGGTCGCATCGCCGGGGTCGGCCCGGTGCCTCGCGTTCGGCGCAGGACTTCGGTGGTCAGGACGTCCCGTTCAAGACAAGACAAGCTCAGGCCGCCGCGACCTGTACCAGCCGCTTGCCGATGACTTCGCCCTGCATCATGCCGATCAGCGCCGCCGGCGCGTTCTGGATGCCTTGCACGATGTCTTCATGGAACACCAGTTCGCCGCTGCGCAGCCACGGCGTCACGCGCGCCTGGTACGCCGCCAGCTTGTGGGCATGGTCGTAGATGATGAAGCCGGTCATCGTGATGCGCCTGGCCAACACCGCCTGCAGGCCCTTGATGCCGGCGTCGCCGACCGCGTTGTAGGCCGAGATCATGCCGCACACCGGAAAGCGCGCGCCGACATTGGCGTGGCGCAAAGCCGCCTCGAGCGTGCTGCCGCCGACGTTGTCGAAGTACAGGTCGATGCCGCCCGGGCACAGCGCGCGCAACGCATCATCGGTGGCCTGCGTCTTGTAGTTGAAGGCGGCGTCGAAGCCGCAGCGCTCGAGCAGGTAGGCGAGCTTGTCGTCGCGGCCGGCCGAGCCGACCACCCGCGCGCCGGCGCGCTTCGCGAACTGCCCGGCCAGTTGCCCCACCGCGCCGGCGGCGGATGAGATGAACACGGTGTCGCCGGGCGCCGGCTGGCCGATCTCGATCGCGCCGACCCAGGCCGTCAGCCCCGGATAGCCCAGCACCGAGATGAAGTGGCTGATGCGCCCGAGCGAAGGGTCGATGCGCTGCAGCCCTTCGCCGCGCGGCACCACGCAACGCTGCGCCCAGGGCAGAAAGCCCCAGACGATGTCGCCGGGCTGGTGCTGCGCATGCTTCGATGCGATCACCCTGGCGACCACGCGCGACACGATCGGCTGGCCGATCTCGAAGCCGGGTGCGTAAGATGGCCCGCTGTCCATGCGGCCGCGCAGGTAGGGGTCGGTGGACAGGTAGATCGCTTCCAGCAGCACGTCTTCGGGCCCGACCGGCGGCTCGGCCACTTCTTCGATGGCGAAGCAACTCTCGTCGACCCAGCCCACGGGCCGCCTGGCCAACACGATGCGCGTGTTCATGCGCGCCACTGTAGCGCCGCTGCAGCCGACAGCGGACATGGTGAAATGGCTGCGATGAATGCGCCTGACTCCGACAAGGCCAGCCGGCTGCTCGAAGAACCCTGGTATCTGCCGCAGGCCGACGAGGTGCAGATCTTCGAGGCCGCCTACCGCTCGCGCCTGCCGGTGCTGCTGAAGGGCCCGACGGGCTGCGGCAAGACGCGCTTCGTCGAACACATGGCCTGGCGGCTGTACCGGCAGGCCGAGGCGCCACGGCGAGCGCTCGACACCGCGCTGGTCACGGTGGCTTGCCACGAGGACCTGAGCGCCACCGATCTGGTCGGCCGCTGGCTGCTGTCGGGCACCGACACGGTGTGGATGGACGGGCCGCTGACGCGCGCAGTGCGCAGCGGCGCGCTGTGCTACCTGGACGAGGTGGTCGAGGCACGCAAGGACACGACCGTCATCATCCATTCCCTCACCGATCACCGGCGCGTGCTGCCGATCGAGAAGACCGGCGAGCTGCTCGCCGCGCACCCCGACTTCGCGTTGGTCATCTCCTACAACCCGGGTTACCAGAGCGTGGTCAAGGACCTGAAGCCGTCGACGCGGCAGCGCTTCGTCAGCCTGGAATTCGGCTACCCCGAGCCCGCGGTGGAGGCGACGATCATTGCCCACGAGGGCGGCGTCGATGCGGGGCTGGCCATGCAGCTGGCGCGCATCGGCCAGAAGGTGCGCCACCTGCGCGAACACGGCTTCGAGGACGGTGTCGGCACACGCCTGCTGATCTATGCGGCGCAGCTGGTCGCCACGGGCATCGCGCCGCGGCGCGCCTGCGAGGTGGCCATCGCGCACGCGGTCAGCGACGATGCCGAGGTGCAGCAGGCGGTGGCCGACATCGTCGGCGTGCTGCTGCCGTGAACCCACCGGCCGGCGCTGCCGTCGCGTTCACCGAGGTGCAGCGCGCGCTGGCGCTGTTTGCCCACGGCATCGCGGGGCGGCCCTTGCACTTGCAGCCGCTGTCGATGGTCGGCACGGCCAGCCGGCTGCCGCCGGTCACGCCCGCGGGCGTGGCGATCCGCCTGCCGGCCATGATCGACCGCTTCGCGCAGCGCGAACACAACCGCGGCGCCTACCGTGTCGCCCTGCTGCACCAGATCGGCTATCTCGAAAACGGCAGCTTCGATCTCGACACCGGGCTGCGACGCCAGTTCGCCACGGCGCACCGGCCCGCGCTGCTGCGGCGCGTGTTCATGGCGCTCGAGGACCTGCGCGTCGATGCGGCCGTGATGCGGCAATATCCCGGCGCACGCGCAGACCTGCAGCGCGCCTTTGCCGACGCCCTGGTGCGCCGACCGCCCTGGCCGGCGGGCGCCGCCGCCATGATGGTCGAGGCGTTGCTGCGCTTCTCTCTGGGCGCCACGCGCGATGCCTTGCTGCGCGATGGCGACGACGCCGCGCTGCGCGAGGCGCTCGATCTGGCGGCGCCGCTGCGGCAGGCCGGGGCTTCGGTGAACGACAGTGCCCGCGCCGCGCTGCGCATCGGTGAACTGCTGGAAGTCTCGGCACGGCACTTGCGGCGGCGCGCTGCGCCAATGGCAGGCGCTGCCGCTGCGCCGTCCGATGAAGCGGCACCAGCCCCGCTCGCCGGCGCGGCACTGCCGGCGGCCGAAGCGCTCGACACCGCGGCCGATTCGCCGGACGACGGCCAGACAGCGAGCGTCGAGTTTCGCGGCGAACTGCCGCTCGATCTGCTGCTTTCCGGCCAGCGCGCTGACGCGCGGGCTGCCGCGCCAACCAGGCGCTCGTCGACGGCCATCGACACTGCCGAATCCGCGCAACACACGCCCGACGCGGTCGCGCCGTTCGACCGCCGGGGAGCGACGCCACGTGGCAGCTCGGCCGGCGATGCACAGGTCCACTACGTCGACGAATGGGACTGCCACCGACAGGTTTATCTGAAAGCCTGGTGCCGAGTGGTCGAACAACGTCTGCGCGGCGACGACTTTGCTTTCATCCACGGCGTGCGCCGCCGCCATGCCGAGCTGGCAGGCCAGGTGAGGCGGCAGTTCGCTCTGATTCGCCCGCAGCAATGGCACCGGGTGCACCGCACCGACGACGGCGACGAGCTGGATCTGGACGCGGCGATCCGGGCCCGCGTCGAAATGCGGGCCGGACGCGGCAGCGACGAGCGCGCATGCGTGCGGCGCGAGCGCGCGTTGCGCGACGTGGCCGCCGTGCTGCTGCTGGACATGAGCGCGTCGACCGACCACCCGGTGCGCGACAGCGCCGCGCCCGATATCCCTGCGCCGGCTTTGGCCAAATCAGCCCACGCGGACGACGAGCCCGTGGACTACCTCTACGGCCGCTACGATCTCGGCCGTGCCGTCGTGGCGCCGCCATCGGCGCCAAAGCGGCGCGTCATCGACATGGCCAAGGAGGCGCTGGCACTGATGTGCGACGCCCTGCGGCAGCTCGGCGACAGCCACGCCGTGTATGGATTTTCAGGCGCCGGCCGCGACCATGTCGAGTTCAACGTGGCCAAGGAGTTCGACGATGCCTTGGGCCCGCGCACCTGGGCCGCGCTGGCGGCGATGCAGCCACGCGGAGCGACGCGCATGGGCGCGGCGATCCGCCATGCCACGCACAAGCTGGCGCGGCGGCCGGCGCGCTTGAGGGTGCTGATCATCGTCTCCGACGGCTACCCGCAGGACCAGGACTACGGACCGGACCCCAGCGACGAAAGCTACGGGCTGCAGGACAGCGCCCATGCACTGGCCGAAGCCGAAGGCGCCGGCGTGGCGGCCTTCTGCCTGACCATCGACCCGGCTGGCCACGACTACCTGCGCCGCATGTGCGCGCCGCAGCGCTACCAGGTCATCGACGACGTGCGCGAGCTGCCGCAGGCGCTGACGCAGGTGTATCGCGCGTTGACGAGCGCTCGGCCGGCGTAGCGCCCGCCGACCATGTTCACGCCGCCTGCTGCAGGCGCGCGATGCGCTGTTCCATCGGCGGGTGGCTGGAGAACAGCGCCATGATGCCGCTGGGCCGCGAGCTGATACCCATGGTCTGCAGCGTCTTCGGCATGTCGCCCGGGTCCAGGCCGCCCAGGCGCGCCAGCGCATTGATCATCGGCTGCTTGCGCCCCAGCAGCTTCGCCGAGCCGGCGTCGGCGCGGAATTCGCGCTGCCGCGAGAACCAGGCAACGATCATCGCGGCGACGAAGCCGAGCAGGATGTCCATGACGATGGTGGTGATGAAGTAGCCGGCACCCAGGCCACGCTCGTTCTTCAGGATCACGCGGTCGACGAAGTAGCCGACCACGCGCGAGATGAAGATCACGAAGGTGTTCATTACGCCCTGGATCAAGGTCATCGTCACCATGTCGCCATTGGCCACATGCGCCACCTCGTGCCCGATGACCGCCTCGACCTCCTCGCGCGTCATGCTCTGCAACAGGCCGGACGACACCGCCACCAGCGCCGAGTTCTTGAACGCGCCGGTGGCGAACGCATTGGGCGGGCCTTCGTAGATGGCCACCTCGGGCATGCTGATGCCGGCAGTGCCGGCGAAGCGCTGCACCGCCTGCACGATCCAGGCGTGCGTGGGGTCATGGGAGTCGTTGATGACCTTCGCCCCGGTGCTGGCCTTGGCGATGGTCTTGCTCATCAGCAGCGAGATGAACGAGCCGCCGAAGCCGATGACCAGCGAAAAGCCGAGCAGCGTCGTCAGGTCGAGGCCGTTCTCGTTGAGAAAGCGGTTCAGGCCGAGCACGTTGACGGCGATGCCCAACACCACCATCACGGCGAGGTTGGTCATCAGGAAAAGGGCGATGCGTTTCATGGCGGCGGGCTTCTTCGTGGGGTTGGCTACTGCGCGATGTTGGGGCAGGACAGGGAAATCAAAGGGCGGACGGCGATGCGCCGCGATTGTCGGGGCTACGGGGCGCTCGCTCAATCACGCGCCGGACGGGCGGCACGCTTGTCGCGCAGCACGAACTGCGTGCCGCGGCGGTCGAGTTCGAACAGTTGCGACGCCTCGATCAGGTCGAGCAACTTGCGGTAGCCGTAATTTCGCGGGTCGAAGCTGGCCTGGTTGCCGATCTGCTGGCCCACCGAACCCAGCGCCGACCAGCCGTCCTCGCCGGCGGCCGATTCCACCGCGTTGCGCAGCAGCGTCACCAGGCGCGCGTCCTGCTTCAGCGCAGCGGTGTCCATGCGTGTCGGCATCGCCTCGCCCGGCGGCTCGGCATCGCTTGCCGCGGCCGCCTTGCCCGTCGACCTGGGTTTCACCTTCTTCTCGCCGTTGGTCTCGGCCAAGGCGCCGCCGCGCACCAGGTTCTCCAGGTAGAGAAAGCGCGAACAGGCGTTGACGAAGGGCAGCGGCGTCTTCTTCGCACCGAAGCCGAAGACCTGCGCGCCCTTGGCCTTCAGGTGCATCACCAGCGGCGTGAAATCGGCATCCGAGCTGACGATGC
The DNA here is from genome assembly GCA_963837675.1 of uncultured beta proteobacterium. Lineage (GTDB taxonomy): Bacteria > Pseudomonadota > Gammaproteobacteria > Burkholderiales > Burkholderiaceae_C > Rubrivivax. Next base: position 13,658 of record CAWIOH010000002.1, on the reverse strand, counting down.
CGAAGGCCTCGGGCTGGTCGGTGTAGAGCAGGTCCATCGCCTCGATGACCATGCCCATGTCGGTGGCGTTCTTGCCCTTGCTGTAGTCGAACTGCTGCACCGGGCGGATGGCGTATTCGTGCAGCACCGCTTCCCAGCCCTTCAGCCCGTCCTTCTTCCAGTTGCCGTAGGCGCGGCGAATGTTGGTCACGCCCACCTTGGCCAATTCGGCCAGGATGACGTCGATCTTGCTGGCCGGCGAGTTGTCGGCATCGATCAGCAGCGCGATGCGGGGTTGCTTTTCGATCATGCCGCGGTCTCCAGCATCCAGTTCAGTGTCTCGCCGCCGCACAGCGGCTTGAGCGTCTGCGCGCCGAAGGGCAGGCTCTCGGGCAGCGCCCAGGGCCGGCGCTGCAGCGTGATGCAGCCGGTGTTGCGCGGCAGGCCATAGAAGTCGGCGCCGTGGAAACTGGCAAAGCCTTCCAGCTTGTCCAGCGCCCCGGCGGCCTCGAACGCCTGGGCATACAGCTCCAGCGCCGACAGCGCGGTGTAGCAGCCGGCGCAGGCGGCGGCATGCTCCTTCAGCACCGCCGCATGCGGCGCGCTGTCGGTGCCAAGAAAGAACTTCGGCGAGCCCGAGGTGGCGGCGGCCACCAGCGCCCGACGGTGCTCCTCGCGCTTGAGCACCGGCAGGCAGTAGTAGTGGGGCCGCAGCCCACCCAGGAAGATGGCGTTGCGGTTGAACAGCAGGTGGTGCGCGGTGAGGGTCGCCGCCAGTCGCGCGTCGCCCGCGGCCACGTACTGCGCCGCCTCGCGCGTGGTGATGTGCTCGAAGACGATCTTCAGCCCGGGGAAGTCGCGGCGCAGCGGCTGCAGCACGCGGTCGATGAACACGGCCTCGCGGTCGAACAGGTCGATCTCGGCATCGGTGACCTCGCCGTGCACCAGCAGCAGCAGGCCTTCGCGCTGCATCGCTTCGAGCGTGGCGTAGGTCTTGCGGATGTCGGTGACGCCGGCATCGCTGTGGGTGGTGGCCCCGGCCGGGTACAGCTTCAGCGCGACGATGCCGGCCTCGCGCGCGCGGCGCATCTCGTCCGGCGGCGTGCGGTCGGTCAGGTACAGCGTCATCAGCGGCTTGAATTCCGCTGCCCGCCGGCAGCGCCTCGACGATGCGGCGGCGGTAGTCCAGCGCCAGCGCGGTGGTGGTCACCGGCGGCTTGCAGGTTGGGCATGACGATGGCGCGCGCGAACTGCCGCGCGGTGTGCGGCAGCACCGCGCGCAGCGCATCGCCATCGCGCAAATGCAGGTGCCAGTCGTCGGGCCGGGTCAGCGACAGCGTGCTCGGGCTCATTAGGGCATTGTGGCATTCGGCCCCGCGGCCACCGCCCTGCCGGCTGCGGCAGGGCGGCCGGTACGGCGGGCAAGCGGCAGGGCGAGCGGGCGTTCTTGATGCCATCTTGATGGTCGCCACCCACTTCTTTCGACCATCTTGATGCCTGGCTTCCTAGGATCTCGAACGTGCATTTGGAGGATGCGATGGACCTTGTCTACCCGTTGTTCGCCGCGTTGCTGTGGGCTGCTGTCGTCGGCTTGGCCGTGGCCTGCAGCCGGCTTCACTCCCATGGAGTGAAGCCATGAGTGGTTGGGACGTGATCGGCGGCCTGCTCGCTGTCGGCTTGCTGGTGTACCTGGTGGCGGTGCTGCTGCACCCGGAGGACTTTTCATGAGCGCGCCCGCATGGATGCAACTGGTCGCCTACCTGGCGCTGCTGCTGCTGGCCGCCTGGCCGCTGGCCCGCGCCATGGAGGCGGTGCTGCAGGGCCGCTTCGCACTCGGGCGGCGCATCGAAGCGCCGCTGTACCGCCTGGCCGGCGTCGACCCGGAGCGTGAGCAGGGCTGGCTGGCCTATGCGCTGGGCCTGCTGGTCTTCAACGGCCTGGGCGTGCTCGCCGTCTACGCGCTGCAGCGCCTGCAGGCCGACGCTGCCGCTGAACCCGCAAGGGCATGGGCGCGGTCAGCGCCCGACTCGGCCTTCAACACCGCCGTCAGCTTCGTCACCAACACCAACTGGCAGGGCTACGGCGGCGAGTCGACGATGAGCTACCTGACGCAGATGCTGGCGCTCGACGGTGCAGAACTTCCTCTCCGCCGCCACCGGCATCGTCGTCGTCGTCGCGCTGGTGCGCGGCTTCGCGCGCCACGCCGGCGCAGGCGATCGGCAACGTCTGGGTCGACCTGACGCGCACACGCTGTGGATCCTGCTGCCGCTGTCCTTCGTGTTCGCGCTCGTGCTCGCGGCCAGGGCGTGGTCCAGAACCTGTCCGCCTACCAGAGCGTGCAGACCGCTCGAGGCCGTCAGCTATCAGCAACCCAAGCTCGGCGCCGACGGGCAGCCCGTCAAGGACGACAAGGGCCAGCCGGTGCTGGAAGACACGTCGAGCCCGACGCAGACGATCGCGATGGGCCCGGTCGCGTCGCAACTGGCCATCAAGATGATCGGCACCAACGGCGGCGGCTTCTTCAACGCCAACTCGGCGCACCCCTTCGAGAACCCGACGGCCGTCACCAACTTCCTGCAGATGCTGTCGATCTTCCTGATCCCGGCGGCGCTGTGCTTCGTCTTCGGCCGCATGGTCGGCGACCTGCGCCAGGGCTGGGCCGTGCTGGCGGCGATGACGCTGCGTCTTCGTCGTCGCCGTGATCGCGGCGACGACGGCCGAGCAGCAGGGCAACCCGGTGCTGGCCGCGCTGGGCGCCGACAGCCAGGCGAGCGCCACGCAGGCGGGCGGCAACATGGAAGGCAAGGAGGTGCGCTTCGGCATCGACGCCTCGGCGCTGTTCGCCACCATCACCACCGCCGCCAGCTGCGGCGCGGTGAACTCCATGCACGACAGCTACACGCCGCTGGGCGGCATGGTGCCGCTGGTGATGATCCAGCTCGGCGAGGTGGTCTTCGGCGGCGTCGGCGCGGGCCTGTACGGCATGCTGGTGTTCGCCATCATGGCCGTGTTCATCGCCGGGCTGATGATCGGCCGCACGCCCGAGTACCTGGGCAAGAAGATCGAGGCGCACGAGATGAAGATGGTCTCGATCGCGATCCTCGTCGACGCCGCTGCTGGTGCTGTGCGGCACCGCGATCGCGGTGCTCAGCGAAGCGGGCCGCGCCGGCATCGCCAACCCGGGGCCGCACGGCTTCTCCGAGGTGCTGTACGCGTTCTCGTCGGCGGCCAACAACAACGGCAGCGCCTTCGCCGGCCTGTCGGCCAACACGCCGTTCTACAACGTGCTGCTGGCGATGGCGATGTGGCTCGGCCGCTTCGGCGGTGATCGTGCCGGTGCTGGCCATCGCCGGGTCGCTGGCGGCCAAGAAGCGCATCGCCGTCACCGAGGGCACGCTGCCCACGCACGGCCCGCTGTTCGTCGTGCTGCTGATCGGCACGGTGCTGCTGGTCGGCCTGCTGAACTACGTGCCGGCGCTGGCGCTCGGCCCGGTGGTCGAGCACCTGATGCTGCCTGCGCACTGAAGGATCCGTCATGACAAGAAAGACCTTGACCCTGTTCGACCCGGCGCTGGTGAAGCCGGCGCTGCTGGACGCCTTGCGCAAGCTCGACCCGCGCGTGCAGTGGCGCAACCCGGTGATGTTCGTCGTCTACGTCGGCAGCGCCTTCACCACCGCGCTGGCCGCGGCCCGGCCCGAGGCCTTCACCATCGGCGTGGCGGTGTGGCTGTGGTTCACCGTGCTGTTCGCCAACTTCGCCGAGGCGCTGGCCGAAGGCCGCAGCAAGGCGCAGGCCGCGTCGCTGCGCGGCCTGAAGAAGAAGACCTGGGCCAAGAAGCTCGAAGGCGACTACCAGCACGGCACCGAGCGCACGTCGATGAAGTGGCATCCGCTGGAAGCCGACAGCCTGCGCAAGGGCGATGTGGTGCTGATCGAGGCCGGCGACACCATCCCCGCCGACGGCGAGGTGATCGACGGCGTGGCCTCGGTCGACGAGAGCGCCATCACCGGCGAATCGGCGCCGGTGATCCGCGAATCCGGCGGCGACTTCTCGGCCGTCACCGGCGGCACGCGCGTGCTGTCGGACTGGATCGTCGTGCGCGTGACCGTCAACCCGGGCGAGACCTTCGTCGACCGCATGATCGCGATGGTCGAGAACGCCAAGCGCCAGAAGACGCCCAACGAGATCGCGCTGACCATCCTGCTGGTGGCGCTGACCATCGTCTTCCTGGGCGTGGTCGTGACGCTGCTGCCGTTCTCGATCTTCGGCGTGACGGCTGCGGGCAGCGGCCAGCCGGTCAGCCTGGTGATTCTGGTGGCGCTGCTGGTGTGCCTGATCCCGACCACCATCGGCGGGCTGCTGTCAGCGCCATCGGCGTGGCCGGCATGAGCCGCATGATGCAGGCCAACGTGATCGCCACCTCGGGCCGCGCGGTGGAGGCCGCCGGCGACGTGGACGTGCTGCTGCTCGACAAGACCGGCACCATCACGCTGGGCAACCGCCAGGCCAGCGCCTTCATTCCCGCCGCCGGGCGTGAAGGAGGCCGAGCTGGCCGACGCCGCGCAGCTGGCCTCGCTGGCCGACGAGACGCCGGAAGGCCGCAGCATCGTGGTGCTGGCCAAGCAGAAGTTCCAGCTGCGCGAGCGCGACGTGGCCGCGCTCGGCGCGAGCTTCGTGCCCTTCACGGCGCAGACGCGCATGAGCGGTGCCGACCTGCAGGGCAGCGACGGCCGGCAGCGGCAGCTGCGCAAGGGCGCGGCCGATGCGATCCGCCGCCATGTCGAAGCGCTGGGCGGCAGCTTCCCGGCGGCGCTGCAGGCGCGCGGTCGACGAGGTCGCGCGCCGCGGCAGCACGCCGCTGGTGGTGGCCGACGGCACGCGCGTGCTGGGCGTCGTCGAGCTCAAGGACATCGTCAAGGGCGGCATCAAGGAGCGCTTCGCCGAACTGCGCCGCATGGGCATCAAGACCGTGATGATCACCGGCGACAACCGGCTCACCGCCGCGGCCATCGCCGCCGAGGCCGGCGTCGACGACTTCCTGGCCGAGGCCACGCCCGAGGCCAAGCTGCAAGCTGATCCGCGAGCACCAGGCCGCCGGCCGGCTGGTGGCCATGACCGGCGACGGCACCAACGACGCGCCGGCGCTGGCCCAGGCCGACGTGGCGGTGGCCATGAACACCGGCACGCAGGCCGCCAAGGAGGCCGGCAACATGGTCGACCTGGACTGCAACCCGACCAAGCTGATCGAGATCGTCGAGACCGGCAAGCAGATGCTGATGACGCGCGGCTCGCTGACCACCTTCAGCATCGCCAACGACGTGGCCAAGTACTTCGCCATCATCCCGGCGGCGTTCGTCGCCACCTACCCGCAGCTCGGCAGCGCTGAACGTGATGCACCTGGCCAGCCCCAACTCGGCGATCCTGTCGGCGGTGATCTTCAACGCGCTGATCATCGTCGTGCTGATCCCGCTGGCGCTGAAGGGCGTGGCGCTACCGCGCCGTCGGCGCGGCCGCGCTGCTGCGCCGCAACCTGCTGATCTACGGCCTGGGCGGCGTGATCGTGCCCTTCGTCGGCATCAAGCTCATCGACCTGGCCGCTGGCCGCCATCGGCCTGGCCTGAGGAGGCCCACATGAACACGCAACTTCGTCCCGCGCTGGTGCTCTTCGCTGGCGTTGTCGGTCCTCACCGGGCTGGTCTATCCGCTGGCCGTGACCGGCGTCGCGCAGACTGGCCTTCCCGGCCAGCGCCAACGGCAGCCTGATCCGCGCAGGACGGCAAGGTGGTCGGCTCCGCGCTGATCGGCCAGGCCTTCAGCGACCCGAGGCACTTCTGGGGCCGCCCGTCGGCGACCTCGCCGATGCCCTACAACGCCGCCAACTCCGGCGGCTCCAACCTGGGGCCGACGCAACCCGGCGCTGGCCGAGGCGGTGAAGGCGCGCATCGCCGCGCTGCGCGCGGCCGAACAAGAGGCTCGCTTCGGGCTCGGTCGACCCGGGCAACACCGCGCCGGTGCCGGTGGACCTGGTCACCGCATCGGCCAGCGGGCTGGACCCGCACATCAGCCGCGCCGCGGCCGACTACCAGGTGGCACGCGTGGCGCGTGCGCGCGGCCTGCCGCGAAGCCCAGGTGCGCGATCTGGTCGAGCGGCACACCGAGCAGCCGCTGCTGGGCTTCATCGGCGAGCCGCGCGTGCACGTGCTGCGGCTGAACATGGCCCTGGATGCCGCCGCGCGCTGAACCATGGCCGAGATCTGGGGCGCACTCGGCGCGCTGGCGGCGGTCGTCCTGCCGTGGCCCTGGCCGCCTGGCTGCTGACCCGCGGCGAGGTCTCGCGGCGCGGTTCGCGCCGCCGTCCCCATGGGAAGATGCCTGACCCGCCGGGAGACAGGCCCCATGCTGATTAACTGCGTTGCCTACGAAGACGGCCGCAAGCTCGCCGACATCGCGGTGGAAGACATCGGCGACTGGCTGCACCGACCCAGCTGCTTCGTCTGGGTGGCGCTGCGCGACGCCACCGACGAAGAGTTGCTGCACATGCAGCGCCAGTTCGAGTTGCACGACCTGGCGGTCGAGGACGCGCGCCACGGCCATCAGCGCCCGAAGATGGAGGAGTACGGCGACACGGTGTTCGTGGTCATGCACCTGCTCGAAACCGACGGCGGCGAGGTGCAGCAGGGCGAGGTGGCGATCTTCGTCGGAGCGAACTTCGTGCTCTCGATCCGCAGCCGCAGCCAGCATCATTTCCTGGGCGTGCGCGAGCGCTGCGAGCGCGAGCCGCAGCTGCTGAAGCACGGCGCCGGCTTCGTCTTCTATGCGCTGATGGATGCGGTGGTCGACCGCTACTTCCCCTTCCTGGACGCCATCGAGACCGAACTCGACACCATCGAAGAGCAGATCTTCGAGCACGGCGCGGCACGCTGGAACATCGAGCGGCTGTACGGCCTGAAGCGCCGCGCCACCGTGCTGCGCCATGCGGTGGCGCCGCTGGTCGAGGTGGCCGGCAAGCTGCACGGCGGGCGGGTGCCGGCGGTGTGCATGCACACGCAGGAATACTTTCGTGACGTGCACGATCACCTGGTACGCATCAACGGTGCCATCGACGCCATCCGCGACACCATCGGCACGGCCATCCAGGTCAACCTGTCGATGGTGACGATCGAGGAGTCCGAGACCACCAAGCGCCTGGCCGCCTGGGCCGCGATCTTCGGCGTGTCCACCGCGCTGGCCGGCATCTGGGGCATGAACTTCGAGCACATGCCCGAACTGCAATGGGCCTGGGGCTACCCGATGGCGCTGGGTGTCATCGTCGCGTCGGCCTGCCTGCTGTTCTGGCGCTTCAAGCGAGTGGGCTGGTTGTGAGCATGGCCGACGGCCACCGCCCCGATCCCGACCAGCTGCTGCAGCAGGTGCAGCAGGACGAGGCGCGCGCGCGCCGCGGCAAGCTGAAGATCTTCTTCGGCGCCTCGGCCGGCGTGGGCAAGACCTACGCGATGCTGGCCGCGGCGCGCGCCGCGCAAGCCGCAGGCACGGCGCTGATGGTCGGCCTGGTCGAAACCCACGGCCGCGCGGAGACCGAGGCGATGGCCCGCGACCTGCCGCGCCTGCCGCTGAAGGCCGTGCCCTACCGCGACCGTGTGCTGCAGGAGTTCGACCTCGACGCTGCGCTGGTCTGGGCGCAGCAGCATGCCGAGCCGCTGCTGCTGCTGGACGAACTGGCGCACAGCAACGCGGCGGGCTCGCGCCACCCCAAGCGCTGGCAGGACGTGGAGGAGATGCTCGACGCCGGCATCGACGTCTGGTCGACGATGAACGTGCAGCACCTGGAAAGCCTGAACGACATCGTCAGCGGCATCACCGGCATCCGCGTCTGGGAGACCGTGCCCGACCGGCTGTTCGACGAGGCCGACGAGGTGGTGGTGGTCGACCTGCCGCCCGACGAGCTGCTGCAGCGGCTGAAGGCCGGCAAGGTCTATCTGCCCGCAGCAGGCGGAGCGCGCCGCCGGCAACTTCTTCCGCAAGGGCAACCTGCTGGCGCTGCGCGAACTGGCGCTGCGCCGCACCGCCGACCGCGTCGACGACGAGATGCAGGCCTGGCGGCGGCGCAGCTCGGTGCAGCGGGTCTGGCCCAACCGCGAGGCGCTGCTGGCCTGCGTCGGCAGCGGCGAACATGGCGACAAGGTGGTGCGCGCCTGTGCCCGCCTGGCGGCGCAGCTCGACGTGCCGTGGCATGCGGTGCACGTCGAGACGCCGGCGGTGCACCGGCTGCCGCAGGCGCGGCGCGAGAAGGCGCTGCGCGTGCTCAAGCTGGCGCAGGAGCTGGGCGCCACCGTGGCCACGCCCGCCGCGCCCGAGGCCGGCGCGGCGCTGGTGCGTTATGCGCGCGAGCACAACCTGTCGCGGCTGGTCATCGGTCGCGTCGCGGCGGCGCTGGGCCTGGCTGCCATCGCCGGCCGAGCGTATCGCCGCACTGGCCGACGACCTGGACGTGATCCAGGTGGCGTTGCCGGCGGCGCCGCGCGGCGCTGCGCAGGCCGAGCCGGCCGAGGCCGCCAAGGGCGAACTGCGGTGGCGCGGTTATGCCGCCGCCGTCGCGGCCTGCGTGCTGACGGCGCTGCTGGCCACGCCGCTGCTCGGCCGGCTCGAGCTGACCAACATCGTCATGATCTTCCTGCTGGCCGTGGTCGGCGTCGGCTGGATCTACGGCCGCGGCCCGGCGGTGCTGGCGGCCTTCCTCGGCGTCGGCGCTGTTCGACTTCTTCTTCGTGCCGCCACGCTTCACCTTCGCGGTCAGCGACGTGCAGTATCTGTTGACCTTCGCCGTGATGCTGGTCGTGGCACTGGCCATCGGCCAGCTCACCGCTGGCCTGAAGGTGCAGGCCGAAGCCGCCACGCAGCGCGAGCACCGCATGCGCAGCCTGTACGAGATGTCGCGCGACCTGTCGGCGGCGCTGCTGCCCGAGCAGGTGGCCGAGATCGGCGCGCGCTTTCTCAGCGCGGAGTTCCGCGCCCGGTCCACGCTGCTGGCCGCCGACGAACACGACCGCCTGGTGCCGCTGCCCGGCGGCAACGCGACGGTCGACGAAGCCGTGGCGCAATGGGCCTTCGACCGCGGCGAACCGGCCGGCTTCGGCACCGACACGCTGCCGGCCAGCCGCTGCCTGGTGCTGCCGCTGAAGGCGCCGATGCGGCTGCGCGGCGTGCTCGCGGTGGAGCCCGCCGAACGGCGCGCGCTGGGGCCCGACCAGCGCCGGCTGCTCGACACCTGCGCCTCGCTGCTGGCCATCTCGCTGGAGCGCATCCACTACATCGACGTGGCGCAGAAGAGCACGCTGCAGATCGAATCGGAGCGGCTGCGCAACTCGCTGCTGTCGGCCATCTCGCACGACCTGCGCACGCCGCTGGCGGCGCTGGTGGGGCTGGCCGACGCGCTGGCGATGAGCCGAGCGCCGCTGTCGCCCGAGCAGCAGGAGATCGCGGCGTCCATGCGCGCTTCGGCCCTGCGCATGAGCACGCTGGTGGGCAACCTGCTCGACATGGCGCGCCTGGAGGCCGGCGCGGTGCAACTGAACCGTGCCTGGCAGCCGCTGGAGGAAGTGGTCGGCAGCGCGCTGGCCGCCTGCGCGCCGCTGCTTGCGGGCCGGCCACTGCGCGTGACGCTGGCCGAGGACTTGCCGCTGCTGGAACTGGATGCCGTGCTGTTCGAGCGGGTGCTGGTGAACCTGCTGGAAAACGCCGCCAAGTACACCCCCGCCGGCAGCGGCATCGAGATCAGCGCCCGCGTCGACGGCGACCGGGTGCTGCTGAACGTCGACGACCATGGGCCGGGCCTGCCTGCGGGGCGCGAGGAGATGCTGTTCGAGAAGTTCGAGCGCGGTTCGAAGGAGAGCGCCACGCCGGGTGTCGGGCTGGGGCTGGCCATCTGCCGCGCCATCGTGCAGGCCCACGGCGGCACCATCCACGGCCAGACGCGCCGGCTGGGCGGCGCCATCGACGGCGCCCGCTTCAGCATCAGCCTGCCACGGGGCCAGCCGCCGCAGGACGACGGCCGCGACCAGGCGATCGCGGCCGAGCAGGAGGATCGCCATGGCTGACACGCGCGGCCGCATCCTGGTGGTCGAGGACGAGTCCGAGATCCGCCGCTTGGTGCGCCTGATCCTGCAGGCCGAGGGCTACGAGGTTTTCGAAGCCGACGGCGTACAGCGCGGCCTGATCGAGGCCGGCACCCGGCGCCCCGACCTGCTGGTCATCGACCTGGGCCTGCCCGACGGCGACGGCGTCGACCTGATCCGCGAGCTGCGTCAGTGGTCCGCGGCACCGGTGATCGTGCTGTCCGCGCGTTCGGGCGAAGACGACAAGATCGCCGCGCTGGACGCCGGCGCCGACGACTACCTGGCCAAGCCTTTCGGCGCCGGCGAGCTGCTGGCCCGCATCCGGGCGCAGCTGCGCCGCCACCTGCAGCACACGCCCTCGGGCGCGGCGCTGATCGAATTCGGTGACGTGCGCGTCGACCTGGCCCGCCGTGTGGTCGAGAACGGCGGCGTGCCGCTGCACCTGACGCCGATCGAATACAAGCTGCTGACCTGCCTGGCGACGCAGCCCGACCGCGTGATCACCCACCAGCAGCTGCTCAAGGCGGTGTGGGGCCCGGGCCACGCGCAGGACACGCACTACGTGCGCGTGCACATGGCCAACCTGCGCAAGAAGATCGAGGCCGACCCGTCGATGCCGAAGCACCTGCTCACCGAAGCGGGCATCGGCTACCGCTTCGTGGCCTGAGCCTATCGGGGCTCGGCCGCCGCACCCTCGCCGGCCTGCTGCAGCCGCCACATCTCGGCATAACGCCCGCCGCGCGCCAGCAACTCGGCATGGGCACCACGCTCGACCACGCGGCCCTGCTCCAGCACGATGATCTCATGGGCATCGACCACCGTGCTCAGCCGGTGCGCGATGACCAGCGCGGTCTTGCCCATCGCAGCGCTCTTCAGCTCGGCCTGGATGGCGCGCTCGTTGGCCGAATCGAGCGCCGAGGTGGCCTCGTCGAAGATCAGGATCGGCGGGTTCTTCAGCAGCGTCCGCGCAATCGCCACCCGCTGCTTCTCGCCGCCCGACAGCTTCAACCCGCGCTCGCCGACCATCGTGTCGTAGCCCTTCGGCGTCGAGGCGATGAAGGCATGAATGTGCGCGGCCCTGGCCGCGGCCTCGACCTGCTCGCGCGACGCCCCCGGCTGACCGTAAGCGATGTTGTATTCGACGCTGTCGTTGAAGAGCACCGTATCCTGCGGCACGATGCCGACGGCCTGGCGCAGGCTGGCTTGCGTCACCTGGCGGATGTCCTGGCCATCGATCGTGATGCGCCCGCCGCTGACGTCGTAGAAGCGAAACAGCAGCCGCGCCAGCGTGCTCTTGCCGGCGCCAGACGGGCCGACCACAGCCACCGTCTTGCCGGCCGGGATTTCGAAACTCAGGTCGTGCAGCACGGGCCTGGCCGGTTCGTACGCGAAGTTCACGTTCTCGAACCGCACCGCACCCGCGCCGACCTGCAGCGCCGCAGCATGCGGCACGTCGTCCACCTCGCGGTGGGTTTCGAGCATGCGAAACATCTTGTCCAGGTCGGTCAGGTTCTGCTTGATCTCGCGGTACAACACGCCCAGGAAATTCAGCGGGATGTACAGCTGGATCATGAAGGCGTTGATCATCACCAGGTCGCCCAGCGTCAACCGGCCATCGACGACGCCTTGCGTGGCGCGCCACAGCATCGCCACCAGCGCTGCGGCGATGACCAGTTGCTGGCCGGTATTGAGCAGCGACAACGTGCTCTGGCTCTTCAATGCGGCGCGGCGCAGCCTCTCCAGGCTGTGGTCATAACGCTGGGCCTCGAACTCCTCGTTGTTGAAGTACTTCACCGTCTCGTAGTTCAGCAGCGAATCGATGGCATGGGTGTGCGCCACCGAGTCCAGCTCGTTCATCTGGCGGCGGAATTTGGTCCGCCATTCGGTCACGCTGACGGTGAAGGTGATGTAGAAGATCAACGCGGCGCCGGTGATCCAGGCGAACAGCGCGTCGAACTTCCAGGCCAGCAGCGTCAGCACCATCGCCATCTCGATCAGCGTGGGCACGATGCTGTACAGCGAATACGAGACCAGCGAATGCACCGCGCGCGTACCGCGCTCGATGTCGCGCGTCATGCCGCCGGTCTGCCGCTCGAGATGGAAGCGCAGGCTCAGGGCGTGCAGGTGGCGAAAGACCTGCAGCGAAATGCTGCGCGCGGCACCTTCGGTGGCCTTGGCGAAGATCAGCTCGCGCAGTTCGGTGAACAGCGAGGTGCACAGCCGCAATCCGGCATAGGCCACCAGCAGGCCCACCGGGACCACCAGCAGCGCGGCCGCGTCGCCGGGCTTGATCGACAGCGAATCGACCAGATGCTTCAACAGCACCGGCACGCTGACATTGGCCGCCTTGGCCGCGACCATGAAGGCCAGCGCCACGCCGACGCGCCAGCGGTATTGCCACAGGTAGGGCAGCAGCTTGCGCAGCGTCAGCCAGTCGGAGCGCGGCGCGGTGCGGCCGGGCAGTTCGATCGGGGCGGGCAGGGCAGCAGAAGAACGGCGCATGAACTGTGGGAAACGGCGTGAAAGAATGGCCCGACGCGAACCACGGAAGGTGAAGCCGATGCGCCAGGAATCAAGCCACAGCCCGCGGCAGCCCGGTGGCCCCCTGAGTTTGCCCGATGGCAGCACACTGGTGATGCGCGTGATGCCGCTGCCGGCCGACGTCAACGGCAATGGCGACGTCTTCGGCGGCTGGATCATGGCCCAGGTGGACATGGCCGGCGCGGTGCTGCCGAGCCGCATTGCCAAGGGCCGCATCGCCACCGTGGCGGTGAACCAGTTCGTCTTCAAGCAGCCGGTGTCGATCGGCGATCTGCTGAGCTTCTATGCCAAGGTGGAACGCGTGGGCAAGACCTCGATCACCGTGCACGTGGAAGTCTTCGCTGAGCGCAACCCAGCCAACTTGCGCGTGGTGAAGGTGACCGAGGCCAACCTGACCTATGTGGCCATCGATGACCAGGGCATGCCTCGGCAGGTGCCACAGTAGGTGCGCTCGAAGTGCCGGCACACTGAAGACCATTGCCGCCGATGAGTACAACCGCCATGGCCGAAGCGAACGCCCTGCCCCCGGCGCCGCGTTCGGCCCTGGAAGTCGAACACGCGCGGCGGCTGGTGGCGCGGGTGATCCTGCTCGACGCAGCCGCCAGGCTGCGGCCGATCGGCCTGCGCGCCATCGGTGTGCTGCAACTGTCGGCCAAGCTCCACGTCGCCACGCCGGTGAACGGGCGGCCGGGAGAATACACGGTGGTGCTGCCCCTGCAACTGCGGAGCCAGGCTTGAAACACGTGCATAGGGACACGCTGCAAGTCGTCGACTCAGGAATTTCGGGTGCCAGCGGCGTGCTCTGCGTCGATCTCGATGGCTCGCTGATCCACAGTGATCTGCTGGCCGAATCGGCGCTGTCCCTGCTGCGCAACAACCCGCTGAAGGCCTTGTCGATGCCGATTTGGCTGCTGCGTGGCAAGGCGCACCTGAAGGATCGCCTTGCCGCCCATACCACGGTGGACGTGGAACTGCTGCCCTATGACCAGCGCGTGCTGGGGCTGATCGATGAACGCCGCACGGCC
>CAWIOH010000001.1:0-65079 GCA_963837675.1 uncultured beta proteobacterium | reverse complement strand
GTCGCACGGGCAGCCGAAGGATCGCATCGCCACCGACCGGTTTGTGAGGTACTGCGGACGTAGGCAGTCGTCCGCTCGCGGGGTCGAAATCCCGAAAGCAGCCGCTCGATACTTGTTGACGTCAAAAACTCGTCGACCGTCCGCTTCTCACGACGTCGAATGGGCGTACCCGACCCCAAGCGGACACACGACGCTCCAGGTTGAACGCCGCAAAGCGGTCTGTCATCGGTCAAGACGTCAGGACGTCAGGACGTCCTGACGTCAAACGCCTCATCAGCCCATTTCGTGGTTGCCAAGGGTAAAGTAGTTCGCCGCCAGTTAGGTATACCGACCCACCGTGCCAGGTAGACGCCCAGATGTAGGTGCCCCACGTCAGCGCTTGGTCATGGCCAGCCCATTGGACGGTCCCAATAAGTAGTGCGAACCGCCTATACCCATCCGGCACGACGCAGGCGGCGGTAGACCAAGACACAACTCAGCAGGGTCACACCCACGGCCACCGGATAGCCGGGGCTCCACTTCAACTCCGGCATCCACTCGAAGTTCATGCCATACAGGCTGAAGATCACGGTGGGGATGGCCAGGATCGCGCCCCAGCCAGCCAGACGCTTGACCACTTCGTTCTGGTTATTGGCCACCAGGGCCAGGTTCACCTGCATGGCCGTCGTCAGCATGTCGCGCATGCCGTCGATCAGTCCCACCATCCGCGAGACATGGTCCTGGATGTCGCGAAAGTAGGCGCGCAGCTCTTTCGGGATCAGGTCTTCGTGAAGGCGCATCAACTCGGCGCTGATTTCCGCTACAGGCAGGACCGCATTGCGCAGCTCGAGCAGATGACGCTTCAGGGCGTACAACCGCTCGATCACAAATCGGTCGAACCGGTCTTTGAAAATGTCGGTCTCGATGGCGTCGAAGTCCCGCTCGAACTGCGCCACGATGGGCTGGTAGTTGTCAGCCACGAAGTCCAGCACCGCATACAGGGCGAAGCCGGGTCCCTTGTGGAGGCCTTTCGTGCTGTCTTCGCAGCGCTGCAGGACCTGTGCGTAGCTCGTTGAAGCGCCGTGCCGCACGGAGACCAAGAAGTTCGAGCCGACAAAAAGATGTGTCTCGCCGTAGACCACCTGCCCCGATTCCAACTGTGCCGTCTTCAGCACGATGAACAGTGAGTTGCTGTAGGTCTCGATCTTGGGCCGCTGGTGGGCGTGATGGGCGTCCTCGACGGCGAGTTCATGCAAGCCGAACTTGCCCTGAATCATCAGCAAAAGTGCGTCGTCCGGCTCGTGCAGGCCCAGCCACACGAATGTGCCGCTCTGCTTGATGAACTCGCCGATCTCCTCGATGGAGATCTCCCCGAGGGGTTGGCCATCTCGGTAGGACGCGCTATTCACGATGGATGTCATCGCCTGAGACCTTTGCTGCGGCCGGGTACACGCCATGAACCACTACTCTGACGGCCGAGAAAGACGTTTGTCTGTGCGATGGCGAACAAGGCGTGCCCGTCAACGCTCGAATGCATCGATAGGCGTGCTGGACTGCACCCCATCTTGGGGCAGTGACGTCGGGCGGATAGCAGGGGTTCCTTTCCAATGCAGCCCATGAGGCCAGGGCGCGCAGCGATCTGCTCAACTCGCCGGGAAGCTGCCGTCGGTTGGTGACACTTCAAGGCCGGGACCGCCGTCGGCGAATGTCAGCTGACCGGCATCATAAATTTGGATGAGAGAGACGCGTCTGGCGATTCAGTCATTCCCAGCGCAGCTGGCACACCGTTGACCCGATAGACTTCGACAACGCAATGCTTGCCCACACAACTCGTGCAACAGCGAACCGTCAAACGCAGCCCGAGGGAAGGCCTGCATAAACCCCGGGCAAGTCTGCTTGTCCGGGAATGAGTGAACTGCGACGATACGAGGCATGAAGCAAGCCGACCTGGGTCTGAATCTGACGACGAAGCGAACGCGCAAGCGCGAGTTTCTCGACGAGATGGAGCGCGTCGTGCCGTGGGCCGCGCTGGTGGAGTTGGTCGCGCCGCACGCGCCTGAAGGCAAGGAGGCCGGCCGCCGTTTGGCATGCAGACCATGCTGCGCGTTCACTTCATGCAGCAGTGGTTCACGCTGAGCGACCCGGCGATGGAAGAAGCGCTGCACGACGTGCCGCTGTTTCGCGAGTTCGCTGGCCTGGACTGGGACAGCCACGGCTGCCCGACGAGAGCACCATCCTGCGCTTTCGCCACCTGCTGGAAAAGCACAAGCTGGCCGATGCAGATCCTGGCGCTGGTCAACGAGTTGTTGCACGACAAGGGGCTGCTGCTCAAGGCCGGCACGGTGGTGGACGCCACGCTGATCGCCGCGCCGAGTTCGACCAAGAACGCCAGCGGCGAGCGCGACCCGGAGATGCACCAGACCAAGAAGGGCAACCAGTGGTACTTCGGCATGAAGGCCCACATCGGCGTGGATGCCGAGTCGGGCCTGGTGCACACCGTGCGCGGCACGGCGGCCAACGTCAACGACGTGGTCCAGGCCAACGCCTTGCTGCATGGCGAGGAAAGTGACGTCTTCGCCGATGCCGGCTACCAAGGCGCGCACAAGCGCGCCGACGCCAAGCCAGGGGTGAACTGGCACGTGGCCATGCGCCCGGGCAAGCGCGCGGCGCTGGACAAGACGCGGCGCTCGCATCAACTGATCGATCAGCTCGAGCAGCTCAAGGCCAGCGTGCGCGCCAAGGTCGAGCACCCGTTTCGGGTGCCTGTCGCCACCTTCGGGTAATGGCCGTCAGCTTGCGTAGCTCACCGAACGGCGAACGACAGCACCCGCTGCCTATGCGGCGATCGCGACTATGTGCAGATGCCGGAGGTCGACGGCAGCGGCCCCGAGGGTAGCGGCCGATGGATGCCGGCGCCTCCTGCGCATAGTTACAGCGACTGCAGGAACCGCATGAGCGCGTCCGGTGCTCGGAATTTCCTCATCTTGGTATCGGGCGGTTCGAGCCGCGCAAGGGCTTTCTCCTTCATTGCCAGATTGGCCTCGACGTATCGATGAGTCGTGTTCATGCTCTCGTGCCCGAGCCATAGGGCGATGACGTTGAAGGGTACGCCGGACTGCAGAAGGTGCATGGCGGTTGTTCACCAAGCACCCCTTGCTGGAGATCCCTGAGCCGATCTTTGCCAACGTGCGCGGCTTCCAGATTGCGGGACAGGGCCAGCTGGACGCGCAGGCCGCCATCGATCCGGCAGCGCGGATGGAGCGCCGGCGGTGAGCCGCCGTACCGACGAGGCCGAACTCGTGATCTACGTGGCCATCGACCAGGCCAGCGCGCCGCTGCTGTATGCAGACTTGGTGCGCTTCCGCAAGGGTCCCAAGCGTGTGCAGCGGCTGCGCATGCTTGCGCTTCAGGGTTTGATCTTCGAGGCCGGGCCGCCGACCAAGCCGGCGTGCGCGCTGGGCGGCATCACTGCGGCCGGCGGCGTGTTCGGTGCCCCTGCCGACGAATAGGTTCACCATCGCCGCCAAACGCGGGTTGACGAAGCGAGACGGCGTGAGAGCTTGTGCGGGCCACTTCAAGGAGGCCCGTGATGCGCAAGTTCTGGTACGTCATCGGTGAACTGACCGAGGTTCAGCGCTACATCAACGTGCCGATGCGTTGGTGTGAACAGTACCCGTCGCGCGAGCGGCGTGAATTCTGGATCGCTGCCGACAACGGCAACGAGGCGAAGCTGACCGTGCACAGCCGCGTGATGCCGGCGCGGCGCGGACACAGAGTCAACGTCCTTGTGCTGGGTGACCTTGTGGTCGGGCTCGCGAACCTGACGACGGGCCGGCAGGTGAACTTCGACCGGGTGGACCCGCCGCTGCTGGGACGCAGGTGCGATGGCCTGGCCGCGTTGAGCACCTTCGGCGTTGGCATCGCGGCAGCCGGGGCCTGGGATGAACGGAGCCTGCTGGTCGCCGTGGCAGCCGCAGTGGTGTATCTGCCGTTGCTCGCGCTTGGGCGATTCCTGATGCGGGGGCGGCTGCGAAAGCAGGTTGACTCTTGGCTGGCGACGGTCGATGTGCCCGCAGTTGGGCGGGCGATGCTGCGAAGGGTCAAGTGAGCGGCACGTTCGAAGGCGGCTCCATTCAATGAGCGTAAATGGGTGTCGTGTTGGCGCACCGTCTCTCGCATCTTGATCGGCCAGCCGGCGAGATTTGCCAGACACTGTCTGACAAATCAAGTGGCGCCGCGAGTTCCGAATCCGTGTCGCCACCTTCCTTTTCCTTTGCCAGGAGTCCTGGCCTACGCTAACATATTGGTGTCAAAGCACCAATATGAGGCTGGCATGAGCCGTCTGACCATCACCCTGTCCGAAGCTCGTTACCGGGCGCTTAAGGAAGCGTCCGCGCAGCGCGACAAGACCATCGGGCAACTGATTGACGAAAGCCTGGACTTCTACGGCATCAAGTCGCGCCAGGATGCGCGCGACCTCGTGCGCCGTGCGCGAGCACACAGCAAGCTTGGCGAAGATCAGGCGTTGGCCGTGGCGCAAGAACAGGTTCGAGCGGTGCGTCGCAAGCCGTGAGTCGCACGGCTGTCATTGTCGACACCAATGTGGTCGTGGCCGGTCTGCTGACCGCACACGAAGCGTCGCCTGTTGCCCGCATCTTGGACGGCATGCTGGCCGCTGCGTTTCCCTTTGTCGTGTCCGAGGCCCTGCTGGCTGAATACCGCACCGTCCTCGTGCGGCCGAACCTGCGCAAGCTTCATGGGCTGACGGTTGGAGAGGTGGAGGTCATTCTGACCGACCTCGCCCAGCACGCAATCGTGCTGGCGCCCGTCGTCGCCACGCCCGCTCCCGATCCTGGCGATCAGTTGTTGTGGGAACTGCTCGCATCGAAGGCAGACCTGCTGCTTGTCACTGGCGACAAGCCGCTGCTTCGGGATGCAGGCATGCAGGAGCGCGTGATTTCGCCACAAGCCTTTGTGGCTGGCGCCCAGCCCGGTCGGACAATGAAGATCAAAGGAGAACCCAGCGCATGAAGACCGTCCGCGACGCCTGCCAGCTGCACGCTTGGCTGACACACCGTGCAGCCCGATCAAGTACAACAGCCCGGCGCGGCTTATGAAGGAGGTCTTGAGCGATGCGGTACGCTGATCACCTGCATCGTGAGTACGTCGCCGGCAGTTCGGCTCAGCACGTCGCAGGCCATCCAGTCAGAGCCCTCGCGTCATGGGTAGCCAGATGGGTAACCAGGCGACGAGAACGCTGACTTGTGCATCGCAACCTATTGATTCTCAAAGAGTTCCTCGCGATGCATCCTCAATACGACATCGTTCTGATGTGAATGCGCTTGATGCGGGTCAATCATCACCGGGCAGGGTTGCGCGACGATGCCTCGGCCCAACTGCAAGGAGACCTGCATGAAGATCCTGTTGCCCGTGGACGGAAGCAAGTACACCCGGCGCATGCTCAGCTACATCGCCGCGCATGACGAGTTGCTGGGCAAGGGGCATGAGTACCTGCTCTACACCTCGGTGCCGCTGCTCACCAGCAGGGCCGCGGCGTTCTTCAAGCGCCACGCGCTCGATGACTACTACCGGGACGAGGCCGAAAAAGTGCTGCGGGCGCCGCGCGCCTTCGCCGAGAAGCAGGGTTGGAGCGTGCGCACCGCCCACGGCGCCGGCCAACCCGCCGAGGGCATCACCAACCTGGCGCGCAAGGAGCGGGCCGACCTGATCGTCATGGGCACGCATGGCCACTCGGCGCTCGGCAACGTCGTCCTCGGCTCGGTCGCCAACGGCGTGATGGCGCGCTGCAAGCTGCCGATGATGTTCATCCGCTGACGCGCCGGGTGGCGCCGGCCTACACTTCAGGCATCGACGTGCCACCCAAGGAGATCGTGCCATGCATATCGCCTCGCTCAAGGAAGTCGTCAGTGCCGAAGAATGGCAGTTGCGTTGCGACCTCGCCGCCTGCTATCGCCTCGTCGCCGCCTATGGCTGGAGCGACCTGGTGTTCACCCATGTCAGCGCCCGCGTTCCCGGCCCGGAGCACCAGTTCCTGATCAACCCCTATGGGCTGATGTTCGACGAGATCACCGCCTCGTCGCTGATCAAGGTGGACCAGGACTGCAACAAGCTCAGCGATTCGCCGTTTCCGGTCAACCCGGCCGGCTTCGTCATCCACAGCGCGATCCATCAGGTGCGCGACGACGCCGGCTGCGTGCTGCACACCCATTCTCGTGCCGGTGTCGCGGTCAGCGCGCAAAAGTGCGGCGTGCTGCCGATCAGCCAGCAATCCACCTTCGTGTTGTCGTCGCTGGCCTATCACGACTACGAAGGCGTGGCGCTGCGCGACGACGAAAAGCCCCGGCTGCAGGCCGACCTGGGGCACGCCAACTACCTGATGCTGCGCAACCACGGTCTGCTCACCGTGGGCAAGACGATCGCCGATGCCTTCCTGCACATGTACACCTTCGAGAACACCTGCCGCATCCAGATCGATGCACAGGCCGGCGGCGAACTGAACTTCGTCGACCCGGCCATCCTCGAGGGTCTGGGCGAAGTCATGAAAAACGCCACCGGCGGCATGGGCGCCTCGCTGGCCTGGCCCGCGCTGCTGCGCAAGCTCGACCGTATGGACACCAGCTACAAGAGCTAGGCTTTCTTCTCGCGCGGCAGGCGTCCCATGAGGTAGAACTCATCGTTGGGCCGCATGCCGCTGAGATTGGCCATGCGGTTGGACAGGCCGAAGAAGGCGGTGATTGCGCCGATGTCCCAGATGTCCTCGTCGTCGAAGCCGTGGCCGCGCAGCGCCTCGAAATCGGCTTCGTCGATGGCCGCCGAATCGGTGCACACCTGCATCGCGAAGTCGAGCATCGCGCGCTGCCGCGGCGTGATGTCGGCCTTCAGGTAGTTCACCGCCAGCTGGTCGGCGAGCAGCGGCTTCTTCTCGTAGACGCGCAGGATCGCGCCGTGCGCGACCACGCAATACAGGCACTGGTTGGCGGCCGACGTGGCGACGATGATCATCTCGCGCTCGCCCTTGCTCAAGTGTCCGCTTTCCTTCAGCAGCAGCGCGTCGTGGTAGGCCATGAAGGCGCGCCATTCGGCCGGCCGGTGCGCCAGCACCAGGAAGACGTTCGGCACGAAGCCGGCCTTGTCCTGCACCTCGAGGATGCGCGTGCGCAGGTCCTCGGGCAGGTCCTTCAGTTGCGGCACCGGGTAGCGGCTGATGGCGGGGCGGCTTGGCTGCATGTCGAATCCTCGTCGATGGCAAAGTGGAGGCTCAAGTCTTGAACTGGATGGCATGCAGGCGCGCATACAGGCCGCCGCTTGCCAGCAACTCGGCGTGGGTGCCTTGTTCGACCACGCGACCCGCGTCGAGCACCACCACCCGGTCGGCGTGTTCAATCGTCGACAAGCGGTGCGCGATGACCAGCGTGGTGCGGCCCTTCATCAGCCGGTCCAGCGCCTCCTGCACCGCGCGTTCGGATTCGCTGTCCAGTGCCGAGGTGGCTTCGTCCAGGATCAGGATCGGCGCGTCCTTGTAGATCGCCCGCGCGATCGCCAGGCGCTGGCGCTGGCCGCCCGATAGCTGGTTGCCGTTGTGGCCGATCAGCGTGTCCATGCCCAGGGGCAGGCCTTCGACGAAGTCCAGCAGGTTGGCGTCGCGCAGCGCCTCGGCCACGCGCCGCCGGTCGCTGTCGCTGCCCGGCTCCGTGGTGCCCAGCGCCACGTTGGCGGCCACCGTGTCGTTGAACAGCACCACGTCCTGGCTGACGAGTGCAAACTGCCGGCGCAGCGCCAGGATGTCCCATGCCTCAAGCGGCACGCCGTCCAGCAGCACGCTGCCTTCACTGGGGTCGACGAAGCGCGGCATCAGGTTGACCAGCGTGGTCTTGCCCGCGCCCGACGGGCCCACCAGCGCCACCGTCTCACCGGGGTGCACGTGCAGATTCAGCTCCTTCAGTGCGGCTGCGTGGTCGTCGCGGTAGCGCAGGCTCAGGTTGCGCACCTCGATTTCGCCGAGCGCCGTGGCCGGCGCGTGGCTGCCGCCGCGCTCCAACGGGCGGTGGTCGATCAGCGTGGTGCCGCGTTCCAGCGCCGCCAGGCCGCGCGTGATCGGCCCCATCACGTCGGCCAGCTTCTTGATCGGCGCCAGCAGCATCAGCATGGCCACGATGAAGGCGGCAAAGCCGCCCACGGAGGTGCCGCCGGTGCGGCTTTGCCACAGCGCCACAACGATCACCGCCGACAGCGCGCAGGCCGCCATGGTGTGCGTGACCGGCGTCAGCATCGCACTGGCCGCCACCGATTTCATCATCAGGCGGTTCAACAGCTTGCTGCGCGAATCGAGCCTCGCGGTCTGCTGCTGCTGGGCACCGTGCAGGCGCACGATGCGCCAGGCCAGCACGTTTTCCTCGATGACATAGGCCAGCTCGTCGGTGGCCTTCTGGCTGGCCAGCGTGATGCGCCGCAGCCGCCGCCCGATGATGCGCACCGACAGGGCCACCAGCGGAAACATCACGCCGACGAAGAGCGTGAGCTTCCAGTTCAGCCACAACAGATAGCCCAGCAGCGCCAGCATCGTCAGGCTCTCGCGCACCAGGTTCAACACCGCCGTGACCAGCATCTGCGCACCGCTTTGCGCGCCGTACACCAGGATGTTAGTCAGGTTGCTGGCCGTGTGCCGCGTGAACAGCCCGGCATGGGCGCTGAGCAGGTGGGCGAACATCGCCTGGCGCAGACTCAACACGCCCTGGTTGGCGGCATAGGCCAGCGCATATTGGGCGATGAAGCTGGCCACGCTGCGCAGCACGAACAGCCCGATGATGGCCACCGGCACCAGCCACAACGGGATATCGGCCTGGCCGAAGCCCTCGTCCAGCAGCGGCTTCATCAGTGCCGGCAGCGCCGGCTCGGTGACCGCCGCCACCAGCGAGCCGGCAAGCGCCACTCCCACGGCGCGCTTGCCGGATTTGAAATACGGCAGCAGGCGGGTGAAGCGTTGTCGCAGGCCGGGCAGGGCGGTTCGGGGCGGCGGCTTGTTCGGTGACGGCACGCGACGATTATCGGGGCGTGCCGTGACGGCCTTGCGGGGTTGCCTACAATCCCGGCTCGTTCCTCTTCGCTGCGGCAGACCTAACCGCCCTTTCAGTGAATCGACGCCTGCATTCCAGCCCACCCCTGTTGACCTGGCCGCGCCGCCGCTTCGTTGGCGCCCTGGCCGCTGCGGCGGCCGCACCGGTCGGCGCGCAATTCCGCTTCGAGATTTCCGGCATCGGCGGCAATCAGATTCCCGTCGCCGTGGCCACCTTCCGCGACGAAGGCAAGTCGCCGGTGCCGGTGTCGGCCATCGTGCGCGCCGACCTGCAGCGCAGCGGGCTATTTCGCCTGGTCGAGGCGCCCGGCAGCTTCGACGAGAGCAGTCGCGTGGCCATGGCCGATTGGCGCGGCCGCGGCGCCGACGCGCTGGCGGTGGGTTCGGTCACGCCGCTGGCCGACGGCCGCTTCGACGTGCGCTTCAAGCTGTGGGACCTGGTGCGTGGCGAAGAACTGCTGGGCAAGAGCAACGCGGCGCCGCCCGCCGACATGCGCCTGGCGGCGCACCGCGTGTCCGATGTCATCTACCAGAACCTGACCGGCGAGCGCGGCGTGTTCTCCACACGCATCGCCTTCGTCACGCGCGCCACCGGGCGCTACCAGCTGCACGTCACCGACGCCGACGGTGAAGGCGGACAGATCGCGGTGACCAGCCCCGAGCCGATCATCTCGCCGGCCTGGTCGCCCGACGGCAAGGATCTGGCCTATGTGTCCTTCGAAAGCCAGAAGGCAGTGGTCTGGGTGCAAAGCGTCAGCAGCGGCCAGCGCCGCATGCTGGCCAACTTTCGCGGTACCAACAGCGCGCCGGCCTGGGCACCCAACGGGCGCGACGTGGCGCTGGCGTTGTCGCGCGAAGGGTTGACGCAGATCTATCTGATCGGGCGCGATGGCGGGGCGCCGCGACGGCTGACCAGCAGCCCATCGATCGACACCGAGCCGGCGTTCTCGCCCGATGGCGCGTCGATCTACTTTGTCAGCGACCGCAGCGGCGGCCCGCAGATCTACCGCATGCCGGCGTCGGGTGGCAATGCCGAGCGCGTCACCTTCAGCGGCAGCTACAACATCAGCCCGGCCATCAGCCCGGATGGCAAGCTGATGGCCTTCGTGTCGCGCCAGGGCGGCGGCTATCGCTTGATGTCGATGCCGCTGCCCAGCGGCACGGCAAGCCCGATCACCGACACCGACGGCGATGAAAGCCCCAGCTTCGCACCCAATGGCCGGCTGCTGGTCTATACCAGCCGCAGCCAGGGTCGCGACGGGCTCATGACCACCACGCTCGACGGGCGCATCAGGAGCCGCCTGCTGAGCACCGGCGCCGAGATGCGCGAGCCCGCCTGGGGCCCGTTCGGGCGCTGACCGATCACACATGAATCACGCATGAGGGAGAAACCACGATGCTGAACTTTCGCCATGGCCTGACCGCCGCCGCCTGCACGCTGGCGCTGATGTTCGCCGGCTGCAGCTCGACCAAGCTGGACGACGAGGCGCCGGTCGAGACGCGCACACCGGTGCCGGCGTCCGGCGCCGCCAGCGGCGCCGGCGGGGCCAGCAGCAGTGGCACCGATGCTTCGCGCGTGGCCACGGTGGACCTGTCCAAATCGGGCGCCGGCAGCGCCGATGCGGCGGCGATGGCGCAGCGCACCGTGTACTTCGACTTCGACAGCTTCATCGTCAAGGACGAATACCGGCCGATGCTCGAGGCCCATGCCAAGGCCCTGACTGCCGATCGCAGCAAGCGCCTGGTGCTCGAAGGCAACACCGACGAGAGCGGCGGGCGCGAATACAACCTCGCCCTGGGCCAGAAGCGCGCCGAGTCGGTGCTGAAGTTGCTGGTGCTGCTGGGCGTGATGGAAACCCAGCTCGAGGCGGTGAGCTTCGGCGAAGAGCGCCCGGCCAGCACCGGCACCGACGAAGCCTCGCGCGCCAAGAACCGGCGTGTCGAACTGCGGGACAAGTGACATGCGCGCCGTTGCCGCCAGCGTCTGTGCGCGTGGCCTTGGCGCCGCGGCCCTGTGCCTGCTGTTGCTGGGCAGCGGCGGCGCGCGTGCCGCGCTGTTCGAGGACGAAGAGGCGCGCAAGGCCATCCTCGATCTGCGCGGCCGCTTGACCCAGGCCGAGGAGCGCGCACGCGCCAGCGGCGCCAAGGCCGACGAGCAGCTGCAGTCGATGCGGCGCAGCCTGCTGGAGATGAACAACCAGGTCGAGGCCTTGCGTGCCGAGATGGCGCAGCTGCGCGGCAACAACGAGCAGCTGCAGCGCGAGGTCGCCGAGCTGCAGCGCAAGCAGCGCGACATCGGCCAGACGGTGGACGACAGGCTGCGCAAGGTCGAGCCGCAGAAGGTCACGCTCGACGGCGTCGAGTTCAACGCCGATCCCGAGGAAAAGCGCCAGTTCGACGAAGCGCTGGCGTTGCTGCGCGCGGGTGATTTCGACAAGTCCAGCCAGGCGCTGTCGACCTTCATGCGGCGCTGGCCGGCCAGCGGCTACACGCCGGCGGCGCGTTTCTGGCAGGGCAATGCGCTGTACGGCAAGCGCGACTACAAGGAAGCCATCGGCGTGTTCCGCGCTTTCCTCATTGCCTCGCCGGAGCACCCGCGTGCGCCCGAGGCGATGCTGGCCGTCGCCAACAGCCAGGCTGAGATGAAGGACAACAAGGCGGCGCGCAAGACGCTGGAAGAGCTGCTCAAGACCTATCCCAAGTCCGAAGCCGCGGTGGCCGGCAAGGAACGCATGGACGCGCTGAAATAGCGCCGCCGCCGCCTCCAGCGGCGACATTGATCTCGAGAGCCGCAGCGTATGCAAGAATCCGACTTGCCCGGCCTGGTGGCCAGCGTGCTGTGGGCCGCCTTTGCCTTGGGTCTGGTGTTCGGTGCGATTGCCCAGCGCACGCACTTCTGCACCATGGGCGCGGTGGCCGACATCGTCAACCTGGGCGACTGGACGCGCATGCGCATGTGGGTGCTGGCCATGGGCGTGGCGATGATCGGCTTCAATGCCATGGTCGCCGCCGGCTGGCTCAGGGCCGAAGACAGCATTTACGCCACGCCGCAGCTGTTGTGGTTGTCGAACCTCGCCGGTGGGCTGCTCTTCGGCATCGGCATGGTGCTGGCGTCGGGCTGCGGCAGCAAGACCCTGGTGCGCGTCGGCGCCGGCAACCTGAAGTCGCTGGTGGTGCTGTTCATCATGGCCGTCGCCGCCTATGCCACCCTGCGCGGCGTGGTCGGCGTGGCGCGCGTGGCCACGATCGACAAGGCGGCCATCGGTCTGCCGGTGGGGCAGGATCTGCCGTCGCTGCTGGCCCATGCCAGCGGCGCTTCGCGCAACCTGCTGGCCGTGCTGCTGGGCGGCGGCCTGGGCCTGGGCCTGGTGCTCTGGGTGCTGGCTCGCCCCGAAGGCCGTGGCGGCGAGGTGCTGCTGGCGGGCCTGGGCATCGGCACAACGATCGTCGGCGTGTGGTGGGTGTCGGGCCGCCTGGGTTTTGTCGCCGAGCATCCGCTGACGCTGGGACCCAGCTTCCTGGCCACCAATTCGCGCCGTATGGAATCGCTGAGCTTCGTCGCGCCGGTGGCCTACACCATGGACTGGTTGATCCTTTTCAGTGACAAGAGCCGCGTGCTCACCTTGGGCATCGTCAGCACGCTGGGCGTGGTTCTGGGCTCGGGGCTGGCGGCGCTGCTGGGCGGCCGTTTTCGCTGGGAAGGTTTTGCCGGTGCCGAAGACACCGCCAACCATGTCGTCGGCGGCCTGTTGATGGGCATCGGCGGCGTCACGGCCATGGGCTGCACCATCGGCCAGGGCCTGAGCGGCCTGAGCACGCTGGCGCTGGGCAGCTTCCTGGCGCTGGCCGGCATCCTGGCCGGCGGCGTGCTCGGCGTGCGCTACCAGGCCTGGCGCGTGGAGCGGGGCCTTTGAGCGTCGAGGCCGCGGCCGACCTGGAGCGCCGCTTCGGCGCGCTGCGCCGCTTGTACGGCGACGCCGGCTACCGGAAATTGCGCGCTGCGCGCATGGCCGTGGTCGGCCTGGGTGGCGTCGGTTCTTGGGCGGCCGAAGCGCTGGCGCGCTGCGGCGTGGACGCGTTGGTGTTGATCGACCTGGACCATGTCGCCGAATCGAACATCAACCGCCAGGTGCAGGCGCTGGGCGCCACGCTGGGCCAGGCCAAGGCGCTGGCGCTGCAGCAGCGCATCGCCGACATCCACCCCGGCTGCGCGGTGAGTGCGGTGGAAGAATTCGCCGCTGTCGACAACTGGCCGGCGCTGCTGCCGCACGACGTGGACGTTCTGATCGATGCCTGCGACCAGGTGCGTGCCAAGGCCGCGCTGGCGGCCTGGGCCCTGCAGACCGGCTGCGCCTGCGTCAGCGTCGGCGCGGCCGGTGGCAAGCTGTTGGCGCAGGCGGTGCAGGTGGACGACCTGTCGCTGGTGACGCACGACCCGCTGCTGGCAGCGCTGCGCCAGCGCCTGCGCCGCGACCATGGTGCGGCCCGGAAGGGGCGCATCGGTCTGCGCTGCGTCTACTCGCGCGAAGCCGTGGCCGCGCCGGTGCCTGCCGGCCTGGCCGATACCGCGCCGGCAGGCGCTGCGCTCAGTTGCCACGGCTACGGCTCCACGGTCACCGTGACAGCCACCTTCGGCATGGTGGCGGCCGGTGAGGCGCTGGCTCAATGCTTGAATCGTTAGCCGGGCCGGTGCGAACGCTCCGCTATACTCGCTGCCTCTGCGGACGGGTTGTTAGCTCAGTCGGTAGAGCAGCGGACTTTTAATCCGTTGGTCGCAGGTTCGAATCCTGCACAACCCACCACTCGACGTCATCGAGCGGGTCCTTAGCTCAGTTGGTAGAGCAGCGGACTCTTAATCCGTTGGTCGAAGGTTCGAATCCTTCAGGGCCCACCAATACCCACGAGGGTCAGCGCGCAAGTAGCCGCTGACCCTTTTGCGTTGTGATTGCCTTTCAGGTCCATACGAAGGACCATACGCGCCGCGCTGTTGGACACAATGTCGCCACAGTTGCGACGACATGCGACGTGCAGATGTTGATGAGGATCGCGCGCTACCCGTCCCCGGCCATTCGCCGCGCACGCAGCCCGGCCAGGCTATTCGCCACGCCCGCAGCCGCGTTGCCTATAGATGCTGCTTGCCAGCTCGCGTGGCCGCAGTCGCTTGGGACGTCGCGAATCTCAATGTCAGGTCCAGACCCTATACCTGTCCACTGAACGCCTGACAGGAGCGCCGGCACGCGACCCACAGCCGAAAGCCGTCTCAGTGAAATGATGGCCGCGAACCGGACATTGACGGCAACGCCTGTGAGTTCCACGAGCCTCCGGCCCCTATGGCGCCCGCGACTCGGGACCTACAGCGCCTGCCATTGAAGTAGCGGCGTTGACCTGAGCTCCAGTTCGTCGTCCCCGTCTCAATCGCGTCCAGGCCCGCTTCCATGACACCACCGACAAGCAAGCTGCGTCAAGACTTCAATGTGTCGCATCACAGTCTTGCCGACGGCAAAGACAGACATCATCCTTTCGCGCCTGCGAGATCAGCGGATTCGGCTATAGACTCCAAGTGGGAAGTTTTCTATTGCATCGGGTCAACAGCCTTGGTTTGCCGTCGGCCCAATCGCTTGTTGCTGGATCGGCTCGGATGTCGAGCCTATCTGTTCAGCCTTCTTGCATCAAACCAGTTAGTCTGGGGGCTGATCAGCGACCCTGAAACCCTCTGCAATACCTCGGCGTCACACCACTGAAAAGGTCTCGATCGTCGACAACGAGTGCGACGACGAACTCGCCGCACGGAGCTTCAAGCGCACTTGCTGCAGCGCTGAGCGTTTTGGCTGAGGCTGTCTGCACGATGAACACAGTGTTGTCCCGCCGCACGCTGCTCACCGTCCTCGCCGGCGGTGCAGCTGGCGTGCATGCGGCTGATGCGCCCGGCGCGCAGCGCCGACACTGGCCGCACGGCGTAGCGACGCCCACGCTCGACATGGCGGCTTGGGAAGGCCCACGATGGGTGCTCGCCAGCGCGCGCGGCCAAGTTGTGCTACTGAACTTCTGGGCTAGTTGGTGCGAGCCCTGCCGTGCCGAAATGCCGTCGCTGGAGCTGCTGGCCGAGCGCCACGCACGCGACCGCCTACAGGTGATGGCCATCAACTTCCGCGAGTCCGACGGCGCAATCCGCCGCTTCCTGACGCAGACCGGCTTCTCGCTGCCCATCCTGCGCGACATCGACGGCGGTGCCGCGCGCTCCTTCGGCGTGCGCGTCTTTCCAAGCACGGTGGCAATCGACCGCAACGGCGGCGCCGCCTTCACCGTCATCGGTGAGCTCGACTGGACGGGGGCTGAGGCCCGCGCCTGGATTGCGCCGCTGCTCTGACAGTTACTACAAGGAGGATCTGTGAACTCACCCATCCAACGCCGCCGTGTGCTGCAGGCCGGTCTGGCCGCCACGCTGCCGCTGCCGGCCTTCACCGCCATGGCGCAGGAGCGCCGCTTCGAGCCGCAGGCGGGCCCCTGGCGGACCTTCGAGGTGACAACCACCGTCAACGTCGCCGAGCCCATGGGCCGGACGCAGATTTGGCTACCGGTCCCCGATCTCGACACCGACTGGCAGCAATCCGTGGACAACAGCTGGAGCGGAAATGCGTCGAGCGCGCGCCTGGTATCCGACCCGGCGCGCGGCGTACGCATGCTGCACGCCGAGTTCGCCGAGACGACTAGCGCGCCGACTTTGGTACTGGTCAGCCGGCTGCAGACGCGCAACCGCGCCGTCGACTGGACCCAACCCGGCAAGGTCAGCGAGGACCCAGCTCTGCTGCGCGCCAACCTCGCGCCGACCGAGCTGCTGCCGGTGGACGGCATCGTGCACAAGACC
The DNA here is from genome assembly GCA_963837675.1 of uncultured beta proteobacterium. GTDB lineage: Bacteria > Pseudomonadota > Gammaproteobacteria > Burkholderiales > Burkholderiaceae_C > Rubrivivax. The sequence goes on along the minus strand of CAWIOH010000001.1, from coordinate 49,141 downwards.
GCGCTGGAGGCCACACGCGGCGCACGCATCGACGTGGACAAGGCGCGCGGAATCTATGCCTGGGTGGTGGCCCATGCGCACCGCGAACCGAAGACGCGTGGCTGCGGCACCGGTGACATCAAGACCATGCTCGAGACCGGCAACCTGGGTGGCAAGTGTGCCGACCTGAATGCCATCTTCGTCGGCCTTTGCCGCTCTGCCGGTGTGCCGGCACGTGACGTCTACGGCCTGCGGCTGGCGCCATCGGCTTTCGGGTACAAGGAATTGGGTGGCAACTCGGCCAGCCTGAAGGGGGCACAACACTGCCGTGCCGAAGTCTTCCTGAGCGGCTACGGCTGGGCGGCAATGGACCCTGCCGACGTGCTGAAAGTGATGCGCCAGGAGACTGCCGAGTGGATCAAGGACCCGAAGAACCCGCTTGTGGCGCCGGTCATGTCCGGCCTGTTCGGCCGTTGGGAAGGGAACTGGGTGGGCTGGAACACGGCGCACGACATCACCCTGCCTGGCAGTGCTGGCAAGAGCACGCTGCCCTTCCTGATGTACCCCAACGGCGAGAACTCGAGCGGCCGCTTCGACGAGTTGTCGCCGGACACCTTCAAGTACACGATCGCTGCGCGTGAGATCACCTGACAGGTGCTTCCGGCTCTCAGCTTTCAGTGGCCCTGATACGGTCCCACACCCAGTGTGGAACCGCTTCAGTGTGACGAAGTCGCGTCAGCGAACACCGGTCCAACCGAGGCTACCGGGCACCGTTTGAAGTTTGCGCGCCCGGTTGTCACTCTTCGCTGCCGGTTGCGACAGCGTCCCCATGAGGGCAGCACAAGGTCTACCTGAACGACACCGCGCTGATACCTGCAGAGTCCACGCATACAGACTCGCTCAGCACTCGAGACAACCAAGCCAGCGTCACTTGCGCGTGTAGATCTGGTCGAAGATGCCGCCGTCGCTGAAATGGGCCTTCTGTGCCTTAGCCCAGCCGCCGAAGACATCGTCGATGGTGAAGAGGCTGACCTTGGTGAACTGCTTGTCGTACTTGGCGGCCACCTTCGGGTCGATCGGGCGGTAGTAGTTGCTCGCGGCGATTTCCTGGCCTTCAGGGGTGTACAGGTACTGCAGATAGGCGGTGGCGACCGCGCGCGTGCCCTTGCGGTCGACGTTCTTGTCGACCACGGTCACCGGCGGCTCGGCCAGGATGCTCAAGCTGGGCACGACGATCTGGAACTTGTCCGGCCCCAGTTCCTTGGTGGCGAGGAAGGCCTCGTTCTCCCAGCTCAGGAACACATCGCCCACGCCGCGTTCGGTGAAGGTGATCAGCGAGCCGCGCGCGCCAGAATCGAGCACCGGCACGTTACCGTAGAGCGCGGCCACGAACTCCTGCGCCTTCTTGGCGTCACCGCCGGTCTTCTTGAGCGAGTAACCCCAGGCGGCCAGGTAGTTCCAGCGCGCACCGCCGCTGGTCTTCGGGTTGGGCGTGATCACCGACACGCCCGGCTTGACCAGGTCATCCCAGTCCTTGATGTTCTTCGGGTTGCCCTTGCGCACCAGGAACACGATCGTGCTGGTGTACGGGCTGCTGTTGTGCGGCAGGCGCTTTTGCCAGTCGGCCGGGATCAGCTTGGCCTTGTCGTGCAGTTCGTCGACGTCGTAGGCCAGCGCCAGCGTCACCACGTCGGCATCCAGCCCGTCGATGACCGAGCGTGCCTGCTTGCCCGAGCCGCCGTGGCTCTGCTTGACGATGACGTTGTCGCCGGTCTTGGCCTTCCAGCTGGCGGCGAAGGACTTGTTGAAGTCGACGTACAGCTCGCGCGTCGGGTCGTAGCTGACGTTGAGCAGCGTGATGTCCTTGGCCTGGGCGGCGCCGGCGGTCAGCGCGATGGCGCCGAGCAAGGCCGAACGCCGTAGAAGACGGGCAAACGAAAAGCGGGTCATGAAGAGTCTTCTGCAGCGAGCGGTTGCAATGGCGGCATGCTATGAAGGCGCGGTCGGCAAGAGAACGAACGAAACCGTCGTTGCTTATGCGCTGACCGCTTAAGCGCGACCCGAACGCCGATCAGACGGCGAAGCTCAACTCCGGGCTCGACGCCCGGTCGGCCCGTGCCTCGCGCGCCATTCGGTGCTGCACCTGCGTCACCCAGCGTGCCGCAAAGGGCAGGCTGCGGAAGCCCGAGGCCACGTTGATGTGGCCGGCATCGCCGAGGTCGACGACATGGCAACCCCAGCGCGCGGCCCAGCGCTGGCCAGCGGACAGGCTCAGCCAAGGGTCGGTGCGGCTGAGCACCATGGTCGAGACAACCGGCAGCCGGCGCGTCGGCAGCGCTGAACCGAGGCCGAACTTGTCGGGGTCGGCCGGCGCCACCAGCAAGGCCGCGGCCACCGGCGCGTCGGGCTGCTGCGCCAAGTGCTGCGCCAGGGCTAGCACTGACTTAAACGCGTGCGTCTGCCCCGACTCGACCAGGTTGACCGAAGGAAGACTCATGACCTTGAAAGAACTCGCGCATCTCGCGCAACAAACCCTCCAAGACCGTGCCGGCTGCCCCGTCAAGCGCAGCCACGTGCATGAACTCCTCGCTGCCGCGTTCAGCCACCGATCCTGGGCCGCGTTCCTCAGTGAGGCGGTGCTCGCTGATGCCGGCATCGGATCGACGCCGACCGGCGGCTTGCCCGATTTGGTCGGCCGCGCCGTCCAATTGGGCTACCCACAGTCGGCCGCGACGATCATTGCGACGGGCGTTCAGTCCCTCATCGCAGAGTATCGGCTCGCGGCCATTTCGTGGGTCGACCTGCAGGCCACACTGATCCCGCCGCCGAAGGTCGACGACCGCGACGATCTCGACGTCGACGATGACGACGAGGGCTGGGACGATGAACCGCCCAAGGCTGAGGCGTCTGCTTCAGGTCCCGGTCGCGAGCAACTGATGGGCTCGCCTATGCTGGTGAGCAGCCTCAAGCAGGCGGCAGGGCCGGCGAACCCGCAGGGACATTTCCTGCTGGCATCGCTGTGCCGATGCAGCCGTCCGAATCCCTACCTCTACGAGGAATCTTTGAAAGGACGCGTGCTGACCGCCATCGAGCGTGGATGGGTCGACGACTATCTGCGGCTCGAACCGCACTACCGTAAGTACGAGGCCCACCTGAAGGCCGCCGCGCTTGGAGGTGTCCGAGCAGCGGCGCTGGAGTGCGGCAAGGTGTTCGAGGCTTCGGAGTTCATCGCGATGGCCGACCGGATGGCCGGCGACGTCGATGCCCTCGAGATGGCCCGGTTGGCTCCCACAGCAGAGTCTCGCGCACGGTGGCTCCGCACCGCGGCCGAACACTCTAGGATGCAAGCGAGATCGGCGACGTGCTGGATTCGAGCCGAAATCCTGCCCGCCTCGTCGTGAGGGGCGGGTGCCGGCGCAGCGTCGGTGCGAGCCGTCGCGGCAGTGCTTCATCGGACTCGATGCAAAGCACGTGCGGCTTGGGACCGTATGGGTCGCTACGGCAACGCATGCGGCAACGGTTTGGGCTCTACACGCCGTACGGCAACAGTACGGCAACGAAGTCGGCCCGGAAAGCAAAAAGATCAGCAGGCGCTAACCTGCTGAGCTTTGCATTTCTTGGCTCCCCGACCTGGGCTCGAACCAGGGACCTACGGATTAACAGCCACATCCGGAAGGTCGAAGAAAGTGGTCTAAGTTGTTGATCTGGCTAACTAATCAGGCGATTTTGAGTGGTGATTTTTGTGCCGTGAAGGGCCTTCCGGAGGCCTGTTTTTCAGGATTCACGGCACGTTTTCGTCACAGTGGCGAGGCCCCGAAATTGCGACTCGCAATGCCTTCAGCGTCACGTCCCTGCGAGCAGGCTCTCGTACGGGATGCGCAAGCCCTCGTGGAGTTGCTTCACCATTCGAAGGCTCAATGGCCGCTTGCGATTGAGTACTTCCGAGACTCGCCCGCTCGGGCCGATGTACGGCTCCAGATCACGTGCGGTAAGCCCCTTCTGTTCCATCCTGAACTTGATGGCCTCAACCGGGTCCGCCGGGCCGAATGCGTAATGCTGGTTCTCGTAGGCTTCGATCAAGGTCACGAGGACGTCTCTCTCGTCGGCTTCAGGTGTGCCCTCGTCAGCTTGAAAGATGCCCTCGAGTCGATGGAACGCGGCGCGCAGGTCTGCATCGGTGCGAATGGGCTTAATAGTCATTGACGCTCTCCACGTTGATCCTGTCGTACTGCTCATGGGTGCCTATGAACTTCACCCAGACGATACCGGCGCGGTACTGCATTTCGACAACCAGGCGGTACTTGTTGCCGCCGACGTTGAACACAACCCGGTTGTTGCCGCAGATGCTGGCGCTGGCGTACTGGCCCTTCACATCCTGGGGTGACTTCCAGACGGCCTTGAGTGCTTCTTCATGCCAGCTCTCAAGTGGCCCGCTCGCATCGGCACATCCGGACTGCTGCCAGAACCGTTTCAGCGTGCTCTTGGCGATGATCCGCATTCCCGCCTGCTGCTCCCATTTTGGGAGAATTGTAGTCGATGGCGAGCAGCGACTGCGCACCCTCCGCTCGGGAAGCCAGGTCGCAGCGCCTTGGTTGGCGACAGTCCTGCCATGCGCAAGCCAGTTGCCTGCCGGGGCGTCCAGGCTCCGTCAGATGTCCAACCTCCCGCGTGTCCCGATGAATTGGTCCGTGCATTGATCGACGTGACATACAGGCTGGTGTCGCCGAGATGCTCGGCGCTGGTCGCCGACAATCGCGGTCAATTCCCCACAGCTACATCCAAGTCGTCCTTTCATGCGCCGCAGGTTCCGCCACCCAGTGCACGAGCGCTGCTCGACACTTTCACCAGCCGTGTTGCCTGACTGAGGGCCCATGTCCTTCGACATCGACACCCTGGAGGCCCTGCGCCGGCAGCACCCGGCATGGCGTCTGCTTCAGGCCGATTCGGCCGCTCTGGTGGCGAGCTTCCTGCACCGCGTGTTCGTGCTGCCCAATCGGCGTGTGATCCACCAGGCCGAGCTGGCATCGGCGCTGGACGACACGCTCTACGCCGTGCGTGAACAACGCGGGCCCGCCAGCTATCCGAAGCCGGCACTCGAGTACCTGAACGACTGGGCGGCGAACGACAAGGCCTGGCTGCGCAAGTTCTACCCGCCGGGCTCGGACGAGCCACACTACGACCTCACGCCGGCAACCGAGAAGGCGCTGGCCTGGCTGGGCGCGCTGAGCGAACGCAGCTTCGTCGGCACCGAGTCGCGCCTGCTGACGCTGTTCGAGTTGCTGCGCCAGATGAGCGAAGGCAGCGAGACCGATCCCGAAGTGCGCGTACAGGAACTGCAGCGCCGGCGCGATGTCATCGACTCCGAGATCGAGCGCGTGCGCGCCGGCGACGTGCCGTTGCTGGGCGACACCGCACTGAAGGAGCGCTTCACGCAATTCGCCACGCTGGCGCGCGAGTTGCTGGCCGACTTCCGCGAGGTGGAACACAACTTCCGCGGCCTGGACCGGCGGGTGCGCGAACGCATCGCGCTGTGGGACGGCAGCAAGGGCGCGCTGCTGCAGGACATCCTGGGTGAGCGCGACCTCATCGACGAATCCGACCAGGGCCGCAGCTTCCGCGCTTTCTGGGACTTTCTGATGTCGCGCGACCGGCAGGACGAGTTGAGTGCGCTGCTCGACCGCGTGCTGCAGCTTGAACCGGTGGCCGGCCTGGCGCCCGACCCGCGGCTGCGGCGCGTGCACTACGACTGGCTGGAGGCAGGCGAGCAGACGCAGCGCACCGTGGCGCTGCTGTCTCAGCAGCTGCGGCGCTTTCTGGACGACCAGGCCTTCCTGGAGAACCGCCGCATCATGGACATCCTGCGCGGCATCGAAGCCGGCGCGCTGGGGGTGCGCGCGCAGCAGCCTGCGGGCGACTTCATGGCCATCACCGACACCTCGCCGAGCATCGACTTGCCGATGGAGCGCCCGCTGCATGCCCCGGCCGTCAAGCTGGCCATTGCCAGCGCGCGCATCGACGCCGGCGACGAAGACCTGGACGCCGCCGCGCTGTTTTCGCAGTTCATCGTCGACAAGTCCGCGCTGGCACAGCATGTGCGGCGCAGCCTGCAACAACGCACGCAGGTCACGCTGACTGAACTGCTGGCCAGCCGGCCGCTGCAGCAGGGCCTGGCCGAGCTGGTCGCCTACCTGAGCCTGGCTGCTGAGGCCGGCAAGGCGGTGATCGACGACAGCGTGCAGGAGCAGGTGACGTGGCGGGCGAGCAGCGGACAGCACAAGAGCGCGCGCCTGCCGCGTGTGATCTTCACCCAATGACCACGATGGCTGACGAAGCTCTGCACCCTGCCAGCCCTGCGGCCGACTTGTCGACGGTGCTGATCCCGCTGCTCAAGGGCGTGACCTACCGCGCCGACGATGCCGCGCACTGGAGCGCGCTGCTGCAGCTGCAAGGACGCGTGCGCGACCACGTGGCGGTGCTGGGGCTGGAACTGATGTGCGACGACGCCGAGGGCTACGCGTTCCTGCGCTCGCGCTCGGTGCCCGACGACGACCCCGCGGCCAGGCTGCCGCGCCTGGTGGCACGCCGGCCGCTGTCCTTCCCGGTGAGCCTGCTGCTGGCGCTGCTGCGCAAGAAGCTGGCCGAGTTCGATGCCGCTGGCGGCGACACGCGCTTGATCCTGTCGCGCGATCAGGTGGCCGAGTTGTTGCGCGTGTTCATGCCCGAAGGCAGCAACGAAGCGCGGCTGATCGATCAGGTGGACACGCAGTTGAACAAGGTCGTCGAGCTCGGCTTCGTGCGTCGGCTGCGCGGGCAGGACGGCGTATTCGAGGTGCGACGCATCCTCAAGGCCTTTGTCGACGCGCAGTGGCTGGGGGAGTTCGAGGTGCGGCTGGCGGCGTACCGGGCACAGTTGCAGGGCAGGGCAGAGGCATCCGATGAAGAGTGAGTCGCTGCCGCTGGACTTCACGGCCGACGAGAGCCTGTCGGGCTTTCGCCTGCAGCGGCTGGAGGTATTCAACTGGGGCACCTTCGACGGTCGGGTGTGGACGCTGCGCGCCGAAGGCCGCAACGCGCTGCTGACCGGCGACATCGGTTCGGGCAAGTCCACGCTGGTCGATGCCGTGACCACGCTGCTGGTGCCCGCCCACCGCGTGGCCTACAACAAGGCGGCCGGTGCCGATGCGCGCGAACGCACGCTGCGCAGCTACGTGCTGGGCCACTACAAGGCGGCGCGCACCGATCTCGGCGGCGCCGGCCGGCCCGTGGCCTTGCGCGGACCGAACAGCTACTCGGTGATCCTGGCCGTGTTCCACAACGCCGGCTACGACCAGACGGTGACGCTGGCACAGGTGTTCTGGTTGAAGGATCCCGCCGGCCAGCCGCTGCGGCTGTACGCGGTGGCCGAGAAGGCATTGAGCATAGCCGGTGACTTTGCCGACTTCGGCACCGACATCGTCAAGCTGCGCAAGCGCCTGCGCGCCGACGGCGTCGTGGTGGAGGACAGCTTCCCGCCCTACGGCGCGCTATTGCGTCGCCACTTCGGCATCCACAACGAGCAGGCGCTGGAGCTGTTCCACCAGACGGTGTCGATGAAGTCGGTGGGCAACCTGACCGACTTCGTGCGCAGCCATATGCTCGAGCCCTTCGACGTGGCGCCTCGACTGGCAGCGCTGATCGCGCACTTCGACGACCTGAACCGCGCGCACGAAGCGGTGCTGAAGGCGCAGCGGCAGGTGGCGCTGCTGCAGCCGCTGGTGGCCGACGGCGAGCGCCATGCGGAGCTGTCGGCGGCCATCGAAGGGCAGCGCGCCGCCCGCGAAGCACTGCAGACGTTCTTCGCTGTGCACAAGGCTGAGCTGCTGGATCAGCGCCTTCAGCATCTGGCAGAAGAGCTGGCGCGGCACGACAACCACATTGAGCGCCTGACCACGCAGCAGCGCGAACAGCAGACGCAGGAGCGCGAATTGCGCCGCGCCATCGCCGACAGCGGTGGCGACCGCCTCGAACGCCTGGCGCTGGACATCACGCGCAAGGAAGCGGAGAAGCAGCGCCGTGCCGACAAGGCCGCGCGCTACGACCAGCTGCGCCAGGTCCTGGGACTGCTGGCCTTGCACCACGCCGATGACTTCCTGGCCCAGCGTGCCTTGTGTGCGCCCTTGCGTGAGGCTGCTGCCCAGCGCGAGGCCGACCTGCAGAACGAGCTGAATGAACTGGGCGTCGCCTTTGCGCAAGGGCGTCAGGAGCACGCCGAGCTGACGTCGGAGGTGGCCAGTCTGAAAGCGCGCCGCAGCAACATCGACGCCCAGCAAGTGACGCTGCGTGCTGCCCTGTGCGAGACGCTGACGCTGGACGAAGCCGTGATGCCTTATGCCGGTGAGTTGATCCAGGTACGCGACGACGAGCGCGACTGGGAGGGTGCGGCCGAGCGGCTGCTGCGCAGCTTCGGGCTGTCCTTGCTGGTGCCCGACGCGCACTACGCTGCCGTCAGCGAGTGGGTCGACCGCACGCAACTCAAGGGCCGCCTGGTCTACTTCCGCGTCCGGCCGGCCAAGAAGGATCTGCGCGGTGAGCTGCCTTCGCTACATCCCGATTCGATGGCGCGCAAGCTCGCCATCAAGCCCGATTCACCCTTCTACCCCTGGCTGGAACGCGAACTGGCGCACCGATTCGACCTCGCTTGTTGCACCAGTCAAGATCAGTTCCGCCGCGAGGCACGTGCCATCACGCGCGCCGGCCAGATCAAGGGCACAGGTGAACGCCACGAGAAGGACGACCGCCACCGCATCGACGACCGCAGCCGCTTCGTGCTGGGCTGGACCAACCAGGCCAAGATCGACGCACTGGAGTCCAAGGCCAGAGCGCTTCAGGCGCGCCTGGCTGTAGCGGGGCAGCGCATTGCCGCGCTGCAGAAGGAACAGCAGCAGACGCGCGAGCGGCTGCAGGCGCTTGACAAGCTGGAGGAGTACCGCGACTGGGCCGAACTCGACTGGCGCGCAAGCGCCACCGACCTGGCCGCACTGCACGGTGAGAAGCAGCGGCTTGAAGCGGCGTCCGACGTGCTGAAGGCGCTGGCCGAGCAGTTGCGCGCCCTGGAAGCCGTGCTCACCGAAACAGCCACCAGGCTGAAGGCGCGAGAAGCCGAGCAGGCGCGCACGTTGTTGAAGCAGGAACAGGCGCTGGCCCTGCGCGCGGCCACCCAGCACCGGCTGGAGGCACCGGACTTCTCAGCCCATGCCCAACACTTCGCCCTCATCGACAGCTGGCGCGCCGAGGCCCTGGGCGAGCACACCCTCAGCGTCGAAGCCTGTGACGGCCGCGAGCAGGACATGCGGCGCTGGCTGCAGGAACGCATCGACGCCGACGACAAGAAGCTGGCGCGCCTGACCGAGAAGATCGTGCGCGCGATGACCGAGTACAAGGAAGCCTTCAAGCTCGACACGCAGGACGTCGACGCCAGCGTGGCCGCCGGCCCCGAGTACCGCGCCATGCTGGCGCAGCTGCAGGCCGACGACCTGCCGCGCTTCGTGGCGCGCTTCAAGGAACTGCTCAACGAGAACACCATCCGCGAGGTGGCGCACTTCCAGTCGCAACTGCACCGCGAGCGCGAGACCATCAAGGAGAGGGTGGCGCGCATCAACGAGTCGCTGACGCAGATCGACTACAACCCGGGCCGTTTCATCGCGCTGGAAGCGCAAGCTGCCACCGACGCCGACGTGCGCGACTTCCAGACCGAACTGCGCGCCTGCACCGAGGGCACGCTGACGGGCTCCGACGACGCGCAGTACTCCGAGGCCAAGTTCCTGCAGGTCAAGCACATCATCGAGCGCTTTCGCGGCCGCGAAGGTTCGGCCGAGGCCGACCGCCGCTGGGCGGCCAAGGTCACCGATGTGCGCCAGTGGTTCGTGTTCGCCGCCAGCGAGCGCTGGCGCGAGGACGGCAGCGAGCACGAGCACTACGCCGATTCGGGCGGCAAGTCGGGCGGGCAGAAGGAGAAGCTGGCCTACACCATCCTCGCCGCCAGCCTGGCCTACCAGTTCGGGCTGGAGTGGGGCGCGGCGCGTTCGCGCTCGTTCCGCTTCGTCGTCATCGACGAGGCCTTCGGCCGCGGCTCGGACGAATCGGCCGAGTACGGCCTGCGACTGTTCAAGCAGCTCAATCTGCAGCTGCTGATCGTCACGCCGCTGCAGAAGATCCACATCATCGAGCCCTTCGTGGCCAGCGTCGGCTTCGTGCACAACGAGGACGGCAGCGCGTCGAAGCTGCGCAACCTGGCGATCGAGGACTACCGCGCCGAGCGCGATGCGTTGACATGACGAACGGCCTGGACCACGCCCGCCGACCTGCGCGCCCAGGTCATGCGGCGCTGGGACAAGGGTGAGTTGCTGGGCGAGCTGGCCGGCCCGGGCGGCCTTTTCCCCCTGCGCTTAGCCTGCGCGGGCCGACGTCGAGCGAACTGTCCGAGCGCTTCGACGAGGTGCGCGCCTGGGCCGCCGGGCTGCAGCAGGGCCTGGGTGCCGGCTGCCGCCTGGTGATGCGCGCGGTGCGGCACCGCGTCATCGGCCAAACAGCCTGCCGGCGAGGCCTGGGTCGACACGCTGGACGATGCCTTGCGTCTCGTCGGCAAGCTGCGCGAGGCGCGGGCGTTCCAGGCCCTGCTTGCCGCCACACCGCAGCAGCAGCCGGCCTTGCTGCCGTGGCTGCAAGGCGAGCCGCTGCGCGCGCTGGCGCTGGCCGAGGTCTGGCCGCAGCTGCTGGACGTCGTGGCCTGGCTGCAGGCCCATCCACGCCCGGGCATCTACCTGCGCCAGGTGGACCTGCCCGGCATCCACAGCAAGTTCATCGAAGCGCAGCGCGGCGTGCTTTCCGAACTGCTGGACCTGGTGCTGCCGGCCGATGCCATCGACACCATGGCCAGCGGCGCAGCCCAGTTCGCGCGCCGCTACGGCTTTCGCGACAAGCCGCTGCGCGTGCGCCTGCGCTTCCTGGACCCGAGCACCCGGCCTGGGTGCGCGGCGCCGATGCCGACTACACCATTGTCGCAAGCGGCGTTTGCCGGGCTGGCGCCAGACGTGACGCGCGTCTTCATCACCGAGAACGAGATCAACTTCCTGGCATTCCCGCCGGCTCGCCGGCAGCCTGGTGGTTTTCGGCGCGGGCTATGGCTTCGACGCCCTGGCGCAGGCCGCCTGGCTGCGGCAGAAGGATCTGCACTACTGGGGCGACATCGACACCCACGGCTTTGCCATCCTCGACCAATTGCGCGCGCACTTCCCGCAAGCGCGGTCGTTCTTGATGGACCACGACACCTTGCTCGCGCACCAGGCGCAGTGGATATCCGAGCCGCAACCGACACAGCGCGACCTGCCGCGCCTGAACGAGGCCGAACGACGGCTCTATGACGACCTGCGCTGGCGCCGGCTGCGTGACGAGCCGCTGCGGCTGGAGCAGGAGCGCATCGCTTTCGGCTGTGTCGAACGGCCGTGATTGCGGCGGTGACGGCGGTGGCCGTGTAGCAGCGGCTCTGCGGCAACAATGCCGTACACTGCCACTGTCCGCCCCGCCATGCCCACCGCCCCTCTGCGCAAAACCAAGTCCGCAACGCTGCCCAAGCCGCCCGGCCGAGCCCCGCCTGTCTCGCACACGGCGGCCGCAAACCCTTCCGGTGGCCGACTGGCAGGCCGCCTTGCGCCGCCAGTTCGGGCGCGAGCAGCCCTTTGCCTTGCGCAATCTGGGCCCCGAGCCGGTGTTCTCCACCTTCCGCGTCGACAACCCCGACAGCGGCACGCATTACCTCGTCACCATCCGCGGTCTGGCGCCAGGGCACAACCAGTGCACCTGCTGGGACTACGCCACCAACCACCTGGGCACCTGCAAACACATCGAGTTCACGCTGGCGCGGCTGCAGGCGCGCCGTGGTGGCAAGGCGGCTCTGGCGCACGGTTTTGTGGCGGCGCATAGTGAGATCCGGCTCGACTACCTGGGTGCACGACAGTTGCGTCTTCATCCGGGCACGGCCTGCCCGCCGAAGCTTTTGAAGCTGGCGTGCCAGAGCTTCGATCCAGCGGCTGGCTGGGCGCTGGCGTGGAGCCGGCTGGACGAAGTCGGCAAGCTGACCCGAGCGGCGCAGGCGGCCGGTCACGAATTGCGGGTGGGCGACGATGTCTGGGCCTTCATTGCCCAGGTGCGCGACGCCGAACAGCGCCAGCACACCCTCGCCCAGGCCTACCCCAAAGGGGTGCATGACAAGGCGCTGCACAAGCTGCTGAAGGCCCGCCTGTACCCCTACCAGGCCGAAGGTGCGCTGTTTGCCGCGCGTGCTGGCCGCGCCCTGCTGGGCGACGAGATGGGTCTGGGCAAGACGGTGCAGGCCATCGCCGCGGCCGAGTTGATGGCGCGCCACTTCGGCGTGCAACGGGTGCTGGTGGTGTGCCCCACCTCGCTGAAGCACCAGTGGAAAGCCGAGTTCGCAAGCTTTGCCGACCGGCCTGCGCAGGTCATCCATGGCCTGCGCCCACAGCGCCAGGTGCAGTACGCCGAAGACACCTTCTGCCGCATCGTCAACTACGAGATGCTGGCGCGCGACGCCGACCTCATCGATGCCTGGTCGCCTGAGCTCGTCATCGCCGACGAGGCGCAGCGCATCAAGAACTGGAACACGGTGGCGGCGCGTGCACTCAAGCGCATCGCCAGCCCGTATGCGCTGGTGCTGACGGGCACGCCGCTGGAGAACCGTCTCGAAGAGCTGATCTCCATCGTGCAGTTCGTCGACCAGCACCGGCTGGGCCCCACCTGGCGGATGCTGGATGAACACCAGCTGCGCGACGACGCCGGCCGTGTCATCGGCTACCGCGCGCTCGATCAAATCCAGCATACCCTGGCGCCGGTGATGCTGCGCCGGCGCAAGGCCGAGGTGCTGACCCAGTTGCCCGAGCACGTGGACAGCCGCCTCTTCGTGCCCCTGACTCCGCAGCAGCGTGTGCACCACGACGAAAACGGCGCCATCGTCACGCGCATCGTGGCGCGCTGGCGCAAGACCGGCTACCTGTCTGACGTCGACCAGCGCCGGCTGCAGTGCGCGCTGCAGAACATGCGCATGGCCTGCAACAGCACCTTCCTGCTCGACCACGAAACCGACCACGGTCACAAGGCCGACGAACTGCTGACGCTGCTGGACGAATGGCTGGAGGACCCGGCGGCCAAGGTGGTGGTGTTCAGCCAGTGGCTGGGCACGCACGAGCTGATCCGCCGCCGCCTGGCCGGCCGGTCCTGGGGCCATGTGCTGTTCCACGGTGGCGTGCCTGGCGAGCAGCGTGGCGCGCTGGTCGAGCGTTTCCACAACGATGCCGATTGCCGCATCTTCCTGAGCACCGACGCCGGCGGTGTCGGGCTGAACCTGCAGCATGCCGCTGCGCTGGTGGTCAACATGGACCTGCCGTGGAACCCGGCGGTGCTGGAGCAGCGCATCGGCCGCGTGCACCGCATGGGGCAGTCGCGCGGCGTGCAGGTCGTCAACTTGATCGGCCAGGGCAGCATCGAAGAGGGCATGCTGGGCGTGCTGGCCTTCAAGAAGAGCCTGTTCGCCGGCGTGCTGGACGGCGGCGCGAGCGAGGTCTTCCTGCAGGGCACGAGGCTGGCCAGCTTCATGAAGAGCGTGGAACAGGTGGCCGGGGCGATGGGGGTGGACGAAGGGGCCGAGGAAGGCGGGCAGGGCGGCAAGGACCAGTCGCCGACAGGCACTCGGGGTGCGTCCGGCCCGCAGGATGCCCTGCTGTCGGAAGCGAACCTCGCGCCGACAACTGCGCCGGCCGTGTCGCCAGAAGGCGCACCCGCACAGTCGGACAGGATCTGCAGATGCTGGCGGCAGCGACGACGGCGCCCTGTCCGACGGCAGCACTGTGGCAGACCCCTGGGCCGATCTGCTTCAGGCTGGCGCTGCCATGCTGCAGGGTTTGGCCGCGCAGCGTCGGCCGGGAGCGGCACCGCTCATCCGCATCGAGCGCGATCCCGAGTCGGGCCAGCCTAGCCTGCGGATTCCGATGCCGGATCCGGCGTTGTTGCGACAGCTGGCGAAGGCCCTGACGCCGTGGTTGAAGAGCTGAGCTGCGGGGTCTCGCGGTCGTCACCGGCAGCATGCGGCGCCCGGGCAGCGCACGCATGCTGCAACCAGCCTGGAACTCAATCCTCCGGAAGTTGGTGGCCACGCCCTCGCACGACCTTGAGCCATCGACGGATGGCCGATCGAAGGCGACGCTGCCCTTGTTCTTCAATCGGCATGGCCTCCACCAGGCCCAGCACCTCGACCGGCTTCACATAGCCGTGGGCGAGCATTGCCATGCAGAACTCGCGGTCCTTCTCCCGTCCCGCGACGGCCTTGGACATGAACAGATCGAGCAGGTCAAGGCAGTAGCCGACACGGTGGTTGGTGGCTGCGGTCTGGACCCGGTGCACGCGGCTCATCCAGCCGCGCGGGAGCACTGCAGTGTCGGGGCCCACACCTTGCGCGTAGTAGCCAAAGGTCTGGTGGAACTGCGAGCCTTCGCCGATCGCACCTTCGATCTTCTCTGCGAGCTCAGGCGCCTGAAGTGGATAGATGTCCGCTTCGGCAGACATCGTGAAGACCTCCGGCGGATTCGGTACGGGGCCCAGGATCGATTGACTGCCGACGATGATGAACTCGTACTGATCCGTGACCTCGGCGCTCGCGCGGATGATGTGCTCGAGTTCCTCGCGGTTCATGCCGGTGTCTCGATCTTGGGGCCACCGAGCACGAGCCCCTTGCGCAACTGACCCACCTGGTCCAGCACGCCTTGGCGCACATGATCGGGGAGCACGGCAGTGAGCGGAGAGGCTTGGCGGAGTTCCTGCGCACGTCGCGTACGACCCAGGATCTTGCGCCACTTGCCTTGGCGCAGGATCTCTTGCCACTCGTGCCATAGACCCGATGAGCGGGAGCTGCCGGTGCCAAGCCAGCGCTCCAGCGTCGCCTGGGCCTGCAGCAGCAGCGCAGGATCGGCGCGAACCAGCCGATACGGCCTCTTCATGCAGCGCCAGACTCTGAAGATCCTGAACCTGGTGACGGGACTCGTCGGTCGACACCGTCACCTGCACGACGGGCCGTGCACGCCTGGAGCGAGCGGCGGCGCTTCCCGCAGGCGCTGGCTGCAAGGCATCACCCGCCAGCAAAGCCAGTTCTCCGCTGACGCCCAGCAACGACATCACGCGAAGGTAGGTCCCGATGGACGGCCCCGGGTCTCCGGCTTCTACAGAGCCGAGCGTCGTACGGGAGATGCCAGCGCGCTTGGCCATCTCCACCGTTCCCAGGCCCTGCGACTTGCGCAGACGTTTGAGCCGGTCGCCCAACTGAAGCAACAGTTGGCGTTCGAGCACGGCAGTGCTGTCCAGTGCGTTCATCTGTCCAAAATACTAGCCAAATCATGGACGTTTGTCCATGTGGCTAGTCAGGCAGTGCGTGTCGAGAAGTCGCGTGAGGCGGCACGGGCCGAATGCACGCGCTGCCCGGCGCGCAAGCAACCGACACGAAGATGGAGTGAGATGGGCCGGCAGCGGGGCAATGTCGGAAAGGTCTGGCGGTGCTTGGTCATGTTTGGTATGAGTCATGTGATACCCAATGTGGCAGTTTACGAGTATCCATGGGATCGTTCTTGGATCATGAGCATTGACACTAAGGTTCACAATGTGTACTCTGATACCCGCAAAAACAGATTACGGGCATCGAAATGCCAACCTCGACGGCGCCTCCGCTGGAAGTCACGACAGCAGCACTGCGACTCGGCCAGAACATCCGCGTGGCGCGCATTCGCCGGCGCATGAGCCAGGAAGAACTCGCGCAGGCCTGCGGCATCACCCGCAAGACGCTTTATGCCCTGGAGAAGGGTGGCAACGCCAGCACGCTGGGCACCGTCTTCACGGTGCTGTGGAAGCTCGGGCTGCTCAGCACGGCGGCCGCCCTGGCCGACCCTGACACCGACGAGCATGGTCGCATCCTCGAAGCGGCGCGCCGACCGCGGCGTGTGCGGCAGTCCGCGGTCGTCGACAACGACTTCTGATCATGGCCGCCGATGAACAGCTCTGCTACGTGTACGTCCAGCTCCCGGGCACCGTGCAGACGGTGCCCTGCGCGTCGCTGAAGGTACGCAGCATTGGCGCCGGTGCCTACGAGGGCACGTTCACCTATGGCCGGCGCTACCTGGAACGGCCGGCCGTCGTGGCACTCGATCCCTACCACCTGCCGCTGTCGACAAGGCCGATGCAGTTCACGAAGCTGAAAGGCATTCCCGGCGCCGTGCGCGACGCCAGCCCTGACGCCTGGGGGCGTCGCGTGATCCAGGCCAAGCTGCAACGCCAGGAAGCCGACATCCAGGAGATCGAGTACCTATTGAACGGCCCCGACGATGGCGCCGGAAACCTCAGCTTCGGGCGCAGCCCCCAACCGCTGGCACCCGGGCGACCCTTCAACCGCACGCATCAGCTCGCAGCGCTGATCGACGCGGCCCACAGGCTGGATGAAGACGGCCGCCTTCCGCACGAAGTGCTTGAATCGCTCGAACCTGGCACCAGCATGGGCGGCGCCAGGCCCAAGGTGACGGTCGAGGACGAGCAAAGAATCTGGCTCGCGAAACTGCCCGAGCGCGGGGACCGTCACAATGTGCAGCGCATCGAGCACGCCACGCTCGAACTGGCGCGAGCGGCAGGGCTTCGTGTCTGCCAGGCCCGCCTCGAACGCGTCGGAACAAGCGACGTGCTCATGCTGGGACGCTTCGATCGGGAGTGGAACTCGCAGGCCAAGACATACGTGCGCCACGGCCTCGTGTCGGGGTTGACGGTACTCGACGCCGAGGACGGCTACCTCGGGCGTGAGCGCTGGTCCTATCCGCTGCTCGCCGACGAACTTCGCCGCTGGTCGGTCAAGCCTGCCGAGGACCGCCGCGAGCTTTACGGGCGCATGGTCTTCAATGCGATGGTCACCAACAACGACGACCACCCCCGCAACCACGCGCTGCTGCACACCACCGCCGGCTGGCGCCTGAGCCCGGCCTACGACATCCTGCCGGTGGCGATGGTGTCCGTCGAACGCCGGGACCTGGCGCTGGAGGTCGGCCGGTTCGGCCGTGCCGCCAGCCTCTACAACCTGCTGTCGCAGTGCGAGGCCTTTGGGCTGGGCGGAGAAGAAGCGAGGTCGCTGATCGACGGCATGTTGGCCGTCGTGCGCGGATGGCGAGAGTTCTTCACCGAGCGCGGTGTCGATGCAATGGGCATCGAGATGCTGGCGCAGGCGATGCTGCCGGAGTGCTTTTTTCGACGGGAGCCACCTGAGGCTGTGTGAAGGACGAGGTCGGCACAAGGGCGTGACTGGACTGGGCGTGCCCCGAGCGATGCTGGCGATCAGCGCAGGGTCGAAGCCTTTGTGGCTGCGACCCGCTTCATCTGCTCCATTTCACCTGCACGCGTGCACGGAGATGACTGAACATGCCAGGACCAACATCGGCGTGATCGAGCAGTTCCTGCCGGTGAGGTTCGACGTCGAACCGAGCTGAGCCTGCTCAAGAGTGCGGGTCGTCGCCTTTGCAGGCTGGTAGCGCGTCAGGGCGACGAGGCTTGGTTCGCGATCGGCCGCGCCATCGCCAGATCTCGTCGCGGACGTTTGGCGCAAGCTTGCCATGCCGGGCCAAGCGCTAGGATGGCCGACAACATGACAGGGACGCCGGGCGATGCATCGGGGAACTGTCATTTCATGGGGGGCCGCAAGAGCTGTTGGAGGTGTCGGAAGACCTCAAGCGCCAGGTTGCCGAGGTCGATGCCGGGACGGTCGAATTCGTG
Organism: uncultured beta proteobacterium; assembly: GCA_963837675.1. Classification (GTDB taxonomy): domain Bacteria; phylum Pseudomonadota; class Gammaproteobacteria; order Burkholderiales; family Burkholderiaceae_C; genus Rubrivivax. The sequence continues at coordinate 31,324 of CAWIOH010000001.1, read as the reverse complement.
TCCGCTGACGACGTTTTCGAGCCTCTGTACAAGCCCGGATGCGACGCGCTCTTCGAAGAGCTCGGCGGTCGTTCGACTCGTGAGCTCGCGGCAGCGATCCGCGACATCGACGACGACCAGAACGCGGCCGCGTGGTTGGAGCGGGTCTTCGAGGGTGCCGTCGCGGTCAAGCCGCAGTTTCGCAATCGTTCCGGTCGCGAGTTCCGCAAGGCCTTCAGGGCGGCTGGGCGCTGACCTCTTCGCCATGAAGAAGGTGGTGATCGCCGCGCAGGAGCGCATCGACGACTTCGAGCACACGGCGATTGAGTTCTTTCGCGCTGTCCTGGGCATGGACTACGGCGAATGCATCGTCACCGACGAAAGCCGTCTCAGCGACTTCGCCAGCTGCGGCCTGCCAGAGGACATCGCTGACACAACCCAGAGCTTGCAAGCACTTCACCCGGCGTGGGACGCGTGGGTCGTGCCGGCCATCTGCAGCCGGTATGGCCTCGCGGACCTCTCGACGACGATGCTGCTTGTCGATCTCTTTGATGCGATCGAGCATGTCCTGAACTTGGTGTCCCAGGTACCCAGTTGCGCCTTCGCAGCAGGGGCGAACTCCGTCGATGTGTCGCCGCCGAAGCCCCACCAGGTGCGCGCCCAGACGGTGCCTTCGACGCTGACGGTCACCGCGCCGCTGTAGTCGCAGCTGAAGACCGGTCCACTCGGGCCCTCGAAGACACGCGTGTACTGCGGCGGACAGTAGTCCGGCGCGTTGGACCACTGGTGGCTGGCGCTATTGCCAGGCCCCGACATGCCGCAAGTGGGAAATGCGCGTCCGCGGGCCAGGTCGCGCAAGACCTCGCGAATCGGCGGCACGCACTGAGGTATCGCGCGCCAGCTGGGTGCGGCGAAACACAGCAGCACCAGGCAGCCGTCGACCGCGTGCGCCGGAAGTGCCGCGCCTACGAGCGCCAAGGGCAGCGCGCCGCTTGCGAACCAACCACAAACGCGTGCGCGCTTCGCGGGTTGGGGCGGGGCGGTTACAGTGGACTGATGCGGCACGATCGGCTCCTGATCCTGCACCGCAAGTGGCCCTGGAAGGGCAACATCGGTGGGTGCGTGGGATCAATGTAGAAGCGATCGAGTGCCTTTCTCGCGATGATTTTTGACTGTTTTTCAGCAAATGCGGTTCGAGCCGAAGTCATGACAAGCCCTGCCGAGACCACGCCTTCGCAGGTGCACCCACGGCAGTTGGGCGTGCAGGACTTTGCGTCGTATGCGATGGTCATCGATGCTCGGTCCCCGCACGAATACGCCGAAGACCACGTCCCTGGCGCCGTGAACCTGCCGGTCGTCAACGATGGCGAATTCGCCGAGGTCGGCATTCGCCACAAGACCGATAAGCACGCCGCCTACCTGATCGGTGTGGAGTACTCGCTGAGGAACATCGCCGATCAGATCAAGCCCTTGATCTCGCGCTATACGCCGCGCGACCGGTTCCTGGTGTATTGCTTTCGCGGTGGCAAGCGCAGCCGCCTGTGGGCCGACAACCTGCGCACCATCGGCTTCGAGGTCGACCTACTGGCTGGTGGCTGGAAGAACTACCGCCGGTGGGTGCGTGAGAGCTTGGATGCGTTGCCTCGAGCGCTCAACTATCGGGTGCTTTGCGGGCCCACTGGATGCGGGAAGACGCGCTTGCTGCATGAGTTGCGAAGGCAGGGGCATCAGGTGCTGGAGCTGGAAGGGCTTGCGCACCATCGCGGCTCATTGCTCGGTGACCTGCCCGGTGATCCGCAGCCGAGCCAGAAGCTCTTCGATACGGCGTTGTTGGACGAGATGCGCAAGCTCGACGTGAGCCACACCGTGTGGATTGAAGCCGAGAGCAAGAAGATCGGCAACCTCCAACTGCCCGAATCACTCTACGAAGCGATGCATCGTTCGCCCGTTGTCAACATCGACACACCGATGGCTGAACGGGTAAAACTGTGGCGAGAGGACTACCCGCATTTCACAGCTGATCCTCAAGCGTTGGTGGGCAAGCTCGAACCGCTGAAACCGCTGGTGGGTAAGGAGTCGTTAGCGCACTGGATGGCATTGGCCATCGAGGGGCGGGTGGATGAACTGTTTGAGAGCGTGATGGCAAGGCACTATGACCCCTGCTATTCGCGTTCCACCCGCCGCAACTACGGGCAACTGCCGGAGGCGAAGGACCTGGCGCTTGCGTCGCTTGGTCCCAAAGGCCTGGCAGACGCAGTCCGTCAATTGATAGCAACTAGGAATTCGTAGCAACTGGAGACCGGCAATGCCGGGGGTCATCGGGTGTCCGTCGTGTCACGCCGCTGTTCGGCTGCGATGCACTGCATGCTGAGCCTGTGGGCTCAATGACAGCAATGCGCCAGACAGCGGCCGCTGGTTCGCGGTCAGTGGCCGGCAGCCCTCGGCCATAAGCGGACCCTGCTGATCCGCGAGAATTTTCCCTGCTGGCCCGCCTTGGATGACTGCTTTACGGCGGCCAACTCGAACTCAGCATTGGCTCGTCCCGGCCAAGAGCGGAACTCGATGAAGGGCCGCTTTCGGGCATGCAGCGCGAGGTACATGTATTCGAGGCTGTTGACCACGACCCTGTTGCTGCTCGCTCCGCCGGCGGGCCCGTGCGAGCGTCACTGCCGGCAGCCCAGCCAATGGCGGCGTTCATTTCGCGCACGTCTGCAAGTGATCGACCAGCAGCCGCGTACTGGCCGAAAGCGGCACTCCGGGCTGCGTCACGAGCACGAGCCGGCGTTCGGCCCAGGGTTCGAGCAAGGGCACCAGGCGCAGGCGGCCGGCGCCGGCGTGCGGGGCGACAGCCTCGCGCGGGAGCAAGGCCATGCCCAGACCGGCGGCGACGATGCGGCAGGCGGCCTCGATGCTGGAGACCTGGATGCGATGGGCGGGCAGCCGGCCCAGCAGCGCTGCCTGGCGGCGCACAAGCGTAGCCACCGCGCCGCTGGGCAGGACCCCGATCGATTCATGGTCCAGCGTTTCCTCGAACCGCAGCCCGGGCCGTCGCGCGAGCGGATGGCCCGGCGCCATCACCACGCATAAATGGTCGGATAGATAGGGCCGGACCTGCAGGCCGTCGAGATCGGCGCGGTCCCACAGCACACCGAGGTCGGCCACGCCCTCGCGCACCTGACGCACGATGTCCGGGCTGAGACGCTCGTCCAGCGAGACACGCAAGCCGGGATGTGCGGCCAGGAACCTGGCGATGTCGTCGGGCAGCTGCTCGGCCAGCACCGAGGGACTGGCCGCCACCCGCACGCTGCCCTGAACACCCTTGCCGAACTCGCTCAACTCGACCCGGATGCGGTCCAGGGCAGCCAGCACCTCGCGCGCCTGCCGCAGCAGCGACTCGCCGGCCGGGGTCGGCGCCACGCCACGCCGCCGCCGCAGCAACAATGCCACGCCGGCCTCGGCTTCCAGGGCGGCCAGGCGCTTGCTGAGCGCGGACGGGACCATGGCCTCGCGCTCGGCGGCACGTGCCAGGCTGCCGCTTTCACAGACGGCGACGAACAGACGCAAAGAGACGGGATCGAGGGGTTTGCTCATTTGACGTTCCGGATTGGAACGTCAACCTTGAAAAAAGACCACTCGTGCAATCACCATGGAATGCCTACATTGCGTAGCCATGAACACCATGACCGCCACCGATCCCGTCAGCGTGCGTGAAGTCGGCCTGCGAGACGGCCTGCAAAGCATCACCCGCACCCTACCCACCGAACACAAGTTGGCCTGGCTGCGCGCCGCGCACGCCGCCGGGCTGCGAGAAATCGAAGTCGGCTCCTTCGTGCCGGTGCGCCTGCTGCCCCAGCTCGCCGATACGGCCGAGGTGGTGGCCGTCGCAAAGACCCTACCGGGGCTCGTGACCTCGGTGCTGGTGCCCAACCTCAGGGGCGCCCAGGCCGCACTCGACTGCGGCGCCGACTTGATGCTGTTCCCGATCTCGGCGAGCCACGCGCACAGCTTGGCCAATTTTCGCAAGACGCCGGCCGAGGCGGTGGCCGAAGTCGCCAGGGTTCGCGCTGCCCGAGACGCCGCTGGCTCGTCCTGCGTCCTCGAGGTCGGCCTGAGCACGGCCTTCGGCTGCACGATTCAGGGCCGCGTGGCCGAAAGCGACGTGCTCGACCTCGTGAAGGCCGTGCTGGACGCGGGCGCCGAGCGGGTTGGTCTGGCCGACACGGTGGGCTATGCCGATCCGTTGCAGGTCACCCGCTTGTTCGAAAAATGCTTTGCGGTCGCCGGCGACCGCCTGACCTGCGGACATTTCCATGACACCCGCGGTCTTGGCCTGGCGAACGTCTTCGCGGCATGGCAGACCGGCGTGCGCCGCTTCGACGCCTGCCTGGCCGGCATCGGCGGTTGTCCGCACGCGCCCGGCGCCAGCGGCAACGTGGCGACCGAGGACGTGGCCTATCTGCTGGCAAGCATGGGCGTGCCGACGGGGCTGGACTTCGACGCCCTGATCGCCCTGCGCACCCACGTCGCGCGCTGGCTGGAAGGCGAGGCGCTGCACGGCACGATAGCGATGGCCGGGCTGCCGAAGACGATGCGGGCCACAGTAGCATGAGCGCCAAGTGCCCGCAGCCGCTGGCTGGCCTTCGGGTGGTCGAATTCACCCACATGGTGATGGGCCCGACGTGCGGCATGGTGCTGGCCGATCTCGGCGCCGAGGTGATCAAGGTCGAGCCGGTCGACGGCGAAGGCACGCGCCGCCTGCTCGGCGCGGGCGCCGGCTTCTTCCCGATGTTCAATCGCAACAAGAAGAGCATCGGCATCGACCTACGCCGGAGCGCCGGTGCCGATGCGGCGCGCCGGCTGGCCACGAGTGCCGACGTCGTGGCCGAGAACTTCAAGCCTGGAGCGCTGCACAAGTTTGGGCTTGACTACGCCACGCTGGCGGCCGTCAACGATCGCCTCATCTACGTCAGCCACAAGGGCTTCCTGCCGGGCCCGTACGACCACCGCACCGCGCTGGACGAGGTGGTGCAGATGATGGGCGGCCTGGCCTACATGACCGGCCGACCGGGCGACCCGCTGCGCGCCGGCACCAGCGTGAACGACATCATGGGCGGCCTGTTCGGCGCCATCGGCGCCTTGGGCGCACTGATCCAGCGCGGCATCAGCGGCAAGGGCATGGAGGTGCAGAGTGCGCTGTTCGAGAACAACGTGTTCCTGATGGGACAGCACATGCTGCAGTACGCGATGACCGGCCATCATCCGCAGCCGATGCCGGCGCGCGATAACCCGTGGGCGGTGTATGACGTGTTCACGGTCCGGGACGGCGAGCAGATCTTCCTGGCGGCCGTCAGCGACGCCCAGTTCGCGGTCTTCTGCGACGCGCTCGGCTTCGCCGATCTGAAGGCGGACCCGGCCCTGGCGACCAACAACGACCGTGTCAAGGTCCGCCCGCAACTGCTGGCGACCCTGCGCGAGCGGCTGGCGCCACGCAGCGCGGCCGAGCTGGCAGCGCTGTTCGAAGCCGCCGGGCTGCCGTTCGCACCGATCCGGCGGCCGGAGGACCTGTTCGACGACCCGCACCTGATCGCCACCGGCGGTCTGGCCGATGTCGAACTGCCGGACGGCGCCAAGGCCGGCCAGACCGTCAAAACCACCCTGCTGCCGATCACGCTCGCTGGCGAGCGGCCCGGCGTTCGGCTGAACCCGCCGCGCTTCGGCGCCGACACCGACGCGCTGCTGGCCGGCGTGGGCTACAGCGCGGACGAGATCGCCACGCTGCGCCGCGACCATGTGGTCGCCTGACCTTTGTCCTTTCCCACAACACCGACAGGAGACTTCCCGATGACCTTCACGACCACGCGCCGCGCATTCGTTGCCGCTGCCGCCTTTGCCCTGACCACCGGCGCCTGGGCGGCCGACTACACAATGCGCCTGAGCCACCAGTTCCCGCCGTCGCACCACTCGGCGAAGAACCTCGAACAGTTCGCGGCCGACGTCAAGGCCGCCACCGGCGGCAGGGTCGAGGTGCAGATCTTCGGCTCGGCGCAGCTCTTCAAGCCGAACCAGAACCACGCCGCGGTGGCCAGCGGCAAGGTCGAGGCGGCATCGATCACCGGTTTCACGATGGGCGGCACGATCCCGGAGATGAACGTCACGCTGATCCCGTACTTCATGACCAGCCTGGACAAGATGAAGAAGTTCCCGGGCTCCGAGGCGGCGCGTCTGCTCGACGCCAAGCTGCTAGACAAGGGCGTCAAGAACATCGGCTGGATGGTCGACGCCAGCGACGGCATCTTCACGTCGTCGAAGTCGGCGCTGGTTAAGCCCGAGGACTTCAAGGGCGTCAAGATCCGCGGCCTGTCGAAGCTGTTCGACGCCGGCCTGATCGCGATGGGTGCGGCGCCGTCGGCGATGCCCGGCTCTGAGGTCTACCAGGCGCTGCAGACCGGCGTCATCGACGCCGCGATCACCGGCGTCGCGGCGGCCGACGAGCGCAAGTACTACGAGGTGCAGAAGTTCGGCGTCGCGTCCAACATCATCCTGGCGCACGACGTGCTGTTCGTGAACCCCGAGTGGTGGAACAAGCTGCCGGCCGATCTGCGCGGCGCGATCGAAGCCGCCGCGCACAAGGCCGAACAGCGCTCGATCCCGGCCAGCGCCGACATTCCGCCCGAGCAGATCAAGGCGCTGCGCGACAAGGGCATGACCGTCACGGTGCTGACGCCGGCGCAGGAAAAGACGATGACCGACGCGATGCAGCCGGCGGTGATGAAGGACTTCCTCGCCGCCAGCCCGGACGCGGCCAAGCTGGTGCAGCTGATCAACAAGCTCTGACGCGGTGGCCGGGCGGGCTACGTCCGGCGCCGCGTGCGCCGAGCCGCGCGCGTTGCGCTGGCTCGGCCGCGTCGTCGGCCTGCTGGTGCACGGCGCCATCGCCATCGCGGCGGCCAGCGTGTTGTTGTCGCTGCTGCTGATCGGCTGGTCGGTCATGATGCGCTATGTGCTGAACCAGCCGCCGGTCTGGGTCGACGACGCGGTCGGCTTCCTGCTCGTCGCGATCGTGATGCTGGCGGCGGCCGAGACCCTGCGCCGCGGCGAACACATCGGCGTCGATCTGCTCACCGACCGCCTGTCGCCGCGCGCCGCGCGCTGGACCGGCATCTGGGCCGCGCTGGCGGTGCTGGCGGTGGCGGTGATCCTGGTGCGCAACGGCTGGGAGACGGCGATGCAATCGCGCCAGTTCGGCGTCGTCACCGAAGGCCAGCTCGAATGGCCAGTGTGGTGGCTGATGCTGCTGCTGCCGGCCGGTGGCGCGCTGCTCGGGCTGGTCGCGGTAGAGACCCTTTGGCGGCTGCTGCTCGGGCTGCCGGTCGCGAAAGCGCACGAGATCGGGGATGCCGAATGACGATCACGCTGATCCTGGTCGGTCTGGTGCTGCTGCTCTTCACCGGCGTGCCGATCTTCGCCGGGCTGTCGCTGTTCGGCGGCGCGCTGCTGCTCGACGCAAGGCGGGCTGGGTTCGGTCACCGAGGTGATCTTCGGCGAGCTGGACCGCTACCTGCTGGTCGCCATCCCGCTGTTCGCCTTTATGGCGCACATCATGGTCCGCGGCCGGATCGTCGACGACCTGTACGACACCGCCTACACGCTGACGCGCCATCTGCCCGGCGGGCTCGGCGTCGCCACCATCGCGGCCTGCACGATCTTCGCGGCGATCTCCGGCTCGTCCGTCGCCACCGCGCTGACGATCGGCGCGGTCGCGATCCCGCAGATGATCCGCTCGGCTACACGCCGCGCACGGCCTACGGGGTGGTCGCCGCCGGCGGCACGCTCGGCATCCTGATCCCGCCATCGGGGCCGATGGTGCTCTACGGCGTGATTTCCAACGCGTCGATCGGCGCGCTTTTCATTGCCGGCATCCTGCCGGGGCTGCTGATGGCCGCGGTCTTCGTCGGCTGGTGATGCTGTCGTCTGCGCTCTCGCACCGCCTCGCGGCGCGAGCAGCGCGCCACGCTGGCGCGAGGCTGTGACGGCGATCCGGCGCTCGCTGTGGGCGCTGTTGCTGCCGCTGTTCGTGCTCGGCGGCATGTACGCCGGCTTCTTCACCGCCACCGAGGCCGCGGCCGTCGGCGCGCTGCTGGCGCTGTTCGTCGCCAGCGTGATCTACCGCACTCGGCTGACGGCGATCTGGGCCTCGGCCATCGATGCCAGCCGCACGTCGGCGATGCTGTTCATGATCCTGTCCGGCGCCGGCGTGCTCGGCCACGTGCTGACCAAGATGCGCATCCCGCAGCATGTGCAATCAGTGGTTGGCGGCCGACATCGGCGTCGCCGCTTCCTGATCGCGATGATGCTGCTGATCTTCGTGCTCGGCATGTTCCTCGAGTCGATCTCGATCATCCTGATCACCACGCCGATCGTGCTGCCGGTGATGCACGCGCTGCACATCGATCCGATCTGGTACGGCATTCTGCTGACGATCAATCTCGAACTGGCGATGATCACGCCGCCGGTCGGCATGAACCTGTTCACTATCAAGGCGATCACCCAGCGCGCCGATGGGCAAGATCATCCGCGGCTCGGCGCCGTATGTGCTGCTGATGATCGCGGTGATGGCGCTGGTGATGGTCTGGCCGGAGATTGCGCTGTGGCTGCCCTCGACGATGATCGACCGGCGCTGAGGTTCGGCCGCGCCCTGCACCTGTGCGCCGGCCCGGCGGCGGTGCGTGCGCAGCTCGCGGGCGGCGCGCCGCCGCCGCAGCGCTGCGCGGGACGCCCGATGATGACCGTCAGCTTTGCGGCTTGGAGTCAAGGTCTGCGAAGGTCTCGTTTGGGTCCGCGTGCCGGTGTACGCGGCCGGAGGTCGACGGGCAGCAGTGCGACGCACACCGGAAGTTCGAGGCCGGACGACCGTAATCTGTCGTTCAGCGGTCGACCGCATCGGTCCGATGGGCGGTGCTTGACGGCCACAAGGAGACATTCTCGCAACTGGCCGAAAGCAGACGCTGAGCGTTCGGGCGAGCATAAGATGCCGCACAAGGCGGTCGAATTCGCCGGGTTGACTGCAGCGGGTCCAGCATCGCTGTCACTCGTAGCACAGATGGCTGCCCTGTTGGCACGCAGGTGCATGTCTTCCCGGCGCGCGGCGACAACAATGGACCGATGCGGGGTGAGATCGAGATAGCCACATTGTCGACCGACACTGTCGCGCCGGCCTTGTTTCCATCCTGCGCCAGACCGTCGAGAGCGCGCGCCGCGCCGAGTTCAGCGATGCATCGCATTCCGCTCGCGTGGTACGCAACCAAAAGGGCCGCACAGCGACGCAGTTGCGGAGCGCGCCCGGCGCCGCCTGACGCTAGAGCCGCTTGTCCTTGAGCCAGCCGAGGATCGCCTGCGCCACGTCGGGCCAGCCATGGTCGATGGTCAGCGAGTGGCCGCGGCCCTCGAACTGCTTCAGTTCCGTCACCGCGAGCGAGTGGCGGTACATCTTGAACGCCGCGCGCGTCGTAACGTCGGGGACGGTGTGGTCGGCCGTCCCGGAGATCAACAACAAGGGCCCACGCGTCTCGTTGCGGTATTGACTTTCGACGCCGCGTGAAATGTGAAGTTCGCAAAGGCCACCTCGAACAGGCCGCGTGCCGGTGAAGGAATGGTCCACTTCGCGAACAGGGCGTCGGATTCCTCCTCGGTCAGCGCGTTGCCAAAACCGAAGCGGAACTCCGCCTTCGTCAGCGCCACACCCTAAGCAGAACTACACGTAGCGCGATGCTCTGCCTCGAAGCTGTCAGTCAATGGCGTGACCCAGACATTGGCACCGGAGTAGCCAGCCGATGCATAAACGCCAGAGGCAAGAACACCAACTGCGTACCATTGCACCAGGAGGATTTCTGCTGCGACACGCCGGGGCTCTTGACGTTGAATTCGACCCGCTCGGAGCTGCTAGCCATCACCGACTCCGAGCATGTTGCAGACCGCTCTTGGCCAGCACGCTTTCCCGATCGAAGGACCCTTGCCGCCGTCAGGCCTATCCCGCACGTAGATCGAGACCACGGCTACCGATCGCGATGACGACGGCGCCAAGCCGATGGTCGCTTTCGACCCGACGATGCGCCTCGATCGCTTGCTCCATCGGGTAGATCCGGTCGACGATTGACTTGATCGTTCCGTCTTCGACCATTTCTCGCAGCGTGTGCAGCGCCGCTTTCGTCTCGGGAGCGAAGGCGAATCTGGATGTCTTGTCGGTGAAGCGGGTGGTGAAGAACGAGCGAAGCATGACGGATAGCCGGGGTTGCAGGACAGGTAGCGTCCGCCGGCGTTGAGTGTCCTGATGCATGCGGTGTAGTCGCTACCGGCCACCATGTCGAAGATCACGTCATAGGTTCGGCCCATCGCCGTGAAGTTGTCTCTCGTGTAGTCGATGAAGTGGTCGGCACCCATTCGCCTCAGCACTTGCTCTTTCTTGGCGCTGTCCACCGCAGACACCTCGGCCCCCATCGACTTCGCAATCTGAACGGCATGCGTTCCGATGCTGCCGCCGGCGCCGTTGATCAATACCCGTTCTCCTGCCTTGATGCGCGCCAGTCGCATGAAGTGGAGGGCGTTGAATCCGCCCAACGGCACTGCCGCGGCTTGCGCAAAGCTCATGTTGGCGGGCTTGACGACAATTGGGGCGCTGGCCGGCAGCGCGACATATTCGCCGTAGGCGCCGAATCTGAGACCCGCTGCGCCGTAAACCTGCTCTCCGACGCAGAACTGGGTAACGTCCTTCCCGATCGATGCAATCTCGCCTGAGAAGTACCCGCCCAGAATCCGTCGTCTTGGCTTCATCAAGCCGAATGCGACGCGCATGGGCAACCAGAACCACTTCACGGCAAACTTGAAGCGGCGGATCTCGACGTCCGACTTCGTCGCCTCGGCGGAGCGCACCCGAATCAGGACCTCATCGTCCGCCGGAACGGGCTTGTCCACCTGTTCCACTTGCAGAACTTCGGGCGGCCCGTAGTTGGTGTAGGTGATGGCTTTCATCGACGATTTGACGAACTCACTCGTGTGTCGATCGTAACGAGTCGATTTCTCGGTCCGTCGAACAGGCGCAGGTGACCCATGGCAAAAGCTCGGCATTCGCTGAAGCGGAAGCCCCGCCATGTTGGCACCCCAACGGTTGCGAACGGGTCCGTCCGGCGCTACGACCACTCGCGTCGCCGACTTGCACAGGAATAGCGCGTCGTCGATCGTCACCAGATGCGCTGCAGCGCATCGGCGGCGACGAACAGCCCGAGGCCGAACGCGGCGTGGTTTGCCACGCTGCGAATGCAGTTTTTCATGGGCGACGGCGTCCTTGCCGCAGCAAAGCCTTGGCCCATCGCGGGCTGCATGACGAACAGCGGCACGACGACCGTCAGCAGGCCCACCGCCAATGCCGGCAGCGGCGTCGGCGCACGGGCCCAGTGGAAGACCAGCACGGCGCCGAGCAGGCCCGCGTAGGCGATGCCGACGGCATAGTGGGTCAACCAGCCAAGTCGCAAGTCGTGCGCGATGGGCGTCGCCGTCGAGAGGGCGGCAGCCTGTGGATAGGTCAGGGAAAGGGCCGCACGAAGTGGCACGCGCACCACGCGCACCAGCTCACCGTGGCGCCGGAGGGCACCTTCCGCTTCAGGACCGAGGAGGCCGGCGGGTGGGCAAGCTTCGAAGGTGCGATCGTGCCGAGTCACTGTCCGCACGAGTTCGAGGTGGATGCGATGCGCATGGCGCACCTGTTCATCGAACCGGAAAGCCGGGTGGGCCGTGCATTGACGGCGCGCTTGGGCGCGACCGCGGTGGCGTCGTTGCCCTCGGTGGACAGCCGCGCAGTGGCACGAACGCTGTTCGAACACTTTGGCTCAACGGGCTCGACCCCGCAACCCGAATCGATGATCGAAGCCGCGAAGACGGCGGTGGCGCAGTTGTGCGGGGCGACGACTGAGCCTGACCAGGCGCTGGAACCTCGCCTTGGGCGCGCGCTGGCGTACATCCGTGCGCACATCAGGCACCCGATCGCGCTGGCTGACGTGGCCGCCGCGGTCGCGCTGTCGGAGAGCCGCTTCCGCCATTTGTTCGTCGCGCAGACGGGCAGCTCGTTCCGCGCCTACCTGTTGTGGCTGCGCATCAACCTGGCCATCGAGGCGGTGATGGCCGGGGCGTCATGGACCGATGCGGCGCACGACGCAGGGTGCGCGGACTCCGCCCATCTGACGCGGACGCACAAGCGGGTGTTCGGCATCGAGCCCAGCGCCATACGGCCGATGTCACCCGGCGAACGGCATGAGTGATCTTCGCGCCGACCGGCACGCTTCACCGCGCAGTCTGCGGCAGACGCCGTGCGCCTCCCATGAGGCACGGGAAGGCGAAGGTCAGCCGCTTCGTTCAAGTCGTCGAGTCGATGGCGTCCCATGATCCGCTTCTACGCACCCGCCGGGTTCGCTCATCCTGGAAAGGAATCTTCATGAATTCGCACCTCGCCTCCCCCTGCCAATGTGTCAATTGCCCCGGCACCGGCTGCAGCTGCGGCTGCAACGACGCAGTGCTTGCAATACCGCAGGCGCATCCCGCGGCTTGTTCTTGCCCCAGACCTTGCGGCTGCGACGCTTGCGAGACCGGCTGCTCGTGCACCGCTTCGGCTACTTCCAGCTGAAGCGGAGGGTGGCGCATCAGGTGAGCGCTGCTCCGACGGAGGGGAGCAGCGCTGTCAACTGCCAGTATTGCCAAGGCTGCACTGATCGGACACTCGTCGGTCGCGGCCCGAAGTTGCTGTCTTCCGGGAAGGGTGGAATAGCACAATGCACATGGCTCGTGCAGCGCTTCTTGCATTCGGGTTGCTTGCCGGATGTTCGATTGCCCCGCCGCCGCAGGCGGCCGACAGCGACTCGCCATGTCCCCGCCCGAGTGGCATCGCCGATAGTGTGACGCTGCCGCTGCCTGGCAAATACTTGATCTCCATGACACAGGAGGAAGCGACGCCAGCAACCGTAGAGGGGGAGCTCCATCTGGTGTGCGAGGCAGGCCACTGGGGCGGGACGAACATGTATGGCTGGATAAAGCTCGACTTCCGTCGCTTGGGCGTTGCCGTGCCTTCCGGCATCTCGGTCAAGAACTCCGACCATCCCGGCGTTCTTGTCTCGATCGACAGTCGTTCGACCGCCATCAGGCTATGGGTCGGTTCGGCCCTCAACCACAAACCCGAAACGCGAAATGGAAGGAAGATTGTCCGTACTGACGGATCCGGCATCGTGCTGAACGTCAAAAGCATCAACGCGCACAGCTTTAGCGGTTCGTGGGAAAGAGCCGGCATAGTCTTCACGGGCTCCGGAGAGTTCAGCAGTGCTCGGACGGCGACCGCAAGGCAGTTAATCTTACTGTGTCACACCATTTCGTCTCGTTGTCGACTGGCTCTGGCGTTCGTGGACGGCAAGCAGGAGCTGGGCGAGTGCGATGGCGATCTCCCAGCGCAGGGTCGGGATCGAGTCAGCGACGTGTCGTTGAGGACGAACCGGCGGTGCGCCGGGTGTGACCCTCGGATAGGGTAGGCGACGTGCGGAAGGCGCAGTTTTTTTTAGTGCCCTTGCCACGGGTCAGACGTTCGGCGACCAGAAAGCCGTAGGCGGCGATGCACAGCGTGGCATGGTGATGAAAGCCGCGCCAGTTCCGGCCTTCGAAATGTCCAGCCCGAATTCCTGCTTGAGTTCCTGGTAATCGCGTTCGATGCGCCAGCGTAGTCTTGGCGTCGGCGACCAGCTCTTGCGCGAGATGATCGGCCGGCAGATTGGACAGCCAGTATTTGGTCGGCTCGGGCTCGCCGGTGGGCCACTCGATGAGCAGCCATTGCTCGGCGGCGGTCGTCGCGCCAGTAGTCGCGATGGGCCGCGCGAACACGCACCGCGGCAAAGCGCGAGCACAGCTGGCCGGGTGCCTTCGCGCCAGGTCACCTACGCTAGGCCGTGCGGCCAGCCGCAGCGCCAGTGCCTTGACCGACACGGGTGACTGAGTCTCGTCGCGGCGCAGCCGGGTGGGTTTGATGCCACGGCCCGACCAGGGCTTGGGCGGCAGTGGGCCCGTTCCCGGTGCCCACACCGTGGTCCCCGGCTTGATGCCCACGACGTAGTGAAGCCCCAACTCGGTCGATGCCGTCGCGATAGTTCGTGTCGTCGCCATAGCCCGCATCGGCGGCCACCACGTCGCCGGGCAATCCGTCGTGCTTGGCTTGGCGGATCTGCGCCAGCGAGATCTGCGGCTTGGTGGCGAACGCGATGTCCGCCGGCACACCCGCGCATCTGCGGCGCTGCGGGTCTCGATCCAGGACTCGGGCAGATACAGGCGGTACTTGATTGGCAGGCTCGCGTGCTCTGTGGCGATGGACAGACTCACCGCGACCTGGCAGGACTCGGTCTTGCCCAACTGGCCGCAGTATTGCCGAGCCACACCCACCGAGTGGACGCCTTGCTTGGGCATGCCGGAGTCGTCAGCGATCAGGTACGTCCATGACTCGGGCTTGGTCACCATCTTGGGCAGCACCCACTGCTGCACGGCGCCGAGCACGGCTTGGTCTGACCAGGGCGAATCGGCCACGAAGTGGTGCAGCGACTGGTGCATCGCGGGCACGTGGTACGGGTCGATGGCGGCGGCCAACGGCTCGATGCTCTTGCGCTTGAGCGGCAGCATCAGCGCACTGCAGTAGTCCTTCAGCCCGAGCTTGCGCTCGCAGCGGCCCAGGCCGTCACCGACGTGCTCGAGATAGCGGGTGAATTCCGCGGTGAGTTCCATCGTGCTCTCCTTCAATTGTCACAGGGCGCACGAGGTGTGCGCAATGGCTCGGCAGTGACCGGGGTGCGCCCTGAAGGGCCTTGGGCTTGCAGTCAAGCCAAACCTACGCTATACATAGCGTAGGAACCTCGAACAGTCAAGCTCATGCCACGACTCAGCTCAGAAAAAGTTCTCCTTCAGGCGCACGCGCGCATCAGCAGCGCCCGCAAGGACCTCGCCGCGATGGACTACCTGTGCTCGGGCACGCTACTGAAGCGAATGATGAAATGCGGCAAGGCCAGTTGCCGATGCAAAAAGGACCCTGCTGCCCGACACGGGCCGTACTACGAGTGGGGTCACATGCAAGGCGGCAAGCTCGTGCACCGCTACGTCTCGCCCGAGCAGGCCGAGCTACTGCACCGGGCAATTGCCAACCACCGCTCCGTGCAAAAGCTCCTGCGCACCTGGGAGACCCAGACCGAGCACGTCCTGGACGCTCGATACCCACGCAAGCGCTGAACTCACCGCAACATACAACTGCGGCCAACGCGCCCGCAGCTGCCGCAGCTTTGCATCACAACAATCACGAGGATTGACTCGACGAGAGGTCTGTGCCCTACTCAACACAGTAAGACTAGTCTCAGGCATTCAGCTTTACCCAACCCACGGTCCGACCGCTTTGCCATCACTTCATCGACTCGACTCGCGCACTCTTTGCGGCATCCGCTCCTATCGCTGAGGTTGATCTACGCAGACGCCGCTTGCGCGGTGCCGCACTCGGGCTTGGCGCTTTGCCAGTCCCGTTGGTAGGCACGCCCATGAGCCACCAGGGCCCAGGCGGTGCGCGCCATCTTGTTGGCCAGCGCCACCACCACCACGTTCGGCGGCCGGCGCGCCAGCATCTGCTGCAGCCACTTCGGTCTGTCCTTGGCGCGCTCGATCACCGAGCGCGCTCCGTGGATGAGCAGCGTGCGCAGGTAGGGGTCTCCGCGCTTGGAGATGTGCCCCGTGCGCACCTTGCCGCCCGTACCGCTGTGTGCAGGCACCAGGCCCAGGCTGGCGGAGAACTCTCGCCCGCTGTGCCAGGCCTTGCCATCACCCAGCGTGGCCGCCAGCGCCGTGGCACCGAGCACTCCGATACCAGGAACCTGACGCAGTTCGACGGCCTTGTTCAGCTGCTTTTGCAGCGCCGCGAGCTCGTGCTTTAACTGATCGATGCGCTGCTGCACCTGCGTCAGCGCCTGCAGCTGACCATCCACCAGGCCGCGCATGATCTGCGGCACCTGCTCATCGATCTGTGCGCGCTGCTCGGCCAGCGCCTTGAGCCCGGCCTTGCGGCCCCCGCGCAGCACCACGCCGAATTCGTACAGCAGCCCGCGCAGCGCGTTCACCGTGGCCGTGCGCACGCCCACCCAGCGCGAGCGCGTGCGGTGCAGCGCCAGCACGGCTTGCTGCTCGACGCTCTTCAGCGGCACGCGGCGGATGTCGCCGTGCTGCGCGGCCAGCCAGATCGCCCGCGCATCGGCCGCGTCGTCCTTGTTGCTTCGCACGAACGGCCGCACCTGCGCCGCCGGCAGCAGTTCGACCTCGTGACCCAGCTTGCCCAGCACGCGCGCCCAGTGGTGCGCGCTGCCGCAAGCCTCCATCACCACCCGCACCGGCAGGCGCTGCGCGAAGTAATCGACCAGCTTGGCCGAGCGAGCTTCTTGCGGCCGATCTCGCCCGTCTGAGCTTCAACCCAGTGCAGTTGCATCACGTTCTTTGCAATGTCCAAACCATAAGTCGTACGATCCATTTGGGACCTCCGATGCGAGGAGTTGATGAACGCCAACTCCACTTTGGCACTCGATGCCGTTCGACGCGAGGCCCCACCCCCAACTTGACGTCGTTGAGATCTTTCCCGCTGGCGGGAAGGGCGGCGGGATGGGTGGTTGCATTCGGCTTCATTTCCGATCACGTCGCTGGCGGTGGGTGGGAGGTGGTCCATACCATCTCCGGTTGCTTCCGGCTGGAGCGGTTGCCGGGTGGGCCTTGCACCCACTGGAAAGCGCCGCCTTTTCACGGCGCACGTCGTGGGCGGGTTCTCGAGCTCGTAGTCGCGCAGCCCTGAACCTGCCGGTCGCGCGGATCTCCATTCAGCCGACGTCCACCAACAGTGAGTCCCGGCCTAGAGTTGGCCTAGAGTTGCCGTTGACGAACGACTGCTGCCCGATGGTTGACCTGCCTCGCCAAGCCCGCGAAAGAGCAACCATGCATGTCTACGCGAAGAGGCGCACTTCGCCGAAGACCGCCTCAGGCATCGCTCCAAGCCTCGGCAGTCACTCCGCACGGAATCGTCACTCACCGAACCGAACGACCTCGCTGGCGCTCGCCACGATGGCGGGTGCGATGTCGAGGCCGATTTTCGGGCCGTCGCAAGATTCAGGCGCAAACGATGCTCACATACGTGTCGAACCGGAATGCCGGCGGGATCGGCGCCGTTGAGGACAAGATCCACCAGGCTGGCCAGATCCGGGATGGTCTGCAGCAGATTCGTCCCATAGGCCATCAGGCCATCGTGGTTCCAGCCTCCGGGGAACATGCTGGGCAGTTTGTGCTCGATGGCAAGCGCGGCAATCGACTGGAAATCGGCAATCGCCACGGGCATCTCGAGCACCTGCAGCGCATCGGCCTGGCCGTCCTTCATCAACCTGAAGGCGGCCGGCCGGTCGGGCACCGGCCCCTTGATCCGGACCCACTGCAGCTCGATTCCTAGCCTGGCTGCTGCCATGTTGTTGGACCGCTCCAAGGTGTTGATAGTCTCAGCGCCGGGAACGTCGACATCGCTCAGGACTGCGATTCGCGCGAGGTTCGGAACAACGGCTTTCAACAGCGAGAGCTGCTTCGTCGCGAGATCGGGATCGTAATTCGTCACTCCCGTCAGGTTGAGACCGGGTCGTTCGCGCGACACCGCAAAGCCCATCTCGACAGGATCCAGCACAACCGCGTACAGGATAGGGCTCTCGTCGGTCGCGCGCTGTGCCGCGCGGGCCCCGACCCCGCCGATTGCAACGATGAGATCGACCTTCCGCGCCACCAGGTCTGCGGCAAAGCCGTGGGTCCTCTCTAGGACTCCTTCGGCGAAGCGCGGCTCGATCTCGATGTTCTCGCCGTCCACGTAGCCGAGCCCTGCAAGCGACTCCAAGAAGGCATTGAAGAGCGCGTCCCGACCCCTGTGCACTATGACACCGACGCGTGGCGTTGACCCGATCAATGAAGGCTCCCCGTTCGAAGGTCGCCAAATCTATGCCAAGTCGGGCGCGGCCTGTAGCCGCCCAGTGCGGAGGCTCCGCACGCCCGATTGTGTCGCCAAGGGTGCCGCCTTGGCCACGCGCCACTTGGCCGACGGAAGGGCGGCGATCGTGTGTTGGGCAACTGTGCCCCAGCGGGGGTCCATTGCGTGGCCGGCGGTTATGCGACGGCGAGGCTAGGAGAGCAGATGTCTCGGATCCGAGCCGGCAGGTAGCGCGGCGACGGAGCAAAGCCTCGCGGTCGCGCTCGCCGGGGCGGCGGGCGTCATCGGAAGCGGTATCCGTCATGGCGCGGTTGTAGCGGCGCGCGACCGTCATCCACTCGGAGAGAGCTTCATTCGGGGCGAAGCTCATTCGGGCGCGATGTGGCCGAGGCGCCCGATCGGCGTCCATTCCGTCCTCTGCAGTGACACGGCCTCGAACAGAAAGGCGCACTTGCCGACGCTGCCAGGCACGGGTCCAGGCCGGTAGTCCGGGCCCGAGTCCTCGTCGGAACGCTCTCGGTGGTCTTCCACCTCCGCGATGACCCCCACCCGCTCCAGCTCGGAGATGAAGCGCTTGAGCGGCGGCAGCGCCGACGCATCGACTTCGCCGCGGCGGCTCCAGCCGACGCGGATCGCGTCGATCCGGCGCGGTCGAACGGTTCGCGGTAATGGTCCGACAACGCGAACCCATAGAGGTAGGCGGCCGTGGCCAGGGCCTGGCGTGACGGCGCCTGCCGCAGCCAGCGCTCGATCTGGACGCGCTCGCTGCGGGTGACGACGTCGGGGATGCCGCCGGCACAGGCCCGGGCGGCGAGGGCGGCCCGACGCTCCGCGATGAGGTCCGTCGATGCAGCAGGCTTTCGAGCGCGGCCTCGTCGTCGCGCCGCTCGACGGCGTCGCGATCCCGTTTTCGGGCGGACCGGACCCGGCCGCTCACGACGAAGAGTCCGAAGTCGCGGCCCGATCTCGTCCGGAACCACCGCCAGGCCATCGACGATGCCCGGAATCCTCGCCCCAGAGGTAGCCGCCCTTCGGGCATCCGGCCGAGCAGTAGCTGGGCGATCAGATCCCGGACGCGGCGCCATAGGCCTCGGCCCGAAGGTCCGCGGCCAGCCGTCCGCGCAGCGCCAGCGGCACGTCGTCGCTTTCGAGGTAGACCGGGATCACGCGAGGCGCGCCGGCCCGCGACTCGCACTCGAGCGCGTAGGCCACCTCGCGGCCGACCCAGGCCGAACCGGTGGCCGCCTTCGAGCCCGCCACCAGGACGAAGCGCGCAGCCTCGATCTCCTGCGCGACCGCGGCGTCGATCGAGTGGCCGAGCCGGATCTGCCTCGGCGCGAACCACGTCGGTAATCCGCCGCGATCGAGGTCGTCGACCAGTTGCCGCACCCGCGTTTCGTCTTCGTGCGCATAGCTGACGAAGACGACCGCGCCGCCCGGGCTGCCTTGGCCGCTCGGGTCGGAGGGGTCGCCCGGACCGGTCCCTACGGGCGCCGCGCCGGCGCGCAGCCGGCTCCACCAGGACAGCATTATCCGAAGCGGCGACATGCCGCGATGATGCACCTGCTCAGGGCGGTGGCGCTAGAAGTGGAGCGGGGCGCCATCCGGCGACATGGAGCAGCCGGCCGGTGGCGTGCACGATGGGCTCCCGTAGGGGTGAGCCCGCGGTCTCAAGCCGTGCTGCGTGCCTCAATCGCCTTGATTGCTGCTTGCCGACGTGTGCCATCCGCCGCTGGGCCTCCTATGGTGACTGCGAGGGTGTTCGACGACGGCTTTCCGGCGATGAATCCGAAGGGCCGACCGCCGCAACCCGACCCGCAGGCGAAGGGAAGAATTCGGACGTCGCGACGCGGCAGCGCGCCCCGAGCGGACCCCTCTACGCCAGGTTTCGAAGGAGAGGCGCGGCCCGACGCTCACGGAGCGGGTGCAAATCCGAGCGCTTCGGCTATCCGCGACCTGCGCTCCCGCAATGCCGGCACGCCGTCGAACAGGTTCGTGAATGCCAGTGAAGTCGCTGTCGGCGCGAGCGCCCGGATTTCCTTGGCTTCGTTTCGAGCCTCGTCCATGTGCCCCGATTCGACCAAGGCGCTGGCCAAGGTGATGCGGCAATTCGTGAAATGTGGTGCTCGTTCCACGCAGCGGCGCGCCTCCTCGATGGCTTCCGTTTGAAGTCCGGCGGCCCAGAAGACATGTGCCGCCATGAATCCAACGTAAACGGGCTCGATCGGATAAAGGGTCAGCGCCCTCCGCATGTTGGCCAGCCCTTCGTTCAGCCGCCCCGCTTCCGCCTGGGCCTTCGACAGCACGAGAAGGTTGTCCGGGTCGCCGGGTGCGATTCGGACCGCTTCCTTGGCCGCAGCCAGCGCCTCAGCTTGCCGCCTCATCGCCCCGAGCACGATGGCTCGAGCCTGGAACGCGACCGACAAGGTCGGATCGAGGGCCAGCGCGCGGTCGATTTGCTGGAGCGCGGTCGGCAACTGAGCAAGGCTCCACTTGCCCGTGATGTGGTTGATGGCATCGATGCCGTTGAGGTAGCCGAGACCGGCCCAGGCGGCGGCAAACCCTGGCGCCAGCTGCAGCGCTTCTTCGAGATAGGCGCGGGCGGACCGGTACCCCTCGGGCATGTACCGATGTTTGTTCCCGTAGGCGCGAAGGGTGAGAACCTGGGCATCCATCGACTCGGGCATCCGGCGACCGCGCTCCTTTTCGCGCCACCGCATCGACGCCTGCATGCTCGACGCCAACTTTCGGATCAGGCCATCGCGTGCCGTGATCAGGTTGTCCTTAGTGAGATCGAGGCGTTCGGTCCACACGATGGTGCCGTCCTCCCCGTCGATGAGTTGGGTGGTCACCTGCAGCACGTCCTTCGCCCGGTGGACTGTGCCATCGACCAGATAACGCACCCCCAGTTGCTGGGCTGCCGCAACAGGCGCGGCGTCGCGGCTGACAGCAAAACTGGATCGGGTGGAGACCAACCGCAGATCGGCGTCCTGTGCCAGATTGGCGGCGAGGTCTTCAGCCCACCCCGTCGCCAGCGCCTCCATGTCGCTGTCGGCGCGTTCGGCGCGAAATGCCATGACTGCCATGGGCGGTCGAACGACATCGGGCGCTGGCACGGTGTCGGCCAGCGGGTGTCCGACCTCGCGCCAACCGATCAGGCCCGCGGTCACCACGACGGCCAGGACCAAGGCGCCGACCAAGATCGGACGCCCGCCCCGAGATCTCGGCGCAGCAAGCGCAGGCAGCGGAGCGCTGCCAAGCTCGGCCGACGCGGCCGATTCGACTGCTTCCAGGCGATAACCCCTGCGCGGCACGGTGCGCACGATTTCATGCCGGTTGTCGCCGATCGCCCGGCGGATCTCGGCAATGCACTGCACCAGGGAGTCGTCCGTGACGATCACGCCGGGCCAAACGGCAGCGTGCAACGAATCGCGGGTGACGAGCGTGCCAACGCCGTCGATCAGCAAGTCCAGGACACGCAGGGACTGCGGTCGGATGGGCAGTGGCGACCCGTCATCCGCGCGGCAGAGGTCGCCGCGGGCACGGTCATAGCGTGCGGACCCGATGAGGACGACCTGCATCTGCAACCCTGGACTTGCGCGACGCCAAAGATGATAGGTCGAAGACCGAATTCGGGGAATCTTCGCCAATCCTTCAGGCGGCTGTCGACCCAAGCCACCAGGATGGAGGTCCCCAAACTGCCGCGAAGAGGTGCCCAATGACGAACGTCCGCCCAATTGTCGGTCTGGTGTCTATATTGGCTTGCGCTGTGGCTGGCGCCCAGACTGCAACACCGGTCGTCGAACTGCGGATCACGCAGGACCAGGTCCACTGGTCCCTCAACCCGGCGATGCCCGCTGCGGTGCGAACGGCGGTGCTGTACGGTGACATTCGTCGCCCAGGCCTGTACGTGTTGCAGGTGAGCTTCCCGCCGAACACGCGATTGCCGGTGCACGCGCACCCTGACGAACGCATCCGCACGATCATTTCCGGCACCTACTATTCGGCGGTCGGCGACGTGGTCGACCCTCAGGCGCTGAAGGCCTACCCGCCTGGCACGGTGTCGAACGTGCCTGCCGACGTCTGGCAGTTCGCCGAGACGCGCGAAGAACCGGTGGTCTTCCAAATCATCGGCATCGGCCCGACCGGCATCAAATACCGTTCGGCCGCTGACGACCCGAGGCAGGCACGCCGCTGAGTTTTCGACCAGCGATGCCGGCCGATGGACGGCGTCAACCAGCATGTCCGGTCGGACAAGATCATTGTCGCGCCGCAGGCCGAAGGCGGTTGTGACGGCGAGAAGCCGGCTGCTGCATTTGACCGCAGCTGGCAGGGACAGGTTAAGGGCGAGTTCAGGCTGGCCACGATGAAACAGTCATCCTGGGCCGGCCAGCGGGCAACATCTGATTTGATCACGGACGGCCGGTTTGGCCGCGGGTGTGAGAGCACGAACGGCCACTTCGCAGATGCGAAATAGGAAAGGCGATGGCTCCCCGGCCGGCTGCTTTGGAGCGACCCGGCTGGCACGTTTGGGTCGGACTGCGCCGGCCAACTGCCGGACCTCGGCGCCCGGAAGCTGTCGAAGCCGGCACCCAGCCACATGGCTGACACTCGGTCTCGCCGATGCCGGCAATAGGCCGGCATTGGTTGAGGGCTCGTAGGGGACCCAGGTGTGAGCTGGGCACGGCAGCCCAGTCGCCTCTTGGACGCCTGACTTGAAACACTGCTGGCCTCCTCGAAACCCGGTGCGGATCAAGGATTCGTGCGCCCCACCTTGCCCACAGGCCGGCTGATGGCATCGTCAGACATCCATTCCGCGCCTTTGTCGGCGCTTGGTCAGCGCGTGCGGCGCGGTTCGCTCTTGCCGCGCAATTGGGCGCCCGCGCGTGGGTTGCCGCGCGTCGCGGGCTTGTCGGCCGCGCGATTCGCAGCCTTGACGCGGCCGTTCGCCGCCGCAACGACCACCGTTTCGTACTCGGCGGCATAGTGCCTGCGCATGCGCACGATCTCGCGCGTGTACTTGCCGGCAAGTTGCTTCTTCTTCGTCGCCGACAGCAGGCGCCCGGCGACCTGGAAGAACTTCGACTCCTCCTCCTTCAGGTGGTGGCGCACCTTGAAGCTGAGCTTCTTCGCGGTTGCGATCCATCCGGCCTGCTTCTTGTTGCGCACCGACAAGTCGTCCAGCAACTCGTCTACCTCGTGGTGCTCGTGCAGCGCATGGCGCGACGCGTCGAGGCCGCCGTCCTCCATCAGCAGCGGTACGTACAGGTGGCGTTCCTCGGCCGCCGCGTGCGCCATCAGCTCGACTTTCAACTGCAGGAAGAGCAACTGACGCGCCGCCATGTCGCCGCGCGATGCCGTGAGCTTGCGGCACAGGTCGCGTTGCAAGTCGTGGCTCTCGCGGATGACATCGAAGATCATGTGGTAGCTCCCGGATCACGAGGTTCGCGCACGGCATTGTGTTCGATAGTCGCAGATGCTTTCCCCGAAGACCGAGCCAGGCTGCCAGGGCGTCGATGCACTCGAAGCGCGCAGCTGACTAAAACAACGGCTGACCATTGTCCAGTTGGACCCACGCCTTGAGCGACGTGGTGGTGAGCCCGCCGTAGTTGGAGATGAAGGCGACATCTGCTGCATCGCGCCCGTAGGCGACCACAATGCGGCCTGCTCGCGGCTGATTCTGCGTCGCGTCGAAGGTATACCAGCGAGCGCCGACATACGCCTCGAACCAGGCATGCAGATCCATGGGATCGAGCTGGTGCAGGTAGCCCACCACCATGCGTGCGGGGATGCGCAGCGCACGGCACAGTGAGATTCCGATGTGCGAGAAGTCCCGGCACACGCCAGCCTTGGCGCTCAGGGTATCCAGGGCAGGGCGTCGGTCGTGGCCGTGCTTACGCCGTACCGATAGGCAACGTTCTGGTGCACCCACGCGCGAATGGCCTCGACTTGCGCATAGCCGACAGACAAACCGCCCGCAATCTGCATCGCCTGGTCCACCATCTTGTCGCTTGGGCAGTAGCGGCTTTGCAGCATGAACTGCAGAACGTCATCCGGGATCAGGCCGACGGGCGTGGCCTGGGCGGTCGGCTCTACGGCGATGACATCGTCCGTCTCGACGATGGCACTGCACCTGATGCGCATCGAGCCTGGGGCGATTTCGAAGCGCTGGCACAGGTTGCCGTAGGTGTCCACGTACTCGGTTGCTCTGACCGGGGGGTCGAACTGGTAGCTCTCGCTGGCCAGCCACTGCGCCAGGCCGCTACGGGGGCGCAGCATCGCGACGGTCGGGCAAGGCTCTGAAGCCTGCAAGGTCATGTCACAACCGGCAAATAGGCGCATCGCGTTCTCCCAAGACCATTCAAACCCGGCACACAAGATTGTGGCCAGGATGTCGCGCGGCGCGAGGACTCGCGCGATCGCGCCGTCCGAATGCCGGGCATGGCCAACACCTTCTACCGCAAGCATCATCGCAATGACCGTGGTGCTATGCTGCGCCGCAACAAGGAACATCCGATGCCAATGCCTGCGCCGTCATCGCCGGCACCCGCCAGGTTGAGCGGGCCGTGATCCGCCTCGAACTGTCCCTCGAGCTGGATTACAAGATCGCCGAGCCTGGCTGCGACTTCGTCTTCAACATCCACGCTGCGCTCACCGGCCGGCAGCGGGTGATCGACGAGGCCCTGAGCCTGAGCCAGGACCCGCGATGGCGTATCGAGACGGACGCATCCGTGCCAACCGATACCTGCGACTGCAGGCCCGCGCCGGGGAGCTGCGCGTCGGTTATCGCGCCACGGTCGAGCTGGCGCACTTCATGGCGCGACCGGACGAGATCGCCGAAGTGCCGGTCGACCGGCTGCCGGCATCGGTGCTGTGCTCATCTACCCGAGCCGCTACTGCCAGTCGGACCGTCTGCACCGCCTGGCGCGGCGCGAGTTCGGCCATCTGCGCCCGGGCTACGCGCGCGTGCAGGCGGTGTGCGACTGGGTGCGCGCACGCACGGTTTCGAGTCGAACACCTCCGACTCCAACACCTCGGCCATCGACACCCTGCTGGACCCGGCGGGCGTGTGCCGCGACTTCGCGCACCTGATGATCGCCTTGTGCCGCGCGCTCAACGTGCCGGCCCGCTTCACCACCGGCATCGACTACGGCGCCGACCCGGCGCTCGGCCCGACCGACTTCCACGCCTATGTCGAGGCCTACCTGGGCGACCGCTGGTACCTGTTCGATCCTTCGGGCACCGCGATCCCGATGGGCTTCGTGCGCTTTGGCACCGGCCGCGACGCCGCCGACGTGGCCTTCGCCACGATCTTCGGCCCGGTTATCTCGGCCGCGCCGCTGATCGCCATCCGGGCGGCACCCGACGCCGACGGCCGCCTGCAGCTGCCCGAGCACTGCGCGGAGGCCCTGTCGACCGACAGCGCGCAGGCGTGATCGATTCCATCCTGCTCACCGCCGCACGCATCGTCACCTTCGACAACCAGCGTTCGCTGACCAATGCCAGCGGCTTCTTCTTCGAGCGCGGCGAGCGCTTGTTCCTGGTCACCAGCCGCCATGTGCTGGTTGACGCGCCGAGCCGGCACCAGCCCAACCGCATCGAGATCGAGCTGCACACACGCGAAGGCGACCTGGGCCGCTCGATCGGCTTCTCGGTGCCGCTGTATCGGCAGGGCAAGAGCCAGTGGCGCCAGGGCACCGACAGCGGTGGCGAGATCGACATCGCGATGATCGAGCTCGAGCGCGACGCCATGCCCGCCTCGAGCGTGCTGCAGGCCTTCACGCCAGAGCATCTGCAGGATTCGCAGGCGCCGGTGCGGGTGGGCAGTTCACTGCTGGTCGTGGGCTTCCCGCTGGGCTTTCACGACACGCTGCACCACCTCCGTTGCGCAGGCGGTCATCGCGTCCGCCTTCGGCATGCGCTTCCAGGGCCAGGGCTTCTTCCTGACCGACGCACGCACCCATCGCGGCACCAGCGGCGCGCCGGTGGTGATGCACGACCCGTCGTCGGCCGGACCGGACGCTGCCGTGGAAGCTGCTCGGTGTGCACTCGGCGCGCATGGACATGAAGAACCGAGACAAGGTGGCCGACGAGTCGCTCGGGCTGAACTGCGCTTGGTATGCCGACATGCTGCTGACGCTCAGCGAACGCTGAACCCCACGACGCACACTGTTGCCGACGATCGGTGTTGAAGGCGCGGCGCCCAAGCGCTTTCTCGTTGCCGATCCTGTGGGATGCCGACCGTCGATCCCGAAGCTCCAATGTGTCGCCAGCAATGAGCGCATACTGAACTTTTCTCTAGGGCGCGATCAATCGATGGATGCAGCCAGGACGTTCCGGCACCAGGGCTACGATCTGCTTTGCGGCTCCAAGGCGATCGACAATGGCGGATTCGCGCCAACGCTGATTGTCTGCAAGGCAGTCTGGCCGACTCGACCACGGATCATTGCCGTGGACAGGGGCGATCACCCAACGGAGCAGATTGCCATTGATGCCGCCCATACAAAGGGCGTCGAGTGGATCGTGAATTACGGGTAGCGCGACCGATCCCGATCGAATGATGAAAGCTCGTCCTGCCAACTGACCCTCGCCCTGAGTGTCGACAGGGACGGCCAGGCCAGGTCGCTCGGCATCGTGCCACCGTCTTTACTGTTGAGTGACGGCGAGTGACTGAATGGACCGGCCCACCGCCCCGGCAACGCAATTTCGAAACGCCCGTTTCGCTGCGCTGGCGCGCCGTGCAAGCTGTGAGTCCATTGGATGGAATGACGCGCCCGTCATTGTCGGCTTCGCGGCCAGCATTCGGCCGAGATGAGCGTCTGGTGTGGGTCGCACCCCGACCCCCGATTGGGCGAACTCGCGGGCCGGAAGCTGTCAACGGGATTGATGATGACGGTCAGCTGACGCTCACCGTCGAAGTGCCCGGCCAACACCGGGCGTTCGTGAACGACCGCTTGGTCGCCTCCAAAGCCAGGACTAGCGACTCCTCTGGCACGGTGACACACAACCCGCGGCAGTGGGCCGGCACAGACGAAGGGCACGATTTGAATGGCGGCCACCACCTCCAGCATTGCCCACGCCAGGTCACGCCGCGCGTCGTCGGGGCGCCGTTCTAGATACGCCTCGTGGTCGAGGCCGTGGCCCGGCCTCGCAACCTGGCTGGACAGCCGATCTCGTTGACCGCGCCCAGAAAGTTCGCCTCCCGCAGACGATGTGCCAGACGCGCTGTTGGCGCGCCGCCGCATTGGCCCGCCCCGCTTCAGCCCTTCTGCAGCCGATACGCAAGTTGCGCCCGGCTGATGCCGAGCGAGCGCGCGGCCGCGGCGAGATTGCCGCCACATCGCTGCACGGCCTCTTGCACCAGCTGCCGTTCGATGGCTCCCAGTGACACGGCGCCGGCCGGATCGGCCAGGCGCTCGAACAGGCTCGACGCGGCCGCCGGCGTCGGCGCCGTTTCACCGCTCGCAAGCCCGCCGGCGGCGCCCAGCCGCAGCAGCCCTTCGTCGCCGAGTTGCTCCTTGCGCAGCATGTGCGGCAGGTCGATCACGCCGCCCTCGTCGGCGCTGATCACGCCGCGCTCGACCATGTTCTGCAGCTCGCGGATGTTGCCCGGGAAGGCGTAGCCCATCAGTGCGCGCACCGCGCGCGGCGCGTAGCCGAGCAGGCGCCGGCCGTGCTGCCGGCCATACAGGTGCAGGAAGTGCGACAGCAACAGCGGCACGTCCTCGCGCCGCTCGCGCAGCGGCGGCAGGTGGATCGGATAGACGTCGAGCCGGTAGAACAGATCCTCGCGAAAGCGCCCGGCCTGGACCTCCGCGCGCAGATCGACGTTGGTCGCGGCGACCACGCGCACGTCGACCGCGATCGTGCGCGAACCGCCGACGCGTTCGATCTGGCCCTGCTGCAGCGCGCGCAGCAGCTTGCCCTGGCTCGGCAGGCTGAGCGTGCCGATCTCGTCGAGGAACAGGGTGCCGCCGTCGGCGCGCTCGAAGCGGCCGGGGCGCGAGGCGGTGGCGCCGGTGAACGCGCCGCGCTCGACGCCGAACAGCTCCGACTCGACCAGCGTCTCGGGAATCGCGGCGCAGTTGATGGCGACGAAGGGCTTGTCGCGGCGCGGGCTGATGCGATGCAGCATGCTGGCGAACATCTCCTTGCCGACGCCCGATTCGCCGGTGAACAACACCGTGGCCTTGGTCGGCGCCACCCGGCTGAGCATGTGGCAGGCAGCCTTGAAGGCCGACGAGACCCCGACCATGCCCTCGGCCAGGCCTTCGCTCAGCGCGGCGCCGCCGAGCACCGCCTGCGGCGCGCTGCCGTGGGTGCGCGTGGCGAGGAAGTCCTGCGCGTTCAGGTGGCGCAGGTCTTCGGCCACGTCGCCCCAGGCCTCGGCCACCTTGCCGATGACGCGGCATTCGGCGCTGCCCATCGAGCGGCACTCGACCTCGCGGAACACGACCAGGCGGCCCATCAGCCCGGTCACGTAGCCGGTGGCGTAGCCGAGCTGCATCCAGCAGGCCGGCTCGGTGCCGATGCCGTAGGCGGCGATGTGCTCGTCGTCCTCGGTCGAGTGCTGCCAGAGGAACTCGCCGTGATAGTGGCCGCGCTCGGGATCGATCTCGAACTCGACCGGGATCACCTTGACCACGCCTTCGAGCGCATGCAGCCGCGTGCCGGCCATGAAGGTCGGCACCAGGTCGGCGTCGGGAAAGCGTTCGCGCACCAGGCGCGCGTCGCGCGCGCCCGATTCGTAGCCGGTGCGCGTCAGCAGGCCGCGCGCCCGGTCGAGGCCGAGCGTCTCGATCAGCTCGCGGCGCAGGGTGCCGATCGACGACGTGTGCATCAGCACCATGCGCTGGTCGTTGAGCCAGATGCGGCCGTCGCCCGGCGCGAAGAACAGGCACTCGCTGAGGTCCGACAGGTCCGGCCCGGCACCCGACGGCGGTACATCGCCGCGGTGCATCAGCGCGCCGGTGCGGCGCGACGCCTCGGCGAGGGAAATCCGGTCGGGAAACGGAGGCATGCGCAAATTCGAAAGCCGCGAGGCCCGAGTGTCCCCGGAAATTCACGATTTGATCAAGTCCAGTCTCGGGTTAACACCGATTGGCGACGCACCCAAACCCCCTCGGCGAGCCTTAGGGAAACTCCGTAGTTCCTCCTCGGTGGAAGTCTCGCCGATCGAGGCCCGGGCGCGGCCATGCGTGCAACCGGGCACAGCGGTTGCGCCATGCAGGCTGTGTTTTGCAAATCCAGGAGACCGACCGCATGAAGCCCGCCGACCTGCCGACCCTGATCGACGCCGCCCGCCAGCGCGGCAAGCTCTTCCTCGATGGCCAGTGGCAGCCCGCCGCCGCGCAGCGCGCCGTCGCCGAGCCCGCCACCGGCCAAGCCTGGACCGACGTCGCGATCGCCAGTGCCGACGAGATGCACTCGGCGATCGGCCGGGCGCAGGCCGCGCAGGCGGCCTGGGCCGCGACCGCGCCGCGCGACCGGGCGGCCGTCCTGCTGCGTGCCGCGCAGGTGCTGCAGCAGCACTTCGAGGAAGGCGCGCTCGCGATCGCCCGCGAGACCGGCGGCATCGTGCCCAAGGGGCAGCACGAGATGAAGGAGGCGATCGTCATCTGCCAGATCGCCGCCGGCTTGCCGATGCAGGCCCAGGGCCAGGTGCTGCCAAGCACGCCGGGCCGCCTGTCGCTGGCCACGCGCGTGCCGCACGGCGTGGTGGGCGTGATCTCGCCGTTCAACTTTCCGCTCATTCTCGGCATCCGCGCCGTCGCACCGGCGCTCGCGCTCGGCAACGCGGTCGTGCTCAAGCCCGATCCGCGCACGCCGATCTCCGGCGGCGTGATCCTGGCCGAGGCCTTCGCGCAGGCCGGCCTGCCTGCCGGCGTGCTGCAGGTGCTGACCGGCGACGCCGAAGCCGGCGAAGCTCTGGTCACCGATCCGCGCGTGCCGATGATTGCCTTCACCGGTTCGCCCAGCGTCGGCCGGCGCATCGGCGAACTGGCCGGCCGGCACCTGAAGAAGGTGTCGCTCGAACTCGGCGGCGCCAATAACCTGGTCGTGCTCGACGATGCCGACCCGGATGCCGCAGCGAACGCGATCGCCTTCGGCGCCTGGTTCCACCAGGGCCAGATCTGCATGGCGAGCAACCGCGTGCTGGTGCACGAGGCGATCGCCGGCGCGATCCGCGAGCGGCTCGTCGCCAAGGCCACGCACCTGCCGGTCGGCGACGGCGCGAGCGGCCAGGTCGCGCTCGGCCCGCTGATCGACGCAAAGCAGCTGCAGCGCTTCGACGCCATCGTGCAGGAGACGGTGCGCCAGGGCGCGAAGCTCGAGGCCGGCGGCACGCACGAGGGGCTGTGCTACCAGCCGACCGTGCTGTCCGGCGTCAAGCCCGGCATGCGCGCCTTCGACGAGGAGCCGTTCGGCCCGCTCGTCAACCTCATCACCTTCCGTACCGACGACGAAGCCGTCGAGCTCGCGAACCACGGCCAGGGCGGCCTCGCCGGCGCGGTGATCGGCCGCGACCTGGCGCGGGCGATGGCGATCGGGCGCCGCCTGAACGCCGGCATGGTCCACATCAACGATCAGACGGTCAACGACGAATGCACCAACCCCTTCGGCGGCCCCGGCCTCGGCGGCAACGGCAGCGCCGTCGGCGGGCCGGCCGACATCGACGAGTACACGCGCTGGCAATGGGTGACGGTCAAGGACACCGTGCCCGCGTTCCCGTTCTGAACCACCCCGTACAGGAGGAGACACACCATGCACGACGATCAACGCACGACCACCACGCGGCGCCGCGTGCTGCAAGGCGGTCTCGGCATCGCGGCCCTCGCCGGCTTCCCGGCGATCGCGCGCGCCGCCAACGACACCCTGCGCGTCGGCTTCGTCAGCCCGCAGTCGGGGCCGCTGGGCATCTTTGGCGAGGCCGACGCTTACGTGATGGAGCTGGTGCAGCGCGCCAGCGGCGGCAGCATCGAGGCCGGCGGCAAGCGCTACAAGCTCGAGTTCGTCAACAAGGACACGCAGAGCAACCCGGTGCGCGCGGCGAGCGTGGCCAAGGAGCTGATCAATTCGGACAAGGTCGACCTGGTGCTGTCGACCTCGACGCCGGAGACGGTCAATCCGGTCGCCGATGCCTGCGAGGCCGCCGGCGTGCCGGCGCTGTCGACCACCGCGCCTTGGGAGTCGTTCTACTTCGGCCGCGGCGCCAAGCCGGGCGAGCCCTCGCCGTTCAAGTGGACCTACCACTTCTGCTTCGGTGTCGGCGACTTCGCCAAGCTGTACGCCGAC